>NZ_CP107734.1:0-5538418 GCF_045206895.1 Streptomyces sp. NBC_00631
TTTGTACTCCTGCAGGATCTCGGCGCGCGTGGCTGGGGCAAGGGTGTCCTTGTCGTGCCAGCCGAGTGTGAAGATGTCCGGCAACGGGTTGGGGTTGGTCCCGAAGTGTTGCGGATCGTCGGCGTCGAGGAGGTTGCCGACGCCGGTTGAGACGAGGCTCTTGATGTCCAGGTACATGAACTGGACACGGCCTTCCAGTGGCGCGTTGAACGGAATGAAGGCATCCCTGACGCTCTGATGCATGATTCCTCTTTAGGACGATTGCGGCTTGGGGTCAGATCCGTCCCATCCATGTGCAGGCGGAGCCGGACCGGCAGTGCCAGCCGCGTGAGTTCAGGTTCAACGCTGCTGGCGGGTCGCCCGGTTCGGGTCCATAGCCTCGATCTGACTTCACCTTGATCACGGTGACGGTGCCGTCGATCACCCTCTTCTTCACCGGGAGGAGGGGGGATTCCTGCGGATCGCGGCGGTCAACCGCCTTCGTCTGGGCTGGCAGGTCGAGTCGCATGGCTAGCTCCTTTGAAGTGAGCCGCTACGGTCGGATTGCGGCCGCTTGCCGGGTGTGGGCCACCCGCCGACCGCTGAGAGATCACATAGTCAGGGCGCTTCCGCGGAAACCTTGCCCGGGGAAGCTCGGGGTGGTTTTGGCGTGCCAGGCGACGGTGCCTGAGACCGAGGTACCTGCCTTGGTGAGGGATTTGGTTTCTCAGCAGGCCTGTGGGTGGGCGTGCCCCAACTGCTCGCTGGACCGGCCGGAGCGGTCGTCGCCGGCCGCGTCATGTGGAGACCCCATACAGGACCTGGTAGCACAGCTGCCGGGCAGGGCCGGTCATGTCGGCGCACCGTGTCTTGGAGGCTTCGACACCAGTACCGTACGAGTCGGCCGTCGGCTCTGAACGCTGGTCTCGGTGGATGGGGCGGGACTGGATGGGCAGCGCATTGGTCGGTTGCGGCCTCTTGTCGGTCATTGTGTGCTCCTAGGGACGGATGGGTGCCTACCGGTCCAGGAACTGGTGGACGGGTGCCAGGGTGACGGGGAGTTCGTCGCTGACGTCGATCGTCATCTGGTAGATGTATTTGGCGCGTTGGTCGTTTTCCGGGTCGAAGAAGCTCACCTCGACGTCCTGGCAGTCCGAGCCGGGACGGCAGTACGGGCTCTTAGAGACGCGGATGGTGTCCAGTGCGCCCAGGCGGGGCTGCTCGAAGGTGCCGTCGGACCGCCTGGCCCGGTGGGTGATTCCTGGGGCCAGCAGGCCTTGCTTGATGGTGGACCCGAAAAGGAAGCCGTTGGTCCCGGCGAAGTTCATAGCGCGGTCGGCCGAGCTCTGACCCAGGTTGCGGAACTGGTAGTAGACCTTGTTGAGGAACGCTTTGACGTGATCGCGTACCTCATTGTCCGGCAGCGCGCTCTCTTCGGAGTTGCTGGCCGCTGTATTGACCGCTTCCAGGATGGACTCGACGAGCCGAGCTTCGTTCCAGGCGTAAACACCGCGGCTTTTGACCTCGACCACCGGAACGACCTGGCCTGAGTAGAGGCGGGTGGTTCGTCCGGTGAGCACGCCAGGGATGGACACGCGCGAGACGTAGTCGTGTTCGTTGTCGTTGAGCATCTGTCCCCGCAGCACATCACGGAATTTCCGGTAGATAACGGAGACTGGTGGGTGTGCGAGGTTCTTCAGCAGATTCCGGAGCTCTCGAGTGACGTTTTCGCCGTCGACGTCAACGTCGATGGGTTCGTTCCAGTCCATGGCCACCGGTGTCTCGGCCTCCAGGGCGTAGACGGGCGTGGCGTCCAGGTTCAACGTCCAGACGACCTTGTCGGACGCCCATGGGTTCTCCGCAAGATAGTCGGCGAGCTGACGCCCGTCGTGGGGGTTCGCCGGCGATTCGATGTCTGTGTCGCCCTGCCGGATGACGGGGTTCTTCATCTGCTGGGTGAAGGTGTCCCTGCGTGCTTCGGTTTGATAGTCAAACCCCAGGGTTCCGATGGCGTAGATCAGCTGCCGCTGCGGTCCGTTGCCGTTGCTTTCGCATTGGCATTCCGAGGCGGAGCTCCCCCCGCAACCGCATGAGGGACTTACCCCTGGGAGTCGGCCTCCTTGGCCATACCAGTTCCCCCCAGCGGATGTCCCGGTCGATTGCGCGATCGGCGCGGTCTGCTCAGGCCTGCTGGCCGCGGCAGTGGCCGGGGTGCCCTCTGTGGTGCCTTCTTCTCCGCATGCGACTTGCACACCGGCGTTCTGTTCGCTGGGGAGCCTGGCGGCCACGGGCTCGGCGGCAGCCGCCCAAGACTGCCCACCGGATGCACCGTCGTGCGCGGTCGCAACGTCACCGGGGGCGCCGGTCTCGCCGAGCGTGGCCGACCCGCCGGCCGCGCCAGCTGCGTCGTCAACCTTCCTTGCCGTGTCGGTCGGCCCGGACAATACGGGGCTCGTGTCAGGCGTGGCTGCGTCGCGGTTCGTCATGGCTGTGTCTCCTGTTGCGCTGATGAGGCCGTATGCGCATGCGGCGTTCAGGCTTCCGCCGAGATAGCGGCGGCAGGCGGGCGCTTCGGCGGGCCGGCACGCGGGGACCGAGGCGGTAGTGAGGATGGCGTCGCCGGCCGCATTCGGATCGACGGGGCGCCCGGTCCGCAGCTGTGCTGCCACGAGCAGCGCGGCCACGCCAGCCACCAGAGGTGTGGCGAAGCTGCTGCCCGTGATAGCTGCCCGTCCGCCGCCGGGCGCGGCGCCCTCAACGGCTTCCCCCGGGGCGACGACGCCGTGCATGGCGTAGTCGGTCCCCCAGTTGCTGATCTGCAGGGGTGTGCCGTCGGATCCGGTTGCCCCAACCGCGAGCACGCTTGGCACTGCAGCGGGCACTTGCAGGCAGTCGCATCCGTCGTTGCCGGCGGCCGCGACGACGAGGACCCCTTGCTCGGCACATAGTCGCAGGGCTCGTCCCAGCAGTTCGTCCGGCTGCCCGTCTGGAACGCGCTCACCGCCGCTGACGTTGATGATGTGGGCGCCCTCCTGGACGGCGCGCTCGATGGCCCGGGCCAGATCCAGTTGGGGGACCCGGGCCTCGTCCCCGTCCCGGAACACCGGCAACAGCAGTCCCCGGCAGCGTGGGGCGATGCCGGTCACGCCCGTTCCAGGCTGTCCGAAGATCAGACTGGTGACGAGGGTGCCGTGCAGAGACATCGGCCCGGCTCCGGGAGCCTGGGTCACCAGTGTGTCGATTCTCGTCAGGTCGGCGCCCTCGAAGCAGGGGTGGGACAGCTCCACTGGCCCGTCGAGAATGGCAACGCACACTTCGGTGCTGCCAAGGAGCTCCTCCTGAGGGGCTTCCAGACCTCGAAGTACGGACCGGGCTTCCATCCCAACTCCCACTCGCTTGCCTTGTTCTGTCCGTGAGCATCCGCCAGCCCTGTGCGGCGTGCGTTGTCCGGACGGTGCAAGAGGCGTTCCGCGATCGTTGCCCGCGCATCATTCATGTGTTCTTGACGCAGGCCGGACAACGATCGCGGAACGCCTCAGAGGGCTTGAGGACACGGCCGCGGACCTGCGGCTGACGGGAAAGAGGTGGCTACACCCGGATGCGTGTGGCACATGCCAGTTGCACAGTGAGGATGTGTTGCTGAACGAAACTTCGAACGAAGTATCCCTCGAACTGCTGGGCGACTTTGAGCTCGTCTGCTCTGGTCACAGGGTGCGTCTGCCTGTCGGAGCTCAGCGTTTGCTGGCATTCCTGGGGCTGCAGAGCGACGGCATCCATCGAGGTGCCGCGGCACAGCAGATGTGGCCCGACTACCCCTGCCACCGGGCCGCCGCCAATCTGCGCTCAGCTCTATGCCAGGGAAGACGCACCGGCTGTGTCCCCCTCGTTGACTGCCTTGGGCAACGATTGCGGCTTTCGCCCCTAGTCCGCGTCGATCTGCACACGGTCGGCGCAGACGCACGGAAGATCGTCGATGGCCTGGGCCCGCCCCGCGACGCCGAAGCGCTCATCGACGACCTCACGCGGGAACTACTGCCCGACTGGAACGACGAGTGGCTGGATCTGGACCGTGAACGCTGGAACCAGCTGCGCCTCTACGCCCTCGAAGGCTTGGCCCAGCGATTGCTGGCGGCAGAGCAATACCTTCCTGCCCTCCAGGCTGCGCTTGCGGCCATCGCCATCGACCCCCTCCGGGAGACCGCCCACCGGATCGTGATCGAGATCCATCTGGCGGAGGGCAACGTAGCGAGCGCCGTACGGCGCTATCAGCACTACTCCGACTTCCTCTTGCGGGAACTCCGTGTGAGCCCCTCGCCGCAGATGACCAGCCTCCTGCAAGGCTTGCTGTCCGCCTAACACCTGGCCGGCATGCTGCGGTGACGCGGCCGTGACGCTCCTCGAACGCTGCAGGGAACATCTCCACTACGGGCCCGGCGGAGGCTGGTGGCCGCATCGGAGTCCCCATCGTTCACGGGGATGCAGGTGCCTCCCGCACAATCCTCCATTGGCGGGCTCCTGAATGATCAGAAAGGAGATGAACGTGGTGGACACTCGTTTCAACCAGGAAACGGAACGCAGGCCGGCCGGCCTGTCCATGCCCGTGCAGGCGCCACCCGTCTACCGCTCCGCAGCCGGCACCGCAGGCGCTGCCCCTGCCGGTGGCGTCCAAGCCGACGGCCTCGGGTCGTTTTTCGGCGGCCTCGTGGACGACCTGTCGCACGCAATCCCTGGATCTGGCGCCGTCGGTGACGTTCTGGGCTGGCTCGGCCTCTGAGGAACGTGGTGCCGGCGGCCCGGCGGCTGCCGGCACCAACGGCGGCGGAAGAGATCCTCGCGGTAAGCCGTAGCCAAACGGCATGCTCAGGCCGGTGGTCTCACCCCGCAAGGCGAGGCATCGAGGGAGCGGGTGCGCATGCTGTGGCCGCCGATGGCTTGCGCGGGGCGTGAAGAACACGGTGATCGCGAGAGAACTGCGCCTCAGCGGTCGGTGACGGGGCGACGCCGGTCCTGGCGGCCCGGCTCCCCGAGCTGAGCACCACAAGAGACCACACGCCCATTTTTCATCGGGCACGACGGCAAAACGAAAGGAGTATGATCATGATGTATCAGACTACGCGTGCCGAGGCAAGGCGCCGACCAGCCGCCGCACTCAATATGCCGCAGCAGGCGCCGCCCATCGACCGCACCGAAGCCGCCGCTGTAGGTGCCCCAAATGCGGCCCCTGGCGTCGAAGCAAACATGATCGCGCCGCCGTTCCTCGACTGGCCATGGACAGGGACAAACAGCCCATGGACGGGGACAGGGCCAGGGACAGGGCCAGGCTTCCACATCCCCCCCATCATCGCCTGACCACTTGTGAGCCGATGCGCTCGCAGCCGGTCCTCTTCGAGCTGTGAACGCCTGCCCTTTCGGGTTCTGAGGATGTGGTGTCGGCAGCCGTCGGCTGCCGACACCGACTCTCACGGTTGCGACCGTGAGAAGTCATGGAACCTGAAGAACGAACCCATACCGGCCTCATGGCGGCCACCGCATTCATCTCACGCTGGTGACGGTGACCCCCAGAGTGTGAGATAGCCCCGCGGCAGGCCGTGGCGACGAGGTACGCGCAAATCACGGTGCTCTTGCCCCGCGGGACCAAGCCAACATCACGGTGCTCTCGCCCCGCGGGACCAAGCCAACAAGGAGCGGTTGCACGGATGGGCCGCCAATGCTTGCCCAGGGCCGAGGAACGTGGTGCTCGCGAGAGGAATGCGCTTCAGCAGCGGGCGACGCAGTGCGCCGGTCCTGGCGGCCCGGCCTGAGCACCACAGATAGCCACTCGCCCGTGCGGTTTACGTCCCGGCCGAGCCAGCCGCTCGCCGCCCCCTCAATGTGGGACAGCCCTTAGTGGCTTCAGCAGCAGGTCCAGGCATCGGCGTGCCGGGCAGGTGATGTTTCTGCGTGACGGCAGCCGTTCATGCTGAAGATGGTAATGATCTAGCGTGCCGACACCAAATGCCCCTGAACCCCCAACTCATAAAAAGCACTGGTCGCAGCTTTCCCAATGGGTGACTGGCCACATCAAGAAGCTGCTGGGAGTCATCATTGTGGCGATCGTTGGGGTGGTAGCTCAGCAAGTCGCTGTGACGTGTTCCGCCACAAAGCCTCAACGGTCAACACAAGTTCATTACATCCGCCTTTTTGATGAGGAGGGAGGACTAGTTCCTCCCTTCAAAGTAACTGAGAGCATTAGTGGGGCCACATGTACTTCAGACTCCCACGGAAGCGGCGATCTCAACGCTTGGCGCTGTGGTACCCCAGATAACTACATCCGGGATCCCTGCTGGTCCACGCCGTGGAGTGCAGCAGGAGACCGTGACATGGCGTGCATTGATTCACCTTGGGACTACGGGGCACTCCTCTTGCTGGCACCCAAAGTATACGTAACGTCAGATTGGTCCACTTCGCCTTACCGGAAAAAGACCCCGTGGGCTCTGCAACTTCGAGACCCCACTAAACACAACCGATCACTTCACTGTGTATGGGTGCAGGGAAACGCAGTTCAAGAGATCTACGGTATGCGCATAAACTATTTCTGCTGGCCCATCGGGCATGAGTGGCAGACTTCGCACCTGGTTGCTAACGCATGGGGTGAACTTGACATGTCGCATTCTCTTTACAGAGTGGCCTTCACCGAAGTCGGAAGTAGTGAAGTTCGCCAAGCGGATGTCACGGACACGTGGCCTTGAGAGAAGCAGCCGAAGAAAACACCAGCTGCCAGCTGCCTATATCCGGCAAGCTGCTGGGCGGGTCGACAGGCGGCATGAACCGCATCCGGCAGGGGAAAGACGTCGCCGACCACCTTGTGCCCCCGGCGGCGGTCGGCCAGTACGAGACGGGAGCCGCCCGCCCGCGCCCCGACCTGGTACCGCACCTGGCGAAGGTCCTCGACGTGCCGGTGGGGTTCTTCATCGCCGTATGCCGGACACTATTCGCTCCGGGACCGCGTGGGAGAGTGCCGGTGTGGTTTCCGGTATAGGGGGCCAGTCGTCGGAGATGACTTCGGTGGCGCCGCCGAGCAGCAGCGTGGATCAGACCTCTATGTAGGCGACGACGACCACGGTGCGCAGGGCGGTGACGAAGTACAGGATTCGGACGGCTTCGACATCGTCGGTGTACTGGCGCAGCTGGGGGCCGGTGGTGTCGCCGGGGAGCGGCTGGCCGGCGTCGGGGTCGACGGAGATGACGACTAGGGCGCGGTCCAGGGCGTGGATGTCCGCCTCGCTGGTGATGTTCTCCAGCTGCTTGGCGGCGGCGTCGGAGAAGGCGATCCGGGCGCGGCGGGGTCCGTGTCCTTGAGGCATCAGGCGACGGCCGGCCGCTGCGCGGCGAGCCGGGCAAGGTGCGCCTCGCGCAGCTCTTCCCACGGGGTGCAGTCCTCGACCGCGGGCAGGCCGTTCTCGGCGATGTCCTCCAGGACGGCGGCGAACTGGTCCGCGCGTTCGCGGGTCTGAGCCGCGTACGCGCGGACGGCGTCGGCGGCCGCGGGCTCCAGCCGCTGCCGGACGACTCCGTCGGCGGGAGCCGGCTGGTCGGTCATCAGAGCCTCCAGGCACGGTACGGGCGTGTGCTCTCACGGTACCGCTGCGCAGGTGGAGCGGGGATGGGCTGTTGCCATCTGCGCCGGCTTCGGGCACTGAGGTAGGCGCTCACTCGAACGGGCTACGTCGGGAACCGGGGGCAGGGGCTGCGTGATCTTTTCCGGCGTAGCCGCTGCTGCTGGGGGGCGGGTGGCGTGATGAACCTCTTGTCGGGTTCGGGTGGGTGGCTGACCATGCATTAAAAACGGTTAGTTGAGCCGTGGTGGAGTGGGGGCTCTATGTCCAGCGGAACGGGTGGGGATTACTGGAAAGACAAGGCTCTGCCGAGCGTGTTCAAGCACGAGTTACTGAAGCGCTATTTGCCTCAGTTCGGCGGCATGACGGGGTCTCAGTCGCAGGACAAGCGTGTGGTCTATCTGGACGGGTACGCGGGTGAGGGCCGCTACGAGAACGGCGAGCCTGCCTCGGCGGAGATCGCCCTGCGGGTGGCCTCCTACTTCCGTGCCCGGCACGGAATCACCATGGAGTGCTTCTTTACGGAGGCCCAGCAGAAGTCGTTCGAGCGGTTGAACCAGGTTGTCGAGCACTACCAGGCCAGCAAGGTGGTGGCCCATGCCAGCCGCGGCGAGGTTGACACAGTTCTCGACAGCGTGGTTCAGCGGGCTGCGCGCGCGCCGCTGTTCCTCTTCCTGGACCCGTGCGGGCTGGTTCTGCCTCAGCGCCGGCTCGTGGATGTGCTGGCACGGCAGCGGCCGCAGAAGAAGCCGCCGACCGAGCTGCTGATGAACTTCAGCATGATGGCTGTGTGGCGCCTGGGTGGTCACGTCCGCTCCCCCAACGGCAACGAGAGGTCGTTGCAGCGCTTTGACGACGTGTGTGGCGGCCCCTGGTGGCGTGAGTACTTCGCCGAAGCCGCTGCCCCCACCGCGAAAGAGGGTGCTGCTGAGGACGCCATCGAGGCTGTGGCGGCCGAGTACTCCCGTCTGCTTGCCCAGCGCACCGGCATGTTCGTGCAGTCGGTACCGGTCTCCCACGATGCGCACAAACGCGCTGTCTATCGGCTGGTCTTCGCCACGCGCAGTCAGTACGGCCTGTGGGTGTTCGGCGATTCGGTCGCCCGGGCGCGGGACGAATGGTGGAAGACGCTGGATGCGCGCGAGGAGAGCGAGGGGAAGCTGGCGCTGTGGCCCATGCGCCCGGACCCGAAGGAGATCGCGCTGGGGGCGATTCCCAAGATCGCGGACAACCTGGAGAAGGTTCTGCTGCGCAGCCGGCAACCGGTGAAGCTTGTGGACCACACGTTGGAGATCTTCGGGGACTTCTACGGGCAGGTGACCGAGCCGGCGGCGCGCCAAGCTGTACAGCGCCTGCACAAGCAGGGCAAGACGCCGAGCGACGGTGCGGGTGTGAAGAGGACCCGGGAGATCACGGTCCATCCCAGGAGTGCCGCCGCATGACGGGCCGGTCCGGGCATCGCTGTGCCCGGACCGCTCACACGGCAACTGGCAGCGGCATCTGGTCCCAGGTACGGCCGTCGAGCTCGCGGCCGCCGGCCTTCGGTGTGCGGCCGCCCCACTGCTTGAAGAAGAACGCCACCTGCGCACGCTGGCAGGTGTCACGGATCTGGGTCACCCATGCTTCGTCCAGCGGCCGATGCCCCGGCCCGGATTCGCCTCCCGCGATGACCCAGTCGATGCCGGTCAGTTCCAGGCCATCCAAGGGACCCAGCAGCGGCTCACACGACAGGAATTTCACCTTCGCCGGCACCTGCCGCAGGTCGTCCACGCGCGGCAGTTCCTTCGCGCTCTCCACCGAGACGCCCATCCACAGGTTCTCCGGCCACTCCAGCCGGTCGGCAACCTGCCGCAGGCGCCGCGCCCGTTTGGTCAGGACCTGGTAGGTGTGCTGCGGGGTATCCGCGATCACGTCGAAGACGCGGCGCACATAGTCGAGCGGCACCCGGGCGTGAAACAGGTCGCTCATCGAGTTCACGAACACGGTGCGCGGGCTCTTCCACCCGTACGGCACCGCCAGCGCGTCTGGATGCACCGTCAGCCCGAAACCGAGCCCGGACGTCCGCGGGTCGCCGTCAGCCTGGTACTTCGGCGAGCCCATCGCTTTCAGCCGTTTCGCAAGCGTCAACGCGTAGCAGTTGTCGCAGCCTTCGGAAACGCGGTCACATCCTGTGGTCGGGTTCCACGTCGCCTCGGTCCACTCGATCGAACTGCGATCACCCACGGCCGGCCCTCCATCCCCTCGAACCGGACCTGTCCGCCCGAACCGCTGCGGCTTGTCGTGCCCAACGAGACGGCTCACGACCGGTACCGGCATCCAACCATCCGGCTTCCGTGCGGCTCCCATCACCCCATCGATAGAACAGAAGTTCCCATCCTGTGGGGTGATGGGCCCGCTGTAAAGGCGCCGTCATGCGGCGAACCCGATCTTGGTGACGTACTCGTACTAGCCCCACTGGGAACCGAGGTCGACGACCTGGTCGATCCACGCGTCGTCCAGCTCCTGCTCGGCCAGCGACCCACGCGGCGACGATCCGGTCCCACCGTCGCACGTTCAGGGTCCGGAACTCCACGGGACGCTGGCGCGGGCGGTCCACCTGTGACTGGTTGAGCGGGTGGAACTCCACGCGGGTGCCTCGCCCCTCGCGGTTGAGGCGGGCGAGCAGGTAGCGGGCGACGTTCTCGCGCCGGACCGTGCGGTAGGCCTGCTCGATCGCTGTGAGGCTTGCGCGCGACGGGTGCCGGCGAGCCAGGCCTGGACGGTCCGGTCCGGTCCGGTCCGGTCAGTGACGGTGAGGCCGGCCGCGCGGGCGGCGGCGCGGACTGGACGTTCCCCGAGTGGGCGGTGGCCATGCACGGCACGGTCAAACCCCACTACCAGCCCGAGGGTGTCTACGCGGGCACCCTGCTCGGCCGCCTGGAGGCCCTTCACAACAACCGGAGGATCTGGTGTGTGGGTGCTGGTAGTGCGGCTCGGCGGACAGAACCAGTTCTCGGTGGCGATGTTGCAGCACACCTAACCAGTGGTCGCCCGTGTGGGAGTTGAGGATGTGATGGGGGTCGGAATCTGTGGCTGGCCGGCGGGCGGTGCCTCGGCCGGGGTCGGTACCGGGGGCACGCTTGTCTGAAAGACGCTCGGGTCTTTCTCCCAGACAAGATAGAGCGCCGTAAGGATGCCGAGCCCTACTAGAATGGCTGCTCCCAGTCGCGGATTTCGGTAGGCGATATATACGCCCGCGCCCGCGAGTGCGAGAGCGACGATAAGAAGCAGGGTCATCGAAGCTGCCTCTTTTCTCGCGGTGAAGCATTTGCCGGATGGTTCATGAGGCTCCTCCTCGGTCTCATTATGAGGACGGAGCCACGGGTTAAAATATTTCAATCGAGTCAAGAATTATGAAGGGCTCGGACACCACCCCTCGTGGTGTCCGAGCCCTCTGCGTTACGTCGATCCCTAAACGTGATTGCTGGCTAGTTCGGGCCTTCCCCCTAGAAGGCCACGCCCCCTGTAGCCGGGATCAGGGATCGACGTACCCCCGAACAATCGGTTCACTACCTGATTGGAGTAACTAGGTCTCCTTAGGCAGCGTTGATTGATCACTATCATCTTTCCACTATCGAGACTTGTGGCTTTAGCGGCGCCACAAGTCGGACTGGCGCGCTGAGATTTTCAGCGTATTGAGCTCTGAAGCTGGTGGATGCTCTGCAGAACGCTGGGTCGTTCAGCAGATGGATCGAGGGCAAGTTCATCGACAATCTCGACGGCCACTTCGTCGCCAGCGTCTGCCGCGTGGAGCCACCACGCGAATGCTGCTATTTCGTCGTCGACCTGCTCAACGATCTCCGCGATCCTCCTTAGGACACCTCCCTTCCCCTTCTCCTGCTCTTCTTCCGATGCAGCTGTGGGGAGAAGGCCCCGCAGCTCTTCCAGGAGGTCCTCCGGTTTCGGGGGAACGAGCCATGCCTCCTGGTTGTCTTCCTCGGCCCCGGCTGGCTGCGGGCAGCTAACTGCCCTTGCTACACCGCAGGCTGCCGTGCCCCGAGCAATCCCTATCTTTGAGAAGAGTTCATCAAGGAATTGCTCGGGGTCGGGTCGGTCGCCTGAGGAAGATCGGGAGTTGAGCGCCAAGGTGAGCTTTTCTGCGATGTTCACTATGGCTTCCTCCCTTCTCTTAGTTCCTCTTGTAGGCTTCCTCAAGAGCCTTGAGGGCCCTTTTCTCGTAGCGGCGTGCAGTTGCCTCCGAGATACGGAGGACTGCTGCTACCTCTGCGATCTTGAGTTCCTGCGCGTAGCGCAGGTGGATAACCAGACGCCAAGTCGGATTCAAGGTTCGCAGGACATCGAGCATCCTGTTAAAGCTGTCATCGTCCTCGACGCGTGAGTATTCGTCGATCCCGACGATTACTTTCCTGGCATCTTCTTCTTCTCGTTCTTGCCGGGACTTTCCGCTTCGGATCGTGTCGATCGCCGCATTAGCGATGGATCTGTACGCATAGCCCCGGTTGTTCAAAATGCGAATCCTGAATTCCGGAGCGGGCCAATTTTTCCAGAACTTAAGGAATATGTCCTGGACCGCATCCTGCGCATCCCAGAGGTTGCCAGTGATCCGGTGAGCGACCCTGATGAAACTTGCCGTGTGTTCTTCGCAGTATTTAACGAAGTCGGCACAGGCTTCCGGGGATATCGCCTCTGTGGCGCGAGTGGCTATCTCTCGTCCAGAGTTCAGGCCCGGCGTGGCTTCCGGGTCTGGGGACTCGCTGGTGAACGGAGACGTTGAGGGCTCTCCGTCCTCCTGCGGGTCGTCGAAGTGGTCGCCGATCTTCATCGACGGCCCCCTTCTCGGTACGACCGGCTCGGCCCCCGTGTCCCAGAGAAGGCACCGAGTCCGATGGGCCGGGGCGGAAAACCCTGGCTTGTAAGGGATGACGGAGCAGCAGCACGGTTTCCGTCACCTTGGCCCAAGATCTTTTCCAAGTCGGCGACTTCGCTGGTCGGGCACCGGTGCGCAGCACGCTGTCATGCGGCGAATCCGATGTTGGTGACGAACTCGTACTGGCCCCACTGGGAGCCGAGGTCGACCACCGCATCGTCAACCCACGCGGTGTCCAGCGCTTCGTCATCGTCGGCGGCCCATGCAGCGACGATCCGGTCCCAGTGCCGCACGTTCAGCGTCCGGAACTCCACAGGCCGCTGGTGCGGGCGGGAGACCTGTGACTGGTTGAGCGGGTGGAACTCCACACGGGTGCCGCGCCCCTCCCGGTTGAGGCGGGCGAGCAGGTAGCGGGCGACGTTCTCCCGCCGGACGGCGCGGTAGGCCTGCTCGATCGCGGCGAGGTTCGCGCGGGACGGGGAGCGGGTGCCGGCGAGCCAGGCCCGGATCGTGCGGGGCGTTGCGGTGAGGCCGGCCTGGCGGGCGGCGGCGCGGGCGTGGTCGGTGCGGGTGAGGTAGTGCAGGCGGGCGAGCAGGCCGCGCCGGGCGGTGATCGGGGTCGCGACGTAGCCGGCGAGCGCGTCGAGCTGGCGGGCGACGGCTTCATGGCCCTTGATGCCGCGCGCACCGAACTTGCCGAAGTCGAGGTTGCGCTCGGGCATGTCAGGCCTCTTCCGGGGTCGGGATGCCGGCGTCGCCGACGGTGTAGACGTCCTTGACCTTGACCTCGGTCACGCCGCGCCCTTCGGGGAAGACAGCTTGCCAGTCGCCGGCCACGTGGAGTTCGTCGGTGCCCATGGCGCGGACGACCATGAGGCCTTCGTCGTAGGCGCGGTGGGCCTTCCACCACAGGTTCGCGAACGCCTGGCTGCGGATGAGGTGCATCCAGTCGGTGCGGTAGAGCTCGCGGTTGTAGTTCGACTCGCCCATGGTGGAGACGAACTTGGAGTACATGGCCTTGACGTACTCCAGCGTCACGTCGTCGCCGTCGGCGATCGCCTGGTCCCGGGCGTCTTTCAGGGTGATCCGGAACTTCTCCAGCAGCCCCTCGGTGGCCCCGGACGTCCACGACTCGTGGATCACGGGAGGGTCGCACAGGCCGTACTTCGGTCCCGAGACCCGCAGCAGCAGGCGCAGGGTCGGCTCGGTCACCCACAGCGGGCCCGGTTCGTCCCGGCTGCCGATCGGGTTGGGCAGGTAGGCGTCGTGGTCCCAGTCGGGCGGGGTGATCAGGTGGACACCGGCCCGGCGCCGGTCGTGCTGGTCGCCCTCGGAGTGCTCCAGCTGCCCGAGCGGCAGGTACGTCTTGAGCGCGGACAGGTAAGCGCCGTTGATGTCCAGCGCGGTCACCTCGTGGACGCCGGCCGGGAGTTCGGGCCGGGTCCATTTAGGGCGGGCCTCCCAGACCTGGTCGGCGCCGCGCGCACTCTGCTTGCGCAACACGTCCGGCAGCCACGGGTGCGCGACGACATCGTACCGGCCGCCCTTGCGCGCCTGGTCCAGGAGCGCCATCGCGTCCGGGATCGCCCGCTTCACCAGCGCCGCCGTCGCGCCCGTGACGTCCCCGCCGTACTCGCCGAGCGCGGCCTCAACCGCCGAGGAGATCCGCCCGGCCAGCGGGTCGGGGGCGTCGGCGGGCCGTACCCGGCGGCCGGCCGCAACGACCCTCACCCCGCGCGAGCCAGGCCGTGCCGACGCGGCGCAGCCCCGATCACGTGCGCCGGCAGCCGGAGCGGCCGTCGGCGCGGGTGCGGGTTCCGGCTGCGGGGCCGAAGCCGTGGTGGTGCACTCGGCGGGGTCCAGGTGCTGCGGGAACCCGGCGACCTGGTGGCGGGCCAGCTGCCCACACAGCACACAGGGCTGGGGCGCGGCGAGCAGGTCACCGTCGTCGCCGAGGTCCTGGTCGCCGTCGTCGGTGGTGGTCCCGGTGGTCGCGGCCGGGCTGGAGGCGGCAGTGGCCGTGCGGGTGTCGAGCTTGGCCTGTGCCTGCTCCAGGAAGTACGCGTACCGCTCGCGGGCCTCGCCGCTCGGGTCACGGCCGGCTTCCCAGCCGCTGAGCGTCGACGCGCTCACGCCGACCGCGCGGGCCACCTGAGCCCGCGACAGGCCGACGTCTTCGCGCAGTTGGCGCCGGAGTTCCGGGCGCAGCAGCGGGACTTCCTCCCGGACTCCGGCGAGCAGAGCGTCGATCGCGGCGCGGCCGGCGGTGTTGTTCGTGTCCCGGTCCATCGGGACTTCCTTCCTTGATCGCCCGTGTGGCGCTGTGGGGGCCGCTTTGCGTCCTGTACGGCAACAGGCGGAGGGGAAAGTCCGGCGGCTCTTCCGAAAGCATCGCCATAATAACTCGCTGTGAGGCATTATGGTGTCTGTAAGACGTCTTTCCCCAGTTCCCCGAAGGGCGCGTGCTGATGACCACGGACCCTCCCCCCGCCCTCTCTGCGCCCGCGTCAGAGGAGTTGTGGACCGTCTCCGTGGTGGCCGACTACCTGGGGTTCACGGGGGAATCGGCGACTGGTTCGGCCCGCAGGCAGCTGTCGCGGTGGGGCATCGCCGCTGTGGCACGGGAGCCCGGCCGGAGCGGTCAGTCGTTGTATCTGGCGGCGCAGGTCCGTGCGGCGCACGAGGCGCGCCCCGGGCGCGGTCGGCATGGAGCGCGCAGGACCGAGGGCGGGCGCTTCACGACATCCACGGGCACCCAGCACGGCGCCGCACCCTGCACATAGCAGGGCGGCCGTCCACGTCCCAGCGCACGGCCGCCCACCCAGTCACCAGAGCTCACCAGACCAGGAGGACGCCCATCGTGGCCGTCACGCTTCGCCCGCATCAAGTCGAGGCAGTCGGTGCGGTGCTGCGCCATCTCTCGGAGCAGCCCGGTGCAGGGATCCCGCCCGAGGGTCTGCGTACCCAGGTCATCGCCGCAACCGGGTCCGGCAAGACGCTGATCGGTGTGGCAGCCGCCGACCGCCTGTCCGCACGGCGGGTGCTGGTCCTGGTCCCGACGCTGGACCTGCTGTTGCAGATGGCGGCCGCGTGGCGGGCGGGCGGCCGTCACGGCGCAATGATCGGCGTCTGCTCGCTGCGGGGCGCGGACAGTCAGGGTCTGCCGTGCACGACGGACCCGGACGAACTGATCGCGTGGACGGCCGGCCCCGAGACCGTGACGGTGTTCGCGACGTACGCGTCGGTGGGCATGGGCACGCTCCAGCGGGCTCACGCCGCCGGGTTGAGGGTGTGGGACCTGATGGTCGTGGACGAAGCCCATCGCGTAAGTGGTGACGGTCTCAAGCCGTGGGCGGCCGTGCACGACCAGACCCAAGTCCCCGCCGTACGGCGGCTGTACATGACGGCGACGGCGCGGATCTGGGAGGCGGAGGGGGAGCGGCCGCGGCTGGTCGCGTCCATGGACGACGACTCCGAGGTGTTCGGACCGGTCGCCTACAAGCTAAAGCTCAGTGAGGCGATCCGGATGGGCCTGGTGGCGCCGTACCAGGTGCTGTGCCTGGACATCCGCGACCCCGACCTCTACGCCGCCCTCACCACCGAGGCGACCGGCTCCGACGCGGTCCGCGGGGCCCGGCTCGCGGCAGTGCAGACGGGCCTCATGCGGGCGGCCGTCGAGGAGCGGTTCAGGCGGGTACTGTCCTTCCACAGCAGGGTCGGCGAGGCGGAAGCCATGGCGGCCGCCGTCCCCGCGACGGCGGCCCGGCTCGCCGAGGACAACCCCGAGACGTTCCCGCCCGCCGGGCAGGTGTGGTCGGCATGGCTGTACGGCGAGCACGCACCCGCGCACCGCCACTTGGTCTTGGAGGAGTTCGCTTCCGACTACCTCGCAGGCCCCGGCCCGGACGGCACGGACGTACGGGCCGAGCTTCGGGTGCTGTCGTCGGTGCGGGTGCTGGGTGAGGGCGTCGACACCGATTGCGACGCAATCCTGTTCGCCGACGCCCGCGGCTCAATGGTCGACATCGTGCAGATGGTCGGGCGCGCCCTGCGCATGCGGCCCGGCGTCGGGAAGCTGGCCACGCTGATCGTCCCGGTCTTCCTCGGCGCGGACGAGGACCCGAACGAGCTGCTGACTTCCAGCGCCTACGGCAGCCTAGCCAAGATCCTCGGAGCGCTGAGAGCCCACGACACGGACACCATCGAAGCGCTCGCCGACCCCCGCGTGCGCAACGCCCGCCCAGTAGCGGACACGGACGACGACCGCGAGGATCAGGAGGACGGCGTCCTGGAGGAGGTCGCGCGGGTGGGTGCGGCGGCGGCCGGGGTGCTCAGGTTCAGCGAGGAACGCGATCCCGCTGCCCTCGCGCAGTTTGTCAGGCTGCGGGTGATCGACCCCGAAGCCGCGTACTGGCGGCGCGCGATCGAGGTGGCCACCCGGTGGCTGCGCGAGACCGGCAGCACCGAGCTGCGCGTGCCCTACACGTGGGTGTCGCCCGAGGAGTGGGGCGCGGCCGGAAATCATCCGCTGGGGGTGTGGATCGCGGATCAACGAAAGTACTACGCGGCCGGGACCCTGGAAGCCGCACGGGTGACCGAGCTCGAGGCGCTCGGGATGCTGTGGTCGGTGCAGGCGTCCGCGTGGGAGGCCGGACTCACCGTCGCCCGCGCCTACACCGACGCCCACGGCCACCTTCTCCCGCCCACCGGAGCCGTGTTCGGCGGGGACAGCTTCCCCATCGGGGTGTGGCTGAAGAACCAGCGTGCAGCGGCCAGGAAGACGGCGGAGAACGCCGAACGGCGCGCGGCCGGGGAAACCGTCCCCTACGCCGGAGAACTGTCAGAGGCCCGTGTGGAGACTCTCGCTGACCTCGACCCCGGGTGGTGCCCGACGGCATGGGACATCGGCTGGCAGCGCTCCTACCGGCTCACCCTCGCCCACCGGAAGGCAGGCGGCACGCTCCCGGCCGGACCCGGTGAACTCATCGTCCAGGGCGAAGACCTGGGCGCCTGGATCGCAGGGCAGCGGACTGTGTGGGACAAGCTCATGCCCGCACAGCAGTGGCTCCTGGAGTCGGTCGGGATCGAGCCTCCGGCGGAAGGTGAGCCGGTGCCGGGGGCGTCGCGGACGCAGGACGCACGGTGGGCCGCAAACCTCGCCGCCGCCCGCAAGTTCCACGCCCGCGAAGGCCACCTGTCCGTGCCCCGCAAGCACATGGAAGCCGTCAACGGCGTCGAGCACAAGCTCGGGGCGTTCCTCGACAACACCCGCCGCCGCGCCGCCAAACTCAGCGAACAGCGCCGCGCCGAACTCGACCAACTCGGCATGCGCTGGACCTAGAGCGCACTCAGACGGCTCACCCCGTAAAGATCCAGGGCGGGCCGTCGACGTGCGGGTGGTTGTGAAGGGCGGTCGCCTACGCGGCGAAAGGCTCCATGAGGCATCAGCCGAACGATCGTCCTCATAGGCAATAGGTGAGGCCCGGGGACACTGTCCCCTCCACAACCACACCCTCCACAACACAGGCAGACGGCCGGCCATTCCCCGGAGGCAGACAAAGCGGGAGGCGTACGCCGCGGTGCGCGGAGCGGACGCCTAGAGTGCCTGCTTCGACCCGGCTCCGTACGGGACACCTCTGCAGAGCGGACTTCAAATCGCCGCCGCCTGCCACCCACGCCTTCGGGACACCTCCGCAGGCGCGGAGCGGACAGCCCGAGCCAGCGGCGCAGCTCGTGCGTCTCCAGGACACCTCCGCGGGCGCGGAGCGGACGCGAGGCCGGCGCACGCTATCTCGCCGGCGTCCGGGACACCTCCGCGGGCGCGGAGCGGACGGATCCGTGGTGATCCAGGTGGAGGCCCTGTTCGGGACACCTCCGCGGGCGCAGAGCGGACTTCGCCATGGACTTGTCCCACGCGTCCACGTTCGGGACACCTCCGCGGGCGCGGAGCGGACCGGCGCTCGTGCTGCAGGGCGCGGCGCTGCATCGTGACACCTCCGCACGAGCGGAGGTGTCCCGCTGATCGGGGAGCGGAACCGGCTGCGCAAGGAGTCGGCTCCGCGCGAGCGGAGGTGTCCCGACCTGATCCGCAGCACGCTCGCCGCGTGGACGGTCGGCTCCGCGCGAGCGGAGGTGTCCCGTTCTGGGTCCAGGGGGCGGGCTCGGTGAACGCGTCGGCTCCGCGCGAGCGGAGGTGTCCCGTTGCCGATAGCCGTGCGCACGGTCTGTCGCGAGTCGGCTCCGCGCGAGCGGAGGTGTCCCGTAACCCGTCGACCAATTCGAGAAACGGACAACGTCGGCTCCGCGCGAGCGGAGGTGTCCCGCCCGTCAGAGCCCGGGTTGTCCACAGTCGGGTGTCGGCTCCGCGCGAGCGGAGGTGCCCCGGTCGAGGTCAGCGTCTCGTTGTTCTGGCTCAGGTCAGCTCCGCGCGAGCGGAGGTGTTCCGACCACGCCGGCCGTCAGATGGTGGACCGCTGGGTCGGCTCCGCGCGAGCGGAGGTGTCCCGCAGGCCGCCATCACCGCCCACCATCTGATGGCCATGGGCTCCGCGCGAGCGGAGGTGCCCCGTAGCCGCCCTGGCCGTCGGTGCGGTTCGGGTTGTCGGCTCCGCGCGAGCGGAGGTGTCCGCCGGCTCTTCTGTGGACAGAGGATGGCGGTCGACGGGGGATCATGGGGCAACGGTCACGGGAGGAGCGCGGGTGCGGCTGACGATCGACACCGAGACGGACACCTACGAGCAGGCGATAGCCGCCGTCCAGGCCGCGTTCGGGCTGCGCCCGGGCGTCCCTGCCGCCTGGCCGGACGCGCCGGACGCAGAGCCGCGCCCCGGCCCGCAGGACCTCGCCGACAACGACCTCGTCGACGGCTGGACGGACCAGCTGCTGTTCCACATGATCGCCTCTCTGGTGCCCGGGGCCCGGGCGGTCCTGCGCCGGATCACCGAGCTGGGCGGCACCGCCTCCTACGAGGACGTGCAGCACCACTTCGCCGATCGCCCGACGAACCCGATCCCGCCGTCGAAGATCGGCGGCACCCTGACCAGCGTTAAGGCGGCGCAGCGCCGCGTCGGCCCGGATGGCGCCGGCCCGCTCCTCCAGCGGGACGAACGAGCACGGCACTACCGCATCGACGACGTCCTCGTGGCCGGCCTCCAGCGGGCCTTCGCCCTGGCCGACACCCGCCCAGACCTGCTGCGCGGTGAACCGTCCGGGCCGACGACCTGACCGGTCGCGTCCACCGGGTCGCCGGCAGGCTCCGGTACCACGGGCGGACCGGGGGGTTCGGGCCAGCGGCACGGCACCGGATCCGGCCGGCGTGTGCTGGCCGTGGCGATGGATCCGGTGCCGCTGAGGAAATGGTTCGGGGCGGGCGGCGGTGTACCACCCGCAGGTGACCTTCGGTCAGCCGCGGCGCAGCAGGGTGATCTTCTGGCGGGCGGTGGAGATGGCCTGGGCGAGGTCGGCGCGGGCGGCTTCCTGTTTCATGGCCTGGGCGAGCTGGGCCTGGTGGTCCTGAAAGGACACCTTGAGGGCGGCGGTGGGGGCGGGCAGGGCCGTGTCCAGGTAGTCGTCGACGCGTTCGACGACCTTGGCCAAAGTGACCCAGGTGGCGGGGCGCGTACCTGCCTGGGTAGTGCGCCGGAGCGTAAAACGTGCCGGTTCTGTGCTCCAGCAGGCCCAGCCCCGGTCGGGTGACGGGTCCTGCGAGCCGCGCTCCTGGTGGAAGGCCTGCATATGCCGGGTGAACTTTTGCCCGGCGGTTCGCTGGACACCACCCCTTGAAGGCGGCCCATGGCCGCTGTGGCTGCGGCCTCCTGCCGCGCGCTGCCCGGGCAGCGCAGGAGCAAGGGGGCTGGCACGTCCATGCAGGCCGCGTCCCCTGTAGTCCCTTTGTGCGTTCGGTGACGCGTGCGCGCAGTCAGGAGCACGGTTATGCGAAGACGCAACGATCCTGCCCGCGTGCGGCCATCTCCCAGCGGTATGGCGGCGGTGCGGATTGTCGCGCTGATCCCCGCGCACAACGAGGCCGGCCGGGTCGGTGCGGCCATCGCCGCTCTGCGGGCGCAGAGCCGGGCGCCCGACCGGATCGTGGTGGTCGCCGACAACTGCACCGATCTGACCGCGGACCTTGCACGGCGGGCCGGGGCACAGGTGGTGGAGTCCGTGGGCAACCGCCATAAGAAGGCCGGGGCCCTCAACCAGGCCCTGGACCGGCTCTTCGACGGCCTGGCCGATCACGATCTCGTCCTGGTCCAGGACGCGGACACCACGCTCGCCTCGTCGTTCATCGCCAGTGCCCTCGAGGCGATAGCCCAGGATGTGGGAGCGGTCGGCGGGATCTTCTACGGCGAGCGGGGCGGCGGGCTGCTCGGTGTTCTGCAGCGGATCGAGTTCCAGCGCTATGCCCGGGAGATCGCCCGGCGTGGTTACCGGGCCGATGTGCTCACCGGAACCGCGACCTTGTTCCGGGTGTCGACCCTGCGAAAGATCAGGCAGGCGCGCCTGGACGGTGTCATCGGCGGCGGCGTCTCGTACTACTCGCTGGCCTCGCTGACCGAGGACGACGAGATCACCAAGGCGGTGCGCACGATCGGGTATCGCACCGTGTCGCCTGCGGGCTGCCGGGTGGTGACCGAGGTGATGACCACGGTGCCGAAGCTGTGGCATCAGCGGATGCGCTGGCAGCGCGGGGCGCTGGAGAACCTGCGGGACTACGGCTGGACGCGGGTCACCGCCCCGTACATGGTGCGCCAGGCCCTGATGGGGCTGTCGGTGCTGGCCCTGGCGCTGTATCTGTTCTTCACCGGCTGGATGCTGGCCCGCGGCCGTCCCGAGTTCTCCCCGTTCTGGGTCGCGGTCGGCCTGGTCTTCGTCGCGGAGAAGGTCGTCACCGCCCGCGGCGCGGGCTACCGGGCCCAAATGCTGGCGGGCACGCTCGCCATCGAGCTGGTCTACGACCTGTTCCAGCACGCCGTGTACGTCCGTTCCCTGTGGGACATGGTCCGCCGGCGTGAGGAGCGCTGGTGCGCGACCTGACGAAACCTGCGCTGCCCGCAGCGCCGTCCTCGATAGCCGCCCCGCCGACCGTGGTGGATGAGGTTGACGGACGGGAGATGAGGCGGGAGATCCGTGTACGCAGGCGTGCCCTTGGCCGGTGCGCTGGGAGCCGGCGGAGCGTCCGCGCTCGCCTCCCGGCGGCGTTCCGGCTTCGACACTTTCGCCACCGTGGTGGCGGCCACCACCCTGCTCATGGCCGGAGTGTCCGTGTGCAAGCTGCTCCCACGCCGCCGGGCCGGGACGGCCCTGCCCGGCATGCCGGTCCCCTTCGCGTCCGAGCGGCTGGCCTTCCGGCCGCCCGGAAAGCAACACACGCCCGGCGCCCGGCTGGAGATCACGTAACCCCCACTTCCCCGGCCGCCGCTGCGGGCGCCGCATGCACCGGCGTCCCCTTCCCACTCCGCGTCGCACACAGCCGAACGCGGTCATAAAGGCCCGGGACGCACCTAACCGTGCCGAAACAGCGGCCCGGGACGCGCCCCGCACCCCCCCCAGGAGGAACAACGATGACCACCACGTCCGCTCCGGCGGCTTTCCCCGACGGAACGATCATCACCGCAGCCGGAAACGGCGAAGCAGGATTCGTCGTGGACGGCGGCCCGGCCGTCGGCACCAAGCTCTACAACCCCTACGGCACAGCCGTGGACGGGGCCGGCAACCTCTACATCGCCGACGCCAGCAACCACCGGGTCCGGAAGGTGACACCTGGCGGGATCATCACCACGGTGGCGGGCAACGGCCAGGCCGGGTTCGTCTCCGACGGCGGCCCGGCCGTCGCCACCAGTCTCAACAACCCCTACGCGGTCGCGGTGGACGGGGCCGGCAACCTCTACATCGCCGACCACAGCAACCACCGGGTCCGCAAGGTGACACCCGGCGGGATCATCACCACCGTCGCCGGCAACGGCCAGGCCGGGTTCGTCTCCGACGGCGGCCCCGCCGTCGCCACCAAACTCCACTACCCGCTCGGAGTGGCGGTGGACCGGTCGGGAATCCTCTACATCGCCGACCAGAACAACCACCGGGTCCGCAAGGTGACACCCGACGGGATCATCACCACCGTCGCCGGCAACGGCCAGAACGGGTTCGTCTCCGACGGCGGCCCCGCCGTCGCCACCAAGCTCTACCACCCCTGGGGGGTGGCGGTAGACGGCGACGGGAACCTCTACATCGGCGACCGCTACAACCACCGGGTCCGCAAGGTGACACCCAACGGCGTCATCACCACCGTCGCCGGCAACGGAACCGCCGGGTACGTCGCCGACGGCGGCCCCGCCGTCGCTACATCGTTGCACTACCCCGCCAGCGTGGCAGTGGACGCGGCAGGCAACCTCTACATCAGCGACGGCCACAACCACCGCGTCCGCAAGGTGACACCTGGCGGGACCATCACCACCGTCGCCGGAACCGGCGTCGCCGGGTACATCGCCGACGGCGGACCGGCGGTGGGCCAGCAGCTCTACTACCCCTACGGCGTGGCCGTGGCCCCCTCCGGCGACCTGTACATCGCCGACGGCTCCAACCAGCGCGTGCGCAAGGTGTTCGCAGCAGCCACGATCACCCCGCCACCCCCGCCCATCGCCGACCTGTACGGCGAGCTCGTCCTGCCCGTCATGGTCCCCCGCCGCCAGGAGTTCGACCTCGGCGCCCGCATCCACAACCGCGGCCCCGCCATCGCCAGCGGAGAACACATCACCGTCGTCCTCACCCTGGCCGACGGCCTGGAAAGCGCCCGGGAGAACAACGGACGGCGCCTGACCCGCACTTTCCCCGGCACCGACCTGGCCCCAGGCAAAGGCACCCTGGACGGCGTGTTCCGCGTCCGCGCCCTCGACACCGCCAAACCGGGTACATACGAGTCCACCCTGGAGATCCAGTACGGCGGCGACCTCAACCTCAAGGACAACAGCTTCACCCTGCCCGTCACCGTCGTCGTCCCCGAACCAGTCGCCGACGAACGGGCCCTGACCATTTACCAGGAGAACATCCCCGAAACCGCTCCCGGCCAGGGTGCCCGCTTGCTGCTGCGCTACGTCTCACCCGTCGGCCAGCCCGTCAACCCCGGCATCATCACCCAGCGCTTCACCGCACCCACCGGCTTCGTCTTCACCGGCCGGCCCACCTACACCTACCCCGACACCGTCCAGGGCGCCATCACCGGCGAACTCGACCACGAGCTCTACGACTTGGGCCGCACCCTGGTCATCCGCGACAACCCGCACCTCAACACCACCGACACCGACGCCGGCACCCTCATCTACAGCCTCGGCCTGCGCGCCCAGCCCGACGCCGCCCCCGGGCTCACCAGCGACGGCTCGGCCAGCATCGGCCGCCGCTCCCCCGTCCAGATCCTGGCCAAGGTCACCGGCACCGCGGCCGAACCCACCCTCCGCATCGTCCAGAGCAAACTCGACCAGGCACGGGTCCGGCCCGGCCAGCAATGGGCCTACCCCGCCGTGTTCACCCTCACCAACACCGGACGTACCCGCCTCGGGTCTGCGGACATCGTCTTCACCGCTCCCGAGGGCCTGTGGTTCACCGAGAACCGGGTGATGACCTGGCGTGAAGGAGCCACAGCCGAGACCGAACTGACCGGGCAGCGCTCCAACGGCAACCGCACCCTGACCCTGCCCGGCGCAGCCCTCGACCTGGACGGCGGCAAGTGGACCGTCTTCTACCCCGAGATGGAGGTCGAATCCGACGCGCCGACCGGCGCGGTACGCGTCGGCATCCGGATCGGCACCCCGCCCATCGCCACCGGAAACGCCACCGTCACTATCGAGGCATAACCCCCAACCCCCACAACGGGCCGCAGACGGCACCGGCTCGGCAACGACAGCACGCCACCACTGACCAGCCGGTCCAAGCCGCCTGCACCGATCACGTGATGGCCTCCCGAGGCGCCCCGCCTCGGGAGGCCACCGTGAGCGCCTGTTCCTGAGTGCCTGCTTCTGATCCCCGGATTTGAGTAGCTTTGGGCCCTAGGCTGGCGGGGTGTCCGAGGACGCCGGGCAGGCCCGAGAGCGTGTGTGCGAAGGCTGCGGTGAACGGCTGAGGCCGGAAGCACGGCCGGATGCGGTGTACTGCTCCGCGGCCTGTCGTGCCAGGCAGTGGCGCCGGGGCCGCCGGTTGCGCAAGCGGGTGGCCGCAGAGTTGAGCGGTACCGGCCGGGCCAAGTGCCCCGAGTGTGGGGCCACTTGGGTGGCGGGGGTGGACCGGCGGTCGAACGCCGTCTACTGCTCGCCCCGGTGCGTCACGAGGGCCTGGAGGGCCCGGAAGGAATCGTTCGCTGAACGCTCACAGTGACCGCATCGCGAACGCATCCAAATCGCAACTCCGGCCAGATTCCGGTCAATTGCGATCGTTCGTTATGATCATCACATTTACGGTCTGACTCTCAGCGCAGGAAGCGGGCCGGGTCTTGCCACGGCCGCGGGGCCGTGCCCCGGTCCCGCGGTGGGTGGTGAATGCCATGCCCGAAGAGATCCAGGCGACCGAAAAGGTCGGCAGTGTCAGTGCGAACCGCTATGCGGAGATCGTGGCTGAGCTGCGGAAACTGGTCGAGACGTCCAGCCGCATCCAGTTCACGATCGGCGACTACGCACTTGAGGTCGAGCCGATGCGTGAACACGGCGGCTCCGCGCCGACCGACGAGCTGTTCACGGTGAAGGACTCGCTGTTCCGCCTGGCCGAGGACATCGGACTGTCGTACTCGACGGTGAAGACGGCCCGGTGGACCGCGTCCAGGTGGCCGGAGGACCGCCGGGTGTCGGGGGTGTCCTTCACCGTCCACAACATCCTGGCGGGCATCGCCGACGACGAGGAACGGTGGGCCACCATCCTCACCCCGCCCGAGGGCAGGTCCCGGTGGACTCCGGACGACGCCAAGCGCCGGACGGGCCGCCAGGTTGTCAAGCCCGTCACCCCGCAGGAGAAGGTCAGCGCGATCCACACCCTCGCCCAGGACGAGGAGGTCGCGGCCCAGGTCACCGGTGACCTCCTGCGCAGGCCGGCGGTTGTCGCGCAGGTCAAGGACGAGGACAAAGTCCGGGTGGTGGAGGAACTGACCCGTGAGGAGAAGGTCGCAGCCGCCGTCGCCCCGGACTTCCTGCGCCGCCCCGAGGTCGTGGCCCGGGTCGCAAAGGCGGACAAGGTGAAGGTCGTCGAGGAACTGACCCGTGACGATCACGTCGCCGCCGAGGTGACCACCGGCCTGCTCCGACGCCCGGATGTTGCCTTCCGTGCCATGTCGGACGACACCGCACGTCACCAGGTCAACCACGCCCAGGTCGAACGCGGCCGGCAGGCCCGCGAACACTTCGAGGAGACCAGCCCGGTCGCCCCCGCGATCCGCAACATCGACCGGTCGGTGGAGTTTTTGGACCTGGTCACCGCCTGCCACGCGTTCGTCGCGGCGGCCGGCCGCGTCGTCCCGGGCATGCGTGACCGCCAGCTCGGCGACGACGAACGCGTCATCGTGCACGAGAACGTCGCCCGCGTCCGCGCGACCCTGGACTGGATCGAGACGGCCGTCGACACCGGCAAGGTGGACGTCGACGGCGAGCTGGCCCGCCTCCTGCAAGGTGAGTAGGCGATGCCCCGCGATTCCGCGCGCAGATCACCCGCCGCCCAGCGACACGCCGACACCGTCCGGTTCGTACTCTCCGAGGCCCGCCCGGCCGGTCTGACCTTCCACCAGCTGGTCAGATCCAGCGAGCTGTCGCCCCATCAGACCCACGCGGGCCTGGCCTGCCTGCGGGACACCATCGCCGAACGCGGCTGGCCGCCCCTGATCTGGACCCGGGCGGACGGCTACAAGTTCTGCTCGGACGCGGCCGAGCTCCAGGCATACGAGGTCTCGATCATCCGGGAGAAGCTCACCGAGATCCGCCGGTTCATCACCGGGGTCGTCGCCCCGCACGCCGTCCTCCAGCCCAAGGGCCGCTGGATCAAGCACCTGAACACCCAGCTCAGCTCGGTCGAGTCCACGCTCGACGTGATCGCCGACTACATCGAAGCCTGACAGGCGAAGACGGCCGCTTCGCGGCCGGCCCCGCCCCCGTCCTGGAGGGATGAACGTTGCCGCGCAGGCGCTGCTACCCCTCCGACACCTGGGACGACGAATGGGCCCTGATCGAGCCCCTGTTGCCGACACCGGCCTGCGAAACGAAGGCAGGCGGCCGTCCCGAGAAGCATCTCCGCCGGGAGATCGTGGACGCGATCTGCTATGTCGTGGACACCGGATGCAAGTGGCGGGCCCTACCCAAGGACTTCCCGCCCTGGCGCACGTGTTACGGGTTCATGGCCCGCTGGGCCGCCGCCGGGATCGTCGGACAGATCCGCGACCAGCTCCGCAAACGGATCCGCCGCGAGATGGGCAAGGCGCCCGGCGCGGTCGCCACCGTCATCGACTCCCAGTCGATCAAGGCCGCCGAGACCGTCGGCAAGGACTCCCGCGGCTACGACACCGGCAAGAAAATCAACGGCCGCAAGCGGCACCTGGTCGTGGACACCAAGGGCCTGCCGCTGTTCGTGATGGTCACCCCGGCCGACACGACCGACCGCAATGCGGCCAAGGAAGTGCTGTTCCGGCTGCGGCTGATGCACCCCGAAATCACGATCGTCTGGGCCGACTCGGCCTATGCCGGACAGCTCGTGACCTGGGCGAAGACCTACCTGAACCTGACGGTCAAGACCGTCAGCCGCCCGAAGGACGCCTCCGGGTTCGTCGTTCTGCCCCGGCGTTGGGTCGTCGAACGCTCACACGCCTGGGGGCCTTGACCCTTGATCTTGGACACACGAGACACTGGATCCTGAGGATCTGAGAACGGACATCTCGTGGTCATGAAGAACCGTCCGCCGCAGTTCAAGGCGGACGCGGTCGCGCTGTACCAGTCGCGGCCCGAGGCGACGATCCGGCAGGTCGCCGCCGATCTGGGAATCAACCCCGAGACCCCGCGGAACTGGGTCCGGGCGGCCGGAGCGAGCCGGCCCCGGGGGCGCCGGGCGGAGGTGCCGACCGAGCCGTCGGCACCGTTGGAGGCGGAGAACGCCGCTCTGCGCAAGAAGGTCCGTGAGCTGGAGGAAGAGCGCGAGATCCTGCGGAAGGCGGCGAAGTATTTCGCCGGGGAGACGCGCTGGTGAACCGCTTCCAGTTCGTCGCCGACCATCAGCGCCGTCACGGCGTGAAGCGGCTGTGCACCATCCTGGGCATCGCCCGCTCCAGCTTCTACTACTGGCGTCGCACGGCCGCGATCCGGGCCTCCCGGCAGGCGGCCGACGCCCGCCTCGCCGCCCGGATACGGGCCGTGCACCGCGAGTCGGACGGCACCTACGGCGTCCCTAGGATCACCGCCGAGCTCCGCGAGGCGGGTGAGCGGGTCAACCACAAGCGGATCGCGCGGGTGATGCGGGGTGCCGGACTGGCGGGCGTGCGCTTGCGCCGCAGGCACCGCACCACTGTTGCGGACCCGGCCGCGGCGAAGGCCCCAGACCTGATCGGCCGCGACTTCACGGCAAGCAAGCCGAACACGAAGTACGTCGGCGACATCACCTATCTCCCGCTGGAGAGCGGGAAGTTCCTGTATCTGGCCACCGTCATCGACCTCGCCTCACGCCGCCTGACCGGCTGGGCGATCGCGGACCACATGCGCACCGGCCTCGTCACCGACGCCCTGGCCGCCGCCGAACGCACCCGCGGCAGCCTCGCCGGAGCGGTCATGCACACCGACCACGGAGCCCCATGCACCAGCCGGGCCTTCGCCGACGCCTGCCGCCAGGCCGGCGTCCGCCAGTCCATGAGCGCGATCGGCTCCAGCGCGGACAACGCGCTTGCCGAGTCCTTCAACGCGACCTTCAAACGCGAAACGCTCCAGGGCCGCAGGACCTGGTCCAGCGAACGCGAGGCCCGCCTCGACGCGTTCCGCTGGCTTCACCGCTACAACACCCGACGCCGTCACTCCCGCCTCGGACAACGCAGTCCCATCGCCTACGAGACAGCACTCGACACAACATCAACTAACGTGGCTCCAGCCGCATAACCCGTGTCCAAGATTCCGGGTCAAGGCCCGCCCAGCGGGACTGATCGTTCTCAAGGCCAGGGCCATCACCTTGGCCCGCACCGGCGCGACATCGCGGCCCTGACCACACTGTCCCACCCGCCGTCGACACCTGCCGGCGGCTTCATCACGTCTCATGATCCCTTAGCTGCGACGGTCTTCTGGTCACCGTCGGTCGGGGACACATCGAGGAGCCGCAGCATCGCGGGGAGCAAGTCACTCGTCAACGGATCTGGGGTGTCTTCGTCGATCGCGCCCTCCAGTGCGAGGCTTGTATAGCCGTGCACGAGTGACCACACTGCGTAGCTCGGCACCAGTGCGGGGTCCGCACTGTCCGGTAGCTGCGCATCCTGGCCCCGCAGGCCACGGTCCAGGGCGCGGAGCGCCCGGTGCTTCTGCTCGACCAGGTCTGGATCGTTGAAGTCGAACTGGGTCATACGCCACATCAGGTCGAACAGCGCGCGGTTGTCCCGGGCGAACGCAACGTATTCGGCCGAGAGCGCCGCGACCCGCTCCCGTACATCGCGCCCGACGACCTCCACCGCCTCCAGCCGGTCGCAGAGCTGGCGGTAGGCGCGCGTGGCGAGCGCACCGAGCAGCCCGCGTGCGTCGCCGAAGTGGTGCTTGGGAGCGGACTGCGACACTCCCGCCCGCCGCGCGGCCTCGCGCATGCTGAACCCGGCGACACCGCTCTCGGACAGCACTTCGAGCGCGCTGTCGAGCAGCGCCGCGCGCAGGTTGCCGTGGTGGTAGCGATCGCCGGCTCTCGATTCTTCGGTCGTCATCAAGTCCCCATCTTGACAGTGAGCAGACCTCTCGTAAACTGCTCACTGTCAAGATAGGGCGATCGCTGGGATAGATATGACGGACACGGTTCTTGTCACGGGTGTCTCGGGGTTCATCGGTGGTCACACAGCGGCAGAGCTTCTGCGGCGCGGATACGCGGTCCGCGGGTCGGTGCGGTCTCCGGCCCGCGCTGCCGAGGTTCGCGCCGCGATGGCGGAGGCAGGCGCAGACGACACGTTGCTGGAGATCCTGCAGCTCGACCTACTGTCGGACGAGGGATGGGCGGCCGCGACCGCGGGCTGCCGGTTCGTCCTGCACGTCGCTTCCCCCTTCGTCACGACGAAGCCGAAGGACCCAGAGGACTTGATCCGCCCCGCCGTACAGGGCACGACGCGGGCAATCGGCACGGCGCTCGACGCAGGCGTGGAGCGCGTGGTCGTCACCTCGTCTCTCGCGGCGGTGCAGTACGCTCCGGCGCGCAGAGATCACGTCTTCACGGCATCCGACTGGACCCCCCTCGACCGCCGCGGCCTCGGCGTCTACGTGGTTTCGAAGGTCCGGGCCGAGCGCGCGGCGTGGGACATCGCCGACCGACGCGGTGTGCGCGATCGGCTTGCCGTCATCAATCCGGGCGCGGTCATCGGGCCCCTCCTCTCCGACGACCCTGGAACCTCGGTCTCGGCGATCCAGCAGATCATGGCCGGCGCCCTGCCGATGGTCCCAGACCTGCGGCTCCCGTGGGTCCACGTGCGAGACGTCGCCGACGCGCACATCGAGGCCATGACCTCCGAAACGGCGGGCGCACATCGCACGATCGTCGCGACCGACCCGTCCTCGCTCATCGAGGTCGCCTCGGTGCTCCGCGAGAGGCTTCCCGAGGCGAGCGGGAAGATCCCCACACGGGCGATGCCGACATGGCTCACCTGGGCCGCGAGCGTGTTCGAACCTCAGCTGCGCGACAACCGGTGGCTCATCGGCTCGGCGCAGCGCTTCGACCACAACCCCGCCGAGGCGCTCTTGGCCCGCCCACTCCACTCGATCCCCGACACGATCGAGGAAACCGGCCGCAGCCTCGCCGAGCGCGGACTCGTCTGAGGCCACCCGGGAAACCACGCCGTGTGCCAAGCGCCCAGGCCTGGAAGCTCCCCTCACGGGCAGTCTTGGCCTACGGCCTCGGGTGTGCCTCAGTATCGTGGCCACCTTCGCGTCAACGATCGACCCGGTGCGTCAGCCCTGACGGGCTGACGCACCGGCACGGTGACATCAACTCACCGTTCGTATGTCATGTCAGCCTCAGAAACAGGCACTGAAAGAGCGTTTTGTCCCGGCGAGGTTGTTTGGTGGCGCTTCGAAGGGCGAGTAGGTCTGCGACTGCCGAGGCGAGAGTGGTCGATGCGGCCTGTGCGACAGGAGACGCCATATGTCTGACCGTTTGAGTCGAGTCGCTCCTGTCTGATCCCGAAGCGCCCCCGGTTGACGCTGTTTGCGCCCTGGGGATGCGTCGTGCCCGACGGTACTACCGAAACATGACGCGACAGCGCCCGTATCCCAGCGACCTGTCCGACGCCCGCTGGGAGTTGATCGGCCCCACCCTCACCGCCTGGCGGGCCGAGCGCAGAGGCAAGGGCCTGGACATCGGCCGCCCACCCGAGCACGACCTGCGCCGCATCATGGACGCCATCCTGTACGTCGACCGCACCGGCATCCCCTGGCGGTATCTGCCGCACGATTTCGCACCCTGGGAAACCGTCTACGGCTACTTCGCCGCCTGGCAGAAGGAAGGTGTCTTCGACCGGCTCAACGGCCTGCTTCGGCGCCTGGCGCGCGAAGCCGAAGGCCGGGATGCCGAGCCGAGCGCATGTGTCCTGGACGCGCAGAGCATCAAGACCTCCGCCAACGTGCCAGCGACCGGCCAGGGCATCGACGCAGGCAAGAAAATCGCAGGTCGCAAGCGCCATATCGGCGTCGACACCCTCGGCCTGCTACTGGCCGTCTGGGTGACCGCAGCGAGTGTCTCCGACAACACCGGCGGCATCCACCTGCTCACCCAGATCTCCGCCACAGCCCCTCGCGTGACCAAGGCGTGGGCCGACACCGGCTACCGTACGAAAGTCATCGACCACGGCGCCCGCCTCGGAATCGACGTCGAAATCGTCCAACGCGACCCCGGCGTCAAAGGGTTCAAGGTGCTCCCCCGGCGCTGGGTGGTCGAGCGGACCTTCGGCTGGCTCATGCACCACCGCCGGCTCACGCGCGACTACGAGACCCACCCCCACCGGTCCGAAGCCATAATCCACATCGCGATGATCGACCTCATAAGCCGACGACTCACCAGCGAATCCACTCCGAACTGGCGCGACACCTGAACCTCGAACCAAACAACCTCGCCGGGACAAAACGCTCTTTCACATTCACCGATAGGCCTCTCCTCACTGGGGACTTATGGTGTCCCCGATATGGCGTACTCCGATCACGCCCGACCCTAGGGGGGAAGGAATGAAAGCGAATCCGTCACCGCGTCCGTCATCGCGCTGCCGTCGCGGTCCGCTGCTTCAGTTGCGTCGAGGTTCGCAGACTCCGACTCGACCCCGACGCTCGCAGTTCAGGATGTGATTAAGCTGAAATTGCGTGAAGAGGCAGCACGCTTGGTGAAGATTGCGCGCAACTTGAAGGCTCCTGTTTCCTTGAACCAGAGCCAGGAGCCCAGGTCCGCCACCCTCTTTATTTATGACGGGCCACTGCTCGTCCTTCCAGGTGGCGATCTTCTCTTCGTCGCGCTCGGTCGCCTTGCGGGAGGGGACCTGCACGCTCCAGCCGATGCGGTGCAGCAGCAGGTCCATCCAGGCCAGGGTGTGCTCCACCCGAACCGCGGCGCACGACCTCGGCGATCCTCGCCAGGCTCAACACTGGTCAGGCCAGCCGACAGTAGCTGGGCCGACATCCAATACCGTTTTCCAGTCACCGCAGTTGACCTGCATCGAGCTTGCAGCGGGCACCGCCGTGACCTCTGGAGACCAGGGCCCGCCGCGAGCGGTTCGCCGACATACGCGTCACTCTGAATTGCCGGGCGACCTCCCGGTCACTGGCCCCGGTCTCGATCAGATCAGCGGCCGCCAACCGGACCCGCTCACGCCGAACTCGGTCCTTCAGCGGTCAGCCCTCCGCTATCGGGATACCTCATCCCTACGGCTCGCCTCCGCATGAAGCCGCGACGTGCTGTAGAGCCTTCTTCTGCAGCGGTACGGCGATGTCAGCACGCATGCGTGGAGTGTGCACGGGCGGCACTGCTCAACGCACGCCGCTTTGTGAGACCCTCGCAGCCTTGCTCGCGGTTCATCGGTCACGGCATCAACGATGCACACCGAATAGCGCAGGGCTGGAACACCGCCCCTTCACCAGCAGGACGGCAGTGTGGAAACGGCGGAGTACCGCGTATGGGTGCGCGCCCCCGACCACGTACGGCCGGTCGACGGCGTCGACTACGACCAGGTCGTCACCGAGAAGCTGGAGCGGTCACCGCAGTCGGCGGTCCGTGAGGTCTCGGGGAGCGCCGGCCTTCGGAGTGGGTGCTGGCGAAGCTGCGCGACGGCCGCGGCCCGGCTCGCTCCGTCCTGCACGCTCCGGACTGCGAGGAAGCACCGGCGGGCGCGGCGCTGCTCGATGTGGACCGCGCCCTGGACGCGGCGGAGCACCCGGACACCCGGCTGTGCACGCTGTGCGGAGCCACGCAGGAACTGACCCCCATGATTCGCGGCTTCGACCACATCACCGACTCCGCCCCCGACGACTCCTGGCCCCGGCCGCCGCACCGTCGGCGGCCCGGCGCGCAACACCAGCGAGCCTGCCCCGATCCCCGGCAGCGGCCGCGCCGCCCATCCCGCCCTCCCACTCACTCCAGCCAGGGACATGGGCAAAGCGGCCGCAACGGAGCGTCTGGCGGCACGCGTCCCGCCCTGCCTCCCCCGGCTGGGATCCACAGGACGCGGCTGAGATCACCCGGCTACGGGCGCGGGAAGTCGAAACTCGCCACGGCGATCGTCGCGCACGCGTACTGGAGCACTCTCGCCCCGGCCGACGTCCTCGCGGCCCGTGACGTCCTCAAGCACCACCACGAGCAGCTGGCCGGCGCCTCCCATCAGCCGCCGGCCGCTTCCTTGTGCCGGTCGGCCGTCGCGCGCACGACCAGGACGTCGCACCGGAGGGCAGCCCATGAGGCGCAGCAGGCAGTCCAGGAGGATCACCGACTTCGGTGGCACCTACGGTTCAGTTGACAGCACTGGCACCCAACCAGAGCCACAGGCCGACCACCAGCAGGTACATGATTCTTCCTGAACGACCGTCACTGACACGAAGCCAGCACATCGCAGGCAACTCCGTGACAGACACGGTGACGGATCCGCTTTCATCCCTTCAGCCGTAACGTCGGGCGCGTACGTGACCGGACAAGGCATCTCCAACTACAAGGCGGACGGCGAGCACGGCAGCGTCAGGGGCTCGCTCACCGTCTGCTACTCCTTTGACGGGGGGAACGACGGCTCGTGGGCGACGCAGGACGACAAGCTCCGCGCCCACACCAACGAGGCTCCCGGCCGCCAGGGCACCAAGCCTAATGACCAGTATTCCACCGTCAACTGGTACGACGGGTCGCCGCTGACCGTCCTGACGTTGGCGTCGAGCACCTGTACGACCAACGCCCTCAACAAGCGCACCATCACCATGCAGGACGACGACCTCCAAAACCATTGGCTTGACCTGAGGTAAAGACGCCAGCCCAGGTGGATCGGGTCAGCCCTCGTGAACCGGCTCGAACGGCTGCGGCCGCTCCCGCTCGGCATCACCAGAAGCACCCCGCCCGTGCCCACAGCAGTGCCCGGGACACGAGGCAGTCACGTGGCCGCGGCTCATCACTTGCCGCCCCTGCATTCCTGGACCGATCGACGGTTCCCTTCCCCCTTCGGAGTTCTCCGTGTTCATCGCCTATGTCGTCCTCGCTGTCGTGCTGTCCCTGGTATTGGTCTTCTCTGCCGTTCCCGACATCACCCGCGACCCGAAGATCACAGAGGGGCTCAAGGCACTCGGGGTGCCCGACAGCTGGTTCTTGCCGCTCGGTCTGGTCAAGATCGCGGGCGCTGTGGGGCTGCTCGCCGGCATCGCCTACCGACCGTTGGGCATCGCGGCGGCGATCGGTGTCGTCCTGTACTTCCTGGGCGCCGTGATCACGCATCTCCGTGGAGGCGACAAGAAGGGAAGCGCCACCCCGGCCGCCATCATGCTCGTTGCCGTGGCGCCGCTGGTGCTGGGGTTCGCGACGGTCTGATAGTGCTCCATGATCGCAATCAGACCAGCTCAAGACAATGAGGCCGTCGGTCAGCTGGCGAACAGTCAGGCGTGGTGAACCGAGGCGGGGCCGGTGGCGAGGATGCCGAACGGCTCATCGCGTACCTCCCAGCCGTGGCAGTAGGGGCAGTACACCACTCCGTGGCCCCAGTGCCAGGCCAGGCCCGGGCCCCTCGGGCAGCACGTCACGCAGGCGGGTGGCCACCAGCACCCGGCGCGCCGTCACCGTGCGGCCATCCGTCAGGCTGAACGGTGAACCGCAGGGGGATCTCGGGCGGCGGCATGCCGTTCAGGCCCCGCGAATGGCTTGTGGTCCTGTCGGGCACCGCCATTCTCATGCGCGGCCACCGCCGGTTCCGCATCAAGACCAACCAGGCTGCCGAGTTCCCCACCATGATGCCGCACACGATCGGCGCTGGTGGGGGGCCGTGCGAGATCATGGGCATAGTCGACCCCCGGCGCCCGCTGCGGCCACCAACGCGATGTTGCCGAGGCCGGCGATTGCAGCGACACTCAGACGCCCGGTGAGTGACGGTGTCGCAGGCCCGGCGCGGGCGGGATCTTGCGTGATGGGCAGCGGGCGAAGCGACCTTCTTGCGTAAGTCGCAAGTAGCTGTGCTGTATGCGCATGAGCGGCCTCGCCGAGCACATGGCATTCATCACCGCCTGGCTGCCACTGAAGGCTGAAGCGCGCCAGAATGCCCCGGGATTTGGGCTGCGGCTCGGGGGCACCTTCGCGCTTCTCCCAAGGGGCTCGGCGGCCTGCCTCTGTGGGCCCTGCGAGTCGTCAGGCCGGTGAAGTCGACTCATGTCAAGGGCTGCAGCTGACCGGTGAGGGCGGACTGCCGCAGCAGCTGCACCAGGAGTCGCAGAGGGAAGAACAGCTCAGTGGGTGGGGGACAGGGCGCCGCGGAAGGTGCGCCGGTAGGCGAGCGGTGAGACGCCGATGGTGGCATGCAGGTGTTCGCGTAGCGATGTGCCGCCGGCGAAGCCGACTTGGCCGGCGATGTCGTCGACCGCCAGGTCGGTGGTTTCCAGGAGGTGCCGTGCCCGCTCGACGCGCTGCTGGATCAGCCAGCGTCCCGGGCTCATGCCCACCTCTTCGGTGAAGCGGCGGGCGAAGGTGCGCAGACTCATGTGGGAGTGCTCGGCGAGGTCGGCCAGGGTCATGGGCTCGTGGAGGTTCTCCAGGGCCCACTGGCGGGCGGTGGCCGTTCCGCTGGCCGTGGGTTCGGGTACCGGGTGCTGGATGTACTGTGCCTGCCCTCCGTCGCGCCACGGGGGTGCGACGCATCTGCGGGCCACCTGGTTGGCGACTTCGCTGCCGTGGTCCCTGCGGATGATGTGCAGACAGACGTCGAGCCCGGAGGCGGCACCGGCGGAGGTGAGCACATCTCCGTCGTCGATGAACAGGGCGTCGGGATCGAGTGCGACGTGTGGGAAGCGTGCGCGGAAGAGGTCGGCGACCATCCAGTGGGTGGTGGCGGGCCGGCCGTCGAGGAGGCCGGCGGCGGCGAGGACGAAGGCGCCGGTGCAGATCGATACGAGGCGGGCGCCTGGTGCCACGGACGCGAGCGCCTGGACCATGGCTTGCGGCACTTCCGCCGTGGCGTCGGGGGCGACGAAGGGCGGGATGACGACGGTGTCGGCGGTGCGCAGCGCCTCGGGGCCGTGCTCGACGGTGACCGAGAAGTCGGAGTTGGTGCGTACCGGTAGGCCGTCGACGCTGCAGGTGAACACCTCGTAGCGGCCGTCCGCGGCCTCGAAGACCCGGCTGGGAATACCCAGTTCGAAGGGGTATACCCCGTCTGCGGCCAGGACGACGACTCGGTGAGTGGATGCCATGGCGTGATCCCGTCGAAAGTGGAATTCACGCCATGCTATCGGACAGTGACCGCAACTTGCTGGGCGAATCACGCGGTCTGCTGACACGATTCCCGCCGTCTCCGCCCTTCCCGGCGGCACGCGAGCGGTGGGGTCCCATCGCCGGATGCGTGGCCCTGGCCGGCTCGGCTGCCGGCAGGCGGTCGCCGTCCAGTGAGAGGTCAGGCGCCGCCACCGGGTCCAAGAGGGGGTCGAAGGTGTCGAACCCGCCGTGCGCCCGACGATGGTCTGTGCGTCTGGAAGCATGAACACGACCGCTCCCACATACGGGTCCGGGCATGCGTGGAGCCCGTCTTCGCCCGGACGGGACGCATGAGGTCCTTTGTGACCGCCGCCTGAACGGCCTGCAGCGCGCCAGGAAACGGCATAGCCCGAGGTCTCCGTGAATGGTCCTGCTTCCGCATCCGTCACCGTTGCCATGTCAACCGGAAGCCGCCGGACACGGCGAGCCGGGCTGGGCCGGTGCAATGCATCGGCGAAAGCACGTCATGGCGTGATCCCGTTGAAAGTTGGCATTCATGCCATGGCGCCAGGGAGTGGCAGGCCGCGAGGGTGGACGCATGACGAATCCCCATACCCCCACCATGCGCGCCATCCGCCAGGACACCCACGGCTCCCCCGAGGTACTCAAGGAAGTCGAACTTCCCCGCCCCGAGCCGGGGTTGAGTGAGATCCTGATCGCCGTCCGCGCGGCCGGCGTCAACCCGACCGACTGGTGGAACCGCGCCCAGCCCATGAGCGTCACCGGACTGCCCCTCATCCTGGGCTGGGACGTCTCCGGAGTCGTCGAGGCCGTCGGCACCGGCGTCACCCTGTTCAAGCCGGGCGACGAGGTCTTCGGCATGCTGCCCTACCCCCACGGGGTCGGCTCCCACGCCGAGTACGTGACCGGCCCGGCCCGCGCCTTCGTCCACAAGCCCGCCGGTATCGACCATGTCCAGGCCGGCGCGCTGCCGCTCGCGGCCCTGACCGCGTACCAGGCACTCGTCGACACCGCCGACATCCAGCCCGGGCAGCGGGTCCTCATCCACGCGGCCGCCGGCGGCGTCGGCCATCTCGCCGTCCAGATCGCCAAGTCCCGCGGCGCGTACGTCATCGGCACCGCCAGTGCCGCCAAGCACGACTTCCTGCGTTCCCTGGGAGTGGACGAGGCCATCGACTACCACTCGGTCGACTTCACCGAGGCCGTCAAGGACATCGACGTGGTCCTTGACTCGATCTCGCTGGATACCGCCGCCCGCGCCCGCTCCCTCGCCGTTCTGCGCCCGGGCGGCACCCTCGTCTCGATCCTTCCGCTGCCCATCGACCCCGCCGAACTGGCCGACATCGCCGCGCGGGGCTTCCGCTACGAGTCCCTGCTCGTCGAGGCCGACCGCGCCGGCATGCGGGCCATCGCCGACCTCGTCGAAACCGGCGCCCTGCGCCCCCACATCGAGGCCACCTTCCCGCTCGCCGAGGCCGCCAAGGCCCACGCCCTGGGCGAGACCGGCCGCACCACCGGCAAGATCGTGCTGACCGTGGAGGAAACGTCGGCGACATAGACCGCCGTCCAAGCCCTCAGGACCGTCTCCCACGGAGGCGACACGACCGTCATCACGGATCGGTGGGTTCGCGTCGGTCTCAGCCGGGTTCAGGCAACAGGCAGGCACCGCTGTCGGAGCCGACGGCGAAATGCTCCGTGGGTGGCGCAGCCTGTCCCGAGGGGCTCAGCGCGGGCTCCGACCGTGGAAGCCGCAGGGGTTCACGACCCGCCTCGCCTGGCGCGGAACGAGCTTCGGCCGTTCGCCGCACCATGGCGAGGGTTGCGGCGAGGCTGCCGCGGTTCAGGTCGGGGTGCAGGCCGTTGCCGAGGCGATGTATCTGGTCGGTGTGCCAGCTGATGTCCAGTACCCCGTCCAGGACCTTGAGGTCGGTGATCTTGCCCAGCAGGGTTCTCATGCCGTAGCGCGCCTGGTGTGCCGTGAGTGTCTCGGCCTGCCCTTCGAGGATGAGCCGGGCCGCGTCCGGGGTGGTGATCGCCGGCCGGCCGATGCCGACCACGTCGCATTCGCCGGCCTGCACGGCTCGCTGCATGGCATCGCGGGTGCGGAATCCGCCTGTGACGGCGAGTGGGATGTCGCCCACGAGCTTGCGAACGGTGCGGGCGTATTCCAGGAAGTACGCCTCGCGTGCCCTGGTGCTGGGGGCCGCCGAGCCGCTCATGGCCATGGACTCGTAACTACCGCCGCTGACCTCGATGAGGTCGACGCCTTCGTGGGCGAGCGCGGCCAGCACGGCCTGGGACTCGTCCTCGGTGAATCCGCCCCGCTGGAAGTCCGCCGAGTTGAGTTTGATGCCCACCGCGAAGCCGGGCCGGACGCGGCCGCGGATGCGGCGGACGACCTCGAGACCGAAGCGCATCCGCCGCTCGGGATCGCCGCCCCAGCCGTCGTCGCGCCGGTTCGACAGCGGTGACAGGAACTGCGAGATGAGATACCCGTGGGCTGCTTGCACCTGTACGCCGTTGAAGCCGGCTGTCTCGCACACGGCCGCGGCCGTGGCGAAGCGCTCGATGATCTCCTCGATCTCGGCCGGTCGCAGTTCGCGCGGCGTCGTGGCTCAGGGCAGTTTCGTCGGGATCGGGCTGGGTGCCACCGGCGTGTGTCCGATTGAAGCTCAGGACTCGAGGAAGCCGAGCACCCTTGCGACGAAGTCCTCGTGGTGCTGGAAGATCCCCCCGTGGCCGGAGTCACGGTAGAGAGGGACAAGTTCGCTGTTGGGCAGACGAGCGGCCAGGTCGACTGTGTTCTGGCTGGGCACCATCCGGTCGTTCTCACCGTTGGCCACGAGGACCGGTTGGCGGATTGACGACAGGTCTGACGGTGTCTGGCGGCCCCATCGTCTGACGGCCTTCAGCTGGGCGCGCAGCGACGGCGGCGAGACGTTCTTGTCGCGATTGTCCGTGCGCTCCTTCAGCCGTTCCACCAGGGCGCGCCCGGCCTGCCGACCGCCGGCAGTGTCGGTGAAGAAGAGGGAGAGCAGCGGGTCCTGGCGGGTCAGGGCGCCCTTGACCGTGGCCTGGATGGCCAGCGCCGGGACCTTGTCGATGCCGGGCCCTCCGGCGGGGCCGGTGCCCGCGAGGACGACCTTGCGGACAAGGCGCGGTTCCTCCGCCGCGATGACCTGTGCGATGAAGCCGCCCATCGACAGGCCGAGCAGATCGACCTGGTCGAAGCCGAGGGCACGAATGAACCGCACCGCGTCGTCGGCCATCTTTTCGATCGTGTCCGGCGTGGAGCCGCCCGACCCGCCCACCCCGCGGTTTCCGAAGGTGATCACCCGGCGTCGTGCGGCGAGTCCGTCGACGACGCGCGGATCCCAGTTGTCCAGGTTTCCGGCCATGTGAACCAGGAGGATCAGCGGCACGCCGTCCTCGGGACCGAGCTGCCGATGGACGAAGTCCACCCCGTCAACGGGCACGGAGCGCGTCGGCGCGAACCTGTACGACGTTCGTGAGGGGGGTGAGGAGTTTCGCGATGCGCTCATGTCCGGGTCCTTCTGGTAGGTAGGGGTGTCAGGCCGGTCTCGTTACCGGATGAAAGGGGTCCCTCACGTCATCAACAGGAGGAGTTGGCGACGTTGCCCGGCTTCGAGCGGGCCATGGTCGTGGGCCACGACCGCGGCGCTCGCGTGGGGCACCGCTGGGCGCTGGACCGCCCGGACCAGGTGGAGCGACTGGCCGTGCTCGACATCGTTCCCACCCGGGAGATGTTCCGCCGCCTGGACGCCTCGCTCGCCTCCGGGTACTGGCACTGGCTGTTCCACATGCGGCCCGATCTGCCCGAGCGCTTGGTGGGACCCGACATCCGCGGGTATCTTGAGTACTTCTTCGAGCGGTGGACCTACAACCGCCACGGACTCACAGCCGACGCGGTCGACGGCTACGTACGCTCGTTCTCCCGACCGGGTGCTCTTCGTGCGAGTCTCGACGACTACCGCGCCATCGAGGAGGACATCGCCCTCGATGACATCGACGCCGCAGAGGGCCATCGCCTCACCATGCCGGTGCTGGCGTTGTGGGGATCCGTGGGGCTGCCGGCCCGCCTGCCCACGTTGGACATCTGGCGCGAGTACGCGGATGACGTCACCGGTGCCGAGATCCCGGAGTGCGGCTACTTCATCCCGGAGGAGCAACCGGGGGCGCTGTCGGCGCACCTTGCGCCTTTCCTGGCCGACAGGACGAACCGGTGACCCCACGGTGAGGGAAGCGGTGCCCCTCAGCCGGTCGAGCGCCGACCCGAAAGGCGCGCTGTCCGAGGGGCCTCGACCACGGTGTGATGACCCCGCACGACGAACCCTCCTGGAGGGCAGGCAGGGCAGGGCAGCTGAGGGGCGGCCCCGCCGTAACCCGCGGGGCCGCCCCGCGGTCCGGGCTTCAGGTCGCGGCCGGGGCGCCGGCCGGAGCACCTCCCGCGGCAAGGCCGGCAGCCGGGCCGTCGGCCTTGCGCTGCCGGGGCATGAGCAACGCCACAGCCGCTGCCAGGGCGACGGCACCGGCTCCGACCCAGAGCGCGGGGATCAGCCCATCCACGAACAGTGAGGCGGATCCGTAGCCGCCCTGGGCGGAGAAGACCGCGGCCAGCGACGCCACGCCGATGGCGCCGCCGACCTCACGGATGGCGTTGTTGGCGCCGGAGGCGATGCCCTGCTCCTCCGGGCGGACGGTGCTCATGACGAGGTTCGCGCTGGGGGCGAAGAACATGCCCAGGCCGATGCCGCAGACGATCAGTGCGGGCAGCATGTGGGTGTAGGCCTCGTGGGGCTCGACGGTGATGGCCCACAGTCCGAGGCCGACGGCGTTCAGGGTCATGCCCGCCGTGACGACGGGTGCGCCGCCGATGCGGTCGGACAGTGCCCCGGCCAGCGGTCCGGCGATCATGGGCATGGCGGTCCAGGGCAGCATCCGCACGCCGGCCTGCATCGGTGAGTAGCCGCCGACGGTCTGCAGGTACTGGCTGAGCAGGAAGATCGACCCGAACATGCCCAGCAGCATCAGCAGGCTGGCGGCGTTGATGGCGCTGAAGGAATGGTGACGGAAGAGACGCATCGGCAGCATCGGATGCTTGGCGCGCAGTTCGTAGAAGACGAAGCCGACGAGCAGGGCCGTACCCGCGAAGAAGCCGCCCAGCACCGGGGTGCTGGTCCAGCCGTCGGCGTTGCCGCGCACCAGGGCGTAGACGATGCCGAACAGACCGCCGCTGGCCAGAACGGTGCCGACGAGGTCGAGGGTCGGGTTCGGGCCGCGGCTCTCGTCCAGCCGCAGCAGGGCGAGCGGGATCAGCGCCAGGCCGAGAGGGACGTTCACCCAGAAAATCCACTGCCAGGACAGATGCTCGGTGAGTGCGCCGCCAATGAGCGGTCCGGTGGCGACGGCGATGCCGCTGGCCGCGCCCCAGACACCCAGGGCCGCGCCGCGCCGCTCGGCGGGGACGGCGGCCGACAGCAGGGTGAGCGTCAGCGGTGTCACGATCGCGGCCCCCACGCCCTGCGCCGCCCGCGCGGCGATCAGTTCACCCATCCCCGGTGCGAGGGCTGCGGCGGCCGAGGCCGTGGTGAAGATCGCGAGCCCGATGGCGAACAGCCTCCGGCGGCCGAAGCGGTCGCCGAGGGAAGCACCGAACATGAGCAACACCGCGAACGTGAGGGTGTAGGCGCTCACCGTCCATTCGAGGTCTTCGAGGCCGCCGCCGAGGTCCTTGCGGATGGAGGGGAGGGCGGTGGTGACGATCAGGTTGTCGAGCGCGGTGATGAATCCGGCCATGCTGGTGATGGCCACGGCCCAGACGGCGCTGCCGCCCCGAACCCGCTGCTTGCCTTGCTGTTTCATGGCGTTCCTTACATTCCCTGGGCAGACGTACTGGGCGACGGATCAATGGACGTGGACGCCGGCGGGTGACGGCATGGCGTGCGACAGCGGGCATCGGTATCGAGTCGGCTCGGTGCGGGTTCCTGGGCGGTCGCTTCTCAGGGGAGTTGCGGGTAGAGCGCGGGGACGCCTCCGGCCAGGGCGGCCTGTGCCTGGCGGGCGGCGTTGTCCGCGAGGATCTCGTAGGTGCCGGCGGCGATGCCGTCGACGGCGATCCGGGCGATGTCGGCCGGGTCGGACTTGGCCGCGTCGATGGTCCGGACCATGTCGGTGTCCATGTAGCCGACGTGCAGGCCGGCCACGCGGATGTGCTGGTCGGCGAGCTGTACGCGCAGGGTGTTGGTGAGTGACCATTCCGCGGATTTGGCGGCGCAGTAGGCGCCGAGTTCCGGGAAGCTGACCCAGGACAGGCCGGACAGGACGTTCAGCATGGCCCCGCCGCCGTTGGCCGCGATCTGGGGTGCGAAGGCGCGGGCCACCGTCAGGGTGCCGAGGTAGTGGGTGTTCATCTCCAGGCGGATGTCGTCCAGGTCGGCGGTGAGCAGGTCGGCGCCGGTGGAGGACCCCGCGTTGTTGACCAGGATGGTCACGTCGCCGGTGGCCTTGGCGGCGGCCGCGACGGAGGCGGGGTCGGTGATGTCGAGTGCGATCGGCTTGGCGCCGGGCAGGTCGATCTGGTCGGGGTTGCGGGCGCCGGCGTAGACGGTGGCGCCGCGGGCGAGCAGTTCTGCGGCGAGGGCACGGCCGAAGCCCCGGTTGGCTCCGGTGACGAGGGCAGTGCTGGTGGAGAGGTCCATGGAGAGTTCCTGGTGAAGTGGAGGGGGGTGAAGACCAGAGCGCCAATGGCGTGGCTGAGAGGGCCAGCTCATTAAATTACGGTCATAATGTTAAGCGGCTCAGTCGGTGATCGCAACCGATCCATGCTTCTGTGATGCCGTCGAGGTCGGGATCTGTGCGACACCAGGGGGGTTTCGGCTTGCGATGCAACCGACGCGCGAGCGCCCCGCCGCGCGCACGGCAGGCCCCTCGTCAGGGCGTGACGGAGGCGGACTCATAAGCCGTCGGCCGTGGGTTCGAGTCCCACCCGCCCCACCGTGAACGCCTGTGACCTGCGGAAACGTCTTAGCAAGGTGCGGATTCAGGGCTTTGGGCCACGGGACTGAATCCGCTGCTCGTGACTTCAACGCCGTTGCTGTCGGCGATCGCTGGATCCGCTCTGACCTGCGCAGATGGATGGGTCCGGCATGGGGGCGGAACTCCGCAGGTGGCGTGCGAGAGGGGTTTGGCGCCGGATTCGGGACGCTGGCAGAATCGGCGCCGGCCTCGCACTCCGCACTGGGAATGCTCACCCCAGTCCAGTACGAGTTGCAGCAACCGCCTATAGCGTGAAACCCAGCGACGCGACTCCATACAAGTCGGGGCACATCAGAGCCTCCACCGATCCCGGGGCGGTTCACTGTGTGCAGATCTCAGCCGGGGAGCTTGTTGGTCTTGCGGATCTGTCCGTCGAAGACGCCGGCGGGAAGGATACGGTGCGCCGCGCTGACGAGCCGGGCTTGCCGGCCGGCGGTGTAGCGCACCTTCGGCTTGGAGTCGGTGGCGGCCGCGACGATTGCCTTCGCGACGGTTTCGGGGTCGTCGCCCTCCTCGTTGACCGCCAACGCCACCTGGTCGGCGATGCGCCGCTGCTCCGCGTAGATCTGCATGGGCATGTCGGGTGCGACGGTGTTCGCCTCGAACGAGGATTTGGTGCCGCCCGGCTGGACGATGAGGGCCCGGACCCCGTGTTCGCGGATCTCGTGGTCCAGGGACTCGGTGTACCCCTCGAGCGCGTGCTTGGACGCCGAGTAGTTGGCCATGTAGGGCGCGGGGAGGAACCCGAGGACGGACGAGATATTGATGATGCGCCCGCTTCCCCGGGCGCGCATGTGCGGGAGAACGGCCCTGGTCATGCGCATCACACCGAAGACGTTGGTGTTGAAGAGGCGCTCGGCCTGCGCGAGAGAGTTCTCCTCCCACGCACCCGAGGAGCCGATGCCCGCGTTGTTGACCAGGACGTCGATCCGCCCGAACCGCTCGATCACCTGCCCGACCGCGGCAGCGACCGAATCGTCGCTGCCCACGTCGAGGGCGAGGAACGTCACGCCGTCACGACGGTCGGCTCCCGACGTCCTCCGGCTCGTTCCCACCGTCTCGAAACCCGCTGCGGCAAGCGCGAGGGCGGCCGCCTTTCCGATACCGGTGGACGCACCTGTCACGAGTGCCACCGGCCGAGTTGTTGTAGTCATTGTGGCCTCCAGAGCCCATTGTCGTATGGTCGTAATATTAAGCGTGGAGGTGGACGGTTGGCAAGTGGTCTTGGGTAGTGGGAGCAAGTTGCACGAGGGAAGTGCAAGCGGGGAGCGGTAGATCATCGATGTGGCCGGGTGCCGCTTCATGGCGGCCGGCGGATCTCCATGCTCATGGCATCCGGGGCTGACCGACAGGGCTACGGCCGGGCCGTTCGGTCCGCGCTCACCTGCGACTCCCCGGAGTCCCTCACTGTGGAGGCCCCGGTGGAGCTCTGTCCGACACCCTGGAAGGCCCGCGGGCACGGCGCTGTGCCTCGGTGCGTGGGGCGTTGCAGGTGTTCGTTACCGGGGACGGAGCGACAGCTTGGGGCGAGGGCCCTGACGACACCCACCAGAAGACAACGCCAGATGTCCGCCGAAGGCATCGGGAACTCCGGGCACCCAAGGCGCCCCAGTTCGGTCAACCGTGATGTGCAAGGGCGGACCATCAAGAACTACAGCTGCCGGGACTGACATGCATGCCGTCGTCGGACAGGTCCCGGCGGCGTTCAACAGCCGCCCCGTGGTCTCCATCGACATCTCCACCGTCACCTCCACTGGAGACAACCTGCTGTCATCGGCGGCGGCGCTCCACATTTCGTACGGCTTCGCCGTCATCGCCGCCCTCGACACGTGTCGGCTGTTCGGCCGTCGCACCGTTCCGTATGTGTCCCGACACTGGCTTCGGCAAGGCTTCGAGGCGATGAACCGCCGATCAGGGCGAGGTCACCACATCGACCCGGTCTACTTGCTGGGGAGTCCCCCGGTGGCGCGTGCTCGCGCGTACGTCTCACGATCCAACAGAGGGAGCTCGCCAGTGGCGTCCGTGGTGGCGATGTAATGAAGCAGCCGCGCCTGACCTTCCTTCGACTGATCTCTGACCAGGAACTCGGCGTGCTCGAACTGCAAGCCGTCCTCGAGCGACAGAGAGCTGCCGAAGTAGATGGATCGCTTGATGGCTCCGAGGGATTTCTTCGAGCGTAGGCTCAGATACTCTGCGCGCTCGATCGACCGTGCGAGGACCTGTTCCTGTGGCACCACTTCGTCGACCGCACCGAGCGCGAGAGCCTCTGCGGGCGAGAACGGCCTGCCTTCGAGAACGGCGAGCAACGTCTGCTGAGTACCGATCAGACGAGGCAGTCGCTGAGAGCCGCCGCCACCCGGTGTCAGTGCAAGCAGGACTTCTGTCAGGCCGATGGCATGATCCCCGTCTGCCATGATGCGCAGATCACAGGCAAATGCCAGTTCCGCGCCGACGGCAAGTGCCGAACCGTTGAGCGCCGCAACGAAGATGGTGCCGCTTGCGTTCATCTTCAGGAAGGTGGCATGGAAGCTGTCGAGCTGCAGAAGCGACTTGAGCCGGGTCTTCCCTGCGAGCGTCCTGACAACCGGCACTCGGTTGATGAGCCTCCCCAGGCGCGCTACGAGCTTGGCCACGCGCGTGTTGATCGGCGGGAATCCAGTGCCACCTTCTTGTAGCCAGCGCGCATCAGAATGACTCAAGAAGCGGTCAGGATGCGTACCGGTGAAGACGACCGCGTGGATGTCCGGATCGCGGTCTGCACGCTCGACCAACTCTTTCAGCTGCTTGGACATCTCGGGATCGAACAGCGCATGCGGGCCTCCGTGGAAACGAGCGACAAGCACCCCGGTGTGGCCCTCGACGGCAATGTGTCCTGCGGGCTGCGAGCTACTTCGCGACGTGCCCATGTGGTCCTCCGGTGAGTTGGCTGTGGTCGACGGTTTCCGGCGCTCGCGCGAGTCACGCTCCTCCTAAGACGGCGACGCATTCTGTGCGCAGGGGGCGTGCCGGCCCGGCGGTCCTGTCCTTGCTTCCAGTTTCGATGAACGCGGTCGCCATGTCGTCTCCCACGGTGCGCGCGAGTGCGCTGACCACGTCCGACTCTACGGACAGCGAGCTGCAAGCGAATCCGTCATCGTGTCGGTCACGGAGATGGCGAAGCTTGGAACGCAGGTAGCACGAGCACCCCGGCGGCAGCAGCCATGAAGCTGTCAAGGGACCTTTACGGACGGCGCCAGGAGCGGGCAGCCCTTGACCGGATCCTTGACGGTGCCCGGCAAGGCGACGGGGCAACGCTGGTGCTGTGGGGTGACCCCGGTATCGGCAAGACCGCCCTGCTGGAATACGCGGCCGACGAGTAGATCGCCGTCGGGCCACGGCTGCGCCGCGCCTTCCGCGCCCGGATCGAGAAGCTGTCCGCGCCTGCCCGCACCGCGCTCGTTCTCGCCGCCGCCGATGACCGCAACACCATGCGTCAGGCCGCACTTGTGCTCGGCTTCGACGCAGTCGCGTGGGACGAGGCGATGCACTCGGGTCTGCTCACCAAGCGCTCGGACGGGCGGCTCCGCTTCCGCCGCCAACTGATGGGCGAGCCGTGTTCCGGTCGCGCGTCGCCCATGTGAGGACGGTCATAATCTAAAACCGGCCAGCCTCTTGCCAGGGGCCGGCAGCTGTAGTCGTATGGTCGTAATGTTAACGGAAGCGGTCGGGCGGCAGAGGTGTGTGAGCCCCGCCGGTTCAGGAGGTTCACCCTCCCCATCCGAAAGGGACTTCCCGTGAAGTCGCTGGTCGCATCGAAGCTGACGCCGGTAACGGTGGACGAAGCACGGGAGGCGGAGCAGGCGAAGGCCGATGCGGCTGCGGCGCGACACGGTCTGACTGCGCCCGGTCCACTCGGCTCCTTTGCCCGGTTCATCCTGTTCGGTGGCGGTGTCGGGGTCGCGTCCAGCGCCGCCGTGGCGGTGCTCGCAGGACTGATGCCCTGGGCTGTGGCGAACGCGCTGATCACCGTCGCCTCCACTGCGCTCGGCACGGAGCTCCACGCACGCTTCACCTTCAAGACAGGGCACGCCGGATGGCGCCAGCACTGGCAGTCCGCGGGATCGGCCACGGCCGCCTACGCGGTGACCTCCGTCGCGGTGCTCATCCTGCACACGGTGCAGCCGTCGGCTGGAGCGCTCTACGAGCAGGTCGTCTACCTCGCCGCCGCAGGGCTCGCCGGCACCGGGCGTTTCCTGGTACTGCGCCTGTTCGTCTTCGCCAACGGCCAGACTCGGACGACGGAGCGGGCCACGGGGCGCGCGCGGACCGGGGAAGCGGGTGCACAGGCATCCCTGTTCTTCCCCGTTCCGGCACTGTGAGCGCCGCACGCAGCACCGGATAGCCCTTTTGTTGGCGATCAGTACGGTGGTCCGCTGTCGCACAAGCCGCGAAAGCCAGTCGAGCAGCAGGGGGTCCCGGCCGATGCGAACCCGGTAGCTGTCCTTCTCGCCCGCTTCGACGATGTGCTTGTCGGCGGGCACGGCACTGTCTGCTTCGCCTTCATCTTCCGGCGGCACCGGGCATGCTGATCGCCGAGTTGGGCCAGGACGCGGTGGCGATACCGCCGGGGAGCACCACCCTCCCATAGTGGCGGCGTTCACCAGGCTGGCCCTGGGACGCTCGAGGAACACGAGCAGGAACGCCTTGGTCAGGTTGACGACACCTCAGAGTCTGACCACCGTCACTCGTTGAGAGAGTGAGTAGTGAGCCAGGCCCTCCGCCCCAGCCGCGAGCCGGGCCGTCTCTCGCCGGCCCGCTCTCGCTGAGGTCGACGGCAGCTACGCGCTCACCGCGGGAAATGAGTCCGGGCACCGCTTGCCGCCCGATCCCGTTGCCGCCGCCGTGAGGACGAAAACCCTCTCCGCGATCTGCAGGTCCCTCTGCCTTCACCTTCCGTCGGTCCACAGTGCGCCCTGCAGGGCCCGTGCCTGCCGGCGCCAGAACTCCCGCGAGATCTCGGCCTTGGGGAACACGAGGTCGAAGCCGTGGAAAGCGCCGGGGATGACGTCGAGATGGCAGGGGACGCCGCTGTCGCTGAGCCGGCGCGCGTACTCGACGACTTCGTCGTGGAAGAGATCATGGGTGCCGACGCCGATCCAGGCCGGGGGAAGACCGGTGAGATCCTCGCGGCGGGCCGCGGCCGCATACGGGGAGACGTCCGGGCCCGCGACGGCGTCGCCGAGGTAGGACGACCAGCCGTACCGGTTGCTCTTGGGCGTCCAGACGCGCACCTTGAGGCTCTTCAGGTCGGTTCTCGTCGTCGTGCGGTCATCCAGCATGGGGTAGAGGAGCAGTTGGAACACCGGGCGGATCTCGGCCCGGTCATGGGCGAGCAGGGCGAGGGCCGCGGCGATTCCGCCGCCTGCGCTGGCACCGCCGATCGCGATGCGGTCGATGTCGATGTGCAGGTCACCCGCGCGCTCGGCCAGTCCGCGCAGCGCGGCGTAGGCGTCCTCGACCGCGGCGGGCGCGGGATGGTCCGGCCCCAGCCGGTAGCGGACCGCGGCGACGGTGATGCCGAGTTCGCGGGCGAAGGCGATGTTCGTACGGTCGTCCTGCTCGGGAGCGCCGAAGATCAGCCCGCCTCCGTGGATCCAGAGCAGCGCCGGAGCCGCTGCCTTCAGGCCGGTGGGCTGGAAGACGCGAAGCGAGACGGACGGTGCGCCCTTGGGCCCGGGCACAGTGATCTCCTGGACCGTGACGTCCGGTCCTGGATCGATCGCGCGCCACTTCACTCTCCGCACGAGGCGCGACGACAGCCGTCCGTAGGACACATTGGGGATGAAACGACCTCGTCTGAGATCGGGGTGGAAAGTACTCATCGGGTCCTCATCGAGGGGGTGTGGAATCGTCTGGCCACCCGGCGGGTGGTCGCCGTCGAGAGTGACGCGTATGCGGTTGCCGAGGGAGCCGCCGACCTTGTTCGGCTGGACCAGCTTCTGATCGGTACGCGGATGGCGTCTCAGTTGTGCTGTTCGGCATCTATCAGGGCGAGGGCGTTGCGGATGCCCTGTTCGAGGAGTTGGTCGGCGAGTTGCCGGTCGGTCAGGGCACGGGAGAGTTGCAGTGTCCCGGCCATCATGCCGAGGAGGCCAAGTGCCTGCAGCCGCGCCGACGGCGGATCGTGGGGTGCCAGGCGGGCGGCGAAGCCGTCGATGAGGACCAGCGCGCCGTCGGTGTAGGCCTGCCTGGTGGGATCCGTGGAGCGTGCGATCTCGTCGAGCAGGGCGGCGTTGGGGCAGCCGTCGTCGATGGTGTCGCGCTGGTCGGTGGAGAAGTACCAGCGGATGATCTGTTCGAGGCCGGCGCGGCCGGGTGCTGCCTGCGCGACGATGTTCTCGTGCTGTGCGCGCATCTGGTCGGCGACCGCCATGGCGACGAGGTCGTCCTTGGACGTGAAGTAGGCGTAGAAGGTGCCGTTGGTCAGGCCCGCGTCCTTCATGAGGGTCGCGACACCGGAGCCGTCGATGCCGTCGCGCTTGAGGCGGCGGCCGGCCGTCGTGATGATCCGCTGCCGTGTCTCCTGCTTGTGTTCTTTCGGGTACCGCACGATGTGTTCCCTCCGTGGCAGCCGGAGGCCGGGGCTTGCGCCCCGGCTGCCAGCCTGGTCAGGTCAGTGTGCCGCGTGGGCGAGGAGAGCAGGGAAGTTGATCCTGGCGGTCTGCAGTTTCGCGTCGTGGGGCTCGGGGACCCCGCCGTCGGTGATGTACAACCGGTCGCCGCGGACCGCGGTCGCGGAGGGGGAGGCGAGTCCGTCCGCGCTGGTCAGGACGGCCTTGTAGGTGCCGTTGGGGTAGATGACCACGACCCTGTCCGGACCGTTGTTCGAGGACGAGCCGTTCTGTGCCGCGAAGACGATGTCGGAGCGGGGGGTGAGGAAGCTGATGTCGTCGATGTTGGGCAGGCCGCCGGCGACCTGGCGGATGGGGCCGGGCGCGCCGGCGGGGGTGATCGGTACGCGCAGCAGGGTGCCCTTGTTGAAGTTGCTGACCCACAGGGCGCCGTTGTGGAACCTGAGCCCGTTGGCGCCGATCGGCAGTGCCTCGGTCGGTACCGGCGCGAGAGCGGCGTCGGTCAGCCACGGCGTCGCCGATCCGCTCGAGACCGGAACGGACCAGATGATGCCCTTGAGGCTGTCCGCGATGTAGAGGGTGCCTGTGGCCGGGTCGAAGGCGAGCCCGTTGGGACCCGAGTCGGCGGGCAGAGCGGCGACGCGCTGAGGGGTACCGTCCGGAAGTAGCTTGTACACGCCGTTCCTGGCCGCGTTGCCCGGGGCCCACAACGCGTAGTAGACGGTGCCGTCACTGCCGCGGGCGTTGCCGCTGATCGCCTCACCCACCTGCCCGGTGACGAGCACCGTGCGCTCTCCGGAGGGCGAGATGCGCATCAGTTCCGGTCCGTGGGTGCGTTCGCACACCGCGCAGCTGCCGAGCATGGACAGGGTCACCGATCCGTCGGGGTTGGCGGTGATGTTCTCGGGGACCTCGCCGGCGGCGAAGTCGAACGTCGCCGCGGTCCGTACATCGGTGACCACGGACCCACCGTACGAGCCTCCCGTCCATGCGGACGCGGACGGCGCCGAGACCAGCACGGCCGCCGTCGCGGTGACCGCCAGCGCGATGCCGACGTTCCGCCTCAGAAAGCGCCTTGCGCTGGATGTACTGCGCCGGGCCGTGTGCTGGTGTTGCTGCTGCATGACTCTCCTCGGTACATCAATGGTTGTCTGGAATGTCAGGGGCACCTGGGATGTCAGGGGCACCCGGGTTTCAGGTGGGCAGGTGGTTGCTCTTGCGGATCCGCCGGTCGAACGTTCCGGCGGGGACTAGGTGGCGGGCCGTGGTGACGCGTGAGGCCCGGGCCGGCGGTGTGGCGCGGCTTCGGATTCTTGTCGCCGGCCGACGTGACGATCGTTTCGGCGATGACGACGGGGTCATCGCCGTCCTTCACCGCATCCGCTGTCACCTCGTCGAAGACGCGCCGTCACTTTCGGGCGGGTTCGGGGGCGCGGAAGGTGGGCGTCAGTTCGGCATCCGGTTGAACCGGCGGACGATGCGGTCGAAGATCCGGGCCGGGAGGACGCGGTGGAACACGCTGATGCCGGCGGCGGTCGTGCCGGCGGTGCGCCGCAGTTTCGGCTTCTTGTCGGTGGCCGCCGCGACGATCACCTTGGCCACGGTGGCGGGATCGTCGCCGCCGCTGGTGTTTGTCGCCAGCACCTCGTCGAAGGTGCGCCGTCCCGACGCGTAGAGCGGCATGGGGGTGTCGCCCTGGACGCTGTGGTCGCCGAAGGGGGTGTTGATCGGGCCGGGCTCGACGAGCAGGATCCGCACGCCGTGCTCGCGGACCTCGTGGTCCAGCGACCCGGAGTAGCCCTCGACCGCGTGCTTGGTGGAGGTGTAGATGGCCATGAACGGGCTGGGGACGAACCCGCTGAGCGAGGAGACGTTGATGACGCGTCCGCTCCGCTGCGCGCGCATGTGCGGCAGCACCGCCTTGGTCATCCGCATGATGCCGTAGACGTTGACGTCGAAGACCTCCTGCGTCCGGGCCACGGAGAACTCCTCGGCGGCGCCGTTGGCGCCGACGCCGGCATTGTTGACCAGGACGTCGATACGCCCGAACCGGTCGATCACCTGCTTGACCACGGAGGCGACCGATTCGTCGCTGGTCACGTCGAGGTCGAGGTAGCCCACCCCGGCGGGCGCGGTGACCCGCGCGGTGTTGCGAGCGGTTCCGATCACCTCGAAACCCGCCGCGGCGAAGGCGCGGGCCGTCTCCTTGCCCACCCCCGATGAGGCACCCGTCACGAGCACCACCGGTCGAGTTGCCACCATCACGAGCTCCCTTGGATTTGCATTACATCCGTATGTCTTACGTTCGTACGACCATATGGCGATCGTCAGCCAATGGCAAGTGGTCACGCCCGGCAATCCGGGCAAGATCCGTGAATGGTCCGGAAACGTGGGGGCGATCGTGGCGCCGTAGGTGACCCGGAGGCGTCACCCGCTGGTCGGGAACGGGTCTTCGCGGTCGGTGTTCACCGGCTCTCCTGACGCGCGATGCCGAGGTAGTGGCCCAAGCGGAGTTCCAGCTCTTCGGGACCCTTTTCGGCAAGGAGCTTCTCGAACCGGGACTGGAATGCCTGGGGGCCTGGCCAGGTCAGGGAGCTCAGGAATTGCGTGTAGGCCGCCCGCAGGTCGGCATCGGGCGGGAGCGTCGCCCGGTTGACCTGCGCCTTGGCGGCTGCCAGCGCCGCCTTGTCGAACGACGCCAGCCGGGTTGCCATACCGTCCACGAAACCGTCCAGCTCGGCGTCGGCGACGGTGCGGGTCACCCATCCGTAGCGTTCCGCCGTGTCGGCGTCGTAGTCATCGCTGCTGAGGATGGCTTCGAGTGCCCGGTCCCGTCCGATGAGGCGGGGCAGGTGTTCCGTGCCCCCGCCGCCGGGAAGGATCCCGCCGCCGACCTCGGGCTGGCCGAACACCGCGTGCTCGCGGCTGGCGTAGCGCAGATCGCAGGCCAGGGCCAGTTCGTCCCCGCCGCCCCTGGTCCGTCCGCGGATGGACGCGATGCTGATGAACGGAGCCGTGGACAGCCGTATCACGAGATCGATCCATGCCGGCGTCGCCTCCGGATCGGACGGGAAGAAGTCGGCGACCCGGTCGAGATCGAAGTGGTTGAAGAAGTAGCCGGGTGTGCTGCTGGTGAAGACGGCAACCTGAACCTGCGGGTCCTCACTCAGCTCCGTGACGACCTCGACCAGTCGGTACACCGTCTCCCCGACAATGAGATTCACCGGCGGATTCGAGAATGTGATCGTGCGGATTCCCGGTGTCAGCCGCTCCACGCTGATCGTGCTGGGTTGCGTCATCGTTCGCTCCAAAGGTGATGCTGACGGTTTGTCAGGCAGGCGTGTGCGTCGGGGCGCCCTCAGCCGGCAGGGACGACGCCCAGGACCAGGTCTGGCAGACCCGTGGTCATGTCGTGCTTTTCCTTGCAGCTTCGAGGCCCCGATCGGCTTGACGGACGAGTGGGTCAGCCGGCCGGGTGCGCGGCGCTGCTTGCCGAGAGCCGGGCGGGGCGGGGCGGCATAACGTGCTGACGCGGCCGGCGGGCGGGACGGCGGTGTGGCGCGGCCTCGGTCTCGGGTCCGTGGCCGCCGCGGCGATCACGGCGTCGGTCACGACGAGCCGAGCCACTGTCCTGCCGACGCTCCCGACCGGATCGCCGTCACCTTGTCCTCCCCCTGCGGTGGGGCGCGAGTGCACTGATCACGCCCGACGCTACGAAGGAAGCGAGGAAAACGGATCGGTCACCATGTCCGTCAAGATGTGCGCTGATATCGTGAAGGGTCACCGGCAGTGGCTCCGGGCTACCGCAACCCATTAAGCTTTCAAGCAAATGGACTTGTACGGACGGCGCCAAGAACAGGCAGCCCTTGACCGGATCCTTGACGGCGCCCGTCAGGGATCCGGAGCGACCATGATGTTGTGGGGCGAACCCGGCATCGGTAAGACCGCCCTGCTCGAATACGTGGCCGAGTCAGCCGCTGCGGACTTCACCGTCCTGAGATGGCGCGGTACTCGTCTCGAGTCGGAGCTGGCCTTCGCCGCGCTGCACGAACTGCTGTGGCCGGTGAAGGAGCGGATCAGCACCCTCCCGCAGCCGCAGGCCAAGGCCCTGAACGGGGCGCTCGGTACCAGCGACGACATGGCGGACCGGTTCCTGATCGGGGTGGCCGTACTGACGCTCGTCGGCGAGCTGGCCAGGGAACGGCCGGTGCTCGTCATCGCCGACGACCCCCAATGGCTCGACGAGCCGTCCGCACAGTGCCTGGCCTTCGTCGCGCGCCGACTGCGCAACGAACCCGTCGTCATGCTCCTGACCGGACACGACGACCCCGTCGACGGCCCCTGGGAGAGTCTGGCGCCCCTGGAGGTCCGGGAGTTGGGCGACTCGGACGCCCGGCTCCTCGCCCGTGCCGTCGCTCCGCACGCGGACGAGGCGGTGATCCGCCGCACGATCCGCGCGGCAGCCGGAAATCCCCTCGCACTCCAGGAGCTGACCACGTCCGTGGCGGCTGACGACATCTCGACGCACCCTCTCGCCGATGAGCGGATCGCCGTCGGGCCACGCCTGCGCCGCGCCTTCCGCGCCCGGATCGAGAAGCTGTCCGCGCCTGCCCGCACCGCGCTCCTTCTCGCCGCCGCCGATGACCGCAGCGACCGAAACGCCATGTGGCAGGCCGGACTTGTGCTCGGCCTCGACGCGAGCGCGTGGGACGAGGCTCTGCACTCGGGCCTGCTCACCACGCGCTCGGACGGCCGCCTCCGCTTCCGCCACCAACTGATGGAGGCGGTGGTCTACGAGGAGGCGCCGCCGGCGAGCCGCCAGGCCGTTCATCACGCGCTCGCCTCCGTACTGACCGGTGAGCACGCCGACGAGCTGCGCCCCTGGCACCTCGCCGCGGCTTGGGACGCCGTGGGCCGACCCGACGAGGAGGTGGCCCGGCTGCTCGAGGAGTCGGCCCACCGGTCGTGGGCGCGCGGTGGCTGTGCCACGGCGGCCCGTGCCCTGCGGCGTGCGGCGAAACTGTCCCCCTCCACGGTCGACGCGGCCAGACGACTGGCTCACGGAGCGAGGGCGGCCTGGGAGGCCGGCCACGGCGATGTGGCGCGGAGAATGCTGGAGCGGGCCGAAGAGTTCTCCTCCGCATCCACGGTCGCCGATCTCAGCGAGGGGTTGCGCGGGCTGATCGAGTACGCACACGGCGATCTGGAGACCGCCTGCCGTCAGCTGACCCGGGACATGGAACGGGTGGCCGATCCCAGGCAGGCGTTCAGGCTCGGCAACATGGCACTGCGGGCGGCATGGGCGGCCAGTCATGATGCACTTCAGCGCGAGGCGCTTCAGCGGCTCGAGCGGCGGCTCCCGCGAGGGAACTTCCCGGACGCCGATCTGCTGCCGTTGCTGCGGCAGTGGTGGACGGAGGAACGGGGCGGCGGCGCCGATGACCGCGACCAGATCGTGGCCCCCGTCGCCGACGTCCTCACCGGGCTCAGCGGCAGGTCCTGGCTCCTGATGCCACCGGCACCGCTGGCGGTGGCCTGGGGCATCGAGTCGGCCCTGCATGAGGCGCTCCGCCGCGAGACCGACATGCTGCGGCACACGGACCAGGTCACTGCCCTGACTCAGACGCTGGCCCAGACCGTGGCGCTCGACATCGCGCAGGGCTCCTGGACCCTGGCCACGGCGAACGCTCTCGAGGGGATCCAGGTGGCCGAGGAAACCGGCGACGACCACCTGGCGGCGCAGTGCAGCGCCGGTCTCGGATGGCTGGCGGCCGCGCGAGGCGATGAACAGACCGTCGCGGACATCGCCGCCCGGTTCGTCGAGGTATGGGTGCCGCGTGGGGTGCGCGTCTTCAACGCCTGCGCGGAGTGGAACCTCGGCATGTCAGCGCTCTTCGCCGGCCGGGCCGAGGAGGCGCTGGACCGCCTGGTCCGGCTGAGCGAGCACGGGCACCACGCGGCGAACGCCACCGTCGCGGTGCTCGCCGCGCCGGACACCGCCGAGGCCGCCCTCCAGGCCGGTCAGCGGGCGACGGCCAAGGAACAGGCGCGGCTGCTGCGACGCTGGGCCGAACGGACCGAGGCGGCGTGGGCGATCTCCGCGACGCACCTCGTCCACGCACTGCTGGCGTCGGGGGCCGATGCGGAGAAGCAGTTCCGGCTTGCGCTGGAGGTCCCCGGAGCCGCGTCTCGGCCCTTCAACCACGCCCGCACCCGCCTGCTGTACGGCGAGTGGCTGCGGCGGGCCTGCCGCCGTACCGACGCCCGGACACAGCTCGCCGAAGCCGCGGAAACCTTCCAGCGACTCGACGCGGCGCCCCTGCTCGCCCGCACCCGGGCCGAACTGGAGCTGGCCGGGCAGCACCCGCGCCGCGACTCCGCACCGGCCCGGGACACAGCCGCCATCCTCACGGCGCAGGAGCTGAGAGTCGCACGGCTGGCCGCGCAGGGGCTCACCAACCGGGAGATCGGGGCACAGCTGCTGATCAGTCCCCGCACGGTGGGTCACCACCTGGCGAATGTGTTCCCCAAGCTCGGTATCGTCTCGCGCGCCGACCTCGCGCGCATCGACTTCGGCGACGGGTTGCATCTGATCGGCTGACCGGCCGCCTTCGGGGATGGACCAGGGGCCCGCTGGCGCCCGGCGCCGGGTGGAGCTCGTCGTCATTCACATCCGGGGTGCCCCACGATGCGGTGATGCCCGGCCGGTGGCGGCCGCATCTTTTCGGGCTGCCGAGTCCGGGCAGCGCTTCCCGCCCGATCCCGTTACCGCCGCCGTGATGACGAAAACCCTCTCCGCGATCTGCGCGTCCATCCGCCTTCATCTTCGGTCGGCCTCGCAGTGCGCCCTTCAGCGCCTGTGCCTGCCGGCGCCGGTACTCCCGCGAGATCTCGGCAGCGCGACGGATACGCCGTCGGCCATCCGACGCGGAGCCGTGTCGCGTGCGGCGTCAGCACGCTCGGCGACGAGTGCGGTGAACTGCCGCGTCACGCGCCGACCACTGGCGTCGCCTTCCGGCCGCGAGCCCGCCGACGAGGCCGCCCCCGAACCTCCGGGCGACTTCGCCGGCCGGTCTCCGCCCCGCCATCACTCAATGCGTGCCCTTGCCCAGATGGGTCTCGAACCAGCGGGCTGCGGCATCGGTGACGAGGTCCCGGGAAAGGTGGGGCCAGTACACCCCGTAGTGTCCCCCGGAGATCATCATGAGCTCCTTGGGCTCAAGCGCCGCGTCATAGGCTTCCAGAGCGAGCGAGGGCGGAGTCGTCTGGTCGTCGTCGGCGACGACCATCAGCAGAGGCGTCGGGCTGATCCGGCGCATGAACGGACGCACGTCATAGGCCAGCGCCCGTCCGGTCGACCGGATGGTCACGCTGTTGATCCATCCCTCGGCGGGGCCCTGGGGACCGCCCACGAGGTACTCGTAGTCCGCCTGGTCCTCGAACAGGACAGCTTGGCCGGCCGGGTCGGTCGGCATCCGCACCAGCTGGATACGACCGGGCTCCTCACCCTTGAGCCTCCCCTGCCTGTCCCTGTCCATGTTGTCGTCGATCGCGGCGAGCGCGCCTTCGCCGTTTCCCAGTACGAACTGGTCGTAGCCGGAGATGAAGGGCACCTGGCTGACGACAGCTTTCACCCGGCGGTCCATGGCGGCCACGACGAGCACGTTCGCCCCGCTGTAGCTGGAGCCCCACAGGCCGATGCGGTCGCTGTCGAGCGCCGGATGCTGCTCCACGAAGGACAGGGCCATCTGCATGTCCCGGTCCTGCGCGACAGGATCGACGTCCTGGCGCGGCTCCCCGTCGCTGCTGCCGCACGTCCGCTGGTCGTACAGCAGGACTCCGAACCCCCGGGCGACGAAGGCGTCGGCGACGGTTTCGAGGCGGGTGATCGACGAGGAGAACCCCGGGGTCATCACGATGGTGGGATGCGGACCCTCGGAGACCGGGGTCATCACCCAGCCACGCAGTACGACCCCGCTGTCGGCGCGGAACTCGATGTCTTCCTTCATCGACGTGGCCGCGGCCACATCCTGGTTCTTCAGGCTCATGTCTTCATACCTCCGGTATGACGGTTGACGGCCGCTCGTGCGAGCGCCGATGTGTGGGGCGGGTGGTCCCACCCGGTTCGGGTGGGGACGTCATGCGGACAGGTCAAGGAGGACTTTTCCGATGATTCCGGACTCCACTGCCCGGTGGGCATCCGCGATGCGCTCCAGCGGATAGTGGTGGACGGGCAACCCTCTGGCTTCGCCCACGCCGATCACTCCGGCTGCCAGGGCCCTGTCGATGGATGCGACGGCGTTGTCGAGAACGGCGTCGGTCATCTTGTACAGCAGTACGAAGTGCCAGGTGACGCTCAGATCCATCTGGGCTCGGACCGGCATGACGACGTCGTCGCCACCGTTGTTGGCGTAGACGACGATCAGCCCGTGCGGGGCGAGGACCGCGAGGTCCAGGCCGACGTTGGTGGACGGCGAGACCTCGACGACGATATCCACCCCGTCCGGCGCGAGTCGCCGTATCTCGGCGGCGGCGTCCTGCGTGCGGTAGTTCACCACCATCGAGGCGCCGGCGGCCTTCGCGAGGCGGGCCTTGGCTTCGCTGCTGACGGTCGTGATCACGGTCGCACCGGCCCACGTCGCCAGCTGGATGGCGGCATTGCCGACGGCACCGGCTCCCCCCGCGACCAGCACGGTGACCCCTGCGAGCACCCCCGGTCCGAGCTGGGTGGGGCCTGCGGCACGGAGCGTCAGCGCGTGATGAGCGGTGATGAAGGGGACCCCGAGGGCGGCGCCCGACTCCAGGGAGGCGGTGTCGGGCAGCGGGCGGACCAGTCGGACGGGAACTGTGGCGTACTCCTGCGCGGTCCCCTCCAGGCGCTTGAAGGCGACGAGCCACAACCACACCCTGTCCCCCGGCACGAGGTCCTTGACCCCCGGGCCGACGGCGTCCACGATCCCGGAGCCGTCCAGGTGCGGAACCTGGACCTGCCCGTCGGGGATCGGCATGTGGATGCCGCCGATGCGGGTCTTCCAGTCGGTCGGGTTGACGCCTGAGTAGTGGATCCTCACCCGAACCTCACCTGCGCCCGGATCGCGTATGGGGAGGTCGACCATGCGGAGCACATCGTGGCCTCCCATGGCTGCGTAACCTGCGGCTCTGATCTTCATCACTCCTTTCCTCGTGGACCTTCAGAGGTCGAACTGACTGACGGAACGGTTCAAGTCCTTGTCGCCGGGATTGTCGGGAGGCGTAGAAAGGACGCGTGTTCGCCCCCCAGATGAATCGACGTGCGTCCACTGAAGACGGACGCCGGGCGATCCGACGGGTCGTTGTGCAGGAACGGTCCCGAACCCTGCATGGCGTTCTTGAAGTTGGAGAGTCGAGTCTCCGGCGCCGCGTCGTAAACCCAGTCGGAGCCCCGCAGGGTCAGACTGAGGCGCCAGCCCGGTGGGAGGACCACACTGGTGGGCCACAGTTCGACATCGAGTCGGTAGATCTCGTAGGGAATGACCTCGGATGCCCGCTCATGCGAATGGAACGGCCGATACGGCGTACTGACACGCTCATCGATCTCACGGTGCGACATTCGCAACCACCCCTTCGTCACTGCGCTGAAAGGATCGATAGCGCCTTGAAACACGTGCTCATTCCCAGCCGGATCGAAGGCACGCAGCACGGCGAAGATGTCCGCGTCCGTGGAGGTAGTGGATACGAAGAGCCGGCAGGCGACCGGTCCCGTGATCTCGGTGGTCTCCTCCATCGGTTCGGTGGTCCAGGAAACGCCATCGCCGTTGGCGTCGAAGGAAACGACCGATTCGGTGGCGGCATCAGGGTGCATTCGATCGATGTCCAGCCGCAGATCGGTCCAGGCCGTCCCGGGAAGTGGCCATGCGTCTTCGTGCCGCATCTCCGTCGTTCCATCGACGTGCCGAACCTTCATCTGAATGCGGGGCTGTTCATCCCAGCCGTTTTCTTCACCCTTGAGGAAGTGATCGAAGAACCGGCGCTGGAGGTCTACGCCATAGTCGGTGTAAAACTCCACCCAATGTTCACCGTCATGGATCTCAAGCCATTTCTGCGCCGAAGACGCCCTGCGAAAACCTTCGATGTTGCCGCGCAGGTGCAGTCCCTGCCCGCCCCAGTTACCGGCAGACAACAGCGGCACCTCGATGTGAGACAGATCAGCCTGGCGCTCACGGTAGGCGTCGATGAACTCGTTGTCGCGGTGAAGCTTCGGCAGGTCGGCCCGGTTCGCGGCGAGTTCGGACTCACTTAGACGCCGTTTCTCTTGGTGGTAGGCATGGGTGGGCAAGCGATCAGCGGACCCGGTTGCTCCGGTCAACGAGGCATGCGCTGCCCGAGCTCCCGTGCCTTCTCGCGCAGTCCCGCATCCCAGGCATGCCCTTCGGCCGGAGCGGACATCCCTGCGGCTGCGGAAATCTGTGCATCTTCGAGTGCGCCATCCGGGGCGGATCGGAACTGCCCCCAGTCCACCCTGATCCCGGCGCGCTCCGCGAGAACCAGCACGGTGGCGGTGAACCCCTCGGAGAGCGCAAGCACTATGGCGTGGCTTGTTCTTCGGTGCCGCACCAGCAGGGCGTTGACGAAGATCTCGAAGACGGCCGGGTCGATCTGGCACTCGTCGTTCTCCATCGGTCCAATGCCTGATGAGAGCTCCAGCTCCGCCTCGAAGACCGACACTTGGCGTCGGAACAGACGGGAAGCTCCGTTGGACGGGTTCCACACAGTCTCGTCGCCTATATCGAAGTACTGACTCAACGCGGCACCTTCCGACTGGTCATGACAGGTGAGCGTATCCAGCTGGATCACCGCTGTCGTCGCTGTTATGACCTGGCCAGACGCCGGTAACAGATGAGGGCTGCGGCTATGCCGACGAAGCCCAGGAAGTGCTCAGCCTTGCGTTCGTAGCGGCGGTGAAGCCGACGGCAGCCGGCCAGCCATGACACTGTCCGCTCGACGACCCAGCGGTGTCGGCCCAGCCGCTGGGAGGATTCGATGCCCTTGCGGGCGATGCGATGGCGGATGCCCCGCTGGCGGAGCCATCGCCGCAGGTGGTCGTAGTCGTATCCCTTGTCGGCGTGAAGCTTGGCCGGTCGCCGGCGACGCGGGCCGCGCCGGGAGCGGATCGGGGGTATCCCGCGCACCAGTGGCTTCAGGCCGAGGCTGTCGTGCATGTTGGCGCCGGAGATGCCCAACGACAGGGGCAGACCGTTCCGGTCCGTGAGCAGGTGTACTTTCGATCCGTTCTTGCCGCGGTCGGTCGGATTCGGTCCGGTCAGTGGCCCCCTTTTGCGGCCCGGAGGCTGACGGAGTCGATCGCGCACCGGGACCAGTCCAACTTGCCGCGGGCGCCGAGTTCGTCGAGGGCGACTCGGTGGAGCCTGGCCCAGACCCGGTCCCGGCTCCAAAGGGCGAAACGCCGGTAGACCGTGGGCCAGGCCGGCCCGAACACCGGGGGCAACTGCCGCCAGGTACACCCCGAGGTGGCTACGAAGATGATCGCCGCCAGGCACTCGCGGTCGCCCGCCCGCCGTCGGCCGCCCCCCTGCGGACGTATGGCCTCCGTCGGCGGAACCACCCGCCGGAACAGCGTCCATAACTCATCCGGCACCAACCGCTCAATCAGACTCGTCATGCACCGCTCAACGAACGATCAGACCAAAGGAAACGACGTCTTAGCGTTCGATCGCCGCAGACCAGTTCACCGGTCGCGGCGCTCCTCGGTCCCGCTTCCCCCCGTCCGTGCTGGACCGAGAGCACCTGCATCTCGTACCAGTTCAGCAGCATCGTGCTCAGGATGCCGCCATGGCGTGCGGCCTCTCTGTAGAAGTCGGAGGCGCCCTCCCATACGCAGATCGCCGCGAGAGGCCCTGGCTTCAGCGCGGCCACCCGCCACTGGTTCATCCCGTAATAGGAGATTCCGTTCAGGCCGACCTTACCGTTGCTCCACGCCTGCCGGCCCGCCCATTCGATGCATTCGCGAAAGTCCTCGGTCTCTCGCGCGGAAAACGGATCCAGAAAGCCGGGCGACCGGCCGGCACCACGAGAGTCCACACGAACGACCGCGTAGCCATGGGGAACCCATTTCTCCGGGTCCGCCACCTCCCAGCACTGATGGACGTTGGTCGACCCGGTCACTGTGTCCGGATGTTCCTCGGTCATCTTTTTCCATGCCGTCGGGTACCCGTCGGCGAACGCCAGACCTTTCCCGTAGGGCCCGTAGGTCATGAGCGTCGGATGTGCCCGGCCGTCGTTCGGACGGAAGACGTCAGCTCGCAGAGCGATGCCATCGTCCATTTCGATCGGCACGTCTCTTTCGATAAGCATCGTCTTCGCCGCTTCTTCTCGCGTATCCACGTCAGCCTCCAGTCTTGCGCCTGCCCCCGGGAAATCGCCACAGTGACGGCTCCAGCTCGTGGGAACGGGCGATGCGGACTCGACGAATTCAGCCGTCGACAGGCTCGACACATCTCCGGGGTGAATTGCGCCGTTGACCGCCGCGATCAGCCGGCGCACAGCACGGTCGCGAACCACCGCCGCGAGGCGGCGTAGGCGCCGATGCGCGGCCGGGGCCATAGCGGATTCAGCTGGAGCAGGCAGCCGAATTGACCATTTCGCTCACCATGGACCTCAGTCCGCTGATTCCAGCGAGTCGGTTGCCAGGTGAGTGCTCGGCGTTGAGTCTGTGCGTCTGCTCGTCGTTGAGCCTGTGCGTCTGCTCATCTTTCCTGACCTTCTGAACGGGTCCTTATGAGGCCATTCGCTCGATTGGCCGGGCCACATCGAGTCAGACCAGAATGCCGCGGGGGAACGCCCGGCGACATGTGCTCACCCACACTGCCGGTCGCCAGCAATGTAGCCCCGAACATAGTGCCGCTCACGCCGCCCTCCGAGACTGAATGCCCGAGGCATCGAGCAGGTGCGCCGATGCCGCGCGCAACCGGGGAGGTCGACGCATGCGCGAACCCAAGTCCCGTCAGGCAGTCGTCGTCGGAGGATCGATCGGCGGTCTCACGACCGCGCTGCTGCTGCGCGACCTCGGCTGGGACGTCGACGTCTTCGAGCGATCGACCCGCGACGACGCCCGCGGCGGCGGCATCGTGCTGCAGCCGGACACGATCCGCTGGTTCACCGAACGCAGTACGCAGGCGCTGGAGAGCCTCATCACCTCGACACATCTCGTCCAGTACCTGGGCAGCGGCAATCACGTGGCCCACCGCGAGTACGCGCAGTGGTCCTACAGCTCGTGGGCGACCCTCCACGCGGCGCTGCTGCGCGACTTCGGGGCCGAACGGTACTGGCGCGGACACCGCGCCGTGGCGGTCGTTCAGGACGCGTCGACCGCGACCGTCGAGTTCGACAACGGCGGCTCTGCCACCGGCGACCTCGTGGTATTCGCCGACGGAGTGAACTCGGTGGGCCGGCAGTACGTCTCGCCGAACACACCCGTCCGGTACTCCGGCTACATCGGGTGGCGCGGTCTCGTGCCGGAGCGCCTGTTGAGCAGCGAAACGAGTGCGGTCCTCGAGGACTCCGTCACCTACGCGCTCCTGCCGGACTCACACATCGTGATGTATCCCGTGCCCAGCCCGGTCAACGACGGCAGGGCCGAAAGGCTGATGAACTTCGTCTGGTATCGCAACGTTCCGGCGGGACACCGACTCGATCAGTTCGTCGGGGGCGCATCCGCTGGGGTTCTGTCCTTGCATCCGGACCGGGTTCCGCACATCGAGGTCGAACGGATGCGGACCGACGCGACTCGTAACCTACCGCCCGCAGCGGCCGAGGTCGTCTCGCGCTGCGACGCTCCCTACGTCCAGGTCGTCAGTGACATTCGCGCCGCACAGATGGTCCGAGGCCGGGTCGCGATACTCGGTGACGCCGCATGCGCCGCTCGCCCACACGCGGCGGCCGGCACCGCCAAGGCCGCTGCCGACGCGTGGAATCTGGCCGCGGCAATCGAAGAGACAGGCGGCGGCCTGGACCGCGCCCTTCAGGTCTGGGAGCCGGTTCAACTCGCCCTGAGCGCTCAGCTCGAGTCGCGCGTCCAGACCATGGGCGAGCGTTCGCAGTTCGACAACTCCTGGCGCCCGGAGGATCCCGGACTCCGGTTCGGTCTCTACGGGCCCGGCATCTGATCGAGACAGAAGAGACAGAGGAAGCATGATGAGTGAGAGGTCCCGGGACAATCGGAAAACGCCCATCGTGAGCAGCCTTGATCTGCCTCTGGCCGGCGAACTGATCGCCAGCGATTTTGCCGGCTGGACTGATGAGCTGGTCGAAGAGTTCCGTGTTCACGCGCAGGATGGACATGTGGGTTCTCGTCTGCTGAGCGAAGATCGCCGTGTCCGGGTCTGGGAGATTCGGCTGGCGCCGGGCGAACGATGGCACGCTCATCGTCACGTGCTCGACTATTTCTGGACAGCTGTCACGGCTGGCCGCAGCATTCAGCACACGCACGACGGAACGACCCGTGCCGTGGAGTACGAAGCAGGCGAAACACGTCATTTCGCCTTCACGCGCGGCGAGTTTCTGCTCCATGACATCGAAAACGCAGGTGAAACCGATCTCGTATTCACGACTGTCGAACATCTCGACAGCGAGAACTCACCCCTGCCGATCGAGCCTGGATGAGCACACCCTCCAGGCCGGCTCCTGTTCTACCCTTGAGTCGGGATCACGGGCGACCATCACATGCGAGTCGCCAGGTGGGAGGGCACCTCTTGAGCGGGCCGATGACTCACGAAGTGACGCCAACCACTGTGTGGATCGCGGCGCTCGAGTTGCTGGCCCGTCAGGCCGGGGCGGGCAGTTCTACCGAAGACCTGCACCAGAGACTGGTCGCGGTGGGGCGCCAGCTCACCGGCTTCGACTTCTGCGCAGTTCTTCTCCCCGACGAGTCGGCAACTCAGCTGCTCATCCGTGCTTGGGCGGGTTTGGACACCTTCTACGTCGAGCAGATCAACTCCCGGAACCCATTGACGCTCGGTAGCACCGCGAGACAGTCACCCTCCAGCAGGGCCTATACCTCCGGAGTTTCCGTTTGGGTATCCGACATCACGCAGCACGCTGACTTCACGCAGTGGTCCGGGCCGGCGAAAGCGCAGGGTTACAGGACGCTGCTGGCTGTGCCGCTGCGAGCGGGCGACCAGATCGTCGGGACCTTCAACTGTTACAACAAAGAGGTCATCGCCCCGGATCCCCAGCTTCGCCACTTGGTCGAGGCCCTGACGGATTTCGCGAGCGCGGCTCTCGAAATCACGCGGCTCCGCCAGGCAGAAACCGGCCGAATGCATCAGCTCGAGGATCTCAACAAGCAACTACGCGACCGACAGGCGCGGGACGAGCAATCGCAGGAGTTGCATCGTCGCCTTACCGACGTGGCGCTCAGCAACTCGGATCTCGCCCACCTCGCACAGGAGTCCGCGCACATGGTGGGCGCCGCATTCCTGAAGATCGTCGACGACTCGGGTTTCGTGCTGGCCAAGGCGGGCTCCGGCTCGGTCGAAGGCCTGACGCCGGAGGACTCGAACTCGGCAGTGGTTCTCCTGCACGGGGAGGTAGCTGCACGAATCGAGGCATTCGGCGCAACCCTCGACCCCGACATGGCGGCCCGCGCACTGGAGCACGCCGCGACCGTCTGCGCGCTCCTCCTTCTGCGCGACCGGACCGCGGCCGAAGCCGAAGCCCGGTTCAGAGACGATCTGATCGGGGATCTCTGTTCCGGCGACCCCGAGCGGCGCGCCACGGCCCGGCAGCGTGCGCTACGAGCAAACCTGCTCGTCGATGAGGTTCAGGTAGTCGTGATGAAGGATCAAGGCGGCCAGGATCAAGGCGAGGGCAGTGCCGCGAAAATCGACAACTCGCCGCTCGGACGTCGCATGCGATCCATTTCAAGCCGACGGCCCCGCCTTGTGTGCGGCCGGCTCGGCGACTACTGGGTCGCTCTCTGGCCCATCAATGACGGCGCGGAGGACATAGCTGCCACCCTCACGCAGGGCGCGATCGGCTCTCAGGTGCACGCGGTGGTGGCACCGGCCGGCGGTTCGGAAGACCTGGATAGAGCATTCCGGATGGCACGAGGCGCACTTGAACTCGGCGGCCACCAGGCTCCGCTGGTTCGCACCATCGAGGACCTGGGGGTGGTGGGCCTGCTGCTCCAACTGGAGGACCACAAGGCCGTCGCGCGCTTCAGTGATCGCGTGCTGGGTGCACTGCGCCAGAGCGATCTCGAGCGCTCGACAGACCTGATCCTCACCCTGCGAACCTACTTGGCCCACGACTGCCGCGCGGATGTGTCCGCCCAGAAACTCTTCGTGCACAAGAACACGATCTCCCAGCGACTTCGGCGCATCGAGAAGCTGACAGGACTCTCTCTCGCCAGTCCTTCAGACGTCTTGCAGTTCAGTGCCGCCTTGGCAGCTGACGACATCCGGGCAGCATCGGACCCCTCGGCAACCGAGCGCTGATCCTTCCCTCACCCCTGAGCGCTTTGCGCTCGCAGTCTTGTGTGCGCCGGCGAAACCCTTCGCTCGGCGCACGGAAGGAGTGCCCCGCCTGCCGACGGTTTCGAGCGCCCGCGGCGCACGTGCCGGTCGGCTCGGACAGGCGGCTCGGGCGGCGAAGCAGTCGCCGCCCGCCAGGCAGGACGCCTGCCATGGGCGCGTTGCCCTGGACAGACCCCTCAGGTCCGGTGCCGGACGTCGAAGTGCGCGGAGTGCGCGGTCAGCTTGCCGAGCAACTCGATGAGGGTCTGCTGCTCGTCCTCACTGAGGGCGCCCGCCCACTCCTGTTCACGTGCGTTGTGTGCCTGGAAGGCAGTGGTGATCGCATGCAGTCCGGCCTCGGTGAGGCCGAGCTGGACCGCGCGCCCGTCGTAGGAGGCGCGCTCCTTGCTCACCAGGCCGACCCGTTCCAGCGTGTTCACCAGCTCGGCTCATGCCGACAGCTCCGCGACCTTCTTCACCTCGACCGGGCCCGACAGCCAGATGGCGAACAGCGCCCGGAAGCCGGGCCATGACCAGCCGCAGGGCCTGTGTACGGCGGATTCGAGGTCGTAGACGAGCATGTTGGCCGCGCGGTGGAGGGTGAGGACCATCCACATGGCAAGCGGGTCGATGCCGGCGAGTTCCCGCGAGGCCCGGTCGACAGCGTGGTCGATGAACGATCAGAAGTGCAGGTGGTCGGCATCCAGCGGTTCCGGTTCGTTGGACACCGAACAAGTCCTCGGTGAGATCGCAGATGATCAGGGACGCGGCGAACAGGTCCGCAACTGGTTCCGCCGCCCGGGCTACGTCCCGGAATCACTCTTCTACCTCTTCGCAGGCCGTCCGGAACGGATCCTCATCTCCTCCATGGAGGAACGCGTCGCAGCGCTCTGGCCGCACTCCGACACTCCGGGGATGTGACGCCTCTGACCAGCGCAAACCCAGCAGCCGCTATAGCGGTCTGCACGAGAACGACATGGCCCTTCGTCAGTCATGTCAGTAGCAGATGAGCGCCACCCGTCACTGCCAACCGCCAGGTCATCGGGCTTGCGCCACTGACACTTAAATGACGATACCCAACTGACACTCCCCTGCAGACCATCACCCACCCGACACGAGAGCCGGGCCCTCAGCCTGCCCCAACCCCGAAAGGCTCCCACCACGCAGACGCAACGTCCCCGTCAGCAGGCGGCCGGGGACTCATGAACGATCGAGGCTAACCGCCCCCTCGGGCCCGCCCCCGCGGCGGGCCGATCCGGCAGAGATCAAAAGTCTGCGGGAAGATCAAATGCTGACCGCAGGATTTCCGCCGATGGTCTATGGCGCGCGCCCGAAAATCGGCAGATTTTTATGTAAAGGGCGGATGTGGCCAGCATCCGCGAGCTTGCCGTCCTCGCCGCCGCCAGTTACCGCGCTACACAGCTGGTCGTCCACAACTCGATCCAGCAGGCGTCCGCTGGCACACCCAGCACGCAGGCGGGCGAGTAGGAGCGGTACCGAGACCTGCGGATTGGCGGCGGACTCATTGACACCAGCGCATGGTTCATTGCCATGGGGGCGTCGGCGTACCGTCCGGGTCCAGGCCGTACGGCCACAGCTTTTCGAGTCTTTCACGCATCCGGATCAGGAGGGAGTGGGTACCGAGGTCGCCGTGGTTCTTGGCCAGCTGAAGGAGGTTTTCGACGCCGCCCCAGTCCAGGGCCTCTTCACTGGCCAGGAGATACAGGGCGCCGCGATCGCCTTGGTCGGCGGCCTGCCGGTAGAGGCTTTCGGCGCCTTCGCGGTCCCCGGCCCTCTCCCGGATCTCTGTCAGGCGGGCCAGGGCGCCACGGTCGCCGAGGTCGGCGGCGTGCCGGTAGAGGGTTTCGGCGCTTTCGAGGCCCCCGGCCTTCGCCCGTATCTCGGCCAGGCGGTACAGGGCACTGGGGTATTTGTTGGCGGCCTGCCAGGCCAGAGTCTCGGCACCTTTGCGGTCCCCGGCCTCTTCCTGCCACCAGATCAGTTGGATTAGGGCGCCGTCGTAATCGCCTTTCTCTGCGGCCTGCTGGTAGAGGGTTTCGGCGCCTTCGCGGTTTCCGGATCTCACCCGCATATCGGCCAGGCGGGCCAGAGCCCTGAGATCGCCGCGATCAGCGGCCTGCTGGGCCAGAGTTTCGGCGCCCTGGCGGTCCCCGGCCTTCTCCCGGATCTCTGCCAGATGGGAGAGGGCACCGGGGTGCCCGCGCTCGGCGGCCTGCTGGTAGAGGGTTTCCACACCTTCGCGGTCTCCGGCTTTCTCCCGGATCTGTGCCAGGTGGTAGAGGGCCCCGGGGTTCCCGCGGTCGGCGGCCTGCTGGTAGAGAGTTTCGGCGCCTTCGCGGTTTCCGGATCTCACCCGCATATCGGCCAGGCGGGCCAGAGCCCTGGGGTCGCCGTCATCAGCGGCCTGCTGGGCCAGAGTTTCGGCGCCCTGGCGGTCCCCGGCCTTCTCCCGGATCTCTGTCAGGCGGTAGAGGGCGCCGGGGTGCCCGCGATCGGCGGCCTGCTGGTAGAGGGCTTCCACGCCCTGTCGGGCCCCGGATCTCCCCCGCATATCGGCCAGACGGTACAAGGCGTGGGGGTCGCCGCGGTCGGCGGCCTGCTGGAAGAAGGATTCGGCGCTCTGGCCGTCCCCGGCCTTCTCCCGGATCTGTGCCAGGCGGTAGAGGGCACCGGGGTACCCATGGACGGCGGCCTGCTGCGCCAGGGTCTCGGCGCCCTTACGGTCCCCGGATCTCTCCTGAATCTCGGTCAAGCGGACCCAGGCGCCGGGGTGTCCGTGGTCGGCGGCGCGGTGCCGGAGGTAATGGGCCCATTGGAGGCGGTGCCGGTCTTCGGCTTCTTGGGCAAGGTTGTTGAGGGCATGAGGGTCGGTGAGGTGGGTGTGGGCCGCGTGCCAGAAAGAGGCGGGCGGGCACAGGCGTCGACGGTTTTTGCGGCCATGCTGTTCGAGGTAGTCGGCGAGCCGGAACACCGGCCCCGGCGAGGGAATGGCGGTGGCCAGCGGTGGGCTCCCAGCCGGGTGGTGCCGAGGGCGGGGGGTAGTACGGCGCAGCGGGGCTTGCTTGCCGTGGACCAGATGGGCGAGTTGGGCGAACACCTGCTCCGCCCAGTCGGGAGCGAGCTGGTCGTACTCGTTGTCGGTCAGGTAGTCGATCGCGGCGTCGGTCAGAAAGGCCTGGGGAATGTGCAGGCCCACACCCAGCCGGCGTGCATCCATCGCTGCTTCCAGCACGGCCTTGGAGGCCGGGGTTCCGTGCTCGTAGCGACGCAGGAGTTCCGGCGCTCCAGCCAGATCCTGAGTCACCCGCCCGTCAGCCCGAGCACGGGTGAGAGCGCCGGCCAACAACCCGTCGCCAGCCTCGGCGAGGACGTCAGCCGTGGCCAGGGCAGAGGAGTCGAAGGCGTCGGGAATCGTCAGGGTGTGGTCAGTGAGGAGTTCCCTCACCCTGCTGTGCGGGTCCGGTCGGCCAGGTACTGGCAGGGCCGTGTATTCGGCGGCGTACTCCGGCCACAGTGTCCCAAGTACCAGCACCGGCCCGCGCTCCGGCTGGATGAGCAGCGAATGGATGGCGGCCGCAATCCGCTCACCGGAAGGCCCGTCGCCGAAGTAGTGCTGGGCCTCATTCAGCCATACCACTGTGCGCGGACGGACGCGGTGCAGGTCTTCCAGCGCGGCTTCGGCACGGGTGGGGTCGAAGGGATGCCACAGCCGCCATCCCTTCCCGGCGAGTGGCTGGACGGCTTCCCAGCACGCCCGGGTCTTCCCCGTCGAGGAGGAACCGACCAGGACCTTCATCCGGCTCAGGCCTTCGCCTGCCTGCCGTACCACATCGCACAGCACCTGGTCGTGCTCTCGGCGCACGTAACCCGGTAGCACCCTCTGCTCGGGCGAACCGGAACCGGCTTGCTGCGCTGAGGGACCGGCCGGATGGACTTCCAGAGCGTGCGGCTCCCACTCGCTGATCGGTCTGCCCGGTCCCTCGCCAGAGGCAACTGCGTGTGAGCCCGCAGCAGACATAGCGGTCTGCCGCAGCTCCAGCAACTCGTGCACCGGGAGTTTCAGTGCCTTTGCCAGAGCCGCCAGGGTCTCCAATGACGGCAATGGTTCGCTGTCCTGGAAGGCCTCCGACACCGTCGTTCGCCCCAGTCCCGTCTTCCGAGCGAGTTCGGTCTTGTTCAGCCGAGCTCGGGCAAGCCCTGTCTCCAGCCTTCTACACAATTCGGACAGCGCCGGGATCGGATCGTCCTGCTCGTGCATGAGCTCGCTCCCTGGCTGCGGTGTTGTTCGCCGGTGTTCATCTTCGTCCCGGCGAACCCCGGCGCACACCGATTCCGCGACCTTCGACCACGTCAACCCCTCAACTTGCGCAGGGAGTCTGCTGTGAAGATCGCCGTCGTACTGCTCACCACCGCCCTGATCGTTGTGATCGCGGTTCTCGCTGGCGCTGGCGCTGCCAAACTCGCCCGCATGGACGGCGCCACTCGCCCCACTGCTTTCAAACAGGCGGCCACCACGTTCGCCGCCGTTATCACCCTCGCCGCCGCCGTAACCGCCGCCCTCGCCGCTCTCGTCACCTGAATTAGCAACCTGCGCACAAGCCACCAAGTGGCCTGTCCGCTCGGCGAGTCCCGCCGCGCTGAACCGCGGCGGGTTGCCGTCAGAAACTGACTAAAGGGATGTCCCGTAAATGATCTTCGAAGGGAGCGAGAGGCATGGCGGGGCCGCCAGGGGCGTGTTCAGGCTGGCGGCATTGGCTCGATCGCAGCGGATACTTCAGCGAGAAGCGACTCGACCTCCGCTCCCCAACGCGAGCTCACCACCAGGTCCCGTGCCGGATCGACCCATAGCAGGTGGCCGCCGCCATTTCCCCGGGCGCAGCGCCCGGTGGACGGGGCCTTGGACCACACCGTGCGGTGGTCGTTCAACCACCAGGAGAGCCCGTAGTTGGGCTTGACCGGGCAGGGCCGCCACATCTCCTCGATCCACGCGGCGGACAGCAGCCGGCGCCCGCCGCATTGCCCATTTCGAAGGCAGAGTTGCCCGATCCGGGCCAGGTCGAGAGCATTGATCCACAGTCCGCCGCCCCAGTGTGCGCCGCCGGACACTACGGCGATGCGGCGGCCGTCGATCTCAACCGTGGAGCCGGCGTAACCGTGCCAGGACCATCCGGACGAGGCCCCGATCGGCTCCATGATCTGCTCGCCCAGCGCCTCCGGCAGGGGCCGACGGAGCAGGACGGTGAGCGCGAGGGCGGTCAGGTTCACTCGGACATCGTCGTAGGCCCAGCCCGCTCCGGGCGGTCCGCCGGCTGACTACGTTCCCTCGCGGGTGCTCTGGGCGTCGACCGAGGTCGGCTTGGACCACAACTCGCCCTCCCACTGGCTGGACTGGTCCAGCAGATGCCGCCAGGTGATCTTCCGCGCGTGTGGGCCGCCGAACTGCGGCAGGTCGACTGAACGGCACACGGGTTCGTCCAGCCGGAGCAGTCCGTCATCGAAGGCCAGCCCGGCCACCAGGGACAGGACGCTCTTGGTGGCGCTGAAGGCCATCTCCGTCCGCTCCGGATCTCCCCAGGAAGCGAGTACCACGCCGCGCCGCACGACGACACCGCTCGCCCCCTGCCCGTCGAGCAGAGGGCCCAGCACCTCCCGATGTGAGACATCGCCGACCTGGGCGGCCAGGTAGGACTTCATGTCCTGGACGCCCGGTATCGTGCGCTCAGCCTGTTCCTTCGCGGCACGTGCCAGCCGGGCGGCGTCCACCCCCGACCACGGGCCGCCGGCATCCCCGCCCCTGTCCAGACACTGCCCTACGTTTTCCATCAACCCCGCCCTCTACGCGTCTGCGGAACGTCCTGATGCTCCTACCCCACGAGCCCCGACGGTCACCGGCCCACAGACCTGGGGGGTCGTCTTGGGATGATCTCGAGATGGTTGGTGTGATCACGGCGTCGGAGCCGTCTTGGATAACTCCGTTCACCGGGCTGAGCCCGCGCCAGTTGAACAAGGTGGTCAATGCGCTGCGGCGCGAGGGCGCGGATCCGGTGCGCAGGGGCCGGCCGTGGAGCCTGCCGCTGGAGGACCGAGTGCTGCTGCTCGCCGTCTACTGGCGGACCAATCTGACCCTGCGCCAACTGGCGCCGCTGTTCGGGGTGTCCAAGTCCGCGGCCGCCCCCATCATCGACCACCTCGGGCCGTCGCCTGCCCTCCGACAACGCAAGCGGTTCGGCAAGGACGCCGTGCTGATCGTGGACGGCACCCTGGTCCCCACCCGCGACCACCAGGTCGCCGAGCAGTCGAAGAACTACAGGTACTCGACCAACCACCAGGTCGTCATCGACGCCGACACCCGGCTCGTCGTCGCCGTCGGCCGGCCACTGCCCGGCAACCGCAACGACTGCAAGGCGTGGGAGCTGTCCGGCGCCAAGCATGCCGTCGGCAAGACCACGGTGATCGCGGACGGCGGCTACCGGGGCACCGGCCTGGTCATCCCGCACCGCCGCGAACCCGGCCAAACCCAACTCCCGGCCTGGAAAGAGGAACACAACACCTCCCACCGCAAGGTCCGCGCCCGCGTCGAGCACACCTTCGCCCGCATGAAGACCTGGAAGATCCTCCGCGACTGCCGCCTCAAGGGCGACGGCGTCCACCACGCCATGCTCGGCATCGCCCGCCTGCACAACCTCACCCTCGCTGGGTAACGAAGACGGGCAGATCAACGAGCGCGTCGTAGATCATTTGCGGGACAGCCCTTAGGGTGACGCAATGGGGTTTGCACTGCGGGAACGGTGGAGCGCACAGCCGTTGTGGGCGAGATGGGTTCTCGCGGTGTACTTGATCGGCCTCATTGAAGGCACCGGTTCTCACATCGCAGATCTGGTCCGTGGCGGCATCTATGCCTATGCAGCGTTTCATCAGGTCTCTCTGCAGGTGTTCTTCGTCAGCTTGGTGATCCTCGATCCGTTGGCTGCCGTGCTGGTGGGGCTTGTGCGGCGGGAAGGGATCTGGCTGGCAAGTGCCGTGATGGTGTTGGACGTCAGCGCGAACTGGTGGGGCAATCGGCACTGGCTGAGGGATGACCCTGCGCAGTTGCTCTGGCTGTTGCCCATCACCGTCTTCGGCTTGTTCGTTGTTGCGTTCGCGGTCCCCTTGCACCGCGCGGTTGCCGGGGCGGCGAGCAGGTCGCCGGCGGCTCTGCCGTCGGCCTGACGGCTCACGACTCTCAACCGCTGCCGCCGGTCTTAGGCCGCAAGGACGGTCTCCGATATTCACCCGGTTCTACGTCGTCCTGGCATTCCTCTCCCACCTGCCCGACGTGGCCGAACAGCACGCGGTGCTGCGCAGACGGCTGGAGTTCCTGGAAGAACCGGCGAGTTTCTTCTACGACAACGAGCGGCCCCTGCGTGCCGAGGAGATCGCCGACCCCTACCGGCGGGGCATGCTCGGATCTGGGTCTTCGGCTCGTATCGGGTTGCGGTGACCCGGCGTGTCTCTTTTCCTGCACGGACGATGTTGTTGAAGGCCACGTCCGCTGAGCGAGTACGGGCCGTCATGGGGATGGGCCGTGGCGAGACGTGCCCCTCGTTCTTCAGCCAGCCCATGGCAGCGTTGGCTGGGATGGCGAGGGCACCGAGCAGGTGGTGTGGCGGATTGGGCGCGGGCCAGGCGGGCGAGTGCCTGGGCGTACGGCCGGTGGTGGATGGTGGCGACGCACGTGATGACGTCGTAGGGGTCGACAGGGAGGTCGGCTATTGCATCCGTGACGGTGGAAGGTGACGAGGAGCGCAGTGGGGTGGGCTGTGCGGCAGCGACCACAGATGGCCTGCCGCAGATTCCTCCCTGGCCGCCGTCACTGCTTCCTAGTGCGGGTACAGGCACTTCCCGAGGACGAACCTCAGAAGATCAACGAAGCCCTCCTGCGCCGCGTCACACGACACCTGTTGCCTTCTGCAGCCGGCTCGCGTTCCTGGGTGAGGCCGGGAAGGCCACTGCCCGATGCGGCAGGGTGATCGTCTTGCATGCTCGAGTCCGAGTTGCACCGGCTTTCGTAGGAAAGTCAGCGAGTCGAGCCCGGGACCCGCTGACGGCAGAGCCTCGGGCCGCCCTTGCCTGCCCGGGCGGCGACGGGCCACGAGGAGAAGAGGGGATCAGGCAAGTGTCGCCTGGCGACCATCGGGTGACCGCTGTCCGCCGGGCGATCTACCGGGGTCCAGGGAATGCTGGGGAGTGTCACCGCGAGCGATCAGCCGCCGACACGCCGCGCCAGACACCCGAACCGCACCGGAAGGAATCTCACGCCATGACCGAGACCGCGCCCAAGGCTCCGACTGCACCAGGGGTGCGGTCCTGGTGGGGAATCCCGTACGCCACCGCCGAGCGGTACCGCCGCCCCGTAGTCGCGGACTTCGATCCGAGCCTCCCGTACGACCGGAAGGGCGTCGTCGCGATCCAGCCCGACAGCGGCGACTGGCTCGAAGCGGACAGCGGGATGGGCGAGGACTGCCTGAACCTGAACGTGTGGGCCCCCGAGCAGCCGGCCGACAAGGCGCTCCCGGTGACCGTGTACATCCACGGCGGCGGATTCGAGTACGGCGCGAACACACAGATCACCTCGAATGCCGCCGGTCTCGCCGCGACGGGGCGCGTGGTGGGCGTGTCCATCAACTACCGGCTTGGCGCCCTGGGTCCGCTCTCGCTCTCGCAATACGGCGGGAAGCTCGCCGAGGCCAGCAACCTCTTCCTCCAGGACATCATCGCCGCGCTCACCTGGGTCCAGCGGAACATCGCCCACTTCGGCGGCGACCCCGACAACGTCACCGTCTACGGCCACAGCGGCGGCGCCTACTCATCCCTCGGACTGCTCGGCGCCTCTTCCGCCGACGGCCTGTACCGGCGCCTGGCCGGGTTCTCCGGCGGGCCCGCCCGCTCCATCCCGGCCTGGTGGGCCGAGGAACTCGCGCACCTGTTCGTCACCGAACTCGGCGTCGCGGACAACCCGGAGAAGCTGCTGGACCTCGACCCGCTCTCCCTGCGGGACGCCCTGCGCAAGGTCGCCCCGACGGACCTCGGAGTCCGCGGCGGGGTGGACAACAAGGCCACCGGCGTCGTCCTGGACATCGGGCAGCCCGGCGCGGTGGTGCACGCCCACCCCATGGACGTCCTCGCCTCGGGCGCGCACCGCGACGTCGACATCCTGCTGAGCATGGCCAGCGACGACATGGGCTGGTGGGTGGCGAACGACCTCGACCGGTTCGACCCGGGCACCGTCGACCGCGTCGTCGACGAGGTCGCGGGGTGGCGCATCTCCCGCTCCCGCGCGCAGAAGATCGTCGACGCCTACGACCAGGGCGGCCGTACCCCGGCCGAGGTCCGCGCCGCCGTCATGGCGGACTACCTCTTCGCGATCCCCGCCGCCCGCGGCGCCCTGGCCCACGCCGCCGCCGGCGGCAACGCCCACCTCCTCCTGATCGGCCCCGCCGAGGGCGCGCCCGCCGTGCACGGCACCGAGATGTACGCCCTGGTCGGCCAGGAAAAGCCGGGCCGCAGCGCAGAACAGGCCGAGCGGGACACCCGTATCCGCGACATCGTCCTCGACTTCGCCACCGGCGAGCACTCCCGTTTGTGGCCCGCGGTCACGGACAAGCCCACCTCGGAAACCGTCGGCAACTCTCCCTTCGAGGGCACCGCCCACTACCAGCAGGTCCTCGACCTGTGGGAAGGCATCGACCGCCCCTGACGGCCGGCGGGCGATACGGACGACGCAGGGGACAACAGGGAGCCAGGTACTCGACATGAGTCAACCGACAGCAGCCGGCGACGCCGCACCGGCGACGATGAGGGCCGTCGTCGTCACCCGGCCCGGCGGCCTGGAGGCACTGGAGATCAAGGACGTCCCGGTGCCCGTCCGCAAGCCCGGCTGGGTGCGGATCAAGGTCAAGGCGTTCGGCGTCAACGAATCCGAGGTCACCACCCGCAAGGGAGAGTCGGACGCGGAGGTCACCTACCCGCGTGTTCCCGGCATCGAGGGTGTCGGCGTGGTCGACGAGGCCGACGAGGCCAGCGGCCTTCGGCCGGGCCAGCAGGTGGCCACGATGATGGGCGGCATGGGCCGCGCCTACGACGGTGCCTACGCCCAGTACGTGACCGTACCCGCGGCACAGGTCATCCCGTTCGAGACCAGCCTGCCGTGGGATGTCGTCGGAGCGCTGCCGGAGATGTTCCAGACCGCTTACGGGTCCCTGACCCGCGGCCTGGACCTCAAGGCCGGGCAGACGTTGCTGATCCGCGGCGGCACCTCCACGGTCGGGCTGAGCGCGGCCACGATCGCGAAGGACCTCGGAGCCACCGTGCTGTCCACCACCCGCAGCGAGTCGAGGTCAGGGGAACTGCGGGCCGCGGGCGTCGACCACCCCCTCGTCGACAACGGCACCCTCGCCGACCAGGTGCGCGAGCTGATCCCGGGCGGCGTCGACGCCGCCCTGGAACTGGTCGGCTGCTCGGTCCTCCCCGACACCCTCCGCACCGTCCGCCGCCACGGCACGGTCTGCTTCACCGGAGCCCTGGCGGGCCAGTGGACGATCCCCGACTTCAGCCCGTTCATGATCCCGGGCGGGGTGCGGCTGACGTCCTACGGCGGTGAGGCCGCCGACCTCCCGGCCGACGTCCTCGCCCACCAGCTCCAGGCCATCGCCGCCGGACGTCTCAACGCCCCGGTCGCGAAGGCTTACCACGGCCTGGAACAGGTCCGCGACGCCCAGGCCGACCTCGAATCCGGCGCCACGCCGGGCAAGCACGTCGTCGTCCTGGACGACTGAGACCCGATCGCGGGACGCGACAGGGTAATGGTAAGTGGATTGACTTGCCATCGCGGTGGTGTGGAAGTTGCGTTCACGGGGTCCTTGCCGAACTGAAGCTCGTACTCCGATGAATGTGGCCTACGTGGCGGCCGTTGACCATCACTCCAACGACACCCCCAGAGGGGCAGAACCCTTATGAGAATCCGACTGACCGCCGGAGAAACCGTCCTCAACGCAGCCCTCGGTGACAACGCGACGGCACGTGACTTCGCCTCGCTGCTTCCGCTGACGCTGCAGATGAACGACCTGCTCAGGCGCGAGAAGTACGGTCACCTGCCCCGGTCTCTCACCCCAGGAGGCGAGCCGCGGTTCAGCTACGAGATCGGCAACATCGCCTACTGGTCACCCGGTCCCGACATCGCCATCTTCTATGACCACGACGGCGAGTCCATCCCCGACCCCGGCATCATCATCCTCGGCGAAATCGAGTCGGGGGCCGATGCCTTGAAGAAGTACGACGGCACGGTCGACGTCACCATCGAGGCTGTCGACTGAGACCCAGCCGGAGACAACCTGGATCGTCAACCAACGGGAGGGTGCGCCATGTCCCGGCGGCGTTGCGCACCTGACCGCCCGCCCCGACACCATCACCTGCCAGAAAGCCCAGCCCCATGGACCACAGCGAACCCGCGCTCGCCCTGTTCGACGACGATCCCGGCCCCGACAGCACCGGCGCGAGCGACACCACCGTGCCGGCCGTCGAAGACCTCTCACGTCCTCTCGCCGACCGGCTGCGCCCGCGCACCCTCGGTCAGGTGGTCGGCCAGGAGCACCTGCTGGGCGATGAGGCGCCGATCGGGCGGATGGTCAAGCGGCAGCATCTGGTGTCGATGGTGCTGTGGGGCCCGCCCGGCTGCGGGAAGACCACCATCGCCCGGCTCCTCGCCGATGCCGCCGGTCTGGTCTTCGCCCCGCTGTCGGCGACCTTCTCCGGGGTTGCCGACCTGCGCCGGGTGTTCCGCGATGCCGAGCAGCGCCGAGCCCGGGGGCGGGGGACGCTCTTGTTCGTCGACGAGATCCACCGCTTCAACCGCGCCCAGCAGGACAGCTTCCTGCCCTATGTGGAGGACGGCACGGTCGTCCTGGTCGGCGCGACCACCGAGAACCCGAGCTTCGAACTGAACGGCGCGCTGCTCTCGCGCAGCCAGGTCTTCGTCCTCAAACGCCTCGACGAGCAGGCTCTGCAGACCCTCACGACCCGCGCCGAGGAGCTGACCGGGCGCCGGCTGCCGCTGACCGGCGAGGCCCGCCAGGCCCTGCTCGCCCTGGCCGACGGGGACGGCCGCTACCTGCTCAACATGGCCGAGCAGCTCCAGTCCCTCCCCACCGGCACCGCCCCGCTGGACGTGGCCGAGCTGGCCCGGCAGGTGCAGCAGCGGGCCCCGCTGTACGACAAGGCCCAGGAGGGCCACTACAACCTGATCTCCGCGCTGCACAAGGCGATGCGCGGCTGTGACCCGGACGCCGCCCTGTACTGGCTGGCGCGGATGCTGGAGGGCGGCGAGGACCCGCTGTTCATCGCCCGCCGGCTGGTCCGCTTCGCAGGCGAGGATGTCGGCATGGCCGACCCGAGCGCCGTCCAGCAGGCCCTTGCCGCGTGGGACGTGTACGAGCGGCTCGGCTCGCCCGAGGGGGAACTCGCCCTCGCCCAGGCCGTCGTCTACCTGGCCACCGCCCCGAAGTCCGTCGCCGTCTACCGCGGTTTCGGCGCCGCGGGTAAAAGCGCCCGGCGTACCGGCTCCCTCATGCCGCCGCCGCACATCCTCAACGCGCCCACCCGGCTGATGAAGAACCTCGGCTACGGCAAGGGCTACCAGTACGACCCGGACGCCCCCGACGGCTTCTCCGGCGCCGAGTACTTCCCCGAGGACATGGGCCGTGAGACCTACTACCGGCCCACCGAGCACGGCCATGAGGCAGAGGTCGGCCGCCGCCTGAAGCACTGGGCCCGGCTGCGTGCCCAGCGACGCCACCCGGACTCCGGCTGAGCCAGGATCGGCCGCCCACGGCCCACATCCCCTGTGTCGGCGCGGTCAGTCTGTGGTGAAGCTGGACAGTACGGCGGCCGGGAGGCGGCTGCCTGCCGAGCCGTGGGGAAGGATCTCAGTGATGCGGGCCAGATCGGCGGCGGAGAGCTGGACGTCGGCGGCGCCGGCGTTCTCCTCGATGCGCTTGGTGCTGCGGGTGCCGGGAATGGGCGCGACGTCCTCGCCCTGGGCGAGCAGCCAGGCCAGCGCGAGTTGGGCGGTGGTGATGCCCCTGGTGCCGGCCAGATCCTTGAGCTGTTCGGTGGCGCGCAGGTTGTACGTGTAGTTCTCGCCCTGCCAGCGCTCGTCCCAGCTGCGCATGTCGTCCGCGGGGTATTCACTGGCGGGCTTGACCTGGCCGGTGAGGAAGCCGCGGCCGAGCGGGGAGTAGGGCACCAGGCCGATGCCGAGTTCCCGCAGGACGGGAAGGATCTCCTCCTCGACCTCCCGCTCGAAGAGCGAGTACTCGTACTGGAGCACGGAGACCGGGGTGACGGCGTGGGCACGGCGGATGTACTGGGGGCCGACGTTGCTCAGGCCGAAGTACTTCACCTTGCCTTCGGCGATCAGTTCGCCGACCACGCCGGCGACCTCCTCGACCGGAACGTCGGGGTCGGAGATGTGCTGGTAGAAGAGGTCGATGTGGTCGCTCTGCAGGTAGCGCAGGCTGTTCTCGGCGACCTTGCGGATGTTTTCCGGGCGGCTGTCGAAGGCGGGGCTGATCGCCGGGGCGGTCATGTCGAAGCCGAACTTGGTGGCAGGGACCACCTCGTCGCGGAAGTCTTTGACCGCCTTGCCCAGAAGGATCTCGTTGCTGCCGGTACCGGCCCCGTACAGCTCCGCGGTGTCGAAGAAGTCGATCCCGAGTTCGTGGGCGCGGCGGATGGTCGCGATGCCCTCGTCGTCGTTCGAGGCGCCGTAAGCCATGGACATGCCCATCGTCCCCAGGCCGAGTGCCGAGACGCGTAGACCCTGAGAGCCCAGATTGCGGTGCTGCATGAGTTCACTCCCTGAGTGGTTCGCGGCTTCACCCGCGCAGGTCAAACCGAACTGTTCCGTTTGACTCTACGCGACGATCGCCCAGCTGCCAAACCAAACGGTTCGGTGCTCTATCCTGGGGCCATGCCCCAGTCCCGCGACTCCGGCCAGACCGCAGCGCCCGCCGCCGGCGACACCACGCGCGAGCGCATTCTCAGCGCTGCCATGGAGGAGTTCGCCCGCCACGGCATCGCCGGCGCCCGCGTGGACCGCATCGCCAAGCTCGCCAGGACCAGCAAGGAACGCGTCTACGCCTACTTCCGCAGCAAAGACGCGCTCTATGCGGACGTCGCTGCACGGGAGTACGTCGTCATCGCCGAGGCCACCCAGATGGACCCGTGCGACCTCCCTGGCTACGCGGGCCGCCTGTTCGACTACTTTGTCGCCCGTCCAGACCACCACCGCCTGATCGCCTGGGGCCGCCTCGAACTGCCGGGCACCACAGTCGTTGCAGACGATCCCGCCCAGGCGGTGATCGCCCGCAAAATCGACCAGCTCCGTCAGGTGCAACAGGCCGGACAGCTCGACCCCGCCTGGGATCCGGCCGACGTCCTCGCCCTGGTCAATCAGATCGCCATGACCTGGGCGTCGCAGCCCGAACTCAGCGAGGCCGCCGCCGCACACGCCGTGGATCCCACCACCGCCGCCCGCCGCGCCGCGGTGGTGACCGCTGTTGAGCAGCTTTTCCCTCGAGCGCGCTGAAGTCCCCCGGACCGCGGCAGCCCTGCCCGAACATTCCCCGAACGGCGCCGGCCGCCCTTGCCGCTCGCCAGTGGGCACATCCTGCTGACGAATCAGCGCTCCCTGCCAGGCAGACAGATACCGGGTGGGCAGTCACGGTTGCCTGTTTACGCCAACTTCAATTGGCCGCACTCGGGTATTGAAGTTGGCCTCATCGTGAGGCTGTGGGGGACGTATGAGGGTCACCACGGGCACGGGGCTCCGCCTCGTTTCCGTCACGCGTCGGTCCTCGCTGTGCGGGCAGCGAAGGCGACCGGGGTGAGACCGGTGCGGTCGCGGAAGAAGCGGCCGAAGTTCGCGGGATCGGTGAAGCCGAGGTGGACGGCCACAGCCCGGGCGTCCCACCCGGCACCTCCCAGCAGGCGCCGGGCTTCCAGGAGGCGCCGCTCGTCGATGAGTTCGCGTACCGGCTTGCCGGTGGCGTCCCGGGCGGTACGGCTGAGGGTGCGGACCGAACAGTCGAGCAGTTCGGCGTAGTCGGCGGCTTGGTGCAGTTCGCGGAAGTGCAGCTCCAAGGCGTCCAGGAAGCGTCCGTACCGGTCGGCGCGGCCGGTGCCGGCCGTGGTCGCGGTCGTGCCGGTGGGGGCGATACCCGGGGAGTTGGCCAGGCGCAGCAGCAGCGATTCGAGCAGGCTGCGCCGCAGGGCGTGGTGGATGTCGAGGGGGCGGCGACCCAGTGCGCGGTGTTCGTCCAGGAGCTGGAGTGCCGTCTGCTGGAGCCAGGCGGTGTCGTCGGGGTGCGGGCTGAGCACGGCGGGGGCGTCGTGCGCGGTGAGCGGGGCCAGGAGACGGGCGAGGTCGGGCCGCAGCACGTCCGGTTCGAACAGGATGAACGGGCCGCGGACCATGCCGGGCGGATGCCAGCACTGCGCGTGCCCGGGACGTACCCACAGCCACTGGCCGGGGGCGACGGTCCGCGTGACGTGGTCGACGTCGTGCCGCAGTTCACCCTCGGTGACGGCGATGAGGTAGTGGAAGGTGGCACGGCCCGGACGGGGCGGGTTCCACGGCCAGTCGTCGTGCTGGTCGAAGAAGTCCTCGATGGTACTCACCTCAAGGCCGTAGGGAGTACCGACCGGGGGCTGGAAACCGTACAGCGGAACCGCAGCCGCTCCGGCCTTGCCGCTCGGCCCGGAGTGTCGCTTGTCGACCATCACGTGTCAGCAGCCTACCGCCCTTCCGGTCGGCTTCGAGGGAAGGATGAGACGTGCCCCCGCGCCCGCGCGGCGCGCCCTCCGTCTCCTTCGATGCCACAGTCCGTCACCACCCGAGAAGGCTCACCACCCATGAACCCATCGACCCTGCACAAGACCGCCGCCGACTGCGCGGAGGAACTCCCCGGAGCCCAACTGGAGCACCCCTTCGGCCCCGACTGGGAGGTCTACAAGGTACGCGGCAAGGTGTTCATGCTGATGACCGAAGTCCCGGGGCGTCCCGTCGTGATCCTCAAGGCGGACCCCGGCGAGGCCCACGCCCTGCGGGAGCAGTACAGCCACATCACCCCCGGCTACCACATGAACAAGAAGCACTGGATCACCCTGGAGAGCGGAGAAGGCGTCGACAAGAAGCTGGTCGAGGAACTCGTCACCGACTCCTACCGGCTCGTCGTCGCCCACCTGCCCAGGGCCGAGCGGCCCGTCGACCCGCACACCTACGGCACCGGCGCGCGGGCGGCCCGATGAGCGCGGCCGGCGACCGGCTCCAGGACGCAGCCCGCCTGGCGGCCCTGGCCCTCCCCGACGTCAGCCACGGCTACCCCTTCACCCCGGGACTCGACGTGTACAAGGTCGCGGGCAAGGTGTTCCTGATCGTCACCGACGACCCGGACGAGCAGATCATCACGGTCAAGTGCGAACCCGAACACGCCCGCGCACACGTACGCGGCTACGCCTCGATCACCCCGGGCCGCTACCTCGACAAACGCCACTGGATCTCACTGGGGCCGGGGCCCGGCATCACCGAGCGGCTGATCACCGACGCGGTCGAGGATTCCTACGACCTGGTCGCCGAGCGGCTGCCGCGACGCGACCGCCCCAGCGCCCGATGAGCACCGCGAGCTTCCCCGCGAACGGCGAGCCAGGTCGGCGACCAGCTGGGAGACCCCGATGGTAAGTGGATCGACTTGCCTTGCGAGTGGTGCGGGAGTTACCTTCAGATGGTGAGTCCATCGACTTACCTAATGACTCGGCAAGGAACAATGAACATGAATCGTCTTGCGGGCAAGCGCGCCCTGATCACCGGCGGCACGAGTGGGATCGGTCTGGAGACCGCGCAGCGTTTTATCGCGGAGGGCGCCGATGTGCTGGTCACAGGGGTCACCCCTGCCAGCATCGACAGGGCGCGGCAGATCCTCGGGGACAAGGTGCCGGTGGTGCAGGCCGATGCACGCGACCTCGACGCGCAGCGCGGCCTGGCGGAGCGGGTGCGTGAGCACTTCGGGAAGCTGGATGTGGCGTTCCTGAACGCCGGTGTCTCGGACTGGCGGCCGTTCGAGGATCACACGGAGGACAGTTTCGACCGGCTCTTCGACATCAACGTCAAGAGCGTCTTCTTCCTCACCCAGGCCCTGGTGCCCGTGCTGTCCAACCCGTCCTCGGTCATCCTCAACGCGTCCAACAGCGCGCACGGCGGCTACGGGCAGTCGAACGCCTACGCCGCGACGAAGGCGGCCGTCGGCTCCCTGATGCGGTCGTGGAACGCGGACCTGCTCAGGTCGCACGGCATCCGGTTCAACGCGGTCAGCCCCGGCCCGGTGGACACCCCGCTGTACTCCAAGCTCGGGATCGAGGACCCCGCGGTGCAGGCGGCGGTCCTGGAGGGGATCAGCTCCGGCATCCCGCTGGGCCGCATGGGTATGCCCGAGGAGGTCGCGGAAGCCGTCGTGTACCTGGCCTCCGACGTCTCCGCCTTCGCTGTGGGCCAGGACCTTATCCTGGACGGCGGCCAGACCGTCCTCTGACAGCGAGGATGCGGCTGGGAGACGGGCGAGGGGCGTGGGTATGTCGGCGGCGGACCGAGCGGAAACCGGTGGCGATACGTGCCAAGCCGGGTATCACGCGCAGATCAAGGCGGAGAACCGCGCGCGCATCATCCGCGCCGCCCGCGACCTCTTCCTCGCCCGGGGATACGACAAGACCTCCCTGGCCCAGATCGCCAGGGAGGCCCGCGTCTCCACCGGAACCCTCTTCAAGCGGTACCCCTCCAAGGCTGCGCTGTTCGCGGCCGTCACCTCCGAGCAGTGGCAGCTGGATGTGCAGTACGCCGCACCGCCCCCGCCGGGCGATCCCCGGTACGGTCTGGACCACATCGGCCGCGACTACGCCTGCCTGGTCGCGCGGCCCGGCACGGCGGCGCTGTGCCGCCTCATCATCACCGAACTCCCCCAGATGCCGGAACTCGCCGACATCGTCGGCACCGGCTTCGCCATCGACCGCGGACCCTTCTTCGACCGCCTCCGCGACTACCTGGACGCCGAAGCACAGGCCGGCACCCTCGACTTCCGTTCGGCCGACGGACAGACACAGCCGGTATCCGCAGTGGCCGAACAGTTCCTCGGCATGATCTGCAGCCAGCTCCTGTGGCCTCAACTCGTACGCACCGACTTCGTGCCGCCGGACCCCACCGACGCCGCGATCGTGGACGAAGCCGTCGCCCTCATGCTCAGCCGCTACCGCACCGGATCCTGAACCCCGGCCTCACCAGCTCACGCTGCCAGGGCGGCGGAGCCCATGTGTAGTTGAAACCCAGATGAATGAATAAGGGGGCCTCGCCGACGGGTTCCCTCTCGACCTGCTGGTAGACGTCAGGCTCAGCTGCAGGATCCGCACGGGGCCGTTCCGGGGCGCGGGGCGGGCAGGCGGCGGACGTTGCCGAGGGCTGGGGCCTGTTCCCGCAGGTGAACGATCTCGTCGTGCTGTGCGGCCAGGCGTGAGACGGCGCGTTCCTTGAACGTGGTGAGCTCGGCGACGGTCTCGTCCCGATGGGACAGACGTTCCTTGAGCTCTGTGACCTTAACTTTGAGCCGTTCGATCTGCGCGATCCGCGGGTCGACGACTTCTCCTGCTTCCCGCAGCGTACGAAGGCGCTGCTGGAACTCTTCGGCGAGGTGCTGGTAGGGGCCGGGGCGGGTGGTGCCGTCACGGTTCTTCTTCGGGTAGAACGCGGTGCGCGTTACGCCGGCTTCGGTGGCCAGTGTCTTCAAGTCGCAGCCGCCGCCGGGCGGGAGGCCACCGTTGAGGAGTCGGTCCATGGCGGCCCGGATGGCCTCTTCGTTGCGGCGGCGTTCGGCGCTACTGATCTGTCCCACGCGATCCTCCTTGAGCTGCGGCGTCGATCGCGGCAACGATATGCTCGGCCCGTTCGACTTCGGCCGTGAGCCGTGCGCGTTTGCGAAGGTGTGCCGGCAGCAGTGCGGATGCACGTGCGGAAATCGCGTCTCGAACCGCTTCCGGACTCTTTGCGCCGTCCGTTCGAACACGGTCGACCAGGCGGTGAAAGGGCCGCCGTCGGAGCGGACGGCCAGCAGCATCGAGCCGCCATCGGGAGCCACCAGACGGCGGCGCTCGGCGGCCCGCAGCGTCCGCCACTGCGCGCGCCGCCCGTTCACCCGCCCGCCCCGGCTGTCCATTTCGCTCACGAACAACGGGGCACCCCACCTCCCCGGAGGCCGCCACACAGAGCCTTCGCAGGCCAGCATGCGCTCCAAGGAGATGTAGGAATGCACGCGGGTCAGTGCACTGTACGAAGTCCAGGCGACGCGGAACTTGCTGCCCTTGGTGATGCTCTCCGGCAGCAGAAACGCGATCGGCATCAACCGTGGCGTCGGCGGAAGTGGTGGGATCTCTCAGGCCAGCAGGTAGGAGAACTCCTGCAGCCGGGTACCGGAGGACATCACGAGCTCGCCCACCGCGCCGTTGCGTGCCAGATGCCGTCCGCGAAACCGGCCCGGCCCCTCGTCCTCGCTCCCGTCCGGCCGCAGCCCCGCTAGACCGTTGACGAACGTGGCCGCGAAGTCGTCCTCTAGGTACTTGATCGTCACATGGTCCTTCGGAACCCGACGCCGGGCCTGATTGACCAGGACCTCGCGGGCGGTCTCGGCGTAGAGCATCACCGCCTGCTGGTAGGTGAACGGCACCGCTGTGGCGTGCTGCTCGGCCATCGCCCACCGGTAGAACATCCCCAGCACGCTCATGTGCTGGTTCCACGTAACCGCCCCCAGCCGCCGCTTGGGGTCCCCGGTAGCCCGGTCCACCGCATAGGTACTGAGCAGAGCCTTCAGCCGATCCCGGGTGTCGAAGACCTCGATCTCGTGCAGCTGGGCCGCCGCGATCCAGTCCCGCAGGATCCGCGCGTACGTCCCCCATGACGACGGCGCCGGACAGTTCTCCGTCGGCCGCAACCGCAACCACTCGTTGGCCACTGCCGTTGCACGTACCCCCCGTCCGTCCTCGAACAGCAGGTCATCGTCGACAAGGAACGCCATCCCCTCGGGAATCGTCGGCTTCCCCGACAACCCCCAGGACTCCCAGCCCTCACTGGAGTAGAACGCTAGCTCCATGCCCACCGACGGTACGGACGGGACACAGTGCAGAACACCCAACAAATGCGTTCGATAGGCCGCTCCAACATGCCCTATGAGACACGGCAGTTGTGCGTAAACAACCATGGGGCCGGAGCTCCTCGTACCAGGCCAAGGCCTCCGTGCGGCTGGTGGTGGCGGGCACCGGCTGGATCACACTGGGCGGTGGCCGCAACACCTCGCCGAGCCGGTCCAGGCGTTCCTGCAGCGGGCGGGGGCGCAGGTCGGTGCCGGTGATGGCGAGGCAGTCGACGACCAGGTACACGATCGGTGGCCAGCGCCGGCGGTCGCGGCCGCGGCGGCGGGCCAGCGCGGTGAAGTCGAGGCGGTCGCCAACCACGGCGCACAGCTCTCCGTCCAGGACCGTTCCGACCGGCAGATTGTGCAGCTCGTCCAGGACCTCCGGGGCCATCGCGCCGAGGTCGCCTCCCTGCCGGGAGTACAGGACGGGACGGTGTTCCTCGAGGACGCCGGCGACGGCCCGCCACCCGTCGGCCTTGACCTCATAGCGGGTCTGGGTGCCCGGCCAGTGGTCCTCGGCAGGCAGGTCCCGCACGGTGACGGGGCGTACGACGTCGACGGGCGAGCGTACGGGGACATCCTCGCGGACCATGGCCTTCAGCGCAGCGTACGACCGCTCCGCACCGAGTGTGGCGCGCGGGGAGCAGAAGCAAGATCCACCGGTTGGCCGTCCCGGCCGGACCGGTCGCGCGTGTCGTCGCCGTAGCGCCTGGTCGGGCAGGATGGCCCCGTGGGGACATGGCACGTCACGATGCAGTTCAGGCCCAGCGGCCCGGCCGTGGAAGGCACCTGGACCGACCACGAGGTGGCGTTGGAGAAGTTCCGCGGCTGGCTGGGGATACATGGCAGCCGTGACGGAGTGACGATCATCTTGCTGGAGGACACCGGCGGAGAGCATGAGCCTCTGCGAACGTGGACGAAGGAGCGAGGCGAGGTCATTCACCGTGCCGCATAACGCATCCGGCCCCTCGACATGGCGTCAAGGGGGCCGGAGTTGGTAGCGGGGACAGGATTTGAACCTGCGACCTCTGGGTTATGAGCCCAGCGAGCTACCGAGCTGCTCCACCCCGCGTCGATAGACCGCAGCCTACGGCATACGAGTGGTCCAAGCGGACCATCACTCACTGCCGGAGTTGTACGGCACTCCAGACGTCAACATGCCGGCCCGCCGCTGCGGCCATGGGGGCAGGCACGAGAACGGATCTGGCGCCCGCGGGCGACACGTGGACGACATCACCCGACGAGTTCGAACAGATTTTCGGTTTTCGGTTATGGTGGAGACCTGGAGGGACACCGGTCAGGGGAGGGACAAGCGAGAGGCAGGAGGTGCGGAGCGGTGGATTTACTCATCTGCACGTCGCCTCCGGCTATTCGGCCCGTTACGGCGCCTCCCTCCCGCATGCGCTCGTGCAGCGTGCTGCCGAGCGAGGGATGACGACGCTCGCGCTGACCGACCGGGACACCGTCGCGGGCACGGTACGCGTCGCCAAGGCCGCCGCAACCGCCGGGATCCGCCCCGTCTTCGGGGTCGACGTCGCCGTCGCCCCGCTCACGCCGCCGGACCCGGCGGTCGGCCGACCCCGTACGCCCGTGCGCGGCGGCGCGCACGTGGTGGAACCGCCGCTGCGGATCACCCTGCTCGCGCAGAACCCGGCCGGGTGGGCGCGGCTGTGCCGGCTGGTGTCCGCCGCGCACGCCGAGGCCGACGGCGCGGCGCCGGTCGTGTCCTGGCCTGCACGCCCACGCCGACGAGGACCTGGTGGTGCTGCTCGGCCCCTCCTCCGAGCCGCTGCGCGCTGTCCGCCGGCCGGCCCGACGTTGCCGAGCAGCTGCTTGAGCCGTGGCGGGAGCTGGCCGGGGACCGGCTGCGCCTGGACGCCGTGTATCTGGGGCGGCAGGGCACTGGGCCGGGATCGCTGCGGCTGGCCGCCCGCACGGTGGGCCTGGGCGACCAGGTGGGGGTGCGCACGGTACTGACCAACGCGGTCCGCTACGCCGATCCCGACCAGCAACGGGTGGCCGACGTCCTGGACGCGGCCCGCCTGCTGCGGCCAGTCGACCGCCGGTTCCTGGACGGCGGCGAGCGGTGGCTGAAAGGGCCGACAGCCATGGCCGCGGCCGCCGAGCGGATCGCCCAGGCCGTCGGCGACGATCGCGGCCGGGCTGTGCGTCTGCTGGCGGAGACCGAGGCCACCGGCCAGTCCTGCACGCTCACCCCGGCCGATCTCGGCCTCGGCCGTCCGCACTTCCCCGAACCCGCCGTCGTGGGCGCCGGCGAGGAGTCCGGCTCAGCGGCGCGGCTGCTGCGGCAGCGGTGCGAGACCGGGATGGCCGCCCGCGGCCTGGACAGAGACGAGCGCGCCGTACGGCAACTCGACTACGAGCTGGACGTCATCGGCCGGCTCGGCTACGAGGTGTACTTCCTGGCCGGAAGTGGGGCCAACTGCATCGATAACGCCAGCGGGTCCGCGCACGATCGAGGATCCCCGGTTGCGGTTGGCGAATGGGAGCGCTCCGTGGATCGAGGTGAACTCCGCGATCAGCTCCGCCTCGGCCTGGCCGGCGGGGGGCTCGGCCACGGTTAGCCAGGCGACCAGGAGCGTGTCGGAGTCGGCCAGCTGCCAGATGTACGCGCCGCCGCTGTGCCCGGCGTTGCGCCCCTGACCCTGGCGGCGGTAGGCGTTCAGCCGTTGATTCAGCCCTTGGCGGCCAGCGGCCTTGCCGATGTACACCACTGTGGCGCCGGGCACCCAGGCGCTGTTGAGGTTGGCGGTCGTCGTGGTGGGGTCGTGGCCCTTGCGGTGGCCGGCGGGGCTGCGTGTTAGGAAGGCGGGGGGTGAGGCGGAGGGACGCAGCACGACGTAGATGCCCTCCCCGGTGGGGACGGTGCTGTGTGGGAGGTCGGCGAACGGCACGAAGCCGACGAAGCCACGCTTGGCCAGTACCGCGCGCGTCAGGGACGCGGGGCGGCCCGTTGAGGCCGCGGCGGGGCCGTTCTGGGCAGGCTCGGGTTCGGGCGTCATCGTGGGTGTACCTCCGGGGTGGATCGGCCGGCTCGTCGGCTTGCGGTGGTCGGGGATGCGGGTGCAGAGCGTGCCATCCTCCGTCTCCGTCGTGAACCGCACTATGTCAGCGGGATCTTTGGTCTTCGGTGACGAACTCGTAGAAGTCCATGTTGGCGATTTCCAGGTTGCAGGCCATGGATCCGATCTCGCGGCAGGGAAGGACGGCCTGTCGTCCTGGGGTGTCGTACAGGTCGACGACGGTCAGAGGTCGTCCGGGCTCGGTAAAGGTCCGGGCGTCGGCGAGCGCGACCAGTGTGGTGTGCTCGTCGGGCGGGACGAGCGCCGGGACCTGGCCCGGCTGGAGGCCTTCGAAGGCAGGGTGGTCGACGACCAGCGCCGTCAACGGGAAGTGCTCCTCGTCGATCTCGTCCAAGTCCGGGTCCGCGCCGACCCAGCCGTCTGCGTCTGTCCCGCCCAGTTCGCCGAGCAGGGCCTGCCAGCCGGCCTCGTCGTCGAAGCAGGTGCGCACCAGCAGGGCCGCGCCGGTGGAAGGAAGAGGCGGGAAGGACCGGCGCGGCGGTGCCGACGCGGGCGTGGGGAAAGCCGGCCGGCCGCCGTCGCCCTGGTACATGCCGTACCGGTCCATGTCGCGCACCAGGCCGTCGAAGGCGAGTGCGCCGCCCAGCAGGTCGGCGAGGATCTCGCCGAGCCGGGCCGACGGGATCCGGACACCGCGGCCGGGTATCGCCGCCAGGTCCACCAGCAGCGGACCGTCCCCGCCGTACACCACCGGGATGTCCGCCATAACCACGACCGGCGGCACGGGACCGCTGCCGGGAACAAGCGCCGGGATGTTTCCCCCATACAGGTGGTCCCACCCGCTGTCCTCGACCATACGCAGCCGCACGCCGCTGCCCCCGAGGACGAGCCCGTCGTCTTCCCGGCGGGCTGCGATCTCGTCGAGGAGCCCGCCCCACAGCGCCCGGCCGTCCTCGTAGCACGTGCAGACCAACAGCACTTCGCCGGGCGCGGGCTGCGGAAACTCGGGAAAGGACATGTCTCTCCTTACGGCAGTGTCAGACGAGGTAGTCGGTGACGGGGGCAACGAGGTCGTCGGGTGTGGCGAGGCGGGCGATGACGGTGCGGCCGACCCGCTGGAGTGCCTCGTCGTGGTCGATGCTCTGGAACCTGCCGCCGCGCCGGGGCAGGGCCAGCTGCTCGCGGAGCAGGGGCAGTGCCGGTGCTGCGAGAGGGCCCATGCGGTCCAGGCAGCCGACGACGTGGTTGGCCGTCGCGGGGTTCTTGGCCATGGACTGCAGCAGGGCGTTCAAGACGGACGGTGCCTCCGCCTCGCCGCCGATCTCCCAGAGCGCCACCGCGCAGTGCACCCGCACCCATTCGTAGTCGTGCGTCAGGAGGTTGCGCAGGCGCGGCAGGGCGGCGGATGCGGGCGGGCCTATCTCGCCGAGCAGATCCGCCGCGTCGTCGATGCGGAAGGTGATGCGGTCGTCGAGGAGGCCCAGCAGAAGCGGCATGACCTCGGCCAGGTCACCGCCCACGGCCCACAGGGCGGTGACGGCGGCGGGGCGTACGTGTGCGTCGCTGGCGGTGGTCAGCGACCGGATCGTGTCCCGTGCGCCGGCCGCTGCCCGGCCGAACGCCGCCAGCGCCTTCAGCGCTGATCGCGTGATGCCGTGCTGCTCATGGTGCATGGCGGTACCGAGGGCGTCCACCACCGCAGTGACCGCGGGCGGGTCGCCGAGCGTGGCCAGGGCGGAGAGGATCGCGTTGGCGCTCATCTCGTTCCGCTGCTCGGAGAGGTCGATCCGGCGCAGGTGGTCGCAGAGCCGGGGCACCAACTCGCCAGCAGCCTGCGGCAGATGCCCGACGACCTGGATCGCCCGCCAAGCGTCGACGTCGCTGTCCAGGCCGGCCAGCAGACTCGGCAGCGCGCGTGCGTCGCCCAAGCGTGCCAGGGCCCGGACGGCCTCTTGGTGGCCCCTGCGCAGCAGCGCATCCGGTGCGGCCCACACGTTGGGGCCGCGCGCCGCGCGTTGAGCGTCGATGCGCGCGGCGAGTGCCTCCTGGGCCGGGGCGGCAATCGGGTGGCAGGCTTCCAGGACGGCCGCAGCCTCGGCGGCGACCTCCTCGTCGGCCATGGAGAGCTGGTCAGCAACGAGCAGGAGGAGGCGGGTGTGGTCCCCGCGCCAGGTCCGCATCAACTCCCCGCTCATACGCACCGCGTCCAGGCGCGAGCCGGGATCGGGGCTGCACAGCTGCCCGGTCAGCACCGCCGTGCGCTCCAGCACCCGGGCACCCAGAACTTCATGAAACGTCCGCAGCAGGATGGTGGTCGGTGCGAACACGGGTGTGCGCCGGTCGAGATCCTCGAAGGCGGCGACAACCTGGGGCGCAAGGGTGTCCGCGGATGTGACCGGACGGTTCGGACCCGGCGCGATGGGCCGCACAGGCAGGACGCGGGCGCTCTCGCGCAGCAGTCCGAGGGCTGCCGGCACGACGTCCTCGCCGATCGCATCCGGAGCGCAGCGGGCCCGCTGGATCAGGGCCGCGAGCCGGATCACCGGACCCCCGGCGGGGTCGGCAGCGAGCCCGGCAAGCCAGTCCACTACGGCGTGCGCGGCCGCTGGCAGGCGCAGTGCCAGGGTGGCCGCCGCATCCATGATCCGCAGCCGCGCCGCGACACCTTGCTCGGCGGCCAGCCGCTCGCGCAGTACTGCAGAAGCCCGGTCAGCGTCGTCAAGGAAGAGCCCGAGGCCGGAAATCGCGGCCAGGCGTACGTCCCGGTCTGCGTCACGGGCGAGTTCGGCGAACTCCGCTCCCCGCTCGCGCAGGAAGGCGATGGCCTGCCCGTAGCCTGTCGGCGGGTAGTACTCGATCTCGGTGCCGTCGTCCGCGAAGCCCCGCTCCAGGGACTCCCGGCCGATACTGACCAGCAGCGCCACCAGGGCCGCCCGCCCGGGCGCGGCGCCATCAGCGACCAGCTCGAACAGGAAGGGCAGAGCGGCTGCCGTGGACGGATACACGTCGCCCTGGTGGTGCACCGCACCGTAGAAGCGATCGAGGGCCGTGCGGCGCTCCCCGGCATCCAGGGAGCGCAGCGCCCTCAGCAGCGCCGGCACCTCCTCGGCGGAGCCGTACGCGTGCTCCATCGACGCCCAGTCGATGTCATGAAGTCCGTCGAACATGATCCGAACCATGCCAGGCACCACTGACAACAGCCGTTCCCTGTAGGGCCGGTTGAAGGCGAGAGCCGTCCCATTGCACTCCGACAGCTCGGGGAACGGGACGATCAAATTCCGGCGAGAAGCAGTTCGCCAAGCTGTCCGCCGCCGTCCGAGGTTTCGGTGGGCGGGGCTAAGGGCAATGCCGTTGCGTTAGCTCGTGGGCGTACGCTGCTGTGCAGTGTTCCCGGGGGTGGTTCGGGTGTCTGCGGATGTCGGCGAGTTATCAGGTCTGGGGCTGCTGACCTGGGTGTATCCGTCCGGTCTGGTGGATCGTGCAGTTGCCGCGTGCGGTCGTGGGGAGCAGCGCAGACGCCTGCTGCCGGCCCGGCTGATGGTGTACTTCGTGCTCGGGCTGGCCCTGTTCTCGCCGGCGCCGTATCTGGAGGTGATGCGGCATCTGGTCGAGGGCCTGCGGGGCCAGGGCCTGCTGGGCGACTGGCCCGTTCCGGCGAAATCGTCGCTGTTTAGAGCCCGTCAGCGGCTGGGTCCGGAGCCGCTGCGGGTCCTGTTCACCACGACCGCAAAACCGATGGGCACCGAGAGTACTCCGGGGGCGTTCTGGCGGGGGCTGCGGCTGCTGGCAGTGGACGGGACCTGCTGGGACGTTGCCGACAGCCCGGCTAACGAGGCTGCCTTCGGCCGCCCCGGAAACAGCCGCGGCCACGACAAAAGCTCTTTTCCCCAGGTGCGGATGGCCTGCTTGACTGAAGTGGGCACGCACCTGGTGCTGGACGCCGAGCTGGCCGGCTGCCGCACCGGGGAAGTCACCCTGGTGGGCCGCCTGCCCCGCTCCTGCGGGCCGGGACAACTCGTCCTGGCCGACCGTGAGTTCCTCGGCGTGCCGTTGTGGCGGGCCTTCACCGCTGCTGGCGCCGACCTGTTGGGGAGGGTGCCGGTCAACCGGGTCCTGCCCGTTGACCGGATCCTGCGGGACGGATCCTGGCTCTCCCGCATCCACGCTCACACCGATCCAGCGCACAGCGACCCGGTCACGGTGCGGGTGCTGGCCTACCGGCTGAACGGCACCGGCCGCGCAGGCGAGGACTACCGGCTGGTGACCAGCCTGCTCGATGCCCGCCGCCATCCCGCCCGTCAGCTGGCCGCGCTCTACCAGGAGCGCTGGGAGGCGGAAGCCGTTTTCGCCGAGCTCAAGACCCATCAACGCGGAGCCCGCGTGGTGATCAGCAGCAAAACACCCGACGGTGTCCTCCAGCAGATCTGGGCACACCTGCTGGTCCACCACGCTCTGCGCGAGCTGATGGTGAGAACCGCCGCCACCCGGGGGCTCGATCCCGACCAGTCTCCTTCACCGAGACCTTGCGCTCTGCCCGGCGCAGCGTGACCGTCACGCCGGGCAGTTTTTCCCCTGACCTGCTGGTGCGAGCGCTCGTCCTGCTCCAGCACGACCTGCTGGAACGACTCCTGCCGCACAGACGCCTGCGCAGCCAGCCCCGCGTCGTCAAACGCAAGATGTCCAACTACCGGCTCAAACGGGCCCAACACCACACCTGGCCCCAGCCCACCCGCACCGGCACCCGAGCAGACAGCATCAAACGACCCCAACCCACCAACCCGTAAAGCAACGGCATTGGGGCTAAGGGCTGTCCCGTAAGTGATCTTCGAGCGCCTGGCCCCCAGCCGTCCTTGCTCTGAAAACGGCGTGACATCGTCCGTCAGACGCGTGGATCATGGATGGATGGCGCGACTCCATGACATCGTCTTCGACTGCGCTCGCCCTGCGGCCACCGCCCGCTTCTGGGCGGCAGCTCTGGATGGCTATGCCGTCGCTCCGTACGACGATGCGGAACTTGCACGCCTGCGCTCGCTGGGGATCACCAGCACCGAAGACGACCCGACGGTGCTCGTTGAGCCGACAGACGGAGGACCTCGTCTGTGGTTCCAACTCGTGCCAGAAGCCAAGGGCGCGAAGAATCGCGTGCACGTGGACCTAATTGCTACGGACCCTGAGTCGGAGATCCAGCGTCTGACTGCTCTGGGTGCGACTGTGCAGGACCGGCACGCGGACAACATCGTCCTGGCCGATCCTGAAGGCAACGAGTTCTGCCTCTCTCTAACGGACTGATGACCGCTGGGCGGATGCTCAGATCCGCAATGATCTCCATGTGGCTGGTGCGATCACGGCGTCGGAGCCGTCCTAATCCGGTGATAGCGACAGTCCTGAGGGACATACACCCGCTGGCCTGTTCGAGCAGTAGACGCGTTGGTCGCGATGGCGGTCACGTGGGTGTCGGGCCGACGCCTTGAGCCGTCTGGGGACTTGATCCCTATATCCAGAGTGGTGGTGCCCGATGCTCTCGTGACCGCCATCGTCGTCAACACTGCCCACTTGATCACTCGTTGGTGAACGTGGTGCGAGCCCGCCGCATGGTGACCCCTCGTGATGCCCGAGCCTTCAGCTCCAGCGCAGACCGGGGCCCGTGCGGTGAGCTGGTGCCACGAACAGCTACTGAGGTGGCGGACCGACCCTCGCGTCGAGTCCTGGGATTAGGTCGCTGCGTGGTCCCGCATGAGCTCGTGACCAGTACAAACACCCGAACGCTGGGAGGGAAAAGACCTTGATCTACTGCGGCATCGACTGGGCGGAACGCACACACGGCGTCGCCCTGGTCGACGACAGCGGCCAGTTACTGGCCAAGCGGCACATCACCGATGACGCTGCTGGCTACAAGATCCTGCTCGATCTGCTGGCCGAGTACGGCGACACTGAGGAATCCCCGATCCCGGTCGCGAGCGAGACCTCCCGCGGTCTGCTCGTCTCGGTACTGAGGACCGGCGAGCGGCAGGTGTTCGCGATCAACCCGATGGCCGCCGCTCGCTACCGCGACCGGCACAGCGTCTCCCGCAAGAAGTCCGATCCTGGCGACGCCTTGGTCCTCGCCAATGTGCTGCGGACTGACATGTACGCCCACCGGCCGCTTCCCCAGGACAGTGACCTTGCCCGCGCCGTCGCCGTCCTCGCCCGCGCTCAGCAGGACGCAACCTGGAACCGCCAGCAGATCGCCAACCAGCTCCGCTCCCTGCTGCGCGAGTACTACCCAGCCGCTCTCGCAGCCGTCGAGTCCTGGAAGAACGGCCTCTGCCGACGCGAGGCCCACGAGCTCCTGAAGGCGGCCCCGACACCAGCCACGGCCGCTCGACTTACCCGCACGCAGCTGCAGGCAGCCCTGAAGCGGTCCGGTCGGCAGCGGGGCATCGCAGCCGAGGCCGAGCGGCTCCGCGAGATCTTCCGCGCTGACTGGGCCCGCCAGCCGCAGCTGGTCGAGGACGCGCTCGGCAAGCAGATGCTCGCACTCCTGATTCAACTGGAGGCCGCCTGCACCGCCGCCGATAACCTCGCCGAGGCGGTCGAGGAGGCTTTCCCTCAGCACCCGGACGCTGAGATCATCCTCAGCTTCCCCGGCCTCGGCATCCAGCTCGGCGCCCGAGTGCTTGCCGAGATCGGGGACGACCGGCGACGGTTCGCCGACGCCCGCGGCCTGAAGGCATACGCCGGCGCTTCGCCCATCACCCGGGCGTCCGGCAAGAAGTCCAGCATCACGCGACGCTGGGTGAAGAACGACCGTCTCAACCACGCCGGCTACCTCTGGGCGTTCTCCGCGATCACCGCCTCACCTGGCGCCAAAGCCCACTACCGACGACGACGCGACAACCACGCAGAGTGGCACGCCGCCGCCCAGCGCAACCTTTTCAATCGCATGATCGGCCAGCTCTACCACTGCCTCCAGCACGGCGAACGGTTCGACGAGCTGGCCGCCTTCCCCACACCGCCCTCGGTGACGGAGAGGGCTGCTGCCTGACCTGCGGCAAACGCGCCTTGCTCCAGGTCGCCCACGCAGTCGATCATTCACGGATGAGACCCGAAGTTCAGACCTTCGTCGCCGACGGACCTCTGCCCGACTGGGATGCCGACGAGGAGGAGATCGACCGGCGAGTCAAACAACTCGAAGCCATCTCCGCGCCTGTCACACCCGACGAGGCGCATGCTTTGGCTGCCTGCTTCGGCCCTGACGACTGCTACGGCGTCGCCTGGTCACTTCTGCACCTGATCGAGACCAGCCCAGGGCCGGTGCCGCCGGTGACGCCTCCCGGCACCGATTCCGGCGAATGGCATCACACGCTCTGGAACCGCTGGGGAAACCATTCACTCACCGAAGAGGACTTGACGCGTCAGGGCCCTGAGGTGTCTGGATAGCCCCGTTCACCGGGCTGAGCCCGCGGCAGTTCGGCAAGCTGGTCACCGCCCTACGGCACGAAGGCGCGGACTCGGCCTGCAAAGGTCGGCCGTGGAGTCTGCCGCTGCATGACCGGGTCTTGCTGGTCACCACGTATTGGCGGACGAACCTGACGCTGCGGCAGCTCGGCCCACTGTTCGGCGTGTCCAAATCGGCTGCCGCACGGATCATCGGTCATCTCGGACCGCTACTCGCCCTGCGGCAGCGCAAGCGGTTCCGCAAGGAGACCGTGCTGATCGTGGACGGCACTCTGGTCCCCACCCGCGACCACACGGTTGCCGAGCAGTCGAAGAACTATCGGTACTCCACCAACCACCAAGTCGTCATTGACGCCGACACCCGGCTTGTCGTCGCCGTCGGCCGGCCCCTGCCCGGCAACCGGAACGACTGCAAGGCATGGGAACTGTCCGGAGCCAAGGCCAATGTCGGGAGGGCCGTTGTCATCGCCGACGGTGGATACTGGGGAACGGGCCTGGTCATCCCGCACCGCCGCGAGCGCGGACAGGACGACCTTCCGCCTTGGAAGGAGGAGCACAACACATCCCACCGCAAAGTCCGAGCCCGCGTCGAGCACGTCTCCGCCCGCATGAAGAGCTGGAAGATCCTGCGCGACTGCCGTCTCAAAGGCGACGGTGTCCACCACGCCATGCTTGGCATCGCCCGCCTGCACAATGTCGTCCTGACCGGTTAGGACCAGGCGGGACGTGCCTGGTCAGCCAGGCTTTGTCATCCCACCCAGGGGAGTTCGGCGTGGCGAGAGTCTGCGATAGCTGATCCGCCAGCCGTCCGCGGTGCGCACGACAGTGTCGTCGTAGGAGACGGAACCGCAGGAGCCGTCCGCTTTGATACCCAACCCCTTGGAGCGGACCTGCACCCGACCGTCTGCCCATGCGGTTACGACGACGTTGGTGACGTGGTGGGCGACAGGATTGGCCGCTCCCAGCGCCCATGCCGCTTCCCGGATGGCCGCCACCCCGCACAGCGGCTCCTGGCCGAAGTCGGTGAGGTCGTAGACCACATCGGCGGTGAACAACTCCTCCAACCGGTCAAGGCTTCCGTCGTCAACGAGGTGACCGTGCAACGAGACCAGTTCGATGATGGCCAAGCGATCTTCAAGAGCGAGCGACACACGCGTCCTCTCCGGCCCGGGGTGGAAAGCGCCAGGCCGAGCATCGATCCGACGTCAGCACGGCATCACACCGCTCAAAGCGTTCGGCCGCGTCCGGCAGGAGCATGGCCGTGCACGTCGTGATCGTCCCTTACCGGCCGTCAGTCTGCCACCGACTTCTCCACCCGCGTCCTGTCGCTGTCAGCTGAAGCACGGCTTACGGGACTTCCCAATGCTGATGTCAAGCTGATGCCGCGACGGGAAGTGAAGCGTGGTAGCACTCTCTGTCACGGATCATCGCCCACAAAACGTTGACGCGTCGGCGTGCGAGGGCGATGAGGGCCTGTTTGTGTCCCTTCCCCTCCTTCCGCTTCCGCTGGTAGTAAGCCTTGGAGGCATGGCAGGACTTGAGACTGGCCATCGCCGACAAGTACATGGTCGGGGCTGCTGCAGGTTTGGGTGACAGGTTCGGTCACGCAGCCTGGAGGGCCGGTGTGGTCATGACGGTTTCGAATTCGACGGGGGTCAGCCGGCCGAGCGAGGCTTGCCGGCGGCGTCGGTGGTAGGTCCGTTCGATCCAGGTCACGATCGCAATCCGTAGTTCTTCACGGGTGGCCCAGGTCCGGCGGTCGAGGACGTTCTTCTGCAGCAGGCTGAAGAAGGATTCCATGGCCGCGTTGTCGCCTGCGGCCCCGACTCTTCATATCGACCCGGCCATCCCGTGACCATCGAGTGCCCGGACGAATTTCCGTGACCGGAACTGGGCGAGTTCAACCGGTCGGTGTGCAGAACGCACCCGTCGACGTGTTCACGCCGGGCAACAGCATTGTTCAGGGCGGTCACGGCCAGGCGGGACTTCATCCGCGCGTCGATTGAGTAGCCGACGATCCTCTTGCTGAAGACGTCCTTGATCGCACAGAGATACAACTTCCCTTCGCCGGTGGCGTGTTCGGTGATGTCGGCGAGCCACAGGCGGTTGGGGGCATCCGCGGTGAAGTCACGGCGGACCAGGTCGTCGTGCACCGGCGGGCCGGCCTTCCTGCCCTTGCCGCGCTTCTTGCCGAACACGCTCCACCAGCGGTTGTCCCGGCAGATCCGCCACGCGGTGCGCCCGGCCATCCCGGCCCCGGCACCACGGGCTTCATCGGCCAGGAACCGGTAGCCGAACTCCGGGTCGTCGCGGTGGGCGTCGAACAGCGCGTTCGCGCGATATGCCTCCGCCAGCACGGCATCGGCAACCGGCTTGCCCAGCCAGCGGTAGTAGGGCTGTCTGGCGAGCTTCAGCACCCGGCACGCAACCGTGACGGGCACCCCGTCCCCGGCCAGCTCTTTCACGAGCGGGTAGATCCTTTTCCCGGCAGATGTGCCTTTGACGAGTTGGTGAGTTCCGTCGATCAGCGCGATGAAGTCGCGTTCTCCCATGCTGCGGCGGCTGCCTTTGCCCGAGGCGTGGGTGCGCAAACGGTGGCACAGCCGGGTCCGGGAGCCGGGCCGCATGGCGATCAGCCCGGCCACGGAGAGCCGTCCCGAACGTCTTCCGCTCACCGTCACCTGCGGAGTCACTCCGCGTCGGCCCCAGGTGCGTCCTTTGGGCGGCCGGCGGGTGAAGCCTGCCTCGTCCTCGAAGCAGATGTAGCCTCCGCGGGCCGCCCGGGCTCCTTTACCTCGTCCCAGGTCGCCTCCTTCCAGACGGTGACGGCCTGCTCATCACGCTCGGCGACCCGCCGCGTGGGGACCTGCGGGCTGAAGCCGAGCCGGTGCATCAGCCTTGTCGCGCCGGAGACGCTGTAGGAGACGTGGAACTTCCTGCCGATCAGAGTGGCCACCCTCGCCGCGGTCCACACCTGGTCCTCCACCCAGCCGTGCGCGGCAGGGCCCTCATCGAGGTACGCGGCCAGCTTCTTTAGACAGCGCGGGGACAGTCGGCATCGCGATCCGCTCGGGCCACGGGAAGCCAGCGCCCGCGCGCCGCCGTCCCGCCACAACTGGTGCCACTGGTAAGCCGGCTTCGGGCTCACCCGCAGGCGTCGTGCGACCTCCAGCGGCTTGATCTTCTGTTCGAACAACTCGGCCGCCTGCATCCGTACCGTCTCCCGGCGCTGACGTCCCGCAGGGGTCAGCCCGCCCCCGTCCGCATACCTCACACACCACGGAGTACAGCCACTACCCCAGGCCCAGCGGGGACTTCAGGAAATATCACCCTGACGAGCCGAAGTCAGTAAAGGGGGAGCTAAGACCGGACGAAGCCCCGTTGACCGGGGCAGGACGGGCAGCAAACACCACCTGATCACCGACGCTACCGGCATCCCGCTCGCAGCCACTCTCACTGGCGGCAACCGCAACGACGTCACCCAGCTGATCCCACTCCTCCAGGCCGTGCCGCCGGTGCGGGGCAAGCGCGGTCGGCCTCGGCGCCGACCAGACGTGGTGTTGGGCGACCGCGGCTACGACCATGACAAGTACCGCCGCCTGGTCTGGGACCTCGGTGTGAAACCGCTGATCGCCCGCCGCGGTACCGAGCATGGCTCTGGCCTGGGCGCCCAGCGTTGGGTTGTGGAGCGTACGTTTGTCCACCTGCACTGGTTCCGTCGCCTGCGCATTGGCTGGGAGGTCCGCGACGACATCCACGAAGCGTTCCTCAGGCTCGCGTGCGCATTGATCTGCTGGAGGCGGCTGAGAGCGTCGAGCGGGCAGCCCTAGAAAGGGGGCCAGCAGGAACCGGGGGGAGGCGTGGGGTTGACACGATTTCCACCACGCATCTCCAACGGCCAGCGCTGGTCAATGACGGCCGCGGTCTCCTTGCAAGCACCGCAGGCGTTGCTCCGATCCGGCACCCACGAGTACGGAGAGACCGAGAGGCTTTCGTGTTCTATGCCGCACAGCGTCGCGCCGGAACCTGTGTAGGCATAGGCCGTGTCGTAGGCGTGGGCCACGTCCTCAGGAAGATCCGGTGATTCCGCCCGTTCCCAGCGCCCGTACATGGGCTGGTACTGAGGCCGTGAAACCTCACGGGGATCGTGTCCCAGCTCGGTCCACGCGTAGCACCAGGAGCAGAACCACCGCTCCTTCACCGGCAAGTCCCACGCCATTCGCGGTTCCGCAACCGGTGTCTGCCGCATCTCGTGGCCACACACATCGCACGTCACAGCCGGATCCTGTCATGCAACTCCACACCCGCCGTAGGCAGCGGAGTCTTCGACCGAACCGCATTTCGTTAGGGGTTCTTACAGACGAGGTCCACGCTCGTCGCGATGACGCCACCACTCGTACGCCGCCCGGTCATCCATGGACGCGTCGCGCCAGTCACGCCGGTCTCGCGCGAACCACAGAAAGTCGAAGTACGTGCGCAGATCCCGGGCTGACTGGCTGACTATGGCTTTGGCCAGCTGACCAACGCGAGGTTCGCGACTTGCAGCAGCTCAGGGCGGGAACTACCACTCGCGGCCTGGACGGCGATCCCGTTGGCGACTGTTCTCAGGTAAAGCGCGAGAAGATGAGGATCTGTGGAAGGCGGAAGGTCACCGGCGTCCACCGCCTGTTGAAACCGGCGCGTCAAGTGGGCTATCCCATCCTCACGCCATGCGATGAGTGCGTCTCGGACCGGGCGGCTCTCATCCCCGGTGGCCAACGCGCCCTGCACGCCAAGACAGCCCGTGGGCAATCCCGGCATGGTTGCCGCCTCGACCGCCCCGTGGAGCACGGCAGTAGCCACTGCTCCGCTCGTGGGCTCTGCCAGAGCTCGGCCGAAGTAGGCGGTCAAGCCCTCGGTGTAGCGCTCCAGCGCCTTGTAGAAGAGGTCTTCTTTGCTGCCGAACGCCCTGTACAGGCTGGGGCGGCTGATACCCATCGCCTCGGTGAGGTCGTCAAGGCTGGCACCCTCGAAACCCTTTGACCAGAACACCAGGACTGCACGATCGAGTGCCTCGTCGATGTCGAACGCGCGAGGCCTGCCAGTAGGGACCGGTGTTGGCGAGGTCATTTCTTCATCCTACTCCTTCGGTACCGATCGGTACGGATGTGCTACGGTGTTTCGTACCAATCGGTACGCTATACAGAGAGGTGGCGTCGTGTCACAGACCGTACTCATCACTGGCGGAACCTCAGGCATCGGGTTGAGCCTCGCGCAATCCTTCGTCGAGCTCGGGGCGTCTGTCGTCGTCTGCGGACGTTCGCAGACTGCGCTTGACCGATTCGCGCAGGCACACCCGCAGGCGCTGGCCGTGCGGGCCGATGTGACGGACGCAGCTGACCGCGCAGCGTTGCTGCAAGCAATCGCTGATCGCTTCGGGCGTCTGGACGTGTTGGTCAACAACGCCGGCACGTTCGAGGATCGAGACTATGCTGCCGGCAAGAACCCCAATGCGACTCTCGATGCCGAGGTGGCGCTGAACCTCACCGCCCCCATCCACTTGACCGGTGAAGTGCTCGAGCGATGGCCAGAGCCCGACGCGATCGTATTCATCACCTCGGGGTTCGCTCTGGTCTCGCCCACTCGCGCGCCTACCCACGGCGCGGTGAAGGCCGGCCTGCACGGCTTTGCGGATGGCTTGCGCCGTCAACTCGCCCCGCAGGGCACCCATGTCCTCGAGGTCCTCCCACCGTCTACGGACACACCCATGAACGCCGCAGCCACGGGGAAGAAACTGACTCCCGCACAGGTGGCGGCGGTCACGATGAAAGCTCTTCGGCGGGGGCGGAACATGGCATTCCCCGGTCAGACGAAAGTCATGCCCGCCATGCTGCGCATCGCGCCAGGCACACTACGACGCGTCGTCGCCGGGCTCTGAACCCCATAGAAACCCTTCCCCGCGCCCAGGCCGCGGCAGACAACGCCGCATTGCGGATCGCGATGTCCCCGGAAGGAGCACGGCTGCGCCGGCACTGCGTGAAGCTCTGGCCGACCACGGACTGGCCTGCCTGGGCAGCCCGGGTCCGATCGTTCCAGCCGTCATCGGCAACGAACGCGTAGCACGCCTCACACACCGTAATCTGCGCCCGCGCGGAGTGGAGGCCATGGTCGTCGAATATCCCGTGGTGCCAAGCGGCTCCGCCAGACTGCGCCTACAGGTCATGCCGTCCCACACACCCGAACAAGCCGGGCAGGCCGCCGCCGCGATCGCCGCCGCGGTGTCCGAGGCCCGAACCTGCCATCGACAGCCTCGACGCCGCTTCGGGCCTCGCCCGCCCCGACTCGCGCTGAAACGTCCCAGGATGAGCGGCCTGCCGGCGTTCGACGCCGTCGTTGCGGACCAGCTCGAATTCCTGACCCGCCACCTCCTGAACAACTGACCGGCCCGTTCCGGATTGAAAGGATTCTCCATGTCCAAATTCCCCCTCCACCTGGTTCCTTCCCGCAGAGCGCTGACGACCGGGCGCTTCATCGTCGCGGCCACCCACTTGTTCACCCCGCGGCTGGCCGCGCGATTTTTCCAGCTCACGGCTAATAGGACTCCGTTAGGTCTGTCTTGATCTTGGTGTTGTGTGTGTTCTGCTGGGCAGAGGTTGCTGGCAGGTGGTGCAGATGCCGGTCCAGCACCTCAAGATGTCTTGGAGGGCGTCGAGGGTCTGGTAGGGAGTGAGTCCGGTCCGGGGACTTTTGGGGTCAGCCGTTGTTCGGTGAGGAAGGCGTGGGCGGCGGTCACGAGCGTGACGTGGTGGTGCCAGCCCGGCCAGGAACGGCCTTCGAAGTGGTCCAGGCCCAGGCCGTGCTTGAGTTCTCGGTAGTCGTGTTCGATGCGCCAGCGGACTTTGGCCAGGCGGACCAGGTCGGCGATCGGGGTGTTGGCCGGCAGGCTGGACAGCCAGTAATCGGTGGGAGCCTCGGCCTCTTCTGGCCACTCGACGAGCAGCCAGCAGTCGGGCAGGATGCCGTCCCACCAGCCCTGCTCGGAGGATGCAGCGGCCTTGATCGGACGCTCGACGGCCTTGCCGGCGGGGCGGACGCGCACGGCGGCGAAGCGGGACCGTAACTCCCCGCGTGTGCCCTGCCGCCAGGCAATGGTGGTGAACGCCTGCGGCTCGAGACCGGCGGTCAGCGCCGCCAGCGATGGTGCGGCCTGTCGATAACGAGGCTGGGGCCAGCAGCCGAGGGGTCCGTTGCGGTCCGGCGTCTCGGGCTCCGCGTCGAAGGGGTAGGCGGTCACATCCGCGCGGACGGCCAGCACGTAGTCGATTCCGCGGTCCGTCAGGGCACCCCGCAAATGTGCGTTGGTGCCGTAGGCGGCGTCGGCCACGACGACCGGCGGCCTCATTCCCCAGTCGGCCAGCGTGTCGAGCATGTCCAAGGCCAGCCGCCACTTCTCGCGGTGTGCGACCTCGGTCGGGACGCGGGCGGCAGCCCTGCGGTCGTCGTCCGCTTCCCATTCCCGAGGCACGAACAGCCGCCACTGCAGCGGGCAGGAGGCGGTGTCGGTCGTGGCGTGGACGCTGACCGCGACCTGGCAGTTGGCGCGTTTGCCCAGGGCTCCGCAGTACTGCGGAGCCACGGCGACCGACATTCTTCCGTCCTTGGGCACCGACACGTCGTCGATCACCCAGGCCGTCGGGGCGATGAGCGGGAGCATGCGTTCGCAGATCCGCCGCTGCACCGGCACCGGATCCCACGTGGACTGGTTCACGAACTGCTGGAGGTTCTGCTCGTTGCCGTCCGGCAGCCGAGCGGCCATGGCCTGGATCGACTTGCGGCGGCCATCCAGCATCAGTCCCCGCAGGTAGCAGTCGCTCTTGGCCCGCTGGTCCTTGCGCGGCACCGAGGCGAACACATCGGCCACGTATAACGCCAACGTCGCCCGCACACGGTTCACTTCATCTGCGTCCACACACTCACCATGCCCCTGAACAAGGTCGACACGCAGACCTAACGGAGTCCTATTAGGGTCCGCCAAGTGAGTGATTACTACGACCTGTTCCTGGCGGTGGACCTGCCGCCGGATCTGCCCGAGCCGGTGCTTCTGGAGTTGAGGTGGCTCCTGGGGCAGGAGGAGATGCCGTTGGAGCTGAAGTCGACCGACTGGGAGTCGTGGGGCGGCCCCTGGCAGGCCTTTGCCGGTGACTCGGCGAGCTATTCGTTCGACGGGGCCGACGTTTCCCTGCTCGTCCGGACCGAGGACAGGGAGAACCCCGACGGCAGCGAACCGTGGGCTCTGACCGTCCGGTCGTGCGTCCATGAGGACGACTTTGGGGTGACGATGGACATCGTCGGATGGCTTCTTCGGCATGCGACGACGCAGGGATGGGTCGGATTCGTCCGTGACTCCGGTGTGGGCACGGTCCAGCATCTCGTGCGTCACGAGGACGGGTTCGACCTTGTCGATGTCCGCCCGCTCGGCCAGGCGAAGCGTGTGCCCGGGGCACCGTCACAGGAGCCTCAGCCGGCGCAGAGCAAGGGCGATGCCTGCGGCGGCACCATCATCCTCTGCACGGGCAGGTTCGCCGCCCCGGCGAGCGTATGAGTGGCCTCGGCCGGAGGCGGCGTACTCGTCGTACGGCCGAGTGGCGTCGCCTACCCAGGACCGCCGCCAGGCAGTATGAGCAGGACCGTGTGACCAAGCGCAGCGTTCGGTGCGCCTATCGCAATCACATGCGGTCGTAAACGAGGAGTCCGTCACTACGCAGACGTGCGCCTGTCGGTGGACGGTGTTCGGTGAGCCGCGTGTCGTGTCCCAGGTGTAGTACGCGGGCATGCAATGCCATGACGGCAAAGTCGGCGATGATCCGCCGATGGCAGCGCCACCACAGAGTCTCTGCGCACATGACGGCCGTCCGGACGGCAGCCGCCTGCCGCAGCACGTCATCCATGGCCGAGAGGAAATCCGGATGGCGGGTGTAACCCGCGTACCCCCGGAAGGAGTCGTTCTCCCAGAAGACATCGGGCGAGTCGTGCTCCACTTTGCGAAAGCCGCCCAGTCGTTTCTCCCACCGGTAGTCGATCCCCTGCGCCAGCAGCCACTCGCGGAGCGCTTCCCTGCCCACGTCCGGGTTGCGCCGGCTGCCCGGCGCGGTCCGCACGTCGACGACTGCCTCTACACCAGCGCTGTGAAGCAGGGCGGCCAGTGGCTCGCGTGTGGCAAGGCCGTGACCGAACGACAGCAGCGTCACGGGAGACGTCACGGCACGCTGTCCGCAGAGCACGCCGATGCGTGGCCGACGGCGTGCGCTGGCTTCCGGCTCCGCACGGCCGGTCCGGACTCGGCTGCGATGTTCTGGCCACCGCTTACCGGACGCAGCCAGCTCCCACACGCCCGTGGCCAGGGCGAGAACGATCGGCGGAAGCAGTCCCTGGGGTACTCCGGCATGGCGGGCACTCCTGTTCCGCGACGATATGACCGTGGACAGCGAGTGAACGGGTTAGTACGGATCACGGCCGACGGCGACTTCCCTCCTTCCCACGGTCCCATCACGGAGCACGCCCGGCATCCCCTGCTGGGGCGGTGAACTGTCATGCCTCTGGCAGGGCAGCCCCGACAGTGCAACTTGCATGGACAGGATGTCGGCGGGACGGTGGAAAGGTGTCCCGTTGGCGGGTGTGGCCTCACCTCATGGACGCGCTTTCCATGACGCGCGGGGGGCGGAAGAAGGCGCGAGGGCGTCTTCAGCACATGCCCGGCGTCGCGTTGATCTCCGTGGTGGCGCTGACCATCCCCCTCGTGCTGCTGGAGCTGGCGATCAGTGACAGCACGGTGAGATTGATCCCCCTCATGATCATCTTGCCCGCTCTGACGGCTGCCATCGGCACGCTGCGCGAGACACTTTACGCCGCCGTGTGGGTGATCCTGGTTATCACCGCAGTACTGGCCTACCGGCCGTTTCCCTCACTCGGCGACCAGGTCATCGTGATGGCGCTGGCCTTTGTTCTCGGCGTGCTGTGCGTGCTGACCTGCCATAAGCGGATCAGACGGGAGGAGGAATCCCAGCGGATGCGATCCGGCGCTGCCGCGCTTCAGCGCCAGATGCTGCGCCCCTTGCCTGTGCTCACTGATCGGGTGATCGTCGACGGAGTATGCCATCCGGTAGAGGAAGACCTTCTGGTGGGCGGTGACATTTATGAGGCAGTGGCCTCACCGTACGGGACGCGTCTGCTCATCGGCGATGTTCAGGGCAAGGGCTTGCCCGCGGTGGCAGCCGCCTTCGCTGTGCTCGGCGCGTTTCGTGAGACTGCTCAGCGCGAGCCAACGCTCACCGCGGTCGCGGACGCCCTGGAGACGGCAGTCGGCCTCCACAATGCCTTTGCGGCGCAGACCGGCGAGCCCGAACGATTCGTAACCGCTCTCATCCTCGGCGTCGATGGATCGGAGGCAACGCAGGCCCTTAGCTGCGGCCACCTTCCGCTGTACCTCTTGGACGGGGGAGCCGTCACCACCGCTCCCACCGGCGAACCAGGCGTGCCGCTCGGTCTGGCGGAGCTCTCTGCGGAACCCAGGACCGTCGACTGGTTCGCCTTCCCGCCCAGCGCGACACTCCTGCTCTGCAGCGACGGCGTCACCGAGGCACGCGACAGCGCAGGCCGGTTCTATCCCCTCGAAGAGCGACTCTGGGCCTGGGCGGATGTGTCTCCGTGGGACGTAGCCCACGACTTGGCCGACGACTTGGCCCGTTACACCGGAGGAAGCCAACGGGACGACATCACCGCACTGGTGGTCCGCAGAGTCACCTGAACCCACAGTGCCGACCGAAATGGAAAGAATTCCATGACGCAGTTCACGGGGCATGCACCAATCGTTGTGGGAACCGATGGCTCAGACGTCTCCGGACTCGCCTTGCGCTTTGCCCTGCACGAGGCACAGTTGCGCAATACCAGCCTGCGAGCCATTTGTGCGTACGATTTCACCGCCTCCAGGGCAAGCAGTTTCGGATGGCTGACCGTTCCGGATTCCTACGACCTGGACACACAGATACGCGACGCCACGTATGAGGCCATTGCCCGTGCCGTGGAAGAAGCCATGCAGGAGTTGGGGGGTGCCCCTGTCGAGGTAGAGATCAAGGTGGAGCCAGGCCGTCCCTCGCAAGTCCTGCTCGACGCGAGCGCAGATGCCTGCCTCTTGGTCGTGGGCAGCAGAGGCTCGGGAGCGTGGGGACGCCTAACCCTGGGATCCACCAGCACCGAGGTCGTGCATCACGCACACCTCCCAGTCGTGGTCGTGCCATCCAGGACGCCAGTAACACCATCCTGATGCACGACCATCACCTGCAGCCTCCTACGGATCCCGAAATGGCCTGGTAACGCCGCCTGCGAGCGGTCCTTGCAGCAGCCGAGAGCAGGGAGCATCCCCTGATGAAACTGACACAGGTCACATTCGTGATCGTCGGAGCCAGCCTGGCCGGCGCCAAAGCCGCCGAATCCCTCCGCGGGAACGGTTTCGACGGCCGGATCGTACTCATCGGGGACGAGCCGGATCCACCGTATGAGCGGCCACCTCTGTCGAAGGGGTATCTGCAGGGCAAACAAGACCGTGAGACGATCTTCGTCCACCCGCCGCAGTGGTACGCCGAACAGGACATAGATCTCCTGCTGGACACCACCGTGACCGCGATCGATCGCCACCAGCGGACAGCCACCCTTTCCAGCGGCGAGCGCATCGGATACGACAGGCTGCTGCTGACCACCGGCGCCTCCCCCCGTCGGCTTCGGGTTCCCGGCGCCGACCTCGACGGTGTGCTCTACCTGCGACGCGTCGGGGAATGCGAAGCCATCCACCGCACGTTCGAAACCTCCTCGCACATGATCTTCGTCGGAGCCGGATGGATCGGCCTGGAGGTGGCTGCTGCGGCCCGCGACGCCGGAGTGAAGGTGACTGTCCTGGAGGCAGACGCATTTCCGCTGCAGCACGTTCTGGGCCCCGAGATCGCACCCGTCTTCGCCGATCTCCACCGTGAGCACGGCGTGGACCTGCGGCTCGGCGTGCAGGTCACCGAGATAATCGGCGCCGGCGGAAAAGCCGCGGGGGTACTGCTCGCCGACAGCACTCGCATCGACGCGGACGCCGTCGTGGTCGGCATCGGCGCCACCCCCAACACCCAACTGGCCACCGACTCCGGCCTGCAGATCGACAACGGAGTCGTGGTCGACGCCTCCCTGCGAAGCTCCGACCCGCACATCTACGCCGCTGGCGACGTGGCCAATACCTATCACCGCATGCTGGAAAGGCATATCCGCGTGGAGCACTGGGCCAATGCCCTCCACCAGCCCGGGACAGCCGCCCGCTCCATGATGGGCGAGCGGGCGATCTACGACCGCATCCCGTACTTCTTCACCGACCAGTACGACCTGGGCATGGAGTACGCGGGCTATGCCGAGCCCAGCGGATACGACGACGTCGTCGTACGCGGCGACCTGTCCCTGCGCGAGTTCATCGCGTTCTGGCTGGCGGACGGCCGAGTGCTGGCAGGAATGAACGTCAACATCTGGGACGTCAACGAGACGATCCAGAACATGATCCGCTCCGGCGACCGGATCGACCGCGCCCAACTCGCCGACCCGGACCTACCACTGGACCAACTCACCAGCAAATGACGTATCGCTCCAGTGATCACTGCACCAGGTTGAGCCGTCTCATAGCGACATCAAAGACATGCCCGCTCATCGCGTCATGGTGAATGTCGACATCGTGGAACGATTCTTCCGGCCTGGGCCTGAGGCTGTAGGTGGGATACGTGAGCATCCGGCAGTCGGCATGATGGATCAGGATGATCTCGCGACCTCGCTCCCGAGTCCGCAGGCCGCACAACCGGGGCCAGCGCCCGAAGGCGGTCAATTGATGCAGTGACAGCCATCGCCGAGGGTGGAAAAGATGGCGATCCCAGCCCTCGCCGCCTTCTCACCTCAATAATCACCTCATTTCCCAACGCGCGCACGGGACCACGTCTCCGCGCGGGACGGCGTCCATAATCGGCAGGTAGGCGGTCGATCTTTGAAAGAGAGGTGGTCTTTATGCGCGAGATGCCAGGCGGGCCCGACCGGCGGATTGTGGTCGGTGTGGATGGGTCGGAGTCGTCGATGGCTGCGTTGCGCTGGGCAGTGGGGCACGCCAAGGGTTTCAATGCAGTCGTGGAGGCTGTGATCGCATGGGAATTCCCCGCCACGTACGGCTGGGTGCCGACGCCCCCGGAGGAGTGGAACTTCGAGAAGATCGCCAAGGAAAAGCTCGCCGAAACACTTGAGTTGGCGCTGCCTCACGGTGGGCACGTCGGGGTGCGCTCATACGTCCGGAAGGGGCACCCCGCCGGTGTCCTGGTGGATTTTTCCCGGGGCGCGGAACTACTCGTGGTCGGCAGCCGCGGCCACGGCGGATTTGCCGGCGTCCTGCTCGGCTCGGTCAGTCAGCACTGCGTGACCCACGCCGCCTGTCCCGTCCTGGTGATCCGTGGTGCAAGCACCTGATTAAACAGCTGGGGTGGCGACCTGATGTCTCCCGCGGCAGAGTGACCGGGTTGACGCTCACCAGGTGTAGATCCGCGTCATGATCTCGCGCCGCGCTGCCTTGTTCGGTCCGGGGTAGGCGATGACCAGAGGGACATCGTCCGGATCGCGTCCCTCGACGACAGTGAAGCCGTCGGCCATCTCCCTGGACGAGGTGTGGGCAGAGCGCTCTTTAAGGGTCCGCTCACACCGGTGCAGATCATCAAGGCTGTCCGCGGTCCAGATCACGTACTGAACGCCGATGCCGCCCAGAGCGTGGGGGCCCTACCCATGCGTCGCACGTACACCTGCGTGTCGTCGGAGCCGACGAGCAGCGCGGCGGTAGTGGTGCGGACCGTGACCCTCATCTTCAGCAGTTCGCGGTAGAACTCCACGGACCGGTCCAGGTCGGATACGAACATCACTACCGATGCGAGCAGGGGTCCGCGGTCCACCCCCGGTTCGGCCCGTGCGGTGTCCGCCGGCTCGCCGGCACCGGGTATCGAGGCTGCGTCTGATCCCATGGAGGCCCCCAAGTTCTGCCCGCTGGCGTCTCGGCTTTGCAGGGAAGACCTTCTCTGTACGCTACAGGCCGCCCACGCCTGCCGCTCGATACGGCGACGGCGGAGGAAGCCTCCTGCCACGGCGCTCTCCCACGGCGGGGGTTTCACGTGGTGCCTCAACCGGAAAGCGAGGCGAATCCGCCGCTCAGAGCCCCGTAGGCGATGTGGGCCACGACAGAGACGGCCGGTGGACTCGGGCCGTAGTTGAGCATCAGGAACCCGGGGATTCGAGCAGGGCCACGTCCGGAGCACTGGTCAGGGGGCTGCCCATACGGGGGTGAACAAGCGGCAGCAGGGTGTTCACCTGCGCCGTGACAGCGAAGAGTCCGTGAAGCAGGCCGAACAACGCGCCCAACCACCAGCCGGCGCGATGGATGGCAAGGAAGGCGGCATAGTAGACAAAGGCGAAGACCTGCCCGTCGGCGAAGCGCATCAGGTACCCGAACGCCTTCGCACGGGTGCGGTCTGGGGTCACCACCGTGCTGAGCAGAAACGGCAGATCGTGTCAGGCCCAGGGCGCTGGCAGCGCGCAGCGCGGTGGTCAGAACGAGCGTTCCGATGAACCGGGGCGCTCTTCGGCGACGGCGAGTCTCTGCTGTACGTGCTGGTGGCCAGCGCGGACAGCCTCAGCGTCGAGTCGTGGACGGGGTTTCCCACTGACCAATGGTCGCCCCGAGGTTGGGTTGTTCGCATATGGCCTGGACTCTGTGCTGCGACGCATGGACGAGGCTCCGGGGTGCGGCAGGCATGGGTCATCTCATACCAAGCGGGTTCAACCCGTAGTCCTGACGCGTTGGCGCCATCCGCCGTCCGCCGTCACCAGTGACCGCTGCCTGGAGAGGCACGCGGTTAACGGAGGCAAGCCGTCAGTGCCGTCGTACGTGCTCAGTCAGTGCGGTCTGCCCCGTGCTGTTCTGCGGGTGCGAGGTGGGCCAGGCACAGCGAGTGCTCGACGAACGGCTCCAGCCGGTCGACGCCCAGGGAGGCGCGTACTTCCTTGAGGGCGCCGCGCATGAGGCCCAGGTGCAGGGAACACACCACGTCGCGGTGCTCCTCTGCGATTTCCCGGAACGGGCAGTGGTGCAGCGGGATGACCGGGTCCGGCCGGTTCTCGGCGGGGCCGGGGGCGAAGCCGACGCCCGTGAGTACTTGGGTCAGCCGCCGGATGGCCTCCTCAGCGTCGATGCGCTGGGTGGGAGAGGGAGTGTCGGCGAGGTAGCGGCCCCATGCCTCCCCGGCGTTGACCGCGGCCTGCGCGGGTTGCGGCAGCGCTTCGGTGATGAGGCCGGTGAGCATCTGGGCGAGCAGCTGGTAGCTGCGGCGGCCTGCCGGTACCCGGGAGGCGACGGCGCGGTAGACGGTGCGGGGCCTGCCCGGGCGGCCGAGCCCCTCGGTACTGCTCTCGGCGAGCCCCTCCTTGACCAGCGTGTCGAGGTGGAAGCGGGCGGTGTTGGAGTGGAGGCCCGTCTGTGCGGCGATCTCCCGTACGCCCACTGCTTCGGGCGTGGCGCGCAGTACGTCGAGTACATGGGCCCGGCTCTCGCCCACGGCGGGAGGGCCGGCCGGATCATGCAACGTCTGCTCACTCATTTCACCAATTTTACCCAGTGTGCGCCGTAGAAACGAGGGAAAACCCGTCGTGTGCTTTCGCCTGTCCCCGCCATTCGTCTTCGGGGTCGTCGAGCCGGGCCAGCCAGGTCGCGAGGCGGTCGATGGGGATCTCGAACTCCGGGTGCAGGGCGACGAAGTACAGCAGCCGGTCGGCGAGCCAGGCCATGCTCACGGCTTCCTCTCCCCGGTAGTCCTGGAGTTCCTCGATCGCCTGGTCGATGAGGTGCATCGCTCACTCTCTCGCGGGCCGTGCTGGTGTCACGGGCTGTCGGGCTGCCGCTACCGGGGTGAGCTCGGAGCGGCGGCGGATCTGCATACCGGAGCGGCGGCGGTGCACCGTCACGTAGGCCAGGCCGTGGGAGCCTGCGGTGATGCCGCGTGTCGAGCCGTGCGGCAGCCACAGCAGCGCCCCTTCGGCCAGCGGCAGAGCTCCTTCTGGGGTGTCCATCACGCCGTCACCGGTGACGACGAGGACCAGGACGTCCAGGTCGGGTTCGGCGTGGGTGCCGATACGCTCCCCGGTGGCCAGCCGGATCAGGTTGGCGTCGAGCTGGCGGCCGGACTCGGCCAGTTTCCACAGGACGCCGGCGGGCTCGGGGGATGTGCCGGTGAGGACCCGGACGTCGCACAGCATGCGTGCCACGGCCGCCTCTCCTGGCTGCACGGCGGTCTGTGTCTCAGTCATCGCTGTCCACCCGTGTGATGCGGATCTGCCACTGCTCGGGCCCGGACTGGACGTACTCCCAGGTGAAACGGCCAGGGTGGGTGGCCTCGAACTCGCGGCGCAGCGGCTTGGGGTCGTGGTTGTTGACCAGGACGAAGGACTCTCCGCTCGCGAGGCCGGCAAAGCGGGTGAAGATACGCGGGTGACGCTGGCCGTGCGGGATCTCGCGAACGTCGACGACCACCGGATCCTCCAGTCGGCCGCCCTCAAGGACGGTGGTGAAGTCGCCGACGAGGGCGGACAGGTCGACTCCCGGCAGCTCCTCCAAGGCGGGCAGCAGCACGGCAGCCTCCGTTTCGAGATGGACGGTGAGCATGCCTGCGAGGGTTCGGGCCGCCCCGGCGTGTCCAGCGCGGTCGGCTGCGGCGGTCAGTGAGTCGCCATGCCGGCCGATCGTGACGGCTGCAGCGCGACGTGCCCGGACCAGCAGCCGGGTTTCGGCCGCGCCGGACACGGCGGCGTACAGCGTCTGCTCGGTGGCCGTCAGGAGGCGGTGCATCTGTCCGGCGAACGCGAGGGTGTGCTCCTCATGGGGCTCGGCGAGCGCGGCCAGCCGGAGTTGCCGGTGGGCCTCCTGTACGACGGCCTGTGCCCGGGGGCCAGGGTCGGTGTCGGTTGCCTGGATGAACACCTCTGCGGCGGGTGGCATGTGTCGTCCTCTCTCTTGCCCCTGGGGCGGGAATGCTCGCGTACAACCCACCTTGATTATTACATGTAGCATCGTAAAAATGCTGCGCGGTCGGCGGCGTCGATGAATATCCCCGTGGTGTCAGCCATCGCGCAGTCGCGGCACTGGCTTGCCGGGATTCAGGACTCCGTCGAGCTGATCACCGCTGATTGCCGCGTCGTCGCGGCAGCCGCAACCTGCCCCGCCGCTTTGCCGACGGCCCGGCGGTTGGTCTGCCCCATCCGGCCGTCAGTGGAGTGGACAAGTTCCCGGTCAGCAGAGCCACTTGGGCCAGTCCGGCTGTGTCGTGTCGCCCGGCGGGGCTGGGGACGTGCCGGGCCGTTGCCGTGGGGCGCTGTGCTGCGTGCGGCGGCTCGGTGCATCGGGAGGGCATCGGCGGACCGTCAGGCAGGACAGGCCGTTTTCGCCTGCTGTGAGGTCGGTCGTGGACCCATGCGGCAGCCACAGCAGCGTTCCCGCAGTCAGATGTCGCGGTCCGTGCGGGGTGGGGAGGGTGCCGTCCCCGGCGAGGATCAGCAGGAGGACGTCCGGGTCCGCTTCGGTGTGGGTGTTCACGCGTTGCCCGGGCAGCAGGCGGGTGATGCCGGCATCTAGTTCGCGTCCGGGCACGGACAGCCTCCACAGTTCCCCGGCCGGCGCGACCGCGAGGACCGTAAGGGCCCGCGTGTCGCACAGCGGACGCGGCGCGGGGGTGCCCCGAGGGCCGCCGGACGGCTGGCTGTCGGGGCCGTTCGTGGTGGTGGGCGGGTCAGTCATCAGGGGCGACCCGTCCGATGCGGATCTGCCACTGCCGGGGGCCGGTTCGGAGGGAGTCCCAGGTGAACGCGCCGGGGTGGATGGCTTCGAACTCATGGCGCAGGATTTCAGGGTCGTGATCGTCGATGAGGGTGAAGGCTTCACCGCGGGCCAGGCGGGAGTAGCGGGCCAGGACGTGCAGGCGGCGCCGCTCGTGGGGGGTGCCGGTGACGTCCAGGGCGGCTGCGCCGCCGAGGAGGTTCGTGAAGTCCGCGGCAAGGGTGGCGAATTCGCCGTCGGTCAGGGCGGCGAGGGCGGGCAGGAGCACGGTCTGCTCCACCGTGAAGTGGGTGGTCAGGCGCGCCTCGATGCTCCGGGCGATGGCCTTCGCTCGGTGCGCGTCGTCGGTGCGGGTGAGCGCGTCGATGTCCTGGTCGAGGGCGGTCGCGGCGGTACGCAGGGCCTGGATGAGCAGGCGGGTTTCCGGGGAGTCTGCCGCAGGGGCATACAAGGCCTGGTCGGTGGCGTTCAGGTGGCGGCGCACCGGGCCGGTGCAGAAGTCGGTCAGGGTCGCCAGGGCGGCCTCCCGGGCGTCGGCGCCCAGTTCCAGTTCGGTCAGCAGCGCGACCTTCGGCCGCAGCGCGGCGAGCAGCCGCTGTTGACCGGTGCGGATCACGCTCCGCGCCCTGGTGGGCGGGGCGGTCTCGGTGACCTGGATGAAGACCTCGGACGTCAGCGTCATGGCTCTGTCCCTTCTCCCGTCTTACCCCGACGGACGCGCTCAATTCTTACATGTATTATTCGTAGAAACTCGGTGCTGTAAACCTCTGCCGATGGGAGGGAGGTGCGCCGATGACCTACGTGATCGCGCAGCCCTGTGTGGACGTGAAGGACAAGGCGTGCGTCGAGGAATGCCCGGTCGACTGCATCTACGAGGGGCAACGGTCGCTGTACATCCACCCGGACGAATGTGTGGACTGCGGAGCGTGCGAGCCGGTCTGCCCGGTCGAGGCGATCTTCTACGAGGAGGACGTACCGGCCGAGTGGCGCGAGTACACCCGGGCGAACGCCGAGTTCTTCGACGCGCTCGGATCTCCTGGCGGGGCGGCCAAGCTGGGATTGGTCGAGCGTGATCATCCGCTGATCGCCGCTCTTCCGCCTCAGGGGGATTGAGGGCACCGGAAGCCCCACGGCACTGGGGCCGTTCGCCGAATCCGGCACCCGCCTGGCCTGCCGGGAACGTGCCGTGACCGCTCAGCCCGCTCTGCTCCCCACGCCGCATGGACCGCATCCGAGGAAGGAACATCATGCACGTCACCGAGATCGCCACCTGCCCCCGCCGCCGCGCGCCCGTGCCCGGCGGTCCGACCGCGGCACTCCTGACCAGCGCGGAAACCTCCGACCAGGTCGCCGTCCTCCATGTCGAACTGCCCGCGGGCGCCGTCATGCCCGAACACGACCACGGCGCCTCGCAGATCGTGCTGATCCCCCTGGCCGGATCCGTCGAACTGCACCACAACGGCCAAACCCGGACACTGACGGCCGGTACTGCCGCCGCCCACATCGCCACCGGCGAACGCGTCAGCCTGGCCAACCCCGGCACGGAGCCGGCCTCGCTCATCGTCGTGGCCTCGCCACCGGAGTTCGCGGGCCGGCTGGCGTCCTGGCCGCTGGCCTGATTCGCCACACCCGACAGCCGTCCTTCGCCACGGCAGAGAGGCAACGCATCGATGAACACCACGTCGACCGCGACCGCGGGCGCGGTCACCTTCCTCTGGCTCGGAATGGTGCTGGCGATCTCCTTCCTGGAGGCGCCCCTGAAGTTTCGCGCCCCCGGGGTGACCATCCCCATCGGACTGGGCATCGGCCGCATGGTCTTCCGCGCGCTGAACCTCGTTGAGGCCGTCCTGGCCGCCGTCGTCATTGCGATGGTGGCCGTCGGCGGACCTCCGGCGGCCGTCGTGGTGCTCACCGCCGTCGTGGCAGTGCTGCTCGCCATACAATTGGGGGTGGTCCGCCCCCGGCTTAACCGCAGGTCGGACCGGGTTCTTGCCGGGGAGGACCTGCCCCGCTCGCGCGGGCACGTGTACTACGTGGCCTTCGAGACCGCCAAGGTCATCGTCCTTATAGTGCTGGGTATCAGTCTGCTGGCGCAGTAGTCCGTCGCCCGGCCCGGGCGGGCAGCACGGGGACAAGGTCTCCTGCCGTGCGCTCTCACGCGTCGTCACTGCTGCCCTCGGTCACGTGGCAGCGGCACCGTTGCCTGCTTGGCCCGGATTTCACGCCCGTCGCCGCCCGCGATTCATGGTCGGCGACTCCGCGGACACGGCACCTTCCCAACCGGCTTCCGTCGGCGATGGCCCGATGCGCAGCCAGGCGCGGTACGGATCGCCGCGAATGAGCACGTGGCGGCTCCCCGGCCACCCTGCGACTAATCCGGTGCGATCGGTATCATGCCCGGTGTGCCGCCATCGAGTGTGCGAACGCAGCCGTGAGCGATGAGGCTGAGCAGGCCCCCCCGGCACCCGCTGCTCCGGCGCATCCGGTGGTGGCGGGCTACGACGGATCGACGGCCAGCCGCCGCGCGCTGGCGTGGGCGACCGGGCTGGCCCGCCGGACCGGACGGCCGCTGCTTGTTGCGTACATCACTCCTGCCCCCATGGCGTACGACGAGACGGCCGTCGTCCCTGTGATGGAGGGGGAAGCCGATGCGCTGGCCTGGCTGCGCGCGGAGCTCGCCGACACGCTCCCCGCGTCCACACCGGCCGGGCTGGATGTCCATGTCACCGCCTGCATCGGGGATGCGGCCCGTGAGCTGGCCCGGCTGGCGGATGAGCACCAGGCCGACGCACTGGTGCTCGGTGCTCCGGAGCACCGGCTGCACCACCTCGTCGGGTCGGTGCCCGTGTGGATGGCACGCCACACGCACTGCCCCGTCGTCATCGTGCCCTGACCGTGTGCTCCACGTATGGTCGGCGCGGCACGGGAGCGCCGGACGCAGCGGCCTTCTGGGACGGGAGCAGGCGGCGCACCACGCGCCCTGCTTCCGACCAGGTGAGCGCGTAATGTGACAAGGCAGGGCGACAGGATGACGGCGCCCGGCGCCGGGAGGAAGCACCATGGCGCACAATCCGTGGCAGCGGTGGAGGCGGGGCCAGGCCAGGGATGGCGTGGTCACGCGCCCGCCGCAGCGCGCTCTGGACCGGCACCGGCTGCGGCACCTGCTGGACGCCATCGGGGCGGTCAGCGCCGACATGGATACCCGCACCGTGCTGCACCACATTGTGGAAGCAGCCACCGACCTCGTCGCCGCGAGCTACGGGGCACTGGGCGTGCTCGATGAGAGCGGCAAGGTCATCGACCTGATCACCGTGGGCATCGACGACCCGCGGCCGTGTGCTGCCATGGGCATGCCGCAAGGCCATGGCCTACTGCACACCATGGTGGACGACAGGGAGCCGTTGCGGGTGGCCGATGTGGCCGCGCACCCTCGATCGGCCGGCTTTCCGCCCGGGCACCCGGTCATGCGAACTCTGCTGGGCGTTCCACTCCTGGTGCGTGGCACGGTCTACGGTGACCTCTACGTCGCCGACAAGAGGGACGGTACGCCCTTCGATGACGACGACGAGGGCCTGCTGACGGCGTTGGCCAGTGCCGCGGGCGTGAGCCTCGAAAACGCCCGCCTGTACGAGCACCTCAAACACGCCGCCGAGCACTTCCAGCGCCGTATGCTGCCCGTTCTTCCCGACCTGGCGCCGCTCGAGGTCGCCGCCCGTTATGAGCCCGCCTCCGAGCTGCCCAGGCTGGGCGGGGACTGGTACGACGCCATGGTCCTGCCGGACGGTGCCACCTGTGTGGTGGTGGGGGACGTGACCGGCCACAATGTGGAGGCCGCCCCGCTGATGGGACAGATTCGCAACATGCTGCGGGCGATCGCCCTCGACCGAGGCGAACCGCCCGGCCTGGTCGTGTCCCGGCTCGACCGGGCCCTGACGATGTTCGACGAGCCGCCCACGGCCACCCTGGTGTTCGGCCGCATCGAGCGCGGCCGGGCAGAGGGCGGGCCGTACACGTTCGGCTGGAGCAACGCCGGGCATCTGCCGCCGCTGCTGGTCGGCGCGGACGGCAGCACCCGCTACCTGGCACCCGCCCGTCACGGAATCCCGGTGGGCATCGAGGCGTCTGTCGCCCGGTTCAGCCACGAACACCCCCTCTCGCCCGGCAGTACTCTGCTGCTGTTCACCGACGGGCTGGTCGAGCGCCGCGATCAGGACATCGACACCGGGCTGGACGACCTGGCTGAGCAGGCCGCCCGCTTGGCAACGGCCCCGCTGGAAGAACTGTGCGACGCTCTGATCAGCCGGAGCCGTCAGGTGTTTGACGACGATGTCGCTCTGCTCGCCCTGCGCACACCTTCGGACGGCCCGTCACAGTAAGCCGCGCACCCTGTCTTCTGGCGTGCGGGACTTGGCGCGGGCACTGGGCCCGACGGGAGACGCTCAGGTGGGCAGGAGGGTGCGCAGGGCGTAGGGCAAGATGCCGCCGTGGCGGTAGTAGTCGGCCTCGGTGGGGGTGTCGATGCGTACCCGAGCGGTGAATCGAACAGAGCCAGCGGGGCCGCCAGCAGTCACGCTGACCTCGCGCGGCAGCCCCTCAGCCTCGCTGCCTGCCAGGCTGCGGATGTTATAGGTCTCCTCGCCGGTCAGACCGAGGGATTCACCGGTCTCCCCCGGCTGGAACTGCAGGGGCAGGACACCCAGGTCGATGAGGTTGGAGCGGTGGATACGCTCGTACGACTCGGCGAGCACAGCCTTGACGCCCAGCAGGGCGGTGCCCTTGGCGGCCCAGTCGCGCGAGGAGCCCGAGCCGTACTCCTTCCCGGCGATCACGAGCAGCGGTACGCGCTCGTCGGCGTAGCGCATGGCGGCGTCGAAGATGGTGGTCTGTTCCCCGTCGGGCAGGTGGCGGGTGACGCCGCCCTCGGTTCCGGGGGCGAGCAGGTTGCGCAGCCGGATGTTGGCGAACGTGCCGCGGATCATCACCTCGTGGTTGCCGCGCCGGGAGCCGTAGGAGTTGAACTCCGTCGGTGCGACGCCTTGTTCGATGAGGTAGCGCCCGGCCGGGGAGTCGCGCTTGATGGCGCCTGCGGGTGAGATGTGATCGGTGGTGACCGAGTCACCGAGCAGGGCCAGCACGCGGGCGCCCTCGATGTCCGCGAGCGGCTGCGGTGTGCGGCTCATGCCGTCGAAGTACGGGGGTCGGCGCACGTAGGTGGAGTCGGGGTCCCAGGCGAACAGCTCGCCTTCCGGGGTGGGCAGGGCCTGCCATTGGTCGCCGCCGGCGAAGACGTCCGCGTAGTCCCGGGTGAACATCTCCGGGCGCAGGCAGGCGGCGATGACGTCCTGGACTTCCTGCTGGCTGGGCCAGATGTCGCGCAGGAACACCGGCTTGCCATCGCTGCCGGTGCCGAGCGGGTCCCGTGTGAGGTCGACGGTCATCGATCCGGCCAGCGCGTAGGCGACCACCAGGGGCGGGGAGGCGAGGTAGTTGAGCTTGGTCTGGGGGTGGATGCGACCTTCGAAGTTGCGGTTGCCGGAGAGCACCGCGGCCACCGCCAGGTCGTGTTCGTCCACGGCCCGTGCAACCTCGTCGATCAGCGGGCCGGAGTTTCCGATGCAGGTGGTGCAGCCGTAGCCGACGAGGTCGAAGCCGAGCTTGTCCAGGTAGGGGATGAGGCCGGCGCACGCGAAGTAGTCCATGACCACCTTCGAGCCGGGTGCGAGGGAGGTTTTCACCCAGGGCTTTGGCCTCAGCCCGCGTTGGACGGCCTTCTTGGCGAGCAGGGCGGCGCCGACCATGACCTGCGGGTTGGAGGTGTTGGTGCAGGAAGTGATCGCGGCGATGACCACCGAGCCGTGGCCGATCTCGACGCGTGTGCCGTCATCCAGCGTCACGGGGGTGGTGTTCAGGGGCGGGCTGTCGGAGGCTGGGGCGGTCTCGAAGTGGGCGGGTGCGTCACCGGGGCGGTTGCCGGTCACCGCGACAGGGTCGGAGGCGGGGAAGGATTCCGCGCTGCTCGCGTCCAGTCCGACCGGCGCGGGGTCCCAGCGGACATAGCCGCCCAGCACGGCGCTGAAGGCGCGCGGCGCGTCCGCCAGGGCGATGCGGTCCTGGGGGCGCTTGGGCCCGGCGATCGAGGACACCACCGCCGTCAGGTCCACCTCCAGGGTCTGGGAGTAGGCGGGTTCGTGGCCGGGGTCGTGCCACAGGCCCTGCTCCTTGGCGTATGCCTCCACCAGCGCCACCCGCTCGGTGTTGCGGCCGGTCAGACGCAGGTACGACAAGGTCTCCGCATCGATGGGGAAGATCGCGCAGGTGGCTCCGTACTCCGGGCTCATGTTGCCGATGGTGGCCCGGTTGGCGAGCGGTACGTTGGCCACGCCGGGGCCGTAGAACTCGACGAAGGTGCCGACCACGCCGTGCGCCCGCAGTTTCTCGGCGATGGTCAGGACCAGGTCGGTGGCGGTGCTGCCCTCGGGCAGCGCGCCGGTCAGCCGCACGCCGATGACCTGCGGGATGAGCATGCTCAGTGGCAGGCCGAGCATGGCCGCTTCGGCTTCGATGCCGCCGACGCCCCAGCCGAGCACGCCCAGCCCGTTGACCATCGGAGTGTGGGAGTCGGTGCCGACCAGTGTGTCCGGGAACGCGGTGCCGTCCTGGTCGAACACCACCCGGGCGAGGTGTTCGAGGTTGACCTGGTGGCAGATGCCGGTGCCCGGCGGAACGACCCGCAGGCCGGCGAAGGCGTTCTGCCCCCAGCGCAGGAACTGATACCGCTCGGCGTTGCGCTCGAACTCCCGCTCGACGTTGCGGTCGAACGCCTCCGGGACGCCGTAGTAGTCGGCGATCACGGAGTGATCGATGACCAGCTCCACGGGCCGCGACGGTTCGATCCTGGACGCGTCGCCCCCCAGGGCGGCCATCGCCTCGCGCATCGCCACCAGGTCCACGATGCACGGCACGCCGGTGAAGTCCTGCATCAACACCCGTGCCGGGGTGAACTGGATCTCCGTTGCAGGCTCGGCGGCCGGGTCCCATCCGGCCAGCGCGGTGATCTGATCGGCGGTCACCGTACGGCCGTCCTCGTTGCGCAGCAGGTTCTCCAGCAGCACCTTCAGGCTGTACGGGAGACGGGCTGTGTCGGGCAGCGCGTCGAGCCGGAAGACCGTGAAGGAGGATCCGGCGGCGCTGAGTGTCTTTTGGGCGGCAAACGTGTCGATCGGCACGGCGAGGGCTCCTTACGCGGGGTCGGCGGGGACGGGCGGAGGTGCGGGCAGGTCGAGGCCGTTCAGGCTGGTGGCCGGGGTGCGCAAACCCACGGCGAGCCGGTTCCAGCTGTTGATCGCGACGATGGCGAAGGTGAGCGCCGCGATCTCCCCGGGAGTGAAGGCGAAGGCCACGGCCATGTATTCGTCGTCCGGTGCGCCCGTGCGGGGCAGTTCGGTGAGCGCCTCGCACCAGGCCAGAGCCGCCCGCTCACGGGGTGTGAACAGCTCTGTTGCCTCGCGCCAGGCGGCTACCACGTCCAACCGTGTCAGGTGCTCCCCGCGCCGGCGGGCGTCGCGGTGGTGCATGGCCAGGCAGTAGGCGCAGCCGTTGATCTGGGAGGCCCGGATCCGCACCAGTTCCAGCAGCGCTGGCTCCAGCGCGCTGTTGTGCACGGCCTGCTCCAGGCCCAGCCTCGCCTCGACGCCGTCGGGGAACGCCCTGCGGTAGTCGACGCGCATCGTTGTCCTCCCTGTGCTCCGGTTCGCCGGGGGGGGGCCTGCCAGGGCGCGGCCGCTCATCCGGCGTCGGGCGAGGCGGGTGGGGGTGGTTCGGTGTCCCGTCCCGGGCCGCGGCGCCAGCTGCGGATCAGGCGGCCGAGTGGGTCGTAGCGGTGGTCGACGACGCGTTCCTTCATCGGGATGATCGCGTTGTCGGTGATCTTGATGACCGCGGGGCAGACCTCGGTGCAGCACGTGGTGATGTTGCACAGCCCCAGCCCGTGCCGCTCGCGCAGCATCTGCCGCCGGTCGAGGCTGTCAAGGGGGTGCATGTCGAGTTCGGCGTGGCGGATGAAGAACCGCGGTCCGGCGAAGGCCGGTTTGTTGTCCTCGTGGTCGCGGATGACGTGGCAGACGTCCTGACACATCCAGCATTCGATGCACTTGCGGAACTCCTGCGGTCGCTCAACCTCCTGCTGCCGCATCCGATACGCGCCGGGGCGCAGGCCCGGCGGCGGGGTGAAGGACGGGACACGCTGCGCCTTGGCGTAGTTGAAGGAGACATCCGTGACCAGGTCACGGACCATGGGGAAGGTCCGCAGCGGCGTGAGGGTGACGGCATCGCGCGGCAGGGTGGACAGCCGCGCCATGCACATCAGTTTCGGCCGGCCGTCGATCTCGGCGCTGCACGAGCCGCACTTTCCCGCCTTGCAGTTCCAGCGCACCGCCAGGTCCTCGGCCAGGGTGGCCTGCGTGCGCAGGACGGTGTCCAGGACCACTTCGCCGTCCTCAACCGGCACGGTGTAGTCCAACAGGTCCCCGCCGCTGGCGTCGCCGCGCCAGATGCGCAGCAGCAGGTCGTGCGCCATGGTCAGCAGCCTTCCGGTGGCCTTTAGAAGAAGCCGGGGTCGTGGATGGTGCCTCCGGCCACCAGCCGCACGTAGAGGTCGGCGAGGCCCACCCAGATCAGCGACACCCAGGCGAAGTTGCCGTGGTAGGCGTTGAGCCGCGACACCCAGGTCCAGGCCCGGTAGCGCAGCGGATGTCTGCCGAAGTGGTTCAGCCGCCCGCCCACCACATGCCGGCATGAGTGGCAGGAAAGGGTGTAGCCACAGCAGGACGGCGTTGACGACCAGAACCAGGCTCCCCAGTCCCATGCCCAGCTGCCCGCGGAAGTCGAAAGCGATGACCGCGTCCCAGGTGAGGATGACGTTGAAGACGAGGGCGGCGTAGAAGAAGTACCGGTGGATGTTCTGCAGAAGCAGCGGGAAACAGGTCTCGCCGCTGTAGCGGCGGTGCGGCTCGGGCACCGCGCACGCGGGCGGGGCCACCCACCAGGAGCGGTAGTACGCCTTGCGGGAGTAGTAGCAGGTCAGCCGGACTCCCAGCGGAAAGATCAGGACGATCACCGCTGGAGTGACGATCCACCAGCTGCCGAACCAGCCCACATGCGGCGCCCCGTGCGAGCCGGGCACCACTCCGCAGTGGGTGGACAGGCACGGCGAGTCGAACGGTGAGAGGTAGGGATCGGCGTAGTAGTCGCGGTTCGCCAGTGCCGCGTAGGTCGCGTAGGGCCAGCACGACGAAGGTGGCCGCAGGGTAGGCCCACCAGCGATCCCGGCGCAGCGTTCGCGCACGGATCGGTGCCCGCCCGGGCGACCGCGTGCCGGAACCGGTGTCGCGTGCTTGCGTGCTCACCCTGGCGCCTCTCTTCGCCGGCGGCTCGGCTCCCGCGCCGCACGGGCGGAAGCCCCCCGTTCCCCACCAGCCTGCCCCCAACGGGCGCATCACGCCATCCTGCGGGCCCAGCGCGCCGGCGGTGCGAACACCCCCACTGCCACCTGCCGGAATGCATGTGCCGGACGGTGCGAATTCGCCTGCTTGGAGAACCCATCCGATGATAAGAGGGACAGAGGGTCCTCGATGAGCACGGAAGGGGCCTCCGGGATGCCGAAAGTCGCCATCAACGGGCTCGGGCGCATCGGACGGGCCGCACTGAAGATCCTGCAGGACGTGGAGGGCATCGAGGTCGCCGCGGTCAACGACCTCATCGGGGTGGAGGATCTGGCCTACCTGCTGGCCCACGACAGCGTCTACGGCCGCTACGGCAGGCCCGTCACGGCCGACGGTGACGCGCTGGTCATCGACGGACGCCGGGTACCGGTCTACGGCGCACGCGATCCGGCCATGCTTCCATGGCGGGACCTCGGCGTCGACCTCGTCTTCGAGTGCACCGGGATGTTCCGCCGCGAGGAGGAGCTGCGACGCCATCTTCAGGCAGGAGCACGCTTCGTCATCCTCTCGGCGCCCGCCCGGACCGAGACGGTGGCTACCGTGGTGCACGGCGTCAACCAGGCTTCGGACAGCGTCCAGGTCATCTCGTGCGCGAGCTGCACCACAAACTGCATCACCCCGGTGGTCGAGGTGCTTGACCGGCGGATCGGCATCGAGCGGGCAATCATGTCCACCGTTCACGCCTACACCGCCGGCCAGCGGCTCGTCGACGGTCCGAGCAAGGACGTCCGGCGCGGCCGCGCCGCAGGCGTCAACATGGTTCCCGCGACCACGGGGGCCGCACTGGCCACCACGCGGGCTCTCCCCGAGCTGGCCGGGCGCTTCGACGGGGTGGCGATCCGGGTTCCCGTGCCGGTCGGCTCGATCGCGGACATCACAATGGTCACCACCCGGCCCACCAGCGCCGACGAGGTCAACGGCCTCTTCCGCGAAGAAGCCGCCGGCGACCGCTATCGCGGCATCCTGGGCGTCAGCGACGAGCCGCTGGTCTCCACCGACATCATCGGCGACCCCAGGGCCTCGGTCATCGACACGGGCCTGACCCGAGTGGTGGACGGCACGCTGGTGAAGGTCATGAGCTGGTACGACAACGAATGGGGTTTCACCCACCAGATGGTCCGCGAGGCCCTCACCGTCCTGGGCATGGACCATGCGCCCTGAGGGAACGCCGGCTGAGCGCCGCCATCAGGTCCGGGAGGACTGGTCCGCCATCGCATGCGGCAAGGGAGGGAACCCTCCGTGTCCACCCCGCGTGCCGCGCACACCGCAGGGGCGAGCACCCGCTCGAGGGACGGAACTCGGTGCCCTTCCAGCCAGGCACCCGCAGGACCGGCCGCCGCCTGCCCGTCCCCAATGGTAGGTGCGGGCGAGCGACGCGGACCGCGCCCCCTCGGCCGCTGAGTATGCCTGGGCCGACCGCCCGCCCCGCAACCCCTGGCCGGGCCACGATGAGGCGCCTCCTCCTCACCCCCAACCGAGAGGGTCGCGATGAAGGTCAAGGAGATCATGACGGCGCCGGTCGTCACGGTCACCGAGGACACGGCGGTTTCCGCGGTCGCAGCCGTGCTCCACGGCCGCCGGATCAGCGCCGTCCCCGTGCTCGACGCCGCAGGCACGGTGGTGGGCCTGGTCAGCGAGTACGACCTGCTGGCCCGGTCCGGAGGCACCGCCGGGCAGGTGATGACCCAGGCCGTGGTCAGCGTCACCGAGGACACCGACGTCGACGACGTCCGCCATCTGCTGGTGGAGCGGCGTATCCGGCGGGTCCCCGTGCTGTCCGGAGGCCGCCTGGTCGGCATCGTCAGCCGGTCCGACGTGGTGGCGCTGCTGACCACCGAGTGGGCCTGCCAGGTGTGCGGCGAGACCGTCCGCGGCGAGCATCCGCCCGCCCGCTGCCCCAAGTGCCACGCCGCCGACCGATTCACCGCACAGGAGGCACCGCCCGGCAGCTGAGAGAACCGGCCGCACCGACGCAAAGGGACCCCCACCACGATGACCGGAACGACACCAGCTCACAGCCCCGCCGCCGACACCGCGGGCACAGCCCGCCCCGCACCCGCCGCCCCCTTCACCGCCGATGAGGCCGAAACGCTGCGCGGCTACTACCGGCAGATGGCCCTGATCCACTCCTTCGAACTGCGGGCCGCCGAAATGTACACGCGGGCGAAGATCGGCGGCTACTGCCACCTCAACCTCGGCGAAGAGGCCACGTGCGTCGGGCTGATGGCCGCGCTGCACCCCACCGACTACCTGTTCACCACCTACCGCGAGCACGGCTACGCCCTCGCGCGCGGCGCCGACCCGGGACGGGTTATGGCCGAGCTGTTCGGCCGCACCACCGGGCTGTCCGGCGGGCGCGGCGGCTCCATGCACCTGTTCGACACGAAGCTGCGCCTGCTGGGCGGCTACGGCATCGTCGGCGGCCAGCTGCCCCCGGCCACCGGCGCCGCCCTGGCGATCTCCTACCGTGGCGAGCCGGGGCCGGACAGTGAGGCGGTGATGTGCCTGCTGGGGGACGGCACCACCAACATCGGCGCGTTCCACGAGTCCCTCAACCTCGCCGCGGTATGGCATCTGCCCATCGTCTACGTCATCGTCAACAACCAGCTCGGGATGGGCACTCCGGTCGCGGCGGCGGCCGGCGAGCCGGAGCTGTACCGCCGCGGCTGCGCCTACCGCATCCCCGGAAGCCGGGTCGACGGCGGCGACGTCCTTGCGGTCCGCGACGCCGCCCGCACTGCGCTGGAGCAGGCGCGCACCGAGCACCGCCCCCGGCTGCTGGAGACGGTCAGCTACCGGCTGCGCGGCCACTCCGTCGTCGACCCGGCGCGCTACCGCACCGCGGAGGAGACCCAGCAGCTGCGGGAGAAGGACCCCGTTCCCGCCTTCCGCACCCGCCTGATCGACGAGGGCCTGCTCACCCCTCAGGATGGGGCCCGCATCGATGAGGAGGCCGATGCGCAGGTCACCGCCGCGGTCGACTTCGCCGACGCCAGCCCGTCCCCGTCCGTCGACACCCTCTTCGACCACCAGTACGCCACCGCCGTGGCCAACACCTTCCGGGGTCTGCCCGGCGACCCGCTGCCCTGCGGCCCGGACGATGCCCGCGGGCAAGGGGAGGGATGAGCGGTGCCCCAGACGGTCACCTACCGCCAGGCCCTGCACGACGCACTGCGCGCCGAACTGCTGCGGGACGACGACGTGCTGCTCCTCGGCGAGGAGATCGGCGTCTTCGAGGGCTCCTACAAGATCACCGCAGGGCTGCTCGGCGAGTTCGGCCCCCGCCGCATCCGCGACACGCCGATCTGCGAGGAAGGCTTCACCGGTGCCGCGGTCGGCGCCGCCATGCTCGGCCTGCGCCCGGTCGTGGAGATCATGACCATCAACTTCAGCCTGCTCGCCATCGACCAGATCATCAACCACGCGGCGAAGATGCACGCCATGTTCGGCGGCCAGGTCTCGGTGCCGATGGTGATCCGCACCCCGGGCGGCGGCGGACAGCAGCTGGCCGCCACCCACTCCCAGAACCTGGAGGTGTTTTACGCCCACGTCCCCGGCCTGAAGGTCCTCGCCCCCTCCACGCCCGCCGACGCCAAGGGCCTGCTCGCCTCCGCCGTCCGCGACGACGATCCGGTGATCTTCCTGGAGAACCTGGCGCTGTACAACACCATGGGCGAGGTGCCCGACGGCGACCACACCCTGCCGATCGGCACCGCCGCCGTCACCAAGCCTGGCCGCGATGTGACCATCGTCGCCTACTCCCGCGCGGCCGTCATCGCCCTGGACGTCGCCCGCCGCCTGGAAGAAGGGGGCATCTCCGCCGAGGTGGTCGACCTGCGCAGCCTGCGCCCGCTGGACCGGGCCACCGTGTGCTCCTCGGTCCGCAGGACCGGGCGGGCCATCGTGCTGGAGGACGACTGGCTCAGCTACGGCATCGGCGCCGAGATCGCCGCCACCATCCAGGAGGGCGCCTTCGACCACCTCGACGCCCCCGTACGCCGGGTGGCCGCCGCCGAAGTCCCCCTGCCGTATGCCAAGCCCTTGGAACGGGCCGCCCTGCCGGATGCCGCCGCCCTGACCCGCACGGTACGCGACGTCCTGGAGGCCACCGGCTTCCCGCTCAAGCCCCTGCCGTCCGAACACGGTTAGGAGACCCGTTCATGCCCGAGATCCTCATGCCCCGGCTCTCCGACACCATGGAGGAAGGCACCCTCAGCCACTGGCTCAAGCACGAGGGCGAGCAGATCCACAAGGGCGACGTCATCGCCGAGATCGAAACCGACAAGGCCGTCATGGAGCTGGAGGCATACGACGAAGGCCCGCTCACTCGCACCCTCGTAGCCGAAGGCACCACCGTGCCCATCGGCACCCCGGTCGCGGTCATCGGCGAACCCACCACCACACCCCCGCCAGAACCAGCCGCCGCATCCGCGCAGCCGCAACCAGCCGACACCTCAGCACCGCCGGCCCCGCCTCCACAACCGTCCCAGCACGCGGCCGCCCTCCAAGCCACAGCCCCGCAAGCGCCAGTTCCAGCCGTGCCCACCAGGGTCCCGACCTCCCCGCTGGCCCGCCGCCTGGCCCGCGAGCACGGCATCGACATCACCACCCTCACCGGCAGCGGACCCGGCGGCCGGATCGTGCGCGCCGACATCGACGCGGCCATCAACCGAGGCGAGCAAACCACCCCGGGGGCACCACCACCTGCCCCTGCGGGTCCTCACGAACAGCCGTCCGTGCAACCGGCGGCTGTGGAGGGCACTGAGGAGGCCCCGCTCAGGCCGGCGCGTGGCCTCACCCCGCAAAAGTTCGCACGCGGTGCTCAACTGGCCAACCGCCTGGCCGGCGAGCAGAGCATCGACACCGCCGCGGGGGACGACGTCGAGGAAATCCCACTCAGCACAGTGCGGCGGCTCACGGCTGAGCGGCTGGCCCAAAGCGCCCAGCAAGCCCCGCACTTCTACCTCACCGTCACCGTCGATGCCGAGCCGCTGCTCGCCTTCCGCGCCGACCTCAACACGCGCCTCGGCGATCAGGGCCCGCGCGTCAGCGTCAACGACCTGATCATCAAGGCATGCGCCACCGCGCTGCGGGACCACCCGGAGATGAACGCCTCCTGGGACGACACCCGCATCCTGCGCCACCGCCGTATCCACATCGGGATCGCCGTCGCCCTCGACGACGGCCTGACCGTCCCCGTCATCCACGACGCCGACCGCAAGACCCTCACGGACATCGCCCGCGAAGCACGCGCCCTCGCTGGCAAAGCCCGCTCCGGACACCTCACTCTCGACGAACTGACGGGCGGCACCTTCACCGTCAGCAACCTCGGCCCCTACGGCATCGACCACTTCACCGCCCTCATCAACCCGCCGCAGGCCGCGATCCTCGCCGTCGGCGCTGCCCACCCCGAACCCGTCGTCCGCGACAGCGAAGTCACCGCAGGCACCGTGATAGCGCTGACCCTGTCCATCGACCACCGGGTCCTGGACGGCGCCACCGGCGCCGCCTTCCTCGCCGACCTCAAGGCACTACTCGAACAACCCCTGCGCATCGTCGTGTAACTGGAGGCACCCATGACCGAGTCCGTCTACCATCCGGCCACACCGGAGATCGGCGCCCGCCGCGCCCAACTCGCCCCGGCCGTCAACGAGGCGTTCGAGAACTTCAGCCATGCCGTGTTCGCCGAGGGAGCGCTGCCGGAGAAGACCAAGCAACTGATCGCCGTGGCCGTCGCCCACGTCACACAGTGCCCATACTGCATTCAGGGGCACACTCGTCTCGCGCAGCGCAAGGGCAACAGCCCGGAAGAGATCATGGAGGCCATCTGGGTCGCGGCCGAGATGCGCGCCGGTGGCGCGTACGCCCACTCCACGCTCGCCCTGCATGCGATGCGAGAGACCGTACCCCGCTGATGAAGCACGATGAGTACGGACGTGGAACCGGGCACACCAGCAGCCGCCGGAGTCTCAACGCGACGTGCATGCCGCCGTGCCCGCCACCGACGATCAAAATCCGTGGCTGTGGCGCCATGGGCTTGGCCGGTCCAGTGGTTGCCATGTCGGCACCTATAAGCCGATCGGTCAGCCTGACCACGGAACCGGTCGACTGCTGCTGCAATACACCGCGTGCCCGACTCGGACATTTTATCGCCGATGTCTGGCGGGAGCCGGTTGGGAGCCTGGCCGCCGGGACGAGAACGGGCACGCGCAGCAGACTCCGTCCATCGACCGTCAGGTCGAGGACGACGCCGCCTTCTTCGTCGGTCTCTCGGCACTGCTCGAACAGCCGCTGCGCTCTGCGAAGACGACTCCTGGGAGCGTCACTGACGCCGCCGAGCCCAGCCGGAACGTGGCGCGGCAGATGCTGGACTACGAACGGCGCCGCCTCCTGCCTTCTGCGGCACTCAGCTACTGGGGTCCGGGCTGTGGGGGTCCGGGTCGGCCGGCTCGGGGCCTTGCTGGCGGGATTGCGTCAACTCGGCGAGCAGCTCTTCCGCTGCCTGTGCGGGAAGCCGCTTCTCAAGTAGCGGCAGGTAGATCTCCCCTTCTTTCGCGAAGTGCACCTTGACCAGTGGGCAGGTCGTAGAGGACGCGTCGTAGGTGCCGTTCTTCGCTGAGGCCGTCCGCTGTCTCGCTCGGTGTCCCTAGCTCGCGTGCCAGCCGACCGATCTCCACGTGGTCCTTGGACATCGTTGCGGTTGCTTCGGTGGCACCCAGTACTCGGGCGACCGCCGGGTAGAGCACTCGTTCTTCGATTTCAGCGTGGACTATGAGGTGATCGGCCAGGAACCTCTGGAGATCAGCGAGCGCGGCGCCGAGCGCGTCTGGCGTGGTTTGACCCACCGTGTCGGCGGTGGTGCGCAGTGTTTCGATGTGCGGCAGCAGGTGCGCGTGCTCGTCGCACAGGTGCTGGACGTGCCGGACAACTACGTCGGCCGTGTCGCCGACGGTGATGGCCAGAGCATGGCAGGCGCGGTCACGGTTGTAGGCGCAGTTCTCGACCTCGCACTCGGTTACAGCTGGCATTCCCACGACGACGGTCTCCTCGCAGCGGTGCGCCTTTCCGACTTGCCCATGGGTGATCAGCAGGCGGCGGATGTGTGCATGGGTCCACCAGGTCGAGCGTGGTCGTCAGCACCGCCGACGACAGCAGGTTTGCGCCGTACGGAGGCAGCGCCCGTTCGGCCGTCCTGCGGACCGTGAACGGGCGAGATTCTTGCGCGCTGATCAGGCAGGGTTGATTGTTGATCGCTCAGGAGGTCAGGCATGGGGCACTGGGTGTATGAATTCTCGGGTTGTCCCGACACCGGGGATTACCGCCAGATCGCGCAGGACGACGAGCCGGGCGAGGTGGTGCTGCGTGAACGCGCCGACGTTCCCAGCAGCGTGGATGGGTACGTACGCGACAGCATCGACGACCTGATACTGGTGGCCCGCTATCGGTGGGTGGCCGGCGGCCACCCGTCCACAGTGGCCCTGCAGGTACTCAAGGCATACGAAGCTCTTCCGCCCCCACCCGACGTGATGCTCAGCCAGTGAACGCTCCGGGCGGACGCCGCCCCGCCGACCGTGGCGGCGATCGCCCACGGCCGCTCTCCCAGCGCCCCGCCATCTGGGACCCGGCTGTCCGCACCCACTTCACGACTCTCTCATCACGCCCCCAAACACCGTACGGCCCGTACGCTCAGGCGCCGGGCGGGGAAGGCAACGGCGCCAGCCAGGCGCCTGGCTGTCGGGATGCAGCGGGTTCCGGCGGCTGTCACCGCATGGGTGAAGGGGGATGGTCCACACGGGCGGGGGCAGGAGGCGGCCACCGTGATCAGGGCGCATCCTTCGCTACTACGGGAGCTGGTCGAACGATGCGAGACGCTGCGACGGGAGGTGGCGTCCGGTAACAGTGCCGATGCCGCCCGCCGACTGGATACGGCTTTGTTCGTGGCCCGCAGACAGTTGGCCGTCTTCCTGGCCCGCCAGCAACCGCTCCGTCGCTGACCAGCCGCCCCCTTCCGCTGACCTGCTCAAGCCCGGATTGCTGCACGTGACGACAGGTAGCGTTGAAGGGGCTCGCATGCTGGCGGCCCCTGTTCCCCTTCTGCGTCGTGTGGCCATCGCCGCGCGGATGAGACCGGGCAATAGTCGATCCCCATACGCTCCGGGCGCCGGGCGGGGAGTGTGATGGCCCCCGGCCGGTGCCCGGTCCCGTCGCTTCGGGCGGGTCCTCCCGAACCCTAGACCCTGTGACCTGCGCGTTCGTCACCGCCGTACGCCTCGTCCTCGATGAGGACTTCGCCCTGGTCATCCAGGTATCTGATGATGCAGAGCCGCACCGGACCGCTTCATGCCGCCAGCCGCTGGCACCCGACACTCCGTCCGCCAGGGCTCCATCACGAGGTGCCACATGCCGAAGCGCCATGTCACGAACCGCTACTTCGAGTCCGGCGTCGCGGGGCTGTTCGTCCGTTGCAGCCAGGTGACGGCCGATTGCTTCCGAATACCGGCCTGGCCGTACAGCGTCTGAGTGATCTACTCGCATTTCGCTGTGAGGACGCCGCCGCTGCGCGTTCACACGACGAGCATGAACTCATGAAGCGTACGTACAGATCAGTGCTCAGTCTGGCGAGGAGGCGCAGGAGGCATGGCGAGCGCTCGGATGATTGGCCGAGGGCATCAGCCTCGTCTGGGTCTTGCGTCCCGGCGGTGCAGGTCACACAACGTTCAGCCTGTGTATCGACGGCGACCTCAAGGAATCCGTGTGGGATGAACTCGCTGAAGCCACCCCCCTCGCATCGAAGTTCAGTATCCAGGTTCGCGAGGAACCGGGATAAGCGGATATACACCCGGCGCCCGCAGGCCCACGATCGACAGGGCGAACACCGGTCCTGTAGAGGCCACCGGATGATTCAACGGTCGTGGAGGAGCATTACCCGCAAGGCAGCATTGGCGCGGCAGTTCTGCGACCCCCTGGCCGACCAGCCCCGGCCCTTGTCGCCCACCTCGCCGTCTGCGGTCTGCTCTACCCAGGTACGAGACCGACATCAGGATCCGGCAGATGTACCAGGCGACATCGCGCCGTCAGCTCTCTCGCGGAGAGTCGTCGCAGACCGGTCGCGATCCCGTACTCCCTCGGAACGGCACGGGGGTGCCGTTCCGGCTGACGGAGGTACCCGCGCTGATGCGGGTGATCATCGTGTCTTCCAGCACGCGGGCCGGTGGCAGCACAAAGGCCGGCGCCAGGCCGGTAGCGGCAACGAATGTGGCAGGGCGTCCTTCAGCCTGGATGAAGGTCACGGCCCAGGCGGGCGAGGCAGGGCACCCCGCTGCGGTCGTAGCCGGAGCTTCTGAGCCGGACAGGGAGGGCAGGCGTGGCTGAGGCTCGTGAATCGGTGCGACCGGGACTGCCGGAGTCGGTGGGCTACGCGCTCAAGCGGGTGTTCCTGGGCCGACCGCTGATCACGGAGCAGTTGCGGAACGAGCGGCTGTCCAAGAAGGTCGCGCTTGGCGTGCTCTCACCCGACGCGATCTCCTCTTCCGCCTATGGTCCGGAGGAGATGCTGCTCGCGCTGCTGCCCTACGCGGGGGCGGCGGCGTTCACTCTCGTGCTGCCGATCACCGGGGCGGTCCTGGTCATCCTGGTGCTGGTGACCGCCTCCTACCGGCAGGTGGTGACCGTCTACACCCGCGCCGGCGGCTCGTACGCCGTGACACGGGACAACTTCGGACCGAAGATCGCCCAGATCGCCGCGGCCGCGCTGCTGATCGACTACGTGGTGACCGTAGCCGTCCAGGCATCGGCGGGTACGGTCGCGGTGGTCTCGGCACTCCCGGAGTTCGGCCCCTACAGCCTGGAGATCACCATCGGGGTGGTCGTCATCCTGTGTCTGGCGAACCTGCGCGGGCTGAGGGAGGCCGGAGGCCCCTTCGCACTGCCCACCTACCTGTTCTCCGTCCTCGTCGGCCTCGTGATCATCACCGGCGTCATCAAACACTTCGCCGTCGGCCTGCCGGTCTACGACCCGGCCCACCTGCCCGGCACCGTCGCTGTCCACCACGGTTCGGGTCTGGTGGAGGGCGCGACGGTACTGGTGCTTCTGCGCTCCTTCGCCAACGGCGGGTCCTCACTGACCGGGGTGGAGGCCATCTCCAACACCGTCTCCGCGCTCCGCAAACCTCAAGGCCGCAACGCCCGCACCGTCCTGACCGTCATGGCCTGCACACTCGGCTTCCTGGTCGCCGGCGTCTCGCTGCTGGCGCATTTCACCCATGCCACCCCCTACCTGGCCGGATACCCGTCCGTGCTCTCCCAGGAAACCCAGGCGGTGTTCGGACACGGCACGGCGGGCCACGTGCTGTACGCGCTGGTACAGGCCGCCACGGCACTGATCCTCTACACGGGTGCCAACACCAGCTTCAACGGATTCCCGTTCCTGGCCAGCTTCGTCGCCGAGGACCGCTTCCTGCCCCGCCAGCTGACCAAGCGCGGACACCGGCTGGTGTTCTCCAACGGCATCGTTTCACTCACCGTGCTGGCGGTGGCTCTGCTGGCTGCTACCGGCGGCACCGTCAACGCCCTGGTGCCCTTCTACGCCATCGGTGTGTTCACCGGGTTCGCCATGGCCGGCTACGGCATGACCAAGCATCACCTCTCCCACCGCGAACCGGGATGGCGCCGACGGCTGGCCGTCAACTGCTCCGCGGGCGTGCTGTCCACACTCGTCGTGCTGATCTTCGCCGTCGCCAAGTTCACCGAGGGCGCCTGGCTGGTCGTGGTCGTCTTTCCCCTGCTGGTCGCGGTACTGATCCGCGTCAACCGCGAATACCGGCAAGAGGCGGCCATCCTCAACGAAGTGCGCGGCACCCCCGTTGAACAGGCCACGTACTCCTACCACCACGTGTACGTCCTGGTGAACAACGTGGACCTGGCCATGCTGGAAGCCCTGCGCTACGCGCACACCCTGCGCCTGAGCGAGGCCGAGGCGGTCCACTTCATGCTGGACGCCGCCCACGCCCAGCACCTGCGCACCCGCTGGGACGACCTGGGCATCGCCGTGCCGCTGAAAATCGTGGACTGCCCCGACCGCCGCCTGGTCCACGCCGCCGCGCAGTTCATCCTGGAAGCCGGCGAGGGCCGCGAGAACACCGAGGTCACCGTACTGCTGCCGCGGCGCAGCTACGCGCCGCTGCTCGGGCGGCTGCTGCACGACCGCACCGCCGACCACCTCGCCCATGTCATCAACCGCATCCCCCACACCGTGGCCACGATCGTGCCCTACGACGTGCAGGCCCGCATCCGGCAGCGGTTCCCCCGCCCGCCGGAGGAACGCCTGACACGTGGCTACGAACACCTCCGGGACCGGGTCGTCGGCCAGCCGCCGGAGCCGCTGACCGAGCACAACGCCCCTCGCCCCGAGCCCGACGCCACCACCATCGCCGCCGTGGAACCCGGCCACTTGGTCACGGTGGACGGGCGGCTGCACAGCATCACGGACGAGGAACGCGGCGACCACCGTGTCCTGCTCGGCACCCTCACCGACAGCACTGGCAGCCTCACCCTGGAATTCCACGACGCCCACCCGGACCTTGCCGCCGGACAACTCCTTCGCCTGACCGGCCAGGCCCACCTCCGCGACCGGTCCTTGGTCATCAGCGATCCGGGCTACCGCATCATCGGCACGGCCGGAGAGTAACCCGGTGCTTCGGCCGGCAACGAGGCAACGTGATCCGCTGTAGGCAGGGCTGGCGCCGAGTTACCTCTGCCTTCGGCCAGCACCTTGCTGGGGCACGGCCGGTGCCCGGTTGCGGCCCGGCGGGGGGCACCGCCGATGATCGCCGGTCTGGCACCAGCCGCACGCGGCGGGCAACGGCACCGAGCGGATCTTCACCGGCGACCCGACCCGACGATGTGCCGAACCCGAGCCGCACCCGTGAGCCCACCGCGGTTGCCGAACCTCTCGCCATCCCTCGCCGGCGCGATGCCTCAAACCAGGGTGCGATGCTTCAAGCCGGACGAGGCTCGGCAAACGCTACGGGAGAGGGAAGCAGGCCGTTCCCGTGAGCGTTCCTCAGGTTGACTGGTGGGGCCAGTGTTTCAGGCTGCCAGGTGAAGGTGTGGACTGTGTCGCTTCCGTTGTTGAGGGGTAGATCTCGTAGCTCTCGCGCATGCCGCTGAGGTCGAAGAGCCTGAGTGTCCGGCCGGAGACGGACGCGATACGCAGCGAGCCTTCATGTTCACGGATGCGTTTGGTGATCGCTACGATCACGCCCAGCCCCATCGAGTCCATGAAGGGGACGAAGCTCAGGTCCAGGACGAAGTGGCGGTGGCCCTCGTCGAGGAGCTTGATCACTCCTTCCCGGATCATAGGGGCGGTGTGGGTGTCCACCTCACCGTCGACCTCGACAACGCTCCAGCCGTTGACCACGTCGTAGCTCACCATCATGCTCTCGCGCCGGATGATGTTCGTTCGCATTGCCTTCCCTCTTCACGTCTGCGGGCGGCACACGATGCCGGCACGCTGCGGCGGAGCCGCCGGGCAAAACCGATCGCGGCCTGGGCAAGGATGAGTTCGCGCAAACGACGGTGACCGCCACTCCCGGTTTCTCCCGTGTTGGTCACCGGGTCTTACTTGGCCAGCCACTCGGCGAGGACAGCGGCCTGGCTGTGGTCCACGTCCTTGGTGGCGGTCAGCAGCATGACCTTGTCGTGCGCAGCAAGGTCACGCAGATGTTCGGCCGCCTCGCGGTGCCCGGCGTCGCGCAACTCCGCCAGGTAGCGGTGGCGGAACTCGGTGAAGCGGCTGGGCTCATGTCCGTACCACTTACGCAGTTCGCTGGACGGGGCGACATCACGCAGCCACTCGTCCAGGTGTGCGTCCTCCTTGCGCATGCCCCGGGGCCAGACCCGGTCGACCAGCACGCGCTTGCCGTCCTTCGGCGCGGTCTCCTCGTAGACTCTGCGATAGGTGATCTGTTTGGCCATAATGGTGCCCTTCCAGATCGGTCGGCCGCTCCGGCCTTGATTGGGTGGACAGCTCCGTGCCCTGCTGCGAAGCGGATGGTTCCGACTCACCTATTTTATCGGGCCAGCTCATGCGAACCCATCGGGATCCTGGCGGGTCACCCACCACGACCGCCGCCCCGGTGCAGAGCGACGGCGTCCGGTACGGCGTATTGACGAGGAGCACGATGTGCCCAGCAAACGTCCCCTGCCCGAATCACACGACTTTCCCGCTCGGACGGCTCCCAGGGTGAGCTCCCCGAGCGAACTGGACGCGGCGGTGGCCACCTGCCGGGCGTGCCCCCGGCTGGTGGCCTGGCGGGAGGAGGCCGCGCGCGTCAAGCGCAGGGCGTTTCGGGACTGGGAGTACTGGGCGCGTCCCGTACCCGGATTCGGCCCGCCGGACGCACCGCTGGCGATCGTCGGTCTGGCACCGGCCGCACACGGCGGCAACCGCACCGGGCGCATCTTCACCGGCGACCCGTCAGGCGACGCGCTGTACGCCGCCCTCTACGACATCGGGCTGGCCTCCCAGCCGACCGCCACCCACCGGGGCGACGGGCTGGAACTGTACGGGGTGCGGATAACGGTCCCGGTGCACTGCGCACCGCCCGACAACCGGCCCACCACCACCGAGCGCGACACCTGCCGCCCGTGGCTGGCCCGCGAACTGGAACTCTTGCGACCGACCCTGCGGGTCATCGTGGTACTCGGCGGCTTCGCCTGGCAGGCACTGCTCCCCGTGCTCACGAGCGCAGGCTGGCAGCTGCCCCGCCCCCGCCCTGCCTTCGGACATGGTGTCGAAGCCCTCCTCACCCACGCAGCCGATGAACGGCAGGTGCATCTGGTCGGCGGATACCACCCCAGCCAGCGCAACATGTCCACCCGGACCCTGACCCCTGCCATGCTCCGCGACGTGCTGCACCGGGGCGCTGTCATCGCCGGGCTGTCACGGGAACGGCAGCACCGGTAAGCTCGCGCGCCATCCTGATTAGCGGCGTGGCAGGGCCTCGGAATGTCAGACAAGTGCTGGTCACAGCGATGCTGGGACGTCCGTTGCCCGCCAGTGTGCGAGTCTGGCGGCGGAGCGGAGGCCGGTGAACACACGACTGGAGGGTGAGGACGCGATGCGGGCGACGTATCACGAGGAGCTGCATGCGATCAGTGACGGCCTGGCCACCACCGCGCTCCTGGACACCGACCTGCAGCTCGCCGAGAACGTGATCTCAGCCGACCGGAAGGTCCATCCATGCGGTCGTCGTCCTGCTCCAACTGGAGTGCAGCCTTGACGTGATGGGTGAGGATCACTTCGGCTTCCTGCGCCCGCGCGAGCTGGCCCATGTCCAGAACCGTGCGGCGCAGATCCCGCGGTACGGCCCGCTCCGGATACCGCATACGGGCCAGCTTGGCCACGTGCTGGGCCAGGTCGCCTGCGCGTTCCAGTGTGGTTACCTGATCTTGGCCGTCGCGTCCTGCTGGCGCCATCATTGAACACAGCGAAGCAGCACCCATCTCCTCAAGTGACGGCGACACCTATACTCGGTCATCCGTGTTGATCGCCCACGGAGATCCCCTGCCCTCGGAAGCCGATCCGGTGGCATTTCACGTTCCGTGTCCACGGCTGCAGAGCCGCGCTGGAACTCAGACTGCGTGACTCCTGTGAGCACCGATCCGATGCACGTTCTGCACCGCGAGTTCGTCCCGTTCCTGCGTCGGGGTGAGACGGATGCCGATGTGGTAGTCCTGAACCAGCATCCAGCCGAGGAAGCCGGCGGCGATGGTGCAGGCGACACCGGCCGAGGTGAGCGCGAGCCCGAGGGTGGTCCCGGTGGCCGGGCCGTTCCAGTGCGTGACGTACGTCCCCAGGCTGACCGCGAACAGCACGAGCGCGGTGACATTGAGGCTGGCGTGGGCCAGACCGACGGTCTTGGCGGCAGAGCCGCGCGGGATGCCGAAGGCCCAGTCGACGAGGCCGGGGACCGCGGCGAGCAGCGCGCTGCCGACGCCCACGACGTTCAGTGCGATCGCCAGGTTGAGCCAGAACTGGTCCCCGGTAGCCGCGTACATGGCGAAGCCCACGAGGGTTCCCGTGTAGGAGGAGACGGGGAAGCCGATCAGCATGGGGTGGATGGGGTGCCCTGCGACGGTGGCTTTGCTGTACATGAAGCCTCCTGGGTGGGTCCCCGTTTGGAGGTGTCGATCCTTTTCTTCAGCGTCTCTCTGCTGGTGGGATCCGCAACCGCGCCAGGCGACGGTCCTGATCCCGCGGGATCAGGGTGACAGAGGGCGTCCGATGGGCGCTTCCGGCGCCGGCTCGTTTCCTTGATGTAGTGGTCACCGTAGGCGGCCTCGGCATCGTCGAGGCCGACCAGCGCGGGTTGATCCATGACCGGCTGCCGCTCGGCGAGGTAGTGAGCGGTCTCCTCGGCTACCCGCTGCTGTCGGCCTCTGCCGCATCGAGTTCGTCGACGACGGCCGGGCTCGTCGGACCGCGACTCGATCCGAGGCTGATCGGAGACCGGCAGACGAGCGCCTCTACGAAATAGCTGCACGGAGGAGCCGGATCCAGACAGCCAGAAAATCATTGCACTATCGCATAGTTTAGTTTGTTAAGTGATTCCGTGAGTCGGGAGAGAACACATGTCACCCAGGCACGGGCCCGGCCTCAGCGTCGTCGCTGCTCACTTGCGCGGAGCGCTGAACACTGCAAACTGGCAGGTCCTGGCCGAGGTCCTGCACCCGAACGTGTGCTGGGGGCATCCCGGCAGGAGTGCTGGGAGTTGCCGTGGCCGTTCTCGTGTCCTCGGACGCTGCGCGCGCCTGTACGCCCGCGCGCAGCGGATGACGGTCGACGAGACCTTCACCTACCCGGGGGCCGTGGTTCTCGGACTGCAGATTCGCGGCGCGACGCACACGGCTGTTTCAGGCGGCACGGTGTACCAGGTTTTCGACGTCGTGGACGGCCTGGTCACCCGTATCACGGGCTATGCGGATCGCTCCCGGGCCCTGAGGGCTGCGTACTTTGGCGCCGCGGCCGGCTTGTGAGCGCTTTCCGCCGGAGCCTCGTGCTGGCGGCTCGCGCGAACGCGACGCCCCGCATCCGCCCGGCGAGGTGATCCACGGGCGAACCGTCCCGCAGGGTGCGCGGCCCTATCCACCTGTTGAAGCGCCCCTGGCGGACCAGGGGCGGAACGGCGGCAGAGACCGCCGTCCGGCTACGTACCGCTTCAGACCCCGTCGCGATGCCGCCCCTGGACCCGACCGTACGGCGGGGACACCCCGGACTTACATGTGCCAGCAGACGGTTGGGTCGACGACCAAACGGGCGTACATCGTGCCGAATCGATGACGAGGAGCAGCCCCGGGTGGCAGGCGCGGAGCCGGCCCCGCCACCAGAAGAGCCGGCTGCCCGGTGCACGCGTCGGTGCGACCGGCGTGCGTCATCCCGGTGTCGCGGCGGCGGTGCGTCGTGCTCGCAGGGTCAGTATGCGCTCGGCGTGGTGTTCTTCGTGGAGGTCGATGAGGCGGGCCTGCAGGAGGTCGCGGAGGCTGACGATGCCCTCGACCGTGGGCTGCAGGTCGCGGCCGACAGTGAGCAGGCGGGTGACGCCGTGCTGGGCCATGCGGTTGGCCAGGGTCCGCAGGGTCTCGTCTGGGTGCGCGGTGACCGCGGGCGCAGCCAGTTGGACCAGCGGCGTGGGGTCGGAGGGGGCGGCGTGGAGCAGTTGAGCGCGGGTGACCACGCCGACGAGGTGGTCGTGCTCGTCGAGGACGGGGTGGAGACGCTGGGCCAGCAGGCGTTCCGGGTCCGCTACCTCATGCGCGGTGCGCAGCACGGCGGTGGCCGCGCCCGCGGTGTCGTCCGCGTGGAAGCTGACCGCTATCGGTGTCTCCAGTTGTCGGACGAGGTGGACTTCGAGCGGGTCGACGGAGTTACTCGCGGGTTAGGTGCGGGCCACGCCGGGCGAGCTTCTCGGTCAGCACCGACCTCTTGAGGAGGGTGACGGACAGCAGATACGCCGCGGAGGCGGTGATCACCATGGGTACCAAGGCGTTGACCTCGTGGGTGAGTTCGAGGCAGAACACGATGCCGGTGAGCGGGGAGCGCATGACGCCGCCCAGGACTCCGGCGAGCGAGACCACGGCCCAGAAGCCGGGCTGACGTGGGGGAAGACCAGGCTCTCGGCGGCTCCGAGGGCGCCGCCGACCATGAACATGGGGGCGAGGACGCCGCCGGAGGTGCCCGAGCCGAGGGAGAGGCCCCAGATGAGGGTCTTGAGGACGAGGATGCCGAGGATGAGGCCCACGGTGGCCCGGCCGGTGAGGAGCTGGCCGATGACGTAGTAGCCGACGCCGAGGGCGCGGGGTTCGATCAGGCCGCGGACGCCGATGATCGCTCCCCCGATGGCGGGCCACCACATCCAGTCGATGGGCAGCTTGGTGAAGAGGTCTTCGGAGAGGTAGACGAGCGCGGTGGCGGCCAGCGCGAGCAGGCCGGCGACGATGGACAGCGCATGGCGGTGGGGGCGATGTGGGCGGGGACGTGGGCGCCGCCGAACAACGGGTCGGTGCCCGGGAGCGGGCTGCGGACGAGTGTGGCGGTGACGGCGGCGACGGCGACCGGCAGGTAGGAACGGGGTCGCCATTCGAACAGGAGGAGTTCGACGGCCAGCAGGATGCAGGCCAGGGGCACGTTGAAGGTGGCGGCCATGCCGGCCGCGGAGCCGGCGACGAGCAGCGCCTTGCGTTCGTCGGTGGTGACGCGCAGCAGTGGGGCGAGGAGGGAGCCGACCGCTCCGCCCGTCGTGATGATCGGGCCCTCGGCGCCGAACGGGCCGCCGGTTCCTATGGAGATGGCAGCCGACGTGGGCTTGAGCACCGCGACCCGCGGCTGCACGCGGCTGCCGCCGACCAGGATCGACTCGATCGCCTCCGGCATGCCGTGGCCGCGTATCTTTTCCGCGCCGTACCGGGCCATCAGCCCGATCAGCAGGCCGCCGACGACCGGCATGACCAGCAGCAGCCACCGGTGGGCGGTGTCGCCCGGCACTGCCGCGCCGAAGCCGAGCCGTCCGAGGAAGCTCAGGTTGGTGATGAGCGCGATGAGCTTGAGCAGTCCTACGGCCACCAGCGCCGCGGCGGCGCCGACGGGCACCGCGAGGGCCGTGATCGCCAGGGCGCGGGGAGGGACGTGGAAGTCGCCGAGGTGGGGGATTTTCACGCTCCCGTGGGGTTGGTGTCCCACGGGCCCTCGCAGTCACGGGTCAGGACCGGGTTGGTCCGACGAACAGGCTGGGGGCGGCGCTCTTGGCACTGATGGGGCGGCCGGCAACCCCGCACCGGGACCATCGGTTGTGCAGGAGCGGGAATTCAATGAGTCGACCCCTGGTGGTCGCCGTCGTCGGTCGCGGGAGGCCGATGGGGCAGTCGGTAGCGCAGGAACAGGTAGGACGCCCGACGCCGGGCACTGATCAGGTCTGCTGGTTCATGCCGCTTCGGGAGGAGTTCGAGCCCAGCGATCAGCCCGTGACGGGTGGTGCTCGCGCGGCCAGCCAGTACCGGTGAGAGAGTTAGGAACAACTCGTTCAGGGTGCCGGCACCGACGAGTTGCCCGATCAGGTGCGGGCCTGCCTCGGAGAGGACCGTGGTGTGTCCGCGGGCGCGGAGGGTGTCGAGTACCTGCGGGATGCGCAGTGCCGGGCCGTCGCCGAGGGGAAGGATGGTGCAGGTCGGCGGGAGGTGTCGGGTGAGGCGGTCGGCACCTTGGGTGGTGGTGGCGATGAGCGCGCCCGTCCGCAGGGCGGGGTGCTCGGCCGGCAGGTTGCCGCTCGCGGTGACGACGACCAGTTCCGGCTCGATGGCACAGCGCCGCTGCTGGCGGAGGAGGGCGAAGTCTGTGGCTGCGGCCGGGTAGACGTGCTCGGGCGTCCACCGGTGCCGGGGTGAGGCGCGCAGCGTGCCCGCTCCGATGAGGACAGCGTCGGCGCACGCCCGCAGCAGCCCCATCACGAACCGGTCGGCGGGCTCACGCCCACTGACCGTTGAACCGGATGAGGGGTATTCCGGTCCGAGCGCCACCACTCCGTCGAGCGAGGCGACGAAGTTGGCGTACAGGCACGGTTTGGAAAAGCCGAGGTCGCCGTCGTAGAGCGCGGCCAGCGCCGGCGGCAGGCTCCAGCGCTGCAGTCCGGCCTCCTCGTACAGCCGCGTCAGCGGCTCGGCTCGGGGCACCGGAGCCGTGGGGGCAGTATCAGGCCCGGCCACGACCGGTGCTCCTGGGGCCGCACAGGTCGAAGAACTCCATTCTCAGCTGGTCCTCGGTGTCGTAGGTGCCGCGCCAGTAGGTGGTGCGGGTGCTGGACTCGATCTCGCGGACGCCGCGCATCTGGGTGCACAGGTGCACCGCCTCCAGGTGCACGGCGACGCCGTGCGGCTCAAGGATGCGTACCAGCGCGTCGGCGAGCTGCTGGCCGATGCGCTCCTGCACCGAGAAGCGGCGGGCGAACAGCCGTAGCAGCCGGGTCAGTTTGGACAGGCCGAGGATGTGTTCGTGGGCGACGTAGCCGACGTAGGCGGTGCCGAAGAACGGCAGGCTGTGGTGCTCGCAGAGGGCGAAGAACGGGATCGGCCCCTCCACCACCTGGCTGATGCGGCAGTCCGGGCCGCCGCGGCACTCGGTGGGGAACGCGGTGACCAGCTTCTCGTCGCCCTCGTATCCGCTGGTGGCCTCAAAAAGTGCGCGCAGGAAGCGGCGCGGGGTGTCGGCGGTCGAGGGGGAGCCGCCGGGCATCCCCAGCGCGGTGAAGATCTCCAGCATGTAGCCCTCGAACTGGTGCCACTGCTCGGGGGTGATGCGCCGGGGCCGGACGGCTGCCCACTCCTCGCCGTCGTATCCGATGTCGTCGCCGGCCAGGCCGCCGACCTTCTGCGCTCCTCTCGGTGGCTGCTGTTGGTCACTCACCTGTCATCACCTCCTATGACGTCTGCTCGCCTCGGCCGTCCAGACCCCGGGCCCGGCCATAGACCCCGCAGCAGGTCTCGCATGCGTGCGCTGCCGTACCTTTGACATTCTGATCATGCAGTCACAGCGCTCACGGTGCACCCTGGCACGTCATCGTCGAAGGTGTGTTTGGGCAGTGTCCAAGCGGGCTATGCGCCCCACGAGCGCGCAGCATGGCGCCCTCGGTCGACCTGCGGTACCGCGCGTGCTGAGTGAGTCTTGACCCGAGGGAGTCCTTCGCGGCTCAAGACGCCTGGGCCGTTAGGAGACACACGGTGACCGACACGCTCGCTCAGCTGTCCGCGTCCGGGGTATCGATCTGGCTGGACGACCTGAGCCGGCAGCGGCTCATCGACGGCAGCCTGGCCAGGCTGGTCGCGGACCGGCACGTCGTGGGGGTGACCACCAACCCGACGATCTTCGCCAGGGCCATCGAGAACAGTGACTGCTACGACGACCAGCTCGCCGACCTCGCGCTGCGCCGGACCGGGGTGGAGGAGGCGCTGCGCGCGCTGACCACGTTCGACGTGCGCTGGGCCTGCGACGTGTTGCGCCCCGCGTACGACGCAAGCGCAGGTGTGGACGGGCGAGTCTCGATCGAGGTCGACCCCCGCCTGGCCCACGACACCGCGCGCACGGTCGCCGAGGCGCGGGCACTGTGGTGGCTGGTGGACCGGCCGAACCTGTTCGTGAAGATCCCCGCAGCCAAGCAGGGCCTGCAGGCGATCAGCGCCTGCCTGGCCGAAGGTATCAGCATCAATGTCACGCTGCTGTTCTCCCTGGACCGCTACGACGCGGTGACGCAGGCGTTCCTCACGGGCATGGAACGCGCCCGGGACGCCGGACACGACCTGTCCGGCATCGCATCGGTGGCGTCGTTCTTCGTCTCCCGGGTGGACACCGAGATCGACCGGCGGCTCGACCGGCTGGGCGGCGAGAAGGCCGCCGCCCTGCGCGGACGCGCCGCCCTCGCCAACGCCCGGATCGCCTACGAGCACTACCAGCAGGCCCTTGCGACGGACCGCTGGAAGCGGCTGGAGCGAGCCGGTGCCCGGCCGCAGCGGCTGCTGTGGGTGTCCACCGGTGTGAAGGACCCGGCCTACGAGGACACCCGGTACGTCGTCGACCTGGTCGCCCCCGACGTGGTCAACACCATGCCGGAGGCCACCCTCGACGCGGTCGCGGACCACGGCGTGCTGCCGGCCAGCCACATCCGTGACACCTACGGTGAGGCACACCAGGTGCTGGACGAACTCGCCGGGTTCGGCGTTGACTACGCAGATGTCGTCCAGGTGCTGGAGGACCAGGGCGTGGAGAAGTTCGACGCCAGCTGGGACGAGCTGGCCGGGAAACTCACGGCCCGCCTCAACGCCTCCGCCGGCACTCGGCCCAACCCCACCGGCGACAGCAGGGAGCATGCGTGATGGCATCAGCGACGTTCATGATCGTGGGAGCGAGCCTGGCCGGTGCCAAGGCCGCCGAAGCACTGCGCGGGCACGGCTTCGACGGCCGGATCCGCAGGACCGTGAGACGATCTTCGTCCACCCGGAGCAGTGGTACGCCGACCAGGCCATCGACCTGCGAGTGGACACCACGGTCACCGAACTCGACCGCGACCGGCGCACGGTCACCCTCTCCGGCGGCGAGAGGATCGGCTACGACAAACTGCTCCTGGCCACCGGCGTCTCCCCGCGCCGCCTGCCCGTGCCCGGCGCGGACCTCGACGGCGTGCTCTACCTGCGCCGCGTCGGCGACTGCGAACGCATCCAGCGGACCTTCCAGTCCGCCTCCCGCATCGTCTTCGTCGGCGGCGGCTGGATCGGTCTGGAAGTGGCAGCCGCCGCCCGGGAGGCTGGCGTGGACGTGACCGTTCTGGAGGCGGGCGAACTGCCACTGTTGCGCGTGATGGGCCGACAGATCGCTCCCGTCTTCGCGGACCTCCACCGCGAACACGGCGTGGACCCGCGCCTGACCGCACAGGTGGCCGAGATCGTCGGCGACAACGGGAGGGCCGTCGGCGTCCGCCTGGCCGACGGCACCCGCGTCGACGCGGACGCCGGTCGTGGTCGGCATCGGGGCTGTCCCCAACACCCGCCTGGCCGCCGCCGCGGGTCTGCACGTCGACAACGGCATCACGGTCGACGCGTCCCTGCAGACATCCGACCCCGACATCCACGCGGCGGGCGATGTCGCCAAGGCCTTCCACCCGATGCTCGGCAAGCACATCCGGGTGGAACACTGGGCCAACACCCTCCACCAGCCCGAGACAGCGGCCCGGTCCATGCTGGGCCAGACCGCCTCCTACGACCGAGTCCCGTACTTCTTCACCGACCAGTACGACCTGGGCATGGAGTACGCAGGCTACACCGAGCCTGACGGTTACGACGACGTGGTCGTCCGCGGCAATCTGACGACCAGGCAGTTCATCGCCTTCTGGACTGCCCAAGGCCGCGTGCTGGCCGGCATGAACGTCGACATCTGGGACGTCAAGGAGACGATCCAGCTCTGGTCCCCTCCGGCGCCCGGATCGACCCGGCCAGACTGGCCGACCCCGACGTGCCACTGGAGGAACTCGCCGCCAGGTGACGCTCCCCAGCAGCGGGTTCCATGGCGCGGCGACGCGAGCCCTGCGCGTGGCAATCAACGCCGTGCGGACCTCGGCCGGGGGCCACCCGTCACGGACACGCGTCCGAGATGGTCGCCAATATTCACACCGGCCGGCCGGTGATGTCGCTCCTGATGGGCACCCGTCGGACGCCGTCAGCCGGGGAGGGAGCGGTGAGATGATCGCCATTGCTGTTCCTCTGCTGCCCGCGCTGGGACTGCTGCTGTACGGGATGGACCATTTCGAGGAACGACTGTTCGGCAAGCCCGCCTCGGCGCACCATACCCGTGACCGCCACCCGCGTCTGATTTCAGTACAGCCAGGCCGCCGTCCGAGGACTGGCGCGCCGCCGGTCGCCGCGAGTGGCACGTCGCTGCGGAGCGAACGGACATCACCGCACTACCGGGGAGCAATGTCCAGCATGCCGGGGCGTGCTGGCTGCGCACGCCCATGATGGAAGGGCACGGCCGTCCAGTAGTGTTCCCGTCCGGACCGTCAAGGAGTGCGACGCGGACGGTGACTCGTTCGTCCACCGGCTCCCGCAGTGCCTCGAAACCATAGGCCACAGCCATCTCGTTGAGGATGCGACCAGTCGCGTACGTGCCCACTGTCCCGGCCTATGCCGGCCAGCACGCCCTCAACGTCCGCCGCCTGCCCTTCGGTAAGACCATCGGGAAGTCTCGCCCACCACCAGACAGCGGATCAGACTTGGGCCTACACATCGAGCGGTCCGCGTTCCGGCACTGTCGAAATCACCCTGTTGTTCATTCACCCCGTCAGAGCAACGGTTGACTCACCGTCACTTGTGACGACGCATAACTGGCGGGAATATGGCAAACAAGCGAATTCTCCAGTGGAGGCGCATAGCCGTAGCAATGGGGGCAACACGCGGGCACCACCCAGGTTTCCGTAAGGCGAGAGGATGGCAGATATGGCGGTGCAGGCCGAGCCGATAGGAGCACCCAGGCCGGCGACGCGACGGGGATCGGCGGTGGTCGACTGGCTGACCAGCACCGACCACAAGAAAATCGGCTCCCTGTACATGACCACGTCATTCGCCTTCTTCCTGCTCGGCGGGGTTCTGGCGCTGGTGATGCGCAGTGAACTGGCCCGGCCGGGGCTGCAGATCCTGTCGACGGAGCAGTTCAATCAGGCGTTCACCATGCACGGCGCGATCATGCTGCTGATGTTCGCGACGCCGCTGTTCGCCGGCTTCACGAACTGGATCATGCCGCTGCAGATCGGCGCCCCCGATGTCGCCTTCCCCAGGCTGAACATGCTCGCGTACTGGCTCTACCTGCTCGGCTCGCTCATCGCCGTGGGCGGCTTCCTCACCCCGCAGGGCGCCGCGAGCTTCGGCTGGTTCGCCTATGCGCCGCTCAACGACGCCCAGCACTCCCCTGGCGTGGGCGGCGACATGTGGATCATGGGGCTCGCGCTGTCCGGGTTCGGCACGATCCTGGGCGCGGTCAACTTCATCACCACCATCATCTGCATGCGTGCACCCGGCCTGACGATGTTCCGCATGCCGATCTTCTGCTGGAACGTGCTGCTGACCAGCGTTCTGGTGATCATGGTGTTCCCGGTGCTGGCCGCCGCACTGCTCGCCCTGGAGGCGGACCGCAAGTTCGGCGCCCACGTCTTCGACGCCGCCAACGGCGGAGCACTGCTGTGGCAACACCTCTTCTGGTTCTTCGGCCATCCAGAGGTGTACATCATCGCTGTGCCATTCTTCGGCATCATCAGTGAGGTCATTCCGGTCTTCTCCCGCAAGCCGATGTTCGGCTACGTCGGTCTGATCGGGGCGACCATCGCGATCTCCGGGCTGTCGGTGACGGTGTGGGCCCACCACATGTTCGCCACCGGAGCGGTGCTGCTGCCCTTCTTCTCCTTCATGTCGTTCCTGATCGCGGTGCCCACCGGGGTGAAGTTCTTCAACTGGATCGGCACCATGTGGCACGGCTCGCTCAGCTTCGAAACGCCCATGCTGTGGGCGTGCGGCTTCCTGGTGACCTTCCTGTTCGGCGGCCTGACCGGAGTGCTCCTGGCTTCCCCACCCATGGACTTCCACGTCACCGACAGCTACTTCGTCGTCGCCCACTTCCACTACGTGGTCTTCGGCACCGTCGTCTTCGCGATGTTCTCCGGCTTCTACTTCTGGTGGCCCAAGTTCACCGGGAAAATGCTCGACGAACGCCTCGGGAAGATCCACTTCTGGACGCTGTTCGTCGGCTTCCACACCACCTTCCTGGTCCAGCACTGGCTCGGCGCCGAAGGCATGCCGCGCCGCTACGCCGACTACCTCGCCGCCGACGGCTTCACCACCCTCAACACCGTCTCCACCATCGGCGCGTTCCTGCTGGGCCTGTCCACCCTGCCCTTCCTGTACAACGTCTGGAAGACCGCCAAGTACGGCGAGAAGGTTGAGGCGGACGACCCCTGGGGCTACGGCCGTTCGCTGGAATGGGCCACCTCCTGCCCGCCGCCACGGCACAACTTCCTCACCCTGCCCAAAGTCCGCTCCGAGTCCCCCGCCTTCGACCTGCACCACCCCGACATCGCCGCCCTCGAACAGGCCGCGGACAAGGGGTGGTACGCGGGCGCCCGCCACGGCTCAGCCTCCGCGCGGGCAGACGGCCTGGACGACGGTGACAAGGACTGAGGCGGAGGCAGCACGCGGATGCACAGCCCACGGGACATCGCGCCGTCCGCATCGCCCCGCTGGAAGGCCACCTGATCTGGCAGGCGGAGACCCGCCATGCGCAGGCCGAGGCGCTCGCCGAACGCATGGCGCGACTGACAGAGGGGTCCGCTGACCGCCCGCTACACCGAGGGCTGTGGGCCTGCGCCTAACAGGACGGTTGCGCAGCCCGCACCAAGGGCGCGGCTCAAGCCGGAACATGTGCGCGTGGCCGCAGGAGGCAGAGAGTGATCAGGACACGGTCGCCGTCGTGACGGAGAACGACTGGGCGCCTCATGACCCGCTCGCCGCTTGTCAGCGTTGGTGCCGGTGCTGGTCCAGTAAACGCCGGGGCAGACTGAGGAGGTGGACGTCCCTCGGCGGCGCGGCCGCCCGCGGCTCACCAGCACCTTGCTCGACCGTGGCCTGGGCATCCTGAGGGGCGACACCTGCGAACACCATGACGTCGAAGCAGACGAAGCGCACGCCGGCAACCACGGCCTCAAGCGTGCTGCCGGGCCGCCGGCGACGGCGGCCCGGCAGCGACGGCAAAAGGCGCGGTCCACCGCCCGCTGTCGGCCGTGGAGGTCACCGAGTCCGGTCGCAAGGTCGGTCAGAGCGTCAGCCAGTTCGCGTACCTCATGCGTGAGGCTGCTGTGCCCGGGCAGGTCCGTGCTGACAACCGTCCGGATGAGCATCATCAGACAGCTGACTTCGAGCAACTCGATCCGGCCGGCTTCCTCGTTCATCCGTGCGGCCGTGGGCGTTCGTGTCACCAGATCAGCGAGTGACTGGCGATCCGGGCACTGGCCGGCCCTGCTCGCCCGACCTCGTCGAGTTGCTCTCACGCGCCGTGCATCCACCCGGTCAGCCCCCTAATGGTGTTCCCCCGCGGTCAACCCGGAACACCGCCTGTTCCCCAGCGGTCCACGGCCACCCAGGCGAGAAGCTGGTTGAGCGCCACCGCGCTGTAGAGAACCTCTCTGAAAGACTTCTCCAGGACGATCTGGCTTCCCTGCGGCAGCCCTGCGTCCCCGAGTGCGCTCACCGCGGCCGGGTACAAGCCGGGTGGGAGCGCCAGGTACACCGCCACCGGCTGCCGGACGCGGGACCAGTGTGCCGACGCTCGTAGGGTCGGTCATCTCGGTTCGCCGGTAGCGCAGGGAACGTACGAGGGGCGCGCGCTGCGGCGGGCACATCTGCGGCGTGCCGCTTCGAGCCGCACGGCGGCGGTGTACTGGAAGGTCTCGTCGTCCAGGCCCTGCCGAGCCGCTCCGACGACCTCGAAGTCGTCGGGGAGTCGGTTTGCGACACGCAGTGCGGCCAGGGCAGGCAGCAGGTACCGGCCGGCGAGGTTACCGGTCGCACCGAGCAGCACCAGCTTCTGGATCACGTCGATCGCTCCCCGCCCGCCATACCAGAATCAGCCATATTCGTAACATTTCCATCAGAAACACTCTGATTTGCGCTTTGATATAGCTACGGAAGGATTGGGACTATGCGTGATGTTGGCTTCACGCGTTTCAGAACCCGCTCAGTCTCCCTCAGAACCGGAGCAGTCTGCTCCGGTGGTCGCCCCACCGCGTGGACAACCCGACGGAACCCGGCCGCCACCGGCTTCCCATACGAGGAGCGAGTCATGCCCCACGCAGACCGACCGAACCACAAGGGCGCACCCTCGGACACGCGCAGGCCAGTGCGGCGATCACGCTCCAGCGTCATCGGCCGCCGCTACCAGCGAACCGGCACTGAACCTGTCACAGCCCGCAGTGCCCTCGGTATGCGGCTGTGGCTGTCCGTCTGCTTCATGCCGCTCTTCGTGGCCGCGGCGGTGCTGTTCGCCGTGTGGGCGACGCGCTCTGATACAGGTAGCACCCCCACCCCCTCACAACTTGCGGGCCTCGCGGCTCTGTGCGCCGCGCTCGCCGTGTTCGCCGCAGTAGACCTGGCAGTCGTCCTTCGCCGCCGCAAGACGGAGCGTCCTTCCCGCCGCACCGCTCCATGACGCCTGGGGGCGCCGGCAACAGCCACGCTTCACCCTGTGCATCGAGCGAGCGGCAGAGACCAACTGCTGATAGCGCTTGCTCCGCCACGCAGGAGCCATTGTCCCCTCTCGCATCCTCTGCCGGGCCCGGCAACGGCATCATCCGGAAGCACGCCGGTCGGCGGCAAGGCCGTCCATGGGTGTGACAGTGGAATGGCACGTGAAAATGCCTAATAAGCCACACCGGGCCCTCCCGGGCCACCCCGCAAGGTACGGAGCCACACATGATCGTCACCATCGTCGGTGCCGGGAGCATGGCCCGTGGCGTCGGTACTTCGACATCTCCAATCCGGTGGATTTCACCACCTTCGGCTCACTCGTCGTGCCCCCTGGCACCTCGGCCGCCGAGCAGATCGCCGCTGCCGCGCCGGAGGCCCAGGTGGTCAAATTCTGGGCTGCAGTCGGACTGGCTGTTCGGGTTTCTGGCCATCGACATCGTCTCCGGTCTGGGCGGCGGGGTCCTCCGAGACACTGTGCTGCAGCGCGGCACCACGTAGCCCTGACCGACTACACCTATCTCGCCGTTGCCACCGTCGGCATCATGCTGGCATTCGTCGCCGATCTGAGCCGCCAGACCTTTGGTTGGGCTTTCAACCTCCTGGATGCCTCTGCGCTGAGCGTCTGGGCAGTCGCCCGGGGGGGGCAGAAGACCCTCGCTGTCGGTCTGGTGGCTCTGTACACGTCGCAGTCGTGAACAAAGCCAGTCTGGGTTGGCTGCCGGCCGTGCTGCTGGGCACGATCACCGCGGTCGGCAGCGGTGCCCTTCGGGACCTGCTGCTGAACCGCATCCCGTCCATCTTCGGTGGCGCTCCCTTGTGCGCGACCGTTCGCGGTGCTGGGGAGCGGGGTCCTGGTGGTCTGCAGCCGGCTCGGCGCGCCTACCGTCGGCATTCTGGCCGGAGTCGTCGGCGGCGTGTCCGTCCGGCTGGCCGCGCTCACCTGGGACTGGGGACTGCCGGGCAGCCTCGACTGGAGGACGGGGATGCCACGGGATCGGGTTCCTAACTTGAAGGGGAACCCGGCCACCTGGAGGAAACACCCGCGTAGTCACCTGCTGAGGAAGAGGAGACACGGCCATGGCCCTCAAGGAAACCGCCGATGCGGTCCTGGCCGGGCTCGGAGACATCCGGTCCGAACTGGAAGCCGTTTATAAGGACCTGCACGCCCATGCAGAACTGGGCCACCAAGAGCACCGAACCGCGACGCGGGTGGCGGAGCACCTGAAGAACTGCGGCTACCAGGTGCACGAGGGTATCGGGGGCACTGGCGTGGCCGGCGTGCTGGCCAACGGCGACGGACCGACGATTCTGCTGCGCGCCGAAATGGACGCGCTGCCGGTCCGTGAGGAGACCGGTCTGCCGTACGCCAGCACGGTCACCGCCACAGATGCCGTCGGCCGACAGGTTCCCGTGGCGCACGCGTGCGGTCACGACATGCATGTGACCTGTCTGCTGGGGGCGGCCCGTCTGATGGCGGCTGCACCGGGGTCGTGGAACGGCACGTTGCTGGCCTTGTTCCAGCCTGCCGAAGAGCCTGGGGACGGCGCCGACCGGATGCTCGCCGACGGGCTCACCGACCGCATCCCCCACCCGGACGTCGCATTCGCCCAGCACGTGCTGCCCTATCCTGCTGGGCAGGTCGGCACGCGCGCCGGATCCTTCCTCTCCGCAGCGGACAACATCAAGATCACAATCTATGGCAGGGGCGCCCACGGATCGGCACCGCAGGCCGCGATCGACCCCGTGGTGATGGCCTCGATGATCGTCGTCCGCCTCCAGACGATCGTCTCGCGCGAACTGGCCGCCGCCCAGCCGGCAGTACTTACGGTGGGCGCCCTCCAAGCGGGCACGAGTGGCAACGTGATCCCGGACTCGGCCGAATTGCTGGTCAACGTGCGCACCTACGACGAAGCCAGCCGCCAGGCCGTTCTCGCCGCGATACGGCGCATCGTCAGGGCCGAGTGCGACGCCTCCGGGGCGACCCGCGGGCCACGGATGGAGGAGGGTACCCACTTTCCGTCGACCGTCAACGACAGCGCGGTGACCCATGAGGTCGCCGCCGCTTTCACTGCAGCCTTTGGGGAACGCGCGGGCACCAGCGAACTGCACAGCGCCAGCGAGGACTTCAGCCGCCTCCCGGACGCCTTCGGCATCCCGTACACCTACTGGGCCCTCGGCTGCGTCGATCCGGACACGTATCACTCCGCCCAACAGCGCGGCACGGTGGCCCAGGACATCCCGGTCAACCACAGCCCCCTCTTCGCCCCGGTTCTCCAGCCCACCCTGGACGCCGGCGTGCAGGCCCTGGTCGCGGCGGCACTCACCCGGCTTGCACAACCGGACGAACCGGACAGCATGAGACCGTGAGGGTTTCGGAGCGGTGTCGCCTTCCAGGACGATCCACGAAACCGGACAAGCCATCATCAGGCTAGCAGCACAGCGCTCAATACGGCCGGTTGCAGGTCAGTCCGCAGCTTAAGTTACAGCCAATATCATCGCATGGAAAGGGGTCTCGACATGGGGCAACCACGGAAGAATGAAGAGCGCTTCTATCTTTACCCGATGCAGCGCGTGGTGGCCGTGTTCAGCGACGAGGAACACTCATATGCCGCTTGCCGGGAATTGGAGACCGCGGGGTTCAATCTCTCGCGGGTACACCTTCTGTCCGGACCGGAGGGGGCGCGCCTCTTGGATTCCCAAGGCGCTCGGCACGGTATCGTCGCACGCCTTACGCGCTTCCTACAGCGAGGCGCGTACGAGGGGAAGGCGTTGGACGTACACGGCGCTGCACTGCGACGGGGCGAGTGTGTGTTGTACGTGCCGACACGAAACAAGGAACAGATTCACCGGGTGGTCGACATTCTGCGCAGGCACGGCGGACTCTGGATTCTTCACTTTCGCCGATGGGCTGTCGAGGAATTCCCGGACTACGCACACTGAACCGGGTAGAACTGAACCGTCAGGATGGTGTCTGTCCTTGTGCGGATTTTGAGCCGCCGTCAATGGCAAGGGGCTGTCCTGTGATCGACTTAAACGGCTAACACAAAGAGGTGGATCGGTCCTGATGGCCGTGTCCGGGACGGGAGTTGAGCGTTCGGTCCGATGTGGGAACGTCGCCGTGGATCGTGTCGGATGAGCTGTGGGAACGTCTGGAGCCCTTACTGCCGCAGCGTGCACGTAGGTTTCGGTATCCCGGCCGCAAGGCATTGCCGGACCGCGAGGTGCAGTGCGGGATCCTGTACGTGCTGCACACACCGGGATCCAGTGGGAGTACCTGCCGCAAGAGTTGGGGTTCGGCTCGGGCATGACGTGCTGGCGCCGGTTGCGGGACTGGAACGAGGCCGGCGTCTGGCAGCGGCTGCACGAGATCCTGCTGGCCGAGTTGAACGCGGCCTCGCGGCTGGACTGGTCTCGCTGCGTGGTCGACTCCTCCCACGTCAGGGAGCTAAAGGGGGGCAGCACACGGGCCCGTCGCCGGTCGACCGAGGCCGGCCCGGCTCGAAACACCATCTGATCACCGACGGCCACGGCACCCCGCTCGCAGTCCTGCTGACAGGCGGCAACCGCAACGACGTCACCCAGCTGCTTCCCCTGCTCGACGCGATCCCACCGGTCCGCGGCCGGATCGGCCGTCCCTGCCACAAGCCTGACTCGCTCTTCGCCGACCGCGGCTACGACCACGACATCTACCGCGACCAGGTCCGCGCCCGCGGCATCGTGCCGGCCATCGCCAGACACGGCACCCGGCACGGCACCGGACTGGGCACCTACCGCTGGGTGGTGGAGCGGAGTTTTGCGTGGCTGCATGGCTTCCGCCGCCTGCGCATCCGCTGGGAACGCAGAGCCGACATCCACGAAGCATTCCTTAAACTCGCCTGCTGTCTCATCACCCACCGACAACTCAAGTCCCTGTGTTGATCCTGGGAAGCAACAGCTGGCAGCCGTCGCCTTGACGTTCCCGGGCGCGTGCCATGATCCGGCTTCATGAGTGGACCTTCACTGTCACCTGCCTGGCTGGCCGCGTGGATCAGCAGGGTCTCGGACCCCCTGCAGACCGTGACAGCCGAGTTCGAGCGCCGGCACGGGTATCCCCCGGGCACCAATCAGGTCCGGCCGGCCGCCCCCGACGACCAGGCGGCGGCCCGCGCTCTGGCCGAACTGGATCTCGCCTCCGCCGACCTGGTCACCCTCTACGACAGCATCGCCGACATCGCCTGGGCGGACGTCGGCAACGGCTACTTCGTCGACCCGGTACCTGACGTCCTTCTGCGGCTCAAGGAGTACGGCGCTGTCGGCGATGGCACGGGCGAGGAAGCTCGTGGCCTGGTCATCGGCTCGACCGGTGGCGGACTGTGTTACGTCACCGGCGCCAGCGGGGCTGTCTACCGGACACGCTCAGCATCACTGGACGAACCTGAACTCGACAGGGTGGCTGATGATCTGCAGCACTTCCTGGCACTGCTGGAGCAATCCCTGACGCAGCTCGTCGCCAACGGCGAGCCGGACTATCTATAGGTGCGGTTCCCGGCGCTTCTTTGTGTTGGCCGTTGTAAGAGGGCGGTACGTGAGTTGATGTCCGTTTTCGGCTTGGGCGCAGTTCGGGCCGAGTGACCGGTCGCGATAGGGTGCTTGACGCACGCGGCACGGTAGCTGAGCTTGAGCTTTGGTCGTCCCCCGGCTGTGCCGGAAGCAGTCGCTCGGCCGAAGCCACGCCTTGCCGGATCGCGGCGATTGCGTCGCTGGCCGGGGTGGTCATGTCTACGCTGGCGGCGTGACAGTGGTGTGGGTGACGGGCAATTCAGGGGCTGGTAAGTCCACGGTCTGCGGGGTGTTGCGAGAGCGTGGCTACGTCGCGCTCGACGCCGACGAGGACGGCTTCAGTCGCTGGATCGACCGAGCTAAGGGCGAGGTCGTGATGGATCCTCCGTATCCGGTTCCCGGGGGCTGGCTCGATCGATACGGGTGGGCGATCGTCCGCGAGCGCGTTGAGACACTCGTCGAGGAGTCTCGTTTCCGAATCGCGTTCTTGTGCGGGTCGGCGGAGAACGAGGCAGACGTCCGCGATCTTTTCGACGTCATCGTGTGCCTGGTGATCAACGAGGACACCCTCCGCCACCGGCTCGCGACCCGCACCACGAACCCATTCGGTCAACAGCCCGAAGAGCTCGCAGCGGCCCTGAAGTGGAATCCGCTGAAGCGGATGCAGTACCGCCCCCGCCTCATCGAGGGACTCATCGCCAAAACCGCGCTCGACCTCCAACCTCCGTAACGGTAAAGATCTCCTAGAAGTAGGAAGCCACCAGGTCGCGGTCCACCGTGATGGTGTCGCGATCCAGTGCGGGCAGCCCCAGGTGGTCACAGATCAGCTGGGTCAGCTGCTCCTCGTAGGTCTCGTCCTCGTGGTCCAGTCCGGCCGCCGTGATGAGGGAGGCCATCTTGTTGGGCCAGTATTCTCCGACGTAGTCGGGGCCTTCGTAGTCGATGCAGGACGATGTCTGGCCGTCCTTGCAGTGGTACGCCTTGGGCCGGTGGGCCTGGGCAATGGACGGGTTGGGAACGAACACCATCAGCTCAGCGCCCTGGGGGCACAGTTCGCGGTAGTCGATCTCGTCGAAGTCGCCGCGGGATGCGTTGAACATGTGGTGAACGATCACGCCCCAGTCACCGGGTGCCGTGTCGTTGCCGTAGGCGAACGGCGGCCGGTGGTGCGCGGACAGTCCTTCGGCCATGGCGGCCAGGCCGGTCCCCTTGAAGTAGACCAGGACGCTTTCGTCGTCCCCGCACCAGTCTTCTTCCAGCCACACTATGACGCCGCAGTTGATCCAACTTGTCATGCCCAGCAACATATCCGGCGCCACTGACATACCAGCGTCCAGAGCCGCCACTCGATGCCAGGGCCAACCGCCTCCCCGCGCGCCGTCGGGGCAGAACGCTCCGCTCTCCGACTCACGCGCTCACTCGCTGAAGCCCTCAATGCCATTCAAATGCCGTAACCCGCACCGTTAAAGATCTCTAGCCGAATAGGGACTCCACCCGGAAGCCTCCTAGCAGCACGCCCACCATGCCACTCCGAATCCCCTCGCCCCCATTCAGGTGAAGTGCAGAGAAGCCGGCGCCGGACCCATCGGTACGGCGGGGGCGGGAACCCGCTGTGTCAGTGGTGCATGGCTCCGGCGCTGGAGAGCTGGGGGCGGTCCGTGCGTTACGCGTGCACGCGCCCCGGGCAGGCGTAGGCTCGCAAAGCGGAGGTCACAGGTGTCGTTTCAGGGTCCTGGCCTTCGCGGGTGAGCCCGACCGGCTACGCGCAGGCCGGGCTCCTCTCCGCGGGGGCGGCCGGTGCGATATCTCAGCGTGCGCCCCTGATCCTGGCCTTGGGCTGGGCGGCCGGTTTCGCCTACGTCTGGACGGGCGGCTGCGCGCCGGCCCCTGCCTGGGGGGCGGGTCTATGGGGCTGTGTCGCGTTGGCCAGGACCAGCAGTCCGTTGCCGTCGGAGGCCTCCACGACGGTGTGCCCCTTCTGCACGAGCAGGCCCGACACGGCAATCTGCACGATTGCCCGCATGCTGTCCCTGGACGTTCCACGCTGGTCAGAGGCCAGTGCGGTGAACACGTCGGACACAAGCCAGCGGACCAGCACTCCCTGCGGGGCTTCACCCACATGAAGGCCGGCCGACCTCCCGGCCGCCGCGTCACCGACCACAGGGAACCCGGCCTGACGCAGGGCATGGCTCACCTGCGAGGCAAGTTCACGGGGCACAGACGGCACCCGGCGTATTTCCCCCGGATCACTCCGGGCATGCCGAACCCTACGAAACAGACACTGCTTCAGCCGCTTATCTGCACACATCCGTCCCATCAGAGCGGGCACGGGCAGGGGCCCACACCGAGCTGCCGCGCGTCCTGGTCCCGGGCCGTTTGCCACTGTCGGGCTGCGGACCAAAGGTCACCCGGGGTGCTGGCAGCGCGGCCGCCGCCCTGGCCATGGTCTTCAAACTCGTCGAGTCCGCCCAGCAGCGGTGGCGGGCCGTGAACGCACCCCACTTCGTCGCACTCGTCCGCGCCGGAGCCCGCTTCGAACGCGGCCACCTCGCCGAACGCACCGAGAGCCACGCGGCCGGAACGACCCCATGCGATCCACGGGTCATGACTCCTGCCCCCTCAGCCCGGCAGCAGGCCGGCGCGTCCGACCGATGAGTTTGCCGGCTGCCCGACGTCCTCCTTGTGACAAGCCCGCCCCCGTCGGCGGATCGGGAAACGCCGGATCCCGTGGTCATGGAGGAGAGAGGCAGGCCGGGATGAACAATCCGATTCGGCTGTACATGTCGATGTCGCTCGACGGCTGTATCGCCGGCCCGGACGACCGGCCGGGGCAGGAACTCGGACGCGACGGCGGACGGCTCTTCAACTGGCTCAGCCACCGGGACTCCGACGGTCCCAGCGGCCAGGTCTACCGCGAAGCGTCGGCGACCGGCTCTGTGATCTCCGGCCGTCGGACCTTCGAACTCGCCGGACGCTGGCAGGGCGATCACCACGACGGCGTGCCGATCTTCGTCCTCACCCACCAGGCGGATGACGGGGACGTGCCACCCGGCCACGCGCGTTTCGTCACCGATGCCGAGGACTGCGCCCGTCAGGCTCGCGCAGCAGCAGGGGACCGGCCGGTCATGGTCCATGGGGCGGCGGCTCAGGCACTTCTGCGAGCCGGGCAGCTGGACGAGATGGAGATCCACCTGGTTCCGGTCCTCCTCGGGGACGGCCGACGGCTGTTCGACCACCTGGGCGGTGAGCACATCGAGCTCGACCTCGTCCGACGGCTCGAAGGCCGAGACGTCACGCATCTGCGCTACCTGGTGCATCGGCCCGAGGAGGCCGCGTGAAGACGCTCTTCGTCTCCTGCCGCGTCACCGACCTGAAGGGCTCGCTCGGTTTCTACACCGCCCTGGGCTACGCCGAACTGGGCAGGGTCGAGGCCGGCGACGCAGCTCGCCTCGTGATCCTGAAATTCCCCGACGAACCGGCGGCCTCGCTCGAACTGGTCCACCGCCCCGGCGGCGGACCGGTCGACGTGGGCAGCGGTTTCGACCACCTCGCGATCCAGGTGGAGAGACTCACCACCACCCTGGAAACGCTGACCGAAGCCGGCCTGAAACCAGGACCTGTCCAGTACCCGGGCGGCCCTCACGGCCCGAAGACATCGTGGCTCACGGACCCGGACGGTTACCGGATCGAGTTGGTGGAATGGCCGTCCGGACATCCCGACGGCATCACCACAGCAGACTTCGCCTGAGGCGGCCACGGTCTGCGAAGTGACGAAGCCTCTCCCTGGCGCAAGGTGCCCCACACCCTCCACAGGTCCTGACGATTGCTCCTCCCCACTCTGGGACTGTCGACGATCACGTCATTCCCCAGGACAAGCGTCACGTCATACCTGCTCGGCGGCGAACTGATCCGCGGTGAGGTCCAGGTCAACGGCCGGCGCAGGGACTACCACTGGTGGAATCGCGTAGGGCTGGGAGTCGAGATCGACCTCACCCGAGAGCAGTTCCGGCCGGAGGAGATCGTCACCGGCGCCATCGTCATCCCCCGGCCCGTGACCGGGTGGCGTCGGCTCCGTGAGGAGTACGAACTCCTCCGCAGCGGCGTGCTGGAGGAGCTCGATCGGCATCACCCCGGGGCGAGCGGGCCTTCTCGCCTGGTCAGTTGATCGGGAGCTCGTCGCCGGGATTCGGGACGGTCAAGCATTCCCGCGCCCGCACACCAGCTGGCCCACCCCGGTGTCTTTGGCGCGGGCTGCCCGCATGGGCCGGCGGCCCCTGGTGCCGGCAGAGCCCGGCACGGGGCTGTCGTCCACTGCCGAAGGCTACGACGGCAGGGACCTCGCCAGGTACGACGGCCTCAGGGCAGGACTTTGTATTTCAGCTCATACAGAGCGCCGCCGCCCTCGAATTTCTTCGCCAATTCCCCGACATTGACTTCGTCGCGCCTGATGAACACTGACCCCAGGGAAATCGGATGCCCGGGCTGATTCACCGCTTTCAGGGTAAGTTCAACGTCGCCCTCACCGAATGGCACGAAGACATCCTCGTCGTCCAGGTCCAACTCATCACCTTGATGCACGGTGATCAGGCCGGCAGAAGGGAAGAACTGAAAGTCACCATCCCTGGTCACGACTATCCGGTCCTGCCCGTCAGGGGATTGAGTCTTGTCTACGCTGAGCTCCAAAAGCTTGCCGAGGGGAAATTCCATGAGATGCTCCTGCTGATCTCGAAGATTCTCTCGACTCTCGTTGGCGTCAAGTGCCAGCGTCAAACCAATCTGCCTTCAACCACATTACCCTTCGTGGGCGCGCTCAGCAATCGCCACACTCCGAGATCATCTGCCCTGCGTGCCGGTACTTCTCTCTGAGAAAGCTCGACGGTCCGCCTTCGGTAATCGAGCAAAGGCACGTCAGGGGAGGCGATTCGGTCAGCGCCGTTGAGACGTCGCGTCGATTTCCCCGGTGGACATGGAGATGTGACGGTCTGCCGGCGACGGGACGGGGCCCCTCAGGCAGCACAGGCGCAATCCGCATCGGCACGGGAGCGGCAACTGCCGCTGTGCCAGTGGTGCATGACGGCGGCCCCGGAGCAGTGGAGCCCCTCCCAGCGCCACCCCGGCACTCGCGTGTATCCGGCCTCGCAGGAGTGCGGATCCCTGGCCGGCGGAACCTCCTGGGACTCCCAAAAGGTGGTGGGCTCGACCGGTCGGAGGCCGGTGCCGGGCACGAGGCCGCCGGGGAGCAGGGCGCGGCCGGCCGCTTCGTCGCACGCGACAAACCTGGCGACCCCGGCGATCACCCCCGGGAAACTGGTCACCCATGACGCCAAGGATGAGGTCGACGTCGTCGCCCGTTCCGAACGCGCGACTGTGCGCGTCGGTGACGTGTTCTTGAAGGTGGACGCCGATGCGCGCCTCGACGTCGAGGTGGAGGCGATGGCCCTCGCGCCGGTCCCGACCCATCCCGGAAACGACGCTCGGGCGCCCGGGCGGGCCGTCGGCCGGGTCGCCGGCGGCATGGGCCGCGGCGGGCGCCGCCATCCGGGAGCTGCACGACGCACCCCAGCCTCCCCGGCCGGGCCGCGCCGGGGAGGGCCGGGCCGGAGCATCGGCGCGCTGGCGGCGGAACTCGACGAGGAGTGCGCGCTGCTCGTGACGCACGGCCTCCTGCCCGCCGGCCTGCTCACCCGCAACCGCCAGGTCGCCGAGGCCGCGCTGCGGCCGTGGACCGCGGCGTTCACACACGGCGACCTGCAGATCGCGCACGTCGTCGCCGACGCGACTAGGGCCTGTTGCGAAAGTGGATCTTGTTGGTTGATGATCACGTGCTGTGGGACGTGGGGATCTGACGAACGGCCAGTGGGCCCGGGTTGAGCCGCTGCTGCCGCGGGGTATCAAGCCGGGTCGGCCGCAGGTGTGGACACGGCGGCAGCTGATAGACGGCATACGGTGGCGGACCCGCACCGGTGCTCCCTGGCGGGACGTGCCCGAGCGCTATGGACCGTGGGACCGGGTATATGACCTCTTCCGACGCTGACAGCGGGACGGAACCTGGGCCGGCATCTTGACCCGGCTCCAGGCCGAGGCCGATGCCAAGGGCCTGATCACCTGGGATGTGAACGTGGATTCCACCGTCTGCCGGGCCCACCAGCACGCGGCCGGAGCGGTGAAAAGGGGGATCTCCAGAAGGAGCCGCCCGGCGGGGTCTTCGTCGAGCCTGCGGACCACGGACTCGGACGCTCGCGCGGCGGGCTGACGAGCAAGATTCACCTCGCGGTCGAGCAGGGGCAGAAGCCCCTGGCGGTGTTGATCACGGCCGGGCAGCGCGGTGATTCGCCGCAGTTCGAGGCTGTCCTGGAAGCGATCCGGGTGCCCCGGCTCGGCCTCGGCAGGCCGCGCAAGCGACCGGACCGTGTGAGAGCCGATAAGGCGTACGACTCCCGCAGCAACCGTTCCTACCTGCGCAGGCGCGGGATCAGGGCAACGATCCCCATCCCGGCAGACAGGGTCCGCAATCGGGAACAACGCGGCTCACGCGGCGGTCGGCCGCCGAAGTTTGATAAGGACGACTACAAGCAGCGGCACGCGGTCGAGTGCGGGATCAACCGCCTCAAGCGCCACCGCGCCGTCGCCACGAGGTACGACAAGCTCTCCGTCCGCTACGAGGCGACAGTGCTGATCGCAGCCATCAACGAATGGCTGTGACCAGCACTTTCACAACAGGGGCGGGCCGCAACCTTCGGGTCCGGCCCGGCTCAGCCGCCGCGGATCTCGATGAGTTCGAGAAGGTTGCCCTCCGGGTCGTGGACGTAGGCGAAGCGCATGCCGGCGGAGGCACCCTGCCCGGGTTCGGACACCGCTCCGGCCTCCAAGGTGCCGGTCAGACGGGCGAACACCGCGTCAAGGTCCACAACTTGCAGGGCGAGGTGGCCGTAGGTTCGCTCGCCCGCGGCGGACAGGGGATCGGGACGGGACACCTGCCGGGAGCCCTCGCGCTCGATCAGCTCGATACGCAGGCCGTGCCCGTCCGACAGGACGGCGGTGCGCACCCCCGCCTCGGGCAGGTCGACGCGCTCCTCGACCTGGTCGAGGCCGAGTGCGGCGCCGTACCAGCGCTCCAGGGCGTCGAGGTCGGCCACGGACAGGCTGACGTGATGAAAGCGGGCTGTAGGGGTCGGCAAGGCGAGCACCTCCGAGGTTAATACCGTTTACCTGGTGAATGCTGTTAACCTTACGGGTGTGACCCACCCTGTCAAGCGGCGCACCGGCCAGCACCATGGCGACCTGCGGCGGGCCCTGGAGGAGGCGGCGCTCGCGCTGGTCGCCGAGCGCGGGCCCCACGGCTTCACGCTGGCCGAGGCCAGCCGCCGAGCCGGGGTCAGTGTCGCCGCGCCGTACAAGCACTTCGCCGACCGCGACGCCCTGCTCGCTGTCCTGGCCGAACGCGGCTACCGCGAGCAGCGCGAGCGCTTCGCCCTGGCCATGGCCGGCTCCGCGGACCCGGTCGAGCAGTTGGCGGCGTTCGCCGCGGCCTACGTCCGCTTCGCGGCGGACGACCGAGCCCTGTTCGACGTCACCTTCTCCGCCGGCCTGGACAAGACCGAGCACCCGGGCCTCGCCGCCGCCGGCGAGGAGCTGCTCGGCACCCTCCTGCCCGCCGCGACCCGTCTCACGCCGGACGATGAGACCGCCTACGACCTGCTGCTGCGCGTCGCCTCCGCAGCCCACGGCATTGCCGTCTTCCTGCGGCAGGGGCTGTTCGGCGTCTCCGGTCAGGCGTTGGACGCCACCGCGGACAGGGCGGCCCGAACCGCCCGGGACATCGCCGCCGGGGCCGCCCCTGTGGGGCGGTAGTCCGGAGAAAGGCCATCACGGTGTCGAGTGCGGCTTCGAGGTGGGCGATCCGGCCGGTGGGCATCAGGATCACCGCTCCGCCCTGGGTGGCGGCCACGATCGTGGCCGCGGTGCGGTCCGCGTCCAGGGACGCGCCAATCGAAAAACTCGCCGTCCGCTACGAAGCGGCAGTGCTGATCGCAGCCATCAACGAATGACTGTGACCAGCATTTTCACAACAGGCCCTAGGTCACCGGCATCATCGACTGGTCCGAGGCGGGCCGGGGGGATGCCCTGCACGACCTGGCCGCCTTCACGCTCGGACACCAGGAGCACCTCGACGACGTCCTCGCCGGCTACGGCACCGGCGCCGGCCTCGACGTGATCCGCGCGTGGTGGTCGTTGCGAAGCCTGCTGATGGTTGGGCGGCTGACCGAGCACGGCTTCGCCCCGTGCGGCGGGCTGTGAGGCCGACGTGCTGCGATCCCTGATGCGAGGCTGCACGGCCCCGACTGCCACGTATGCGTTCTGGCGCATCGAGCAGGCCGTCCCCCCGGTTGATCGCCGGCCGTTGCTCTCGATCTCACCAGGGGAATCCCCCCGTACGCGCAGCCCTGATTCTCGCGCCGGAAGACCAGAACACCGTTCACGGCGGTCGGATGCGAACGGACTGCCCCTCCCCGTCGGCGTCTCGGCCGGCACCACCCAGGACAGCGAAGAGCTGAAACCCAAGGTCAATCGAGCGCACGACGACCGCGAGCCCGTTCGCCGAGCCGCAGACCCACGATCCGACTCCCCGTGCCAATCGGGGCCGCGTTCGACGCGGCACGCGCGCAGCCGACGCCCGAACGGCTCGCCAAGACCGGCAAGCTGCTGCGAGAGGAGATCGCCCGGCTGCCGACGACCGCCCCTGGCGCACACCGGCTGGTCCGCTCGCACGGCTGGTATGCCCTCGTAAATGCCGTCGACCGCGCCGGCCACGCCCTCACGTTCCAAAACCGCGAGGGGCTCGCCGGCGCGCTGAACGTTGCCGGCCCCGCCCGCCGAGCCACCGAGCCGCGGCAGGTGACCGCCTCGTGATCTGCACTGTCTGCGAGCAGCCGAGCGAGGCCGGACAGCAGGCAGACCGCACGCCGTGACGACTGGGGCCGCACGCTGCCGCCGGCGTTCACGCACAACAGCTGCCGCACATACCCCTGCCGTTCGTTGCGTCCTGGCCGAGCGAGTGGATCGATGCCCCGCCCGCCGTCTGCCAGCCGACTGCTCACCGGGATCGGCTACGCCGCCGCGGTCGCCCCGGATCGCGGCGACCGCGGCGTCCTGCGGCTGCGCCGCCCTGACCGGCAAGGGGCCGGGCCGGCGGGCCTCCGCGCGGGCACGGGCCCGGCCGACCGTGCCGCGCCATGGCCGAGCTGCTGTGTCAGGTGTGCGGTGAGCCGACCGACGAGGACGACCGCGGCCGACTGTGGCTGCTCGACGATTCCCGGACGGATTGAGCAGGCCGGCCTCACCACCTGGTAACGACTCATCCGCCGACATGCCTGCCCTGCGTGCGCAGGGCGCGCAAGGAGTGCCCGCGCATGTGGCGGGGCAGCGCCGCCGTGCGGGTGGGCACGCCTGAACGGTGCGGGGTGGTGCGGGGTCTTCGGTACACCGCGCGCCGGCGGGCCGATTCCCGCCCAGTCAGGGTTCGTTCCGTTCGAGTCACCGCTGCCCGGCCGCAGGCTCGCGTCTCGGCACGCCCGCACCCTGTACGACCGCACGACCGTGAGCGTGGCCGAGGAACCCGCAACTCACCCGCAGGGCCGCCGGCAACATTTTCGCCCCGCTCCGAGAACTGCTGGACGAAGCATTCCCAAACTCATTGCTCCGAAGAATGACGGGGCCACGGACGAGTTGCCGGCGGAACTCGAACACCGGCCTTCTTCACGTGCTGAGTGAATTGGCCTGGCAAGTAATCGCCGTGAACGTCGCAAGCGACCGAGGCGACTGAAGACGAAGCTTCGCGGCCGGGCGCCGGACAGAGAGATCACCAGATCCGTCAGGCGGCAAACCCGACGTTGGTGACGTACTCGTACTGGCCCCACTCGGACCCGAGGTCCACCGTCGCGTCGTTCACCCAGGCCTCGTCCAGGGCGTCGTCGTCCTCTGCGGCCCATGCCTCGACGATCCGGTCCCAGTGGCGGACGTTGAGCGTGCGGTATGACAAGGCGCGCTGGTGGGGGCGTGAGACCTGGGACTGGTTCACCGGGTGGAACTCGACTCGGGTACCGCGGCCTTCACGGTTCAGGCGGGCGAGCAGGTATCGGGCCACGTTGCGGCGGCGCACCGTCCGGTACGCGGTCTCGATGCTCTGCAGGTTCTTCTTCGACGGAGCCTGCTTGCCGCCCAGCCAGGCCTGGAGCGTCCGGTCGGTGACGGTGAGGCCTGCCTCACGGGCTGTTTCGCGGGCGCGGTCGGTCCGGGTCAGATAGTGCAGCCGCGCGAAAAGGCCCCGCCGCTGGGTGATCGGGGTGGCGACAAACCCGGCGAGCGCATCGAGCCGGCGGGCAACGGCTTCGTGTCCCTTGATGCCGCGTGCCCCGAATGTGCCGAACTCAAGATTTCTCTCCGGCACCCTCGACTCCTCGCCTCTCAGGTAATTGACCGACCCTTGCAGACTTCCGTTTCAACCAGAGCCAATACTACACGAATTCAGGCACGGAAATACGGCCGTCTCAGATTCCGTCAACGCAGAGCAGCGTGCCGCCAGTGGCGCAGTGAATACTCCTCATCTCCCACAGATTGCTGTCGACGCCAGTCCGTGGAACAGCGACTGCAGCCGTCTTCGCCGAGCTGTTCGCCCCGGCCCGCTCCCACGCGGCAAGGGCAGCGCGCAAGCAGGCAGGACAGAGCCTGGCGGGCGCCGGGTGTCCTCCGCCGATGCCCGGCGGCCACGAGGCCGGCGTGGCACGGCGTGAACGGCGCAGTGACCCGTGCCGGACGACGGACGCAGCAGGCTTCACGGGCCGTGCGCCGGGCGGCACGCAGGCGTTCGACGGGGGCACACGCCCCGGCACAGCAGCCACGACTCCACCGTCGTACACGGCAGTTCAGGCCGCTCCCCGCACTGCTCGCACGCCCTGATCCCGGCCCTACAGCCCGGCGGCGGCCACGCAGAGCCGAGCTGTGACTCGCGCAGGCCGCCACCGATGCGCCGACCAGGCAGAGGTCGAACACCGCGCGGCGGCCGGCGCCGTCGCGTCCCTGCGGCGGCGCGGGCCCGTGGCGCCCGGCTGCCGCAACAGGCCGAGATCCCTTGACCGGGTCTTCGTCTGACCGGGTCTTCGTCACGTCGTGCCGGCCGGCGTCTCGCCCCAGCAGTGGTCATGGCGGACCGGCGTCGCTGCGGTCATCCCCCCTGGCCGGCGAGGTCCGGCGCCCTGGGTCAGTTGGCCGCCTCGTCGTGCAGGTCGGGAGTGCCGACGGTGTAGAGGTCCTTGGGCTTCATCTCGGTCAGGCCGCGGCCCTCGGGGAAGACGGCGCGCCAGTCGCCGATGACGTGGAGTTCGTCGGTACCCATGACACGGACGACCATGAGGCCCTCGTCATAGGCCCGGTGGGCCCGCCACCACAGGTTCGCGAACGCCTGCGAGCGGATCAGGTGCATCCAGTCGGTCCGGTACAACTCGCGGTTGTAGTTCGACTCCCCGAGCGTGGAGACGAACTTCGAGTACATCGCCTTGACGTACTCCCCCGTCACCTCGTCGTCCTCGGCGATCGCCCGGTCCCGGGCGTCCTTCAGCGCGACGCGGAACTTCTCCAGCAGCCCCTCCGTGGCGCCCGACGTCCACGACTCGTGGATCTCCGGAGGGTCGCACAGCCCGTACTTCGGTCCCGAGATCCGCAGCAGCAGGCGCAGGGTCGACTCGGTCACCCACAGCGGGCCCGGCTCGTCACGCCGGCCGATCGGGTTGGGCAGCAGCGCGTCGTGGTCCCAGCCGGGCGGGGTGATCAGGTGGACGCCGGCGCGGCGCGGATCGTGCTGGTTGCCGGCGGAGTGCTCCAGCTGGCCGAGCGGCAGGTGCGTCTTGAGCGCGGACAAGTAGGCGCCGTTGACGTCGAGGGCGGTGACCTCGTGCTCGCCGGCAGGGAGTTCGGGCCGGGTCCACTTTGGGCGGGCCTCCCAGATCTGGTCCGCGCCGCGGGAGGACTGCTTGCGCAGGACGTCGGGCAGCCACGGGTGCGCGACCACCTCGTAGCGGCCGCCCTTGCGGCTCTGGTCCAGCAGCGTCATCGCGTCCGGGATCGCCCGCTTCACCAGCGCCCTGGTCGCCTCTTCCGCGTCCCCGCCGTGCTCGGCAAGCGCGGCCGCGACCGCGGCGCCGATCAGGTCCGGCGTGTCGGCGGACTTCAGGCGGCGGCCGACGGGCGCGACCCTGACCCCGCGTCCCGGCTGCGGCTGCCTGCCGGAGGGTTCCCCATGGCGGGGGGCCGTCCGCGCCGTGGGCTCGTCCGGTGCCGCCTCGGGCCGGCTCTTGTGCACGGGGCCGGACGTGCCGCACTCGGCGGGGTCCAGGTGCTGGGCAAATCCTTCGACCCGATAGCGGGCGGGCTGCCCGCACAGCACGCACGGTTCGGGCGTGGCGAGCACGTCGACGTCACCGTCGTCCTGGCCCCCGCCCTGCCCGGCATCCGCTGCAACCTCGCCCCCGGGTTCGCCGGCGGGGTCTTGTCCGACCGACTCGGCGGCCAGTTTGGCCTGGGCGCCGTCGAGGAAGTACGCGTACTTCACCCTCGTCTCGCCGCTCGGGTCCCGCCCCGACTCCCAGCCCCCGACCGTGGACGGGCTCACCCCCAGCACCTCAGCGAGCTGGGAACGCGAAAGGTTCAGCTCCTCGCGCAGGATGCGGCGTTCCCCGGCCGGTGGCAGCGGGACCTCCTTCCTGGCGCCGGCGAGCAGCGCGTCGATCGCACCGAAGTCCGTCATCACACGCCTTCCTCGACAGCCGAAGCACGCTGAGGGCCGGCCCGGTGACCCAGGGCGCGGCGGCGGCGCGCGGGCAGCGCCTCGGTGGCCCGGGTCGGCCCCGCCATCAGGTCGAAGACGTCGATGCCGTAGTGCGCGGCGACCGCCTCGCAATCCGCCAGGGTCCAGGCCGCGCTACCGCGCTGACGACGGCTCACCTGCGCCTGGCTCACTCCCAGGACAGCACCCAGGACGGACTGCGATTCACCGCTCGCATACAGGAGCGCCGCCACCGCCGACCTCACCCGCTCCTCAAGACCCATACCCATAAAGCCAAGCCTAGCAACTCATACTCATTCCTAATTCGTTTACCGCATATTCGTTGGGTGCTCCGTCCCTGCACCGTCTCGCGGCGGCTGCTGCCTCGCCTCCCACTGACTGCTGCGGTGCCTGAACCGGCCTTGCTGCGGTGCCTGACCGGCGCGGTCATGCGACCGCCCCACGCGGGAGTGATCGTGCAGCCCCGACCGCGACCGCACACGCACGCGCAGGAGCCGGGCGGAGACGAAGACACCGACGGGCGCGGCGCGGGGAGCTGTCCGGCCGGTCATGTGGCCGGGCAGCGGAGCCCCTTGCCTGCCCAGGCGGTGGACGAACCGCCGACTGGGCCGGTGGCGCGGGCCGGGGTCAGCCCGCGGTGAAGTAGTGGCCGTCTTCGAGGTCGGCGATCAGGCCGGGGTGGGCCGGTTCCCAGTCCAGCAACTGCCTGGTGTCCGCGTTGGACATCGTGATGTCGAGGGTGATGAACGGGAAGCCCCTGAAGTGGTCCGCGGCCTGCCCGGCGGGGATGCTCACGGCCGGGACGTTCAGGTGGCGGCCGATGGTCTCGGCGATCTCCCGCACCGTGACGCCTTCCTCGGTGGCTGCGTACAGCTGGGATCCGGCCGGGGCCTTTTCCAGCCCCAGCCGGAAGAGGCGGCCAACATCCAGGGTGTGGCCGGCGGCCCAGCGGTTGCCGCCGTCGCCGATGTAGGCGGACACGCCCGTGTCGCGGGCGATCCTGATCAGCGTGGGGATGAAGCCGTGCCGGTCGCGTGTGCTGTGGGTGACCGGTGGGACCGCGACCAGTACGGTCCGCACGCCCCGCTCGGTGAACTGAGCGATCGCACGGGCGACGGCGGAGCGGGGGTTGGCGTCGATCACTGCATCCCGCTTCGCGTCGCCGGTGCGGGTCAGGCCGACGCCGACGAGGGTCTTTCCCGTGCCGGCCAGCGCCTCACCGAAGGCGCCCACCACGGCCAGGTCGGCGGCCGCGGCGGCGGCGAAGTTCCCGGCGGCCACGGCGTCATGGTCGAACGCGAGATGGATGACGGCGTCAGCCTCGGCTGCGGCCGGACGCAGACCGTCCAGGTCGGCACTGTCGCCGCGACGCACCTCGGCGCCCATGGCCTTCACGGCCAGGGCCGAGGCGTCGGACCGCGCCAGACCGACGACCTCGTGTCCGGCCTCGATCAGTTCGGGCACCACGGCCGATCCGATGTGGCCGCCGGCACCGGTGACGAATACACGCATGAGTAGCCCTCCTGGGACGGAGCACTCCGCCCGGACGGAACGAAGTGATGTGACTTGGTGCCGTCACTCTAACCGGCGTGACGGCACCAAGTCACCTCACTTAGGCTGTGCCCATGGCCCGATGGGAACCGAACGCGCGGGAACGGCTGGTGCGCGCCGCACTCGACCTGTTCACCGAACAGGGCTACGAAGCCACCACCGTCAACCAGATCGCCGACCGGGCCGGTCTGACCAAGACCACCTTCTTCCGGCACTTCCCCGACAAACGGGAAGTCCTCTTCGCCGGCCAGGACACACACGCCCGGCTCCTCGCCGACACGATCGACAAGGCGCCCGGCCCGGCCACACCCCTGCAGGCGGTCGGCGCGGCCCTCGACGCCATCACGGCAACCTTCACGGACGACCGCCGCGAGTTCAGCGCCAGACTCCGCTCGCTCATCGCCGCCAACAGCGAACTGCAGGAGCGCGCCGCCCTCAAACGCGGCCGGCTCGCCGAAGCCTTGACGGACGCGCTCCACGAACGCGGCGTACCGGCACCCACCGCGAGCCTCGCCGCCGAACTCGCCATCCACGCCTACTACGACGCCTTCGACCAATGGACCCACCCGGCCAACCGGCAGACACTCACCGAACTCGCCCGCCACGCACTCGGCGAACTCCGCACCGCACTGACCGCACTCGACTAGAAATCACCCGGTGACCTCCTAAGGCCTGTCCGGCGGATCATGAGTGTTTCGGCTTGCGGAGCCGTGTAGTTGCTCGTGGGCCGTGGCGATCTGACGAACGAGGAATGGCGCTGCCTGGAGCCGCATCTACCAGTCCGCGGACGGCGTGGTGGGCGGTGGGCCAGTCACCGCAGGGTGATCAACGGGATCCTCTTCCGTGAGCGGACCGGGATCCCGTGGCGGGATCTACCGGGAAGGTTCGGCAGGTGGAAGACCGTCTATGAACGGCACAGACGCTGGTCTGCGGACGGGACCTGGGACCGGATCCTCCAGGCCGTCCAGGCCGACGCCGAGGGCCGGATCGACTGGAGCATGGTGGGCGTCGACTCTATGTCCTGCCGTGCCCACCAACACGCCGCCGGCGCCCGCAGGAAGACACCCCGCATACCGAAAAAAGAGCCACGCCCCGGCAGCACCGCCCCGACGAGGGACTCGGAAGGTCCCGGGGCGGCCTGACGAGCAAGATCCACCTCGCCAGTGAAGGTGGTCGCAGGCCTCTCGCGCTGCTGGTCACTCCCGGCCAGTGGGGCGACGCACCGCAGATGATCGCCGTACTCGAACGCATCCGAGTGGCCCGCAGGGGCGAGGGGCGCCCGCGCACCCGGCCGGGACACCTGAGCGCGGACAAGACACCCCATGCAGCTATGGGGTCAAGCAGCTGTTGCGAGCGATGGCAGTGCCGGTGGGGCAAAGGCGACCGCCTCGTTGAATTTCTGGCGTGTGGTCAGGCAGTGATGGAGCTGGCCGATCAGGCGGTTGAAAAGGTTGCGGAGGGCCGCGTGGTAGCGGTCGCCGACTTCCCGTCGACGGTTGTAGTGAGAGTGGGCTCCGAGTGAAGCGGTGAGTGCGGCGAACGCCCAGTGCCGGCCGGCCGCGGCCAGGCGGCTGTTCTTGATCCGGCGGTGGCTGACACGACGGCTCTTGCCGGATTCCCTCGTCACGGGGGCGCTTCCTGCGTAGGCCTTCAGGTCTCGGGCCGTGGCGAACCGGGTGCGGTCGTCTCCGATCTCCGCCAGTATCCGGGCACCGGTGAGCACGGCAAGTCCGGGGAAACTCGTGATGATCTCCGCGTCGGGATGCTGCAGAAAGAGTTCTTCGGTGTCGTGCGCCAGCTCGTCACAGGCCCGGCAGGCCGTCTCGAGCTGGGCCAGCAGTGCGCGTGCCTGATGCCCCATCGCCTTCTCGACCAACGACGGCTGGCGAAGCCGGGGGCGACGGAGCACTTCGAGGAGCCGGTCGGTCTCGGCTTCGATCCGACGCTGACGGCCGGCCCGCGTGACGGCGGCCCTGAGTCTGCTTCGGGTGAGCCGGGCGGCCTCGGCCGGAGTGGGCGCGATCGCCAGGATCGCGCGGGCTTCACGCGCCAGCAGCCGTTCCCGCTTGTCGGCGAACGCTTCGAGGATCCCCGGGTAGTACTCACGCAGGTGCGATCGGAGCCGGTTGTGGGCCCGGGTGCGGTCCCAGACCGCGTCCTGCTGGGCCCTGGCAAGGACGGCAATCGCCCTGGCCAGGTCAGAGTCGTGCGGCAATGGCCGATGCAGTTCGGCGTCGGTCCGCAGGATGTTCGCCAGGACAACGGCGTCCTGATGGTCGGACTTCTTGCCGGAGACGACGTGCCGGTCGCGGTAGCGTGCGACAGCCATCGGGTTGATCGCGTACACCCGGCCGCCAGAGGCCCGCAGACACGCCACGAGGAGTCCGCGAGATGTCTCGATCGCGATCGGGATGAGATCGTCCGGGCTGTCACCGTGGTCGGCGAGCAACCGGAGCAGGTCCTGGAAGCCCGCTGCGTCGTCACCGATCCTGAGCTTGCCGAGCAGGCGGGCGTCCTGGTCGACCACGGCGACGTCGTGATGGTCCTCAGCCCAGTCGATTCCGCAGGTCACGTGCAACGCGCACTCCTTTCGGGCCTTCCCTGTCCGTCCATGTCGAGCCGTGGCAGGACCACCCGGCGACCTAATAGAAGCGCTCGAAGGCGCACCACCCCATCAGCCGTCCGTGGCCCCAGCGGTATCCAGGGTCCTCGCTCTCGTGAAGAGCTCCACGGCTCTGGCTGATCGGGAGGTGTTCCTGGGAACGGCTCGAACCACGGCACGGTATGGCGGCCGAGCTCGAATCGGCAGAGGCCGTGCATGCGTCCCTCTTGTCGAAGCACTCCCAGGCGCTGCATACAGTCCAGACGTCTCGCCCGGCCCCTGCCAGGACCGGCAACTGCCAATCCACAGTGCCTATTAGGCGTACTCCTCCCGCAGGAACCGCCGCTACCTGCGCAGACGCCATATCAAGCACACCATTCCCGAACCGAAGGACCAGAGGGCCAACCGTCGGCGCCGTGGCAGCCGCGGCGGCCGGCCGGCCGGGTTCGACAAGGGGCAGTACAAGCGCCGCAACGAAGTCGAGCGGACGATCAACCGCCTGAAGAGCTTTCGCGCCGTCGCGACCCGCTACGACTGTGAGGATGTTGGGGTGCCGCCTTGGGTGGTGGTCTGGCCCGCGCTACGACTGGCCCTGGTGCCTTGCGTTTGATCTGCCGACTGCTGTCTGAGGCCGTGCATGTTGTCACCGAAACGGTGGCGTGTCCCGATAGGGGCCTTCGCAACAGGCACCGTCACAGTCCTGACCGCCACATCGTTCCGGCGTCGGCCACCGGCATTCCCGAGGCGATCAGGAGACAAGCGACCGTGCCCAGCATGGCTCAGCAAGCCCATCCGCGTCACCACACGGCTGATCAGCAAGAGCAGGTTCTGCTCGGAGTCGACACGCACAAAGATGTCCACGCGGCTGGGGGGGCGCGGTTAGAGCAATAGTCAAGACCTGTGGGTGACTGGCCTTCAGCACATGGCTTCGGAGGCGGTTGGCGGCAGGGGTCGTTTCCCGCTGCAGGGCTGCGGAGGACTGTGTCGATGGGAACGGTCAGCTGCTGTTACGTTGCTCGGGTGAGAAAGGGACCTGCTACGTGGGAAGCCGGGGCGGACGAGCCGCTCGGCTTCGTGATCGCTTCGGTGGGGAACGCGGCGGCTCTCGCATTTGAGTCGGCCCTGGCCGAGGAGGACTTGCATCCGCGGCATTTCGCCGTGCTGCGCGGGTTGCGTGACGGCGGGGAACATTCGCAGCAGCAGCTTGCCTCCTCACTCGGTATCCCGGCCAGCCGCTTGGTCGGGCTGCTGTCGCTGCTCATCGAGAGGGGCCTGGTGGAGCGGCGCGAGTCGCCGAGTGACGCGCGGGTGAAGCTGGTGTGCCTGCGGGAGGAGGGCCGGGTGGAGCTGGAGAAGCTGATCGGGCTGGCGGGTGCCTCGGAGCGGCGGCTGACTGCGGGTCTGGCGGCGGAGGACAAGGCTGAGCTGCGTCGGCTGCTCGGGATTGTCTATGCCAACGTCGCTGTTGAGTCCGCGGCGCGGCCCGCTCGGGTGTGGTGATCGGGCCTCTTTGGCCTGGTTGTTCGGTCCGTGATGAGGAGCGTCTTGCAATATCGTTTCAGTTGGAATAGTTTCAGTGGAAACTGATTGAGGTGTCTGTAGGGCGCCCGACCAAGGGAGACGATGATGACGGTCAAGAGCGAGGACACGGTCGAGGGGTTCCTTGAGCGGGTCCGGCAGGCTTGGGACGCGGGTGACGCCACGGGCTATGCCGCGCAGTTCGCCGAGGACGCCTCATACGTGATCTTCATGGGAGATGTCATGTTCGGGCGCGCCGCCATCGCGCAGACACACCGCGAGGTGTTCACCCGGTGGCAGAAGGGCACGCGCATGACAGTCAAGCCGATCGATGTGCGAATGCCGGACGACTCCACGGCGGTGGTGACCACGGTCGGCGGCATCGGCAAAGGCGGCCGGGTCGATGTGGACAAGTTCCAGACCTTCACGCTGCGTCGCCGCGACGGACGTTGGGAATGCGTGGCGTTCCAGAATACTGAGATGAGTCGCCGGTCCAAGCGCGCCTACCGCTTCCGGTGACCGCCCGTGCCCGTTCTTGATCTCGTCACGGCAACACGTCCGGCCGGCCGAGCGCATCAACCAGGGCGTGTGTCGGCGTCGTCGTGGCCGCCAGGGGCGGGCCACTGACGGCGACCAGTGCCGGGCGTCGCGTCATGCCGCCACCTCGCGTTCGACCAGGACTCCGTTCTCGAACCTTGCGCCCGCGCGGACGAGGGCGACGAGGTGGGCGCCGGTGATCGCGCGCCAGCGGGCCTGGGCGGACTCGACGACCTTGAACACCATCGCCAGGGCCGCGGTCGGGCCCGGCCCCGCGGGTGACCTTGGTCCTCAGCTTCACGGTGCTGAAGGTGCCCTCGATGGGATTTGCCGTGCGCAGGTGCACCCAGTGCTCGGCGGGGAAGTCGTAGAACGCGAGGAGCTCGTCGGCCTCGGCGGTGACCTTCTTGGCCGCTTTCGGCCACTTCGCTCCGTAGGCGTGCTCGAAGTCCTTGATCGCCTTCTCGGCGTGGTCGCGGTCCTCGGCGTTGTAGATCTCCTGCAGGGCCTTCTTCGCGCCGGGCTGAGCCGACTTCGGTAGCGCGTTCATGACATTGCGGACCTTGTGAACCCAGCACCTTTGGTGTCTGGCCTGTGGAAACACCTCTGCGAGGGCCCTCCACAGGCCCATCGCGCCGTCACCGACCACGAGTTCGGGATCGCGCATGCCGCGTCGCCGGCAGTCACGCAGCAGATCCGCCCACGACTCGGTCGATTCACGCAGCCCCTCGGCCAGCGCGATGAGTTCCTTGCGGCCGTCGGGGCGCACGCCCATGAGAACCAGGACGCAGGAGTGAGCCTGGCCGAGGCGGACCTTGGAATGGACGCCGTCGGCCCACACGTAGACGTAGTCGGAATCCGACAGGCCGCGGGCCTGGAAGGCGGTGTGGTCGTCGGTCCACTGCTTCGTCAGCCGGGTCACCGTCGCCGGCGAGAGGCCGGCCCAGGAACCCAGGAACTGCTCCATCGCGGGCACGAAATCCCCGGAGGACAGTCCGTGGAGATAGAGCAGGGGCAGGACCTCGCTGATCTTCGGAGACTTGAGGCACCACGGCGCGAGGATCTTCGACGAGAACCGCTTGCGCTCACCGGTGGCCACGTCGACGCGCTTGTCGTTCACACGGGGCGCCTTCACCGCGACAGGCCCGGCGGCGGTGGTCACCATCCGTTCGCCGTGATGGCCGTTGCGGACCACCAGACGGCGGCCGGCAACGTCCCGCTCACCGGCCAACTCGGCTATGTACTGGTTGACTTCGGCCTCCAGGGCCGCGGCGAGCATCCGCCGGGCACCCTCGCGGACGATGTCGTCCATCAGGGATCTGGTCTCGGTGGTGCCGTCGTTGTTGACTACGCTGAGCACGGACGTGCCTTCCCAACCCGCGGTGCAACGCGGGTCTACTCGGTGACCATCAAACGATCACTCGGGAAGGTACGCCCTCCGCGTCTCGCGAAGCACCCCTCCCGAGGCCGATCCACAGGTCCTGAGCATTGCTCCTGCGGTTATCACCAGCACCGGAGTCCTACTGGACACGCGAGGCTTTCCCACGACCCGGGAGGGCTATCGCCAACTTCTCTCCTGGGTACGTGCTTTCGGCCAGTTGCAGCGGGCCGGAGTGGAATGCACCGGCTCCTACGGAGCCGCCCTCACCCGCTATCTGCACCATGAGGGCATCACCGTCACCGAGGTCAACCAGCCCGACAAAGCGGCCCGCCGCAGGCACGGCAAGTCAGGCGCGATCGATGCGGGGGCTGCGGCCCGAGCCGTCTCTCCGGCCGGGCCACAGCCCCCGCCAAGACGACCGACGGCCCCGTCGAGACGATCCGGCTGTTCAAGATGGCGAAGACCTCCGCCGTCAAGTCCCGGTCCATGGGCATCAACCAGCTCAAGGCCGTGCTCGTGGCGGCAGACCCAGCGCTCCGGGAGACTCTGGCCGAGCTGAGCAATCCCAAACTCATCCGCCGCGCGGCCCTGGCCGGCCACTCGTGGCCCGGCAACCTGCGAGAACTCCACACCGTCGTCCGTACGGTGCTGGCACACCGCTCGGCGGGGGACGTCACCCCCCGTGACCTGCCGGCGGGCTACCAGGTCAGCCCCCGGCTACGGAGGATGACACCGCTGGAGCGGGCCGAGCACGACGCCATCGCGGCCGCGTTGCGCGAGCACCACGGGAACAAGCTGCGGGCCGCTCAGCGGCTCGGCATCAGCCGGACGACGCTCTACAGCCGCATGCGGGCACTGCGGATCACCGTATGAGACAGGTGGGACCGGTGGGACAGGTGGGCTCCGACACGGCACCCCGGAAGTGTCCAGTACTTGAACAGTCCGGCGTGCGCGCCCGCCCCTACTTTGCCGTTGGGACAAACACCGGCAAAGAAGCCGCACCATGCGCATCACAGCCGCACTGACCGAGACCAAGGGCGCCCCCTTCACCCTCGCCCCGCTCGAACTGGACGACCCGCGGCCCGGTGAGGTCGTCGTCCGGATCGTGAGCTCCGGGGTGTGCCACACCGATCTGATCGTCCGCGACCAGTGGTACCCCGTACCGCTTCCGGCCGTGCTCGGTCACGAGGGCGCAGGCGTCGTGGAGGCCGTCGGTGACGGCGTCACGTACGTGGCTCCCGGCGACCATGTCGTGCTGACCTTCAACTCCTGCGGCGGCTGCCGTATGTGCGCCCAGGGCCGGCCCGCGTACTGCGACCAGTTCTTCGCGTACAACTTCGCGGGCACGCGCACCGACGGCAGCACACCCCTGCACCGCGAGTCGGGCGACGTGCACGGCGTCTTCTTCGGCCAGTCGGCCTTCGCCACCTACGCCCTCGCCACCGAGCGCAACGTGGTCAAGGTGGACCCGGCCGCGCCCCTGGAACTGCTCGGCCCGCTGGGCTGCGGCATCCAGACCGGCGCGGGCGGCGTCCTCAACGCCCTCAAACCCCCGGCGGGCAGCAGTATCGCCGTCTTCGGAGCGGGCTCGGTCGGCATCAGCGCCGTCATGGCCGCGGTCGTCGCCGGCTGCACCACCGTCGTCGCCGTCGACCTGAACGAACAGCGCCTGGAGCTGGCGAAGGAGCTCGGCGCCACGCATGTCATCAACGGTGCCGCGGGCGACACGGTGGCCGCTCTGCGGGACCTCACCGGGGGCCTAGGCGTCGACTTCACCATCGAGACCACCGCGGTCCCGGCCGTCCTGCGGCAGGCCGTCGACGCCCTGAACCAGGGCGGCACCTGCGGACTGATCGGCGCCGCCGCGCTCGGCACCGAGGCCACGCTCGACATGTCCTCGCTGCTCTTCGGCCGCAGCGTGCGCGGCATCGTCGAGGGCGACAGCGTGCCGCGCCACTTCATCCCCAAGCTCGTCGGCCTCTACCAGCAGGGCCGTTTCCCCTTCGACAAGCTGATCAGGACGTACGCCTTCGAGGACATCAACCAGGCGGTCGAGGACTCCGAGAAAGGCACCACCCTCAAGCCCGTCCTGACCTTCGCCTGAGCGGCGGGATCCGATGTTCCTCTCCTACGAGGGAGTCGACCTCGCCTGTGAGGAGCGAGGCTCCGGCGAACCGCTCCTGCTGATCCACGGCACCGGCGCCCAGGCCGCGACCTGGGGCCGGACCGTCGACGACCTCGCGGCGGCCGGCCACCGCGTCATCGCCTACGACCGGCGCGGCTACGGGGCGTCGGCACATCCGCCCGTGCGCGACCACCGGCGCCATGTGGCGGACGCGGCGGCCAGTCGTCGTTGACGCCGGCCCACTCCATGACCGGCTGGTCGCGCCGGGACGGCAGCAGCGGGGTGAGCTTGGAGCCGGGCTCGTGCTGGGTGAGGGTGTCCACCGGCAGGGTGTCGCCGATGCCGTTGAGGCCCGGGACGGAGGACGCCCGGTCCAGGCCGTCGCAGACGAACGCCTTGCTGAAGACCTCGGGGCTTCTTGTGGATGGGGTCGGTATGTGGTGCGGCACGTCATCCGCGTAGGTGGCGCAGGGCTCGGGCAGCGGCGTGGGCACCGCACATGCCGTGGGCGCCGGGGCCGGGCGGGGTGGCCGCCGAGCACAGGTAGTGGCCGGGCAGGCCGGTGTCATAGGGCTGGAGGGTGAGTCGTGGTCCGGCGATGACCTGAGGGATGTCCTTGGCGCCGGTCATGATGTTGCCGCCGACGTAGTTCGGGTTGTACGCGGCGAATCCGGGCGTCGTGCGAGGGGCGGTGCCGACGATCCGGTCCCTGAATCCCGGGGCGAACCGCTCGATCTGGATGGTGATCGCCTCGGTCGCGTCGCCGGTGTAGCCGTTCGGGACGTGGGCGTACGTCCACACCGGGTGCACGTCGCCGACCGACCGTGACGGGTCGGCCAGATACTGCTGGCCGACCAGGACGAACGGCCGCTCGGGCATCCGTCCGGCGTGGATCTCGCGCTCGGTGGCGGCGATCTCGGCGAACGTGCCGCCGACGTGGACGGTGCCTGCCCGCCGCGCCGCTTCGGCGGTCCAGGGGACCCCACCCTCGACCGCGAAATCGACCTTGAACGCCCCCGGGCCGTACCGGAATCGACGGTAGGCCCGGGCGACGCGCGGCGGCAGCAGGTCGCCCAGGATGACCGCCAGAGCCGTGGGCGCCACGTCCCAGACGGTCACGCCCGTGGGGGGCAGGTCCGAGACCGACCGTACCCGGACGCCGGTCTCGATCTTTCCGCCGAGGTCCAGCAGCAGCGCCGCCATGGCATCGGTGATGCGGCGCGACCCTCCTTCCGCGACGGCCCAGCCGTGCCGGTGTCCGGCGGTGAGGATGCCGAGCCCGATGCTCGCGCTGAGCGGCCGGTCGAGAGGGTGGAAGGCGTGTGCGGCCACGCCGCCCCACAGGGCCCTGGCCTCCTCGGTCGCGAAGGTCTTCGCCAGCAGCGACGCGGGGGCCAGCGCGGGGATGCCGAAGCGGGCGAGGCGTGCGGGGTGGCGTGGGATGCGCAGCAGTGGGCCGAGGATGTCGTCGCTCAGGATGTCGTACGACGATGACGGACCCTCGAACAGCCGCCGCCAGCGTCGGCCGTCGGCGCCGAGACCCGTGGCGGTCTCGGCGACAGAGCGGTGCAGCACCCCGGCGGCGCCGCCGTCGAGTGGGTGGACGCAGTCGATCTCCGGCAGCGCCCACGTCAACCCGTAGCGGTCCAGGCCGAGTTCCCGCAGGAACGGCGAGCCGACGGCCATCGGGTGGACAGCGGAGCAGTGGTCGTGCAGGAGTCCGGGAAGGATCGCCTCGCCGGAGCGCGTGCCGCCGCCAATGTCCTCGGCCGCCTCCACCACCGTGACCTGTACGCCCGCCCTGGCGAGGGCGACGGCGGCGGCGAGGCCGTTGGGTCCGGCACCGACCACTACCGCTGTGCTCATGGCGTCCTGCTCTCCACTGTCTCGTGTGCCTCGTCATGCGTCTCATGTGTTGCGTGCGTCGCGTCTTCGCGGGTCCAGGTGACATCGAGCGGGATCGGGCCGTTCGGCAGCCAGGGCTGCTCCTTGACCGCGTCGGCGACCCTCCACGTCCCCCGCTCGATCACGCCGAGCGCGGCGTCGATCACCTGGTAGTGCTGGGTCCCGCGGTGGATGGGCTGCGACTCCACCCAGACGACGATCCACTCCCCCGGGGTGAAACCGACCCGCGCCTGCACGGCGTTGATCAGATCGATGTTGTGCAGGTGGCCGTCGCCGAAGTTGAACCCGATCAGCGAGTTGCAGGCGAACTCCGCCTCCCGCACGGTGCGTTCGTCGAGGTCGGGAAGGTTCTTCAGCAGCACCGAGAACAGGCCGCGGCCCTGGCTGTGCATCGACCGCCAGGCGATCGTCTGCTGCATGGTGATCTCGGCGACCGCGGCCGGGTAGCCCATCGCCTGGAGCTGGTCGACCTGGTTCTGCGTCGGGCGGTGCGGCAGCGAGTTCAGCTTCTCCTCCGCGCCCGGCGCGAAGGCCCACAGAGCGGAGGCCCAGTTGCCCGCGTACTGCCGCATCGAGGGCAGGAAGGACACCAGGTCCGGGCGCAGGTTGCCGAGGACCGGGAAGAAGGCCAGTCCGGCCGCGATCCCGGCGGCCAGCAAGGGCGAGGACATGTCGCCGACGCCGTACCCGTCCCAGGCGGGGAAGCCGAGGAACAGGAAGATCGAGAGGTAGGCGAACAGGAGATTCCACTCCAGGGGCACGGCCAGCGGGAACGTCGAGGTGATGAAGAGGTGGAAGACGACCATCAGCGCCACGCCGACGAGCGTGAGCCAGCGGTTCGTGGAGAACAGCAGCACCAGCGGGGTGACGATCTCGACGGTCGAGCCGCCGACGTGCGCCATGAAGGTCGCGACCTTCGACGGGCGGATGTCACGCGGGAAGTCCCGGTAGTGCAGCCGCTTGATCCGCTTCGACGGAATGCAGGGGCTGTTGGAGACCATCGGTGAGACGACATTGGTGAAGTGGAGCCCGAACTTCGACACCCCGGCGCCGATCCAGACCATACAGATCAGCAGCTTCGCAGCGAGGATCATGTCGGTGAACGGCAGCACGGCGAAGAACACCAATGCTGGGAGGTACTGCTCGCCGCGGGCGGCCAGGAAGATCGTCTTGTCCCGCAGCCCGTTGAGCGCGTACAGGACTATCGGCGCGATGAGCAGGGCCGGACGCACCAGCCCGGAGGTGTTGTCCGGCAGCGCCTGCGTGAGGGACTCGGTCGGCACGCCGGGGAGCACGACCGCCGGCAGCAGGGACAGCAGGAAGGCCAGGTAGAGCAGTACGTCGCCTGCCGTGCGACGGTCCCCGCCCGTGAACGGCACCCGCTTCCACGGCCTCAGCCGGATGGTGCCGGGCCGGGCCCAGAACAGGATTCCGCCGGTCATCGGCTTGAACTTGCCGGCGATCGGGCCCCACGACCCCGCTACCCCGAGCGTTTCGAGGAAGACAGTCCACAGCACCAGCTTCTGGTACACCACCGGCTCGTTCCACCAGTGCGTGACATCCCAGAACGGGCCGACGCCCGAGGTCCAGGTCGCCAGGGCGGTCCCGGCGAGGACGTGGAGGAAGAGGACCTTGACCACATAGGTCGCCGGAATCATCTTCGGCGAACCGAAGCCGTACTCCACCCAGTGCAGGGCCAGAGTTCTCAGGCGTTCCTGAAGCGGCTTCTCCAGGAATTCCTCCTGCTCGACGGGCGGAAAGTCACCTGTTTTGAACCCCATTGTTCCGGCCTTTCTCTGCGACGGTTTTCGAGCGCACCGAACCGCACACTGAAACAGTTCGGGTGAATGATTCGCGTCAGCTCATATGAAGCGGCGAATGAGCGAATCTCATGAAGCGGCGAACGAGCGAAGGCGCCGTTTGTCGATCTTCCCCACCGGATTCCTCGGCAGGGCGTCGGTAACGAACACCGTCACCGGCACCTTGATCCGGGACAGCGAGCCACAGCAGTGCTCGATGAGCTCGTCCGCGGTGACCACCGCGCCCGGCAGCGGCACGACATGCGCGACCGGGACCTCTCCGAGGACCGGATCGGGGGCGCCGATCACTGCGGCCTCCAGCACGGCCGGATGGGTGTGCAGGACGTTCTCGATCTCCTTGGGGTATATGTTCTCCCCGCCCCGGATGATCATGTCCTTGATGCGGTCGACCAGGACGAGATATCCGTCGGCGTCGAAGCGCCCGACGTCGCCGGTGTGCAGCCAGCCGTCGATGACGGTCCTGGCCGTCTCGTCCGGCAGTCCGAGGTAGCCCCGCATGACGTTCGGGCCCCGCACCACCACTTCGCCCGCCGACCCGTCGGCGAGCGGGTTGCCCTCACTGTCCATCACGGCGACGGTCTGACCGGGCAAAGGGAGGCCCACCGTGCCGGGTTTGCGGGGTCCGCCGGGAGGGTTCAGCGTCGAGGCGCAGGTGCCCTCGGACAGGCCGTAGCCCTCGACGACCGGCACGCCGAACCGGTTCTCGAACCGGGTGATCAGTTCGGCGGGCATCGGCGCGGCCCCGCAGATCGCCCGGCGCAGCGACGAGGTGTCCGGCCGCATCTCGTCGGGTAGGGCCACCAGCATGGCGTAGATCGCCGGCACCGCCGAGAAGTAGGTCGGCCGGGCGCGTTCGACCGAAGCGAAGAAGGTCGACGCGCTGAACCGGCCCGCGACCGTCGCCCGCCCGCCCGCCAGCAGCGGCGACAGCACGCTCACCACGATCCCGTTGACGTGGAACAGTGGCAGGACCAGCAGGCTGTGGTCGGTCTCGTCCAGATGGAGACCCTCGACGAGCATCCGGCACATGGCGGCGATGTTGGCGTGGTCGAGCATCACCCCCTTCGGGCGTCCCGTGGTGCCGCTCGTGTAGATGATCAGAGCGAGGGCGCCCGATGCGAGGGCGATGGCGTCCTCAGCCGTGCTCGATGCCTCCGCTACGGCGGTCAGGTCCAGTGTCCCCAGGGTGTGGGCATCGCCGGCGATCACCGCCTTCGCGCCGGAGTCCTCGATCTGATGGCGTGCCTCCGCGTCGGTGAGCCCGGGATTGACCGGCGTGACCGCGGCGCCCAGCCGCCATGCCGCGAACATGATGACGACGAGTTCCAGGCGATTCGGCAGAATCACCGCCACGACATCGCCGGCGCTTATTCCATGAAAACGCAGGGCAGCCGCAGTGCTCCGGACCCGCTCCAGGAATTCCTGATTGTTCAGTCGCTGATGGTCGTCTTCGATACAGGGGCCCGTGGGATTCCGGGCCGCCCGAACATCCGGCAATTCTGCGATGTGCAGCACGTTTCCTCACCATTGAGCGCGCCGAGACGAAGGTAGTGAGGAAAAAGGTAGGGGAGTCGCACTCGGCCGGCCATGGGCTTGCGTCCCAGCCCGGGGCCGATGCTTTGTGCCGCCGTCACAAGACGGAGACGGGCGACCGGAAGTCACGGGCACATGAGCAGACCCGGCTCACGTGCGGTGTGCGGTCCGGCGGGATCCGCCGCGCCGCCGGGTACTTTTCGGACAGGACCCTGGGTACCGTCCCGGTATGAGCGTCCATGTCGACGAGATCGTGCGGGATACCGCCAAGGGCATCCAGGCTGATCTGGACAAGCTCACCACTGAGATGACCTCGATGTTCGTCGACGTCATTCCCGAGTTCCGCCACGACGACGCCGTTCGGCGGCTGATGGTCGCCAGCACCTCCTCGAACCTGACGGCCATCGTCGACATGCTGGCGCTGAACATCTCCCTCGGCGACATCACGGTGCCTCCGGCCGCGGCTGAGTACGCCCGCCGCTTCGCCCAGCACGACCTGTCCCTGGAGGGGCTGCTACGGGCCTACCGCCTCGGCGAGCACATGTTCGTGCAGTGGGCCGTGACCGCTCTGCGGCGCCTCGATCTGCCCACGGACGAGGCGCTGGCGGCGGCGAGCCGGATCGCGCTCCTGACGAACAGCTACATCGACCAGGTCATCGAGGGTGTCATCGACATCTACGAGAGTGAACGCAGACGCTGGGACGCCCGTTCCGACGCGACCCGCGCCGCCCAGGTCCGCGCCGTGCTCGACACCGACGGACTCGACCTCGCCTCGGCCGAGAAGATGCTGTCGACGTCTCTGCGCGGCTGGCACCTGGCAGCGATCATCCGGTCCGGCCCCGGACCGGCCGACCAGGTCGCCTCCCGGCTCGGCGCGGGGACGGCGATGCTGGCCGCGGCCACCGGCAAGGCCCCTCTGACGATCTCCGCTGACGAGCAGACGCGCTGGGCATGGTTCTCCTCCACCGGCAGGCCGGGCCTCGACGTCGGGCGGCTCGAAGACGAACTCCGTGAACACCCCGAGCTCCACATCGCCATCGGCGAACCATCCCCCGGGCTCGAGGGATTCCGGCAGACGTTCCGGGACGCGCAGCGTGCCCGCGCCGTCGCCGCCACCGGGGCCGGCCCGGAGCCCGCGCTCGTCCTCCATTCCCAGGTCGCTCTCGCCGGCCTGCTCGTCGACCACCTCCCCGATGTGAGGGCATGGGCCGAGCGCGTGCTCGGCGGTCTCATGCGCGGCGACGAGGCCACGGTCCGCCTGCGCGAGACGGTGCAGGTCTTCCTCGACGCGCAAGGCAGCTTCACCGACGCCGCCGCACGCCTGCACGTCCACAAGAACACCGTCCACTACCGCGTACGCAAGGCCGAGGAGATCCTCGGCCACCCGCTCATCGAGAACCGTCTGGACATCGAGGTGGCCCTGCTGGCCTGCATACAGCTGGGACTCCGATGCGCGGAGGCCGACGCAGCGCCGCATGGTCACCGTTCCTGAGCCGGATCGCCTTGCGATTCCGACACCGACACCTCACCGAGCGGAGGCGCCCCGCGCCCCGGGCGTCACAAGTCCTGAACGAGAGAACCGGCATCAACGAAAAAAGCCCAGGCCGGCGTCCTGACGCCCTACACCCCGATGCGCACCCCTCGCGCTCCCTTTCCCTGACAGCCGCTCCACAAGCTGACCAACCATCAGGAGCTCAGCATAAAAGGCCAGGCCAGAGGGTCGTTTTCATCCCCAGTGCGGCGATAGCTCCGTTATTGCACCCGCCGATGAACTGGTGCAGGTGGGGCCGCCAGGGTGGTGTTGCTTCCTGAGGCGGACGGTGTGTCCTCTGGGGCACGAGTTGGCTTGTGCCTGTCTCATTCCAGGACGCCCGCATCTGTTCCGTGCTTCCGCCAGGCACGACACACGCCTGGGCGCACGCCCCCGGCCGGCGGTACATCCAGGACATGGCCGACCGTCGTGCGTATCCGAGTGACCTGTCCGATGCCCGCTGGGAGGTGCGGGCTGCTGCCCGGCGTGCGCTACCGCCGGCATGTGCTGCGCCGGTGCTCCCTGACTTGAGAGAAACCCGCCCGCTGATCCGGCAGTGATGACGGTTTTCCTCGTCCTGGGCGGTTTGAGCGTCATGAGATTCTCCATGGCGGTTTCTCCTGATTCTCCATGGGTAGCGCGGCGTCCGGGACCGAGGGACCTGGTCGTCGCGGAGCTGTCGATCTACGTCCACTCGTACGCGGGCCGCTCAAAGAGCGCGATGGCCGCGTCGCTGGGGGTTGAATGCCCCGTGTCTTCGGCATGATCCGCCGGACAGGCCGCGGGGCTCTACGCCAGGTGTCCCAGCTCGTGCGAGGCAGCGGCCACGGTGTCGCACAGCTCCTGGGTCACCTCGGCGAGGTGGTCCGGTGTGCCCAGGCTCTCGGGCAGGACGACGGAGACGGCGAGCGGCAGGGGGTCGCCTGCCGCGAACACGGGCGCGGCGACCGAGATGATGCCCGGGATGACGCCACTGTGCGTCACGACGTGTCCGTCGTCGCGGATCTGCGCCCGGGTGGCGGCGAGGCGCTCGCTCGTCCACTCCCCCTCCTTGCCGCGAAGCTCTTCGCCCAGCACCTCCTCCGTGAGGCTCTCGGGCAGGTGGGCCAGGAAGACTTGTCCCACGGACGACGTGAGCAGGGGAAGGGTGGCGCCGACGCGCACCGTCAGGGGCAGCGGGCGGGTGCCGTACGCCCAGCTCACCACGATCGGGCCGCGGTCCCCCCACACCGCGAGGTTCACGGAGTGGCCCGTGCGGTCGCGGAGCTGTACCGCGTGGCCGCTCACCACCGCCACCTCGTTGGTGCGGCGCAGTGACTCGGCGCCCATACGGCGCATCGCGGCCCCGAAGTCGTAGAGACCCGAGGCGGGATCCTGCGAGGTCAGACCGATGCGGCCGAGGCTGACGAGGTAGCGGTGCACCTTGCTGGGCTGCATACCGCTCGCCTGCGCGATCGCCGAAAGACTCAGCGCACCGCCGCCGCCCTCCAGCGCCAGCAGGACCCTCATCGCCATCTCGACGGACTGGATGCCCTGCCGTTCCCCGTTCTCCCTGGGGTCAGTCGTGGTCACAGCACAGCCTTCTTCCCTGCCGGTGCATGAACGCAGCCAGCCTATCGAGGCGGCCGATACAACAGATCTTACATTCACTATTGCGGAATGCATTACGTTCTGGTGAACTGCGGGAGCGGTGACGGGGTCGCGCTTCCCCGACTGCTCCCGGCACACCGGCGGCCCGTTTCGCAGCCGCCCGAAGCCACTCCTGCTTCGGCGCACACACCCGCGCATCTCATCCGCCCCAGCCCCTCACACCGAGCCGGGCGCCGCCGTACCCCGCCTGCGTACCGGACCTCGAACGCAGAACGAAGCCCGTGTACGAGACCCGCGTACTACATCCCCCGAGGAGAACTCCCCAATGAAGCTGATCGGCCTCGAAGAACACTTCGTGACCCCCGACCTGGTGGGCCACGGCACCTCCACCGCCTCCATCGCCCAGCCCCATGCGTGGGCCGAGGCCTCCCGGCGGCTCCTCGACCTCACCGAGGAACGCCTCCACGGCATGGACGCCGCCGGCCTGGACATGCAGGTGCTCTCACTCAACTCCCCCGGCCTCCAGGCGGAGAAGGACCCGCAGGCCGCAGTACGCCAGGCGATCACCGTCAACGACTTCCTCACCGGCGTCATCGCCGAGCACCCCGACCGCTTCTCCGGCTTCGCAGCCCTGCCCCTGCAGGACCCCAAGGCCGCCGCCGACGAACTGGAACGCGCGGTCACCCAGCTCGGCCTGCGCGGCGCACTCGTCAACGCGCACACCCACGGCAGGTACCTGGACGACCCCGCCCTGCGCGTCGTCTGGGAGCGCGCCGAGCACCTCGACGTACCGCTCTATCTGCACCCGGCCAACGGCGTCGACACCGCGCACGTGCTCTCCGGTCACCCCGAACTCGTCGGCCCGATGTGGAGCTGGGGAATCGACACCGCCACCCACGCCCTGCGGCTCGTCTTCGGCGGGGTCTTCGACGACTTCCCGAACGCCAAGCTGCTCCTCGGCCACATGGGAGAAGGGCTGCCGTACGTGATGTGGCGCATGGACTCCCGCTGGGAGTTCCACGCGCACCACGGCATCGAGCTCAAGCGCGGGCGCCCCTCGGAGTACATCCGGCACAACCTCTACATCACGACCAGCGGTGTCTGCTCCCCCGCCCCGCTGCTCACCGCCCTGCTGTCGATGGGCGCCGACCACATCCTCTTCGGCACCGACTACCCCTTCGAGGACATCGAGACGGCGACGACGTTCCTGCGGAACGCGCCGATCAGCGACGCCGACCGGCTCAAGATCGGCCACCAGAACGCCGAGAAGCTCCTCGGCCTCACCACCACGCCCGCGCTCGCGGGTGTCTGAGCGAAAGGGAACGCACGTGTACGACGTCGCCGTCATCGGGTACGGGCCCGTCGGCATGGCCACCGCGGCGCTGCTCGGTCAGGCAGGCCACGACGTGGTCGTGCTGGAGCGCTACCCGACCCTCTACAACCTTCCGCGCGCCGCCATCTTCGACGACGAGACGATGCGGACCTTCGACCGCCTCGGCATATCCCTCGATCTGCTGCCCACCCTGCACGTCCAGCGGAACTACGAGTGGCGCAACGGCGCAGGCGAGCTCCTCATCGAGCACGACTTCGCCGCTGTCGGCGGCCAGGGCTGGGCGGAGTGGTACATGATGTACCAGCCCTACCTGGAGGACACCCTCGACAGCCTGGTCCGCGGTCTCGATAACGTCGAGATCCGCATGGACGCCCGGGTCAACGGCCTGCGGAACACGCACCACGGCGTGGAGATCCAGGTCGAGGGAAGCGACACGGCTGTCTCGGCCCGGTACGTCGTCGCCTGCGACGGCGGCAACAGCTTCACCCGCACCTGGCTCGGCACCGGGCAGGAGGACTACGGGTTCTCCGAGCCGTGGATGGTCTGCGACTTCCGCCTGAGCGGCCCCACGGACATTCCCAAGGCCCGTCAGGTGTGCGACCCGAAGCAGCCCGTGTCGATCATCTCGCTGGGCCCCCGGCACCACCGGTTCAGCTTCATGCTCGACTCGGCGGACTCCTTCCCCGTCGAACGAGAGCCCGACCGGGTGTGGGCACGGGTCGCCGACTACGTCGACCGCTCGCAGGCCGAACTCGTCCGCGTCGCCACGTACACGTTCCGCTCGCTCGTCGCGGAGCGCTGGCGAAGCGGCCGGGTCCTGCTCGCCGGGGACGCAGCCCATCAGATGCCGCCGTTCCTCGGACAGGGCATGTGCTCGGGCATTCGCGACGCCCAGAACATCGCCTTCAAACTCGACGCCGTACTGCGCGGCGCCGACGACGCCCTCCTCGACACCTACCAGAGCGAACGCGAACCGCATGTGCGGGCCATCATCGCCAAGGGCATCGAGCTCGGCCGGGTACAGACCATGCGCGATCCGGTGGCCGCCGCCGAGCGGGACGCACGCCTGATCGCACTGCGCGAGGCGGACGGGCGCCCCGAGAAGATGCGCTTCCCGGGCCTCGGCCCCGGCCTGCGCGACGAGTCCGCGCAGGCCGGGCACCTGATGCCGCAGGGCCGGGTGGAGTCGCGCGGCGCCGAAGGGCTCTTCGACCAGGTCCTCGGACGCGGATTCGTGCTCCTCGTCGACGGCCGGGACGGCGCCTCGCTCGACGCCTCGACCACGGAAGCGGCCGCCCGTCTCGGCGTGGCCGTCCACCACCTCACCGACCGCCGCCTCACCACGGAGGGGATCACCGATGTCGGCGGCGTCTACGGGCGCTGGTTCGACGAGACCGGCCGCGCAGCCGTGCTGTGGCGGCCCGACTTCTACATCTTCGGCACCGTGGGCGTCCTCTTCGACGTCTCGGCGCTCCTGACCACACTTTCCTCAGCAGTCGAGCCGGTACAGGCTCCTGCCACAGCTGGAGAAGGGATCCGGCCATGACCGCACCCGCCGCCGTCCGCCCGCAGGTCCGCAGAGGGTCGGTGAGCATGTTCATTCTGATCGCCGCCTGGGTCGTCACGTTCCTCGAGGGATACGACCTCGCCGTGTACGGCGTCAGCGTCCCCGCGATCCTCGGTGACCCCTCGCTCGGCATCGACAAGGCCGAAGCCGGCACCATCGGCTCCCTCGTCGGCATCGGGATGCTGGTTGGCGCCGCCCTCGCCGGAGCCCTGCTCCACCGCACCGGCCCACGCCGACTCCTGCTCGCCGGCGCCACCGTGTTCTCACTCGGGATGGCAGTCTGCACGTTCGCCGGTGGCGTCCCCTCGTTCGGCGCCGGACGCCTTGTCGTCGGCCTCGGCCTCGGCGTCGTACTGCCGACGATCAACGCCTACGTCGCCGACCTCAGCGAGCCGGGCCGCCGCAGCCGCAACGTCACCTTGGTCATGAGCGGCTACGCGGCCGGCGCCCTGCTCTCCCCGCTGCTCGGCACCGCCCTGCTCCCCGACGTCTCGTACCGCTGGCTGTACGTGATCGGCGTGCTCCCCGTGTTCCTGGCCATACCGCTCGTGCTCCGGCTCCCGGAGAGCCCGTTCCACCTCAACCGCACAGGCCGCACGGTAGAGGCGAGAGCGGTGGAGGAGCAGCTCGGCCTCGCCCCGTCGGATGCCGCGCCGACGTCGGACCCGGGCCGTATGCTCGGCCTCGGATCGCTGCTCACGGGGGGCCTCGCGGTGTCGACCCTGCTCTTCTGGGCCATGTCGTTCTGCGGACTCCTGCTCGTCTTCGGCATCAGTACCTGGCTGCCCAGCATCATGCAGGCCGCCGGCTTCTCCCTCGGCTCGGCGCTGCTGCAGACGGCGGCGATGTGGCTGGGCGTCGGTGTCGGGGCCATCGTCGGCGGCCGGGTCGCGGACGCGCTCGGCGCCAAGCGTGTGGTGGTCGTCGCGTTCCTGGTCGGCACGGTGAGCCTGATCGCGATGAGCACCCGTCCGCCGACGCCCGTCATGTTCGTGCTCATGTTCATCAGCGGGTTCGGGTTCATCGGTTCGCAGATCCTCGGCAACGCGTTCATCGTGACGAGGTATCCGGACGCCGTGCGCGGCAACGGCCTCGCCTGGGCCCTGTCCATCGGCCGCTTCGGTGCGATCGCCGGCCCGTCCCTGGGCGCGTTCGTCCTCACCTCGGGCGCCGACGTCAAGTGGGCCTTCTACGCCTTCGCCGTCCCCGCGCTCGTCGGGGCGTTCGCAGCGGGCGCCGTGCCCCGGGCGCGGGCGGTGAAGGCATGACCCTCGCTCCTTCGCCGGTTGTCTACGAGTCCTGGGGCCAGCGGGTCGTCTTCGGCTCGGGCACGGCTCGCAAGGACGTGACGGCCGCGGTCGCGGGGCTCTGCGCGAGCCGGGTCCTGGTGATCGCGGCCGACGGGGAGCGGGCCCTGGCCGAGGACATCTGCAAGGACATCCCGGTCGTGGCGGTCTTCGGCGGCGTCCGGCCGCACGTGCCGGCCGAGGTGGCGCGGGCCGTGCGGACCGCAGCCCACCAGCACACGGCCGACCTGCTGCTGAGCGTCGGCGGCGGGTCGACAACGGGCACCGCCAAGGCGGCGGCGCTCACCACCGGGCTGCCGATCCTCGCCGTCCCCACGACATACGCGGGTTCCGAGGCCACCCCGGTCTGGGGCCTCACCGAGGACGGCCACAAGCGCACCGGCGTAGACCCGAAGGTGCTCCCCCGGGTCGTCGTCTACGACGCCACACTCATGCTGTCGCTGCCGACGAGGCTGTCGGTGACGTCCGGCCTCAACGCCCTCGCCCACTGCGTCGACGCGTGGTGGGCGCCCCGGCACAATCCGATCAGCTCCGCGCTGGCCGTCGAGGGCGTCCGCTCTCTGGCATCCGCACTGCCCCGCATCGTCGCCGACGGCCAGGATGTCGCGGCCCGCCGAGAGATCCTCTTCGGCACCTACCTCGGCGCGGTTGCTTTCGCGGGAGCCGGTTCCGGGCTGCACCACAAGGTGTGTCACGTCCTCGGCGGCGCCTACGACCTCGAACACGCCGCCCTCCACTCGGTGGTCCTGCCGCACGTCATCGGCCTCAACCTCCCCGCGGCGCCCGAAGCGGCCCGCTACCTCGGAGCGGCGCTCGACGAACACAGCGACCCCTTCGGCGCGTTGCTCGCCCTTTACTCGCAGCTCGACCCCCCGTCCTCGCTGCGCGAGCTGGGGCTGGCCGAGGAGGAACTCGAGCGGGCCGCCGACCTGGTCATGGCCCAAGTGCCGGACTCCAACCCGCGCCAGGTCACCCGCGCCGAGACGCGGGATCTGCTGGGCCGGGCGTACCGGGGCGACACCCCGATGCCTGTGCCGGTCACCCCCCTTGGTACGAAAGAGCGACTTTGATGACTGAGATGCCTGAGACGACGGAACAAGAACTCACCGACCAGGTCGTCGCGAGCTTCGACACCGCGAAGGACGAACGGTTCCGCGACGTCATGCAGGCGCTCGTGCGGCACGCCCACGCCTTCGTGCGCGAGACCCGGCTCACCGAAGCCGAATGGGGCGCGGCAATCGAGTTCCTGACCGCGTCCGGTCACATCACGACCGACACCCGACAGGAGTTCGTCCTTCTCTCCGATGTCCTCGGCATCTCCATGCTCACCGTCGCGGTGAACGAACCGGGCCTCGCCGAATCGACGGAGTCCACGGTCCTCGGCCCCTTCTTCGTCCAGGACTCCCCCGAGATCGAACTCGGCGGGGACATCGCGGGCGGCGCGAAGGGCGAGCCGTCGTGGGTCGACGGCACGGTCACGGACACGGACGGCAACCCGGTCCCTGGGGCCCGCATCGAGGTGTGGGAAGCCGACGACGACGGCATGTACGACGTCCAGTACGACGACGGTGCCCTCGCCGGGCGCGCGCACCTGTTCGCCGACGCCGAGGGCGGCTACCGGTTCTGGGCGCTCACCCCCACGCCGTACCCGATCCCCGACGACGGCCCCGTCGGCCTGCTCCTCCAGCACGCCGGCCGCTCACCGATGCGGGCCTCGCACCTCCACTTCAAGGTGACGGCACCCGGCTTCCACCCGCTCATCACGCACATCTTCGTCGCGGGCGATCCGGGTCTGGACAGCGACTCGGTGTTCGGCGTGAAGAAGTCCCTCATCCGCCCCTTCGACCGCCACCGGGCGGGAACACCGACTCCGGACAGCCGTCGGTTGGAAGGGTCGTGGACGTCGGCAGGCTTCGACATCGTCCTCAGGAAGAAGTAGGGCCGGTCAGAGACCCAGGGGCCCTGGCGACGCAGATGCACAGCCGAATCGAGGACGTCCCGACCGCTGGCGGGGCGAGGGGTCCTGCCCCGGTATGCAGGGGCGAATGCCCCGAAAATGTGTCCAGGAGTTGAACACTTCGCGCGGAGTATCCGCTTCTACCTTTTCACCAGACACCCGTCGGCAAAGGAACCGAAACATGCTGATCACCGCTGCCACGACCGAAGCCAAGGGCGCCCCCTTCACTCTCAGCCCCCTGGAACTGGCCGACCCCCGGCCGGGCGAGGTCGTCGTACGGATGGTCGGCGCCGGGGTCTGTCACACCGACCTGGTCGTCCGCGACCAGTGGTACCCGGTGCCGCTGCCAGCCGTGCTCGGGCACGAGGGCCCAGGAGTCGTGGCGTCCGTCGGCGACGGCGTCACCTTTGTCGTCCCTGATGACCATGTGGTGCTCACCTTCAACTCCTGTGGCGGCTGCCGTACGTGTGTGCAGGGGCGCCCCGCGTACTGCGACCAGTTCTTCGCGTACAACTTCGCGGGCTCACGCGGCGACGGCAGCACCCCACCGCACCGGGAGGCGGGCGATGTGCACGGTGTCTTCGGGCAATCATCCTTCGCCACGTACGCACTCGCCACCGAGCGCAACCTGGTGAAGGTGGACCAGACAGCGCCCCTGGAGAAGGGCACCGCTCTCAAGGCTGTCCTGACCTTCGCCTGACAGACACGTCTCCCTCGACCCGGATATCACCTTGGCTGGCTCGCGGTCACCGTCCGCGCAGCAACAGACATGTCGAACATCCAAGGAGCCCCGAGATGGACCTGCGTTATGACACCTTCTACATCGGCGGCGCATGGGTCCGGCCCAGCACTGACCGAGTGATCACCCCGATCGACGCCAGCACGGAACAGCTCCTCGGCCAGGTGCCAGAGGGCGCCGAGGCCGACATGGACGCCGCAGTCGCCGCCGCGCGCGGGGCCTTCGACGCCCCTTCGGGTTGGGCAGCCTGGGAGCCACGACGGCGTGCCGAGGTAATGGACCGGCTGGCCGACGCCATCGACCGCCGGGCCGACGGTTTCGTCGAGCGAGTGAGCGCCCAGAACGGCATGCCGGTGGCGGTTGCCCGGCAGCTGGAGACCGGATACCCCAGCGCCGTCCTGCGCTACTACGCCGGGCTCGCCCGCGAGGCCGCCTTCGAGGAGACCAGGGACGGGCTCTTCGGCGGTCCGATCGAGGTCCGCAAGGTGCCACTCGGCGTCGTCGCGGCCATCGTGCCGTGGAACTTCCCGCAGGCGCTGGCCATGTTCAAGATCGCGCCCGCGATGGCGGCAGGCTGCGCCCTCGTCATCAAGCCGTCGCCCGAGACGGTGCTGGACGCCTACCTGCTGGCAGAGGCGGTGGAGGAGGCCGGCGTACCGGCCGGTGTCATCAACATCGTTCCAGCCGGCCGGGAGGTCGGTGCCTACCTGGTCTCGCACCCCGCGGTGGACAAGGTCGCCTTCACCGGATCCACCCCCGCCGGGCGGACCATCGCCGAGACCTGCGGGCGACTGCTGCGCCCGGTCACCCTGGAACTCGGCGGCAAATCCGCTGCCATCGTCCTGGACGACGCGGAGCTGGACCTGGCCGAGATCGGCGAGGGGCTGTTCGGCTCCACCCTCCTCAACAACGGCCAGACCTGTTTCCTCGGCACCCGCGTGCTCGCACCACGCAGCCGCTATGCGGAGGTGGTCGACGCCTTCACGGCCCTGGCCGGCTCTCTGACCGTGGGCGACGCACGCGACTCCGCAACCCAGATCGGGCCGATGGTCACCGCCCGCCAGCGCGAGCGCGTCGAGACGTACATCGCCAAGGGCCGGGGCGAAGGCGCCCGCCTCACGACCGGCGGTGGCCGCCCCGACGGCCTGGACAAGGGCTGGTTCGTCCAGCCGACCGTCTTCGCCGACGTCGACAACAGCTCCGTCATTGCCCAGGAGGAGATCTTCGGCCCTGTCCTCTCCCTCATCCCCTACGACGATGTCGACCACGCCGTCCGCATCGCCAACGATTCCGACTTCGGCCTCGGCGGCACCGTCTGGACCACGGATCCCGAGCGCGGCGCCGCCGTCGCCCACCGGGTCCGCACCGGCACCATCGGCGTCAACCGCTACATTCCCGACCCCGCGGCGCCGTTCGGCGGCGTCAAGGCCAGCGGTCTCGGCCGCGAGCTCGGCCCGGAGGGCCTGGCGGCCTACCAGCAGACGCAGACCATCTACCTGTGACCCCGTAAGAGACCGCACACATCCCGTCTCCTTTTGCCCGTACCGGGGGCGATCCGGTGCGGGCGGGAAAGGGGTAGTGCGGCCACCGCGTGTGAGGCCGCGCGGAACAAGAGGCAGTGTCCGGAGTGTGCGGCACCAACGCCGCCGTGGCGTGACGGAGGCCGGCGCGCCGGACGCCTGCGCAGACCCGGCAGCGGCAATAGCGGCGGCCCCCGCGCCGGGCTGAGCACTCGCCAGATCCGAGAAACAGAACCTAGGAGCCATGGATGAACACAGCTGAATTTCCGGAGACCCGCACGGCGACAGGCACGGTACGCGGGCGCCGTGAGGAAGGGCTCGCGGTCTTCCGCGGCATTCCGTTCGCACAGCCGCCGGTGGGCGAGTTGCGCTTCGCCGCGCCGCGGCCGGTCGAGGGCTGGGACGGGGTACGGGAGGCGTTCGCGTTCGGGCCGCCGCCCCCGCAGGAACCGATGCTGCCGCCGACCGACGCTCCCGCCGGTGCGTCGGCCGGTGACGACTGGCTGACGGTCAACGTCTGGTCGCCGGACACCGACCCGGCCGCGCGCCGCCCGGTGATGGTGTGGATCTACGGCGGCGCCTGCAGGTTCGGCTCCGCCGACGACCCCGCCTACGAGGGCAGCCGCCTCGCCCGCGACGGCGAGGTGGTCGTCGTGACCTTCAACTACCGCGTCGGCATGGAGGGCTTCGCCTACCTGGACGGCGCGCCGGCCAACCGCGGTGTACTCGATCAGGTCGCCGCCCTGGAGTGGGTGCGGGAGAACATCACCGCCTTCGGCGGCGACCCCGGCCAAGTCACCCTCTTCGGCGAGTCAGCCGGCGCCGGATCCGTCGCCGCGCTGATGGCCATGCCGCGCGCCCGGGGCCTGTTCGGCCGCGCCATCGCCCAGAGTGTGCCCGCCATGTTCATGTCCACGGAGCTGGCCGCCGACATCGCCGGCGAGCTGGCGGGCGAGCTCGGGCTGCGCCCGACGGTGACCGACCTGTCCACAGTGGACCCGTACAAGATGGCTGCCACGGTGGCCGCGGTGAGCGCCCGGCTGCCCCAGTACGCCGGCCGCTGGGGCGCGTTGGCGCACACTCCGACGGCGTACTCGCACGTCGTCGACGGCGACGTCCTGCCCGTCGCACCCTGGCAGGCCCTCGCCGAGGGTGCCGCACGCGACGTGGACCTGATCGTCGGGCACACTCGGGACGAGTCCCGCCTCTTCCGTGCCCTCGACGGATCGCTCGGCCAGATCAACGACGACCTCGCGGCCCTCGCACTGAACGCCCTGGGACCGGTGCCCGATGCCGTACAGGCGTACCGCGCCGCCTACCCGGGTGTCCCGGCGGAGGGCCTGTTCGAGCTCGTCCACTCCGACTGGCTCTTCCGCATGCCCTCGCTGCACCTCGCCCAGGCCCACGCGGCAGGCGGCGGACGCGCCCACCTGTACGAGCTCACCTGGTCCGCCCCGGCGGCCGGCGGTGCCCTGGGCGCCTGCCACTGCCTGGACGTCCCCCTGGTCTTCGGCACCTACGGCGGCCTCGGCCAGATGCTGATCGGGGAGCCCACGCCAGAGAGCGAAGCCCTCTCCTCCCGCTTCCGCTCCATCTGGACCACCTTCGCCACCACAGGAGACCCGGGCTGGCCTGCGTATGACGCCGAAACCCGCCTCACGCAGCTCATCGACACGGACCTGACGGTCACCCGCTACCCGGAGGAGGCCTCCCGCCGCCTCTGGCAGAGCCACACCTTCGCCGCCCTGCCGCTTGTGGCGGATGCCGGGTAGGGCCGGTCCGCCGGAGCGCCGTCAGCGCGGCCGGTGGCGGAAGGCTTTGCGGCGCTCGGCTCCCAGCCGGACGTAGTAGTCGACGAGTTCGGGAGCGTCGACGGCGGCGGGGGTGACGACCTGCTCGGCGGGGCACCCGGCAGCCGGCGTTTGACCGGGACCTCGAGCTTCTTGCTGGTACGGGTCTGCGGGACACATCAAAGGCTCCACCGATCCCGGAGCGGTTCAGTAGATGATCTATTCCAAGAGGTTCCGCGACCGTTGGGTTCTGTAGGGCTGTTTGAGAGTGTGGGATGTGGCGTTCCGTCGGTCTTGTCGTCGCTCGATGGTGTGACGTTGGGGTATTGCTGCCGGTCAGGGGTTCGGGGTTCGCTGGGGTTGTGGCATGAGCATGGGACAAGCCGTACCCGAGCGATCTCACCGATGAGCAGTGGGAGCTCGTCGAACCCGTGATCACGGCATGGAAGGCCCGGCATCCGTCGGTCAGCGGGCATCAGGGGAAGTACGCGATGCGGGAGATCGTGGGAGTTCCTGCCCCATGACATGCCCCCCGCCCGGAGCGGTGAAGTACTACTTCTACCTCTGGCGCGACGAGGGCACCGACCAGGACGTTCACGACCTGCTGCGCTGGCCGTTGCGGGAGAAGCGGAAGCGATTAGCCGACCCGAGCCCGGTGGTCCTGGACACGCAGAGCATCCACGTGGCTGTCGGAGTCCCGGCCACGACGACGGGCCGGGACGCCGCGAAGAAGGTGCCGGGCAGGAAGAGATGCCTGGCCGTGGACGTGGTGGGCCTCGTCATCGACTGCATCGTCCTGCCCGCCTCCGCGCACGAGAACACCGCCGGCATCGCCCTGCTGGACGGTGTCACCGAGCAGTGCGACACGGTGAAGAAGGCCCTGGTCGACCAGGGCTTCAAGAAGAAGGTCGTCGACCACGGCAGACACGTGGGCATCGACGTGGAGATCGTCGAGCGCAACCCGGACGACAAGGGCTTCGTACCGCAGGCCAAGCGGTGGATCGTGGAGCAGACGAACGGGATCGGATCGATGTTCTACCGCCGTCTCGTGCGCGACTACGAACACCGGCCCGCCTCCTCCCGCTCCCGCGTCCTGTGGGCGATGACCTCCGTCATGAGCCGCCGCCTCACCGGAGCCACCATCGCCTCCTGGAGGACCACATGAGCGAGAATCCACAGGTCAAAGCCATCCTGGAACACATCGAGACCCGCGAGCGTGAACTGGCCGACCAGGCCGGGCAGTTCCGGGCCCGCGTCGAAGAACTCACCCGGCAGCTCGGCGAACTCGACGCGGAGAGCGAGAACCTGCGCATCACCCGCAAGACCCTCCTCACTCTCCCGCTGCCCTCACCCGCCACCGGGCCGGACCGCCCCGGCATTCCGGACCATCCCGCCTACCAGCAAATCCTCACCACCCTGACCGACGCGGGCCGACCGATGCGCGCCCGCGACCTCTGCCAAGCCCTCGACCTGCCGAGCCTCCCGAAGAACACCGAAGGCATCCGCTCCAAACTGAAACGCCTGGTCAGCCGGGGCATCCTCATCGAACCCGAACCCGGCCTGTTCGCCCGCCCCGACGCCTGAGGACCATCCCACACCCACGACCAGGGATCCTTCCCCACCTCAACCACGAAACGGACAAGAGCTCACGTTCCGCACTCTCAGGCAGGCCGCCGCGCTCTTCAACGCGCTGTGCCCGTACCGGCGTTTCCCCTCCCGCCACGGCAACCCGAACGGCCCCGGAAATCCGCCCCCAGAGCCGCCATGTAGTGTCGCAGATCCTCAAGCGACACCGACCCTGCGTCCAGGCCCGCGAACCGCAGCCACCGCAAATGATCCACCAGCACATACGCGTACGTCCGGTCCGTACCCGCCCGACAGGTACGCAGGAACCCGTCCGCCTCCGCCACCACCAAGGAATCGTGCAACGCCCGTCACGTAGGCCGCTGGAGGCACCTTGTTGCATGAGCCGGTTCGCTCGACCAACCTCCGATCGGTGGGCTACAGCCAGGCGGAGCGTGTGCTCGAGGTCGCCTTCCACAGCGGAGGGGTGTACCGCTACGACAACGTGCCTGCGGACGTGCACTCGGCATTGATGGCTTCCCCTAGCAAAGGGGGTTTCTTGGCTCGGTTCATCAAGGGCCACCATCCATACCGGCCGATCTCGAGCTGACGTCCAGACAGTGAATAGGCCCGCTTATGACGGCGGACTCCTGGACCGGGCCGGCTGACGCCGTCAGGGGGCGGCAGGAGCTGAGGCATCGGCCGTGTTGAGGACGTCGAGCAGCGAGGCGAGCGCGCGCAACTGGTCCTCGCCAAGTGGGCTGAGCGGCCCGGGATCCTCGACGAGGCCGCGCCAGAAGGTCTCCCGCAGCCGCTCGCCCTCCGCGGTGAGCGCGAGGGCCTTGATCCGGCGGTCACGCGGGTCGGCGCGCCGCTCGACCGCGCCGCGCCGCTCCAGGCGGTCGACGAGCGTGCTGAGGTTGGACGCGTCGTAGTCGAGCCGGACCGCGAGGCCGCGCATCGACACCGTCTCGCCGGGGGCCAGCAGGAGCAGTACCTTCACCTGGGCGTTGGACAGCCCTACGGCGCTGGCGCGGGCGGCCCAATGCTGGCGCAGCCGGTCGGCGACAGCCAGCAGGCCGAGGTCGACACGGAGCACGGTACGGAGCCGCTCGTCGCCATAGGCGGAGAGATCGTCAGGGAGCCGCATATCCGACTGATTGTATCGGCTGGAGCGCCCACTATATAGTGGTGGTACACCACCATATAGTTGCCGACTGGCCCTACAAAGGAGCAGCGTGAGCGAGCAGAAGTCAGCCGGGGCGAACTGTGGCGATGTATCCAAGACCGTCATGGTTGCGGCAGGGATGGAGGAGGCGTTCGCGATCCTCGTCGAGCGGCCCGGCGAGTGGCTGCCGCCGGGCCACTCGTTCTTCAAGGAGCCGGAGCTGATCGCGATAGAGCCGCGGGTCGGCGGCCGCTACTACGAGCGCGGCGCCGACGGGACGGAGGTTGTGCACGGCACAGTCGTCACGTTCGAGCCGCCCCACAGGCTCGTGATGACCTGGCGCATGGGTGCCGACTGGCGTCCTACCCCAGACGACGAGCACGCCAGCCTCACCGAGTTCGCGTTCTCCGCTGACCCGGACCAGTCGGGCGCCAGCCGCGTCGTGCTGACCCACTCCCAGCTCCACCGGCACGGCCCCGCCGCGGCGGCCATCCACGCCGCCCTCGACGGCCCCAGCCCGGGGGACACGCTGGCCCGCTACGCCGAGGTCGTGGCCCGCCACGCCGCCGGCGCAGGCGGGTAGCCGAGAAGGAACACGGGACATGAGAGGAGTACGGACATGATGCGAGCACCAGGAGCCCATTCCCCCCAGCATCGAGTGATCAACGAGTTCCGCGCCAACGCCGGGAGAGTCGGCGGCTACTTCACCCACATGCCGCTGCTTCTGCTGAGCACCCTCGGGGCACGCAGCGGGATGCACCACACCACGCCGCTGGCCTACATGTCCGACGGCGACAGCTATGTCGTCGTCGCGGCCAACGCGGGCGCGCCGCGGCACCCGGACTGGTACCACAACCTGGCCGCCGCCCCCGGCGCAACCGTCGAGGTCGGCACCGAGATCTGCGAGGTCACGGCGGTGGTCGAGACGGGCGCGCGGCGCGAGGAGCTGTTCCGGCGGTTCGCCGAGGGGAGCCCCCAGGGTGACCTCTACCAGGCTGCCACCACGCGGGAGATCCCCGTGATCAGCCTCATCCCGGTGCGGGATCCAGCCAGCTGACCCCTGTCGCCGCGGCAAGCGCGCCTCGACCGCGCCCGCTAGCCACCGTGCGAGCGCAGCACGCGCCCGGCGAGAATCGTCGACTTCCACGAGATGTAGCAGAGCAAGCGCTGAATTCAGCTCACCCACAACTCTTGACTATGACGCGCCGTCTACGGCCCTCGACGCTCAGGGGCGCATTCGCGTGGGGCACTCGTCGTCCTCTCGAAGTCAGACGACGGCAGGCGCGACACCTATCCCGCGCGCCTGCCGCGTTGTGGCCTTTCAGTCCCGCGGTGCCACGCGGATACGGTTCCCGTCAGGATCGGCTGCGAGGAAGGTCAGCCCGAACCCCGCATCATTTGGCTCCTGCAGGATCGTGACGCCCTTGGACTGCCACTGCTTGAAGATCGCGTTGAGCTCGTCGGGCCCACCGTCGATGGCCAGGCACACCTCACTGGTACGTGGGACGTCCGCTGACAGATCCTCGAACTGGTCAGACCACAGAGCGAGGTCAGCGCCTGGCCCGAGGTCGAAGGTGATGTATCCCGGAGTCTCGAACGACGGCCTCATGTCGAGGAGGTCGCCGTAGAAACGCGCCGCGGCGGGAGCGTCGTTCACATAGACGATGGACACGACGGATGTGGTCATGGAAGTTCCTTCTCGCAGGCCGTAGGTACGCATCCACCACCCTGACGGGGATATGCGCCGCATCATGTCGCAATTCCTGAAAAACTTGGTGTGTGACCCCAGACCGCTTCTTCTCCCTGATGCTGCTCCTCGAATCGAGGGATGCCGTGACCACACAGGAACTTGCCTCGGCGCTCGGCGTTTCCCTTCGAACCATCACCCGGGACCTGAACTGGCTCCGCGACGCCGGTCTGCCGGTGACCGCACACCGGGGCCGCCTCGGAGGCGTGACCATGCTGCCCGGGTCCGGGCTCGACCTCACGCGACTCACACCGGGCGAGCGTGATCATCTCTCGCTCACCGGGCTGGATGAGAAGCAACGTGCGGAGCTCAACGCATCGGTCGAAAGCCAGCGCGCGCTCTCCAAGATCGGCGCTACACAGCCACGTCGAATTCATGAGCTCCTGCCGCTCACCGACGTGGTGCACGTCGACAGCCGTCCCTGGCTCCAGGCACGAGCTTCCGGCACGACTCCGGCTTCGCTGATCGGCCCAGTGCGGCGAGGTCGCCGACTACGGATCGAGTACGACAGCCCACGCGAGTCATGCCCACGCGACCTGGTCGTGGATCCCTACGGACTGCTCGCCAAGGCCGGCATCTGGTATCTCGTCGCCGACTGTGCCCGAGTGCCACGGATGTACCGACTCGAACGGATCACGACGTGGAAAGAAGTCGACCAGCCACGACGGATCCGCGAGAACCAGACCCTGGCCACCGTCGCCGCAGAGCTCATTGATCAGTGGGAACACAACCACGCGATAGAGGTCAGCGCCACCATCGACCAGACCCAGATCGAGCGAGCGCAACGGATCTTTGGCCAACGACTCGTCCGCGACGACCATGAAGAATCCGCCACCGGCCACAAGGTAACAATCCGCTTCCTGCGTCTGGAGGACGTACGAGCACTACTGCCGTTCGGGAGCACCATCACTGTGCACGGCCCCACCGAAGCCAGGGCTCACCTCCGCGACCTCGCCACCAACCTTGCCCACCACTATGCGCCGTCACCAACGTCCTGACCCGCAACAACTAGCTACAACTCACACCACTCCCCCAGAGGGTCGGCCGCCCGCGTCTGGGTGAAGCTGTGCACCACGTCCCACGCCCGATCGATGTCCAGAACAAAGTCGCCCGTGAACGCGGCGAGGTCATCCATGATCGGGACTTCGACCTCGGCACCCGAGGGCACGGTGCCGTCTCCGACCAGCAGAGACATCCGCTCAGTGCTACTCATCAGATGGACGACCGCGTGACCATCTCGGAAGGCCATGCTCAGCACCGGGAACTCCCTGTTCGGCGCCCGAACCTCGACATATCCGTGACCACGGGAACGCAGTTCGTTGAAGCGGTCTGACAGATCCTCCACCTCTGAACATCTCTCAACCGGATGGAAAAGTCCCGATTCTGGCGACGTCGCCGCCCACACCACGCTCATTCAGCCCCTCTTCCCCATGCAGGTCATCGCCCACGATCCAGAGCCACGCTCCCACGCTCCACCACGACTACCGGGGTTGGGTCGCTTGATCGTGTTACGAGCTCATAGGAAGAACTTTCTCCAAGGAGACGGGCAAAGCGGTCGGACTTCCCTACGTTGTCTGCGGGACAGGGTGAGCCCTTCGTATGGTTCTCCCACCCAGGGGCGTCGTGCGGCTTTCAAACTTCTGCCGCTTGTGGCTTCCATTGATTGGCCGCCCGACGCCCCACGACGACTCGGTTGCCAATTAGGAATTGCGAATGATCGCTCCGTAGAAATCGACAGCGAGGTCGTCCGTCGGGAGGCACCAGTACCCACCGCACGGAGGCACCACATGGCCGCGATCTGGGCCGGCATCGACGCAGGCAAGACCCATCACCACTGCGTCGCGATCGACGAGAGCGGCCGTCGGCTGCTGTCCCGGCGCGTCGCCAACGACGAGCCCGAGCTCCTCGAAATCAGAGGCAACCTCCGGCGCCCACAGCGATACAACCGCCGACTCCAACGCGTCCTCTACACCTCCGCGCTCTTCAGCATCCGCCACTGCGAAGAATCCCGTCGCTTCTACGACCGCAAACGCGCCGAGGGCAAGCGCCATACCCAGGCCGTCCTGGCTCTCGCTCGACGCCGGGTCAACGTCCTATGGGCCCTCCTGCACGACGGCCGGTGCTACGAGCCAGCTCCGTCGGCAAGGGCTGCCGCGTAGGAAAGGACGCGACTCGTTGCGCGTCGGCCAGTCGATCTGGCGGGTTCCGTCAGACCAGGCAGAACTCGTTACCTTCCGGATCTGCCATCACCACGTGATCCGGCCTGCCCTGCAACTCATCCTCGCGGACCACAGTCGCACCCGCAGCAATCAACCGCTCGACTGCCTCGACCACACGCGGCCAGCGCACCTCCCACGGCGTTTCACGGCCACCACCGACCTGCACGTCGAGGTGCAACCGGTTCTTCACCAACTTCGGCTCCGGCACCTTCAAGAAGGACAAAGTGGGGCCTACGCCGTCCGGATCCGAGAGATACGCCCCGTCATCCCACTCATCCTCCGGAACGCCATGGTGCGAGAGCCAGTCCTCCCAGCTCCCGAACCCTGCGGGCGCGGGCTTCTCCGCATAGCCCAATGCCAGCGCCCAGAACGCGGCCAGCTTGGCCGGGTACGCGCAGTCGATCGTCAAGCTCCACTTGGTCGCCATGAGTCCTCCCCAATCTGATGAACGGACCGTACCGGGCACCTCTGACACCCCCGGCCCGCTACTTCGCGCGTGCCCCGTGGCTTGACGAACGGCATTAGGAATCACTGCAGGCGACGACGACCACGGCGCGCAGGCCTGTGACGTAGTTCAGGACGCGGAGAGCTTCGACGTCGTCGGTGTACTGGCGCAGCTGCGGGCCGGCGGTGTCGCCGGGGATCGGCTCGCCGACGCCGGGGTTGACGGAGATGACGGAGAACGCGATCCGGGCACGGGGGCCCGTGTTCCGACGTCATCAGGCGACGGCCGGCCGCTGCGCGGCGGGCCGAGCGAGGCGGGACTCATGAGGTCTTCCCAAGGGGTGCAGTCCTCGACCGCGGGAAGCCCGTTCTCGGCGATGTCCTCCAGCACGCCGGCGAACTGGTCGGCCCGCTCGCGGGTCTGGGCCACGTACGCGCGGACCGCGTCAGCGACCGCGGGCTCCGACTGATGCCGGACGGCACCGTCGACGGGGACCGACTGATCGTTCATCGGAGTCTCCAGACGCGGGGCGGGCGTGCGCATCCACAGCATTGCCGCGCACGCGCAACGGGGATGGCCAGTCGACAACTGCACGCGGTCAGGCACCGATTTGGCGTTCACTCGAACGGGCTAGGGCCCTGCCCGGCGGATCATGAGTGTTTCGACCTGCGGAGCCGTGCTCGGCCTGCCAGGGGTCGCCTCGTTGGCCATGGACGGGGGGCCGATAGGAGGCCGCCGCCAGGTGGGTGCACCCTGCCTGGCTACGGGCGCACCTGCGACCAGTGGTTCGCCTCAGCACGAGTCACTTCGGCGTCATACTGAATCGCGTCGAAGTGGAGCTCCGGCGGAGGGCAGAACACGGGGGTGTGTGTCGGCGACGGCACCTCCCAGTCCGACCACTGCACGATCTCCCCGAACCGCTGCACGACCACGGTCAGGAAGCCGCAGCAGCCACCGGTACAGTCCGGTTCTCCCAGCACCAGGCGGCGTGCATCGCCGGTCGCCCGGAGAGGGCTGGGCCGGCCGGCCGGCAGCGCATCAACCGCGTACGGTCCGCGGCCGCCTTCGCCAACCGCCTCCTCGACCACATCCTCGCCGTTGACCCAGAACCGCAACTGGGCAGCGAACCGGGATCCCGGTGGCAGCTCCCTGATCTGAAAACGATCGAACATCACACCACCCTACGAGGCGCGTTCACATCGACGCGTCGCGCCCAGCCGACGACAGATCTCCATCAGACGGCGGAAGACCCGGAGGTGGCTCCCGTTCTCATGAACATCGACCACAGCCCGGGCGGGGCGCCTCCCGAAGTCACGCACACCCGCCCTCGGAACTCGGGTTCTGGCTCAGCTTCCGTGCAGCGGCGACTGTGAGTGACCACTGGGCGTCTCCGGGCGGCACTGGAAGTCGCCCGAAAATGAACCGTGGTCACGAAGGCTGGGCTGACAGTTCGGGGCCGTGGAAGAAGTCGTCCGGCTGGAGGAGCTGTTGTTCCCGTCGATCGCGGACATCGCGGTGCTGTCGGTGGACGTGAATACCGAGATGGTGCGCGTTGACGCACATTGCACCGCAGCCGGGGCCGTCTGCCCGGCATGCGGGGCGTGGTCGCCCCGGGTTCACAGCTCCTACCTGCGGTTTCCCGCTGACGTACCGAGCGCCGGACGAAAAGTCGTACTCCAGCTCCGGGTACGGCGGTTCCGGTGCCGGAACACCATGTGCCGACGCCGTACCTTCGTGAAGCAGATTGCTGGCCTGACTCGCAGGTATGGCCAGCGCAGCGAGGGGCTGCGTTCGGCCCTGGCCGCAGTCGGGCTTGCCCTGGCCGGCCGGGCCGGTTGCTCGGCTGGCTGCCGTCCTCGGCGTGCCCTGAGCCGGAGCACGGTCTTGCGTCTGGTCAACGCTCTGCCCGAGCCGGAGGTACCGGCGCCGCGGGTGGTCGGCGCCGACGAGTACGCCACCCGCAAGGGCCGCCACTACGGCACTGTCCTGGTGGACGTCGAAACGCACCGTCCGATCGATCTGCTCCCAGACCGGGAGGCGTCCAGCCTGGCCGCATGGCTCGCCCAGCGGCCCGGCATCGAGTTCGTCTGCCGGGACCGCGCGCCGTTCTTCGCGGAAGGCGCTGCGCCGGAGCGCCGCAGTCGGTCCAGGTCGCGGACAGGTGGCATCTCTGGCACAACATGAGCGAGGCCGCTGAGCGGGCCGTTGCCCAGCACCGCCGCCGCCTGCGGGTCCTGACGCCAGCAGCACCTCAACCCGAACCCGAGGCTGTCCCGGCCGAGGACCTGTCCATTTCGCCCTGGCCACGAGGGCACCGGTTCGCCGTCCGGACCCGGGACCGGCACGCTGGCGTCCACGCCCTGCTGAGGGCAGGACACGGTCTGCGCGCTTGGTCCAGCGTCAGCTCGGGATGAGCTGGCGAACCGTCAAGCGGTTCGCCGACGCCGCGACGGCGGAAGAACTGTCCGGCGAACGAGAGCGTGCTGGCGATGTAGCCGACGTGGTCGCCGGGTTCGCCCCGCAGTTCGGAGGGTGAGCATGTCGTCGGCGATGAGGTCGTAGGCGCCGATCCGGCTGCCGGGCTTGAGTACGCGAAAGGTCTCGGCGAATACGGCAGGAGCGCCTCGACTCTCGTGGTCGGGATATCCCTGGCAGCGGTGACTCTTGCGGTGTGCGCTGGCTGGCAACAGAGACGATTGAGTCTCCTCATAAGAGATCTTCTGGACCAGGGCCTGTCCGGTCGGCGGGGAGGAACACCGGACAGGCCCTGGTGGATTCAGGCGGACCGAGACGCAGGCGACTTCGGCGGAAGTGTCTCTGCGGGGTCCGTCAGTGCCGCCGCTGCAGCCAGATCGTGGTGTCTGGTGGCAGCAGGCCGTCCTTGTCTAGTGGTCTTGATGCAAGGAGGGCATCGCAGGTGTCGGGCAGCGGAATCGGGTGGCCGGAGAGGTTGATCGCACAGAGCAGGCCGTTGCCGCGTTCGAAGAGGAGCGTGCCGTCGGAGCTGTCCAGCCAGTGGAACTCCTCAGTGCCCAGACCTGGGTTTGTGCGGCGCAGGCGTAGGGCTGAGCGGTAGAGCTGGAGTATCGAGGTGGGGTCGGCCTGGCCTGCTTCGGCGGTGTAGGACCTCCAGTCCTCGGGCTGTGGGAGCCACGGGGTGGTCCCGTTCGCGCTGAAGCCGAAGGGTGGGGTGTCGCCGGTCCAGGGGAGGGGGACGCGGCAGCCGTCGCGGCCGCGGAGGGTGTGGCCGGACCGCTCCCAGGTGGGGTCTTGGAGGGCAGACTCCGGGAGGTCTTCGACCTCGTACAGGCCCAGTTCCTCGCCCTGGTAGATGTAGGCGCCGCCGGGGAGTGCGAGCATGAGCAAGGCGGCGGCGCGGGCGCGGCGGGTGCCGAGGGCGCGGTCGGAGGGGTGGCCCTGGTCGCGCATCGGGGTGGTGACGCCGGTGTAGGCGCGGCCGTAGCGGGTGACGTGGCGGGTTTCGTCGTGGTTGGACAGGACCCAGGTGGCGGGGGCGCCGACGGTGGCGAGGTCGGTGATGGTGCGGTCGATGACCTCGCGCAGCTTGTCGGCCTCCAGGGCGCACTTGAGGAAGTCGAAGTTGAAAGCCGTGTGCAGTTCGTCCGGGCGGAGGTAGTCGGCGAGGCGGCCGGGGCGGACGTGGGCCTCGGCGACGAAGACGCGCCGGTCGGGGTAGCCGTCCGCGATGGCCCGCCATGCGCGGAAGATGTCGTGGATGCCGTCGCGGTCCCAGTGGGGGTGGTTCTCCTGACCCTCGCGTGCCAGGACGGAGAACTCGGACAGGCCGAGGTCCGGCAGCGCCGGGTCCTTGACCATGCCGTGGGCGACGTCGACGCGGAAGCCGTCGACGCCCAGGTCGAACCAGAAGCGCAGGATCGACTCGAACTCGGCGTGGACCTCGGGGTTGTCCCAGTTGAGGTCGGGCTGTTCGGGGGCGAAGAGGTGGAGGTACCACTGGCCGTCGTCGGTGCGGGTCCAGGTGGGGCCGCCGAAGGCCGCGTGCCAGTCGTTGGGCGGGAGCGCGCCGTCTTCTCCCCTGCCCTCGCGGAAGATGTAGCGGTCCCGTTCCGGGGAGCCGGGGCCTGCCGCCAACGCCTCCTGGAACCAGACGTGTTGGTCGGACGTGTGGTTGGGGACGATGTCCAGGATCACCCGCAGGCCCAGCTCGTGGGCCTCGGTGATGAGCGCCTTCGCCTCGTCCAGAGTGCCGTGGGCGGGGTGGATGTTGCGGTAGTCGGAGACGTCGTAGCCGCCGTCCGCCAGTGGGGACGGATACCAGGGGTTGATCCAGATGGCGTCGACACCGAGGTAGGCCAGGTACTGCAGGCGGGAGCGGAGGCCGGCGATGTCTCCGATTCCGTCGCCGTTCTCGTCGGCGAAGCTGCGTATGTAGACCTGGTAGATGACGGCGGAGCGCCACCAGGAGTCGTTCGGCTTGCTCACGTTGCTCGGTCCTGACTGCCAGTGGGGGCGGTGGGGATGGAATGCGTGGGTGGTGGGGGTCAGCCCTTGACCGAGCCCTGGAGCAGCGCCTTGACGAAGTGGCGTTGCAGGAACAGGAACACGATGATCGTGGGGGCCATGATCAGCAGGGCGCCGGCGTTCAGCAGGACCTGGTCGGTGCTGTATTTGGTGGTGAACGCCTGCAGGGCGCCGGCCATGGTGCGCTTGTTGGGGTCGTCGATGAGCACCAGGGCGAGCAGGAACTGGTTCCAGGTGGACAGGAACATCAGCAGGGCCAGGGAAGCGATCGCCGGGCGGGCCAGCGGCAGGTGGATGTGGACCAGGGACCGCCAGGGGCCGGCGCCGTCCATGCCCGCAGCCTCGTTCAACTCCTTTGGAACGTTGGCGAAGTGGGCACGCATCCAGAAGACCGCGAAGGGCATGTTCAGACCGATCAGTGGCAGGATCAGCGCCCACTGGCTGCCCAGCAGTCCCATCGCCTTGCTCTGTTCGTACAGCGGCACGATGACGATCTCGTACGGCAGGGTCAGTGTCAGCACCAGCACCGTGTAGAAGACGCGGCCCAGCGGGATCTCCAGTACGGCGATCGCGTACGCGGCCATCGTCGAGATCAGGACCGCCACCGGGACGACGCCGAGCACGATCAGCGTGCTGGACTTGAGCAGGGTGGTGATGTTGGCGACGTTCCAGGCGTCGACGAAGTTGTGCCAGTGCGGATGCGTGGGCCAGCTCAGACCGCTGGGGAAGGAGCCCTGCGGGGCGAGGGCGGCGCTGACCATGCTCAGCAGCGGTACGACCGAATAGAGGGCTGCGGCCGCGATCAGGATCAGCCCGGGGGCGCGTCGGCGAAGTGTCCTTGCGGGCATGGCTACTTCTCCCGGAACAGGCGCTGGAGCGGGGCGATGACGGCGATCACGATCAGGGTGAGGACGACGGCGAGGGCGGAGGCGGCGCCGAGGCGGTTGTCGTTGAAGGCCAGGTTGTAGACGGCGACGCCGGGGACCATCGTCTGGGTGCCGGGGCCGCCCTGGGTGGAGAGGTAGACCACGTCGAAGCTCGCGAGGGCGGCGATGATGGTGATGGTGACGCAGACACCGATCTCGTTGCGCAGCCCGGGGAGTGTCACCGCGCGGAACTGGCGCAGGGGACCCGCGCCGTCGATGCGGGCGGCCTCGTAGAGGCTGCCGTCGATCTTTCCGATGCCGGCCAGCAGGAGCATCGTGCACAGGCCGGTGGACAGCCAGGTGCCGATGAAGCCGACCGCGGTCAGAGCCCAGGTGAAGTCGCCCAGCCAGGGGCGGGCCAGGGAGCCGAGGCCGACGGCGCGCAGGAACTGGTTGACCACGCCGTTGTCGGAGTACATCCACGTCCAGGCCACGCCCGCTGCCGCGCCGGGGATGATCTGCGGCAGGAACAGCAGTGTGCGGGCCAGGGCGCCGGTGAAGCGGCCCTGGAGCTCGCGCAGTACCGAGGCGGTGATCAGGGCCAGGGCGAGCGGCAGGACGGTGAAGAACACGATCAGGTAGAAGGCGTGGAGCAGGGAGGAGAGCTGCTCCTGGTCGGTGAATACCGCGGTGTAGTTCTTCAGGCCCACCCAGGTGGAGGCGCCGATGCCGTCCCAGTCGTAGAAGGAGTACTGGATCGACATCAGCACGGGGCGGAAGTTGAAGACGCCGTAGAAGGCCAGGGCGGGGAGGGCGAACAGCCAGCCGGCCCACCGCCGGGCCCGCAGCGCGCGGCGGGCGCGGCTGCGGGTGGCGGTGGTGGACTCCTTCCGGCCGGTGGCAGCGGGGGTCGTCAGGCGCATGGTGTTCAGCTGCTCTTGAGGGCGTCGGCGTAGGTGGTCTGCAGCGTCTTGACCATCGCGGCGGGTTCGACCTTGCCGGAGACCAGCAGCTGGAGCTGCTGGGTGAGCTTGGTGCCCACGGCGGGGGCGGAGTTCTGCAGCCAGCTGTCGAAGCCGTTGTCGGCGGCGATGGCCGCGTAGCCGGTCTGGATCTGGTCGGTCAGGGTGCCGGACAGGGACGGCTTGACGACGCTCTTCGCGTGGGACGTCAGGGCGGCGTACCCGTTCTTGACCGCGACGTCCGCCGCCTCGGGGGTGGTGAGGAAATTGAGGAACAGCGCGGCGGCGTCCTTGTGCTGGGACCGGGCGGCGATCGAGAAGGCGAGGGTGTTGCTGGTCATCCCGGCGTAGGGGCCGCCCTCTTCGGCGGGCGGCATCGGGAACACCCCGTACTTGCCCTTGAAGTTCGTGTCGAGGGTCTGGGTGATCCAGCTTCCCTGGAAGAAGAGCAGGCCCTTGCCGCCGGTGAACTTCCCGTAGGACGCCTCCTGGTTGAGTGCGTTGACGTCCGAGGCGAAGTACCCTGCCTTGATCCACTTCTGCAGCGTCTCGGTGGCCTGGACCGCGGCCGGGGTGTCCAGGGTGGCGCCGGTCTGGTGGTACACGATGGCGCTGAGCTTGTCGGCACCCATGTAGTCGCCGAGCAGCAGGTTGTACAGGTGACCGATCAGGCCGTCCTGGTTGGAGGCGACGATCGGGGTGATCCCCTGCTTCTTCGCCTTGGCCAGCACGGCTTCGAGGCCGGCGATCGATGTGGGCGGGGTCTTCATGCCGACCTTGGCGGCCAGTGCCTTGTTGTAGAAGACACCCACCAGCGGACCGGCCGAGCCGCCGGCCTCGTACAGATGCCCCTGGCCGATCACGCCGCTCAGCACCCGACCGGGCGCCAGCGCGGAGGCCGGGACCTTGTCGCTCCAGCCGTACGCCTTGTCGTAGGCGTCGAGGTTGGTGAGCAGGTTGTCCTTGACGCCGCCGAGGAGGTCGTAGGGCTGCACGATGTCCGGCGTCGAGTCGGAGGCGAGCAGCCGGGGCAGCACGGTGTTGTAGTTGTTGTCAGCCTCCACCCGCAGCTTCACCTTGATCTTCGGGTACTTGGCCTGGAAGGCGTCGGCCAGGCCCTGCTCGTAGGTCTGGAGGCCGGCCGCGGAGAACAGGGTCAGGGTCGCCGGGGTGTCGCCGACGGCGGTGCTGACGGCGGTCGGTGTCGCGTTGGCCGACGAGCCGGCGTCCGAGCCGGAGCCGGGTGCGCTGCAAGCCGCCAGCGTGATCAACGCGGAACCGGCGGCGACGGCCGCGAGCGGGGCGCGCAGTCGCCTGCCGACGGCGAAGGTGCCTGTTCTGGCCGGGGAGGGGGTGGGGTGCTTGAGCATGATGCCTCCTCGCATCCATGCGGCTGCCGTTGACGGTCGGCAGACGAGGTCTCGGGCGCTTCCTGGTCTGGCTGCGGGGAGGTGGCGGCTCGTTTCGGAAGCGTTTCCGTTGCCGAAAGGCTGAGGGTGTCCAGCGAGACTGTCAAGTAACGAAACCGCAACATGCGGCTGACATGCCGACATGATCAGATGGATATCTATGGCGACGTCGAGCTGTAGTCGCAGTCCCGGAAAGCCTTCCAGGGAATATGGAAGCGTTTCCGAATGTGGGTTAGCCTTCCGGCATGGCGCAGAGCTCCCAGAAGATCAACATGGCGGACGTGGCCCGAGCGGCAGGCGTCTCGATGGCCACCGCCTCACGTGCGCTCAACAACGAGAGCGGGGTCTCCGAAGCCACCCGACGCCGCGTTCTCGCGGTCGCCGAGGAACTGTCCTACGTGGTCTCTCCCGAGGCGTCCCGCCTGGCGGGCGGCGCCACCGGCCGCGTCGCGGTGGTCGTGCCGCACATCTCCCGCTGGTTCTTCGCGACCCTGCTGGAAGGGCTGGAGGCGGTCCTGCGCGGCGCCGACCTCGACGTGCTGCTCTACCACGTGGACGGCGTCGAGGACCGGCACGACTTCTTCCATCGCCTCCCCGCCCGGCGCAAGGTCGATGCCGTCGTCGTCCTGGCCTTCCCGGTCGGCGAGGAGGAACAGCGCCGCCTGGAACTCATGGGCGTCACCATCATCGCCGCAGGCGGCCAGCACGCCCCCTACCCGAACGTGTCCATCGACGACGAGACCGCCGGCCGTCAGGCCATGGACCACCTGCTCTTCCTCGGCCATCGCCGCATCGCCATGATCGCCGCCGTCGACCCCGACCAGCCCGAGGAGGTCCAGCCCTCCGGCCGCTCCCACGCCTACTACGCCGCCCTGCGCGACGCGGGCATCCCGCTCGACGAACGCCTCGTCGTCACCGTCAACTGGGGCGGCGCCGAGGGGGCCGACGCCATGGCCAAGCTCCTCAGCCAGCCCGAGCCGCCCACCGCCGTCTACGCCCACTCCGACGAAGTCGCCCTCGGCGCCATCCGCACTCTGCGCCGCGCCGGCCTGCGCATCCCCGACGACCTCTCCGTCATCGGCATCGACGACCACCCGCTGGCCGAACTGACCGACCTCACCACCGTGCGCCAGCCCGTCCGGGAGCAGGGGGAGCTCGCCGGACGCATGCTCCTGAGCATCCTGCGCGGCGAGGAGACCGAGCGTGACGTGGTCGTGTCCACTCAGCTCGTCATCCGGGGCAGCACGGCGCCGCCGCGCAGGTAAGTGGGTGCACCCAGCCCCCGCTCAGCTCAGGCGTGCTGGCCGGATAGACCCGGACAAGACAACCAGACCGATGCGTTCTCGCTACCGAAGGCGTGTCTACGCCCTGCCGTACTCATCACGCAACCGCGGTCAGATCCAACTGGAGGGTGCAGCCCCATGACGCTGTTCGGGATCGTGCGTATCGCATGTAGTGGCGGATGCTGTCGTATGTGACCAAGTAGTCGTGGTGGTCCATGAGTTCTGTCCAGATCTGCCTTCCGTTGAGCTTTCTGCTGATCATGCTCTCGACCAGGTCGGCGAGTTCGCCTGTGACGGGGTCGGTCAGCGGACCCGTCTCTGTGGTGGTCAGGCGTGGGGTCTCCAGGGCGAAGCGGATGTCCCAGGAGCGGAGGCTGTAGCGCTTTGCGAGCGTACGTATTTGTGTGCCTTTGAGGGCCTCTTGGGCATGCGGTGGGCCAGGCCCTGATGCCGAGCGAAGGGATTCTTCCTGGAGAGACGCCGGCGTGGTCTGTTCGTGCCGCCCAAGGCGTTGGCGTCAGCGAGGGCACGTTCGAGTGCTTCGGGCGAGTGACCTGCGGCCGTAGCGAGGTTTTCGAGGAGCGGCTTGCCAAACCACTGCGGTGGGCCGCAGAGATAGCAGTGCAGAAAGCTGGGCTTGAGATGGTTCGCGCGAGCCAGGCGTCGGATGTAGGAGTTGGCGGATTCTCCGAGGCAAGGGCGGAGCCGCACCGGCAGTGACGCAAACCCGGGGGGTAGCTCGCTGTTCATCGGGAAGTAGCGGTCTTCGTGGCCATCGACGCCGTGGTGTGGGCGGTGTGGTCGAGCGGAATGGTCTGGAGGCTCTTTCTGGTGATCTTCTCGGTGCCGGTGAGGATCGCATCGCCCGCGGCTCCGCGGATGGCGTGAGAGAGGGATCCGATCATGCCGCCGGTGTGATCGTGCAGGAAGCGGTCCAGGCCCGTGAGTGTGCCAGAGCCGTGGTCGTGCAGCCGCAAGGTGTACTCCATGGTGGCAACCAGGCCCTTCCATTCACTGTTGTAGGGGAAGGAGCGGGAGGGGATCAGCGTGAAGCGGCCGGCGATCTGGGCGCCGCGTGTCCCGGACAGCAGGCCCAATTCGGCGATGTCGATGCCGGCATAAACGAAGGTGGCGGCCAGGTGCTCGGAAATACTTGAGGGTGTCGGCGACTTCGGCGACGTGGCGGCTGGTGAGTGAGATGTTGTGGAGCTCGTCGACCAGCACTAACTTGATCTTTAACGTCCGGCGTCGAATGGTCCGTCGAACTTGATCACCCGGTTCGGTAACTGCCGTACACGGAGGCGGCCTTCGTCTGAACATGTGCTCCGACCAAGGAACACTCACGTTCAGCACGAAGGCCGTGAGGATGAGTCTGCTGCATCACGAGGCCCGGCGAGAGCCGTTGGCGCAACTGTCATGCTTCCGGGGCGAGTTCTACGCCTGTCTGACCGCTCGTTCGGACGCGTTGTTCGAGCTGGCTGATGCTGTTCTGTGCGCCGACGGGCCGGTGAGGGCGCTGGCCGAATTGTCGCTGGTGGGTGAACACCGCCGCGGCCACGGAGGGCTCTACGCCGCGGTGGCCCGTGGACGCATCGATGCCGGCCGGCTGCGACGGGCACTGACCGAAGTGCCACTGCCGCGGGCTGCCGACGGCCGGCTGGTCCTGGCCGTCGATGTCACCTGCTGGCTGCGGCCCGACGCCCACACCTCACCGGAACGGATCCTCCGTCACACCTACGGACGGGGCAAGGACCAGCACATCCCCGTCCCCGGCTGGCCCTACTCGATCATCTGCGCGCTCGAGCCGGGCCGCAGCTCATGGACCGTACCGCTGGACGCACTGCGTCTGAAGCCCGGCGATGACACCGCCTCCATCACCGCCCGGCAACTGCGCGATCTGCTGCAGCGACTGATCAGAGCGGGACAGTGGCAGACAGGCGACCCCGACATCCTCATCGTGGCGGACGCCGGATACGACGCACCCCGCCTCGGCTTCGACTCTGTTGCTCAATTCGGGGCACCGACGGAATGCGGCCGGAGGCGGTGACGAAATGTATGGGCCGGGGATGCGGTGTCCGGGACGCCGTGCTGTGAGTGGGAGCCGGTATTGCTTCGGTCCCGCGGTGGCCGTCAGCGGCCGGTGGCGGGTGCTGGGTCTGTCGAGGTTGGGGTGGTCAGCGTTTGATGCGGCTGCGGACGGCGAGGGCGGCCAAGCCGAGGAGGACCGGTTCGGTAAGGCGGGAGGTCATTTCGGTGTAGGTGCCGGTGGTGGTGAGGTCCTGGCCGGAGGAGCGGAAGATGACGCTGTTGACGACGACCCGCAGGCTCTTCTCGAACCGCCGGGTGGTCAGCCGCACGCCGACCGGGCCCGTGGGGTTGACCGGGTCAGGATTGTCGGTGGTCAGGGCGATGTGCTGGCCGGTGACGGTGCCGGTGCTGCGGGAGGGCGTGTCGGTCTTGGGTAGTCCCCACAGCATCATCACCAGCATGGTGAGGGTGACGGCAGCCAGCAGCCATCCCAGGGCGCGGGCGGCGCGCAGGCCGTAGCCGGACAGTGCCCAGTACGCGGTCAGCAGCCCACGCTCGGCGGGGGCGGTGCGGGGGTTGGCTCGGCGCATCTCCATCTCGCCGTAGTAGAAGTCCGCGGCCCCGGGTTCGTTGCTGGAGTCCTCGTACGCCTTGCGCAGCGCCCGGTAGACCGCCGCCAGCGCCGCTGGCTGGACCACGTCGGTTCCGGTCGGGGCCGTGAGCCACCCCGGGGCGGTACCGAGCCTGGTGGCGCGCCAGTGCTGCTCCTCGGCCAGGGTGCTGCGGCGCGTGTGGCGCGCCGGCCACAGCCGGCCCCGCCAATGGACGCCGGTCGGGGCCGGTGCGAAGGAGCAGTCGCCCTCCAGGCGCAGCTGGTCCAGGTGAATCGTGCCGGCGAACAGGCAGCCGGTCAGGTCGAGATCGGTGAGGACCAGATGGGCGGCGTCCACGCCCCGCAGCGACACCACCCTGGCCTGCTCCGGTACGCCGGCCAGGGCACTCTCATCGACCGTCGCACTCGAGTCCGGGCTGAAGGGCCGCGGCCAGCCGGCCACAGCCAGCGGATACTCGAACACCGCATTGTTCAGATCGACGTCGGCATATCGCAGCCAGACCTTCGCCGCCTGCTCCCACCGGGTGCGCCGGCACACCACCCGCCTCGCGGCCACGTCGACGGACACCGGCGATCTGAACGATGCGTTGGTCAGATCCAGCGTGTTCCCGCACACCAACGGTCCCAGATACGGCGCATGCTCGAACGCCACCTCTTCGAAGACGGCATTCCCGCCGAAGGTGGCCGAGTCGAACCCGGCGGCCCCACCGAAGGTAGCCTTACGGAACCCGGCGTCCTGGGTGAATTTGGCGGAGTCGAACGCGGCGGTCCCGCTGAAATTGGCCGAGACGAAACCGGTGGGGCCGCTGAAGGTGGCTAAGCCGAACAGGGCGTCCCCTGTGAAGGTGGCCGAGTTGAACCACGCGTCCTTGCCGAAGGTGGCCCTCCCGAACCTGGCATCTCCGGTGAAGGTGACCGAACCGAACCACGCGGTCCCGCCGAAAATAGCCGACTCGAACCGGGCGTCCCTGGTGAAAGTGGCCCTGCCAAATTTGGCCTCCCGGTTGAAGGTGACCGAGTTGAATCCGGCAATCCCGGTGAACATGGCCGAGCCGAACCACGCGGTTCCAGTGAAGGTGGCCGAGTCGAACGTGGCGTCGCCTATTCTCGGTTCCCCGGTGACAGGGTCGGTCACCCGGGTAAGGATCTGGGCGAGGACCACTTCTGTGATGGTAGTTCCCCGTAAGTCCAGATTGGCGCCCGGAGAAATGGACGTCAGATACGCGGTCTGCTCCGCGGTATCGGCGTGAGTCAGACACCGGCCCGAGCCGGTCACCGTGACCCCGCGGCACCCCTGGAAGAGATCGCTTGCGCTTGCACCATTTCCGCAGTGCGCCCATGAAGGGGGCGTAGCAGTAGCCATGACCCGGTGATAGCGCACTCCCGAGACCTCGTGCGGGTCCACCCCCGAAACCGTTACTCATCGGTGCCCGTACCCGCCACCAGCGACAGACCCCGCCCCGCCACGGCCGACGGGCGCTGTACCGGGAAAGACCCACCAATGCGCCGGGAAACGATCAATCTCATCACGACAACAACGCACGTCACCGCATTCCGTCGGCGGCCCAATTCCTGGTGGCCGGTCAGGCGGTGAGCCGGTAGGGCAGGCGTTCGAGGCGGCTGGCGCGGGGGCGTGCGGGGGTGTCGGTCCAGTGGGCGTCGAGCCGGATGATGTTGATCGCGGTGGCGGAGAAGGCGTGTTGGAGGCTGACCTTGGCCGGGCCGCGGCAGCGGGCCCGGCGGATCCCGGTGATGTCCAGGGCCTGGTTGACGGTGCCCTCGATCCCGGCGCGCAGGGCGTACTTGGCCCGCCATGCTTCGGTATCCTGCTCCTTGCGTGCCGCGGCGACTCTCTCGTGGATCTCTTTCGGCCGCAGGGTGAGCATGCGGTTGCCGCGTGCGGCGGCGGTGCAGCGGGTGCGGGCCGGGCAGGCGCGGCAGTCGGCCTTGGCGAATTCGATCACGATGGCGTCACGTCCGTGCTGCTTGACCGGGTGCCAGCCGGCGCTGCGGTGTCCTTGGGGACAGCGGACCTGACGGGTTGTCCAGTCGATGCGGAAGGCGCTCTTGTCGAAGCCGTCCGCTCCCTTGGCTTGCCGGGAGTGGTCCGCGAGCAGCGGGGTGACCATGGTGATGCCTTCGGCCATGGCGGCGGTGACCAGGTCGGCCGAGGGGTAGCCGGAGTCCCGGTAGTGCTCGCCGGGGCCGATGCCGTGCTCGGCGAGGCGCTGCTGGATACCGGTGGTGGCCTTCACGTCCGGCACGGTGGCGTCGGTGGTGGCCACGTCCGTGATCAGGTTCGGCATCCAGCGGCCGTGCCGTTCGGCTTCGGCTTCGGCTTCGGCTTCGGCTTCGGCTTCGGCTTCGGCTTCGGCTTCGAGGGAAGTGTCGCAGCTCTCCGTCAGATGGATCTTGTATCCGCACCAGAACAGGTCCTCGCCCTTGGCCGCCCAGCGGGCGTCGGTGTCGTAGGGCGAGGCCAGGCGGCATCTGCCGGGCGGGACGCCCTCGCTGTCGGCGTCCCGCTTGATGATCACCTCCCGTCCCCGCGTGTCGGTGCGTCGGTAGTAGGTCTGCACCAGGACCTGGCGCAGGACGGCCACGGCTTCGATGCCGCGGATCCAGGCGGTTGAGGTCCCGCACGGCGCTGATGACGTGGGTGGCGTCGGTGCGCTGCTTGCCACCTGCCCCGATCAGGCCGGCGTCGCGACAGTGGGCGACCAGCCGGTCGAACACCGCCCGCTCCAAGCCGTGGTCGACCAGACGGGTGCGGAACCTGGTCAGCACCGTGTGGTCGAAGCCGGTATCCGTCAGCTCCGCCCCGATCGCGTACTTCCAGTCGATGGCCCGCACCGTCATCGCCGCGGCCTGCCGGTCCGTCAGATTCTCCGTGAACTGCAGAACCGTGACCAGCGACAACAGCGCGGGCGACATCCCCGGGGCTCCGCGCACGCCGAAGGCATCGACGAACGGCTCGTCGGCGAACACCTCCGCGAGTCGATCACGCACCCGGATCGGCAGACTGCCCTTCGGGAACGCCGCACGCGCCACGGCCACGGTCTGCTCCGGCGCACCGCGGGCAGGCCCTTGGACTGCAGAGACATCGATTCCACCCCGCGGCCACTCGACGGGCTACCAGCCGCGGAAGCGATCATGCCGTCAACACCGCATCCCTCGCAGGGGATTGAGCAACAGAGTCACCTGGCAGTACAAAGACGCCTTCCGGCCCGTCGATGCCGCAGGCGAACTCGCCTGACACGGTCCCGAACAGCCCGGCGGCCCGGGCGGTGGCGGCGGCCGGGGAGGCGGACGCGGTGGTGCTGACGACGTGCAACGTCACCGCGGCGAGTGCGCAGCGCGCCCTGGCGGACCGGCCGGCAGTGACGGGCCGGCCGGTGGTCGCGGTGGCAGTCCGCAACCCCTACGACGCCGCCCACCTCGCCTCCACCGGGCCTGGCCGCCTATTCGTGGTCCAGAGGCCGAACTGCGCGCCTCCGTACGGGTGATCGAGGGGACGGTACGGCCGCGGGGACGGCTCCCGTGCCGGTGCCGGTGCCGCGGGCGGGCGACCCGGCCCGCGAGCTCTGCCCCGCTCGGCCACGGGCTGACGTAACCCGGGCGGTCTCGTGCGTCAACCCGTGGGTTGATGCCAGGTATCAAACCAGGAGTCAACCCACGGGCCGAGGCCGTGCGGCGCCGCAGGCGACAAGCTCTTCCCCATGACGACGACTGACTACCTCATCTCCGCCGCCCTGATCCTTCTGGTGATTCCGCAGATGCGCGGCGGCCGTCTGACGCCCCGCACGCTCCTGCTGCCGCTGGTGTCCGTCAGCGCCGCGGCCGCGCACTACCTTCATTCCTTCCCGACCGAGGGCCACGACGTCCAGCTGGACCTCTTCGGCGTCACGATGGGCATAGTGCTCGGACTGGCCAGTGGACTGGCCACCCGCGTCAGCCTGACCGAGGACGGCGCCGCGTACTCCAAAGCCGGGTGGCTGGCCGCCCTTCTGTGGGTGCTGGGCATGGGCGCGCGCTCGGCCTTCGTGTACTGGGCCGAGCACAGCGGCGCGCACACCATTGCGCGGTTCAGCCGCGACAACCTGATCACCGGCACCGCCGCCTGGACCGCAGCGCTGCTGCTGATGGCCGTCACTCAGGTGGTGTGCCGCCTGGTGGTGGTGCGCGTCCGGGCCTACCGGCTTACCTCCCCCCTTGCCGCCCCCGCCGTGGCCTGAAGCGTGGCACTCAGCAGACCGCCGCTCGCAACACACTCCGCCCCTGGCCCGGTTCCGCGTTCACGGGCCCGGGCCGGGCTTTGCGATCAGCGGCGCAGCGTGCATCTATTCTTCAGAAGTGACAGACACACTTCAGCCGACGGGCCAGGTCAGTCCACGGCTGGCCCTGGCTCTTGCCAGTGCCCGGGAGCGACGCGAAGGCAGGGGCCGGCGTATGCAGCCCGTGTTGTGGGGGGTCACGGCCGCCATCGCCGTCCAGTCCCTGCACGCTTCCCCCTCCCCCGGCGTCAGAGGCAGGCACCTGGCAGTCACCCTGGTGCTCGTCGGCTGTCTGCTGCCCATGGCCGCGGCCGCGTCGAACCTGTGGCCCCTCACCGGTCGCCCTGCCCGCTGCCTGGTGTTCTGCGTGCTGGTGGGCGGCTTCGGGTTTGCTCTGGGCATCCTGCAGCCCGGCTCGATGTCCACCCTGCCACCGTCCGTCGTGGTCCTGATGGCCTTCCTCATCCTGGAGCGACGGGCGGCCACCGTGCTCACGGTCGTCGTCATGGGCTGTCTGACCGGCGCGGCGGCCGCCGGGTTGGACGGCGGTACCGACAACTTCCTGCATCAGGTCCTGTTCGGCGTCCTCCTCGCCGTCGTGGGCATCGTGGTGCGGCAGTCGATCATCAACGAGGTGGCCGTCACCGTGCTGCTGGCCCAGCTCGAGGACGCCCAGGAGGCGGAGACCGAGGCGGCGGCGCTGGCCGAACGCACCCGTATCGCCCAGGATCTCCACGACGTGCTCGCCCATACCCTGTCCGGACTGGCCGTGCAGATACAGGCCGCCCGGCGGATGGCCCGGCGCGACCAGGCGAGCGGGGATCTGCGGGGGCTGCTGGACCGGGCCGGTGGGCTGGTCAAGGAGGGTGTGGCCGATGCGCGCCGGGCTGTGCGGGCGCTGCGCGGCGAGCGTGTGCCCTCTCTCGAGCGGCTGCCCGAACTGGTCGAACGCTATCGGGTGGACCTGGAGCTCGACGTGACGCTGTCCGTGATGGGGCCGCACCGGGAGCTGCAGCCCGACGTTGGTGAAGCCCTGTACCGCGGTGTGCAGGAGGCGTTGACCAATACGGTCCGCTACGCACGTGACGCGCAGGCCACGGTGACGCTCGTCTATGAGCCCAGTGCCACGATCCTGACCGTCGAAGACCGCCGGACCGGGCCGGGACCGGTCCGGGCGGCACTGGTCGAAGGCTCCGGCCTGGGGCTGACCGGCATGCGCGAACGCGTGACCGGGGTCGGCGGCACCCTGCACGCGGGGCCGACAGCGCACGGATGGGAAGTACGGATGGAGATACCCGCGTGACGGCGCCCGGCGAAACGGCATCTGACGGCGAGAAGATCAAAGTACTGGTCGCGGACGATCAGCAGATCGTACGCAAGGGCCTGGTCCTGCTGATCGACATGCTGGACGGCATCGAGGTGGTCGGCGCAGCCCGTGACGGTGCGGAAGCGGTGCTGCTCGCCGGACAACAGGCCCCGGACGTAGTACTGATGGACCTGAACATGCCGGTCCTCAGCGGTGTCGCGGCCACTGCGACACTGCGTGAGCAGGTACCCGGCTGCAAGGTACTCGTGCTGACCACCTACGCCGACGACGACTCTGTCTTCCCGGCACTGCAGGCGGGAGCGCGGGGCTATCTCACCAAGGACGCCGACGACGACGCGATCGAGGACGCCATCCGCAGCGTCCACGAAGGCCGTATCTGGCTCGATCCTGAGGTACAGGCCCGCCTGGTCGCGGCCGTGCAGACCAGCGAGGTCGCACCGCCCGCCGCGCAGCGACAACAGGCCCGCACGCCGCAAACTCCCGCACCTTCCGACGTTCTGACCCCGCGCGAGACCCAGGTACTCACCCTCATCGCCCGGGGCCTGTCCAACGCGGAGATCTGTGCCCGGCTCGTCGTCAGCCCGGCCACAGTGAAGACGCACATCAACCGCATCTTCACCAAGATCGGCGCAGCCGACCGTGCCCAGGCCGTCGGCTACGCCTATCGCAACAACTTGGTCGAGCCCTGGGACTAGGTGTGCTGTTCTGGCACGTTGGTGACGCGGCTGGCTGGGGTTTTGCCGCTGATTCCGGCGTGGGGTCGGTGGTAGTTGTACCAGTCCAGCCAGTCGTCAAACGCTGCTTGGCGTTCGGCGTCCGAGGTGTAGGGCCGGTGGTAGGCCCATTCCTCGAGCAGGGTGCGGTGGAAGCGTTCGACCTTGCCGTTGGTCTGCGGCCGCCAGGGCCGGGTCCAGCGGGGGCCGATGCCCAACTGGTGGCAGGTGTCGCGCCAGGTGTTCTTGGTGTAGACACAGGCGTTGTCGGTCAGTACGCGTTCGACGACGATGCCGTGGGCGGCGAACCAGGTGGTGGCCCGCTGCAGGAAGCCGGCGCAGGTCGCCGCTTTCTCGGCCGCTCGCCGACCGCCCTGACCTGCACCGGGCCGTCGGCCTCCCGCACGATCGCCAGGATCTTGCGGTAGTCGCCGGGAAGCGTGCCCTCGTCGGCCGCGTCGCTGCGGTGCGGGATGAGCAGGACTGCCCGCCCGGCCACCTTCACGGATACCGGAGCGACAGCCCCGGCATCGGCCCGGACCTGCTCAGCCAGGCGGTTCAACACCCGCTCCGCGATCGCCAGTTCATCCCGCTCGGCCTGGACCTCCTGGAGCTGCTTGGCCAACTCCTCCGCGAGAGCATCCAGTTCGCTCCGACGGGCGGCGATCCACTGCCGCTCCTGCATACCCCGCACCCTCCCGCGCTCTCACGCAGTGCCGACCTGCTGACGGATCGTAGGCGCCGGTCGTGGGCGCAGCCGAACCCGGCATCCCGCCGGAGCGGACCTGTCCGATGATCTGGGCCATGGTCATCGGCCGCCGACCGGCACGAGTACCAACCCGCCCTTCACACCAGACCCGTGACCTGCGACTTCACGATGCACACCGCTCAATGAACCGTGCGTCGTCTCGGCACACGACGGAGAAGCCTCTGCCGCCATCCCTCGACGTGATCCGCTTCTCTCGGCTGGTCCTCACGTTTGCTTCTGAGGTCTAAGGCCGTCGAGGAGGATGTCCAGGAGCCGATCGGTTGTGACCGCGTGGCCAGACTGGTGCGCGACGGTGAAGATCCCGATCAGGCAGGCTGCAACCTCTTCGGCGGTGACGTCGGGCCGGAGATCCCCCGCAGTGCGGCCTGCGTCGAGGATCGTTGATATCGCGTTCAGAAGCCCGTCCCTGGTTTGGGCGTGGCCGACCGCGCCGGACTCGATCAGGGTCGGGAGGGTGTCGAGCATGCCGTTCTTCGTCGCGATCCAGTTGCCGAAGAGGTCCATCCAGCGTCGCATCGCAACGGCCGGGGCCACGTCGGCGAGCAAGTCCCGCGCGCCGCTCGTCAGGCGGATGACCTGGTCGCGGTAGACGGCCTCCACGAGGGACTCGCGGGTCGGGAAGTGACGGTAGAGCGTTGCGATGCCGACGCTGGCCTCGCGGGCGATAGCACGCATGGACGTCTCGGCGTCAGGCGAGGCGAGCACGCGCGTGGCGACTTCAAGCAGCTGTTCGCGGTTGCGGGCGGCGTCGGCCCGCGTCGCCCGCGGCTTTGAACTCGTCAAACGGATCACGCTCCGGTTATGCTGGATTCCATAAGCGGAGCATAGTCCGTTTTAGGTGACTCCAGGAATCACGAGGAAGCGAGCAAGACATGCAGCAACACGGTGACGCACTCCGAGACGGTGCGAGCAGGGCTGTCCTGCTCGATTCGTTCGGCGGCCCGGAGGTCATGGCCCTCAAGGAGGTGCCTGAACCTCAGGCGGGCGATGGGCAGCTCCGCGTCCGCGTGTCGGCAGCCGGCCTTAACCCGATGGACTGGTTCATGACCTCCGACGCCGAGACCGCGGCGCGGTTCGGCCTGAGCCTGCCCTGCGGGTTCGGGACCGACTACGCCGGAGTCGTCGACCAGGTCGGCGCCGGCGCGAGCGGCTACACGGTCGGCGACCGCGTGTTCGGGGCGGCCCTGTCCCGGGCGGTCGCCGACTACGTTGTCCTCGACGCGAACGGGAACATCGCGAGCGGCATCGCCCACCACACTCCGGATGGCGTCGACGACCGCACGGCCGCCACGCTCTCGATCGCGGGCAGCACCGCGTCCGCCGCTCTCGACGTCCTTGGCCTCGGCCCGGACGACACGGTGCTGGTCGGCGGCGCGGGCGGCGGGGTCGGCGTGTTCGCAGTCCAGCTGGCGCGGATCGCGGGTGCGCGCGTCATCGGGACCGGCTCGCCGTCATCGGCGGAGTATCTGCGCAGCCTCGGCGCAGAACCGGTCGCCTACGGAGAGGGCCTGGCCGACAGGGTCCGGAACCTCGGTGCGGGCTCTGTCACCGCTGCGCTGGACCTGCACGGGACGGACACGGTGCACGTCGCTCGCGAGCTGGAAGTTCCGGACGACCGCATCTGCACAATTGCGGGCCAGGTCGACGGCGTTCCCGCCGCCAACGGCGCCAACGCCGCGCCCGACGCGCTCGAGAACATCGCGCGCCTTGTCGCGGCCGGCCGTCTGTCTGTACCCATCGCAGCGACCTACCCAGTCGAAGATGTCCGCGCGGCCGTCGAGCTCCAGGCGGCCCGACACGTCCGCGGCAAGGTCGTCATCGACCTCCTGCCTCAGCCCTAACAGCGCGTGCCCAGCCCAGGATCGGCCGACGCGGTACGCAGACACCCCCTTGAACCCCGTCCCCTGCAGAGCTCCTCGTGCCCCACCCCAATGCCCGGCTGACCGTTCACGGCAGACGGCTCCTGGTCGACCGGGTCCGCTCTGGCCGCCCTGTCGCGCATGTGGCCGACGAAATGGGCATCTCCCGCGCCACGGCCCACAAGTGGGTGCGCCGCTGGCGAGCCGAGGGCGACGCGGGCCTGTACGACCGCACAAGCCGCCCCTTGACCACCCCGCACCGCACCTCGGCCGACCTCGAAGCCCAGATTTGTGCACTGCGGCGCGAGCGGAAACTGGGGCCCGCCCGGATCGGCCCGATTCTGGGCGTACCCGCCTCGACAGTCCACCGTGTCCTGACCCGCTACGGCATGAACCGGCTCCGCTGGATGGACCGGCCCACCGGCCACGTCATCCGCCGCTACGAACGCGAACGGCCCGGCGAGCTCATCCATGTCGACATCAAGAAGCTCGGCAACATCCCCGAAGGCGGCGGCCACCGCATCATGCCGCGCCAGCAGGGCATCGCCAACCGGCAGGCCGCCACCGGTGTCCGCAGGAACGGGCATCCCGTGATCGGCTACAGCTTCGTCCACACCGCTTTCGACGACCACTCCCGGCTCGCCTACAGCGAGGTCCTGACGAACGAACGCAAGGAAACCGCCGCTGCGTTCTGGCTGCGCGCGAACGCCTTCTTCCTGGCACACGGCATCAACGTCGAGCGAGTCCTGACCGACAACGGTTCCTGCTACAGGTCCAGGCTGTTCGCCCAGACTTTGAGCACCGCAGGCATCGCCCACAAGCGCACCCGGCCGTATCGCCCGCAGACGAACGGCAAGGTTGAGCGGCTGAATCGCACCCTGCTCGAGGAGTGGGCGTACGTGCGCCCGTCCTCCAGCAGCGCCGAGCGCACCGAGGCCCTGGCGGACTTCCTCCATACCTACAACCACCACCGGTGCCACACCGCACTCGGCGGGCAGCCACCCATAAGTCGAGTCAACAACCCTCGGGGTCAATACAGCTAGTACGGCGATGCGTTTGATGGGCATGGCTCAGCGCCTCTACTTGGGCCTGCGGGGGGACGAGCCGCGGTTAGAAGCGGCATGTGGGTGTGTGATGAGGTTGTGCCGGGAGTCTTCTGTGAGAAAGCAGTCCCCACGCGCCCCTGTGTCCAGGGACTTTCCGGGATGCGGCCGGTGCAGACCCTGCCGCGCCGGCCTGTCCACGCAGCCTCGATCACACCACCGTCGCGAGAACACCGACGTGTACGCCCATGGTGAAGGCGAGCCTTTGCAGGCCTTGGCCGACGGCAGTATCGCTGGTCACGCGGGGCGGTGGTCCGTGGCGGAAGGACGGAACGAGGAGGGCGCGGACGGTCCGGCCGCCGTCCGTGCCGGGGACGGCGGTGAAGCCGCCCTGGTAGAGGGTGGTGCGTTCCCGCGTGCCGACCAGGACCCGGCCGGTGCCGTGGGGCCGGCTCTGGGTCGCCCGAGTGCTCACGTGACGCTGGAGACGACCCCGCAGAGCCGGCGGCGGCATCCTTCCGACTCATCGCCCGCATGGCCGGCTCTCATCCGGAGCTGGCGCAGGTCCTGCCCTGTCTGGAGCGAGTCATGGCCACCGGCCGATTCGCCGACGCCACCCTCTCAGCGAGCTGTCGGCCATGGGCGGAGTTCTCATGTTCCTCGTGGCGGTGAGAAGTGCCCGCCCCGACCTTGCTGCAGGAAAGGCCGTTTCGAAAAGGGACACGATGATCCTGGGCATGCCGGGCGTGCCATGTGACGAGGTCCGGGGCCGGTGCCCCGCTGCCTACTGCCGGCGACGAGTGAAGGGGGGCGCTGTCGATTGCCCTCAAGGGCCACTCGGCGCGGCCTGTTCAAGTCGCCGCCCGATGCGGTAGGGCTCCGCACCCCGACCTGTTCGGAAACGATGCATCCGGCCAGTCGTCCGCCCTCGCGGACGTCCCGGTGCCCGGCATCGCCGATGGGAAGCTCCTCGACAGCCTGCTGGGAATTGGCCCGGAGTCCGGTGAGTCCTCGCTGAGTGCTGTCGGCGCGAACGGCCCCGGTGGTACCGGGGTACCACCGGGGCGCCGAAGATTCCCCCGTGGTCCCAGGGTTGGGGACTCCCGCGCTCGTAGCTTCGAACTGCAGACACCGCGGCACGTCCGCCGCCGAGTACGAAGCCTTGAAAGGCCCATTCCTATGATCGAAGCACGTGAGCTGACAAAGCGATACGGCGACAAGACCGTCGTCGACAACCTGAGCTTCACCGTCAAGCCGGGCGAGGTGACCGGCTTCCTCGGCCCGAACGGCGCCGGCAAGTCCACCACCATGCGCATGATCGTCGGTCTGGATGCCCCCACCAGGGGCTCGGTCACCGTCAACGGCCGCGCCTACGCCAAACAGAAGGCGCCGCTGCACGAAATCGGCGTCCTGCTGGAAGCCAAGGCCGTCCATCCCGGGCGCAGCGCGTTCAACCACCTCATGGCGCTCGCGTACACCCACGGCATTCCGCGCCGCCGGGTTGACGAGGTTATCGAGCTGGCCGGGCTGACCAGCGTGGCCGGCAAGCGCGTCGGTGCCTTCTCGCTCGGCATGGGCCAGCGGCTCGGCATCGCCTCCGCGCTCCTCGGCGACCCGGCGACCATCATGCTCGACGAACCGGTCAACGGCCTCGACCCCGAGGGCGTGCTCTGGGTCCGCAACCTGCTGCGCCAACTCGCCGACGAGGGCCGGGCCGTGATGCTCTCCTCGCACCTGATGAGCGAGATGGCGCTGGTCGCCGACCATCTGGTGATCATCGGACGCGGCCGGCTGCTCGCCGACACCACCGTCGACGACTTCACCCAGCAGGCCGGTGGCGGCGGCGTGAAGGTTGCCACCGACGAGGCCGCCAAGCTGCGCTCCCTGCTGGCCGGCCCCGATGTCACGATCACCTCCTCCTCCGCCGAGGAACTGCTGGTCTCCGGGCGAGACGCCCGCGAGATCGGGGCGATCGCCGCCCAGCACGGGGTGGCGCTGCACGAACTCACCCCGCAGGCCGTCTCGTTGGAGGCGGCGTTCATGGACCTCACCCGCGATGTCGTCGAGTACCAGAGTGCTCCGGCCGGCACCGAACGAAAGGCAGCCTGATGCCTAGCACCACACTACGCCGCAGCCAGCGTCCCGGCAGGCGCACGAACCTCTCCGCGGCGCCCGATCCCCACACGTCCACCACGCGATACAAGGTGACCGGCCCGCGGGTGCTGCGCTCGGAGTGGGCCAAGTTCTGGTCGCTGCGCTCCAGTTGGATCACCCTGGGCGTCGCCGTGTTCCTGCTGGTCCTCTTCGGGGCGATCGCCTCCTACACGTACAGTCCCGGTGCCACCGCGGCCGGCGGGCCCGGTGGGGGGAGCGGCAGCGGCGACAGTGACGCAGTGAGCCTGGCCCTGACCGGCGTGTCCTTCGCGTCGCTGGCCGTGGGCGTGCTCGGGGTGCTGTTGTCGGCGGGCGAGTACAGCACCGGCATGATCCGGTCCTCGCTCGCCGCGGTCCCGCGGCGGCTGCCGGTGCTGTGGTCGAAGGCCGCCGTGATCGGTCCGATCGCCCTGGTCCTCACCACGCTCGGCGCGCTGGCCGCGTTCGGCCTCGGCGCCCCCGGGCTCGATGGCGAGAAGATCGCCCTGTCCCTGGGCGACGACGGCGTACTGCGCAGCCTGGCCGGCGCCGGCGTCTATCTCGGTCTGGTCGCCGTCTTCGGCGTGGCCCTGGGCGTGCTGCTGCGCAACTCCGCGGGAGCCATCGCGGCCTTGGTCGGCATCCTGCTCATCCTCCCCGGCCTGGCGTCCCTGCTACCGGACTCCTGGTACGACACGCTCAACCCCTACTTCCCCAGCAACGCGGGCTCGGCCGTCTACGCCCTGCACCAGTCCTCGGGCTCCCTCTCACCAGGGGCGGGCCTAGCGGTCTTCGCCGGCTGGGTGGCGCTCGCACTCGCCGGTGCGGCTTACCGGCTCGTCAAGTCCGACGTCTGACCTGAGCACGAGGACAATGGTGGCCATGAGTCCGCACCGCACAGCAGCCGCCGCGGATGCGGCCGGGGGGACGGCGGCAGGCCCGCCGTCCCTCGGATTCGACGCAGCGTGGGCGCACCCGCTCCTGGGACGGCTGCTGCGCGGCCAGAACCGGCAGCGACGGCTGGACCGCCGATATCCGTGGGTCCTCGACACCGCGGTGGTGCTGGCCATCGCCCTGATCAGTCTCCCCGCCCTGCTCGCGGGCGACCGCACCCCACCTTTCGGGGACACGAGCGTCCGTGAGCAGCTGCCCTTCGGCGTCCTCCTGGCCTTCGTCGCCGCCCTCGTCGTTCCCCTCTGGTGGCGCCGCAAGGCCCCGGGCGTCACGTACTTCGTGATCGCGTCGGTGTCCCTCGTCCAGTGGTCGTGGGGTGTCTGGCTGCCGGCCTGCGTCGGCGCGCTCATCGCCCTGTGCACCCTGGCCCGCAACGGTTCGTTGCGGGTGCTGGGCTGGGCTGCCGCTCTGACCGCGGGCGAGGCGGTGCTTGCCGTCTTCGTCCTGATACCGATCGAGCATCCGCTGACCGGCACCTTCTTCCTGCTGGGCACGGTGACGGCGGCCATCGCCATCGGCCTGACACTCCGTATCCGACAGATGTATCTGGCGGCTCTGGAGGACCGCGCCAGACGGCTGGAGATCGAGCAGGAACAGCGGGTCCAACTCACCAAGGCCGCGGAGCGCTCCCGGGTCGCCCGCGAGATGCACGACATCGTCGGCCACAACCTCTCCGTGATGGTCAGCCTCGCCGACGGCGCCGCGACCCTCGCCGCCACCCGCGGCGAGAAGTCCGCCGAAGCCCTGCGCATCCTCGGCGACACCGGCCGCCAGGCCATGAGCGAACTGCGCCGGGTCCTGGGAGTCCTGCGCGAGGAACAGGACGACGAACGGATGCTCAGCCCGCAGCCCGGCATTCGGGATCTGGACCCCCTGCTGGCGCGGGTGCGCGCAGCGGGCCTGCGCGTGGCCTACCGGACGGCGGGCGATCTCGACTCGCTGGGCAGCGGCCTGCAACTCACCGTGTACCGCGTCGTCCAGGAGTCCCTGACCAACACGCTCAAGCACGCGGGGACCGGCACGGCCGCCGAGGTCACCATTGCAGTCGAGGCGGGAGAAGTGCGAGTCCGGATTGCTGACACCGGCGTACCCCCCGGGACGCCCCCGCCGCCGAAGCCGACGGCACAGGACCACGGCCCCGGCCACGGTCTGGTCGGCATTCGCCAGCGGGCCGCGATGTACGGCGGCACCGTCATCATCGGACCACGCGACACCGGCCACGGCTGGCTCGTGGACGTCGTACTCGACGCAGCCTCCCCACCCGCCCCATCGGTACCGGAAACACCGGGAGAACATCTGTCATGACCACGGTGCTGATCACCGACGACCAGCCGTTGCAGCGGATGGGCGTTCGCATGCTCATCGAGGGCACACCGGGACTGGACGCGATCGGCGAGGCCGGACACGGCGCCGAGGCCGTCCGCCTGGCCGCCGAACTCCACCCCGACGTCGTCCTCATGGACATTCGTATGCCCGGCATGGACGGTATCGAGGCCACCCGCCGGATCGTCGCCGCCGGCGGCCGCACCCGCGTCCTCATCGTCACCACCTTCGACCTCGACGAGTACGCCTATGAGGGCCTTCGGGCCGGCGCCAGCGGCTTCCTGCTCAAGGATGCCCGCCCCGAGGAACTAGTGGCCGGCATCCAAGCGGTCGCCACCGGCGACGCCGTGGTGGCACCCCGCCTGACCCGGCGCCTGCTGGACGCCTACGCCCACCAGGTCCTCGCACCGGTCGGCGCCACCGCCCCCGAGGACCCCCGGCTGCGGCCGCTCAGCGACCGCGAACGCGAGGTCCTCGTCGCCATCGGCCAGGGCTGGACGAACACGGAGATCGCCGAACGGCTCGTCCTCACCGAGTCCACCGTCAAGAAGCACGTCGGCCGCGTCCTCGCCAAGATCGGCGCCCGCGACCGCATCCAGGCCGTGATCATGGCGTACGACACGGGGCTGGTCAGGGCCAAGCCATAGTCCCGGGAGGGCCAGGCCGAAATGCCTGGCGCGATACACATGCGCGAGCTGTGTCATGTGTCGGAGACGCCGTCATCGCCGTCGGCCCGACCCGCACGCTCGTCGACGCCGCCCGCCACCAGCGCACGAGGTGTGCCGCGAGCGTGACCTCAGCCTCGGCATCCGCGATATGAGCCGACGTGTCGAGTGGGCCCCCGATCGGCGTAGTCCTCGCGGTACCCGCCGGTCACCACTGCCGAACTGCTGGTGCTGGCGGGTCTGTCGGCCTCGGCTGGTCGGTGAGCAGCGGGAGGAGGACCCGGAAAGTGGCGCCCCGGCCAGGGGCCGAGTCGACCTCCACGTGTCCGGCATGTGCGGTCACCAGGGACTGGACGATGGACAGGCCGAGGCCGGCACCGCCGGTGGCACGGTTGCGGGAGGCGTCCGCGCGGTAGAAACGCTCGAAGATACGGCTGCTCTGATCAGGGGTGAGCCCCGGCCCCTCGTCGGTGACCTCCAGAACGGCATGGCCACCGACCGTGCCAACGCCGATCCGCAGGGGCGTACCGGGCGGTGTATGGGTTACCGCGTTGCCGACCAGGTTGGTGACAACCTGGCGCAGCCGGGCCTCGTCGGCGAGAGCCGGTGCGGGCGCGGGCGGTCCGTCACCGGCGGGGCCGGTGAGAGTGACGGCGCGGGCCGCGTCCAGGGCGCGTACGTCGTGCAGGGCGTCAGCGGCGAGGGTGCGCAGATCGGCGGGAGCGAGGTCGAGGCCCCGTGGAACATCGGGCACGGTACCGCCGGTGTTCCCTGTGTTCTTCAGCGTGTGTTCGTCGAGGCGGGCCAGCATCAGCATGTCCTCGACGAGCCGGGTGAGGCGTTCGGACTCACGGGCGATGCGGGACATCGTGGCGTCGATATCCTCGCGTTCGGCGAGGGCACCCATGCGGTACAGGTCGGTCAAGCCCTTGATGCCGGCGAGCGGGGTGCGCAGCTCGTGGCTTGCATCGGCGACGAACCGGCTCATCCGCGCCTCGGACTCGGCGCGGGCGGCGAAGGCGGTCTCAAGCTGTGCCAGCATGCCGTTCAACGCGGCCGCCAGACGGCCCAACTCCGTCCTCGGATCCGCGAGTTCGGGTACCTGGCGGGAAAGGTCGCCGCCCGCGATCTCGGCGGCGGTCTGCTCGACGCGGGACAGCGGACGCAGCCCGGAGCGGACCGCGAACCAGCCCGCCACCGCCAGGACCGCCAGCAGGCCCAGTCCGGTGGTCCGGTAGTTCTGCCACATGCGACCCACCGTGCCGTCCACCTGGTCCATCGATGTCGCCACGACCACGCTGCCGGAGCCACTCGACGTCGTCACCGTGGTCCCGGACAGTTCGGCAAGCGTCACTCTGGACACGGCGAGCACCCGCCAGCGTGCGTGGCCCTTCGTGCTGTCGACGGTGAACGGTCGGCCGCTGTGGGCGGCGACCGCAGCCGTGTCCAGCCGGGGAAGGGCCGGGCCCCGCATGTTCCTCGTCCGGTTCGCTGCCGCGAGCGAGTCGATGCTGCTCTCGACGGTGCCGTCCTCCGCGACGTACGTGATGACGGTGTTACCGAGGACGTCCGTGCTGGAGTCCGGCAGCCCCGCCGACGGCTTCCGCTCAGCGCCCCGCTCCGCCGCCCTCGGCGGCAGTGCCGCGAACACCTGGACCGTTGCGCGGAGTTGTGAGTCGACGCGATCCGCCATGTAACCACGCAGGGCGTTTCCGGTGAGCAGGGCGAACGCCGTGAACCCGGCCGCCAGCAGGGCGACGGCCAGCAGCAGCACCCGGCTGCGCAGGGACGCGCGCGCCCACAGCGCACGGACACGGCGGGGCCCGGTCACGGCTTCGGTCCACGCAGCACGTAGCCCACACCGTGCACGGTGTGGATGAGCCTGGGACCGCCGTTGTCCATCTTGCGGCGCAGATAGCTGATGTAGGTGTCGACGATCCCGGTGTCGCCGTTGAAGTCGTAGTTCCATACGCGTCCGAGGATCTGCGGCTTGGAGACCGTGCGCCCGGAGTTCTTCATCAGGTAGTGCAGCAGCCGGAATTCGGTGGGTGACAGGCGCAAGGGCTCGCCCGCGCGAGTCGCCTGGACGCCGTCGGCGTCGAGTTCCAGGTCGGCCACGCGCAGCAGCGCGGTGGGGTCGCCGCTGGTGCGGCGCAGCACGGCGCGGATGCGGGCGATCAGCTCCTGGAGATCGAACGGCTTGGTCACGTAGTCGTCGCCGCCCAGACCCAGCCCCTCGATCTTGTCCTGGGTCGCGTCCCGGGCGGTGAGGAACACAACCGGGATGTGTCCGGTCCGAGGCGCTGTCGCCGGGAGGTGCTGCTCGCGCAGCCGACGGATCACCTCGAAGCCGTCCAGGTCGGGAAGCATCACATCCAGCAGCACCAGATGCGGCGAGACCTCCCGCGCCCGGTCCAGGGCCTCCTGGCCCGTCGCCGCCGCGACCACGGTGAAACCGGCGTGCCGGAGGGCCGCGCACAGCAGTTCCCGTACGGTGGGCTCGTCGTCCACGACCAGAAGGTTCACGCCGGTGGAGACCATCGCGTCGAGGTCGTTTTCGACGCCCGCGCCAGGCGGGGCAGAACGCTCAACAGATGTCAAAACGAACCTCCATTCGACGACTGGGGACACGCTCCGGCCCCGACGGAATCGCGGGACACGGCAGAAGGCGCGACCGACAACAGCCGGGATCCTGCCGGGCAGGCTACGCAGGCGCGCTGACCTCAGCCTACAAAGCCTTCCGTCAGCGCGATCCACGGCCACTGCGAACCGCGGACAGCAGGCTTCCGGCGAACCCGGCCAGCGCGCCGGCGAGCAACCCGAAGACGACCGTCCGCAGCACACTGCCGCTCAGCTCGGCCCGCATTCCTCCCATTTGGCTACCTAGCATGCTGACACCGAAATGCCCGGACGCCGCCACGAGAAAAGCCGCCATGCCCAGGACGACGGCCGTGACCACAGCGAACCGCTCTGCCATGCCGAGGTGCCGAGCCAGCGGTCCCCGGTAGTGGAGCAGCGAGAGCTTGTGCCCGGGCTGTGTGGCCCGGGCCGCGCGGTAGGCGCAGACAAGCAGGATGAGGCCGGTCACCGCGAGGGCCGCGAGCCACAGCGGCCATCCACCCGCCGTCAAGGACCTCAAGTGTTCCGTACGGTCGGGCTGCTGGGTGTTGCCCATTCCACTCGTCCCACCCGCGCCGCCCATGAGGGAGGCCAGCGCGTTGCCGCTGCCGTCGCTGCGCACCGGATGCATCCCGGCTGTCCACGAAGAGCCGACACCCAGTGTCAGGAACACCGCCAGGGCGTTCGGGACGAGCAACAGTGCCGCGCCCGCCGCTGAGCCGACCCGGCCACCGACCACCGCGCCGAGGAGCGCCAGAGCCACAAGCGGTACGGCCACGAGAACGAGGATCGTGCGGACGACAGCCGAGACGCTCGGACCCCAGGCGGTGCGTAGTCCGTCCAGTGCACCGCCCAGTGGCAGCCGCACCCGGCGGCTGATGAGGCATCCCGCGCCGATCACGACAGCCACCCACAGGAGCGCGCCAAAGCCTGCCGACCCCGCCCCCACGTGGTACGCCATCGCCGACTGGCTACCTGTACCGCCTCCGCCCAGGCCGCCACTCGCGCCGCCGAGGCCTCCGGCGGACTGGCCGCCGCCGGTTCCTCCCATCCCAGTCATCGCCGACGCGGGCACGTTGACCGATCCCTGTGCGAGGCCGGCCACGATCATGAGGGTGACCAGCGCCGCGGAGCCCGCTCCGGCCGCCCGCACAGCCAGTTCACCGCCGGTGAACCGCCGTTGCCGCTCCTGACGCAGCCGCCGGGAGAACGCGAACCACAGCACGACAGTGCCGACCAGCGTGACTCCGAGCGGCACCACATCAGCCGCACCGCTCATCGACGGTCCCATGCCGCCACCACCGCCGAACAGGGAACCCATCCCGCCCATCGACCCGAAGTCCCCAGCGCCATCCGAACCGGCGCCGGCCGAACCCGCGGCGGCCGAGCCGCCGACAGCCATGGCCGTCAAGGCCATCGTCAACGACCACAGTGATCCGAAGGAACCCGCGTCGAGCAGCGAGAGTGCCAGCAAGGACACGGCCGCCATGGCGGCCACTGCGCACAACGCGGCCATCGCCCCTTCCATCGAGTTCTGCCACGGGCCGATGAACTGCACCGGCGCGGTGCGGCGTTGGGACGGCGGGCTCGTGTGAGGGCGTGGATCGACACCGCGCCTGGTCCGGACACGGGACGTGGTGGCAGCCATACAGGAACACTCCGCTTCAGCTCGCGGGGAGCACGCGGCGCCGTTCGGGGGAGTTACGGCGCCGCGTGCCCTGGGGACCCCGCACACGCTGGCGGTTCCGGGTACGACGTTCCCGAGAGGTTCTGGGAGGTTTCTGAGAAACGGAGGGAAAAGGCGCAGGTCACGAAGGCTCACGGCCGAAGCGACGGCGCTAGTCTCAGAAATTTCCCAGAACCTCACGGGTTCCTGGCGGGCGGCACACACGTGGGACTCGGCCGTCGCCGTCGGGACAATCGAGCCCCACGCCTTACCTGGGCTCAGACAGCGGTACGGGCCACTACCAGGTCCAGGGCGATGTCGGTGATCATGTCCTCCTGGCTTCCGACCATCTTGCGCCGTCCGGCCTCCTCGAGGATCGCACGAGTGTCGAGCCCGTAGCGACAGGCGGCGGTCGGCGTGGCGCAGGAAGCTGGAGTACACGCCGGTGTACCCGAGGGTCGGCGTCTCGCGGTCCCCCGGGCTTCGCGGTCCTGGAGAGTGCGTACGAGGGACAACTCGGAGTCGTGCTCCCCGCCCATCAGGTCGGCGACCGCGACGAACGCCTCCAGCGGGCAGTTGCCCGCCCCGGCGCCCTGACCGGCGGGGGAGGCGTCGACGGGGGGACACCGTTCTCGACGGTGACGACCGAGTCGGCCACGCCCAGACCGAGGTTGTGATGGGCGTGGATACCGAGCCCGGTCGCGGGGTCGAGGACGTCGCGGCGAGCGCGGTCGCGGACGCGGTAGCGGACGCCATCCATGGTCAGTCGACCGCCGAAGTCAGTGACGTAGACGCAGGGAGCGCCGCAGGACTCCATCAGCTTCGCCCGCCGCTCCACTTCGGCGGGCTCGGCCATGTGGACGCCTCCCACCGCATGGCCGTCACCATCGCGACCGAAACCGGCCGCAACCTCCTGCCGAGGCCGACAGACCCGCCAGCACCAGCAGTTCGGCAGTGGTGACGGGGTCCTCCTCCCGCTGCTCACTCCCCCCAGGTAAAGGGCTTCGCGGTCAGACCGTCGGTGGAGACGTTCTTCATGGATCGCAGGGCGGTACCGACCGACTTCCGGTCGATCTTTCCCTTGATACCCTTGAGTGCGGTGACGAACAGCTTTGCCGCCGTGTAGCCGGACTCGGCCGTACTGTCCAGTGAGAAGCCGTGTTCCTTCTGCAAGTCGCGGAATTCCTCCAGGGCGCTGGTGTCCAGGCTCCAGGGCAGGAATTCGCTGTTGGACCAGTAGCCGCTGGTGCGCACCGAGTTGGCCACCTTCTCCGTGTAGCCGGTGCCCAGGCCCAGCCACACGATGGAGCCGTTGGTCAGGCCCTGGTTGGCCGCGGCCTGCATGAGGCTGACGTAGGTCGCCGAGGTGCCGCCCAGGAGCACGGCCTTGCAGCCGTTCTGTCTGACCTGGGTGAGGATGGGCGTCAGGTCGCCGCCGTTCCACGACAGCACCTTGCGGAGTTCGCGGCCGGTGAGTTTCTTCAGGATGCGCTGGAAGTTGTTCAGCGCTTTGTTGCTGTCCTCCCGGCTGTTCCACATGGTGCACACGTCCTCTCCGCCGAGGTTCTTCATCAGGAAGTACGAGGAGACAGCCAGGCTCAGCTTCGGGCCGCTGTTGAGCGGGGTGGCATAGGGGGTGTTCCAGCAGGCCGAGTCAGCCGACTGGCCTTCGAGCGCGTAGACCTTGTTGCCGGCCACCAGGCGGCCGACCTGGGTGCAATTCCGGCGACGATCGTGATGCCGAAACTGCGGAATTCGCCGATGAGCGCCGCTGCCAGAGCCGGAATGGTGACGGAGCCCAGGCTGGAGACATCGCTCTGCTGCGTTGGCGCGACCAGGATCACGGCGAGCGCGGCCAGAGCTCCGCCGAAGGCCCACAGCCCGACACTCAGACTCCGCACCGGCGCCCCCAAGCAGCTCCGCGGTGGGCGCGCGCTCCGCCATCGCCCGAAGCCACACTCCCGGTCGGCTGAAGCGAAGCAGCCCCCACACGCCAGTTCCTGTGACGGCAGCCAAGGCCGGCGCCAGCAGGGTGTTGGCACTGACCACCACCGAGGCGGGGAAGACGAGACTGTCCGTCCCGTACACCCGAAGCGCCAGCGCGGAGAAGCTGACGGCACAGGCGATCGTGACGGCGGAGCGGATGAGCAGGGACTTGTCGGCGAACCACTTGGCCATCAGCCAGCCGACGGCGCCGGCGATGGCGGCGCTGAGCAGCAGCCCGGCAGGCAGAGCCAGCCACATCGACCGCCCCGACTCGACCCACCCCTGGAACAGCACCGCACCGAAGACGCCGATTGCTCCCCGGGTCAGGCTGAGCACCCCGCCCATCTGATACAGCAGCACCAGGCCCACACCGATGAGCGCATAGGCGGCGTGAGGGCAGGCAGCTGGACGAAGTGAAGAAGCTGCGCCGCACCGAGGCGGAACGCGCGGCCGAGACTCTCGGAGCGGACATCCGCTTCCTCGACGCCGGCGACTACCCCCTCGTCGAGTCCCGTGAGCTGGTCGATTCGCTGGTGCGGATCTACCGCGAGACGGCTCCGACCGTGGTCTTGACCCACACCGTGGCGGACCCCTACAACGCGGACCACCCCGCGGCAGCACGTACGGCCCTGCAGGCCCGCATTCTGGCCCAGGCGCTCGGCTACGAGGCACCGGGTGAACCCCTCGGCGCGCCGCCCGTGTTCAGCTTCGAGCCGCACCAACCGGAGATGTCGCAGTTCCGGCCGGATGTGCTGCTGGACATCACGGAGGTCTACGAGACCAAGCGCGCAGCCATGCGCAGCTCGCCCGCACAGCAGCACCTGTGGTCCTACTACGAGGACCTCGCCCAGCGCCGCGGTGTGCAGTTGCGGCGCAACGCCGGGCCGAATCTCGGACTGCCGCACGAGACGAAGGCCGAGGCCTTCACGCGCCACTTCCCCCACGTCACGGACCGGCTGTCGTGAAGGCCGTCGTCGTCACCGACCCGCCCAAGGCCTCACTCGACGACGCCGACCGGCTCTCCGCGTGCGGACTCTCCACCGTGCACGAAGCCTGCGGCCGCCGCGGCTATCTGGGGCCTCGCATGCGCCCGGTCTGGCCGGGCGCCCGCATCGCCGGCACAGCCGTCACCGCGCTGTGCTGGCCCGGCGACAACTGGATGATCCACGTCGCCGTCGAGCAGTGCGGTCCGGGCGGCACTCTGGTCGTGGCGACCAACTCACCGTGCAGCGACGGCCTCTTCGGTGAGCTGCTCGCCACCTCTCTTGGCGCCCGGGGGGTGCGAGGCGTGGTTCTCGCCTGCGGGGCACGCGATGTCGCCGAGCTGCAGGCCATGGGTTTCCCGGCCTGGTCGACCGCGGTCAGCGCCCAGGGCTCGGTCAAGGCGACGCTCGGCTCGGTCAACGGCCCCGTCGTGGTCGAGGGCCAGCTCGTCCATCCGGGCGATGTGATCGTGGCCGACGACGGGGTGGTCTGCGTAGCCCGGGCCGATGTTCCGCGCGCCGTGACAGTTTCCCAGGCACGCCTGGAGCGGGAAGAGCGCAACCGCAAGCGTTTCCAGGCCGGTGAGCTCGGCCTGGACGTCTACGGGATGCGGGGCGAACTGCAGCGCCTCGGCCTGCGCTACATCAACCACCGTGAGTGGGCCGCGGGTGAGGACGTATGAGCTCCGCGCGGGGCGGTGTGCCTTGTGTGTGGATGCGGGGCGGCACGTCGAAGGGTGCCTACTTCCTGGCCCGTGACCTGCCGTCCGACGGCGCCGTGCGGGACGATCTGCTGCTGCGCATCATGGGCACTCCGGACCCGCTGCAGATCGACGGTCTCGGCGGGGCCACCTCGCTCACCAGCAAGGTGGCCGTGGTGTCCCCCTCCGATCTGCCCGGTGTCGACGTCGACTACCTCTGAGTGAGGACGAGTTCTGCGAACCGAACCAGCGGTTCACGGCCGCCGGGTCGCCGGTTTCGGTCTTGCTCGGGGAAAGGACCGTTTGTGCGAGCCGCTCGACGTCCGGGTCAGGCTCGGCTCACATGTGGCGACGGGCAAGCCCGCGGTGGCCGCCCCGCTTCTCCCGGGACGGTGAAGCGGGGAGCTAGATACTAAGGCTGCTTGATAAGGTAGCCTTAGTATATGAACGATGACCTGGACCCCGACGAAGTCGCCTCGGTCCTGCTGGCCGGTCTCAGCGCGCTGATACGACGGGTGCGCCAAGTACCCGTCGACGGCGGACTCACCATGCCCGAGCGGACCGCGCTGTCGCACCTGGATCGCTCAGGCCCCACTACCTCCTCGGCGCTGGCCCGCCAGGTGCAGATCACAGCGCAGGCCATGGGGGCGACACTCAGCGCACTGCGGGCCCGTGGCCTGGTCGAACGCCGCCCGGATCCGAACGACGGCAGGCGCATGGTGCTGTCCGTGACCGACGCCGGTCGGCAGGCGCTGCAGGACAAGCGCAACGCGCGGGCCGAACTCATCGCCCGGTCCCTGACCAGCGGCGCGTTCACCCCTGCTGAGCTGGAACAACTCGCATCGGCCGCGCCACTGCTGGAGCGGCTGGCCCAGCACATCTGACCCCGACGGAACCAGGGAAGCACACCGATGACGGCTCCTCCCAAGACCCACGCCCCGCGCCGCCCGGCCGATGACCGGTACAAGTGGACGGCGCTGGCGAATACGACCGCCGCGGTCTTCATGTCCGCGCTGGACGGCTCGATCGCGCTGATAGCCCTGCCGGCGATCTTCCGCGGCGTGCACCTGGACCCGCTGGCTCCGGGCAACATCGCCTACCTGCTGTGGATGATCATGGGCTACCGCTTGGTCCAGGCCGTCCTGGTGGTCACGGTGGGGCGCCTGGGAGACATGTACGGTCGGGTCCGGATCTACAACTCCGGGTTCGCGGTCTTCACCTTCGCCTCGATCCTGCTGTCCCTCGACCCCTTCGACGGCGGCCACGCGGCGATGTGGCTGATTGGCTGGCGGGTGGTGCAGGCCGTCGGCGGGTCGATGCTGGCTGCGAACTCGGCCGCGATCCTGACCGATGCCTTTCCCAAGGAGCAGCGCGGCTTCGCCCTGGGCATCAACCAGGTCGCCGGGCTGGCCGGGATGTTCCTCGGTCTGGTCGCGGGGGGTCTGCTGTCGGCCTGGGACTGGCGGGCGGTGTTCTGGGTGAATGTGCCTGTCGGCCTGTTCTTCACGCTGTGGGCCTACCGCACCCTGCGAGAGACGGGGAAGAGCGGTGGCGGCCGGATCGACTGGTGGGGCAACATCACCTTCGCGGTGGGACTCAGCGCGGTCCTCATCGCGGTCACCTTCGGCCTGCAGCCCTACGGCGAGCACACCATGGGCTGGACCAACCCGCTGGTCGACATCCTGATCTTCGGCGGACTGTTCCTGCTGGCAGCGTTCGTCGTCATCGAGAAGCACGCCTCCGCACCGATGATCCAATTGGGTCTCTTCCGCCGGCGGGCTTTCACTTTCGGCAACCTGGCGGGCCTGGGCATCTCGATCGGCCGAGGCGGGATGCAGTTCGTTCTGGTCATCTGGTTGCAGGGCATATGGCTTCCGCTCCACGGCTACGACTACGGCGATACGCCCCTGTGGGCCGGCATTTTCATCCTGCCGCTGACCGCCGGTTTCCTCGCCGCAGGTCCGGTGTCCGGCTACCTGTCCGACCGGCTCGGCTCCCGGGGCCTGGCCACCGGCGGCGCGCTGCTGTTCGGCGTGAGCTTCCTGGGGCTGATGCTGTTGCCGATCGACTTCAGCTACTGGATCTTCGCCGTGCTGATCGCGCTCAACGGGATAGCGAGCGGCATGTTCGCCTCCCCCAACTCCTCCTCGATCATGGGCAGCGTTCCCGCAGAGCTGCGCGGTGTCGCCTCCGGCATGCGCTCCACCTTCCAGAACTCCGGTACCGCCGTCTCCATCGGCGTCTTCTTCTCCCTCATGATCGCGGGGCTGAGCAGTAACCTCCCGCCCACCCTCACCGCCGGCCTGCGGGAGCAGGGCATACCGGCCCACGTCGCCACCCAGGTCGGCGGCCTGCCTCCGGTCTCGTCCCTGTTCGCCGCCCAACTGGGCGTCAACCCGATCCAGCACCTGCTCCAGCCCAGCGGCGCCCTGACCCACGTGACGGCGGCCCAGCAACAGGTCCTGACCGGGCGCGAATTCTTCCCGCACCTGCTCTCCGGGCCTTTCCACTCCGGCCTGGTGATCGTGTTCGCCTTCGGCGCCGCCCTCGCCTTCCTCGCCGCGCTCGCCTCCCTGCTGCGCGGCACCAGTCCCAACCGCCAAGCCCCTGGCACCACGAACGGCCGCCACCGGCGACACCCTTGCCGCTGCGACCGACGACGGGACAGAAGCGACGCAGGGAGAGAAAGGCTATGTGCGCCCTGATCCCGGCAACTAGCCGATATCCACAGGAGAAACACCCATGGCACTGACAACAATCGATCCCACGCCCGCGCTCGTCGTGATCGACCTGCAGAAGGGCATAGTCGCGGCCCACACCGACAGCCAGGCGGCTGCCGCAGTCAAGCAGGCGACGCACCTGACGACCGAGTTCCGTCGGCACGGCCTGGCCGTGATCCTGGTCAACGTCACCGGACGCGCGCCGGGACGCACCGAAGCCCGGCGGTCCGGGAGCAGCGCCGCGCTGCCATCCGGCTGGGCCGACCTCATCGACGAACTCGACGTCCAGCCGACCGACCACCTGATCACCAAACGGCGGCGCAGCGCATTCCACGACACCGGGCTCGACACACTCCTGCGGGACTTGGGCGTCACCCAGGTCGTGCTCGCCGGCATCGCGACCAGCTCAGGCGTGGAGTCGACCGCGCGCTCGGCCTCCGACTACGGCTACCACGTCGTCCTGGCCACCGACGCCGTGAGCGACCCTGATGCCGAGGCCCACCGCCACAGCACCGAACGCGTCTTCCCGAAGCTCGGCGAGACCGCCACCGTCACTGAAATCATCGACATGATCGAGGCCACGCGATGACTCTGCTGGGCCGCATCCTGAGCAACCGCAGAGCAGGCGAGACCCACGTGGCGTGGAATCTGCCCAATCTGCAAAGTGCCGAGTCGCTGACCCTCACCAGTCGGCACTTCGGCGACGGAGACTCCCTTGCGCTGGAGCACTGCCTGAAGAACATCGGTGGCGACAACCTGTCCCCCCACCTGGCCTGGACTCCGCCGCCGGCCGGCACCGCCCAACTCCTCCTGGTCATGGAGGACATCGACGTCCCCATGGCCAAGCCCGCGGTGCACTGCGTCGCCCTGATCGACCCGGCAGCCCGAGACCTGGAACCCGGTGCCCTCGACGCACGGCAGCCGGCCGCCGGAGTGCAGTTGTTGCGCTCCAGCATCGGTCGCGGATACCACGGCCCCGGACCCATCAAAGGCCACGGGCCGCACCACTACCTCTTCCAGCTGTTCGCCCTCGCCACCCGCGTGGAAAGCACCCCCGACACAGCGCAACCGAACCGGGCACGGCCCCGCGACCTCCTGCCCGCCATCACCGCACCCGTCCTCGCCCGCGGCCGACTGACCGGCACCTTCGAACGCTGACCCCTGCCCCGGGCCCGCACACATGCAGCGTGCCCGGGGCTGGAGATCCAGGCGTCCAGGTGATCTCGGATCATGCCTCGCGGCTGCCCTCATCGTCCTCGTCCAGGTGGACGGTCGCCGGGTCACGCAGTGGACGCGGGCCCTCGCGCGGCGGGGCGGGCGGCGAAGCTGTAGCGGCCCAGGCAGTTGAGGTTGGCGTGCTTCAGCGGGGAGACCCGGGGCCACGTCCTCGTCCAGGACGTCATGCTGTCCGCGTACTCTCCGATGCGGCCGGGCCGGTACGTTTGAACGTGGCCAGTGGTCAGGCCACGTCGGTGTCCCTTTCGATGGCCTTGAGGCGGTTCTTGAGCCGGTAGCTCCGCCGCCACGGCAGCGGGCTGGGCATGACCGGCCGTCCCGTCGACGAGGCCCTGCACGTGATCTCCAAGGTGATCCTGCACACCGGCCGCGACCTCGACCAGCTCACCGCCGAAGACGTCTTCGAGGCGCGGGCCTGGGGAAGGCCGGCCATCGGCTACTCCTACGAGGGCACCCAAACAGCGCCTGGGACCTGCTCCGCGGCGCCGGGGTGATCCACCCTGAGGACACCCTCAAGGAAACGCCAAGCTCAGTACCAGCGCTCGTTCGGGTTCCCCGCGTCGCCGTCGTGAAGGTAGACCGTGCCGGCGTTGGGGCTGGTTCCAGTCCAGTCCAGGTAGTAGCCACTGAGGACGTTCTGCAGCTTCCAGCCGTTCCCGGAACCCATGTTGATCTCGCGCCACCGCATGTGCCCGTCGGTGGCGTCCTTCGCGGAGTTGCAGGGCATCGTCTCGACGGTGCGGCCGTAGCCGGTCAGGCAGTAGCCCGCCCAGTCGACTTCGTTCCAGGTGCCGTCGCTGTTCTCGATGTCGGTCCAGAACGACTGGGCGGAGGCACCCGCGTAGGCCAGGGAGGGCTGCGCCTCATAGCCGTCCGACTGAAGGAAGTAGTCGTGGTTGTACAGGCCGTTCCGCCAGGTGATCCCGGAGGCCGCCGAAGCCGGCGCGGCCGTGCCGAGGGTCAGCAGTGACGTCGTGACCAGCCCTAGGAAGGACACCTTGATGAGGGGGGCCGTTCGCCGCGAAGAGGTACGCATGCTCGGTAAACCCTTTCTTGTCATGCACGGTCACTGCGACAGCGTCGCGCGCACGGAGGATATGACGTTGCGAAAGTGCCGGTGACGACCATGGCCGCCCTGCGGCAGCGGCGACAACGCCAGCCCCGCAACTGACGGATGCCTGGGACGTGCACCCGTCTGACCTGCGATGGCCCCGCCCGGTCTGACGGTGGAACGGGACACCGACCAGGGGATGCGCTGCGTCGCGCCGACGCAGCGCATCAGTCCGGGATCGGGCACTTACCGAGCCGGGAGCAACCGCACGCTCGCCACCGGACAAGGAGTTGCGGGGCGTCGAGGTCGACGCAGATGCGGGAGATAGGGGGATGCCAGCGCCCGCGGCGATCTGGGCGACGCCGTGCCGGCCGAAGCCGACGCCGAGGCGAGCCAGGCGCCGGCCGGGCCCGAGATCATCGCCCCGCGCCGTCCGGCCCAGGCAGACCTCACCGGCCCCGGCACTACCGACGAAGTGGTGGACATGCTCGTTGAACAGACCGAGGACCAGGCGCACGACGTCGTGGCGGCGCTGCTGGCGCAGGCCCGAGGTGAGGGGAGGACGCGTGATCCCGATGCCGCACCGTACAAAGGGACCGGGCGTGCTCGGCGCCACCCCTGAGCAGCCCATCGGACCGTTCGGCCGCTGGCCAGACGGCGCGGGCGACGAGGAACCCGACCCCGCATTGCCTCCAGACCACCAGCCAAAGGATCACCGACAAGTTACTGACGGGATACTTGTCACTTGGTTCCCCGCTCGTTAGCGGCACCCCGACCCCGGCCGCTCAATTACCTCGATCGCCAAGCTGCCGGCGTCTCCCCGGGCACGCTCCACAACCACATCCCGGACCTGCGCGAACTGCGCGCCGGAGCCGTCCCCCGCCAGCTCGAAGCGCCCGCGCGATAGGCGGACCCGGGCAAGATCAATCTCAGCGGCACTTTCTGTACCTCAACTACTCACAAACCTGCCGCAAGCCATCTGATGAGGCGGGCGGCCATTACAGGACTCCGACGACAAGGGATTCGCGGGCGGTCTCCACGACTTCGGCGGTGACGGTCTGCAGCTGGTTGATGTCCATCACGCGCTCGATCTGGGCGACGAGGCGGCTGGTGAGCCGGAAGTTTCCGCTCTTGGGCAGAGAGTGCGTCGTCAACGTCGCGCGCCGCTGAAAGGAGTGTGACAGGTAGGCGCTGGTCAGCGGGTGCCCGAACTTGGACTGACCAGATCACTCCGTCACGGGCAGGCACTCGGTGAGCAGGTCGACGACGTCGTGCCAGGCTCGCTGCGCGTGCCGTGGGTGGTAGCCGACGCCGGGGACCACGGCGTGATCGACCGGCGGGTGGTGGAAGGCGTGCAAGGCGCCGCCATAGACCACGAGGCGCCAGTCGACGCCCGCGGCCTGCATCTCGGCGGCGAACGCGTCCCGTTGCGCGGGCGGCATGATCGGGTCTTCCGACCCGACCCCGGCCCACACCGGGCAGCGAATACGCGCCGCCTCGCCCGGTCGACCCGTGGTCAGCGCGTTGACTGTCGCGATCGCGCGTAGGTTGACGCCGTCGCGCCCGAGTTCCAGCCCGATGGCGCCCCCGGTGCCGTAGCCGACGGCGGCGATCCGGTCAGGATCGGTCGGCGGTTCGGCGCGCAACACGTCGAGCGCCGCGCGGCCGATGCCCCGCATCCGGTCGGGGTCGGAGAGCAGCGGCATGCAACGGGACAGCATCTCCTCGGGGTCGCCCAAATAGCGCCCGCCGTGGAGGTCGAAGGCCAGCGCTACGTATCCCAGCTCGGCGAGCGCATCGGCCCGGCGGCGCTCAACGTCGCTGAGCCCCATCCCCTCGGGCCCGATCAGGACTGCTGGCCGGCGGCCGGCGCCAACGGGGAGCGCGAGGTGCCCGACCATCGTCAGACCGTCGGCCGGGTATTCGACCGTGCGCGTTGTAATCGTCGCCATGAGACTGGACTGTAGTGATCGTCGAGCCCGGTCGGGCCGCTGTTCTGCCGCTGGCGGAACAGCGCGGGTGTCCCTCCGGAATCACCCCTGTGGAACGTCACGTAATTCCCCACCCGCGGCGCCAACTGCCCCGCCCTATCGTTCGAGCATGCGGGTCACGGCTCGGGGATCCATTCCGTGGGTGGGGGTGTGCGGCTGTAGTGGGCTCCTCTGGGGCCGTAGCGGGCGAGGTGGAGGGTTTCGCCGTCGAGCTGGATCTCTGCCGGCGGAGGGTTGGGGACGGAGATCCGTGGGTGGGCGTAGGGGTGGCCTTCGATGAAGAGGGGCTCCCGGTGCCGGTTCCAGCTGTCCGCCAAGCTCTGGGCGCGCTCGCGGGTCCACGGGTTCTGCAGGGCCCGTGGGGCGCCCGCGTCGTGGTCGTAACCGTTGAGGCTGCGCACCAGGGCTTCGCTGTAGACACCCTTGACCCGGAAGTTCTCCAGGTGCTCCACGCGTACGACCATGTTGACGTACCGGCGGCTGTTGCCCCGGTGCCGGCCCACCGCGTGCCAACGCCAGCTGCCGGGGTCCCAGCGGGCAGGCGGGAGCCACAGCAGGGTGCCCGCGCGGAAGTGCTTCGTGCCGTGCTGGATGTCGAGGCCGCTCTCGCCGTGCGAGGTCTCCCGCGCCACGTTGGCCACCAGGCACCAGCCCAGCAGCCCGTCCGGCGCCTCTTCTTCGGTGGGTCTCGTGTCTGTCACGCCGAGAATTCTGAGGTCAGAGGCGGGGCGCAAGCTAGCTCTTATCAGCTGAGCCGACCGGACCGAATCACATGCGGATCACCAGCCGCACAGGATATCGGCCTCGTTCGAACATGCGGGTGGGGAAGTTGGTGCTCTTGGCGGGGAATTACGTGACCGCCGACATCCCCTCCGCGCCAGAAACCGCTGAAGATTCGAGGGCATGAAGCTCTGAAGGTCACAGCCCAAGCCCTGCTGGACCGGCAGGGCAGTAGGGAGCCGAAGGGCGTGACAGTGGCCCAGGAGGGACATCCTGTCGTCAGGATGACGCAGTGGCTCATGCATCACGCGTGTGGCCCGCTCCGCCCCTGGCGCTCAGCAGCAGCGTCCAGCGCCTGTGCCGCAGTCCTCAGACGCTCCTTTAACGCCGCACGGCCCGCGCCGCGTGTCTTGCTGGCATGGCAGTTGGGGCACAACGCAATCATGAAGCCCGGGTGGTCGCGGCCTCCCTGGGCAATCGCGACCATGCTATGGCTGACAGACAGGCGCTTATTGGCACCACCCGCCGACGCGGTCGCCACCGGCTGTGGCTCACGCGCCCCAGGCCCTGCCCTACTGGAGAAGCGTCAGAACGGCGCTCCGAGGCAGCTGGCTTGCCTGCGCGAGGACCGAAATGCTTGCCTGCTGGAGCGTTTGCTGCCGCGCGAGCACAGGTTGTGCTGGGGCGATGGCCACCTCGGTCGCCTTGACGGGTAGGGCATCAACCAGCGGCGGGATCTCCTCGGCGAGCTTGTCCGCGACCTCCGCTTCGCTCAAGCCGGCCTGTTCGGCCAGGGCGCTCAGCTCCTCCGGTGCGATCTGAGCGGAGATCTCCTCGCCGCTGATGGGCTCGTTAGCGCCCTCACCGGTCCACGACGCGAACTTACCTGCGGTCTCCGGGGCATCCGCCAGCGCAATCAGCAACGCACCCAGCGTGAAATTTGCGGTCTCGCTCATCCTGCTCCTCCCAAACACGATCTTGCTTGGCCGAGGCGACGCTACAAGCAGGGCCCAGTCGGAGGGCCCACTTCCCCCAAGGGTCCCCCGGAAGAAGGAGCGATCAGGGGACAGCCATCGCGCCCAGGTGCCATTGGTCTCACTCGCTGACAGTCATCACTTGACAACGTCAGTGACGTTCGCCAATCAGCGTGCTGATTTGCCAACTGAAGTGCGTCGTCACAGCGGCCGGGCGATGGCTGCTCACCGTCGGTGCTCGGTCTCTGTCCACAGGGCTCCGCTCCGAGACTCGATCTTGAGGCCGTCGCAACCAGCGCGGCCCCTACATGAGGAGCCGTCATGCCGGACACCACGCCGCTCGCCCCGACGACCCCGCACGCGGCCATCAGTGCCTTCAACTACCTCCGGGCCGTCCAGGCCGACGACGTCGACGCCGCCCGCGAGTTCGCCGGCGCCGAACCGCGGATGCCCGAGCTGCTTGTCGACGTCGCGACTCGGATCGTCGTCCCGGTCACCGTCCACGCTACGAGGAGGGCTCGATCATCCTGACGTCGAACAAGACCTTCAGCGAATGGGGACAGGTGTTCGGTGACGAGGTCCTCGCCGCCGCGATCCTCGACCGCATCCTGCACCACTGCGACATCGTCGCGATCAACGGACCGAGCTACCGGCTCAAGAACCGCCTCAAGGCCATCGAAAGGGACACCGAGGTGGCCTGACCACTGGCCACGTTCAAACGTACCGGCCCAGCGGCATCGGAGAGTACGCGGACACCTGCGGACAGAACTCGTTGCGGAGGCACACCAGATCCGGGGGCACGGGGGCCAGAGACGTGCGGCCTGGGCGCTGGGTCACGACCGGGGTGGTCGCAAGGCGCCGGCGACGACGGTGGCCACCATCTTGCGGATGGCGGTGGTCTGCGGTGGGGCGCTTGACCGGTCGGCGAACAGCAGGTACCCGGCCCCGACGAGAGTGGGGGCCAGCGTGTCGATGTCGGCATCACCGGCCAGACGGCCCAGCTCCCGCTCGGCGGTGAGGTACGCGGCGATCATGGCGGTGCCCTGTATGGCCAGTGGGATGCCGGTCAGACCGGCCTCGCGCAGTCGGAGCCGGGACCGGCATCGAGGCCCGGCAGTTCCAGGCAGCCGGCTGCACGGTCCTCGGTGTCGAGCCCGACGAGCGGATGGCCGCCTTCGCGCGGCGCAGCGGTGTCGAGGTCGAGGTCGCCAGGTTCGAGGACTGGCAGCCGGCCGGGCGGCAGTTCGACGCGGTCATCGCCGGCACCGCCTGGCACTGGGTGGACCCCGTCGCCGGCGTGACCAAGGCGGCCCACGTGCTTAGGCCCGGCGGCCGACTCGCCCCCTTCCACCACGTCCCCCAACTCCCGGCCCAGGTGATCGACGCCCTCGCCGAAGCACTCCAACGGGTCGCCCCCGATTCCCCGTTCAACCCCGGCCTGCTGAGAGGGTCGGCCGTGGACGCATACCAGCCACTGTTCGCGAAAATCGCCGACGGGATCCGACAGACCGGCAGCTTCAGCGAGCCGGAACAGTGGCGCTTCACCTGGGAGCGCACCTACTCCCGAGACCAGTGGCTCGACCAGCTCCCCACCTTCGGCGGCCTCACCCAACTCCCCGAAGACAAAATGGCGGAGGTCCTGGACAGCGCCGGGACTGCGATCGACAAGCTCGGCGGCCACGCCACCATGCCCTACACATCCGTCGTGATCACCGCGCCCCGCTCCCATACGGCCTGACCACCACAAACGCCGGACGTCGCCGAGCGCGAGCAGACTGATGAGCACGGTGACGTCCATCGGGAGCCGAGGAAGGGGACCTGCAAGCGCGGACCGACTGAGGCGACGAGCGGCCCTGACCGGTTTTCACAATCGCCATCCAGGTGCCGCTGGTCTGTCTGCCCTGGCTCAGGCCCCTTGTTTACATGGCGGTGCAGGGGTGAACACGCGGTCGTCGCGCAGAAGGGCCCACAGAACACCGGCCCGTCGGCGGGCCAGGGCAATAACGGCCTGGACGTGCCTGCAGCCCTCCGAACGCCTCTTCAGGTAGAAGTCCCCGTTGGGACCTTCGCGGATCATGCTGGTCTGCGCGGACATGTAGAACACCCGTCGCAGGCGGCGGTTGTATCGCTTGGGCCGGTGCAGATTACCTGTCCGCCGACCGGAGTCACGCGGGAAGGGGACGAGCCCGGCCGCGGAAGCGAGGTGGCCCGCGTCGGCATAGGACGTGAGGCCGCCGGCAGCCACGACGGACTCGGCTCCCAGTATCGGCCCCATACCCGGCAAGGATTCGATGATCGCTGCCCTGCGGATGAGCTCGGAAGGTGTCGCGGATCTGCCTTTCGACGCGCTTGACCCGGTCGTACAGGGACAGAATCTGCCGGGCCTGGCAGTCGGTGATGGCGTGGTCAGGCCGGGTTTGACGCCCTGAGCGCCGCCGCGATGGATTCGGCGAGCGGGGTGGTCGGGCGGCCGATCAGGCGGCTGAGGTCGCCGCTGCCGCCCTGGAAGTGGCCGCGTTTGACGGCGAGGTCGGTCTCGGCGAAGACCTCGGCCTGTTCCGCGGGCATGCCGGCGCCGGTGAACATGCCGGCCAGCGCCTCGACCGGGACATCGTTGTAGGCCACCTCTGTTCCTGACTGCCTGGACAGCTCCGCCGCGTACTCGGTGAAGGTCCAGGCGGTGTCGCCGCTGAGCTCGTATGCCTTGTTCTCGTGGCCTTCGGTGGTCAGGACGACGGCCGCCGCCGCGGCGTAGTCCCGACGGGTGGCGGAACCGATCCTGCCCTCGCCCGCGGCGGCGGTCACGCCGTGCGCCAGCTGGAGGGGGATCTGTGCGGTGTAGTTGTCGGTGTACCAGCCGTTGCGCAGGATCGTGTAGGTCAGGCCGGAGTCGAGGATGGCCTGTTCCGTGGGTTTGTGCTGCTCGTCGGCCAGCCTGTATTCCGCCACCGGGGCACCGAGGACGCTGGTGTAGGCGAGCCGGGCGACGCCCGCCGCTGTGACGGCGTCGATGACGTTCTGGTGCTGGACCGTACGCCGGCCGAACTCGCTGCCGGAAATCAGCAGGACGACATCATCTGCGCTGAAGGCGCTCTTCAGCGTCTCCGGGTCTTCGTAGTCGGCTATCCGCAGTTCGACGTTCTTGGCGGCGATGTCAGCTGCCTTGTCCGCGTCGCGGACAACTGCCGCGATCTGGTCAGCCGGCACTCTGGCCAGCAGCTCATCGATGACGAGACGGCCCAGCTGCCCGGTGGCCGCGGTGACAACAATGCTCATGGCGAGAATCCCCAATACTGAGAATGAAGTTACTTGGCGCATGCCGATTCATGCCCCAATTGATTGCCCACGACATCCTGCAATTAGGGGTCGGGTGCCGAAGTAGGGAAGAAATCTGCGTAGCTGCGCATGTTGGCGACTCCTGGGTTTCATCCAGCCCGACTTGGCGTGAATGCCGACAAATCATTCCGTGAGAGGTGTGTAAGGACCGCTCTGAAGCGCACGGGAATAAGGGGTTGCCGCCGCCGCGTGACCACGTGCGTCAGTTGCGCTGTTGCCGCTCGCCGGACGGGGCCTGCTGGTGTGGGGTAGCGGACGGGTCTGTGGGGGTGCCGGTCCAGCTGCCCAGCAGGTTGAGGGCTTCGGCGGACGGTGAAGCGGGTTCGGGGGTGTAGACGACGAGCGCCTGGTCAGGGTCCCCGGAGACGCCGAGGACCTCGTGGTCGAGCGTGAGGTCGCCGACCAGCGGGTGGTGGAAGTGCTTGGTGCCCATGCCGTGGCAGACGACATCGGGGTTGCCCCACATGTGACGGAACCGGGGGCTGCGCAGCGACAGTTCGCCTATCAGCTCCGTCAGCTGCGGATCGTCGGGGTGGCGTCCTGCGTACAGGTGCAGGTGGGCGATGCAGTCGCCGGCGGACCTCTCCCAGTCGACCAACAGCTCCGGGGCGTGCGCGTCGAGGAAGACGTAGCGGGCCATGTTGCGGTCGCGGTGCGGGCGGGCGTCGAAGTCGGCGAAGAGGGCGCGGGCCATCTTGTTGGAGGCCAGGATGTCCATGCGGCGGCCCTGGATCATCGCGGGCACGTGGTCGAGGGTGTCCAGGAGCCGGTAGAGGCCGGGGCGTACACGCTGTGGGTTCATGGGGCGGCGGCGGTGTGCGGGGGATGCCGGTCTGGCCAGTGTGAGGAGGTGGGCCCGCTCGATGTCGTCCAGCTGCAGGGCGCGGGAGATCGCGTCCAGGACGGTCTCGGAGACCTGCCCGGCCCGGCCGCGCTCCAGGCGCGTGTAGTACTCGACGCTGACGCCGGCGAGCCGGGCGACCTCCTCGCGGCGCAGACCCGGCACCCGGCGGGCGCCGCCGGCGGGGACCACTCCGGCCTGCTGGGGGGTGATCCGGGCCCTGCGGGTGGTCAGGAACTCGCGGATCCCGGTGCTCGGCTCCATGCCCTCCACGCTACGGGCCCCGACCCGGTCCGCGCCCCGGCAAAAGGGACCCTGTCAGTACCCCTTCCAATACTCCAGGGGCCGTCCCGCCGTGATCGCCCGGAACAGCGGGAACGACGACGCTGCAGTGGTCCCGAATCCTCACGCGTCTACATGCCCCTGCTCGTATGCACCGAATACCCTGTGACTACCCAATCGGGACTGCCGTTCGATCAAGAAACCTCAAGATCGGTACGACAACAGCTACTGAGCCCCTTCTCGGGGCCGGACACCCCGGACGGGACGACATGGAAGTCGCAGGCCACCGGGGGTGCGTTGTGCGGGTCGGCGGCCGGTCGGCCGCACACCCACACCCTGCCCACGATGCGGCGGAAATGTGATGTATACGCGAGCGCCACGACGTTTCATACCATATTCGCCTGCAACCTCCATGTATACGATGGATGCACAATGTCGACGGGCTGCCAGGAGCGGCTGCCGTGCGGGCGGCGGGCCGCCCCGAACGCCACGGCGGCCGGCACCGCCTCCGGCACCCGGGCCGTCACCTGTACGTGCGTAACAGCCGACGTAGGTCAGACGGTCGCCGTTCTGCACGGTGCCGGGCGCGAGGATGCGCAGGTGCGGGACGACCGTGCGGCCCGCCGACCGGTTGGCGGGCCGCGATGCCGACTCTGGGCACACCGTGAGCCGGCCGGAATCGGCGTCATGACCGACCGCGACAACGTGCCCGGGCGAGCTCGAAGGCGACGGCCTCCCAGCGATCGCACAGTGGGGCGCCGGCGGCTGGGAGTCCCCAGACCCGCTCGGTCACCAGCGCGCCGCGCCATGCCGAGGCCCATCGACTCGCGCCCGCCAAGACGGGCCACGCCACCGGGCACCTGTCTCACATCCCGGGTGTCTGCCGCCCCTCCAGTTCCCGCCTGGCAGCAAACGCCTTCGCCAGCACCGTGGTTCGGTAGGGATTCGCGGCGTCCAGGGCCGACGCCACCGCAACCGCCTCGTCCAACAGCGCCAGCCGCTGCTCGGGCAGTTCCCGCACCAGTGACGACGAGCTGGCCTCCACCAGGACGTACGCCAGCTTTGACCCGTACACCTCCGGCTCGACCTGCGTCAGCAGGCGGTAGATCCGCAACCCCTCGGCACCGCGTACCACCCGCTGGTTGGCACTGAGCAACTGGACCCTCGCCCGCATGACCATGTCCTGATCCATCGTTCCCCCTCCGTTCCCCCACCCCACCTGCACCCGTCCCACGACGAGACAGCACGACGAACGCGTCGACACCCGAGAACGGATGCCGACACGGACGTCGGAGAGTGGATGACGACGAGTCTGCGGGCAGGCCACCACCCCGGACAAGCCTCAACGAACGTGCGCTCCGTCCTACCGCAAACCACGTCCGAGCAGGCATGATGGACCTGACACTCACTCAAGCCCCCGGCCTTCACCGGCAGCGATGCCGAGCGGCAAGTTTCCGCTGCCTGGGGGACGCAACCAGCCAGTGGTCCCTAGCGGGACTGAACACCGCGGACGGCGCCAGACCTGCGCTCCCCCGATCGGTTCGGGAAGTCCGGGAACGCGCCGTTGTCGGCGGTGGGCGGCAGTATGCCGGTCACGACAACACTGCAGCACAGATCGTGGACGCCGCCGCCTACGCACAGGCCGTCCAGGACGCCCTCGGTGCGGCGGCCGCGTACTACGCGGGCGGAACGTCGCCGCTGGACGACGACGTCTACGACCGGCTGGTGCGTGAGATTGCCGCGTGCGAGGACGGACACCCCGATCAGCTGCTGCCCGACTCCCCCACCGGGAAGGTGGCCGGCGGCGCGATCGAGGGCGATGTCCCGCACACGGTGGCGATGCTGAGCCTGGACAACGTGTTCTCGCCCGAGGAGTTCACCGCCCGGACCGAGTCCCTGGCCCGCCGTATCGGGCACGAGGTCAACACGTCCACGCCGGGCCGAAACCGGACGGGCTCGCGATCGCCGCCCGCTACACGCGCGGCCGGCTCACCCGGTTGATCACCCGCGGAGACCGGGCGGCCGGCGAGGACGTCTCACACGCGATCGGCACCATCGAAGGCCTGCCTGCGCCAAGGCCGAATCCCTCGGCATCCGACTCGCAGGACCCGACGAGTTCGCCGATCTGGTCGCCGACTACCTCAACTGAGATGCCGGCACAGCACGGCGCAGATGTTCAAATCCCGCCCCCGCCACCACAATCCGGCCCACGGTGACATCACGTAGCCGGGGACCGGAGCCGTACCGGCGCAGCGCTCCCGCGTCCTGCGTCATCGCGGGGGGCGTATGCCAGTGGTGTTGTGCGTCAACGAGCTGTCCGGCTGGGTCTGTTCGGACCGCCGCGCGAGCGCAAGGTGGTGTCGGCCTCGGTGAGCAGGCGGTGGACGAAGCCGTAGGACCGGCCGCAGCCCTGGGCGAGGGTCCGGATCGAGGCCCCCTTGTCGTACGCCTTCTTCAGCTCGACGCCGGTCTTCTGTCGGGTCGGCCCATTGATGTGGACGCGGATTCCCAGCACTTCGGCCTCCTCCAGGCTCGTGAACGGCTACGGTCGGCGCCGGCCGGCTCATCGGCGGGCGGCGGCGTCGCATGTGGCCGCCGTCCTGGCAGCCGCGCGGCGTATCTCGCCCTCCGGCACCTCGCGGAGGGCGGCGCGCGACCGATGGTGTCGGTTCTTCCACGGTCTGGCTCCCGGATGAACGGGAACGCGCCAAGGGCGCTCGTACCTGACACGCGCCCACGCGGTGACACCGCGAGGTGTCCGGAGCCCTCATTCAGTGGGCACGAGGTCCGGTGTGACCACCGGCACAGGGCATGGCGGCGAAACCCGCCCGGCGGCTGACTCGGGACAAGTAAGTCAAGCCTTACTTTCATGGCAAATTGACTGCATAGTGGAGGGTCGAGTCGAGAGGCAGGCCGCAGTTGTCGCAGTTCAATGAGGGTGCCGCAGGGCAGGTCGAGGTGGAACAGGCGCACGTGTCCGCCATGTACGGGTTGCTCGATGAGCAGATGGCGGATGTACGGGCCGAGCTGGCGGACGTGCTCCGGTCGTCAGCCGACAACGCGGGCGAGGTGTACGCGCGTGATGTGGCCGCAGAGCGTCTGTCGCGGCAGCTTCGCCGGCTGGAGGGCGCCGAGGAAGGGCTGGTGTTCGGCCGGATCGACGGCGCGGACGGAACCGTCCTGCACATTGGACGGCTCGGCTTGCACGCGGAGGACCGGGACCTGCCCCTGCTCGTCGACTGGCGAGCGCAAGCGGCTCGCTCCTTCTACTCGGCGACGGCCGTCCACCCGATGGGACTGCGCCGCCGCCGGCACCTGCGCCTCGTTCACCGCGCGGTCCAGGCGGTGAACGACGAGCTACTGGACAGCTCCGCACCCGCAGCTGGCGACGTCGTCGGCGACAGTGCACTGACGGAGGCGCTGGAAGCACAGCGCACGGGGCGGATGCGTGCGGCAGTGGCGACGCTGCAAGCAGAGCAGGACGCGATCGTCCGCTCCCCTCACCAGGGGGTCACGGTGGTGCAGGGCGGACCTGGAACAGGAAAGACCGTCGTCGCCCTGCACCGAGCGGCTTACGTGCTGTACGCCTTCGCGCGGGCCGCCGAGCGTGGCGTCCTGGTGCTGGGGCCGAACGTGCTGTTTCTCGACTACATCTCCAATGTGCTCCCCTCGCTCGGGGAGAACGACGTGGTCCTGGCCACATGCGCGGACCTGACCGGGATGGCGCCCGAGACCAGGGAGCCGTCGGACGTGGCCCAGCTCAAGGGAGACCTGACGATGGCTGAGGCACTGGCGAACCTGGTGCGTTCCCGGCAGGCACCATGGGACCAGGGGTTCGCGGTGCGCGTGGGGCGGGAATGGGTCCACCTGAAGAGGGAGGACATCGCGGAGGCGCGGGAGGCCGCGGCAACGAGCGGCCTGGCGCACAACCGTGCGCGGGAGGTGTTCAAGGACCGCCTGGTCAGTACAGTCACAAGCTTGCTGGAGCGTCGCACTGTCGAGGTCCTCGAACACATCGACGCCGAGTCCGCCGAGAACACTGGCCTGGATCTCGATGCCGCGGCCGTGGCCGACCTGCGTGCTCTCGGCTTCGACGTCGACGACGCGTCGGCTGCGGACCCGGCCGAGATGTTCGACGCGGACGCCCTCCGTGCAAGTCTCCAGGGCGACGCCCACGTTGACCGCGCGGTAGAGGCCCTGTGGCCACGACTGATGCCCGAAGAGGTCGTCCGGGACCTGCTGACTGATGTCCGCACGATGACCACGCATCTGTCGTCGCTCACCGACGACGAACGTTCCCGGCTGCTGCGTTCTCCTGACGATCCATGGACCGACGCCGATGTTCCACTGCTGGACGAGGCGGCAGACCTGGTGGACGGGCCGCCGGAGCGTACCTTCGGACACGTCGTCATCGACGAGGCCCAGGAGCTGACCGCCCTGCAGTGGCGGATGGTGCTGCGCCGTTGTCCGGCCAGATCGATGACGCTGGTCGGCGACTTCGCCCAGGCGGGACCGGCAACGGCAGGAAGCGACTGGTTCCAGGCGCTGGGCCCGCATCTCGGCTCCCGGTTCATCCTGCACACTCTCACTGTCAGTTACCGCACGACCCACGAAATCCTGGCGAGCACCCACAACCTGCTCGCGCGGATCGCCCCAGATCAGACACCAAGCCGTTCGATCCGCCACGGAGCCCCTCCACGCCACCTCACCGCATACCCGCACACTCTCACCATCACCGTGACCGAGGAACTCCGGGCGCAGACCGCAGCTCACCCTGACGAACTGCTCACCGTGATCTGCGCGGATGTCCGAATCAAGGACATGGCATCTGCTGGCGTCGCTCAGTGGGCGCGCCTCGTACCGGCATCCGAGGCTCGGGGCCTGGAGTTCGACGCGATCGTCGTCGTCGGCCCGGAGGAGATCGCAGCCGCCCGTCCCAGCGGTGAGCGAGACCTCTATGTCGCCCTCACCCGTGCCACCAAGAGGCTGTGCACGATCGCCGTCCACCCCGTGTCACAGCGCGCCTCATAGCTCCATCTGACGGGCGCTCAGAGCCGCCTGGATGGGGGTTGATATGGCAGGGCACCGCACGGGGCCGCCCGGCTCGCCTCCGACCTGAAACGCCTGCACGGCGTCTCGGTCGTGCCGGCCACTGTGCACCGCATCCTCGTGAGGCGGCCTGAACCGGCTCCGCAACCGCGCCTTCGGCACCCATCTGGTGGACGATCGACCGCCGAAGATGCAGGCGCGGCCACCCGGCGGACCATCGAAGGCGGCAAAAGCACAGCGGTGAATCCTCGCCCTGGCCAACGTCCATGGTGTCGAGATGCCGATCACCGGTGGCCTCGGAGTTGCCCGGCTTGGTTCTCCGGGCGGATGCGTGCTGGCCGGCCTCCAGTGTCGGACCCGTGTGCGAGCGTGTAGCGCGAGAGCATGCGACATGTTGAAGGGGGAACGGTGGCAGCAGTGAGTGGCGGCTGGTCTGGGATGGGCTGGGACTGGACAGATGTCGACGACATTCGCCGCCGTCTCGACGAAGGCGCCGATCCAGAAAAGTGGAGCGGCGGTCGGCCGCTGCATCGCGCGGCCGTGTTCGGGTCCCCGGAGGTTGTCGCCGAGCTGGCCGGCCGAGTTGCGGATGTGGACGCGCTGGAGAACGGGGTGACGGCGCTCTGGGATGCCGTTGTGTCCAGGAAGCCGGACAACGCACGGGCGCTCGCCGCCGCCGGGGCTGATCCCTGGCGGCTGTCGGTCGGCGGCTGGTCACCGGGGCGGCTGAGCCTGGCTGGACCGACGCCGGATCTGTTCCCGGTACCGGAGGGGGTACGCCTGACCGGCACGGAGCGTGCGGCAGCACAAGAGGCCAAACGGCTCAGCACGGCACTGGGCACCTTTCACTACGACGGTACGGGGCTGGCCTGTGTGACGGGCATCGACGCGGCCGAGGCGGTGCGCCGGCTGGAGGCGGCGCCGGTGGCGGACGAAGACATCGATGAACTGCTGGAGGACCCGGACGCGTACGACATGGACGAGAGCTCGCAGATCATCGGCGTGACGTCCGTGCCAGGCGGCTGCGTGGTGACACAGCCCTGGGGATATGCGCCGCAGATGCCCGGCGTGCTGACCCAGCTGTCCGCCGGCACGGTCTGCTACGGCCTGTACGCCAATCCCAAGAGCGGCAACCAAGGCGGCATCGCCCGTCATGGAAGCATCGAAGGCTGGGACCTGCACCCGGGCGGAGGACCCTACGAGAGCGACACCCCCGAGGAAGCACTGACTTCGTACCTCTACCACTACAACGCCGTGGCCTACTCCTGCGCCGTTACAGGACTGCGCCTGGCCGACCGGCGCGCCGTGGTCGGACCTCCCGATATGTGGGTTGAACTGCCCCGCCGCGACTACTGGAGTCACTGACTCACACAGACCATCGCCGCCGTGCTGACACGCCTCAACCACGCGACGGCACGGCACACCTGAGCGAGCACCGCGTCTCGCGAGCCGGGTGTGGAATGGTGCAGCCCGGCTTCCGGTGATACGGAGGATTCGTTTCACCGGTGAACTACCCCTGCCATTGGGTGACAACGCTCCGCCACACCAGCGTGGGTGCGCGGCGTACCGAAGGAGCCGGACTACTGCAGCCGGCACCCGTTGCCCGTACACCCGCCGCCGACCCCGCCCGCCCGGATGCCCCGGCCGGAACTCCGCCCTGACAATCTCGCCGCGCCGAGCAGAGTCGCTCCGGCGCGGACCGAACATCCGTGCCATAGTGGCCGATATCCTGTGGATTGGGTGGCCGAAAAGTGTCACCCAGAACAGGAACGCCACCATGACCACTCCCCCGCCCCCGATCTCGGAGCCGGACCCGTCCGCGCTGGTCTGCCCCGGCGACCGGGTCGGCCTGTGCGCCGGATGCCAGCGCAGGACGCACAGATACGGAAGTGGCGGCTCCCCGCTGTGCCAGTGGTGCATGGCACTGGTGCAGGAACGGTGGGGTCGGGCCGTAAGGTACGTCAGCACTCGCGCCTGACCGCCACGCCGCACCTACGCGCTGCGGCGTGGCTTGCGGCCGGACGCCTTCTTGCCCGTCGTCTTCTTCCCAGCCGCCTTCTTCGCCGTCGTGCTCTTCTTCGCGGCCGCCTTCTTCGCCGGGGCCTTGGCCGCGGTCTTCTTCGCCGGCATCTCGTGGACCTGCGCGTCGGTGTCCGTGTCCTCGCCGCGCGAGGCCTTCGCCTTGTCCACGGACTCCTGCAAGGCCGCCATCAGGTCGAGCACGTTGCCCGCCGGCTTCTCAGGCTCCGGCGCCTCCGGCAACTCGCGGTCCTCCCGCTTCGCCTCGATGACCTTCTCCAGCGCCTCGGTGTAGTGGTCGGCGAAGTCGGGGCCCTCCAGCCGGTCGGTGGTCATCCGCTCGATCAGCTCCACCGCCTCGTCGACCTCCGTGTCCGACACGTCCGTCGCCGGCGGGTACAACTCCGAGGGGTCGTGGACCTCGTCGGGCCACCGCATCGCATGCAGCACGATCACGTCATCCCGGACCCGCAGCAGCCCCAGCCGCTCCCGGCCGCTCCACGCGAACTTCGTCACCGCGACCCGCGAGGACCGCTGGAGTACCTGGCGCAGTACTGGCGATCCCGGTTATTCAAAGCTGTGGTAAGTGGTCGCCGGTCCCGCCTCTGGTTGAGCTCGTGCTTGACAGCGCAGATCCAGGAGACCACCGATCGGCGCGCGAAATCCGTGGACGTAGCCTGATCACACAGTGGATCCTGCGCAGCGCATCAAAAGGGCAGGCCCTGCAGGTCCACGCCGACGGTCGGATGAGGCAGGCCGACTAGGGCCTGTCTCCTCGATCACGAGCGGAGCCAGATGAGGAGTGCAGCGGCGGTGACGGTGCCGAGGTAGACGTATCCGCGCTTGTCGTAGCGGGTAGCAACGCCTCGGAACTGCTTAATCTTGTTGATCGCCCGCTCGACGGTGTTCCTGGCCGTGTACCGGATCTTGTCGAAGCCGGGCGGTCGACCGCCGTCTGAACCTCTGCGTCGGCGGGCGGACTTGGTGTCGCTCTTCTCCGGGATGCGTGTCGGATCCCGCGTCGTCGCAGATAGCGGCGAATCGGTCCGTTGCCGGCCGCCGTCTGGTGGTCCGCAACGGCCATCACGGCGAACGGATGGTGACCACCGCCGCCGGGCCTGTCGCGGTGAAGGCGCCCCGTGTGAACGACAAGCGCGTCGACGTGGCCACCGGTGAGCGCAAGCGGTTCTCGTCGAAGATCCTCGCGCCGTGGTGCCGCAAGTCTCCGAAGATCAGCGAGGTCCTGCCCCTGCTCTATCTCCACGGACTGTCCTCCGGGGATTTCATGCCCGCGATGGAGCAGTTCCTGGGTTCCTGGGCCGGCCTCTCGCCGGCGACGGTGACCCGGCTGACGAAGCAGTGGACCGACGACCACACCGCCTTCCAGGCCCGCGGCCTGTCGGATTCCGACTACGTCTACGTGTGGGCCGACGGCGTCCATTCCAAGGTCCGCCTCGGCCAGGCTCACTCCTGCGTCCTGGTTCTCATGGGCGTGCGCCCCGACGGCCGCAAGGAACTCATCGCGCTGGCCGAGGGGCTGCGTGAATCGACCGAGTCGTGGGCGGATCTGCTGCGTGACTGCCGACGACGCGGCATGCGTGCCCCCGAACTCGTGGTCGGTAACGGCGCGATGGGCCTGTGGAGGGCCCTCGCAGAGGTGTTTCCACAGGCCAGACACCAAAGGTGCTGGGTTCACAAGGTCCGCAATGTCATGAACGCGCTACCGAAGTCGGCTCAGCCCGGCGCGAAGAAGGCCCTGCAGGACATCTACAACGCCGAGGACCGCGACCACGCCGAGAAGGCGATCAAGGACTTCGAGCACGCCTACGGAGCGAAGTGGCCGAAAGCGGCCAAGAAGGTCACCGCCGAGGCCGACGAGCTCCTCGCGTTCTACGACTTCCCCGCCGAGCACTGGGTGCACCTGCGCACGGCAAATCCCATCGAGAGCACCTCCAGCACCGTGAAGCTGAGGACCAAGGTCACCCGCGGGGCCGGGAGCCCGACCGCGGCCCTGGCGATGGTGTTCAAGCTAGTCGAGTCCGCCCAGGCCCGCTGGCGCACGATCACCGGCGCCCACCTCGTCGCCCTCGTCCGCAACGGCGCCCGCTTCAAGAACGGTCACCTCGTCGAACGCGAAGAGGTGACTGCCGCGTGAGCCGACCGACGCCCATCGAAGCACCCTGGATGGTCCTCGTCGGTCCGGCCGGCACCGGAAAGACCACCCTCGGCCGAGAGATCGCGGCAAGGACGCAGAGACCGTTCGTCGATCTGGACGCTGCCGCGGACGGGTACTACGCGGAGGCGGGATGGAGCATCGACAAACTCCGCGAGCGCATCACCGCGGTCGGACGCCTTGCAGCCGAAGCGGAGTGGGAACCAGCCCGGGCACACGCCGTGGCCCGCGCCGTCGCCGATCATCCCGACGCCGTCATGGCACTGGGCGCAGGCCACACCAGCTACACCGACCACCAGAACCTGGTCACGGTCCGTACCGCACTGAGCCGTTGCCGAGACGTGGTCCGACTCCTGCCCTCCCCCAACCGCGACGTCTCACTGACCGTCCTACGGCGACGCTGCACGGCGAGCAAGGGCCGATCCTGGATCATCGACGGGCACGACTACCTTGCCCACTGGCTCGATGATCCCGGCACCGAACAGGTCGCGACGCGGACGATCTACACCCGTGACGAGACACCCGCTCAGATCACAGCACGGCTGCTCGGAAGAAGCTGATCGACGAGGACGAACACCTCGGATCCACAGGTATTGACAATGGCTCCCCCCAACACGGCGTGAACGCCTGCGGATCGCTCTGTTCCCCCGGCAGTACAGCAACCGCAACCTACTCAAGGGCGCCAGCTACGGGTGGTTCCACAAGCTGTTCCGCGACTGGGTCGACACGCTCGACATCGCCCACTGCGTCCCCCACCAAAGCCGACACACGCTGGCAACGAACCTCTTGCGCAACGGCGCCGACCTCATCCACGTAAAGCGCTACCTCGGGCAGGTCTCCGAGCGGATGGCCGAGCACTACGTCCACCTCGCCAACACCGATCCCCGCCTCGAACAAGCCCTGCAGACCATCTGGGTCACCGGCCCCGGATCGGACGAGCCCGGACTGATCCTGTCCGGCAGCGAGTCCATGTCCAAGGAAGAGGCCGAAGCCCTCGCCATCGACCTGACGCGCCGGTCCACCCCGGCCGACGGAGGCTTCTGCACCTTCCAGCACGTCGTCGACGGCGCGGCCTGCCCCTTCGATCTCAACTGCCACAGCTGCGAGAACTTCGTGATGTCGGGCGCCGACCTCGTCTATTGGCACCGCAAGCATGAGCAATGGCGCATGCTCGCCGAACGCGCGCCCGACAGTGCGACCGCCGACTACCTCCACCAGGTCTTCGAGCCCACCGCCCGCGCGATCACCGGCCTGGAACGGGCACTGGAAGCCGTCGGCCTTTTGGACGAGGCCCTCGCGCTCGACCTCCGCCGCCCCCAGGACTACTTCGGCCGCGTCTGGTCCACCGCCTTCCGAGCCGCAGACCTCACCGAGCCAGCGGAGATCGAAGACGGTGACGCTGCATGACATCCGCTGCCAACCCCCCAGCGGCCGCGATCGCCGCTCGCCGCCGCCAGACCCGCAACAAACTGACCCAGCTCGAGAAGGCCATCACTCAGCTTCGCCGCGAACGCAGACGGCTCAACGTCCGAGCCATCGCCGAGCGAGCGGGAGTGTCCGCCACCTTCTGCTACGAGAACACGTACGCACGAGCCCTGGTCCAAGCAGCCGTCGCCGACGCCCGGCAACGGCGTGATCAAGGAGCCCAGCAGGAACACGAGCGCATCGAAGCATCCTGGCGCGAGCGCGCACTCAACGCCGAGGAGGCACTCACCCGCACCCAGGAGACCGTCTTCACCCAGCGCAAGCGGATCGGCGAACTGATGGGCCAGCTCCGAGACGTTGAACAGAGTGCCCCCGCGGACTCCGCCCCGGCCCTCCGCACCGAGAACACCTCCCTCAAGCGCCGTCTGGACCAGATGACGCGAGAGCACCGCTCACTCCAGGAGCGACTCGAAGGCGCCCGCTCCAACCTGCGCTTCGTCGAGAAGCGCATCGCCGACCTCGAAGCCCAACTTCTCGAACAGGCCGGCGAGGAGGATCGGACTGGATTTTCGCGGTAGCGGGCTGAGGGCTGCGTTCAGTGCAGACGTCCGTGGGCTTCGGCTGGCGGTGGTTTTGCCGGAAGGGACCGCAGCGGTGCCGTACTGTCCCGTGAAGCTGTGGCGAGGTGATAGTGCTGGTGCTCAGGATGGCTGGACTTGGTCGAAGACGGCGAGGGCTTCGGCGGGGTCCGGGCTCACGAGGCGTTCCAGACCGGCCGTCGTGATCTTCGCCCACTTGCCGGCCCGTGCCCACATCTGTTCCTCGAAGGCGCGGACGGTCTCGTCCAGGTCTCCAGAGCCAGTGGCGAGCGACTCGGCGAGTTCGGCGCCTTCCAGCATCGCGAGGTTCGCGCCCGCCCCCAGCGGGGGCATCAGATGGGCGGCGTCGCCCAGTAGCGTCACCCCAGGGACGTGGGTCCAGGTGTGGGACACGGGCAGGACGTAGAGGGGGCGATGGACGAAGGCGGTGCCGTGGCCGAGGAGGTCGAGGACGGGAGCGGCCCAGCCGTCGAACAGAGCCAGCAGGCTCGATCGCACGGCCTCGACGTCGGCCAGGTCCAGGTTCGTGTGCCAGTCCAGCGGCGCGCGGAACTTGGCGTACACCTTGACGTGGCCGCCGCTGTTGCGCTGGGCGACGAGGGAGCGGTTCACGCCGTACACAGCCACGGAACCGTCGCCGATCAACCGGGCGAGGTCAAGGTGGCGGGTGTCGACATCGTCGAGGGAGGTCTCGACATAGGTGACGCCGGTGTACTGCGGCGTCACCGACGAGACTGCCGGGCGGATCCGGGACCAGGCGCCGTCCGCGCCGATCACGAGGTCGAACGTCTCCTGCCGCCCGTCCGCGAAATGGACCAGTACGCCATCCCGGGCCCCCGGCACCACCTGCGTCACGCTCCGCCCCCACTGGACGTCGAGAGGGCCGAGCAGCAGGTCCCGGAGTTGCCCGCGGTCGATCTCGGGATTGGCCCGGTCATCCGGGTGGGGTTGCCAGTCGCGCAGGACGGTCCCGTCCGTGTCCAGGATGCGCATGGCCTGTCCCTCGGGACGGGACAGCGCCTGGAACTCCGCCAGCAGCCCCGCCTTGTCCAGCGCTAGCTGGCCCAGCCCCTCGTGCAGGTCCAGCATGCCGCCCGGAGGGCGGGCGTCAGGGGTGGGATCGCGTTCGAGGACAGCGACGGGGTAGCCGTGGCGGTGCAGAACACGGGCGAAGGTAAGGCCGCCGGGACCGCCCCCGACCACTGCGATGCGATGTCTCATACCGATACACTGTATTGTTCCATGACGATGTATCGCAACACTACGATGTCACCATGACTGTGTGGGACCGACCGGAGCCGCCGCCTCGCCCCGTGCCGCTCGACCGGGAGCGGATCGTCACCGCCGCCATCGCGCTGGCCGACGAGGGCGGGCTGGAGGCGGTATCGGTGCGCAAGGTGGCCGCCCGGCTGAACGCCGGGCCGATGCGGCTGTACGGATACATCTCCACCAAGGAGGAGCTGTTCGACCTCATGGTGGACAAGGTCCAGGCCGAGATTCTCCCCGAGGCGCAGCCCGGTGACTGGCGGGAGGCGCTGCGCGCCCTCGCCCACCGCACCAGGCAGGCCGCTCTCCGTCACGAATGGCTGGCCGACCTGCTCGGCGGCCGCCCGGCCCTGGGCCCGAACGGCCTCGCCGTGACCGAGGCCACGCTGGCCGCCCTCGACGGCCTCGCCCATGTCGACACCGTGATGCGCGCCGTGGAGACTGTCAGCGCCTACTTCATTGGCGCGATCAGGCGCGAGATCGCGAACCTGCGGGCCGAGCGCGCCACGGGCCTGTCCAAGCACGACTGGCAGCGCGCCCACGGCCCGCGTGTGACGAGCATGTTGGCCACGGGCCGCTTCCCGGCGCTGGCCAAGGCCGTGCACGACGGCACGGACGTGGACGCCGAGACATCCTTCACAACCGGCCTGGACTGGGTCCTCGACGCCGTGGCCGCCAAACTCACCCTGCCGTCGGCGTGACGCTCAGCCCTGACCGGTGGTGAGCGACCCGGCAACGCGCAAAGCCGCTGCTTTCAGTTGACGGGCGGCTCAAAACCGTCACGGACATCTACGCGACGCATCACCTCAGTTCAGAGTCCGCCCGCACACATCGAGACTCGGTAAAGGGGACTTCTCCCCCGAGGACTGCGACGGCTACCTCGCCCGCCGCCTCACCCGCAACGGACAACCGCTGATCAGCGAGCCCATTCGGCAGGTCATCACCGCCCGCTCGCACGGCCTGCCCCTCTATCTCGATCTGTCCGTCGCCCGCTTCCTGGAACTGCGCCGCACCGGCAGCAGCCCGCAGCCCAGCGACTTCGACCACGACTTCCCCGCCCTGGTCGCCCGCACCCTGACCGACCTCACCCCCGACGAACGCCACGTCCTGCGCTCGATCAGCCTGCTGGACGCCTTCGATGTCCCCCTCGCCACCCGCGCCGCCGACCTCACCCACGAAGGATCCGCCCTGCGGCTGACCGAGCGCCCCTTCATCCGCGAAGACCCCTTCGGCCTGTGGCCCTTCCACCTGCACGGCCTGATCCGCTCCGCCGTACGCAACGCCGACGACACCACCGACGACCGCTGGACCGAAACAGATTGGCAGCAGGCCGCCCAGCGCGCCTTCACCGCCCTGGGCGAACAGCACCACAATCCCTCCGGCCCCGGCCGGCTGTTGCTGATTGCCTGCCTGCGCCAGGGCCTGCGCCTGGCCCGCGACCACCGCCTGGACCTCGACTGGCTCACCGAAGCCGCCTGGACCTATGTCAGCGACTCCGTGTGGGAGCCCCTCGCCCCACCCGACACCGACACCGCAGTAGGCCTCGACACCGCTGCCGACGCCCTGGTCGAACTCCTCAGCGCGCTCGCACGCCGCCAGCACGAACACCGGGCTCGCACCGTCAGCCGGCTCACCGCAGTCCTCGCCGCCGAACTGCTGCCCGCCGACCTACAGGAGATGGCCCTCTACTACCGGGCCAAGTCCCTGCGCGACACCGGCCAGGCCGCCCCATCCCGCCGCGACGACCAACAGGTCGCCGACCAGGGCGGCCGCCTCGTCCCGGCCGCCCGCCGCGGCCTGGTCCACGCCGCACGCCTGGCCGGCGACTTCCCCACCGCCCTCGCAGCCGCCCAGAACCTTGGCTGGGAAGGCCGCCACCAACGCGTGATGGGCGACCTGTACTGGCTCCAAGGCCAACCCGAGCGGGCCGCCGCGGCCTACCTCGCCGGACGCACCGAAGCCGAACAGCATGGCAAGGCCGGCGAGGCCGCCCACAGCCAGGCCCTGCGCGCATTCGCCATCGCGCTCTACGCCCCCGACCAGGCCACTGCGGAAATCGACCTCGCCCACCAGCTCTTGGTTGGCCTCAATCTGCGCGCCACCACCATCAACGTCCGCCGGGCCGAACTCATCCGCGATGCCGGCAGCGACAGTGTCGACGACCAGATCGCCACGCTGCGCACCGAACTCGATATCGCGGGCCTCGTCTCGCTGGCACCTGCGATCGAGCTGGCCGGGGCCTTCCATCAGGCCGTCCTCGACGACCGCATCGCACTCAACGCGACCCTCACCCGGCTACGAGAACAGACGTCCGCCGAAGATCACGCCTACTTCGTCGACATCGCCCACTTCATGGCCGGCCTCCCGCTCCCTGCCGACCACACCGCGCCACACTGGCTCGACAGCGCAACCGTCACCCGTGAGCGATGGCGTGCCCTGGTCATCGCCCGGCGCCACCGCCTCGGCATCTCCCAGTAACCGGCTTGTGAAAACGCCCCGAGCCTCATCCCGGTGACGGCGGGATGAGGCTCGGAGGCGACTAGGCCTTGACGAACGACTGCGGATCGCGCCTTCCCGGGTCTGCTGCACCTGGTCCCCCCGGTAGGTCGTGGCCGGGCTAGAGGTCCTGGACGGCTCGCAGGGCCTGGTCCACCCGGGCCATGGCCGCAGCGTCGATGGTCCCGAAGAGTTTTGCGCCCTCGAATCGGTTGACCCTGAGCTGCACGATGTTCACGGCGACCGCTGTGCACGGGAGCGGATCCCTGATCACCACCGACATGGCCGTGTCCGGGAACCGCCCGCTTTCGTGCAGCACGATCACGAGGACGGCGCCGTACGTCTCTTCCAGGCCGGTCAGGCTGATGATCAGGACGTTGCGGCCGTCGGGGAGTGCCCAGATCTCACCACGGTTCACAGAGTGTCGCCCTCGCCCGCCAGGTCGTCGCCGAGACCGAGCGCGGTCAGCTGGCGCGCGGCATCGAGGGTGGCTGCGCGGCGGGCGGCGCGCACCACGTACGCGTTCACGCTCATGCCGGCCTCCAAGGCAGCCGCCTTGATCGAGGGCGCAAGTTCCTCGGGGATGCGCAGGGTCATGGTGGTGACAGACATGGTTGCAGAATAGCCACCGATTTATGGTGGCGATAGCCGGTGGCGTGTTGTGGTGCAGACGAGGGCGCGGACTGCGTCAGCGTGGCATCGCGAGGGAAAGGGGGTGACCGCCCGCTTCGGTTGACCGCTCTGAGTGTCACAGTTGGCCACATCCCGTCCTCAGCCAGAAGGAGCGTCCTGGTGAACTCGATCGTGCAAGTGGACGGAGCCGTAGACGAGTGGCCGGATCGAGTGGCCGCCGTACGCCGAGCGCTCGCCGTTCACGGGCCGCCGCGGAGTCCCGAGGACGGTCCAGACTTCGCCACCGTCACGCTGCCGGAGCGCGACGGTGATCACGTACGTGACCTCCTGGTGCACGAGCGCGTCGGCACGGTCGTTGAGATCGGACTCGCCTATGCCAGCTCGGCGCTGGCGATCTGCGAGGCGCTGCTGCGCACCGGTTCACGGAACCCGCGGCATGTGGTGATCGACCCATTCCAGTTCACGGCGTACGACGGTGTCGGGTGGGAGCTGTTGTGCAGCGCCGGCCTGGACGACATCGCCGAGCTGGTGACCGAACCATCGCAGCGGTTCCTTGCCCGGTTGGCCGACGTGGGTTTCGCCGCGGACGCGGCGTTCGTCGACGGCAGCCACCACTTCCACAACGTCTTCGTCGACCTCCACTTCCTGGGCGAGATCGTCCGACCTGGCGGCGTTGTGCTGCTCGACGATGTCTGGTGGCCATCGGTCAGCGCTGCCGTGACGTACTTCGAGACCAATCTGGGGTGGCGACCGATACCGGGCGCTCTGGCCGACGGAACCGCCGACCCGGCCAGCAGTCGGCCGCGGACCGGCGCCTACCGGCTGCCCGATCCGCGCCCGGTGCCGGACTTCAAGGAGTTCCGACCGTTCTGCTGATCCGGGTGGGGCGCGCGAGATCGAGCAGTTCCTCGACGAGTGCGACGAGGACGTCGAAGAGGCCCTGGCCGCCCACTTCGGCCTAAACCCCGCCAGCTAGGCGTTCAGTGCGGCCCTGAGCTTCCACCCGGACACGATCGAGACCGCCCTGGGCCTGGATCCCACCACCTCGCGAACATCTATGTGACGCATTGTCCCAGGCCAGAGCCCATCCGCTCGGCTCGGTGGTTGGAAATCAGGACCACCACGGCTACTTCTCCCCACACCCGGTCCCGGCCCCAACCCGCCACAATTACCGGCCATGACCACCTGGCTGCTCCCCCTGTTCACCGCCGCCCTCGGCTACCTCGGACACTGGTCCCAGCAAGCCCTCATACGTCGCCACCAGCGTCAGGACGACGACCACACCCGCATCCTCGCGCTGCGTGAACAGTTGCACGCCGTTATCAACACCGGCGCCAGCCAGGCGGCCGACTCCCGCAACGGCGCCCTGGTCCCTCTTGAACACGAAGCCCTGCTCCTCTACCGCAGGAAACTACGCACCCGCATTCGCCACGACCTCACCCGCGCCCGCTCCGTCCCCCGCGCAACGGCATGGTCCGCCTACCTCGCCGACGCGGCCGACTGCCTGGCTGCCGCCGCCCGCGGCGACCGGCTGCCCGCCCGCTCCGAAAGAATCGCCTGGCTGGACTGGTACCAGAGGGAAGCCCCCGACGGACAAGACGACGCGCACCGCCCGGCCAACCTCCCGCCCGACTGGGAAGCCATCGCCTTCACCCTGTGGAGGGAAGAACGCAGGCGGCACCGCGGATGGCGAAGACTCTTGCTGCGGCGACGCGGGCCATGGGCCTGAGCACACCCCCCAGAGCGTCTCACTCTCTCTACGCGTACCCGCCGCCACGGACAGAGCTACCTTTCCCCCTGGGGACCCAGGAGCCGTTGCGGACGCCTACGCGATGCATCTCTCGTGGTCAGCGTCAATACGGGCACTCGCGCCTTCGGAAAAGACGACCTCCCGGCGAGGGTGCTTCCCCGGACGGCCGCCCGCCTTCGTTTCGCAGACCGCTGTCGGCAACAAAAGCTCGATTAGGGCCCATTCGTCGTTCCCAGGTGTCGCAGGGGTAGCAACGCCACCGCGGCAACGGGTTTCCCTCCCCTCAAGACGGGGCAGGGCCGGCCGCGAGCGGCCGACCCCGCCGGTCAGGCGTCTATGTAGTCGGCGATCACGTCGAGCGTGGACTCCACTGAGCCAAGCTGGGTGTTCAGGTGCTTGATCCAGCGGCCCTCGGGTTGCAGGACCGCGTGCGGGGCGACGACGCCGGTGATGAAGCGGCGGATCTCGGTCAGCTTCTCCCGGATGACCGCGACCTCGTATGCCTGGAACTCGACTGGGGACATGTCGGTGCTCCAACCCTGCGCTATTCCAGCGGAAACCCTGAACTGCCGCCGCGGTGGGCGGTGGAGCGGTTGTCCGCCTCGGTGAGACAGCACCCTGTGGCCAAAGATTGGCGTTCTGCTGGTCTGCCTTCTCAGTTTGCTGGTCTGCCTCTCAACAGCGGGCTTCTAGGGTCGTTGTCGTCCCCCGGAGATCCGGTCCCACAGTTCTCCGAACTCGCACATGATTCACAGTGTTTGGAGACACCCTGATGCGTACTCTGCCCCCTCGTGCCTTGCTCACCGCTCCCGTCGCCGTGCTGGCGTTCGCCCTGGTCGCCTGCGGCGGATCCGACTCCAGCTCCGACAGAGCCACGGACGTAGCTCGGCGCAGGGGTGGCTCCGTGCGCCCGCGGAGACTCCGTCGCTTCTGCTCATGCCAGGGCCGCGGCCCGCAGCCGATAATGCCCGCGGTCGATCTTGCCGTTGCCGTTGCGCCGTACGTCATCGACGACAACGATCCGTTTGGGGCACATGTACGGCGGCAGTGCCGCAGTCAGGCTGATCAAGGGCCGCTCGTCGGCTGGCTTGGGTGTGACGAACGCCACGAGAGCCTTGCCGTGCTTCACGACCACCGCTAGGTCAACTCCGAGCGTCGTGCGGATGATCCGTTCGACCTCAGCCGGCTCCACGCGGTAGCCGCCGACCTGCAGTTGGTCGTCGATTCGGCCGAGGTGAGTGAGGCCGAAGGGGCCGTTCGTGACGAGGTCTCCCGTCCGGTACCAGCGCCCGGCCTCCTCGTCCGATGTGAACACTCGTGCGTCGTTGCTCGAATCGAGATAGCCATCGAACATCTGGGCACCCCGCAGCAGCAGTTCGCCGGTCTCCGTCGAGTGGCCGGTGGTGTCGACGACGCGGGTCTCAATTCCGTCGAACGGCACACCTATCGGAACAGTCGGGCCGTATGCGTCAGCGTCCTCGGGGCGCCAGGTGTGGGCCGTGCAGAACATCGTGAGTTCCGTCGGGCCGTAGGTGTTCTCGATCCTCGAACACGGCGCTGCCATGGCCCATTTCAAGGCCGCATCGGTGGTCAGCGCCTCGCCGCAGAACATGCTCAGGCGCAGAGTTGGTAGACAGCCAGGGGTCAGATGGCCAGCCGCGCCAGCGAGTTCGATCACCGACGGGACCGAGGCCCACACCGTGATGTCGTGCCTGGTCACAAACTTTGCCGGGTTGGCCAGCGCGAACAGGGACGCAGGGACGATTGGGCACCCCTGCGACCAGGCCAGGAAGAGCGACGCCAGACCCAAGTCGAAAGTCATGTCGTAGGCCTGCACCAGGCGGTCGCGCGAGGTAAGAGGGTAGCGGCGGGTTGCGGCCGAGAGGAACGCTGAGACGTTGGCGTGGGAGACCGGGACGCCCTTGGGCTTCCCGGTCGAACCGGAGGTGAAAAGGACGTACGCCGTGTCGCTCGGCCGAGCGCCGCCGCGTGACGGGCCAGCGGGAGGGGCGCAGCGCTGCTCTTCGGCGTCGGCCCGGACCACTGTCACGTCGTGGAGTCTCCGTATCTCCTCGACCAGGTCCGGTGCGGTTTCGGCGTCCACGATGGCTGCCGCCGTGCCGGTGGCGGCCAGCACGGCCGCGTTGCGGATGGCGGGGAAAGACGGATTGAGGGGGACCAAGGCCGCCCCGGTCCGCAGTGCCGCCAAGGCGCCGATGTACCCGACCGCGCTCCGCCCGGCCAGCACCGCAACCGGGCCCATGCCTGAGTCCGTCGCCCGGTCCACTCGGACGGCCCAGTTCGTGGCGAGCGCGTCGACCTCTCCGAAGGTCCACGACCGGTCGCCCTCGATCAGGGCCGGCGCGTTGCGGTGTGTGTGCGCCGCACTGTCGAACCAGTCTTCGAGTCGCATCTGTATCGAGTCCTCCCACGGGCTCGGCTTCGCTCGGGCGACCACCTAAACCGACTTCTCCACGAGCAGGAGCCCGGCGGAGTTCTGGCTGATTCGGTCGTTGTTGACCATGAGGCTGGCGCCGTAGGCATCGCGGAGCAGGCGCGCGATGCTGTAGGGGCCTTCCGAGCGGTATCCAGCTATCCCGCAGATGGTCATCGCCTCGCTGACGATCTCGACGAGCAGGGTCGAGGCCGAAACTTTGAGGTTGTTGAACTCGACCACCGAGGCAGGCTGGAACAGAACGGATTTCCCTTGCTGCCGCAGAGCGTCCCAGCGGACCAGGGCCCCCTGGACCAGTGCCCTGAGCTGGTGCAGCCGGGGTAGCACCGCAGCCAGCCGCGTCGCGCTGGAGGGGACGGCACCGGCTGGCTTGCTCCTTGCGGCCGCCTGGACGAACCGCCGTGACCGATCCATCGCTGCCTCCGCCAGCCCGAGCCAGGCCGACGCCCACAGGATGTGCGAGACCGGCAGCATCGTCTGTCCACTGATCTGTGCGTACGGAGCGCTGAGGACAGCCTCCCCGTCGCCTTCCGCGTGCAGACGGTAGCCCTTGCTGCATGTCCCCCGGAAACCCAGGGTGTCCCAGGGACCGGTCCGTTCGAGCTTGAGGCCGTCACGATGACACGTCACGACCACCTGGTCGCTCGGCGGGCTGTCCGACGCGCGACGGGCGGTGGCAAGGATGATGTCGGCATGCTCGCCGTAGGAGATGACCGGTGCTTCCTTGGGCGCCGTCACGTTCCACGTGGCAGGAGCTCTTGCGGATGTCGCCACCGACGGCGGCCTCGGTGGTGGCGGAGCCGACCAGTAAGTCGCCGGCGGCTATGTCGGCGAGTGTCCGCCCGACGAACTCGTCCTCGGCCACGTCTACCAGCGACATGACCTGGCTGTGGTGCATCGCGAAGATCAGCGCGCTGGAGCCGCATCGCCGTCCCAGCGCCGTCGTCGCTCGGGCGATCTCCGCCAGACCGACACCGAGTCCGCCGAAGCCTGTGGGAACGAGCGCCGACAGTAGTCGTTCACGCCGCAACGCGTCGAAGGTCTCGCTGGGGAACCGGGCCTCTCTGTCGACGGCGTCGGCGTGGGCTGCCGCTACTTCGTCCGCTGTCCGGGTCACGGCTTCCGTTACATCGATGTGCCGCGCGCTCATGACGCTACGTCCGTGGTCGCTAGGAGGGTGTCGAGCACCCCCACAATCGACCCGATGGTGGCGAACGTCTCGGGGACCAGTACGTGGTCGGAGAATTCGATGGAGCAGATCTCTTCCAGTTGTACGACCAGTTGCACCATGCCAAGCGAATCGAGGCCGAATCCCGCGAGCGGATCATCGGGCCCGATGGCCGTGCTCTCCGTGATATGGGGCAACTGCTTTCTCAACAGGATTTCCGTCGGCGCGGAACCGATCGCCACCTCGGTAGGAGGCCGGTCGGTGCGAATGGCCTTGATCGAAACTCCGGGCGGAGCTCCGGTCGAGCTCCTCTCTGTGATCAAATCATGACCAGCACACGAATAACTCAGCGTTTCTGAGGAGCAGTTGATGGGATTTCGACTCGAAGGGCCATTGCTGGAAGGCTCTGTGGTACGACTGGAGCCGCTCGGCCGGCATCACACGGCGGGCCTCGCCGCGGCTGCGGAGGAGAACAGAGACTCATACACCTTCACGTGGGTGCCCACCGCCTCGGAGGCCGAGCCCTACATCGACGCACAACTTGAGCGGGCGGCGGCGGGACGCCTTGCTCCCTATGCGCAAGTGTCGGTGCGGACGGGGCAGGTCGTCGGAGCCACCGCCTTCTGGGATCCGCGGATGTGGTTCGCAGAGGACCAGCTGTCCGCGGTGGAGGTCGGCTTCACTTGGCTCGCGGGCTCAGCTCAGGGCACGGGCATCAACACCGAGGCCAAAATGCTGCTTTTCCGGCACGCCTTCGAGAACTGGAACGTGTCCCGCGTCGATCTGAAGACGGACGCGCGCAACAGCAGGTCACGTGCCGCGATCGAGGCCGTCGGGGCCCGCTTCGAGGGCGTCCTGCGCAGTTGGTCGCGCTCCTGGGCACCGGGTGAGGACGGTCGGCTGCGCGACTCGGCGATGTTCTCCATCGTGGCGCAGGAATGGCCTGAGTGCCGGGCGCGTCTCAAGTCCCGGCTGGAAAAAATCAAAGAGCGGAGCGGGTCGAGGTCCGCAACCTCCTGAACCCGCAGTGGGTGACCGGGGCTGTCACCAGGGCGCGGCGGCTCCTAACCCCCGCAGGGCGGGACCCCGCGCGGTGCCGCCTGCTCGAAGCTAGACGTCAAGCGACTGCAGAAGCTGGAGAAGACGCACACATGGATGTGATGACGACCCTGCTCACACGCCGCAGCGAGCAACACCTTGCGGAACCCGCCCCGGGCGATGCGGAGTTCACCTACCTGCTCCAAGGCGCGGTCACCTCCCCCGATCACGGCAAGCTACGGCCGTGGCGATGGGTACTGCTGAGGGACGGCGACCGTGAGGTGCTCGGTTCTTGCCTGGCCGCCGAGACCGACGACCTGCCCGCAGAGCGGGTCAAGGCCAAGCTGTTGCGTGCCCCCCTGGTCGCAGCGCTCGTCTTCTCCCCCCGGCAGGGCCACCGGATCCCCGAATGGGAGCAGCTAGCCGCGGCCAGCTGCATGGCGCACGCACTGATGCTGCTGCTGCACAGCCGCGGTTACGGCAGCATCTGGCGCACCGGAAGGCTCGCGCAGAGTACGGCTGCGGCACGACTGCTGGGTCTGGCACCACACGAGCGGCTGCTTGGCTCACTCGACATCGGCACCTCGTTAGGTTCCGCCCGGCCGGCCCGCCGGGCGCTTGAGGACGTAACCGACCGCGTCGCCCGGTTCGAGGCCTGCCGGAAACCGGTGTCCGGGGCGGCCGCCTTGGGCTCATGACGCGATGCCAGTGGTTCTGTCATAGGGCGGAAGGGGGTACCTTCACGGGACAGGCAAACGCGACCCTAAGACCGTGTCCTATGTGGTGAGGCGGAGGAGTCGTTTGTAGCAGCAGAGGGCGGCGGCCAGGCCGAGGAAGGCCAGGTAGTTGCGGGGATTGCGCTCGTAGCGGGGGCTGAGTCGGCGGTAGCCGGACAGCCACGACATCGTGCGCTCGATCACCCATCTGCGACGGCCCAATCGTTCGCTGGACTCGATGCCTTTGCGTGCGATCCGGACTCCAATGCGCTTGCCGCGTAACCATTTTCGCAGGTCTGGGCGGTCATAGGCTTTGTCGGCATGTAGGCGCTGGGGCTTGAAGTACCGGCCGCGGTGAGGGTCGTGTCTCGTTTGGTGACCCTCGATCCTGGGCTTCAGCCCTTCGCTGTCGTGGGTGTTGCCGGCTGAGACACCGACGAGGAGGGGCAGGCCGTTCGCGTCCGACAGAACGTGCATCTTGGAACCCGGCTTGCCCCGGTCCACGGGGCTTGGCCCTGTGTGTTCGCCCCTTTTTTCGCCCTGATGTGGGCGGTGTCGAGGACGACGCGGGTGACGTCGATGAGACCGGCGTCGTCCAACCGGTGCAGGACGGCCTCGTGCAGGCGGCCCCAGACACCTGCTCTGGACCAGATCAGGAAACGGCGGTGGGCGGTCGACTTCGAAATACCGAAGCAGGGCGGCAGAGCCCGCCAGGCGCAGCCACTGACCAGCACGTAGATGATCGCCGCGAACAACGTCTCATCAGGCGTGTCCTGCGTCCCACCGCCCTGCGGCCGAACCCTCGACGGAGGGATCAGCGGCTCCGCGATCTCCCACAGCCCGTCCGGAACAATCCAACTCCACGCACCCCGCCCCATGAACAGACCAACGACCGCCTCACCACATAGGACACGGTCTAAGACCAATGCCGTTGCGTTAGCTCGTGGGCGTACGCTGCTGTGCAGTGTTCCCGGGGGTGGTTCGGGTGTCTGCGGATGTCGGCGAGTTATCAGGTCTGGGGCTGCTGACCTGGGTGTATCCGTCCGGTCTGGTGGATCGTGCAGTTGCCGCGTGCGGTCGTGCGGAGCAGCGCAGACGCCTGCTGCCGGCCCGGCTGATGGTGTACTTCGTGCTCGGGCTGGCCCTGTTCTCGCCGGCGCCGTATCTGGAGGTGATGCGGCATCTGGTCGAGGGCCTGCGGGGCCAGGGCCTGCTGGGCGACTGGCCCGTTCCGGCGAAATCGTCGCTGTTTAGAGCCCGTCAGCGGCTGGGTCCGGAGCCGCTGCGGGTCCTGTTCACCACGACCGCAAAACCGATGGGCACCGAGAGTACTCCGGGGGCGTTCTGGCGGGGGCTGCGGCTGCTGGCAGTGGACGGGACCTGCTGGGACGTTGCCGACAGCCCGGCTAACGAGGCTGCCTTCGGCCGCCCCGGAAACAGCCGCGGCCACGACAAAAGCTCTTTTCCCCAGGTGCGGATGGCCTGCTTGACTGAAGTGGGCACGCACCTGGTGCTGGACGCCGAGCTGGCCGGCTGCCGCACCGGGGAAGTCACCCTGGTGGGCCGCCTGCCCCGCTCCTGCGGGCCGGGACAACTCGTCCTGGCCGACCGTGAGTTCCTCGGCGTGCCGTTGTGGCGGGCCTTCACCGCTGCTGGCGCCGACCTGTTGGGTAGGGTGCCGGTCAACCGGGTCCTGCCCGTTGACCGGATCCTGCGGGACGGATCCTGGCTCTCCCGCATCCACGCTCACACCGATCCAGCGCACAGCGACCCGGTCACGGTGCGGGTGCTGGCCTACCGGCTGAACGGCACCGGCCGCGCAGGCGAGGACTACCGGCTGGTGACCAGCCTGCTCGATGCCCGCCGCCATCCCGCCCGTCAGCTGGCCGCGCTCTACCAGGAGCGCTGGGAGGCGGAAGCCGTTTTCGCCGAGCTCAAGACCCATCAACGCGGAGCCCGCGTGGTGATCAGCAGCAAAACACCCGACGGTGTCCTCCAGCAGATCTGGGCACACCTGCTGGTCCACCACGCTCTGCGCGAGCTTATGGTGAGAACCGCCGCCACCCGGGGGCTCGATCCCGACCAGTCTCCTTCACCGAGACCTTGCGCTCTGCCCGGCGCAGCGTGACCGTCACGCCGGGCAGTTTTTCCCCTGACCTGCTGGTGCGAGCGCTCGTCCTGCTCCAGCACGACCTGCTGGAACGACTCCTGCCGCACAGACGCCTGCGCAGCCAGCCCCGCGTCGTCAAACGCAAGATGTCCAACTACCGGCTCAAACGGGCCCAACACCACACCTGGCCCCAGCCCACCCGCACCGGCACCCGAGCAGACAGCATCAAACGACCCCAACCCACCAACCCGTAAAGCAACGGCATTGGGCCTAGGAGTTGTCTTCAAATGTCACGCCCACATCAGGAGCGATGCGAGGGTGACGGCTGCCTGGTAGGACTCGGCGGTCTTGTCGTAGCGGGTCGCGATGCCGCGCCACTGCTTCAGGCGATTGAAGCAGCGTTCCACCACGTTGCGACGCTTGTAGAGCTGTTTGTCGAAGGCCGGTGGGCGCCCGCCTCGGCTGCCGCGGCGGCCCCGGTTGCGGACCTGGTCGGCCCGCTCGGGGATGGTGTGGCCGATGCCGTGCCGGCGCAGCCAGGTGCGGATGGCCCGGGAGCTGTAGCCCTTGTCGCCCAGCACGTGGGCGGGCCGTGTGCGGGGCCGTCCTGGGCCGATGCGGGGCACTCGTATCGCCTCCATCACGGCGGTGAACTGGGTGCAGTCGTTGGTGTTGCCGCCCGTGAGGGTGAAGGCGAGCGGGCGGCCGACACTGTCGCAAGCCAGGTGGATTTTGCTGGTCAGGCCACCTCGGGAGCGTCCGAGGCCGGGGCTGCGGGCCCCCCTTTTCGGGCCCCGGCGGCGTGCTGGTGGGCGCGGACGATGGTGGAGTCGACCGACACCAGCCAGTCGATGTCCCCAGCCGCGTCGGCGTGCGCCTGGGCGGCCCGGAGCATGCGCTCGAAGGTGCCGTCCAGCGCCCACCGCCGAAAGCGGGTGTGCAACGTGGCCCACGGGCCGTACCGCTCCGGTACGTCCCGCCAGGCAGTCCCGGTGCGAAACTTCCACACGATCCCGTTGAGCACCTTGCGGTCGTCCAGCCGCTTCCGGCCATGCCGTGACACCGGCAGCAGCGGTCCGACGAACTCCCACTCGGCATCGGACAGTTCATGGCGACGTATCACCCGACCATGATCCACCACTCAAGATCTTTTGAAGACACGGCCTAGGCCGACGGCGCCGGCGCACTGCCTTCCGGGGTGCTGACTCCGGTGCGGAACACGCTGCTGGGCAAACGGCTGCCGGCCGCCGACCTCCCGCTGTCGGCCACATCCGACCGCAAGAAGAAGCGCTACCGCATCGCCGACCCCTACCTGTGTTTCTGGCTGGCCTTTCTGCAGCGCGGCCTGCCGCTGATCGAACCGCCGTCAGTGCCCGAGGGGATGACGGAGCTGTGAGATGCACTTGGGGTGTGCTCACCAACTCGCGCCTTCAGCAGGTGTGTTGCCCTCGGATGCCGTAGCGACCGCAGGGATATACTCATGCCGCCATTCCAATGGGCTGAGGAAGAGCGGGGGCTGCGGTGAGCGGGCGGAGCCATCTGGTCGAGGTCGAGCTGGACAGCGGTGAGGTCGTGCTGGCCGAGGTCTTGTCGGCAGGGGGTTCCGATGTCGCCGACAGCGGACGCCTGCGGCTGTCGCAGGCCCGCCAGGCGCTGAGCGAGGTCGGCCGGTGGGCACTGGAGAGCGTCCGCGAGTCGCTGCCCGAACCGCCCGACCGGATCGACGTCGAATTCGGGGTCAAGTTGGCGGTGAAGACGGGAAAGCTGGTCGCGGTCATCGCTGAGACCGGCGGCGAGGCCAGCGTCACTGTCCGGATGGGCTGGGACCGGGCCACCGAGGGCGGCTCCCGGACGGGAAACTGAGCCCGCCATGGAGCTGGACCGCCGTCTGATCGAACTCGCGGACAGGCACGCCGTGGCGATACACGTCAACGGAGAGTTCAAGGGCAGCGGATTCGTCCTCTCCCCGAAACGGGTCGTCACCTGCGCCCACGTCGTCGAGGATGCCGCGGACGAGGTGCTGGTTCGGACGCCCGGCTCCGCTGACCGCACCGGCACCGTGATCGCCCGCCACCCGCCCCGGCGCGGCGGCGACGGGTACTACGACAGCCCGGACATCGCCCTGATACGTCTGCACAAGCGACTGAACCGGCGAGGGGTGTGGCTCGCCGAGGAGCCGCCGCAGGCCGCCACGGTCGTTCTGGCCCGCGGGTTCAGCCGATTCACCGCCGACCCGGACGTCCAGCGGGACTCGCTGTCGATGACCGTCGTTGGCCCGGCCGGCTCCCTGCTGCGGGTCAAGGACGACCGGGTCGAGGCGGGCCTCAGCGGCGCTCTGGTGCTGGACACCACGACCGGCAGGGTGTGCGGCATGGTCAAGGCGTCGCGCGAACGCCGGGAGGTTCAAGGAGGCTGGATCGTCCCGGCCCACGTCATCACCGAGCATGCGGCAGCCGCTGCGGGAGGGGACCGGCACCGGCCGGGCACCGCCTGGTTCGATCTGGCCTCGCGCAGAGCCGAGTTGCATGCCCGGTTGTTCGGCGCGGACCGGCACCCGGCGCGCGTCGCGGCTTCCCGGCGGGACCGGCCACCGTCCTGGTGGCTGCAGACCCGCAACGAGGTGGTGCCCTTCATCGCCCGGACCGAACTGGACCACCTCCTCGACTGGTGCCTGCGGCCGGACGGCAAGGGCATGCGTCTGGTCACCGCGCCGGGCGGCTCGGGCAAGACCCGCCTCGCGATGCGGCTGTGCCAGGTGCTCCGCGAGCAGGGCTGGATTGCTGGTTTTCTGCCGGGCGACTCGCACGAGACCGGTCCACGGATAGCGGAGGCGGTGGACGCCGGGTACCGGGTGATGGTGGTGGTCGACTACGCCGAAACGCGCAACGACCTCAATACGTCGCTGCTGACCGCCCTGGAGCAGGAAGAGCCCGGCAGGGTGCGCGTTGTGCTGCTCGCCCGGTCGGACGGCCCGTGGTGGACCAGCCTGAAAGACGGGGACGTCGTGGACCGCGACCCGGTCCGCCTGTCCCCGCTCGGCGAGCGCACCGGACCCGGCCCGGTGCTGTCCGCCGCGTGGCAGGCGTTCCACGCCGCCATCATCGGCGGGCCCGCCCCGACTCCTCCGGCCGGGCCAGGAGCCGACGGCCCCGACGACCCCGACGACGTACTGAGCCTTCACGCACTGGCCCTGGACGAGGTACTGGCGCGCCGTGACAGAGTCCGCGTCGGGGCGGGGGATCCGCTGGGGCGCGTGCTCAGCCGTGAGCAGCGGTACTGGACCGACGTGGCGCGGGCGCAGGAGCACCAGCCGCCCCTGCCCACGCAAGACGCGTCGGTCAGGCGCGTCCTTCTGCTGCCCGCGTTGTTCTCCGCCGTCTCCGCCCAGCAGGCCGAGGCGGCCCTCCGCCGTCTGGAGACGCTGCCGGAGAATGCCCTGGCGAGTGCCGCCGAACTGCTGCACCGGCTCTACCCACGCCCCGGCCTGTACTGGGCACCCCTGCAACCCGACCGGATCGCCGAGCTGCTGCTGTCCCAGGTACTCGACGACGCCGGAAGCGCCGAGGCGTCCGTCAGCCTGCTGACCTCCGTACTCGCCGACTGCACATTCGAACAGGCCGAGCAGGCCATGACGGTCCTCGACCGCACCCGTGTCGCCCTGCACGGTCGGGGCTCCCACGAGTCGGCCAACTGGCTGATGGAGACAATAGGCACCCTGATTCGCAACCGTCCCCTGGACTTCCTCCCGCCCGCCGCCGGTGTACTGCGTCCGGAAACCGCCGGATGGGACGTGTTCCAGGAGGTACTGAAGAACGCCGACTATGTCGATGTGCTGCTGCCCCTCCACCAGAGGGTGGCGCGCACGATGCGGAACTCGGAGGTGCTCCAGGAAATCCTCGGGGCGCTGGAGCTGCGCGGCGAACGCTCTTTCTCCTCTCGGATCTGGTCCCCGAAGGGCAGGGAGACGGCCGCGCAGATGCTCCAGGCGGTGCGTGACATCGGAGACCTTTATGAGGCCCGCGGTGAGCCGGACCATGCTTGGTGGCACGCCCGCACAGCCGTGGTCTTCGCAGCGAAGCTCGCCCGAGCCGATCCCGACACGTACGGGTCCGTCCATGCCGACTGCCTCGACGTTCTCGGCTACCGGCTGGTGGTGCTCGGCTGGCGCCGCCCGGCCCTGCGGGTCGCCCGGCGAGCGGCCAAGGTGCGCAGGACCCTGGCGCGACGCGACCCGGCCCACCGGCCACAGCTCGTCCACGCCTTGACGCGTCTGGGCACCGTATCGGCCACAGCCGGGAAACCGGGTTCCGCGTTGCGCGCGTACGAGGAGGCTGCCGGGGTCGCCCTCGGTCTGGCCCGCGAGGACGAGCACGGATGGCAGAGACACGCGGGGCTGGTCGCCTTGGCCTACAACAACTACGGTCTGCTGCTGAGCGGAGCCGGCCGGCAGGCGGAAGCGGCAAAAGCGGCGAAGGTTCTGGTGGCCGCCCTCGCCGTAGCCGATTCACAGCCCCTGACGCCTGCCGAACGGGACGGTCTGGAACCGTACCAGCTGACGGTCGACCGCCTCTTGGCGCAGGAATCGGTCACGCACTACGAGTTGATGCCCGTCACTGCCGTCTATCCGGGGGAGACGGACGAAGATCTGCGCTAAGGAGGCAACCGACCGCAAGAGGGTGTTCCGGTGGCGGACGTCACCGGAACACCCTCGGGGCTCCCCATGACGCTCAGCCGGTCCCGGCCGCCGTCGGTGCGTCCCGGTGCCGGCGTCACGCGGGGTAGTGATCGATCCTTCGGCGAGCCGTGATCCGCTCCAGCTCGGACACCCCCGCTCCCTCCTCGCGATCCGATGGTGCTATCCGCATGGCGACGGATCGTAGGCGGACCCTCGCGACGGACGCAGCAGAACCCCAGAAACCGCCCCGACCGCCCGGTCAGACGATCTTCACCGTGGACACCGGCCGCCGACCAGCCCGAGTATTCCGAAGCCCGCGCACACCAGCCCCATGACCTGCAACTTCAGGATGCACACCACTCAATGTGTGGAGCGACCCCGAGGCAGCCCGACGCGTCTTGGTCGAATCCGACGTGCCGACGACGCTGGTTCCCGTCGACCTGACCCACCGGGCCTGGGTGAGTGACGACTGGCTCAAGACGCTCGCCGCTTCCGGCCCCGCCGGGGCTTCCCTGGTCTCCGTCTGCGCCCCGTACCGTGCCCATTACCAGCGGGAACTCGGAGTGGACGGCCTTGTCCTGCATGACGCGGTAGCCGTCGCCGAGGCGATCTGGCCCGGCACACTGAAGTGCCAGCGACTGGCAGTCGATGTGGTGTGCGACTCCACGCCGGCACGCGGCGCAACCCTCCGCTCCGGATACGACAATGCACGGGTCGGACGCGAGATCGACGTGGCACTCGCGCGGACATCGACGCTCTGCGCGACCTCCTGCTCGACAAGCTGAGCAGCCATTCATGATCCACGGCCATCCCGTACACCGAGCCGGTCTTCCAGGGAGGGCGGCCTGACAGCGCCCCCGCACCCGTTGCCGAGCACATCGTCCCAGCCGCTTTCCTCAAGGGATCTGTACAGCCCTCAGCCGCCTCCGCTACGTTGACGATCAGAATCGGGCTCGTCGACGCGTTGGTGGCTGGGTGGCGCGTCCCCTTGACGTGCCCGACGGAGACATCGTGTCCTACCGCTCCCTGCTGCGTGTTGCAGGCGTCGGATTCTTCCCTCTGGGATTCCTGGCCCGCCTGCCGTACGCGACCTCAGCCCTTTCCACACTCATCCTGCTCCAGGCAGCGACCCACAGCTACGCCTTCGCTGGACTCGCCAGCGCGGCCCAGAGCATCGCCATCGCCATAGGCGGCCCCCTGGTCGGAGCCCTCACCGACCGTCACGGCCACCGGACCGTCGGAGTAGCCGCTGCGATCGCCAACTTCGCAGCCTGGGCGGCCCTGCTGGCCGCCAGCCACGGCAGCCGGGCCAGCATGCTCGCCGCGGCCGCCCTGGTGGGCCTGACCCAGCCGCAGGTCGGCCCCCTCGTACGGGTGCGCTGGTCACGACTGGTGCAATCCCGCAACGAACACCACCTGCTGTCCCCGGCCTTGTCCTACGAGGCGTCCGCCGACGAACTGAGCTTCGTCGCCGGCCCCGCGTTCGTCGGGCTGCTCGCCTCCGTCAGCCCCCTCGCGCCCGCGGTCGCGACGATGACTCTGCTCGCAGCAAGCACCCTCCCCTTTGCCCTTATCTACGCCCACCGCACCACGCACCACCAGCCGTCCGGCCGGCAGGAGAGGCCGTACCTGCCCCGCCGCCCCCTGGCCGTCATGTTCCTCGCCATGGTCGCCATGGGGGCGATCTTCGGCGCGGTCCAGACAGCCGTCACCGTCTACGCCAACACGATCGACAAGCCCGGTGCCTCCGGACTCGTCTACGCCGAGTTCGGCATCGGCAGCGCCCTTGCAGGCGCCGCCTGCGCCTGGCTCCCACAGAAGTTCTCGCTGCGCGGCCGCTACGTCTCGTTCGCCGCGATCCTCTTCGCCGGCATGCTGATCCTCTTCATCGGCGCACAACTGGTGTCCCTCCCCGCAGCGGTCGCGGTCGCGAGCTTCACCGTTGCCCCCTACATGATCAGCCTGTACGCACTGACCGAACGCCTCGCCCCCGCCGAACGGGCAGCAGTCGCCATGACCATCCTGTGCGCCGGCGGCCCCCTCGGCACAGCCGCCGGACAGGCCCTCTCCGGCAGCCTCGCAGACACCCACGGCGTCGACGGCGCACTCCTGGTCGCTCTCATCGTCGCAGCGGGAGCACTCCTCCTCGCACTCTCGGCATTCCTGGCCGACCGACAGCGCAACATCTGGATCATCGACACCGCACCCGTGCCGCGTCCGGTGGTCCAGGAGCACTCCGAACATCCGCAGAACATCCACTGAGCATTGACTGAGCGCTCGGTCCGGCGGCTGGTGTGTTTGGTCGCCGGGCCAGGGGCTGCGCCAGTTCGAAGCGGCTTCGCCAGTGAGTCTGTGGGCCATCAGGTCGGTCACCGTTCGGGTCCGGCCTCGGCGCGCCTGCGTAGACAGCGCCCCGGCTGTCCCACAGCATGCCACCGACTACCGCCACCACGAATCGGTGGCTAGGCTGCAACCATGTCTGTCACCACCATGACCCTGCGCATCCCCGAAGAACTCGCACCCTCGATCAAGGCGGCCGCCATGGAAGCCGGCATGAGCGTGAACGCGTACGTGGTGCGCGCCGCCCGCCGCGCCGCCACCCTCGACGCTGCCCGCCAGCTGGCCGCGCTCGGTCTCGGCGACGACCTGGCGGGCGAGGGCGACACTCTGTGAACCGTGGTGAGATCTGGGCACTCCCCGACGGCCGGAACGTCCTGATCATCAGCCTGACCGGCCTGGAAGAGACATACGGCGCCGTCCTCGTGATCGTGCTGCACGAAAGCGGGCGGTTCCCGGACACAGCCATGTCGGTGGTGATCAGGGATCCGCTCCCGTGCACCGCGGTCGCGGTGAACATCGTGCAGCTCAGGGTCAACCGGTTCGAGGGGGCGAAGCTTCTGGGCCCCGTCGGCGCTGAGGCCATGGCCCGGGTGGACCAGGCCCTGCGCGCCGTCCAGGACCTCTAGCCCGACGAAGGCGGCCTCGCGGGCTTCGCCCGCTCCGAGCCGACCATGGTGAGCAGGGGACGGACCGTAGGTTCTCGCTGGCCGGCTCACCCGGGGTCTGCCTCAGCAGCGGGAGTGTGAGCAGGTCCGGGCCCGACAGGCGGCGGTCTATCTCATCGACGCATTGCTGTCGAACGAGTCGGAGGTCAAGCCGGAGGCCGTACACGCCGACACCCAGGGGCAGTCCTTCCCGGTCTTCGGGCTCGCCCACCTGCTCGGCATCGACCTGCTGCCGCGGATCCGGAACTTTCAGGACCTCACCTTCCACCGCCCCGATCCGCGAGCACGCTACCGGCATATCGACGCGCTGTTCTCCGCTGATCCGCGTGCCTGTATCGACTGGCAGCTCATCGAGAACGGCTGGAAGGACCTCATACAGGTCGGCCTGTCGGTACGGGAAGGCACCGTGTCCTCCATCGCCCTTCTGCGGCGCTTGAACAACCACTCCCACAAGAATCAGATCTACAGGGTCTTCCGCGAGGTCGGCCGCGCCGTGCGGACGATCGTTCTGCTCCGTTACCCGTCGGACCCACAGCTGCGGGAGCAGATCACCAGGGCGACGAACAAGGCCGAGGCATACAACGGGTACACGAAGTGGCTGCACTTCGGCGGGGACGGCTACCTGCGCTCCCGTGATCCCGAACTCCAGGAGAAGGCCGTCAAGTTCCTCGACCTGATGGCCAACAGCATCATCTTCTCCACCACCGTCGACATGACCGACACACTGCGCCAGATGGCCACACAGGGCTGGGAGCTGAGCCCCGACGACATCGCCGCGCTCAGCCCGCACCGCAGGGACAACGTGCTGCGCTTCGGCGACTACGACATCGCCACCCTCCACATCCCGCCCGGCCCGTACGACAGCGCGCTTCGCGTTCCTGCCGACGGCTTTTGACAGTCTGCTCAGATCACCGGTTGACTCAACACGCCTGGTGCCGGGCTGCCACCGGTTTCGGCACGGCTGCCTGAACCGGCCACGAGCGAGTCGGCACTATGAAGCCCACGGGGAACGATCTCGATATTCCCATGCTGCTATACCGAACGAATGACACAGTGCCAGGCATGGTGACATCCCCACTTCTGCGACAGCTCGCCCGCACCCGCCGCTTCACCCTGGGCGCACCCGCCCGTTTCACCGTGGCGCCGGACGGTACCTGTGTCCTGTTCCTGCGGAGCCGGGCCGGGGACGATCCGGTCGGGTGCCTGTGGACGCTCGACCTGGCAACCGGCGCGGAGCGACTGCTGGCTGACCCCGCCGGGCTGCTCGGCGACGCGACCGATGAGGTGCCGGAGGAGGAGCGCATCCGGCGCGAGCGCGCCCGGCAGCAGGCCGCTGGGATCACCGACTACGCCACCGACACGGCCGCCCAGGTGGCCGCGTTCGCCCTCTCCGGGCAGCTGTGGGTGGTGGATACCGGCTCCGGCGCTGTGCGGCAACTGCCCGCCCGGCAGCCGGTGGTGGACCCGCGCCCGTCCCCGGACGGCCGGAACATCGCCTACGTCTCCGGCGGCGCGCTCCGGGTGATCGGCGCCGACGGCAGTGGCGACCGATCGGTGGCCGCGCCCGAGCCGGCGGAAAGTCCGGACGTCTTCTTCGGCCTGCCGGAGCATGTGGCGAGCGAGTCGATGGGCCGCTACCGGGCGTACTGGTGGGCACCGGACGGAGAGCGGCTGCTGACCACCCGGGTGGACAACCGGAAGGTCGGGCTGTGGTACATCACCGATCCGGCCGACCCCGCCAAGCCGCCGCGCACCATGCGCTACCCGCAGGTCGGTACTGCCAACGCCGAGGTCACGCTCTGGATCGCCGATCTGGCGGGCAACCGCACCGAGGTCCGCTGGGACCGGGCCGGCTTCGAGTACCTGCCCGCGGCCGGCTGGGACGGGCACGGCCCGTTCGCCGCCGTACTCAGCCGCGACCAGCGCACGCTCCAGGTACTGGCCGTCGACTCGGCAGACGGTACGACCAGCCTTCTGGCCGAGCGGCACGATGAGCGCTGGGTGGAGCTGCTGGTGCCCGGAGTGCCCGCGCGGACAGCTACCGGCCTGCTTGTCGACTACCTCGACCGGGACGAGACCCGGCACCTGAGCATCGACGGCACGCCGGTCACGCCGGACGGCCTGCAGTTGCACGAGGTGCTCGCGGTGGACGGCGAGACGGTGCTTTTCACGGCAGCCGCGGAACCCACCGAGCGCCATGTGTGGAGGTACCGTCCGGGCCAGGGCATACACCGGCTGACCGAGCAGCCGGGGGTGCACTCCGGCGCATTCTGCGGCGGCACGTTTGTACACACCACGCGTACGCTGGAGTTGCCGGGCTCGCACACCGCCGTGCACCGCCTGACCGGGGACGGCCGACCGGAACCGGATGGCCCCGCGCCCGTCGAAATCACTTCGCACGCCCAACGACCGCTGCTGCAACTGCGTGTCGAATCCGCCGCCGTCGGGCCGCGCGAACTGCGCACACACCTCTTCCTGCCGTCCTGGCACAAGGCCGGTGATGCCCAGCTGCCGGTACTGGTCGACCCCTACGGCGGCCCCGCAATGCAGAAGGTGATGGCCGAACAGACCGCTCACACCTTCGTCTCGCAGTGGTTCGCCGAACAGGGCTTCGCGGTGCTGGTGACGGACGGCGCTGGCACGCCCGGACGCGGGCCGCGCTGGGAGAAGGAGATCTTCGGTGACCTGATCGGCCCGACCCTGGACGACCAGGTTGCCGCGCTGCATGCGACCGCCGAACGCCACCCGGAGCTGGATCTCGGCAGGGTCGGCATCCGCGGCTGGTCGTTCAGCGGGATGCTGGCCGCCGCCGCGGTGCTGCGCCGACCCGACACCTTCCATGCCGCAGTGGCCGGCGCCCCGCTCACCGACCAGCATCTCTACGATGCCTGTTGGAAAGAGCGCTTCCTCGGTCTGCCCGACCAATACCCGGAGCACTATGAGCTGTCTTCGCTTCTTGCCGACGCTCCAAAGCTCAGCCGCCCGCTGCTGCTGATGCACGGACTGGCAGACGACAACGTCTTCGTGGCCAGTACGCTGCAGCTCTCCAGCGCTCTGCTGGCCGCGGGGAAGCCGCACGAGGTGCTGCCGCTAAGCGGGATGACACATGCCGCACCGACCAACGACACGTTCACCCGGCTACTGGGGCACCAACTGGAATTTCTCCAGCGGCACCTGGTCGGCCGCCCCGCCACGGTGCCCTGCTAGGGCGCGTATCGAGTCGTGATCAATCTGCGGTATTCGCCTTCGTGGCGGGACCTGGGCCGGCAGACCTTCTTGCGTGACGCGAGTGTAACTGACCAATGAGGAACGGGAGTTCATCGAGCCGTACCTGCCGATTGGCGAGTACGGCCCGTACCCCGAACGTCTGCGGCAGCAGTTCGAGGGGGGTGATGTGGCGGTTCAAGACCGGCGGACAGTGGCGGGAGATGCCGGTCGATGAGGCCGGGGAACCACCCCTCGATCAGCCCGGCCCAGTCGGCCTCGCTCATCGGCGGCCCGCCCGGGATGATCCCTGCCGCCTCCGCCGGCGCCAGGTACTTCCTGACCGTCTTGCGGTCCACCCCCAGCGACGCGGCCAGCGCGCTCTTCGAGCGGCCCGCTTACCAGTGGATGTAAGCCTATGCCTTGTGGTGCGAGACCGTTGCGCGCCGGTCTTCACCAGGGACTCCTCCAACTCGCGTGCGTCATCCTCTGCTTGAGGCGGCTAGGGTCTGTTGCGAAAGTGGATCTTGTCCGTGGATCCGCCGGTGGACGCGGTCGTCCCTTTGTCAAACGGTTGCACGGGTGTGGGCTGGGCCCACGCAGAATCGTCGGATGGATGACTACCAGAATCCGAAGTCGTTGAGGGCGCCGCGCTTACGACCCGGAGATCGGGTGCGGATCGTTGCTCCTGCCTGTCCGCCGAGTCGGGAAGAAGTCGACCGGGGCGTTGACCTGCTCACCTCTTGGGGCCTTCAGGTCGAGCTGGGCGAGCACGTCTTCGACCAGTGGGGTTACATGGCCGGCCGCGACGAGGACCGCGTCTTCGACCTGAACGCGGCGTTCCGCGATCCTGGTGTCCGCGCCGTGATCGCCGCCTTGGGTGGCAAGGGCACTTACCGCATCGTCGACGACCTCGACACCGACGCCCTCAGACGTGACCCGAAGCCAGTCGTCGGTTTCAGCGACATCACACATATCCACCTCGCCCTGTGGTCCCGATGCCACCTGGCCGCACTCCACGGTCCCTTCGCCAAGCGCGACGATACCTACACCGGGCCCGCCTCCGCCGAGTCCCTGCGCCGCGCGCTGATGACCACCGACCCCGTCACCCTCCACCGCGACCCGTCCGAGGCCACCGCGGACGTCACCGTGGAGGGCACAGCGACGGGCTTCCTGATGGGCGGCAACCTCAGCGCGATCCGCACGGAGACCGGAGCCGGCCTGCCCAGCCTGCGGGGGGCGATCCTCTTTCTCGAACACCAGAGAGGAACGGGGCTGGGCGAGGTCGACCGCGCACTGACCCAGCTCATCCGCTCCCGGGCGCTCGACGGCGTGCGCGGCGTCGCCCTCGGCCAGTTCCTCGGCTTCGAGCGCGATGCCGGCGATCCGACGCTGGGCGGATGGGGCATCCGCGACGTGCTGCGCGACCGACTGGCCGCTCTCGGTGTTCCGGTCCTGGGCGGGCTCCCCGCCGGGCACGGCAGCAACCCCCCGACGATCCCCCTTGGTACCCAGGCGACGATCGACACAGCCACGGGAACGCTGACCGTCCTGCCAGCGGTCGTCTAGGGTCTGTCGATCCCCGATGGGTAGACGAGCACGTGAAGCTCCTGATAGATAGGTTGATCTTGGTCGACAACCCATCTACCAGGAGCTTCACCTCTTCCCGGACACCACCTCCACGCCAACTGACGTTCGTTTCAGTCAAGTTGGGCACTGATCAGTTGGTTGTCCTGACAGGAGCACTGCTGCGTCCCTGGTCTCGACCGCTGAGTTCGGTGTCGAGTGTCTCCTGAGCCACGCGCATGACTTCGGCGTACGCGGGGTCCTGTAGCCGCTTCCACATCTCCTCTTCAGAGACGTCCTCGACGCGGCTGATCACCCACCAGATGTTGCCGAACGGGTCCTTGATACGGCCTCCGCGCTGTCCGAAGGCGTCGTAGGCCAAAGGCGTGACGACATGGCTGCCAGCTGCGACGGCTTGTGAAAAGGCTTGGTCGGCGTCGGTGACGAACACGCGCAGCAGGCTTGGCATGGCGGGCCAGTTCGTGTGCCGGTCGAAGGCCAGCACGACGGTATCGCCGACTCGAATCTCGCCGTGACCGATCAAACCGTCCTCGGTGGGCACTCGCGCCAGCTCTTCACCCCCGAACGCCCGGGAGACGAAGTCGAGGAAAGCACCCGTGTCGTCGGTAACGACCCAGGGGGCAACGGTGGTGTAGCCCGCCGGCGCGGAGTTGGTCTGCTCAGACATCACGGCCCTTCCGCCAATGTTGGTTGTCAGCCTCGACGTTAGGCGGGATCCAGGTCAGGTTCTGTCCTATATGGAGGGCCGGGCGCCGGTGCTACCTCACGACCGCTCGGACGTAGACCCGTTCATAGCCCTCAGCCACCGCAACCTGAGGTTGGAACAGGCTCAGTGACATAGCCGAGAGCGCCGGAGGCGTCGACCGCCCACACGCGGCCGCCGTCCAGGTCGACGTCCTGCGGAGCGAGCAGGTGGCCGGCCGGATGGCACCCCGTGCTGGCGTACAGCGAGCTTGGGCTCGGCTCCGGATCGACTGAACCGCCCCGGGTCGGGTGGAGGCTCGATTCCATGTAAGGATTGAGTCATGGCACGACCCTCCCGTTACCCGCTTGAGCTGCGCCGTCGTGCGGTGCGCATGGTCGCCGAAGTGCGCGACGACTACCCGAACGAGACGGCCGCCCTGCAGGCGGTCGCGGACAAGCTCGACATCGGCTCCCGCGAGACGCTGCGGAACTGGGTGAAGCAGCACGAGATCGACGCGGGGCAGCGTCCGGGGACGACGACGGAGGAGTCCGCCCAGCTCAAGGCATTGAAGAAGGAGAACGCCGAGCTGAAGCGGGCGAACGAGATCCTGAAGGCCGCGGCGAGTTTCTTCGCGGCCGAGCTCGACCGGCCACACACGCGCTCGTAGCGTTCATCGACGAGCACCGGGACCGCTTCGGCGGGGTCGAGCCGATCTGCAGGACGCTCACCGCACACGACTGCAAGATCGCCCCTTCCACGTACTACGCCCACAGGAAACGCCTCGACACTCCCTCTGCCCGTTCCGTGCGCGACGAGGAGCTCAAGGAGAGGATCCAGGAGGTCTACACGTCCAACTACCGTGTCTACGGAGCCCGGAAGATCTGGCGCGAGCTGAACCGGCAGGGGCATGCGGTGGCCCGCTGCACCGTCGAGCGCCTGATGCGCGAGCTCGGTATCCAGGGAGCGGTGCGCGGGAAACGCGTCATCACCACGATCCCCGGCGGGCAGGCTGAGCGGGCCCCCGACCTTGTCGACCGCGACTTCGTCGCCAGCGCCCCGAACCGCTGCTGGGTAGCCGACTTCACGCACGTGAAGACCTTCGCCGGCGTCGTCTACGTCGCGTTCGTCGTGGACACCTTCTCGCGCCGGATCGTGGGCTGGTCCGCGGCCACGGTGAAGGAGACGGTGTTCGTGCTGGACGCCCTGGAGATGGCCATCTGGCAGCGCGACCGCGACCAACGCCCCATCCAGCCGGGCGAGTTGATACATCATTCGGACGCCGGGTCGCAGTACACGAGCTACCGCCTCGCCAAGCACCTGGACGCCGCCGGCATCGCGGCGAGCATCGGATCCGTCGGTGACGCGTACGACAACGCCCTGATGGAGTCCACGATCGGCCTGTTCAAAACCGAGCTGATCAAGCCCCAGCGGCCCTGGAAGACGCTCTCCCAGGTCGAGCTCGCCACCGCCGAGTGGATCGACTGGTACAACCACCGCCGACTTCACGGTGAGATAGGGCACATCCCGCCCGTCGAATACGAAGCCAATTACTACACCGAACTCGCGAAACCCCAGGTCATCACCACAATCTGAGATCTCTACCGAACCCGGGGCGGTTCAGAGTCTATTTCCACACGCCCAACTCATCCTGCGCCTTTTTCACCAGGCTCCTCGTAGGCAGGCGGCGACGTCCGCGGACCCCCGACCGAACCTCTTGACGCCGCCATCCAACCGGAACCACCGTCATTCTCGCCTCAACCGACGTCCCGGTCTGGCCCGTCACACGCTGTGCGCCGTTGTGACGGGCCAGACCGGGACGTCGGTTGAGGCAGCGGCCGGGGGTACGCCGAGGACAGGCGCACCGCCAGGCCGGCCAGGGGCGGCCGGCACCCGCTTGCGCGGTCATGGCCCTTCATCGTTCCCGGACGTCCCGTGCGGGTCACACCTGTCCCGTGTCACTGAACCCTGACCGTTTGCCACTGAACTTTGACCACCGGGACAGGCTCCCCATGAAGCGCGCTGGACTGCCAATCAGGGAAGTTTCGCGAGCTGGGCGTTGATCACGTCCATGGGCAGGACTGCCGCCTTGCCGGGGAAGCCTTGGGCCATGAACCAAGCGATGACGGAACCCTTGCGAACCACCAGGAAGTGGAACGGGGCGCGGAGGGTGCCTTCCTGGTCGTCGACCTTCTCCACGATGCGGTACTCGACGGCTTGGTCGCCCAGGTGCGGGTCCGGCAGAACCTGGGGGTGCTCGAAGCCTTCGGTCATGTCGACGGGTCCTGCATACGCCGTGCACTGGGGCAGCGCCGCCTGCAGGTCGGCGAGGACCTTGGGCGCGTCCGCCGGCCGGTACGCGATCAGGGCCACCTCAACGTTGTGACGGCCGCTGAGGAGGTCATCGGCGAGGGCGTACTGGCGGTAGGCACTGCCGTGCTGAGCGTTCTCGTAGACGTGCTGACAGCCCTTTGGTGAGATCCGTGGCAGGTTGCCCGTGGACAGGGTGACCGGTATCTCCGTCCCGTCCGTGGTGCGGCCCGCCATCGTTGAGATCTTGTCGCCCGGGACGTCCTTCTGAGTGAGCACGTAGGAGTCGATCTGCTGCTGGGTCACCAGGTGGGATCTGTTCCCGCTTGCGGACCCGCTCCGGGCCGCGGAGGCGCCGGTGAGGGAGGGCGACACGCCGGGCTTCGTCGTTGCTCCGGCGGAGGCGGATCCCGCGGTCGCGGGACGTCCGGAAGTTCCGCTCACCACCGGCTTCCCCGCGGCGCCGGTGTCGCTCCCGCACCCGGCGGCCGTACCCATCATCGCCACTGCGCAGACCGCCACTGCGGCACGCACCATCCGACCGTCCGACATACCCCGCCCCTGAGTTCCATCCGATGCAGTCGACACCCCACCCCGGCACCTGACCGCAGCAGCCAACATTGCGCCGACGCATGAGCAATTCGTCGATGATCCCATGCGCTACCAGGAAGAACGGAGGCGCCGGGGCCCGCCCCCAGGCAGCCAAACGTCGACGGTCAACTTCGATGCGGGAAAGTACCGGTCGTCGAAGTTCAGTGGCAAACGATCAAGGTTCGGTGTCGCGGGACACGGGCGAGGTGCTTGTGACCTCCACCGATATCTGGCCAGAGGGATCCGGAGGCCCGCTGGTGAGCGGGCGCTGCTCAACGGTGGTTGGCCGCTTTACTCAGAGATGGTTGGCCACTGCGGACTTGGCTTCGCCACGAAGAGGCCGGAGCAGGGGATGCTCCGGCCTCTTCGTCGCCTGTACGGCACAGCCGACGGCTATACCTCGGTGAGTTTGAAGGTGAACTGGTTGCGGCCGTCTCGCGAGTAGTCCAGGTTCTCGGGGACGTTCGAGGCGTCGGCGACGTCGATCGACTTGGTGCTGGAGTTCCAGACGAAGTAGATGGCGCCCACGGCGACGTACACGCCAGAGTGCTCGTCACGGACGTAGATGGCGGTGGTGACCGGCGGGCCGTCCTCGGGCATGACGCCGACGAGCCCGTACTCCGGGTCGCCGGAGCGGACGACGGTGTCTCCGACGTCGTAGGAAGCGACCTTGAGGCTGTACCGCCCGTCTGGGGCGCCGGTGAGGTCCTGGAGCCGGACGGCGATGGGCAGGGTGGTGCTCTCGACGACCTTGAACCTGGTCAGCCCGCCGATGTCAGAGATGTCCGGCTGGTCGAGATCCCATTCCCGGTACTTGCCGCTCTGGTTGTCGTGCTGCCAGGCCAAGACCTTGGCCTTCCGGCCGACCTTGACGGACTTGAACCTGTCGTTGAGCTCACCCGGGTACAGGTTCTCGTCGGTTCCGACCGCGTAGGTGTGGGCGTCGCCCGTGTAGTTGGGCCGGATGTAGAAGGTGACTTCTTGCTCGCTCATGTGCCCCTCTGGTGAGGATTGCGTAATCATGCGGACGACACAGAGTTACCCTCCAGTTACCCTCGGACGCGGTGGGGCCTGGTTGTGAAGGAGCAGTACACCGGGTACAGAACGCGCTGGCATACACCCTCGCTCCGCCCGCCCGTGGCGGCGCCCCCTTCGGCCGGGGAGAGTGCCGAACGGGGCGGAGGCATGGGTGCCGGCTCGTGGCCGCCCGCACCCGACAGTGCACCAGCCGCTGCGGTCCGCCACCAGGCCATACCTCCGTACGTCCTGGCCTCACCCGTTCGGCCTACGCGGGCCCTTCCCCATGTGCGGCCTACCCCCGTTCGGCCGCACGGTGAACATGGTCAGCTTGCCGTCAAGCATCAGCCGTGATCGCCGACTTCCCAGGGAGGCGCCGTGATCGTGATAGCCCTGCTCGGCCCGGTGGTGCCGCTTCTCATGCTGTTCGGGCTACCCGCCCTGGAAGACCGCCTGTTCCCGCCATCACCGCCTCTGCCAAAACAGGTGGACCCGGAACAGGTGGAATGACTGACACTACCGCTCCGGAACAGACACAACTACGGGTCGAGACCTCACCTGCACTGGAGCAGCCTCGGGTGTCGAAGCCCAGGAGGACCGTCATGGGCGCGTTTGCGGCCAAGTAGCACTGTGAGTGGCCAGCTATCGCTGCTGTCCTGTGACAGCGAACTTTGAGCGCGTGCCATCGAAGTTTGAGTGGCCCAGGCCACACAATGAGCCGGGACGCGAGAGTTGGAACCTGGTCACGAGAGTTGGAACCAGTGGCTGCGCCTCGGAGCGAGGCTCATGGGCTGGCTGTGGCGGTGTGTGGATGGGGCGGTGCGGAGGAACGGCGCAGGTCCGCCGTGGCGGCGCCCACCAAGACGACGGCACCCAGGCATAGCAGGCCACCGCTGACCAGGGCCGCCGTTCCCGAGGTGGCGTCTGCGACGAGACCGCCGCGCATGTTGCCGATGTCGGGTCCCGCTTGCCCGACGATTTGTTCAGCAGCGCTGACGCGGCCGAGTAGTTCGTGCGGGGTGTGCATCTGGACGACGGTGCTGCGGGCGACGACTGAGACGGTGTCGGCGGCGCCGACTATGACGAGGAAGGCTAATCCGGCCCAGGGGTTGGGCGACAGTCCGAACAGCGTCAACGATGCACCCCAGGCGGCGGATCCGCCGAGCATGACCAGGCCGGGGCGGGGGAGCCGCGTGAAGGTTCCGGAGAACAGCGACGCTGCAACGCCACCAACCGCGATGGCCGTGAGGAACAGTCCGAGAGTGCGGGGGTTGCCGCCGAATCGTTCGGCGTTGAACAAGGGGAACAGACTGATGGGCATCGACAGCACGGTGGTGGCCAGGTCGGTGAGCAGGGCCCCGCGGATGACGGGAGTGCGCGCCAGGAAGGCCAGGCCGTCCAGCACTCCGCGCAGGCCGGGCCGTGCGGGCTCGTCTTCGGAGGCCATCTGCGGCAAGCCGAACGCACCGTAGAGCGCGGCGATGAAGGTCAGGGCGTCGATCAGGTAGCAGGCGCCGACTCCCAGCCCGCCCACGATCAGTCCGCTCAGTGCGGGACCGAGCAGCATGGCGCCCTGGAAGGCGATGCGTCTTAGCGCCAGACCCGCGGCCAGTTGGTGCTTGGGCAGGAGGTGCGGAATGAAGGTGCGCGAGGCGGGGCCGCTGCCTGCGCCGAAACAGGACTGAAGTGCGACCAGCCCCAGAACGCCGGCCGCAGGAACGTGGCCGAGGAAGCCTTGGAGGGCGAGGAGGAGCGAACACGCGGCTTGTCCGCTGATCGTGAGCAGGTAGAATTTCCGGCGGTCCACTCGGTCGACGAGCGACCCGGCGAACAGCCCGAGCGCGACGAGCGGAACCGCCTGGGCCAGCCCGACGGCACCCGTCCACGTGGGGCTCTCCGTCATCTGCCAGACCTGGAACATCACAGCGACGAGCGTCATCTGGCCGCCGAAACCGGACAGAGTCTGACCGACCCACAACCGCCGGAACGGTGGCGATGACCGTAACGGAGTCACATCGAGCAGCGTGCGTTTCAGCCCCATGCGGGATCCTCCGCCAGCTTCTCGGCGATCCGGTCGTGGAAGTTTTTGCGCTGCAGAGCCCGCTCGATATCGGTGACAACTCGGGAGAGGGGGTAGGGAACCTCGGCTTCCAGGTCAGCGACGGCGGCCTCGGTGGCCCGCCATTCAGCCGCCAGCCGGTCGATGACGTGACGAGCCTTGTCGGTGAGCGTCACCTTCTTGGTGCGTGCGTCGTCGCCCACGACGGTCTGGACCCAGCCGGCCTTGCGCATCGCTGCGACTTTCTGGCTGAGCGCCGAATGCGTGCGCTGAACCGACTCGGCCAGTTCAGCGATGGTCATGGGGCCACAGGCATGGAGCCGGAGCAGTTCCATGACGAAGCTCGGCTTGAGCCCGTCGATCTGCCGCTCGGAGTAGATCTGGGCGATGTCGGCGTCCATGGACGCCTGGAGCAGGCGCAGAGGGCGCCAGAGGCTCTGCCGCGTCGGGTCGAGTGCATGAGGATCGGCCATGAGGCGCATTCTAACAGTGCTTATATAAGTGCTGTTGCTTTTCCTGTGTCAGCGCATGCCGGTGCCGGAATCGATCTTCTCGGCGAGGACGTCGCCGTGGAGGAGGAGTCACGCAGGGCCGCGTAATGGTTCAGGGCGTCCAGGTGTGAGAGATGGAACCAGGTGGTTCGCCCGCCACTTTCGCCAGGAACGGCGAGTCGCGGAGGGCGCGATAGTTGAAACCGGTGCCGCGATCGAAGCGTCCCGGCTCACACATTGAGGGCTGGGAAGCTTGCGTCCACGACGCGGCTCTTGGCGAGATGCCACTCGTGGGCGTAGTAGACGATGGGGGCGAGCCTGAAGCCGATGGTGATGTCGTGGTCGTCGATGAGGCGGACCCAGATCTGCTTGGGGAGGAGACCCTCCTCAAGCATGGGATCGATGAGGCGCCTGTGCCGTTCGACGATCCTGGGCCGGTGGTGAGTGATCTCCTGGGGTGAGGGTTCCGGCATGTTGAGGGCCTTGCGGACCGTGCGCCGAGAGGCTCGGTGGCGTGCTGCCAGCGTGCGGACTGTCAGCCCTCTTCCCTCCGCGTCACGCCGGATTCGAAGGCGCAGCTGCGCCTGGGAGCGTTCCGCTTCGCTTTGGCCTGGTTTTGGCCTGAGGGCTATCAGCTCCGATGAGGCACTGGCCAGGGTGCGCTGAAGTACCTGTTCGGAGATGCCGGATAGCGCAGAGAGTCGGTCAGGCAGTGGGGCCCCGAACCAGTTGGGCGGTCCGCTGAGGATCATGTGCAGGTAGCTGGGCTTGAGATGGTTGGCTCGGGCAAGGCCCCGGATAAACGATGCGGTGTGTTCTCCTGGCCGCGGCCGGACACGGACGGGAAGCGGTCCCAGCCGCTCAGGCATGGCGGCAGTCACCGGCGAGCCCCGGCTTCCTTCGCTGGGCTGCGGCTTTCCGAGGTGAAGTCCAACGGGATCGCCTGGAGCGCCGGCTTGGTGATCTTCTCCGTGCCGCTCAGGATGGCGTCGATGGCGGCCCCTCGGATCTGGTGGGACAGCGTGCCGATCATGCCGCCGGTTCGTTCGTGGAGGTATCGATCGAGTGCGACGAGCGTCCCTTGTTTGTGGTCGCGCAGCAGGAGTGTCTGTTCGAGGGCTGCCACCAGTCCCTTCCACTCCGCTCCGTAGGGGAAGCGGTGTGTGGGGATGAGGGTGAAGCGGCTGGCGATCTGAGCGCCTCGTGTGCCGGTAAGCAGGCCGCTGCGTTCGATGTCGATTCCGGCATAGACGAAGGTGGCGGGGATGCGTTCGGAGAAGTACTTCAGCGTGTCGGCAACTTCGGCCCCGTGCCGGTTGGTCAGAGAGATGTTGTGGAGCTCGTCGACGATGACCAGGCCGGTGCGTGTGTCGGTGCAGACGCCGGCAACGGCCTCGATGATGTCGGTGATGTTGAGCCTCCTGCTGACCGGCAGGCCGAGGAAGCGGCCGAACTCCGCGGCGATCATGCGGGCGGTCGCTGCGGGCGGGACGGTGATGTAGAGGACAGGGATGCGCTCGCTGCGATGCGGGTGACGGGCCCGGTCCAGCAGCTCGTGGGTGCGTCCGAGCTGGGTGATGGCGATGGTCTTTCCCGTGCCGGCCGGACCGGAGACAATCAGCCCCCGGCGTGCGCTGATCGCATGCCGGTTGAGCAGGACCAAGCGCCGCCCGCTGGTGACGGTGTGCCGGACGGTGGACGTGGCGACGACCAGCAGCCGGGCGTGATGATCCAGACGTTCTTCGTCTGCGACCTCCTGTTCAACAGGGGACAGATCGGCGTACTCATGCAGGGGCAGCGGTGTCGGGGGCGGTGGTTCTGCTGCGACGAACTCCCGCCAGCCTTCCAGCGTGGTGAGCTGTTGGCCGGACTCAGCCTCGGCGTCCTCGAGGAAGCCGCCGGGTATGGCACCAGGTTCGGTCACACGCGCCTCCACGGATCTTCAAACGGGTCGAACAGGCCCAGCGGAATCACCTCGGCCAGGGGCTCGCTGTCCTGGCCGGACGGATCTGCCTCAGTGGGTGTGGGTTCGGCTGGGGCTGGGGTGCTGGTTGCGCGAGTGCGGGCGGCAACCCGCTTGTCCCTGGCGGTCCGTTTCTTTCCTGCCGGCTGGTCGGGGCCCGCATGAGCTTTGGCCAGGAGGGCGGCGACCGCGTCGGCGATCTCTTCCTCGGTCGCCTGGGGCAGTCCCTGGGCGACGTGGTCCCAGGCCAGTTCGCCGAAGGGAACCGGGACGCGGTGCAGGTGTTTCCAGGTGGCTTCGATCCAGCCGCTTCCCGCGCGGTGGTCGCGTACCCAGATCCGGGAGATGTCGTAGGGATCGTGGTGGACCTCCCACAACCCCTTCTTGGCCTGAATGCCGGAATGCTGACGCCGCAGCCCGGTCAGGGCGGGGCTGTCGTAGGTGCGACGCTTGATCTTGATGCCGTAGTCGTTGACCACGCGCCAGAGGGAAGGCAGCAACTCGACATAGTCGTCGCCGGCAAGCGCGACGGGAACATAGCCGCAGGCTTCGACGAGCGTGGCGTACTTCTCGTTCGGTGTGAACATCCGTCCGGGGGCAGTCGGATCCCTCAGCCCGTCGTGCTCGCGGTTCTGCCACTTGGCAACGATCCACTCGTCCAGGAGCTCTTGCAGTTCCGGCAGGGACCACAGCGGCTGCTTGTCGAGGTGCCGGCCGCGGTGCTCGGTGGTGCGGCCGGTGAAGCCGGGCAGGAACTGCGTGAACAGAGTGCCCACGGAGGCGAGCGTCTTCTCGATGTGCCCCTTCTCGAACGGCGAGCCCTTGTGCGCGGGCTGGAGATCGATCTGAAGGAAACGGCAGGACGCGAGGAAGTTGCGCGACATGAACGCCTTGCCATGGTCACAGACAATCATCTCGGGGACGATCACTGGTCGAGCGGCAGCATGCTCCAGGCGCTCATCCAAAGTCAGCAGCCGACGGTGCGGCAGCACCGAGCGGGACATGCGCAGGGCGTCGACCCAGCCCGGCCTCATCAGTTCCGGGGTGACCGTGCGAGCCAGCAGGACGCTGGCATCGACGGCCTTCGTCGTGGGCCGCAGCACCGCCGCAGTGACCGTCCTGGTCGCAACGTCGATCATGCCGGTCAGCTCGACCGTGCCCGCCACGCCATCATCCAGGCGGACCAGCACGTCCAGCGGGGTGGAGTCGATCTGCATCACCTCACCCGGTGCGAACGCGGGAAGTTCCCCGAACGGTGCGGTCGCCCCGTGCGCTCGCGATCTTCTGGTAGTCGCCGATCCCGTGGTGTGGGTGCCGGCAGTGAGCTTGTCCAGCAGCCGGTAGAGCGTCCGGCGTGAAGGCAGCTTCACCTCCCTGTCCTCCGAGGCGGCCTTGAGGATCTGTTCGGTCCGCCAGAGCAGGAAGGTGCCGGTGCGGGTGGAGGCGTCGGTGGCCTCGCTGATCGCCTGGCTCATCGCGGCGACCACCACGTCGTTCACAGTGCCGTACTTCGGTGTCTTGCGGACCGGCCGGTGATCGACGAGGCCCATTACCCCGCTTGTCTCGTAGCGGCGCCGGTAGTTGGCGACCGTGCTCGCGCTCACCCGGTGGCCGGCCGCAGTCAGTTCGACGGCCTTAGCACGTTCCCGTGCGGTCAAAGATCGCGACGGCCCATACTGCGGCTTCAGTTCCGTGCCCGCCCCGGCATCCGGCGGCAACCCGCTGAGGACCTCCAGAATGTGGCCCTCCCACCACAGGGCCTTCTCCAACGTCGCCTGGGGAAGGGTCTCCAGCAGTGACACAGGCGGCCGCGGCATCCGCCCCGAACTGTCCACGACCTCGAAGTCGTCGTCAGCGAACAGCATCGCCGGCGGAACGGGCCGCGGCGTGCCGTCCATGTCCGACAGCGTCACCGCCCTGCCCGAGACGGCCAGAACCAGGCGGATCTGGCCGTCGAACCGGACACGTTCCCCCACCGCCAGACCCTCCGGCCGCGTCAGCCGTCCCATGACCGCCCCCTCGCCTCCGTGTGCACCACGGAATCCGATCCCAGCAGGCGCGAGGTCACGTCCGTCACCAGGAAGCCCGACCACAGGAGGTGGAACAGCACCGGCAGCACCAGCAGCGGATCACCCACGCTCAATGCCACAGGCCGCAACGGCGCCGGTTCACGAAAGCCTTCCAGCAGGCGCTCGGCAACGTCCCGCCGAAGGCATCGCCGTCTGCGATAGCGCGATAACCACCGCATGTTCCCCATCAGCACCGGATCCACGGCACCAACTCGCCCGAACTCCCAGTCCACCGAGCGGCAGGCCCGCTCCGTCGTCTCGAAAGCCTCCGCAGCCGCGTCATCCACGCGGTCAGCGGCCCGGACATCCACCACCCGGCCCCGGCCGTCTGCAAGACGCACGAAGAAGTCGGGAGCATGGCGGCGCACGCGCTCGCCGTCGTGCCGGTGCAGCCAGAACGGCTGTGACGCGATCCCTCTCACTTGCGGATCAGCGTCCAGAAGGATCAACCAGTCCCGTTCCAGCCATGACTCGTAGCCGATGTGTGAGGGGCCACGAAGTTTCCGGACAGGCACCCAATAGGGTTGTCCTGAACAAGGAAACGAGGAAGAAGTGGCGCCACCCAGTAAGTACTCACCGGAGTTCCGCGAGGAAGCCGTCCAGATCGCATTGAGGTCCAGCAAGACGATCTCCGAAGTCGCCCGGGAGCTTGAGCTGAACTCGGAGACGCTACGCGGCTGGGTGAAGAAGTATCAGAAGCAGCAGGAACCGGCCCTCGATGCGGAACTGACGGTGAACGAGCGGGCGCGCCTGAAGGAACTCGAACGACGCAACCGTGTGCTGGAGATGGAAGTTACCTTCCTGAAAAAAGCCGCAGCGTACTTCGCGAAGGATCCCCGGTAGCAAGCAAGTACGAGTTCATCGACGAGATGCGGCTCGACACCGAGAAGTACGCATACAGCGTCGAGTTCATGTGCGGCCGGCTCGGCGTCTCCAGATCCGGCTACTACGACTGGAGATCCCGCCCGGAATCCGCGACAGTTCAGCGGCGTGAAGAACTCAAATTGCTCATCGAGAAAGCCTTCGACATGTCCGACAGCACCTACGGGCACCGACGCATCCAGGCTCAGCTGCACCGCTGGGGCGTCGCCGCGGGCGTGGAGCTGGTCCGCCGCCTCATGCGCGAACTGGGCCTGGTGCCCTGCCTGCCACAGCCGAAGAGGTTCAGCCTCACCCGGGCTGCGGCCGGCGAGGTGCCGGACCTCGTCGGCCGCGACTTCGCTGCGGACGCGCCCGGCAAAAAGCTCGTCGGCGACATTACTTATATCGCGACCGGGGAAGGCTGGCTGTACCTCGCAACGGTCATCGACTGCTGCACGAAGGAAGTCATCGGTTATGCGATGGACGACCACTATCGAACCCCACTGATATCCAGGGCAATCCGCAACGCGGCACGGAACAGGCAGCTCTCGGCCGGTGCGATATTTCACTCCGACCGCGGAAGTAACGGTGGGTTCAACTGGTCGTCGCAACACCCTGATCTCGGAGGTGCGCGGCGTGGCCACGGCGGACTGGAGTTTGAAGACCAGCGATGTTCCGGAGGGTCGGCGTCGGCAGTGGCGGGCTGATCGTGCGTTGCGGCCGGCGATGCGGTCGCCTGGGAGGCCTGATCCGTCCCGGGTCGTGCAGCGCCAGTTCTGGCGACTGATCGCCACGGGGGGCACGACGGTGGAGGCGTCGCTGGCAGTTGGCGTGTCGTGGCCGGTGGGTGCGAGGTGGTTTCGTCACGCTGGCGGCATGCCTCCGATCTCGTTGGCCGAGCCCACGGGCCGGTACCTCACGTTCGAGGAGTGTGAGGAAATCGCGATCCTCATGGCGATGAGCAAGGGCGTGCGCGAGATCGCCCGCGCCCTGGGGCGTGACCCCGGGACGATCTCTCGCGAACTGCGCCGCAACGCCGCCACGCGCGGCGGCAAGCAGGAATACCGCGCGACGGTCGCCCAGTGGAAGGCTCAGCAGGCGGCCAAGCGCCCGAAGAGCGCGAAGCTCCTGGGCAACGACCGGTTGCGCCAGTACGTGCAGGAGCGGCTCTCCGGGAACGTTCACCGACCTGACGGGACGGTCGTCGCGGGACCGCAGACGCCTGCGTGGAAAGGGCTGAACAAGCCACACCGGCAAGACAGGCGGTGGGCGATGGCGTGGAGCCCGGAACAGATCTCGCACCGGTTGAGGGTCGACTTCCCCGAGGATGAGTCCATGCGGATCAGCCATGAGGCGATCTACCAGTCGCTGTTCATCGAGGGCCGTGGGGCGCTCAAGCGGGAGCTGGTCGCCTGCCTGCGCACCGGACGGGCACTTCGAGAGCCTCGGGCGAGGTCACGGAACAAGCCGCAGGGGCATGTCACCGCGGACGTCGTCTTGAGTGAACGCCCTGCTGAGGCCGCAGACCGTGCGATGCCGGGGCACTGGGAGGGTGATCTGATCATCGGGACCGGCCGGTCCGCGATCGGCACGCTCGTCGAGCGCAGCAGCCGGTCCACGGTCCTGGTCCACCTGCCCCGGCTGGAGGGCTGGGCCCAGAAGCCCCCGCAGAGGAACAGCCCGTCGCTGGGCGGCTACGGCGCCGCCGCGATGAACGCCGCGCTGATGGCGTCGGTGACGCGGCTGCCCGAGCAACTGCGCAGGACCCTGACCTGGGACCGCGGGAAGGAGCTCTCCGGCCATGCCCAGTTCACGCTCGAGACCGGGACGAAGGTGTTCTTCGCCGACCCGCACTCGCCCTGGCAGCGCCCGACGAACGAGAACACGAACGGGCTGCTGCGCCAGTACTTCCCCAAGGGGACCGACCTGGCCAGGTGGTCTGCCGAGGACCTCGAGGCCGTCGCCCTGGCGATCAACAACCGACCCCGCAAGATCCTCGGTTGGAAGACTCCCGCCGAGGTATTCGGCGAGCAGCTACGCTCGCTGCAACAGCCCGGTGTTGCAACGACCGGTTGAACTCGCCCAGTACGGGGCGAAGGCTTTCGCCGACGCCTGCCACCACGCGGGGATCCTCCGATCTATGGGAGCGGTCGGCACCTCCGCGGACAACGCCGCCGCGGAGTCGTTCTTCGCCTCGCTCAAGCGGGAGATCCTTCCAGGCCGGCGCGGCTGGCCGACCGCACGAGCCGCCCGCCTCGCAGTCTTCGACTGGCTCGGCTTCTACAACCACCAGCGCAGGCACTCCACGATCGGCTACCTCGCGCCGGTCGCATTCGAACAGAGATCAACTACGCTGGCCATCGCTGCATGACAGCCGGTGTCCACGATCAAGGTGGAAGCCCCCCACCGTCCGCACCCCCTACTACCACCACCACGAACAGCCCGAGCACTACCAGCAGTTCAACCGCGACCACGCCCGGCTGCGTGCTCCCGGCGAGCGCGCCTTCGCACAGCTGAAGTCATGGCGACTGTTACGGCGAGCCCGATGTTCAACCCGACGTATCGGCACCGCCGTCCAAGCCATCCACACCCTCTTGACCTGCGACTACTCAGGATGAAAGAGGTTCAGTGAGGTTTTCTCAGCAAAATGTCTCCGCGAACCGATGAAGCAAAGTCGTCGGTTGCGGATCGACTGCGCGAGTCATGACTACCCCGACTCGCCGGGCGCGCTGCTCGCGCGTCGGCCGGCGAGTCGGGCGTCAAGGCCGTCGAGGAGGGCCTGGAGGCCGAGGGCGAAGGTGTCGTCCGGAGCCGTGGCGTAGCCGGCGGCGGGGGTTTCGAGGCGAGCGCGTAGCCGGGGGAATTGCGCTGCGATCTCGCGGGCTTCGGCCATGCTGTCGCGCATCAGCTGCTCGGCGTTGCCGTCGCCGCGGAGCTTCCTTGAGAGCGAGGCCGCCGCGGCTGGGCCGAGGGCGTTGCCGAGCACGAAGGTGAAGACGGTGGCGGCCGCTTGGTCGGCGAGCGCGCCGGTGAATCCGGCGGCCTCGTAGACGGCGAGGGTGTGGTCGTCGTAGCGGGCTTTGGCGGGGCCGAACATCAAGAAGGAGCCGAAGGCCTGCACCAGCCAGGGGTGGCGGGTGAGCATTGCATGCAGGCCATTGGCCGTCGCGGCGGCTGCGGTCCGCCAGCCGGTGGCGGTCAGGTCGGGCAGTGCGATCTCGCTCCATGCTTGGTCGGCGGCGAGGGCGATGAGATTGTCTTTGCTGCCGACGTGCCAGTAGACCGCGGTGGCCGCGGAGCCCAGCCGCTTGCCCAGAGCGCGCATGTTGAGGCCTTCCAGGCCTTCGGCGTCCAGCAGCTCGACGGCGGCCTGGACGATCTGTTCGCGGGTCAGCGTGTCGCGGGGCATGTGGCCACGGTAGGGCATCGGGCCGCGACTTGCACAAAGTTCAAAAAGCCACTTGCACGCTGTTCAAGTCTTGCCCTACGTTCGACTTGAATGCAGTGCAAGTCATGCAGCTGCGGGAGCGGAAGAGGGGGACAAGAAATGTCACAGGAGTCGCTGGCCGCCTATGTCGAGGCGAAGGCAACGGAGTTCGGCATCCCCGGCGTTGCCGTCGGGGTATGGGTGGACGGCCGGGAGCTCTTCGCGTGCCACGGCGTGACGAACCTGGAGAACCCCCTGCCGGTCACGCAGGACACGCTGTTCCGGCTGGGCTCGGTCACCAAGACCTACACGGCGACCGCGCTGATGCGCCTGGTTGAGGCCGGCCAGATCGAGTTGGACGCGCCGGTGCGCCGGTACGTTCCGGAGTTCGCACTCCCAGATGAGGAGGCCGCGACCCGGATCACTGTGAGGAACCTGCTCAACCACACCGCGGGGCTCAACGTCCGGACCGCATCCGACACCGGCGACGGCGACGACGCGCTGGCCACCCACGTGGCGCAGCTCGCCGGGATTCCGCTGATCGCGCCGGTCGGCGCCCGCGCCTCCTACAGCCAGCTGGGCTACAACCTCGCCGGGCGGATCGTGGAAAAGGTCACTGGTCTGACCTATGAGCGCGCCGTCGCCTCGCTGCTCTTCGAACCGCTCGGGATGACCCACAGCTTCTTCGCCGGCGACGAGGTGATGACCCGGCGGTTCGCCGTCGGGCACAACGTCGGCGAGGACGGCACCCTGGCCGTAGCGCGGCGGTGGAAGGACTCCCGCGGCAACAACCCCGGCGGGGGCATCGTCTCCTCGGTCGCGGACCAGCTCCGGTGGGCCCGGTTCCACCTCGGCGACGGCCGCTCGGAGAGTGGCGCCCGGGTGATGTCCGCCGAGACACTGCACCGGATGGCCGAGCCGACGGTCGAGCTGCGCTCCAGCTCGATGGGCGACGCCGTCGGCATCGGCTGGTTCCTGCGCGACGTGGACGGCGTTCGCGTCGTCGGGCACGGCGGGTCGGCGAACGGTCAGTTCGCCGAGCTGCTCACGGTGCCCGAGCGGGGCTTCGCCATCGCCGTGGCCTCCAACGCGGGCCCGGACAGCGGGCCGGCCTGCAACCAGGCCATCGTCCGCTGGGCGCTCGAGCACTACCTGGGGGTTGCCGACCGGGACCCCGAGCCGCTCCCCTACGACCCCGCGCGGATCCTCGAGTTCGCCGGCAACTACGAGATCGACGCCATGATGCTCACCATCAGCATGGACGAGGCCGGACCGAAGCTCGCCGTGCAGATCAAGCCGGAGCTCCGGGCGTCCGCGGACACCGAGCTGCCGCCGGACCTGCCGCCGGCCGACTTCGGGCTGCTGCCAGGCGGGGCCGACGACTACATCGTCACCGACGGCGGCCTGACGGGGCAGCGCGGCTGCTTCACCCGCGACGAGAGCGGCACGGTCGTGGGAATCGACCTCGCCGGGCGGCTGTTCCAGCGCGTCCACCCGGCCTGACCAGTGCGCCGCACCCGCAGGGCCCTGTCTGACGCGACTGGTCAGGCAGGGCCATCACCTCAACCTCCGGACTGCTGGTCGGTCCACAGTGAGGTTTTCCAGCGTTGATCACTTCCAGACTCCGTTGAGGACCAGGGCGGCGCGGGCGATGTCGCCGATCCGACTGGGACTGAGCGTGACGTGCTGCAGGGTGCGCCACCGCTGCTTGAGCTCGGCGGCGGTGCGCTCTCCAAGGGCTCGCACGTGCCGCAGCAACGCGTTGAACATGCGGGTGTCGACGTGAAGTGCCTTTTCGGACTTGCCTCTTGGACGGCGGACGGGGATGCGAATGCCGATGCCCGCACCGATGTAGCCCTTGTCCGCCAGGGTCGGCAGGCCTTCGGCCGCCGCCTTGCACAGCGCGGGCAGGGCATGGATACGCGCGGCGGTGATGTCGGGGGTGGAACCGGGCTCCACGTCGGAGACCCACAGCGGGGTGCCGTCCGGGGCGGACAGGAACGACGTTGCCGCCGAACGCATTGTGTTTCTGGCTGAACCATAGGTCGTTGCCGTTCTCACGGACGCCGGCAAGGCGGTCGGATTCGATCAGTGTGGCGTCGAGAATGACGTGCGTCATGCCTTCTCGCTGACACTGGGTCAGGACTTCGTGCAGGTCTGGGGCCTGGTCGGCGAGCACGTCGATGCCCTCGTGCAGATAGCGGCAGCCGGTGGCCTGGGAGACACCGGCGTCGCGGGCCAGGCAGTGCACGCACCCTCGCTCGCGGAACCAGCGCAGCACCAGCACTGCCCGCCGGAACGGCCCCAGTGCCCGGGATCGCTTCGGTGCGCCGATCCGCCGTCGGTGAGCGGCCGGATGGTGGGCGAGGAACTCGACAACGTGGCGGGGGACATCGAGCGTGGCAACGTAGGCGATCAACGTAGAGCCTCGGATAGCTGTGGACATGATCTGGTAGTGAGCCTCTCGGCAGAGCCCTGTCCTACCAGGGGCTTCACGTCTGTCCGCAGCCCGAGCATGCGCGTTCGACTCACGCGAGTACCAGCGAATCACCCCACTTTGTGGAGATCATTTCGCTGAGAAAACCTCACTTCGCGGCGGTCCCGGTCAGTCGCCCGGGCCGGTCTGCACCCCGCTACACGCGCCCCTCCCCTTCGGTCGCTCCCACTGCGCCGGCTCGATTCGTTTTCGTGTACACGCAGTTGGATTACTCGGAGCAGGCGCCTCCTCTGGTGCGAGGTCCTACATGTCCGCCGATCGCTCTTGAGCACCAGTCCCGCCCGGTGAACTCCCCTTCCTCGGGCACCTGGTGCAGCTCAAAAGTGATCCCCTCAGGTGTCTGCACGAGCTGAGCGATACGGACGCGTTGTCAGGATTTCGCTGGGCCCCTGGCCGGTGCATGTCCTGACGGATCCCGAACTGGTTCACCGCATGCTGGTCTCGGTGCACGGCAGGTTCGAAAGGGGCCGGGTGGCCGACAAGGTTCGCGGGTGCCTCGGCAAACCTCATCATCCTTTACCACCGGCTCCCAAGACCCGGACGGCAATGGCTGATCGGCCTTTACAGGAGGGCGGCCAGGAGCGTTGCCGCGGCAAGGTAGGCGGCCAGGCCCGTCTCGGCATCGTGGCTGAGTTGGTCGGCCCGGTGCCGTACGTCGTCGCCGACCGCCTGCTGGACGACGTACAGGTCGTCGACGAGCACGGTCGTCGCGTCCCACCAGGCGCTGACATCGGCGTGCAGCACGGAGCCGTCGGCGGCGTCCTCTGCCCGCCTCTCGTAGGGGCGCTGAGCGCCGGCGGTCTGGAAGGCGTGCTGCAGCACCGGGAAGCGGTGGCCACCTGCCGGAAGCGGGCCAGAGCGGCGACGCGGGTGGCGCGTACCTCGGAGAAGGCGACGTACTCGCGGCCGTGGAAGGCGTCCTCGGCGAACATGCCGTTGAGCAGGCCGCGTTCGAGCGCGACGGATCCCTTGGCCGCGGCCAGCGCCCTCAACGCCGCGAGTCTCCCGCTGACCTTCCTCGACGCGTCCCTCGCGGTCGGCGCCGCCCTCGCACTGACCGGGTTTGCCTTGCCGGCCCTTCTGATCCTCTCCTCCGTCCTCATCCAGTCGCCGGTCCCGCGGGCATCCTGCCCCAGGCGTTCACCTGGACCATCGGGTACGTCATCGTCGGCCTGTTCTTCGCCACCTGGGCCATCGCCTTGCTGGTCTGGGAGATCGGCCGGATCGAGGAGAAGTGGACGCCGGGCCTGGCCCCGGCACCGGTGGAACAGGCCGCCGAACAGGGCAGTTTGAGGTGCCGTCCCACGGCGGGGCGGCGCCTCGCCCGCCTCGGCGTCGGCTGTACCGAAGGCGGGCCCTACTGCTCAAGCACCCCTCGGAGCGCTCGCGCCTCATCCATGTTCAGCCCGGTCACGAAGTGCTGAAGGGCGGCGATCGGGTCCGGTCCTCGGTCCAGGGCCTCGTGCACGGCCTCGGCGGTCAGCTCGGCCGCGTCTCGTGCCGGGCGGTAGGCGCCGCGCTGCCCGTCGGCATCCCGCAGGACCAAACCCTTGTCGTACAGCCGCTTGAGAATGGTGTGAACAGTGTTGTAGGCCAGACCGCCGCCCGGTTCCGTCTGGAGCTCGGCCGGAGTGCGGGGGCGTTCCGCCGTCCAGAGGGCCGCCAGGACGGCGGTCTTCAGCGCGCCCGCAAGCCGTTCGGGGCTCTCGCGTTGGCCGCCACCCGCCATGCCGGTCACCCTACAGAGGCGGGGGAAGTCGCTTTCTCACCCGCCTTTAACCCTACGAACCGTAGGGTGGGTTCGCCCCCTACAGGTTGTAGGAGGAGTGGATTCCGGATTGCGCGGTGTGCAGCGACGGGGGGGTGCAAGATGGCCGACGGCCCGAGTGTCACGACGACCGGCGACCCTCGCACCAGCCCTCCACCGCAGACCGTCCGGCCCCGCCGCCGCCTGGGCGAACCCTGGCCCGCGGCGGTCGCGGCCGCCTTCACGCTCGCCCAGCTCGTGCTCGTACGACCGGATCTCGGTCTCGGCTGGGACGAGACCGTCTACGTCAGCCAGGTCAGCGGCCAAGTACCCGCCGCCTTCTTCAGCGCCCCCCGCGCCCGCGGCATCTCCCTCCTTGCCGCTCCGATTGCCTCGTGGTCGGACTCCACCGCCCTCCTCCGGATATACCTGGCCGTCCTCTCCGGCCTGACCATCTTCTTCGCCCTGCGGGTCTGGCGAGCCCACGTCATGCCACGCATCCTCGCTTTGGCGGGTGCCCTCTTCGCCTCCTTGTGGGTGACGCTGTTCTACGGCCCCCAGGCCATGCCCAACTACTGGGTCGCCATCGGGGCCCTGGCTTGCGTCGGCTGCTACCTGCGCGCCCGCGCCAACGCAGGAGACCGGGCAGCCTGGTGGGGCGTGTCCGCCGGGGCGGCGCTGATGGCGTGGATGCGTCCGATGGACGCGGTCTACATCGTGCTGCCCCTGCTCGTCCTCTCCCTGCGCCGCCCGCGCCTGCTGCTCGTGCTGGTCGCCGGACTGTTGGCGGGCGCCGGGGAGTGGGTGATCGAGGCGTACACGAGCTACGGCGGCCTCGCGCAACGCCTTTCCGATGCCTCTCGCATCCAGGGCGGCCTCGGCTGGCACCTCGCCGTCATCGACCAGCTGCGCAGTCTCGGCGGACGCACGCTGTGCCGGCCCTGCACCGGATCGATGCCCAGCCCGGCGATGACTCTGTGGTGGTTCCTGCTGCCGCTCCTGGCCGCCCTGGGGGCGGTGGTCGCGGTCCGCACCCGGCGCGCCCTGCCCGTCCTACTCCCAGGCGCCTGCGCCGTCACGGCCGCCGTCCCCTACCTGTTCCTCATCGGCTACGCAGCCCCTCGGTTCCTGCTGCCCGCATACGCCCTGCTCGCCGTTCCTGTCGCCCATAGCCTCGCGTACCTGGTCGCCGCCCCGGCCCGCGGGAGGGCTCGCACCCTTGCGGTCAGCTTGGTGGCGGTCTGCCTGGCGGGGCACCTGGCCGTGCAGTACGTCGTCCTGGAGCGCACCGTGCACGGCTCGGCCGCCAACCGCGCCGACTGGTCCCGTACCGCGGCCGCCCTCCATACGCTCGGCGTACGGCCGCCGTACCTGCTCAGCGGGTACGAAGCCGTGCCGATCGCCTTCTACGCAGGGTGCGGTGCCGCCCAGACCGGAGGCCACGACGCCAGCACGACCGCGGCCGACCTGGCCCGAGCCGCCCACAGAACTCCTGTCGCCGTGCTCACTGCGCCCAGTGTCCGCCCGCCCGCTTACGCGCGCACCTGGCCCGTGGAGCGGGTCGGCGTCCTTGAGGCGTATGTGGCTCCTGACGTGACGCAGGGGCGGTGAGGTGTCGTGACCGTGACCGACGGACCCACGGCGACCATGGGCAGGCGCCTGTACTGCCAGCTGGGGATCACCCTGGCGGTTCTTGCGGGCGCATGTGGGGTCCTCGCCGCGCACTGGGCCACGCTGGACAGCGGAACGGACAGGCTGGCGGCGGCCGACGAGGAGTGGCTTCTGCTCGCCTGCCTCGCCGCCGTGGCCACCTGGGTGTGCGCGGCCGTGGCGCAACAGGGGGCCGTCACCGAACGCCTGCCCAGGGGGCGGCTGGTGGCCGCGCAGTTCGCGGCGTCCGCCGCCAACCACCTCCTCCCGGCGGGCGCGGGTGCGACCGCGGTCAACCTGCGGTTCCTGAAGCGGTGCGGTCTGTCCACCCGGCGCTCGGCGACCGCGCTGGCAGTGAAGGCGGTCGTCGGCGGGGTGGTCCGGTTGGTGCTGGGTGTGGCCCTGCTGGTGACCTCGCCGGGCACGGTCCGGCTGTCGGCGCGGGTGCCGCACGTGGTGGAGGTGCTGTTGCCGGTAGCGGCCGGAGGGTTCCTGCTGCTGGTCGTGGCGAGCGGCCGGCTGAGGCGGGCGGCAGGCCGGGCTTTCGCCGACGTGCGTGATGTGCACCGGAGCCGCGCACGGGCGTGTGCGCTGTGGGGCGGCTCGCTCGCGTTCGCGCTGCTGCACGCCGGCGTGGTGGTCGCCATCGTCCACGCGCTCGGTCTCGGACTGCCGACGGGCCACGTGGTCATGGCATACCTCGTCGCCAGCGGCGCAGCGGCACTGCTGCCCACACCCGGCGGACTGGGATCGCTGGATGCCGCGCTCGCCCTCGCGCTCACGGCGGCCGGAGCGCCGGGGCAGACCGCGATCTCCGCAGTCCTCGGCTACCGCCTGCTGACCGGATGGCTGCCGATGGGACCCGGGCTGCTGGTCATGGGCTTGCTGGCCCGCCGTTCGGCGCTGTGAGCCGGCGACAGTGCTCCCTGCTCCGGCCTCCGGCCGCACTCTCCTGCAGGGCAGAAAGGGGAGTCGAAATGGGCTACAGCCTCATGAAGAAGAGCGACCCTCTCACGCGGCGGTTCGCGCCGAGGCTGGGTCCACCGCCTCAGCAGCGGCGGCGTGTCGAACTGGGGAAGGCACTGCCGGCACTGACGGTGTTCGCCTCTGTGCGGCTCACCGGCGTGATCATGGCGACCTTGTGGTCGCTGCACCTGGGCAGCCATCCGCGCACCATGCTCGGCCTGGAATGGGACGGCCGCTGGTACCGGCACATCGCCCAGTACGGCTACGGCCTGATCGTCCACGCCAAACCGGGCCACTTCGTCTGGAACGACCTGGCGTTCTTCCCTCTCTTCCCGGGCCTGATCCGCGCGGTGAACACAGTGCTGCCGATCGGCCCGGTCAACGTGGCCCTGCTCCTTGCATGGAGTGGCGCGCTGGTGGCGGCCTGGGGCGTGTATGCGGTCGGCGAGCTGCTACACAGACGACGCGTCGGGATCACCGTCGTGGCGCTGTGGGCGCTGCTACCGCACGCGATCATCCTGACGATGGCGTAACACCGGACCCCTCATGACGGCCTTCGCCGCCTGGTCGCTCTACGCGCCAACTGACCCGGCGATGGCTGACCGCTGGGACACTTGCGGTGCTGGCCGGGCTGTGTCGTCCCCATGGCCTTGCCGTGGCGGCCGCCGTCGTCACCGGCGCCGTCGTCCATCTCTGGCAGCTGCGCCGCGCGGTGAGCCCACCGCCCCGCCCACCTGGGCGGCCGCCGCTGTGGCTCCCCACGGATGGGTCGGCTACATCGGCTGGGCGAGGCTCAGGACACACAGCCCCCTCGGCTACTTCCACGTGCAGAGCCTGTGTGGGGCTCACGGTTCGGCTTCGATCTCGACACGGCCGACACGTTCAAGCACCTGACCGTCGGGCACAACACCCTCGTCGTCCATCTGACCGCCGCGATCGTCCTCGGCTACCTGCTGCTGTTCGCCTTCTGCGTACTGAACAGGATGCCCCTGCCCCTGCTCGCGTACTGCGCGGTACCCATCGCGATGGCCGTCGGCGGCACCCATTTCTTCACGAGCAAGCCGAGGTTCCTGCTGCTGGCCTTCCCCCTGCCGCTCCCCCACACCCTGCACCTGGCGCGAAGCCGCCTGCGCACCATTGTCGTCCCGCTCACCGTCTCCCATCGGGCTCTTTGGCAGGAGGACCGTCCGCCCGGCGGCGCCGTTGCCTGCTTCTCAATCCGCCGGACCTGACTGCCGTTCCAACCGGTAGCCGTGCCCTCGCAGCGTGGTGATCTCCGCCAGGCGGACCGGGCCGCCGACCGCCTGCGCCGCCTCGGTCAGGCTGCGCCGCAGGCCCGCCATCGTCACATCGAGCGTCTTGGTGGGACCGAACCAGTTCTCATCCCACACCTCGGCCATCAGCGTCTCCCGCGACACCGCTTCGCCGGCACGTTCGGCCAGCACCGCGAGCAGGTCGAACTCCTTGGCCCGCAGCGGTACTTCGGCACCTCTCAGCTCGCAGCGCCGGGCCATGACGTCGATGACCAGATCGCCCAGCCGCACTGGTTCTCGTGCAGTGGCCGCCACTGCATGCCGCCGCAGATGCGCCCGCAGCCGGGCGAGCAGCACGGTCAGGCTGAACGGTTTGACCAGATAGTCGTCGGCTCCGGCGTCCAGTCCGGCGATGACGTCGATGTCATCGGTCCGTGCCGTCAGCACGACGATGAGCAGGTCGGGGAGGCGGGCGCGCAGCTGCCGGGCGACGTCCAGGCCGTCCATGTCCGGCAGCCCCAGGTCCAGCAGCAGTACCTCGTACGGCGCCCGTGCGGCCTCCTCCAGAGCACCCGCTCCAGTGCGGCACCACGTCGCCGTGTAGTCGTGGCCGCGCAGACCGGTTTCCAGGTGGCGGCCGATGGTGTCGTCGTCCTCGACGACGAGGACGCGCAGTCGGCTGCGGTCCGGTGCGGCGGGCGTGCGCATGGTCGACAGCCTAGGGGCGGCTTCGGCGAAGGGCTTGTCGTCGGTGCACGTCTTCCTCACAGGTCGCGGAGCTCTTCCACGGCAGGGCGACGGCTGCTGCGGATGCCGTTGAAGGCCGCGGCCAGGATGGCGGCGACGGCGGACGCTCCGGTGAGTGCCAGGTAGATGCCGGGGATCGACAAGGCAGCGGGCGGCGGATCGAAGACGCCTGTCAGGACCTTGACCAGCATCTCCGACAGCGCCCAGCCGATGAGGGCGCCTCCGGCCAGACCGCCGGCGGCCAGCAGTACGGCCTCGGCGAGGACCATGCCGTGCAGGTGCCGTGGCCGCGCGCCGAGGACGGTGGCTATAGCGAAGGTGCGGCGTCGCTCGGCGAGCCCGAGGGCGAGGACGAGGCCGCCGGCCCCGGCGGCGAGCAGGACGGCGAAGGCGAGCTCGATGCGGGTGAGGCCGGCCAGGTCGACGGAGGTCAGGCTGGTGCCGACGGTGCCGCGGGCCTGGGTGAGATCGGTGACGGTGGCCCGGGTGCCGAGCTTGTTGCGCAGGTGCGTGTCGATCCGCTGCTGGTTGGTGCCGCCGGTGTCGAGGAGGAAGGCGCCGACCGCGTCGCTGCCGGTGGCCTTGGCAATGTAGGCGGCGTTGGCGACGAAGAAGCTGTCCTTGGGGGCGGTGGGGAATTCCTTGGCGATGCCGGCGTAGTGGAAGGGGACCGTGCGCAGGGACTTGGTGCGCCCGTCCTGGATGCGCAGGTTGACGGTGTCGCCCGGGGAGAGCTGGAAGTCGTTGACGGTCTCGACGCTCACGAGGAGGTTGTCCGGCCGCTGGGCGAGGCGGCGCATCAGCTGGTCGGCGGTGCCGCCGGCGAAGTAGGCGTCCTGGAGCGAGGTGGCCTTGGCGACGCTGTCCGGTCGGACGCCGTAGAGGTCCTGCAGGTCGGAGCCGACGTAGGCGAAGCGGTGCTGGAGGGGTTCGACGTGCCGTACGCCGGAGATCTTCAGCGCGGCCCCGGCGGCGGGCGGGACTTGAGCACCCGGTGGTTCGGTGACGGTGACGTCGGCGCCGTTGGTCAGCCGGGCGTCGACCTCGGCCTGCTGGTGGTAGGTGGCGTTGAAGACGGCGGTGGAGATCGCGAAGGAGACGGCGAGGGCGAGCAGGACCACCGACCGGGCGAACGGGCGGCGGCGCCGGGCCAGGACCGCGGCGGTGGTGCCGGCCAGGGTCGCGGTCAGCGGCCGTACCAGCCGGGCCAGGGCGGCCCGGCCGTGGGTGAGGGCGAGCAGGGTGAGGCGCCACAGGAGCAGGGCCGCGCCGATCCACAGCAGGGCGGGGCCGAGGAAGGCCCAGTACGACACGGAGATGCTGGGTACGCCCTCCGGGGCGAGGACGAGTGCGTACTGGTTGCCGGAGGAGGCACGGAAAACGAGCCACGAGCCGATCAGGAGGGCGAAGTCCAGGCCGTAGCGCATCCACCAGGGCGATCGGGAGCGTCGTAGGTCCTCCTGCTTCTGGGTGTCGGAGACGGTCACCGTGCTCAGGTCCCGCAGGGCGGGGACGAGGACCGCACCCGCGGCCACGGCGACTCCGAGCACGAAGGCGACGGCGTACCAGATGGACCAGGTGCCCGCGCTCGCCCCGAAGGAGGCCGTGCCGAAGGCGAGACGGCCGGTGAGGGCGGCGATGCCCAGTCCCGCCAGGCCGCCGGCGAGGCCGATCAGGGCGGCCTCCAGACCGGCGAGTGCGGTGATCTGGCGAGGCCGCAGCCCGCGCAGCCGCAGCAGCCCCTGTTCCTGACGGCGCCGTTCGCCGCCGGCCGAGGCGACCGCGGCCGTCAGGCTGGCGGCCAGCACCGCGCCCGGCACACCGAGGAACAGGAAGAGGATCTGGGCGTACAGGGCGTCCTGGCGGGCCGAGTCGAGCGCTGCGCCGACGTTGTTGCCGACCAGGGCCGTGCCTGCGGAGCGGGCTTCGAGGTTGTGGGCGGCGCCGGTGACGGCGGAGTACGCGGAGGCCGGGTCGGAGGGCAGCCGAGTGTTGTCGCGAGCGACGTGGATCTGGGTGGTGACACCGGTGACGCCGCGGGTGAGGGAGGCGAACCGTGTGGCGGGCAGGAGGACGACGTTGTCCGGAGGAGCGGTCGGCTGGGACTGGCTCGGGGCCCCGACGGTCTGGAAGAGGGAGTCGGCCTGCGGCAGGTCGACCACACCGTCCACCTTCACCTGGCGCAGACCGGCACCGGGAAACTGGATGCCGATGGTGTCGCCGGGGGCCGCGTGCAGGTTGGAAGCGGTCTGCTGGGCCAGCAGGACACCGGTGGACGAGCCGGAGAGCGTGCGGACGGCGTCGGGGAAGCGGGCGCGGTAGCCGTCGGGCAGGCCGAGGGCCATGCCGCCGCCGGTGGCCTGGCTGCTGCCCTGCACGCGAGCGGTGAAGCCGCTGGTGTGTGCGAAGCCGACGGGCAGGGCAGTGCGGGTGCCCGGAGTCCCGGCCACCAGGGACAGGACCGTACGCGGGTCGGCACCAGGCTGTACCTGGACCTGCCAGTCCACGGAGACCGAGCGCACCGCACGCTGGGTCATGGTCGCCTTCGACGCGGTGAGGAAGGAGCCGAGCGCGGCGACCAGGGCGACCGCGAGCGCGATGCCGGTCAGGGCGGCCAGGAGCCGTCCGGTGCGGTGGCTGGCCAGTCCGAGGGCCCATGCGGCGATCATGAGACTTCCTCGGGTGCGAGAGGCGCGAGCAACCGTCCGTCGCGCATGCTGCGCCGGACGGTGAGCCGGGCGGCGACGGCCGGGTCGTGGGTCGTGACGACGAGGGCCGCGCCGATGTGGTCGGCGGCCGTCAGCAGGGCGTCCAGGACGCGGGTTCCCGTGACGTGGTCGAGGCGCCCGGTGGGCTCGTCGGCCAGGATCAGGCGCGGCGCCTGCGCCAGGACCCGGGCAGCGGCCACCCGCTGGGCCTGGCCGCCGGAGATCTCCTCGGGGAGCCGGTCGGCCAGGTCCGCGGCGTCCACCAGGGCGAGTGCCGCGAGCGCGCACAGTCGCGCCTCGCCCTCCGGACGGTCGGTGAGGACCAGGGGCAGAGCGGTGTTCTCCACCACGTTCAGGGCGGGGATCAGGCTATCGCCCTGGAAGACCAGACCGATGTCGTACGGCCCGAGCGCGGCGGCCCGGGTGACGGTGCCACTGGTGGGGTGTTCGAGCCCGGCGAGCAGGTGCAGCAGCGAACTCTTGCCCGACCCCGAGGGGCCGATGACCGCGAGCCGGTCCCCGGCGCGGATCTCCAGGTCGGCCCCGTGCACGGCCACGACCGCCTGAGGCCCACGACCGAAGGTCAGGGCCGCGTCTCTGCAGCTGACGAGCACCTCAGCCGACGACATCGTTCTCCTCCTCGTGGTCCTGCCGCCGGGCATCGGTGGCCTTCCCGTCTGTCAGGGTGATCACCTGGTCCGCGATACGGACTGCTTCTCGGCTGTGCGTGACGATCAGCACCGCGCACCCCTCGGCGGCTCGCTCCCGCAACATCGCCAGTACCAACTGCTCTGTCTCGCCGTCGAGTTCACCGGTCGGCTCGTCGGCGAGCAGGACGGCGGGCGTGTTGGCCAGCGCGACGGCGAGTCCGGCCCGCGCCAGCTCTCCGCCGGACAGCTGGCGCGGCAGGGCGTGCGCCCGGTCGGCGAGCCCTACCCGGGCCAGCAGTTCCCCGGCCGGGACGGGAGCCCTGCGTCCGCGCGCCCGCTGCGGCAGGCGGACGTTGTCCCGCACGCTCAGGTGCGGCAGCAGGTTGCGGGTCTGGAGCAGGACGCCGATGTGCCGGGCCCGCAGCCGGGCGCGCTCGGTCTCGGGCCGATGGCTGATCCGTACGCCGTCGATGTGGACCTCGCCGCCGGAGGGCTCGTCAAGCCCGGCAAGGCAGGCCAGCAGGGTCGACTTGCCGGCCCCGGACGGTCCCACGACCGCGACCGTCTCGCCACGACGCACCCTCAGCGACACCCCGCGCAGCGCGAGTGTCTCCTCCTCGCCGGCCCGGTAGAAGCGGTACAGCTCGCGGGCCGACAGGACGTCGCCGGTAGCGCTGCCGGTCTGTGTGCCGTTGGACATGATCTGCTCACCGCCAGGTGAAGGAGTCGCTGACGGTGCGCCACGGGTCGACGTTGTCGGCCTTGACCGGGCCCGACAGGGTCAGGTCCACCTCGTGCCCGGCGCGATAGAACGCGTACCGCTCGAATGCGTCCCGCACCACCTTTCCGGTGACCGGGTCCTTCGCCGAGTCGCCCTGGTAGGTGAGCAGGACCACCCGGCCGGCGTGCCGGGTCACCTCACTCACCTTGGGCGAGGCGAACTTCGGTACCTGGGTGCGGAGTTGAGGTACGACCGCGTTGGTGACCGAGCCCACCGTCGGCGCGCCGGAGGCGGAAACCGCAGCGATCTTCACGGTGTTGAGCTTGTCGGTGAACGCGGTGATGCCGCCCTGGCTGGTGCGGGCCCAGCCCTCGGGCACCTTCACGGTGAAGCCGGTGTAGGAACCGCCGACCGGCTGGTAGGAGACGTACACCTGGTTGTCGGGGATGTCGCCGGGCGGGTTGGACTCGGTGGGCGCCGGCTTGTTCTGTCCGCTGACGGTGGTCGAACCGGACGCAGGACTACCGGAGCCGGTGTGAGCCCCCGAACCGGAACAGCCGGCGGCCACCGCCGCCACGAGGGTGAGCCCGACCACCGCGTACGTCCTTGTGTGTGCTGCCATGGCCACTGCCCTCCAGGAGAGTCCTCGGACCGAACGGTCATGGCACCGACGCTAGGAAGCCGCCGGTTAAGGCACCGCCCGCTGAGGGTTAGACGACGGCAAAACCGTGTGGCGCAGCGCATCCGCCCAGGTGAACGGCCCGCATGATGAGGGCATGAGACAGCGCGTGGTGCGAGTCGCCCTGACCGCCGCTCTGGTCGCCGTCGTCCTCCTCGCAGTCCCACTGGCCTTGGCGATCAGGTCGTCCTTGTACGCCGACCAGCGCGACACCCTGGAACGGGCGGCCCTGGCCGCGGCCGTACATGTGAGCCCGGACTACGTGACCGGCGACCCGGTGGAACTGCCCGCGCCCCCAGCGGGCGGGCGGCTCGGCCTGTACGACCCTCAATCGCGACTGCGCGCGGGCAGCGGCCCCCGGTCCGGTGACAGCCCGGTCCGGCAAAGCCTTGGCGGTGAGGCGGTACGGGGCCGGGCGGGCCCGGACCTGGTGGTGGCCGTACCCGTCTCCCACGCCGAGAAGGTGATCGGCGTCGTACGGGCCTCGTCTCCCGCCGTCGCCGTACGGAACCGGGTCGCCGTCGCCTGGCTGCTGCTGCTCGGCGTGGCCGCGGTCGCGCTGGCCGTCGCGGTCCTCGTCGCCCGCCGTCAGGCCCGGGTGCTGGCCGCGCCGCTGGAGGATCTCTCCCGCCAGTGCCGGGCGGTGACTGAAGGTGACCTGAACGTACGGGCCGCCCCGAGCAGCGTCGCCGAGATCGACCAGGTCGCCCGCACCCACAACGAAATGCTACACAGCCTTTCGGAACTCCTGCGCCGCGAACGTGACTTCACCGCCAACGCCTCCCACCAGCTGCGTACCCCGCTCACCGGCCTGCAACTCGCCCTGGAGGCGGGCCTCGCCCAGGACGACGACGCCCGGCTGCGGCCCGTACTGGCCGAGGCGCTGGCCACCACGCAGCGCCTGCACCACACGGTGGAGGAGGTGCTGCGCCTGTCCCGCTCCAGGGAGGCGGTCCGCCCCACCGCGGGGACGATCGTGGTCCGACAACTGCTGCGGGAGACGGAGGAACGGTGGCATGGCCTCTTCGCCGAGGACGGCAGGCGCCTGGAGTGCGGCACACAGGACGCACCGGTCGACGTCCGGGTGCCGGGCGCGCCCGTGTCGGAAGTTCTCGGCATCCTGCTGGACAACGCCCGCGCGCACGGGCGCGGCACGGTCCGCGTGGCGGTGCGGGACCTGGACGACACCCTTGCCTTCGACGTGAGCGACGAGGGCGCCGTGGCGGGCGAGCCGGCCCGGCTGTTCGACCGAGGACACACCGGCGGCGGACCGGGAACGGGCATCGGTCTGGCCCTCGCCCGTGACCTGGCTGTCTCGCTCGGCGGCAGGCTCGCCCTCACCAGGGCTGACCCCGCGACGTTCACCTTGCTTGTTCCGGTTCACCAGGACGAGACGGCAGCGGCGCCCGAATGAGGCTGCTGTAACCGCAAGCCCTTGATCGACATGCAGCCACCTCGGTCCTGCGGGCGCCTGGAAACAGGTACTGCCGGTACAGCACATACGCCGCCATGGTGGACACTCTCACCCCGCAGCAGGCGACAGCTGCCGCCTCGAGCGGCCAAGCGCCAGCAGAATCACCGAGCACAATTCGTATCACTCCGATGCATTGCTCTGCCGTGGCGCGCAGTGCGCGATGCGATTTCGCCCACTCAGGATGCCGCAGCACGTCACGCAGGGCGTGATCGTCCTCGACGACCAGGATCTTGCGGCGCACGGTCCACCGTCCCGTGCCCGGCGGTATGGGTCGTGGGTGAGGTGAGCGATGCGGGCAGCCATCGAGCCGACACCCACAGGAAAGCTCCGAGCCAGCCGACGGCGAACAGCCAGCCACCGACCACATCGGTGAACCAGTGCACACCGAGATAGGGTCGGGTGAGGCCGACCAGCACGCCCCAGCACGCGATGACAACTTTGAACGAAGTGGCGCCACGTGGGGCGCGGAGCGACACGGCAATAATCAGCAGCCCTGCCGTGATCGCCGCCGTGGTGGTGTGGCCCGACGGAAATGCCCACCCGCTCGCTCGCGCTGCCTAGCCGGCATGCGGCGGACGGGGCCGGTGAACGACTTCCATCACCCCATAGCGCACCGCCTGTCCTGCTCCGAGACAGACAAGGCTCACCAAGGCAGGCATCAGCCGGTGTCGTGCGGCCCGACCTGCCATCACGCCGGTCCCGGCCGCGAGGACGTAGGGGATGGCTCCGGTCCCGCTATCGGTCACCGCACGGGCAAGAGCCAGGAGCGCGTCCGGGCGATGGCCGGCAGACCAGGACAGGAACCCGTCGTCCATCCACGGGGAAGGACCATCCTGGTCGACCATGACCACGGTGAGGATGCCGAACGCCATCCAGGCACCGAGACCTATCGTGCCGGCGAGGTCTGGGGCGTCACGCCTGTTCATGACGCCTCCCGGAGCCTGCAAGGACTCGCTGGCGCTAGACCGTGTCCGTCTCCGCCTCCGGCGCCGTAGGCAACGGCGCTCTCAGGCGGGTGGAGGCGGCCCACCCGAGCACCGGCCCCGACCACCGTGCCAGTGTGAGCATCGACAGCAGTGCGACGAGCCCGCCGACCACCAGGCCGGCCACTGCATCGTGTGGATAGTGGACGCCGACCCATACCCGGGAGGCAGCCATCGCCAGGGCGGCGACGACGGCGACCGACCCCAGCCGACGTGAGACAAAGAGCAGTGCCACGGCAGCCGCGGCAGCGATCGCCGCGTGATTGCTGGGGAAGGACCAGTCACCTGGCGCCGGGCACGCCTCCAGAGTCCTCACATGCAGGCTCTGGCACGGCCGGTCCTCACGCACCGCCAGCTTCACCACGGCGTCCACCCCGTACGCCACGACCACGACCACCGGCACGGCTATCGCCCTGACCAGCGCCCCGCCGTCGACTCGACGCGCGAACCACCAGCCCATGCCCGCGAGGACGGCGAACACCGCGAGCCCGTACGTCGACCAGAACGACACCGCGCCGTCCAGCCAGCCCGGCGCGTGCCGGGCCGCGCGGACCACGTCCAGGTAGGCGGTGCCATCAATCGACGATCCGTCGAAAGCCATGATCACCTGTCATCCCCCTGCCGCTTGGCGCCCCGGCGAGCCCGGTAGATCTCAGAAATCAGGGGGACCAGCGACACGACAACGATCAACCCCACCAGCGGCAGCAGGTAACGGTCGACGTTCGGGATCGACGAGCCCAGCGCATAACCGGCGAGTGTGAGTCCGAGGCTCCATACGAGCCCGCCGACGACCTGCCACAGCGTGAACGTCCGCACGGGGACCTCCAGCGCTCCCGCCACCGGATTGAGCACGGTACGCACCACCGGCACGAAACGGGCCAGCACGACGGCCTTCGCGTAGCCATACCGCTCCAGGAGTTCCTCGGCTCGCTTCGCGCCCTCGTGCAGACGCGGCGAGCGACTGCGGGTCAGCAGGGCTCCGCCCGCCTTCCCACCGAGCAGAAATCCGCACTGCGCGCCCGCAAGCGCGCCTACCGCGGCCGCGGCCAGCAAAGGCCCCAGAGACAGATGCACGCTCCCTCCGGCCGAGCCCGTGCACAGCAGACCGGCCGTGAACAACAGCGAGTCGCCCGGCAGGAAGAACCCGACCAGCAGTCCCGTCTCGGCGAACATCACCACACCGACGCCCAGCACGCCGAAGGCCGCCAGCAGCGAATGGGCGTCCAGCACGTTGACGGCCAGCTGCGACGCCGGATGGACCGCTGTGGTCATGGAGGGGAGCCCTTTCATGAAGACACTTCACGCAAACCACTTACCGACTACAACCTTGTAGACGCTACCTGAACTGTAGATGATCCAAGAGGGGCATCCGTTCCCCTCCGTGACCCGAATGGCCGATATGCGCATCCGCGCCGGGCCCGCCATCGGCGGGGCACCCGGTCCGGCGGTTCAACACCCTGCAGATCATTTACTACACGATGTAGTTGATGGTTTTCGAGTGGCCGACCATGTGCGATTGCCGCCCAATGGGGCGATGAAGAGGAGGCAGTCCATGGCTGACACCTACCGCGCCGGAACGCGCGTCGGGATCCGACGCCGTCCCGCCACGGATCCGGTGGCACCGCCCTCGCCCCCTGCCCAGGCTCCCGGTCTCCCGGACACCGCGCCCGAGCAACTGCACCGGGGCATGACTCTCGTGGCCACAATCAGCCTGTTCATCGGCACACGATCGGCATGGACCAGCGCGATGCTGTCCCGCCCCATGGTCGCCGGCGTCATCTCCGCCTGCTACGCCTCGATCCTCGTCTGCGCCGTCCTCACCCTGCTCGTGCGCACCCGGCGCGCGCTGATCCGCGTCGACGCCGCTGTCCTGGTCACCGCCGTCGCCCTGGTGAGCTGCGGCTACCTGATGGACCACGCGGGCACCGACGAAGGCGTACTGACCGCCCAAGCCGCAAACCAGATCCTGCACGGCCATCCCGTCTACGGCCAGCCCTGGCCCTGGCTCTTCGGTACCCCGTCCGTCGGGATCACCAAGACCATGTCGGGCGGCGCCGACTACACCTACGGCTATCCGCCGCTGACCGCGCTGCTCGCCGCGCCGGTGCACGCCTTCATCCACTCGACGGCGGCCGCCACCCTGGTCACGACCTCCGCCTTTCTCGTCTCATCCGTCCTGCTGTGGTTCCTGCTGCCGACGCCCTGGCGGTCCGCAGCCACGGCCGTCTGCCTCGGCTTCGGCTTCCTGCCCCACTACGCCTACTCCGGCTACCCGGCCATCACGGCCCTCGCTCTCCTCATCCCCGTAGTGGTCCGCTGGCCCAGCACGGGCCGGGGTGGGCACCTGGGGGCAAAGGGCGTGTTGCGGGCGGCCTGTCTGGGGGCAGCCTGTGCCGCCCAGCAGCTCGCCTGGTTCCTCGCCCCGTTCCTGCTGATCGGCCTGTACGCCGTCCGGCGGGGGGAACTCGGCCCCCGTCGCGCCCTGGCCGTCACCGCGCGCTACGCCGCCACAACCGCCCTCACCTGGTCCGCCGCCAATGCGTACTTCGCCGTCCAGGACTTCTCGACCTGGCTGAACGGCATACTCCTGCCCCTTCAGCAGAAGGCGATCCTGCACGGGCAAGGCGTGATGGGCATCTCCTACTACTTCACCGACGGCAGCAGCCGCCTCGACTACTACTCCTACGGCAGCCAACTGCTCCTGCTCGGCCTGCTCGCGGCCACGCTGCTGTTCGTCCGACGACTGGGCCCGGCCCTCACCGTCCTGCCCTGGGGCGTGTTCTATCTGGCCACCCGCTCCCAGGACGGCTACTTCCTGATGATGACCCCGCTGTGGCTGGCGGCCGCCGCCACCGTCCCGGCCGCCGCGCTCGCCACCGCCTGGCAGCCACACCTGCCCCGCCTCACCGGCCGACGTGCGAGGGCCGTCCTGGCGGCCGGGCTGCTCGCCCCCGCCTTCACCTGCGTCGTGATCGCCGCCGCGAGCCCACCGCCCCTGCACCTGAGCCTCACGCCCCGCTACGCCACACACGGCCCGCGCACCGGTGTCACCGCCATCGAGGTACGGGCCGTCAACACCACAGGCTCGCCCCTCTCTCCGCACTTCGCCAGTCGCAAGGGCCAGGGCGCCTCCAACTGGTGGACCACCGAGTCCGGTCCCGCCGCGCTGGCACCGCACGCCACCGCTGACTACGTCGTCGAACCCCAGGGCGGCTTCCGCGCCGTGCCGGGCGGCCGTTCCCGGACCTACCTGATCGCCGTCACCGGAACTCCGATGACCATCACCACGGCCCACATCCCGGCAGCCCCTCCTACCGTTCGGTAAACGGCGGGTACGGGACCCTGTTCCTGCCCGCTGGCGCTGGCGCGGAGCCGGTGCTTCAAGGGGGTGCCGGCACCTTTGCAGACCTGCATCAAGCGGTCACCTGCGGGTCGGCGTCCGCCTCGTCCACCTGCTCGGCGCGGACGGGCTACGCGTGTGCGGGAGCCGGGCCGGCGTTCAGCCTGCGGAGTCCCTGGGCGAAGCGGCGCAGGAGGAGGGTCGCGGTCGTGGCGAGGCCGGTGAGGAGGCCGAGCCAGATGCCGAGGATGTCCAGGTCGGCGACGAAGCCCAGTAGCACCGCTGCAGGCAGGCCGACGAGCCAGTATCGGACGAGGGTGACGCGGAAGCCGCCCTTTGTGTCGTCGAGGCCGAGCATCAGCCCACGGCGATCTGGATCGTTGCTCCTTGACGTCCACCTTTAGCCAGCGCTTCACAGGAAGTAAGCGTTCGCCGCAGCAGAGCAACTGCTGCGGCTCGCCGGGCTATGGCTGGGTGACGCGCCGCCGACGGTGGGGACTTCGACCGAACAGCTGCTTCGGCGTCAGGGACGGGCGAGCAGGGGGCGGACTTGCTCGTCAGGATGGCCAACGTCGATGGGCAACTGCAGCTTGTTGTACCGGTTTAGTTGATGGCGAGACGGCGCAGCGACGGGCAGCGGTTAGGGCAGCGAAATCTAGCGGCTGCCGCCCTGCGGGTGTAGCGTCGTGATCAGCAGTCGTGGTTCCGAAGTCCCGCTCGCCCGTGATCGCCATCACGGGCGTTCTTGCGTTTCAACGCCTCTCCGGACCAGGGCGATCACCTCCCGGGCACGCAAGGTGCGTGGCCGGTTTCCCTCGAAGGAGAAGGTCATGGCCAAGGGCACTGTCAAGTGGTTCAACAGCGAAAAGGGCTTCGGCTTCATCGAGCAGGAGGGCGGCGGCCCCGACGTCTTCGCCCACTACTCCAACATCGCCGCCCAGGGCTTCCGCGAGCTGCAGGAAGGCCAGAAGGTCGAGTTCGACGTCACCCAGGGCCAGAAGGGCCCGCAGGCGGAGAACATCCGCCCCGTCTGACCTCGCTGTTGCGGCAGGGCCCGGTGGACCGACTTGAGGCCACCGGGCCCTTCCGCCAGCCAGCGGGCGCCCCGGGCCGCACCCCATCCATCGCTCGTGAGAGGTGGGCCCGCGCACTGCCCGCGGAGCCGACAGGCGGACAGGGGGTTGTGGGGTTGCCAGAGCCAGCCGCTTCGGCGGAAGGCCCGGTACAACAGTCCTGCCCCGAGGGCCATCGCGGCCAGGACGCACGGGTAGCCGTAGCGCCAGTCCAGTTCGGGCATGTGGGCGAAGTTCATGCCGTAGATGCCGGCGACCATGGTGGGGATGACCAGGATGGCGGCCCAGGCGCTGATGCGTCGCATGTCGTCGATCTGCCAGGTGCCCACCTTCGCCAGGTGGGCGTCGAGGACGGAGCCGAGCAGGTCGTCGAGGGCGCGGACTTCGGTGTCGGTGCGGGTGAGGTGGTCGGCGACGTCACGGAAGTACGGCGCCGCTTCCCGTGGCCAGTCGTCGTGAGGCTCGGTGAAGGGCTTCCCAATCTGTAAGTCAAGCGGCTTGAGTGACTGGAGGTGCGCCTTGATAACACCGTCGGTCACGGATCAAGGCCCACAGGACATTCACTCGCCGGCGGGCAAGTGCCAGGACGGCCTGGACGTGACGTTTCCCCTCAGCACGTTTCCTGTCGTAGAAACGCCGCAAGTTGGGGTCACGCTGGATGCTGACGAGTGCCGAGGTGTAGAAGACCCGTTGCAAGCGTCGGTGATAGCGCTGAGGACGGCGGAGGTTTCCGCTGACCTTGCCCGAATCCCGCGGCGCCGGCGTCACCCCCGCGAAGGCGGCGAGCCGGTCTGGGCTGGGGCAGCCCTCGCCGCCCTCGACACCGGACGCGCCGAAGGGCTCCGGGTCACCTACGCGGTTCCCGAGGGCCAGCACCTGCGCGCCTTCCTCCCCGCGACCACACCACCCGGCCGCCCCCTCGCCCCGTACCCCTCGGACTGCCCGGAGCCCTCGATCTCCCCGAACGACCCATCTGCGGCGTCTCGGGAGCTGCCGTCATGTCTGCCGCGTGGAATGAGTAGGTGCTTTTCAACTCGCTTCCTTGGATTGAGTCCGGCAGTCCGGGAGTAAGTGATCTTTGTTCCGGAACAGGGTGTGCATGCTGCAGGAACTTGATGGACTGGGGTGGTGAAGATCCTGTCGCCTCGTGTCCTGCGGGCTCTTGAACGGTTCAACGCCGCCTATCCCTGGGATCACAACGCCCATTACCATCGCTGGATCCTGCGGCAGTTGCCGAGGCACTTCGACCTCGCCCTGGACGTCGGTTCCGGCAGTGGTGATCTTGCAAGGCTCTTGGCCGGACGAGCCGACACGGTGCGGGCCATCGACTCCGATCCCGTGATCACAGCCCAGGCCCAGAAGCTGACTCCTTCCGGACTCCCCGTCACCTTCACCGTCGCGGATGCAATAGCCGAGTTTCCTCCCGGCCCTTACGACGTCATCACATGCGTCGCCACGATCCACCACCTGCCGTTCACCCAAGCACTCACCCGTTTCCGCCGTCATCTGGCTCCGGGAGGGACCCTGGCGGTCGTCGGTCTATCTCGCGCCCAGACCCCCGTGGACCACTTGCTCGGTGCTGTCGCCATTCCGGCCAACGCTGGATGGGGCTGGCTGAAGAACAAGGGGCGCCCCTCGCAGCGCCCCGTCTCCATGACGGCCCCTACTCGCTCAGCGGACATGACCTTTGACGACATCGTCCGTGAAGCCAGAGAGGTCCTCCCCGGCGCACGGCTGCGACGACGGTTGTTCTGGCGCTATACGCTTGTATGGAATCAGCCCTGAGTGGCCTGTGGCTTCCTCGACCAAGTGTCCGTTCGGGGGCTCTTGCGGGTGAGACGCCGGGACATCATGGTGAAGAGTACCCAGTTCAGGTGAGCTTCGGAGTGCGGCGGCCGGACAACTCGGTCAGCGCTGGCACCAGCGAGATGGTGAGCCCGGACCTGAGCTCGATGCTGGGTGCCGGGACATGCAGCACGTTCGGCCTGGATGTCCCGGCAGCTGGCAGGGTCAGCTGATTCCGGTGACCTGCAGGGCCGTGGTCCAGTCGGTCTTGATGGCGCTGCGGGCTGCGGACAGGGTGATGGTGCCGGCGCAGACGGCGTTCTTCAGTTTTGTCTCCACGCCGTCCTTGGTGGTGGCGGTCTTCGTGCCGGAGTAGGGCTCGGGCCACAGGTTGCTGGTGCTGCGGGGCGAACCGCCGAGTTCGAGGGGGACCAGGTGGTTATCCTCGTAGTCGGCCATGTTGGTGTCGGAGTAGCCGTAGTCGATGATGCCCTGGGCCTTGAGGGGGTTGATGTAGGACGTCGGCGGGCGGACGGTGGCGGTCCAGCCGGACACGCAGATCGTGCTCTGAATGTCCGACTGCGTGACATCCGAGTTGTAGGCGCCGGGCGTACAGGTAGGCGTGGGAACAGGCCGACGCCTGGGCGGTGCCGGCCGAAGCGGCGATCATGCCGGCGGCCGCCAAGGCCAGGGCGCAGGTAGTGGCGGTGAAGCGACGCATAGGGGGATCTCCCGCGGGATCGGCCCGGAAAGTGGGGTGCCGGGCGGCTGACGGCATGACACCACCACCCAGGTCTATGCGAGTAGAGCCGCGGGATGAACAAGAAGCGACCTGCGCAATCCTTACCTCACCCTGACCAAGCCTTTCCCAAGCCCCCTGTTTCACAGGAGAGATGGGCCGCTTCCCGCCCGCACCAAGACCGGCGAGCATGGCCGCGTACAGCAGCCCAAGCCACCGACCTCCGTGATTATCTCGGGTCCTGAGCCGTTCGTGCAGGTCACAGCAGCGGACGGCGGCAAGGCAAGTAAGACATGTCTCCCGAACGCGCTGGGGAGTGCTGACTGGCAGCGTGAGTTACGGCGCTAAGCCCCATAAAGCGTCCGCGACGGACCCAGGCGCAGTGCGCCAACTCCTGCTGTTTGCAGCGCACGTGGAGAGCCTCGCGGCCCGGCTCGACCCACGGGTCTTCCACCGGAGCTGGGGGCAGAGCCGCACGAGTTTGCGGGCGGTGCTGACCGAAATTCTGCCCGCCGATCTGGAATTGGCCCGCCTGCAGATCACCGAGAAGGGCCTGCGGCTGCAACTTCCCCCGTCCTCATTCGTGGAGTCCGACTCGTGACCCAATCGGCCGGCTTCGGGCACGTGGCCGTACACATCGCGGTATCGGAAGAACTGCGCGGCTTCCTCAACGCCCCGCTGGGGCTGTCGGTGGTGTTCCGCGAGGACGAATCGGCGGGCTGCCGTCCGCGGACCCGCTTCGAGCGGGCCGCCTACTCGGTCCTGGTCCCAGGGGCAGCGGTTGAGCTGCCGGCGGCTTGTTGACCTCGATACCGCGGGAGCGCTACTGTCCTCTTTAGTAAGACAGCAGTCCTGTTTTACAGAAATCGAGTAAGGGCCCACGTCGGGCTGCTCGCGGGTCTGACCGGAACGCCGACGAGGCCTGCCCTGTGGAGCTTGGCGTAGTTCCCTTCGGCCGCTGCGGCCTGCTCCAGCTCATGCGAGGACCCAGGGACGGTCCGGGCCGCAGCGACACGGACGGACCCCACCTACAGCAGCCACGGAGGCACCATGGCGATCACCGGACTCGGCCACACCGGTTTCCGGGTCAACGACCCGGAGAAGATGCGTGACTTCCACACCCGTGTGCTGGGCCTCACCGTGACCGACGAGGACGAGGAACTCGGCCATCGTCTTTCTGTCCGCGCAGCCCGAGCAGGAGCACCACGAATTCGTGCTGCAGCGCGGCCGGACCGCGCCCGACGGAGTCAATCTCACCCACCAAGTCTCCTGGCGGGTCGACTCGCTGGAGACCGGTGGCCGACGCATGAATGGCGACGGCTACTTCTTCGCACCGACCATCCTGACGGACCTCGATGAACGGATGCGGGTCGTCGCTGAGGAGCAGTTCGGGCCTGTACTGCCGGTCATGGCGTACGACGATGTCGAGGACGCGCTCGCGCGGGCCAATGACACCCACTTCGGGTTGAACGGCTCGGTGTGCGGTGTGGAGCGCGGATCCGGAACGGGCCGCGGCGCTCGCTACCCGGCTGGAATGCGGTACGTCCTGGGTCAACGCCCACGCCGTGCCGACACCGGGCGTGGCACTGGACGGGAACAAATGGAGTGGGCTGGGCGTGGAGGGTGGAATGCCGGGCTTGTTGTCGTTCACCAACACCAAGCTCCTGCACACCATCCGCGGAGGGTCACCGAACGAAACCGCGCTTCGTTAGAGCTGAGTGTGCATGCCGACTGAACCAGGCGGCTTCGAACACCAGTCACGGCAAGCTGTGAATCTGAGTGCTCATATGCGAACTTTCGTTCGCGTCATCCAGTGAAGATTGAGAAAGGTTGCCGGACATTGAGCGTCAACGGAAGCTGGGACATCACCATGAAGACCCCGATGGGAACCCAGATGCTACAGCTGGAACTGCGGTCTGACGGTCAAACGTTGACCGGCTCGCAGTCGTCCATGGGCGAGACCACCGAGATCCAGGACGGCACGGTCAACGGCGACGAGGCGACGTGGAAGGTCGACGCGACCAAGCCGGTGGCCGTGAAAGTCACGTTCACCGCCAAGGTCGACGGAGACGAGATCTCCGGCCACGCCAAGGCCGGATTCTTTCCCAAAACGCCGTTCAGCGGCCGCCGGGCGGCCGCGTAGCGGCATGCAGCAATCCGATTGGCGGCTACCGCCCGGCCCGTAGCGGTGGCCGTCAATCGATTCCACGCGCGAGCACTGACCGCCCCCGGGTTGATCGTCACTGGACCGATCCCGGCGGTTCATACCAGGTCCCAGGCGTGCCTGCCCCTCGGGCGACACCTTGCGGACACGGTGGTTGGAGCCGTCCGCGACGTAGACGTTGCCGGAGGGGTCCATCGCCACCGCGGACGGGTGGTGCAGATAGCTGGACGTGGCGAACCCGTCGCCGTTCCAGCTGCCCGTGCCGTTCCCCGCGATCGCTGCGATGCTGCCCACCGCGAACGCGGAGTACGTCAGACTCCGGGGCTGCAACATGGCAGTGCTCATCCATCCTCCTGGTGGCCGGTTGCCCGCAGCCCGCTCCCCGGCGGCGCGCGGTACACGCCCCCTTCCGCGGCGCGGGGACACGACGGCGCACCACACTCGTCGCCCGGCCCCTCGACCACCACGAAGGAGACGGACAAATCGTCACATGGTGCGCTCGTGTGTGCGACCCGATGACCACCCGAGAACGACGCCCTGGCCACAGGGCAACGCCCCAGTAGGCCCATTCAGCCGGGGTCCGCTGCTGTACCGGCAACGGGCCGCGGCTGAGCGCATCGACGCCCGGCCGCGCATGTGCCGGCGCGGACCGCCCCGAGGCCGCCGACGGGACCCTTCGCGTCCTGCCGTCCCGGCCCGGCAACGCGCGGCCCCGCCGACGCGCGAGCAGCGGCCCGAGCCACCCTGATACCCGGCAGGCCGACGCCTGTGCGGCGTTGGATCATCACTGGCCGGGCGCTGACAGCACATAGACGCTCGCCCGCCGGTCCGGCACGACCTCGCCGAACAGCAGGTCACCCAGCCCGACATGTACACCCGCTGGCCCCGGTGCGCCACAGTGATCGCCGACGTACGGTGCGGCACCGCGCCCCGACCCACGCCGCCGCCCCCCTCCGAGCCGGCTCACGGCCACTGCTGCACAACCCGACTACCGCGCCAGGGTGACGGTGATGGGCCCGTCGGAGCAGTGGCTCAACGTCTCGGCCAGCGCCGCCTGCTCGGTGGCGTCGATGCTCAGGCCCCAGCGGGTCTTGTCGGCCACCCAGTCGGTGACGTACTGGCAGCGGTAGCCATCGGCCGGCGGCGCCCACGTGGACGGGTCCTGGTCGGCATTCGACCGGTTCGACGCCGCCGAAACCGCGATCAGCGCCCGCGCATCACCGAGGTCATTGGCGGGTCTTGCGCTCCGCCGCCGCCCACGCCTACGCGCCGGAGTCCCAGCTCTCCGCAAGCGGCACCAAATGGTCAATGTCAAGGCCACGCGCGCCGCTGATGTACCGGTCATCGTAGGGCGAGTACCACTCCCCGCCGGTCAGGACGCAGTGCGCACCCTGCACCAGGGCGATGACCGCTTCGGCCTTCAAGACCTCGGCCCGCGTATTGCGTGCGCGTACGACACGTGTCCGGCGAGAGGGCTCGCCAGGTGGCGCACCGCCGGATACCGCTACCAGCCGACGGGCGGCTGCAGGTCGAGCTGAGCCCCGGAATCAAGGACATGGAAGCCGCCGGCCTCGTAGTACGGCGCCAGGGGCGGCTTGTGTCCGGCTGTCCGACGGGAGCACCGAGTATGTTCAGGTGGACCAGGCCGACGCGTTTGCGGAGCCGAGGGCCGCGAAGCTGCCCGACCTCGTCAGGTTCCCCTCGTTGCAGCACATGCGCGAGGCGATCGATGAGTTCCACAAGGAGCGGGCACACAAGCGGCGGCAGCGCCGGGAGCGGTTCGATCGGACTCAGCCGCCCCAGCGCCACGTCCGGCCTATGCGAGCTGATACTTGCTCAGCTGGTGACGAAGCAGCGCAACGGCGTCCACCCCATTAACGCGATGCTCGCTTTGTACGAGACGCCGGCGACGCCCGAGCCGCCATCGACGCCATGGACCCAGCGGACCGGCTGGACGACTCGCACTTCGTCGCCCGCTACCACCAGGCTGGCCAGGACTACCGCGGCCAGCTCGCCCGCGACCGCCGCAAGAAGCTGCACGTGGCCTGACCCCGGTCCCAGTCGGCACCACGGCGCTGTACCCGACCCACGGTGCAGCATCGGTCCCGTGTGAAGCCCAGGTAGTGCGAATACTGCGCTACGAACGCTACTCCGCCCGAAGCTGGTTTCCGCTCTGAGGTCGGCTCATGCTCCCCCGGATTCGACGGATCTGCGCCAGCTTCGCGGCGACGGCCTGCACAGCGCACGGTTCGGCGCGGGGCCCGTCAAGGCCAACCAGAGGACCATCAGTGGCGGATCTTCCCCATCGTCTGCGCCAGCATGTCGGGCACACCGTCGCCGCTGTTCCTACCATCGAGATTGCTAGTGCTGTGACCGCGAAGGTTCACCGGCTTGGGGCGTGTGCCTTCCTTTGACTGAGCAGACGTTCATGAACACTCGTGCAAGGGAGCTGCCCCAGGAAGTCGGCGCATCACACGTCAGCGGATGAGCCTTGCCGTCGGGAGAGGGTTAGTCTGCGTCGCTCTCGGTCGATTTCGGTGACGACCACCGTGATCTTGTCGCCGACTTGGACGACATCTGATGGAGTCTCCACCGGTGTCCAGACGAGCTCTCGCAGGTGAACCAGTCCCTCGATTCCGTCGGCGACCTGGACGAAGACGCCGAACGGGATCAGCTTGGTGACCTGGCCAGGCAGTTTCTGCCCCACCGCGATGGTGTCGGCGAATACCTGAAAGGGATCCGGCTGTGCGGCTTTCAAGGAAAGTCTGGCCTCCAGGTTCCACGTGTCGAACTGGAGGAACTCACATGAGACGCGCTGTCCAACCTGCACGACGTCGGAGGCTGCCTCGAAACGTCGCCAGGACAGTTCAGCGAAGGAGATGAACCCGACGCCCGGGAAGACCGGATGGTCGGGTCCGTCGTCCAGCGCCACGAACACACCGAACCGTTCGATCGCTGTGACGGTGCCGGAAAGGAACTCGCCGCGGTGCAGTGACTCCAGGAACGCCCAGAGTTCTGGGTTCTCAGACGGTCCGCCCATCATGCTCCAAGCCTTTCACGAGGAGCTGCGCACTGGCTGGGAAGTGCGCTCAGGCTGCGGTCTTGAGGGGGCGTCCGCATCAGCGGATGCCTTTCTCGCTTCGGATGCGGGCGCGTTCCCTGCGTTCGGCGGCCAGGACGTCACGGTGGCGGGCGTTGGCGTTGCGCCAGCGCAGGTAGGCGTGCAGGGCACGGGGTGGTTGGGGTGATGGGAGTTGGCGATGGGGAACTGCCTCAACGGTCCGAAATGGGCTTCGATCGGGTTCGCCCACGATGCATAGGACGGGGTGAAGCACAGCTCGACCTTGTTCTTCCTCGCCCAGCGGCGGATGTCAGCGCCTTTGTGGGCGGACAGGTTGTCCAGGATCAGGTAGACCGGGGCGCCGTCGGGTCGGGCAGCACGGATCGACTTCAGCGCGGCCAGCGTGTTGGCGGCACCCTTTCTGCCGCGGTTGACGCCCCACAAGCGATCGTCGCCGACCGGGTAGCAGCCGTGGAAGTAGCGGACACCGTGGGTGCGGTGGTAGGTGGCCGGCACACGGTCGGGGTGCCCCCGCTCGGCCCAGCCCGAGCCCGCGCTGGGGCGGATCCCGAGCGGGCCGAACTCGTCGAAGGCGAAGACCCGGTCGGGGAAGCGGTCGAGGACCTCCTCGATCCGGTCCAGCTTCGCCTCGCGGTCAGGGTCCGGCGATTCCACGTCTTGGTGCGCTGGAAGGTCACGCCGCGGCGGGCGAGCAGGCAGCGTCACGCCTTACGGCCGATCCGGATCACACGGCCGTGGACTTTGCGCAGGTAGGCGACGAGCTTACGCAGGGACCAGCGGGTAAAGGGCTGGCCGAGCTTGGCCGGGCGGGTGACGGCCGCCTGAACGACGAAGTCCTCCTCGTCAGGGCTGAGTTGGCGGGGACGGCCTCCCGCCCACCTTCCTCGCCAGTCTCGACCTGCGCGCCACCGGGATCAACACGGCCATCGCCGCACTCATCCGCGACGCCGGCACCTCTATGCCGGTCGACCGTGTCCACGCGCTGCGCACCGAGCTTGAGGTCGCAGGCCTCACTTCCATGGCACCCACCCTCGAACTGGCCGCCGCTTTCCACCGGGCCGTCCTGGACGACCATGACGCCCTGACAGTGGCCCTCTCCCGGCTCGGCGACCTCACCCAGGACGGGGGTTACGCCTACTACCTCGACCTCGTCCACTTCATGGCCGGCCTTCCGCTTGCGCATACGTCCAGCGCGCGGTGGCTCGATGGAGAACCCGCGACCCGCCGCCTGTGGCGCGCTCTGGTCACGGACCGCCACCGCCTCCTCGGCGGTACTCAGTAGTACCAACCCGCGGTCACGCCTGCGGGCACAGCAATCCTTGCCAGCGACGCAGGCGTACCAAGCAGCGGGTCAGATGGGGTTCAGCGCTGTGATGCCGGTCCCCGTGTAGAGGTCGGGTTCCAGCGACAGGACCGTGAGCGGCTCCCCCGCCCTCATGGCCTGCCAGGCGATCGCCGCAGCGTGCGCCACCGGCCGGTGCACATGTGCCCAGTCCATTGCGTCGACCGCGTGCGCGGCGGTGAACGACACGTTCTCCGCGAACCGCAGCGACGCCGCGTGCCGCCCCGGCAACCTGCCGCTCGGCAGCCAGTACCGACAGCGACGGGATGATCACCCGGCCGGTGCCGCGCGAGGCCTCGATGTACAGGCCGGTGAAGAAGGGATCCGCCCGGAACAGGGCGGTCAGAGTGGTGTGGTCTAGGACAGCCGCCAGGTTCATGCGGCCGCATCACCCTGATGGGCGCGGATCCTCGCCCAGGCGTTCTGGCCGGCTTGCTGGACCTGGTCGGTGTACTCGACGCCGAGCTCGCGGGCAGCCTCGACAGCCCGCTGCTCCCGCTCGGCTGCCGTGAGCTCGCGCGTGGCGAGTTCCTCCAGCAGCTTTGTGATGGTGGTGCCGCGTTCCTCAGCGAGAACGCGCAGCCGGTCCCGCACTTCCTCGGTGGTCTTGATGCTGGTCGGCTTACTCATGCACCGACTCTACCGCCGGTAGAATCACGGGCCCCGTCTTTGGATACATCGCCGCCGCCCCGGAAGCCCGGATGGGGGCGCCTTGGACCAGCGCCTCCTGGCATGAGGGCCCCGGGCGGGCCGGACCGTCCAGACAATGAGTCAGGGCTTCCAGGTGCGCAGGAGGGCAGCGATCTGTTCGGCGGTGCAGCGCGGACTGTTCACCTCGCGGGCCAGCGCCGAGAGCTGTTCGCGGGTGGGGTCGACCGGGATGTTCGACGCCGCGAGGTACATGACGGCGACGGCGCAGGCGACGGTGAGGTTGGAGCGCTCCAGCCACCGGCAGCGCCCCAGGGTGTGCACCAGGGCTGCTGCGCGCGCGTAGGGGCCGTCGTAGACAGGGCGGTCAAAGAATTCGCCGCGGTGACGGGCGACGGCCGCGAGTGGAACACCGTAGTCGTCCACGCTCGGATCGCGGTGACCGGCTCGTTCGGCGACTTCCAGGATCCAGGACTCGTCGACGTGCACGATCACGCCGCAGCCCCCGGGTGCACGTCGCCGCCCGGCTCGTCGAACTGACGCTCCAGGTCATCGAGGAATCCGCCGTGCTGGTCGATGAGGCGCTGCGCGGCCTCCATGCCGGCGGCCCGCGCCCCGGTCGTGTCTTCCACGATGAGCCGCTCGACGTACTTGTTGAAGTCGAGTCCGCGGGCCTTCGCGGCGTCCTTGCCGGTGGCGAGGACGTCGGGTGACAGGCGGAGCTGGGTCTGCTTCCGGTCAGAGGCCATACCGCATGGTACCAGGGTGGTAGCAGAGGGGTGGCATAGGACAGGATCGCATAGCAATCTGGCAGCCCGCCGGCGGGCCACGGGGCAACTGCCGTGGGAGGGCGGCCAAGGAATTCGCCGGCGGGGCCGGGCCCCCATGGCGGTGGTCTCCGACGCCAGCTGCACGGACCCGGCGGGCCTCACACAGTGCACCGCTGCTGCACCGGGTCGGCTCAGCCACCGCCCCCACGTTGCTAGCCGCCTTGCCCAGCGCGGCCGCGTGCCAGGCCTCCCCCTCAGGACCGTACGAACGGGCCGGCAGCAGCGACGAAGGTGTCGTGTTCGACAGCACCCGCCCGCTTCGGAGGCGACCGCGGCGCTCGGCCGGAGGGCCAGATGCAGTCGCGCACGCCGCGGGCCTTCATCGCCTTCTTTGACTCCACGACGCTGTAGCCGGCGGTGTTCGATCCGAGTTTGGGGGGTGGCGAGCTGGATGCTGGTCTGCCGGTCGACGCGCAGCCGGATCCGGCCGGTGCCCGTGGATGGGCCTGGCTGCAGGACGCCACGGGTGGCAAGCCACATTCACGTCGCGCCGTATGGATCGCGCCGACCAGCCTGAATCCCGTCAATGTGCCAGAGCATTTTCTGGGCCCGGCCCTTGCTCCAGATCCGCTCTTTTTCGCGTCCGGTCCGATTTCCGCGGCGCGGATGAAACCTCGTAGGTGCGCGCGCTGGTTGTTGGAGGCGCGTCTCCGCGTCCGGGCCGGTCACCTCGCCCGGGCGGCAGAGTGCTACGCGGAAAAGGCGCCCATTCCTGTACGGAAACGTTCCTCGCTACAGCACAAAAATCGGTCGTCCGCCAAGCATGGAGACGGGCTCTGACCTGCGTGTATGCCCGAATGTAGCTGCACTTCCTCGGCACGTAGGAGCGTGGAAGATGCTCTCTTGTGGCGCGACACCGCGCCACGAGGCCCAGAGGGGGAAACCGTGCAGACCATCGTCTCTGTCAGCGTCCCGGCCATCATCACGGCCGTCGGGACCGTCGTTGCCGCCTGGATCAGTCGGCGAGGACAGTCACCACGCGGCGACCAGGACAATGGCACGGACAGGTGAAGTCACGATGCGGGCGAACTCGGCGTCGATGAGGATCTGGCGGACCCGGGAGGCCTCCGCCTGGTCACTCTCCAGCGTGTATGGCTCCCATACCAGAGCTGCCTTGAGGAACTCAGCTCACATTGCCACGACTTCGCTGCCCCACCATGCCTCGATGACCGCGGTCAGCTCAGATCCGCTCGCCGAGGCCTGGGGCTCGGCGCCTCCGCGTGGACGGCCAAGGAACGCGAGTCCTACTCCAACGACCTCGACGACGAGCGGGCGCTGATCGCGGTGTCCGCGGCCTCCAACCGGTCCAAGGCCGAAAAGGAGCCCACCAAGTGGCGGCACCTGCCTGGTGACCTCCGACCTTCAGGCCCGAGGGGGTTCTCGCGCACGTTGTTGGCATGGTCGACCATCGCCGACGAGAGCCACAGGACACGCCGCTCGACGGATTCGAGCACCTCGGCCGGAAGGCAGGTCGGGTGGTTCGCGGCAGTTGGCAAGGGTTGTCAGCCCCGCGGCGAGCCGCACTCCCGGGCGAGGCCGGGAGTACCGTTCGCGGGGAGGGCAGGTGGCCTGCGGACACCGGAGCCCCAGGCCCACACTCTCCGGTCGCCGACCGGTACCACCAGGGTCGACGTGCAGCCGGCCGCACGCAGCAGGTCGTCTGCGGCCTCCTCCAGCCGACCCGACCACACGGGAGTCGGATCGTCAGCCCAGGCGACAACGGCCAGATGCTGCCGGGTGAGGTCGTACCCGAGAACGCGCGCGGCACGATCCAACGGCACGGCGTCGCCGTGCAGGATGCTCTGTACGACCTCCATCCGGGCGGCGGCGGTACTGGCCAGCCATGCCTGCTGCACCTGACCGAACTCGCGGGCCATGTCGGCCGTCAACTCGTCGACGACGGCGAGCATCAGCTCGGAGACGTGCCGCATCGCCGCGAACCGGTCGTCGACCGGCAGCAGCCGTTCACAGACGGCGAGCATTTCGTGGACGGCGAAGGAGTGACCCACGTTGACCGCGCGCAGCATGTGCTCGATTCCGACGCCCCGGCTCACCACTTCGGCCGTGCGTTGGAAGACCTCGGGCACGTCGGCAACCGTGAAGTCCCGCTGGTCGGAGAGGGCGGCGATCACGCCCGGGGCGACCGCCTCGCAGCCCCTGCGCGATCCCGTCGAGGGCCGGTTCCGGGATCTCCTCGGTGATGCGTACCGCCATGGCCCGGCCGAGCTCCACGGCCCTCGGCGCACCCACGGACAAGAAAGGCCCCCCGTGCCGATGGTGGTCGAGGCGCCGTGTCCGGTGTGGACAGCCGCTTCCGAGGAGACGGTGAGCAGTTCGTCGCAGATCGAGCGGATGATGGTGGGGAAGTCGGAGAACGACCGGCCGGTGGCGCCGGGACCGCCCCGGAAGAGGGTGTCTCCCGTGAACACCGCCCCGAGGGCGGGTGTATGGAGGCGAGCAGGATCGGTGCGCCGGTGAGGGCGGCGAGTTGCGGGGCTGCGCCCGCGTGGTCGTCGTGGGCGCGGGTGCAAACGATGGCCCGCAGTGCCCGATTGCCCAGGGCCTACGCGGTGGCGTGAGCGTCGATGACGATCGCCTCGGTGTCGTCGCCGACGATCCAGAAGTTGTTGTCGACGTCCCAGGTGGAGCCATCGAGGGAGAAGGTGCCCGAGGTGACCAGGTGGTCGATGCGGACGGCGGTCATCACAGCACCACCACCGAGCGCAGGACGTCGCCGTCGTGCATCCGGGCGAACGCCTTCTCCACCTCGTCCAGGGTGATCGTCTCGGTGACGAAGGAGGCCAGGTCGAGCCGCCCTTGCAGGTGCAGGTCGATCAGCATCGGGAAGTCCCGGGACGGCAGGCAGTCGCCGTACCAGGACGACTTCAGCATGCCGCCGCGTCCGAAGACATCCAGCAACGGGAGTTCCAGCTGCATCTCCGGAGTTGGCACACCCACCAGGACAACGGTGCCGGCCAGATCGCGGGCGTAGAAGGCCTGCCGGTACGTCTCCGGTCGGCCGACCGCCTCGATGACGACATCGGCACCGAAGCCGCCGGTCAGGTCCTTGACTGCGCCGACGAGTTCGGTCTCACGGGAGTTGACCGTGTGGGTGGCGCCCATCCGGCGGGCCGTCTGCAGTTTCCGGTCGTCGATGTCGACGGCGATGATTTTCGCTGCGCCCGCCAGCCGGGCCCCGGCGATCGCCGCGTCGCCGACGCCGCCGCAGCCGATCACCGCGACGGTGTCGCCGCGGCCGACGTTCCCGGTGTTGATGGCCGCACCGATGCCGGCCATCACTCCGCAGCCGAGCAGCCCGGCGACCTGCGGGGCGACGGCCGGGTCGACCTTCGTGCACTGCCCGGCCGCCACCAACGTCTTCTCGGCGAAGGCTCCGATTCCCAGAGCGGGCGACAGCTCGGTGCCGTCGGCAAGGGTCATCCGCTGCTTCGCGTTGTGAGTGTTGAAGCAGTACCACGGGCGCCCGCGCAGACAGGCCCGGCAACTCCCGCACACCGCACGCCAGTTCAGAATGACAAAGTCTCCCGGCTCGACGTCGGTCACGCCGTCGCCGACAGACTCCACCACGCCGGCGGCCTCATGCCCCAGCAGGAACGGGAAGTCCGCGCTGATCCCTCCCTGCTTGTAGTGCAGGTCGGTATGGCACACACCGCACGCCTGTACCTTGACCACCGCCTCGCTCGGCCCGGGATCCGGGACGATGATCGTCTCGGTCCGTACCGGTTCGTCCCTGCCCGGCGCGATGACGCCGCGTACTTCCTGTGCCATGTGAGGGCTTCTCCTTCTGCTGGGTGTGGAAAGGGGGGTGGGGGCCGCCAGCGCGGCTCACTTCAACCAGGAGTCGACGACCGCCTTGTTCCGGTTCTGGGCCATCCATTCCTTGGCTGCTTCCTGCTCGTGCCGCCGGCCCTTCTCGGATCCGGAGTTCGAGGCTGCCCAACTGGTCCGAGGTGAGCTTGAAGTGCTCGAGCTGCCCGGCCAGTTCGGGGTGGGCGTCGGAGGAACCCTTGGAGGCGACGGCCTGAACCTTGTCGGGCTTGCCTCAAGGCGCCCTTCGTGTCCTTGAGGACCTTCAGGGGGGGCTTGTCGTAGGCCCAATGCGTCCGCCGCAGGGCGACCACGATGGGTTTCTCCTTGATGGTGATCTACAGCGGGGAGAGCGTGGCGGAGGTGCTGCTCTCGGTGTGCTGGTAGCCGCCCGGTCAGTTTGTGGTTGGGCATGACGTTCTCAGGCGTGAGGAGCGTCAGGCCGGAGCCCGCCTCGATGCCGACGATCCATCCGCCGAATTCGGAGGCATGCGCTTTGAGGTCGGTGATCGTGTCGACGTCCTTCACATAGGTGGGGACGCGCAGGTTGCGTTCGGCCGGTTCGTACCAGGTGAAGGCGATCTCCAGCCTCGTGCGTGGGCGGCAGCCTGGCGTCCAGGTGGAAGTCGATCTGCTGTCGGCCACGCCGGTGAAGGTGTTGGCGATGTCCGGTTCCTGGACGTCGGCCTTGTAGCCCTTCTCCTCAAGGATCTCCTTCCACAGGTACATGGCGGTGGTGTGCTCGTCCCAGCCCGTGGCGGAGCGGCGATCTTCACCGTCCTCTTGCCGCTGTCCCCTCCGCAGCCGGAGTCCACGGTCGCTTCTGTCCCCTGCATGCTGTGGTGACCAGGGTGAGTGCGGCGCCGATACAGCTGACGAGGAAGGTGCGGCGGCGAGCGGTGTGGTTCAGCTGTTCACGGCCCGTCCGGCAAGGCTGACGTCGGCTCGCCGCGGTCCCGTTCCACCCGATCACGCGTCTGAGGGTGAGCCCTTCGTGCAGGCGCGGATGCAGTGATCGCCGCGTCGCCCTCCGGAGTAGGACCACATGCTTGTTCGGGATGACGGTCCTCGACTGGGAGGTTCAGGCGTCAGCCGTGGCGCGGGCGGGCGTCACGGTCATGGGCAGGGCGGCCAGGGCCCGGATGATGTTGTTGATCCCGCGGACGGGTTCCCCGATCTCGAAGCACTCGACCTGGTCGGCGAGCGCGGACAGCACGGCCTGCGCTTCGAGACGGGCGAGCCCCTGACCGGCGCATCCGTGGACGCCGTAGCCGAAGCCCAGGTGGTCGGCGGCGTCGCGGGTGATGTCGAACTCGTCAGGCCGCTCGTAATGGCGCTCGTCCCGGTTGGCGCAGGCGTACATCATCATGACCCGCGCGTCCGCCGGGATCGCGAACCCGCCGACCTCGGTAGCGGTGGTGGTGACCCGGGTGAAGCTGCGGATCGGCGTCTCGAACCGGATGGCTTCGTTCACCGCCTTGGGAATCAGGGTGCGGTCGGCGCGCAGCGCGGCCCACTGATCGGGGTGGGTGCCCAGCAGCCACAGCGTGCTGCCGATCGCGCTGATGGTGGTGTCCAGTGACGGGGCGATGTAGTCGACCAGCAGGCTCGGAACGTGCCCGGGCTCTATCTCGCCACGGGCCGCGGCGGCGAGCATCCCGGCCCCTACGCTGCCGGGCAGCAGGTCACCCGAGTTCGCGGTCTGTATCGCGAACTCCATCATCGCCCCGACGGCGGGCAGGCTGGCTATCGCCCGCTCGTTGAAGGGGCCCGTGAGGTTGAACGCGCCTGCCGCCCACTCCAGCAGGTGCTCACGACCGCTCTGTGGCCAGCCCACCAGGTCGGGGACGACGGCGAGCGGCAGGGCTCGGGCGAGGTCGGCGACGCCGTCGAACGAGCGGCGCCGGACCAGTTGCTCGACCACCTCGTCGGCGACGGCCTGGATGCCGGCCCTGCGCGGGCGCAACGCCCGGGGCGTCAGCTCCCCCGTGAGCACGCTGCGCAGGTGCTCGTGCAGTGCGCCGTCGCTCATCAGCGTCGACACGGGGAGGCCCTCGGGCGGTTCGTCCATCGCGACGCCCCGGCCGGAGCAGAACGTCTCCGGATCGCCCAACGCAGCGCGGACCTCGGCGTAACGCGGCAGCGCGTACAACTTGTGGGCCTCTAGCCAGACGACCGGACCGAGATCACGCAGGGCGCTGTAGTGGCCGTAGGGATCGAGCTGAGCAGCGTCGTCGAAGATGTCGGGCTCGTAGCTGGGGATCGAGTTCATCGTTGTCCTCTCCCTGGCTCGCGGCTCCTGCGCTCACGCCGATCCGGGCGGTACGGCGGGCGAGTTCACGGCGAGCCTGCTTATACTCACTGCATGTTGCAGCGACGGCAAGACTTGCACTCACCGCAACGAACGTCAACTGTCGGACTGGTTGCCGACAGTGACACTTTCTGCGCAACCAGTAGTCAGTCGCGCGCGAGTAGAGGTCCGCGAGCTGGAGCAGCGGCGGGGGCAGTGCATCTGCGGCCGAGTGCTTGGCCATCAGGTCGTTCGCCCGGGCCCCGAAGGCGCTTCGGGGCATGGGTGGTTGCGGCATTCGAAGACGGTGGCGCGGACGTCCAGCGACAGGTTCAGCACGTCGGTGTCGCCGACCAGGCCGGGGCGGCTCTCGGACCATGTAGTGCAGTGGTGGGGGGCTGGGTGGGTGCGAGGCCGGGGCGCCCATCCCGCAGGTGCCAGTCAGCGAAGTCCTTGCCACCCCGCGGCACGCCCAGCCGGACTCACCCGCACATCACCGCCGTACCGTCCGGGTTGCTCGTCCCCGCGATCTGTGCGTTCAGGGAAAGTGCCAGCTCACGGGAGCGAAGAGATGACGGTGGATGCTGGTGGTGGCCCTGGGGGTGGACGTACCTGGTGGGCTCAGGGCTTCAGGGGCTCGGCGGCGGTGCTGCCAGGAAGGTCGTCACCTGGGGGATGGGTGGCGCCGATGGTGGTGTGCAGGTGGACGGTGATCAGGCGGACAGCCTCGTCAATGTCTCCCTTGAGGACCGCCTCGGCGAGGGCGCGGTGCTGGGCGATGTGCCTCACATCCATGGAGTTGGCGGCGAATCGCTGGGTCTGGTCCTGCAGGACAGTGCACATGCGCAGCATTTCCCGGTTGTGGCAGCGGGACAGCAGGGTTCGATGGAAGCTGCGATGTGCGATGAACCCGGTCTCGACGGTGTCGCCTGTCTCCACTGCCTCCAACTCGGTGATGGCGCGACGGACCTCATCCAGGAAGGCCGTATCGGCTTCACGGAGCGAGGACTCCAGCGCACGGGGTTCGAGCAGGAGGCGCAGTTCGTAGTATTCGGCGGCCTTGGCGCGGTCGAGGCCTGCCACCCACGCACCCCGCTGAGGTGCGATCTCGACCAGCCCGTCGCCGGCCAGACGCTGGAACGCCTCCCTGAGGGGCGTGGCCGACACGCCCCACTGGGAAGCCAGGCGTTCCGCGTGGAGCCTGGTCCCGGCTGCGAGTTGCCCTGTGAGGATGGCGACGCGCAACCGCGCGTCAACCCATTCAGCGCGGGTCTGCGGGGGATCGGTCGGCCAGGTCTGGGAAGAAGACATGGCCACATTCTTCCCCAGCCCTTCCGGAAATGGAATCTATAGATTATAGTTTCTGGACGGGGGCGAGCCCCGCCCGGCTCTTGCCCGGAAAGGGGTGGAGCAGATCGACGCGCGCCCTGCACGGTCAGTCACCGGCGCAGTGGCACGTATCGATGGAATCCGGCCCCCGCTCTCCGCGGTGCGCCTCCGGAGGCCCGGATGCTGCACCGTCGCGCGACATTGTTTTCCCGGGGTGCGTGACGGACTGTTCCAGGCCTGCCTCGAGATCCCGTATGCCGCAAGCCTTTCAGGTGGCGACGACTGGTATCCACATCTTGACCCACCGCAAAAGACGTGGCCGGGGCGTTGTCGTTGATGTCCAGCAGTGCCGCACAATCAAGGAGGAAAAAAATGGTTGCTCCTGTCAAACTCGCTCACATCGTCCTGAAGACCGATCGCCTGCACGAGATGATCGACTGGTACTCGCAGGTTCTGGATGGCCGCCCAGTATTTTCGAACGAAATGCTGGGCTTCATGACCTACGACGACGAGCATCACCGGGTCGCGTTCCTCGGGGTCGGCTCGTCTGTGACCCCCGGAATGGAGCACACCGGGCTTGAGCATTTCGCCTTCACCTACGAGAAGCTGGGTGACCTGGTCGACAACTACAAGCGGCTGAAGGCGAACGATATCGAGCCGGTCTGGGTGATCAATCACGGCATGACCGTTTCGATGTACTACGCGGACCCCGACGGAAACCGCGTAGAGCTGCAGATCGACAACTTCCCCGACGCTGAGTCCACGCAGGCGTACCTGCTGTCCGACGAGTTCCAGAAGAACCCGATCGGGGTGGAGTTCGACCCCGATGAGTTCGTCGCCCGCTTCGAGGCCGGCGAGCCGGAGGCCGAACTGACCAAGCGCCCATGAACCGCCCGGTGCCCGGTTCCGCAACCGGCACCGGACCGGCGGGATCGGCCAGGGCGACACATAAGCCGAACCCGACACGCACCAAGGCCCCCAAGCCGCCAGCCGTCGCGTGCGCGCGCGTTATTCCCCGCCCACTGGGGGCGGGGGGTGGCGACGGGCGACGCCGATGCCTTCGTTGACGACATCGAGCGCGGTGCCGTCGCGTGCGAGGGAGAGCAAGAGCCGCCCCCCACTGTGATGATCGCTCCGCTCTCGACGTCCGCCCCGGGGCGGGGTCGACGCGGTGACAGGTGCGCACGGTAGCTACAGCAACTCGGTTTCGCAGGCCCTCAGCGGCTTTCAACGGCCGAGCAGCCAAGGAGGATCCATTGTCCCGTTCTGCTGGCGAAGCGGCGTTCCGTGAAATCATGATGGTGAAACTGCCGGAGAGCGACTACATTCACACGCCGCTGGATGAGGCGACCCAGGATTTCGTATACGGCGCCGTGTGGGTGCGTCCGGGGTTGAGCAGGCGTGATCGGCGGCTGGTGACGCTGGCCTGCGTGACCGCGGCGGGTGCACCGCAGGCGATCAATGATCACGTCTGGGCCACCCTGAGCAGTGGCGATCTCACCGTGGCGGAATTGGAGGAGTTCACACTGCACCTCGCCGTCTACAGCGGCTGGCCAAAGGCCCGCCATGTGCAGAGTGTGATTCAGGAACAGTGGGCCAGAATCCTGCAGGAATGCGACGCGGATATCGAGCCTTGACCGTTCCTGGTCGGCATTTCTGCTGAGGATGCCCAAGAGCCTGGGGAGCAGCGGTGCGCCCCGTCTTCGATAATTCACAGAGTGTTTGGAGCTGCGATGGAGCAGAACAGTGAACATCCTGCGTCACCGGGTGATTCCGTGGCCGAGTCGTGGGATGTGCTGGTCGTAGGGGCCGGGCCGGTGGGACTGACGCTCAGCCTGCTGCTGGCCCGTAACCGGCACCGGGTTCTGGTGGTGGAGCGGTGGCCCGCCCTGTACCCCTTGCCCCGAGCCGTGGGTCTCAGCAATGAGGCGCGGCGGGTGCTGAACATGACGGGGGTCACCGAGCCACTGGAGCCCCACGTGCTGTGGGATCCGGAGGGGAGCAGCCTCGACTACGTCACCCCCGAGGGAGAAATCCTCTTCTCGGAGACCCTCCCTGCGCCTGCCAGGGCCGAGGGACCGCATGGGGGGACGTTCAACCAGCCGGATCTGGAGGCGGTGCTGGAGGCACAGGTCGAGGCCGAGCCGACGATCCGCCTGCTCCGGGGCCATGTGGTCACCGACCTACAGCAGAACGACGACGGGGTCCGAGTGTGTTTTGCGCCCTCCGACGAGAACGGAGGCCCTCGGGCCGGGGCGGGTGAACTGACATGCACTGCCGGGTTCGTCGTCGGGTGTGACGGCGCCACAAGCACCGTCCGGAGCCTGGTGGGCATTCCGATGGACGGCGACCTGCAGTTCTCCTCCGACTGGCTGGTCGTGGACCTCAAACCCACGGTGAAACGGGAGTGGTTCCCGCATTTCGGGCAGGTCCTCGGCCCGCCGCGCCCTGTGACATCGGTGCCCGCCGGGCCGGGGCGGCGTCGTTTCGAATTCATGCTGCTGCCCGGGGAGCGCAAGGAGGAGATGGCCACCGACGAAACCGTGTGGCGGCTGCTCGCTGAGCGAGAGGTCACTCCGGCGGACGCGGAACTGGTGCGGTACGCGGCATACAGCTTCCGAGCCTGCTGGGCCCAGCGATGGCGGCAGGGGCGGGTGCTGGTGGCCGGTGATGCCGCCCACCTGATGCCGCCGTTCCTGGGACAGGGCATGAACTCCGGAATCCGCGATGTGGCAACCCTCGCCTGGCGCCTGGACCTGGTGCTGAAAGGGATCGTCCCGCCGGACACCCTCGACGACTACGCCGGCGAACGTCGGCCGCACGTCGAACAGCTGATCTCCACTGCCGTCATGATCGGCAACATTCTCTGCATGGTCGACCCTGAGGCGTGCGCCGAGCGGGACAGGGCGATCCGGGAGAACACCGGCGAAGGGCCGCCGGCGATGGACTGGCGGATGGGCACCGATTCGCTGGCAGCCGGAGACCCGCACGCGGGGCGGCTGGGCCGTCAGGGGCTCGTGCGGGTCGGCGACCGGGAGGGCTTCTTCGACGACGTGTGCGGCATGGGCGCACATGTGCTTCTCAGCCGTGACGGGGACCCGCTGGAGTCGCTGTCGCCGCCGGTCCGTGAGGCATGGGAGCGCCTCGGGGGCGTCGCCGTTCACATCGGGCCGGATGCACCGGTGACCGACGTGGAAGGCGGGTACGCAGCCTGGTTCGACGAATGGGACCGTGATGTGATCCTGCTCCGCCCCGACTTCCACGTCTTCGGCACCGCTGACTCACTCGACGGCGCCGACGCCCTGGTCCGCGAACTCACCGAACGTCTGCGGTTGGAACTGCACGACACCGCATCCACCGGCGCCCGGCCGACGGCACGGGACTAGGGCCCGGCCACGCCCTGTCCGGCAGATCGTCCCGGAGCCGCCGGACTTGGCCCCCAGCCCGTCTCGGCTTCGCCTGGCGGCGGCCCCCATCGCGTCAACGCGCTCCTTCGCCTGCAGACGCACCAAGCCCCGCTCACCTGCGCCGACGAGGCACCGCCGCAGCCCGCCTGGTTCACACCATCTGTCCCTCAGGGGGAGCCATGCCCAGGCCCAAGGACTGAACCACGCTGCGTTCGCCCCTTATCCGGTCCTGCGTCCCTCGTGTGCCGCAGGCTCTCTTCTCCCGAAAAGGATCTCACCATGAAACTCGCCAATCTTGACGGCCGCGCTGTCGTCGTCACGCCCGAAGGCGTCATCGACCTGCACACCGCCTCCGGCGGCCGTTTCTCGACCTCCGTCGACTCCTCCGTCACCCGGATCTCCGAGATAGGCCAGTGGGTCGCCGCCACCCACCCGAAGGCGGACCCGACGACCACACTGGCCATGCTGGAAGCCGACGCCAGCCGGCTCGGTCCTCCCGTCACTGATCCGCGCCAGATCTTCGCGATCGGCCTGAACTACCGTGACCACAGCGCCGAGAACAACGTGCCTGTGCCCGACGCCCCGCTGGCGTTCACCAAGTGGCCCTCCAGCCTGGCCGGGCCCGTTGCGGACATCCCGCTGCCCACCGAGACCGTCGACTGGGAGCTCGAACTCGTCGTCGTCATCGGCGAGGGCGGCCGCAACATCCCCTCCGACAAGGCCTTCAGTCACATCGCCGGATTCTGCGTCGGCCAGGACATCTCCGAACGCACGATGCAACTGGCCGGCCGTCCTCCGCAGTTCGGTCTCGGCAAGAGCCACCAGGCCTTCAGCCCGATCGGCCCCTGGCTGACCACCCTCGACGAACTCGACGACCCGACCGACCTCGCACTGTCCTCCACCTACGACGGAGACACCATCCAGAAGGGACGCACCAGCGACCTGATCTTCGACATCCCGACCCTGATCAGCTACCTGTCCAGCGTGTGCGAGCTGCGGCCGGCAGACCTGATCTTCACCGGCACTCCCTCTGGTGTCGGCCATGCCTGCAAGCCGCCCCGTTACATGGCCCCCGGAGGTGTGCTGCGCTCCACCATCGAGGGACTCGGCAGCCTCACGAACACCTGCACCGCTCCCTGACCACGGCGACCGCGCACCATTCGGTGTAATTCCCGATCACTGAAGACGGCCCGATGACCAGCAACAGCGTGGCCGACGGCGAGACCGGTGAGCTGTGCCAGGGTGGCGCCGGCGAAGGCTGTGGACAACCGGCTGAGGTACGAGCGGGTAGGCGGAGCTCACGCCGAGGGTGCTCAGCTGACCGGCGGGGGTGGGCTGCTCCAGTAGTCGACCAGACGGCTTCCGCAGTTCGCTCCCGAGGGCGGGAACACTGGCCACCCTCCATCGCAACCGCGTACGGTCCTTCGGCGCTGACATGCGCGATGTCGTCGAGCGTCTACCGGAGATCGCCGAGACGCTGGTCATCGGGGCCGAGGAGCCGGACGGCGACTACCAGGTGCCCTTGTCCGAAGTCCTCGCCGGCGGAGGCGAGCTCGACGGCCGGCTGCACATCAGGGTCTGCGATGCGATCCGCACCGGCGGATCACCCGGATACGTCCCGGCCGAGGTCCTCGTCGTCCCGGGCGTCGCGCGCGCCCATACCTCAAGCCTTGATCGCCACGTCACCCTCTTCTGGAGTGCGCCATGACTGCCGACTCTGACTCAACCCACAGTGCTGTCCCCACCGATCCGGCAGTCGAGCCGCCCGTTGTCCTGACGTTGCCACCCGGCGGAGTATCACGACGTTTGTTGGTTGCTTCCGTGCTGAACTGGGCCGGCGCAGTCCTGGTGATCAGCGCTGTACTGGGCGGAAAGCTGGAGGCCTACCTCACGCGAGATCTGCCCACCTCCCAGGGAGGCCTGTACAGCACGGTCTTTGCCCTGACGAGCGTGCTGGGTCTTCCCCTTGCCATGAGGGCCAGTCACCTTCATGGCCCGAAGAGGGTTCTGGGCGTCGTCTGCGCTTTCGGGATTCTCGGCAACACGATCACCGTGCTGGCGCAGACTTTCGCGGTAGCGCTGATCGGGCACGCAATCGCCGGTCTGTACACGGCGGTCGGCCCCCTTGCTCTGTTCGCCACGCGTGACTGTTTTCCCCGCAAGAAGTTCCCATTCGTGCTGCTCAGCGTCCTTGCAACCATCGGTCTCTTTGTGGTTGTCACGAACGAGGTGTCGGGGCCATTGCTCGAGGCGATCGGCTGGCGAGGCAGCGTGGGGTGTTTCATCGCCCTCACGGCCGTGGCCATGCTGTTGCTCAAGGCCGTACCCAACACTCCTCCGCGAGATGTCAAGCTCAAAGACCTGGACGTGCCCAGCCGCCTGCTCGACGCCACCGCCCCACTGCTGGTGACGTTCGGGCTCGTCAAGGGAAGTGCCTGGGGTTGGACCTCGCCCGAGGTCCTCGGGGTAGTCGGTGCCGGCGCAGTGCTGGGGGTACTGCTGGCGATGCGCGCTCGTTCGGTCAAGCGCCGTACCACAGCTTTGGACGTTGCGTGATGCGTCAACCGCGATGTGCTGGCGTGGGACGACCCGGCCACCTTCGACATCCGCCGCGACGCATCCCGCCAACTCGGCTTCGGACAGGGCAGCCATGGCTGCGCCGGACAAGGGCTGGCCCGCCTGGAGACCTCCGCGATGCTCCGAGCCCTGGTCGCCCGCGTCGACCGGATCGAGCCGACCGGTACCCCCGAGTGGGCTCTGAACAACCTCATCCACCGTTACGAGCGCCTCCCGCTCGCACTCATCCCCGCCCAGACAACTGCCAATTCCTCCGGCCAGAAACCCTGTTGAAGGACAGCATCATGAAGATCTCCGTCGACTACGCCCGCTGCGAAGGCCACGGCATGTGCGCGGACCAGGCCCCCCACCTGTTCAGCCTGGACGAGGACGCCGAACTCACCTACCACTTCGACGATGCCAACGTGCCCGACGAGCACCAGCCATCGGCCCGGGCGGCCGTCAACGCGTGTCCCGTCGCCGCACTGCGGGTCCTGCCATGACGGCGCGTTCGGTGCTCATCGTCGGCGAATCGCTCGCCGGAACGACCGCCGCACGAGAACTGCGGTCCCTGGGCCACACCGGCCCGCTCACGATCATCGGCGCCGAACGACACGGCGCCTACTCCCGCCCACCGTTGTCCAAAGCCGTCCTCAAGGACCCCAGTGCCGACGATGTCCTGGCCCAAGGACTCGACGGACTCGACGTCGACATCGTCCGCTCGGCCGCCATCGCGGCCGACACCAGCCGCCGCACCGTCACCACCACCGACGGACGCGAGTTCCGCTACGACGCACTGATCATCGCCACAGGCGCACAGGCCCGCCGCCTCGCCGCACCCGGCAGACGTGGCGAAATCGTCCTGCGCACACTCGACGACGCCCGTGCGCTGCGCAGACGCCTGGAGACCGCGGCCTCAGCGATCGTGATCGGCGCGGGATTCCTGGGCATGGAGGTGGCCAGCGCGTGCGCCGCCCGCGGCATCCCGGTCACCGTCCTGGACGTCGACCGGCCACTGGAGCGAATCCTCGGCGGCTATGTCTCCGCCGCGATCACCGCACACGCCGAGGCATACGGCATCCGCTGCGAGCAGACGTCCGGCTTCGTCACACCGGCAGGCAACCCCATGCGCGGCGTGACCCTGCCCGACGGCACCAAGCTCAGCGCCGACCTCGTGGTGACCTGCGCGGGGGAGACACCCTGCACGGACTGGCTGGCGGGCACAGGCCTGGACGACCCACTGGGCGTCGGCATCGACCACACCTGCGCCACCCGCGTGCCGGAGGTGTTCGCCGCCGGCGACGTCACCTATCTCCGCGCCGACGACAGCGGACCAGAACGGCGCGCGCCGTTCTGGTCCAACGCCGTCGCCCAGGGCAAGGTCGCCGCAGCCTCCGCCCTCGGCCTTCCGCCCTCGGGGCCGCCGTACGACGACTACTTCTGGACCGAGGTCGCCGGACTCGCCCTCAAGGTCGTAGGCCCTCTGCCGCCCACCGGTGAACCCGCAACCGTGGATGGCAGTGTGGAGAACGGGCGTGCCCTGCTCACCTGGAAACACCCCGACGGCCGTTCGACCGTCATCGCGTACGGCATGCGCAAACCCGTCACTGCACTCCGAGCCCTGGCCAAACCCGCCTCAATGACGTGAGGGCATCATGCCCTTTCTGGTACCGATCGCCTTCTGTACGGCCCGCATCGTGCGCGCCCGACTCGAGGCCTGTCTGGACGAGAGGAAATGCCGGGCCGTTGACGGCGGTCCCTCTGGCCGTCGTGCTGTTACAGCTGCGCGGCGCGTGGCGCACCGGCAACACTGGAGCAGGAGTTCTGCGCCGCTGCTGCCATTCCGCCGCACGGGGTCGTCGTGCCGCGGTCACCGTCGCTGCTCAGACGCGGTTCTCTGTGCCGACGGGAATCCGTCCACCTGGAAGATGGCGGCTCGCCATGCGCTGATCTGCTGGAGATCGCGGTGGTCGAGGCCGGAACGTGCCCCGCACCGCTGCGAGATGACACCAGCCGACCCGGCCGTCCCCTTGGCGCACCGCGTCTGATCGCCCGGACAGTCCTCGCTCCGGCAGCCGCCGACCGCTTCGACGCCGACACCACGTGTTCCGACGCGCCGTTTGAACCTCGTCTTCCTGCCGGTGCGGACCACAACCGAGCCATCCGAACCCATGAAGGGGAGGTTTCCACCTTGTCATCCACATTGGCCGACACAGTCCGGACCGCACCGTCCGGCCAGACCCCCGCGCAAGCGAAGCACCGATGGTGGGCACTGGCCGTGATCGGCCTCGCCCAACTCATGGTGATGCTCGACGCCTCGATCGTGAGCATCGCGCTGCCGTCCGCCCAGAAATCCCTGGAGTTCGACAACACCGGGCGGCAGTGGATCGTCACCGCGTACTCCCTGGCCTTCGGCAGTCTGCTGCTGCTGGGCGGTCGGCTCGCCGACGTCTTCGGCCGCAAGACGACCTTCATCATCGGCGTCGCCGGCTTCGCCGTCGCCTCCGCGGTCGGCGGCGCGGCCAACGGTTTCATCATGCTGGTCGTCGCGCGCGCCGTGCAGGGCCTGTTCGCCGCCCTGCTCGCGCCGGCGGCGCTCTCCCTGCTCACCACGACGTTCACCGACACCAAGGAACGCGCCAGGGCGTTCGGCATATTCGGCGCTATCTCGGCCTCCGGCGGCGCCATAGGCCTGGTCCTCGGCGGCCTGCTCACCGAGTACCTGAACTGGCGCTGGACCATGTACGTCAACGATGCCATCGCGGTCCCTGCGCTCATCGGCGCGATCCTCTTCATCCGCCGTTCCATTCCGGCCGAGAGGCCTCAGCTGGACATCCCCGGAGTGGTCCTGGTCTCCAGTGGTCTGTTCGGCATCGTCTACGGCTTCGCCAACGCGGAGACCCACGACTGGGACAACTGGATGACCTGGGGGTTCCTCGCCGCAGGCGGCGTCCTGCTGCTGGCGTTCCTCCTCTGGCAGACCCGGGCGAAGCACCCCGTGCTGCCACTGCGCATCCTGGTCGACCGCGATCGCGCCGCCTCACTGTCGGCCCTGCTCATCTCGTCGGCCGGGACGTTCGGCGTCCTCCTCTTCCTCACTTACTATCTGCAGTCGACGCTGGGCTACTCCCCGGTCAAGAGCGGCGTGGCCTTCCTCCCACTGGTGAGTGCACTGATGGTGGGGTCACAGCTGGCAACCAACTGGCTGGTTCCGAAGTTCGGCCCCAAGGTGGTGGTGCCCTTCGGCGCGCTGCTGGCCACCGGCGGTTTGGTCTGGCTGACCCGCCTCGATCTGCACAGTGGCTACACGGGCCACGTACTGCCGCCGATTCTCCTGGTGGGCGGGGGTATCGGTCTGCTCATGACCACGTCGATGAGCCGAGCCACCCTCGGTGTGCGGGCGGACGACCAGGGCGTGGCTTCAGCGGCCGTCAACACCACACAGCAGGTGGGCGGTGCGATCAGCACCGCTCTGCTCAACACCCTGGCCGCCGGCGCCGTCACCGACTACACGAAGGACCACCTGAGCGACCCGCTGGTCCAGGAGAAGGCGGCGCTGCACAGCTACGCCGTCACCTACTGGTGGTCCGCCGGCTTCTTCGCCGTCGCCTTGATCATCACGGTGCTGATGTTCCGCCGCAAGAAGAGGTCGAGCATGCCCGCGGAGGGCTCCCCGGCCGCACCCGATGCCGGTACCGTCGGCACGGGCGGGGACGATGCCTCCGCCATCCACGGACGAGTGTGCGACGGCGCGGGCGCCCCCGTACCCCACGCCGCGATTACCGTGCTGGACACGGCGGGTCGTCAGTTGGCCCGCACCACCTCCCGGGAGGACGGCTCGTACGCGGTGGACACCGCCGAGCGCGGCACCTTGGTCCTCGTCGGCTCGGCGCCCGATCATCAGCCAGGCGTTGTCACCCTGGTGCTGAACGAGGCACCCCTCTCCCAGGACCTCGTGATACTCCCGAGCATGGGCGGCCTGGCCGGTACAGTGCGCGGCGGGGACGGCGAAGCCTTGTCCGACGTCCTGGTAGTGGCCACCGACCAGCGTGGAGAGGTGACGGCCTCCACCACCAGCGGAAACGACGGCGGTTACCGGATCAGCGACCTGTTGCCCGGCCACTACACGCTCAGCGCCAGCGCGCCCGGCCATCGCCCGGCCACCGTGCCGACAGGCGTCTCCGCCGAGGGCGCCTCCGGCGACATCCGGCTTTTCGTCGCGGCGACTCTGCGGGGGACGGTGCGCACCCAGGACGGCCGCGCGCCGGACGACGCCCGGGTCACCCTGATCGATGCCGTCGGCGACGTCGTCGCGACACGCACCACCAGTGCCGACGGGAGCTACTCCTTCACCGGCCTCTCCATCCAGCAGTACACCCTGATCACCAGCGGCCACCCGCCGGTCGCCACACCGGTCACGCTGAGCGGCGGCCAGGACTGCGTCGACATACTGCTGAGCCGCAAAGAACCGTAGACGCCGGTCGGGCGACAACCCGACGCTATCGGTTCTGAACAAGGGCCACTGCGTCCGGGCAACGACCCCCGGACGCAGTGGCCTTTGCAGGCGCACCGGACGCCTCCACGGCAAGGCACGGCGAAAGCCGCGACGACAGCTTCCGCGCCGGGCACGCGTCGAGGCGCGGAACGCGAGCGCGCCGCGGGACACAGGGGGCTGCGGCCAAAAGCGACCGGCCAACAGGATCCGTTGGGGGCGCCTGGGCCTCCAGGCGCCCCCAACGGATACGGACCACCGAAGACGACGCGCCGGCGGCCGAATGCGGCGGCACGCACTGAACCGCTCAGGCTCTCCCCACGGGCCCGCGGCCACGAGGGGGCGTGCTCTGCGATGAGTTGGCATCCTGCGCCGGACGAACACACCGTCGTGGACGGAACTTTGGTCTCCGCAGTCTCTCCAGGCGCCCTGTCCCTCGCGAACCCGCCCGGCGCCACTCATTCATCGCGAGGGCATCGAGCAGACAACGCCCGCCGCCCTGGAGGTTCCGGACGGCGGACCCGAACCCGACCCCTCTGCTGTCAGGCGAGGGCGGAAGTTGATCGCCCTGGACGGCCTGAATACCGACTTCCAGGCAGAGGATGGTGCCGCTGGCCGCGATGACGGCTCACGGCGAAGTCCTCACGCCCCGGTGCAATGGGCCTGGCCCGCCGGGGCGAGGCCCGTGCCGGCGCCCAACTACAGCTACAACCGGGACTCGACCAGCGGGACCTGCGAGCCCTCGCTCCGGTGCTCGGCCTGCGAACGCAGGCCCTCGCCCTCCCCGTCCACGTGGGACAGAGCGCGGTCCATCAGCGTGGCGATGTTGGAGATCCGGCTGCGGAACAGCCACAGCGGGACGATCGGCTCCGTGGCGCGGCTCTGCGAGAAGAAGAACAGGACCCAGGCGACGACGGCGCCGGCGGCCAGACCGAGGACCACCGGGTCCGTCCAGCCGTATGCGTTGCCGTCCCAGTTCGCCACCAACACCGTGGCGGCGACGGCGAGGGCCATCAGGGTGATGCCGACGTAGTCGATGGTGACCTTGACGGACCTGCGCCGGGTGCGCAGCGCGAAGGCGCCCACCGCGAAGGCGGCGGCGCCCACCGGCAGATTGAGCCAGAAGCACCACCGCCAGGAGACGCTGTCGGTGAACCAGCCGCCGAGCAGCGGCCCTGCCACCGCCGAGAGGCCGAACACCGCGCCGATCGGGGCCATGAACCGCGCACGCTCCCGCGGCGGCACGAGCTCGGCGACGATCGCCTGAGAGGTGATCATCAGACCGCCGCCGCCCAGACCCTGAACGGCCCGCCCGATGATCAGCATGGTCATGCTGTTCGCGGCTCCGGCGAGTACCGATCCGGCGATGAAGATACCGATCCCGCTGAGCAGGAGGGCCTTGCGGCCGATCAGATCCCCGAAACGGCCGTACAGGGGCATGCCGATCGTGGCGGCCATGATGTAGGCGGTGGTGACCCACGCCATGTGGTCCAGGCCGTGAAGTTCACCGACGACGGTAGGGAGCGCGGTGAGACGAAAGTCTGGTCGAGTGAGGCGAGCAGCATGGTCGTCATCAGACTGGCGAACAGCGGGCCGAATCGCTGGGGCAGGGCAGAGGAGTCAGGCTGCTCCGACTGTGCAGGGGGGAGAGGGCGGTCATCAAATGCTCCAGCGAGGGGCGATGTCGTGGGGCGGCCGCGCGGCGAACCGACGAGGGCCATGCGGGTCAGGGGCCGAGGAGGGCGCGCAGCAAGGCCATCACGCGCTCCACGTACGGCAGGGGGCTGTCGTCCTGGCCCTGGGGGCCGCCGGCCACCCAGCTCTCGATACCGGTCTTGAGGGCGGTCACCGCCAGGGCGGCGATCAGGCGCGGCGCCTCGTCCTCCGGTCGTTCCCCCGTGCGTGCCGCCACGATGTCGACCAGGGACTGCTCGAACGTCCCGAAGCTCGCCAGCATCGCAGCCAGCACGGGCGGGTGCTCGCGGGCCAGCGCGAAGGTGGCAGAGAATTCGTCCCGCTGTGGTGGCTGCTCGACCATGTTACGCAGGAGTAGCGCGGTCAGGTCCGCCAGGACCTCCCGGGGGTGCGCGGGGCCGGCCGCGGTGAAGGCCTCAGTGTCCTCGCCCAACAGCCCCGGCGGCGCCTGGACGACGGCCGCCTCCTTGTTGGGGAAGTAGTTGAAGAAGGTCCGATGAGAGACGTCGGCCTCAGCAGAGATCATCTCTACGGTGACCTTATCGAAACCGTGTTCCCCCGCGAGCCGCAGCGCTGCGGCCCGGATCTCCTGCCGGGTCTCACGGCGCCTACGCTCACGCAGGCCTACTCTCCTACCAGTCATACCCCCCATGATTGCAGTCTATGTATGTTTTCTCAATCTGCATATTTTGCACAGACAGCAAGACGCCCCTCCCGCCAGGCGAGGCGCCGTCGGCAGGAACGACGTCGCCGCCGTGCCCTGCCAGCGACTCGCGGGGACTGGGGACAGCTGTCCGTTTGATGCGCAGGTGGCGGCGTGCGTGGTGGCGGGGCGGGCGGCAGGCTTGGTCGTGGAGGGGCAGCAGCCGCAGCCAGGCGTCGAGATCGCCGAAGAGGTTCGCGGTGAGCATTCGGCTCGCGTTCGTTTCCCGGGACTGGGATGACGGATCCGCCAGTCCCATCGCCTTGTTGGTACGCAAGGAGTCTTCGGCTTCGGCGTGATCGCGGTGGAGGGCATCGAGGAACTGCACCTGGTGGGTGTCGGCGCTGTGTCCCATGTGCCGGACGTTCGTTGCGGTGATCGAGTAGCGCGAGCCGGCCTTCTGTCCCGAGACGCTGGTGGCGGTGACCAGCACGGTCAGCAGCAGGCCGAGGGTGTCCCAGCCGAGGTGTCGCTTGCGGCCGATGATCCGTTTCCCGGCGTCGGTGACCTGATCGGCGAGGTGCACGTGGGCGGAGGTCTTGATGGTCTGGGAGTCCGGCACGCAGGCCGACGGCTCCGCGCCTCAGCCCTCGGCTTCGCGGACCAGTCACCGCAAAGGCCGGCGAGCTCCTCGAACACGCCGTCCTGCTGCCACTTGGCGAAGTACCCGTACACCGTGGCCCACGGTGCGAAGTCGTGCGGGAGGCGGCGCCAGGGGATGCCCGTGCGGTCCACTTACAGGATGGCGTTCATGATCTGGGCGCAGGTCGCGTTCGGGCGGTCGGCCGATGTCCAGCGCCGGGACGCGGCGCTGGTGCCGCCAGGCAGCCAGGACGGGCTCGATCAGTTCCCAGCGCGCGTCCGACAGGTCGCTGGGACGGGGGCCGTGCGATGTCATGTTTGCGAAGTAGCCGACTGCGGTCGGCCCCGCTAGCGGTCAAAAGGCAGCGCTTGGGGGCCGTGTTCGGAGCAGACAGGAGCAGCCGGAACGAACCAATTCCCAGGCGTCACGAACGCATCGACTGCCCCATCAGGCACAGCGGTCCCGGCGCTGCTGGACTCGAGAAACGACACCAACTCGACCAAGACCGGACCAAACACCCAGCGAGAAGGTGCACGGGCAGGGCGGTGACCCCCTCCCGTAGGGCACGTCGACCATGCGGCGCTCGAACGCGACCTTGAAGCCGGGAGCGGCAAGGGAGGACCGCTCCAGCGCCGTGAGTTTCGCGTCGTATGCCAGGGTGGGAACTTCGCCCACCCGTAGGCGAGCGCCGCGAGTCGGTGCCGACCGTACTCGGCGTATCCGACGGCCAGTCGCGATCACTCGTACACCCATCCGCCCGGCCGGTCGGGCCACATCTCGGCGGGTGCCGACCGGACCGTGTCGACGTCCTCGGTCGGCAAACCGCTGTTGCGAACTCCTACTTCTCACCGCCGTTGACGCAGTGACTTTGCTGTGAACGTCGTAGTCGGCAGGTGCTGCTCACCCGTCGGCCGGGCGACGAGGAGTACATGGAGCGGATCGTCGATCTCCTGATGTACGGGCTTGTGGGCGGGGCGGACAACCGCTCAGCGTTCGCCCCGGCCCGCGGTCGTCAGCGGACGTGCCACCGGTTCGCCCATTCGGAGTCTGCGCGGGCAGAACGAGACGGAAGACGCACCCCTGGCCCGGCGCGGTGTCCAGTTCCAGGCGGCCACCGTGGCCCTCGGCGATGGCGGCCGCGATGGCCAGGCCCAGGCCGCTGCCACCGTAGGCCCGGGAGCGGGAGGGGTCGGCACGGTAGAAGCGCTCGAAGACGTGCTCGGCGTTCCGGGCGGCGAGTCCGGGCCCTTCGTCCGCTACTTCCAGGACGCTGACGGGCGTGCCGTGCGGCAAGGGGGGTGACGCGCTGGTGCGTCCCGCACGGTTCGCTCCGCAGGTGCCCACGCTCACTCGTGTCTCACCCACCCGGACATGGATCGGGGTGCCGGGCGGGGTGTGCAGGCGGGCGTTGGAGAGCAGGTTCTCGACGATCTGTCTCAGGCGGTGGGGATCGCCGGTGGCTTCGACCACCTCCAGTTCGCCGGTGCCCGCCGGGGTCGGCAGCGGCCCGAGGTCGACCGGATGGCTCGTCCCATGCAGCGCGGCGGTCCGCACGGCGTCCGCCGCCAGCGAGAGCAGGTCCACTGGGGCGCTCGCGTACGACGGTTCTCTGTCCAGCTGGGCGAGGAGCTGAAGGTCGTCGACGAGGAGGCCCATGCGTTCAGCGTTCTGTGCGATGAGCTGATGGGCCTCGCTCTCCTCATCGGCCGACAGGCGGGCTCGGCGAAGTGCGAGCTGCGCGTAGCCCTGGATGGCGGTGAGCGGGGTGCGCAGTTCGTGGCCTGCGTCGGCGACGAAGCGCCGCATGCGCGCCTCGGATGCCTCCCGCTCCGCGAGCGCCTGCCGCAGCCTCTCCAGCATGGAGTTCAGGACTCGGCTGAGCCGCCCGATCTCGGTGCGCGGATCGGTGTCGGGCAGCCGCAGATCGAGCTGCCCCGCGCTGATGCGTTCGGCAGTGTGTTCCATGCGCGTCAACGGCAGCAGGCCGAGCCGTACGACCCAGCGGCCCAGTGCGAGCAGTGCGGCGACGGTGGCGGCCAGCAGCACGGCGTCGAGCCACAGGAGCTTGGAGGTGGCGCCGTCGACCGTGTCCAGCGGAAGGGCCACGACCGCGTGCATGTTGTCCGGGCCGGAACTCAGCAACACCCTCCACCGGCTGTCGCCGCTGACAGAGTCCACCGTCTCCGGGTGGCCGTCCCGGAGACCGAGCCGCGCCACCGAATCCGCGATCCGAGGCCCTGGCGTGTCAACGGCACCGAGCGACGCGTCGATCCGGCGGCCGGAGGCATCGTAGAAATAGACGCGGAAGTCCGAGGGCAGGACACCAGGCCGGTCGCCGGGAACGGCCCCTTGGCGCGCGCCGAAGTAGGCAGGGGTGGGGGGATGAAAGTCGACGAGCTGCTGGTCGACGCGGTCCACCAGCCACGAGCGCAGCACCGCGAAGCCGAACACCTGGGAGACGACGACGGCGACCGTCGCCAGCACGGTGGCACCCAGGACCAGGCGTCGACGCAGGGATCCGGGCGGGCGGGGAAGGAGCCGTTTCACTGGCTCGCCGCCCCGCCCACCCCACCCATCCCGCCCGCCTCGCGCGGCAGCCGCAGGCAGTAGCCGACGCCGCGCACGGTGTGGACGAGCGGCGGATCGAAGCAGTCGATCTTCTTGCGCAGGTATCTGACGTATGTCTCGACGATGCGGGCGTCCCCGGAGAAGTCATAGCTCCACACGTGATCGAGGATCTGGGCCTTGCTCAGCACCCGGCCCGGGTTGGCCATCAGATAGGCCAGCAACTTGAACTCGGTCGGCGACAACGGAACGAAGTGCCCGGCGCGGTGCGCCTCGTGCGCCCCCTCGTCGAGTTCGAGGTCGGCGTAGCGCAGCACGGTCTCCAGCAGAAGGGGTTCCATTGCCTGGGTGGCTGTTCGGCGCAGGATCGCCTCAATGCGCAGGAGCACCTCCTCGATGTGGAACGGCTTCGTCACATAGTCGTCGCCGCCGGAGCTCAGACCCCTGATGCGGTCGTCGACGTCGGTGCGGGCGGTCAGGAACAGCACGGGTACGCCGTTCCCGGCCGCCCGCAGCCGCTGCGTGACCTCGAAGCCGTCCAGGTCGGGCAGCATCACGTCGAGCAGCACCAGGTGCGGCTCCCGCCGCTCGATCTCGACCAAGGCGGACTGCCCGTCCTCCGCTCCGCTCACCTCGTATCCGGTGAGCCGGAGGGTGGACTCCAACAGCGTGCGAATGCTGGGTTCGTCCTCGACCACGAGGAGCCTGTACCGCGCCCTGTCCGCGGGCTGCTCTGTCATCGTGCTGTGCGGTCCGTCCTGTTGCCGTTCACCGAGCGGCGCAGTCGTAGAGCACGGAGGCGCTGAAGAGCGCCGCAATGCCCGAGGTCTGCTGAGACGTCTTACTGCCTCCGTACGCCGACGCGGCAACCTTGGTGCAGTTCTTGGAGATCCAATCCGAGCGGTCAGTGGCCTTCCCCTGCGACATGCCCGGTATCGTCATCGCTTCACCGCTGGAGTTGTCCGATCCAAGGATGTACCGCAGCTCACCGTCCCCGGTCCACTTCTTCAGCTGGGCAACCGAGGGCGCGTCGTCGGAGCCCATAAAGCCACCCATGCCGATCACCGTCTCGTCACTGTCCAGGATGAACGCGTTGGAGGCGGTTGCGCCGCCTGACACAGCGAGCTTGATCCGCGCCTTGGGTGAGTGCTTCACGGCGTAGTCGAGCATCTTGCGCTGGTCGGAGGTGAGCTTCGAGCCGCTGGAACCGCCGAATCCGCCGGACATCCCGCCGGATCCGCTGGGGAGGGAGGGCATCTCCTGGCCGCCGGAGGCCGAGCCGGAGCCACCGGATGCACCAGGCATGCCGCTGGGGAAACCACTTGGCATACCGTCCTGACCACCACCAGGCATCCCCGACGGCATCCCGGAAGGCATCCCGGAAGGCATCCCACCCGTCGGCTGCTCGCCCTGCTGCCCCGAGGCGGAGCCCGCGCCGGGGAAGCCCTCCATACCCGACGGCATCCCGGAAGGCATTCCCGACGATCCCTGATCCCCACCGGAGCCCCGGCCTGGCATGCCGGACATTCCGAAGGCCGACTGAGAGCCCTTGGGGCCCGCCGTCGGGTTGCCGCCCGCCATGACGCCCGACGGGGCCGAGGCCGGCGTGCTGGCCGCCCACGCTCCCGGCGCCGCCAGCATCGACACCACCGCGGCAGCCACCCCGGCCTGGAGCAGCATTCCACCGCGCCGGGCCAGCAGGAGCGCGATAGCTGCGCAGCCGATCAGCAGCACGGGCCAGATCAGCCATCCGTGCCAGTCCGGCGTACGGCGGATGAGAACCGTCGCCCAGCCGACCGTCACCGCCACGGCCGCCGCGCCGGCCCAAGGAGCCCACGCCACGTCGGCTCGGTGGAGACGGATCAGGGCGGCCAGCATCCCCCCGCACAGGGCGGCGATCGCCGGGGCCAACTGGGTGGTGTAGTACGGATGGAAGATGCCCTTCTGCGTGGAGAACACGGCCACGCACACGATCAGCCAGCTCCCCCACAGCAGCCACCCCGAGGCGGGCAGCACCCCGAACGGCTCCAGCCGCCCACGGCGATGCAAGACCGTGCACGCCACCGCGAGCGCCAGGGCCACGGCACAGGCCGGCAGCAGCCAGCTGATCTGCCCGCCGACCTGGGTGTTGAACATGCGGCCGAGACCCGCTGTGCCACCGAACTGCCCCAACCCGCCGCTGCCGGTTTGCGACGAGCCGTCACTGGAGCCGAAGACCCGGCCGAGCCCGTTGTAACCGACCACCAGATCCCAGGCCGACCCGTCCTCGCTGCCGCCGATGTAGGGCCGGTCCCCCGGCCACAGCGCCACCATCGCAACCCACCACAGGGAGGACGCCACAAGGACGGCTCCCGCACCCAGCAGCCGCCCCACCCGTGCGGCCCAGGCACCGCTTCCCGCCACGAGCCAGGCGAGAGCGAACGAGGGGACCACCATCCAGGCGGCGAGCATCTTGGTGAGGAACCCACACCCGATCAGGAAGCCGCTCGCGCACAGCCACCAGGTCGCCGCCCGGCCCTCGGTCTGCAGGGCACGGGTGAGCGCGTACGCAGCCGACACCAGCAGCAGGACGAGCAGCGTGTCGGGGTTGTTGTCCCGGTTGATGGCCACGGTGATGGGGGTGAGGGTGAGCACCAGGGCCGCGAGCAGTGCGGCCTGCTCCCCCGCCCAGGGGCGCACGGTGCGGTGCAGCACGAACACGCCGGCCACGCCCTCGATCACCTGCGGGAGGATCAGCGCCCACCCGTGCAGCCCGAAGATCTTGCTGCTGATGACCTGGGGCCACAGCGCGGCGGGCGGCTTGTCGACGGTGACGACTCCGGCCGGGTCATAGGAGCCGAAGATGAAGTTGGTCCAGCTCTTGCCCATCGACTTCACGGCCGCTGCGTAGTAGCCGTTGCCCCAGCCCAGTGAACCGAGCGCCCAGCCGTACAGCGCGGTCGCCAGCAGCAGGATCGCGCCGAGCGCGGCCGGGGCGGCCCAGGGGGGCAAGGAGCGGGTGGGGGCATCCGGGGGTCCATCGGGGGCCGGCGCGACGGACAGGGTCCGGTAGGACTCGTTCATGGAAGAAGATCAGCTCTCGTCAGGAGTGGTGGTGGCGGTGCTTGCGTCCGGAGGCGGCCGTGCTGCGGAAGACGGCCAGCCTCAGCACGGCGAAGCGGACGGCAGTGACTGCGACGGACGCGGCGGCCAGAACGGCGGTCTCGGCGGCCGCCGAGGCCCCGGGATCGGCGTGCTTGAACCACAGCACAGCCCCGGAGGTGACCAGGTAGCCGAGCACGAATAGTCCGCCCGCCCCCAGGTGCGCACGTGCCGGCTCGGTCTGCGCATGCCGGAAGGTGAGGCGGCGGTTCGCCTCGGTGTTCAGGACCGTCAGTAACAGCAGCGACACCAGGTTGGCGGCCGCCGGCTGCCACCAGCCGCGCAACAGCCAGTACAGCAGCGCCTGCCCGACCGTGGAGGCGATACCGATCGCGATGAAGCAGCCCACCTCCCACGACAGCACGCCGCGCCTGGTGGGCGGCGCCAGGACGGCGTCCGGGTGCTCGGCGGCCGGTGCGGGGCGGCGGGGCAGTTCGACGCGGGCGGCGCCGGACGCCTTCAGGCGCGCCATCCGCCACAGCCCCTTGAGGTCGTCGGTGGCCGTGCCCACCACGTCGACCCGGGTGTCGACGTCCTCCACCCAGTCGACCGGTACCTCGTGGACGCGCAGCCCGTTGTGCTCGGCGAGCAGCAGCAGTTCGGTGTCGAAGAACCACGCGTCGTCCTGGGTCACTGCCAGCAGGGGCCGAAGCACCTCAGTACGGGCGGCCTTGAATCCGCACTGGGCGTCGGTGAAACGCACGCCGTGGGTGAGCCGGATGATCCCGTTGTAGCAACGGGAGATGAACTCACGGCGCGGCCCGCGCACGGTACGCGCACCCGGGGCCAGCCGGCTGCCGATCGCGAGGTCGGAGTGCCCCGTTGCGAGTGGGGCGACGAGCGGAAGCAGCCCGTCGAGACCGGTGGACAGGTCGACGTCCATGTAGGCCACGACGTCCGCGTCGCTGGACCCCCACACGGCCCGCAGGGCGAGGCCCCGTCCCTTGCGCTCCAGGTGCACGACGTCGACGCCGGGCAGTTCTTCCGCGAGGCGGTGGGCGACGCCGAGCGTGGCGTCCGTACTGGCGTTGTCGGCGACAGTGATGCGCCAGGCAAACGGGAACTCGTCGGTCAGCCGGGCGTGCAGGGTGTGCAGGCAGCCGGGCAGGGCGCGTTCCTCGTTGTAGACGGGGACGACGAACTCCACGGTCGTGGTGCCGGAGCCGACGCGCGCGGGACCGCTCGGGGGCTGGAAGGTGACGCTCCGGCCGGAGGCGCGGGTGAGGGCCGTGCTGTGGGGGGTGGGCGACATGGCTTCCTCAAACGAGAAGGGACACGGGGGCGGCTCCATTGCCTTGATCGCGTACAGGTCACGACTCTCACCCACGCGCCTGGGAGACCCGGGAGAGGAAAGCGAGAACTGACAGAGAGTCAGGTATTCACAGCCCCCGCCCCCGTTCCGGCGCAGGGAGTAGCCGTTCCCGGTCGGCCGTTCCCGCTCCCCGCACCGTCACTCAGGATCCGCCGCAGCCCACGGCACGGCGCCCGACAACCAATGGCTGATCTCTTTCTGCTGATCGTCGCTTCAGGTGGCGCGGCGGGCTGGCGACCGCGGCGTAGGGGCGGCAGCGGATGACGACCCGGTCCGCCTGCTCGGCCAGGGCTTCGACCAACGGCCGGGCCGCTTGACCAGCAGCGATGATTACTCGAGCCCCACAGGGTTCTCGACGGGTACGCCCTGTCCCTGGCCGCTCTGGTGCTCGGGGCCGGTTCTCTCGCCGACCGATTCGCTCGGCGCCGCACCTACCTGGTGGGCATCGGCGTCTTCGCGGTCTCTTCGCTGCTGTGCGCGCTCGCCCCGAACGAGCAGACCCTGATCGCCGCCCGGATCCTCCAAGACCTCGGCGGCGCAGCCATGTTGGCGTGCACCGCCGCCCTGCTCAACTTCACCTACCACGGCCATGACCGGGGCGTCGCGTTCGGCGAGCGCCGATCGCCGGCCTTGGGCGGGCGGTTACTCCATCAGCGCTCCCATCGCCCGATCGAGCAGGACAGCGAGGGAAACCGTGCCATCGCAGGCCACCCACCCGCTCGCGGCCGCGTCCAGGCAGGCGAGGGCGGCTGCGACCAGCGCGGTCGACCTGGGATCCTCCGGCCGGCCAGGACTGGCTTCCAGTCGCCTGGCGATCTCCGGCACCATCTGTTCCTGCCACTGCAACTTCTTCTCGAAGTGCCGGGCGCGCAGTGACGGCGTCTGCTGCAGCAGGCGCAGAAAGCTCAGTGTCTGCTCGGGTGCTTCCTCGTTCACCCGCACCAGGACGTCGAAGGCCCGGCGCAGCGCCACCCAGGGCCGCTCCTCGTCGGGGCGGGCGGCGAGGGCTTCCGCGACTTGCTGGCCATCGCCCTCCAGACCGCCCAGCACGATGTCTTCCTTGGTCCCGAAGTACCGGAACAGGCTGGCGCGCGACAGACCCACTTCGGCGGCGATCTGGTCGGCGGTCGTCCGGTCGAAGCCCTGGGAGGTGAAGAGCCGGAGCGCCACTTCGGTGACTTCCGCCCGGACTGTTGCCCGCATGCGTTCACGCAGACCGGGCGGCTTCGGCGGGGTGTGGTTGGCAGTGCTGGCGGAGTCGGTCATACAAGGGATACTACAGCAAAGACTCGACTTGAGACTCAGTCTCGATTGAGAGCAGCATCTCAACCGCCTCGCTGTGACCGGACAGAGAATCGTATTGAGACTTGGTCTCACTCGGGTGTAGAGTCTCCCGCCAGAGGCCTCATGGCGGACGGAGTGCTGCGAACCGGCACACCACCAGGCACGCCGCCTGCTTCTCTCACCCGACCCATTCCTTGAAGGAAGCTGCTATGACTACCGCGTTCGACCCGATCGACCTTGGCGGCAAGGCGCTGGCCAACCGCATCGCGATGGCGCCGATGACCCGCAGCCGCGCCGACGCTCCCGCAGCCACGGCGACGGAGCTGATGGCCACCTACTACGCCCAGCGCGCGAGCGCCGGCCTGATCGTCACCGAGGGCATCCAGCCGTCGGTCGTCGGCCAGGGCTACACCAACACCCCCGGCCTGCACTCCGCCCAGCAGGTTGGCGCCTGGCGGAAGGTGACCGACGCCGTCCACGCCCAGGGCGGCACGATCTTCGCGCAGCTGATGCACACCGGCCGGATCAGCCACCCCAGCCTGCTGCCCGACGGACTCATCCCCGTCGCCCCCTCCGCCGTCGCGGCGACGGGCCAGGTCTTCACCTACCAGGGCCCCCAGGAATACGTCACGCCCAGGGAACTGGCCCCCGACGACATCGCCCAGACGATCGCCGCCTTCGCCGACGCCGCGCGCAACGCGATCGCCGCCGGTTTCGACGGCGTGGAGATCCATGGGGCGAACGGCTACCTGATCCACCAGTTCCTCGCCCCCAACACCAATCTGCGCACCGACAGCTGGGGAGGCGGCGCCGCGGACCGGGTCCGCTTCGGTATCGAGGTCGCCACGGCCGTCGCGGAGGCGATCGGCGGCCACCGCACCGGCTTCCGTATCTCTCCGGGCAACCCCTACAACGACATCGCCGAGACCGACCCGGCCAACGTGCTGGAGACCTACACCACCCTGATCGCCGGTCTCGCCCGGCTGGACCTCGCCTACCTGCACCTGGTCGAGAGCCCGGACCGCGACCTGACTGCCCGGCTGCGCAAGGACTGGCCGACGGCGTTCATCCTCAACCCCTTCACCCACCCCGAGCCCACCGGCCCCGGCGCCCTCGCCCTCATCGAGGACGGCACCGCGGACATCATCGCCTTCGGCGCGCTGTTCCTGGCCAACCCGGACCTGCCCGCCCGCCTCGCAGCCGGCGGCCCCTACAACACCCCCGATGCGGCCACCTTCTACGGCGGCGACCACAGCGGCTACACCGACTACCCGGCGCTGCCCGCCGACAGCGCGTGACCTGAAAGGAAATCATCACCCGCGAGCATGGCGAGGCAGAACGCGGTGTTCCAGGCCGCAGTCCTTCTGATCCAGCCCGGTGCCTGATGGCGCCCCCCTCAAGAGAACGAGCCCTCGGGTGAACCGGAGGAGTGACACGGTGGAGATCGAGCTGCGGATCAACGGATCCGCCAGCGGCTGGACGTCTCGCCACAGGTGAGCCTGCTCGACGCGCTGCGCGAGTACCTGGGCCTGACCGGTACCAAGAAGGGCTGCGACCAGGGTGCCTGCGGTGCCTGCACGGTGCTGGTCGACGGTCGGCGGATCAACGCCTGCCTCGCTCTGGCGGTGCAGTACCAGGGCCGTGAGATCACGACCATCGAAGGGGTCGACCACCCGCTGCAGGAGGCGTTCGTCCGCACGGACGGGTTCCAGTGCGGCTACTGCACGCCGGGCCAGATCTGCTCGGCGATCGGCATGCTCGCCGAGCACAAGGAAGGCGCGCCCAGCGCGGCGACCGAGCACCTCGCCGACACCGGCGGGGAGTTGGACGAGACGGAGATCCGGGAGCGGATGAGCGGCAACCTGTGCCGCTGCGGCGCCTACAACGGCATCGTCTCGGCGATCAAGGAGGTCGCGAAGTGAAGTCGTTCTCCTACCTCAGCGCACCGGACACGGCCACGGCGCTGCGCACGATCGCGGACCACGAGCACGTGAAGTTCCTCGCGGGCGGCACGAACCTCGTCGACCTCATGCGGGAGGGCATCGAACACCCGGCGATACTCGTGGACATCACCCGCCTGCCGCTGACCGGGATCGAGGAACTGCCGGACGGCACCCTCCGCGTCGGCGCGCTGGTGACCAACAGCCGGCTCGCCGCGGACCCCCTCGTCAGGACCCGCTATCCGGTACTCGCGCAGGCCATCCTGCTGGGAGCGTCCGCCCAGCTGCGGAACATGGCGACCGTGGGAGGCAACCTGCTGCAGCGCACCCGCTGCATGTACTTCTACGACGAGACCTCGGCGTGCAACAAACGCACACCCGGCAGCGGCTGCGACGCGATCGCCGGGTTCTCCCGCGGCAGCGCGGTGCTGGGGGCGAGCCAGCACTGCATCGCGACGCACCCCTCGGACATGGCGGTGGCGCTGGTGATGCTCGACGCGGTCGTCGAGGTCGAGAGCGTGCGCGGAGTGCGCCGTATCCCGGTCGCCGACTTCCACACGCTGCCCGGCGACACCCCCCACATCGAGACGGTGCTGGCCGCCGACGAGCTGATCACAGCGATCGAGCTGCCGCCGGTGCCGGTGGCGGCGCGCTCCCGCTACCGCAAGGTCCGCGACCGTGCCTCCTACGCTTTCGCCCTGGTCTCCGTCGCCGCCACGCTGGCCGTCGAGGACGGCGTGGTCACCGAGGTGCGGCTAGCACTCGGCGGCGTCGGCACCAAACCCTGGCGCGCCACCGAAGCCGAACGCGCGCTGCTTGGCCGGCCGGCGACCGAGGAGGCCTTCCGGCGGGCGGCGGAAGCCGAACTCGCCGCCGCAGTGGGCGGACCGCAGAACACTTTCAAGATCGAGCTCGCGCAGCGCACGATCGTGGCGACCCTGCGGCAGCTGCTGACCGACGGGAGCGCCGCCTGATGCCGAGCTCAAGGGCAGTCCTTGTGAAGAACACCATCCCCGCCCGGCTCGCGAGACTCCCGCGTCAGGAGCTACCGGGCCGTACGGAAGAAGGCAGGGCGGCATGACCACGATCGGACAACCGCTCGACCGCGTCGACGGCGGGGTCAAGACGACCGGCGCCGCGAAGTTCGCCGCCGAGCACTTCTATCCCGACCTCACGCACGCCGTACTCGTGCACGCCACCATCAGCCGCGGCCGGGTCACCGCCCTGCACACCGACGAGGCGAGCGCGGTGCCGGGCGTGATCGCCGTCCTCACCCACCTCAACGCGCCCCACATGAAACCGGCGCAATTGCCCGGAACATTCAACTTCGCCGGTTTGTTCTCCGGGACCTCGGTGAACTACTTGCAGAGCGACGAGGTGTACTGGGAGGGGCAGCCGATCGCGGTGGTCGTCGCGGAGACCTCAGCTGCTGCCCGGGAGGCAGCCGCGCTGGTGCGCGCCGAGTACACCGTCACCCAGTCCTCGGTCGACTTCACGGGGTCCGAACAAGACGCACAGCCGCAACCGAACGACTCGTTCTTCCCCCGGGGAGCAACTAGGGGCGACGCGGAGGCGGCGCTGGCTACCTCGCAGGTGTCGCTGGACCTGCGGTACACCACCCCGCCGCACAGCCACAACGCGCTGGAGCTGCATGCCACCACCGCAGTCTGGGACGGCGACCGGCTGACCGTTCACGACGCGACGCAGTCGATCGACTGGTTCCGCACCCACCTCGCGCTGCGGTTCTCCGTGCCCAGGACGAACGTACGGGTGCTGGCGCCCTTCGTCGGCGGCGCCTTCGGCGGCAAGTTCTCGATCTGGCCCGGCACCATCCTCGCGGCGCTGGCGGCCCGGGCGACCAAGAGGCCCGTGCGGCTGGTGCTGTCGCGGGAGGCGGTCTACCGCACGGTGGGCGGACGCACCCCGTCCATCCAGCGGGTCGCGCTGGGAGCGGACCGTGACGGCAGGCTGACCTCGCTGCTGCATACCAGCGTCACCCGCGCCAGCGCGATCGGCGGTACTTTCGAGCAGGTCACCTCTGTGTCCCAGCATCTGTACGCGGCCGAGAACATCCTCGCGCGGCATGACCGTGTCCAGCTCGACCTGCTGCCCAGCACCTTCACGCGGGCGCCGGGCGAGGCGATCGGCACCTTCGCGTTGGAGTCCGCGATCGACGAACTGGCCTATGAGCTGGGCATGGACCCGATCGAGCTGCGCCTGCGCAATGACACCGCGGTCGACCCGATCGACGGCAAGAAGAAGTTCTCCCACCGCAAGCTGCCCGAGCTGTACGCGATGGGTTCAGAGCGGTTCGGCTGGCATGAGCGCAACCCCGAACCGCGTTCGACGCGCGAGGGGCGGTGGCTGGTCGGGACAGGCGTGGCCACGGCGTTCCACCCTACGTTGACGATGCCGGTCAACGTCATGGTCCGTCTGTCGGCCGACGGCAGCGTCCTGGTGCGCTGCGCCTTCCAGGAGATGGGCATGGGCGCGGCCACGGCCCAGGCCCAGATCACGGCCGACGCGCTGGGCGTGCCGTTCGACGCCGTCCGCGTGGAGTACGGCGATTCCGATCTGCCGATGGGGCCGGCCGCCGCTTCCTCCGTCCAGACAGCGAGCACCGCCGCCAGTGTGATGCAGGCGTGCGAGGAGCTGAAGCAGACGCTGAAGTCAATGGCCCGCAAGACCGGCGGCGACAGCCACGAGGAGATACTCCGGCGCGCGAACGTGCCGCACGTCGAAGCCAAAATCGGATCCGAGACGCGGCTCGGCCGCATCGCCGGGCGGGCACGGTTCCTCCCGGGCTTCCTGCTCGGGGCCCAGCGGTTGATCAAGGCTGCCTCCGGTGTGCAGTTCTGCGAGGTGAAGGTCGATGCGGAGACCGGCGAGACGCGGGTGTCGCGGTGGGTCGGGGTGTTCGACATCGGCAGGGTGATCAACGCGAAGACGGCGGCCAGCCAGGTGCGCGGCGGCATCGTGATGGGCCTGGGCCTGGCGATGGCCGAGGAGACCCTCGTCGACCCGCGCACCGGACGGATCATGAACCCCAGCCTGGCCGAGTACCACGTCCCCGTGCACGCCGACATCCCGCCGATCGACGTGTCCTTCCTCGGCGAACCGGATCCGAACACGCCCCTCGGCATCCTTGGCGCGGGCGAGGTGGGTGTCACGGGTGTCGGTGCGGCCGTGGCGAACGCCGTGTACCACGCGACCGGCAAGCGGGTGCGGGACCTGCCGATCACGCTGGACAAACTGCTCTGAAGCGATGGCGGTCGAAAAGCCCTCGTCGCGCCGTGCCCGTTCGGGCGCCTGCGGCGCGAGGGACTGAGCCGCCTCCTGGCAGATCCGCGCCATCCGACCACCACAAGAAAGAAACACCATGCTGGACATCGCGGACGAGCTGAACCGGTGGCTCGAGGAAGGACGCGACTTCGCCGTCGCCACGGTCGTGGCCGTCAGCGGCAGCGCACCGCGAGGGCCGGGCGCCGCGCTCGCCGTCGACGCCGACGGCACCGCCATCGGATCGGTCTCCGGCGGCTGCGTGGAAGGCGCGGTCTACGACCTGTGCACCCAGGCGCTCGCCGACGGCGAGGCGGTGCGCGAGCGGTTCGGCTACAGCGACGAGGACGCCTTCGCCGTCGGACTGACCTGCGGCGGTGTCCTCGACATCCTGGTCACACCCATACCCGCCGACGCGCCCGGCAGGAAGACATTCCAGACGGCGCTGTCGGCCGCCGCGCGGGGCGAGGCGGCGGCGCTCGCCCGCGTGGTCCGAGGCCCGGCAGAGCTCCTCGGACGGGCGCTGGCGGTCCGCCACGACGGATCCTACGAAGGTGACCTCGGCGGACGTCCCAGCCTGGACCACACCGTCGTCGACGAAACCCGCTCCCTGCTGCACGCGGGCCGCACCGGCACCTTCGACATCGCGGCGAGCGGAGCGAGATGGGGGTCCCCCCGGACGGAGTCTGGGGGAGGATCCCACTGCGAGCCGGACCTGACCCTGTTCGTCGAGTCGAGCGTGCCGCCGCCCCGCATGCTCGTCTTCGGCGCCATCGACTTCGCCGCGGCACTGGTGCGTATGGGCAAGTTCCTCGGCTACCACGTCACCGTGTGCGACGCCCGACCCGTCTTCGCCACGCGGACGCGCTTTCCCGAGGCCGACGACATCGTGGTCGATTGGCCACACCGCTACCTGCACCGTACCCAGATCGACGACCGCACGGTGGTGTGCGTCCTCACCCATGACGCCAAGTTCGACGTACCCCTCCTGGAGACGGCCCTGCGGCTGCCGGCCGCCTACATCGGCGCGATGGGCTCACGCCGCACCCACGAAGACCGCGACCGCAGACTCCGCGAAATCGGCCTCACCGACGCCGAACTGGCCCGCCTGCACTCGCCCATCGGCCTCGACCTCGGCGCCCGCACACCCGAGGAGACCGCCTTGTCCATCGCCGCTGAGATCGTCGCCGCCCGCCACGGCGGAACAGGTCTCCCGCTGAGCGGCTCGCACATACCGATCCACCGCGACCGAACCGACCTCCACGTCAACGGGAACACCTCACCCGCCCTGACGGCAGGGGTCGCATCTGCCGGTGCGCTGTCCGTCTGAGGGCCCTGTCGGAACATCCGCCCGGGCTCTCGTTCGCACGGCCGATCTCAGAAGGTTGCGGTGTCGATCACGTACCGGCAGCGCACATCACTGGCGGCGACCCCCTCGTACGCCTCATTGAGCCCCACATCGAACGAGGAGGCCTCCTTGTCCACCAGATCAACGCCCCTGCCGTCAACGGTGCACTCAAAGCATCGTGATCATGTCCTGGGCGCCGCTCCGCCGCAGCGTCCTGCCGACGGGCTGAAGGGTGTGCTGATGCCCGTTGTCGTCGTGCTGGTCATCGGCTCCATCTTTGTCAGCGTGTACCTCGCGGCTTTCCATGCACCCGAGCCGCACGACCTGCCGGTGGCCGTCGTCGGCACCGCACAGCAGACCCGGCAGACAGCCAACGGGCTGGAGCGCGGCATACCGGGCGGCTTCGAAGTGAAGCGGTATGCCGACAAGAGCGCCGTCGGTCACGCAGTGCAGGACCGCACGGTGTACGCCGCATACGTCACAGCCGCTGACGGCTCGCCCGAGCTGCTGTATGCCGGTGCCAACGGGCCGTCGGTCACCTCTACGGTCAGCAATGCTTTCTCGGCGGTCGCCAGGACGAGCGGGCGCACGCTCGTCGAGAAGGATGTCGTGCCCGCAGCTGACGGGGACACCCGCAGCATGTCGGTGTTCTACGCTGCCTTCGGTCTCGTCCTGGCCGGCTTCCTGTTCGGCATGATGACCTTTCAGATGGCTCCCCGCCTGGAATTCCGCTGGCGCATGACGAGCCTCGCCTCCTTCAGCGTGCCCGGGGGCGTGATCGTGGCCCTGCTGACGGGAAGTCTCGGCTTCGGTGCTCTGCCCGGTCCCTTCCTCGGGATTACGGGGCTCGTCGCTCTGATGGGCGCCGCAGTCGGCAGTGCGACGATGGCGATCATGCGGCTGTTCGGCCGGGGCGGCTTGCCGTTGGCCTCCATAGTCCTGCTCACCCTGGGCAACAGCACAAGCGGAGGCACCCTGCCGGCCGCCTACCTGCCCGGCTGGCTACGCCCGTTGTCGGAGATCCCTCCGGTGGGAGTCGGAGTACGCGCCATCCAGGGCCTGTCCCACTTCGACAACGACGGCCTCGTGCAGGGCATCACCATGCTGGCCGGGTGGACCATGCTCTGCGCCGGTCTCGTCTTCTGGCGGGACGTCCCAGCACGGCGTCCCACAGCGACAGCCCGACAGGCCTGACAGGCATCACCAAAGGGGTCAATACCCTGCTCTGACCCGCACCGCGCACCAGCAGCTGTCGGCCACTGCCAGGCCCTGGAGGGGCCGCCGAGCAGTGGCCGAACTGCTGTCGCAGGGTCGTGAACAGAGCCAGGCAGTTCTTCCCACAGGGGTTCAACACGCTGCACTTGACAGGGAACAGACCCGATCGGTGTACAGCTTGGTGGTCAGCTGAAGGCCGCAGCCTCCGAGCAGCAGGCCGCACGAGAACGTGTCGTGCTCGTGACGGCGGCGGAAGGCGTCCAGCTCGATCGCCTCCAGCGGCAGCATCAGCGGCTCCTCCGAGTCCGCGCCGCCCAGGACCGCCGTCTGAATCTGCCGCCTGTCACCCCGCACGAAAACTTCGCCCTTCATCCCAACTCATCCTGCCATTGGCGGCGTTGGCATCACAGACGATCGACCTGCTCACGTCGTCGTACGCAGCGGGGCAGGCTCGGCAGAATCAGCAAGCAGACGGCACCCGCCGAGCGCCTCGTCGTCCTCTGACCATCTGGTATCGCTCGGCGAAGCTGGGACTCCGCGCCGCTACGGCGGCGCCTGTTCCTCCGGCCAGATCAGGCTGAGGCGACTGAGGGCGGTCATCGGGCGATGACGATCGCCTGCGGTGTCAAATCGCAGGCCCGGGACAGGGATCACGCGTTCACCGCTTCTACGACCTCATCGTCGACCTCGGAGGCTACATGGCCTCCTGCATCGGCCTGCTCGCGGCACACGGCATCAGCAACCGCGAAGACACGCTGGACGACATGCTCGACACGGTCTACAACAGGTAGCTGGTCCTACTGAGTGATCGGAGAAGTGCCGAACGGTAGGGCGAGTACCCACTGTTGGTTTTCACCGCCATGGCCGTTCCACATGACGGGTCGTGTCTCCCATTTGGCGTCCCAGGGACTGTCGAGGACGGTGCCCGTGCCCTCGCAGCTGAGCGTGTGGGCCCGGCCATCTGGTGAGGGAGTGAGCCGCCATCGCCTCCACGCCACGTCACTCTGCTCCCACATCTGTGGCTGATGTCCGTCCCCCATGCCTCGGCCGGCGTCAAGGGCGAGACCGTTCGCGACGGAGACAATGTGCACCTCTCCCGCGTGGCCTGACGGCCGCAAGTACCACAGCTGGTGCGGTTTGCCGTGTGGCCCCCATAGATGCGGGGAGGTTCCCTGGGCGGTGCCGAGCGCGGTATCCAGGGCCAGTCCGCTGGTCACAGAAATGATCAAGAAGGGCCCGGCGGTGCGTCGATCACGTCGCCGAAACAGCGATTGAATGCTTGTCGTGCCGATGGTGAGGAACGGAAGGCGTATTTCAACGCTGATGTCACGATCTTCAGAAGCCACGGGCAACAGTATGGGGCGCACGTACTGGACCATGGCCGAGTTCGGGGTTATCTGCGGGGAAACTTGGCTCTCAAGATCCCCGACGGCATCACCTGCTTCGCCGAACGCCTGCCATCGTTGCGTCCGGCAGCGGGCCGGGCTCGAACCCGGCCAGGCCCGCGCCCTGGGTAAGACCGCTGAGCGACTCGGTCGGTCCATCGGCCGCGTCGACCGGTTCGCTGAGGGCGGGTAGCTGGGACGACCCCTTGTTGGAGACAGCTCCTGGGCGCAACGGGTCCCGCCACGCGCCGATCTCGTCGCAGCGGCGGGGCCCACTGGTCCGGAGACTGGTCGCCCTGCTGCCGGTGCCTGGGCGGCACCCAGCCGTACATCCACCACGTAGGGGTCCCGCGCGTGGATGGATGGTGTCCCGCCGGTGGTGCAGGCCGTGAGGATCTGCGCAGCGGGTCCGGCATGGACGAGCACCGTGGGGTTCGACATGACTGATCGACACCCTGGTCTTGATCGGGTTGGCTGGGTGGCATGCCAGAGCTGCGAACCGATCGTCTTCTGCTCCGCCGGTGGCGGGAGTCCGACCTCGAACCGTGGGCGGTCGTTCGCCCTCAGGGACGCGGCCAGGCCGTACGGCCGGCGGTTCGCCAACTCGACGGATTCACCCTCTCTGATGAGCTCCGCGATCAGCGCCGGGTCGGGGGCACAGGCTCAGTCGGCCGCGGCGACTGCGTCCCTGATGAGTCGGCCGGCGGCCGCGTCGGTACGCACAACGTCATGGGTCACCAGGCGGTCCTGGCACAGACCGCGCAGGCCGGAGACGAGCAGCGTGGCCACTGTCCGCGCCTGCTGTGCCGAGTGCCCCAGCCGGACGTAGGCCGCGGCGATCGGGCCGATCATGGCCTCGACCGTCTCGGCGGCGATACTGCCGTACTGCTCGGGATCGGTGGCGGCCAGGCTGAGCAGTTGCAGCAGCATGCGGATCGGCCCGGACTGCTCCCCGACGGTCATAGCCTCCCACAGGGCATCGGCCGCCTTGCGCAGTCCCGCGGTGTCGCTGACGCCGTCGAACATCGCGTGGGCGTCGGGGCGGCTTGCGGCCAGCACCTGAGCCAACAGATTCTCGCGGCTGCCGAAGTAGTACAGAAGCATGCGCTTGGTGGTGCCGATCGACTCCGCGAGCGGACCCAACGACATCTGCGCGACGCCGTGGTGCTGGAGGTGGTGCACCACCTGTTTCTGCAGTTCGGCACGTTTTTCGGCATTGATGGGGCGAGGCACATCTTTGACTGTACCGATCGGTACGCGTATGGTCCAGCAGACGTAGATGTGCCGATCGGTACATTTATCGAGTGGCGCCATGGCGACGGCCGGGCGCGGCACAGCCGAAAGGGACGCCGTGAAACTGGTTGGACCGCGAGAAGTGCAGGCCCTCCGGCACCGAAGAGGCGGCCGTCGGATCACCGGGCATCCAGTCGGCCGCGTGGTCCGCGAGCTCAGTGACATGGCTCCCCGTGGCGCCCGGGGTGCGGTTCTGTGAAACACCGGATCGAGCGTCCCCGCGGCGTCTCCTTGGTCAAAGTCCTGGCCGAGACCCTGACGGTTCCGGCCCTGCTCTTCCTCGGCCTGCTGTTCTGCTTCCCCATGGCCTTCCACCAGCCGCAGCCTGACCACGCGAAGCTTGTCATCGCTGGTGTCCCACTGGAACGCAGGGTCGACACCGCTCTGCAGAGCCAGCATCCCGGCGGGTTCGACGTCGCCGCCGTGGCAGACGCCCGGGAAGCTCGGAGAGCGGTGCTGGACCGGGACGCCGTGGCAGGCTTCGCCACGAAGGGCAAGCATTCCGTGCTGTACGTGGCGGGGGCCAACGGGGTGAGCCTCGAACAGTCGCTGACCAAGGGTTTCGCCCGGCTCGCGGCGCACGACCACCAGAAACTGACGGTCACGGACGTGGCTCCCACCGTGCGCAAGGACGGGCTCGGCACGACCCTGGTGTACTTCGCGATCGCCTGGAACATGCCCGGCTACATCCTCGCGACGTCCCTGCTGCGGGCGGTGACCCTCAACCGGCGCAGGAAACTGCTGATGGTCACGTGCTTCGCCGCAGTCGTCAGCGCTGTGGGCTTCTTCGTCGGTGTGGGGCTGGGCTACTTGCCCGACTCCCCCGCCGCCCTGGCGATCGCCTTCTTGCTCACCACGGCGGTGGGCACGTTCTCCCTCGGCATGGCGCCTTTCGTCAAGCACTTCTTCCCACTGGCGGGTCTGGGCCTGTACATCGTGCTGAGCGTTCCCTCCAGCGGCCTGGTCCCCGTCCAGCTGCTGCCGAGGTTCTTCCAGGTCCTGCACGCCGTCATGCCTCTGGGCAACGCGGTCGACGGCCTGAGAGGGGTCCTGTACTTCGACGACGCGGGTGTACTCAAGCCGGTCCTCGTGCTGTGCGCATGGATCGCGGCAGGCATGACCCTGCTGGGACTCGACGCGTGGCGGCACCACCGCGTGGCCGCACGGCAGCTAGCCGAGGACGAGCAGGAGGACGTTCCGGAACCGCCGGTGGAGGACCCCTCCGTGGAGGCGCCCGTACCCACCGCGCTTCCGGTCCGTCCCCATCACTTCGGCGAGTTGTTGCCGATGCTGGAGGGCTTCGTCCGCGACAGCGAACAGCAGCCCGTCCGCCATGCCGCCGTGACCGTCATGGACACCAGCGGCCGGCAGCTGGTGCGGACCACCACCAACCCGCGGGGCGAGTACGCGGTGACCGGTCTGCCCGAGGGATACGTCAGTGTCGTGGTCTCACACCCCGGCCGAGACCCACTGGTCCACCGGAAACTGATGCAGTCCGGTGTGGCGGTCCGGGCCGACTTCACCCTGCACGACCGGTGCAACCGGACGTCTCGCGCGGCGGCTCACCCCCTCGATCTCGAACCCACGGGACGCGGATCCTGAGGAGCTGACTGCCTGCCGCCCGGCATCCGGTGACCCGCGCCACCGCAGTGCGGGCCATGAGGGAGGCACTGCGCGCCCCGGCCCTCGGATCTGCCGCAACGCGGAACGTGGAGCAATCGATTCCATGTCAGCAGCATTCCCGCGCGTGGCCCCGATGGGCCCGTGCCCCGTGCTGAGAACGCGGCCCGGTCCGGGCGCAGCCAAGGCCCCTGAGGCGCAGCGACAGGAACCTCGCGGCCGGCGCCGTCGTTCTCGAAGGAGTTCCGCCGATGAAGACCGTCACCCGTTGGATCGCAGGCAAGCCCCACGGAGGCGCACCGCGACGAGGTGGCGCAGTACGTCGCTCGCGCGGCCGGCCAGGGAGCCGACGTGGTGCTCGACGGCTGCGGCGTCACTGTCGAGGGCCCGGAGAACGGGCACTGGATGGGCATCTCGCTCCTCGACAGGGTCAGCGCGGACTCGGACGCGTACCGCAACGAGATCTTCGGTCCGGTCCTGTGCGTGCTCCGGTCAAAGACCTACGAGGATGCCATGAACATCGTCAACGGCTCCCCGTTCGGCAACGCCGGCGCCGTCTTCACCCGCAACGGCGGCACGGCCCGCCGGTTCCAGCTGGAGGTCGAGGTCGGGAGGGTCTGCGTGAACATGCCGATGCCGCTGCGGGTGGGCAACCACTCCTTCGGCGGCTGGAAGGACTCGGCCTTCGGCGAGCACCGTATGTACGGCAGCGAAGTCGTGCACTTCTACACGCGCGGCAAGGTCATCACGAGTCGCCGGCCTGATCCTGCCGAGACGGCGTCCGGTCCGGACCTGAGCTTCCGTGTGCCCCGCTGACGCCCGCTCAGACGGCCGTTCGGTCCCCGGGTTGCCGCTACGGCCGCAGGCCTGGTCCCGGGGCGGTCGGATTTCCGGGAACAGTGAGGCTTGCGTGGCGGTGAAGTACCACGCCGTCGCGCACCCGCGGAAGGCAGCCGGAGGCGAGGTCTCTTTCGCCAGACGTAATCGGAAGAGGGGTGCGCGATCGACGCGGGCCCGGATGGAGGCAGACATATGTCCCAGAAGAACCACGCCACGGTGGCGGTCACCGGGGTGACCGGGGCGCTGGGCAGCCGGATCGCGGCCCGGCTCGCCGACCGCGGCGTCCCACAACTCCTCGTCGGGCGCAGGCCCGACCGCATGCCCGAACTGCCTGGCGCCCAGCGACGCGGCCCGGCCGCCTACGCCGACGCCTCCGCCATGCGCAAGGCGCTCGAGGGCGCGTCGACCCTCGTCCTGGTCTCCGCACATCGCACGGTCCGCCGACTGGAGGAGCACGCCAGTGCGGTCGAGGCCGCGATCGCGGTCGGCGTGGACCGGGTTCTGTATGTGTCCCTCGTCGGTGCGGCGCCCACCGCCACGTACCTCAACGCCCGCGACCAGTGGCTGACCGAACAGTTCCTGGCAGGGGCCGGGATCCGGCACACGGTACTCCGGGCCGGCTTCTACACCTCGACGCCCGCCGCCCTCGCCGACGAGGAATTCGTCGTCGGCGGCCCCGCACCGACCGGGCGGGCCGCCTTTGTCACCCATGAGGACATCGCCGACGTGATCACGGCCGTCGCCCTCGACGAGGGGCCCCGCTCCGAGCACGACGGCGTGACCCTTGAGATCACCGGCCCCGAGGCCCTGACCCTCGACGAAGCGGTCACCCGGATCGCCGCAGCCACCGGCCGGCCCTACCGCTACGAACCCGAGACTCTCGAAGAAGCCTTCACGCGGCGATGGCGACGGGGCATGAGCGGGGAACAGATCGAAACCTGGATCTCGTGGTACCAGGCGATCGAGAAGGGCGAGATTTCCACAGTCACCGACGTCGTCCCACGGATCACCGGCTCACCGGCGACCCCGGTCTCGGACGCGGCCTGGTGGCCCGCACCGAACACCGCGCGCGGCACCGCCGAGCTCGGGCGAGGCCGAAGCTGAGGGCCACCGCTGTCAGGCGGCGAATCGGTCGGGGTCGGCGCCCTGCCAATCCGCCGCCCAGGGCTCCGGCGGCTCGATCAGCGACTGCCCGAGAGCGAGCCGCCCGTAGAGCTCCGCACAGAGACGGACCGTGACGGGATCCACGCGCCGACGCAGCATGTGGGGCGGCGCAGCTCGGCCGGTCCGCTCACGCCCGGCGAGGCGATGATCGTTTGATTTCGGCCTTCCGGGCAGAGCAGACCGAAAAGGAACTGTCCACATCGCGCGAACTGGTGACTCACTCGACTGTCAGATCCCGGATGAAGCCTGCAATGGGTACCCGCAGCGGTTCCCACCCGCCCAGGTTGCGTCCAGGCAAGTGGTGTACGGATTCGACCTGATCCGGGGGTTTGCTCCGGCATCGGGACGATCCCCGCATAGACGAACGGCCACCGGCTGATCTTCGAAGTGTCGAAGCCTCGAAGGAGATCAGCACGATGACCGCACCCGAAAGTGTGCCCTTGCACGCCCTCGCGGAAGACAACCTCGCCGCGGCGAGTCCCGATCTGCTGCGCGCGATGGTCAAGACGTTCGCCGCCGCGCTCATGTCCGCGGAGGCCGACGCCCTCTGCAACGCCGAATACGGGCAGGCCAGCGACGAACGCGTCAACCACCGCAACGGCTACCGCCCACGCGAGTGGGACACCCGCGCCGGCACCGTCGAACTCACCGTCCCCAAGCTGCGCCAGGGCAGTTACTTCCCGCACTGGCTCCGCTTGTGGTTGACCCGCTCGCCCGCCTCGCGGAGCTCGGCGGTGATCCTGGGGACGCCGTAGGTGCCGTCCGACTCGCGGTGCACGGACCGTATCCGGGCGGCGAGGCGGGCGTCGGCCGCCTGCCGGGCGGCCCGGTCCGCGGCCGTGCGAAGCCAGTAGTAGAAGCTGGAGCAATGCGATGCCCACGATGGTGCACAGCCGCTTCACGCCGTAACGGCGCTGATGGTCGGCGACGAACTGGAAGCGGTTCACCGGCGCGTCTCCCCGGCGAAATACTTCGCCGCCTTCCGTAGGATCTCACGCTCTTCCTCCAGCTCACGCACCTTCTTGCGCAGAGCGGCGTTCTCCGCCCCCAACGGCGCCGGCGGCTCGGTCGGCACCTCCGCCCGGCGGCCCCGGGGCCGGCTCGCTCCGGCCGCCCGGACCCATCCTGTACCCCGTCGTGGTGAGTTGCCGATGCTCTGGCAGCGACGGCTAGGCTTTCCGGGTGCCATCCGTGAACCTGCGTCATTCAGTTCGCGCGATCATCCTCGACGAAGATGACCGCATCCTCCTGTGCCGATTTGCGATCCCGGACCCGGCGGGGACAATCGTGTGGGCGGCTCCCGGCGGAGGGATCGAACCAGGCGAGACGCCGCTTGGCGCGTTGCGTCGCGAAGTGCGGGAAGAGGTCGGTCTCATGATCGAGACAGACCCGCCGCATGTGTGGCACCAGGAAGTCGTGGCGCCGGGTCACGCAGCGGGCTACGACGGAGTAGTCAATGATTACTTCCTCGTGCGCACTGCGCTGTTCGAGCCTCGCGGGGCCATGTCTGACGACCAGCTCGCAGCAGAGAACATCACTGGGCTGAAGTGGTGGTCCCTGCCAGACGTCGCCGGTCATCACGGTCCGGATCTGTTCTCTCCCCGGGACCTCGCCGGACCGTTGGGAGCATTGATCACCTCAGGAGCTCCGACGGAGCCGGTGCCGCTCGGTCTGTGAACGGCGAACCGGTCCGTCACACCTTCCGGGTCCGTTCATCCGGTCGGGGCAGTGCCGCTGTCCTCGGCCGAGCTGAGCAGGCGGCTGCTGGGCGCGAGCGGCCTGGGCGACTGGCAACCTCCCGCGGCGGCGGCCGGGGGGGCCATGACGGGGACTGTCGGAAGATCGAGACACAGTCCCTGCGCGACATCACCCTTCCGTTCCGTCCGTCGCGCATACACGACCAGTGGCTGACGCCGAAACGGAATCGGGGTTGTGGCTCTCCAGTTCCTGGCGGAGCCGGGCGAGCGCCCGGTGCAGGGTGCTCTTGACCGTTCCGGCCGACATGCCCAGAGCGGTGGCCGTCTCATCTGTGGTCATCTGCTCCAAGTGCCGCAGCACGACGACGCTGCGCTGCTTGGGAGCGAGCACGTTCAGGATGTCCAGCAGCAGGGCACGGTCGGCGTGCTGCTCCGTGGAGTCGTCGATACTCGTGTCTGGCAGATGCTCGGAGGGAAGCTCCCGCAGTTTCTTGGCCCGCCACCACTCGGTGCGCGTGTTGATCATGACGCGCCGCAGGTAGGCGTCAGCGACCCGTTTGTCGGCGATGCGCTCCCACTGGCGGTACGTGCGTAAGAGCGCGGTCTGCAGGAGGTCCTGGGCGTCGAGCGGGTCGTCGACCAAGCGCCGAGCGCTGCGCAGCAGGCCGACCTGCCGGGCACGGACGTAGTCTTCGAATTCCAGCACCGCATCAGGGTGCTTGCTCGGATTCACGTGGCACGGTCCCTTCATATATGTGCGGAGGCCCGCCGTGTGGGCGTGCGCCCCTCGGGCGAGACGGGGCGGGTCAACCGGTGACCGCCCGCCCGGCGGAGTCGTTGCTCACCGCCTGCACGAAGTCCGGACGCGAGTCGCCTTCCGTACCTCATCCAGCAGCGGTCCATGGTCTGAAGCACTGGCAGGTCCCCTCGCGCCTGCCAGTTCCCCAGGCCAGGACAACGCTGATCAGTGGAGAGTGAAGTTCTGGGCGTAGGAGCAGTTGGAGCTCCCTGCGCCCGACCTGAGTGACCGGCAGGTAGATCGCGACGACTGCGGTCGCTGCAGCGTGGCACCCGTCAGGATCCACAGCCACAGCGGCCACGCCGCCCTTGCCGAAGCCCGTGCTCAGCATCACCCCTTCCAAGGCGCCGTCACTTCCCCCGTCCGAGGGCGAAGGAGGTGACGGCCACGGCGACTCGGACGGTGCCTGCCTGGCCTAGTACGGGTTGTACATCTCGGACGAGGTCCTGCATTTCACGCCGTCATTGCAGATCTCCACCTTCATGCCGAGCAGAGGGTCACCGCCCGCGAACGTGCTGTTCCACGGCTGGCCGGTCCCACCGTGGCAGCCCCGGTGGTTGACGTGCCAGGGCCCGTGCCAGGTGTACCGTCCGTGGCTGGCGCTGTACTGATCGGCCAAGATCCGTACCTTGGCGGGGTGAGCGTCGCAGTGGTTGTCTGCCACCGACATGCTCACGCTGGCGGAGTAGTGGCTCTTGAAGGTGACGGTTGCGCTGCCGCAGGCTCCGGTGAAACAGACGTCCCGCCGCTGCGTCGCGGCCTGAGCGGAGACTGACGGCTGATCCGCATGGGCCGGTACGGTGCCGGCCAGCCCGGCGCTCAGCGCTACGGCTGCGGTCGCGAGTACGAGCCGCTTGTGCACGTTCATGATCGATCCCTTCCTGCTGTCGACGGCGGCACGAGCCATGGGTGGCTGTCCGTGCCGTCTGACCTCGACTTTTCCGGCTGGGGAATTGAATGGGCAGGCGGTTCCGCCAGCCTGATCAATGGCTGTGCCGCAGGGCGTGGACATCACCTGCGGGATGCTGACCAAAGAACGTCCCTGTGGTTTGCCCCTCCACCGCAGGCAGGTCTAGCTTCGCGAGCCTCAATGCCGCGTCCACGGGGGAAGCGGAACGGGCAGAGGAGTCGTCGATGGCGGGACGCCCTGAGAGTCCGCTCGATCCGAGTGCTGGACCGGTAGCACGGCTCGCAGCCGGGCTGCGTAAACTCCGTACGGAGGCGGGGAGTCCGACCTACCGGGTGATGGCGCAGCGCACCGGCCAAGGGGCAAGCACCCTGTCGCAGGCGGCTGGAGGAGAGCGGCTGCCGACCCTGCCTGTGGTGCTGGCATACGTGCGAGCCTGCGGTGGCGATGCCGAGGAGTGGGAAGAGCGGTGGCGTGAGGCAGTCGAGGAAGAAGCCGCAGAGCCTCGTGGTCCGGACGAAGGTACGGAGCCTCCCTACCGAGGGTTGGCCCGCTTCGAGCCCGGCGACGCCGATCTGTTCTTCGGCCGCGACCAGCTCACCGACCGCCTGGTCGAACTGACCCGCGCCCGCCGGTTCACCGCGGTGTTCGGCCCCTCGGGCAGCGGCAAGTCCTCTCTGCTGCGCGCCGGCCTCATTCCGCGCCTAGGCAGCCCGGAGGCTTCCGGTCCGAGGCCGGCCGCCGTGCGCGTCCTCACTCCTGGTGAGCATCCCGTGAACGCCCACGAACCGCGGCTGGTACCCAAGGACGGCGATGGTGAGACGTGGTTGATCGTCGACCAGTTCGAGGAGCTCTACACGCTCTGCACCGACCCGTCCGAACGCAACCAGTTCATCGACCGGCTCCTGGCCGCCACCGATACCGCAAGTCGCCTGCGCGTTGTCATCGCCGTGCGGGCCGATTTCCTCGGCCGCTGCGCCGAACACTCCGCTCTGACCGCTGCGTTACAGGACTCGACCGTGCTGGCCGGTCCCATGAGCCGCGACGAGTTGCGCGAAGCCATCACCAAACCCGCCCAGGCCGCCGGGATGATCGTGGAACGGGTCCTGACTGCGCACATCCTCGACGAGGTCGAGGGCGAACCCGGCGCCCTGCCGCTGATGTCCCATGCCCTGCTGGAGACCTGGCGCCGCCGCAAAGGTCGCGCCCTCACCCAGGGGGCGTACGAGGCGGCCGGCGGTCTCAACGCCGCCATCGCTCGCACCGCCGAAGACGTTCACGCTCGTCTGACCCCCTCGCAGGCCGACCTGGCCCGCCGTATCCTGCTGCGCCTCATCACCCCGGGCGACGGAGCACCCGACACTCGACGGCCCACCCCACGCACCGAACTCGACTTCGGTGACCCCGACGACACGGCCAAGGTCCTCGAACACCTCGCCCGCGCCCGTCTGCTCACCCTTGAGCACGACACCGTCGACCTGGCCCACGAAGCTCTGATCGCCGCATGGCCCCGGCTACAGGCGTGGATCAATGAAGCACGCGACCGCCTGCGCCTTCACCGTCAGCTCACCGAAGCTGCACGGACATGGGAGGATCTCAACCGCGACCCGGGCGCGCTGTATCGCGGCGCCCGGCTCACCGCAGCCGAAGAGGCCTTTCGCCAGACAGGCATCGACAGCGACCTCACTTCCCTAGAGCGTGACTTCCTCACCTGCAGCGCCACAGCGCGCCGTCATGAAGAAGAAGCAGCCGGCCGCACCACCCGGCGCCTGCGCCAGTTCACCGTGACCTTGTCGATCCTGCTCGTGCTGTCCCTCACAGCAGGGCTGATTGCCTGGCAGCAGTACCGGACCAGCGAGCAGCGGCGGCAGCAGGCGCTCACCGCACAACGGATCGCACTCTCACGCCAGCTCGCTACAGAGTCGGACGCTTTCATCGGGGCCAACCCTGACCTGGCGTCCCTCCTGGCGGTCCAGGCGTACCAAACCAGTCCGACAAGGGAAGCCACCGCCAGTCTCTTCGCCGCCGCCGCTCTCCCACTCCGACACCGTCTGGCCGGGCACACCGGCGGAGTGGAGTCGGTGGCCTTCAGCCCCGACGGCCGCTCTCTCGCCAGCGGCAGCGACGACCAGACAATCCGCCTTTGGGATACGGCAACTGGCAGACTGCGCACTACCCTGGCCGGGACGGCCATCGTGGAGTCGGTGGCGTTCAGCCCCAGCGGCCGCACTCTCGCCAGCGGCGGCGCTGACGGAAAAGTCCGTCTGTGGGACGCGGCAACCGGCAAACTACGCACCACCCTGACCGGAGACGCGGACACCGTCGTGAATTCGGTGGCGTTCAGCCCAGACGGCCACACCCTCGCCAGCGGCAGCGACGACGGGAAAATCCTGCTGCGGAACACTGCAACGGGCACACTGCGCACCATCTTGACCGGGCACATCGGTGGGGTGAATTCGGTGGCGTTCAGCCCCAACGGCCGCACCCTCGCCAGCGGCTGCGACGACGGGGCCGGGCTGTGGGACACGGCTGCCGGTAAGTTGCGCACAACCACTGCAGATCAAGCCGTTCTGTCGGTGGCGTTCAGTCCGGACGGCCGCACCGTCGTCAGCGGCAGCGACGACGGGGTCCGTCTGCGGGACGCGGCAACCGGCAGACTACGCACCACCCTGACCGGAGGCACGGCCGCCGTGGAGTCGGTGGCGTTCAGCCCGGACGGCCGCACCCTTGCCGGCGGCAGCGACGACGGGAAAATCCGAATGTGGGACGCGGCAACCGGGAAACTACGCACCACACTGACCGGACACACGGACCTCGTGCAGTCAGTGGTGTTCAGCCCTGACGGCCGCACCGTCGCCAGCGGCAGTGCCGACGACACAATCCGGCTGTGGGATCCTGCAACCGGCGGGGTGCCCATCACTTTGACCGGGCACACCAACGGCGTGGAATCAGTGGCGTTCAGCCCGGACGGGCGCACCCTCGCCAGCGGCGGGGCCGACGAAAAGATCCGGCTGTGGGATGTCGAAACCGACAGACTACGCACCACACTGGCCGGGAACACGGCCATCGTGGGGTCAGTGGCGTTCAGCCCCAACGGCCGCACCCTCGCCAGCAGCAGCGACAACGGCGTCCAACTGTGGGAAAGGGCGACTGGCCGACTGCGCAACGCCGTTGGCGGTGACATAGTCGTGGATTCGGTCGCTTTCAGCCCCGACGGCCGCACCCTTGCGACCAGCGGCGACACGATCCGGCTTTGGGACGCGGCAACCGGCAAACTGCGCACCACTCTGACCGCACACGGGGACATCGTGAATCCGGTGGCGTTCAGCCCGGACGGCCACACCCTCGTCAGCGGCAGCGACGACGGGACAATCCTGCTGTGGGACGCTGTAACCGGCAAACTACGCACCACGTTGACCGGAGATACCGCCATCGTGGGGTCGGTGGCGTTCAGCCCAGATGGCCGCACCCTCGCCAGCAGTGAGAACGACGTTATCCGGCTGTGGGACGCTGCAACCGGCAAACCACGCACCGCTTTGACCGGAGATACGGCCAGCGTGGAGTCGATGACGTTCAGCCCGGACGGCCACACCCTAGCCAGCGGCAGCGACGACGGGAAAATCCGGCTATGGGACACTGCAACCGGTGGCCTGCGCACCGCCTTGGTCGAGAACGGCGGTGGGGTGAATTCGGTGGCGTTCAGCCCCGATGGCCGAACCCTGGCCAGCGGCAACAGCGACGGGAAAATCCGGCTTTGGGACGTCCCTCTTTCGGATCCTCGCTCCGCCATGAGGAAGATCCATCAAGCCGTCCACAGAACCCTAACTCAGAGTGAGCAATCAAAATACCTGGCGGATGAGTCCTAGGACGGCAGGTGCGATTCCCGGCCAACCACGGACGCGGCGGACGATACGGAGACGCCAGCACTGCGCCGAATGACCTACCTGTTCCCTCGCCTGGCTTCGTTCACTTCAAGCAGCAGCGTTCGTCCATCAGTCTGGGTGGCGATGGGCGGCCTGCGGGGCCGTGTACGAGAAATGGTTCCAGCTCAGGTTCTGTGCCAGATCCCAATTCAAGGCGAGAAAACCAGGCGTGGATGGTCCAGGTTGATGGGGCTCTTTGAAATTAAACCACCCCCTGCTGGCCAGCCTCAGACCGCGTTTGAGATCTGCCGTGGCCCGTTGGAGGTGTGGTCGTTGAGCATGCCGTGAGCGGTGCTGGGGGTGGGTATCCGTCGGACTTGACGGACGAGCAGTGGGCGTTGGTGGAGTCGTTGCTGCCGCCCGCGAGGGTGGGGCCCAAGGGCGGGCGGAGGGAGAAGCATCCGCGGCGGCGGATCGTGGACGCGATTTTCTATGTCGTGCGGACCGGTTGTGCTTGGCGGCAACTGCCGAAGGACTTCGCGCCGTGGCCGACGGTCTACTGGTACTTCACCTGGTGGCACGACGACGGCACGGTCCAGCGCATCCACGATGCCCTGCGCGGCCAGATCCGCGAAGCCGATGGCCGCAACGCTGAGCCGAGCGCGGGCCTGATCGATTCGCAGTCTGTGCGTACTGCCGACACCGTTCCCGCCGTCACCAGGGGATTCGACGCGGGCAAGAAGGTCAAGGGCCGCAAGCGGTTCATCGTCACCGACACTCTCGGCCTACTACTGGCCGTGCACGTCGTCGCGGCCAGTGTCCAGGACCGCGACGGCGCCCGCCGACCGCTGTTGTGGACCCGCCTCGACCATCCAGGTGTCAAGAAGATCTGGGCGGACCAGGGCTTCGCCGGCCGACTGGTCGACTGGACCACCACCGTGCTCGGCCGCGATCTGGAGATCGTCCGTAAAGACCCCGACCAGCAGGGGTTCCAAGTCCAGTCGAAGCGGTGGGCGGTAGAACGCACCTTCTCGTGGATCACCGCCCACCGACGACTGGCCCGCGATTACGAGACCAGTCCCGCCCGCTCCGAGACGATGATCCGCTGGGCGATGATCGGCATCATGGTTCGCCGCCTGACCAGAGTGGCGCCGGTATCCCGGGCACGTCGACGCCCGTTGACCCGAACTTCGGCCTGATATCTAGGCGCGGGACAACATCACTCCAGCTCACCTTCGTCTCCGATGAGCGACGTCACCATCGCTTCGAGGTGCTCGTCGCTGACCTGCGGAACAGTCCAGTTGTTGCTGCGCGCGTGATCGATGAACGCCGGGTTGAGTTCCACGTGGTAGCGCTCCACGTAGTGGGCCAGGTCGGAGTACCACAGCCAATGTCCGTCTGTGAGCAGGTGCAGCCCTCTGATGAACGCCCCAGTCTCGCTCAGCACGTCAGGCACAGCTGAAGGCGTGGCGACCAAGGCCGTACCGGCGCGCAGGTACCGAACCAGATCGCCTTCATACCCCGGCGCGGCCATGCGCGCTGCAGCTCGGATCGACGGCCCGTCCGGACTGCCGTACTCCAGCTCCCTGAAGCCGCCGAGGAAGGGGAACTTGTCGAAGATCACCTGGCCGAGCCTAGAGCACCCTCCGAGAGGCCACCGAACCAGATGTCCTGTGACATCGAACTTTGAGCGCGGGACATCGAAGTTTGAGTGACCAGGTCGGCCGACCAGGCTCCGGCCTCCGATCGGTGTCAGTGGAGGGCGGCAGACTGCGCGCATGGATGCTTCTCTCGACACCGATCGCTGTGACCGTGCTGGGGTGGTGTGGGTCCGGTCGATGGGCGGCCCCTTGATCGTCGTTCCGGAGTCCTCTGTGACCGCCTGGGGTGGGTGCACGGAGGACGGTTCTGTCCTCGGTGATGCCGATGGCCGTGATGACTACGACCGCGCCTGCGAGGTGGAGGACTGGGCCGGTGTGATCGCCGTAGGCGCGGGCGCCGTCACTGCGCTTGTCCTGGCCGATGAACCTGCAAAGACGTGCTTCCTGCCAGAGAAGCTGCTGTTCGTGCGGTGGCTGGCTGCGGACTCCGAGGCCGAGTTGTTCGCGGCAGCCGAGGCGGTCCTGGCCGATCCGGACACCGCTTGGGAGGACGGCGGCCTGTGGGTCACCGATGGCCCGGCGGTGTTGATGGATTCGGCTGAAGCGGGCGCCGATCTGGGAGTGGAGTATCCCGACGGGGGCCAGCCGGACCAGGCTCCAGTGCAGCTCCCGGCGGGTCGGTGGAGGGTGCGTGCGGTCCATCAGACCGGCGAGTTCCCGTGGGTGGGTGTGGCGCAGCTCGTTGCCGAGGACGGCCACCACTGACCTTCGATGGCACGGGACACCAGATGTCCTGTGCCACCGAACCTTGAGTGTGTGCCAACCAAGTTTGAGTGGCCCGGGTCGCTCACTCGTGATGTGGTCTGCGTCGAAGGTCGGAGGGTTGGCCTGGTCGACGTAACGCGTGTTCAGGGGCTCGCCAGCCAGTCGGTGTACCAGGTGCGAAAACCGGGGCTCACTGGTACGAAGCCACCCCAGTCCGGATCGATCTGCCAGACCTGGCCGGCTCGGGGGCCGTTCAGGACCAGCCGCGTGAAGATGCCGCAGCCCTGTTCGGCCAACATGAGTGTGCCCTGGGTCAGTGCATCGGCCGGTGTGCGGATCCGGCCTGGCAGAGGTGCGGTGAGAGGGAACAGCTCAGCGAGTCGGCCCGGCAGTCGGTCTTCCCGCCACTCGGCGTCTACGGCCCACTCCTCGTCGGCCTCCGGGCGGGCGACGGTCAACGGCATCAACCCATGGCTGGGGCCTGCGGGGCCGTTGCCCACTTCAGCGACGAAGGACCGGTACTCCAACGGCAGATCGATGCCGTGGGATTCCTCGAACGCCCGGATCTCTGCCTCCGGCAGCCGAGGTGCCAACTCGTACCGGTGCGTGTCCGCCCCGAAACGCGCCAGCCCCGGATCCCGTGCTGCCATCTCCCGGATCCGTGCGCGTACGCCGTCCCCGTCCCAGCTCTCCATCCAGCGACCGTAACAAGGGCGTCTGCACCCTGGTCCGCCGAGCCCTCAAGCTACGCGGCTGCCAGGTGCGGTCTCGGCGGCCGCGTCTCCAGCCAGGGCCCTCGAACTTCGATGACACAGACTCGCATCCATCAAGGTTCGGTGGCACGGGACACCAGATCTCAAACGCGGTCTCAAAGAGCGTTTTGTCCCGGCGAGGTTGTTTGGTGGCGCTTCGAAGGGCGAGTGGGTCTGCGACTGCTGAGGCGAGAGTGGTCGATGCGGCCTGTGCGACAGGAGACGCCATATGTCTGACCGTTTGAGTCGAGTTGCTCCTGTCTGATCCCGAAGCGCCCCCGGTTGACGCTGTTTGCGCCCTGGGGATGCGTCGTGCCCGACGGTACTACCGAAACATGACGCGACAGCGCCCGTATCCCAGCGACCTGTCCGACGCCCGCTGGGAGTTGATCGGCCCCACCCTCACCGCCTGGCGGGCCGAGCGCAGAGGCAAGGGCCTGGACATCGGCCGCCCACCCGAGCACGACCTGCGCCGCATCATGGACGCCATCCTGTACGTCGACCGCACCGGCATCCCCTGGCGGTATCTGCCGCACGATTTCGCACCCTGGGAAACCGTCTACGGCTACTACGCCGCCTGGCAGAAGGAAGGTGTCTTCGACCGGCTCAACGGCCTGCTTCGGCGCCTGGCGCGCGAAGCCGAAGGCCGGGATGCCGAGCCGAGCGCATGCGTCCTGGACGCGCAGAGCATCAAGACCTCCGCCAACGTGCCAGCGGCCGGCCAGGGCATCGACGCAGGCAAGAAAATCGCAGGTCGCAAGCGCCATATCGGCGTCGACACCCTCGGCCTGCTACTGGCCGTCTGGGTGACCGCAGCGAGTGTCTCCGACAACACCGGCGGCATCCACCTGCTCACCCAGATCTCCGCCACAGCCCCTCGCGTGACCAAGGCGTGGGCCGACACCGGCTACCGTACGAAAGTCATCGACCACGGCGCCCGCCTCGGAATCGACGTCGAAATCGTCCAACGCGACCCCGGCGTCAAAGGGTTCAAGGTGATCCCCCGGCGCTGGGTGGTCGAGCGGACCTTCGGCTGGCTCATGCACCACCGCCGGCTCACGCGCGACTACGAGACCCACCCCCACCGGTCCGAAGCCATAATCCACATCGCGATGATCGACCTCATAAGCCGACGACTCACCAGCGAATCCACTCCGAACTGGCGCGACACCTGAACCTCGAACCAAACAACCTCGCCGGGACAAAACGCTCTTTCAGCGCCTGTTCGAACTGGGGGCGCGCCCGGACCCGGGTGCCGATCTTCTCGCTGAATACCTTGTTCGAGGTGTGGGGTGGCCGCGGGCCGGACAGAGGTCGGGGTGACGCCGCCCACCCGGCCGCCCCATGCGGGGTTCCCCGTGGGCGGCGGGTGGGTGCGCGGTAGCCGACTGGGCGTCAGGAGGTGACGTCCACTAGGACTTTGCCGACCGCGCGGCTCTCGACCGCTCGGTGCGCGTCGGCGGTGCGGTCGAGGGGAAAGCGGATCAGCGGCAGGCCGTGCTCCTCGCCGACCGGCAGCGCGTCGTCGCGCACTGCGGCGGCGACGTCCTGGACGGCCGCGGCGCGTGCCTCCGGACCGGCCGTGTAGAGCACCAGGAACTGCAAGCGTGTGTTCAGCACCATGTTCTGCAGCACGTTCAGTTCGACTGGCTTGCCACCATCGTTGGCGTAGGTCGAGATCGTGCCGCGCGTCCGCAGCACGGCCAGGTCCAGTGCGAGGTTCGCGCCCAGCGCCACCTCGGCGACGATGTCGACGCCGTCCGGGGCGATCTTGCGGATCTCGGCGGCCGGGTCGCCCTCGCGATAGTTGATGACGTGGTGGGCCCCGGCGGCGGTGGCCAGCCGGGCTTTCTCCGGGCTGCTGATCGTGCCGATCACGGTGGCGCCGGCCCATCGGGCGAGCTGGATCACCGCATGCCCGACCGCTCCGGCCGCGCCCGCGGCGAGCACCACCCTCCCGTCGAGTACCCCGGGCCGCAGCCGGCGCGGGCCGTCCTCGGCGACGGTGAGCGCGCGGTGCGCGGTGAGCGCGGGGACGCCGAGTGAGGCGCCGACGTCGAAGCCGGCCTCGTCGGGCAGCTGCACGGCCTGTTCGGCGGGCACGACGGTGAACTCGGCGGCGGTGCCGGTTGGCCGCCCGGCGGCGGCCATGAACAGCCAGACCCGTTGACCGACCCGGCTCTGGTCGACACCCTCACCGACAGCGTCGACCGTGCCGGCGCCGTCGAGGTGCGGGGTGACCTCCGAGAAGTGCTTGGGGTGGCCGACGCCGGAGCGTGCCTGCCAGTCGGTCGGGTTGACCCCGGACACGGCGACCCGGACGCGAACCTCGCCGGGGCCGGGCGCTGGCAGGTCACGGTCGACGAACTGCAGAACGTCGGGGGCGCCGTTGTCGCGGTAGATGATGGCCTTCATGATCCGTCCTTGGAGCCTGGTAGAGCGGGGGTTCCCGGCGTGGCCTGGCGGTGCGTCAGGGTGTCCGGCGTGTGGTGTGGTCGCGAGCCGGGTCGCGTTGGTTCCGGTCAGCCGATAGGGACGTCGTTGGAGCGGGACTCGATGGCATCGAGGGTGGCGAGGGTCGCGGCGTCGAGGGTGATCTCGCTGACCGCGATGTTGGCCTCCAAGTGGGCGGCGTTGGCGGTGCCGGGGATGAGCAGCACGTTCGGGGCGTGGTGCAGCAGCCAGGCGAGGCCGACCTGGGAGGGCGTGGCGCCCAGGGACTCGGCCACGGCGTGCACCGCTGGCTCGTCGGTCGCTTTGGGCAGGCCGGGGAAGGCCCCGCCGAGCGGGAAGAACGGCACCCAGGCGATGCCGGCGGCCGCGCACAGCTGCAGCATGTCCTCGTCGTCGCGGGAGACGAGACTGTACGCGTTCTGCACGCAGACGATGCCGGCCGGCAGGGCGTGGCGCAGGCCGTCGAGGGTGACGCTACTCAGGCCGATCGCACCGATCTTGCCCTCGTCGCGCAGGGCGGTCATCACCGCGAGCTGGTCGTCGAGGTCGACGACCTGATCGCCCTCAGGACGCAGCCCGGGGCCGGTGTCCAGGCGGCGGAGGTTGACGACCGCGAGCCGGTCGACGCCGAGGCTGCGCAGGTTGTCCTCGACGCTGGCGCGCAGCTGCTCGGGCCGCTGCGCCAGACGCAACGGCACGCGCCCGCCCGGGTTGGGGTCAGCGCCGACCTTCGTGACCACCAGGACGTTGTCCTCGGGGCGCAGTGCCTCGCGGATCACGGCGTTGGCGAAACCGAAGCCATAGAACTCGGCGGTGTCCACGTGGTCGACGCCCAACTCGACCGCGCGGCGCAGCAGCGCGACGGCCTCGCCGCGGCGGTCGTGCAGCCGCTCAAGCTGCAACGCGCCGTAGCCGACGCGTAAGACGGTGCGGCCGGCCAACGAGGCGGTCGCTGTGGTCATGACGCTGTCTCCTCGGTCGGTGATTGCAAGGCGGTGTACAGCAGTTCGGCCTGATAGAGCGCCATCACCCGGTGGGCGATCGGGGTGGCGCGCTTCCGTGCCTCGGTCGGCTCGTGGTGCTCGACCTTGACGAGCCACGCCGAGATGCAGTCGTGCAGCATCCCGCGCATCCGGTCGGTCATGTCGACGACGATGGCGCGGATGGCCGGGTTGGTGGTCGCCTCGCCCCAGGTCTGCACGCCGACCCGGGCCTCTGCGGGGTCGATCGCTGCGATCAGGCGGGCGAGCAGTTCGTCGGGGTCGGGCGGGGTATCGCTCGCAGCGTGCTCTCCCAGGACCTTGGCGCGCTCGGCGAGCACCTCGCGGGCGGCGGCCTGAACCAGGTCAGCCTTGTTGCGGTAGTGGGCGTAGATCGAGCCGGCCGAGAGGCCGGACTCGGCGATGATGTCGGCGATCGAGGTCCGCTCCAGGCCGTTGCGGCCGAAGCAGCGTACGGCGGCCTCGGCGATCTGGGCGCGCCGGAGTTCCTTGCGCGCGTCGGTGAGCCGTGGCATCACACCTCCCACAAAAAGAATTTGCGTTCTGCTTGTGGAGGCACACTAACAGAATCCCCGTTCCTTTTGGGTGGGGTGAGTCGCGTACGAACAGGCCCGGTCGTGACCACCGGGCCTGTTCCCTATGGGTTTGCCGGACGGACGGCAACCGGTCGGTGCGCGTGGGCTCGGCCGTCGCGCTCTCCGGATCCGGTTGCGCGGCGGCGGCGATCGACTCCGCCCCTTGCCTGCCCATCGGCGTTGACTCAGTACGGCCCGCGCCTGCGCATCCCGCCCACCGGCTGAGCCTCGCTCGCACACGACGGTCCGGCCATATGGTGCTCCCGGGTCACGTCGGGGAAGGAGGCGATCTCGGGGTGCTGCTCGCCGTGCCAGTCGCCGACGCATCTGTTGCAGAGCGTCACAGATCACCGGTTCTGACACAGCTTCTGAGCTTGTCCTTTAACCTCCGTCCCGACTCTGACGCTCCCCCTTAATGGGGTGATCATGACGGACTGATCCGACACACTGGTTCGATGCGGCACGATGATGAAGAGCCTTTGTCCGGCGGCAACGTCAGCGATGGTGTCGTTCGCGTCGGGGACACCGTTCGCCGTCCGGCCGGACCATGGACGCCCGCTGTGCATGCCCTGCTTGCCCACCTGCATGAGGTGGGATTCGGCGCGGCGCCTCGCCCACTCGGCATTGACGATCAGGGGCGTGAGGTCCTGACCTTCATGCCGGGAGATGTGGTCTGGCCCGACCGGTTCTCGCTGATGGAACCCGCTCGGCAACTGGCCCGCGTTGCACGGCTGATCCGGGACTTCCACGACGCTGTGCAGGACTTCACCCCGCCGTCCGATGCGCAGTGGCAGACGCTGATCCCCGCTGAGGGCAGTGACATCATCGCCCACAACGACCTGGCCCCCTGGAACCTCGTGGTCGCAGGCGAGACGCGGTGGGCCTTCATCGACTGGGACACTGCAGGTCCCGGCTCGCGCCTGTGGGATGTCGCATACGCCATTCACGGGTTCATCCCGCTGTCCGCGCATCCGGACTGGCACAGCCCGGACGCGGCGGACCGACTGCGAGTCTTCGCCGACGCCTACGGTCTCGCTGAGTCCGAGCGTCGTCGGTTGGTCCCTGTGCTGGGGCGCCGTACGCGTTCCATGCACGACTTCCTGCGCGACCAGGCAGCCCAAGGTGCCCAACCCTGGGCAAGGCTGTGGGCTGAAGGCCATGGCGACGCCTGGCGAAAGGACGCCGAATACATCGAGCAACGCGAAGACCAGTGGATGCAGGCTCTGCTCTCCGGCTGAGGCATCAGTGCCCGTGCCTGGCTCCCGGCGTCGAACGACATCTCGAACTGGATCACTCACCTGGGCATTCGCCGGACATTGAAGCGGCCTTCGTCTGATCATGTGCTCCGACCAAGGTGCACCGATCAAGACGAAGGCCGTGCGGGTGAGTCTGCTGCCTGACGACGGGCCCGGGGAAGCACTCGCGCAAGCGTCACGCTTACGGGAAGACTTATTCGACTGCCTGACCGCGCGCGGGGACGAACTGTTCGAGCTGGTCGACGCGTTGCTGTGCGCGGACGGTCCGGTGACCTCGCCTGTGGACCTCACGCTGGTGGCCGAGCACCGGCGCGGGCACGGCGCGATGTACGAGGCACTGAACCACGGGAGTGTGGACGTGCCCCGCCTGCGGCAGGTGCTGGCCGGCCTGCCGATGCCGCGGGCCGCTGACGGCCGCCTGGTCCTGGCAGTCGACGTCAGCACGGCTGCGCCCCCGACGCTCCGACCAGCGCGGACCGCTTGTTCTGCCACGTCTACAGTCGCAGCGGACGATCCTCGGATCAGTTTCATCCCCGGCCGGCCGTACTCGTGTGTCACCGCCCTCGAATCGGGCCGGACATCCTGGTGCCAGCTCCTGGACGCCGTCCGTCTCAGGCCCGAGGACGACGTCACCGAGGTCAGCGCCGCCCAACTCCGCCGCGTGGTCGAGGACCTGATCGAGATGGGCCGCTGGCACGTCGGCGACCGCGGCATCCTCATTGTCTTCGACGCCGGCTACGACGCCCCGCGCATGACCCACCTCCTGGCCGCCCTCCCGGTCGAGGTGCTGGGACGGATGCGCTCCGACCGCGTCATGCGACGGCCCACGCCCACGCTCAAGGAGTACGCCCTGGCCTACCCGCAGGGCGGGCGGCCGCCGAAGCACGGCAAGGAGTTCCGCTTCGCCAAGCCGGACACCTGGGGTGGGTCGGACGAGGCAACCGCGCAGGTCACCGACCGGTACGGCACCGCCCGCGCGATGGCCAGGGACCGCATCCACCCCCGCCTGACCACCCGCTCCGCATGGATCGACCACACCGGCGAACTCCCCATCATCGAGGGCACGCTGATCCGCCTCCAGGCCGACCGCCTGCCTGGCGGCAACGATCCGCTGCCGCTGTGGCTGTGGTCGTCCGCCACCGACCTGAACAGCGAGGACGTCGACGTACGCTGGCAGGCGTTCCTGAGGCGATTCGACATCGAGCACCTCTTCAGGCTGATGAAACAGACCCTCGGGTGGACCCGGCCGAAGCTGCGGACCCCCGAGGCCGGCGAGCGCTGGACCTGGCTGATCATCGCCGCGCACACCCAGATCCGCCGCCCGCGCGGGGCAGCCGCCGACCTGCGGCGGCCGTGGGAGAAACCCGCCGAGCCCGGCCGACTCACCCCTGCCCGAGTCCGCCGGGGGTTCAGAAACCTCCGCCCACATCTCACCTGTCCGGCCCGTGCACCAAAACCCTCAACACCCGTTTCCGGAAGGCCACTTGGCTCCAAGAACCGGCGGCCCGCCACCCGCTACGGCGTGGGCAAGACCGTGAAACGACCCGAGAGCATCATCGAACGAAACCGACTCAGACCATAAAGAACAAGGTCAGCGCCTGTTCCTGAGGCCGACATGACAGAGCTGCGGTGGTGATTGGTCGGTGAACGGCTCGTTGGATCTGGCCGCCTGGCCCGTGGGCGGGCGGACGGCGGCGAGCCGGCTTCCCGCGATGGTGGGGAGCCGGCTCGCCGGGTGGTGCTTCAGTTGGTTTTGGCGTGGGCCGGTCGGTGGGAGCGCAGGATGAGGGCTGCCAGGGTGGAGGCCAGGAGCGTGAATGCTGCGGTGGAGAGCAGCGCCGAGACGGCCGTCTCCGTGACTACACCCGTTTCGCCCCCCCAACCCTGCGGCAGCGAGCCCTCCGCCCTGTCATGGGAAGAACCGGAACTGTCCATCTGCCTCCAGGCCGGGAAGATCATCGGGCACAGCGTGGCGAGCAGATATACACCGCCAACCGTCAGCAGCGAGAAAGGCAGGCCGGCCGAGTCCACGAGGAGACCCGCGGCCAGTCCGCCCAGCGGAGTGATCAGCTGGACAGAGGCCGTGGTCGCGCTCAGCACGCGGCTGCGTAGATCCTCCGGCACCGTCTCATACGTCACGGTGGCCATGATGGGGTTGAGTACACCGAAGGCGAGGCCCTCTACCGCCATGATCACGGCCAGCGGGGTGAAGGTGTCGGTGAAGGCGGCCACCACGAAGCGCGGCAGGCCCCCGATGAGAAAGGCGATCGTGAACACGGGCCACCGCCGAAAGCGGCTGCCCACCGCCCCATAGACCAGCGCCCCCGCGAGAGCGCAGATCCCGAACGCCGCGTTCAGCAGACCGAGATCGACGGCACCATCAAGCTCCTCACGGGCATGCACGGGCAGGAGAACGACGCTCCACCCCTGGTCGAGCCCCCTGGTGACCGGCGTCATCAGGCACAGGCCCAGCAGCAGCGGCGTGGCCGCCACGAAGCGATAGCCGTCCGCGAGTTCACGACGGTAGGCACAGAGCGACGCCGGCTCGGCCCGTTCTTGGGTCTGCGCCTCGGGCAGGCCGCGCACTCCGAACGCGAACAGTGGCGCGGCCACGGCGAAGGTCGCGGCATCCACCAACAGGACGTTCTCGGCTCCGAGTACGGCGATCAGCACACCTCCGAGAGCGGATGCCGTCAGGGCCGCGCAGCGTGCCGCACCGTCGTACAGCCCAGCGGCCCTGGTCAGCGGCGTTCCGGCGCGTTCGGCGAGCGTGGGCAACAAGACGCCGCGAGCGGTTTCACCCGGCGCACGGAACAGCCCTGTCATCGCCATCAGCACGCACAGCATCCAGAACTGCAGGAGGCCGGCGAACTGCAGCAGCGGGATCGCCGAAACGGCGAGCCCGCAGGTGAGGTCCGAGGCGACACTCACCCGCCGTCGGCCCATCCGGTCGATGACCGGACCGGTGACGAGCGCAGCGAGCACGGCGGGCAGCAATGTGCAGAACGCGACGATCCCGGCCCTGGCGGCGCTGCCCGTGGTCTGCAGCACGAACCACGGCACGCCCATGTACGTGAGGCAATTCCCTGCGATCGTCACGAGGTTGGCGACAAGAACCATTGCCAGAGGACGGCGATCAACCGTCCCGAAGTCTTCGGACACTACGGTGGTCTCCCATAAGGGAAAGCGCCCACCGTGAACGAAGCAGGTCAGCCGGTGGGCGAAGCGAAGTGGTCAGCGTCTGGCGCGCATGGTGAGGCGCACCGCGGTGCGGTGTTCACAAGCAGCGCCTCCAACACTTCGCCGGGATGACCACCCGGCGCCTCCCACGCATTGTCCCCTCGGGACCGGCCCTCCGCAACGACGATCCATTCGCACGCTGATCAGTGAAATCCGTCGATGCCCTCGACGGGGCAGGGTCCCCCGGCCACGCCCTCGGCCACCACCCCGGACGCCGGACCTCCACCGCCGCGCAGCTGAGCCTGCAAGCCCTGGACTGCGTGCTGTTGTGCGTGGTGCGGCTGCTGATCCTGGACGACCTGCACTTCCTCACGTGGCGCAAGACCAGCGGCATCGAGGTCAGCAACCACCTCAAGCGGATCGCCAACGAATTCCCGGTCACCTCCTCAAGGCCGGGGTCTGGCTCGCGGACAAGGGCCTGTTCAGCGAGGGCGAGAGCGCTGGCGAGACAGTCCTGGCGCAGACCGGCCGACGCACCACCCGCCTGGACATGCCGTCCTTCACCATCGACTCCGAACAGTGCCGCCGTCACTGGCGACAGCTCCTGCTGGCCCTGAACGGCGTCTCCTGCTGGCGGACGCCCATCCGGGCATGCTGGCCGACGACCTGTCGGACTATCTCCCGCCCACAGCACCGGGCGCATCGGCTCGCTGATGACGCTGGTCAACCGCGGCTGGCAGCGCGCCCAGCGAACCGGCGCCGAGCGCCTCACCCGAGATCTCCTCGACCGGTCAGAAACGACGAAGCCGCGGAACGCAACCGCTCGGAAATCGAGTACGCGCTCCGTGCGGGCAGGGCCGCCAGCCGCCCGCGCCGTGTGCGGGCCGCCCCGTGAGCCCCCTACGGCGGACGCTGCCAATCCGGTACGCACCGCATCCCGGTGAAGCCCTGGACTCCTGGCTGGAGTTCCTCGCCGCCCGCCTCAACTGTCCGTTCGCGGACGTACTCCGTGCGCTGCGCCTGCCGACCCGGGATGCGGCCCTGGCCAAACCGATGCTGCCCCGCTGGGTAGTGCTGGCCACCGGAGAGGAGCTCGCGGCGATCGCGGCCGGCGGCGCAGGTGTCGCCGAGGACGTCCTCCTGGCGATGACGCTGCGGCGCTTCGACGGACACGGGGTGGTGATCGAGCCGCACCTGCGGCGGGTGGAGCCCCGCACGCTGTGGGGGCGGGCCCGGTCCCGTTTCTGTCCGGCCTGTCTGGCAGACAGCGGCGGTCGCTGGCAGGTGACCTGGCGTCTGGGCTGGTCCTTTCGCCTGCACGCGGCATCAGGTGCTGCTGGCCGACCGCTGCCCGGCATGCCACCGGATCCCGCGCCGTCACGGTCACCCCCGCCGGGAGACACCCCGCCCCGGGCTGTGCGCGAGCCTCGCGCCCAACGGACCGCGCGGTTCTCGCTGCCATCACCCGCTCGCCGACGCCCCGTCCTCGGCATCCGGCCCGAAGGCGCCGTGGCCCAGGCTCAGCGCATCGTCGATGCCCTCCTCACGCCCCCCGACCGGCCAGTGCGACGGCTGCTGTACGGGCCCGGCGGCGCGCCGTTGCGCGTAGTGCTGAGCGACGCGCGCGCCCTCGGCGGTCCGGTACTCAAGAACGCAGCTCCCAGCGTGGAGGCGACGGCGGTGCGGTGACGCAGACGTGCCACCGGCATCACACGCAACGCGTCGAGGAGGCTCACCTGTGGCGAGACGTCCAGCCGCTGGCGGATCCGTTGATCCCCAGCTCAATCTCCACCGTGTCACTCCTCCGGTTCACCCGAGGGCTCGTTCTCTTGAGGGGGGGTCGCCATAAGGCACATGGGCCAGGACCAGAGGAACTCCGGCGGCCTGCGGCATGAAACGCCGCGTCTCGCCTCGCCGTACTCGCGGGTGATGATTTCCTTTCAGGTCACGCGCTGTCGGCGGGCAGCGCCGGGTAGTCGGTGTAGCCGCTGTGGTCGCCGCCGTAGAAGGTGGCCGCATCGGGGGTGTTGTAGGGGCCGCCGGCTGCGAGGCGGGCGGGCAGGTCCGGGTTGGCCAGGAACAGCGCGCCGAAGGCGATGATGTCCGCGGTGCCGTCCTCGATGAGGGCGAGGGCGCCGGGGCCGGTGGGCTCGGGGTGGGTGAAGGGGTTGAGGATGAACGCCGTCGGCCAGTCCTTGCGCAGCCGGGCAGTCAGGTCGCGGTCCGGGCTCTCGACCAGGTCCAGCCGGCCGAGACCGGCGATCAGTGCTGCATCGGATCGAGGAGATCCTTGACCGCCTCCCGGACCGGATCTTCGCCTTCGACGAGTTCGGCCCGCTCGGGATCCGGCCCACCGGGGGCTCGGGCTGGGCCGAGCGGGGGCACCCCGACCGTGTGCCGGCCACCTACCACCGCACCCACGGTGTCCGCTACTTCCACGGCTGCTACCCGGTCGGCGACGATCGCTTGTGGGGCGTCAACCGCGGCAGAAAGGGTGCCGCCAACACGCTGGCCGCGCTGAAGTCGATCCGTGCTGCCCGACCCGACGGCGCCCCGGTCTACCTGATCCTGGACAACCTGTCCGCCCACAAAGGCGCTGACATCCGCCGCTGGGCGAGGAAGAACAAGGTCGAGCTGTGCTTCACCCCGTCCTATGCATCGTGGGCGAACCCGATCGAAGCCCATTTCGGACCGTTGAGGCAGTTCCCCATCGCCAACTCCCATCACCCCAACCACCCCGTGCCCTGCACGCCTACCTGCGCTGGCGCAACGCCAACGCCCGCCACCGTGACGTCCTGGCCGCCGAACGCAGGGAACGCGCCCGCATCCGAAGCGAGAAAGGCATCCGCGGGGGCGGACGCCCCCTCCAAGCGGCCTGAACGACCCGGCGATCCCATGCGGTCAGAGCCCTAATGGGCGCCACGGGGCAGTAGATGCGGAGCCCGCGCCCCGAGGATGCCGAAGACCTCCTCCTTCGCCAAACTCCGCAGTTCCGCCAGGAAGGCGGGGTCGACGTGGCCCTCCCTGGCCCAGATTCCGGCGAGGGACTCGGCGCAGAGCTGGGCCAGGTCGCTGTGGAAGTCCCCCGCCCGGATGGCCCGGATCAGGGCCGCCTCGACAATCGGACCGCAGAGGTACTCCAGAGACGACGCGGCGTCCTCCCGCTCGTCCTCACGCGCCGTGGAGTCTTCGAGGAGGCGCACGAGCAGAACCGCGCGCTCCTCGTCCGGGATCTCCGGATCGAGCCACACAGGGCCCGGGGACGGGATCGCCACCGAGTCCTCACCCGCACTGCGGCGCTGCTCTTTCCCGAACAGCCTCGCCAGCCAGCCCCTCATCTAAAACAGCTCCTCGATCCCGTCCGCGACACCCCTCGCTGATCCCGGAACCGCCGGCGGCGGTCCCGACCGGCCTGCCGAAGGAGCCGACCTCAGCACCACCGCCACAGCGTAGATGCCGTCCGCGACGGCCGCAGAGATCGGCAGCCTGCCGCCGACTTTGGCGGTGGACCTGGCCAAGTCGATAGCTCCGCTCGGCGCCCACGGCCCGCCCAGGGGATGTACTTGAGGTTCGCGCCCGGCGTGCCCGGCTGCGGAGCAGGGCGGACCTCGCCCCCTTCACCCGGCGGACGTTCGCGGTCAACGCACTAGCTGAGCGGCACGTCCACGACACCCTTGATGTGGCTGAACGTTTCGAGGGAGTACCGGCCGTGGTAGTGGCCCATGCCGCTTTCTCCGACGCCGCCGAACGGCAGGCCGGGCATGAGCAGTTGCGTCGGCGGCTGGCCCCAGGCGACACCGCCGGAGGAAGTCTCGTTCACGAGGCGCGACTTGGTGGCCTCGGACGTCGTGAAGGCGTAGAGCGCGAGGGGCTTGTCGCGTTCGTTGATGAAGCCGATGGCGGCATCGAGGTCTTCGACTTCGACGACGGGGAGGATCGGACCGAAGATCTCCTCCTGCATGACCGGCGATGCGGGGTCGACATCGGTGAGGACCGTCGGTGCGATGAACAGGTCGTCGCGGTCGTGCCGGCCTCCCACCGCCGCCCGGCCGGAATCCAGCAGACGCGTGAGCCGATCGAAATGCCGCTCGCTGATGATCCGACCGAAGTCGGCTGAGGTCTGCGGAGTGGAGCCGAACTGAGCTTCGACCGCCGCGCGGAGGGCGGGAACCAGTACGGCAGCGGTGGCAGGATCAGTCAGGACGTAGTCGGGGGCTATGCACTGCTGCCCCGCGGCGCCGAACTTGGCGCCGACCAGCCGCTTCGCGGTCTCGTCCACGTCAGCGTCAGGCGCCACGAAGACCGGTGACTTGCCCCCGAGTTCAAGCGTGACCGGGGTGAGGTTCTTGGCGGCTGCGGCCATGACGATCCGGCCGACAGTGCCATTGCCCGTGTAGAAGATCTGGTCGAAACGCTGTTCCAGGAGGGCCGTGGTCTCCTCGGCGCCCCCCTCGACCACGCCGAGCACGTCGGCGTCGAAGTACTGCCGCAGGAGGCGTGAAGCCACCGCCGATGTATGCACCGAGATCTCGCTCGGCTTGGCCACCACGGTGTTCCCGGCGGCCAGTGCGCCGATGAGGGGGTCGATGAGAAGATGCACCGGGAAATTCCACGGAGCGATCACCAGGACGACCCCGAGCGGGTCGTACTTGGTGTAGGCCGTGGTCGTGGGACCGAAGTGGGAAGGAACCTCCACCGGGCGGGGCTGGAGCCAGCTCCAGAGACTCGCCAGCGTCTCGTCGATGTGACCAACGGTGAAGTCGATCTCGACCTTCGCCTCGCTGACGCTCTTCCTCAGATCCGCCCAGAGCGCTTCGAGCAGCTCCTTCTCGTTTTCCACCAGCAGTGCCCGCAGCCGCTGCAGCTGGTTGATGCGCCAGTCCAGCCCGCGGGTGACGCCGGTGTTGAACGTCGCACGAAGGCGGCCGACCACCTCCGCGGCCGTTTCGGTCTGGGGCGTCCTCGACTCGGTCCCCTGGGTCGCGGTCATGGGTGTGCTCCGTTCTTGATGCAAGCCGCGCCGTCAAAGGCGTTGGCCTGCCGTGGTACCGGTGATGTGCAACCCGGTGAGTGACGGATGAAGGGTCATTCCGGTCCTTCACTGTAGCCGCATGTACGCGCTAACGCGAACATGGGTCAGGCGTTACCCTTCTCTCATGGCCAGCCGCACCTCTTCCCCGCTCGTCCACCCCGACATGGACGACCTCGACCTCTTCAAGATCATGAGCGCACTGACCGACGAGACCCGGCTCACCATCGTCGTCACCCTCGCCGCCTCCCCCGGTCTGGCCTGCAGCGGCTTCACCCAGGACGTCACCGCGTCCGTACTCACCCGCCACTTCCGCGTCCTGCGCGAGGCCGGTGTCATCCGGCAGCACGACGTCGGCACCCGCCGCATCAACACGCTGCGCAAGGAAGAACTGGACCAGCGGTTCCCCGGACTGATCGACCTCGTCCTCAAGGAGAGCGTGGGCCGCGTGACGCCGTACACGAACGCCGAGAGCGCCTGACGCTCCGGGGCGACCCCGCATAGGCCAAGGATCTGTGCCGTGCACGCCTGCCGCATCGTGGTCAAAAGAGACGATCCCGCGCGGTGCGCACCCCTGTCGCCGGGCTCTACCTCGGTGGCGAGACCTGATCCCTTGTCTGGCCGACCGCTGTGGAGGAAGGCCCGGATGCGCCCTGTCCCGAACTGAGCCCGTCCAGCAGGAGGTCCCCGAGCTCGGAGAAGGCGTCGCCGGCGGTCAGGCCGGTCCTCTCCAGGAGGACCCCCGACTGGACCGCGTCGATGGTGACTGCCACGACCTGGGCGGCGAAATGCCCGTTGAGCGCGCGGAAAACGCCGGTCTGCACGCCCTCCTCGATCAGTTCGTGGACTCGTTGCGCCGCAGCGGCCGAATTCTTGCGGTAGATCTGTGCCGTCGGTTCGTAACCGACCATGTCGTCGTAGAAGGCGTGGGAATGCCGGCGCATGGCCGTGCCGACGCCGGTGAGGTAGACGCGGATGCGCTGCCGGGGGTCGGGTTCGGCCTGGACAGCCTGCTCGATCTCGGCGGTCGCATCCCGGAAGAAGGCGCGGGTGACCGCCAGGACCAGTTGTTCCTTCGTGGAGGCGAGGCTGTACAGCGTCGCCTTGGAGCACCCCAGCCGCTGGGCGAGTTCATCCATGGTCACCGCGGTGAAGCCTTCGGCCAGGATGATCGCCTCGGACTGGCGCAGCAATTCGTCCCGCCGACGAGTGTCGACGACCCGCCTGCGCGCCGTTCGGCGCGGGCGTCGGTCACGCGAGTCGGTTTGGCCCGTCACCGCAGAAGTCTCCCATGAGCGCCCCCCGACCCCGCCTGAAGCAGCGAGGGATCGTCCGGGCCGGAAAGCCGACCCATACACATGGGTACCAGCGTATCGCACAACGTACCTAGAAGGGGCTGGGCGTGACTTCAGGCAAGAGTGCCGGAACTGATCGGGGCGCGCTCCCGGTCCCCATCACAAGACCACGACGTGCTTACCGGATGGAGGATCCGATGGAGATGCCGCCGTCCACGTCCAGGACGATGCCGGTGATGTAGCCGGCGGCTTCGGCGGCGAGGAAGGCCGCCGCTTCGGCGATGTCCTCGGGCCTGCCGGTGCGGCGCATGGGGATCTTGTTGGTGAGTTTGTCGCGGGCGGGGCCGTTCATGGAGGCGAGCATGGGGGTGTCGATGAGGCCGGGGGCGATGGCGTTGGCGGTGATGCCGTGGCGGGCGCCTTCGAGTGCGAGGGTGCGGGTCAGGCCGACGATGCCCGCCTTGGCGGCCACGTAGTTGGTCTGGCCGAAGTTCCCGCGCCAGGACATGGAGGAGAAGCTGACGATGCGTCCGTAGCCCTGGCGTTTCATGGGGGCGAACGCGGCGCGGGCGCAGTGGAAGCCGCCGGTGAGGCTGACGTCGATGACGGCGTGCCAGTCGTCGTCGGTGATGTCCTCGACGCGGTTGTCGCGGATGATGCCGGCGTTGTTGACCAGCACGTCGAGGCGGCCGAGACCGGCGGTGACGCCGGTGATCCAGGCATCGACCTGTGCGGAGTCGGTCACGTCCACCACGTCGGTCCGGAGTTTCGCGTCGTGGGCGTCGGCGATGGTCCCGGCGGCGTCGGTCAGCGCCTGTTCGTTGACGTCGGCCAGCGCGACGGTGGCGCCCTCGGCGGCGAAGCGTGTGGCCATGGCGAGGCCGAGGCCCTGTGCGGCGCCGGTGATGGCGACGACGCGTCCGTGGTAGCGGTTCACTTGGTGTCTGCTTTCGTGGTCCGGGGAGTGAGGAAGGTCCGCAGGGCGTCGGCCACCGAGCTGGCCTGCCAGTTGTCGGCGAAGGTGGCGAGTTCCTCGCGCAGGGCGTGTTCGGGGGCGACGCCGTCGATCCGGTGCAGCAGCGTCTTGAGCCGTTGCTGGGCGGGGCTGTTGCGGTCGGCCAGTTGATGGCAGATACGGGTGGCGGTGGCGTCGAGGTCGGCCTCGGGCACGATCGCGCGGATCCAGCCGGTGCCGGCGAAAGCGGTCGCGGGCAGCAGTTCGCCGGTGAGCAGGAGCCAGCGCGAGAGTCCGTGGCCGACCGCGCCGGGGAGCCGGACGCTTGACCCGGCGGCCGGAACCAGCCGCCGCTTCAGGTGGCCGTCGCCGATGAGGGTGGTGTCGGCGGCGACGACGACATCGCAGGCCAGTGCGAGTTCGAGGCCGCCGGCGACGGCGTGACCGTGCAGGACGGCGACCCAGGGTTTCGGGCTGGCCGCGATGCGGCTGAAGCAGGCCGATACGTCGGTCAGGAAATCGACGGGGTTGTCGCCCCGCTCGTGCAGCTCCAGGAACTGGTGGAAGTCCCCGCCGGCGCAGAAGCTCGGTCCCCGGCCGGCGACGGCGATGACCGCTGTGCCGGGGTCGGCCTCGGCGCTGGTGATCTGCTTGTCCAGGGCCTCTACGAGGGTGACGTCGAGGGCGTTGCGCCGCTCGGGCCGGTTGAGCAGCAGCCACCGGACGGGTCCGCGTTGCTCGACGAGCAGAGGTTCGGTGTCGGTCAACGTGGCTCCGGGGTGGTGAGTTCGGTGCGTCGGCGGCTGCGCAGCAGGTAGCGCTGGGTCTTGCCGCTGGGCGTCTTGGGCAGGGCGTCGATGAAGTGGATCGTGCGCGGGTAGGCGTGGGCGGCGTACCGGGTCTTGACCAACTGCTGCAGTTCGGTGGCCAGTTCCGGCGAGGCGTCGTAGTCGTCGCGCAGGACGACGTACGCCTCGATGACCTCGCCGCGGACGTCGTCGGGTGCGCCGATGACGCTGCACTCGACAACCGCGGGGTGCTGGGCGAGGACGCTCTCGATCTCGAACGGCCCGATCCGGTAGCCGGCCATGATGATGACGTCGTCGTCACGGGAGGAGAAGAAGAAATCCCCGTCGGCGTCAATGCGCCCGGCATCGCCGGTGAGGTACCAGCGGCCGTCGGCGGTGAACTTGGCAGCGCTCTGCCCTGGGATCTGGTAATCGCGGAAGGTCATCAGCGGGCTCACCGCGACGTCGATCGCGACCCGGCCGAGCACACCTGGCCCGGCGGGCTCGTCCTTCGTGTCGGCCAGGACGGTGAGGCTCCAGCCGGGCACCGGCCGTCCCATCGACCCGGCCTTCAGAGGGCGGGCGAGGTCGGGATGGTGGTGGTTGGCCAAGGGCATGCCGACCTCGGTCTGGCCGAAGTGATCGTGCACGGCCAGGCCGAGCGTGATGCCGGCCCACTCATTGACCTCGGGTGTCAGGGGCTCGCCCGCGCTGGACGCCCGTTCCAGACGCAGCCCCTGCGGCACCGGCACCGACGAGGAGCGCAGGCCCCGGTACACGGTCGGGGCGGCGGTGAAGTCGGTGACCTGGTGGTCGACGAGGGTGCGCCAGGTCGTCTGGGCGGAGAACCCGCCGGACAGCAGCAGGCTGGGGATGCCGGCGGCCATAGGAGCGACGATGCCGGAGTACAGCCCGTAGGCCCAGCCGGGGTCGGCGGCGCACCAGTAGCTGCTGTCCTGGGTGACACCGAGGCCGTACTCCAGGTAGACCTGCCATCCGGCGATGTAGGAGACGGGGTGGACGACGCCCTTGGGCTTGCCGGTGGTGCCGGAGGTGAACATGTGCACCAGCGGCCCGTCCCCGCTGGTGGTGACGGCGGGCACCGGTTCCGATGACGCGGCCGCGACGAGGTCGGCGAGCGACACGTCACCGTGCCGCGCGCCGGTTCCGATGACGACGACGCGGCGCTGGGGGTCGTCCGGCAGGTCGGGGCCCGGATCGAGTTTGTGGCGCTGGTCCGGGTCGACGAGCACGACGTGCGCACCCGAGCCTTCCAGGCGCAGAGCGATGGCCTGGGGTGCGAACGCGGTGAACAGCGGGACGTAGACCGCGCCGAGCCGCCAGATCGCGAGGATGACGGTGACCAGGTCGGTGCTTTTGCCCATCAGGGTCGCCACCCGGTCACCCGGACCGACGCCAAGCCCTTGGAGCGCCCGCGCGTAGCGGTGCGAGTCCGCGGCGAGCTCGCCGTAGGACAGCGTGGCAGCTCCACCGGTGCCGTCGACAACGGTGAACGCCATGCGGTCGGCGGAGTGTTGGTCGCAGAGCAGCCAGGCCACATTGAGGGAAGGAGACGCGAAGGTCGCGTTCAGTTCGGCGACCCGGTCGGCGGCGCTCATCACTGGTCCTTCCGGTCGATGATCGGCAGGACCAGACGGCTGGGGTGGTTGGGCCCGTGATGGATGTGGTTGACCGCCGGAACCATCTGCTCCTCGCTCTCACGGGCGATGACGCCGCCGGTGTTGGTGTTGCGGTCGTAGCGGGGGAAGTTGCTGCTGGAGACGTCCACGCGGATGCGGTGACCGGGAAGGAACACGTTGGAGGTGGCGGTCATGTCGACGGTGATCTCGTAGACCGTGCCGGGCTCCATCAGTTCTTCCGTGGCGAGGCCGCCCCGGTAGCGGGCGCGCAGGATCCCGTCGCACAGGTTGATCGCTTTGCCGTCGGGGAAGACGTCGACGAGCTTGGCGGTGAAGTCGGTGTCCACCGCCGAGGAGGAGACGAACAGGGTCAGGCTGACCGGACCGGTCACCTCGACGGGCTCCTCCAGCACCGGGCCGGCGAAGCACAGGACGTCCTCGCGGGAGGCGACGGTCCGCTGGTCGACCGGGCCGCAGAACCCAAATGTCGTCGGCATGGACGCCCCGCCGGCCGAGGGAACCGGGCGGCGCGGGTCGTAGAGGTAGGTGTCGTGCCCGGCGCCGGTCGGCGGCTCGGTCGTCAACACGCCGTCCCCGCCCGCTGTGTTGGCATGGCCGGCGCTCGTGAGGTGGAAGTCGGTCCACCTCGTGTCGGGCAGTGGCCATTCCTGCTCGTCGCGCCACTGGTCGATGCCCATCACGAAGATCTTCACCGGCGCGACATCGTCCAGAGCGGTGGTGTCGCCGCGGAGCCAGCGGTCGAAGAACTTCACATGCAGGCCGGTCAGGCCCAGCATCTGGGCGCTGGCCAGCGGGCCGAAGGAGCGGTCGGGATAGACGCCACTCGCGGACATGTGATCCCACGGACCGATGATCAGCCGCTGCTCCTCACGCGCGTGCGCACTGCCTGCCTGCCGGCGGGCGTTGGTGTAGGTGCGCACAGTCTGCCCGATGTAGAGGTCGTACCAACCGCCGATGTTGAGGGCCGGGACGGTGACGTTCTTGAGCTCGGGCGTGAGCTCCATGGCGTCCCAGTACCCGTCGTGGGAGGGGTGGGCCATCCAGTCGTCCCACCACTTCCCGTACGCCGCCAGGACCGGAACCTGCGCCGTCGGCAGCACATCGTTCAGCGGCTCCGGGAACAGGAGCGCCTGACCGAGCTGCTGCAGCTGGGACACGGAGCCCTCGCCGGCCGCCAGGGACCGCTGCGCGTCGGCTGCGTACATCATGGCGTTCCACACGGTGACCAGGCTCAGTGAGAGCGCACCGCCCGGGCCGTACCAAGGCGCCTCGTAGTTGTCGATCGAGGTGAAGGCCGGCGCGATCGCCTTGAGGCCGGGGGCACCGCTCGCGGCGGTTTCCCACTGGACCATGCCGAGGTAGGACGGCCCGTACATGCCCACCGTGCCGTCCGACCACGGCTGGTCGGCGATCCAGGCGACGGTGTCCTCGCCGTCGTTCCGGTCGGCCATATGCGGAACGAACTCGCCCTCCGAGCGGTGCGTGCCCCGGCAGTCCTGCACCACCAGCGCGTAGCCGGCCTCCAGCAAAGCCAGGAATTCGGGCACGACCGTATCTGAATGGGCAATGCCCATCACGTCCTTGCCGTACGGCATGCGCACGAGCAGCGTCGGAGCCTGGCCCTCGGCCGGATGCCACACGTTGGCGGCGAGGGCCACGCCGTCACGCATCGGAACTCGGACATCTATGTCGTACAGGTGCGGCATCAGTGCTCCTCGTCGAGCGGACGGCATTGCCCCCCAGATGGTGGGTACGTTAAGAGGTACGCTCGTACCCTGTCAATTACCAAGAAGGCTCGAGAAGAAGGCTTACCTCTGGCGATTCGTCGTAGGCAACGGTGTCGGCGACAGGCGCTGACCGCTGCCGACGTCGACGCCAACGCGCCGGGCATCGCGCACGAACGACCCCGCCATCAGCCCTGTCGCGACGATCGCACCCATCCGAACTGCCGTTCACCAGGAACGCCCGGGAATGCCTTCCGCGGCGTGCGAGCGGGTCCCCCCCCCGGCCGCGAGGGAAGGATCAAGGACCCATGTTCGCACTAACGCGTACATGAGTTACAGTGAAAACGCGCCGGGCCGGAAGAAGGCAGCCGGGCGCACAACCCCCGCAAGGAGAACCACGGCATGACCACTGTTGCTGCGTACGCCGCGCCCGCCGCCAACGCTCCGCTGGAGCGCACCACCATCGAGCGTCGTGCGGTGCGCGAGTTCGACGTGCTGATCGACATCAAGTTCGCCGGTATCTGTCACACCGACATCCACCTGACCCGCGAGGGCTGGGGCGAGGCGATCTTCCCGATGGTCCCGGGGCACGAGATCGCGGGCGTCGTCTCCGAGGTCGGCCCCGGCGTCACCAAGTACAAGGTCGGCGACCGCGTGGGCGTCGGCTGCATGGTCGACTCCTGCCGCGAGTGCGACAACTGCAAGGCCGGCCAGGAACACCACTGTGTACGGGGGCCGTCCAGACGTACAACGCCATCGGCCGTGACGGCCAGCCCACCTACGGCGGCTACGCCACGCACGTCGTCGTCGACGAGAACTTCGCCGTCCGCATCCCCGACGGACTGGCCCTGGACGTTGCCGCGCCGCTGCTGTGCGCGGGCATCACCACGTACGCACCGCTCAAGCAGTGGGGCGCGGGACCCGGCAAGAAGGTCGCCATGGTCGGTCTGGGCGGTCTCGGCCACGTGGGCGTCAAGATCGCGCACGCGCTCGGCGCGGAGGTCACGGTCCTCTCCCAGTCCCTGCGCAAGAAGGACGACGGCCTGAAGCTGGGCGCCGACCACTATTACGCGACCAGCGACCCGAAGACGTTCGAGGAACTCGCCGGCTCCTTCGACCTCATCGTCTCCACGGTGTCGGCGCCGCTGGACTTGAGCGCCTACCTCAGCCTGCTGAAGACGGGCGGCGCCCTGGTGAACGTGGGCATCCCGGAAGAGCCCATCACCTTCCACCCGTTCTCCCTCATCGGTGGCAACAAGATCCTCTCCGGATCGATGATCGGCGGCATCCCCGAGACCCAGGAGATGCTCGACTTCTGCGCCGAGCACGGAATCGGTGCGGAGATCGAGCGGATCGCCGCCTCCGAGATCAACGAGGCGTACGAGCGGGTGCTGGCGAGCGATGTGCGGTACCGGTTCGTGATCGACAACGCGACCATCTGAGACCCGTCGCACGGACGAGGGCCTCGACGGATCGGCGGATTCGAGGGGTCGTCGCAACACACGGTGAGTTGATCAAGCCGCGAGCAGTTCGGACGGACGCTCGGCCGGGGGCTCCCAGCCGAGCGTCTTGCGTGGGCGGCTGTTGAGTTCGGCGGCGACGGCGTCCAGGTCTTCGCGGGTGTGGACGGACAGGCCACTGTCCTTGCGGAAGTACTGCCGCACTGCCGCGGCAGGCCGTTGGTGTTTTCGTTCGAGCCGCGCTGCCAGGGGCTGCCGGGGTCGCAGAAGCAGGCCGGGACGCCGGTGGCGATGCTGAAGGCGTGTTGGGTGGCCATCTCGCAGCCTTGGTCCCAGGTGAGGGACCGTTTGAGGTGGGGCGGGAGGGTCGTGACCGTGTCGGTGAGAGCGTTGCGGACGGCCGCCACACTGTGGGCAGGTGGGCAGGTGGACGAGCATCAGGTAGCGGGTGCTGCGTTCGACCAGGGTGGCGATGGCGGAGCGGGAGTTGCGGCCGACGACGAGGTCGCCTTCCCAGTGGCCGGGGACAGCCCGGTCGGCCGCTTCGGCGGGCCGCTCGCTGTACCACCGAAGCATGCCCGCGCGTAGCAGGTTCGCAGCAGCAGCTTCATGTTCGCGTTTATGCGTACATGAGTTGCAGTGAAGGAACGGGCCCGGACGGAAGAGCCGCGGGGCCTCAATCCCCCACCCCAGCAAGGCGATAACGGCCCTGGGGAACATCGGTACAGCGGTTGGCGCTGAGATTGATCACGGTTGCGAGCTGAGGGTTCTTGCCGTCCCTGGGTGGCCGAGATACGCGTCAGAGATGCACCTGGCCGTTGAGCTCGGCCTGCACACCAGCGCCCGCACCCCAGTCCCGGACACCGCTGCCGAATCCCCGGAACAAGTCCTCGCCCGCGTCGCATACGCACGCAACAATCGGCCCCGCAAGATCCTCGGCTGGAAGACCCCCGCCGAAGTCTTCGAAGAGCAACTACGCTCACTTCAGCAACCCGGTGTTGCATCGATCGGTTGAACTCGCCGAGTACACATCAGCCCAATTCCTTTATGGGACGCACGAGTTGGGGCTGCGCCAGAGTTGCGGGCGCACCGGTTCATGCTTCGACAACGCCGCAGCGGAGAGTTCCTGGGCCCTGCTCAAGGAAGAGATCGGCACTCGTGTCTGGCCCGACCGGGCCACCGCCCGCGCCGAAGTCTTCGCCTTCATCGAGACGTTCTACAAGCGCCGCCGACTGCGCAAACACAAGGTCTTTGGCTACCTCACGCCGGCTGAGGCCCGGCAACGGCACCAGCACGCCCTCGCGACATAACGAACGAGCGTCCGAGATCACGGGGAAACTCCAGGGGTTCGGCTTCTCCACTGTTGCGCACAGCGGATAGTTGCAGTCCCCGCCGGCGCGTCCCCGCGTGTGCTGTGACGCCATGTCCCACGTCACCGTCGTCAAGCAGGACGATGCCCCCCTCGTCCGGGCGATCTTCGCCGGCACCCGCTCCAGCCGCGGTGTCCATCGGTGGCCCGTTGTGCAAGTACAGGTCCATTTATAGGCTCCTGTCGCACTGGTTGACACGCGTTTCCCGGAGCCTCGCCACCGAAGTGGCGCAAGAGGAGTAGCATGTCACGCTACGAAAACCGACCACTGCTCAGTACGTTTCGCGATTCGAGTTCTTCCCGCAGGGATGTGCTGCGCTACGGGGCGGCACTCGGCACGACCGGATGGCTCACAGGATGCATGAGCCAGGACGCTGCAGGCCCCCAACCGACGAGTCTTTCCGGCGGTCTCGACCAATTGGTTCGTGACGCCAGCAAAGAGGGCTCGCTCAATACCATCGCGTTACCACCGGACTTCGTCAACTACGGCACGATCATGAACACGTACGAGACGAAGTTCGGACTTCACATCGTGCGCGGATCACCGAATGCGAGCTCGGCGGAACAACTCTCTGCGGTCCGCATGCTGAAAGGGGCGAGTCGGGCACCGGACGTGGTCGACATCGGTCCCCCCTTTGCCCTCCGGGCAGTTGGCGACTCGCTGACCGCTCGCTACAAGGTCAGCACATGGGACTCGATACCGTCCGAGCTCAAACACCCCGAGGGCCGTTGGGTCGGCGACTACTGGGGCGTGATCGGCTGGGGCGTCAATGCCGACGCGGTGGGTGGGGCGACGCCCAGAACCTGGCACGATCTCCTCGACGCCACCTACAAAGGAAAGGTCGCGTTGGATGGGGATCCTCGCCAATCAGGGTCCGCGTTCGCCGCGGTGTTCTCTGCCGCCCTCGCCAACGGCGGCTCCCTGGACGACATCGAGCCCGGCATAGATTTCTTCTCCGAGATGAAGAAGGCAGGCACGTTCATCCCGGTAAATGCCACCCCGGCCACCGCGCTTCAGGGAGAAACCCCTGTCATGATCAGCTGGGACTACGGCCTCCTGTCTCTCGCGGACGAGCTCCGCGGGAAGATCGACTGGCAGGTCTGCATCCCGAAGGACGGCATATTCGGCAACTACTACTGCCAGGCGATCAATCGGAACGCACCGCATCCCTTGGCGGCACGGCTGTGGCAGGAATTTCTCTTCTCGGACGAAGGGCAGCTGCTGTGGCTCAAGGGCTACGCACACCCCACCCGGTACGCCGACATGCGGTCACGGGGCGTCATACCGAAGAAAATTCTGGACCGGCTTCCCTCTGACTCCTCGTACCAGGGATTGCACTTTCCCACTGCCCGCCAGACCAAGGATGCCATCGCGGTGGTCCGCGAGAATTGGTCGTCCAAGGTAGCAGACCGGTGAAAGACCTCGCAGCACCTCCGGAGGCAGCAGTGAAACCGCGCCGAACACGGTGGCGCGGGATGCGACTGTCCTGGCTCGGCGTCGTACCGTTCGCTCTCTTCCTCTTCGTCTTTCTGGTCTTTCCACTCCTGCTGCTCGTCGCACGTGCCTTTGAGGGCAGCGACGGCAGTCCGAGCCTGGTGAACGTCCACCACCTCGTCGCCCCGGACACGCTCAAGGCCTACCGGACCAGCCTGCTGCTGAGCCTGGTCACGGCCCTGCTGGGTGGCGCGCTCGGAACGCTCCTCGCCTTCGCCGCCATCGCGCGCGGCACCCCGCACTGGGTGAGGAACCAACTGACCACGCTGTCCGCGGTCACGGCCAACTTCGCCGGTGTCCCCCTGGCCTTCGCGTTCATCGCCACCCTCGGCACGAACGGCCTGGTGACCGTCCTACTGCGCAACGCCTTCGGCGTCACTCCTGCGGACGCCGGGTTCTCCCTCTACTCGTTCTGGGGACTCTGCCTCGTCTACCTCTACTTCCAAGTGCCGCTCATGGTCCTGGTCGTCGGCCCCTCCCTCGACAGCCTGCGCCACGAATGGCAGGAGGCCGCGACCAGTCTCGGCGCCACTTCGGCGGCCTACTGGCGTCAGGTGGTTCTTCCCGTGATCCGGCCGTCCGTCCTCGGTGGCACGGTGCTGCTCTTCGGCAATGCCTTCGGCGCCCACTCCGCTGCGTACGCGCTCACCTCCGGCCAGTTCTCCCTCGTGCCCCTGCTCATCGGACAGACGCAGACCGGTGACGTCGTGGCCGACGCGAACTTCGGGGACACGCTGGCACTCGGCATGATCGTGGTGCTCGCGGTGACGCTGGTCCTCTACGCCGGTCTGATGCGGACCGCCGCGAAATGGCGGCGCCCATGAAGCCACACCCGTCACGGGCAGGTCTGTACGTCATCGCGGCCGGCGTCCTGTACGCCTTGGTCCCCCTCATGGCCACCTGCTGGTTCAGCCTCCGCAACGGGCGCGCGGGGGCCTCCTTCAGGGCCTACCGTGAGGTGCTTGCCGATCCCGCGTTCCGGGAGAGCTTCGCGCTCTCGCTGCAAGTCGCGGCCGGCACCATCGTGTTGACCATCACGTTGGTGACCGTGACCGGGTTCTGGGTGCATCTCCGGCTTCCCCGGCTGCGGCCGGTCGTCGGGTTCGTGGCGACGCTCCCCATGGTCGTACCCCCGATCGCTCTCGTGGTGGGGCTGATCCGGGAATTCAGCTGGGCTCCCGCCTGGCTCTACGGAAGTTACGCGGTTCTCGTCGGGGCGTATTCCGTACTCGCCCTGCCCTACGCCCATCGCGCCATCGACAACGGCCTGGACTCCCTGAACATCAGAACGCTCACGGAAGCCGCGCGCTGCCTCGGCGCCGGCTGGCCGACCATTTTCCGGACCATCGTTCTTCCCAACCTGCGCTCGTCCGTCCTCACCGCGGCCCTGCTGACCTTCGCCATCGTGATGGGAGAGTTCACCATCGCCGTCATCATGCAGTTCACCACCTTTTCCGTGTACATGAGCTACGTATGGGAGTCGCGGGCGACCGGGGCCGCGGCGCTGTCGGTGCTCAGTTTCCTCATCACCTGGACCGGGATGCTCGCCATCATCGTCGTCGGCAATAGACTCGGCCGTGGCATGACACAGATCGGCGGTACCCGCTGATGCCGTACCTGGAAATCCAGGCCGTTCACAAGCGCTTCGGTTCGGCCGTGGCCTTGAACGACCTCACGTTCGCGCTGGAATCGGGAGAGTTCTTCTCGCTGCTAGGGCCGAGCGGCTGCGGAAAAACCACCGCGCTGCGGATCGTGGCGGGCTTCGACCAGCCCGACGACGGAAAGGTGCTCCTCGACGGCGTCCCGATCAACGAAGTGCCGTCCCGGCAGCGGGACATGGGCGTCGTCTTCCAATCGTACAACCTCTTTCCGAACATGACGGTTCAGCAGAACATCGAGTACGGGCTGCGTGTACGACGCCGGCAAAAAAGCGCGCGAGCCGAAAAGGCCGCCCAGGTACTAGAGTTGGTCGGCCTGCCCGGGCTCGGTAGCCGCTATCCGCACCAGCTCTCCGGCGGCCAGCAGCAACGCGTCGCCGTCGCAAGGGCGTTGGCCGTCGAGCCGCGCGTCCTGCTCATGGACGAACCGCTGTCGGCCCTCGACAGCCAGATCCGCCTGCAACTGCGCGAGGCGCTCCGCGACATCCAGGTGCGCCTCGGGACCACCGTGCTCTACGTGACACACGACCAGGACGAGGCGCTGTCCATCTCCGACCGGGTGGCCGTGATGCAGCACGGCGGCGTCGAGCAGATCGGCACCCCGTCGGAGATCTACGACGCTCCGCGCACCCGCTTCGTCGCGGAGTTCGTCGGAGCCATGAACCGCATCGAGGCTCACGTGGTCGACGGAGCGAGCGGTGAGGTCAGACTCAACGACGCGGTCCTGCGCCTGCACGCCGCACGCGGCCTGCCAGATGGCGCTCCCGTGCTGATCCTGATCCGGCCCGAGGCCCTGACGGTCGCCCCGCTGTCCGGGAGCGGGGCCGAACCGGGCTTGGGCAGGTGTACCGCCGCGGCCCGGGTGATGGCGCACGCCTTCCTCGGGCCCGTCACGCGGTTGAAGGCCAGGGCCGACCAGCTCGGCACGCTCTTCGTCGACGTGCCCAGCGCGAAGATGCAGGGGCTCGCCGTCGGCGCGCGGGTCTCCGTCTCCTTCTCCACCGCCGACGTGCGGGTGATGTCTCTCACCGCATAGCACTTCAGTACCCTGCCCATCGAAGAGAGGATCTCCATGGCCGTGAGCGGCACCAGCTGGACCTACGCGCTCGTGACCCCGGACGGGCTGGTCACCCAGGCGCTGCACCGCTTGCTGGACGCGTTCCGCTCGGCCGGGCTCGACCCGGTCGCCGCCGAGCTGATCCGTCTGGACGCGGAGACAATGGTGCGTCTCTACGACGTTCCGACGCGCAGTCGCCCGGTCGCGCTGCCACCGCACCGCGCTTTTCAGTTGTGGTATGACCTCGGCCCGGCGTGTCTCGTGCTCCTGCGGTACGACGGAGCCGGTGCGTGTGCGGCGATGGGTCGGCTGAAAGGGGCCACGGATCCCGCCGCGGCGCAGCCCGGTACCGTCCGGCACGCCGGCGAGAACGTCCTCATGAATCTGGTGCACTGCCCGGACGACGAACCCTCCGCACGCGCCGAGTTGCACCAACTGCTGGGTCCCCGGCGCGCCGAGGCGCTCCTGGCGCAGGCCGCCCTGCCCGACGACAGGGTCCGTCTGCTCACCGTCGGCACCGTCGAGGCGGCGGCGCCCCTGTTCGGCGGTCCGCACGCCTTGTCGCTGCCGTTGGCCGTGAACCGGCTCCGCCTGCGCGTCGTGCAGCATATGGCGATCACCGGGATCGCCCCGCCGAACCTGCTGCCCCTGCTGGAGAAGGCGCGGCTCGCCCTGCTGGAGGAGCGCGACGAACTCCTCGGCATCGAAACGAGCCCCGCTCGTACCGCCGCCACACGGGCGCACAACGGCCGGATGCAGGAACTGCTGCGGGATGCCGTCCGTACCGCACAGGATCCAGCCACGGAGAACGCCGTAAACAGGCTCTCCGACGTGCTCATGGGGTCCTCCGAGCACTGGGCGCCCCTCCAAGAGGCGATCCGCGCCGCAGGCGTCTATATGTCGGACATGGAATCCGCCGTGCTGGAACAGAGCCACTACATCTGAGCACGCCGACGTACCTGTCCGACGCATCTGTCTGAAGCGAGCGGCTCGTAGAGTCACGGTCGACCACGAGCCGCTCGCCCCCGGGCACCCCAGGGGCCACGCGCTCCCGGGGCTAAAACAGCGTGTAGATGTACGGCGTCACTTCGCCGAGGTCGACGTCCCGGCGTTCGCCGATGATCTCCTCGGTGAGTTCCATGAGGGGCCGCACAAGCGCGTTCGCGTCCTCGAATCCGTACGCCGACCAGATCCCGCGCAGTTGTTCGCCGATGGCGTCGAGGCTTTCGAGTTCCCAGAACTCGCCGCCCGTCGGCCCGGTCTCGGCAGGGCTGTACGCGCTGCCGTCCACGCCTTCCGCGGCCAGCCGACGCCGGAAGCCCTCCCCCAGCCGCTCAGCCAGCGGGGCCAGGAACAGTCCGAAGAACAGGTCGCTGCGGCTCGTGCCGTCCACGGGGCGTGGTGCGGGAACCGGTTGCTGGTCTTCCGAGACGCTCACGGGCGGTGTAGCAGCCGTTGGTTTACCCGTGACGATCAGGTGGTTCACGACCAGCACGTCGATGTCCGTATGCCGGTAGCACTCCCACGCGTCGTGCGGGGTGCACACGATCGGCTCTCCGCGCACGTTCATCGACGTGTTCACGAGCACCGGGCACCCCGTCAGCTCGCGGAACGCCTCCAGCACGGCGCGGAACTCCGGGTTGCTGCCGGGTCCCACGGTCTGCAGTCGGGCACTGTGGTCGACGTGGGTGACCGCGGGTACGTCGCTGCGGACCTGCCGGACGACGGCGAGCAGATCGGCGTCGGTGTCGCCGTCGGACGCCGCGTCGGGTTCCGGTGTGACGCGCCGCTCCTCGCGCACCGGAGCCGTCATGAGCATGTAGGGACTGTCGCCGCTGAAGTCGAAGTACTCCTGGCACGCCTCGGCCAGCACGGCGGGCGCGAACGGGCGGAACGACTCACGGAACTTGACCTTGAGATTGAGCCGGGACTGCGTGTCGGGCCGTCGCGGATCGGCGAGGATCGACCGGCTGCCCAGAGCGCGCGGCCCGAACTCCATGGGGCCCGAGCACAGACCGACGACATCGCCCGCCGCGAGATGTTCCGCGATGCGCACGGCACGCTTGTCAGGGTCGGGCACCTCCTCGTAGGGGCAGCCCAACTCATCCAGCAGCGCGCGGAGTTCATCGGTGGCGTAGCTCGGGCCGAGGAGGCTTCCCCGCTGGCCGTCGGAGGCTCCGGTGTCCTTGCGGCAAGGCTCGTCCAGCAGCACGTGTGCGCCGAGGAGTGCCGCGCCGAGCGCGCCGCCCGCGTCCCCGGCCGCGGGCTGGACCCAGATGTTCTCGAACAGGCCCGCCCGCTGGAGCTGTCCGTTCGCCACGCAGTTGAGTGCGACACCGCCGGCCATGCACAGGTTCTTCGAGCCGGTCAGCTCGCGCGCGTGCCGGGCCAGGCCCAGGACCGCTTCCTGAGTGACGAGTTGGACGGAGGCAGCAAGGTCCGTTTCCCTGCTCGTGATGCGGGACTCGGGTGGGCGCGGCCCGCCGCCGAACAGTTCGGCGAACCGGGCGTTGGTGAGTCGGTCGCCGTCGAGGAACCCGAAGTACTCAAGACCGAGCCGGAAAGAGCCGTCCGGCTGGAGGTGGAGCAGGTGCTCGCGGATCGTGTCGGTGTAGCGTGGACGGCCGTACGGGGCGAGACCCATCAGCTTGTACTCGCCCGAGTTCACCCGGAATCCGCAGAACCCGGTGAACGCGCTGTACAGGAGCCCCAGGGAGTGCGGGAAGCGGATCGAGGTGAGCGGGCGGATCTGCGTGCCGACGCCGTGCGCGATCGACGTCGTCTCCCATTCGCCCACTCCGTCGACGGTGAGGACGGCCGCGTCCTCGAACGGTGAGGGGTAGAAGGCGGACGCGCCGTGACTGAGGTGGTGCCGGGTGAAACGGATCGGTGCGCTGACGTTCAGCCGTTGCCGTATCTCGCGGGCCAGCAGTACTTTCCTCGCGAGGAAGGTGTCGGCGAACTCGCCCCAGCGTTCCCTGCCGCGGGGCGCGACGGAGAGGAAGGTCGTGAGGTTCCGGTCGAGGCTGAGCACCGGATTCTCATAGAACATCACGAGGTCCACGTCGTTCGCCGTGATGCCCGCCTCGTCCAGGCAGTACTGAACGGCGTGCGATGGGAAACCGGCATCGTGCTTGCGCCGGGTGAACCGCTCCTCCTCAGCGGCAGCCACGATCTCTCCGTCCCGCACGAGAGCCGCCGCGGCATCATGGTAGAAGCAGGAAATACCTAGGACATGGGATGGCACGCGACCATTCTCCTAACATCCTGGACCTGTTCGAGGTCGGAAATTTTATGCGCGCCCGCTGCGGCGGCTAACCGGCTTTCTTGCACCGGAGAATCAGGTCGGTCGTGGAGATACCCGACGTGTACCTGACCAGGCGGAGCCGGCCCGCGTCGGCGACCGCGCCGAAAACCTCGCGGACCACCTCAGGTGATATGTCATCACCATGCACAACCAAGGAAATGTCCATTTCATCCATGAATTCCGGGGTGACCTGATACGGCGAGTCCGGCAGGACCTCATCGACATACCGGCACGCCTCGATGACCGCGACGCGTTCGGCCATCGTCATGATCGGGCGGCGTTTGTACGAGGCCACCACCTCGTCGGAGAGCACACCGACCAGCAACACGTCGCCCATAGCCCGGGCGGCTTTCAGGAGTTCCACATGCCCGGCGTGAAAGAGATCTCCCACCATGTCGACGTACACACGCCTACGGTTGCCCTCGACGATTCGGCCTGTCATGGTCGTTGCCACCTCATCAGCTCCGCGGGATCCAGTCATCGCCGTCAGTATCGTCCGTAACCCGGCTCAAGACGAGGACAGAACTTGAACATCGCGGATTCACCCACAGCAGCCGTCCCCACCACTTCAGCGGTCAGTTCACACAACGAATGGGATCCACTTGAGGAAGTAGTCGTGGGCACCATCGAAGGGGTGACGGTCCCACCCCTGACGCACGAAATGAAAGTCATGGTGCGCCGCAACTACTGGGACTTTTACCGGGAGCACGCCGGTGAGCCGTATCCCGAACATCTGGTGCGCGGCGCGGCGAAGGCGCTCGACAACCTGCAGCGGGTCCTGGAGGACGAGGGCGTCACGGTCACCCGTCCCGACCCCGTCGACTACGCGCAGACGGAGTTCCGCACACCGCACTTCGAGTCCACCGGCTTCTTCAACGCCGACATCCGCGATGTCGTCCTGGCCGTCGGGGACGAACTCATCGAGGCGCCGATGGCGCTTCCCCCGCGCTACTTCGAGCACGTGAAGTACCACTCCCTGCTCCAGCGGTACTTCGAGCGCGGCGCCCGCTGGACCGCGGCCCCCAAGTGCTCGATGGGCCAGCACATGTACGACTACGACTACCCGGACGAGCACCTCGCGTTCTTCCGGGGGGACCCCAACGTCCCTGACGACGTGGGCCCCTTGGCGGGGCACTACATGACGAACGAGGCGGAACCCTGCTTCGACGCCGCGGACTTCGTCCGGTTCGGCCGCGACATCGTCGTCCAGCGCAGCCAGGTGACCAACGAGCTGGGCATCAAGTGGCTGGAGCGCCATCTGGGCAGTGAGTACCGGATCCACCGGGCGCGGTTCCGCTCCTCGGGCCCGGTGCACATCGACACGACCTGGGTACCGCTCGGCGAGGGCCGGGTACTGACCTGTCCAGCGCGGCCGTGTCTCTCCCCCGACCTCCTCGACATGTTCAAGCGGGCCGGCTGGGAGATCATCGAGGCGCCGGAAGGGGTTGCGCCCGCAGAGTTCCAGCTCTCCAGTCGCTGGCTGTCCATGAATCTCCTCGTCCTCGACGAGGAGCGGGTCGTCGTCGACCAGCACGAGGAGCCGACCATTCGCATGCTCAAGAACCTCGGCATGAAGCCGGTGCTCGTGGACTTCAAGGACCACTACGTGTTCGGCGGCGGTCTGCACTGCGCCACGCTCGACGTCCGTCGGCGCGGTGAGCTCAAGAGCTACTTCGACTAGGTGAGGAGCCCGGCAGGTGGATGCCGCGACACGTGCCCAATTCGGTTCGGCCTATGTGCATCTCGACACCGCCTGCTACGGGCTGCTCCCCGCGCCCGCGACGGACGCCGCGCAAATGCTGCTGCAGGAGCTGGGCGCTCACCGGGGCATGGGCGCCGGCCCGTTCCAGGACCTCGACGCGTGCCGGCGTTCTTTCGCGAGGATCGCCGGTGTGCCGGCCGGGCGCGTGGCGCTGGGCAGCGCCGTGTCCGTGAGCGTGAGCCTGGTGGCGTCGGCACTGCCCGACGGGGCGGAAGTGCTGTGCGCGGAGGACGAGTTCATCTCTCTCACCAACCCCTTCGCCGTCCGGCCCGACCTGAAGGTGCGGACGGTGCCGCTGGCGGATCTGGCGGCCTCGGTGCGTCCGGGAACGGATCTGGTGGCGGTCAGTTCCGTCCAGTCCGGCACCGGGCGGCTGGCGGACCTGGCGGCGGTCCGTGCGGCCGCCAGGTCCCACGGTGCCCGGACCCTGGTCGACACGACGCAGGAGTGCGGGTGGCGACCCGTCCGCGCCGCGGACTTCGACGTCACCGTGTGCAGCGCCCACAAATGGCTGTTGTGTCCCCGCGGTGTGTCCTTCCTGACGGTGTCGGAGGAGGCGCAGGAGTGGATCCTGCCGCGGCACGCCTGCTGGATGGCGGGCGCGGACCCGCTCGGCCCACCGGCCGACGCCGTCCAACTCGCCCGTGACGCCCGCCGTTACGACCAGTCGGTGCCCGCGCTCGCGTACGCGGCCGGCCGGCACAGCCTGGAGCTGATCGCGGAACTCGGTGTGGAACGCGTCGGCCGCCACAACATCGCGCTGGCCGACCGGTTTCGCGCGGGAGCCGTCCGGCTCGGTCTCGAACCGGCCCCGGCGCCGGGCTCCGCGATCGTCCTCGTCCCCGGCGCCGCGCACGCCGTCGGGCACCTGCACCGCGCCGGGATCACCGCCACCGACCGGGGCGGGCTGCGCTGCTCCTTCCATCTGTACAACACCGAGGAACACATCGACCGGGCTCTGAACGTGCTGGAGGAGTCGTTGAGCTTGCGGGCGACGTGAGCACGCCCACCTGGGCCCGGGATACGCCGGCGCGCCGGGCGACTTCACCGGCACCAGGGACATCGGAGACGCCATGGACGCATCGGAGACGTCATGAACGCACCTGAATTCACGCTCTACCTGTTCGGCAGCTCGGTGCCCTGGGGGTTTCCCTACGCTCCCACGTGCGACATCGGCACGATCGTCGCGCAGTCCTGGTCCGGCTCGGTCGGCGGCGTACCGCTCGTCGTGCGCAACGAGGCCCGGTACGGGGCTCCCTCACGTTACGCCCTGGAGCGCATCCGCTCGGCGACCCAGCAGCCGCACCGCGCCAACTCCGCGCTGGCGCTGGTGTATTCGGGCAACAACGAGTTCCTGCACCTGGCGCCCGGGCGTGGTGCCACGCAGGGGTGGGGGCCGGCGCTCATGACGCCGGAGGAGCACGCCGCCATCATCGACCGGCACCGCGCGAACCTCGAAGCGGGCGTCCTCGCCCTGCGCCGCGCCCACATCGAGCCCGTCCTCGCGACCATTCCCACCAACCTGCGCGACTGGCCGCCCACTTACAGCGCGCTCGACGCAACCGACCTGGTGCTCCGCTACCAGCGTGCGCAGGACGACGCGCGTGCGGGCCGTACGGAGCAGGCGGTGCGCCGGCTCCGTGAACTACTCGCGGAGCAGGGCGGGTTCGCCCAGGCCCACTTCCTCCTCGGACGCCTGTACCTGCACTCCGGCCGGGCCGACGAAGCCCGTCGGCACCTGGTGGCCGCCAACGACTGTGACGGCCGCCCGCTGCGCGCCACCACCGACATCAACCGCACCATCCGTTCGCTCGCCGATACCCACGGCGTGCGCTTGCTGGACGTCGAGACGGACTTCACCGCGGCCGCCGGCGGCGTGTGCGGTCGTGGTGAATTCTGGGACGACTGCCATCCGACCCTGGAGGGATACCGGCGCATCGCCGCCCTGCTCAACGACCACGTCGCCGACCTCGCCGGCACGGGGGCCGCGCCGCGGGTCCCTCCGGTGGACGAGGTCCGCGCGCACCATGGCATCGGCACCGCGTTCGACGCCGACGTCCTGTGGCGCATCGGCATGTACTACTACAAGCACTCCTCCTGCTGGGACAGCGCGCTCACCCTGGAAGTGGCCGAGGAGCACCTGCGCCGCGCCTTGGAGATGACGCCGGCGAGCATCGAGGTGCACATCGCCCTCGCGCTCGTCCTCGCGCGCCGCGGCGACCGTGCCGCGGCACGCGAACTCCTGGCCTCCGCCCTGGAGTTCGACCAGAACCGCGCCCTGTGGCTACTCCACGGCCCGGAGGCGCGCGCCCACTTCACCGCCCTGGACATCGACGACGCGGTCCGGTGGGTGCTCGGGCGCGCGCCGGCGGACACCCCTTGACCCGGGGCGGGATGGGGGCGCCGCCGGCCGTGGTCGCTCACGCGGAGGCCGCGGCGGCGCCCACGTCTCCCGGGCGGTACTCCCGGACCAGCTGGTCGAAGGCGGCGTCACCGGCCGGGGTGTCCGGTTCGGCCTCCCGTACGCGGTGCCACTCCGATTCCGGCGCGGTCTGGTAGAGGCCGTAGCACTTGGCGATGCCGATCACTTCGGAGCGGCTGAGCTGCGGTTGGTCGAGGATACTCACGTCGGGGTCCGCGATATCGCAGAAGGTGTCGGGGTCCAGATAGCCGTTCTGCTCCGCGATCTTGCGCAGCTCGGTGCCGTGCAACGGCGAGAAGATGAAGCACCCGACGGTGTCGATGTCGTCGGGCAGTCGCCGGGTGAACTCCACTGTCTCGAAGACGAGTTCGCGGGTCTCCTCGGGCATCCCGATGATGCAGTTGCCGGTCGTGGAGAAGCTGCGGCCCGAGCAGATCTCGAAGGCTTTGCGCAGTTGGTCGTTGGTCTGGAACCGTTTGAGCATCTTGCGCCGGTACTCGGGGTTGCCGTGCTCGATCCCGATACTGGTGCGGAGCATGTTCATGCGTTCCAGCCCGTCGGCGGTGTGCTCCGTCATCGTCTCGGAGCGGGTGTTCATCCAGAACGGGATGCGGTAGTCGTCGTAGCGCTCGACGAGTTCGTCGAAGGCTCGCGTGGGCAGCGCCAGGAAGGTGTCGGCCAGCCAGTAGACCAGCTCGATGTTGTGTTCCTTGTGCTGGTGGTCCAGCTCCGCCATCGTACGGTCGAGCGACTTGCGCCGGTAGAACTTGCTGCCCTGTTCGGCGTTGGCGATGCGGTTCTGCCCGGGAGAGTTGCAGTACGTGCACTGGAAGGGGCAGCCACGCTGGCTCTCGATGCCGATCGTCCGCCAGAGCTTGCCCTCCATGGGGCGGTAGATCGCCTGCTCCTCGAAGAGGGAGTAGTCGGCGAACGGCAGGTGATCGAGGTCCACCCGGGGGCCCAGCGGATTGCGGTACAGCTGCCCGTCCTCGCGCACCCACAGGTTCGGGATGTCGGTGACGGACCGGCCCTCGCACATCCGCTCGCAGAGTTCGATCAGCGCGATCTCGCCCTCGCCGCGGCACACGTAGTCCCCGACGTGGTCCCGGAGGATGAAGTCCGGGGCGAACGTGGCGAAGGGGCCGCCCCAGATGGTGGGAATGCGCCGGTCCTTCTCGGGCAGCGCCCGGATCATGGCGCGGCCGACGGAGTACGTGTTCTCGACCACAGAGACAGCGATCAGGTCCGGCTGGTACTCCGCCACCTTGGCCCGGAAGTCCTCCAGCATGCTGGACTGCCGGAAATGAACGTCCCGGTCGAGCCAGTCGAACTGCTTCACGAAGGTCCGGTAGTGAATGTAGTTGTCGGTCAGAGGCTCCGCGTAGAAGGTGCTGTCAAAAAGGTGCACCTGGAAGTCTTTTTCGCGGAGTAACGAGGTGAAGAGCCCCATCGAGTAGGGCATCATCGCCGACTGCTGGATATTCGGGTAGACCAGCAGAACCCGGAAGTCTTTGGGCTTCTTCTTCGAGTACCTCTTGGCGCCTCGGGTCTGCAGCTGTACGAATTCCTGTGCCATCTCTGCTCCAACCGGAGTCACTGGTGCCGCGAGAAGGAGTTCCGAACGTGCCATGCACGATTGCGCACGGTCAACTGTGCTCACCACCGCCCGGTCGAGCACGCTCCGGTCTTCTGTTCGCGGACGGCACATCTCCCGAACCCGCTGCGGATGGCCTCGCCGGGACGTCGGACCCGGCGGACGCTTCGGGTACTCCGGCGCTGCACGATCACTTGATGCACGGTGCACCAAGTGCGAGACTCAACGTTGCTCCTCGTTGATCAAGCAAGCGTTCCCCCCACTGCATGGCGACGATAAGGAGGCGGCGACTTGACGTTGAGTCCGTCGAAGGAAGACATAAATACCGGCTCGACCAGCACCATCGCAACTCACGACAAGCCTCGTCTGCACAGCGTGGATTCCTGGCCCCGGCACCGTCTCGACGAATCGGCCCCGGTGTCCAGCGTACGGTTGTCTACCCTGATCACCTGTGAATCCCCTCGGCTGAGCGGAGAGGACGAGGAACACATTCGGGTCCTAGCCGAATCCGGAGCGCAACTGCCGCCGATCGTGGCGTGTCGGCGGAATCTGCGCGTCATCGACGGTCACCATCGGGTCCGCGCGGCGATGCTGCGCGGGGACGACCACATCGCGGTCCAGTTCTTCGACGGGCCGGACGACGAGGCGTTCATCCTCGCCGTGCGTCTCAACGTCGAGCACGGGCTCCCCCTGACCCGCGCGGACCGGCACTCCGCCGCACAGCGGATCCTGCGCACGCATCCCGACTGGTCCAACCGGCTCATCGCCGAACTCAGCGGCATCTCGGACAAGTCGGTGGCGAGACTGCGGTGTGCGACTGCGGAACTTCCGCAGTCGCACAGCCGAACCGGATGCGACGGTCGGACCAGACCACTGACCACGCAGGAGGGACGGCAACGGGCGGCGAGGCTGCTGGCCGAACAGCCCGACGCCTCCTTGCGGCGCATCGCGCGGGCATCGGGGATCTCCGTCGGCACCGCACGCGACGTCAAGGACCGATTAGGCAAGGGCCTCTCACCCCTGCCGGACGCCGCGCGGCAAGGTTCCCGTCTGTCGCAGCCCGAGACCGCCGAGGAGGATGTCTGCGTCACTCCGCTCCGGCTCGACGGTCGCCAGCAACTGCTGGTGGCCCTCACCAAGGACCCGTCGCTGCGTCTGACCGACGTCGGCCGGAAGTTCCTGCGGCTCGCCCTGGCCCACCCCAATGACGTACGGAGCTGGGATCGGCTGGTGGAGGGTCTGCCGCCGCACTGTCTCGACCACGCGCTGCAGCTCGCGCGCAGCCATGTCGAGGCGTGGCTGCACTTCAGCACTGCCGTCGAGCAGCGCAAGGGCCGGGCCGACTGACGTCGTGCTCGGTGCGGGACCCGGCCACAAGGCACTCACCGCCCTGGCGTGCCCCATCGGCGCCGCAGCACACCGGCCTCCTCGCACTCCTGCAGCAGATTCCACACGTCCCGCGGACTCAACTGCCCCTCTGCGGCCTTGAGCGCCTCATCGAAGACGAACCACTCCGGGGCCTCGCCCAGCATCCAGCGGCACAGCGGCGCGGCCTCGGCGGGCAGTTCGACATCGATGCCCTGTCCGCCGTAATCCACCACGACCGGCGGTTCGGATATCAACAGCCGCGCGCCGGCGTCCGGTTCCACCTGGAAAGCCGCCTGGTGGTGGGAGGCGAGGTTGCCGAGCAGGTCGTCGTCCAGGAGCGAGCGCGGGTCCGCGAGCGCCTCTCGTCCGCGCTCGGCGGCCGAGGCCATCCCCTGCCGGGCCTCGTCGGTCGGACCGGCCAGACCGAACGCGCCGAAGGGCGTGGTGCGCATCCACGGTTCACGGGTGAGTCGGCGCTCCAGGGCGGCGAGTAGCACATGCGACCACGTGGGCAGGGCGAAGTGGTAGCCGAGCGACAACGAGGCCTCGTCGTCGGCGAGCGTCGTGTGGTAGATGCCCCGCGGCAGCAGGAGCACGGATCCGGCCCGCATGTCGATCTCCTCCAGGCCGGTGACGAACTCGGAGTGGGTGGCCAGCCGGGGAATCGAGGGCGGGAAGTCAAGGCGCGCCGCCAACTCCTCGTTGTAGAGGGGGAATTCGAGCAACGGATGCCGTCCAACGCGCCAGCGCTTGTGGCCCCGCAGGTGCACCACGACGCTGTCGAACCGGTCGTAGTGCATCCCAAGGCCCGAGCCGGCGCCCGCCGGTGTGTACACCAGGCTCAGCACGAACGGCCACGCGCTGTTCCACGGATCGGCTAGGCCGCGGGCCGCGATCGGCTGGTGCGGCAGGCCGAGCGCCTCCAGGATGCCCGTGCTGCGCCGCAGGGCCTCGGGCAGGTGCTCCAGCATCTTCCAGCAGATGATGGTGTGTCCCGCGTGGTACAGCGGAACCGCGTCGCTGATCGTCGTCGGGGGAAAGGTGTACAGGTCCTGCACGTCCTGGGTCGCGGCCGCGCTTCCCTCATCGCGGGCCGGGTCGCGAAATCCGTAGACCGACACCTCCATGTCGGGCGCGAACTTGGCCAGCGCTTCCGGTGTGGAAAAGCGTTTGGCTATCTGTTCCTCAAGGGCTTTCTGGTCGCCGTGCTCGATGAGATGGCGTCCTTCTGCCCAGTGTTTGCGCGGCGCGTCGTACGCGCTTGTGCCCGGGAACAACTCCTGCAGGGCGTCGGTCATGGGGCTCTCCCGTCCTGGTGCCTACTCGGTCGGCGGCGGAGCGCGGCTCGCGGTGCGTCACCGTATTTCTGTCTACAGCCAACAGGGGCTCAGCTCCAACTGACCAGTGTTGCCCGCGAAACTGAGGAGTCTTTAGGCTGACGCGACCTGACGCGGACATGAGGTGACCTCGTTGACTTTCGCACCGAAGAAACTTCTGCCGGGAATGCTTTCCGACGCCGACCGCTCTCTTCCCAAGAGCACTCGGCTCCGTCGCATGCTGCGGTCGGATCACCTCGAATTCATCCTCGAAGCCCATAACGGGATCAGTGCCTCCATCGCCGAGGAGGCGGGGTTCCGGGGTATCTGGGCCTCCGGGCTCGCGCTGTCCGCACAGTTCGGCGTGCGGGACAACAATGAGACGAGTTGGTCGCAGGTCGTCGACATGGTCGAGTTCATGGCCGATGCGACGTCGGTGCCGATTCTGCTCGACGGGGACACAGGGTACGGAAACTTCAACAACGCCCGCCGGTTGGTGCGCAAACTCGAACAGCGCGGTGTCGCGGGCGTGTGCATCGAGGACAAGTCGTTTCCGAAGACCAACAGTTTCATCAACGGCCAGCGCCAAGAGCTGGCCGACATCGACGAGTTCTGCGGGAAGATCGCCGCGGCGAAGGACTCCCAACTCGACGACGACTTCTGTGTCGTGGCCCGCGTGGAGGCGTACATCGCAGGGCGGGACACCCGGGAGGCGCTGGCGCGCGCGGAGGCGTACCGGCGGGCCGGCGCGGACGGGATCCTCATCCACAGTTCACAGTCGAAGCCGGACCAGATTCTCGAATTCGCCCGGGAGTGGGCGGGCCGCGCTCCGCTCGTGATCGTGCCGACCAAGTACTACAGCACGCCCACGCAGGTGTTCCGGGACGCGGGGATCAGCCTGGTGATCTGGGCCAACCACCTCATCCGCAGCGCCGTCGACTCGATGCAGGCCACCGCGCGGCGGATCTTCGAGGACGAGTCGCTGGTCGAGGTCGAGGACCGCATCGCGAGCATCACGGAGATCTTCCGGCTCCAGTGCACGGAGGAACTGGCCGAGGCGGAGCACCGGTACGCCGCCGGGGCGCCAGCCACGACGGCGGTGGTCCTCGCCGCGAGCCGCGGCGACGAGCTGACCGACCTCACCAGCGACCGGCCCAAGACGATGCTCTCCGTCAACGGGAAGCCGCTGCTCACCCGGCTCGTCGAGCTGTGCAGGACCCAGGGGATCGGCGACATCTCGGTGGTGGCGGGATACCGGGCCGACAGCATCGACGTCAAGGACATCGGCCTGATCGTCAACGACGACCACGCGACGAACGGCGAACTCGCCTCGCTCGCCTGCGCCCGCCACGCCTTCAGCGACGAGATGGTGATCCTCTACGGCGACTTGTTGTTCCGCAGCTACATCCTGCGGGAGTTGCTGGAGTCGGAGAGCGAACTCACCGTGGTCGTCGACTCCCAGGAAGCCCATCCGGGCACGATCCGCGACGACGCGTACTGCTCCTCCCCCGACGACCGGTCCCTGTGGGGGCACAACGTCCTGCTCCAGCACATCGGAAGCGACGAACGCAGCGACGCGGCCGGCCCACAAGGCCGCTGGATCGGCATGTTCCGGGCCCGCGCCGGTGGCCGGGCCTGGATCGAGGAGGCCCTCGACGCCCTCAGCGTCAGCCCGCGCTTCGATCACCTGACCTTGAGCGACCTGCTCAATCACATCGTCGAGGCGGGCCATCCCGTGCGCGTCCTGTACATCCACGGGCACTGGCTCGACGTGAACTCACTCGGCGACCTCGAACAGGCCGGCCGGTTCACCGCCGGTCAGCCGTGAAGGAGCCCCCGTGATCCAGGCCCGCGATTTCGTCGACCGTGCGCTCGCCCGGCGCTTCGACTCGTACGCAGGAGTTCCGTGCTCCTTTCTCACTCCCCTCATCAACCGCGTCATCGGCGACGCGCGCACCGGCTATGTGTCGGCGGCCAACGAGGGCGACGCGGTCGCCATGGCCGCCGGGGCCTGGATCGGCGGCCGGCGCGGCGTCGCGCTCATGCAGAACTCCGGTCTCGGCAACGCGCTCAACCCGCTGACCTCGCTGGTGCACACCTTCCGTATCCCCGTCCTGGTCATCTGCACCCATCGTGGGGCTCCTGGCGTGGCCGACGAGCCGCAGCACGCGTTGATGGGACGGATCACCGACACGCTCCTGGAGACCATGGCCGTCCCGTCCGCGCGCTTCCCCGACGAGCCGGACGCGATAGCGGGCGTACTGGACGACGTCGATCAACGCTTCGGGAAGCGGGAGCCCGCCGCGCTGGTCCTCGAACGGGGCTGCTGCGCCCCGTATCCTCTGGCCGCGGCGGAGCCGGCTCCTCGCGCGGCGACCGCCGCCGTCGAGGGGCGTGGGCATGTGCTGGCGGCGGGGCAGCGCTCGCCGCGCCAGGCGTTGTTGGAGACCGTCGTGGAGATCGGCGCCGCTCCACGGACCGTTGTGGTGGCCACCACCGGCTACACGGGACGGGAGCTGTACGCGCTCGCGGACCGGCCGAACCACCTCTACATGGTGGGCTCCATGGGCTGCGCGTCCTCGTTGGCGCTCGGCCTGGCGCGGGCCCGGCCCGACCTGCGGGTCGTCGTGGCGGACGGCGACGGCGCGCTGCTCATGCGCATGGGCAACCTCGCGACGATCGGCGCGTACGGGCCCGCGAACCTGCTGCACGTCGTCCTGGACAACGAGGTGCACGACTCGACCGGCGCACAGGCCACGGTCAGCGCGCAAACCGACTTCGCGGGCATCGCCGCGGCCTGCGGGTACCGCAGGGTGCTGCGGACCGACGCGGTGGACGAGCTGCGGGAGTTCTGCACCGGGCCGGCGCGAGCGGCAGGGCCGCACTTCGCGCACGTCAAGATCGCTCCCGGCACCCGGGCCGGCCTGCCCCGGCCCCATTTGGCACCGCCCGACGCACTCGACCGATTCGTGGATCACACAGGAGGGTCCCGATGAAGACCATTCTGCTCAACCCCGGTCCCGTGACACTGTCGCGGCGCGTACGGGATGCGATGCTCCGGCCGGATCTGTGCCATCGCGAACCCGAGTTCGGTGCCCTTCAGGAAGGGCTGCGCCGCAAGCTGCTCGCCGTGTACGCGAGCGACCCGGAGCGCTGGGCGCCCGTGCTGCTCACCGGGTCCGGCACCGCGGCGGTCGAAGCCATGCTGACCAGTCTCGTGCCGTCGCACGGCCGCGTGCTCATCGTCGAGAACGGTGTCTACGGCGAGCGCATGACGCAGATCGCCCGCGCGCACGGTCTGCCCCACCAGCACGTTACCGCGGCGTGGTCCGCCCCCATCGAGCTCGCCACCGTCGAGCGGGCGCTGCGCTCGGCCGCGTTCACTCACATCGCGGTGGTGCATCACGAGACGACCACGGGACGGCTCAACGACCTCGACGGCCTGGCGGCCCTCGCACGGACTCATGGCGCGCGGCTGCTGATCGACGCGGTCAGCAGCTTCGGCGCGGAGGCGATCCGGCTCGACGACTGGTGTGTGGACGGCTGCGCGGCCACGGCGAACAAGTGCCTGCACGGCGTGCCCGGTGCCGCCTTCGTCCTGGTGCGCCGGGCCGCGCTGAGCAGCACCGAGCAGCGCACCGTGTACTTGGACCTCACCGCGCACCTCGCCCGTCAGGACGTCGGTTCGACCCCCTTCACCCATGCCGTCCAGGCGTTCTACGCGTGGGACGAGGCGCTGGACGAGTTCGCCGAGGAGGGCGGCCTGTGGGCCCGGCGCGCGCTGTTCCGCACCCGCATGGGCCGGATCAGCGAGCGGCTGCGCGCCTGCGGCGTCGCTCCTCTGCTGCGGGACGACGAGACCTCCTGTGTGCTGCGTTCCTTCCGGCTGCCTCCCAACCACGGCTACGCCGCCTTGCACTACCGGCTCAAGCAGGAGGGATTCGTCATCTACGCGGGCCAGGGCTCACTGTCCGGCGACATCTTCCGGGTCTCGGCGATGGGCGACATCGGCGAGAAGGACCTGACGCGGCTGCTCGACGCGTTCTCGACGGCCCTCGCCGAGCCCCTCGGGCAGTAGTTCAGTCGATGTGGCTGGGGGCGAGGTCGCGTGCGGCGTCCAGCGCCGCCGCCAGTGTCCGCACCGCCAGGTCGACGTCGTCGTCCACCAGCCAGCCGACGTGGCCGAAGTTCAGGGTGGGTACGCCCTGTGGATCCACCCCGGTCGCCACAACCATGCGTGCCGTCGCGAACATCTGGTTCTGCAGTTCCCGCACGTCGACCGTGGCTGGGAGCAGCACCGCCGTGCAGGCTGCGCTGGGCCGCGCACTGGCCAGTTCAAGGCCCGCCACGTCCACGCAGCCGCGCCGGAACCGCTCCGCCAGGCGCTGGTGGTGGGCGAGCACGTGGTCGAGGCCGGCCTCAAGAACCAACCCGACGGACATCTGTAGTCCGGCCAGGGCCGGTGCCGCGAGGCGTCGGCCGGAACTCTCCGCCCCACGGTGCGCGCGCAGGTCCAGCGACGTGCCGGCGCAGCCGCCGTCGGCCGCCGGTTCGTCGAGGAGACGCAGGGCGCGGGGTCCCAGTGCCACCAGGCTCACGCCGGGCGGCGCCATCATGCCGCTGTCCGACGAGGACAGGGCGATGTCGACGCCCCACTCGTCCATGCGCAGGTCGTCGGCGCAGAGCCCGAGGCACGCGTCGACCGCGAAGAGAGCGTCGTTCGCCCGCAGGACCTCCGCGACGGCCGCGAGGTCGGTGCGTGTCCCGTCCTCCGCCTCCGTCTGGGAGAGCAGGACGAGGCGTGCCGCGGGGTGATCGGCGAGCAGCCGGTCCAGTTCCGTGGGCGTCGCCCCGACGCCGAACGGCGTCAGCAGTGAGAAGACCCGTACCCCGAATCGGTCGGCGGCCTTCCGGCGTCGTTCGACCGACGTGCGGCCGCCGACGATCAGGATGGCGTCGCCGGGGGCGCAGAGCGTCCGCAGGACGGCCTCCCAGGCGAGATCGTCGGGTCCCGAGAACAGCAGTACCGCGCCTTTGGTCCGGAACAGTTCGGGCAGTTTGGCGGTGACGTCACGCCACACCGCTTCCAGGACCGGTGCGCCGGAGGCGGGCGCCTGACGGCCCAGCAGGGCCTGCACCTCGGCGGGCAGCCGCGGGACACCCGGGGTCCACCACCGCGCGTCCGGAATGACCTGGGCGACGGTGGTCCGGTGCTGGGCCGGCAGGCTGGTGAACGCTCCGGGGCGAGCGGGAGCGACCGGTCCCCACTGGCTGCGATCCGCCGCGCGGACGAGCACGAAGTGGGGGACGAACACGAGGCCGGACAGCACCGCGAAGAACCCGGTGAGCGCGATCAGGGCCTCTTGGGTGACCCCGCTGACGACTAGGGCCACGGCCATGGGCAACTCGATGGGCGAGAGGTTGTAGATGCCCTTGACGATGCGTCGGAACGCCGCTTGCAGCCGCGGATACCCGGCCACGCTCGCCGCGTCGGGGCGCACCTGCCGGACGACAGCGATGTACACGGCCTGCACGACCGCCAGCGCGGCGGCGAGCAGGATGTTGCCGGGCCGTGGGTCGTCGAGCAGGAGCGCGGCCGCCGCCCCCGCGACCAGGCCCATGTTCCCTGTCCAGTGGGCGAGTTGCTCCAGCAGCGTGCCGGAGAGGGAGGGCTGTCGGCGGTGCCGCGCGAGGTCGCCGTCGAGACAGTCGAGCAGGATGGAGAGCAGGATCAGAGCAAGCGCGTACACCGTGTGCTCGTAGGCGAGGGCCACGGACGCGGTGATGAGGAGCAGGGCCCACACCACGGTCAGCGCGTTCGAGCTCAGCCGCGTGGGGGTGAGCCGCGCGGCCAGACGCAGGCTCAGGAACTTGAAGGGCGTGTACAGCGGCGGGTACGGCGGCGTGACGATGGGGGGCTCGGTCGTGGGCGTGAGCGGCGCGGGCTGGGACAAGGCTCCTCCGTGGTGGCACCGACGGGAAAGCCCGGCAGGGCCGCGTACGACTCCTGCCGGGCCCACTGGCGCTGCGGCCGGGGCGTCACACCGTACGGACGTGCCCGGACGGCGTGCCCTGGTCGGCCGTGGGACGTGTCTCTCAGACCGCCAAACCCGCTGGTACCAGCTCGGGAGCGAGACTGGCCGTCAGGCTGGGTGCCAGGCTCGCCGCGGGCGAGAGGTCAGGAGCGAGACTGGCCGTCAGATTCGGCGCCAGGCTCGCCGCGGGCGAGAGGTCAGGAGCGAGACTGGCCGTCAGATTCGGCGCCAGGCTCGCCGCGGGCGAGAGGTCAGGAGCAAGGCTGGCGGTCAGATTCGGCGCCAGACTCGCTACTGGATCGACACTGTTCATGTTTTCTCCCGTCGATTGTCGCGACATGGAAGGGACTTATTCTGGGGAGCCGCGAATATCCGGTCAAGGGACGTCAGTTGCGCCGTGACGAAACAGGGGGATTCGGCGTGCGGCGAATGGGTGTTCCGCCGCACGATGGTGCCGTTACTCTTGCCGCTCCCCTCTAGTGTCCGCGTGGTCATCTACTGCCGGAGATGCTGATGAAGATAGACGTGGCTCAGATTCTGGAAACGCTGAAGAGTCGTCGCCTCCTGCCGGACACCTGCCAGGCGGCATTCCTCGTCGGCTCTGCCGCCCGCGGCTGGAGCAATCAAAAGAGCGACATCGATGTGTACCTGGTCAGTACGGATCCCTGGCCGATGCCCGACCTGGTGGGGGTACCGGTGCCGCTGGAACCCGCCGAGGTCGGCTGGCACTCCTCGTTCATCGACAACCGCGGGTGGGACCTGGCCTATTGGCTGGACACGCAGGTCGACCAGATGCTCGCCAAGGTCTCGTGGACGGACTACGACCAGACGCGCGCCGCGAGCGGGGACGCTCTCGCGCCACGGGAAGAGGTTTTTCTGGAGCGCGTGACCACGTGCGTACCGCTGATGGGCGAGGACTGGCTGGCGCGTCGACGCGCCGAGGTCGAGTCATCGGCCTACCGCTCTATCCTGGTCACCCGGTCGTTGGGCGCGGCGGACATGGCCGTCGAGGACACGCTCGGGCAGTTGGAGGACGGCGATGTGAACAGTGCCGTGCTCTCGGCCCGCACCGCGCTCTCGCACATCGTCGACGCGCTGCTCGAAGAGCGGGGCCAGTACGGCAGTTACATTCCGAAGTGGCGGGCTCGGCGCTTCCAGGAGGCCGATCCGAAGGCGCTGCCTTTCGCGAAGTACTGGGAGCTTGAGACGATGCAGGGCTTCGATCCCCGCGACCCGTCGAAATGGATCAACGAGGTTCTCACGCTATGCCAGGACTTGTCGTTGAAGATAGAAGTCTGAGGCGCATTGTGGCCCGAACCCGTCGGCGTGCTCGGCCCCGGGCCTCGTGATCCGCATCCAGCTCGACGACCTGACGCTGGGGCGGGTGCGCATGGCCATCAGCCCGCTGTGGGAGGCCGTGTGCAGCCTGGCGCTGACCACCCGGTACCGCGCCGAGATCCCCTACCCGTACGCCAATTGGGCCGCGACGGCCATGCGCCGCGTCTCGCGTGACCTGCTCGGAGAGCTGAACACGACGATCCGGGCACACACCCTGGCACCGTCCGCCTCCCTCACCCCCATTCCGCGCTCCCCCTCGCCCGACATCGAGGAGGAGTTGGCGGCGCTGCGAAGCGCGGGACACGACCGGTTCGCGTACCTCATCGGTGAGTACTGGGCGGCCACGATGGCCTCGTCGTGGCCGGCGATGCGCGGTGTCCTTGAAGAGGAGATCCTGGTCCGCGGCCGCACGCTGGTCACCGAGGGCGCGGACCGGATGCTGGAGGATCTGGGCGGGCGGATCCGCTGGCACCGCCAGGAGTTGAGTGTTCCGCACCGGACCGACATGGACTACCGCATGACGGACGGGCGGCTCATCATCGTCCCCACCCTGTTCGGGCGCGGCGCGCGCGTCTTCTGCACGGTGCGGAACACCCTCGCCTTCTCCTACCAGGCGCCCGGAGCCGCCGTCGTGAGCAGCTCGTCCCGGCGCAGTGCCAGGGATGTCGACGACGTACGTCCAAGAGACCGGCTGACGACGCTGCTCGGGCGCGGTCGGGCCAAGGTGCTACGGGCGCTGGCGTCGCCGACGACGACCACGGGACTGGCCAGTTCCATCGGACTGGCGCCGAGCACCGTCTCGCAGCACCTGGCCGTACTCTCCTCAGCCGGCTTGGTCCGACGCCACCGGGTGGGGCCTCGTGTGCTCTACGAGTTGGAGGAATCCGGCGTCACCCTCCTCACCGAGCTGGGTGCCTAAGCCCCGGGGCCGTCCGCTGGTCAGCCGATTCTGCGCAGATTGCGTACGGCCGGGACGGCGAGCAGGAGGCCGACCGTGACCAGCAGCATCACCGAGGAGAAGTACAGGACCGGCACGGCGCCGAGCCAGACGGAGGCCGGGCCCGCGGCCATCTGTCCAACCGGCTTCATGACGAGCGATCCCGCGACGTCGTAGGCGTGCACCCGGCCCAGGACGTCGGGGGGAATCTTCGTCTGCACGCTCGAATGGAACATTACGAGCCAGAAGGCGCCGCCCACTCCTTCCATCGCGTAACCGGCCGCGAGCAGGGGCGGCGGCCAATTCAACGCGACTGCAAGAATACCGATTACCGAGCAGGCCATGGCGATGCTGCCCGCGCGCAGCGGGAAGATGGGTCGGATGCGTGCGGCCAGCAGTCCCCCGAGTACCGCGCCCAGACCGAACACGGACATGATGAGACCGAGTGCGCGTTCCCCGTGCCGCAGGGTGATCAGGCTCTGCCCCAGTGTCAGGAACGGGCCGTTCACCGCCACCTGATAGAGCATGAAGATCACGATCACGCTCCACAGCCAGGTCCGCACCCTGAACTCGTACCAGCCCTGCACCAGGTCCAACCGGAACGACGTCCGTTGCGTCGAGCGCGCGAACGTCAGGCGCATGGCCAGCAGGCAGCCGGCGCTGAGGGCGAACGTCCCGGCGTCGATCAGCACGACGGCCCACACCGGGCAGAAGGCCAGAAGGAGCCCGGCGGCGGCCGGCCCGGCAACGGTCATCAGGGATTCCGTGACGCGGATCGCCGCGTTGGCCCGCTGCACATCGCGCGCTGTGCGCGGGATGACGCTGCCGTACCCTGGCTGGAAGGCGGCGGTGCACACTCCGCTGAGTGCCAGCAGGGTGAGGATCAACCACAGGTCGGGGCGGCCGGCCGCGAAGGCAAGCGCGAGAACGCCGTGCAGGACCAGACGCGCCACGTCCGCGACGATCATGACGCGGATCGGGGTGAACCTGTCTGCGAGCACCCCGCCGAGGATCACCAGCAGTGCCAGTGGCGCGGTGTTGGCCGCCAGGGCGTATCCCACGCCGGTGACGCCGTATCCGGCGCGCAGCACCGCCACCGTGATCGTGATCGGCACGAGCATCTGGTCGCCGAGGACGGACACGGTGCGGGCCAGGAACAACAGGGTGAAGTTGCGGGACCAGAGCCGTTCGGGCAGCTTGTCCCGTTCGGCGCCGAGCAGCACGGACATGGACCTACCCGCGCCGGCTGTGCGGGCGCGGGGGCGAGAAGTCGTAGTCGACGCGCTCTTCGATCCCCAGGTCCCGGACTAGGTGTTCCACCGTGCTGAAGTCGGTGAGCATAGGGCCGGAATCGGGCGAGCGGCGCGTTTCGGCGATGATTTCCTCGGCGCCGGCCACGCCCACGAAGGCGAGAATGTCCGACCAGATCTCGTAGTCCTGTGCGCCGAGTGCCCGAATCGCCTCAGGAATCGTCTCGATGAACAGGTCGCACTGTTCCTGGTTCAGGTGCACGAACACGTCTTTCATAACTTCTGCCACGATCGGGCCGTGTGCTGCCTCGTCCCGCGCGTGCAGCCGTGCCACCAGAGCGTGTACTGGCTGGATCGTCGTGTCCCGGGCGAGCAGTTCGAGGAATTTGTTGATGTGCAGTTCACCCACGACGGTCCAGACGAGGAACAGGATGTCCCGCTCCCATTTCTCGCTGCGCGCCGCGGTCAGTTCGAAGAGCCGACGGTTCGTCACCGGGTGGGAGTAGTCGGGTTCTTCCGTGAGGCCACGCGCCTCCTTGGTGCGTCGCATGGCGGTCATGTGCATGTAGGTGTGCCACACCTCGTCGATGTGCGACTGCTGGAGGGCTTCTTTCGCCGTGTACCGTTCGACGCCCGGAAATACCCCGTGTGTCAGCATTTCAAAGGTCGGATTGGCGACGTACTCCTCGGCGGCGACCACTCGCGCATTGTAGGCCTGCCAGCCCAGCGTGTTGACGAGGCGTCGCGACTCCTCGGGGGCCTCCAGGAAACGGGGGTGCCCGGAAAACGGAATCAGGCGTACCGGATAGTCGGTGACGTCCGAGTCCCGGGCCGCCGATTGCATGAAGGCGGCCATGTCCGTGCGTATGCTCGCCCGTCGGGGCCAGGACGCGACGATCCGCTGGAGAGTGTCGGACCCGATGTGCGGCTGCGCCTCCGGATTCTCGGATTCGAACTCAGAGAAATCTGACATATCCACGAGGTCGTCACCTCTCCTTCTCCGACAGAATGCACCCCACTATGAGGGCGCGCAAGGCGGTTCTGTCAAGACTCTTCCGCAAGATCGTCGATGTCTTCGAGGGTCGGAATCCAGCAGGTCAAAAGGGAGGATTCGGTTACCGGCGAAACGCTGTCTTATCGCTGCCGAGCCGAGATATTCTCCCCTCCGCAACGCCCACCGCCAGCAGGGTCCAGTCGCCCGAAGGCCCGTCACTGGAGAGGCCCGATGCCCTATATTGCAGAATTGCGCGCCCAGGTGGGAACCCGCCCGCTGATTCTTCCCGGGGCGTCCGTCATCGTCGTGGACTCGCACGGTTCGGTCCTGCTGATGGCCCGCGCGGACACCGGGGGCTGGGGGCTGCCCGGCGGATTCCTGGATCCGGGTGAGTCGCTGGAGGAGGCCGCGCGCAGGGAAGTACGGGAGGAAGTCGGCCTTGAGTTGGGCGATCTCACCCTGTTGAACGTCTTCTCCGGAGCCGACCAGTACTTCCGCTACCCGAATGGCGACCAGGTGTTCAATGTGACGGCCGTGTTCACCGCGACTGCGCCGGACCAGAACTTTTGCCTGGATCCCGGCGAGGTCACCACAGCGGAGTTCTTCCCCCTGCACCGAATTCCGGATACCGTCATCGCGCCCGAGGTGCCAATTCTCGAATTCTATGCGCGAACGACAAAAGACTCTCCATGAAAACCGGAGCCCAGCTTCATGGACTACCTTGCGTTCCTGGATTCCACACTGGCTGACGCGGCGAAACTCGCCCTGGCCGCCCCGCCGCACGGGCCGGTGCGGGTCAAGGCCGAGGACGCGGACCAGGTGGTGACGCCGACCGACACCGCGGTCTCCGCCTTCCTGAAGCACCGGATCCACGACCGGTTCCCCGCCGACGGCATCGTGGACGAGGAGTCCGGTCCCGTCCGCGGGACGACGCCGGTGACCTGGGTCATCGACCCGATCGACGGCTCGTCCAACTTCGCGGCCGGGGCCCCGCTTTACGGCGTCATGGTGGGCGTCCTGCACCGTGCGCGGCCGGTGGCGGGCGCGGTGGCGCTGCCGGTCTTCGCCGAGAGGTACGTCGCGCAGACCGGCCACGGCGCCTTCCTGAACGGGCGCCGGCTGACGATCCGCGGCGACGGCGACATGGCGCAGGACCTCATCTCGTACGGAATTGACGTCCACCAGGAAGACGTCGATCTCGACTTCCGCGCGCTGCGCCTTCTCGCACCACGCTGCCGAGGTCTACGCATGAGCAACAGCATCTTCGACTGCATGATGGTCGCGAAATCCGCGTACGCCGCGTTCATGCACAGACACAATCGCCTATGGGACTGTGTCGCCGCACAGATCATCACCGAAGAGGCGGGGGGAATATTCACCGACATGGAAGGACGCAGGATCGACTACACCGATCCGACCGCGCGCATCAATGACGTGTATTCGATGCTGGCCTGCGCACCCCATGTGCACGACACGATCAAGGATCTCCTCAGGGAAAGTTCCTCGCGCAGTGCACGGAATGGGTAGGCCATGGAGTCCCCGATGATATCGCTGGTTTCTGTCGATGTGCACGAAGCGGAATCTCTGGTGCTTGAGGTTCTGCGCTCCGGTCAACTCGCTCAGGGGCCCATGGTGGAGCGTCTTGAGAAGGCGATCGGGCAGTGGGCGGGGGTCGAGCACGCCGTCGCGGTCAGCAGCGGGACGGCCGCGATCCTGCTGAGCCTTCAGGCTTGGGAGTTGAAGCCGGGTGACGAGGTCATCACCTCGCCCTTCACCTTCTCCGCGACACTGAACGCCATCATCACGAGCGGCGCCACCGCCTCGTTCGTGGACATTCATCCCGATGATTTCAATATGGACCCGGAACTGCTGGAAGCGCGCATCAACGACCGGACCAAGGTGCTCCTGCCCGTGGATCTCTACGGGCAGACGGCGGACATGGCAAGCATAGAGAAGATCGCCGTGAAGAACCGTCTCAAGATCGTCGAGGACGCGGCTCAGGCCATCGGCTCCAGCCAGTTCGGGAGACCGGCCGGAAGCTTTGGCACAGGCTGCTTCTCTCTTTACGCGACGAAGAACGTGACGGCCGGGGAGGGTGGTGTCGTCACGACGGACGACGGCGAATTAGCCGACAGAATACGCCTTTTACGGAATCAGGGAATGCGAGATCGGTACGACTATCGCCGTATCGGCGGGAATCATCGGCTCTCGGATCTGCACGCGGCGGTCGGCCTCTCCCAGTTCGCGCATCTCCAAGAATTCAGCGAAAAGCGTGCATACAACGCGGACCGGCTGTCCGACGGACTGGCCGGAATACCGGGATTGCTGCTTCCACGAACAATTCCGGGGCGTACGCACGTCTGGAACCAGTACACCCTGCGCGTCACCGAGGACGCTTCCTGTTCGCGTGACGAACTCGCCGCACGACTGGCCCGAAACGGGATAGCGTCGGGCCATTTCTACCCGCGCCCGGTCTTCGACTACCCGTGTTACCGAGGCCACCCGCAGATCGTTCGGGCCGCTGTGCCGGTGGCCGCCCGGACAGCTGCAGAGGTCCTCTCGCTGCCCGTGCATCCCGGTCTCACCGACGCGGACCTCGACCGCGTCATTCGTGAGACCCGAGCGGCCCTGCGCGGATGACGGGGGCAGCGCTCCCCCGCGTCCTGCTGGTGGGAGCCGGCGTGATGGGAGGCCACCACGGGCGGGTCATCGCCGAGAGCGCACGCTGTGACCTGGCGGCCGTGGTGGACCCGGACGAGCACCGCGGACGCGGGCTGGCCAGGCGCTACGGGGCGGCCTGGGCGCCGGAGATCGACACCTTGTCCGGCGTGGACGCCGTGGTGGTGGCCTCCCCCACCGGACAGCACAGGAGAACCGCCCTCGACGTGCTCGGCGAGAACATTCCGCTCTTCGTCGAGAAGCCGCTGTCCGCGAGCCTCGCGGAGAGTCAGGAAATCGTCGATGCCGCACTCGGGCGAGGCACCCCACTCATGTGCGGATTCATCGAGCGGTTCAACCCCGCCGTGCGGCAGGTCATGTCACGCGTCAACGCACCGGAAGCGGTCTTCACCTATCGCTTCTCCGGTTACTCGACCCGCATGAACGCGGGGGTCTCCTGGGATCTTCTGGTCCATGACGTGGATCTGGTCCTGGGTATTTTCGACGGTCAGAAGCCGATCGTCGAAGGAGCCACCACCGGGCGCCACAGCGGCGAGGAGCGGATCGGCGAGGACACGGCCACCGCATTGGTGAAGTTCGCCGACACGAACGCCGCCGTTCTGTCGGCCAGCAGGGTGGCGGACTATCGCGCGCGCATCATGACCATTTCTCAGCCGGGCGCGATCATCGTGGCGGACCTGCTGAATCCGACGGTGACCGTGTACGCGCCGTCGTCGAGTCCGCCCGGTCTCCGCTGCACGGATCCGCCTGCGTTTCCGGTCCTTGAGCACGTGGATTGCTCTGAGCGCCGCGGCCCGCTGACTGCGCAGTGGGATCATTTCGTGGACATCATCGAGGGTAAATCAGATCCGCGGGCCGAAGCCGCCTCGATCCTGCCCAGCCATGAAGCCGTGGAAGCCATCCTCGATGCCGCGACGGAGCGATATGTGGATATCTAAGGTTTCACTCCAGCCGTTCACCGGACGCTCCGACATCGTGCATTCCCTGGCAGTAGATGTTCAGCGTTTTGATTCAGGAATCATTGACCTGCACTATGTCTTGTGCGCGGACATGTCTCGGGTTCGAGTGCCCAGCGTTCGCCCGTCATGCCACGCCTCCCCTACGGATGAGCTGTGGCGGCACACGTGTTTCGAAATGTTCGTGCACAAGGACAGCAACTCTCCCGCGTACTACGAGTTGAATATTTCGCCGTCCGGGCAATGGGCGCTCTACAGCTTCGACGCCTATCACAAGAACATGACCCCCGTGATCCCTGCCCGCCCCCCAAAGGTCCACGTCGTCCAGGCCGAGGACCGGCTGGAGGTTCAGGTCCGAGCCGACTTGAGCGGCCTTCCCTGTACCGGCACAATGGCCGTCTCCGCCGTCATCGAGGACTCCGCGTGCGGACTCACGTATTGGGCAGTCACGCATCCTTCGGTCGAGCCAGATTTCCATCACTCGGATAGTTTCATCATCGGCTCTCGACTTTGATCTTGATATCCGCATTCGGCCTCATTTTTACGACCGAATCCCAAAGACCTCCGATACGGCCGGCGGTGGTCACGATCGCCACGTAGTGGGCGCCGCGTCGGCGCTTGTAAGGCCTGTCCCGCAGCACCTGGCCGCAGTTGGGATGATTCGGCATTGCCTGCCTCCACGACCCGCTCCTCCGGGATGCGGATCAGCTCACATTGAGTTCGCCCGGCCGGACGGGGTGCCGATCCAGGGCTTGGGCGTAGTCGCAGGATGTCCGGTTCGTGATCGTGCGACGACACCGAAGCTCTGCCGCGTGCGGGCTTGGGCCGGCTGCCATTGATGAGTCGCATCGGGACCGGTACAAGTGACGAGTGACAGAACCTCTTGCTCCTCGCCCGGATGGCCGCGTTGCGTCGAAGCCGGGACGTTGGACCAGGCAGTCAGCGGGTGCGACGTTCGCCGCCGTCGCAGCATTCCTCATCACTCGCGACGTCACGTTCGGGTTCTTCAGGCAGACGCTGCCCGACTGGGCGTACACCGCTACGGTCCTCGCGGGACTTGCCGTGTCGGCTGTCGCCTACGGCCTCGCCGTGTTGTGGCTCAGGCGACTGCCCTAGCAGGGCGGCTCACGCAGGCTTCAGCGTTGCGGCACGGCGTCCGGTTACGTGACAATCCGCCGACTTGGCGGTCATCCGGGAGTTGACAGGCACGGGCTCCCAAGATCATGGAGTTCTCTACGCCCCGTGCTCCAAGTGGAAGACCGTGCCTGCCGACGCATCATCTCTGATCCCGCCTGCCCTTGACCAACTGCGTGAGAATCCGCAGGTTGGACCCGAGGAGGTCCCGGGTCTGGTGGAGCGGCTGGCCGGGGTGCCGGACCCGCGTGACCCGCGCGGGGTGCGCCACCGTTTGGCCGTCGTGCTCGCTCTCACCGCGTGCGCGGTACTGCCGGAGAGAAGAACATCGCGGCCGGCCTCCGCCGCAACGCCCGCGACCCTCGCCGCCCCCTCGCACTCCTCGGCCTCGGGTGATCACGAACCGGTCGTCATGCGACTACGCCGAAGCCCTGGCCTGGGGAGATCAACCACCACCACGGTGGGCGTGGCCTGTACTTCGTGGATCCGGCCGGGCACGGCATGGAGATCATCACGCGGCCCTATGGCAGCCACGAGCAGGCGCCGACGGCCTCGTGAGGCAGTGGCAGGTCAGGCCGTGCCCTGGCCTGCCACTCCGTGGCCCGTTCGGGAGATCGCACGCGGGCTCGCGCAATCGGGAGTTGCGTATTCCTCAGCTTCTGACGGCTACTGAAGTTGGATGCGTGATGTCGGTACCCATCGTTGGCGCTGTTGGTGTCAGGCACGGTGGAAGCCGGTGCGGCCAGCGTCGTCAGTAGATGATGGACACGATCTGGCACGCGGCTTCGGCGAGCCGACGATCTCCCTGCACATGGGCGCGGGACAGGGCATCCGCAGGATCGATGTTCCGCGTGGACAATCGCCAGATGGTCTCTGTATCCAGCAGCACGGTTGCGGTTGGCCGGCCGCTCGGCGCTTCGGCCAACGACCATCGATCCGCTGCGGCAGTGGCCGTCCAGCTGCCGCCGACGGGGCCCTCTGCGATCACCTGGACCTGCGCCCCGATTGGTGCTGACGTGCTCCGGAGTGTGTGGGGCAGGGCCCGCATGAAGGTATCGAGGACCATGCCCAGGGCACCCGGCTCCGGGTCGGTGTCGCGGCCGATGGCGTGACGGATCTGCTGCCGGTGAGTCCAGTGCTCGGTGAACTCCCGGGCGATGTCCAGCCACGCCGGCGCGGGCTCGACACCTGCCCACGACACGGCCTGGGCGGCCGCGTCAAGGTTGGCTGTGGCGAATCGTTGAGCGAGCTGGGTGCCTGCTGCAGCCAGGCCGTCGATGAGCGAAGCAGGGCTGTCATCGGCGTGCAGCTCGACCCATTCCTGATTCGTGCGGTGGATGAACGCCTCAAGCGTCTCGCCTTCGGCGAAGCCGTTCCGGTAGCCGTGGCCGAGGCGGCCGTAGTAGTCACCGAGGAGGTGGACGGCAACGTCGTGGACCGTCCAACGCCCGGCTGCCGTCCTGCTCCAGTCGGAGGGTGTCAGACCACGCAGGGTATCGAGCAGCGACCTGAGCTCCGGACCGAACAGCGCACGTGCGTCGATCGGGTTACCCAGCCAGGAAATGCCGGACACGCCGTTGGACTCGGGACTCATGGCCACAGCCTGTCAGGCAGGAACCGTGGCCTGCCAGCGAATACTCTCGCCTCGGAGCGTCCGGGTGACCAGTGAGCGGTGTGCATCGTGAAGTATCAGGTCACGGGCCTGGTGTGGGTCGGTGTCGGGGTGCTCACGCTGGTTGTGGGCGGGTGGCTACGGTGGAGATCGTCGGTCAGCGGGCGACTTCCCGGTTGGTCAGGACCAGCAGGGCCCGTACCAGCGCGGTCGCCCACTTCGGGTCGGTGCGGACCAGGCCGTGGCACTTGTGCTTGCCGGAGCAGTCCTCCCGGTTCTCGGTCCCGGTGCGGCGGCGGGTGCGGATCAGGGAGCCGTCCAGGAGTACCACCCCGCCACCGGATCGGGCGATCTTCTTCAGCGCGCGGTCCAGGCGCGGTGCGCGGCCGGCCAGCAGGCCGACGGCTTCCCGCACCCACCGGGCAACCGTGGTGCGATGGATCTGCCCTGGGAGCGGGCAACTGCGACTACCAGCCCTTCACCCGCCCACTCGACCTCCTCTGCATCACCCGGTGACCAGCAACTACGCCAAGATCAAAAGACTTTGCAACAGCCCTGGCCTTTCCCCGCGGTCGCTGACAGACAAGGGGTGGCCCGGTCGTCTGGCCGGGCCACCCCTTCGGGGCATGCAGCTGTTAGGCGGGCTGCGCTGCGGGCGCTGGGGCGGGGGTCTTGTGGTCCTTGCTGGTCTCGCGGAGGATCAGCAGGCTGGTCGTCGCAATCAGCGCCGAGGTCAGGCCGTGGATGCCGAGCGCGGCGGCAATGGAGCCGTGGTGGGCCAAGACGTTGATCATGTCGCCGAATGGGGCGACGGCCTCCATCAGCAGGACCCAGCCCAGGGCGCGGCGATGGCCCGTCACCAACAGGATGCCGATGACCAGGCCCATCGCGAATTCGCGGGTGCCCTTCATGATGAGGAAACCATCGCCGTTGCCGGCGGACCAGGTCGGCAGGCCAACGCCTTGGGTGGACGCCTCCGGGGCCAGGATGAAGGACAACCCGAGGTAGAGAACGAACAAGGCGCAGGCGGTGGCCAGGACGGTGTTGACGTTCTTCAGCGACATGGCGCTTCTCCTTTGACGTTCAGACTGGAGTGGGAGGGTTCAGCGGCGGCCGATGACGTGCCGGATGGCGCGGGCCGGTGCGGACGCGCGGACAAGTTCGTCTACTCGGGGCATCTTGGACCGTGCCGGCCTGCCGGTTCGCGATCCCGCCGCCGACGAAGCGTTGATTCACTGGCCGTCATCGGCCCGAGGACCCGGGGCCGCCCGGGGTGAGGATCTCCATGAGATGTCCGTCGGGGTCACGGAAGTAGGTGCCCCGGCGGCCTGCGGTGCGCTTGCCGTGATAGACCTGCCCGATCTCCTGGCATGCGGGATCGCCGTAGTGGGTGATTCCACCGCGCTGGAGGCGGGCGAGGGCGGCGTCGAACTCCTGGTCGCTAAGCAGAAACGCGTAGTGGTGCGGCTCGAAGGCGTCCATCCGGTCGTAGTCCAGGCTGACTTGGTTGGCCAGTGTGACCGGCGTGAAGTGTGCCAGCGGCGCATCGACGCTCAGGCCGAGGATGCCGGCCAGGAACCGCGCTGAAGTTTGCGGGTCGCGGGCGGGGACGATGGTGTGGTTCAGCTCCACGGTCATGGCGGGCTCCTTGTCAGGGACGGGGCTACGCGAGGTGGGGTGATCGGCGGCCTGAAGCGGTCCGGGATGGTGCACGGGCGGGTGACCGCCCGGGGAAGGTCGGGCTTGTTCGGCTGCCCCGGGGCAGCAGCGGCTGTGTCAGACGTCGATCTGCTCGAAGATGTGCGGGTACGACACGATGTCGTCGGGGAACTCGGCCGCCAGACGCTGGAACTCCGGGCTGCCGAACGCCGTGGCGAGCGCCTCGGTCGACTCCCAGACCGCGATATTCATCAGAAGCCGGCTGCCCGCCGTTCCCATGTGCATCTGGAAGGAGACGAATCCCGGCTGGGCCTTCATGAACTCCGCCTGCCTCCTGAAGAGAACCAGGAATGCTTCCGTCTGCCCCTTCGGGACGACGAAGGTGTTGGCCAGGGCGATGGGCCCGGTCTTCTCCTTGAACTGCGCGAACATCGGGGTGAGCGGGTCGAGGTTCAGCAGCTTGGCCATGTCCGGAACTTCCTCTCGCTGTCGGTGAATGGGGGCGCTGGGTCCCGCGTCCTGCGGATACCAGCGGAGTTCGAGGGGTGTTGGCGTCCGGGTTCCGGCTCAGGTGAGGGCGGCGGCCAGCAGGGCGAAGGCCGCGATGATGACAGCGACGCGGACGTAGTGGTAGCGCTCCCAGCGGCGCAGCTGCTCCTTCCAGTCCTCGGGCCGGGTCTCGGGGGTCCACGTCTTGTTCCGGTTGTTGATCGGGACGAGCAGCAGCATCGACATGACCACGCTGAGGATCAGCAGCCCGGCGGCGACAACGACGAGGCGGGCACCGTCGTGGTGCCACCCGGCAATGGCCCAGATCGCGCTGAGGATGAACGAGCCCGTGTACCAGAACGGCATCACAGCGCCGAGCATCCGGCCCCCGTGAGCATGGCCGAGCTGACCGCTGTCGCCCGGCAGCGCGTCGAGGATCCGGTTCATGACGAAGACGACGGAGAACTCCACCCCCACCATCACCCCGACGACGACGATGGTGACGACCTCAAGTGCGTTGAGCATGACGGCCTTCCAGTTATCTAGCGTTGCTAGCAGTTGAGGCGAAGCTAGCACTACTGCCGCTCGATCGTCTAGTGGCGCTAGGATCGAACCATGTCGGTACAGGAACGCAAGGAGCGCGAGCGGGCGGGCCGCGAGCGCCTCATCGTGGCGACGGCCCGCGAGATCGCCGAGCAGCAAGGCTGGGACGCGGTCACCACTCGCCGGCTCGCCGAGCGCATCGAGTACAGCCAACCCGTCCTCTACAGCCACTTCCGCGGCAAGCGAGAGATCATCGGCGCCGTCGCCCTGCAGGGCTCTACCGAGCTGGCTGCGGCGGTGCGGGCGGCGACCGCCGCCGCTGCCACGGACGGCTCGCGCGCCCAAGTCGCCGCCCTCGCCCGCGCCTACCTGGACTTCGCCGAGCGCAACCCGGCGCTCTACGACGCGATCTTCCTGCTCGACAACGGGCTGCCATACGCTGTCGAAGACACCCCTGTCCCGCTGAAGGACGCCTTCGCCGCCCTGATGGAGACCCTCGGCGGGGTCGCCGGGGAGGGCGCCGAACCGGGGCTGTTCACCGAGGTGTTCTGGGCGGCCCTGCACGGGCTGGCGACCCTGACCCGGGCGGGACGGCTGCTGCCGGAGGACGCCGAGCAGCGGGTGGAACTGCTGGTGGACCGGCTCGCCGTGCTCTGACACACCGTTCCGAGGGGCACGCGGCCGGGGCCCTCGGGCCCCGCCGCTGCCTGCGGCGACGCTTCGGGTCGCTCGCGTCCGCGTGGCGCAGCCGTAGGTCGCCGTGCGGTACGGCCGGCACGATGCCGGCGATTTTCCCCGCGGGCAGGGCCCGCCACCGCGATCCGATCTTCTTGCAGTGGCCGCGGATCAGGTCGGCGAGCCAGTTCAAGGTGGCGCTCGACAGCGGCAGGCGGGCGGTGCGGACAAGACCGTCGGGGCCCTCGGCATGAGGATTGTCTTCCTTCACACCAAACTCAACTGCCGCCGGGAGCACTCCAGTTACGCGGCCCCTGGGAGCCCGACCGGGACGGCTACAGGGGCACGGTGAACTTCCCGCTCATCGGCGGATGCGGCACGGTAGCGGTCCCGGCCTCCGTTGCGGGCGATCTCGCGGGAGACGGTCGAAGGCGATCGGCCCAGCCGCCTGGCCAACTGCCGGCCGGATTCCCCGGCGGCGATGCCGCGGGACATCTCTTCGCGCCCGCTGCCGCTCAGATGCCGCTCTGATCGTTGCTGCGGTGTGACGCGGACGCCGCCACTCTGGTGCAGGAACCGACGGGCGTGCTGCATCGGTGCCCCGAACGCCCGCCCGATCGAGCTGAACGACTGGCCCCGCGCGCCGGCGTCTCCAGAGCTCATCCTGCTGAGCTGGCGAAATCCCGTAGTCACGCACCTGCGCCTCCACGATCGCGTGATCATCCGTGGGTGGTGCGTTGATCATTTGAGGGTGCCTTCGTTTGCCGACAGGATGGGCGGAGTGGGGCATCGGCAGAGCGAGGATGCAGGTCCTATGGCTGCCTCTGCCGCCCGTGGGGCCGGAGTGGCGGGTAGTCACTCGGCCAGGTACTTGCCGAAGAACTCGGTGAGCTTGGCGACGGCGGGGGTGACGTATTCGTCCTTGTCGTACAGGTCGATGTGCGTGGCACCGTCGATGACGACCAGCTCCTTGGGCTCGGCTGCCTGCGCGATCGCTTCTCGGCTGAAGTACGCGCTCTCCGCTTCCGAACCGGCGATCATCAGCAGGGGGCGAGGGGAGATGAGCCGGATCATCGCGTACGAGTCGTACTGGGCGAGCTGGTCGACGCTGCGCAGTACCCATCCCTGGACGGCGCGGGGGTGGTAGCCACGCGGGGTGCAGTAGAACTCGCACGTCTCCCGAAACTGCCTGGTTTCGGTCTCCAGCAGTTCCTTGGCGTTGTCGGGAATCCATGCCACCAGTTGCGGGGCCGCGCCGCGTGCCTCCTCGGTGCGCGCCGCACCGGCCTGGTCGAGCAGGGCCTGAAGGATCGCCGGGTCCTGTGTGCGGCCCAGTCCCTCACGGAACACTGACCCGAGGTCCACGGCGCTGACCGTGGCCACGCTCTTGATGCGGTGGTCGGTCTGAGCGGCGTAGGGGACGTAACCGCCGGAGGCGCAGATACCCAGGGCTCCGATACGGTCCGGATCGATGTCGTCACGGGTGGTCAGGTAGGTCACGGCGGACTTGATGTCCTCGGCGCGCTGGAAGGGGTTCTCCATGCCGCGCGGCTCGCCCTCGCTCTCGCCCTGGTACGCGGCGTCGAAGACGAGCGCGGCGAATCCGGAGCGGGCCAGGCGCTTGGCGTAGATGCTCGGGCTCTGCTCCTTCACGCCGCCTCCCGGATGGGAGATGACAATGGCCGGCAGCCGGCCGTCGACGTAGTCGTCGGGGGTGAAGAGAATCCCAGCGAGGGCGAGATGGTTGCTGGGGAAGGTGACGCCGGTCTTCACGGTCTGTGTCTCCTGGTGCAGGTGGGGAAGTGCTGTGATCGCGATGGCGCGGATTCCTCCGGCGGGACCTCCGGCCGGCCCTTTGTCCTCGGGACGGTCCGTCCGCCGGCCACGTCACCGACACTCGCACCCCGTACGTGCACGGGTAAGGGGCTTCTTCTGGCCCCGGACACCGCGGTCCTGGGACACGGCAGGCCCACTGTCACAGGCCCGGCTGGCTGTCAGACTTGTACCCATGAGCAGCAGCAACGCCCACGACAGCGAACTGGGCGCCTTCCTGAAGGCACGGCGCACAGAGCTGAGCCCGGCCGACGTGGGGCTGCCTGATTCGGCCGGCAGGCGCAGGGTCAAGGGCTTGCGCCGCGAGGAGGTGGCCTTGCTGGCGTCGATCAGCCCCGACTACTACACGCGCCTGGAGCAGGGCCGCCGCCAGGCTTCCGAACCGGTGCTGGACACCCTCGCGCGTGTCCTTCGGCTCGATGACGGTGAGCGTGCCTACATGTTCGAACTGTCCGGTCGGGACGCCGCCCGGCCGCGTCGGCGCACCACGCAGAAGGTCCAGCCGCAGCTGCAGCGCCTCCTGGATGACCTCTCCACCACGCCGGCCGTCGTCCTGGGGCGCCGCACGGACATCCTCTCCTGGAATGCTATGGCGGCCGCCCTGTTCACCGACTTCGCGCGGATACCGGAGAAGAACCGCAACTTCGTGCGGCTGGTCTTCTGCGAACCGGGCATCAGAGCGCTGTACCCGGACTGGGAGTGGGTAGCGCAGATGACCCTGGCGCAGCTGCGCATGGAAGCCGCCCGCGATCCGAAAGATCCGCGGCTGGCCGAACTGGTGGGCGAGCTGTCGCTTCAGGACCCCGACTTCCGACGCTGGTGGGGCGCCCACCGCGTCGCCACGCAGGGATCGGGCACGAAAACGCTGAACCATCCGGTTGCCGGCCCGCTCACCCTCGACTGGTCCTTCCTCACCTCCACCGACGACCCCGACCAGCAGCTCATCACCCTGACCGCCGAGCCCGGCACACCCAGCCACGACCGTCTGCGCATCCTCGCCTCATGGGCCGCGCAAACCGCCGACCACCCGATTTCGGACCGTTAGAGGCTCGCCTGGTTCCGGGGACGGCAGGCTGTTCAGCCCGGCACGGTCCTCCGGGAAGGTCACTCACCGTGCGTTGGGCGCACCGAGCAGGTGCGGAGCCACTCCACGATTGGCCCACATAATCGCTCTTCAATAGACCACTTGCCCGGGCCACTAGCCTGCATGGGCTCGACACCAGTGCGCCTGAGACCCCGAGGGACCTCTGCGAGGGATCCCGAGGTCGACACTGGTGCCCGTCTGGGGGTTCCGGGCCGTACCTCCCGGTCGGCCGGACTGAGTGAGAGGACAAAGATCTGCTGTGAAGGCGTGCGGAGTGTCCGGGGCCGAGAAGGATGCCGCCCTGCTGGAGTTGCCCGAACCGCCATCTCCCGGGCCCGGTCAGATCCTGGTGGCGGTTGAGGCGGCCGGGGTCGGCCCGTGGGACGAACTGCTGAACGGCGCCGGCTGGGACGTGGGGCTGCGCCCCCCGGCGGCGCTGGGAGTGGAGGGCGCGGGCAAGGTGCTGGCCGCCGGCGCGGGTGTCACCGGGTTTGCCGTAGGCGACCGGGTGCTCGCACACGAGGCCCCGCTGCCCGGGGGAAGCGGCTTCTGGGCCGAACGCGTTCTGATCAACGCGGATCACGCGGCAGTCTGCCCACCCGGGCTGGATGCCGTGCACGCGGCGGCGCTGCCGGTCAACGGACTCACCGCCTTGCAGTCCCTGGAGAAGCTGGACCTCGGCCGCGGACAGCGGCTCCTGATCACCAACGGGGGCGGGGCCACCGGAGCCCTGGCCGTCCAACTCGCCGCTGCCGAGGGCATCGAGGTGACCGCGACCGCGTCTCCTGCCGCCGCAGAGCGCCTGCTCGGGCTGGGAGCGAGGGAAGTCGTCGACTACCACGACCCGAACTGGTCGGCCAAGGTACGCGGCGGGTTCGACGCCGCCCTCATCGTCGCCCCCGGCACGGCGAACGCCGCCCTGCCCTTGGTGCGGGACGGCGGCCGACTGTGCTCCCTGACCTCGGACGCGCCTGCGGAGGAACGAGGCATCACGAGTTGGGACCTCTACCTTGAGCCCAACGCCACGCAGCTTGCCCGGCTGGCGGAGCAGGCCGCCGCGGGAACCCTGGAACTCGCACCGGAACCTCTGCCGTTGAGCCAGGGACCTGCCGCGTTCACCCGGGTGGTCACCGGACGGGCCGGCGGCAAGAAGATCGTGCTCACCCCAGCGGCTGGCAGCTTCGTGTGAGAGCCGGGGCCTCTCGTGCTCCGTCGTCGTAGGCGGGCGGTCAGACGCGGGCGGGAGATCACCAGCGTGCAGTCCTGCGCGGGTCGCAGTCGGGACAGCCCCCACTCCCAGCGGGATGGGGACCCTGGCCGACGGCGACCTGGGACCGCTGGTGCCGGCCGCGGCCTCTGGTCGCCCATGTCCGCCGGGGCGTCCACGCGCTCGGGACACGATGGTCGGGAAGATCGGGGATGCGGCTGGTGCAGGCCGCGCACGGGCGGCAGGCCAACCGCTCGTTCACCAGCCACGCCGTCGGATCTCCCGGATCATCGGCGTCGACCAGACGCAGACCGGCCTGCTCGGCCCCGCCCTCGGGCCGGTCGCGGCCGGGATCGTAGTGGGCGGACACCACGCAGCCGGTGCCAGGAACGCGTCCGGCCACGCGCTGGAGGCACTGCGCGTCGAGGTCGCTCAGGCCAGGCTCGCTGAATACGCCGTCGCCTCCCACGGTCCTGTCGTGAACCCGGTGACGGGGGCTGTGGCGAGCACCGTGCCCGGATCGTCGGCCGTGGAGACAGACGGCCTGGCCGTCGTACACCAGCCGGATCCCGTTCCTGCGCCAGGTCGCTTCTCCTGGGCGCCCGGCTGAGGAGGCCGTGCAGGTCCCGGATCTTCATGTCCTCCCCACGAGGCCCCCCGTCCGAGAGGTGCCGGTCGAGGGAGCCGTCTCCTGCGGGTGTTCAGATCCCGAAGCGCCAGTACTTGGTGAAGCGGTCCAGAACGAGCTCGGCATCGATCTCGTCGTTCCACACCGAGTCGAGCCATCGCGGAACGGTGTCCACTCGCTCGCAGACCACGAGGCTCGCGGGCTGATGGATCAGGTAGCACAGATCCCGGTCTTCGAACCGTCCTCCCGGCCCCTACAGGGCATACAGGTACGCGAGAGGTTCACGCTTGTCCTCGGCGGAGGCCGCCAACCGGGCCACGTAGCCGTCGTGTTGTTAGGCGCTGACCCCCTTGAGGACGACAGGGAGGATTTCCTCGGACAGGCCGCGGTCGTGGTTCGTGCAGCCGGTCACGGACAGGAAGATCCGCTCGGCCGTCTCCAGGACCCACAGCACCTGCTCCTCCCCCACGCTGTCGACCGTCGTCGTCGAACGGCGCGGAGTGCGGCTTGGTGAAGGCGGGGGTGTCCGGGAGCACCCGACCACTGGCTGGGCCCGGCGGACGCCCCTAATCGTGTTGACCGCCCCGGCAGGCAGTGCTGGAGTCTGCACGTGGACAGCATCCCCGCCAACCGGCGGCTCTGGAACCAGATCAGCAGCGCCTACCAGCACAAGCACGACCCGCAAATCGGCGCCACACCCCGGCTGTGGGGCATGTACTCCATCCCCGACGCGCACCTGCACGCCCTGGGCGACGTCACCGGCAAGCGCGTCCTCGAACTCGGCTGCGGCGCCGGCCAGTGGTCCAGAGCGCTGGCCGCCGAGGGCGCCACCGTGGTCGGGCTCGACCTGTCCGAAGCCCAACTCGCCGCAGCGGCCCGCGCGATGGGAGCGGCCCGCTACCCGCTAGTGCAAGGCGCCGCCGAACAACTCCCCTTCGCCGCCGACAGCTTCGACCTGGTGTTCTGCGACTTCGGTGGGCTCAGCTGGGCGCCCCCGCACCTGGCCGTCCCGCAGGCCGCACGCGTCTTGGGCCGAGGCGGACGCCTGGTGTTCAACGTCGCCAGCCCATGGTTCGAAGCTTGCTACGACGAAGCCGCCAGCCGCGTGACCACGACGCTGCAGCAGGACTACTTCGGGCTGAACACCATCGCCGAAGACGACGGCGCGACCAGCTATCAGCTCACCTACGGCGACTGGGTCAAGGTCCTGCGCGGCGCGGGTCTCATCATCGACGACCTCATCGAACCGCGGCCCGAACTCGGCACACCCAACGGCTACAACGAAACCGACCCACCCGACTGGGCACACCGCTGGCCGGCGGAACTGCTCTGGGTAACCCACAAACCGTAAGTTCCGCCGCGCCGAGACGTGAAGGCATCCCCTCGCCGGGCAGGCCTAGATGATCAATTCCAAGGGATGCCTGCGGAGCGTTGGGGGGGTGCGGCGGCCGAAGCCACCGCGAGACGGTCAGGCGGCGGGCTGCCGGCCCTGGTTGTCGAGGTGGCAGCGGGCGGTCAGGCGTCAGGGTCGACTTCGGGGTGCGTGAATTGCACGGGCTTGCCCAGCGACCGGGCGTAGGCGATTTCGGCTCGGGTGCTGTCTCCGATGTAGTCGCCGACTACGAGCACCTCATCAGCGAGCCGGATCTTCGCCCGGTGCAGATCGTCGAGTCGAACCTTCAGCGCCTCAGCCTCGACAGGATCGGACCAAAGTTCGTGCGGCGACTTCATGTCGCAGCCCGGTTTGACGACAATCTTTCCGGCTTTGGTCTCCCGCAGATCGGCCTCGTTCATCTCGGTCATGAAGCGGGTGGAGCCGCAGATCACGACGATACGCGGGAGGCTCAACAGCTTCTTCGCGTCGGCGAGCTTCTCCTCGGGAGTGAGCAGTCGCGGGTACGACACTGGTTCCTCCTGGTGGTGTGGTCCAAGGGGTGCCTGCGGAAACGGGACCGAGGGTACCCAAGCAGGATCCGGTATCCGTCTCAAGTGACCTGGTCTGATTCGTCGTTGATCTCAGTTGATCTGGTTCGTCATCCTGATCACTGCACTACTCTGTCGAGCCATGACCGCGGACCACTGGTTGGCAGACACCCGGACCTCCTACGACACGGTCGCGGTCAGCTACACCGACCAAGTACGCGCGGCTCTGGCCGGGGCGCCGTACCTTCGGGCGGCTCTGGCGCTGTTCGCCGATTTGGTGCACGCTGTCGGCGGTGGGCCGGTGGCGGACGTGGGCTGCGGACCTGGTCACGTCACCGCTCAGCTGCACGAGCTGGGTGTGGACGCTTTCGGCATAGACCTTTCATCCGTGATGATCGACGTGGCTCGGCGTGACCACCCCCGCCTGCGGTTCGAGGTGGGCTCGATGACCGACCTCGACCTCGCCGAGGCTTCAGTGGTCGGCCTGCTCGCATTTTGGTCGTTGATTCACGTCCCCGACGAAGCAGTGCCCACGGTCTTCGGCCACTTCCGGCGCGTGTTGCATGCCGGCGGACCGCTGCTGCTCGGCTTTCACGTCGGCGACGGGTCGAGGCTGAAGACGCAGGGCTACGGCGGCCACCCGATGAACGTCCACGTTCACCGCCGCCAGCCTGAGCAAGTGGCGGCCTGGCTACGCGATGCCGGGTTCACCGTTGAGGCCCACATGCTGATCGACCCCGACGAGAGTGTTCCAGGTGCGGTTCTCTTCGCACGCCGTCAGTCCTAGGCACGTCAGCAGTCCAGTTGCAGCTGACCATGTTTCGTGAGACGGAAAGCCCACCGGCTGTATCCCTTATCCCACCGACAACAGCAGACGCCGACAGTGTCCGACCATCCGCCCTTGGCCCCAGAGATCTGGGCCACCGTCTCCGATGATGTGGTTCCCGGGGTGTGTGAAGCAGGTGGTCGCTCAGTGGGGCCGAGCTGTTCGAACAGAAGATCAAGCCGCTGGAGGTCGCACGACGCCTGCGGGTGAGCCCGAAGTCGGCTTACCAGTGGCACCAGTTGTGGCGGGACGGCGGCGCGCGGGCGCTGGCTTCCCGTGGCCCGAGCGGATCGCGATGCCGACTGTCCCCGCGCTGTCTAAAGAAGCTGGCCGCGTACCTCGATGAGGGCCCTGCCGCGCACGGCTGGGTGGAGGACCAGGTGTGGACCGCGGCGAGGGTGGCCACTCTGATCGGCAGGAAGTTCCACGTCTCCTACAGCGTCTCCGGCGCGACAAGGCTGATGCACCGGCTCGGCTTCAGCCCGCAGGTCCCCACGCGGCGGGTCGCCGAGCGTGATGAGCAGGCCGTCACCGTCTGGAAGGAGGCGACCTGGGACGAGGTAAAAGAGCCCGCGCGGCCCGCGGAGGCTACATCTGCTTCGAGGACGAGGCAGGCTTCACCCGCCGGCCGCCCAAAGGACGCACCTGGGGCCGACGCGGAGTGACTCCGCAGGTGACGGTGAGCGGAAGACGTTCGGGACGGCTCACCGTGGCCGGACTGATCGCCATGCGGCCCGGCTCCCGGACCCGGCTGTGCCACCGTTTGCGCACCCACGCCTCGGGCAAAGGCAGCCGCCGCAGCATGGGAGAACGCGACTTCATCGCGCTGATCGACGGAACTCACCAACTCGTCAAAGCGCCGATCGTGCTGGTGTGGGACCGCTTGAACACTCATGTCTCCCACGCCATGCGTGAGCTGATCGCCGAGCGTGCATGGCTGACGGTGTTCCTGCTGCCCGCCTACTCGCCCGACCTCAACCCCGTCGAGTGGGTGTGGGCGCACGTCAAGCGCAGCCTGGCCAACCTCGCCGTGGTCGCCCTCGACCGGCTCGAGGCCCTCGTCCGCAGCCGGCTCAAACGACTTCAGTACCGGCCCGGCACTCTCGACGGCTTCATAGCGGGCACCGGCCTGACCCTCGACGACCCGGCGTCACCCTAATGAGCCGAGGTCAGTAATACGGGACAGAAACGTATCTGCTGGCTCCGGCGAAGAACCGATAACGTGCGGCCATGACCGATCTGGCAGAGCGCCCGCTGCTCTTCCTGGATGTCGATGGAACGCTCCTGCCCTACGGCGGGGCACAGCTCCCATCGACTCCTCAGGGTTGGCAGGACTGGCAGGACGTTTCGAATCCTCAGCTGGCGAAGATCAACCATAGGCACGGCCCGCGGCTGCTGGCGCTGCCCTGCGTTCTGACGTGGGCCACCGCATGGATGGAAGACGCCAACGACGTGATAGCCCCTCTGCTCGGACTGCCGGAACTTCCGGTGGCCGACTTGCCAGATGTGCCGGAGGAGTACGAGGCCGGCGCACTGAACTGGAAGACCCGGGACCTCGTTCAAGCTGCGGCAGGGCGCCCGTTCATCTGGGTCGACGACTCGATCACCGATCTGGATCGCGTATGGGTCGCAACCCACCATCGAGGGCACGCCCTTCTCTACCGAGTCGATTCCATGATCGGCCTGGCTGATGAGGACTTTTCGGTCATCGACGACTGGCTGCGGGACCGGCGCGACTCGGTTCGCCGAGACAGATGACCGAACGACTCGGTTCGCTGGGAAACCGATTCGGTTGAGTGAGACAGGACAACATCCCCACAACCGGTGAGCCCCAACGCGTCGGAAGATCCCTTACGGGACTTCCGTAGTGCTGGATTCCTCAAACGATGTACACAAAGCGGCGTCGCAGGGAGCGGGTTGAAGGTGCGGATCTTCCCCATATCCAGGGCCGGGCCCGGGCGTTGAGCTGGGCTGTTGCCTGGTCGGTGGCTTGCTCGATCTCGGACGGCCCGGCGAAGGACTGCCCGGCGAGTGCGGCCTTTCGGAAGATGCGCCACCAGCCCTCGTGCAGGTTGAACCAGCAGGCGCCGACGGGAAGGACGACGTGCCGGATCCTGGGGTGGCACTCCCGGCCAGCAGGATCCGGCGCACCTGACGGCGGCCGACTTCGATGCCCAGCCGCTGTGCCTCGGCAGCCGGCGCGTCGAGGGTCCATTCACTGGCCCGGACTCATCCGCCGCGGCCGACTCACCGTCCGCCTGCACCGTCAGCCGACCCGGTGGCGGCTGTTTGATCAGGCCGATGACTCCGGAGCATTCGGCTTCGGATCCGACGCCTGCGGCCCTGCCCGCCCAGATCCTTCAAGCCGTCCAAGCCCGAGCTGTTGAAGCCGTGCAACCAGCGGCGGACCGTCTTGGGGCTGCGCCTCAACTCATCCGCGATCGCAGGAACCCGCTCGCCGGACCAGCTCAGCTCGACCGTCCGAGTCCGCATCGCCAGATGACGAGGCGCCCTGCGTGCTTGCGCCAGCCGATGCGCCACCCGCTGCTCGTCCTCGTCACGGCTCGGCCGTGCCCGCAACACCACCCTCCGGCACCCGCCCCCGAGAACCCGAACCACCCCGCCACCAGGACATATACCCGGTGAAAGAATCCAGCACTGGTTCCCTCGGACGGCAGCCGAAGGGACCAGGACGGGCCGCGGAGGTCTGCGACCGGCTGCCGGGTCAGACAGCCTGAGCTGCCCCGCCCCGGCGGATGCGGTCGAGCAGGGTGTGGTGATACGCAGCGAGGCCGCCGTCAGCAACGGGGGCGGGCCCTGCCGGTGAGTGTGTGCGGCAGCGAGGTGAAGCGAGAGATCACGGCTTCAGCGCCACGGCTCCCAGCTGGGGCACGACCGTGGGCTCTTCGCCGGGCTCCGGCCGCCACAGAGAGCAGGACACGAGCCCGGGCTCCAGGAGCGTGAGCCCGTCGAAGTACTGGGCGACCTCCTCGCTGCTGCGGGCGGTGACCGGCGGTTTGGCGTTGGCGTTCCAGAACTCCATCGCCTCAAGCTGGAGGTCGCCGCCGAGTTCGGGCTCCGTGGTGGGGTGGGTCAGTACGAGGAAGCTGCCGGGGGGCAGCGCCTCCACGAGCCGACGTGCGAGGGCCCGCGCCTGGTCACCGTCGAGGACGAAGTTGAGGATGCCGAGCAGCATGAGTGCGGTGGGCTTGGTGAAGTCGAGTGTCCGTCCGGAGATGCGCAGAATGGTGTCCGGGTCGTGCACATCGGCGTCGATGTAGTCGGTGGCGCCTTCCGGGGCACTGGTCAGCAGGGCGCGGGCGTGCGCGAGCACGATGGGGTCATTGTCGACGTACACGATCCGCGACTCGGGGGCGATCCGCTGGGCGATCTCGTGGGTGTTCTCCAGGGCCGGCAGGCCGGTGCCGATGTCCAGGAACTGGCGGATGCCGTGCTCCTCTGCCAGACAGCGCACGGCGCGGCCAAGGAACTCCCGGTCGGCGCGCGCGATGTCGCGGATGACGGGGATCATTCCGGCCACGTGATCGCCCACCTGCTGGTCGACCTCGTAGTTGTCCTTGCCGCCCTGCCAGTAGTTCCACACGCGAGCGTTGTGCGCCGTCCCGGTATCGAGTCGCTGCACTGCGGTATCGGCGCTCTGGTTCTCGCTCACGTCTTCCTCTCCTCACACGCCCAAGGACCGCATGGAATCGAGCACTTGCGGTCACTGCTGCGCTTTGGCACATCGGTTGGCGTCATTCTGCCGCACGCCGCCATCGTCGCGTCCCGGAACAGGTGGTCGGAGGAACTTGGGTCCGCGCCCTGCGGGTGGCCATCGGCGTCGCCGACGCAGGACCGGCGTAGTGAGGCGGTGGTCCGTCGTCCCGATCGGCGCGGTGTAGCCGAGGCGGGCGCGGGTGTCGATGACGATGCCACCGATGGTGGCCGCCTTCTGCCGGGCCGTCACGATCGCCGTTGTCAACGAGTGGCTCTGACCTTGCTCGCCAGGCTCGATCAGAGAAACCCGGTATCCCTCCAGGCAGCCACGCATCTAGCCTGTGGCGCATGCACCAGTTGCGAAGGCGCGACCGGCGCCTGGCGCGCCGCGTGCCGTCGGAGCCGGTCCAGCGCCGGGCATTCCGACTCACGGCCGTAGGCGCTGATGTAGTCCTGGTTGGCTACTTCTCTGCGAAGCAGAAGGACTTCGAAACGCTGATGGCGTCGGCAGCCACGGAGCTGGGAGCGCGCGGCGCACGAGTTGTCGCGCAGATTGTGCAACGGCGAGGCGTCTCGGACGGAGGCGTCCAGAAGATGAATCTGCCCTACTCCTCGCGGACTCTGCTGAGGTACGGGAAAGTCCGCGAGGTGGCTCAGGCCTGTGACCAGGTCAACGCTGATGCAGTGATCTTCGTAGCCTCCTTGACCGAGCGCCAGCAGCGCACGTTGACAGACATGCTCGGTCGCCCCGCTGTGAGTCTCTCCGACATCCTCGCCACCGACTGACAGCTCACTCGGATCGGGCTTTTGAAGCACGCCACGGACCGCCTTCGGGGGCGGCCGCCAGGCCGCCCCGGCCCTGCTCACGGAGTTGTAAAGGCGTGCGCTCTTGGTGGTGAGGCGAACGAAGGCGCGGCTGGGGCCCGCGGGCAGGGCGGAGATCAGGCGGGCGCCCTGCGCCAGTCCCCACGCTCCGAGGCGGGATGTGGGGGTCAGGGTCTTCGCCGCGCTCGGCGCGACCGCGCGGCTGCCGTCCCCGTGCGCCGCCATCACGCGCTCGTAGGCGGAAAAGGTACGCCCGTGGGCGCCGCCCGCCCGTGCCAGCTCCGGCGAGGACATGGGCGCCGACGACGGCCAGGGTGGTGCTGCCGCCGACGGCCGGACCGGGGCACGCGCAAAGTACCGGCGGCGCCCTGAGCGTGTTCCGGTCGACCGTGCCGACTCCCACCGCGTCCCCCGTGCATGTGCACCCCGCCGAGGACGAGATCTTCGTCATGCTGAGCGGCAGCGGACGCGTCTGGATCGGGGACCACCGGTTCGAACTCGCCGCCGGCGGCGTCGCGTTCCTGCCGCGCGGTATCCCGCACGCGTACCGCTTCATCTCCGACAACGTGGACATGCTCGCCATCGCCACCCCCTCGGGCATGGAGGACTTCTTCCGCGACGCCGGCTGGAACCGGTCCCGGCCGAAGCCGGCCGGCTGGGCCGTCACCCCCGATGCGCTGGGCAGGGCCGCTGCCGCGAACGGACAGATCGTGCTCGGTCCGTCGCTCGCCCTCGACGCGATGATTCCGGCGGCTCTCCTCGACGGGCATCTGCGACCGCTGCCCCTGGGCCCTGAACACCGCCGCACCGCCATGGGTCTCCGGCCGGCTTCAGGCGCCGCCCACCAGCGGGGCCGGTGCGCCGAGGATGGTGCGCAGGGCGGTCAGGAGTTCGGTACGGAGCCAGGTGTGGGCGGGGTCGGTGTCGTAGCGGTGGTGCCAGGCGACGATGACCGGGACGGGGGGCAGGTCGAGGGGCAGCGGGCGGGCGCGGAGTCCCAGGCTGGTCCAGGCCGGTCGGCATACCTGTTCGGCGACCGTGGTGAGCATGGTGGTGCCGGCGACGAGTTCGAGTGCCGCTGCGGTGGTGGGCAGGGCGGCGCGGACGCGGCGGCGCAGGCCGAGTCCTGCGAGGGCGTCGTCGACGGGGCCGGTGAGGCGTCCGCGGCGGGAGACGGTGACGTGCTCGGCCCCGGCGAAGCGCTCGGGGGTGAGGGGGCCGGTGACCAGCGGGTGGTCCGCGCGCATCACGGCCACCATCCGGTCCGTGGCGACCCGGGTGGCCGCGATCTCGGGCCGCGCGGGCGCCGCGGCCCCGACCTCCAGATCGGTCTGTCCGCGCGCGAGGTCGGCGACATCGACGGAGGGTTCGGCGAGAAACCTGACCGAGACGTTCGGTGCGGCCTCGGCGAGGGCCACGGTCAGGAGCGGGGCGAGCGCCGACACGAGCGCGTCGTGGCAGCGCAGGGTGAAGCCGCGTTCCAGTGTCGCGAGGTCGAGCGCGGTCACGGGCGTGAGTACCGCGGTGGCGCGGGCGACCAGGTCCCGGGTCTCCTCGCGCAGCGCGAGCGCGTGCGGGGTCGGGGTCATCGTACGGCCGGTGCGCACGAGGATGTCGTCGCCGGTGGCCTTGCGGATACGGGCCAGGGTGCGGCTCATGGCAGGCGGGGTCAGATGCAGCCGTTCGGCGGCCGCCGCGACGCTGTTCTCCTCCAGGAGGGCGTCCAGGGCCACAAGCAGGTTCAGATCCACATGCGTCACGGTAACGGATGACCTTACAAGAGTGCACTGGAAATCATGTGAAGGCGCTCGTAGCGTTACGTCGTGAGAGGCCGACAGGCCTCAACTGCGCCGAAAGGGCTGCATCATGACGACCATTCACACCACCCCCGCTACGGCGACCGGCGCCTCCGCGACCCCGATCGCGCCGGCCCAGGACCGGAAGCTGCTCGACGCCGTGGTCCAGATCGCCACCGAGGCCGGCCGCGCCCTGGAGGCGAGGTACTCGACGCAGGCCCGTCCGGCCGGGCGCCGGGACATGTTCCAGGTGGGCACGGCCGACGGGCAGGTCTCGCTCGCCATCCTGCGCCCGGGACTGACCGCGCTGCGCCCCGAGGCACGCTGGCTGACGGACGAGTACGAGACCGCCGAGCTGCCGCCGGGCGAATGGTGGGTGGTCGACGAGGTCGAGGGCAACGTCAACCATGTGCACGGACTGCCCGAGTGGGCGGTGACCGTGGCACTGGTGCGCGACGGGCGGACCGTGCTGGCTGTCGTGCGTCAGCCCGTCGGCGACCTCACCTACACCGCGCTGCGCGGCGCGGGCGCCCACCTCAACGGCGTCCCGCTGCAGGTCTCGGCGAAGACCGACCTGGACGCCGCGATCGTGGTGACCGGGCAGGCCGAGGCCGACCAGGAAGGCACCTACCGCCGCATCGGGCAGTCGGTCACGGCGATGCTCGACAACGCCCTGCTGGTGCGCGCCAGCGTGCCCTCCACGTTCCCGATGCTGCTGGTGGCCGCCGGACACAACGACGTCTTCTGGCAGTACGAGCCCGTCCTGCCCGGCGTCGCCGCCGGCGCCCTGATGATCACCGAGGCCGGCGGCAGGGTCACCCGCATCGACGGCACCCCGTGGAGCCCGGGCGCCGACACCATCCTGGCCACCGCTCCGGCGCTGCACACCCCGGCCGTCCGGGTCCTGGCCACGGTCGCCTGACCAGGCGCGCGGCCACCGACACCATCGAGAACCGGAACCTGGAGAATGCCATGCACGTGACTGTTCTGGCCGCCTCGGGCGCCGTCGGGCTCGCCCTGACCCGTCAGGCCCTCGAACGCGGGCACACCGTCACCGCGGTCGCCCGCACCCCGGCTCGCATCACCGTGCCCGACTCACCCCGACTGACCCGCGTGGCCGCCGACGCACACGATCCGGCGAGCATCGCGGAAGCACTGCGCGACAGCGAGGTCGTCCTGTCCGGCCTGGGAGTGGCCAAGGGAGACAAGCCCGGGGCCCTCACCGCCGGTTCCCGCGCGGTGCTGGACGCGCACCCGGGCGGGATCGTCTGGCTCGGCGCCTACGGCACGGGCCCGTCCGCGCAGGCCGCCGGCATCGCCACCCGCACCCTGCTCAAGGCGCTGGGCGCGGAACTGACCGACAAGGTCACCGCCGACGCCGCCGTACTGGCCGCCCAAGGCACCGTCTTCCACTCCGGCCCCTTTACGAACGGCCCCGCGAGTGCGACGCGCCGTACCGTCGGACTGAACGAGACCCCCAAGCGGTTCTTCCCGGCCCGCATCAGCCGGGAGACGGTCGCCGCCGCCATGCTCGACGAGGCACAGAACCCACGCTTTCCAGGCAGGATCGCCGTCCCCCTCGGGACCTGACCGCCGGGCGGGGCACCGCTCCACAACCGGGACGGCCACGCACCGCAGGTCAGCAGCGCTTGGTTGCCGAAGCCTTCAGCACCGATGGCGCCGTGGCGATCACCGGGGCCAGGATCTGCCTGCAGCACGTCCGGCAACATCCGGGCGCAGCACGGCGGCCGCCAAGAGGAACGAGACCGCGTCCGCGGCGATCGCCCGGCCTCCGCCCACGGAAGCGGTCGACAGGCCGGCGTCACCACAGGCAGGACGCGGCGCGCCGAGGGCGACACCGGCAAGTCCCGTACCGCAGAGGGCGCTCGGTGAGGCGGGCGCCGGAGAGTTCGCCCGGTGTCCGGATCAGCGGCCGCAAGGGCGGGCAGCCGCCCGTGGAGCGGGAAAGCTCAGTCGGTGAGCAACATGCCGCTTCGCAGGCCCAGTTCGTTCTCGGCCACGGTGCGCGGCATATCCGCCGTGCGCGTCCTGCGGTGGTCGGCGGTGGTGTTGACGTATGCGCTGGCGCCGTCGATCGCGACGAGGATACGGGCGGCGGCGCCCCAGGGATCCGTGCAGGCGAAGAGTCCGGCCGCCGTCCCGGCGGCGATGAGCTCCTCCAGGCGCCGGCACCACCGCAGTTCCTGCTTCATGACGTGCTCGCGCAGCACCGGACGGTAGCGCGACAGGTGCCGAGCGTTGAGCCAGAGCTTGCTGACGTCGTCGAACTCGGCGCTCGACGTGAGGCCGAAGAACCTCCGGAAGGCGTACAGAGGGCCGTCCTGTTCCGGCGGCAGCAGGCTGTCGAGTTCCCTCATCGTGGCATGGGTGAACGCCTCGGCGACCAGCTCGTCCGCGGCCGGGAAGTAGTGGCCCACGAGTCCGGGCTGGACGCCCAGCTCGTCGGCGACCCGGCGCAGGGTGACGCACTCCAGGCCCTCGGTGAGCCCGATCCGCGCCGCCGCAGCGACGATCTCGCTGCGGCGTTCACCGGGCGCCTTGCGGACGCGCTTGCCCGTCGCTCTTGACGTCATACGCCGAATGCTATTGAGTGGGCAACCAATAAAGCAATTGGTTACGCGACCAATATGCGGGATCGGCCGGAAGCCCCAGCTCACAGCGGTGCTGGGATGCAGGGATCTCAGCGGCCGATGTCCGTCCGGTATCGGCCCTCGCCGTGGGCCGAGTCACCGGCGCAGCACCGTCAGGAGACCCACGTGTACGACTCCCCCACCGATGCCGGTGAGCTTGCCGCCCACGGGTACCGGCCGGGGCGTAGACGGACCCTGTCCGCGTGGGCCGTCCTCGCGATCGGTCTCGCGACCGGTTTCGCGGCCACCTCCCCGGCCGCCGGCACCCAAGCCGCCGCCCCGCCGGGCTTCGTCCTCGCGGGCCTCACGTGGAGGTCGGCGGTGGTCGTCGCCCTGTTCCGGCAGCTGCTCGCCGGTCCTCGGCCGGGCCGGATCTGCCTCGCCTCGGCGGTCGCGCCGGCCGACCACGGCCGCCTGCCGCGGCGCGAGCCGGCTGTACCTGCTGTTCGACACCCTCGCAGCACAGGTCCTGCTTCGCGTTCCTCGCCGTCGCCGTGGTGGCGCCGGCCGCCCCGCCGAGCGGCCGGTCGAGTCCGGCCGACGGCCCGGTGCGACCGGGCCGTACCGGTCTCGTCGCCACCGTGGCAGCAATGGTGCGGCTGCGGTTTCGAGGCGGCCGGCAGCAGCTCGGCGCTTAACCGAGCTCGCCCCGCGCTGAAGAAGTGACGGCCTCCTGATGCCGTCGCATCCCTGCGGCCGGCCTCCCCCGGACGAACCGGTCGGCCGGACGCACCCGCGCAGCGAGGGCGCCCGGGCGCCCCACGACCTCGGGTCCGACACCAGGGTGCGAACCGCCCTCAAAACCTGGCCGGCCTTCCCCGAACCTGACCGGTTTCCCCTTGATCCCCATGCCGCCTGGAGGCACCATGTACGCCGTCACCGACCCGACCACCGGCGAGGTCGTCGAGACCTACCCGACCGCCACCGACGCCGAGATCGCCGCGGCCGTCGACGCCGCACACGCCGCCGGCGGCTGGGGCCGGTCCGGCTCCGTGGCCGAACGCGCCGCGCTGCTGCGCCGCCTGGGCGACCTGCACGCCGAGCACGGCGCCGAACTCGCCGCGAGCATCGTACGGGAGATGGGCAAGCCGCTCGCCGAGGCCGAGGGCGAGATCGGGTTCTGCGTCGACATCTACCACTACTACGCCGACCACGCCGAGGAGTTCCTCGCCGACGAACCCCTCGACGTCACCTCCGGCCCCGGCACCGCGGTCGTACGGCGCGGTCCGGTGGGCGTGCTGCTCGGCATCATGCCGTGGAACTTCCCGGCCTACCAGGTCGCCAGGTTCGCGGCCCCCAACCTGGCCGTCGGCAACACCATCGTCCTCAAGCACGCCCCGCAGTGTCCCGGTACGGCGGCGCTGCTGGAGCGGCTGTTCGCCGAGGCGGGCTTCCCGGCGGGCGCGTACGTCAACGTGTACGCCACCAACGAGCAGATCGCCGGCGTGATCGCCGACCCCCGGGTGCACGGCGTCTCCCTCACCGGCTCCGAGCGGGCCGGGGCCGCCGTCGCCGAGATCGCCGGACGGCACCTGAAGAAGGTCGTCCTGGAACTGGGCGGCTCGGACCCGTTCGTGCTGCTGTCCACCGACGACCTGGACGCGGTCGTCGAGGCCGCGGTCGCCGCCCGCCTCGACAACACCGGCCAGGCGTGCAACGCCGCCAAACGGTTCGTGGTCGTGGCTGACCTGTACGACGCGTTCGTGGAGAAGTTCACGGCCCGGCTGCTCGACTCCGCCACCGGCGCACCGCTCTCCTCGGCGGCCGCAGCGGAGACCCTGGCGCGGCAGGTCGCCGAAGCGGTGGCGGAGGGCGCCACCCTGCACGGCTCCACGAAGCGGCAGGGCGCCTTCTTCCCGGCGGGCGTGCTCACCGGCCTGACCACCGAGCACACGGCGGCCCGCCAGGAACTGTTCGGACCGGTCGCGATGGTCTTCCCGGCCACCGACGAGGACGACGCCGTACGGATCGCCAACGACACCCCCTACGGCCTCGGTTCCTACGTCTTCACCACCGACCCCGAGCAGGCCGCCCGGGTCGCCGACCGCATCGAGGCCGGCATGGTCTTCGTCAACGGTGTCGGCGCCGAGGGTGCCGAACTGCCCTTCGGGGGCGTGAAGCGCTCCGGCTTCGGCCGGGAACTCGGCCGACTCGGCATCGAGGAGTTCACCAACAAGAAACTGATCCGCACGGTCGCCTGAGCAAGGTTCGGGTTCGAGGGAGATCGGGGAGGACCGTGCGTCGAGGCGTCATGCGTCGACGCGGCACTTTCCGGGCCGCCGTACCGGTGAACCGTCGCCCGGGACGGCGACGGCGCAGGTCAGCGGCCCCTTGGTCCGGGATTTCGTCATCTGTCGCCAGGCACTGATCCAGGGACGCACGCCGACGGAGGATTCGGAGGCACGGGAACGATCACCGCGTTCAGACGCACTCCAGGAGAATCAGATGGCTTCGCACAAGCTCCCCCGCCTGCTCGTCCTCGCGGGAATCGCCGCGTTGGTCCCGCTCGCATGAATGTCCGGCGCGCAGGCGGCAACGTCTGCCGGCACTGGGTGCTGTACAACCAGTACACCGATCAGTGTGCCGAGGTGAGCGGCACCGGCGCCGACGGCGGTGGCACCCCTGTCCGGCAGGGCGAGTGCCACAACAGCCACAGCGGCGACAACCAGGTCTGGGGCATGCTGAACACCCGCGACGTGTCCGGCAACCAGGCGAACGTGCAGGTCAGTCGAATATGGCGCAGTTGACCGCGTCCATCAGGGCCGCGCCGGTCTGGTGCGCCTGCTTGGTGAGAGTGGACGTGGCAAAGAAGAAGGCGGCCGTGCGATGGCCGGTGGAGTCGGTGACGTTGTAGGTCGCGTAGCCCGGGACGACGCCGACGTGGTCCCAGACCGTGCCACAGGAGGTCTTCGCCGTCTCGATGCCCAACCCGTAGCCGAGCTCGTCCGGGTCCCCCGGCCCGCTCTCCGGCACGGTGGTGCGCATCTCGGCCAGTTGGGCGGCGGGCAGCAGGCGGCCCGACATCAGCGCGCCGTAGAAACGGGACCAGTCACCGGCGGTGGACACGATCGCGGCATCCGCTCCGTCGGCCGTGACGTAGTCGCCGGTGACGTCCACGTGGTCGTCGTGCTGCGGTCCGGCGTAGGTCCTGAACTCGTCGGGGACGTCCGGTGGCATGTGGGCGGCGTCAGGTTCGTAGCCGTGCGCGTGCCGGTCGTGCCAGGCGGAGCCGGTGGCGTAGAAGGTGTGCCGGAGCCCCAGGGGTCTGGCGATCCGGTCCCGCACCAGCGCCGCGAGGTTCTTACCGGTGGCCTTCTCCAGGACGGCGCCGATCGCGATGTAGTTGGTGTTGCTGTACGACCACTCGGTGCCGGGCTCGAACAGTGCCGGGTGTCTGCTCACCAGGCTCAGGATTTCCGTCGACGTCCATACGTGGGAGTCCCGGCCAGTGAGGGCCGGTGCGAGGGCGGGGTCATCGGTGTAGTCGAACAACCCACTGGTGTGGTTGAGCAGCATGCGCAGGGTGATCGCTCTGCCGTTGCGCACCTGGCCGGGCAGCCACTTGTCGACCGAGTCGGTGAGGGAGAGTCTGTGCTCAGCGACCAGTTGCAGGACGAGGGTGGCCATCACCGTCTTGGTGTTGGACGCTTCTCGCACCTCGTCGTCCGCCCTGAGCCGATGGTCCTTCTTCGTCCAGGCGGCCTGCTCGGAGATCTCGATGGGCCTGCCGTGACCGTCGTCCACCCGCACGATCACCCCAGGCACTCCTTCTTCCACCAACTTCCGCGCCAGCTCCCGCAGGTGAGCGCGTGTCTCCGCAGTGCCGTCCTGTCGGACCGCCGAGAGCGTCCGAGGGCGGGCGGCGGCGCTCTCGCGGACCGCCGCACTCTCGTGGACCGTGTTCGCACTCGACGGGGTCGCAGCGAGGGGCACGACGAGGGCCGCGGACACCGCAATTGTTGCTACTGCGCGAAACCCCGTCAGTTGCGAGTGCCGTCGACCACGCACATTCACACGCAATTCATGCTCCTTCGAGAATCCGGGAAGGTCGTCGGGCACGATCGGGGTACGGGGAGGAGAACACGGGACTCCGCCCGGCGAGTTGTCGCCCGGCGCTGGGGCGAAGCCAGCTCCGGCGGGCCTTGCACAGCCCTGGGGAATCCTTCGGAGGATAGCCGAAGGCGGGGTGAAAAAGATGACTATCAGTTACTCGATCGTGTTTCCCTGGGTGGGGCGAGTTGTTGAGCTCGACCTCGATGTCCCGTGACGACCGGCCGACTTCACATGCGGACCACGAACCCCATCGAGTCAACGTTCCCCACGGTCCAGCGCCGCACCAAGGTCCCGCGAGACGCGGGCGGCCCCGCTGCGATCTCTCGTGATTGTGGCAGTGGTTGTGCTCGCCCTAGTCGACGGCATCCCGCCGGTGGCCGTCCTTCCGGGCCGTCCCCGCCGGCGCTCCGAGTCCGACCTGGGCGACAGGGCGTACGACTCCCGGACAGTCCGCCGTGAACCGCGCACACGCCGGATCATGCCGATCCTCCACGACGCCTTCGTCTCCCTGGCATGCAGCCTCATCTGCTGGCGACGCCACAACAAGGCCCACCCATGATCCTGTTACGAGCTCCAAGAGACCGAAGACCGAGGCGGCTCAGGTTCAGCCTCTTCCCCCGGTGAGACGATTTCGGCGCCCGGGTAGGCTCAGCCCCCATGAGGGCTGGGCCGAGTCACGTCCTGCCGAGCCGCCGGCTGCCCCAAGGTCTCTGCAGATCCATTGGCGACGGAGTCGTTCCCGCCTATCGCGGCCCCGACGGTTCGGCCGGTCGGTTCGGCAGAGCCTTGGCATTCTTGGCGGCGGCTGCCGCGACGGTTGCCAGGTCCTCGCCCGAGAAGCCGGCGCGGCTCAGCACCGCCAGGGATTTGTTCGTCGCCAGCGTGCACAACGCCAGCTCTGCCGCTTCCTGCTCACCGGCCCCCGTCGCCAGCAACGCCTCCTCCAGCCTCGCCCGCAAACCGTCCATCATGGCGCGGACCATCGCCCGGCCCTCCGCGTCAAGCGCGGGGAACTGCGTCGCCGACACCGTGAGCAGGCAGCCATCGGGGACCGTCGGGTCGGCGATACGGTTCAGGGCGACCTGCAGGAAGGCGGCCACAACGGCGCTCGGGCTCGGGTGAGGACCGGACAGTGCCTGCTCGTACAGCGGGTGGTAGGTCTGCGCGTACCGTAGGAGGCTCTTCCGGAAGAGGGCACTCTTGTCGCCGAAGGTGCCGTAGAGCGAGCCCCGGCCCAGGCCCGTGCCTTCGGTCAGGCGATCGATCGAGGCCTCCGAATAACCCCAGCGCCAGAAGACGTGCATCGCGCGTCGTAGCGCCTCGTCCACGTCGAATTGCTTGCGGCCTGCCATGGTCGGTCAGCCTACACATCTTGTACCGATCGTTCAAAGATGGGTATGGTCGTCGGCATGACAAGCTTGAGTTCGCTGCGGCTGCCTGACGGGTTCCTGGACGTTTTCACCAGCCGGTTCGTGGAGGTGAACGGGCTGCGGCTGCACGCGGTCACCGGTGGGGACGGCCCGGCGCTGCTGCTGGTCGGCGGGTGGCCCCAGACCTGGTACGCCTGGCGGGAGGTGATGCCGGCGCTCGCCCGTGAGCACACCGTCGTCGCCGTCGACTCGCGCGGGGCCGGGCTCTCCGACAAGCCCGACGACGGGTACGACGCCGGCACGCTGGCCGCCGATCTGGTCGCGTTGATGGCCACGCTTGGGCACGACCGGTTCGACGTGGTCGGCCACGACATCGGTACGTGGACCGGATACGCCCTCGCCGCCGATCACCCCGAGCGGGTGGGCCGGCTCGCCATCCTCGAAGCAGTGATCCCCGGTCTCACGCCGTCCCCGCCGTTCTTCGGCCCGGCCGCGGTCAGCCTGAAGCTCTGGCAGTTCGGCTTCAACCGGCTCACCGACCTCAACGAGGAACTGGTCCGGGGACGGGAGCGGCTCTTCTTCGGCTGGCAGTTCGCCACCAAGGCCGCCACGCGGACCGCGATCCCCGCGTACGCCGTGGACGTCTACGTCGACGCGATCACCGCGGATCCTCGCGCGCTGCGGGCGAGCTTCGCGTACTACCGGGCGCTGGACGAGACGATCGCGCAGAACGAGCAGCGCAGCAGGACCCGGCTGACACTGCCGGTGCTCGCCGTCGGCGGCGCGCTGTGGAGCGGCGCCAATGCCGCCCAGACGATGCGGCTGGCGGCCGACGACGTCACGGAGGTCGTCCTCGACGACTGCGGCCATTACCCGGCCGAGGAGCAGCCGGCGCGGTTTGTCGAGATCCTGGAAGACTTCCTCGTGGCCAACCGGTAACAGGCACGCGGAGCTTCACAAACTCCACTACGTCGTCGAGCAGGCCTTCGCCCCCTCCACCAGTTCAGACGCCTCGCCATCCGATGGCAACGACGCCTCGAACTCCACGACGCCTTCGTCTCCCTGGCATGCGGCCTCATCTGCTGGCGGCGCCTCAAGAAGGCCCACCCGTGATCCTGTTACGAGCTCTATGCGATGTTCCCTGTTTCATGCGGTTTGAGCCACTGTTAGCTGCTCCTTGCGAATCGGTTCGTTTTCCCCATGGGCATGCCGGTGCCGAGTTGAGGGTCTGGACCTCTCGCAGTCGCGAGAGGTCGACGGGCACACCGGATGGCAAGGAGAACGTTCACCGTGGTCGAGATCGTCGAGATCTACGTGCGCTGGTACGCGGGCCGCGCCAAGAGCCAGGTGTCCGCCTCGCTCGGGGTGGACCGCAAGACGACCCGAAAGTACCTGGCGGACCGCGCCTGGGAGAAACGCATGCGCGAACTCATCAACCCGGTTGTCGCCGAGTCGCTGCTGGATCGACTGATCAACGCCAGCCACCAGGTCATCGTGAACGGCCCCAGCTGTCGACCCGACAAGCGGCCCAATGGCCCCACCGGCAACCAGCCGAGCAATTAACAGGCGGCGAGAAGATCACCGAGGATGCCTGCCGGGTCGTGCAACACCCGGGCGCCGTCGGTGACGACCCGATGCGTCCCCGGATCAACGGGGTCTGTCTTCGCCCAGGCCGGGGAGCCGATGCCCAGCTCGACTTCCAGGCCGGAGGCCGTGGAACAGCGTCGCTCAGTGATCGGTCCCCACGGCTGGGTGCGGATCACTTCGCCCAGCCCCAGTTCCACGGCCCAGGCATCCTCAAGCAGATATCGGGACTGGTCCGTGGTGAGCAGGACGATGTCGATGTCGGAGTCCGGTCGCGCGGCATTGCGGGCGCAAGATCCCACCAAGAGCAGGCCGACGATGTCATCACGGCCCCTCGACCAGCATGTGATCCGGTCGATGACCTCGTTGATCTCAGCGACGCGCTCCGGCGACAGCGCGGTCGGAAGACTCGCTGACTGATCGTCGCGATGCATCTCGAATGTCCCGTCCCTCACCGAAGAGCCGGTCCCAACCTCGGACAGTTTCTCAAGCCAGTCCCAGGCAGCAGCGGCACGATGGCCCGGCCACGAGCCGGCGGACTCGCTCCCCATCACGCAACGCAACGACCCACGACCTGGGGAATTACGTGATCGACGACAGGCGAGGCCAGAACTGACTGCATCGCCTGATGACGGGGGTGGGCGAGCATCTGGTCAGGCGCGACCCGTCTCCCTGTCAACGCCCTTCAGGGCCACAGGGCTTGGGGCGGCCGTCCGTCGGAGCTCGACAGGTACGACCACGAGGCAGAGCAATGTGATGCCGTGTCGATCCAGTCGGGGCAGGCTCCGCTGCCCCGACGTGTGCACCTTGCGCCGCTCCCACGCGGCTCGTCGTCAGCCCAGCCCGCGGGCGTCCTGCTTCAGAGCCGTGTCCACCGTCAGCGCCGTGGCGACGACCAGGCTCCGCAACGGCTCGGGGAGTTGGTGGTGGATCTGGAGAACGTAGTTGTCCGCCGTGGTGAACATGGTCTTGGCGAGGCCCTCCCAGGTCTTGGTGATGCGGGCAACCTCGGTGCCCGCCTGGTCGACGACGGCGAAGTTCCAGGCGCGCCAGTTCTCTCCCTTGATGGCGCCGATCTGGATCCCACCCGCGTTGATGGCGAAGCTGATCTTTCCGAAGACGTTCTGCTGGACCAACTCGCCCAGCAGTTCTCCGTCTGGACGGGCAACGATCACCCGCGACTTGAATATCTTCGCGGGACGAGTCAGTTGCAGCACCGGCTGCCCCTGGGCGTCCCGGATCTCCAGCCTGTGAGTGAAGTACTGGTCCCAGTCGCTGATGAAGCGTACGACCTTGCGCAGCGTGCTCTGCCCGACCTCGACCACGGACCCGAGCTGGTTGCCGTGCTGGTCCATGACCTTGTACTCGTTGGTCAGCTCTATGAGTTTGGCCTTCTGGTTCACGACCAGCACCGGTTCGGTGAAGAGGGTGCCGCCACCGGGACCGCTCGGGGCGATCCCGGCCTGCTGCCGCACCTGGCGGCTGACCTTCGGGTCAGGAGTGTTCGATTGTGTGGTCACTGCGGCAAGTTACCCCCCGTAGGCCGCGCCCCGGTCGACCGCGCGCCGTCTCGTGGCCACACCGTGACGAATCGCGGGGCATCGACTTCGGCCGCATCGGCTCAGGCCGACGGGCGGAGACCGAAACAGAAGTCACCGGCACAGCCCGACGCCGCGTACGAAGGGACCGACGCCCTGCTGCTGGGGCGGCGGACGTACGAGATTTTCGCCGCTTACTGACCGCACCAGGAGCAGGGAGGGAGTGAGGGAGGGAGGGAGGGAGGGAGGGAGGGAGGGAGGGAGGGAGTGAGGGAGGGAGGGAGGGAGGGATGTGTGGCGCGCTTGAATCCCCTACACACGCCGTCCTCCCCCGCCCTCGCGACCCGCTCCGCTCAGCAGTCGAGCGGTGACGATCGCGGCACCGGACACCAATGCGAGGCACATGTGCCGTTGCGAAAACTCTTGACGCCGGGCCTGTGGGTGCGTAGATATGACCGCGCGATCAGACCGCGCGGTCATATCGCCCGACCTTGTTCGACACAGGCACGGCCCCTGGGAGACTGCATGGCACGAGAAGCGGAGCGCGGCACGGACTCGCCCCTGCCGCGCAGCGCGGATGTGGCCCAACTGGCCGGCGTCTCGCGCAAGACGGTCTCACGAGTCCTCAACAACGAGCCGTACGTGTCCGACGAGGCCCGCCGACGCGTTCTCGATGCCGCCGAAGCACTGGGCTACCGCCTGAATCACGCCGCCAGGGCGCTGGCCTCCGGACGCACCCGCTCCATCGGTGTCGTCGCCCTCGGTACCGCCGGTTACGGGACCGCCTCCCTCCTCGTACACATCGAGCAGGCAGTGCGGGACGCGGGTTACGCGCTCCGGGTCGTCAACACCCCCGACGGCGGCCCCGAGAGCATCGCCGGTGCCCTGGAGTCACTGCTCGAACAGGGCGTGGACGGCGTCATCGTCTCCGAGCCCTTCGTGAAGGGCGAGGTCTCGGTCCGCGTCAACGTGCCGGTCCTGTTCATCGGAGCACCCCCCGCGCCTGCCTTCACCGCCAGCCGGACGCTGTCGGTGAGCGTGGGCGCCCACGAACTGGCGCGCGCCGCCACCGAGCACCTGCTGGACCTGGGACACGCGACCGTCCATCACCTCTCCGGCCCCCGGCGGTGGTACGCCACCACGGACCGCATCGAGGGATGGCGGGCGGCGCTGGCGGCCCGCGGTGCACACGAACCTCCGCTGCTGAACGGCGACTGGTCGGCGGCCTCCGGTTACGCCGCGGGCCGTGCGCTCGCCTCGGACCGGACCGTGACCGCGGTGTTCGCCGCGGGCGACGAGATGGCCATCGGTCTGATCCACGCCCTGCGAGAGGCCGGACGCCGGGTACCGGAGGACATCAGCGTCGTGGGTTTCGACGGCAATCCCGTCTTCGCGTATGTCTCTCCTCCCCTGACCACCGCGCGCCAGCCGTTCGAGGCCGCGGCCGCAGAAGGCATCCGTCTGCTCGTCCACGCCATCGAGCAGCCCGACTCCGAACCGGCGCCGGCGAGCGACCCACCGGTCGAGCTCGTGGTGCGCGGCTCGACCGCGCCTCCGCCCTCGCTGCGGGGCTGACGCAACCTCGTACCACCTGACCTGTGCCCCGGGTACGCCGCCGGGGCATCCAGATCCGCCCTAGCCATGTCGTGCCGCGAGCGCATCGTTCACGCGTGCCGAACGGCCCTTCCGCCCGGTCGCGCGCCGGCGTGACATTCACCGAACTCCGCCGTCCTCCCGGACCCGGTCCCGGGGACGGCGGGAACCGAAACGCCCTTCCCTTCCCCTCCCCCGAGAGCCGCACATGTCCCATGTACAGACAGGCGTCAGATCAGGCGCCGCTCCGCATTCACGCCCCGTCCCCCTTCTTCTCCTGCTGCTGACCCTGATCGCAGCGATCGGCACGGTCGTACTCCCCGCCGCGGCAAGGGCGCATGCACTCTCCCGTCCCTCGCAGACCATGTACACCCCGCCGTCGAACGCGCCCGCCCCCGGTTCGCTCTACCCACGGGCGATACAACTGCAGCACAGCGGCTCGGCCAACGGCACCGTCCTCGCCACCTTCGAGCAGTACACCTCCGGGACCCCGGTCTTTCCCGTCTACCGCAGCACCGACAACGGCAACTCCTGGACCCACATCTCGGATGTCGCCGACACGCAGAACGGCTGGGGCATGCGCTGGGAGCCCCAGCTCTTCGAACTGCCCACCGCGATCGGCAACTTCCCCGCGGGAACCCTCCTGATCGCGGGCGACTCCGTGCCCGGCGACCGGTCCGCAACCAAGATCGACATGTACGCCAGCACGGACCACGGTCTGACCTGGACCTTCGTCACCAACATCGCCACCGGCGGCCAGGCCACCGCCAGCAACGGCTTCACCCCGGTGTGGGAGCCCTTCTTCCTCGTCAACGGCAGCCACCTCATCGTCTACTACTCCGACCAACGCGACCCCAACCACGGTCAGAAGCTGGTGCACCAGGTCAGCACGGACGGCGTCAACTGGGGTCCGGTCGTCGATGACGTGGCGATGCCCACCTACAGCAACCGCCCCGGCATGGCGACGGTCGCGAAGCTGCCCAACGGCAACTACGTGCTGACCTACGAGTACGGCGGCGCCCCGGAAGGCAACTTCGCCGTCTACTACAAGATCTCCGCCGACCCGGAGGCGTTCGGCAGTGTCACCGGCATTCCGCTGCGGACCACCGACGGCAACGTGCCCTGCTGCAACCCGTTCGTCACCTGGCTGCCCACCGGCGGCGCCAACGGCACCCTCGTGGTCAGTGCCCAGAGCAGCACCGACCTGTTCCTCAACACCCAGAACGGCGCCGCGAACGCCTGGACCCGGATCCAGTCCACCGTCCCGGGCGGGTACAGCCGCGGCCTGCTCCCCCTGTCCGACGGCCACAGCCTGCTGGTGCTCAGCGGCGGCTACAACGGATCCAGCCTCAACCCCGTCTCCTACGGCACCATCGACCTCGGCGGCGGTATCTCCGACGGCGCCACCTACACCGTCTCCAACGCGGGCAGCGGCCTGAACCTCACCATCGCGGGCGGCGCCACCGCCAACGGCACCTACGCCACCCAGCAGAACACCGACAACGCCACCGACCAGCAGTGGCGGTTCGTCCAGCAGTCCTCCGGCTACTTCAAGATCTTCAACGTCGCCAGCGGCAAGGTCCTCGGCATCGAGAACCAGTCCACCGCCGACGGCGCCAAGGTCCTGCAGTGGGACGACAACGGCACCCTCGACCACGAGTGGGCCGTGGCCCCCCACCCCGCCGGCGGCTACACCCTCACCGACCGCGTCACCGGCAAGCACCTGGAGATCCCGAACGCCTCCGCCACCGCCGGCACGATCGCCGACCAGTGGGGCGACACCGGCTGCGCCTGCCAGCGCTGGAACCTCACCCAGACCGCCCTGCCGACCCTGACCACCGGCCAGTACGTGTTCGTCAACAAGAACAGCGGCAAGTACCTCGACATCCCGGGCGCCTCGACGGCCGTCGGAACCGCGACCGAGCAGTGGCACAACTCCGCCTGCTCCTGCCAGCTGTTCACTTTCCAGTCCGCCGCGGGCGGCGCCTGGAACATCAGGAACGTCAACAGCAACCTCAACCTGGACATCAGCAACTCCTCCACCACCGCAGGCGCCGCCGTCGTCCAGAACACCTCGTCCGGCGCCGCCTCCCAGAAGTGGACTCTGACCGACGCGGGCAACGGCTACTTCAAACTCCAGAACGTGAACAGCGGCCTCGTCGCCGGCGTCGCCCAGTCCTCCACCGCCGACGGCGGAGCCGTCATCCAGTGGAGCAGTCTCAACGTCGACGACCAGCTCTGGAAGATCGTCCGCATCAACTGACACCACAGAAGCCGCACAGAGCCCACCACACCGTTGACAACAGGGCCCGCCGACCGGAAGGTCGGCGGGCCCCAGGCGTGGTGGAACCGTACAGGTCCCGGGCGGTGGACCGCAGTGATGGAGCGCCGCCGCCAGACAGTCGGGCTGAGCGCAGGAGGGGGCGGCCGCAGCCATGACGGTTGGTCAAGTCCGTCGCACAGCGCCGCGATGCCACCTCGTCTCCACTGCAGATGACGTCAGGCTGACGGCGGTGATGGGGACAGGCTGTGATCTGCGGCCCAGGAGGCAAGGATCCGAAGCCGGTCGTGCGTGGGCGAGCCGGGGGCCGCGGTCCACACGGTCAGGTGCTGGTCTCGGTCGGTATTGGCGGTGAGGGCGTCCCGGGGGAGGGATTTGTACCCAGGATGTTCCTTTCCCCGGATGGATTCCTCCGCTGTTGGCGCTCGCCCTCCCGTGTGAGGCTCGACCGTGAGCAGCCACTTCGACCCAGGCTGCGGTACGCAGTCTCTCGCAGTGAAGGAAGAACCACCATGCGCGGAGCAGTCATCCACGCCCCCGGCGACGTGCGCTTCGAGACCCTGGACGACCCGGAGATCAGCCGGCCCACCGACGCAATCATCCGGACGGTCGCCACCTGTGTGTGCGGCTCGGACCTGTGGCCCTACCGCGGCCTGGAACCCATCGGCGACCCGCACCCGATGGGGCACGAGTACGTCGGCATCGTCGAGGAGGTCGGCGCAGAGGTCACCAACGTCAAGCCGGGCCAGTTCGTGGTCGGCTCCTTCGCCACCTCGGACAACACCTGTGCGAACTGCCGTAACGGCTGGCAGTCCAGCTGTCTGCACCGGGAGTTCATGAGCACCTGCCAGGCCGACTACGTGCGCATCCCCAACGCCCACGGCACCCTGGTCGCCACCGGCGAGCACCCCGCCGCCGAGGCGGTGCCCGGCCTGCTCGCCGTCTCCGACGTGATGGGCACCGGCTGGTACGCGGCCCTCGCCGCCGAGGTCAAGCCGGGCTCGACGGCCGTCGTGGTCGGTGACGGGGCGGTCGGTCTGTGCGGGGTCATCGCAGCGAAGGAGCTCGGCGCCGAGCGGATCATCGCGATGAGCCGCCACGAGTCCCGGCAGAAGCTGGCCGCCGAGTTCGGTGCGACCGACATCGTCAGCGAGCGCGGTGAGGACGGCGTCGCCCGGATCAAGGAGCTGACCGGCGGCATCGGCGCCGACAGCGTGCTGGAGTGCGTCGGCACCGCCGAGTCCATGCGGCAGGCCCTGCACTCGGCCCGCCCCGGCGGCAACGTCGGCTTCGTCGGCGTCCCGCACGAGGTGGCGGTCGACGGCGTGGAGCTGTTCTTCTCCCACGTCGGCCTGCGCGGTGGCCCCGCCCCCGTCCGCCGCTACCTGCCCGACCTGATCGACCGCGTCCTGTCCGGCCGGATCAACCCGGGCAAGGTCTTCGACCTCACGCTGCCCCTGGACCAGGTCGCCGAGGGCTACCAGGCGATGGACGAACGCCGCGCGATCAAGACCCTCCTCAAGCCCTGACCGTCCAGGCCCCACATCGCTGCAGGCCGGGCAGCAGATGCCCGCCCGCGGACGGCCGCTGATTCGACGGCGTCGTGGCCGAGCCGGCCGACGCGGGCGTACAGGCCCCGTGGCTTCGTCGCCCGACCTTCCTGACCCCGCCGCCCTCCCACGGCCCTGCGGGCAGCCGCCGACGGGTGTCGGTATCTCCCACGCCGGTCTGCTGATCACCGCCTTCGCCATCGGTATGATCGTCGGCTCGTCGGCCATGGCCATGGCTACCCCGCGCCTGCCCCAGCGCAAGACGCTGATCCTGGCTCTCACCGCTTCTGCGCCGGTCACGTTGTCGCTGCTCTGAGCACGTCTTTCACGGTCGTCCTCGCCGCCCGCGTCGTCACCGCTCTGGCCAACGGGGCGTTCTGGTCCGTCGGTGGAGTCGTCGCCGCCTCCGCCGCAGGACCCTCAGAACGCGACCCGCGCCATCGGTGTCATGATCGGCGGCCTGCCCCTCGCCAACGTCATCGGGGTGCCCGTCGGCTCGTTCGGGGGCCAGTTCACCGGCTGGCCCTGTCCGTTCCGGGCCCTGGCCATCCTCTCCGGACTCGCCACCGTCCTCATCGGCCGCTCTCTTCCCGCCCGCGGACAGCGCCGAGGTCTCCGTCCGGGCCGAGGTCCGCGCCCTGCGGCAGGGGCGGCTGTCGCTGGCGCCGACTGCCGCGATGCTGATCATGGGCGGTGTCCTGGCGACGTACAGCCACCTCACCCCGCTGCTGACCGACCGCGCCGGCATCCCCGAGAGCGTCGTACCGCTCGCCCTGATCGCCTTCGGTGCCGGTGCTTCTGTACTGGGGGAGCCTGACCACGTCGAGCCGGGAGATCCGTTCGAACCTGCGGGGCATCGCTCCGCTCAGCACCGTGCTGGTCCTCACCACCAGGGCTGTGGCAGTCGCCGGACATGCGTTCAGCCTGCCGTGGCCACGAAGGAAGGCGCCGGAGCAGGTGAGATCGGTCATGCGGCACGGCATACATACACCTGCAGCCGTGAGCCCTGCGCGCGAGCGGGCTGTGCGATCGGATCGCCCCTCCGCAGTTCGCCCTCCGCAGTAAGGACGTACATGCAAGCCATCACTGTGCGAGACCGTGACGCCGGTCTGGCCGGGATGTCCCTGACGGACATGCCCCACCCTCATGCGGCCGAGAACGACGTCATCGTGCGGGTGCACGCCGCCGGGTTCACCCGCGGTGAGCTGGACTGGCCCGCCACGTGGACCGATCGTGCCGGCCGCGACCGGACGCCGAGCGTGCCCGGGCACGAGCTGTCCGGTGTCGTCGTGGAGCTGGGGTACGGCACCACCGGCCTGAGCGTCGGACAGCGGGTGTTCGGCCTGGCCGACTGGACCCGTAACGGCACGCTCGCCGAGTACACCGCGGTGGAGGCCCGCAACCTCGCCCCGCTGCCGGCGGACATCGACCACACCATGGCCGCCGCGCTGCCGATCTCCGGGCTGACCGCCTGGCAGGGCCTGTTCGACCACGGCCGCCTCACCACAGGCCAGACCGTCCTGATCCATGGTGCCGCGGGCGACGTCGGCTCGATCGCGGTACAGCTCGCCCGCGAAGCCGGCGCCCGCGTCATCGGCACCGGCCGGGCCTCCGGCCGGGACCGGGCACGTGCCGTCGGCGTCGACGCCTTCATCGACCTGCAGACCGACGAGCTGGAGGACGCCGGCGACGTCGACGTGGTGTTCGACGTGATCGGCGGCGACATCCTCGACCGCTCGGCCGCCCTGGTCCGGGCCGGCGGCACGTTGGTGAGCATCGTCGGGCCGCCCAGGGTCCAGCCGGAGGACGGGCGGGCGGTCTTCTTCGTCGTCGAACCCGACCGCGCCCGGCTCGCCGATCTCGCCACGCGGCTGAGAGACGGCCGGCTCAAGCCGTTCGTCGGTGCTGTGCGGCCGCTCGCCGAAGCACCCTCCGCCTTCGCCCCCGAAAAGCGCACCCCGGGAAAGACGATCATCCGCGTCACGGAGGACCGACTCGCCGGGTAGGTGGGCCCGTGGCGTTCACGAGCAGACCGCGTCGTAGGGCAGGCCGGGGGCGTAGCGGGTCCACTGGGCGCGGGTGAGGGATCCGCCGGTCAGGAGGCAGGCGTGCAGGCCGAGTCGGGTGTGGGGGATCAGGTCCGACAGGCGCCAGGCCCTGATGCCGCCCTGGGCGCCGACGGAAACGAGCGTGCCGCCGTCGGAGGTGACGGTCAGCGATCTGGTGTCTCCGGTACCGCCGTGGACGGTGAACAGGGGCGTGGCGTCCTTCGGGACGGACACGTCCCACACGACGGGGGCGCCGTCCCTGGTGAGGCAGATGAGCATGTGGGTGCCCGGGACGAACCCGACCGCTGTGGTCGCGTTCGGCAGGGTCGCCTCCAGATGCGGGCGTGTGGCGGCGCCCACGGTGAGCAGATAGGTCTTTCCGTCGCTGGCGGCCACCGCCAGACGTCTGCCGTCCGCGGAGGTCGCCGTGCTCAGGACGGCGGCCTGCCCTGGGAGGGTGAAGGAGCCTTTCGAGAGGGGGTGCTCGGGCGATGCGAGGTTCCACACCGTGGTGTCGCCCTTGTCGTCTCCGACCGCCAACTGCCGTCCGTCCGCGGAGAAGGCCAGTGCCGAGATCGGCGACCGCGCCGCAGGAAGAACGGACAGAAGACCGGGATGAGCCGCGTCGCCGATGTTCCACACGGTGAGCGAGGTGGCGTCCGCGACGGCCAGCAGCGAGGTGCCCCCGGTGGTACGTGGGGTGGCGGCCAGAGCGCGGACGGGGGCGGCCCCGGCCTGCCAGTGAGAGACCGCGTGCGGATGCCGCGGATCCAGGTCCGACACGGTGACCCGGCCGGAGGCGGCGCCGGTGGCCAGCACGGCGTCCTCCGGCCCGAAGGCGGCGGCGGTGACCGGGTCGCCCGGGCTGATCTTCAACGTGCGCCATGACGCGGCCGCGGTCGGGGGGCCCAGGCCGATCAGGTCCACGGTGCCGTCGTCGTGCGTGACGGCCACCGTGGTGCCCGGCGCCGAGGCCGTCACGGCTTCGGCAGGGCGGGGAGAGCGGACGTGGACAGGTAGTGCTACGGCGTTCTGGTGGCGGTACAGGTCCCACCGGACGACGTCCCCGTCGTTCGAGCCGGTCGCCAGCGTGTGGCCGTCCGGCGAGAAGGCTACCGACGTCACGGCGCTCGGCCCGTCGAGCAGGGTGCTCGACTGACTCGCCGCCCCCTCACCGTCCAGGTGCCACAGCGCCGTGCTGCCGTCGGCCGACGCGGAGGCCAGCATCCCGCTGTCGGGTGAGAAGGCGACGGCCAGGACGGCAGCGGTGTGGCCGTTGAGCGACACTCGCCGCCAGCGTCCCCGACCGCCCGCGGTCCACAGCTGGGCGCTTCCGTCCTTGGCGCCCGAAGCGACCATGGTGCCGTCCGGCGAGAACGCGAGCGCGTCCAGCGGACTGGTCACGCCGGCGGAGAGACGGCGGGGTGTCGGCCTGCCAGGGCGGGACAGTGTCCACAGCGTCACCCTGGCGTCGTCCCCGGCCGTGGCCACCAGGTTTCCCGCGGGGGCGAAGGCCACCGCGTCGACACCGACCGCCGAGGGCAGGGCGGCCAGCGGCACGGGGTGCGCCGGACGGGAGACGTCCCACAGGAGTGTGCCGCGGTTCCGCGTCGCGGCGGCAACCAGCCGGCTGTCGGGCGACCAGGCCACCGAACTCACCGTCGTGGTGCCGGCGTCGAGCGTCGCCACCACACGGTGCCGCGGGTCGGTGGTGGAGACGAGCAGGACGGTGCCGTCCGATCCGCCTTCGGCGAGCAGTCCGGCGGTCGGTGCGTAGGAGACGGATTCGACCTTTCCGCCGTGCCCGTAGGGGATCGAGTCCAGTTCCTGCATCGGCCTGCGAGTGGGATCGATCAGCACGGTGCCGCCCGCGGCGGTCCCGACGGCCAGCTGGTGACCGTCGTCGCCGTAGCTCACGCTGTCGACGGCCGGGGCCTTGGTGCCGGCGACGGGCCGTACGGTGAAGACGCCGTCGAACGCGGTCGCTTGGAAGATGCGCTGCAGGACGGTGTCGGCCTGCCGTGACGCGCCGGCCCGCGCGCCGGAGACCGCGAGCAGCAGCGCGGTACGGGGGTCGTCCGCACGCAGGGAGTCGGCGACGGTGACCAACTGCTGGGCCAGTGCGGCCCTCTGGGCCTGTGCCCGGTGCTCCGACTGCTGCCGGGCCACGGCGAAGAAGACGGTGCTCGTGACCAGGAGGGTGAAGATCACGCTCAGTGCTCCCACGCGCACCTGCCGGCGGCGGCGCGCGGCCTGGAGGCTGGCCTTCAGGAAGTTTCGCTGTCGCCGGTCGAGTCGGACGTCGCCGTCGGCCGGCCACCGCGTGCGCCGCTCGGCCGAACGGCCGGTGAGCCGGTACTCCCCTGGCAACCGGTGGTTGTTCTCCCAGTACCGAGCGGCCTCGTCGATCTCCTGCCGCTCCAGCAGGCGGCCGCGCGCGCCCTCGATCCATCGCTTCAGATCCGGCCAGGCGGTGAACAGCGACTCGTGGCTGATCTCGGAGAAGCCCCCGTCCACGACGATGAGCCGGGCCCTGGTCAGTGCGGACAGGGCGGTCCTCGCGTCGGCCCCGGAAGGGTCGTCGGGAACCAGGAGTTCGCTGGGCACTCTGCGTCTGATGTACGTCTCACGGTCCCGGTCGACGGCGACCAGGGACAGCAGGATCGCCCGGGCCTCGCGCCGTTCGGTCTCGCTCAGCACGCCGAAGGCGTCGTCGGCGGTTTTCGAGATCGCGCCCCGGATGCCTCGGACCTTTTCGTAGGACAGCGCGGTCAGCCAGCCGCCCTCGGTATGCATCCAGCTCGCGGCCAGCGCGTGCGAGAGCAGGGGCAGGACACCCGGGTCCGCGAGGGAGCCCGCGGTGGCACCGGTGTCCCTGAGGACCAGGCTCGTCAGCCCGGGGTCGACGCGGACCCCCGCTGCCTGAGCGGACTTCTCTACGACCTCGCGCAGGTCCTTCGGGGTCATCGGCTTCAGCGCCACCTCCGCTGCCGGTGCCGCCCCGAACGCCTCCCGCACCGCGTTGCGGAAGTCGTCACGGACTCCGGCGACCACCACGGCCGCGGCGGGGTATGTGCCGTCCGGTCGCGACGCCGCCAGCAGGGTCCGGAAGAAGGCATCGCGGTCCGGCTCCGCGACACCCTGCTGCAGGACCTCCTCCAGCGGGTCGACGATCAGAAGGACCCGCCGGGGCGGGGAGGCGGCACCGCCGGGAACATCGGTGCCGGCCTCCTCGTGCGGATCCGCGGTCAGGCTCCGTATGAGCGCCAAGGCCTCGTCGGCCGTGCGTGGCACGTCCTTGGGCCAGTCGTTGCGCCCGCCCGTCTGTCTCGTCAGCGCGCTGTGGAGCGCCTTCATGGGGGACGTCCCCGGCCTCACCTCCACCACCGGCCAGGCGCCGGAGCCGGGGAGCAGGTCGCCGCTCTCGGCACTCGGCAGAAGGCCCGCGCGCAGCAGCGATGTCTTGCCGATGCCCGAGGGGCCGGTCAGGAGCAACGGGCACGTGCCGTCGGCCGCGCGTACGGCGGCGGTCAACTCCTCCAGGGCGCTGTCGCGGCCGAAGAAGTACCGGCGCTGGGACTTCGCGTAGGGGAAGAGGTCCGGCCAGGGCGGGTTCGGCTCGGCGGATGTGTCCGCCGACCCGAACCGGCTGGTGTGCTGTCCTGCGTCCCAGGCGGCGTTGTCCGCGAAGGGCGTCTGCCACAGTTCCCGGTTGGGCAGTTCGTAGGCGCGCGGGGGTTCATGCAGCCTGGCCTGGAGCGCTTCGGCCACGTCTGCGACGGTCAGGCTGGGTCCGCGGCCGGGAATCCCCTTCTCCAGGATGTCGATGAGGACGCCCGTGAAGCGGGTGTACCGGTCGTCGTTCTCGGCGAGAGCGAGCTCGTCGGAGTCCGCCGACGCCAGCAGGCCGACGGACACCTCACCGGGCCACTGCTGGAGCGGGTGCCGCGCGCTGCGGGAATAGCAGCAGTCCAGGATCGTCAGTACCCGTCTGACGCCGACGCTCTCGATGACCCGGCACGCTTCGGAGAACGGCAGCGCCTCGTCACGCGAGGCCTGCCGTGCCGTCGGAGCGACCAGACTGTTCGTGCCGAGCTGCAGATCACGGAGGTAGGTGCCGCCCATGGTCGCCGTGGCGTGGCCGATGAAGATGAGCAGGAGTGCGGCGGCGCCGTCGGCGGCGGCCCACACCGCGTCGGACAACTCCTGCGCGCCGGCGGGATCGTGGAGGACGTGGAGCCGGCGCTCGTCCAGGCCGCAGCGGCTCCGCAGCAGGTCGGCCAGCGCTTCGGTGCTGCGCCGTACCGGCTCCAGGTCGGGCCAGTCCTCCGACGCGTAGTGGGCGGCGCCCACCAGGAGGACGCGGGTCGCCTCGTCGGAGAGCAGGCCGTGCCGGGGCGGCATCCCTCACCCTTCCCCGGGAGCCCGGGACGCGTTCTCGGCACCCGTCCGCTCCGGGGCGGTGCGGGCCGGCTCGTGGTGTGGTGTGTCCGCGGTCTGCCCGCCGGGGCCGGCGGCCGGCGCCGTACCGTCGGGCGGGGCGAGGAGGTCCCCGGCCAGAGTCCGCAAGGTCTCCCGCAGTTCGCGCCGGTCGTCCTTCCTGACGCGCGTGGCGTCCACGGTGATCTTCCTGCCGTCCTTGTTCTGTTCGAAGGTCACCTTGATGTCGCCGGTTCGGTGGCGCAGCCACGTGGCGACGGCGTAGAGCAGCGCCGCCACGTCGTCCGGACGCAGCGAGGACAGGTGCAGGCCCCACAGTTCGGGCCCCATGCGGCCCGGGAGAAGAGGCTTGTGCAGCGGTGTGACGTCGCTCAGCCGTTCGTCTTCGAGCAGGGCCACGTGCAGGCGGCGCAGTTCCTCACCGGGTGCGGCGGCCGACAGGGTGATCACGATGCCGGGTGTCTCGTCCCGCGCTTGCAGTTCCATGAGTGCGTGGTCCTCATTTCAGGGTGGCCCGGGCCTTGGCCGAGGCGGTGCGGTAGATCTCGTACACGGTGTCGGACGAGACAGCGGTGAAGCCCAGGTAGAGCAGCGCCATGGCGGCGCGCCCGGTGACAAGGCCGTAGATGACGTAGCCGGTGACGGGCAGCCCGGAGTACTGCCCGTCCATGCGCGAGGCGACGGCGCCATGGACGAAGGCGACCGGGACGAGGTCGAGGGAGATGCTGCGCGCTCCGTGGCCCAGCGTCAGGTGCCGGCAGCCGACCAGCTTCGCGCTCAGCCGGGCGGCGTCGGAGCGCGCGCCCCGCGCGGGGCCCAGGGTCAGCGCCTCGTCGAGGAACGGGCCGGTCGGTGAGGCCTGGAGGTTGGTCTCGGCGTAGGTCTCACCGGACCGCATGGCCGGCTCGGTCGCCTCGGTGACGGCGGGGCACCCGCGCACGTCGTAGCCGAGTCGCAGCGGCGTCGACTGGCCGGACCACGGCCCGTGGAGGTCACCCGGGGTGAGCAGTGCCGACCTCGGCGACGGGGCCGACGCCGTGGACGTGCCGGGCCGCGCCGCCGCGGACCGGGCGGGGTGCGTCCGCGAGGGGCTGTCCGAGCAGCCGGTCAGCAGGAACGCGAAGACCGCCAGTACGGCGAGCACGCTCCGGTCGTGCCGCGCCCTCACGAGGAACTCCGGCACAGTGGAACGGACTTGTCGGTGTTGTGGGTGTAGGGCTTGTGCCCCGGTACGTCACCGTTCCAGAAGGTGTTGGCCACCGCCCAGTACTTTCCGTGCCATGTGCCGCCCAGCAGATACCAGTACCCGTCGGGGTTGGCGGTGAGGGTCTCCTGCGCCAGAACCCGGCAGATGACCGGCGCGAACGTCATCGGCTGGACCCGAGGCCCCCGTCGGGATGTGCCGGGGTGGTGCGGATCGGTGAAGGTGTTCGCGCCGCGGTAGCCCTCCTGCTCCATCCGCGTGGGGAGGTCGGTCGGGGTCGGTGCGACCGGCGTGGGGGTGGGGGTGTGGGTGGCCGGGGTGGCCGGGGTTGTCGTGGCCGGGCGCGTGGTCGCGGGCGTCGTCGCCCCGGAGTCCGACGGCTGAACGGTGCCGCAGGCGCCCACGGTGGTCAGGAGCGCGGCCACGGTCAGACAGCTCCACGCCCTCGTGACGGGCATCGGTTTCATGACCGGCCCTCCGGTGCGAGGCGTGCGGGGCGGCGTCGGTGGCCGGGTACGGCACGCACGCGCAGCCTGGCCTGCGGGCAGGGGCGCAGCGTGTAGGCCGGCCAGGGGGTGGCGCGGTGTCCGGCGACGGGCTCCAGAACCTGGTCGCGCAGGAGCGCGGCGAGGACGATGACGCTCTCGGTCTCGGCGAAGACCTGGCCGGCGCAGCGTCTGGGACCGGCGCCGAAGGGGAGGTAGCGGCGGTGGCGGGTGCCGTCGGCCGGATAGGCGGCCCTGTCGGTCAGGCGTCCCGTGCGGTCGAGCCAGCGCTCGGGCAGGAAGGCCGCGGGCGAGGACCACACACCGGGGTCGCGGTGGGTGACCCACGGGCTCACCAGGACGACCGTGCCTTCGGACAGCCGACAGCCGGCCAGGACCGCGGCGCGGGTGAGTGTCCTCGACGTCAGCCACACCGGCGGGTACAGGCGCAGGGCCTCGCGGAAGACCGCGCCGGTGTACGGCAGCTCGGGCAGGTCACGCAGCCCGACGGGATGTCCGCCGCGCGCGGCGGCGCGTATCTCCGCTTGGACCCGGGCCTGCGCCTCGGGGTGCCGGGCCAGCAGCTCCAGGCACCAGAACAGGCCGTTGGCGGTCGTCTCGTGCCCGGCCACGAGCAGCGTCAGCGTCTCGTCGACCACCAGCTCGGCCCGACTGCCCCGGGTGGGACAGTGCCGCCCGGCCCGGATCGAGTCGAAGAGCACGGTGCCGCCAGGGCAGCCGGCCGGACGTGCGCTGAGTTCGTCGAAGACCCCTCGGACGTCTCTCCGTACCCGTCGCCAGCCGACGGTCCGCGGCACCGGAAGGTGGTCCAGCACCCGGGCGCCCGGCACGAAAGGGCGGATGCTCCAGCGGGTCCCGGCCGCCAGGGCCCGGGTCAGGAGGAGTTCTTCCTCCTCGCGCATGGTCCACCCGAACAGCGTGCGGCAGATCACCGCCAGGGCCAGCCGAGCCAGGTCCTGCTGCACGTCCCGGACGCCCGGTTCCGCGGCCCAGCGCCGGGCGAGTGCCTCGGCCTCCTCGACGAAGATGCCCTCCAGCGCCGGCATCCGGTGCGGGCCCAGCCCCGGTGCGATGCGCCGCAGTTGGTCCCGGTGCGTCGCGCCGGAACTGGTCAGCATGCCGTCCCCGAGCAGCCGCAGGGGCAGCGTGTCGTACGCGGAGCGGGACCCGTCCTCGGGCCTGCCCTTCACGAACGCCCCGGTCCGGTCGGTCAGCGCCGCGTGCACGCCCGCCGGGTCGGCGACCAGCACGATGCGTTTGCCCGGTACGGGCAGCCGGCACACGGGGCCGTAGGTCTGTCGCAGCGCCGCGAGATAGGCCAGCGGATCGCGGGTGAATCCGGCGAGCGTCCCCGCGCGGTGGCCTCCCGGGCCGGGTACGGCGCAGCGGGCGCGGGTGCGCCGGGTGGTGCGGTGGTCCATGGGTTCCCCCTGCGTCGGGCGTCGGGCGCCATGCCGCATGCGGTGGCGGCGCCTGTCGTCGCCTGCTCCTGCTTGGCCGGAACCTAGCGGCGCCTTCCGCGCGTTGTCTGCGTCCGGGGCTGTCCGGATCCGTCCGGACTTTTCGCCATCGGGCGGGCCGGTATGTCCGGGCAGGTGGGAGCGGATTCTCCGGACGGCCCGGTCAGGGCCGTCCGGGGCATGGGGCGCGGTAGCCGCGGGTGGAGGAGACGTTGCGCCGCCATTCGTCCTGGTCGACCGCTGCCGCTTGTGCGGCACACAGCCGGGCGGCCTCCGCGTCGGGGGAGGTCGACCACAGGTGGACGTAGCCGTCCGCGCCGCCGGCCGCGAGTTCCCCGCCGTCCGGGCTGAAGGCGGCGGAGTAGACGTGGCCGGACGGATTGCCGAGGGTGCCGCGCAACCGGGCCGCCGCCGGGTCGGACACGTCCCACAGCCAGACCTCGCCGGTGGCGCCGCCCGCCAGGGTGTGGCCGTCCGGGCCGAAGGCGAGCGTGTAGACGTATCCCACCGGGCCTTCCAGCACGCCTCGGGGGCGCGGCGCCGAGCGATGGCGTACGTCGTACAGCCGGACCGTCCGGTCGGCGCTTCCGGCCGCCAGGGTGTGCCCGTCCGGGCTGAAGGCCACCGCGTACACGGTGTCGTCGGCGCCGGTGAGCGGTCGGCCCAGTGGTGTCGCGCGGCCGGTGGGCGCGATGTCCCACAGTCGTACGGTCCGGTCGGTGCTGCCGGCCGCCAGTGTGCGCCCGTCGGGGCTGAAGGCCACCGAGAAGACGTAGTTCTGCGGACCGTGCAGGCCGGCTTCGAGCGTCGGGGTCTGCCCTGGCGCTGTCCGCCAGAGCCTCACGGTGTGGTCGTCACCGCCGGAGGCGAGCAGGCCGCCGTCCGGACGGAACGCCAGTGACTCGATCACCTGCCCTCCCCCGCCCTTGACCGGGCTGCCGACCGGGACCGGCCTGCGCGGGTCACGGACGTTCCACAGCCGGATCGTGCCGTCGTCGTACCCGGCGGCCAGGGTGTTGCCGTCGGGGCTGAAGGCGATCGCGTTGGCGGGGGTGGGGCCTTTCACCGCCGGTCCGAGCGGCCGGTGCCTGGTCGTGTCCCACAGCTGGAGCACCCCGCTGCCGACCGCGAGCACTCGCCCGTCCGGACGGTAGGCGACGCTGGCGACCACCCCGCTGCCCGGCAGATAGGGCACTGGCAGCCGCCACAGCCGGGCCGCTCCGTCGCCCGCACCGGTGACCAGGGTCTGCGTGCCGTCCCAGGCCAGCGCGGCGACCGGGCCGGGGTGCGGCAGGACGGCAGTGACCTGGGCGGCCTTGACGTCCCACAGCCGGGCGGAGGTGTCGCTGCTGCCCACCGCGAGGAGGTTCCCGTCCGGGCTGAACGCGAGGGCGTTGACCCAGCTGGTCGCCGGCGGAGGCGAGGGGAGGGATCGGTCCGGCAGCGCGTGCCGGCCGAGGTGCCACAGCCGCACGGACCCGTCCTTGCTCCCGGCAGCGAGGAGGGAGCCGTCGGGGCTGATGCACACGGAGAAGACGGTCTCCGGGGTGCCGGTGACCTTGCTGGTCCATGCAGGAGCGGTCGACAGGCGAGGCTGCCACAGGTAGGTGCGGCCGTCCGCGCTCCCGGCGGCCACTGTGCGGCCGTCGGAGGCGAAGGCCACCGTCTGGACGGCCGCCGAGGCACCGGTGAGCGGGCGCAGGGCGGTGAGTGCGCCATCGGCGCCGACCTGCCACCTGTGCAGGTAGCCGTCGCTCGCGCCGGCGGCCAGGGTCCGCCCGTCGGGGCTGTAGGCGAGCGTGTAGACCGTGCCGGCGCCGCCCGAGGTCGCACCCAGCGGCACCGGGTGAGCGGCGTCGGTGACGTCCCAGCGCCGTACCCGACCGTCCTGTCCTGCCACGGCCAGCTGCCTGCCGTCCGGGCTGAAGGCCGCCGCGTACAGGGCGGTCCGGGCAGCGAGCCGGATCAGCTTCAGCAGCCGCGGCCGGACCCCCCTGACGTCCCACAGCCGGACGGTCCCGTCGGCGGCGGCCGAGGCCAGGACGTGGCGGGAGCTGACGGGCACCGCCTGGATGACACCGTGCGCGCGGTCCAGGCGTACGGCCGTCGGGGTGTCCGATGTCTCCAGCAGCAGGGCGCGCGCTTCGGTGGTCGGGCTGATCCGATAGGCCTCCACGCCCAGTCCGGCCGCCAGCGACACGTCCTGCCGACGCAGCAGCTCCCCCCGGGACGCGATCTGCCGGGAGAGCGCCTGGTCGCGCTGGCTGTTCGCCTGTGATCGCTGCCGGACCGCGACACCGCCGAGCGCGAGGGTGGCCACGAGCGCGATCACCAGGGCCACCGACAGGCGCCGCAGCCGCCGTACCGTACGGCGGTCCGCGGCGCGCACCCGTTCTTCCTCCGCCGTCGAGGCGTCGAGGAACTCGTGTTCCAGCGTGCTGAGCGGAGCGCCGTAGCCGGCGTCGCCGGCCAGTTCGCGGAAGAGCGCCAGCTGGCCGCCCCGCGACAGGGCAGCCGCGTCCCGGCCCGCTTCCTGCCAGCTGAAGGCACTGTCGGTCAGGCGCCGGTGCTGGAGCATCCGGGCCCGGTTGGCCTCCACCCACTGCCCCAAGCGCGGCCAGCCGCCCAGCAGCGCCTCGTGCGTGATCTCGACCGACGTGGAGTCGACGGTCAGCAGCCGCTCCGCCACGAAGGACGCGAGCGCCTCGTCCATGTCGGTCGGCACCGTGCCCTCGGCGTCGGCCAGTTCCGCCCACCGGACACGGCGGCGGGTGTCGGCCGTGTCCCGGCCGAGATGGACCAGACGCAGGAAGAGCCGGCGTGCGGCTTCCTGCCGTGAGTCCCCCAGAGCGCGGTACACGCTCTCCGCGGAGTTCCCGAGGGCGTGCTGGATGCCGCCGCTCGCCAGGTAGTCCGGAACGGTCAGACGCTTGCCGCCGGAGCGCTCGGCCGTGGTGAGCAGGACGTGCGAGAGCAGCGGCAGCGCTCCGGGGTCGTGGGCGGCGGCACCGGCACCGCCCGGCTGGAGGTCGGCCAGCAGGAGCGGTACCAGACCGTCGTCGACCTCGATGGAGGCCTCCCGGGCGGGTCCGGTGATCGCCTGGCGCAGTTCGCCGGTCGTCATCGGACGTACGACGACCTGCCGGCTGCGCAGGGCGGCGGCGAGGAACGGATGGGAAAGCGCCTGGGTGTAGAAGTCGGCCCGCAGGGCGAGGACGACCAGCACCCGGCTCCCCGAGCCGGTGTCCGCGGCGGCCAGCGCCGCGAGGGTGAGGAGAAACGCGCTGCGCTCCTCCTCGTCGGGGCAGAGGGTGAAGATCTCCTCCAACTGGTCCACCGCGACGGTCAGGGCCGTCTCGCCGAGGCCGGCCACTTCCTCGGCGACGGCTTCCGGCCGCTCGCGCAGCAGGTCCGGGTCGAGCGCCGGGCGGCCGGTGGCCTGCGCGATCCGGTCGGCCAGTCCCGCCAGCGGCCGGTCGCCCGGCGAGCAGGTGAGCAACGGCCCCGCGAGTGCGGCCAGAAGGCCCGCGTGCAGCAGTGAACTCTTCCCCGACCCCGAGGCGCCGACCAGGATGACGGGAAGGTCGCCGCGCTGTGCTTCGGAGACCGCGGCCAGCAGTTCCGCCGTCACCTCGTCGCGGCCGTGGAACCATCGCGCGTCCTCCACGCCGAAGCTCGCCAGTCCCCGGTAGGGCATGGGCGCCGAGCGGCGCTGACGGCCCACGGGGGCCCGGGCGCGCAGGGCGGCATCCGTCCATGCCTTGAGGTCGGCCTCCTGCGTGACCCCCAGCTTGACCAGGAGCGCGCGCAGTTTCTCCATGTCTCCGGGCAACGGAAGCGAACGGCCCGACGAATAGTCGCCGATGGTGCTGGAGGGCACGTCCGCTGCCCGCGCCAGCGCGCGCATGCTGAGGCCGGCCCGCGTACGTAACCGGGTGAATTCCCGCGCGAAATCACGGGTCGTGTGAATCAACTCCGGTGCGGGCTCCGCCGGATCCATGAACGCCCCCCGAACTACCCATGGGTCCACCGGTCCCCCGGCTCGCCGCGCATGCCGCCCTGACGATCTCGAAACGCTGGTACGAACTCGCCCCTGTCCTGCGGTCGGCTCCCCCTCACGGACCGGTCGCGGCCCGCCGCTCCCGCAGGGCTCAGCATTCTATTTTCACCGGCAACCACCATGTCCATGCACGATTGCGCCGCATGTCCCTCCACGCATGCTGAATGCCCGGCGGCGGAACCCGGCGATCGCGGCCCCGGCGAGACGCGGAACGCGGCGGCGGCTGGTGACGGCGAACCGCACCCCTCGCAGACTGCTTCATGATCAGCGGATCTGGTCGGTGGAGGGACTGACGGAGCGGTCCGTGCCGTAGAAGCGGCCCTGGTCGCACAGGGTGTCGATGTCGGCGTTGTCTTCCTCGCTCAGCTGCGCATCCAGCGCGACGCTGATGACGCGTCGGGCGCGGGCCAGTCGCCGAGCGACATCCCAGTCTGCGATGAATCTGCCGACGGTGTACTCGTCGGCGGTTCCGGATGCCTGGCGGGATCCGAGCCGGTCGAGGGAGACGACGAACTCGTTCAGGTCCTGCAGCACTGCGACGACCTCGTTGAGGGGCATGCGGATCTCTCGGGAGGACATGTCCATCAGTCGATTCGACTCCAGAGTCGGTGCTCGGGCCCTGATCCTGATCTGGCTGGTCGGGGCTGGTCCGGGAACGGGTGCGGCCGCGGGTGATCACCGCCGGTGTGCGGCAAGCGATCATCTCTGTCACGGCCCACGATCGGGGGCATCACTTCGTCGACTCCAGAATGCGGTCGAGTGTCCGGCGCCCCATTCTGCTCATCGTCGGATTGCTCTCGACGTAGTACCAGACAAGACCCACCGCCTGTTCGAACGCCCATGCCTTGCCCCGCTCCCACTCCAGGTCGTCACAGCCCAGTGTCCGCCGGAGCACTTCCCGCGGGCCCGGCTGCAGCAGGTGCCACGCACTGACCAGGTCCAGCGCGGGGTCGGCCGGGCCGAAGCCGCCGGTGTCGAGTACGCCGCTGAGCCGGTCTCCCACGACCAGTACATTGCCGGGAATCAAGTCACCATGGCTCATCACATCGGCGCTCGTGCGTGGCAACGCGCGAAAACGGCTCCACACCTGGCGCAGCCGGGGCACGTCGAGCAGCCCCTTGCTCTCTTCGAAGCATTTCGCCATCCAACTGTCGTGGTGAGCGAGAACGCCGCCACGATTCTCGCCGCTGAATGTCCGCCCCCGCGTCTCGGCGTTCCGCAGGGTTGAGATGAAGGCCGCAAGGTCCTCGGCAAAAGCGTCCGACCCACTCGGGTCGGCATCGGAGGCGATCGTTCCCGGCAGCCATGTCTGGACCGACCACGGCATGGGGTAACCCGCCCCGGGCTGTCCCAAGGCGACGGGTTCCGGGGCGGGGAACCGGGACACCTGTGCCAGCTCCGCGCTCGCCTGGGCTTCCTGTTCCAGAACCGCCAGCGCCTCGGTGGCATCGGCCAGACGCAGTGGGAAACGCGCAGCGAGGTCGTTGCCGATGCGGAAGATGGCGTTGACCGTCCCCGTCGACGACAGCAGTCGGATCGCCTTGCCGCTCCACTGAGGGAACTGTTCTTGGATCAAGGTCGCAACGATGTCGGTGGTCACGTCCACTTCGTCATCGTGCATGGTCATGATCGCAGGCCTTCCCCTGGTCCAACTCGAAACACCGGAAGCAGACCGGATCAACTGACACGACAGCCAGTATTCATACGACAGGGTCCGGAACAACTGAGATTCTCGTCCACCCAGCTGTCTCAACCGTTCTGGTCGCCCCAGGTCACAACCACGGCTTCGGACCAGATCACTTGAGACGGGACAGATGGGGCATGCCCTTGTTCCGACGAGTGGACCGCGGTGCCGGGTCCGGCCGCGATGGACTGTGTGGACATCGAGGTGCTCTTCGCTGTGATCGACAAGGTCCGCAGGCGGGTTGCTTGCCGCCATCGGCTTCCGCTGCCGCCCCGAACCGTGGAACGCACGCTGGTTCACCGACTCGTGGACGGGCCGTCCGGTGGAGCCGGAGGATGGCTGTGCCGCTGACGGATCGGCGGCGGTGAGGCCGGTACGCGACTCCATGCCGGTTGGTTCGGCGGGCTGGCCTTCAGGACCACTCCTGGATCCGCGCGCACGGGCGCACGAGGTCCGATCTTGAGACCATCCGTGAACAGCTCCCGGGCCCCAGCGTCGGCTGAAGTCGCGCACACCATACGATCACGCAGCGAGGACGACGGCGTGCGTTGTGGTCAATGACCTGACGGCGAAACCCACGCGCTGGTTCCCGCCAAGAAACAGGCGATGGTGTAGCTGCCCAGCGCGGGGAGCAGGAGCGCCGCAAGCATGACCCACACGCCGAAGAACAAGTGCACGAAGCGGGGAACGGATGAGCTCGGATCCAAGCCCAGGCGGCTACGGGCATGCCTGGTCACCTTGACCGATGCGCCGGACGCGTCCGCCCTCACGACGGCGCGGCGTATGGCGTCCTCCGCCCGCGTGTCACGGCCGATCGTCAGACGCAGCCCGTGGCTGTCCCGCAGGCGCAACTCATCGATCGTGCCGCCGTATCGGCCGATCGCAGCGAACCGGCGGACACCGGCCAGAGCGTCCAGCTCAATCGTGCGTACCCCGGTGAGCGTGCGGGCAGACACGAGCCGTCTCCCCTCGGCGGTGGAGACGTGCGGCGTGCCCGCATCCCCGAACCAGATCATGTATGCCAGCACTCCAGCGACGAATCCGGCCCCGGTGGCGATCCCGGTGTCCGTCTCCTTCAACACATGGGTTCGGATCAGCCCCGCATCCGCGAGGACGACCGTCGCCCACGCCGCGCCCACGATCCCCAGCCCCAGCCTCATCCGGCGACGGGCAGACCGGGGCTCCATCGGGGAGGGCGGCAGCTGTCGCCGCGAACGACGCACTTGCCGGTCGAGCCTGCGACGTTGCACTGCGAGAGACGTCTTGTTCTTGTTCCATGAAGATCCCTGCCCCCACATGGCCGCAGGTTAAGCCCGCAGGAGACGGGAGGCCAGCGTTCCGCACCAACGGCGGCAACGATCTCAGGGACGACGGGTTCTCAGGCTTCACGATCGAGTAGATCGAGTAGTTGGAGGGGCCCGCGCTGGGAGCCCAAACGCCTGCGGCTGCGACTCGTCTCCGCCGCCGGTCGGCTCAACCGGAAACAGTTCGAAGACGGTTTCCGGAATGAGTTGGGGATGCGTCATATACGCGGTGCGGATTCCTGCGGGCGAGCCCGGTAGAGGTGCCGGCAGAGCCCAGGAGCCATAATCTGCGTCAATCGGCCTGGCTCTCTTCGGGATGTGGGGTAAGAGCCGCTACGAAGTCCTCCAGGTCGGCCGCGAGCGGGGTGTCGTTGTCCCAGACGGCCTCGTAGGCGATCTCCACGGGGGCACCGGCTCGGACGAGGGGACGGGAGCCGCCGTGGTCGTGTGTGATCTTGGACTGGGGCAGCAGCGCGGCGCCCACACCCATGCGCGCCCACTCGTCCAGGACACGGTAGTTGGAGGCCTCGCCGGGGTAGGTGCGCAGGGGCAGGTCGTGGCTGCGGAAGAGTTCCGTGGTGAAGGTGGTCAGTCCGCAGCTGTCCGGTACGAGGATGTAGGCGGCGTCGGCCGCGGCCCGCAGCTCGACCGGGCCCTCGGTCCGGGAGTCGGCCGGGTCGATCACCACGACCGGTTCGCGGGCGATGACGCGATGCCGGAACGTGGGCATGGCCTGCACGGCCGGCACCAGGAGGATGTCCAGGAGCCCTGCCTTGAGGTCCTCACGCAGGTGGGTGAGATCCGCCTCGCGCAGGACCAGATCGCGCGGGCGGTCCAGGTGGCGGGCTGCGTCGAAGGCCCGGGCGACGAGGGCGGCCCCGATCAGCGGAGAGACGCCCATGCGGATCATGTCGGACGCCGGCTGGGCCAGCCGCCGGGCCTCCGCGACGATGGCGTCCAGGGCGTCGAGGGCTTGGTCGATCATGGGCAGGACCCGCGTGCCGTCCGCTGTCGGCCGCACCCCGCGCGGCGAGCGTTCGAACAGCGTGACGCCGAGTTCCCGCTCCAGCCGCGCGATGCCGTTGGACAGGGCGGGCTGGGTGACGCCGTAGGCCCGGGCGGCCGCGCTGAACGACTTCGTCGTCGAGACGGCCCGGGCATAGCGCAGCCCCTCGATGTTCATGGTGCTACCCCCTCATGGCTATAGCCGCTCTTTATACCCCCATTCACCATGATCCTCTACCGGGCTCGTCGGGGACGCCCTACGGTGCACAAGGAGCCACGCGCGAGATATTCCGTGGGATATCCGCGTCGTTTTGATTTCCAAGGAGAGGTTTTCGTGTCCCTGGACGCCAACCATGTTCACAAGGCCGCGCAAGTGGCCGGGGCCGGGGCCGCGGTACGGGTCGTTCCGGTGCAGGAGAGGGCACCCGGTTTCGGCGAGGTGCGGATCGACGTCGAGGCGACCGGTATCTGCGGCGCCGACATCGGTACGGTCCGCAATCCCGCTCCGGCGACCGGCTTCCCCGTCACTCCGGGCCACGAGGCCGCCGGCGTGATCGTCGAAATGGGCCCCCAGGTGCAGGGGTGGGAGGTGGGGGAACGGGTGGCCGTCGGCTGGTTCGGCGGCAGTTGCGGGCACTGCTCCGCCTGCCGTACCGGGGATGTCGTCCACTGTCCGCAGCGGAGGATCCCGGGCCTGTCGTATCCCGGTGGCTGGTCGAGCACCCTCACGGTTCCCGCCGCCGCCCTCGCCCGGATTCCCGAGGGCCTGTCCGCGGCGCAGGCCGCGCCCTTCGGCTGCGCCGCCGTCACCACCTTCAACGCCCTGCGGCACTCCGGCGCCGGGCCGGGCCACCTGGTCGCCGTCCTGGGGATCGGCGGTCTGGGACATCTGGCGGTGCAGTTCGCCGCGGCCATGGGGTTCGAGACGGTGGCGATCGGCCGGGGCGAGGAGAAGCGAGGGCTCGCCGAGGAGCTGGGCGCGCGACACTACATCGACACCGAGCGGGAGGAGCCCGGTGCCGAACTCGGGAAGCTGGGCGGGGCACGGGTGATCCTGTCCACGGCCTCCAGCAGCAAGCCGCTGGCCGAGCTGGTGGACGGGCTCGCCCCGCACGGGCGGCTCACCGTCGTCGGCTTCGACGGATCTCCCCTCCAACTCCCCCTGGCCAAGCTCGTCATGGGCGCGCGCAGTGTCACCGGTCATCTGACCGGCAGCCCCGCCGACACCGAACAGGCCATGCGCTTCGCGGTCGCCAACGGCATCCGCCCCCAGGTGCAGACCGTCCCGCTGGAGCGGGCACAGCAGGCGCTGGACACGCAGCAGGAGGGCAGGGCCCGCTTCCGGATGGTCCTCGTTCCCGGCGCCTGACCGGCGCCACAGAAGCAGAGAGGGAGCCGCAGATGCTCCAGCATGACGATCACGACGTCGTCGTGGTCGGTGCCGGGATCGCCGGTCTTGCCGCGACCGCCGCCCTGATCGCCGCCGGCCGCGACACCGTGTGCCTGGAAGCCCGCAGCCGCGTCGGCGGGCGTCTGCTCAGCACGCACGCTCCACCCGGGGTCCTCGACCTGGGGGCCACCTGGTTCTGGGGCGGGGAGCGGCGCGTCGAGGATCTCGTAGCGCGGTTCGGCATCGACACCTTCGAGCAGCACCTGGCCGGAGACACGCTGGTGCAGGACGCCACCGGCGTACGACGGCTGCCCGGCAACCTGATCGACGCCCCCGCGCACCGCTTCGCACCGGGGGCCGAAGCCCTCGCCGGCGCCTTCGCGACCGGACTTCCCGCCGGCGTCGTACGGCTGGACAGTCCCGTCACCGCGATCCGCCCTCACGCCACCGGCGGTGTCGACGTCCGTACGCCGGGCGCGGTGCTGCACGCCGAGCAGGTCGTGGTGGCCCTGCCTCCCGCTCTCGCCCTCGCGCGCATCGACTTCGACTCGCGGCTGCCGCCGGAACTGGTCCGCCTCGCCCGGGCGACCCCGGTGTGGATGGGGGCGGTCGCCAAGGTCGTCGCCCGCTACCCGGCCGCTTTCTGGCGGGACGCGGGACTCGCGGGGGCGGCGGCCAGCAGCACCGGCCCACTGCAGGAGCTGCACGACATGTCGGGTCCCGACGGGCAGCCTCCCGCGCTGTTCGGCTTCGCCGCGGCCCAGATCGTGGGCCCCGGATTCGAACAGGCGGTGACTGCCCAGCTGGCGCAGCTCTTCGGTCCTGCCGCCGCCCGTCCCGACACGCTCCACATACAGAACTGGAGCGGCGAGCGGTGGACCACTCCGCCCGCCGTGCACCGCCTGGGCGACTACTCCCTGTTCGGGCACCCCCTCTATCAGCAGCCCGCTCTGGACGGCAGGCTGCACTGGGCGTCGACCGAGACAGCCACCCGGTACGCCGGGCACATCGAGGGCGCCCTCGCCGCCGCCGAGCGAGCGGTGACAGCGTCCCTGACCACAGACGAGGCGAACTCATGCTCCCGATAGACGCGTTGCTGCGCGAGTACGACCGTGCCCGGGCCGGCTCCGGGCATCCGTTTGAAGACGGGCCCCAGTGTTAGAGACGGACGGGCGGCCGCAGCCCCACCGGGTTGCCACGTCCCGTCGGCGGCCGAGGCCGACGCGGACTCCCACGACTTGAAGGTGGCGCTGGCTGGGGGGAAGACGAAGGCCGCGTTGTTCACGATGTGGCGGTCGCTCTCTGCGCGGGCGGCGCGTCGGGCCTCGTTGGGCCAGGAGGCGCTCCGGGAAAGCCACGTCTTCGCCGTCGATCGGCTCGGCGGTACCGACCGGGCAGATCCGTACAATCTCAAAATTGCGGCATCGCGGGCTCTGTTCGGCCGCAACCGGATCGAGGCGCGCTCCGAGTCGAACCCCCAGCGAATACTCGACGCCATGAACGCATCCCCACCACTGGCGAACCTGATCACTCTTGGTGCGCGTGACCTCCCCGCGCTGCGGGACTTCTACCGCACGCTCGGCTGGCCGCAGATCATGGACGACGGCGAATTCGTGGCCTTCGAACTTCGCGGCATCGTCTTGGCCCTGTTCCCCCTCGCACAGCTCGCCCACGACGGGAACACCGAACCCGAACCGGGCGCCGGAGGCATCCGGTTCACCATCGGCGTGCAGGTCGACAGCGCGGACGAGGTTGACCGGCTCACCGAGCAGATGCGTGCCGCCGGCGCCCGCGTCACCAAGGAACCCGTCGACGCCGAGTTCTTCGCCGGACGTTCGTCCTACCTCTGCGACCCAGAAGGCAACTACTTCGAGATCGCCTGGGCCGACATGCCGGACCACCCTGTCGTCATTGCAACCCGCCGAGCTGCCGGCGCCTGAGCACCATCCCGTAGTGCCCGAGCGCAGCACAGCGCTCCTCCCGGTCTGGGCGGCCCATGGCAGGCAAGCGCCCAGACCGTCCTGCCGGGCGACCGTTCGGGCATCTCGACCGAACGGCCAGCCCCTTGATCGGCGTCGGCTTCGGGTCGCAATTCCAGGTAGGTGATGGCGCGCCGCCAATCCTCGATCCGCTTCCAGGGGTCGATATCCCGCCGCGGGGTGCCGTCGTTGGCACCGAAGGTTCGGTGGCCGTGGACCAGGGTGGGGAATGCAGCTTCCGAATAACGGCGCTTCGCCAGTGATGGGCCGTCAGCTGCTTACCTCGATGATCCTCGGCAGAGTCAGGCTGATGCCGGGCCGTGCGGCGTCGCTCGGCACGGCGGACAGCGTTCGCTCCTCGTCAGCGCAGGACGAGCAGCGGCTGGTCGCGCCGGGTGTGCAGCTGCCACAGCCTGTCGGCCACCGCGTCCGGTTCGTGGCGGGCGCCAGGGCCGATGGGTCCAACTACCGTGAGCTGTGCGGCGTATACCCCCTCGTTGCCGAGCGCGTCGTGGAGCATGCGGACGTAGGCCGATTCGGCCGCGTAGGCGATCCCGGACACCGCGCGGTCGCGGTGCGGTTCGACAGCAGCGCCGCCGGTGGTGAACAACAGCGTGCCACGGCCACGGCGGCGCATGTCCGCGGCCACCGTATGGACCGCCGCCGTGGCGGCGACGACGCTGAGGGCCAGCGCGTTCGCGACGTCCTGCGGCCCGGTGTCCAGTACTGGTTTGATCCACTCCAGACTCGGCCGGGGGCTGAACAGCACCACCTCGATGGGGCCGAGCCGCTTGCGTAGCATGCCGAGCGCGGCGGCCAGCTCATCAGGTTCGGTCACGTCCGCCGTCGCGGTGGCCGGGGCTGCAACCGTCGCCGGGAGCTTGGAGGTCAGGTCGGCCGCCATCCGCTCCAGGCGCTCGGCATCGCGTGCGATCAGCCCGACCGGATGCCCTTCGCGGCCGAACCGGCGCGCTGCCGCGGCGCCCAGCCCGGGGCCGGCCCCGATCACCACGAATGCTCCCTTGGGCCCGGCGGTGTTCTCACCCTTGGTCTCGCTGTCGGCCTTCATGCCTGCTCCAGGTCCGCGCTTGTGGTGAGTGTCTCGTTGGCATCGATCTCGCCTCGCATCCGGTCCAGGCGAGCGCGGGCGCCGGCGAGTGCGTCCGAGCCGAGCAGGAGTCGCAGCGGCGGCTTCTCGGCATCCACGACGGCGGCGATCGCGGCTGCGGCGCGGACGGGGTCGCCGGGTTGGCGGCCGGAGACCGCAAGGGTGGAGGACCGGCGCTTGCCCGCGGTCTCCTCGTAGTCCGGCAGGCGCGTCTTTGACTGTCGCATCGAGGTTCCGGCCCACTGGGTGCGCAGGCCGCCAGGCTCGGCGATGGTGACCGCGATGCCGAGGGGGGCGACTTCCGCGGCCAGCGACTCGCACAGCCCTTCGAGGGCGAACTTGGTGGCGTGGTAGTAGCCGGTCGCGGCGAAAGCCGCGAGACCGCCGAACGAGGAGATGTTCACGATCCGCCCCGAACGACGGGCCCGCATGCCGGGCAGTACCGCCTTCAGGACGGTGACCACGCCGTGCACGTTGGTGTCGTACAGGTCCCGGACAGCGGCGTCCTCGCCTTCCTCGATGGCGGCGAGGTAGCCGTAGCCGGCGTTGTTGACCAGGACGTCGATGCGCCCGAACTCCTTCTCGCACGCCTCGACGGCCGCGGTCACCGACTCGAAGTCGGTGACGTCCAGCCGGAGGGCGAGCGCGCGGTCCCCGTAGGCGGCGGCGAGGCCGGTCACGCTCGCCGCGTCGCGGGCGGTGACCGCGACCCGGTCGCCGCGTTTGAGGGCGTGCTCGGCCAGGGCCCGTCCCAGGCCGCTCGAACATCCGGTGATCAGCCACACCGGCGTCCCCTCGGTGGCGCCGATGGCGCGGGTCGGTTCATTGGGTACTGCAATGGCTCCGTTCGTCATGTCTTGAGTGCAACAGGGCTTCGGCGCGCGTGCCACGCCCCCTTGAGGGTGGCTCTGGGAGGGTCAGGTTCGGTGGCGTCGGCCGTGAGCGGGACGGCACGGGGCGGCATCCGGCGCCGGTAGAATCCGGCTGGATGGCTCGTGACGATGACCAGGACGACAACCGCCTCGGCTCCTTCCTGCGCAGCCGCCGGGAGCGGATCGATGCCTCCTCCGCCGGTGTTGTCAGCCACACACGGCGCCGGGTCAAGGGACTGCGCCGTGAGGAGTTGGCTCTGCTCGCGGGCGTGAGTCCCTCCTACTACACCCGCATCGAGCAGGGCCGCGACCGGCACCCCTCCCGCGAGATCCTCGAAGCGCTGGCCCGCGTGCTGCGCCTGGACGACACCGAGCGGAGTTACCTCTGGTCCATGGTGGCGCCGTCACTTGCGCCGGCGGGTGGCAGCGGCCCGGCCACGGTCGACGCAGTGCGGCCGGGAGTGATGGTGTTGCTGGAACGGTGGGTCGACCTGCCCGCCTTCGTCGTCGGTCCCCGTCGCGACGTACTGGCCGGCACCGCCCTCGCGGCCCGGGTCAACCCGGCGTGGAGCCCGGGGCACAACCTGATCGAGTTCACCTTCCTCGACCCGCGCGCCCGAATCGTGTACCTCGACTGGGAGGACATCGCCATCCAGGCCGTCGCCGGTCTGCGCACCACCGCAGCAGGCCGGCCCGCAGAACTCGATAGATTCGTGGCGAGCATGCGGGAACGCAGCGAGACGTTCCGCACCCTGTGGGACTCGCACGACGTGTACGACCGCGTGGCGGGCCAGAAACGGCTCGCGGTCGAGGACGTCGGCGTCCTCTCCCTCGACTTCGAGACGTTCGCACTCGCCGGCCCCGAGGGGCACGTGCTGTATGTGTACTTCCCACAGCCCGGCAGCAAGGACGACAGGGCCCTGCGGCTCCTTGCGGCACAGGAGCGTGCGACGGAGGAAGACGAGGGTCGGCCGTAGCGGGGTCTCGTCGAGGGCACGACCTCACGTCGTTCCTGTGGCTGCGCATGGTCCTGCCTGCCGTATGGCGAGGCCGGCTCCTCGGGCCCTGCCGGCACGGTCCGGTCCACGACCACCAGGCCATGGAGCGCCTTGCGCAGAAACTGGCCTGTGGAGCAGTTCAGCTTGCGATTTCCTGGAGGTCTGACCTGCACGTGGCGGCAGACTCCCGGTGGCGGGCCACGGCCACACGCGACAGAGCCAGCGTGGCGGCGGTGATCCCGGGCCAGAGCGCTCCCATGACGATGTGAAGGACACCGAGCCAGGCGATCTGCGCACGGCTGTAGAGGGCGGCCTGCGCCGCCAGACTCGCCAGGGACACCAGGGCGATGAGCAGCGTCGTCCAACGATAGAAACGGTGCAGGGGCCGGTGCGCACGCCAGTGCGGTGGGCCGCCCACGACCCGGTTCGCCACCATGCCGGCCAGGGGGCGGCCTGCCAGCACCGACAGAAGGCAGGCCGCCGACGCTGCCGCGGGCAGCAGCATGGGCAGCAGGAAGAAGCCCCGCGCCTGCCCGGTACCGACTGCCACGGCCGCGCAGGTCACCGCCAGCAGCGCGCCCACCGCCGCATGCTGGAGGTATCGGCGGGCTCGCCGGCCACAGCCGAGAACCAGTACTCCGGCCGCCGTGGTCGCCACGAGGGCGGTCCGCAGCCCGTCGGCACCGTAGGCGGCCACGAACGCCAGGGTGGGCGCCGCTGTGGCCGCGAGCGCGGGCAGGCGGGCTCTCATCGTGCCCCCGCCACGGCGTCCGGAGCGGGCTGTGTTCCGGCGCGCTCCAGGGCGCGGAGTGCGAGCAGGCCCCCGATGCCGGGGATGACGGCGCGCAGCGCGGCGCCGGTGCTGCGCTGTGGGTCGCGCCAGGTGGCCAGGATGCCGAAGAGCCAGGCGACCCCGTGTAGGGGGCCGAACAGCGCGGCGATCTGCTGGGCGTTCCCGGTGGCCATGTTGACCAACAGCACGGCGAGGCTGACCAGTTCGATGATGGCTGAAGCGCGCAGCGGCCTGCGTGCGAGCCGTGGCGCGGGTGCGGAGTCGGCGGTCATGGGTCACACTCCAGTGGTGGAGCCGGGGCGGAGGATCATCAGGACGGTGACCGTCGCCCAGAGCAGGTTGAAGACGCCGGTCAGCATGGCCAGGCGCGCGGTCTGCGCGCGCTCGACGGCCGCCGTCCCCGGCGCGGATGCGGCCAGGTGGGCGAGGAGGCGTTCCTGGGTCGGCAGAACCAGTAGCGCCAGCACCAGTGCGGCGGCACCGGTCAGCGCGATCGAGGTGATCAGCCAGGGGCTGCCCAGGACGTGCAGCTCGCTCGCGGTGGCGAAGCCGAGGACGGGAACGGCCAGGCCGAGTGCGGCGTAGACCCGGCAGACGCGGTGCAGTACCCGTACCGTGGCGATCGCCTCCTGCCGGTCGGGGGTGCCGGCGGCACGGCGGGCCGCGGCGGGAAACATGCTGCCCGCCACGGTCACCGGGCCGACGGCGATGATCGCCGCGAGCACGTGCAGGATGAGCAGGAGCTTGGTCACCGCGGCTGCTCCGCGCCGCCGGCGGCGGACACCGGCGCGGGCCCCTGGTCGCGCCAGACAATGCCGCGGCGCTCATAGGCGAACAGCTGCTCCACCGCGAGCGCGACCTTCGGCCCGACCTCCCGGTCCAGCAGATACAGGCCCAGATCGAGGCCGGAGGTGACGCCGCCAGCGGTGACCAGGTCGCCATCGTCGACGACACGGCCCGGGGCGACGTGCACCCCGCCCGCGCCGAGCAGGTCCAGACCCTGGTGATGGGTGGTGGCGTGGCGGCCTTGCAGAAGCCCGGCCATCGACAGCACCAGTGACCCGCCGCAGACCGTGGCCACCGTGGTGCCCTCTGCGGCCAGCGCGTCGGCCAGCAACTTCGGGAGCTCCGTGGTCAGCGCACGGCCGAGGATCGCGGGAATCTGTTCCTCGGCGGAGTCGTCCGCGCGCTGCCCGGGGAGCCTGCCGGCCGCGCCCGGCACCACGACCAGGTCCGCGCGATCCGGAGCCAGACGGGCGGAGGCCGGCAACGCGACGCCGGGGATTCCGCTCGGCACCTGCCTGCTTCCTTCCGCACAGACCAGTTCGACGGTCACCCGATCTGTGAAGGTCCGGGCGGCGCTGAAGACCTCGAACGGAGCGATGACGTCCAACGGGTCGAAACCATCGAAGAGGACGAACTGGGCCAGCATCGGCGACTCTCATTTCCCTCGGTCCTTGACTGCCGCACTCACGCTAGGCGGCACGACAGACCTCAACCATGGGCTTGAATGACACCACTCAACGAGTTCTCGCCACTTCGCTGAACAGCGCTTTCCTGACACACAACCGTCAGGCCTGTGCGATGTGTTGTGGCTGGAAGTGGGCGTAGTCTGCGCGGATGCACACGGTTGCGATTCTTGCGCTGGATCAGACGGTGGCCTTCGACATGGCCATCCCGGTCGAGGTGTTCGGGCGCGTGCGCCTGCCGGACGGGCGTCGCCCCTACCGGGTGCGTGTCTGCGGTACCCGGCCGGAGGTGCCGACCGAAACATTCACCATCCGTGCGCCCTGGGGGCTGGACGGCCTTGCCGGCGCCGACACGATCATCGTGCCCGGCCGGGAGGAGCACGCGGGCCCGCCCCCGGCCGAGGCTCTTCAGGCGCTGCGCGACGCCGCCGCCCATGGCGCGCGCATCGCCTCGATCTGCGGCGGCGCCTTCACCCTGGCCGCCACGGGCCTGCTGGACGGCCTGGCGGCGACCACCCACTGGATCGCTGCCGATCAGCTCGCCCGGCAGTACCCGAAAATCGAAGTGCGCCCGGACGTGCTCTACGTGGACAACGGCCAACTGCTCACCTCTGCCGGGGCCTCCGCCGGCATGGACCTGTGCCTGCACCTGGTCCGCCGCGACCTGGGCTCGGCCGTCGCGGCGGACGCGGCCCGACTGGCCGTCACCCCCTTGGAACGTGAGGGCGGCCAGGCCCAGTACATCGTCCACGAGCCTCCGCCGCTGCCTCGCGGCTCACTTCTGGAACCGACTCTGGCCTGGATCCAGGACCACCTCGGTGAGGATCTCACTCTGGAGGCCATGGCTGCCCGCTGCGCCATGAGCACCCGCACCTTCAGCCGCCGCTTCCGTGAACAGACCGGCACGACCCCGCTGCAGTGGCTGCTCCGCGCACGCGTCCGACACGCCCAGTACCTGCTCGAGAACAGCGACCATCCCATCGAACGCATCGCCGTACAGGCCGGTTTCGGATCCGCAACCGCCTTCCGAGAACGGTTCAAGCGCGTCACCGGCACGACCCCGCAGACCTACCGGGCCGCCTTCCGCCGCAGCGGCGTGCTCGACGGCACCGGGCAGGAACCGAGCCGGGAGCCCGTCCCGCCGTGGGCGAACAAGCCCAGGTACACGCGCCAGGCGGGCTGACGAGGCCGGTCCGGCCAGCCCCACAGGACTTGCCGCATGTAGTTGAAACTATTATTGTTACGACTAGAGCCGAGGGGGGTGGAGTCCGACGTGAGTGCCAACAGCAGACTGACCATCGCGGCGCACGCCCTGACATGGATCGGGCTGTATCAGCGCCGTGGCCACGAGGTCGCCACCTCCGAGCAGATCGCGACGAGCGTCAACACCAACCCGGTGGTGATCCGCCGCCTGCTGGCCGAGCTGAGCAAGGCCAGCCTGGCCGAATCGCGCCGGGGGGCAGGGGCGGGCTGGATGCTCGCGCGGGACCTGGCGGCGATCACCCTGCTCGATGTCTACCAAGCGATCGAACCGGGACCGGTCTTCGCCCTGCATCGCGCGACACCGGACCCCGAGTGCGTCGTGGGCCACGGCATCGGGCCGGCAATGACCGCCGTGTACGACGGTGTGGAGGCCGCCCTGCGCAGGGAGCTGGCCAAGACCACGCTGGAGGACGTGCTGCGGGACGTCTTGAAAGCCGCCTGACCTCGGATCGTCGACCCCTGATCGAGGAGGATCGCATCCCACGCTCATCGATGTAACAAAAATGGTTACATCAAGGAATTGGAGAGTCTCATGGGAGAGCTGGACGACAAGACCGCCCTCGTCACCGGCGCCTCCAGCGGCATCGGCCTGGCGATCGCCCGCCGCTTCGCCGCCGAGGGCGCGCCCGTCGACCTTGTTGTGCTGCGCGGAGGCGGGGCGCTCATGCAACTCGGCGAGCCGCTGAGCGGCAAGCACTTCCTGTTCCAGGGCTGAGGCCCGACCGGCACACCTCATGCGTACGAAAAGACAAAGGACAAGGACGATGGCAACTGATACTCAGACCTCGCGGACCGTGGCCGAGAAGTTCGTGGAGCGCCTCGGCAGGCAGGACCCCGACGGCATCCAGGAACTGTTCGCCGAGGAGATCGACTGGCACGTGCCCGGCAGTGACGCGCTGCCCTGGACCGGGCGCCGTACCCGCCGGGAGGAGGTCGCGCCGTACTTCACCACGATGTGGCCGCACTTCGCGCACGGCAGGAGCAAGGTCGTGCTGGAGCGCGCCATCGTCGACGGTGGTGACGTAGTGCTGCTGGCAGTCTTCACGCACACCGTCGTGGCCAGTGGGAAGCAGTTCACCACTCCGGCAGCCATGCACCTGATGGTCGAGGGCAACCGGATCGTCCGCATGCACCTGTACGAGGACACGCTGACAGTCGAGGAGGCGTTCAACGCCGGCTGAGCGGAGAGTACCCGGGGCCCCGTGGCCCGGGCACATGGCGGCCGGGACTTCGCGTTCGCCGAGTTTCGGGCCGGCCAGCGCCCACAGGATCGGTATCCCGGAGGGGGCAGACCAGATGTAGAGCCCAGTGCCGTGCGGCACGGCCGTACCGATCGACGGCAGCTTCGACGACCTGCTGCTCGGCCCCGGCAACGACGGCCCCTTCCCCGCCGAGCCCGAGGGCGTCCTCGTCAGCAGCCTGAGCAAGAAGCAGCGGGCCAAGGTCACCGCGATGCTCGCCGCCTGGGTCGACGACCTGGACGAGAAGGCCGCCGCGCGGCTCCTCGCCAAGTACGTCTCCGAGTACGACAAGACGTACATAAGCTGGAGCGGCGGGACGACCATCAACGACGTCAACACGTATGTGCGCCTCGACGGCCCGTCCGCCTGGATCGAGTTCTCCAACCAGCCCGCGGACGAGGACCCCGGCGTCCACCAGCACACGATCTTCCGCGACGAGAGCGCCGACTACGGCTGGAACTGACGGAAGCGACGGGTGAGGAGGAGCGAGAAGACCGGAAGGACCATGACCAAACCGACGTACCGTCTGCTGACCGCGTTCCTTCTCGCGGCCCTCCTGCTGGCCGGCGTTCTCGCGCCGCCGGCCGGCGCACACCCGATGGCCACCTCCGCGGTCCTGCTGGACATCGGCGACGAACGGGTGGACGGGGAGGTGCAGTTGCCGCTGGACCGGCTGTCCATTCCCGGTGAGCCGCGACCTGACCCGGGAGGGCGTCCTGGGCGCCGACCGTGCGTTCCTGAAGAGCTACACGGCACAGCACATCAGCGCCGTCGGCAAGGACGGCGGCCGGAGGAACACCCGGCCACGGCGGGAACGGCGGTTGCGGCGACGATCCCGGCAAGGTGACTCCGGCGTTTCACTGATCTTTCTCCCTTGGTGTCTCGAAAACCCTCGCGGTGATGGAGAGACCCTAGGTTTCACCCCGAAGGATCGTCAACAATATCGTCGACTATCTGGCGGACTCACAGCAGACACAGAAATCCTGACGGTCGGCCCGTCCGGGGATCAGCCGCTACTCCAGGGACTGGATGGCCCTGCCGGTGCGATCCGGTGCGGTGAGGCTGAGCACGAGGCCGAGGGCGGGGCCGATCACGCCGAGGCCGAGGGCCAGCGGTACCGTGCCGGCCAGACCCAGCGCCGCCAGCGGGAAGACACCGGCCCCCAGCCCACGGCCGATGTAATACGTGCTGTTGGAGCCGGTCGCGCGCAGTCGGGTGGGAAACATCTCCGACATCCATACGCCCATGACGCCGAACCCGCCGAAGCCCGCCGCGCACACCACCAGGGCCCAGAAGGTCTGGTCGGCCCAGAACCGGGTGCTCACATGATCGCTTCCCGAGGTGACCAGCACCAGGAACCAGGCGAAGCCGACCGTGCCCACCACACTGGCCCAGAGATAGGCGCGCCTGCGGCTGACCACGTCGGACGCCCAACCGGTGGCGGTGTACGCGAGGATCGTGGCGACGTATCCGATGAGCACGATCACCGTGACCCGGCCGAACGGCAGATGCTGGCCCTTGAGGAGGTACGTCGACAGATAGGCGCCGATCGCGTTGCTCGCCACGAAGGTGGCCGTGGCGATGCCCGAGAAGGTCAGGAAGAGCCGGGCGTTGCCGTCCCTGACGAGGTCGCTGAAGGGGATCTTCGCCGGACGCAACCGCTCGGGCAGTTCGCCGGCCGCCAACGCCCGCCGGTACTCGGCCCAGTGCCGGGACTCCGGGAGCCAGAACGCCGCCGCGACGGCGACCACGAGGCTCACGACGCCGATCAGCCGATAGCCCGCGCGCCAGCCGGCGTCGCGGCCCAGGGCCGAGACGCAGGCGAAGATCACGCCGACGGTGATGATCTGCCCGACGAAGAACATCGACTGGATCGCGCCGCCCATGGCGCCGCGCCGACGGGGCGTCCAGCACTCGGTGAACATCGAGAAGGACAGGCCGAACAGACCACCCATGCCGATCCCGGCGAGCAGCCGGGTGAGCAGGAAGGTGGTCCAGTCGGTGGCGAAGCCCCCGAGGAGGGCCGCCAGGCCGAAGGCGAGCACGCACATGGCGTAGGTCTTGCGGCGGCCGATGGCGTCGCCGAGCCAGCCGAACAGGAAGCCACCGGCGATGGAGGCGAAGCCCTGGTAGGTGACGATCGAGACGATCTGGATCGTCGACACGTGCAGGCCGTCGGCGATGTAGGCCATGGGATAGCCCACGAGGTTGATCTCCGCGCCGTCGAAGAGGGTGCCCAGCAGGGCGAAGACGAGGATGAGGCCCGTCTCGCGACGGGCGTACCGCGGTGCGGTGGCGGGTGAGTACTGCGGGGACGTGGAGGTGTTGGTGTCTGTCATCTGCGTGAACCGCCTTGTTCACTCAGGGGCGAGCGGCGCGCGAGTCGACGCTGGTCGATCGTGGGCTGCCGGATGCCGGGGGGGGTTCTGCCGCTGTCGGGCCATGGCATAGTGTGCATACGATTGCACGAACGAATGCATCATGAGTTCGGGCTTCTTCGCGCGTCAACCCCCTGGACGATGGCAAGGCACCGAGTGAACAGGCGAAGGGAGAGTCGAGCGGCATGACGGCACGATCAGCCGGCAGCGGCAGAAAGCGCCGGCCCACCATGGCCGACGTGGCACGCGCGGCGGGCGTCAACCCGTCCACCGTGTCGCGTGCCCTCGACGACCGGCATCCGTTCTCCCGCAGCGCGTCCGCGGAGCGCATCCGGACCATCGCCCAGCAGGTCGGCTACACCCCCGATCCGTCGGCGTCGAGTCTGCGGCGGCAGAGCACCCGCACGGTCGGCGTGATCGTGCCCCGGCTCACCGACACGGTCATGGCCATGCTGTACGAGGAGATCGCCGCCGCCTGCCGGGGACAGGGCCTTCTCGCCCTGGTCGCCACCACCGGCGACGACCCCGACGAAGAGGAGGCGGGCGGGCGCCTGCTGCTGGAGCGCCGGGTCGACGCCATGGTGCTGACCACCGCCCGTCTCGACGGCGCCGGCACCTTCATCGGCACCCTGGCGGACCAGGAGGTCCCCTACGCCCTGGCCATGCGCACCGACGGCCGCGGCCCCGCAGCGGTCGGCGACGACCGCCTCGGCGGCTATCTGGCCACTCGCCACCTCATCGACCTCGGACACACCCGGATCGCCGTAGTGGCCGGCCCGTCCCACGCCTCCAGCGCACTCGGCCGTACGGCAGGGTTCCGCGCGGCCATGACCGAGGCGGACCTTCCGGTCGACGACGCGCTGGTGCGCGTGTCGGGCTTCAGCATGGAGAGCGGCGAGGACGCCGCCGCCCACATCCTGTCGCACACCCCTCGCCCCACCGCTGTGCTGTGCGTCAACGACAACACCGCCATCGGCGTCATGGCGGCCGCCCGTCGCCAGGGGTTGCGTATCCCGGAGGACCTCTCCCTGGTGGGCTACAACGACACGCCCGTGGCCGCCCGCCTCCCCGTCCCGTTGACCAGCGTCCGCGTCCCGTTCCGGGACATCGCCCAGGGCACGGTGACCCTGGTCCAGCGCGCCATCGACGGCAAGCCGCCCCAGACCCTGACCTACGCGCCCACGCTGATCCCGAGGGCCTCGACCAGCCGCCGATCCTGACAGTCCCCCTCGCTGACGCGGCACCCCGGGCGGGTGCCGCCCTTTCGGGATGCCCGGACCCGGGCCGCCCGACGGAGAGGAACGCCATGCACGAGAACACGGAAACCGAGACGGAGCTGAACTCACCGACGCGGCCGGAGAAGACGACCGAGAAGCTCGACGCCTTCTGTCACATCCTGCCGCGCGACTACGCCGACCGCCTCTTCGCCCTCGACGGCGTCCCGGCCGTCGCCAACCTGCGCAAACGCATCATGAACATCCCGTCCCTGGTCGATCTGGACGTCCGCTTCCGGCAGTTGGACGAGTTCCCCGGCTACCGCCAGATCATCAACCTCGCCGCCCCGCCCGTCGAGGACTTCGGCGCTCCCGCCGTCTCCACGGACTTCGCCCGCCGCGGCAACGACGGCCTGGCCGAGTTGGTGGGCAAGCACCCCGACCGCTTCGCCGGCTTCTGTGCCGCGGTCGCGCTCAACGACGTGGATTCCGCGGTCGCCGAACTCGACCGTTGCGTGAACGAGTTGGGTGCGGTCGGCGTACAGATCTACACCCATGTCCAGGACCACCCCCTGGACGAGGACCGCTTCGAACCGTTCTGGAAGCGGTGCGCGGAACTGGACCTCCTCATCCAGGTGCACCCCTGCCGCAACTCCACCTGGGCCGATTACCCCACCGAGGAACGCTCCAAGTACGAGATCTGGTGGACCTTCGGCTGGGAGTACGATCTGTCGGCCTTCATGGCCCGCATCGTCTTCTCCGGTGTCCTGGAGCGCTACCCGAACCTGAAGTTCCTGATCCACCACGGCGGCAGCATGGTCCCGCACTTCTCCGGCCGCGTCGGCCCCGGCTGGGACCAGCTCGGCTCCCGCACCCCGGCCCATCAGCAGGAGGACGTCACCGGCTATCCGCTCACCAAGCGGCCGGTCGACTACTTCAAGATGTTCTACGCCGACACCGCCCTCTTCGGCGCCGCCCACGCCCTGCGCTGCGCGGTGGAGTTCTTCGGCCCCGAACGGGTCCTGTTCGGCAGCGACTCCCCGTACGACCCCGAGAAGGGCCCCGGCTACATCCGGTCCGCCATCGCCAACGTGGAGGAACTCGACCTCACCGAGGACGAGCGAGCCGCGATCTACGGGGGCAACACCCGCCGACTGCTGGGCTCTCGGCTCTCCTGAAGAGGTGCTCGGCCGTACAGAAGGGGACGGTCGGCGTTCTCCCCGCCGTGCGATCACCCGGCGGCCCACTCCCGGATGAGCCGCACCGTGCGCTCGGGCCGCTCCTCGTGCAGGTAGTGGCCGGTGCCGGGCCAGTGCTCCACCCGTGAGCCCTGGGTCTGGAGGAAGCCGCGTTCCCAGGCGGCCGCCTCCGTCGAGGTCCACACGGTCAGTGCCGGCTGGGGGCGGCGGCGCAGGTACGCCTCACTGTGCGGGCGGACGCCGACCGCGTCCGGGTCGGTGTACATGCCCGCGTACGACTGGGCGATGACGTGGTCCGGGGTGCCGAGCATGGTGCGGACATGGGCGGTGCGCAGCCCTGGCGGGGCCTGCGGGGAGAACGCGTCGGCCACGAATTCGGCGGCGGCCCGGGCTCCGCGGGCCTCGTAGTCGGCCAGGCGCGCCGGGATCCCGTCCACTTCGGCACCGCGGGCACCGTGGGCGGGGTCGAGGGCGACGACCGACCGCACGAGCTCCGGGTGCCGTACCGCCAGCAGGTTTGCCACCTGACCGCCCATGGAGTGGCCGACGGCCACCACCGCTCCGGTGGCGAGAGTCTCGATGAGTGCGGCCAGGTCGTCCGCCATCCCCACCGGTGTGTTGCCCTGGTCCGGTACCTCGGAGCGGCCGTGGCCGCGCAGGTCCGGGACGACCACCCGGAACCGCTCGGCCAGCGCCTCGGCGTGCGGCGACCACTCCCTACCGTCGCCGCCCCAGCCGTGCACCAGGAGCAGCGCGGGGGCGCCGACGGGGCCCAGGCTCGTGCAGAACAGGCGGATGCGGCCGACGTCGATCACTCGGGGCCCTCCTCGTCGGTCGCGTACGTGAAGTCGAACTCGGAACTCAGAGTGAGAATCAGAGTGAGAAGAGGAGGGTGCCGAAGCCCGGGTGGTCGCACTGGAAGGGTGCACCCTCCGGCCGCAGTCGACCCGCCACCTGGGCTGTGTACGGCGCGGACTTGCCGGCCCGCTTCACATAGTGGTTGTACGCCATCTCGTAGATGTTCCGGAACGTGCCTCGCCCTGTGGTGGAGATCGCCGACCAGTGCCAGTTGCACCGGCCGAAGGTGGCGTCGTACGGGACGGTGTCGCCGAGGTTGTACTTCGCCGTGTACTCGAACCCGGACAGCAGCAGCGAGCTGGACGCACCGTACAGGTCGAGGCCCTGGACCCGGCCGGTCTCACAGATCTCGGCCAGGGAGCCGAGGATCAGCTGGGTGTGCGCCTGGTCGCGGCCGGACTCGCAGCACTGGCCGGTGCCGGGCTGGATCAGCTTGGTCAGGCCGCAACAGCTGTGCGTGTAGAAGGCGTTGTAGGCGTCGTTGAAGAGCGTGAGGTTGTTGCAGGCCACCGCTATCTGGAACATGCCCTTCAGCCCGCACAGGCCGTAGCCGCCGTCGCCGTAGACGTTGATGAGTGGCACGAAGATGTTCTCGAACATGGCGACGGTGGCGTTCAGTTCGGACTGCGACCAGCTGCCCGACGGGCCGGTGTAGTGCATGATCTCGACGGCGGCGGCCAGTTTGGCGCCGTAGATCCCGGCGGCCAGTTCTGCGTCCTTGCCGTTGATCTCCTCAAGCGCGTCGGTCCAGGACTTGATGATCTCCAGGGCCTTGTACGCGTGGGCGGTGTCCTGGGTGATGTACCACATGAGGGCGTTCTGGTAGGCGGCGTTGCAGTCGTACCAGAGCTCCGTGTTGCCGTCTTCGGTGTCGCTGCCCCGGGTGACGGTCGCCTGGCCGCCGGCCACGACGTACGAGGACGAGGAGAAGCGGTCGGCGGCGAAGACGTTGTAGCCCTCGATCCAGGGGGACGCGCCCGCCGCGACCTTGGCGCGCATGCGGTCGAGGTCGGAGCGGCTGTGCAGGACACCGGGGTGGGTCAGCGCGGTGAGGCCGGAGGTGACGGCGGCGGCCGGGTCGGCGCCGGCCAGTCCCCCGGCGCCCGCGAGCCCGGCGGCGCCTGCACCGACCGCGGTGAGCTTGAGGAAACGGCGGCGGGAGGGAGGGGTGCCAGGGCTGGACTGCGGCTCGTTCAAGGGACGGTCCTCTCACTCGACGTTGAGTGGTGAAGGGAGGTGGGGGGCGGGCCGGTGCGGTCTCCCATACCGCACCGGCCCGGGAACTGCCTCAGCCCCGGTACAGGACGAGGGTGCTGAGCGGGCCGAGCCTGGGCCGGTGGCCCGCTCCCACGGTCTTGCCGGTGGCCAGGTCGCGGGCGGGGCCGAAGTCGGTTCGCGGCGGGAGGGTGACGGCCTTGTCCGTGCTGGTGTTCATGGCGATCAGGTAGTCGCCGTACTCGCAGAGGTAGAACGGCGCGCGGCCCACCAGCATGGTCTCCACGCCGTCGAAGTGGACGCCGAGCGTGGGGTCGGGGACGTCGTCGGGGACGGGGGCGAGGTGGTAGACGTCGCCGGCCAGGGCCTGGTGAAGGGTGTCGCCGGGGGGCGGGAAGCCGCCGGGCGGGAGGTGGGAGGCACCGGGGTCGTTGATGGCGTAGTCCCACAGGACCCAGTCCCGGGCGGTGAACGTGTCGTCCGTGAGACCGCCGGACCGTTCACGGATGGTGGCCGAACGCTGGTCGGTGGGGGTGACGTGGTGGATACGGGCGTAGTTGTTCACGCCCTGGCGGGAGCGGAAGTAGAGGGAGGCGAAGAGGAGTTCCTCGCCGTTCTTGACGGCGACACAGCCGTTCTCCTCGTCGGTGAGGACGAAGTCGGGCTGCTCCCAGGCGGTGGGGATACGGCCGGGCCGGGCGGGCAGTGACTGGAACTCGGGAAGGTCGCGGGAGAGGAACCGCAGGGCGTTGAGGCCGACGCGGGTCCAGGGATGGGTGGCCTGGAGGTTCAGCTGGGGGTAGAGCTGGCCGTCGGTGATCATCTCCTGGGTCCAGCCGACGATGTCGGGGTCCTTGAAGACGGCGGCCGTCATCAGGGGGTTGGAGTCCCAGGCGGTGCGGGAGGCGTACGCGGTCTCGCCGGGGTAGACCTCGTTGCGCCAGCCGATCACCGTCTCGATGCGTGAGATGCGGCAGCCGTCCCGGTCGACGTCGATCACCCGGAACGCGCCGCGCGCCTTGGAGATCTTCACCATCTGCTCGCGCAGCTCGGGCGCCTCCTGGCCGCCGTATCCGCGCGTGACGGACTCGTACATCATCACGAGCCAGTCCAGGACCTCGCCGTAGCTGCCGACGTAGCCGAGTTCACGGGTGAGGCCCTTGCGGGTCACCTGGTAGTAGCTCTCGCCGAGCGGCTTGGCGGGGTTGCCGTCGGCGTCCTCGGGGCCGAGGTAGGGCTTGATGCCGATCGACTGGTACATGTAGTCGCGGATCCTGTCCTCGGACCGGGCCAGGTCCGGGGCGAGGAGCTTCAGGCCGCGGTTGGCCTGGTAGAGGCCGATGGCGCAGATCTGCGACTGGTTGCTGTAGTGCGGGAAGTGCCGACGCCAGTAGTCCCGGCTGGACTGGAGCATGTCGATGTACGCGTCCTTGCGGACCGGCGGCACGGGAGTGGTGGTATCGGCGGGCGCGACGAGGGTGACGTCGTCGAACCAGGCCGTGCCGGGGCCGTTCAGGCGCAGGGTCATCTGCATCTGGGTCGCGCCGGCAGGGGTGTCGAAGACGAACTTGACGTACTCCCAGTCGTGGGTGCCCTTACTCGCGTACACCTTGTGGTCGCTGCCGACCAGCTTGCCGCTCGCGTCGAAGAACAAGGGGTCGATGTGGGCGCCGGCGCCCGTGACGCCGTCGGTCCTGATCCAGGCGCCGTAGGTGTACGTGCCTGAGCCGATCTTCGTCTTCGCGTCGGGATAGACGTAGACCTTGCCGTCGGTCGCGGTGGCCTTGAGCTTCAGGGAAGCCGAGCCGCTGCGCGAGACCGTCGTGTCACGAGTGCAGGTCGCGTCGGTGCTCAGGGCCCAGCTCGGCGCCGACCATGCCTGCGGGGTGTCGCCGCCCGCTTCGAAGCCGGGGTTGGCGATGGCGTACGGCGAGCCGGTGACCCGCTCGCTCAGACGGTCACCGAGGTTCTCCCACAGCAGGGCCAGCACCAGGCCGACCCGGCCGAAGCCCTGCCACTGCTGGTCGGAGCCGGTCAGGACGGTGGAGTCGGCCTTCCACGCCAGGTACCGGCCGTCGATCGCCTGGAGCACCCGGTCCAGTGCCTGCGGGTTCTGGTAGGCGGGGCTGCCGGACCACAGGTAGCCCTCGGCCAGCGACTGCATGGCCCAGCCGTCCAAGGTGGCCGGATTCGCGGTGGTGAGGAGGTTCTTCTGGTCCTTCTGCACCCGCGCCTTGATGGCGTCCAGGATCTCCTCGCCGCCCGTGCGCGGCTTCGGCTCGGGCGCGGGGCCCTGGACCTCGCCCTTGGGCGGCACGAAGCACGGGTCGGTGTGGGTGTAGAGGCGGTAGATACCGCGCGACGGGGTGGTCATGATCCGGTAGAGCTGGGAGGAATCCTGGCCGTAGGACCAGATGCGGCCCATGGCGCGGATCTCCAGCGACACCTTCTCCTTGCCGGCGGTCATCTTCTCCGGCAACGGCAGCGTGTGGAAGAAGAAGCGGCCCGGGGTGCGCGGGGCGGTGTCGAGGATGTCGAGGCAGTCGACGGCGCCCTGGTCCTCGTAGCCGACCTGCTTGCCCTCGCAGAAGAGCTGGAGGCGCCACATGTCGGTGCCGGACGCGGCCTCCTCGGAGGAGTCGTCGTGGTCGTCGCCCCAGAGGCGGACGGTGACGTAGGTGGTGCCCGTCGGGCTGACCGCCACGTCGAACGTCAGGGTCCCGCCCCAGTAGGAGGCCGGCTCGGTCGGGTTGAGGACACGGGCGCTCTGCCCGAGTCCGCCGGTGACCGTGTCGGAGAGGACGGCGGTGAGAGTGTGGGCGGTCTCGGATGCGGTGTCACCGAAGACAACGATGTCCAGAGGGGCACAGTCCACCCGCGCGGCTGCCGCGGCAGGGACCGCGGTGCCGAGGGGCAGACCGACCCCCGCCACGACGACGCCGGTCGCTCCGGCGTACTTCAACACGTCACGTCTCTTGGGTGCGTTGGGCACAGCTGTTCCTTTACTTGAGGCTGCCCATGAGGATCCCGCTGCGCCAGTACTTCTGGAGGGCGAACATGAAGACCGCCAGCGGGATGATCGACAGCAGGGACCCGGTGAGGACGAGGGTGTTCATGTCGCGGGACTGCTGCGCCTGTTGCACCCAGGAGAAGAGGCCCAGGGTCACGGGGAAGGAGCGCTCGCCGTTGAGCATGAACAGGGGAAGGAAGAAGTTGTTCCAGATGTTGACGAAGTCGAGCATGAAGATCGTGATGCCGCCGGTGCGCATCAGCCGCATCGCGATCGAGAAGAAGACCCGCGTCTCGCTCGCGCCGTCGATGCGGGCCGCCTCCATCAGCTCGGTGGGTACCGAGCTGTCGGCGTAGACCTTGCCGAGATAGACCCCGAAGGGGTTGATGAAGTAGGGGATCAGCACCGCCCAGACGGTGTTGGTGAGGTGGATGTCCGCGAAGACGAGGTACAGCGGGAACGCGAGCAGCGTGCTCGGCAGCAGGGAGGCGCCGACGATGACGCCGAACAGGGCGCCCCGGCCCCGGAAGTCGAATTTCGCCAGTCCGTAGCCGGCGGCGAGCGAGAGGAGCGTCGAACCGGCGGCGCCGACGGTGGAGTAGAGGACGGAGTTGAGGATCCAGCGGCCGAAGACGCCGTCGTGGTAGTCCCAGATCGCCTGGAAGTTGTCGGCGAGGTGGTTGGTGGAGAACCACAGGCCGAAAGTGGAGTAGAGGTCCGTCTGGTTCTTCGTCGACGCCACCAGCAGGAACCAGGTCGGGGCGAGGGAGTAGAGCAGGAAGACGATCAGGAGGCCGGTGGTGAGGGCCACCGCCCGGCGGGTGGGGCGGACACCGCCCCCGTGGGCGACGCTGCTCATGACATCTTCCTGTTCGTGACGCGGTAGAAGACGAAGGCGAGGATGCCGGTGACGACGGCGAGGACGAGCGACTCGGCGGCGGCGTACTGGTAGTCGCCGGTCTTGAAGGCCCGGTCGAAGATCTCCAGCATCGGCGTGAAGTCCGTACTGATGGACTCCGGCGCCACGTACCGCAGGAACAGCGGCTCGGTGAACAGCTGGAGGCGGCCGATCAGGGAGAACATGCCGGTCAGGATGAGGATCCCGGTGATGTTGGGCACCTTCACGGACCAGGCGATCCGCCACTCCTTCGCCCCGTCGAGGCGGGCCGCCTCGTACAGCTCCCGGGGCAGCGCCTGTAGCGAGGCGGAGATCAGGATCATGTTGAAGCCGATCCCCTGCCAGGTGAGCAGGTTGCCCAGCGAAAGATAGGTGTTGATGCCGCCGAAGAAGGTGACGGTCGTGCCTGCCTTGTCCGCGAGGTCGATGATGGGGCTCGCGGTCGGGCTGTAGAGGAACAGCCAGATCAGGGTGGAGACCACGCCCGGGATGACGTACGGGATGAGCAGTCCGGCGCGGAAGAAGCGGACCGCGCGGGCCGCGACGCCGTCGAGCAGCAGGGCCAGCAGCAGGGAGATGCCCAGCATGACCGTGATCTGCGCGGCTCCGAAGAGCAGGGTGCGCAGCATGCCGGCCCAGAAGGTGCCGTCCGCGAGGATCGCCGCGAAGTTGGCGAAGCCCGCGAAGACGACCTTCGTCGGGCCGAAGCCGATGCCGCTGCTCTTCTTCTCGTGCAGGCTCTGGTTGAGCGCGTAGCCGATCGGCACGACGTAGGTGAGGAGGAAGCCGATCAGGAAGGGCAGCATGAACAGCAGGCCCTTGTAGGCTCCCCGTCTCCCGGCCCGGCGGGGGGAGGTCCGCCGGACCGGGGAGTCGGTGGCGACCTTCGCCGGCCGCGTGAGAGTGGACAAGAAAGTCTCCAGATCAGGTGATTCAGCCGGCCGCGACGGCCTTGACGCCCTTGTTCTTCAGGTCGGCGAGCACCCACTCCTGAAGATGCGTCAGCATGTCCTTCACGGTGAGCTGCTTCTTCATGACCTTGCCCCACTGCTTCTGCATCTCGGAGTACATGGCCGCGTAGTCCGGCCCGTACTGCCACTGCTCCCCCACCCGGGACGCGGCGGTGGTGATGATCTGCGCGCTGTCCGACTTCCCGTTGAACATCTCCGTCGGGATGATCTTGTCGACGTACGGGGAGACGTCCTTGACCGCCGGGAAGAGCCCCGACTTGGACGCGGGGTCGGTGAGGGCGGTCAGCGACTCCTTGCTGCTGGACAGCCAGGCCGCGAACTGGGCTGCCCGGTCGGGGTACTTGCAGCCCTTGAGTACCGCTGTCACGTCGAAGTTGCTGGAGGTCTGCGGCTTGGCCGTGTCGAAGACCGGTGCGGCGGCGAGCTGCCACTTGCCCTTGGACTTGGGGAAGTTGGTGTCGTAGATCGGCAGTTGCCAGGTGGAGGTGGTCATCAGGATGGTCTTGCCGAGGTCCCAGGTCTTGAAGACGCCGGGGTCGGCGTAGGAGGCGTTGGAGGCCAGGTTGTCGTCCACCAATTGCTGAACGATGTCGGCGGCCTTGAGCGCGTCGGGCGAGTTGAAGCCGATCTCCCAGTGGTCGCCGGCGAGCTTGTACCACTCGGCGCCCGCCTGCCAGGACAGGTCGACGAGGGTGCTCGGGTCCTCGCCCGCCATGTTGAAGATCTTGACGTTCTTGTCCTTCTTCTGCACGGCCTTGCCCGCGGCGATCACGTCGTCCCAGGTGGTCGGGGCCTTGATGCCGTACTTCTGGAACAGGTCCGCCCGGTAGGCGGTGAACAGGGGTGAGGAGCCCGTGGGGATGCCGTAGGTCGCGCCGCCGGGGCTGACCGCGTTCCAGGCGGGAGCCGTGTAGCGGGACCTGTACGGGGCGGCGACCTTGGTGATGTCGGTGAGCAGCCCGTCGGCGGCGAAGTTCGCCAGGTTCATCCCGTCCATCTTGGACAGACAGGGTGCGTTGCCGGAGGTCACCGCGGCGCGCAGCTTCTGGTAGACGGTGTCGCCGGCCGCGTTGACGTACTTCACCTGGGTCTCGGGGTGCGCCTTGTTCCAGACCGCAACCTGCTGCTGGATCCCCTCCGTCCAGCTCCAGAACTCCAGCTGCACCTTGCCGGTGGTCTTGGCCGCCGAGTCGGTCTCCTCACCGCCACCGCAGGCGCTGAGGACGAGGGACAGCGAGAGGGCGGCGGCCGCGCCGGCGAGGGCTCTCGTGGGGATGTTGCTCATCGGTCCTCCGGGGAAAGGCGGACAGCGCCTGCGGTGGGGAGGGGGCGCGGGCGACTGCAGGCAGCAAGAGAGGCAATGGCTGCACGGTTTCAGTAACCGTTTCCCGTGGACGGTAGGACCTCGGAGGGCGGCCCCACAAGAGGGATGAGGTCATTTGTTTCGCGAGGCTTGCCGGAAAGTAACCCAGTGGGCCGCGCTGGCCTGCGACTTCCACGTTTACCTCAAATGGGAGGCCCGACGCTCCCGGACGGATCCCTGACGCGTCGCCTACAGCGGAACATTGACCGGTGCACCCGGCGAGCTCTAGCGTAGAATACGTTTACCCTCCCTTTTCTTCATCTCCTCACAGCAGAAGCGGAGATCCATGGCCACGTCCGAGCTACCGCGCGCCGTGTTCGCCATGAACCCGGTGCACCTTCCCGAGCTCTTCCCGCCCCGGCTGATGGCACGGTTGACGGCCCTGGCGCGGATCGACCCCGCCCTGGTCGTACAGGACTTCGCCGAGCCGGCGATGGCGGGGCCACTGGCCGAGGCCGAGGTGCTGATCACCGGCTGGGGCTGCCCGCGCGTCGATGAGGCCGTCCTGACCGCGACGCCCCGGCTGCGGACCGTACTCCACGCGGCGGGCAGCGTGCGCAACCTGATCGCTCCCGAGGTCTGGGAGCGAGGCGTCTCGGTGTCCAGTGCCGTGCGGGCCAACGCGCTCCCGGTCGCCGAGTTCACGCTCGCCGCGATCCTGCTCTCCGGCAAGGACGCCTTCGGGCTGCGGCACCGGTTCCGGACCGAGAACGCGTTCCCGCCGCCCGCGGACCTCGCCGCCGTGGGCAACCTCGGCAGACGGGTCGGGATCATCGGGGCCTCCCGGGTCGGACGCCGCCTGCTCGAACTGCTGCGGCCCTTCGACTTCGCGGTGACGCTGTACGACCCGTACGTCGACGCCGGCGAGGCCGCCGCCCTGGGCGCCGTACTCCTGCCGCTCGACGAGCTGATGCGCACCAGCGACATCGTCAGCCTGCACGCGCCGGACATCCCGGAGACCTACCGCATGCTCGACCGCCGACGGTTGTCGCTGATGCCCGACGGCTCGGTGCTCGTCAACACCTCCCGGGGCGCCCTCGTCGATCCCGACGCGCTCACCGACGAACTGGTCTCCGGACGGATCGGCGCCGTCCTGGACGTGACCGAGCCGGAGCCCCTGCCCGCGGACTCACCCCTGTACCGGCTGCCCAACGTCTTCCTCACCCCGCACATCGCCGGCTCTCTCGGCAACGAACTGGAGCGACTGGGCCGCACCGTCGTGGACGAGCTGGCCCTGCTCGGCGCGGGCGCTCCGCTCGCCCACGCCGTCCGCCAGGCCGACCTGGTCAACAGCGCCTGACCCGGGGGCCGCTGCGGAGTCCGGTCACAGACCGCGACGTCGTCCCACTGCCGACGTTCCCGTCACGGGTGAGCGGACGCCGCGTCGGCGCCCGGGAGCCGCACCGGTCCTGTCGGCTCCCAAGCAAATGGCAGGCCGTCCTCCCCAGCGCAGACGGCTGGCGGGCATGATGGCGACTCCGGACGGAGTGCAGTAATCGTTTACCTTCCGCGCACGGCAGATCCCGCTCCGATCGGGCGGCAAGCGTGACCCATGCAGTAGCGTCAGCCCTTGTGACGAACGACGGGAAGAGCGCCCGCAAGGGCCCTGAAGGCAGCAGAACCAGACGGAAGGGCACGAGGCCGGACGGACCGAGCACCATCCGCGATGTCGCGGCAAAGGCAGGGGTATCGGTAGCAACCGTTTCCCGCACCCTGGCCGGCAACTACCCGGTGTCGGCGGAAACAAAGGCCCGCGTCATGGCAGCCGTCGAGTCACTGCACTACGTGGTGAACGTCCACGCGAAGGCCCTCTCCGGCGCCGTCGCCGGTCCCGTCGCCCTGGTCGTCCCGGACATCACTGGTCCCTCACTGACGCATGTCGCCGCAGGCGTGGAACAGGAGGCCACCGGCCGAGGCAGGCTGAGCCTGGTCTGCTCCACCCACGGCGACGCCGCTCGGGAGGACGACCTGGTCCAGCTCATGCGGGAGCAGCACGCCGCCGCGGTCCTCCTCGTCGGCGGAACCGTCCCCGACAACGCCTACCACCGTCGCATGGCCGAGTACGCCACGGCCCTCGACGCCGCCGGATCCCGACTGGTACTGATCGGGCGCCCTGCGCTGCCTTCCGGGATCCCGGCGACCGTGGTCGACTACGACAACCGGGGCGGCGCGTTCCAAGCCACCTCGCACCTCCTCGCCGCCGGGCACCGACGCATCCTCTTCCTCGGCGGCAAGCCGGGCTTCAGCAGCGCCGAACAGCGCCACGACGGCCATCTCAGCGCGCTGCGCGCCCACTCGGTCCCGTACGCGGAGGACCTCGACCTGCCCGGCTTGTACACCCGCGCCTCGGGATACCGCCGGGTGCGCGACGCGCTGGACGCGGGCCTGGACTTCACCGCGGTCTTCGCCGCCACCGACGCGATCGCCGTCGGCGTGCTGGCCGCCCTGCGCGAGGCGGGTCTCCGGGTCCCCCGTGACGTGTCGCTCATCGGTTTCGACGACGTCCCCTACGCCGCCGACCTGACACCGTCCCTGACCACGGTCCGTGTCCCGTACGAGGAACTGGGACGGACCGCCGTACGCCTGGCGCTCGACCGTGAGGACACCATCAGGGGCGACGATCACGTGGTCCTGAGCACCCAGTTGGTGATCCGGGAGTCGGTGCGGCCACAGCACTGAGGTGACGGCGACCGCCGCGCCCTTCCCTCTCCACCAGTGCAGCCGGGACAGTCGTACGCCTGCGTGAACCCGCACTGGGGCCGGCCACCGCGCCGCCGAACACTGGGGCACCGTGCGGTTGAGGGATGTCGCGCAAGCTTACGTCGGCTCGGCGGCGGACCAGTTCCCGGTGGTGAGATCCATGGTCTCTTCGGAGGTGTCGTAGTCCGGGTGGAGATAGATCCTGACCCACGCCAGGACCCTGTCGTCGGGGTCGTGCACGGTGACGGTGGCGACCAGCATCTGGTCGGCGATGGTCAGGCCGAGGCCGAGACCGGCAGCCGATCTCGTCCTCACCAACCGGGTGCTGACCGGAGAGCAGGCCGAACGCTGGGGTCCGGTCTCGCGCCTGGTGCCGGACCCCGGCCTGGACAGCACCGCCCTCGCCGTCGAGTTCGCCGAGAGACCGACGGAGGCCCTCACCGCGGCGAAACGGCTGCTGTCCGCCGGCGAGCGGAACGCCTTGGGGCAGCACCTCGAAGAGGAGGCCAGGCTCATCGCGGCGGTGGCCGACGGCGAACCGGCCCGGACCCGCATCACGTCGTTCCTGCCGGCACGCACCGCGGTGAGGAAGTGAATCCCGAACATGGCCGCCAGGCCGCACTCCGGAAGTTCTCCTGTACACCGGACGTGACGCCGCTGTGAGCCGCCCATGAGGTCATATGGGTCCCCCATGAAACGAGCAGGATCGTTGGCGTTATCGTCAACACTTCTCTACGTTCGCAGGAGCGGATCACTCAGTCCGCGACCATCCGTGGGCACCGGCGGGACACTTCCGGAGAGGGCATCAAGTTGAAGCACAAGGCGATCAAACGTAGGTCGGTCGTTCTGGGGATCGGTGCGACCGCCGGTGTCGCGGCAGTCGGCGGCATCGCCGTCAGCGCGCAGGCGTCCAGCGAGACCGCCTCCGACTCGTCGTCCTCCGACGGCCTGGTCTTCGATCCGGAGGGCTACACCGAGATCACGACCACTCTCACGGACACCGACGGCACCGCGCACGACGTGACCTACCACTTCTGGAAGGCCATCACGTACGTCTCCAAGCCGGTCGACGAGAAGTACCAGAGTCTGATCGTCAGCGTGCCCGTCGAGATCGACGGCAAGGCCGTGGACGCCTCGAACGCGCCCATCGTCCTGTCCAACGTCATCGCCGGTTACGTCGAGTCCTCGGTGGCGGCGGCGACCGGGATCGGTGGCGCCGTGGGAGCCGGAGGACCCCCTGGCGGCGGCAGCTCCTCTGCGTCGGCGTCTCCGTCGGCATCCGCCACCGCGTCGGCCTCCCCCACCGCGCCCAGCGGCGGCGGTGCGGCAGCCATGCCGCAGATGGCGCTCCTGGCCGGCTACGTCGTCGTCGAGCCCGGCGCCCGAGGCCGCACGACGACGAACTCCGCCGGCGAGTACTACGGCACGGCCCCGGCGGCGATCGTCGACCTCAAGGCGGCCGTGCGGTATCTGCGCGCCAACAAGGGCCGCATCCCCGGTGACACCGACCGGATCGTCTCCGCCGGCGTGAGCGCGGGCGGCGCCCTGTCCGCGCTGCTCGGCGCGTCCGGCGACAGCTCGCTCTACGACAAGCTCCTCGACGAGATCGGCGCTGCCGACGCCTCCGACGCGATCTTCGCCACCGGCGCCTGGTGCCCGATCACCGACCTGGAGCACGCCGACGGCGCCTACGAGTGGAACTGGGGCACCAACGTCACCCAGTCCACCGGCAAGGTCGTCGACCAGACGGTGTCCAAGGATCTCCAGTCGCAGTTCGCCGAGTACCAGGCGAAGTTGAAGCTGCGCGGCCTGAAGGGCTCGGGCTTCGGCACGCTCACGGCCCGCAACTACGACGACTACCTGGTCACGCAGTACCTGGAGCCCGCGGCCACCACCTACCTCGCTGCCCTGTCGGACTCCGACCGCGAGACCTACCTGGCGAAGAACACCTTCATCACCTGGAAGAACGGCAAGGCGGCCTTCACCTGGGACGACTTCCTCACCCACGTCGGCGCCCGCAAGAAGACCGCCCCGGCCTTCGACGCCTTCGACCTGTCGGCCGGCGAGAACAACGAGTTCGGCGCGGGCACCACCAAGGCGCGCCACTTCACCGCGTACGGCGCCAAGAACGACACAACGGGCCTGACCACCAAGCGCGTCGCGAGTGACATCCCCGCCAAGCTCGACCTGATGAACCCGATGTACCACCTCGTGCAGAAGGCCAACCCGAAGCGGACCAAGCACTGGTGGATCCGCCTCGGCACCAACGACACCGACACCTCGCACGTCATCTCCGCGAACCTGGCTGCGGCCGCGGCGGGCCTCGGCGACGACGTCAACCACCTCTACTACTGGGACCAGGGCCACGGCGCCAACATCGACCTGCCCGACTTCGTGGCCTGGATCGCCAAGGTCACCGGCTACAAGGGCGCGAAGAAGTAGCCCCGGCACAGACAGCCGCCCGCCCGGGCCGGTCGGGGCTCGGGCGGGTGGATCCGTGCGTGGGGCCAGGTGTCAGACCAGCGGCCACAGCGCGGCGGTGAGGGCGAAGCCGGCGCATCCCATGACGGTCGTCAGGACCGTCCAGGTGCGCAGGCCCGCGGCCACATCGAGACCGGCGAGCTTGGTGAACATCCAGAACCCGGCGTCGTTTATGTGGGACAGGGCCAGGGCGCCCGCGCCCATCGCCAGGGCGACCAGCGACAGCTGACCCGTCGACAGGTCGGCGCGGTGCAGCAGCGGGGTGAGGATGCCGGCGGTCGTGATGAGGGCCACGGTCGCCGACCCCTGGGCCGCGCGCAGGGCGAGGGCGGTCAGGAAGCCGAGCACCAGCACGGGCAGCCCGGTGCGGTCCAGGACGTCGGCGATCGCGTCGCCGATGCCGCTGGCGACCAGGACCTTGCCGAAGACGCCGCCTGCTCCGGCGACGAGGATGACCATCGCGACGGGCGGCAGCGCGGAGCCCATGACCTCGGCGATGTGCGCGCGGTTCCAGCCGCGACGGGCGCCCAGGAGCCAGCCGCACAGGGCGACGTCGATGAGCAGGGCCACCATCGGGGCGCCGAGGACGGTCAGGACGGCGCGCAGGGTGGAGCCCTCGGCGAGCGCGTTCTGGCCGATGGTGCCGAGGAGGATCAGCAGGATCGGGGTGACGATCAGCGCCAGGACCATGCCGAAGGACGGCGGCCGGACGTCGGTCTCCGAGGGTGCGGGCTTGGTGAGTACGGCGGTGGCGTGACCGCCCTCCACGGGAGCCGGCGCGCTGCCACCCTCGGTCCCGGCCTCCGTCTCGCCGTACACCTCCGCGTACACCGCCGGGTCCATCGGGTACTCGTGGCGGGTGAGGCGACGGGAGACGAGGTAGCCGAGCAGGGCGACGACGGCCGTGACGGGAAGGCCCAGCAGCAGCATCAGACCCTGGCTGGCGCCGATCGTCGCGGCGACCGCGACGGCGCCGGGGTGCGGCGGCAGGAAGGCGTGCACGGTGAGCATCGCGGCGCCCATGGGCAGCGCGTAGATCAGCAGCGGCTTGCGGGAGGCTCGGGCGACTCCGTATGCGATCGGCATCAGGATGATGAGGCCGACCTCGAAGAAGACCGGGATGCCCAGGACGAACCCGGCCACGGTCAGGGCGAGCGGGGTGCGGCGGGAGCCGAACCTCTCGATGAGAGAGTGCGCGAACGCGTGGGCGCCGCCGGAGAGTTCGATGATCCGGCCGATCATCGCGCCCAGCGCGATGATGGTGGCGATGTGGCCGAGGGTGGCCCCCATGCCGTCCTCGATGGTCTTCACCAGGTCGGCGGCGGGCACGCCCGCGGCGAGCGCGACGCCGACGCTGACGACCATGAGGGCGACGAACGGCTGGACCTTGGCTCTGAGGATGAGCAGGAGCAGGGTCGCCACACCGGCGACCGCGATGGTGAGCAGGGCGGTGTGGCTCATCGTCCCTCTCCTTCCGTGGCGGTTTCTGCGGGTATTTCCGACGACTTGGGAGACAGGACGGTGACGACGGAGGAGTCGTCGCAGGCGCCGAGCCCGGCGCGCTCGCCGAGCAGGTAGAGCTGTTCGGCCGCCGCGGCCAGGGGCACCGGCACGTGGGCGTTCCTGGCGATGCCGGTGACGATGCCCATGTCCTTGACGAAGATGTCGAGCCGCGACTTGACCTCGGGCTCGGAGCCCTCCTCGTACGTCTGGACCATGCGCGGCCCGCGGTCGGCGAACATGAAGGAGCCGGCGGCCCCGTGCTTGAGGGTGTCCACGACCGTGCCCGGGTCGAGCCCGAGCTCGCGGGCGAGCGCGATCGCCTCGGCCGCGGCCGCGATGTGCACCCCGGCGAGGAGCTGGTTGACGGCCTTCATGGCCTGTCCGTCGCCGGGCCGCGGGCCGACGACCGTGAGGGTGGAGGCGAGCAGGTCGAGGACCGGCCGGGCCGTCTTCAGCGCCGCGTCCTCGGCGCCGACGACGATCAGCAGATCGCCGTTTCCGGCCCGTACGGGGCCACCGCTGACCGGCGCGTCCACGGTCAGCACACCGCGCTCGGCGAGGCGCTGGGCGGTGGAGCGTGCCGCTTCGGGGCCGACCGTGCTGGTGAGGATCACGACCGCGTCGGGGCGCAGGGCTTCGGCGGCGCCGTTCACACCGAACAGCGCGCCCTCGACCTGCGCCTGGTCGCGTACGGCGAGCACGACGACGTCGGCGTCACGGGCGGCCTCGGCCGGGGACGCGGCGTCGCGTGCGCCCTGGGCGGCCAGGGCCGATCGCCGATCGGCCGCGATGTCGTAGACGGAGACGGGCAGTTCGCCCGCCAGGCGGCGCGCCATGGGAAGTCCCATGGCGCCCAGGCCGATGACGGCCGTGTGGGGACGGGGGGGCGGAGACATCTTTGTCCTCCTGCGAAGAGAAAGGGGAGAGGAGCAAGTTGGCTGCCGGCGGTGGGGAAGGCACCGCCAGAAGTGAAGGGGTCGCGCTCAACCGCGGCGTCTGCGAGGGGGATGGCGCAGGGGCCGGCGGCTGTCGGGGCGGCTCGCGAGGGTGGTGCGATGCGGCGGGCGGTCGTACGGCGGTCTCGTGCCGTACGGCGCGGCGGTGCGGTTCGTCGTCAGCGGGGCCGGGGTAAGGTCACGCGTCTCCCCCTTCGGCGCGGGGGCTCAAGCGCCCGATGACCTCCAGGGCGGCGTCCCGGATAGCGTCACGGCCCGCCGCCCAGACGGAGACGACGTCGGAGCCGGGCAGCGCGGCCGGGAGGATCGCGTGGACGGCCTCCAGGTAGGCGCGGCGCAGTTCGGCGTTGACGTTGACCTTGGCGACGCCGCGCGCGAGAGCGCCGTGCAACTCGTCGACGGGCAGGCCGCTGGCGCCGTGCAGCACGAGCGGGACCGGCACGAGCTCGTGGATCGCGGCCAGCCGGTCCAGGTCGAGGCGGACCGGGTCCTTGGTGAAGCCGTGGACGTTGCCGACGGCCACGGCGAGCGCGTCGACGCCCGTCGCGACCACGAACTCGGCCGCCTGCCCCGGATCGGTCATCGCCGCGGTCTGCGCGACGGCATCGGTGGAGACGTCCTCGTCGCCCGGCAGGGCACCGAGCTCGGCCTCCACCCAGGCACCGTGCTCACGAGCCCGCCGGACCGCTTCCCGCGTCAGCGCGATGTTCTCGGCGAACGGCAGGTGGGAGCCGTCGACCATGACGGAGGTGTAGCCAGCCTCCAGGCAGGCCGTGATCTCGTCCAGGTCCCGGCTGTGGTCGAGGTGCACTCCGAGCCGGGCGCCGGAGTGTTCGGCGGCGTCCAGCGCCAGCCGCATCAGGGCCCCGCGCCCGGCGTGCTTGAAGGGGCTGGAGCCCGCCTGGATCAGCACGGGCCGTCCGGCGGCCTCGGCGGCGGCCGTGATGCCCTGGACGGTCTCCAGGTTGTAGGCGACGAACCCGGGCAGGGCGTGACCGGCAGCGGCGGCCTGCTTCAGGGCCTCGGTTCCGTGCAGCAGCATCAGGCGCTCCGGAGCAGGTCGAGGGCATCGGCGAGCGCGTCGGGGCCGCCGACGTTCCCGGCGAAGACGATGTAGGGGACGCCGGCCGCTGGGCCGTCCACCGGCTCCCAGAGGGAGACGATTCCGGGCAGCAGCGTGCCCCGGGCCCACGCGCGGCGGATCTGCAGACCGTGTGTGGCGGTGTCGCTGGAGGTGATACCGCCCTTCGCGACGACGAAAGCGGGCCGCCGGGTGGCGTTGACTTGCCGTACGGCCTCCACGAGCGCGGCGGAGACCCGGCGGGAGATCGCCAGACTGTCGTCCGCGTCGGCACCCGTCACCAGGGTGCGCGAGGTGCGGATCACGGCGTCGGCCGAGTCCAGTGCGCCGGCGGCCGCGGCCGCGACCTCGGCGATGTGGGCCTCACGCCGCTCCTCGTCGAGCAGCAGGGCCACGTCCAGCTCGTACTCGGCGATCCCGCCGCGCTCCCGCAGCCGGTCCAACTGCCGTGTCGTCAGGGAGACATGAGATCCTACGGCGATCAGCCCGTGCGGCGCCTCGCCGCATAGCGGGCGCAGCTGCGCCGGGGTGAGCGGTGCCCGCGCCGCTTGTCCGGCACGGGCCCGAACGAAGGACGGACCGACCCGGTACAGCAGCCGCGTGCCGTTCTCCTCCGCCTCCGCGAGGCCCAGGGCGAGCACCCGCAGATCGTCGTCGCACACCGCGTCGACCACGGCCGTGCGTCCGCCGCGCAGGGAGCTGAGCAGCCGCGCGGTGTGTGCCGGGCCGCCGCCGCGCAGGTCGTCGAGGGTGATACGCAGAACCTCGTCCGCGGGCACCCGCCCGCCCGTTTTCTCCTGGACCCACTCGGGCAGCGAGGAACTGCGGTAGCCGAAGGTGGCGTCGCGGGCGAACTCGCTTTCCCCGACCGGGAGCAGCCCGTCGGCCGTCCGCATCCAGTGCCGGGAGCCTACGGTCAGTCGGCCCGCCTCGATGTAGGCGGGCACCAGCACCACGCCGTCCGGGGCACCGACGCCCAACTCGGTGAGCTCCTCGGCCAGGACATCGGTCTCCAGCGGGAAGTGCCCGCGCAGGGTCGAGTCGCCACGGCTGGCCAGGACGTAACCAGTGCCCTCGGCCGCCGCGGCCTCGTGCAGAGCGCGAACCACCTCGCGGTTGCGGGCGGCGGCGTCCTCGGGCGACAGGCTGCGGGTGTTGGTGAGGACGAAGAAGGCGGCGCTGTCCTGGCGCAGCGCCCAGCGCAGATCGTCCACCGTCCAGGAGGTCAGGACCGGCACGTCCGCGACCGTCTGCGTGCCGGTCGGATCGTCGTCGAGGACGACCAGGCGGGGGCCGCCGAGGACGCGGGCGGCCACCTCGGAGGCGCTCACCTCTCGGACCGGGGGGAGCCCTTCCAGCACCGCGGCCTCGCTGACGGGTCCCGTCTGGGCATGGAGAGGTAGGGACATGGCGAATTCCTGGTCTCTAGCGGGGAGTTGAGGAGAGCTGGGGGGCTGGGGGGAGCTGGGGAACGTCAGTCGAGGTCGCCCTTGATCACATGGGTGCGCAGGTCGTCGGCGGTCTGGTTCATGTGCCCGTCCATGGCGACCCGGGCGGCCTCGGGGCTGCCGGACTCCAGCGCGGCGAGCACCGCCTCGTGGTGCGCGATGGCGTTCGTACGGATCTCCGGGACGGCCGAGGTCTCCCGGCGCCCCTCGACCAGCAGCGGGCCGAACGGCTCGAAGAGCAGCGGGACGAACAGGTTGCCCGTCGCCCGCATCACCGTGTCGTGGAAGTCGATGTCGGCCTGCACGAACTGCTCGGTGTCGCCCGCGTCGGCGGCCTCCCGCATGACCGCCAGGTGCTGGCGCAGCACCTCCAGGTCATCGTCGGTGCGGCGGGAGGCGGCCAGCTCGCACGCGCCGTTCTCGATGAGCCGGCGTGCCTCGATCAGCCGCTCCGACAGGGCGCCGCTCGAGGTCCGCGAGGCCGCCCGCACCACCGGCTCCAGCGCGGTCCACCGATCCGGCGGGTTGACGTAGGTGCCCCGGCCGCGCACCACCCGGACGACGTTCTGCGCGCGCAGCTGCTTGACCGCCTCGCGAACGGTCAGGCGGCTGACCCCGCCCTGCTGCGAGAGCTCTCCCTCGGGCGGAAGGGCGGAGTCCGGCGGGTACTGGCCGTCAATGATCGCGGTGAGCAGCTGCTCGGCGAGGTCATCGGAGAGCGACATGACAGGAACCTCTTCGTTCGGCGATCACATCTGACATCAGACATCTGATGTCTATGTGCCGGAAACGATGACACCGGAGGTAAGACTCGTCAAGACCCCAGTCGGAAACGATCGAGGGATCATGGATGCGGGTGCCACCCGGCCGCCGAGGCCCCCACATCGCGCCTCGTCGACACGACGCCGAGCGCACCCGTCGACTCCCCTCTCCCGGCCAGTGCCGCTCGCGGTCAGCGCATCCGCGGGCAGCACGAGCCGTTCGGGGATGCCGTGGGAGCCCTGGACGGCCGGCTGTCAGCCTCGGGAGGAAACCAATAGGCCGTGCCTATACGGGGCATCGATTTTTGGTCGTGGACCCCCTGAATGCCGGACCGGTTCACTGTGGCCCAAAGCTGGCGCGTACCGATCGGGCTCGGTATCGCGCGTTCAGGGAGGCTGCAATGACGCATACCCCAAGCCACGGTCGAGCCGAGCAAGCCGCGCGTATCGCGGCGAAGCCGTGGTACCGGCAGTTGTACGTCCAGGTTCTGGTGGCGATCGTGATCGGCATCGTGCTGGGGTGGAAGTGGCCGGATCTGGCCACCGACATGGAGCCGATCGGCACGACGTTCATCACCGCGATGAAGATGCTGATCGGCCCGATCGTCTTTCTGACGATCATCGGCGGCATCGCCGGCGTCGCGGACCTGAAGAAGGTCGGCCGCACTGGCATCAAGGCCCTGACCTACTTCCAGGTCGGCACCATCGTCGCTCTGCTGACCGGGCTCGCCGCGATCAACATCTTCCGGCTCGGCGACGGGGTGCACGCCGACCCGTCGACGCTGCAGACGTCGGGCGACGCGAGCCAGTACATCGAGACGGGTGAGCACCAGCACTGGTGGGAGTTCCTCACCAACATCGTGCCGAACAGCTTCTTCGGCCCGTTCGTCGAGGGGAACATCCTCCAGGTGATCTTCCTGGCCGTCGTCTTCGGCATCGCCTTGAAGATGGTGGGCAAGACGGGCGAGCCGATCATCGCAGCCGTGGGACGGCTGACCGAGGTCGTCTTCAAGGTGCTGTCCTTCGTCATGAAGGCCGCGCCGCTGGGCGCCTTCGGCGCGATGTCGTACGCCATCGGGAAGTTCGGCCTGTCCACGCTGACCAGCCTCGGCTCGCTGATCATCCTCTTCTACGTCACCTCGGCCCTGTTCGTCGTGGTCGTGCTCGGCGGAGTCCTCGCCCTGTACGTGCGGCTGAACATCTTCCAGCTCTTCCGCTACTTCAAGGAGGAGTTCTGGCTGATCCTGGGCACCTCGACCGCCGAGCCCGCGCTGCCCGGACTGATGCGCAAGGTTCAGTTCATGGGCGCGGAGCGGTCCACGGTCGGCCTGGTCGTGCCGACCGGCTACAGCTTCAACCTCGACGGCGCGGCGATCTACCTCTCGCTCGCCACCCTCTACATCGCCCAGGCCACCGACACGTCTCTCTCCCTCGGCCAGCAACTCGGTCTCCTGGCCGTCATGTTGCTGACGTCCAAGGGAGCGGCGGGCGTCGCGGGCGGTGGATTCATCGGGCTCACCGCGACGTTGTCGACGGTCGGTTCCGTCCCGGCCGCGGGCATCATGCTCATCTTCGGCATCGACAAGTTCATGTCGGAGTGCCGGGCCCTGGTGAACTTCTTCGGCAACGCCGTCGCCACCCTGGTCGTCGCCAGGTGGGAGAACGGCCTGGACCTGGAGCGGGCCCGGACGGTGCTGGCCGGAAGGGCGGGAGAACCGCCGCTGACCACTGAGGCCGGGACCGAAGCCGGGGCCGGGAGCGAGTTCGACAAGCACCGCCCGACCGTCGCGCCCCCCGCCGCCCAGACCGCCGAGCTGGCCCCCTGATGGCCTCTGTCCTGATCGCCCCGGACAAGTTCAAGGGTTTGCTCAGCGCCGACGCCGGGGCCCGCGCCGGAGCGCGGGCTGCGGGAAGCCGCCCCCGCACACCCGCGTCACCCGACTCGCCCTGGCCGACGGAGGAGAGGGAAGCGTCGCCGCCGCCTGCGCGGCGGGCCGCTTCCGCGCCGAGACGGTCACCGTGACCGGACCGACCGGGCGGCCCGGCACGGCTCCCGTCGCGGTCGACGGCCGTACCGTCCTCGTCGAAGCCGCGGCCGTCTGCGGCCTCGGCGTCCTGCCGGACGGCCGCAAGGCACCGCTGACCGCCACCAGCCGAGGCATCGGTCAGGCTGCCCAATACGCTCTGGCAGGCGAGGCGGACACCATCGTCCTCGCCCTCGGCGGGTCGCCACCACCGACGGCGGCGCGGGCCTGCTCCAGTCCCTCGGCGCGGTACTGGCCCGCGCGGACGGCGCCCCGATCGGCCCCGGCGGCCAGGGACTCGCAGACCTCCACACGGTCGACCTCACCTCGGCCCGTGCCGCACTGGCCGGGGTCGACCTGGTCCTCGCCACCGACGTGGACAACCCGCTGCTCGGACCGACCGGCACCGCCGCCGTCTACGGCCCCCAGAAGGGGGCCACCGAGCACGACGTACGAGAACTGGACGCGGCCCTCGGCGCCTTCGTACGACGGCTGGAGGCGGCCTGTGTCGAGGACGCGGCCCGCCTCGCCCGAACCGCCGGGGCCGGGGCGGCCGGTGGGCTCGGATACGCCGGGCTGCTGCTGGGTGGACGGATGTGCTCGGGCGCCGACTACTTCCTCACCCTGCTGGGCGCCAACGTTCTGCTCGTCACGAGCGACTTCGTCGTGACCGGTGAAGGGAGCCTCGACGAGCAGTCCCTGTCGGGCAAGCTGCCCGTCGCGCTCGCACGACGGGCCCGTCGGCAGGGCGTCGAGGTGCACGCCGTCGCCGGTCGTTGCACCCTGCCCGCCGAACGCAGCGCCGCCCACTTCCGCTCCGTCCAGGCCCTGACGGATCTGACCGACCAGGACTGCGCGAACGACGGCGCGCTGTCCGCGCGGCTGCTCGCGCGGTGCGGCCGGACGCTCGCCGACCGCTGGATCGGCGGGCGAAGCGGCCCCGGCGGATAAGTTGGCCCTGTCCTGGGACAGATCAACCGGCGGAGGCACCGTGGACGCCCGGCAGCTGGAGTACTTCCTGGCCATCGTCGAACACGGCGGCTTCAGCAAGGCCGCCGCCGCACTCCATGTGGCACAGCCGTCGCTGTCGCAGGCCATGGCGAACCTGGAGGCCGACCTCGGGGTGGCCCTCTTCCACCGGGTGGGGCGCGGTGTCGTCCTCAGCGAGGCGGGCACGGAACTGCTGGAGCCCAGCCGCCGCGTCCTGCGGGACCTGGCCGCCGTACGCGACACCGCCGCCGCGCTCGCCGGGCTGCACGGCGGCACGGTCGAGGTGGCCACCATGCCCTCGCCCGGCATCGAGCCGCTGACCACCCTCATCCACCGGTTCGCCGAGCTGCACCCGTCCGTGACAGTGAGCACCCAGGCCGCTTTCACCCCCGACGAGGTCGTGTCCCTGGTCCGCAGCGGGGCCTGCGAGCTGGGCCTGCTGGGATCGTCGAGCCCCGTCAACCCGTCCGGGCTGGACGTCCTGCATGTCGAGGACCAGCCGTTCGTGGTCGTCGCCGCGCCCGGCGGGGCGATCGAGGACGACGTCACGATCCGGCCCGAGGACCTGGCCGGGCACAAGCTCATCGCCTCCCGCACCGGCAGCCTCATGCGTAGCATCGTCGACGATGTCACCGCGGGCGGCACCGGCACGGAGATCGTCACGGTCGTCGACCACCGCACCTCGATCCTGCCGCTCGTCCTGACCGGGGTGGGCGTCGCCGTCCTGCCGTCCTCCTGGACCCGGCTGGCGCGCCGATGCGGAGCCGTCCAATGTCCCCGACCACATCAGCCTCTGGGGCCTGCGCCTGAGGATCTGCCAGAACTTCGACCAGTGGGCCAACGTCCGTCCCGTGCACTTCCTGCCCGGCGTGCAGAGTCCGCTGCGCAAGGCCGACGACACCGAACTCGACTGGGTCGTCGTCCGCGAGAACAGCGAGGGCGAGTACGCCGGTCTGGGCGGCCGCAACCTCGGCGGACGCGGGCCGGGCGGTGAAGTGGCCGTGCAGTCGGCCCTGTTCACGGAGGTCGGCTGCGAACGCATCATGAGGTTCGCCTTCGACCTGGCCCGCACCCGGACGGTCAGGAAGGTCTCCTCCGTCACCAAGAGCAACGCCCAGCAGTACGGCATGGTCCTGTGGGACGACGTGTTCAAGCGGGTCGCGCTCGACTACCCGGACGTGGAGACGGAGAGCGTCCTGGTCGACGCGATGTCCGCCAAGTTCGTACTGAAGCCCGAGGACCTCTCCGTCGTCGTCGCCTCCAACCTCAACGCCGACATCCTCTCCGACCTCGGCAGCGCGCTCGCCGGCAGCCTGGGCCTCGCCGCCAGCGCCAACCTCAACCCCGAACGCCGCTTCCCCAGCATGTTCGAGCCCGTCCACGGCTCCGCCCCCGACATCGCGGGCCAGGGGCTGGCCAACCCGATCGGCGCGGTCGGCAGCGCCGCGCTGATGCTGGAGCACTTCGGCCTCCCCGACCAGGCGGCCCGCCTCAACAAGGCCATCGAGGCGACGACGGCCGCCGGCATCCTCACCCGCGACGTGGGTGGCACGGCCACGACCGACGACGTCACCAAGGCCCTCATCGACGCGCTGAGCCTCTGACGTCGGGTGCGGACGGGATCTCCGTCGGCCGCCGACGGAGATCCCCGAAGGGGAAGGCGCGGTGGCGAAGGTGTGCCAATGGACGTACTCGCCCTTGAGGCCGCTGTTGAACGCCACGTCCGTGAGGCGTACTCCCCCGGACCGGCTGCGCGACAAGGTCCGCCAGAAGGAGGGCCGCCCACCGGACCCGACGACCGCGAGATCGTGGACTCGTAGTCGGTGCGGTGGGTAACGGTCAGCCCCGCACCCGGAGGGGTCCACGTCACGGACGAGACGTAGAGGCCACCGATGTCGCGCATCTCGCGCGCGAACCGGGAGTGCTCACCGCCGCGGTGAGCCGGGCGCCGGTCGGGCTGCGCCGCCGAGGGCACCCGGTTCGGTACGAGCAGTTGGAGCCGTGGCCGTCGAGGATCAGTGGGCCGCCCGGGTTTGTAGTAGCCATGGGCGCGTGCTGGGGTCCTGTCACTGGATGTCCACACCCCGGTGTCCCGGCCGTGCGACGGCATGTGGTCGCGTATGAAGGTCGCGTTGGCGAGGACCTCTTTCCGGGTGACGTGGTGCCGTATCGGTCCCAGCTGTTCCAGCCCATCGGCACACGCACGCGTGGTTCAAGGATGGGACGTGCGGACCGGGTCATGGCTGAAGGTTTCCTGGACGGGTGCGGAGGACGGTGAAGGAGTGGGGCGGGATGTCGCAGACCGGCCCGGGCAGCCGGTCCTCGGCAGGGGCCGCCGGGGCGGGCTCGAACCGGCTGGTGGCGTGGGGAGGCGCGGCGAGGACGGTCCGCCGGAAACCGCCGTCGGCGTCCGTGCCGGTCAGACAGAGACGGACGGTGACGGGCTCGGGCGCCGACTTGGCGATCTTGATGATCACGTCACCGGCCGCGCTGTCGCGGACGGCGGAGACGGCGAAGACCTCCGGGGTCGCTGGGTCGTCCTCCATGCCGTGGATCAACTCGCCGTCGCGGTAGCAGCGGATGCGCCGGCCGTCCACCTCCACGCGCAGGTCGTACCAGCGGCCGGTCTCGACGGGGCCTGCCACGGGGTCGCCCAGGTCGTGCGGCACACCGTCGTCCACGCGCTGGAGACACATGCCACGATTGCGCCAGCCGCCGACCGTCTACTGATACCAGTTGCCGGGTGAGGTCGCGGCGAAGCCGATGGTCCTGCAACACCGTGCCTCCAGCCCGCAGTGGGTCTGTCGGGGGCTCGTCCGGGATCATGTGGATGTCGACGGTGTACGCCTGGGGTATCCGTGGTGATTGCTGGCGTGCTTGCCTGCGCGGGCCCAGATCTCGCCGCGCGACCAGGTCGCCCGCGACTGTGGCCTGGACGGCGCGCAAGGCACCTCGGTACCGGACATGGCCGGACTGGCGGTACGGGTGTGTTGCCACTCAAGTGCGCGCCGCCGCAACCGGAACCTCACCCGCACCAGGGCCCGCGTTCCCTTGCGTCAGGCAGCAGGCGCGGCCTGGCTCTCACCTCCTCGGCCGGTGCGCACTGCGCCCGCATTCGCAGCTCGTACGGCCTCTGCCGCAGGAATGCACTGCCCGGGCGGTGCCATTCGCGCTCGCTGACCGCCCCCAGGACATCGACCGCCCGGAACGCATTCTTCCTGGTCGGCATCCTCGACCTGGCCGACGGTTCAGGTTCCGGTTCCGGTGCTGATCCCGTGGCGCACTCTCAGGTGCTGTGACCGCATCAGGTGGGCTGCTGCCTTGGAGGGGGGATGCCCGACTGGCTGAGGTGTGGTGGCCGCGCCTGCTGGTCCCGGTCCAGCGCGAGGGAGGCGTCTGACGGACCGCCCTTACCGATGGCAGAAGCTATCGCCTATTGACCAATCTGCCACCGGCAGGCGGGTACTGCGCGAGGCACGGTAGGCGGCTCCTTCCCCGTCGGCAGCAGGACCGCGGGCACCGTTTCTGCCTTCGACCGGCACGCCGACGAGCAGAGCACCGCCGTCGCCTTCATGTTCGGCATCAACGGCTCACCACACCCACGGCACAGCCGCGACCTGGTGTCGTCGTCCGCGATCACGACCAGCCTCTGCCGGGGAAGCCCGCCCCCACCCATGCGGTGACCATACGGGTACGAGTCACTCTGTCACGCGGTTCAGAGTGTCTCCGCAGCGGTGCCGATATCGAGGGTTACCAGGATGCCGGCGGTGGTCCGTTCCAAGGCTGTATTCACGCGGGGGTGGCGGAGCCAAGTCGTCAGGCGGGTCGCGAACGTCGCGACCAGTGTCAGCCACAGTGCGGCGATGGCGGCGTCGACGACACCAAAAGCCATGGTCAGGGGGAGTGCTGAGCGGCCGTTGGGCAGGAATTGCCGGACCACGGCCACGAAGAAGATGCCTACCTTTGGATTGAGGAGGCAACTCAGCAGACCTTGGCGGAAGGCTCGCGTCCTGGTGGCGGACATCCGGTCGACTGACTCCTCCGCAACGTCCGGTTCATCAACACCACCTCGGCGATAAGCCCATAGAGTCTGGGCGCCCAGGAAGATCAGATACGCGGCGCCGGCCAGACGGACCACCGCGAACGCCGTATCCCACCGCTGCAAGACCGCGGCCAACCCGACGGCGGTGGCCACAGCCCAGGCCAGTGATCCTGTCGCCGCCCCGAGGGCGGTCGTGACGCCCGAGAGACGGCCGCCGCGCATGCAGTTACGCAGTACCAGAAGAGTGTCCGGCCTTGGGACTATTGTCACCAACAGGGCGAAGAGGGCAAAGCCGCCGATAGCCGTCGTCACGGCATCTCCTGTTCCTCGATGGCCAGCAGCGGCGACTGCATGGACGGCTGTTCAGTTCGGTAGCGAAGGCGTGCAGGTCCACAGGAGTGTGCGTGGACAGGTCGGTGTCCTTGAGGGAAGTCGGCACTGAGAGTCACCTCCCGCCGGTTGTCCAAGGCGGTCCTGAGAGAGTCGAGCTTGGTGGTGGCGGTGTCGGATGTGGCCTTGGCCAGCAGCAAGGTCTGGGAAATCGGTGGGGGTGAAGCTGCCCAGCAGGGCCAGCAACTGGTCGGCCCCGCTGCCGGGTTCGGCTCGGTAGACCACCAGGCGCCGGCCGGGCGCATTGTTGACGGAGAAGATCTCGAAGTCCAGCGTCAGGTTGCCGACCAACGGGTGCCGTGGCGGGTGGAGTCCGTCATCTGTCCATCAGTTTCCGGGCTGCCGCCGCGATGGCGTCCGCGTCGATGCCGGCCCACGCGAGCAGTTCGCTCTCCGAGCCAGAGCCGGGCATCTCGCGGACGGCAAGGTGCGTCAGGCGTACGTTCTGCTGACCTGCGGCGAGCAGCGCGTCCGCGACGGCCGACCCAAGGCCACCCTCCGGGTGGTGGTCCTCTGCCACCACGATGCGGCCCGACGTCGCTTCCATCGCCGCCACCAGTGTCTGGGTGTCGACTGGCTTGACCGAATACAGGTCGATGACCCGCGCCGTGATGCCCTCGGCGCCGAGCATCGACGCCGCGTGCAGGCATTCGTGCAGCGTCACGCCGGCGCCGATCAGTGTCACCTGGTCGGTGCCGCTGGAGCGGAGTACCTTCGAGCCGCCCACCGGGAACTTCTCCCCTGCCGGGTAGAGCCCCGGGTAGCCGCCGCGGGTGGTGCGCAGGTAGCTGATGCCCGGCGTGCCGGCCATCTCCGCCACCAGCGCGGCCGTGCTGGTCCCGTCGCTCGGATACAGGACCGTGGACCCGTGCACCGCGCGCATCATCGCCAGGTCCTCTAGCGCCATCTGCGACGGCCCGTCCGCGCCGATCTCCACGCCCGCGTGCGAGCCGGCAAGCTTCAGGTTCACCCCGGAGATCGCGCCCATCCGGATGAAGTCGTACGCGCGGGTGAAGAACGCCGCGAAGGTAGAGGCGAACACCTTGTAGCCGCGGACCGCCAGCCCCGTGGCCGAGGCGATCATCTGCTGCTCGGCGATGAACATCTCGAAGTACCTGTCGGGGAACGTGCGCGCGAACTCGTCGGCGTGCGTCGAGTTGCTCACCTCGCTGTCCAGCGCCACGACGCGGTCGTCGCGGGCGCCGAGCACCACCAGCGCGTCGCCATAGGCCTTCCGCGTCGCCACGCTCTGGCCCACCTCGTAGACCGGCGGCGCAGGGGGCGGGGCTGAGGGCGTCGCTGCCGTGCCGGGCTTGGCCGGGACGGGGCCGGGAGTCGCCGCCTCGGGCAGCGGCCCGCGGACCACCTGGTTACGGACGCCGCCGAGACCGGCGATCGCCCGCTCCGCCATGTCCGTCGGCAGCGCCTTGCCGTGCCAGCCGTCCTTGTTCTCGATCTCGGAGAACCCGCGGCCCTTGATCGTCTTGGCGAGGATCACGGTTGGCTGCCCGGAGTCCGCGGCGCCCGCGACAGCGGAGAACGCCGCGTCGATCTCGTCCAGGCCGTGCCCGTCGATCGTGATCACACGCGCGCCGAACGCCTCGGCGCGGCGCTCGTACGCCGCTGTGTTCCAGCCGAGTTCGGTCTCCCCGCGCTGGCCGAGCCGGTTGATGTCGACGATCGCGATCAGGTTGGACAGCTTGTAGTAGGACGCCTTGTCGAGCGCCTCCCAGATCGAACCCTCGGCCAGCTCACTGTCTCCGCACAGCACCCACACCCGGTAGGGCAGCCGGTCCAGGTACTTGCCGGCCAGTGCCACGCCGACACCGTCGGGCAGTCCCTGGCCGAGCGAGCCGGTCGCGACGTCGACCCACGGAAGGACGGGCGTCGGGTGGCCCTGCAGCCGCTGACCGAAGCGACGGTAGCCATGGAGCAGCTCGTCGTCCGACACGACACCGACGGCCTTGTACGCCGAGTAAAGCAGCGGCGACGCGTGCCCCTTCGAGAAGATCAGGTGGTCGTTGACCGGCAGTCCCGGCGAGTCCCAGTCATAGCGCAGGTGCCGCGTGAGAAGCACGGCCAACAGGTCGGCGGCCGACATACTCGATGTCGGGTGGCCTGATCCAGCGCTCGTCGAGCAGCGGACCGAGTCCACCCGCAGCTGTGCAGCGAGTTCGGCGACCGCATCGAGGCCGACCGTGGATTCAGATTCTGTCGTAGTCATCTGGTGGCTCCCGTTGTTCGTATGCTGCTCAGCCCGGTGCCCCGGCTGAGCGTGATGTCGCTTCAGCCATCCCGAGCGCCCACCGAGCCACGAGGCTGTCGAGTTGGCCCGCGGCCGCGGGGTCGTGGCGTCCTCTGTGCGGGGGTGGTCGGGCTGTGGTCTGCCGTCTCAACACCGGCCACTTCCGTGTCTGCCGTACCGGACGGGCCCTGTTCGCCGGCGGCGGGGCGCAGCGGAAGGCTCAGGATCAACCAGGCGATCGCGATGATATTAGAAGGCTAGCCTTGCAAAAGATATCTTGCAAGGCTAGCCTTCTAATATGTCTTCACGAGCATCGGACGACCGCACCGACACCCCTGAGCCGGACCCCGAGCTGATCGGGGTCGCCACGCGGTTGCGGATCAGCATCGGCGTGTTCAGGCGTCGTAGTCACGAGGCGCTGAGCGAGGGCGATTTGACGGGCCCGCAGCTCACGGCGCTCTCGCGGCTCGAGCGGCTGGGTGCGGTCACCACCGCGGAGCTGGCCAGGCGTGAGCAGATCACTCCCCAGGCGATGGGTGCCACCGTCGCAGTACTGGAAGGCCGTGGGCTGGTGGTCCGTGCCGATGATCCCGCCGACGGGCGTCGCCGGCTGCTCACGGTCACCGATGCCGGCCGTGCCGTGCTGAGTTCCGAGCGCAGCGTGGTCGCCGACACGATGGCCGCGGCGATGGCGACGTCCTTCACACCCGAAGAGATCGCGACCCTCGACGCCGCTGCGCCGCTGATCGAGCGGCTGGCCGACCTTTTCTGACCGGCGACCGCGATCACCGAGCCTCAACCCAGGAGCGGAGGGCGTGTCATGCCTGAGCCGGAGTCCGACCTCGTCGCCAGCGCCCGGGGTGAAGAAGGCCGAGCCGCGCGTCCATTCTCCTGGCGGTTCACCGTGCCGCTGTTGCTCGGCTCCGCGCTGAACCCGATCAACAGCTCACTGATCGCCACCGCGCTGATACCGATCGCCGCCGGCCTGCACGTCCGGGTCGGGCAGACCGCGGCCCTGGTGACCGGGCTGTATCTGGCCAGCGCCGTCGCCCAGCCCACGGCCGGCAAGGCCGCCCAGGTGTTCGGTCCGCGACGGGTCTTTCTGACCGGAATCGTGCTGGTGGCGGCCGGCGGCACGGTGGGCGGTCTCGCGCAGGACTTGACCACCTTGCTCATCAGCAGAGTCCTGATCGGTCTCGGCACCTCCTGCGCCTACCCGACGGCGATGCTGCTGATCCGCGGCCGGGCCTACGACGCCGGTCTCGATGAGCCGCCCGGCAACGTCCTCGGCGCACTGCAGATAGCCGGCACGGCCACGGCGTCGCTGGGGCTGCCCGTCGGCGGCGTTCTGGTCGGTGCCTTGACCTGGCGGTCGGTGTTCTTCGTCAACGTGCCGGTGGCGCTGATCGCCCTTGCCGCGACACTGGCCTGGATCCCCCGTGACCACCCCGTCGGCCGCGACCGCACCCTGAGCGGCGTCGCCTCCGCCCTCGACGTGACGGGCATCCTCGGCTTCGGCGCGACGATGACCGCGCTGCTGGTGTTCCTCTACGACCTGCCCGTCGCGCACTGGTACCTGCTGGGCATCGCGGTGGCGGCGGGGGCGGCGCTCGCGGTTTGGGAGTTGCGGGCCGCTACCCCGTTCCTCGACGTGCGCCTGCTCGCGGCCCACCGGGCGCTGACCCGGACCTATCTGCGTTTCGGCCTGGTGATGCTGTGCGTCTACGTCGTGCTCTACGGACTGACGCAATGGACCGAGGCCGTACGCGGCCTGTCCGAGAGCGAAGCCGGACTGCTCCTGCTGCCCATGACGCTGGTGTCCGCGCTGGTCATCGCGCCAGTGTCGCGACGCAATCTCGTACGAGGACCGTTGATCGCCGCCGCGCTGATGTGCGTGGCGGGTTCGGCCGGCGTTCTCCTGCTGACCTCGTCGACCTGGATCGGCCTGGTCGTCGCCATCACCGTGGTGTTCGGCATCTCGATGGGCGCCGCTTCAGCGGGCAACCAGACCGCCCTCTACGACCAGGCTCCCCCGCAACAACTCGGCACCGCCTCGGGCCTGTTGCGCACCTTCGCCTACATGGGCTCGATCGCCTCCTCGGCCATCACCGGCATCGTGTTCCACACCCACGTCACCGACCACGGCCTCCACCTGATCGCCTGGATCATGGTCGGCATCAGCGCCGCCCTGATCGTCATGACCGTCGCCGATCGCTCGCTGTACCCGCGAAATCCGGAGAACTCCCGTGCCTGTCACCGTCGTTGACCCCACCACCGCACTCATCGTCGTCGATCTGCAGGAAGGGCTGGCCGGTCTGCCGACCGTGCACCCGTTCGGCGACGTCGTCGCGAACACCGCGGCACTGGCCGACGCCTTCCGCGCCGAGGGACTGCCGGTCGTCCTGGTCAGCGTCGCCGGCACCGCGCCCGGCCGCACCGAGCGCGGCGAAGACGCAGGCGACCTGCCCGACGGCTTCACCGACCTGCTCCGCGCCCTCGGCCGGCAGCCCGGCGACAAGACCGTCACCAAACACACCTGGGGCGCGTTCCACAACACCGACCTCGCCGACCACCTCGACGGACTCGGCGTCACCCAGGTCGTCATCACCGGCGTCGCCACCAGCTTCGGCGTCGAATCCACCGCCCGCCAAGCCCACGAACACGGCTACCACGTCACCCTCGTCACCGACGCCATGACCGACATCAACCCGGCCGCCCACGACAACAGCACCCGTCACGTCTTCCCCGCACTCGGCGAAACCGGCACCACAGCCGAGATCCTCGCTCTCCTGTGCCCCAGAGATCACGAGGCGCCCGTGCAGGGGTGACCGCGCCGAACGGCGCTACTGCCGTCCCCCTGGCGAACCTGGCATCCCCCGGCTCGTCAGCAGGCCACCAGCTTGCCCACCACCAGCCCACTGACCCCCTGCCCGCCATCACGTCCCCCACGAACCGAACCAGCAGTCCCTTCACAGTGCAGGAGGGGCACGCGCGGATGGGCGTGTATCGCCCGGCGCAACGTGGGAGATGTGCACAACACACCCGACGACACCGGTCACGCAATCAGGAGGAAGCAGGCTATGACCCAGTCCACCCACCACGACATCGAGTTCCCGGCGCCCGACGCCGTGACCTTGCGCGGGGCGCTGTACGTTCCCGACCGGCCCGGCCGGCACCCGGCGATCACCATGGCCCATGGGTACGGCGCGGTGAAGGAGATGGCGCTCCTTCGCCTGGCCGCCACGTTCGCCGAGGCCGGCTTCGCCGTCCTGGTCCACGACCACCGCGGCTTCGGCGCCAGCGACGGCACCCCGCGCCAGGACATCGACCCCTGGAAGCAGATCGCGGACTGGCGGCGCGCCCTCACCTACCTGGAATCGCGCCCCGAAGTCGACGCAGACCGGATCGGACTGTGGGGATCCAGCTACGCCGGCGGACACGCGATCGTGCTCGGCGCCACCGACCGCCGTCTGAAGGCCGTCGTCGCCCAGGTACCCACCATCAGCGGCTTCGAGCAGTCCAGGCGCCGCGTCGCCCCCGACAACATCGCCGCCCTGGAGGCCGCCCTCGACGCCGACGAGCGAGCGCAGCTGACCGGCGAGGCGCCGCGTACCCAGGCCCTGGTCAGCGCCGACCCGGCCGTGCCCGCCTCCTACCGCGCCCAGGATGCCGTCGACTTCTACCTCCAGGAACTCCCCGAAGGAACACGCTGGGACAACACCGTTACCGTCCGCTCCACCCGCAACGCGCGCATGTACGAACCGGGCGTTTTCATCGAGCGCGTCTCCCCGACACCGCTGCTGATGATCGTCGGTGAGCAGGACACCGTCACCCTCACCGACACCGGACTTGCCGCCTACAACCGGGCGCTGGAACCCAAGCAGCTGGTGATGCTCCCCGGCGGGCACTTCGCCCCGTACACCACCGAGTTCGCCCGCGCCTCGGCCGCGGCCACCGCCTTCTTCCGGAGCCACCTGGCACCAGGTGGAGAGTAGTCCCGCCGTGGTCTCCCTGAGCTTCGCGGCGTGTCGCAGGAAGGCTTCGTCATGCCCCTCGGCCATGGCGCCGGTCGCGCACGTGCACAGACGTGATGCGGCGCGTTCCTTGCATTCTGCGGCCAGGACGTCGCGGTGGAGGGCGTGGCGTTGCGGCGGTGACCGCGACAGCATGCGCCGCGCCGATTGACCGCAGCCCGGATCAGCGCTGCCGCCCGACCCTACCCCTTCCGGCACACGGCACCAGCACACCAGAAGACGACAAACCCCCTGGGTGAGCCAACCCTACGAATGGCTCGCTCATCCCGATCAACAAGGTAGGGAGCACTGAATGCAACAGCACCAGCACGCGGTGACCGACCACGACTGGTTCAAGACAGAGCTGTTTGCTCGCGCAGGGGGCGGGGAGGGACAGGCATGAGCAACCGCATCCCTCAGCGCCCTGTCTTCGATGCCCACCTGCACATCATTGACCCACGGTTCCCGCTGATCGAGAACGATGGCTACCTGCCCACCGCATTCTCCGTCGACCAGTACCGCGAGCGTGTCACCGGCCTCGGTATCCGAGGCGGAGCGGTGGTCTCGGGCTCTTTCCAGGGCTTCGACCAGAGCTACCTGCGAGACGCCCTGGCCCGGCTGGGCCCCACCTACGCGGGGGTTACGCAGGTGCCGGCCACCGTCACGGACGAGGAGATCACTGAACTCGATGCCGCAGGGGTGCGGGCTGTCCGCTTCAACGTGCGCCGCGGCGGGTCAGCCACCCTGGACGAACTGGACCGTCTCGCGCGCCGCGTTCACGACGTGGCCGGGTGGCGCACCGAGCTCTATATCGACGCACGGACTCTTCCCGACCTGGCGACCACCCTGGCGGCGCTGCCTTCGGTCAGTATCGATCACCTCGGTCTGCACCGCGACGGACTCCGGCACCTGCTGAAGCTGGTTGAACAAGGCGTGAAAGTCAAGGCCACGGGGTTCGGGCGCGTCGACCTCGACCCTGCCGACGTCATGACCGCCATCGTGAAGACCAACCCCGCCGCGCTGATGGTCGGCACCGACCTGCCCTCTACCCGCGCTCGCCGTCCCTTCGTGGATGAGGACTTCGAGCTCATCGCCGAGACTGTCGGCGAGGAACACCTCGACGCCGTCCTCTGGGGCAACGCCGCCGCTTTCTACCGGCTCACCGCCGGTAGAAGGCGGCCGACGCCGCAGCGGACAGCTGACGCAACCCGGTCTCCAGACCGGCCACACCGGCCTGGGACCGGTCACGGGCTGGCGTGAGAACGGGTTTGAAGGCCCGTCGCTGAACCCGTCCTCGGGTCGGCCGGGTCACGGCCTGCAGCCCGCTCGGCGGCCACAAAAGACGGCGGCGGTCCGAGATGGTCAACGAGTCCGGTCCGCTCCAGGTCATGGGCCGGCGGGGCCGAGGATTGCTGTCACGAGTCGGCGGGCGTACTCGGCGTCGAGTCCGTCCGGGCGGAAGAGGATGCGGTACATCAGGGGAGCGACGACGTGGTCGATGACCGTCTCGACGTCGGGCGCCTTCTCGCCGCGTTCGGTCGCGCGGGTGAGGATGACGTTGATCTGTTCGGCGGCGTAGGCGGAGCACTGGCCGGCGTTGCTGCCGTCCGAGTCGCCGAGCAGCGCGTCGCGGATGTAGGCGCGGCCGGCGGGGGAGGACATCTCGTCGAGGAACTGCTCCGCCCAGGCCGTCAGGTCGGACGGCAGCGTCCCGTGGTCCCCGGGTGCGGTGTCGGGCCGCAGACGCTCGACCGCTACGTCCGACAACAGCTCCTGCAGGTCCCCCCAGCGGCGGTAGATCGTCGACGGTGTCACGCCCGCACGCTGGGCGACCAGCGGTACCGTCAGGGCGTCCCGGCCCATCTCCGAGGCGAGCTCGTGTACGGCGGCGTGCACCGATGCCTGGACCCGGGCGCTGCGCCCGCCCGGGCGCACCATCTGCCTGCTCATAGAACCCACCTTAAAGCAAAATCATTGCGTCTGGTGATCCGTAGACCTCCGTGCGTGCAACCGGCCGCCGTTCGACGGCCTCCTCGCCGCGCGTCGTGTACGGCGCTTTCGGCCCGGTCGGAGTGATGCGGCCGGGCCGGGGACTCATTCACGTGGCGTGCGCGAGCTCGCGGGCGGGCTGGGTCTGCTCGTAGGCGTGGCCGACCCGCAGGAGCGTGCTCTCGCCGAGGGGCCGTCCGAGGAGCTGCATGCCGATCGGCAGGCCCGTCGTGTCGTGGTCGACCGGTACGGACAGGGACGGTACTCCGGTGATGTTGGCGGGGGACGACAGGCGTACGTAGGCGTCGGAGACGCCCTCGACGGTGCCGTCGGCCCAGGTGATCGTCTCCTGGCCGGCCTTGACGGCGGTGGCAGGGACGGTGGGGGCGGCGATCACGTCGACCTCCCGCAGCATGCGGCCCCATTCCTGCCGCATGAGAGTGCGGGAGCGCTGGGCGCGCAGGTAGTCCCCGGCGGGCATCAGTTCGCCGGCCTCGAGGAGGATGCGGACGTCAGCCTGGTAGAGCTCGGGGACTGTGCGAAGGGTGCCCTCGTGGTAGGCGGTGGCCTCGGCCACCATCAGGCCCCACTGGGTGGCCTGGACGTAGCGGGTCATCGGGATCTCGACCTCGACGAGGCGTGCGCCGAGCACCTGAAGCTGGTCGATAGCGTGGCGGACCGCGGCTTCGATCTCGGGGTCGACGTGGTCGAAGTAATAGGTGCGCGGCACGCCGACCCGCAGCCCCGTCAGGTTCGTGCCCGCATCCGGCTGGTATCCCGTGACGGGTGTGGTCAGGGAGGCGGGGTCGCGCGGGTCGTGTCCGGCCAGGGCGGTCAGGACCAGGGCCGCGTCCTCGACGGTGCGGGTGACCGGGCCGACGTGGTCCAGCGACCACGACAGGGACGTGACGCCGTGGCGGGGGACGAGGCCGTAGGTCGGCTTGAGGCCGACCACCCCGTTGAGCGCGGCGGGCACCCTGATGGATCCGCCGGTGTCGGTGCCCACGGCGAAGGTGGCGGCGCCCGAGGCGACAGCGACCGCGGATCCGCCGCTGGAGCCACCGGCGACCCGGCTGCGGTCCCAGGCGTTGTGGGTCTGCGGGGTGGTCAGCCCGTAGGCGAACTCGTGCGTGTGTGTCTTGCCCAGCAGGATGGCGCCGGCCGTCGACAGACGCGCGGCAACGGTGCTGTCGGCCTGCGCGCGGTGGTCGGCTCGGACCCGGGAACTGGCCGATGTCGCCAGGCCGGCGACGTCGATCAGGTCCTTCAGGCCCATGGGGATGCCGTGCAGCGGACCGCGGTAGCGGCCGGCCGCGATGTCGTGTTCGGCTTCACGCGCGGCCCGGCGGGTGTGCTCGGCGGTGACGGTGACGTAGGCCTGAAGGTGCGGCTCCACCTGGGCGATGCGCTGAAGGACGGAGTCCGCCAGCTCCACGGGGGACAGCTGCCGTGCCCGGATCGCGGAGGCGGCCGCGGTCAGGGACAGTTCATAGGGCTGCATCGTGCTTCTCCTCTCCCACGCGGTAGGCGGGGGCGGGCGGGGTGTCCCCGAAGTCCAGCTCCCGCAGGACCGCGACGACGGAGTGGATGTGATGGGCGACGGCCGCGACCGCGGCGTGGCGGTCGGCAGGCAACGGGAGCCCGGCGCGAGCGGCCCAGCGGGCCGCTTCCGGCGCGGTGAGTTCTGTGGCGGACATGGCTTCTCCATTCTCGGGCTGTAGGGGCGTAGCGCACCCCGCGACTCAAAAGCTAAGAGTTTGCGTTAGCCCACTGTAGGACCTACGGTGACTTAAAGCCAACTCGTTGCCTTTAGAGCCCGAGGAGTCCGATGTCCACCGTCACACCACGAGCCCCCGCGCCACGCCCCGAGCACATCGTCCGCGGCACGACCGAGCGCTCGGTGCCCTTCGTCCTGGCCGCCTCGATCCTGGCCGCCCTCCTCGCGGCATCCAGTGCGCCCACCCCGCTCTACCCGCACTACCAGGACGTCTGGGACCTGTCCGCGCTCACCATCACCCTGGTCTTCAGCGCCTACTCCCTGACCCTGCTGCTGGCCCTGCTCACCACCGGAGCGCTCTCCGACCACCTGGGACGACGTCCCGTTCTGGTGGGCGCGCTGGCGGTGGAGGCCGCCTCCATGGTGCTGCTGGCCTCGGCGGACGGCGCCGGTGCGCTCATCGCCGCCCGCGTCCTGCAGGGGGCGGCCACCGGCGCGGCCACCAGCGCCGCGGGCGCGGCCCTCCTCGACCTGGAGGACCCCCGGCGTCCGGGCCCACCGGCCCTGACCAACAGCATCGCTCCGGTGGCGGGCATGGCCGCCGGCGTTCTGGCCTCCACCCTCCTCATCCGTTTCGCACCCGCCCCCACGGTCACCGTCTACATCATGCTGGCCGTCCTCTTCACAGCACAGGCGGTCGCGGTCACGTTCACCACGGAGACGGCCCGCCCGCACCCCGGCGCCCTGCGCTCCCTGCGCCCCCAACTCGCCGTGCCACCGCCGGCACGCCGCGCCCTGCTCGCGGCCGGCACCGCTGTCGTCGCCATCTGGGCCCTGGGCGGCTTCTACTCCTCCCTCGGGCCGGCGCTCATACACCTCGTGGCCCCCGATGCTCCGCAGGCGGCCGGCGGAATGGTCTTCTTCACGCTCACCGCCGCGGCCACCCTGACCGTGTGGACACTGCGGCGCACGGCGCCGCACACCGCCGCCACCTGCGGAAGCCTGGCCGTCGTCCCTGCCACGGCCTTGACACTGAGTGGCCTGCACGGAGCCGGCCTGCCCGCCGTCTACGGCGGCGCGGCCCTGGCCGGAGTCGCCTTCGGTGCCGTCTCCCAAGGGGCACTGCGCATGACACTCGCCGCACTCGACGCACAGGACCGTGCCGCGACCCTGGCCGCCTACTACGTCCTCAGCTACCTCTCCATGAGCCTGCCCGCCATCGCCGCGGGCGCCGCCACCGAGCACTACGGGCTGCGCACCGCCGCCCACGCCTACGCCATCGCCGCCGCCCTGCTCGCCGTCGCGGCCCTGGCCGCACTCACCGTGTCGAGGGGCGGCACAGCCCACCGCGCACACAACGACCTTCCGTAACGGGACTCAAAGGACAGAACGATCATGAGCACTGCACCGGCCACCGACCCGACCGCCGGCTCCTCCTGGACCGTGGGCGACGTCACCGTCCACCGCATCGACGAGATCCCCCTGCCGCCCGCCACCGGACCGTGGCTGCTGCCCGACGCCACCCCGGACCTCGTCACCGCACAGGACTGGCTGCACCCGCACTTCGCCGACGACAAGGGCACCCTCCGCATCGACAGCCACAGCTTCGCCTTCACCCTCGGCGGCCTGCGCATCCTGGTCGACACCGGCATCGGCAACGGCAAGGAACGCGCCAACCCCGCCTGGCACGACCTGGACACCGACTACCTTCGCAACCTCACCGCCGCCGGATTCCCCCCGGACTCGGTCGACGTGGTCATCCTCACCCACCTGCACGCCGACCACGTCGGCTGGAACACGCGGAAGGTGGACGGTGACTGGGTGCCCACCTTCCCCCACGCCCACTACCTGACCTCCCGCACCGAGCGGGAGTTCTGGGCCGGGTACGACATGGACGAGGCACGCGAGCAGATGTTCCGGGACTCCGTGATCCCGGTGGAGGAGGCAGGGCTGCTCGACCTCGTCGATGTCCCCGCCGAGGGCGTCGACATCGCCCCGGGCCTGCGCCTGCTCCCCACCCCCGGCCACACCCCCGGCCACGCCGCCGTCGAGCTGACCAGTCACGGCCGGACGGCCCTGATCACCGGCGACTGCATCCACCACCCCGTCCAGCTCGCCCACCCCGCCATCGGCGCCTGCGTCGACATCGACCCACAGCAGTCCGAGACCTCGCGCCGCACGCTGCTCAACTCACTCGCCGACACGGACACCCTCGTCCTGGGCACCCACTTCGCACCGCCCACCGCCGGCCGCGTCGTCCCCCATAAGGGCGCCTACCGGCTCTCGCCCGTGCCCGCTGACTCGCGCTGACCGGCGACTGTCCGGGCCGTGTCAGGACAGCGCTCCCGTGGCAAGCTGAACTTCTCCGTCACGCGTGGTCCAGGGTTTTGACGTCATACCCCTCGGTCGCGGTCACGCCCACGTGGTCGACCGCGACCTCTGCGAAGGTACAGGCCAGAGAAACAACGCGGCCCCCTTGGCCCCTGCACCACCCTGCACGCCCTCGGCTGGGCCCGCCGAGGCTGGGCTGTCCAACGGACACCGCTGCCTTCGCCCAGGAGGAGGCCACATCGCCCGTAGAGCCGGTGTTCGTGCTAGCGTCATTTGCGGCGGCGCTGTTCTGCGCCAGCCCCGGACGAGAGCGTTGCGTACCCGGCCGAGCAAAGACGGCGCGCATCACAATAATGTCCCTTTCACAGCATGCTGAGCTCTCTGGCTCTCTGTTCGTCCTCTCGTCCTTCCTCGCCGCGCAGGCAGGACGACTGAGTCCGGGCTCCACCGCCTATCTCGCGCTCAACCTGGCTGGTTCCTCGATACTCGCGATCGTTGCCCTGGACCAGCATTCCTGGGGCTTGCTCCTCCTCGAGGGAGTCTGGGCTGCCGTGTCCGCAGCCGCCCTGGTGCCCACTTTCAGGAGCGGGGAGTGATCTCACCCCCGGCTCCTCCCACCCTCATTTCATGACAGGAGTAGGGAGTTGGCTGGAGAAACCCATCTGTCAGCGCTGCTCAGCGGTATGCGCCCAGAACTTCACGCTGGTGGGTACGTGTTCGTCTCGATCCCCGGTGCGGCGATTCCCGCAGGAGTAGCCCCAGTTGTGACGGTCGCGGAGGAAGAAGGACTCACTCTCGTCCTGCGCAAGGAGGACGCCGACAGGCTGGGACTGGGATACGAGTACGTGGCCGGCTGGATCACGCTGCGGGTGCATTCGTCCCTGGAAGCCGTCGGTTTGACCGCTGCCGTCTCCGAGGTACTGACCCGAGCGGGGCTCAGCTGCAATGTCGTGGCCGGCTTCTACCATGACCACTTGTTCGTCCCGCATGACAGCGCCGCCTTGGCGGTCAGGCTGCTCGAAGACCTCGCTCGCGAGTCGCACGCTGGCCCCGGGCGCCCGGCCGCCGGGTGAGTCGAAGTACGGACAAGATCAGAATGGGCCGGAGGCCGACGCTGACCCGCGCCGGCCTCCGGTGTCGGCCGGTGCCGGTTTCCTCGGCCGCCCTTGCCGGGGTACACCGCCCCGCCCGACACACTGGCCAGCGCACGAGCCGTGCTCGGGCCGTTCCTGCCGACCTTCGACGCAGCCGAGCCGTCCCCCGCGGTACAGCCGTAGTGGAACAGATGCAGACATGGGCCGCCACGGACCCGGCAGTCACCGAATGGGTGCACAAGCAGACGGCGGCCGGAGCCGAGGGCGCCGCCCTGGCCAGGGCCGTACTCGCCTGGGCACACAGGCACGGAGCGATCAGCCTGGAAGTCTCCGGCCAGTTCGACGGCATGGGCCACGACGGCGGCACAATGCTCACCGCGCAGATCAACGCGCTCGCGGATGCATTCGCTCTCGACTGAGAACCGGAGGCAGGACTCGTTCTGCCGGCACAGTGACATCGGGGCGTCAGGGATGAGATCCAGGCGCGAAACGCGGAGGCCTTCCGTGCCCGTCACAGGCCCGCAACCGGCGCGGCTCCCATGAAGCTGTGCTGGATCAGCGGCCATCCGCGGTGCGCCGACTGCAGCGCACTGTCGCCGCCTTGTCGGGCCGGAACCGCAGCGAACTCTCCCCGTAGCGCCCCGGCGGACCGCGCTGCGCTGGAAGAAGTCCTACGACTCACAGAAGCGTGTCGTCATCACCGACGAGTTCCAGGGCCAGGCCCTGGCGGAGCTCTCAGCGACCGCGAAGCCGCGCGTGCTGGGGGTCAAGTACCGGATGGCCGACTCCCGTTGACCACCGGAGAGCGTCCGGTCGGGAAGCCGGCCGTAGCGCTCGGGAGCCGTGGCGTTGACTGCACGCCCGTGGAGGTGGGCGCGGAATCGACGGGGTGAGCAGCCCGTCTCCGCGACGACGAGTTCGGGGCTGAGCGTGGGACACGGATGCGGCTGGTGACCGCTTCGGCTTGCGTGCGGTCGTTGCGGGTGCCGGCAGTGAACGGGCGGCTGAGCGGTCGTCCGCCATCGATCAGCAGCGGTCCGATCGGGCACCGGGACGCGCTTCCCCCTTCGTGGCGCGCCCCGGCCCCTGGCGACGGTTGGACCGGACGGGTCCTACCACCAGTTGGTGCAGACGTAACCGGACTCGCCGGTGAAGTCACCGCACGCGCGGAACCGCCACAAACTGCTGCCGCTGGTGTTCTTGGCGGCGCTGGTCTTCGACGCGCCGTTCGAGCCGACGGTGAAGGGTCCGCACTGCAGCCAGGTCGAGCCGCCGTCCTGAGTCCGGTCCATCCACACGCGGTCGCCCGGGAAAGTCCCGCCGTCGATCTTCGCCCAGCCGCGCTGGGCACCGCTGACGGTGCCGTACTCCAGGGTGATCCGGACGTGACCGGTCTGGCCGTAGCGTTTGTAGCTGCCGGCCGGCCCCGGGATGGTGCCCGAGAGGCTATCGGATATGTCGACGAAGCCGTTGGCGCCACCCTCGCACTGAGCCGCGCTGGCCGGGGTCACCTGGGCGCTGCCGGTGACCGCCTGGGCCGACGGCATCGACAACGCCGCCGTGCCTGCCGCGACGAACGCCGCGACCACCATCGCCGACCTGATCGTCTGCCGGTTTCGATGCCCGAGAGGTGCTGTTTTCATGGTGCCGCTCCTCTTCCCTCTGCGCGCGGGGCCGGACGCCCTTGCGACGACGCGTCGTGTCTTCGCGTCTGTGGTGGTCCCAGCTCACCGCCCAGGCGGCTGGTGCACAGGCCGGAGGGCGGGTGTCGGCGCCTTCTGTCGGCCGGCTAGAAGAGCCCGGCGTACATGTGCTGTGTGAGGTCGTCGAGGATCTCGCGCAGCCAGGGAGTGCGGACGGCTGGTAGCAGCCTGCCTTCTCCGGGATCAGTACGGTGCCGCGGGCGTCCCCGGGGGCGATGACGATCGCTCCGGGCGCGCCGTCGGACAGGGCGTTGACCGGCGCGTAGATGCCGCGGGCGGCCGCCTCGTCCGGGTCGATCTCCGCTCCCGTCCGCCACGGCGGCCCCCAGGGCTCCGGGTCCACGGCGAACGTGCCCGACTCCATGAGCACCGGGAGCTGAATCCCGTTGCCGTACTTCTGATGGGCGTGGGCCGGCAGGGCGACCTGGGAGAGGGGGCCCGTGAGTCTGGCGCCGCACCCCGCACACACGAAAACGAACAAATGTCCTCCGTTGGGAAACAGGGGCATCGTCGCAGCTCGGCGGAGGACGGCCAACGTGTTTTCGACCGCCGCCGAGCCCGGGCGCCGGGCGGTGGCAACAGCGCGGCACCGCTGGGTCAGGTTGCGGCGCGTTCCACCGGCGGCATGTGGCCGTTGGTGCGCTTCGGCACCGATGTGGCCTCCCCAACCCCACGCGCCTGTATACGCAAGGGAAAATTCAGTTCATCGGTGCGCAAACCGGTCGCTGGATCGGTGTAATCGGCACGCACGCCGCACCCCGTGGCGATCTAGCGTCAGGAGCGTACGGAGGCCACACGGACCAGAAAGCACCGAGGCACACATGCCCATCCCGGATACCGACGTCATCACCGCGACCGCGTTCGACACCCTCACCCCGCCCGCCGCCACCGATCAGATCCTTCTCGTCGACGAACTGCCACGGTCGGCATCCGCACCGGACGTGGTACTGCGGCGGGTACGCGACGAGCTCACGCTCGACGGCAACGCGCAGCTCAACCTCGCCACCTTCGTGACCACCTGGATGGAACCGCAGGCGCGGCAGCTGATGGCCGACACCGCCGAGAAGAACCTCGCGGACCGCGCCGAGTACCCGCAGATCACCGCCATGGAAGAACGCTGCGTGCGGATGCTCGCCCGGCTGTGGCACGCACCGCACCCGGAGCGGGTCCGCGGCTGCTCCACCACCGGCTCCAGCGAGGCGGCGATGCTCGGCGGGCTCGCGCTCAAGCGCCGCTGGCAGCAGCGTCGGCGCGCGCAGGGCAAGGACACCGGCCGCCCCAACCTGGTGATGGGCGCCAACGTCCAGGTGTGCTGGAAGAAGTTCGCCAACTACTTCGAGGTCGAGCCGCGTTACGTGCCGATGGAGCCTGGCCGCTATCACCTCACCCCCGACACCCTGACCGCCTACTGCGACGACAACACCATCGGCGTCGTCACCGTCCTCGGCTCCACCTACGACGGCTCCTACGAACCCGTCGCCGACATCTGCATGGCCCTGGACGGCTATCAGGCGGCCACCGGCACGGACATTCCCGTGCACGTCGACGGCGCCTCCGGCGCGCTGGTGGCGCCGTTCCTGGACCCGGCTCTGATGTGGGACTTCCAGCTCGAACGGGTCGCCTCCATCAACACCTCGGGGCACAAGTACGGGCACGTCTTCCCCGGCCTCGGCTGGGCCCTGTGGCGCGACACCGCGGCCCTTCCGGACGAGCTGGTCTTCGAGATCGACTACCTCGGCGGCCGCTCCCCCAGCTTCACCCTCAACTTCTCCCGCCCCGGCGCCCATGTCGTCGCGCAGTACTACAGCTTCCTGCGGTACGGCTTCGAGGGGCTGCGCGACCTCGCGGTCCAGAGCCGTACGACGGCCCGGGACCTGGCCGCCCGCATCCGGGCCATCGCGCCCTGGGAACTGGTCACCGACGGGTCCGAACTCCCCGCCCTCGCCTTCCGGCTCGCGCCCGGCGCTCAGGGGTTCACCGTCTTCGACGTCTCGCACGCCATGCGCGCACGCGGCTGGCACCTGCCCGCCTACACCTTCCCGGCCCCCTGCGAGGACATCTCCGTCCTGCGCCTCGTCGTCCGGACCGGATTCACCACCGACCTCGCGGGCCGGTTCATCGCCGACCTGACGGAAGTCACCCGCCGACTCAGGCCCGGCGTCTCCATGCCCGCTCCCATGCGGTGACGGCGAGGGATCGGTGACAGGACGGGGCCGACCCTGTGGTGGCCGACCCCGTGCCCTTCATCGTCGTGCGGGACCTACTCGACGTTGATCTTGAATGTGCTGGTCGTGTTCCGGATGTCCTGGGCGTTGCCGCTCATGCGCAGGTTGCGGAAGGTGGCTTCGCCGACCGCGGGGCCCTGGCCGGGTTCCGGGAGTTCGTTGGCCCAGATGCCGAAGCCGGACTTGGCGTCGAAGGTGTCTCCGCTCTTCTTGCTGTCGGTGATGGAGATGTCGGTGAAGATCGTGTCCTTGACCGGGAACTGGGGCTGGCCGCCGACGTAGTTGGTCTGGAACATGACGCCTCCGTAGGTGGAGTCGTCGATGTCGACGTCGTTGACCCTGATGCCCTGGAAGACCTTCGAGGCGGAGAACGCCCAGATGGCGGGGAAGACCTGGGAGCCCCAGAAATGGCCGCCGGTCCGGTCCAGCGAGACGTTCTCGATCGTGGTGGGATCGGTGCCGAAGCCGTTCATCGGGTAGCCGAAGTCCAGCGAGGAGATGGTGATGCCGGAGTAGACGAGGGTGTCGGCGACGCGGATGTTGCGGAAGGTGTTGTCGTAGCCGCCGTAGACGGCGATGCCGGCCGCTCGCCAGGTGAGGGTGGACGTCAGGTTCTCGTAGAGGTTGTTCTTCTCGTCGGCGCCGCCGGCGTCGATGGCCGAGAAGAGGGCGAAGCTGTCGTCGCCCGTGGCGCGGGCGTCGTTGTTGACGACGTGGTTGTCCGTGGAGCCGTTCGTCATGTTGATGCCGTCGGCGAACGTGTCACGGATGCGGGAGTTCTCGATGGTCATGTTGTCGGTGTTGGCGCCCCAGTAGAGGCACACCATGTGCTCGGCCCAGATGTTGTCGATGGTGATGTCCGAGACGTTGGAGAAGTCGAACACCTTGCCCGGACCGTCGATCCTGGATGTGTAGTTGCCGAAGTAGGCGAAGCCGGCGAAGGTCGAGCCATTGGCCGTGGCCTCGGCGCGGAAGCCGACGTCGGTGTTCTCCTGGGAGGCGGGTGCGTGGAAGCGGGTGAACCACGGGCCCGCTCCGACCACCTTGACCGCCTTGCCGTAGACCTGGAACTTGCTGGAGGTGTCGTAGTCACCGGCGGGCAGGTAGACGCCGACGAGCTTGCCCGTGGTGTCCATGCGGACCTTGTCGAGCGCGTTCTGCACGTCCTGCTGGGTGAAGCCGGCCGGGACCGTGTAGGCGGCCGGGTCGGGGTTGGGGTTCGCCGTCGCCTGTTCGGTGTTGATGAAGTCGATGGCGTAGTAGCCGGCGGTGTTGGCCGCGTCCTTCTGGAGGCGGATCTTCGAGCCGGCCGGGACGGTCCTGCCGAGCAGCAGGTTCGCCTCGTCGTAGATGTGGCGCGGGGCGCCGGAGCCGGGCGAGTTGCCGGGTGCGGTCTCGCTGCCGTAGAGCCAGGCGTACTTCGAGGTGAGGTCGATCGCCTTGAGGAACTGGCCGTCCACGTAGACGTCGAGGGTGGCGTCGGTGCCGTCCGGGATGGCGAAGCGGGTGACCAGGGTGTTGGTCGCGGCGCGGGTGGTCCACTCGACGTACTCGCCGGTGGCGTCGAGGGTCACCGCCTTGCGGCCGCTCGCCTCGCCGGCGAAGTCGCCGATGGTCCGGTTCGGTCCGACGATCTTGGCGCCGCCGCCGACGGTGCCGTCCTCGGCCTCGTACATGTCGTACGGCATGTCGGCGCCGCGGCCGACGAACAGGGGCTGGGTGGTGGTGTTGTTGGTGCGCTTGACCGGTAGTTCGGCGGCGTCGTCGGCGATGACCGTCCTGACGGTGTACTTGCCGTTGGCGGCCGTCCAGGAGCCGAGGCTGATCGGTGCGGTCGTCCGGCCGGAGGCGATGGTGCCGTTGTAGGAGCCGGTGAGGGTCTTCACGGTGGCGCCGCTGGCGTCCTGGATCGTCAGGGTCACACCGTGGGCGCCGGGGGCGGAGTCCACCGTTCCCTGGTTCTTGAGGGCGACGGTGAAGGCGACGTCGTCGCCGGCCGAGGCGCTGGCGGGCGTCCAGGCGACGGGTGCGGCGACCAGGTCGGAGCTGGAGACGGGCTTGACGACGAGGGCGTCGGAGCGGGTGAAGGTGTTGTTGCCCTCGTTCTGCTCGATGACCTTGTTCGACGGGTCCGCCTCGGCGCCGACCGGGTAGCTGCCCGCGTCCCGGGTGCCGATGCTCGCGGTGACCGTCGTCGAGTCGCCGGCCGCGAGCGCCGGGACGTCGGCCGTTGCGGCCTTGGTGCCGCCGAGGGTGAAGTTCAGGTCGGTGGCCTTGGACGCCTTGCTGCCGCTGTTGGTGACGGTCGCCGAGAGACTGATGGTGTCCGACTCGACGGGGGCGGCGGGGGTGTTGGTGATGCCGGTGACCTTGAGGTCCGGGTTGGCCGCCGGGATGCCGATCACCTGGAGCTCGCCGACCTGTCCGCCGGGGGCGCCGGTGTTGGAGGCGAACTTGAGCTGGATGTCGGCGGCGGTACCGGAGACCGGGATGGTCACGGTGTTGCCGGTGGCCGGGTCGAACGTGTAGTCCTTCGCCGCGACGAGGCTGGTGAAGGACGTCGCGTCCTGGTCGCGGCCGAGTACCTGGATGTTCTGGGTGCGCGTGGACCAGGCCGGGTCCGGGTTGAGTTCGACGACGACCTGGCTGAGGTCGGCGTTCGCGCCCAGCTTGGTGGTGAGGGTGGCCGGGTAGGCGCCGCCCGCGCTCTCCCAATAGGTGCCGATCTGGCCGTCGTCGGCGTTCGCGGCGACGTAGGTGAAGGTGTACGAGGAGGCCTCGATGGGCTTGCCCTGGGCCAGGTCGGAGCCGGAGCCGGAGCCGGGCCGGGTGACGCCGTTGCTCGCCACCGACACGTTCCCGGCGGCGTCCTTCGCCTTCACGTAGTAGGTGACCGTGGCCGTCGCCGACGGGGTGTCGGTGTACGTCGTCACGTCGCCTGCCACGGACTTGACGAGCTGGTCGTTGGCGTAGACGTCGTAGCCGGTGACCTGGACGTTGTCGCTCGACGCCTGCCAGGTGAGCTTCACGTCGCCGCCGGACTGTGTGTAGGCGAGGTTGCCCGGGGCGGTGGGAGCCTGGGTGTCGCCGCTCGCGCCCTTGCGGGTGACGCTGTTGCTGTTGGCGGAGACGTTGCCCGCGGCGTCCTTGGCCCGTACGAAGTAGGTGATGTCGGTGCCGACCGGCTGGGTGTCGGTGTAGGTCAGGACGTTCCCGGCGACGCTCGCCCGCAACTGGCCGTCGGCGTAGATGTCGTAGCCGGTCACGGCCGTGTCGTCGGTGGCCGCGTGCCAGGTCAGCTTGATCTGCCCGGTGGCCGGCTCGGTGTAGCCCAGGCCGGACGGCGCGGTGGGCGCCTGGGTGTCGCCGGTCGCCGGTCCGTAGACCTCCAGCTCGGACGCCTGACCGGCGGGCCAGCCGTCGTTGGCGGTGAACAGCGCCCGCACGTACCGCGTCGTGGTCGCGTCGAAGGCGATGGTCGTCGACTGGTCGTCGGAGCTGTCGAAGGTGTAGGCCTTCGAGGCCGTCAGGTCGGTGAAGTTCTTGTCGTCCGTGGAGCCCTGGATCTTGAGTGTCTGACTGCGGCTCGGCCAGCCGCTGGGCAGCCGCAGCGTCACCTGGTTCACCTGGACCGACGAGCCCAGATCGACCTGGAGCCACTGCGGGAAGGAGTTGTTGGTGCTCTCCCAGTAGGTGTTGCGGTTGCCGTCGCCGGCGTTGGCCGCGCCGTAGACGTCGGCATGCCCGCTCTCGCTGAAGGGTCTGCCCAGGGCGAGGTCGGGGGTCGTGACGGCGGTTGTGAGGACCTGCAGTTCGGCGAGCTGGGCGGTGCCGCCGACCGAGTTGGCGCTGAAGTCGGCGCGGACGTACCGGGCGAGGGTCGCGGGGAAGGCGACCTTCACGGTGTTGTCGTTGCCGGGGCTGAAGACGTACTGCGCGGGCGACTTGAGCGTGGCGAAGCTCTTGCCGTCGGCACTGCCCAGGAGCGCCAGCGTCTGTCTGCGGGTCTGCCAGTGCTCGGGCAGCCGCAGCACGACCTCTCGGACGCGCCTGGTCCGTCCCAGGTCGGTCTGGACCCACTGGGCCGACTTCTTTCCGGCCTGCCAGTAGGTGTCGGTGTCGCCGTCGGTGACGTCGGGGGCCGCGTGGGCGGTGCGGGCGCTGCCCGCGGTGGTCGCGGCGTCGGCGGCGGCGTTGGGGCCGCCGGCCGCGTGTGCGGCGGTGGCGGGCAGGCCCAGAACCATTACGGCGGAGGCGAGCACAGCGGTCGCTGCGCGGCGTCTCCAGGATCTCGGCGTGTGTCGAGTCATGCGGGTCGCTTCCTGCGGAGGCTCGCGCGCCGGAGGGGCGGCGAGGGCGGCTCGTTCCTGACGGAGTGGTGCAGAAAGGTGCGGTGCTCGAGAATTTGCAGTGATTCATCGAAATATTGCAGATAGCTGCGAGCCCGTCCACCGTCAGGACGACACAAATTTCACCGGAAGAACTCACGCTGCAGCGAGATCAGCACACAGGGGCAACCGACGGGACGACGTGGCACAACGGCAGGCTCAGCGCCTCACCCTGCAAGGGAACGCAAAATACGCAACTTCTTGCGTGTTTCTGCGTAGCCCGTGACGCAGGAAAGTGACTGGCACGAGTCAGGCGGGACACGACAACGCCCCCGGACCGCGGCGGCGGGTCGGGGGGCGTTCGGTCTGCTGGTGGTGGGGCTGGGGTCAGCCGCGCGGACGCTCGAAGGTCAGGAGCAGACCCTCGACGGCTCCGGGGCCTATGCGACCCTTGACGTCGGCGGAGGTGATGGCCTTGAGGGCCCAGCCGTCCTCGGCGTGCTTGTTGAGGACCTTCTCCAGCTTGTCGCTGTCCAGCGCGTCGCCGATCAGCGACTCCCGGAAACTGACGACCTTGTATTCGTAGGCACTGCTCATGACTGCGGGGTCCTCCTGCCGGCGGAGCCGGGTCGGGGTGTGGGATTGGCCAGGGCCAGACAATCACCCCCGGGTGCGGTGGCGCACCGCGGGCCTCTGTTTTTCTCGTTCAGGGGCGGTCCACCCGGAACTGGTAGCAGCCGTATTCGACGGCGCGCACGTGTACTTGGGCGGTCTCCGGGTCGGCGAAGGCCGCGGCCAGCGCGTCGACGAAGGCCGCCTGGGCGTCGTCGGGAAGCGCCAGCATGCGACCGCCCGCGATGTGCCCTCGGCTGTCGTAGCGGCGCAGGACGCGCAGGGCGCCGGGGCGCGCCCACGGGTAGCGGCCGAGGTTCTCGTCGGCCGGGCCGCCGCAGTCATCGGCGTGGACGAAGATCGGCCCCTGCTCGTCGTAGGCCCCGGGGTCGGCGTCGGTCCGGGCCGCCCAGCGGCGCAACGGGGCATAGGAGATCAGGGCGATCCGTTCTCCGGCGGTACTGGATCGCAGGCAGCAGCGCAGTGGCGCACCGCCTTCGTCGTCGCGGTACGGGCGGGGCGGATTCCCGGCGTCGTCACGGACCCGGAGTTCCTTGAGAGTGGCGGCGGGGATGGCAAGGGGAGGGAAAGAGGAAGTGGTCATGCCGTTCAGCGTGGCGCGGGACGGCCCGGGTCGCTGGCGGATATCGGACCCTGCGGTGTGCCCGGCCCGCCTGCCCGGCGGACCGTCGCCCTGAGACGCCGGCATCCGTGACGTGGAGACAGGACAGGGCACGCGGCACCGCCCAGCGCCGAGCGCGGCGCAGGGTCTCGGCGTCCGGGCTCGGCCGGTAGGTCTCGGGGAAGAGGACGGCGGGACCGTCCGGCAGCAGGATCCGGGCGGCCGCGAGATCGAAGGCCGGGCCACCAGACCTGGTAGCGCCGACGCGACCAGCGGTTTGTGTGCTTTGGATCACTTTTGCCCCTTCGGTGAGCAGGGTATTTGTGTTACTCATGAGATGTGCGGCCGGGCTTCTCGGGCCCGACCGCATGGACTCGGGAAGATCTGCCGGTACGCGCCGGAGTCAGCGAGCTGTGTGAGCTGCATGAACCCCACACCCTCCTCTGCTTCGCCGTTCGACATGGTCAGCGGCGCCCTGGGGGATTACATCCCGAAGGGCGGAGCAACGGTGGCGGACGCGGGGGCTCCGGCGGAGGCGCCCGAAGGCGGGGAACAGATCCTCGGGGTGGTCAGTCTCGGCCGGGATCTGAGGATCGGCGGCTCCAACCTGGACGCCGCTCCGTTCGCGGGGGTGACTGCGGCGCCGGGGGCCGCCTTCGCCGATCTGCTGCCGCCCGAGGACGTCGCGACGGTCACACAGCGGCTGCGGCGCGTCCTTGAGACACGCGAGGCACATGTCGCCCGGGTCCAGCGCCTGCGGCGGGACGACGGGACGGAACTGGTGGTCTCGATGAGCATCCTGCCGGCCGCGCCGCCGCAGGACGGTCTGACGGTCTCCCTCATCGCCATGGCCAAGCGGCTGCACCTGTACGCCTCCGCCACCGCGATCGGGACGTCCCTGGACATCGGGGAGACGGCCCAGTCCCTGGCCCAGTCCCTGCTGGCCTGGGGGGACGTGGCCGCCGTCAACCTCGACTACGCGGTGTGGACGGGCGAGGCGGTCACCGAGCAGGCGCAGGAGCGCATCCGGCTGCGGCGGGCGGCCCTGGTGCCGGACCGGGCCTGGCCCGAGGGCTATCTGACCCCCGGGGACAACCTTCCCCGGGAAGCGAGCCAGCTGCTGGCCGGCGCGGTCATGCGCGACGACGTCCCGCAGGCCATCGTCATCCCCGACCGTGCGGCGATCGAGCGGGCACTCGGCGATCCGCGGCTGGTGCGCGCCCTGGTGCCCGGCGACCGGCCGGTGAGCGTCGCCTGCATACCGCTGGTGGTGGAAGGACCCGAAGGCACGCCGGGGCCCATCGTGCTGGGGGTGACGGAGGTCTGGCGGCGGCCGGAGTGCCTCTTCCGCGACGGTGAGCTGCTCGACCTGCAGGAGCTCGTGGCCAAGACCGCCCGCCACGTCGACCTGGCCCGCCAGCATCAGCGTGAGCACGCCCAGGTCCTGGCGTTGCAGCGGCGGCTGCTGCCGCGGGCCGGCAGCGACACCATCGAGGTCGCCAGTGTCTACGAGCCGACCACCCCGGACAGCGCGGGCGTCGGCGGTGACTGGGTGAACAGCTTTCCGCTGCCGGGTGACCGTACCGCGCTGGTGGTCGGGGACGTCGTGGGACATGGTCTGGGGGCCGCGGCGGCGATGGGCCAGCTGAGCATGGAGGCCCGGGCGCTGTTGTCGGCGGGACTGGGCCCCGGCGAGGTGCTGGAGCGGTTGGACGAGACGGTCACGCTCCTGGACGACACGGACGCGGGCCTGGCGGCCGGCTACAGCGCGCTGGGCTCGACGTGCTGCATCGCGGTCTACGACCCGGTCGACCACCGGTTGGTGATCTCCAACGCCGGCCACCTGCCCCCGGTCCTCGTCCGTCCCGACGGATCCGCCGAGACCGTGGCGACGCAGCCGCACCCGGCCCTGGGCGCCGAGTTCGTCGTGCGGGAACCCTTCGAGGTGCAGGAGTTCGACGCGCCACCCGGCTCGCTGCTCGTCCTCTACACCGACGGCCTGGTGGAGGATCCGGCGGCCTCGATCGACGACGGCATCGGCAGACTGACGGACGTGGTGTGCGAGGTGCACCCCTGGGAGGATCTGCAACAGGCCGCGCGTCGCGTGGTCGCCAGGCTGGCCCCGCAGGAGCCGCTGCGCGACGACGTCACCCTGCTGCTCGCCCGGCTCTCCGGCCGCCGCGGCCGGGACACCGCCACCTGGCACCTGCCGGCCCGTGCCGACACCGCCGCCCGCGCCCGCGCTCTGGCCGCTCCCCTCCTGCGCCGTTGGCACACCGGCGAGCAGGCCCGGGACAGCGCGCTGCTGGTGATCAGTGAACTGGTCGCCAACGCCGTCCGGTTCGGCACCGGGCCCGTCACGCTGCGCCTGGTGCGCGCCGGGAGCCTCCTGACCTGCGAGATCGGTGACACCGGCGACGGCCGGCCGCGGCTGCGCCGCGGTGACCCGCTCGACGACACCGGGCGGGGCCTGTACGTCGTCCACAAGCTGACGACCCGCTGGGGGGTCCGCTGGACCCACACCGGCAAAGCCGTCTGGGCGGAGCTGGAGGTGTAGCGCCGGTGCCGCGCTGACAGGGACGGCCTTCGGCTAGAGCCACTCCCCCTCGACGGCCGTGGCCGTCAGGCCGGGCGCGGCCGCGTACAGCACCGTACGGCTGCCCGACTTCTGGCCGGCGTCGTGCGCGCGGCGCAGGATGTCGAGTACGGCGGCACCGCCGCGGTTGCCCGTGGTGTAGCTGTCCCGGCTGTAGGCCAGCAGCCCCTCCGGCCAGTCGGCGGGCATCGTCTGTTCCATGTACTCCAGCACCCGTGTGCCACCGGGGTGCGCGAGCAGCAGGTCGGGATGCCAGGAGTGCCCGTCGTCCTGGTGGCGCAGCCGCAGCCACTCCCACATCGCGGTCACCGTCTCCTGCACCGCGCGTGGTCCCCTGCGGTCCATGACGAAGTGCGTGCCGTCGTCCCGGGTGTCCAGCCGGTGCAGGTCCGTGGTGCCGGGCAGGGTGTGGTGCCAGGCCGCGTCCAGTCGCAGGACCGACTCCGTGCTGGGGCGGCCTGTGACGACCACGGCGACGGCGGTGTCCGCGAACAGCAGCCGGACGATGAGCGATTCCAGTGTGTCGTCGCCGGGCTGGTAGGTGGTGCTCAGCGCTTCCGCTATCACGACGAGCACCACCCGGTCGGGGTCCGCGGCGACCAGTTCGGCCGCCAGTGCCAGCGATCGGGTGCCGGCGATGCACGCCCACTGGGTGGCCGGGAGCAGCAGTACGTCGTTGCGCAGCGGAAGGCGGTTGAGCAGGGAGAGGTCCAGCCCCGGCAGGGCCGGGGTGGTGGAGTGACTGGTGATCAGGCAGTCGACGTCGGCGGTGTCCAGTCCGGCGTTTCGAAGGGCTGCACGGGCCGCGCGCTCCCCGTACGTCTGCACGGCCGCCCACGCGGGCGCGGTGCGCTCCTGGATGGTCTGCGGCGCCGGTATCGCCTCCAGGGCGGCGATCGCGCGGTTCACCTCGTGGTCGGTGAACCCGGTGCGGGCCAGTGCGGCGCGGGCCGGGCCGGCGCCCGGAGTTCGCAGGCCCGTTCCGCTGCCGGGGGCGGCGGCCGTCTCCAGCGGCAGCATCCATCCGCGGGAGTCGATGCCCGTGCTGGCCGCGATGCCGTCGATCCGCGGCAGCCACGGCGCCTGTGGCTTCCGGCTTCTCACCTCCGCCAGGATCTCGCCGGTCTGCACGGCGTGTTCACCTTGTACGACGGCTGGAGGAGACAGATAGGCGCCCATAGCACGCATCTTTCGCAGGAAGCTCTTAAATGAGCAGAAAGCTCTTGAATGACGTGAAGTGTCCGAAACCTGCCTGATTTTGCAGAGCGGAGTCAAGACGGTGTCATCGCAATGTACTTCGCATTCGACCGCCCTTGGGCTGTCTCATGTGCCAACGGAGCCATGCCGGTTCTGTTAGGCGGTTCCGGGGCAGGGGATGCGCGGGCGCGCGGCCGAGATCGTTGTGACGCAAGCTCCTTGCGCCTTGCGGCAGTTGGACTTCGCCCCGGTCGGGCCGCCGGCCGAGACCGCCGGCGCCCATGAAGTGCGTCACAATTCCGCCGTGCACGGCCGGGCCAACCGGCGGACGGACCGGGGCTCGTGAGGTGTGCGACGGCGCACTTTTCGAAGCAATCGCGCCACCCCGCGCTCCGCCCATGCTTCATCACCCCCTGCCGGAGATCCCGACGTCAGCCCCGCGCGCCACGGACTGCATTCGGTCACTGCGGCCGCGCCTCTGGCGGACAACGCCCACGCCGGAGACCATGGCGCCCTGATCACCCGACGGCGACGCACGAGACGGCGCCCTGGACGACCGGCGCAGACGGCTTCCCCCGAACTCCCGGCCGCACGTCGTGCGGTCGCCCGAACCGCTCTCCCCGCCCGCGGCCCGTCACGGCCGACCCCGGTCCCCACCGAGGAGTTGCCGAAATGTCCTATGATGTCCACGACTTACCCTCGGGCCGGTCTCCGTACGACCGCCCGGCCCCGACCTGGTCGACCGGTCCGGAGCCGGACGGCGCCCCTCCGGCCGGCCCTCTCTCCGGCGCCCACCGCACCCTGCGTCTGCTGCGGCGGGCGTACCGCTGGCACCGGCGGGTGGCGACCGTCACCGCGCTCGGCTACTTCGCCGCCTTCCTCACCCTGACCGTCAAGGCACCTTCCCTGATGGCCCGCCCCGGCCCGGGCGGCCTGCCCACCGGGCTGCTCCTGGCGCTCGCCCAGATCCCCGTCACCTGGCTGGCGGTCCTCCTCTACGAAGCCGCCGCGCACCGCTTCGTGGATCCCCTTGCGCGCCGCGCCCGCCGTCAGATGCGCACACCCGCCCTGGACCGGGAGCAGGCGCCGTGACCGGGTTCGGCGGCTCGGCCCAGTCCTGGTCCCTGGTCGCGTTCTGCGCGGTCGTCGCCCTCACCCTGCTGCTGTGCGTGCTCACCGGCCCGGAGGCGGACGACCTCGCCGAGTTCTACACCGGTTACCGGTCCCTGTCGCCGTTGCGCAACGGGCTGGCCGTCGCCGGCGACTACATCTCCGCCGCCACCGTCCTCACGATCGGGGGGATCATCGCCCTGTGCGGCTATGACGGCATCGTCCTGGCCCTCAGCGCCCTGCTGTCCTTGCTGTTGCTGATGTTCCTGCTGGCCGAACCCCTCCACAACACGGGCCGCTACACCATGGGCGACGCGCTGGCCCGCCGCCACCCGGCCAGGTCGGTACGGGTCACCGCCTGCCTGGTCACCCTCGCCGCGCTCGTCCCGATGATGGTCGTCCAGCTCGCCGGTGTCGGTGAACTCCTGGCGTACGTTCTCGGGTTCACCGACTCCGGAATGAAGAACGGATGCGTGGCCGGGGCCGGTGTCCTCATGATCAGTTATGCGGCGCTGGGCGGGATGCCCGGCACCGCCCTGGTCCAGATCATCAAGACCGTCGCGCTGCTCGGCTCCGGCCTGGTCGTGAGCGTCCTGATCCTGCGCGCGTTCGACTGGCAGCCCCAGGCGCTGTTCCATGCCGCGGCCCGGCGGAGCGGGGCGGGCGACGCCTATCTGACCTGGGGACTGCAGTACTCCAGCAGCCCGCATCCCGCCCTGGACATGGCCAGCACCCAGTGCGCCATCGTGCTGGGCGGCGCCTGCCTGCCCCACGTCACCATGCGGATGTACACGGCGGGCACACCGCGCCAGGTCCGCCGCGCGATGTCCTGGGCGGTCTCCTCGGTGACCCTGTTCATCCTGATGCTCACGCTGATCTGCACCGGCGCGACCGCGCTGGTCGGGCACGACCGCATCGCCGCCGCCGACGCGCACGGCACGACCGCCTACCTGCTGGGCGCCCGCGCCGCGTTCGGAGCCGGTCTGTCCCGGCCGGAGAGCCTGCTCTTCGCCACCGTCACCACCGCCGTCTTCCTCACCCTCCTCGCCTCCGTCGCGAGCATGACGCTGGCCTGCGCCAACACCCTCGCCCACGACCTGACGGCGTCGCGCACCACTCCCTGGGCGCCGGCCCGGGAACTCGCCCTCGCCCGGTGCAGTGCCCTGGCCGTCGGTGTCCCCACCGTCCTGCTGGCCGTCCTCGCCCAGCGCCGCAGTCTTCAGCCCCTGGCGACGGTCTCCTTCACCCTCGGCGCCTCCGCCATCGCCCCCGCGCTCCTCTACACCCTCTTCTGGCGCCGTTACACACGCACGGCGCTGCTGGCCACCCTCGTCGTGGGCTCGCTGAGTGTGCTCGCCCTGGCCCCCGGCACCACCCTGGTCTCCGGGACCCCGCTGTCCGCCTTCCCGGGTGCCGACTTCGACTGGTTCCCGTACAACACGCCGGCGCTCGTCTCCGTGCCCGCGGGCTTTCTCGCCGGCTGGCTGACCACCGTCCTGTCCGGCCGGCGGGCCAACGACCGTGAGCGCGGCCGCTACGCGTCCCACGAGCACCACCTGCTGACCGGCCCGCCGCCGCGCCACTCGCCCCAGTAGGGCTTCGTCAGGCGCGGGGGGACGGGCATCGGGGTGGACGGCCGGACCTACCTGGCCGGGGGCGGGTCCTGCAGTCCGGCGGCCATGGACGTGGCCGCCGCGTCGAGACCCGCCACCGCGGCCTTGGGCAGTGCCCCGGCCACCTTGGTGGCGATGTCACGGGAATGGCCGGGGGTGGCCCCGCCCGCGTGGGCGGGGGCCGCGAGAGCCACGCCGGTCAGAGCGAGCGCGGCGGCAGTGATGATCCTCTTCATGCCTTGAGGAACGACCGTCTCCGCCCGCGGACACGCAGCGGCTCGCCTCGAAGAACCGCCCAGGCCCGAGTGGTGGTCGGAGGGCCCGACGGACCCACTGCACCGACTGATATGAATACCTCACCGCAGGCCAAGTCCACGCGGATGCAAGGGGGGCTCCGCTCGCAGGTGGTGGGCCGCCACGTCGCGACGCGCTCACCGCCCGGAGACGTTCATGAGAAGTCTCGATCCCACGGATCCGCCCGCTGTCGGCGGCTACCCCCTGCTCGCACGGCTCGGGGACGGAGGCATGGGGCAGGTCTTCCTCTCCCGTACGTCCTCCGGCCGGCCGCTCGCGCTGAAGACCGTGCGGAGCGAGTTCGGTCTGGATCCGGGCTTCGAGGAACGGTTCGCTCGTGAGATCGCCAGCAGCGACCAGGTCCGTTCGCCGTGGACGGTCGCGGTCGTCGACTTCAGCGCGCCGGGGCAGCGGCCGCAGTGGCTGGCCACGGAGTACGTCGCGGCGCCCACCCTCGCCGACTGGGTGCGCCGGCACGGTCCGCTGCCCGAGGCCTCGGTCCGTGTCCTGGGAGCGGAACTCGCCGAGGGGCTGCGGGCCGTGCACCGGGCGGGTCTCGCGCATCGGGACGTGAAGCCGTCCAACGTGCTGCTCGGCCGCCGCCGTCCGCTGCTCATCGACTTCGGCATCGCCCGTGCCGCCGACCACACCCGCCACACCCGCACGGGCGGCGTCATCGGTTCCCCCGGGTACATGGCTCCGGAGCAGGTCACGGGCGGGGCCGCGGGGGAACCCGGTGACGTCTTCTCGCTCGCCGCGGTGCTGGTGTACGCGGCTACCGGCGAGGGGCCCTTCCTGCGTCGCGGGGAGGAGGCGTCGGCGGCGCAGCTGCTCTACCGGATCGCACACGAGGAACCCCGGCTCGACGACGTACCGCCGGCCCTGCGGCCGGTACTGGCGGCCTGTCTGCGGAAGGCCCCGCAGTCCCGCCCGACGGCACCGGAGTTGATGGAGCGGCTCGGGCCCGACACCGGGGAGTGGGTCACCGTTCCGCCGCCGGGTCTGGCCGAGGACCTCGCCGCACGGGAGGGCGAGTTGCGGGGCCTGCTGGAGGTGCCGACCGCCGCCGTGCCGCCGCCGGTCGCGCCCGCGACGCCGGTTGCGCCCGCGATCCCGGGGTTCGGGCCGCCGCCGGTGTACGGTCCTGCGGCCGGGACCGGCACAGGGCCGGTGCCTTTCGTCCCGGGCGGTGCCGCTGTTCCTGCTGCCGCCCGGCCCCGGACCGCGGTCGTGGCCGGGGGCGTGCTGGCCGTCGTCGCGGCCGTCGCCGTGGCGGTCTGGATGGGCGGAGCCGGGGACGGGCAGGCCGGCGACGGTACGTCCCCGCCGTCGGTGCGCTCCCCGTCCGCCTCCCGGTCGTCGTCCGGCTCGGCCGCGGCGAACGCGCTGCCCGCGTCCTGGGTGGGGACCTGGCAGGGCACCGGTCTAGGCAGCACCGCGGGCGACGGGGTGTTCAACGCCCGTACGACGAAGGTGTCCGTGACCCTCACCCTGCACGCCGCGAGACGGGGTGATCTCGTGGGCCGCCAGGTCAGTCATGTGACCGAGGCGGGCAGCGGGAACGACATCGGCTGCACCGAGACCCTGCGGCTGCAGGAGACCCACGCGACGTCCATGGTGTTCCAGGCGGTCACCAGTACCCCCACGGACCCCTCGCTGGGCGTGGTGTGCAGAGCGGGCAACGTCTACACGCTGGCCAAGGACGGAGCGGACACCCTGGCGCTCGGCGACGAGGGCAGCCAGACGGCGGGGTCCCCGGCCCACCTCAGGCGCGTCACCTGAGCCGGTCCGACACGGGGCGACACGCGTCGTACAGCTCCTCCGAGGTGCTGATCAGCCGGCGCTGCTCCGCGCGTGAACCGACCATGGGGCGGGAGCCGTTGAGCGGGACCTGGGCGCTCTCCGGGAGGAAACGGACGGTGAGCAGGCCGATCGCGCCGGCCAGCATCAGGTAGTAGGCGGGCATCAGATCGTCGCCGGTGAGGTTGACCAGTGCGGCGGTCACCAGCGGTGTGGTGCCGCCGAACGCCGCGACCGCGATGTTGAAGCCGATGCCCATGGCCGCGTAGCGGACGGCCGTCGGGAAGAGGGCGGGGAGGGTGGCGGCACTCGGCGCGGCGAAGCACGCCAGCAGGGTGGCGAGGATCAGCACGCCGAGGACGGGCGGCCAGGTGCCGTCCATCCTGATCAGCAGGAAGGACGGCACCGCGAGCAGGATCATGGCGGCCGCGGAGACCCCGTAGACGGGACGCCGTCCGATCCGGTCGCTGAGCCGGCCGATGAAGGTGATCAGTACGACGATCCAGACCATGCCGGTCAGCACCAGGAGGTCGGCCGAGCTGCTGGAGCGGTGCAGGGTCTCCGTCTGGTACGTCGGGAGATACCCGGTGACCATGTAGTTGGTGACGTTGTACAGCAGCACCAGGCCCATGCAGATGAGCAGCGCCGGCCAGTGCCGCGTGACGATGGTCCGGAACTCACTGTGCGCCGATTCCTGGGCGAGCTCCTTCTCCTGTGCGTCGAGCTGCTGCTGGAAGGCCGGCGACTCCTCCAGTTTGAGCCGCATGTAGAGGCCGATCACGCCCAGGGGGCCGGCGATCAGGAACGGCAGACGCCAGCCCCAGGTGAGCATCTGCTCGTCGGTGAGCAGGACGTTCAGCAGGGTGACCAGGGCGGAGCCGAGGGCGTAGCCGACGAACGTGCCGAAGTCGAGCCAGCTGGAGAGGAACCCGCGGCGCCGGTCCGGGGAGTACTCCGCGACGAACGTGGTCGCGCCGCCGTACTCGCCGCCGGTGGAGAAGCCCTGGACCATGCGGGCGAGGAGGAGCAGGATCGGCGCGGCGATGCCGATCGTGGCGTAGCCGGGGATGACGCCGATGGCGAAGGTGCCCAGCGCCATCATGATCATGGTGGTGGCGAGCACCTTCTGCCGGCCGACCCGGTCGCCGAGCGGGCCGAAGAAGAGTCCGCCGAGGGGCCGTACGACGAAGGCGGCCGCGAAGGTGGCGAACGAGGAGACCACCTGGGCCCCGGGTGAGGCGCCGGGGAAGAAGACCTTGCCGATGGTGGCGGCCAGGTAGCTGTAGACGCCGAAGTCGAACCACTCCATGCAGTTGCCGAGCGCGGACGCGCCGACCGCCCGCCGCAGCAGCGGGGGTTCCACGATCTGGACGTCGGCGCTGCGGAAGGCCCGCCTGTTCCGCCGTAGCCTGCGGACGAGTTCGTCGCGGACCTGCCGGGGCAACTTGTCGGCCGGCCCCGGCGCACCCACCGGATGGGGTGCGCGGATCCCGTCGGGTACGGTTTCGGACACGTTGCCTCCCCGGTTCCGCGATCAGTTGTTCGCCGAAGCGAATCCCGTGGCGGATGTGACCTCGCCACACGAGAACCGGCTGCCCCACAACGGCGATGTCACACGCAGGGCCTGTGCTCTTGCAACCAGCGCACATCCGGGCTTGGTCTGAACCAAAATAAGGAAACAAATATTGACGCGGCCGAACAGCGTGCGTAGGTTCCGGGCCGAGCCGATCGAAGAGCTGTGCCGCCGCGCGTCGATGCGGCCGACCCCCACTCCAGCTTCGAAGGGACGTCCATGGGTGGTTTCCGGTCCGTCTGGAATGTCATGAACTCGCCAAGAGGGTGGGGCCCCGGCTTCTTGCCGTGTCGGCCTGCCTCGGTCTCGCTCTCGGGCTGCTGCTCGGGTTCCCGGCCGCCTCGCAGGCCGCCGGCTCGCTGCCGTGCGACATCTACGCGGCGGCCGGCACCCCGTGCGTGGCCGCGCACAGCGTCACCCGCGCGCTGCTCTCCTCGTACGACGGCCCCCTCTACCAGGTGACCCGCGTCGCGGACGGGGCGACCGCCGACATCGGGCCGCTGGCACCGGGCGGGTACGCCGACGCGGCGGCCCAGGACGGCTTCTGCGCGGGCAGCGGCGGTTGCCGGATCACGAAGATCTACGACCAGAGCGGCCGGCACAACGACCTCACTCCCGGGCCCGCCGGCACCTCCGGCATGGGTGCCGACCGGGGTGCCGACGCGTCCGAGATCGCCGTCACCGCGGGCGGACACAAGGTGTACGGGCTGTGGATCTCGCCCGGAGTGGGCTACCGCTACACCGGTGTCGCCTCGGGTGTCGCCGTCGGCGGTCAGCCCGAGGGCGCCTACATGGTGGCCAGCGGCACCCATGTCGGATCCGCCTGCTGCTTCGACTACGGCAACGCCGAGAGCACCCCGGCCGACACCGGCAACGGCCACATGGACGCCGTGTCGATCGCCACCACCTGCTATTTCGCGCCGTGTACCGGCAGCGGCCCGTGGGTGGAGGCCGACCTGGAGAACGGCATGTTCCAGGGCGACAACGGCTCCAACACGGCGAACCAGGGGAACGGCAGCACCTTCGTCACCGCCGTGCTGAAGAACGACGGGCAGACCCGGTACGCGCTCAAGGGCGGTGACTCCCGGTCCGGCGGTCTGACCACCTGGTGGAACGGGGCGCTGCCGACCCGGGGCGGCTACCGGCCCATGCAGCAGGAGGGCGGCATCATCCTGGGCATCGGCGGCGACAACAGCAACTGGAACCGGGGCACCTTCTTCGAGGGCGTCATGGTCTCCGGCTATCCCACGGATGCCGCCGAGAACGCCGTCCAGGCGAACATCGTCTCCGTCGGTTACAGCGGCGGGACGGACGTCCCGAACGGTCCCCAGGGGACGATCACCGGGCCGGGCGGCACGTGCGTGGACGTGGCCGCCGACGACACCGGCACCGACGGCGCCGCCGTACAGCTGTGGGACTGCCAGACGTACGCCGAGGACCAGCACTGGACGCACAACCCGGACGGATCACTGTCCACCCTCGGGCGATGCCTCGACATCGAGGGCAACGGCACGGCGGGCGGGGCCAGGCTCGAACTGTGGGACTGCAACGGGGTCGGCGGCCAGAAATGGGTCCAGCAGGCCGACGGCTCCCTCCTCAACCCCCAGTCCGGACGCTGCCTCGACTCCCCCAGCGGCGCCACCGCCAACGGCACCCGGCTGCAGATCTGGGACTGCAACGGTTCCGGCGCGCAGAAGTTCTCGGTGAACGGCGGCGGGCCGGTCAAGGGCCCGGGCGGCACGTGCGTGGACGTGGCCGCCGACGACACCGGCACCGACGGCGCCGCCGTGCAGCTGTGGGGCTGCCAGTCGTACGCGGTCGACCAGCACTGGTACCACGGCTCGGACAACTCCCTTTCCACACTGGGGAGTTGCCTGGACATCGTGGGCAACGGCACGGCGAACGGCACCAAGGTCGAACTGTGGGACTGCAATGGCGTCGGCGGCCAGAAATGGGTCCAGCAGGCCGACGGCTCCCTCCTCAACCCCCAGTCCGGACGCTGCCTCGACTCCCCCAGCGGCGCCACCGCCAACGGCACCCGGCTGCAGATCTGGGACTGCAACGGTTCCGGCGCGCAGGCCTTCGGACTGAGCTGACCCGCCTGGTCCGGCGCGCTCCGCCGACGGCGGGGCGCGTCGGGGCGGGTCGCAGCGCGTCGGGGCGACGGAATGCGCGAGTCCGCTCGGGGTGTGAGGCTGCTCATCGCCGCGGCCCGCGACCTCGCCAGGACCGTGGCCCACTGTGCCAAGGCGCTGGGGCTGCGGCACGCGGTCGCCGACCTGTTCGAGCGCTTCGTGCCGGGCCCGGTCCGGTCGGCCGGAGCCGTTTCGCCGCCGGGGTCTCGTCGCCGGGCCGCGCGCCGGGTCACTCGCCGCCTGGAGTACGTGCCGGCCTCGGCCGGTGTCAGCAGATCAAGCAGGTGGCGTTCGTCGCGCTTGTGGTCGGTGAAGGCCCGGTCGATGAGTTCGCACCCCGCTGTGGCGAGGGCGACGATCCGGCCGCGCTGGTCGTCGTCGGAACGGCGGCGGGTGCACGTCCTGACCAAGCGGTGGAGCGCCGGTGCCGACGTGCTCGCCTCGACCGCCTGGCAGCTCACGGCGGGCGGCCTCGTCCTGCTCCCGGTCGCCGCGCTGGCCGAGGGCCCGCCGCCCGCGCTCTCCCGAGCGGCGCTTGTGGCGTTCGGCTACGTGTCCCTCATCGCCACCGCGCCGGCCTTCGTCGCCTGGTTCACCGGGCTACGGCATCTGCCCGCGGGGACGGTCGGCCTGACAGGTCTGCTCAACCCCGTCACGGGCGTCCTGCTCGGCACAGCGGTCGCCGGAGAGGTGCTGACGGTTCAGCAGGTGTCCGGACCGGTCCTGGTCCTGACCGGAGTCGTCCTGGGCCGGCCCGGGCGGGAAGACGCGCCGCCTCCCCCGGAAGGGAGCCGGCGCCCGTCCCGCCCGGAGTCACAGTGCGCTGGTCGTCTGCTCTCCTGAAGCGCTGCCCGTGAGCCACTGGTCCCAGCCCAGGTTGAAGTCGGCGTAGCCGTTGTCGGCCGGGGCCTTGCCCCGCGGCGAGCCGGTGATGGTGACGGGGTCGCCCTGCTTGACCTCGCCGTAGAACCACTTGGCGTCCGACAGGGACAGGTGGACGCAGCCGTGGGAACCGCGGGCGCTGCCGCTGCCCGGGTTGGGGTCGCCGGTCGAGTAGTGCACGTAGGTGCCCGACTGGGTGAGGTGGACGTCCCAGGGCAGCGTCAGGTCGTAGAAGTTGGGGCTGCCCTTGTCGCAGCTGATGCCGACGCTGCAGGAGGTCATGTGCACCTTCTCCTGCTTGTCGATGACGGCCATCGTGCCGTCCCACGTCGGGTACTGGGCGCTGCCCGCGTTGATCGACAGGGTGCGCACCGTCTGGCCGTTGCGGGTCACCTTCATGGTGTGGCCGGTCACCGAGACGTCGGCGCGCACATCGTCGCCGATGGTGAAGGTGTGCGTGTAGCCGTGCACGCCGTAGCGTCCGTTGCCGTTGCTGACACCCGTCATGTCGGCGTCGATCCGCACCTTCGTACCGGAGGGCCAGTAGGTCTTCGGCCGCCAGTCGGCGCGCCTGTCGCCCATCCAGTGCCAGGCGCCGTCCACCGGCTGCGAGGTGCTGACCTTCATGTGCTTCTCGACCGTGGCCCGGGCCTTCGCCGCCACCGGGTTCGTGAAGATGACCGAGATCGGCATGGCCACGCCGACCGTGGTGCCCGTCTGCGGGGTGATCGTGTCCAGCAGCATCGGCGGGCCGGCCGGCTTCGTGGGACTGGGCGAGGCGCTGGCGCTCGGCTTCCCCGACGCCGCCTTGTTGGCGTCGTCCCCGCTCGCCTTGTCGCTGCCGCCACCGCCGCAGGCGGTCACACCCACCAGCATTGCGACCGTACCGACTGCGATGCCTATGCCGCCCTTGCGCCGTCCCACGCCTGCCCCACTCATCATCTCGCTCCGCGGCCTCGACAGGCCCCACTGTCCGTCAGACTGCCGGAGTACCCCGTGCAGTTCCGCATGGTACGTAAAACTTGGATCAAGACGCGCTTTACGGCCGCGGACGGGAACCGACGGAGTCCGGCCAGCACTGCACGGTGAGCCTGGCCCGGTCGATGTGGTGGGGGGGTTACCCAACGTCGGTGGGGTCGGGTTCGAGCTCGGGCAGGTCGTGGGCGGGGCGATCGACGCCGACCTCAGCTCGTGGCCTCGGCGCCGGTGAGAACGTCGTTCATGCGCTCGTCGTAGCCGGTGGTGGGGTTGACGACGCGGCCGGCGGCCCACCAGTTCTCTCGGGCTGTTTCGGTGATCATCATCAGGAGGTCCTCTTCGGGGACGTCGGCGAACAGCCGGAGGTTGTCCACGACCGCCTGGAACAGTTCGGCCTTCTGCTCGGCGGTGCGGTGGTTGAAGGACAGCTGGATGAGCATCGTGCGCTCGCTGCGGCGCAGGCCGAACACGACCGGCTGCATCTGGAAGTTGTCGGGCGAGACCTCGTGGAAGACGTGAAACTGGTCGTCCTGGGGGATCTTCAGCACGTCGACCATCGCCTTGTGGACGCCCAGGGACACATTCCGGCGGTACTCGGGGCTGGTCCCCCGGCGCAGGTAGACGTTGATCAGAGGCATGGTCTGTTGCCTTCCTTCTCTTTCCGGTTCTTTGCCGGGTCGGTTGACTTCTGGTTCGAATCGCCGACGACGCCTGCGATTCGGCGTCTCAGGTGGCGAGCGCCCGGCTGTGGCCCGAGGAGGGAGCCGGTACCTGGAAGCAGGCCAGCAGGGCTGAGGTACTGAGGTAGTGACCGACGAGATTGACCAGGGCGATGAGTGTGTCCGTCCCGAACGCCGCTACTGCCTCGTCATAGAGGTCGTCCGCCACGTGATGGTCACGGACCAGCGCGGCGGCCAGACGGTGCGCGAGATCAGTGTCAGTGCGCAGACCGCGGGGAGCCTCGCCATGGAGCAGGGATGCGATGGCCTGGTCTGGCAGGCCGGCCTGCTCGGCAGCCGCAGTGTGGGCGTACAGCGCGTACTCGGCCCGCCAGTGAGCGGCCACGGTGAGGATGACCACCTCTCGGACATCCGCCGGAATGCCGGCCCGGGTGAGTGCCTGGGCCCACTCCAGCAGAGGCCGGGCGATGTGCGGAGTGCGCAGCAAGGCGTTGAACGGGCCGATGAACCGCCCGTCGGGCAGGCAGGCCGCGTAGCCCGCCTCTTCCGCGCTGCGCGCCCGTGTGGCCTGCAGACGGTCGCGCAGTGCGCGCTGTGCTTCGTCGAGGGCATCGGGAGGAAGGAGGGGCAATCGGCCGCCCAGGCCGGAAGTCCCGTTGCCGGGGTGCTCGTTCATGCCCTCCACGCTAGGAACGCTGGAGACATTCCGCCAACGAATGTTCGGCATAATGGATATGACGATTGCTCATGGAGACCTCATGGAGATGACGCTGGTCGGGCTGCGGGTACTGCGCGAGGTGGCGGAGCGGGGTACCTTCACGGCTGCGGCGGACGCGCTCGGGTACACGCAGTCGGCCGTCTCCCGCCAGATGGCCGCGCTGGAACAGGCGACCGGCGCCCGGCTCTTCGACCGCCACGCCGGCGGCGTCCGGCTGACCGGCCCAGGCCGTGCCCTGCTGCGGCACACCGTCGTCGCCCTGGACGCCCTGGAGGCTGCCGACCGGGAGTTTCGCGGAGCGGAGGAGGTCGAGAGGGGCCGCGTCCGGCTCGGCTTCTTCCCCACCGCCGGAGCGGTGATAGTGCCTCGTGCCCTGGCGACGCTGCGCCAGGAGCACCCACACATCCAGGTGACGACACGTGAGGCGACCACTCCCTCGCTGGTGCGCGCGCTGCGCGCCGGCTCCCTGGATCTCGCGATCCTCTCCTCCAGGCCACCGCACCGCTCGCCCGACACCGACGATCCGCCTCTGCGCGTCGAGCCGCTGCTGGAAGTACACCTGGCTGTGGCGGTGCCGACAGACAGCCCGTTCGCCGATCGGGGCAGCGCCGGCGTTGCGGAGATCGCTCGCGAACCGTGGATCGCCAGTCCGGGCAGCGCGGACGAGCCGCTGCTCGGCGTCTGGCCCGGTCTGCCCGGGCGGCCCACAGTCCGCCATACTGCCCGCGACTGGCTGACCAAGCTCCACCTGGTCGCGGCCGGCGCCGGCATCACCACAGCCACGCCGGCGCTGCTGCCCGTCGTGCCGCCAGGCGTAAGCCTCGTGCCCGTCGAAGGCGTCGCGGAGGAGGTGCGACGCGTCAGTCTGGTGCGCATGCCTGGTCCCCTCAAGGCACCCACGCAGGCGCTGGCACGCACCCTGCGCCGGCAAGCCGCCGACCTCGCCGACTGACCGTCCTGGATCTGGAGCCCCTTCCGACCCCAGTGCGATGTGGGGTGAAGGCCGAGCAAGGCCTTGATCAGGTCGGCACCGCGACGCCGACCGCGCTCCGGCGGCGCTCCCCCAGCAGTACGAGGACTGGGAGACCGAGACCGTGCGCGCCCTCGGCCGGGCCCGCTCAGGAACCCGAGGCGCCCTCCAGTCCACCTGCCCCGCCCAGCCTCGGACCGAGCGGACGAGGCTGAACACGACGTCGTAGAGGGCACCCACGACTCCGCCTGCCCGGCTCATACGTTCCCGCAGTTTGCCGCGCGAGTGGGCCGGGGCGTCAGTCCCGTACCGGACGGAAGCGCAGGCAGGCGCCGGCCGTGACGACCACGGCGGCCGCGCCGTACGTCCACGCCTGGAGGGGGAAGCCGGGCAGGAGCCGGCCGGCGAGGTAGAGGACGGTGCCGGCGAGGGTGACGGTGAGCCACTCCCAACGGCCGTCCAGGGCCACGAGGGCGACGACGAGCAGGGAGTACCAGGGGTAGCTGGGTGAGAAGAGGAGCAGCGCGGTGCCGGTCAGCAGCAGGGCGCCGTGCCAGGGGCGGGCGGGGTCTCCGCGCCACCACACGTACAGCGCGGTGAGTGCCAGCAGTACCGCGGCCGTCACCGCGGCGGCGGTGTCCGGCAGGATCAGTCGCAGCAGGGCGAAGCGGTGTACGTTCCCTGACTCGTAGCCCTCCTCGTGCAGGTATCCGGGCAGATACCCCAGGACGCCGGTGCCGGAGGCGATGACGTAGGGCAGGTAGGCGAGCGCGACAGCGGCGACGGCGGAGGCCGTGACGCGCAGCACGCGCGCCGGACCGCGCTGTCCCGACAGGGCGCCGGGCAGGGCCAGGACGGGCAGGATCTTCACGGCGATCGCGACGCCGAGCAGGGCCCCGCGGCGGGCGCCGGCGGTCCTGGCGCCGAGCGCGAGCACGACGAACAGAACGCCGAGCGTGTCGATGTGGGCGTTGTTGACCGCTTCGAAGGCGACGGCCGGGCACCATGCCCACAACGCGGCCCGCGCCGGGGCCCGCTGCGGATCGCCGCGTCGGCGCAGGACGGCCAGCAGGGCCACGGTGGTGCCGAAGGCCAGGGCCGCGCCGCCGACCTGGAGCGGCTTGTGGCGGCTGCCGGGCGGGGAGACGGCGTGCACGGCCAGGAACCAGCCCTCGGCCACGGGCGGGTAGATGGTGGGCACGGTGGGACGGTTCATGCGTACGCACAGGCCGCCGGCGGTGTGTGTCAGTCCCCAGTCCGTGCAGGCTCCTTCGGTGGGGAAGAGCCAGCCGTCGCGCAGGCGGGCCAGTTCGGGTGCGGCGGGCGGGTAGGCGTAGGGGGAGATTCCGGCGGCCTGGACGCGGCCGTCCCAGGCGTATCGGTACATGTCGTTGCTGGTGCGCGGCGGCGCGGCGAGACCGGCCACGGCGACGGCGGCGGCGCCGAGCAGGACCAGGACGGTCGCGGCCCGGGCCGGAACCCTGCGTACCGTCCACACGGCGGCGGCGAACAGCGCCCAGGCGACGGCGTATCCGACCAGCAGGCGGGCGGGCGCGCTGTGGTTGTCGCCCGCGTGCAGGGTGTCGACGACGACGGCGGTGAGCGCGGCGAGGAGTACGGCGGTGGCGGTGACGGCGAGCGGGGCCGTCCGGCGGTTCGCCAGAGCGGCGGGGTGGCTGGGCGGTGCCGCGGAGGACCAGGACTCCGGTGGACGGCGGCTGGTGGTGTCGGTCATGGCCGTTCGCCCGCCGGGAGGGACGTGGCGGCGCTCTCGTCCTCGGTCGTGGCGTGCCCCTTGTGCGGCACGGCAGGCCGCTCCGGCCCGGCGTTCGGGCGGTGGAGTTCCACGAGGGGACGGCTGTCCGCCGTCCACTTGTCTGTGACGATCCAGCCGGTGGCGTGGGCGGTGTGGAGCAGTGCCGTCACGCCGACACGAGCCCAGGGGAAGGGCCGGCCGTGGCGGCCGTGGGCGTCCTCGACGCGGACGGTCAGGCGTTCGTCCACGTCGTCGCCGGCTGCCTCGGCCAGCAGACGGCCGCCGGGGCGGACCAGGTCACGCAGGCGGGTGAGGAGGGTCTCCGGGTCGCCGCCGATGCCCACGTTGCCGTCCATCAGCAGGATGGTGTCCCAGCGGTTCTCCCTCGGCAGCCGGTCGAAGACGGAGCGGCGCAGGGCGGTTCCGCCGAGTCGCCGGGTCCGGGCGACGGCGGCCGGGCTGACGTCCACGCCGAGGGCCGGGAATCCGCGTGCGGCCAGGGCGGCCACCAGGCGCCCGGGTCCGCAGCCGACGTCGAGTACGTGCCCGGTGCAGCGGCGCAGGGCATCGGTGTCGGCGGCGTCGGGGGCGGCGCACCAACGCTCCACGTCCAGCGGCAGCAGTTCCACGGCCCCTGGGGCGCCCGGTGCCGTGCGGCGCAGATACAGCGGCCCGCGGCCGGTGCGCAGGGCCTGGGCGTAGGGGTCTTCCACCCAGGGTTCGCCGGGCTCCGAGGGAGCGAGCGGCTGGGCAGGCTCCGCGGGGGCGACGACCCGTGCGGACAGCGGGCGGACGGACAGCGGCTGTGGTCCGGACAGCGTCGGCTCGGCGGTTCTGGTCGCGGTACCGGTCACCGGGCGACCTCGGCGAGCGAGGTCAGCATGGCGGCGAAGCGTGATCCGGGCGGGCAGAGGCCCGCCACGGAGGCGGCGTCCGCCGCGGTGTCGACGTCGCGCAGGAGCGGCAGGTCACGGACCGACAGGCCCGCGTCGACGAGCCTGCGGCGCTGGATCGCGCCGGTGCGGTCCGTCGACATCGGAACACCCCGCACCACGGATCCGGCGCGGGAGGGGTCGGCGAGGCCCAGGGCCCAGAAGCCGCCGTCGGCGGCCGGCCCGAACCAGGCGTCGTGGCCGTCCGGGCCGATGCCGGCCAGCAGTTCCCCGGTCAGCTGCGGGGTGTCCATCCCGACCAGCAGCGCGGGACCGTCGTCGCAGCAGGCGAAGGCGCCCGTGATCCGCTCGTCCAGCCCTCCGGAGACCTGCGGGACGACGTCGAAGCCCCGTGGCAGCCAGGGACCCGGCTCTCCGTCGAGGACGAGGACCCTGCGCCGGGCAGGCACCCGGAGCACCGCGTCGAGGGTGTCGCAGAGGGACGCCTTGGCCAGGGCGGCGGCCTCCTGCGGCGTGTAGGGCGGGGTGAGCCGCGTCTTGACCCGTCCGGGTACCGGTTCCTTGGCGATGACGAGCAGCGTGGGCCGCCCTGCGGAAGCGGTCATCGCGCGGCTCCCGCCACCGCGGCGGCCGACCCGGTCACGGGCTGCTCGGCGAGGACCGCACGCATGTCGCGGACCGCCTGCCAGGTGCCGCGCCAGGTGCCGGTGACCTTCGAGCGGCCCGTACGCGGCTGGTACGGCACGTCCGTCTCGTACACGCGCCAGCCGGCGTCGGCGGCGCGGACCACCGTCTGCAGCGGGTAGCCGGAGCGCCGGTCGGTCAGCTCCAGGGCCAGCAGCGCCTCGCGGCGGGCCGCGCGCATGGGGCCGAGGTCGCGCAGGCGCAGCCCGGTGCGACGGCGGATCAGGCGGGCCAGTTCCAGGTTCGCCAGCCGGGCGTGGGTCGGCCAGGCCCGGCGTGCGGTGGGCCGACGCCGGCCCAGGACCAGGTCGGCGGAGCCGTCCAGGACGGGACCGGCCACCCGGGGCAGCAGCCCGGGGTCGAGGGAGGCGTCGCAGTCGCAGAAGCAGACGACGTCGGCCGTGGCGGCCGACAGGCCCGTGTGGCAGGCGGCGCCGAAGCCGCGCCGCGGTTCGTGGACCACGTACGCCCCGAGGTCGCGGGCGATGTCGGCGGAGCCGTCGGTGGAGCCGTTGTCGACGACGATCGCGCGCCAGGTGGGCGGGATCCGTTCCAGGACCCAGGGCAGGGCCTCGGCTTCGTCGAGGCAGGGCAGCACGACGTCCACAGGGGGAGGGGGTGTCTCGATCACGCCACTCACCTTACGAACGCAAAGAAGACATAAGGGATTTGGAGTCCTTACGGATCGCTGACGTCGCAGTTCCTTACGGATCGCTGACGTGTGCGGCCGAGACCGGTGCCGGTGCGAGGCCGGTGCGAGACTTGATGGCGTGAAACGCGTACTCGTCGTGGACGACGACCCGACCGTCTCCGAGGTCGTCGCCGGATATCTGGGCCGGGCGGGCTTCGCCGTCGCCGTGGCGGCCGACGGGCCCACCGCCGTGTCCCTGGCCGCCGCCCGGCCACCCGACCTCATGGTGCTGGACCTGATGCTGCCCGGCATGGACGGGCTGGAGGTGTGCCGCCGCGTCCGGGAGGACGGCCCCCTGCCGGTGATCATGCTGACCGCGCGGGGCGACGAGGAGGACCGCGTCCTCGGCCTGGAGGTCGGCGCCGACGACTACGTCACCAAGCCCTTCAGCCCCCGCGAGCTGGTCCTGCGCGTGGAGTCCGTGCTCCGCCGCGCCGGGTCGATCTCGGACGTCCGGACCGCGCCCGCGGCGCCGTGGCTGCATAGCGGGCCGCTCACCCTGGACCCCACCGCCCGCCGCGCCACCCGCCACGGCGCCGAACTCGCCCTCACCATTCGCGAGTTCGACCTGCTGGAGTTCTTCCTGCGGCACCCCGGTCGGGCGACGAGCCGCGAGGAGCTCATGAACCAGGTGTGGGGGTGGGAGTTCGGCGACCTGTCGACCGTCACCGTCCACGTACGGCGGCTGCGCGAGAAGATCGAGGACGACCCCGCCCAGCCCCGTCTGATCAGCACCGTGTGGGGCGTCGGCTACCGCTTCGACCCTCCCGCGCCGGACGAAGCCGACGGGGAAACCGACGGGAGAGGAGCCGGCCATGATCGGTGACGTGCTGCTCATCGCCCTGTACGCGGCCATCGGCGCGGCGGCCGCCGGGCTGCTCGGCGCGGCGGCCCTGCGACTGCTGCGCGACCGGTCGGTCGCGCTGTCGCTGGCCGTGGTGGCGGCCGTCGCGGTCGCCGCGATGCTCGCCGGAACGATGCTGGTGTCCTGGGCGATGCTCCTCTCGGACCACGACCTGTGGGTGGTGACGATGGTCTGCTCCATGGCCGCCGTCGTCTCCCTCGCCGTGGCACTCCTGGTGGGCCGCAGTGTCGTCAAGGGCAGCCGGGCCCTGACCGAGGCCACCCGCGCCCTCGGCGACGACGGCAGCTTCGTCCCGCCCGCCGTCGCACCGACCGCCGAACTCGCCGGGTTGAGCGCCCAGCTGGCCGCCACCAGCGCCAAGCTGGCCGCCTCCCGGGAGCGGGAGAGGACGCTGGAAGCCTCCCGCCGCGAGCTGGTGGCCTGGATCTCCCACGACCTGCGCACGCCGCTGGCCGGACTCCAGGCGATGACCGAGGCGCTGGAGGACGGCATGGTCCAGGATCCGCGCGTCTACCACACCCGCATCCGCACCGAGGTCGGGCGCATGAGCGACATGGTCAGCGACCTCTTCGAACTCTCCCGCATCCAGGCCGGCGTCCTCGCCCTGACGCCGACCCGCATGTCGGTGTACGACCTGGTCGGCGACGCGATCGCGGGCGTCGACGCCCTGGCCAGGGAGCACGGCGTGCGGCTGGTGGGCACCGGGGTGGAGCAGGTACCGGTCGAGGTCGACGGCCGCGAGATGTCCCGCGTCCTGGCCAACCTCCTCGTCAACGCCATCCGCCGCACCCCCGCCGACGGCACCGTCGCGGTCTCCGCCCGCCGTGAGGCCGACCGAGTCGTACTGGCGGTGACAGACGGCTGCGGCGGGATCGCTCCGGAGGACCTGCCCCGGGTCTTCGACACCGGCTGGCGCGGCACCGACGCCCGCACCCCACCCGCCGGGGCCGGGCTGGGCCTGGCCATCGTGCGCGGGATCGTGGAGGCCCACCAGGGCCGGGCGGCGGTGCACAACGTGCCGGGCGGCTGCCGTTTCGAGGTCCACCTGCCCGCGACGGTCTGAGGCCGCGACAAGGCGAGCCCGGACCCCTTCGAGCCTGTTTCCGGGCTCCGGCGGCGATCTCTCCGAGGGCGACGCTCAGCCCCTGATGGGCTGATGTCAGGTCTTCGGCCGGCGCTTGGCTTCAGGGGAGAAATCCCTTCGCTGACGGTGACGCTGCCGTTCTAGGGTGACCGGGTGCTGAGCGAAAGTCAGATGAACGAGTTCGCCGAACGAGGCTTCGTCCTGCTTCCTCAGGTGGTGCAGGACGATCTTCTGGCCCAGGCAGCCAGGCGGATCGACGAGGTCATCGCCGTCGATCCGCCTCCCGCCGCCAAGCACGGCCACCACTTCTACTTCCTCCGGACCAAGGACGAGCCGGCGTTGCTGGCGCCTTTGACCGGCAGCCCTGCCTTCGGTCTCGCCGAGGAACTGGCCGGGACCGGGACGCTGAAGGTCCCTTGGCAGGTCCAGGTCGCGCTGAACATCCCGCCGTACGCACACCGTCCCTGTGGCCCCCACATCGATGCCGGCAGGCAGAAACCGACGGATGAGCCAGTGCAGGGCACCTTCACTCTCCTGGCCGGAATCCTGATGTCAGATCAGCTCACGGAGAACTCCGGAAACCTCTGGGTCTGGCCAGGCACCCATCTCAGCCACGCCGCGTACTTCCGCGACCACGGACCGCAGATGTTCTGTGCCTACCCACCGATCGGCCTGCCCGAGCCCGAACAGATCAAGGGGCGAGCAGGTGACCTGCTGCTTGCGCACTACCTCCTCGGCCACAACATCGGCGGCAACTACGAATCGGAGCAGACACGGCGTGCGCTGTACTTCCGGGTCAGCGCTCTGGACCATGCCTCCCGTCGAAACGGCTTTCTCCAAGACCCGTGGCTCGACTACGGGCCGATCAGGCTCCGGTCATCGCCGCCGGCCCGGCCTTGATCCGGAGATCGGCGGTCTCGCCTACGAGATCTGGGTTGAGCCCGCACAGAGGTCAAGTGAGCCTCCGCCAACGTGAATGTGCAGGTCAAGGGGCTGGTGTGGTCCGTTCTCGGGGCACTCGCGCTGTTCGCGGGCGGGAGTGCGCGGGGAAGATCATCCGTCAGCGGTTGACTTCGAGGCTCGCCAGGACGAGCAGAGCGCGCAGGAGTTGAGTGGCGGGGGCGGGATCGAAGCGAAGCTTGGTGACGTCCGCCAGTTCTCGTCGAGGCGGGCGGAGCCGTGCTCGACCGGCGCCCGTCCGACGGCGAGGACGCGGCCTGCTTCGTTCTGGCCCGGGGTGAGCGTGTGGGTGCGGCCGGCGGTGCAGCCGGGAGAACACGGGGTCGAGGAGATCGTTGCCCGGGCCCCGGAAGCCGAGGTCGGCCAACGCCCCGAGGCCGGCGTCGCGCAAGGTGCGTCCGCGAGGTCAGCCATGGTGCGAGATGAGGGATGCACGACTGGGGTGCTGAGCCGCTTCCGTCAGTTTCCGGTCAGGAGCAAGCCGCCGTCGACGGTGAGCACGGTGCCGGTGACGAACTGGTTCTCCATCAGGTGGAGGTTCGCCGCGGCGATCTGCTGCGGCTCGCCGATCGCGCCGGTGAGGGCGCGCCGCGCGAAAGCGTCGAACACGGCCGCACGCTGGGGTTCGGGAACAGCGTCCCACAGCGGGGTGCGGACGGCGCCGGAGCGAACGGCGTTCACGCGGACGGGTGCGAGGTCGAGGGCCAGCCCACGGACGAGGCCCTCGGTGGCCGCGGACCCGGCGGAGGCGAGGGCGGCGCCGGGGACCGGGCGGACGCCGACCGTGCCCGTGGTGAAGGTGATCGAGCCGCCGGGACGGATGCGCGGGGCCGCGTGCTTGGCGACGGCGACGGCTCCCCAGAACCGCACGTCGAAGGTGTGGCGGGCCTGGTCGAGCGGGAGTTCGGCGAGCGCGCGGCGATCGGGCTGGTCGCCGGCGGTGAACACCACGTGGTCGAGTTCGCCGACCCGGGCGAACAGCTCGGCGACGGCGGCCTCGTCGCGCACGTCGATTGCGGCGCCGTTGCACGAGTCCGGGAGTTCGGTGAGCGCGGCGTCGACGCGCTCCTTGCTGCTTGAGGCGATGGTGACGACGGCACCGGCTTCCGCAGCCGCGTGGGCCGTGGCCAGTCCCATGCCGGAACTGCCGCCGATGACGACGATGTGCTGACCGTTGAGTGCCATGGTGCTCCTCCTGGATCCGCCAAGCCGATGACTCATTGAGACATCACCCTAGCGCCTGATGTCGCAATGTGCCATCACTGTTAGAATCCTGGCTATGCCACGTTGGGAGCAGGGAGCGGAGGATCGGCTGCGCGAGGCCGCGCTGGCGCTGTTTCTTGAGTACGGGTACGAGAACGTCACCGTCGCGCAGATCACCGAGCGCGCCGGGCTGACGCGTCGCACGTTCTCCCGCTACTTCGCCGACAAGCGCGACGTGCTCTTCGCCGGCTCGGACCAGCTTCCGGCCGCCCTCGCCGACGCGGTGGCGGAGGCCGACGCCGCGCTCACGCCATTCGAAGCCCTGCTCGACGCGCTTGAGAAGGTCGGCGACGTACTGGCAGTACGGGTCGCCCCGCACGCCGCGCAGCGACAGGCCATCGTCGACAGCAGCACCGAACTCCAGGAGCGCGGCCGCACCAAGTTCGCCGCCGTCTCCGACGCCCTCGACGCGGCTCTCCGCCGGCGCGGAGCCACCCCACCGACGGCGGGCCTACTGGCGGACGTCGGCGTCGCCGTCTTCCGGACCGCGTTCGCCCGCTGGGTCGATGAACCCGACGCCGCCGCCTACTCGGCCCGGGTACGCGAAGCCGCCGACGAACTCGCCCACGCCCTCGACCGTCGCTGACCAGACCGCCTCGAACCCGAATCGACACCGGGCCCGAAGGTCTCTTGGCGTCAAACGACGCGCAGTCAGCACACCGCGGAACGTGCGATGCGGAGTCCGACGTCGTCGACCCGGAAAGTGGGGTGGCTGCGGCGCCTTACGGAGGCCCGGCAGCTCCAGTGCTCGTCGAACCAGCCGCCGCCGCGCAGTACTCGGTAGGTGCCGTAGACCTCAGCGTCGTAGATGTCCCAGCACCACTCCCACACGTTGCCGAGCATGTCGTGACATCCCCACGCGTTGGGTCGCATGCCGCCCACTTCGTGGATGCTCTCGTCCGAGTTGCCTCGATGCCAGGCGATCTCGTCGAGGGAGCCGTAACGCGGTCCGGTCGTACCGGCCCGGCAGGCGTGCTCCCACTCCGCTTCGGTCGGCAGCCGGTACCCGTCGGCAGTCAGGTCCCGTTCGATGTCTTCGCCGCCGGTCTGCAGGCGGTACACGGGCGTGAGTCCCTCTCGCTGGGACAAGGCGTTGCAGAACTGGACCGCATCCCACCAGGAGACGCCCTCGACGGGCAACTGATCACCGCGGGCGGTGCTCGGACGCTCGCCGGTGACCCGCGCGTACAACGCCTGCGTGATGGGGTACGTCGAGAGCTGGTAGGGGTCCAGCCCGACCGCCCAACTGCGCTGTGTCCGACGGTCCGACAGCTTGACCTGCCCCGCGGGGATTGCGATCATCTCGTACCCTGCACCCGTATGCATGACCAGACGATCTTACCGGCACCTTCGCTCGACGATCGCGCGACCAGCCTTCCAAGCGAAGGACGCGGTGATCGCACAGGACGGCGCGGCATGTCGGTTCAGGCAGGGATGACCGGGCTCACCCGGCTCGCAGGGCAGCCCCCGCGAACTCCGTCATGCCCTCCGCGAAGGCGATCCGCGGCTTCCAGCCCAGTTCGTCGCGGAGCCTGCGTGAGGAGGCGGTGATGTGGCGGACGTCCCCGAGCCGGTACTCCCCGGTGACGGCCGGTGCCGGGCCGCCGTACGACGCGGCCAGGGCGGCGGCCATCTCCCCCACCGTGTGCGGCTCCCCGCTGCCGACGTTGTAGGCCCGCACAGCGCCCTGCGCCAGGCCGGCCACTCCGTCCAGCGCGGCGAGGTTGGCCCCGGCCACGTCGCCGACGTGCACGAAGTCCCGCCGTTGACCGCCGTCTTCGAACACCCGCGGCGCCTCACCGCGCGCGAGCGCGGACCGGAACAGGGACGCGACGCCCGCGTACGGGGTGTCACGCGGCATACCGGGGCCGTACACGTTGTGGTAGCGCAGCGCGGCCACCCTCCCGCCCGTCGCACGCGCCCACGCGGCGGCGAGGTGTTCCTGGGCGAGCTTCGTGGCCGCGTAGACGTTGCGCGGATCGGACGGCGCGTCCTCCCCCACCAGTCCCGGCACGAGCGGCTCGCCGCAGTGCGGGCAGGGCGGTTCGAACCGGCCCGCGTCCAGGTCCGCCACCCGGCGCGGCCCCGGCCGGACGACACCGTGCCGGGAGCACTCATAGCGCCCTTCCCCGTACACCACCATGGAGCCGGCCAGCACCAGACGCCGCGCCCCGCCCTCGGCCATACCCGCCAGCAGTACCGCGGTACCGAGATCGTTGCAGGAGACGTAGTCCGGCGCGTCGGCGAAGTCCTTGCCGAGCCCGACCATCGCGGCTTGGTGGCAGACGGCGTCCACGCCGCGCAGGGCGTCGGCGACGGCCGCCGCGTCACGGACGTCCGTTTGCCGCCAGTCCACCCCTTCGGGGACCGGCGGGGCGGTGCGGTGGGCTGCGGGCAGCAGCGCGTCGAGGACGCGCACCTCGTGGCCGGCGCCGACGAGAGCGGTGACGATGTGCGAGCCGATGAAGCCCGCACCTCCGGTGACCAGGATCAACATGCCCCCGACCGTACGGCCGTGCGCGCGGCCGCTGGCCGTTCGGCGCGGGTACGTCAGCGGTTCGTAAGGCCTGAAGGTCGTGCCATGTCGTCTCCGGTCGTCGCCCCGCCCTCTTTCCGCCGCAACGTCGCCGCCGTCAGCAGGGCGAAGGCCAGCGCGAAGCCGAGCATGGTGAGCACGCCGCGGGGCCAGAAGATGTGGCTGTCGACGAACGACCAGCAGGCGGCGAACAGCACCACGGCACCCGGCAGTACCCGGGTCCCGTGGCGCCGGTACAGCACCGCGCACGTCGCGAGACAGGCCGCGGCCAGCGCGTACACGCCCGCCCGGCCCAGCTCGTCGCCGGTCGTGAACAGCCGCCCTGCCGCCCCGTGGACTCCGTGGTCCACCATGGTGCCCGCCGAGATCCCCGCGACGGCGTCCAGTCCGGAGTAGTACGCCGCGTAGCCCAGGCAGCCGGCCCATGCCAGCACCGTCAGGACTCCCTCGGCGTCGCGGTGCGGCCTGCCCCACAACGGGACCACCAGACCGAGCGCCAGGAAGGGGAACACCGGCAGCAGAACGACGTGCAGCCCGGCCCAGTGGCCCGCGGTCGACGCCGTGAGATGCCGGGGATGGACGAGGCCGGCGACGGCCAGCAACAGAGGGGCCGCCGTCACCAGCGCCGTCGTACGCAGAGCACGCAAGGATCGCATCCCGTCACCGTAGGAGGATGCGCGGGCACCGCCGCGGCCCTGCGCGGCAGGCGTAAGACACCCGTAAGACCGAAAGTGGCCGGGGCCGGCCGCCGTCCCTTCACGACGGTGGCCGCCGACGGTGGACGAGGCTCCTGGCGGCAAGCGCGAGCGCCGTCACCGCGATCACGACCGCCATGGCGATCAGCCAGTTGCGTGGATAGTCCAGCGGGAGCACCGAGGCGTTCGCCCGTGGTCCCGGGCGCAGCAGCACCGGCAACGCCACCACCGTCAACGCGCCCGCGACCACCAGCGCCCCGCGTACCGGCCCGCGCACCCTGCCCCGCACCAGCACCAGTCCGGCCAGCAGGACCAGCGGCGCGATCAGCGCATCGTGCAGGACGACTGCCCCGCCGAGCCAGACCAGCACGCCGGTCAGGTCACGGACGTCCGTCAGCAGCGACGCGCCGACGCCCATGAGTGCCACTCCCACCGCGCCCACGAGAACACGCGTCACCTTCACGACAGCACCTCCAGCCGGTGCACCCACTTGGTCTGCAGCACGCCGGGCCGGTTCGGGGCGATGAGCCGCGCCGGGTAGCCGTGGTCGGGGCGCAGTTCCTCCCCGTTCAGACGGAGCGCGAGCAGGGTCAGCGGATCGCGGGCGTGTGGGTGGCCCATCTCCGACACCCGGTAGCCGCCGCGCAGTTGCAACGACACCACCCGCACCCGTGCCTCGGGCGGCGCACCCGCCCGCTCCAGCAGGTCCACGACCCGCACGCCCGTCCAGTGCGCCGACCTGCTCCAGCCCTCCACGCAGGCGATGGGCAGTTCCACCTCGTGCTGCGGCAGCGCGCGTAGTTCGTCCAAGGTCAGGCTGTACGGCCGTGGACCGGTCACCACGAGGCGGTACTCCTCGTCGGCGACCCGGCCGACCCCGGCCGCCGCCGCGGTCCGGTTGACGGGCAGGGCCTGCGGGCCGTGGTCGGGATGGCGCGGCGCGAACAGGATGAAGTCCTTCAGCGGGGTGAAGGACTGGCCCACCGTGGTGAGAGTGACGGCCCCCACGGCCGCGCCCACCGCCGCCAGCAGCGACCGCCGGTCGGCGCCGTCCCGTGCCGGCAGGGCGAGCGTCCCGGGCGACCGCCGGCTCCAGTGCGCCCGGATCTCCGGGGCCTTGACAGCGATGTGCAGCACGAGGGCGCCGATCACCAGCCACGCCACCGCGTAGTGCACCGGCACGAACGAGAACGGCCACGGGTACCACTGGACCGTGTTCAGCAGCCCGGTCGCCAGCTCGAAAACGGCCCCGGCCACCAGTACCGCGACCGACACACGCTCCAGCGCGTGCCGCACGGACCGCAGCACCGGCCACTCGAACAGCCGTGGATACACCGTCCACAACTTGGCGAGCAGCAGCGGAACCGCCGCGATGCCGGATGCGACGTGCAGGCCCTGGGTGACCCGGTAGCCCCACGAAGGGCGGCTCGGAATGTGGTCGGCCAGCCAGCCCGGCGGATGCTGCATGAAGTGGCTGACGAGGCCGGTGAGGAAGCACAGGACGAACGCCGGCCCCAGCCAGCGGCCGATCGAGGTCGCCGTGCGGGCATCATGCAACCTGCCCTTGAACACCGGCGGAGAGACACGCAGTTTCATGCCCCCATCCCACGCGGCGCCCGTCCGTTCCGGAACATCTGAACGCCTTACGGAACAAGGACGGTCCACGGGCACTCCACGAACTGCTGACCAAAGTCCGACGCAGCCCGCGTGCTCCCGGGAGCGCGGCGAGCGGCGCGGTCAGCGGCGGACAGCCGTAGCGGCGGTCGGCGCCGCGGGACATGGTCTTGGTGATCCCGACGCCGTGCATGGCGGACAACCAGGGCCCCGCCCGCGAGCCGGCCGCCACGTGATGCAGAGGCAGGTTCGGGCGGCGAGGTCCCGCCGAGCCGGAGGTTCACCGACCGCCCAGGCAAGGGGTGCGCGCATCCGCTGCCCAGGGCAAGGACGAATGGATCATCTACAGTCCATCTGACGTCTGCAAGGCCGTAGCCGGTAAACGGTTCGCGTGAAATCGCCCGCCGGGAAAGGCACCGTCTTTACCGCCGCCTCGCCAGCGTGATTGGTCAGACTCCGTGCGGGCGCAGTTGGTGTTCGTAGGCGAAGATCACGACCTGTACGCGGTCCCGGAGCTGCAGCTTGGCCAGGATGCGGGTGATGTGGGTCTTCACGGTGGCCTCGGTGAGGTGGAGCCGCTGGGCGATCTCCGCGTTCGTCAGACCGGTGGCGATGAGGTGGAAGACATCCCGTTCTCTGGCGGTCAGCTGGGCGAACAGGGCGCCGGCGGCCTCGTCGCGCGGGCGGGGCGCGGACTTGGCGAAGCGGTCGACGAGGTCACGGGTGATGCGCGGGGTGAGCACGGCGTCGCCGGAGGCGACGGCGCGGATCGCCTCGTGCAGCACTGCCGGTACGACGTCCTTGAGGAGGAACCCGCAGGCTCCCGCCCGCAGTCCTTCGAAGGCGTACTCGTCGAGGTCGAAGGTGGTCAGGATGAGGACACGGCAGGACGAGGCGCCCGTGATGCGCCGGGTCGCCTCGATTCCGTCCATGACGGGCATGCGCACGTCCATGAGGACCACGTCCGGTGCCGTCCGCCGGGCGAGGTCGACGGCCTGCCGGCCGTCGGCGGCCTCCGCGACGACCGTGATGTCCGGCATGGTGCCGAGCAGGCTGCGGAACGCCATGCGGACGAGCGCCTGGTCGTCGGCGAGGAGGACCTTGACGGTCATCGCGGCTCGCTCAGCTTCAGCTCGCCGGAGACCGTCCACCCCGTGGCGGTGGGTCCCGTGGTCAGGTCGCCGTCGAACAGGGCGACCCGCTCCCGCATCCCGGTCAGGCCGTTGCCGGTGCGCGGGCGGGTGCCGGAGGCCGGCCTGCCGTCGTCGGTGACCGTGAAGGTGACCCTGGAGGGATCTCGGCGCAGGACGATATCGACCGTCGACGCCTCCGAGGCGTGCTTGACGACGTTCGTGAGTGACTCCTGCACGATCCGGAACAGCGTGGTCTGCACTTCGGCGTCCAACTGCTGCTCGGTGCCGGTCTCCGTCAGCCGGACGTCCAGGCCGGTGCGGCGCGTCTCGTCCACGAGGGTCTTGAGCGAGCCAAGGTCCGGCTGCGGTGCCCGGTCGGCTCCGTCCTCCGCCCGCAGGACGCCGAGCAGGCGGCGCATGCCGGTCAGGGACTGCCGACCGGTCGAGGCGGCCTGGAGCATCTTGTCGCGGGCGCCGTCCGGATCGGCCGCCGTCGTGGCCGCGGCGGCCTCGGCGAGGGCGACGACAACGACCAGCCCATGGGCGACGATGTCGTGCATCTCCCGTGCGATTCGGGTGCGTTCGGCCGCCGCGGCCAGCCGGGCCTGCTGGGCGCGCTCCTGCTCCAGCCGCTGGGCGCGGTCCTCGACGGAGGCCAGGTAGCGGCTCTGCGCCCGCACGGTCGTCCCCAGGAAGAAGGCCGCCGCGGCCAGGCCGACGAGCACCACCACGACGTCATTGACACTTCCCGGCGGCCCGAACCGTACCGCCACCACACCGGCACCGGCCGCGACGGCGGCCGCCGCGCTCAGTGAGTACCGCAGGCCGCGCTCGGCGGCGACGGTGTACAGAGCGACGAGGACCGCCAGCTCGGCGAGCGAGACCGTGCCCAGGGCCCAGGTCAGCACGGCCACCACCCAGCAGCACCAGAACACGGCGACCGGGGCCCGGCGGCGCAGCACCAGCGGCGCGACCACCGCCACCGCCAGCGTCCAGTCCACCGCACTGGCCCGGTTGTAGAGCAGCTCGTGGACCGCGACGGCAGCGCAGACGAGGGGCGGCCCGAACACCAGCAGGGGCGCGAGGGCCGGCCGGCGTGCACGCTCCAGGAATTCCGGGCCGATCGAAATCACGCTCCCGAGGCTACGGGACAACGGCGGACGGAACATCAACCGAAGGTCGTACACCCGCCGAAAGTGCCGACCATCGGCTGACGCGCCGCACCCGCCCGCATTTCTAACCTCGCCGAAAGGACAACACCCGGAAGACGACTCAGAGAAATCACAGGGAAAGCAGAGGGCTGAAATGGAAAAGGAAACACTGGTGAATGCGCCGACGAAAGTCGCCGAGGCCACCGCGCTCTTCTGGATCGTGAAGGTCCTCACCACCGGCATGGGTGAGGCCACCTCCGACTTCCTCGGCCAGTGGAGTCTGTGGCTGTCCGCCGGAACGAGCGCCGCCGCCCTGGCGGGCGCCCTCTGGTGGCAGTTCCGCTCCGCGCGCTACCACCCCGTGCCGTACTGGCTCACCGTCGCGATGATCGCGGTCTTCGGCACCGCCGCCGCGGACTGCTTCCGCGTCGGACTGCACGTGGCGCTGCCGATCACGACCACGGGGTACGCGATCGCGCTGGCCGGGTGCTTCGCCGCCTGGTACGCGGTCGAGCGCACGCTGTCGATCCACACCGTCGACACGCGCCGCCGCGAGGTCTTCTACTGGCTGACCGTGCTTCTCACCTTCGCGCTGGGCACCGCCGCGGGTGACCTCACCGGCTTCTACCTCGACCTCGGATTCGTGCACTCCGCGCTGCTGTTCGGGGCGGCGATCCTCGTGCCGTGGCTGCTGCACCGCTTCGCGGGCCTCAACGCCGTCGCCGCGTTCTGGGCCTCCTACGTCCTCACCCGCCCTCTCGGCGCCTCGCTGGCCGACTGGTTCGGCATGGACAAGCCACTGGGTATCGGCGTCGGCTTCGGCACCACGGCGATCCTCGCCGCGCTGGTCTGCGCCGCGCTGGTCGGCTACCTCGCACTGACCCACCCCCGTGCCACCCACGACACCCCAGCGCTCAGTCCCGCCACCCTGCCCTGATCGGCATCGGCGTCTCCCCGCTTTTACCCGCTCCAAGGGCTTCGCTCGCGGCACCGAGTGCGCAACACGCACATGCCCGGGGTGCCCGGTGACTAGGCCTGGGCGGCCGGTTCCAGCGCCTCCACCGCTGCGGCGGCCGCGGACGAGTCCTGGCCGTAGAAGATGTCGATGTCGACCTCCTCGCCGCCCATCGTCAGCGTGTCCCAGGCGCCGCTGAGGACGAGCATGCGCAGGGTGGCGGGCTGCAGGGTGCGCAGGCGATCCAGGATCGCCTCGTCGTCCGGCATGCCCGGCAGGCGGGGCTCCAGGCGGGCGCGGATGGCCTGCATGCGCTCCAGCAGCGTCTTGGTGTCCGCCTCGCGGTCGGGCTCTTCGGGGATCCCGTCGATACCGTGGCCGATGATGTTCTTGATCGCCCAGGTGACGCCCTGGTCGTCGGTGGTGACCATCGCCTTCCAGGCCCGGCTCTTGTGCCGGTACTGCAGCATCGACATCGCCGCCTCGTGCCGGAGGAAGTCCGCGTCCCGGAACGACCGTCCGTTCCATGCCCCGTTGAGGGAACGGGCCAGCGAGACGGCGGAGGCGAGGCCGCTGTTGAGGCCGCGGCCCGGCCAGAAATGGATCGCGTTGGCGGCATCGCCGAGCAGGAACCCGTACGTGCCCGGCGAGGTGGTGGTGGGAGGCAGCAACTCGGCGGAGAACCGGGGGCGTTGCACCATGTCCAGGCGGAAGCTCGTGACCGCCGTCAGGTCGTCGGACTCGACGCCGAACAGCAGCAGCCCCTCGCGCACCCGGCGCCACAGGGCCGACCCCTTGACCAGGGCGGGCAGGAAGAGCGTGCCGTGGGTCGAGCACTGGAAGTCGCCGAACTCGTCGCGGTCCATCAGGCACGGCCGGGAGGCGATGCACTCCTCGAAGACACGGCGGACGGGGTCCAGGCCGATCACCTCGGCCGCCTCGGCGTCGGTCAGCCGCATGTTGAGGAATCCCTCTCCGCGCAGCGAGTTGAGCAGGAAGCGGTTCTGGGCGACCGTCAGCAGGACCGCCATGGGATCGGTCAGGCCCGACTTCACGCGCAGGCCGAGGACGACGTCCTGCAAATGGCGGCCGTCGAGGGAGTAGATGGACTCGTCGGCCTTGCCGAACCGGGCGGCGAAGTGGTCGCGGGTGCGGGACCGGCCGCCGTCGCAGATGGCGAGGACGTGCTGGGTGGCGAGCGCGTCCCGCTGCTCCGCCGCGTCGAACCGGGCAGGTATCAGGCGTATCCGGTCCCGCTTCTCGTTCGCCAGCTCCAGCAGGCGGTCCTCGATGTAGGCGATGCGCATGTTGCGCGGGCTGTGGTCGCCGACCGAGTCAGGGCCGGAGGGCCACATCTCCGTGTAGTGCTCCGGATCGAAGAGGCGCGCCTGGACCTCCTCGGGCCACGCGAGGTACTGGCGGCTCTGCACGGTCACGACCTGCTGGCGCCGTACGTTGCCCTCGTCCTGGCTCTTCCAGACGACGGTACGGCCCTGCTTGCGCCACCTGCCGTCGTAGACGGTGATCTGAACCTGGGGGCCGAGGAAGTGCTCAAGGAGCAGGGCGAGGGACAGGCCGACGGGACCGCCGCCGGCGACGGTGACCTGCAGGACGGGCCCCTTTTCACCGTCCTGCGCACCATGCGTGACGGACCGGGGCAGGGAGAGCGCCATCAGCGTCTCCATGGCGTCGGCGACCTCGAAGCGGAACTCCTGGTCGCCCAGGGTGATCTCGTCGCCCGGCTGCAGCAGCCGGGACTCCACCTCTTCCCCGTTGACCAGCGTGCCGTTGCTGCTCTCCAGGTCGCGCAGGACGTAACCCTTGTCCTCGTCGAATACGATCTCCGCATGGAAGCGGGAGACACTCAGACTTGAGATGACGACGGTGTTCTCCGAGTTGCGCCCGAAGGTGACGCGGGTGTCCAGGACCGGGATGCGCTCCCCCGCCAGCAGACCTTCGAGTCCGACCAGCACCGGTGCCACGGCACTTCCTTCCAGGAGTGATTGACCTCACCACGCTGCGGCACCACCACCGGACACGGCCACGCACGTCCACGCCGGGCGGGACGGCGCCACGGTTCCCCTGGCGGCGTCCGGCTTTCCCCACCCATCGCGCCCCCATCCGGGAGCTTATAAGTGCGCGGCCAAGTATTTCCAGGGGGCGCCACGCCGCGATCTCGCTTGAGAACAGCGGGAGTTCACCACTTTCGGCCACGTCGGCGGCGGCGGTTTGCCGACCGCGGGGAACCGGTACGGCCCGACGGTGTGGCGGACGGGGCAGGGGGCGTCGTCCGCGAGCGCTGAACCGGAACGCGGCGTGGGCCGGGCGGTCGCCGCCCGGCCCACGCCTCCCGCTGGTCGCACGGTCAGCCGGCGTGGCCGTCCGAGCGCTTGCGGTGCAGGCTGAAGGTCTCGAACACCGACAGCTCCCCGTTCGGCTTGTTCACGTTGTAGTACGTCACGTGCATCCGGGTGGTGTCGCCGGGGTGCCGACCGGGGTCGACGGTGAAGGCGGCGAAGCCGTAGGGGTGTTCGACGTCCCGGACGCCCACCCAGACCGCCTGCTCCTTCACATAGGTGGAGGTGCGCTTGCCGTTCGACCCGGCGGTCGCGGACACGGCGGTGATCACCTTGCCCGTGCCGTCGTTGAAGAACTTCTGGTTCGTGGTGCCCGAGACACCACCGCCGCCGAGGATCATGTGCACGGTGCCGAGGTTCGCGTCGATGTCGTCGGTGGCCCGGGAGACCGGGTTGGGCGTCAGCGTCTCGCTCCCGTTCACCACGCCGCGCACGGCCAGCGAGCGCTCGTAGTTGTGCTCGTGACCGCAGAGCACCAGGTCGACGCCGTAGCGGTCGAACAGCGGGCCGTACTTCTCGCGCAGGCCGAGGTCGGCGCCGTTGGCGTCCGAGGAGCTGACCATGACCTGGTGCATGGCCACGACCACCCAGTCGACGTCCTTCGAGGAGCGCGCCGCCTTCAGTTCCTTCTCCAGGAAGGCGAGCTGACGGCCGCCCGAGTAGCCGCTGATGTAGATGTCGCCGCCGTCCTGCAGGCAGTTGTCGTCGTTCTGCAGCACGATGACCCGCACCGAACCGGCCGTGAACGCGTACCACAGGCCGGCGAGTTCGGCGTCGGTCTCGGTGGAGGGCAGGGAGAAGTACGTCTGGTAGGCGCCGAGACCGAGCGAACCGTTGGCCTTCTCGATCTCGTGGTTGCCGGCCGCCGGCATCCACGGCCGGAAGCGCGCCGAACGGGTGTTGTTGGTGAAGAAGTTGTTCCAGGTGCGCACCCGGTCGACGTCCAGGTTGGCGTAGCAGAGGTCGCCGTTGAGCAGGTGGAACAGCGGGGCGACCTGCTCGACGCCGGTGACGATGTCCTTCGTCGCGGGCGTGGAGTTGGCGTCCAGGCCGACGGTGCCGTCGGCCGCCCAGGTGACCTGCGGGGCGGACTGGTCGCCGAAGCTGGTGAAGGTGACCGGCCGGCGTCCCTGCGGAGCGGTGCGGAACGTACCGCTGTCGGGGGTGGCACCCTCGTGGGTGGCGAGGTAGAGGTGGTCCGTGTCCGGGGTGAGGTTCTTGAGCAGGGCGTGGTGGACGTAGACGGTGCGGTTCGAGGTGCCGTCGACATAGGTGACGGTCTGCGCCTTCTTGCTGGAGCCGAAGCCGTGCTCCAGGGTGCCGTAGCGCACGACCGGCTTGGTCACCGGGCGGTCCGTGATCCACGACACCGTCATCTGGGTGCGCGGGTCCGCGCCGAAGGTCAGGTGCAGGCCCTGGACGGGGGGCGCGCCGGAGGAGTCCGCGGTGAGGTGGAACGCCGGCGCGGCGAGCTGAGCGGCCTGGGCCGTACCCGCCCCCAGCAGGCCGGTGGTGGCGGCGCCCGCTCCCGCGGTGCCCAGCAGGCCCAGCGCGTGACGGCGGCTGAGCCCGTCCGTGCCCCCCGCCGATCTGTCCTCTGTCGACTCTGTGTGTGTGGTCATGACGCCCTCCCGAGGTACAGCTGAGCAGACAACGACCGCACCCTTGCCCAGCCCAACTGCCGCCACATGAACACCACATGACCACCTGGCCATCACACGACAGGCATCAGGCCGACAAGACCGGCAGCTGGCCGTGCCTTTACCGGCCGCCGCCCCGCTCTTGACCTCCGAGGGCTGCCGACACCCCGGCTGCCGTGCGCCGGCCGGAGCCGGACCGGCTTGTAACATGCTGGTCCGACCCTGGAGGACATGGATGCGCGCCGGTGACCACGCCGACTCCCTGGACCGGGCGACGAAGGAATTCGTCGCCGCGCGTCCGCGGCTCTTCGGTATCGCCTACCGCGTGATCGGCAGTGCCGTGGAGGCCGAGGACATCGTCCAGGAGACGTGGATGCGGTGGCAGAACACCGACCGTGCCGGAATCCAGGAGCCGGCCGCCTTCCTGGCCACGGTGACCACCCGGCTGGCGATCAACTTCACCCAGTCGGCCCGGGTGCGGCGGGAGTCGTACGTGGGCCCCTGGCTGCCCGAGCCCGTCAACACGAGCGCCGATCCGCAGCTGGGTGCCGAACGCGCGGAGGCGCTCGACCTGGCGGTGCTCTTCCTGCTGGAGAAGCTGAACCCGGTGGAGCGGGCCGCGTACGTGCTGCGGGAGGCCTTCGACTACACGTACCGGCGGATCGCGGACATCGTGGAGACCAGCGAGGCCAATGCCCGCCAGCTGGTGAGCCGGGCCCGCAAGCGGCTGGCGGCGGAGCGCAGGGAGCCGGTCGGCTCCACCGAGCACCGGCGTTTTCTTGAGGTGTTCCTCGCCGCGGCGCAGCACGGCGATCTGTCGGTGCTGGAGGAGGTCCTGACCGAGGACGTGGTCAGCTACGCCGACGGTGGCGGAGTGCGCGGTGCGTCGCGGATCCCGGTGTCCGGGCTGCCGCACGTCTCCCGCTACCTCGTCGCCTTCGCCCCGCGCTTCTGGCCGCAGGCCCAGGTGCGCTGGGTCGAGGCCAACGGCAGGCCGGCCGTCCTGGTCTCGGCCTCGGGCAACCCGGTGGCCCTGCTGTCCGCCGACGTGTCGGCGCGCGGCATCGAACGCCTTCTGTGGGTGATGAACCCCGCCAAGCTGGCTCCCTACGTGGCGTCGCTGGACGGGTGACGCACACCCTGCTGCCGGGCCCGGACGCGCACCGCGGCGAGGTCAGGTTCGCCGACTGGCTCGCCGGGCAGCGCCAGCGCCTGACGGGGGCCGACGGCAGGCCATCGAAGGGGCCCGGCGCGGACGCCGGGCCCCTTCTCCGTGCTCCTTCGGCCTCCGGCTTCGTCCCACCTCCGGCTGCCTTCGACCTGCCGCTGCCGTCGGCCTGCGGCTTCCTCCGGGCTACGACGCGCCCACCAGCACCGCGGTGACGCACACCGCCATCGCCGCGGTGATCAGGAGCATCGCGGTCAGCGTTCCGCGCAGCCAGTGTCCGAAGCGGACGCGATGTTGCTGTTCCACCGCGCTGACGCTGGCGGCGATGTGCTCGGTCACCAGGTGGGCCACGTAGGTCTGCTCCTGGAGATACCAGCGCTCGATGTCCGACTTCTGCTCCCGGGTCAGCCCCGGCTCCCGTGCGACGAACTCCGAGACGCGTCGGCGTGCCGCTCGTAGATGGGCCTGCTGGTACAGGAACTCCTGGATGTCGGTCAGGCCGCGGGCGGCCTCCTCGCTCGTGTCCATGGTGTGCTCCCCAGGTGAGGCGGCGGCTGTCCGGCCAGTCGCTGTGGTGCTCGGGCGCGGTGTACGCGCATCAGCGCCGGGAGGGAGAGCAGCGCGCACGAACGTGTCGAGCCGGGACTGGTCGGGGCCGGCGGTCTCGCGAACGCCGTGGTGAGAGCTGGAGCAGGCGGTTGAAAGACCAGCGTGACAACTTCCGCACGCGGTCGCAAGAGGGTCGGCGCCGCATCGGCAACGAGGTACGGCCGTGGACCGCCCTGATCCGGATGGGCGAGCCCGTCACCGGCCGGGACCAGGCGATCGTCGGCAGGCCCGAGCCCGGGTGCCGGCGCCGGTACCCGGGCTCGCGTGACACATGACTGACAAGAAGCTGTCACACGGGGAGCGGAATGCGGGTTCGGCCGCCCCCGTTCTGACTGGCACGGCTGTTGCCCATCCTCGCCCGGCGAAAGAGGACGCATGACGACTGAGGCCACCACGACGGATCTCCAGGTCTTCACCGAGAGCTGGCAGGACTGGCACCGCGCCCAGGATGCCAGGGTCTCCGCCCCGCACGGATTCCTGGCCATCACCGGTCTGCACTGGCTGGACGACCGGCCGCAGCGCTTCCCCGACGCTCCCGGCGCCTGGCGCACCGGCCCGGACGGGGTGGTCGTCACCCTGGACGACGGCGAGGAACTGGTCGTCGAGGGGACGCCGGTGCGGGATGAACACCGCTTCGGCGTGCTTCCCGAGCGCGGCGGCGTCGACGCGGTCTGGGGCGACGCCGTCATCGAGGTCGCCAAGCGCGGCGGGAACGACATCGTGCGCCCGCGGCACCCTGACGCTCCGCTGCGCACCGCCTTCACCGGAACCCCCGCCTACGCTCCCGACCCGCGCTGGGCCGTGACGGGCCGGTACGTCCCCTTCGACGCGCCGCGGCCGACCACCGTGGGCGCCGCGGTGGAGGGCCTTGAGCACGTCTACGACGCGCCGGGCCGGATCGAGTTCGAGCTGGCAGGGCGGCAGCTGTCCCTGACCGCGTTCCCGGGCCGCGGTCCCGGCGGGCTGACAGTGCTGTTCACCGACGCGACCTCCGGGGTCACCACCTACGCCGCCAACCGTGTCCTGAGCGTCGAACGGCCGGCCGCCGACGGCACGGTGGTGCTGGACTTCAACCGTGCCGCGAACCTGCCGTGCGCCTACACGGACCTGGCCACCTGCCCGCTGCCGCCGGCCGAGAACCGGCTGCCGGTGGCGGTCGAGGCCGGTCAGAAGATCCCGCGCGAGCGCGGCGGGTCCTGACCCGCGAGGTCCTGCCGAGAAGACGCCGGCCCGCGGCTCGCCCGAGCGGGGTGCGACGGATTTCCGTGCCCCCGCGGGGCGGCACGCCGCAATCGGTCAGCTGTCGTAGTCGACCGTCAAGGACTCCGAGACCGGGTACGACTGGCAGGTCAGTACGTAGCCGGCGTCCACCTCGGCGGGTTCCAGGGCGTAGTTGCGGCGCATGTCGGCCTCGCCGTCCGTGATGCGCGCCCGGCAGGTTCCGCACACCCCTCCCTTGCAGGCGAAGGGGAGGTCCGAGCGGATGCGGGAGGCGGAGTCGAGGAGGGTGCGCTCGCGCGGGAGCCTCGCGGTGGTGGAGCGGCCGTCCAGGGTGACGGTGACCTCGCTGGCCGGGCCGGTCGCCGCCGCCTCCTCGTGCCGCAGGGGTTCGATCGGCTCGTCGGCGAAGAAGAGCTCCCGGTGGATCCGGTGGGCGGGGACGCCCAGTTCGGCGAGCACCTGCTGCGCGTCGAGGACCATGCCGTGCGGGCCGCACAGCCACCAGTGGTCGGTGCCCGCGATGTCGACCAGGCCCGCGATGAGCGCGCCCAGGCGGTCGCCGTCGAGGCGGCCGGAGAGGAGTTCGGCCTCGCGGGGTTCGCGGGAGAGGACGTGGGCGAGGTGGAAGCGGGTGCGGTACTCGTCCTTCAGGTCGGCCAGTTCGTCGGCGAACATCACGGTGTCGGTACGGCGGTTGCCGTAGAACAGCGTCACCTTCGAGCGGTCGTCGGCGGCCAGCACCGACTCGGCGATGGACATCATGGGGGTGATGCCCGAGCCGGCGGCGACGAGCACATGGTGGCCGGGGACCGTGAGGTCCGGGGTGAAGGCCCCGGTGGGGGGCATCACCTCGACGGTGTCGCCCGGCCGTACCTCGCGGACCAGCCAGGAGGAGAAGAGTCCGCCGGGCACCTCGCGGACGGCGATGCGGGGCGGGGCGCCGGCCGGCGAGCAGATCGAGTAGGACCGCCGCTCGTCGCGTCCGTCGATCTCCCGGCGGAGGGTGAGCGACTGCCCGGGGCCGAAGGCGAACTCCTGCGCGAGGGCCGCGGGGATGTCGAAGGTGACGGCCACGGCGTCCTCGCACAGAGGCTGGACCGCGGCGACGCGCAGAGGATGGAAGGCCGCGCGGCGCCGGTGCGCTCTCGTCGCGGGGGCACCGGCGGCCGGTGCCGTCAGCTCTGCCATCAGATCTCCTTGACGTACTCGAACGGCTCCTGGCAGCCGAGGCACCGCCACAGCGCCTTGCAGGAGGTGGCCGCGAACCGGGAGGTCTCCACGGTGGCGGCCGAGCCGCAGCGGGGGCAGGGAACCGTGCGCCGGGTGGGCGACAGGTCCAGCGGGACGGGACCCGCGGCGCGCCGTGGCGCGGGCCGGGGCGGTGCGATGCCGTGTTCGGCGAGTTTGCGGCGCCCTTCGAGGGTGATCCAGTCGCTGGTCCACGGCGGGTCGAGGACCGTGCGGATCCGCACGCGGCCGAAGCCGGCGTCCCGCAGCCGGGCGGCGACCCCGGCCCGCATCTCGGCCATGGCCGGGCAGCCCGAGTACGTGGGGGTGAGGTCGGCGACCACGGTGCCGTCCGGCTCGACGGTGACGTCCCGCAGCACACCGAGGTCGGCGAGGGTGAGCATGGGAAGTTCCGGGTCGGGGACCTGCTCGGCGATGTGCCGGGCCCGCCGGGCGTCGGACAGGACGGTCACCATGTCGCCTCCGGGTGGGCGCGGGCCACGCTCTGCAACTCGGCCAGCAGCGGGGCGAGATGGTCGGTGTGCTCACCGTCGCGGCCCTGCCCGGGCAGCGGCGGGACGCTCGGCATGGGGAGTCCGGCCGCGTCGAGGACCTGGTGGAGATCGGCCAGCACCGCGTCGCGCGCGTCGTGGGCGGCGAACAGCTCCTCCCAGTAGGGGGACTGCGCTTCCAGAGCCGTCAGCATCCGCGCATGCGACTCCTGCGTGCCGTCGCCCAGGCGTACGACCCACTCGGCGGCGTACTGCCGGTGGTAGGCGAGCTCCTTCACGCCCTTGGCCGCGATCGCCGCGAGCACCGGGTCGGGCGCTGAGGCCAGTCGGGTGAAGTGGGCGAGCCGCCAGCAGGCGAACACCAGGAGCCGCAGCACGGAGAAGGCGAAGTCGCCGTTGGGGAGTTCGGCGAGGCGTACGTTGCGGAAGTCGGCCGCGTCCCGGAAGTAGGCGTAGGCGTCCTCCGTGCGGCCGGTGCCGTCCGTCTGGCCGCAGCGCGCGTACAGCAGGCGGGCCTGGCCGAGCAGGTCGAGCCCGATGTTGGCCAGCGCCACCTCCTCCTCCAGTTCGGGGGCGCGGGTGACCCATTCGGCGAGGCGCTGCGCCAGCACCAGGGCGTCGTCGCCGAGCGCCAGGCAGCGGGCGGCCAGTCCGGCGGCGTCGACGCCCTCGGGTACGGCGGTGTCGACGCCGTGCAGCGGGTCCTCGAAGCCGGTGCCGAAGGCCCAGCGGGCGTCGCTGTCGTCGTGCCCCTCGGCCAGGCTCAGGTAGACGTGGTCGTCGCTCATCGCCGGCTCCTAGATGTGCGGGACATCGTCGGGGATGTCGTAGAAGGTCGGGTGCCGGTAGACCTTGTCGGCGCTGGGGTCGAAGAAGGGGTCCTTCTCGTCCCGGGTGGAGGCGGCGATGTGCTCGGAGCGCACGGCCCAGATGCTGACGCCTTCGTTGCGCCGGGTGTACAGGTCGCGGGCGTGCGTGAGGGCCATCTGGTCGTCGGCCGCGTGCAGCGAGCCGACGTGGACGTGGTTGAGGCCGCGCTTGCCCCGGACGAAGATCTCGTACAGGGGCCAGTCCCCGGAGTCGCTCATGCCACTGCCTCCTCGCGGGCTCGGGCGGCCTGCTTCGCGGCGTGCGCACTGGCGGCCGCACGCACCCAGGCACCTTCCTCGTGGGCGGCCCGCCGGCGCTCGATCCGCTGCGCGTTGCACGGGCCGTTGCCGCTGATGACTTCCTTCAGCTCGCTGAAGTCGGGGGTGCCGAAGTCGTGGTGGCCGCGCTCCTCGTTCCAGCGCAGCTCGGGGTCGGGCAGGGTCACGCCGAGCCTGGCCGCCTGTGGCACGGTCATGTCGACGAAGCGCCGGCGCAGTTCGTCGTTGCTGTGCCGTTTGATCTTCCAGGCCATCGACCGGGCGGAGTTGGGCGAGTCGTCGTCGGGCGGGCCGAACATCATCAGGGAGGGCCACCACCAGCGGTTCACCGCGTCCTGGACCATCTCCCGCTGGGCGTCGGTGCCGCGCATCATCGTCATGAGCAGTTCGTAGCCCTGCCGCTGGTGGAAGGACTCCTCCTTGCAGATCCGCACCATGGCGCGGGCATAGGGTCCGTAGGAGCTGCGGCACAGGGGCACCTGGTTGCAGATGGCCGCGCCGTCGACGAACCAGCCGATGACGCCGACGTCCGCGTAGCTGAGCGTCGGGTAGTTGAAGATCGACGAGTACTTCTGGCGGCCTTCGATGAGGCGCTCGGTCAGGTCCGCGCGGTCGGCGCCCAGGGTCTCCGCGGCCGAGTACAGGTACAGGCCGTGGCCGGCCTCGTCCTGGACCTTGGCGAACAGGATCGCCTTGCGGCGCAGCGACGGCGCCTTCGTGATCCACTCGCCCTCCGGCTGCATGCCGATGATCTCCGAGTGCGCGTGCTGGGCGATCTGCCGGATCAGCGTCCTGCGGTAACCATCCGGCATCCAGTCGCGCGGCTCGATCCGCTGGTCATGCGAGATCGTCGCCTCGAAATGGGACTCCAGCTCGTGTCCGGCGTCCCTTCCGGCCGCTTCAGTCATCTCCACCCACTCCCAACCGACCATTCGTTCGGTTCATCATAAGGCGCGCCCTCCCCGGTCTGGCAAGGGCCTACGCCGATCAGTAGCCGGAGCGGCAGGGCCGCCGTCCACCGAAAGGCGCCCCGCGCCCCACCGTCCCGCCGCGGTCACCACCCGCAGAAGCCCTGCCCCGCCTTCTCCCCGACTTCGCCGCGGGCCACCTCGCGCAGCAGCCGCGGCGGTGCGAACCGGTCACCGAGGGTCTCATGCAGGCAGTCGGCGACGGCGCGCCGTACGTCGAGTCTGAAGCCCGAGGATTCCCGTATTGGCGCCCAGCAGGCCGATACCGCCAGTCCGGCGGCCGTCTTCACGTTGATCGCGGCCGAGCCGACGGCGGCGAAGGACCGGGCGATCCCCGCGCCCATGCGGCCGCCGCCGAGGTCCTTCGACGCCTTCTTCGACGCGGTGGACGGGTCGCCGTGGCCGCGGGACGGACCTCTTGACATGCAGGTGTCTTGCTGGATTACTTGACCTCGCCGCACGCTAACCGAATGTTCGGTCGGTTCACAAGGTGGTGGAAATGACGCCCCAGGCACCCGGCACCGCGCCCGGCCCCGTCGAGACGATGTTCGCCGCGGACGAGGCGTCCCGGCGGCTGGGCATCGAGCTGCTGGAGCACGGCGAGGGGACGGCCGTGCTGCGGATGACCGTGACCGCCTCACAGGTCAACGGACACCGCATCGCCCACGGCGGGCATGTGTTCCTGCTCGCCGACACGGCGTTCGCCTGCGCCTGCAACAGCCACGGGCCGGTGACGGTCGCCGCCGGCGCCGACATCGACTTCATCGCGCCCGCCTACGAGGGCGACGTACTGGTCGCCACCGCGCGGGAGCGGGTCCGGTTCGGCCGCAGCGGTGTCTACGACGTGAGTGTCGTGCGCGGCGACGAGGTGATCGCGGAGTTCCGCGGCCGCAGTCGCACCCTGCGCACGCAGGACGAGGAGCCGTGATGAGCAGCGAAGTGATCGCGTCCGAGCCCAGGGGCACCCGCCGGGGAGAGCCGCTTCCCGAGTCGCTGCTGGACGAGGCGGAGCGGATGTCCCGCGAGGAGGTCCGGGCGCTCCAGCTCACCAGGCTGCGCACGACGTTGCGGCACGCGTACGACAACGTGGAGCTCTACCGCAAGAAGTTCGACGCCGCCGGTGTGCGCCCGGACGACTGCCACACCCTCGCGGACCTCGCCCGCTTCCCCTTCACGACCAAGGCGGACCTGCGGGACACCTACCCCTTCGGCATGTTCGCCGTGCCGATGTCCGAGGTGCGGCGCGTGCACGCCTCCAGTGGCACCACCGGCCGCCCCACCGTGGTCGGCTACACCGAGAACGACCTGTCGATGTGGGCGGACGTCGTCGCCCGCTCCATCCGGGCCGCCGGCGGCCGCCCGGGACACAAGGTCCATGTCTCCTACGGCTACGGCCTGTTCACCGGCGGACTGGGCGCCCACTACGGCGCCGAACGCGCCGGCTGCACCGTGATCCCCGCCTCCGGCGGCATGACCGCCCGCCAGGTGCAGATCATCCAGGACTTCCGGCCCGAGATCATCATGGTCACCCCTTCCTACATGCTCACTCTGCTCGACGAGTTCGAGCGCCAGGGCGTCGATCCGCGCTCCACCTCCCTGAAGGTCGGCATCTTCGGTGCGGAGCCGTGGACCGAGGAGATGCGCCACGAGATCGAGGAGCGGCTGGACATCCACGCGGTCGACATCTACGGGCTGTCCGAGGTCATCGGCCCCGGGGTGGCGCAGGAGTGCGTGGAGACCAAGGACGGGCTGCACGTCTGGGAGGACCACTTCTTCCCGGAGGTGGTGGATCCGCTGACCGACGAGGTACTGGCCGAGGGCGAGAGCGGCGAGCTGGTCTTCACCTCGCTCACGAAGGAGGCGCTGCCGATCATCCGCTACCGCACCCGCGACCTGACCCGGCTGCTGCCGGGTACGGCGCGTCCCGGGTTCCGCCGGATCGAGAAGATCACCGGCCGGTGCGACGACATGATCATCCTTCGCGGGGTCAACGTCTTCCCCAGCCAGGTGGAGGAGATCGTGCTGCGGACGCCGGGGGTGGCCCCGCACTTCCAGATCCAGATCAGCCGGCGCGGGCGGATGGACCACATGACGGTCCGGGTGGAGGCACGGCCCGACGCGTCCCCGGCCGACCGTGAGGCCGCCACCAGGACCATCGCCCAGGGCATCAAGGACGGCGTCGGCGTCACCGTGGAGGTCGCCGTCGTCGAACCGGAGACGCTGGAGCGCTCGCTCGGCAAGCTCCGCCGGGTCAAGGATCTGCGCAAGCCTTGATGTCCCGGCGGCCCGTAATGCGTTGGCGGGCCGGCAGCCGGAGTGCCTACCGTCCTCCTCATGCCCGAACTCCAGTTGCTCCGCCCGGACCACGCCCCGGCACTGCTCGCCTTCGAGCAGGAGAACCGCGCCTACTTCGCGGCGACGATCCCCGATCGCGGTGACGACTACTTCGCCCGGTTCGACGAGCTGCTCCGGGAACTCCTGGTCGAACAGGAGGCCGGGATCTGCTACTTCCATGTGCTGGTCGACCCCGTGGGCGCGGTGCTGGGGCGGGTCAATCTGGTGGACGTCGCGGACGGCGCCGCCGACCTGGGGTACCGGATCGCGGAGCGGGCAGCCGGGCGGGGCCTCGCCACCTGGGGTGTCCGGGAGGTGTGCCAGCGCGCCGTCGACTCCTACGGACTGACCGCTCTACGGGCCGCCGCCACCCTCGCCAACACGGCGTCCCGGGCCGTCCTGGCCCGGACCGGATTCACCGTGACCGGTGAGACACGGCTCTCCGGCCGTCCGGGGTTGACGTATGTGCGCCAACTCCAGCCGTAGCCATGCACGGGGCCCCGAGCGCTCCGCTGGAACTGCCGCGACGCGCCGTCGTTCGTCCGCGCGCCGTCGGGGCTGGTCGCGCCCACGCGGCGGCAGCCGCACATTCCATGCGGCCCCGCGCCCCTTCGGGGCGCCGCCGGGCCGCCTGCTTCACGGCGGCCGCGGTGTTCGAGGGCACCGCGGCCGCCGTCGGGTCGGTCAGCCGCTCACCGGCCTGCCCCGGCCCCAGGCCCAGGCGAGGCGGTCGGCCCCGGACTGGTTGGTGGTGGCCAGCCAGGGGCGGGACGCGTCGCCGATCAGCTTCTGGATGGAGTAGGTGTCGTCGGTGCGCAGGCCCGGCCAGTACACCGAGCCCATGCCGAGCTTGCGGAACGTGTCGGTGTCGGCCTGGATGAAGTTGACGGAGTTGTCGTCGGGGGCGGGCTTGTCGTAGTCGAGGCCTGTGGTCATGGGGGCACCGAACTCGTCGGCGACCGTGCGGTTCGCGCAGTCGCCGAGCCGCTCCTTCAGGTCGGCCACCCACTGGTCGTAGGTGGCGTAGCTCTTCCAGAAGCCGTAGTGGTGCAGGGAGAGGTAGGTGCCCTTCAGGCGCGGGTCGGCGCAGACGGTGGTGACGTGGTCGTTGTATCCGGCGCCGCTGACGAAGACGCGGTCGTGCGGGACGGACGGGTAGGTCGCCAGCCACTTCGCCGCCAGGTCGGCCCATTCGGCGTCGGTGTAGCCGTGCGGCTCGTTCATCGGCTCGAAGTAGACGTGCGGGTCGTGCCGGTAGGCCTTCACGACGGTGTCCCACATGGGCCAGTACGTGGCCTCGTCGTCGATGAAGCCGTCCTTGTTGGCACCGGTGCCCTCCCAGTAGGAGACGATCACCTTGAAGCCCTGCGCCGAGGCCGCGTCGATGACGCCGCGGTAGGACTTCCAGTACGTGCCGTTGACCGTGTACGGATTGATGGGCAGCCGTACGGTGTTGGCCCCGAGGTTGGCCCGGAAGGCCGCGATCACGCGGGTCGCCTTGGCGTAGGTCTGGGCGTAGCTGTCGGAGAGCGACAGGCCGGACAGGACCACGGGGTCGTCGGCGTAGTTGTCGCGCGGGTCGGCCCAGTTGACGCCCTTGAACTGGCTGGTGCCGTGGCCCGGGACGGCGGCGGAGGCGGCGGCGGGGCTGCCGGTGAGGGTGGTGGCGCCGACCGCGGCGATCGCCACCGCCGCGAGGGCGGCGCGGGTGCGGGGGGTGATACGGATTCTGGCGGGGGTCTTGCGCATCAACGTGCCCTTTCGGAAGACGGCGGCTCGGCGCGGATGGGGGGATCGGGACCCAGGCAGCGTGTTCACGTAAACATCAGGCAGACGTGTTTACGTGAACATCCCCCGCGCGACGTCCGGACAGGATCTCTGTCCGGGCTGGTCACACGGCGATGTTTACGTAAACTCGAAAGCGTCGGAATCGTGGCACCCGCTCCTGCGGCCGTCAAGATTCCCGGTCCCGACTTCCCGTGCATGAAGGAGATTTGAGGGGTGGGGCGATGGTCCTGAACGAGCCGGAGCAGCCGGTCGCGCGGGCCGCGGGCAGTGCGGGGCGCGACGGTTCCGGGGTGCCCGGCGGGCGCCGCAAACAGCGGGTCTCCATGGCCGACGTCGCCGAACTCGCCGGGGTCTCCTCGCAGACGGTCTCGCGGGTCTCCAACGGGCGTCCCGGGGTGATCGGTTCCACCCGGGAGCAGGTGCTGGCCGCGATGCGCGAGCTCGGCTACCGGCCCAACAGCGCGGCCCGCGCGCTGCGTTACGGCCGGTTCAACACCATCGGCGTGATCCTGTTCAGCCTGTCGTCCACGGGCAGCAGCCGCACCGTGGAGGCCATCGCCACCCATGCCGCCGCCGAGGGCTACGCGATCACCCTCATCCCCATCGACGTGGCCACGCAGGACAATGTGCTGGGCGCCTTCACGCGCATGGGCGAGCTGGCGGTGGACGCCGTCATCGTCATCATGGAGATCCATCTGCTCGACACCGCGACCGTGCAACTGCCGCCCGGTGTCCATGTGGTGGTCGTGGACTCGGACGCCGGGGACCGCTACGGAGTGGTCGACACCGACCAGGCCGACGGCGCGCGCAGGGCCGTACGGCATCTGCTGGAGCTGGGCCACCGGACGGTGTGGCACGTGACCGGTCCCGAGTCCTCGTACGCGGCCCAGCGCCGCACCCAGGCCTGGCGGACGGCGCTGGAGGAGGCGGGGTGTCCGGCCCCCGTCCCCTTCCGCGGCGACTGGTCGGCCGAGTCGGGTTACGCGGCCGGGCTCGCGCTCGCCGAAGAGCCGGACTGTACGGCCGTGTTCGCGTCCAACGACCAGATGGCCCTCGGGCTGCTGCGCGCCTTCCACGAACGGGGCCGGTCGGTCCCGGCCGACATCAGTGTGGTCGGTTTCGACGACACCCCGGACGCGGCCTTCTTCATCCCGCCCCTCACCACCGTCCACCAGGACTTCGCCGAGGTCGGCCGCCGCTGCGTGGAGGGCGTCCTGCGCCAGCTCCGCACCGGAGACGACTCCCGCCCCGGCACCGACCTCGTCCCGGCCCGTCTGGTGATCAGGAACAGCACCGCCCCGCCCCGCCCGACGTGACGACGGTCAGGGCGTCGCGCAGTGCCGAGTCGGCCGGCGGAGGGTCGTCCCAGCGGGCGGGACGAGTTCGGTCCCGAACCGCACCACTCCCCCGGCGGCGAGCAGGGTGGGCTCCAGCCGGTCCCGGGAGGTGACCACGCCGACGGCCGGGCTCTCGGCGACCGGGGCGCGCACCCGACCATGGCGGCACCCGCGAAGTCGGGGTCGCACAGGGTGTCACGGAAGCACACCCGACCGTACTCGGTGCGAAGGCGTCCGCCGTGATCCTGGCGGCGGTCCCGAGCTGCCGGAAGATCTCCATGGACCGCACGTTGACCAGGCGGGACCGGGGAAACGGGAACGGCTGCCGGTGCTTCTCGACCAGCAGGGTGGCCACACCCCAGCGGTCCAGCAGCGCCCGCACGGTGAGCCCGACCGGCCCGCCGCCGACGATCAGCACCGGTACCTCTGCGTCCGCTCCGGACATGGCTCCATGATCCGGCCCCGGCGCCCGCCCGCCGTCTCCACCCGCGGGCATCCACCCGAACGGGTCCCCGCCCGCGGCGGCGGTGTCCGGCGGCAGGCCGCGGATGAGGGGGACGGCGCGGGGTACCCGGGGCGGGATCGTGGTGAAGGGCACCGCGCGGGCGTGGGAGTTCCCCCTGTGTCCATGACGCATCCTGCCGAGCGCTCCCGTGACGGGCGGGGCTGGTTCGAGCGGCTGGCCGAGGCGGCCTCGAACGTCACCAGTTCCGTGCTGTTCATGTGCTTCTGTGTGGCCCTGGTCGCCGCCTTCGCCGCCGTGCACCTAGCGGGCCTCGGACTGACCTGGCAGCTGCTCGTCGGCGACCTCATGACCTCCGTGAACCTGCTGCTCCTCGCCCTGCTGAAGAACTCCGAGCGCCGGGCGGAACACGCCGTCCAGCGCAAGCTCGACAGCATCGCCGCCGCGCTGCTCGACCAGCGGGAGGGCGAGCACCCGGAGGAGTCGGCCGAGGAACTGCGCAAGGCGATCCGCATGGAGGAGGAGCTCTGATCCCGGCGCGGCCGGCGGGCGGGCCGCGCCGGGCCCGGGTCGGGCCCTCGTACCCTGTTCGATGTGTCTGCCGTCCGTCTGCATCGCGTCGCCGTCCTCGTGCTGGAGGGAGCGAAGCCTCTGGACGTCGGTATCCCGGCACAGGTGTTCACGACCCGGGCGAGCATGCCGTACGAGGTACGGGTGTGCGGTGCGGCGCCCGGTCTGGTGACCGGCGGCGACGGGTTGTCGTACCACGTCGCCGACGGCCTGGACGCGCTGGAGTGGGCGGAGATCGTGTTCGTGCCGGGCTACCGGTTCCCGGACCGGGACGACCCGCCGCCGGCGGTCGTCGACGCGCTGCAGGGCGCGCACCGGCGGGGCACGCGGCTGGCCGCCATCTCGACCGGGGCCTTCGCGCTCGCCGCGACCGGCCTGCTCGACGGCCGGCGCGCCACCACGCACTGGCATTACACGCGGGCCCTCGCCGAGAAGCATCCGCTGGTCAAGGTCGACGAGAACGTGCTGTTCGTCGACGAGGGCAGCGTGCTGACGTCCGCAGGCGCGGCCTCGGGGATCGACCTGTGCCTGCACATCCTGCGCGGCGACCTCGGTGTGGCCGCCTCCAACCACGCGGCCCGGCGTCTGGTGGCGGCCCCCTATCGCAGCGGGGGCCAGGCGCAGTACGTGCCGCGCAGTGTGCCCGAGCCGCTCGGTGAGCGGTTCGCCGCGACCCGCGAGTGGGCGCTGCACCGGCTCGGCGAGCCGCTCACCCTCGACGCGCTCGCCCGGCATGCGGGGGTGTCGGCGCGCACGTTCTCGCGGCGGTTCGCGGAGGACACCGGGTACACGCCGATGCAGTGGGTGATGCGGGCCCGCATCGACCTGGCCCGGGAGCTCCTCGAACGGTCGGAGCGGAGCGTCGAGCAGATCGCCGACGACGTCGGTCTCGGCACCGGGGCGAACCTGCGGCTGCACTTCCAGCGGATTCTCGGCACGACGCCGAGCGACTACCGGCGCACCTTCACCAAGGGTGAGTAGGGCTGCCGGGTCGGCGGCGTGGCGAGATCCTTTCGAACCATGGCGATCTCGCCGCTGTCCCGGCCGGGCGCGGGCCGCGAACCTGGTGGCGTAGCGAAGGGACACCACTTATGACTCGTATCGCCGTCAACGGATTCGGCCGCATCGGACGCAACGTGCTGCGAGCGCTGCTGGAGCGGGACAGCAGCCTGGAGATCGTCGCCGTCAACGACCTCACGGAGCCGGCCGCCCTCGCGCGGCTGCTCGCCTTCGACTCGACGGCCGGCCGTCTCGGGCGCCCGGTGAGCGTCGACGGGGACGTCCTCGTCGTCGACGGCCGCCGTATCAAGGTCCTCGCGGAGCGCGAGCCGGCGCGACTGCCGTGGGCCGAGCTCGGCGTGGACATCGTGCTGGAGTCGACCGGCCGCTTCACCTCGGCGAAGGCCGCCCGCGCCCACCTCGACGCGGGCGCGCGCAAGGTGCTGGTCAGCGCGCCGTCGGACGGTGCCGACGTCACGCTGGCGTACGGCGTGAACACCGACGCGTACGACGCGGAGCTGCACACGGTCGTCTCCAACGCCTCCTGCACGACCAACGCGCTCGCCCCGCTGGCCGCGGTGCTCGACGAACTCGCCGGTATCGAGCACGGGTTCATGACGACCGTGCACGCGTACACGCAGGAGCAGAACCTCCAGGACGGCCCGCACCGTGACCCTCGGCGCGCCCGTGCCGCCGGTGTCAACATCGTGCCGACCACGACGGGCGCCGCCAAGGCGATCGGTCTGGTGCTGCCGAACCTCGACGGCAAGCTGTCGGGCGACTCGATCCGGGTACCGGTGCCGGTGGGCTCGATCGTCGAGCTGAACACGACCGTGTCGCGTGACGTGACCCGCGACGAGGTGCTGGCCGCGTACCGCGCGGCGGCCGAGGGGCCGCTCGCGGGCGTCCTCGAATACTCGGACGATCCGCTGGTGTCGTCGGACATCACGGGCAACCCCGCCTCGTCCATCTTCGACTCGGCTCTGACCCGCGTCGACGGCCGCCACATCAAGGTGGTCGCCTGGTACGACAACGAGTGGGGCTTCTCGAACCGGGTGATCGACACGCTGGAACTGCTGGCGCGCTGACGGGCGTCGGAGTGTGTTGACGGGCTGAGCGGTCGGCCGCCTTCCGGTGGCCGACCGCTTCGCGCTGTGGTTCAGCCGGCGGCCCCGGCGGGATGCACCGCCGCCTCCGGCGCCGTCTGCGGGGCGCGCGCCGGGCGGATCCCGATGAGCACCACGGCGATCACCGCGGCCACCAGCATCCCGATACCGCCGACGAGCGCGCAGGTGTGCAGGGCGTCGGTGAAGCTCGCGCCGTAGGCGCCCTGGGCCTGCCCGGTGCTCGCCGGGGTCTTCAGGTGCAGGAAGGCGCCTGCCTGGATGCCGACGTTGGACACCAGACCGCTCACCTGGCCCTGGTCGGCGGGGCTCAGCCCGGACGAGGCGAGGTGGCCGGGCAGGGTGGCCAGGGTCCGGTGGGTGAGGATGACACCGAAGACGGCGGGGCCGAGGGCGCTGCCGATCTGGCGGAGCGCGCTGTTGGCCGCGGCGGCGGTGCCGGCGAGCCGGTGCGGCAGGGCGTCCATGGCGATGGTGGTGACGGGCGCCATGGCGAGCGCGATCCCGATGCCGAGGACACCGATGACCAGGGCGGCCTCGCCGGTGCCGGTGTCGGCCTGGAAGGCGTTCATGAGGAGCGCGCCGATCCCGCCGATCACCAGGCCGGTGACCAGGAGCAGTCCGGGCGTGGCCCGGTTCATCAGCCGCCCGACCAGCGGGCCGAGCACCACGGTGAAGCCGTTGATGGCGATGAGCCGGATGCCGATGTCCAGCGTCGAGGCGTGGTGGACGAGCCCGAAGTACTCGCTCAGCGCGAAGACGAGGCCGACCTGGGCGAACAGGGTGACGGCCATGACGAGCGCCGCTCCGGAGAACGCGGACGACTTGAACAGGCGCATGTCCAGCATCGGACAGGCGGAGCGGAGTTCCACGAGGACGAAGCCGACCGCGCCGAGTACGGCGGCCACGAAGGCGATCACGACCTGGGCGGAGGACCAGCCGGCGCTGCCGCCCTCGATGACGCCGTAGACCAGGCCGGTGATGGCGACGGCGGCCAGCAGCTGGCCCGGAATGTCGAGGTGACGCTCGCGCTCCGCGCGGGAGTCGGTCAGGACGACGGCGCCGATCACGGCCGTGACCACGGCGAGGACCATCGAGGGCAGGAAGATCCACCGCCAGCTCGTGTGTGCCACGATCACGCCGTTGGCCACCGGGCCGAGGGTCAGGCCGAGGCCGAGGGCCGCCGTCCAGAGTGCTATCGCGTGACGGCGTTTGCGGGGGTCCGGGATGACATGGCCGATCAGGGCGAGCGTGGAGGGAAGCAGCGCGGCGGTGCCGATGCCGGTGAGGGCCTGGCCCACACAGACCTGGACGACGCTGCCGGCGGTCAGGCAGACCAGGCAGCCGAGGCAGAACAGCGCGAGCCCGGCGAGATACGTCTTCTTTCGGCCGAACAGGTCACCCACCATGCCGCAGGTCAGCAGCAGCGCCGCGGTCGGCAGGATGAAGGCGTCGGTGATCCACTGCAGGCCCTCGGTGGAGGCGTCGAGTGCCTGCTGCATGACCGGCAGCGCGACGGAGACGCCGACGACCGGCAGGTACGAGACGAACACGCCGAGGCAGGCCAGCACGATGGTGGCCGTGATGTGCCGGGTGCCGGTGTCGGGCGGCGCGGACGACGAGGAGGCAGGAGAAGGCATGGCCACAAGGCACCTCGGAGCAGTGGAGTGACAGGGCAGACATACGGGGGCGGCGCTGGGTGGCCTGTCGACTCCCGATCGACCGGTTCACCGCGGCTCTGCCGCCGGGCCGACAGCGGGAGCCACGTCAGGTCGGTTCCGGCCGCCGCCGTCCGCGCGGCGCCTGCGCGGCGGGTTCGGCCGGAATCTCCGTTGACGCGAGCCACTTCTGTCGGGGCAAGCGCTTCGGACGGTATACCGACGTGCGGCCTGCGGAGATGCCCTTGGACCTGCAACCTAAGGTGAACGGCGCTGACGCCTGACCGGTCAGTTCTGGAGAAGCCCCCGGGTCCGGCGGATTTCTAGCATGGAGTCCTCATCAGGTCACGCCGGAGAGGAAACCCGACATGAAGCGCACGCAGGCCTCCGCCACCAGCGCCACCGCCGACGAGAAGTACGACGGGTTCACGGAGGAGGAGCGCGGTGCGATGAAGGAGCGCGCACGGGAGCTGAAGGCGGCGGCTCGCGGCGGCTCGCGCGCGGACAAGGCGGCGGACGCGGTGCGCGAGGTACTCGCGAAGATCGCCGAGATGCCGGAGGCGGACCGGGTCCTGGCCGAGCGGATCCACGCCGTCGTCACGTCGGCCGCGCCGGACCTGTCGCCGAGGCTCTGGTACGGGATGCCCGCGTACGCCAGGAACGGCAAGGTCGTCTGCCACTTCCAGAGCGCCCAGAAGTTCAAGTCGCGCTACGCCACACTCGGCTTCAGCGACCAGGCGACCCTCGACGACGGCGCCATGTGGCCGACGTCCTTCGCCCTGACGACCCTGACCCCGGCCGCCGAGTCGAGGATCGCGGAACTCGTCAGGAGGGCGACGAACTGAGCGGGCCCAGGGTGCGGGCATGCCGTGTGGCGTGGGGCGGCATGCCCGCGGCTCTCAGGAGGGGAGGGTCCAGTTCTGGTTGGCGGCTCCCGAGCAGGACCAGATCTGGAGCCGGGTGCCGTTGGCCGAGCTGGGGCCGGTGGCGTCGAGGCACCTGCCCGACTGCGGGTTGACCAGGGAGCCGTTCGACCCCGGCCGCCAGACCTGTGAACCGGTGCCGTTGCAGTCGTACAGCTGCACCTTGGTGCCGTCGGTGGTGCCGGCCCCGGTCACGTCCATGCACTTGCCGAGGGCGCTGAGGGTTCCCGAGCCGCCGACCGTCCAGTTCTGGGCGCTGGTGCCGTTGCAGTCGTAGAGCTGTACGGCGGTGCCGTTGTCGGTGGCGGCGCCCGCGACGTCCACGCACGTGCCGCCGTACCCGTGGATCGGCCCGGTGGCGCTCGTCGGCGGGGTCACCGGGCCGGACTGCCCGGCCGCCCACTTGATCTCCTGGAGCAGGAGCTGGTTCTGCTGGGCGCTCGCGAACGTGGACGAGAGGGTCGTGTCGGTCGAGTAGTCCATCGCGTTGTGGCCGAAGTTGTTGTAGACCATCTTGTAGTCGCGGTTGGCCCAGACGATCGGGTAGTAGCCGCTGTACCAGGTCTGGTCGGGGTCGGTGCCGACCGGGAAGGTGGACGGGGCCATCGAGGCGAGGATGTCGATGGCCGGGTTCTGCCGCAGGTCGTTCTGCCAGCTGTACCACTCGCTCACCGAGGACGTGATGGTGGCGGGCAGGTTCGCGGTCGCCGGGTGGCTCGGGTCGTCGATCCGCAGGGTTTCGGAGGTCGGTCCCCAGGAGTTGCTCTTGAAGGTGCCGGTCCCGAGGAACGTGTTGTGGTACCAGGGCCAGTCACTGGTGTCGTCGGTGTACGCCGAGACGTGGAAACCGACGAAGCCGCCGCCGTTCGCCATGTAGGTCTGGAAGGCGGCCTGCTGGGACGCGGTGTGGGGGTAGTCGTCGAGGAACATGACGACCTGGTAGCCGGCCAGGGTCGAGGCGTTGAGCCGGCTCCAGTCCGTGGTCGCGGTGTAGGTGAAGCCGTTCGCCGCGCCGGCCTGCGGGAACCAGGAGTTGGCCTCGTGGTCGAAGCTGATGTGTGCGGCGTCGTACGTGCCGTCGTAGAAGGCGATCACGTTGACGGCGGTGGCGGCGCGGGCGTCGTGGGCGGGGCCGGCCTGGATGCCCAGGACGATCGCGAGCAGGGCGAGAAGTCCTGACAGGGTGCGGGGCCAGGTGAGGTGCGGGTGGGGGGTGATCATGAGGGGGCCTTCCTCATACATGACCGTCGGATACATATGCGGCTGAGCCGCATTGAAGGCCCCAAGGCGCGTACATGTCAATGGTGCAGACCAAGGGTGGGCACCGCGGGCGGCCGCCGTGTTCCGGCCGGGGCCCGGGGTACTCGGGCGGACGGCGTCGTATCCGCGGAAGGAGGCCGTATGCGCACCGGCCCGACCGGCACCGACCAGGCGGTGACCGTCGTGGTGACCCGGGTGGTCGCCGCGGGCAAGGAGGACGAGTTCGCACGCTGGGCCGACGAGGTCGACCGGGCCGCCGCCGGTTTCCGCGGCCACCTCGGTGCCGTACGGCTCCACGACGGCCAGGGGCTGCACCACCTCGTCCACCGCTTCGACTCGGTCGAGCACCTCGACGCCTGGGAGCGGTCGGACGTGCGGAACGCGTTGGTCAGGCGCGGCAACCGGATCTCGGATCCGCGCAGCAGCCGCAGCGCCGGTCCGGCGCCCTGGTTCACCCTCCAGGGACGGGACGTCCCGCCCAAGTGGAAGCGTTTCCTGACCACTTGGGCGGCCGCCTATCCCTGCCTGCTGGCCATCGCCACGCTGCTGAAGCTGCTCTTCCCCGGCCTGCCGCAGTACGCGGCCCTGGCCGTCAACTCGCTCGTCCTCACCGCCCTTCTCACCTGGGTGATCCAGCCTCGGCTCAACCGCAAGGCACGCCCCTGGCTGCTGCGGGGAGCACATCCGGCACGGACGAGGGGGACGGCGCCGCCGTACGACCCGCCGTCCGCGGACTGAGTCCGACGGCCTGGTGCAGGTGCCACCCTGAAGATCGGAGCCAAGAGCGAGGGGAATGCGGATGCGGATCGCGATCCTGGACGACTATCAGGGCGTGGCACTGGGCCTGGCGGACTGGGATTCCCTCGGTGCCGACGTGCGGGCCTTTTCGGATGCCTTCGGAAACGAGGGTGACGTCGTCGCCGCGCTGGCCGACCACGAGGTGGTCGTGGCCATGCGCGAGCGGACTCCGTTTCCGGCGTCGACCCTGGAGAAGCTGCCGCGTCTGAGGTTGCTGGTCACCACCGGGCCGGTCAACGCGGCCATCGACCTGGACGCCGCGCGCCGGCTGGGCATCACGGTCTGCGGTACCGGGTACTTCTCGTACCCGACGGCCGAGCTGACCTGGGGGCTCATCCTGTCCGCGGCGCGGCTGATCCCGCAGCAGGTGGCCTCGGTGCGCCGGGGCGGCTGGCAGGAGGGGCTGGGCACCAGCCTGCGGGGTGCCACGCTGGGGCTGCTGGGCCTCGGCCGGCTGGGGACCGCGGTGGCGGAGGTAGGGCGCGCTTTCGGCATGCGGTGCATCGGCTGGAGCCAGCACCTGACGCCCGCGGACGCGCAGGCGAAGGGGGTGACCTACGTGGCACGGGACGAGCTGTTCGAGCGCTCCGACGTGCTGAGCGTCCACGTCGTGCTCAGCAAGCGCACCCGGGGCCTCGTCGGCGCCCGCGAGCTGGGTCTCATGAAGCCGACGGCGATCCTGGTGAACACCTCGCGCGGACCCGTGGTGGAGGAGGCGGCGCTGATCAGGGCATTGACCGAGGGCAGTATCGCCTCGGCGGCGCTGGACGTCTTCGACCGCGAGCCCCTGCCCCGCGACCACCCGCTGCGGTCCCTGCCGAACGCCGTGGTCACGCCCCATATCGGCTATGTCAGCCGGGATCTGTACGAGGTGTTCTACCGGGACGCGGTCGAGGACATCGCGGCATGGCAGGCCGGAGCGCCGGTGCGGACCCTCACGGCGTGAGTCGTCCGCCGCTCGGCGTCACTCACCGCGCCGTCGCCCGGATGGGCACGGTGTCTTGTGAGGGCGTCGCCGGCCTCGCGCCGGTCTCCTTCCGCACGGTCGTCGGCCGCCGGACGGAGCGCTTGGACGCGAGGCCGAGCAGCCGGTCCCGGTCGGGTTCGGCGGCCGGGCCCGGCGAGTGGGTACGCGGGCGGAGCCGGCGCCGGGCGGGAGCGACGGCGCGCTCGCTCAGCCGTCGTAGGGCATCACCCTGACGATCTTGCCTTTCGTGTCCGTCTGGAGGTATCCGCTCTGGCTGTACTTGTTGCTGAGGTAGACGGACATCCCGGCGGGGTCGCCGAAGGCGTCGCCCGGCAGGTCCACGAGCAGGTAGCGGCTGGTCGGGGCGGGCACCTTGAGTTTTTCGCGGGCCTGGGAGAGCAGGGCGGGGACCTTGTCCCAGGCGAAGTCGTCGAGGCGGACGGGGGTTTCGTTGCCGGGCAGGGTGCCCGAGATGATGTCCTTCTGCACGCCCTGGCCGGAGCGGTAGGTGTACATGTCGTACGCGGTGTCGCTGCCCTTCACCATCATCCAGGCGACGACGTAGTCCGGGTACACCGTGAGCTTGCCGAAGCGGTCCCGGCCGGTCTGTTTCTCGAAGGCCGCGACGGCGGTGCGGATGCCCTTCGGGGTCAGCAGGTCGGTGGTGGCGGTCTGCCGCGCGGCCGTGGGTGAGGCGGTGCTCCCGGCCGAGGGCGAGGTCGTGGCGGGCGCGGTACCGGAGTCCTTGGACCCGGAGGCGTGGTCGCCCGTGCCCGGCAGCAGTGTCCACGCGAGCACGCCGGCGACGGCCACCGCGGCCGTGGGCAGGAGGAGGAGCGTCCGGCGGCGGCGCGGGGCGGGCCCAAGCGGCGTGGGCGCCGTGTCCTGCAGTGGGGCCGGCGGCCGCGCGTCCTGCGGTGACGTGTTCCGCGGGGGCGCGGACGGGGGTTGCAGCGGGAAGGACGTGGGGGACCCGGTCTGCCGGGCGGCTCGGGCCAGCATCCGTTCCAGTGCGGCGGTGTCGGGGCGGGCCGCCGGGTCGCGGACGAGGACGCGGGTGAGGACGTCCGTGAGGGGTCCGGCCTGGACCGGTGGGGGGACGTCCTCGGCGAGGACCGCGGCGAGCGTGGCGAGGGTCGTGCCCCGGCGCAGCGGATGGTGGCCTTCGACGGCGACGTACAGCATCATCGCGAGCGACCACAGGTCCGCGGCCGGGCCGCCGTCCTTGCCGGCGACGCGCTCGGGCGCCATGTAGTCGGGGGTGCCGATGACCGATCCGGTGGCGGTGAGGGCGGTGGCCTCGCGGACGGCGGCGATGCCGAAGTCGGTGAGCACGGGGCGGCCGTCGGGGCGCAGCAGGACGTTGGCCGGCTTCACGTCACGGTGTTCGATGCCCGCCTCGTGGGCGGCCTGGAGCGCGGCCAGCACCTCGCGGCCCATACGCGCGGCCTCGACCGGGTTCATCGGGCCGGCGGCCAGGCGGTCGGCGAGCGATCCGCCGGTCACGAGTTCCATGACGATCCACGGGTAGGTCCCCGGGCCGCCGTCGACGATGTGATGGATCGTCACCACGTTGGAGTGGTCGACCCGGGCCAGGGCGCGGGCCTCCCGAAGCACCCGCTCCCGCAGCAGCCGTGCGGCCTCCGGGTCGTACTCCGCGAGGGCGGGATCGGACGGCCGTACCTCCTTGATGGCCACGCTCCGCCGCAGCACCAGGTCGGTGGCCCGCCACACCATGCCCATGCCGCCGCCACCGAGCCGTGCCGCCAGCTCGAACCGCCCGTCGACCACCCGTCTCGCGGGGTCGTCTCTGCCCTCGTCGTTCATGCGCGGGAGCTTAGTTGGGCCCGCCGACAGCCTCGTACGACGAGTAAGGACCCGTGGCCTCCGCCGTACCCCGCCTTTCCTGGTCAGAGCGGTGTTCCGCGCTCCCGGTACCCATCGGGTCGAATCGGGGTCGAATCGAGCGCACCGGTGGCGCAAGCCCGCTGGGTACACGGCTGGAGCGGGCAGGACCGGGTCCGCGCCCCCGAGGGCACGGCCTACGAGCCCTGGGCGCGGATGCCCAGGCTGTCGGCGGAGCTCGCAGGGACCGCGGTGTTCGCCGCGCTGGCCGCCCTGGGCACCGGCGCAACGGCGCCACCGCTCACCGCCGCCGTAGCCGAAGTCAGCTGCGCGGACGACGAGTTGCGGGTGCGCTGGGCCGACGGTCCGGAGACCGTCGTGTCCTTCGAGCCGCTGCGCGTCACAGCGGCTCTGCCCTGACAGCCCGCCCGCGGCCGACGAAGTCGTCGACACGTCGCCGAACGTCCGGGAACGACCACCGGAGCCGCCTCTGTGAGCTGGGAGGTTCGCCGACGCGCCGGTTCGGGGGCGGTGTTCATGCGGCGGGCTCCCATGCGCCGGGGACTTGGACTCGGGCCGCGGCCAGCTCCTCCTAGGTGCGCCGGTCGGCGGGATCGAGGACGGGTCCTCCAGGGGCGTGCCAGCCGGAGCGAATCCGTCCGGCCGGACTGCGGTCCTCCGCGAGACGGCGCCTCTCCGCAGAGCGCCCGCCGAGAGGGACCGCCTCCTGAATTCGGCCGTCCGACTCGGGTCGCTCGTAGGCGAGTTCAGAGGGATCTCCGCTGACTGCCGCTGAGCGACCAGGGTCGAACCGGAGTCCGATGGCCCAGGCCGGAAGGGTGCGGTCGGATTGCCGCGCTCAGTAGCCGGACCCCAGGGTCTGCGTCGTGTAGGCGCACTCCGTGTAGATGTAGCCGTAGCGCAGTTTGGCGGTGTCGGAGCCCGGGGTGGCGGTGGTGTCGGTCTTCGGCTTGTGCACGAAGTACGTGGTGCCGGGCGGCAGGCTGATGGTGCGCTGCGGGTAGTTCTTGCCGCTGTCGCTGCACGGCTCCCAGCCGCTGATGATCGAGCTGGCGAACGAGTACGCCTTGCAGCTGCCGCATGCCTTCAGGGTGAAGCTGCCGGTGACCGGGCCCGTGTAGAGGACGGTGATGTCATCGGGGCTGTCGTTCTTGACGGTCACGGTGATGCCGCCGCCGGAGCCGGTGGTGGGCAGCTTCTTGCCGGCGGCCGGGAGGGTCTGGGCGACCTCGGCGCCGATGGCTATCTTCCGGGCCCGGTCGGCGTTCTTGTGGTGCGGGTTGTCGGTGACGAACTGCTGCATGGTCTGCTGCGCCTGCTCGAAGTCGCCGTCCTTGTACTGCTTCACGCCGCACTCGTACTCCCCGGAGTCACCGCTGCGGTCGGCTCGTCCTGCCACGGCGGTCAGGGCGTCGGCCTGGGCGGCCGCTCCGTTGGACAGCTGGGTGATCTGGCTGCTGAGCGTGTGCAACTGCTCGACGGCGGTGCAGGGGTCGTTGCCGGCGACGGCCTTGGCGGCCTTCTTCTCGGCCGCGTCCACGGCGGGTACCACCTTGGCGGCCTGACCGGAGTCGGGGAAGGTGCTCAGCAGGACGCCGAACCGGGTGGACCAGCCGGTGTCGCCGGTGGCGAGGCCGTCCGCCCCGCACTCGTACAGCGAGGTGGCCAGCCGGTCGTCGGGCCAGTGGGCGAGTGTGCCGAGCTGGTCCTTCGGCATGGAGTCGGGCACCGTCCGCAAGTACTGGAGCGGTTCGACGGCCGAGCAGTAGTCGCGGTGGCTGTAGGCCGCGGCGACCGTCGTGTAGTAGGTCCTCAGGCGGTCGGGCACCTGGGCGGCGGCGCGCGAGCCGGCGTGGTGGACGGCGAGGTCGCGGTAGACGGCAAGGGCGTCCCGGTAGCCGGACTTGGCGGTGGCGAAGTCCTGCCGGCCGGCCGCGCTGACCTGTCGGTCGGCGCGGTCGAGACGGTCGAGAAGGGCGCGTTCGACGGCTTCCTTCTGCGCGCTGTCGTACCAGAGCGCGCCGCCCACCGGGACGGCGAGCAGGACGATTCCCAGCACGAGCGCGACGGGCCGCTGCCCCGGCCGGACCAGGCGGGTGCGCAGGCCGGCGAACCAGCCGTGGACGGCGGCCAGCAGCAGGAACACGGCGTACAGGACGAGCGCGGCTCCGGAGACGCCGTCGGCGTCCGCGGGCAGGGCCACGAGCAGCAGGACGACGGTGGCCGCCAGACACGCGGCCGCCGGGATCCATCTTCGCAGGAGCAGATAGCCGAGGCCGAGGCCGCTCAGGTTGAGCAGGGCGACGGCGGTGGCGCGCAGGGGGTCCGGCGGGGCGGGCGGCGGACTCGACGGCATGGGCGGCACGAAGGGGCCCGGAGGCGGGAAACCGGGGCCCGGATAGCCCTGGTTCGGAACACCCTGGTTCGGAACACCGTGGTCGGGCGGTCCCTGGTTCGGAACACCCTGGTTCGGAACACCGTGGTCGGGCGGTCCCTGGTTCGGCAGTTGCTGGTGCGGACCGTACGCGTCCCCGGACATGGCGGCTCCCCCAATTGCTGCCGAATCCCTATGAATTGACAGCGTACGGCCATACGTACGAATTCGACAGGGGGCGAAGGCGGTCCGGACGGCCCTGTCACACTCCCGGGATCTCCTGCTCGGCCCAGATGATCTTTCCCTCTCCCGTGTAGCGGGCGCCCCAGCGATGGGCGAGCTGGGCCACCAGGAAGAGGCCGCGGCCGCCCTCGTCGGTGGAGCGGGCGTGCCGCAGCCGGGGTGCCGTGCTGCTGGCGTCGGCGACCTCGCAGGTCAGCCTGGAGTCGCGCAACAGCCGTAGCCGGATGGGCGGTTCCGCGTAGCGGATGGCGTTGGTGACCAGTTCACTGACGATGAGTTCGGTGGTCGTCGCCAGCTCGTCGTAGCCCCACGCGGCCACCTGGCGGACCGCCTCGGACCGGACCTCGGCGACGGCGGCCGGATCGACGGGCACCTCCCAGGAGACGACGTGGTCGGCGCCCAGGGCGTGGGTGCGGGCCAGCAGCAGGGCGATGTCGTCGGGCTGGGGAACCGGGACCAGCTGCTGCACGGCCGCCGTGCACAGCGCGTCGAGGTCGGTGCCGGGGCCGGCCAGAGCGGAGCGGAGGCGGGCCATACCCAGCTCGACGTCCTGGTCGCAGCCTTCGATGAGACCGTCGGTGTAGAGACCGAACAGACTACCCTCGGCGAGTTCGATCTCGGTGGCCTCGAAGGCCATGCCACCGAGTCCGAGCGGCGGTCCGGCGGGGATCTCGGGGAAGAGGACGTGCCCGTCGGGTGACACGACGACCGGGGGCGGGTGTCCGGCCCGGGCCATCGCACACCGCCGGGTCACCGGGTCGTAGACGGCGTACAGACAGGTCGCCCCGACGAACGTGTCCGCGCTGCCCTCCACCACCGTGCCCGCGTTCTCCTCCTCCCCCAGCCGCAGCACGAGGTCGTCGAGGTGGGCGAGGAGTTCGTCTGGGGGCATGTCCATGTCGGCGAGGGTCTGCACGGCGGTGCGCAGCCGGCCCATGCTCGCCGCCGCGGTGAGGCCATGGCCGACCACGTCACCGACGACCAGGGCGACCCGGGCGCCGGACAGCGGGATCACGTCGAACCAGTCGCCGCCGACGCCGTCCGCCGCGTCCGCCGGCAGGTAGGAGGAGGCCACGTCCAGGGCCGTGCCGCCGGTCAGGGCCTGGGGCAGCAGGCTGCGCTGGAGGGTGACGGCGGCCGTGTGCTCCCTGGTGTAGCGGCGGGCGTTGTCGACGCAGACGGCGGCGCGGGCGACCAGTTCCCGGGCGAGCAGGACGTCGTCGGGCTCGAAGGAGAGCGGGTTGAGCGAGCGGGCGAACGTGGTCAGGCCCAGGACGGTGTTGCGCGCCCGCATCGGGACCGAGATCAGGGTGTGCAGCCCGAACTCCCGGATGCGGGCCGACCGAGCGGGCTGCGCGGTGACCCACAGGTGGTCGTCCGGGTCGAGTTCGGGGATGAGGACCGGTTCCCCCCCGAGGAGCAGGTCGACGCCGTGCGGCGGCGGCAGGAAGTCGACCCGGTCGCCGATCCGCGCCACGGCCTCGGGGCTGCCCTCGCGGACGGTCTTCAGCGCGGCGCGGCGCATCATCGGCCGAGCGGGCGCCGGGCCCGCGTCGGTCAGCCAGGTGCCGTGTCCCTCGGTACTGAGGACGGGCTCCAGGAGGTCGACGATGACGAAGTCGGCGAACCGGGGAACGGCGAAGTCGGCGAGTTCCTGGGCGGTGCGCAGCACGTCGAGGGTGGTGCCGATGCGGGTGCCTGCCTCGTTGACCAGCGACAGCAGCTGCCGGGCGTTCCAGCGTTCGGTGACGTCGGTGACCATGTAGCAGACGCCGGTGACGGAGTCCTCGGCGTCGACGAGCGGGAAGAACGACGTCGAGTAGGCGCGCTGGCGGTGCGGGTCGGACCAGCTCCAGCCGAGGTACTCGTATTCGGTGACCGGCTCCCGGGTCGTCAGCACCTTGCGCATCAGGCCTTCGATGGTGCTCCCCTGCAGCCCGGGCAGCAGTTCGCTCAGCCGGCGGCCCAGGCGCTGCTCGCGCGGGACGCCGCCGAATTGCTCCAGGGTGTCGTTCAGCCAGACGTACCGCAGCTCCAGGTCCATCACGGCCATGCCGATCGGTGACCGGGTGAGGAACCCGTCGAGGACGGACTGGCCCACTGTCCACTGCGGGCGCTGCTCCCGCGCCGAGACCAGGAAGCACTCCTCGCCGCCGATGCGGAAGGCCGCGGAGACGCGCAGGTCGACGACGACACTGCGGCCGTCCTGGTGCCGTACCGGGACCAGGCCGCTCCATCCCACGCCGGAGCGACAGCGCTCGGCGACAGCGATGGCACGGGCCGCGTCGACGCGCATGGCCAGCAGCCGCGCCGCGGGGTGGCCAAGCACCGCGGCGGCCGGATGGCCCAGCAGCGCCTGTGCGCCACGGGTCCAGCCGATCACGTCACCCCCGGCCGACAGCACCGCCGCAGCGTCGCTGGAGGCGTCCAGGAGGTCGTGCGGCCCCACGGTGGCCGGCACGTCGAAGTCTTCTCGCGGAGAATCCATTGGCTACATCCTGTACGTACCCCCATGTTCCTGCTTGTCCGCCCGTCGCGCACGGCCCGGCGCGGAACCGGGAGAGGCCGTCGGCCACGGTGCGTGAGGCGGGCGCGGACCTGGGTACCCGGGCTGCAGTTGGGGCGGGCCGCGGACCGGGGGCAGCATGGAAGGGCTGTGGCAGCGGCATCGGCATCGGCCCGGGGGCCGGTGGAGGTGGTTGAGGGATGGCTGTAGGTTCCCTGCGGTCCGGTGACGCCGACGGTTCCGGCGGTGAGGAGTACGGCTCCGGCGGAGGGCGTCCGACCGGTCTGCTGGACGTGCTGAGCGTGGCCGCGATAGCGCTGGACTCGCAGGGCCGGATCGTGTTCTGGACCCCGCAGGCCGAGGAACTCTTCGGCTACACGTCCGAGGAGGCCCTCTGCAAGAACGCGGCGCGGCTGCTCGTTCATCCGGAGCATCTCAAGGCCGCGGTGAAGGTCTTCATGGACGTGCTGGAGACCGGGCACAGCTGGGCCGGTGCCTTCCCGGTCCGGCACAAGGACGGCGGCAGCCGGCTGATGGAGTTCCGCACCATGCGGCTGCTGGACGACCTCGGCGACACCTACGCCCTGGGAATCGTCGCCGACCACACCCTGCTCCAGCGGCTGGAGACCGACCTGGCGCTCTGCGAGCGGCTGATCAGCCAGTCCCCGATCGGGCTGGCCCTGCTCGACCCCGATCTGCGCTATCTCCTGGTGAACCCGGCGCTGGAGCGGATCGACGGCGTCCCCGCCGAGGAGCACATCGGCCGCCATCTGCGGGAGACGCTGCCGCTGCCCGACATCGACACGGTGGAGTCGGCACTGCGCCAGGTGCTCACCACGGGCACACCGCTGCTCGACCAGTACCACGTCGGCCGTCCGCCGGCCGATCCGGAGCACGAGCACGCCTGGTCACTGTCGTTCTACCGGCTGGAGGATCCCGGCGGCCGGGTCCTGGGCGCCGCGACCTCGGTCGTCGACGTGACGGAACGGCACCGCGCGGCCGCCGAGGCCGACCGGGCCAGGCGCCGCCTCGCCCTGATCGCCGACGCCTCGGCCCGGGTGGGCACCTCGCTGGAGGTGGAGCGCACGGCGCACGAGCTGGCCGAGATCGCCGCCCCGGTCCTCGCCGACGTGGTGGCGGTGGACGTGCTGGACGCGGCGCTGGCCCTGCGCCGCTCGCGCCGTCCGGACAACGGGCCGGAGCTGTTCCGCGCCCTCGCCCTCAAGGCGGCCCATCCGACGGTCGCCCTGCGCGCCGCCGACCTGCCCGGCGACCTCGCCGCCTATGACGGCGACCGCCTGGTCACGCTGTGCGTGCACACCGCCCGCCCGGTGCTGGTGCCGCGGGTCGGCAAGCACGACCTGCCGCGCATCGCCCGCAGCCCGGAGGCCGGTGCCCTGCTGGAGGAGGCGGGCGTGCACTCGTATCTCGTGGTGCCGTTGATCGCGCACGGCGAGGTGCTCGGCGCCCTCGACCTCAAGCGGACCCGCAATCCGCTCCCCTTCGACGAGGACGACGTCGTCCTCGCCACCGAGCTGGCCGGCCGGGCGGCCGTCGCCATCGACAACGCCCGCTGGTTCCAGAGCGTCCGCAACACCGCCCTCACCCTCCAGCGCAGCCTCCTGCCCGACCACCCGCCCGAGCACACCGGCCTCGAACTGGCCTCCCGCTACGAACCGGCCCAGGCGACGAGCGAGGTGGGCGGCGACTGGTACGACGTGATCCCGCTGTCGCAGGACCGGACCGCGCTGGTCGTCGGCGACGTGATGGGCAACGGCATCGACGCGGCCGCCACCATGGGCCGGCTGCGCACGGCCACCTGCGCCTACGCGGACCTGGAGTTGCCCCCCGCCGCGGTGCTGCTGCACCTGGACCGGATCACCTGCGACCTGGAGCACTACATCGTCACCTGCCTGTACGCGGTGTACGACCCGCACACCAGGCTCTGCGAGATCGCGAACGCCGGCCACATGCCGCCCGCGCTGGTGCACTCCGGCCGGCCGCCGGCGCTGCTGGAGCTGCCGACGGCCGCCCCGCTCGGCGTCGGCGGCGTCCCCTTCGAGTCCACCACCGTCGGCCTCGACGCCGGTGACCTCCTGGTGCTGTACACCGACGGCCTGGTGGAGACCCGCCGCCACCCCATCGACGACCGCCTCGACGTCCTCCTCGGCTTCCTCGACGAGCCCCACCGACCGCTGGAGGAGACCTGCGACCTGCTCCTGCACGGCCTGCGCCACCCGGACGACCACGACGACGTGGCCCTGCTGGTGGCCCGGGCACTGTGAAAGCGCCCCAAAGGGGCGCGGGGCTGTATCGACAGCGGCTACCGCCGCGTGGGCGCGAACCAGCCACGACGGCGCCGCGGACACACGACGGCGCATCGCACCGCCTACAGCGTGCCGCAGCACTCCGTCCGACAGAAGCACGACGCACTGATCGGCACGTCCGCGACAGCAACCGCGAGCTTCAGCTGCTGGCCCACGATCCGCGCCTCGTCGTCCCGGCCGAGCTGCCGGAGGCACTCGTGGAAGCCGTGCAGGGCCCACACGTTGCCGGGATGCTGCAACGGCCGGGGCAGGGTGCCGTCCAGGCCGAGGTCGGCGCGGTAGACCGCCTCGGCCTCGGCGATCCGGCCGCGTTCGAGGAGCAGGGCGCCGTAGGCGTGCCGGGTGGGCTGCATCCAGCCCCAGGGTTCGTCGTAGGGAAGGTTGTCGTCCAGGTCCACCGAGCGTCGCAGCGCGGTGAAGGCGGTGTCGAAGTCGCCCTTTCGGTAGGCGAGTTCGCCGTCGAGCTGGGCGGAGGCGATGGCCAGGATGTCGGCGCAGGTGTTGTTGAAGAGCATGCGGGTGGCCGGGACCGCGGCGGCAGCGTCCCGGAAGCGGGCCCGGTCGGTCTCGGCTTCGGGGATCCGGCCCGTGGCCGCGTGTGCGACACCGCGTGCGTAGTGCAGCGTCGCGGTGCTCACGCAGTACAGCCCGGGGTCGGTGGGCAGCGGCAGGCGCAGGATGTCGTCCCAGCGGCCGAAGCGGACCAGCACGTGCACCCGCATGGCCAGGAAGCCTTCCAGCCAGTCGGCCATCGGCGGGCTCTGCACCCGCAGCAGTTCCTCCGGTACGGCGGCTTCGAGCCGTTCGGCGGTGGCGAGGGCGTCCTGGAGGCGGCCCAGGAACATCGCGCCGTAGATCCTGAAGTGCAGGTTGTGGCAGCGGTAGAGGGTGTAGAAGTTCATCGCGCCGGCGCGGGCATGGTACTTCTCGTCGGCAGCGGCGGCCGCGGCGTTGTCGGAGACGACGCGCCGGTAGTCGCCGCACAGGACTTCCAGGTGCGAGGGCATGTGCTGGAGGTGCCCTGCGTCCGGCACGAGGTCGCGCAGCCGGTCGGCGACGGGCAGCGCGGTCTCGGGCGTGGGCGACATCTCCATCAGGTGGATGTAGAGGTGCAGCAGCCCCGGGTGCCGGGTGCCGGCCTCGGTCCCGAGGGCCCGCTCCAGCACGGCCTTCGCCTCCTCGGTGCGGGCCCCGTCGGCGGGCCGGCCGCCGCGGATGTCCCAGAGCTGCCAGGGGGTGAGGTTCATCAGGGCGTCCGCGTAGAGGGTCGCGACGTCGAGGTCGTCGGGTGCCAGTTCGTACGCGGTGCGCAGGCTGTCGGCGTAGGCGGTGTTCCAGACCGAGCAGGCCGCCGCGTCCGGGGCCGCGGCCTGCGGGTAACGTGCCCGCAGCGCCTCGATCAGGGCGCGTTCGACGGGAGTCGCGTGCGCGGCCTTGGCGTGGGCGTGTTCCACGGCGGTGTGCGTCCGCGCCACCGTGCGCGTGAGGTCCTCGCCGTCGAAGAACTCCCAGGGCTTGTTGTAGTTGGGGCCGAGGGCGTAGGCGATGCCCCAGTCGGCCATGGCGCACTCCGGGTCCGCCGCGCCGGCCGCCTCGAAACAGCGGACTGCCTCCTCGTGGTTGAAGGCGTAGGTCCAGTTCAGCCCGCGGTCGAACCAGGTCTGTGCCTCGGGGGACGACGTCGTCACACGCCGGCTGTGACTGCCCAGGTCGTAGTAGTCCACGGTGGCGAACCTATCGACGCGAGGCGTCCCGATGATCCCTGTTCATCCGAAGTCATGAGAGGGGCGCGGCGGTTGACGGACCGCCGCGCCACCGGTGTGGGTGCTTGCTCAGGGCGCGACCGCGCGTCCGGTCTGCGGGGAGATCCGCCCGGAGCACAGCCCCTTGGCCGCGAGGGTCTGGGCGATGCGCGGGATCGCGGCCAGCGTGTTGGCCGGCCACTCGTGCATGAGGATGATCTGGCCGCCGGTGAGCCGGGAGACGGCCTGCACGATGGCGTCGGTGCTCGCGCCGTTCCAGTCCTGCGAGTCGACGTCCCAGATGATCTCGGTGAGCCCGTACTTGGCCTCGACCGCGCGCACGGTCGCGTTGGTCTCGCCGTACGGCGGCCGGAACAGGACCGGTGTTCCGCCGCCGGCGGCGGCGATGGCCGACTGGGTGCGGGAGATCTCCGAGTCGATCTGCGCCTGGGTCTCCTGGGTCAGGTGCGGGTGGGTGTAGCTGTGGTCGCCGACCCACATGCCCGCGCTGACCTGGGCCTTGACCTGGGCCGGGTAGGCGGCCGCGTACTGGCCCTCGTTGAACATGGTGGCCCGCAGTCCGTTGGCCCTGAGGGCACTCAGCAGGCCCGGCGTGTGGGCGGTGGACGGCCCGTCGTCGAAGGTGAGGCCGACATAGCCGGCGCAGGTGGCGGAGTGGGCCGGGGCGGCGCCGGCGGCGAGGGTGCCCGCGGCGGCCAGTGCGACGGCGGCGGCCGCCGCGACCAGGGGACGTGACGAGCGCTCCGCTACGGCACTCATCAGGCCACCGTGATGCTGGAGCTGCCGCTGCTCTGGTAGCCCTCGGTCGCGAGGATCTGGTAGTAGCTGAAGCTGCCGAGGGACATGCCGGCCCTGGCCCAGGCGTCGAAGTGGTTGCCGGTGGTGATGGTGCCGCCGGTCCGCTTGGCCTGGCGGACGCTCCAGTACTGGTTGAAGGTCTTGGTGCCCTCGACGGACGGGGCGTTGTACCGCGTCGTCAGGTAGATGTCGTAGGTGCCGCCGTCGCTGGTGACACTGCCCTTGTACGTTCCGGTGGGCCGGTAGGTGCCCCAGTTGTCGACGATGTAGTACTCGACGAGCGGGTTCGAGGTCCAGCCGTAGAGGGACAGGTAGCCGTTGCCCGAGGGGCTGAAGCTGCCCGAGTAGGTCACGTTGCGGCGGGCGCCGGTGCTCCAGCCCTTGCCGCAGACGAAGTTGCCGGTGTTGTGCCAGCTGGTGCTGTAGCCGCCGCCGGAGCCCAGGGTCATGGAGACCGTGCCCTGGGCGTCGGTCCAGAAGGAGTAGTAGTAGCCGTTGTTGGTGCCGGTCTGGTTCGTGGTGACGACCGTGGCGGCCCGGGCGGTGCCGGGCAGGGCCAGCCCGGCGGCTGCGCCCAGCAGCAGGGCTCCGGCACTCCTGCGGCTCAGGGCGTGGTCGAGCGGGTTCATGGGATGCCTCCTCGTGTGGCCTGTGCGGGTGTGGCCTGGTGGGGAGTGTTGGTCTGCCCATGCCACCTGTCAACGGTTTCGGTAATTATTTCGAAACCTTCGGTTGAGGTGGTCGATCACCTTCGCAGCTCAGGCGTGTGGAGTTCGATCCGGTGTCGACACAGTGACGGATGAGACGCATTAAGATCCACTGCAGCCACTCATAAATCCCGAATGTTTCGATGGTTGGCTCGAATGCTTCTGTCGACGTCTGAACATGCCGCTGGGTGGAGCAATCCCCGGTGTGCCGGGCGGTGGCCCGGAAGGCTGGGTGTCTTGTCGAGATTCGTAGGCCAGGAGTCCCGGGTGAGGCACGACGGTCGCAACCCTTCACTGCCCGCGCCCCCCGCGTGGATGCGCTGGCTACCGGTCCTGTACGTCGCCGGTGTGCTGCTGATCGAACCGGTCACCCCGGTGCAGTGGCCGGTCAGCTTCGTACTGATCGCGCTGCCCCTGGTGACCGCCTTCGCGCACCCGCCCGTCGTCGTGGCCGTCGCTGCCGTCTTCGCCATCGGTCTGGAACTTCTGCTGGCCGGAACCCCCTGCTGTGCGGGGCGCTCCGTCGGCTACATCTGGGAACGGCACTATGTGGCCGCCTACGTGTGCACGGCCCTGGTGGGTGCCCTGGGCGCGATCCTGGCGGCGCACCGGATCCGTCGGGAACGCACCCTGGCCGACGTCCGCTTCGTGGCCGAGATCGCGCAACGCGTCCTGCTCAGACCGGTTCCGCACCGGATCGGGAACCTGCTGCTGGAGAGCTTCTACCTGTCCGCCGCGGCGGAGGCCCGCATCGGCGGCGACCTCTTCGAGGCCGTGCCCACCGCGTACGGGGTACGCCTGCTCATCGGCGACGTGCGCGGCAAGGGGCTGCTCGCGGTGGAGACCGCGGCGGCGATGCTTGGCGCGTTCCGCGAGGCCGCGCACGACGAACCCGACCTGCGCGCCCTGGTGGACCGGGTGGACATCAGCATGACCCGGCGGGCCGACCGGCTGGGCGGGACCGAACTCGGCGAGCGGTTCGTCACGGCCGTCTTCGCCGAGATCCCCGAGAACGAGAGGATCGTCCGTCTCCTCAACTGCGGCCATCCGCCGCCGCTGCTCATCCGCCCCGGCGACGTGCGCGAGCTGGACGAGGGGCAGCCGGGTCCACCGCTGAACCTCGGCATGCTCGTCGGGGATCCCTACCGCGTCGACACCTACCCTTTCGGCCCCGGCGACCAGCTGCTGCTGTACACGGACGGGGTCACCGAGACCCGGGATCCGGCCGGCTCCTTCTACCCGCTGCTCCAGCGACTGCGGTCCTGGGGTCCCATGCCGCCCCCGGAACTGCTGGAACGGCTCCATCAGGACCTGCTGGACTACAGCCACGACCAGCTCCAGGACGACACGGCCGCCCTGACCGCCTTCCTGCTGCCCGCGGGAGCGGCCGAGGCGGCGGAAGCGGGCCAGGACTCCCGCAGGCCGTGAGCCCGGGTCGCGGGGCTGCTCAGAGGAAGCTGACGCCCTGGGCCAGGGTGAGTTCGCCGGAGTAGTTGACGGTGTTGGTGGCGGAGCGCATGTACGACTTCCAGGCGTCGGAACCGGACTCCCGGCCGCCGCCGGTGTCCTTCTCGCCGCCGAAGGCACCGCCGATCTCGGCTCCGGAGGTGCCGATGTTGACGTTGGCGATGCCGCAGTCGGAGCCGGCGGCGGACAGGAAGATCTCGGCCTCCCGCTGGTCGCGGGTGAAGATGCTGGACGACAGGCCCTGCGGGACGTCGTTGTGCAGCGCGATCGCCTCGTCGAGGGTGTCGTAGCCGAGGACGTACAGGATCGGGGCGAAGGTCTCTTCCCGTACGACGTCGGTCTGGGCGTCGACACGGACCAGGACGGGCTCGGTGTAGGCGGCCGCGGGGGCCGCCTCGGCCAGTCGGCGGTTCCCGCCGGCCAGCAGCTTGCCGCCCTCGGCCTGGACTCGGCTGAGGGCCTGGTGCATGCGGTCGAGTGCGCCCGTGGTGATGAGCGGGCCGACCAGAGTCCTGTCGTCGAAGGGATTGCCGACGGGCAGCCTGCCGTAGACGGTGGTGAGGCGCTCGGCCAGGGTGTCGGCGATGTCACGGTGGACGATGAGCCGGCGCAGTGTGGTGCAGCGCTGGCCGGCCGTGCCGGCCGCGGCGAAGACGATGCTCTGGACGGCGAGGTCGAGGTCGGCGGAGGGGGCGACGATCGCGGCGTTGTTGCCGCCGAGCTCCAGCAGGCTGCGGCCGAAGCGGGCGGCGACGCGCGGGCCGACCTCGCGGCCCATCCGGGTGGAGCCCGTGGCGCTGACGAGGGCCACCCGGGGGTCGTCCACAAGCTGCTCCCCGACCGCGCGGTCACCGAGCAGCAGGCGGTGTACGTCGTGCGGGGCGCCGGTCTCCTCGGCGGCGCGGACGAGCAGGTGGTGGCAGGCCAGGGAGGTCAGCGCAGTGAGTTCCGAGGGCTTCCAGACCACGGTGTCGCCGCAGACCAGGGCGACGGCGGTGTTCCAGGCCCAGACGGCGGCGGGGAAGTTGAAGGCGGAGACGACGCCGACCACGCCGAGCGGGTGCCAGGTCTCGGCCAGGCGGTGGCCGGGGCGTTCGGAGGCGATCGTACGGCCGTAGAGCTGGCGGGACAGGCCGACCGCGAAGTCGCAGATGTCGATCATCTCCTGGACCTCGCCGAGCGCCTCGGAGCGGATCTTGCCCGCCTCGACGGTGACGAGGTCGGCCAGGTCGCTCTTGTGCTCCCGCAACAGCTCCCCGAGGCGGCGCACCAGGTCACCGCGGCGCGGCGCGGGGGTGGTACGCCAGGTCAGGAAGGCGGCACGGGCGGCCGTGAGGGCTTCTTCGACGTCGGCGGCGGTGGCTGTCCGCAGTCCGAAGAGGTGTTCGCCGGTGATGGGGGTGCGGGCCGGGAAACCGTCGCCCTCGGCGGCCTGTGCGCCGATGTTCCGCAGGCAGGTCCGGGCGTGGGCGCGCAGCTCGTCCGTGGTGGGCAGCGCGGTGCTGGTCATGCTGGTCCTCCGGAAGGGTGAGGGGTCAGCGGACGGGGTCGGTCAGGCCGAGGGCTCGGGCGACCCGGGCGAGGGAGCGGTTCTGCTGCTGCTCGTAGAGGGCGAAGGGGTCGAGGACCTCGCGGCCGATGGCACCGGAGAGCCAGTCGGCGTCGTGGGCGGTGCCCTGCCGGCCGTTGTCGCGGGTGGCCGCGCCGCCGAGGTTGGACTGGAAGATGCCGGCCGCGGAGCGGGGCAGGAAGTCCTCGTAGACGATCGGTTCGGCACGCACCCAGCCCTGCCGCACCAGTTCGGCGATACCGGTGGGCGGCGTGCGGCCGTCCTGCGGCCGGTCGTCGGCGAGCCGGTAGGTGAAGTACGCCAGTTCCCGGGCCGCCAGTTCCTCCTCGCTGCCGGGCATGTGCCCCTCCCACACGTGCCGCGCGATGTCGCCACGTGCCGCCGCGGGCTGCCGGGCCGCCTGCTCGTCGACGTGGCCGAGGAGTTCGTCGTACAGTGCGCGCCCCGACCGGGTGAGGGCGATGCCGCGGGCCTCGACCTCGCCGAAGCGCACCCGCAGGGCGCCGCTGACGACGGTGCCGTCCTCGGTGCGCATCGCGCGGGGCTCGGCCAGGGCGCGGAAGGAGGTCTGGCGCAGCAGGACGTCGGGGCCCTTCCAGGCCGGCGGGCCCTGGATGGTGTCGATCATCTCGATGCCGCGGTCGGTCATGCGGCGGTACAGCTCGTCGATGTCCAGGACGCGCGGGGTGAGGTGGTTGATGTGTGTGCTGCGGACGCCGCCGATGTCGGCGGCGACGGCGGAGACCTCCTCCAGGGTCCGATACCAGGCCCGGTCCACCGGTTCGGCCGACAGCTCGAAGGCCTCGACGGCCAGTCGGAGAAGCCGCTCGGCATCCTCGGCCGGCAGTTCGCGGTCGGCCGCCGCCCGGTCGGCCAGCGCGAGCAGCTCCGGTGGAAAGAGCTCGCGGGCGGCGAGGAAGGTCTCCAGGCGGGCGCGCAGGTCCGCGTCGAAGAAGCGGGGGTCGGCCGGGGTGAGCAGGGAGGTGAACACCCGGAAGGGGTTGCGGGCGAGTTCCTCGCCGTCGACCGGCCGGAATGCGGTGGAGACCACGGGCACGGCGCCGGCCGCGGCCTCCCGCAGGTCGTAGAAGCCGACCGGGTGCATGCCGAGGGCGCCGAAGACGCGGGCGACCTGCCGCAGTTCGCGCGGTGTGCCGACGCGGATGGCGCCGTGCCGCTCGGCGGTGACCCTGCCGATGGAGCCGAGGCGTTCGGCGTCGGCTCCACGGGCGCGCAGGACGTCCTCGTTGACCTCACGGGAGACGTCCACCAGCGTCGTGTAGGCGGGAACCTCCCGCCCGTACATCTCCGACAGCCGCACCGCGAACGCGGCTCGCAGTTGCCACTGACCGATCGTTGACATGGTTCGGCCCTTCGGTCGGCGACGGGGCGGCGATCACGTCTTCGATGGTCGCCGACCCGGCCGCCGTCGTACAGACGACAGGGCCGCCCGCGGGGCGTCGGGAAAATCGCAGCTGAGCGCGCCGCGCAAAACCCAGTGGACCGATCTTCACAGCTGCTCCCTAACATATGGCGTCAAGACAACCATGCGCCTGGCGCGTTGGACGCGTGCCGGGCGAGGTCGCCGATGCCAGGGTCCGCTCCCCGGGCTGCGGTGATCTTCCTACCCAGGAGGACCTTCCGCATGTTCCGACGAATTGGCAGTGCCGTCGTCCGACATCCTGTCTGGACGATCGTGGCATGGCTGATCGCGGCGGTGGCGATCGTCGCCACCGCCCCGAGCCTGCCCTCGAACAGCGACGAGAGCAGCTTCCTGCCCAAGAGTTACGAGTCCATCAAAGCGGCGGACCTCCAGGTGAAGGCGTTCCCCAGCGCCTTCACCCCGTCCGCGATCGCGCTGTACCAGCGCACCGACGGCGGCACGCTCACCGCCGAGGACAAGAAGGACGTCGCCCGGATCACCACCGAACTGGGCGGCAAGCACATCGACCAGGTCCAGAAGGTCGTCCCCGGCCAGCCGTCGAAGGACGGCAGGTACGACCTGACCCTGGTGCAGATGGACAGCAAGAACGCCGGCCAGCCCGTCCAGGCGGACGCGGCCAAGGTGCTGCGCGACGACGTCAAGCAACTGGCCAAAGGGACCAACCTGCAAGTCAGGCTGGGCGGTTCGGCCGCCCAGGCCCTCGACCAGCAGGACTCCTCCAAGCGCGGTGAGGCGCTGATCGGCATCGGCACGTTCGTGATCATCCTGGTCACTCTGCTGATCATCTTCCGGGCGCCGATCCTCGCGTTCCTGCCGTTGATCGTGATCGGCGTGGTGTCGGCGATCGCCAACGGGCTCATCGCGTACGCCACCAAGCTGTTCGGCCTGCAGGCCAACAGTTCCGTGTCGTCGATCCTGATCGTCGTGCTGTTCGGCGTGGGCACCGACTACTTCCTGTTCCTGATGTTCCGGTACCGCGAACGCCTGCGTGCCGGAGACGAACCCAAGCAGGCCATGGTCAACGCGGTCGCCCGGGTCGGCGAGGCCATCGCCTCCGCGGCCGGCGCGGTCATCATCGCCTTCCTCGCGCTGGTGCTGTCCACGCTGGGCTTCCTGAAGCAGATGGGCCCGGCGCTGGCCATCGCGGTCTCGGTCACCCTGGTCGCGGGGCTGACGCTGATCCCGGCCGTCGTGTCGCTCATCGGCCCGAGGGTGTTCTGGCCCTCGAAGTCCTGGCAGCAGGAGCCCGCCAACGCCCGTTTCGCGGCCCTGGGCCGTGGGGTGCAGCGCCGCCCCGGGCTGACCGCCGCGGTCTCCGGTCTCGTGCTGGTGGTGCTGTCGCTGGGCACTCTCGGCTTCCACGCCACGTTCGACCTGGCGTCGGGCTCGATGCCCAAGACCAAGGAGTCCATGGTCGTCCAGGACCAGATGCAGAAGGCGTACTCGGCCGGTGCGGCCGCGCCCACCGACGTCTACCTCTCCAGCACCGACGGCAAGCCGCTGGACACGTCCTCCTTCGACGCGTACGCGTCGAAGCTCGGGGCGGTGGACGGCGTCGCGAGCGCCCGGATGGCCCAGGTGAACAAGGCCGGTACGACCGCGGACTTCACCGTCACCCTCAAGTACGAGGCGTCCACGGACAAGGCCATAGACGCCGTGGGCCGGGTGCGTGACGTCGCGCACGCCGACGCCCCCTCGGGAACCGAGGCGCTCGTCGGCGGCATGTCCTCGATCTACAAGGACATCGACTCCGCGGTCAACCACGACTACCGGACGGTGTTCCCCGTCGCCGCCCTGCTGATCATGGTGATCCTGGGGCTGCTGCTGCGCAGCGTGGTCGCTCCCTGGTACCTGATCGCCTCGGTGGGCCTCGGCTTCGGCGCCACGCTGGGCGCCACGGTCTGGATCTTCCAGGAGGCCCAGAACAAGCCGGGTCTGATGTTCATGCTGCCGGTGATCATGTATCTCTTCGTGGTCGCCATCGGCACGGACTACAACATCCTCATGATCGCCCGGCTCCGTGAGGAGGCCCGCGAGGGCCGGGATCCGCGCGAGGCGGCCGGCATGGCGCTGCGGCACGCCGGTCCCACGGTGGCCGCGGCGGGCTTCATCCTGGCGGCGACCTTCGCCACGATGATGCTGGCCGGCAACTCGCTGCTCACGGAGATGGGCTTCGCGGTCTCCTTCGGTATCGCGGTGGCCGCCTTCGTCATGGCGATGTTCTTCACCCCGAGCCTGACGGCGCTGATCGGCCACGCGGCCTGGTGGCCGGGCCACGCCGACCGGGCGGAACCGGCGGCGGGCACCGGGCCCGGGGGTGTCACGCCGGTGACCGGGGAGGACCAGAACACTCCCGCGGGGCGTCGCGGCTAGCCGCACGATTCCGGTCGCGTACGGACGGGGTCCGGGGGAAGCTGTAGAGCTGACCCCGGTCCCCCTCCCCCGACGAGGCGATTCATGGCCTTCTTCGCGATCTCCCGCACACAGCCGCTGCGGTTGCTGTCGGCCACCGAACTGGCGGCGGAACACGAACGGCTCCGGGCCGAGAACGCCCAGCTGAACCAGGCCGTCACGTCGCACGCCGTCATCGACCAGGCCATCGGCGCCGTCGTCGCCTGCGGCCGGATCGCTCCCGAAGAGGCCTGGCGGGTGCTGCGTGACGTCTCGCAGCACACCAACACCAAGCTGCGCACCGTCGCCGAACAGGTGCTCAGGTACGCGCAGGGCAAGGCCGCTCCGGACTTCGACCCGGCCGAGCTGCGGCGGGCGATCGTCCGGTACCGGGCCTGCGGGGGCGCCGTCCGGACCCCCTGACGTCGCGGGATCCGCCTTTCACGACGGCATTGACTTCGGAGGTGGACGACCGTCCAGCGCGTCGGCGCCTCCTCGATGACGTTCGGATTCGACGTGTGGGGCGAGGAGACCGCCGGCCGTCCGCGGCAGCTCGCCGCGTCCGGCCGCTGTACGGTCGTGCACGTGCCGCAGCGGGCGGACCGGGCGAGTGCGCCCTGGTCCGCCGAGTCGATCACCGCCTTCACGTAGTGGTACCCGCCGGCCCGCCGCGGCGTGTCAGTGTCGTGTCGTCGCCGGTGCTACGCCGCGAGAGCGTGCCCGGGGTGCAGGACGACCTTGGTGTAGCCCTCGATCCGCTGGTCGAACTTCTCGTAGGCGCCCGGCGCCTCTTCCAGCGGCAGTTCGTGGGAGACCACGAAGCTGGGCTTGGCCCGCTCCGCGATGATCAGATCACGCAACTGGCGGTTGTACTGCTTGACGTTGCACTGACCCGTGCCCATCCGCTGCCCCTTCTCGAACATGCGGCCGATGGACACCAGGAGCTGGCCGTGCTTGGCGTGCTCGTCGGGTCCGCCCGGGTCGGACGGGACGTACAGGCCCGGTACGCCGAGCATGCCCGTCGGCCGTACCGTCTCGACGAGGCCGTTCAGGACGACGGCGGGTTCCTCGTGGCTCGCGTCGTGCGCCTGGGCCTGATAGCCGACGGCGTCGACGCCCTTGTCCGTGCCCTCGCCTCCGGTCTGTTCCTTGATCTGTTCGGCCGGGTCGCCCCTGGTGAAGTCGATCGGTATCGCGCCGATCTCCTCGGCCTTGGCGAGCCGCTCGGGCACACGGTCGACCGAGAACACCTTGGACGCGCCGCGCAGCAACGCGGAGTACGCGGCCATCAGCCCGACCGGTCCGGCTCCGAAGACGGCGACGCTCTCACCGGGTGTCACCTGGGCGAGCTCACAGCCGTGGTAGCCGGTCGGGAAGATGTCGGCGAGCAGCACGAAATCGGTCTCGAACTCGTTGCCCGGCGGCAGCTTCAGGCAGTTGAAGTCGGCGAACGGCACACGCAGCAGCTCTGCCTGCCCGCCCTTGTAGGGGCCCATGGCCACATAGCCGTAGGCTCCGCCGGCGAAGCCCGGATTCACCGTGAGGCAGAAACCGGTCTTGCCTGCCAGACAGTTCTTGCAGAAGCCGCAGGCGACGTTGAAGGGCATGACGACCCGGTCGCCCTCGGACAGCGAGGTCACGCCCGAGCCGATCTCCTCGACGATGCCGAGGTTCTCGTGCCCGAAGACTATGCCCGACTCGGCAGCCGTACGACCCTCGTACATGTGCAGGTCGGAGCCGCAGATGGCGGTCGATGTGACCCGTACCAGCACGTCGTTCGGGTGCTGGATCCGTGGATCGTCGACGTCCCTGACCGTGACGCTGAACGGCTTCTCGTAGACAACGGCTTTCACCTGGCTCACCTCCGCGTCGAACGCCGGGCGGCGGACGGACCGCGTGGACCGAGGCTTTGGCCGGGAGAAACACGTCGAGGCAGGGCCCTCGGTCCGTGCCGTAACCCTGGGCGCTCTTGTTTCATCATCGGATACTTCCAGAAAACGCCGATCGGGCAGGCGCTGCAACCCCGGCGGCGCTTCGACGCCCGGCCCGCGAGGAACGCGGCGCGCCGGTGGTCCGGGACGCCGGCGGCGTGCCGAGGACGACGGCGGGGCGGCCGGCCGTAGGCTCGCCAACGAGGATGATCCGCAAGGGTGTTGACCAAGGGGGGCCTGGTGGGAGTGACGAGGGCGTCGGCCGTACGGCCCGTTGCGGAGCTGCTCGTCGAGAACTCCGTCCGCTACGGCGGGAGAGTCGCCTTCGCCGACGACCGGCGGGCGGTGAGCTGGGCCGCGCTGGAGCGCAGGACCGGCCGGCTGGCGGCCGGCCTGGGCGTCGGCCGCACCGCCCGGGTGGCCTTCTGCCTGGGCGACGGCGTGGAGCTGGTCGAAGGGCTGCTCGCCACCGTGCGGGCCGGCGCGGTGGGGGTGCCGCTGAGTGCCCGCGCCACGGACGCCGAGCTCGCCGAGCTGCTGGCCGACTGCGATCCGGCCGTGCTGGTCACCGACCGGCACAACCTGCCTCGGATCACGCGGCTGACGGCCGGACGGCCCGTCCGGCTGCTGGCCACCGGCGAGGGACCGCTGCCCGACCGGGTCACCGCCTGGGAGGCACTGGCCGCCAACCCGTCCTCCGCCCCTGCCGACGACCTCGGCCTGGACGAGCCGGCCTGGCTGCTCTACACGTCCGGGACCTCCGGCACCAGCAGGGCCGCGATCTCCAGCCAGCGGTCCGCGCTGTGGTCCTCGGCCGCCTGCTATCTGCCCACGCTCGGCCTGTCGGCGGCGGACCGCGTCCTGTGGCCGCTGCCCCTCTCCCACACCTACGCCCACTCGCTCTGCGTCCTCGGCACCACCATGGCCGGGGCGAGCGCCCGGATCACCACGACGCGGGAACCGGCCGCCCTGGTGCGGCTGGTCGGCGAGTACGCGCCGACCGTCCTGGCCGGGGTGCCGCTCACCTACCGGCAGTTGCTGGACGCCGGACTGGGTGCCGTGCCCTCGCTGCGGCTGTGCGTCACGGCCGGCGCCCCCAGCGACCCGGAGCTGCGGGAGGAGGCCGAGGCGCGGTTCGGCGCCCCGCTGCTGGACGGCTACGGCAGTACCGAGACCTGCGGCAAGATCGCCGTGGAGTCGCCCACCGGGCCCCGGGTGCGCGGCAGTAGCGGGCTGCCGCTGCCCGGCATGGACGTACGGGTCGCCCCCGCCGGGCCGGCCGACGAGGACGGCGAGATCTGGGTCCGCGGCCCCGGTGTCATGCTCGGCTACCACGAGCGGCCCGAGGAGACCGCCGCCGCGCTGCGCGACGGCTGGTACCGCACGGGAGACCTGGGCCGGCTCGACGAGCACGGTTTTCTGATCGTCACCGGCCGGGCCGGCGACCGTATCGTCCGCGGCGGCGAGAACGTCGACCCGGCCGAGGTGGAGCGGGTGCTGTGCGCTCTGCCCGGGGTGCGGGACGCGGCCGTGGTCGGGAGGGCCCATCCCCTGCTCGGTGAGGTTCCGGTGGCGTTCGTCGTACCGGACCGCCCGGACCTCGATCCGGCGCCGCTGCTGCGCGGCTGCGCCGCGGTGCTCTCCGCGCACAAGGTGCCCGAGGAGGTGCTGCTGACCCCGGCGGTGCCGCGCACCGCGGGCGGCAAGCCGCGCCGGGCCCTGCTGCGCCGGGCGCTCGCCGACCGGCCGACCGATGCGGACCTCGCCGAGCTGGCCGGCCGGACGCCCGGCGAGCGGCGGGCCGCGCTGACCGACCTGGTGTGCGCGGAGACGGCGGCGATCCGGGGGACGGCCGCCGATCCGGGCACGGCGTTCGCCGATCTCGGCCTGACGTCGATGGACGCCATGACCCTGTGGCACCGGCTCGGCACCCGCACCGGGCTGCGGCTGCCCGCGACGCTGGTCTGGGACCACCCGAGCCCGACCGCGGTCGCGGCCCACCTGGACGCCCTGCTGCACAGGACGGAAGGGCTCGCGGCGGACAGGACGCCAGGGCTTGCGGCCGACGGGACAGCGGGCCGTCCCGCTTCGGACGCGAGGGCGGCCGTTCGCGGTCCGGAGGCCGAGCCGGTGGCGATAGTGGCGGTCGGCTGCCGTTTTCCGGGCGGGGTGAGCTCGCCCGAGGACCTCTGGCGGCTGGTGGCCGAAGGGCGCGACGCCACCGGCGAGTTCCCCACCGACCGGGGCTGGGATCTCGCGTCGCTGCACGATCCCGACCCCGACCGCCCCGGGACGACGTACACCCGCCGCGGCGGGTTCCTCGACGGGATCGCGGACTTCGACCCACTGTTCTTCGGCATGTCGCCGCGCGAGGCGCTGGCCACCGATCCCCAGCAGCGGCTGCTGCTGGAGGTCGCCTGGGAGACCTTCGAACGGGCCGGCGTCCCGGCGCCGGAACTGCGCGGCACCGACACCGGGGTGTTCGTGGGCCTGATGCACGCCGGCGGGTACGGCGGCGGACGGTCGCCGCACGAGCTGGAGGCCCAGCTCGGCATCGGCTCGTCGCCCAGTGTGGCGTCCGGCCGGATCGCCTACGTCCTGGGGCTGCGTGGTCCGGCGCTGACCCTGGACACTGCGTGTTCGTCCTCGCTGGTCGCGCTGGACCTGGCGGCCCGGTCGCTGCGGGCCGGGGAGTGTTCGCTGGCTCTCGCGGGCGGGGTGACGGTGCTGTCGAATCCGGGGCCGTTCGTCGTGTTCAGCCGGCTGCGCGGGCTGTCGCCGGACGGGCGCTGCCGGTCGTTCGCCGCGGGAGCGGACGGCACCGCCTGGGCCGAGGGCGTCGGCCTGGTGCTGCTGGAGCGGCTCTCGGACGCCCGCCGCAACGGCCATCCGGTGCTGGCGGTGCTGCGTGGTTCCGCCGTCAACTCGGACGGCGCGTCCAACGGCCTGACCGCCCCGAACGGCGAGGCACAGCGGGAACTGATCCGGCGGGCGCTGGCCGACGCGGGGCTGGACGGGTCCGACGTCGACGCGGTCGAGGGACACGGCACGGGTACCGCGCTCGGCGATCCGATCGAGGCGGGTGCCCTGCTGGCGACCTACGGACAGCGGCGTGATCCGGCCGACCCGGTGTGGCTGGGCTCGGTGAAGTCGAACCTGGGGCACACCCAGGCCGCGTCGGGGGTGGCGGGCCTGATCAAGATGATCGAGGCGATGCGCCACGACGAACTGCCCGCCTCGCTGTACGCGGAGCGGCCGTCGCCGCACGTCGACTGGTCCGGCGGTGCGGTACGGCTGCTCGACCGGGCCCGCCCCTGGCCGCGCCGCGACCGCCCGCGCCGGGCGGCGGTCTCGTCGTTCGGCATCGGAGGCACGAACGCCCACGTGATCATCGAAGAGCCGACGGAGGCCGACGGGCCGGCCGCGACAACGGTCGCCACGTGGGGCGGCGCGGCGGTCCCGACGGCGGACGGCGCGGTGGCCGACACGACGGTCCCAGCAGCGGTCGGCGCGGTGGTCCCGGCGGCGGGCGACACGGCGCTCCCAGCGGCGGGCGGACCGACGGTCCCAGCGTTGGTCGACACGGCGATCCCGACGGCCGTCGGACCGGCGATCCCAGCGGCGGGCCACACGGCGATCCCGACGGCCGTCGGACCGGCGATCCCAGCGGCGGGCGACACGGCGATCCCGACGGCGGTCGGACCGACGGTCCCGGCTGGGGGCGACACATCGATCCCAACGCCGGGCGGACCGGCGATCCCAGCGCCGGGCGGACCGGCGATCCCAGCGCCGGGCGGACCGACGGTCCCGGCGGCCGTCGGACCGGCGGTCCCAGCGGCGGGCGGCCCGGTGCTGGGCGCGGGTTCGGGCGCGCCGTCGTCCCGTCGGCTGCCGCTCCTGCCGTGGCTGGTCGGCGGGGGTGACGCCGCCGGGCTGCGCGCCCATGCCGCGAGACTGGCGGCCGAACTGGCCGACGTACGGGAGGACGCGGACGCCCAGGATGTCGCGTTCTCGCTGGCCACGACGCGGGCGCCGCTGTCGCACCGGGCGGCCGTCCTGGCCCCGGACGCCGAGGGCCTGCTCGCCGGCGTGCGCGACCTGGCCGCCGGCGTCGACGGTCCGAGCGTGCTGCGGGGCACCGCGCGCCCGCACCCGAAGGTGGCGCTCCTCTTCCCCGGGCAGGGAGCCCAGCTCCCCGGGATGGGCCGCGACCTGCGGGCGGCCTTTCCCGCCTTCGACACGGCGTTCACGCACGTGTGCGAGGAGTTCACCCCCTGGCTCGACCGCCCCCTGCTGGAGGCGATCGACGACCCGGGCCTGGTCGACCGCACCGAGTACGCGCAACCGGCGCTCTTCGCCTACGCGGTGGCCCTGCACGCCCTCCTCGCCGGCTTCGGCGTGCGCCCGGACCGGCTGGTCGGGCACTCGATCGGCGAACTGGCCGCCGCCCATGTCGCCGGGGTGTTCTCCCGTGCCGACGCGATACGGCTGGTCGCCGCGCGCGGCAGGCTGATGGCGGCCCTGCCCGCCGGTGGCGCGATGATCGCGGTCCGGGCGCCACTGGCCGAGGTGACGCCTCTGCTCGACGGGGTTCCCGGGCGGACCGTGTCGGTCGCGGCGGTCAACGGGCCTGAGTCGGTCGTGCTCTCCGGGCCCGAGGACGCGGTGACGGCGCTGGCCGCCGCCGTCGGACGGCCGCGGCGCCGACTGCGGGTCAGCCACGCCTTCCACTCGCCGCTGCTGGACCCGGTACTGGCCGAGTACCGTGCGGTCGCCGAGTCGGTCACCTACCGGCGGCCGTCCGCTCCGGTCGTGTCCACGCTCACCGGACGCCCCGAGGCGGCCGCGCTCGGCACCGCCGAGCACTGGGTGCGGCAGGCCCGCGAGACCGTCCGGTTCGCCGACGCGATGAGCGCGCTCGCCGCCGAGGGCGTCACGGCCTTCGTCGAGGCCGGGCCCTCCCCCACCCTCGGTGTGGCGGCGGAGGAGAGCGTGCGGCCGGACGCGGGCGCGGTGTTCGCGTCGTGCGGCGACGCCCGGACGACGGCCGAGGCGCTGGCCGCGTTGCATGTGCACGGGGTCGGGGTGGACTGGCGGGCGGTGTACGCGGACTCCGGTGCCCGGCGGCGCCCGCTGCCCACCCACCCCTTCCGGCGCCGGCGCTACTGGCTGGACGCCGTCCGGCGCCGGAGCGGGTCCGGTCATCCCCTGGTGGGCGAGCCGGTGCCGGATGCCGACGGGCCCGGGATCCGGCACACCGCCGATCTGTCCCTCGACTCCCATCCCTGGCTGGCCGATCACGTGATCGGCGGCCGGGTGGTGGTGCCCGCGACCCTCTTCGCCGAGCTGGCGGCCCGCGGCGGCGGCTGTGCCGGGCCGGTCCGGCTGACCGAACTCGCGCTCCACGCGCCGCTCGTCCTCGCCGCGGGGCAGGGGGCGCAGGTGCAGGTGGTGGCCGGGGCGCCGGACGGGGCGGGCGGGCGGCCGGTCACCGTCTGGGGCCGGCGGGCGGGCACGTCCGAGCCGTGGACCCGGCACGCCACGGCGACGACCGGCGGGGTCGGGGCGCCGCCCGGGGACACGACCGGCGCTTGGCCGCCGGTGGGTGCGGAGCGGATCGCCGTCGACTACGAGCGCCTGGCCGGCCACGGCCATCGCTACGGGCCCGCCTTCCGCGCGGTGACCGCGTTGTGGCGCCGCGACGACGAGACCTTCGCGGAACTGGCGCTGCCGCCGGGGGAAGCGGCGACCGCGCGGTCGTACACCCTGCACCCGGCCCTGTTCGACGCGGCACTGCACGCGGCGCTGCTGGCCGAGGAGCGGGGCGAGCCGAAGGCACCGGTCGCCTGTGCCGGAGTGACGGTGTACGCGACCGGTGTCGCCGCCGCGCGAGCGGTGGTGCGACGGCTCGGCCCGGACGAGTTCGGCGTCACCCTCACCGACGGGGCCGGGCTGCCGGTGGCGGCGGTGGAGTCCGTGGTCACCCGGCCGATCCCGGCCGCCCGGCCGCCGGCCGAGACATACCGCCTCACCTGGCGGCCGGCGCCGCCGGCCGACACCGCGAGTCCGACCGACACCCCGAGGCCGCCTGGGATCGGCAGTCCGTCGGGCGCCGCGAGCCCCGAGGACGAGGTGTTCGATGTGGCACGGCTGGCCGCCGCCCTGCCCCCGGACACCGCCGTGCCCGACCGGGTACGGGAGCTGCTGGCCGCCGTGCTGGAGCGGGTGCGCGACTGGACCGCGGGCGCCCGGCCGGGCCGGCTGCTGATCCTCACCGGTAACGCCACCGGCGACGCCCCCGACCTGGCCGAGGCCGCCGTCGCCGGGTTCGTCCGCAGCGCCGGTTCGGAGCATCCCGGCCGGATCGTGCTGGTCGACCGGCAGGGCGCCGCGGCCACCATGGCGGCCGTGGCGGCGGCGCTGCGCTCCGGCGAGCCGGAACTCGCCCTGCGCGACGGTGTCGTCATGGCTCCCCGGCTGGTCCTCGCCGATCCGCCGGCCGCCGAGCCCGCCACGCTGGATCCGGAGGGGACCGTCCTCGTCACCGGCGGCACCGGCGCGCTGGGGGCGAGCCTGGCCCGGTACCTGGTCGCCGAACGCGGGGTCCGGCATCTGCTGCTGTCCTCCCGCGGCGGAAAGATCCCGGACTGGGCGGGGGAACTGGCCGCCGACGTACGCGTGGTGGCGTGCGACGTGAGCGACCGGGCGTCGGTGGAGGCGCTGGTCGCGTCCTGTAGGCCGGAGCTCACCGCGGTCTTCCACCTGGCCGGGGTGGTGGACGACGGGGTGACGGACGCCATGACGCCCGAGCGGCTCGCGGCCGTGCTCGCGCCGAAGGCGGACGGTGCCTGGCACCTGCACGAGGCGACGCGGGGCCTCGACCTGGCCGCCTTCGTGCTCTACTCCTCGGCCGCGGGCGTGCTCGGCAGGCCGGGCCAGTCGAACTACGCCGCCGCCAACGGGTTCCTGGACGCGCTCGCCCGGTACCGGGTGGCCCTCGGACTTCCCGCGCAGTCGCTGGCGTGGGGGCCGTGGTCCACGGTGGGTGCGGAGGGCATGGCGGGCCGGGTGGCGCCGGACCGGCTGCGCGAGGGCGGGGTGCTGCCCGTCGACGAGCCGGAGGGCATCGCCCTCCTCGATGCCGCGCTGCGCCGTCCGGAACCGGTCCTGGTACCGGTGCCGCTGGACCTGCGGGCCGCCCCGCGGCCCGACACGCCGGCCGTCCTCGCCGACCTGGTGCCCCGCGGCCCGGCCGCGGTCGACGCGACACGCCTGGACGACGTCGCGCGGACGCCCGGCGCCTGGCGCGAGCGGCTCGCCGCCGTCCCGCCGTCCGAACGCCTGCCGCTGCTGGCCCAGCTGATCGGCGCCGAGATCGCGGCGGTGCTGGGCTTCCCGGACCCGTCCGACCTCCCCGCCGACCGCTCCTTCGACGAGCTCGGCTTCGACTCCCTCTCCGCGGTGCAGGTCCGCAACCGCCTCAGCGCGTTCAGCCAGGTCCGGCTGTCACCCACCGTCGTGCTGGAGTACCCGACACTGCCCGAGCTGACGGCACACGTCCACGAGGTTCTCCACGCCCCGGACGCACTGCCGGGCACGGAAACGGAGCGGGCCGACGGTCCTCGGCAGCCCCGGCCGGAGCCCGAGCCCGAGGCCGCACCCGCGCCCGAGCCCGCGCCCACAGCCGTCTCACCGGCACAACTCCCCCACTCCCCCTACCGGTTCGGCCCGCTCTACCACCGCGTCCTGCGGGAGCAGGGGCCGAGGGAGGCGATGGCGCTGCGTTTCCTCGCGTCGTACGCCCTTCCGGTCTTCTCCGACCGGGAGCGGGCCCGTCACACCGTCCCGCCGCTCCAGCTCGCCGACGGCGACGGCACCCCGCTGGTCTACCTCCCCGACTACCTGACACCGCACCTGCGTCTGCCCACCGGTCTGGCCCGGCAGTTCGACGGCGAGCGGGATCTGTACGTGCTGGAGCATCCGGGTCTAGGCACCCGGCGGGCCGTTCCGGACAGCGTGGCGACGCTGGTGCGGGCGCACACCGACACCGTGCGCTCGCTGCCCTTGGAAGCGGCGCCCGTCCTGGTCGGCTACTGCGCGGGCGGGGCGATCGCCCATGCCGTGGCCCGGCAACTGGCGGCGGACGGACGGCCGCCGGCCGGAGTGGTCCTGGTCGACACCCATGCCGGGGTGCTGCGCCGTGGTGACGCGCGCGGGCAGGCGCTGATGGCCGCGGGTGCCGCGCTCGACTCCGAGACGGCCGACCGGCTGGACGACTCCCTGCTGCTCGTCGGAGGCGGGTACGTCCGTGTGATGGAGAGCTGGCGGCCCGAACCGTCCCCGGTCCCGGCCCTGTTGCTGCGCGGCCGGCCCACCGCCGACATGCTGCGCATCGCACCCGGCGACGACTGGCGGCCGCACTGGCCGCTGCCGCACGACGGCGTGGACGTGCCCGGCGACCACTACTCCCTGCTCCACCAGGACGCCGCCGGCACGGCCACGGCGATCCGCGCCTGGCTGCCCAAGTGACCCTCCCGGCTTGCTCGTTCTGAAGAGGAGCTCCCTGATGACCGCACCACCCGAGAGAGACTCGGAGCACGCCGAGCACGGCGAGTACGACCTGATCGTCGTCGGTGGCGGGCCGGCCGGCTCGACCGCCGCGACGGCCGTGGCCCGGCGTGGGCACCGGGTGCTTCTGCTGGAGCGGGAGACCTTTCCCCGTTACCAGATCGGCGAGTCGCTGCTGCCCGCCACCGTCCACGGTCTGTGCCGCCTGCTCGGCGTCGCCGACGAGGTCGCGGCGGCCGGTTTCACCCTCAAGCGCGGCGGGACCCTGCGCTGGGGCCGGGACCCGGAGCCCTGGCAGTTCTCCTTCGCGACGACCCCCCGGCTGCCGGAACCCACCGCGACCGCCTTCCAGGTGGAGCGCTCCCGGTTCGACGAGATCCTGCTGCGCAACGCCGAACGCTTCGGCGCCGAGGTACGTGAGGGCAGTCCCGTACGCCGGGTGCTCGCCGAGGGCGAGCGGGTGCGCGGTGTCGAGTACACCGGCCGGGACGGCTCCCCGCGCACCGCGCACGCCCGGTTCGTCATCGACGCGTCCGGCAACAGCAGCCGGATCCACGCCCGGGTGGGCGGGGCGCGGGTGTACTCGGACTTCTTCCGCAACCTCGCGGTGTTCGGCTACTACGCGGGCGGCCGCCGGCTGCCCGCGCCGAACGACGGCAACATCTTCTGCGCCGCGTTCGACGCCGGCTGGCTCTGGTACATCCCGCTCCGCCCCGACCTGACCAGCGTCGGTGCCGTGATCGCGCCGGAGCACTACGCGGCCGTCCAGCACGATCCGCGCGCCGCGTGGCAGGACATGATCAAGGCCTGCCCCGAGGTCGACGGCCTGCTGAGGGACGTACCGGTCGCGACCGAGCCGCCGTACGACCGGGTCCGGGTGCGCAAGGACTACTCGTACTGGAAGACGTCCCTGTGGATCCCGGGCATGGCGCTGGCCGGCGATGCGGCCTGCTTCGTGGACCCCGTGCTCTCCTCCGGCGTCCATCTGGCCACCTACGGCGCCCTGCTGGCGGCCCGCGCGGTGAACGCGGCCCTGGAGGGCAGTGTGCCCGAGGAGCGCGGCTTCGCCGAGTTCGAGGCGCGCTACCGCCGCGAGTACGGGGTGTTCTACGAGTTCCTCGTCGCGTTCTACGACATGGAGCGGGACGAGGACTCGGACTTCTGGTCGGCGAAGAAGATCACCCAGGTGGACGTCGGTGAGGCCGCCGCCTTCGCCGAGCTGGCCGGGGGCGTGGCGTCGGGCGACACCGGGATACCCGGCGCCGGCGGGCTCGGCGTCCGGTGGAGCACGGCGGCGGCCGAACTGGAGGGCGCGGTGGGCCGGTTGGCCACGGCCGACGACCGCACGAACCCGCTCCTGGCCACCCGGGTCGTCGCCGAGACCTTCCGCACCGGCAACGGCCTCCAGGAGCGGGCCCTGTACGGCGCCCCGCTGGACGGCGCCCCGGCCGCACCGCCTGCCTCCGCCGGCCGGCTCGGGGTCACCGAGGACGGTCTGTCCTGGCTCCCGCACTGACACCGGCGGGGCGGGGGCGGCGGACTGGCGGCCCCTCACCGGGTGAAGGGACGCACCTCCGGCGCACGGGCCGGCAGGTCTGCTGCCTTCCGGCCGCGCAGCCGGCGGTCGAAGAAGGAGGCGAGGCAGGCCCGTTCGGCGGGGATCGCGCGGGCGGGGACGATGGTGCCGATGTTCTCCACGACCGTCGTACGGGGCAACCCGAGCCGACGGGCGAGCTGCGGGATCATCGCCTCCTCGTCGGTGAACGTGGCGTGTTCGGCGCCGCTCAGGGTCAGGCCCTCGCGCGGGCCGCGGCTGTGGCGCCACAAGGAGTTCCAGGACGGGACCGTGCTCAGGTCGTTGCCGTCCTTGCCGATCAGCAGGAAGGGGCGGTCGAGTCCGTCGGCGGCGGCGGTGGAGAGGTGGCCGCGGTCGCCGTCGTCCTGGACGTACGCGAGCACGCCGTCCAGGTTGGCTCCGGCCGCGATGCGCCGGTCGTCGTGCATCGTCTGGAGGGCGGTGAAGCCTCCGGCCGAGTGGCCGAACATGCCGATACGGTCCCAGTCCGTCGTGCCGCGCAGCTCCGGGGGCAGCGCCCGGGGCAGTGCGCCGAGCAGGAAGCGGGTGTCGGCCACCCGTACGCCGACCGTCTTCTTCAGGAGGGCCGCGATGCGCTTCTTGTCGGGGTAGGCCTTGTCGTACTCCGCGGGCAGCACGGTGCGTTCGACGCGGCCGCCGGGGAACTGGACGGCCGTGGCGTCGTAGGTGTGGTCGAGCATCACCACGACGTAGCCGCGGGAGGCGAGGTCGTCGCAGAGGGTGGTGCCGAGGGAACGCGGGTCGCCGGTACCGGGTGAGTAACAGACGAGAGGGTACGGGCCGCGGTCCCGGTCGACCGGGGCGCCCTGGTGCGCGTGGGTGCGGGTGGCGGCCCAGTCGACCTTGTCGGCGGGCACGCCGGCGAGGTTGTTGACGGCGGCGAAGCCGGCGGCCTCCCCGGGCAGCATCTGCGGTGCCCTCGGGTGGCGACCGGTGTCCCGCGCCGGATAGCGGACGCTGATCATCAGCTCCCGGTCCCGCTGTGCGGTCTTCCAGGGATCGGCGCGTGAGGTGTCGACCAGCCGCAGGGAGACCGTCCCCACCGGACACGGACCGCTGGGCGGGGGCAGGGTCAGCCGCACCTGCCCTGCCGTGCGCTGCGCGGCCGACGCGGTACGCGCGGAGACGGCGGGCAGGGTGGCGGCGGCGACGGCCGACAGCAGGGCGGTGCGGCGGGTGAGCAAGGGAGGGCCTCCTTGACTGCGCGGACGGCGCGGATCGCGCGGGTTCAGCGACTCCGCTCAGCTTCGTGGACGGGCTCGGCCGTCACCATCCGGCAAGCCGGTTGTCACGTCCGGGGGTCAGCCCTACTGTGTGTCGCCCTGCCGTGCCCGGGGCGGCGCCGCCGAGGGCGTGGGAACCGGCGCCCGGCAGGCTGCCGGGCGCCGGTGGTCGTCAGCTCAGCTCAGGGCCGGTGCCGGCACGGACCGGGTGAGGTGCCGGACGAAGAACCGGGCCGCGCTGTCCGCCTCGAACCTGGGGTGTTCCTTGTGCCTGCCCGCGTTGGCGTGCAGGGTCTTCTCCGGGGAGGCGAAGGCGTCGAACAACGCGAGACCGGCCTCGCGAGGGATGTGTTCGTCGTCCCACTGGAGATGGAACTGGACCGGGACGGTGATCCGCCGTGCCGACGCGGCCAGGGCGTCGGGCCAGTGCAGGCCGAGGACCGCGGCGGTGATCCTGGGGTCGGCCGCCGTCAGCGGCACCCCGATCGCGGTGCCCATGTTGAGGCCGTAGTAGCCCACCGGTCCGTCGGCGCCGATCTCGGGAAGGGCCTGGAGCGCGTCCAGGGTCGCCTGCCACTCGGGTACGGCGCGCTCCGCGAGGTGGGCGTTGTAGCGGACCACGATCGGGCCTTCGGGCTCGCCCGCCTCCCGTGCCCGGTAGAGCGCGGCGATCTCCTGCTGGTCGTGCTCGGTGCGCGGCCGGTCGCCGTGGCCGGGCGAGTCGATGCAGGCGACGTGGAAACCGCCGCCGTGCACCAGTCGGTGCGCGCGGCCGGGCATCGCCGGCCACTTCTTGTGGGTGCCGCCGCCGTGGCCCATCAGGACCAGGGGGGCGCGCTCGGACGCGGACGCGGGCGACCAGAGCACACCGGGGATGTCACCCACGGTGAAATCGCGTTCGACGACGCCGTCCGACGTCGTCTCGGCGGTGAACTGCACGGAATGCATGGGTTGTTGCCTTTCGGGATGGCCTTGGCGTTCAGGCGCTCCCGGCGACACCTACGTCAATCGCCCGACCGTGACGGAGCGAGGGAGCACCCACTCGGGTACAGCGTTCATGGGTCTCACCTCCTCGCGGATCAGCACGGCCCCACGGACGTTACGCACCCGACGCCCGTCCGTCCACCGCATTTTGGTTCGTCCAAGCCTCGTCGATCTTTGTCCATGGACGCGACCGTCCCTCGGCGGTGAGGGTCGGTCCATGGGCGGATTCGGGGTCGGTGACGGGCAGGTGCTGGTGGACGGGCGCGCGGGGCCGCGACGGGCGTCGGGTGGGCTGGTGGCGCTGGCCCTGGGCGGTTTCGGGATCGGGCTCACCGAGTTCCTGATCGCCGGGCTGCTGCCGCAGGTGGCATCGGGTTTCGCGGTGTCCGGGGCGGCCGCGGGCCGGCTGATCTCCGGGTACGCGCTGAGTGTCGCCGTGGGGGCGATCGCGCTCACCGCGGCGACCGCGCGGCTGCCTCGCAAGCAGGTCCTGGTCGGCCTGGTGGCCCTGTTCGTCGTCGGCAACCTGCTGTCCGCGATCGCGCCGACCTACTCGGTGATGCTGCTGGGGCGGATCGTCGCCGCCCTGTGCCACGGCTCGTTCTTCGGCATCGGCTCGCTGGTCGCGCGCGGCCTGGTCGAGCCGGAGCGGAAGTCCCGCGCGGTGGCGGTGATGTTCGCCGGCCTGACGGTCGCGAACGTACTCGGTGTGCCGTTCGGTGCGCTGGTGGGCGAGCGCTGGGGCTGGCGGGCGGCCTTCTGGGCCGTCACGGCGATCGGCGTGCTGGCGCTGGCCGCCATCGTGGTCCTCGTCCCCGGCCGGGCGGGGCCGGTTCCGGGCGGCGGGACGCCCAGTGGCCTGCGGGAGCAGTTCCGTGCGCTGGGGTCCTCGCAGGTCTGGCTCACGCTGGCGGCCACCGCGCTCGGCTACGGCGGGATGTTCGGGGCGTTCAGCTACATCGGCTACACCTTCACCGAGGTCAGCGGGTTCGCTCCGGCGGACGTCGGCTGGCTGCTGATGGTGTACGGCGTCGGTCTCGTCGTGGGAAACCTGATCGGCGGCCGGGCCGCGGACCGCGACCGGGACCGCGCCCTGGTCCTCGCGCTCCTCGGACTGACCGTCACCCTGGCCCTGTTCGGCCTGCTGGCCGGCAGTGCCGTGGCGTCTGTGGCGCTGGTGTTCCTGATGGGGGTGACCGGGTTCGCCGCCGTACCCGGCATGATCACTCGGGTGACCGATGCCGCCCGGGGGGCCGCGCTGGCCGCGAGCGCCAACGTGTCGGCGTCCAACGTCGGGAACGCGCTCGGCGCCTGGCTCGGCGGCCTGGCCATCACCGCGGGCCTCGGCTACACGGCGCCGCTCTACACCGGTGCCGCGCTCACGCTGGCCGCCCTGGTCGTCATGCTCGTGACCGTACGGCAGGCCAAGTCACCTGTACGGCGGAACGGTTGAAGGGAGGCTGGTGATGTTCACGACCCGTCCCCCGGCGCCCTGAGCGGTGTCAGAGGGGCAGCCGGTGGGCGAACCAGTCGCCGGCCAGGTGCGCGACGCGTTCCAGGGTGCCGGGCTCCTCGAACAGGTGGGTCGCGCCGGGGACCACCTCCAGCCGGGCCTCGCCCGGGATCCGCCGCATCGCCTCCCGGTTGAGCCGCAGCACCTCCTGGTCGCGCCCGCCGACGATCAGCAAGGTCGGTTGCCCGACCGCCGTCAGCGCGTCCCCGGCCAGGTCCGGCCGCCCGCCCCGGCTGACCACCGCGCGGACCGTCTCCGGGCGTGCGGAGGCGGCGACGAGGGCGGCCGCGGCGCCCGTGCTCGCGCCGAAGAGCCCGCACCCCAGGCCCGCGGCGGGCCGGTACCCCCGGAGCCAGTCGGCGAGGCCGACCAGGCGCGCGGCGAGCAGGCCGATGTCGAAGCGGAGCGCACCCGTGACCGCGTCGGTCGTCTCCTCCTCGCGGGTGAGCAGGTCGGCGAGGACGGTGCCGATCCGGGCCGCGTGCAGTTCGCCGGCGACGAAGCGGTTGCGGGGACTGTGCCGGCTGCTGCCGCTGCCGTGCGCGAACAGCACGACCCCCGTCGCCGCCTCGGGCACGGCCACGTCGGCGTCGAGCCGCACGCCGGTGGCGGGTATCCGCACGCTCTCCACGACCGCGCTCACGGTGCCCTCCTCACCTGCGGGAGTTCCATGATGCTCCGGGCGTGGACCGCGTGTCGCGGGCGGCCGGATTCGGCGCTCCTTGCCGGGTACTCGGCTTCTGCCGCCGCAAAGCCGACGGCGGGAAACGAGGAAACGAGCGATGACGACACCGACCCACCACCGAACCCGCCCGGGGGTGAGCGGGCTCCGGATGGACCTGCTCGGGATCTATCTCAACGACCACCTGGCCGGGGCCACGGTCGGCGCCGGCCGCGCCCGGTTCATGGCGCGCTCGCACCGTGGCACTCCGGCGGCCGGAGCCCTGCGGGTGCTCGCGGACGAGATCGCCGAGGACCGTACGAGTCTGCTCGGCGTCATGCGGCGCCTGGGTGTGCCGGAGCGCCGGTACAAGACCGTCGCCGCGGGCACGGCCGAGCGACTCGGACGCCTCAAGAGCAACGGGCGTCTCCTGCGTCCTTCGCCGCTGACACTGGTGATCGAGCTGGAGTTCCTCCGGCTGGGGGTCAAGGGCAAGGAACTCGGCTGGCGAACCCTGCGGTCACTGGCCGAGGCGGACGACCGCCTCGACGAGCACGTACTCGACGCGCTGATCGAACGGGCCCATCGCCAGATGAGCACGCTGGAGGACCTGCGGGTCGGCGCGGCCCGGGACGTGCTGATCAACGGCTGACGCGCCTTCGCCCGGCCGACGGGTGTTGCCCGCACATCGGGTGGGGTACCCGGCCGCTGTGCGAAAGCGAACCGAACGCAACGCGAAGGACGGAGGGCCCCGGACCGTCAAGGACGAGCTGCTGGAGCAGGTCGAGAAGCGTGCCGGCCGGGAGGATGCCGACCGGGGCGCGCCCGAGCCGGCCGGGTCCGGCGACCCGATCACCCCGAACCCCGGGGCCGATGAGAAAACCCTCCGGGGACGCAAGTCCGCGCCCCGGGAATGAGCCGCCTGCGACGAGGAGGAACAGATGAGCACGGTCAAGGAAGCCGTGGACGTCGGCGTCCCGATCCACACGGCCTACAACCAATGGACCCAGTTCGCGGACTTCCCGAACTTCATGGAGGGGGTCGACGAGGTCACGCAGCTCGACGACCGGCACAACCACTGGACCACCAGCATCGGCGGGGTGCGGCGCGAGTTCGACACCGAGATCGTCGACCAGTTGCCGGACGACCGGATCACCTGGCGGACCATCGACGGCGACACCCGGCAGCGCGGGTCCGTCCGCTTCGAGCCCCTCGACCAGACCCACACCCGGGTCGAGCTCACGATGGACGTGGAGCCCTCCGGGATGGCCGAGAAGGGCGCGGACGCGCTCGGCATGATCGACCGCCGGGTCAAGGGCGACCTGCGTCGCTTCAAGGACTTCATCGAGCACCGCGGCGCCGAGAGCGGCGCCTGGCGCGGCCGGATCCGGCCAGGTGACCCCGGCGGCCTGCACTGAGAGCGGCCGGCAGCCGTCGCACTCCTGGAACCCCGGGCCCGCGCGGTGGGCCCGGGGTTCCGCCGTCTGCGGGGCGCTCCTGCGACGCACTGTGTGCAGAACCACGTCGCCCGGCGCCTTTGGGCCATATCTCCGCGAGCCCGCCTCGGGATACCGTTTTGTCGTTTCCCGGTTGGTTTCAGGCTTCGGACGGTTGGGCAGTGCTCGAAGATCTCTCGCCGCTCATCGCGGCGACCGCTCGCTGGCTCGCGGGCGCCTTTCCCGCCCACGGCGGCGCCTTCGCCGCCGCGCGGTGCGAGGCGCAGGTGCGGCAGGCCGTGACGGTCGCGGCCTGGCTGCGCTATCCGACGACGCTGGACGCGGGTCTGGTCGCGATGACGGGTCCGGGAGGTTCCGCGCGGCTGGACTGGGTGACCGGCTCGGACACCGCTCACGACCCGGACGGCGACTGGCGCACCTGGGTCGACGAGGTGGTGGCGAGCTGGGCAGCCGGCCTGCTCTGCGACCCCGAGCTGGCGAGCGCCGCGGTCGGCGCGCTCGCGGTGGGCGAACACCTGGCGTGGGGCCCCGTGGACTTCCGGCGGCTGCTCGTCCCGGACGAGGACGACCGGCGGGCGGCGTCGCTGCTGCGCCATCCTGACCTGCTCGCGCCGGTGGCCGCACTCCACCGTGAGCAGCTGCTGCAGCGCCTCGACCGGCCCGGCCGGCCCGTGTCGGCCTGAGCCTGAGCCCCGGTGCTCAGGCGGCCGTCTCCAGGGTTTCCGCCAGGGGCGCGTCGCCGTGACGTGGCCGGATCAGCACCGGTGCCGCGGGGCGCCGTACCGGTAGGGCGAAGCCGGCCGCGATCGTCCCGGCGGTGAGGAGTCCGCCGCTCACCAGCGCTCCACGTGCTCCGGCGTCTCCATGAGCAGGCCGAGCGACGCGACGGTACGGTCACCGGCCCTCGGCCGACCGTGGGCATGCGGGGGCCCGGCGCGCGCGGCGCCGGGCCCGGTGTCGGACGGCGGAGGACGGGTCAGCCGGGTTTGCCGCGGCCCGTCAGCGCGTCGCGGAGCCGGTCGACGAGACCGGCGCCCGGTGCCAGCATCTTGTTGGCGGGGGGCTTGTCAGGGGCGGCGGGGTGAGGCCGGGTCGGTGCCGTCTTCTTCGCCTGGCGGACCTTGTCGCCCAGATCGTCGAGGGCCTCCGGCGGACACGCGGCGCGGAGCCTGGGGAAGAGGTTCTGCTCCTCGTCCTCCACATGCATGCGGATCTCGCTCATCAGAGAGCTCATGAGCGCGTCGAACCGGGCGTCGTCCGGTTCGCAGCTTTCCAGGTCCTTCATGATCCGCTCGGCCTTGGCGTGGTCCTCGATCTCCTTGTCGGCCAGGGCGCCACCGCCCTCGACGTGCTTGCGCACCGCCGGGTAGAGATAGGCCTCCTCGGCCACCGAGTGCCGTACCAGTTCCATCGTGGCCTGGTCGGCGTACAACTTGCGGTTCTTGTCACCGGACGGCAGTGCCTCGATCTTGCCGAAGATCTCCTCCACCTCTCGGTGGTCGGTCATCAGCTCGTCGATGACGTTTCCCCCATGTCCCATGCCCTTCACCTCCGCTCGTGGCACGGCGGTCCGGAATCGGATCCGCCGCGGCCCGAGTGCCCGCCACCAGGCACCTCACACGAACCGCGTCGGAGGCGAGACGGCGGCGGCCGGAGCGGCGGCTCACTTCGCGCCGCCGCCGCCGCTGCCGAAGGATCCGCTGGAGCCGGGCTGCCAGCGCGGGCGGGTCTGGTCGCCGCTGGGCCTGCTGGGCGCATTGCCGAGCTGGTGCGGGGTGAGACGCTCACCGTCGTCCCCTGCCCGGGGCACCTCGTTCGGTTCGCGCATGTTCCGCTCCTCGTACACCGGGCCGGAGTCGGGCAGCTTCGGCTGCTCCGAGCGCCGCGGCGGTGCCGGTTCCCGCCGCCGCACCCCGATGCCGAGGCGTACCGCCCCCATCAGCGCGGCCGTGAGAAGCACGCCACAGACGACGATGATGATCATCCCTGCCACCGAGCCGGCGGCGGCCAGTTGCTCAAGTGCTGTGTACATCAACGTCGGGTACCCGCCGACCGGCATCGAATGCCCGGCAGCGAGGCGTGGCGGACCGGGTCTCCGGCGGGTCACCGGTAGCGTCACCAGGAGCCGATCTGCCCTGTTCGCCCGCTATGCCGATTTCGGTGCGGCGGGCGGCAGCCGCGCCCCCACGGTCCGGCTGTCCCGGGTACGGCGAGCAGGGCACCCGCGAGGCGCTTTCCGCGCTCGGAACGGCCGAGGAGGACCATGAGCGAACTCTCGCAACGCGTCGGCGAAGCGCCCACGCCTCCTACGACGCCGACGGCGACGCCGCTGGGGCGCCGGCTGCTGGGCTGGGCGTCCACGACCGACCACAAGGTGATCGGCCGGCTGTACATGGTGACGGCGTTCTGCTTCTTCCTGTTCGCCGGGCTGCTGGCGCTGGGTATGCGGGCCGAACTGGCCCGTCCCGGGCTGCAGTTCCTCAGCGACCAGACCTACAACCAGTTCGTCACCATCCACGGCACGATCATGATGCTGCTGTTCGCGACCCCCATGTTCGCCGGTTTCTCGAACGCGATCATGCCGCTCCAGATCGGCGCCCCGGACCTGGCCTTCCCGCGGCTCAACGCGCTCTCGTACTGGATGTACCTGTTCGGCGGGCTGATCGTGGTCTCCGGGTTTCTGGTGCCCGGCGGGGCGGCGGCCTTCGGCTGGTTCGCCTACGCGCCGCTGAACAGCGCCTACTTCTCGCCCGGCGCCGGCGGCGACCTGTGGGTGATGGGGCTGGTCGTCTCGGGTGTGTCGACGACGCTGACCGCCGTGAACTTCCTCGCCACCATCCTGTGCCTGCGCGCCCCGGGCATGACCATGTTCCGGATGCCGATGTTCACCTGGAACGTGCTGTTCACGTCGATCCTCGTGCTGCCCGCGTTCCCCGTCCTGACGGCCGCGCTGCTGGCCCTCGAATCCGACCGGAAGTTCGGCTCGCACGTCTTCGACGCGCACAACGGCGGGGCGCTGCTGTGGCAGCACCTGTTCTGGTTCTTCGGGCATCCCGAGGTGTACATCGTGGCGTTGCCGTTCTTCGGCATCATCTCCGAGATCATCCCGGTGTTCTCGCGCAAGCCGCTGTTCGGATATCTCCCGATGATCGGGGCCACGACCTCCATCACCATGCTGTCCGCGGTCGTCTGGGCGCATCACATGTTCGCGACCGGGGCGGTGCTGCTGCCGTTCTTCTCCATCATGTCGTTCCTGATCGCCGTCCCGACCGGGATCAAGTTCTTCGCGTGGATCGGGACGATGCGCGGGGGCTCGCTCTCGTTCGAGACACCGATGCTGTGGTCGATGGGCTTCCTGGTGACGTTCCTGCTCGGCGGGCTGACCGGGGTGCTCATCGCGTCGCCGCCGATCGACTTCCACGTCACCGACTCCTACTTCATCGTGGCGCACCTGCACTACGTGCTGTTCGGCACGGTGGTGTTCGCGATGTTCGCCGGGTTCTACTTCTGGTGGCCCAAGTTCACCGGGAAGATGCTCGACGAGCGGTGGGGCAAGGTCCACTTCTGGCTGCTCTTCCTGGGGTTCCAGCTGACGTTCCTGGTGCAGCACTGGCTCGGCGCGGAGGGCATGCCCCGCCGGTACGCCGATTATCTGCCGGCCGACGGCTTCACCCTGCTCAACACCGTCTCGTCGGCGGGCGCGTTCCTGCTGGGCGTCTCCACGCTGCCGTTCCTCTACAACGTCTGGCTCACCGCCCACAAGGGGAAGCAGGTCGAGGAGGACGACCCGTGGGGGTTCGGGCGCGGCCTGGAGTGGGCGACGAGCTGCCCGCCGCCGCGGCACAACTTCGTGGCGCTGCCCCGGGTGCGGTCGGAGTCGCCGGCGTTCGACCTGCACCATCCGGAGATCGTGCAGGCGGAGAAGGAGGCGTTGCGGTGAAGGCGGAGGCACTGCTCTTCGGCGGGGTGGCCGTCTTCTTCGGGGCCGCCGCCGCGCTCTACGGGGTGTGGTCGCGGGCCGACCCGGCCGGGACGGCGGCGCTGATCGTGGCGTTCGGGATGGCCACGCTGGTGTCGTTCTTCTGCACGGTCACCTTCCTGCGCCACGGCCCGCGCGCCCAGGACCGTACGGAGGCGGAGGTGGCGGACTCCGCCGGGTCGGTCGAGTTCTTCCCGCCGCACAGCCTCTGGCCGATCGTCACCGCACTGGGGTTCGCGCTCGCGGCGACCGGGGTGGTGTTCGGGCTGTGGCTGTTCCTCATCGGCTTCGGTGTTCTGGCTCGGGGTGTTGCGGGACTGGTGTTCCAGTACGTGAACCGGGGGGTTGATCAGGACTGAGCGGCCGGCGTGGGGCGCCCGGCCGGAACGACGTCACCGGCCGGTGGTCGCTCTCGTAGCCGCCGGCGATCGTCTGCCGGACCTCACCGGTCTCCTCGCCCTCGGTCAGCCGCTCCTGTTCCGCGTGCAGCAGGGCACGGCACAGGGCGCGGGTGAGGAAGAACGCGACGACGGGGCCGCCGACCAGGGCGACGCGCAGGATCCAGGTCAGGGCGTTCACCGAGACCCGGAACGTCTGTGCCACCACGTCGTTGCCGCCGGCCAGCACCAGCACCCCGTAGAAGGTCACGCCGGCCACGCCGAGTCCGGTGCGCACGGGCCGTTCCCGGGGGCGCTCGCTGAAGTGCTGTTCCTGCCGCCACTCCCCCGTCAGCCGCTGCTCGACGAAGGGGTAGGCGTACAGGACGGCGAAGAGCAGCACGGGCAGGACCACGGCCGGCAGCAGGACGTTCCACATCAGGGTGTGTCCGGCGAAGTTCGTCTCCCAGGGCGGGACAAGGCGCAGCGAGCCTTCCAGGAAGCCCACGTACCAGTCCGGCTGGGAACCGGTCGAGGCCTGGTCGGGGCGGTAGGGGCCGTACTTCCACACCGGGTTGATCTGGGCGACCCCGGCGAGCGCCACCAGCAGTCCGGAGACGGTGAGGGACAGGCCGATGGAGGAGGCCGAGAACTGCGGGTAGAGCGGCTTTCCGACCACGTTGGTGTTCTTGTGACCCGGCCCGCGCCACTGCGTGTGCTTCAGGTGGAAGACCAGGATCAGGTGGACGGTGACCAGGGCGATCAGCGCGCCCGGCAGCAGCAGGATGTGCAGGCTGTACAGCCGGGGGATGATGTCGTGGCCGGGGAACTCGGAGCCGAACACGAACATGCTCACGTACGTCCCGGCCACGGGGATGGAGAGCATGATGCCCTGGGCGATCCGCAGTCCGGTGCCGGACAGGAGGTCGTCGGGGAGCGAGTAGCCGGCGAAGCCCTCGGCCAGGGCGAGCGCGAAGAGCGTGACGCCGATGGCCCAGTTCATCTCCCTGGGCCTGCGGAACGCGCCGGTGAAGAAGATCCGCAGCAGGTGCACGCCGATCGCGGCGACGAAGACCAGCGCGGCCCAGTGGTGGGCCTGGCGCATCAGCAGTCCGCCGCGCACGTCGAAGCTGATGTGCAGGGTGGAGTCGAAGGCCCCGGACACGGGCCGGCCGCGCAGCGGGACGTACGACCCCTGGTAGACGACGTCCCGCATCTCGGGCTTGAAGAAGAACGTCAGCCACACGCCCGTGAGCACCAGGACGATCAGGCTGTAGAGGGCGATCTCGCCGAGGAAGAACGACCAGTGGTCGGGGAAGGCCTTGCGCAGCAGCTGGCCGGCCCCGTCGTGGACGGGCAGCCGGGCGTCCACCGCGTCCGCGAACCGCTCGCCCGCCGCACCGCGCCCGCTGTTCTCCACACGCCCTCCTCGCCTCTCGCCATCCCTTGCCCGTCAGGCGCGGGGCGAGCACCCAGCCGACGCGAAACACTCGCGCGGCTGGGCTGTGGCACCCGATCGGCAGAGGGCGCGGCCGCCTCGGGGTGTCCCACGTCTCACCTCAGGTGTTGGGCCGGGCCGCGCTGATGTCGCCGAGGGCGGACTTCTCGTCGCGTTCGATCGCGAGGTCGCCGATGGCGAGGATGCCGACCGGCTGGTCGCCGTCGACGACCGGGAGCCGCCGTACGGCGTGCTCGCGCATCAGTTGGACCGCCCGGTCCAGGCTGTCGTCGGGAGTGACGGTCACCAGGTCGTCGCTGGCCGCCTGCATCACGGTGGTCTGATCGGGGTCGGCGCCCTCGGCGAAGGCCCGCACCACCAGGTCGCGGTCGCTCACCAGGCACCGCAGATGCCCCTCCTCGGTGACCAGGACCGCTCCGACGTCCTCGTCCCGCATCACCCGGGCCACGAAGGCCACCGACGCCTGCGGTTCGACGGTCACCAGGTCGCTGGTCATGATGTCGCGCACGTGCTGGGCCATGACCGGCCCCCTTCCCACTGTTCGAAGGTGTCTGTCGAGGACCGGGTACCCCTCGTGCCGGGTACCTCCCGGTTTGCCCGGGATCGGGTGCTACGTCGTGTTGAGCGAGTAGACGTGGAAGGCCCGTCCGATGACCGGCTGGGCGACGTTGCGCACCCGGACTCCCCCGCCGGTCATGCCGTGTTCCGTGCCGGCGTGCGCGTGCCCGTGGACGGCCAGGTCGGCGCCTACGGTGTCGATGGCCTCGGCGAGGAGGTAGCTGCCGAGGAACGGGTAGATCTCCGGGGGTTCGCCTGCCAGGGTGTCCGGGACGGGGGCGAAGTGGGTCAGGGCGATCCGTGCGTCGCACTCGTGCCGGCGCAGCTCTTCGAGGGCCGCGCGCAGGCCGTCGGCGCGGCGGCGTGTGTACCGCACGAACTCCTTCATCACGGGTTCGCCGAACTCTCCGGCGCACCGGCCGACGAACCCGCCGCCGAACCCCTTGGTGCCGGCGACGCCGATCCGCAGGCCCCGGTGGCTCACGACGGTCGCCTCGCCCTCCAGGACGTGCGCTCCGGCCTCCCGCAGGATGGCCGTGACCTCGTCGGGGTGGTCGTCGTGGTGGTCGTGGTTGCCGAGGACGGCGACGACCGGGACGCCGAGGTCCTTGATCTCCCGGGCGACGACCTGCGCCTCGTCGGGGGTGCCGTGCCGGGTGAGGTCACCGGCGAGCAGGAGGATGTCGGCACAGTCCGGCAGGGTCTCGAAGGCCGGGCGGAGGGTGCCCTGGCTGTCGGGCCCCATGTGGATGTCGCCGACGGCCGCTACCCGGGTCATGCCAGCACTTCCGGGTGGTCGGGCGGGGTGGTCTCGGCGACGACGATGTCGCAGTGGACCGGGACGCCCGCCAGTTCGTCGTGGACGGCGCGGCGGACGGCCTCGCGGCAGCCCGCCGACGGGACCGTGCCGGTCAGCAGGACCGTCTCGCCGCGGATCTCGGCCCGTACGCCCAGCTCGCCGCACGGCCCGGCGGCGAGGTGCTCGGCGACGTGCGCCACGCGGTATTCGAGGTTCATGGCTGCTCCTGCGGGGGGTCGATGACGTTCAGCCGCTCCAGGAGGAAGAGGAAGGCGGCGGGCATCGGCTCGTCCCCGCAGCGGCGCCGCACCTCTCCCCAGTCGACCTTCTCGCGCAGCGTGCGGGCCACCGGGAGGACGGCCCCGAAGTCGCAGTGGTGCTCCGAGAAGGCGGTGTTCAGGTTCACCAGCAGGTCGGTGGCGGACAGGACCGGCATGTGCACGGAGTCGACGGAGAGTTCCTCGGCGCGGGCCAGCAGGTCCACGGTGACCGGTTGGTGGGCGAGTTCGAAGATGATGTCGACGTCCTGGCCGAAGCAGGAGGTCTTCACCAGCCAGTCCTCCGGCGGGACGCGCACGGTCAGACCGGCCGAGCGCAGGGAGCCCGCCACGGCCTCGGCCTCCTCGGGCAGCACGCAGAAGTCGGCGTCGTGCCGGAGTCTGCCGCTGCCGCCGTGAGCGTAGACGGCGACGCTGCCGGCCAGCGCGAACTTGTGTCCGGCCCGCTTCAGGATGGCGCCGACCTGCTTGGTCGCCTCCAGGATGGCCTGGGTGCGGTCGGGCGGCAGCTGCCCGGACGCGGGTGGCTCCGCCTCCGGGTCGGCCGCCCGGAGCTCGGGGGCGGACGCCGCGCCCTGTCCGTTTCTCATCGCCGGCTCCCTTCGGCCGACACAGCAGGCACGGCCGGCACGCCCGACACGTCCGGCGCGGTCGGCAGGCCGGACGCGGTCGACACAGCGGGCTCGGCCGACGCCGCGCGCCGGCAGCGCCACAGCTCCTCGGCGTAGGGCACGACGACCCCGCAGACGACGGCCCCGGCGAGTCCGGCCAGGTACGTGGCGGGCAGCGGATGCTCCTTGGGCAGCAGCCGCCAGTCCTGCGGACCGGGGCCGCCGCGCAGGGTGGCGCGGACCTGGTCGGCGTGCAGGCAGGCGGTGAAGGCCAGGGCGGTGAGCGGCAGCACCTCCAGGAAGCTGTGGATGTGCTGCTCGATGGGCCGGACCTCGCGTTCGCCGACGGCCAGCGAGACGTCCCACACGGCCGTCGCGCCGTGGGCGAGGGCGGCACCGCCCATCACCGAGAGCACCAGGGGGTTGACCCGGGCCAGCAGACCCATGAGCACCGGTGCCCCGGCCTCGGACATCATCAGGGCGTGGACCGCGGACTCCTTGGTGCCGCTGGTGTGCTCGATCCGGGTCCGCCGGTGCATCCACCAGTCGGCGAGGCCGGGCAGCACCCACAGCGGCAGGGCGCCGTACAGGAGGAAGCGCCTGCTCGCGTCCTCCACCTCGGTCGAGTGGAGCGGAACGCGCAGGTCGGCGGAGCGCCGCCAGTTCCGCCAGGCCTTCCGGGGCAGCACGCGCAGTGCCATGAAAACCTCCGTGGGGTCGCTCTGTCGGGGCCCGCCTCTCCGGTACCCCTCCTCATCCGGGCGACACGCCCTGCACAACCCGGTGGCCACCGGGTACTCGGCTGCGGTCCCCAGTCACACACGCGGATCAGGAGAGACGATGGCGGGCTTCGGATACTTCCTCTCGTGCGAGGAGCACAGCCCCGCGGAGCTGGTCGAACAGGCGCGGATGGCCGAGCAGGCCGGTTTCGAGTCGCTGTGGATCTCGGACCACTACCACCCCTGGCACGACGGGCAGGGCCAGAGCCCGTTCGTGTGGTCGGTGATCGGCGCGCTGTCGCAAGCGGTCTCGCTGCCGGTGGAGACGGCGGTGACCTGCCCGCTGGTGCGCACGCACCCCGCGGTGATCGCCCAGGCGGCCGCCACCGCCGCGGTGCAGCTGGGCGGCCGGTTCCGGCTGGGGGTGGGCACCGGTGAGGCGCTGAACGAGCACATCCTCGGCACGGTCTGGCCCGAGGCGCCGGTGCGGCTGGAGATGCTGGAGGAGGCCCTGCAGATCATCCGGCGGCTGTTCACCGGGGAGCAGGTCAGCCACCGTGGCAGGCACTACACGGTGGAGAACGCCCGCCTGTACACGGTGCCGGACGAGCCGGTGCCGATCGACGTGTCGGCGTTCGGCCCGCAGGCCGCCGAGGTCGCCGCGCGGATCGGCGACGGGCTGATCACGATGATGCCCGACGAGTCCGTGGTGGAGCGGTTCCGGCGCGGGGGCGGCGGCACCAAGCCGGTGTACGGCGGGATGAAGGTGTGCTGGGGCACCGACCGGCAGGAGGCGGTGCGCACCGCGCACCGGCTGTGGGCGAACGAGCAGCTGCCGGGCGAGCTCCCGCAGGTCCTGCCGACCCCGCGCCACTTCGAGCAGGCCATGGAACTGGTCACCGAGGAGCAGGTGGCCGGCTCCGTGCCGTGCGGTGACGATCCGGACGACCACGTCAAGGCCGTCTCCGCGTTCGTGGACGCGGGCTTCGACACCGTCTACGTCAACCAGATCGGCCCGGACCAGCAGGGCTTCTTCGACTTCTACCGCACCAAGGTCCTGCCGCGGCTGCGGGACTGACCGCGAACCCAGCGGAAGGTGGTGAACGCCGTGACCGGGCCCGGAGCGACCGACGGCCGCGCGCTCGTCGTCATCGACATGATCAACACGTACGACCACGAGGACGCGGAGCTGCTGCTGCCCGCCGCGGGGCAGGTGGTGGCCGTACTGGCGGACCTGATCGGCAGGGCCCGGGAGGCGGCCGTGCCGGTGATCTACGCGAACGACAACTTCGGGCTCTGGCGCTCCCACCACGGCGAACTCGTCGAGTCCGCGCTGTCCCGCCCGCACGCGGACCTGGTCGAGCCGATCCGGCCCGACGACGACTCGCTGTTCGTCGTGAAGGCCCGGCACTCCATCTTCTACGACACCCCGCTGGGCTATCTGCTGTGGGACCTGGGCGTCGGGACGGTGGTGCTGACCGGCCAGGTCACCGAGCAGTGCGTCCTGTACTCGGCTCTGGACGCGCACATCCGTCATCTGGAGGTCACGGTGCCGAGGGACGCCGTCGCCTCGATCCACTCGCATCTGGCGGAGGCCGCGCTGGAAATGATGGAGCGCAACATGGGTGCCCGGATTGTCCTGGCGAAAGAAGTCGACTTCCGGGGTACCCGGGGGGCCGTACCGGAGGAAACTCCACGTCAGCCCGGAGGTCGGCGATGAGCACACGCGTTCCCGGAGACTCACTTGAGGACCTGGTCAAGGCCCTGCGGGCCGGGACCGACGCGGAGGTCCGTTTCGATACCGGGAGCCGGGGTGCCTATTCGACGGACGGCTCCAACTACCGGCAGGTCCCGCTCGGCGTGGTCGTGCCCCGCACCGTGGAGGCCGGTGCCCACGCGGTGGAGCTGTGCGCCCGCTTCGACGTCCCGGTTCTGTCGCGCGGCGGCGGCACCAGTCTCGCCGGGCAGACCACGAACGAGGCCGTGGTGATCGACTGGAGCAAGTACTGCGACGCGCTGGTCTCCGTCGACCCCGACGCCCGCACCTGCGTGGTGGAGCCCGGCATCGTCCTGGACGAACTCAACCGGCGGCTCGCCGACCACAAGCTCATGTTCGGCCCGAAGCCGTCGACGCACAGCCACTGCGCGCTCGGCGGGATGATCGGCAACAACTCGTGCGGATCGTCCGCACAGGCGTACGGCAAGACGGTCGACAACGTGCTCCGGCTCGAAGTGCTGACGTACGACGGGCTGCGGATGTGGGTGGGGCCCACCTCGAAGGCGGAGCGGGCCCGGATCGCCGCCGAGGGCGGCCGGCGGGCCGAGCTGTACGACGGCCTCGACCGCCTCGTCACCGAGTACCTGGGGGACATCCGGCGCGGCTACCCGAAGATCCCGCGCCGGGTCTCCGGTTACAACCTCGACTCGCTGCTCCCGGAGAACGGCTTCGACGTGGCCAGGGCCCTGGTCGGCAGCGAGGGCACGCTGGTGACCGTCCTGCGCGCCGAGCTGGAGCTGGTGCCGGTGCCGCCGTACGAGTCGCTGCTGGTGCTGGGGTACGACGACATCTGCCAGGCCGCCGATCACGTGCCGCAGCTGCTGGAGCACTGCTCCCCCGGCCAGCTGGAGGCGCTGGACGGGCGGATGGCGGAGCTGATGCGCGAGGAGCAGGCCTACCTGGACTCGCTGCGCGTGCTGCCGGAGGCGGACAGCTGGCTGCTGGTGCAGTTCACCGGGGACAGCCAGGAGGAGGTCGACGCCCAGGCGCACGCCCTGCTGAAGTCGATCGGCCGGTCGGAGAAGGACTCCTCGGTCGCCTTCTCCGACAATCCGCAGCGCGAGCAGAAGATGCTGAAGGCGCGGGAGGCCGGGCTCGGGGTGACCGCACGGCCGCCGGACGACCGGGAGACCTGGGAGGGCTGGGAGGACTCGGCGGTGCCGCCCGAGCGGCTCGGCGACTACCTGCGGGACCTCAAGGGACTGTTCGAGGAGTTCGACTACGACCATCCTTCGCTGTACGGGCACTTCGGGCAGGGGTGTGTGCACACCCGGATCCCGTTCGGGCTGAAGACCGCCGAGGGTGTCGCGCACTTCCGGCGCTTCGTGGAGCGGGCCGCCGACCTGGTGGCCTCCTACGGCGGCTCGCTGTCGGGCGAGCACGGCGACGGCCAGTCCCGGGGCGAGCTGCTGGCCCGGATGTTCGGGGAGCGGCTGGTCGGTGCCTTCGGCGAGCTGAAGTCGCTGTTCGACCCGGGCAACCGGATGAATCCCGGCAAGGTCGTCGACCCGCATCCGGTGGACGGGCAGCTGCGGCTCGGGGCCGCCTGGCGGCCGGACACCCACGAGACCCACTTCGGGTATCCGCAGGACGAGCACTCCTTCACCCGGGCGGTGCTGCGCTGTGTCGGCATCGGCAACTGCCGGAGCCTGCAGGGCGACGTGATGTGCCCCTCGTACCGGGCCACCCGCGAGGAGGAGCACTCCACGCGCGGACGGTCGCGGCTGCTGTTCGAGATGCTCGACGGGCATCCCGACTCGGCGGTCAAGGACGGCTGGCGGTCCACGGAGGTCCGGGACGCCCTGGATCTCTGCCTGGCATGCAAGGGCTGCAAGTCGGACTGCCCGACAGGCGTCGACATGGCCACGTACAAGGCGGAGTTCCTCGCCCACCACTACGCGGGCCGGCCCCGCCCGGCCGCCCACTACTCGATGGGCTGGCTGCCGCTCTGGGCCCAACTGGCGGAACACGCGCCCGGGTTGGCGAACAACGTACTGCACGCCCCACTGCTCGGCCGGGTCGGCAAAGCTCTCGCCGGGGTGGCCGGGCAGCGGCAGCCCCCGGTCTTCGCCGAGCGGTCCTTCATGCAGTGGTGGCGCGCCCTCGGCACCGAGCAGCCGGACCCGGCGGACCCGGCGACCGTCGTGCTGTGGCCGGACACCTTCAGCAACCACTTCCACCCCTCGGTCGCGATGTCGGCGGTACGGGTCCTGGAGGACGCCGGCTTCCGGGTCGCCGTGCCCGAGACACCCGTGTGCTGCGGCCTGACCTGGATCTCGACCGGTCAACTGACCGTGGCCAAGAAGGTGTTGCGCCGCTCCCTGCGGGCGCTGGCGCCCTACCTGGAGGCGGGCACCCCCGTCATCGGGCTGGAGCCGTCCTGCACGGCCGTGTTCCGTTCCGACGCCCCCGAACTGCTGCCCGACGACCAGGACGTGCAGCGCCTCGCCGGGCGGACCCGCACCTTCGCCGAACAGCTCGTCCACCACGCGCCCGCCGGCTGGCAGCCGCCGTTCCTGGCCCGGCAGGCGACCGTGCAGACCCACTGCCACCAGCACGCGATCATGAAGTTCGACGCCGACCGTGAACTCATGCGCCGTGCGCATCTGGACGCGGACGTCCTGGACGAGGGCTGCTGCGGACTGGCCGGCAACTTCGGCTTCGAACGTGGGCATCACGAAGTCTCCATGGCTGTCGGCGAGTTGGGAGTGCTGCCCGCGGTGCGCGGGGCCGCGCCGGACAGCCTGGTGCTGGCCGACGGGTTCAGCTGCCGCACCCAGATCGAGCAGGGCGGCACCGGGCGCCGGGCCCTGCACCTGGCGGAGGCACTGGCCCTCGCCCTCGACGGCCCCGTGCCCAGTGACCGGCCCGAGCGGCTGGCCCGGCGGCCCGCCGAACCCTCCGGCCCGGCCCGGTGGGCGACCACCGCCGCCGCCGGAACCCTCGCGGCCGCGGCCGCGCTGGGCGCCGTACGGCAGTTGCGCCGCCCGTAAACGCACGCACGTCCACTTCAGGAAAGGTTGTCGAACATGTCGACGAAGGTCTCCGACTACATCCTCCAGCGGCTGCGCGAGTGGGACGTGGAAAACGTCTTCGCCTACCCCGGCGACGGCATCAACGCACTGCTCGCGGCCTGGGGACGCGCGGAGAACAACCCCCGGTTCATCCAGTCCCGCCACGAGGAGATGTCGGCCTTCGAGGCCTGCGGCTACGCCAAGTTCTCCGGCAAGGTCGGCGTCTGCGCCGCCACCTCGGGCCCCGGCGCCATCCATCTCCTCAACGGCCTGTACGACGCCAAGCTCGACCATGTCCCGGTGGTGGCGATCGTCGGGCAGACCAACCGCAGCGCCATGGGCGGCTCCTACCAGCAGGAGATCGACCTGCTCAGCCTGTACAAGGACGTCGCCTCGGACTTCTGCGAGATGGTCACCGTCCCCGAGCAGCTCCCGAACGTCCTGGACCGGGCCATGCGCACGGCCATGGCGCGCCGCTCGGTGACCGCTCTGATCATCCCGGCCGACGTGCAGGAACTCGACTACTCGCCGCCCGAGCACGCCTTCAAGATGGTGCCGTCCAGCCTCGGCATGTCGCACTACGCGCCCGTGCCCGACGACGGCGACCTCCAGCGGGCCGCCGACGTCCTCAACTCCGGTGGCAAGACGGCCATCCTGATCGGGCAGGGCGCGCGCGGCGCCCGCGCCGAGGTCAAGGAGGTCGCCGACCGGCTCGGCGCGGGGGTCGCGAAGGCGCTGCTGGGCAAGGACGCCCTCGACGACGACCTGCCCTACGTCACCGGCGCCATCGGGCTGCTCGGCACCCGCCCGTCGTACGAGATGATGCGTGACTGCGACACGCTGCTCGTCATCGGTTCCTCCTTCCCCTACACGCAGTTCCTGCCGGCGTTCGGGAACGCCCGGGCGGTGCAGATCGACATCGATCCGCACATGGTCGGGATGCGCTACCCCTTCGAGGTCAACCTCGTCGGCGACGCCGCGCGCACACTGCGCCGGCTGCTGCCGCTGCTGGACCAGATGGAGGACCCGTCCTGGCGGCAGAAGATCGAGAACAACGTCAAGGACTGGTGGGAGGTCATGGAGCGGCGGGCCGCCGTCGAGGCCGACCCGATCAACCCCGAGCACGTCGCCCACGCCCTCAGCGGCCTGCTCCCGGACGACGTCATCCTCTCCTCCGACTCCGGTTCGGCCGCCAACTGGTACGCCCGGCACCTGAAGCTGGGCGGGGCGATGCGGGGTTCGCTGTCCGGGACGCTGGCGACGATGGGGCCGGGCGTGCCCTACGCCATCGGCGCCAAGTTCGCGCACGGCGACCGGCCGGCGATCGCCCTGGTCGGTGACGGGGCGATGCAGATGAACGGCATGGCCGAGCTGATCACCGTCGCCAAGTACTGGCAGGACTGGGAGGACCCGCGGCTGATCGTCGCCGTCTTCAACAACCGGGACCTGAACCAGGTGACCTGGGAGATGCGCGCCATGGAGGGCGCCCCGCAGTTCCTGCCCTCGCAGTCCATCCCGGACGTCGGATACGCCGACTTCGCCCGCTCGCTGGGCCTGACCGGCATGCGGATCGACGAGCCGGGCGGGGTGCAGGGCGCCTGGGAGGCCGCGCTCGCCGCCGACCGGCCGTGCGTGCTGGACTTCGTGACCGACCCGGCCGTACCGCCGATCCCGCCGCACGCCACCCTCGACCAGATCGAGGCGGCGGCCGCCGCCGTCCTCAAGGGCGACAGCGACCGGGTCGCGATGGTCCGCCAGGGCTTCAAGGCCAAGGTGCAGGAGTTCCTGCCGCACCGGCACGAAGCGGGGCGACGGTGAGCGACCTGCCGGCCGTCGAACGGGTGGACAGCGCCGTCTACACCGTTCCGACGGACGCGCCCGAGGCGGACGGGACCGCGGCCTGGGACAGCACCACGCTCGTCCTGGTCACCGTCCGCTGCGGAGAGGTCACCGGGCTGGGATACACCTACGCCCCGGCCGCGGCCGCGCGGGTCGTCGACGACCTCCTCGCCGGGGTGGTCACCGGCCTGCCGGCCCTCGACGTGCCGCGCGCCAACGAGGCCATGCAGCGCGCCGTGCGCAACGCCGGGCTGCCGGGGATCGCCGCCGAGGCGATCTCCGCCGTCGACATCGCCCTGTGGGACGCCAAGGCGCGGCTGCTCGGGCTCCCGCTCGTGGAGCTGCTGGGCGCCGCCCGGGACGACGTGCCGGTGTACGGCAGCGGCGGCTTCACCACGTACGACGCGCAGCGGCAGGACCGGCAGCTGCGGGGCTGGGTGGCCGAGGAGGGCATTCCCAGGGTCAAGATCAAGATCGGTGAGTCCTGGGGCAGCCGCGAGGCACGCGACCTGGCGCGGGTGGCCCGGGCCCGGGAGAGCATCGGCGACGCGGCCGAGCTGTACGTCGACGCCAACGGCGGCTACGGCGTGAAACAGGCCGTGCGGGTGGCGGCGGGGCTGGACGGGGAGGGCGTGACCTGGTTCGAGGAGCCCGTCTCCTCCGACCGCCTCGACGCGCTCGCCGCCGTCCGCGGCCGGGTCATGGCCGACGTGACAGCCGGCGAGTACGGCTACACGCTGCCGTACTTCCGGCACATGCTCACCGCCGGGGCCGTCGACTGTCTGCAGGCGGACGTCACCCGCTGCGGCGGGATCACCGTATGGCTGCGGGTCGCGGCGCTGGCACTGAGCCACGGCCTGGAGATCTCCGGGCACTGCGCGCCCGCCGCCCACGCGCACGCGGCGGCCTCGGTGCCGAACCTGCGGCACCTGGAGTGGTTCCACGACCACGTCCGCATCGAGCGGCTGCTCTTCGACGGCGCGCCCGGCCCGCAGGGCGGCGCCCTGGTCCCGGGCCGGGACGGATCCCCCGGCCTGGGACTGCGGCTCGACGCCGAACGGGCCCGCCCCTACCGCGTCAGCTGACCGACCGGAGCTCACGAAAGCTCACGAGCCGAAGGAAAGGACCATGTCGCAAGTCGTCGTCATCACCGGAGCCAGCGCCGGCATCGGCCGTGCCACGGCCCGGCTCTTCGCCGAGCGCGGTGCGCGCATCGCGCTCATCGCCCGGGGTGAGGCCGGGCTGGAGGCGACCGCCAAGGAGGTCACCGAACGCGGCGGCCACCCGCTGATCCAGCAGGCCGACACCGCGGACCCCCACCAGATGGAGGCCGCCGCCGACGCCGTCGAACGGCTCCTCGGGCCCATCGACGTCTGGGTCAACTGCGCCTTCACCAGTGTGTTCGCGCCCTTCACCGAGATCACCCCGGAGGAGTACCGGCGGGTCACCGAGGTGACCTATCTCGGGTTCGTGAACGGCACCCGGGCCGCCCTGGCCCGGATGCTGCCGCGCGACCGCGGCACCGTCGTGCAGGTCGGCTCGGCGCTCGGCGAGCGGGCGATCCCCCTCCAGTCGGCCTACTGCGCCGCCAAACACGCCATCAACGGTTTCACCTCGTCCGTCCGGCTCGAACTGCTGCACAAGGGCAGCAACGTGCACATCACCGTCGCCCAGATGCCGGCGGTCAACACCCCGCAGTTCTCGTGGGTGCGTTCCCGGCTCCCCCGGCATCCGCAGCCGGTGCCGCCGATCTACCAGCCCGAGGTGGCCGCGCGCGGTGTCGTGCACGCCGCCGACCATCCCGGCCGCAAGCAGCGCTACATCGGCGCCAGCACGGCGGCGACCGTATGGGCCAACCGGCTGGCCCCGGCCCTCCTCGACCGCTACCTGGCGCGCACCGGCTTCGACTCCCAGCAGACGGACGCGCCCCGGCCGGCCGGCCGGGGCAACCTGTACGCGCCGGCCGACGCCGTGCCCGGCAGCGACCACGGCGCCCACGGCGAGTTCGACCAGCGGTCGCACGCCCATTCGGTACAGGCCGCACTGGCCCGGCACCCGGCGGTGACGGCCGCGACCACGACCGCCCTGACCGTCGCGGCGGTCGGCGGTGCACGGCGGCTGCTGGGCACCAGGGGCCGGTAGCGGGCCCTCCGGTTTCCGGGAGGTTTCCGGCGGTTGTGAGCGGCCGGGGCGATGGTCACGAGTTGAGCCGAAAGCTTGTGCGCTTGTGCGACACAGTGGACCATGGCCGAATCGCGCCCCTTCCGAGCACGCTGGAGCTCCCGGTGACCGCTGGACCCATCGCATCCGAGCCGGTCGACACGCCGGCCGCCGCCCAGACGGAACGGCAGAAGCTGCGCAAGCACTTCGGCCGCTTCGACATCCTGTTCTTCCTGCTGTGCACCATCGTCGGGGTGGACACCATCGGTGCCGTGGCCTCGTCCGGCGCCGAGGCGTTCACCTGGCTGATCGTGCTCGGCGTGGTGTTCTTCGTGCCCTCCGCGCTGCTGATCGCCGAGCTCGGGGCCGCCTTCCCCGACGAGGGCGGCCCCTACATCTGGACCAGCCGGGCCTTCGGGCGCCTCGCCGGCGCCGTCAACAACTTCCTGTACTGGATCACCAACCCGGTGTGGCTGGGCGGCACCCTCGCCGTCTCCGCCGTCACGGCGTACACCACCTTCTTCAACGGCGGGAAGGACCTGGGCACCCCCGCCTTCTACGTCTTCACCCTCGTCTTCGTCTGGGTGGGCGTGCTCGCCGCGATCCTCTCCTTCGACATCGGCAAGTGGATCCCGACCATCGGCGCCTGGAGCCGGTTCCTGCTGCTCGGCCTGTTCACCGTGACGGTCGTGGTCTACGGCGTCCAGCACGGCCTGCACGGCTTCGGCATCAGCGATTTCTCGCCGACCTACGCGGGATTCGTCGGCCTGGTGCCGGTCCTGATGTTCAACTACGTCGGTTTCGAGCTGCCCAACACGGCCGGCGACGAGATGACGGACCCGCAGAAGGACGTCCCCTACGGCATCTTCCGCAGCGCCGTCCTCTCGGTCCTGCTGTACGCGCTGCCGATCCTCGGCATCCTGCTCGTCCTGCCGGTCAAGGCCATCACCGGCCTCGGCGGGTTCATCGACGCGCTCCGCCAGGTCTTCACGGTGTACGGCGGTCACGTCGCCGCCGACGGCACGGCCACGCTCACCGGGGTCGGCTCCGTCCTCGGCGACCTGGCCGCGATCATGTTCATCCTCACGGTGCTGTCCTCCGGCGTCACCTGGATCATGGGCTCCGACCGCGCCCTGGCCGTCTCCGGCTACGACGGCGCGGCGCCCCGCTTCCTCGGCGTCATCTCCAGCCGGTTCGGCACCCCGGTCCGGGTGAACGTCCTCAGCGGCCTGGTCTCCACCGGCGTCCTGATCCTGGCCCACCAGCTGACCAACGGCAGTGCGGCCAAGCTCTTCGGCGCCGTCCTCGGCCTCGCCGTGTCCACCACGCTCGTCAGCTACCTGGGCATCTTCCCGGCGCTCCCGTTCCTGCGCCGCAAGTACCCGGACACGCCCCGCCCGTACCGGGCCCCCTTCCCCCGGACCATCAGCGTGGTCCTGACCCTGCTCATCCTCTTCGCCAGCGTGCAGCTGGTCGCGCCCGGGGCCGGTGACCACTGGTTCGGCACCGACTACGCGCCGGACGGCTGGACCCACGCCGAACGCGGGAAGTACCTGCTGACGGAGCTGGTCCCGCTCGTCGGTTTCATGCTCCTCGGCGTCCTGTTCTGGGCGCTGGGACGGCCTACCCGGCGGGCGGCGGCCGGCGGAAGGTAGGCTCGCCCGCTGATCCCCGCTCCCGCCCCCGGCTCCCGGCGCCTGTGTCCGGAGCCGGGCAGGACGGGTAGCCGAAGATCGTTGCACGTACGCTCGTGCACATGGTCCAGCATCGAATGGTCGACGTGAACGGGATCCGGCTGCACATCGCCGAGGAGGGTTCCGGCCCGCTGGTCGTGCTGCTGCACGGCTTCCCCGAGTCCTGGCACTCCTGGCAGCACCAGTTCGGCCCGCTGGCCGCGGCCGGCTTCCATGTGGTCGCCCCCGACCAGCGCGGGTACGGCAGCAGCGATCACCCCGCGGACGTCGAGGCGTACAGCATCTTCCATCTGGTCGGCGATGTCGTCGGGCTGATCAGGGAGCTGGGCGAGGAGACGGCGTTCGTCGTCGGGCACGACTGGGGCGCGCCGGTGGCCTGGCACACCGCGCTGCTCCGGCCGGACCTGGTGCGCGGGGTGGCCGGGCTGAGCGTGCCGCCGCCGTTCCGCGGGGCGCAGCCGCCGCTGCGGGCGATGGAGGAGAGATTCGGCGGCCGCTTCTACTGGAACTACTTCAACCGCCCGGGCGTCGCCGACGCCGAGTTCGCCCGCGACCCGCGCACCACCCTGCGGAAGTTCTTCACCATGGCGTCCGGGGAGGGCGCGGGCACCGGTGAGGTCCGGCAGCCGCTGGTCGACCCGGAGCGCGGGTGGCTCGCGGACATGCCGGACCCGCAGACACTTCCACGGTGGTTCACCGAGGCGGACCTCGACGCCCTCACCGAGAGTTTCTCCCACGGCTTCACCGGCGCCCTCAACTGGTACCGCAATCTCGATCGCAACTGGGAACTGACCGCCCCCTGGCAGGGCGCCGTCGTCACCCCGCCCGCACTGTACGTCTACGGCGACCGTGACCTGGTCCCGGCGTTCCCCGGCACACCCGAACTCATCGAGCGGCTCCCCGCGCTGATGCCCAACCTGGTGCGGGAGCCCGTCAGGCTGGCGGGTTGCGGGCACTGGACCCAGCAGGAGCGGCCGGACGAGGTGAACGCGGCGCTCCTGGAGTTCCTGAAGCCCCTTTCCTGAGAGCACGGTTCACGGCCACCGTCCGGCGGTCCGCGGCAGCCTCTACGATCATCTCGTGAGCGCGTGGAACAAGACCCTGACCGCGGCAGGCATCACGGACCCGGAACTGCGCCGGGACTACAGCACCCAGCGGCGTGTGGTGCGGCAGTACCGGCGCAGCGCCTATCTGGCCTGCCGGGTGCTGCTGCCCGCCGCCGTGCTGCCCCATGTGGTGGCCGCGACGGCGGTGATGCACCACGGGGACGACCTCCTGGACAGCGGCCCGAAGCCGGAGCGGGCCGCGGCCTGGGCTGCCTGGGAGGAGCGGGTGCGCACCGCTCTGGAGACCGGGACCAGTGCCGACCCGCTGATCCGCACGCTGCTGCACACGGTCTCCGCGTACCCGCGGCACCGGGAGGTCGTGGAGTCGTATCTGGCCACCGCCGCCGCCGAGTTGGAGTTCGACGGCTTCGCGACGGAGGCCGACTACCAGGCCTATGTGGATGCCTACTCGCTGCCCGCCTTTCTGCCGATCGCCGGCCTGCTGGGGCCCGAGAGCGACACCGACGGGCGGTTCCGGGAGGGTTGCCGCACGCTCATCGACGGCAGCCAGCGGCTGGACTTCGTCAACGACCTGGCCGAGGACCTGCGAGAGGGGCATCTGGGGATCCCGGCCGAGACCCTGAAGCGTTTCTCGGTGACGGTGGAGGACCTGGAAGCGGGCCGGGCCTCCGACGGCCTGCGCGCCCTGGTGGAGCACGAGGTCGAGAAGGCCCGGGCCGATCTGCGGTCGGGACGGGAGGTGCTGGCTCTGATGCCGGCGCCGCACCGGCCGATGGTGAGCGCCCTCGTCGAGATCGAACTGATGACCGCTGACGCGGTACTGGCGCGCGGTACGGGGGTGCTGCGGGGTTCGGCGTCACCGTCCACGGCGGGCACGCTCGGACTGTTGCTCGGTGCCCGCCGTGAGGCTGTGCGCGCTCAGCGGTAGCAGGTGGTGACGCCCGGCCGCCAGCGGCAGGCGATCCCGGCGAAGCCGCCGTCGGCGACGACATCGATGCTCAACTCGTCGCCACCGCTCACCACTCGCCGATCCTGGACCAGGCCGTCGGCGCCGTCCCGGACCGTCTCCACCAGCCAGCGCCCCCGGCCGATGGTCAGGGGCACGGTGGCGGTGTGGGCGGCTCCGGCGTAGACCCCGCCGAGGAACCAGCGGTCCCCGCTGCGGCGGGCGAGCACGGCTTCCTTTCCGGGACTGCCGGACAGCAGCCGGGTGTCGTCCCAGGCCGCGGGCTCCTGGTCGAGGAAGTCCCGGGCCAGGGGCCGCTGGTCGTAGGACTCGGGGGTGCCCGCGAACATCTGGAGCCCCGACTCGTAGACGACGGTGAGCCCGGCCTCGGCGGCGTCGGAGTTCGGGCGCAGGCCGACCCGCTGGAATCCGCCGGGGGTGAAGTCCATGGAGCCGATGACGTTGCGGGTGAAGGGCAGGGTGGTGAGGTGGGCGGCGGTGTTGGTGCGCTTCTCCTCGCCGCCGACGGCCTCCATGGTCATCACCTGGGGCCAGGTGCGCTGGATGCCCTTGGGCAGGGTGGCGCCGTGGAAGTCGACCATGAGGTGGTGTGCGGCGGTCTCCGCGAGGATCGTGTCGTACCACTGGAACATGGACTGCGCCTCGGAGTTCATGAAGTCGATCTTGACTCCCTTGACGCCCCAGCGTTCCAGGGTGGGCAGCCACTGGGCGCGTTCCTCGGGGGTGTCGAGGTCGCGCTGGTGGATCCAGACGATGATCCCGACGCCCTTGGCGCGCGCGTAGTCGACGAGTTGAGGCATCCAGCTGTCGGTCTGCCAGTCGGGGTCGGTGACGTCCCACTCGTCCGCCTTGAAGTACCAGCCGGAGTCGACGGCTTCATAGGGCCAGTGGTGTGCGGCCGCGTAGTCGACGTACGCCTTCTGCGCGTCGAGGCTCTGCCCTGCCGCGCGGCCGCCGGCCAGCCAGGTCCACAGCACGGTGCCCGGGCGGATCCAGGAGGTGTCGGCGACCTTGGAGGCGGGGGCGAGGTCGTCGGTGAAGGTGGACCGGGTGACGGTGGCGAGGTCACCGGTGATCATGGCCCGCCAGGGAGTGGTGAGGGGTCCGTCGGTGTGCACCTGGCTGTCGGCGAGCTTGACGCGGTAGGTGCCGGTGCCCTGGGTGTGGGCGAGCCGGGCGCCGGAGTAGGCGCCGGTGAGGTCGGACTCGGCGAGGAGCGTGTAGCCGCCGTCGGTGGCGAACAGGGCCTGGTCCGAGTACTCGGCGGTCGGTGCGGTCGCGGCGGTGTACTGGTTGAACTGGCCCTCGTTGTCCACCCGGTAGGTGCTGAGCCAGGCGCCCGCGTCCGCCGGCAGTTCGAACGCGGAGGTCTCGCCGAGGACGTCGCCGTACCCGGCGGGCAGCGTGTACCGGTAGGCGATGCCGTCGGCGGAGGCACGGACGACGAGGTCGAGGCGGGCGCCGGCGGCGGTGGCGAAGGAGAGCCGGGTCTCGTTCATGCGGACCCGGCGGTCCAGGCGCTTGCCCGACTTCGCCCGGTAACGCTCCTCGACCATGCGGTCCTTGCGGTGCAGGAAGTGCAACCCCTGGGAGAGATCGGCCTGTTGGGTGACGATGCCGACGGGCGACGGCTCGATGACCGTACGGCCGTCACGGGAGACCGTGAGGCTGAGGGTGCCGGTGGTGTCGTCGAGGGCTATCCGGGCGCGGGGTGCGTGTGCCGCCTCGGTCACGGTCCAGCTGTCCGGTCGCCGTTGCTCGGCCCGTGCGGGCGCGGTGGTGAGGAGGGTGGCCGCCAGCCCGGCACAGAGCGCCGCGACCACGGTTCTTGGGAGTGGTACAGCCATGAGAACCCTGTCTTCCGGTCGGTGGTTACGGCAGTCCCCACGCCGCGCCCGGTTCGCTGACGGCGACGGGGGCGATGACGAGGTCGGGGCGGGAGCCGGAGTGCACCAGGACCTCGCGGCCGCGGGGCAGGTCGATGGCGAGGGTGCCGTCGCCGAGGTCGTGGCTGCGGGCCGGGGTGCCGTCGTCGAGCAGGACGGTGAGGGGGCCGGTCAGGCCGTGCCGGAGCCTGAGGGGCTCGCCGGCCAGGCTGCGGATCCGGATGAACCTGGTGGTGCCCGCCTTGCGCACCGCGCTGACCAGGAAGGCGCCCTGGGTGCGGAAGTCGTGCAGGGTGAGGTCCGCCCAGGCGGTCGGGACGGCCGGGAAGACGCGGATGATGCCGCCCCAGCTCTGGCAGAACATGTCGTGCAGGGACTGCGAGGCGGACAGCGGGGTCTCGATGACCGGACCGGCCTCGGTGTAGTGGGTGTTGGCCCGGCAGGGGTAGCGGGTCGTGGGGTCGAAGAACTTGCGCAGGTAGCCGATGGCGGTGTCGCCGTCGCCCGTCATCGCGTACATGGAGGCGGCCCCGGTGTAGCTGTAGCCGCGGTGGGCGCCGGTCAGCGCGTGCCAGCGGACGACCGACTTCGTGATCAGGTCGCGGTTCTCGGGCTGGTCCCAGTTGACCAGGTACAGCGGGTACACCATCAGCAGGTGCGAGTAGTGGCGGTGGGACTGGTCGTACGGGGTGTCGGCGCCGATCATGAAGCCGTTGCCGTCGACCGGGTACGGGGTGAGCCGGGCCAGCACCTCCTGCCAGCGGGGCTTCAACTCGTCGTCGATGCCCAGCAGTTCGGCGGAGTCGAGGAGGGTCTGGCAGCCCCAGCGGATCAGGGCCAGGTCGTAGTTGGTGTCCTGCGGCGGGACGACCGGGTACTCGGGCGAGAGCGTGCTCGGCAGGTGCAGCTTGCCGTCGCTGCCCGGGGTGAGGAAGTGCCAGTAGTAGTTGATCGTGCGGCGCAGCAGCGGGTAGATCGTGTCGCGCAGAAGGGACTTGTCCATGGAGTGGCGGTACGACAGCCAGACGTTGTGCAGCGCCCAGGTGAGGTCACCGGTCTCGGCTCCGGTTCCCGGTCGTCCCACCTCGCGGTTGGCGAACATGTCGGAGCTGCGGCCGATGCCGGAGCTGTCCGTGCGGTAGGCGGCGGGCACGTTGGCGGTGAGCTGTTCCTGGTTCTGGCGCAGGGTGGTGGCGAGGGAGTCCAGTTCCGGGTGGTTGAAGGCGTGGATGAGCCAGTATTCGAGCTGGACGTTGAGATTCCACCAGACCGCCGGCCAGGGGGTGGGTTCCAGCCAGGGCCCGGAGGTGGCCATGACCGGGCCGTCGGCGCGGCTGGCGGAGGCGACCTTGTAGAGCTGGATCCAGTGGAAGCTCTGCAACCGCTGGTCGGGGAACGACACGAAGCTCTTCCGGTAGAAGGCGTGCCACCAGCGGGTGTGCCGTCGCCTGAGCGTGCTGTACGACACAGCGCTGCGCAGGTGCCGCCGGGAGTCCGCCTCGGCCGCGCTGTCCGACGGGAAGCTGTGGCCGACACTCACCAGCAGGTCGTCGCCGGTACGGCGGTAGGAGGTCGCCGTCTGGCCGCCACCGGTGAGAGGTTGGAGGACCTGTTCGGTGCCGTCGGCCGTGGTCCTCGTGGTCCAGGGCGGGTTGGCCGTGTAGCCGGCCGGCGGCGCCTCCTGGATCTTGCGCGGGCTGATGGCCTCCTCGGGGTGGAAGGTCCAGGTGACCCGTTCCCCGCCGGCGGCCGTGGCGCGGACGGCGAGGACCTCGTCGTGGATGAGCGCGGCGAGGGTGAGGGTGCCGGCGGTGGTGGTCACGGTGCCGGTGAGTTCGGCGTTCCACAGGCTGAGGCGCCAGTCGACGGCGGTGATGGTACCGACCGGTTCGAGGGTGAGGTGCCCGACGGGCAGGCGGGCGGTGCCCCAGCCGCTGCCGAACTCCGGGCGGTGGTCCTGGACGCGGCCGTGCTGGACGGTGAAGCGGATCTGGTTGGCGCCCGGTTCCTGGTAGATCATGCTGCCGAGCAGGCCGTCACCGAGGAACGGTCCCTCGTACCAGACGGTCGGCAGCCTGCTCCACAGCAGGTCCTGGCCGTGCAGGAACCGGTCCCAGGCGCCGTCGGTGGTCATGGTGTCGCGGAGTTTCCAGGGGCGTCTGGCGCCTGTGGCGGCCTTCTCCGGCCCCCCGGGGGCGGTCGCGACGGCCGGTTCCGTCGACACCGCGTGGGCGGTGCCCGGCAGGGTCACGGCCGCCGCGCCGCCGATGGCGGTGCCGAGTACGGCTCTGCGGGGCAACGGTGAACGTTTCTCCGGGTGCGAGGTCATCATCGTCCTCCATACCTGACGGATCATCGATACATCGGGTGTATCGGCGAACCTAAGGACCATGCGTGCACCTGTCAACAGCCCGAACACTGCGCCGATCTTGGCCCCTTGGGCCTGCATACGGGCTTGAGCTTCACGTTCACATCAATAACCTTGACCCAAGTCCTTGACTCCTCCGATGTATTGGAGTTGCCTGCGTTCGCGCTATCGCTCGCCACTCCCCCACCGGAAAGGACAGTCGATGAACCGGAGATCCCTCTTACGGGCCGGCGCAGGAGCGCTGTTCGTCCTCCCCTTGACCGACGCGGCCGCCGCTGCGGCCGTCGCCCCGACCGACGGGTGGACGCAGACCTCGTTCACCTACAGCTGGCAGAAGCCCTGGAACCTCGACCTGAGCGACCGGCACAGCTCCAGTGGGGGCGTCGAGCGGATGTGGGTGTACGCCACCGACGAGCCGTTCCAGGAGGGCAGCGGCACCGATCCGCGCACCGAGATGCGCTGGAAGGTCGACTACAGCACGGGCGGCCACATGTGGGACGCCGACGTCTACCTGCCGTCCGGCACCGACGGCGCGACCTTCGTGCAGATCCTGCGGAGCGTCCATCCCTCGGGCACCCCGGCGACGGACATCATGCTCGACGTCTACGACACGGGCGGGGGCACCGTGCGGTGGTACGACGGCACGGTGCTCAAGACCGGCGCCTACGGCACCTGGTTCAACGTCAAGATCGCCCACCAGGCGAGCACGGGCACCGGAACCGTCAAGGTGTACCTGGACGACTCCCTCGTCCTGACCGTCGACGACCGGGGCCCGGCCACGCGCTACTTCAAGAACGGCGTCTACAACCACGGTTCCGGCCGTGCGGAGGCCCGTTTCCGCAACCTCCGCTACTGGACCAGGTGAACGGCCGCGCTCAGCCCTTGCGCCACTTCTGGTTGGGGGTGCCGGCGCAGGTCCACAGCTGGAGCTTGGTCCCGTTGGCCGTGCCGTTGTCGGTGGCGTCTACGCACTTGTCGGCCAGGGCGCTGACCAGGTCGCCCTGCGCGCTGAGGTAGAAGAGCTGGGCGCGGTTGCCGCTGCACTTGGCGACCTGGATCGCGGTGCCGTCCGCGGTGTTGGCCCAGGCCAGGTCCATGCACAGGCCGAGCGAGCGGACGGTGCCGTCCGACTGGAAGACCCACTTCTGCTTGGCGGCGCCCGAGCAGTCCAGGATCTCCAGCCGGGTGCCGTCCCCGCCCCCGTTGGTGACGTCGATGCACCGGCCGGACCCGGTGCCGATGAGCGCGACGCCCGGGACGGTGGTGGTCTTCGTACCACTGCCGCCCGAGGAGGAACTGCCTGACGAGGACTTCCCGGACGAGGACGACTTGGAGCCGCCGCTCTTCGAACCGGACGACGTGGAGCCCGAGTTCGAGCTCGAACCGGAGCTGACGGAACCGCCGCCGGACTGCTGCCCGGCCGAGCCCGTCCCCGTGCCGCCGGCCGACCCGGAACCGCCGGAGGTGGTCTTCGCGGGCTTGTGCGCGGCGGTGTGCGAGGGGGACGAGGACGGCGACGGGGACGGCGAATCCGTGGTGGCGGAAAGCGTCGTCGGATCCCCCGCCGCCACCGCGGCGGCCGGCGTGGTGTCCGGGTCGGGGAAGAGGTCTACCCGGCCGAGCAGCGGTACGGCCAGGGCGGCGACGACGGTCAGTCCGGCCGCCGCGCCGACGGTCGCCCACACCCGCACGCCCGGTACGAGCCCGCGCCGGGGCACGGCGGGGCGGCGGGCGAAGGTGTCACTGAAACGTCCCGTCGGTGCGCCTGGCCGTTCCGCCGAGGGCCGGGGTCTGCGAAGGGGCGGCACGTCGTCTCCCGTAGGTCTGGTGAAGGTCCCGGAACGCCCGGAACACGCGGGGCACAGGAACAGTAACCAAGGCTCGGCACCGATCCGCCCACCCGCCCTCGAAGATCTTTCCGAACGTCACCTTCCGTCCACCTATGCGGAGTTGCCTGTGACGAATCTGTTGAAGTCCGGGACGAGGGCGGCTTCGGGAACTGGCGTTATTCGCGCTAGCGTTCGTGCCTGACACGACCCACAGTGACACAGAGCAACACCGCACGACAGCACCACAGCATCACCGACACCGGAAGGCGGAGGCCGTGAGCCTCATCGACCATGACCGCGCCGACGGCGCGGACCGGACGCTCGGCCTCCTTCTCGCGGAGCGCGACAGCCTGCGCCGCTTCGTGACCGGCATGATGGGGCGCGACCCCCACGGCGCGGAGGACGTCGTCCAGGAGACCCTGTTGCGGGCCTGGCAGTCGGCCGGCCGGCTGGACTGGCGGGACCGGCCCATCCGGATGTGGCTGTTCCGGGTGGCCCGCAACCTCGTGGTCGACGGCCGGCGCCGGGACCGGGCCGTCCCGGTGGGCATCACGGCGGCGGACTTCGGCAGCGCCGCCCCCGCGCCGGTGCCCGACCACTCCGAACAGGTCGGTGACCGCCGGGTACTGGTCTCCGCGCTGCGCACCCTCGCTCCCGCGCACCGCGAGGCCGTCGCCCGCGTCCATCTGCTGGGCCAGCCGGGCGAGGACGTGGCCCGCCAGCTCGGGCTGCCCCCGGGCACGGTCAAGTCCCGTACCCATCACGGCATCCGCGCGCTGCGCGCCACCCTCGAATCCCACGGCCTCCGCCAGAACGGGACCGAGCATCTCCGGGGAGAGACGACGCGATGACCTCCGACACGATCACCACCCTGCTCGGCCTCGTCGGCGTCCTGGTCCTGGTTCTCGCCGTCACCCACTGGCTGGTCCGGCGCGGCGGCGGCTGGAAGGCCCTGTGGCGGCGGCTCGGACGGGAGATCGGCCTGACCGCGAAGGCGTTCACGGGTCCGGTCCGCACGGAGCTGCGCTACCGGCGCGGTCTGCGCCTGCTGGTCCGGCTGTTGCGCGACCCGGCCGTGTGGACCGACGCCGAACGCGCCACGGCGCTGGCCGCGGGCGTCCGCCCCGGGGTCCGGCCCTACGGCGTGCTGGCAGGCCCGGAGTGGATGGCCGTGCTGGTCGCGGCGGACGGCGACGCGCTGCGCGAGCCGCCGGAACCCTGGGCGGCCGACGAGAGCGACCCCCGGCTGTGGTGGATAGACCGTGCCGATCTCACGGACGACGCCGCGGACTCGGCGGCACCACTGCTGGTGTGCGTGGGCCACGACATGGGGCACGCCGTGCTGCTCGACGTGCGTTCCGGGCCGCCCGCGTTGTCCGTGTACGGCCCGCCGCGCGCCGCCCGTTCGGCCCGTGCCGTACTCCAGGCACTGGCCGCGCAGCTGGACGCCCGGCTGCCGGAGGGCCGGGTCGCCATCGCCGCCGGCGTGCATCCGCGGCACCCGGGGGCGCCGGCCACGGCGGCCGTCGGGCAGCCCGGCATCGAGGTCGCGGTCTGCGCCGACCCGTTGGAGCGGCCGCTGCCGTCCGGTGTCCGGCTGCTGAGCCTGGGTGTGGCCCGGGGCCGGACCCGGCTGCTGGAGATCGCCCCGGACGCGGTGCTCACGGTGCACGGCGCGCCCTTCGCCGCCCGGGTCGACGCCCTGCCGCTGTCTCGGGCCGTCGCCCGGACGCTGGCCGCACTGCCGCCGTGCCCGGACCTCCCGCACGACGAGGCCGCGGGTTCGGCGGACACCGTGCCCGCGGCCGACCCCGGCCTGCTGCCTGACGAGCCGGACCTCGATGCCGGCGCGGCCCCCGCCGCCGGGCCGACCGGCGTCTCCGCGACCCGGCCGGCCACCGCACCCGCACCCGAGCCCGCCGCCACGCCGGTGCCCGCTCCGGCCGCGGCCGTCGAGAGCGACGACGACTTCGCGGAACCGAGCACCTCGGAAGCGGCCGGGGTCTCCGCGACCTCGCCACCGGCACGCTGACGCCGTAACCGCCGTACCCGTCCCCCGATCCCGTACGAACGAACGCCCGGCTGGGAGCCGTGAACCTCACCATCACCACCGTGGACGCCACGGACGGACAGCGCCGCGACCACCAGGTCCGGCTGCCCTCGAACGCCACCGTCGGCGACCTCGCCGCCGCCCTGCCCCAGGACGAGGCCGCCGCCACCGGCGGCGCGGACTGGGCGGCGGCCGGCACACCGCGGGCCCGGAACCTCTACGCCGGCGACCACCGGCTCGATCCCGGCACGCCGGTCTCCGGCAGCGGGATCCGCGACGGCGGGCTGGTCGGGCTCGGCGGCCCGGCCCGCCCGGCCGACCTGGTCCGGTTCCAGGACGACGGCGACCGGGACGGGGTCCTCGCCGAGGTGCACCTCGTCTCCGGGCCGGGGGCGGGCCGCACCTGGCGGCTCGGTCCGGGCAGTCACGAGATCGGCGCCGACCCGCTGTGCGCCCTGCGGCTGGACGCCGCCGACGGGGTGCCCGAGCACGGGCTGTGGGTGACCGTCGGCGCGGACGGCACCGCGGCCTGGCTGCGCATCGACGACGATCCCGAGGCCGCCGTGCGGGCCCGGCTGGCCTCGCCGCCGCCCGACGACGCGATCACCCAGCTGCGCCGGCCCCGCCCGCAGCCGCCGCGCGAACGCCCGGCGGGGCCCGGCCCGGTGCCCTGGCCGGTCGGTGAGGACCTGACGGTGGGTCCGGTGCTGCTGCGGATGAGCGCGCCGGTCGAGGCGGACGCGGCCGTCACGCCGTCCGCCGACGGCTACGGCGTGGACTACAACCGGCCGCCGCGGATCGCCCCGCACCTGGACGCCGAGCGGATCCGGCTGCCGCAGCCGCCGTCACCGCCGCAGAAGCGGCCGTTCCCGACCGTGATGATGATCTCCCCGATCGTCCTCGGTCTGTTCATGGTCAGCATCTTCAAGTCGTACTACTTCCTGGTGTTCCTGTTCCTCAGCCCGATGATGATGCTGTCGAACTGGGCGACCGGGCGCCGTGCGGCCCGCAAGCAGTTCCTGGAGTCGGAGGCGGCCTACGAACGGCGCCGTGACGTCCTGGAGGAGCAGGTCCGGGACGCGGTGGTGGGCGAGCGGCGGGTGCGGGACAAGACCGGCCCGGACCCGGCGGCGGTCGCGCTGATCGCGACCGGTCCCGGCGGCCGGCTCTGGGAGCGGCGCCGCCGCGACCCCGACCACCTGGTGCTGCGCCTGGGCACGGTGGACCAGCCGTCGGTGCGGGAACTGGAGGACCCGGCGCGGGACGAGAACCACCGCTCGATCCGCTGGAACATCCCCGACACGCCGATCGGCGTCGACATCGCCGCGCACGGTGTGGTGGGCGTCGCGGGTGCGGCCGCCGAGGTGCAGCCGCTGGCCCGCTGGCTGGTGGCGCAGGCCGGTGTGCTGCACAGTCCGCGTGACCTGAGGATCGTCGTCCTGACCGAGCCCGACCGGGTGGCGGACTGGGCGTGGACGCGCTGGCTGCCGCATCTGCGGCCGGGTACGGCGGGCGGTCCGGTGGTGCTGATCGGCAACGACCCCGAGTCCACCGCCGCACGGATCAGCGAACTCGTCTCCCAGGTGCAGTCGCGCCGCCGGCAGGCCGGCAGCGAGCGTGACGTGGTCTTCACCGACCCCGACGTGCTGGTGATCGCGGACGGGGCACGGCGGCTGCGCGACGTGCCCGGCATGGTGCAGGTGCTGACCGACGGCCCGCGGGTGCGGATCTTCAGCGTCTGTCTGGACGAACAGGAGCGGCTGCTGCCCGAGGAGAGCACGGGTGTCGTGCTCGCCGCCGACGGGCGGCTGACCGTGCGACGTCCCGGTGCGCCCGACCTGCCCGCGGTGCGCGCCGACCGGGTCTCCCCCGAGTGGTGCGAGCAGCTGGCCCGCGCGCTGGCCCCGATCCGCGACGTCAGCCCCGAGCACGACGCCGGACTGCCCCAGCGGGTGCGTCTGCTCGACCTGCTGGAGCAGGAGCCGCCCAACGCGCAGGCCCTGTTGGAGCGCTGGCAGACCGATCCGGCCTCCACGTCCTTCCTCATCGGTACCGGCTTCGACGGGCCGCTCTCGCTGGACCTGGTGCAGGACGGACCGCACGGCCTGGTCGCGGGTACGACGGGTTCCGGCAAGTCGGAGCTGCTGCAGACGTTCGTGGCCTCGCTGGCCGCCGCCAACCGGCCCGACGAACTCACCTTCGTGCTGGTCGACTACAAGGGCGGCAGCGCGTTCAAGGAGTGCGCCAACCTGCCGCACACCCTGGGCATGGTCACCGACCTCGACGCCCACCTCGTGGAGCGGGCCCTGGAGTCGCTCGGTGCCGAACTGCGGCGCCGGGAACAGGTGCTGGCCGCCGCCGACGCCAAGGACCACCCCGAGTACCGGGCCAAGCGGGCCGCCGATCCCTCCCTGGCCCCGCTGCCCCGGCTGCTGCTGGTCATCGACGAGTTCGCCACCCTGGTCCGCGAAGTCCCCGACTTCGTCCCCGGGCTGATCAGCATCGCGCAGCGCGGCCGCTCGCTCGGCATCCACCTGATCCTGGCCACGCAGCGTCCGGCCGGCGTGGTCACCGGTGACATCCGTGCCAACACCAACCTGCGCATCGCGCTGCGGGTCACCGACATGACCGAGAGCCAGGACATCATCGACGTCAAGGACGCCGTCGACATCTCCTCCGGCACCCCCGGGCGGGCCCTGGTCCGGCGCGGGCCGAAGCAGGCGGACCCGTTCCAGACGGCCTGGGTGGGCGCGGAGCGGCCCCGTCAGACCCCGGCGGCGGCCGCGGCCGAGCCGGAGGCCGGTCCCCGCAAGCCGGTGCGCGCGGTGGACGTGGGCTGGGACGCGCTCGGCCGCCCCGCCGAACTGCCCGCCGAGGCGAGGACGGTGACGGCCGCGCCCGCTCAGGGCCCGGCCCCGACCGACCTCCAGGCGCTCGTCGAGGAGATCCGCACCGCGGCCGACCTGCTCGACGACTTCACCCCGCAGCCCAGCCCCTGGCTGCCGCCGCTCCAGCGCGAGCTGGTCCTGGACGACCTGGACGAGCTCGGCGCCACCCGCGAGGGCCGCCTGGTGATCCCGTACGCCCTGGAGGACGTGCCGCAGCTCCAGCAGCGCCGGGTGGCCGTGGCCAACCTGGCCACCTTCGGCCACCTGTACGTCATCGGGGCACCCCGCTCCGGCCGCACCCAGGTGCTGCGGACCATCGCCGGGTCGGCGGCGCGGGCGGCGAGCACCGCCGACGTGCACATCTACGGCATCGACGCGGGCGGCGGCGGACTCACCGCGCTCGGCGCGCTGCCGCACTGCGGTGGCGTGGTCTCCCGGCACGACCTGGAGCGGCTGGGCCGGATGCTGCACCGCCTGAACCGGGAGCTCACCGAGCGCCAGGACCTGGCGCAGACGCACAGCGCGACCGGCATCGCCGAACTGCGCAAGCTGCTGCCGAAGGCCGAACGGCCCGCGCACATCCTGCTGTTCATCGACGGCTGGGACTCGCTGTCGGTCATCATCGACGAGCACGACCACGGCCAGCTCGTGCAGGAGGTGACCCGGCTCATCCGTGAGGGGGCCGCCGCGGGCATCCATGTCATCGCGACCTCCGAACGCTCCCTGCTCGGCGGGCGGATGGCCGCGCACAACGACCACAAGCTGCTGCTGCGGCAGGGCGACCGCAGTGACTACCAGGCGGTCGGCATGATGCCCAACAAGATCCCCGCCGACATCCCGCCGGGCCGGGGCTGGCACGTCCTCAGCGGCACCGAGACCCAGGTGGCGCTGCTGGCGGCCGGCGGCGGCACCGAGCAGGCGGAGGCGCTGCGCACGATCGGCGAGACGGCCCGCAAGCGGGACGCTCAGGTGCCCGACGCACGTCGGCCGTTCCAGGTGGCGGTGCTGCCGCGCTCGGTGGAGTTCGCCGAGGCCTACGAGAAGGTCGCGCGGACCGACCGGCGGCCGATGTGGGGGCTGCTCGGTGTCGGCGGCGACGAGGGCGGCCCGGTCGGCACGGACCTGGCGGGCTCCGCCTCGGCCTTCGGGGTGTTCGGCCCGGCCGGGTCCGGCCGCAGCAACACCCTCGCCTCGATCGCGGTGTCGCTGCTGGCCGGCGGTACCTCGCTGGTCGTCCTCACCCCGCGCGAGTCGCCGCTGCGCGCCCTGGAACGGCACGCCACGGCCACCGTGCTCACCGAGAACGACCCGTCGGCGGACACCGTGCGGGCGGCGCTGGACGCGCTGCCGGGGCCGAAGGTGGTGATGATCGACGACGCCGATCTGCTCACCAGCTCGGCGGCGGACAAGCTCCTCAAGGAGATCGCGGTCTCGGGCCGCGACCAGGGCCTGGGACTGGTCTACGCGGCTTCGGCGGAGGGGTTCCAGAGCGGGATGAGCGGCTGGACGCTCGCGGCCCGCCGGGCGCGGCGCGGTCTGCTGCTCGCGCCGAAGAACCTCACCGAGGGCGACCTGGTCGGCGTTCGTCTGATGCCGAGCGTGGTCCGGGCGACGACGCACCCGGGCCGGGCGTGGACGGCCGGACCGGGCGGGGCCCTGCTCGCCCTCCAGGTGCCGCTCACCCCGCTGCGGGCCTGACCCCCGCCGCACCGCACGAGAAGGGGCCCTCCCGGGAAGTCCGGGAGGGCCCCTTCTCGCCTGTCGGCGTTACGAGTTGTTCTGCAGGCTGCTGCTGATGCCCTGGTCGAACTGGATCGCGTTCTCCTTGATGCCGTTGAACATCTCGGAGAAGTCGTTGATGCCCTTCACGGCGGCCAGCAGGCTGGTGTCGAAGTTGTTGTAGGTCGTGCGGATGACCTCGCTGGACTGCTGGAAGACCATGCCGTCGTCGACGAGGGTGTTGACCCGGTTGCGCAGGTTGCTGAGCACCGGCAGCAGGTTCTCGTGGGCGTCGTGCAGCAGGCTCACGACCTCCTCGATCTTGTGGTAGTCGAGGTTGATGCCGTTGTAGCTGGCCATGGGGTTCCTGTCCGTTCCTGTCGGTCTCGATGCGGTTGTCGGGTGGTCACCAGGCGGCGGGCGTGGAGTTGTAGTCGTCGTCCCCGCCGCCGTCGTCATCGGTGTTGCCGCCCACCTGCTGCCAGTCCGGCTGGTTGCCGTCGGCGTCCTTGGGGCCGCGGGTGTACTCGGTACGGTCGCCGTCGCTGCCGGTGGTCACCATCGTGCCGCTGCCGTCGGAGTTGAGGTTGGTCTCCGAGTGCACGGTGCTGCCGTCCGGGTACGAGGTGTCCGTGGTGTAGTGGTTGCCGTCGCTGGAGTAGTTGGTGACCGAGGTGTACGTCTTGCCGTCGTAGGTGACGGTGGACTCCTCCTTGATCACATGGCGCTGGTCGTCGAGCGTGAGGTGCGTGTGGACGCTGCCCCGCTCGGTGGTGATCGTCTGGTCCAGCGGCGGGTCGCCGGGGTCGGTGGCGGAGCAGAAGTCCGGCATCTTGCCGTCCGGGCCGGGCACGCACTGGTCCAGGTGGGACTGCTTGTAGTCCCACAGGTCCTTGTCCCGGAAGTAGTTCTGCAGGCCCAGGTTGCTGCCCGTGATGCCCATGCCCTGGGCGAGTTCGGAGTCGAACGACAGGAACGCCTCGCCCACCGAACCGAAGGCGCCCGCCAGCTCCTTGAGGCCCTTGTCCGCGTGGGACATGGTGCTGCTGGCGTTGGAGTAGAAACCCGAGAGTGCGTCGGCCAGGGTCTGGTCGCCCAGGACCGTCAGGGCCTCGCTGGAGGTGTATCCGTCGTAGTCCGTCTGGCCCAGCCGGGAGAAGGTGCTGTTGTCGAGGAGCGGACCGATGTCGCCGGCCAGGTTCTCCAGGTCCCGTTTGGCGTCGTTGAGGACGTTGTATTCGATTTTCAGGCTGTCGGCCATGAGTGGTCCTCCCAGTCGCGACTCCGGTCAGTTGGACCACGCCGCACACCCCTCGCCGGTTCACCTCGGACGGCGGCTGTAACCCAGATCACGTGAACCACAGCGGCCGCTGGGGCGTGGTCAGTTGGGGAGTGACCGCCCCGAGCCCCGCAGCTTCCGGGAGGAACTCGTATGCCACGCCCGACCGACTGGAACGCGATCGGGCTGGACAGCGACCCCACGCCGGGCGAGCCCGACCAGATCCGGGCGCTGTCCACCGAGCTCAACCACCTGGGTTCCGAGGCCCGGCGGATCAGCACGGCGATCGACGCGGTCATGAACACCGCCGGTGACAGCGTCTTCGTCGGCGAGGCCGCCGACGCCCTGCGCGACAAGGTCAACGACCGGCTGCGCGGGCACATCGAGGACGTGGCGCAGTCCTTCGAGAGCGCGGCGACCGCGCTGACCACGTGGGCGGACAAGCTGGTCGACCTCCAGTCCCGTGCCGACGGCGCGCTCAACTCGGGCCGCGGGCTGTCCGAGGACGATCCGGACCGGGAGACCTACGCCTCGACGGCCCGGCAGGCCGGCACCGAGCACGGCGAGGGCGCGGCCGCGGCGGCGAGCAGCATCTCGGGGGTCTCCAACATCCAGCTGCCTATCTCCAAGTGCCAGATCTTCTGGGAGGCGTTCCAGTGGCTGGCGATCATCCTGATCGTGCCGGCGCTGATCTTCGGCGGCCCGATCGCGCTGCTCGCCCTCGGTGTCAACCTGACCCTCTTCATCAAGACGATCGTCGACTTCGCCAACGGTGACGCCAGCTTCCTCGACCTCTTCCTCGCCGGACTGGGCATTCTGGCGCCGACCACCAAGGCGCTGCCGATCTTCCAGATCATCAAGGGCGTCGGTACGACGGCCTTCGCGAAGGGCTTCGCCAACATCGCGCGGGGCACCTTCCAGGCCCTGCGCAACCTGTTCACCAACGGCTTCCGCCCCACGACCCTGCTGCTCGGCCTCAAGGACCTGGTGCGGCTCGGCAGCACCTGGGTCTACAAGGGCGGCCTGTGGGTGCTGGACGGCATCCACAACCTGCCCAACATCATCAGCCACGGCGTCAACTCCGTCAGCCTGACGGTCGTGCAGGGCTTCAAGGCCATCCCCGGCTTCGTACGCGGGCTGCCCGAGACCCTCTCCCGGGGCTGGCAGACCACCAAGGAGTGGGTGGGCCAGGAGTTCGGCGGTACCAAGTGGCTGCGCATCTTCCTTCCGGTGGACGCGGCGGAGATCGGCGAGTACGGCTTCGCGCGCGCCCTGCGGATCAGCCTCTTCGACCGCGGTGTGCTCGGGCAGCACGTCTTCGGCGCCCCGATCACCAGCGGCATCGGCCGTACGATCAGCTCGGTCCCGGTCGACCCGCGCACCGTCGACGCCCTGGTCGACATGCCCCGCATCCAGCTGAACGAGGTGCGGTTCGGGGCGGGTTCGGGGCAGAGCAGCATCCGCAACCTCGACCTCGACATACCGAGCACGCATCTGGACGTGACCTCCACGCTGCGTCCGCCGTCCCTGAACCTGGGCGACGTCGGCGCGATCGCCCACCGCGGCAACTTCGGCGTCCACGCGGCGCGCACGGTGGACGCGCTGGTCGACATGCCCCATGTGCAGCTCGGCAACGTGCGCGTGGAGAACTTCGGCGCGCTGGGCGGCCATTCGGAGCTCGGGGTGAGCGCCGGCGCCACGCCGACCATCACCACCGCGTCCGGCCTGCACGTGCCCGCCTCGGCCGGTGTCCCCGGCGCCACCCACGGCATCACCGGCACGCCGGTGACAGCCGTCTCCGGGGCCGCCCACACCACACTCACCGGGCTGCCCCCGACGCCGGCGAGCCTCACCTCCCACGCGGACGTGCTGCTGCCGGGTGGCGCGCACAACTCCACCCACGCGCCGGGCAGCACCGTCCTCACCGGCACCCACGCCACCCCGCCGCCGGTCGCGGCCACGCCCGGCCACCTGCCGACCGCCAACCCGACCGCGGGCACCCTGCACTCCGCGTTCACCGGCACCCCGGACGTGGGCACCGTGCACGCGCCGGGCACCCCCGGCATCGGCGCCGCCCACACCACGCTGACCGGCACGCCGGGCACGAACATCGCCCACACCGCGCTCGGCTCTGCCCCGGCGCCCGGCGCCCCGCACGACGTGACGGCGCCGCACAGCCTGCTCACCGGCCCCACGACCGTCGCCCACCCCTCCCCGACCGGCATCGGGCACGGCGGGCCGGGCAGCGTCGACGCCGGAGTCTCCGCCTTCGACCTGCTCGCCGGCACCCGCCACAACACCCCGCACTCCCCCGTGGCGCCCGGCACCGGCGACGCCCTCGCCGAGCGCACCACCAGCGCCCTCAACGCCAACCAGACCCGCCTCCACCTCGACGAACTCGTCCACCAGCCGGGCTCGCCGCGCCCCGGCACCCCGGCGGAGCGGCTGCCGCACGGCTCGCCGTCCCCGGCGCCCGGGACGCCGGACCGGCTCATGATCAGCACCGGCGGCACGCACGAGCCTGCGCCGGCCCCCGTGGGCGGCTCCGGACACCCGGGCCCCGGCGGCGACCACAGCCTCTCGGCCCTCGACCTCGTCGACACCGGCCGCAGCGCCCGCACCACCGACCGCCCCGCCTTCGCCGGCGCCCCCGCCCACACGGACACCGACAAGGGCCTGGCCGGATCGGCCGCCGGAACGTCCGGGCATGCCCCGGAGCACCTGCCGGAACAGGGCGCCGCGTCCTCGGCCTCGGGCGACAGGTACAAGCTGCAGTTCGACGAGTCCGCCTTCAGCCATGCCGGGAACGACTTCGACGGGGTCAAGGTCGTCACCGACCGGATGAGCGCCCCCTACCTCGACGGGGCGAGCGTCGACTTCGTGGACACGGTCGAGAAGCAGGGCTTCGCGATCGACATGCCGTCCGGCTCCGCGAGCCACGGCGGCGACGCCTTCGACGCCGCGCCGTCGGCCGCCGCCCACTCCGACGGCTTCGACGAGCTCCTCAAGGACCCCAACGTCGTCAGGGTGCCCGGCGACCATCAGCTGGCGCTCAGGGCACCGCGCACCGGCACGCCCGAACTCCACGGCGGCGCGGTCGAGTCGGGCCTGTACACCGTGGAGAAGCAGGGCACCGGCATCGTCGTACGGCAGCTGGACGCCGTCGGTGGCACGGTGGCGCACAGCTGGACGTTCAAGCGGCTGGGCGGCATCCGCCTCGCCGAGGAGACCGTGCGGTTGGGCGACGGCCCGTTCGGCGGGGTGAGCGTCAAGGTCGCGGGCAGGTCCGTGGACTCCGTGAGCGACGGCGCCGGTACCTGGCCGGCGAAGCTGAACGGCGAGGACGAGATCGTCGTCGCCTCCACCTCCGGCAGCCACGTCTACAGCCGCGCCACCGGCGACCTGCTGCGCACGTCCACCCCGGACGTCACCCTGCCCCCACGCCCGGCCGGACTCACCGGCTCGGCCGCGGACAGCTGGGACGCCGCCGCCCACGCGGCCCGCGGGCACATGGGCAAGGCTGCCGCCGACAACGACACCAAGCTCTTCATGCAAGGCGTCATCGGAGGCGCCTTCACCTCGAAGAAGGGGTACGGCGGCTTCGTCAACCCCAGCGCCCTGGAGGCCAACCCGGGCCTGGTGAGCAAGGTCAGGCAGTTCAACAAGGTCGCCGGCGACCTGATGTTCGAGGGTCCCAACCAGCGCATGACGGTGTGGCGGGGCGTGTCCATGGACCCGCGGGCCGCACAGGCCGACGTGTTCGTGGAGCGGCTGCCCGCCTCGACCTCGAACAACCGCGCCTTCCAGGCGGAGTGGGCCAAGAACGGCGTCAACAGCAACCGCGTCGTCTTCGAGATCGACGTTCCGGCCGACCACGGCAAGCTCGCCATGGCCTACCCGCCCGGGTACGAGAAGGCCGCCGACGACGCCCTCGCGCTCAACCAGGACCAGTGGGAGGTCACCCTCTCGCCGACCCGGCTGGTGCGGACCGGGCCGGCCCGGGTCGAGAACGACGGCATCACGGTCGTGCCGGTGCGCGCCGAGCAGATCCCGGAGGCCCAGCTCGACAAGCTCATCAACGAGAAGTGGTCCGGGCTGCCCTCGGGCGAGGCGTTCGAGGACTTCGGGCGGGCCTTCGGTCAGGACGCGATCCGCCGTTGGGAAGGGCTCGGCGACGCGGTCGTACGGGAGGGTGGTGACGGCCCGAACGTGAAGACGTTCACCGTCGGCCGGCCCGGTTACGCGGACGAGATGACCATCACGGTCACCCACAAGGTGAACGACAACGCGGTTTCGGTCACGATCACCGGCGGCGAGCGCACCTTCACCAGGGAGTGGAGCGGCACCGGTTTCAACGACCTCGCCGCCGACCTGCGCGGACACGTCCTCCACAACAACGAACTGCTCAGCTCCCTGCCGACGCCGACGTCCTGGGGCAAGGAGCTGCCGAGCCCGGCCCACCCCACCGCGGCACACGACACCCCCGTCCCCAGCCCGGCCCGGGGCACGCCCGACACGGAGACGGCCCTGCCGGGGTCCGCCCACGCCACTCCGGACACGGATGGGGCCGTACCCGGGACCACCCACACCACCCCCGACCCGGAACCGGCCGTACCAGGCACGGCGCACGGGACCCCCGACACGGCGCCCGCACCGCGGCCGGACACCCCCCGTGCCGGTGGTGGCCAGGAACTGCCGGGGCGGGGAACGCGGCTCACGCCGGCCCAGCTCGAGGAGGCCTGGTTCCGGGACGGGCAGCGCGTCGACGCGTTGTTCGGCCACGCGGACGACCCGCTGCGGCAGGCCCGTCGCGACGCCTGGCGGGACCATGTCCAGGCACGGTACGACCTGGGCCGGGCCGAGGAGGACCTGCTGCCGCACAACGGCCCCGCGGGCAGCTCCAACGGCCCCACCGTCGCCGAGCTCAACGCCCGCAGGAACGTCGACACCGCCCGGCAGCAGTACGACGCCACCCGCACCCGCCTGACCGACCTCGGCGTCAACCCAGTACACATGGAGGCCGAACTCTCCGCCCTGCGGCAGCTCAGTCTGAAGGAGCGGCCCCGTGCGCTCGGCGGCACGGCCCTGCCCGCCGACAGCGCGACCCCGCCGCCCGCCCACTCCGCTCCGACCCTCCACAGCGAGACGCAGGCGGCCACCTCCGTGACGCCTCAGCAGCGGCTGGCCGAGATCCTCGGCGAGCACACCGAGGCCCAACGCGGGGTGCACCAGGCCGAGATCAACCTCGACAACGCCACCACCAAGCAGCGGCCCGGAGCGGAGACCGCGCTGGCCAAGGCGAACGAGGAGGCGTCCCGGATCACGATCCGCCTGGACGACGCCATGACGCAGGCGCTGACCGAGGGCCGGCTCTCTCAGCGCGACCTCAACCTGCTGGTCGACCAGTTCGCCGGTGCCGGTGACATCCAGCGGGCCCTGCGGTTCCAGGAGCACGCTCTGGGTCTGGACGCCCAGGCCCGCAACGCGCCCGACGCGGCCCACGCGGACCAGTTCATCAGGACCGGCCAGGAGATCCAGGAGCAGTCGCTCGAACTGCGCGGGCTCACCCAGCGGTTGGAGGACCTGGTCAAGGCGGGCAAGAAGACCCCGCAGGAACTCCAGGCCCTCTCCCAGACCCTCGACAGGACGGCCCACACCTTCGACGCCTCCCTCCGGGGTTTCATCAAGGACGCCGCCGAGCTGGGCGGTGTCTACACCCTGCGCAACGAGCACGCTCCCGTCTCCACGGTGGCCCACCTGCTCGCCAGGACGGTCGACGAGGCCGTCAGGGCCGCCAGGCCGGGCGAGTCCATCACCCTCAAGAGCTTCCTCGGTACCGAGGCCTCGATCACCCGCCTGCAGCGCGCCATGCCGGCCAAGGCCCGCCGCTTCCGGACCGAGAAGGCGTACGCCGAGGTGCCCACCGGCCAGCAGTGGAAGGCCGAACTGCCCGGCTCCCAGGCCCAGTGGAAGCAGGTCTTCGGCGACTTCGAGGACTTCGGCAAGCTCTCCAGGTCGCAGCAGACGGAGTTCGTGCAGAGGCTGTCCGAGCGGAACATCAGGCAGCTGCGCCAGGAGGTGGGCGACCTGCTCAGGAACATGCCGCCGGCGGAACGCGCACAGTTCCAGAAACTGCTGGACAGCCTGAAGAACCTGCCCTATCGCATCAAGCACGCGACTCCGGCCTACCACGCCATCGCCAACAGCGGAGTGATGTCCTCCCAGGGCGACCTGGCCCGACGGGGCATCAGGTTCCTCGCCTCCGGCAAGAGCTCGGTGAAGAACACCTCCAACCTCGGCAACGACGACTTCGTCTTCTTCCGGATGGAAGCAGGCGACAAGCCGATGGCGACGCGGTACGGGCCGACCACACTCGTCTTCGACGCCAAGGTCCTTGAGGAGAAGGGCGGTTGGGTGTCGCTGCACGACCAGCTGCACCCACTGGACCGCGAGACCATGCGCGACCTGAAGTTCGGCGACGACACCGTGCGCAGCGCCAGGTACGACGACGGCTTCGACGAGATGGGCAAGCGGGCCCGCTGGACGTACGAGTACCCGGGCGGCGGCGAGCCCCGCACGGTCTCCTTCGACCAGGAGGTCTTCCACGGGGCGCACGTCCAGAAGGCGCTCGCCCTGTCGGTGGTACGCGAGGTGCACCGGATCGGCGGCGGCTTCAAGGACGACGTCCTCAGGCTCGCCCAGGGGCCGGTCGACGTGGAGAAGATGGGCGCGGTCGTCTCCAAGCTGTACCGGCCCGAGGCGAAGTTCGGCTCCGGGCTGCCCATCAACCCGTTCGAGAGCAGTGTCCACTCCGAGTGGCCGAGGCCGCTCATGGTCCACGACGCGGACGGCGACGGGCGCTATCTCGCCGACGGGACGGTGGACCCGGCCGCGCGGGCCGCGGGCAAGGCGTTCGACGAGGCGTCGGACAAGCTGCGCCAGGCCGACAACGCCGTCGCCAGCAACAACAGGAAGGCGCAGCGCTACAACCTCAACAAGGCACAGCCCCTCGCCGAGCAGTCGGTCAAGCTGACGCAGGAGTTCCACGACATCGCCCAGGGCGCCCGCAAGGACATGGCGAAGGGGCTGCTCGACGAGCGGGTGAAGCTTCTCGACACCATCAACGGACGTATCGACGCCCTGAAGCAGGGGCCCGACCCGGACGCGGTGAAGGCGCAGCCCAGGCCGGCCAGGAACCAGGGTGCCGGGACCTCCTCGTCGGCCGCCGCGTCGAACGGACCCAACCTGAACACGCTCCCACAAGCGGCCGAGGACGCGCTCGGGGCCGTGCCGGGCATCAGCGAACAGATGAAGAAGATGGTCCGGGCACTCGGCAACTCGGACGGCTTCCGGTCCCTGCCGAACTCCAGCGACGGCACGCAGACCACGGCGGCCGTCAACCTGGGCAGGACCGCCTTCGACAAGGCGTACAAGCACCTGTTCAAGGCGAAACTGGTCTACGGTGACGGCGCAGGCCTCCACTTCACGGACGAGGGCCGCCGGCTGTTCCTGCCGCCGAGCGCCGACACCAGGACGGCGGCACCGTCCCGGTCGGGTGCGACCGACGTCCACACGGCCCCGGCCCACGCCCGACCCGAGCTCCCGCACACGCCGTCGGGCGCCGACACCAAGGCCCCCGCACTCACCGGCGACGGCCTCCCGTCCCACGGGCCGGCCACCACCTCCTCGGCACCGCACGACCTCGGCACCGGCTCGCCGGCACCGCACCACGCCGACACGGACACCGTGTCCCCGGCTCCTCACGACTCCGACATCAAGGCCACGGCACCTCATGGCAGCGACAGCAAGTCGCCTGCCCCGCACCCCCTCGACTCCGAGTCCGCCCCGCCGCTGGTCAAGGAGGGCGACACCGCCGTCTCGGATTCCACGAACCACGGCGCCGCCGCGCACCCCATCGAGGCGGAGTCCGCCCCGCCGCACCTCTCCGACACGACCACACCGCACCGTCCCGCCGAGACCGAGGTGGAGACCTTCCAGCCGCACCCGCTCGACACCGAGACACGCACACCGCACCTCGCCGACACCGAGACACGCACACCCCACCTCGCCGACACCGAGACACGCACACCCCACCTCGCGGACACCGACACCACCCCGCCCCACCCCACCGAAACCGACGCGGCCGCACCGCATCTCGACGACATCCACCCGGCCGCACCCCACCGTGGCGGCGACGGTGACTTCGCGTCGATGCCCCCGAGGGACGACACACGGCTCGGCGGCGGCCGGTCCACGCGGCCGCTCGGTGACGCCGTCCTCGACGACATGCTCAGGCCGCCCCGGCGGACCGGCGACACCACCGGGACGACGGCGCCCGGCACCGCTCACCCGGCCGCGCCCGACCTCCTCGACCGGGCCGCCTTCCGCCGTAGCACCTACCGGGAGAACGGCATCCGCGCCCGCTCGCAGATCCGGTATGTCGACCGTGCTCTCGACGCCTTCCACCGCGTCCCCGCCGACCAGTTGGGGCAGCGGGCGGAGGCCCTCGACAACCTGGCGGACGCGGCCCGGCGCTTCCTGCGGGACCGCCCGGACTCGGTCCGCCGGGACGGAGTGGAACAGCTGCTGAACCAGGTGCGGGCCGAGGCGAACGCCTACCGGCTGCTCGACGACTTCCGGCGGCTCGGCGGCGACGGGGACGGGCTGGCCGGCCGCACCCGGGCCGCGCTCGCCGCCGGCGGCACGACCCCGCACACGCAGACCAGGCTCCAGACGATGCTCGACAGCACGGACCGGTCCGCGCAGGCCCAGCGGCAGATCGACGCCCTGAGCCTGCTGGACGGCACCCCGCCGCTCCGGAACACCGGTGACACCACCCTCGCCGCACCGGCCCGGCCGGACGGCGACACCACCCCTGCCGCACCCGCCCCGCCGGACCGCGGCAAGGGCCCGGCCGTACCCTCCCGGCAGCCCGGTAAGACGCCGTGGGCGGAGGATTCGGCGCGGTTCGACGAGTTGCTGGGCGGCGACGGCCGGCCGTTCCGCGAGGCCTGGGTCGAGCTGTCGTCCGCCCGGGCCGAACTGAACCGGGTCGAGGACCTGCGCGCCGCGCCGGGCGGAGCCAGCACCTCACACGGTGTCAGCGCATTCGACGTGCAACTCAACCACGAACTGATCGCCGCCCAGGACCGGTTCCGCACCGCCTACACGAACCTGCAGGACCTCGGTGTCCAGCCGGCCGAGATCGAGGCCCGGGTCCAGGAGATCCAGCTGGCGGCCACCCGCCGCGGCGCGACGCTGGGCGCGGGCACGCGCGACACGCTGCCCGACACCACCCCGCCCGCGGTCGACCACATCGCTCTGAACAACTCGGGCGTGAGCGGGCCGAACGGCCTGACCATCGAGCGCAGCGTCGGCCAGGACGGCGCGATGACGCTGCGGGTGGTCGACCAGCAGTCGCGTCCGGACCCGACGCGCACGGTCGTCGCCCGCCCGGACGGCGGTTTCGACGTCCGGCACACTCCGTCGGACACCGTCGACACCTACACCGCGAACGGCGACCGGATCGCCTACGACATGCCGCTGCTCGGTGCCGCCGGCCGGCCGGCCGGGCTGCGTCTGCACGTCGACGTCAACGGCCACGGTACGCGCCAGGCGCTGACGGTGGGCGGCCCCGGAGCCGACCGGCTGACCGCCTTCCCGCTGCCCGACGGGGCAGCGCGGATCACCCATCTCGACACCGGCGTCACCCAGCGCGTGGACGCCCTGGGTATGCGGCTCGACGAGGGCGTCCAGCTCACCGGTGGGGACGGCGTCCCCACCGGGACCGACCGGGTGTGGGTCACCGACGGCGCCGACGTCCATGCCACCGATCTCGCGGGCAACCGTCTGGACCTGCGGGTGCGGGACCTGGGTGACGGGAACGGCGTCAGGGTCACCGACGAGACGACCGGGGTGTCCGTACGCCACGACGGCCAGGGCCGCCTCCAGGAGACCGGTGTCTCGCTGACCGACCCGCGGGGCACGCGCGGACAGCGGTTCCTGGCCGACGACGGCACGGGCCGCTTCACGCTGACCGACGCGTCCGGTGCCCGGCAGTCCCAGACGGTCACCGCGCTGCCCGGCGGCTCCGGCTTCCGGGTGACCGACGAGACGAGCGGTGCGACCAGCAGGTTCACGGCCGACGGCCGCTACCAGGACACCGGCCTCGCCCTGTTCGACCCCACGGCGAACACACGCGGCGGCCGGATCGTCGTACCGGACGGCGCGGGCGGTCACCGTCTCACCGACGCGGCGGGGCAGCCGCTGCCCCAGCGTGTGATCGCGGTCGGCGGCAACCGGCCGCGCACGATCGACGACGTCACCGGCGAGTCCGTGCTGTACGACGCCCAGGGCCGCCCGGTGAGCACCTCGACCGCGCTGGCCGACCCGGCCGGCGGGCCGCGCGGCGGCCGGTTCGCCGAGCCCGACGGCGCCGGGGGTCACCGTCTCACCGACGCCGACGGCACCCCGCTGCCCGGCACCGTCACCGCGCTCCCGGACAACGGCGGTTTCCGCACCGTCCACGACACCGGGCACCGCACCTTCGCGCCCAACGGCGACTTCGCGGGCGACGGGCTGCGGCTGACCGGACGGGACGGCGTACCGGCCGGACATCTCGACCGGCCGCTCGGCGCGGCTCCGCACTGGCTGGACGGCACCTTCGCGGCGGACCCGGCGCGGGCGGTCACCTTCGGCCCGGCCGGCCACATCGAGATCGCGCGCCCCGGGGGTGGCCACCAGGTCTTCGACCAGAACACCGGACGGTTCGTCCAGGAGACGGTCCCGCTGCCCGGCGGCGGCCACCGGACCACCCGGGCCGACGGGACGTTCACCCGGTACGACAACCAGGGCGCCGTCACGGCCACCGGCACCCCGCTGCCCGCCGGCCACGGCGGACGCTTCCTCGTCATTGATCCGCCGACCGCGGCGCACCCCGCCGCCTGGCTGGAGGACGCGGACGGCGGCAGGCTCGCGCACTGGGGCGCCGCCCGGCGGCCCGACGGCACCACCCGGATCGCCTTCGACGACCGGACCAGCCCGCGGCACGGCGAGTTCGTGCACCTGGCCGCCGACGGCGGCGTGGCCCGGCAGGGCTTCAACGTGCTGGACAACGGGCGGCGCACGGACCACCGGTACGTCGTCGACCACACGACGGGCACCTGGGAGCGGACCACCAGGTCCGGTGCGCCCGTGGCGGCCGGGTCCTTCCACCACGGCACCGCCGACCTGTCCGGCGCCGCGAGCGGCCACATCAAGCTGCTCAGCTCGACCAAGAAGCAGGTGCCCGTCTTCGAGCGCCGGGTGCTGCCCGGTGCCTCCGGTGACGTGGTCGACTCCTTCCGCCGGACCGACACGATCGACTTCGCCCGCACCAACCCCCGTACCCACTGGGTGCGCTGGGACGACACCGGCACTCCGGTCGGCACGGGCAGCCGGCACCACGACACGGCGGGTACCGGCTGGCGCGACACCGACGGCTGGGGCCGCACGGTGCGCGAGTACCGCGACGGGCTGCAGAAGTTCGACGGCCGGACCGGCCACACCCTGGGCGTCGACAACGGCAACGGGGCCTGGACCTGGCACCGTTACGACGGCGACGGCAAGGTGATCGCCTCGGGTCCGCGGACCCGTGAGCGCGTCGGCAGCGGCTGGACCGACCGCACCACGGACGGCCGGATCGCCCAGCGGCAGTGGGGCATGGCCGAATGGCCCGAGCGGGCCGGCCAGTACCAGGAACACGCCATGAACCCGGCCGACGGGACCCTCCGTGCCACCTGGGAGCGGCACTCCCCGCACGGCAAGGAGGTCGGCAAGCGCGAGGCCTTCGGCGACGGCTTCCTGACCACCGACCGCTGGCGCGAGCAGCGGCCGCCCACCTGGGTCCGCACCCGCTGGCTGGCCGGCGCCGAGCACGTCCGGCGGCCGTACGCCCATGTCCGGGGCGACGACACCTACCAGTTGTTCACCTGGACGAAGGAGGCGGGCGACGGCGCCACCACCTCCGGGGTGCGTTACGTCGGGATGGACGGCAGCGCTCTGGACCTCGCGGCAGACGGCACCTTCGCGCGCTTCAGCGGCAAGCTGCACGACGGCACGTCCCTGAAGGTCGGCGATCACGCGGCGCGCCCCGCCCACGCCCCGGCCGACCCGGCCGGCCTTCCCTGGCAGGCCGGCGACCTCAGGGGATACCGCGAACCGCTCGCGAACGACCCGGAGGGCAGGCTCTGGCAGGACGTCCACCAGGACGCCGACGGCGTCACCCGGACCGCCCGTGAAGGCCGCCCGGGCGGGGTCGTGCGGGAGTTCACCGGTGACCGCACCTGGGTGGACCGGGACCCGCACGGCAATCTGGTCGGGCAGAGCCACGCCAACCCGGACGGCACCGGAAGTGTGATCCAGGGCTCCGGCCGCGCCGACTCCGGTCGCTGGACCTGGCGTGAGCTGGACGCCCAGGGCACCGAACTCGGCACCGGCCGACGGGAGTTCTTCCGTGGCTCGAACGACTCGCGGCTGCCCTGGGACGACTCCTACCGGGACTACGACGGCAACGGGAACCTGGTCCGCGAGCGCCGGATGCTGGACTCCGGCCGGTACGTCGACGCCTGGCGGGACAACCAGGGCAACTGGCACGCCGGCGCCCACGAACGCGACGGCACGCCCATCGCCGTGGGCAACGGCGAGCAGGTCCGCCGCTGGTGGAACGGCAGGGCCTGGCAGGACCGGTGGACGGACGGCGCCCGCCACTTCCGTGACGAGCTGCGCGTCCCCGGCCAGGCCGCGCCCACCGTCCTGCGCGAGACCCCGTTGCACAACGGCGGACCGCTGCGGGTGCGGGCGTACAGCACGACCGTCACGCAGAACACCCCGGCCGGCTCGGTCTGGAAGGAGTTCGACCACGGCAGTGTGGTGCGGGAGCGCAAGGCGGACGGCGACGGGTTCCTGGAGACCGACGCCTGGCGTGGCCAGTGGAACCGTTACAACAGGAACGGTGATCTGATCGCCCAGCGCACCGACAGCGGCCTGGTGTTCGAGCGGGACACCTTCAGCACGTGGCGGCTGACCGGCAACGAGTACGACTTCCGCGGCGCGCTCACCGAGATCCGCGGCTGGGGCCGTACCACCCGTGAGGCCCAGCGTATGCCGTGGTCCGGCACCGTCCTGCCCGACGGCGACGCGGCGCTGCGCGAGGCGCGTTACGAGCCGTACTGGCAGACCGTGGCCAAGAAGGCGGCCCTGGAGTTCGGTCAGGAGTTCATCCTGGAGTTCGGCGCGAACCTGGCCGTCAACGGGATCGTGGCCGCCGTCCAGAACAAGCCGTTCACCGGCAAGGACGCGCTGAAGTCGTTCGCCAACGCGGCGGTCGGCGCGGGCATCAAGACCGGTCTGAGCACGGCGGTGCACGAGAACCGGGCTCTCGGGTTCGAGAGACTGGGCCGGTTCAAGGCGGGCATCGCCAACATCGACGGCGGCAAGCCGTGGACCCGGCGTCCCCTGAACCATGACAAGACCTGGGTCAACGAGTGGGCGGGCAACGAGACGGCGACCCGCTGGCGCGGCGGCATCTACGACTACTCGTTCGGTGTCTTCAGCAGTGCGCTGTCGGGCTGGGTCAACGGCAGCATGAACGCGGCCGTGTGGGGGGTGACCGACGCCGACGGGCAGACCTTGAAGCTGCACGGCGGGGACGCGGTCTGGGAGGGCGGGATCAACGCGGCCGCCTCCGTCACCACGGCGGCCACCACCGGACTGGTCAAGAACGTGTTCGTGATGAGCGCGGGCGGCCGGCTCTTCCACCGCCAGGGCTTCGCCGACTTCTGGATCCAGCTACCCTTCAAGATCTTCGAGAAGACGATCCAGTCGCTGTACCTGACCAGTTCCTATCGTGCGAGCATCAATCCCACGTACTACCAGGCGCCATGACCGGGCAGCGGCGATCACCGAGGACTGAGGAACGTAGATGACCACCCGTCACACCGTGGCGCCCAAGGGTCAGGGCGGCCGGGGCGCGTACCGGACCATCGGCGAGGCGATACGCGCCGCCTCGCCCGGCGATCTGGTGGTGATCGCCCCCGGCACCTGGACGGAGAACCTGGTCCTTGACCGCGCGGTGGTGATCACGGCGGAGCACGGCCGGGGCAGTGTGGTGATCGCGGCGCCGCCCGGTGAGGCGCCCGCGGTGACCGTGGACGGGCCGGACTGCGCCCTGCACAACATCACCGTCTGGGGCTCGGACGCGGGCCTGCCCGCCGTGAGCGTGTCGCCCGGCGCCGGGCTGGTCCTGGAGGAGTGCTCCGTGGAGGGCGGCCGGGTCCAGGTGAAGGGCCCGGACGACGAGGAGGGCGGTACGACCGCCGTCGTCCTGCGCCGCTGCCGTCTGGAGGGGGCCAGGCTGGCCGGTCTGCACCTGGCGGGCGGTGTCCGGGCCCGCGTGGAGGACACGGCGGTGACCGGCGTCGACGGCACCGGTGTGGTGCTGTCCGGTACCGCGAGCCTGGAGGCCGTACGGCTGCGGCTCGAACGCACGACCGGGTCCGGGGTGCGGCTGCGCGGCCGGTCCCGGCTGCGGCTCACCGACTCGGTGCTGGCGGGCAGTGGCCGGGCCGGGCTGCTCCTTGAGGACTCCACCGAGGCCATGGCCGGGGAGTCGCGTATCGAGACGCCGGGGGCGGCCGGGGTGCATTTGACCGGTTCGGCGCGGGCCGAGCTGACCGACTGCCGGATCCGTGGGGCGGCCGCCAGCGGACTGGTCGTGCAGGAGACCGCGCGGCTGAGCGCGTCGGGCTGTTCCGTGGCCGACGCGGGGGCCAACGGGCTGCTGGTGACGGGCTCGGCCGAGGCGGACCTGGCCGACTGCCGGATCGACCGCAGCGCCTTCAGCGCGGTCCATCTGGCGGATACGGCCGTCGGGCGGCTCGCCGACTGCCGGGTGCGGGGCGGCGCCGAGCACGGTGTGCACGCCATGGGCGAAGCCCGGATCGAGCTGACCGACTGCGGGATCACCGACGTCGCCATGACCGGGGTCAGCGTCCTGGAGCGGGCGGTGGCCACGCTCACCGGCTGCCGGGTCGCCGGGTCCGCCGCCGGGATCGGCATCGGCTCGCCGGTCGGCAGCACGGTCGCGGACACCACGGTGACCGGGACGAAGGAGATCGGCGTGCAGGTCGCCAAGGGGGCGGCCGTCTCCCTGGCCGGGATCCGGATCAGCGGTGCCGGGGCGGCCGGACTGGTGGTCGACGAAGGCGCCGAGGCGACGGTGACCGGTGGCCGGGTGGAGGACTGTGCGGGCTCCGGCGCCGTCGTGTGGACGGGCGCCAGGCCGGAGGTGACCGGGCTGCACATCGACCGGCCGGGCAAGAACGGGGTGTTCCTGGCCGAGGGGGCGGGCGGCACGTTCACCTCGCTCGACATCACCGGCGCGGGTTTCCCGGCCCTGCACGTGGCCAAGGGCGCCGACCCGGTCTTCCGGCACTGCCGGATCCGCGACTGCGCGGAGGCGCTGGGCACCGACGAGGGCGCCGAGCCGGTCCTGGAGGACTGCACGGCCGACGGCACCCCGCTGACCTTCGGCATCCCGGCCGCGGCCCCGGGTAACGGCAGATCCGGTGCCGTCCCCGCGCCCGCTTCCGGTGCCAGGGCCGCCGACGGCTCCGACGAGCCGGAGGAGGAGAACCTGGAGGACCTGCTCGGCGAACTCCACGAACTGGTCGGCCTGGACCGCGTCAAGCAGGACGTCGGTTCCCTGGTCAAGCTCATGCAGACGGTCCGTCGTCGCGAGGAGGCCGGGCTGCCGGCCCCGCCGCTCAGCCGCCACCTGGTGTTCGCCGGCAACCCCGGCACCGGGAAGACCACGGTCGCCCGCCTCTACGGCCGCCTCCTCAAGGCACTCGGCCTGCTCCGCCGGGGCCATCTGGTCGAGGTCGACCGGACCGCGCTCGTGGGCGAGTACGTCGGCCACACCGGCCCGAAGACCACCGCCGCCTTCACCCGGGCGCTCGGCGGTGTGCTCTTCATCGACGAGGCGTACTCCCTGGCCCCGGCCTTCGCGGGCAACGACTTCGGCACCGAGGCCGTGGCGACCCTGGTGAAGCTGATGGAGGACCACCGCGACGACGTGGTGGTCATCGCCGCCGGCTACCCCGGTGACATGCACCGCTTCATCGGTTCCAACCCCGGCCTCGCCTCCCGTTTCGGCCGCACCCTCCTCTTCGAGGACTACGAGCCGGGCGAGCTGGTGTCGATCGTCGAGTTCCAGGCGGGGCAGCACCGCTACGAGCTCACCCCAACGGCCCGTACCGAACTCTTCTCCCTCTTCCAGGCCATGCCCCGGAGCGAGGGCTTCGGCAACGGCCGCTCGGCCCGCCAGATCTTCCAGGAGATGACCGAACGCCAGGCCCAGCGCGTCGCCGAGCTGACCGCCCCGACGGCGGAACAGCTGATCAGCCTGGAGGCCCACGACCTGCCCCACCCGGCCGCGCGCTGACGGCACGCCTCGTTTCGTACAATTCGAGGCCGAACGACCGTGCGGCGGGCCTGCCGCCGCACGGTCCTTGGCGAGGTCGCGAAGGTGTCACCCGTGCCCGGTCAGCGGTCCATCACCGAAGCCGAGAAGCTGGCCCCGGCGAAGCTCGGCGGCATCCCGGTCCGCCGGGAGCAGATGGCGGTGGCCACCATCCACCGGGCCGCCTCGAACTTCGTGAACGGCATCAAGAGGCTGCCGGTGGAGGCGACGCTCGCCTGACGGCCCGGGGCGGGTGCGGTCGGAACGCGGTCAGAGTGCCGCCGCCCACGCGTCGACCGTCGTGACCTCGGCCTGCTTGGGGAACACCTTCTCCGTGAGCACCCGGTGCACCTCCGGATCGGAGTCGAGACAGCCGTCGGACAGGACGGTGAGCTCGAAGTCGAGGTCGGCGGCCTGGCGCAGGGTGGACAGCACGACACCGCTGGTGGCGATGCCGGTGAGGACGAGGTGATCGATCCCGCCGGCCCGCAGCACCATGTCGAGGTCGCTGCCGGCGAAGGCACTGACGCGCCGCTTGGTGACGACCGGCTCGCCGGGCGCGGGCGCCACGTCCTGGTGGACCCGGGTGGCCGTGTCCTCCCCGGCCGGCCGCGGTGTGGCGCCCACGAGGCCGCGGAACATCTTGTTGCGGGCGCTGACCTCCGGGTAGCCCGGGCGGAAGCCCACGACCACGTAGATCACCGGGACGCCGGCGGCCCGGGCGGCGTCGATCGCCTTGCTCAGGCGGGGCAGGTACTCGCCGTCGGGAAAACGGTCGACGACGACCTGCTGGACGTCCATGACGAGGAGGGCTTGCTGAGGCACCGTCCCTGTTCCTTCCACGCGGCCCGGTTAGTCATCAAGTGATTACTTGGCAACGTAGCCCGCTCTGGGGGACCATGTCAACGCATGATTACTTGGTGGCGGAGCTTCGGCCCGCCGAAGGGCCCAGGTGGCGTTGGAGAGAGGAGCCGCTGTGTCATCGGACGACGTGACCGACCAGGCCGCGGACGGGCCTCGGCGCCGGGACGCCGCGGCGACCCGCCGGGCCCTGCTGCTGGCCGCCCGCGCCCGGTTCACGCGGCTGGGCTACGACCGTACGACGCTGCGGGACGTCGCCGCGGACGCGGGGGTCAACCTGGCGCTCATCAAGCGGTACTTCGGTTCCAAGGAGGGCCTGTTCAAGGCGGCACTGGCGTCGACGCCCCGGTTCCTGGGCGGCGAAGGGGAGTTCCCGCGCGGCCGGGCCGCCCTGGCCGAGGCGCTCAGCCGGCAGCTGGCGGCCGGGGCGTGGGCGGAGTTCGGCGAGCATCCGGTGCTGATGCTGCTGCGCGACTCGGGCGACGAGCAGGTGGCCGAGCTGCGCCGGCGGGCCCTGGCGGAGTTCGGCCGGCAGGTGCTCGAAGCGTCGGGTGCCGCGTCCGCACCCGACGCCGAGCTGCGGGCGGAGCTCCTGGTCGCCCTCGGCGTCGGTGTCGCCGTCGTACGCTCCGCAGTGGGCCTGCGGCCGCTGGCCGACGCGACACCCGGCGACCTCGTGGGCCCGCTCCGCGACATCGTGGAGGGGCTCCTCAAGCCACCTCCGGGCTGATCCCCCGCCGAGCCGCTCGGGCCCGCGGAGGCCTTGTCGCCCTCGGCGGGGTCGCCGCGCCGGCAGCCGGGACAGGGTGGGCGAGCACATCGGCGTACAGGCGGCGAGAATCTGGTTCTCCGGCTAGGGGACCAGCACCAGCCGCCCGCGCACCCCGCCCTCCGCGAGGCGGGCGTGGGCCTCGGCAGCGTCGGCCAGGGGGAATGTACCGGCCACCCGGAGCGTCAGCACCCCCTCGTCCACGAGTCCCGCCAGTTCCGCCAGGCGCGCCCCGTCGGCGGTCACGGCGACGGAGGCCGTCCGCACCCCGCGCACCGGGGCCGGCTCGCCTCCGGGCCGGACACCGACGTAGCCGCCTGCGTCACGCACCCACTCCAGGGCCGCCTCACCGAGCACCGCCGCGTCCAGTACGGCATCGAAGCCACCGGTCTCGACTGCGCCCGCCGTGAAGCGCTCGGCCCCCAGCGACCGTACGAGCTTCTCGTCGGCCTCGCGGGCCAGCCCGGTCACCGATATCCCACGGTGGGCGGCCAGTTGGACGGCGAAGCCGCCGACCGCGCCCGCCGCACCGGTGACCAGCAGGGACTGGCCCTCGGTCAACTCCAGCAGGTCCAGGGCCTGTACGGCGGTCAGCCCGTTCAGCGGCAACGTCGACGCGTGCACCGCGTCCACCGTGGCCGGGGCGATGGCCACCGCGTCCGTCCCCACCACGACGTACTCGGCATGCGTGCCGAGCGGCCGGACCATGCCGGGGTCCAGCGCCACCACCTGGTCACCGACGTTCCAGGCGGTGGCGACCCCGGTCGCGTCGACGGTGCCGGCGACGTCCCAGCCGAGCCCGATCCGCTTGCCCGCGCCGCCGAAGAAGCCGGCCCGCACCCCTTCGTCCACGGGGTTCAGCGCGGCCGCCGCGACCTTGATCCGCACCTGGCGCGGGCCCGGCTCGGGCCGCTCCGACTCCACGACCTCCACGACCTCGGGCCCGCCGAACCTGTTCACCACTGCTGCACGCATGACGGCTTGCTCCCCCTGTACGGTCTTCGCGCCTCGGTCTCTCCTCGGCTGTCAGCAACCCTAGGAATAGCTACTCTCTTTCAGTAAGTAGTTACCTGAAGGTGCCTAGGTCCCCCAGAGGTGAGCGATGCCGACGACGACAGCGGCCCAACGGCGCGAGCAGGCGCGCGTGGAGTACGACGCCTTCATCCGGGCCTGCCCCACCAACCAGCTCCTCGACCGGATCAGCGACAAGTGGGTCAGCCTGGTCGTCTGCGCGCTGTCCCCCGGCCCGATGCGCTACAGCGAGCTCGCCCGCAAGATCGCCGGCGTCAGCCCCAAGATGCTCACCCAGACCCTGCGCGCCCTGGAACGCGACGGCGTTCTCGCCCGCACGGTGACCCCGTCCGTCCCTGTCCGCGTGGACTACGAACTCACTCCGCTGGGCGCCAGCCTCTCCCTGCTCCTGGCAGGCGTGAAGGACTGGGCCGAGACCCACATCGAGGAGGTCCACGAGGCACGCGAGCGCTATGACGCGGGGGCGGAGGGCTAGCCTGGGAGCCGCGCGTTCCGCGCTCCCGCCCCTGCGGCGCCGCTCAGAAGACGTTGTTCCGGCGGTGCTGCCGGCGTACCTCGACGAACTTTGTGCGGGCCTCTTCTTCCGGGAGCCCCTGGTTGACCTGGATCAGGAGGTCCGCCAGGGCGTCGCGCGACTCCATGTACCCCTTCCACTTCTGCTGGGGCTTGTACCAGGTGTCGAACGCCGTCCCGATCGCGACCAGGAGCGACAGGGCCGGAACCCAGTCGACGAGCCAGCTCGCGCCACCACCGCTGAGGTTCTGGTCCGCCGCGACGATCGCCGACGCGATGATCAGGGTGAAGCGGGTCACGAAATAGGTGATGCCGTAGTTGAACGTACCGACGCGCAGGTTCCGCCTCGCCCGGTGCATCTCCGACTCCAGGCTGATGCCCGGCTGTTGATCGCCGCTCGGCCGTCCGGTCCCCCTGAGCTCAAAGACTCGCCCCCAAGTCGCCGTGATCGATGGCTCGTTCCGCGGGACATTCTCCCGCCCGGCCCGCGACCGAAAACACTGTGCACGTCTTCGAACCCGCCGCTCGCAACCGCCAGTTCAAGCCGTCGTTCTGAGTGCGGTCATGACGGTCCCGGTTTCCGGGTGTCAATCCGCTCTCCGAAAGTTCACCGCCTTCTCTCAGGCGTCTCACGCAACTCCCCTTGAACCGCGGTGGCGGCTCCGCCGGCAACGTCGGCCAGACGTTCACCGTCGACGCCTCCGCACAGCCTCTGACGGGCACCTGGAAACTCCGTGTCCAGGACCACGCCGCAATCGACGTCGGCTGCATCGACCAGTGGCGGCTCGTCCCCTGGCCGTCCCCGCTCCGCCCACGTGCCGACGGAACCCGTTCGGCGTAACGTGTTGGGGGGAATGAAGCGGTCGCGGGCCATGCGGTCCGACGCTGTCCGTCGGCCCGGTGGTCTCCGTGGCGTGCACCCGCATGAGTCAGGAGCGCATCATGGGGACACCTGTACGTCCGCGCACGCGCGGCGGTGCTGCCGCGCGGCGCACCACTGTCGGACTTCTCACCACCGCGCTCGCCGCCGGAGTGTGCACCGTGCCGGCCGCGGAGGCGAGCGCCCAGCACGTGCCCACCGTCACCGCCGCGAGCTGCGCGGACACGGTCTATGCGGGAATGACCCAGGCACAGCGCGTCGGCCAGCTGTTCATGGGCGGCGTCGCCGCCACCAACCCGAGCACGACGGACCTGCGGACACTGCGCACCTACCACGTGGGGTCCGTCATGCTCACGGGGCGCAGCACCGCCGGAACCACCGCGACGAGGAAGGTGGTCGACGGGATCCGCACGCAGGCCGACACAGTGGGCGGCCGACGGGTCGGGCTGCTCGTGGCCACCGACCAGGAAGGCGGCCAGGTCCAGGTGCTCAGCGGCCCCGGCTTCTCGGTCATGCCCAACGCCCTGACCCAGGGCACGTGGAGCACGGCGACCCTGCGCAGCCGCGCCGAGACCTGGGCGCGGCAGCTCAAGGCGGCGGGCCTGGACCTCAATCTCGCTCCGGTCGCCGATGTGGTGCCCGCGAGCCTCGGCACCCGCAATGCTCCGATCGGCCACTTCTACCGCGAGTACGGCCATACCCCCGCCGTCGTGACCTCGCACACCGGCGCCTTCGCCGCGGGCTTCCGGACGGCCGGGGTGATGACCACCTTCAAGCACTTCCCCGGACTGGGCCAGGTGATCGGCAACACCGACACCACCGCGAACGTCGTCGACTCGGTGACCACCGCCTCCAGTTCGAGCCTTCAGCCGTTCCAGAGCGGGATCAAGGCGGGTGCGCCGTTCGTGATGATCTCGTCGGCGAAGTACACAAAGATCGACTCGAAGCACCTGGCCGCGTTCTCACCGACCGTCATCAACTCGCTGCTGCGCACCAAGTTCGGCTTCAAGGGAGTCGTCATCTCCGACGACCTCGGCCAGGCGGTCGCGGTACGTGCCTACACCCCGGCGCAGCGGGCGGTGCAGTTCATCGGCGCCGGCGGGGACATGGTCCTGACCGTCAAGGCGTCGACCGTGCCGGCGATGGCACAGGGGGTGCAGGCCCAGATGGCCAAGGACGCCTCCTTCCGTGCCAAGGTCGCCGCCTCCGTGCACCGCATCCTCACGGCCAAGGCAGCCGCCGGCCGTCTCACCTGCAGCTGAGACCGCCTGCCGAGCGAGCGGCCGCCTCCTCAACGCCCGTGGAGGGCCTCGATATCGTCGGCCCCGAGGCCGGGGAGGCGGCGCGCATGCGGTCGAGGTGGGGGTGAGCCGACTGTGACCACCGGTCCGCGCCACTGCTGGTGCCGGTGGACGAGGACACGGAGTGGTGGCTCGCCTGGCCAGGCGGGCTTCTCGTCGGTCAACTGGTGGCGCTGCACGGCAAGTCGGCCGTCTCGTCGCACGGTGTCGGACACGGCAAGAGGCTGCCGACATCGGCGCCCGATGCTGCGGCGGAACCCTTTCCCGGCGTTGCTCAGGCCGTGTCGACGGCTGACGTGTCCCGGTGGGAGACGGCCAGGTAGCCGACGAAGCAGGCGATGGCGGCTGTCCAGGCGAGGGTCACCGGTGCCAGGCCCAGGCCGAGCCCGCCCCGGGTGTGGCCGACCGCCATCCAGTCGGCGAGCGAGGCACCGAGGGGGCGGGTGATGACGTAGGCCGTCCAGAAGGCGGGGACGGCGCTGAGGACACCGCCGCGGTGGGCGATCGCGGGCAGGCAGATCGCGGCGGCGAAAAGGACCGCCGAGCCGAGGTAGCCGAGGCCGATGGTGGCGGTCAGGTCGCCGGCGGCGGTGCCGAGGGCGAAGGTGGCGAGGACGGCCGCCCAGTAGAAGACCTCCCGGCGGCGGGTGCGGATGCCGTGGATGGACAGGGTCCGCTCGACGGCGTACCAGAGGGCGAAGACCGCGGTCAGCACGACGAGGAAGAAGGGGGTGGACAGCGTATAGGGCACGCCGAGGCCGACGTGCAGGACGTCGGCTGCCATCGTGCCGAACACGCTGACCATGACGACGGCGGTCCAGTACACCCAGGCGACGTACCGGCGCACGGCGAACTGCACGGCCAGGGAGGCCGCCAGGGCGAGCCCGCCGAGGCCGACGGCCGGTATCGGCCCGAGGACCTTGGCCAGCAGGTCCGACGCGGTCTCGCCCATCCCGGTGGTGAGCACCTTGATGATCCAGAAGTAGGCGGTCACTTCCGGAACCTTGTTCGCCATGGTGCGGAGGGGAACGCGGGAACGGTCGTCGAGGAGGTGCTCTGTGGTCATGGGCGGCACGATGACACGCCGGGCTCCCGGCGCCACAGATGTCTTTGCCAATGCTTTGGCGCCTCTGGTGCATGAGTTTCACGTCCGTCGCCCGAACCCGAACGCAACCGGTACGCCTCGGCAAGACCTCCGTTCCACGTGGGTGTCCCGCCGACCGGGAGACTTCTACTACATTGTGTAGAGGCTCACACCCCGGAGTGACGAGGCGACGAACGGGCCCCGCGATCGTCTAGAGTTCCATACAGCGTCTACAGGACTGTAGTCGCCGAGGTGTCCGTGTGCAGCCGTCCGCCGGAAAGGGCCCCGTTCATGACCGCTCCGATCCTCGCCGCGTCACAGCTGGCCGTGAACGTGCTCGACGCCCATTCACTGCTGGCGGCCTTCGGCGTGCTGGGCGTCGGTGTGGTGATGTTCGCCGAGACGGGACTGCTGGTCGGGTTCTTCCTGCCGGGCGACTCGCTGCTGTTCACCGCCGGCCTGCTGTGCACCGGCTCGGCGCAGGGCGGTCTGCACCTGTCCCTGGGCCCGCTGCTCGTGGCGGCGGCCACGGGTGCGCTGGCCGGGGCGCAGTTCGGATACCTCGTCGGCCGGAAGGCCGGCGGGACACTGCTGGCCCGCAGCCGCTCCCGGCGCCTGCACGAAGGGGTGAAACGCGCCGAGGAGTTCCTCGGCCGGTACGGCCACGCGAAGGCCATCGTGCTGGCCCGCTTCGTGCCGGTGGTGCGGACGGTGCTCAATCCGATGGCGGGTGCGCTGGAGGTGCCGGTTCGGACGTTCACCCAGTGGCAGGTCGTCGGCGGACTCGCGTGGAGTCTCGGCCTCACCCTCGCGGGATACGCGCTGGGCTCGTCGATCCCGAATGTCGACCGGTACCTGCTGCCGCTGGTGGCACTGATCGTGGTCGTGTCGCTGATCCCTGTCCTTTCCGAGGTGTACCGGGGACGACGGGCTGCCGCGTCCGAAGAGGGACGCGGTTGATCATCACCCGGCGGAGCGGGCCGTACGGCCGCAGATCCGATGGAGGACCATGCGTCACAAGATCCTCGTCGTCGAGGACGATCACGCCCTGCGTGACGTCCTGCGCCGGGGGCTGGCCGACGAGGGCTTCGAGCCCGTGCCCGCCGCCGACGGCGCCGGCGCCCTGCGGCTGAGCGCCGACGGCATCGGCGCGGTCGTCCTGGACGTCGGACTGCCGGACGCGGACGGCAGGGACGTGTGCCAGGCGATGCGTGCCAACGGGTTCGCGGCGCCGATCATCTTCCTGACCGCCCGCCACCACCTCACCGACCGGCTGTCCGGGTTCTCCGCGGGGGCCGACGACTATCTGCCCAAGCCGTTCCACCTCGCCGAACTCGTCGCCCGGCTGCGGGCCGCGCTCAGACGGGCCGCGCCGCCGACGGTGTGGACGGCAGGAGGCCTGGTCCTGGACGCGCCCCGGCACCGCGCGAGCGTCGGCGAGGCCGAGGTCGAGCTGTCCCCGACGGAGTTCCGCCTGCTGGCCACCCTCGTGGCCGCGAAAGGCGGCATCGTGAGCCGCCGCGACCTGGTCAGGGCCGCCTGGCCGGACGGCGCCCAGGTCAGCGACAACACACTGGACCAGTACCTGAGCCGGCTGCGCCGCAAGCTGCGCGCGGCGGGCAGCGGCCTGAGCCTCGGTACGGCGCGCGGGATGGGCCACCGGCTGTCATGACCTGGCTCCTGCGGCTCCCGGCCCCCCGCACGCTGCGCGGCCGGCTCTCGCTCGTGGCCCTGACCACCGCCACCCTCCTGATGACCGTCCTGACCGTGGCGTTCAACACCGTGATGGAACGGCATCTGCGGCATCAGGCGGACGCCGAGCTGCGCAGCCGTGCGGACGCCGTCGCCACCACCGTGGACACCAGCGGCCCGCGGGTACGGGTCCTGGAGACCGTCAACGACCGGCTCCTCGACGACAACGTCTGGATCTACAGCGGGACGCGGCTGCTGGAGAGGCCCCCGTCCACCGCCGGCGAGAGCACCCTGACCGAGGCCGCCGCCCGGCTCGCCGTACGGGGCGACGGTGTCTGTACGACCGTGGCGGCCGGGAATCCGCGGTCCGTCCGGCTGTGTGCCCGTTCGCTGGCCGGGAGCAGCGGCACGGCGACGGTCGTCACCGCCCTGGACCTCGCGCCGTACCGCAACTCGGCGGCCGCCGTACTGCTGGGTTCCCTGGTCCTGGACTCGGTCATGCTGGCCTGCACCTACGCGCTGATCCGCCTCGCCGTCGGGCGGGCGCTGCGTCCGGTGCGGACCATGACCGACCAGGCCACCGAGTGGAGCGCCGTGGGTTCCGACGAACGCTTCGGCGCGGCCCACCATCCGGCCGAACTCGCGAGCCTGGGCGCCTCGTTGGACGCGCTGCTGGACCGCACCCGTACCGTGCTGGGGCACGAGCGCCAGCTGACCGGAGAGCTGTCCCACGAACTGCGCACCCCGCTCACCCGGATCATGATCGAGCTGGACTGGTGGCGGGCCCGGCCGCGCTCCGCCGCCGAGACCCGCGCCACGCACGAGGTGATCACCGACGCCGCCCAGGCCATGCGCACCATCTGCGACACCCTGCTGGACGACGCCCGTGAGGAAGCGCGCACCGCCGCCCCCGCGGCTCCCGGCGCCACGGCCGTCGAGCCGGTCCTGTGCCGGCTGGTCGACCGCCTCGGGGCGCTGGAACAGGTGCAGGCCGTCGTCGACACGGCGGTTCCGGAGCTGGCGGCGGCCGTCCGGCCGGCCCTTCTCGAACGCATCGTCAGCCCGCTCCTGACGAACGCGGTCCGGTACGCGCGCTCCACGGTGACCGTGTCCGCGCGACCGGTGCCCGGCGGGGTGCGGATCAGCGTCACCGACGACGGTCCGGGCGTGCCGGAGACGTTCGTGGGCGACCTCTTCCAGCCCGGTCGCCGGGCCGACCCCGAGGACGGGCACGACGGAGCGGGCCTCGGACTGCCACTCGCCCGGCGCCTGGCCCGGACCGTCGGCGGCGAGGTGTCCCACGATCCCGCGCACACCTCAGGGGCTCGCTTCCTGGCCGACCTGCCCGCCGGCTGGATTCCCCGCCGGACGGGACCAGTGCCACCCCCGGGAGTTTCCCTGTCCGGAACATCTGCCGCGTGTCCGGTCCGGCCGCCTGCCGCGGGGTCCGGGGACGACCGCGAAAAACAATGCGCTGGTGACGGCGGTGCCTGTTGTAGGGGATGCTCCAATTAGAGTGGTCCCCGCAGAGGCGGCTCGCCGGGGCCGCCGCGATCCCGAGAGGCGCAGGGATGACCGGGCCGCAGACGACGCGCAGGAAGCGCGCGAACGGGGTGGAGTCGCGCCGGCGCATCCTCGACGCCACCGTCGAGATCGCCGGCGAGCGCGGTTACGACGGCACCTCCATCGCGGCCGTCAGCGCCAGGTGCGGGCTGCCCGCCAGCTCGATCTACTGGCATTTCAAGGACAAGGACGACCTGATCGCGGCCGTCATCGAGCGCAGCTTCGAAACCTGGCTCACGACCGTCGAACTGCCCGGGGACGAGGCGGGCACCCCGCTGGAACGGGTCACCCTGATGGCCGCGTACGTGGCCAGATCCCTGGTCGCGGCCCCGGACTTCCTGCGCCTCGGCCTGATGCTCGCGCTGGAGCGCCGCCCCACCGAACCCCGGGGCCGTGCGGTCTTCCTCCAGGTCCGCGACATCTCCCACCGCCGTATCGCCGAGATCATCGCCTCCCTCTTCCCGGCCTTGGCCGAGGACGCCGTGGAGACCCTGACCACCTACGCCGTCGCCGGCGCCGACGGCCTGTTCGTGCACCGGGAGGTCAAGGGCGACTCCGTCGACCTGGTGGCCCTGTTCGAGCTGCACGCCCGGCTCATCCACGACGCCGCCGTCCGGATGGCAGCCGAGGGCGGACGCTGACGGCCGTCGCGTCCGTACGCCGGGGGTGCCGGACAGCCCTCAGGACGCCGCGTCCGCGCCCCTGACCGCACCCGTCTCGGCCGCCACGGCCGCGGCGGCCGGCACCGCGGAGGCCAGACCGTGGTACTGCCGGATCGCGCCGGCCTCGCGCACCGTTCGGCGGCCGAGGCGCCTGCTTCGAGGACCCGGCCGGCCACGACACGGAGATCATGACGCGGCCGTACGTCCGTAGGCCCTGCCCCCGCACCCGGGTGTCAGGATGCCCCAGCTGGTATCAGAGGTTGATCATGTGGCCGGCGAGCCCGTGCAGGGCGTCCTGGACCGCCTCGCTCAGCGTCGGGTGGGCGTGGACGTTCCGGGCGAGCTCATGGACCGTGAGGTCCCATTTCTGGGCGAGCGTCAGCTCGGGCAGCAGCTCTGTCACGTCCGGTCCGATCAAGTGGCCGCCGATCAGCTCTCCGTACCGGGCGTCGCTCACGAGTTTCACGAACCCCACCGTGTCGCCGAAGCCGTGCGCCTTGGCATTGGCGGTGAAGGGGAACTTGGCCACGCGCACGTCGAAGCCCTGGGCACGGGCCTCGGCCTCGGTCCAGCCGAAGCTGGCGATCTGCGGCTGGCAGAACGTCGCGCGCGGGATCATGCGGTAGTCCAGTTCCATGGTCTCCGCGCCGGCGATGCTCTCCGCGGCGACGATGCCCATCGCCTCGGCGGTGTGCGCCAGCATCAGCTTCGCCGTGACGTCGCCGATGGCGTAGATGTGCGGCCGGCTGGTGCGGCAGTGCCCGTCGACGTCGATGGCACCGCGCTCGGTGAGCCGCACACCGGTGCTGTTCAGCCCGTAGCCGGCGGTGCGCGGCTGGAAGCCGGTGGCCTGCAGGACCTTCTCCGCCTCCAGGACCTGCTCGGAGTCGCCGGAGCGGACCGTGACCCTGACGTTGTCCTCGGTCTCCTCGATGGACTGCACGGCGGTCGAGGTCAGGACCCGGATCCCCTGCCGCTTGAAGCGCCTGGTCAGCTCGGCCGAGACCTCCTCGTCCTCCAGCGGGGCGATCCGGTCCAGGAACTCCACCAGGGTGACGTCGACGCCGTACGACCGCAGCAGGTAGGCGAACTCGACGCCGATGGCCCCGGCACCCGCGATGATCAGACTCGACGGGAGGGTGTCGGAGAGGATCTGCTCCTCGTAGGTGACGACGCGCCGGCCCAGTGCCGTGCCGGGCAGGAGTTTCACGGTCGAGCCGGTGGCGATGATGCAGGAGCGGAAGGAGAGCGTCGTCTCGCCGTCCCTCATGCGCACCTGCAGGGTGTGCGGGTCGAGGAAAGTGCCCTGCCCGTCGAACTGTTCGATCTTGTTCTTGCGCATGAGGTAGCCGACGCCCTTGACGCGCCCGTCGGCCACCACCCGGCTGCGCTCGTAGGCGGCCCGGTAGTCCAGGCCCACCTCGCCGCTGATCTTCACGCCGAACTTGTCGGCGTCGTGCAGGATCAGCTGGGCGACCTCGGCGTTGCGCAGCAGCGCCTTCGCCGGGATGCAGCCGATGTTCAGACAGACACCACCCCAGAAGCGGCCCTCCACGACGGCCGTGCGCAGGCCCAGCTGGGCGGCGCGGATCGCGGCCACATAGCCGCCCGGCCCGGCTCCCAGGACGACGACGTCGAAGTCGGTCTGCATGGCTCCACCTCACCGTTGTGTCGCGTCGGTCTGCTGACTCCACCGTCGCACGATCGGACCGCGCGCTCAGCCGGCCGGATAGAGGAGGTCGAGCGGGCCGGAGAGCGCGGCGCGCACCCGGCGGGCCGTGTCGTCGACCAGGACCTCGGGTTCGTCGCGGGCGATCGCGTCCATGGTCCGCGCGGCCACCTCGGCCGCATCCGTCTTCGGCTCGTCGACCGCCGCTGTGGCGTCCGTGTCCACCCAGCCGACGTGGACGCCGACGACCAGCGTCCCCTGCTCCCGCAGGGCGACCCGCAACGCGTTGGTCACCGACCACTGCGCCGCCTTCGACGCGGCATAGCTCGGGAACAGCCTGGTCGACCGCCACGACGCCACGGACAGCATGTTCACCAGGGCGCCACCCCCATGGGCGGCGAGCACCGGTGCGAAGGCCCGGGAGACGGCCCAGGTGCCCAGATAGTTCACCTCCATTTCCTGCCGCGCGCCGTCCAGGGAGCCCTCCAGCAGGCCCGGCCCGGCCTGGATGCCCGCGTTGTTGATCACGATGGTCGCGTCGGACGCCGTCCGCGCGGCGGCCTCGATCTGCTCGGGGTCGGTGACGTCGAGGCGCAGCGGCTCCAGCCCCGGCACGGCGAAGTCCTCCGGCCGTCGTACGCCCGCGTACACCTTGGCCGCGCCCCGGGCCAGCAGGGCGCGGCAGAACGCCAGCCCGATCCCCCGGTTCGCTCCGGTCACCAGCGCGACCGATCCCTCGATCTTCATGGTCGGACACCTCGATTCACCGCTCAGCGCCGCCCGGCGGACGGCCGGGCCCTCGCTTCATGCTGTGGCCTGCGCGGGCCGCCCACATCCCGTGCGGTTCATGAGGGCGGTGTCAGCTGAGTTTCTTCATGAGACTCGCTATCGTGGAGGCATGAAACGGACGTCGTTCGCCAAGTGGCCGTGCTCGATCGCACGGACCGTCGATCTGCTGGGGGACCACTGGACGCCGCTGGTGGTGCGGGAGGCGTTCTACGGGATCCGCCGCTTCGACGAGTTCCAGCAGGAACTGGGCATCGCCCGCAACACGTTGACCGACCGGCTGCGCCTCCTGGTGGACGAGCGGATCCTGGAGAAGCGGCTGTACGAGGCCGAGCCGCCACGCTACGACTACGTCCTCACGCAGAAGGGGCGGGACCTGTTCACGGTGCTCGCGGCGATGTCCGCGTGGGGCGACCGGTGGCTGGCCGGGGAGCGGGGCGTGCCCGTGGTGTTCCATCACGACGCCTGCGACCACGACACCACGGCCGAGGTCGTCTGCTCCCTGTGCCGCACACCGCTCAGGTCCGAGGAGACCTCGATGCGGATGGGGCCCGGATATCCCGAGCGGCTCGGGCAGCGGCCGGACGTCCGCCGCCGGTTCGGCACCGACTGAGCCGGGCACGCTCTCTTGACAGAGTGAGTCTCATATTGCAACTCTGGAGGTCAGGCATCTGGACGGTGAGGAGGCCGACGGTCGTGGAGTGGACGGGCGCGCGCTACGCGGACAGACCCACGGTCGAGGTGGAGACCTGGATCGACGCCCCACCCGCCACGGTGTGGGCCCTGGTCAGCGACATCGGGCTGATGCCGGAGATGAGCGGGGAGCTCCGCTCGGTCGCCTGGCTGGACGGGGCCGCCGGCCCGGCGGTGGGGGCCAGGTTCGTCGGCCGCAGTGAGCACGAGGCGTTCGGGAAGTGGGAGACGACCTCCCATGTGATCGAGTGCGAGCCCGAGTCGGTGTTCGCCTGGGCGGTGCAGGATCCGTGCGAACCCTCCGCGGTCTGGCGGTTCCGGCTCCGCCCGAAGGACGGCGGGACCGAACTGTCGCAGTGGATGCAGCTGGGCCCGGGGCGTTCGGGACTGTCCGTCGCCATCGACCGGATGCCCGACAAGGAGCAGAAGATCGTGTTCGTGCGGCTGCGGGAGTTCGAGCGTGGCATCACCGCCACCCTCGCGCAGATCAAGAAGCGGGCGGAGGCGTGATGCGGACGGCCACCACGATCGAGGCCTCGGGCGGCGAACACTGGTCCCAGCAGAGCGACTTCGTCGTCGAGGCAGAGAAGCTGGGTCTGGACGTCTGCTGGGTCGCCGAGGCCTGGGGTTCGGACGCGCCCTCCGCGCTCGGCTACTACGCGGCGCGCACCGACCGGATGCTCCTCGGCTCCGGCGTCATGCAGCTCGGCACCCGGACACCGACGGCCGTGGCCCAGACGGCCATCACCCTTTCCAACCTGTCCGGCGGGCGTTTCCTGCTCGGCCTCGGCGCCTCCGGCCCGCAGGTGATCGAGGGGCTGCACGGCGTCCCCTTCGCCCGGCCGCTGCGGCGCATGCGCGAGACGCTGGAGATCGTGCGGCAGGTGGTGGCCGGCGGCCGGCTCTCCTACTCCGGTGCGGAGTTCGCCCTGCCGCTGCCGGGTGGCGAGACGGTACCGATGCGGCTGTCGATGCGCGCGGAGCACGAGATCCCCGTCTACCTCGCCGCCCTCTCCCCGGCCATGCTGCGGCTGACCGGCGAGGCCGCCGACGGCTGGCTGGGCACCAGCTTCGTGCCCGAGGGCGCCACCGGCGCCTACTTCGCCCACCTCGACGAGGGCCTGGCGCGCAGCGGCCGTACCCGCGCGGACCTCGACGTCTGCCAGGGCGCGGAGGTCGCCTTCGCCTCCGACGAGGAGGCGCTCGGCGCGATGGTCGCCGGACGCAAGAAGGAACTCGCCTTCAGCCTCGGCGGGATGGGGTCGGCGTCCACCAACTTCTACAACAGCGCCTACAGCCGCCAGGGCTGGGCGGAGGTCGCCGCCGAGGTACGCGAACGCTGGCAGGCAGGCGACCGGGACGGCGCGGCCGCTCTGGTGACCGACGAGATGGTGCTCGGTACGACGCTGATCGGCACGGAGGCCATGGTGCGCGAGCGCCTCGCGGTCTGGCGTGACGCCGGTGTCGACACCGTCCGGCTCTATCCGGCCGGCGAGACCCTGGAGGACCGCCTCACCACACTGGGGCGGGCGATCGAGCTGGTCCGGGAGGCCGAGCCGGTCCGGGAAGCCGGCGGGACCGCCCGGGTCAGCTGAGGACGTCGCTTCGAGCCGGCTCCTGCCGCTGCTGGTGCTGCTCGTTCCAGAGACCGGCGAGCTCGCCCAGTGCGGTGTTCATACGCACCAGCTCCCAGAACAGGTAGACACCGGCCACGGCGAACGGGATCCACTCACCCCAGTGGAAGAGCAGAACCGGCATGTACAGCAGGCCGACCAGGACGAGGAACTTCACCAGGATCTCCGCCGCGTACGCCTGGGTACGGGCGACGACGGCGTGTTCTCCGCGGCCATGGATCCACTGGAGGCGCGATCTCATAACTGCTCCCTCGGGCTCTGGGCGCACACGCTGCTCGAACAGGCCGCCACCGGCTGATAGTTGACAGTTTCGAGGTGCGTGGCCGCCCGGATCCAGGCCCGCCCGAGGACTCCGGCACATCTCCATATGATCACCGCTAACGGTGGATCACGTTCCGGACTGCGCGGACGAGCAGCCGGCCGAACTCCACTGCCGCGGCATCGGCTCCGTGGTCATCGACGACCGGGCCGCCCGCCGGGTGCCGGCCCCGCGGGCCGCTGGGGCCGGCGGACCCGATCCGGGCCTGCTCCGGGTCGCGATGGAACGGGAACATGCCTTCGGTCCGCTTCCGCCGACCGGACCTCTGCCGCGTGACCTTCCTCTGCCGTGCTTTCAGTCATGTCGTTTTCGGACACCAGGTCGCACCTCTCTTTTCTCGGATCTCCGGGTTTTCTGGTCGGCGGCTGCGCGATGGCTATCGCCGAGAAGGATGAGAAATAGATGAAAGCGCTCTCGCATCGATTGACCGAGAATCGAGTGTCGGTCGGCGGCAGAATTCAGCCACGGCCGAGCGGCGCTGATTCCACTGGTGGATGCCCTTACCGGCCCTTTGCCCAACCTGCCCGGATGAATCGGATATGGCGTGCTATTCGGTGCGACGGGCGTGCGCCCCGGCCGACGTGCCACCCTTTCTCTGAATTCCCTCAGAGTTTCCGGACGACGTGCCCGCCGGATCAGGAGATCCCCATATCCGCGGTCTCGGACGGCGGAATATCAGGGGCGGAAATCACACGCCCATGACCGACGGGCCGACGGGTCCGTAACCAGACGCTCACTGATCCCGGCGGCTCGCACGAGGCCGTTGCCGGGGAGTCGGCCTGGCCGAGTGCGGCCGCGCCGACGGCAGTCCCCCCGAGCCCCGTCCGCAGCACCCTGTGCCCGCTCGCGGAGGAGGCCAACACCGTTCGCCCTCCCCCGCGTTAAAGGTCTCGCAGAGAGCCTGTCGCAGAACCCTCGCGGAATTGTCCGTGATCGGTAACGGATGGATCCGGTGCCCGCCGTCATCCGTCCTGACGGGTGTACGAGATGGACTCAGCTACGAGGAACGGGGCGGACATGGCGCGGCACGGCGGACGGGGATGGTACGGCCAAGTGGTCGCGGCGGCGCTCGGGGTCACGGCCGTGACCGTGGCCGCCTCGCTGTGGACCGCGCAGGCCGGTCCCGTCAACGGGCCTGCGAGGGCCGGGACTTCGGTGCGGCACAGCGCTCCGAAGGCGCCGGCCCCGGTGTCGGTGGAGATCGCGCACGCCTCGGACCGGGGCACCCGGGGCGTGAACATCACCATCGACGACGGACCGGACCCGGTGTGGACCCCCAAGGTGCTCCAGGTCCTCAAGGAGTACGGCGTGAAGGCCACGTTCTGCATGATCGGGCCGCAGGCGCAGGCGCACCCGGACCTGGTCAGGGCGGTGGTGGCGGCGGGGCACCGGCTGTGCGACCACACCGTCTCCCACGACGTCACCATGGACACCAAGTCCGAGGCCTACCAGTCCCAGCAGATCCTCGACGCCGAGCGCATGATCACCGAGGCGTCCGGGGGCGTACGACCGCTCTACTACCGTGCCCCGGGCGGTGCCTTCACCCCCTACAGCCGTAAGCTCGCCGCCTCGCACGGCATGCGGCCGCTGGGCTGGAACGTCGACTCGAAGGACTTCGAACGGCCCGGCACGGCGGCCATCGTCGCCACCGTCAAGGAGGAGATGCCGAACGGGCCGACCATCCTCTTCCACGACGCCGGCGGCGACCGCTCCGAGACGGTGGCCGCCCTGCGCGAGGTGCTGCCGTGGCTGAAGGAACAGGGGTACGCGTTCGGCTTCCCGGTGCGCTGAGGACGGGGCTGTGCCGGTGGCCGGCGGACGCCCCGCCCATCCGGCGGGCCGGCACCTGCCCGCGCCCGGCCGCGCCGGTCAACGGTGTGACACCGCAGCGGCGTGCCGCGGCGTGCGGGGAGTCGTACGTGCCCGGTAAATGTTGCGGCCGGCCCGGTGGTGGCCGCATATGGGTGGTGTGCGCGGTGCGGCGGCGGAGCCGGCTGCCCGGGGCCAGCGGGAGGTGGACATGTCGGGGCGGGCACCACGCTGGGTGACGTGGCTGCGCGGCCAGGACCCGGACCTCGCGGCGACCCGGCGGGCCGGGCGCACGGCGCTGGTGATGCCCGCCCTGTTCGCCCTGTGCACCGAGGTGCTGCACTCCCCGACGATGGCGAGCTATGCCGCGTTCGGCGCGTTCTCGATGCTGCTGCTGGTGGACTACTCCGGGCCGATGGTGGAGCGGCTGCGGGCGCAGGCGACGCTCGCGGTGGCCTGGCTGGTGCTGATCTGCCTCGGGACGTCGGCCGCGCAGTGGCTCTGGCTCGCCGTGGCGGCCACGGTCGTGATCGGGTTCGTGATCCTCTTCGCCGGCGTGGTCAGCTCGGTCCTGGCCGGCAGCTCGACGGCCCTCCTGCTGGCCTTCGTGCTGCCGGTCAGCGCCCCGGCGGCGCTGTCGCAACTGCCCGAGCGGCTCGCCGGCGCGGGCCTGGCGGCGGCGGTCGCGCTGCCTGCCGTCGCCCTGTTGTGGCCGCGTCCCGTCGCCGACCCGCTCAGCGCCCCGGCGGCCGCCGTCTGCCGTGCCGCCGCCGGATACCTGCGCATCCGCGCGGGCCTGCCGGGCCCGGACGGGCCGGGGTCCGACGCCGAGCGCTGCCGGGTGGAGGCGGAGCGCACCGCCCGGACCGGCGCGGACCTGCGCGGCGCCTTCGAGGCCACCCCGTACCGCCCCACCGGCCTGTCCGCCACCTCACGTGCCGTGGTCCGGCTGGTGGACGAGCTGACCTGGCTGTGCGCCATCCTCGTGGACCGGTCCGAGTACACCGCCGAGCCCCCGGCCTGCGATCCGGCCGCGCACACCGTGCGCCGCGCCGCCGCCCGGGTCCTGGAGGCGGCCTGCGACCTGCTCACGGACCTGGACGGGGACACCGGCCCGCTGCGGGCCCGCGAGAAGGAGCTGCGGGCGGCGCTGGCCGAGATGGAGCACAGCTCCACCGTCCGGGTGCCCGCCGAGCACCCGGGCGGCACCAGCACGGCGGAGGTCTACGGGTTCATCGCCACGCTCGACGTGTCCTTCCGGTCCCAGGAGCTGGGCTTCGCCGTGCTGCAGATCGCCGACAACGTCGACGCGGCGGCCACCGCCTGGCAACGCAGCTGGCCCGAGCGGCTGCTCGGCCGTGAGCCGGGCGCGCTGGCCGCCCCCCTCGCCTCCGCCCGGGAGCGGGCCGTCACCCACCTCAAACCCGACTCCGTGTGGCTGCACAACAGTCTGCGCGGCGCCGTCGGCCTCGGCATCGCCGTGTTCCTGGCCGGGGTGACCGGTGTCGGGCACTCCTTCTGGGTGCTGCTGGGCACCCTGTCCGTGCTGCGCTCCAACGCGCTCAGCACCGGACAGAACGCCGTCCGCGCCGTCCTCGGCACGGTGGCCGGGTCCGTGGTCGGCGCCGGGCTGCTGCATCTGATCGGCCACCACGGCACCGCGCTGTGGTTCGTGCTTCCCGTGGCCATCCTGTTCGCCGGGATCGCGCCCGCCGCCGTCTCCTTCGCCGCCGGGCAGGCCGCGTTCACCGTCACGCTCGTGGTGCTGTTCAACATCGGCCACGACCCGAACTGGCACATCGCGCTGCTGCGCGTCCAGGACATCGCGCTGGGATGCCTGGTCAGTGTGGTCGTGGCCGCGTTCTTCTGGCCGCGCGGCGCACAGGGCGCCGTCCACAAGGCGCTCGCGGAGGCGTACGACGACAGCGCGCGTTACCTCGGGGACGCCGTGGACTACGCCCTCGGCCGCCGCCGGCCCGTCGACCCCGATCCGCAGAGCCGGGTGGCGGCGGCCGCCGCCCGCCGTCTCGACGACGCGTTCCGCAACTACCTCGCCGAACGCGGCGCCAAGCCACGATCGCTGTCCTGTGCGACCACGCTCGTCACCGGGGTCGTCGGGCTGCGGCTGGCCGCGGACGCCGTCGTCTCCCTGTGGCAGGGCGAGGACCGGGCGCGCGTCCAGGCCGTCCACGCCGACGCCCACCGCGCCGTCCTCGGGTCGGCGGCCGTGGTCACCGACTGGTACCACACCTTCGCCGCGAGCCTCGGGGGCCGCTCGCCCGTGCCCGGCGCCGTGCCGCTCCAGCCGGAGGGCGCCGCGCGGCTCGTGGAGTCCGTCCGCACCGAGCTCAGCGACGCCCGGGGCCGGGCCACCCCCGTCGCCGTCCGGATCATCTGGACCGACGACCACGTCGACGCCGCCCGCCGACTCCAGCCCGCTCTCGCCGAGGCAGCGAGGACACAGGCGAGAGCGGCCCGCGGCAGGGGTGCGCAGGGATCCACCAGCTGGGCACGGAAGAGGCCCACTGGCTGAGGGCCACACGGATCCACCCGCTGGACGCGGAAACGGACCGCCCGCTGGGCTTGGAAGGGGGCCCACCGGCCGAGTCGGTGCCCTTGCCTTCGCCGGGAGTGACGCCCTCGGTGTCTCGTGCGATCGGTCGGGGGGGCGATGTGGGCCCGGCGTGTGCGGCGGCCGTCGAGGCCATGCTCCCGGCGCTCGAAGCCGGTTGCCGCGCTGTCAGCTCGCGGTGCGCCGGATCCGTCCGGCGTACCGCTTCTCCAGTTCCAGGTTGCCCTCGAAGCCACCGGGCACGTTGGCGGAGACGTAGACTGGGGGGCGGTCGCCGGAGGCGAGGAGGAGGCCGGCCGCCTCGGCCACCGCCATCTGCACGAGCATGACCCCGGTCAGCGTGGACAGCGCACAGACCGCGCCGCCGCCCGGGAGTTCGAGGAGGGCGTCGCCGCGCGGGGCCGCGTTGTCGAGGACCACGTCGGCCAGGTCGACGAGCTTCCTGCCGCTCGGGTGACCGGCCGGGACCGCTCTGGTGTGGGCGAGGGAGGTGAGGGCGAGGATGCGATGTCCGCGCTCCTTGGCGTGCAGGGCCATCTCCACGATCACGTTGTTCACCCCGGAGTTGGAGATGACGACGAAGAGGTCCTGGGGCTGTGGGGCGGCGAGGTCGTAGAGACGGGCGGCGACGCCGGGCTCGCGTTCCAGGAGCGGGTCGTCGAGGACGCTCGGGGACTCGCCGCCGTAGAGGACGAGGTCGGCGATGCTGATCCGATTGGTGGGCACCAGCCCGCCCGCGCGGCCGGCGACTTCGAGGACCATCGCCTGGGAGTGGCCGGTGCCGAAGGCCTGGACGACCCCGTCGGTGCGGACGCAGTCGGCGATCAGGCCGGCCGCCCGGGTCACGTCGGCGCGAGCCGACTCGGTGAGGCGGTGCAGGGCGGCGAGGCCCTCGCGGGCAAAGCGTTCGGCGGTCACCGGCTCGGTCCCGGACTCGTTGGCGGACTCGACGGACACGTGCGCACTCCCCACTGCCGGGAACAACCAGGACAACCGAGGCGAGCCACCGGGACGACGATCGATGTTGGATTGAACCATCCCAGTTTCACCTCTTCCGGTGAATCAATAAATCATGCACTCCGTGTGCGGTGCAATGGCGCCCCGCAGTGGTCCTGGTATCCAACTGACGCCGTATACGGTGGCTGATACCTTCTCTGCATGCCCTCGACCGACGTCACCACACTCATCCGAACCGAGCTGCCGCGCCTGGCCGGCTCCCTGCGGAAGGTCGGCGAGCTGATCCTGGAGGATCCGGCCGCCGTGACCCACTGTTCGGCCGCGGAGCTGGGCCGCCGCACCGGCACCTCCCAGGCGACCGTGACCCGTTTCTGCCGGGCCGTCGGCCTCGACTCCTACCAGCACCTGCTGATCGCGCTCGCGCAGGAGCGGGGTCGCGGCGAGGTCTCCGACTGGGGTACGGCCGAGATCGGACCGGACATCTCCCCGGACGACAGCCTGGAGCGGGTCGTGAAGGTGATCGGCACCGCGGATCTGCGGGCCGTCCAGCAGACCCTGGACCGGATCGACCTGGACGCGGTCGAGCGGGCCGCGCAGGCCATGGCCCGGGCCCGCAGGATCGACGTCTACGGCGTGGGCGGCAGCGGTGCGGTGGCCCAGGAGACCGAGACCCGGCTGTTCCGGATCGGCTGTTCGGTGCGCGGCTGGACCGAGGTGCACGCCGCGGCCACGTCGGCCGCGCTGCTCACCCCGGCCGACGTCGCGATCGGCATCTCCCATTCCGGGGCGACCCGCGAGACGACCGAGCCGTTCGAGACGGCCAGGGAGCGCGGCGCGACGACGATCGCCCTCACCGCCGACCCGCGTTCCCCGCTCGCCCGCGCCGCCGACATCCGGCTCATCTCCTCCACCTCCGAGACCAGTTTCCCCACCGGCATCATCGGCGCCCGCCACTCGGTGCTGGTCCTCATCGACTGCCTGTACGTGCGGGTCGCCCAGCTCTCCTACCAACGGGCCAGCGCCTCACTGGCGTTGACCGACCACATCGCGGGCCGGCACGCGGCGAAGTCCCGGCGGTCGCGCTGAGTCCACCTACCCTTGCATGGATGAACCATCAAGGAATCACGAACACGGTTGATTGAACCACCCCTCGATGCCAGGATGGGGCTCCGCCGAGCACTCGTAGGAGCCCCATGCGTGTGACCTCTGTCGAGTCGACCGAGCTTTTCACCGGCACCCCCGAGAAACCGCTGCAAGTGGTCGTCGTGCGGGCCGAGCACATCCCCGGCCGCCCGGTGCTGCTGACCGTCGCGGGGCCGGGGGTCCGCAGCGTCGGCGAGAACCGGGCCACCGCCGACGCGGACGGAACCGTACGCGCGGAGGTCCCCGTCCTGGCCGAACGGCTCGCGCCCGGCGACCGGCGGGGGATCACGGTGACCGTCGAGGACGCGGGCGCGGGCCGGCTGGTGCACCACGTCGCCGAGTTCACGGCCGCCGAGCCCGGGTGGACCATGTTCATGGTCAGCCACTTCCACTACGACCCCGTCTGGTGGAACACCCAGGCCGCCTACACCGAGACCTGGGACGTCGCCGACGACCCGGCCACCAGCGGGCTGCCCGCCCGCACCTTCGACTCCCGGGGCCAGTCCGGGATGAGCCTGGTGCGCGCCCACTGCGACCTGGCCCGGCGCGACCCCGCGTACACCTTCGTGCTCGCGGAGGTCGACTATCTCAAGCCCTACTGGGACGCCTTCCCGGAGGAGCGGGCCTTCCTGCGCCAGCTGATCCGGTCCGGCCGTGTCGAGATCATGGGCGGCACCTACAACGAGCCCAACACCAACCTCACCGGCGCCGAGGCCACCGTACGCAACGCCCTGTACGGGGACGGCTTCCAGCGCCGGATCATGGGCGCGGCGCCCGAAACCGCCTGGCAGCTGGACGCGTTCGGACACGACCCGCAGTTCCCTGGACTGATGGCGGACGCCGGGATCACCTCCAGTTCCTGGGCGCGCGGGCCCTTCCACCAGTGGGGGCCCACGCTCTCCGTGTTCGGTGAGGAGCCGCGCGATCCGGGGCGGATGCAGTTCCCGGCCGAGTTCAACTGGATCGCGCCCTCGGGGCGCGGGCTGCTGACCGCCTACATGGTCAACCACTACGGCGCCGGCTGGGCGATCGACAACGCGCCCACCCTGGCCGAGGCGGAGGCTGCCGCGTTCCGCCTCTTCCTGGGGCTGAAGAAGGTCGCGCTGACCAGGAACGTGCTGCTGCCGGTCGGCGGGGACTACGCGCCGCCGTGCCGCTGGGTGATGGGCATCCACCGTGACTGGAACGAGCGGTACGTCTGGCCGCGCTTCGTCAGCGGTATCCCCCGGGACTTCTTCGCCGCCGTGCGTGCCGAGCTGGCGGCCGAGGGCCGCACGGCGTCCCCGCAGACCCGGGACATGAATCCGGTCTACACCGGCAAGGACGTCTCCTACATCGACACCAAACAGGCCCAGCGCCACGGCGAGACTCTGCTGGCCGACGCGGAGGCCTGGGCGACCCTCGCCTCCCTCGTCACCGGGCACCCCTACCCGGACGCGGCACTCGACAAGGCGTGGCGGCAGCTGATCTACGGCGCCCATCACGACGCCATCACCGGCTCCGAGTCGGACCAGGTGTACATCGACCTCCTCACCGGCTGGCGGGAGTTGTACGACCTGGCCGAGACGGTGCACGCCGACGCCACCGACGCGCTGGCCCGCGAGGTCGTCCCGCTCCCCGGCGGCGCCCCGGACCTGGTCGTCTTCAACTCGGCCACCTGGCGGCGCCGGGACGTGCTCACGGTCGCCGACCCGGGCGGCCTGGTCCCGCTGGACCTCACCGGCCTGCCGCTGCCGGCCGTACGGGAGGAGGGGCGGCTCCGGGTCGTGGTACCTGACGTGCCCGGGACGGGCCTCAAGGCCCTCTCGCTGGCGGAGGGTTCGGTCCCCGGGTGGGCGCCGGGCGACGGGCTCACCATCCGCAACGAGTTCTACGAGGTCACGGTCGATCCGGCACGCGGCGGCGGAGTCTGCGGCCTACGTCGACTCGCCGAAGACGGGCGGGAGTTGCTGCGCTCAGCAGACATCGGCAACGAACTGGTCGTCCAGGAGGAGTACCCCCGGCATCCGCGGTTCGGCGAGGGGCCCTGGCATCTCACCCCGACCGGCACGACCGTCGCCCGCAGCCGGGACGTCACCGCGGACGTCGAGGTGGAGCACTCCCCCGCCGGGTCGCGGATCACCGTCCGCGGTGACCTCGGCCTGTTCCGGTACACCCAGCGGCTGACGCTCTGGACCGGCGTCGACCGGCTGGACGTGACGACGAGCGTCGACGGGTACGACGGCGCCGACCGGCTGATCCGGGTGCGCTGGCCCTCGGACGTGCACGGCGGACTGCCCGTGCACGAGGTCGCGGACGCGGTGATCGGGCGTGGCTTCGGGTTCGTGGAGGTGGACAGCGAGCGGTTCCCGTGGACGCTCGACAATCCGGCCAACACCTGGTTCGGGCTGGGCGCGACGGCCCGGATCGCCGTGCACGACGACACCGGACGGCCGCTCGGGGAGCGGGCCGTCGGCGTCGCCGAACTCATCTACGCCGACTGGGAATCCGCGGGTGAGCTGGGCACCCCGCTCGCGGCGGCCCTGGTCCGGGCGGGTGTCACGGCCACGTCCACGGTCGCGGGCGGCCCGCGCTACGGCGACCTGGAGGTCGACTCCAACCTGCCCGACCTCCGGATCGCCGTGGGCGGTCCCGACCGCAACCCGGTGGTCGCGGAAGCCCTGGGCTGGGATCCGGCGGCGGCCCGCGAGCTGAACCGGCAGTTGGCGGAGGGCGGCCCGGCGGCCGTCTGGGTGGCGCCGCGAGCGTCGCTGCGCGAGGAGTGGGTGCCCGGCGCCGACCTCCGCGAACTGGAGCAGCTCCCGCTGCTGATCGTGGCCGGCGCCGAGGACGACGCGAAGGCGGTCGACGCGCTGATCGCCGACCTGGACGACGCGGTCGTACGGGCCACGGCGGCCGGGGGCGGCGACGCGCTGCCCCCGGGGGACGCCTGGGACGGGCGCGGTTTCGCCGTGCTCAACCGGGGCACGCCCGGCTGTGTGGTCACCTCCTCCGGCGACCTGTACATGTCCCTGATGCGGTCCTGCACCGGCTGGCCCTCGGGCATCTGGGTGGACCCGCCCCGCCGTACCGCACCCGACGGATCCGGCTTCCAGCTCCAGCGCTGGTCGCACACGTTCGAGTACGCCGTGGTGGCGGGTCCGGGCGACTGGCGGGAGTTGGGGCTGCCGCAGGCGGGGCACGCCTTCAACCACCCGCTCACGGCACGGATCCGGCGCTCCGCCGAGGCACCGGGCACCCTGTCGCGCACCGCGACCCTCCTGTCCCTGGAACCCGAGGGCCGGGTGCTGCTCGACGCGCTGAAGCCGAGCGGTGCGCCCCTCGCGTGTGGCAGCGTGGCGGCCGCCGATCCGGCGAGCGGAGTCGTCGTACGGCTGCACGAGGTGGAGGGGCGGCCGGTGCGGGCCCGGGTCACCGGGCCCCGGCCGTGGACGCGGGGTGCCCGGACGGACGTGCTGGAGAGACCCGGGGAGCCGCTGGTCCCCGACGCCGGTGGGCTGGAGTTCGTCCTCACCGGTTTCGAGGTGGCGACCGTACGGGCGACTCCCGGGGACGCGGCGCCGGCGCGGGGACGCGGAGTCGCCGCGGACGAGCCCGCCCAGCCGGTCGCCACCCGCTACTGGCTGCACAACTCCGGGCCCGCGCCCCGCGGCAACCTCCCGGTCGCGGTCCATCTCTCTCCGGCCGCGCTCACCACCTCCGGACCCGTCACCGCGACGCTCCGGATCTCCTCGGAGCTCACGGACGCCGCGGCATCCGGCACGGTCGAACTCAGGCACCCGCCCGGCTGGACCGCCGAACCCGCCGGCGTGCCCTACGAGTTGGGACCCGGTGGCTTCACCCTCGCCGAGGTCACGGTCACCCCGCCGCCGGACGCACCACCCGGCCGGCACTGGCTGGCGGCGCGGCTGACCCGCGACGGGCAGGCGTACGAGGACGTGGTCGCCCTCGATGTGCCGGGTGCCGTACCCGAGGGTGAGCCGGACGGGCGGACCGGGCCGACTCTCCTGGCGCGGCTGGGAGTCGCCCGGATCCGGGTCCGCCGGGGTGAACGGGTGACGGTCCCGGTCGTGCTCCGGAACCCGACCCGGGGGCCGGTCGACGGCACCCTGTGGGCGGTGTCGTCGTGGGGGACCTGGGCCGGGGTCGCCCCCGGCTGCCAGGGGTTCACGGTGCCCGCAGGCGGGTCGCTGGAGTGCGGGATCGAGGTGGACGGCTCGGCGGTGGCACCGGGGTCGTACTGGCTGCTGGCGAAAGCCGGCTGGCACGGGTGTGTCGCCTACACCGAGGCGGTCGCGCTGGAGGTGACGCCGTGAGCGAGCACGCGGCTGTGGTGGACGGGGAGTCCGTGCCCGTGGATCGGGTGGAAGCGCTGCTGGCGGCCGTTCCCGCCCGGGACCGGGCAGGAACCCGGGACCGGCAGGTCGCTCGCCAGGAGGCCCTGGCTCAGGCCGAACGGCAGCGCAGGCGGTGGGCGACCCAGGTCGTCGTCACCGACGAACTCGCCCGGCGGGCCTGCGCGGAGCGCGGCCTCGCGCCGCCGCGGGAGGTCTCGCCCGAGCGGGTCCTGGCCGTGTCCGGTACCGATGTCGCCGACCTGGGCAGCATCGTCGCGGTGGCCCTCGCCCACTCCCCCGCCGCCCGCGCGCTGCTGGCCGCCCTGGAGAACGAACAGCGGGTGCCGGAGGAGGCGGTGCGGGACTACTACGTCCGCAACCGGGACCGCTTCCTCACCAAGGACGCGCTGCGGCGCGGTGTCGACGCCTTCACGACGGCGGCCGCCGGGGACTTCCAGCCGTACGAGCGCGTACGGGAGGAGGTGGCACGGGAGTTGCGGCGGGCGCGGGGACGCCAGGCCTTCTTCGACTGGCTGGACCGGGCCCGGGCCGGCGTCGCGTACACCGCCGGGCACGAGCACCCCGGCGACCCGGCGCATCCCGACCACGAACACCGGCACTGAGCCGCCGGCTTCGCGCACGGAACCGAAACGCAACATGCAAACCATTGACCTCCGATGAATTCTGGTCCACCTTTTCATCAACTGAACTCCACATTGGTGATTTGAACCATCCGGCACGGCCACAGGAGGACAACCATGCGCGCGAAGAGACTGACCGGATCCATGGCGGGCGTCCTCGTCCTCGCTCTGACCGCCGCGGGCTGTGGCCTGTCGGGCGGTTCCGGCGGCGGGGGCGCGACGGCGGGCGGCTGCAAGGTGGACAAGGGAAACGTCGGGTCCGGAAAGCTCACCGGGGACGTCAAGGGGCAGATCACCTTCCAGACCACGAACCTGAAGAAGGACTTCGGCTCGTTCTTCAACGGAGTGATCAAGGACTTCGAGAAGGCCCACCCCGGCGCCACGGTCAAGTGGATCGACGACCCCGGCGACAACACCTTCACCACCCGCACGGTCGCCGACGCCCAGGCCTGCACCCTGCCGGACGTCATCAACCTCAACGCCCCGACGGCGACCGCGCTCACCAAGGCCGGCTACCTGCTCGACGTGGGCACGAAGGACCCGGACTCCGCCAAGCCCTTCGTCCCGGCGTTCTGGCAGTCGAGCACCTTCAAGAACGCCTCGGGCACCTCGCTCCACACCGCGCTGCCCTGGTACACGGGCGGTGTCCTGATCACGTACAACAAGGACCTGCTGGCGAAGGCCGGCGTCGACACGACGAAGGCGCCGACGAGCATCTTCGGGCTGTTCGCAAACTACGAGAAGGTCGCCAGGGCGGCCAAGGGCAAGTACTTCGCCACGATGGCCAACCCGGTCTGGCGGATCCCGGCCGACTGGGACCAGATGAACATCAAGACGCTCTCCGCCGACGGCAAGTCCGCCGTCTTCGCCAATGATCCGAGGACTGTCCAGTGGGTCAGCTGGATGGCGAAGCTGTACAAGGAGGGTGCGATGCCGAAGGACTCGCTGTCCTCCAGCAACGACCCGTCCACGCTCTACAGCCAGGGCAGGGTCGCGTACGGCTCGACGAACCCGAGCTTCGTACGGTTCGTGAAGCAGAACAGCCCCTCGGTGTATGCCAAGACGGGCGTGAGCCAGCAGCCCTACGATGCGCTCGGGCACGCCTCCACCGGCGCCCCGCAGTACATCTCCGTGGCCGCGACCAGCAAGCACGCCCCGGTCGCGCTGGCGTTCGCCGAGTACCTCACCAACGCCGAGAACCAGACGGCCTGGTGCAAGGACCCGAACGTGGTGATCTTCCCGACCACCTCGGCCTCGCTGGACGACCCGTTCTTCCAGAAGGTCACCGGTGACGATCCCTTCTCGCAGGCCCGTAAACTCGTCGCCGACCAGCTCAAGACGGCCAACGCCAACCAGACCAACCTCTCCCCGGCGGTGCAGAACGCGATCGTGGCCCAGGTGCAGCTGGCGATGCAGGGCAAGAAGAGCGCGGCGCAGGCCGTCAAGGACGCCCAGGCCAAGGCCGACGAGCTGCTGAAGCAGGCGGGTTGAGCGTGGCGACCGAGACCGCTCGTCCGGTGTCGGTGCCCGGGGCGGAGCGCGCCGCCGCCGCCCCGGGCACCGTTCCCTCCCGACTGCGCCGACTGCTGCCGGGCCCGGCGCCCGGGGCCAACGGGGCTGCGCTGTACCGCCGTTGGTGGCTGCCGTGGCTGTGGACCGCGCCCGCGATCGGCTGTGCCGTCGTCTTCGGCGTGTTCCCCTTCTTCAACACGGTCCTGCTGTCGTTCACCGACGCCAAGCCGCTCGGCGGTGCCGCGAGCTTCGTCGGCCTGGACAACTACACGCGGATGCTGGGCGATTCGGACTTCTGGCTGGCGACCCGTAACAGCGTCCTGTACGCGGTGATCGTCGTCCCGCTGATGGTGCTGCTCCCGCTGATGCTGGCGGTCCTGGTGGAGAAGAACCTCCCCGGCATCGGTTTCTTCAGGTCCGCCTTCTACACCCCGGTGCTCGCCTCCAGCGTGGTCGTGGGCCTGAGCTGGCAGTGGCTGCTCGCCGACGACGGTTTGGTCAACACCTGGCTGCAGAAGGCCCACTTGATCCGGTCGGCCATCCCCTTCCTGTCCGACTCCTGGCTGATCCTGCTCTGCGCGATGGGTCTGACGCTGTGGAAGGGCCTCGGCTGGTACATGGTCTTCTACCTGGCGGCCCTCGGGAACGTGCCGAAGGAGCTGCACGAGGCCGCCGCGATGGACGGCGCCGGCGCGGTCCGCCGTTTCTGGCACATCACCATGCCGGGGGTGCGGCAGGCCATGATGCTGGTCGGCACCCTCACCGGTATCGGCTCGCTGCGCGTCTTCACCGAGATCTACATGCTGGGCAGCTCCACCGGCGGACCCGGCGGCGCCGACCGCACCCTGCCGTTCTACATCCGGGACGTCGGCCTGGACCCGCTCACCGGCAACGCCGGCTACGGCTCGGCGGTCAGCGTGGCCCTGTTCGTGCTGACTCTGGGGCTGACCCTGCTGGCGCAGCGCCTGACCAAGGAGGACGTGGCATGACGACCGCCGTCGACAGGCCCCGGCGCCTGCTGCCCCGCTGGCGGGAGTACGGGCGTCCCCGCGAACTCGTCGTCCGCTACCTGCTGTTGCTCCTCGTCCTCGGCCTGACCGTGGGCCCGCTGCTCTGGCAGTTCCTGGCCTCCCTCAAGGGCACGGGAGAGGACGTCTTCGGCGCGGACGCGACCCTGCTGCCGCACCATCCGACGCTCCGCGCCTACCGCGAGGTGTTCGAGCAGGTGCCGGTGGCCACGTACATCAGGAACAGCCTGATCGTGGTCGTCCTCTCGGTCGCCAGTCAGCTGGTGTTCTCCACCACGGCGGGTTACATGCTCTCCAAGCCCGGCTGGAAGGGCCGCAGAGCGGTCTGGGTGGTGCTGGTCGCCTCGATGATGTTCCCCTTCGAGTCGATCATGGTGTCGCTGTTCCTGAGCATCCGCGACCTGGGCCTGGTCGACAACCTGGTGGGCGTGTGGCTGCCCGGGTTCGTGGGTGCCATCAACGTCCTGCTGATGCGCGGTGCGTTCCTCGCCGTCCCGCGCGAGATCGAGGACTCCGCGATGCTCGACGGCGCCAACGAGTGGCAGCGCTTCCGGTACCTGTATCTCCCCTCCGCCTGGGGCGCGATCATGGTGGTCGTCATCAACACCTTCATCAGCGCCTGGGACGACTTCCTGTGGCCGCTGATCGTGCTGCGCTCGGAGAACCACATGACGCTGACGCTGGGCCTGTCCCGGCTGCAGAGCTCGTCCTTCGGCTACGACCAGCGGGTGGTCATGGCCGGGTCGGTGATCTCGATCGTCCCGGTGCTGGTGCTGTTCGCGATCACCCAGCGGTGGTTCTACAAGGGCGTCTCGGCCGGTGCCGTGAAGCTCTGAGACACCACGAGCGGGGTCGCGGTGAGCGCCTCGCGCGCGGAGCCGCCGACCCTGATCTCGGCGGCTTCGTCGACCGCCGGGTGCAGTACGACCGTACGGCACTCCCCCGGGGCGAGCTCGACGGCCTCGAACGCGCGCAGTTCGAGGGTGCGCGGCCAGGTGGCGGGGCGCAGCCTGCGGACGTAGAGCTGGACGACCGTACGCCCGTGCCGCGCCCCGGTGTTGGTCACGTCGACCTCGACGGTCCGCCCCGACCGGCGGGGCTCGCCGTAGGCGAAGCGTGTGTACGACAGCCCGTGCCCGAAGGAGTAGAGCGGCTCGGCGCTCTCGTCGGCGTAGCCGCCGTACTCGGTCTCCTTGTGGTTGTAGTAGACGGGGAGTTGGGCCGCCGACCGGGGGACGGAGACGGGGAGCCGTCCGGCGGGTTCGGTGAGCCCGAGCAGGACCTCGGCGATCGCGTCGCCGCCCCAGGGGCCGGGATACCAGGCGGTGAGCAGCGCCCCGGCCCGGTCGGCCTGCTCGGGGACGGCGTGCGGGCGGCCCTGGACCAGGACGACGGCGGTGGGCGTACCGGTCGCGGTGACCGCCTCGAACAGGGCCCGCTGGTCGGCCGGAAGCCGCAGTCCGGCGAGGTCGACGCCCTCACCGCAGGTCATCTGGGGCGCGGCCGTCCGCGCCGCTCCGTTCGCGTCGAACGCGGTGCCGGGGGTACGGGCGCTGCTGCCGCCGAGCACCAGGACGGCGAGATCGGCCGGGCCCTCGCCCTGGTGGATCTCGACGCCGGGCGGGGCGAGTCGGCGCAGCGCGTCGAGGACAGTGGCTCCCGCGCCCGGGCGTTGGGGTGCGGTGTAGTCGCCGAGCTGGTGGGCGGTGGTCGAGGCGTGGGCGCCGAGGACGGCGACACGGCGGACCGCGGGTCCTATCGGCAGGATTCCGGCGTCGTCGTGGAGGAGGGTGACGCAGCGGCGGGCGAGAGCGGTGCTCAGTTCGCGTCCGCCGTCCGGCAGCGGGACCCGGCGGGTGTACGGCTGCTCGAAGAGGCCGAGACGGAACTTCAGCCGCAGTACCCGGGCCACGGCGGCATCCAGGACGGACTCCTCGACCAGCCCCCGCTCCACCGCCTCCTCAAGTCGCGTGAACCCCTCGTCCCAAAGGCTCAGGTCCACACCGGAGTTGAGCGCCAGAGCCGCCGCGGAGACCGGGTCGCCGGTGATCCGGGCCAGCCGGTCCACGGCGAGGCCGTCGGCCATCACCAGCCCGTCGAACCCCCAGGCCTCCCGCAGGACCCCGGTGAGCAGCGCGCGGTTGCCCGAACACGGCATCCCGTCGACCTCGTTGTAGGCGGCCATCACAGCGGCGGCCCCGGCGCGGACGCCGGCGCGGGCGGCGGGGAGGTGGATCTCGTGGAGCTCGCGCAGACCCAGTTCGGACTCGGCGGAGTTGCGGCCGCCGACGGTGGCGCCCTGTCCGGCGAAGTGCTTGAGGACGATGGGCGCCCTGTCGGCGGCGAAGTACGTGCTCGGCTCGCCCTGCATGCCGCGGACGAGGGCCCGCGTGAGGCGGGCGGCGAGGTACGGGTCCTCTGCGAAGCACTCCTCGGTGCGGCCCCAGCGCGGGTCGCGGGCGATGTCCAGGGCCGAGACGAGGGCCACGTGGCCGCCGCGCGCGCGGAGTTCGGCGGCGGCATGGGCGGCGGCCCGTTCGTACAGGTCGGCGTCCCAGGTGGCGCCGACGGCGAGGTTGACGGGCAGGACCGTGCCGTCGAGGGCCATGTGTCCGTGCGGGACCTCCTCGACGAACAGGGCGGGGATGCCGAGCCGGCTGCTGTCCAGGACGTGCCGCTGGACCAGGTCGGCGAGTTCGGCGCTGTCGTCGGCGCCCGGTCCGGTGCCGTGGCCGACGCCGGACCAGGCGTCGGCGCGCATCAGGCCGTAGAGGGCGCCGAGTCCGGCCCAGCGCTCCGTCTCGGCGCGCAGGGCGCCGGTGAGCTCGAAGCGGCCGTCGGGGGTGCGACGGTAGGCGTGCCAGCCGTACATCCGCTGGTTGAGCTGGCCGGCCTTCTCGCGCAGGGTCATGCGGGAGAGGAGGTCGGCGACCCGGACGTCCAGGGCGGCCGTGGGGACGCGGTAGGTGGGGGTGGTCATGAGGCGCCTCCGCGGGTCAGCGGCCGGTGGCGAGGAGCCGCGCGAGCGCCACGGCGCCCGTGCTGCCGTCCGTCACCGGGGTGATCGTGAGGTCGAGGTGGGCGAGTCGTTCGGTCAGCGGGGTCAGCAACGGGCCGCCCGGGGCGACCAGTCCGCCCGTGACGACCAGGGCCTCGCCCGGGCGCGGCCGCAACGCGGCCACGGTCCCGGCGAGATGAGCGGCCGCCCCCTGGAGGATGGCCACGGCGACCGCGTCCTTCTGTGCCGCCGCGCGCGGCACCAGGGGCGCGAGGTCGGCCAGCCGCACCGGCGGGCCGTTCATCACGGCGGGCAGGAGAAACGCGCGGTAGGCAGCACGCCGGGGCAACGTCCAGGGCCTGTCGTCGGCCGCAGGTTCCGAAGGTCCACCGTGGGCCCGGTGCTCCGCAGGTCCGCCGCCGGCTGTGGGCACCGAAGGCCCACCGTCGGCCGGGAGCGCCGAAGGTCCATCGTCGGCCCGGTGCTCCGCACGTCCGCCGCCGACTGTGGGCGCCGAAGGCCCACCGTCGGCCCGGTGCTCCGCACGTCCGCCGCCGACTGTGGGCGCCGGAGGTTCGCCGTCGGCCGGGAGGGCCGAGACACCGTCGTCGGCCGGGGTCGCCCATGGCCCGCTCCCGCCCGGTGGCAGCACGCTCGCCGGAATTCCCAGGGCCCGCCCGACCGCCGCCGTCAGTGCCGTCGGTTCGCCCCTGCCGTCCGCCGCCCGCAGGGCCGCCCGGGCCGCCTCGCGCCCGATCCAGAACCCCCCGCCGTCGTCCCCGAGCAGCCAGCCGTCCCCGCCGGAGGTGGCGACCAGCACGCGCCCCTCGATCCGGGCGGCGACCGCACCGGTACCGGCCACCAGGGCGAGTCCGTCGGCCGGCCGCCCGGGCGCGCCGGCGAAGGCCGCCTCGATGTCGCTGTAGACCTCGACCGCCTCGGTACCGATGCCCAGCCGGAGCAGCGCGGCGGTCAGAGCGGCCCGCGCCCGCACCCGGCCGGGCTCCTCCTCGGGAGCCCGGGCGGCCCCCGCGAAGCCGCCGACCACCGCGGCGACCCGCGCGCGCTCCGCTTCCGGCACGGCCGACGCGACCGCCTCGGCCAGGTGATCGGCGAGTTCCGGCCCCGGGACGGTCAGCGCGTTGCCCGGCCCGGCCACACCCTCCCCGAGCGTGCGCCCGTCACCGGCGTGCGCGAGGACGGCACGGGTCCGGGTGCCGCCGGCGTCGATCCCGACGACCCGCCTCGATTCCGAGCCCGATACGGATCCCGGGTTCAAATCACTATTCATTGCCGCCCATGGTGGTTGATACATTCGCGTCAGACAAGGTCCGAGGAGTATCCGAGGCCCCGAGGAGACCGCCATCAGCACGCCCCCGCCCGTCCCCGAACTCCGCTTCGGCGTCAACTACACCCCACGCCGCGGCTGGTTCCACGCATGGCACGACGTCGACCCTGACCACCTCCGCGAGGACCTGGCGCAGATCGCCGGACTGGGCCTCGACCACATCCGTGTCTTCCACCTGTGGCCGCTGCTGCAGCCCAACCGCACTCTCGTCCGCTCCGCCGCCGTGGCCCAGCTCACTCAACTGGTCGACGTGGCAGCCGAGTTCGGCCTCGACGTCCTCGTGGACGGCATCCAGGGCCACCTGTCGAGCTTCGACTTCTACCCGGAGTGGACGCGCAGCTGGCACCACCGCAACGTCTTCACCGACCCCGACGCCGTCGCGGCCCAGGCCACCCTGCTGCGCACCCTCGGCCGCGCCCTGGCCGGCCGCCCGAACCTCATCGGCCTGCAGCTCGGCAACGAGCTCAACAACCTGGTCGAGCACAACCCGGTGACGGTCGCCGAGGTCGACCACTATCTGGACACACTGCTGGCCGCGGCGCGGGAGGGGCTGGGCGACGGCGCCGGACTGGTCACCCACTCCGCGTACGACGCGGCCTGGTACGGCGACGACCACCCGTTCACCCCGGAGGCCTCGGCCCGCAAGGGCGACCTGACCACCGTGCACCCGTGGGTGTTCTCCGGCGACTGCGCCCGCCGCTACGGCGCCCGCTCCCCTCAGGTACGGCATCTCGCCGAGTACGGCACCGAACTCGCCAAGGCCTACGCCGTCGACCCGGCCCGCCCGGTCTGGGTCCAGGAGACCGGCGCGCCCGAGCCGCACATCCCGGCCTCCGACGCCCCGGACTTCGCCCGGGCGACGCTCCTGAACGCGGCGGACTGCACGGGGCTGTGGGGCGTCACCTGGTGGTGCTCCCACGACGTGGACCGGGCACTGGCTGATTTTCCCGAACTCGAATACACACTGGGCCTGTTCGACTCGGCGGGCCGCCCCAAACCGATCGCGCACGCGCTCGCCCGGACCGTGGCGGAGCTGCGCGGCCGACGCTCGGCGGCACCCCGGCAGACCGCGCTGGTCCTGGACTGCACTCCCGCCACCCGCGCGGTCGCCGGTCCGGGCGGCGCCTTCTTCGAGGCATGGATGAGGTTGCGCGCGGACGGCGCGAGGCCCGCGATCGTCCTGGCGGAGCGGGCCGCGGACGACGGCTTTCTCGCGGCCCGGGGTATCAAGGAGCTGATCCGGCCGTCGGCAGGCTTCCTGTCAGCACCTCCGCCACCGCACGGAGGTTGACCCGCCCCCGCCCGTACCCGCACAGCGCCTCGCCCTCCGGGAGCCCGGTCGAGACCAGCACCGCGTCCGGCCGGGCGGCCAGCAGCGCCTCGCGCACCCGCCGCTGCCAGGGAAACAGCCCGGCGTCGCAGACAGCGACCACGAGCGGCCGCCCCTCTGCCGCCCGCAGCAGCTCCGCCACGGCGGCCTCGCCCGGCTCGCCGGTGAGAGCCGTTCCCGTGGCCGCCGGGTCCAGGGCCCGCACCTCGGTGAGCAGGTCCTCCCCGCCCCAGTTCAGGGCGGGATGCGGCGGCGGGAACAGGTCGACGACGTACCCGCCCGGCACCGGAGAGGGCAGCGCACCCCGGCTCCGCACGGCCCGCCGCGCGGCTGTCGCCCCGGCGTCCTCGTCCCAGCGGGCCACCGCGGCGGACGGGGGCGGGGTGGCGTACCGGCGCGCGAGGCGCCGTACCCGGGCCGCCGCCTCCTCGACCCGGTCCCGTGCCAGCTCCCCGGAGCGCAGCCCGTCCAGGACGGCGTCGCGGCAGGCGAGGGTGGTCCGCAGGTCCGGTACGGCGACGATGACCTGGTCGGCTCCGGCGGCGAGGGCGATCCGGGCGGCGGCGGCCTCGCCGTAGCGGGCGGCGATGGCCTTCATCTCCAGCGCGTCGCTCACCAGCACGCCGTCGAAGCCCAGTTCGCCGCGGAGCAGGTCGCCGAGGACGGCGGGACTGAGGGTGGCGGGACGGTCGGGGTCGAGGGCCGGGAAGACGACATGGGCGCTCATGAGCATGGGCACGCCGGCGTCGATCGCGGCCCGGAAGGGGGCGAGGTCGAGTTCGTCGTACGGCCGCGGGTCGACCGCGGTCTCGTGGTGGCTGTCGGTGGCCGTGCCGCCGTGGCCGGGGAAGTGCTTGGCGCAGGAGGCGACGGAGCGTGCCTCGGTGGCGGCGATCCAGGCACGCAGGTGGCGGGAGACCAGGTCGGGGTCGGCGCCGAAGGCACGGGTGCGGACGATCGGGTTCTCCGGACGGTGCTGGAGGTCGGCGACCGGTGCGTAGGAGACGGTGATGCCGAGCGTGACCAGGTGCCCGGCGAGGGCGTCGGCGCAGGCGGCGGTGAGGGCGGGGTCGTCGGCGACGCCCAGGGCCCACGAGCCGGGCACCTCCGGGGCGCCGGCGCCCGTCAGGTGCCCGATGCCGCCGCCCTCGTTGTCGATGGCCACCAGCAGGTCGGGCCGCAACTGCCTGAGTGTGCTGGTGAGTTCACGGACCTGGTCGGCGTCGCGGATATTGCGGGTGAAGAGGATGACGCCGCCCAGGCCGCGGTCGATGAGCCGTTTGAGGGTGTCGGGGACGGCCGTCGTACCGTCGAATCCCGCGACCAGACAGCGATGTGCGGCCTCGTCCAGGGTCTCGGACAGGTCACCGGGGCCGTGCGCGTGGTGGGTCACCCCGGGAATCCTCTGGCTCACCCAACCGAAAGTCAACAGCATCCCGGATCATTCATTCACGGTTGGATGCGCCGCCCGTCGACCAGGTTGCCCAGAACGATGTGAGGATCCGCACCCCTCACGGCATTGCGTCGGCCGCGCCGACACGCAAGAGTGTTCCAACCGCCGTACCCAGTCGGCGAGATGCTTCCGTCGACCGCCGCACACGGTGGCCCGGGCGAAGAGGAAGAGAAGCGCGTGAGCCGCATATCGGTCCGGGGAATCGCGGTGGCGTCGGCCACCGCGGTCACCGCTGTCGGAAGTGTCGTCGGTGTCGCCTCGGGCAGCAGCGCGCAGAACAACGACGCGGAGGCGACCGCGCCCGACGCCACCCTCCTCACGGAGCTGCCCACGGGGCAGCAGGCGCAGGTGCAGACGGCGTCGCTGACGCAGCAGGCCGACGCGATGGCCGTGCAGGCGGACGCGAGCGCCAGGAAGGACGCCGAGCAGACGGCGCGGGCGGAGGCGGCCAAGGCCGCGAAGGCCAAGCAGGCCGCCGCCAAGGAGCGTGCGCGGGCCAAGGCCGCGGCCGGTGACCCCACCGCCGGCTTCCCGGTGCAGAGCTCCTACACCGTGGCGCAGATCAAGGCGATCGCCGCGCAGATCGTCGGCGAAGGCCAGTTCCAGTGCTTCAGCAACATCGTGGATCACGAGTCCACCTGGAACTACCTCGCGGTCAACCCCTCCTCCGGCGCCTACGGCCTCGTCCAGGCCCTGCCCGGCAACAAGATGGCCTCCGTCGCCTCCGACTGGCAGACCAACCCGGCCACGCAGATCAAGTGGGGCCTCAACTACATGAACACCACCTATGGCAGCCCCTGCCAGGCCTGGGCGTTCTGGCAGGTTCACCACGCCTACTGAGCACCGGCGGTGACCGCAACGCCAGTGCGGGCCCGCGGCTGACGGTGACCGGAGCGAAGCTCGGCACGACGACCATCGCCACGAGCCGCGGCACGGCCACCGGCCCCGCCTGGCTGTTCACGCTGAGGGCTGCGGCGACCCGCTCAAGCGGGTCGCCGTCACCGCGTCGAAGCTTCCCGAGTCACCCATCGCTCCCGCCCCCGGAGGGGGCGGTGGACGGCCTCAGGAGTGTCCCCCGGCTTGCCCGGACCACGGCGGACGGCCGGTCCCTCACGGTGCCGGCCACGCACGGCGCCTGCGACGACGGCCCCGTCGTCAAGGCCCTGGAGACGGACGAGAGCGTCGTGCTCCACGCCTCCGTCAGGGGAGCACGGAACGGCCCCTGCACCTCCGGGTCGATCGAGCAGGACGTCAGGGTGGACCTGCGCGGGCCGCTCGGGGAACGCATACTCCTCGACGCGCTCTCCGGCGGGCCCGTGCCGTCGGGGGACCGTTGATGCCGCCTAGGGCTGTGCCCCGGTGGACCGGCCCGGCCGCCGGGTGAATCGTCGCAGCCCCCGGCGGGTGGGACTGAGCGGCGTGTCCTCGGGGGCGGCCGGCCCCTGGCCCGCGGTCACGGCCGGTGCCGTGGCCGGGGCCGGTACGGACCGGTTGCCCCGTTCGAGCCGGCTCCGGACGGCCTGGACCATGGCCTGGTGGGCCGGTTCCAGCAGGAAGCCCTCCGCCGCCAGGTGTTCCCACATGTGCAGCAGTTCCTGCCCCCGGGTGGCCACCTGGCTGTCGTCCGTCAGCCGCTGCCAGGCCGCGGTGGCGCGGGCCACCTCGGGCGCGGCCCGGCTGAGATCGGTGCGGCAGCGGATGCGTGCGACGGTCAGTGCGAGGACGGTGGAGTGCATGTAGTCGCCGCGCTGGTACGCGAGGTACGCCTCGATCGCCCGTGCCTCCAGCGAGAGTTCGTCCTCCGCGCCCCTGCGCAGCGTGAGGTGCTCGCGCAGCGCGCCGGCGAGGACGGCCGCCGCGTGCAGCTCCCCGCGCTGCGCGTGCTGGATGATGCGTTCGACGCGGGCGAGCGGAGGGAACGCCTCCTCCTCGGCGGCGGTACGCTCGCGCCCGGGCGGCAGGTCCTCCTCCTCGGCGATGGTCCGGCTGGAGCCGTCGGGGTAGACCCGCAGGCGTGCCACCTGCAGTACCGTGCGGTCGATGACGGTGGCCGCCACCGGGGCCCGCAGGGTGCGGGCGAACATGGCGATCGCGTCGAGGATCGCCTCGTTGGGGGGTCGCGTGCCGCCCATCTCCAGGAGATGGCCGTTGACCACCGTCGAGCCGTCCTCGGCCACATAGGCGTCGAGCCGGATGAGCGGCGGCGCGCTCAGCGCGGGCAGGTTCCCCTCGTCACGGGGGGTCAGTGAGTAGGTCATCCGCTCAGACTCCGGGTCGGACGACACCGAGGATGGGCATGGAGGCGGCCGGGGCGGTCGTGACCGTGCGTCCGGGCCGCGGAGCGTGGACGATCTGCCCGCCCCCTATGTACATGCCCACGTGTGTGGCGTCGTAGTAGATGATCAGGTCTCCGGGCCGCACGGAGGCCAGGCTGACCCGGGTCAGTCCCTGCCACTGCGCCTGTGAGGTCCGGGGTATGGGGTGCCCGGCCGCCGCCCACGCCGTGGAGGTCAGTCCCGAGCAGTCGTACGACGAGGGGCCCACGGCGCCCCACACGTACGGTTTGCCGATCTGCGCCATGGCGAAGTCGACGGCCTTCGCGGCGGCTCCGCTCGCCTGGGTGCGGCCGCCGCCCGAGCCGGTCCCGGTCGAGGCATCGCCGCCGGAGCCGAGCCCCGCCCACTTGGACCTGGCCTCCTGCGCCTCTTCCTTCTCCAACTGGGCCAGCTTGCGGGTCTGTTCCTTCTTGAGCCCCGCTTCGATCCGCTCGGCCTCGCTGATCCTCAGCTCGATCTTCCGTTTCGCGTCCGCCTTGTCCGCGCGGGTGCTCCGCAGCTCCCGCAGCTTCTCGGCGGCGGCGTCCGTCTGCCGGCTCAGCTCCGCACGGGCACCCTTCTGGCTCTCGGACACGGTGACCAGGGCTCGCAGGGCCTGGCGGGCCTGGGCCGCGTCGTCCAGGGCGTGGTCGGGGTGGTCGCCGAGGAGCAACTGGATGCCCGTGGAGTCGAGATTGCCCCCGCGGTACTGCGTACGGGCGGCCGCACCGGCGAGGTCGCGCAGATCGTCCAGCCTGTCCTCGGTGCGGGCCAGGTCCTTGTGGAGCGACGCCAGCCGCTTCTCCTGCTCGGCCGCCTTCACGTCGGCGGTGTCGTACGCCTCGGTCGCCACCTCAGCCTGGCGGTAGAGGCCGTTCAACTCGTTGTGGATGTCCTCGATCGACTGGTCGTTGCGCGGATCGGGTTCGCCCGGAGACGCGTAACTCGGGCCAGGTAACAGGGTGATCGCGCAGACGAAGACTGCTGTGGCGGCTCGGCTCCGCAGCCGTCCGCCGCGAGTCGACACGTTCATCGGCTCCATCTTCAGAGGTCACATGCAGGTGGCTCAGACGGCCGGATTTCCCGTCGCAGCCGTCACCACGGTTCTCAGGGAGAACTGTTCGAGTCTCGAACACACTACCCCGCCGTGACCGGCCCGCCTCTGTGTCCCCGGGCGTGTCAACCTGCCCGCACGCACCTCGCGCGCCGCGCCCGGACGGGGCGGGCGCGTGCCTCGGGCGGAAGCACGCAGGCAGGCCGAGCGCTCCGCTCCGAAACGGAGAGCTCGGCCAGGAGAGCGGACACCGCGAAGTGCCCGTAAGTGCACCTGCGTCGCCCTGGAAGCCGTCACGGCTGCACGGCCCTCGCTCACGGGTCCCGCACGGGCGCGTGCGAGGCCTCGTCCCGGTGGCGGTGCCGGGCGCGGTCGGCACGACCGTGCCCGGCGTGTCGTCAAGCTAACCGCACGTCAGTGTCGGTGTCCCCCAGTCGCCGTGGTCGTTGCCGTTGCCGTCGCCGGCGTCGCCGACCTTGAGGTCGAGCACCTGGGCGCCGCTGATGTCGACGTCGATCGGGACCGCGGCCTGTTTGCCGCGGATCGTCGGCGTCGTCACCAGCGTCTTGCCGTCGGCGATCACGGAGAACGTCACCGTGCCCGCCCCGCCGGTCTCGTCGTCGACACCGACCTCGGCCGTCAGCCGGGAGCAGGTTCCGGCGAGGTAGAGCTGGACGTCGCTGACCGAGTTGGTGCCCAGGCCCTTGGCGTAGCCGACGCCGGCGATGGTGATCGCACGGCCGTCCCCGGCGGCCTGTTCGCCGACGCTGGTGTCACGCTCCACCGGCCCCCACCCGTTGGTGGACGACAGGAACGGCAGGTCGCTCACCGCGCTCTTGCCGGCCGGCGGGGCCGGTGGGATTCCGCCGACGATGCGCTCGTCACTGCCGGTGGACTGCCGTCCGCTCTGCGCGTACTCCACCGTGGCGGTGAGCGCCGAGGCGGAGGGCAGGGTCCCGTCCGGCGGCCGGACCCTCCAGGTGAAGGTGGCCGAGCCGCCCGGTGACACGCGCGGGACCGAGGCGGGGCTCGTGGCGGTCACGGTCCAGCCGTCGGGTGCGGAGAGCGAGGCCGTCAGGCGGGAGGCGGACGGCTGGTCCTTCGGCACCTGTACGGTCGCCTCGGCCGTGAAGGCCTGTGCGGACTGCGCGGTGTCCGGCACGTCCAGCGTGACGTCCGCGCCCGGGCGCTTCGGCATGGCGTACTTCACGGCGTCGTAGCGGGGGCTGTCGTTCTGGGCGACGCGCAGGGACGAGGCGTAGCTGCCGTAGTCGGTCAGCGAGACCTTGCCGAGGCCGCCGGTGCTGCCGTCCAGGTTCCACACGGCGATGGCGATGGTGTTGTGGCCGTTGGTGTTGAGGATGCCGTTGGGCACGGGGAAGCTGTGCTGGGGGCCGAGGTAGTTGACGTAGTTGCCGACCTGCCAGCCGTTCACGAAGATCGTGGCCCGGTACTTGCGGGAGGGGTCGTCGGTGAACGTCAGCCCGAGCGAGGTGTCCTGGCCGTGCGGGAGGTCCAGCTCGGCGTCGGTGCGGTACCAGGAGACCCCGGGGCGGGTGTCGGTGGCCGGCAGGGACACCTCGTTCCACTTCTTGTCCGGGTAACCCGGCAGGGACCAGCCGGCCCGCTCGCCGTACAGGCCCCCCGTCGAGAGCGGGCCGCGCACCGTGTCCTGCAGTTCCTCGCCGCCGCGCACGCCCTGCACCCGCCAGGTGACGGAGGTCAGCGGCGCCCCGACGAGTGAGGCGCTGGTCAGGCCGCGCGCGGTCTTGTTGCCGTTGGTGGAGTTGTAGTCCTCCTCGTGTCCCATGTTCACGGTGAGTACCGAGATGACGTTGTCACCGGTGGAGTTCACCGACCCGGCGGGGAAGGTGAAGTCGGCGCTGCCGGTGGTGGAGCTGCCCAGGAAGGTGCCGTTGAGCCAGGCGGAGAACGCCTGGGCGCCGCCGCCGGAATCCGAGACCAGGTGGACGCCGGTCTCCTTGCCGCTGGCGCGGAAGCGGCCGCGGTACCAGGTGTTGCCGGTGTGGAAGCCGTAGTCGTCGGCGTAGAGCACCGGTTGCGAGTCGCTGCCGGAGACACTGTTGGTCGTCGTCCTGTCGGCCACCTGCCAGCTGGTGTCGTCGAAACCGGGGGCCGACTCGGGGGATTCCTCGGAATGCTTCCAGTTCGTCAGCGTCGGCAGGTGGATCGCGGCGGCCACGGGGATCGTGCCGGTGGCGCTCGCCGTGTCGGTGGACCGGGTGCGCACCGTCCTGCCGTTCCAGGTGACGCGGTCGGCGGAGGTGAACACCTCGATGTTCTTGTCGTCGGCGTTGTCGCCGGTGAGTGCCACGGTGCGGCCGCCGTCCAGGCTGGTCGCCGTCCGCAGCAGGTGGCTGCCGCGCACGAGCACCGGGCCGGTCGCCGTGTCCTGGCGCCAGAAGGTCTCCGCGGTGGCCTTGTCGCCGGCCAGCAGCAGAAGCGGGCGCTTCCCGTCGGCGCTGATGCTGATGCGGATCAGGCCCTTGTGCGTGTAGTTCAGCCGCAGGTCTCCGGTGGCCGCGTCCCAGGTGGTCGTGACCGTGCCCCCGGTGGCGGTCACGGTGGGCTCGGAGGCGTAGCGCAGGACGGTCTCGCCGTCGCTGCCCGCGTCGCCGTAGAGCACGGCGACGTCCCGGTCCCCGATCGTCGCGCTGGTCATGATCTCCGACGTCGAGTACTGCAACTGGGAGTCCCCGAGCCGGTAGTTCGCCACGATCACGTGCGAGTCGCGGCCGTCGAGGGTGATCGCGGTGCCGGGCTGCTGGGGCACGACCGGGTAGGTCGGTTCCGCGGCGGCGGCGCCCGTCGGCACGTCGATGGCGTCGACGGCCACGTAGTTGTCGGTGGACCCCGAGCTGTGGGTCCCGTCCACGACGATCTTCAGGGTGTGCGCGCCCGGTGTCAGGCCGGTCTTCTGGAAGAGCACCGCCTGGGTCTCGCTGCCGGAGTCGTCGACCGTCGCCGTCTTGGTGCCGTCGAGGTAGACGTCGGCGTAGCCGTGGTTGTTCGTCTTCGAGCCGATCCAGCGGATCGCGGTGCCGTCGAAGGGGATGGTGACCGAGTCACCGGCCTTGTTGGAGAACGACTCGGTGTGCTTGTAGTCGCCGCCGGTGTAGCTCGTGTTGGCCACGTGCGACCACGAACCGCTGTACTGGAGCGCGGAGTCCGGGTCGTCCCAGGTGTAGGTGGTGTCCGTGGCCGGCTGGGCGTTGAAGTCCAGTGAGATGTGGGTCTTGTCGACGGCGGTGGACGTGGAGTTGCCGTGCCGCAGGACGTGGAACTGCGTCTTCGTGTCGGGGTTCATCCGGGCGGTGTCGACGACGGCGGAGTCGTCCGGTGGGGTGGCCCTGATCGTCTCGGTCTTGGTCAGCGGGGCGACGGACTGGGTGAAGTAGCCGATCAGCTTGTCCTCGTAGTACTTCGGGTCGAGCTGGCGGGTCTCGCGGATCGCCGCCCCGTAGTCGTACGACGTGTAGTTCTCCGGCATGCCCAGCCAGCCCCAGTTGGTGCCGCCGTAGGTCATGTAGAAGCTCTGCGCGGTGGCGCCGACGGCTATGTTCTGCTTGTAGAACACGTTGGCGAACTGGTCGTTGATCAACTGGGCGCACTTGTCGTAGCCCGGTCCGCCCCAGGGGTCGAAGGCGCCGCCCTGGAACTCCGGTGAGTACAGCGGCTTTCCGGCGGGGTGGTCGTAGCTGATGTCGGGGACGCCGTTCCACTTCGTGGGGTTCGAGCAGTCGAACCCCTGCGGGTAGGAGTCCGGGCCGTCGACGTCCAGGGCGCCGGTGCCGGAGTTGAAGGTGCCGTTGTTGTTGCCGGTCAGCGGTACCGTGATGCCGTCGGCGCGGGCCTTGTCCTCCAGGTGCTGCATGTAGGAGCGGCCGGCGGTCGAGCCGTTGTAGTACTCGTTCTCGACCTGGTAGGCGATGACCGACCCGGTGCCGTTGGTCAGTTGGTGGCGGGCGATGATCCGGTCGATCTGTGTCAGCCACTCGTCCGCGTACTTCAGGAACCGCGGGTCGTCACTGCGGTTGTTGCCGGCCTTGGTGGTCAGCCAGCCGGGCAGACCGCCACTGTCGACCTCGGCGTTGATGTACGGCGCCGGGCGGGCGATGACGTAGAGCCCGGCCTCCTGGGCCATGTCGAGCAGCTTGTCGACGTCCCGCACGCCGGTGAAGTCGTACACCCCCGGCTTGGGCGAGTGGTAGCCCCAGTCGAAGTACAGCGAGGTGGAGTTGAAGCCGGCGGCCTTCATCTTCTGGAAGATGTCGCGCCACAGGTCCGGGCTCGGCAGCCGGAAGTAGTGGAACTCGCCGGACCACAGGTAGGTCCGCTTGCCGTCGACGAGGAACGAGTAGCCGTCCAGACTCACGGTGTGCGCCTGCGGGGCGGCGGCCGTGGCCGCGGGGGCCTGCTCGCCGACATCCTGCGCCGCCGCGGCGGCGGGGGCGATCATGCCCGCGGCCAGGGCGATGGTCGCGGCCGCCGCGAGGACGGGCCTCCACCATCGACGCCCACCGGGTCTCGCAGCCTCTGAACCGATCCGATCACTCCGCACTCAGGCCTCCAGACCGACTGAGTAATCAACACCAAACAGACTCGGGCAAAGTCGAACAGTAAGGGTGCACAAGCCTCAACACAATGGGGCGGGAGAAGACGGCCGAGGCAACAGAGACGGCGTGTGTTGCCGCCGGGCGGACCCTGCTGAGCACACGTCAGGCACACCCGCCTCGCCGCGGCCTTTCCCGGCGCCGGAGCGGCTCCGCCCGCCGTCCCACGGCCCTGTCGCTCCGCGGGCGCTCGGTTGGATTCGGTGCATGGCTGCTTCGGGGCGTGCGGAAGACGGAAGGCGTGCTGCCGCGGTGGTGGAGTACGCCCTGCGGGAGCAGTTGGCGGACGGGACGTACCTGGCCGGTCAGCGGCTGCCCACGCAACGGGAGTTGTCCGCGGAGTCCGACGTGAGCGGGGACACCGTCCAGCGGGTGCTGCGGAAGCGCCGGCCCCGGGCGTACCGGCCTCGCGTCGGTCGGGCCGCTGCTGCATCGTGCCTTCGAGCAGCCCGAAGTCCTGGTCGACTCCTTCACACTGACGTCCGAGAGTCTCTGGAAACACCTGAGAGTCCAGACCGAGCGGGTGACCGTGGGCGAGGTCCGCCCGGCACGTCTGCGGCTGCGCGTACTCCTGCCCGCCGGGACGGTACGTCTGACGTATCCGGCGGCCCGGGATCCGGACGACGACCGGGTCCGGCTGCGCCGGAGGGCCCGGGGCCGACGGTACGCGGCCGAGATCACCGACCTCATGGGGCTGCTGCGCGACCAGGGTGTCGATGCCGACGCGGACATCCGCCGGATCGCCATGCCCCCAGCACTGCCTGTACTTCATCAACCACGACGGCCTGTTGTTCGGCCGGTACGAGCCGTTGCCCCGTGCGATCGTCCTCGACGACGGAACGCCGGTCCCTTCCCTTGACGTGCTCGGCCTCGGCTCCCTGCTCCGGCACTACCGTGGCGACGAGGATCCGGACTGCCGGACAGCCGCGTGTTCGCCGCCATGCGGGCGGGTTTCGACGCGTACTTGGCGCATCTGAGCGGTGCCGGATCCGGATTCTGACGCGGCGGGGCCGTCGCGAGGCGGACGTGCGGGTGTGGTGTCCGCCTCGCGGGGCCGCCGGGACGGGTGTCAGGCGGTGAAGTGGTGGGTGCCGGAGGCGACCTGGTAGACCGCGCAGCCGTCCTCCTCACGCAGGAACGTCCCGTGCGTGTGGGTCACCGTCTTCGGGGAGGCCGTGGGGATCCAGACCTCGGCGGTCGTGTTGGGCGGCACCTCGCAGGTCAGCGTGAAGCGGCCGGACCGCTGCCGCCACCGGGTGGAGACCGGGCCGTAGACCGAGGTGAAGCGCGCGGCGGCGGTGGTGACGGCGCCGCCCGGGCGGGGGCGGATGACGATCTCGCGGTAGCCGGGCCGGCCCGCCGCGATGCCGGCGATGTTCGTGTACATCCACTCACCCACCGAGCCGTAGGCGTAGTGGTTGAACGAGTTCATGGCCGGGTCCTGGAAACTGCCGTCGGGCCGGATGGAGTCCCAGCGTTCCCACATCGTGGTGGAGCCGCGGTCGATCTGGTAGCCCCAGCTGGGGAAGGTGCGCTGCTGCAGCAGCCGGTAGGCGACGTCGGTGTGCCCGGTGTCGGTCAGGACGGGCAGCAGCCGGGGCGTACCGAGGAAGCCGGTGGACAGGTGCCAGTCCCTTGCCTCGATGAGGGCGACGAGCCGATCGGCGGCGGCCTTGCGCGACGCGTCGGGGAGCAGGTCCATCGACAGCGCCAGGACGTAGGACGTCTGCGTGTCGCCCTTCACCCTGCCCTCGGAGGTGACGTAGGCGCTCTGGAACGCCGACCGGATCCGGCCGAAGAGGTCGCGGTACGTCGCGGCGTCCGCGTCCGCGCCGAGTTCCGCCGCCATCCGGGCCGCGAGGTCGGCGCTGTGCGCGAAGTACGCGGTGGCGATGACGTCCTTGGGGGTGTCGTCGTCGACGTTCAGCCAGTCCCCGTAGCCGTCGGCCGGGCGCAGCAGCCCGTCACTGTGCTGCTCCAGGTAGGTCAGCCAGTCCCGGACGGAGGGCAGGGCGTCCGCGATGACCTGGCGGTCGCCGTACGCCTGGTAGAGCGCCCAGGGCACGGTGACGCCTGCGTCGCCCCAGCCGGCGGTGCCGTTGCCGAGGGTGCCGACCACCGGCGCCACGTCCGTGAACGCGCCCTCCGAGGTCCGCGAGTCCCGCAGGTCGACGAGCCACTTGGACAGGAACCGGGCCGACTCCAAGGTGTAGGCGGCGGTGGGCGAGAAGACGTTGATGTCTCCCGTCCAGCCCAGCCGTTCGTCGCGCGCGGGGGTGTCGGTGGGTACGGAGAGGAAGTTCCCGCGCTGCCCCCACGTGATGTTGTGGTGCAGCTGGTTGAGCATCGGCACGTCGGTCTCGAAGTCCAGGGTGAACGGGGCGTCCGTGTGCATGACGCGCCCGGTGACGGCCTTCGCCGTGGGCGTGCCGGGGAATCCGGTGACCTCGACGTAGCGGAAGCCGTGGAAGGTGAAGCGCGGCTCGTAGACCTCCTCCCCGCCGCCCTTGAGGGTGTAGGTGTCCGTCGCCGCCGCGCTCCGCAGATTCGCGGTGTAGATCGTGCCGTCGGGGTTGAGCACCTCGGCGTGTCTGAGCCGGACGGTCGTGCCCGCGGGGCCCGACACCCGCAGCCGTACCGAGCCGACCATGTTCTGCCCCAGGTCGAACACGTAGACCCCGGGCCCGGGTTGGGTCACCTCCTTCGGGGTCAGCTCCCGCTCCACCCGCACCGGGCCGTCCACCTGCGCGACGATCAGCCCGGGGGCGATGCCACCCTCCTCCCGGACGCCCGGCCAGTTGCCGTCGTCGAAGCCGGGTGAGGCCCAGCCGGGGGTCTCCTTGCGGGCGTCGTAGGTCTCGCCGTTCAGCAGGTCTGCCGCGACGATCGGCCCGGCGGCGGCCCGCCAGTCGGTGGAGGACACGACGCGCTCGCTCGTGCCGTCCGCGTACTCCACTTCCAACTGCGCCAGAAATGCCGGGTGTTGCCCGTACTGGCCGGGTCCGAACATGCCGACGTCACCCGCGTACCAGCCGGGCGCCAGGTACGCCCCGATGGCGTTGGCGCCGGGCCTCAGGAGCGCGGTGACGTCGTATGTCCGGTACTGGACGCGGGTGCGGTAGTCCGTCCAGCCGGGCGCGAGCTGGTCGTCGCCGACACGGCTGCCGTTGAGGTGGGCCTCGTACAGGCCGAGCGCCGTGGCGTAGAGGCGGGCACGGGACACCTTCTTGCGCGGGAGCCGGAACCCGTGGCGCAGCTGGGTGACGGCGTACGACACCGGGACGACCCGCCCCCACGGGCCGCCGCCCCACGCGGCCGCCACCCTGGCGGCGGGCCAGTCCCCGTCGTCGAATCCGGACTCCCGCCACCCGTCGGCCGGTTCCGTGTCCGTGGCCTTCCAGGAGGCGTCGGTGAACACCGTCTGCTCGCCCGAGGCGGTACGCACCACGAGGACGGCGACGAGTCCCGCCGGGCCCACGGTCGCGTTCGTGGCCGAGACGGCGATAACGTTGTCACCTGCCCTGACCCGGTCCAGCACGTCGATCACGGCGGGGCGGCGCCAGTCCTCGTTGTCGGTGTCGAGGTCGGTGTGCGCCACCTCGGCCCCGTTCACGGAGACCGTGTACACGTTGTCCGCGGTGATGGCGAGCGTCGCCGCGGTGATCCCGGCGGGCAGTTCGGCGGTGCGGCGGAACCAGCGGGTGGCCGCCGGCACGCTGCTCGTCGGGTCGCCCTCGGGGAACCAGATCCACGAGCCGCCCTCGAAGGACGGCGCGTCCGTGAGGCTCGCCGGTGCCGAGATCCAGTCGGCGGTCCACTGCCCGGCGTCCATGAGCCCGGTCTCCCACCACGAGGGCGCGCTCCAGCCGGACACCCGGCCCTCACCGTCCCACACCCGCACGGACCAGTGATAGCGCGTCCGGGGCTTCAGCGCGGGGCCCGCGTACGGCACGAGGACGGACTCGCCGGAGGCGACCTTCCCACTGTCCCAGACGTCCGGACGGGCCAGCCCCGGGGCGGTGGTGGCGACGCGAACCTGATAGGCGCTCTGCCGCACGCCCACCCGGTCGGAGACCAACGGCCAGCTCAGCCGGGGGCGTTCGGCGTCGAGGCCGAGGGGGTTGCGGACGTACTCCACGGTCGGCGCGGCGACGCTCGGCCCGTCGCCCGTCGTACGGGGCCGGCTCTGTCCTTGCGCCGGGAGCTGTCCGGATGCCGACGCGGCCGTCGCCGAGACGCTGTCGGCGGCGACCGCCGCGACCGTGGCGGCAGCGCCCGCAAGAATGTTCCTCCTGCTGATCACCTACGACTCCTCACTCACACGGATGGGACGACTCGATGTATGAATCGATTCAAATCGGAGGGGCGTGGGTAACGTAAAGCCGGGTGAGGCGGGGGTCAATCGTCGTGCAAACAATTTAGTGACACGGTTGGTTGGGGGTCATCGTGGAGGCGAGCGGTGCGCAAGGCGTGGGCCGGGGGTGGTTGAACGGTTTCAATCGAGGGGTCTCGAGGCCACGGGCAACGGCTCGGCACCGGCCGCGATCAGCGGCCGGGCCGCCGCAGGGGAGGCCCGGGCCGGCGCCGGCCCGTATCCCGTGGGCCCGGGCGAGGCGTGCGGTCCGCTCGTGGGTGAGGGCGTTGCCGGGGGGCCGGGGTACGGCGGGCTGCCGGTGCGCGGATGTGACCGGAACGGGGCTGCTCGGGCGTGCCGAGCTACTCGGTGCGGCGCAGGACGCAGACCGCCGGGGTGGGGTCGCTTCCGTCGGCGATCCGCTTCATGCGCGCCACGTCCACGATCACCTCGCCGAGCCGGTCGCGCAGCGAGGCGGCATCGAGAAGGACAGGCATGCGACTGCATGCAGTAGATGGCGCGATGCGGCCGCCTGTGAGCCGTCCTTTCACGGAGCCGCAATGTTCGGGGCCATGAGAGGTCGGCCGGACGTCCGCTCCCTCAGAGCGTCCCGGTGAAGTGAGTGACGGGGCGCTCCTGCGGTTCGCCGTCGAGGGTGATGTCGACCGCCTCGTTGTAGAAGGCGAGGAGTCCCTTGACCGGGCCGACCGCGGGCAGCGGGTCCGGGTAGCTCCACACGATGTTCGGGGGCACCTCGGACGCGCCGCGCCACGACCAGTACTCCGCCGTGCCCTTGTAGGGGCAGCCGGTGTGGTGGTCGGTGGGTTCGAGGAGGTCGAGACGGACGTCCTCGCGCGGGATGTAGTAGCGCGTGGGCAGCCCGGTCTCGAACAGCAGCACGGGGCGGTGGGTGTCCGCGACCACCGTGCCGTCGATCCCGACCACGAGGTGACGGCTGCTCGGGATGGCGTCCACGCGTTTGTGCGGGTCGCGCGGGTGGACGAAGATCTCTTCCTCCTCCTCGTACCAGCGGTCGAGGCCCCGGCCGACACGCCGGAACCACTCGAAGGCGATGTGGTCGGCGAGGTCGGCGGCCGGGAAGGTCCAGGCGGCGTTCGCCAGCAGCTCGCCGTCGACTTCGAGGTCGTAGAAGATCCGTGAGCCGGTGTGGGTGCCCGTCGGGGGGTTCTTGGCGGGGCGGAGCAGGTCCTCGCGGACTTCCGTGCGCGGGAAGGCGTACAGCGGGACGGGCACGCCCGGCTCCCAGACCAGGACGGGGTGCCGGCTGTCGACGACCGTCACCTCGCCCTTGCGGCCGCGCACCCAGCGCTCACTGGGCTCCCACAGGAGGCCTTCCGGGGTGGTGCGCACAGCTTGCGCGGTGGGGAACGTGGTCATGAGCGGCTCTCCTCCGGCTGGTTCACGCGGGTGACTTCGGCGACGCGGGCAGGGCAGGGGCGGCTCTACCGCCAGGGCGCGAGCCGCTCGGGCGGCCGAGCGTACGCAGGTACTTCTCGACGGTACCCCCGGCCGCCTCCGGCAGGACGCGACGGGGCGGTGCGGTGCGGACGGGACGCGTCGTCGAGACGGGCCCGCCGCAGGAGCTGTTCTCCGAGCCCCTCCACGCGTACACCCGCGAGCTGCTGGCAGCGGTCCCCGGGAGCCGTGTCCCCTCCCCCACCGCGGTGACCACCACCGGGCAAGGACCAGCATGAGCACTCCCACCATCGCCTCTGTCGCTTTCCTGACGCCCGGCAACTTCGCGGACGACGACCCGTACCCGGGCCTGGAGGAGAGCCGCCAGCTGTTCGAGTACGGCGAGCGGCTCGGCCACGACGGCGCCTGGATCCGCCAGCGCCACCTCGAACACGGCGTCGGCTCGGCGGCGGTGTTCCTCGCGGGGCCGGGCAGCGGACCGAGCGGATCGGGCTCGGTACCGCGGTCATCCCGATCGGTTACGAGAGCCCGTTCCGGCTCGCCGAGGACCTGTCACCGGCCGACGTGCTGTCCCGCGGCCGGCTCCGGATCGGTTTCAGCACCGGCATGCGTGCTGGCCGCGCGTCCTTGTGGATGGGCGCCGCACCCCCGGTCAGCGGCAGACCGCTGCCGCCGCGCGTGACCGCGACGATCTCCGCGGCGATCGACAGGGCCGTCTCCTCGGGGGTGCGGGCGCCGAGGTCGAGGCCGATGGGGCTGTGCAGTCGGGCGAGTTGCCACTCGGGCACGCCCTCGGCGCGCAGCCGCAGCATGCGATCGGCATGGGTGCGCCGGCTGCCGAGCGCACCGACGTACGCCACGGGGAGCGCCAGGGCCCGCTCCAGCAGCGGAATGTCGAACTTCGCGTCATGGGTGAGCACGCAGATCACGGTGCGGTCGTCCGTGGCGGTCCTCCGCAGACAGCGGTCCGGCCAGTCGACGACGACCTCGTGGGCGTCGGGGAAACGCTCGCGCGTGGCGAACACCGGCCGGGCGTCGCACACGGTCACCCGGTAGCCGAGGAATCGTCCGACGGTCGTCAGGGCCGCGGCGTAGTCGATCGCGCCGAACACCAGCATCCGTGGCGGCTCCACCCTGGCCTCGACGAACAGCGTGACCGGCTGCCGGTGGGGGCCGCCCGCCGCGCCTATCACCACCCGGGCCCAGTGCCGTCCGGCCGCGAGGACCGGGCGCACCTGGGCCGCCGCGGTCTCGTCCGACCCGGCCGCACCGCCGAGCGAGCCGGCGTAGGACCCGTCGGCCCGCACCAGGAGCGAGCGGCCCAGCGTACCCGGCGGACCGTCCACGACCCGGGCCAGCGCGGCGCGGTCGCCCCGGAGCACGGGCTCGACCGTGGGGCGGTCCGCGCCCCGCACCGGGACGACCAGTACCTCGATCACCCCGCCGCAGGTCACCTGGGCCAGAAACGGATCGTCGTCGCCGGGCCCGAACCGGGCCAGCACCGGCTCGCCGGACACCAGCACGTCCCGGCACAGTTCGTAGACGGCCCCTTCGACGCAGCCTCCGGACACGCTGCCCACGGCGGCACCCGTGGCGTCGACCGCGAGCGCGGCGCCCGGCAGCCGCGGAGCGCTGCCGTCCACGGAGACCAGGGTGGCGACGGCGAAGTCACGGTCCTGGTCGCACCATTCACGCAGCTCAGCCGCGATATCCAGCACTGCGGTCACCTTTCGCGGTTGCTCGGCGGGTTCGGCAGTCACGGAGCGAGTCAAGGGCACTGCCGGTCGGCTATCGGCCGCCGGCCGAGCGGTGTATTGCCACCAATATGAGTGATGGCTCCGCGAGATTCAACGGCACCTTCTTTAAGGCCTCGGGCGCCGTTGACTTAAGGGCGGGCAATTATCGCGGCGTTGTCGATGTCCCGGCGGCGGCAGGGCGGTTTCGCGACCGGTGCGCTGTCCGACATGTCCGGCCGATGCCTGGTCACAGGGCTTGACGTGGACGGCCGTTGCCGGTGGTCGGGGTGGCCGACGCCGTTTTGCCGCGCCGTAAGTCGATCCCGTGGCGGCATCGCGGTTAAGTCACCAGCGGAACGGGAGACTCCCGTTTTGCAACAGATTTGGCTTGCCTGGGACAGCCCCACCGTGTCTTCTTGTTGGGTATCGAGCGGAGCCCGACGCCTTTTACCGAGAGGGGCATTACGTGTCCGTTGGAAAACGGCGAGTAGCACTGCGAATTGACTCGGACGAAGAAATATCCACGGTGCCGGAAGCGCATCGTGCGATCGTCATCGGCTCCGGTTTCGGCGGCGCCGTCGCCGCGCTGCGGCTGGGTGAGGCCGGTGTCCAGACGCTCGTACTCGAACGCGGCCGGCACTGGGAGACCAGTCTCAGTGAACCGGTGTTCGGCAATGAACTCACACCGACCAGCGAGATGTTCTGGCAGCGCGACTTCGCGATCTGGCTCACCATGGAGCCGACGCTCATCGAGCGGATGCCCGGTCTCATGGAGGTCATCACCGCCGGCGGCATCCAGATCGGCACGGCGGCCTGCGTCGGCGGTGGCTCCGTGGTGTACGCGGGCGTGACCGTGCAGCCGGAGCGCCGCTACTTCGAGGCGCTCTTCCCGCGCGGGGTCTCGTACGAGGAGCTCGACCGGGTGCACTTCCCGCGCGTTCGGCGCATGCTGAACGCGTCGTACATGCCGAACGACATCTACCAGGCGGACCCGTTCGCCCACTCACGGGCCTTCGACAGCCAGATGAAGCGTGCCGGGCTGCCGACCGAACCGATCCAGACCACGTTCAACTGGAGCCGGGTCCGCGGTGAGCTGGCCGGCCGGCTGCGCCCGTCGTCGATCCTCGGCGAGTCGTCCTTCGGCAACAGCAACGGCGCCAAGCACGACCTGACCCAGAACTACCTGCCCGCCGCGATGGCCACGGGCCAGGTGCGGCTGTGCCAGCTGACCGAGGTGACGTCGATCTCCACCGGACCCGGCGGGCGCGGATACACGGTGCGGGTGCGGCGGCACGCCCCGGACGGGGGTGTCGTGGACAGCCGTGAACTCACCTGCGACATGCTCTTCGTGGCGGCCGGCTCGGTGAACACCACCCGGCTGCTGGTGCGCGCCCGCGACACCGGGACGCTGCCCGACCTCAACGAGCACATCGGCACCTGCTGGGGCGGCAACGGCGACGCCTTCGTCTACCGGACCTTCGACGGCGCCACCGGTGTCAGCCAGGGGGCGCCCTGCGCCTCGTCGTTCTTCGCCGACGAGGGGTTCGGCATGCCGATCCGGGTGGAGAACTGGTACGCGTTGGCCTTCGCCGGGGAGCCCTACCTCTCGCAGTTCAGCGTCGCGGTCGACATGGACAACCGGGGCACCTGGACGTACGACCGGGTCAGCGACCAGGTGAAGATGCTGGACTGGGGACCGGAGAAGAACCTCGGCCCGGAGAGTGCCGCCATGGCTGTCAGCCAGACGGTCATCGGACGCGGCATGGCCGGGCCGGCGCCGGTACTGCCGCCGACCGGAGGCACCGCCCATCCGCTCGGCGGCTGCCCCATCGGCAGGGCCACCGACCTGTACGGCCGGGTCAGGGGATACCGTCATCTCTACGCGCTGGACGGCTCGTTGGTGCCGGGTAACGCCGCGGGTGCCAATCCCTCGCTGCTCATCGCGGGGCTGGCCGAGCGGGCGATGGACGAGATCCTCGCCGACGGCGGCTGACCCGGCGGCGAGTCGGAGCCCGGCGTCACGCACGGCTTTGGTGTCCTGGGTGTCCTGAGCACCCCATCGATGCGGGGCAGCGGCCCGACCGGACTGTCGCCGGACCGCTTCCGCATCCGTGTGCCGTCGTCCCGGTTCCGTGTGCCGTCGTTCAGATCAGCTTGTCGACGGTGATCGGCAGGTCGCGGACCCGGCGGCCGGTGGCGTTGAAGACGGCGTTGCCGATCGCCGCCGCGGTGCCGACCGTGCCGAGTTCGCCGATGCCACGGGCGCCCAGCGGGCTGAAGTTGGTGTCCGGGTGGTCCAGGAAGTGCACATCGAAGCCGGGCATGTCGGCGTGCACCGGGACCACGTAGTCGGCGAGGTTCCCGTTGGCGAACCGGCCGGTCTCCGGCTCCGCCCGCAGCCCCTCAAGCAGCGCCTGGCCGATCCCGAACATCACGCCGCCCACGATCTGCCCACGAGCGGTCTTGCGGTTGATGATCCGCCCGCCGTCGACGACGGTGGTCCAGCGGTTCAGCCGTACCTCACCCGTCGAGCGGTGCACCCGCACCTCGCAGAAGTGCGCGGCGAAGGAGTGGATGGCGAACCGCAGCCGTTCCGCACCGGGCATGGCCAGTCCCGGGGAGTCCAGGGAGTCCCGGCCCAGCAGCGTGAGCAACTCACCGAAGCCGACGTTCAGTTCGCCGCTGACCAGGCGCCCCTCCGCGTAGGTCACCGCGTCCTCGGGCAGGCCGTGGAACGGGGAGTCCGGCTCACCGACGGCGAGTTCGACCAGCTGCCGGCGTACCGCGACCGTCGCCGACCGCACAGCCGCGGTGGTGCTCGCCGTGCCCATCGAGGCGAACGCGCCGTAGTTCAGCGGCAGTGCCGAGTCGCCCAGGTGGGCCTCGACCCGGTCGACGGGGATGCCGAGATCGTCGGCGCACACCATCGCAAGGACGGTCCGCATGCCGGTCCCGGGGTCCGCCGCGGCGCTGGAGACGGCCGCTGTTCCCGCTGCGGTCAGCCGCACCCCGGCGGCGGTGATCGGCAGCAGTTGCCCGGGATAGGTGGCCCCCGCCATGCCGGTGCCGACCAGCCAGTCGTCCTCCTCCCCCGCCGGCTGCCGTGGCCCGGTGCGCGGCTGCCAGCCGAAGCGTTCGGCGCCCACCCGGTAGCACTCGTCCAGGTGCTTGCTGGACCAGGGGACACCGCGGCCGGGGAAGACGGTGGCGTAGTTGCGCATGCGCAGGTCGATCGGGTCCAGCCCCAGCTCGGTGGCGAGTTCGTCCATGGCGCTCTCCAGCGCGAACGACCCCGGCGCCTCGCCCGGCGCCCGTACCCAGGTGGTCGGCGGGGAGTCCAGCGGCACCACGGTCTGGCCGACGTGGATGTTGGGGCACCGGTACGTGTACCTCGACGTCGTGTGCGCGGCCGTCTCGTAGATCACCCCGGACAGCGAGAGGCTGGACACCGCGTCGTGCTTCAGCGCCACCAGCGTGCCGTCGCGTTCGGCGCCCAGGGTCACGGTCTGCGAGACGGCGGAGCGGTGGCCCACCACGCTGAAGACCTGCTCCTGGGTGAGGACGGTGCGCACCGGGCGGTCCAGTTCGCGGGCGGCGGCCGCGGTGAGCAGCGGGTGCGGCCAGACGTACAGTTTGCCGCCGAAGGCGCCGCCGACGTGCGGGCTGAGCACCCGGACCTGGTCCATCGCCAGTCCGAGGGTCTCCGCGGCGGCCAGCGCGTGGCCCAGCGGACTCTGCGAACCGAGCCGCAGGGTGAGCGTCCCCTCCTCCCAGGAGGCGAGCACCGCGTGCGGCTCCAGGGCCAGCGGCACCTGGGGCGGCTGGGTGTACGTCACCGAGACCGTGACGGGCGCGGTGTCGATCGCCTCGTCCACGGAGCCGAGGCCGGCGGTGACGATGTCGACCTGGGAGTCCTCGAAGTGGACCGGAACCGGTGGCGGCACCGCCCTCGCCAGCCCGTCGGTGAAGGACGTCCTGGCGGGCTCGGTGCGGTAGTCGGGGTGGATCAGCGAGGCGGCGTACCGGGCCTGTTCATAGGTCTCGGCAACCACCAGGCCGATGATCTGTCCGTAGTACCGCACCTTGTCGTCCTGCAGGGGCAGCCAGAACTGACCGACGAAGCTCAGGTCCGCGGTGGTCTTGATGCGGTGCAGTTTGAGCGGGTTGAACGGTGAGTAGACGGCGAGCACGCCCTCGGCACGCTCCGCCGCGGCGGTGTCCATGGCATGCACGGTGCCCCTGGCGACCGTGCTGAGCACCAGGGCCCCGTGGGCCATGCCGGGCGCGGCGGCGTCGGCGGCGTAGTCGGCCCGTCCGGTGACTTTGGCGGCGCCGTCCACACGGGTGAGCGACGTGCCGATGATCGGTGAGGACACGTCAGCCTCCGAGCCGGGTGAGTGCGTGGGTGACGGTCTGCCGCAGCAGGCGGACCTTGAAGGCGTTGCCGTCCAGCGGCCGGGCGTCGGCCGTGGCCTGCCGCCCGGCCCGCGCCGCGCTCTCGGGGGTGAGCGGGACACCGCGCAGCTCGTCCTCGGCCGCCCGCACCCGCCATGGCCGGGTGCCCACCCCGCCGAGGGCGATCCGGGCGTCGGCCACCACGCCGTCCGCCGTCAGGTCGACCGCCACGGCCACCGAGACCAGCGCGAACTCGTAGGAGCGCCGGTCGCGGACCTTGACGTACGCCGACCGCGCCGCCCAGGGCAGCCGGGGGACGGTGATCCGGGTGATCAGTTCACCGGGCCGCAGCACGTTCTCGATGTGCGGGCTGTCGCCGGGCAGCCGGAAGAAGTCGTCGAGCGGCACCCGCCGTACGCCGCCCTCGTCGCGCAGTTCCAGGACCGCGCCGAGCGCGAGCAGGGCGACGGCCGGGTCGCTGGGGTGGGTGGCCACGCAGGACGGGCTGGTGCCCAGCACGGCGTGGCCGCGGGTGTCGCCGGTCAGCGCGGAGCAGCCGCTGCCCGGCTCCCGTTTGTTGCAGGGCATGGTGGTGTCGCGGAAGTAGCCGCACCGGGTGCGCTGCAGGATGTTGCCGCCGATGGAGGCCATGTTGCGCAGTTGCGGGGACGCGCTGACGAGGACCGCCTGGCGCAGCACCGGGTAGCCGCCGGCCACCGCGGGGTGCCGCGCGATGTCCGCCAGACGTTCGAGGGCGCCGATGTGCAGACCGTCGTCGTCGGTGTGGATGCCGTGCAGCGGCAGCGCGTTGACGTCCACGACCCGCCGGGGGCGGGCGACGCCGAGTTTCATCAGGTCGACCAGGGAGGTGCCGCCGGCCAGGTAGGCGGTCCCCTCGGCATGACCCGACAGCGCTTGCTCCACGGTGCTCGGGGTGGTGAAGGCGAAGGGGCGCATCAGCGGGCTCCGTCGGGTTCGCTCGGTCCGCCGGCCTGTTCGGCCGCGGTTTCACCGGCGGCCGCCGACTCGCCGGCGCTGCGCACCGCGCGCAGGATGCCGTCGTAGGCCCCGCAGCGGCAGATGTTGCCCGACATGGACTCGCGGACCGAGGCGTCGGACCGGGCCAGGCCCTCGTCCACCACGCAGACGGCCGACATGATCTGTCCGGGGGTGCAGAAGCCGCACTGGAAGCCGTCGTTGTCGAGGAATGCCTGCTGGACGGGGTGCAGTCGTTCGCCGTCGGCGAGCCCCTCGATGGTGGTGACGCGCTTGCCGTCGGCGGCGGCCGCCAGGGTGAGACAGGACAGCACCCGGCGCCCCTCGACGTGCACCGTGCAGGCACCGCACTGGCCGCGGTCGCAGCCTTTCTTGGTGCCGGTGAGACCGAGCCCGTCGCGCAGCGCGTCCAGCAGCGTGGTGCGGACATCGGTCCGCACCTCCGCGGTGGCGCCGTTGACGTGCAGGACGACCGGGATCGACGAATCCGTCATGGGTCCCCCTCCGTGACGTTCATGAGTGGTACGGGAAGAGAGAGCAGCGCTCCGCAGAGCGAGGGTGAGCAAGGGCCACTGTCGCCTAACCGACTGATGGGCGTCAAGCGATTGATAGTATGTAGCCACTGTACAGAGGCAACCCGCCGCGCCCCGAGGGCGTCCATCCCTCCGGGCGCGGCGCGCGCCGGTACCGCCTTTGAGCAGGGTCGCCACCCGCTCCGAACGGTCGCGACCGGCACCGAGTTCTTTAACAATCAACGAACGGCCGTATACCAATTGCAAGGAGTAAAGTGCTTGACACGTGACTCGGGAGCTATGGCACGCTCTCCCCTGAACACGACCGTGGATCCGTCGCAACGCAGGACGGCCGAGGGGGGATTCGTGTCACTGGCACCGCGCCCGGAAGCAGATCGGCTTCCGGAGTCCGTCGGACGAACGGTGCGACAACGGATCGGACACCCGCCTCCCGCCGACGACGCGCCCCGCTGAGCACCAGCCGCACCGGCAGGATTCCCCACCTCGCTCTGGAGGCTTCGACATGCCGCCGACCAGCACCGGCGCATCGTTCTTCAGCACGTCGCACACCATCCCGCGGGACTGGACCACGGACCGGATGCCCGCCCTGACCGGCACGCTGGCCGTGGTCACCGGTGCGAACGGCGGCATCGGCCTGGTCACCGCCCGCGAACTGGCCCTGGCCGGCGCCACGGTGATCCTCGCCGTCCGCGACCCCGCCAGGGGCGACGCGGCGGCCCGGACCATCGACAACGCTGTCCCCGGCGCCCGCCTGAGGGTCCGTCGGCTCGATCTCGCCGATCTCGGATCCGTCCGCGACTTCGCCGCAGAGCTCACCGCCGAGCACGACACCCTCGACCTGCTGGTCAACAACGCCGGCGTCATGGCCGTGCCCCGGCGACTCACCACCGCCGACGGCTTCGAACTGCAGCTGGGCACCAACCACCTGGGCCACTTCGCGCTCACGGGACTGCTGCTGCCCGCACTGCTGAACGCCCCGCAGCCCCGCGTGGTCACGGTGAGCAGCACCCTGCACACCCTGGGCCGGATCGACTTCGACGACCTTCACGGCGAGCACCGCTACAGCCGGTACGGCGCCTACGGCCAGTCGAAACTGGCCAACCTGCTCTTCACCGGCGAACTCGACCGGCGCGCCACCGCCGCCGGCAGCAGCCTGCGCGCCATCGCCGCCCACCCCGGTTACGCCTCGACCAATCTCCAGCTGACGGGACAGGGCGCGGTGACCCGGGCCGTGATGGCCTGCTCCAACGCGCTCTTCGCCGTCAGCCCGCGCACCGGAGCGCGGCCCGTTCTGTGTGCGGCCACCCTGCCCGACCTGCCGGGCGGCGTCTTCGTCGGGCCGCGCGGCCTCGGCGGCTACCGCGGTTCGCCGGGCGTGACCCGGCCGCATCACCGCGCGCGCGACCAGCGCGACGCGGCCCGGCTCTGGGAGCTCTCCGCCGACGCCACGGGCGTCCACTACGACTTCGCGGACCGTGGCGCGCCCGCACACGGACCGGCCGGTTCCGACCGGCGGCTGGAGGACTGACGTCATGACGGCGGAGAAGAACAGCGAACCGGGCGGCACCGCCCCGCGCGAGGCGGACGTCGTCGTCATCGGTGCCGGGCTGGCCGGACTGACCGCGGCCGACGCGCTGTTGCGGGCCGGACTGGAACCGCTGGTCCTGGAGGCACGTGACCGGGTCGGCGGACGCACCCTGAGCGAACCGATCGGTGACGGCGCCGTGGTGGAACTGGGCGGCCAGTGGCTCGCCGAGGGCAACGCCCGGATGGGCGCGCTCGCCGGGCGGGCCGGGGCGGCGCTCTTCCGGAACCACACCGGCGGCACCGACCTGATGGAGATCGCGGGTCGGATCCGCCGCCAGCGCGGCGCACTGCCGCCGTTGAACCTCCCGGCGCTGCTCGACGTCGGCCTCGCCCGGCTCAAGCTGGACCGGATGGTCGGGTCGGTCCCGGTCCGGGCCCCCTGGCGGGCACCGCGCGCCGACTGGCTGGACGGTCACAGTGTGGGCGAGTGGCTGGACGGCAACGTCCGCAGCCGCGAGGGCAGGGAACTGCTCGACGTCGCCTTCACCACCCTCTGGGGCACCGCGCCGGACCGGATCAACCTGTTGCAGGCGCTGATGTACATCGGCAGCACCGGGCGCTTCGACAACCTGACCACGACCAAGATCCAGGACCGGATCACCGGCGGCGCGGCACACGTCGCGCAGTGGCTGGCCGCCGGCCTCGGCGACCGAGTGCTGCTGGAGGCGCCGGTGACCGAACTGGTCCGCGGCAACGGCACCGTCGAGGCGGTCTCGGCCCGCGGCAGGGTGCGGGCACGGCGTGCCGTCGTCGCCCTGGCCCCCCAGCTCGCCGACCGGATCTCCTTCGAACCCAGGCTGCCGCACGACCGGGCGGTGGCGCTGCGCAGCCTGCCGATGGGCGCGGTGACGAAGGTGTCGGCGGTGTACAGCACCCCGTTCTGGCGGGAGCACGGCCTCAGCGGCAAGGCGCTGACCTCCCACGGCCCGCTGACGGCGGTCTTCGACAACTCGGCGCCCGGCGACGGCGCGGCCGGTGTCCTGGTCGCCTTCGCGCCCGGCGGCCGCGCCCGCGATCTGGCCGCGTTGCCCGCCGGCGAGCGCCGGCAGGCGGTGCTCGGCACCCTCGCGCGGCTCTTCGGACCCGAGGCCGGCTCGCCCGACCTGTACTTCGAGAAGGACTGGACCTCCGACCCGTGGTCGCGGGGCGGCTACTTCGGCCTGCCGGCGATCGGCGCCATGCACGGCGCGGTCCGGATGCTCGCCGAGCCGATCGGCCCGATCCACTGGGCGGGCTCGGAGACCGTGCTCAAGGACTACGGCGGCATGGAGGGTGCCGTGGCCTCCGGTGAACGCGCGGCGGCCGAGGTACTGGCCGCGCTGACGGCGGAGGTCGAACAACCGGTGTGACCGGACAGGCGACCGAACGGGGCTCCAGCCAATGTCGAACGACCGTGACCGGAGGTGGTCCGCGATGAGTCTGCTCACGCAGGAGCGGCACGGCGCCGTGCTCACCGTACGGGTGCGCAACGAGCCGTTCAACTTCATGACCGGCCACTTGCTGGCCGAACTGTCCGACACGGTGGCCCGTGCCGACCGGGATCCCACCGTTCGCGCGGTGGTGCTCGCGAGCGCGGTGCCCGGCGTGTTCATCGGCCACTACGACATCGAGGAACTGCTGGCCGGCGCCGAGGCCGGCGGCATGGAGGTGCCCGCGCGCCTCGCCCCGGCACCGCTGCGCCTGGTCGGCGCGCTCGGCCGGCTGCCCGGCATGCGCGGCCTCCTGGAGCGCACCCCGGTCGCCGGACTGCAGGCGCTGCTCGCCTTCCACGACGTGGTGCGCCGGATCCAGAACAGCGACAAGGTGTACGTCGCCGCGATCGACGGCACCGCGCTCGGTGGCGGGTTCGAGCTGGCGCTCGCCTGCGACGTCCGGATCATGAGCGACGGCAGGTACGGCATCGGACTGATGGAGATCGCGTTCGGACTGCTGCCCGGGGGCGGCGGCAGCCAGCTGCTGGCCCGGACCGTGGGGCCCGGGCGGGCGCTCGAACAGCTCCTGGAAGGAAGGCTGTTCACCCCCGCCGCCGCCCTGGAGGCCGGACTCGTGCACCACGTGGTGCCCGCGGACGAGGTCACCGAGTACGCGTCACGGACCGCCACCCGGCTGGCCCGGCGGCCGCCCGGCTCGGTCCGCGCGGTCAAACAGGCCGTGCACCGCGGCGGTTCCAGCGGCCTCGGCCGGGGCCTGGCGATGGAGCGGGCCCTGTTCCTCGCCCTGGTCAGCCGCCGCTCCACCCAGTCGGCGCTCAGGCGTTATCTGGAGGACCTCCGGACCCACCGCCGGGTCATCGGCGGTGACGTGGCCGCGTTCGTGGAGAACCGCCTGCCCGCCTGGCAGTCCGGGACGGCCACCGAGGCGGAAACCCGCTGACCACCCGTCCCTCAAGGAACAGCGCGCTGATCATCCCCTCTGATCCACCCACCCGTTCCTGGAGTGATGAACCATGCTGGGAAACCCAGTCGGAGACGGAGTCCGCGTCGCGGTGGTAGGCAGCGGCATCTCGGGCATGTCGGCCGCGCTTCAGCTGGAGCGTGCCGGCTACGAGGTCGACGTGATCGAACGGGACGACCGGCTGGGCGGCCGCTTCGGCGTCGCCACTCTGGGCGACCGGCCGGTCATGATGGGCGGCAAGAACATCGGCAGGCGCTACACCGCGTTCCGCTCCTGGCTCGACAGCCTCGGCACCTACGCGTGGGAGTCCTTCGGCATCAACACCTCCGTGATGAAGGAGGACGAGGTGCTGACCCTGGACAGCACCCGCCGCGGCCGTTCCCTCGCGAGCATCCGCAGGATGGCCACCCCGCGCGACCTGGTGCGGCTGGCCGCGATGACGGCCCGGATCCGTGCCGACGAGTCCAACAAGTTCCTGGGCTCGAAATACTTCACCGAGCTGTCCCGCACCCACGATCACGAGCCGCTCAGCGCCCACTTCAGCGAGAAGATCGTCAAGTCGCTGCTGCGCCCCATGACGGTCCGGATGAACGGCGCCGAGCCCGACGACGTCTACCTGGGCACCTTCGGCACCAACCTGGCTCTCCTGCTCGACCACTACGACCAGCTCGTGGACAGCATCCAGCCCGCCCTGGACGCCTTCTCACGACGGGTGAACGTACGGCTCGACACCACCGTCGAGGGACTGCTGGTGCGCGGCGGACGGCTGGCCGGGCTCCGGCTGGCGGAGCACGGCAAGGACGCGGAGGACGCCGAGTACGCCGGCGTGGTCGTCGCCGTGCCCGCCTACAGCGCGGCCGACATCGTCCGCGACGAACTGCCCGGCCTGAGCAAGCGGTTGTCCGAGGTGCGCTACAACCCCTCCAGCGTGATGCTCGTCGAGTACGACCGGCCCGTCTTCAGCTCCCAGGTACGGGCACTGGCCATCCACGACGACGGGCCGTGCAGCAACGCCGGTTCCTACGGCATGAACGACCGGCACATCGTGCGCTACACCTTCAGCGGCCGGGGCGCCCGCAACACCGAACTGTCCCCGGAACAGCTGGAGACCTGGGTCGCCGACGCCGAGCGGCGGCTGACCCGCTACATGAGTGTCAGCCGGGCCAGGCCGATCCGGTCGGTGGGCAGGATCTGGCCCGCCGCCTACAGCGCCTATCTGCCCTACCACGGCGAGTTCCTCTCCGATGTGGAGCACGCGGTCCGCGGCCTGCCCGGCCTGGAGCTGTCCGGTGACTACCTGTGGGGAGTCTCCATCGAGGCCTGCACCCGGGCCGGCAACGCGGCGGCCGCCCGCCTGGACGCGGAGCTGTCCCAGCACGCCCCGGTGCGGTCGTGATCGGCCGCCGCGCCGCCTCGGCCAGGCGCGAGTGGACGGTGGTGACAGGTGCCTCGTCCGGCATCGGCGCCGCCCTCGCGACCGAACTGGCCGGGCGGGGACATCGTCTGCGGCTGGTGGCCCGGCGCAAGGACCGCCTGGAGGACCTGGCGGCCGAGCTGCGCCGGCGCCACCGCGTGGAGGTGGTGGTCCGCGAGTGCGACCTGTCCGACCGCGCGGAGCGGGCCGACCTGTGCCGTGAGCTGGCGACGCTGGAGATCGGCATGCTGGCCAACAACGCCGGGTTCACCACCTGCGGTCCGCTGGCCGGCAGCGACCCGCGGCGCGAGGCGCAGGAAGTGGAGGTGAACGTCGTCGCCGTGCACGACCTCACCTTCGCCGTGCTGCCCGGGATGCTGGCCCGGCGCAGCGGACGCATCCTCATCACCGGGTCCACGGCGGGCATGCAGCCGGTGCCGACCGCGGCCACGTACGCCGCGACGAAGGCGTTCGTGAACACCTTCGCCGAGTCCCTGCACGGCGAACTGCGCGGCACCGGTGTCAGCTGCACCCTGCTGGCGCCCGGCCCGGTGCGCACCGAGTTCATGTCGGTGGGCGGCGCCGAGGAACTGGAGGAGCGCACCTGGTTCGCCTGGCAGACCCCCGAGGCGGTGGCCAGGGCGGGACTGCGTGCGGCCCGGTGGGGCCGGCGGATCGCCGTGCCCGGCCCGATGGCCAGACTCCAGGGGTTCACCGGCCGCCATCTGGCGCACGAGCTGACCTTCCTGCTGCTGCGTACCGTCGTCCTGCCCAGGCTCCGCGAGCCGGGGCGCACCGCTGCCGCCCCGGCGTCGGCCGAGGACGGGGACCCGCTCGCACGGTCGCACGGCCGCGAGCCCTAGAGAGGTCCGCCGACCGGGCCGGCTGCGCGAACCGGTGCTCGTCGGCCGGGTCAGGTCGTCCCGTCCGGACCCACGGAAGCGGGTCGACCGGCCGGATTTTTCGAATTCCGGTTGCGCCGGTTCGGCGGGGCCACTTGATTCCGAAAGGCGCACCCCGAGAAGCTGCGAAGGACGCGGCAGGACGACTCGGGCCGACGACCCGACCGAACGGATCACGGCCCGAGCAGAAAGAGGAAGAGGAAGCGGCAGGAAATTCTGTCCGACGGTGGATTCCGCCGCCGGAGACACGGGGGAGAAATGATGAACGAGATAGCCGAGGAGCGCTTATCCGACCGGCTGGCGATCGGGATGCTGGCCCTGGTCTACCCACCGGAGATGATTGAGCGGGCGATCCGCAGGTGCGGTCGACTGGGTATGCGCAATCGCTTGCTGCCACCACAGATCATGGTCTACTTCGTACTGATCATGTGCCTGTTCCCGAACGAGTCGTACGAGGCCGTGGCCCGGCTCCTGGCCGAGAGCCTGCCCCTGACCATTCCGGGCCAGGCGCTGAAACTGGGCACGGTGCCCTCGACCGCGGCCGTCTCACGGGCCCGGATGCGGCTGGGCGTGGAGCCGATGAAAGCGCTCTTCGCCGACGCCGCCCGGCTGTCCGCGCCGGGCGGCGGCCACGGCACCCGCTACCGGGGCTGGCGGCTGCGCACGCTGGACGGGCGGGTCACCAACGCCTCCGACTTTCCGGACCCGGCCGCCGTCGCCGACGACGGCCAGCCGGGCGCGGCCTCCTCAGCACTGCGGGTCAGCGTGCTGGCCGAGGACGGCACCGGACTGCTGCTGGGCGCCGAGATCCACCCGGCCGCGCCCGGCCGGCCGGTGGCGACCGCGCAGCTGCTGGACCGGCTCGGCCTGGGCGACCTGCTTCTCGCCGACGGCGAGTACGCCTGCCCCCGGCTCTGGCACACCGCCGTGGCCAAGGGCGTCGACCTGCTCTGGAGCGTCCCCGACGACTCCCTGCCCGCCCAGCCGGTCAGCCGGCTCCCGGACGGCTCCTGGCTTTACCGGCTGCCGCCTCCCGGGGACCCGGCCGCGCCCGCGGCCCGGGTGCGGGTCATCGGTGCCGGCCCCGGCGGCGGGCCGCGGCTGGCCACCACCCTGCTGGACCCGGCCGTGGCACCGGCCGCGGAACTGCGCGGTCTGCACGCGGACCGCTGGTCCTTCGTGCGGGCCGCCGGCCAGCTCCAGGCCCTGCGGCGGTCACCGAAGAAGGCGTTCCGCTCCCGCTCCCCGGAAATGATCGAGCAGGAGCTGTGGGGCTATCTGCTGCTCTACGGGGCGATGCGAAAGCTGTCCAACAATCGCTTCCCCTAAGTCACCGCAGATTCCATCCGCTTAAGTCACCGTAATAGCTCACGGCTTAAGTCACCGGAAAACCGCGGACACGGAATTCTCCGGATAATGTTGACGTCGGACGTATCGGACGGATATCGTCGCGAAGGTGTCCGTCCGGTGGGCGGACGAGTCCGAGCCAAGTCATTTGAACGCGGCTTTCCGGGACGATCGCGCGAGGCCCGCTCAGGGCCTGCGCGGGCCAAGTGGTGCCGACGCCGGGTGGGATCGAATCCGTACCCTCACCGCGCGGCAACTGCGCCCAGTCGTTTTCCTGTGCGATATCGCCGTGCCGTCTTCGAGCACCTATGGGAGCGGGGAATTGGAAACGCCATTGAAGGCTCCGAACATCTCTGCACTGCTGTCGGAAAACGCGCAGCGGCGGGGCGCGGAGACTGCCTACACCATCCTGGGCAACGGCCATGACGAATCCGACGTCCTGACTCACGGTGCGCTCGACCTGCTGGCGCGGGCGACCGCCACCCGGCTGCAGCGCTCGCTGCGGGCCGGCGACCGGGCGCTGATCCTCGCCGTGGACAACGCCGACTTCATCCGGGCCTTCATGGCCTGCCAGTACGCAGGCGTCGTCGCGGTCCCCGTCGCCCCGCCCCTGCCGCTGCGCAATCCGCGCAAGGTCGCCACCCTGCGGACGATCGCCCAGGACTGCGGCGCCCGCGCCGTCCTGACCGGCAGCGGCACCGCACTGCGTGAACCGGTCGGGGAGTTCTCACCGGAGCTCGCGGCGCTGGAATGGATCGAGGTCGACACCGTGCCGGTGAGCGAGGCGTCCGGCTACCGGGCGCCGCGCATCGAGGCCGAGGACCTGTCCTTCCTCCAGTACACCTCCGGCTCGACCTCGCTGCCCAAGGGCGTGATGGTCAGTCACCGGGCGCTGCTGCGCAACGAGGAGATGTTCTCCGCCGTCATGGGGATGACCTCCGAGGACGTGATCGTCTCCTGGCTGCCGCTGTACCACGACATGGGCCTGATCGGGAAAGTGCTCCAGTCGTCCTATCTGGGGGCCCATCTGGTACTGATGCCGTCCGCCGCCTTCGTGCAGCGCCCCGCGCGCTGGCTGCGCGCGATCACCCGTTACCGCGGCACGGTCTCCGGCGCCCCCAACTTCGCCTACGACCTGTGCGTCAGCCGCGTCTCGGAGGAGGACCGGGCCGAGCTCGACCTGAGCAGCTGGAAGGTGGCCTTCAGCGGTGCGGAGCCGATCCGGCCCGCCACCTTCGAGGCGTTCTCCGCGGCGTACGCCCCCCACGGGCTGGCCCCCGAGACGCTCCAGACCGGCTACGGGCTGGCCGAGGCCACCCTGGTCGCCTCCGGCGGAGTACGCGGCGAACCGCCCCTCACCCGTGACGTCGACCGCGAACAACTGCGCAGAGGCCGTGCGGTACCCGGCGACGACTACACGATGATCAGCGTCGGACGCGCCCGGCTGAGCCGCAGGTTCGTCATCGCCGACCCGGCCACCCTGCGCGGCTGCGAGGACGGCGTCGTGGGCGAGATCTGGATGTCCGGCGCCGACCTCCCGCTCGGCTACTGGGGCCGCCCGGACGCCACTCGCGAGACCTTCGGGGCCCGGCTGGCCGACACCGGCGAAGGCCCCTTCCTGCGCACGGGCGACCTCGGCGTCCTCCTCGACGGCGAGCTCTACATCACGGGCCGCCTCAAGGACATGATCATCGTCGGCGGCCTCAACCACTACCCGCAGGACATCGAGGCGTCCGCCGAGGCGGCCCACCCCTGGATCCGGCCCGGCTGCTGCGCCGCGTTCGCGGTCGAGCGCGACGGGCGGGAGCAGGTCGTCCTGGTCGCCGAGGTGATCCGCCCGTCCGGGAGCTGGCGGGCGGCCGGCGGGACGGCTCCGCCCGCCGTGCCCACACTGGCGCAGATCAGGCGTCAGGTGGCCATGACGGTCAGCGCCGACCACGGCATCCAGCTCGACGACATCCACCTCGTGGCGCCCGCCTCGACGTTCAAGACGTCCAGCGGGAAGATCCAGCGCGCCTGGTGCCGTACCGCCTACGAGCAGGGCGAGTTCACCCCGGCCCGTGAGCCGGGTGGCCGTGCCCTTGAGGGAGTCACGCGATGACGGTGGAGCGCCGGATCTCCGACTGGCTCACCCGGGCCGTGGCGGAACTGCTGCACCTGCCCGCCGACGACATACCGACGGATCTCCCCTTCACCGCGCTGGGGCTGTCCTCCATGCAGGTGCTGGAACTCTCCGACCGGCTCCAGGGATGGGCCGGCGTGGAACTGGGTCCCACCGTCGCCTACGACCATCCGGACATCGACGCGATCTCCGCCCACGTGGCCGCACTGAGCGACCCCAGGACCGCTGCCGAGACCGGGGAACCGACCACATCACGCGGCGGTGCCGGGGCCCGGGGGCAGTCGGCTTCACGTACCGGTGCCGAGGCCGGAGGGCCGGCCGGTGTCGGGGCGGGCGGTGTCGGGGCGGGCGCCGCCGCGGCAGGCGGCGAGCCGGTCGCCGTCGTGGGGATCGGGTGCCGGGTGCCCGGTGCCGAAGGCCCGGAGGCCTTCTGGACGTTGCTCACCGATGGTGTGGACGCTGTGGGCGAGGTACCCGCTGACCGTTGGGATCCCACGGTGTTCGACGATCCCGGCGGGTCCGCGCCGGAGCGGGTGAACGCCCGCTGGGGCGGCTTCCTGGCCGACGTCGCGGGCTTCGACTCGGAGTTCTTCGGGGTCGCCGCACGCGAAGCCGCCCGGATGGATCCACAACAGCGGCTTGCCCTTGAGGTCGCCTGGGAGTCGTTGGAGGACGCCGGGATCGCCCCCGACCGGCTGTCCGGTTCCCGCACCGGTGTCTTCATGGGCGTGTCCAGCTTCGACCACGGCACCGCCATGTTCGGCTCGCTGGCGGACACCCAGCCCTACGACGGGACCGGCGGCGCGCTGAGCATCGTCGCGAACCGGGTGTCCTATGTCCTCGACCTGCGCGGGCCGAGCCTGGTGGTGGACACCGCGTGCTCGTCCTCCCTGGTCGCGGTCCACCTGGCCTGCCAGGCACTGCGCGGCGGCGAGGCCGAGCTGGCGCTGGCCGGCGGGGTCAACGTCATCACCAGCCCCCGCATCGCCCTGAGTTTCAGCCAGGGCGGCCTGATGGCCGCCGACGGGCGCTGCAAACCCTTCGATCACCGGGCCGACGGCTATGTGCGCAGCGAGGGTGTCGGCGTCGTGGTTCTCAAACCGCTCTCCGCCGCCGTCGCCGACGGGGACCGGATCTACGCGGTGATCCGCGGCGGCGCCGTCAACCAGGACGGCCGGACGAACGGACTGACCGCGCCGAACGGCCCGTCGCAGGAGGCCGTGCTCCGTGCCGCGTACCGTGCGGCCGGACTCCCCGCGAGCGGCGTCGGCTATGTCGAGGCACACGGCACCGGCACCGCGGTCGGCGACCCGATCGAGGTCGCCGCACTGGCCGGTGTGCTCGGCGCGGGTCGCACGGCCGAACGCCCCCTCAGGATCGGCTCGGTCAAGTCCAACCTGGGCCACCTGGAAGCGGCCGCCGGGGTGACCGGGCTGATCAAGACCGCGCTCGCCCTGCACCACCGGCGGATCCCGCCGACCCTGCACTACGAGAAGCCCAACCCACTGCTGGGCCTGGACGGCGTCCCGGTGACCGTTGTCGCCGACACCGTCGACTGGCCACTGCGGGCGGACGGCACCCCGGCCCCGGCAGGCGTCAGCTCGTTCGGATTCGGCGGCACCAACTCCCATCTGGTGCTGTCCGCCGCACCCGAGGCGCCCCCGGCAGCCCCGGCTCCCGACGGGTCGCATGCGCCGCCCCGGCTGATCCCCCTCTCCGCCCGCTCCGCCGACGCGCTGCCGCGCCGCGCCGCCGCCTGGGCGGCCCAGGCCCGGTCGGCCACGGGCGACACCGGCTGGCTGCCCCGCTTCGGCGCGGCGGCCGCCCACCGCGCCGAGCACGCCCCGCACCGGGCCGCGGTGGTGGCCGCGAACGCGCGGGAGGCCGCCGAGGCGCTCGAAGCGCTCGCCGCGGGCGAACGCGGCGCGCACGCCGTACCGGCCCGCCGGATCGCCCGGCACCGGCCGAAGGTGGCGTTGGTCTTCCCCGGCCAGGGCTCGCAGTGGGCCGGGATGGGGCGTCGGCTCGCCCTGACCGTGCCGGAGTTCCGCGAGGCCGTCCGGGAGGCGGACGCCGCGATCGCCCGTCACTTGGGGCGTTCCCTGTGGAGCGACGAGCACGGCCTGGTCGCCGAGAGCACCGCCGAGGTCCAGCCCGCCCTGTTCGCGATGCAGGTCGCGCTGGCCGAGACCTGGCGTGCGTGGGGGTTGCGGCCGGCCGCGGTGATCGGCCACAGCATGGGCGAGATCGCCGCCGCTCAGGCCGCCGGCGCGCTCACGCTGGCCGACGCCGCCGCGGTGGTGTGCGAACGCAGCCGGCTGCTCACCGAGATCTCCGGGCTCGGCGGGCTGGTCCTGGTCGAACTGGGCGAGGAGGAGGCCGCCGCGCTGATCGCCGGCCGGGAACGCGACCTGTCCGTGGCGGCGCTCAACGGCCCGCGCGCCACGGTGCTGTCCGGTACCCCGGCCGCCCTGGACGACGTGGTGGCCCGCCTGGACGCCAGGGGGGTGTTCGCCCGCCGGATCTCGGTGGAGTTCGCCGCCCACAGCCCTCAGGTCGAGCCTCTCCAGCCGCGGCTGCGCGCCGCGCTCACCGCCCTCGCCGCCCGGGACACCGAGGTCGCGCTGTACTCCACCGTGACCGGCGAGGCGGTGCGGGGACACGAACTCGGCCCCGACTACTGGGTGACCAACGTCCGCGCCCCCGTACGTTTCGGACCCGCCCTGGGCCGGCTGCTCGCGGACGGCTGCGACACCTTCGTGGAGATCGCCCCGCACCCGGTGCTGGCCCGGCCGGTCGCCGACCACCTCGACGAGACCGGCCGCGCGGACACCCTCGTGGTCTCCTCGCTCCGCCGCGACGAGGACGAACCGCGCTCCCTGCTGACCGCGGTGGGCAACCTGTACACCGCGGGGGTGCCGGTCGACTGGAGCGCGCTGTACCCCGGGACCGCCCGGCACACCCCGCTGGCCCGGCACGGCTGGCGGCACCAGCACTTCGCGATCGCCCGGCTCGGCGAGGACCGGCGCCGCCCGGCCGCCCGCCCGCCCGGCGGCCGGCTGCTGGGCGCGCGCGTGCCGGTGGGCCCGGAACCGGCGCTGCGGCTGTGGGAGTTGCCGCTCGGCCCGGACACCGCGCCCGAACTCCTCGACCACGTGGTCGAGGACGTGCCGCTGGTCGCCGGCGCCTACTGGCTGACCGCCGCCGCCCAGGCCGCCACGGTGGCTGCGCCCGGCAAGCCGGTGGCACTGCACGAGGTGTCGTTCGCCCAGCCGTATCCGCTGGACGAGGAGCGGGAACGGCCGCTGCAGATCGGTATCCGGCCCGGACCGGACGGCCGGGAGCACTTCGCCGTGGTCTCCTGCCCGTCCGAAGGCCGCCCCGTGACGCACGCGGAGGGCGTCCTCGGCGATGTACCCGGCGGCGCTCCCCCGGGACGGTCCGAGGACCTGGACGCGATCCGGGCGCGCTGCGTCACCGAGGTGCCGGTCGACGACCACTACCGGCGGCTGGCGGCGGCCGGGCTGCGGTACGGCCCCCGGTTCCGCGCTCTCGAACGGCTGACGGTCGGCGACGGCGAGGCACTCGCCCGGGTCCGGCTGCCCGAAGGACTGGACGCCGGCGCCCCGCCGCTGCACCCGGCCCTGCTCGACTCCTGCCTGCACACCGTCGCCGCCGCGACCGCCGAGCCCGGCCAGGAGGAAGCGCTGCCGCTGCCGGTGGGCGCGGACACCGTGTGGAGCGCCACCGAGGGAGCGCCCCTGCGCACCGGCTGGTGCCACGCCCGGCTCCTGGACGCCGGCCATGGCCGGATCGTCGCCGACGTCACGGTGCTGGACGACACCGGCACCCCCGTCTGGTCCGCGACCGGCTTCCGGGTCCGGCTCACCGCCCCGCGCCGCCGGCCCGAGGACGGCCGGCTGTACGAGGTGCGCTGGACGCCGTACGACAGCGGCCCCGCCGCGCCGGATCCCGGACGCTGGCTGCTCCTGGCCGACGACGCGTCGCTGGGGACCGCCGCCGGTCTGGCCGAGCGGCTCGCCCGGGCCGGCGCACGCTGCGAGACACGCCGGCCCGGTGCGGACTCCGGCTTCGGCGATCTGACCACCGCCGAGCGGGACGGCCCACTGCGCGGCATCGTCGACACCAGGGCCGCAGCGGTGCGGCCGGGCGCCACCGCACGGGACGAGGCGGCGCGCACGGCGGCGGCGCTGGAACCGGTCCGGGCCGTCACCGGTGGGCGATGGCGGCACGCCGCACCCCGGCTGTGGCTGCTCACCGCGGGCACCCAGGACCCCACCGGAGTCACCGGGGACGAACTGCCCGCCGGGGCCGGGCTGTGGGGACTCGGCCGGACCGTCGGCAACGAGTTCCCCGAACCGGGTTGCTCGCTGGTGGACCTGGACCGCGACCCGACACCTCGCGACCTGGACGCGGCCACCGCCGCGCTGCTGGCGGCCGAGCCCGCCACCCAACTGGCCGTACGGGGCGGCGCGCTCACCGCGCCGGTGCTGCGCGAGGCCGCCCGCGACCCGCTGGCCGAGGTACCCGCGCCGCGCGCCGACCGCACCTATGTCCTCACCGGCGGCCTCGGCGAGCTGGGCATGCGGGTCGCCCGCCGGCTGGCCGGCCGGGGCGCCCGTCATCTGCTGCTGATCGGCCGGGGTGCTCCCTCCGACGCCGTCGCCCGGCACCTGGCCGAACTCCGTGCCACGGGCTGCGAGACACGGGTCGCACGGGCGGACGTCTCCGACGCGGAGAGCCTGCGCACCGCGCTGCACGGTCCGCACCCCGGCACGGGCCCGGCCCGCCCTCCCATCGGCGGGGTCGTACACCTGGCCGGCGTCCTGGCCGACGCGCTGCTGCCGGACCTGTCGCCGCGGGACCTCGACCGGACCTTCGCGGGCAAGGCGGTCGGCGCCTGGCATCTGCACGAGCTGACCCGGGAGGAACCGCTCGAATTCTTCGTGCTGTTCTCCTCGCTCGCCGGGCTGATCGGTTCACCGGGGCAGGGCGCCTACGCGGCCGCCAACTCCTTCCTGGACGCGCTGGCCCGCCGCCGGGCCGCCCTCGGACTGCCGGCGCACAGCATCGCCTGGGGCACCTGGGCCGGTGCGAGCCTGGCCGCGACCGGGGGCGGCACCGACCGGCTCGCCGCGCGGGGCGTGCCGCCGCTGGAGCCGGGCACGGGGCTCGAACTGCTGGACGCGGCCCTGTGCGGCGACCGGCCGCAGCTCGCCGCCACGGCTCTCGACCCGGCCCGGCTCGCCGCCGCGGGCGTATGGCCGTCCGCCCGGGAACTGCTCGCCCCGCTGCTGGCGGCCCGGCAGGACGAGCCGCCCGGCACCGCCAGTGCCCGGCCCGGGGCGGTGCGCGCGGAGATCCTGGCCGCCGGCGCTCCGGCACAGCGCCGGCAGGTGATGCTGGACTTCCTCACCGACCAGGTCGCGCAGGTGCTCAGCGCGCGGCCCGGCACGGTCGCGGCCGACGCGCCCTTCCACAGCATGGGCCTGGACTCGCTGATGGCGATCGAGCTGCGGGGGCGGCTGGAGTCCGCACTGGGCATCCGGCTCTCGGCAACCCTGGTGTACGCCCACCCCACGGCGGGCGCGCTCGCCGACCAGCTGCTGTCCCGGCTGCTGCCCGGCGGCACGGGGGCGACCGGCGAGCGGGACCTGTCCGACGGCCGCGGCGCCGCGGTCGTACCGCCCGACGAGACGGCGGCACCGCCGGATCCGGACTCCGGTCTGGCCCACCTGGACGACTCCGAGGTGGCGGCGCTGCTCGCCGCGGAACTGGACGTGTTCGAAGCGAACGGGGAGGAATGAGCGTGCCGACCGCGACCGACCAGCGCAGGCTGCTGGAGCAGGCACTGCGTCAGCTCAGGGACGCCCGGGCCCGGCTGGCCGCCGTGGAGCGCGGTGCGGAGCCCGTGGCCGTGGTCGGGGCGGCGGTGCGCGCACCCGGCGGTGTCGACGACCTCGACGGGCTGTGGCGCGTCCTGCGCTCCGGTACCGACACGGTGACCCCGTGGCTGGACGATCCCGAGGGCCGCCGTGACGGCGGTGGCCGCCCCACCGGCCGCTGGGCCGGGCAACTCGACCGGGTGGACGGCTTCGACGCCGGGTTCTTCGGCATCGACGCGGCGGAGGCCGACCGTATGGATCCGCAGCAGCGGCTGGTGCTGGAGGCGGCCTGGGAGGCCGTCGAGGACGCGGGGCTCCCCGCCGAGCGCCTCCGGGACCGCCCCACCGGGGTCTTCCTCGGTCTGTACGGCGGCGACTACCTCACCGCCCAGCTGTCCGGGCAGGCCGCCATCAACGCCTACACCGCGCCCGGCGGCGCCCACACCATCGCCGCCAACCGGCTGTCGTACCTGCTGGACCTGCACGGCCCCAGCCTGGCGGTCGACACCGCCTGCTCCTCCTCCCTGGTCGCCCTGCACCTGGCGGTTCGGTCGCTGCGCACGGGCGAGTGCGACTTCGCGCTGGTCGGCGGAGTCAACGTGGTGCTGTCCGAAGCCGCCATGTCGGCCACGGAGAAGGTGCTGCCGACCGCGTCCGGCGGGCGCTGCCGTACCTTCGACGCGGCGGCGGACGGCATCGTCCGCTCCGAGGGCTGCGGCATGCTCCTGCTGGAGCGCCGGTCCGACGCCCGTGCGGCCGGCCGGCGGGTCCGCTCGCTGGTCCGCGGGACCGCGGTCAACCACAACGGCCGCGCCAACGGCCTGACCGCGCCCAGCCCCACCGCCCAGGCCGCGCTGCTGCGCCGGGCGCTGGCCGACGCCCGGACCGACCCGAAGGACATGCTCTACGTCGAGGCGCACGGCACCGGTACCCGGCTCGGCGACCCCATCGAGACCGAGGCGCTGCGCGAGGTCTACGGCGAGGGCGAACTGCCCTGCGCGATCGGCGCGGTGAAGACCAACTTCGGCCACCAGGAGGCGGCGGCGGGCATCATCGGTCTGCTCAAGACGATCCTCGTCCTAGAGCACGGCCAGGTACCGCCGAACCTCCATCTGGACCGGCTCAACCCGGAGATCGACCTGGCCGGCAGCCGGCTGACGATCCCCACCGCGCTGTCCCCGCTGCCCGGCGCGGACCGCCGCCTCGGCGCCGTGAGTTCCTTCGGCTTCGGCGGCACCAACGCCCACGTCGTCCTGGAAGGTCCGGCCCCGCGGGCCGCCCGGCCGCCGGACGAGCCGGCCGGTCCGCTCCGTGGCCGGTTGCTGCTGCCGCTGTCGGCCCGCAGCGGCCCGGCGCTCGGCGCCCTGGCCGCCGCCTACGCACGGCGGCTGGCCGGGCTGGACGCGCGAGCCGCCGAAGAGCTCTGCGCCGCCGCCGCGACCAGCCGTGACCACCATGCCGTCCGGCTCGTCGCCGCCGCCGACACCGCCACCGCCCTGGCCCGCGAACTCGCCGCTGTCCGCACGGAGTTCCTCCGTCCGCACCCCGCGGGGCCGCGCGTCGCCTTCGTCTTCAGCGGCCAGGGCACCCAGTGGAGCGGCATGGGCGGCCGGCTCCTCGACGAGGAGCCCGTGTTCCGTGCGGAGGCCGAGGCATGCGACTCCGTGGTCCGGAAGCTGGCCGGCTGGTCGGTGCTGGAGGAACTCGCCAAGCCCGAGGGGGCCGGGCGGCTGCACGAGACCGAGGTGGCCCAGGTCTGCATCGCCGTCCTCCAGTTGGGCCTCGCCGCGCTGTGGCGGTCCTGGGGCGTGGAGCCGCACGCCGTGACCGGGCACAGCATGGGCGAGATCGTCGCGGCCTGTGTGTCCGGCGCCCTCGACCGCGAGGAGGCGCTCGACCTGCTCGTCACCCGGGCCCGGATCACCGAGGCCCACGCGAGGGGCGGCGCGATGACCGCGATCGCCCTGCCGGCGCAGGAGGTGGCGGCACTGGTCGACAAGGCCGGCGACCGGGTGGGCCTGGCCGCCGTCAACGGCCCGCGCTCCACCGTCGTCGCCGGGGACCCCGACCAGGTCGCCCTCCTGGAGTCCCTCGTCTCTCCGGTCGCCGGGACCAGCCGGCTGCCGGTGGAGTACGCCTTCCACAGCCCGCTGCTGGACGGGGCCGACCGGCGGCTCGCCGACGGCCTGCGGCAGCTGCGCCCGCGCGGCGGCGGGGTGCCGCACTACTCCACCGTCACCGGCGACCGGGTGCGCGCCGAACAGTTGGACCGCGCCCACTGGGGCCGGAACCTGCGCGGCACCGTGCTGTTCGGCAGCGCCGTGGAGGCGCTGGCCCGGGACGGCGTGACCGTGTTCCTGGAGATCGGCCCGCACCCGGTACTGCTCCGGGACATCGGCGCGACGCTGGAACGCGCCCCCGGCCCGCGCTACACCGTCACGGGCTGCCTGCGACGTGACAAACCCGAACGGGAGTGTCTGGACGCGGCGATCGGCGAGCTGTACCGGGCCGGTCTCTCCCCGCGCTGGGACGCGGTGCTGCCGCCGCCCGCCCGGCATGTGCCGCTCCCGTCCTACCCCTGGCAGCGGCGGCGGCACTGGCTCCCGCTGGAGAGGACCTCCGCGGCCGCCGCTCCCGCCGACGCCGACGGCGGTGCCGCGTCGGTCCCCACCACGGTGGCGGCGGCCGGGCGGTCGCCCGCCGAACTGGAGGCCATCATCACCGCGTACATCCTCGACCGGCTGTCGGACGCCCTCGGCCTGGACAGCGTCTCGTCGGTGCCGGTCGACGGACCGCTGACGGCACTCGGACTCAGCTCCCTGGCCCTCGTGGAGCTGAAGAACCGCATCGAACGGGACTTCGCGGTCGCCGTACCGCTCCAGGCGCTTCTGGAGGACGGCACGCCCCTCGCCCTGGCCCGGACGGTCGCCCGGGCCGTCGGGCCGGGCGATCCGCACGACGCCCTTCGCACCGGAAGTGACGCCTCATGAACTCCGTACCCCACGGCTCCCGGCCGGCCGCCGTCCTGGCGCCGGCGCCCCGTCCCGAGGCGGGCGCCCCCCTCGTCCGGGCCCAGCCGGAACCGGCCGCCCGGCTGCGCCTGGTGTGCTTCCCGCACTCCGGCGCCGGCCCGGCCGCCTTCCGGCGCTGGGCGCAGCTGCTCGCTCCCGGCATCGAGGTGTGGAGCGCGGTGCTGCCCGGCCGGGCCACCCGGGTGCAGGAGCCCTTCGCCGACCGGTGGGACCCGTTGGTCGACGAGTTCGCCACCGCGGTGACCACCGCCGTACCGGGGCCGTACGCACTGTTCGGGCAGAGCCTGGGCGCCATGGTCGCCTTCGAGGTGGCCCGCGAACTCGGCCGCCGCGGCAACGGGCCGGTCCATCTGATCGCCGCCGCCAGCGCGGCCCCCGACGTCCGTGAGACGCCGCCGGTCCCGTCGGACGACACGGCGCTCGTCGAGGAGATCGACCGACGGTACGACGGGATCCCCGCGGAGGTGCGGGCGGTGCCCGAACTGGTGCGGTACTTCCTGCCCGTCCTGCGCGCCGACCTCGGGCTGGCGGCTTCCTACGTCTACCGGCCGGGGCCGCCGCTGGAGATCCCGGTCACCGTCTTCGCGGGCGACCGGGACGGCACGGTGCCCGCCGCCGGGCTGGAGGGCTGGCGCAGGCACACCGGCGCCGACTGCGAGAGCCACCGGCTGACCGGTGGTCACTTCGCCGTGACCGACCACGAGGACCACGTGCTGAACGTGATCCGGCGGCGGTTGTCCGGCTGACCGCCACCACCACGACAGAAGAGGGGCACGGCATGGCCGCACCTATGGAATGCCCGCCCGCGCTGCGGCACAGCCGCATCGAGGGCTTCGGCACGTACCGGCCGACCCGGGTGGTCGGCAACGACGAGATCTGCCGGTCGATCGAGTCCAGCAGCGAGTGGATCGTCGCCCGCTCCGGAATCCACAACCGCAGGTTCGCCTCCGCCGAGGAGAGCCTGATCGCCATGTGCGAGGCCGCCGGGGCCGCCGCGCTCGACGATGCCGGCGTCTCTCCCGGCCAGGTGGACGCGGTGCTCGTGGCCTCCATGTCCTACCGGCTGATCACCCCGTCGCTGGCAGCACAGGTCGGAGCCCGGCTGCGGCTCCCGGCGCCGGCGGCCCTGGACATCGGCGCCGCCTGCTCCGGTTTCTGCTACGGCCTCGGACTCGCCGGCGACCTGGTCCGCACCGGCAGCGCCGGCCGGGTCCTGCTCATCGGCGCCGAGCGGATGACGGACATCGTGGATCCCGCCGACCGGTCGACGGCCTTCCTGTTCGCCGACGGCGCCGGCGCCGCGGTGATCGGCCCCGCCGACACCCCGGAGATCGGTCCGGTGGCCTGGGGCTCGGACGGCTCGCAGAGCGACGTCATCCGGATGTCCCACCAGGGCGCCCCGGCGGGCAGCCCCGAGCAGGGCGCCGCGCCCGCGCTGCTGATGGAGGGGCCCGCCGTCTACCGGTGGGCGATCTCGCAGCTCACCGAGGTCGCCCAGCGGGCCATGAAGAACGCCGGGGTCGGCGCCGGCGACATCGACGTGTTCGTACCGCACCAGGCGAACCTGCGGATCGTGGAGTCGCTGGCCCGGTCGCTGAGCCTGCGCGAGGACGCGGTGTGCGCCCGCGATGTCGTCGAGGCGGGCAACACCTCCGCGGCCTCCGTGCCGCTGGCGCTGGCCGCGCTGCGTGCCCAGGGCCTGGCCAGGCGCGGCGATCTGGCCCTGCTGATGGGATTCGGCGCCGGCCTCGCCTACGCCGCCCAAGTCGTCCGGCTGCCGTGAGGCCGCCCCAGCCAACCCCGAGGAGTCCGTTGTGGCCGAGCAGTTCGACGTGGTGGTGGTGGGTGCGCGGGTGGCCGGTTCGCCGATGGCCACCCTGCTGGCCCGGCGCGGTGTGAAGGTCGCCGTACTCGAACAGACGGTGTTTCCCCAGCCCACCCTGTCCTCCAACGTGTTGCAGGCCGACTCGCTGGCGTTCCTGGACCGCCTCGGGGTGCTGGGCCGGATCCAGGACACCAAGGCGCAGTTCATGACGCGCAGCGACACCCGGCTGAACGACTTCCGGTTCACCGCCGACTTCCCGTCCTTCGACGGCTACGTGGGCGGCGCCGCGTGCATCCGGCGGGTGGTCCTCGACCCGATCCTGGCCGAGGAGGCCGCCGCCGCGGGGGCCGACCTGCGGATGGGCACCAAGGTGACCGGTCTCCTGGAGGAGCGGGGCCGGGTGTCCGGGGTCCGGTTCGTCAGGAACGGTGTGGAGTCCCGGATCAGAGCCCGGCTGGTGGTCGGCGCCGACGGCCGCGAGTCCACCGTGGCCAGGCTGCGCGGCGCCCGCCGCTACAACGTCACGCCCAACGAACGCTGGTACTACTGGACCTACTTCGAAGGCGCCGACCTCACCGTCACGCCCACCTTCGTGCTGCACCGCTGGGAGGACCGGCACATCTTCGCCGGGCCCGCCGACCACGGCCTGTACATCGTGGGCGTGTCCCCGCAGAGCCACGAGAAGGAGCAATTCCGCCGGGACCGGCAGCGCTCGCTGATGGAGCACGTCCGCAGCTGCGAGCCGGTGGCAAAGGTGCTGTCCGAGGCCAGGATCGCCGAGAAGATCTACGGCATCCTGCGCTTCGACGGCTACTTCCGGGAGTCGTCCGGCCCCGGCTGGGTGCTGATCGGCGACGCCGGCCACTTCAAGGACCCGGCGGCCGGGCGCGGCATCGGCGACGCCTTCCGTCAGGTCGAGCGGCTGGTGCCGGCGGTCCTGCGGGCGCTGCGCGGATCCGACGCCGAGATCGACCGGGCCACCGGCGAGTTCGCGCGCTGGCGCGACCGGCACTACGCGCCGTTCTACGGACTCGCCAACGACCTCGGCCGGGTGGGCCCGCTGCCCGCCGTCGTACCCGACGTGGTGGCGAAGCTGTACGGCGACGGTGACATCGATCGTTTCCTGCGGCTGTTCAGCCATCACCTCAGTCCCAACGAGGTGCTGACGCCGGCCCGGGTGCTGTCCGCGACGGCCCGCCGGCTGGCCGGTCCCGAGCGCGGCGGCTGGGACTTCGCGAAGGACGTGGGCACCACGCTGCGCGACGAGGCCCGCCGCCGCTGGTCCGCGTTCCGCCCGGTCTTCGAACCGACACCGGCCCGCGCGGACCTGCCCGGCCGGCGAACCACCACCCTGTCCGAAGGCGGTATGACATGACCATCAACGACACCATGGAGCCGGAACGGGTCCGGGAGCGCCTGACCTTCGACCAGACCGTGCCACGGGCCATCGCGCACCGCCGGGCGGTCGGGGAGGTCTTCATCACCGACTCGTCCCCGGCCGGGCCCGACACCTTCCTGCTGGCCTGGCAGATCCCGCGGGCGCACGCCCTGTGGGGCGACCGGCTGACCGCCCACCACGACCCCTTCGCCACCGCGGAGGCCGCCCGTCAGGGCTGCTTCGTCATCGTCCACCGGCACCTGGGCATCCCGCTGGACCTGCCGTTCAGCCTGCAGCGCTTCGAGTTCCGGGTGACGGCGGGCCTGGAGCCGTACCGGGACGACCGGCGATGGCCGTTGCAGGGCCTGCTGCGCTACCGCATCGGGCACAAGGAGTTCCGCGGCGGCGATCTGGGCAGCATGCGGATCGACGGCGAGGTGGAGATCGACGGCACCACGGCGATGACCGTCAGCGGTGACGTGGTCTTCCTGTCGCGCGGCGACTACGAGGCGCTGCGCGCCTTCCAGCGGTCGCGCAAACCGCTGGCGGACGTCCCGTCGTGGCGGCCGGCCGATCCGGTGGCGGCCGCCCGGGTGGGCCGCCGTGACGAACGCAACGTCGTGGTCGGCGCGCCCGGCACGACGTCCTTCCCGGCCGGGCTGCTGCGCTACCCGATGGTCATGGACCGCGGCCACCCCTCGTACTTCGACCACGACTACGACCATGTCCCCGGGCCGTTCATCGTGGAGGGCTTCCGGCAGGCCGGTCTGCTGGCGGCCTGCGGCGCGGGCCTGCTGCCCTCGCCGGTCGCCGCGCTGACCGGCCTGAGGGCCACCTTCGCCGACTTCGGGGAGTTCGAGGCGCCGTTGGAGTACGTGGCGGAGGCCACCCCCGGTGCCGACGGCCGGGCCGACGTCCGCGTGGGCCTGCACCAGTTCGGCACCGAGATCGCCGAAGGCCGGATCGAACTGACCCCCTGCCCCTGACGGCCCGGCACGACATCCGAAGGAGCGAACATTGGCAAGTCAGGCGAACGACGCCGTAGGGCGCGTCGCTCTGGTCATCGAGGACACGATCCACCGCTACGCCGTCGAAGGGATGCTGCACTCCGTCCCCGGCCTCGACACGGTCCGTGCGGGCCACGACGGCGGCTCCGGCGCCGGTCCGCACGGCGGGCACCCGATCGACGTGGTGCTCGCCGCGGCCGGCGACCTGGCCGCCGAGCCCGTGCTCGGCGCGGTGCGCGCGGTGTGCGCCCGGGGGGCCAGGCTGGTGCTCCTGGTCGACGGGCCCGAGGCGGCGGAGGTGCCGCGGCTCGGAAGCTGCGCGGTACACGGGTTCCTCGACTGGGCGGAGCTGGACCCGCGCACCCTGGCCGACGCGGTGGCGGACGTGCGGGCGGGGAAGTTCGCGGTCTCCGCCGGCCTGGCCCGGCGGCTGATCAGCAGGGAGGGCGCCGAGGGCCGGCCTGCCCCGGCCGCCGCGCCGGGAGCGCTGCGCGGCCCCGCCGGGGTCGCGCTGACCCCGCGTGAACTCCAGGTGCTGCGGCTGCTGGCCGAGGGGCTGAGCAACAAGCAGGTCTCACGCCGTCTGCTGATTTCCGAGCACGGGGTGAAGCGGCTGGTGGGCAACGTCCTGGCGAAGCTGAACTGCCCCAACCGCACCCTGGCGGTGGTGCGGGCCATGGACGACGGCCTGCTCGCCATCTGAACGCCCGCGCGCGGCGACGGCACGCCGGGGCCCGACGGTACCGGGCCCCGGCGTGCCGGGCCGTCCGCCCCGACCGCCATCGGTCAGCCGCTCAGCCGGGCCGTCAGCTCGCGCTTCAGGATCTTGCCGCTGGGGCCGAGCGGGAAGCCGTCGACGAACTCCACCCTGCGCGGGTACTTGTAGGCGGCCAGGCGGTCCCGGCTCCACGCCACGATCTCCGCGCCCAGCGCGGGGCCGGGCCGGACCCCGGCAGCGGTGCGCACCACGGCGCAGACCTCCTCGCCGTAGCGGTCGTGCGGCATCCCGATCACCGCCACCTCGGCGATCGCCGGATGGCGCATCAGCACGTCCTCCACCTCACGGGGGTACACGTTGTAGCCGTTGCGAAGCACCATGTCCTTCTTGCGGTCGACCACCGACAGACAGCCGTCCTTGTCCTTGACCCCGAGGTCGCCGGAGCGGAACCAGCCGTCGACCAGGGCCGCGGCGGTCGCCTCGGGGCGGCCCAGGTAGCCGGCCATCACGCTGGGGCCGCGTACGACGATCTCGCCGACCTCGTCCGCGGGCAGCAGCTCGATGCGGTCCTCGACGTCGGAGCGGGCGATCTCGACCTCCGTGCCCCACAGCGGCCGGCCGACCGTGCCCGGCCGGGTCGGCCAGGCCCGCTGGTTGTACGCCACCGACGAGGACGTCTCGGTGAGTCCGTACCCCTCGTAGATCCGGCAGCCGTACACCTCCTCGAAGCGTTCGAGCACGGCCACCGGGAGCGCCGAACCGCCGCTGTACGCCCGGTCGAGAGGGGGCCGGCACGGGTCCTTCGCGGCTGCGTCCAGCAGCGCGATGTACATGCTCGGCACGCCCATCAGCACGGTGCAGTCGTAGGCGGTCATCGTGCGCAGTGCCTCGCCGGCCTCGAAGCGGTCCATCAGCACCATCGTCGCGCCGGCCCGGAAGCAGGTCGCCATGCCGCAGATCTGGCCGAAGGTGTGGAACAGCGGCAGACAGCCCAGCAGTACGTCATCGGGCCCGAAGGCGAACGGCGACTCCATGCCGAGCTGCACGTTCATCGTCACGTTGAGCTGGGTGAGCATCGCGCCCTTGGGCCGGCCCGTGGTCCCGGAGGTGTAGAGCACCAGGGCCAGGTCGGCCGGCTCTCGGGGGACGGCCGTGGGGGCGGGCTCGGTGGCGTCCGCGAGGCTGTCCAGGGCGAGCGCGCCGGGCAGTTCGCCGGCGTCCACCGTCAGCAGCCGGGTGCCGGCCGCCTCCGCCGCCGGGCGGCCCTCGCCGAGCAGCGAGCCGGCGCAGATCAGCGCGGCGCAGTCGGCGTCCCGCAGGATGTACGCGATCTCCTCGGCCTTGAGCAGGCCGTTCACCGGCACCACGACGGCGCCCGCGGCCAGCGCGCCGAAGTACACGGCGGGAAAGACGACGTCGTTGCCGATCAGCACCGCCACCCGGTCGTCGGGGCGGATGCCCGTGCCGGTCAGCGCCGCGGCGTAGCGCCGGGCCCGCCGCCACAGGTCCTGGTATGTCGTTTCCTGGCCGTGCTGGACGACCGCCGGGTGTCCGGGGCGTCGCAGCGCGGCCTCGCGGAGCACGGAAGCCAGAGACAGGGACACGGAACCTCCTCGGTTCAGGGGCCGGTCGGCCTCGGGGCCGCGGGTGCCCCGGACCGGTGGGAGTCCGGCCGGGGGCGGCGGCATGGGCCGGTCAGCCTTCGACCGGGGTGCCGTTCCGGGGCAGGCCCAGCTCCTCCCAGATGCCGTCGAGCGCCTCGGCGAACTTCTCGACGTCGCTGGTGGTGTGGGTGGCCGAGGGGGCGACCCGGAGGATCTCCTCGCCGGCCCGCACGCTCGGGGCGTTGATCGCCTGGACGTAGATGCCGTGCCGCTGCAGCAGCATGGCGGACGCCCGCTGGCACTTGAGGTCGTCGCGGACCAGGACGGAGACGATGTGCGAGTCCGGCGAGACGAACGGGATGCCGCGCTCGTCCAGCAGCCGGTGCAGCAGCCGGGCGTTGGTGGCCAGCCGGGTGCGTTCGACGTCGCTGGAGCGCAGGTGCTGGACGGCGGCGAGGGCGCCCGCGGCGGTGGCCGGCGGCAGCGAGGTGGTGAAGATGAACGGCCGGGAGAAGCTGCGGACCGCCTCCACCAGCGGGGCCGGCCCGGCGATGTAGCCGCCGGCGGTGCCGAAGCCCTTGGCCAGGGTGCCCATGATCACCGTGAAGCGGTGGGCGATGCCGAGCGAGGCGGAGATCCCGGCGCCCTCGGGGCCGTACATGCCGACCGCGTGCACCTCGTCGAGGAACGTGGCGGCGTGGTACCGGTCGGCCAGGTCGGCGATCTCCTCCAGCGGCGCGACATCGCCGGACATGGAGTACACCGACTCCAGCACGATCAGCTTGGGGCGGTCCGGGTCGGCGGCGGCGAGCAGTTCCGCCAGGTGGGCCGTGTCGTTGTGCCGGAAGATCACCTTCTCGGCGCCGCTGTGCCGCAGCCCGTCGATGATCGAGGCGTGGTTGAGCGCGTCGGAGAAGACCAGCGTGTCGGGGTGCCGGCCGGCCAGCACGGTCAGCGCGCCGTCGTTGGCGGTGTAGCCGGAGCTGAAGACCAGCGCCGACTCCTTGTGGTGCAGCGCGGCCAGTTCGTCCTCCAGCAGCACGTGGTAGTAGTTCGTGCCGCCGATGTTCCGGGAGCCGCCGGAGCCGGCACCGAAGGCGTCGATCGTGGTCTTCATCGCCTCCAGGACCGACGGGTGCTGTCCCATCCCGAGGTAGTCGTTGCTGCACCAGACGCTGATCTCCTGGTCGGGGCCGGTGGTCCCGGTCCGGGCCATCGCGCTCGGAAAGCGTCCGGCGCGGCGTCCTATCTCCAGGAAGGACCGCTTGTGTTCACCGAGTTCTTCCAACTCGGCGGCGAAGAAGTTCAGGAGCTGGTTCATGGTCAACTCGCCTTCTGCATCGCTGTGTTCTGGTCTCCGCCGCGTCGCGGAGGACCGGGAACCGGGAACCGGGAACCGGGAACGGCCGCCGCTCAGCCGGCCGGGTGGAGCCGGCGCAGCCGGTTCTTGTCCGGCTTGCCGGAGACACCGAGCGGGAGTTCGTCGAGGAAGTGGACCTCTTCGGGCGCGTGAGCGGGCGAGATCTTCTCCGTGACGAGTTTGCGGATGGCGTCCGCGGTCAGCTGGGACCCCGAGCGGCGGACCACCGCGGCGTGCAGGTGCTCCAGGTTGTCCAGGTCGCGGACCCCGTAGACGGCGACGTTGGCGACCCCGGACAGGGTGGCGATCTCCCGCTCCAGCACGGCCGGGTAGATCTTCACGCCGTCGATCTTGACCACGTCGGCGACCCGGTCGACCAGGGAGAGGTAGCCCTCCTCGTCGAGGAAGCCGATGTCGCCGGTGAGGTACCAGCCGCCGCGCAGGGACCGGTTGGTCAGCGCGGGGTCACGCAGGTAGCCGTCCATCAGGGCGGGCGAACGGACCCACACCTCGCCGGTCTGCCCTACGGGCAGTTCCGCGCCGGACTCCTGGTCGCAGATCTTCAGCCGGACCTCGGGGAACGGACGCCCGACCGTGGTGCGCAGCCTCGCGTCGTCGTGGTCGCCGGGCAGCAGGATGGTGATCCGGCCGGCCTCCGCACTGCCGTACGCCTGGAGCAGGACCGGTCCGAACACCTCGGCGGCCTCGGCCAGTTTGGCGGGAGCGGCGGCGACACCGGTGTAGATCAGCGCCCGCAGCGTGCCGATGTCGGTCTTCTCCTCCTTCACCACGTCCATCGCCTGGTACAGGTGCGGGGTCGCCATGAAGGTGCGGGTGATGCCGTGCTCCTGGATCGCCCGCACCACCTGGGTGGCGTCGAACTCCTCGTGCAGCACCACGGCGCCGCCCAGGGTGAGCACCGAGTCGGCCACCGGCCCCACCACGAAGCTCAGCGGGGTGGCCACCAGCAGCCGCGGCCCCGGTTCGGAGACCAGCGGGACGGTGCCGCGGACGGTGAAGTCCGCCACCCGGGTGGAGACGCAGACGCCCTTGGGCTGGCCGGTGCTGCCGCTGCTGAAGGAGAGCTGTGCGAGCGATCCCGGCTCGCGGTCGGGCAGTTCGCCCAGGTCGGCGAGGATCTCCTCGGCGCTCGGCCGGGCGGGGGCCGCGGTGTTCGGGGTGGTGAGTCCGCCGTCGGCCGGCTCGGCGAGCTGGAAGCGGCCCGAGGCGCGGTCGGCCAGTTCCCGGGCCCGGGGGGCGTTCTCGAGGTCCGTCCACAGCACGGCGGCGGCGGAGTCGAAGAGGATGCGCAGCTGGGCCTCGCGGGACAGCACCGGCACGGTCGAGCCGGGGTTGGCGCCGCGGATGAAGGTCACCGCGCCGCCGAGGAGATGGGTGGCGTAGCGGACGGAGAGCATCTCCGGGCTGTTGGGCGCCACGAGGACGGCCACCATGGTTCCCGGGCCGACGCCGAGCTTGCGCAGCGTCTGGACCGAGTCGGCCACGGAACGGGCCAGCCGGCCCGCGGTGATCCACTCTCCGCGCCAGTGCACGGCGGCACGGTCCGGATCGGTGGTCAGCGCGGTCAGGAGTTCCAGGGCGTATCCGGCGTCCTCGTTCTGTGGCCCGTCCGCACGGTCCGTGTCCGTCATCGTCGTCTCCATTCCGAATGGTCCGAATGAACTGAGTGCTTTCGGGCGGCAGTTGCGGCCTTCCAGGGGACGTGCCTCAGCTTCTCCCGGTGCGCTGATCCCCGGAACCAACCATTGACGTGTCCGAACGAGCGGCCCCTCGTGCCCCGTTCGGCCACCCCGAACGGCGGGAGGGGGGTAGCCGTTCGGCTACCCCCCTCGGCAGCGCTCCCGAAGGGGCGCTGGGGCCGCCCCCGGCCGAAGGCTGGGGGCGGAACTGCGCGACCGGCCACGGTGGCGCCGCGGACGGCCGACCGGCACATCGGGGCACTCCCGGCGGAGCGCTCAGGCGGGCAGCCCCTCCAGGAAGGGGACTCCCGTCAGCTCCTCGCTGAGCGCGCGCAGCCGGGACCGCGCACCCGCGTCGTACGCCTGGGCCTGGGCCCGGGCGTCCTCACGCTGGTTGAACCAGCGGCCGGAGACCCCGTCGAGCGCCGGGTCGGCGACGACCCGGAGCGTGTTGCGCATCCCCTGGTCGATGGTGCTCTGCGGGGTGAACATGCCGACCACCATCTTCGTCGGCATGTACGGGGCGGGGTGCACGGCGTTGGCCGTCACGCCCCTGCCGTCCAGCGCCTCGGCGAGGTCGAAGGCGTGCAGGATCTGGGCGAGTTTGGCCTGGCAGTAGGCGTAGATGCCGTCGTACCCGTGGGTCATCATCGGGTCGTCGAAGTCGATGGGGGCCTGGCCGTACGAGCTGACGTTGACGATCCGGGCAGGTGCCGACGCCGCCAGCAGCGGGGCCAGCCGGGCGGCGAGCACATAGCCGGCCAGGTAGTTGACCTGGAACGTCGTCTCGCAGCCGTCGGCGGTCTCCTCGCGCTGGAGCATGCCCACGCCCGCGTTGTTGACCAGGACGTCGAGGCGGTCGAGGGCCAGGACCTGCTCGGCCATCCGGTGCACGTCCGCGAGGCGTGTGAAGTCGGCGGCCAGGTACGTGACTTTGCCGTCGCCGGCGATGCCGCGCAGTTCGGCCAGCAGCTTCTCACCCTTGGTGCGGCTGCGGCCGTGCACGATCAATGTGGCGCCCTGCGCGGCGAGTTCATGAGCGAGGGCGCGGCCGAGACCGTCCGTGGCGCCCGTGATGAGGATGGTCTGCTGTTCGAGGGGACGCATGCGGCCTTCCGGCTGGCTTCTGGTGCGCGGAATTAATTGCGATACGATTCGGTATCGTATCATAAAGGGTGGTGCCTGCCGCGCCTCCTGCTACGGTGGCGATCATGTGGTCACCGCTGCGGGACAAGGCCGACGCCGGCGGCCACGGCGGGCCGGAACCGCGGAAAGTGGGTGCGGAGCAGTGACGCTGTCAGCCGACGAATCTGCCGCCAGGCGCGGCCGGCCACGACGCGCGGATGTCGACCGGACCGTGATCGAGACCGTGCTGCGCCTGCTCACCGAGGGCTCCAGCTTCGCCGAGCTCTCGATCGAGGGCATCGCGAGAGAGGCCGGCATCGGCAAGACCACCGTCTACCGCCGCTGGCCGAGCAAGGACGCGCTCCTCCTCGACGTGCTGCAGAGCGTCGAGGAGCCGCTGCCCGAGCCGGCCGGACGGTCCCTGCGCGAGGACCTGGTCGGCGCGATCGAGGCGACCAGGCTGCGCAACCTCGCCAAGTACGAGTCCGCGCTGATGCGGAACATGCTGACGCAGGTCCACAGCAGCCCGGAGCTGTGGCAGCACTACCAGCACACGTTCGTGCTGCCGCGCCGCCAGGTCCTCGGACGCATCCTGAAACGCGGGATCACCGCCGGGGAGATCCGTTCCGAACTCGGCGAGGACCTGGAGCTCCTGATCGACATGGTGGTCGGCCCCGTGCTCTACCGGGCCACCCTCCACCCCGACGCACTGCTCGTCGACCGCCTGGCGGAGAAGGTCGTGGACACCTTCCTCGACGGTGTGCGCCCGCGTCCTCAGTCCGGCAGTGCCACCGAGAGCGCGTGACGGAAGACGTCACCGGGGTCGTAGCGCTTCTTGATCTGCTGCAGCCGGGCGTAGTTCTCGCCGAAGTACAGCGTGGACCAGGGCGTGCCCGAGGTGTTCTGCTCCGGGTCGGCGAGGTCGATGTCCGGGTAGTTGATGTACGACCCGTCGGTCGCGGGACCGGGCGCGGGCACGCCGCCCGTGGCCGCGTACAGGTCGCCGTAGCAGGAGCGCACCCACGCGATGTGGTCGTCGTCCTGCGCCGGGTCCGCCCAGCTGCTGGCCAGGTAGCTGATGAGGATGGAGTCGCGGTGCGGGTTCGCGGTCGCCGTCCGCGACAGGGTGTTGACCTTCCCTCCGAAGGCGAAGAGGAGAAGGGCACCGACCCCGGAGTAGGTGTAGGCGTTGAGGTGGTCGTAGACCGTCTTGAACTGCTCCGCGGTGTACGGCTGCCGCAGGTAGGCGGCCTTGGCCTTGCCTCGGTTGTACGGTGACGGCCCGCCGCCGAACAGGCTGGCGAGCTGTGCCTGCAGCCACGGCATGGTGGTCTGGGTGACCGTGTGCTTCGCTCCGACGCCGGCGTTGAGCGCGGCCACGTAGTCGTTCATCAGCCCCGTGGCGTCGGGCAGCGTCCCGTCCATCTCGGCGACGAGGGTGATGGCGCCCGCGCTGGGCTGGTCCAGGACGAGAGCGCTGTTCAGGCTCGCGTACGGGCCGCCGTCCGCGCTATTGGCCGCGTGCCAGGCACCGTGGTTGGTGAGCAGGGTGACGAAGTCGCCCTCGCTCAGGCCGCTCCACGGCCAGGACACGGTGGTGACGAGCATCGACTTCGGCGGCGCCGGCAGCAGCGCCGAGGGGTCGGTACCCTTGGCGTCCGGCGAACGGAACAGATAGCGGGTGACCACGCCGTAGTTGCCGCCGCCGGAGCCGGTGTGGGCCCACCACAGGTCGTGGTGGGGGTCCGCGGGGTCTCGGGTGGCGACCACGGTCTTCGCGGCGCCGGACGCGTCGACCACCACGACCTCGACGCCGTACAGGTGGTCGACGCACATGCCATATTGGCGGGACATCGATCCGAAGCCGCCGCCCTGCACGAATCCCCCGACACCGACGGTCGGACAGGTACCCCCGGGGACGACGACGCCCCAGGCCAGGAGCAGTGCCTTGTAGACGTCACCGAGCATGGCGCCCGACTCGACGGCGAAGGCGTTGTGCCGCGGGTCGTAGTAGACGTTCTTCAACTGGGACACATCGATGAGCATCCGCACGGCGGGGTCGTCCACCAGCCGGTCCAGGCAGTGGCCGCCGCTTCTGACGGCGATCCGCTGTCCCGCGCCGACGGCCGCCTCGACGGCCTGCCGCACCTCCTCGGCGGTGAACACCTGTCTGACCTCGGCCGGGGTGCCGGTGAAGCGCCGGTTCGCCCCGCGCGTGGTGAGGTACGGGTAGCGCGGGTCGTCCGGCAGCACGGTGACCGCGTCCGGCGGTCTGACCGGCGCACCGGCCGGGGCATCGGCGAAGGCGGTGCCCTCGGCACCTCCCAGGCCCAACGCGGCGACGCCTCCCGCCATCGAGGCGCCCACGAACGAACGGCGTGACAGTTCAGCCATCTCTCGTACTCCCCCTCATCCCGGCGGGCCGGCCAGGCCGGCCCGCCGGGGTCGACGATCAGTGTTGACGGACGGTCACCGGTTCGCGCGCAGCTTCTCCAGCTCCGCCGCGGTCCGGTCCACCAGGTCCTTCCACGAGGCCCGGGCCTCTTCGAGGATCTCCTCTTCGAGCGTCTGGACGATCAGCCGGTGGCCGATGATCCGCAGACCCGACAGGATCTCCAGGGCCTTCGCGAAGTTGGGGCGGACGACGTCGGACCCGTCGCTGCCGCTGTGGTCGGCGACCGCGTCGAGCGTGGCCTGCGACATCGCGGTGATCACGTCGGACGCCACCAGGCCGTCGACGTACGCGGTGTCCGCGAGCTCGGGGTTCGTCACCGTGGTCGAGGTCCACAGCAGCCGGGTCGGCCGGGCGCCGGCGGCGGCCAGGCCGGCCCACTCCTCGGCGGCCTCCTGCCCGGACTCGGCGCGGCCGAACAGCTTGTCGTAGTCCTGCAGCGCCAGCTGGGCGTTGGCGAGCGCGCCCTTGCCGACCAGGGCGAGAGCCTCGGGCGTGCCGAGCGCCTTGAGGCGGTCGTCGGAGAGGAGGTCCACGCGGCCGAGGAAGAACGACGCCACGGAGTTGATCTTCCGGAGGTCGTGGCCGTTGGTCTTCGCCTCCTCCAGCCCGGCGAGGATCGCGTCGATCATCAGACGCCAGCGCCGGTGCGAGACCAGGTGGGTGGCGTCGACGCTGATGCCCGCCCCGACGACCGAGGAGATCGCGTAGTAGCCCGCCTCGTTGGAGGGAATCCTCAGGACGATGTTCGGGCGGTCGATCAGCCGCACCAGCTCCTTGGCCTCGGCGACCGTCGGGTCGCTGCGGTTCGCGAGCCGGGGGTTGATCTGGAGCGACACCCAGCCGTCCGCCCCGTCGGTCGCGTCGTGCACCGGACGGAGCACGTCCGCCGCGGCCCGCACGTCCTCGACGATGATGGCGCGGACGGCTTCCTCGGCCGTCACGCCCTGCTCCGCGAGGGAGCGGAGCTGCTCGTCGTAGGCGGCGTTGCCGACGATCGACTGTCGCCAGGTCGCCGCGTCGGTGGCGACGCCGACCACGTAGCGGTCGCGCACTAACTCGGCCAGCCGGCCGCTGCGCACCAGGTCGCGGTCGAGGCCGTCCAGCCAGACGGCCACACCTGCGTCATGCACCTTCCGCAGGTTTTCGCTCATCGTTCTCTCCTCATGAGGTGATCGGTGGTTCTGATGCGACAGCGCGCGGTCGAAATGCCGGCCGACGGGCGCACACGGTGATTTCCGGGCCCGATTGCTCCGGGCGTCGGGCGATGAAATCGAAACTCGCCCGACGGACTTTTTTCGGGATTCAGCGGGCAACCCCAGCGACTCGCCCGTATCGGCGAATTACCTCTTCCGGTCGCCCCGCGCTGTGCACATGGAATTGCAGTCCGCGGTCACGGAAACACTGGCACGTCACCCCGGACCCGTCAAGGACCTACGGGCCGACAGCCAGTGAATTTCAAGAACATGCTTGCTGACCATCAACCGGTTGCTACGAAGGGATGGCTATCGCCCCGCAGCACTTGGAGATTTCCGGCTCAGGACGTTCGGGAGCCCCGGTTCTCGCGCTCCAGGCCGTCCGCCAGTTCTTCGAGCAATTTACGAAGCTTTTCGGCCTCGTCCACTCCGAGAACTCTGGCGATCGTCCGTTCGAGCTCGATCATCGCGGCGTCCGCCTCCGCCAGGAGCTCCTCGCCCTTGTCGGTGATCCAGATCTCGACCACGTTCAGGTGGCGGGCGTTGGGCCTGCGCTCGATCAGCCCGCGCTGCTCCAGCCGGTTCGCCAGGCTCGCCACGTTCTGCGGAGTCACGTGCAGCTCCCGCGCCAACTCGGCGCCGGTGGCACCGAGATGCGCGGAGGCGGCGGCGAGCAGCGAATAGTGGGCTGCATGCATCTCAAGGTGGCGGAGCTGCTGCTCCTTGGCAACGTCCAGCGCGCGCCCGGCACGGCGCGCCGACCAGATGATTCGGTTGAAACCTTGATCGTTCATGGCTCACTCCCGTGGTGGGCGCGACCCTGTAAGCGCTTGGCGTGCCTCAGGTGATTACTGACGGTCAGGGCGGAACCATATCAGCGGAGCCACCGCCGTGCCGGTGGGTGCTGCGTCCCTTCGTGCCTGCTCCTCTCTTCGCGGTTTCAACCATGCCGCCGGGAACGGTCGTGCGACCCCACTCCGTCGAGGAAGGTGTCGACGACCCGTTCCGCCAAACCCTCCACCTGCAACACCTCGGGGCGCAGGGTGGCACGGTAGAGCACGGGGCCGGCCAGCATGTCGACCAACAGGTCCAGATCCGCCCCGAGTTCGGCGCGTATCTCCCCGCGGTCGATGCCCCTGCGCAGGATGCGCACGATCGCCGCGCGACGGGGTGCCACGAACGTGTCCCGGTAGCGCTGCCAGAGTTCGGGGCTGCTCTGCACCTGCGCGAGGATGTTCCGCATCAGGGCCGACTCGCCCTTGGTCAGATTCCGTTTCCTGGTCGCCTCGACGGCGGCGACCAGATCCTCGCGCAGGGATCGTCCGCCCGGTTCCGGAAGCGGCACCTCGACGGCCTCCAGTACGTCGATGAGCAGCGCCTCCTTCCCCGGCCAGCGCCGGTAGACGGTGGTCTTGCCGACGCCCGCCTCACGGGCGATGCCCTCCATCGAGAGCTCACCGAAACTGACGCCTTGCGTGAGCAGCCGCAGCACGGTCTCGATGACCGCACGGTCGACGCCCGCGTTGCGCGGGCGGCCCCGCTGAGCGGCCGTCGAGCCGAGCGACTCGGTCACTGCTCGGCACTCACCTTCGGCGGCTCGGGGGTCGCCTCCGCCTCCGCTGCCGGACGCGGCTTGCCGGGCAGGGTGAGCATGGCGACGACGGCGCCGAGCACCGCGACGGCCGCGGCGGCGACCGACGTGACGTGCATGGCGTGGACGAACGCGTCGTCCGCGGACCGGATGAGCGCCTCGGCCTTGGCGCCCGACCCGGCCACGGCGTGGGTGGCCTCGATCGAGTGCACGGCCACGTGCCGCTGAGCCGGCGTCAGGACGTCGAGAGCTCCCTGGACGCGGTGCTTGTAGAGGGCGGCCAGCAGCGATCCCAGGACCGCGGTGCCCAGCGCCCCGCCTCCCTGGCGGAAGACGTTGGTGATCGCCGATCCGGTGCCGGCCTTCTCGCGGGGCAGGGACGACATGATCACCACGGTGGCGGGCGGAGTGATGTGCGCGAACGCCACACCGAGCATCGCGAACAGCACTTCGAGCACCCAGATCGGGCTGGTCCGGCCCAGCAGCAGGAACCCGAAGAACGTCACGGCGTCGAGCAGGAGCGCGAAGACGCAGGTGGCACGGACCCCGAACTTCGTGACGACATGGCGCGCCCTGGGGGCGAAGAAGATCTGGGCGGCCGCCAGCGGCACCATCAGCAGACCGGTTTCCAGCGCGGTGTAACCGCGGACGGTCTGGATGTAGAAGATGACGTAGAAGGTCACGCCGAACAGGGCGAACGACATCAGGCAGATCGCCAGGATGGCGCCGGTGAACCGCATGTTCTTGAAGTAGGTGACATCGAGCGACGGGTGGTCGATCCGCCGCTCCCACCACACGAAGGCGGCGAGGATCGCCACCCCGCCGAGGAACGGGGCCCAGACCGAGGTCGGGGTGACGCTGCCGGCCTGGCCGCCCTGGATGATGCCGTAGACGAGCAGGACCATGCCGGCGATGGAGAGTGCCACGCCCAGCGGGTCGAGGCGGGCGCTGCGCGGGTCCTTGGACTCCGGCACCAGGATGAACATGGCGACCAGCGCCACGGCCACGACCGGCACGTTGATCAGGAAGACCGATCCCCACCAGAAGTACTGGAGCAGTGCGCCGCCGATGATCGGTCCGAGGGCGACGGACAGGCCGACGACGCCGGTCCAGATGCCGATGGCCCTCGGCTGCTCCGAGCGCTCGAAGACCTGGGTGAGGAGGGCGAGGGTGGCGACCGGGATGAGCGCGCCGCCGACGCCCATCAGGGCCCGGTAGGCGATGAGTTGACCGGGCGAATCGGCGACGGTGCACAGCGCGGAGCTGAGGCCGAACAGGAACATGCCGGTCAGCAGGACCTTCTTGCGCCCGATGCGGTCACCGAGCAGACCGCCGGTGAACAGCAGTCCGGCGACGACGAGTGCGTAGGCGTTGACCGCCCACTGGAGCTGGCTCTGGCTGGCGCCCAGGCCTTCCGGCTTGGGTTCGGCCAGCGTCTTTAACGCCACGTTGAGGATCGAGAAGTCCAGCACCGTGACGAGCACGCTCAGCAGCAGGACGGCCAGGATCAGCCAGCGGCGACGGTGGATCGCCTCGGGGATGGTGGGTGCTTGGTTAACGGCCATGGGCTCATCGTAGGAGAATTTCGATACGATGTCGTAGCGTATCGATTAAAGAGAAGGTAAATCGCGTGTGACCGGCGGGCGTTGGGGCCGTGCGGACACGAAGACGCGTGTGTGGGGCGTCCGGCTGGTGCCGGACACCCCACACACGCGATCGGCCGGTCCCGAGGGGCCGCGATCCGCCGGGTGTTCAGGCCGACGTGCGCTGCATCTGCTCGATGGTGATCACCCCGTTGGGGCAGATGTCGGCAGCCTCCCGGACCGACGGCTGCAGGGCCTCGGGCGGGTCGCTGTCGATGACGACGACCAGTCCGTCCTCCTCGTTCTGGTCGAAGACTTCCGGGGCGGTCCGGACGCAGCTTCCGGCACCGCAGCATTTGGTGCGGTCAACGTGAACGCGCATGGTGCTCCCAAGGTCGGTCCGACCGCTCGCAGGGTCCGGTCGGGAGGTGGTTGCCGGGACAGGGGTGCCCGGACGGCTGAGCGCCCGTCACCAGGCGACGGGCAGGGCACCGATCCCGTAGACCGTGGTGCTCTGACGCAGCGGGATGTCTTCGAAGGAGCAGTCGAGCCGCAGCTTCGGCAGCCGCCGCAGCAGGGTGCCCAGGGCTATCTGCAGCTCCACCCGGGCCAGCGGCTGGCCGAGGCACTGGTGGGGACCGAAGCCGAAGGCGACATGACGGCGCGCGTTGCGCCCGACGTCGAGCGTATGGCCGTCGGGGAAGGCACGCTCGTCCCGGTTGGCGGTGTTGATCATGCACAGCACACCGTCGCCGGCCTTGATGACCCGGCCGCCGATCTCGATGTCCGACGCGGCGACCCGGGGGATCCCGTTGTGAACGATCGTCAGGTACCGGAGCAGTTCCTCGACTCCGCCCGTGATCAGCGACGGGTCGTCGCGCAGCCGGGCGAGCTGGTCGGGGTTGCGGAGCAGGGCGAGGGTCGACAGCGCGATCATGTTCGCCGTGGTCTCGTGGCCCGCGATCACCAGGAGCCGGGCCGTGCTGGCGATCTCGTCGTACTCCAGATCGCCGCGGGCGACCAGGCGGCTGATGATGCTGTCGTCCGGCTTCTCCTTCTTGGCCCTCGCGATGTCCTCCATGTAGCGCAGCAGGTCGTGCTGGGAGGCACGGACCTCCTCGGCGGTCGCCGTGATGCTGAAGAGCGTGGTGCTGCGCTCCTCGAAGAAGGAGTGGTCCTCGTACGGGACGCCCAGCATCAGGCAGATCACGGTCGAGGGCAGCGGCAGCGCGAAATCGGCGACCAGGTCCGCCGAGGAGCGGCCGTCGGTCATCCGGTCGAGCAGCTCGTCCGTGTGGCGCTGGATGTCCGGGCGCATCGCCTCGGCGCTCTTGACCATGAAGTCGGAGGTGAGCATGCGGCGCAGCCGGGCGTGCTCCGGGTTGTCCTGCCTGAACATGGTCGGCTTCATGCTGCGCACCAGCTCGCGAACGCCGGCGACGAGGAACGGAAAGCCGGGGTTGAGGGCATCGGCACTGATCCGCGAGTCCTGGAGCAGCTCGCGCACGTACTGGTGTCCGGTGATCAGCCAGGGCGAACTGCCGTCCCACAACCTGACCCGCGTGATCTCCTCCGTGCGCTGCAGGTCGGCGAGGCCGGGTGGCGGGTCGAACGGGCACCCCGAGGCCTTGGGCAAGGGGAAGTCGATGGCGGCGGGCTGCTCCGCGTTGCCGGTGGTCGGTTCGGCGGTTGTCATTCGGCTGGTCCTTCCATGGAGCGGGACGCGGCACTGCCGTGACCGACGATGCGGGCAGCGCCGATTCATGACGGGACGGCATGGAGGCGACGGCTCACGCACCTCTGGGCCGGCAGGTCGTCGTCGCGTCCGGCGCGGGTGCGGACAAGGTCACTCAGTCACAGCCACCGACCGTAGCTCAACCACTTTACAAGCTACAAGAGGTTCCCCAGAATTAAGCGGTTCCCTATGATGCCGGTGACTGCACCCCCGCGAGAAGGAGTCTCGTATGGCGATCAAGCTGGGCCTCGGTCTTCCGCAGCTCAGTCAGTACGACATCAGTCGCGATGTCGCCGCGGTCGCACGATCCGCGGAGGAAATCGGCTATGAGGGCCTCTGGGTGTTCGAGGTCACCATGTACCCCACCCCCATGACCCAGGGCTATCACGGGGTCCCGGGACAGCCCTGGCCCGAGTGCTTCCGCAGCTGTGCCGACCCGCTGGTCACGCTGGCGCTCGCGGCCGCCGCCACGGAGCGGCCCAGGCTGGGCACCAGCGTGCTGGTGGCCGCCCTGCACGCCCCGTTCCAACTGGCCCGTTCGCTCGCGGCCCTGGACGTCGCCAGCCGTGGCCGGCTGGTCGCCGGTCTGGGTACGGGGTGGTCGACGGACCAGTGTGCCGCGGCCTCGATCGCGCCGTTCGAGAAGCGGGGCGCGGCACTGGACGAGCTGCTGGACGTCTGCGCGGCCGTGTGGGGTCCCGATCCCGTCTCCCACCAGGGCGAGCTGTGCACCATCGCGCCGTCCGCGGTGAATCCCAAGCCGGCCCATCCCATCCCGGTCTTCATGCCGGCGCTCAGCGCCCGCTCGAAGCGGCGCCTGGTGGACCGCGCGGACGGCTGGATGCCGGTGGCCCACGGTCCGCGGGAGCTCGCGGACGAGGCGAAGAAGATCGAGGACCTGGCCGTCGAGCGCGGCCGGGAACGGCCGTTGGAGGTCTGTCTGCGGGCCATCGCGGCCTATACGCCCAAGCCGATCGAGAGCAAGGACCGCATGCCCTTCTACGGCAACGCGGCGCAGATGGCCGAGGACGCGGCGGCGCACGTCGAGGCGCACGGCATCGACGAGCTCCTCCTCGACCTCCAGATCACCCCGCGGAACGCGCAGGAGCTGATCGACATCGCCGCCGAGGTCCACGACGCACTGCGGGCCGTCGGCATCTGACCGGGCAGGTCGCGTGCGGATCGTGCGGGTCTCGTGCGGTCCGGCACGCGGCCCGCACAGGCCGCGCGAGCGGACCGCTGTCGCGTCGTCAGCGGTCCGCTCCCAGAGAGGAACCGGCCCCTTCCCCCTCCCGCTGGAGACGCCCGATGGCCACCCCGCCCTGGAAGCTCCCGCCCGCGCAGGCGGCCTCCGGCCGTCGGCGCGGCGCCGTGCTGGAACGCGCCATCCTCGACGCCGCCCTGGAGGAACTCGGCGCCGTCGGCTGGAACGGCCTCACGATGGAGGGGGTCGCGGCCCGAGCCCGGACCGGCAAGTCCGCGGTCTACCGCCGCTGGCCGTCCAAGGAGGAACTCGTCACGGACGCGCTCCGGGCGGGGCTGCCGCGCTTCACCGCCGCCCGCGATCTGGGCAGTGTCCGGGACGAGCTGCTGGCCTTCTGCGGGTGGGCGCGCGAGGCACTCCGCTCCCGCTTCGGTCTCGCCTTGCGCTCGGTCCTGCACGAATGCGATCCCCTGCACGGAGGGCGCGTCCACGACGTGGTCCTGGACGTCGTCGTGAAGCCGACGGCCGAGCTCCTGGGCGCCATCGTCGAACGGGGCGTCGAGCGCGGCGAGGTGCCCTCCGCCGCCGCGAACTCCTTTGTCCGGGACGCCATTCCGGCCATGGTGATGTACCGCCTCAGGGTACGAGAGAGCACCTGGGACGCCCCGGAGATCAGGGAGATGATCGACCGTCTGATGATGCCGCTGCTGCGCGCGGACTCGCCTTGACCCTTCACATGCCCCGGGACCCGCCGGCCATCGATCACCGCCACCGTGGCTTCGGGCCACTGCCACGGACTCCCGAAGCCACTTGGGAGCCGGCCTCCGCGCTCGCCGTCCTCCAGGCCCTGCTGTCGCCGCGATGCCCGCCTCGAAACCGTCAGAGGCCGGACGTCGGCTGTTCGGCGGGGAGTGCGGCCAGTGCGGCGGCGAGTCTGCCCCGGCCGGTGATGCCAAGGCGTGGATAGATGCGGTACAGATGCGCTCCGACGGTGCGGTGCGAGATGAACAGGCGCTGGCCGATCTCCCGGTTGCTCAGCCCCTGGGACGCCAGCACGGCTATCTGCATTTCCTGGGCAGACAGCTGTTCCCCGGTGTTGGCGTGCCGGCGACCGCCCGACTCGCCGGTGGCACGCAGCTGCTCACGGGCCATCTCGGCCCAGGGCTGCGCGCCGACCCGGTCGAACTCGGCGCGAGCGAGCCGAAGCGGGTGCCGGGCATCCACGTTGCGGCGTTGGCGACGCAACCAGCGGCCGTGGTGCAGATGCAGCCGGGCACGCGACAGCGTCCAGTCGGCCGGCAGTGCGGCAAGGGCCGCGCCGTACCGCTCCTCCGCCGTGTCGTCCGAAGCCAGCACCGCGTCGGTGTAGGCGTGCGCCACGACCATCATTTCCGAGGGCAGCCGGCGCGTCAGCTCCGGCAGCTCGGCCAGTAGTTCCCGGGCCTGCTGCACGGTGCCCGCGGCGAACGCGGCGTCCGCCAGGTCCGGTGCGAGCAGCCAGCGGCTCACCGAGTGGTAGTGCGGATCAACCGGATCGAAGGCGCGCGCCAGTACGTCGTACGCCTCCTTTGCGCGGCCGTCGAAGAGCGCGAGCAGCCCGTCGGTCTGCTGCGCCATCACGGTGACGAACGGCATGCCCGGGAACAGGCTGTGCGCGCGTAGTTCGCCGGTCGTCCGCGCCGCTTGCTCGGTTTCTCCGCGCAGCGCCGCCACCAGGGCGGCCGTTGCCTTCAGCCCCAGCCAGACGATCCACTCCCCGGTCTCCTCGGCCAGGGCCAGCCCCTCGGCGGACTCCTCGCGAGCTCGCTCAAGCTGACCGAGGTACACCTGTGGCCAGCTGGCGGCCAGCGAACGGGCGAGCAGCCCGAGTCGGCCCTGCGAGCGCCATGCCGCGGTCGCGAGTGCGAGGTACTGGACGGCGCGGCTGAGGTCGCCTGTGACCATTGCACCGCTGCCGAGGAAATGCAGGATCCGGCCGTCCTGATGGTCTGCGCTGATTCCGCCGAGCCGCGCGATCACGTCGGCCCCGTGCCGGTACGGCTCGGTGTACGCCCGCACCGCCAGCACATGTGGGGCGTTCGGATCAGGGTTCCAGCGATCCAGCTCCGCTGCGGCCTGGGCACGCACCTGCGCGTCGCCGTCCTGGAAGAAGCACCGCGCGCTCGCTCGCCACAACAGGTTCTCCGCGACGTCTCCGGCTCCCGCGTCGAAGGCTCCGGCCGCCGCGGTGACCATGTCCTGGATCCGTCGCTGCGGCTCGCCCGGTTCGAAAGCAGAACTGTCCGACACCACCATCAGACGAGCCCGGTCCACCCGGCCCAGCACGCTCGTGTCCATGCGGTCCAGCAGCATCTGGACGCTGATGCGGTGGTTGATCTCGCTGGACAACTCGGCGGCCCGGACCAGGATGCCGTTCCGGCGCCGCGCGTCGAGGACAAGGTCGGCCGCCTGACGCAGCGCCGGCACGGCAGCCGCCGCCTTCCCCCGGGCCTGCGAGGCATCGGCGAAACACTCAAGCCGGGCGGCCAGCTCCTCGTCCGGGCCGATCGTGGCCGCCGCCTCGTGGGCGAGTCGGCGCTCGGGGGTGTCATCCATCGCCGCTGCGAGGGCACGGTGAGTGGCCAGCCGGTCGGCGAGCGTAGCGTGGGTGTAGATCGCCGTGCGCATCAGCGGATGGCGGAACTCGGCGGTGAAACCGACCAGGGTGACCAGATCCGCGTCCACCGCCTCCTGCACCGCGTCGACGGAGACCGCCGAGCCGGACAGGCGGCTCGCCAGGTCCAGCAGAAGGTTCAGGGGCGCGGCCGGCTCGGCGGCGAGGACCAGGAGCAACGTGCGGCACTCCCGGCTCACGGAGTCGGTACGCGCGGAGAACGCGTCCTCCAGCCGCTGGGTCAGCGGCAGGTCGTCCAGCTGCGCGGTCCCGCCCTGCGCAGCCTTGGGCAGCTCCACCAGGGCCAGCGGATTGCCTGCGGCACGCTCCAGGACGAGCGCCCGCAACGGCGGTGGCAGGTCGGGCGCGCCGACATCGAGCAGTTCGGCGGCGGCCGGTCCGCTGAGCGGTTCCAGGGGGAGATCGAGAAGTACGTACGACTCGGAGTACTGGATCCGGGCGGCACCGATCACCTGTATGGCGAGGTCGTTGGTACGCCGGGCAACGAACTTGAGCACGTCCCTGCTTGAGGAGTCGATCCATTGCAGGTCGTCCACCAGCAGCAGGAGCGGCTGTCGGCAGGCCTCGTCGGCGAGCAGTTCGAGCACGGCCAGTCCGACCCGGTATATCTCGGGCTCGGTGTCGCTGGCGCTGAACGCACCGCTCAGCGCCAACCGGTGCGGTTCGGACAGGTCTTTCACGCCGCGGGCGACCGGTTGCAGCAGCATCTGCAGCGCGGCGAACGGCAGCCACTGCTCAGGCTCCACCCCGGAGGTGCGCAGCACCTTGAAGCCGCTTTCGACGGCCTCGGCCCCGACCGTGCGCAGCAGAGCCGACTTGCCGACACCGGCGGCGCCGTGGATCAGCAGTGCGCTGCCGTGCCCGGCCGCAGCGTCCGCGAGCAGCTCCCGCAGGGTGCGCAGTTCCTTGTCCCGCCCGATCACACGCGTGCGGATCCCGCCTTCTGCGGGGTTCCCGACAGCCCCGTCCCGACACATACGCCCGCGGTGCTTCCGTCGACCGTGGTGACAGGACGCTCAGGCAGGGCCCGTCGTCCACTCATCGGCACGGCAAGCAGGGGGCACGGCACGTGAAGCTTCTCTCCGCCAAGGGGATTGTTCCGCGCACCATGCTACTCGTCAGGTGCGGCCCTCTTCTCGGCGAGGCTGAACCATCAGTCGAACGACTCTCTGGCGACGCGGCGAACGGCGCGTCTCAGCCGATTCCGGGTGGACCGCGACTTCGCCGAGCGCGATCCCGGCGCAGCGAAGAAGGGGCGGATGCGCACAGACGGTCGGTGACGGGCGGAGGCCTGGTGCTCGCCGGCCGAGCAGCCACTCCGCCGGACCGGATCAGGTGAAGTCGGCCCGGCTCCCCCCTGCCGACGCCCGGGATTCCGCCGTCTGACATTGCGTTGCCCGCTCTCGAAGGCGTCATGTCTCATCCGGCAGCTGACCGGCGAGACTTTCGAGACCCACAAAGCTGCTCTCCTCCCCGAGGGGCACGACCTCGAACGTGCATGTAAGGAATTCGTCGATCACTACTGCCGATGCGGCCACCACAAACGTTTCCCAGCCCGACCGGAACGACATGTACACCAACCCATGACCACGGATTTCGTCGGGCCAGATCTGGACATCACCGAAACCACAGAGCCGCCGCCGGCCGGAGGCCAGGAGTTCGCGGCCGAATTCCCACTCGATGACCTGATCACTGCCCGCGTTGAACGCCATGAACACTGAATACGGTTCTGCGCTGTGGTAGCGGAGATCTGTCATGACCGGCAGAGGCGTCTCCTCTTCGAGAAGAGCCACGACCGTTCGACATGTCACCGGCTCGGGCTCGATGTCCCACCTCTCGTGGCCGTCCGACCGACGTCTGCCGTCTTTGTGAGCACACTCCGGCTCGTCATCGGTGTCGAAGATCTTGCCGCTCATGATTCGTCCTTCCCCTCGGGCCACCACGAGCCTGGGGCAGGCCGAGACGCAATGCATCAGTCAAGTGACTACGGGGGCGCGGTCAGGCCGGATGACGACTCCGGAGCGGCGCATCCGTCGAGTTCCGACCGGCAGGAGACCAGCTCAAGTGAAACCGTATCGAATGCGCCTATGGCTGTAATGTGACCTCGTGACCACCCACGTTCCCCACAGAGCCACCCCCTCGGCCGCCTCACGCGCCACCGACCGCCCCGGGGACGCCTCGCCTTTCGCCCTCGCGCTGTTGTTGCGGCGGGCGCACTGGCGGGTGGCCGGGGTGATGACGGAGGCGTTGCGCCCGTTGGGTATCGAGCTGCGGCATTTCGCGGTGCTGCTGGTGCTGGTCGACCGGGGGCCGACGGTGCAGCGGGATCTGGGTCCGGCGACGGGGTCGGACAAGGCGGGAGTCATGAGGGTGGTGGACGACCTGGAGCGGATGGGACTGGCCGTGCGCAAGCCGGTTCCGGGGGACCGGCGGGTGCGGGCGGTGGAGATCACGCCTCGGGGTGTCGAGGTTTTCGATGCGGCGCATGTGGCGGCGGAGCCGCTGGCCGAGCGTCTGGTTGCCGGTCTGGGGGCCGGTGAGCGCGAGCAGTTGACGGGTCTGCTGACCCGGTTCGCGCATCCCGCGGAGGAGCGCGAGGCGTGAGCACACCCGCACAGCGGCGGTGGCACCCCAGAACGCCCACGACAACCGCACGGTAGACCTGCCACGGCATACCGGCGTCGACACCCGCAGCCTCCTGCGCCACCCGCCGACGCGCCCGCGGGCGTCAGGTCCCCACACCGCCGAATCGGCCGGCGTCCGCAGTACAGGTCATGACACCTCTCTCGTCCGAGATGGTATTGACTGATACTGTTGCGAGTGAGACGATTGCGGATGTGCCAGACAGAGAGGGGTACAGGCGATCATGAACGTCTACGAGGCTGTCGCGAGTCGGCGAGCCGTGCGGGGATTCACCGACCAGCAGGTTCCGCGGGAGGTGCTGGAGCGTGTGCTGTCCTCCGCGGCCTGGGCACCATCCGCGTCGAACCTCCAGCCGTGGCACGTCTACGTGCTGACCGGCCGACCGCTGGCGGAGCTCAAGAAGCGTGCCGGCGAACGCATATGCGCAGGCGATCCCTGGGACGAGCCGGAGTACGAGCAGTACCCCGCGGTACTCAAGAGCCCCTACCAGGAGCGGCGATCCGCCTTCGGTGAGCAGCGCTACGGCGCACTCGGCATTGCGCGCGAGGACCTGGAGGCGCGGCAGAGGGCCGCCGCCGCGAACTGGGACTGCTTCGGGGCACCCGCCGCCCTGTTCTGCTACATCGACCGCCGCATGGGCCGGCCCCAGTGGTCGGACGTGGGCATGTACCTGCAGTCCGTCATGCTGCTGCTCCGCGCCGAAGGGCTGCACAGTTGCACGCAGATGGCCTGGGCGAAGTATCACAAGACCGTCGCGGAGGTCCTGTCACCCCCGGATGAACTCCTCCTCTTCTGCGGCATGTCGATCGGGCACGAGGACGTCACGGCAAGCCAACCCCGCATCGGCCGGGCGCCGCTTGAGGAGACAGTGACGTTCGTCGACGGCTGCTGACCCCGTGGAAGGGTCGAGGAGCTGCGCCGAGAAGCCGTCACGACCAGCCGTCGCCCTGCTGTGAGGGGCCGTGCGAGCCGGGGTCGCGGACGGTGGGGGGCTGGTTCCACGACCGTAGCTTGTCGGGATTGAGGACGACCCACGCCTGTGCGACACGGTGTTCAGCGATGTCGAGGCTGATGACCGCGGCGACCTGGCGGTCGTAACGGGCGATGAGGCCGGTACGCCCGTTGACCGAGTGAGTGGTCAGGGTGGTGCGGGGGTGGCGGGCCAGGAGTGTCAGCAGGCTATGGGCGACCTGCCGGCTGCCGTGCACCGGCCTGCTCAGTGCGCGGACCTTGCCGCCGCCGTCGAAGAACGCCGTGACGTCCGGGCACAGCAGCGACTCAAGCAGTTCGGCATCCTCGTTCTCGCAGGCCTGACGGACGGTGCGGGCGAGGAGGTCGTGCTCCTCCGGAGAGGTGGAGTGCGAGCGCTGCATCCGAAGACTGTGGCGGGCGCGGTCGGCGAGCTCGGCGCACTCGGACTCCGGGCGTCCCACGATGTCGGCCACCGTGTCGGAGGCCATCCCGAAGACGTCATTGAGCACGAACGCCGCCCGCTCGACCGGCGACAGAGAGTCCAGCGCGTTCAGCAGGACCCGGCTGACCTCCTCCGCCAGGCCCGCCTGAGCTCCCTCGGCGTCTCCCGTCCTGGTGTGGTGCTCCGCCGTCCGGTCCCTCCAGCTGGTCGCGCCACGGCGAGGGTGGGCCAGCAGGCCCAGACAGATCCCGCCCGCCGTCTTCGCCAGCCAGTAGCGGGGAGCAGCGATCCGGCCACGCTCCGCGTCGGACAGCCCGTACCACTGGCGGTAGGTCTCACCGACCACGTTCTCCGCCTCGCGGGAGTCGCCCAGCATCCAGTAGGTGACGTCCAGCAGGTGCCGCCGCTCATCGAGCAACTCCGCGACCGGCACCGCGTCAGCATCGTCCATCGGGCTCCGTCCCCCTCACCAGGCACAGCGCAACATGCGGCCGGCAGGGCGCCGACTTGCAACCCTGCACCCGGCAGAGGGACGCCAGCGGTGCATGTCCGCTTCCTCGCACACGACCCGCCTCCTTCGTCCCTCGGCTCAGTCCTTTGACCGGGCATGCACGCGTCGTGTGACATCAGCCGTCCCATATGGCCACGCGTAGCAGGGATCTACCGCTCCGGCGCACGCTCCTGCCCCGCTGGAGCCAGTCCCGTCACACAAGTTGCGGGCATCCGGTCTTCACTCACGGCAGCGGCGTGGCCCGCGAAGGCAACCGAGCGCCATTGCCGCCCCCCGTGATGTGGGCATGAGGTGCGGGTGTGATTCGAACGTCGAAAGAGAGGGCCTGGCTGTGCTCGTTGTTCCGGATCCGAAGGTCGTCAGAAGGCTGCTGACCCGGTACGCGTGCCTGCGGATCGCGCTCGCCGAAAGCGAGGGGCGGGGAAGCGCACGCGAGCTTGAGGACGTGAGTTACACGCTGTGCGTCACGATGGGCACCCGGAACGTGCACGAGGCAATAGCGGCCGCGGACACGCTACTCGTGGCCCGGGCCGGCCGGGGCGGTGTCCAGGAGCCGGACGGCGAGGAGGGTTTGCCGACAGTCCCGTCCGACTGCTCGGCGCCCGGTGGCTTCCCCTTCGTCACTCCATAGACCCACCGTGCGGTTGTCGTGGGCGTTCTGGGGTGCCGCCGCCGCTGTGCGGGTGTGCTCACGCCTCGCGGTCCTCCGCGGGATGCGCGAACCGGGTCAGCAGACCCGTCAACTGCTCGCGCTCACCGGCCCCCAGACCGGCAACCAGACGCTCGGCCAGCGGCTCCGCCGCCACATGCGCCGCATCGAAAACCTCGACACCCCGAGGCGTGATCTCCACCGCCCGCACCCGCCGGTCCCCCGGAACCGGCTTGCGCACGGCCAGCCCCATCCGCTCCAGGTCGTCCACCACCCTCATGACTCCCGCCTTGTCCGACCCCGTCGCCGGACCCAGATCCCGCTGCACCGTCGGCCCCCGGTCGACCAGCACCAGCAGCACCGCGAAATGCCGCAGCTCGATACCCAACGGGCGCAACGCCTCCGTCATCACCCCGGCCACCCGCCAGTGCGCCCGCCGCAACAACAGGCCGAGGGCGAAAGGCGAGGCGTCCCCGGGGCGGTCAGTCGCACGCGAGGCGGCCGGGGGGTGAGGAGTGTCGGCTGTCACAGCTCCACGCTACCAATGCCGAACGCTCGTGAAGCAGAGCCGTTGGCGACGGTGACCCGGCAGCCATCCGCCGACCTGCTGCAGCCGGCGTGCGGCCGTGCTCTCGGTCACTGCTCAGCCAAGGGCAGGGCGACCCGCGCGGCCGTAGCGATAACGAGCCTCGGTAACCGTTTCCGGGGCGATCGCGTCCGACCGCGCCAACCGGTCCAGGGCGGCGATGACGATCGACTCGGCGTCGACGTGGAAGTAGCGGCGTACGGCATCACGGGTGTCCGACAGCCCGAAGCCGTCCGTTCCCAGCGACGTGTAGTCCTGCTCGACCCACTGGCTGATCTGGTCGGGCACCTGCCGCATCCAGTCGCTGACCGCCAGCACGGGCCCCGGGGTGCCCGACAGCGCGGCCGTCACGTACGGAACGCGCTCCTCGCCCCGCAGCCGCGCACTGTCGGCGCTGAGGGCATCGCGGCGCAGCTCCGTCCAGGAGGTCACCGACCACACGTCAGCCTGGACTCCCCACTGGGAATCCAGCAGTTCCTGGGCCTCCAGCACCCAGTGGATGGCTGTGCCGGAAGCCAGCAGCTGGATCCGCGGTCCCGCCTCGCGCGGCTCCGCCTGCCGGAACCGGTACATGCCCCGCAGGATCCCCTCCTCGACCCCCGGCCCGGTGGGCATGGCCGGCTGCCGCTTGGGCTCGTTGTAGACCGTCAGGTAGTAGAAGACGTCCTCGGGCCGGGCACCGTACATCCGTCGCAGCCCCTCCCTGACGATCACCGCGATCTCGTACGCGAAGGCGGGGTCGTAGCTCACGGCGGCCGGATTCGCGGATGCCAGCAGGTGGGAATGCCCGTCGGCGTGCTGCAGTCCCTCGCCGGTCATGGTCGTACGACCGGCCGTCGCCCCGATGACGAACCCGCGCCCCATCTGGTCCGCCAGGGCCCAGAACTGGTCGCCGGTCCGCTGGAAGCCGAACATGGCGTAGAACATGTAGAACGGGATCATGGGCTCGCCGTGCGTGGCGTAGGAGGTCGCCGCGGCGGTGAACTCGGCCATGGAGCCGGCTTCGGTGATGCCCTCGTCGATGAGCTGGCCGTTCTTGGCTTCGCGGTAGGAGAGCAGCTGATCCGCGTCGACCGGTTCGTAGGTCTGGCCCTGCGGCGAGTAGATCCCGGCTGTCGGGAACAGGGATTCCATGCCGAACGTGCGGGCCTCGTCGGGGATGATCGGCACCCAGCGCCGCCCCGTCTCCTCGACGCGCATCAGGTCCTTGACCAGGCGGACGAGGGCCATGGTGGTGGCCACCTCCTGTTTGCCGAAGCCCTTCGTCAGAGCCTCGAAGGGGGTGGCCGGGGGCTGCCGCATGGGCTTGGCCACCACCTTGCGTACCGGGGCCGGACCTCCCAGAGCCGTCCGCCGGTCGCGCAGGTACCGCACCTCTTCCGACTTCTCACCGGGGTGCCAGTACGGCACCAGATCGCCGCTCAACGCGCTGTCAGGAATGGGGAGTTCAAGCATGTCCCGCATGTCACGGAACTGCGCCATGGTCAGCTTCTTCATCTGATGATTGGCGTTGCGGGACTCGAAGCCCGCGCCCAGCGTGTGTCCCTTCACCGTCTGGGCGAGGATGACGGTCGGTGCTCCATGGTGCTCGACCGCGGCTCGGTAGGCGGCGTACACCTTGAGCGGTTCGTGTCCGCCGCGCGAGTTCTGGAACAGGTCGGTGAGCTGGGCGTCACTCAGCCGTGCGGCGATGCCGGAGAGCGCGTCGCCGGTGAAGAAGTGCCCGCGTAGGTAGGCGGCGTCCCGCGCGGCGTACGTCTGCAGCTGGGCGTCGGGCACCTCGCCGAGGCGGTGGACGAGGGCCCCGGTGGTGTCCTGTCGCAGCACGGCGTCCCAGGCCTCGCCCCAGAGGGACTTCACCACGTTCCAGCCCGCTCCGCGGAACCGGCCCTCAAGTTCCTGAACGATCTTGGAATTCGCCCGTACGGGGCCGTCCAGGCGCTGGAGGTTGCAGTTGATGACAAAGGTGAGGTTGTCGAGTCCCTCACGGGCGGCGAGCGCCAGCGCGGCGGTCGCCTCGGGCTCGTCCATCTCCCCGTCCCCGAGGAACGCCCAGACACGGCACCCGGAGGTGTCCTTGACACCGCGCGCGTGCAGGTAGCGATTGAACCGGGCCTGGTAGATGGCGGCGAGCGGACCGAGGCCCATGGAGACGGTCGGGAACTCCCACAGCCACGGCAGGCGGCGGGGGTGCGGGTAGGACGGCAGCCCGTGTCCGCCGGCCTCGCGTCGGAAACCGTCCAACTGCTGCTCGTCGAGGCGGCCTTCCAGGAACACCCGGGCGTAGATGCCGGGTGAGGCATGTCCCTGCACGTACAGCTGATCGCCCGAGCCGTCTGCGTCCTTGCCCATGAAGAAGTGGTGGAACCCGACCTCGTAGAGCCATGCCGCCGAAGCGTAGGTGGCTATGTGGCCGCCGAGCCCCAGGCGGGAGCCGCGTGTCACCATCGCTGCCGCGTTCCAGCGGTTCACCGCGGTGATCCTGGACTCCATGGCGACGTCACCGGGAAAGGCGGGCTGTGCGGACGCCGGGATCGTGTTGATGTAGTCCGAGGACAGGAGCCCTGGCAGCGCGATCCCGGCCTTGGCCGCGTACTCGTGCACACGGCGCAGCAGGTACACCGCCCGATCCGGCCCTGCGGTCCGTACGACGGCGTCGAGTGATGCCTGCCATTCGGCGGTCTCCTCGGTGTCCCGGTCGGGCAGCTGGTCGAGCTCGCTCGTGTCGGTGTACTGGGTGGGCCGGGACGGATCACTCATGGCGGCCTTTCTGTCACAGCGCGGGTGGGGAAGAGACCGGCTGCCGCCGCGGAGAGGAAGTCAGCCGTGCACGACACCTAGGACCGCACCAGGGCCGTTTCTGTGACCGTCTCCCCCACCAGACCGACGTGTCCGCCACCACACGGGAACGCGCTCCGCGCCCGCGCACAGCGCGCGGGAAGGCCCGATCCGGCACGGTGACGACATGGCCTGAGACCTACGTCACATCAGGTTTTGGTGTCACACCTGGCCGGGCTGTCCGGTCAGTAGTGCGTACCAGCAATTCCGCCCAGGAGGACCCATGGACGCACGTCTCAACTACTACGGCAATCCCGTCGCGGGGAAGGTGCTCAAGCACCTCTTCTCGGCCAGCAAGGCGCTGTCGGACTCGACGCTGCCGGCCACCGTTCAGTATCTGGTGGAGATCCGCGCCAGCCAGATCAACGGCTGCGGCTTCTGCACCGACATGCACACCAAGGAGGCCACCCACGCCGGGGAGACCGCGGTGCGGCTCAACCTGATCGCCGCCTGGCGGGAGGCGACGGTCTTCACCGAGGCCGAGCGCGCCGCACTGGAGCTGGCCGAGCAGGGCACCCGCGTCGCGGACGCGGCCGGTGGCGTCAGCGACGAGGCCTGGGCGAACGCCGCCAAGCACTTCGACGAGGACCAACTCGCGGCGCTGACCACCCTCATCGCCATCATCAACGCCTACAACCGCATCAACATCATCACCCAGCAGCCGGCCGGCAGCTACAAGGTCGGCATGTTCGGCTGAGCCAAGCTCTTCGGGGTACCGGCGTACCGAAGCCGCCGCTCAAAGCAGGAGGCTCGTGTCACACATGCCGGCCGCGCTCTGTCTTCGCTGTAGAACAAGTTGTTGCGAGCCCGGAATCGCCGACGCGAAATCGTCTTTTCCGGGCCGACCCACGGAGGTGTAGCACAATGCACGAAATGCACTCAGAGGACGGTTTCGGACCCAGGATGCTGGCGGACGTCAAGCCGCCTTTCATTCCCGAGGGCGCTTCGGGCATGACCGTTCTCGTCGAGTGGGCTCCCGGCGACCCCGGGACTCCTCCGCACCGCCACTCGGGGCCGTGCTTCGGCTACGTCCTCGAAGGAGCGGTCCGCTGGGAGCTTGAGGGCGAACCGGAGCACGTGATCAAGGCCGGTGAGACGTTCTGGGAGCCGGGCGGCGAGGTGATCCACTACCAGAACGGCAACGCCTCGTCGGACACGCCGGCCAAGTACATCGTGTTCATGATGTGCGCGCCGAACCAGCCGATGCTCACGCTGGTCGACGACGAGGAACTGGAGAAGCGGGCCCACCTGCGCGCCCCGCGCCCCACTGACTGAGCTCCCGCCTGCACACAGGCCGGTTTCCGACGGAGCGCCGGCAGCCGAGTGACCCCTCCCCTGCGCACCGCCATGGATCTCGCCATGGCGGTGCCGCCGTTTGCACGGCGAAGCCCGGCTGCGCTCCGGTCAGGAAAGCCAGTCGGTGTAGCGGGTGGGGGCGAGGTGGGCGTTCTTGTCGGTGAGGACGTCGCCCTTGACCACGGCGAACATACCGGCGGTGGGGTCGGTGACGACGGTACGGGGGTCGCCCTTGTGGGACAGAGTGATCCGGCCCAGTTCGTCCAGGGGGAAGACATCGGGGCCGGCGATGTTGCGGATCCCGTTGAGCGGGGCGCCGGCGGCGACCTCCGCCACCGCGGCCGCCACGTCCTTGGAGGCGATGGGCTGAATGGGCGTGGCGGGAAGCCGGACGCTGTCCGCGTCGGCGGTCCAGGACAGAACCGCATCCATGAATTCCATGAACTGCGTGGCCCGGACGATCGAATAGGGGATCGGCCCGTCCGCGAGGATCTTCTCCTGGAGCGCCTTGGCACGGTAGTAGTCCAGCTCGGGCACCTGGTCCGTGCCGACGATCGAGAGGATGACGAAGTGGCGGACGCCGCCCTTGTCGGCCGCAGCCAGAAGGTTGTCCATCGAGGTCTGGAAGAAGGCGAGGGAGGCGTCGTCAAAGGTCGGGGAGTTCGTCAGGTTGATGACGACGTCGGCTCCCGCGACCGCCTCGTCCAGCCCCTGACCGCTGATGATGTCGACTCCTGTGGACTGTGAGTGCGGTACCGCCTCGTGCCCGGCGGCGTTCAGGTCCTTGACGACCTGCGACCCGATCAGTCCCGTACCGCCGATGACCGCGAACTTCATGACATGTCCTTCCACCGATAGCGCGCCCGAAGTGTGACATAAGCCACTATATGGGCGCAGTGCGGATTCGGCCCGGACACGTGCCGCCCGCGCGGATTACCGGTGGGCCGCCTACCGCCGGGTGTCACAACGGCGGGGACGTGTCGGTCAACTGACTGTCCGCATCTGGAAACCCTCCATAAGCGAAGGTGCACCAAATATGGCATTCGACATTGTCAGTCCGACGGGTTCTGCCCATGGCCGCCCGACATCCTGCATCGCGCGGCGGCTCGGCACAGAGAGGCCGCGTGGCGTACAGAGCCCGGCGGACGGGAACTTTCCCGCGCCGATTCCGGCTCAGCGCCCGGCGGTGCACTGCAACGCTGACGGAGTCACGCCGTGACCGAGTCGACCCGGTTGCCCGACCTCTCCACCGACAAGGACTTCGAAGGAGAGGCCTTCACCCCGATCTACACCACCACCGTGACGGTGAGCGGGGGGACGGCAAGGCACGGGCGAGCCTCGGGAAGGGCTCGCTCGGGCGACGGAGTCCTGGATCTCAACCTGCGCATGCCCGCGGAACTGGGAGGAGACGGCCAGGGGACGAATCCGGAGCAGTTGTTCGCCGCCGGCATTGCCGCCTGTTTCCACGGGGCACTGAGCCTGGTCGCCCGGCAGTCCGCACTCGACCCCGCAGCGATCTCGGTGGAAGCGACCGTGGCTTTTGGACGGGACCCGGAAGACGGCGGCTATGTGCTGCACGTCGACCTTGAGGTCAAGTGGCCGGACATCGACCTTGCCGTCGCCGCCCCGCTCGTGGAGAAGGCCGATTCACTGTGCCCCTACACGAAGATGGCCCTGCGCGGAACACCGACCAGCATCAGGCTGGCCTCATAGCCGACGGTGTCCGGCCGCCTGTGCCGCCGTCTGTCGTCCCTGGCCGTCGTGTGCCTCATGCCGGCACACGACGGCCAGGGACAGAGAAGACCGGCCCGCCCGCCGCCGGTCGTCCGGGAGCGGGGCCTTCCGCGACCGGGACGGCCGAACGCGCCGCGGACCGGTCACGCTCTTCGCGGGTCTCGGCCGCGCCCGCCGGCACAAGCCGGTCCGAGCCCCGCCGGTGCCGGCCGTTGCAGCCGGGTCACAGCGTGTCCGGGGCCACGGGCGGAACGCCGGAGCCCGGTTCCATCGCGCTCCGGCTCTGCTGGATGATCTCCTGGACGTGAAGCTCGATCTCCTGCGGATTCAGGCCGAGCGCCTTGCCTATGTGCACCGCCCAGACCTCGGCACGAACGTTGGTCTCGAAATCCAGATCGGCCCTGACGTTCTCCCGCGCGGCCTGCCGGTTCTGGCTCACCATGACGAAGGTGGACAGGAAGATCGCCTCAAGGCTCACGATCATGGTGAGCAGCCCGAACGGGTAGGGGTCGAAGACTGCCGCGGAGCCGAACAGCCTGAGGTTGAGGGCGATCCACACCGCGAACCAGAAGGCATGCACGTACACGAAACCCATCGTGCCCGCGAAGGCGGTGATCGCGTCCGCGAACCGGTCCTGCGACGTGCGCATCCGGGCGAACACCAGCCCCTCGTGGCGCGAACGGAAGTCGAGGCCTTGAGTACCGCCGGAAGCGGCCCCCGACCGGGAGGCCCGGCCTCCGGAGTGAGCGGTCATTCGCACTTACTGCCCCATTCCCTCGCCGAGGACGCCATCGCCACCAGCCGCCCATGGCCTCGGCACGACCAGAGGGCAGGCAGAGCACCTCGTTCGCCTCGGAGTGTCTCAAATCGCCGATCAGGCGGTGATCCCCGTCGGGGACGCACGGCACGCGCTCCTGCCCCGGGCACGCCTGGGAGTAACGACCGGAGGTATGACCGTGCAGCCCACGAGGTTGTGACGGCCGACGCCTGGCCCGAGAGCGTTCACGAGAGGTGTCACAGGTTCCGGGACACCCCGGTCCTACTGAGTGACTGTCCCTCGGCGAGCGGAGTTGATCGTGACTATCACCGAACAACGTATTTCCACCACAGTGCTGGTGATCGGAACCGGAGGTGCTGGGCTGCGAGCGGCGATCGAACTGGCCGAGGCCGGTGTCGACGTCCTCGCGGTCGGCAAGCGCCCCAAGGAGGACGCGCACACGGCGCTCGCCGCCGGAGGAATCAACGCTGCCCTCGGCACCATGGATCCCGAGGACAGCTGGCAGCAGCACGCCGCCGACACGCTCAAGGAGAGCTATCTGCTCGCCGATCCCCGCACGGTGGAGATCGTCACCCAGGGCGCCGCTCGGGGCATCGGCGACCTGGAACGCTACGGCATGGCCTTCGCCCGTGAGAAGGACGGACGGATCTCCCAGCGCTTCTTCGGCGCTCACACGTTCCGACGGACCGCGTTCGCCGGCGACTACACGGGTCTGGAGATCCAGCGCACGCTCATCCGGCGCGCGGACCAGCTGAACATTCCGGTGCTCGACGGTGTCTACATCACCCGGCTGCTGGTCCACGACGGCGCCGTCTTCGGTGCCTACGGCTTCGATCTCACGCATGGGACGCGGTACCTGATCCACGCCGACTCCGTGATTCTCGCCGCGGGCGGTCACACCCGCATCTGGCGGCGGACGTCCTCCCGGCGCGACGAGAACACAGGCGACTCGTTCCGTCTGGCGGTGGAGGCCGGCGCCCGGCTGCGCGACCCCGAACTGGTGCAGTTCCATCCTTCCGGGATCATCGAGCCCGAGAACGCGGCCGGCACCCTCGTCAGCGAGGCCGCGCGCGGTGAGGGCGGCATCCTGCGCAACGCGCTCGGCGAACGGTTCATGAACCGCTACGACCCCGCGCGCATGGAGTTGTCGACCCGCGACCGCGTGGCGCTCGCCTCCTACACGGAGATCAAGGAGGGGCGTGGCACGCCCAAGGGCGGGGTGTGGCTCGACGTCTCCCATCTGCCACGGCAGACGATCATGACGCGGCTCCCCCGCGTCTATCAGACCCTGCTGGATCTGCAGATGCTGGACATCACCCGCGATCCGATCGAGATCGCGCCCACCGCGCACTACTCGATGGGTGGAGTGTGGGTGCGCCCCGAGGACCACAGCACCGACGTGCGCGGCCTGTACGCCATCGGTGAGGCGTCGAGCGGCCTGCACGGTGCCAATCGCCTCGGCGGGAACAGTCTCATCGAACTGCTGGTCTTCGGCCGCATCACGGGCCAGGCGGCCGCCGCCTACTCGCAGTCCCTGACCGCCCAGCCACGGTCGGCGTCGGCTGTCGCACAGGCCCGCGCGGAGATCGACGACCTGCTGGTGGCCGACGGACCGGAGAACGTCCGCGCCCTGCAGCGCGCCATCCGCAACACCATGACCGAGCACGCCGGAGTCGTACGCGACGAACAAGGCCTGCGCGCCGGGCTCTCCGAGCTCACGGCGATCGAGAAGCGGATGGAGGACGTCGGCGTGCACCCGGACATCGCCGGCTTCCAGGATCTCGCGCACGCCTTTGACCTCAGGTCCGCGGCGCTGTCGGCCCGGGCCACCCTCGAAGCAGCACTGGAGCGCCGCGAGACCCGCGGCTGCCACAACCGCAGCGACTATCCCCATATCGACCCCGCTCAGCAGGTCAACCTCGTGTGGTCGCCCACGACCGGTATCACTCGCGAGAGCATTCCTGCCATATCCGACGAGATCTCCTCCCTGATGGCAGAGGTCTCGACCGACGGAAAGCTCGCCGAATAACGCCACTGTCACAAATTGTTCCGCTGTCCGGTCTCTCCTAGTGCAGACCGAATGAATACCTATGAAAGGACACCGCGATGAAGGTCGTAGTGATCGGTGGCACCGGGCTCATCGGCTCGAAGCTGGTGGGCAAGCTCGGCGAGTACGGGCACGAGGCGGTCGCGGCCTCGCCCAACACCGGCGTCAACACACTGACCGGCGAAGGGCTGTCCGAGGCCCTGCAGGGCGCGTCGGTCGTGATCGACGTGTCCAACTCCCCCTCGTGGGTCGACGAAGACGTCATGAACTTCTTCCGCACGTCGACCACCAACCTTCTGCGAGCCGAGGCGGACGCGGGTGTGACGCACCACGTCGCGTTGTCCGTGGTCGGTACCGACCGCCTTCAGGAGAGCGGCTACTTCCGTGCCAAGCAGGCGCAGGAAGAGCTGATCAAGGCCTCGGACATCCCGTACTCCATCGTCCACGCCACGCAGTTCTTCGAGTTCGTGAACGGGATCGCGGACATCTCGACCGAGGGCGACACCGTGCGCCTGGCCCCGGTCAAGTTCCAGCCCGTCTACTCCGACGACGTGGCCGCGGCCGTCGGCCGCACCGCGGTCGGCGCCCCGGTCAACGGCGTGGTGGAGGTCGCCGGCCCGGACGTGTTCCAGCTCGACGAACTCATCCGTCAGGTACTCGCCGACAAGGACGACACCCGCACGGTCGTCACGGACCCGAGCGCGCCGTACTCCGGTGCCGAGCTGAGGGAGACCACGCTCATGCCGGGTCCTGACGCCCATTTCGCCGGGACCAGGTTCACCGACTGGCTCGGGCAGCAGCGGTAAGTCCTGCGAGTGGCCCCTGGCGGCAGTCAGGGGCCGGTCCGGACGCGGATTCGCCGCAGAATGCGCCCCTGCTGAGATCCAGGCACGAAGGAACCGGCTCGTCATGTTCAACCGCGTGCGAACCAGCCTCTTTCGCACCGCCCCCTTCGCAGGGCTGACCGGCGTCTACGCCATCACCCCGGTCCACAGCACCATCGGCTTTTCCGTGCGGTACGGCATGGTCACGAACGTGTGCGGAAAATTCACCGCCTTCGAGGGGATTCTCAAGCTTGACGGAGAATGCCCCACCCGGTCCCGGGCCTACCTCAGTGTCCAGACCTGCAGTGTTGCCACGGGTTATCCGGAACGGGACGTGCATGTCACCGGCCCGGATTTCCTCGATGCCGCGACGTTCCCTCTCATGAGCTTCCGCTCGTGCGGAATCCGCCATGCCGGTCAGGACCACTTCCGCATGGCGGGACACCTCCTGATCAAGGACATCGAACTGCCCGTCCACGTGGACCTCGGGTTCCGCACGGCGAGCCGGGACGCCCAGCAGCAGAACCGTGTCGCTTTCACGGGCACAGCCACGTTGCGGCGTTCCGACTGGGGACTCGACGGCAACAGGGCCCTGGCCACGGGCGGAGTTCTGATCAGCGACAAGGTGGAGCTGGCTCTTGACATCCGTGCCGTGCGGCTGGGCCAGGGACATGACGCGTAGACCGCGAGACGCCTGCCGGCGAGCCCACCAGAGGACACCGCAGCAGTAGGCCGGCTCGTGGCGCCGCAAGGTGAAGCCTCGCGGATCCTCCGCAGAGCACGAGGCCGCCCGAGTCGAACGCCCTCACCCTCCGCCGCCGTGCGCACCACGTCGGTCCGCGGCCGCGCCCTGTTTCCCGCAAGCCCGGGACATCTCCTTCCCAGGGTCTGGATGGGTTGCGACAGCGCAGTGTCGCGACCCATGCCGTTCCGGTTCTCTCCGAGAACGGCAGACATTCAACCTACGCCTTTGAAAGAACCTGCCATGAACCGTCGTTCTCTCTACCGACTCACCCGCGCTTCGCTCACCGCCCTGGCCACGGCGAGCGTCGGAGCCGCTCTCCTCTTCACCACGGTCGGACCGGCGAGTGCGTCGAACTCGCCGTCCTCGGCCGCCTCCCCCGACCGGTCCGCCACTGCGAGCAAGCCGACTGTGGTACTGGTGCACGGCGCCTGGGCCGACGGATCGAGCTGGAACGGCGTCATCACCCGGCTGCGGAGCCGGGGATACCGCGTCGTCGCCCCGCCGAACCCGCTGCGCGGTGTGAGCAGCGACGCGGCTTACCTGGCCGACTACCTCAAGACGGTCAAGGGCCCGATCGTCCTGGTCGGCCACTCGTACGGCGGCATGGTCATCACGAACGCCGCACTCGGCAACACCGAGGTCAAGGCGCTCGTGTACATCGACGCCTTCATCCCCGCGAAGGGACAGTCCGCGGGGGAGATCGCCGGTTCCGAGCCCGGTTCGGGAGTGATCGTGCAGGATCCGGCGACGGTGTTCGACCTCGTCCCCTTCCCGGGCGCATCGGCCGGGGACGCGGACCTCTACCTGAAGCCGCAGGTCGTGCGCTCCTCGTTCGCGCAGGACCTGTCCGCCGCACAGCAGAACCAGATCATCGCGACCCAGCGCCCGCTGGCGGCTTCCGCGGTCACCCAGCCGTCGGGTGAGCCGGCGTGGAAGACGATCCCGTCATGGGCTCTGATCGGGCGCCAGGACAAGATCATTCCGGCGGCGGCGCAGGAGGCGACGGCGAAGGTCGCACACACCAAGGTCCAGGAGATCGACTCCTCGCACCTCTCTCCGGTCTCCCGTCCCGGCGCCGTGGCCGACCTCATCACCACTGCGGCCCACGCCGGCTGAGCCGGACGACTGTGCGATCTTGACGGCTGTGACCTGAGGGAAGGCGGCCGCCACAGCGGCCACCGACTTCGCACGGGAGGCAGCGGCCCTCAATGCGAAGACCGCCGAGACCCACGCCCTCCTGATCGAGAACCCGGTCAACGACCGCACAAGCGCCGAAACCATCTGGAACATGCTCGGCAAGGGACCCGTTCCGAGACGCGCCGCCCTCGACGACACTGCCGAGGGCGGCTTCCCCATGAGCCGGACGAGACCGAAGGCGAGAACGACCAGCAGGCCGTCATCGCCGGCATGCCGTAGGCATGCCACGGACATCCCGGCTGCGACCAGCGGCGCAGCCCCGTGAGGGACGAGAGCGCTCAGCGCTCACCGGCCGGCCCCGGCCACAACGCCCGCACCGCGTCAGGCACCTCGGCCACAACTGCCGGGTCGAGCAGAGCCACTTGCAGGATGTAGCCGGGGAGGACGGAGAGCATCGTCGAAGCGATCCCCTCGGCCGTCGCGCTCGTGGGCAGACCGCCCTGCTCCTGGTGGTCACGGACCAAGGTCACGAGATTGGCGCGTATGCGGCCCATGAGGTGGTCGAGCTTGCGCGCCAGCGAGCGGTTGCGCATGGCCTCTCCCCAGACCAGAACGGCGAGGCCGGCCACGTCCTCCTCGGCGGACTTGGCCCGGATCACGTCGAGCAGTTCCGCCATGACCGCCCCCATCGACTGGCCCTGCCGGTTCGTGGCGACGGCGAGCGTGATGTCGAGGACATCGCTCATGTTCTCCTCGGCGATCGCGAGGATCATCTCGTCCTTGCTGGTGAAGTGGCGATACACCGCCCCCGCGGACAGCCCCGACTCCGCGAACAGGTCCTGCATGGACGTGGAGTGGAACCCGTCCCTGAGGAAACAACGGCGCGCCGCGTCCAGGATCTGCTTGCGGCGGGCGTCCATGTGCTGCTGGGTGACCTTGGGCATGAGGCCAGTTTAGCAAAGAAAACGAACATTCGTGTTGACGTTTGCCGACGCGGCGGTCCACACTGGAGACTCAAGGAAAACGATCATTCTTTTTTGTGAGAGAGCAGACTGTGAGGAACCCCTTGTCAGGACAACGGGCATGGCGCGAAGTGGCCATTGCCGCCGTGGGGCTGCCCATAGCGATCACTCTGGCCGTGATGGCGTTCGCCTGGCCGGCGGGGCGGATCTCGCCCCGCGACGTCCCGGTCGGGATCGTGGGCACAGGCCCGGCCAGTCAGCGAGCGGTGGAGGGACTGACCCATCAGAAACCCGGCGCCTTCGACTTCCGCCTCTATCCCGACCAGCAGACCGCGCGGTCGGCGATCAAGAACAGGGATGTCTACGGCGCCTTCGCCGTCTCCGGCGACAGCATCACGGTGCTGAAAGCCACCGCCGCGAGCCCCTCCGTGGCACAGCTTCTGACCGATGTCGGACAGCAGTTGGCCGACAAGGCCACCCAGCAGATGGCCGCCCGGCAGAAGGCTGCCGAGCAGAAGGCCGGCGAGCAGAAGGCCGGCGGTGCACATTCCACGGCGAAGACCCACAAACAGGCAGCCGCCGGGGCTGAGCCCTCGGTGCAGATCCTCGTGAAGGGGGTCGACGTGGTGCCCGTCGCCACCGCGGATCCCCGGGGTGTGGTGTTCAGCTCATCGGTCTTCCCGCTCACGATCTGCGGCATCCTGATCGGCGCGTTCGTCACGATGGCTCGCGGCCTGGCGCGCCCGCGGCACCGGGTGCTGACACTTCTCGTCGCGTGCGCCGTGGCGGCCTTCGGCGTCTATCTCGTGGCTCAGGGCTTCCTCGGGGCGCTGCCCCACAACCACGTGGCCACCTGGGCGATCCTGTCGCTCGACCTGCTTTCCGTCAGCGCCACCGCCGCCGGTCTGATCCGGCTCCTCGGGCCGGCGGGCCTCGGGCTCAGCGCCGCGCTCATGGTCTTCGTCGGAAACGCCTTCTCCGGTGCCACCTCCGCTCCGGAGATGCTTCCGAAGGGGGCGGACCACGTCGGCCAGTGGCTGCCCCCGGGCGCCGGAGCCAGTCTGCTTCGCGACATCACGTACTTCGACGGTGCCGCCGACGCCGGCCACCTTGCCGTCCTCGCCCTGTGGAGCGTCTGCGGACTCACAGCGGTCATGTTCGGCCACTGGGTCATCAGGGAAGGCCGCGGCACGAAGACCGGTGCGCCGGCTTCCGGGGAGTTGCTCCCGGCTCTGCCGGGGTCCGGCACCACTGTGACGGTTCGACGCCACGCACACGCCCACGCCCACGCCCGTCGTGATGACGGCGACGGCTGATGCCGGACACTTCATGCACACCATCAGGCCTTGGCCGCCCGGGACTTCGGCCTGGTGCCCAAGACGAATGAGGCGCTGACCCGCGCCACCCCCCAGGGGCGCGGCCCGGCATGCCGACGGGCCGGCCCCCGGCACAACCCCGCCCCGACCCCGATCACACTAACGATCACCGAGTACTGCGCGAGGTGTTGACCCGCGATGGCTCGCGCCGTACCGGAACGGACACAGACCATGGCTACCCCACAAAACCCTCAGCCGGCACACCGGACCGAACATCCGCAGTCGACCGACACCTCCCCGGCCATCACTCGGGCCTTCGACCTGCTCAGCAAAGGCTGGAACGGCCTGATCCTCATGGCTCTGGCCAAAGGCCCGGCCGACGTCACGCAGATTCGCGAGCGCGTCCCCGGCATCAGCAACCGCATGCTCGCCCAGCGGCTCCAGGAACTCACCGCGATCGATCTGGTCACCCAGGACGCCCGGCCCGGGCCGTCATCGCGCACCCGTTACGTGCTCTCTCCGCACGGCAACGCCTTCCTCATCCCCCTGGCCGTCCTGTTCTTGTGGGCGGAGGACCACCTTCCAGCAAGCGGCTGACCGGCATCCGGTCAACCGGCCACGCCGGGCCGATGACGCCGAGGGGCCGCTCTCGACCGCCGCAGGGCGAGTGACGAGTACGGCGTGACCTCACTGCCGCCTACGGGATCCGACCGAGCAGGCGGGCGGCATGGCATCCTGCCCAGCCGCGACCGTTGTCCAAGGCACGCGAATCGGCGCCACTGCAATCTGCATCCTTTGTGCATATTGTTACACTTTGTAGCCTTTGGAGGGGCAAGGGGCGAATACAGGGCCGACCAGGGGAGACTGGTGATCTTGGACGTCTACGAGGCAGTGACGAGCCGACGAGCCGCACGTGGATTCATCGACCGGCCCGTCCCGAGGAAGGTACTGGAGCGGGTGCTCACCGCTGCGGCCTGGGCGCCTTCCGGGTCGAACCTCCAGCCCTGGCACGTGTACGTGGTGACCGGCCGGCCGCTGGGCGAACTCAAGGAGCTCGCCGGCGAGCGCGTGACCGCGCGCGATCCCTGGGACGAGCGGGAATACGAGATGTACCCGGAGACACTGAGCTCCCCGTACCGCGAGCGCCGATCCGCCTTCGGTGCGGAGCGCTACAGCGCACTCGGCATCGAGCGCGAGGACTGGGAGGCGCGCCAGCGGGCCGCGTCCGCGAACTGGAACTGCTTCGGCGCGCCCGCCGCCCTGTTCTGCTACATCGACCGGGGCCTGGGGCGGCCACAGTGGTCCGACGTGGGCATGTACCTGCAGACCGTGATGCTGCTGCTCCGCGCCGAAGGCCTGCACAGCTGCCCGCAGATGGCCTGGTCCGTCTATCGCAAGACCGTCGCGGAGGTCCTGTCGCCCCCCGACGACCTCATCCTCTTCTGCGGCATGTCGATCGGATTCGAGGACACCACAGTGCCCTACACCCGTACAGGCCGCGCACCGCTCGCCGAGACGGTCACCTTCCTCGGAGATTAGACCCTGTTCCGGCCACGCACCGGGGTGCCGTGGAGGGATCGGCCTGCGCGGTTCGGCCAAGAGAACACGGTGAACCGCGTCGCGAGCCGTGCGAAGAGCCTCGCCGTCGACGCCGGGCACCGCTCGCGGCCGTCATCGGTCGCAGGACGTCGAGGGTGCCCGGGCCGGGCACGCGGACCGGACCAGCGACAAGCGTCTGCGTGACTCGTCCGCCCCGGCCTGCTCCTCCTCGAAGGCTTCGCCATGCGCCGGCTGCCCGCCTCCCAGTGCCCCGCTCTCCACCCCGCCACCGTCGCAGGTCCTCGCTGCTCTCACCGCGTCGAGACCAAGGAGGACCCGGTGCTTGAAGGCGTGCTGATCGACCGATCGGGCCCCGCCTCACCAGCGGGGCCCGGCCGCTGCCACGGCCACGCTTCGGCGACGGGGTGTCAGGAAGCGATGCCGCGCCTGTCCATGGCGTCCTCGACTATGCGCAGCCCGTCCAGGCCCGGCAGCTTCGCGATGTGCGAGTCGATGTCGCGGACGAGTTTGCGGCCCTCGGAGCCCGCGAAGAGGTGAGTCATGACGTGCGTGACCTCGATGTCGGGCATGACGCCCGAGCCGACCGGGCCCCAGGCCTTTTCGAGCGCCAACCGCGCGACCACGCGGGCCTTCTTGCTTGCCGCGAGGCGGTCGCGCGCCTGCGACGCGTAGAACGCGACGTGCTTCGTCTCCTGCTGTGCGATCCGCTTCAGGAGCGGTACCAGCACGGGGTGGCTCTCCAACGCGGCAAGACGGTGATACGCCGCTGTCGCCGACCACTCGTTCGCCGCGCCCCACGCCATGTGCACGGCGACGAAGTCGTTTCCGACCAGTCGGCCTATCACCGTCTGCTTCACCGTCCCCAGGCGGTCCTTCCAACCGAGCTTCAGACGGGTCGCCTTGAGTTCGTCGAAGTCGACTCGGAGGCCATGGCGCTCCAGCACGGCCGCGAGCGCTTCGCCGTGCCAGAACTCCTCGCGGTTCCACATCGTCATGAAGGCGCCCACCGCGGGCTCGTCGTGAGACGGGGTCGTCAGCAGATCACGCAGGTAGCACACCGTGTGGTACTCGATGTCGCACATGTAGCGCAGCGTGCGCAGCGTCTCCTCGCACAGCGGATCGCGCTCGAACTCGTCGAAGTCGAGGTCGGCCCACTGCACACCGGTGGAGTTCTTCGTGTACTTGTCTATGTCGAAAGCCATCAGTCGCTCTTCTCATCGATGCCCGCCGGAATCGTCACCCGTGCCGCGACGACGTCGCGGCGCACATCCGAACCGCCGCTCTTCCAGCGGTAGATGTTCCAGTTCCTCCTGTGCGACTCGCGCGCCAGTTCGGCGTCGGGGTTGACCGCCGACGGCTTGCCCAGCAGCGACAGCCATGGCAGGTCGGAGTGGCTGTCGCCGTAGCCGTAGGAGGCGGCGAGGTCGTAGCCGCCCTCCTCGGCGTACCGCTGCAGCCACGCGGCCCTCGCCTCGTCCACCAGCGGCGGCTTCGCCAGGTAGCCGGTGAGGATTCCGTCCCTCACGTGCATGGAGCTTCCGACGACCTCGTCGAACAGGCCGGCGAGCGGAGCGGCGAGAAGGCCGACGGAGCCGGTGACCAGGACGGTGCGGTGACCTGCCGCACGGTGCTCGCGGATGCGCGCCACGGCGTCCGCGCTCGTGTGCCGCAGCATCGTGTCGGCGTACCCACGCCGTACGGCCTCCTCAAGGCGGGCGATGGGCATGCCGCGGTAACGGCGCAGGAACGCGCGGATGAACTCGCCGCGGTCACGTCTCTCGGCGCGGAGGTAGCCGGGCAGCGAGACGAGCAGGTCCGCCACCTCCTTCGGCCAGGCCGCCTTGCGGAAGCCCGCGGTGCGCACCCAGAGGTACTGCTCGACGATGTTGGAGTCGACGACGGTCCGTTCGAGATCGAAGACGGCGACTACGTCGGCACGCCGTGGCAGTTCGCGTCCGGGGCGCGGGGCCGCCGGCCGGACGGCCGCGGACTTCCGGCGACGGTGGGCCGCCGTCAGCTCGCTGACGGCGGGGAGGTGCACCTTCTGCAGGTACTCCTCCCAGTCGATCCGCTCCACATCGAAGCCACGGTCCTCGCGCACTTCGGCCGGCAGGGCGTTGTTCAGCGCGCGGGCGTTGCGGTCGTCGAAGACGATCTCGGTCTGCGCATAGGCGCGGTAGAGGTCGATGAAGTTGCCGAGGGTGGCGATGCCGGCGCGCACCTTGGCGTTCCCGGTCGCGAGAGCGCGCTTGCGCTCGTCGTTCGGCATCAGCCGCAGAGCGGCGTCCCACAGGTCGGCCTTTGCCCTCGCCAGCCGAAGGCCTCGCCGGAACCTGCGCTCTCCCGAGAACTTCCAGGCCGGCACTTCGACGAATCCGTCGTCCTTCGGGATCGGGTGCTGCGTGTAGTAGGCGCGTACGTTCTCGTACATGCGGTGGAACGGCAGTGGATTCGACGCGCCCGAGGCGATGTGGAAGTACTTCGGCTCGTCGGCCGAGGCCGGGTTGGCCGCCACGGCCAGGATGGCGTTGACGACGAAGTCGACGGGGATGACATCGAGGATCGAGTCGGGCAGCCCCGGGAAGTCGGGCAGCTGACCGCGGCCGTAGGCGAAGATCAGCGGATCGGCGACCTTGAAGCCGTCGATCCAGCCGGGGAACGGATGCTGGAGCGCGCTTTCGATGATCGCGGGCCGGACCACCGAAAGCCGGTGCCCGGCCTCACCCCAGAGGTCTTCCGCGGCACGTTCGGCGAGTGCCTTGGTGAGGGTGTAGACGTCGGTCCACCCCAGACTCTGCGCGCGCCGCCGGCCGGCGGCGACGAGCTGGGAACGCACCCACTCGCGCCGCGCGTTCTCGCTCGCGCGGGCCGCCGCGATCGGTCCCTCCTTCCCGTGGTCGCCGCGGGCGCGGGACATGAACCGCTCAAGCATCGCCGGCTCCCGCGAGGTGAGTTCGGTCTGCTCGTGGGTCCGGGTCGCCAAGGTCCACTCGGTGTGCCAGAGGACATCGTGTTCGAGCTTGGCCTCGGGCACCACACCGCGGCGGAGCCCCCCGACGTAACAGGTCGACACATGGACGACGTGCGGGTCGGATCCGGACGCGAGCAGAGCCTCGTAGAGGCTCACGGCGCCGTTGACGTTCGTGTCGAACGCCTCGTGGATGGGCGGGTCGAACGAGACGGTCGACGCCGAGTGGATGACGACGTCAAGGTCGGAGGGCAGCTCGGGGACGCTGGTCATGCTGCCGTCGAGCACTGTGATCCGGGCGCGGACGATGCGCTCGGCCTCTTCGGCGCCCACAGCATCGCGCCAGCGCCGGAAGACGGGTTTGCGCAGCAGCTGCCTGAGCCGGTCCTGCCCGGTCTGGCTGCCCTTGCGGCGCACGAGGAGTGAGACATGGGTGGCGGGGTGGTCGGTGAGGAGCCGCTCAAGCACGGCCTGCCCGACGAAGCCGGTGGCGCCGGTCAACAGGACGTGCGCGCTGCCGAGTTCGGTCTTCGCGTTGTGCGTCACGGAAGGAGCCTCGATTCCACGGTGGATGCGACACCGGAACCGATGCCGGGGAGTGCGGCGACCATCCCGCGGATACGGCGCGCCTCGGCTCGTCCGCTGGGGTCGCCGAAGACATGGCGTTCGAAGAAGGTGCGCTCGTGCCCGGATCGATCGACCGAGCCGAGCGGCCAGGCGGCGTGCCGGAGAGCGCGGCGGGTGATGCGCCGGGCGCGGGCCGAGTTCCGGAGTCGGCGCTCCGCCTCCTCGGCGAGGAAACGGATGTGGCGATGCTTGATCTCCACCACGGGGTTGATGATCGACGCCATGGCGGAGGACGCGCCGGCCAGCCGCCGGTAGGCCGCCTGCGTGATCCATTCGTCCACGAGGCCCGTCGTCACGTGTTCGGCGACGATCTGCGTACCGGTGACGTTGGCGGCGAGGGAGCGACGGATCGGACCGCGGCGTTCGCGGCGCTCCGCCAGTACCCACCGTGCCGGACCGGCGCTCGAAGGGAGGTCGCGGGTGGCGGGAGAAGCGTCCAGGACCGCGTCGAGGGCGTCGGCTGTCCAGAACCTCTCGAACATCCACGTGGTGAGGAACGCGGTGACCCGGGCGTCCTTGTGTGTCGCCGTGACGAGGAGGTCGCGCACGCGGTGCAGCGTCGCGCGTTCCATGTCGCGCAGCGCGCGCACGAGCCGGACGGATTCGGCGTCGAGCGGCTCTTCGGCCAGCGCTGCGAGGTCCAGCGTCGCGCGGTGGCTGCCATGTGCCGTACGGGCGAACTCACGCACGTCGAAGCCCGCTGTCTCCGGTGGCGCGGTCGTCGTCTCGTTCTTCGAGTTCATGCACGGGCTTTCTGGGCGGGAGCGGGGGAACTTCAGCGAAGCCCCGGAGCGCGCGAGACGCCGTCGGGGGCCGTCACGTGAGACCGGGCGACCGGCGCATGTGTGACACGTGACCTGGTTCCGTAGCGGAGTCCGGTGTCTCGGCGCCGCGGCGTGCAGCGGAGAGCCGGCCCGGCGTCGCTCAGCTCCGTCATGTGCGGAAGCTCGTGTCACACGACGGATGCGTGCCCGGTCTAACGCGATGACCGAGAAACGAAAGGTGTGCCATGCGCGTGGACTCAGCCATCTGCTGCTGGACGAGGCGATTCACCTGGGCCGGCTCGTCGGACGTCGCGCTGAGCCGTACACGGGTCGCACTGGTCACCGGGGCCACGTCGGGTATCGGAGCGGCGTTCGCGCGCGCCCTGGCGGACCGCGGATGGGACCTGGTCCTGGTGGCGCGTGACAGGGAGCGGCTCGGCCGGATGGCGGCCGAGCTCGAATCGCTGGACCGTGCCGTGGAGGTGCTCCCCGCCGATCTGTCCGATCGCGCCGACGTCGCACGTGTGGCCGCCCGGCTGGAGGATCCCGCCCGTCCGGTGGACATGCTCGTGAACAACGCCGGTTTCGGCGTACGCACGCCGATGACCTCTGCCGGTACCGCTCCGCACGACCAGGCGATCGAGGTCATGGGGCGTGTGGTGCTGGTGCTCGCCGGCACCGCCGGGCGGGCCATGCGCGAACGCGGGCACGGTGCGATCGTCAATGTGTCGAGCACCGCCGGGTTCGTCACGTTGGGAAGCTATTCGGCCGTCAAGGCCTTCGTGACCTCGCTCTCGGAAGGCCTGGCGAACGAGCTCCACGGAACCGGCGTCACCGTCACGGCACTGTGCCCGGGCTGGGTCCGCACGGAGTTCCACACACGGGCCGGAATCCGGTCGTCGAGCGTTCCGGACTTCCTCTGGCTCGACGCCCGGCAAGTCGTCGAGACCGCTCTGCGCGACGTGCGCCGCGGACGGGTGATCTCCGTGCCGGGCTTCCGGTACCGGTCGCTCATCTGGCTCACACGTCATCTTCCCCGCCGCACCGTGCGGTGGATCTCGCGACGGATCTCGTCCAGCCGCGACGACAGTCCCACTCACTGAAGGAATCAGTGCGGGCTCGCCCGCACGGGAAGGAAACGGATGCCCGCGACGATGCGCGACCGTTTCACCTCACGCTCACACGCTGCGGCGCGTTTCGTCGCACAGCGGGGGTTGCTGAAACCGCTCGTCTGGAGCGTCACCAGCGTCACGGTGCTCGGGCGCGAACGCCTTGCGGACGTCGAGGACTCGTATGTCGTCGTCGCCAACCACACCTCGCACCTCGACACGCCACTCATCATGGGCGCGCTGCCCCGCCGGCTGGCGCGTTACCTGGCGGTCGGAGCCGCCGCCGACTACTTCTTCGACGTGTGGCGGCGGCGCGGCCTCACGGCTCTTTTCTTCAACGCCTTCCCGGTCGACCGCACCGGAGTGAACGCGCGCGGAGTGAGCGCCAAGACCCTGCTGAACCGGGGAGTGCCGCTCCTGATCTTTCCCGAGGGGACCCGCTCGCGCGACGGATCGCTCGGACCGTTCAAGCCGGGGGCTGCGGCGCTCGCCTCGTCGGCGGAGGTGCCGGTGCTCCCCGTCGCGGTCATCGGCGCGCATGCGGCGCATCCTCGCGGATCGAACTGGCCGAAACCGGGCCGTCCGCCGGTCGGGGTCGTCTTCGGTGAACCGCTCACCGCTTTTCCCGGGGAGTTGAGGTGCGAGTTCACCGAACGCATCCGCTCGGCGATCGTCACCCTCGCCGAGGAGAACTCCGGCCGCATCCTCGGCGTGAGCGAGACCTCACGTCGTATACCCGAAGGAGACCGCTCATGACCGAGCCCGCCGGCCGCACCGACACGAGGCACACCGCTGATGTGAAACACATGAAGTGGTGGGGCTGGGGCGTGGAAGGTGTCGGCTTCCGACACGAGGACAAGCCTGGTTTCGCGCCGTTCGTCCAGAGAGCCATCGGCCTCGATCTCCGGGCGGGCGAACGCCCCACCGAACGGCCCGACTTCTCCCGGTTGACGGTGCCGGGCTCGCTGGCGCCGGAGGGGTTCGTCGAGGTTCTGAGCGGCATCGTCGGAGCCGGCAACACCGCTGTGGACGACCTCTCCCGGGTCGTCCACACGTACGGCAAGAGCCTGCGTGACCTGGTCCGCATCCGGTCCGGCGACATAGCACGCAGTCCCGATGTGATCGTCTACCCGGCCGACGAGGCGGAGGTGCAGGGCGTCGTCGACGCGGCCGTCGAAGCGGACGCCGTGATCATCCCTTTCGGGGGCGGCAGCAACATCGCGGGCAGCCTGGAGCCGCACGCGGACGAGTCGCGGGTGGTCGTCTCACTCGACCTCGGCCGCCTCGACCGGGTGCTGGCGATCGACCCCGACTCCGGCCTGGCGCGCGTCCAGGCCGGGGCGCTGGGCCCGGATCTTGAAGCGCAACTCAACCGGGACGGCTGGACGATGGGGCACTTCCCCGACTCGTTCACCCACTCGACGCTGGGCGGGTGGGTCGCCACGCGCTCGTCCGGCATGCAGTCGGACAAGTACGGCGACATAGCGGACATCGTCAAGGGGCTGCGTGTCGTGCGGGCCGACGGGGTCCTCGTGATCCGGGCCGTTCCGAGCGCGTCGACGGGGCCGAGCCTCCGGGAGATGGTGGTGGGCTCCGAGGGGCGGCTCGGCGTCATCACCGAGGTCACGGTGCAGGTGCACCGGCTCCCGGCGAAGCGGGCCATCCACGCCTACTTCTTCAGGAATCTCGACCACGGCCTCGCGGCGATGCAGGAGATCGCCGAGAGCGACGTCTCACCCTCGGTCACCCGTGTCTCGGACGCGCACGAGACGGCCTTCTCCCTGGCGACGAGCAAGGAGTCGAAGGGGCTGCGGAAGAAGGCACAGGCCGGTCTCATGGCGTACCTCAAGAGGCGTGGTTGGGACCTCGACGAGATGTGTCTCTCCTTCATCGGCTTCGAGGGCGACGAGGCCCACGTGAAACGGCAGAAGTCGCTCGTCGACCGGATCGTGCGCAGGCATCAGGGCATCGGCGTCGGCAGGGGACCCGGCGCGCTCTACGACCAGAAGAAGTTCGACACCCCGTACATCCGCGACTTCCTGCTCGACCGCGGTGCCGCCGGCGACGTGAGCGAGACCGCCGGTCCGTGGTCGAAGCTGCGTGGCATCCACGCGGCGGTCTACGAGGCGGCCGACCTCGCCTACGAGAAGATCGGCCGCACCGGCTGGACCATGTCGCACATGTCGCACTCGTACCACTCGGGAGCCTGCCTCTATTTCACTTTCGCCTTCGTCTTCGGTGACGACCCGCTCGGCGAGTACGACACCGTCAAGCGCGCGATCCAGCAGGCGTTCATCGACGCCGGCGGCACGATCTCGCACCACCACGGGGTGGGCCTGGAGCACGCGCCCTGGCTGGAGGAGGACATCTCGACGGAGGGTGTCGCGATCTTGTCAGGCCTCTTCGGCGCTGCCGACCCCGGCGGAAACTTCAACCCCCGCAAGATCGTGGTCTGAGCACGGCGGCCGAGGAACCGGACGTGTCACATCCATGCCTCGCACCCGGTCATAAGGGTGAAAGCAGTCGGGCCGGGTGAGGAATGGTTGCAGGGGCATGGATGATCAGAGCCAGAGGGAAGAACCGGGCGACGGAGGCGGTGGGGAGCGCATCGCCCGCTGGGCGGGCGGACGCCTGGGCCCGTCCAGTCTGATCCGGGCCAGAGCGCGTAAGGCGTTCCCGGACCACTGGTCCTTCTTGCTGGGGGAGATCTGTCTCTACAGTTTCGTCGTCATTGTCGTGACAGGGGTCTATCTGACCTTCTACTTCCATCCGTCGATGAAAGAGGTGCAGTACGACGGCAGTTACCTGCCGTTGCGGGGGCGGACGGTGTCGGAGGCGTTCAACTCGACCATGCACCTCTCCTTCGACGTCCGGGGCGGCCTGCTGATCCGACAGGCACATCACTGGGCAGCGCTGGTGTTCATCGGGGCCATGCTCGTCCACATGCTGCGCGTGTTCTTCACCGGCGCCTTCCGCAAACCCCGCGAATTCCAGTGGCTGTTCGGATTCCTGCTGCTGGTCCTCGGAATGTTCGGAGGGCTGACCGGATACGACCTGCCGGATGACCTTCTCTCCGGAACCGGGCTCGCCGTCGTGAACGGGACGATCCTTTCCATACCGATCGTCGGAACCTACCTCTCGATGTTTCTCTTCGGAGGCGAGTTCCCGGGCGGTGAACTGGTGGCGCGCTTCAACGCAATCCATGTTCTGGTCATCCCGGCCATCATGGTCGGACTGCTCGTGGCCCATCTGATCCTGCTGCTCAGCCACAGGCACACGCAGTATCCGGGGCCGGGGCGGAGCAACAAGAACGTGGTAGGCCTGCCGCTCAAGGTGCGGGCGGTGAAGTCCGCGGGCCTCTTCTTCCTGGTCGCCGGTGTCATCTTCGCGATCGCGGCACTCGCCCAGATCAATCCCATCTGGCTGTACGGCCCCTACCGCGTCGACCAGGTCTCGGCCGGATCGCAGCCCGACTGGTACATGGGCGTGGCGGACGGGCTGCTGCGCGTCATGCCCGGCTGGGAAGTCGACTTCTGGGGGCACACCCTGGCACTGGACAACCTGATTCCGCTGGTGGCAGGCGTCGGCTTCTTCCTGGCCATGGGCGCATACCCGTTCATCGAGTCCTGGGTGACCGGGGACGATCGTGAGCAGCACCTTCTGGACAGACCGCGCAACCGCCCCGCGCGAACGGCGCTCGGTGTCGCCTGGATCAGTTTCTATGTGGTGTCGCTCATCGGCGCCGCGAACGACATCATCGCCACCCGGTTCCATCTCGGGGTCGAGTCGGTGACGTGGGCGGTCCGCATCGGCCTCTTCGTCGTGCCCGTCGCGGCCTATGCCGTGGCCAAGCGGTGTGCCCTCGGCCTGCAGCGCAGAGACCGCGACAAGGTGCTGCACGGTCGCGAGACAGGTGTCATCAAGCGCCTGCCGCACGGCGAGTTCGTCGAGGTGCATGAGCCTCTCAGCCAGGCGGAGCTCCACCTCCTCACACAGCATGAGCAGTACACGCCGATCGCACCCGGCTCGAACGACGCCGCGGACGGCCCGGGTGCCGGCGCCCGCCTCGTCCGGCGCCTGCGCGTCAGGGGCAGCCGCGCCCTCTACGGCGAAGGCTCGCAGATCCCCAAGCCGACCACCCAGGAGTACCGCGAGATCGCCGACGGGCACCTGCGCTGACCGGCGCGGTCACATGTGTTCGGCCTCCCCTGTCACAGATGCGCCGTGCGCTCGGTCATCACTGCGCGGGAAACGCGCGGGAAACACGCGGCCGTTCAACGGCATGTCTGTCCGGAGATGTTCCGGTCGCGAGGTATGTCTGGCTCAAGACACAGGGCATCCCAGGAGGTACAGCACGATGTCGGAGAAGGACGCCGCGCACGGTCACGGTGAGCAGGCCCCGTCGGAAGGGTGGAAGACGGCGGTGACGATGCTCCAGGACGCCGCACCGCTCACCATTGCCGAGGGTGCCTCGGCGATGACCATTCATGTCGAGTGGCAGCCCGGTGACCCGGGAACGCCGCCGCACCGCCACTCGGGACCTGCCTTCGGGTACGTCATCGAGGGTGCGGTCCGCTTCGAGCTTGAGGGCGAGCCCGAGCGCGTGGTCGAAGCCGGCGGGACGTTCTGGGAGCCGGGCGGCGATGTGATCCATTACCAGGACGGCAACGCGCTGGCGGACGCACGGACCCGGTTCGTCGTGACCATGATGTGCGCGCCGGGCAAGCCGATGCTCGAACTCGTCGGTGAGAAGGAACTGGCCGAACGGGCGCAGTTGCGCGCCCCGCGCCCCACTGCCTGACCAACTCCCCACTCACATCATGCAGTTCCGACACGGATCCTGACCGCTCCGTGGGAGGGTGCGACTCGGCATGAGTGCCACTGAAGTTGTCCACTACATGCTGACCGCCCTGTTCGCAGCGGCCGCTGTCCGTTCGCTCCGGCAGGGCGTCCTGACGCGGACCCGTGGTTGCCGCGGCCGCGTCGACCATCTGCTGCACGCTGCCATGGCCCTGGCCATGGCAGCGATGCCGTGGAGCTGGGGCGGCGCCCTGCCGGAGCTGCCGCAGGCGGTCTTCTTCGCCACCGCCGCACTGTGGTTCCCGCTGACCGCCGTCAGGAGTGGCCAGGAACGACAGCTGTCGGCGACGGCGCGGAGACTCCCCTACGCGGTGGGCATGGCGGCGATGACCTGGATGTCGTACCGCGCGGCGGGTCATTCACACCAGACCATGGCCGAGGGTGTTCCGACGGCACATCAGGCCATGCATCTCAGCCATTCCATGGGCGAGTCGAAGGCCGACAGCGTCGTCACCGGAGTGCTGGCGCTGTACCTGCTCACATGTTCTCTTCACTCGCTGACCCGTGACATGCCCACCCTGCGCGCCACCGCCGAGACGGCCGACCGCTCGACCGGCCTCGCAGGTGTCTGCAACCGCTTCTGGGACGGAGCGACGGCCATGGGAACCGTGGTCATGCTTCTGATGCCGCATTGACTCCTCGCCGCCGGGCGAACCGTGTGCCGGCGGCCGTCACAAACGGGGTGACCCGTCGGTCAACCGGTGGTCTGGAATCGAAGGGCCACGAAGGAGAACGACATGACCACCACTCCCCCGGCACATTCGGACGACCTGCTGGGCGCCGACTTCTACCGCTACGAGGCGCTTCTCCCGGACGACGAACGCAAGATACTCCGCAAGGCCCGCGCCTTCCTGCGTGACGAGGTGAAGCCGATGGTCAACGGGTACTGGGACAAGGGCGAGTTCCCCATGGAGCTGATCGGGAAGTTCCGCGAGAGCGGGCTGACCGCCCTGTCGTACGAGGGGTACGGTGAGCACCTGCCTGCCGCCAGCCATCTGCTCGGCGGCATGCTCGCGATGGAGATGAGCCGCGTCGACGCCTCGGTCGCCACCTTCTTCGGCGTCCACAACGGGCTCAGCTTCTACTCCATCTACGCCGGCGGCGACCAGGAGCAGCGGGAGAGGTGGCTGCCCGCCATGGCCTCGATGGAGAAGATCGGCGCTTTCGCCATGACCGAGCCGCTGGGTGGCTCCGACGTCTCCGGTGGCATGCGCACCACCGCCGAGCGCCAGGGCGACACCTGGGTGCTCAACGGCGCGAAGAGGTGGATCGGCAACGCCACCTTCGCCGACCACGTCGTGGTGTGGGCGCGGGACGTGGACGACAACCAGGTCAAGGGCTTCGTCGTCGAGAAGGGCACTCCCGGCTTCGTGCCGGTGAAGATCGAGGGCAAGATCGCGCTGCGGATCGTGCAGAACGCCGAGATCGCCCTGACCGACGTACGGGTGCCGGAGGCCAACCGCCTCCAGAACATCAACTCCTTCAGAGACGTCGCGGAGATCCTGCGCTTCACGCGCAGCGGTGTCGCCTGGCAGGCTCTGGGGGTCATGATCGGTGCCTACGAGCTCGCACTCGCCTACGCGAAGGAGCGTCAGCAGTTCGGCCGTCCGATCGCCGGGTTCCAAATGGTGCAGGACCTGCTGGTGAGGAGCCTGGGCGACATCACCGCCTCCTGGGGGCTGCTGGTGCAGCTCGCCCGGCTGCAGGACCAGGGCATCTTCCGCGATGACCACTCGGCGCTCGCCAAGGGGTTCACCACGTCCCGGATGCGGGAGGTCGTCGCGGCCGGCCGCGAGATCTTCGGCGGCAACGGCATCGTCCTCGACCACGACGTCGCACGGTTCTTCGCCGACGCCGAGGCCCTCTACTCCTACGAGGGCACCCGTCAGATGCAGACCCTCATCGTCGGCAAGTCCATCACCGGGCAGAGTGCCTTCGTGTGAGTCGTGCCGCGCTCCCGGGAAAGCCAGGGGAAAGATCGCGGACCCTTCGGGAGTCGGGGCAGCGCTCACTCGGAGCCGTCGGCGACGTCGCCCCGTTCAACGGCCAGCCGGGTCAGTTCGACGCGTGTGTTGATGCCGAGCTTGGTGAAGATGTGTCTCATATGGGTGTTGACGGTGTGCACGGACACATAGAGCCGGTCGGCGATCGCCCGGTTGGTGAGGCCGTCCACGACGAGCGGGATCAGTCTCCGCTCGGATTCGGTCAGACTCCCCCAGCCCGGTGAGCCGACCGTGTCGTACCGCGGGGCACCCGGGCCCACGCCGAGCTGCCGTAGACGCCGCCTGATCCGTTCGTGATCGCGCAGGGCTCCCGAGGCCGACACCAGTTGACCCGCTTCTTCGAAGTACGGGATCGCCCGCGCCGAGTCGACCGATGCGGCCAGGAGCTCGCCGAGGTCCTCGCATGCCGCGGCCAGAGCCAGTCGCCTGCCGGTGCTCCGGTAGCCGGTGACGGCGGTCGTGAGTGCGCGGAGGTCACGGTGGAGCAGGCCGTCCACATGGGCACGGACGGCCGCGATGATCTCCTGGCTGTCGTCCCGTGCGGTCAGGGTCCGCAGGGCAGCGGAGACGGCCCGCGCGACCGACGGCTGTGCGCCGCGCAGCGCGACACGCACGATTCCGGGCCAGTGGGACGGCGGAAGGGTGAGCAGCCGCGTCGGCTCGCTGTCCTCGAAGCTGCCCGTGAGCGCCGTTGCCGCTGCCCGGTCCCGGCCCTCCGCGTCCGCCAGGCAGGCGCGCGCGAGAGACACCCACAGGCCGTACCGCCGCGCGTTCGTGCCGGAGCCGGCTTCCGCCGCGCGGAGATGGTCCCTGGCCTTGGCGAGGTCACCGCGTCTGATCTCCACCAGTGCCAGTACGGAGCGGGCCTGCGGATTGGGCTGGGTGATCTCCAGTTCGTCCGCCACCGCCAGACTGGCCTCGGCCTCCACGGCCGCGTCGTCGAGCGCGCCCTGTTCGAGCAGGGCGCAGGCACGGCGGGCATGCCAGTGCGGCAGCGACCAGCCGAGGCCCAGCGCATCCGCTTCGCGCTGTCCCTCACGCAGAACCCGCTCGGTGTCCGCGAGCCGGTCCGTGGAGGTCAGTACCGTGGCCAGCCACAGCGCCGGAATTCTCGGGGGCCGGAGGTGGGGCACAGTGGGTTCGGCGTACGCGCGTGCGGTGGCTTCCTCGGCACGTTCCAGAGCCCGGGCCAGGCGCCCGCGGTAGAAGTACGTCTGCGACTGGAACACCATGGCGCTGACCACGACGGCCGGCTCGTGGCTCCGGTAGGAGGCGGCGACCAGGCCGGTGTCCGTCTGTTCGGCTGCGGTGATGTTCCCGAGGTACACGTGGCCCGTCGCCTGGGTCTTCAGCAGCAGGGCACGCAGGTCGGACGGTAGGGCGGGGAGGTTCAGGGCCTGCTGCAGGTGTGTCATGGCTGCGGCGTCGTCGCCCGCGGCCTGGTGTATCTCGGCGGCCACCAGGCGCAGGTTCGCCTCCTGGGGCGGTTCCAGGCCGTCCGACAGTGCGGCATCGACCAGGTCGAGCGCCTCGTGGACCCGGCGGGTCCGGCCCAGGTACTCGGCCGCGTCGGTCAGCAGACCGACGCGCCGCCGGTCGCGCGGGGGCAGCAGGCCGGCGATCCGCTGGGCGAGGTCCGCGGCCGCGTCGGGTGCCGTCGGCGACAGTTCCCGTACGGCGGTGTGCAGCATGGTCACGGCGTCGTCGTCGACCGGGCCGCCCGCCATGACGACATGCCAGGCCACCTCCGCCGACCGTGCCCCGGTGGCGCGCAGGCTCTCCGCGGCCTCCCGGTGCAGCGCGGTCCGTACGGCCGGCGGCAGGTTCTCGTGGACGGCCTGCCGCAGGAGGTCGTGGCGGAAGGCGAGTCGCGGGCCGTCCGCCGAGAGCAGACCGCCGTTCAGGGCGGCCTCCACGCCCGGCAGCAGGCTGCCGACCTGCCTCCCGAGCATGCGGGCGGCCGTGCCGAAGTCGAATTCGCGGCCGAGGACGGAACCGATCTGGAGCAGACGTACGGCGTCCTCCGGGAGCTGCTCCAGACGTGCGGCGACACTCTGGCGGAAGCCGACGGGGATGTCCCGGTACAGCCGGTCGGCCGCGCCCGCCGCTGCTCTGACGGCATCCGTGTCGGCAAAGGAGCGCACCAGTTCGATCGCCAGGAACGGATTGCCCGCGACGCCTCGCAGCATCCTGGCCAGAGCGGGTGAGGGTTTCGCTCCGAGCACGTCGGCCGCGATGTGCTCCAGTTCCTGCTGTGGCAGCGGGCCGAGGGTCAGCCATCGGGCTCCGAGGCGTTCGAGGTCCTCCCGCACCCTGGCCACGGTCGGCCGCTCGGTCTCCGACCGTACCGCCAGCACCCACAGGATCCGCGAGGAGGCCAGCCGTCCGGGCAGGGTGCGCAGGGCGAAGAGCGTGGCCGGATCGGCCCATTGCGCGTCGTCCACGAGCACGAGCACCGGCGCGCGCTGCGCCCGGTCCTCCAGGGCATCGGCGATGCTGTCCAGCAGTCGGAGCCGCTGGTCGTTCAGGCCCGCGGCGGCTCGGGCGGAACCGTCGGAGGCCTGCAGGGCGGACTGCAGGGCGGCTCCCGCCGCATACTGATCGAACTCGTCGGCCCGTACGGAGACCACGGCGAATCCGCACCGCCGTGCCCGCCCGTCCAGCTCCGCGAGCAGCCGGCTCTTGCCGACGCCGGGCGCGCCTTCCACGACGACGCAGGCGCCCCGTCCGCCGCGCACCGCCACCAGAGCCTCGCGGACAGCCGCGATCTCACGGTCCCGCCCCCTGAGGCGCAGCCCGGTCCCAGTCTGGTCCGCGCGCCCGGGGTCCAGGTCGCCCGTGGGCTCTGTGCTGCGCATGGGGCAACTATGCCGCAGGCCATATGTGCCCTCAACGCCGGTCCCCCTGCGGCCGGCGCCTGCCCCCGGCGAACCGGCAGGTCAGCCGGTGGGGCGCGGGGCGCGCAGGTGGGCCCGCTTCTCCAGTTCCTCGTCGTCGACCAGCGTGAGCATCGGCTGACCCGGCGCGCACATCATGAACACGATGTACTTGGCCGGCGTGTCCGACGAGGCGTTGCCGTTCTGGTAGTGGATCACCTCGCCGCCCGGCTCCCAGAACGTCTCACCGGCCTTGATCACTCGTTCCGGTTCGCCCTCAAGCTCCCAGCGGACCGCTCCTTCGAGGACGTAGCCGAAACACGGCCCGGAGTGGCGGTGCGGAGGTGTCCCGGGGTCGCCGGGCGGCCACTCGACGAGAACGGTCATGCCCGAAGCGCCCTCGGGAACGAAGGGCGGCTTGACGTCCGCCAGCATCCTGGGGCCGAACGTCGACTCGTTGTCCTGTGCGGCGCTCTCAGTCGCCGAGTCCTGTGCCGACACTGCTGCACCTCCGTAGGCCTGCCCGGAACGGATGGCGGCACTGCTCGTGGGCGTGTCCACCACATCCGTGGCGGGCTGTGCGACCACTGCCCCACGCGCAGAGCTCCAGGAACCACCCTGCCCCCTGTCGACGGCCCTCACAAACCAGGACCGCGGGCCGGGGCGAAGCCGGAGTCCGCGCGCGTCGCGGAGTTCGCGGAGGCGGGGGCCGGATCGGCCTGGGTCGGCGACCACCTCCGGATTCTCACCGGGGGCGTGGCCGTGGACCCCACCCCCACATCCCGCCCGACGACCCCGCGGTCCAGGCCGTCGTACAAGATCACCGACGTGCCCTGCAGAGCCCGAGCACACTATGAGACGTTCGTCGCGCCGTATGTCACCTACGACGGCCAGGCCGACCCTGAGGTCGGCGAGAGCGCGATCACGGCGGTCGCCGCCGGACTCGGCGTCCCCGCCACCGTCACCGCGGCCCGGATCCACCGCACCGCAACGACCGTGCCCCGACCGGGGAGTGAGGCTCACTCACCCATCAACCGACGCAAGACCAGGAGCAGTTGCGCAGCGGGCGCCGGAGTCCAGGAACGCGGCGATCTTGCTGGGGTTGAACACCCACATCACCCTGTGGATACCTTCTCTCGAAGCAGCGACGGTCAGGATCGCGGTGGGGGCACCGTCGCGGTGCATCACCACGCTCGTACGGCCGTTGGCCTGGACGAGTCGCAGGTCCGTCTCCTGCCAGAACCGCCGGGTGGCGGTAGCCAGGTTGGCCACACGCGCACGGCCCACCACAGGGACCCGGGCGGCTCCCCGGAGCCCGTTGCCGTCGGACAGGCTGACGACGTCAGGGGCGAGGACGGCTTCCAACGAGGCCACATCCCCGGTGCGAGCCGCTGAGACGAAGGCATCCAGCAGGCGTCGATGCTCCACAGCGTCCGCACTCGCCCGCGGCTCGCCCGACAGACGCTTGCGTGAACGGCTCACGATCTGGCGGACGTTGACGACGCTGAGCTGCAGGATCTCGGCAATCTCCGGGTAGGAGTAGTCGAACGCCTCGCGCAGGACGTACGCGGCCCGCTCAGTGGGGCTCAGCTTCTCCAGCACCAGCAGGAGGGCGAGCTCCAGGGCCTCCGCCCGCTGCGCGCCCACCTCCGGATCGACACTGGTGTCGACGGGCTCGGGCAGCCACGGCCCGATGTAGGTCTCCCGGCGCACCCGCGCCGACTGTGCCACGTTGATGGCCAAACGTGTCGTAGCGCTGGACAGGAAGGCCACGGGGCTCAGGACCACGGAGCGGTCGGTCTTCTGCCAACGCAGCCACACCTCCTGGACCACGTCCTCAGCCTCGACCACACTGCCGAGCACACGGTAGGCGATCCCGAAGAGGCGCGCCCGGTGCTGCACAAAGGCAGAAACAGCCTCGTCAAGGTCGCTCGTCGTAGGGGACGACTTGAGATGCATGGTCCTCTGGTCCTCGTTCCTCCGGATACGGCTGTCGCATGGCGGGATCGCATCGCTACCGCTGGCAGGCGGACGGCTTCGACAAGCCGCCCTGCGACGCGCTTCTCACGACCGACGCCCGATCGCAGCTGAACCAGCGATCCGGATCGGCCCCACTCCCCCGCCCGAGCCGGCACATCGGCTCACACCAGGACCCTGTTCAGGTAATCAATGCATTCTTCGCCAACCAGGCCAGACTGGATCAGAGTGGTGTCCGGACGCATCGCATGATCGAGTGATTCGGCCGGCCGCCCGCTTCCCTCGTCCGCTTGGCCTGTCGAACCATTGACCGGCCGGGATCGAGAGTTGTGACACGGCGTCCCACGCACCATGCGCGGCAGCCGCACCGGGACGCGTGCACCGCGTCCGGACGGGTCTGGACAGCGCAGCGGCCCGGTACGCTGCTGAGGCGCATCGCATGATCTGGTGATTCGACTCGGCCGGCCCGCGACGAGCAACCGTGGCGGTTCCTCAGCAGCGCACGATGCGGCGTGACGCGCCCGCCGTTCAGCTCAGCGATCCCAGGACCACAGCGGAGCACAGGGCCATGGCCACGGTGATCAGGATCATCGCGGTGAGCGTTCCTCGTAGCCAGCGCGTGAACCGGACACGGTGCCGCTGCTGCACCTCGCTGATGTTCGCCGCGATGTGTTCCGTCACCATGCGGGCGACGTATGTCTGTTCCTTGAGGTACCAGCTCTCGATGTCCGTCTTCTGCTCCCGGGTCAGCCCGGGCACCCGCGTGGTGAAGACCGCGACGCGCTGCCGTGCCGCTTCCAGATGAGCGTGCCGGTACAGGAAGGTCTCGATGTCGGTCAGGCCGCGCGCGGCCTCCTTACTCGTGTTCATGGTGTGCTCCACAGGAGAGGCGGAAACGCCCTCAGTCGGATGGCGACGGGTGCGGCCCAGGCGGCCGGTATTCGGGGGCGGCATCGAATGTGCCGCCGGCGGGCTCCGGCGGCCTCCCGGCCTGTCCCGCGGGCTCAGGCGGCCGGGCGGCCGCTCGTCGGGCTCTCGCCGGCACGCTGCGGATCGCCACTCGTGACGAACGCGTCCCGGGGATGCTGGACGGAGGCGAGGGAGACGAGATCCCGGCCGAAGACCGCGGCCGTGAGCCAGACCGTGAGGACGCGGATCTTGCGTTCCCACGAAGGCACGGCCAGGACGTGATAGCCCCGGTGCATCAGCCAGGCGGGGAGCCCCTTGATGACGATCCTCTTGTACTGGAAGATGCCCCGTCCCAGCCCGAGCGTGGCCACCACCCCCAGACTGCTGTGGCGGTAGTTCTCGACGCGTCCCCCGCGCAGGTCGGCCACGATGTTCTTCGCGAGGCGTCTGCCCTGCCGTACGGCGTGCTGGGCGTTCGGCACCGTGTGAGCTCCCGGCACCGTCGACGCCAGGTCGGGAACGGCCGCGTCGTCCCCGGCCGCCCATGCGTCCGAGACGAGTTCGCTGTCGGTGCCCACGCGCAGGTCGGGGCGGACCACGAGCAGGCCCCGTTCGTCGATCGGGAGGTCCGAGTGGTTGTGCACGACCGGATTGGAGGCGTTGCCGGCGGTCCATACGACCAAGGCGGAATCGAACTCCTCCCCGTCGGAGAGCACCACATGGCCGTCGGCGAGGGAGAGGATCTGTGTGTCGAGGTGAACGTGCGCGCCACGGCGTTCCAGAGAGCGGACCACCCAGGCGCCCGGCTTGTCCCCCACCTCGGGCAGAATGCGGCCCCGGGCCTCGACCAGGTGGAAGGACAGCTCGTCACTGCTCAGTTCGGGATACGACTTCAGCATGGCCGTGGCGAGCGACAGCAGTTCCCCGAAGCCCTCCACTCCGGAGAACCCGCCGCCCACGAACGTCACGGTGAGCAGCCTGCGCCGCTCGGCGCCGGGAGGCAGGGAGGCCGCCTGGTCGAACGCGGTCATCAGCCGGTCGCGGATGGCCACCGCCTCTTCGACGTGCTTCAGGCCGATCGCGTGCTGGGCAAGCCCCGGGATGGGGAAGGTGCGGGTCACGGCGCCGGCGGTGACGACGAGGGTGTCGTAACGCAGTTCGTAGTCCGCTCCGTTGGCGGGCCGCACCGTGATCGTCCGGTCTGCGTGGCGGATCCCGGTCACGGTCCCTGCGATCAGCCGGGCGCGGCGCAGGTGCCGCCGCAGCGACACGGCGGCGTGACGAGCCTCGACGGATCCGGCCGTCACCTCCGGCAGGAACGGTTGGTACGTCATGTAGGGGCGGGGGTCGACAACCGTGACCCGCGCCTCCGCTGCACTGAGCCTCTTCTCCAGGCCCCACGCGGCGTAGAAGCCTGCATAGCCGCCACCGACAATCACGATTTCACGCATCAGACCCTCTGTCTGTTGTTGGACACCCCTTAGACAAGGCAGCGCCGGAGGGTGTGACACGGTGACCTCACGACCTCGCGGCGTGCACGATCCCGGCCGATGCGGCGATCCGGTCCAGCAGGAACAGCCCCGCCACGCAGAGCGCGATCCATGCCGACAGCACCACGATGCCGCTGGTCAGTCCGTCGTGGTGGAAGTAGGCGATCCCGTCCAGCGCGCGGACGCCGACGCCCGCGGGCATGACGGAGGCGAGCGGCTTCAGCCAACCGGGCAGGAATTCGGGCGGCAGCACTCCACCACTGGTGGCGTTCCCCATGACCAGCATGAAGATCGACGCCAGCGGAACTCCGGCAGGCCCGAAGATGCGGATCAGGAGCACGGTGGCTGCCGCGACGGCCCCCGCCATCAGCGTCACGAGTCCCGCGATGCCCAGGAAGGGGCCAGGTATGGCGCCGAAGGCCGTACTCGCGATGAGCGTCGCCGCCAGCCCGCCGACGACCGCGAACAGCGCCAGGCTGGACACGCGCTGCCCGAAGGACAGGCGCGGTGCCACTTGATAGGTCATCTGGCCGAAGAGGAAGCCTGACAGCACCAGGCCGAACGACGCGTAGAAGACCGACAGGCCGCGGCTGTCTCCGGACGAGAGGGGGAGAACGTCGATCACGGGCATCTTGTGCCCCGCCGTGTCACAGGTGGATGCGCACAGGGTGCCGAGGGGTGCCACCAGCGCGGACACGGCGGGACCGTTCGCGCCGGCATAGACGATCTCGGGCGTACCGTCGTCGGCCAGCAGCGCGGCGTACGCGTGGCGGTGTTCGACCGCCCCGCGGGCCGCGGCGTCGTCCTGGTAGCGGTCCACCTGGAAGGCGTCCGGCGAGACACGCTGGAGCCGGACGTCGAAGAGTGCCGCGGTCTTGTCGGACGCGGCGACGGCGACCGGCAGACGGTGCGCCTTGGGCGTATGGAAGGCCGCGAGAAAGACGCTGACGAAGACCAGCCCGATGGTGAGCACCGTGATGACAGGCTTGAGGACTGCCTGCCGACCGGACAGGCCCGAGCGCTCGGGGGGAGCGTCCGTCTGCGGGCCGGGACGGTGACGGTGCCGCGCCGGCCCCGGAGCGGCGCCGGAAAAATGGTCTTGGCTCGTGGAGGCGGTGCTGGGCACGGGGCTCCCATCCTATGATGTAAGGTACCTGATATAAGTTAACAGATACGTGGAGATCACCGTGACCGTGTGGGACCCCAGCGAGCGCATCGGCTATCTGCTCTGGCAGCTCTCACAGGCCTACGCGCAGCGCATCGAACAGGCGCTGCGTCCGCTCGGGCTGACCCAGGCGCAGTACAGCGCCCTTGTCCGGCTGAGCCGGGACGGGACACTCTCCAGTGCCGAACTGGCCCGCCGCTGCGGCGTCACCGCCCAGTCCATGGGCGCGGCGCTGCGCGACCTGGTGGAGCGCGGGCTGGTCCAGCGGCGGGCGCACCCCACCCACGGGAAAATCGTCGAGATGTCCGTCACCGCTGCCGGGGTGGAGCTGGCACTGCGAGGCGAAGGCGCTCTCGAACCGTGCGAGCGGGAAGCCCTCCAGCCCTTTCTGCCCGAGGAGCAGGAACAGGTGCGCACCCACCTCCAGCGCATGCTGGGCGCCCTCAACCCACGGGCGCTCGGAGCTGTCGGTCACCAGCCGCCCGACGAGACGCATGGTGCGTGAGCGGCGGACCTCGGCACGACACACCTGGTCGGGCTGAGGAAGGCTCAGGCGCCCTGGTCCGATACTCGGTCCATGCGTGTGGAATACCCCCCTGAGGCGATGAGCGGCACGGACTTCTACAGGTTCCTGACATCGGTCGTCATTCCACGGCCGATTGCCTGGGTCTCCACGATCACCCCCGACGGAAGTACCGAGAACCTGGCCCCGCACTCCTTCTTCAGCATCGCCAGCACCGATCCCCCCATCGTCCAGTTCACCTCGATCGGCCGGAAGGACTCGCTGCGGAACGTCGAGGAAACCGGCGAGTTCGTCGTCAACTTCTCTTCCGAGCCGCTCCTGCACCTCATCAACGCCACCGCCGTCGACCTCCCGCGCTCGGTGAGCGAATTCGAGGCCGCGGGCATCGAGCGGGAGGCCAGCCGAACCGTGCGGCCGCCCAGGGTGGCAGCCGCCCATGTGGCTTTGGAGTGCCGCTCGCACACCACCCTGCGCATGGGCAACTGCACCTTGGTCTTCGGGCGGGTGCTCCATGCCGTGGTCGACGAGGACTACCTGGTCGACGACCGCCCCAGCAGCGAGCTGCTGCGCCCCCTCACCAAACTCGGCGGCGACGAATGGGGCACTCTCGGCAGGGTCCTGCACCTGAACCGCATCCCGTACGAGGAACCCGGCACCGCCTGACTCCCGTACGCCCACCGCCGGCCCCGCTCCCGCGCACGCGCCCACAGGCGTTTGACAGCGCCGCCGGACATCCACCATGCTTCCATTAATTCATTAGCACAAGCATGGTGGGAGACCGAGGAAGGCGACGTGATCGACTACCGGATCGACCGTGGCAGCGGCGTACCGGCCTACGTGCAGATCGTCGAGCAGACCGAACGAGCGCTCCGGATGGGCTTCCTCAAGGTCGGGGACAAGCTGCCCACGGCCAAGGAGGTGGTGGCGGCGACCGCCATCAACCCCAACACCGTGCTCCGGGCCTACCGCGATCTGGAGCAGGCCGGCCTGGTCGAACTGCGCCGCGGCCTCGGAACCTTCGTGACGCGATCACTCGCCCGGCCCGGCGCGCAGGACGACTCGCCGCTGCGCCGGGAGGTCACCGACTGGGTGGACCGCGCCCGGGCCACAGGCCTGGAACGGGCCGATGTCCTCGCCATGGTCACAGCGGTCCTGGACGCCTACGACAACGAACACCACAGCCGCACCCCGGACGACCGGGACGGCAGAAGGAGGACGCATGACCGGGCCTGACGCGCCGGCCGCGGTGCGCGCCACGGGACTCGGATTCCGGTACCGGAGGCGGGGCGGCTGGGCCCTGCGGGACTGCGAGTTCACCGTGCCCGGCGGCCGGATAGCCGCCCTCGTCGGACGCAACGGCGCCGGCAAGAGCACCCTGCTGCACCTGGCCGGTGGCCTCCTGCGGCCCGGCTCCGGGGAACTGCGCGTACTGGGCGCCGCGCCCGGCACCGCCGAGGCCCGCACCCGGGTCGCCCTGCTCACCCAGGACAAGCCGCTCTACCCCCGGTTCACCGTGGCGGACACCCTGCTGATGGGCGAGAAGCTGAACTCCTCCTGGGACCGGACGGCCGCCGAACGGATCGTGCACGCGGGCGGCATCCCGCTCCACGCCCGCGTCGGCGAACTGTCCCCCGGGCGCCGCACCCGTGTCGCGCTCGCCCTGGCCCTGGGCAAAAGACCCGAACTCCTGCTGCTCGACGAGCCGTTGGCCGACCTCGACCCGGTGGCGCGGGGCGAGATCATGGCGGAGCTCATGGCCGAGGCCGCCGAGCGTGGCACCAGCATCGTGCTGTCCTCGCACGTCCTGCCCGAACTGGAGCAGACCTGCGACTGGGTGCTGGTGCTGCGCGAGGGCCGCGCCGAGCTGAGCGAGGACACCGAAGCACTGCGCGAGAGCCACGTCGTACTGACCGGACCCGTCGACCGAGCCGGTGCCCTGGCCGCACAGCACACCGTCGTACAGCGCCGCACCGCCGGCAGACAGCTGACCGCCCTGGTACGGCAACGCGGACCACTGCGCGGCGACTGGCACACGGCACGGCCCAGTCTGGAGGACATCCTGATCGGCTATCTCCAGCCCGAGGAGGAGCCGGTCCGGCCCGCCGCGGACCGGCGGACGGAGGTGGCGGCGTGAAAGGCTCCCTCTGGCTCGCCTGGCGCCAGCAGCGCGTCCTGGCCGCCATCGGTGCGGCCACCCTGGTCCTCGCCGCGGCGATCGCGGCGTACTACCGCTCGGACATGCTGGACGCCCTGCACAGCGGGCTGTTCGACCACTGCGCCCCCGGGCCGCTGTACTGCACAGGCTCGGACACCGGCCTGCCACTCCTGCTGGACGTCGAGCCGCTGAAGTACCTCGGGGCGCTGAACATCGTGCTGCCCGTCGTCATCGGCGTCTTCTGGGGCGCCCCGTTGCTGGGCCGCGACCGGGAACTGGGCACACATCGCCTGATCCTCGCCCAGGGCCCGAGCCGCGGTCAGTGGTTCGCCTCCCGGTTCGCCCTGGCCGCGGCGACCACGGCCGCCCTCTCCGGCCTGCTCGCGGGGGTGTTCGCCTGGTGGTGGCGACCGGCCGCCGACCACAGCTACGGCCTGTTCTGGTACGACAACACGGCCCTGAGCGGCTCGGGCCCCCGCGTCGTCGCGGCCGCCCTGTTCGGCCTGGCGGCCGGCACCCTGCTGGGCCTGCTGGCCCGCCGGGTCCTGGCGGCGATGGGCCTGACCCTGCTGGTGACGGGGGCGACGGCACTCCTGCTGGAGTGGACGCACTGGACCCGGCTTCTGGTCCCGCCGCACACATACGTCAGCGCCGGCATCACCCCCAAGGCACCGATGGGCGACAAGTGGTCGGCCGGCGACTACGGGCTGATCACCGCCTCCGGCCGCCACGAATCCGTGTTCAACTGCCCCTTCCCGTCAGGTACCCAGCTCAGGGAGTGCATGGCGGCACACGGGTACGTGGCCCGCTTCTACGAGGCCAACCCGGCCGGTGACTACTGGGCCTTCCAGTGGACCGACACCGCGGTCCTCGGCGGCCTGGCCGCGCTGCTCACGATCGCCACCGCGCTGCTCCTGCGCCGCCGCGTCTGACGCCGTCGCCGTGCCGTCTCCCTCTCTCACGCGCTACCCCACACCCGGATTTCTCCCTTGCTCCGTACGGAGGTCGCTTCGCCATGCCCGCCGACGCCATGTCGCCGAAGAAACTGCGCCACAACCGTGCCGCCCTCACCCACAGGACCGGTTACGCCCTGCGCCACCCGGGGCGCGTCGTCCCGTATCTCAGCCGGGCCGGCCGGGACGCGTGGCTGCGTCTCAAGCATCCCGACCACGTCGGCCACCACCGGGCCGTGCCGGCCTCGGACACCCGCCGCCACCGGGAGAAGCGGCCGCACGGCCGGTCGAAGATACGTGTCAGCCGCTCGTCGCTGCCCACCGCCTGCTGACGCGGCGCCGGTTCCGACATGCCGTCCCCCGAACCTCACAGTGGGCAGTCGCGCCTGACGGCGATCGACGGGCTTCGCCTGGTGGCAGCGCTGATGGTGGCCGCTTACCACTTCCTGGGCACGCCCACCCCGCACTTCTGGGGCAGGACCGAGCTCCGGGATTCCGCCCCGTTCCTGCACGAGATCAGCCGCTACGGCTGGCTCGGCGTCGAGTTCTTCTTCCTCATCAGCGGCTTCGTGATCTGCATGAGCTGCTGGGGAAGGACCCCGGCCCAGTTCACCGTCTCCCGGATCTCACGGCTCTTCCCGGCCTACTGGTGCGCGGTGCTCCTGGTCGTCCTGCTCGTCCTGGTCTCGCGACTGGGCGATCGGCCCGCCGCCACGCGCATCGACCCTCGCACGGTGCTGGGCAACCTGACGATGGCCCCGGGGCCGCTGGGGCTCGATCCGGTCGACGGAGTCAGCTGGACCCTGTGGGTGGAAGCACGCTTCTACCTCCTGATGGCCGCACTCCTCGTCTTCGGCCTGACCTACCGGCGGGTGGTGGCCTTCTGCGGAGTCTGGCTCCTGGCCGGTGTCATCGCCCTTGAACTCCACTCACCCGTGCTCGACGAATTCGTACTGACCCGGTACACCGGCCTGTTCGTCGCCGGGATCGTGCTCCACCTCATGCACAGGTTCGGACAGAGCCTCCTGCTCTGGCTGTTGCTCGGTTTCGCCTGGTGCTACCAGCTCACCGTGCTCCAGCTACGGGTGGCCGACCACGCCGCCGTGCCCCCTGGCGAGGGCCGCCCCTCCTGGGCCGTCTGCGCGGTCGTACTCACGCTCTGCCTCGGGCTGCTGGCCCTCGCAGGAATCGGCCCGCTCACCGGACTGCGATGGCGTTGGCCGGTCACCGCGGGAGCACTCACCTACCCCTTCTACCTCGTCCACCAGAGCCTCGGCATCCCCTTGGCCAAGGGCTTGGTCCAGGCGTTCCCGAGGCTGGGGCCGACGGCCTCGACGGCGCTGTCCGTCATCTGCATGCTGGGGCTGTCCCTGCTGGTCCACACCCTGGTGGAACGTCGGCTCGGACGCCGTCTGAGGCATCGCCTGACGCTCGACATCCGGCCGCGGGACCTCGCAGCGCAGCCGGCTCTCACCCGCACGCGGTAGTCCCGCGTCTCCACCGAAGAAAGGACTCGTATGCTCTTCAAGGCACGCACCAGACGCTCACGCATACTCATCGCCGTCACGACAGCGGCGGCGGCCGTCCTGGCCGTCGCCGTGACTCTGGCCCTGACGGTGACGACCTACGATCACACCTCGCCGCGCGCCGCCCGGGCCAAGGCATCGGGATCGGTGACCGGAGGCATCGACTGCCGCAAGGCGAAGTGCGTGGCCCTCAGTTTCGACGGCGGTCCCAGCCCGACGACCCCCAAGCTGCTGGACATCCTCAAGCAGCGGGGCCTGCACGCCACGTTCTTCGTGCAGGGCAGGGGGCACATCTCGAAGTACCCCGACATCCTGCGCCGCATCGCGGACGAGGGGCAGGAGATCGGCAACCACACCTGGACCCACCCGAGGCTGACGGACCTCGACGAGGCCGACGCCCGTGCGGAGCTGACCCGGACACAGGACGCCATCGAGAAGATCACCGGCAGAAGGCCTGTCCTGATGCGTCCGCCGGAGGGCCGCACCAACCGCAAAGTGGCCAAGATCTGCAAGGAGTTGGGGCTGGCGCAGGTGCTGTGGAGCGTCACCGCCAAGGACTACGAGACGACCGACTCGGCCCTGATCACCAAGCGGGTGCTCGACCAGACCCACCGCGACGGCATCATCCTGCTGCACGACCTGCACAAGGGGACCGTGCCCGCCGTCCCCGGGATTCTCAACGCACTCGAACAGCGCGGCTACACCATCGTCACCGTGTCGCAACTGCTCGCCCCCGCCAAGCCCCAGCCGGGGATGGTCTACCGGCCCTGAGGCACCTCGACGCGAGCCCGCCCCTTGTCGCTCTCCCCGCGGGAACCTAGACTCCGGGAGTGAACTGAAGTTGGTTCAGTTCAGGATCCGTCTCGGGGTCGAAGGGAGCGGACGATGGATGGTCCCCTCAAGGGCAGGGTCGCTCTCGTCACCGGCGCGGGCCGGGGCATCGGCCGGGCCATCGCGGTGGAGCTGGCCCGGCAGGGCGCCTCGGCGGTGGCCGTCGCCGACCTCGACGAGACGGCCGCCGGCGACACCGCCGAAAGGGTGCGCGCCGAAGGGGCGAAGGCCGAGACGATCGGGTGCGATCTGCGCATGCGCGATGACATCGAGGCCATGGTGGCACGGTCGGCCGAGCGCTTCGGCGGCCTTGACGTGCTGGTCAACAACGCCGGAGTGATCGACACCGCGTTCACGACCGACCCGGACCACGGGGTCGGCTCGCTCCCCGAAGAGGTCTGGGACGCCGTGTACGAGATCAATCTCAAGGCCGTCTGGCTGACGACCAAGTTCGCGGCACCTCATCTGCGGCGTTCCACCCGCGGCCCGGCCATCGTCAACACCGCCTCCGTCTCCGGCCTCGTCGGCTTCCCCAACTGCCCCGCCTACGGGGTCACCAAGGCCGGTGTCATCCATCTGACCAAGGTCACCGCGGTCGACCTGGCCCCGGTGCGCTGCAACTGCTTCTGCCCCGGCGTCATCGACACGCAGCTGACGCAGGACCACTTCGCCGCGTCCGAGGACCGCGAGGCGACGGAACGGGCTCTGCTGGCCCCGCAGCTGGTGGACCGGCTGGGGCGGCCGGAGGAGGTGGCCCGGCTCGCCTGTTTCCTGGCCTCGGACAACGCCGCGTTCATCACCGGCGCCGCCTATGTGATCGACGGCGGCGCGCTGGCCTGGCGCGGCGTCAAGGGCTGAGGGAGGGACGGGCGTGATGGAGGCGAGGCTGGCCGGCCGGGTGGCCCTGGTGACCGGCGCGACCGGAGGCATCGGCGACGCCGTGGTACGGCGGTTCGCGGCCGAGGGCGCCATGGTGGTGGTGACGGACGTCGACGCGGAGCGCTGCGAGAAGCTGGCCGACGAGGTCGGAGGCGGGGCTGTCGGGCTGGCACTGGACGTCACGGACGAGTCGGCCTGGAAGGACGTCGTGGACCGGGTGACAGGCCGGCTCGGCTCCCTGTCCGTCCTGGTGAACAACGCCGGCATCGCCGCGATGCGCACCGTCGAGACGGAGACCCGGGAGTCCTGGGACCAGGTGATCGCGGTCACCCAGACCGGTGTCTGGCTCGGCATGAAGCACGCCGGCGCGGCCATCGGGCGATCCGGCGGCGGCTCGGTCGTCAACGTCGCGTCGATCTTCGGCACGGTCGGCGGCTTCGGCTCCCAGTTCTCGTACCACGCGGCCAAGGGCGCCGTGCGTCTCATGACGAAGAACGCCGCCCTGCACTGGGCGAGGCGCGGTGTCCGGGTGAACTCCCTGCACCCCGGGTTCATCGAGACGCCTCGGTCCCGTGAACTGTGGCGGGACACACCGCGGTTGGCCGCGATGCTCGACGGCACACCGCTCGGCCGGCTCGGCACGCCCGAGGAGGTGGCGGCGGCCGTGGCGTTCCTGGCCTCCGACGACGCGAGCTTCATGACCGGCTCGGAGCTGTATGTCGACGGAGGCTGGACGGCACGCTGAGCGCTCCGCCGGCAGTGCCGAACCGGGTCGTCCGGCGTCCGCGGCGCCGCAGTGGCTGGTCGCGCAGTTCCCCGCGCCCCGCTGCGGCGTCGCCGAACCGCAGTCGGCTTCACCCGGCCTGCTCTTCGGCGGTGACGCGAGGGTGCGCGGTGTAGTGGTCGACGCCCTCGCCCGACCGAGTGCGCCGGACGTGACCGCGGGCCGCCAGCACGTCGAGGTGGGCCGCGGTCTCGTTGACCGCGAGCATCTGGTTGAAGGGGTTCAGATCGGCGAAGGGCACCTTGCGGCGTGTCCACCCCAGCTCCCCCGCCACGTCGTACGCGTTGAGCGTGCGGTCGCCGAGGGCCGCGAGGGTCTGGGCGAGCCGGTCGTCGTGATGGGCCAGCAGTTCACCGACCCGGGCGTGCACGCTGTCGCCCACCGGGCCGTGCGCGGGCAGCAACCGGGCGTCCGTGAGCGTTGTCATCATCCGCAGCGAGTCGAGGTAGTCCCCCAACGGCAGTTCGGCCGGGCCGAGTTCGAAGCCGATGGACGGGGTGATGTGCGGCAGTACGTGGTCCCCGGAGAAGAGAAGGCCTCGGGCCTGGTCCAGGTAGACGACATGTCCCCGGGTGTGGCCCGGGGTCGGGATGACCTGCAGGCTCGCGTCCGAGAAGCGGAGTTCCTCCGCCTCCAGCCAGCGGTCGGGAGCCTCCCACACGCCCGGGTCGAAGTCGCCGTGGTCCATCGCGGCCACCCGCTCGGCGAGTTCGCCCGCGCCGGCCCGCGTCAGGGTCTCCAGCGAACCGGCCGGCTGTGTCGTACGCAGTGATCCGAGCAGCTCCAGTCCCTGACGTTCGCCGGAGCCCAGGTAGACCCGGGAGCCGAGCAGCCCGCGCAGGGCGACGGCTTGGGTGTAGTGGTCGCGGTGGATGTGGGTGACCAGGATGTGGCTGATCTCGCCGAGGTCGTGGCCGAGACCGGCGAGCGCGTTCTCCAGCGCCCTGCGGGACTCGGGGATCGACCAGCCGCCGTCGATCAGGACCAGCCCCTCGGCCAGGCCTTCCAGCGCGTAGACGTTGACCGCGCGCAGCCCGTCGTCCGGCAGCGGGAGCGGGATGCGGTGGACGCCGGGCCGTACCGTCTCGGCTCCCGCCTCCGACCACCGGCCGCGGTCGAAGTGGGGGGTGTGGGAGGTACGGGCCATGGGGGTGGTCATGCGTCTCCTCGCGGGTGCGGTTGCCGGGCCGTCGGCTCCGGCGAGAGCCGGGCGTGCAGTTCGTGTGCGAGTGTGCGGGCTCCCGGGCGGTCCAGCTTGCCCACCGTCGTCTGCGGCAACTCGGCTACGGTGAAAGCGAATTCCGGCCACTTGGCCTTGGACAGACCGGTGTGGTCGAGGTGTGCGGTGATGGCGTCGAGGTCGATACCGGCGTGGCCGTCCTCGGCGACCACGAGCACGGCCGCCCGTTCGCCGAGCAGCGGGTCCGGTACCGGCACCACACACGCGCGGGCGACCCCCGGATGGGCGGCGACGGCACGTTCGATCTCGGTGATGTCGAGATTGCGGCCGCCCCGGATGATGACGTCCTTCTCCCGGCCCATGATCGTGACCGTCCCGTCGTCTCCGGTCACCAGCAGGTCTCCGGTGGGGAAGAACCCGTCGCCGGTGAGGGCGGGCGGTTCGACCTTGCCGTCGCGGGCGTATCCCAGGAACAGGGACGGGCCGCGGACCTCGGCCCGGCCGGTGAGGCCGGGGCCCAGGACGGTGCCGTCGGCGGCGACCGCGCGCAGCTCGGTGCCGGGGAACGGGCGGCCGTCCCAGCCCAGCCGGATCTCCTCGGGGTCGTCGGGCCGCGGGGAGGTGTGCCCGAGGCATTCGGACATGCCGAAGACGCGCAGGATCCGGGTCCCGAGCGAGCGTTCGGCACGGGCGAGGGCGCCGCGGTCCATGGGACCGCCGCCGACGGTGATCGAGCGGACGCCTTCGAGGACCCGTGACCCGGCGGCCGCCGAGCCCATCTGAAGCGCCATGGTGGGCACGCACATGGTCCATCGGACCTCGTTCGCGGACATCCGCGCCGGCGCCTCCTCGGGGTCCCAGCGGCCGCTCAGGACGAGCGGGCCGCCGAGCACCAGTGCCATGCACACGCCGAAGCAGTACGCGGCGGTCGAGGAGAGGGGCACGACGGCGGCCACCGCGTCGCCGTCGCGCAGCCCGTTGATGTCCGCGGTGCGGGCGCACGCGTAGCGCAGGGCGCTCTCGGACTGGACGACCCCCTTGGGACGCCCGGTGGAGCCGGACGTGAGGCCGATGAGCGTGCCGCCCGACCAGCGGGAGACATCGCGCGGGCCGCGGGCCGCGAGGAGCGCCCACCCGTCGAGGGCCTCGGACTCCGCGGCGCCCGCGACGCCCTCTCGCGCCTGCCACGCCTCGGCCGCGGACGGTTCGGCGATGACGGTGTCGGGGCGGATGTCCTCCAGGGCCGCCGCGAACTCGGTCCGGGTCGTGTGGCGGTTGACCAGGGCCAGGACCCCGCCGGTCATCCCCACGGCGAGGGTCGCGGCGACCGTGCGCCAGGAGTTGTCGGCCTGGAGCAGGAGGGTTCCGCCGGGTGATCCGTCCGGTGCCATGACGTCGGCCAGTTCGGCCGCGCGCGCCAGCAGCTCGCGCGCGCTGTGCCGGCCCGTGTCGTCGACCACGGCTGTGAAGTCGGCAGCCTCCGCGCGTCGCTGGAACTCCCGAACTGTCTGTCGCATCCGCTGCTTCCTCGCCTCGTCGAGCGAACGGTGGTGGTGGCTGTCCCGTCTCCGCCGGGCAGCTCAGCCGGGGTACATCTCCGCCTCGCCGCCCATCACGGCGATCCGCCGGCCCCGCATGTCCCCGACCTGGGCGACCGCTGCCGCCCACGCGGGGCTGTCCAGCGCCTTGCGCAGGTCCTCGGCGGTGTCGAAGCTCAGGACCGAGACCCCGTCCCAGCCCTCGGAACGCGGTTCGAGGGCCGCGTCGAGGTCGGTGTGGCGCCAGGACCGCAGGCCGGGCAGGGCGCGGGTGAGTTCGGCGTGTTCGCCGCGCCACCAGACGATGAACCGCTCGTGTGTCCACTCGGGGGGCCGGGCGGCCAGCAGGATCAGGTTGTACATCGGGCCCTCCTCGGGCTTCTCAGGTGAACAGCACCTCGGGCGAGCGTCCGATCATCAGCCGCCGTAGCCGGCCGGCCTCGTCCAGGCGGGCCCCTGCCACGAAGGTCGCCTCCGGCACCCCGGAGCGCCGGACCTCGCCCAGGAACAGCTCGTCCCGGCCGACGGTGCCCGCCGTGAGCAGGTGATGCGTACGGACGCCCACCTCGCGCTGCGCGAGATAGCCCTCCATCTCGGCCCGGCCGCCGTGGAAGTCGGCGGCGCCGCCGCCACCGGTCGAGAAGAGGATGGAGAACGAGAAGTCGTCGCTGATCAGGTCCAGGATGCGGTCGGCGTCCTCGCCGTCCAGGATGGCGAACCACCGGGTCAGGAACGCCGCGGTGGCCTGCGGGGCGGGGGCCGTCACGGCCGGTCCACCAGGTCGAAGCCGGTGGTGAAGAAGGACTGGTAGCGGGCCATCAGCCCGGCGGGCGAGACCTGTACGGCGGAGAGGAAGGCCCCCGTGGTCACACCCCGCTCCACAACGAAGCCGTACGCGGTCTCCACGTCGCCGTCGACCGCGTACCTCTTGATCTCATGGGTACGGTCCGCGGCCTGACGCCCTGCTATGTACGCGGCGAACTCCTCGCGCGACGTGCCGCTCCGCTCACCGCCGGGCAGGGCGATGAGGAAACGGAATCCGGGCTCCACCAGCTCCAGGGCCTTCTCCGGATCCTGGCCGTCCATACGGGCCATGTATTCGCGAAGCACCATTGCCGATCGCTCTCCCTACGAACGTGAAAACCAAGAACCTCGAGAACCGAGAAACAACCTGAGTTCAGTTCAGTTTGACTGTAAGACGACCGCCCCGGCCCGGACAAGAGGCGGGACGGAGCCGGAGGCTATTCGGCGACCATGCGCACCACACACCCCTCGATCATCTCGCTGATCTCGGCGAGCGGGATCGCTCCGGTCGGGCGGTACCAGCGCCAGACACTGACGATCATGCCGAGCACGGCCAGGCCGAGCGTGTGCGCGTCCCGCAGCGGGAAGGCGCCCTTGGACATGCCCCGCATCAGCAGGTTCGTCCAGTCCCGCTCGACCATCTGCACCAGCTGGCGTGCCGCGACCCGCTCGGTCTCCTCCCGCTTGGACTTGCGCGGGTTGGCCAGCAGGGACATGTTGGCCTGCAGGATGCGCATCTGGCGGATCTCCTGCTCGGTGACCGCGAAGGCGGAGCGCACCGCGGCGCGGACCTCCTCGACCGGCTCCGTCACGTCCTTCGTGGCCTCGACGAACTGGTCGTGGGAGCGCTGCAGCTCCAGGCGCATGATGGTGAGCAGGCAGTGGGCCTTGGACTCGAAGTAGTGGTAGAGCGCCGTCTGGCCGATGCCGACCCGGTCGGCCACCTCGGACCACTTGGTGCTCTCGTAGCCGTCCTCCCCGAACCGCTCCACGGCGGCCACCAGGATGGCCGCCCGCTTCGACCTGGGCCCCTCCTCCGGATCCACGATCCGTGCCCTTGCCATCGCCTCTCCCTCTGCTCCACGGCCGGTTCCGATCACCGTCCGGTCGTCCGAGAGTAGACCCAAGTTCAGGTTGGCTTCGAATCGACGGGACGCAGGCGACGGGCGGCCCCGCCCGTCACCGTCGAGCGGCACGTGTGAAGTCCGGTGCCCGCCGGTCGAGGAACGCCGCCATGCCCTCGCGTCCCTCCCCGGACACCGCGGCCGCGGCCAGTCGGCGGGCCTCCGCGTCGAGCTGTTCGTCCAGCCCGGCCGAGAACGCGCCGGCGACCAGGCGCCGGGTGACGCCGTACGCCTCGGTGGCGCCGCGCGCCAGCGCCCGTGCGGCGCCCGCGGCCTCTTCCTGGAGCCGCTCCGGTGCGACGACCCTGCTCACGAGCCCCGTCTCCAGCGCCTCCGCGGCGGGCACCCGCCGGTTGGTCAGCAACAGGTCCAGTGCCCGCTTGGGGCCGACGAGGCGGGGCAGCAGCCAGCTCACCCCGGCATCCGGCGAGTACCCGATCGCGGTGTACGCCGCCGTGAAGTGGGCGTCCGCGGCGGCGAAGCCGAGGTCGGCGGCCATGGCGAGCCCGAGTCCGGCCCCGGCGACGGCCCCCTGCACGGCCGCCACCAGCGGCGCGTCGAGGCCGGCGAGGATCCGCAGCGCCCCGTGCAGTGCGTCGGTGACGTCGACGAGGTGTCCGGCCAGCCGCTCCACGGGCAGGGCACCGAACTCCTTCAGGTCGCCTCCCACGCAGAAGGAGGGCCCCCGCCCGGTGAGGAGCACCACCCGTACCCGGGCCGCCGCGCACTCCCGCGCCGCCTCCAGCAGCCCCCTGGCCATCGCGAGGTCGATCGCGTTGCCCGAGCCCCGGCACATCTCGACATGGGCCACCCCGTCGTCGTCGATCTCGGTCGTGATCGTCATCGCGCGGTCCACCCGCCGTCCACGGTGAGCACCTGGCCGGTGCAGTACGAGGACGCGTCCGAGGCCAGGTAGAGCAGCGCTCCGTCGAGCTCTCCGGGTGCGCCTCCGCGCCCGAGCATCGTGCCGCGCTCCACCCAGCGCCGGGAGCGTTCGTCGGCGAACAGCCCGTCGGTCATCTCGGAGCGGAACCAGCCGGGAGCGAGGGCGTTCACGCGCACCCCCGACCTTCCCCACTGTCCGGCCAGTTCGCGTGTCAGGCCGAGGAGCCCCGCCTTGGAGGCGGCGTAGGCGGCCCCTCCGAGCGGGGCACCGGAGACGAGCCCCAGGACGGAGGAGACATTGACGATCGATCTCGTACGGTCATGATCGCGCCGTGCCTCGGCGAGCAGCCGGGCGAGGTGGAACGGGGCCACGAGGTTGACGGCCAGGACGGTCTCGAAGTCGCCGGGACTCTCGTCCTGCGCGCGTACGGCGCCGGGTACCCCCGCGTTGTTGACCAGCACGTCGAGCCGGCCGCTGTGCTCGAAGGCGGTCTCGGCCAGCCGGACGCGGTCCGCCTGCCGCGCCACGTCGCAGACGACCGGGTGGATGCGCGGGTCGCGGTCGGCCAGCTCCTTCAGCCGGTCCGGCCGCCTGGCCGCCGCGAACACGGTGGCGCCGGCGGCCGCGAGCACGGTGGCGAAGCGCGCGCCCAGCCCCGACGAGGCCCCGGTGACCACGGCCGTGCGGCCTTCGAGCGAGAACAGGTTCGCGGTCGCGCCGGTCACCCGTCGACCCCGATCGGCAGCGCGGTCGCCCCGCCGTCCAGGACGAGCGTCTGGCCGGTCATCCAGGACGAGGCCCCGGACGCCAGGAACACCGCCGCGTTCGCCACGTCCTCGACCGTGCCCAGCCTGCGCAGGGGCAGTCTCGCGGTCAGGATCGGCTCCCTGGGCTCCCATACGGCCCGCGCCAGTTCGGTCTTGATCAGGCCGGGCGCGATCGCGTTGACCCTGGCGTGCGGGCCGAGTTCGTAGGCGAGCTGCCGGGTCAGATGGAGCATCGCCGCCTTGGTCGCGTTGTACCAGCCGATGTGCGGATCGACGACCAGCCCGCCGACGGAGGCGATGTTGACGACGGCTCCCCCGTGCTCCCGCAGCCATGCCTGCCAGGCGTACCGGGTCCAGACGACCATGCCGTACTGGTTGACCTCGACGGTCTTCTGGGCCCGCGGTGGGTCGAGGTCGAGGAGGGGGCCCATGTAGGGGTTCGTGGCCGCGTTGTTGACCAGCACGTCGAGCCGGCCGAACCGGCCCATGGTCTCCTCGACGCACCGTTCGGCGTCCTCCGGCCGGGCCGCGTGGGCGACCACCTCGTGCACCTCGCCGTCGCCCTTGACCCGCAGCAACTCCGCGCGGGCGGCGGCCAGTCCGTCCGGCTTGCGGGCGGCGATGACCACGTGGGCACCCGCCTCGCGGTATGCCTTCGCGATCCCGAGGCCGATCCCCCGCGAGCCGCCGGTGATCACGGCCACCCGTCCGTCCAGTACCGGTGCGTTCATGCCGACTCCTCGGGATACCTGGCCAGTTCGCGCCGGGCGACGGTGCGCAGGTGCACCTCGTCCGGCCCGTCCGCGATCCGCAGCGCCCGGGTGATCGCGTACAGCCGTGCCAGCACGGTGTCGTCGCTGACCCCGGCCGCCCCGTGCGCCTGGACCGCCCGGTCGACCACCCGGTGGGCCACCTCCAGCGCGGCCACCTTGATCGCGGCGACCTCGGTACGGGCGGCCGCGTTGCCCGAGGTGTCCATCAGCCACGCCGACTTCAGGACGAGCAGGCGGAGTTGCTCGATCTCGATCCGGCTGCGGGCGATCCACTCGCGCACGACGCCCTGTTCGGCGAGCGGGCCGCCGAAGGCGGTCCGGGTCAGGGTCCGGCGGCACATCAGCTCCAGGGCACGTTCGGCGAATCCGACCGCGCGCATGGCGTAGTGCATACGGCCGGGCCCGAGCCGCCCCTGGGCCAGCGCGAACCCGTCGCCCTCGCCGCCGAGCAGCGCGGACACGGGCACGCGTACGTCCTCGAAGAGCACGTCGCCGTGGCCGCAGCGGTCGGTGTAGCCGAACATCGGCAGGTCGCGCAGGACGGTGATGCCGGGGGTGTCGCGCGGGATCAGCAGCATGCTCTGCCGCCGGTAGGCGGGCGCGTCGGGGTCGGTGACCCCCATCAGGATGATCAGCCTGCAGTCCGGGTCGAGGATCCCGGAGGTGTACCACTTGTGGCCGTTGACGACGTACTCGTCGCCGTCCCGGGTGACGCGGGTGCGGATGTTGCGCGCGTCGGAGCTGGCCACCTCGGGCTCGGTCATGGCGAAGCAGGAGCGGATGTCGGCGGCCAGGAGCGGCCGCAGCCAGCGGTCCTGCTGTTCCGGTGTGCCGAAGAGGGCGAGGAGTTCCATGTTGCCGGTGTCCGGGGCCGAGCAGTTGAAGACCTCGGGGCCGATGACGGAGCGGCCCGCCAGCTCGGCGAGTGGGGCGTACTCAAGGTTGGTGAGGCCCGCGCCCCATGCGCCGTGGGCGAGGAAGAGGTTCCACAGTCCCTCGGCGCGTGCCTTCTCCCGCAGCTCCCGCATGATCGGGGGGAGTCGGTGCGGGTCGTCCGCCTCGGCGAGCTGACGCTCGTGGACGGGCTCGGCGGGCAGGACGTACTCCGCCATGAACGCGGCCATGCGCGAACGGAGTTCCTCGGCCCTCGGGGAGAGTCCGAAATCCATGGTGCGGCTCCTTCAGGACCGTCGGGACCGTTGGGCGAGGATGTCGCCGGCCGTGCGGATCATCGCCGCGATGGTCGGGGGCAACCGCTCCTGGTCGGGATCGTGGTGCTTGCCCTCGCGGTGCCTGCGCAGGTTGTGCCCCATGATCGCGGCCATCTTGGTGCGGGCCAGGGCACGGAACCAGTCGAGAGCGGGAGGTTCGGGACGGCCGTCGAGGTAGGCGGTGAGCAGCTCTTCCTCGGTGGGCAGACCGGGGACGGCGCGGCCAAGGCGGGGGAAGTTTCGGTGGTCGGTGAAGAGGAGGAACCACGCGAGGTCGATGCGTGGATCGCCGTACCCCCAGATCTCCCAGTCGACGACGGCCGCCGGCCGCTCGCCCCGGCACAGGACGTTGCCGAGGCGGAAGTCGCCGTGGGTGAGGGTCAGCGATGCGGGCTCGGGGATGCGTGCGGCCAGGGCGCGCAGCAGTTCCTCGGAACCGGGGCGGAGTTCGTCCGGAACCGCCCGCATGGTGCGGCTCCAGCGCGCCAGCTCCTCCGCCGGGCCGAGAGGTTCGGGAACCTCCGGACTCGCCGTCCCGTGCAGATCCCGCAGCACGCCGGCCAGGGCGAGCATGCGGGTGCGGCACAGTCCGGGGTCCAGGCGGTGTTCGTCGAGGACCGGCTCGACGGCCTGGCCGTCCACGAACTCCATCGCGAACCAGGCGGGTTCGGTCTCGTCCACGGCGACGACGGCGGGGACGGGCACCGGTGATCCGGCGAGCGTGCGCAGGATCCGGGCCTGCCGCAGCACGTCGTTGCGGCCGACGGCCCGCTGCCCCGGCGGCACCGCCTTCACGACGTACGAGACCTCTCCCGCCGTGAGGGAGTAGGTGAGGCCCGAATGTCCGCCCGGCAGGGTGCGCAGCTCCCCTGGCGGCTCGTGCGGATGCCGGTCGGCGAGCCGTTCACGGACCCGCCGTCCGAGTTCGGCCACTTCGGTCGTCGTACTCAACTGGCCGCTCCCTTGGGCTCTTTGGGCAGCCGGAGCACTCGCTCGGCCAGGATGTTGCGCTGGATCTCGTCGCTGCCGCCTGCGATGCGGTAGCCGGGGGCGCCGAGCAGGTGCTCGGTCCAGGCGAAGGTCCCCCACTCCCCCGTGTCGGCGGCCAGCCGCGGTCCGAGGAGCTGCTGCACGAGGTCGGTGGTGGCGCGCATGGTCGCGGTGGCGTGGAGCTTGCCGACCGAGGCCTCGGAGCCCGGTTCGCGGCCGGCCGCCAGGGCTGCCGTCACCCGCAGTCCGGTGAGGCGCTGCACGAGGGCGCGGACGTACAGGTCGGCCGCCTGCTGCCGCTCTCCACCGGTGAGCGGGCGCGGCAGATGCCGGGCGAGGTCGAGGGCGCGCTCGGCGTTGTCCAGGCCGAGACCGCCGGAGTCGAGGCGTTCGGCGGCGAGCACGGTCAGCGTGACCCGCCAGCCCTCGCCGACCGGTCCGAGCCGGTCGGTGTCGGGCACGAAGACGTCGTCCAGATAGACCTCGTTGAAGCTGGAGCCGCCGGTCATCTGCCGGATGGGCCGTACGGTCACGCCCGGCGCGTCCATCCGGACCAGGAGAACCGTGATGCCCGCGTGCTTGAGGGCGTCGGGGTCGGTGCGGCAGACGGCCACGCCCCAGGTGGCGACCCGGGCACCGGACGTCCAGACCTTGTGGCCGCGCACCAGCCAGCCGTCGCCTTCGCGTACGGCCCGGGTACGGACGCCGGCCAGGTCGGAGCCCGCCTCGGTCTCCGAGAAGAGCTGGCAGGCCAGTTCGTCGGTGCGGAGCATGGGACGCAGCCAGCGCCGCTTCTGTTCGTCCGTGCCCCAGACGCGGATGGCGGGAGCGACGAGCTGCTGGGTGACCGGGAAGACCTCGGTGCGCCGCGGCACCTCGAAGGCGGCTTCCTCGGCTCGGTACAACTGCTCGTAGTACGAGGGCAGTTCGCGGCCCCCGTACTCCGGTGGCCAGTCGAGGGCGCCCCAGCCCTGGTCGTACCGGGTGCGCTCCCACTGGCGTGTCAGGTCGGTGTGGGCGCGCTCCTGTGCCTCGGTCCAGTTCTCGAAGACGGCCACCGAGTCGTCGCCGCGGCCCCAGTCCTGGTGCGCGGCGCGCTCCCTCGCCACGCCGGTCAGCCAGTTCCGGGCCTCGGCGCGGAACTCCGCGGGCGCGGGAATGCGACTCATGGTGCCCGGACCTCCCTTCCTTCTCCTCGATGCCTGGATCGGCTCAGCGGGTGAGCACGGTGCAGGCGCTGACGCCCGGCGCCCCGTACACATGGGTGAAGCCGGCCGCCGGAGCACCCGGCACCTGACGTCTCCCCGCCCGGCCGCGCAACTGCTGTACGACCTCGTGGACCTGGCGCAGCCCGGAGGCGCCGACGGGTTCGCCGTTGGCGATGCAGCCGCCGTCGGTGTTCACCGGCAGCGAGCCGCCGATCCCGGTCGCCCCGAACGGGATGAGCGACTCCTGCTCACCGTGTGCGCAGAACCCGCACTCGGCCAGGTGCATCACCTCGGCACCGCTCTCGGTGTCCTGGAGCTGGCACACGTCGATGTCTCCAGGTCCCAACCCGGCCTCCTCGAAGGCGTGTCGGGCGGCGTCCGCGCTCACGCTCACCGGGGTTCCGGGCGGCGCCCAGGGGCTGAACACCTCGAAGGAGCCGAACCGGCGGGTCCGTACGACGGCCGCCCGCAGGGTGACGGGCGTGCCGCCGAGCTCGCGGGCCACGGCACGGCTGCACAGGATCAGGGCGACGGCGCCCTGCCCGGGCGAGCAGAACATGTAACGGGTCAGCGGGTCGTTGACCATGCCGGAGGCGAGGATCTCGTCGGCGTCGAGCGGCTTGCGCCGCCAGGCGTGGGGGTTGAGCGTGCCGTTGGCGTAGGCCTTCTCGGCGACCAGGGCGAGGGTGCGGGGGCTGATGCCGTGGTCGTGCATGTACCGCTGGATCTTCATCGCGAAGAACTGTGTGGTGACCATCAGCCCGTCACGGCCGTAGGCGTCTTCGAGCCCCCAGTCGGCGGGCCGTGGGTCGAAGGCGCCGCGCGGGTGTCTGTCGAAGCCGACGGCGAGGGCCACGTCGGCCGCGCCCGACCGGATCGCGTGGACAGCCGACACCAGTGCGCTGCCGCCGGTCGCGCAGCCGTTGCGGACGTTGGTGAACGGCACTCCGGTCAGGCCGAGTTCGGAGACGAGTGTGTCGGCGTTGCCGGCGGCGTCACTGCCGCCGTACGCGGCCCGCACCCGCGACCACGGCAGTCCCGCGTCGTCGAGCGCGGCGCGCACGGCCCGCACGGCCAGCTCCCGGCCGCTCGCCTCCGTCCGGGCGAAGGAGGTGATCCCGGCCCCGCAGACGAGCACGTCCGCGCCGCTCATACGACGGCTCCGGTGGCCCTCGGCACACCGTCCCCCGCCGTGATGGTGACCGGCATGCCGATCTCGGCGTCCTCGGGCCTGATGTCGAGGGCGGCCAGCACCCTTACGCCCTCCGCGAGTTCGACGTATCCGACGGTGAACGGCGTGAACCCGGCGGCGGGCGGGACGTACGGCGGTGACTTGGGTGCGTAGCGCTGCACGGTCCATGTCCACAGCGTGCCCGTGGCGGAGAGCACGACCGGCTCGGCCGGTCCCCCGCAGCGGGGGCACCCGGGGCGGGCCGGGTAGGCGGCGACCGCACAGTCGGCGCACCGGGAGCCGCGCAGCCGGCTCCCGGTCTCCGCGGCGACGGTCAGCGGCCCTTCCACTGCGGCTCCCGCTTCTCCAGGAAGGCCGCCACACCCTCCGCCGCGTCCTCGGAGTTGAGCATCACGCCGACGGCGAGGTGTTCCATGACCATCAGGGACTGGATGTCCGCGTCGAGACTCCGGTCGATGGTCATCTTGGTGATCCACATGGTGAACGGGCTCTTGTCGATGAGCTGGTCGGCGAACTCCTCGACGGTGGCGTCGAGTTTGTCCGTGGGCGCCGAGGAATTGATCAGACCGAACTCGGCGGCCTCGACGCCGGTGAGCAGCTTGCCGGTGAGCATGAGCTCCTTGGTCTTGCGGACGCCGATCATGCGCGGCACCCGGTAGATCGGACCCGCCCCGCCGAACAGGGCGCGGCGGATGTGGAAGTCGCCGATCAGGGCGTCGTCCGCGGCGATCGCGAAGTCGCAGGAGATCATCAGCTCGAAGCCGCCTGCGGTGACATGTCCTTCGAGGACGGCGATCGACGGTGTCTTCATCGAGTAGAGCCGGTCGCAGACCTTGGCGGAGAGCACCGCGACGTCGATCGCGTTGGACCTGCCGACGAAGTCGGCCTTGAGGCTGTCCAGGTCGAACCCGGAGCAGAAGGTGTTGCCGCGCCCGCGCAGCACCAGGACCCGCAGTTCGGGGTCCGCGTCGACCTCGGTGATGATCTCGTCGAGGCGGTTGAGGATCGGCACGGTCACACAGTTCTTCTTGTGCGGGCGGTTCAGCCAGACCCGCGCCACGTGTCCGTCACGCTCGAACTGGATCTCGTCTTCGACTGCCATGAGCCCCTCCAAACTGAACTGAATTGAGTTCGATTCTGGGGGCGGTGGATGCCCCTGTCAATGGTCGGGAAGATCGGTTACCGGCGAGGGATCAGTCGCCGCGGCCCGCGAGACCGAGCAGGCCGGCCAGACGCAGGGAGTGGTCGTCACCCGTCCCGAACAGCGCTTCGTCGGCCCTGGCGCGCCGCACATAGAGGTGGGCCGGATGCTCCCAGGTGAAGCCGATCCCGCCGTGGAGCTGCACGTATTCGGTGGCGGCCAGGCGATAGGCATGGCCGCAGGCGACCGCTGCGGCGCTCGCGGCCACGGGCAGCTCCGACCTTCGCGCGGCCAGGCAGGCAGTCGCGTAGGACGACGCGGAGCGGGCGCCCTCGACCGCGACGAGGAGGTCGGCCAGCCGGTGCTTGACCGCCTGGAAGGATCCGATGGCCCGACCGAACTGAGTTCGGTGGGATACATAGTCCAGGGTGGCCTCCAGCGCGTGCGCACTGCCGCCCGCATGCTCGGCGGCCAGTGCCACCCGTCCGGCGTCCAGCACGGCGGCGGCGATCGCCGGGGCCTGCCCCGGCTCGCCGACCGGCTCGGCCGCGGCACCCTGGAAACCGACCCGTGCCTGGCGCCGGGTGGGGTCGAGCACGCGGCGAGCCGTGCGACGACAGGTCGCCGCGTCGGGAGCGCAGGCGAACAACCGCTCCCCGTCCGGGGCGCGGGCCGCGACCAGCAGCAGATCGGCACCCTCGCCGTCGGGCACGAAGTCCGCCTCGCCGCGCAGCACCCAGCCGCCGGGACCGCGCTCGGCCGTGACGTGGGCCGGGTGCAGCACTCCGCCGACGGTGGCCGTGCGGGCTCCCGAGGCGATGCCGGGCAGCCAGCGCTCGCAGGCTCGCCGGTCGCCACTGGCCAGCAGGGCCTCCCCGGCCAGCACGACGCTCGGCAGCAGCGGCGCGGGGCACAGGACCCGCCCCGTCTCCTCCAGGGCGACGGCGAGTTCACCGAAGGTGTAGCCGGCGCCGCCGTACTCCTCGGGAACGGCGAGGCCGTGCACTCCGATCTCGCCACCCAGCCGGTCCCACAGCGCCCGGTCGAATCCGCGCGGGCTCGCGGCCTGCTCGCGGACCTGCCCGGGCCCGCAGGAACCGGTGAGCACATCCCGTAGAACCGCTCGCAGTTGGCGCTGCTCCTCGGTCTCCAGCAGCAGCGCGGGATCGACATCGAGCCGGACCATCCGAACCTCCCTCACACCGTGAACCGTCCACCGTTGGCCAGCAGGACCGCGCCCACGAGATTCGCCGCCTCCTCGCTCGCCAGGAACAGCGCGACGCCGGCGATCTCCTCCGGCGTGGCGTACGGCCGGACCCGCGGGTCGGCGAAGCCCCGCCGCAGCGCCGCGGGCGTGCGCGCCGCCATGCCCGTGTCCGTCGGTCCGGGCGCGACCGTGTTGACGCGGACGCCGAACGCGATCGCCTCCTTGGCGACGGCCTGACTCAGCGCGTGCGCACCGGCTTTCGACGCCGCGTAGTGCGGATAGCCGGTCACCGCGTCGAAGGCCGAGGAGGATCCGACAGTCACGATCGCGCCGGACCTGCGGGGCACCATGACGCGCAGTGCGGCGCGCAGCACATGGAAAGTGCCGTCGAGATTGACCCGCAGCACGCGTCCCCACGCGTCGTCGCCCAGCCTCGCGGTCACCTCGGGCGGCCGGTCGTCGAGCAGCGCCTCGGCGATCCACTCCTTCGCGACGGGGTCGTCCACACCGGCCGCGTGCACCACCACGTCCAGCCGTCCGTGCACCGCGGTCGATTCCGCGAACGCACGGTCGACCTGTGCGCGGTCCGCGACATCCATCGTCAGCGCGTACGCGCCGGGCAGTTCCTCGGCCACGGCCGCGACGGCGGTGCCGTCGACGTCGGCCGCGAAGACCCGCGCGCCCTGCCCGGCCAGCCGTCGGGCGACCGCCGCTCCGATGCCGGAGCCCGCTCCGGTGACCAGAGCGACCCGTCCGCCGAAGCGGCCCGCCCGCCCGTCACCGACGTCGTCGTCCATACCGGTCACCTCTCGCTCGATGCCCTCTCGACCCTACTGAACTGACTTCATTTTTGTTAGCGTCTCAGTCATGTCAACAGGCAGGACAAGAGCGGTCCGGCTGACGCGCTGGGGCGGGCCGCCCGTCCTCACCGAAGTGCCGCGGCCCGTGCCCACGGGCGAGGAAGTGCTGGTGCGGGTCGAGGCAGCCGGGCTCTGCCGGTCGGACCTGCATGTCATCGACGCCGCTCCGGGCGGCCTCCCCTATCGCGTTCCGTTCACGCTCGGCCACGAGGTCGCCGGCCGGGTGCTGGCGCGGGGCCCACGGGCGGTGGGTCCGGCCGTCGGGGAACGCGTGGCCGTGTACGGCCCGTGGGGCTGCGGGTCGTGCGCGAACTGCGCGTCGGGGGCGGAGAACTACTGCGACCTGCGCACGGCGCTCGACCAGGCGCGGACCGGCACCGGCGCGGGACTGGGCCGCGACGGCGGGATGGCCGACACGCTGCTCGTCCCGTCCGGACGGCTGCTGGTCCCGGTGGGCGACCTGGACCCGGTCCAGGCGGCACCTCTGACCGACGCCGGGCTCACCGCGTACCACGCCGTCACCGCCGTAGGGCACTCGCTCACCGACGGCGCGAGCGTGGTCGTTCTCGGCATCGGCGGACTGGGACACCTCGCGGTCCAGATCCTGCGGGCCACGACGGCCGCGCAGGTGCTGGCCGTGGACGTACGGGAGGAGGCGCTGGCGTTGGCCGAGGCCTGCGGCGCGCACTTCGGGACGCTGTCGCGGTCCGACACCGCCCAGGTCCTGCGGGCCCGGACGGGCGGGGCCGGGGCGGTGGCCGTGCTCGACTTCGTCGGCAGCCGCTCCAGTCTGGAGCTCGCCGTCGGCGTGCTGCGGGCGGGCGGGGAACTGGCCGTGGTCGGCAGCGGGGGCGGCGCACTGACGGTCCGGAAGCCAGGGGCGCTCCCTCCCGGGACGCGGATCTCGCTGCCCTTCTGGGGCACGGTGCCCGAACTCGAACGCGTCGTCGCGCTGGCCCGTGCGGGCTCCCTGCGCGTGGAGGCCGAGCGGTACGCACTGTCGAGCGCGCCGGAAGCGTTCGAAAGGCTGCGCGCGGGCGCGGTACGGGGGCGCGCCGTCGTCGTTCCCGACCGAGTTCCCGGCGGAGTCCTCGACTGAGGCGCCGACCCGGCCGAAACCGCACCGACGCGGCGCACTCCCACCGACCCCTCGACTACAGAAGTGAGTTCAATTAGCGTCTTGTCCCACTCACTGACGCAAAGGCGGTGGACGGCCCATGGGCGCGGACACAGTGGATCTGCTGGTGATCGGTGGCGGCATGGCCGGGCTCTCGGCCGCCGCCCGGGTGGCGGCCGAGGGCGGCTCGGTGGCGCTGGTGGAGAAGGCGGAGCGCACCGGAGGATCCGCCCGCTTCGCCGGTTTCATCTGGACCGCCCCGACGATCGAGGAGCTGCGCCGGGTCAATCCGGACGGTGATCCGGAGCTGGCCGCGGCCCTGGTGGACGGGTTCGCCGACGGTGTGGCCTGGGTCCGGTCGCTCGGCGTGGAATGCCGGCCGCAGGTACCCGTTCTCGGCTTCGGCCGCGGGCACCAGGTCGACACCAACCACTACCTCGACACCTGCGAGCGGCTCGTCCGGGACCGGGGCCAGGAGGTGCTGACCGGGATCTGGACCCAGGCTCTCCTGACGGAGAACGGCAGGGTGACGGGGGCCGAGTGCTTGCTGCCGGACGGCTCGGCACGCCGGATCGAGGCGACCTGGACCCTGCTCTCGACGGGCGGTTTCCAGGGCGATCCCGGTCTGCGCGCCGAGCACCTCCACCCGCAGGCCGCGGACCTCGCGGTGCGGGCCAACCCGCACAGCCGCGGCGACGGACTCGCGCTCGGCCGGGCCGCGGGGGCCCGGTTCGGCAAGAAGGACGCCGGTTTCTACGGCCATCTGATGCCGGCGGGCGTCTCCCTCGCCGACCCCGCGCGCTTCGTCGACCTCGCCCTCTACTACAGCGAGCACGCCCTGCTGTTCGACACGACGGGCGAGCGCTTCGTCGACGAGACGATCGGCGACCACCTCACCACCATGGCCCTGCTGGACCGGCCGCAGGCCCGCGGCCTGCTGGTCGCGGACGCGCGCGTGCACCGGGAGTGGATCAGCGCCTCGTACGTCGAGGGGATCCCTGGTGTGGACAAGTTCCAGCTGTGCCATCGCGCCGGTGCCCGCTGCGCGGTGGCGGACGACCTGGAGGACTTCGCGTCGATGCCCGCGGAGTGGGGCTATCCCGGCGCCGTGATCCGTGACCGCATCAAGGAGTTCAACGCCACCGCGGCCTCGGGCGGCGCCCCGGCACCCGGGCGCCTGCTGGACTTGCGCCCGCTGGACGAACCGCCCTTCTACGTCATCGAGGCCGCCCCGGCGGTGACGTTCACCTTCGGGGGCCTGCTGATCGACGCGCAGGCCCGCGTCCTGGCCGGACAAGGAGAAGCGGGTGGCGTGGGCACCGGCGGGTGGGGGCCGGTCCCCGGACTGCTCGCGGCCGGCGCGGACGCGGGCGGGCTGTACCGGCGCGCCTACGCGGGCGGCCTCGCCCCGGCGCTGGTCTTCGGGCTGTCGGCGGCCCGGACCGCGCTGGCCGGGAAGCCGACGGCCGGCGGGAGCTGACACCGGGCCGGGCGGCGCACACAAATCCGGTGCACGAGTCTTGCCCGCCCGGCCCGGCACTGCCTAGCGTACTGAATTGAGTTCACTTTGATTCGGCGCCGCCCGCCGTGCCGGGAAAACCCGCACGCGTGGCGTGAAACGCGCTCTTCCCCGAGGGAGGGACTGTGAGTCAGTTCCTGCTTGTCCTGGTCAGCGGTGTGGCGAGTGGAGCCGTGTACGGCCTCCTGGGCCTCGGGCTGGTCATCATCTACCGGGCCACGGATGTCGTGAACTTCGCGATGGCGTCGCTCGCGACCCTGGGCCTGTACGTGGCGGTCTCGCTCCACGACCGCGGCGTGGCGACCGCGTTCGGCCTCCTCGCCGCCGTCGCGGTCACCGTGGCGGCGGGCCTGCTGGTGCGCGAGGCCGTGATCCGGCCACTGGGTCAGGGACAGCTGTTCTCCGCGCTGGTCGTGACCATGGGAGTCTCGCTGATCGCCGAGAATCTGGCCGGATCGGTCTGGGGCGAGCAGCCCCGGGACTTCCCCGACCTGGTGAGCGGCACGGTGCGTTGGTCGGGCGCGGCGCTGCCGGTGCAGAGCCTGGTGACGATCGGTGTCGCCGCGGCGGCGATGGCGCTGGTGGGCTGGCTGTTCTCCCGCACCACGCTCGGCTCGGCCATGCGCGCCGTGGCCGAGTCACCCGGGACGGCCCGGGTCGTCGGCCTCGGCGCCCAGCGTCTCGCCCGGATCTCCTGGGCCCTCGGCCTCGCTCTGGCCGCGCTGGCCGCGTGCCTGTACGCGCCGCGCTCCGGCCTGGCGACCACGACGCTCACCGCACCGCTGTTCCGGGCCTTCGCCGGGATCTTCCTGGGCGGTCTGACCAGCATGTACGGCGCTGTCGTCGGCGGGCTTGCCATCGGTGTCCTGGACAACCTGGCGGCGAACTACGTCTCCGCCAGCTTCCGCGACACGTTCGTGTTCTCGTTCACCGTGCTGGTGCTGCTGATCCGCCCCCAGGGCGTGTTCGGCACCCGCACCTTCCAGCGGGTCTGAGGGGTCGCATCCATGGTCTTCAACCGTTCCGTCCTGGCGAGGGCCGCCCTGGGACCGGCCGCCGGCGCGGTGCTCATGGTGTTCATGGCGGCCGGGGCCATCCCCGCCTACCAGATGTACTCGGTGGCGCTGGCGGCCGTGTACACGATCGTCGTCCTGTCGGTCGGCCTGCTCGCGGGCTGGTCCGGCATCTGGTCGGTGGGCCACCCCGCGTTCTTCGCCATCGGCGCCTACTTCGCCGCGTACGGCAGCGCACACGGCTGGGCCCTGGAGACGGTGATGCTGGGGGCGATCGCCGCCGGCGCCGCCCTGGGCGCCTTCCTCGGATACGCGGGCGCCAGGTTCTCGGTCCTCTACATCGCACTGCTGACCCTCGCCTTCACCACGGTGACCCTGGAACTGGTCAACCGGTGGAGCAGCGTGACCGGCGGCGACCAGGGAGTCCCGGTACTCCAGCTGCGCAGCGCCCTGGGCCTCGGCACGTTCCCGGGCGGCGGCACCGCGCCCCAGTACCTCGCCGTGGGCGCGGCGGCCGTGGTCCTGGCCCTGGCCGTGCCCGCCCGCGCCTCGGCGCTGCGGATGCGGCTGGTGGCCGCCAAGTCGCATCCCATGGCCGCCCGTACGGTCGGTATCGCGCCGGAGGCCCAGTCGTCGCTGTCGTTCGCGGTGAGCGGTGCGTGCACGAGCTTCGCGGGCGTGCTGCTCGGCCTGATCACCGGGTTCGTCAGCCCGGACCCGTTCTCGCTCGCCTTCGGCATCTCACTGATCGCGGCGTGCGTACTCGGCGGGGTCGGCTCGGTCCTCGGCGCCGTGGCCGGCGGCATCTACCTGACCTGGAGCCCCTCGCTCTCCTCCACCGTGGGGATGCCCCAGCCGGTGGTCCAGGGCATCGTACTGATCGCGATCCTCCTCTTCCTGCCCGGAGGAGTCGTACCGTTCCTCGCCGGGCCCGCGCGGCAGGTCCTGCGGCGCGTGCTGCGGCGGCCGGATGCCTGGCAACCTCCGACCCCGGAACCGCCCGCGCCCGTCCCTGAGCCCGCCCCCGCTTCCGAAGGTCCTGCCCTCCTCGACCTGGAGCACGTGTCCGTCTCCTACGGGGGGCTCAAGGCCCTGGAGGACGCCTCGCTCTCCGTGCGGCAGGACGAGATCCTCGCCGTCATCGGGCCCAACGGGGCGGGGAAGACGACGCTGTTGAACGTGCTCTCCGGACTGACCGGCAACGGACGCGTGAGCGGTACGGCCGACTTCGCCGGCCGGCCACTGCTGAGGGCCAGGGCGACCGCGCGCCGACGGCTGGGGATCGGCCGTACCTTCCAGCACGCCGAGGTCTTCTCCGAACTCACCGTCGCCGAGAACGTGTTGTGCACCCGCCGCCGTATCAGGGCCCGCGACCGGGACGCGGTCGCGCGGCTGCTGCACTCCGTGGGCCTGGCGGACGTGGCCGACCGCCGCCCCGCCGAGCTGCCCTTCGGCCTGCAGAAGCGCCTCGACCTCGCGCGGGCGATGGCCGAACGGCCGCGGCTGCTGATCCTGGACGAGCCCTTCGGCGGGCTCGACGCGAGTGAACGGGCCTTGCTGGCCCAGCACATCAGGCGTCTGAACGCCGACGGCACCGCCGTGGTCGTCATCGACCACGTCCTGGACGACCTCTTCGCCGTCGCCCACCGGGTGCTCGCCTTCGACTTCGGCCGCACCATCGGCGACGGCACCCCGGACACCGTGCTCCAGGACCCGCGGGTGCGGTCGTCCTACCTGGGAACGGTCGGCAACCGGGCCCGGCTGCCGGACGCCGTGGGCGAACAGAGCCTGATCCGGCTGCGCGGGGCAGGCCACTCGTACGGCGGTGTGGTCGCCCTGCGCGACGTCGACCTCGACGTCCGCGAAGGACGCGTGCTCGGTGTCGCGGGAGCCAACGGCGCGGGCAAGAGCACCCTCGCCGGAATCCTGCACGGCTCGCTCCGGCCCGCCCACGGCGCGCGGGAGGCGGGCGGCTCCGTCCGCACGAGTCTGGCTCCGGAGGGCCGCGGACTGTTCAAGACGCTGTCGCTGCGCGAGAACCTGGAGGTCGCGGCGTACGCGGCCGGCCTCACCGGCCCGGCGCTGCGCGAACGGCTGGCGGAGACCGTCCAGTGGCTGCCTGCCCGGCTGCGTGACCGGATGTCCGCCCCGGCCGCCGGGCTGTCGGGCGGCGAACAGCAGATGCTGGCCATCGCCCGCGCGCTGATCGTCCGGCCGGACGTCCTGATCGTCGACGAACCGGCTCTCGGCCTGGCCCCCGCCCTGGTGGACGAGGTCTACGACCGGCTGGTCAGGCTGACCCACGACGGCTTGACGGTGGTGCTGCTGGAGCAGTCGCTCAGCCGGGCCATGGCCGTCTGCCACGAGGTGGCCGTCCTGCACGAGGGCGTCGTCGCCGCTCAAGGCCTGCCGGGCGACCCGGGGTTCGCGGCCCTGGCCGAGTCGGCGTACTTCAACGGCGGCCTGGAGCCCGCCACGACCGCGGCGGCCACCGCCCGGCCCTCCCGAGTGAAGTGAAAACCCGTTGTGACCGTTGTGACCGTTATGACCTTGTGAACGAGGTGGACCGTGTTCCGGACAACCAGCAGATTCCGCCGTGCGGCGGGAGCGACAGCCGTTCTCGCCGTCATGGCACTGACCGCAAGTGCGTGCGCGGGTAAGGACTCGGCGTCGGCGGGCGGCGACTCCTCCGAGATCCACATCGGCGCGTGGCTGCCCCTCACGGGCTCCACCGCCACCTACGGCGTGGCCGAGAAGGTGGGTGCCGACGCGTACTTCAAGATGCTGAACGCCCAGGGGGGCATCAACGGCCGCAAGGTCGAGTGGACCGTCAAGGACAACGCGGCCGACCCGCAGCAGACCGTGCAGATCGCGCGTGAACTTATCGGCCAGGACAAGGTCGTGGCCATCGTCAACGCGAACGGCACTTCCCAGGCGGAGGCGGCCTTCCCGTTCGTCCTCAACCAGTCCAAGGTGCCGGTCCTCAACGAGGTGGGCGGCGCCGAGAACTGGTACAGGCCGGCGCGCGCCGGCCTGTTCGGCACCCAGACCCTCTACGAGGACCAGGCCGCCGCGATCGCCGCGTGGGCGGTGCAGGACGGTGCGAAGAAGATCCTCGTCGTGCACAGCGACCCGGCCGCGTTCGTGAACGTGGCCGAGCAGGTGGCGCCCGTCGCGAAGAAGCTGGACCCGTCGGTCGAGGTCGACCGGCTGCCGGTCAAGTACCAGACCACCGACTACACACCGGTGATCAGCAAGGTGAAGTCGGCGAAGCCGCAGGCGGTCATCCTGATCCTCACCTCGCCGGAGGCGGCCGCCTTCCTCAAGGAGGCCAAGCTGCAGGGTCTCTCCCTGCCCACGTACGCCTACGCCCCGGTGGCGGCGGAGTCCACGATCGCCCTGGCCAAGGACGCCGCCGAAGGCCTCAAGGCCGTCCAACTGGTCAAGGCGCCCTCGGACGACGACCCCGCGGTGAAGGAGTTCCGGACCGCGATGGCCAAGTACGAGCCCGGCCAGACCGCGGGCTTCCTCGCCCTGTGGGGCTGGAGCAACGCCAAGGTGTTCGCCGAGATCGCCAAGACCGTCAAGGGACCCGTCACGGCCCAGTCCCTCACCGCCGCCTACCAGAAGGCGACCGATGTGGACCCGGGGGTGTCGCCGGTCATGAGCTTCAGCGCGAGCAACCACCTGGGGACGCGCAGCGTGCAGAAAGTAGAGGTGAAGAACGGCGTCTGGACATCGGTGGGCGACTTCTACACACCCCCGGCACGCGACTGAGCCCTTGGCCCCGCCGCGGTGGTGCGGTTCGCCCCGAACGGGCACGCCGCGCCACCGCGCATGTCCGGTAGTCCGGGTCGACTCGGCGTCAGCGCACGAGATCGCACTCTTCCGGTTCCGGAACGGGGTCGGCGCTGCCTGCGGCGGCGTCGCAACCGCCGCCCGGGCCCGGGGCGGGTGCCGGATCAGGAGCCGGATGCCGCCAGCGTCACCGCCTTGTACTCGACGTACTGGGCGAGCCCCACGGCGCCGTACTCGCGGCCGATGCCGCTGGCCTTGTGGCCGCCGAACGGGCCGTCGAAGGAGATGGGGGCGCCGTTGACGGTGACCGTGCCGGTACGCAGTCGGCGGGCGACGTCCAGGGCACGGGTCTCGTCGGCGGACCAGACGCCTCCCGAGAGCCCGTACTCGGAGTCGTTGGCGATGCGCACGGCGTCGTCCTCGTCGTCGTAGGCGATGACCACGAGGACCGGGCCGAAGATCTCCTCCTGGGCGATCCGCAGGGAGTTGTCGACGTCGGCGAACACGGTCGGTGTGACGTAGTTGCCGTTCTCCAGCCCCGGCGGGACCTGGGGGCCGCCGGTGACGAGCCGGGCGCCCTCCTTGATGCCGAGCTCGATGTAGTCGCGCACGCGCTGCTGCTGGTCCCGGCGGACCATCGGGCCGATGAAGGTGCCGGGGTCGGCCGGGTCGCCCACCTTGAGCGACTCCACGAGGTCCTTGAGGGCGGTGACGACCTCCTCGTACCGGCCGCGCGGCGCGAGGACGCGGGTCTGGGCGATGCAGGACTCGCCGTTGTTGAGGAGGGAGGCGAACTTCAGTCCCGGTACCGCCCGGTCGAGGTCGGCGTCCGGCAGGATGATCGCGGCCGACTTGCCGCCCAGCTCCAGGCTGACCCGCTTCAGCTGCTCGCCCGCGATGGCGGCGATCCTGCGGCCGGCCCGGGTCGAGCCGGTGAACGCGATCTTGTCGACATCGCGGTGCGAGACGAGGTACTCACTGGTCTCACGGTCGGCCGGGAGCACGCTGATCACGCCTTCCGGCAGCCCGGTCCGCTCCAGCAGCTCCGCGAGCAGCCCCATGCTCAGCGAGTTCTCCGGCGACACCTTCAGAACGACGGTGTTCCCGGCCAGCAGCGCGGGGATGATCTTCGCCATGGCCGCCGAGAACGGGGAGTTCCAGGGGATGACGGCGGCCACGACACCGATGGGCTCGCGGCGCACCACGGTCCGGACCGCGGCGGCGGAGTCCAGCGTCTCCTCCCAGCCGAACCCCTCCGCCGCCCGGAGATAGGCCTCGGCCTGCCGGGTGAGCCCCGGCTGGCCTGCCCTGGTGAACCAGCGGGCCGAGCCGTTCTCGGCCGAGACGAGGTCGGCGATCCTGTCGGCGGCGGCCTCCCGCAGGGCGTTCAGCCGCCGTATGGCGGCGATGCGCTCCGCCGGGGCCGTGCGCGGCCAGGGGCCCTCGTCGAAAGCGGCTCGGGCGGCGGCCACGGCACGGTCGACGTCGGCGGGCCGGGCCTGCGCGGCACGGCCGATGACCGCCTGGTCGTGCGGCGAACGGATGGCGAGGAGCTCAGGGGCGCTGGGCGCCGTCCACGAGCCCGCGATGTAGAGACGGTCGTAAGTGATCATGTGTCCTCTCCCGAGAATTCGAGCGAGCCGGTGCCGATATCTGTCACTCCAATGTAGCACTTACGCCTGTCACAGTCGCATCATTGAGGCAGCAGGCCAGTCAGGTTCCACATCTCCGGATATGCTCTGCGCGTGAGAGCCGACGCAGCACGCAATCTGGAAGCCGTTCTGACGACCGGGGCCCGTATGCTCGCCGTCGATCCCGGCGCGAGCATCGCCGCGATCGCCGCCGAGGCCGGTGTCGACCGGCGCACCGTCTACCGGCGGTTCGCGTCCCGCGAGGAGCTGCTGGCGGCCATCTACGAGGCGCGGTACGACGCGGTCGAGCGGGCCGTCGAGCACGCCAGGCTGCGGGAGGCCCCGGTCGCCGTGGCGCTGCACCGGTACGTCGAGGAGATCATCGACGTCAATCGCAGATGGCCGGTGGAGCTCACCCGGCTGCGCGCGGACGACGTGATCCGGGAGCGGCGCGACGCCCTGGTCCGGGAGGTCGACGCCTTCCTGCGGCGGGCCACCGACGAAGGGCTGCTCCGTGACGACCTGCCTCTCGCCTGGGCGAGTTCACTGCTGCCCCAGCTCATGCATCTGGCGTCGCAGCAGTTGCCCGAGCTCACCGCGGCCCAGGCCGCCGACACGGTCGTCGACACCTTCCTGCGGGGGCTCGGGGCGCGGTGATCGCCGCGGGGGTTGTGGTGCGCCCACGCGTCTGATTGGGTACCGCGCGACAGAACAGGGGGGACCGGCGTGGATCAGGCGGCAGGGCAGGACGTCGGCGGGGCGCTGCCCGCAGGGCTCGGACGGGCGATAGGGGAGACCGCCGCCGACATCGCGGCCGTGCTCGACGGCGTCGCCGAGACGAGTACCGCCGTACCGGGATCGCAGTGGACGGTCGGCGAGGCGGCCGCCCATCTGGCGCTGGCCAACGAACTGATGGCCGACCTCGCCGAAGGGCGGGAGCGCCCGTACGGGGACGGCACGCCGCAGGGCCTGGCGGCGGCCAACGCCCAGTCCCTGGCCGGGTTCGGGGAGCGCGGGGCGGCGCCGCTCGCGGCGATGATCACTGCGCAGGCGGAGCGCTGCGCCGACGCGCTGGCCGTGACGGCCGACGGCCCGCCGCCGGTGACCCCGTTCGGCCCCATGGAGCGGTCCGTCCTCGCCTCCTATCTGCTCACCCACATGCTGGGCCACGGCTACGATCTCGCCCGTGCGCTGCGCCGCCCGCACATGATCGACGCCGAACGGGTCAGGTTGTGCATGCCGTTCCTGCTCTCGGTGATGCCGGCCGTGGCGGACGGCCCGGCCACCGCCGGTCTGAGCGCGCGTTACGCCGTCCGGCTGCGCGGTGGCGGCAGCGCCTTCGGCGTCACCTTCGCGGACGGTGCCGTGGAGGTGGCACCGGAACCGCGCGACCGCCCGGACTGCACGATCGTCATCGATCCCGTCGGCTTCCTGCTCATCGCCCTCGGCCGCCGCAACCCGTGGCTGGCGATGAGCCGGGGGCAGGTGCTCGCCTACGGACGCAAGCCCTGGCTGGGGCCTCGCTTCCCCGCCCTTTTCGTCGCGCCCTGACCTCGCGTCGCGTGCGGGGACGCAGTCGTGGCCCAGGTCGCCGGCATCGTGCTCTCAGTCCGGCGGCTGATCCGGCGCTCCACCCTGTGATCCGGTGTTTCTCCTTGTGATCCGGTGTTTCGCCTTGTGATGCGGTGTTTCACCTTGTGATCCGGTGTGTCGGCCGCTGATCCGATGCTCCGCCCGCCGACCCGGCGTGCCCCCAGGCAGCACCCCCCGTCCGGCCTAACGCCGCTCGGCCAGAGGAGGCGAGCGGGCGTGACCGGTGTGACGGTGGTGGAAGGTATGGGCGCGCGCACGGATCCGAGGAGGCTGCATGACCGAGGGACTGGTCGACGGCAGAGCGCCCCGCACTGCCCCGGTGGACGGCTCCGGCCGCCCCGCGCCGACCTTCGAACAGATGAGTGCCGTTGCCGATGCCGTGCTCTACGAGGGCTACCTCCTCTACCCCTATCGGCGGTCCTCGCCGAAGAATCGTGCCCGCTGGCAGTTCGGGGTCCTCTTCCCCCGGGACTGGGTGGAGGCGGACGGTCCGGTCAGACCGGGGGTGTCGGGTTCGGCGGACTCCTGGTACCAGCAGACGGAGTGTCTGCTGCGGGTGCGCCGGCCGGATGCGGCCGAACGGCTGCGGGTGCGGGTGCGGGTGCGGTATCTGCAGGTGCAGCACAAGCAGGTCGAGGACGGTGCCGGGCGGCCTGTCGAGTCGCTGGCGTGTGACGACGGGACCGTGCGGCTGACCTTCGAGGAGGCGGTGGCGCGCGAGGCCGACCTCACGATCCCGCTGGACGAGGACGAGCACCGGTTTCCGGTGGGGTCCCCGGCCGGCACCGACACGCAGGAGCTGCCTTCGGGCGCGGGGCGGATCGTGCGGCGCCGGGAGGAAGTACGGGCGAGTACCGTGCTGGTGGCCGAGCGGCTCGGCGAGGACCTCTTCCGGCTCCGGGTGCGGACCGCGAACGAAGGGCGTGCCGGGGATCGGCACGCCTCACGCGACCGGGCCCTGCGGCACGCGCTCATCGCCACCCACACCCTTCTCGGCGCCGAGGGCGCGGAGTTCGTCTCCCTGATCGATCCGGGCCCGGCCCTCCAGGAGGCCGCCCGGAACTGCCGCAACGACTTCACCTTCCCTGTGCTCGGTGGCGCTCCCCCCGCCAACGCCCCCGAGGACGGCTCGGTGTCCGCTCTGCTGCTCTCCTCGCCGATCATCCTCCCCGACCATCCGCAGGTGGCGCCGGAGAGCCCGGGGGATCTGCACGACGCCGGTGAGATCGACGAGATCCTCACCCTGCGCACCATGCTGCTGACGGAGGAGGAGAAGCGGGAGGCCCGGGCCACCGACCCGCGGGCCGCCGAGATCCTCGACCGGGTCGACACCATGCCACCGGAGGTCTTCGAGCGTCTGCACGGCGCCATCCGCTCCCTCAGCCCGCTCGGCGAAGCCGCAGCACGCGAAGCCTCGGCAGGCACACCGTCCGAAGCCGAAGCCGCAACCTCAACCGATGGCGGCTCCCTCGGCGCAGCTCCCGGCACCCGAGGTCCCGGCCGCGCACGCCCCGGCGGCGACAGCTCGCGCGCCGAGCGTCCCGCCTGGTGGCAGGAGGGCGGCGACGACGGGTTCTCCCCGGCCACCGACACGGTCCTCCTCGGCGGGGTGCGGGTCGGCGGCGGCAGCCCGGTGCGGCTGCGCCCGCGCGGCAGGGGCGCCGACGCCCAGGACATGTTCCTGGCCGGCCGGACCGCGACCGTGGCCGCCGTCTTCCACGACGTGGACGGCAGTACCCACCTCGCCGTCACCGTGGACGACGATCCGGCGGCCGAGCTGCACGGCTGGTACGGCCGTTTCCACTACTTCCGGCCCGACGAAGTCGAGCCGCTCGGGGGCACCGACGTCCCGGATCCAGCGACGGCAGCCGAGCCGTCCCCGGGGCCCACTCCATCGGAGGCCTAGCGCATGAGCACCAGCAACAACGGCACCACGGCCGTCCGCGGCGAACCCGGCCGCGCCGACGGCGAGCACCAGGGGTTCGACGAGATCACCATCCTCTGGATCTCCGAGGGCATGAGCTGCGACGGCGACACCGTCTCCGTGACCGCGGCCGACCAGCCCTCCATCGAGGACGTGGTCCTGGGTCTGATCCCGGGGATCCCGAAGGTCAACCTGGTCAACAAGGTGCTCTCGCCGAGCCTGGGCGGCGAGGACTTCCTCGCGCCGTACCGGGCGGCCGCGCGGGGCGAGCTGGAGCCGTTCATCCTCGTCATCGAGGGCTCCGTCCCGAACCAGAACATCATCGAGGGCGAGGGCTACTGGACGTCCTTCGGCAACCACCCGGAGACCGGTCAGCCGCAGACCCTCAACGACTGGATCGACGAACTGGCGCCCCGGGCCTGGGCGGTGGTGGCCATCGGTACCTGCGCCACCTTCGGCGGTATCCACGCGATGGCCGGCAACCCGACCGGCGCGATGGGCCTCGCGGACTACCTGGGCTGGGACTTCAAGTCGCAGGGCGGGCTGCCGGTGGTGAACGTCCCGGGCTGCCCGGTCCAGCCGGAGAACTTCATGGAGACCCTGATCTGGGTGCTCTACCACGCCGCCGGCACCGCTCCCCCGCCGCCGCTGGACCACATGCTGCGGCCGCAGTGGCTGTTCGGCAAGACGGTGCACGAGGGCTGCGACCGCGCCGCCTACTACGAGCAGGGAACCTTCGCGAAGGACTACAACTCGCCCAAGTGCCTCGTCAAGGGCGGCTGCTGGGGTCCGGTCGTGAACTGCAACGTGCCCAAGCGGGGCTGGATGGCCGGCATCGGCGGCTGTCCGAACGTCGGCGGAATCTGCATCGGCTGCACCATGCCGGGCTTCCCGGACGCGTTCATGCCGTTCATGGACGAGCCGCCCGGCGGCACCCTCTCCTCGCTCGCGATCAAGCCGTACGGGGCGGTCATCCGCAGGCTGCGCGGCTTCACCAACGAGCTGGTCAACCACGAGCCGAAGTGGCGCCACAACAAGCGCAAGCTCACCAGCGGCTACGCCCCGCGCTGGCGCCCCTGACACGCAACGGCCAGTCCCCCCAACCCCCGTCCCCCCACAGCAAAGGTCAGCGAACGCCGATGACAACCGAGGCCCGGCAAAAGGGGCGCAAGCCCGCGCAGATCGTGGACATGTCCTGGGATCCGATCACCCGGATCATCGGAAACCTGGGCATCTACACGAAGATCGACTTCGCCAACCGGGAAGTGGTGGAGTGTCACAGCACCTCCTCCCTCTTCCGCGGCTACTCCGTCTTCATGAAGGGGAAGGACCCGCGCGACGCCGGGTTCATCACCTCCCGCATCTGCGGCATCTGCGGCGACAACCACACGACGTGCTCCGACTACGCCCAGCAGATGGCGTACGGCGTGAAGCCGCCGCCGCTCGCCGAGCACATCGTCAACCTCGGCGAAGCGGCCGAGTACATGTTCGACCACACGATCTTCCAGGACAACCTGGTCTTCGTGGACTTCTGCGAGCAGATGGTCAAGGCCACCAACCCGAGCCTCCTGGCCCGCGCGCAGAAGACCAACGCGCCGCGCGGTGACATCCACGGCTACCGGACCATCGCCGACATCATGAAGGCCTTCAACCCCTTCGAGGGCGAGGTCTACAAGGAGGCCCTGAAGGTCTCCCGTACCACCCGTGAGATGTTCTGCCTGATGGAGGGGCGGCACGTCCACCCCTCCACCCTCTATCCGGGCGGTGTCGGCACCATGCCGTCGCCGACCGCGTTCACCGACTACCTCAGCCGGCTGATGCACGTCATCGACTTCGTGAAGAAGGCCGTCGCCATGAACGACGACGTCTTCGACTTCTTCTACGAGGCGCTGCCCGGCTACGAGGAGGTCGGCAAGCGCCGTGTCCTGCTCGGGTGCTGGGGCGCCTGGCAGGACCCGAAGGTCGTCGACTACAAGTACGAGAACATGGACCGCTGGGGCAAGGCGATGTACGTCACCCCGGGCATCGTGGTCGACGGCGAGCTGGTCACCAACAACCTGGTCGACATCAACCTGGGTCTGCGGATCATGCTGGGTTCCTCGTTCTACGAGGACTGGGTCAACGAGGACCCGTTCGTCACCCACGACCCGCTCGGCAACCCCGTCGACATGCGCCACCCGTGGAACCAGACCACGCTCCCGGTGCCGCAGAAGCGGGATTTCGAGGGCAACTACAGCTGGGTGATGAGCCCGCGCTGGTTCGACCAGCGCACCGGCGACCACCTCGCCCTGGACACCGGCGGCGGCCCGCTCGCCCGGCTCTGGTCGACCGCGCTCAGCGGCATCGTCGACACGCCGTACATCAAGGCCACCGGGCACAGCGTGCGCATCTCGCTGCCCAAGGGCGAGACGCTGCCGGAGACCACCCTGGAGTGGAAGATCCCGAAGTGGTCCAACACCCTCGAACGGGACCGCGCCCGGCCGTACTTCGTGGCCTACGCCGCCGCCATGGCCCTGCAGTTCCTGGACGAGGCGATGGGGCTGGTCCGGTCCGGCGACACCAAGGTGTTCGAGGACTTCGAGGTGCCGGACGAGGCGATCGGCTGCGGCTTCCACGAGGCCGTGCGCGGGGTGCTCTCGCACCACCTGGTGATCAAGGACAAGAAGATCGCCAACTACCACCCGTACCCGCCGACTCCGTGGAACGCCAGCCCCCGGGACAAGTTCGGCACCCCGGGCCCGTACGAGGACGCCGTCATGGGCCAGCCGATCTTCGAGGAGAACGGCCCGGACGACTTCAAGGGCGTCGACATCATGCGCACGGTCCGCAGTTTCGACCCCTGTCTGCCGTGCGGTGTCCACATGTACACGGGCAAGGGCAAGACTCTGAGCGTCACGCACTCGCCGGTGTACGGGGCGAACCATGGCTGACGGACGGCTCGACGGCCCGGCGGTCGAGGCCCGGCTGGCCCGGCTCGACACGCTGCTGGAGAGCCTGGAGTCCGCGCCCGGTCCGACCGGCGGCTCGGCCGTCGAGGCGGTACGGCTGCTGACCGAGGTCTACGGCGAGGCGCTCGCCCGCGTCCTCGACCGCGCGGACACGCAGGTCGTCCGGGAGCTCGCCGACGACGAGCTCCTCGACCACCTGCTGGTCCTGCACGACATCCATCCGGACCCGCCCGAGCTCCGGGCCGCCCGCGCGGTCGAGCGGCTGCGCCCCGCCGTGCGGGAACGCGGCGGTGACGTCGAGTGGGCCGGCGTGGAGGGCGAGGTGGGCCAAGTGCGGCTCGCCACGGGCGGCGGTTGCGGCTCGGGGTGCGGCGGAGGTACCACGGAGGTGACCGACGCCGTCCGGGAGGCGGTGCTCGCGGCGGCCCCCGAGCTGGCCGACGTGCAGCCGGTGCCCGAGGCCCCGGCGCCCGCCTTCTTCCCCCTGGACTCCCTGCGCCGGCCACAGGAGGCCCGGTGACCACCGAAGGAGCCCTGGCCCGCCTCATCCGTTCCTCGGCCGACCGGCAGCCGGCGGCCGGGGCGGAGGTGTGCGACCTGTGCGCCGCCCCGGTGTCCGAGGACCATGCGCACCTGTACGACACCGGGCAGGCCGAGGTCCGCTGCGCCTGCCGCGCCTGCTCCGTGCTCTTCGCCGACACCCGGCAGGGCGCCGGGGCCGGGGACGACCGGCTCCGGCTGATCCCCACCCGCCGGGTCCGCCTCCCGAAGGTCGACACCGCAGCCCTCGGCGTCCCGGTCGGCCTGGTCTTCTTCGTGCCGCGCGCCGACGGCTCGGTCACCGCCGAAGGACCGAGCCCGGCCGGCGCCATGCGCTGGGAGGTGGCGGCGACGGCCTGGCAGCAGGCGGTCGCGGGCTGCCCGCCCCTCGCCACCATGACCCCCGACGTCGAGGCGCTGCTGGTCAACACGGTGCACGGCCTCGACCACCACTGGATCGTCCCGGTCGACGACTGCTTCCGCATGCTCGCCGTCGTCCGCCGGGAGTGGCGCGGCCTGTCCGGCGGCGGCCGGATGTGGCCGGCCGTGGAGCGTTTCTTCGAGGAGCTCACCGAGCGGCCCTGAGCCGAGCGGCCTTGAGGAACGGCAACACAGAAAGCCCAGGAAGGAGAGACCCCATGGGCAGCATCAGAGTCGGCCGCGCCCAGGCGAGGCCCGACACGCCGACCCACGTGCCCGGCATGCACCAGGGCAACGAGGGCCCGTACAAGAAGCAGACAGGACACCACCCGGACGGCACCGCCGACGCGCGGCGCTCGACCAACATCCACTGGAAGCGGCACGACGTGCTGCTGGACGTCATGCCGAACATCCCACCCGGATGACACCGAACAGAAAGTGCCCGCTATGAAGATCCAACGCAAGAGAACAGGCACCGCGGCCCAGCGCGTCCTGACCGCCGAGGTCGCCGTGGTGGGCGCCCTGCTCCTGGCCCTGTTCGTCACCGAGATCCCCAGCATGATGCGCGAGATGAAGATCTGGCGGATCGCCGGCGGGCTGCGCGCCGGTCACCGGTATCCGTGAGCCGGTCGTGCACGAACTGTCGATCGCGACGGCGATCGTGGAGCAGGCCGACGAGTGGGCCCGGGCGGACGGCGCGGACCGCGTCCTCGCGGTGACCGTCCGGGTCGGCGAACTGTCCGGAGTCGTCCCCGACGCCCTGGACTTCGCCTTCGAGGTGGCCCGCGACGGCACCGCCCTCGCGGGCGCCCGGCTGGTGGTCGAGCAGGTGACCGCGCGGGCCTGGTGCGGGCCGTGCGCCGCGGAGTTCGCGGTGGGCATGCCGCCGTTCTTCTGGTGCCCGCGCTGCGACCGGCCCTCCACCGAGCTGCGCAGCGGCCGGGAGCTGGAGATCACCGCGGTCGAATGACCCCGCCGGTGCCCGGGGGGACCCGAGGCACGGGCGGGGTCATCGCCTGTCGTCAGCAGATGCGGGGCAGCTGCTCCCCGAGCGGAAGATCGACGACCCGGGTGCCGCCGAGGCCGGTCGCCACCACCACCATCCCGGGGTGTTCGGTCACGCACTCGCCGATGACCACCGCGCCCGCCCCCTGCGGGTGGGCGCGCATCGCCGCGAGCACGGCCTCGGCCTCCGCCGGCGGGACGAACGCGACGAGCCGCCCCTCGTTGGCGACGTACAGCGGGTCCAGGCCGAGGAAACCGCAGGCGTTGGCGACCGCGTCCGGTACCGGGACGGCACGCTCGGCCAGCCGTACGCCCGTTCCCGACGCGCGGGCGATCTCGTTCAGCGACGCGGCCAGGCCGCCGCGGGTCGGGTCGCGCAGGACGTGGATGTCGGGGGTGACGTCCAGCATCGTCGCCACCAGGTCCGCCAGCGGCGCGGTGTCGCTGGCGATCTCGACGCCGAACTCCAGCCCCTCCCGCACGCTCAGCACGGCGACACCGTGCAGCCCGATCGGTCCGCTGACGATCACGGCGTCGCCGGGCCGGGCCCGCTGCGGCCGGATGTCGACCCGCTCGGGGACCAGGCCGACGCCGGCGGTGGTGACGTACACCCCGTCCCCGTGCCCGGCCTCGACCACTTTGGTGTCGCCGGTGGCGATGGTGACACCGGCCGTCTCGGCCGCCGCGCCCATGGCCTGCGCGATGCGCTCGACGACGGTCAGCCCGACGCCCTCCTCCAGGACGAAGGCGGCGGAGAGGTAGGCGGGCCGGGCGCCGCTCATCGCCAGGTCGTTGACCGTGCCGTTGACGGCGAGGTCGCCGAGGCAGCCGCCGGGGAAGAACAGCGGCCGTACCACGTAGGAGTCGGTGGAGAGGGCCAGGCGGGCGCCGCCGAGGTGGAGGACGGCGGAGTCGGTCATCCCGGCGAGGAGGGCGTTGCCGTAGGCGGGGGCGAAGATCTGCTCGATGAGTTCGGCGGAGAGGGCGCCGCCTCCGCCGTGGCCCATGACCACGACCGGCTGGTCGCGGATGGGCGCCGGGCAGCTCCAGTTCGCGGGGTCGACGACGGTCTGCTCAGCCAACGGGGTTCATCTCCTCGCGCGGGAGCGCCGGTTCGGACATCCGGCGGTAGAGGTAGTAGGCGGCGCAGGCGCCCTCGCTGGAGACCATGGTGGCGCCGAGCGGGGTGCGCGGGGTGCAGGTGGTGCCGAAGGCCGCGCAGTCGGTGGGTTTGATGAGCCCTTGCAGGATTTCGCCGGCGCGGCACTCGGCGGGTTCCTCGGTGCGGATGCCGGTGACGTCGAAGCGGTGCTCGGCGTCGAAGTCGCGGTAGGCGTCGTTCAGCCGCCAACCACTGTCGGGGATGCGGCCGATGCCGCGCCAGGAGCGGTCGCTGACCTCGAAGACCTCCTCGATCATGCGGATGGCGGCCGGGTTGCCGTCGGGGCGCACGGCGCGGGCGTAGGCGTTCTCCACCCGGTGCTCGCCGCGCTCCAGCTGGCCCACCGTGCGGCGGATGCCCTCCAGGATGTCGAGCGGCTCGAAGCCGGTGACGACGACGGGGACCCGGTGCCGTTCGGCGAGTTCGGGGTACTCGGCCATGCCCATCACGCTGCACACGTGCCCGGCGGCCAGGAATCCCTGCACCCGGCAGGCGGGGGCGGTCATGATGGCCTCGATGGCCGGGGGGACCCGGACATGGGAGACCAGGAGGGTGAAGTTGGTCAGGCCGAGGCGCTTGGCCTGGTGGACGGCCATGGCGTTGGCGGGGGCGGTGGTCTCGAAGCCGATGGCGAAGAACACCACCTGCCTGTCCGGGTGGCGCCGGGCGAGCTGGAGCGCGTCGAGCGGAGAGTAGACCACGCGGACGTCGCCGCCCTCGCCCTTGACCCGGAACAGGTCCCGGTCGGTGCCGGGGACGCGGAGCATGTCGCCGAACGAGCAGAAGATCACGTCGGGACGGGCCGCGATCTCCAGTGCCTTGTCGATGCACTCCAGCGGGGTGACACAGACCGGGCAGCCCGGTCCGTGGATCAACTCCACCTCGTCCGGAAGGAGTTGGTCGATGCCGTGCCGGATGATGGAGTGGGTCTGGCCGCCGCACACCTCCATCAGGGCCCAGGGGCGGGTGGCGGTGGCCCGGATCTCGTCCAGCAGCCGGCGCGCCAGCTTGGGGTCGTTGAACTCGTCGAGGTACCTCACCGGGTCTCGCTCCCTTCCGCCTGCTGGGCCGCCTGCTGCCAGGCGTCGCCGAATTCCTCCTCAAGCAGCCCCAGTTCCTCGAAGAGCTTCAGGGAGGCCAGGGCCGACTGCTCGTCAAGTCGCTGCAGGGCGAAGCCCACATGGACGATGACGTACTCGCCGACCTCGACGTCCGACACGTACTCCAGACATGCCTGCTTCTGCACCCCGCCGAAGTCGATCAGGCCGGTGAGCGGATCGGCGGTGTCATCGATGCTCACGACTCTGCCGGGCACTGCCAAACACATGGGTCACTCCGTCTCGTCGCTGACTGTTTTCCGTCCGTCGCCGGGCCGCCGGTGGGCCGCGACCACCAACTGGCCGAGTGCCAGCCCGCCGTCGTTCGGCGGGACTTCGCCGTGCAGCAGGACCGTGAATCCGTCGCCGCGCAGCAGTTCGGTGCTCGCGCTCTCCAGCAAAGCGTTGGCGAACACACCTCCGGTGAGGGCGACGGTGGTCAGTCCGGTGGCCCGGCGCACGCCGCGGCAGAGGTCCAGGACCGCCTCGGCGACCCCGCGATGGAAGCGGGACGCGATCACCGGCACCGGGGTGCCGCGCCGCAGGTCGGCGATGATCGCGCGCAGGGTGGGAGCCGGGTTGAAACGGTCGCCGAAGGGATACGCTGCCGGGTCCTGGTCCCAGGCCGCGCAGGCCTGCGCCTCCAGTTCCAGGGCAGCCTGGGCCTCGTACCCGGCGCGGTGGCACACGCCCGCGAGGGACGACACGGCGTCGAAGAGGCGCCCCATGCTGGAGGTCGCCACACAGCCGACCTCGCTCGCCAACTGCTTTGCCAGCAGCTGGAGTTCCTCATGGGAGCAGGCGGCGACACTGGGCAAATCGGCGTCCCAGCGCAGTCCGGCCGCCCACAGCCGGGCCAGTGCCGTCCGGCACGGGTTGGCGACGCCCGCGTCCCCGCCGGGCAGCGGGGCCGGGGCGAGGTGGACGAGGCGCCGGCAGCGGGTGTAGTCCGCGACCAGCACCTCGCCGCCCCAGACGGTGCCGTCGTCGCCGTAGCCGGTGCCGTCGAAGGCGACGCCGATGACGGGCGTGGTGCCGTCGAGGCCTGCCTCGGCCATCGCGGAGGCGATGTGGGCATGGTGGTGCTGGACGAACACCGGCTCGCCGAGGCCGAGCCGGGTGGCCCGGCGGCGGGCCCAGGCGGACGACTGGTAGCCCGGGTGGCGGTCGGCGGCGACGATTTCGGGGCTGACCCCCGTCAGCCGGCGCACATGCTGTTCCGCCCGGCCGGCCGCCTCCAGGGTGGCCAGGTCGCCCATGTCGCCGATGTGCGGCCCGAACCAGGCCAGGTCGCCCGCGCCGACGCACAGCGCGTTCTTGAGGTCGCCGCCGGCCGCGAGCACGGGCCGCACCGGGACCGGCAGGCGCAGCGGGCGCGGGGCGTATCCGCGGGAACGGCGCAGGACCTGCTCGGTGCCGTCGGCGCGGACCCGCAACAGCGAGTCGTCGCAGGGCGAGGCGATGGGCCGGTCGTGGGCGAGCCAGGCGTCGGCCAGTCCCGCCAGCCGGGTCAGCGCCTCGTCGTCGTCGGTGACGATGGGCTCGCCCGAACGGTTGCCGCTGGTCATGACCAGGATGCGCGGGCCGGGCGGGTCACCGGGCAGGCCGAACAGCAGGGTGTGGACCGGGGTGTAGGGCAGCAGCACGCCGAGGTGCGGGCTGCCGGGGCAGACGCCGGGCGCGAGCCGGGCGGTGGGGCGGGGGCGGAGCAGGACGATGGGGCGCCTGGGGCTGGTGAGCGCGGCCCCCTCGGCCGGCCCGACCTCGGCGATCCGCTCAGCCTCGCCGAGGTCCGCGCACATCACCGCGAACGGCTTGTCGCCGCGCGCCTTGCGGGTGCGCAGGGTGTGGACGGCCCTGGCGTCGGAGGCGTCACAGGCCAGGTGGTAGCCGCCGACGCCCTTCACGGCGACGATCCGCCCGGCGGCGAGCAGTTCTCGCGCCCGTGCGAGGGCGTCACCGTCGCACGCGGCTCTCACCCCGCTGCCCGCGGCGGCCACCAGCCGCAGCCTGGGGCCGCAGTCCGGACAGGCCACGGGCTGGGCGTGGAAACGGCGGTCGGCCGGGGCGTCGTACTCCCGGGCGCAGGCGGGACACATGGGGAAGCCGGACATGGTGGTGACCGCGCGGTCGTACGGCATACCGGTGGCGATGGTGAAGCGGGGCCCGCAGTGGGTGCAGGTGATGAAGGGGTGGCGGTGCCGGCGGTCGGCCGGATCGGCCAGTTCCCGCAGGCAGTCGGCGCAGGTGGCGGTGTCGGGCGGGAGGAGGGTGCGGCCCGGGGCCGACTGTTCGGTGGCGCGGATGGTGAAGCCGGGGTCCGCCCCGGTGGCCGGTACCTCCTCGACGGCCACGGCCGTCACCGTGGCCAGCGGCGGCGGCTCACCGGCCAGCCGCTCGCAGAACCGTTCGACGCCGGCCGCCGCTCCCTCGACCTCGATGAGCACCCCGCTCGCCGTGTTGCTGACGAATCCGGTGAGCGCGAGGTCGGCGGCGAGACGGTGGACGTACGGGCGGAAGCCCACGCCCTGCACGGTCCCGCGGACCGTGACCCGCCGGCGGACCGCCGCCGCCGTCGTGCTGGGCGCGGTCACGAGGCGGTGGAGGCGTGGATGTGGCCGTGCGGGTGCGGGGCGAGGGGCGGCCGGTGCGCCGGGGCACCGTCGCGTACGGCGAGCACCCGGTCGAGAACCGTGTCGACGCCCTCGCCGGTGCGGGCGCAGGAACGGACGATCTCCACGCCGGGGTTGACCCGCCGCACATGGTCGGCGAAGGCGGTCTCGTCGAAGCCGGCCGGCCCGGCGAGGTCGGTCTTGGTGAGCACGACCAGGTGCGCGGAGCCGAAGGCGGTGGGGTACTTCGACGGTTTGTCCTCGCCCTCGGTCACCGCCATCAACACGATCCGCAGATGCTCGCCGAGGTCGTAGGAGGCCGGGCAGACCAGGTTGCCGACGTTCTCCACGAACAGCAGCGCGGTGTCAGGCGGCAGCCAGCCCTCCAGGTGGCCGCGGACCTGCCGGGCCTCCAGGTGGCACAGCCCGTCGGTCAGCAGCTGCTTCACCGGCGCTCCGGAACGGGCCAGCCGCTTCGCGTCGTTCTCGGTGGCGAGGTCGGCGGTGAAGGCGGCGACGGGGACACCCCGCTCCCCCGCCCGGGCCAGCACCCGGCCGAGCAGTTCGGTCTTGCCGCTGCCGGGGCTGGAGAGCAGGTTCACCACCGCGACCCCGCGTGCGGCCAGGTCGCCGCGCAGGCTCGCGGCCAGGCCGTCGTTCCTGGCCAGGACGGCCCGGGTGACCTCCTCCGACTGACACATGGGCGCTCCTCGGTCGCTGGGCCGGCGGGACGGACCGGGGGCGCGGGTGGTTCCGTGTCCTGGTCCGCTAGCGATCCTGCGCGCCGGTGGTGGCTGTAGGCGGGCGACCGGGCGGGGCGGGGGCCGCGGATTCCTCCGGGCGGGCCAATGCGGGCGTGGTCCTGGGGTCGGCGAGCAGGGCCGGGGCCAGGGCGTGCAGGGCTTCGACGGCCCGCCCGACCGCCTCCCGGACGGGTGCGCTCAGACCGGGGGCGATGTCCTCGTCGCCGCGTGGCAGCTCCCCGGGCTCACAGGCGAGCACGAGAACGCGGGGCAGGGGTTCGTCGCCGAGGTGGGCGGCGAGCGCGAGCACCTTGGCCGGGTCCATGCCGTGTGCCTCGGGCGGGGCGGCGGGGCGGCCGTCGGGGAGTTCGGGCTCGACCAGGGAGAGCGTGCCGGGGCGTTCGCCGCGTACGGCCGCGTCCACGAGCACGACCACCGGCCAGCCGTCGAGCAGGGTGTAGGCGAGGTCCATGCCGCGGATGCCGAAGTCCCGGACCTGTACCTCGGGCGGCAGCGGGCGCTGCTCCAGGGCGCGGATCACCTCCGGGCCGAAGGCGTCGTCGCCGAGGAAGATGTTGCCGACGCCCGCCACCAGCAGGCGCGTCACCGGGCACCGCCCGGGATCTTGCGGACGAATTCGGAGCGCAGCGAGTGGTAGGCGGCGTCCGGGTCGAAGAACAGCGCGTGCATCCGCGCGAGTTCGTCGCTCCGGTACTCGGCGAGCGGCCGTTCCTCCTCGTCGGCCCGGCGCGCCGCGGCCTTGGCGGCGATCCGGCGCGTGAGATCCGGCGAGCCGGCGAGCGTGGCGGCGAGCCGCTCGACCTCGGCGGCGAAGCCCTGCGCGGGGACCGGCACCAGCCGGTCGACGAGCCCGATCCGGGCGGCCGTCGCGGCGCTCACCGGCTGGGCCTCGTCCGTGAGCCGCCGGGCGGTGTCCGCGCCGACGCGGCGCGGCAGCGAGTACGTCCAGAACTCCGAGCCGTACAGGCCCATCCGCCGGTAGTGCGGGTTGAGCACGGCACCGGCGCGGCACCAGACCTCGTCGGCGGCGAGGGCGAGCATGGCACCGCCGGCCGCCGCGTTCCCGCCGAGCGCGGCCACGACGAGCCGGTCGGTGGTCCGCAGCACGGCCTCGACCAGGTCGTCCATCGCGTCGAGGTTGGTCCACGACTCCTCGGCGGGGTCCGGGGCGGCCTCGATGACGTTGAGATGGATGCCGTTGGAGAAGAAGTCGCGGCGGCCGCCGAGCACCAGGACCCGGGTGGGCCGGGCGAGGGCGTACCGGTAGGCGGCGAGCAGGCGCCGGCAGTGGTCGGTGCTCATCGCGCCGCCGGGGAAGGAGAAGGTGACGAGGCCGACCTCGCCGTGCTGCCGGTAGCGGATGTCGGTCCAGGTCCGGCGGTCCGCGGGCAGTTCCAGCGGGACCGGGTCCGCGGGGAGGGCCGGACCGGCGAGGACGTCGGTGGCGGGGCGGCGGAAGGGCGCCGGGTCGCCGGAGTTCCTGCGGGGGCGCAGTTCCGGGATCCAGACGGCGCCGTCGCGGGTGGCCCGGCAGACGCCGCCCGCCCGGGTCGCGAGCAACTCCCCTGGTTCTCCCCGCAGCCGGTCCTCGGGGTGGCCGCCGTGCAGGAACACCTCACGGCCGAGGAGTTCGTCCAGCACCCCCGGCTGCGAGTCGGCCCCGCGCAGTTTGCGCAGCACCGTCGCGGTGTCGTCGGCCGCCCAGTCGATCCGCCGCCGCTCCTGCCGGAAGACGTCCCGCCAGACGACCTGCCCGTGGATCGCCGGATCGCTCTGCGGCCGCGGTTTGTACGAGCCGTCCGCGTACCGTCGTACGGCCTGGTGGACGGCGGTGAGGGCGGCGTCGGCCACCTCGTTGCGGTAGAGGTCGCTCTTGCCGACCGGTGCCACCGGGAACGGCTCGCTCGCCCAGACCGCGCCCGCGTCCATGGCCGCCTCGGCCTGGAGCACGGTCACCCCCCACCGGTCCGCCTGGCCGGCGATGGCCCAGTCGAGGGCGGAGGGGCCCCGGTCGCCGAGCGGGCCCGGGTGCACGATCAGGCAGGTGTGCCGCTGCCAGACGTCCTCGGGAAGCGCCGTCCTCAGCATCGGCGCGACGATCAGCTCCGGGCGCCGGTCCCCTACGGCGCGGCGGACGGCGTCGGGGCCCTGGCCGGCGAGGACGACGTCCACCCGGTGGCCGAGGTCGGACAGTTCGGCGTAGACCCGCTGGGACAGGCTGTTGAACGCGCTCGCGATGAGCAGAATGTCCATGATCCGGCATGTTCGCCGGTTCAACGGCTCCCGGAAAGGACCCGCGCGGCGTTTCGCCGGCCGTCCTGGGCCGGGCGGCCCTCCCAGCCCCGGAACGCCCATTCCATCCCGGGCTCCATCACGCACCTGAAGATCCGGCGCACCGGCGGTGTGCACAGCAGGGTCACCACCACCGCGGCGACGGCGGTGGCCGTCAGCGCGCCCAGCGGACCGTGCATCCAGGCCGGGTCGTACCAATGGGCGGGCTTGGCTCCCTGCGCGACGAAGCCGTGCAGCAGATAGCCGTAGAGCGTGCCCGCGCCGAGGGCGGTGAACCAGGTGCGGCGGCCCGGGACCCAGGCGAGGAAGCAGGCGACCAGGACCAGGGAGCAGCCGAAGGTGGCCAGCGTCATGACGGGCCCGTACCAGGCGGGCACGCCCAGCTGCTCGGCGCTGTCCCGGTGGAAGAACCAGCGGTAGCCGAGGTGCGGCACCGACCAGTACGCCATGGCGAGGGCGCAGACGACGACGGGCACCGCGGCCACGCGCACGCTCCAGCGGCGCAGCAGACCGAAGTGCTCCGGGCGCAGGCACAGGCCGAGCACGAAGTACGGCAGGAACTGCAGGACCCGCTGCAGGTCGAGGTCGTTGCCGATGGACGACGACAGGCTCGCGAGCACGGCGACGACGAGCGCGACGGGCAGCGGCCGGCGCAGCTGCCGCCAGATCGGCGTGGTCAGCCGCCAGACGAAGAGGGCCGCGAGGAACCAGGTCAGATACAGCGGGTCCAGCAGGCTGATCTCGCGGTCCGGGGCGTGGTCGCTCCAGCGGGTGAAGAGGGTGTAGGCGACCTCGAACACCACATAGGGCACGGCGACCCCGGTGACCAGGCGCCTGATCCGGGCCGGGCTCGCGTCGAAGTTGCGGGAGAAGTAGCCGGAGATGACGATGAACGCCGGCATGTGGAAGGCGTACACGAACGTGTAGAGCGCGGTGACGGTACGGCTGTCCGAGCGCAGTGGCTCCCAGGCGTGCCCGACGGCCACGAGCACGATCGCCAGGTACTTCGCGTTGTCGAAGTAGGCGTCGCGGCGGGCGGCCGGTGGGCCGGCGGAGGACGATGTGCCGGCAGGGGACGGCGTGTCGAGTGCGGTTGCTGTCTCGTGGGAGCCGGACAGACCAGAACACCTCTCATACGGCATGCGCTCCGGGGAGCGGCGGGCGGGGACGGGGGCAGTACTCCGGTCACGCTGCTCTCCGGATTCCGCCGGGGTAAACCCGTCGTGGTTTTCAGGTGTCGGTGCGGGAAACGGTGACCGTCCGCCGTGTCCGCACCGCGAAGATGGGTGTGCCCCTGCCGACCGAGGCCTCTTTGGAGCGTGCCGCGTGACGTCGTCGGACCGTGTCTCCGCACGATTCGTGGAACTACTGGACACCCGCCCGGAGGTCCTGCGGGAGGCCGCGGAGGACTTCGGCCACCTGGTGTCCGCGCCGCCCCTGGGGGTGGTGCGGCCCCGGTCGGCGGCCGAGGTGAGAGACACGCTGGCGTATGCCGGGCCGCGCGGGGTCCCGGTGGCGGCGCGGGCCGGCGGGCATTCGATGTACGGCCAGGGGCAGGCCCGCGATGGGATCGTCCTCGACATGCGTGACCTGAACGCGGTCGGGCCGGTGACCGGGGACCGGGTGGAGGTCCAGGCGGGGGCGCTGTGGCGGGACGTGCTCGCGGCGACCCTCCCGTACGGGCTCGCCCCGCCCGTCCTCACCGACTACCTCGGTGCCGGCGTCGGCGGTGTGCTGAGCGTGGGCGGGCTCGGCGGCGCCAGTCACCGGCACGGCCTGGTCGCGGACTCGGTGCTGGAGCTGGAGGTGGTGACCGGCGCCGGCGAGCACCTGGTCTGCTCGCCGGAACACCACGGCGCCCTCTTCCACGCCGTCCTGGCCGGCCTGGGACAGGTCGCCGTGATCATCCGGGCCACCCTGCGCCTGTCCCCCGCGCCGGTGCTGGTCCGCCGCTACTGCCTGTTCTACCCCGACCTCGACGCCTACCTGTCCGACCAGCGTCTGCTGGCGACGGACCGGCGCTTCGGCTACCTCGAAGGCCAGGCCCGCCCCACCGAGGACTCCGCCGGCGACTGGACGTACATGGTCGAGGCGGTCACCGCCCACCGGGGACCGACCCCGCCCGACGACAGGAGCCTCCTCGGCGGCCTCTCCTTCGCCGCGTCCGAGATCACGGACCTCGGGTACGCCGAGTTCGCCGACCGGGTCGCCACCGACGAGGAGATCCTGCGCGGAACCGGCGAGTGGCTGCACCCGCACCCCTGGCTGAACCTGCTCCTCCCCGACGACACCGCCGCGTCCGTCGTGACCGGCATCCTCACCGACCCCGGCTTCCGGGACCTGCGCGTCAACGGCCTGGTCCTGCTCTATCCCCTCCTCACCCGCACCCTGCGCGCCCCGCTGTTCCGGCGCCCGCGTGGCGAGGTCGTCCATCTGCTCGCCCTGCTGCGCACCGCCGCCCCGGGTGCGGCCGGCCCGATGGTGGCCGCCAACCGCACGGCGTACGAGTACGCGCGGGCCGAAGGGGCGGTCGCCTATCCGGCCAACGCGCTGCCGATGTCCGCCGGTGACTGGCGGGAGCACTACGGCAGCCGGTGGAGCACCCTGACCGAGGTCAAGACCGTCCACGACCCGCACGGCGTCCTGGGCCGCGGGCACGGCCTGGGGGGAGCATCGTGAGGGGGAGCGGGCAGGGACGTCGGCATCGGGTTCCACCGGGGTGTCGATTCCGGCCGGCTCCGTTCGTCGGTGGGGTGCAGGAAGCTCTTGAGGACCGGGAGGAATCATGAAGTACATGTTGCTGGTCTGCGGTGACGACACCGCCGACGCGTCCGGGATGGCGCCGGTGGAGCCGTGGGTGGAGGAGCACGGCGTCCGGCGTGGGGCCCGGCTGTACGGCCACCGCCTGCAGCTGCCGGACCAGGCGGTCACCGTGCGGGTGCGTGACGGGGAGGTGCTGCGGACCGACGGGCCGTTCGCGGAGACGAAGGAGTACGTGGCCGGGTTCGACGTCGTCGACTGCGCCGGTCTGGAGGAGGCCGTACGGATCGCCGCCGAGCACCCGGTGGCCACCATCGGGGCCATGGAGGTGCGCCCGTTCTGGGACGAGGGGCTCATGGAGGACGCCGAGGAGGCCGTCCGCCGGATCGACGCCGAACTGACCGCGGCCGCCCGCGCCCGGGACATCGACCGGATGGCGGCCTGCTACGCGCCCGACGTGGACTTCTTCGGACCCGCCGGTCTGCAGGGGCAGTCGGGGATCGGCGCGCTGCGCAAGGCGGCCGAGGCCTGGTTCGCGACGCTGAGCGGGCCGGTCCACCGCGAGGTGCTCGAACTCCGGGTGCGCCCCGGGGAGGGCAGCACCTTCAGCCACGCCCTCGTCAGGATCCACGGCACCCGTGCGACCGGGGAGCCCCTGGACCGGGTGGTGCGGGTGACCACCGGCTACCGGGACACCGGTTTCAGCTGGCTGATCGCCCACGAACATGTCTCGTTGCCCGTGGCGGGGAGTCCGTCATGAAGTACGTCATGTTCATCTGCACCCCCGTGGGCGGCGAGGAGCTCAGCCCCGCCGCGATCGCCGAGGACCCGCGCTTCGCCTCGTACCTTCACGACGTCCGCACCCGGGACGTCGTCAGGGGCGGCGCCCGGCTGCGGCCCGCCGCCGACGCCACGACCGTGCGGGTCCAGGGCGCCGAAGTGCTGCTCGGTGACGGGCCGTTCGCCGAGACCAAGGAGTACATCGCGGGCTTCGACGTCATCGAGGTCGCCGACCTCGACGAGGCGATCGCGCTGGCCGCCCGGCACCCCGCGGCGCTCGCCGGCGGCTCGGTAGAGGTACGGCCGGTCTGGGAGTGAGCACCACGGACGAGGTCGAGGAGGCCGTCGCCGCAGCCTTCCGCGAGGAGTGGGCCCAGGTCGTCGCCACCCTGATCAGGGTGACCGGCGACTGGGATCTCGCCGAGGAGTGCGCGCAGGACGCCTTCGCCCAGGCGCTGGAACGGTGGCGGCGCGACGGAGTGCCGGGCCGCCCCGGCGCCTGGCTGACCACGACCGCCCGCAACCGCGCCCTGGACGTGCTGCGCAGGGAGACGGTGGGGGCCAGGAAGCTGAGGGAGGCAGCGGTGCTGGCACGGGACGAGGAGCCGTACGACCCGTTCGGTGAACGGGACGACAGCGGTGTGGTGGACGACCGGCTGCGGCTGGTCTTCACCTGCTGCCACCCGGCGCTGCCGATCGAGGCCCGGGTCGCGCTGACGCTCCGTACCCTGGCGGGGCTGACCACGCCCGAGATCGCGCGCGCCTTCCTCGTTCCCGAGGCGACGATGGCGCAGCGTCTGGTGCGGGCCAAGCGGAAGATCCGCAACGCCGGCATCCCGTACCGGGTGCCGCCCGCGCATCTGCTGCCCGAACGCACGACGGGCGTCCTCGGCGTGCTGTACCTGCTGTTCAACGAGGGGTACGCGGCCACGGCCGGCGCCGACCTGATGCGGACCGGCCTGTGCGCCGAGGCGATCCGGCTGGCCCGGCTGCTGGCCCGGCTGATGCCCGACGAACCGGAGGTCGTCGGGTTGCTCGCGCTCCTGCTGCTGCACGACGCCCGCCGGGACACCCGGGTGGACGCGGCCGGCGACCTGGTGACCCTGGAGGACCAGGACCGCACGGCCTGGGACCGCGCCGAGATCGACGAGGGCACCGCGCTCCTGGACGGCGCGCTGCGCCGGGGCCGCCCCGGCCCCTACCAGATCCAGGCCGCCATCGCCGCCTGCCACAGCACCGCGCCGAAGGCCGCCGACACCGACTGGGCCGACATCGCCGGCCTCTACGGCGAACTCCAGCGGTACGTCCCCTCGCCCGTGGTCCGGCTGAACCGCGCGGTCGCCGTGGGCATGGCCGAGGGCGGTGCGGCGGGGCTCGCCCTGGTGGCGGAGCTGGAGGCGGCGGGCGACCTGGCCGGCTACCACCTGCTGCCCGCGACCCGCGCCGACCTGCTGCGGCGCATGGGACGTATGCGGGAGGCGGCCGAGTCGTACGCGCGGGCGCTGGAGTCGGCGGAGAACGCGGCGGAGCGCAGGTTCCTGGAGAAGCGCCTCGCGGAGTGCCGGCGGGCGTAGCCGCCGGGGGGTTCGCCGCAGGCTCCGACGGGGGCTGACCCCCGGCTGGATGCGGCAGCCCACCGGAGTGATCGCGGGGCGGTCCGTGCCTAGCGTGAGGGCACATGGCAACGTTCTCCCTCAAGCCCGCCCTGGCGTTATCGGTGGCGGCGCTCGTGCTGGCGTCCGCACCGGCGGCCGTCGCACGGTCGTCGCCTGCGCAGCTCGCCGAGCGCTGCGGCCCGCACGCCGGTGTCCGCCGGGCACTGACCGAACTGACCACCGACGATCACATCACCGGCGCCTCGGTCCTCGCCGACGGCCCGTGCGGGCGCTGGACCGCGGCCGCCGGCACGGCCGACCTGCGCACCGGCCGCCCGATGAACACCACCGACCGGCTGCGCGTCGGCAGCGTCACCAAGACGTTCACCGCGACGGTGGTCCTGCAGCTCGCCGCGGAGCACCGGCTCGCGCTCGACGCCACCGTCGACCACTACCTGCCCGGCCTGATCGACGCCCACGGCTACGACGGCCGGAGCATCACCGTGCGGCAACTCCTGCGGCACACCAGCGGATTGCCCGACCATCTCGACGCACCGGAGTGGGAGCACCCGGACCGGGTGCGGTACCGCCGTTTCGCACCGCGCGAGTTGATCACCCGAGCCCTCGAACTCCCGCACCCGCAACGGCGCTGGCACTACGCCACCACCAACTACCTGGTGCTGGGCCTGCTCGTCCGGAAGGTCACCGGACACCGCCCCGAGGACGAGATCAGCCGCCGGGTGATGCGACCTCTCGGGCTGCGCGACACCTACTGGCCGGGGGACGAGACCCGCATCCAAGGGCCGTACTCCCACAGCTATTTCACGTCCGCCGACGGGCGGCGCGTCGACGGCACCGACTGGAACATGACCTTCGGCGGGGTCGGCGGTGCCCTCGTCTCCACGCAGGGCGATCTCACCCGGTTCGCCACCGCGCTGCTCGGCGGCCGGCTGCTGCCCGCGGCCGGACTGGCGGAGATGAAACGGACGGTGGCCGCCGATCCGGACCGGCTGTGGCCCGGTGCCCGGTACGGGCTGGGGCTGATCTCGTCGCCGCTGTCGTGCGGCGGCGTGTGGTGGGGGCACGCCGGGACCGTGCCCGGTGGGCATCGCGCGCTGGTCGCCGTCGGCCCCGGCGGGCACAGCGTGGCCGTCGCCCTGAACCGGGTCCCGGACAGTCTCCAGGCCGAACTGGACTTCCAGAACCTCATCGACACGTCTGTCTGCGCCACCGAAAGGAGCTCCGCATGACCGGCTTCGCGGCCACGGCCGCCCTGGCCCTGGCGAGTGCCCTGGCCCTCGGCACCACACCGGCCGCCACCCATGCCCCGGACCCGCTGGCCCGCTACCACCACCAGCGCCTCACCTGGAAGAGCTGTGTGCTCGGCCCGGGCGACGACACCGGCAAGGCGCTGCGGAAGGCGGGCGCCCGCTGCGCCGACGTCACCGTGCCGCTGGACTACGACGACCCGGGCGGCCGTACCGTCACCGTCGCCGTCTCCCGCATCAGGGCCACCGACACCGCCCACCGCGTGGGTGCGCTGCTGCTCAACAGCGGCGGGCCCGGCGGGCAGACGATCGGTGACCCGCCGTGGGTGCGGGAGGCGATGAAAGGCGTGGGCAAGCGGTACGACGTGGTCGGCGTGGACCCGCGTTTCGTCGGCCGCAGCACGACCCTGGACTGCCACTGGCCCACGGGGTCGGGGATCCGCGGTCCGGGTCACGACCGGGCCGGATTCGACCGCTCGACCGCCCTCGCCGAGGAACTCGCCCGCGACTGCCGGAAGTACGAGGGCGACGTCCTGCCGTACGTCACCACCCGGAACACCGCGCGGGACATGGACGTGATCCGTGCGGCGCTCGGTGAGCGGCGGATCTCCTACCTCGGCTATTCGTACGGCAGTTACCTGGGCGAGGTGTACACCACGATGTTCCCGAAGCGCACGGACCGGGTGGTGCTGGACGGGGTGGCCGACCCCGACCGGTACAGCCCTCGCCTGCTGCGCGGCTCGGAGCCCGCCAACCGGCACGCACTGCGGGACTGGGCCGCCTGGGCCGCCGCCCGCGACACGACTTACGGCCTGGGCCGTAGCCCGAAGGCGGTACTGGCGGTCGTGGACCGGGTCCAGGCCGCGGCCGAGCGCGCCCCGCTGCGGGTCGGTGGCTACCGGGTGGACGACAGCGTCACACCGATGGTCGTCTTCAGCGGCCTCTCCCAGGACAACGACGCGGCGTACGGCGACTTCGCGGCGGCCGTCCGCGACCTGCGGGACGCGGCCGACGGCAGGCCGGTCGACCCGGGTCCATGGCTCGCCGACACGCTCCGGTTCATGCTGACCGGTTCCGAGTCGGCGTACGGCAGTGTGCAGATGGCCTTCCTCTGCGGGGACGTGGGCGCGCCCCGCGACCCGGAGACCTACTGGCGTGACGTCCGACTAGCCCGCGCGCAGGACCCGTTGTTCGGGCCGGTGACCAACAACATCGGGCCGTGCGCCTTCTGGGACCCGCCGCGCGAACGCCCGACCACCATCAGGGACGACCTGCCCGCCCTCCTCGTCAACGCGACCGGCGACCCTCGCACCGTCTACGAGGGCGCCCAGGCGGTGCACCGCGACTGGCCCGCCTCCCGGCTGGTGACCCTGCGCGGTGCGGACCAGCACGCGGTGTTCGGGGTCTACGGCAGCGGCTGCGTCGACGCGACGGTCAACGCGTATCTCGCCACCGGCCGGCTGCCGGCCGCGGACGTCACCTGCGCCGCGCGTTCTGCGCCGACGCCCTGAGCTCCTCCCACCGCACCCGTGGCCGGGGCGGGCCGCGCCGGCCCGGACAGCGGTCGGTGGCCCGCCTCGTGCCACGGAGCGCGCTCACCGCGCCGCTCACCCGGCCGCGAACCTCTCGTCCGTGGGCACCGGCCGGGGCGCGGCGGACCTGGCCCCGGTCCGTGCCCGCCGCCGTGCCTACGCGAGTTGACCACCGCTCCGTCGCGGAGCTTCCGGAGGTGCCGAGGCGTCAGCCGCCGAGTGCGGTCATCACCACCGCCTTGGCCTCCTCCTGCACCCGGGCGAGGTGGTCGGGGCCCTGGAAGGACTCGGCGTAGATCTTGTAGACGTCCTCGGTGCCGGACGGGCGGGCCGCGAACCAGGCGTTCTCCGTGGTCACCTTGATGCCGCCGATCGCGGCGCCGTTGCCCGGTGCCTCCGTGAGCACCGCGGTGACCGCCTCGCCGGCCAGGGTCTCCGCGGTGACCTGGGCCGGGGAGAGCTTGGCGAGGAGGGCCTTCTCCTCCCTGGTGGCGGGGGCGTCGATGCGGGCGTAGGCGGGTTCGCCGAAGCGTGCGGTGAGGTCGGCGTAGTGCTCGGACGGCGTCTTGTCCGTCACGGCCGTGATCTCGGAGGCGAGCAGGGCGAGCAGGATGCCGTCCTTGTCGGTGGTCCACACGGAGCCGTCCCGGCGCAGGAAGGAGGCGCCGGCCGACTCCTCGCCGCCGAACCCGATGGCACCGCTGACCAGTCCGTCCACGAACCACTTGAACCCGACCGGGACCTCGACCAGCCGACGGCCGAGGTCGGCGGCGACCCGGTCGATCATCGAGGAGGAGACCAGGGTCTTGCCGATGCCGGCGCCGGCCGCCCACTGCTCGCGGTGGCGGTAGAGGTAGGAGATGGCGACGGCGAGGTAGTGGTTGGGGTTCATCAGGCCGGCGTCGCGGGTGACGATGCCGTGCCGGTCGGCGTCGGCGTCGTTGCCGGTGGCGACGCGGAACTCGGTCCGCTTCTCGATGAGCGAGGCCATCGCGTACGGCGACGAGCAGTCCATGCGGATCTTGCCGTCCCAGTCCAGCGTCATGAACCGCCAGGTGGGGTCGGTGTAGGGGTTGACCACGGTGAGGTCGAGGCTGTGCCGTTCGGCGATCCGTCCCCAGTAGGCGACGGAGGCGCCGCCGAGCGGGTCGGCGCCGATGCGCAGTCCGGACGCCCGGACCGCGTCGAGGTCGAGGACGCTGGGCAGGTCGTCGACGTAGACGCCCATGAAGTCGTACCGGCCGGTGGCCGCGGCGGCGAGCGCGCGCTCGTACGGGATCCGCTGTACGTCCTTCATCCCGCCGGCGATGATCTGGTTGGCGCGGTCCTGGATCCAGGAGGTGGCGTCGGATGCGGCGGGGCCACCGCTGGGCGGGTTGTACTTGAAGCCGCCGTCGGCCGGCGGGTTGTGCGAGGGGGTGACCACGACCCCGTCCGCGAGACCGGCCGTACGGCCCCGGTTGTGGGTGAGGACGGCGTGGGAGACGGCGGGGGTGGGGGTGTAGCCGTCGGCGCTGTCGATCAGGACGGTCACGCCGTTGGCGGCGAAGACCTCAAGGGCGGTGACCTTGGCGGGCTCGGACAGGGCGTGGGTGTCGGCGCCCAGGAAGAGGGGGCCGTCGGTGCCCTGGCCGCTCCGGTACTCGCAGATGGCCTGGCTGGTGGCCGCGATGTGGTCCTCGTTGAACGCGGTCGTCAGCGACGATCCGCGGTGTCCCGAAGTGCCGAACGCCACCCGCTGGCCCGGGTCGGACGGGTCGGGGTGCAGTGCGTAGTAGGCCGTGACCAGCCGGGCCACGTCGACGAGGTCCTCCGGAGCCGCCGGCCGGCCCGCTCGCTCATCCGGCATGAGTCCACTTCCTCCGCAGTCGTTGATCGATCGCTCGCGGCCCATCTTTCCCTGTCAGCGGCCGCGGACGCGAGTGCGGCGCCGGTCGCGCGCCGAAGACACGGTGGGTTCACGACCGGTTCACAGCAGTCTCACCGCGTTCGGGGCCCGTTGTTCGAAGATGTCGAGCAGCCAGTCGAAGACGGTGGCTCCGCGCCCGGCGCGGGCCTCGGCCAACTCCGCGGCGACTGCGGCGCGGTTGGACGGGTGACAGCGGGCCAGCCGGATCTCCAGCTGGCGGGCGGTCTCCGCATGCCCCAGATACGCACGGGACGTGTCGTGGTCGCGCCACTCGAAGACGAAGTCGCGGTCGTCGGGCGTGCCGAAGCCGCCGCTGAGGCAGTCGGCGAACGCGTCGAGGTTACGGCCGAAGTAGCCGCCGGGCCCGTTGACCGCTTCGCCGATCACCCGCCAGAAGTCCTCCAGGGTCGTGATCGCGGTGCCGTCCAGTACGTAGGTCTCCGTCACGGCCCGCAGGATACGACGGCGTACCGGCCGCAAGCATTGGTTGCGGAGGAGATCACCCCGCCAGGACCACAGCCCGCCGCATCGATATATCGTGATACTGCTCAGACTGTATCGATGACATTGACGCAGGAATCGAGGGGTTCGGGATGTCGACCGAGCACGCCACCAGTCCCTTGCAGGATCCCCGGGTCCAGGCCGTACTCGACCGGATCCAGGCCGAGCGCCGCCGTCCCGCCGGAGGCGGGCCGCGCGGCGGCACCCGGGATCCGTACGCCTTCACCGACGTCGGCTTCTCCATCCACCCCGCCCAGGGCGACCTGATCTATCTGCTGTGCCGGGCCGTCGGCGCCACCCGGGTCGTCGAGTTCGCCACCTCTCTGGGCGTCTCCACCCTCTACTTCGCCACCGCGGTCCGGGACAACGGAGGCGGCACGGTGATCGGCTCCGAGATCGTCCCGGAGAAGGCGGCCGCCGCCCTGGGCCACCTCGCCGAGGCCGGCCTCGCCGACCTGGTGGACCTCCGGATCGGGGACGCCCGCGAGACGCTGCGCGACCTGGGCGGGCCCGTCGACTTCGCGCTCATCGACGGGTGGCCGGTCGACTCCGGCCCCTCGCTGGCCCGCCAGGTCATGGAGAACATCGCACCTCAACTGCGCCCGGGCGCGCTGGTGATGAACGACAACGCCGAGCCCGACTACCTGGACTACGTCCGCGACCCGGCCAACGGCTTCCGCACCCTCTCCCTGCCGCTCAAGGGCTCGACCGAGCTGTCCGTGCGGGTCGGACCGTCCGTCGGGGCCTGAGACCGGCACGTGCGGGCCGAGTCGACGGACGCGTCGGGGCGGGACGGGTGAGCGAACGCGCGAGGGCCCCCGGACGGATCCGGAGGGCCCTCGCGTGTCGTTCGGTGTGCCGGTCAGCGTGGAGCGGGCGCCGTGCGCGCGGCGGCCGGCGCCTTCGCCGGCTTCGGGTTGAGGACGCGCTCGGCCAACTCGCCGAACAGCAGGCCGAATCCGCCCCACAGCGACACCTGGATGGCGAGCGCCGAGAGCCGGAACCGCCACAGCAGGGTGGCCGGGAAGTCCTTCGGCACCTCGTTGACGACCGGCAGGAACTGGTACGCCAGCCCGATGACGACGCCGAACGCGACCACCGCGAGCACGGTCGCCCACCAGGTGCCCAGCCGTGGCCGGAGCCGCTTGCCGAGGATGGTGGCGGCGACCGCGAGAAGCACGCTGAGCAGCATCATCAGGAAGTACAGCGTGGTCCGCTTGCCGATGGTGTCCGGGTCGCCCACCGACGGCGGGTTGGCCGGGTACTTCAGGAACGGCACCACGTACACGGCGACGAGCGCGCAGCCGGACAGCAGCAGCGCGGTCGCCCGTGGCGAGAAGCGGCCGACGCGGCCGAGGGCGAAGGAGTAGGCCAGGGCGGCGATGCCGCCGAAGGCGACCCCGTAGACCAGGACACCGGTGGCCAGGCCGGCGGTGGACTGCAGGGAGCGGGAGACGACCTCCATCTCGTGCTCGTGCGAGTGGGCGTCCTCGAAGCTGATCGCCTTGTCGACGTTCGGCTCACCGAGCAGCCAGGCGACGACGAGGGCGAGCAGACCGGCGGCCAGACCGGCCAGCATGCCCCGCACCAGGAGGCTCCGGACCGTTGCGGAGTTCATGGGTGGTACGGCGTCCCTCGCGTCAGTGGCAGGGGAAGCCGAGCAGGTGGCGGGCGTCGTGCACCCACTCGTGGACGTCCGTGCCGCTGAACACGGAGGTGGCGCCCTGTTCGGCGCCGACGAAGTAGAGCAGGACCAGCATCAGGATGCCGAAGAAGACCGCCCAGGGAGCTATCGCGGACAGCGGCAGCTTGGCGGGAACGGCGGGGGTGGTGGCTGTCGGCGGAGCGACGGTCTGCGCCATGGCAGGACCTCCTCTGGGAGTTCGCGTCCCATCTCGGTGGTGCACAGGACGACGGCCACGGGTCTGACTCACAAGCAGCCCTCGGGCTCTTGCACACAGTGGCGCGACCGTTCCGGATTTCCACCGGCTTCCGTCTCGCCGTCGTCGATATCGGACAGACCGTACCGCGTGTCAGGGGCACGGCCAAGACCGCCTCACCAGCCGTGATCTTCATCTCGCCCCTGGTGAGCGGCGCCCGGGCGGGTCAGGCGGGCGGGGCCAGACCCAGTTCGCGCTCGCCGAGCGGGGCGAAGAAGCGGTCGACGACGGCATCGGTGACCTCGGCGAGGGTGGCCGGCGACCAGTGCGGGGTGCGGTCCTTGTCGACGACCTGGGCTCGGATGCCCTCCACCAGGTCATGGGTGGCGAGAGCCGCGCAGGAGACGCGGAACTCCTGGTCCAGGACGTGTTCCAGCGAGCCGAGGCGCCGGGCCCGGCGCAGTGCCTGGAGCGTGACCTTCAGGGCGGTGGGCGACTTGGACAGCAGGGTGTCCGCGGTCTCCTTCGCCGCCGGGTCGCCGTGCGCGAGCAGCCGCTGGACGATCTCCTCGACCGTGGCGGCCGGGTAGCAGGCGTCGATCCACGCCCGGTGCCCGGCCAACTCCCCGTCCGGCGCCTGCCGCACCTGCCGGGCGAGCGCCTCGGGCACGGGCAGGACGGCGAGGTCGGCGACGAACGCGGGGAGCGAGCCGGACGGCATGTAGTGGTCGGCGAGTCCGCACAGCAGGGCGTCGGCGGCGCCGATCTGCCCGCCGGTCAGCGCGAGATGGGTGCCCAGTTCGCCCGGCGCCCGGCCGAGCAGATACGTCCCGCCGACGTCGGGCACGAAGCCGATCCCGGTCTCCGGCATGGCGATCCGCGACCGCTCGGTGGCGATCCGGACGCCGCCGTGCGCCGAGACGCCGACGCCGCCGCCCATCACGATCCCGTCCATCAACGCGACATACGGCTTCGGGTAGCGGGCGATGCGCGCGTTGAGCCGGTACTCGTCCCGCCAGAACGCGGCCGCGGCCGACCCGTCACCGTCCCGGGCGTCGTCGTGGACGGCACGGATGTCACCCCCGGCGCACAGGCCGCGCTCCCCTGCTCCGGTGATGACCACGGTCTGGACGGCAGGGTCGTGCTCCCAGGCGGTGAGTGCCTCGTCGACGCGGCGCACCATCGCGTGCGACAGCGCGTTGATGGCCTTCGGCCGGTTGAGCGTGATGTGCGCGGCCCGTCCGCTGACGTGCAGCAGGACGTGTTCCTCGGCGCCGGTCATCCGGACACCTCCGCCGGGCCGCGGGCCACGATGAGGCGCATGGTCTCGTCGGTTCCTTCCGGGGTCGCTGGACGGGTGGGTCACGGACGATCATCTCGCGACCGTCCGGTCCCTGACACACCGGCCCTTCGCGCATCGCTGGGGAGACCAGGCGGTGCCCGGCGGCCGCCGCGTCCTCGGGGTCCACCGTCCCGGCCACAGCCGGGCCACGCCGAAGGCCGCCTCGACCACGAGGAAGGACCACAGCAGGCACGGCTCGCCGTGGCCGAGCGCGTACGCCTGCCAGGTGGCGAATACGACCGCTTCGCCGATCACCGGCCCGGCACCGAGCCCGGTCCATTCGGCCGGTACCGACGGAGCGGGTCCCCTGGAGGTCCGGTGAACCCGCAGGGAACTCTTGGTCATGGGTTTCCCTGGACGGCCGTTCGAGTACAAAGGGCTGCCTAACATGAGGCGATCACGAACGGTACGAATCCCCGGGAGCTCGGGATGGTGTTGTCCGGCCTCAGCTGGAGGTCGTTGCGTCCCTGGGCGGTCGTCGGTGTCGCCGTCGTATGCCTGGTGGCCGGGTTTCTGGCGCTCACGCACGACTCACGCCCCGCACACGCCGCCCCGGCCGCGCTGCCGCACACCACCGTGGAGGTGTCCGCCAGCCGCTGCGGCCGCGGATGGAGCACGCCGGTGCCCGGTGTCCAGGTCTTCGACCTGCACAACCCGACCGACGGGTCGGCCGAGGTCCTCCTGGAGGACCCGAAGAGCCAGGCCGTGTACGGCGAGGTGGAGGACATCGGGCCGGGCACGACCCGGGAGCTGACCGTCCGGCTCGGCAAGGGCGCGTACGCGTTCAAGTGCGTGCCCGACGACGCCGACGCCGTCACCGGGCCGACCGTCCGCATCGCCAGGGGCCGCAGCGGCCCGGCCGCGGCCCCGGTCACCGAGCACGACCTGATCCCGCCGGCGCTCGCCTACCAGAAGTGGGTGGGCGGCGGCCTGTCCGACGTCGTACGGCTGACGACGACCCTGCGGGCCGCGATCGACCGCGGCGATCTCGCCGCCGCCCGCACCGCCTGGCTGCCGGCGCATCTGGAGTACGAGCGGCTGGGCGCCGCGTACGACGCCTTCGGCGACGCCGACGGCGCGATCAACGGCACGGACGCGGGGCTGCCCGGCGGGGTGCACGACAAGGACTTCACCGGTTTCCACCGCATCGAGTACGGGCTGTGGCACGGCGAGTCCGCCGCCGGCCTGCGCGGTCCGGCGGCCGCGCTGGTGAAGGCGGTCACCGCGCTGCGCGACGACTGGGCGCAGACCCGGATGGACCCGGCCCAGCTGGGGCTGCGGGCGCACGAGATCCTGGAGAACACGGTGCAGTTCGAGCTGACCGGCCGTACCGACTACGGCAGCGGCAGCAACCTCGCCACCGCCCGCGCCAACCTGGACGGCACGGTGGAGGTCATGTCCCGGCTGCACCCGCTGCTGGCCGGCCGGTACTCCGGTCTGGCCGGTCTTGAGAGCGAGCTGAAGCGGGCCGGCACGAGCCTCGACGGCTTCGGCCACGGCGGCACCTGGACGCCCCTGGGCAAGCTCGGCCACCGGCAGCGCGAGGACGTCGACGCGGTCCTCGGCGACCTGGTGGAGCGGCTGGCGTCGGTGGCGACCCTGTGCGATCCGCGGAGGACGGTATGAGCGTGAACGAGACGAGCGGACGGGGCGGAGTGGGCCGCCGCGGGTTCCTGCGCGGCGCGGCCCTGGCGGGTGCGGGGCTGGCGGCCGGCGGCCCGGCCGCCCCCGCCACGGACACCGCCACCGCTGCCGCCGCCGCCACGACCGCGATCGCTCCCTTCCACGGCGTCCGCCAGCGGTCCGCGATCGCCGCGCCCCGCCGGACGACCGTGTTCACGTCCTTCGACGTGACCGCCGAGAGCCGCGCCGACCTGACCGAGCTGCTGCGCACACTCACCGAACGAGCCCGTTTCCTCACCTCGGGCGGCACCCCGGACCCGGTCGGCGTCACCGGGCCGCCCGCCGACTCGGGCGTCCTCGGTGAGCAACTGCCGTCGGGTGCGCTGGCGGTGACCGTCGGCGTAGGCGGCTCGCTCTTCGACGACCGGTACGGGCTCGGGAGACTGAGGCCGCGCCGGCTGACGACGATGCCGGCCTTCCCGGACGACGACCTGCGGCCCGAGTGGTGCCACGGCGACCTCAGTTTGCAGTTGCACGCGGACGACACCGACACCGTGCTGCACGCGCTGCGCGACATCGCCCGGCACACCCGGGGCGGTATGCAGGTCCGCTGGCGGCTGGACGGCTTCACCAGCCCGCCCCGCCCGACCGGCACCCCGCGCAACATGTTCGGCTTCAAGGACGGCACCGCCAACCCGCAGACCGCCGACGCCCGGGAGATGGACCGGCTGGTGTGGGTCGGCGAGGACTCCGGCGAACCCGGCTGGGCGGTCGGCGGCAGCTACCAGGTGGTACGGCTGATCCGGATGCTGGTGGAGTTCTGGGACCGGGTCTCGCTCAGCGAGCAGGAGCGGATGTTCGGCCGTTCACGCGAGTCCGGGGCGCCCCTGGACGGGAACGCCGAGCACGACACGCCCGACTACGCCGACGACCCGAAGGGTGACGTCATCCCGCTGGACGCGCACATCCGGCTGGCCGACCCGCGCACCACGGCCACCGCCGACCAGCGGATCCTGCGCCGTGCCTACAACTACGACCGGGGCATGGACAGCAACGGCAACCTCGACATGGGCCTGCTGTTCAGCTGCTACCAACAGGACCTGGCCCGGCAGTTCGAGACCGTGCAGAGGCGGCTGGCCGGGGAGCCGCTGGTCGACTACGTCTCCCCGTTCGGCGGCGGCTACTTCTTCGCCCTGCCCGGCGTGCGGGACCGGAACGACTGGTACGGACGCGCCTTGCTGACCTGAGCTTGTCCGAACAACTTCAGGGCATTTCCGTAACCCATACAGTCAACACACAGTCAAGATTTGCCCCAGCATCCCTGACCCGGTGTTCATTCACCCGCCATCATGACTCCGCCGGAACGCCCGCAAACGAGCGAAGCATCCCTGCCTGTACGACGCAGTGACGTTCATGCCCGGAGGGGAACCAGCATGGCCAGCACAGGAAGACGAACGGCGATGAGGAGCCTCGGCGCTCTCGCGGGGGCCGCCGCACTCACGGTCCTCGGGGGTACCGCGCCCAGCTGGGCCGCCGTACCCGCCGGGCACAGCGGCGGCTCGTCGACCGCCACCCCGATCAAGCACGTGGTCGTGCTGTTCGACGAGAACATCTCCTTCGACCACTACTTCGCGACCTACCCCAAGGCCGCGAACACCGACGGCACGAAGTTCACGGCGTCCAAGAAGACCCCGAAGGACATCGACACCCTCGCGCACGCCGGGCTGCTGACGAAGAACCCGAACCAGTACCTGCCCAAGCGGCTCACCCCGGCGCAGGCGATGACCTGCGACCAGAACCACTCCTATGGGCCCGAGCAGCTGGCCTACGACGGCGGCAGGGCCGACCAGTTCGTGCAGAACACCGAGGTCGACAAGTGCAGCGGCGGCCTGTTCGGCGAGCCGGGCCTGGTGATGGACTACTACGACGGCAACACCGTCACCGGTCTGTGGAACTACGCCCAGCAGTACGCCCTCAACGACCGCTCCTACAGCTCGGTCTACGGCCCGTCCACGCCCGGCGCGCTCAACCTGGTCTCGGGTCAGACGCACGGCGCGATCTCGGTGGACTCGGTCACCGGCAAGCAGACGTCGACCCCGGACTCGTACGCCATCGCCTCCCCGAACGCCAAGGGTGTCGGCACGGTCGTCAACGACCCCGACCCGGCCTACGACGACTGCTCCGACAAGGACCACACCAGCACCAGCGCGCTGGCGTCGCTGCAGGGCAGGAACATCGGTGACCTGCTCAACGCCAAGAAGGTCACCTGGGGCTGGTTCCAGGGCGGCTTCCGCCCGTCCACGGCCTACAACGGCGCGTCCGGCTCCTACGCGAAGTGCGACACCACGCACACCAACGTCGGCGGCGCCTCCGTGGTCGACTACAGCCCGCACCACAACCCGTTCTCGTACTACAAGTCGACGTCCAACCCGCACCACCTGGCGCCGAAGAACGTCAACGAGATCGGCCACAACGGCCAGGCCAACCACAACTACGACCTGACCGACTTCACCGCGGTCGCCAAGGCGGGCAAGCTGCCGGCCGTCAGCTTCCTCAAGGCCGGTGAGTACCAGGACGGCCACGCCGGCTACTCCGACCCGACCGACGAGCAGCACTTCCTCGTCAACGAGATCAACACCATCCAGAGCTCGCCGCAGTGGAAGTCCACCGCGATCGTCGTCGCCTACGACGACTCCGACGGCTGGTACGACCACGCCTACGCCAAGCCCCGCAACGGCTCCAAGGACACCACGGTCGGCTCCAACGGCAAGGCCCTCGACAGTGCCGCCTGCCAGGCCGGCCCGGCCGCGTCCGGCGGCTACGCCGACCGCTGCGGCCCCGGCACCCGGCAGCCGCTGCTGGTCATCTCGCCGTACAGCAAGGTGAACAAGGTCGACCACACCCAGACCGACCAGTCCTCGATCACCCGCTTCATCGAGGACAACTGGCACACCGGCCGCGTCGGCGACCACTCCTTCGACGCCACCGCGGGCTCGCTGACGAACATGCTCGACTTCCGGCACCCCAACAACAAGCAGGTGCTGCTGAACTCGGACGGCTCCGTCAAGCACATCGGCCCGATCCGCCACGTCTCCCCGGTGAGCACCCACATCACCCCGGGCCCGGCGATGGTGAACACGGCCGCGACGACCGGCTCCGGCCAGTTCCCGGCCCTTCCGGTCAGCCTCGGCGTGGGCGCCCTGCTGGCCGCCGGCGCCACGGGCACGTACCTGACGCTGCGCCGCAGGCAGCGCACGGCCGCCTGACACCACCCCGCCCCGACCCGCTCGGCACGGTCCACCTCCCCGGACCGTGCCGAGCGGCGTTTCCGCGCCCGGTTCTGCCGCCCAGCACTGCGGCTGGCCGGACATATTCCCCCTTTCGGACGGAACGCGGCATTCCTGGAACGTCGGCCGCGTCTCGGAAGTCCTGTCGAGTGAAAGGCACGAACCACAGAACAACACGGGGGTGCTCGACCTTGACCGACATCATCGACAGGATCACCGAGAACGGCGCGGGACCAGCGGCGCCGAGCCGAACAAGGACGTCGCCGCCCTGCCCGCCTGGACGGTGACCCACCTGCACGCAGCCCAGACCGGCGGGGGCAACGACGGCTGGGCGGACAACGCCGTCGGCTCCGGCGACGCCCAGCTCTCGGAGTACCCGAACGACCGCCAGGCGGTGCGGAGGTGGTACCACGACCACGCCATGAACATCACCCGGTGGAACGTGCACACCGGCCTGTACGGGACCTACCTCGTCCGTGACGACGAAGAGGACGCCCTCGGACTGCCGTGCGGGGAGCGGGAGATCCCGCTGCTGCTCGCCGACCGGAACCTGGACACCGACGAGGACGGCCGCCTCAACGGGCGGCTGCTGCACAAGACCGTGATCGTCCAGCAGCAGAACCCGGAGACGGGCAAGCCGGTCACCGTTCCGTTCACCGGGCCGACTTCCAGCTGCTGGGCCGCGACGCCTACGACGTCTCCGGCTTCGACCCGGCGGTGGACGCCACCACCAGGCCGATCGCGTTCGACCCGGCGACGCGGCTTGCGCCGACGCCGAACGGGCTCGGCCACAAGGACGTCTTCCGGGTGCCGGGCGGTCAGGTGCTGCGGGTGATGGGGCAGTTCGACGGTGCGTACGGCCGCTTCATGTACCACTGCCAGCTGCTCGAACACGAGGACATGGGCATGATGCGGCCCTTCGTGGTCATGCCCGAGGAGGCGATGAGGTTCGACCACGGCGCGGCCCACGGCGGCCACGGAGAGGGCCACAGCGGCTGACCCCGCGACGCGCCGCACGCCGGCTCCCGGCGGTCGTCCGGGTGCCGGCACGGCTCCGTTGGAACCGGTCATGGTGGTGCCGATCGTGGTGGTGCCGGGACGTCCGCGCCGCCGGTGCCGCCGGGAGGGCCGTCGGTCGTGCCACCTCGGGGACCGGCGTGGGGCGCGTGCGAGCGCCGACAGCCGGCTCGGTGCCGCTCACCGCGTCCTTCCTGGCCGAGAACGCGGGCGCAGCCCGCTTCGCGGTCGCCCGCCGGCCCCGCGCGTCACCGGGCACCCCGGGCTGTGCGAGTCGGCGGCCGACATCGTGCGGTGAGGTCCGTCGGCCAACGGTGTCCGCCGGGTACCCGGAGGCGGCGACGGTGCGCGCGGTTGTCGTCCGTCGTGCGGCACGGGATCCTGAGGGAGCACGGAGGGAAGCGGTGCCCATGGATCGTTTTCCGAACGCGGCCGACGTCGAATTCCACAGTCCTCTTGACCTCACCAAGGCCGCGGTCGCGGTGTTGGACGCCGACGGCCGCGTCTCGGGGTGGGGTCCCTCGGCCCGGCGTCTCCTCGGACATCCGCCCGAGGACGTGCTCGGCCGGCCCGCGGCTTCCCTGCTCGCCGAGCCGGGACAGCGGCTCTCCGCGCTCTGCAAGGCGCCCCAGCCGCGCAGCACGGTCCTGGACCTGTCCTGCAGGGACGGGCGTACCCTGCGCGCGGCCGTGACCTTCAGTCCGCTCGCGCCCCGGGGCATGGCCGCGACCGTCGTGGTCGCGGCGGAGCTGGAGGCGCTGCGCGCCTGGGAGGCTCAGCTGGCCATGCTGCAGGGGCTGGCCACCGAGTCCTCCGTGGGCCTGACCATCTTCGACACCGACATGCGCGTCGTCTGGGGGAACGTCTCCACCGACCAGGAGCTGGCGGGGGTCGCCCAGTACGTCGGCCGTCCGGCCGGGGATCTCTTTCCCGAGGGCGAGTTCATCTCCCGCCACCACCCTCCGGACGAGGACCAGATCATGGCGCACGTGCTCGCCACGGGCGAACCGATCACGGGCATGCACTATCGCGGGCGGGCTCCCGCCGACCCGGTGCGCGAGCACGTCTGGTCCTGCTCCTACCACCGGCTGCTGGATGCCCGGGGCGAGCCGCTGGGGCTGTTCGAGGAGTCGTTGGACATCACCGACCGCTACCGGGCCCAGGAACGGCTCTCGCTGCTCGTGCGGGCGGGCAAGCGCATCGGTGCCTCGCTGGACGTACGCCGTACGGCCGCGGAGCTCGCCGACGTCGCGGTGCCGCAGCTGGCCGACGAGGTGCTGGTGGACCTGCCGCCGGCCGTCATCGAGGGCCGGCAGCCGCCGACGGGTTCGGCGCCGGGGCACAGTCTGCTGCGGATGCACGGCCGGACCCCGGAGGAGTTCCGGACCAGTCCCGTCTCCTATCCGCCCTCGTCCCCGCAGGCGCTGAGCCTGGCCACCAGCCGGCCCGTCGTCGACGCCGCCCCGCCCGGGGCACCGGACGAGCCGGCCCCGGACGGTCGCCACTCCAGTCTGTTCGTCCCGCTGCTCGCCCGGGACGCGGTCCTCGGCCTCGCCACCTTCCGGCGCAACAGCAACCCCGACCCCTTCGGACCCGAGGAGCAGACCCTGGCGGTGGAGCTGACCGAGCGCGCCGCCGTCGGCATCGACAACGCCCGCCGGTACACCAGCCAGCACGCGGCGGCCCTGGTCCTGCAGCGGAGCCTGCTGCCGCAGCACCTGCCCGAGCAGAGCGCGGTCGACGTGGCGTACCGCTATCTGCCCGCCGACAGCCGGGTGGGCGTGGGCGGGGACTGGTTCGACCTGATCCCGCTCTCCGGGGCCCGGGTGGGGCTGACCGTCGGCGACGTGGTCGGTCACGGCGTGCACGCGGCCGCGACCATGGGCCGGCTGCGCGCCACCGTACGGACCCTGGCCCTGCTGGACCTGGACCCGGCCGAGCTGCTCACCCGGCTCGACGCCCTGGTCGCGCAGGACTCCGAACCCCACGCGGACGACGGGCTGGGCGACGAGACGCTCGGGGTGACCTGCCTGTACGCGATCTACGACCCGGTCAGCGGCCGCTGTGTCTGGGCGAGCGCGGGCCATCCCCCGCCGGTCGTGGCCGACGCGAACGGCGCGGTGGCGCTGTCCGCGCTGGCGCCGGGACCGCCCCTGGGACTGGGCAGCCTGCCCTACGAGAACGTCGAGCTGAACCTGTCCAGCGGCAGTGTGGTGGCGTTCTTCACCGACGGCGTGGTGGAGGACCGGCGCACCGACATCGACAGCGGTATCGACCGTCTCGCCCATGTGCTCACCTGGCAGCGCTGCCCGCTGGAGGAGCTGTGCGACCGGGCGCTCGCGACCCTGCCGCCGGGGCCGCAGGCGGACGACGCCACCCTGCTGCTGGTGCGCACCCAGCGGCTGGGCGCAGGCCAGGTGGCGGACCTGGAGCTGCCGCCCGACCCGGCGATGGTGGCCCGGGCCCGCACCGACACCGAGCGCCAGCTGGAGACCTGGGGGCTGTCCGAGCTGGCCTTCACCGCGGAGCTGGTGGTGAGCGAGCTGGTCACCAACAGCATCCGGTACGCCACCGGGCCCGTGCTGCTGCGGCTGATCAAGGACCGCAGCCTGCTGTGCGAGGTCTCCGACAACGCGCACACGGCACCCCATCTACGGCGGGCTCGCCGGGACGACGAGGGTGGCCGCGGCCTGTTCCTCGTCGCCCAGATGTCCCAGCGCTGGGGCACCCGCTACACGGGCTCAGGGAAGACCATCTGGGCCGAACTGGCCATTCCCTGACCTGGGCGGCGCGGGACGGCCTGTGCCTGCGGCCGTCCCGCGCGCCTGGCCGGCCCCGTGGGCCGGAGGTGTCAGCCGTCGATGCGGTGGGTGGTCCAGAACGACGTCAGGTCGGTGCTGGTGGCCGCCTGGGCCGCCGCCTTGAACTCGGCGGTGGTCGAGACGCCGTACCAGTGCGAACTGGCGTAGCTCTTCAGGAGGCTGGTCATGGCGGTGTCGCCGATCAGGCGCCGCAGGTCGTGCAGGGCGCACTTCCCGTAGCCGTAGACGACGGTCGAGTAGCGGGAGGAGTGGGCGTCCCAGTACGCCATCGAGTTGGTGATCTTCTCCGCCGACGAGGCCCAGGACACGCTGTTCCAGCAGTTGGTGCCGGACAGTCCCTGCGCCAGGTCGGTGGCGTAGTCGGTGAACGCCTCGTCCAGCCAGGGGCTGTTGTACTCGTCGTCACCGACGATGCCGTACCACCACTGGTGACCGATCTCGTGGGTGAGCGCGGTGGTGCTGACGAGGTCGAGGACGAAGCCGGGGTACTCCATGCCGCCGAACCAGAAGTTGTTGTCGATCACCGCGTCCAGCTCGCCGTACGGGTAGGCCCCGAAACGGCCGGCGTGCGCGTCGACCGCCGACTTGGCGGTGGTGAGCATCGACTGGGCACTGGAGGAGCTGATGCCCGACACGGAGTAGATGTTGATCGGGACCCCGCCGGGGGAGGTGCCGGAGATCTTGGTGAACGGCCCGGCCGCCCAGGCGAAGTCACGGACCTTGGAGGCGGTCGCGGTGGTGACGGTACGGCCGCTGGAGCCGGGGGTGTCGGTGGAGGTACCGGTCGCCGGGACCAGCAGGCTGGTGGGGTGGTCCAGGGTCACCTTGAAGTCGGCGGCCAGGGAGTAGAAGGACTCGCCGTTGTTGGTGTACGGGTCCAGGTGCCAGCCGGATCCGTCCCGCACCGCGAGGACGGGCAGGGCGTTGCCGATCATGCTGAAGGAGCCGTCGTAGCCGAAGCGGTCGGCGCCGCTGGGTACGGTGATGCCCAGGTCGAAGCCGATCGTGGTGCTCTGCCCCTGCGCCAGCGGTGTCGGCAGGGCGACCTCCAGCGCCGTGCAGGCGACCGAGAGTGCGCCCGCGGTACCGCCGGTGACGTTGCTGACGGTGATCGGCGGGGCCGAGCAGGTGCCGTGGTAGTTGTCCCACAGCCTGAGGTAGACCTCGCTCAGCGCGGTCGCGGAGGCGTTGGTGAAGGTCACGCTCTCGTGGCCGGTCCAGCCGGTGCCGGTGGAGTTGCTGGTCAGGCTGACCGTGTACGACGGGGAGGCCGGGGTGCGGGTGGTGTCGCCCGGAGTGGTGGCGGCCGAGGTGTCCAGGGCGATGTCGTCCAGGACGAAGCTGGTCTGGAGGCTGGAGTCCTCGGTGCCGGAGAAGGCGACGGTCACGGTCTGGCCGGCGAACGCGGACACGTCGAACGACTTCTTCACGTACCCGGTGTTCTTGTCCAGGTTGGAGTAGGTCGCCAGCGTCGTGCTGCCGATCTTCGCGGTGAGCTTGTCGTACGCCGTCGAGCTCGTCGTCTCCGCGGTGTCCGTGTGCAGCCAGAAGGAGAGCGTGGCGGCGCACCCGGAGGGGATGGTCACGCTCTGCGAGAGCGTGTCGGTGTGGGTGGAGCCGGTGCCGTCCAGCCAGGCGAAGCTGGTGCCGCCGTGGGCGGACTGGCCGGTACGGTTGGTGATCACGCTGGTCGACGACTGGGTCCAGGGTGAAGTGCCGCTCTCGAAACCGCCGTTGGTGATCAGCTGGCTCGACGTGCAGGCGGCGGCGGATGCCGTCGCTGCCGACGCCGTGGTGCCGGGCAGCAGGGCCGCGGCCAGTGCCATGACGGCCGACGCGCTGATGGCGAAGGCCCTGTGGGGGGTCGATCTCACACGAAACTCCTTTGCAGGGGCCGGGGTTCCGGCCTGCTCGGTGACCGCCGTTCCGGCTGGGGTGCGCCAGGGTGGCCTCAGGTCACGCGTCATGAGTGGTGCGAGTCGGAAGCCTGACAGACTTGACCAGGCCATGTCACTAAGGGGATACCCTCGCGTCAGATGTGGTCCGCGCAGCACGGGGTGGGATTGGGGACCTCGAAGGGGGCCAGCAGGCCGCCCGCCGCCGGAACCAGGGCGAGGGTGAGTACTCCGGCGCGCCACTCCGGACGTACGTGGTCCTGAGTCGACACCTGGGTGGTGCCGGGGAGTTCGCCGGCCGGCGAGCCGAGCAGAGCGAGGTGTTCGATGGCGGTCCGGTCCAGTACGTCCGCCACGGTGACCGTGCCGGTCAGCCGCTCCACGCCGGGGTAGAGGACCGCCCGGCCGGAGCCCGGGGGCGCGGCCGCCGCCTGCCGGGCGGTGCCGACGGCCTCGGCCGGGCCGTGCGCGCGGTCGCCCAGGGCCAGACCGGCCCCCGGCGGCAGCGTCGCCGCCAGTTCCTGCCACACCATGCCGGCGTCCGTGTCCGCGTCCGGCAGGGTCAGCGAGATCGTCACACCCCGGCGTTGGTCGGTGCGGAAGAGGTGGGTGCAGGCGAACGTGCCCGCCGGGAGCGTGAGCCGGTCCCGCAGCGCGTGGATCAGGCGGTCGGCCTCACGCAGCGTCGCCGTACCGGCGTCCACCCCGATGACGGGGTGGACGCCGGACGCGTGGTGCGCGGAGGTCATGCGGGCAGGACCCACATCGGGTTGGAGTAGAACCACAGGTCCTTCCACGGGTCGGCGTCGCCGAGGACGTCGATGGCCGGGCCGGCCGGGTCCACGGCGGCACCGTTGATGCCGACCGCGGAGCGGTTGCCGTCGGTGCCGCGCAGCCGGACGTAGACCGGCTTGTCGAGGCGGCCGAGGGCGTACGTCAGCCTGACCGAGCCGGTCGACTTGTTGACCTCGAAGGACTTCACGACCTTGGTGGCGGGCGTGGCGAACGTGTCCCGGTCGCTCACCGTGCCGGTGACGTCGCCCTGGATGACGTCGACGCGGGCCAGCGAGGGCACGAACTGAGCCCAGTTGGGGCCGCCCGCGAGGCTGATCTCGATGACGAGGTCCACCTGGCTGCCCTTGTGGACCTGGAGCACCCCGCCGAGGGTCACCGCGCGGGAACCGGAGCGCAGCTGGGCGTTCAGGCCGCTGATCAGGCCGCCGTGGTCGACCCAGACCCGGCCCGCACGGATGCCGTCCATGACCGACTTGTAGGAGAAGGAGGCGGCGCCGACGTGGGTACGGGAGTACTGGCCCGGCCAGAAGTCGGTGTCGGTGAGGCTGATGCCGGTGCCGTAGACCGGGTCGTCGTAGCGGCCGTTGGCGTTGAAGTCGCTGTTCGGACCGCGGACCGCGGTGTCGGCGTAGACGTTGTGGGAGTCGGAGTTGGCGGTGATCCACCAGGGCTTGCCCTCGGCGAGCAGGCTGTCCCACAGGCCGCCGACGGTGGCGGTCATCCAGTCGAAGCCGCCCCAGGTGCGGTAGCTCTCCAGCGGGTAGCCTGCGAAGGAGTCGGCGCTCGGGCTGTTGTCGTAGATGCCACGGGCCGAACCGGGGCCGTTCGGCTTGGGCAGGCCGCCCGCCTGGTGGCCGGGGGCGCCCTCGAAGCCGACGGCGATCGACGGCTGGGCGTCGCGCCAGGCGCGGATCTCGTGCGGGGAGTCGATGCCCTTGCGCGCCGGGTGGTTGGCGAGGAACAGCGCGTCCTTGACCTTGCGGCGCCGCACCTGCTCGGCGAGGAAGTTGAGGCCGGAGATGGCCAGCGCCTCGTTGGCGGGGGTGCCGGCGGAGGCGCCCTTCACCGAACCGTCGAAGGAGTTCTCGAACTCCTTGAGGACGGCGACCTCGTTCTTGCCGGGGTGGACGAAGACCGTGCCGTGCTCGGCGGCCGGGATGTTCCACTCCAGGCCCTGGAAGACCAGGGTGTCGTCGATCTGGTCACGGGCGGCGACGATGTCCGGGTTGACCTTCTCGACGCCGATCCTGGCGTGGGTCTCGCTGCCGTGGTCGGTGATGACCATCCAGTCCAGGCCGTGCGCGTTGGCCTGCCGGACGTGGTCGATGACCCGGTACTTGGCGTCGGAGCTGTACTGGGTGTGGATGTGGTGGTCGCCCGCCAGCCACAGGTAGCCGCCGGAACGGCCGCTGCCCGAGTGGGCGGAGGAGGCCGCGGCGGCGGCCTGGCCGGCGCCGGCGAGGACACTGCCCGCCGCGAGGCCGGCACCGAGCAGGCCGGTGCGGCGCAGCATCGAGCGCCGGGACAGCTGACCGGGCGTCAGTTCCGCGTCGGGGACGGAGAGATCGAGGGCGGGCGGCAGCGACGAGGCGGCGTCGCCGTCCCCGTGGTGGTGGTGGTGGTGATGGTGACCGTGGTCGTGGCTGTGACCGTGACTCATGCTCGGAACTCCCGCGGGCGGCCGGTACAGGGGACTCAGGACGTGCCGAGTCTGCGAAGGTCGCGTGAACCACGGGGGTCGAGGTCATGGTGGGGTAAAGAACGACTCATGTGCAGCGCGCTACGCACGTGTCCCGGTGCGGAGTCGGCCACGGAGCCGTAAAGACGCCGATGCCCGGCCCGGCCCACGGGGAGCCGGTCCGGGCATCGGGTACCAGGTGATCAGACCAGGTCGAACCGGTCCGCGTTCGCGACCTTCGTCCAGGCGGCGACGAAGTCCTTCACGAACTTCTCCTTGGCGTCGTCGCTCGCGTAGACCTCCGCGACGGCGCGCAGCTCGGAGTTGGAGCCGAAGACCAGGTCGGCACGGGTGCCGGTCCACTTGACCGCGCCGCTCGCGTCGCGGCCCTCGAAGGTGGACTGGTCCTCGGAGGTCGACTTCCAGGTCGTGCCCATGTCGAGCAGGTTGGCGAAGAAGTCGTTGGTCAGCACGCCCGGCGTCTCGGTGAGGACACCGTGCTTGGACCCGCCCTGGTTGGCGCCGAGGACACGCAGACCGCCGACGAGGACGGTCAGCTCGGGGGCGCTCAGGCCGAGCAGGTTGGCGCGGTCGAGGAGCAGGTACTCGGCGGGCAGGCGGTTGCCCTTGCCGACGTAGTTGCGGAAGCCGTCGGCCGTCGGCTCCAGGGCCGCGAAGGACTCGGCGTCCGTGTGCTCGTCGGTCGCGTCGACACGGCCCGGAGCGAAGGGCACCTCGACGTCGACACCGGCGTCCTTGGCGGCCTTCTCCACCGCGGCGGCACCGCCGAGGACGATCAGGTCGGCCAGGGAGACCTGCTTGGCACCGGTGTTGAAGTCCCGCTGGACGCCCTCCAGGACACGCAGGACCTGGGCGAGCTCGTCGGGGTCGTTGACCTCCCAGCCGCGCTGCGGCTCCAGGCGGACGCGGGCGCCGTTGGCACCGCCGCGCTTGTCGCTGCCGCGGTACGTCGAGGCCGACGCCCAGGCGGTGGAGACCAGCTGCGAGACCGTGAGACCCGAGTCGAGGAGCTTGGCCTTCAGAGCCGCGACGTCGGCCGCGTCGATGAGCTCGCCCTCACGCGCCGGCAGCGGGTCCTGCCAGATCAGCGTCTCCTCCGGGACCTCCGGGCCGAGGTACAGGGACTTCGGGCCCATGTCGCGGTGGGTCAGCTTGAACCAGGCACGGGCGAACGCGTCCGCGAACTGGTCGGGGTTCTCGTGGAAGCGGCGCGAGATCGGCTCGTAGATCGGGTCGAAGCGCAGCGACAGGTCGGTGGTGAGCATCGTGGGCAGACGCTTCTTCGACGGGTCGTGCGCGTCCGGGACGATCGCCTCGGCGTCCTTGGCGACCCACTGCTTGGCGCCGGCCGGGGACTCGGTCAGCTCCCACTCGTAGCCGAAGAGGATGCTGAAGAAATCGTTGCTCCACTGGGTGGGCTTGGTGGTCCAGGTGACCTCCAGACCACTGGTGATCGCGTCGCCGCCCTTGCCGGTGCCGTGGGTGGACTTCCAGCCCAGGCCCTGCTGCTCGATCGGGGCGCCCTCGGGCTCGACGCCCACGTTCTCCGCGGGGCCGGCGCCGTGGGTCTTGCCGAAGGTGTGGCCACCGGCGATGAGCGCGACGGTCTCCTCGTCGTTCATCGCCATCCGGCGGAACGTCTCACGGATGTCGCGGGCCGCGGCGATCGGGTCCGGGTTGCCGTTGGGGCCCTCCGGGTTGACGTAGATCAGACCCATCTGGACGGCGCCGAGCGGGCTCTCCAGGTCACGGTCGCCGGTGTAGCGCTGGTCGTCGAGCCAGACCTTCTCGGGACCCCAGTAGACGTCGTCCTCCGGCTCCCAGACGTCCTCGCGGCCGCCGCCGAAGCCGAAGGTCTTGAAGCCCATCGACTCCAGGGCCACGTTGCCGGTGAGGATCATCAGGTCGGCCCAGGAGATGGCCTGGCCGTACTTCTTCTTGACCGGCCACAGCAGACGGCGCGCCTTGTCGAGGTTGCCGTTGTCCGGCCAGCTGTTGAGCGGGGCGAAGCGCTGCTGGCCGGCGCCGGCGCCGCCGCGGCCGTCGGAGATGCGGTAGGTGCCCGCGCTGTGCCAGGCCATGCGGATCATCAGCGGGCCGTAGTTGCCGAAGTCGGCCGGCCACCAGTCCTGCGAGTTGGTCAGCACCTCCGCGATGTCACGCTTCACGGCCGCGAGGTCGAGGTTCTGGAACGCCTCGGCGTAGTCGAAACCCTCGTCGAGCGGGTTCGCGACGGCGGGGTTCTTGGCAAGGATCTTCAGGTTGAGCCCCTCGGGCCACCACTGGCGGTTGCCGCCGCCCTGGGTGGGGTGGGGCGCGCGGTCGTGCGCGACCGGGCACTTGCCCGCGTTCTCCTGGGCCTCAGACATGGGGGAAATCCTTCCGGAATGGGCGGATCGACGTACTCAGGAACTATCGACGTACTCAGGAACTGCTGACGGTGGAACAGGCGGGGCACAGACCCCAGTAGATGACCTCGGCCTCGTCGATCGCGAAGCCGTGGTCGTCCGAAGCGGTCAGGCACGGGGCGTCGCCGACCGCACAGTCCACGTCGGCGACGGCACCGCACGACCGGCACAGGACGTGGTGGTGGTTGTCGCCGACGCGTCCCTCGAACCGGGCCGGGCTGCCGGCCGGTTCGATACGGCGTATGAGTCCAGCCGTGGTGAGCGCGTGCAGCGCGTCGTACACGGCTTGGAGCGATATGTGGCCTACGCGCTCGCGGACACCCGAGGCGATCGCCTCGACGTCCAGGTGGTCGCCGTGGCGGACGGTCTCCAGGAGCGCGACGCGGGCGGCCGTCACCCGCAGGCCGGCACCGCGCAGCTCTTCGGCGGTCGTCGGGGACTGGGATGCGGTCATGCCGCCAACCTATCCTCATAAACACGAGTGGTTCAAGAAAACAAACCACTCAAGTTTGGTGGCGAACCGGACAACACCCGCCCCACCGCTCCCCCGCCGCATGACTTTGCCATCTCTTTACAACCCGGCCCCGGCCCGGATCGTCTCTCCGCTCGATCCGTAACTCAGCCCGCCCCGACCACCGCGGGCCGACGAAAGAGAGCATCTCCATGCGCCGAACTGTCCTGAGCGCCACGGCCCTGGCCTGCACCGCCGTCCTCGCGGGCACCGTGCCCGCGTTCGCCGACGGCACCGCCCCCAGCCCGGTCCCCACCGTGGTGGCCTCGGCCGAGCCGTCGGCCGTTCCGTCCCAGGAACCGTCCGCCGTGCCGTCCGCCGCGCCCACCCGGGTGGCCACCCCCGTACCGACGCGGGACTCGCGCCAGGTCGCGGAGGTACCGAAGGGCGCGCCCGACACCGGGGTGACGGAGTCGTCCTCCGGCTCCGGCTCCGAGGGCGCGCTGATCGGCGGCGGCGCGGCCGCCACGGTGCTCATCGCCGGCGCGGCGGTGTTCGCCGTCCGCCGCCGGGCGACCAGGGCATGACCCCGCTCTCCAGGCGTGCCCTCGTCACCGCCGCGACGGCCTCGCTGCTGGCCGGCTGTGCCGGGCAGGCTCCGCACCGGACGGTGACCACCGCGCACCGCGGGCAGCCGCGCGCCGCGGCCGCGCCGTCCGCCACGCCGACCGGGCCCGGCACGCTCGGCCGGTCCGCGCCGGTCCGGCTGCGCATCCCGGCGATCAACGTCGACACCCCGCTGCTGCGGCTGGGCCTGGCGGCCGACGGCACCGTGCAGGTACCGCCGATCACCGCGCACGACCGGGCGGGCTGGTACCGCCGGTCCCCCACGCCGGGGCAGGTCGGCCCGTCGGTGATCCTCGGCCATGTCACGGTCGGCGCCTACGGGGACGGGGTGTTCCGGCACCTCGCCCAGGTGCACCGGGGCGACGAGGTCGTGGCGCGTCTGGAGAACGGCCGGTCGGCGGTGTTCACCGTCGGTGAGGTGCGTACGGTCGCCAAGGCCGCGTTCCCGACCGAGGACGTGTACGGGGACGTGGACCACCCGGAGCTACGGCTGATCACCTGCGGCGGCCCGCGCAGCGGGCACGGCTACCTCGACAACGTGATCGTCTTCGCCACGCTGACCGGAACCGGTTGACCCACCGGGATGCGGGCCCGGCGGAACGTACGCCGCCGGGCCGACATCCTCCTTCGTGAGCCCACGCCCCCCACGACCCTGGAGAACGTTGAAACGGTCCCGAGACAAGGCGGCCTCCGAGCTGTTCGCCGCCCTGTACCCGCGCCTGGCCGGCTGGTGCCGCCGTCTGGTCGACGACGACGAGACGGCGCACGAGATCGCCTCGGAGGCGTTCACCCGGCTGTGGGCCCGGTGGACAAAGGTGGAGGAGCCGCGCGGTTTCCTCTACGTCACCGCGGCCAATCTCGTCCGGGACCACTGGCGCAAGCTGGAGCGCGAGCGCCGTGCGGTGCGCCGCGTCGGCTCGGAGGCCGCGACCCGCCCGCACACCGAGCCGACGGACCCCTCGGTACGGCTGCTGGTGCAGTCGCTGCCCGAGCGGCTGCGGGTGCCGATCCTGCTGCACTACTACGCTGACATGCCGATCCGGGAGGTCTCCGAGCTGACCGGGCGCAAGGAAGGAACCGTCAAGGCCGACCTGCACGCGGCCCGAGAACTGCTCCGCGGTCATCTGAGGAGAAGCCTTGACCACACGCTTTGACGACGAGCCCGGTTCCGACGGCCCCGACGATCCCCTCGCGGTCGTCCTGCGGCCGCCCGCGGCCCACCTCGGTCCGCCGCCGGGCCGCTACGAGGAGATCCGCCGGGCGGCGGGCCGGCGCCGGCTGGTCCGCACGGCGGCCGGAGCCGGGGTGACCTGTGCCGTCGCCGTCTGCGTCGCCCTGTCGCTGCATCTGACAGCACCCGCGGCGCCGACGTCGCCCCGGTTGCCGCTCGCACCGCCGGCCGTCAGCCCGACGGCGCCGCAGCGCCCCTCGACGTCTCCGGCACCGGCCGAACCCAGTCCGAGCCCGAGCGTCGCACCGACGCGGGGCGGGACCTCGCTGGAGCCCACGCCCGGGTCGCCGACCCGGGACACCACACAGGCGACCACGCCCGGCCGGTCGGCGACTCCGTCGGCGGTCCGGGTCACACCGTCGGAGAGCCGGCCGAGCGCCGTCGCCACGTCGGCCCGCTCGTAGCCGCGTCAACGCGCTGACGGCCGGGTCACACGTTCGTGCCCGCCGGTTTCGGCGCGCCGCGCGCAGCCCAAAGGCACGGGCCACGGCGTCGCGCCGGGCACCGCGGCGCCCGGCGAAGGCCACAGGACGCGTCGGGCGTCCGGGTAGGGTCGCACCCGCCCGTCCGGCCCCCGCGGCCCGTATGGCCGAGGCCTTCCCTCGGCGTTGGTGTGATGTTTCGTCCGTGGCCGGAATGAAAGGTGCGGAACGGGCAACGCTCCGTTTCATGCTCCACGCGCGAACCCTCCGGCAGGTGACTCGATGACGACGGCGACCCAGGCCCCTCCGACCGCTCCGGCCGCCGCGCCACCCTCCCGCACCCTGCCGTCCGCCCCCGCCCCCGCACTGCCCTCGCTGACCGGACTGAGATGGATGGCCGCGCTGCTGGTCTTCGGGCTGCACGTGCACAACTTCCGCTATTTCGGCGGCACCGGCGGCCGCTTCGTGTCCTGGGGGTTCGAGGCCGGCGCCTCGGGGGTCTCGTTCTTCTTCGTCCTCTCCGGGTTCGTGCTGATGTGGTCCGCGCGGCCCGGCGACCGCGCGCCCCGCTTCTGGTGGCGGCGGGTCGCCCGCGTCTACCCCGTGCACCTGGTCACCGCCGCCGTCGCGCTGGTGATGGTGTGCACGCTCCCCCGCCAGCCGAAACCCACCCTCGTGCAGGGCCTGGCCGACGTCTTCCTGGTGCACTCCTGGTGGCGGCCGTGGTGGCAGACGCTGGACCCGGTCAGCTGGTCGCTGGCCTGCGAGGCCTTCTTCTACGCCGCGTTCCCGCTGCTGGCGCTGCTGCTGCGCCGCCTGGGCGCCCGGGGCGCCACGGCGGTGGCCGGGCTGGCCGCGCTGACGGTGCTGGCGCTGGCCTGGACGGACGCGCACCACTGGTGGGCGCAGCCGATCAGCTCCTTCCCGGCCGCCCGGCTGCCGGAGTTCGTCCTGGGCGCGGCCACCGCGCGGCTGGTGCTGCTCGGCCGGTGGCGCGGCCCCGGTCTGGAGGCCTCGCTGGCGCTGGCGGTCATCGGCTACTTCCTGGTCCCGCAGGTCACCGCCGACTACGCGGCCACCGCCTGCACCATCACGGGCTTCGCGCTGCTCATCCCGGCGGCGGCCATCGCGGACCTGCACGGCCTGCCCTCGCTGTGGCGGCGCCGGTGGCTGGTCCGCCTCGGCGAGCTGTCGTTCGCGTTCTACATGGTCCATCTGCTGGTGCTGCGGGCGGGCACCCATCTGCTCGGCACCCGCCCGCGTTACGACCTGCTCACCGGTGCGGCCGTCGTCGCCGTCGCGTTCACCGTCTCGCTGGGCCTGTCCTGGCTCCTCTACGAAGGCGTGGAGCGGCCCGCGCGCCGGCTGCTGCTACGGCGTCCGGCACGGCGGCGGACGGCCTAGCCGGAACTGGCCTGCTACGGGAACTGCGTCACCTTCGAGGGGGTCGTGCTGGTCCCCGACGTCGGTGATCCGGTGGTGTTGACGACGTGGGCGTACTGGCCCATGCCGCCGAGGGAGATCACCAGCAGGTCGTGCATCCTGATCCCCGGACCGGTCGGCACCTGGAAGCCGTTGGACTGCACGATCGTCGGATCGGCCGTGTAGTTGCAGTAGCTTCCCAGGCCCCACGCCTCATGGGTGGTCACGGTGTCGGCGACCTTGTAGGCCGCGTACCCGACGACGCCGTCATGGGTGATGGCGGCGGCGTTCGGGGCGTCGTACGCCTTCTCGTTCTGGAAGAAGATCGTGCGGCCGCGTTCGCCGTTCCAGTAGACGTCGTACTTGTTGAAGTGCTCGACGAACAGGCCGGTGGCGAGGACGTCGTTGCCGTTGACGCGCAGGCCGTAGTCGGCGCGGTTGGTGTCCCAGCCGACGCCGCTGCCGTGGTCGGCGCGCCAGAGCCAGGTGTGGTCGATGATCACGTCGTTGCTGTTGACGACCACGGAGTTGGTGGCGAGGCCGGGTCCGGCGCCGCCGATGCGGACGAACACGTCCTGCATGGAGGTGGGGTCGGCGGAGTGGTCGGCGGTGGAGCCGGGGTCGCCGATCCGCAGCAGGGTGTCGGAGTTGACGGTGCCCGCGTCGATGAGGAACCCGGCGAGCTTGACGCCGTCGACGTCGGCGACGTGCATGGCGTCGACGCCGTTGTCCGGGACGAGGGTGGCGAGGCCCAGACCGAGGACGACGGTGTTGGCCCGGGTGACGTCGATGGTCCGGTCGAGGTGGTAGATGCCCGGGGTGAAGAGGAGGTTGAGGCCCTGGGCGAGGGCCTGGTTGATGGTGGCGGCGGTGGCCCCTGGCTTGACGACGTAGAACTGGTCCAGCGGGACGGAGGTACCCGCGTTCGCCGGCCAGGAGACGCCCCGGGCGTCCGTGCGCTTGGCGGGGACGAAGACCTTGTAGGCGCTGCCGTCCAGGTAGAGGAACGGCTTCTCACGCGAGACAGGGGTGGTGTCCAGCGTGGTGTAGGGGCCGGAGTCGAAGTTGCCGGCGGGGGCGCCCTGGACGCCGGAGAAGGTCATGTTCCACACGCCGTTGGTCCAGCCGCCGACCGAGCTGTCCCGGGTGTACCACTGCTGCTGGGAGTACGGGCCCACGGTGCCGTCGATCTTCGAGTCGGCGATGTAGCCGCCGGAGGCCCAGCCGTAGCCGTTCGGCGCGAGGTTGAGGCCGCCCTTGACGTGGATACGGCGGAAGGGGGCCGCCTGAGCCACGGCCCACCGGTCGGTGCCGTTGGACGGCGTGACGGCGAGGTTCTCCGCCGAACGCCAGAAGTTCTGCGTGGCGTTGCCGTTGAACCAGCCGGCGTCGACGGTGACGTCACCGTTGATCTGGGTGTCGTCGGGGTTGAGGCCGAGCCCGGAGATCGAGGTGTAGAAGCCGATCTGGGCGTTGATGCCGTTGTAGGTACCCGGCTTGAGCAGGAACTGGTAGCGGCCGGTGCCGAACTGGGCCGACTCCTGCTGGGCGAAGACGGAGTCGAACTTCGCCTGGAGGTTCGGCGTGGACGGGTCGACGACGATGACATTCGGGCCCAGGTCGCCGCCGCCCTGGACCGGGGGCGTGCCGGTGGTGGTGCCGTAGACCTGGAACTCCCAGAGCGAGTAGCCCCACTGGGTGGCCCGGTGCACGCCCAGCATCCGGACATAGCGGCCCTGCCCGGACACGGAGAGAGTGTCGGTGCCGCCGTCGCCGCCGGTCACGGACTGCAGGTCGGTCCAGTTGCTGCCGTCCGGGGAGATCTGGACCTTGTAGTCCTTGCCGTAGGCGGTCTCCCAGGTGAGGACCACCTGGTTGACCTGTGCGGTGGCGCCGAGGTCGACCTGGAGCCACTGGTCGTCGGTGAAGGCGGACGACCAGCGGGTTCCGGCGTCGCCGTCCACCGCGTTGGCCGCGGCGGTCCCCGCGTTCTCCGCGGAGGAGGCGGTGGCCGTCCTGCCCTGGGACAACGGGGCGTCGGCGGCACGGGCCGCTGGCGCGTGGGCGGCGGGAAGGGCGAGCAGTGCTGCCAGGGCGGCGAGCACCACGCCCAAGGATCTCAGTCTCATCAGCGGCTCCTGAGGTGGGCACGGGGTGCGCACGACCGGCGCACCCCTCTACTTAGTTCAGGGTTTGATTTAAGTGATGAGGCAATCTGCCGACAACCCTTCGGCAGCAGAATTCTCCACCACCGGCCCGGAGCCGCCGGCCGACAGGCCGCTCAGGATGCCGGCTCCTCGTCGTTGGGCCAACTGCCGGTACATGGCGGCGAGGTCGCCCGACAGCGCGCCCTTGGCCCAGCGGGCGAGGTCGTCGGCGAGCGCCTCGAAGGTGCCGCCCTCGGCGATCCAGGACAGGACCGAGTGCACGTTCAGGATGCGGCCGCCGCCGTTGCGCTCGACGACCGGGACGAAGGCGCGGGTGAGCAGCGGCGGACCGCGGCGAATCGGAAACCGATCGGCTTCCATCGATCGCCGTCCAACGAAAACCAATCGGTTTCCCGCTTCGGGCGCGGCAACCGGCACCCGGTCGCCGGCCGGACCGGATCTCCGTACCGGCAGGGGCAGTTACTCGATCCAGTTCCTTGCGTCCGACCTCTGGCTACGGACTCCTACCGGGCGGTATACAGACCCGACACACGCGTACGGACCGCCCGCCGGGACCGGTTCCGTGCGCGTCCTGGTTCCAGGGGGGATCTCCATGGCGTACGGCATCCGGTCCGACGGTTCGGCGAGACGGCGACGGCGGAAGGCCACCGTGGCGGCGGCGCTGGGCGGCTGCGCCCTGGTGGCCGCGTCCACGACACCGGCCGCGGCACACGGCGGCGGCCCCGGTCACGGTTCCGGACACGACCGCGGCACCGCTTATGTGGCGCTCGGCGACTCCTACACCTCGGGCCCGGTCATCCCGACCCAGGTCGACGCGAACTGCGCCCGCTCCGACCACGACTACCCCTCGCTGGTGGCGGCGGCCCGGCACGTGAGCGCGTTCAAGGACGTGAGCTGTGCCGGTGCGACGACCGCCGAGATGTGGAAGGCGCAGGGCACCAACGGGCCCCAGCTCGACGCCGTGCAGCGCGGCACCGACCTGGTGACCGTCCAGATCGGCGGCAACGACATCGGCTTCAGCTCGATCATCGGCACCTGCGCGGCCCTCAGCTCCAAGGACCTGACGGGCAACCCGTGCCAGCAGTACTACAACGCGTCCGGCACGGACCAGCTGGTGCTCGCCATCGCGCAGACCGCCCCCAAGGTCGACAAGGTGCTGCGGGCGATCCGCGCCCGGGCCCCGCACGCCAGGATCCTGGTCGTCGGATACCCCGACCTGCTGCCCGACGACGGCAGCGGCTACTATCCCACGGTGCCCTTCGCGGCCAAGGACTTCCCCTACCTGCGTGACACCGGGAAGCGGCTGAACCTCATGCTGCGCATGGTCGCGGCCTGGAACGGCGCCCGGTACGTGGACACGTACGGTCCGACCGTCGGCCACGACATGTGCAAGGCACCCGCCGACCGCTGGATCGAACCCCTCCAGCCGACCTCCCCGGCCGCCCCCGCCCACCCCAACGCCAAGGGCGAGGCAGCCATGGCCCAGGCCGTGCTCGACCGGCTGGAGCGGCGCCACTAGCCGGGGGTGGTGGGCAGCCGGCCGCCGAGGACCCTCCTGCGGCGGCCGGCCGCCTCCGCGCCCCCCGGACCACGGTTCCGGGAACGGTTCAGCAGGCGCCCTCGTCCTGCCAGGGACCCCACTCCGAGGCGCCGGGCACCTCGTTCTGGGTCCACCACTTGGCCTTCCAGTTGTGACTGTTGTACGAGACCTCGTCGTCCTTCACGTACACCGCCGTCGAACTCCACGCGGTCTTGCAGGAGGTGGGCGTGGGTGTCGGTGTGGGGGTGGGGGTGGTGGTCGGTGGGGTGACCCCGGCGAACTTCACCGAGTACTTGGCGAAGTCCCAGTCGCCCTGGGCCACGCTGGAGCAGGTCCCGGACGTGGTGCCGTTGTTGTCGACCGGGCTGCACTGGCGGTCGCGGTTCAGGGACCAGAACGTGAAGCGGTCCATGTTGTGGCTGGTCGCGTAGTCGAGCACGGTCTGGAAGTCGGTCTGCGTGAAGTACTCGCCGGTGTCGCTGCGGCCGTTCATCCCGGAGAAGCCCTCGTGGGCGTAGGCGGTCGCCTGGTCCCAGCCGAACGTGGACTGCAGGATCGAGTTGAAGTTGGTGAGCGCGCTGGTCTGCGAGGCCGCCCCGCTGAAACCGCCGTCGAACGGCATGATGGAGAAGTTGTTCGGCGTGAACCCCTGCGACTTCGCCTCCAGGAGCATCTGCTTGCCGAACCAGCCGGTCCCGTCTGCCGTGCCGGGCGTGGTGACCGAGACGTACAGGCCCGGGTTGTTCTGCTGGAGGATCTTCGCGGCGCCTATCTCGTTCTTGATCGCCGCGGTGTTCTCGTACTCCGGTTCCTCCAGGTCGAAGTCGATCGCGTGCAGCCCGTACTTGGTGATGACCTGCTGGTAGGCCGCCGCGGTGGAAGCCGCGTCCGCGCAGGTCTGGCCCAGCTTGGTGCCACCGTAGCCGCCGATGGAGACCGAGACGTCACCGCCCTTGGCGCGGATCGCGTTGATCACCGACTGGACGGCGGTGTCGGAGGAGACCGCGGCCGTGCCGCCCCAGGTGGGGGTGCAGCCGCCGCCGTTGGGAGCCAGGACGAACGCCAGCTGGAAGGCCTTGAGGCCGGTGGCGTCCATGATGGTGGCCGCGTTCGGCGGGTTGTTGTCCAGCGGCATCAGGTACGGGGCCGCCGCGTACCACCGATTGCTCAGCGCGGTGGTCGCACCCGAGGCGTTGCTCGCGACGAGCGCGGTGGTGCCGGCGGCGGCGAGGGTGACGGCGGCAGCCGCGCCCAGACATGCGCGAAGGGGTCTCACTGGTGCCTCCAGGGGGGCCGGGGAGGTGGGGTGGCTCCCAGCTTCCGGAGGTGTCGCGGTCACGTCAATGAATTGGACTGGACCAAAGTCCCCTTTGGACTAGACCATGCGATTTCTTTACCTGGTGGGACGGAGCAGGTCCGGCGAGCCGAACCGCACCTTCACGCCGGGCGACCAGACCACGCTGACCGGCGGACCGGACGGCGCGGGCACGCCCGCCGCCGCGACCAGCCCGTCGTCCAGATCCAGGAGCTCGGCCCGATGCAGCGGCCAGGGAGCATGCTCGGTCGGCAGGTGCGCGGTACGGCCGCGCCAGGTCACGTGCAGCCCCCAGCGCGCGGTCAGGAAGTGCTCCAGCGGCGAGGGCTCGGCGATCGGCGGCCCGGTCCGCACGACCGCCCGGCTCGCGACAGCCGGGCGCCGCCGGCGGCAGGTGTAGGTGATCGCATCGCCCTCGCGGCGCAGCCGCATCGCGGACCAGATGTACGGCAGCCGGAACCCGTACCGGCCCATCAGCGCCGGGAGCAGCCGGGCCGAGTCCAGGGACCTGAACACCACCCCGCGCCGACCCTGCTCGTCCACCGAGTACAGCCGTACGTTCGTCTCGCAGAAGGTGCCCAGATACGGCAGTCCCGGCCCCGGCCCGAACCCGGTGCCCCGCATCAGGAACGGGACGAGGCCGACATAGGTGACCCCGTCCAGGGTGTCCGGCCTGGTGCCGGCGGGCAGCAGCGCCGCCACCCGCTCCGGCTCCACCGGCCAGTGCAGAAAGGTCAGGTCGTACCACCCCTGCACCATCGTCGGCCGCCGTACCGGCCGCGGGGTGGACGGGGTTATGGCCTCGGTCGCCACGGTCTCCATGACGCAGCTTGATAGCACGCCAGTGCGAGCCGACGGGAGGGTTCCGCGAGAGCGGGGCGCCCCCCGTGCGTTCGCCCTCTCCGGCTCCGGGCCGAACCCCGACCGCACCAACAAGGACGTCTGGCAGCTGCTCTCCCGGATCTGGCAGACCCCGGAGCCCATCTGAACATCCTCACCCGCAAGACCCTCGGCGGGCTCCGGACCGACCTCTCCGGACGCGTCCTGGACAGCAGCGGCTCTCCCGTCCCTCGCCTCTACTCCGCCGGTGAGGTGGCAGGCTCCGGCGGCGGTGGGGTGCACCGCTACCGCTCGCTTGCGGGCACCTTCCTCGGCGGCTGCCTCTTCTCCGGCCGGCAGGCGGCCCGCGCGGCGGCCGCGGCGACGGCGACCTGACGGAAAGGACCGGGAAAGTCCGAGTCACCCCACCCCCAACGCGCCCCGGCAGTGGCACCCTTGACAGCGTGCGTACTGTTTCGCGACGTTTGAGCGACACCTCCGGACCGGCGACCCCGTCACCGGTCCCGGGACGAAGGTGTACGGCGGGGAACAGGAGCTGCTCGTAGCAACGGCAGAACGCGGAACACGCGTTATGGGGGGAGCGGTCGCCCATGCGATCCACAGGCCAGTGCAGTCATGCGTCACACACCTCGTCAGCCGAAGGGCGGTTGATCTGAGGTGGACATCACGATCCACAGACCCGGCGAGCTCACCCAGTCGCTCCGCGGGGCCTGGCATCACGCGATGGACGAGTCGCCGGAGTACGCGAATCCCTTTCTGGCCCCGGAGTTCACGATCGGCGTCGGCAGACACCGGGCCGGCGTGCGGGTGGCGGTCCTGCGCGAGGGCGGGGAAGCCGTCGGCTTCCTCCCGTACGAGCGCAACGCCCTCGGCGTCGGCCGGGCCGTCGGCCTCGGTCTCTCCGACTGCCAGGCACTGGTCCACCGGCCCGGAGTCACCTGGGACCCCCAGGAGCTGCTGAGCGCCTGCGGGATGTCCATCTTCGAGTTCGACCACCTGGTCGCCGAGCAGAGACCTTTCGCCCCCCACGTCACCGGCACCTTCGCCTCACCGGTGATCGACGTGAAGCCCGGCGACGCCGGCTACCCCGAGTGGCTGCGCGCCACCTACCCCGGCCTGGCGAAGACCACGCTGAAGAAGGAACGGCGCCTCGGCCGCGACATCGGCGACCTGCGCTTCGAGTTCGACGAGCGCGACCCCGCGGCCCTGCGCACCCTGATGCGCTGGAAGTCCGCCCAGTACCGCCGCACCGGCCGCATGGACCGCTTCGCCCGCCCCTGGATCGTCGACCTCGTGGATCACCTCTTCCACGTCCGCGAGGAGCACTTCACCGGCGTGCTGTCCGTGCTCTACGCCGGCGACCGGCCGGTGGCCGCGCACTTCGGCCCGCGCTCGGGCACCGTCCTCGCCGCCTGGTTCACCGCCTACGACCCCGGACTGCACTACTACTCACCGGGGTTGATGATGCATCTGCGTACCGCGGAGGCCGCGGCGCGGGGCGGCGTCACCCTCGTCGACCTGGGGCGCGGCGACAAGGAGTACAAGGACTGGCTCAAGACCCGCGAGCTGCGGGTGGGCGAGGGGTTCGCGACCCGCGCCCACCCGATGGCCGCCGCGCACCGGCTGTGGCGGCGGCCGGTCCGCGGGCTGCGCAACACCGTCCTCGCCCATCCGCGGCTGCGCGACCCGGCGGACCGGCTGCTCAAGACGGTCGGCACGCTGCGCGCGTCCCGCCGCCCGGACGGTCTGCGCCAGGGGTGACCGACCCGCCCCTGGACGGGGCGGTGACGGCCGACCGCATCCGGTCGTCACCGCCGCGGCCGGTCGCTCGCCCGCCGTTCGCACTATGATCCTGTAAAGGTGAAAACCTGGGGGTCTGCCCTGGAGCGATCCATGCCCCGCAAGCGCGCGACGGACGACGGCGAGCTGCTGGCCAGAGTCAGGTCGCTCACCGCCCAGGCACGGGAGCGCGCCGAGTACCAGCGTTCGCAGGTCGAGCCGGCCATCGCGCTCCAGCGCGGCATGCCGCCCCGGGACCTGCCCGAGACCCCGCGCTTCATCTGGCCGCCCGGTACGCGCCCGCCCGCTGCGCGCCGGCCCTGACCTCACTGCTGCTGTCGGCCGTGATCACCGAGCAGCACGACACCCGGCTCTCCGTCGCGGAGGCCTGCAAGGAACTCGCCGAGGCGCTGGAACACCTCACCGCGCACGACTCCCCGGCCGGGCGCGCCCCGCCCCGGGCGCCGGAACCGCGGCACGAGCGCGGCACCCGGTGACCGACGGCGGAGGGGGACCGGGCGAGCGCCCGGTCCCCCTCGGAAGAACGCCGGTCCGGGATCAGACGGTGCCGCTCGCCGTGATCTCGACCTTGGCCTTGGGGGCGCCGCTCTGGGAGCCGTAGCTCTCGATCTTGTCGACGATGTCCTGGCCCTCGACGACCTCGCCGAAGACCACGTGCTTGCCGTCCAGCCAGGACGTCACGACGGTGGTCACGAAGAACTGCGAGCCATTGGTGTTCCGGCCCGCGTTGGCCATGCTGAGCAGGTACGGCCGGTCGTGCTTGAGCTGGAAGTTCTCGTCCTTGAACTTCTCGCCGTAGATGCTCTTGCCGCCGGTGCCGTCACCACGGGTGAAGTCACCGCCCTGGAGCATGAACTGGGGGATGATCCGGTGGAAGCCGGAACCGGCGTAGCCGAAGCCGTGCTGCCCGGTGGCGAGCTCGCGGAAGTTGCGGGCCGTCTCCGGCACCACGTCGTCGAACAGGTTGAACACGATCCGGCCGGCCGGCTCGTTGTTGATCGAGATGTCGAAATAAACGTTGTCGCTCATGCAGGTCAACCTATCGCGAACCGTCCTACGGGGGCGCACAGCCCGGGGTGTCGGGGGCGCCGGGGCCGCTCAGCCGCTCAGCCGCTCACCAGGGTCCGCAGGAGCTCCCGGCCGACGGGCCAGTCGCCGAGGCCGCTCGCGGAGTTGAGATGCCCGTGCGCGCCCACGGAGTGCCACGGCGCCCGCCAGCCCGCGGCCAGCGCGCCGGAGGCCGTGGCATCGCCGTAGGGGTCGTCGTCGCTCGCCACCACCAGGGCCGGGCCGGGCAGCGGGCGGGCGGCCAGCTCCACGAATGTCGGCGCCGCCCCGGCCGGGAAGGCCGGCCCCCGGGGATCGGGCGGTGCGGCCAGGAACGCCGGGACCTGCCGGGGCCGCGCCCGCGCCAGCCACTCGGCGGCCGCCCAGCAGCCGAGGCTGTGCGCCACCAGTACCACCCGGCCGTCCCGGGCGGCGGCGACGTCGTGGGCGGCCTGCACCGCGGCGACCCAGTCCCCCAGTTCGGGCCGGGTCCAGGATCCCGGGGCGATCCGCACCGCCGCGTCGCCCCATGCACGCTCCCACCGGCTCTGCCAGTGCCTGCCGTCCGACCCGTCGATCCCGGGGATGATGACGTACGCGACCACGCCGACCGCCCTTTCCGTCGTGACCCGGCGCACTCCGGGTCTCTCCTGGGGGCGATTGTGGACGGACCAGTGGCGCCGGCACGGCCCGGCAAGTGATCCAGAGGAAAGTGGGGACGACGACGATGGAATCACTCGACGACATCGACCGGGCCATCCTGGAGCTGCTCCAGACCGAGGGCCGGCTCACCGGCGCCGAGGTCGGACGGCGGGTCGGGCTCTCCCAGCCGGCGGCGGGCGCCCGGATCCAGCGGCTGGAGAAGAGCGGTGTCATCGCCGGCTACCGGGCCGTGGTCGACCCCGCCGCGCTCGGGCTCAACATCCACGCCGTGGTCCGGCTGCGCAGCACGCACGCGCAACTGCCGATGGCGCTCGCCCTCGCCGCCCGGACCCCGGAGGTCGTGTCGACGCTCCGGGTGACCGGCGAGGACTGCCTGCTCTTCGACGTGCACTGCACCCGCGCCGAACGCCTCGAAGAGATCGTGGACTCCCTGGCCCGCCACGGCCCGGTCACCACCTCCCTCGTACTGCGCGGCTACCCGCCCAAGCCGCTGCCCACGAACCCTTGAAACGGGATTGGTCCGGACCTATCCACGCCGGCACCGGCGGCTCGTCCACCAAGACGCTGGTGGAGCGGTACTGCCACTACGCCGTTCCGTCCTCCTTCAACGTCACCCGGGTCGCTTCCCGCAGCACCGGCGACCACGACGACAACGGCCCGGCGAATACGCCGCAAGTGGTACATCTCGCAGGACGGTCGTAGCGTCGAAGGGAACACGTACGGCGGAACGGGCGGGAGCGACCATGCGCAGACCAGTGGTGGGAACGGCGATCGGACTCGGGGCGGCCCTGCTCCTGACGGCAGGCATGACGACGGCCTCCGCGACGCCGCCGACACCGTCCCCGTCGCGGGCGTCGGCCCAGCACCCGGTGCTCGTCGACTGCCTCTGGCACCAGCGGTTCAGGCCGACCGACTTCATACTGGCCTGCGGCGACGGCAACAGCCTCCTCACCGGCATGCGCTGGACCCAGTGGAACGACCGCACGGCGGTCGCCCAGGGCGTGAACATGGTGAACGACTGCAAGCCGTACTGCGCGGCGGGGAAGTTCCACAAGTACTCGGTGACCGTACGGCTCGACCGCCCGACGGCCTGGACGAAGCACCCGAACGTACAGCACTTCACGCGCATGAACCTGACCTACTCCGGTGCCAGGCCGGAGGGATACACGCAGGTCATGAGCTACCCCATGTGGAACTGAGCGGGACCGTCACCCGGCTGGGCGACATGCGGGGCCACGCCGTGCGCCGGGCGGGCGACGTCGCGGCCACGGCTGCCGCCGCCCGGGGACGGTTAAGCGTCATGTTGATGTGACCGGTACGCCGGAGCCTTGCGCTCCCGTCGAAAGAGGTCACATGCCCCGATTCTCCCGCCGGGCCGTCGCCGCCCCGGCCGCGGTCGCGATCGGCCTGCTCGCGGCGGTTCCGGCCGCGAGCGACGAGCCGGTCCTCTCCCGTCCGCACACCGTCGCCCATTTCGATCTCACCCAGGGACAGACACCCGAGAGCGTCGTCGCCGAGCGCGGCGGCGCGGTCGACATGTCCTTCGCGTTCGCCCGGCAGGTCGTCAAGGTCACCCGGGAGCGCCGGGTCCGTGTCCTCGCCACCCTGCCCGACGAGAAGAACCCCCGGACGCCCCTGGTGAACAGCGCGGTCACGCACGGCCTGGCCCGCGCCCTCGACGGCACGCTGTACGTCAACTACGCCACCGGCACCGACAGGACCGGTGTCTGGCGCATCCCGGCCGGCGGCGGCACCCCCGAGCAGATCGCCCAGCTGCCGGCCGACAGCCTGCCCAACGGCCTGGCGCTCGACGAGAAGCACGGCGTGCTCTACGCGGCCGATTCCGCGCTGGGCACGGTGTGGCGCATCCCGCGGTCGGGCGGCGCGCCCACGGCCTGGGCCACCGGCACCGCGCTCGCCGGGCTCACCTCGGCCACCGGCTTCGGTGCCAACGGGATCAAGGTCCACCAGGACGCGGTGTGGGTGACCAACACGGACCGGGGCACGCTGCTGCGCATCCCGGTCGGTGCGGACGGCTCGGCAGGCTCGGCCGAGACCCGGGCGACCGGTCTCACCGGGGTCGACGACTTCGTCTTCCCCGGCCACTCGGACCTGGTGCTCGCCGCGCTGAACCCGTCGAACGAGATCGCGCTCATCGGCCCGGACGGCAGCCACAGCGGCGTCCTGACGGTGCAGGAGGGGCTCTCCAACCCGACCTCGCTCGCGGTCAGCGGCCGTGACGTGTTCGTGGCGAACGCCGCCTACTTCACCCAGCGCGACCCGAACCTGCTGAAGGCCCGGCTGGGCGCGCACTTCTCCCGCTCGTAGCCGAAGAGGGCCGGCACCGGCCGGCCCTCCCCGCCCTCAGGGGCTGCCCGCGTTCAGGCGATCTCGACCAGCAGGTCGCCGCCCTCCACCTGCTGGATGCGGTTGATGGTGAGCCGGGAGATCCGGCCGGCCTTCGGGGCGGTGATGGTGGCCTCCATCTTCATGGCCTCGATCGTGGCCACCGTGGCGCCCGCCTCGACCTCCGCGCCCTCGGTCACCGCGAGGGTGACGACGCCGGCGAAGGGGGCCGCGACGTGGCCGGGGTTGGCGCGGTCGGCCTTCTCGGTGACGGGGATGTCGGAGGCCGCCGCCCGGTCGCGGATCTGGATCGGCCGCAGCTGCCCGTTGAGGCTGGACATCACCGTGCGCATGCCGCGCTCGTCGGCCTCGCCGACGGCCTGGAGCTCGATGAGCAGCCGGACGCCGGGTTCCAGGTCGACCGCGTACTCCTTGCCCGGGCGCAGGCCGTAGAAGAAGTCCTTGCTGTCGAGGACGCTGGTGTCGCCGTACGTCTGCCGGTGGGTCTCGAACTCGCGGGTCGGGGCCGGGAACAGCAGCCGGTTCAGGGTCGTACGCGGCTCCTTGGCGAGGCCCTCGCGGTCCTCGGCGGTCAGCTCGGGCGCCGGCTTGGCGGCGGCACGGCCCTTGAGGGCCTTGGTGCGGAACGGCTCCGGCCAGCCCCCGGGCGGGGTGCCCAGCTCGCCGCGCAGGAAGCCGATGACCGAGTCCGGGATGTCGAACCGGTCGGGGGTCGCCTCGAAGTCCTCCGGCTTCACTCCGGCGCCCACCAGGTGCAGGGCGAGGTCACCGACCACCTTGGAGGACGGGGTGACCTTGACCAGCCGGCCCAGGATGCGGTCGGCGGCCTCGTACATCGCCTCGATGTCCTCGAAGCGGTCACCGAGACCGAGCGCGACGGCCTGGGTGCGCAGGTTGGAGAGCTGGCCGCCGGGGATCTCGTGGTGGTAGACGCGGCCGGTCGGCGAGGCGAGGCCCGCCTCGAAGGGGGCGTAGACCCTGCGGACGCTCTCCCAGTACGGTTCCAGGTCCTCGATCGCGCGCAGGTCGAGCCCGGTGGGACGCTCCGAGTAGTCGGTGGCGGCCACGATCGCCGACAGGGAGGGCTGCGAGGTCGTACCGGCCATGGAGGCCACCGCGCCGTCCACCGCGTCGGCCCCCGCCTGGATCGCGGCGAGGTAGGTGGCCAGCTGGCCGCCCGCGGTGTCGTGGGTGTGCAGGTGGACCGGGAGGTCGAACTCGCGGCGCAGGGCGGAGACCAGCTTGGCCGCGGCCGGGGCGCGCAGCAGGCCCGCCATGTCCTTGACGGCGAGGATGTGGGCGCCGGCCTCGACGATCTGCTCGGCGAGCCGCAGGTAGTAGTCGAGGGTGTAGAGCCGCTCGGCCGGGTCGGACAGGTCGGCGGTGTAGCAGAGGGCGACCTCGGCGACCGCGGTGCCCGTCTCGCGTACCGCCTCGATGGCGGGGCGCATCTGGCCGACGTCGTTGAGGGCGTCGAAGATGCGGAAGATGTCGATGCCGGTGGCGGCGGCCTCCTGCACGAAGGCGTCGGTGACCTCGGTCGGGTACGGGGTGTAGCCGACGGTGTTGCGGCCGCGCAGCAGCATCTGGAGGCAGATGTTGGGTACGGCCTCGCGCAGGGCCGCGAGCCGCTCCCAGGGGTCCTCGGCGAGGAAGCGCAGCGCCACGTCGTAGGTGGCGCCGCCCCAGCACTCCAGGGAGAGCAGTTCGGGCAGGGTGCGGGCGACGGCCGGGGCGACCGCGAGGAGGTCCTTGGTGCGCACACGGGTGGCGAGAAGGGACTGGTGGGCGTCGCGGAAGGTGGTGTCGGTGATGCCGATGGTGGGCGATTCGCGCAGCCAGCGGGCGAAGCCCTCCGGGCCGGCCTCGACCAGCCGCTGCCGGGATCCGGCCGGCGGCTCCCCGGCCGGCAGCGGGGGCAGCTTGGTGGTCGACTCGACCAGGTGCGGGCGCTCGCCGTGCGGCTTGTTGACGGTGACGTCGGCCAGGTAGGTGAGCAGCTTGGTGCCGCGGTCGGCCGAGGAGCGGGCGGTCAGCAGGTGCGGGCGCTGCTCGATGAACGAGGTGGTGATCCGGCCCGCCTGGAAGTCCGGGTCGTCCAGGACCGCCTGGAGGAACGGGATGTTGGTGGCCACGCCGCGGATGCGGAACTCGGCGACGGCACGCCGGGCGCGCCCGATGGCGGCCTTGAAGTCCCGGCCCCGGCAGGTGAGCTTCACCAGCATGGAGTCGAAGTGCGCGCTGATCTCGGTGCCGGCGTGGGTGGTGCCGCCGTCGAGCCGGATGCCGGAGCCGCCCGGGGAGCGGTAGGCGCTGATCCGGCCGGTGTCGGGGCGGAAGCCGTTGGCGGGGTCCTCGGTGGTGATACGGCACTGGAGGGCCGCGCCGTGCAGCTTCACCGTCTCCTGCGAGAGGCCGAGGCCGGCCAGGGTCTCGCCGGAGGCGATGCGCATCTGGGCCTGGACCAGGTCGACGTCGGTGACCTCCTCGGTGACCGTGTGCTCGACCTGGATGCGCGGGTTCATCTCGATGAAGACGTGCTTGCCCTCGCGGTCGAGGAGGAACTCCACGGTGCCGGCGTTGCGGTAGCCGATCTCGCGGGCGAAGCGGACGGCGTCGGCGCAGATGCGGTCGCGCAGTTCCGGGTCGAGGTTGGGCGCGGGGGCCAGCTCGATGACCTTCTGGTGGCGGCGCTGGAGCGAGCAGTCGCGCTCGAAGAGGTGGATGACGTTGCCCTCGCCGTCGGCGAGGATCTGCACCTCGATGTGGCGCGGGTCGACGACAGCCTTCTCCAGGAAGACCGTCGGGTCGCCGAACGCGGAGGCCGCCTCACGGGAGGCCTGCTCGATGGACTCGCGCAGCGCCGCCGGGTCCTCGACGCGGCGCATGCCGCGGCCGCCGCCGCCCGCGACGGCCTTCACGAACACCGGGAAGCCGATCTCGTCGGCGGCACGGACCAGTTCGTCGATGTCGTTGGAGGGCGCGGAGGACCCGAGGACGGGTACGCCGGCCGCGCGGGCGGCCGCGACCGCGCGGGCCTTGTTGCCGGTCAGCTCCAGCGTCTGGGCGCTGGGGCCGACGAACGTGATGCCCGCCTCCTCGCAGGCGCGGGCGAGTTCGGGGTTCTCGGAGAGGAACCCGTAGCCGGGGTAGACGGCGTCGGCCCCGGCCCGCCGGGCCGCGCCCACGATCTCCTCGACGGAGAGATAGGCGCGCACCGGATGTCCCGGCTCCCCGATCTCGTAGGCCTCGTCGGCCTTCAGCCGGTGCAGCGAGTTGCGGTCCTCGTACGGGAACACGGCGACCGTGCGCGCCCCCAGCTCATAGCCCGCGCGGAAAGCGCGGATGGCGATCTCTCCACGGTTGGCGACCAGCACCTTGCGGAACATCCCTGGATCCCTTCAGCCTGCCGGCGACGAACACCATGGTGTCAGCCGCGCCCGTCCTCAGGGGGTCTCCGGCGGATCATGTCGGCGAAGCGAGTCCTGGCACGCACGTCTGCCGGCACCGGGCCCCGCGCCGGTCGGCCGAGAAACGCCGGCCCTTCCAGCCGACCTGATCCGCCGGGCACCCCCTGGCTCGCCGCAACATTAGGGGGTGCCTGAACCGGCTGAAGTGCGAAAACCATCACATTGACGTCGTTGAGCAGTTCGGCGGGTCGGCCGCGTGACATATGGGGTTTCGGGGAAGCCGAGAGGGTTGGGGAGTTTCAGGGCAGCCGGAAGGACGGTACGGGGTGGCGCGGTGGGCCCGGGTGGCGTACCGGCGGGTCGGACCGGGGTGGCGGCGGTGTGCTGTCGAGGCGTTCGGCGAGGCGGGCGGGGAGCGGCAGGCGGCGGCCGTGCAGCAGGCCGAGGACGATCGCCGAGCCCACGGCGATCAGGTGCTCGCGGCCGGCGAGGTTCGGTACGGCGATGGACTCCCACACCATCGAGCCGCCCGTGAGGACGAAGACGACCGGGGCGCGCCGGACCACCGCCAAGTAGGTGAACAGGCCCACCACGGCGGCGGACGGCCCCGTGTCGAGGACCCGGCCGACCTCCGGGGGCAGGCCGAAACCCCACCAGCCGGGGCCCAGCGCGACCATCACCCGGGCGGTCATGGTGCCGGCGAGAGTGGTGAGGTAGGCGACGGCGAGGGTTCGGCCGCGGCCGAGGGTGAGTTCGGCGAGCGCGAAGGCGAGGAAGAGCTGGGTGATGCCCGCCCAGACCGGCAGGTCGAGCGCCGGGACGTAGAGCGACACCGGGGTGCGCAGCAGGGAGAGCCACAGCGGGATGTCGGCGGTGACACCGCCGAGGTGCCACACCAGCCTCCTGCCGAAAGGGTGCTGGGCGATGCCGTGGAAGAAGATGACGCCGAACGCGGCGACGAACGCCAGCACGAGCCCGGACAGTCCGCGCCGCACCAGCTGCCGTACCGGTTCCACGACGATGGCCTGCCATTCGTCGCTCAGCGTGCGCCGCACGAAGCGGACCATCCGCGCGGCAACCCGGCTCCAGTCGCCTTTCATGAAAGGCATCGCCCCCTCGACACCGTCCCCGTCATCGGCCTGCGCCCTCCAAGAGGCTCTCCGTGCCCGGGCCGTTCCACGCGTCATCGTATAGACGTTTGGATCATTTGCGACGATGCGGGAGCTACGGCTGGTCGGATATCAGCGTCGGATTTATCACCCGTCCACGGCTGAACCCGCACGCCCGCTGTCGCGTCCCCCTCAGCGTCGTCCCGGTAAAGGAGCGGTAATGCGGAAACCTTCGCGTCGCGTGGTGCTGGCCACGGCTCTGGGTGCGGCGGTGCCCACTGGACCGGCTCCGGTGGCGACGACGAGACTGCGTGCCCTGGAGCGCGAACACCGCGCCCGGCTGGGGGTGTTCGCCTGGGACACCGGTACGGGGGCCCGGCTCGGGTACCGGTCCGGCGAACGCTTCGCGATGTGCTCGGTGTTCAAGACGCTCGCGGTCGCCGCCGTCCTGCGCTACCTCGGCGAGGACGTGCTCGGAGAGGTCGTGCACTACGACGAGGGCGATGTCGAGCGGGCGGGCGGTGCTCCGGTCACCGGAAAGCCCGAGAATCTCGCCGCGGGAATGACCGTCGGCCGGCTGTGCGGTGCGGCGATCTCGTACAGCGACAACACCGCGGCGAACCTGTTGCTGGAGCAACTGGGCGGGCCGGTGGCGGTGACGCGGCTGTGCCGTTCGCTCGGGGACGAGGTGACGCGCCTGGACCGGTGGGAGCCGGAGCTGAACTCGGCGGAGCCGGGGCGGGTGACGGACACCACCACTCCCCTGGCGATCGCGACGACCTACGCGCGGCTGACCGTCGGTCACGCCCTGGACGCCGCCGAACGGCGGCGGCTCACCGGCTGGCTGCTCGCCAACACCACCGGCGGCGAACGGATCCGCGCCGGGCTGCCCGGCGACTGGACGGTCGGCGACAAAACCGGAACGGGCGGGTACGGCACCGCCAACGACGTCGCGGTCGCCCGGCCCCCTGGCCGTGCGCCCCTGGTCCTCGCCGTCCTCTCCACCCACGCCGACGCCGCCGCCGAGGCCGACTCGCCGCTGGTCAGCAAGGCCGCCGCGATCGTGGCGGACGTCTTCGAGCACGGTGACGCATAAGATCGTTCACAGTCGGCACACAGCAAGTCACCTTCCCGACAGCCGGTTTTCTGCAATGAGACCGGAACCGTTCTGTTTCGATCACGGACTCTCGTATAGTGACGCCCAGTTCAGCACCGAGCGTCACAACTCCTTCACCGGACACACATCCCTACCTGCTCCGAGGACCAGACCGGACTGATGACCGCGCCCACGCATCCCGGCGAACGACCTTCCCCGCGTACGCTCGTTCCGACCTTCGCGCTGACCGCCGTGGTGTCGGCCCTCGTGGTCGTCGCCGCGGTGACCGCCGCGCCCGCGTCGGTACGCACACCCCTCGCCCTCGGCGCGAGCGCGGCCGCGCTGCTGCTCTGCACGGCGGTGACCTGGGCCGTGCACGCGGCGCGGGCCGCGCGCGGCGCCCGGCGCCGGCTGGAGGCGGTGAGCCAGGACATCGGGCGGCTGCTCCAGCAGCAGGCCCGGACCACCGAGGAGGCGCGCCAGGAGCAGCAGCGGCTGATCGACGAACTGGCCCACCAGCGCAGCGAGTTCGCCGACACCTTCGAGCAGGAGCGGGCCCGGGTCCAGCAGGACAGCGGCCAGGAACTGGACTGGTACCGGCAGGAGCACGCCCGGCTCACCGCCGAACTGGAGCGTGCCCTGCGGGAACGGGCCGCCGCGATCGCCGCCGCCGGCAACGCGGCCGGCCGGATGCAGGCCATCGCCACCGCCACCCTCGCCGACCTGCGGGCCATGGAGGAGCGGCACACCGGCGAGGACGTCCTCGCCGACCTGCTGCACCTCGACCACCGCACCGCTCAGGCGGGCCGGCTCGCCGACTCCATCGCCGTCCTCACCGGGGCGCGCTCCGGCCGCCGCTGGGCACGTCCGATCAGCATGGAGTCGATCCTGCGCGGCGCCATGGGACGCATCAGCGGCTACCGCCGGGTGCGGGTGCACTCGGTGAGCGAGACGGCCGTCGCCGGACACGCCGCCGAGGGGGTCATGCACGCGCTGGCCGAACTCCTCGACAACGCGGCCAACTTCTCGCCCCCCACGGCCGAGGTCCATGTGTACGTGGAGGAGGTACCGGCCGGGGTCATCGTGTCCGTGGAGGACAGCGGGCTGGTGATGGGCGATGTGCAGCTGCGCCGCGCCGAGCGGGCGGTCGCCGGTGACAGCACCGAGCTGGGCGGTCTCACCGGCACCCGGCTCGGGCTCGCGGTGGTGGGCCGGCTGGCCCGCAAGCACGGCCTCAAGGTGTCGTTCCGGCCGTCGGCGCGCGGCGGCACCGGGGTGCTGATGCTGGTCCCGCAGGACCTGCTGACCCGCCCGGTCGCCGACGAGCCCGCGCCCGCGCAGGAGGCGGAGCCGGCCCAGCCGGTGCCGGTCGCCGCGGACCCCGAACCGGAGCACACGTCCGCCGAGTCCGACCTACCCGACGAGTTCGAGGAAGGGCCCACCGGGCTGCCCAGGCGCCGCCGTGGCCGGACCCTCGCCGAGGCCGAGCGCCGGTCGGCGCCCCAGCCCGCGGAGCCGCGCCCCGCCCCCGGTGCGGCGGACGCCCAGGTCCGCGCCGCCCGCTTCAACAGCTTCCGGCAGGCCGTCCGCCCGGCCACGCCCGACTCCGCCACGAGTCCCGCCGAGGCCTCGGGCCCGGCCGGCGAAGCAGCCCCGTACGCCCCCGTCCCCGCGCACGACCCGGTCCCCGCGCCCCACCCGGAGTCCGGCCCAGAGCCCACGTCCCACCCGCACGCGTACCCGGAAGGCGACCCCACTTCATGACCGGCAGGACCACCGCCGACTCCAAGCTCACCTGGCTCATCGAGGGCCTCCTGGAGCGCACCCCCGGCGCGCGGCACGCCCTCGTGCTCTCCCGCGACGGGCTGAAGCTCTGCCGTACCCCCGAGCTCTCCGTCGACCAGGCCGACCAGCTCGCGGCGATCGCCGCCGGCATCCAGTCGCTGTCGCACGGGGCGTCCGTCGAGTTCGGCGACGGCAGCGGCGGCGTGCGGTCGGCGATGACCGAGTTCTACGGGGGCGTGCTGTTCATCGTGGAGGCCGGCGAGGGTGCCCACCTGGCCGTGGTGACCAGCGAGGACGCCGACCCCGGGCTGGTCGGGCACAACATGAGCGAACTGGTCGAGCAGCTCGGCGAGCACCTCACCGCGCAGCCCCGCACGTCATGAGCCGGCCGGGCAGGGACGACGCGCCCGACCGCCTGTACACCATCACCGGCGGCCGCAGCAGCACCGGCCCCGACAGCCCCTTCGACCTGGTCACCCTGGTCGTCGCGGAGTCGGAGCCGGCTCCCGGCATGCAGTCGGAGCACGCGGCGATCCTGCGCCTGGCCGAGTTCCCGACCTCCGTGGTGGAGATCGCAGCGGAGCTCAGGCTGCCGGTGAGCATCACCAAGGTCCTGCTGTGCGACCTGCAGGCGGCCGGCCGAGTCAGCGCCCGCCACCCCTACCGGCCGGCCATCACCGACCCCGACATCCTGGAGCAGGTGCTCGTTGGACTCCGCAACCTCTGACGCGCGCACCCCGTTGGGTGCCTCCGCCGACCACGGCTTCAAGATCGTGGTCGTGGGCGGCTTCGGCGTCGGCAAGACCACCCTGGTCCGCTCGGTCAGCGAGATACGTCCCCTCAACACCGAGGAGACGATGACCCAGGCCGGCGCGGAGGTCGACGACATCCGCGAGGTGCGCGGCAAGTCCGCGACCACCGTCGCCTTCGACTTCGGCCGGATCACGCTGGACGCCCGCAATGTGCTGTACCTGTTCGGGGCGCCCGGCCAGGAGCGGTTCTGGTTCCTGTGGGACCGGCTGTTCTCCGGCACCCTCGGCGCGGTCGTGCTCGTCGACACCCGGCGGATCGGCGACTCCTGGTACGCCATCGACCGGCTGGAGAAGCACGGCACCCCGTTCATCGTGGCCTGCAACCACTTCGGCGGCCCCGTGCACACGCCCGAGGACGTCCGGCACGCCCTCGACCTGGACCCGCACGTCCCGTTGGTGAACTGCGACGCCCGCTCCCGGGAGTCCGGCAAGCAGGTGCTGATCACGCTCGTCCAGCACGTCAAGAACCGGTACGCCGGCCCCTCCGCACCGGCGGACCTGCCCCGACAGGAGTTCGTGTGACCCCCGAAGCCGTACCGCTCGGCGGCCCCCGGTTCCAGACCGAACCGGCGCGTCTGTACCGCGAGATGCGGCGCGACCACGGCGCCGTCACCCCCGTCGTGCTCGACGGGGACGTGCCCGCCTGGCTGGTGGTCGGCTACCGCGAGCTGCACCAGGTGACCGGGGACCCGGTGCTGTTCAGCCGGGACTCGGAGCTGTGGAACCAGTGGGACCTGATCCCCGACGACTGGCCGCTGCTGCCGATGATCGGCCGCAAGCAGCCGTCGATCCTGTACACCGTCGGTGAGCGGCACCGCGAGCGGGCCGGGATGATCAGCGACGCGCTGGAGGCCGTCGACCCGTTCGAGCTGCGCGGCCACGCCGAGCGGTTCGCGGACGAGCTGATCGACGGAGTGTGCACGAGCGGCGAGGCGGACCTGATCGGCCAGTACGCGATGCTGCTGCCGGTGCGGGTGCTGGCGCAGCTGTACGGCTTCGCCGAGGAGGAGGGACCCGGCCTGGTCACCGCCCTCAACGACATGATCGACGGCCGGGAGCGGGCCCTTGCGGGTCAGACCCATCTGGCCACGTCCATGGCGCAGTTGCTGGCCGACCGGAAGGCCAACCCGGCCGACGACGTGGTGTCGCGGATGCTCCAGGACCCGAGCGGGTTCACCGACGAAGAGATCATGCAGGACCTGATGGTCATGATGGCGGCCGGGCACCAGCCGACCGCCGACTGGATCGGCAACTCGCTGCGCCTGATGCTCACCGACGACCGCTTCGCCGCCTCCCTGTTCGGCGGCCGCAACAGTGTCGCCGAGGCGATGAACGAGGTGCTGTGGGAGGACACCCCCAGCCAGAACATCGCCGGCCGCTGGGCCTCCCGCGACACCCAGCTGGGCGGCCGCCGGATCCGCGCCGGCGACCTGCTGATCCTCGGCCTCCAGGGCGCCAACTCCGATCCGCAGGTGCGCACCGACGCCTCCGCGCTGACCGGCGGCAACAACGCGCACTTCTCCTTCGGGCACGGCGAGCACCGCTGCCCGTTCCCCGCCCAGGAGGTCGCCGAGGTGGTCGCGCGGACCGGCATCGAGGTCGTCCTCGACCGGTTGCCGGACATCGACCTCGCGGTGCCCGCCGAGTCCCTCACCCGCCGGCCCTCGCCGTGGCTGCGGGGGCTGACCGAACTGCCCGTCAGGTTCACGCCCGTTCCCGCCCTCTGATCCGCACCTCCGCATCGAGAGACAGGCGCAGCACACCGCATGGCGCAGTTACCCGACCCTGCCCTGGGAGGCACGTCACGATGACGACCGGTACCGAACAAGCCCGGATCGCCCTCGACCCCTTCGTCACCGACCTCGACGGCGAGAGCGCACGGCTGCGCGCCGCCGGTCCGCTCGCGGCCGTGGAGCTGCCCGGCGGGGTGCCCGTCTGGGCCGTCACGCGCCACGCCGAGGCCAAGGCGCTGCTCACCGACCCGCGGCTGGTCAAGGACATCAATGTGTGGGGTGCCTGGCAGCGCGGGGAGATCGCGCCGGACTGGCCGCTGATCGGCCTCGCCAACCCCGGCCGTTCCATGCTGACCGTGGACGGTGCCGACCACCGCAGGATGCGCACCCTGGTCGCGCAGGCGCTCACCCCGCGCCGGGTGGAGCAGATGCGGGAGCGCATCGAGAAGCTCACCCAGGACCTGCTCGACGCGCTCCCCGAGGACGAGGAGAGCATCGACCTCAAGGCGGCCTTCGCCTACCCGCTGCCGATGTACGTGGTCGCCGACCTGATGGGCATCGACGAGGCCGAACTGCCCCGTCTGCAGGTGCTGTTCGAGAAGTTCTTCTCGACCCAGACCCCGCCCGCGGAGGTCGTCGCGACCCTGACCGAACTGGCGGGCATCATGGCGGCGACGGTCGCCGCCAAGCGTGCCGAGCCCGGCGACGACCTCACCAGCGCGCTGATCCTGGCCTCCGAGGACGGCGACCACCTCACCGACGAGGAGATCGTCTCCACCCTCCAGCTGATGGTGGCGGCCGGGCACGAGACGACGATCTCCCTGATCGTCAACGCGGTGGTCAACCTCTCCACCCACCCCGACCAGCGGGCCAGGGTGCTCTCCGGCGAGGTGGACTGGTCGGCGGTGGTCGAGGAGACCCTGCGCTGGTCCACCCCGACCTCGCACGTCCTGATCCGCTTCGCCACCGAGGACGTGCCGGTCGGCGACAAGGTGCTCCCGGCGGGCGACGCGCTCATCGTGTCGTACGCCGCGATCGGCCGCGACGAGAGCGCGCACGGGCCGAGCGCCGGGGAGTTCGACATCACCCGGGAGTCGCCGAACCGGCACATCTCCTTCGGGCACGGCCCGCACGTCTGCCCGGGTGCGGCGCTCTCCCGGCTGGAGGCCGGCGTCGCGCTGCCCGCGCTCTACGGCCGCTTCCCCGGCCTCGATCTGGCGGTACCGGCGTCCCAGCTGCGCAACAAGCCGGTGGTCACCCAGAACGACCTGTTCGAACTGCCCGTCAGGCTCAACCCCTAACGGGCGCTCACCGAGTACGACTTGGCTCCCGTGCCGGCCAGCCTGCCGCCGTCGACGATCACATACTCGTCGCGGATGGGCCGGCCGGCCAGGACTCCAGGATCTCCCGGGTGCCGGCCGCGTAGCGGGCCTGCGCGGAGAGGCTGGAGCCGGAGATGCGCGGGGTCATCCCCTGGTGCGACATGGTGCGCCAGGGGTGGTCGGCGGGCGCGGGCTGCGGGTACCGCGGATGGGTGACCTTCACGATCCTCGGGGGCAACTGCGCAGGTCAAGGTGAACGTTGCTATGCCGTGAGAGCCGCCTTCTATCATCCGCCGCGGCCGTCCAGGACGGCGTGCGGGCGGCTGTCGAGGGCGTCCCTGAGCCCTGCCTCCCGGGCGACCCTCACCAGGACCCCGGCGAGCACGGACCGCGCGACGAGGTATTCGAGCCGGCGCAGCAGCATGCGGCCTCCGTGGGCGGGCTGGGCGACGGGCACGGGTTCCGGGTCCACGATTACCGGATCGGCGGTGCCCGTTTGACTTGGAGTGCTCTCCAAGTCGTAGCGTCCATGACGAGAACGAGTCAGCGGGAAAGGCTGGAGTCGCATGCAACAGCGCAATCTTCGAGATCTGTCGGTTTCCGCCATCGGCCTCGGCTGCATGGGCATGTCCGCGTTCTACGGCACCGCCGACCAGGACGAGGGCGTGCGGACCATCCACCGCGCGCGGGAACTGGGCGTCACCTTCCTCGACACCGCGCAGCTCTACGGGCCGCTCACCAACGAGACCCTCCTCGGCGAGGCGATCCGGGGGCACCGGGACGAGTACGTGATCGCCACCAAGTTCAACTACCGCATGGACCACGCGGTGCCCGGCGACATGAGCAGCATCGGCCCGCAGGACGGCTCGGCCGAGCATGTCCGCAGCTCGATCCACGGCTCGCTGCAGCGCCTGGGCACGGACCACATCGACCTGTACTACCAGCACCGCGTCGACCCGAACGTGCCGATCGAGGAGACCGTGGGTGCCCTGGCCGAGCTGGTCGCCGAGGGCAAGGTGCGGCACATCGGGCTGAGCGAGGCGAGCGCCGAGACGATCCGGCGGGCGCACGCCGTGCACCCGATCGCGGCCGTGCAGACCGAGTACTCGCTGTGGACCAGGGACCCGGAGGACGAGGTGCTGCCCGCCTGCCGGGAGCTGGGCATCGGGTTCGTCCCGTACTCCCCGCTGGGCCGCGGCTTCCTCGCCGGCCGGTTCTCCTCCCCGGACGACCTCGACCCCAACGACTGGCGCCGCTCCGGCCCCCGCTTCACCGGCGACAACCTGGACGCGAACCTGCGGCTGGCCGCCAAGGTGAAGGAGATCGCCGCCGAGAAGGACGTGACCCCGGCTCAGCTGGCCCTCGCCTGGGTGCTGGCGCAGGGCGACGGCATCGTCCCGATCCCCGGCACCAAGCGCGTCAGCTACCTGGAGCAGAACGCGGGCGCCGTCGACGTCGAGCTGACCAAGGAGGACCTGGCCCGGATCGAGGCCGAGGTGCCCCGGGCGGCGGGCGAGCGCTACGACGAGGCCGGAATGCGTTCCGTGAACCTCTAGCGTGAACCTCCGGGGGGCCGTGCACGGCCGGGGAGCCGCCGGGCTCGCGGTGGCCGGTCCCCCGGCGGTGGCGCACGCTGGTGGCATGGGCAGGCTGCAGAGCTGTGCGGCGGGGCTGCGGCGGTCGTGGCAGTCGTCGCACGCGCTGCTGCTGCTCCCGATCGCCCTCATCGTGGTGATCACGGTGGCGGACCTCCGCGCGCCCGACGACATCCATCTGGGCCCTGCCCTCGTCATCGCTCCGGCGCTCACCCCGTCGTTCGCCGGCCCCCGGTCGACCGCGCTGGTCGGGGCGCTCGCGGTGGCCGCCCAGGTGGCGATCGCCCTGTTCCACGGCGGGCTGTCCAGCGCGAACCACATCGTGCAGATCGTCACCCTGGTGGTGCTCTCGGTGATCGTGGTGGTCTACAGCGCGGTCCGCGAGCGGCGCCGTGCCCAGCTGGCTCAGGTGCGGACGGTCGCCGAGGCCGCGCAGCACGTCCTGATGTGGCCGCTGCCGGAGCACATCGGGCTGCTCCGCATCGCCTCGATGTACCTGGCCGCCGAGGACGAGGCGCAGATCGGCGGCGACCTGTACGCGGCCACCCGTTGCGAGGGCGAGGTCCGGGTCCTGATCGGCGACGTGCGGGGCAAGGGGCTGTCCGCGATCGGCGAGGCGGCGCTGCTGCTCAGCGCCTTCCGGGAGTCCGCCCACCGGCACGTCACCCTGCCGGACCTCGCCGCCGCCCTGGAGCAGAGCGTGCAGCGGTACGCGGCGGATCTGGAGCCCGCGGAGGAGGCGGGCGAGCGGTTCGCCACCGCGCTGCTGATCGAGATCCCCGACGAGGACCCGGTCACCCGCATGACCAGCAGCGGCCATCCGCCGCCGCTGCTGCTGAGCCCGGGGCACGCGGTGACCGTGCCGAGCCTGCACCCGTCGCCTCCGCTGGGCGTGCCCGGGGCGGGCGGCACCGAGCACACCCTGGACGTGTTCTCGTTCGAGCCCGGCGACACCCTGCTGCTCTACACCGACGGTGTCGTCGAGGCCCGGGACGCCCAGGGCCGTTTCTACCCGCTGGCCGAGCGGGTCGCACAGTGGACCGACGCCGCTCCGGAGGCGCTGATGCACCGCATCCGACGCGACCTGCTGGCGCATGCGGGCGGCCACCTCGGCGACGACGCGGCCATGATCGCCCTGCACCGCACCCCGACCGTGCAGCGCCGTCACCACCACGGCGTCCTCCGCCACGGCTCGGCCCGCGGCTCCGCCCAGGCTCAGCGGACGTCAGAACTCCCTGGTCTGTGACTCCAGGTACGTCTTCAGGAAGGCGAACTTGGCGTCGCTGTCGGCCACCGCGAGCGTGCCGAAGTCCGCGCCCAGTTCCATGGTCCGCGGGATGTCCGTGGCGAGGGCCGGCCAGCTGGTGAGGGAGCCGCCGTTCGGGTCGCCGGTGGCGGCGAAACGGGCGACGCAGGAGGCGGTGGTGTCGGCGATGTCGTAGTCCTTGGAGGTCCAGGGACGGCCGGTGTTGTAGAGGTAGCCGAGCAGGTAGTACACGTCGGAGCCCTCGAAGGCGCCGGTCGCGGTGGTGCCGATGACCGGGTTGGTGTCGTCGTAGCCGGGCGGGACACGGGTCCAGAAGTAGGTGTGCACGGCGCCGGCGTTGGCGGCCGTGTCCTTGAACTGGGTCGCCCAGAGGAAGGCCGAGACACGTTCCTCGTCCCTGGCGTAGGCGCTGTACTGCTGGGCGGCAGCGGTGTCGCTGTCCGCCGGGTACAGGTTCAGGAAGGTGTCCGCCAGCCCCAGCGGGCCGAACTCGGAACGGGCGTAGGCCTTGAACGCGTCGACCGTCAGCAACAGGTCGGGCGCGGCGCCGTTCGCGTCCTTGCAGACGCCGGTGAGGACGGGCACGTCGGTCTCGGCATGGGCCTTGAGCACGGCGGTGTAGGTGTCGGGCAGGACGTATCCGTCCAGGACGTGGCCGAAGTCGGCGCTGGTGTCGGCGGCGGCCTTCGTGACGATGTCGTCGGCGTCCAGTGCGCGCAGGGCCGCGAGATCGGCGGCCCCCGCCCGGGCGGCGAAGCCCATGCCGTCGGCCTCGGCGTCGGCGAGGCTCCGGTAGCGGCCGGTTCCCCGGGCGAGCGCCGGGTCCTTGGTGTACCGGACGCCTGAGGAGAGCAGCGCGCGGTGGTAGAGGCCCCTGGCGCGCCGGGACGCGAGCAGGATGTTCACGATGGAGGCGCCCTGCGCCCAGCCCGCCAGGGTGACCCGGTCCGGGTCGCCGCCGAACGCGGCGATGTTCCGCTGGACCCACTCCAGCGCCGCGACGACGTCCAGGATCCCCCAGTTGCCGGAGCCTCCGTAGGCGGACTCGGCGGTCAGCCCGGGGTGGGCGAGACCGCCCAGCGGGCCGACCCGGTAGTCGGGGGTGACGACGACCACGCCCTTGGACGCGAGCAGGGAGCCGTTGTAGATCTCCTGGCCCGACCACAGGGCGCGATCGCCGCCGTACAGCCAGACCAGGACGGGGCGGCTGTCGCCCGAACCGGACGCCGCCGTCCAGATGTTGAGGTTCAGACAGTCCTCACCGAACTCGGGCAGCTGGTCACCGGGGATGCCCGTGACCGGCTGCGGGCAGGCCGGGCCCCAGGAATCGGCGGCCCGGACTCCGTCCCAGGAGGGGGCCGGCTGCGGTGGGCGCCAGCGGTTGGCACCGGCGGTGGTGGCGGCGTACGGGACGCCCTTGTAGACGGTGACGCCCCGCAGGCTGCCCTGGACTCCGGTGATCTGTCCGGACTCCGTGGATATCGCTGTCGGGGCCGCGGTCCTCGCCTCGGCCGGCGTGGCCGGCGTGCCGAGCAGCCCGGCCGCGACGGCGGCACCGAGGAAGCCGCGCCGGTTCAGCGGGGCGGAAGGCATGTCTGTGTCGCTCACGGGTTCCCTTTCGGCCGGTGGGGGACGAGCCGACGAGAAGCCTGGCGCCGGGCGGACCCGCGCGGCAACCGCGTCCGGTTGACTCACAGCAGGTCAACAGCGTCTGACAGCAACGGAGTTGATTGAGTGTCCAATTGTCTTCGGGTCAAAGCCAAGTCGTAAGGGTGGTCCCTGGCCGGAGCTGACTGCCAGACTCCGCTTCGCCTTCCACCGACAGGGAGCCGACATGCCCAGGACTTCGGCGACGCCACCATCAAGAACAAGGACGGCTCGTTCAACGCCACCCTGTCGTACTCCGTGCCGTCCGGGATCTCGTTCAACCCGAAGGCCTGAGTCAGGCGGGGCCCTCGACGAGCCGGGCCAGGTTGTCGAGGGCCATCCGGGTGCCCAGCTCGTTGTCCTCGGGGCGGATGCCTTCGGGGAGGTCCTCGTGCAGGACCTCGACATCCGTGGCGCCGTCCGCCCCGGTGAGCGTGGTTGTCATCGTCATGGTGCCGCGCACGGCGTCGTCGCCGGTCTCGAACTCGATGACCTCGACGACGAGCCGGTTCTCCACGAGCCGCGCGAAGTGACCCCGGTAGGTGTCGGTGTGCCCGCCGGACTTCCCGGCGCGGCCCGGGTCGCCGTAGTCCAGTGACACCCTGAACTCGCCGCCTTCGCGGGCGTCGAAGGCGAGTACCCGGGCGGTCATGCCGTCCGGGGCCCGCCAGGCGGCGACCGCCTCGGGGTCGAGCAGGGCCCGGTAGACGGCCGCCGCCGGTGCCCGTACCCGTCTGGTGACACGCGTGGTGTGCATGGACTCGACGGTACCCGCGAAACGACCGTGCCGGGGCCGGGAAGGTGAGCCGGGCCCCGGCACGGAGCCGGTGTCACGGCTTGCGGGCGACCGCTCCGTACATCGCGATGTCCTCGTCGCGGATGCCCTGCTCGCCGGTGCCGTCCGGGTGCCACTTGTGGACCTGGACGATGCCCGGCTCGACCAGCTCCAGGCCCTCGAAGAACTCGTGGGCCTCGTCGATGGTGCGCAGCCGCATCGGCATGTTGCGGGCCGCGTACTCGCGGGCGACCCGGCCCACCTCGTCCGGCGCGAACTCGGCGGTGCCGATGGACATCGCCAGGTAGCTGCCGGAGGGCAGCGGTTCGAGGAGGCGCCGTACGACGCCCACCGCGTCGTCCGCGTCGAGCATGAAGTGCACGATGGCGATCACCGTGAGCGCCACCGGCTGGTCGAGGTCGAGGGTCTCGCGCAGTTCGGGGGCGTCGAAGATGTCCGCCAGGTCCCGGAAGTCCGCCTCGATGTACGCCGTCCGGCCCTCGGGGGTGCTGGAGAGCAGGCCCTGGGACAGGGTGAGCACGATGGGGTCGTTGTCCACGTAGACGACCCGGGAGTCCGGGGACACCGCCTGGGCTATCTCGTGGAGGTTCGGGGAGGTGGGGATGCCGGTCCCGACGTCCAGGAACTGGCGCATCCCCGCCTCCTCGGCGAGCCAGCGCACGGCGCGGTTCATCCAGTCGCGGTTGGCGCGCATGTGGATCGGGAGCGCGGGCCACTCCCGGGACATCGCGTCACCCGCCTCCTGGTCGGCGGGGTAGTAGTCCTTGCCGCCCAGGATGTAGTCGTAGATCCGCGCGGAGTGCGCGTTCTCGGTGTCGATGCGGTCGGCCGGCCATCCGTTGTCGGGCAACGCCGTGTCTCCCATTCAGGTGAGGGGGATGCGGGGGTGTTCGGGGGCTGCGGGTGGTGCGTCAGGGGTGGGGGGCTGGTTGAACGATCAGCTATACCAAGGAAGTTCCGGAAACACAGGTCACATCAGGAAGTCGGCGTCACCCGCCTTCACACCGGACAGGAAACTCGTCATCTCACGGGGGGTGAAGACCAGCGCCGGACCGTCGGGGTCGGTCGACTGGCGTACCGCCACCCGGCCGTCGGCGAGCTTCTTCACTTCGACGCAGGCGCCGCCGGCGTCGTCGCTCCACGGCTTGGACCAGCCGCGCGCGCCGAGTTGCCGGGAGGGGATGCCGTTGTGTACGGGGTGGTGCACGTCAGAGCTCCTTGCGAATCGCACCGAGGAAGACCTCGGTCTTTCTGGCGGGCGCCGCCTGGGCGCCCAACCGGTCCAGGGCCTCGCGGTAGACCACGACGTCGTCGCTCTTGTCCAGGTAGACAGCGCCCACCAGGCCGTTGAGATAGACGATGTCGGGCAGTTCGGGTGCCTTGAACCGGAAGAGGTGGTACGCACCCGCGCGCATGGCGGGGTGCGGGCCGTTGGCGAACGGCATGATCTGCAAGGTGACGTTGGGCAGCCGGTTGACCTCGATCAGATGGTCGATCTGGGCGCGCATGACCGCGGCACCGCCGACCGGCCACCGCAGTACCGTCTCGTCCATCACCACCCACAGCCGGGGCGGCGCCTGCCGGGTGATCAGTTCCTGGCGGCGCATCCGCAGTGCCACCATGCGCTCGGTGGCCTCTGACGGGGCGTGCGGGTTGCCGGCGCCGAGCAGGGCGGCGGCGTACTCGCGGGTCTGCAGCAGGCCGTGCACGAACTGGTTCTCGTAGGCGCGGATCTGCAGCGCCGCCTGTTCCAGGCTGAGATACGCGGCGAACCAGTCGGGCATCACGTCGCGGTAGGTGTGCCACCAGCCGCGCTTGTTGGCCTCGCGCACCGACTGCAGGAAGGTGTCGACCTCCTGGCGGTCCGTCACGCCGTAGACCTGGAGGAGTTTCTCCGCGTCGGCCAGCCGGAGCCGGGCCACCTTGGCGGCCTCCATCCGGCGGATCGTGGAGTGGCTGACCCCGATGGCGGCGGCCGCCTGCTCGTAGGTCAGGCCGGCCCTGGTCCGCATCTCCTCCAGTTGGCGGCCGAGGATCATGCGCAGGACGGAAGGGGCTCCGCCCCAGTCGGTCTCCGAGGTCACGCCCTACCCCCTCACACCAGGTTTCAGGGTCACCGTCTCACGCGGGCGTGGTCGGTTCACGGACTCATTCGATCAGTTCTTGTCGGGAGCAGCATGCACTTCACTTCTTGCAATTTTCAACTTGCCGGTTGCGAGACGATGTTGGCAGATGCCAGAGTGGACTCACTGCTCCGGTCGACCAAGGAGCAGGCGAAGCAGTCCAGTTGGGGGAGACTGAGCTGCGGCCCGGCGCCGCCCAGGCACGGGTCGTCGTCTGCCTCCAGCGCGGCCCGGCGCGGACCCGACCCGCTCAGCCCTACGCTGCGAAGCCGGACGAAAGGCGCACGGCGATGGCCCCGCCCTCTCTCCCCCAGCCGCTCGACCGACTACCCGAGGACCACATACCCGGCCTGCCCCGGCCGGCCCTGGCGGCCGCCGCCGAGGGCCCCTACCGCCCGTCCGAAGCGACGGGTGTCCCCGGACCACCCGGAGGCGAACGCCTCGGTCGACTCCCTGGGCCGCAAGGCCTCGACCGGTTCGCCTCCGGGGACCGTCCCGCCCCGCGCAGCCGCGCCTTCGACCTGGCGCCGACACCGCGCGCGGTGGGCAACGCCCGCCGGAGCGTGGGCGAGCTGCTCGGGATGTGGGGCGTGGGCGAGGAGGCCCGCGACAACGCGGTCCTGGTGACCTCGGAACTGGTCACCAACGCGATCGTGCACTCGGCCGGCCGGCGGATCGTCTGCCGGGTGCACGCCGACGCCGACCGGATCCGCATCGAGGTCGAGGACCAGAACGGGAGCATCACGCTCCCGGCGCCCCGGCGGGCCAGACCCGACGAGCAGAACGGGCGCGGCCTGTTCCTCGTCGACGCCCTCAGTCTCGACTGGGGCGTCACGGCCGCGCCGGAGGGACGGCCCTCCACCCGCGTCGTCTGGGCCGAGCTGTCGACGGCTCCCGACGCACCGCTCACCACCCCCCACACCGCAGGAGGCCCCCCGACCCATGGACCGTCCCCCCACTCCTGACGATCCCGCCGCCGACCCGTCCTGGACCCGCACCCGCCCCAAGCCCGGCCCGGAACAACCCCACACCGCTCCGGCCGGCTGAGCCGGTCACGCCGTGGCCGGGACGCGATCGTCCCGGCCGCTCCGCGTGTTCGGGGCCGCCGCTCACTCCGCCGCGTGTGCCAGCAACGCGGCTGCAGCCGCCCGTAGTTGTATCGCCGCGGCCACACAGGCCGTCGCCTGCTGCTCCAGGACGGCGCCGCTCCACTCCGGCGCCTCGGCGCAGTTGCCCAACGTCTCGGCGGCGCCGCGCAGTCGGCCGGCGTAGCCGTCCATCCGGTCCGCGTCGACTCTCAGGCCGTCCACGTACGCGAGAAGTTCGGGGGCGGCGGTGGCACGGGATTCGATCGCCATGGGGCTCACCTGCACTCGGAGGGATGCCTAGCGCGGCAGCACCGCGCCGGCGCTTCTGTGGGCCACGAACCGGGGGCTGGCCAGGACGAACCCGGGCCGCACGGCGTCGAGTTCGAGGATCTGGAGGTACCGGGCGAGCGGACCGTGGGCGCCGTCGAGCCGCAGCCGCAGCCGGGGGCGGGCATGGATGCGCGGCCGGCCGTGGGCTCGGACCAGGGTCCGTACGGTGCTCTCGCCGCGGCGCCCGTAGAGCACCCAGTCCGCCTCGGGACAGCGGGCGCCGGGCCCCGGGCGGCCCTCGACGGAGACTCCCAGCTCGGGGGCGTGTACCCGCAGCTCCCGCCCCTGCAGCTCGACGTCGGCGGATCCGCGGACGGCGGGCTGGGCCCAGACCTCCTCGGCCACCGCCCGTGCCTCCTCCGTGCCGACGGCGAGCGAGACCACGTACCGTCCGGTGCGGCGCAGGTCGGCACGGCGCAGCAGGTCCGCGGCGAGGTCGTACGCGTGCGGCCGCCACAGGTCGTCGACCAGCACCGACAGGCCGAGCTCGGTGTAGGGGCCGATGGTGGTGCAGCGGTGCTCGTAGACGGAGAGCACGGCGAGGGCGCGGCGGCCGAGCCGGGTGGGGACCAGCCAGGCGACGTCGGGCAGCAGGCTGCGGGCCACGTCGGTGTCGACCGGGAAGCACAGGTGCGCGGCGGAGGAGTCGTAGTAGCGCACCGGCAGCTCGACCGGGCCCGCCGAAGTGGCGAGGCTCGTGGTGGGGACGGCCAGGAAGGGGTAGCCCTCGGGCGGGCGGGCGCGGTCCCTGAGCCGGTAGGCGCGGCTGCGCTCGACCGGGCCGCGGTAGGGGGCGAGGGCGCGGTCGACGTCGGCCCGGGCCTGCGGGATCACGGTCTCCAGGTGGTCGATGTAGACACCGAGCAGGTGGCAGCCCGGGAACTCGTGGGTGGGACCGGCGTAGTCGACCCGGTACCGGTTGGGGTGCGGGGCGCCGGGGCCGTCCAGGGCCGGGACGATGTCGTGCCGGTTGGTGATGCCGGCGACCCAGGTGCGCGGGTCGGCGGGCCGGCGGTCGTCGGCCTGCGCGCCGACGGCGACCACGTGGGTGACCCGGTAGGCGCGGCAGAACTCGTCGTCCTGCGCGAGGTTCAGCAGCGCGATCGCGCCCTCGCCGTGCCCGACCAGTGCGAGGTCGGCGCCGTGCGGGACGCCGTGGTGCCGGATGGCCAGCTGGATCGAGCGGGTGTACGGCGAGTCGGTCAGGAACAGGTTGCGCCAGGCGCCGGTGAAGTCCTGCGGCGAGTCGTCGCGGGGGCGCCCGGGGGCCGTGCCGGGGGCCTGGACGACGTACCGGAGCACGCCGTCGGGGCCGCGTACCTCCTGGACCAGGACGCGGCCGTCGCCGGCGAGCACGTCGATGTTGCGCAGGAAGCCGAGGAAGGACCCCTCGGTGGCGATGGACCGGGCCTCCTGGGCGGAGAGTTCGACGGCCTGGGCGGCGCCCTCGCCCTCGCCCTTGTCCGAGCCGCAGAGGTGGGACCCGTCGAGGCCCCTGGCCGGGCCGGCGGTCAGCTCCCGGCCGGCCGCCAGCGCCCAGGCGGTCTCGTCGCTCAGCGGGTCCTCGTCCAGCAGGCCCCGGATGGCGAGGAGTTCGGCGAGGATCGGGGCGAGCGCGGAGAGCGAGCGCTGGGCGCCCTGGTCCTTGAACAGGGCCCGCAGCGCGCGGACGGCCTCCGGGTCGCGGTCGGCGGTGACGGCGTCCGTCAGCCGGCGCATCCCCGGGTCGTGCCCGAACTCCGGGTGGTCGAGGAGGACGGCGGCGATCCTGAGCCGCAGCGAGGTCACCGCCACCAGCGCGGCCAGACTCTCCCGGCCCAGCGCCTCCCCCGCCGCGCCGAGCAGATGGCCGACGCCGTCGGGCGCGACGATCGCCGAGCCGCCGAGGCCCTGCTTGTTGGTGAGCGTCCGCAGCAGCGCCCAGCGGGCGGCCAGTCCGGTACGCGGCCGGCGGCGCGCGGAACTCGTCAGCGCCGGGGCGAACAGGACGGAGCTGGTCCGTGCGGAGACCTCGCGGATGCCCTCGGCGACGGCCACCACGTCGCGGGCGCACTCCCGCAGCATCTCCTCCGCGGGCGGCCCGCAGGCACGGCGCTGCGCTGCCATCCGGCGCTCCCTCGGATCGACGACATGGCCTGTTCCCATCGTGTGCCCTGGCTCCGGCGCCCGCACCTTCGTCCATCCGGGTGACCGGCGCCCGGGAACAGGTCAGGGGCCGGCGGCGAGCGTGGCGGCGAGCGTGGCGCCCAGTTCCCAGCACGCCTCCAGGTCGGCCTTGCCGGGCTCGCCGGTCACCGCGAGCGGCTCGGCCGCCCGGCGCCAGCCGAGACCGGTGGTGATGGAGTCGAGGGCGCGCAGCGCGCCGGTGACGTCGTTGCCGCCGTGCACATAGGCACCGAAAAGGCGGCCGCGCGTCTCGTCCAGGCACGGGTAGTAGATCTGGTCGAAGAAGTGCTTGAGGGCGCCGGAGACGTAGCCGAGGTTGGCCGGGGTGCCGAGGAGGTATCCGTCGGCCGCGAGCACGTCGGCCGCGGTGGCGGACAGCGCCGCCCGCCGTACGACCCGCACGCCCTCGATCTCCGGGGTGGTCGCCCCGGAGACCACGGCCTCGAACATGGCCTGGCAGTGCGGTGAGGGAGTGTGGTGGACGATCAGCAAGGTGGGCACACCGGCACCCTGCCGTGCGGTGCCCGCCGACGGCAAGCGGCGGCGGGCGGGGTTCAGGGCTGTACCGGCAGGCTCCAGCAGTTGGAGACGGCCGGCACGCCGGAGAGGCGGGCCGTGAGCCAGGCGATGGCGTCGCCCTGGTCGGTGAGCAGGGGTTCGAGGTGGTTCAGCAGGGCGCGGCCCGCGTCCGGCAGGACGACGGGCACATAGGTGACGTCGGCGCCTTCGGCACACCAGTCGACGGCGAGCCGCCGTGCCTGCGCGTGCGGGACGAGGTCGTCGCTGACGCCGGTCGCCACCCGGACCGGACTCGCCGGCGCGGTCCTGCCGATGCGCTGTTCGGCCAGGAAGGCCTGGAGGGCGGGCTCCTCGCCGACGATCTCGGAGATGGAGCTGCCGTCGTTCGTCCAGGCGGTGCTGTGCTGGGAACCGTAGGCGAGGATCGCGTCGCCGACACACATCGTCGACAGGTCGGCGAGGGCGGCCCGGCCCGCCGTGCCGAGATGGGCGTCGACGATCGGCTTGAGCGCCGGGTCCGACTGGACGAACCCGTTGACGGCCCAGCCGAGGGCGCCGGCCAGATCGCTGCCGTCGATGGCCGCGGTGACGGCGGTGAGGTCGGCGGGCGGCGCACCCGCGTAGGTGCCGGAGAGGGTGATGTCCGGGGCGTAGGAGGGCTGGAGCTCGGCGGCCGCGGCGGTCGCGCCGCCGCCCTGGCTGTAGCCGAACAGGCCCACGCGTGAGGCGGCGGTGACCGAGGAGCCGGGCAGGCGCCGGGCGGCGCGTACGGCGTCCAGGACGGCGTGGGCGCCGTCCAGCCGGTTGACGTAGGTGTGGAGCCGGTCCGTCGCGCCGAGCCCGACGTAGTCGGTGACGACGACCGCGACGCCCTCGGCGAGCAGCCGGTAGATCGACAGGTCCTCGTAACCGACGGACACCGTCTGGCCGTTGAGGACGAGTGGGTGCTCCAGGCCCATGGACGCGGCGCACTGGTCGCCCTGCCCCATGGTGCCGGGGGCCAGCGCGACCAGCGGGCGGGCGCCGGGGCCGAGCCAGGGGGCGGTCGGCTCGATGTAGGCGCCGGTGACGGCGACGGGGCCGCCCGCCGAGTCGGTGGACTTGTACATCAGCCGGGTCGCGGTGCCCGGCAGCGGGCCGGGCAGGCTCGGCAGGCTCAGGGCCAGGGTGAGGGGTTCGGTGCGGACGAGAGCTCCGTCGGCCGTGGGCAGGGTGGCCGGCGGGTCGTAGAAGGCGGGGATGCCGACACCCCGGGAGACCTCGGCCTGGGAGGCCGTGGCCTGCAGGGTCTGCAGGCAGAGGCAGGCGGCCGCGGCGACGGCGGTGGCCAGCAGGCGAACGCGGACAGGCATGGGGAACCTCCTGGACGTGGGAGGTGCGGTGGGGGACCCCGGAGCGGCCGACGGGGGAAGGTGCGGTTTACCCGACGGTAACGAGCAACGCATTACCGGCGGTAGCAGCCGTGAGGTTACGGTTCAGTAATATGACCGAGGGTCAACAGGGACCCGCCGAGCGTGCATCCGCACGACGGCCGGGGGCAGCCGATGCGGCAGGGTCCGGTGACGTTCGGTCGCGAGCCGGCCGCCAGGGCCGCCGGTGCCGTCGGCTTCCCGCGGGCGCCGACCGCAGGCCGGGCAGCGGTGACGCTCGCACGGTCCCGCGGGCCGTTCGTGGCCGCCGAGGGCGGCACCGGCCGGGGCACGTACCGGAGCTTCACCTCCGTCGGGACGGCCGGAGTGCGGGTCGACCAGGTGCGCACCGGCGAGCTCCCGGGCAGGACCGAGAAGGAGTCGGAGCTGGCCGCGGTCAGCCGGCGCGGCCCCGTCGTACCGCACCTGGGCGGGCTGGACAGCGCGGAGCACGATGAGATGCTCCCGGTCCGAGCCCGCCCAGGACATGCTGCGCGGTGCGGGAGAAGGATCAGGCCGGGTTTCGCCGGGTCCACCACAGCAGCCCGGCCCCAAAGGCCAGCAGCAGCCCGCCGAAGACCGCGGGCCACAGGTGGGCACCGGTCTCGGCGAGACCGCCCTGGACCGCCTGGGGCTCGGTCTGGGGCTGCGTCCCGGAGCCGGTGGCCGGGGTCTGCTGACCGGCCGGAGCGGCGACCGCGGTGCCGGTCGGCGCGGCGGCCGGGCCGGTGGTCGGCGCCTCGGTGTCGGGCCGCTGTGTCGGCTTGCTGATCACACCGCCGCCCGACGACTTCGTGGTCGACGTCTTCCTCGGTGACACACTCGCGTCGACCCTCGGCAGCTCGGTGCCGCCGGAGGCGGGGGCGGTCTCCGTGGCCGGGGTGCCGGCCGGGGGCTCGGACGACGGCTGCTCGGACGGAGTCTGCTCCGACGACGGCTGCTCGGTCACCGGCTCGGACGGCTCGGCGCTCTGGCTCTGGGCCGGCGGTGCGACCGGGCTCGCCGTCTCGCTCGGAGTCGGCTCCGCGCTCTCGGACGGCGGCTGCTCGCCGGCCCCCGCCCCGCAGGTCCGGCCGGAGTTGATGCAGTCGACCATCGTCCGCATCAGGCTCTCGTCGAAGACGTTGATGAAGTCGCCGTGGTCGGTGACCGGCTTGTGCAGCTGCTCGGGGAACGAGTCCACCGCGAACAGCGGGACCGTGCGGCCGCCGTCCGCGAGGCTCGGCGCGTCCACGTCGTAGACGATGCGCTGCACCAGCTGCGGAATGGCCTGGAAGCCGGCCGGGCAGCTGCCGTCGGGAGCCTCGAACGCCACGTGGGTACGGTGGTTGGCGCTGTCGATGTTCCGGCCGTCCCAGCAGCTCTGGAACTTGAACGTGCGCACGACGTCACTGCCCGCGGGGCACAGCGGGTACTTGTCCTTGAGCTGCCGGTTCTCATAACCGGTGCAGCTCCACGAGGCGTTGGCGTTGGCCGGGCCGTTGACGAAGGCCTTGGCGTCGCCGGTGATGATGCGCAGCAGCCGCGGCATCTCGGTGACCTTGGAGGTCGGGTTGCCCTCGAAGGTCAGTGTGACCTGCTTGGCCGTGACGATCTGCCCGGCGTTGCCCTCGGTGCCGCCGCCCGGCTTGTCGGCGTCCCGCTCCTGCTTGCCGTTCTGCAGGCGCAGCACGGGCCAGTAGTACGTGGACTTGTCACCCCTGTCGGCGCAGCTGGTGTCGGCGTTCGCGAGGTCCTGGTCGCTGGCGAAGGCGTTGTTGGACTGGTTGCCGATGTAGTCGTGGAAGTGGTGGGCGCCGTTGGAGACACCGGGCGCGACGATCACGTTGTCCGAGTTGAACAGGCCGTTCGCGTTGACACCGCAGCTGGAGCTGAAGGTGCCGGTGGAGCCGCCGGGCCGTTCGGCGGGGGTGGTGACGTCGGGCTGGACGGAGGTGATGTCCGCGTAGTCCGCGGCGACCGGGCCGTTGCCGCCCTGGCCGCCGGCGCCGGTGCCCTGGCTCGGCGCGGCGCTGCCCTGGCCGCTCTGGCTCGGCGTGGCACTGCCCTGGGGTGCCGCCGACTGCCCGGCGCCCTGGTTGGAGGAGCGCAGGGTGCAGGCGGCGAGGTCGTCGAGGCCCTGCGGGCGGTCGCCCTCGCGGTCGATGGCGTCGGCGATGCGCCGGATCGACTCGGACCGCTTCTCCTTCAGCGGGTTCATGATCGTCTGGTCGGCGAGATCGGGGTTCTGTTCGATCGCCGCGGCGGACTGGGTGAGTTGCTGGTAGGCGGCCGCCACCTGCTGGTCCAGCCGGGCGAGTTCACCGTCGACGTCGGCACGGGCCCCGTCGGGCACCGCCGTCAGCCGGCTGCCGACGTCGGGGCAGTAGATGGTGGGCGCGGACAGCACCTGGCCGGTGGCGACCTGGGCCTGCTGGTCCCCGCCGCCTTCGGTGGCCGAGGCGTAGACGTTCACCGCGACCAGCCCACCGCCGCCGAGCATCAGCGCGACCGCTGCGAAGGTCGCGCGTCGTGCGCCGGTCGGGCGTCTGCGCCTGTTGCGTCTCAAGGTCGTTCCCCTGCGTCTCGTGAGCGGCCGGACATGGAAATCCCCCGCCCTATACGGCCCGCGGGGCCACCGTGTTCAACAGACCCGCGAATTCACGGTGACCTCACAGAAACCGGGAGTTCCGCAGCGGCCGGGAGCAGGGAGCCGCGACCGACGGCAACGCCCCGGTGACCCTGCGAACGCACTGGATGCGCGCGAAATGCCGTCCGGTACGGTCGAGTTCCGAACGCTACGACGAACATCACAAATACGTATCGGACATTACGCACGTCAACCTTCACACGAGTGACACAAGTTGGCTAAGTTGACGTTTAAGCCGTTCGGCTCCCCCCGGCGAATCCCGTCGGGCCGCGCGGCCTCCGCCGAATCCGGTGCCCCCAGGGGCGAGTCCGGAGCCGGGGACCCAACCGATCACTGGGGTGAATCGGCCGACCGTCCGCGAGGACAGAGGCCGTAGGGCATGCCTTCCGGACGTCACCGCCCGAACCCGACAGCTAACCCGGTAGGCGGAGTACGGAAGGAGCACGACCCCTCAATGGCGCCCGAGAGCCGTGACGAGGTTCGACAGCGGATCGACAGCCTCTACGACCAGGCCGAGAACGCCACCGGGAACTACAACGCCACTCGTGCGGCGAGCGGGGGCTCGCGCTCACGTGGTGTCCCGCTGTTCAAGCGGCCCCGTCGCGACGACCCGGGCCTCGACAACATCGCCAGAGAGTGGTTCGAGGGCGCGCGCTCGAAGCTGGGGCCGAGCGTCCCGGCCGCGCTGCCCTCCGACCGGATGCCCGAACGGCCCGGCCCACGGCGGCCCGTCAGCGCCATGGCGGCCGACCTGCTCGCCCAGCTGGAGGACTCCGGCCCGTCGCGGCTGGAGTTGACCGCGGGGCCGTCCGCGCAGAGCGAGATCGAGGTCGTCCGTGAGTTGCCGGCGCGCCCGAAGCTGGAGTTGACGGCGGGGCCCGCCGCGGCGCTTCCCGCCGGGCCGTCCGGTGCGCCCAGGGCGCTGCCCGCCGCCACGCCCCAGCGGCCCGCGCCGGGTACCTTCAAGACCAGGAACCAGCTCAAGCTCGCCAAGGCGCGCGAGGTGCTTTCCCAGCGCACCGGGCAGCGCGCCGTCCCCGCGCTCGAACCGGCGCCGGCCGCCCAGCCCGCACCGGCCCCGTGGGCCACGCCCGAGGCCCAGGTCCCGGCGCAGCCGTGGCAGGCTCCCGCCGTCGGCATACCCACCCAGCGCACCGGCAGCGGTTCCTTCCGGACCGACGCCCTCGCCGCCACGCGCGCGCTCCCGGCGGTGACCGAGACGGGCGGCATCCCGATCGTGTCCCCGTCGGACACCGGGACCTTCCGCATCATGACCCCGGGGGGCGCCGACAGCGCCCCACGCCGGGCCTCGGCGGACTCGGGCGGCTTCCGCGTCATGACCCCCGGCAGCACCGACAACACCCCACGACAGACCCCCGCCGACTCCGGCGGCTTCCGCGTCATGACCCCCGGCGGCTCGGGCGGCGGGACCTACCAGACCGCGTCGCCCATGGACGCGGGCGCCGCGCAGGCTCCGGTCCCGTCGCCGGGGGACACCGGCTCCTTCCGCATCATGACCCCGGGCGCCACGGGCTCGTTCCCGATGCCGACCCAGGCCGACGGGGGCGCCTTCCCGACCGCCGACGCCATGAGCACGAGCGTCTTCCCGACCGCGGCTCCCACGAACAGCGGCGCCTTCCCCACCGCCGCCACCATGAACAGCGGTGCCTTCCCGACCTCGGCGCCCGCCGCTCCCGCCCCGGCTCCGATGGACGCCGGCGGCTTCCGGGTCATGTCGCCGAACGCGCCAGCCGCCTACACCGAGGTGCCCCAGGCCGTCGCCGACACCGCCTACGCCGCCGGCGCGTACGCGTACACCGCGGCCGCCCCCGCCGCCCCCGCACCGCCCATGGCCGCCATGCCGCCGGCCGCCCCCTACGCCGCGGCGCCCACCGCCGACATGGCCGGTGCCTACGCGGCAGGCATGCAGTCCGCCGACGCCCTCTACGCCTACGCCACCGCCGCGATGCCCGCGCCGATGGCGCCGCCCATGCCCACGCCCATGGCGGCACCGATGGCCGCGGCCCCCGCGGTGGCGATGGCCGCGGCGCCGACGGCCATGGTCGCGCAGCCCGAGGCGATGATGGCCGCGCCCGCGCCGGCCATGGCGGTGCCCACCGTCGCGCCGGTCGTCACGGCTCCGCTTCCCGTCACCCCCCTGCCCACCGCACCCCCGCAGGTCACCACTCCGGCTCCCGCCGCGCCCTTGCCCACGCCCGGCGCGTTCGCCGAGCCGGGCAAGGCCATGAAGGCGCTGGCGTTCGCGCGGGAGCAGATCGGGCGGCCGTGCGTCTGGGGGGCGACCGGGCCGGGCGCGTACGACTGCTCCAGCCTCACCCAGGCCGCCTGGCGCGCCGCCGGTGTGACGCTGCCCCGTACCGCGGCGGAGCAGACCCTGGCCGGCACCCCGCTGACGCTGGCCGCCGTCGAGCCGGGTGACCTGATCTTCTTCTTCGACGACGACAGCCACGTCGGGATCTACGCGGGTGGCGGCACGATGGTGCACGCGCCGAGCCCCGGGGCGCTCATCCGCGAGGAGTCGATCTACAACGCCGGGGAGTCGGCGATCCACCGGGTGATCCGCCCGGCCTGACCGGGCGGCCCCTGGGTTCAGACCCTCCGCCGCCGCGCGCGCCAGCTCGCGTGGTGGTCAAGGAGGGTCTCCTCGACGGGCCGGTAGACGAGGCCCAGTTCGTCGACGCTGCGGCCGTTGTCGACGCGGAAGCGGATGCCGAGGTGCTTGCGTATGTAGTCCTGGCTGAGGCCGAAGAGCGGGCCGAGGACCCGTACCGGCCCGTGCGGGAGCGCGGTGCGCGGCAGGCGCGGGTCCCAGGGGTGGCGGGTGCGGATGATCCGGGACATCTCCTGGAAGGACGTCATCGTCTCGTTGGCCACGATATAACGGCCTCCGGCCGCCGGGTTCTCCGCCGCCGCGATGTGCGCGTCGGCCACGTCGCGGACGTCCGCGGTGGTGAAGCTGAAGTCCGGGGCGCCGTAGCAGAAGCAGCCCTTGAACAGCTCGTCCAGCAGGAAGAGGCTGCCGGACTCGGAGGCGGGGGTGAGGGAGGGGCCCAGGATCAGGCCGGGGTTGATCGAGACCATGCGCCAGCGGTCCTGGGCGGCTTCGGCGTCCCAGGCTGCGCGCTCGGCGACCGTCTTGGCGTAGTGGTAGGGGTTGTCGGCCACCGTGCTGGTGGTGTTGAAGTACTTCTCGGTCAGCACCTCGCCGGCCATCTCGCGCACGTCGGCGTAGTCGCCGAAGATCGCACCCACGGTGGAGGTGAGGACCAGGGTCGTCACCTCCGGGGTGCGCTCCACGCTGCCGAGGACGTTGCGGGTGCCGAGCAACGCCGGGTCCACGACGTCCCGTTGGCCGTCCTTGATCCGCTCGGGCATCAGGAAGGGCGAGGCCACGTGGAAGACGGTCGCACAGCCGCGGAAGGCCTCGTCGAAGGAGCCGTCCTTGAGCAGGTCGGCCTCGAAGAGGGTGAGTTGGCCGGGGAAGGCCTCCTGGAGTTCCCACAGGGGCCTCACCTTCGCCGCGTCACCGGCCCGGCGGACGGTCACGCGGACCCGGTACCCCCGCTCCAGCAGCCGCCGTACCAGATGGCTGCCGACGAATCCGCTGCCGCCGGTCACCGCGACGGTCGTCTCCCCGCGTGCGTCCACGCTCTCACCCCTCGCCCTCGGGCCACCGCGCCTCGGTGCGCCGCAAGAGGACAGGTTGGTGCATGGGCCGGGCGTCCGCCAAGCACCGGTCGCCCGCGGTGCGGCCTGGGCAGCCATGAGCCGGGCCCGATACACCTCATAAGATCGCCTTATGAGGTCATAGAGCGGACCCGCGTACAAACTTAGGACTGCCTTAGCTTAGGCTTCCCGTTCGAGATCGCTTGTCCTCACTCGAAGGGAACCTGATCATGCCGCGCCCCCTGCGGGTAGCCATCGTCGGAGCCGGCCCCGCCGGGATCTACGCCGCCGACGCCCTGCTCAAGTCCGCGGTGGCCGCCGAGCCCGGCGTGTCCATCGACCTCTTCGAGCGGATGCCCGCCCCGTTCGGCCTGATCCGGTACGGCGTGGCCCCTGACCACCCGCGCATCAAGGGCATCATCACGGCCCTGCACCAGGTGCTGGACAAGCCGCAGATCCGCCTCTTCGGCAACGTCGACTACCCGACCGACATCAGCCTCGACGATCTGCGCTCGTTCTACGACGCGGTGATCTTCTCGACCGGCGCGACCGCCGACCGCGAGCTGCGGATACCCGGCATCGAGCTGGACGGCTCCTACGGTGCCGCCGATTTCGTCTCCTGGTACGACGGCCACCCGGACGTGCCCCGCACCTGGCCGCTCGAGGCCGAGAAGGTCGCGGTACTCGGCGTCGGCAACGTGGCCCTGGACGTGGCCCGCATCCTCGCCAAGACCGCCGACGAGCTGCTCCCGACGGAGATCCCGCCGAACGTCTACGACGGCCTGAAGGCCAACAAGGCCCTCGAAGTGCACGTCTTCGGCCGCCGCGGCCCGGCGCAGGCGAAGTTCTCCCCGATGGAGCTGCGCGAGCTCGACCACTCCCCCAACATCGAGGTCATCGTCGACCCCGAGGACATCGACTACGACGAGGGCTCGATCGAGACCCGGCGCGGCAACAAGCAGGCCGACATGGTCGCCAAGACCCTGGAGAACTGGGCGATCCGCGACGTCGGCGACCGCCCGCACAAACTCTTCCTGCACTTCTTCGAGTCGCCGGCCGAGATCCTCGGCGAGGACGGCAGGGTCACCGGCGTGCGCACCGAGCGGACCGCGCTGGACGGCACCGGCAACGTCAAGGGCACCGGCGAGTTCAAGGACTGGGACGTCACCGCGGTCTACCGCGCGGTCGGCTACCTCTCCGACAAGCTGCCCAAGCTGCCCTGGGACATCGAGTCGGGCACCGTCCCGGACGAGGGCGGCCGGGTCGTCGAGGAGAGCGGCAGCCACCTCCGGTCGACGTACGTCACCGGCTGGATCCGGCGCGGTCCGGTCGGTCTGATCGGCCACACCAAGGGCGACGCCAACGAGACGGTGTCCAACCTGCTGGACGACTACGCGGCCGGACGGCTGCACACCCCCGAGGCGCCCGCGCCGGAGGCCGTGGACGCCTTCCTCGCCGAGCGCGAGGTCCGCTTCACCACCTGGGAGGGCTGGTACAGGCTGGACGCCGCCGAGAAGGCGCTGGGCGAGCCGCAGGGCCGCGAGCGCGTCAAGCTCGTCGAGCGCGAGGACATGCTCCGCGAGAGCGGCGCGTGAGGCGCTGAGACGGTGCGGACCGGGAGGGGCCGGCGGACTGCCGCCGGCCCCTCCCGCACGCTTCCCGGCGGCGTGAACGGGGCCCGCCCCGAAGCGGATGGGCGGGCGGGCCCCGTTCGCCGCACCATTGTGCGGGGCGGGCCGGATCAGGGGCACGGGTGAACCGGCGTCGTACGACGCACACGGTGCGCACCCCGGGTGCGGGGCGCACTCCCCGTGCGCGGGCGGCCCCCGCTCTGTGAGACACGCTCCGGGGCGGCGATACTGGAAGACGCACCCGCCTTCCACCAGCAGATTGGCCCATGTCGAACTCCGCCGCCGACCGTGCCGTCCTTCCGCCGACCGTCTGGCCCGCCCGTGGCCGCCATACGGGCCCGGACTCCGAGGAGGTGATCCGCAGGATCCTGCGCCGCCGCAAGGAGACCGGCGCCCTCGACGACTTCGCCGAACCCCCGGTGCCCGACGAGCTCACCCGGCGCGTCTTCGAGGCCCGCTGGCGCGTCGACGACGGCACCGTGACGGTGCGCGCCCGGCTGACCCTCGTCGACCTCCAGGGACGCCAGGCGGGACGCGAGTGGCAGCTCGTGGCCGAGGCCGACCGGCCCTGGGACGAGGTCTGGCCCTCCCCGGCGGCGATGTTCTGGCCCGACGGCGAGGAGGCCGGGGACGGCGGCGAGGCCGCCTGGGACTACCTCCCGGCCGTGGCGGGCGTGCGGCTGCGCACGGTCAACCCGCTGCCCGCCGACGACAAGGACATGCGCCGGGTGCTGCGGGACGCGGCGAAGGACAGCTGGTGCGTCAACCTCGTCGTGCACGAGGCGATGACGCCCGACACGCTCGGCCGGCTGCCGCTGGTCCGGCAGCTGCCGCCCGGCCTCGCGCACCGCGTGGTGGAGCACCGGGCCGCGCCCCAGCAGTTCCGTGCCGTCAACTGGGCGCTGCGCGACCTCGATGCCGAGGTCCCGCGCGGCGGCGCCGTGCTGCTGCCCCCGGACCCGGCGCCGGACGGCTACGACCCGCAGGAGTACGCGGTGCGCAGCGTCTTCCTGGACGGCTCGGAGCCCGCCGAACTGTTCGCCGCCCTGCGCCGGTTCGCCGCCCTGCCCAAGCCCGCGCCGCAGGGCGCCGAGGAGGCGCTGGCCGATCTGCGCGACAACTGGACCCTGATGACACTGGAGGAGGAGCTGGCGCGCGAACGGGGGCGCGTCGCCCAGTACGCCGAGGCGCTGGAGGCCATGACCAGGTCCCGCGACCTGTACCGGGAGGCCGCCGAGCGGGCCGGCGAGGCGCTCGCCGCCCTCCGCGACACCCCCGCCCCGGCCGCCCCGGCACCCCGGTCCGCCTCCCCCTTCCAGCAGTTGACCCGTGCCTTCAAGGGGCTGCGGCCACCGAAGGAGAGTTCCGGACCGGCGGCCATGCCCGAGGACGAATCCGGGAAGACGGAGCAGTGAGAGACCCCGGGCCGGATCGGGGCCGGACGACAGGACAGCCATGGACACCACCACGACCGTGCTCGTGATCTGCGCGATCGTCGCCGCGGCCCTGCTCGCCGGCGCGGTCGCCGTACTCGTACGGCTGGTCCGCACCCGGCGCACCCTGCGCCGGGCCGGGCTGCCGACGGGCTCGCGCTGGGTGTTCTGGGGTGCCGTGCTGTATCTCGTGCTGCCCACCGACCTGCTGCCCGACCCGATCTACCTGGACGACATCGGCGTCCTGCTGCTGGCCCTGCGCTCGATGCGCGCGGCCCTGCCGGCCGAGGACCCGGAACTCTGACGCGCCGGGCGTGATGGGGGGATGCGAGCCACCTTCACCGGGGTCCCCGGTCTGTCCGCCACGCCCGAAGTCGCCGTGGTCGTCGACGTGATGCGCGCGTTCACCGTGGCGGCCTGGGCGTTCCGGCGGGGCGCCGAACGGATCGTGTTCGCCGAAACCCTGGACGGGGCACTGGAGCTGAAGGCCCGTCATCCCGGTTGGCTGGCCTTCCAGGACGGTCCGGTGGTGCCCGGCTTCGACCTGGCCAACTCACCGGCCCAGCTGCGTTCGCTGGACGTCGCGGGGCGCACGGTCGTCCAGAAGACCACCGCCGGGACGACCGGGGCGCTGGCCGCCGCCGGGGCCCGGCTGCTGCTGTGCGCGAGTTTCGTGGTCGCCGGGGCCACCGCCGCCGTGCTGCGCCGCGAGCGGCCCGCGGCGGTCACCTTCGTGGTCACCGGGGAGGACGGGCGGGCCGAGGAGGACCTGGCCTGCGCCGAGTACATCGCCGATCTGGTGGCCGACGACTCCGTCGGCCCGGATCCGTACGTGGAGCGGGCCCGGAACTCCGGTGGGGCGGCGCGGCTCGCCGAGGGGCTGCGGCTGGGCTGGGAGGGCGTCCATCCGGAGGACGTACCGCTGTGCCTGGAGGCGGACACCTTCCCGTTCGCCATGGTGGCCGCCCGGGAGGACGGTCACCTGGTGCTGCGGCCGGTGGGCGCGGGCTGAGCGGGCCGGCAGCCGCGGCAACCGCCGTCCGGTCCGGGTCGCGGAGGTGCGTTTTCGGGCCGTCGTGACGCATTCTTGCTGTGTCACCCACCCGGCGGTGCACGGACGAGGTAGGACCCGATGACTCGGAGCGGCGAGCACGTGGGCCGGGCGCGTGAGCGGCTGACCGCGCTGCTGGTCGAGGCCTCGACCGGCGCCCTGGGCGCGGCGGGCTGCCACGTCGCCGGGGTGTACCTGCGCTCCGGCACCCCCGGACTGCTGCGGCTGGCCACGCTGGTGGGGCTCCCCGGCCCGCTGTTCAGGCCCTGGTGGCGGCTGCACGTGGACCGGCCGTTCCCGGTCGCGGACGCCTACCGGCTCGGGGTGCGGGTGGTGCTGCCCAACGCCACCGAGATGGTGCGCCGCTATCCCCAGTTCGCGGCGGGCCTGCCGTTCCAGTTCGGGTCCGTGTACACGCCCGTGCCCGGCGCGGAGCCGTCCTTCGGGGTGCTCACCGTGCTGCTTCCCGGGACCCCGGACACCGTGGACGAGCTGCCCGACCTGGACCGGCTGGGCCGGCTGGCCGAGACGCTGGGCGTCGGACTGCGCGAGCTGGTGGCCGAGGAGGGCGACGCGGCGGTCGCGTGGGAGGGCGAGCCGGTGTGCGTACGGCCGCCCGCGACGCGGCCTGGGGCGGCCCGGGTGGGCCGTTTCACCTGGGATCCGGCCACCTCGGCGGTGCGCGTGGACGACCGTCTGCATGCCTTGCTCGGCGTGGCGCCGGAGGACTTCCCCCATACCGGGGCCGAGCTGGCCGCGGCCGTGACGCCCGACGACGCCGACGACGTGCTGGTCGCGCTGCGCCGTACGGCGGCAGGCAGGCCGCCGTACGCCCCGCTGCGGGTGCGGGCCGCGGACGGCGCCCCGCTCCTCCTGGAGCTGTGGCCGCCGCCCGGCGCCGCCGGGCCTTCCCTGGTCTCCGGGATCGTCGTCGACCCGGGTCCGGTGGCGGCCGCCGACGGAGCGGCCGATCTGCTCCCCCAGGGCGTCTTCTGCCTGGACCGGTCCGGGGTCGTCCGCTACGCCAACCCGGCCGCCGTCCGGCTGACGGGCCGGCCGCGCGCCGAGCTGCTCGGACGGTCCGTGTGGGAGGCGATGCCGTGGCTGAGCGGGCCGCCCTACGACGACCACTGGCGGGGCGCGCTGCTCGCCCGTGGCTCCGTGCACTTCCGGGTCCGCCGCGGGGGTGCCACCGAGGGCGACTTCCTCGCCCTGTCCGTGCATCCGGGCCCGGACCTGATCACCTGCACGGTCGACCCGGCCAACCGGTTCGGCCCGGCCATGCACCTGCCACGCCCGGCCGAGCCGGACACGCCGGCGGCACCCGGCACGACGGCGGAGCTCGGCGCGACCCCGGGGCCCGGGCGGCCCGGCGTACCCGGCGTACCCGGCGTACCCGGCGTACCCGGCGGCCCCTCGATGGCCCCGCTGTACCGGCCGATCGCCCTGGCGATCGCGCTGACCGACGCGGTGACCGCCCGGCAGGTGTCGGCGGTGGTGACCCAGGAGCTGCTCCCGGCGTTCGGCGGCGGCCGGCTGGCCATCTACCTGCTCCAGGACCGGCATCTCTACCTGGCCTGGGAGAACGGCTTCCCGCCGGGCTTCCTCGCCCCGTTCGACGGGGTCGGCCTGGACGCCCCCATCCCCGGTGTCGAGACCCTCACCACCGGCAGGCCCCTGTTCTTCGAGTCGATGCGGCAGCTGGCGGACACCTACCCGGGCCTCGCCCTGGACGCCGACGTGGGCGCCCGCGCCTTCCTGCCGCTGATCGCCTCGGGACGCCCGGTCGGCACCTGCATTCTCGGCTTCGACGTGGAGCGCGGCTTCAGCACCGAGGAGCGCACGGTCCTCACGGCGCTCGCCGGCCTGATCGCGCACGCGATGGAGAAGGCCCGGCGCTACGACAGCGAGGCCGCCCTCGCCCGCGGCCTCCAGCAGGCGCTGCTGCCCCGCCGGCTGTCGGCGCACCCCCAGGTGGAGACCGCGGGCCGGTATCTGCCGGGCACCCAGGGCATGGACGTGGGCGGCGACTGGTACGACGTCGTCGGGGCGGGTGACGGTCTCGCCCTGGTCATCGGCGACGTCCAGGGGCACGGCGTGCAGGCGGCCGCGACCATGGGGCAACTACGCAGCGCGGTCCGGGCGTTCGCGCTCAGCGACCGGCCGCCGGACGAGGTGCTGAGCGGCACCAACCGGCTGCTCATCGACCTCGACCCGGGCCAGTTCGCGAGCTGCTGCTACGTGCGTCTTGACCCCGCCACCGGGCGCGCCCGGATCGCCCGGGCCGGTCATCTGCCGCCCCTGTTGCGCGCCCCGGACGGTCGGATCCGGGTCCTGGAGATCCCGGGCGGTGTCGTCCTGGGCGTGGATCCGCGGGCCCGGTATCCGGTGACCGAACTGGAGCTGGCGCCGGACGCGATCCTCGCCCTGTACACGGACGGGCTGGTGGAGCGGCCGGGCGCCGACATCGACGAGGGCATCTCGGCGCTGGGGGCGGCCCTGGCCGAGGCCGGGGCGGCGCCGGGGCGGCGCGGTCCCCGTACCCTCGCCGGGGTGGCCGACCGGCTCACCGCCATGGCCAGGCACGCCACCGACCGCCCGGACGACGTGGCGCTGCTGGTCGCGACCCGCCGCCCGGGGCCCGCAGACCGGTGGTGACCGGGACACAACGGGGTATCGGGCGGGTTGCCTGGGGGGACGCTCTCGCCTCGCGGGGCCGGGCAGTGTAGACATGGGCTCATGGTCCGTCAGCCCGGCCGGTCCGACACTCGGCCGTCCCGTCCCGGGGCTCCGCGCGCGCCGCTCGCCCAGCGGGAGCGGGAGCCCGGCGGGCCGGGCCGTATCCGGTCCGGGCGGCTGTGGTCCGCGCTGAGCGGACGCAGCGTGGCCGGACAGGTCTTCGTCCTGCAAGTCGTGATCGTGCTGCTCCTGGTGGTGTCGGCCGTGGTGGCCCTGGTGCTCCAGGTGCGGCGCGACAGCACCATGGAGGCCCGCAACCGGTCGCTGGCCGTCGCCCAGACCTTCGCCGACGCCCCCGGCACGGCGGCCGCGCTGCGGCTGCCCGACCCGACGACGGTGCTCCAGCCGCGGGCGGAGGCGGCCCGCAAGGCGACCGGCGTGGACTTCATCGTCGTCATGAACACCGAAGGGATCCGGTACACGCACCCCAAGCCGGACCGCATCGGCAAGAAGTTCGTCGGGACCATCGGGCCGGCGCTGGCCGGCGGGACCGTCACCGAGGAGGTCCACGGCACCATCGGCGAGCTGGTGCAGGCGGTGGTCCCGGTCCGGGACGCGAACGGCGCGGTGGTGGGCCTGGTGTCGGCCGGCATCACCACCGCGCACGTGGGCGGCACCGCCGACCAGCAGCTGCCGTTGCTGCTCGCCGCGGCCGCCGCCGCACTGGCCCTGGCGACGGCGGGCACGGCACTGGTCAGCCGGCGGCTGCTGCGCCAGACCCACGGCCTCGGCCCGGACGAGATGACCCGGATGTACGAGCACCACGACGCGGTGCTGCACTCCGTGCGCGAGGGTGTGCTGATCGTCGGCGGCGACGGCCGGCTGATGCTCGCCAACGACGAGGCCCGGCGCCTGCTGGGCCTGCCCGCGGACGCCGAGCGCCGCCGGGTCCCGGACCTCGGCCTGGACGCGGAGACGTCGACGCTGATCGCCTCCGGGCGGGTCGCCACCGACGAGGTGCACCTGGTCAAGGACCGGCTGCTGGCCGTCAACCAGCGTCCCATCGAGGTGCGCGGCGGGCCGCCCGGCAGTGTCATCACGCTGCGCGACTCCACGGAGCTGCGCGCCCTCTCCGGCCGCGCCGAGGTGACCCGCGAGCGTCTGAACATGCTGTACGACGCCGGGGTGGGCATCGGCACCAGTCTGGACGTCACCCGCACCGCCGAGGAGCTGACGGAGCTGGCCGTGCCGCGGTTCGCGGACTACGCCACCGTGGACCTGTACGACGCGGTCCTCAAGGGCGACGAGCCCAAGCCCGGGGACGCGCTGCGCCGGGTGGCGTCCGCCGGTGTCCGCAAGGACGCCCCGCTGTACCCGGTCGGCGAGCGGTTTCAGTTCGTGGACTCCTCGCCGCAGGGCCGCAGTCTGCGGACCGGCGAGTCCGTCGTGGAGCCCCGGCTGCGGGACTCGCCCGGCTGGCGGGCTCAGGACGAGGAACTGACCGGGCGGATCCTGGAGTTCGGCATCCACTCGCTGATCACGGTGCCGTTGCGGGCCGGGAACGTGGTGCTGGGTCTGGCCAACTTCTGCCGTTCGGAGAAGCTCGCGCCGTTCGACACCGAGGAGCTGGCCCTCGCGGAGGAGCTGGTGACGCGGGCCGCCGTCTCCATCGACAACGCCCGCCGTTACACGCGCGAGCACAGCATGGCGGTGACCCTGCAGCGCAGTCTGCTGCCGCGCAGCCTGCCCGCGCAGAGCGCCCTGGACATCGCCTACCGCTATCTGCCGGCCCAGTCGGGCGTGGGCGGCGACTGGTTCGACGTGCTGCCGCTGTCCGGCGCCCGGGTGGCGCTGGTGGTCGGGGACGTGGTGGGGCACGGCCTGCACGCGGCGGCGACCATGGGGCGGCTGCGCACCGCCGTGCACAACTTCGCGGCGCTCGACCTGCAGCCCGACGAGCTGCTGGGTCTGCTGGACGAGTTGGTGAGCCGCATCGACCAGGACGAGTCCCCCGCGGACGCCGCGGCCACGATCACCGGGGCGACCTGTCTGTACGCGATCTACGACCCGGTGTCGCGGCGCTGCACGGTGGCCCGGGCCGGTCATCCGCCGCCGGCGCTGGCCGCACCCGACGGGAGCGTGGAGTTCCCGGACGTGCCGGTCGGTCCGCCGCTGGGGGTGGGCGGGCTGCCCTTCGAGACGGCCGAGCTGGAGCTGCCGGAGGGCAGCAGTCTGGTGCTCTACACCGACGGGCTGGTCGAGGACCGGCAGCGGGACATCGACGAGGGCCTGGAACTGCTCGCCGGTGCCCTGGAGTCGGCGGCCGGCAGCACCCCCGACGACACCTGTGCGGCCGTGCTGGAGCGGCTCCCGGCCCGCCCCAGCGACGACGTGGCGCTGATCGTCGCCCGCACCCGGGCGCTCGGCGCGGACCGGATCGCCGAGTGGCAGGTGCCGGCCGATCCGGCGGCCGTCTCCGAGGTACGGTCCAAGGTGACCCGACAGCTTGCCGACTGGGACCTGGACGAGCTGTCGTTCGCCACCGAGCTGATCCTCAGCGAACTGGTCACCAACGCCATCCGGCACGGCCGGGCGCCCATCGGGGTACGGCTGCTGCGCGACCGGACGCTGATCTGCGAGGTCTGCGACGCCAGCACCACCTCGCCGCACCTGCGGTACGCGGCGAGCACCGACGAGGGCGGCCGGGGCCTGTTCCTGGTCGCGCAGATCGCCGAGCGCTGGGGCACCCGCTACACGCCCGCCGGGAAGGTCATCTGGGCGGAGCAGCCGCTGCACTGACCTGGTGAGGCGTCAGCCCAGCGCGCGGTCCAGGTTGAATGCGGCGCTGATGAGGGAGAGATGGGTGAACGCCTGTGGGAAGTTGCCCTGTTGCTCACCGGTACGGCCGATCTCCTCGGCGTACAGGCCGAGATGGTTGGCGTAGGTGAGCATCTTCTCGAAGGCGAGCCGGGCCTCGTCCACGCGTCCGGCGCGCACCAGCGCCTCCACGTACCAGAAGGAGCAGATGGAGAAGGTGCCCTCGTCACCGCGGAGTCCGTCGGGGCTGGCCTGCGGGTCGTAGCGGTAGACGAGGGAGTCGGAGACGAGGTCCTCGGTGAGGGCGTCCAGGGTGGACAGCCACTTGGGGTCGGTCGGGGCGATGAACTTCGCCAGGGGCATCATGAGGACCGAGGCGTCGAGGACGTCGCCGCCCTCGTGCTGGACGAACGCGTGGCGTCGCTCGGACCAGCCGCGGTCCATGATCCGCCGGTAGATGGTGTCGCGGCACTGCCGCCAGCAGGGCAGGTCGGCGGGCAGGCCGCGCTGGTTGGCGAGGCGGATGGCCCGCTCGATGGCGACCCAGCACATCAGACGCGAGTAGAGGAAGTTCTTGCGGCCGCCGCGGGTCTCCCAGACTCCCTCGTCGGGCTGGTCCCAGTGGTCGCAGACCCATCCGACGAGCCGGGTGACGTCGTCCCACTGGGCGCTGGAGATGGGCTCGGCCCACTTGTCGTAGAGGTAGATCGAGTCGATGAGGGCGCCGTAGATGTCGAGCTGGAGCTGGCCGGCGGCGCCGTTGCCGACGCGGACCGGGGCGGAGCCGCAATGGCCCTCCAGGTGGCCGAGCTCGCGTTCGGGCAGGTCGCTGCGGCCGTCGATGCCGTACATGATCTGCAGCGGGCCGGAGGCGAAGCCGTCGCCGGGGCTGATGTAGGTGGTCACGAACTTCATGAAGGCCGCCGCCTCGCTGCTGAAGCCGAGCCGCAGCAGGGCGTAGACGGCGAAGGCGGCGTCGCGGATCCAGACGTAGCGGTAGTCCCAGTTGCGTTCGCCGCCGAGCTGCTCGGGGAGGCTGGTGGTGGGTGCGGCGACGATGGCGCCGGTGGGGGCGTAGGTGAGCAGCTTGAGGGTGAGCGCGGAGCGGTGCACCATCTCACGCCAGCGGCCCCGGTAGCGGGACTGGTGCAGCCAGCGGCGCCAGTAGCGGACCGTAGCCTCGAACTCTCGTTCGGCCTCGGCGCGGGCACAGCCGCGCGGGACGATCTCCTCGCCGGCCTGGTCGAGGGCGAAGACGGCGGACTCGCCCTCCGACACCTTGAAGTCGGCGCAGACGTCCGGGCCGTCGCCCTCCAGGGCCACCGTGGACGTGAGCAGCAAGGACTTGTCCGCGGACTCGAAGAGGGCGGTGTCGCCGAGCAGGCGCAGGGTGTGCGGGGCGGCCCCGTAGTCGAAGCGGGGGGCGACCCGGACCCGGAACGGCACGGTGCCGCGCACGCACAGCACGCGGCGGATCAGCCGGTGCCGCTCGCACTCCGCCGACTCACCCGTCACCGGCATGAAGTCCTGGACCTCGCCGACGCCCTCGTCGGTGTAGAAACGGGTGATCAGCACGTTGGTGTCGGGGAAGTAGAACTGCTTGGTCCGGGCCGGTACGGTCGCGGCCATGGCGAAGAATCCGCCGCGCTCGGCGTCCAGGACGGCGGCGAAGACGCTGGGGGCGTCGAAGGACGGGCTGCAGTACCAGTCGATCGTGCCGTTGCTGCCCACCAGGGCCACGCTGCGCAGATTGCCGATCAGCCCGTGTTCGGCGATCGGCAGGTAGCGGGGGCTCCCGGGCGCATTCTGGTAGAACGGCTGTTCGGCCATCGTGACGGCCTCCCCGGAACGGATGTACGGTCACCTTACAGCCTAAAAGGGACGAATTGCTTCCCGGGATGCGGGGTGCCGCCGGGCGGGCAATCGTGAGAGTGTGCACCCGCTCCGCGAAGGAGGGACCATGTCGACCTCAGAACCCGAAGCGTCCCGGTCGCCCGACGACCGCGCCACCCCGGACTCCCTGCTGCACAGCGCCCCCGGCACCGGGGTGGCGCCCGAAGACCTGGTGATGGCGTCGGGCCGGGACGTCACCCCGGCCACGCTCGAATGGGCCAGGAAGAAGATGGAGCGCGAGGGGCCGAACTGCATCGAGCGGCTCCTGCCCTGACCGAGGCGGCGGGCATGCGCGAGCGTGCCCGGCGCCGCCCCACCGGTGCCGGCGCCCGAGGTGGCTGCCGGGGCCGGTGAGGCGCGCAACGGCCCAGGTCCGTACCGGATTTCACGCGAAGGTTGCCCGTTCACCCTTTCGAAGCGGGGGCGGCTGCTGACAGACTTCCCAGGGTGCCCGACTTCGACATGCTCGTCATCGGTTCCGGACCCGGCGGCCAGAAGGCCGCCATCGCCGCGGCCAAGCTCGGCCGCCGGGTCGCCGTCGTCGACAGCCCCGACATGGTCGGCGGTGTGTCCATCCACACCGGGACCATCCCCTCCAAGACCCTGCGCGAGGCGGTCCTCTACCTGACCGGTCTCACCCAGCGCGACCTGTACGGCCAGAGCTACCGGCTGAAGGAGGACATCACCGTCGCCGACCTGACCGCGCGCACCCAGCACGTGGTCAGCCGCGAGGTGGACGTCATCCGCAACCAGCTCTCCCGCAACCACGTCACCCTCTGCTCCGGCACCGGCCGGTTCGTCGACCCGCACACCGTCGCCCTGCGCGAACCGACGGGCAACGAACGGCTGTTGAGCGCGGAGCACATCATCATCGCCACCGGCACCCGGCCGGCCCGCCCGGACAGCGTCGAGTTCGACGGCCGCACCATCATGGACTCGGACAACGTGCTGTCCCTGGAGCGGGTGCCGCGCTCCATGGTCATCGTCGGCGCCGGTGTCATCGGCATGGAATACGCCAGCATGTTCGCCGCGCTCGGCAGCAAGGTCACCGTCGTCGAGAAGCGCGCCGCCATGCTCGACATGTGCGATGTCGAGGTCGTGGAGTCGCTCAAGTACCACCTGAGGGACCTGGCCGTCACCTTCCGGTTCGGGGAGACCGTCGCCGCCGTCGAACGGCACCCGCGGGGCACGCTGACCGTACTGGAGAGCGGCAAGAAGATACCGGCGGACACGGTGATGTACTCGGCGGGCCGCCAGGGCCTGACCGACGGACTGGACCTGGACAGGGCGGGCCTGTCCGCGGACCGGCGCGGCCGGATCACGGTGGACGACCACTTCCGCACCGAGGTGCCGCACATCTACGCCGTCGGCGATGTCATCGGCTTCCCGGCGCTCGCCGCGACCTCGATGGAACAGGGCCGGGCCGCCGCGTACCACGCCTGCGGGGAGCCGGTCGGGCAGATGGACAACCTTCAGCCCATCGGCATCTACACCATCCCCGAGATCAGCTTCGTCGGCCGGACCGAGGACCAACTCACCGGGGACAGTGTGCCGTTCGAGGTCGGGGTGGCCCGCTACCGGGAGCTGGCCCGGGGCCAGATCATCGGCGACTCGCACGGCATGCTCAAGCTCCTGGTCTCCCCCGAGGACCGGCGGCTGCTCGGTGTGCACTGTTTCGGCAGCGGAGCGACAGAACTGATCCATATCGGTCAGTCGGTGATGGGCTGCGGCGGCACGGTCGACTATCTGGTGGACGCCGTGTTCAACTACCCGACGCTCGCGGAGTCTTACAAGGTCGCGGCCCTGGACGCCACCAACAAGCTGCGGCAGCTCGACCGGCTGGAGGACTGAGGGGACCGGCGGAACCACTGCTTCCGGCGTGAGGATTGTCAGCCTCAGTCGGCATATGTGATTACCGGTCGGTCAGCTTGAAAGGTCAAAGAGTGCCGCTATAGTCACACCCACACACGCGGTGTGACCGTTCGCCGACTCTGGGCACGCGGCCTTCACCACCCTTTCTTCTTCTGACCGGCCCCCTGCCCGAGGCCATCCCTCACCGGGTACGGAGCGGGTCGTGCACCCCCCACCCGTACCATCGCGGGTCTGCACTCCCGTGCGCCCTGCACGACCGGAAAGCAGCACAACCATGAGCAACATCAGGGGCAGAGGGCTCCAGGCCAACGCCCTCGGCACGTTCGACACCGTGGTCATGGCCGTCGCGGGCAGCGCCCCCGCGTACTCGCTGGCCGCGACCACCGCGGTGCTGGTCGGAGCCGTGGGACTGGCCAGTCCGGCCGCCCTGCTGTGGTGTGCGATACCGATGCTGGGCATCGCGCTCGCCTTCAGCTACCTGGGCCGTATCGACGTGAACGCGGGCGCGAGCTACTCCTGGGTGGGCCGCACCCTGCACCCGTTCCTCGGCTTCGTCAGCGGCTGGGCGCTGGTGGTGTCCGCGACCATCTTCATGGTGGCCGGCTCCCTGCCCGCCGGGTCCATGACCCTGTCCCTCTTCGACGCGGACCTCGCCGGCAACGTGGCCCTGTCGACCGCGGTCGGCGCCGCCTGGTTCCTGATCATGCTGGCGGTGGTGCTCGGTGGCGCCCGCCTCACCGTGCGCGCCCAGTTGCTGATGTCCGGCATCGAGCTGGCGATCCTGCTGCTGTTCATGGTGCTGGCCCTCTTCCACACCGGCAACGCCCGCACCTTCGACTGGTCCTGGCTCGGCTTCTCCCACTTCGACGGCGTCTCCGGGTTCGCCTCGGGCGCACTGATCGCCGCCTTCTACTACTGGGGCTGGGACGTCACCAGCAACCTCAGCGAGGAGACCCGCAACTCCCGCCGCACCACCGGCCTCGCGGGCCTGATCGGCGTCGGCATCGTCTTCGCCCTGTTCGAGGTGTTCACCATCGCCGTGAACGTCATCCTGTCCTCGGACCAGATCGCGGCGAACAAGGCCAACGTGCTGGGTGTGCTGGGCGAGCAGGTCTGGCCGGGGTGGGGCGGCAAGCTGCTCATCGTCGCCGTGATGCTGTCCACCATCGCCACCCTGGAGACCACCCTCATCCAGGTCACCCGCTCGCTGTTCGCGATGGGCCGCGACCGTACGATGCCGAGCGCGCTGGGCAAGGTGCACCGCACCTGGAACACCCCGCACGTGGCGATCAGCGTGGTCGGCGCGGTGGCGCTGACGCTGTTCATCGCCTCCAACGCGCTGGGCTCGGTGGGCGAGATCCTCTACGACGCCATCTCGGCGATCGGCCTGCAGATCGCCGTCTACTACGGTCTCGCGGGCCTCGCGGTGGTCGTCGCCTACCGCAAGATGCTGTTCAAGTCGGCGGGGAACTTCCTGCTCGGCGGGGTCTGGCCGCTGTTCGGCGCGCTGTTCATGTTCTGGATCTTCTTCGAGTCGCTGGGCGAGCTCAGCGGCGCGGCGATCTCGATCGGCATCGGCGGTCTGGCCGTCGGCCTGATCCCGATGCTCTGGTACTGGAGACAGGGCAGCGACTACTACCGGCCGGCCAAGCTGGACGCCACCCGTACGGTGGAGGCCGACTACGTCCCCGACGACCACGTCACCGTACAGGCCCAGGCCTACGAAGGCCTCCCCACCGATTTCTGAGGGACGAGTCCGATGGCGCGCGACCGCTTCGCCCCCGACTTCGACCCGGACTGCGGGGACGAATCCCTCACCACGGCCCGTCAGGACATCGTCATCGGCCGCTGGCAGGGACTGAGGGAACTGCTGAGGACCACCGGCCCCGACTGGCTGGTCCGGGGGCACCGGGTACGGCTGCTGGCACAGGCCTGCTCGGGCAACTCGACGGCCGAGTCCTGGCTGGCCGCCGAGCCGCACGGCGCCGACGCGCTGGTGCTGCGGGCGGCGACCGAGACGGCCCGGGCGTTCACCCTGGCCATCTCGGCGGGCCGGGGTGTCCCGATCGACCGGGCCAGGATCGACACCGCCGTGCTGGCCTGCCTGGCGGCCGCCGAGGCCTACCCGCAGGACCCGACCCCCTGGGTCTCCCTGATCTCGGTGGCCCGGCTCTATCCGACCGGGGTGCGCCGGCAGGAACTCGCCCGCTGGTGGGACGAGTTGCACCGGCGGGACCCCTACAACGTGGAGGGCCATCTCCAGGTCCTCCACTACTACTCCGCGCGCTGGCACGGCACCCACGGCCTGATGTACGACTTCGCCCGGGACGCCGCCGGGGTCGCCCCGCCGGGGTGCCCGCTGCCCGTCCTGGTGCAGTACGCCCGCGTCGAGGAGTTCCGGTACGCCCTGGACACGGCACAGGGACAGCAGAACTCGGTCGCGCTGAGCCAGCACTGGAAGCACGACGGCGCGGTCAGCGACGTACGGCGCACCTGGGAGCGCTGGATCGCCCAGCGCGGCGAGGCTCCGGTCGCCCCCGGCGAGCTGCGCGACCTCAACTACCTGACGCACGCGGCCTGCCAGGCGGGCGTCACGGACATCGCCGCGGACCTGCTGCGGCTCCAGGGCCGACGCGCGACCCGCACCCCGTGGTCGTACACCGGCGACGCGGAGAAGCAGATCGTCAAGTGGCGCGCGGATCTGAAGCTGCGTGGTTGATACGCCGTATGTCGGCCGCGGCGCCGTCGTGGCTGCTCACGCAGTTCCTCCCGCAGCCTCGGCGGGGGTACCCCCAGCGCCCCTTCGGGGCGCTGCTCAGCCCTCGGCCTGCTCGGCGGGCCGGGGGGCCAGGCCCGCCGTCCACTTCTCCTCGATGCGGCCCGCCTTCCAGATCAGCAGGGCGATCGCCCAGGTGGCGAAGAAGAGGCCGACGATGACGAAGCCGACGGTGTTGAGGTCGAGGCCGGAGATCCAGTCCCAGAAGACGCCGTGCAGCTCCATCTTGTCGGCGAGGAGGCCGAGGAGTTCCACGGTGCCGATGATCAGGGCGACGGCCACGGACAGACCGGTGATGGTGAGGTTGTAGTAGACCTTGCGGACCGGCTTGGAGAACGCCCACTCGTAGGCGAAGTTCATGAACGAGCCGTCGATGGTGTCGAGGAGCGACATCCCGGCCGCGAAGAGCACCGGCAGCGTGAGGATGGCATACCAGGGCAGGCCGGAGGCGGCGCCGGAACCGGCCAGGACCAGCAGGGCGATCTCGGTGGCGGTGTCGAAGCCGAGCCCGAACAGCAGGCCGAGCGGGTACATCTGCCAGGGCTTGCTGATCGAGCCGGTGACCCGGCCGAGGAAGCGGTTCATGAAGCCGCGGTTGTTCAGCTGGGTCTCCAGCGCGGCCTCGTCGTAGGCGCCGGAGCGCATCTGCCGGAAGACCTTCCAGATGCCGGCCAGGACGACGAGGTTGATGCCGGCGATCAGGTAGAGGAAGGTGCCGGAGACCGTCGTACCGATCAGGCCGGTGACCTCGTGGAGGTGCGAGCCGTCGTCCTGGACCGGTCCGGCCAGGGTCTTCATGCCGAGCGAGAGCAGCAGGGCGAGGCCGAAGACGATGCTGGAGTGGCCGAGGGAGAACCAGAAGCCGACGGACAGCGGGCGCTGCCCCTCGCCCATCAGCTTGCGGGTGGTGTTGTCGATGGCCGCGATGTGGTCGGCGTCGAAGGCGTGCCGCATGCCCAGCGTGTACGCGGTCACGCCGATGCCTATGCCGAACGACTCGGTGCCCACGCTGAAGTGCTGTGGCGCGATGATCCCGACCAGGGTGCCCCAGCCGATGACGTGCAGGGCCAGCACGAAACCGGCCATCCCGCCGACCCTGATCCACTCCTGGCGTGTCATGGAGCCCCGGACACGGCGCCAGGCCGAGCGCTTGGTCTCGGCCTGGGCGGGGAGGGACGGAGCGGAACCAGGGGCGGCCGTCATCGGGGGGTGACATCCTTCGGTCGAGCGATGGGCAGCTGCCATCGGCAGCCTTGTGCCATCCTCCCGCACTTGCACATCGTTCGCAGCAACGCCCGCGGCAGACCTTCACCAAGAGATCTTCATGAGAAGGTAAAGACCGGGTCCGGCGGTCAGGTCGCCAGCAGTCCGCTCCCCAGCCAGTCCTTGGCGTTCTTCACGCCCGGCAGGGCGAAGAAGTAGCCGCCGCCGGTCGGGGAGATGTAGTCGACGAGGGGCTCGTCGATGAGCCGGGTCTGGGTGGCCTCGAACTGGCGCTGGACGTCCTGGTTGTAGCAGCAGAAGGCCAGGCCCATGTCGAGGTTGCCGACGCTGTCGATCCCCCGGTCGTAGTTGTAGCCGCGGCGCAGGATGCGGGAGCTGTCGGTCTTGACGGTGCGTGGGTTGGCGAGCCGGATGTGGGCGTCCAGCGGGATGGCGTTGCCCTTCGGGTCCTTGGCGTAGTTGGGGATGTCGGTCTCCTTGGCGCCGTCCAGCGGGGCGCCGGTGTCCTTGCGGCGGCCGAACATCAGCTCCTGCTCGCTGAGCGAGACGCGGTCCCAGAACTCGACGAGCATCCGGATGATCCGGATCACCTGGTAGCTGCCCCCGGTGGCCCAGGCGGGCTCGCCCTGTCCGTCGCCGACCCAGATCAGCCGGTTGGTCTCCCGGGCGGAGTTCACGTCCGGATTGGCGATGCCGTCCTTGAAGCCGAGCAGGTTGCGCTGGGCGCCGGTCGGCCGCGGGGCGTTCTGGAAGCCGTCGATCCGCCATTTGATCTGCATGGCCCCGCGGGTGTGCTTGGCGATGTCGCGCAGGGCGTGCAGCACGGTGTCGGTGCTGTCGGCGCAGATCTGCAGCGACAGGTCGCCGTGGCACTCGGCGGCGTTGAGGTTGTCGTTGGGGAAGTTCCGCATCGGCGTCAGCCGGGCGGGCTTCGCCTTCGCCAGGCCGTAGCGGTCGTCGAAGAGGGAGGCGCCGACGCCGACGGTGACCGTCAGCGCGTCGGAGGGGACGTCGGGGCCGAGGATGCCGTTGTCGGAGGGCGGCGCGCCGACGCCGAGGTCCTCGGGGGTGCCGCCGGAGGTGAGGAAACGGGCCCGGGCGGTGATCGTCTTGAGCAGGTCGGCGAGCTCCTGCCGGTTGCCGGCGATGACGTCGAGGGAGACGAAGGTCGCGGCGGCCGGGGCCGGGGTGAGGATGCCGGCCTGGTGGACGCCGTGGAAGGGGATCTTGGTGGTGCCGCTCGCGTCGGCGGCCTGGGCCTCGGCGGTGCCGCCGGCCTGGCTCAGCGCGAAGCCGCCGCCGGCCAGGACCGCGCCTGCGGCCCCGGCGCCCAGCGCGGTCCGCACGAAGGAGCGGCGGCCCGTGCCCATCGGGCAGGACGGGGTGTCGGCAGCGGACATCGGAGGGTTCCCTTCGTGGTACGGGTGCGGGTGCTCTGCGGGGTTCATCAGGCGGACTTCCTGATCTCCAGGAGGTCCGGCACCGGGGCGAGGTCCTCAAGGAGCTGTCCGGTGGCCCCGACGATCCGCTGCCGGGTGACGGTGTCGAGCTGCTCGACCGGGGTCCAGCTCGCGCCCCGGTGCTCGGCGTCCAGGAGCTGTTGCAGGCGGGCGATGTCCGCGTCGACGGCCGGGAGCAGCTTCGGCGCCCGGCTGGTCAGCAGCGGCCGCAGCACGGTGAGCAGTTCGCGGGTGCCCGCGAGATTGGCGTTCGCGGTGGCGAGGTTGGTCCCGCTGCCCTCGTCGGTGTCGGCGGTCAGCTCGAACTGGAGGGTGTTCTCCAGGATCTCGTGGGCTCGCAGCGGCAGGTCGCCCGGATCGAAGTCCTGGGTGGGGAACGCCTTCTGGAGCCCGGCCGCGGCGTCCGCGAGCGCCTGCGCCGGAGCCTTCAGCTGCTCGGCCGTCTGGCCGTGCCACAGCCCGTACTCGACCCGGTGGAAACCGGCGAAGTCCTTGTCGGCGACCCCGCCCGCCAGGCCGTCGGCGCGGCCGTTGATCTTCTTGTCGAAGTCCTCGAAGGTGCCGTAGGCGGCGCCGAGGGAGGAGTAGGTGAGGTGGGCCGTCAGCCAGTCGGTGCGGGCCTTGTCGAGGTGGTTGCCCGCGATGTCGTCGTCGAGCGTGCGGGTCTGGGTGACGAGGGTGGCCAGGCCCTGTTCGACGTACGCCTTGTAGGCCTTCAGCGGCGCCGCGAGGTCGTTCTCGGAGACCGGTACGACCGCCTTGGCGCTGCTTCCGCCCCCGCTGACGGTGACCGATGCGGAGGTGACGGCCCTGCCGCTGGAGGGCACACAGCGCCAGGCGTAGGTGCCGCCGGCCACGGTGGCGACCAGGTCACGGGTGGTGCCGGGGGCGAGGCCCTCGATCTCGCCGTAGACCGCGTCGGTGCTCGGGTCGATCAGATACACCTCGGCGGTCTTGCTGCCGGTGTTCTGCATCTGGAAGGTCTGCCGGCCCGGCTTCGGCGCGGTGAAGCCCTTGCCGCACTCGGTCTCGGAGACGGCGACGGTCTGCCCGCTGCTCGGCTTGGGCCGGGCCAGGGCGACGACGAACCCGGCGAGGACGGCGGGGACGGCGACCACGGCGACGGGAACCACCCAGGCGGGACGGCGCCGCGGCCCGCCGACGGCCTTCGGACCGGGGCCCGGCCGGCCGGCCGCGGGACCCGGCTGCGCCTGCGACCCGGACTTCCCGGCAGAGGGCTCCACCTTCCCGGCGGGCCGCAGCTCGGGCTTCCCCGCGGAGGGCTCCACCTCCCCGGCGGGCCGGGGCTCGGCCCCGTCGGCTTCGAGTCGCGGCTCGGCCCGGTCGGCGGCGGGGCCGGCCGGCTGGGCCTGCGGCTCCGGCTTGTCGGTCGCGGGCGCCGGGTGCCCTGCGGCCTGCCGCGGCTCGGACACGTCGGCGGCGGCCCCCGGCTCGGGCTTCCCGGCGGCCGGCTTCGGTGTGGCGGCACGCACGCCCCGGACGAACAGGGTCATCACCACGGCGAGGTAGCCGGCGTAGCCGATCACCTGGAGCAAGGTCATCGCCGGGGTGATGTTGAGGACGCCCTGGAGGAGAGTGCTGTACCAGGAGCCCGCGTCGATGTGGGCGCCGAGGTCGAAGGCGTACGCCGTGTCGCCCGGAAGGACGCCGCCCTCCTGGAGGTCGCGCAGTCCGTACCCGAGGACGCCGGCGGCGATCACGATCAGGACCGCGCCCGTGCGGGTGAAGAACCGGGTGAGGTTGATCTTCAGTACGCGGCGGTACAGGCCCCAGCAGAGGCCGGCCGCCAGGACCAGGCCGATCCCGGCGCCGGTCAGGGGGCCCGCGGACTCGCCGGCCGCGCGTGCGGTGGTCCACAGGAACAGCGCGGTCTCCAGGCCCTCGCGGCCGACCGCGAGGAACGAGGTCAGGATCAGCACGCCCGAGCCCATGGCCAGGGCGCCGGTGACCTTCTCCTTGATCTCGCCGGCCAGGCTGCGGGCCGAGCGGCGCATCCAGAAGACCATCGCGGTGACGAAGGCGACCGCGATCACGCTGAGGGTGCCGCCGAAGGCCTCCTGCGCGGTCGCGGAGAGCGAGGCGGCGGTGAAGGTGAGGACCGCGCCGAAGCTCATCGCCAGCGCGATCGCGGCCAGGACGCCCGTCCACACCTGCGTCAGCCGGTTCCTGGCCCCGGCCCGCACCAGCGTGGCGACGAGGATCGAGACGATCAGTCCGGCTTCGAGACCTTCCCTCAGCCCGATCAGGAAACTAGGAAACGCGTCGTCCCACATCCGCCCCAGCCCTCCCCGGCAGGCCCGTCCCCGCCCTTTGGCTCGAACTTAGTGAAGGCATGCCTTACTCCGCCGACCATGATGACTACACCCATGTAGTCAGCCGGTCATGAACTGGCAATGGTGCGGCAAAAGCAGCGACCGGACACGGACGCGCGCACCCGGGGACACCGGCCGGACGGCGATCGTCTACATTCGGGTAGACCGTCTACATCTTCGTAGTCACCGCATCGGGAGGGCCGGCGTCGGCGTCATGGACCGCAAGAGGACCGCGGAGTTCGCAGGAAGTGTCGCGTTCGGGGCATGGGCGGCGTTCGTGGTGCTGGCTCTGATCGTGACCGGCCGGCACGGCGCCCCGCTCGCCCCGGACCGCGCGCTGCTGACCTGGTCGCTCGGGCACCGCCCGGACGTGGCGGTGGCCGTGGCCCGGGGGATCACCGCGACCGGTACCGGGATCGTGCCGTACGCCCTGGCCGTGGCGGCCGGGCTGGTGGTGGGCCGCACCCGGCGGCAGCGGCTGGTGGCCGCGCTGCTCGGCGCCGGCTGCCTGGCCCTGGGCCAGACGGCCCGGCGCGCCGTGATGGAGCTGGTCGCCCGGCCCCGGCCGCCGCAGGCCGACTGGCAGACGTCGGCCTCCGGCTGGTCGTTCCCCTCCGGCCACACCACCACGGCCGCACTCGCCGCCGGCCTCGTGATCCTGGCGATCTGGACGAGGGCCCCGCGCGGCCGTACGCCCTGGTGCGCGGCCGTCGCCTGCTGGGCGCTCGCCGTGGGTGCCACCCGGGTGTTCCTGGGCGTGCACTGGTGCACCGATGTGCTCGGCGGCTGGCTGTTCGCGGCCGGGTGGCTCGGGCTGTGCGTGTGCGTGGCGTCCCGGTGGGTCCCCGACACGGGGGCGCCGGACGACGCACCGGGGAGACCGGTGGCCGCGCCCTGAGTCAGGGGGTGGCGGCGGGTCCGTCCGGGCGGGTGCGGCGCTGGTCGACCATCTCCCGGGTCAGCTCCGCCGTCTCGGCCTCCGGCAGCCGTTCGAAGCCGTCCGCCGTGATGACCGAGACCAGCGGGAAGATACGGCGGCCGAGGTCGGGGCCGCCGGTCGCCGAGTCGTCGTCGGCCGCGTCGTACAGCGCCTGGAGTGCGGCCAGCGCGGCCTCCCGGCGGGTGAGGCCGGTGCGGTACAGCTTCTTCAGGGCGCCCCCCGCGTACGGCGAGCCGCTGCCCTCGGCGTGGAACGCGCGCTTCTCGTAGAGGCCGCCGGCGACGTCGAAGCCGAAGATGCGGCCGCGCGACCCCGCCGGCGCCTTGGGGTCGTAACCGGCGAGCAGGGGGACGACGGCGAGGCCCTGCATGGCCTGGCCGAGGTTCTCGCGGATCATCGTGGCGAGTCGGCGGGCCTTGCCGTCGAGGGTCATGGGGAGACCCTCGATCTTCTCGAAGTGGGTCAGCTCGACCTGATAGAGCTTGACCATGTCGAGGGCGAGCCCGACCGTGCCGGCGAAGGCGACCGCCGTGTGGTCGTCGGCGGGGTGCACCTTCTCCAGGTCCCGCTGGGCGATGAGGTTGCCCATGGTGGCCCGGCGGTCGCCGGCGATCAGCACGCCGTCGCGGTAGGCGAGGGCGAGAACGGTGGTGCCGTGCGGGAAGGCGCCGGGCGCGGCGACCGTGCCGGGAGGCAGCGGGCTGCGGGTGGGCAGCAGTTCGGGCCGGTGGGCGGCGAGGAACCCGGCGAAGGACGAGGTCCCCGGTGTGAAGAACTCCTCCCCCAGCCGGCCCTCGGTCTCGTGCCCTGGCATGGCGGTCCCCCTCCTGTCGGCCGACGACACCGGACTCCTACCTGATGCGGGCCGCCGGGAAACGCCCGCCCGGTCACAGCGCCCGGCGCCGGATCAGCATCCCGAGCACCAGCAGGCCCGGCAGCAGCGGCAGCCAGACGGTGAGCAGCCGGTAGCCGAGCACGGCGGAGGCGGCCGCGGCGGCCGGGGTCCCGGAGGCGGTGAGGGCGAAAGCGAGGGCCGCGTCGAGCGAGCCGAGGCCGCCCGGCGTGGGCAGCAGCGCGGCGGCACCGCTGGCGGCGAGGTAGAGCAGCGCCACCCGGGCCGGGGACAGCGGCAGTTCGACCGCCCGGGTCACGGCGAAGAGCACCAGCGCGTGCAGCCCGGCGAAGGCGAGCGACCCGCCCCACAGTGCGGCCGCCCGGACCGGCCGGGCGTGCAGGGCCCGGATGTCGGCGGCCACGGCGGCCACCGCGCCCCGGCAGCGGGGCCACACCCGGGCCCGGAACAGCGCCACGGCCAGGGCGGCCGTCCCGGCCAGGGCGAGGAGCGCGGCCACGGGCACGTGCGGGATCCGCAGCAGCCCCGGGCACGCGGGAGCGAGCACGGCGATGAGAACCAGCCGGACCACGGCACCGGCGGCCGCCTTGACCGCGAGGGCCGACGCTCCGCGGCCCGCCGGAAGTCCGCAGCGCACCAGGAACCGCAGGTTCACCGCGCCCGCGCCGAGCCCGGCGGGCAGCACGTGGTTGGCGGCCGAGGCGGCGAACTGAGCGGCGACCAGCCGCCCGCCGGGCAGCCGGCGCGTGACCGCGCCCTGCTGGGCGAGCGCCGAGGACGCCCAGGTGCCGACCGCCGCCGTCGCCGCCACCAGCAGCCAGCCCTGGTCGGCCACGGCGAGCCGGAGCGCCCCGTGCGTCACGGCCGGCCAGTGCCGCCGGACCAGCCAGCCCGCGCCGAGCAGCAGCACCAGGCAGGCACCGCTCTGCCAGTAGAGACCCCGGCGGCCCAGGACGGGCGTGGCGTTCACGTTCGGGACCATCGAGGCACCCACCCCTGTTCCTCTGCGACGCGCAGGACCCTCCATGGGCTTCAGGGACAAACACTGACAAACTAACCGGACTTACCGACGGAGGCAGCGCTGATACGGCCATGCGAACGGCGGCACTACGCGCTGTAAGGTTGTGCCATGGCTGGCACAGGGTCCCGCGGCAGGGCGGAGCGGCGCAGCGCCGGAGAGCTGGAGAGCGAGGTCCTGGCAGCCCTGTGGGCGACCGAACGCCCGTTGACCCCGGCCGAGATCCAGACCGAGATCGGCGGCGGTCTCGCGTACAACACGGTGCACACGATCCTGAAGCGGCTGTACGACAAGGGCCTGGTACTGCGGGACGCGGACGGGCGGCGCGGCGCGTACCGGCCGGCCAAGAACGCGGCCGAGCTGACCGCCGAGGCCATGCACGAGGCCCTGGACCGGGGCCCGGACCCGATCGCGGCGCTCCAGCAGTTCGTGTCCGGGCTGAGCCCGGAGGAGGAGCGGGCGCTGCGGAGCCTGTTCGCCGGAGGCGGCGCATGAGGTTCGACGTCTACACTCCGCTGCTGGTCTCGCTGCTGCTGCCCCTGGTCAGCCCGGTGATCGGCCGCCGGGTGGCGCCCGCACTGGCGGCGCGCGTCCTGGCGTCCGCCGCCGTGCTGACCGCCGCCGCGACCGCCTGGTCGCTGGTCCTGCTGACGACGGCCCTGCTGGGCGACGCCCCGCCGGTGGTCCGGGAGGCCCACGAGGACGGCCGCCCGCTGGCCGACCCGGTGCCCGAGGTGATCGGCGTCGCCGCGTGCGTCGCGCTGGCCGTGGTGGTCTGGCGGGTGCAGCGGGCGGTGCGGGCCGAGCGGCACACCCGGCGGGCGCTGCGGCGGCTCTGCGAGGGGCATCCGCGGGACACCGAGCTGGTGGTGGCCGCCTGCGAGGTGCCGCAGGCCTTCGCGATCCCGGGCCGGCCGGGCCGCATCCTGGTCACCTCGGCGATGCTGGGCGCGCTGGCGCCGGCGGAGCGGCGGGTGCTGCTCGCGCACGAACGTGCCCATCTCCGCCACCGGCACGGCCGTCTGGTGACCGCGGTGACGCTCGCCGCGGCCGCCAACCCGCTGCTCGGCCCGGTCCGCGCGGCCGTGACCTTCCTGGTGGAACGGTGGGCGGACGAGCAGGCGGCGACCGAGGTCGGAGACCGCGGCACCACCGCCCGGGCACTGGCCCGTGCGGCACTCAGCGCGGGCCGCGCCACCCGCCCGGCCTGCGCCCTCAACTTCACGGACCGCGCGGTCACCCGCCGCATCGCGGCGCTGCAGACGACCCCGCCGCCGCAACTGTGGCCGGCCGCCGCGGCCGTTCTCGCGCTCGGCGCCCTGGCGGCCCTGTTCGCGGCGGACGCGACGAGCGACCTGGTACGGCTCCTTTTCAACGCCCTGACGTGAAGCGCCCCGTCCTTTTTGGGGGGCGGGGTTGTATCGATGTGCGGCTGCCGCCGCGCGGGCGCGACCAGCCGCACTCGACCGGCACTTCGCAGTGCATCCGGACCCCTGCGGCGCTATCGGTCGTCCGCGCCGCCGTCGTGGCTGGTCGCGCAGTTCCCCGCGCCCCTTACGGGACGCTGCAGCTCAGCTCGGCCGGCTCGGCGCCCGGTGCGGCGGCTGGGCCGGCGTGGGCCCCGGCCTCGCCGGCGGTACCGCCCGTACCGCCGGGCCGTCCGTGCCGACCGTGACCGGCTCGCCGTGGTGGTGCACCGTCAGCGGCGGGCCGTCCAGCAGGGTGTACGTCGCCTTGTCGGCGCCGATCTCCACGCGCAGCCTGCTGCCGCGCAACTGCAGGCTGAAGGCGAGCCGGCGCAGCCGCTCCGGCAGCCGGGGGGCGAAGCGGGCGCCGTCGTCGTAGTGGCGCAGCCCGCCGAAGCCGGCCACCAGTGCCATCCAGGTGCCGGCGAGGGAGGCGATGTGCAGTCCGTCGCGGGTGTTGTGCTCCAGGTCGTCGAGGTCCATCAGCGCGGCCTCGGCCGTGTAGGCGTGGGCGAGCGTCAGGTGCCCGGCCTGGGCGGCGACGACGGCCTGGCAGCAGGCGGACAGCGAGGAGTCGCGGACGGTCAGCGGCTCGTAGTAGGCGAAGTTGCGGGCGATGTGCGCCTCGTCGAAATAGGCCTCGCAGGTGTACATCGCCAGCACCAGGTCGGCCTGTTTGACGACCTGTTTGCGGTAGAGGTCGAAGTAGGGGAAGTTCAGCAGCAGCGGGTACTGCTCGGGGCGGGTGTTCTCGAAGTCCCAGCGCTGGTACCGGGTGAATCCGGCGTGCTGTTCGTGAACCCCGAGCTCGTGGTTGTAGGGGATGTGCACGGACTCGGCGGCGTCCCGCCAGGCGGCGGACTCCTCCGCGTCGACACCGAGCCGGGCCGCCTGGCGCGGGTGGCGTCCGACGGCGTCGGCGGCGGCCAGCAGGTTCGCCCGCGCCATCAGGTTGGTGTACGTGTTGTCGTCGGCGACCGCGCTGTACTCGTCGGGGCCCGTGACGCCGTCGAGGTGGAAGGCGCCGCGGCTGTCGTGATGGCCGAGCGAGCGCCACAGCCGGGCGGTCTCCACGAGGAGTTCGACGCCGGTGTCCCGTTCGAAGTCGGTGTCGCCGGTGGCGGCGACATAGCGGACCACCGCGTCGGCGACGTCGGCGTTGACGTGGAAGGCGGCGGTACCGGCCGGCCAGTAGGCCGAGCCCTCCGAGCCGGCGATGGTCCGCCAGGGGAACGCGGCTCCGTCCAGGCCCAGCTGGGCGGCGCGTTCGCGGGCGGCGGGCAGGGTGTTGTACCGCCAGCGCAGCGCCTCGGCGACGGCGCCGGGGGCGGTGTGGGTGAGGACGGGCAGCACGAACATCTCGGTGTCCCAGAAGGCGTGCCCGTCGTACCCGGAGCCGGTGAGGCCCTTGGCGGGTATCGCCCGCTGTTCGGCGCGGGCCCCGGCCTGGAGGACGTGGAAGAGGGCGAAGCGGACGGCCTGCTGGACCTCCTCGTCGCCGTCCACCTCCACGTCGGCGCGGGACCAGAAGTCGTCCAGGTAGCCGCGCTGTTCGTCGGCGAGCCCCTGCCAGCCCTCGTGGGCGGCGGCCGCGAGGGCCGCGTCGACCTGGTCGGCCATGGCGGGCAGCGAGCGCACCGCGGACCAGCCGTGGGCAACGAGCTTCTGCACTTGCAGCCGCTGCCCCGGCTCCAGCACGGAGGTGACGGTGAGCCGGGCCACGTCCGCACCGCTCTCGGCCTCCGTCGAGGTCCGCTCGGGACCGGAGACGGTGTGGTCGGCGGCGACCGCCACCCGCAGGCCGCTGCGCCGGGTGCGGTGCACGAGGCGCAGCCGGTGCCCGGAGGCGAAGGTGTCCTCCTGCTCCAGCGCCGACTCCAGTGCCATGGCGGCCCGCGGATCGCCGTTGGATCCGGGCAGCTGCTCGTTGGCGACCAGCTCGGACTGGACCACGATCCGGCAGCGCCGGTCGACGGCCTCCACCTCGTAGGAGACGGCGGCGATGGCCCGCTGGGTCAGGGACACCAGCCGGGTGGAGCGCACCCGCACGGTGGAGCCGGCCGGCGAGGTCCACTCACAGGTCCGTTCCAGGACGCCCCGGCGCAGGTCCAGCACCCGCTCATGGCCGGCGAGGCGGCCGTAGCGCAGGTCGAAGGGCTCGTCGTCGACCAGCAGCCGCAGGATCTTGCCGTTGGTGACGTTGATGACGGTCTGCCCGGACTCGGGATAGCCGTAGCCCGCCTCGGCGTACGGCAGCGGGTGCACCTCGTGCACGCCGTTGAGGTAGCTGCCGGGCAGGCCGTGCGGTTCGCCCTCGTCGAGGTTGCCGCGCCAGCCGACATGCCCGTTGGACAGCGCGAACACGGACTCGCTCTGCGCGAGCACGTCCAGGTTGAGCGCGGTCTCGCGGACCGTCCAGGGTTCCACGGCGTACGACCGGTGGGTGATCACTCCTTGCCTCCCAGCTCGGCGAGGTCCTTCACGACCGTGTCCGCGCCGTGTGCGTACAGGGCGTCCGTCTGCCCGACGCGGTCGACGCCGACGACGTACCCGAACCGGCCCGCGCGACCCGCGTCCATTCCGGCGAGGGCGTCCTCGAAGACCGCGGCACCGGCGGGTTCGACCCCGAGCTCGTGGGCGGCTGCCAGGAAGGTGTCGGGGTGCGGCTTGCCGGGCAGCCGGCGCTCGGCGGCCACGACTCCGTCGATGCGGACGTCGAAGAAGTGCTCGGCGCCGATCGAGCGCAGCACGTCACGGCAGTTGGCGCTGGAGGAGACGATGGCGGTGCGCAGCCCGTGCGCGCGGACCGCCGCCAGGTAGCGCAGGGTGCCGTCGTAGGCCTCGACGCCCTCGGTACGGATCTTCTCCAGCAGCAGTTCGTTCTTGCGGTTGCCGAGGCCGTGCACGGTCGGCGCGTCCGGTGGATCGTCCGGGGCGCCCTCGGGCAGGTGGATGCCGCGGGAGTCGAGGAAGGCACGGACCCCGTCGGCGCGGGGGCGTCCGTCGACGTACTCGTCGTAGTCGGCGACCGAGTCGAAGGGCCGCTGCCCCTCGTAGCCGCGCAGGAAGGCGTCGAAGGTCTCCTTCCAGGCCGCCGCGTGCACGACGGCCGTCTTGGTGACGACCCCGTCGAGATCGAAGAGACAGGCCTGGATGGTGTCGGGCAGCCCTGGTGCAGTCATGTCCGGCATCTTCCCCACTGGACGGTTTCCAGGGGGTGGCGCCCGCCACATTCCGGGCCCGGTGTCACACTTTTTGCGTGCCGCTGACTTTCGAAGACCTCCTCGCCCGCGCCCGTTCACTCGCCGGACGCGGTCCGCGCGCGATCCTCGGCATCGCGGGCAGCCCCGGTGCCGGCAAGACGACCCTCGCCGAACATCTGGTGCGGGAGCTGAACGGCACCGGCGAGCCGTGGGCCGCGCACGTGCCGATGGACGGCTTCCACCTGGCCGACGTCGAGCTGGACCGCCTCGGTCTGAGGGACCGCAAGGGGGCGCCCGCGACCTTCGACGCGGCCGGGTACGCGGCGCTGCTGCGGCGGCTGCGCGCGGAGACGGACGTCGTGGTGTACGCGCCCGGCTTCGAGCGGGTCCTGGAGCAGCCGCTCGCGGGCGTGATCCCCGTCCCGCCGACGGCCCGGCTGGTGGTGACGGAGGGCAACTACCTGCTGCTGGCGGACGGTTTGTGGGCACGCGTGCGGCCGGCCCTGGACGAGGTGTGGTTCTGCGAGACCGACGAGGCGGAGCGGGTACGGCGGCTGGTCGCCCGGCACGAGGAGTTCGGCAAGGGGCACGACCAGGCGGTGGCCTGGGTGGCGGGCACCGACCAGCTGAACGCCGATCTGGTCGCGACCACCCGGGACCGGGCGGACCTGGTGGTGCCCCGGACGGTGCTGACCGGGAAGGTGCGGCGGTCGGATCGGACAAAGTCACGGACCGCTGTCGATCCGGCCGCGTCCCGTTCGACATCATGATGTGCGGCGTCTCGCCCCACGAGGACACGAACCGAACCTGGCGAGGAAACACGTGGATCAACTGCTGAGAGTCATGAACTTCGTCGTCTCGGCCGACGGAGTCGCTGCCGGTGCCGGTGAGCACCAGAGCCTTGAGCGGCCGTTCGGCCTCGACCGTGCCGAGAGGCTGTTCGCCTGGGCCGGCGCCACCGCGAGCTGGCCCAACCGCACGGATGCCGGGGGCAGCCGGGGCCTCGACGACTACTTCACCCGCGACTTCGCCCGCAACATCGGCGCCGAGATCATGGGCCGCAACAAGTTCGGGCCCCAGCGCGGGCCCTGGCATGACCACGAGTGGCGCGGCTGGTGGGGCGACGAGCCCCCGTTCCGCACTCCGGTGTTCGTCATGACCCATCACGAGCGTCCGTCGTTCACGCTCTCCGACACCACCTTCCACTTCGTCGAGGGCGATGCGGCCACGGTCCTCGCCCAGGCGCGGGAAGTCGCGCAGGGCAAGGACGTCCGGCTCGGCGGCGGGGTCACCACCGTCCGGCAGTTCCTCGAAGCCGACCTCGTCGACACCCTGCACGTGGCGGTCTCGCCGGTGAGGTTCGGGGCCGGCCTACGGCTCTGGGAGTCCCCCGACGAACTACTCGACCGGTTCCACCTGGAGGTCGTGCCCAGTCCGAGCGGCGTGACCCATCACCTGTTCTGGCGAAGGTGACGTGCTCGCGGTCCAGGTCACCCTCGGTGAACTCCGGGGCGGCCTGGGCCGGGGCCGTCTAACGCACCACGCGGTGGCGGAGGTAGACGACCCCCGAACCGAAGGTGCGGGTCTCGACGCGTTCGAGATCCACCCGGCGCTCTTTCCGGGGAAAGAAGGGAATGCCGCCGCCGACCAGTACCGGGTGGACCATGGTCCGGTACTCGTCGATCAGACCCCGTTCGGCCGCCTCGGCGGCGAGCGTCGCGCCGCCGATCGCGATGGCGCCCTCTCCCGGCTCGGCGCGCAGCCGCTCGATCTCCTCCGCCACCCCGCCGGAGGCCAGCCGGGCCCGGCCCCGCACCTCCGGGAGGGTGGTGGAGAACACCACTTTCGGGAGCGGCTTCCACAGCGCGGTCCATTCGCGCTCGGCGTCGTCGAGCGCGGGATCCTGGTCGGCGGTCTCCCAGTACAGCATCGTCTCGTACAGCCGCCGTCCCATCAGGTGGACGCCGACCTCACGGATCTCGTCGATCCAGAAGCGGAAGACCTCCTTGTCGGGCGCCGTCCAGTCGAACGTGCCGTCCGGCCCGACGATGTAGCCGTCGAGTGACATGCTCATCGAATAGGTCACGCTGCGCATCGGGAGTCCCTCCTGCTCGGGAACGGGTTCGACCGTACGACCGCCGGAGACCGCAGGACTCATCGCCACGCGCGGGACAGCGCTAACAGGCGGTCAGGGCCAGTTCGGGCACCCCGTGGGCGTCCTCGGCCCCGATGGCGGCCGTGAACTCCTCGGTGTGCACGGTCAGGTCGCCTTCGAAGGACGGCGTGAAGTTCCCACCGGGTCCGTACCGTACGGCGAACACATGCAGGTGCTCCGGTGCGCCCGGTGCCGGTGCGGCCTCGTAGGCGGTGCTGGAGACCAGGTGGCGCCAGCCCACGTCCGGGTTGCCGTAGCCGCGCGGGTCGGCGGCGAGCGCGAACGCGGCCTGTTCCTGGGTGAGTTCGCCGCGCGCGTCGAAGTGGTCGGTGCCCCGCGGCGCGGGATGTGTGAGCCGCAGTGCGCCCGCCGAGGCGACCTGGCCCTCGGCGATCCGGCGTACCCGGTCGCCGTCGTCCGCCGCGTACGGCAGCCCGGACAGCAGGTACGGCGTTCCGTCGAAGCGCTCCACGGCCACCGTCACCCACAGGCTGGTGCCGTCCGTGACGTAGAGCGAGCGCACATGGCGCAGCACATGGTCGGGGCCCACGACCGGCTTGCTGACCAGCTTGGCGGTCAGGCCGTCGGCGTGGACGTCCCGGACCCGGATCTCGCCCATCGGCCGGCAGTACAGGAAGCCGTCCAGGACGGGACCGAAGCCGTGCTGTCGGTTCACCGCGGCCTGGAGGTAGTAGGTGCCGGCCGCCTCGACCAGGGCGGGGGTCATGTGGTGGTCGAAGGCGACCGACACGGAGCCCGCGCGGAGTCGGTGGCGGGCCGGGGCGGTCGACGGGGTGCGGTGCCAGGGGGTGGTGTCCTGGATCTGCCAGACCAGCATCCAGGCGAAGTGCCCGTCGACCCCGCCGTCGGGCTTGACCGCGTGCCGGCCCCAGTGGGTGTCGCCCCGGTAGCGGCCGAGGTCGGAGCCGATCCGGGCGCCGAAGTAGCGCAGGCCGAGCACCGACTCGAAGGCGGAGTGCTGTTCGCTGTAGCGGGGGCCGCCGTTGTCGAAGCCGCCGTTGGGCAGGCGTGCGTCGATGTACCGGGCGAGCGCGTCACCGTCCTCGGCGAACATCTCCGCCCCGCTGATCCGGTGGGCCTGGGCGAGGAAGGACAGGGAGATCGGGCCGTAGTTGTTGTCGTAGGCGCCGCCGTGCTCGGGCGGGAGCAGGGCACCCCGGTCGAGCACCCGGTGGGCCCGGATCTTCTCGGCGTACAGGGCCAGCGCCCGCTCGCGGAGCGGCGCCGCCTCCTCCGGCGGCAGATGGCGCGCCAGCATCAGCCCGCCGACCACGCATCCGATCGCCTGGTTGCCGGCCTCCTGCGGGTTGAAGAAGGTGGCCTCGGTCAGCCAGCGCCAGTAGCCGCGGCTCACCTCGACGAGCTCTGCGCGCTGGGCGTCGTCGACCAGGCCGTCCGCGAGGTCGAGGACGTTCACGGCCTGGAGCAGCGCCCACACCGTGCTGGGCCAGTCCCCGATCGGGTGCGCGCCCGCCTCAAGGACGTAACGGGCGTACGGCAGTCCGGAGTCGCGGACCGTGAGGTTCGGGTAGCCGGGGTTGTCCTCGGTGTAGACCCGCTCGCGCAGATGGAAGGCGAGGCTGCGGCGCACGGCCTCGGGCAGCCGCGGGTCCTTGGAGCGCTGCCAGGCGAGGGCCAGCAGGGAGGTGATGCCGAGGGAGGTGTCGCCGATGTCGTCGTCGGCGTCGGGGTGTTCGAGGTTGCCCTCGGCGGTGAGGCGGGCCAGGGCCTGCGCCACGACGTCGGCGAGGACCGCGTCGTACGCCTCGGGGGTGGCCGGCAGGTCGTGCAGCGGGCCGAGCTGGCGCGGCAGGTGCATGGGAGGTGGTCAGCCCTTCGTTCCGGAGGTGGCCTGGCGGGGTGGGTCAGGGGCGGGCGACGGGCGAGGGACGTCGGGCGCGCAGTGCGACGGTCAGTGTCTGCGGGCCGTGCCCGCCGAGGTAGACGCGGTTCCCGGTCGTCGCGTCGGTGCCGCCGGCCACGGTGTAGTCCTGGCCCGGGTCGTAGCGCAGCACCTCGGTCCGGTCCGGCCCGGCGAGGGGTTCGCCCGCCTCGACGGCGGCCTCGACGCGGATCTCGTCGTCGCCCACCCGGTAGGTCAGCGGCCCGGTCGTCAGGCACCAGCGCCCGTCGCCGATCGGTACGGCGCCCTGCGGCTCGCCACCCGGCCGGAAGGTCAGTTCGAGGGCCCAGGGCACCGATGGGCCGCTGATGTCGATCCGCAGGTCGGCTCCGTCCTCCCGCAGGTCGACTTCGACTCGGGTCGTGTGGGAGGCCTCGTCCTGAGGGCGGTCCGGGAAGGCCATCGCCGCGGAGAAGCGACCCTCGTCCACCAGGCGGTAGGCGCCGTCGTCGCGCCTGTGGTCCTTCGGGAGCGGCTGGTAGTAGGCGGTTGTGAGGCGCTGGGTGAGCCGGTACCGGTGGTCGGCGAGCCGTTCCATGTCGGCGGCGCGGAACGGGCCCAGGTCGAAGAAGCCGCGCGAGAGGCGGACCGCGTCAAGGACGGCGGCACCGGCGAACAGCCGCAGGAAGGTGGGGTTGCAGGCGAGGCCCGAGCGGATGCGCCGGTGCTCGGGCACGTCGGAGCCGCCGTACACCACGGTGTGCGCGGTGGCCGAAGCCTGGTACGCGAGGCGTGCGGTGCTCAGGTACCGGGCGCGCGGGAGCTTCTCCGCGTGCGGGGACGGCAGTTCGCGGCTCAGGTCCGGGGTGAGGAGGGTCTGGGCGAGCAGGTCGGGGTCGTCGATACCGGCGGCGGCCGCCAGCCGTGCCGCCCGGGCGAAGTCGCCCCGGCCGGTGCGGATCGCGAGGAGCCGGTAGTGCGGCAGGTAGGGCCACAGGGCGAACGTGAGCTTCTGGTCCTGCCGTCGCGAGTGGAGGGTCTCCACCGTGCCGTCCGGTCTGATCAGGTCCAGGGTGGTGGCGAGGTTGCGTTCGACGGCGGCCGACAGGTCGGTCCGGCCGAGCGCCTCGGCCAGCAGGAGCAGCGCCGGGTTGGTCACGATGGACGCGTAGACGGCGCTGCGTTCCGAGTACAGGCCGTCCGGGTCGATGTCGACGCCCTCGGCGAGCCACTCCTCGACGCGGTCGAGGAGTCGGTCGTCGGGGAAGGACCGGTGCAGCCGGGCGAGGGCCGCGCTCAGCTCCCAGCGGTGGTTCGGGGTGTGCACGCCACCGGTCAGGAGACTGGCGGTGGCGGCGCCGGCGATCTCGGCGACCCCGGCCGCCACCTCGGCCAGTTCCGGCCCCGCGCCGGCGGCGAGGACATGCGCGTCGCACACGTCGTTGACGGTGAACGCGGAGTCCGGCGGTGACTGCACGTTGTCGCCGCCGGCGAAGAGGCCGGAGGCGGTCTGCGCGGCCCGCAGGGCGCGGAGGTGGGTCAGCGCGGCGGCGGCGGCCTGCCCGCTGCCGTGCAGTGCCGAGTCCGGGGACCGGTACGCCGCGACCAGAGTCTTCACCCGGCGTGCCAGAGCGCGGTGGGTCACACCGGCGGGTTCCTCGTCGGGGTCGGCCGCCAGCGGGGCGGCCCGCCGGTCGGCGGCGCGGGCCGCCGCGCGGACGAACTCGTGGTCGAGCGGCGTGGGCAAGGTCAGTCCTTCAGTCCTGCGTTGATGTCGGCGCTCATGACGTACCGCTGGAACACCAGGAAGACGAGGATCAGCGGAATCATGGAGATGACCGATCCGCCCAGCAGCACCGACCAGTTGATGTTCTGCGCCCCGACGAGACTCTGGATGCCGATCTGCACGGTGAACTTGTTGGGGTCGTTGAGCATCAGCAGCGGCCAGATGTAGTCGTTCCACCGCCACTGGAAGGACAGGATGGCGAGGGTCAGCATGATGGGCCGGGAGATCGGCACCATGATCCTCAGGAAGATGGACAGCTCACGCGCGCCGTCGATGCGGGCGGCCTCGACGAGTTCGTCGGGGACCGTCAGGAAGAACTGGCGGAACATGAAGCATCCGGTCGCGGTGAGCACGGCCGGGAGGATGATGCCGCCGAACGAGTTGTAGAGGCCGAGGTCACGGACCACCAGGAACTCCGGGGCGAGCATGACCTCGGACGGCAGCATCGTGGTGGCCAGGATGCAGATGAAGAAGGCCTTGAGCCATTTGTTGTCGTACTTGGCCAGCGCGTACCCGGTGCAGCAGCTGACGCCCACCGTGAGGATCGTCGTGATCACGCACACGAGGGCCGTGTTGATGAAGTACTGGGAGAAATTGGCGCTGTCCCACGCTGCCTTGTAGCCCGACAGGGTGGGGTGGTGCGGAAGAACCGTCAGCGGAAGGGAGAACAGGTCTCCCGCCGGCTTGAAGGAGCTCAGGACGAACCACAGCACCGGCAGCCCGTAGAGGGCGGCCAGGATCCACATCAGTGTCGTCGCGGGTACCGCGCGCCGGAGCCCCCCGCTGCCCGCCCCGCGAGGCCGCTTCTTGGAGACGGCCCGTCGGCGACCGGCGTCGACCGGACGCGGCGTGTCTGTGGTTGTCATCGGTTCTCCATCCGCCGGTTGGCGATCAGCTGGATGATCGCGACGGCCATCAGGATGAGCATGAGCACGAACGACGCGGCGCTCGCGTAGCCGATCTGGCCCCGGTTGAATCCGGTCTGATAGATGTACTGGACAAGCAGGTTGTTCGACGTGCCTGGTCCGCCGTTGTTGAGGGAGACGAACAGCGGGTATTCCTTCATCGCGTTGATCGTGTTGAGGAGGATGACGATGAAGGACGTCGGCGCGATGCTCGGCAGCGTGATGCTGATGAACTGGCGCCAGGGGCCCGCGCCGTCGAGCGAGGCCGCCTCGTAGTACGAGGTGGGCACGTTCTTGATCGCCGCGATGAACAGCAGCATCGAGAAGGCCGTTCCCCACCAGGCGCCCGCCATCACGACCACGCCCAGCGACAGGTCCGCGTTCGACTGCCACGCGATCGCGTGCCCGCCGAGCTTCTCGATGACGTAGTTGATCAGTCCGAAGTTCTCACCGAACAGCCACCGCCACAGGACACCGACGACGATGGGCGAGATGAGCCACGGGATGAAGAAGACGACACGGGCGATCGACGCGCCCTTGGCCTGCTTGCTCACCACCAGGTTGGCGATGAGGAGCGAGAGCACGAAGTTCAGGGGAACGACCAGCACGGTGTACAGCAGCGTCCGCAACAGCGCGTCGTAGAAGGTCGAGTCACCGAACAGGTTCGTGTAGTTGTCCAGTCCGACGAACTGGAACGCTCCCACACCCGTGTAGTTCGTGAAGGAGTAGACGAGCCCGATCACCGCCGGCCACACGAAGAACAGTGCGAAGAGCACGACGTTGGCCGCGATGAGGACGAGCGGCGCCAAGGTGTACTTGCTGCGGCGTCGCCCGGGCGGGCTCCCGGACACGTCCGAGGCGCGTTTGGTCATCTTCCTGACTCCGTGCTGTGGGGATGGATTGCGGTGGGCTCACGCCATGAGCCCGGCATCACGTGGTTGGCCAGGGCGGGGCGGCGGGGGCTCGATCCCGCCGCCCGGCCCTGGGGCCTGCGATCAGCCGCCGACCTGCTGGTTGTAGCCGGCCACGATGTTCTCCAGGGCCTTGTCGGCCGACTGCTGGCCGTTGACGGCCTTGCCGAGCTCCGTCTTGGTCGGGTCGGTGGTGAGGCTCTTACCCTTCAGCACCCACGCCGTCTGGGCGCTGTTGAAGTAGCCCGAGATCGGGGCGTAGAGCGGGATCTCCTCGTTGTACAGCTTGAAGGCCGCCTGCGCCGCGTCGGAGGTGAAGGGGTACTTCGGGCTCAGGCCGCTCTCGACCGGGAGGAAGCCGGAGGTCTCGACCAGCTCGGTGTACTGCTTCGGGTCGTAGACCCAGGACATGAACTTCTTCGCGGCGGTGGAGGCGGCGCCGTTGTTGTTGAAGCCCACCATCATGCCGCCGCTGTTGACGTCACTGGCCTGCACCGGCTGGGCGGGGGTCGGGACGCTGGCCCAGTCGAACTTCTTGATGCTGTCCGCGAAGGAGGCGACCTGCCAGACGCCGGACCAGTAGGCGACCACGTCACCGCTCTGGAACATGGCGGACGGGTCGGCGCCGCTGGTCCACACCGACTTCGGCATGGTCTTGTCGTCGTTCCATCCGACGAAGGTGTTCACGGCCTTCTTGGTCGCGGCGTCCACCGAGAACTTGCCGGAGGAGTCCGCGTGGACGTACTTGCCGCCCATCTCGTACACCATGGCGCGCAGCCGGGACGGCGACTGGTCGAAGGTCAGCGAGTACTTGGCGCCGGTCTTCTCCCGAACCTTGTCGGCGGCCGCGATGAACTCGGTCCAGGTCCAGGTGTTCGACGGCGAGGCCGGGACGGCGACCCCGGCCTTCTTGAACAGCGTCTTGTTGATGAACAGGCCGGACGCGGTGACGTCCGAGGGGATGGACAGCACCTTGCCGGACGAGTCCTTGGCGAGGAAGTTGCTGTTGATGTTGTAGCTCTTGTTGTTGGCGATGGAGCTGAGGTCGATCAGCTTGTTCGACCAGATCGGGTCGAGGGCCGGCACGTCCGCGACGTCGGGCAGCGAGTTCGCCTGCGCGGCGTTGTGCAGCTTCGTCGTGTAGCCGTCGTAGGGGATGTTGACGAGCTTGACGTTGACGCCGGTTTCCTTCTTGTACTGCGCCACCAGCTTCTTCCAGCCCGCGTCCTGCCCCGGAACCGTGGAGATCCAGAACGTCAGCGACTTGGCGGTCCCGCCCGAGCCGGAGCCCGATCCGCAGGCAGAGAGCAGCAGGGCACCTGCCGCGGTCGCGGCGGCGAGGGGAACAAGGCGGCGCATACCGCCGCGGCCGAGTCGGCGAGAGCGCCGCGCACCCACAGTGGTCATCTTCGATCCCATTTCTTCGGAGGGACGGAGCACGGCGCCGTCTGAGGCGGCACTGGTGCATTTTGAAGGAAAAGTCACTTTCCGGGGGTGCGGCCTCGCCCGGCCGCATCGTCCACGCGGGGCGAGATCCCCGGCCGTCCTGGCCGTCACCGCACAGGCACGCCCTCGTGCGGTTGCCGTACGTCGTGTACGGGCTGGGAGGCTCACCCCAAGCCGGCGTCCCGGCCGACTTAGAAAGCGCTTGTCCGGACATTGGCAGACCACTATGGAGGCCGTCAATCCTTCACCTGCGCGCCTTCGGTCACGGTTTGGACTCCCTTGGCCACGGCGAGCCGGGCGGCACCCACCACGGTACCGAGATCGCCGATCTGGCTGCTGACCACCTCGGTGGGCCAGCTCAGCCGCCCCAGCTCGGCCCGCACCCCGGCCAGGAGCTGGGGATCCGCGCCGGTGCTGCCGCCCAGGACGATCAGCCCCGGGTCCAGTACGGCGGCCACCGCGGCGGCCAGCCGGCCCACGTCGGCGGCGTGCCGGGCGACCACGGCAAGGGCGGGCTCCCGGCCCTGGGCCGCCAGCGCGAAGAGCCGGTCGGCGGTGCGCGGGCACGGACCGTCGGCCTCCCGCCAGACCTCGGCGGCACGGCGCAGCAGGGCGTGCGAGCCGACGTAGGCCTCCAGTGCCTCCTGGCGGGGCTCACGGTCGTCGTCCCAGGGGTAGGGCAGCCGGGCGAGCTCACCGGCCGCGCCGTTGGCGCCGCGCAGCACATGGCCGCCGATGACGATGCCCAGACCGATACCGACGCCGATCCGCAGGTAGCCGAAGGTGTGCCGGCCACGGGCGGCGCCCTCGTGGAGCTCGGCGAGGGCCGCGCAGTTCACGTTGTTCTCCAGGTGGACGGGCACCCCCGGCGGCAGGGCGACGGAGACCGCGTCGAAGACCGGCCCGGCCTTGGCGGTCGCCGGGCGCATCCCGGCGCCCGCCCGGTCGGCGGCGGTGACATCACCGATGGCGACGACGATGGCCCGCAGCGGGGCCCCGGCGGGCAGCGCGGCCAGGGCCTCGCGGACGGCGTCGGCGGCCCGGGTGCGAGGGGTGTCCGCCTCGGCGAGCAGGGTGCCGTCCAGGGCGCAGCCGCGGACCCTGGTGCGGGACGGTCCGAGGTCGACGGCGAGGACCGAGCCGGAGGCCGGTCCGAGGCCGTAGACGGCGGCGGAGCGGCCGGTGCCGCTGGAGGCGGTGCCCGAGTGGGTGGCCAGCCGCGCCCCCTCCAGTTCCGCGACGGCGGCGGAGACCGTCGGCTTGGACAGGCCGGCGAGGCTCGCGAGCTGCGGCCGGGTGGCGCTGCCGGCCTGGGCCAGCACGGCGAAGACCGCGCCCGCGCTCTCGGTGAGCCGGGGGGCCTCAGCCACGACGTGTTCCACAGTTCCCCCAGGGGTCAGGGGCCGCGCTCCCCGGGTGTCGTGGGATGCGGCGATGCGGTGCCGGTGTGCCGCGCGGTTCAGGCCTCGACAGGGTCCCGTCGATCGGGTCCGCGGCAACTCTTGACGCACTGTACTTCGTTAGTTAACTTCCTAACGAAGTACACGGTACTCGCCTGCCGTGCTCCGCAAGAAGCCCGTCCCGGGGCTTCCCTAGTTGCCCAACTCCTGTTCGGCCGGAAACGGTTCGCCCGCCGTCGCAGCACAGTGCCAGGCTCTTCGGCGCTGTTCGCCCAGACGACGAAAGAGGATCCGTGCAGGACGCTCCTTCTTCCCCGCTCGTGGTCGGTATCGACGTGGGCGGCACCAAGACCCAGCTCCGCGCCCTCGCCGGCGTGGACCGGGTCGCCGACCACGTCCGCGCGAGCAGCGGCTGGCGGCCGCACGACTCCGCCGCCGCGGCCCGCTGGCTGACCGCGCTCGTGCACGACGCCCTTCCCCCCGGCACCCGCCCGGCCGCCCTGGCCGTCGGCGGGCACGCCTGTGAGACCCCCCGCCAGTGCTCCGGCATCGCCGCCGCGCTGCGGGACCTCCTCCACGTGCCTGTCCGGGTGGTGGGCGACGCCGAGCTCCTCGTCCCCGCCGCCGGCCTGGACAAGGGCGTCGGCCTGGTGGCCGGCACCGGCTCGGTGGCCGTGGGCCGGGCGGCCGACGGCAGCCCCGTGCAGGTGGGCGGCTGGGGTGCGGTCCTCGGTGACGAGGGCGGCGCCGCCGGGCTCGTCCGGGAGGCCGCCCGCGCCGTCTGGGCCGCCCATGACCGCGGCGAGGCCCCCGACGCCCTCGCGAAGGGGCTCGTCGCCGCGTTCGAGGTGGCCGAGGTGCCCGCACTCGGCGCCGCGCTGGAGAGCGCCTCCGACGTCTCCGCCCAGTGGGGCCGGCACGCCCCGGTGCTCTTCGCCGCGGCCGACGCGGGCTCCCGGCTCGCCGCCGACGTGATAGCCGACGGCGGCCGGGCCCTCGCGGGCCTGGTGACCCGGCTCGCCGCCCGCGGTCTCGCCGTGGACGACGTGGTGGTCGCCGGCGGCACGATCCTCTCCCAGCCGCGCCTGTACGACGCCTTCGCGGCCGCGCTCGCCGAGGCCGTACCCGGAGCCCGGCCGCAGCCGTTGCGGCTTCCGCCGGTCGAGGGAGCGGTGGCGCTGGCGCGTTCGATCCTGTGAGAAACCCGTCCGCGGCCCGTCCGGTTCCGTGCGCCCGGCCCACGGGCCGTTCGACGCGGCGAACGCGCAGGTCCCGGCGGGTTCTTCCTGTGAACCACTGGGCTGCCGTTCAACTACGGTCCATGTTCCGGTCGTTGGAGCATGGCCGCCGGGACACGGACCGGTCTTAGAACTTCGCTCGTTCGACACTTTTCCCACGCGAACCCACCCGCTCACGCACATCGCGCGCACCGGGGGTTCGTGCCCACTCCCTCCGGCCGCCGCGCCGTAGAACTGAAGAGAGGCACCTCCATGCCGTCACCTGCCGGGCACCACCCCGCTTCTCCGGCCCGTGGACTCGCCGTCGGCCGACGGGGATTCCTGAAGACCTCGCTCGGCGCGTCGGCGGGTGTGCTGGCGGCCCCGACCTTCGTCGGCTGGCTCGCGGCCGCCGACGCCAAGGCCGCGACGGCCCTGGCGTTCGTCGACGACTACAAGACGAACATCAGCACCAACCTGACCGCCGACACCAACGCGGTGGTCCGCATCCTCGGCGGCTTCGCGCAGGTCTGGAAGACCGGTTCCGCCTGGAACACCGGTGCCGTGCTGCGCGCCGACGTCCTCCGCGCCAACATGCGCTACTGCGCCAAGATCACCAGGAAGCGCAGCGCCGCCGACGCGAAGAAGGCGTTCCTCTACGACCGCCAGCACCAGAGCTACGCGATGATCGCGGGTCTCGGCCCGCTCGCCGACCTGTACAGGGCCGGTTCCCTCGCGGTCACCTCGATCACCAGCGCGCCCGACGGCACGCCCGCCACCACCATCAGCGACGCCGTCCCCGCGGGCGCCCCGGCGGGCTCGGCGCTCGGTGCCGGCTCGCACGACTCGGCGCTGGGCAAGGTGGCCACCCTGGTCGACACCGTGCGCGGCAACTACGCGTCCGGCAACCCGTCCAAGTACGCCTACCAGTACCCGCGTCCGTGGCGCATGAACGAGGACAGCGAGGTCGTCGACACCGGCACGACCGACGCGTACGGCTTCCCGGTCTACGAGTCCGACGTGGTCGTGGCTCCGCAGCTGCTGCGCCAGCGCGGCACCTCCCCCACCGACGACGGCGGCTTCCCGTCCGGCCACACCAACGCCTTCCACCTGGCGGGCCTGGCCTACGCGTACGCGGTGCCGGAGCGCTTCCAGGAGCTGGTCGCCCGTGCCCTGGAGCTCAGCGACACCCGCATCATCGCCGGTATGCACAACACGGTCGACGTGATCGGCGGCCGCATCATGGCCACCGCCCTGGCCGCCGCCACCCTCGCCGACCCGGCCAACGCCGACCTGAAGGCGGCCGCCCGCGCCCAGGCCCTCGCCTACTTCGAGGCGCAGACCGGCACCACCGCCGACACCCTGTACGCCTACGCCCACTCGGCCGACGTCGCGACCGACCCGTACGCCGACCGCGAGGCCACCGAGCGCGCGGCCACGCCCCGGCTGACGTACATCCTGGACCGGGAGGGCCGCGACCTCCCGCTCACCGTGCCCAAGGGCGCCGAGGTGCTGCTGGAGACCCGTCAGCCGTACCTGTCCGCCGACCAGCGGCGCGAGGTGCTGCGCACCACCGGTCTGCCCTCCGGGTACGTGCTGCTGGACGGCCCGGAGCAGTGGGGCCGCCTCAACCTGTTCGCCGCGGCGGACGGCTACGGCGCCTTCGACGCGGACGTCACGGTCACCCTGGACGCGGCGGCCGGCGGCTTCGCGGCGGCCGACAGCTGGCGCAACGACATCGACGGTCACGGCGGTCTGACCAAGAAGGGCACCGGCACGCTGACCCTGACCGGCAGCAACCGCTACCGGGGCGGCACCGTGCTGGCCGCCGGCACTCTGGTGGCCGCCGCCGAGGACGCCCTTGGCCGCGGTGACGTGCGGGTCTCGGCCGGCACCCTGCGGGTCGCCCAGGAGCTGTTCGTGCGCGGCACCTACACGCAGGACGCGGGCACCCTGGAGGTCACTCTGGCCAAGGGCAGCAAGGCGCCGCTGACGGTGAAGCACCTGGCCGTCCTCGGCCGGGGCAGCGCCCTGTCCCTGAACCTCGGCACCGAGCACCCGCCGGCCGCGGGCAGCACCCTCCCGGTCGTCGCCGCACCGCGGCTGCGCGGACAGTTCGACACGGTGGAGCTGAACTCCGCCACCCTGCGAGCCGTACCCGTGTACACGGCAGAAGGCCTGTCGGTACGACTCGTGAAGCGGTGACGCGCCCGGTGGCGGGAGCGATGCGACAGTAGGGCCCATGGTGGCTCGTGATCGTTCCCGTCACCGCGGGCCCGGTGTCCCCGCGGGGCGGATGATGGCAAGCGAACAGCAGTCGGTCCTCGAACCCGACGTCCCCCACGTCCCCGACGGCCCCGGGCCCCTCCCCCGGCCCGCGGCCCGGCTGACCGCGGCCCTGCGCGCCCGGCGCCGGTGGCTGGTGCCGGTCCTCGCGGTGCTGCTGCTCGCCCAGATGGCGGTGGCGATGGTGACCACCGCGGTCCAGCAGACGCCCACCATCGACGAGCCCGTCTACGTGGCCACGGCCACCGACTACCTGCACGAGCACCGGGTGCGCTACAACGCCGAGCACCCGCCGCTCGGCAAGCTCGTCATCATGGCCGGCATCGCCGTCGCCGACCCGCACTACGACCCGTCGTACCGGGGCGACCAGGGGCAGGTGGGCCGGCATCTGCTGTACTCGTCGGGCAACGACCCCTGGCGGGTGATGCTCTGGGCACGGCTGCCGGTGATCGTGCTGACGCTGCTGTTCGGTCTGGTCGTCCTCGCCTTCGCCCGCGAGGTCCTCGGTACGGCGGCCGGGCTCCTGGCGCTCGCCCTGTACTGCTTCTCCCCGGACGTCATCGCGCACGGCTCGCTGGCCACCCTGGACGTGCCGTCGGCCGGGTTCGTGCTGACGTCCGCCTGGCTGGTGTGGCGGGCCCGGCGCCGGCCCCGGCTGTATCTGCCCCTGGCGGGAGCCGCGTCGGGAGCCTCGGTGGCGACCAAGATGAGCGCGCTGCCCGCGATCCCGGTGCTGGTGGCGCTGGCGGTGGTGGCGGTGTGGGGTGCGCGTCCGGGCCGTGTGCTGCGCGCCCTGGCGGCCGCGGCCGTGGTGGCGGTGACCGCGGTCGCCGTCGTGTGGCTCTCCTATCTGGCGGTCGATCCCCGGCTGCGTCTCCTGTCCGCCGCGCCCGTCCCGGCCGTCCACGGGCTGCGCGGCCTCCTGGTCGACCTGATGCCCTTTCCCCGGTCCTACCGGGACGGCATGCGGATGCAGTTCGCCCTGGAGGACCTCCCCTGGCAGGGGTACCTGTTCGGGCACCTCTACACCGGCTCCCGCTGGTACTACCTGCCGGCCGCCCTGCTGGTGAAGACCCCGCTCGGCATGCTTGCGCTGTGGGCGGCAGGTGCCGTCGCGCTGGTGGCGGTACGGCGGCTGCGGCCGGCCGCGCCGTACCTGCTGCTGCCGCCCGCCGTGCTGCTGGCCTCGGCGATGACCGGGTCACGGGACTTCGGAACCCGGTACGCGGTCTTCATGCCGATGTTCCTCGCGGTGGCCGGCGCCGCGGTCCTGACGGTGCGCAGGCGGTGGGCGCGGCCGGTGGGCGGGGCGCTGGTGCTGTTCGTCGCGGTGAGCTCGCTGCGCACGTTCCCCTTCTATCTGCCGTACGCCAACGAGGCGTTCGGGGGGCCGGCGAAGACGCATCTGTGGCTGCACGACTCCAACGTGGACTGGGGGCAGGACCTGGGCCGGCTCGCCGACCGGCTCAAGGAGCGCTATCCGGGCGAGCGGATCTGGCTGGTCTACAAGGGAAGTGGCGTCCCGGGGTACTACGGCATCCACGCCGCCGACCCCCGCAAGGTGCCGGCCGGGAGGGTGCACGGTCTGCTGGTGGTCTCGGACTCGTGGGCCGCCAAGGCCCGGGGCGAACTCGCGGAATTGATCGACACCAGCCGTCCGATCGATGATGTGGGTCATTCGATCACCATCTACCGGCGGTGACCGCACGATCCGCCGGCGACGACCACCGCATCCGTCGCCGGTGAGCAGCGCAATCCCGGTGCCGGCTCCGCATCCTGGGCCTTCGGCCGCCGGGACGGTCCGGCGTACCGCACCACCCCTGGTCACCACGGTCCGTGAGCTATGTTGAGTCCTCGTGGGAGACAAAGGAGGCGCTTCGGTGCCATCGCCGCAGCAGGCCCGCGCACAGGCATCCGCCATCACCTCGGGCAAAACGGTGCCGGAGGCCGAGGCCGCGCCCACCTCCCAGCTCCGCGAGCTCTTCGACGGCCCCCGGCTCTCCCCCGGTCAGCGCCGCATCGCCCAGTACCTGATCGACCACATCACCGAGGCGGCCTTCCTGTCGATCACCGACCTGGCCGAGCGGGTCGGGGTCAGCCAGCCGTCGGTGACCCGGTTCGCGGGGGCGGTCGGCTTCAGCGGCTACCCCGCGCTGCGGGAGCGGCTCCAGTCGATCGCGCTGCGCACCCTGGCCGGCGGCACCGGGGCCGCCACCGAGCACCGCAGCAACGAGCTCCAGGCCGCCGTCGACGCCGAGATCGAGAACCTGGAGAATCTGCGGCGCGACTTCGCCGACCCGGACCGGGTGATCTGGATCGGCCGCGAGCTCTCCCAGTCGTCCCCGCTGACCGTGCTCGGCCTGCGTATCTCCGTCTCGCTGGCCGAGTACTTCGCCTACGCCGCCCGCCGTATCCATCCCGACGTTCGGCTGGTGACCCGGGGCGGCAGTGTGGCCTACGACGCGCTGCTGCAGTCGCGCGAGGCGGGCGGCACCTGGGTGCTGGCGTTCGGGATGCCGCGGCACGCACAGGAGACGCTGACCGCGATCCGGGTGGCGCGCACCGCGGGCCTGCGGGTGGCGCTGGTGACCGACCTGGCGCTCGGCGCGCTGGCCGACGAGGCGGACGTCACCTTCAGCACCGGCATCGGGTCCCGCCTGGTCTTCGACACCTACGCGGCACCCGGTCTGATGGCCGCCGCGCTGCTCCAGGCGATGACCGACGCCGACCCGGAACGCACCCAGGCGCGCCTGGAGGAGTACGAGCAGGTCGCCGAGGAGCACCAGTTCTTCCTCAAGGACTGAACCCGGGATCCGGCCTCCCTCCGCATGGCCTCGTAGGGGGAGTATTCACCTCATTTCGCGCATGAATGTTTTCATACGTCTTGCAAACCGGACGGCATATATAAATACTGCTCACGGATCACCCCCGGCCCACTCCGGGCACGTTCCGCACCCGAGGACGCACCGCTCGCACCCGCCCCGAGAAAGCCGACGGACCGCCCATGCGCACGCAGCACCATCCGCAGTGCCGGCGGCCGACGCGCGGGGCCTCGCACGGGCACCCCCAGCCGCCGTCTCCTACCCGCGTCGGCGCCCGGGGTGTTCGAACGGGCATCGCCTGCGCGATTCGCCCGCGGCGGCTCCGGCCATCCCCTAGGCCGGAGCCGCCCAGACCTCCGTCGGTCACCCTCACGACGCCGCACACCCGGAAGCGATGATCATGACTCTGACGACGACCGCGCGCATCAGCCCCGACTGGCCCTGCCAGGTCAAGGCACCGGGCAGTTACGACTGGGAGCGCTCCGCCACGAAGTGGCTGCGCGAACTGGTCCCGGCCCGCTACGCCAGCTACCCGGCGCTGATCCGGCACCCCGTCCTGCTCGCCCGGCACGCGCAGATCCAGGTCCAGCACGAGGTCCGGGTGGCGCGCACGGCGCTGCAGACCGCGCGCGCCGAACTGCCCCTGCTGGGTCTGCCGGAGTCGGTCATCGAGCACACCATCAAGCTGTACGCGGCGGAGGTCATGCAGCTGCAGCACATCGCCCGCAGCGTCCGCGCGGTCACCGAGGCGCTCGTCGGACACAGCACAGGCCGCTGACCATACCCGTTCACCGATGCCCATATCCTTCACGGTTCGGGCACCAGTGTGATCGGAGGCCCCTTCCTGTGCCATGCTCGACCCGTGACGAGCGAGTACGTGCCTTCCCTGGACACCGGTGCCGTCGCCGAGCTGGCAGCGCTGGCGAGGATCGTGGCCAGGCAGCGCGCCGAGTTGGACCGGCTGCGGGAGGCGGCGGCCACGTCCGCGGCGGTGGAGCGGGCGAAGGGGGCCCTGATGGCCGCCACGGGCTGCTCCCCCGACGCCGCGCACGAGGCCCTGCTGCAACGGGCCGAGGCGGGTGGCCGCACGCTGCTTGAGGAGAGCTGGCTCACCCTCGGCGCCCTGATGCCCGCCGCGCCCGCCACCGGGACCCCCGCCACCGAACCGCCCGCCGCGGCCGTGCCCCGCGAGTCGCCCGCGGCGTCCGACGCCGCCGAGTTCCTCGGCCGCCTCGGCAAGGCCCTGCTGACCGTCGGTTCCCCGCAGGAGCTGGGCGCGACGCTCCTTGAGCACCTGGCGCCGCAGGTCGACGCCGACGCGGTGCTGCTCTACCGGCGGCTGCCCGGCGACGGGCTCGGACTCGTCGGGCACGCGGGGCTGGACGCGACGCTCGCCGCCCAGTGGCACCAGGTACCGCCGTTGCAGGGGATCGCCCCGCTGGAGGCGCTGAGGGCCGGCAAGCCGCTCTGGCTGGAGCACTTCACCGAGGACCGGCAGACCTTCCAGCTCATCGACGAGCCGACCGGGCGCTGGCTGTCCCGGGCGTGGGTACCTGCCCGTGGCGACCTGGTCCTCGGCGTCCTGCGTCGGCCGGCGGCCGCCTTCGACCTCGCCGACCGCGAACTGCTGCAGTCCGTCGCCCGGCTGAGCGCCGGCCGGCTCAGCGCCCTCGGCGCCCCTGCCGAGCCGGTGGCCTCGGAGCTGTCCCGGTCGGTCCAGACGGTACTGGACGCCCTGCCGGGAGCGACGGTCCTGCTGACCCCGCTGCGCAGCGCCGGCGGCGAGGTGGAGGACTACCGCATCGAGGCGGCCACCCCGACCGCGGTCGACATCCTCGGCCGCACCGGCCACGAGCTGGTGGGCTCGCACATCCTGGAGAGCTACCCCTCGGTCGCCGGCGAGGCGCTGTGGCAGGGATACCTGCAGGCGCTCGACGGAGAGCCGTACGAGGGCGAGCCGTTCGTCTACGAGGAGATTCTCGCGGGCGTGACCGTGTCGGCCACCTACTCGGTGCGTGCCGCCCGGCTCGGCGACGGACTGCTGGTGACCTGGCTGCGGCACGACACGGAGGAGCGGCAGGAGCAGCGGCTGTCGGAGCTGCAGCGGCTGGGCAACCTCGGCTGGGCCAACTGGAACCTGGTCACCCGCCAGGTCAACTGGTCGTCCCAGGTGTACACCATCCTGGGCCGCGACCCGAACCGCGGAGCGGTGCCACTGGACCTGCTGCCGGACCTGGTGCTGCCCGAGGACGCCCACGCACTGGCCCGTGCCGTCTCCGAACTCGCCCGCACCGGCCGCCAGTTCGACGTGCCGTTCCGGATCAGGTCCGCGAACGACGTACGGCATCTGCGGGCCGTCGCGGAGGCGGTGACCGCGCCCGACGGCACGGTCGTCGAGGTGCACGGCTTCGTGCAGGACCTCACGGCGCAGCGCAGCGCCGAACTCGCCCTGGTGGACAGCGAGCGCGCGATCCTCACGCAGCGCGGCGTCCTGGAGGCGGAGCGCGCGCTGGCCGCCCGGTTGCAACACGCGCTGCTGCCACTGCCCAGCAGGCCGGTGCGGCTGCGCGGGCTGCGCGTCGAGGTCGCCTATCTGCCCGCCCAGGCGGGGGTGCATGTCGGCGGTGACTGGTTCAGTGCCATCGAACTGCCCGACGAGGCGGCGCTGTTCGTGATCGGCGACGTGGCGGGCCACGGCGTCGACGCCGTCGCCACGATGGCCCAGCTGCGGTTCACCGCGAAGGGCATGGTGACCACCGGATCCTCCCTGACCGGAGCGCTGGCCCGGCTCAACTTCCTGCTCCTGCACTCGCGCGACGCCCAGTCCACCGCGACCCTGGTCCTCGCCCGCTACGAGCCCGCCGAGCGCCGGCTCGCCTGGGCCCAGGCGGGTCACCCACCGCCCCTGCTGGTGCGCGGGGGCAAGGCCTACCGCCTGGACCGTCCGGCCGGCATGCTGCTCGGCGCCAGCGCGGACCCGGTCTACGAGTCCGCCGAGTTCCGGCTGGAGCCGGGCGACCGGCTGCTGCTGTACACCGACGGCCTGGTGGAACGGCCCGGTGAGGACATCGACGCCGGGCTGGACCGCCTGGCCGAGGCCGCCCTCGCCGCCGGTCCCGCCTCCCTGGACGCCCTCCTCGCGGCGATGCTGACGGGCGAACGGCGCGACGACGTGTGCGTGCTGGACATCCGGGTGCCGCTGGCGGGCGAGGAGTAGCCGGATCGCCGGTCGTCGCGGTGGAGCCAGTTCCGGAGCGGTCCGGCGTCAGGGCCGCCACCAGGACCGGCAGGAACGCGGCGGACAGAAGCGGGCCGGGACGCGGGAGCCGTTCGTCGGCTCGGCCCTCGCGGGCGTCCGGTGGGCGGGCGGCGGCACGCGGCGGCCGCCGGCCGGCCGTCGTGACGTCTGCCCGTCGCATGTTCCCGGTGCCTTCCTGATCCACTGGCCGCCGTCCGAACCCGCCGGTCAGCCGTCGGTGAGGCTGGTGCGGGACTCCAGGGCGCGCCGGGTGTCGTCGCCGTAGACACCGCGTTCGTCGCCGCTGATGCCGTACCAGACCTGGAAGCGTTCCACGGCCGCCGTCAGGGCCGCGTCGTAGGTGCCGCTGGTGGAGCCGCCGTGGTAGACGTCCGGGATACGCAGAAGGCGTTGCTCCAGCTCGACCACCTCGGGCCCGGTGTCGCCCTGGCGGAGGGTGCCGGCGCCGTCGGGGTCGGTGGAGGTGTCGGAGGCCGGCGGGGTGGTGGCCGGTGCCGTGGTGGCGGACTCGGACGGCTGGGCGGCCTCGGCGGTGCCCTCACGGCCGGGCAGCAGCAGGGCGCAGCCGAAGCCGACCAGGGCGGCCGCGCCCACGGCCACCACGACGGCGGCCCGGCGCAGTCCCGGTCCGAACCCGAAGGCACGGGACGGGGCGGCGCCCGGCCCGTGGCCGTAGCCGTGACCGCGGCCGCCGGGCGCGGTGCGCGGGCCGTCGGTGACGGGCGGCAGCTCCTGGGTCTCGTCCTCCGTGCCGGAGCCGAAGGCCCCGGTGCCGGGAGCGGGGGCCGCGTCGAAGGCCTCGAAGTCCGCGGGGCCACGGCTCTTCGGCGCCCTCGCCTTCGCGTCGGCCTGCGCCCCCTCGTGGAACTCGCGCATCAGCTCCGCGAGGGTGTCCAGGCGGCGCGGGCGCAGGACCCGGACCGGTTCCAGCACCGGTCCGCGGTGCGGCTGTTCAGGGTCGGGCGGTGTCGACACACTGCTCTCCTTCCACCTGCCGTGGGCACGGGTGCCCGCGATCCCCGAGAACACATACGGCAGGACCGGCCCACCGGTTCAGTCCGGCGGCGCGAGCCGCGCCGGGGACGGGTGGTGAGCACTCAGTCCCCCGGTCTAGGGCACTGAGTGCCAGAAGGCGGACGGAATGCTACGTTCGCGTCCATGAGCTCCAGCAGCGTGGCACCGCCCGCCAAGCCGCCCATGCGGGACGCCCTGGTCGCGGCGGCCTTCCGGCTCTTCCTGGAGCGCGGTTACGAGCAGACGACCGTCGACGACATCGTGGCCCTCGCCGGAGTGGGACGGCGCTCGTTCTTCCGCTACTTCCCGTCCAAGGAGGACGTGGTCTTCCCCGACCACGAGGGGTGTCTGTCCGACATGACCGACTTCCTGGCGGCGGGCGACCCCGAGTGCGAGCCGGTGCGGCGGGTGTGCGACGCGGCGCGGCTGGTGCTGCGGATGTACGCCGAGAACCCCACGTTCTCCGTGCAGCGCTACCGGCTCACCAAGCAGGTCCCGGGGCTGCGCGCGTACGAGCTGTCGGTGGTGTGGCGCTACGAGCGGGCGCTCGCCGACTACCTGCGCGGCCGCTGCGCCGGCCGCCCGGACGGGACGCTGCGCGCGGACGTGATCGCGGCGGCCGTGGTGGCGGCGCACAACAACGCGCTCCGCTCCTGGCTGCGTTCGGACGGACGCGGCAACCCGGACGAGACGGTCGACCACGCCCTCGGGTACGTGCAGGCCGCGTTCGGCACCGAGCCCGCCGCGCCCGCCGCGGGCGGGACGTCGGCCGCGCTGTTCGGCGGCCCGGTGGAACACCCGGACGACGTGGTCGTCCTGGTCTCACGGCGCGACGCCCCGCTGTGGCGGGTGGTGCAGGAGATCGAGACCGCGTTCGGCCGAGGCTGAGAGCCACGCACAAGAGCCGTGCCTGAGATTCGAGAAATCCATATTGGGGGTACGCAGTGCCTTTACGACTGACACTGAGTGCCATACTCTTTCGGCGTGCACGGTGGCACCGCGAACCGGGCACAGGCGTGCCCGGCCGGGTCCGGACACGCGGGATTCCGGGCGAGCGCAGGGAGTTGACCAGCGTGTACCACCACTCGACGAGCGCCGCGCAGTCGGCGGTCGGATTCGCGACGGGCGTTCTCGACCCCGCGCCCGCGGAGCGCGTCAGGGACGCCATCGTCTACCAGCGCTGCACCTGGTGCGGCACCGCGATGTACCACCGGCTGCTGTGTCCGGTCTGCCAGGGCAGCGAGCTGCGGACGGAGCGCAGCGAGGGCACGGGGACGGTGCGCCACTCGACGGTGGTGCACCGCAACACGCCCGCCGCGCGCAACGTCTCCCTGATCGAGATGGCCGAGGGGTTCGTGGTGCGGGGCCGGGTCATGGGCCCGCCGATCGGCATCCACAGCGGCGACCGGGTCAAGCTCTCCACCGCCAAGGACCCCGTGCGGGGCGAGCCGGTCTTCCAGCTGCTCGACGAGCCGTACCGCGCCTGGAGCTGACGGTCGGAAATCCGGTTGCCCGGCGGCCGGGACCCTGGGCGAGGATGAGCCCATGAGCGATGAATCAGCCCAGGTCGCGGCCGCCGTCGCGGGCGAGCTGCGGCTCCTGGATCCCGAGGTGCGCGCCTCCCGGGAGCTGGCGGGCGAGCTGCTGGACCCGGAGTTCGTGGAGGTGGGCGCGTCCGGCCGCCGGTACACGTACGAGCAGGTGCTCGCCGAACTGCCGGACAAGCCGGGCGCGTCGAAGAACGGCCCGCGCTACGAGCCCGCCGGCATGACCGGCGTCGTCCTCGCTCCGGGGCTGGTGCAGGTGACCTTCGAGGCCCGCCTGGGCGACCGCCGCTCCCGGCACAGCTCACTGTGGCGCCGGCGCGACGAGGCGAGCGGCTGGCGGATGTACTACCACCACGCCACCCTCGTACCGCCCGGCGTCGAGTAGCGCGGCGGGACCGGGACAGGCCCCGTTTCTCGCGCGCTTGCCCCCCTCACTCCGGCCTCACAGGCAACCCACAGACTCAACTCCCCGTCCTCCGGAGGGCGAGGGGCTCCCCGGGACGGCCCGGGTGGCCCGTGCTCGCCATCCGAGGAGGAGGGAACATTGGTCCGTACCCGGCGCATATGGGTCACCGCGGCGGCGGTGCTCGCGCTCGCGGGAGGAGTGTCCGGCACCACCGCACACGCTCAACAGGCCCCGGCCGCAGCCGTGGCCGCAGCCGACGGGAAGCTGCCGCCGGGCTGGCACATCGACCAGGGGCGGTCGGCGTCACAGCTGGTGTGGCGGTCGGGCAGACGGGTGCCGATGGGGGACGCGCGGGTCGAATTCCGTTCGGACGGGCGGCTGCTGGGAGTGCCGAAGCCGGAGCGGGACGGGCACACCTTCCGGCTCGGCCTGGACGGGGCGCGGGCGGGGGCCCTGAAGAACCTCCAAGTCTGGGGCGGCGGGCGGCGGTTGGACACCCGCCCGGCCGCCTCCGTTCCCTCGGTGGCGGCCCGGCCACCGGCCCCGCTGCCCGCCAACCCCGTGGACCCGGGCCGGCCCGGCCCCTACGGCACGAAGACGGGCTCGTACCGGCTCGCGTCGGTGCGGCTGCCCGGGTTCTCCGTCCCGGTGGAGATGCAGGCCGTGGTGGTCGCGCCCACGGGGGTCTCCGTGGCCCGCCCGCTCGCGCTGTTCCTGCACGGCCGCCACGCCACCTGCTACGCCCCGCACGGCGGCTCCGACGACGCCTCCGGCGCCTGGCCGTGCCCGGCCGGAACGCTCCCGGTGCCGAGCCACCGGGGTTACCTGCGCGACCAGCAACTGCTGGCCTCCCAGGGCTATGTGACGGTGTCGATCTCGGCGAACGGGATCAACGGCCAGGACTGGCAGGCCGAGGACGGCGGCGCGCAGGCCCGTTCGTCGCTGATCCGGCTGCACCTCGCGCACTGGGCCGACTGGGCGCGAAACCCGCGCCTCGCGCCCCCGATCGTGCGCCGGGCACCCCGCGCCGACCTGTCCCGCGTGCTGCTGATCGGCCATTCCCGGGGCGGCGAGGGCGTCAACCGGGCGGCGCTGGACAGCCTTTACCCGCCGCCGGCCGGCCAGGACGGCTATCACGGCAGGGTGCGCTGGCACATCAGCGGCACCGTCCTGATCGGCCCGACCGTCTTCGGCCAGAACCCGGTGCCGGACGTGCCGTCCCTCACCGTCCTGCCGGGCTGCGACGGCGATGTCTCCGACCTCCAGGGCGAGGTGTACGTCGACGGCACCCGCGCCGTCAGCAGGGGCAGGGCTCTGCACAGCGCCGTGTACGTGATCGGCGCCGACCACAACTTCTTCAACTCCCAGTGGACGCCGGGGCAGGCGCAGGCCCCCGCGGAGGACGACTTCTACGACGACCCGGACCACCCGGACGCGGTCTGCTCCCCGCGGGCCGCGACCCGGCTGACGGCCGACCAGCAGCACCGGGCGGGCTCGGCCTACATCGCGGCGGCGGCCCGCCTGTTCGTGGCCGGTGACGACAAGGTGCGTCCGCTGCTGGACGGTTCGGGGCGGCGGGCGCCGTCGGCCGACCCGGCGCGCGTGCTCGCTCATGCGGTCGGCGCGAACCGCGGTGCCGGGTTCCTGCCGGACGGCGGGATGACGGTGACCGGTGGCCGGCTGTGCTCGGCGGTCGATCCCGATCCGGCGGTGGCCTGCCTGGGCGAGGGCGCCACGGGCCTCTCGCCGCACTTCGCGCAGTGGGAGACGGGCCGGGAGACCGGCCGGCACGCGGTCGCGCTGCGCTGGACGTCCGCCGGCTCCCCGACGCGCGTCCGGGTGGCGCGGCCGGTCTCGCTCTCCGGCGCCGCGGCGCTCGCGCTGCGGATCTTCGTGCCGCCGAACTCCCAGGGCACCGGCCTCGACGTGTCCGTCACCGACAGCCGCGGCCGGCGGGCGACGCTGGGCCGGCTCCGCGTCGACGGGCTGCCCGGCAGCGACCGCACCGCGTCCTACTGGGCGCGCGAGCTGCGGGTACCGCTCACCGCCGCCCACCGGGCCGGGATCGATCTGCGGTCCGTCACGTCCCTTGCGCTGACGCCGCGTTCGGGATCCGGACGGGCCTGGCTGATGGACGCCTGGGGCTGGCGGCCGGGCACCCCCGCGGTCCGCGCGGCCGAGCTGCCGCGCGTCGACGTCGGCCGGCTCACGGTCGACGAGGGCGACTCGGGTGTGCGCACCTACCACGTTCCGGTGCGGGTGTCCGGGCGGGGCAGCGGCCAGGTCCGGGTGTACGTCGTCGACCCGGCGACCGGCACCGCGAAGGACCGCCTGGTCACCGTGCGGCCCGGCGGCCACGGCATCGACGTCCCGGTCGAGGTGAGGGGCAACACGCGCTTCGGCACCGACGTGCCGTACGACGTGCTGGTCAAGGCCGTCCACGGGGCGGTCGTCGGCTCCTACCGGGGCGGGCTGACCGTGCACGACGACGACCCGGCGCCCACCGTCACCGTGACTCCGGTCGCGGACAAGGTGACCGAGGGCTCGGCCCTGAAGTGGCGGATCTCGCTGTCCGAGGCCGCGGACACGGACATCGGCGCGCTGTTCGTCCCGGTCCCGGTCGGCAGCGGCGGTACGGAGCTGTCCACCAAGGACGTCGACCCGGGCTGGCTGGCCGACGCCTCCGGCGCACGACCGGACCCGGAGCGGCCGCTGTCCCAGGTGGACGGCCTCTACCTGTGGCTGGATGTGCCGGCCGGACAGACCGGCCTCGACGTGAGCCTCCCCACCGTGCGGGACCAGGTCGAGGAGCCGGCCGAGTCGGTGACCTTCCAGCAGGCGGACGACGACGGCAGGCCGCTGCCCGGCGGGCTGGTGCTCACCGGGACGGTGACGGACGCCTCCTGACGCCCCGCCCGCCCTGGGGAGGCCTCGGCGTCCCCAGGGCGTGGCCGCGGCTTCCTCAAGGTGTCAGGGCGTCAGGGTCACCCTGATGCCGACCGTGCCGTCCAGGCCGCGGCGCAGCCTGCTCCCGAGGAGGGTGAGGCGGCCGGTGAGGCCGTACTTGCGGGCGATGAGGTCGCGGTAGCGGGCGGTGGTGGCCGCGTCGGCGATCTCGGCGGTGGCCGGGACCGGGTCGCCGGTCGGGCGGCCCCGCAGGTCGCAGGGGCCGACCTCGACGTCGGCGCGGCGGCGGATGCGCTTGACCTTCCAGGTGTCGGCGGCCGTCCAGAGGCCGAGCGTGTCCCCGTCCCGGACCACCCATACCGGGGTGGGGACCGGGGTGCCGTCCTTGCGGTAGCTGGTGACCAGCAGGTACTTGCCGGCGCCGAGCCGGTCCAGCGCCGTCCCGGTGGTGTCGTCCATGCCGGAATTCTAGGCGGCCTCGCGCCGGTGGTCGGCAAGCGGCATCGGCACATGCGCACGGCTGTGAGGTCAGCCGGGGGGTGACGGCTCAGGCGAGCGCCGTCGCCATGCGCCGTACCGCCTCCGTGATCACCTCGGGTGAGGCGGCCAGGTTGAGGCGCACGTGCCCGGCGCCGCCGGTTCCGAAGGGGAGGCCGGAGTTCAGGGCGACCCGGCCGCGGTCCAGGAAGACCTCGGCCGGGTCGTCGCCGAGGCCGAGGGCGCGGCAGTCGAGCCAGGCGAGGTAGGTGGCCTCGGCGGGCCGGTACCGGATGCCGGGCAGGTGGCGGTCGAGCAGGCCGGCGAGCAGGCGCCGGTTCTCGTCGAGGCCCGCGAGCAGGGCGTCCAGCCAGGGGGTGCCGTCGCTCAGGGCGGCCGTGTGGGCGATGACGCCGACATGGCTCGGGCCGTGGCTCACCTCCTCCGGCAGCCGGGCGAGGTCGGCGGCGGCCCCTGGCCCGGCGACGGCGAGCGCGGCCTTGAGTCCCGCGAGGTTCCAGGCCTTGGACGCCGACATCAGGGACAGCCCGCGCTCGGCGCCTGGCACGCTCAGGTAGGGCACGAAGGCGACGCCCGGGGCGGTGAGCGGGGCGTGGATCTCGTCGGCGACGACCCGGACGCCGTACCGCTCGGCGAGGGCGGTGACGGCGGCGAGCTCGTCGGCGGTGTGGACGGTGCCGGTCGGGTTGTGGGGGCTGCACAGCAGATAGCCGGCCCGCCCGCCGCCGAGTTCGCCGAACGCCGCCTCCAGGACGCCGAGGTCGATACGCCCGCCGGCGCCGAGCGGGGCCTCCACGACCCGCCGGTCCAGGTGCTCGATGAACTGGTAGAACGGCGGGTACACGGGCGAGTTGACGACCACCGGGTCGCCGGGCCCGGTGACCAGTTTCAGCATTTCGACGACGCCGAGCATCACGTCGGGGACGATCGCGGTGCGGCCCACGTCGAGGCCGTCCCAGCCCCAGCGTTTCGCGGCGAACGCGGCCAGCGCCTCGGCGTAGGCGGTGCCCGCCGGGTAGCCGGTGTCGCCGAGTTCCATCGCGTCCGTGACCGCGCGCACGACCGGGGCGGCGAGCGGCACGTCCATCTCGGCCACCCACACCGGGAGCACGTCCTCGGGGTAGGTGCGCCATTTCATGCTGGTACGACGTCGCAGCCGGTCGAGGGTGAGGGCGCGCAGCGGGTTCGGTTCGCCCGGATTCTCCTGCGGGATGCTGGTCATGGGCTCAAGATAGGCGGCTGCGGCGGCCCCGGGAACGAGGCGTACGGCCGCGCCGCACTGCCACGGGATCGTAAAGATCACCGCCGTCGTGAACACCCCGGAGGCCGCCCGCGTATGAAGAGCAGGGCGCTCGACGACCGGAGGGCCCCGCGGTGCAGGCACCGCGCGTTCGGGGTTCGGGAGCCATGGATGAGGCACGCACGACGACGGGTCGTCCGGCGGGGAACACAGCTGGCGGCGGTCGGCGGACTCCTTCTGGGAGGCGCGATGGTCACCACGGCCATGGCGAGCGAGACTCCCGGCACGTCCGCCGTCCCGTTCAGCTCCGGTACCGCGACCGAGGCCGGTGACACCGGCGCGGCGCTGGTGGCGAAGCTGGGTACGGCCCGTACGGCGGGCAGCTGGATCGGCGCCGACGGGAAGCCGGTGGTCGCGGTCATCGACGCGCAGGCCGCGGCGACGGTGAAGCAGGCGGGCGCCGAGCCCAAGATGGTGTCGCACAGCATGAACGAGCTGAAGGCGGCCACGGCCACGCTGAAGGCGGCGCCGCGGGTGGCCGGCACCGCGTGGGCGGTCGACTACAAGACCAACCGGGTGATGGTGGAGGCCGACAGCACGGTCTCCGCCTCCGACTGGTCGGACCTGAGCCGGGTCGCCGCGGGCATCGGCAGCTTCGTGCAGATGCAGCGCTCCGAGGGCACGTTCACCACCCGGCTCAACGGGGCGCAGCCGATCCTGTCGACGGGCGGCCGCTGTTCGGCGGGGTTCAACGTCACCAACGGGCAGACCGACTTCATTCTCACCGCCGGTCACTGCGGTCCCGCCAACACCATCTGGTTCGACGACAGCCAGGGCAACCAGCAGCTGGGCACCACGATCAACACGCAGTTCCCGGGCAACGACTTCTCGCTGATCCAGTACGCGTCCGGGAAGGCCGGTGACAACGCGGACGTGGTCGCGATCGGCAACGGCCAGGGGGTGCGGATCACGGGGGCGGCCGATCCGACAGTCGGCGAGAAGGTGTTCCGCAGCGGCTCCACCAGCGGGCTGCACGACGGCACGGTGACCGCGCTCAACGCGACCGTCAACTACCCCGAGGGCACGGTCACCGGGCTCATCCAGACGAACGTGTGCGCCGAACCGGGCGACAGCGGGGGTCCGTTGTTCTCCAACGGCATCGCGCTGGGGGTGACCTCGGGTGGCAGCGGTGACTGCACCTCGGGCGGGGTGACGTTCTTCCAGCCGGTGACGCGGGCGATGGCGGCGCTGAACGTGCAGCTGATCGTGACGAAGCAGGCCGCGGCCGGCGGACAGAGCGCCACGCCGGCGCCGTCCGCGTCGGCCAACCACAGTGCCATCGCGCCGAGCGCGGCCTCGCCGGGTTCGACGGCACCGGTCACCGGGGACGACACGAGTCTGGTGGCCCGGATCACGGACACCCGCAACGTCGGTCCGGGTCTGCTGGTGATCGGGGGCAGTCTGATCGCGCTGGTGGGGACGCGCTACTTCCGCGCGGAACAGGACCGCAAGGCGTACCAGCGCTACTACTCGGCGACTTGGGGCTGACAGAGGCCTGGCGAGGTCCTACGAGAAGGGCACCCGTCCGTGCGGGTGCCCGGGACGGGCGGTGGTCCGGCTGCTACGGGGTCGCCGCCGCCCATTCGAGGACGAGCCGCTGGTACTCCTCGCGCTGCTCGGTGCTCAGTGTCCCGCCCGACCGGAGCCACAGGGCCCGGATCTCCTCGTTGACCTCGTCGGCCGATCGCTCGGTGACGGCTTCAACAGTGGTGGACATGGTGTGAAGCATATGCCGCTCGCCGTGAAGGCGCCGTGAGTAAGTACGACCGATACGGACATATCGGACCGTGTTACTCGTCACGTCAATATGTCAACCACCGGCGGGAGTTCGATGTGTCGCCGTAGCGGCCGCACGAGCGGAAACGGCAGTTCAGCCGCCGGTCCGGCCGAGCACCAGCACCTGGATGGCGAGGACGGCGGCGCCCCGTGCCCAGTCGTGGAAGTCGGAGACCTTGGTCTCCAGGCCGAGCGGGGCGGCGAGCGGATGCCGGTGGGCGCGGACCGTCTCCCGCACCGTGTCGCCGGCCACCTCCATCAGACCGACCCCTTCCCCGGCCAGCAGGATCTTCTGCGGCATGACGAAGTTGGCGATCTGCGCGAGGAGCGCGCCCAGCGCCCGGCCGGCCTCGCCGATCACCCGCGCGGCCATCGGCTCGCCGGCGGCCGCGCCGGCGAGGATCTCCTCGTACGACGCGTCATGGCCGGTGGCGGCCCGGACCTGGTAGCGGATGCTGGGGATGGTGAGCAGCGACACGGCGCTGCCGCGCTCGCCCTGCGGGGTGAGCGGGCCCCACGGGTCGATGATCCAGTGCCGCCCGAAGCCGCGGTCCTCCCCGGCGTAGGGGACGCGTCGGCCACCGAGCACCAGCCCGTAGCCGATGCCGGCTCCGATGGTGAGCACGACGAAGCGGTCGAGTCCGCGGCCGGCGCCGAACCAGGTCTCGGCCTCGACCAGGGCGGCCACGTCGTTCTCCACGACGACCGGCAGGCCGGTGCGCTCCGCGACCAGCCCGGCCAGCGGGACGTCATGCCAGCGCAGGTAGGGCGACTCGCCGACCACCGCGTACTCGCGCACGAACCCGCCGACACCGATGCCGATACCGGCGACCGAGGGGTGCCGGCCGGCGAGTTCGGCGGTCATCTCGGCCAGCAGGTCGGCCACGTATTCGGGGTCGTGACCGGCGAGGGGCCGGTCGAGCCGGGCCACGATGTCGCTCCTGAGGCTGGTGACGACGCCGTAGACCATCTCTTCGGTGATCTTGAAACCGAGGAAGGAGCGGGACTCGGCGACCACGTCGAGCGGCTGCGAGGGACGGCCCTGGCGCGCCTCCGCCGGAGCGCCGGTCCAGGGGGCCTCGACGAGCAGGCCGGACTCGATGAGCGGTTTGGTGAGGCGGGTGAGGCTGGCCTGGGAGAGGTTCAGGCGGCGGGCCAGCTCGGTACGCGACAGCGGGCCGTGCACGAGCACCTCGATCGCCACGGAGCGCTCCGCGGAGCTCAGCGGCAGCCAGTCGGTCACGGCATCCCTTTTCTTCCGAAGCTGAAGCAACCAAGCCACCCTACTGTGCGCCGGATGCGCCGCATAAGCGCCCTCCCCGCATCTTTCCGACTACCATCCGCCCCTTGACGGCATGATTCTTCCGCCGCAAAAGTAACCCTCATGACTTTCTCACTCGGCATCGTCGGCGCCGGACAGTTCTCCGGCCAGTTCGCCACGCTGTTCCAGGCCCATCCCGGCGTCGGCGACGTGTACGTCACCGACCTGCTGCCCGAGCGGGCGGAGAAGCTCGCCGCCGCCCAGGGACTGGCGGGCACCTTCCCGTCGTACGAGGCCATGCTGGAGTCCCAGGTCGACGCGGTCGCGATATTCACCCAGCGCTGGACGCACGGCCCCCTGGTCCTGCAGGGCCTGAACGCCGGCAAGCACGTGTACTCGGCGGTCCCCATGGCGATCACGACCGAGGAGATCGCCGCGATCATCGACACGGTCAAGGCGACCGGGCTGACGTACATGATGGGCGAGACCAGCCAGTACAACCCGGCGACCGTGCACGCCCGCAACCAGATCGCCGAGGGCGCCTTCGGGCGGCTCTTCTACGCCGAGGGCGACTACGTCCACGACATGGACCTCGGCTTCTACGACGCCTACCGCTACAGCGGCGGCGAGAACTGGAAGGCGACCGCCAGCTATCCCCCGCTGCTCTACCCGACGCACGCGGTGGGCGGGGTGCTCGGCGCCTGGCAGACCCACGCGGTGAGCGTGTCGGCGATCGGGGTCGTGGACGACCGGGGCGACGGCGTCTTCGACAAGGAGGTCAGCCAGTTCGGCAACGACATCTCCAACGCGACCGCGCTGTTCGAGGTGGCCGGCGGCGGCTCGTTCCGCACCAACGAGTTCCGGCGGGTGGGCTACCCGTCCCACATCCGTGAGTCCCGCTTCCGGTTCTTCGGCACCGAGGCGAGCATGGAGCAGCTGGCCACGGTGGCCCTGTGGCAGGACAAGAAGGGCGTGAAGGACATCAGTGAGCTGCTCGAACCCAAGCCCACCATGTCCCCTGACGACCCGTCGCTCCAGCACATCGCGCCCGAGCTGCGGGCGGCCTTCACCTCCGGGTCGGCGCCGGTGCACGACCGGGCGCGGCTGCCGCGGGAGTTCGACGCGCTGCACAACGGGCACGAGGGCAGCCACCACTTCCTGGTGGACGACTTCGTGACCGCCGTCAACACGCGCGCCCTGCCGTCTGTCAACGCCTGGGTGGCCGCCCGCTACACCCTGCCGGGCATCATCGCGCACGAGTCCGCGCGGCAGGGTGGGGCCAGGCTGGAGATCCCGGACTTCGGGGACGCCCCGGAGAGCTGACCCGCGGCCGTCGGCCGGGGCCGGGCCGGGTGCCGTCAGGTGCCCGGCTTGCGGCCGTACACGTAGACGTCGTCGCCGGTCTTCAGCAGCGACCAGTACTTCTTGGCGGTGGCAGGCGTCATGTTGACGCAGCCGTGCGAGCCCGGCGGGTTCCACATGCTGAGATTCACCGAGTGGAAGGCCTGGCCGCCGTCGAAGAACTGGCTGTAGGGCATCGGTACGTTGTAGACCGACGAGACGTGATCGATGTCACGCCAGTAGATCTTCTTCAGACCGGTCCGGGTCTCGAACCCGTCACGGCCGGTACGGACCGGGACCGGGCCGTAGACCAGCCTGCCGCCGTCCTGGATCCAGCTCAGCTGGAGCGTGAGGTTGACGCAGGCGATGCGCCCCTTGTTGGTCGGGCACTTGCCGTCCTTGTTGGGGTTGTTCCCGACGGCCTTCTGCTTGTTCATCAGGTCCATCACGCCCCAGGTGACGGGACCCGCGTACCCGACGGCCGGCGTGATGCCGTGCTTGTTCTGGAAGCTCTGGATCGCCTTGCAGTCGGCGGCGGACTGCTTGCCGTCCACCGGCCGCCCGAGGAACTTCTCGACCTGCTTCTGGTACGGACCGGCTTGCGTGGTGCAGCTCGCGGCCTGCGCCGGAGCGGAGGTGAGAGCGAGCGTGAGCGGCGCCACCAGCCCGGTGACACCGAGCACGACGGCACTTCGTCGGCGTATGTCCCCCATATGACGTTCGTCTCCTTTTTCTGTCCTGTGGTCTCGTCGTACTGGACTGCCCGATGCGCGGCTTTGGTTGTAGCCCGGGGCAGGCCGTGACGAAACGGTTAACTTCGCCGCCGCGACCGCCCTGCCGGCATCGGTCCACTTACCCGGAAGTGGACCGCGCCACAGCGTCGTGGCCGACCTAGTGTGCGGTTCATGCAGCCCGCACTCGCCGACGATCTCGCCCGGCTTCCCGAACTTCTCCAGTCCGCCCGCGACGTGGCCGCCCGCGCGGCGGCCGGGTCGGCCGAGCGGCCGGTGGCCGTGCCGGGGCCCGCACCCGCGCGGGCGCCGCTGCCCGAGCGGGGGGAGGGCGGTGACGGCGCGCTGGCCCGGTTCACCGAGCGGTGGGCGCCGGGTCTGTCCGCCTCGGCCGGGCCACGCTACCTCGGTTTCGTCACCGGCGGTGTGACGCCCGCCTCCCTGGCCGGCGACTGGCTGACCTCGGCCTATGACCAGAACCTGTCCGGCGACATCGGCTCCTGGGGTGCCGCCCTGGAGCGTGAGACCGTGGCCTGGCTGGCCGAGCTGTTCGGGCTGGGCGACCGGCACTCGGGGGCGTTTGTGACCGGGGCCACGATGTCGAACACGGTCGGTCTGGCGATCGCCCGTGCCTGGCTCGGCGAGCGGCTCGGGGTGGACGTCTCCAGGGCGGGCGCCGCCGCGCTCGGCCCCGTCGACGTACTGTCCGGCAGCCCACACTCCAGCGTCGGCAAGGCGCTGTCGGTGCTGGGCATCGGCCGGGACCGGCTGCGCCCGGTGCCGCTGCTGCCCGGCAACCGGGAGGCGGTGGACGTGACTGCGCTGGAGGCGGCGCTGGCCGGACTGGGCGGACGGCCCGCGATCGTCGTCGCCAACGCGGGCACGGTGAACACCGTCGACTTCGACGACCTGCGGGCGATCGCCGCCCTGAAGGACCGGTACGACTTCTGGCTGCACGTGGACGCCGCGTTCGGCGCCTTCGCCGCCCTCTCCCCCGCCCACGCCCCGCTCGTCGCCGGTCTCGACGCGGCCGACTCGGTCTGTGTGGACCTGCACAAGTGGCTCAACGTCCCCTACGACGCGGCGGTCCAGTTCACCCGCCGCCGCGACCTCCAGGTGGCCGTCTTCCACAACGAGTCCCCGTACCTGGGCCCGCCCACCGGCACCCCGGACTTCCTGCACCTCACCCCGGAGAACTCCCGGCGGATGCGGGCGCTGCCGGCGTGGTTCTCGCTGACGGCGTACGGCCGGGACGGGCACCGCGAGATCGTCGAGCGCAATGTCGCCGAGGCCCGCCGGCTCGGCGCCGGCATCGAGCAACTGCCCGCCCTGCGCCTGCTCGCCCCGGTCCGGCTCAACGTCGTCTGCTTCACCCTGGCCGACGACCCCACGCCGGCGCGGGTGGACGCCCTGGCCCGGGCGGTCACCGCGTCCGGGGAGGCGTTCGTGACGCCGACGGTCCACGGCGGGGTGCCGGCGCTGCGGGCGGCGTTGAGCAACTGGCGGACCACCGAGGCCGACACCCGGCGGGTGCTGGCCGTGCTCGCGACCGCCTCAGCGGCTCTCTGACCCGCGCCGGGCCTCCCGGTGCGGCCGCAGCGCCGCGTGGAATCCGCTGGGCACGGCGGTGAGTCCGCCGTCGACACGCAGGGTCGATGCTGACGATCGCACCCCGGCCGCGGGCGGCGAGGTGCGGAAGGGCGGCGCGGCAGCAGCGGTGGACGCCGGTGAGCGTGATGTCGAGGTCCAGGTCCCAGGCGTCGTCCGGCTGGTCCTCGAAGAGAGGGACGTCCGGGGTGCAGTGCGCGGCGCAGTTCACCCCGGACGTCCAGGCCGCCGAAGGCCACGACGGCACGGTCCACGGCCGCCTCCACGGAGCCCCGGTCGGCCACGTCGCAGGCGAACGCCTCGACCGCCAGCCCCCGTTCGCGCAGCGCGGCCGCCGTCCGCTCCGCCTCGGCCAGGTCCCGGTCGGCCGCCAGCACCCGGCCGCCCTCCTCGGCCAGCCGCCGGGCGACGGCCGCGCCGATGCCGCGGGCCCCGCCCGTGACGAGAACCCCGTATCCCGTGAAACGGTCGAGTCCGGTCATGACGACGACCGTACGGTCCGGACGATCAACAGGGCGGATACCGTGCGCACATGACCGCGTTCCTGCAGCAACTCCCGGCCCTGATAGGCGTCGTGATCGGGGCGCTCGGTTCGTACCTCGCGGTGGTGCGGGGGGACCGGGCGCGGTTCCGGCGAGAGCAGGAGGCGCGCTGGGAGGAGCGGCGGCTGGCGGTGTACAGCGACTATGCGCGGGCGCTGAAGAAAACGGTGAACCTCACCTACCGCGTCGCGGCCCATCTCGGCAACGACCCGCACCCGCACCCGATCTCCCCGGCCGAGGCCGAGCCGCAGCTGGCGGCGGCCACCGACGGCCGTGATCCGGCCGGGGAGGCGCTGATCATGCTGGGCAGCCGGGAGGTGGTGGAGCAGGCACGGGAGTGGGTGACCGCGGTGATGGCCATGGAGCGGTTCATGCGCTCCGGGACGGTCGACCCGGGCGCCTGGCAGGACCTGCTGGCACGGCAGCGGGCCTGCCGGGAGCGCTACTACACCGCCGTACGCGAGGATCTCGCGCTGCCTCCGGGGCACCCGGCGCTGTGGCCGACCCGGCCGGTGTCCGACGACTGAGGGCTGCCGGTTCCGCGGTGGCCGACGGCCGGCCTCCCGCGGACACCTGACATCACGTGGCGTCTGTCGGCTCAGTGCCCCCGGGCGATCCACTCCGCCAGGTGGGGCGCCTCGGCGCCGATGGTGGTGGGGTCGCCGTGCCCGGTCAGGACCTTCGTCTCGGGCGGGAGGGTGAGCAGCTTGTCCCGGATGGAGTCGATGATCGTCGGGAAGTGCGAGTACGACCGTCCGGTCGCGCCGGGGCCGCCCTGGAAGAGGGTGTCGCCGGTGAAGACGGCGCCCAGGCCGGGGTCGTGGAGGCAGACGGCGCCGGGCGCGTGGCCGGGCGTGTGCAGGACGGTCAGATCGGCGCCGGCGGCCTCGATGACCAGCCCGTCCGAGAGGTGGTTGTCGGGGTCGCGGTCGGGGTGGGTGAGCTTCCACAGCGGAAGGTCGTCGGGGTGCAGCCAGATCTTGGCGCCGGTGAGGTCCGCGAGGGCGGGCGCGGCGTCGATGTGGTCGTTGTGGGCGTGGGTGCAGACGATCGCCTTCAGGACGCGGTCGTCGACCGCCTCGGCGATGGCCTGGGCGTCGTGGGCGGCGTCGATGACGATCACTTCGCGTTCGTCGCCGACGATCCACACGTTGTTCTCGACGTCCCAGGTGCCGCCGTCGAGGGTGAACTGCCCGGAGGTGACGAGGCGTTCGATGCGCGTGGTCATCAGAGCACCACCACCGAACGCAGCACGTCGCCCTGGTGCATCCGCTCGAACGCCTTCTCCACCTCGTCGAGCTGGATGGTCTCGGTGACGAAGGCGTCCAGGGGCAGCCGCCCCTGCAGGTGCAGGTCGATCAGCATGGGGAAGTCCCGGGAGGGCAGGCAGTCGCCGTACCAGGACGACTTGAGAGCGCCGCCGCGCCCGAAGACGTCGAGGAGCGGCAGTTCGAGCTTCATCTCGGGGGTGGGCACGCCGACCAGGACGACAGTGCCGGCCAGGTCGCGGGCGTAGAAGGCCTGCCGGTAGGTCTCCGGACGGCCGACCGCCTCGATGACGACGTCGGCGCCGAAGCCGCCGGTCAGGTCGCGGATGGCCGCGACCGGGTCGCTCTGGCGCGAGTTGACGCTGTGGGTGGCGCCCAGGGAGCGGGCCGTCTCCAGCTTCCGGTCGTCGATGTCGACGGCGATGATCTTCGCGGCGCCCGCCAGCCGGGACCCGGCGATCGCGGCGTCGCCGACCCCGCCGCAGCCGATCACGGCGACCGAGTCGCCCCGGCCGACGTTGCCGGTGTTGATCGCGGCGCCGATGCCCGCCATCACCCCGCAGCCGAGCAGCCCGGCGACCGCCGGGGAGACGGCCGGGTCGACCTTGGTGCACTGCCCGGCGGCGACCAGCGTCTTGTCGGCGAACGCGCCGATCCCGAGCGCCGGGGAGAGCTCCTGGCCGGTCGAGGCGAGGGTCATCCTCTGCTTGGCGTTGTGGGTGTTGAAGCAGTACCAGGGCCGGCCGCGCAGACAGGCCCGGCAGCTCCCGCACACCGCCCGCCAGTTGAGGATCACGAAGTCACCGGGCGCGACATCCGTGACGCCCTCGCCGACCGACTCCACGACACCGGCGGCCTCGTGGCCGAGCAGGAAGGGGAAGTCGTCGGTGATACCGCCCTGTTTGTAGTGCAGGTCGGTGTGACAGACCCCGCAGGCCTGCACCTGTACGACGGCTTCGCCCGGCCCCGGGTCCGGCACCACGATCGTCTCGACCCGCACGGGCTCGTCCCTGCCCGGTGCGATCACGCCGCGTACTTCCTGCGCCATGGGCCTGCCCTCTCGTCGCTCTGCTGACGTGCTGTCTTCCGACCCTACGCGGGAACGATCAGCAAGGGCACGCATCGATCGATGCGGATCTTCCCGTACCTACGCCGTTCGCGTTGCCCACCACCGGTGCCAGATACGTGCCAGATACCCCCGGGGGTACCTCTGCTACGGTGGCACACATACCCCCGGGGGTAATTGACCGGGGATCGAGGAGAGGAGTGTGCTGCCATGTCCTTCGTCGACACCATCGAGGTGCCCGGACTGGGCAACCGCGGCTATCTGGCGGGCGGGGCGCACGGCGCCGTCGCGGTCGATCCGCCCCGGGACGTCGACCGGGTGCTGGCGGCCGTCGCCCGGCGCGGGGTGCGGCTCACCCATGTCGTGGAGACACATGTGCACAACGACTACGTCTCCGGCGGCCTTGAGCTGGCCCGGCTGACCGGGGCCGCATACGCGGTGCCGGCGGGGGCGCGGGTGGCGTACGAGCGGGTGCCGGTGGCGGACGGGGACGTGCTGGAGATCGAGGCCGGGCTCGCGCTGCGCGCGCTGGCCACCCCTGGGCACACCCCGCACCACACGTCGTACGTCCTGGAGGAGACCGGCCGCCCGGTGGCCGTCTTCACCGGCGGCTCGCTGCTGATCGGCACGGTCGGCCGGCCCGACCTGGTGGAGCCCCGGCTCACGGGTGAGCTGGCCCGGGCGCAGCACGCCTCGGCGCACCGGCTCGCCGCCGAGCTGCCGGACGAGACGGCGGTGCTGCCGACGCACGGCTTCGGCAGCTTCTGCTCGGCCGGGGACGCCACCGGCCGGGCCACCACCGTCGGCCGGGAGCGTGCGGTCAACGAGGCGCTGGTCAAGGACGTCGACACGTTCGTCGCCGAGCTGCTGGCCGGGCTCGACGACGTGCCGGCGTACTACGCGCACATGGCCCCGCTGAACTCCCGGGGTCCGGCACCCGTCGACCTCACGCCGCCACGCCCGGCGGACGCGGCTCAGATCGCGGCGCGGCTGGCCGCCGGGGAGTGGGTGGTGGACCTGCGCACCCGGGTGGCGTTCGCCGAGGGGCATGTGCCGGGCACGCTGAACTTCGAGGCCGACGGACAGCTCGCCACCTATCTGGCCTGGCTGCTGCCCTGGGGCAGGCCCGTCACGCTGCTCGCCGAGTCGGCCGCCCAGCTCGCCGCGGCCCAGCGGGAACTGACCCGGGTCGGCATCGACCGCCCGGCCGCGGCCGCCACCGGGACACCGGAGGCCTGGCTGCGCGCCGGCGACCGGCCGCGTTCCTTCCCGCGCGCCACGTTCGCGCAGCTGGCCGACCGCGGTACGGCGGACGTCGTCGTCCTGGACGTGCGCCGGGACACGGAGCGGGTCGGCGGCCACATCCGGGGTTCGCTCCACATACCCCTGCACCAGGTGCGTGCGCGGCTCGGCGAGATACCCGAGGGCACGGTGTGGGTGCACTGCGCCGGTGGGATGCGGGCGGCCGTCGCCGCCTCGCTCCTGGACGCGGCCGGGCGGGACGTGGTCGCCGTCGACGACGGGTTCGCCGCGGCGCGCGAGGCGGGGCTGCCGATGGCCCGGCTCACCCCCGCCGAGGCGCGGGAGCGCGCGGACGCCGGCGCCGTCCTCCTGGACGTCCGGGAGGCCGGTGAATGGTCGGCCGGTCACGCGCCGCGGGCCCTGCACGCCCCGCTGTCCGCGCTGGCGGCCGGGGCCCCGCTCCCGTCCGCCGCACAGGACCGTCCGATCGTCGTGATCTGCCGCTCGGGCAAGCGGTCGCGGGAGGCGGCGGCACTGCTCACGGCCCGTGGCCTGGACGCGGTGGACGTCGTGGGAGGCATGGGGGCCTGGAGCGCGGCGGGTCTCGCGGTGAGCACCGAGGGCACCCCGGAATGACCGTCCTCCTGCTCGCCCTGGGCGCCGGGGCCGTCACCGGTCTGGCGCTCGGCGCCCTGGGCGGGGGCGGCAGTGTGCTGGCCGTGCCCGCGTTGATCTATCTGCTCGGCTTCACCCCGGCCGCGGCCACCACCGCGAGCCTGGTCGTCGTCACGGTCACCTCCGCCACCGCGCTCGCCGCGCACGCCCGCGAGGGCACCGTGCGGTGGCGGTCCGGTGCGGTGTTCGCGGCGGCGGGCATCGGGCCCGCAGCGGTCGGCGGGCTGCTGTCCCGGTATCTTCCGGCGGCGCTGCTGACCGGGGCGTTCGCGGTGCTGGCCGCCGTGGCGGCGGTGCGCATGCTGCGGCCCGCGGCAACCTCGGCCGGCGGGCCGGGCCCCGTGCGGGCGTCCCGGGTCGCGGGGGCCGGGGCCGGTCTCGGCGCGGTGACCGGTGTGCTCGGCGTGGGCGGCGGGTTTCTCGCCGTGCCGTCCCTGGTGAACGTCGTGGGGCTGCGGATGCGGGCGGCGATCGGTACGAGCCTGCTGGTCATCACGATCAACTCGCTCACCGCGCTCGCGGCACGGTCCGGCTCGGCGATGGACGTCGAGTGGTCCACCGTGGGTCCGTTCGCCGCGACCGCGATCCTCGGTGCCTGGGACGGCAAACGGCTCGCGGCCAGGCTGTCCGCGGGCACGCTCCAACGGCTCTTCGCCTGCGCTCTGCTCGCGGTGGCCGCGTTCATGCTGGCCGACGCGGTCGGCTGACGCGCCGAGCGCTCCGCTGGAAGTGCCGCGACCTTCCGTCCGCCGACCGCGGCGCCGTTGTGGCCGGTCGCGCCCACGCGGCGGAGCCGCACAGGGACACAGCCCCGCGCCCCTTCGGGGCCCTGCCGAACCGCAGCGGACTTCGCCGGACCCACTCAGGCCAGCGACAGGAACAGCTTCTCCAGCCGGGCCTTCATCTGCTCGGTGGTCTCGCCGTCCGCGCCACCCCGTCCGGGATCGGCGATGCACTGCTGGAGCCCGGTCGCGATGATCGCGAAGCCCGCCCGGTCCAGGGCGCGCGAGGCGGCGGCGAGCTGCGTGACCACGTCCTCGCAGTCCCGGCCCTCCTCGATCATCTTGATCACTCCGGAGATCTGCCCCTGCGCCCGGCGCAGCCGGTTCAGCACCGACTTGAGTTCATCGCCCTCGAACTGAAGCTCCACGACCCACTCCTCACATACCCGTAGGGGTATTTTACCCCGCCCCCGGGCACCCCGTCGTTCAACACCTCCGGAAAGGATCGCACCACCATGACCAGCACTCCCCCGAGCCTCACCCCCGACCACGCCCTCGCCCGTCTCGCGGAGCTGACCGTCGTCGACGTCCGCACCCCGGGCGAGTACGCCTCCGGCCACATTCCCGGCGCCCACAACATCCCCCTGGACGCCCTGCGCCGGGCCCTGCCTGCGCTCCGCGCCGCGGACGGCGAACTCCTCCTGGTCTGCGCCTCCGGCGCCCGCGCCGAGAACGCACGGGCGGTCCTCGCCGAACACGGCATCGCGGCGGTCACCCTGACCGGCGGCACGAACGGCTGGGCCGGGCGCGGTCACGAACTGCGCCGCCCGCAGGGCGCGTCCCGCGCGACCTGGGCCATGGAGCGCCAGGTCCGCTTCACGGCCGGGACCGCCGTCCTCGCCGGACTGGCCCTCGGGCAGCTCCATCCGGCCTGGCTGCTGCTGTCCGCCGGCGTCGCGGGCGGCCTGGTGTTCTCGGCGCTCACCGACACCTGCGGAATGGCCGCGGTGCTGGCCAGGCTCCCGCACAACCGGCCGCGCCCGGCCGATCTGGACGCGACCCTGGCGAAGATCGGCTCCGCCCGCGGATGACCCGGCCCCGGGGCGTAAAGCAGCCGTCGTAGCCTGGGTGCGCCGCCCACCGCCCGGACGAGGAGCGCCGTGACCGCCGCAGACACAGTTCCGACGAGAGACGGGACCGGCCCCTCCGTGTTCCGGCTGCTGCTCTCCTATGTACGGCCGCACCGCTGGGCCCTGCTGGCCGGCGCGGTGCTCTCGCTGGTGACGGGCGCGACCGGGCTGCTGTTGCCGCTGGTGGCCCGGGGGCTGATCGACGACCTGTCCCACGACCGTTCCATCACCGGCAAGTTGCTCGCGATGGCGGGTCTGGTGGTCGGCAACGCCGGGGTGGGCGCGCTGGGTTCGTACGTCCTCAGGCGCACCGCCGAGTCGGTGGTGCTCGGGGCCCGGCGGACCCTGTCGTCGTATCTGCTCAGGCTGCGGATCACCGCCGTGGACCGCACCGAACCCGGTGACCTGATGGCGCGGATCACCTCGGACACCACCCTGCTGCGCGAGGTCACCACGGACTCGCTGGTCGCGCTCGGCACCGGCGGACTCACCCTGGTCGCCACCGTGGTGATGATGGGGGTGGTCGATCCCGTGCTGCTGGCCGTCACCCTCGTCGTGATCGCCGCGGCGGGCACGGTGCTGGGCATGATCGTGCCGCGCATCAACCGGGCGAGCCGCCGGGCGCAGGACGCGGTCGGGGTGATGGGGGCCTCGCTGGAACGGGTGCTGGGCGCGCTGCGCACGGTGAAGGCGTCGGGCGCCGAACACCGCGAGGAGCTGGCCCTGCACCAGGCGGCCGAGGAGTCCTGGCGGCAGAGCGTGCGGGCCGCCAAGTGGTCGGCGGCCGCGGGGAACACGGCGGGACTGGCGATGCAGCTGGCGTTCATCACGGTGCTCGCGGCGGGCGGAGCCCGGGTGGCGACCGGCGCGATCGGCGTGGGCACGCTGGTGGCGTTCCTGCTCTACGTCTTCTATCTGATGCAGCCGATCCAGCAGGTGGTCGGTGCGATCACCCAGTACCAGACCGGCGCCGGCGCGCTCGCCCGGATCCAGGAGGCGCTGCGGCTGCCCGCCGAACCCCCGTCCGCGCCGGCCGAGTTGCCGTCCGCGGGCGCCCGGCCGGCCGCCGTCGCCTTCACCGACGTGCGCTTCCGCTACGCCGACGACCTGCCGTACGTCCACCACGGCGTCAGCTTCGACATCCCCGCGGGGGGCATGACGGCGTTCGTCGGGCCGTCCGGCGCGGGCAAGACCACCGTGTTCTCGCTGATCGAGCGGTTCTACGACCCCGAGTCCGGCACGATCGCCGTGGACGGCCGCCCGGTCGCCGACTGGGAACTGCCGCTACTGCGCTCGGCCATCGGCTACGTCGAACAGGACGCGCCGGTGCTGTCGGGCACGCTCAAGGACAATCTGCTGCTCGGCAACCCGGAGGCGGACGAGGACGCGGTCGCGCGGGTGGTGAAGACGACCCGCCTCGACGGTCTGGTCGCCCGGCTGCCGCAGGGGCTTGAGACGCTGGTCGGCCATCGCGGGACCAAGCTGTCGGGTGGAGAGCGGCAACGGGTGGCGATCGCGCGGGCGTTGCTGCGCCGGCCCCGGCTGCTGCTCCTGGACGAGGCCACCTCGCAGCTGGACGCGGTGAACGAGGCGGCGCTGCGGGACACGGTCGCCGACGTGGCCCGGTCGACCACGGTGCTGGTGGTCGCGCACCGGCTGTCGACGGTGACCATGGCGGACCGGATCGTCGTCATGGACGCGGGCCGGGTCCGCGCCGTGGGCACGCACCGGGAGCTGGTGGCGGCGGATCCGCTGTACGCGGAGCTGGCGGCGACGCAGTTCCTGGCCTCCGAGCACTGAGCACCACGGCCCGGCACCGGGTGCGGCGGAGGGCCGCCCCGGTCCCGGGCCGGCCCTCGGGCTGCGGTCGGGGGTCAGTACTGGATGCCCGGCACCAGTCCCATGACCGGCGCGGCCAGGTCGGTGATCTGGTGCAGTTCGCCCAGCTTCTGGACTCCGTTCAGTCCCTGCACCTGGTCCGAGACCTTCGGGATCTCGTCCTGGTACGGCGCCGGGATGTCACTGCGGGCGAGCGAGTCGAGTACGCCGAGTGCGGTGAGCTTCCCGGGGTGCTGCGCGCTCGCGTCGGCCGCGTTCGCCAGCGGCGCGGCGAGGCCGGTGACCCCGACGGCGAGACCGACGGCGGCGACGATACGTCGTGTTGAGATCATGTCTTCAGCAACGGCCCCGGCGCCGGGCCGGACACGGGCAGCCGGTCCCCCTCACCCGTCAGGCGGAGTGCGCGGCCTGCGCTTGCCGAGCCCGGCGGGGCGGAGGACGCTCGATGTGAGGGGCTCACGCGGCCCGCTCCGCATCGGGTCGCGGGCTCCCGCAGGAGGTCACCATGGGCACCGCGACCGGTTCCACGTTCGACACCGACACGCTGCGCCGGGCCATAGAGGGGAACACCGGGAACAGCCTTCTGGCGCTCTACGCGGACGACGCGGAGATCCGCATCATCGACCGCAACACCCAGCCCAGCCACCCGAAGGTCCTGCACGGCCGCAAGGACATCGCCGCTCTGCTGGACGACGTCTACAGCCGCGACATGACGCACACACTGGACCAGTGCATCGTCCAGGGCGACAAGGCCGCCTACAGCGAGTCCTGCGAGTACGGGGACGGGGTCCGGGTGCTCGCCGAGTCGATGATCACGCTGCGCGACGGCAAGATCGCCGAGCAGATCATGATCCAGGCATGGGACGAGTAGTCGGGAGGATGGGACGCGTCCAGGTCAGCTCCCGGTTGACCTGGACCTTCTCGGCGCGGGCGGGGCTGGGGCACACCCGCCGCCCGCGGCCTCGGGCGTGCACCGCGCTGCTGCGTACCCTCCTGCGGACCGCGCACTGCCGCAGGAGGCGCCGAGCGTCTCGGTTACGCTGAAGGCGGGCCGTGACTGGCGCTGAGGTGGAGCACCACCGGGGAGCGGTCCGCACTGTCGATGCCGTGCGCCTGGGCGATCAAGGTCGAACCAGCTCAGGAGTTGCCGCATGACCCAGGCCCGCCTCATGGACGGAACCGCCGTCGCCCGCCGGATCGTCGAGGAGACCGCGAAGCAGGCCGCCGACCTCACCGCACGGACCGGTGTCACGCCGTGTCTGGCGACCGTGCTGGTCGGCGAGGACCCCGCCTCCGTCACCTACGTCCGGATGAAGCAGAACCGCAGCCGCAGGGCGGGCATCGCCTCGCGGCACGTGGCCCTGCCCGCCACCACGACCACCGATGAACTCGTGGCCGCACTGCGGGAGTTGTCCGCCGACCCCACGGTGCACGGCATTCTGCTCCAGCACCCGGTCGGCGAACACATCGACGAGCGGGCCGCGTTCGAGGCGATCGCGCCGGAGAAGGACGTGGACGGCGTGACCTTCGCGTCGTTCGCGACGATGAGCTTCGGCCTGCCGGGCTTCGTCTCCTGCACACCCGGCGGCATCCTGCGCCTGCTCGACGCCTATGACGTCGACCCGGCGGGGAAGAGGGCGGTGGTCGTGGGCCGCAGCGCGATCCTGGGCAAGCCGGCCGGCATGCTGCTGCTCGCCCGCGACGCCACCGTCACCTACTGCCACTCCCGCACCAGCGACCTCTCGGCGGCCGTCCGCGAGGCGGACATCGTGGTCGCCGCCGTCGGCCGGCCCCGGCTGATCCGGGGCCAGGACATCAAGCCGGGCGCGGTGGTCCTCGACGCCGGCTACAACGAGGGCAACGTCGGTGACGTCGACTTCGACACCGCCGTCGAGCGAGCCTCGCTGATCACGCCGGTGCCGGGCGGGGTCGGCCCGATGACCATCGCCGTGCTGCTGGAGCAGACGGTGACGGCGGCCGCCCGGCAGCTCGGGGCGTGAGGGTCAGCGCATCCAGGCGCGGTACTCCATGACGTCCCCGGCCCGCACCCCGTACTCCGGATCGTCCCGGGTGAACGTGGTCTCCAGGCCGAGTACGGTGCCGGTGGCCGGGTCCAGGATCAGCATCCGCCGTCCGCCGGTGCCCTCGTCGAGGACGTACGCCTGCCCGGTGCGGCCCAGCCGGTCGGTGACCTGGCCGGCGGGTCGCAGGCCCTTCGCGTCGGCGAGCAGCTCGGCCAGGGCCGCCGACTCACGTGCCCCGAGCGTCCAGTTGTCCAGCAACTCCTCGGTGGCATCGAGGAGTTGGGACGTGGTGAGGGAGCCGGTGCCGGTGTGGATCAGGTCGGTGAGGTAGGCGCGCAGATGTGCGGGGTCGTTCGGGGGTGTGGAAAGCGGCGGGGCGTCGCCCCACATCGGCGGGAACGTCTGCCGGCTGAGCACATGTCCGTCCTCGACCCGGCCCGTGTCGGTCAGGACGGGCCGGCCGGTGTGGTCCGGGTCGGTCGCCACGACCACCTCGGTGTGGGTGTCGTCCGCCCGCCAGCGCACCACGCGCTCCTCGGGCAGGGTGACCGGCGGCTTGTCGTCGCTCATGGCGAGGCTCCAGGACTGCACATGGGTGCCCTGGCGCAATACCGGGGAGCCGTCCGTCGCCGCCACCGCGGCGAGTTGCGCGACCTGGTCGAGCGATACGGCGACGGAGTGGGCGCGGACCGTCAGCGGCCGGGGCGCGGCGACGGCCGGGGTGCCCGACGGGCCGCCGAGCAGCACGGTCAGCACGGTGGCCGTGACGACGGCGGCCGCGGTCACTGCCCACAGCAGTCGCGGCCGGGACCAGGTCCGGCGGCCGGAGCGGGAGTCGTGCAGCAGCCGGTTGAGCTGCCGTTCGGCGGTGTGGTCGAGCGGGCCGTCACCGAAGTGGGCGCCGTCGGCGGGCACCGGGTCGGCGGCGCGCAGCAGGTCGATTTCGTCAGCCATGGCGGTGGTCCTCGGGAAGAGCCTCGGCGGCGGGGGGTCGCAGTCGGTCGATCTCGGCTCTGAGCCGGCGGCGGGCCCGGTGCAGCCGCATCGCCGCCGCCCGTTTCCCGCAGCCCAGGGCGACGGCGACCTCGTCGGCGTCGAGTTCCTCCCACGCGGTCAGCCGCAGCACCTCCTGGTCGGCCGGGGACAGCCGGGCCAGCGCCTCGTGCACCCAGGCGCCGGGCCGCTCGCTGCCGGGGCTCTGCACGACGTGCCGGCCGTGCGCGGTGTCGTCGTTGCCCAGCCGGTCCACCAGCCGGCGCCGGCGCCCGTAGCCGCGTACCGCGTTGGCGAGGCAGTTGCGTGCCACGCCGTACAGCCAGGGCAGCGGGGCCGCGGGCAGGTCGGCGCGGCGGCGCCAGGCCACCGTGAACACCTCCGCCACCACTTCCTCCACCTCACCGGTCCGCCCGTCCAGTCGCCGCGCGACATAGCGGCTGACCGCCCAGTAGTGCTCGCGATAGGCAGCGGCGAAGATCTCGTCGTTGCTCATGTCCCGTCCGTGTCCGGCACCACCCCGATCGTCACACCCTTCTCCGTGACGCTCGTCGCATCGGTCGAGTGTGACCGGTGCGCACGGCCCGGACACAGGCGGGGCATGAGGAACCTCAAGTGGCTGACGACCACGGATCACAAGACGATCGGGACGCTGTACCTGGTCACGGCGTTCTCGTTCTTCTGCGTGGGCGGGGTGATGGCCCTGCTGATGCGCGCCGAGCTCGCTCGCCCCGGTCTGCAGATCATGTCGAACGAGCAGTTCAACCAGGCGTTCACCATGCACGGGACGATCATGCTGCTGATGTTCGCCACCCCGCTCTTCGCGGGCTTCGCGAACTGGATCATGCCGCTCCAGATCGGCGCCCCGGACGTGGCCTTCCCACGGCTGAACATGCTGGCCTACTGGCTCTACCTGCTCGGTTCGACCATCGCGGTGGGCGGCTTCCTCACCCCGCAGGGCGCGGCCGACTTCGGCTGGTTCGCCTATGCCCCCCTCTCGGACGCGGTCCGCTCGCCGGGCGTCGGCGCCGACATGTGGATCATGGGTCTGGCCCTCTCCGGCTTCGGCACCATCCTCGGCGCGGTCAACTTCATCACCACGATCATCTGCATGCGCGCGCCCGGCATGACCATGTTCCGCATGCCGATCTTCGTCTGGAACGTCCTGCTCACCGCGCTGCTGGTGCTGCTCGCCTTCCCGGTCCTGGCGGCGGCCCTGTTCGCGCTGGAGGCGGACCGCAAGTTCGGCGCCCACGTCTTCGACGCGGCCAACGGCGGGGCGCTGCTCTGGCAGCACCTGTTCTGGTTCTTCGGCCACCCGGAGGTCTACATCATCGCGCTGCCGTTCTTCGGCATCATCAGCGAGGTCATCCCGGTCTTCTCGCGCAAGCCGATGTTCGGCTACATGGGTCTGGTCGCCGCGACGATCTCGATCGCCGGTCTGTCCGTGACGGTGTGGGCGCACCACATGTACGTCACCGGCGGCGTCCTCCTTCCCTTCTTCTCCTTCATGACCTTCCTGATCGCCGTCCCGACGGGAGTGAAGTTCTTCAACTGGATCGGCACGATGTGGCAGGGCTCGCTGTCCTTCGAGACGCCCATGCTCTGGACCACGGGCTTCCTCGTGACCTTCGTCTTCGGCGGCCTGACCGGTGTGATGCTCGCGTCCCCGCCGATCGACTTCCACGTCTCCGACTCGTACTTCGTGGTCGCCCACTTCCACTACGTGGTCTTCGGTACGGTCGTCTTCGCGATGTTCGCAGGCTTCCACTTCTGGTGGCCGAAGATGACGGGCAAGATGCTCGACGAGCGGCTCGGCAAGATCACCTTCTGGACGCTCTTCATCGGATTCCACGGCACGTTCCTGGTCCAGCACTGGCTGGGCGCCGAGGGCATGCAGCGCCGGATCTCCGACTACCTTGCGGTGGAGGGCTTCGCCACCCTCAACACGGTCTCGACGATCTTCTCGTTCCTGCTGGGCTCGTCGCTGCTCCCGTTCTTCTACAACGTCTGGAAGACGGCCAAGTACGGGGAGAAGGTCGAGTCGGACGACCCGTGGGGATACGGCCGTTCGCTGGAGTGGGCGACGTCGTGCCCGCCGCCGCGCCACAACTTCGTGTCCCTGCCGCGGATCCGCAGCGAGTCACCCGCGTTCGATCTGCACCATTCCACCGTGGAGCGGGAGTTGAGCACGCGATGACGGCACGGGAGGAGGAACGCGCACTGGTCGGCCAGGTCGAGGGACATCTGCTGCTGGCGGCGACGCGCGAGGAGGGGCGCCGGGCAGCGGCTCGGCTGGCAGACCGCATCGGCTGGCTCACGGACACCCAACGGGCGGATCTCGAAGCCCATTTCGAGGCCGAATACCTGAGCCTGGCCAGAACGTCCTGGCAGCGCACATCGGAACGCGGTGAGCAACTGAGGCGTGAGTACGAGACCAGATACCAGGCTCTACGCCAACGCCTCGTGGCGTTCTTCCTGCTGACCTGCGCGCTGCTGACGGCAACCACTCTACTGACACTGTCTGCATGAGCGCCCCTTCAGGGGCGCGGGGCTGTGACTGATATGCGGCTGCCGCCGCGTGTGCGCGACCAGCCACAGCCCACCCGTGCCCGAAGATCTACCGCATCAACTCCGGCTCCACTGCTGGTTGCTCCCGCCGTTGCAGGTCCACAGCACCAGTGAAGACCCGTTACCCGTGGCCGCGCCGTACACATCCAGGCACAACCCGGCGTTGACGTTCGTGATCGTCCCGTCCGAGTTCACGTTCCACTTCTGGTTGTTCTGCCCGTTGCAGTCCCAGATCACGACCTTGGTGCCGTTGGTCGTGCCCTGGTTGTAGGCGTCCAGGCACTTGTTGCCGTACACCACGAACTCCTTGCGGGAGGTGTACGTCCAGGCCTGGTTCTGGCCGCCGTTGCAGTCCCAGATCTCGGCCTGGGTGCCGTTGGTGATGGTGTTGTTGTAGACGTCGGCGCAGCGGCCGGACTGTCCGCCCACGAGGAGGGTGCCGTTGGTGCCGGGGATCGGGCTGACCGTGATCGAGCCGAGGGCCGGCAGCGAACTTCCCGTGAAGGTGAGCGAGTTGCCCGACCCCTTGCTCAGGTCGACCTGCACGGACACGGTTCCCTGCGAGGACCCGGTCGGCGGGAAGGAGACCGTGGTCGAGGTCTGGCCGTTGACCTGGAGGGTGCCGGTGACAGCGGTGGAGCCGGTGTTGGTGTAGGCGACGTCGACGACGTCCAGGCCGGTGCTCGCGGCGCTGACGCCGGTGTACTTGCCGGTGGAGGAAGCACTGTAGCTGGTGCTCGACGCCTCCGTACCGCCGCTGATCTTGAGCATCACGGACCCGCCGGCCGGGACGCTCGCGGTGTAGCTGGTGCCGTACGACCCGAGGTTGGACTGCGCCCACAGGTCCCGCACGGTGGCGGAGGCACTGGTCAGGCCCAGATCGGACCAGCGGGCGGTGATGTTCGCGGCGGAGGAGGTGCGGTTGAGCAGGACGACCGCGCGGTTGCCGGTGCCGGCGAGGACCTTGCTGTAGACCTGGAGACCCGTGGTGTCCTCGGCGACCTTGGCGCCCTGGAGGCCGCGCGGGTCCTGGTCGACGGCGATGACGTCGGAGTTCTTGAGGATGGCGGCTGTCTCACTGGTCATCGTGGTGAGGTCGTTGCCGGCGAGCAGCGGGGCGCCGGAGATCGCCCACAGGGCCATGTGGGTGCGGTTCTGGGCCGCCGTGAGACCGGTCATGCCGACGGTGAGCATGTCGGGGTCGTTGTAGTAGCCGGTGTGCTGGGCGGCCGGGTGCAGGGTCTGGTCGAAGTTGGACAGCGCGGCCGACTGCGACGCGGTGCCGCCGTAGTAATAGATGTCCGTGCTGGTCCGCCACATGGCGCCCAGGCCCGTCGCCCAGTTCCAGGTGTTCTGGTAGCCCCAGTTGCAGATCGACAGGGTCAGCGGGCGGCCGGTGGTGGCGGCGGCCGCGGTGACGGCCGAGCTGATCGACTTGTAGGCGGTGGCCGCGTCCAGGCCCTCGGCGTCACCGCCGCACCAGTCGACCTTCACGAAGTCGAAGCCCCACTTGGAGAACTGCAGCATGTCCTGGGCGTAGTGGCCCTCGCTGCCGGTGTTGGCGGCGGCGGGACGGCCGGTCGGGTAGTAGTACCCGCAGCCGTTGGCCCCCGCGTCGGTGTAGATGCCGGCCTTCAGGCCCTTGCTGTGGATGTAGTCGGCGATCGCGCTCATGCCGCCGGGCCACTCGCTCGTGTCGACGGTGATGTTGCCGTCGCTGTCGCGGGTGCCCTGCCACCAGCCCTCGTCGATGTTGATGTACTTGTAGCCGGCGGCCGGCAGCCCGGCCGCGACGAAGGCGTCGACCTGCGCCTTGATGACGTTGTAGTCGATCTTCGCCGCGAAGCTGTTCCAGGAGGCCCAGCCCATCGGGGCGGTGGGCACGGAGACCTGGGCGACCGTCGCCGCCTGGGCCGGTCCCGGCGTGGCGAAGAGGAGTGCGGCGGCGGCCGTGAGGGCCAGGGCGAGGGTGCGTACGGCGGTGGCCCACAGATGTCGTACGAGACCGCTGCCGGTCGATCTGGGCGGGGGGTACATGCGGCTCCTCCACGGGGGTGCACGAGGGTGCGCGACGCGCCTTCGTTCGGCATTACGAACACAGATCGATGCCCCGAACGCGTCGCGGGCCGACCGTAGAGCCGCCGGAGGATGAAGTCAACGGCTGTGACAAGCGTCAAGTAGCCCTTGCCGTCGAGTCGTTCACCCCATGGCGGACCGTGCGCCGCCAGAGGTCCGGTCGGCGGGTAGCGATCATGTCGGCGGGTTCACGGGGCGATGTGGCCCCTTACACCGGTCTCGGACACGGGCTGAGCCGGGCCGGGCACGAGGTCACCCTGGTGACCACGGCCGCTTCGCCGGGCTCGTCGAGGGCTCCGGTGTCGGCTTCCCCCGCGCTGCGCACCCGCCTGGAGCTGCCCCCGCAGCGGCGATCCAGTGCGACGAGGCGTTCCGGGCGGCGCGGCTGGTGGCCCTCGGGGTGGCGCCGACTGCCGTTCCGGTGCGGGGGCCGAGCGTCAACGCGCTGGCGGACGCTTTGCGCCAGGCGATGCAAGGCACGTGCCCCGACCAGCCACCACGCACCCGCACACAGACAGCTACAGCGAACCCCGCGGTACCCACCCTTCCGGCCGCAAGATCCCCACCAGCAACCGCACCAGCTCCTCCACGACGTCGTCCAGCGTCGCGTCCACCCACCCCGCGCTCCAGTCGTGCAGCAACCCGTTCACGCTGCCGATGAACGCCGTCGCGGCCAGCCGGTAGTCACGCGGAGCCGCCTCGCCACGCGCGACGGCCGCGTTCGCCTCGGTGCATATCAGCTCCACCCACCGCGCCCGCCGCGCCAGCCGCTGCTCCTCCAGCCTCGGGCTCACCCCGATGATCTCCACGAAGGCGATGCGGATGCGCCGCGGATCCGACGTGACATCACGGGCGTACGCCCGGAACAGCACCGTCACCCGCTCGACCAGCGGCAGCGGTTCCGCCTCGGCGAACGCCTCGGCCACCGCCTGCTCCGCCCACCCGTTGACCTCCAGGTGCAACGCGGCGAGGACGTCCTCCAGGGTCTGGAACTCCTCGTAGAACTGACGGGTCGACAGGCCCGCCGCCTGGCTCAGCGCGGCGACCGTGGTGGCGCGAAACCCCGGTGTGCCGCCGAAGAGTTGAAGCGCCGCGTCCAGGAAGCGCCGACGCCGCTCCGCCTTGCGTTCCTCGGCGGACCGGCCGCCGTAGCGACCCGTCGGCGCCTTGAGCCTGCCCGCCAAGATTGCCCCCTCCGTCGACCGCCCGATGGCCAATTTTCTCGCGTACGCCTCTTGTGGAGTCATCCACCCCCTCCTTACTTTTCAGTAAGTTCATTTTGAACGCGCTCGTGTTCAGACTCCGTGACCCTGCGACCGCACGCGCGCGTCCCCACCCCCCTCAGAGGAGAGAGCACTCATGCCTGCCTTCAGACCCAGGCACCTTTGCTCCATGGCCGCCGCCCTCGTCCTGACCGTCGCCGCTCCCGCGGCCGCCGCCGACGCCGCGGCCGACGCGTCCCTGCGCGAGGTGCTGTTCGTGGGCAACAACTGGGACGGCACCGCGACCGTCCTGAACTCGTCCGGCGACTTCGCCAAGGTCGGCCAGATCAACGTCATCCCCGACAAGGACGCGCGGATAGCGGAGATCAACGCCGACCCGATCAAGTGGATCTACTACACGTCGATCCGCAACGAGGTGGGCCAGGGCCACGACCAGTACGTGGACGACATGTACTCCACGCCGGACGGCAGGTCCGTGGTCGTCTCCCGGCCGAGCTTCGCCGACGTCGTCTCCATCGACCTCGCCACCGACACGATCAACTGGCGGTTCCCGGTGGCCGGTTACCGCGCCGACCACATGGCCGTCTCCCCCGACGGCACGAAGGTCGCGGTCTCGGCGTCCACCGCGAACAAGGTGCAGGTGCTGGACATCAACACCGGTAAGGAGCTTGGCGAGTTCGCCACCGGCGACAAGCCGCACGAGAACGTCTTCAGCCCCGACGGCAAGTACATCTGGAACATGTCGATCGGCGAGGTCACCACCTCGCTCGACGACCCCGCCTGGGACTGGACCAAGGGCGACCGCCACATCACCGTCGCGGACGCCACCACCTACCAGCAGGTCAAGACCATCGACATGCGGTCCCGGCTGGACGCGATCGGCCTGACGGACTTCTCTGACGCGATCCGGCCCGCGGCCTTCACACCCGACTGGTCGAAGATGTACTTCCAGGTGTCGTTCTTCAACGGCTTCCTGGAGTACGACATCGCCAGCGACAAGATCACCCGGGTGAAGACGCTGCCGGCGAACCCGGCGACCAGCACCGACCGCACCACCTGGCTCCTCGACTCGCGTCACCACGGCATCTCGATGAAGCCGGACGGCACCAAGCTGTGCGTCGCCGGCACGATGGACAACTACGCCACGATCGTCGACCGTGCCACTCTGCAGGAGGGGCCGCTCATCACGGCGTCCACGCCGTACTGGGCCACGGTCAGCGGTGACGGCAAGGACTGCGTCATTTCGGAGAGCGGTGCCGACCAGGTGACCGCGATCGACTTCGGCACCGGCCAGAAGGTGACCTCGGTGCCCGTCGGCGACCACCCACAGCGCGTCCGGCTCGGCCATGTGCAGGCCGACTGGACTGGTGCGTCCGGTAGTTGACGGATCATCAGGGCCTTCGGCCTCCGGGGTGCGCGGCACCCCGGAGGCCGAAGCACTGCTCAGAACTTCGCCGCCACCCAGGCGGCCAGCTCCGCCTTGGCCGCGTTCAGCAGGGTGGAGCTGGGCGAGGCCGCCCCGTTGGTCACCAGCGCGAAGTGCAGCACGCCGGAGTCCGAGTCGGTGAGCAGCAGTCGGCGGCTGCCCGTCCCACCCGGTTCCGCCGCCACGCCGACCGGGGTCGAGGACGAGTACGACGGGGGTCCGTAGGCCGTGCCCAGGTCGGATACGACCGTCGTGGACGCGGTCGGGAAGGAGGCCGGGAGATGGAGTTCGGTGGGTGCGGTGGCGCTGCCGGAGCGCCAGACCTGGACGGCGTACTGTCCGGAGCCGACCAGCGCGGCCACGTTCGGCAGCGAGCTGGGCACCGGGTTCCAGGTCAGGGTGGTGGAGCCGTCCCGGGAGCGGTCCTCGTAGGTGAAGGCGAGGGTGGAGCCGGAGGTGGCGGACGGATAGATCCGGTCGAGCAGCCGGGCGTCCTGACGGAGCGTCACGGTACCGGAGTCGGTCATGTTCACGGCCGAGAGGTCCTCGTCGTTCCAGGCGTCGCCCGAGGTGAGGACCTTGTCAGCGTTGCCGTTCATCAGCTCGTGGTGGCGGCCGTTGTAGATGTCCCACTGCCACTGGGTGCCGGAGAGGACCGGTCCGGAGGAGGCCGGGGTGGACCACCAGTTCGCCCCGGAGAGGCGGGAGTCGAGGGCCTGGTACATCGCCTTGTCGACGGTCGGCGCCTTGCCCGAGGTCGTACCGGACAGCGGATGCCCGAACTCGCTGACGATCGCCGTCGTGCCGGCGGCCGAGGCGCGGTCCCGGACGGTGCCGAAGTCGGTGCTGTACTGGCCGTCGGAGGCGTTGCCCCACATCAGGATGCCGGAGATGGCCTTCTGGTCGTAGAAGTGGGTGTTGAAGACGTACCGCGAGCCCAGTGTGCCCGCGTCGAGCAGTCCGCCCTCCTGCTGCTGGGAGGAGATGTTGGCGTTCCAGAAGAGGTTGGGCTCGACGAGGGCGGGCTTGCTGCTCCAGCCGGCCGCGTCCATCCGGGCCCGGAACTTCTGGTAGAAGGGCCACAGCCGGTTCTGCTCCCAGGTGCGGGAGGTCTCCCCGGAGTCGTAGCTGCCGGCGTACGGCTCGTTGTACGGGTCGAAGCCGACGACGCCCGCGAACTCGTCGGACGTCAGGTGCTGGGCCAGGTAGGCCATGGTGGTCTGGGCGGTGGCCAGGAAGGCGTCCTGGAGGCCGTAGTTGTTGTGCCAGAAGTCGTACTGGCCCTTCTGGACGGCCGCGTTCTGGGTGATGTTCTGGCCCCAGAAGAGGCAGATGCCGCAGGACTCGGCGGGGTAGCCCCCCAGTGCGACCGCCCACGCGGGGGCGCCGTCCCCGGTGTACCAGCTGCCCGAGTTGAACAGGTAGCGGGAGTACAGGTCCTGGTGGAAGTCGGGGAAGACGCGGATGCCGGCGTCCAGGAACGCCTGCATCTGCGCGGTGACCGCGGCCAGGTAGCCGCTGTCGACCTGACCCTGGACGGGTTCGGCGTGCGCCCAGGAGAGCAGGAAGCGCACGGCGTTGCCGCCGCCGAGGGCGCGCAGCGCGGTGGCGGACTTCTTCGCGTCGGCGACCGAGGCGAAGGGCAGGCCGCTGTTCTCCTCCAGCTTGGTCTCGCCGGAGACGTTGTAGCCGCGCAGCACGGCCTCACGGCCCTGGCCGTCGACGAAACGGCCGTTCTGCACGGTGAGCGCGGTGCCGTCGAACCAGAGGGAGTCGGACGGGGTGGCGGCGGTGGCGGACGGGGTGCCCGCCACCGCGAGGAATCCACAGAGGACAACCAGGACAACGATCAGACGTGCCCGGATATTCGTCATGTCCATTACAGTCGGGTGATTTCCGGACACAGTCAATACTTCTGACTCACGAGTAAGTTGAGTACCGGCCCCCTCAGCCGGTCACTCGGCCTGTCACGTTCAACAGGTACTCCTTGCGGCTCAGTGGGTTGTGGTCGGTGCGCGGCCGCTCGGGGACCGGCCCCCGCTCCACCGGCGCGTAGTGGTCGAAGGCGGTCTCCAGTTCGCCCTCCCCGCGGGTCAGCCCCGGCAGCCGTTGCTCCAGCCCGTGCACCCGGGCCGCGGGCAGCGCGCCTTCCAGTACCGCGAGCGGCCCCTCCGTCCCGGTCCGCTGCGGCATCGCACCGAGCCGGGTGAGCACCGGCAGCAGCGCGCCCAGCGTGTCCGCGGGGGCCTCCAGGCGGAAGCGGTGCATCGGCTCGTGGACCCGGGTGCCGGCCAGCCGCAGCGCCTCGGTCAGCACCAGCGGGGTCAGGCCGCGGAAGTCGTGGCCGGTGCTCGACATGCTCTTGTCGAAGCCCTGGTGGGCATGGCTCTGCCGGGGCGAGTAGCCGGAGTGGGTCATGGCCACCGTGCAGTCCGGGATCCGCCAGCCGTGCAGGCCCTGGCCGAGGGCTTCGCGCACGGTGTCCTCGACGGCCTTGAAGAAGGCGTACGGCATCGAGCCCAGCTCCACCTCCAGGCGGAAGCCGACGCCCGCGCCCGGCGGGGCCGGCTCCACCCGCAGGCCGACCGTCGCGAGGAAGGGGTTGCCGTCCTTCTTGTTGAACTCGACGGCGGCTCCCGTGCCCACGACCCGTTCGACACAGATGGTGGTGGTCTCCCGGAAGGCGACGTCGAGGCCGTACTCGTCGGCCAGGGTCGCCTGGATCACCTCCTTCTGCACCTCGCCGTAGAGGGATACGGAGGTCTCCTGCCGTACCTCGTCGTGCCGGACGTCGATCAGCGGGTCCTGTTCGGCGAGTTGGGTGAGGGCGACATGCAGGGAGCGCCGGCCGGTACCCGGTCCGGGGACCACGACGGTCTCCAGGGTCGGGGGCGCGAAGTGGTGCTCGTACGCCCGTCCCGGCAGACCGAGGGCGTCGCCGATCCGGATGCCGCCGAGTCCCCACACCTTGACGATCCGCCCGGCACCGGCGCTCTCCTGCCGCAGGTCCCCGCCGCGCTCGAAGACGCTGAGCCCGGTGACCCGGCCTTCCGCACGCCCGTCCGGGGCGCGGCCGACCGCACGGCGGTCGACGCTCCGGCCCCCGTCGCGTGCGACGGCATCCCGGCCCTCCGCTCCAGCGCGGGCGGCGACATCCCCCTCCGTTCCAGCGCGACCGGCGACGGCACGCCGCTCCCCATGTGTGCCGGTCATCCGGTCATCCGCGCGGGTCGCGGCGGCGCCACCCGTCTCGGGGCCGTCCCCGAACGGGATCCGGTCCCGGACCCGCAGGACGCCGGAGAAGACGCGCGCGTACGCGATCTTCTCCCCCGTCGGCCCCCGTTCCACCTTGAAGACCGTGGCCGACAGCGGCCCGGCCGGGTCGCCGGCGGCGGCCGGGAGCAGCCGTTCGATGCCGGTGACCAGATCGGGTACGCCGGCGCCGGTGGCGGCGGAGCCGAAGTACACCGGGTGGACCAGGGCCCGCCGGGTCTGCCGGGCAAGGGCGGCGCGCAGCCGGTCGCCGGTGACACCGCCGTCGAGGTAGGCGGCGAGCAGCGCGTCGTCGTGGTCGGCGAGCGCGTCCAGCGCGTCCGGGCCGAGACCGGGCAGGAAGCGGGCGGCACGGGTGCCGAGCCCGGTGGGCCGGCCCATGGGGACGAGCGGGACGGCGAGCCTGCGGGCCAGCTGCGCGAGCACGGCGTCGTCGCGGGCGCCCCGCCGGTCGATCTTGTTGACGAAGACCAGCGTGGGGATGCGCAGCCGTCTCAGGGTCCGCATCAGGACGCGGGTCTGCGCCTGGACACCCTCCACGGCCGAGACGACGAGGACCGCGCCGTCCAGCACACCGAGCACCCGCTCCACCTCGGCGATGAAGTCCGGGTGGCCCGGAGTGTCGATGAGGTTGACGGTGACACCGTCGAGGGGGAACGACACGACCGCGGACTTGATGGTGATGCCGCGCTGCCGCTCCAGGGCCAGGGTGTCGGTGCGGGTACTGCCGGCGTCGACACTGCCGGGCTCGTCGATGACGCCGGCCGTGTGCAGCAGCCGTTCGGTCAGAGTGGTCTTACCTGCGTCGACGTGCGCGAGAATTCCGAGATTGAGCAGATGCACTGAGCGTGACGTCCTTCGGCATGGGAGGGATTCCTTCCTGGGTGGACATGCACGCAGCGCGCATCGGTGGCCCTCTCTCTGTGACGTCGGGTGAGGAGCAGTGCAGCAGGACAGCCCCGGCGACGGCAATGGATTAACGCTCAACGAAAGCCCCCGCCCCAGCACTCGCCGCCCCCTTGCCGCGGTTCTAGAGTGACCTACATCACGTCGTCTGGCTGAATTCCTCGTTCCCGCCGCACGGTCTGGAGGCCACATGACCCACATCAAGGTGACGGTGGACGGCACGCCCTACGCGGACGAGGTCGAACCCCGTCTGCTGCTCGCCCACTACCTGCGCGACCGTCTCGGCCTGACCGGCACCCCGATCGGCTGCGACACCTCGAACTGCGGCGCGTGCACGGTCGACCTGGACGGGGCGACCGTCAAGAGCTGCTCGGTGCTGGCCGTCCAGGCGGACGGCTGCACGGTGACCACCGTCCAGGGTCTGGCCGAAAACGGGGAGTGGACGGCGTTGCAGCGGGCGTTCCACGAGCGGCACGGGCTGCAGTGCGGCTACTGCACCCCCGGGATGATCATGGCGGCACGGGATCTGCTGCGTGAGAACCCGCACCCGTCCTCCGACGAGGTCCGGCAGGCCCTTGAGGGCAACCTGTGCCGGTGCACCGGCTACCAGAACATCGTCCGGGCGGTGCTCGCCGCCGCCGGGCAACCGGTACCCGAGGAGGCCACGGCATGACCGACCAGGCCGTCGAACACGAGATCGGCCGCGCCCGGCTACGCAAGGAGGACGCCCGGCTGATCACCGGTCAGACCAACTGGACCGACAACATCCAGGTCGCCGGACTGCTCCACCTGGCCTTCCTGCGCAGCCCGATGGCGCACGCCCGGCTCACCCGCGTCGACGTCTCCCCCGCCCTGGAACGCCCCGGGGTCATCGCGGCGTACGCCGGCCGCGACCTCGCCGAGGGCCTGGGCTCGCTGCCCTGCGCCTGGCCGGTCACCGAGGACATCGTGCTGCCCGACCACCCGCCGATCGCCGTCGACGAGGTCCGGCACGCCGGCGACCCGGTGGCCGTCGTGGTGGCCCGCGACCGGTACGCCGCCGCCGACGCGCTGGAGGCGATCGAGGTCGACTACGACCCACTGCCCCCGGTCCTGGATCTGGAGGCCGCGCTGGCCGACGACGCCCCGCTGGTCCACGCCGGCAAGGGCACCAACCGCTGCTACACCTGGCCGCTCGCCACCGGCGAGAGCTTCGAGGCGGTACGGCAGCGCGCCGAGGTCACGGTCAGGCGCCGCTACCACCAGCAGCGGCTGATCCCCAACGCCATGGAACCCCGTGCCGTCGTCGTCACGCCGATCGCCGCCTCCGGCGAGTACACGGTCTACTCCGCCACGCAGATCCCGCACATCCTGCGGATCATGCTGGCCACCGTCACCGGGATCCCCGAGCACAAGCTCCGGGTGATCGCCCCGGACGTGGGCGGCGGCTTCGGCTCCAAGCTCCAGGTCTACGGCGAGGAGGCCGTCGCGCTGACGGTCGCCAGGAAGCTCGGCCGCCCGGTGAAGTGGACGGAGTCCCGCTCGGAGGGCTACCTCGCCACCCATCACGGCCGCGGCATGATCCAGGACATCGAGGTCGCCGCGACCCGCGAGGGCCGGCTCCTCGGCCTGAAGGTGGACCTGATCGCCGACATGGGCGCCTACCTGATGCTGGTCACCCCGGGCATCCCGATCCTCGGCGCCTTCATGTACCCGGCGATCTACAAGATGGACGCGTACGAATTCAACTGCACCGGCGTCTTCACCACCCGCACCCCCACCGACGCCTACCGCGGCGCCGGGCGCCCCGAGGCGACCTTCGCCATCGAGCGGATCATGGATGAGCTGGCCGCGGAACTCGGCCTGGATCCCGTGGAGTTGCGGCGCCGGAACTGGATCCGGCACGAGGAGTTCCCGTACACCACGATCGCCGGGCTGACCTACGACAGCGGCAACTACGAGGCGGCCACGGAGAAGGCCCTCGACCTGTTCGGCTACGACGAGCTGCGCGCCGAACAGCACGAGCGCAACGAGCGCGGCGACACCGTACGCCTCGGCATCGGCGTGTCGACCTTCACGGAGATGTGCGGGCTGGCGCCGAGCCGGGTGCTGCGCGACCTCAGGTACGGGGCCGGCGGCTGGGAGGCGGCGAGCATCCGCATGCTGCCCACCGGCAAGGTCGAGGTGGTCACCGGCACCAGTCCGCACGGGCAGGGCCACGAGACCTGCTGGAGCCAGATCGCGGCCGACGTGCTGGGCGTGCCGTTCGAGGACGTCGAGGTGGTGCACGGCGACACCCGGTCCTCCCCGCAGGGCATGGACACCTACGGCTCGCGGTCGCTGGCCGTCGGCGGCGAGGCCGTGCACCGGGCGGCCGTGAAGGTGGTCGAGAAGGCGCGGAAGGTCGCCGCGCACCTGCTGGAGGCCAGCGAGCAGGACCTGGAGTTCACGGACGGCGTGTTCGCCGTGAAGGGCTCCCCGGAGGCGCGCAGGACCATCCAGGAGATCGCCTTCGAGACGTTCACCAGCCACGACCTGCCCGACGGCGTCGAACCGTCCATCAACGCCGAGACGGTGGTCGACCCGGAGAACTTCTCCTACCCGCACGGCACCCACCTGTGCGCGGTCGAGGTCGACACGGAGACCGGCAGGACGAGGATCAGGTCGTACGTCTGCGTGGACGATGTCGGCCATGTCGTCAACCCGATGATCGTCGAGGGCCAGGTGCACGGCGGTCTCGCGCAGGGCATCGCGCAGGCGCTGTACGAGGAGGCCGTCTACGACGACGAGGGCAACCTCGTCTCCGGCACCATGGCCGACTATCTCGTGCCGTCGGCGGCGGACCTGCCGGACTTCGTCACCGACCGGACGGAGACCCCGGCGGCCTCGAACGCCATGGGGGTCAAGGGAGTCGGCGAGGCCGGGACGATCGCCTCGACGCCCGCGGTGGTCAACGCCGTGGTGGACGCGCTGCGTCCGCTCGGTGTCACCGACGTACGGATGCCGTGCTCGCCGCACCGGGTGTGGCAGGCCGTGCGGGACGCCCGCGCCGGCCGGGGCGGTGCCGGCGAGGAGGCCGGCGGGACCGGTCCGGCCCGGTCGGGGCAGTCCGGGCAGGCCGCCCGGTCCGGAGACCTGGGCCAGTACGGTGAGGAGGGTTCCGGATGATTCCCCCCACGTTCGACTACACCCGCCCGACCGGAGTCGACGAGGCGGTGCGCGTGCTCGCCGACGCGGGCGAGGAGGCGAAGGTGCTGGCCGGCGGGCAGAGCCTGCTGCCGCTGCTGCGCCTGCGGCTCGCCTTCCCGGAGCTGGTCGTGGACGTCGGCCGGATCCCGGAGCTGCGCGGGGTCCGCGCGGACGGCGACACTCTCGTCATCGGCGCGCTGACCACGCACCACGACGTCGTCCACGACCCGTTGGTGCGGCGGCACGCCGGGCTGCTCGCGGAGGCGACGGCCACCGTCGCCGACCCCGCCGTACGGCACCGCGGCACCCTCGGCGGCTCCCTCGCGCACGCCGACCCGGCCGGGGACCTGCCCGCCGTGGCGCTCGCCCTCGACGCCGAACTGGTCGCCGTCGGGCCGGGCGGCCGGCGCACGATCCCCGCCCGGGAGTTCTTCCTGGACTACCTCCAGTCCGCCCTGTCGCCCGACGAACTCCTGGTGGAGGTGCGGATCCCGAAGACGGACGGCTGGGGCTTCCACTACGAGAAGTTCCACGCGGTCGCCCAGTCCTGGGCCATCGTCGGGGTGGCGGCACTGGTACGGCGCGACAACGGCGCCATCGCCGAGGCCCGCGTCGGGCTCACCAACATGGGCTCGACCCCGCTGCGGGCGACGGCGGCCGAGGAGGCGCTCGCCGGTGCCGACGGCCCCGAGGCCGTGGCCCGGGCCGCCGAGGCGGCGGCCGAGGGCACCCGGCCGTCCCAGGACCTGTCGGCCTCGCCCGAGTACCGGGAGCACCTCGCACGGGTGCTGACCAGACGGGCGGTACTGACCGCCGGTGGAATGGGGTGAGCGCCGATTCCCCCGATGGACGACCCGGAGCAGGTGGGGGTCCGCCTGGCCAAGACGGGGTATCTCGTCGACGAAGGGCTGGCCGTCACCTGCTTCCTGGCCCTCAGACTGCACCGGCCCCTGTTCTGCGAGGGTGACGCCGGGGTGGGCAAGACCGCGCTCGCCGCCGCCCTCGCCGAGGCGCTGGGCGCGCCGCTGATCCGGCTGCAGTGCCACGAGGGCATCGACGCCTCGCAGGCCCTGTACGACTGGGACTTCCCGCGCCAGCTGCTGCACCTGCGGGCCGCCGAGGCGGCGGGCGTGCAGGACGCGGACCGGCTGGAGAGTGAGCTGTACGCCCGCCGTTTCCTGATCGCCCGGCCCCTGCTGCTGGCTCTCCAGCAGCATCCGTCGGTGCTGCTGGTCGACGAGATCGACCGGGCCGACGACGAGTTCGAGGCGTTCCTCCTTGAGCTGCTGTCCGAGTACTCGGTCACGATCCCCGAACTGGGCACGCTGCGGGCCGAGGTGCCGCCGGTGGTGGTCCTGACCTCGAACCGGACCCGCGAGGTGCACGACGCGTTGAAACGGCGGTGCCTCTACCACTGGTTCGACCATCCCTCCTTCGCCCGTGAACTGGCCATCGTGCGCAGCCGGTTGCCGCAGGTGTCGGCCCGGCTGGCCGAGCAGGTCACGGCGCTGGTACAGGCGCTGCGGGGCGCGGACCTGGTCAAACCGCCCGGGGTGGCCGAGACGCTGGACTGGGCGGAGGCACTGGACGCGCTGGGGGCGAGCGAGGTGGACGCCGAACTGGCCGTGGCGACGCTGGGGTCGGTGCTGAAGTACCGGGAGGACACGGAGCGGGCGCGGGGGCTCGATCTGTCGGCGGTCCTCGCGGCCCGGGGCGGGTGACCGGGCATGGGCGCGGCGCTGTCCAGGACCGCCGGAGTGCCGGCCGATGCCGTACTCCTGGGTTTCGTACGGGCGTTGCGGGCGGCGGGAGTGGACGCGAGCGCCGAGCGCGGGTACGCGTTCCTGCGCGCCGTGGCCGCCCTGCGGCCGGGAATGCGGTCGGACGTGTACTGGGCGGGGCGGGCGACGCTGTGCGGCGGCCATGACGACCTGGAGCGGTACGAGAGGGTGTTCGCCGCGTACTTCGGACCGGCCGGCGCCCCCGCCCGGCAGCCGGTGCGCACCGCTCCCCCGCCGCGGCTGCGGCTCGTCGCCCGGGAGACGGCCACGGCACCCCGTACCGATGGTGAGAGCGAGCCGCCGGGGCCGCCCACCGCCGCTCTCGCCAGTTCCGCCGAAGTCCTGCGGCACCGCGACGTCACCGAGCTGGACCCGGCCGAACGGGCCCAACTGCGCAGACTGCTGGCCGCGTTCACATTGGCGGGGCAGACCCGGCGCTCGGCGCGGCGGCGGCCCGCGCGGCGCGGGGAGGTCGACCCGCGCCGTACGGTACGGGAGTTGCTGCGGCGCGGCGGGGAGCCGGCCCTGCTCCGGCGGCACGCTCGGGTGGCCCGGCCGCGCCGGGTGGTACTCCTCGTCGACGTGAGCGGTTCGATGGGGCCGTACGCCGACGCGCTGCTGCGGTTCGCGCACGCGGCGGTGCGCACGGGCCGCACGGAGGTGTTCACCGTCGGCACCCGGCTGACCCGCGTCACCCGCGAACTGTCGCACCGGGACCCCGACCTGGCCATGGCTCAGGTCGCGGCCGCGGTCCCCGACTGGCGCGGCGGCACCCGCCTCGGCGAGTTGCTGCGCGAGTTCCTGAACCGGTGGGGGCGGCGCGGCATGGCGCGGGGCGCGATCGTGGTGCTGCTCTCGGACGGCTGGGAGCGCGGCGATCCGGAGCTGCTCGGGCGGCAGATGCGCCTGCTGCACGCCCTGGCGTACCAGGTGGTCTGGGCGAACCCGCGCAAGGCACGGCCCGGTTACGCGCCGCTGGCGGCCGGGATGGCGGCGGCGCTGCCGAGCGTCGACTCCTTCGTCGCGGGACACAGCCTGGCGGCGCTGGAGCGGCTCGCCGCGGTGGTGCGCGGGGCACGGGCCGGCGCCGAGCCGGGGAAGGGAGCGGACGATGCGTGAGATTCTGCCGACGCTGGCCGGCTGGCACACGGCCGGGGTCCCGTTCGGTCTCGCCACGGTGGTCGCGGTGAGCCGCAGCGCGCCGCGCGGTCCAGGTGCGGCCATGGCGGTCGGACCGGACGACGAGGTGGTGGGGAGCGTGTCCGGTGGCTGTGTCGAGGGCGCCGTCTTCGAGCTGGCGCAGGAGGTCGTCGCGACCGGCGAACCGCGGCTGGAGACCTTCGGCTACAGCGACGAGGACGCGTTCGCGGTCGGGCTGACCTGCGGTGGCGAGATCACCCTGCTGGTCCGGCCGGTGACCGCGGGCTCCGACCCGGCGTTCGGCGCGGTCGCCGGGTCGGTCGCAGCGGGCGAGCCGGTCACCGTGGCCACGGTGGTGGACGGACCCGCACCGCGGGGCGCCACGCTCGCCGTCTGGCCGGACCGGACGGCCGGCGCCCTCGGCACGGACGGTCTCGACGTCGCCGTCACCGCCGACGCGCGCGGCGAACTCGCGCTGGGCGCCTCCGTCCTGCGCCACTACGGTCCGCACGGCGAACGCCGCGAGGACGCGGTCACCGTGTTCCTCCAGTCGTTCGCACCGCCGCCCCGGATGCTGGTCTTCGGCGCGATCGACTACGCGGCCGCGGTGGCCCGCATCGGCGACTTCCTCGGCTACCGGGTCACCGTCTGCGACGCCCGCCCGGTCTTCGCCACCCCCAAGCGCTTCCCGGCCGCCGTCGAGGTCGTCGCCGACTGGCCGCACCGCCACCTGAGCGGCACGGACACCGACGACCGCACCGTGATCTGCGTCCTCACCCACGACCCGAAGTTCGACGTGCCGCTGCTGGAGGAGGCCCTGCGCCGCCCGGCCGCCTACATCGGGGCGATGGGCAGCCGCCGGACCCACGACGAGCGGCGCGCACGGCTGGCCGAGGCCGGTCTCACCGAGGCCGAACTGTCCCGGCTGCGCTCACCGCTCGGCCTCGACCTCGGCGCCCGTACCCCCGAGGAGGTCGCCGTGTCCGTCGCCGCGGAGATCGTCGCCCTGCGCTGGGGCGGCAGTGGCGCGCCTCTGGCCACGACCACCGGCGCCATCCACGCACCCGCCGTCCGCTGACTGCAAGGAGGAGTGAGTCATGGAGCTGCACCACGAGTTCACCGTCCCCGTCCCGGTCGACGAGGCCTGGCCCGCGCTCCTCGACATCGAGCGGGTCGCGCCGTGTCTGCCGGGCGCGGTCGTGGAGGACTACGACGGCAGGACCGTGACCGGCTCGGTGAAGGTGAAGGTCGGCCCGGTCACCGTGACCTACCGGGGCACGGCGGTGTTCGAGGAACAGGACGAGTCGGCGCACCGGATGGTCCTGGCGGCGAACGGCCGGGAGACCCGCGGGCAGGGCACGGCGAGGGCCACGGTCACCGGCACCCTCACCGAACACGACGGCGGCACGGCGGTCTCCGTCCACACCGACCTGACGGTGACGGGCCGCCCGGCCCAGTTCGGGCGCGGCGTGCTGTCGGAGGTGGGCGACCGCTTGGTGGGCCAGTTCGCGACCTGCCTGGCGGAGCGTCTGGCCGAGCGGCGCGACGACAGCCCTGAGCCGGTCGAAGAACGGGAGCCGGAGCCGCTGAACCTGCTGCGCACGGCGGGCCTGCCGGTGGCCAAGCGGGTGGCGGTGGCGGCAGCGGCGGCCGCCCTGGTCGCCTGGGCGCTGACAAGGCTGCGGCGGAGACACCGGACTTCTCCACGCCGATGACGGCACCGCCGGCCCCCTCCACACCGCACCACCACGACGCCCCAAGGACACGGCACACCCACGCCCTTCCACACCGCACCACCACGACGCCCCAAGGACACGGCACACCCACGCCCTTCCACACCGCACCACCACGACGCCCCAGGGGCGCGGGGAACTGCGCGACCGGCCACGACGGCGCCGCAGCCGCCGACGAACAGCCCTCGGCACACGACTAGGCGTCCCGCCACCCGCCCGGCAGCAGAAACCGACACGCCCCTGCACCCGGCCACGTCCTGCCGCAGCGGTCGTCAGCGGGGCGGCAGCCGGTGGAGGGTCACGTCGGTGAGGGCGCCGCCGGTGACGGTCGCCGTGAGGTAGGTGCAGTGGGGCTGGCGGCGGCGGTCGGTCGGCGAGCCGGGGTTGAGGAGGCGCAGACCGCCCGGCGCCGTGGTGTCCCAGGGGATGTGGCTGTGCCCGAAGACCAGGACGTCCAGGTCCGGGAAACGGGCGGCGCAGCGTGCCTCGCGACCTTGGGCGGCGCCGGTCTCGTGGACCACCCCGAAGCGCAGGCCGCCCAGCTCGGCGTAGGCCACCTCGGGGAGCCGGGCGCGCAGGCCGGGGCCGTCGTTGTTGCCGTACACCCCGATGAGGCGGCGGCTGCGGCTCTCCAGTAGGTCGAGGGTGGCCTCGTCGACCCAGTCGCCGGCGTGCAGGACGACGTCCGCGCGCGGGAGTTCGGCGAGGAGCCGGTCCGGGAGCCGCTTGGCGCGTGACGGGAGGTGCGTGTCGGAGGTCAGGAGCAGGCGCACCCGGCCAGCGTAGGCCAAGAGGCCATACCGTGATCTTCAGTTCAGCCTTGGCAGTTCTGGCTGTGCAGCTCCGGCTGCACAGGTTCGACTGGACAGGTTCGACTGGACAGTTTCAGCTGATGGTTCTACCGTGGGCGCATGGCAGAGATCTCCGATTCCGCGACCCGCGCGGCGCGCGACCTGCGCGTGATGTTCAGCCGGATGCGCCGCCGTATCCGGGAGGTCGCCCAGGACACGGACCTCACCCCGTCGCAGGAGTCGGCCCTCACGCTGGTGTCGAAGCACGGCGCGGCCACGGCCAGCGCGCTGGCCGCCGCCGAAGGGGTGCGGCCGCAGTCGATGGCCGCCACCCTGGCCGCGCTCGACCAGCACGGGCTCATCCGCCGCAGCCCCGACCCGACCGACGGCCGCCGGCAGCTGGTCACCCTCACCGAGGCCGGGCAGGCCCGCGTGGAGGGCAACCGGCAGGCGCGCGACGAATGGCTGGCCCGCGCCTTCCAGGACCGGTACACGGAGGACGAACGCCGGACCCTCCTGACCGCGATCGAGCTGCTCGAACGGCTGTCGCGGCCGTGATACCGAGGCTCGTGGCAGGCACCCGCGGGAACACCCGTCCGGCGCCGGCCGGGTTCGACCGGCGGCTGATCGCGCCGATGGTCCTGGGTTCCGTACTGAACCCGATCAACTCCTCGATGATCGCGGTCGCCCTGGTGCCGATCGGCATCGCCTTCGGCGCCCCGCCCGCCGAGACGGTGTGGCTGGTCACCGCGCTGTATCTGGCGACCGCCGTGGGGCAGCCGGTGATCGGGCGGCTCGTGGACATGTACGGTCCGCGCCGGCTCTATCTCGCCGGTACGGGGCTGGTGGGCGTCGCCGGCCTGATGGGTGCGCTGGCGCCCTCGCTGGGCGTACTGATCGCGGCGCGGGTGCTGCTCGGGTTCGGCACCTCGGCGGCGTATCCGGCGGCGATGCGGCTGACCCGGAGCGAGGCCGAGCGCACCGGTCAGGACAGCCCGGCCGGGGTGCTGACCGCGCTCGCCGTCTCCGCCCAGACGGTGGCCGTGATCGGTCCGACGCTGGGCGGGATACTGATCGGCGCCGGCGGCTGGCACCTGGTGTTCACCGTCAACGTGCCGCTCTCCGCGGCCTGTCTGGTGCTCGGCGTGAAGTGGCTGCCACGGACCGCGGCCTCCGCACGCCGCCAGAGCATGGACCTGGCCGGCATGGCCCTGTTCGCCGCCCTGCTGCTCTCCCTGATGCTGTTCCTGATGAGCCCGCGGCCCGACCGCTGGTACCTGCCGGCACTGACCGTGGTCGCGGCCGGCGCGTTCGCGGCCCGGGAGCTGCGGGTGCCCGACCCATTCGTCGACCTGCGGGTCCTCGGCGGCAACGTCCCGCTCGTCGTCACCTACGTGCGCCAGCTCCTCGCGTACACCACCTCGTACGCCTTCCTGTACGGCTACACGCAGTGGCTGGAGCAGGGCCGCGGGCTCAGCGCCTCCACGGCCGGGCTCGCGCTGCTGCCGCTGTCGGCCGCCGCGCTGGTGACCGCCACGCTCACCGGCCGCCGGGAGGCCGTCCGCACCAAGCTGGTCGCCGGGTCCGTGCTGCAGATCGCGGGCTGCGCGGCCCTGCTGCCGGTCGGCGCCGCCAGCCCGGTCTGGCTGCTGCTCGCGGTCGGCGCGCTGCTGGGCATCCCGCAGGGTCTGCTCGGACTCGCCGGGCAGACCGCGCTGTACCGGCAGGCCGACGCGGAACGCATCGGTTCCGCCGCCGGACTGCTGCGCACCTTCATGTACCTCGGCGCGCTGGGTGCCTCCGCCGCCACCGCGGCGTTCTACCCGCACCGCGCCGACACGGGCGGCCTGCACGGCCTGGCCCTGTTCATGCTCGCCGGCTCCGCACTGCTGCTGGCGATCACCCTGCCGGACCGCTCCCTGGCCCGGCTCACCCCCCAGCCCCCTCAAGCCCCCCGAAAGGCCTGATCCGCGCCATGTCTCTGAGCACGCTCGACCCGCGCACCGCCCTCGTCGTCATCGACCTCCAGCAGGGCATCGTGGGCATGCCCACCCAGCCGCACACCGGTGCCGAGGTGGTGGCCCGCGCGGTGGAGCTCGCCGACGCCTTCCGCGCCCAGGGCCTGCCCGTCGTCCTGGTCCGGGTCTCCTTCGCGGCCGACTTCGCCGACGCCGTCCCGGGCCGCACCGAGCGCCAGGCGCGCGGTCTCGCCTTCCCGGAGGGCTGGGACGTCGTCGTCGACGAGCTGTCCGGCCATGACGGCGACATCCACGTCACCAAGCACAACTGGAGCGCCTTCCACGGCACCGACCTGGACGTACAGCTGCGCCGCCGGGGCGTCACCCAGATCGTGCTGACCGGCATCGCCACCAGCATCGGCGTGGAGTCCACCGCCCGTGACGCCTACGCGCACGGCTACCACGTGACGCTCGCCACGGACGCCATGGCCGACGCCGACGGCGAGGCGCACCGCGGCAGCGTGGAGCGGATCTTCCCCCGGCTCGGCGAGTCCGGCAGCACGGCGGAGGTCCTGGAGCTGCTCGCCAAAACCCATGGCTGAGACCATGGCCACCACCCGGACCACGGCCGGGACCGCGACTGGGCAGGCCCTTTGACGCACGGATGACACTTCACGACCCGGTCTTGACCGAGGGGTGGGACACGCCCGAGGCCAGGGCCGGGTTAGCATTCGGCCACATGAAGGTGCCGTCCAGGCAAATGGGCGGCTTATCCAGGGGGCTAGGAAGCCGGATGCCGGTCAAAGTCAGTGTTGTCGTCCCTGTGTACAACCCGGGACCCTATATCGAGGACTGCATCGCCTCGGTGCTGCGGCAGTCGCTGCCGCGCGACGAGTACGAAGTGATCTTCGTGGACGACGGCTCCAGCGACGAGACACCGGCCCGCCTCGACGCCGTCGCCGCCGAGCACCCGCACGTGCACGTCATCCACCAGGAGCCCTCCGGCTGGTCCGGCAAGCCCCGCAACGTGGGCATCGCCGCGTCCAAGGGCGAGTTCGTGATGTTCGTCGACAACGACGACTTCCTGGGCGACGAAGCCCTGGAGCGGATGTACAACTACGGCGTCGAGAACGAGGCCGACCTGATCATCGGGAAGATGGCCGGCAAGGGCCGCCCGGTGCCGGTGGAGCTGTTCCGGCGCAACCACCCGCGGGCCACCGTCGAGAACGCCCCGCTGATGGACAGCCTCACCCCGCACAAGATGCTGCGCCGCTCCTTCCTGGACCGCATCGGCCTGCGCTTCCCCGAGGGCCGCAGGCGGCTGGAGGACCACGTCTTCGTCGCCGAGGCGTACCTGCGGGCGTCGAACATCTCCGTGCTCAGCGACTACGTCTGCTACTACCACATCAAGCGCGACGACGCCTCCAACGCCGGCTTCCAGCGCTTCGACCCGGTCGGCTACTTCGCGAACCTCCGGGAGGCCCTCGACGTCGTCGAGCGCTACACCGAGCCCGGCCCCAAGCGGGACCGGATGTTCCGCCGCTGGCTGCGCAGCGAGATGGGCGAGCGGCTGCGCAGCAAGCGGTTCCTCAAGCTGCCGGACGACTACCGCAGGGAGCTCTTCGACGAGATCCACAAGGTGATCGCCGAACGCATGGGCCCCTCCGTGTTCGCCCTGCTCGAACCGGCCCACCGGGTGGTCACCGAGCTCGCCGCGGCCGGCCGCTACGACGACGTGCTCGCCCTCGCCGAGTGGGAGGCGGCCATCGCCCCCTCGACGTCCGCGCGGAGCGTCACCTGGGACGGCGACGCCCTGAAGATCGAGTTCAGCGCCGAGTACGCCGTCGACGGCACGCCCAAGACCTACCCGGCCGACACCTCCGGCGCCGAGCCCGACGGCCCGGCAGCGGACGTCGCGGATGCCATCGCCCGGCTGGAGCGCGGCACCGCCGCCCGCTTCGGGAAGGCCAACGTCGACCTGATGATGCGCGAGCGCGAGACGCACGCCCAGTTCTTCCAGCCGGTCGAGATCACCCGCGAGACCCTGCCCGTCGAGGGCGAGCCGGACCGCGTGCGCCTGGTCGTGAAGGCCACGGCCACCGTGGACCCGGCCACCGCGGCCGGCGGCGTCCCGCTGCCGGCCGGGCTGTGGGACGCGTTCGTCCGCCTGACCATCGGTGGCTGGACGCGGGAGCACCGGCTGTTCCCGGTGTCCAAGGACCCGCTCCCCGCGCTGCCCGTCCCGGGTGTCGTCGGCGGCCGCCGGGTGCTGCCGTACTGGACCGTCAAGAACAACTTCGCCCTCGATGTCGACCAGGCGGGCAAGCGGCTCGGCTTCGGCGAGTTCAAGCCCGCGGACTTCACCGTCGCCGGCGACCGGCTGCGCGCCGTGCTGCCGTTCCACGTCACCGGTGACGTCAAGGCGGCGATCCGGCTGACCGGTCCGAAGCCCGCCGCCGAGGTGCTGGAGGTGCCGGCCACGCTGTCGCCCGCCGAGGGCGGCCACGCCGTGCTGGACGCCCCGCTGCCGGTGCGGTCGCTGCAGCAGGGCGGCTGGCGGCTCGCCCTGTGCCTGGTCGCGGACGCGGCCGAGCCGCGCTTCTTCACGCTGCCGCTCGTCGTCCGCAACTCCCCCGAGGGCCTGAAGGTCGCCAAGCCGGCCGGGAAGAAGCCCGCGGCGGCAGCGGCCGCGCCGAAGTCCCGGCCGGGCGTCGCCCGACGGCTGGCCCGCAAGCTCCCGCTGCCCGTGCGCCGGGCGCTGGTCAGGGCCCTGGGCAAGGGGAAGAAGCCCGCACGACAGGAAGGCAAGTAAGAACCGTGCGACCGCTGAGCATCGAAGGCGCGTGGGTCCAGGAGCCCAAGGTCTTCCCCGACGACCGGGGCAGCTTCCACGAGTGGTTCAAGGCCGGGGAGTTCCGCGAGGCCCTCGGCTACGACCTCGACCTCGCGCAGGCCAACTGCTCGGTCTCCCGGCGGGGCGTGCTGCGTGGCATCCACTTCGCCGACGTGCCGCCGAGCCAGTCCAAGTACGTCAAGTGCGTACGCGGCGCCGTGCTGGACGTGATCGTGGACATCCGGGTGGGCTCCCCCACGTTCGGCCGCTGGGAGGCGGTCCGGCTGGACGACGAGAACCGGCACGCCGTGTTCCTGTCGGAGGGCCTCGGGCACGCGTTCATGGCGCTGACCGACGACGCCACCGTGGTCTACCTGTGCTCGACGGGGTACGCGCCGGGCCGTGAGCACGGCATCAACCCGCTCGACCCCGCCCTTGGCATCGAGTGGCCCGAGGGCGTGGCGCCGGTGCTGTCGGAGAAGGACGCCGAGGCGCCCTCGCTGGCCGAGGCGGCGGAGTCCGGGCTGCTGCCGTCGTACGCCGACTGCGTGGCCTACTACGAGCAGTTGCGCGGCTGACCCACGGCGGGGAGCCGGGCCAGGGCCCGGCTCCCCGTTGAGCGGTGTGCGGTGTCAGGACTTCGCGTAGCGCTGCTTCAGTGCGCTCCGCTTGTTGCTGCCCTCGGCATTCCGGCCTTTTTCGATGATCACCAGATTGTGGTAGAAGTGCACGCCGACGACATTGAGGTCGGTGTATGACGGCTGGTAGTTCTCGGTCACGAATTCCTCGTAATTCAGGCCGTCCGTCAGCCGCTTCAGCATCCCCATACTGGTGTGCTGTGCGTCGAGGTCCTCGCTGCCCTGCCATTCGGGCCAGTACGACGACTGCGTGTCCTCGACGATGTAGATGCCACCGTCCTTGAGTCGTGGGAAGAGCGTGGCGAAGGTCGTGAGCACATGGGGGCTGCGGTGGCTGCCGTCGTCGATGATGACGTCCAGTTCACCGATCTTGTCGGCGACGGCGTTCAGGGACGACGGGTCGGACTGGTCAGCGATGAACGTCGTGATGCGCTCCTCGTCGACAAATGACTTGTCCTGGATGTCCATTCCGAAAATCTGCGCCTTGGGGAAGAACTGCTTCCACATACGCAGCGAAGCCCCGCCCTGACCTGGCCTGTTGTAGCCGCCGATGCCGATTTCCAGCAGATTGAAGGACTCGTCCTTCAGGTGCCCGAGGTGGCGCTGGTAGTGCTGGGTGTAGCGGTGTATTCCCCACTTGTCCGTCTTGAAGTGCTGGGCGAGTTTGTTGAGATCACCGGAGATCGCGTCGAGCCCGGTCGGCTTGGCCGACTCGGCCGGCTGGGCCGGCCGGGCGGACAGGCGCCGCTTCAGTCGTCGCAGGATCCGCACATTCTTCTTACCCAGCACGGACTTCACGGTCGCTCGCATCGACATCGCGGGACAAATCCTTTCCCTACCCGGCTCACAAGACATTCAAAGCATCATCGTAGTGATGTGGGGCGGCCCACAAGGGGCGAACACGGCGACCCGTGAAAAAGACCGTCGCACTCCGCTATTTCCATACGCCGCAGGGCGGCCGACAGGCCCGGTGAGCCGTCGGCCGCCCTGCGGCGCGTTGGTGCGAAGTACCTTACGCGGACATCTCCTTGCGAAGCTGTGGCAGCCCCTCCGCGAGGGCCTGCCGCCAGTCCCGCAGCGGGTCCAGACCGGCCTCGGCCCACCGGTCGTGGCCGAGGGCGCTGTAGGCGGGACGGGGGGCCGGGCGGACGAACGCCTCGCTGGTGGTGGGGCGTACCCGCTCGGGGTCGGCGCCGAGCAGGCGGAACACCTCCCGGGCCAGCTCGCACCAGGTGGCCGTACCGGAGTTGGTGCCGTGGAAGACGCCGTGCGCGCGCTCGTCCCGGCCGAGGCGGGGGCCGAGGTCGGCGATGCGGAGGGCCAGGTCGGCGCTCCAGGTGGGCTGGCCGCGCTGGTCGTCGACGACGTCGAGGGTGTCCCGGCGGGACTCCAGCTCGATCATGGTGCGCACGAAGTTCTTCCCGTGCGTGCCGTACAGCCAGGCCGTGCGGACCACCGCGCTCCTGCCCGGGAGTTCCTCCAGGACGGCCCGCTCGCCCACGAGCTTGGTGCGCCCGTAGGCGGTGCGCGGGGCCGTCGGGTGGTCCTCCGGGTACGGGTCGGTGCGGGCCTCGCCGTCGAAGACATAGTCCGTCGAGACGTGGACGAGGCGGGCGCCGTGCCGGGCGGCGGCGCGGGCCAGCAGGCGCGGGCCCTCGCCGTTGATCAGCAGGGCCCGCTCCTCGTCGGTCTCGGCGTCGTCGACGGCCGTGTACGCGGCGCAGTTCACCACCAGGTCGGGCCGGTGCGCGGCGAGCGCCGCCGCGACCGAGTCGGCGCTGGTGATGTCGAGGTCGGCGCGGCCGAGGGCCACCACCTCCGCGCCCCGGCGGGCGAGCTCCTCGGTCACGTCGTGGCCGAGCATGCCGCCCGCTCCGGCGACGAGCCACTTCATCAGCGCTTCTCCTGCTCCTTGCGGGACTCCAGGGCGGCGCGCTCCTTGAGCGGCTCCCACCAGTCGCGGTTGTCGCGGTACCAGGCGACGGTGTCGGCGAGACCCGAGGTGAAGTCGTGCTTGGGGGTGTACCCCAGCTCGTTGTGGATCTTGCTCCAGTCGACCGAGTAGCGCTGGTCGTGGCCCTTGCGGTCGGCGACGCGGTCCACCCGCTCCCAGTCGGCGCCGCAGGCCTCAAGGAGCAGCCCGGTGAGCTCCTTGTTGCTGAGCTCGGTGCCGCCGCCGATGTTGTAGACCTCGCCGGCCCGGCCGCCGGTGCGGACCAGGTCGATGCCCTGGCAGTGGTCCTCGACGTGCAGCCAGTCGCGGACGTTGCTGCCGTCGCCGTACAGGGGCACGTTCTTGCCGTCGAGGAGGTTGCTCACGAAGAGCGGGATGACCTTCTCGGGGAACTGGTGCGGCCCGTAGTTGTTGGAGCAGCGGGTGACGCGGACGTCCAGGCCGTGGGTGCGGTGGAAGGCCAGCGCCAGCAGGTCCGAGGAGGCCTTGGAGGCGGAGTACGGCGAGTTCGGCTGGAGCGGGTGGCTCTCGGGCCAGGAGCCGGTCTCGATGGAGCCGTAGACCTCGTCGGTGGAGACGTGCACGAACGGGCCGACGCCGTGCCGCAGGGCCGCGTCGAGCAGCGTCTGGGTGCCGACCACGTTGGTGCGGACGAACGCGCCCGCGCCGTCGATGGAGCGGTCGACGTGCGACTCGGCCGCGAAGTGCACGACCTGGTCGGCCTCGGCCATGAGCTTGTCGACCAGCTCGGCGTCGCAGATGTCGCCCTGCACGAAGGTCAGGCGGGGATGCGACTCGGGCAGGTTCGTCAGGGTGCCCGCGTAGGTCAGCTTGTCCAGCACGGTGACGTGCGGCGCGTCGGGGGCGTCGGCGGCGAGCAGGCCGCGGACGTACGTGGAGCCGATGAAGCCGGCGGCGCCGGTGACGAGGAGATTCATGAACGGATCTGCACCTTGCTGTGGTCTCCGAGAACGAGGCGGTGGGCGCTGGGGGTGCCGGGTGCCGGGGTCACCTCGACGTGCCGGCCGATCAGCGAGGACTCGATCCTGCCCACCCCGTCGATGGAGGAGTCCCGCAGCACTATGGAGAACTCCAGCTCACTCGCGGTGATCCGGCAGTTCTCGGCGACCGACGTGAAGGGGCCCACGTACGAGTCACTGACGACGGTCCCGGCGCCGATCACGACCGGGCCGACGATCCGGGAGCCCGTGACGCGCGCGCCGGCCTCGACGACCACGCGGCCGACGATCTGGCTGGCCTCGTCGACCTCGCCGTCGATGCGCGGCTCCTGCGCCTCCAGGACGGTCCGGTTGACCTCCAGCATGTCGACGACGTTGCCGGTGTCCTTCCAGTAGCCCTTGATGACCGTGGAGCGCACGTCGGCGCGCTGGTCGATCAGGTGCTGGATGGCGTGGGTGATCTCCAGCTCGCCGCGCCAGGACGGCTTGATGGCGCGTACGGCGTCGTGGATGGCGGGCGTGAAGAGGTACACGCCGACCAGCGCGAGGTCGCTCTTGGGCTCCTGCGGCTTCTCCTCCAGGCCGATCACCTGGCCGTCGGCGTCGAGCTCGGCGACACCGAAGGCCCGCGGGTTGGGCACGTGGGTGAGGAGGATCTGGGCGTCGGGGCGGGTCTCGCGGAACTCTTCGACGAGCCCGCTGATGCCGCCGACGATGAAGTTGTCGCCGAGGTACATGACGAAGTCGTCGTCGCCGAGGAACTCGCGGGCGATGAGCACCGCGTGCGCGAGGCCCAGCGGCCGGTCCTGGGGGATGTAGGTGACGTTCAGGCCGAACTTCGACCCGTCGCCGACCGCCTCCTCGATCTCGGCGGCGGTGTCGCCGACGATCATCCCGACCTCGGTGACGCCCGCGGCCGCAAGGGATTCGAGCCCGTAGAACAGCACGGGTTTGTTCGCCACCGGCACGAGCTGTTTCGCCGATGTGTGGGTGATCGGCCGCAGCCGGGTTCCGGCACCGCCGGAGAGCACCAAAGCCTTCATTCGCTACACCTTATAGGTGAACATCCGATTGAGACGTTCTTCTGTTTTCCTGACTGGTTACGACAGTATGGCTTTGGTCCGGACGTCATGTGACCACCAGGTGCCCCACAGCGGCATCCTGTCCGATTTGTCTCCTGGTTCAGGAGCCCTCCGCCCGGGCCGCCGCGCGTTCCACCTCCGCCTCGACCTCGGCTCTGGACCGGCCCTCGTCGCGGGCGTACTCGTTCACCGCGGTCAGTTCGTCGCGGGCCAGGTCGCGCCAGGCCCGCAGGGCGGTCTCGTAGGTCTGTGACTGGGCGCCGCCCGGCTGCTGCCGGGCGGCCGGTGGCCCGTAGGTGTCCCGCAGTTCCAGGACCTTCTCGTGGGCCGCATCGGCCGCGCGGTGCTTCGCCACCAGTTCATCGAAGGTGTGTGCCACGTCTAGGACATTAAGGAGGGTCGGCGCGCGCCGCCTGTCGAGAGTGGCGGGGCAGCCCTCAGCCCTCCAGGACGAGGTCCGCCCACACCTGCTTGCCGCCGCTGGCCGGGACCGTCCCCCAGCCGGTCGACATGGCCTCCACCAGGAGGATGCCGCGCCCGCCGGTGGCCTCCCAGCCGATGCTGGTGGGCTTCACCGGGCTGCGCGGCGAGGCGTCCGCGACGGCGATCCGCAGCCGGTGGTCGACGAGGGTCAGGTCGAGCCGGACGGGCCCGTCGGTGTGGATGAGGGCGTTGGTGACGAGTTCGGAGACCACCAGCAGGGCGGTGTCCATCGCCTCGTCGGCCACGCCCCAGGAGCGCAGCACACGGCGGCTGAAGCGGCGGGCGTGCCGGGCGGCCTCCGGGACCCGCCACACCGTCCAGCTCTCGCGCAGCGGGCGGACGGCCATGCCGTCGTAACGCATCAGCAGCAGGGCGACGTCGTCGGCCCGGTGGGCGCTGCCGAGCAGGGCGTCGGCGGCCAGGCCGAGGTGGGCCGGGTCGCAGCCGGCCAGGTCACGGGCGAAGCGCTCCATGCCGTCGTCGATGTCCGCGCCGGGGGATTCCACCAGACCGTCGGTGGTGAGCGCGAGCAGGGTGCCGGGGCGCAGGCCGAGCTGCGTCATGGGGAACTCGGTCTGGCCGAGCACGCCGAGCGGGGGACCGCCCTCGGTCTCGGTGATGGACGTGGTGCCGTCCGGGTGACGCAGCACGGGCGGCAGGTGCCCGGCGCGCACGCACCAGGCGGTGCCGGACTCCATGTCGACGTCCACGTAGCAGCAGGTGGCGAAGAGGTCGCTCTCCATGTCCAGGAGGAGCCGGTTGGCGTGCGAGACGACCACGTCGGGGGTGTGGCCCTCGGCGGCGTAGGCGCGCAGGGCCGTGCGCATCTGGCCCATCAGGGCGGCGGCGCTCGCGTTGTGGCCCTGGACGTCGCCGATGACGAGGGCGACATGGTTGTCGGTCAGCGGGATCACGTCGTACCAGTCACCGCCGACCTCCAGGCCCTCGGTGGTGGGCAGGTAGCGGGCGACGGCCTCGGCGCCGGGCAGCAGGGGGAGCCTGGGCGGCAGGAGAGAGCGCTGGAGCATGCCGACGAGTTCGTGCTCGGCGTCGAAGGCGTGGGCGCGCATCAGGGCCTCGCCGGCGAGGCCGGCGGAGGCGGTGAGCAGCGCGCGTTCGTCGTGGCCGAAGTCGTGCGGGGTGTCCCAGCCGATCAGGCAGGCGCCGGCCATCCGGCCGCCGGCGGGCAGCGGGAGGATGGCGAGGGCACCGGGGCCGACCTCGGCGAGCGCGGGTTCCAGGGCGGCCCGGGCCGGCCAGATCTGGGCCCGGCCGTCGCGCAGGGCCGCGGCGAGGGTGGGCATGGCGCGCACGGGCGCGTCGGGCCATTCGGTGCGCCATTCGCTGCGCCACACGGCAGGCCAGGACTCGGCCTCGGGCGGGTCGAGGACGGTGACGACCAGGCGGTCGTTCTCCAGTTCGGCCAGGGCGATCCGGTCGGCCTTGAGCGGTCCGCGCAGGGCGGTGACGACGGCCTGGCTGACGTCCTTGACCGTACCGGCGGTGGCCAGGGCGGCGGCGAGCTGCTGCACGCGGGCCACGTCGGTGACGTCGGAGCGGAGTGTGGAGGCGTCGGCGACGGTACCGGCCAGCCGGGCCGGGCGCCCCTCGCCACCGGGCACCAGTCGGCCGCGCAGCCGCAGCCACTTGGGCGGCCCGGAGGGCTGCAGGATCCGGAACTCCAGCTCCCGGTCGCCGATGGACATGTGGTCGGCCTCGACGACGGACATCAGGGCGGGCAGGTCCTCGGGCACGGTACGGCCCAGCAGCGTCTCGACCTTGCCGTCGAAATCGTCCCGGCCCATCCGGAACAGGTCGAGGATGGCGTCGCCGACGCTGATCCGGCCGGTGTCCATGGCGAGGCTGAAGGCGTCGGCGGGCAGTTCGCCGGTGTCCGCGGTCACGGGGTGCGGGGCGGGCAGGGTGATCGCCTCGGCGACCAGGTCCAGGCAGGCGCGGTCCTCCGGGCCGAATCCGTCGTCCCGCTCGCTGACGGCGACGAGGAGTCCGGCGCCGCCGGGCACCGGCAGGACGGCCAGCCAGAACTCCTGGGACGGGGTCCGCCGCGCCTCGGGGCCGCCGGCCAGCTGGTCGGGGCCGAGCCGGACGGGCCGCCCGCTGCCGTACGCCTCGGCCACCGGGGACCGCCCGGCGGCCGGGTAGGCGTCGCGCAGCCCGTACAGGGTGCGGGGCAGGCCCGCCGACTCGGCGAGGCGCAGCACGGTGCCGTCGTCGCCGGGCGTGTACACCCCGGCGAAGGCCGCGCCGGCGAACACCAGCGCCTGTTCGAGCACGCGACGGAGCCGATCGGGTGCGCCGGGATCGCCAGTGAGCGTTTCGAGGGCGATTTCGGCGCGATCCGTTCTCGTTCCGCGTACCGCAGCGCCCTCACTGACCACGCCGCCATTACAGCGCTTATGAGGCGTCTGCGCAGCCCCTGTGACCGTTCCGTGGAGAGTGAGGGGCCGAGGCGCTCGAAACACACCGAACATGACTTGACCCGTGCGTTGTGCACGGCGATCTCGTGACAGGCGTGACTGTCCGCGACCGTGCGACACCTGAAAGTGTCGTGTCCTGGCCACGGAGGGGGAGGCGGATGGACGGACGGTACGAGGTGTACGCGCTGGCGGACGGCCACTTCTACGACGCGCCCGACCGGCTCGGGGCGGCCGGCGCAGAGGCGGAGCCGCTGTTCGCGACGGCGCGGCGCGCGCTGCCCGAGGGCTGGCACGCGGCCCGCTCCGGGGACTGGCTGACCATGACCCCGCTCGGGCCGGACGGCGCGCCGCTGCCGTCGCCGGCCCAGGGCTGGAAGATCCATTCCTCGGCCACCCGGGCGAACGCGGAGCGGATCGCGGCCATCGTGTGGGACTACTGCGTGCCGCGCCGCATCCCGTTCAAGTTCGTGCCGGGACCGCGTCTGCTGCATCTGCGCAACGCCAAGTACGCGGGGCGCGACACCAGCGGCAAGTTCGTCACGGTGTACCCGCCCGACGAGGGCCGGCTGCAGGAGGTGCTGCGCGAGCTGGGCGCGCTCCTGGAGGGGTTCGAGGGGCCGTACATCCTGACCGACCTGCGGTGGGACGACGGACCGCTGTACGTCCGCTACGGCGCTTTCGCGCGCAGGTACGTCGTGGACGAGCGCGGTGCGCTGGTGACGGCGGTGCGGGACGGCGCGGGGAAGCTGGTCCCGGACCGGCGGGCGCCCGCCTTCCAGGTCCCGGACTGGGTGAGCCTGCCGGAGTTCCTGCGGCCGCAGCTGGCCGCGCGGGAGGCGACGACGGTGGGCGAGCTGCCGTACCGGATCGAGAAGGCGCTGCACTTCTCCAACGGCGGCGGGGTGTACGCGGGCACCGACACCCGGGACGGGCGGCGGGTGGTGCTCAAGGAGGGCCGGCCGCACGCGGGGCTCGCGGCCGACGGGGCCGACGCCGTCGCCCGGCTGGGCCGGGAGAAGGCCGCCCTCGAGGCGGTGGCCGGCACCGGGGTGGTGCCCGAGGTCCGGGACTGGTTCACGCTGGGCGAGCACCGGTTCCTGGTGATGGACTTCCTGGCGGGCCGCCCCCTCAACGCCTTCTTCGCCGAACGGCATCCGCTGCTCACCGCCGACCCGGATCCCGAGGCGGTACGGGAGTACACGTCCTGGGCGCTGCGCATCCATCGGAAGGTGGAGGAAGCCGTGGCAGCGGTGCACGCGCGCGGCATCGTCTTCAACGACCTGCATGTCTTCAACATCATGGTCGGGCCCGACGAGGAGTCGGTGTTCCTCGTCGACTTCGAGGCGGCCGCCCCGGTCGAGGAGAACGGCCGGCAGGTCGTCGCCCATCCCGGCTTCTTCGCCCCGCCGGACCGCCGGGGCGCCGAGGTCGACCGGTACGCGCTGGCCTGTCTGCGCCTCGCGCTGTTCCTGCCGGTGACCACGCTGTTCGTGGTGGACCGGGGCAAGGCGGCGCACCTCGCCGACGTGATCGCCGATCAGTTCCCCGACGTGCCGGGCACGTTCCTGGACGAGGCCGTCGCGGAGATCACCCGGGGCGCCCCGGCCCTGCGTCCGGTCGTACCGGCGGACTGGCCGCACAGCCGGGACTCGATGGTGAAGGCGATCCTCGCCGCCGCGACCCCCGAGCGCGACGACCGGCTCTTCCCCGGTGACATCGCCCAGTTCGGGGACGGCGGCGGCCTCGGAATCGCGCATGGTGCCGCCGGGGTGCTGTACGCCCTGGACCGGGCGGGCGCCGGACGGTACGAGGAGGGCGAACGCTGGCTGCTCGACCGTACCGCACCGCCGCCGCCGGGCACCCCGCTCGGCCTGTACGACGGTCTCGCGGGCGTGGCGCACGTCCTGGACCTGCTCGGCCACCGGCAGCGCGCCCTGGACCTGGTCGACGGCGTCCTCCGGGAGAACTGGCGCAACCTCTCCTCCGACCTGCACGGCGGCCTGGCCGGTCTGGGCCTGGTCCTGGACTCCCTGGCCGACACGACCGGCGAGCCGGAGCTGCGCGAGCGAGCCGCCGAGGCCGCGCGGATCCTCGTACGACGGCTCGCCGAACCGCTCCCGGACACGTCCCGGCAGCGCGCCGGGCTGCTGCGGGGTGCGACCGGGCCCGCGCTGTTCCTGCTCCGGCGCTACGAACGGACCGGCGACGCCGCGCTGTTGACGGCGGCCGGTCGGGCCCTGCGCCGGGACCTGGACCGCTGTGTCGTGCAGAAGGGCGGTGGCCTTGAAGTGGACGAGGGGTGGCGGACCCTGCCCTACCTCGGCGACGGCAGCGTGGGCATCGGCATGGTGCTCGACGACTGGCTCGCCCACGGGGTCGACGACACCGGCGACTTCGAGCGTGCCCGGGCCGCCGTCCGCACGGCCGCGACCTCGCGTTTCTACGCCCAGCCGGGCCTCTTCCAGGGCCGCGCGGGCATGATCCTGCACCTCGCCCGCAGCGGCGCCGAACCAGACCGGCTCGCCGCGCAGATCGACGGGCTCGGCTGGCTCGCCATGGCCTACCAGGGCCAACTCGCCTTCCCCGGACACCAGATGATGCGGCTGTCCATGGACCTCGCCACCGGAACCGCCGGGTGCCTGCTGGCGCTCACGGCCGCCCTCGACGGCGACCGCGCCGCGCACCTGCCGTTCCTCCCGCCGCCACCGGCGGCCCCCAGAACGCGGCTCCCTGCTTCGGCGGAGTCGTGACACAACCCCGTCCCCGACAACACCCGGGGGGCCGCTCGGTCCCCGGAAAGGACACGCTATGGCACTGCTCGACCTGCAGACGATGGAGTCCGAGGAGCGTCACGACGGCGGCGGCGCCAGCACGGTGAGCCTGCTGTCGTGCGTCTCGGCGGCGAGCGTTCTGCTCTGTCTCTGACCGCTCCGTCTTTGACCGGCACCGCGAAACCGGCTCCGGGCGGCCCGCTCCTTCGGGAGGGGCCGTCCGGGGCCTTCGCCGATACGAGGACCGCAGCGATGGCCCGACCCCCGCACCGTGATCCGATGCGCACCGCCCTGCGCCACGCCGGGGGGCGGTGTGCCGCCCTGTGCCTGGTGAGTACGGCGGCCACGGCGGCGGGGCTGCTGCTGCCCGCCGCGCTGGGCCGTGCCCTGGACCTGCTGCTGGCGGGCGCCCCGGCGACCGCGTGGGTGGTCCGCGCCGCCGGGCTGGTGCTGTTGTCGGCCCTGCTGGACGGCTGCGCGAGCGTGCTCGCCGGTACCGCCGACGCGCGGGCCACCGCCGGGCTGCGCAAGCAGGTCACCGGGCAGGTGCTGGCGCTGGGCCCGCGCGCGGGGACCCGGTTCGGTGCCGGCGACCTGGTCGCCCGGCTGGTCGGGAACGCCGCGCAGGCCGGGACCGGGCCCGCCGCCCTGGCCGCGCTCCTCGCCGCCCTGGCCGGTCCGGTCGGCGGGGTGGTCGCGCTCGCTCTCGTCGACCCCTGGCTGGCGGCCGTGTTCCTGGCCGGGGCACCCGTGCTCGTCCTGCTGCTGCGGGCGTTCACCCGGGACACCTCGGCGTGCGTGGCCGCGTACCAGCGGGAGCAGGGCCGGATCGCGGCCGCGCTGGCGGAGGCGGCCGAGGGCCGTCGGACGATCGTGGCGGCCGGCCTCCAGGACCGCGAGACCGAGCGCGTGCTGCGCCCGCTGCCGGACCTCGCCCGCGCCGGGCACCGCATGTGGCGGGTACAGGGCCGGGCCGCCGCCCAGGCGGTGACCGTGGGCCCCCTGCTCCAACTCGCCGTCGTGGCGGTGGCGGGCCTGCTGCTCTCCCGGCACCGGATCTCGGTCGGCGAGGTGCTCGCCGCCTCCCGCTACGCCGTCCTCGCGACCGGTGTCGGCGTGCTGGTCGGACAGCTCGCCGCCGCCACCCGGGCGCGCGCGTCCGCGAGGCGCCTCGCCGAGGTGCTGGCGCTTCCCGCACCGGCCCACGGCGACCGGCCGCTGCCGCCCGGCCCCGGACGGCTGGAACTGCGCGGGGTGACCGCCCGCCGGGGTGACCGCACGGTGCTGGACGGCGTCGACCTGACCGTGCCCGGCGGCACCGCTCTGGCCGTCGTGGGCCGCTCGGGCACCGGCAAGTCCCTGCTGGCCGCTCTCGCCGGCCGGCTGGCCGATCCGGACGCCGGGGAGGTCCTGCTGGACGGGGTCCCGCTGCCCGCCCTCCGCCATGACGAGCTGCGCACGTCCGTCACCTGCGCCTTCGCCCGCCCGGCCCTGCTCGGCAGGACCGTCGGGGACACCATCGCCCTGGGCCTGACCACCCCCTCCCCCGCCGAGGTCCGTGCCGCCGCCGGCAAGGCCCAGGCGGACGCCTACATCCGGCGCCTGCCCGACGGCTACACCACCCTGCTCACCGACGCCCCCTGCTCCGGCGGCGAGTCCCAGCGCCTCGGTCTCGCCCGCGCGTTCGCGCACCCCGGCCGCCTGCTGATCCTCGACGACGCCCTCTCCAGCCTGGACACCGTCACCGAGCACCGCGTCGCCGAGGCCCTGCTGGCTCCGGGCCCCACCCGGCTGGTCGTCGCGCACCGCGCGTCGACCGCTGCCCGTGCGGACGCGGTGGCCTGGCTGGACGCGGGGCGGGTACGGGCCGTGGCGCCCCATGCGGAGCTGTGGCGGGACCCGGAGTACCGGGCGGTGTTCGGGGCACGCGCGGCCGAGCGGACGGCACGGTGACCGCCCTCGCGCCGCTGGTGCGCCGGGCGGCGCTGGTGCGGCTGGTGGGCTGGTCGGTGCTGGAGGCCGGGCAGACCTTTCTCCTCGGATACGCCCTGGCCCGCGCGCTGGACGCCGGGTTCCTCGCCGGGGACGCGCGGACCGGGCTGTGGTGGCTCGCCGCGGCCGCGGGCGGGGTGGGGGCCGGGGCGTACGGGACCCGCCGGGTGTACGGGGTGGTCGCCGACCTCGTGGAACCGGTGCGCGACCGCCTGGTGGCGGATGTGGTCGCGCGCGGGGTGCGGGAGGCGGACCGGGGGGCGCTGTCCGGACTGACCCAGCAGGTGGAGATCGCCCGGGACACTCTCGCCGGGCTGGTGCTGGTGTCCCGGTCGTTCGTGTTCGCGGTCGTCGGCGCGCTCGCCGGGCTGTGTGCCCTCGCGCCCCCGCTGCTGCTGGTGGTGCTGCCCCCGCTGCTGGCGGGTCTGGGCCTGTTCGCCGCGACCCTGCGGCCGCTGGCCCGCCGCCAGGAGGCCTTCCTGGTCGCCGACGAGGCGCTCGCGGCGGAACTGGGCGAGGTGTGCCCGGGATTGCGGGACATCGCCGCGGCGGGGGCCGAGGCGCAGGTCGCCGCGCGTGTCGGGGAGGGCGTTGACGCCGAGTTCCGGGCCGCCCGGGCCCTGGCCCGCTGGAGTGTCGTCCGGGTGGCGGCGCTCGCGGTCGGCGGCCGGCTGCCCCTGGTGCTGCTGCTCGCCGCCGCGCCCTGGCTGCTCGCCCACGGCGTGACCGCGGGTGCCCTGGTCGGCGCGCTCGCCTACGTCACCCAGTCCCTGCTCCCCGCCCTCCAGAACCTGGTGCACGGGCTGGGCGCCGGCGGAGCGCGTCTCACCGTCGTACTGCGCAGGCTGCGGCCGCCCCCGGCGCCCGGGCCGCTCCCGAAACCCACGGGAGAGGCGGCGGCCGACGACGCCCCGGCCCTCTCCCTCGCCGCCGTCACCTTCGCCTACGGCCCGGCGAGCACCCCCGTCCTCGACGGGCTCGACCTCGTCGTCCCGCCCGGCGGTCACCTCGCCGTCGTGGGCCCGAGCGGGATCGGCAAGTCGACGCTGACGGCGGTGGCCGCCGGGCTGCTGCACCCGGCGCACGGCACGGTCCGGGTGTGCGGCCACCCGGTGCCGGGGGCGCGGGCGGCGGCGGCGCGGGTACTGATCCCGCAGGAGGCGTACGTCTGCACGGGCACTCTCGCGGAGAACCTCGGGCTGCTGCGCCCGGGGCCCGTCCCGGTACCGGAGCTGCTGGCGGCCGCCGAGGCGGTCGGTCTCACCCCGCTGCTGGAGCGGCTGGGCGGACCGGACGCACCGGTGCGGCCGGCGGAGCTGTCGGCGGGTGAGCGGCAACTGGTCGCGCTCACCCGCGCCTATCTCTCCCCCGCGCCGCTCGCTCTCCTGGACGAGGCCACCTGTCATCTCGACGCGGAGGCCGAGGCCCGCGCCGAACGGGCGTTCGCCACGCGGCCCGGCGGCACTCTGGTGGTCGTCGCGCACCGGATCGACTCGGCCCGCCGCGCCCGGCGGATCCTGGTGCTGGACGGCTCCCGCACGGCCTACGGCACCCACGAGGACCTGCTGCGCACCTGCGCCCTCTACCAGGACCTGGCAGCGCCCGGGAGCGCCGCCGTGTCACAGCCACCCCTCGCCCTGTGAGATGCGGATCGCGTCGACGCGGTTGCGGGCCCCGGTCTTGCGGGTGATCGCGGCCATGTAGTTGCGCACGGTTCCGTTGGACAGGTGCAGGCTGCCGGCGATCTCCGCGACGGACGCCCCGCCGGCCGCCAGCTCCAGCACGCTCAGCTCCCGTCTGGTGAGCGGAATCTCGCTGGCCTTCAGGAAACCGAAGCCCAGCGAGTCGTCGACGAAACGTTCCCCCTCGGCGGCGTGCCGGATCGCGTCCACCAGCCGCTCCGGCGCGCCCGACTTGTCGACATAGCCGAGCGCCCCCGCCTCGGCCGCCCGTTTCAGCAGGCCGGGTCTGTTCGCACCGGCGAGCACCACCAGCCTCGGTACGGGTGCGCCGGCCTCCGCCGGACGCAGGTCGGCGAGCGGCGGCACGCCGTGGGTGCCGGAGCTTTCGAGGTCCGCCGCACATACGTCCGGCCGTACCGCCCGGACCCGTCCGCGCGCGCCGTGCCACGGCGTGTCGTCCACGCGGAAACCGGGTTCCCGGCGTAACCACTCCGCCAGGACCGATCTCACCAGACACGCGTCGTGCACCAGAAGTACCCGGATCACCGCCGCCCCCTCAGCCGTCCGTCGGTTCTTCGGTTCAAGGTGTGGAACGCGTGCCCCATTGTTGACGTCCGCCACCTCTCATGGGCGCGAAGATCCGGCCAACGGGGTGCGTGGGGGCGCACAACCGGCGCCCGGGCCCCGCGGCGCGCATCGGTTGCGGGGGCATGTGCCGGGGCGAACGGGGTACACGGGGGCCGCCCGGTGCGGAGGCCCGCGCCGCTCTCGCCGTGCGCCGGTCGGCGCCAGGAGGGAGCCTTGATCCCGAGGACGCGACCTGCGGCCGGACGAGGAGGTGGTCGGGCGTGTCCGACGGGATGGGGGCGCCTTCGGCGGGAGCGGAGCCGGGCGCCGGGGTGCCCGCGGCCGACGACACCCGGTCCGGCCGGCCCCTGCTGTCGCTGGCGCTGGCCTCGATGATGGAGGAGGTCCAGGCGCACTCCGGCGCGGTCTACCTGCTGGCGGCCGACGAGCCGGTCCTGGAGATGGCGGTGACGGCGGGTCTGCCCCGGGCCTTCGCGGCGCCCTGGGAGCGGGTCGGGCTGAGCGCGCCGATCCCGGTCGCGGAGGCGGCGCGCGACCGGCGGCTGGTGTGGGTGGGCGGCGAGGAGGACATGGTGCGCCGGTATCCGCGCATCGCGGTGGTGCTGCCGTACCCGTTCGCGCTGGCCGCGCTGCCCGTGGCCACGGCGGACACCCTGTACGGGGCGGTGTACGTGACCTGGCCCGGCGCCCATCCCACGGTGCTGTCCGACCGGGAGCGGGATTCGCTGACCTCGGCGTGCGACCGGCTGGCGGTGCGGCTGGAGCGGGCCGCCCGGAAGAACCGGGCGCTGCGCGCCGAGCCGGATCTGCTGGCGGCGCCCTCGGGGACGGCGGGCTCGCTGGGCACGGTGGAGGCGGCGCGGATGGTGGGGCGGCTCCCGTACGGGCTGGCCTCGCTCGATCTGCACGGGCGGGTCGGCTTCGCCAACGCGGCGGCGGCCGAACTGCTCGGGGTGCCCGTCGACGATCTGCTGGGCACCCAGCCGTGGGTCTCGGTGCCGTGGCTGAACGACCCGATGTACGAGGACCGTTACCGGGCGGCGCTGATCAGCCAGCATGTGACGTCGTTCGTGGCGCTGAAGCCGCCGGGCGACTGGCTGTCGTTCCGGATGTATCCGAGCACGACGGGGCTGACCACCCGGATCAGCCGGGCGCGGGCGGTCGCCGAGATGGTGGGCGCGGCGCCGCGCGCGGACGCGACGCCCGCGCATCGGCTCGTCACCATCTCGCAGGTGCTGAGTCTGGCCGGGGCGCTGACGGAGGCCGTCGGGGTGCAGGACGTGGTGCAGCTGGTGGCGGACGAGGTCGTCCCGGCCGTCGGCAGCCAGGCCCTGGTGGTCCTCGGCTCCCGGGGCGGGCGGCTGCACGTGCTGGGCCATCGAGGGTACGAGGATCCGCGGATCGTGGAGCGCTTCGACGGCCTTCCGCTGGCCGAGCGGAACCCCGGCGCCCATGTCCTGAACACCGGCGTACCGGCGTTCTTCGAGTCGAAGCAGCAGTTGGAACGGCTGTATCCGGACCACAAGGAGACCCCGGACGGGTTCGCCGCCTGGGCGTTCCTGCCGCTGATCGCGTCGGGCCGTCCGGTCGGCACCTGTGTCCTCGCCTACGCCGAGCCGCACGCCTTCCCCACCGACGAGCGTGCCGTGCTCACCAGCCTCGGCGGACTGATCTCGCAGGCGCTGGAGCGGGCCCTGCTCTACGACGCGAAGAACCAGCTGGCGCACGGTCTGCAGGCGGCCCTGCTGCCGCACTCGCTGGCCCCGCCGTCCGGCATCGAGGCGGCCGCCCGCTATCTGCCGGCCATGCACGGCATGGAGATCGGTGGCGACTTCTACGACCTGGTGCCCACCCGGCCGCTGGCGGCGGCGGTGATCGGGGACGTGCAGGGGCACAACGTGACGGCGGCCGGGCTGATGGGCCAGATCCGTACCGGCGTACGGGCCTTCACGACCGTCGGGCAGGCGCCGGAGGAGGTGATGCGCAGCACCAACCAGCTGCTCATCGACTTGGGCGCGGATCTGTTCGCGAGCTGTCTGTACCTGCGGCTGGATCCGGAGCGGGGACGTGCCGTGATGGCCCGGGCGGGGCACCCGCCGCCCCTGCTGAGACGCCCCGACGGGCGGGTACGGGTGCTCGACCTGGCCGGGGGCCCGCTGCTGGGCATCGACTCGGAGGCGACCTACCCGACGACCGAGGTGTCGCTGGCGCCGGGCTCGGTGCTCGCTCTCTACACCGACGGGCTGGTCGAGTCCCCCGGTGTGGACATCGAGGACGCCCTGGTCGATCTGGGGGAACTGCTCTCGGAGAGCGGCGACCAGCCCTTGGACAAGCTCGCCGACACGCTCGTGCGGCACAGTGCGGCGGCGCAGGAGCGGGTCGACGATGTGGCGGTGCTGTTGCTGCGGGCCGAGTCCGACGGCTGATCCTCACCGGAAGCGATCCGGCCCGGCCCCCCCGCCGGAGGGCCGGGCCGTCCACCGTCGGCCGGGAACCGCTGGTAGGCCGCGCGATGGGTCAGTTGGACGACGAGGTGCCGTCCGCTCCGGTCCCGGACTGGTCGCCCGTGCCGGACGCGTCGCCGGTCCCGGACTCGTCACCCGTGCCGGTCGCGTCACCGGTGCCGCTCTGGTCGCCGGCGGTGGCGGACGGGTCGGCGGCGGTGGCGGACGGGTCGGCGGTGCCGCCGATCTGGTCGCCGCCGGCCTGGTCACCGGCACCGTTCTCGTCACCGGCGGTGGCGGACGGGTCGGCCGTGGCACCGGCGTCACCGGCGCCCGCGCCCGCGTCGCCCAGGGTCGCGCCGGTCGCCTGCAGAGCGGCGGTCACCGGCTGGAAGAAGGTCTCGCCGCCGGAGGTGCAGTCGCCGCTGCCACCCGAGGTCATGCCGACCGCGCCGCCGTCCTGGGTGAACAGCGAGCCGCCGCTGTCACCGGCCTCGGCGCAGACGTTGGTCTGGATGAGACCGGTGACGGTGTCGACGCCGTTGGGGTCGGTCTCGCTCTGGAAGTTGACGGTGGCGTCGAGGCCGGTGACCTGGCCGTCGTGCAGCCCGGTGGTGGAGCCCATCCGGAACACGGTCTCACCGACGGTGGCGTCGACGGCCTGGTTGATGGCGACGGTCTGGCCGTTGCCTATGTTGACCTCGCTCGGCGCCTGGGTGGTGGCGTCGTCGTACTTGACGAGCGAGAAGTCGCCGTTGCCGGGGAACTGCGCCTGGTCCACGGTGGCGATGGGCTGGCCGGTCTCGGAGTCGGACCAGTCCTTGGCCGCGACCCCGCAGTGACCAGCCGTCAGGAAGGCGGGGCTGCCGTCCGAGGCGGTGACGTTGAAGCCGAGCGAGCAGCGGACGGTGCCGTCCTGCACCTGGGAGAAGATCGCGTCGCCACCGGAGACAAGGGTCTTGAAGGTGCCCGACGACTTCTTGAGGGTCGCCATGTTCGAGCCGAGGCTCTGGACCGTCGACTGCAGCGTGTCCCACTTGGTGCCGGTGACGGTGGAGTCGGCGGTGACCACGACCTTGTTGGTCTTCGGGTCGACGGCCCAGGCGGTGCCCGGGATGGTCGCCTTGGTCTTCAGGGTCTGGGCGACGGCCGCCAGTTCGGAGTTGCTGTTCTGCACCTGGCGGACGACCGCGCCGGCCTTCTCCGCCTGGACGACCACGTTGTTGTCGCCGCTGATGACGTTGACGACGAGTTGCTGCTTGCCGCTGTCGTAGTAGGACCCGGCGAAGGCCTGCCCGAGGAGGTCCTGGAGCTGCGCGGCAAGGTCCGAGGCGTCGTTCGCCGACTTGAGCGTCTTGGGAGCGGTGGCAGTGGCGCCGGAGGCGTTGTCCTGGGACGCGTTGGCCATCGGCAGCAGAAAGGCCGCAGCGCCGAGCGCCGCGACACCGCCCACCGCGATAGCGGCCTTGCGCTTCGGAATTCGCTTGTGACTCAAACTTCTCGACCTCCAAGGGACGGAGTGTCTGCCGTTGCGGGGCAGTCGTTCGTGAGCGGCGCCTGGATGGCCATAGGTACGGGCGGGTCACGTGGTGCGTTCAATTCCGGTTCTTAACTTCCTTTCACCGGCGGCGAATCGGCCACGCGGCGCAGGTCGCGGAGTGGTTGCGCGTGCCAGGGCGCCGGACCGGGAACAATCCCCCATATGACGATGACCACCGCCGAAGCCGACAAGATCCTCTCCGCCAACTTCGCCCCCTGGGTGCTCGACCTCCAGCTGGTCGTCGAGGCGGTGGACGAGGACCGGGCGACGCTGCGTCTGCCCTGGTCGGAGCGGCTGTCCCGGGAGGGTGGCGGGTTGTCGGGGCAGGCGTTGATGGCGGCGGCCGACACGGCGACGGTGATCGCGGTCTCGGTGGCCCGGGGCGGCTTCGTGCCGATGACGACGGTGCAGCAGTCGACCTCGTTCCAGCGTGCGGTGAGCGGTTCGGATGTCCTGATCGAAGCGGTGCTGACCAGACTGGGCCGCCGGATGGCGTTCGCCGACATCACGATGCGCGACCAGAGGTCGGGCGCGCTCGCGGCCCGGGCGAGCACGGTCTACGCGCTGCTGGGGTGACCGGGCCGACACGGTAAGCAACCGATCACTGACGATCCGTTGCGATCACGGACCGGAATCCTTGCTTCAGGGAATCTGCACATCCCATTCCCAAGCGAGTCACGGGGAAGGGCGGATCTGCACAACCGCACGCCCCCTGCCGCGCCCTTGGCCCGGAGTGCCGGATTCGCCGCCGGGTGGGCAAGCCGTGCGGCGGGGGCAAAGTGGTGCGGCTTGTGAAGGAGTCGCCGACAAGCGGTGCGCGCGCCTGCACGGATGAACCCTTCTGGGACTCAAGTGCCCAGGTGAGACGCCTGGTTGATTGGAAGCGCGGACCGTGGGCGTGCTTTGATCCATCGCACCGCGGGGGCCGCCAAGGGCTCCCGGAAACGGGCGCCCGGCGCTCGCGGTCGCGGCCGTTCGCTCGTCCCCCCAAGGGCCGTGTTCGTCCCTGAAGGGCGTCGGGGGCCGCTCTCCCCCTTGTGAATATCCATATGAAGGGAAGTTCCACCATGAACTCCACCCCCCAGGTCGAGACCGTCGAGATCTCCGACGCCGAGCTCGACAACGTCTCCGGCGGCCTCTCCGTGAACGCCCTCGGCACCGTCACGGGCCTGGTGGACGGCGTCGCCCCGGTTTCCGGTCTGGTCAACACGGTTGTCGGCACCGTCGAGGGTGTCACCGGCCTGAACACCCAGCCGGTCACGAACCTGGTCGCCGGTATCTGATCGCACCTCATTGCCGCTGAGTCCCGGAGCCGGATCCCGGCCCCGGGGCTCTCGGGCGCTCTGAAACATCCCGTTGCCCTGTGAGGGAAGTTCCGTGCAGTTCCGCCAACAGGCCCTCGCCAAGCTCCAGTCGCCCGAGGAACTCGATCTCCCCGTGCGGTTCGCCCGACCGCAGGGCTGGCTCGCGCTGTCCGTCTCGGTCGTCGTGATGGCGGCTGCCTCGGTGTGGGCGGTGACCGGTTCGGTCGCCTCCACGGTGAGCGCACAGGCGATCCTCACCCACGGGCAGGGCAGTTACATCCTGCAGAGCCCGGTCGCCGGGCAGGTCACAGCGGTCCTCGCCGAGCAGGGCGAACGGCTGCCGGCCAACTCCCCCGTCCTGAAGGTGCACACCGGTCAGGGCGACTCGGTCGTGCGCACGGTCGCCGCGGGCCGGATCAGCGCGCTCGCCGCGACCATCGGGCAGATCATCCAGACCGGTACGAACGTCGCCGCCGTGGAGAAGATCGCCCACGGCTCGGACCCGCTGTACGCGACGGTCTACGTCCCCGCCGAGAACGCCTCCGCCATCCCCGCGAACGCCCCGGTCGACCTGACCGTGTCGTCGGTGTCGACGCAGGAGTACGGCGTGCTGCGCGGCCATGTGAAGTCGGTGGACCGCAGCGCCCAGTCGGCCCAGTCGATCTCGGCGTTCCTCGGGGACAGCCAGCTCGGCGAGCAGTTCACGAAGAAGGGCCGCCCGGTGGCCGTACTGGTCCGGCTGGACCCGTCGGGGAAGACGAAGAGCGGCTACCAGTGGTCCTCGGCCGACGGGCCGCCGTTCAGGCTCGACTCCATGACCCTGGCCTCGGGTGCGATCCGGCTGGCCGACCAGCGTCCCGTCGATTGGCTGCTCCCGTGACCACCGCCCAGGAGACCCGCGGCCGCCGGCGCGCCGCCCCGCCCAAGCGTCCGGTCCCCAAGGGCCGCGGCCGGACGGTGCGCACGCCCACCGTGCTCCAGATGGAGGCCGTCGAGTGCGGCGCCGCCTCCCTCTCCATGGTCCTCGGCCACTACGGGCGGCATGTCCCGCTGGAGGAGCTGCGCATCGCCTGCGGTGTCTCCCGCGACGGTTCGCGCGCCAGCAACCTGCTGAAGGCGGCCCGCAGTTACGGCCTCACGGCCAAGGGCATGCAGATGGACCTGGCCGCCCTCGCCGACGTGCAGGGGCCGGCGATCCTGTTCTGGGAGTTCAACCACTACGTCGTCTTCGACGGCATGGGCCGCCGGTTCGGCCGCCGGGGCGTCTACGTCAACGACCCCGCCAAGGGCCGGCGGTTCGTGCCCATGGAGGAGTTCGACGGCAGCTTCACCGGCGTCGTGCTGGTCCTGGAGCCGGGCGACGGCTTCGAGAGGGGCGGCCGGCGGCCGGGCGTCCTGGGCGCGATGCCGGCCCGGCTGCGCGGCACGGCCGGCACCATGCCGGCCGCCGTCCTGGCCAGCCTGCTGCTGGTGGTCGTGGGCGCGGCGGTGCCCGCGCTCAGCCGCCAGTACATCGACCTTTTCCTCATCGGCGGCCAGACCTCGCTGCTCACCGTGCTGTTCGCCGCGATGGGCACCTGTGTCCTGCTCACCCTGGTGCTGACCTGGCTGCAGCAGGCGAACCTGCTGCACGGCCGGATCGTCTCCTCCACCCTGTCCAGCGCCCGCTTCCTGCGCCATCTGCTGCGGCTGCCGGTGACCTTCTTCTCCCAGCGCAGCCCGGCCGACCTGGTCCAGCGCCTGCAGTCCAACGACCAGGTCGCCGAGACCCTGGCCCGCGACCTGGCGGCGGCCGGCGTGGACGCGGTGGTCGTCGTCCTGTACGCGGTACTCCTCTACACCTACGACGCGCAGCTCACCTTCCTCGGCATCGGCGTGGCGCTGCTGAACATCGTGGCCATGCGGCTCGTCGTCCGGCTGCGCGCGACCCGGACCGCCAAGCTGCGCGCGGACACCGCCCGGCTCACCAACACCTCCTACACCGGTCTCCAGCTGATCGAGACGATGAAGGCGACCGGCGGCGAGGACGGCTATTTCCGCAGGTGGGCCGGGCAGCACGCGGCCACCCTGGAGGAGCAGCAGCGGCTCGGTGTGCCGAGCGCCTGGCTGGGCGTGGTGGCGCCGACGCTCGCGACTCTCAACAGCGCGCTGATCCTGTGGATCGGCGGCATGCGGGCGGTCGAGGGCGGTATCTCGGTCGGTCTCCTGGTCGCCTTCCAGTCCCTGGTCACCCGCTTCACCGCCCCGCTGACCCGGCTCAACGGCGTCGCGGGCCGCATCCAGGACTTCGCGGCCGACGTGGCCCGCCTCAAGGACGTGGAGAACTTCCAGGCGGACCCGGTCTACGCGCGCCCCGGCGCCGGTGAGTCCACCCGGCGGCTGCAGGGCCACGTCGAGCTGGAGAACATCACCTTCGGCTACAGCCCGTTGGACAAGCCGCTGCTCACCGGCTTCGACCTGACCGTCGGCCCCGGCCGCCAGGTCGCTCTGGTGGGCGGCTCGGGCAGCGGCAAGTCCACGGTGTCCCGGCTGATCTCGGGTCTCTACGCCCCCTGGGAGGGCGTGATCCGCATCGACGGACAGCGCCTGGAGGACATCCCGCGCGGTGCCCTCGCCGCCTCCGTCTCCTTCGTCGACCAGGATGTCTTCCTCTTCGAGGGCTCGGTGCGCGACAACGTGGCGCTGTGGGACCCGTCCATCCCGGACGAGGCGGTGGTGGAGGCGCTGCGGGACGCGGCCCTCTACGACGTGGTGACGCGGCGGCCCGGTGGCATCCACAGCAAGGTCGAGCAGGACGGCCGCAACTTCTCCGGCGGCCAGCGTCAACGCCTCGAAATCGCGCGGGCGTTGGTACGCCGGCCGAGCATCCTCGTCCTCGACGAGGTGACCAGCGCCCTGGACGCCGAGACCGAGCTGGTCGTCATGGACAACCTGCGCCGCCGCGGCTGCGCCTGCGTCGTCATCGCGCACCGGCTGAGCACGGTGCGCGACAGCGACGAGATCGTCGTGCTGCAGCACGGCACGATCGTGGAGCGCGGGCGGCACGACGAGCTGGTGGCACACGGCGGGTCGTACGCCGCGCTGGTCAGGGAGCGATGAGATGACGACTGTGGACGGCGGCGACCTGGTTCTCGGCGCACTCGGCTCCCTGGGCGCCCGGATCGACTGCACCGGCTTCAACCGCCTCGACCTGGAAGGCCCGCAGACGCTGTGGCTGGTGGCGGCCGGCGCCCTGGACCTGTTCGCGGTCGACGCCGAACAGCAGGGCCACTGGCACCACCTGGGCCGTCTGGAGGCCGGCTCACTGCTGCTCGGCCCGGTCACGGGACCACAACACACCCTGGTGGCACGCCCGTTGCGCGACTGCGTCGTGCACCGCGTCGGCCTGCGCGAGCTGTACCAGCCCTCCAACACCCAGACCTGGTCCTACGACGAGTACGGCAACCCCCAGTACGTCCCGCCGGCCAGCAGTCCCCTGGAGTACGCCCTCGCCCTCGGCGTCGGCCGTGGCCTGTCCATCCTCTTCCAGGCCCCGATGACCGCGAGCGAGCGCGCCGCGGCCCCGACCGACGACGACGTCTTCTGGATGCAGGTGCCGCCGGGCAGCGTGCAGTACGGCTCGCTGTACGGCGCGGAGGCGGCCGCCGACCTGCTGATGGACCCGGCGCTGTGGCAGAGCATGGTCGACCAGCAGTACCGGCTGCTCACCACGCTGGACCGGTGGATCGAGCAGACGGAACGCACCCACGAGACGCGTGCGGCGGCCGGCATCAAGGCCGGTGAGGCGGTCCGGGCCCAGGCCGACCGCACACTCCTCGCCGCCATCGGCAAGGCGGCCAAGCGCACCACGGCCGCCGACGCCGACGCCTCCTACGCGGCCTGCAGGCTGGTCGCCGAGGCGGCCGGCATCACCCTCGCGGAGCCCGCGCAGTCCGGCACCGAGAGCGACCGCATCGACCCGGTCGAGCGAGTGGCCCTCGCCTCCCGGGTGCGGACGCGGGCGGTACGCCTGGACGGCCGCTGGTGGCGGGAGAACGTCGGCCCGCTGGTCGGACACCGTGCCCTGTCCGGCGCTCCCGTCGCGCTGCTGTGGCGGCGCGGCGGCTATGTGGCCGTCCATCCGGCGACCGGTCGCGAGACCCCGATCGAGAAGGCGAACGCGGCGGAGTTCGAGCCGCGCGCGGTGATGTTCTACCGTCCGCTGCCCGACAAGGCGCTCAGCCCGCTCGGCCTGCTCCGGTTCAGCATGCGCGGCACGCGCGGCGACCTCGGCAGCCTGCTCCTTGCCGGGCTGGTGACCGTGGCGATCGGCTCGCTGGTGCCGATCGCGACCGGCAAGGTGCTGGGCGACTACGTGCCGAAGGCCCAGACGGACCTGATCGTGCAGGTCTGCCTGGCGGTGATGATCAGCGCGGTGGTGTCGGCCGCGTTCACGCTCCTGGAGAACCTGACCATCCTCCGCCTGGAGGGCCGTATCGAGGCGACCCTGCAGCCGGCCGTCTGGGACCGGCTGCTGAGGCTGCCGACCAGGTTCTTCACCCAGCGCTCGACCGGTGAGCTGGCCAGCGCGGCGATGGGCGTCAGCGCGATCCGGCGGCTGCTGGCGGGGGTCGGCCCCGTGGTCGCCCAGTCGCTGACCGTCGGGGCGATGAACCTGGGCCTGCTGTTCTGGTACAGCGTGCCGATGGCGCTGGCGGCCCTTGCCATGCTCGTCGTCATCGCGGCCCTGTTCCTCGGGCTCGGGCTGTGGCAGGTGCGCTGGCAGCGCCGGCTCGTGGTGCTCGGCAACAAGCTGAACAACCAGGCGTTCCAGACCCTGCGCGGGCTGCCGAAACTGCGGGTTGCGGCGGCCGAGAACTACGCGTACGCCGCCTGGGCGGGCGAGTTCGCGCGCAGCCGGGAACTCCAGCAGAAGGTGGGCCGGATCAAGAACCTCACCTCGGTGCTGGGTTCGGTCTACCTCCCGGTCTGCACTCTGCTGATGTTCATGCTGCTGGCGGGTCCGGCCAAGGGCGCCATGGACGCGGCGGCCTTCCTGACCTTCAACACGTCGGTGACGATGCTGCTCACCTCGGTCACCCAGCTGACCGGCTCCTTCGTGTCGGCGGTGGCCGCGCTCCCCCTCTTCGAGGAGATCAAGCCGGTCCTGGAAGCCGCCCCGGAGGTCCGCACCGCCAGCACCCGCCCCGGCCCGCTGTCGGGCGCCGTCGAGGCCCGCCGTCTCTCCTTCCGGTACGCGGACGACGGTCCCCTGGTCCTGGACGACGTCTCGTTCGCCATCCGCCCGGGTGAGTTCGTGGCGGTCGTCGGCCCCAGCGGCTGCGGGAAGTCGACGCTGCTGCGGCTGCTGATCGGCTTCGACAAGCCGGTCTCGGGGAGCGTGCTGTACGACGGCCAGGACCTGGGCGCGCTGGACCAGTCGGCGGTCCGCCGGCAGTGCGGGGTGGTGCTCCAGCACGCGCAGCCGTTCACCGGCTCGATCCTGGACGTCATCTGCGGCACCGAACCGTACACCCCCGAGGAGGCGATGGCCGCGGCCGAGATGGCGGGGCTCGCGGAGGACATCAGGCGGATGCCGATGGGGCTGCACACGATCGTCGCCGGCAGCGGCGCGATCTCGGGTGGCCAGCGGCAGCGGCTGATGATCGCCCAGGCGCTGATCCGGCGCCCGCGCATCCTGTTCTTCGACGAGGCGACGAGCGCGCTCGACAACGACACCCAGCGCACGGTCATCGAGAGCACCCGCAAGCTGAACGCCACCCGCATCGTCATCGCCCACCGGCTGTCGACGGTCATGGACGCCGACCGGGTCATCGTGATGGAGGACGGCAAGGTAGCCCAGCAGGGCCCGCCGGCCCAGCTGCTCGCCGACACCGGCGGGCGGCTGCACGAGCTGGTGCGGCGGCAGCTCGCCTGACAGATCAGGCGCCCGGGGTGGGGGCGCCTGCGGGCAGGCCGGCGTCGGGACAGCTTCGGTAGTACTCCTTCCAGGTCGCGATGACTGCGCTCTTGCGGGCTCCCTCCAGGTCGAAGCGGATCTCGTCGTCGCCCCGGTCGGAGGTGAGGCTCCGGGGCCGATCGACGGCGAGCACGGCCCCGTGCGGTGACGAAGCGCCAGACTGTCGTGCGCGCAGTCCAGGCCGGTGGGGCCTGCGCGCGCGGTTCCCCGCGCCGCCCGGTGGGCACACTCGCCGTTCCCTGTCCGGTGCGGGAGTTCGCCGGACAGGGCAGCGAAACGTTGCCGTTTCGCTGAAAGTGGTCTACGCTCGATGTGTACGAAACCGTTTCGTTCGCGGTTCTGTAGGCGCCGCGTCACTGAAGCGGCTTCTTGATAACTCCCGAACGACTTCCCTGGAGTGGTTCCCGCATGTCTGAGAAGACTCTGACCGACGACACCCGCGTCGGTGCCGAGGAGGCACCGCCGGTCGCCTCCTCGAAGCGGTGGTGGATCCTCGCGGTCATCGCCGTCGCCCAGCTGATGGTGGTGCTCGACGCCACCATCGTGAACATCGCCCTTCCGTCCGCCCAGGCCGACCTCGGGTTCTCCGACGGCAACCGGCAGTGGATCGTCACCGCGTACGCCCTCAGCTTCGCCTCCCTGCTGCTGCTCGGCGGGCGGATCGCCGACCTGTTCGGCCGCAAGACCGCCTTCCTCATAGGCGTCGTCGGCTTCGCCGCCGTGTCCGCCCTGGGCGGTGCCGCCACCGGCTTCGGGATGCTGGTCACCGCGCGCGCCCTGCAGGGTGCGTTCGGCGCGCTGCTCGCCCCGACCGCGCTCTCGCTGCTCAACACCACGTTCACCGACGCCCGTGAGCGGGCCCGGGCCTTCAGTGTCTACGGTGCCATCGCCGGCGCCGGCGGCGCGGTGGGCCTGCTGCTCGGCGGTGTCCTCACCGACACGTTCGACTGGCGCTCGACCCTGTACGTGAACGTCGTGATCGCCGTCGTCGCCTTCGCGGGCGGCTGGCTGCTGCTGACCAACCACCGTGACGCCGGCAACGCCAAGCTGGACGTGCCGGGCACGGTCCTGGTGGCGGCCGGTCTGTTCTCACTGGTCTACGGCTTCTCCAACGCCGAGACGCACGACTGGAACTCGCCGCTGACCTGGGGCTTCCTGGTCGCCGGTGTCATGCTGCTCGCTGCCTTCGCCTGGTGGCAGACCAAGGCCAAGCACCCGCTGCTGCCGCTGGGCATCCTGCTGGACCGCAACCGGGCGGCCTCGTTCCTCGCCGTGCTGATCTCCGCGGGCGGCATGTTCGGTGTGTTCCTCTTCCTCACCTACTACCTGCAGCTGAACCTCGGCTTCAGCCCCACGAAGACCGGTGTGGCGTTCCTGCCGATGATCGGCGCCCTCATGGTGACGGCACAGGCCGGCACTCAGATCCTGGTGCCGCGGATCGGGCCGAAGGCGGTCGTCCCGCTGGGCTTCGCGGTCTCCGCGGCCGGCATGGCCTGGCTGACCGACATCGGCGTCGGCTCCAGCTACGTCAGCGCGGTGCTCCCGCAGCTGATCATCACCGGCCTCGGCCTCGGCCTGGTCATGCCCGCGGCCATGCAGCTGGCCACGGGCGGAGTGACGGCCGACGAGGCGGGTGTCGCCTCGGCCACGGTCAACGCCATGCAGCAGGTGGGCGGTTCGATCGGTACGGCGCTGCTCAACACGCTCGCGGCGAGCGCGGCGACGGACTACCTGGCCGGCCGGGACGCGACCAGCAAGCTGGTACAGGCGCAGGCGACGATCGAGAGCTACACGACCGCCTTCTGGTGGTCGGCCGGGATGTTCGCGGCCGGCGCGGTCATCGCCTTCCTGCTGTTCCGCAAGGGGGTGCCGGAGCAGGACGCGGACGCGGCGCCGGTTGTTCACATGTGACGTGCGCGGAGCCGCAGCACGGACCGAGGGGTCACCGTCAGCAGGGAGACGGCGGCCCCTCACCGTTGTTGTCCGCGGGCCGGTGGGGGCCGTTCGCGCCCACGCGGCGGAGCCGCATGTCGATACAGTCACGCGCCCCTAAAGGGGCGCCAGGTCAAGCCACTTCATTGAAGTTCACACTGTCGAGTGAACCTGATCTTGCGCCGCCCGCACCAGGGATGGCTCGCGCTCCCAGCGGGTAACAACTCGGCCCATATCCGCCCCGGCGAGGGGGGGCTCCGAGATGACGCCGGAAGCCGACGATCCGGGGCTGCCCGCCGTCAACTCCTGTGCGCGCACCCTGCGCAGCGGGACATGTCTGGTCGTCGAGGTGTACGGCGAGGTCGACATCGCCAGTGCGGAGTTGCTCGCCGAGCATCTGCTCGCGGCGACCGCCGGAGTCGAGCCCGATGTGCTCGTCGACCTGCGGCGGCTGGACTTTCTCGACTGCTCGGGGCTGCGGGTGCTGTGCCGGGCCGAGGCGCGGGCCAGGGAGCGGGGCGGGCGGCTGCGGCTGGTGTGCGAAGGGCCCCGGTTTCCGCGGCTGTTACGGGCCACGGGGCTGCTGGGGCGGTTTCCGCCGCTCCCCGGCGTTCCCCGGGACGGGAACGCCGGGGAGCGGCGGTGATGCCGGGGGTCGGACGGGCAGCCCCACACCACCCGTCCGCCCCCCGGTGCGGGATCGCAGGTTCCCCGCTCCAGGGGCCGCACTCCCCAGTTGCGGACCTGTCCGGCAGTCACGAGGACCGTGCGATCCCGGGCTCAGAAGGCGAAGACGTGCGTTCCGTAGGCGTCCCTCATGCACTGGTTGCCGAAGGTGCGCTCGTAGGAGACGCGCTTGCCCTGCCAGACGCCCTCGACCGTGACCACGACGGGGTCGTAGAGCTTGGTGCACCACACGTCGCTGTTCGGCGCCAGAGCGTCGAAGTCACCGCCGGCGCCGCGCAGTTCGGCGCAGGCCTCGGCGGCGGCCGGGTGGGTGCCGGAGGCGCTCGGGGCGCAGTTCAGGGTGACGGCGCGCTCGGGCGTGGCGGTGGCCGCGTCTGTGCCGTGGCCGGTGGTGAGCACCAGGGCCGAGGGGGCGTAGAGCGAGCTCGGGGCGGCGACGGCGGCCCCCGTCAGGGGTCCGCAGACGGCGACGGCCGTGAGGCCGAGGGTCGCTGCCCAGCGCGCGGTGGTTCGCATTGTGTGCATCCTTCCGCTCGATTCGACGGGTGCCGCCCCTCGGCCCGGTGGGTGCCGGGGACGGCGGGCGCCACTCTGCCGAGTCCGCAGCCGAAACACACATCCCACCCACAGGTTTCAGTAACATTGCGTATTGAATCAGTGGCGCGAAGTCACGGAACGGGGACGCGTCGACCGCACAACGGAGCGGGTCTTGATCGCCCGAAGCGGCTGGATGGCCGGATCTCACCGCCTCGTTAATCGTCCTGAAACATTCCGCTTCCGCTGTCGGCGGACTTTCCCGCAAGCCCTTGCCTTCGTGCCGCTACGGAGTAATCGTCATTACATGATTACGCAGGAGCAGCGAGACAAGCTTCGCGGCTGGTTCACCGGCCGCCTGCCCGACGACCTCTTCGAGGAGCTGGTGGAGGTCACGGTCGACCGCGAGGAGGTCACCGTCATCGGCCGGATCCCCGGACCCGACCCGGCGGACGACGCGTCGGACGCCGAGCGGGAGTCGGCCGTGCAGGGCCGGATCCAGGAGTTCCGGGAGCGCACCCGGGAGAGCCGGATGGCCGTGGCCAGGGAGGCGGAGCACCAGTTCCGGCGCAAGGTCTCCTGGGGTGTGGAGTGCGCCGGGCAGCGGGCGCTGTTCACGCATGTGGCCGCGCCGGTGATGACCCGGCTGCGCCAGCCCGAGCGTCAGGTGCTGGACACGTTGATCGCCGGCGGTGTGGCACGCAGCCGCAGTGAGGCGCTGGCCTGGTGCGTGCGGCTGGTCCAGCGGCACACCGACGACTGGCTGACCGAACTGCGGGAGTCGCTGGAGCACGTCGAGCGGGTCCGGGCCCAGGGCCCGGACGCCGACAGCAGCGCCCCGTAAGGGGCGCGGGGCCGTACTGCATGTGCGGCTACCGCCGCGCTGGGGGTCCCCCCGGGTTCGAGCGAAGCCGAGAACTTGGGGGAGCGACCAGCCGCGACGGCGCCGCAGACGAACGATGGCGCCTCGCGGCGATTCCAGCTGAGCGTCTAGTGGCCGGCCAGTTCCGCCGGCTGTGCGGACGGGCCGCCGGTTCCGGCGATGGAGAGCGAGCCGCGGCTCTGGGACGGCGCCGGGGCGTCGGTCAGCCAGTGCTGACCGCTGGTGTGGTCGCGGACCTTGACCACGATGTCCGAGCCGGGGTCCACACCGCCCGTGGCGAGGGCCAGGGTCTCGTCCCAGCGGGGCAGCAGCTCGCCCTGGACGGTGAGGTCGTAGCGCACGTCCTCGCCGCGCTCGGCGCCGGCCGCGGCGCAGGTGCCGAGGATGACCACACCGGCATCCGCGTGCGAGTCCAGGCACAGATCCTTGCCCGCCGCGCTGCGCAGTTCACCGTCGCTCTCGTACGTCCACTGCTGGGTCGAGGCAGAGGAGCACACCGCGAGCACCACGCTCGCCCCGGCCGCCGGGTCGCCGTTGATGTCCAGGCAGAGCTGGGCGGCGGCGTTGCGCAGCCGGGTCGTGTGGTCGGCGGCGGGCAGCCCGGCCGTCCCGGAGGTGGGCGTCGCCTCGGGCTCGGAGCCGCCGGGCACCTGTCCGGCGGTGGCGACCGCGTCGCTGCCGTCACCGCCGCCGGACAGCGTGCTGACGGCGAGGACGGAGGCGAGCAGCCCCGCGCCGGCCACGCCGACACTGGTCAGCAGCGTCTTCGACGACCAGGAGCCGGGCGGGCGGCGCACCGGCACGGGGATGCGGGCGAGGATCCGGGTCCGGGCGGCCGCGCGGCGGCGGCCGCCGCCTCCGGCGCGCCGGGCGGCGGCGCGGGTACCGGGAGCTTCCTCGCCGCCCTTGCGGCCCGGGCGCGAGTCGAGGTAGCGGCGGGCTCCCCAGCCGAGCACCGCCTCCACGAGCAGCACGCCCAATCCGCCGTCGACATGGCCGAGTTGTTCGGCGGCGGCCCGGCAGTACGGGCACTGCGCCAGGTGCTCCTGGACGTCCGGCAGCAGGGCGCCGCCGCGGCGGATCGGCACATCCAGCAGCCGGTTGTAGTAGCGGCACTCCTGGGACGGCGCGAGATCCCGGTGGGCGCGGACACAGCCCTCGCGGAATTTCTCCCGGGCGTCTTCGAGAGCCGCCGATGCGGTTGCCGTGTCCATGCCCAACAGACCGGCCGGTACGGTTATCGGTTCCGCCTCCACCTCGGCATGCCAGAGCAGGCTCTGGGCGAGCGCCGGAAGGCCCAGGAATGAACGCTCCGCGAGGGCGCGGTTTTCCGGAGTCAGGGACTTCGTGGCACGCATACCGCGGCCGCCGGCCGGTTTCCCGAGGTCGGGAAGAACCTCCGCTATTCGGTCCTCCGCGGACCAGTTGGCGACCGTGTCGCGGACGGAGACCAGCAGGCGCGGCCGGATCGCGTCCGCCGTCTCGCCGAGCGCCACCCGGTCCAGGACCTGATGGAAGGCGGCGGCCGCGACCATGTGCGCGATGGGCCCGGAGACGGCGAGGCAGATGGCCGCGTACTCCTGGACGGGTCGCCAGTGCCGGGCCATGAGCAGCGCGGCGGACCGGGAGGCCTCGATGTCGGATCCGGCTCGCAGCGGGGCGGCGAGGGACTCGTCGGACTCCCCCGTACCACCGCCCGGCGGCGGATAGGGAGGGCGAGGCGGGTGGGGGGTGGGCACGGAGCGGATTCCTTTGGTGCGGTGGTGCGTACCTCTTCGGTGCGCCTGCGGGGAGCGGGAATTCGCCGACGCGGTGTCGGTCGCGTTCCCCAACTGCCGAAATGGACCAGGCCATTACCCCCGCGCGGGTATTCACCCTCGCACAAGTCTCACACAAGCAACAAGGCGCCCGTACAACATCGACAGCATTGACAGAAAGTCAGAAAGGCGGCCGTGGCTGTTGCCCCTGCATGGCCGCATTCACCTTTCCACGCACCCCGTGTGAACCGCGCGCCCGCGCGGGTCCCGCGCGCACGCTCCCGGCCCGCCCGCCCGGGTGGTCCACTGATGCCCGGCCCTCCTCACGAGGCCCCGCGCGGAACGGCGGCTCTTCCGCGCGAAACAGGCCGCCGGCCCCGTTCCTCCCGCCCTCGGCCGGCGGCCCCGAGAGCCGTGGGGGCAGCTCTGCCTGCACGTCCGGGCAGGCGTCAGAGCTGCCAGGAACGGAGCCGGTCCGCCGCCGCGTAGACGTCGGCCTTGCCGCTCATCAGGTCGCGGGCGAGGTCGACGAGGGCGCCGTAGGGCGGGTCGATGCCGACGTCGCTGACGTACATGTAGGCCACGGCGGTCGCGCAGGCGAACCGGGCGTTGGCCGCCGGCAGCGGCTTGAGCAGCGCGAGGGTGTGCAGCAGGGCGGCGGCCCGCCAGGCCGCGTCGGAGTCCACGCCGAGCCTGGGCGGGTCGACCCGGTGCCGGGCGACGGCGGCGACCAGCGCGGAGAAGTCGTTGATGGTGGGCTGCTCCGGCATGACTTCCTCATGGCGCTGGAGCAGCCAGGGCACGTCGATATGGATGACCGGCGGCATGGTTCAGGCGGCCTCGCCCTTCGCGGGCGGCTCGTCGTCGGGGAACGCGGCGGCGAACTCGGCGGCGTGCGCCGCGAAGAAGCGGCGGAATTCCTCCGCCCCCTCCTGCAGGGCCCGGTGCCGGGCGATGTCGGCGGCGGCCGCCTCACGGACGAGGGCCTTCATGGACGTACCGCGCTCCTTGGCTATCTGCCTGAGGTCCTCAAGTTCGCGGTCGCTGAACTCCACGTTGAGAGCTGGCATGCCCTTCACCGTACCGCGCGGGTACTCCACCGTAAATACCCGCAGGTCAAGACAGGCTCGTCAAGGTACCTGAGGAGCCTGACGGCCATGTCCGTTTTCCGCCGGTCAGCGGCGCGCCGCCGCACCAGACTCGGTGTCACGACATCAGGAGACCGCACGGCCCCGGCCGAGAGCCGGGCGGTGGGCGCGGCGGTCGGCGCCGGCCTCCTGCCGCTGGTCCGGCCCTGCCATCAGCCGATGCTCGGCTGAGCGACCGCTGACGAAGGGAACCGCCATGACCGTCACCCGCACCGAGGCCCGCCGGCGCGTGGCCGGCACCGACTGGGCGGCGCTGGCCGCCGGGCTGGACGAGCTCGGCAGCGCCCCGACCGCTGCCCTGCTCACCCCGGCGGAGTGCCGCGAACTGGCCGCGCTGTACGAGAAGCCGGAGCTGTTCCGCACCACGGTCGACCTCGCCCGGCACCGGTTCGGATCCGGCGAGTACCGCTACTTCACCCACGAGCTGCCCGCACCGGTGGCCGCGCTGCGCGCCGCGCTCTATCCACGGCTGCTGCCGGTCGCCCGGGACTGGGCGGCCCGCCTGGACCGCCCGGCTCCCTGGCCCGACTCTCTGGACGAGTGGCTGGAGCGCTGCCACGCGGCCGGCCAGGACCGCTCCGCCCAGATCCTGCTGAGCTACGGCCCCGGCGACTGGAACGCCCTGCACCGGGACGTCTTCGGCGACCTGGTCTTCCCGCTCCAGGTGGTCGTCGCCCTGGACGTGCACGGCGAGGACTACACGGGCGGCGAGTTCCTCATGGTCGAGCAGCGCCCGCGCGCCCAGTCCCGGGGCACCGCGACCCCTCTCCGGCAGGGCCACGGGCTGGTCTTCACCACCCGCGACCACCCCGTGCGCACCCGACGCGGCTGGTCGGCCGGGGCGATGCGGCACGGCGTGAGCACGGTCCGCTCCGGTCGCCGCCGCACCCTGGGACTGGTCTTCCACGACGCGGCCCAGGGGCTGCCCGGACCGCCCGCGGCCTCAGATGTCGAGGCGGCTGATCCGTACCGCGCCCGAGGTCTGACCCGGGTGGGCGCTGGTCAGGGTCAGCCGGATCCGGGAGCCCCGTGCCTGGCCGAAGGTGATGACGGTCGGCGTGTCCGAGGAGGCGGCCCAGTCCACCGCCGTGTCCCGCACCGCCCGGTAGGCCGTGCCGTCCCAGACGGCCACCTCGACCGAGGCGGGCAGGGCGTGGGTCGCGTCCACGGTGAAGGAGACGTCCACCCGGTCGAAGGTGCGGGTGCGCCCGTAGTCGACCGACACCCAGTCCGAGGTGCGGGCGCCACTGAACGCGGGCAGCAGGGCGGTGGCCGACTTGGCGAAGGCGTTGGACCAGCCGGTGGCCGGGTCGCCGTCCAGCATGGCTGCCGGGAGGGTGTCCGGGCGGCCGGAGTAACTGGCGTCCGGGTACGGGTAGTCCGGCGGCGCCGGGTGGTCCGGGCCGAAGTCGGGGGCGGGGGTGCGGGCCACCGAGCGGGCGGGGGTGGTGTGCACGGTGACGGTGTCCGCGCGCAGGCCGTCCACCCGCGCGGTCACCTTGAGTGCGCCCGGTTTCGTACCGGAACGGACGACGGCGAGCGCCTTGCCGTGGAAGGCGGTACGGGTGCCGGCCTGGTAGCGCTCGGCGCTCTCCTCACGGCCGTTGTCGAGTCCGGCGAGCGAACCGCCGGCCGCGGCGAAGGAGATGAGGTGCTCGGCGTCGGGGACCACCACTCCGTGCGCGTCGACGATCTCGGCGGTGACGAAGACCAGCGAACGCCCGTCGGCGGCCAGGGACTTGCGGTCGGGGGTGAGGCGGACGGCGTGCGGGGCGCCGGCGGTGCGCAGGACGTCGGTCGCGACCGTCTTTCCGCCGCGTCGGGCCACCGCCGTCAACTCGCCCGGCCGATAGGGCACCTTCCAGGTCAGGTGCAGTTTGCCCGCGCTGCCGTTGGGGCTGGTGTAGCTGCCCGGGTAGGGGCCGGTGGTGAAGGTCTTGTCGTCGCCGGTCGCCTCGGTGGTCTCCAGGTAGGTGCGGCCGTCGGTGGTGGTCTTGGTGTCGAACTCCCTTGTCCCCAGGGACTCTCCGTTCAGGAACAGCTCGACGGAGGGCACGTTGGCGTACGCCCACACCTCGACCGTGTCCCCCGCCTCGTGGTTCCAGGTCATCGGCACCAGGTGCACCATCGGCTCGCTCACCCACTGGCTGCGGAAGAGGTGGTACATGTCCTTCGGGAAGCCGGCCGTGTCGACGGCGCCGAAGAAGGACGACTTCACCGGGAACACGTCGTACGGCGTCGGCTCGCCGATGTAGTCGATGCCCGACCACAGGAACTGGCCCGTGAACCACTTGCGGTCCCGGTCCTTCTTGTGACCGTACTCGCCGCTCATCGTCCAGGAGGCGAGGTTGTTGTCGTAGGACGAGGTGGCGCGGCGGCCCGGCGTGTGGTTCTCCCCGGTGTTGAGGTGTTCCGGCTCCTGGTAGGCGCCGCGGGTCGAGGTCTCTGAGGAGGACTCGGACTCGAAGAGGAAGAGGTGCGGGTAGGCCGCGTGCAGCGCGTCCACGGACTTGGCGGTGTTGTAGTTGAGGCCGAGCCCGTCGAGCTTGGCCAGCATCAGGTCGGCGGCGGACCCCTGCTTCGGCACGCTGCGGTACTTGTCGGAGCCGATGACCAGCGGGCGGGTGTCGTCGGCGGCCCGGATGGCGGCGATGATCCGGTCGGCCATGGCGAGGCCTGCGGTGGAGGTGGAGTCGGGGATCTCGTTGCCGATGGACCACAGGACGACGGCGGGCGAGTTGCGCGCGGCGAGGACCATCTCGGTGGCATCGGCCTCGCACCACTCGTCGAAGAAGCGGCCGTAGTCGTACCTGGTCTTGCCGGTCCGCCAGCAGTCGAAGGCCTCCACCATCATCACGATGCCCAACTCCTCGCAGACCTCGACCATCTGCGGCGAGGGCGGGTTGTGCGAGGTGCGGAAGGCGTTGACGCCCATCGACTTCATGATGGTCATCTGTCTGCGCACGGCGTCGGCGCTGATCGCCGCGCCGAGGGCGCCCTGGTCGTGGTGGAGGTCGACGCCCTTGATCTTGGTGGGGACGCCGTTGAGGGAGAAGCCCTCGTCGGGGTCGAAGCGGTAGCTGCGGATGCCGAAGACCGTGCGGCAGGTGTCGGTGGTGGTGCCGCCGACCCGGAGTTCGGTGTGCAGGGTGTAGCGGTGCGGGGTCTCGATGTCCCACAACCTCGGCTTCGCAACGGTCAGTTCCTGGGTGGCGGTGGTCCCGCCGGAGCCGGTGACGGCGACCGTGGAGGTGGTACGGGCGACCGTGCGGCCGTCCGGGTCGGCGATCCGGGTCAGGACGGTGACGTCCGCGCCCGCGCCGGACTCGTCGACGACGGCCGTCCGCACCCGCACCACGGCCCGCTCGGCTGTGATGTCCGGGGTGGTGACATACGTCCCCCAGCGCGCCACGTGCACGGGGTCGGTCACCACCAGCCGGGCCTCGCGGTAGATGCCGCTGCCCGAGTACCAGCGGCTGCTGGGCAGTTGGTTCTGCACCTTGACCGCGAGGACGTTCTCGGTGCTGCCGTCGGTGTGCAGCAGGCCGGTGAGGTCGAAGGCGAAGCCGGTGTACCCGTAGGGGTGATGGCCGGCCTGGGTGCCGTTGCAGTAGACGTACGAGTCCATGTAGACGCCGTCGAACTCCACCGAGATCCGCTTGCCGGCGTAGCCGGGCGGCAGGGTGAAGGCGAGCCGGTACCAGCCGAGGCCGCCCGGGAAGAAGCCGGTGCCGCTGGTGGTGCCGTGGTCGGTGGTGGGGGTCTGCTCGATGCTCCAGTCGTGCGGTACGGCTACCTGGCGCCAGGCCGAGTCGTCGTAGCCGGGGTCGGCGGCGTCCGCGTAGGCGCCGGTCGGGTCGGTGATCCCGCCCGGGTTGACCAGCGCGAACCGCCAGCCGTCCCGCAGGGCGACCGTGCGGCGGCCGGTGACCTGCGAGGACGTACCTGTCTCCGGCGCCGCCCAGGCGCCCGGAGCGGCCGTAAGGGCGCCGGCCGTCGGGGCTGCCGTGGCGGCTGCCAGAACCGATCTGCGAGTGACCGTCATGGTGCGGCTCTCCCTCATCAGGACCCAGAACTACTCACAACTGATCGTGAACAAACAGATTCTGACGGGGCGACACGTGGGCCCGTCAAGGGTCCGGAAGCCGTCTCCCACCCCTTTCGTCCCGTCGCCCGGTCCCCGTTCGGCACCCCGGACAGCCCCGGCCCCCGACCGACCGGCCGCCGTCGCTTGCCGGTCGCGACAGGGTCCGAAGCACTACCCTGAACACGAGTGGTGCACCTGTTGACTGTGAGTGTGCGCTTGGGAGTGGCGAGATGAGCCGGGTCTATCCGTTCGACGATGCGGCGACGGCCCGGGCCGTCATCGACGAGGACGGCACGCTGACCGAGTGGAACGAGGGCGCGCGGCGGCTCCTCGGGCACCCGGCCGAGGAGGTCGTCGGCCGGCCCGCGGCGCTCCTGCTCGCCGGGGACGTGACACCGCGCGCGCCCGTCGGCGCCCGGCTCAGGAGCTGGCGGACGTCTGCGTCCCCGCGCTCGCGGACCTCGTCACCGTCGACCTGCTCGACCCGCCGGAGAGCGGCGGCGACCACCCGACCCGGCTGACCGCACCGGTCACCCTGCGCCGCACCGCGCACCGGTCCGTGCTGCCCGGCATCCCCGAGGCGGTCCTCAAGCCCGGGCAGACCGAGGTCTACCCGGCCTGCTCGCCGCAGGCCGACTCGCTGACCACGGGGCACACCATCGTGGCCTCGGTGGCCTCCGGCGAGCTGGACCAGTTTCTGGCCTGGAACAAGCTCCGCGGGGAGCGGGTGCGCGAGTTCGTCGTGCACTCCTCGATGTCCGTGCCGATCCAGGCCCGCGGCACCACGCTGGGCGTCGCGGTGTTCAGGCGGCACCGGCGGCCCGACCCGTTCGGCCCGGACGACGTGCTGCTCGCCGAGGAGATCACGGCCCGGGCCGCCGTCTGCATCGACAACGCCCGCCGGTTCTCGCGCGAGCGCGAGACCGCCCTGGCCCTGCAGCGCAGTCTGCTGCCGCGTACCGCGGCCCTGCAGGCCGCCTCGCGCTATCCGCCGGCGGCGCGGGCCGGGGTGGGCGGCGACTGGTTCGACGTGATCCCGCTGTCCGGACTGCGGGTCGCCATGGTCGTCGGGGACGTCGTCGGCCACGGAGTGCAGGCGTCGGCGACCATGGGCCGGCTGCGGACCGCCGTACGCACCCTGGCCGACATCGACCTGGCCCCGGACGAACTGCTGACCCACCTCGACGACCTGGTGCTCCGGCTCTCGGAGGAGCAGGGCGGCGAAGGCAGCCACGGCGAGGTCGGCGCGACCTGCCTGTACGCCGTCTACGACCCGGTGTCGCGGCGCTGCACACTGGTCCGCGCGGGCCACCCGCCGCCCGTCCTGCTGCGCCCCGGCCACCAGCCCCACCGGCTGGACCTGCCCGCCGGTCCCCCACTGGGCCTGGGCGGGCTGCCGTTCGAGTCGGCCGAGGTGGCGCTGGACGAGGGCACGGTGGTGGCGATGTTCACGGACGGTCTGATCACCTCCCGGCACCGGGACCCGGACACCGGCCGCCGCCTTCTCCACGAGGCGCTGGCGGCGTACAGCGACTCCCTGGACGAGACCTGCGACCGGATCCTGCACGTCCTGCTGCCGCCGGGCGGCGCGGCCGACGACGCGGCGCTGCTGCTGGCCCGCACCCAGGGCCTGCCGCCGGACCGGGTGGCGTCCTGGGACGTCCCCGCCGGCCCCGCCCTGGTCGCCCCGGTCCGCAAGCAGGTCGTGGAGCAGCTCGACATGTGGAACCTGAGCATGGCCGCCTTCGCGGCGGAGCTGGTGGTCAGCGAGCTGGTCACCAACGCCATCCGCTACGGCGCCCACCCCATCCGGCTCCGTCTGATCCACGACTCGGCCACCCTGATCCGCGAGGTCTCGGACACCAGCCACACGGCTCCGCACCTGCGCCGGGCCAAGACCTGGGACGAGGGCGGACGCGGTCTGCTGCTGGTGGCCCAGCTGACCCAGCGCTGGGGTACCAGACACACCGCGGAGGGCAAGACCATCTGGGCCGAGCTGTCCCTCCACGAGGACGACGTCCCCTAGCCGCCCGCCCCGGTCGGGCCTCGTCCTAGCCGCTCGTCAGGACGACCAGCTGCCGGGTCGCGCGGGTCATCGCGACGTAACGGTCGACAGCGCCCGCGACGCCCGTACCGAACTCCTCCGGGTCGATCAGGACGACCAGGTCGAATTCGAGTCCCTTGGACAGCTCCGGGGTGAGTGAACCGACCCGGGACGTCGGTGTGAAGCGGGGATCGCCGATCACACAGGCGACGCCCTCGGCGTGGGCGGCGAGCCAGGTGCCGAGGATGCCGTCCAGCTCCGACACGGATCCGTGGACCACGGGCAGGCCGGCGCCGCGGATCGAGGTCGGCACGTTGGCGTCCGGGAGCACGGCCCGGATGACCGGCTCGGCCTCCGCCATGACCTCCTCCGGGGTGCGGTAGTTGATGCTGAGCGAGGCCAGGTCGACGCGGTCGAACCCGACCCGTGCCAGCCGTTCCCGCCAGGTCTCGGGAAATCCGTGCCGTGCCTGGGCGCGGTCCCCGACGATGGTGAAGCTGCGGGAGGGGCAGCGCAGCAGCAGCATCTGCCATTCCGCGTCGGTGAGTTCCTGGGCCTCGTCGACGACGATGTGCGCGAACGGGCCGGCCAGCAGGTCGGGGGCGGGGGTGGGCAGTTCGGACTCGTCGACCAGGCTGACCTTGGCGTCCTCGCCGCGGAGCATCCTCACCAGGCCCTCGCCGTCGTCCCCGTCGGCGCCGGAGTCGGCTGCGGCCCCGATCAGGTTGGCGACGACCTGCGCCATGCGCTCGCGCTGGGCGGCGAGGACGGCCTCGTGCCGCTGCTTGCGCCGCGCCGCCTCCGGGTCGCCGAGCCGCTGCCTGGCCGCGTCCAGGAGCGGCAGGTCGCAGACCGTCCACGCCCGGGGGTCCGCGCGCTGCAGCAGCCGGACCTCGTCGCGGTCCAGCCAGGGGGCGCACAGCCGCAGGTAGGCGGGGACCGACCAGAGGTCCGAGACCAGGTCGGTCGCCTCCAGCAGCGGCCATGCGCCGTTCAGGGTGTCGGCCAGCTCCGCGTCCTGCCGCAGAGACCTGCGGAACTCCTCGGGCGGGACGTCGTCGCCGTCGTACTTGTCCAGCAGGATGGCGGCCAGTTCCTCCCAGATCTGGTCGCGTGCCTCGTTGTGCGGGGTGCCGGGACCCGGTGCCCGGAACGCGTCGGCCCAGTCGTCGGCGGTGAGCCGGAGGTCGGCCCAGTCGGTGGTGACCGTCATGCCCCGGGCGGGAGGCTCCTCGTAGAAGCGGACGGCCGTCTCGATCGCCCGGACCAGGTCCGCGGAGGACTTCAGGCGGGCCACCTCCGGGTCGGCCTCGACCGCCGCGGCGGCGCCCTCGTCGACGAGGTCCCGCAGAACACAGGTCCGCACGCCCTCCTCACCGAGGCTCGGGAGGACGTCGGAGACGTAGTTCAGGTAGGGCCGGTGCGGGCCGACGAACAGCACCCCGCCCCGCCGGTGGCCGAGACGCGGGTCGGAGTACAGGAGGTGGGCCGTGCGGTGCAGGGCGACGACCGTCTTGCCGGTGCCCGGGCCGCCGTCCACGACCAGGGCGCCCCGGGAGCCCGCGCGGATGATGGCGTCCTGGTCGGCCTGGATGGTGGCGAGCACGTCGCGCATCCGCTCCGACCGGTCGGCGCCCAGGCTGGCGATGAACGCGGACTGGTCGTCCAGCGCGGCGTGGCCGTCGAGCCCGTCGGCGGTGAACACCTCGTCCCAGTAGTCGCCGATCCGGCCGTCCCGCCAGCGGTACCTGCGGCGGCTGCGCAGGCCCATCGGGTCGGCGTGGGTCGCCGCGAAGAACGGTTCGGCCGCGGGTGACCGCCAGTCGATCAGCAGCCGGCGGCCCGCGCTGTCGGTGAGGCCGAGCCGGCCGATGTAGACGGGCCCGGGGTCGTCGGCGCCGACCATGCGTCCCAGGCAGAGATCCAGGCCGAAGCGGCGCAGGGTGCGCAGGCGTCCGCTCAGCCGGTGGACCTCGATGTCCCGGTCCATCGCCGCGCGGCCGGTGCCGCCCGGCGCCCTGAGCTCGGTGTCGAGGCGGTCGGACAGCTCCGCGATCGACTGCGCGAGGCACTCGGCGACGGCGGCCAGGTGCCGTTCGTCGTCGGCGATCAGGGCGGGGTCGGCTTTGGCGGAGAGGCCTTCGGGCAGATCGAAGGCGCTGGTGGTCAGGGGGTTCAATGCATCAGCTCCGTGGGGAGGCCGGGCGGCCCGGGGTGTCTGCGGCGGGGCGGCCGGACCGGCGTGACGAATGGGGTGGCCGGATCGGCCGGCAGCCCGGCCGGCCGGCCGGGGCAAGGGTCGTCGCCGGATCGAGCCGCGAGGGTGTGCGGGTTCGGGAGGGTGAGGGGATGTACGGGTGGGAGCACGCCGTCGCGGCGATGCGGGCGGGGGTGCCGAAGGGCCTGGCGAGCGGCTCCCGCGCGCCTCGGATCTCGCGAGGCGGGCTCCACCCGGCGCGGGCTCGCAGAGCTTGCCCGGCGATTCGGCGCGGCTCAGACCCCGTCGAGGAGCATCCGTGCCGCCACGGTCGCCCCGTCGCGGCGCATCCCGACGGCCACGGTGGCGGCGCGGGCGCGAGTCTCGGGGCTGAGGGCGGTCGCCAGCGCGGCCGAGAGCGAGTCGACCGTCGGCACCGGGCCCTCGTGGGCCGCGCCGATGCCCAGTGCGGCCACCCGGGCGGCCCAGTACGGCTGGTCCACGATCTGGGGGACGACCACCTGGGGCACACCGGCCACGGCGGCCGTCGTCGTGGTGCCCGCGCCCCCGTGGTGGACGACGGCGGCCACCCGGCGGAACAGCGCCTGGTGGTTGACCTCGCCGACGGCGAAGCAGTCGTCGCCGTCGGCCGGGGCGAGGTCCGCCCAGCCGCGCCCGACCAGCACCCGGCGGCCCCGGGCGCGCACCGCATCGACGGCCACCCGGGCAGCGTCCGGCACGCCGCGCATGGCCATGCTGCCGAAGCCGACGTACACCGGCGGTGCGCCGTCCTCCAGGAAGGCCACCAGCTCGGCCGGGAGCGGGCGCTCGTCCGGCAGCAGCCACGCGCCGGTCTGCACGAGGTCGAGATCCGTCATCTCCTGCCAGGCGACCAGCCCCGGGTCGGCCGCCAGCCACGGCCGGTCGGTGAGGACGTGGTCACGGACGTTCTCCACCGGGGGCAGGCCGAGCGCGGCCCGGTGGGTGTTGAGCGCCTCCCCGTACAGGGCGTTCACCCGCTCGGCATCCACCTTCCACAGCGTCGCCACGTCGGCGTCGGCAGGAGCCGGGCGGCCCGGCCGGCCGGCCGGCGGGAACCGCGAGGACGGCAGCCCGGCCGCGCGGAAGCAGGCCAGCACGTACCGGATGCCCAGCTTCTCGGCCACCGACCGCGCGCCGGCCGGCATCAGGCCGCTCGCCACCAGCGCGTCGCATCCCTCGGCCGCCGGGCCGACCGTGTCGAAATGCGCCGCGACCAGCTCCGGCGCGAGCTTGAACGCGTCCTCCGGTGACGGCTTCGGCCGGGTCACCAGCGCCCGCACCGACGGCCCGAACGGCACGTGCGGCACGCCCGCACGGCCCAGCAGCTCCGCGTACTCCTCGTCCGGCGGGGCGCACACCCGCGCCTCGGCGCCGAGCTTCCGCAGCGCCACCGCGAGTCCCGCCAGCGGTTCCACATCGCCGCGTGACCCATATCCCATCAACAGCACACGCATGTCGCGCATCCCCCAAATACCGCGGTTCCTGGCTTCGGCCTGCGATTCTGCGGGACGAGGGGGGCCTTGCCGCAAGCCCCCCAGTGCGCTATACGTTAAGAAGGGCAAGGAGAAGAACTCCTCGCCCTGTGTTATTTTCCGGGCCGCCGATGCGCGGCCCGTTCTGCTGTCACGGCGCGCTCAGCCAGGGCCGGACCTGCTTGCGGGCCTCGTGCAGCCGGGACTTCAGCGTGCCCAGCGGTATCCCCACCCGCTCGGCGACCTCGGCGTAGTCCAGCTGGCAGATGTCCCGGTACACGAGCGGCGCGACCAGCTGCGGGTGCTCCCGCTCCAGCCGGTCCAGCGCCTCCAGCAGGTCGATCCGGGACCCGGCGATCACACTCGTCGTCCGCGGGTCGACGTGCTCCGTCGGCTCGATGGCCGCCGGCTGCTCCGCCGCCCGCCGCTTCAGGTCCCGGTACTTCTGCCGGGCGCAGTTGGCGACGACCGTGTACAGCCAGGTGCTGAAGCGGCTGCGGCCCTCGAATGTGGAGATCTTCCGGGAGATCTGGAGCAGGACGTCCTGGGCCGCTTCCTCGGCGTCCTCCCGGCACGGCAGGAACCGCCCGCAGCGTCGTACGACGTCGGGCCAGACCTCGGTCAGCAGCTGGTTCAGGGCCACCTGGTCCCCGCCGGCGGCCCGCCGGGCGAGGTCTTCGGTCAGCGCGGCGTCCGGCACGGGAGGTCCCCCTCGAAGTCGATCTCAGGACAGGCATGATAGTCGTATGCAACCCCTGGAGCGGATCGGCCGCTATCGCCTCGAACGGCGCCTGGGCACCGGTGCCTTCGGGACGGTCTGGCTCGCTTACGACGACCAGCTGGACGCCCCGGTGGCGGTGAAGGTGCTCGCCGACAACTGGTCCCATCGCCTCGACATCCACGACCGCTTCCTGTCCGAGGCGCGGCTGCTGCGCCGGGCCGATTCCAAGCGCGTGGTGCAGGTCTACGACATCGGTGAACTCCCGGACGGGCGGCCGTACTTCGTGATGGAGTACGCCGACGCGGGCACCCTCGCCGATCTGCTCGGGGCGGGCCCGCTGCCGGTGCCCGACGCGCTGCGGCTGACCGCGCTGGCGGCGCGCGGCGCGGCGGACCTGCACGGGGCGGGGATCGTGCACCGGGACATCAAGCCGACCAACGTGCTGCTGCGCACGGCGCAGGACGGCACCCGCCGGGTGCTGCTGGCGGACCTGGGGCTGGCGAAGAGCCTTGCGCAGGCGTCGGGGCTCACGCTGGCCGCCGGTTCGGCCGGGTACCAGCCGCCGGAGCAGGCCCGGCCCGGCGAGGGCATCGACGCCCGCGCCGACGTGTACGCGCTGGGCGCGGTGGGCTACGAGCTGGTCACCGGGACGGTGCCGGCGGCGCCCGGGCAGGTCGTCCGGCCGGAGCGGCTGCGGCCGGACCTCGGGGACGACGTGCAGCGGGCGCTGATGCGGGCCCTGGAGCCGGACCGGCAGCGGCGCTGGCCGTCCGCGCAGGCCTTCGCGGACGAGCTGGACCGGCTGTCGGCGGCCGCGGCGGCCCGCCGGCCGAAGCGCCTGGACGGTGTCCGCAGGCGGCTCAACGCGGTCACCCTGACCGTCGCCGCGGTCCTGGCGGCCGGCGGCACGGCCCTCGCCGTCACGATGGTCGACCGGAACGGGTCGGCGGGGGACCAGACGCGGGTCGCCGACTCCACCGGCCGGGTGGTGGCCGAGGTGCCGTCCGGATGGGCCGGCGAACTGCGCAACTCCGGCTGGAACCCGCAGGCCCTGGGGCTGGCCTCCGGGCACGAGCCGGGCCTGGAGGTCGCCGACGACGTGTCGGAGTGGCAGGACCTGTCGGCCGCGGTGAACGGCGTGTTCATCGGCGTGAGCGAGCACGGGAACGTCACCGCCAAGGTGAACGCCCTGACCCACTCCGGCTGCCACTACGACGGCAGCCGCGCCTTCACCGGCGCCGACTGGAAGGGCCGGGTCCGCAGCTGGAGCGACTGTTCCGGCACGGGCGGCTCGATCCAGGAGGCGGCCCTCGGCCCGGCCGGCGGGGACAGCCGGCCCCAGGTGTACGTGCAGGTGCGGCAGAAGGGCGCCGTCGACAAGAGCGCCACGGACGGCATACTCCGGTCCCTCCGGGTCACCTGACCCGGTGAATCTCGGCGTGCCCCCGAACTTTTCCGCCGTCCGTCGCATCGGATGGAGGTGACGGCGCACGGAGCGCCTCGGGCACGCCGCACAGGCGTGCCACGACATCCAGGAGTGTTGATCCACATGGCGCACACGTCCCAGTCCTCGCGGCGCGGGGCGGCCCTGCTCGTGAGCACGGTCGCCGCCCTGGGCCTGCTGACCGCCTGCGGCAACGGCGGCCAGGGCAAGTCTCCGGAGTCGGTCTCGGGCACGGCGGCGCCCGCGACCGGCAACGCGTCGAGCACGGACGGCTCGGACACCTCCGCCGTCCCGTCCGGCACCGGGTCCTCGCCGGCGTCGCCGACCGGCGGCCCGGAGTCGGCCGGCGGTACGTCGACCGGCTCCGCACAGACCGGCACCACCACCGCGGCCGGCACCCGCTGCCACACCTCGGAGCTGTCCGCCTCGGTGGGCGCGAACGACCCCGGGGCCGGTCAGGAGAACTTCCCGATCGTGCTCACCAACAAGTCGGGCCGCACCTGCACCGTGCGCGGTTACCCGGGCGCCGCCTTCGTGAACGCCGCGGGCAAGCAGCTCGGCCCCGACCCGCAGCGCGAGTCCGGCACCACCGTCGCGACGGTCACCCTCAAGCCCGGTCAGAGCGCCTGGGCGGGACTGACCTTCTCCAGCCCGGAGATCAGCGGCGCCAAGACGGCGACGCCGGCCGCGCTGCTGGTCACCCCGCCGGACGAGAAGGACTCGCTGAAGGTCACCTGGACCAACGGCGCGGTCCCGGTCTCCGGAAACGCCTCCTCGGTGCGTCTGAACGTGTTCAGCGCCGGTACCGGCGCCTGATCACCCCCTGACCGGACCCCGCTGCCCTCTCCCCCGGGCAGCGGGGTCCGTCATGTCCGGGGCACAACTGTCACAGACGTGCAACACGCGCGGCCGGCTCCGATCTTTTTCGCCGGACCGCCCATCGAATCCGTCGACAACACAGCAACGCGGCTCCACGAGGGGCCGGGACGACGGAATCGGGGCGGACATGAGCGGCATCTCTCGCAGGCGGGTGCTGACGGCGGGCGCGACGGCGGGGGCCCTGGGTGCCCTCTCCGCGTGCTCGAACGGCAACTGGACGCTGGGCGGCAGCAGTTCGGCCGAAGGCGTCAAGGACGGCGGCGCGAACGGGAGCGCGTCGGCCAGGCCGCTGAAGCTCATCGGTGACGGCTCCACCGCCGACACCGGCGCGCAGCCGCACCAGCCGAAGGCGACGCGCATGGCGCCCGGCACCAAGCCGCCGCAGTTCGTGGTGTTCTCCTGGGACGGCGCGGGCGAGCTCAGCAACCAGCTGTTCTCCCGCTTCCGCAAGGTGGCCGCGGACCACGGCGCGAAGATGACGTTCTTCCTCTCCGGCATCTACGCCCTGCCCGAGTCGAAGAAGGACCTCTACCGTCCCCCGCAGCACCCGGTCGGCGCCTCCGCGATCGGCTACCTCTCCGACCGGCACATCCACAACACGCTCCAGCAGGTGCGCGCCGCCTGGCTGGAGGGCCACGAGATCGGCACCCACTTCAACGGCCACTTCTGCGGCTCCGACGGGGTGCGCAACTGGTCCCCGGCCGAGTGGCGCAGCGAGATCGACCAGGCCATGGACTTCGTCACCAAGTGGAAGACGAACACCGGCTTCACCGACCTGGAGCCGCTGCCCTTCGACTACCGCAAGGAGCTGATCGGCGGCCGCACCCCGTGTCTGGAGGGCCAGGCCAACCTGCTGCCCACGGCCGCCGCGCTCGGCTGGAAGTACGACGCCAGCTCCCCCGGCGGCCTGCAGATCTGGCCGGCCAAGGTGCAGGGCAACCGCATCTGGGACTTCCCGCTGCAGTCCATACCGTTCTCCGGGCACTCCTTCCAGGTCCTGTCGATGGACTACAACATGATGTTCAACCAGTCCGCCGGCAATCCGCTGGGCGACAAGACCCAGTACGACGCCTGGCGCACCCAGGCCCGCGACACCTATGTCGCCGGCTTCGAGCGGGCGTACACCACGAACCGGGCGCCGTTCTTCATCGGCAACCACTTCGAGCGCTGGAACGGCGGCATCTACATGGACGCCGTCGAGGAGGCGATCGGCCGGATGGCCCAGCACGACGACGTGCGCTTCGTCTCCTTCAAGCAGCTGGTGGCGTGGCTGGAGGCGCAGGACCCGGCGGTGCTCCGCAAGCTGCGCACGCTGAACCCGGGGCAGGAGCCGGTGGGCGGCTGGCAGGAGTTCCTGGGGGCGGCGGGGGCGGCGGATACCCAGTCCCCGTGATCGGGTCCGTCTGCTTTCATCTGCTTTCATGGGCGGGCCGTACTCGATCACACCGCTGAGGAACGCCCCCTGAACACCCCGCTCGCCGAGACCCTGTCCGTCCTCCTGCTCGCCGCCGTCCTCGCCTGGGCCGTGATCCGCCCGCGCGGCTGGCCGGAGGCGGTGTTCGCCGTGCCGGCGGCGGGAGTCGTCGTGGCCACCGGCGCGATCTCCCTCGACCATGCGCGGGCGGAGGCCGAGCAGCTGGGGCCGGTCGTCGGTTTCCTCGCCGCGGTCCTGGTGCTCGCCCACTTCTGTGACGTGGAGGGCCTGTTCCAGGCCTGCGGGGCGTGGATGGCCCGGTGGTCGGGCGGGCGGCCGGTGCGGCTGCTGACCGCGGTGTTCGCGCTGGCCTCGGTGATCACGGCCGTCCTGAGTCTGGACGCGACGGTGGTGCTGCTGACGCCGGTGGTGTTCGCGACGGCGGCCCGCTCCGGGGTGCGGGCCAAGCCGCACGTCTACGCCTGCACGCACCTGTCCAACACCGCCTCGCTGCTGCTGCCGGTCTCCAATCTGACGAACCTGCTGGCGTTCGCGGCGAGCGGACTGAGCTTCACCCGCTTCGCGGCGCTGATGGTGCTGCCCTGGCTGGTGGCGATCGGCGCCGAGTACCTGGTGTTCCGGCGGTTCTTCGCCCGGGACCTGTCCTCGGCGGCCCCGGGCTCCGAGGATCCCGGCGAACCGCCCCGGCTGCCGCTGTTCGCGCTGGTGACGGTGGGCTGCACCCTTGCCGGGTTCGTGCTCACCTCCGCGGTCGGCATCGACCCGGCGTGGGCAGCGTGCGCGGGCGCGCTGGTGCTGGCCGGACGGGCGCTGGTCCGGCGGCGCGCGACCCCGCTGACCGTGGTGAAGGCGGCCGCGCCCGCGTTCCTGGCGTTCGTGCTGGCGCTCGGGATCGTGGTGCGGGCGGTCGTGGACAACGGGCTCGCGGACGCGCTCGGTCATGTGCTGCCGGGCGGGACCGGGCTGCCGGCGCTGCTCGGCATCGCCGCGCTGGCCGCCGTCCTGGCGAACATCGTGAACAACCTGCCGGCCGTGCTGGTGCTGCTGCCGCTGGCGGCGCCGGCCGGGCCGGGCGCGGTGCTGGCCGTGCTGCTCGGCGTGAACATCGGACCGAACCTCACCTACGCCGGGTCGCTCGCGACGCTGCTGTGGCGCCGGATCGTCCACCAGCACGACCACGGGGTGGACCTCGGGGAGTTCACCCGGCTGGGCCTGCTGGCCGTGCCGGCTGCGCTGTGCGGGGCGGTGGTGGCACTGTGGGGGGCACTGCAGGTGGTCGGGATCTAGACGGGAGGCCATGGACATGCGGGTGATCGTCTGGCTGGTCGAGGGGACCTGGCCCGCCTGTGTGGACGCGGCGCGCGGCTACGCGCAGGGCGCGTCCGAGGTGGTCTTGCTGCACGTGGACGAGCCGGGGGTGGCCGGGCTCGCGCACGGCGCCTTCGCGGGGCTGCTGGGCCGGGCCGGCTCGGAACCGGACCCGGAGCGGCGGCTGGTGGAGCTCGGCGGGACGTCCGCGGCGGAACTGCTGGACGCGGCCGCGGCCCGGCTGGGGCGGCCGTGCACCCGGCTGGAGCGGATCGGCCGGGTCGAGCGGGAGGTGGTGGCCGCCGCCGACGACGCCGACCTGCTGGTGCTGGCCCGGGACGGCGACCGGTCCCGGCTCGGGCCGCACAGCCTGGGCAAGGCGGTGCGGTTCGTCGTCGACCACGCGCCCTGCCCGGTTCTGCTGGTGTGGCCGGAGACGGCGCCGGACCTGACGACGATGCCGCCCCCGCCGCCGCACCCCTGAGCCCGCGCCGGGTCAGGGGGCGTGGTGCCCCCCGCCGCCGTAGCCACTGCCGTAGCCTCCGCCGCCGTAGCCGCCGCCCCAGCCGCCGCCGTACTGGCCGTCCCCGGAGCCGTAGCAGTAGCCCGGGTACTCGACGCACGGGTTGTAGCTGGGGGTGCTCGACGGTGTCGATCGCGCGGTCGTCTTCGACGCGGACGGGGTGGGCGTCGGCGTGGCGGGTTTCGCGGCCTTGGTGGCCGGGGTGGCGGACGCGGTCGGGGTGGGCGTGGTGTCGGCGTCCCAGTTGACGATCTGCATCTGCAGGTCGGGCTGGGAGGTGTCCATCACCCAGCGCTGGGAGCTGACGTCGGCCCGGGTCTTGACGACCAGGGCGCCGCCGCCGTCCGTGGCGGCCGGCGCGAGCGCCAGGTCCTGGTTCCAGCGGGGCACCAGCACGCCCTGCAGGGTGAAGTCGTAGTGGACGCTCTTCGCCTTGGTCCCGCTCGCGGCCGCACACGGGGCGAGCTGGACGGAGTAGCCGAGGTGCGAGTCGAGGCACAGCTCGGGGGCGGCGGCGTTGCGCAGCAGTCCGTCGCCCTCGTACGTCCACTGCTGGCTGGCGGCCGAGGAGCACTCGGCGAGCTCGGTCTCGGCGCCCTTGACGGCCTTCTTGCCGACGACGCCGATGCACAGGCCGGAGGCGATGTTGTGCAGCCGGCCGCGCAGGGTGCCCTGCGTGGTCTGGCTGGTGCCGATCCAGGACGGTCCCGAGGTGGAGGCGCCGGCCGGTGTGGCGGACGGTTTGGCGGTGGCCGAGGTGGTGTCGTCGCCGGAGCCGAGCACCGACCACAGCACCAGTGGCAGCACGACCAGGCCGCTCACGGTGCCCACGGCCACGGTGAGGTTGCGGCGCCGCACCCGGCGGGCTGCGCGCTGCTTGGCGCGGCGGGAGGCGGCGGGGTGCACGACCAGGTCCTTGCCCTGGGCGGCCGGCGCCGCGAACGCCTCACCGCCGGCGAACCCCCCGCCGGGCACGGTGGCGGGTTCGGCGGGCTGTTCGGTCAGGCCGGCCCGGGACTCCATGTAGGCGCGGGCGCCCCAGCCGAGCACGGCCTCGGCGAGGGCGATGCCGAGGCCTCCGTTGAACTGGTGGAGCTGGTCTGCGGTGTACCGGCAGTGCTTGCAGCCGTTCAGGTGCTGCTGGAGGTCCCGGTCGACGTCGACCCCGCCGCGCCGGAAGGTCACGTCGATCATCCGCACGTAGCGCTGGCACTCGTCCTCGTGGGCGAGTTCGCGGTGCACCTGGACGCACTCCTCGCGCATCCGCTCGCGGGCCCGGCGCAGTTCGACCCGCGCGTCCTGCTCGTCGAGGCCCAGCAGTGCGGCGGGTGCCGCCAGGGGCTCCGACTCGACCTCGGTGTGCCACAGCACGGTGCGCGAGGACGGGGTGAGCCGCTGGAAGGCGCGGGAGAGCAGCCGTCGGTTCGCGGGCGGGAGCAGCCGGGCGGCGGCCCGCTCGCCCTTGCCGACGCGCAGCTGGGGGTGGAGCAGTTCGCCGCGGCCGTCGTTGTCCCATTCGGCGGCTATGCGCCGGACGGTGACAAGGAGTTGGGGGCGCCAGGCAGCAGTCGGGCCGGCCTGGCGGAGGGATTCACCGAAGAGCCGGGTGAATGCGGCGGTGGTGAGCATTCCCGCACCGCGCGTCCCGTCGGTGCACAGACGGGCGTAGGCGAAGGCCGCTTCCCAGTGCCGGTCGAGAAGTTCACCGACGGGGTGCAGGGCGGGTGCGGTGCCCGTCCACTGCTTGAGCTCCGTGCTGAGCTGCTCGTCGGTGACGTCGAACGGCCGGGCGGGGGTAGGGGAATTCCCCAGGCCTGCGTCATTCACGGCGGCATTCCTCCAGACGCAACGCGGGATTCGGCCCATACCGTCTGGTATGCAACCGGTACACGACCCGCCGGCACCGAGGGGCCGGATGGGTGTGATGGGGGGTTCGGCACTCGAACGTCCGCCGACGGCAGCTCTTTTGAAGCGTGGGGGGCGTACGGGAGCGGCCTCGCGCATGCGGCGGTGAAAAATAATGGTCCGCATGCCGACACGCCACACCTTTGCACAGGCCAGCAGGGCAGAACAAGAGATCTCGGGGTTTTGCGCATTGCCCGGTGGCTGCGGTAATTTGACGAAACGTCAATGACAGAGTCCGCGCTATGTCGCCGTATCGACATCGCAATTGACGCGGGGATTCGGGGCCGACCGCCCCGGTATCGGCAGCAACCATTGAACCACGGCCCGACCTGCACAAGCCGCCCGCCACCGGCGCTCGTGAAACCAATGACCGGGTACATTAAGGGCGTTCGGCGGAGCGGTAGGTGCCGGGCGGGACACCGTATCTTTCTCGGAAAACCCGGTTGAAGTGGAACGGGCTGGGAAATCCGGACGCGGCGGCGACCCGCTCGGCGGTCAGGTCGGTGCTCTCCAGCAGCCGCGCGGCATGTCGCAGCCGCGCCTCGCGCAGCGCGCGCATCGGGGGCACGCCGGTCTGCCCGGTGAAAAGGTGGGCGAACCGGGACGGCGACAGCGCGACACGCGCGGCGAGCGAGCGGACCGTGTGCGGGGCGCCCGGGTCGGCGGCGATCAGTTCCTCGGCGCGGCGCACCCGCTCGTCCCGCTCGTCCCGGCCGGGTGCCGCCCGGGGCGGGCCGGCGGTCGCGAGCAGAACCGCCTCCTCCAGCGCGCACAGGGCGAGTTCGCGCGCCGCGCCGCCGTGCGCGACGGCGACGGGGTCGTCGCCGGGCGCCGGGACGGGCGGCGCACCGGTGCCGGTCCAGCGGGAGTCGGCGAGTACGCGCTGGAAGGCCGCGTCGATCCGGGCGTGGGTGTCCTCCGTGGCGCGCACGGCGTACACGCCGTCGCCGAGGGCGTGGGGAGTCAGCCACTGCGTCCAGTGGGGGCGCACCTGGCAGTGGGTCCACCAGAACCGCCAGTGGCGCGCGCCGGGCCCGACGGCGTATCCGTGCGGGACGCCGGGGGCCAGGACGACGAGGTCTCCGGGGCGCGCGGCGGTCTCCACCGCCCCCTGCCGCAGCAGGCCGCGGCCGTCCGTCGTCCAGGTGAGCAGCCAACTGCCCGATCCCCCGGGGCGGTTGATGCGGTAGCCGGGACCCTCGTCGTAGCGGCCGGTGACGACCATGCCCGGCGGTGGGGCCGGGGCAGCAGTGCCGGGCAACTCCGCAGCGTTCATGGGCATCCTCCCCGTCGGTGCGTCGGCCTAGCGTGACAGGTCCAGAGCACCGGACCGAGGAGCACGAGCATGACAGCCATGGGCATCGACACCACCGTCCTGCGGCAGTTCGAGGAGGACGGGTTCACCGTCGTACGGGGGTTGTTCGGGTACGACGAGATCGACCGGTTGTGCGCGGAGTTCGCGGCGCTGCACGCGGCGGGGCGGGTGGTGCCGGGGCACTTCGAGCCGAAGCCGACGGCGGATCCGCTGCACCGCTATCCCCGGGTGATGCAGCCCCACGAGATCAGCGCGCCGGCGCTGCGGTTCCTGCTCGACGCGCGGCTCCGGGTGGTCCTGGAGGCGCTGTTCGGGGAGGAGGTGCTGGCCGCGCAGAGCATGTTCTACTTCAAGCCGCCGGGGGCCCGGGGGCAGGCGCTGCACCAGGACAACTTCTATCTGCGGGTGGAGCCGGGGACGTGCGTCGCCGCGTGGGTCGCCTGTGAGGCGATCGACCGGGAGAACGGCGGGCTTGAGGTGGTGCCGGGAACGCATCGGATGGACTTGTTCTGCCCGGAGGAGTCGGACGCGGGGCTGTCGTTCGCCAGGGAGTACGTGGCACCGCCGGAGGGGCTCACGGCGGTGCCGGTCGACATGGAGCCGGGGGACGTCCTGTTCTTCAACGGGAGTCTGGTGCACGGGTCACAGCCCAACCACTCCGCGAACCGGTTCCGGCGGTCGTTCATCGGCCACTATGTGGGGCGGTCGGCGGAGCGGATCGGGGGGTATTACCGGACGTTGAGCATGAGCGGGGACCCCGTTTCCTTGCTGGAGAGCGCAGGCGGCGGTCCTTGCGGGACGTCGCGGTTGTGATTCGGGTGCGGGTGAGCGGGGGTTGAGCACGCCCACGCGGCGGCGCCGCACGTCGAATACAGCCCCGCGCCCCCAGGGGGCGCGCCTCAGTGGCCGGAAATCGGATGGGGACCGTAGGGCTGCTCCAGCTGCTCCAGCTCCTTGTCGCTGAGTTCGAGTTCCACCGCCGCCACCGCGTCCTCGATGTGGTTCGGCTTCGACGCGCCGATGATCGGGGCCGTCACCGTGTTCTGGTGGAGGAGCCAGGAGAGGGCCACCTGGGCCCGGGGGACGCCTCGGGCCTCGGCGATGCGGGTGACCGCCTCCACGATCGCCCGGTCGCCCTCCTGGTAGAGGCGGTTGCCGAAGTTGTCCGTGGAGCTGCGCTCGGTGACCGTGCCCCAGTCGCGGGTGAGGCGGCCCCGGGCCAGCGGGCTCCACGGCAGCACGCCCACACCCTGGTCAGCGCAGAGCGGCAGCATCTCGCGCTCCTCCTCGCGGTAGAGGAGGTTGTAGTGGTCCTGCATCGACACGAACTTGGTCCAGCCGTTCCGCTCGGCCGTGTACTGGGCCTTGGAGAACTCCCAGGCGTACATCGAACTCGCCCCGATGTACCGGGCCTTGCCCGCCTTGACGACGTCGTGCAGCGCCTCCATCGTCTCCTCGATCGGCGTGGCGTGATCGTAGCGGTGGATCTGGTAGAGGTCGACGTGGTCGGTGCCGAGGCGGCTGAGGCTGTGGTCGATCTCCGTGAGGATCGCCTTGCGGGACAGCCCGCCGCCGTTGGGGCCGGGGCGCATGCGGCCGTGCACCTTGGTGGCGAGGACGATCTCGTCGCGCCGGGCGAAGTCGCGCAGCGCCTTGCCGACGATCTCCTCGCTGGTGCCGTCGGAGTAGACGTTGGCGGTGTCGAAGAAGTTGATGCCCGCCTCCAGCGCCTGCCGGATCAGCGGGCGGGACGCCTGCTCGTCGAGGGTCCACTCGTGGGTGCCGCGGTCGGGCAGGCCGTAGGTCATGCAGCCGAGGCAGATCCGGGACACGTCCAGGCCGGTGCGGCCGAGCTTCACGTACTCCATCGTTGTCTCCCACCGTCGAGATCACGTCGTACAGAGGCGAGCGTACGTCGGCCGGCCGGCCGGTCTCGTGTCGTGGCGGCGGTTATCGGACGATGTCAGTGCCGCTCCAGCAGGTCGAGCGCCTGTTCCCAGGCGAACTCGGGGCGGCCGCCGTCCGCTTCGGCCTCGCCGGCACAGGGGTCGCCGAAGCGGACGCCGAGCGCGCGCAGCCGGGTCAGGCTCTCCTGGTAGGCGGGGTGTGCGGCCAGCGCGTCGGCGACGCAGGGCAGGACGGCGATCGGGACGCCCAGTCCCAGGGCCTCGCACAGGGTGCCGACGGCGAGGGTGTCGGCGAGCCCGGCGGCCCACTTGTTGACGGTGTTGAAGGTGGCGGGGGCGACCACCACGGCGTCCGGCGCGGGGAAGGGGCGCGGATCGGCGGGCCGCCGCCAGGCCGACCGGACGGGGCGGCCGGTGCACGCCTCGGCCGCGGCGGTGTCGAAGAAGCCGTTCATGGCGACGGGTGTGGCGATGACCCCGACCTCCCAACCGCGTTCCTGGGCGGCGGTGATGAGCCTGCCGACGCCCGCGGCGATGCCAGCGGCGCAGACGACGAGGCAGAGGAAGGGCTTACGGGGCTCATCGGTCATCCGCGAACCCTATGCGGGCGCTACCGGAGCGGGAAGGACAGGCCCCGCTCGGACTCGGGGCGCGGGCCGTGGATCCGGCGTTCGTGCTCCTCGATGGGGACGTCGTTGATGCTGGCCTCGCGCCGGGTCATCAGTCCGTGCTCGTCGAACTCCCACAGCTCGTTGCCGTACGACCGCCACCACCGGCCGTCCGCGTCGTGGCACTCGTACTGGAAGCGGACCGCGATGCGGTTGCCGTCGAAGGACCACAGGTCCTTGCGGAGGGCGTAGTCGAGTTCCCGGGCCCATTTGGCGGTGAGGAACTCGACGATCGCGGCGCGGCCGGTGACGAACGTGCCGCGGTTGCGCCAGACCGAGTCCGCGGAGTAGGCGAGCGCCACCCGCTCGGGGTCGCGGGTGTTCCAGGCGTCCTCGGCGGCCTGGACCTTCTGCACGGCGGTCTCCCGGCTGAAGGGCGGCAGGGGCGGACGGTCGGCCATGGTCTCCTCCTCAATGAGAGAACGTACGTTCTCACGATCGCTGCTACCGTAGGAGAACGCACGTTCTCTCGTCAAGGAGTGGCCCATGGACAGCGCGGTCGCGCGTGAGCAGGCTCTGGACGCCGCCGAGCGGCTGTTCTACGGGCGCGGGGTGCAGTCCGTCGGCATGGACGACATACGCGGCGCCTCCGGCGTCTCCCTGAAGCGGCTCTACCAGCTCTTCCCCGCGAAGGAGCAGCTCGTGGCGGCCTACCTGGAGCGGCGGGACGTGCGCTGGCGGCAGCGGCTCGCCGAGCACGTCCGGCGGCACGAGGATCCCCGGGAGCGGCTGCTCGCGGTCTTCGACTGGCTGGAAGGGTGGTTCGGCGAGGCGGACTTCCGGGGGTGTGCCTGGATCAACGCGTACGGCGAGCTCGGCGCCACCTCGCCGCGGGTGGTGGCCCAGGTGCGGGGCCACAAGCGGGCGTTCCGGGAGTACCTCGCGGAGCTGGTGGCCGACGCCGGGCTGGACGCCGCGCTCACCGGACCGCTGTTCCTGCTCGCCGAGGGTGCGATGGTCACCGCGGGCGTCAGCGGGAGCACCGAGCCCGCGGCCGAGGCCCGCGCGGCGGCCCGGGTGCTGCTGCGCGCCGGGTGACGTCAGCTCGCGGCGGCGAGCCGCGCGAGCGAGGCGCGGGCCTCGGCGAGGGAGGCGGCGGCGGCTTCCTCCTGGCCGGCCAGGAGGGGCAGCACGTCGACGCGGGTCAGCTCGGCGGCCACCGGGTGAAGGTGCTCGGGCCGGACGCCCAGCCGGCCCGTCCAGGCCTTCAGGTACGGGCCCTGGAAGTCCAGGGCCGCCCGGCCGGTGTCCGGGCCGTAGGCGCCGCCGCGCGCCAGGACGGCCACCACCCGGGTGCCGGACAGCAGGCTCTCCCCCGTGTCCGGGTGGGCGAAGGCACCGGGGAAGGTCACCCGGTCGATCCATGCCTTGAGGGCCGCGGGCACCGCGAAGTTGTACATCGGGACGCCGAGCAGCACCGTGTCCGCGACGGCCAGCTCGGTGATCAGGGGCAGGGTCTGTTCCCATTCGCGGGCCTCGGCCGGGCTGTCGATCAGCGCGGACACCTTGGCGGGCGGCACGAAGCCCTCCCGCTCCACCCGGCGCCCCAGGGTCGCGTAGGCGCCGGTGAGCGGGGGCACCGGAGTGGCGGTCAGGTCGCGGTGGCGGTACTCCGCCGCCGGGTGCCCGGCGCGCCAGGCGCGGGCGAAGTCGGCGGTGAGGCGCCTGGTCACGGAGTCGGCGGTCGCGTCGGCGCTGGAGTCGATGTGCAGCAGCATGGGGTGGTCACCTCGGTCGGTCCGGATACGTCGAAGGGGTGACGGCGCACACGGCGGAAAGGTGACCCCATGGACCGGCACGACGAGCTGGCGGCCGAGTTCGAGGCGCGGCGCGGTCGGCTGCGGGCGATCGCGTACCGCATGCTGGGCTCGGCCGGGGACGCCGAGGACGCGGTCCAGGAGGCCTGGCTGCGGCTGAGCCGGGCGGGCGGCGCGGGCGTCGGCAACCTCACCGCCTGGCTGACGACGGTCGTCTCCCGTGTCTGCCTGGACATGCTGCGCGCCCGGACCGCCCATCGTGAGGAGCCGTACGGCGAGGACCTCCCGGAGCGCGCGGCCGGTGCCGGGCCCGAGGAGGAGGCCGTGCTGGCCGAGTCGGTGGGGCTCGCCCTGCTGGTGGTGCTGGAGACCCTGAGCCCGGCGGAGCGGGTCGCGTTCGTGCTGCACGACCTGTTCGGGGTGCCGTTCGAGCGAATCGCGGCGATCACCGACCGTTCGCTGCCGGCCGCGAAGAAGCTCGCCAGCCGGGCCCGGCACAAGGTGCGGGGCACGCCCGCGCTGCCGGCCGCCGAGCAGGACCGGCACCGCGGGGTCGTGGAGGCGTTCCTGGCCGCCGCCCGGGGCGGGGACCTGGGCGCACTGCTCGGCCTGCTCGCCCCGGACGTGGTCCGGCGCGCCGACCCCGCGACCCTGCCGCCGGGGGTGGCGGCGGATCTGCGGGGCGCGCGGGCGGTCGCGGAGGGCACGGTGCTGCTGCGCGAGCGCGCCCGGCTCGCCGTGCCGGCCCTGATCGACGGCCGGGTCGGCCTCGTCGTCGCCCCGCGGGGACGGCTGCGGTACGTCCTGCGGGTGATCGTCGAGGGCGACCGGGTGGCGGCGTACGAGGTCGTCGCCGACCCGGCGCGGCTGCGCGGGCTGGAACTGGCGGTGCTCGACGTACCGGTGGCTGCCCGCTAGCCCGTCGGTTCCTTGACCGTGATGGCGTGCACCGGGCAGGCCCGGGCCGCCTCCTTGACCAGTGGGTCGCCGCCGCCGTCCTCCTTTCCGGGGAGCAGGGTGCTGAAGCCGTCGTCGTCCTGGGTGAAGACGTTCGGGGCGGTCAGGGCGCACTGCCCCGCGCCGATGCAGACGTCCCGGTCGATCTCGATGTGCATGGCAGGAGCCTCTTACCAGGTCACGGGGAGTTCCAGCATCCCCTGGATCGTGTCGCCGGGTTTGAAGGGAATCTCCTCCGGCGGTGCGGCGAGCCGCAGGTCCGGGAGTCGCTCCCACAGGGTGCGCAGGGCGATCTCCAGCTCGGTGCGGGCCAGGTTCTGGCCCAGGCACTGGTGGATGCCGAAACCGAAGGCCACGTGGTGGCGGGCCGGGCGGTGCCAGTCGAGGGTGTCGGGGTCGTCGTACACGGTCTCGTCGCGGTTGATGACCGAGGTGGCGAAGAGCACGCCGTCGCCCTTGCGGATGGTGGTGCCGGCCACCTCGATGTCCTCCAGGGCGACGCGCAGCAGGCCGTCGGCGATGGAGAGCATCCGCATCAGTTCCTCGACGGCGGCCGGCACCAGGGCGGGGTCGGCGCGCAGTTCGGCGAGCCGCTCGGGCTGCTGGAGCAGGGTGAAGGTGCCGAGCGAGATCATGTTGGCGGTGGTCTCGTGCCCGGCGACCAGCAGGATGAGGGCGAGCGCGACGACCTCCTGGCGGTCCAGGGCGCCCGCGCGCAGCCGCTCGTGGACGAGGTCGTCGAGGACGCCTTCGCCGGGCGCCTCGTCGCGGCTCTTGCGGTCGGCCAGGTCGCCCAGATAGGCCTCCAGCCGGTCGCGCGCGTCCAGGGAGTCGGCGGGTGCCGGGCCGCGCAGCAGCCGCCGGGACTGTGCCTCGAAGAACTCGTGGTCGGCGTAGGGCACACCCAGCAGGTCGCAGATGACCATGGACGGCACGGGCAGCGCGAAGGAGCTCACCAGGTCGGCGGGCGGCCCCGCGGCGATCATCCTGTCGAGCAGTTCGTCGACGATCCGCTGGATCGCCGGCCGCATCCCGGTCGCGCGTTTGAGGGTGAAGTCCGGGATCAGCATCCGGCGCTGCGTCTGGTGCTCGGGGTCGTCGAGGCCGAGCAGGGCGACCTGGCGGCGCTCCCGGGCCACCGCGAACCGGGCGTTCGGCATCGGGAAGTCCTCGCGCCGGCGGTCGCTGGAGAGCCGGGGGTCGGAGAGCAGCGACCGGGCCGTGGCGTGGCCGGTGACCGCCCAGGCGGTACGGCCGTCGTAGAGGGTGACACGGGACAGCTGGGCGCCGTCGCGCAGCGGGTCGTAGCCGGCGGGTGGGTGGTAGGGGCACGTGCGGTCCTGCGGCCAGGCCACAGGGTCGGCCGGATGGACAGTGGGTTCCGTCACGTCCGTCAGTTCGTTCATCGAAGACCTCGCAGACGAATGTCGTACGTCGTGCCGATCTTCATTAGATGCCCGGGGCACCTATGGGGCGACCGCAAGTTCAGCCAGATCGGTGAATCGGATGATCTGGCCGAACCGCACGCGGTCGGGGGGCGATTCCGCGCCGAAATTCGCTTGCCGGTGCGGCGACGCGGCCCCCAGGATCTGCGCATGAACTCTCCTGACGCCATCGTGCCGCTGACCACCGCGACCCTCCGTCGGGTGCGGGTCCAGCAGCAGCCGGGGCGTCCCTGGAGGCCCGAGCCCGCACGCCCGTGACGGCCGCGCTCGTCGCCGGCCTGCTCGCCGGGTACGGGATCGCCGTCCCGGTCGGCGCGGTCGGCACATATCTAGTGTCCCTCACGGCTCGCACGTCACTGCGTACCGGCGCCTGCGCGGCGCTCGGCGTGGCGACCGCCGACGGCCTGTACGCCCTGCTCGCGGCGGTCGGCGGCGCCGCGCTGGCGGCGGCGCTGCTGCCGGTGCTCGGTCCCCTGCGGCTGGCCTCCGCGCTGGTGCTGGTGGCGCTGGCCGTGCGCGGTGCGGCCCTCGCGCTGCGCCAGTTCCGGGAGCGGCGGCTCGCGACCCGGGCCGAGCGGCCGGTACCCGGCCCCGGGCGGGCGTATCTCGGCCTCCTGGGGATCACGCTGCTCAACCCGACGACGGTGATCTACTTCGCGGCCCTGGTGGTCGGCACCCGTTCCGCCGAGGCGGTACGACCGCTGGAGCAGGGAGTCTTCGTCCTCGCGGCCTTCGCCGCGTCCGCGAGCTGGCAGCTGCTGCTGGCGAGCGGCGGCGCGCTCCTCGGCAGGGCGCTGACCGGCCACCGTGGGCGCCTGGTCACGGCGCTGCTGTCGAGCTGCGTGATGCTGGGGCTGGCGGCCCGGATGGCGCTGGCGCCGGGCTGACGGCCGGCGCGCCCGGGCCGCGGGCGAGGTCCCGTCGGGGAGACCGGTGTCGCGTGGATGATCCGGGGCACTCCCGGTGTTGAATCGTGGCGTCAGTCATGGAAGCGACGAGGGGACGGACCTCATGCCTCTTGAGGGCGAGTACGAGCCCAGCCCGACCGCCTGGGTACGTGAACAGGTCGAGCTGTACGAGAGCTCGGGCGGGAAGGAGGGCACCACCCTGATGGACACGGGGCTGCCCGTGATCGTGCTGACCACCCTGGGTGTGAAGAGCGGGAAGATCCGCAAGACGCCGCTGATGCGGGTGGAGCACGACGGGGCGTACGCCGTGGTGGCCTCCCAGGGCGGGGCGCCCAAGCATCCCGTCTGGTACTTCAACATCAAGTCGCACCCGGTCGTCGAGCTCCAGGACGGGCCGGTCAAGCAGGACATGACCGCCCGTGAGGTCACCGGTGCGGAGAAGGCCGAATGGTGGGAGCGGGCCGTCGCGGCGTATCCGCCCTACGCCGAGTACCAGGAGAAGACCAGCCGGGAGATCCCGGTGTTCGTACTGGAACCGAAGTAGCCGGAACCGAAGTAGGGGGAAGTGACGGTTCCGGGAATCCATTCCGGCCTGGGACCGTCGGAATTTAGAAAAATCTGTTTCCGGGAGGCATGAACCGGCTCCGGGCCGGGCAGCCGAATGTCAGGCCCCGCCGCGTTCCCCCGTCGCGGCGGGGCTTTCCACTGCCTCCCGCGCGGACCGGTCGGTCACGTCCAGGAAGACCTGCAGGGCCTCGTCGAACGTCTCGGCGAGCGCCCCCTTGATACGCACCAGGACCTCCTCCACGTCCTCGCTGTCGAGGCCCGGCACCAGGTCGACCCGGGCCGCCACCAGGGTCGTATCGAGGCCCAGCTGCATCGTGAAGAGCGCCTCCACGCTGTCGATCTCGGGCTCCGCCGCGAGCTGCTCCCGGATCCTGTCACTGAGCTCGGGATCCGCCGCCTCCCCGATCAGCTGGTCGCGGGCGTCGGCGCCCAGCCGGTAGGCGACGTACACCAGCAGTACGCCGATCGCCAGCGAGGCCGACGCCTCCCAGGCGACCTGGCCGGTGACCATGTGCAGAACCATGCCGACGATCGCGAGGCAGACGCCGACCACCGCGGTGCCGTCCTCGGCGATCACCGTCCGCAGGGCCGGATCCCGCACGCCCCGGCCCTCCCGGCGGGCCTGGTGCAGCGCCCGGAACAGGGATGCGCCCTCGGCGAGCAGGGCGACTCCCAGCACGATCAGGCCGGCCACATAGCCGCTGAGCTTCTCCTGCGCGCCGTCGCGCAGTGCCTCGACCCCCTGGAAGAAGGAGAAGCAGCCGCCCATGACGAAGATCCCGACGGCGGCGAGCAGCGCCCAGAAGAAGCGCTCCTTGCCGTAGCCGAAGGGGTGCCGGGTGTCGGCCGGGCGGCGGCTGCGGCGCAGGGCGGCCAGCAGGAACACCTCGTTCAGGCTGTCGGCGACGGAGTGCGCGGCCTCCGACAGCAGTGCGGGCGAGCCGGCGACGACACCGCCGACACCCTTGGCCGCCGCGATCACCAGATTGGCGGCCAGCGCCACGAACACGGTCACACGCGTCCTGCGATCCGCCTTCGGCTGGTCCGAATGCTGCTGCTCCGGGCTCATCTCCTGCGTGCTCCCCTCCCCCGCGCGTTCGCGCTCCGAGCGTTTCCGGTCCGAGTGCTTCTGCGACGACGTCCTGCTCACCACCGCCGACTGCCCCGACGGGGGCTGATCACTCCGTGCGAAAGGCGGAAATGGGGGAACGCATTGCCTCAGGACCCCCGGCAGACCGTGGGCGGGCCCTCGGCAAGGAGGACGTGATGAGCGGCGGCGACGGCAACAGCGCGCTGGGGCACAAGGCATTCAGCCGGTCCCCCAGCCATTTCACGGACCGGATCACCGCGGACGGACGCGACGGCTGGCCGGTGGCGGCCGGACGGTACCGGCTGGTGGTCAGCCGCGCCTGCCCGTGGGCGAGCCGGTCGGTGATCTCCCGGCGGCTGCTCGGCCTGGAGAACGCTCTGTCGATGGCCGTCACCGACCCGATCCAGGACGACCGCAGCTGGCGCTTCACCCTCGACCCCGACGGCCGTGACCCGGTGCTCGGCATCCGGTACCTCGCCGAGGCCTACGACCGCCGGGAGACCGGCTACCCCGGCGGGGTGAGCGTGCCCGCGGTCGTGGACGTGCCGAGCGGGAAGCTGGTGACCAACGACTACCAGCGGCTGACCCTGGACCTGGCCACCGAGTGGACGGCACTGCACCGGGAAGGGGCACCGGACCTGTACCCGGCACGGCACCGCGACGAGATCGACGTGGTGATGGCCGAGGTGTACGAGGACGTCAACAACGGGGTCTACCGGGCCGGGTTCGCGCACGAGCAGAAGAAGTACGAGGAGGCGTGCGCGGGGGTGTTCCGGCGGCTGGAGCTGCTCGCCGGGCGGCTGGCCGGGCAGCGCTACCTGGTCGGGGACACGATCACCGAGGCCGACATCCGCCTGTTCACGACACTGGTGCGGTTCGACGCCGTCTATCACGGCCACTTCAAGTGCAACCGCTTCAAGCTCGCGGAGAACCCGGTGCTGTGGGCGTACGCCAGGGACCTCTACCAGACGCCGGGATTCGGTGACACCGTCGACTTCGACCACATCAAACGGCACTACTACCAGGTCCACACCGGGATCAACCCGACCCGTATCGTGCCCCTCGGCCCGGATCTCGCCGGGTGGCTGACGCCCCATCACCGGGAGGAGCTCGGCGGCCGGCCCTTCGGGGACGGGACGCCGCCCGGCCCGGTGCCGGCGGCCGAGGAGGTCGCGGTGGCGGGACGGCCCTGACAACGCGGAGGCAGGCATGGCCAAGAGCACGAAGAAGCTGAAGCTCCCCCTCGTCTACGCGCCCGCCGGGTTCGTGCTGAGCTGGGCCGGCGGGGCGCTGGGCGCGCTGGTCTTCCGCCGGACCTGGATGGCGCTGCGCGGCGAACAGGACGCGCCGGACGCCCTGGACCGGGACCGCGGCTGGGGCGAGGTGCTGCTGGCCGCGGCGGTCCAGGGCGCGGTCTTCGCGGTGGTGCGCAGCGCCGTGGACCGCACCGGCGCGACGGCCATAGAGCGCTCCACCGGGGTCTGGCCGGCGACCCGGAAGGGCGGCCGGGAGTGAGCGCGTTCAGCCCTGCTTGGGTGCGGAGGGCGGCAGCAGCCGCAGGGTGAAGGAGTGTCCGGCCGGGTCGGCGTACCCGCGTTCCTCGTACGGCCCGGCCGGGTCCTTCGTCTCGATCGGCCGTCCGCCGAGGCCGACCACCCGGCGCTCGGCCTCGTCGAGGTCCTCGACCAGGAAGTCGAGATGGGCCTGGAGCGAGTTCTCGGGCCGCGGCCAGCTCGGCGGGGTCGCGTTGACGTCGCGTCGGAAGGCGATCCGGAAGCCGCCGGTGGCCCGGATCTCGACCAGGTTGGCCGAGGCCTCGCCGTCCTCGGCGTCCAGGAACTCCCGGTAGAACTGGGCGAGTTTCTCGGGTTCTGCGCAGTCGAGCACCACGATGGCCGCGGTCACCAGTGCCATGCTTCCTCCCTCGGAAGGTTCTCCCCCGCACATCTGTCCCCGATCAGCGGATTCAGTCGCCGACCAGCCGCTTCCCGGCGCGCAGCTCCGCGAGCCGGGCCCCGGCCGCCGTCAGCAGCAGGTCGAGGGCGGCGGGATAGGAGCTGCCCCGCATCGAGGCCACGAGATGGCGGGCGGTGGCCGCGATGTGCGGATGGCTGGTGGCGGGCAGCCGGGCGTAGGTGGCCCGCCACACGTCCGCCTCGGCGTCACGGGCGGGCTTGGGCAGGGCGGTGTTGGCGGAGTCGAGGGCGCCGTACGCGAGGGCCTGGTCGACGAAGGCGTGGTACACGCGGACCGCCTCGGCGTCCGGGAAACCGGCGTTCCGGAGTATCCCGAGGATGGTCTCGACGGCCTGGATCTCGTACGTCCGCCCGGTCACCCGGTGGGCGCTGAGCACCGCCGCCCGGGGGTGGGCGAGGGCACCGGCGTGCATGCGCAGGCCGAGGTCGCGCAGGTCGGCGCGCCAGTCGCCGGTGGGCCGCCAGACCCGCAGGGTACGGCCGATCAGCTCGTCGGCGATGGCGAGCATCAGGTCGTCGGTGTGCCGGAAGTAGCGGTAGAGCGAGCTGGGGTCGGCGCCCAGGGCGCGGCCGAGGCGGCGCACGGACAGGGCCTCGGCGCCGTGCTCCTCGATCAGCCGCATCGCGGTCTCGACGATCAGTTCCTCGGTGAGGACCACCCCCTGTTTGGTGGGGCGCCGACGCTGCCGGGCGGCGGCCGGGACGACACGTTCGCTCAATGGGGTCTCCCTTCCTGGAGGCGCACCTTATGACAACACCGTTGACCTGTGAAGCGAACCGGCAGTTTCATGTCCCGTCACCGGGGCCGACCAGCCGGGCCCCCAGGTGCGAGCGGAGTGTGCCGGCCATGACCGACCAGCCCTACACAGCGGACCCCCCTGAGTTGCGCAGATCCCTCGGCGTCCTCGACGGCGTCGCGGTCGCCGCGTCCAGTACGGCCGCGACCACCAGCATCGGCATCGGTCTGGGGGTGACGGCCGGGGTGGTCGGGCTGCATCTGCCGGCCATCATGCTGCTGGCGTTCCTGCCGGTCCTCGGCATCGCGGGCGCCTACTCCCGGCTGAACCGGGTGGAGCCGAACGCGGGCAACGGCTATGTGTGGGTGGGCCGTTCCCTCAATCCGTGGCTCGGCTTCATGGTCGGCTGGGTGAACATCGTGGCGACGGTGGCCTTCCTGGCGTACACCACGGCGGTCACCGGATCGGCGATGCTGCAACTGGCCGGAGAGGCCGGAGTGCACCGGCTCGGCTCGCTCGCCCTCGACCCGGGTTCGACGGCTCAGACCACGGCCGTCGGCATCGTCGTCCTGGTCGCCGTCACCCTCACCGCCGTGACCGGCATCCGCACCGCCGCCCGTCTGCAGGCCGGGCTGCTGGTGTTCGAGTACGTGGTCCTGCTCGGCTTCTGCGGGTACGGCATCGTCACCGGATCCCACCCCTTCAGGCTGAGCTGGTTCGACCCGTTCGCGATCCCGTCGGCCACCGCGCTCGCCCAGGGCCTGCTCCTTTCGGTGTTCTGCTACTGGGGTTTCGAGGCCGCGTTCAGCGTCAACGAGGAGGTCCGCGACCCCCGGGACGCCTCCCGGGCCGGACTGATCACCCTGGTGACCATGCTGGGGCTGTTCCTGCTGGGCTCGGTGGCGTTCCAACGCGTGCTCTCCGAGAAGGAGCTGGCGGGGCACGGGGCCGAGGGGCTGGCGTTCTTCGGGGACCGGCTGGCCTCCCAGCCGTGGGCCGCGCTGCCGCTGGTTGCGCTGATGTTCTCGGCGGTGGCCTCGCTCCAGGCCGGGGTGATCCCGACGGCCCGGGGCATGTTCGCGATGAGCCGGGACCGTACCCTCGGGCCGGTGTGGTCCACGGTCAGTGCCCGGTACGGGACCCCGGCGGCCGGCACGCTGCTGATCGGCGTGCTGGCGGCGGCGGTCGCCGCGCTCGCCCTGGTGATCCCGCGCCTCGCCGACATGATCATGGCGACGGTGAACGCCGTCGGCATCGTCGTCGCCCTGTCGTACGCGCTCACCGCGCTCGCCGCCGCCGCGCGCTTCCGTTCGCTGCTGCGCGAGGACTGGCGGCAGGGCCTACGGGCCGTGGTGCTGCCGGCGCTGAGCGCGCTCGCCCTGCTGGGCCTCGGCGGCTACCTCGGCTGGTCCTTCTACACCTCCACCGACCACTTCGAGGTCAGCGCGGACAACGGCTGGTTCCTGCTGGCCACCCCGCTGGCGATGATCGGGTCCGGGTTCGTCGCCGCCGGCTGGGCGAAGTACGTGCGCCGCTCACCGTACTTCCGCACCGGCGAGGGCACGGACGCGGACGCACCCCAGCTGCTCACGACCCCCAACTGAGGAACAGGAAACATGCACGCAGACATGCTCTTCACCGGTGGCCCCGTCCTCACCCCCGAGGGCCCGACGGCCGCCGCCGTCGCCGTCACCGGTGAGCGCATCACCGCCGTCGGCTCCGCCGGGGAGCTGCGGGAACTCGCCGGACCGCGCACCGAGGTGGTCGACCTCGCCGGACGGCTGCTGCTGCCCGGGTTCCAGGACGCGCACGTCCATCCGGTCCCGGCCGGCCTCGAACTGACCCAGTGCGACCTGACCGGACTGCGGACCGCCGAGGAGACCGTGGCCGCCGTCCGCGCCTACGCCGGGGCGCACCCGGAGCGGGCCTGGATCCTGGGCGGCGGCTGGTCCATGGAGGCGTTCGAGGGCGGTACGCCGACGAAGGAGCTGCTGGACGCGGTCGTACCGGACCGGCCGGTGTATCTGCCCAACCGGGACCATCACGGGGCCTGGGTCAACAGCCGGGCGCTGGAGCTGGCCGGGATCGACCGCGACACGCCCGACCCGGCCGACGGGCGGATCGAGCGGGACGCCTCCGGAGCGCCGAGCGGCACACTCCAGGAGGGCGCGATGCAGCTGGTCGGCCGGCTCGCCCCGCCGGCCGGCCCGGCTGACCGGCTCGCGGCGCTGCTGCACGCCCAGCGGCATCTGCACGCGCTCGGCATCACCGCCTGGCAGGACGCGCTGGTCGGGGAGTTCCTCGGCATGGACGACCCGTCCGAGGCGTATCTCACCGCCGCCCGGGACGGCTCGCTGACCGCGCGGGTGGTCGGCGCGCTGTGGTGGGACCGGGAGCGGGGGGCCGAGCAGATTCCGGAACTGGTGGAGAAGCGGGCCGCGTTGAGCCACGGCCGGTTCCGGGCGGGCACGGTGAAACTGATGCTGGACGGGGTCGCCGAGAACGGCACGGCGGCGCTGCTCGACCCCTACCTGGACAAGTGCGGCTGCGCGACACGCAATCGGGGCAAGAGCTTCATCGAACCGAAGCAACTGCCGAAGTACGTGACCGAGTTGGACGCGCTCGGTTTCCAGTGCCACTTCCACGCGCTGGGCGACCGGGCGGTGCGGGACGCGCTGGACGCCGTCGAGGCCGCGCGGGCCGCCAACGGGCCCAGCGACACGCGGCCCCACCTGGCACATCTCCAGGTCGTGCACCCCGCCGACGTACCGCGTTTCGCCCGGCTCGGGGCCACCGCCAACATCCAGGCGCTGTGGGCCGCGCACGAGCCGCAGATGGACGAGCTGACGATTCCCTTCCTGGGCTCGGAACGGGCCGGGTGGCAGTACCCGTTCGGGTCGCTGCTGCGCTCCGGGGCGCGGCTCGCGGGCGGCAGCGACTGGCCGGTGAGCAGCCCCGACCCCCTCCAGGGCATCCATGTCGCCGTGAACCGGGTCGAACCGGGCGGCGACGCGCCGGTGTTCCTGCCCGGCGAGCGGCTGGGGCTCGGCGACGCGATCGGTGCGTACACGGCCGGTTCGGCCTATGTGAACCACCTCGACAACACCGGGCGGGTGGCGGTAGGCGCGCTCGCGGACCTGGTGGTCCTGGACCGCGATCCGTTCGCCGGCCCCCCGGAGCGCATCGCGGACACACGCGTCGCGCACACATACGTCGGGGGCGCGCGAGTGTACTCGGCTCAGGAGGCGTGAGCAGTAACACACGTCACGGCCAGGCCACGCGTAGATCATTTACGCTCTGGGCAGCCTCGTAGCGCTTCACGGCTCAACTTTCGAGTCACGAAGGCCAGTTCGAGTGCACGGGTGGCCGACAGGCCACCCGTTCGCAGGGACGGGGGGCTCTGCGCACTGTCGCCCGAAAGGAAACACATGCCTCAGGACGTCACGTTCGACCTGCCCTTCCAGACCCCCGTCGGTGAGCATCCGGAGTTCGCGCGCGTCCGCCGTCCGCGCCGGCTCCTCGACATGGACCTGGCGCACGGCGAAGCCGCGTCGGCCGGCAGAGCCGAGGTGGCGCGTGAGCCCGTCGCCGCCCCGCCGCGCCCCGCGGGCAGCAGCAGGTGGTCCTGGATCCGCCGGCCTTGCTGATCGACACGGCTGACGCGGCGACGCAGGTGCTCGTCCGGTAGCAGGAGTGCCTCGACAGGGGTGGAGCCGGCCGGCGAAGGCCGGCGATGTCGAGGACGAATCCGCCGTGGACGAGCGGCTCGCTGCGTTCGAGAACCGGGCGGCCACGGAGCAGTTCGTCCCAGCAGGCCAGGTGGGCGGCCCGCTCCGTCCGCGGCCGTCACCAAGCAGTCGTACCCCTCGCGGTCGTTCGCGGCAGGAGCCGGAGCCGGTCGCGTGAGTCCGGCTGTCCGGGCCGAGGCCGTCCCCGAAGGGACAGCGAGATCCCCGGACGTTCCCGGCCGACGACGGGGTCGGTCGATTCCGTCGCCAGGACCACAGTTCGAAGGAGACCGGTGTGAAATTCCGAGGCGTAGGTGCTGTTCCGAAGGCGTCCGCCGACAGCTTGCTCCCGGCGCAGCCAAGCGCCCGGCTCCAGCCCGCGGAGGCGGCAGACACCCTGGCCGGCTTCCTGGTCGAACGCATCAACGGGAGCACGGAGGAGTACCGAAGGTGCCAGAACGCCGCTCAGCAGCGGCTGGACGCGTGCGGATCCCCCCACGCCGGTACCACGGTGCATCTGGAGGGGGCCCTCCAGATGCCGGCGCGTGCGCTCCTCCCGCCCGACGAGGAGGGCTACGCCAGGTTGAGGCGTCTCGACACCAGCCTGCGCATGATCGAAGCAGCCTTCCCCCAGGTCAGCACCGACGTCGAGCTCTGCCGGCTGACCTGCTTGATGCTGGAGGGGGCCTGGAGGAGCCGGGCACTCGTCCCACCGCGCGAGGAGGAGCAGACCGCCGCCTGCGCCTGCCCGCTGTGCCGGCAGCTGCCCACGCCCCCCGCACGGACGCTGGGTGACTACCGCTGGCGGCAGAGCGCCGGTCGTCCCCTCGCCGAGAAGACCTGGCCGTACCGCCGGGAACTCGACAGCGTCCTGACCGGTGGCTGGTCATGGACCCGGCAGATGAACGACCTTGAGCGGGACCTCGGCCACCGGCACCGCTTCGAAGACGACATCCTCGTCTTCCACGAATACAAACGCGTGATCGACACCATCGACACCGCACGCCTCACCCAACACGTCGAAGACCGCTTGGCCGAGAGTTTCAGCACCAACAGCGCACGGGCCCTGGTCTCCGGACTCTTCGCGGCCCACAAGCGGTCCGTCGACGAGTACTGGCTCCGACAGCACCACGCGGGCGATGTCGTGCTCCCCCAGACCAACCCGCTCGGCCAGAGCACCTACTCGGCCCTGCAGGTGCTGGACTGCCTGTTCTGGCACGTCGCACCCGACACCGAACTCTGGCAGGAGGAAAACCTCGCCTCCCTGCTGCTGTGCCGCGTCATCGACGACATGGCCGACGTACGAGCCGACGCCCTCACCGGCGAGATCAGCAACTTCTGGCTCGCCGACATGCCCACCCACACCAAGGCCTTCTACGCTGCCTGCGCCATAGCCCTCGTCAAGTACGGCTGCATGCCCGAGGCGCACCGCCCGATGTGGAACACCTGGCTGATGACCACCACCATAGTCTGGATGGGGCTCACGGGCCGCCACGCCCTGTGGTTCGACGGCATCACCCAGGGCCTGCCCCCGGCCCAGGGGTGCTCGCTCTGCGACCTGCGGCCCAACCCGTGCACCGGCATCCTCACCCACGGCACCACCCTCACCATCGCCCCGCGGCCCTCCGCACCGGCACTGAGCACCCGGACCGCCGAGCTGTCCGCGCGCTGCCGAGCCCAGTTCCCCCGGACATGGCCCCTCTTCGACGCCGAGCTCCATGCCTTCGAAGCACTGCACGGCCCGTGGCACGGCAACACCGACAGCACATGGGAGATCCTGCGCCGCACCTACATCGCCGCCGTGGAGGCATCCGGCACCGCACCGTCCACGGACCGCGCTCGTCAGGTCCAGCAGGACGCCGGCGTGGTCGGGTCCGAGAGGTTTCACGCCCTGCACGATCCTGAGACCGGGAGGGAGGACACCGCACTGCTCGCCTACATGTTCGCCTGTGCCCACCCGCATTTCCTCTGGAACGCGACGGGACACCGCCCCACGGGCGTCACAGGAGACTGGCTCGACGGCTGACGCCGGGTGGGACGACGCCGCTGCCCGGTCGGGTGACCCGACCGGGCAGCGGCGTGTCCGGGCCTATACCGCGAACTCGACCGGCAGGCTGTCCAGCAGGGACATCCAGGTGGACGCGGTCGAGGTGAGCTCCTCCGGCGGCACGGCCAGGCGCAGGCCAGGCAGCCGGTGCAGCAGGACGTCCACCGCGATCTCGATGATGGACATCCCGATGCTCTGCCCGGGGCACTCGTGCGGGCCGGCGCTGAACGCCAGGTGCGACCCGTTGCCCTGCACCGAGACGCCCGGGTCGGGCCGGACCTCGGGGTCGAGGTTGCCCGGTGCGAGGCCGAGGACGAGCAGGTCGCCCTCCTCGATGCGGTGGCCGCCCAGTTCGACGTCGCTGACGGCGAAGCGCCCCGGCAGGACGGACAGCGGAGGAGAGTTCCACATGACCTCGTCCACCAGCGCCGAGATGGTCAGCTGACCGCTGATCAGGCCGGAGAGCCGCGAATCGTCCGTTAGGACCAGCTGCAGCACCCGGGCCAGCAGATTGCTGGTCGTGCTGTGCCCGGCCACCAGCACCAGGCGCAGATGGCTCACGACCTCGTCGTGGTCGAGGGCCGCGTGATGCTCCAGCAGACCGGTCGTGAAGTCGGATCCTGGCTCGGTCCGCTTGCGCTCGACGAGTTCGCCGAGGATCTCCCTGATGATGCCGTCGTGCAGGATCGCGTCCTCGCCGCCCTGGAACACCATGGCGCTGGACTCGACCAGCCGGCGCCCCTCCGCCTCGGTCAGGCCCAGGATGCGGGTGAGGATCAGCATCGGCAGGTAACCGGCGTAGTCCGCCACCAGATCGGCGCGGCCCTTGTCCGCGAACGCGTCGATCTGCTTGTTGGCGAAGTGCGTGGCATGGCGCCGGATACCGCGGCCCACGGCGGCCTGGAGCCCGTCGTTGACGGCACCGCGCAGCCGGCGGTGCGCCTCGCCGTCCTGGGAGACACAGTCGGGGCGCCAGGCGACCATCGGAACCAGCGGATGGTTCTCCGCGACCCGGCCCTCCCGCCAGTCCCGCCAGATCCGCGCGTCCCGGGCGAACTGGCGGGGATTGTCGAGCACCCGCCGGCTGTCCCGGTAGCCCAGCACCAGCCAGGCGTTGATGTCCCCCTCCAGCAGCACCGGCGCGACGGAGCCGTGCTCCTTGCGCAGCCGCTCGTAGATGCCGAGCGGGTCGGTCGCCGCCTCGGGCCCGTACAGCCGGGCCAGTTCGGCCGAACCGTGCGCCACCGGGCAGCCGCGGGGCGCGTCGGGACTGTCGAGGTTCTGGTCGTTCATCGGTGCTCCAGGGCGACGGCGGAGCGTTCCTTCAGATGGCGTATCAAGGTGATCAGCACGTCACGGCTGGAGGCCCGGTCACGGGCGTCGCAGGCCACGATCGGGGTGTGCGGGGAGATGTCGAGCGCGTCCCGGATCTCCTCGATGGGGTGTTCCCTGCAGTCCGGGAACACGTTCAGGGCGATGACGAAGGGCACGTTCTGCCGCTCCATCTCCTCGATCGCCCGGAAGCTGGAGGCCAGCCGCCGGGTGTCCACCAGGACCACAGCCCCGAGCGCGCCCTTGAACAGGCCGTTCCACAGGAACCAGAACCGTTCCTGTCCGGGGGTGCCGAACAGGTACAGCATCAGGCTCTCGTTGAGGCTGATCTTGCCGAAGTCGAGGCTGACCGTGGTCTCGGCCTTGTCCGCGACCCCGATGAGGTTGTCGACGCCGACGGTCGCCTGGGTGAGGGTCTCCTCGGTGGTGAGCGGCTTGATGTCGCTGACGGAGCGGACCATGGTGGTCTTCCCGGTGCCGAACCCCCCGGCGATCATCACCTTGACCGAGCGGGTCCCCCCGGCACCAGGGTCGCCGGGATGGTCAAAGCCTTTCAAGTCCACTGAGTACCTCCTGGAGGAGCGCGAGGTCAGGCCCGCGTCCGGCGTGGTGCGCCGGAATGGGATCACGGGCTTCAATACGGCCTGCGTCCAGCAGATCCGCCAACAGCACCGCGAGAATGTTGAAGGGCAATCCGAGATGGGCGGTGAGTTCGGCCACCGACAGCGGATCACGGCAGCGCCGGACTATCTCCTCGTACTCGTGCTGCATCCCCGGGACAGGGGCGGTGCGAGAGACGACGAGGGTGGCCACGTCGAGGCTCGACGCCGCCCCGCCCGGTCCGCTGCGCCCCCCGGTGAGGACGTAATAACGCTCTAGACCGGACGGGTCCGTGGGCCGGCGGGGAGCACTCATCCAGAGTGCTCCTCCAGGCGCGGAGAGGTGCCGAGCAGCTCGCCCATCCGCCGGGAGAGGTCCCGCATCTGATGCCCGAGCAACCCCTGGTCGAGTCCCTCGCGGGCGAGGACCCCGAGGTACGTCTCCACACCGGCCCGCACGACGAAGAGGTGACCGCCGTCGACCTCGATCATCGCCAGCCGCAGCTGCCCCGCGTACTTGGGGAACTGCTCGGCGACCGGCTGGGCGAGCGCCTGCAGCCCGGCCACCACGGCCGCGAAGCGGTCCACGTCGTCGGGGTCCTCGGCGCCGAAGGAGGTGATGGCCTTGCCGTCGCTCGAGGCCACGAGGGCGAAACGGATCTCCGGGATGCTCTCCACCAGATCACGGAGCGCCCAGCTCACGTCGGTTCCCTGTTGCGTCATGTGGACTAGTCGCTCTCTTCAGTGCGGTGCTCCGTGGACTCGCGTCCGGCGGCGGCATCATCGGTGCCGGCCGGGGTCGCGGGTGCCACTACGTCTTGGTCTCCGGTCAACTCGGCCTCGCTGCCGGACCCTTCGTCCGCAACGGGCGCGCGGCCCGCGGTGGCGAAGGCGGCCAGGCCCGCGAAGGACTCCTCCGGCGGGACCGCGGTGAACGCCGTGCCCTCCGTGCGGGTGACGCGCTCCCCGGGCTGCTCGTCCGCGCGGCGCTGGCTGCGCCGCCGGGGCAGTCCGCCCGGGGTGGTGTCCAGGGCCTCGCCGGATTCCGGCTGAGTGACGGTTTCGACGGCGACCGGGCCGTGCGCCTGCACCGGGGACGCGGCGGCGGGGGCGGCCGACGCGGGGACCGGGGCCGGGCCGGCCGCGGGCAGCGGACTGAAGAACTTGTGCGGGACCACGACGACCACCGAGGTGCCGAGCCAGGGCGAGTCCGAGAAGGTGACCCGGATGCCGTAGCGGCGGGCGAGGATGCCGACGACCCGCAGGCCGATGTTGGCGTCCTCGGAGATGCCGCCGATACCGGGTCCGGCCCCGGTGCCCGCCAGGGAGTGTTCGGCCTCGCGCTTCTTCTCCTCGTTCAGGCCCTTGCCGGAGTCCTGGATCTCGATGCCGACACCGTTGGGGACCTCCTTGCCGGAGACCACGACCGGCTCGGTGGGCGGCGAGTAGCGGGCCGCGTTGTCCAGCAGGTGGGCGAAGATCAGCGTGAGGTGGTCCACCAGGCCGCCGTCGACGCCGAGTTCGGGCAGATGCCGGACCTCGACGCGGTGGAAGTCCTTGATCCGGCCGATGCCGCCGCGCACCACGCTGAGCAGCCGCTGGGGCTCCTGCCACTGGCGGCCGGGGCGGTCCGAGCCGCCCAGCACGCCGATGCTGGCGGCGAGCGAGTCGGCGGGGCCGAGCTCCTGGTCGAGCTCCATGAGACCGCGGGCCACGGCCGGCAGCCGGCCGTGCTCACCCTGCATCTCGTGCAGCCGGCCGCGCAGCTTGCTGGTCAGGACGTGGATGCGGTTGCCGATGCTGATCACGGCCTGCTCCGCGGAGGTGGAGCGGTTGAACTCCTCCTCCACGCCGATCAGCGCGGTGCGCAGGATGCGGCGCAGGTCGGCCTGGAGCTCCTTGTCCACCTTGGCGCACTGGTCGGCCACGGGCAGCAGGTCGTCGACGGCGTCGCCGTCGAGGAGCCGCTTCAACGCCTCGGGCAGCTGCTCGTCGGCCAGCCGGGAGATCGCGGCCCGCTGATGCGTGACCTGCTCCTGCCAGACATCGGCCTGGTCGGCGAGCTGTGCCTCGGAGGACGTCAGCTGGTCGGCGAGCCGCTCCTCGTACGCCCGCGCCTGCTCGGCCAGTTGGGCGTCGTAGTGGGCGGTCCGGTCGGCCAGCTGGGCCTCGAATGCGGACGCCTGCTCACCGAGCTGGGCGTCGAACGCGGCCGACTGCTCGTTGAGCCGGCCCTCCAGCGTGGCGCGCTCGGCGGAGAACTTGCGCTCCAGGGCCGAGACATGCTGCTGCCACTGCTGGGAGTGCTCGGCCTGCGAGCTGCGGAACGACCCTTCTGCGCTCCGCAGTTGCCGCTGGGAGCGGATCAGCAGGCGTACGCACACCAAGCTCGCGACGGTGGCCGCGGCACCGGCCACGGCCGCGGTTATTCGCTCGGAGCTCATGAACGTGGCGGCGACCGTCCCTCCCCCTAAGGCCAGCGGCATCAGCCACCAGCTGTACCAGGCGACAGGGGCCCGCGCCGCCGGCGGCGGAGTGGCGAGTTCCATCTGCATCCTTCGAAGCAACACAATCGGACAACAGCGAACAAGGGCAGTGTGCGAAGGCCGCACTCATGAGTACGCACGGCGGGACGGACCCACCCTGGGGTGCGTCAACTCGCTGTGACGGAAGGGAGCTTATCGGGTTTGAACCCGAAAGGATCAACCCGAACGAGCAGAGGAAGTGAGGGTTCCGTCACGCTCAGCCAGTTGGCGGCAAATCAACAAATACCCATTCCTGACCGCGCCTTCCCGACATGCGCCCCACGCCCCGGGTTGCCACGACCCCCCAAGGCTCCTGTACAGGTGTCCAGCTATGGTGGACACCTGTTCAAGACATGGGGAGAGTCCGTCGATCATGGAAATCCTTGCGAACGTGCTGGTGGGGCTGGTGGCCGCGCTGCACGCGTACATCCTGGTGATGGAGATGTTCCTGTGGCAGAAGAGCCCCGGGATGCGTTTCCACGGCTTCGACCCGGAGCTGGCCCGGCGGACCGCGCCGCTCGCCGCCAACCAGGGCCTCTACAACGGTTTCCTGGCGGCCGGCCTGGTGTGGGGGCTGGTCGCGGCCGATCCGACGGGCTTCGGGGCCCAGGTGTTCTTCCTGTCGTGCGTGGTGGTGGCGGGGGTGTACGGCGCGGTCACGGCCAACCGGCGGATCCTGTTCGCGCAGGCGCTGCCCGGCGCGCTCGCCCTGGCCGCCGTCCTCGCCGCCCGATGAGCGACCGCCCGGCCGTGGAGGATCCACGGGCCGCCCGCACCCGGGCGCGGCTGCGGGCGGCCCTGCTCGACGAGTGCGCCGAACGCCCGCTCGCCGAGGCCACGGTGGCCGCGGTGGCGCGCCGGGCGAGGGTGGGCCGGGCCACCTTCTACGTCCACTACGACGGCCTTCAGGCGCTTGCCGTCGACGCCTGCGCGGACGTGGTCCGGGAGGCCGTGGACGCGCTGCACGCATGGCGCGGCCGACCGGACCCGGTGCACGCGCCGCCCGCGCTGCGGGTGTTCTTCGCCGGGCTGGTTCCGCACGCGGCCCTGTACCGGGAACTCCTCGCGCCGGGCGGCGGGGGCCCGCTGGGCCGGGTGCTGCACCGGGACCTGCGGGCGCGCAGCCTCGCCGAGCGGGAGCTGGTGGGCGCGGCGGACGCGCCGCTGGTGGCGTCGGCGGTGGCCGCCACCTTCGCCGGGGTGCTGGCCGACTGGCTGCACGGCCTACTCGACACCGGTCCGGACGAAGTGGCGGACCAGGTCTGGCAGTTGCTGGTCGCCCTGCACATGAGCCGCTGACCGGTCAGGCACAGGCGAAGGCGCGCCGCTCCCTGGGCCAGGCCTCCACGCCGTGCGAGGCGCGGACGTAGGCCGTGTCGCCGTCGTCCGCCAGCCACAGCCGCCAGTCACGGAGCCGGTAGCCGGTGTCGTGCGCGCCGCCCGGCATCGTGGTGTCACCGTCGTAGCGCCCGGCGAGCGCCGAGTCCTCGGCGAACACGCCGTGCGGATCGCGGACGTAGGTCCTGCCGCCGAACGTCAGGAAGTGTGCCGACTGCCAGCCGCAGTGCTCGGCGCCGGCGGAACTGGTGATCTTCGAGACCGGTACCCGGCGACCACGGGCGTCGGTCCAGATCTCGGGCCATCCCGGGCCCGACGTCACACTCGCCGGAAGCTCGGACGGATCGCAGGAGGCGTTGGTCTCCGGCCCCCAGCCGGGCCGGCCCTTCTGGTCCTTGGCGACCACGACGGCCACTTTCGTGCGCCCGCCCACGTCGTAGGAGTAGAGCACGCGGTCCGCCTCCCGGCGCTCCACGCGGTAGCCGCCGCGCGGCGCCTCCGGGTCGTACATCTCGAAGAAGAGCCGCAGACCGTCCTCGGGCGAGCCGCCGCCGTCGTCCTTGCTCCAGCCGTCCGGCCCGGTGCCCCAGTAGATCTCCCCGTCGCACTCCAGCGCGCGGCCGGCCGCGCCGGACGCTGCGCGCAGGGCCTGCGGGGTGTTCGCGTCGACCTCCTCGGTGGGAATGTCCAGCGGCCCGCGGTACGGCGTCGCCGGCGGCGTCCCGGCCACCACGAGTTCCGACCCGCCCTCACGGTCGCAGCCCACCGCCGCGGCCGCCACCAGTACCGTCACCGCCGCCAGCTCTCTGCGCATGCCCGCCCCCGCCGCTCGCCACCGTTGTCGTCCTTGGACGGCGGAGCGGGCCGGAACGTTCACGCCCGCCAGGAGAGGGGGAGAGCGAGGCTGGCACGATTCCATCGAATGTTGGCCATCGTGCCATTTCCCCGCCGAGCGCGTCCCGGCAGGCTGGGTGACCATGAACGATGTGAACACGATGCGTGCGGTCAGCCAGGATGTCCTCGGCGGCCCCGAGGTTCTGAAGGTGATCGAGGTGGCGCGGCCGAAGCCGCGCCCCAACGAGGTACTCGTCCGGGTGCGGGCGGCCGGGCTGAACCCGACCGACTGGAAGCACCGGGAGTTGGGGATCTTCCTGGGCGAGCCGCCCTTCGTCCTCGGCTGGGACGTCTCCGGCACGGTCGAGGAGACCGGGATCGGCGTCGCCGCCTTCAAGCCCGGTGACGAGGTCTTCGGCATGGTGCCCTACCCGTTCGGCCACGGCACGCACGCCGAGTACGTGATCGCCCCCGCCCGCGCCCTGGTGCCGAAGCCGGCCGCGATCGACCACGTCCAGGCGGGCGCGCTGCCCCTGGTGTCCCTGACGGCCTGGCAGGCCCTGGTGGAGAACGCCGACGTACAGCCGGGGCAGCGGGTACTGATCCACGCGGCGGCCGGCGGGGTCGGACATGTGGCGGTGCAGATCGCCAAGGCGCGCGGGGCCTACGTGATCGGTACGGCGAGCGCCGGCAAGCACGACTTCCTGCGGGAGATCGGCGTGGACGAACCGGTGGACTACCGGTCGGTGGACGTCACACAGGCGGTACGCGACGTGGACGTCGTGCTGGACACGGTCGGCGGTGACACCTCGGTTGCCTCGCTGCGGACACTGCGGCCGGGCGGAACCCTGGTGTCGATCCTGCCGGTGGGCACCCCCCTGCTGTACGAGGAGGCCGAGCGGCTCGGTGTCCGGGCGGTACGGATGCTGGTGGACGCCGACCGGGCCGGGATGCGCGCGATCGCCGGACTGGTCGGGGAGGGGAAGCTGCGGGCCACGGTCGCGGGGACATTCCCGCTGGCCGATGCCGCCAAGGCACACGAACTGGGCGGCACCGGCCGGACCACGGGCAAGCTGGTCCTGGTCGTGGACTGACCCGCGCGGGTCAGAAGGTGAGCACGGGCTTGATCGCCTTGCCCGTGCTCATGTCCCGCACGGCCCGGTCGATCTCGGCGAACGGGTAGGTGCTGATCAGCCGGTGCAGCGGCAGCCGGCCCTCGCGGACCAGCCGGACCAGGGCCGGGATGAAGGCCTGGGTCTCGCTGTCGCCGAGGGTGAGGCCGACGATGCGCTTGCCGGCCAGCAACCCGTTGACGTCCAGGGGGACCTCGGTCCCGAAGGGCGGGGCGCCGACCACGACCAGGGTGCCGCGGGCGGCCAGCGCGTCGACGCCCTGACGCAGGACACCGACGTTACCGGTGGTCTCCACGATGCCGTCGGCGCCGGCTCCGTCCGAGATGTGCCGGATGGCCTCGGGGACGTCCTCGCGGGTCGCGTCGACGGTGTGGGTGGCGCCCACCTCCCGTGCCAGTTCCAGGCGTTCGGCCACCCGGTCGACGGCGACGATCGTGGTGGCGGGGGTGAGCGCGGCGGCCATGACGGCCGACAGGCCGACCGCTCCGGCGCCGAGGACGACGATCGTGCTGCCGGCGGCCGGTTCCAGGACGTTCCACACGGCGCCGACCCCGGTCTGCACCCCGCAGCCGAGCGGGGCGATCGACTCCAGCGGCACGTCCGGGTCGACCTTGACCAGGCTGCGTTCGTCCACCAGCGCCCGTTCGGCGAAGGAGGACTGGCCGAAGAAGTGCCCGCCGAGCGGCTCGCCGTCCCGGCTGACGGTGGCGGTGCCGTCGGCGCGCCGGCCGCCGATGAGGTTGAGGGGCAGCCAGGTGGTGCAGTAGGCGGGGTGGCCGCCGTGGCAGTTGCGGCAGGTGCCGCAGGAGGTGAAGGACAGCACGACGTGGTCGCCGGGGGCCACGCCGGTGACGGCGGAGCCGACGGCCTCGACGACGCCGGCGCCCTCGTGGCCCAGGACTCCGGGCAGCGGGAAGGGAAGTCCGCCGCTCGCCACGCTGAGGTCGGTGTGACACAGACCGGTGGCCACCATGCGGACGAGCGCCTCGTACGGCCCCGGCGCGTCGAGTTCGACCTCGCTGAGGGTGAAGGGCGCGCCGCCGGACTCGACCACTGCGGCACGGGTGGGGAAGGACATCGTACGAACTCCTGGTCTGCGGGGCTCAGTCGAGCGAGACGACGACGGACTTGACCTTGGTGTAGGAGGTGAGGGACTCGGGGCCGTACTCGCGGCCGAAGCCGGAGGCCTTGACGCCGCCGAAGGGGACGGCGGGGTCGAGCATCGCCCAGTCGTTGACCCAGACGATGCCGGCCTGGAGGCGGGCGGCGACACGGTGGGCGCGGGCCAGGTTGCCGGTCTGGATGCCCGAGGCGAGGCCGTAGGGCGTGGAGTTGGCGAGGGCGACGGCCTCGTCCTCGGAGTCGAAGGGCTGCACGGTCAGGACGGGACCGAAGATCTCGTCCTGGATCACCCGGGAGTCGTTGGGCAGGTCGGCGATGACGGTCGGCCGGTAGTAGTAGCCGCCGTTCAGGTCGAGGCGTTCACCGCCGCAGACGATACGGCCGCCGTCCTTGCGGGCGAGTTCGACGTACTCCTCGACCTTGCGCAGGTGCTTCTCCCCCGCCATCGGGCCGACCACGGTGGCCACATCGCGCGGGTCGCCGACCGGGACGCCCGGGACGGCTTCGGCGAGGATGCCGAGCAGGGTGGCGTAGACCGGGCGGGCGACCAGGAGACGGGGGCCGCCCATGCAGAACTGGCCGGTGTTGAAGACGAACGCCTTGATGACCGCGCCGACGGCCTTCTCCAGGTCGGCGTCCTCGAAGACCAGGTGGGCCGCGTTGCCGCCGAGTTCCATGGTGACCGGCTTGAGTGCCTCCCCGGCCGTGCTCGCGACGTGCCGGCCGATGGCGGTGGAGCCGGTGAAGGCGACCTTGTCGACGCCCGGGTGGCGCAGCAGGGCTTCGCCCGCGACGGGTCCGGTGCCGGTGACGACGTTGACGACACCGTCGGGTACGCCGGCCTTCTGGAAGAGGCGGGCCATGTAGAGGGCGCTGAGCGGGGTCTCGTCGGCGGGCTTGTGGACGACCGTGTTGCCGGCGGCGAGAGCTGGGCCGATCTTCGAACCGGCCAGGATCAGCGGGAAGTTGAAGGGGGTGATGGCCGCGACGACACCGAGGGGTTCGCGGCGGGTGTAGGCGAGGGCGTTGAGCGGGACGTCGCGGACGGCGCCGTCCAGGGAGTGGGCGAGGGCCGCGAAGTGCTCGTAGTCGTTGGCCGCGTTGGTGACGTCGACGGCTCCGGCGAGCGTGATGGGCTTACCGACGTCCAGGCTCTCCAGGGCGGCGATGTCCTCGGCGTTCTCCCGGATCAGCTCGGCGACGCGGTGCAGCACGCGGCCGCGCTCCCGGCCGCTGAGTCCCGACCACTCCCCCGCGTCGAAGGCCGCGCGGGCGGCGCGTACGGCGTCGTCGACGTCGGCGGCGCCGGCCTCCGCGACGGTGGTGATCACCTGGCCGGTGGCCGGGTCGGTCACCTCCGTCCGGGCCCCGTCGGCGGCCTCCCGCCACTGTCCGCCGATGAACAGCTGCCCCGGGCCGGTCTCGAAGGTGGTCGTCATTGCCCACTCCCAGCGTTGATCGCTTAGCCTTCAACAAACAGGATTCCTGTTGGTCCGCAGTCTCATTACAGACAGGATTCCTGTCAATGGTCTAGGGTGAACACATGGTCGGTACAAAGACACGCCCCTCACTGCTGTACATGGTCAAGCAGGTGGAGCTGGTGGTGCGCTCACACCTCGACGAGCTGGTGAAGCCCGCCGGGATCACCGCGCTGCAGTACACGGCCCTGACCGTCCTGGAACGCCATGACGGCCTCTCGGCGGCCCAGCTGGCGCGGGACTCGTTCGTCACCGCCCAGTCGATGGCCGACCTCGTACGCTCCCTGGAGACACGTGGGCTGATCCGGCGCGAGCGCAATCCGCGCAACCGGCGCGAGCTGCTGATCCTGCTGACCGACGCCGGGCGCGAACTGCTCGCCGGGGTCGCCGGGCCGGTGCGGGAGCTGGAGGAGCGGATGGTCCGCGAGCTCACCGCACACCAGGAGGAGCAGTTCCGCCAGGCGCTGAGCAAGGCGTGGCACGCACTCTCCTAGGCAAGCAGCGCTCTCACGTGCCCGTTCCCCGACTGTCGCGCACGCCACAGAAAATGGCGAGCCGAAGCGGCAGACATATGTCAATCGAACATGCTCAAATTCCCTCCATCGAGGGTAACTTGCAGTGCGGGGAACGTAATTGAACCGGCAGGGGTGGGAGGTGAGGTCGTCGTGCGCCAGGAACCCCGGCAGGATCCCGCGCCGCTCTCCCGGCACCTGCGCATCCACCAGGACCGCGGCCACACGGTGCTGGAGCTGCGGGGTGAGATCGACATCGCGGCGGCGACGGAGATCGCGCCCTACCTGGACCGGGTGACCGGCCAGGAGAGCGCCCGGGTGGTGATCGACCTCCTGCCCGTCGAGTTCTTCGACTGCTCGGGCCTGCGGCTGCTGTACCGGGCGCGCGGCCGGGTGCTGGAGCGCGGCGGACAGCTCCAGCTGGTCTGCGCGCACCCGCTGACCCTGCGGGTGCTGAAGGTGACCGGGCTGTCGCGGCTGCTGCCGCCCCAGGCGACGCTGGAGGCGGCCCTGGGCCAGCCCGAGTCCACGTCCGGCACCTTATGACACCGTTGCCACCCTGGTTGCTCGCGGAACTCCTGCTTCGGGACCCCTACTTCAGGATCTTCGTCACCTGACCGGCGCCGACGGTCCGGCCGCCCTCGCGGATCGCGAACTTCAGGCCCTCCTCCATCGCGACCGGCTGGATCAGCTGGACGTGCATGGTGGTGTTGTCGCCCGGCATCACCATCTCGGTGCCCGGGGGCAGGGTGACGACTCCCGTCACGTCGGTGGTGCGGAAGTAGAACTGGGGACGGTAGTTCTCGAAGAACGGGGTGTGTCGGCCGCCTTCGTCCCTGGAGAGGATGTACGCCCGCGCCTCGAACTCCGTGTGCGGGGTGACCGACGCGGGCTTGATGACGACCTGGCCGCGCTCGACGTCGTCCCGCCTCACCCCGCGCAGCAGCAGGCCGACGTTCTCCCCGGCCCGGCCCTCGTCGAGCAGTTTGCGGAACATCTCGACACCGGTGACCGTGGTCCGCGTCTTCTGCGGGTGGATGCCGATGATCTCGACCTCGCTGTTGACCCGCAGCACACCGCGCTCGATCCGGCCGGTGACGACGGTCCCCCGCCCGGTGATGGTGAAGACGTCCTCGATCGGCATCAGGAACGGGCGGTCCACGTCCCGCACCGGTTCGGGCACGAACTCGTCGACGGCGTCGAGGAGTTCGAGCAGTGCCGCGGTCCACTGGGGGTCGCCCGCCAGGGCCCTGAGCGCGGAGACCCTGACCACCGGGACGTCGTCGCCGGGGAACTCGTACTCGGTGAGCAGCTCGCGCACCTCCAGCTCCACCAGTTCCAGGATCTCCTCGTCGTCGACCATGTCGGTCTTGTTGAGCGCGACGACGATGTACGGCACCCCCACCTGGCGGGCCAGCAGCACGTGTTCCTTGGTCTGCGGCATCGGCCCGTCGGTGGCGGCGACCACCAGGATCGCCCCGTCCATCTGGGCGGCCCCGGTGATCATGTTCTTGATGTAGTCGGCGTGACCGGGACAGTCGACGTGCGCGTAGTGCCGGCGCTCGGTCTGGTACTCGACGTGCGCGATGGAGATGGTGATGCCCCGCTGCCGCTCCTCGGGCGCCTTGTCGATCTGGTCGAACGGCGTGAAGGGGTTGAGCGCGGGGAACTTGTCGTGCAGCACCTTGGTGATGGCCGCGGTGAGTGTTGTCTTGCCGTGGTCGATGTGCCCGATGGTGCCGATGTTCACATGGGGTTTCGTCCGCTCGAACCTGGCCTTCGCCACTGGGGGCCTCCTGATCGCGTCGGTGCCGCCGAGCGCGGGTCAGCGCTGCAACTCCTCCTTCCTGTCTAGAGGTTGCGCGGCTCGTCGAACAGGGCGCTCACGGACTCACCGTTGTGAATACGGCGTACGGCCTCCGCCAGCGCCGGTGCGATGGACAGGATCCGCAGCTTGTCGGTGTGCTCCTCGACGGGCACCGGCACCGTGTTGGTGCAGACGATCTCCAGCACATCGGGCTGCTCACTGAGCCGCTTGAGCGCCCCGGCCGCGAACAGCCCGTGCGTGCAGGCTATCCGGATGGACCGTGGCGGACCCAACTCCCGGATTTTCTCAAGGAGTTCGATGACGGTGCTGCCCTTGGCGATCTCGTCGTCGAGCACGATGACGTCCCGGTCGGCCACCTCGCCGATCACCGAACTGATGGTGACCCGGTCGTCCGGATACCGCTGCTTGGCGCCGGCCGCCACCTGGGCGCCGATCAACCGGGCGAAGGCTGCGGCCTCCTTGGCGTTGCCGAGGTCGGGCGAGACGACGGTGGTGCGGGAGAGGTCGTACCGCCTGAAGTGCGCCGCCAGTTCACGCAGCGCGTGCAGATGGTCGACGGGCACCGAGAAGAAGCCGTGCACCTGCGGGGCGTGCAGGGTCATGGCGAGGACCCGGCTCGCACCTGCGGCCACCAGCAGGTCGGCGACGAGCCGGCCGCCGAGCGAGATGCGCGGGGCGTCCTTCTTGTCGGAGCGGGCGTAGGAGTAGTGCGGCATCACGACGGTGATCCGGCCGGCGGAGGCGCCGCGGGCCGCGTCACACATCAGCAGCAGCTCCACCAGGTGCTCCTGCACCGGCCGGACCAGGGGCTGGATCAGGAAGACGTCCCGCTCCCGGCAGTTGGCCTGGAGCTGTACCTCCAGGCAGTCGTTGGCGAACCGGCTGACCCGGGTCGGGCTGAGCGGCACCCCGAGGTGCGCGCAGACCTCCTCGGCCAGCTCGGGATGGGCGCTGCCGCTGAAGACGGCGATGTCTCGCACGATCCGCTCCTCGCATGATCAATACGGGCTACGGGCTCATGCTACGGACCGTGCCGCGCTCACCACGGCACCGGTGTGCCGTCCCAGGAGAAGAACCCGCCGGTGGGGCCGTCGTCGGGCAGCAGCGCCAGCCGTACGGCCCCCCGCGCGCCCTCGGCCGGATCGCCGCCCCCGGCCACCGCACCCGGCACCAGGTCGGTGGCCCGCCGCCCCGGGGCGAGGGCGTTCACCTTGATCCCGTCGCCGGCCAGCTCCTGGGCGTACAGGACGGTCAGCGCGTTCAGCGCGGCCTTGGAGGTGCGGTAGGCGGCGGACCTGGGGACGCCCTCGGCGAACTGCGGGTTGGGACACGTGCTCCAGGTGAGGGACGCGGTGCCGCTGGAGACGTTCACGATGCGCGGGTGGGCGGAGCGGCGCAGGGCGGGCAGGAAGGCGTTGGTGACCGCGGCGACGCCGAAGACGTTGGTCTCGTAGGTCTGCCGGAAGCCGTCGACGCCGGTCTCGGCAGGAGTGCCGGTCACCGGCTGGACCCCGGCGTTGTTGACCAGGACGTCGAGGCGGTTCACGCGGGCGGCCGCGCGCTCGATGCTGCCGGGGTCGGTGACGTCCAGCACGAGGAGCCGCGCGTCGCCGCCGATCTCCGCCACGGCCCGCTCGCCGCGCTCGGCGGACCGGGAACCGACATGGACGAGGAAACCCTCCTCGGCCAGCAGCCTGGCGACATGAAACCCGATGCCCTTGTTGGCACCGGTGACGAGTGCTGTGCGATCGTTCATGACAGCCACGGTCCCGCGGCCGCGTCCGCCCTGCCAGGGACCACCTGTACCAGGCGGACGAGGAGGCGACGGCATGGCGAGGCAGGAACTGGCCCGCTTCCTGCGCGAGCGCCGGGCAGGGCTGCGCCCGCAGACGGTGGGCCTGCCGCCGGGCACCGACCGTCGCACCCCCGGGCTGCGCCGCGAGGAGGTCGCCGAGCTGGCCCATATCTCCGTCGACTACTACATCCGCCTGGAGCAGGCCCGCGGCCCCCGCCCCTCCCCGCGCGTCCTGGATGCCCTGGCCGGGGCGCTGCGGCTGGCCCCCGCGGAGCGCAGCCACCTCTTCCGGCTGGCCGGCTCGGCCGCGCCCCCGCCCGGCACCCTGGCGGTCCGGCAGGTGCGCCCCCACGTGGTCCGGATGCTGGAACGGCTCCCCGACACCGCGGCGATCGTCACCGACGCGGCCTACGGCCTGGTGGCCTGGAACCCGCTGGCCCAGCTGCTGCTCGGCGGCGACCTGGGAGGCGGTACGACCAACCTGGCACGCCGGCGCTTCCTCGGCCAGGGGCGGATGCATGAGAGCTCCAGCGCCGAGGAGTTCGGGCACATCGTGGTGGCCCGGCTGCGGCGGGCCGCCGAGCGCTATCCGCACGACACGCACATCACCTCGCTGCTGGGCGAGTTGCGCGCGGGGAGCGAGGAGTTCCGGCGGATCTGGACCAGCCATCCGGTGCACGCCCCGGGCCATCGCACCAAGGTCCTCGACCATCCGGAACTGGGCCGGCTGCGCCTGAACTGCGACGTCCTGCTGGTGCCGGAGGACGACCAGGAGGTCGTCCTCGTCACCGCGGACCCGGGTTCGGCGTCGGCCCGCCGGATCGCGGAGCTGGCCGCACGGTCCTGACCGGCCGTCCGGGCGATCCGGTGGCAGGTTGCCGCCGGGCGCGTCACGCCGCCGCGTGTATCAGTCCTGCCTCAGCTGTCCCAATCGGCCAACAACACGGTCTGGCAGGCCCTCTGGCGGGCATGCGTGTCGTTGGAAAGGAGGACCGTCACATGGCGAGTTCCACCAAGGAGAGCAAGGCGAGCTCCACGCAGGACGCTCCCGTCACGGCCCGGCCCCGGCGCATGCCCGGCTGGGCGAAACTGGTCACCGCGTTGGTGCTGGTGCTCGTGGTGCTGTTCGCCGGGATCAAACTGGCGGTGCTGCCCGGGATCAAGGACCTGTTCGGCACGGAGACCCGCGACAACACCGGCCCGGCTCTGCTCAAGTCCATCCAGGACATGAGCCGTTACGACGCGGCCTCCGGCAACTTCCAGGTCGTCGTGGACCTGGAGAAGGACGCCAAGTACCTGCCCAGCGCGATCCGCGGCACCCGCACCCTGTACGTCGGGGCGGGCACCGTCGACGCCTACGTCGACCTCGGCCGGATCGCCCAGAAGGACGTGACGGTCAACGGCGACCGCACCGAGGCCACCATCCGGCTGCCGCACGCGCAGCTCGGCAAGGCGACACTGGACCCCGACCACTCCTACGCCGTGTCCAAGCAGCGCGGCCTGCTCGACCGGCTCGGTGACCTGTTCTCCGACAACCCCGACAGCGAGCAGGCGGTGCAGAAGCTGGCCGTGAAGCACATCGACTCCGCGGCCAAGGACAGCGGGCTGACCACCCGGGCCGAGACCAACACCACCGACATGCTGGAGGGGCTGCTGCACTCCCTCGGCTTCACGGAGGTGCATGTGTCCTACGGGACGGTGTGACCGTGCCTCCGGCGCCGTCGGCTCAGCCGCCCAGCACCCCCGGCAGGGCCAACGCGCCGAGCGCGGCCGCGCCGACCAGCAGCCAGGCCACGTAGTCCCCGATGTGCCCGGACTGCAGCCGGCGCAGCGGCAGCGCCCAGTTCGGGGCGGTCAGCAGGCCGGGGCGGACGATCGCTGCGGCGGCGAGGCCCACGGCGAGGAGGGTGGAGAGCAGGCCCAGCAGGATCCCGGCCGCCGTCCAGTGGACGGCGGCCGGGATCCTGCCCGTTCCGGCCGCGGCGACGGCACGGGACAGCACCTCGGGGAAGCCGGGGGCGACACCGACGGCAAGGGCGCCGGCCAGCAGGACCGCGGGTACGAGGATCATGGTGGCCGGGATCCGGTCCAGCCTGCCCTCCGTCTCGGGCTCCTCGCCGGTCCCGGTGGTCTCGTAGGCGGCGCCCTTGGGCGGCGGGGCGCCGAGGCCGAGGAAGACCCGGGCGGCGACCCGCAGCACCGCGCCCGCCGTCACCGCCGACGCGAGGACGAACAGCACCGTGAGCGGTCCGCCCACCGCCTCCTCGGAGACCGCCTTGCCGATCCCGGTGCCGAACGGCGGCAGGCCGGCCAGGGCCAGCCCTCCGACGCCGAACAGGACACCCACCGTGCGCAGGTCACGGCCCCGCCCGTGCAGCGCGCGTTCGTCGACGTTGCCGTAACGGTCCAGGAGGATGCCCGTGCAGGCGAACAGAGCGGCCTTCACCCCCGCGTGCCCGAGGATGTAGAGCGCGGCCCCGTCGTCGCCCTCCGGGGTGAGGACGCCCAGGGTGACGAGGAACAGCCCGGTGTGGGCGATGGTGGAGTTGGCCAGCAGCCGTTTGATGTGCCGCTGGTGCCAGCACATGACCGCGCCGACCACGGCCGTGAGCACGCCCAGGACGACCAGGGCCCGCTCCAGGTCGGCCGCCGGAATCCCGCCGGGTCCTGCGAAGATCGTGCCGTACACCCGCCACACCCCGTACGCGCCGAGTTCGACCATGACCCCGGAGAGCAGCATGCACACCGGGGTGGGGGCGACGGCGTGGGCGTCGGGGAGCCAGAGGTGGAAGGGGGCGGCGGCGGCCTTGACCAGCAGCGCGGTGAGCACCAGCACGAACGCGGCGAGGACCAGCGCGTCGGGGCGGCCGTGCGCGTCCAGACCACGGCCGATCTTCGACATGGCCAGTTCGCCGGTGCGGGCGTACAGCAGTCCGATGCCCATCAGCATCGCGTACGCGCCGAAGGAGTTGACCACGCCGAAGGTCAGCGCGCCCTGCACCGCCTTGGCCTCGTCGATGCGGTAGCCGGTCAGCGCGTAGGCGACCACGCTCATCAGCTCGAAGAACACGAACATGTTGAACAGGTCGCCGGCGATCGCGAACCCGCACATGCCGGCCTGGAAGGCCAGCATCAGCGCCGGGTAGGAGCCGGCGTGGCCGCGTGGCGGCTCCTCGAAGTAGTGCCAGGAGTACACCAGGGCGGCGAGCGTCAGCAGGGAGGCGAGCGCGGCCATGCCGAGGGACGGTCCGTCGCCGATCACCACGATCCCGACGCTCTCCCCGTGGACCGGTCGCCAGCCGCCCACCCACTCGGTCATCGGGGGCGAGGAGTTCAGCAGCAGGAACAGGGCGAGGGCGCAGGTACCCGCGCAGACCGCGCAGGCGAAGCTCTCGGCGACGACCCTGGGCAGCCGGCGGCCCGCGGCCACCAGCAGGGTGGCGCCGAGCAGGGGGCCGGCCGCGAGCAGCGGAAGCAGGTGGTGCATCAGCCGCGCAGCTCCGTCAGTTCGTCGGGGTCGACCGTGCCGTGCCGCTTGGCGATCTGGAGCACGAGTGCGAGCAGCAGCGCGGTGACGGTCGCACCGACGACCACATCGGTGAGGGCGAGGGCCTGCACGACCGGGTCGACCAGCGGCCGGCTGCCCGGCTTGAGGTCGGAGAAGACGGGTGCGGTGCCGCCGTCGCGATAGCCGACAGCGAGCAGCAGGACGTACGTCGAGGACTGCACGACGGCCAGGCAGCCGACGGCGTGGATCAGGTTCCGGCTGGTGGCCAGGCCGTAACAACCCGTCAGGAAGATCCAGACGGCGACCAGATAGGGGAAGACGTGCATCACGGAGTGCATCACTGCGGGCTCAACTCCCGTTCTCGTCCTCGATCTCGACGGCCTGGTCGAGGAAGCGGGCGAGCAGCACCACGACCGCGCTCGCCACCTCCATGCCGATGGCCGCGTTCAGCAGGGGGACCGTGCCGCCGGACGACAGCGTGTTGAAGGTGCCGTACGGCAGGAGGGTGTTGGCGAGGAAGGCGGTGCCGGTCAGCACCCCGGCGAGCCCCAGGACCAGGTAGGAGCAGGCCGCGAGGGAGTCGGTGACCTCGAAGACGCCGATGGGGCGGACGCGTTCCAGGGCGCCGTAGTCGGCGCCCAGGTACATCAGGTGCAGCGCGGTCGCGGCGACGACCCCGCCCTGGAAGCCGCCGCCGGGGCTGAGCTGGCCGTGCGCGATGACGTACAGGCCGGTGACCAGGGCGACGGGCAGCACCAGCAGGGCGTACCGGCGGACCGGCAGGGCCACTTCGGTGGGCTTCGGGCGATCCCGGTGTTCGTCCCGGTTCTGGCGCAGCAGGACCACACAGCCGAGGACGGCGGCGAAGAGGATGCTCATCTCGCCGAGGGTGTCGTAGGCGCGCTGGTCGAAGTTGACGGAGGAGATGACGTTGGCGGTGCGCCGGGCGAGGGAGGCACGGACGGCCCGGTCACCGTAGGGGTGGCGGGTGCCGCCGAAGCCGGGCAGGTCGAAGCAGGCGGCGACCAGCAGCGCCGCCAGGCCCGCCCCGCCGATCGCCAGCACCCAGAGCCTGAAGGAGCGGCTCACTTCTCGCCTTCCTTCCCGCGCCGTCGCACCTTCCGCACCGACAGCATGATCAGCAGGGGAGTCAGCGCCGAGCCGACGGCGAGCTGGGAGAGGCCGACGTCGGGGGCCTGGAGCACGGTGAAGACGACGCCGAGGAACAGGCCGAGCAGGGACAGCACCAGGGCCTGGCGGGCCGGGTCCCGGGTCGCCACGGCCGCGGTCGCCGCTCCCGCGGTGAGCAGCAGTGCCACGACGATCACCGCGTCAGCCACCGCGCACCCCCCGGAAGCCGCCGGACAGGGCCCGTGAGGCGACCACGTTCCCGCCGATCAGCAGCGCCCCGATCACCAGGAGTTTCACCATCGCCCGGCCCGGCCCGGTCGCCACGCACAGGGCGACCACGACGGCCACGTCCACGCCGACCGTCGTCCACGTCAGACCCCAGGCGGCGGCCCGGTCGTCCGTCAGGTCGCCGGCGAGCAGCCGGGCGAAGACCAGGGTGCCGACCGGGCCCAGTACGGCCAGCAGCAGGCCGAGATCGACGTAGGACGTACGGCCGTAGCCCTGGGCGAGCAGCAGCAGGCTCGCGCAGACCGCCGAGGTGGAGAGGTTCTGGGCGACCACACGCCGGCTCAGCGGGCCGGTGGCCACGCCCCACAGGGCCGTGCCCGCGCCCCCGGCCAGCAGCACGGTCGCCGCGAGGATCCAGCCGTTCACCGCCAGCTCACCGCCCGCCGGCCGGCCCGCGCCACCAGCGCACCGATCGCCGCCACGCTCGCGCCGACGATCCGCTCCAGGGTGTCGACGCTGCTGATGAACACCAGCCACAGCAGGGCGAGAACGGCCCACCACGCCAGCAGTTCGGCCGCGGCGACGAGCGCCGTACGCCTGCTCATACGCCGCCTCCTCGGTCACCGAGCGGCGCGATGTCCGATTCGCCGCTTCTTCGCCGCTTGTGCATCCAAGCATCGCGACCGTCGCCGGGAGCGGCGGCACGCGGAACGCACCCGGAGTGCCCAGGGAGCGCACCCGGAAACCAGCGGTCTGCTCCGGCCGACCTCCGGGCCACGGCATCGCCCGGCGTTTCGGGGGTAACTGGCTCATCACGCCGCAAGGTTGGAGAGTGGAGGACTCAATGGCCAGCGCCGCCTCGCGCCTGCGCATCACCAAAGGCGAGACCACCGAGGAGACGAAGAAGGACGGGGACACCGGCACGAGGGCGAGGCTGTTCAGCAGGGCCGCGCGCGTCGTCGGCGTCCGCGGCGACCAGCCGGGCGCCGTCACGAAGGGGGAAGGCTCCACCGGGCCGACGGGCACCGGGAAGAAGGGCTTCATCGGCAGGTTGCGCGGCTCCGGCGCAGCGGGCGGCACCGCCCGACCGGGCGGCACGGCTGAACCGGCGGATGCCGGGAAGAACAGCTTCATCGGCAGGTTGCGCGGCTCCGGCGCGGCAGGCGGCGCGGCCAAGCCGGGCGGGTCCGCCGGGAAGAGCGACACCGGCGGAAAGGGCGCCGCAGGCAAGGCGGGTACGTCCGCCGCCAGGACCGCCACCGAGCGGCGCCCGCTCCCCCTCCCGCTGCGGCTGCTGGCCATGGCCTGTGCCTTCGCCGCGATGGTGGCCTTCGCCGTCGTACTGGCCGATCTGACCCTGGATCCGTCCCCGGCGTCCGTGTCGATCGCCCACACGAACCTGCATCCCGGCGCCACCCTCAAGATCTATCTGGACCAGCCCGTGTTCCGTGACGCCGTGAAGCAGATCGGCGGGAACATCCTGCTCGGCGTCCCGTTCGGGATCCTCGTGCCGGTCCTCGCGCCCCGCGCCCGGGGCGTCCTGCGGGTGCTGCTGCTCACCGCGATCGTGATGCTGCTGGTGGAGATGGCGCAGGGCGCACTGGTCACCGGCCGGGCCTTCGACGTGGACGACGTCATCCTCAACACGACGGGGGCACTGGTCGGTTGGCTGCTGCTGGGCCGGCGGCTCGGCCGGGCGGTGCACGCCCGCAAGCGCAAGGCCTGACCCGGCGGGGCGGCCCTCGGGGGAGGCCGTCCGATCGCTCGAATACCGGTCTGTACCAAGGTATTGACGCAGACTTATCTCACTCCTTAAATCAAGAGGCGACGCCTTCACCCCCCACCCCGGCCGGCTGCCTCCCCGCGCCCGGCCGCCGTACGGAAGGAAGAGCCGTGGCCTCCCCACGATTGCTCCGCAGATGTCTGTTCGCAGCGCTCTCCGCGGCGCTGGTCGCGACCGCCGCCGTCGGACCCGCGCGAGCCGCGTCCGCGTCAGCCGACGCGAGCGCGGCCGCCGTGACCTTCTCCGACACCTTCGACGGGGCGGCCGGTTCGCCGGTCGACTCCTCGAAATGGACGATGGAGACCGGCGACAACGTCAACAACCACGAAAGGGAGTACTACACCTCGGGCACCGGCAACGCCGCCCTGGACGGCCAGGGGCACCTGGTCATCACGGCCAGGAAGGAGAACCCCGCCAACTACCAGTGCTGGTACGGCACCTGCCAGTACACCTCGGCCCGGCTGAACACCTCCGGGAAGTTCAGCGCCCAGTACGGGCACGTCGAGGCCCGTATGAAGATCCCGCGCGGGCAGGGCATGTGGCCGGCGTTCTGGATGCTCGGCACCGACATCGGGTCGGTAGGCTGGCCGAACTCCGGCGAGATCGACGTGATGGAGAACGTCGGCTTCGAGCCGTCGACCGTGCACGGCACCATCCACGGACCCGGCTACTCCGGCTCCAACGGGATAGGCGCCGCCTACTCACTGCCGAACGGCCAGGCCTTCGCGGACGCCTTCCACACGTTCGCCGTCGACTGGGCGCCCGACTCTGTCAAGTGGTCGGTCGACGGCGTCGTCTACGAGACCCGCACGCCCGCCGACGTGGGCGGCAACACCTGGGCGTTCAACAAGCCGTTCTTCCTGATCCTCAACCTGGCGGTCGGCGGTTACTGGCCGGGAGACCCCGACGGCTCCACGGCCTTCCCGGCCCAGCTGGTGGTGGACTCGGTGTCGGTGACGACCGGTGGCAGTGCGACCGGGGTCGCGATCAGGGGTCTGGCAGGCAAGTGCGTGGACGTGGCCGGGGCGAACTCCGCCAACGGCACGCCGGTGCAGCTCTACGACTGCAACGGCACCGCCGCCCAGCAGTGGACGGTCGGCAGCGACGGCACCGTCCGCGCGCTCGGCAAGTGCCTGGACGTCACCGGCGGCGGAACGGCGGACGGCACGACGGTCCAGCTCTACGACTGCAACGGCACCGCCGCCCAGCAGTGGGCCGTCTCGGCGGCGCACGACATCGTGAACCCACAGGCGAACAAGTGCCTGGACGTCACCGGCGACAACTCGGCCAACGGCACCCGGCTGCAGATCTGGACCTGCTCGGGCGGCGCCAACCAGAAGTGGACGGTCGGCTGAGAACAGTGCTCGCGCTAGCGGCGCGAGGGGCGGGGCCTCCAGGTGAACTTGTCCCCGCCCACCCAGCAGACCACGGCCGGGTCGTCCAGGTCGTGGACCTTGATGCCGTGGGACGCGGCGACCTCCAGCACGTCCGTGATCGCGCGCGCCTGGCAGACCACCTCACCGTCGATCTCCACGATGCGGAAGGGCGGGGCGCCGGGCTTGCCGGTCATGACCCCGAGCACCAGGATCCGCGGCTGGGAGATGAACGGGCTCGCTATCTCGGTCATGCAATCGAGGGTAGATCTCCCCGGGCGGAAGTGACCGGCCTGAGTCACCCTGACGGTGGAGGTGGCCATGGACCCCGTCGAGGCGCTGGAACGCATCGCCTTCCTGCTGGAACGGTCGCTGGCACCCACGTACCGGGTGCGTGCCTTCCGCACCGCCGCCCGGGTCCTGGCGGCCCTGCCCGCGGACGAGGTGGCCGCGCGGGCACGGGCCGGAACGCTGGAGTCGCTGCGGGGCGTGGGCCCGAAGACGGCCCAGGTGGTCCACGAGTCGCTGGCCGGAGATTTGCCCGGATATTTGCGCCGGCTTGAGGAAGAGACGGGCAAACCCGCGACCGGCCCCGGGTCCGGGCTGCGCGAGCTGCTGCGCGGGGACTGCCATCTGCACTCGGACTGGTCCGACGGCGGCAGCCCGATCGAGGAGATGGGCCGCACCGCGGCCGCCCTCGGGCACGACTGGGCGGTGCTCACCGACCACTCCCCCAGGCTCACCGTGGCGCGCGGGCTGTCCCCGGAGCGGCTGCGCGAGCAGCTGGAGGTGGTGGCGGGGCTCAACGCCTCCTGGGCGCCGTTCCGGCTGCTCACCGGCATCGAGTGCGACATCCTTGAGGACGGCTCGCTGGACCAGGAGCCGGAGCTGCTGGAGCGGCTCGACGTGGTCGTCGTCTCGGTCCACTCCAAGCTGCGCATGGACGCCCGCACGATGACCCGGCGCATGGTGACCGCGGTCCGCGATCCGCACGCCGACGTCCTCGGCCACTGCACGGGCCGCCTGGTCACCGGGCGGGGCCGGCCGGAGTCCGAGTTCGACGCGGACGAGGTGTTCGCCGCCTGCGCCGGCTCCGGTACGGCCGTGGAGATCAACAGCCGCCCGGAGCGGCTCGACCCGCCCCGCCGGCTGCTGCGCCGGGCCGTGGACGCCGGAGTGCTGTTCTCGGTGGACACCGACGCCCACGCCCCCGGCCAGCTGGACTGGCAGATCCTGGGCTGCGCCCGGGCCGAGGAGTGCGCGGTGCCCGCCGACCGGGTGGTCACCACGTGGTCCGCCGAGGAGCTGCTGGCCTGGACCCGGGAGGGACGGCTCCCGGCGCGCGTGACCGGCGCCTGACGCGGTACCCGGTCACCCGGGGCCGTACGACAGGAAGGGGCACCGAACGATGGACCGGGCGGCCGTGTTCGACGTCGACGGGACACTCGTCGACACCAACCACCTGCACGTCACGACCTGGTGGGAGGCCTTCCGGCAGGCCGGTCACCAGGTCACCATGCACGCCGTGCACCACTCCGTCGGGCTCGGGTCCGACGACCTGATCGCTCACCTTCTGGGCGAGGACCGCGACAAGAGCCGGGACGGCGAGCTCAGCGCCGCGCACACCGCGTTGTACGGACAGTACTTCGACCGGCTCGCGCCGCTGCCGGGCGCCGGCGAGCTGCTGCGCCGCCTGCACCGGGACGGCTGGCGGGTGGTGCTGGCCACCTCGGCGAGCGGCCCCGAGCTGGCCGCGCTGCGCCGTGCGATCGACGCCGACGACGCCATCGCCGCCACCGCGAGCGCAGACGACGTGGCGCAGGGCAAACCGGCCCCGGAGCCGGTCGAACACGCCCTGGAGCTGGCGGGGGTGCCGGCGGACCGGGCGGTGTTCGTCGGGGACACGGTGTGGGACATGCAGGCGGGTACCAAGGCCGGGGTGCGCTGTGTGGGCGTGCTGTGCGGCGGGATCCCGCGCTCGGACCTGGTGGCGGCCGGCGCCGAGCAGATCTACGCCGACCCCTCCGACCTGCTCGACTCCCTGGCGGACACCCCCTTCGCCTCGTGACGCGCATCACGCGCAGGGCCGGAACAGCCAGGAGTGCTTGTCCGTTGAACCAGCCGTGGGTGCGGATGGGACAGTGTCCCCGGGCCTCACCTTTTGCCCACAGGGACGATCGTTCGGCTGAAGCCCTGTGGAGCCTTTCGCCGAGAGGCGACCGCCATCCGTGCCCACCACCTGGCTGCCCCGGCCGCGAATCCCCCGTCGCGACCGGGGCTTTCCCCTGTCCAGGGCCGTTCGGGACGGGGCACAGGACGGTCGGAACGCCCGCTTGACTTCGAGAGCACTCCAATTCGTAGCGTTCAGGTCATGAGCACTACGACACCTCAGCACAAGATCGGTTCCGGTTTCGGCGCGGAGAGCACGGCGGGCGACGTCCTGACCGGCGTCGACCTCGACGGCCGGCTCGCGATCGTGACCGGCGGCTACTCCGGGATCGGCCTGGAGACCACCAGGGCCCTCACCCGGGCCGGCGCCCACGTCGTCGTCCCCGCGCGGCGCACCGAGACCGCCCGTGAGGCGCTGGCAGGCCTCGACCGGGTCGAGGTGGACGAGCTGGACCTCGGTGACCTGGAGAGCGTGCGCGGCTTCGCCGAGCGGTTCCTGGCCACCGGCCGGACCGTCGACTTCATGATCGACAGCGCGGGGATCATGGCCTGCCCGGAGACCCGGGTCGGCCCCGGCTGGGAGGCCCAGTTCGCCACCAACCACCTCGGCCACTTCGCCCTCGTCAACCGGCTCTGGCCGGCCGTCGAGCCCGGCGGCGCCCGCGTCGTGTCGGTCTCCTCGCGCGCCCACCACTTCTCCGGGATGCGCTGGGACGACGTCCAGTGGCAGCACGGCTACGACAAGTGGCAGGCGTACGGCCAGGCCAAGACGGCGAACGTGCTGTTCGCCGTTCATCTCGACCGACTCGGCCGGGACGCGGGCGTACGGGCCTTCGCCCTGCACCCCGGCGGCATCATGACCCCGCTGCAGCGGCACATCCCCCGCGAGGAGAAGATCGAGCGCGGCTGGATGGACGAGCAGGGGAACATGCTGGAGGTCGCGGGCCTCAAGACGCCCGAGCAGGGTGCGGCCACCCAGACCTGGGCGGCCACCTCCGCACAGCTGGCGGACATGGGCGGGGTGTACCTGGAGGACTGCGACATCGCCGAGCCCGCCGTGGAGGGCGAGCCGACCGGCGTGAAGTCCTGGGCGGTCGACCCGGAACAGGCGGCCCGGCTGTGGGACCTGTCGGCGGAGCTGACCGGCGTGAACGCGTTCGCCTGAGGCGCCCGGTGTGCCGGCCCCGGCAGCCGGGTACCCGGGGCGGAACCGCCGGCGAGAGGAGCCGAAGGTGAACAGCTCAGCGTCCCGCAAGGTCGTGGTCACGGGAGCCACCGGAAACATCGGCACGAGTGTGCTGCGCGCGCTGGCCGAGGACCCAGCAGTCGGAGCGATCCGGGGGCTGGCCCGGCGGGTGCCCGACGAGACACCGCCGAAGACGCAGTGGTCGCAGGTCGACATCGGTTCCGAGCAGGCGCCGCTGGCCGAACTGTTCGCGGGCGCCGACGCGGTGATCCATCTCGCCTGGGCGTTCCAGCCGACGCGTGATCCGGCGCGGACCTGGAGCACCAACGTGCTCGGCGGCATCCGGGTGTTGGAGGCGGTGGCGGCGGCCGGGGTGCCGGTGCTGGTGCACACCTCGTCCGTCGGTGCGTACGCGCCGGGTCCCAAGGACCGGGCGGTGGACGAGTCCTGGCCCACACACGGCTGGCCGGACGCCGCCTACTGCCGGGAGAAGGCCTACCTGGAGCGGACGCTGGACGTCTTCGAGCGCGACCACCCGGAGGTGCGGGTGGTGCGGATGCGGCCGGCCTTCCTGTTCAAGCGGGAGTCGGCGAGCGAGCAGCGCCGGATCTTCGGCGGACGGCTGCTGCCCGGGCCGCTCGCCCGGCCCGAGCTGCTGCACTTCCTGCCGGACGTGCCCGGCCTGCGGGTGCAGGCGCTGCACACCGACGACGCGGCCGAGGCCTTCCGGCTGGCGCTGGGCGCCGACGTGCGGGGGGCCTTCAACCTGGCCGCCGATCCCCCGCTGGACGCGGGCGTGCTGGGTGAGCTGTTCGGCGCGCGTCCGGTCCGGATGCCGCGCTCGGCGGCCCGGTCGGCGATCGCCGCCGCGTGGGGACTGCACCTGCTGCCGGCCTCCCCGCACCTCTTCGACGCGGTGCTGCGGCTGCCCCTGATGGACTGCTCCCGGGCCCACGAGGAACTGGGCTGGCGACCGCGCCGCACCTCGACCGAGGTGCTCCAGGAGTTCCTCGCGGGCATGCGAGAGGGCGCCGGAGCACCGACCGAGCCCATGCAGGGCCGCAAGGCCGGCTGAGTTCGGCGCTCGCGCGGGTTCCTCCCGTCGCTCAGGCCGACGGCTCGTCGGGCACCGGGTTCTCGGGGTGCACCGATCCCGAGCTCGGGGCGCCGCGGGGGCCCGAGCCGGCCTCGTCGGTGTCGGGGAGGCCGCCGTCGTCGCGGTCCTCCTGCGGCGGCCGGTGCTCCGCCGCCTCCCACGGGTCCTGGCCGGACCCGGCCTGCTGGTCCGGCAGGTCCCGGGGTACCGGCCTGCCGTCCTGCTTGTCGCCCACGGCGTACTCCCCTCGCCTCGTTCCGAGGTCTCCTTCCGGGCGCCAGGCGAGTACCTCGGCGGCACCGGGCGAAACGCGGGGTCAGCGTGGGCTGCGCTCCTCCAGGGCCGTGCGCCAGGCGGGGAGCCGGTCCTCGGTCGCCGGTTCCGCGCGGCGGCCGCCGCGGCCGAAGAAGTCGGCGAGGGGCAGGATCGCGGCCCCGACGGTGACCGCGTCCGGGCCGAGCCGGCCGAGGTCGATGGTGACCCGCTCGGCGGGGTGGCGCAGCGCGTACGTGGTCGCGTACCGGCGTACGGCGGGCAGGAAGCGGGCGCCGAGCTGGAGTCCGGCCCAGCCGCCGATCAGGATCCGTTCGGGCTGGAAGAGGTTGATCAGGTCCGAGAGGCCGGCGCCCAGGTACTCGGCGGTCTCCTCCAGGACGGCGAGCGCCACGGGATCGGCGTCGGTGCCCTCGGGCGGGTAGGCGGCGGCGAGCATCGCGGTGAGCGCCGACTCCTCGTCGAGACCCTCGGCCGGCCGGCCGCCCTCCTCACGCCAGCGGGCGAGCAGCGACTCGGCACCGGCGTACGCCTCCAGGCAGCCGAGCGCGCCGCACCGGCAGCGGCGGCCCCGCACCCGTACCGTCAGGTGTCCCCACTCGACGGCCCGGCCGTGCTCCACCTCGGCGGTGACCAGGCAGGCGCCGACGCCGGAGCCGAACAGGACCACGACCGCGTTGTCCGCGCCACGCCCGGCGCCGAACCACATCTCGGCCTGGCCCAGGGTCTTGGCGCCGTTGTCGATGAAGTACCGCACGGATTCCGGCAGTCGGCAGCCGGTGCGGAGCAGGTCCTCCAGCGGGACGGCGTCCCAGCCGATGGTCTGCCCGTGCACGACGGCACCGCGGTCCGCGGTGTGCTCGATGATGCCGGGGACGCCGACGCCGACGCCGAGGAGCAGCTCGGGCGAGGCGCCCTCGGTGGCGAGGACCTCGTCGATGCCGTCCCGGATGTGGCCGACGATCACCTCGACGTCGTAGCCCTGCTGCTCCAACGGGCGCTCGACGCGGGCCAGTTCGGTGAGGTTGAGGTCGAACAGCTCGACCCGGACCCGGGTCTCGCCGACGTCCACGCCGATCATGTGCCCGCTGTGCGGGGCGACGCGCAGCAGGGTGCGGGGGCGGCCGCCGTCGGAGTCGACGCTGCCGGCCTCCTCGACCAGGCCGTCGGTGACCAGGTCGGCCACCACGTTGCTCACCGAACCGGAGCTCAGGCCCGTGGCCGGGCCCAGCTCGAAGCGGCTGAGGGGGCCGTCGAAATAGAGCCGCTGCAGCACGGCCGTGCGGTTGGCCCTCCTGAGGTCGCGTACCGTGCGCCCGTTCCGCCCCGCCATGTGGCTCCCTTCACGAACCCTGCCCGACCTGCAACATACTCCTTCGGGGAGCCGGAAGCGATATTTCCCCAACCCTTAGTTCACGTTGTGAGCTAAGGAGGGGATCGTGCCGGGTCGCGCCGCGGGAGGCCGCGTGGTTCGCGGGCGGCCGGATCGTCGCGGTTGCTCGCACAGTTCCCCGCACCCCTTTCGGGGCGCCGAAGGCGAGGGGCGTCCACCAGGAAGCCGAGTACCCATCCTCCACGCAACGGCCCGGCGTAGGCGAGGAGTTCAGTCATTCTTCGGCGTTTTCGCCGGGGGCGCCCTGGCCGATCACCGGCGCCGCGGCTACGGGCTGCGCGGTGCTTCGGGAGACGCTCCGTGATCCGCTCTGGTCAGCAAGGCACTAGCGCGCGCGAGTGATCCGTGGACAATACGTTCGACGTGACACGCGAGCGGGAACAGGCCAAGGGATGCAACACGTACGGAAGTGGACCGAGGGACTGTCGCTGCTGCTGCGGCGGCATCGGGACCCGGTGGTCGTCCAGACGCTGCGGTCGGCCACCGCGGCCACGATCGCCTACGTCGTCGCGCTCCACCTGAGTCCGGAACCGGCTCCGCTCACCGCGCCACTGACCGCGCTGCTGGTCGTCCAGGTGACCCTGTACGCGACTCTGACCAACGGTTTCCGCCGGGTCAACGCGGTGGTGGCCGGGGTGCTGGTAGCCATCGCCTTCAGCCAGCTGGTGGGGCTGACCTGGTGGAGCCTGGCCCTGCTGATCGTGGCCTCGCTGGCGGTGGGGCATCTGGTGCGCGTCGACGAGTACATCCCCGAGGTGGCGATCAGCGCCATGCTGGTGCTCGGGGTCACCACCATCAGCAGCACCGCGTGGGCGCGGATCGTGGAGACCCTGATCGGCGCGGTCGTCGGCATGGGCTGCAACCTTCTGCTCCCGCCCCCGGTGTGGGTGGACGAGGCCGGCGAGTCCATCGAGGGCCTCGCCCGCCGGCTGCGGCAGCTGATGCTGCGGATGGGCGAGGAGGCGGCGGAGATCATGCCCTGGCAGCAGGCGGCCGCACGGCTGCACGAGGCCCGCCGCCTGGACCACGCCATCGTCGAGGTGGACGCGGCGCTGCGGCAGGCGGAGGACAGCCTGCGGCTCAATCCGCGGGTCAAGGAGGGCCTGCTGCACCGGGTGGTGCTGCGCACCGGCCTGGACACACTGGAGATCTGCACGGTCGTGCTGCGCGTGCTGGCCCGGACCTTCACCGACCTCGCCAAGGCCCGCGAACCCGAACCGCTGTTCGCATCGGACGCGGGCGCGGCCGTGGAGCAGCTGCTGTCCCAGATCGCCGACGCCGTGGTGAGTTTCGCGGTTCTGGTGACCACCAGCATCAGCGAGAACGCCGAGTCGGCCGAGGCGCGGCTCACCGCCGAGCTGCACACCGCGCGCGGCACCCGTGACAAGCTCGCCGACCTGCTCCAGGAGGAGATCCACCGTGACGACCGGAACTGGCAGCTGCTCGGCGCCGTCCTGACCGAGGTCAACCGGCTCCTCGACGAGCTGGACACCGAGTACCGCACCCGCCGCCTGCTGGAGGAGCTGGACCGGGTCTCCGGCGAGCAGCGCGCCAAGCGGCCGCGGCTGACCTGGCTGCGGGAGCGGGTGGGCGTACCGGAGCGGCTGCGGCGGAACCAGAGCGGCGGTGCGGGGCGTTCTCCGTCACAGACGGGGAAGGGGGCACGCCGATGACGGACACGGCGGTACGGATCGACGGGAACACGCTGCGGCTGCCGGGCGGGGTGGCGGTGCGCTTCGTGCGCACCCTGAGACTGCCGGAGACGGGCACCCATCCACTGCCGCCGGGACTCGGCGAGTTCCCGGTCCGGCGGGTGGGCGACTACCCGGACACGGTTCCGGCCGAATGGCGGGCGCGGGGCGGGGTGATGCTGCCGGTGTACCTGCGCGAGGCGATGTGGCTGAGCTTCGCGGGCACGGCGCGGCCGGCGGCTCTCCAGGTCGGCGTGGGCAAGGTGTGCGCGGTGTCCGGCAAGCCGTGGAGCGACCGGCTGTCGCAGCGGCCGCAGAACTATCTGGCACTCCCCCGGCAGCCGTGGCTGGACGGCATCAACTCCGGGAAGGGCACGGTCCGCCAGTTCGTGGCGGTGCCGCTCGGTCTGGGGGCGACGGTCGAGGCGCAGGTCACCGGCGAGGAGGTGTGGGGCGGGGTGCAGCTCCAGTCCTTCCCGCTGTCCGGGGAGGCGCTCGCCGAGTACCGCCGTCAGGAGCGGCTGCGGCGGGAGCGGCTGGGCCGGGAGCGGATGCGCAGCACCCGGTCGGCCGGCGCCTTCGGTGGGGCACCGCCCTTGGCGGCGGCCGCACCGGGAGCGGCTCCGGCGGCCCCGGGGCGGAGGTCCGCCCCGGCGGCGATGGGGCTGGGTGTCGGCGGCTCGATGCGCCAGGAGGTGTACCTGGACGAGCGTCCGCTGCGGGACTGGGCCGAGTCCCCGGCCGGACGGGTCTTCGTACACCTGGTCACACCTCCGCAGTGGCGCCGCATCACGGGTGAGGCGCCCCCGCCGTCACCGGTGGACCGGGCGGCCTACACCCGCGCGGGGCTGCCCTGGTACGACTACTACGACGAGGACGCCCGGGATCTCGCCCCCACCGACACCCTGGAGGCGGTCAAGCCGGTCGGCGACTGGCTCGGCGACGACCTGGAAACCTGGCAGCAGCCGGCCCCGGGGCAGGTGGTCCCCCTCAAGGACGCGCCCGGCGAGCCCGTGACGGACGGCGACTGGTAAACGTCGTTGCACCACACGCAACGGGCGTTGCCTTTCTTGCGTCGACCCCAGGGTCCACGTCAGGGTGTGTCAGGTCCGGGGTGACTCACGACTGAGGTGCGTGGCATGGGCAGTGGTACGCAAGGGACGCGCGGCGGCTGGAGCAGGCGCCGGTTCGTCGGCGCGGTGGCGGGCACGGCGGCGGTGGTCGCGGTCCCGGCACCGGCGGCACCGCCCACGGAGCGGCCACGCCGGGCGGCGGGCCCGGCGGCAGGCGCCCCGGCGAAGACACCGGCGGCGCCCCGCCCGCTCTTCCTCGGCACGTACACCTCCGTGGCCGGCGGCGGCACCGGCATCGGCCTCGCCGAGTACGACCCGGCTACCGGCCGGATCACCGGCACCGGCACGCTGACGGGGGTCGCCGACCCGTCGTACCTGGCCGTCCACCCGGACGGCCGCACGCTGTACGCGGTGAACGAGCGGGCGGACGGGAGCGTGACCGCCGTACGCCTGGCGGACCGGAAGATCCTGGGCGGCCGGAGCACGGGCGGGGCGGGCCCGTGTCACCTCTCGGTCCATCCCACCGGCCGGTGGCTGCTGAGCGCCGACTACACCTCGGGCAGCGTGGCCGTGCACCCGATCGACGCCTCGGGCGCCCTCGGCGAGCGCACCGACCTGGTCACGCACTCCAGCCCGGCCCCCGGTCCCGGCCAACAGGGCCCGCACGCCCACCAGTTCATCACCAGCCCGGACGGCGGCCACGTCCTCGCCGTGGACCTGGGCACCGACACGGTCTACAGCTACCGACTCGACCCCGCGCGCGGCACGCTCACCGAGGTCGCCCAGGCGCACACGAAGCCGGGGGCGGGCCCGCGCCATCTGACCTTCCATCCGGGCGGCCGGTACGCGTACCTGGCCGACGAGGTGGGCGACACGGTCACGGTCTGCGGCTACGACCCGGCCGACGGCCGTCTGACGATCGGCGAGCCGCAGTCCACCGGCAGCGCCGCCGGCACCACCAACTACCCGGCCCAGTTCCTGGTCACCGCGGACGGCGCCTTCGCCTACCTGGCCAACCGGGGCGACAACACGCTCGCGCGGTACGCCATCGAGGCCGCCGGGGCCCGGTTGCGGCTGCTGGACACGGTGCCGGCGCACGGGGACTTCCCGCGGCAGATCGCCTTCTCCCCCGACGGCCGGCTGCTGTTCGCGGCCAACCAGCGGTCCGGCACCGTGAGCGTCTTCACCGTCGACCCGTCGAGCGGTGAACTCCGGCTCGCCGGCGAGCCGTTCGCGTCACCGGTCGCCGTCTGCGCGCTGCCGCTGTAGCGTCCGCGGGCAGGAGGCGGCCGCGCTCGCCTGGGCCAGCAGGACGTGTATGCGCTCGGTGAGCTGGGCGACGTCGTCGGCGGGCGCGTGGAAGGTGAGCCGTACGTCGCGGTGGGCGCGGGTGCGTTCGATGCGCAGGGTCAGCCCGTGCCGGTCGACGGCGAGGGGCTGGACGCGGGTCGCGGCGTGCAGGCTCTCGGGCTCGACGAGCCGGGTGAGCCGCTCGACGGCGTCCGGGTGGGCGTCGGCGAGATGGGTCAGCAGTCCGGCCTCGGCGCCGGCCAGCGGGTCCGGGCCGGCGGCGGCGAACTCGTCGAGGTCGACGACCACCGCGCCGGAGGGCCGGCGCAGCACCACGCGAGTGGGCCGGAAGACGAGGTACCCGTCACCGGGGGTGAACCAGCCGGCCATCCAGAGCCGGGCCCGGATCCGGCCGCGCACCGGGACGGGCGCGACGTCGGCGAACTCCAGCACCGCGGACGGCTCGCCGCGCGGGGCGCAGATCGCGGCCGCGAACAGGGCGCTGTCCTCGGGCACGTGCAGCAGCACCCGGCCGTCGTCGGCGACGGCGTGCGCGCCGACGTACTCCTCGCGTCCGCCGTCCGTGGTCACCAAGCACGACCACGCGACGGCCAGCAGGGACCGGGCCTGCTCCGCCGCCCCGGGTCCGGCCGCCCACGCTGCCTGTCCGTCACCCATCCCGAATCTCCTTAGGTAAGCCTAACTTAACCTATCGAAGTTCCGGGAGTACGCCAAGCACGGCGGGCCCTTCGCACGTCAAGAGGGGCTGCGGAAAGGACCGGCAGGCTCAGGAGATGACACCCAGCAGGGCCCGCGCACACAGATCCCGCACCTGTTCCCGCGTCAGTTCCTCGGTGCGCAGCCACTCCAGGCAGACGTGCGTGGTGAAGGCGAGCCAGCCGCGCACCGCGAGGCGGGTGTCCGGGCGCCGGTCGAGAGCCGGCCCGAACTCGGGATCGGCGGCCAGGGCGGCGAGGATCTGGCGCTCCTGGGCCGCCTGCGCCTGCCGGTAGACGCGGCGAACGGCCTGGTCACCGGAGGCCTCGGCGCGATGGAACGCCCGGAAGCCGTGCGCGTGGGTGTGGACGTAGTCGAGGTAGATGTCCAGGCTCGCCGTGAGCTGCTCACGGGCCGGCACACCGGGCTCGGCCGCCGTCATCCGCAGCATCCGCTCGCTCTCCCGCGCCACGACCGCCGCGAAGAAATCACGCTTCGTCGGAAAATAGTGGTACAGCAGGCCCCGGGAGACGCCGGCGATCTCGGCGACCTGCTCGATCCACACGTCGTCGTAGGGGCTTTCGGAGAAGAGCCTGGCCCCGACCGAGAGGAGCTGCTCACGGCGTTCCGCGGTACTGAGCCTGCGGCGGGTGCGCCCACTCGGATTCGCGGCCATACCCGCACCTTACTTGACGTGGGTTCAGCAACGGGACGAGACTGAAACCGCTTATTGAACCCATGTACAACTAGCTCACGTGCCGCAGCATCGAGGGAGATCGCGTCATGGCGGAGACGGTCACGCGGACGGAAGCGGAGGCCCCGCTGCCCAAGGGGTTCCGGGGTGCCGAGCAGGGCTGGCCCGAACTGAGCCGCATCCCCCATCCGCCGCGCCGGCTGCCCCTGCTCGGCGACGTCCTGGGTGTCGACCGGCGCACGCCCCTGCAGGACTCGATGCGCCTCGGCGCCCAGCTGGGCCCGATCTTCCGGCGCAAGGCGTTCGGCAACGAGTTCGTCTTCGTGTGGGGCGCCGCACTGGCCGCCGACATGGCCGACGAGTCCCGGTTCGCCAAGCACGTGGGGCTCGGGGTCGCCAATCTTCGCCCGGTCGCCGGGGACGGCCTGTTCACCGCGTACAACCACGAGCCGAACTGGCAGCTGGCGCACGACGTCCTGGCACCCGGCTTCAGCCGGGAGGCCATGGAGGGCTACCACGGGATGATGCTGGCGGTGGCCGGGCGGCTCACCGACCACTGGGACCGCGAGCTGTCGGCCGGCCGCTGGGTGGACGTGCCCGGCGACATGACCAAGCTGACCCTGGAGACGATCGCCCGCACCGGGTTCGGCCACGACTTCGGCTCGTTCGAGCGGAGCCGGCCGCACCCCTTCGTGACCGCGATGATCGGCACGCTCACCTACGCACAGCGCCTGAACAGCGTGCCCGGGCCGCTGGCCCCGCTGCTGCTGCGGCAGACCGGCCGGCGCAACGCGGCCGACATCGCCTACCTCAACCGCACGGTCGACGATCTGGTCGAGGAGCGGCGCGGGAGCGGCCGCGCGGACGGCGACCTGCTGGACCGGATGCTGGAGACCGCCCACCCGGAGACCGGGGAGCGGCTGTCCGCGGAGAACGTCCGCAGGCAGGTGATCACCTTCCTGGTCGCCGGGCACGAGACCACCTCGGGCGCGCTCTCCTTCGCCCTGCACTACCTCGCCCTGAACCCCGGGATCGCGGCCCGCGCCGCCGCCGAGGTGGACCGCGTCTGGGGCGACACGCCCGCACCGGGCTACGACCAGGTGGCGAAGCTGCGCTATGTACGCCGGGTCCTCGACGAGTCACTGCGGCTGTGGCCGACGGCCCCCGCCTTCGCCCGCGAGGCCCGCCGGGACACCGTGCTGGGCGGGGAGCATCCGATGCGCCGGGGCGCCTGGGCGCTGGTCCTCACCGCGATGCTGCACCGGGACCCCGAGGTGTGGGGGCCGGACCCCGAGCTCTTCGACCCGGACCGGTTCGAGGCGAAGGCCGCGCGGGGCCGGGCCCCGCACACCTTCAAGCCGTTCGGCACCGGTGCGCGCGCCTGTATCGGCCGTCAGTTCGCGCTGCACGAGGCGACCCTCGTCCTCGGCCTGCTGCTGCGCCGCTACACCCTGCGGGCCGACCCGGACTACCGGCTGCGGGTGACCGAGCGGCTCACCCTGATGCCGGACGGGCTGCGGCTGCGGCTGGACCGGCGCGCCCCCGCCCCGGCACCGGTGTCCGTGCCGGAGGCACCCGCGTCAGAGAGCGGCGGCTGTCCAGTGCGCGGGGCGGGCGACTGACGCCGGCAGGCGCGTTCCCGCGTTGCCCCGGGCCGCGTCGAGCTGGGGCTGGGTCAGGAAGAAGGCGCCGGTGAGGTCCGCGTCGCCGAGGTCGGCGTCCCGGAGGTCGGCGCCGATCAGGTCCGCGTCCCGCAGATCGGCCCCGGTGAGGTCGGCGGCGATGAGAAAGGCGCCGCGCAGACTCGCCCCGCGCAGGTCGGCGCCCCTCAGCCGGGCGCCCATCAGGTCGGCGCCCCGCCGGTCCTTCTTCCTGCCGCGCACCCCTGCCCGGGCCAGCTCGCTGGTCCGCAGCAGCAGCACATCGACCTCCTGCCGATGGGCGGCCACGTCCAGGGCGGCGAGCTCTTCGGGCGTGCCGAGGCTCAGTTCCTCGGTCCTGTGCAGCGCGCCGCGCACACCGGCGTGGACGGGGCGCGCCGCGTCCAGGTTCAGGGCCTCCGTCAGATACCAGAGCAGTTCGTGCAGCTGCCGTACGACCGGGAACGCGTCGAACATCCGGCGGGCGTCCTGCCCGGACCCGCTCCGCCAGTCCCGGCCGCCGAAGGTGACCTGCGAGACCTTCTGCCCGGCGCCGAGGCAGTCGTAGACCGTGCAGCCGGCGAACCCGCGCTGCCGCAGCTCGGAGTGGATGCCGCAGCGGTGGTCACCGCCGAGGTGGTGGCAGGGCTTTCCGGCGGGCTTGCTGACCGCGAAGGCCGCCGAGGCGGCGAACGGCAGGGCGACACAGCACAGCCCGAAGCAGCGGGCGCAGTCCCCGGTCAGCCGAGCCCGTTCGGATATCTGTTCTGGCATCCGGTCAGCCTACTGACCGGTGAGGACCTCGTCGTCCGCGTTTCTCAGCCGTACCGCGTCCGCCCCCGGCGGCCTGCCGAACTGGCGCCGGTACTCGCGGCTGAACTGGGAGGCGCTGTCGTAGCCGACCGCGTAGCCGACGTCGGCCACGTCGTCGGTGCTGCTCATCAGGCGCAGCCGGGCCTCCTGGAGGCGGATGTGCTTCTGGTACTGGATCGGGGTCATCGCGGTGACCGCGCGGAAGTACCGGTGGAACGGCGAGGCGCTCATCCCGGAGAGCCGGGCCAGGTCCTCGACGCGCAGGGCGTCGGTGTAGTGCTCGCGGATGTGGCGGACGGCTCGCCCGATCTGGGTGAGCCGGCTGTCGGCGAGCCCGATCTGCCGGACCAGCGGGCCCCGCTCACCGGTGATCAGCCGCCACAGGATCTCCCGCTCGATCATCGGGGCGAGCACCGGGATGTCGGCCGGCCGGTCGAGCAGCCGGACCATCCGGACGGCGGCGTCCACCAGGTCGGCGGGCGCGTCGCCGACCGCGAGCGCGGGCAGGTCGGTGCGGCGGCGCACACCGCCCGCGTGCGGGTCGGTGCCGGTCTCCAGGAGCAGTGCGGCGATGCGGGCGGGCCGCAGCCGGAAGCCGAACCCCAGGAACGGCGTCTCATGGCTGGCCCGGGTGCACTGCCCGCTGACCGGCAGATCGACCGAGACGACCAGGTACTGGCCGGTCTCGTAGTCGTAGATCCGGCCACCCAGGGTCAGCCGTTTGGCGCCCTGGGCGACCAGCGCGAGGACGGGGTCGGCGATGCCCGAGCGCGGCCCGGTGGGCCGCTCGGCGCGGGTCAGCATCAGGCCGTCGATCGCGTGGACGACGTCGGCGTCGCGCGGGGCGTGCCGGTCGATCAGGGAGCGCAGTTCGTCGAAGGACACGCTCCCGATTCAAACGCCGGCCGAGGGACGGCCGCAACGCCCTCCCCCGGATAACCGGCAGGATCGTGCAAGCCACCGGTGCGATCGCCCTAACGTTGCCGCAGCTCAGCCTGGTTTGCTCGAAGCGTCGAAATCCCCACGCGTCTTCCACGGAGCACTTCATGGCACTCGACTCGTACGTCTCTCTCGGCCGGTCCGGGCTCAGGGTGAGCCCCTTCTGCCTCGGCGCGATGAACTTCGGCGAGGACGGCGGCTTCGGCTGCTCGGTCGAGGAGTCGGAGAAGATCCTCCAGACCTATCTCGGCCTCGGCGGCAACTTCGTCGACACCGCCAACTTCTACACCAACGGCCATTCGGAGGCGATCCTCGGCGACTTCCTCGCCGCCCGTCCCGGCCGCCGCGACCGCCTGGTGCTGGCGACCAAGTTCTTCGGCAACCTGCACCTCGGCGACCCGAACGGCGGCGGCGCCGGCCGCAAGGCGATCATCGGCCAGCTGGAGGACTCGCTGCGCCGGCTGCGCACCGACCACGTCGACCTGTACTGGCTGCACAACCACGACCGGTCCACCCCGGTCGAGGAGACCCTGCGCACTCTCGACGACCTGGTGACGGCCGGCAAGATCCGGTACGTCGGCTTCTCCGACACCCCGGCCTGGTTCACCGCGAAGGCCCACACCACGGCGCTGCTGCGCGGCTGGACCCCGGTGACGGCGCTGCAGATGGAGTACTCGCTGCTGGAGCGCACCATCGAGGGCGAGTTGGTCCCGCTCGCGCAGGACGCGGGGATGGGCCTGCTGCCCTGGAGCCCGCTCAAGAACGGCTTCCTCTCCGGGAAGTACCGCAAGGGGCGGCCCGCACCCGCCGACGCCCCGCGGGCCGCCGTCATCGGGCAGCCCAGCGAGGCCGAGTTCACCGTGATCGAGGTGCTCGCGGCGGTCGCCGAGGAGGTCGGCGCGAGCCCGGCCGCGGTGGCCCTCTCCTGGGTGCACAACCGCCCCGGTGTCACCTCCACCCTCGTCGGCCCGCGCACCCTCGGCCATCTGGAGGCCGACATCGCGGCTCTCGACGTCCGTCTGACACCGGAGCAGACGGCCCGGCTGGACGAGGTGTCGGCCCCGGCTCTCAACTTCCCCCATGACCTCAACCACCGTGTCGGCGCCATGCTCCAGTACGCGGGCGCCACGGTCGACGGGGTGCCGAGCGCGGTGTATCCGCCTCTGCTGGCGAGCGCCGCCCGCTACTGATCCGGGCCCTGCCGCCCGAGCCCTCCTCGCCATACGACGGCCGGAAGCTCACCGCTGGGAATCCCGCCCTGTGGGGGTCCTCTTCATCCGGCGGAAAACAAGCCGGGCTATCACAGAGGCAGGACCCGTACGACAGGAGACGGACCATGTGCAGGCATCAGCCCCCGTGCCCCGGCGCCGACCACCCCGACCGCCACCCGGCCGTCATCGTCTCGGCCCATCCCGAACAGGGCTGGAGCCTGCTGTGCGACGGCACGATCGTCTTCGACGACACCGGTGAACTCCTGCCCGACGGGCGGAGCGTGAGCCCCCGCCGGCCCACGGCGCCCGCCGTCTGAGCGGCCGTCAGTCCTCCCCTGCGGCGAGGTCCAGGCGGTCGAGCCGCTCGGGGTCGGCCAGGATGTACATCTCGGTGATCCGGCCGTCGGCGACCGTGACCGCCGTGACCGAGAGCGGGCGCCCCTCGGGCGCGGTGACCACGCCGACGGCGCCGTTGATGAGCACGAGCCGCGCCCAGCCCGCGAACTGCCGGAAGCTGAACGCCCCTTCGGCCACCGACCGCGCCCCGCGCACCACCTTGGAGGCGGCGGCACCGCGCACCAGCGCCCCGGAGTCGACCCGCAGCACCACGTCCGGGTGGAGCACGGCGACCAGTGCCTCGAAGTCACCGCCCCGGGAGGCCGCCAGGAAGGCCTCCAGCACCTGGCGTTGCCGGCCCAGGTCGGGGTCGCCGGTGGGGGTGGCGCCCTGGACCCTGCGGCGGGCCCGGCTGGCCAGCTGGCGGGTGGCCGCCGAACTGCGTTCCACGATGGGCGCGATGTCGTCGAAGGGCACCGCGAACATGTCGTGCAGGACGAACGCCAGCCGCTCGGCGGGCTCCAGCGTCTCCAGGACGATGAGGAGGGCGAGCCCGACGGAGTCCGCCTCCAGCACCTCCCGTTCGGGGTCGACGCTCGACAGCGGCCTGATCACCGGGTCGGGTACGAACGTCTCGTCGATGGGCTGCTCGCGGCGCGCCGTACGGGAGCGCAGCATGTCCAGGCAGACCCGGCCGACCACCGTGGTCAGCCAGCCGCCCAGGTTCCTGATCTCGTCCGCGTCCGCGCGCCCGAGCTTGAGCCAGGCCTCCTGGACGGCGTCCTCGGCCTCGGCGAGCGAACCGAGCATCCGGTAGGCCACCGCGTGCAGTTGGCCGCGGTGTTCCTGGAAGCGGTCGGCCAGCAGTTCCGTGTCCATGGTCATGTCCCCCGTTCCTCCACTGCCGCGAGACTATGCGGACCAGCCGTGCCCGCAACCTCTTTTCCCCGCGGCGCTCACACCTCGTCGCGGGCGAGCGCGAGGAGCCGGTCGAGGACCCGGGGGGCTCCGGTGCGCAGTCCGTCGTGCTCGAACTCGTCGGTGACCCAGGTACGCAGGCCCCGGACGGCCCGCGCGGTGCGCAGCGAGTGCCCGGTGTCGACGTACATGTCGTCGTGGTAGACGGCGGCGGCGACCGGGACCTCGTTGACGGCCAGGCGGGCCGGGTCGTACAGCGGCTGCCAGTCGGTGCGGGCGGCGAGCAGGTCCGCCGCCGCCTTCAGCGGCCGCAGGGCCGGATCGGTCTCGAACATCCAGGGGTGCACGGTCTCCCCGGTGAAGAGCACCGGGGCGTCACCGGCGAGTGCCTTGGCCGCGTCGAACTGCGGGAACTCGGCGCGGACCCGCTCGGCCGCCCAGGCGGTGGGGCGGGCGTCCTGGCCGTAGACCGGCTCGTGGACGAGGGCGTACAGCGGGTTGCTCGCGTACGACAGCAGGCCCTGGACCTGCTCCTGGAAGGCGTCGGAGAGTTCGGGGCCGGCCGGGGTGCGGACGAAGGCGTCCTCCAGGAGGAAGTGCAGGCGGTGGCTGCCGTCGCTCGTGCCCAGCATCAGTCCGAGGGACTGGAAGGCCTCGACGGTGAGCCGGTAGCCGTTCGGCAGCACGGTCCGGCCGTCCAGGAGGTGCTCGGCGATCCGGCGGGCCCGCTCGACGTCCCGCGGGTAGCGGTCGTAGTGCGCGGCGACCTTGCGCTCGATGCGCGGATAGGCCGCCCGGTAGACGTCGTCGGCATGCGCGTCCAGGGACGGCAGACCGCCGGTGATCACGGAGGTCTTCAGGCCCTGCGGGAAGAACGACAGGTACGTCACCGTGCAGAAGCCGCCGAAGCTCTGGCCGAGGGTCGTCCAGGGGGCGCCGCCGGTGAGCTGCGGGCGGATCGCCTCGCAGTCCCGGACGATCGAGTCGGCGCGGAACCGGGTCAGGTGGTCGGCCTGGGCGGCCGGGCCGCCGCGCAGCGGCAGGGTCTGCCGGTTGACCGGGGTGGAGCGGCCGGTGCCGCGCTGGTCGAGGAGCAGGACGCGGTACTCCTGCAGGGCCCGGTCGAGCCAGGCCTGCCGCCCGACGAAACGATTCGCTCCGAATCCGGGACCACCCTGCAGATACAGCAGCCAGGGCAGCTCCTGGTCCGCCTTGTCGCTCGCGACCGCCTCCCGGGCGTACAGCTCGATGGTCTCGCCGTCCGGATCCGCGTGGTCGAGGGGGACGGTGAAGTAGCGGTCGGTAAGGACGACGCCGGGCTGGCGGTAGCTGAGGCTCAACGTTTCTCCTGGGACGGACGGCTGGTCGCGTCCCAGTTCAGCACAGGTCCGGGGTGGGCCCGCCCCCGGGATCATGAAATCGTTACTGAATACCCGATCAGCGGGCGGCGAGGCTGGAGCGGCGCACCACCAGTTCCGGCTGGAGCACCACGCGGCGGTGCTCGTGGCCCGTCGGGCCCTCCCGTTCCTCGGTCTCCTCCAGGAGCAGATCCGCGGCCATCGCCCCCATGGTGACGGCGGGCTGGCGGACGGAGGTCAGCGGTACGGCGGCCGCGGCGGCGAACTCGATGTCGTCGTAGCCGACGATCGCGAGGTCGTCCGGGACGACCACCCCGGCCGCGTACATGGCCTGCAGGACGCCGAGCGCGAGGAGGTCGTTGGCGCAGAAGACGGCGGTGGGCCGGTCCGCGAGGCCGAGCAGGCGGGCGCCCGCGTCCCGCCCGGCGGCCACGTCGAGCCGCTCGGTGGGCAGCTCGCGCAGCGCGTCGGGGCCGAGTCCGGCCTCGGCGAGGGCGTTCAGGGCGCCGGTGCGCCGGTCGCGGACCTGGTTGAAGCCCGGCGGGCCGCTGACGTAGGCGATGGACCGGTGCCCGGCGTCGACGAGGTGACGCACCGCCAACGCGCCGCCCGCCACGTCGTCGACGCTCACCGAGCACTCGGTGGTGCCCTCGGCGACCCGGTCGACCAGCACGAAGGGGATGCCGTGCCGGCGGAAGGTCTCGATGTTGCGGCCGGTGGCGTCCGCCGGGGTGAGCAGGACGCCACGCACCCGCTGCTCGGCGAAGAGCGCGAGGTACTCGGCCTCCTCGCCGGCGTTCTGCGCGCTGTTGCAGACCATCACACCGAGTCCGGCGTCCCGGGCCGCCCGCTCGGCGCCCCGGGCCACGTCCACGAAGAAGGGGTTGCCCATGTCGAGGACGAGCAGGCCCATGATCCGGCTGCGGCCCGCGCGCAGCTGGCGGGCGGACTCGCTGCGGACGTAGCCGAGCCGGTCGATCGCCGACTGCACCCGCGCCCGGGTCTCGCCCGCGACGGTGTCCGGGCGGTTGATGACGTTCGAGACCGTGCCCACCGATACTCCGGCGGCGCGGGCGACGTCCTTGATACCCACCGACTGGGCCATCGGGCGAGACCTCCAGGAAACATGGACGGCGCCTTCACAGCACGGAAGGGCACATCGGGAAGGGCTTCACATTACGACATGACTCGCACGCCGCTCCGGGTCAGCCGGGCAGCGCGAAGTCCACGACGTGGAGAGCCGAGGGTGTCGTACCGCTCGACGTCTCCTGGTACATGAACGACAGCACGTTGTCCGCCTTGACCCGCATCTCGTCGATCACGACCTCGCCGAAGGCGTTCAGACCGCTGCCGTCGTAGAGCAAGGCCCAGTCGGAGTACCCGGAGGCCTTCGACGCGCCGGCGATCCGCCCGTAGGGGAACACCGCGTACGCGTTGTCGTACTTGTCCAGGACCAGCTTGGTGCGCTGGCTGGAGTTCAGTACGACGGGTATCTCGGTCTTCTGCCAGCTGCCGGTGGAGTTCTTGCGGAGGTGGAAGGCGCGGCCGTTGGCGGTGCGGTCGCTGACGTAGTTCGTGGTGCACTGGCCGAAGCGGCCGGGGACATAGCTGATGATCGCGTGCGGGAGGCCGGTGGAGTCGGTCCACTGGCTCTCCTGGTTCATCAGGGAGTGGTCGGGGTTGAGGGAGTCGACGACCAGCCCTGAGTCCGTGACGGCGACGGTGTCCGAGCTGCCGGTGGTGGCTACCAGGGCGCCGGCGTCGTTGCGCCAGGTCCGCCCACGGTCCGTGGAGTAGACGTAGCCGGTGTCGTGGTTGGTGATGCCGCCGCTGTTGCACATCACCGCCGCGTTCTGCTCACGCCAGGTGAAGAACGAGTGCAGCCGCCCGTTGACGTCGTAGTCGATGCCGTGCAGGTACATGTTCCGGGCGGTGCTGGAGCCGTGCGTGCTGGTGTACGTGCCCGTGGAGCTGCTCCACTCCCCGAGCGCGGTCCAGCTCGAACCGTCGTACTCCGCCAGGGCGTTGCGGCCGTTCCCGGAGATCCCCACCCGGTAGCTGAGCTGGAGCTTGCCCTCGGGGGTGGAGATGAACTGCGGGTAGGTGAACTGCGAGGTGAGCGACACCCCGTCGAGGGATGTCTGCACGGCGCCGAAGACGGCCGACGTCCAGGCGGTGGAGCCGGGGTTGTCCAGCAGCCCGGCCACCGACTTCACGTAGAAGAAGCCGTCGCTGTGCGAGTCCATGTTGATGTGCAGCCGGCCGTCGGTCTTCGAGACGCCCATCGAGATGACGTTGTGCGAGTCGCTGGACTTGAGCTGGTGGGCGAGGGTGACGGTCGACCACGACGACCCGCCGAGCACCCGGCGCCCGATGACCGCGGAGCCGGTCGAGGTGTACCAGCCGGCGTACTGGTAGCCCTTGTACGTGAACAGGCCGTTCTTCTGGAAGGAGTTGTTGTTGACGAGGCCGTCGTAGGAGACGAAGAAGATGGCCTGGGCGTCGAGTTGGGTGCTCTGCTGTTTGTTCACCGACGGCCCCGGGTCGGCCGCGCGGGCGGTGCCGGCGGCGAGGGCGGGGGTGGCCACGGCGCCGAGGAGGGCGGCGCCGAGCACGGTGCGTCTTTTCACGAGCGGCTCCTGAGGGGACGGGAGTGTGTCAGGCGAGGTGGAACACTTCGGTGAGCGGCTTCATCGCCTCGTCGGGACGGGCGCCGTCGAGGGCTTCGAAGAAGGGGCCCATCTCGGCCTGCCAGCGGGCGTTGACCTCGGTGGCCTCCATGCCGGCCCGGGCGGCCGCGAAGTCCTCGGTCTCCAGATAGCCGACCAGCAGGCCGTCGTCGCGCAGGAAGAGGGAGTAGTTGTGCCAGCCGGTGGCGGAGAGCGCCGCGCGCATCTCCGGCCACACGGCGGCGTGGCGTTCGCGGTACTCGGCGAGGCGGTCCTGCCGGACCTTGAGGAGGAAACAGACACGCTGCATGAAGTACCGCTCCCGCCTCAGAAGTTGAACTGGTCGATGTTCTTCGCGTCGAACACGGTCGGCTTGCCGAGGTTGATCACGCCGTCCTTGCCGATGGTGTACGTGGTGTCGCCGGCCTTGAAGGTCTCGCCCTCCTTGCCGGTGATCTGCCCGGAGACCAGGGCCACGGCGGTGCGGGCGGCGAGGTCGCCGAGCTTGGCCGGGTCCCACAGCTCGAAGGCGTCGACGGTGCCGTTCTTGACGTACTGGCGCATGTCGTTGGGCGTGCCGAGGCCGGTCAGCTTGACCTTGCCCTTGTACTTGGAGCCGGACAGGTACTGGGCGGCCGCCTTGATGCCGACGGTGGTCGGGGAGATGATCCCCTTGAGGTTCGGGTACTGCTGGAGCAGGCCCTGGGTCTGCTGGAAGGACGCCTGGGCGTCGTCGTTGCCGTAGGCGATCTTGACGAGCTTGACGTTCTTGTACTTGGGGTCCTTCAGCTCGTCCTTCATGAAGCCGATCCAGGTGTTCTGGTTCGTGGCGGTCTGCGCGGCGCTGAGGATCGCGATCTCGCCCTTGTACCCGATCTGCTCGGCGAGCAGCTGCACCTCGGTACGGCCGAGGTCCTCGGCGCTGGCCTGCGAGACGAAGGCGTTGCGGCAGCCGGCGTTGGTGTCGGAGTCGTAGGTGACGACCTTGATGCCGTTGCTCATGGCCTGCTTGAGCGCGGTGCACAGGGCCCCGGGGTCCTGGGCCGACACGGCCATGGCGTTGACCTGCTGCTGGGTGAGGGTGTTGACGTAGCTGACCTGCCCCGAGGTGTCGGTCGCGCTGGAGGGGCCGACCTCCTTGTACTTGCTGCCCAGATCGGTGAGCGCCTTCTCACCGCCCTTGTCGGCGGAGGTGAAGTACGGGTTGTTGACCTGCTTGGGGAGGAACCCGACGGTGAGCCCCTTCTTGAGCGCCGCGTTCGGATCGGCCTTGGCAGTGGAGGTGGCGGCCGCCGACTCGTCACTGGCGGAGCTGTTCTTGGTGGTCCCGCCGCAGGCGGTGGCGGAGAGCGCGAGGGAGGAGACAGCGGCGACGGCGACGCAGACACGCCGGAGGGATGACTTACGCATGTTGGGTTCCTTTATGAGTAACGGCTCTGGAGGCGCCCCCTCCTGGGGGCGCGGGGCTGGATTGAATGTGCGGAACTGCCGCGTGGGCGCGACCAGACACACACGGCCCGCAGTGTTCAGACGGCTTTGGCCGCCCTGTGCCGTGCCAACGAGATCTGACGGGCAACCCGAGGTCCGAGCACCGAGACGACAAGCAACACACCGGTCACGACGATCTGCGACTGCGCGGAGACATTGAGCAGACTCATCACGTTCTGCAACGCCCCGAGCAGGAACACCCCGGCGATCGCGCCGCCCAGCGTGCCCTTGCCCCCGTCGAAGTCGATGCCGCCGAGCAGCACCGCCGCCACGACGCTCAGTTCGAGCCCGGTCGCGTTGTCGTACCGCGCACTGGCGTAGTGCAGGGCCCAGAAGATCCCGGTGAGCGAGGCCATGAAGCCGGTGGCCACGAAGAGGATCAGTTTGTTGCGCTTGACGCGGATTCCCGCGAACCGCGCCGCCTCCTCGCTCGCCCCCACCGCGAACAGCGACCGCCCGAACGGCGTGGCGTGCAGCACCACCACGGCGATCACCAGCAGCACCAGGAACGGCAGGAAGGCCCGCGGCAGAAACGTGTCGCCGAGCCGCCCCGCGGCGAAGTCCAGGTACTGCGTGGGGAAGTCGGTCACCGCGTCGGAGCCGAGGACGATCTGCGCGATGCCCCGGTAGGCCGCGAGCGTGCCGATGGTGACGGCGAGCGAGGGCAGCCCCAGCCGGGTCACCAGCAGGCCGTTGACCAGCCCGCAGACCACGCCCAGCAGCAGGCACAGCGGGATGATCGTCTCGATCGCCATGCCCTCGTTCCAGAGCTTGCCCATGACCGCGCCCGAGAGCCCGGCGGTCGAGGCGACCGACAGGTCGATCTCGCCGGCGACGACCAGCAGGGTCATCGGCAGCGCGATCAGCGCGATGGGAAGCGTGTTGCCGATCAGGAAGGACAGGTTGAGCGAGTTCCCGAAGCCGTCCACGAAGCCGAAGGAGAACAGCAGCAGGACGATCAGCAGGGCGCCGACGACGGTGTCCCATCGCACCGCACGCGTCAAGGACTCAGGCATGGCTGGCGTTCTCCTTGCTGGTCGCGGTCCTCGTCAGGGCCGACTTCTTCTTCAGTGCCGCCGCCACCCGCAGCGCGACGATCCGGTCGACGGCGATGGCGAGCAGCAGCAGGAAGCCGTTGATGGCGAGCACCCACACGGAGCTCACCCCGAGGGCCGGCAGCACGCTGTTGACCGAGGTCAGGAGCAGCGCGCCGAGGGCGGCGCCGTACACGCTCCCGGAGCCGCCGGTGAAGACCACGCCGCCGACCACCACGGCGCTCACCACGGTGAGTTCGTAGCCGGTGCCGGTGCCGGAGTCGACGTTGCCGAACCGGGCCAGGTACATCGCCCCGGCGAGCCCCGCGAGGGCGCCGCAGAAGGTGTACGCGATGAGGATCCGCTTGCGGACCGGGATGCCGGCCAGCCGGGCGGCCTCGGGGTTGGAGCCGAGCGCGTACAACTCCCGTCCGCTGCCGAAGTGTTTGAGGTAGTAGGCGGTGGCGACCAGGACCGCGAGGGCGATGATGGCCAGCCAGGGGATGGCCGCCAGGCCGCCGGAGCCGAAGTCGACGAAGGAGCCGGGGAGATCGGCGGCCGTGATCTGCCGGGAGCCGACCCAGATGGAGTCGACGCCCCGGATGATGTACAGCGTGCCGAGGGTGACGACGAGCGCGGGCACCTGACCGAGGCTCACCAGCAGGCCGTTGAGCAGTCCGCAGCCGATGCCGAGGAGTATCGCGAGCAGGATGGCGACGACCGGGTTGCCGCCGCCGTGCAGATAGTCGCCGGTGGCGAAGGCGGTGATGCCGAGGGTGGACCCGACGGACAGGTCGACGTTCCGGGTGATGACCACCAGGGACTGTCCGGTGGCGACCAGCACCAGGATGGTCGCGTTGAGCAGCAGGTCCTTGATGCCCTGTTCGGAGAGGAACTCGCTGTTGCCGGCCTGGGTGACGGCGATCATCACCAGGAAGACGGCCAGGATGGCGAGTTCGCGCATCTTGAAGACGCGGTCGACGAGCCGGGTCCCGCTGGACTCGGGCGCCTCGGCGACGGGGGTCTGTTCGGAGGTGGTCACCGTCATGCGGCGGCCCTCCCCGTGGCTGCGGCCATCACGGTTTCCTCGCTGGCTTCGGAGCGCGGGATCTCGGCGGTGATCCGGCCCTCGTGCATCACCAGCACGCGGTCGGCCATGCCGAGGATCTCGGGCAGGTCGGAGGAGATCATCAGAACGGCGACCCCGTCGGCGGCCAACTCGCCGAGCAGCCGGTGGACTTCGGCCTTGGTACCGACGTCGATGCCACGGGTCGGCTCGTCGACGATCAGTACCTTCGGGCCGGTCGCGAGCCATTTGGCGAGGACGACCTTCTGCTGGTTTCCGCCGGAGAGGGTGGAGACGGCGTCGGCGATCCGGGCGTACTTCACCTGGAGCTTGACGGCCCAGTCGAGGGACCGGCTGCGCTCGGCGCCCCGGTCGACGAGGCCCGCCTTCACGGTCGTACGCAGGCCGGTCAGGCCGATGTTCCGCTCGATGGACATGTCCATCACGAGGCCTTGGGCGCGCCGGTCCTCGGGGACGAGGGCGAGGCCGGCGGACATCGCCACGGACGGGGCGCCGTTGGTGAGTTTCCGTCCCCTGATCTCGACCTCGCCGGCGTCCCAGCGGTCGACGCCGAACACGGCGCGGGCGACCTCGGTCCGGCCGGCGCCGACGAGTCCGGCGAGGCCGACGATCTCGCCGGACCGCACCTCGAAGGAGACGTCGGTGAAGACGCCCTCGCGGGTCAGGCGCCGTACGCTCAGGGCGACTTCGCCGGTGGGGACGTCCTGCTTGGGATACAGCTCGGCCAGGTCGCGGCCGACCATCCGGCGTACGAGATCGTCCTCGGTCATGCCGTCGACGAGCTCGCTGGCGATCCAGGCGCCGTCCCGGAGGGTGGTGACCCGCCGGCAGATCTGGAAGATCTCCTCCAGCCGGTGCGAGATGAAGAGCACGGCGGCGCCCTGGTCGCGCAGGGTGCGGACGACGCCGAAGAGGCGGGCGACCTCACTGCCGGTGAGGGCGGCCGTCGGCTCGTCCATGATCAGGACCCGGGCGTCGAAGGAGAGCGCCTTGGCGATCTCGACGATCTGCTGGTCTGCGATGGACAGGCCGCGGGCGGGGCGGTCGGGGTCGAGGGCGACGCCGAGCCGCTTCATCAGGGCGGCGGTGGCCGCGTGGGTGGCCTTGTGGTCGATCCGGCCGAGGGCGCGCCGGGGCTGGCGGCCCATGAAGATGTTCTCGGCGATCGACAGGTCGGGGAAGAGCGTGGGTTCCTGGTAGATCACGGCGATTCCGGCGTCGCGGGCGTCGCCGGGGCCGTGGAAGACGACGGGCTCGCCGTCGAGCAGCACCTGGCCGGCGTCCGGTCGGTGCACTCCGGCGAGGGTCTTGATCAGCGTCGACTTGCCCGCGCCGTTCTCCCCGGCGAGGGCGTGCACCTCGCCGGGGAACAGCTCCAGGGAGACGTCCCGCAGGGCGCGTACGGCACCGAAGGACTTGGAGACGTCCTTCAGCGCCAGCACCGGGGCCGGTCCCGTGTCGGACGGGTGGGTCATGAGGGCTCCTCGACGACACGGCGAGACGGTGGGCACCGGACCTCACGGCGTCGTGAAAGGTTTCAACTGGATTGCCGGGACCGTAGGCACCACGGGCATGTCACGTCAATGGGTCCGTGTCGAAAAAATTTCGATAGCCAAAGGTCACGGCGGAGTCACGGAAAACGGGGTTGGTCGGAAAGCTTGACACCCCCGCGAGGGGCTCATACTTTGCCGTTCTGAATCGTTTCACCACTCAGTTGTTCCGATCCCTCAGGAGCCCCGAAGTGACCGACCTCGCCGCGGTGAAGGCCGCGCTGAAGACCCAGGCCGTCGAAACGCCGTCGTGGGCGTACGGAAACTCGGGGACCCGCTTCAAGGTGTTCGCCCAGCAGGGCGTGCCGCGCTCGCCCAAGGAGAAGCTGGACGACGCCGCGCAGGTCCACGCCGTGACCGGGGTCGCGCCGACGGTGGCGCTGCACATCCCCTGGGACAAGGTGGACGACTACGCCGGCCTGGCCAAGCACGCCGAGGAGCGGGGGCTGCGGCTGGGGGCGATCAACTCCAACACCTTCCAGGACGACGACTACAAACTGGGCAGCATCTGCCACCCGGACGCGGCGGTGCGCCGGAAGGCCGTCGATCACCTGCTGGAGTGCGTCGACATCATGGACGCGACGGGGTCGAAGGACCTGAAGCTGTGGTTCGCCGACGGCACCAACTACCCCGGTCAGGACGACATCCGGGCCCGCCAGGACCGGCTGGCCGAGGGGCTGGCCGAGGTGTACGCGCGGCTGGGCGACGGGCAGCGGATGCTGCTGGAGTACAAGCTCTTCGAGCCCTCCTTCTACACGACCGACGTGCCGGACTGGGGGACGGCCTACGCCCACTGCCTGAAGCTCGGGCCGCAGGCGCAGGTCGTCGTCGACACGGGCCACCACGCACCGGGCACCAACATCGAGTTCATCGTCGCCACGCTGCTGCGGGAGGGGAAGCTCGGCGGGTTCGACTTCAACTCGCGGTTCTACGCGGACGACGACCTCATGGTGGGGGCCGCGGATCCGTTCCAGCTGTTCCGGATCATGTACGAGGTGGCGCGTGGGGGCGGGTTCACCGCCGAGGTGGCCTTCATGCTCGACCAGTGCCACAACATCGAGGCGAAGATCCCGGCGATCATCCGGTCGGTGATGAACGTGCAGGAGGCCACGGCGAAGGCGCTGCTGGTGGACCGGGCGGCGTTGGCGGAGGCGCAGGCCGCCGGGGACGTGCTGGCCGCGAATGCCGTGGTGATGGATGCCTACAACACGGATGTGCGGCCGTTGCTCAGGGAGGTGCGGGACGAGATGGGGTTGGACCCCGACCCGATCGCGGCGTACCGCCGGTCCGGGTGGGCCGAGAAGATCGTCGCCGAGCGAGTTGGAGGGGAACAGGCGGGGTGGGGTGCGTAAGCGTCTGCCTTGATCTGTTGCGTCGCAGGGTGCGGGCCGGGTGTGGCTGGTCGCTCAGTTCCCCGCGCCCCTTCAGGTGAATCCACTCGCCGTCTTCGACAAGTTAGGAATCCTCGTGTCCACCCATCCCGAAGCCTCCGCGCTTCTCTCCCGGTCCCATCGGCTCGGTGCTGATCCTCGTAATACGAACTACGCCGGCGGCAACGCGTCCGCGAAAGGCACCGCCACCGACCCCGTCACCGGTGGTGATGTGGAGCTGATGTGGGTGAAGGGGTCAGGTGGTGACCTCGGGACGCTCACGGCGGGCGGGCTTGCCGTGTTGCGGCTCGATCGGCTCAAGGCGCTCACCCAGGTGTACCCGGGGGTGGAGCGCGAGGACGAGATGGTCGCCGCCTTCGACTACTGCCTGCACGGCAAGGGCGGGGCCGCGCCCTCCATCGACACCGCCATGCACGGGCTCGTCGACGCCCCGCACGTCGATCATCTGCACCCGGACTCCGGTATCGCGCTGGCGTGTGCAGCCGACGGGGAGAAGCTCACGGCCGAGTGTTTCGGGGACACCGTGGTGTGGGTGCCGTGGCGGCGGCCGGGGTTCCAGCTCGGCCTGGACATCGCCGCCGTCAAGGAGGCCAACCCGCAGGCCGTGGGGTGTGTGCTCGGCGGGCACGGGATCACCGCCTGGGGCGACAGCTCCGAGGAGTGCGAGCGCAACTCGCTGCACATCATCCGCACCGCCGAGAAGTTCCTGGCGGAACGCGGGAAGGCCGAGCCGTTCGGGGCCCTCGTCGAGGGGTACGGCGCGCTGCCGGAGGGCGAGCGGCGGGAGCGGGCCGCCGCGCTCGCGCCGTACGTCCGGGCCGTCGCCTCCCAGGACCGGGCGCAGGTCGGGCACTTCACCGACTCCGATGTCGTCCTTGACTTCCTGGCGCGGGCCGAGCATCCACGGCTCGCCGCGCTGGGCACGTCGTGTCCGGACCACTTCCTGCGGACGAAGGTACGGCCGCTGGTGCTCGACCTCCCGCCGGCTGCCCCGCTGGACGAGGCGGTCGCGCGGTTGCGTGAGCTGCACGCCGCGTACCGGGAGGAGTACGCCGCCTACTACCGGCGGCACGCCCTGCCCGACTCCCCCGCCATGCGCGGCGCCGACCCGGCGATCGTGCTCGTGCCCGGCGTCGGCATGTTCAGCTTCGGCAAGGACAAGCAGACCGCCCGGGTCGCGGGTGAGTTCTATGTCAACGCCGTCAATGTGATGCGCGGGGCCGAGGCGGTGTCGTCCTACGCGCCGATCGAGGAGTCGGAGAAGTTCCGGATCGAATACTGGGCCCTTGAGGAGGCCAAGCTCCAGCGGATGCCGAAGCCGAAGGCGCTGGCCACCCGGGTGGCCCTGGTGACCGGGGCCGGCAGCGGGATCGGCAAGGCGATCGCGCACCGGCTGGTGGCCGAGGGGGCCTGTGTCGTCGTCGCCGACCTCAACGCCGAGGGCGCGGCCGCGGTGGCGGAGGAGCTCGGCGGGCCCGACAAGGCCGTCGCGGTCACCGTGGACGTGACGGACGAGGAGCAGATCGCGGGGGCGTTCCGGGCCGCCGCGCTCGCCTTCGGCGGGGTGGATCTCGTCGTCAACAACGCGGGGATCTCGATCTCCAAGCCGCTCCTGGAGACCTCCGCCAAGGACTGGGACCTCCAGCACGACATCATGGCCCGCGGGTCCTTCCTCGTCTCGCGGGAGGCCGCGCGGGTGATGATCGCCCAGGGGCTGGGCGGCGACATCGTCTACATCGCCTCCAAGAACGCCGTGTTCGCCGGGCCCAACAACATCGCTTACTCCGCGACCAAGGCCGACCAGGCGCACCAGGTGCGGCTGCTCGCCGCCGAGCTGGGCGAGCACGGGATCCGGGTCAACGGGGTCAACCCGGACGGTGTGGTGCGCGGGTCCGGGATCTTCGCCGGCGGGTGGGGGGCCCAGCGGGCCGCCGTCTACGGGGTTGCGGAGTCGAAGCTGGGCGAGTTCTACGCGCAGCGGACCATCCTCAAGCGTGAGGTGCTGCCCGAGCATGTGGCGAACGCCGTGTTCGCCCTGACCGGTGGCGAACTGACCCACACCACCGGGCTGCACGTCCCCGTCGACGCGGGTGTGGCGGCCGCGTTCCTGCGATGACCGCCCCAAGGTCCTACGCAGCGGTGGACCTCGGCGCGTCCAGTGGGCGGGTCATGGTCGGCCGGGTGGGCCCCGACTCGCTGGAGCTGGCCGAGGCGCACCGGTTCGTGAACCGGCCGGTGCGGGTGCCGGAGGGGCTGCGGTGGGACGTACTCGCCCTCTACGGGGGTGTGCTGGACGGGCTGCGGGCGACCGGGCAGGTCGACTCCGTCGGCATCGACAGCTGGGCCGTGGACTACGGGCTGCTGGACGCCGACGGGGCGCTCCTCGGCAACCCCGTGCACTACCGGGACGCCCGCACGGAGGGCGTCGCGGAGAAGGTGTGGGCGAGTGTGCCGGCGGCGGAGCTGTACGCCGGTACCGGGCTCCAGTACGCGCCCTTCAACACCCTCTACCAGCTGGTGGCCGCCCGATCCAGTGCCCAGTTCGCACACGCCGAGCGGCTGCTGCTCATCCCCGACCTGCTGTCGTACTGGCTGACCGGCGAGCAGGGCACCGAGCTCACCAACGCCTCCACCACCCAGCTGATCGATCCCCGGACGCGCGACTGGTCGTACGAGGTCGCGGACCGGCTGGGGATCGACCTCGGGCTGTTCGCACCGCTGCGGCGGCCCGGGGATCCGGCCGGGCTGCTGCGGCCCGAGGTGCTGGAGGAGACCGGGCTGGCCGGGCCGGTGCCGGTGACCGCTGTCGGCTCGCACGACACCGCGTCCGCGGTGGCCGCCGTGCCGGCGGACGGTGAGCGGTTCGCGTACATCTGTACCGGGACCTGGTCGCTGGCCGGGCTGGAGCTGGCAGCGCCGGTGCTGACCGAGGAGAGCCGGGCCGCCAACTTCACCAATGAACTGGGGCTGGACGGCACGGTCCGCTATCTGCGCAACATCATGGGGCTGTGGCTGCTCCAGGAGTGCGTACGGGCCTGGGGCGACCCGGATCTGGGCGAGCTGCTGCGGGCGGCGGCCACCGTGCCGGCGCTGCGTTCGGTGGTGGACGCGGGGGATGCCGGGTTCCTGGCTCCCGGGCGGATGCCGGAGCGGATCGCGGAGGCCTGCCGGGTCTCGGGACAGCCCGTGCCACGGACGCGCGGTGAGATCACCCGGTGCATTCTCGACTCGCTGGCGCTCGCCCATCGGCGGGCGGTCGCTCAGGCGCAGCGGCTCGCCGACCATCCGGTGGACACCGTGTACGTGGTGGGCGGCGGCACCCGCAACGCGCTGCTCTGCCAGCTCACCGCCGACGCCTGCGGGCTGCCGGTGGTGGCGGGCCCGGCGGAGGCGGCCGCCCTCGGGAACGTTCTCGTGCAGGCCCGTGCGCACGGCCTCCTCGGTGATCTCGCCGACATGCGGCGGCTGCTCACCCGCAGCCAGCCGCTGACCCGGTACGCGCCCAGCGGCGACACCGCCCGCTGGGAGGCGGCCGAGGCGCGGCTGACCCCACGGTGAGCCGGCGGCACCGGTCACCCGGTGGCGGCTCCCGACCCGCCGCACCGCGACCGGGTCTCCCGCCGGCCGCACCGGCCCATTACCCTGCACTCATCCGATGATCGACCTCTAGGAGCCGCGATGCGTGTCGCTCTCTTCCTGACCTGCGTCAACGACACGCTCTATCCGGACACCGGCCGCGCGGTGGTGAAACTCCTGACCAGGCTGGGCGTCGAGGTCGATTTCCCGATGGCGCAGACGTGCTGCGGGCAGGCCCACTACAACACCGGCTACCGCCATGAGGCGGAGCCGCTGGCCCGGCATTTCTCCGATGTCTTCGCGGAGTACGAGGCGATCGTGACCCCGTCCGGGTCCTGCGGGGCGATGGTGCGGGAGCTGTATCCGAGGATGGGCGAGCGGGCCCGGGCGGAGGGGCGCGGGAGCGGGCTGGCCGCTGCGCTGGCGCCGGTGGTGCCGAAGACGTACGAGCTGACGGAGTTCCTGGTGGACGTCCTGGGGGTGACGGACGTCGGGGCATATTATCCGCACCCTGTCACCTACCACCCGACCTGCCACGGGCTGCGGAGTCTGGGCCTCGGCGACCGCCCCCGCCGCCTCCTGCAGGCCGTCGAGGGCCTGGAGCTGGTGGAGCTGCCGGGCGCCGAGGAGTGCTGCGGGTTCGGCGGCACGTTCGCGCTGAAGAACGCGGACGTGTCAGCGGCGATGGGCACCGACAAGGTGCGCAACGCCGAGTCGACCGGCGCCGAGGTGCTGTGCGCGGCCGACAACTCCTGCCTGATGCACATCGGCGGCACCATGACCCGGCTGGGCAGCGGCATGCGGCCGGTGCACATCGCGGAGATCCTGGCGAGCACCAAGGAGGAGCCGGCCGTATGAGCGGGACGTTCGTAGGAATGCCGGCCTTCCCGAAGGCCGCGCACGAGGCCGTCAGCAACCCCGTCCTGCGCGGGAACCTGCGCCACGCCACGCACACCATCCGCGCCAAGCGGGCCAAGGCGGTCGCCGAGGTGTCCGACTGGGCCGCGCTGCGCGAGGCGGGCAAACGGATCAAGGACCACACACTCCGTCATCTCGACCGCTATCTGGTCCAGTTGGAGGAGGCCGTGACGGCGGCGGGCGGCACGGTCCACTGGGCCGCCGACGCCGACGAGGCGAACCGGATCGTCACCGAACTGGTCAAGGAGACCGGTGAGTCGGAGGTCGTGAAGGTCAAGTCGATGGCCACGCAGGAGATCGGGCTCAACGAGGCGCTGGAGGCCGCGGGCATCCGGGCCTACGAGACCGATCTGGCCGAACTGATCGTGCAGTTGGGTCACGACCGGCCCTCGCACATCCTGGTCCCCGCCATCCACCGCAACCGTGGTGAGATCAGGGACATCTTCCGCAGGGAGATGGGCGAGTGGGGGCGCCCCGCACCCGAGGGCCTCACCGACACACCGGCCGAACTGGCCGAGGCGGCCCGGCTCCACCTCCGGGAGAAGTTCCTGCGTGCGAAGGTCGGCATCTCCGGTGCCAACTTCATGGTCGCCGAGACCGGCACCCTGGTCGTCGTCGAGTCCGAGGGCAACGGGCGGATGTGCCTGACCCTGCCCGAGACGCTGATCTCGGTCGTCGGCATCGAGAAGACCGTGCCGGCCTGGCAGGACCTGGAGGTCTTCCTGCAGACCCTCCCCCGGTCCTCCACCGCCGAGCGCATGAACCCGTACACCAGCATGTGGACCGGCACCACGGACGGCGACGGCCCGCAGACCTTCCACCTGGTGCTCCTGGACAACGGCCGTACCGACACCCTCGCCGACGAGGTCGGCCGCCAGGCCCTGCGCTGCATCCGCTGCTCGGCCTGCCTGAACGTCTGCCCGGTCTACGAGCGGGCCGGCGGCCACGCCTACGGCTCGGTCTACCCGGGCCCGATCGGCGCCATCCTCAGCCCCCAGCTGAGGGGCACACAGAGCGAGATCGACGCCTCGCTCCCGTATGCCTCGTCGCTGTGCGGGGCCTGCTACGACGTCTGCCCGGTCGCCATCGACATCCCCGAGGTGCTGGTGCATCTGCGCGAGCGGGTCGTGGAGGGCGGCGAGGCGGTCCGGGACGGCAACAAGGTGGTGCTCAAGCCGGCCAAGGGGCACGCGGCCGAGCGGGCGGCGATGCGCGCGGCCCGGTGGGCGTTCACGCACCCGGCCGCCCTGCGCACCGGCCAGCGGCTCGCCTCCCGCAGCCGCCGCCTGCATCCCCGTACCCTGCCGGGTCCCGGCCGGGCGTGGAGCGGGACCCGGGACCTGCCGGCCGTACCGGCGGAGCCGTTCCGGGACTGGTGGCAGCGGACCGGCGGCGGAAAGGGCGGTGCGAAGTGAGCAGCAGGGAGCGGATCCTCGGCCGGGTGCGACGGGCACTGGCCGAGGTACGGGACGAGGACACGCCCGTCGAGCGGGCGTATCTGCGCGAGCACGGGGCCCGGAGCGTCGCGGAGACGGTGGACCTGCTCGCCGAGAACCTGGCGGACTACCGGGCGATCGTGCACCGGTGCACGAAGGAGGAACTGGCAGCCACGATCGGGGGGTTGGTCGCCGCGCGTGGTTCGAGGACAGTGGCCGTGCCTACCGGGCTGCCCCCCGAGTGGCTCTCGGCGACCGAGGCCGAGCAGGTCACGGACCGGGGCGAGAGCACGCCGCGCGAACTCGACCGGGTCGGCAGCGTGGTCACCGGCTGCGCGGTGGCGGTCGCCGAGACCGGCACGATCGTGCTGGACGGCGGCCCGGACCAGGGCCGCCGTCGGATCACCCTCGTGCCCGACCACCACATCTGTGTCGTACGGGTCCCGGAGCAGGTCGTGTCCTCCGTGCCCCAGGCTCTCGAACGGCTCGACCCGGCCCTGCCGTTGACCTGGATCTCCGGTCCTTCTGCCACCAGCGACATCGAGCTGGACCGGGTCGAGGGGGTGCACGGTCCGCGCACCCTGGAGGTGGTCCTGGTCAGCGGAGACCGCCCGGTCCCCATCGCCGATGCGGGCGATCGGTGACGGTCGCGGTTAACGTGAGGGAATGATCCGGTTCGAGCAGGTCACCAAGCGGTACGCGGACGGCACGACCGCGGTGGACGGCCTCTCCTTCGAGGTGGCCGAGGGTGAACTCGTCACGCTCGTGGGCCCCTCCGGCTGCGGCAAGACCACGACGATGATGATGGTCAACCGGCTCATCGAACCGACCTCGGGCCGGATCCTCGTCGACGGCGCGGACGTCGCGGACGTCGATCCGGTGCGGCTGCGGCGCCGGATCGGCTATGTCATCCAGCAGGTGGGCCTGTTCCCGCACCGCACGATCCTCGACAACACCGCGACCGTCCCGGCGCTGCTCGGCTGGAAACGGGCGCGGGCCCTGGCCCGCGCCGCAGAGCTGCTGGACCTCGTGGGCCTGGACCCGAAGACGTACGGGCCGCGCTACCCGGACCAGCTCTCGGGCGGCCAGCGGCAGCGCGTCGGCGTGGCCCGGGCGCTCGCCGCCGACCCCCCGGTGCTGCTGATGGACGAGCCGTTCGGCGCCGTCGACCCGGTGGTGCGGGAGCAGTTGCAGGACGAGTTCCTCCGGATGCAGGCCGCCGTGCGCAAGACGGTGCTGCTGGTCACGCACGACATCGAGGAGGCGGTACGGCTCGGCGACCGGATCGCGGTGTACGGGCAGGGGCGGATCGAGCAGTTCGACACTCCGGGGGCCGTGCTGGGCAGGCCGGCCACCCCGTACGTGGCCGGGTTCGTGGGGGCGGACCGCGGGCTGAAGCGGCTGTCCGTGACCGACATCGAACCGGACGACCTGGAGCAGCCGCCGGTCGTCCGCCTCGACGAGCCCGCCGCGAGCGCGGCGGCCCGGCTGCGGACGGCCGGCGCCCGGTGGGCGGTGGTCCTGGGCCCGTACGGCGACCTGCACGGCTGGGTGGGCCGGGAGGAGCTGGCGGCGGGCGGCGCGATCGGCGACCTCGCCCATCGGATGACCGCGTGGGTACCGGTGGGCGCCCCGCTCAGACAGGCGTTCGGCGTCATGCTGCAGCACGACGCCGGGTGGGTCGCGGTGCTGGACGGTTCGCGTTTCCTCGGCGTGCTGACCCCGGCCAGGCTGCACGAGGCGCTGCGCCGCTCGGTGGACGCGGACGCGCGTGGCGTCCCGCGCGGTCAGGTGCCGTTCGACTCGGTGTCGGAGGCCTGACCGACGGAGCGCGGCCGGTGATCGGTGGCCGGTGGTCGTCAGCAGTACGTCATCGGGCAGCCGCGGCGCAGCGAGTGCTGGGCGGCCCGCAGGTAGAGCGCGACGTAGAAGGCGGTGTCCAGGTCCTCGCCCCAGGGGCCGGGACGGACGGCGGCCGCTTCCTTGGCCGGGCCCTCCAGGAACCACATCGTCAGATCGAGGTTGTCGCAGGCCTCCGGTATCGACTCGACGGGAAGGCCGATCGCCGCCGCGAGCCGTTGCGCGAGGGCGAGCACCTCGGGTGCGCCGGCGATCACCGTCTCGTCGGTGTAGGCGGATTCGACGGGCAGCCGGATCTCCTCGTCGAGCGAGAAGGGCACCAGCACCGACCATCCGAGCAGCAGTTCCCCTTCCTTCGGTGACAGGTGCTCTCGGCACAGTGCGCCGAACCCGTCCATGGCCGGTACCAGCTTCTCCTCGAACGACAGCCCCGAGCCGCGCACGAAGGCGGCCGCCTCGGGCACCGACTCGTACGGCGCCAGCCCGCGCCGTCTCAGCTCCTCGTCGAGGGCCGCGGCGAGGACGCCCTTGCCGCCCTCGTCCTCGTCGCCGTCGAGCCAGTCCTGCGCACCGACACTCACCAGATAGATCCCCATACCCCGAACGTACCGGCCGCCACTGACAACAGCCCCGGCCGCCGCCTGCCGTCACTTCAGCAGGTCCCTGTCCCGCAGGTAGGTCCGGGCCACGTCCTGGGCCAGCCGCCGCCAGCTGTCGACCTGCTGGTTCATCGAGGCCAGGTCGGCCGTCGTCAGGATGTCGTTGAGCTTGCCGAGCGCCTTCGTCACCCGCTCGCTGCCGGCCCGGGCCCGGTTGACGACGGGGACGACGTAGTCGGCGTTCTGCAGATGTCTGTCGTCGGCGAGGAGGACCAGGCCGAACTGGCCGAGCGTCGCGTCGGTGGTCGTGGTCAGCACCATCTGGTCCTGCCCGCTCTGCACGGCCCGCTTGGCCTGGGTGGTGCCGACGCCCTTGGGGTCGACGCCGGTGATGTCGATGCCGTAGACCTTCTTCAGCCCCGGCTCGCAGTACGGCCGTTGCACGCACTCGTCGCCCGCCGCGAGCCGAACCTTCAGCCCCGAGGCGCCGAGGTCGGTGAGCGTCCTGAGGTGGTGCCGCCGGGCGTAGGCGGCGGTGACCGCGAAGGCGTTCTGGTCCACCGCCCTGCCGGGGTCGAGGACGGTGAGGCCGCGGGGGGTGGCGAGGCGGCGCAGTGCCTTCATCGTGGTCGTGAGATCGGGTGAGCCCACGGGGGGTGCGTCCGGGCCGTTGGTCCTGGCGTTGAGCCAGTCGGCGAAGGTGGCCGCGTATTCGGGGACGACGTCGATCTGCCCGGACTCCAGGGCGGGTTCGTAGATTTCGCGGTTGGCGACGGTGATCAGGGAGGTGCGGTATCCGGCCTGGTTCAGGAGCTGGGCGTACATCTGGGCCAGCAGGTCGCTCTCGGTGAACCCGGCGGAGCCGATGGTCAGGTGCCGGCTGTCGCCCGGGGGTGCGGTGACCTCGCCGCGGTTCTCCAGGGCGGGGCCGGTGGCGCACCCGGTGAGGGCGAGGAGGAGTACGGTGCCGGCCGCCGTGCGGGCTCTCATCGCGAGCCCCGCGTCCGGACCGGGGCGAGCCGTTCGACGAGTGCGAAGACGCCCTCGACGATCAGGGCGAACCCGGCGACCAGGATCGCTCCGGCGACCACCTGGGGTGTGCTGGCCAGGTTGAATCCGGCGGTGATGATCCGGCCGAGGCCGCCGCCGCCGGCGAGCGCGGCGATGGTGGCGGTGGCGACGAGCTGGACGGCGGCGATGCGCACCCCGGTGAGGAGCATGGGGAGCGAAAGGGGCAGTTCCACGTGGAACAACATCTGTCGCCCGGTCATCCCCATCCCCCGCGCGGCCCGCACGATGCTCCGGTCGACCTCGCGCATGCCGACGTAGGCGTTGGTGAGCAGGGGCGGTACGGCGAACAGCACCAGGGCGACCACCGTGGGGCCCTCGCCCCAGCTGCCGATCGGGGTGAGCAGGAGCAGCACCAGGACGGCGAAGGTGGGGACGGCCCGGCCGACGTTGGAGATGTTCACGGCGAGCGCGCCGCCCTTGCCGAGGTGGCCGAGGACCAGCGCGACAGGGAGCGCGATCAGGCAGCTGATGACGAGGCAGACGATGGTGAGGGCGAGGTGCTGGAGCAGCCGGTGCCCGATGCCGTCGTCGCCGGCCCAGTGCGCGGAGTCGGTGAGCCAGGCCCAGGCGTCGGCGAGGGTGTTCACGCCCGGGCCGCCCGCGTCCACGGGGTGAGCAGCCGCTCCACGCCGAGCAGCAGCAGGTCGGCGGCGACGGCGATCACCACGCACAGCACGGACGCGGTGAGGACCTGGGCCTTGAAGTAGGTGTTCATGCCGGCGTAGATCAGGTTGCCGAGGCCGCCGAAGCCGACGATCGCGCCGACGGTGACCAGGGAGACCGCGGAGACGGTGGCGATGCGCAGGCCGGCCATCGCGGCGGGCAGGGCGAGGGGCAGTTCGACGGTGAGCAGGAGCCGGATCGGGCCGTAGCCCATGCCGCGGGCGGCCTGCCGGGTCTCCTCGGGGACGGCGCGCAGACCCGCGAGGATGTTGCGCACGAGCAGGGTGAGTGAGTAGAGCACCAGACCGGCGACGACAAGGGTGGCCGAGAGTCCGTACAGGGGCAGGAGCAGGGAGAACATCGCCAGGGACGGGACGGTGTAGAGGATGGTGGTGACACCGAGGACGGGTCCGGCCGTCCAGCGCCGGCGGCGGGCCAGTACGGCCAGTGGAACGGCGATGGCCAGTGCGATGAGCACCGAGACCGCGGTGAGCCGGAGGTGCTGGCCGACGGCGTCGAGGAGGATCTGCCGGCGGCTGGTCAGATAGGCACCGCAGATCCACTCGTTGCGCGCGAGGCAGTCGTCCGGGGGCGCGGTCACGCGTCCATTGCACCGGTGGGCGACGGGCCCGGCGCGTTGTGGTGATCCGTCCGGGTCGGCCGGCCCCTCCCCGCTACTCCGTCCCGGCCGCGTCCATGAGGGCGTCGGCCGTTTCCGCGGCCAGTCCGTCGTCCAGTAGTTCGATGCCGGTGACAGGGGAGGTGAACAAGCGCTTAGATAGGAACCCTGACCTGTTCACCGCCTGCGTTCCACGCCCTGATCCGCCGGAGGCTCCGTTGTTCACTTCCGTCGACGACGTCTCCGCGCGCCTCGCGGAGACCGGCTACCTCGCCTCCCCCGCCGTCGCCACCACCGTCTTCCTGGCCGACCGGCTCGGCAAACCGCTCCTCGTCGAGGGCCCCGCGGGGGTCGGCAAGACCGAGCTGGCGAAGGCCGTGGCCGAGGTCGCCGGGGCCCGGCTGGTACGGCTGCAGTGCTACGAGGGGGTGGACGAGTCCCGGGCGCTGTACGAGTGGAACCACGCCAAGCAGCTCCTGCGGATCAGCGCGGGCCGGGACGAGACCTGGGACGAGGCCCGCACCGACATCTTCAGCGAGGAGTTCCTGCTCCCCCGCCCGCTGCTCACCGCGATCCGGGGCGACGACCCGAAGGTGCTGCTGATCGACGAGACCGACAAGGCCGACGTCGAGGTGGAGGGCCTGCTCCTGGAGGTGCTCAGCGACTTCCAGGTGACGGTCCCCGAGCTGGGCACGGTCACCGCGACCCGCCGCCCCTTCGTCGTGCTCACCTCCAACGCCAGCCGTGAGCTGTCCGAGGCACTGCGCCGCCGCTGCCTGTTCCTGCACATCGGCTTCCCGGACGAGGAGCTGGAGCGCCGGATCGTGCGGCTGAAGGTGCCGGAGCTCACCGAGGCGCTCGGCGAGTCCGTCGTCCGGGTGGTCGGAGCGCTGCGGGCCATGGACCTGCGCAAGGTCCCCTCGGTGGCGGAGACGATCGACTGGGCCCGCACCCTGCTGGCCCTGGGCGCCGACACGCTCGACGAGCAGGTCGTACGCGATTCCCTGGGCGTGATCCTCAAGCACCAGGACGACATCCAGAAGGCTGCCGCCAAGCTGGACCTGGACGCGCTGTGAGCACACCGGCCGAGGCCCCGGCCGGCCTCGCCGCCCGGCTGACGGCGCTGGTCGGCGCGTTGCGGGCGCACGGGGTGCGGATCGGCACCGGGGAGACCGTGGACGCCGGCCGGGCGGTGGCGGCGCTGGGGCTGGCCGACCGCGAGCTGCTGCGCGAGGGGCTGGCCGCGACCCTGCTGCACGGCACCGGCCAACGGGCCGTGTTCGACCAGGTCTTCGACCTCTACTTCCCGCGCGCGGTGGGCGGGCCCGGCGGTGGATCCGGCGACCGGTCCGGTGACCGGGAGGAGCTGCGGGAGCGGCTCGCGGCCGCGCTGGCGGACGACGACACCGCGCTGCTGCGCCAGTTGGCGGCCGAGGCCGTGGACGGCCTGGGCGGATACGGGAGTTCGCCGGGTTCGGACGGCTGGTCGTCGTACCAGACCCTGGACCGGCTGCGGCCGCAGACGCTGCTCGCGCGGGTGCGGACGGATGTCCGTGCGCGGGGTGGAAGCGGCTCCGGGTTCGCGGACCGGCTGCTCGACGACGAGATCCGGCGGCGGATCGAGGCCTTCCGGGGCATGGTCGCGGCGGAGGCCCGGCGGCGGGTGGCGGAGCGGCGCGGCCGGGACCGGATCGCGCGGCGGGCGGTGGCGCCGAGCGCCGACCGGGTGGACTTCCTCTCCGCCGGACGCGACCAGCTCACCGAGCTGCGCAGGACCGTGCAGCCGCTGGCGCGGAAGCTGGCGACCCGGTTGGCCGCGCGCCGCCGCCGGGCCGCGCGGGGCACCATCGACCTGCGGCGCACCCTGCGCGGGTCGCTGTCGACGGGCGGGGTGCCGATGCGGCCGGTGCTGCGCCGGCGCCGGCCGGTCCGCCCCGAGCTGGTGCTGCTGTGCGACGTCTCGGGCTCGGTGTCGGGGTTCTCCGACTTCACCATGCTGCTGGTGCAGGCGCTGCACGACCAGTTCAGCAAGGTCAGGGTGTTCGCGTTCGTCAACCGGATCGACGAGGTGACAGGCCTCCTGGAGCACGGCCGGGCGGATCCGGAGGGGCTGGGCGCCCGGATCCGCGCCGAGGCGACGCTCACCGGCTGGCACGGCAGCAGCGACTACGGCATGGCACTGGGCGAGTTCGCGGAGCGGTACGGCGCCGCGGTGACCCCCCGGACCACGGTGTTCGTGCTCGGCGACGCCCGCACCAACAACCTCGACCCGAACCTCGCCGCCGTCCGCGAGATCACCGCACGGGCGCGGCGCGTCTACTGGCTGAACCCCGAACCGCACTCCCTGTGGGGCACCGGCGACTCGGCCGCTCCGGAGTACGCGGAGCTGGTCGAGATGCACGAGTGCCGCACCGCGCGCCAGCTCGGCGGGCTGATAGGGCGACTGTTGCCGGTGTGACACACCGGGTGCCGTCACCCGCGGGGGGGGGTGACGGCACCCGTCGGCCGCTCTCAGGTCTCCTTGGCCTTCGCGTAGTCCGTCGCCATGCCGCCGGCGAAGTCGTACAGGATGACCTGCTCGTCTCCCACGACCCAGGCGTCGTGTCCCGGCGGGCAGACGAAGACGTCACCGGGGCCGATCTCGCCCTCACCGCCGTCGTCCATGGCCAGGTGCATCCTGCCCTGCACGACATAGCCGTTGTGGTGGACCATGCAGCTCTCGGTGCCCGCGATCGGCCCCACCGACTCCGTCCAGCGCCAGCCCGGCTCGAAGGTGGCGATGGCGAAGTCGAGGCCGGTCAGGTGCACGGCCTCCAGGTGGCCGCGGGGGAAGTCGCGCCGCTCGTCCGGCTTGTCGACCGTCTTGATCTCCAGCATGACGGTGTCCTCCCTTCGAACTCCCGTCCACCACTCCATCGTCTTCCTGTCAACTCGGGGGCGCCATTCGGCGGTCTTCCCTCGCGCTGTGCCATGTGACATATTACTGGCGTGAGCATGCGACTGACCTGCGACGTCGTGGTGATCGGGGCGGGCATGGTGGGTGCCGCCTGCGCTCTGTACGCGTCCCGGGCGGGTCTGGACGTGATCGTGGTGGACCGCGGTCCGGTGGCCGGCGGCACGACCGGGGCGGGCGAGGGCAATCTGCTGGTGTCCGACAAGGAGCCGGGGCCGGAACTCGAACTCGCTCTGGTTTCTGCCCGGTTGTGGGCCGGCCTGGCGGCGGAGCTGGGTGACCGGATCGAGTACGAACCCAAGGGCGGGGTGGTCGTCGCCGCCGAACCTGAGGAACTGGCCGCCCTGGAGAGGTTCGCGGCCGGGCAACGGGCCGCCGGGATCACCGCGGAGAACGTCGACGCGGACCGACTCCGCGACCTGGAGCCGTACTTGGCCCCCGGCCTGGCGGGCGGGATGCGCTACCCCCAGGACGCACAGGTCATGCCGACCCTGGCCGCCGCACATCTGCTACGGGCCTCCGGTGCCCGCCTGTCGGCCGGCCGCACGGTGACGGAGGTGGTGCGCGGCGCCGACGGTGCCGTACGCGGAGTCCGCACCGACCACGGCGACATCCAGGCCCCCGCCGTCGTGAACGCGGCCGGGACCTGGGGCGGCGAGGTGGCCGCCCGCGCCGGTGTGCGCCTCCCCGTCCTCCCCCGGCGCGGCTTCGTCCTGGTCACCGAGCCGTTGCCGCGCCGAGTACGGCACAAGGTGTACGCCGCCGACTACGTGGCCGACGTGGCCAGCGACTCGGCCGCCCTGCAGACCTCGCCGGTCGTCGAGGGCACGGCGGCCGGGCCGGTCCTGATCGGCGCGAGCCGGGAACGGGTCGGCTTCGACCGGTCGTTCTCACTGCCGGCCGTACGGGCGCTGGCGGCGGGCGCGACCCGGCTGTTCCCGTTCCTGTCCGGGGTCCGCGCGATGCGCAGCTACCTGGGTTTCCGCCCGTATCTGCCCGACCACCTCCCCGCGATCGGCCCGGATCCGCGGGCGCCGGGCCTCTTCCACGCCTGCGGTCACGAGGGCGCGGGCATCGGCCTCGCCACCGGAACCGGGCAGTTGATCGCGCAGGTGCTGAGCGGCGAGAAGCCCGAGCTGGACCTGACCCCGTTCCGTCCCGAGCGCTTCGGCGAGGAGGCCCCGTGAACCCCCTGGAGCTGGTACGGGCCCGGCCGGGCCCCGCCTTCACCGTCACCTTCGACGGCCGGGAGCTCGTGGCGCTGCCCGGCCAGACGGTCGCCGCCGCCCTCTGGGCGTCCGGTGTCACATCCTGGCGGACCACCCGCGGCGAGGGCCGTCCGCGCGGGGTCTTCTGCGGGATCGGCGTCTGCTTCGACTGCCTGGTCACCGTCAACGGCCGCCCCAATCAACGGGCTTGTGTCGTGCCCGTCGAGCCCGGCGATGCGATCCGTACGCAGGAGGGCACGGGTCACCATGACTGACACAAGCCGCCAGGAGACGTCACCCCGTCTCGCCGTGATCGGCGCGGGCCCGGCCGGTCTCGCCGCCGCCCTGGCCGCCGCCGGGCACGGCCTGCGCGTCACCCTGATCGACGCGGCGCCCGAGGCGGGCGGTCAGTTCTACCGGCAGCCCGCCGCCGGGCTCAGGGCCCTCCGCCCGCAGGCCCTGCACCACCGGTGGCGTGACTGGGAACGGCTGCGCGCCGGCCTCGACCGGCAGCTCACGGCCGGGCGGGTGACCCATCTCCGCGACCACCATGTGTGGTGTGTGACGCGCGGACGGCGGTCCGGTTTCACCGTGCACGCGCTGCTCGGCCCCGAGCAGGAACAGCCCGTCGAGGTGCGCGCGGACGCGGTGCTGCTCGCGACCGGCGGCTACGAGAGGGTGCTGCCCTTTCCCGGCTGGACGCTCCCCGGTGTCGTCACGGCGGGCGGGGCGCAGGCCATGCTGAAGGGCGGACTGGTGCTGCCGGGCCGTACGGCGGTCGTCGCCGGCACCGGACCACTGCTGCTGCCGGTCGCCGCCGGGCTCGCGGCGGTCGGCGCCCGGGTGGCGGCCCTGGTGGACTCCGCGGACCCACGGGCCTTCGTGCGGCGCTCCCCCGCGCTGGCCGCCCAGCCGGCCAAGCTCGCCGAAGGCGCCCTCTACGCGGCCCGGTTGCTGCGGCACGGGGTGCGCCCCCTGGTCCACCACACCGTCGTCGAGGCGCACGGCGACCAGCGGCTCGAAGCCGTCACCGTCGCCGCGCTCGACGCCACGGGCCGGGTACGGCCGGGCACCCGGCGGCGCATCGGCTGCGACACCCTGGCCGTCGGGCACGGCATGCTCGCGCACACCGATCTCGCGGAGGGCCTGGGCTGCCGGATCGACGGTGCCGCGGTGCACGTGGACGACGAGCAGCGCACCGATGTCCCGGGGGTGTGGGCGGCGGGCGAGGCCACCGGCATCGGCGGCGCGGAACTCGCCCTCGCCGAGGGGCACGTCGCGGGCCGGTCGGCCGCCGCGCGGCTGTCGGGCCGGGAGCCGGACGCACCTGGCTGGGCGAGGGCGGCCCGGGTCCGTGCGGGGCTGCGGCGGTTCGCCGCGGCGATGGACGACGTCTACGCGCCGCCCGCGCACTGGGCCGAGCAGGTCACCGACGACACGGTCGTCTGCCGGTGCGAGGAGGTCACCGGCGGGGCGGTCCGGCGGGCCGTGACCGAGTTGGGTGCGGGAGACGTACGGACCGTCAAACTGCTCACGCGGGCCGGGATGGGCTGGTGCCAGGGCCGGATGTGCGGGCCGGCGGTCGCCGGGCTCGCCGGCTGTCCGGAGACGGCGGCACGCAGACCGTTCGCCCGGCCGGTGCCGCTCGGGGTGCTCGCGCGGGCCGGCGGTACCGACGACGAACAGTGATATGTCACATTCCACCACCATGGAGGTTCCCCGATGACCGCCCTGCACCCCCGCCCCTGGCGCGGTGTCCTCGTAGCAACCGCGCTTCCGCTCCGCGACGATCTCTCCGTGGACCACGACAGGTATGCCGAACACTGTGCCTGGCTGGTCGAGAACGGCTGCGACGGCGTCGTACCGAACGGCTCGCTCGGTGAGTACCAGGTGCTCACCCCCGAGGAACGCGCCAAGGTCGTGGAGACCGCCGTGGCCGCGATCGGCGGGGCGCGGGTCATGCCCGGGGTCGCCGCCTACGGCTCGGCCGAGGCCCGCCGCTGGGCCGAGCAGGCCCGGGACGCGGGCTGCGCGGCCGTGATGCTGCTGCCGCCCAACGCCTACCGTGCCGACGAGCGTTCGGTGCTGGCGCACTACGCGGAGGTCGCGCGGGCGGGGGTGCCGGTCGTCGCTTACAACAACCCCATCGACACCAAGGTCGACCTGGTGCCGGAACTCCTTGCCAAGCTGCACGGCGAGGGGTACGTCCACGCCGTCAAGGAGTTCTCGGGCGATGTCCGGCGCGCCTACCAGCTGGCCGAACTCGCCCCGGACCTGGACCTGTTGATCGGCGCCGACGACGTCCTGCTGGAGCTGGCGATCGCGGGCGCCAAGGGCTGGGTGGCCGGTTACCCGAACGCGCTGCCGGCCTCGACGGTCGAGCTGTACCGCGCGGCGGTGGGCGGGGACCTGGACACCGCCAGGCGGCTGTACGAGCAACTGCATCCGCTGCTGCGCTGGGACTCCAGAGTCGAGTTCGTGCAGGCCATCAAGTTGTCCATGGACATCGTCGGCCGTCACGGCGGCGCCTGCCGGCCGCCGCGCGTCCCGCTGCTGCCCGAGCAGGAGGCCGCGGTCCGCGCGGCCACCGAGAAGGCCGTCGCGGCCGGACTGGCGTGACCGGCCCCGGACCGGCCCGGACTCCCGACCCATCAGGAGCGTCATGCGCAGCAAACTCGTCCTGCACGCCGTCGACTCGCACACCGAGGGCATGCCCACCCGCGTGATCACCGGCGGGATCGGGACCATTCCCGGCGCGACCATGAACGAGCGGCGGCTGTACTTCCGTGAACACCGCGATCACGTCAAGCAGTTGCTGATGAACGAGCCGCGCGGGCACTCCGCGATGAGCGGCGCGATCCTGCAGCCGCCGACCCGGCCCGACTGCGACTGGGGCGTGGTCTACATCGAGGTCTCCGGCTATCTGCCGATGTGCGGGCACGGCACGATCGGCGTGGCGACCGTGCTGGTGGAGACCGGGATGGTGGAGGTGGTGGAGCCGGTCACCACCATTCGGCTCGACACCCCCGCAGGTCTGGTGGTCGCCGAGGTCGCGGTGGAGGACGGCGCGGCGAGGAACGTCACGCTGCGGAACGTGCCGTCGTTCTCCGTCGAGCTGGACCGGAAGATCGTGCTGGCCGACGGGCGGTCGGTGACCTACGACATGGCGTACGGCGGCAACTTCTACGCCATCCTCCCGCTGGACGAGTTCGGTCTCCCCTTCGACCGCGCCCGGAAGGACGACATCCTCCAGGCCGGCCTGTCCCTCATGGCGGCGATCAACGCCGAGGCGGAGCCCGTCCACCCCGAGGACCCGTCCATCCGCGGCTGCCACCACGTCCACCTGGTCGCCCCCGGCGCCACGGCCCGCCACTCCCGGCACGCGATGGCCATCCACCCCGGCTGGTTCGACCGCTCCCCCTGCGGCACCGGCACCAGCGCACGGATGGCCCAGCTGCACGCCCGCGGCGAACTCCCGCTGGACACCGAGTTCGTGAACGAGTCCTTCATCGGCACCCGGTTCACCGGGCGGCTCCTCGGCACCACCGAGGTGGCCGGCCGCCCCGCCGTCCTGCCCAGCTTCACCGGCCGGGCCTGGATCACCGGCACCGCCCAGTATCTGCTGGACCCGGCCGACCCGTTCCCGGCCGGCTTCGTACTCTGATCCTCTTCGTACCCGTCCCAGGAGTTCCCCCATGGCCGACCAGCCCAGCAGTGCGTCCACCGGCGCTCCCGCCATTCCGTCGCTCGGCGGCCGGAAACCGAACTTCCGGGAACGGGTCGTGGACGTCCTGCGGGCCGCACTGATCGCCGGTGAGCTGCGACCCGGCGAGCTGTACTCGGCGCCGGGGCTCGCCCCCCGCCTGGGTGTCTCCGCGACCCCGGTGCGCGAGGCCATGCTCGAACTGGTGAAGGAGGGCATGGTCGAGATCGTTCCGAACAAGGGGTTCCGGGTCACCGCCGTCTCCGAGCAGCAGCTCGACGAGTACACGCAGGTCCGGTCCCTGATCGAGATCCCGACGACCGTCGCTCTCGCGGCCACCGCCGATCCGGGCGACCTGGAGGCGCTGCGCCCGCTCGCCCTGGAGATCGTCACCTCGGCCGTGAAGGGCGACCTCATCGCGTACGTCGAGGCCGACCTGGCCTTCCACCTGGGGCTGCTGGGGCTGGCGGGCAACGGCCATCTCGTCGAGGTGGTACGGGACCTGCGACGCCGTTCGCGGCTGTACGGGCTGACGGCGCTGGTGGCGGCGGGACGTCTGAAGGCCTCCGCCGAGGAGCATCTGGAGCTCCTCGACGCCCTGCTGGCCCGCGACGAGCAGGCCGTGCGCGAGGTGATGACCCGCCACCTGGGCCATGTGCGCGGCCTGTGGGCGGCCCGGCAGCCCGAGCACGGCTGACAGCTCCTGACGAACTACGCTCCCGGGTGGGCGAGTTCGATGTCGTGGTCGTGGATGTCGGCGCCGGAGACGGCCACCCCGGCGGCGTGCGGCGGGTAGCCGGTCGCGATGACCGTGTACTGGCCGCTGTCCAGGTCGGAGAAGGCGTACGCGCCGTCGTCCCCGGTGGTGGTGGTGCCGACGACGTTGCCGGCCGCGTCCACCAGCGTGACCCGGGCGTCGCCCAGCGGCCCGCCGGCTCCGCGAACGGTGCCGCGCACATGCGACCCGGGCCGCAGCTCGACCTCGACCCGGGCGTTCCCGGCCGCGGCTATCTCCACGGGCAGTGCCTGCGGCCGGTGCTTGGGCGAGCTGACCGCGAGGGTCACGGTGCCCGGCCCCAGGTCGCCGACGGTGAACTCGCCCAGCCCGTCGGTCCGCTGGGTGGCGAGCACGTCCCCGCGCACATCGGTGACGACCACCGTCGCCCCGGCGACCGGTGCCCCGCTGTCGGCGGCCCGTACCAGCCCGGCCAGACCGCCGGCGCCGGTGAGCAGCACGTCGTACGCGACCGGCCCGGATCCCACGACGAGGGTGGTGGCCTGCGGCCGGCAGCCGTCCGCGGAGGCGATCAGGACGTACGACCCCTCGCCGGGCACCATCACCGCGTAGCCGCCGTCGGCGTCCGCGACCACACGGCCGAGCTGACGGCCGCCGAGGGAGATCAGGGTGACGGCGGCCCGGCCGACACCGGTTCCGTCCGCACCGCGCACCCGGCCGTGCACCTGGATGCCCTCGTCACCGGTGCCGCAGACGTCGGCGGAGACGTCTGCGGAGGCATCGCCGCGAACCTCCGCCGAGACCGGCGGCGCCTCGGGCCCCGGTTCCGTCCCGGCCTGGCCCGCTTCGGTCCGCGCCGCTGAGGCAGTCGCCGCGACCGGCTTGCGGCGCGGGATGAACGCGGCCACGAGCAGGGCCAGGACCGCCGCGCCGGAGCCCGCTGCCATGACCACCTTGAAGCCGTTCTCGGAGGGTACGGTCGCCGTGCCGAAGTCGATGGTCATCTGAGCCAGGATCACCCCGGCGACGGCGCTCGCGGTCGACGTGCCGATGGACCGCATCAGGGTGTTGAGGCTGTTCGCGGCGGCCGTCTCGTGCGGGTCGACGGCGCCCATGATGAGCGCGGGCATCGCACCGTAGGCGAATCCGATCCCGGCGCCGATGACGCAGGAGACGAGCACCAGCTGCCAGACGGCGTCCATCAGCACGATGTTGAGCCCGTATCCGGCGGCCACGATGACCGCGCCGCACATCAGAGTGATCTTCGGGCCGAAGTTCTTGGAGATGAGCGCGGACAGCGGCGCCGTCGCCATCATCACCAGGCCGGTCGGGGCCATCACCAGTCCGGCGTCGAGCAGTGACTTGCCCAGGCCGTAGCCGGTCGCCTCAGGCAACTGCAGGAGCTGTGGAAGCACCAGGGACATCGCGAACATCGAGAACCCGAAGGCGACCGAGGCGAGGTTCGTGACGAGGACCTGGCGGCGGGCCGTGGTGCGCAGGTCGACCAGTGGTTCCCGGGTGCGCAGTTCGTAGAGGCCCCAGGCGACCAGGACCACCACGGCGGCGCCGAACAGGCCGAGCGTGGAGCCGCTGCCCCAGCCCCAGTCGGCGCCCTTGGAGATGCCGAGCAGCAGACAGACCAGGCCCGCCGCCATGCCGAGGGCGCCGACCAGGTCGAAACGGCCGCCGGTGCGCACCTTCGACTCCGGCACGAGGACCAGCACGAGCAGCGCGGCGACGACGCCGAGCGCGGCCGAGGTCCAGAACAGCATGTGCCAGTCGAAGTGGTCCGCGATCAGCGCGGCGGCGGGCAGGCCGAGGGCGCCGCCGACGCCCAGGGAGGCGCTCATCAACGCGGTGGCGGAGCCGAGCCGTTCGGCGGGGAGTTCGTCCCGCATGATGCTGATACCGAGCGGGATCACGCCGGAGGCAAGACCCTGCAGGGCCCGCCCGACGATCATCGGGACGAGGGCGTCGCTCAGCGCGGCGGTGACCGAACCGGCGACCAGCATGACCACGCTGGTCAGCAGCATCAGCCGCTTGCCGTACATGTCGCCGAGCCGGCCCATCACGGGGGTGGCGACGGCGGCCGCGAGCAGGGTGGCGGTGACGGCCCAGGTCGCGTCGGACGCCGAGGCGTTGAGCAGCTTCGGCAGTTCTGGCACGATGGGGATCACCAGCGTCTGCATCAGCGAGACCACGATCCCGCCGAAGGCGAGCACCGCGACGACGGCGTTGGCCCGCGGCGCGGGCGAGTCCCCGGCACCTGTCGGCCGGGGCTGTGCATGGGACATGGTCGGGCCTCCGTTGGGCCGCTCGGGTCTGCGCGACCCTCCCGAATGTAAGTCAATTGATTGACTTAAGCAACAGTCGATCTCGCGTCCGTCCTTGCGAACGGCACCGTGCCCGACGGCGCGCTGACGTGTGCCGCAGTGAACCCGAGCACACCCGTACGGGGCGACAGGCCGCATTCGTTGCCCCGCACGGCCCTTTCCCCTTGGTTCGCAGCCGGAAAGACCTGGCCGACCTCGCCTTCCCAGGAGCGCGGCTCCGGCGGGCCGGCAGTTCCGATCAGGTGGCCAGCAACGGGCAGTTATCGTGACGGGGCTGATCGAACGCGGACAGAGCTGGCGGAGGACGGGCGGTGTCGGACGAGGGGCGGCTGGTCGCCGGGCGGTACCGGCTGACCGAGCGGATCGGACGCGGCGGCATGGGCACCGTGTGGCGGGCCGAGGACGAGGTGCTGGGCCGGCAGGTCGCGCTCAAGCAGCTGCACCCCCGCCCGCACCTGTCCGAGGAGGAGCTGGCCATCCTCTACGAGCGCACCCGGCGCGAGGCCCGCAGCGCCGCCCGGGTCGTCCACCCCAACGTCATCGTCGTGCACGACGTGGTGGACGACGACGGCCGCCCCTGCGTCGTCATGGAGTACGTCCAGGCGCCCACCCTCGCCGACGTCCTCGACGGCGGCAGGACGCTCCCGCCCGAGGAGGCGGCCCGGATCGGCCTCGGCATGATCGGCGCACTGCGCGCCGCGCACGTCGCCGGTGTCCTGCACCGGGACGTCAAACCCGGCAACGTGCTGCTCGGTCCGGGCGACCGGGTCGTGCTCACCGACTTCGGCATCGCCCTGACCGCCGGTTCGTCGACGCTCACCCAGACCGGCCAGATGGTCGGCTCGATCCCCTACATGGCCCCCGAGCGGCTGCGCGGGCTGACCCCGGGGCCGGCCTCGGACCTGTGGTCGCTGGGAGCCACGCTCTACCAGGCGGTGGAGGGCCGGCCGCCGTTTCGGCGCGAGACCGCGATGGAGACGGCCTACGCCATCGTCACCGACCCGGTCGAGCCGCTGAAGCAGGCGGGCCCGCTGGAGCCGCTCGTCCAGCTGCTGCTCGCCAAGGACCCGGCGGACCGCCCCTCGGCCGAGCAGACGGAACGGGCACTGCTGGGGACCTGGTCGGGAGCGGTGACGCCGGCGCCCCGGCGACAGCCGACGCAGCAGGTGCCGGCCGAGACGCAGGCGGCCGGCCCGACGCCGACCGGGGCGGTACCGGCCGGCACGGTGCGCGCGGCTGCCTCTGCCGGCCGCCGCCGGCGGCGGCGCGCCCGGCGTGGCCGGCTCGCCCTGGCGGCCGGGGCGACCGCCCTCGCGGCAGCAGCCGCGGTCACGGCGGCCCTCACGCTCCCCCGCACACCGGCGGACAAGCACCCGGCGACGACCACGCCGACGACGAGCTCGACACCGTCCCCCCTCCCCCAGGGCTACCACCTCGTCACGGACAAGGCCCTCGGCGCCTCCTTCCCCGTCCCCGACGGCTGGACCGCCACCCGGGCCTCCGACGAGGTCACCTACAAGGACCCCACCGGCCTGGCCGGCGTCACCATCGGCATGGTGGAACCGGCTGGCGCGAACCCTGTCACCCACTTCGCCGACATCGAGGCCAACACCAAGGTCAACTACCCGACCTACCGCAGGCTGCGGATGCAGCGGACCGCCTTCCGCGGGCAGCCGGCCGCGATCTGGGAGTTCACCTTCCAGGGCCGGGCTCGCGTCTTCCGCGCCATCGACCTGGGCTACGGCCGGGACGGCGGCCGGGAGTACGACATCTACCTCTCCGCGCCGGACGCGAAGTGGGACACCTACCGACCGGTCTTCGACAACGTGAGGGACGGATTCCGTACGACCGGCTGACCGCTCGGCAACGCGGACCTTCGGCCGCTAAGTTGTCCGACATGAGCAACCTTGACCGCGCGCCCGTTCCGAGCGTGTGCGGCGGCCGCGGATTCGTCGTCGCCGAACCCGTCCGCGAGCTGCTGAGCCCCCGCCACGTTCGACTCGGCGAGTCGACCGAGGTGCGCCGGCTGCTGCCGAACCTCGGCCGCCGCATGATCGGCGCCTGGGCGTTCGTCGACCACTACGGCCCCGACGACATCGCCGACGAGCCCGGGATGCAGGTGCCGCCGCATCCGCACATCGGGCTGCAGACGGTCAGCTGGCTGCACCAGGGCGAAGTCCTGCACCGCGACTCGACCGGCAGCCTCCAGACGATCCGCCCGCGCGAGCTCGGGCTGATGACCTCGGGCCGGGCGATCAGCCACTCCGAGGAGAGCCCCCGGGCGCACGCCCGCTACCTGCACGGGGCACAGCTCTGGGTGGCTCTCCCGGACTCCCACCGCCACACGGACCCGAGGTTCGAACACCACCCCGACCTGCCGGCCGTCACGGCCCCCGGCCTGCGGGCCACGGTGATCCTCGGCTCCCTCGACGGCGCGACGTCCCCCGGTACGACGTTCACCCCCATCGTCGGTGCGGACCTGGCCCTCGCCCGGGGCACCGACCTGCGCCTGCCCCTGGAGCCCGACTTCGAGTACGGCGTCCTGGCGATGTCCGGTGAGGTGCATGTCGACGGCGTTCCGGTGCTTCCGGGCTCCATGCTCTACCTGGGCTGCGGCCGCTCCGAACTCCCTCTGCGCGCGGAGTCGGACGCGTCGGTCATGCTCCTGGGCGGCGAGCCGTTCGAGGAAGAACTGATCATGTGGTGGAACTTCGTCGGACGCACCCAGGACGATATCAAACAGGCCCGGGAGGACTGGATGAACGGGTCGCGATTTGGGGAAGTGAAGGGTTACGACGGGGCACCTCTACCTGCTCCTGAACTGCCGCCGGTGCCGCTGAAACCGCGGGGCCGAGTACGCTGAGCTGGCATTTTCCAATCCGGAACGCACGTGGTCGGGCGAGGCGAAACGCGCCCCGCCCGGTTCACTCAGACTGCGCCAGCAAAGCCCCTTCACACCACCCGTTCCACTCCACCTCGAAGTGCAAGTTTCGCCAACCGTAGTCAGCTTTGGTCGGACTGATGCTGACCCAATGCTGACTTTACTGACAGGTAGTCAGCTCTCTGGGGGTGGCTCTGCTCGCGCTTCCCGCGTCCCCCTCGCTTCCGCGCTTCCGAACTCACGCCGCGGGCCACCGCCGAATCGCCCATCCCTCGGCGAGGGCAGATCCCCGCCCCCTTGGGAACCGGACTGGCCGCACTCACAGTTGTGAGGTCTCCACAAGGACAGCCCGTGGCACATCCTTGCGCCCCGGCACTGGGCAACACCCGTGATTCCGTCGCAGCCGACGTTGACATCGTGCACAGCGTCCGCCGCCCGGCTCCGACAAGGGACCTGCCCTCGCCACCCAGATGCGCCTCGCAGCCCGACACGAACCAAGCAGCAGACCATGTAACGGAGCCGCGAGACTTGGCCGCCCCGTCTGGATAACAGGCCAGCGTCGACCCAAGATTCACAACCTCGGCAGACCAATGGCTCCAGGCGCCGGCATGTACGTGAAGTACAAGGAGACGGCCCGGGGCGGGCTCGCGGTGAACATCATCGACGTGCTAGGGAAAGCGGCGGTGCGCCGTCCCACCCGGCTCCGGGTTGGTGAGTTGTACGGGTTGTCACCGCGCAGCCCGGCAGCGTGTCAGCCGTCAGAGCCTCGACGCCGTCCACGAGGAAAGCGGCGTCGTCGCCCCCTCTGGAGGCCAGGCCCGCTGGCGTACCAGCTCAGATGCGGCGCCACTCCTGCGTAGGCCGGAACGGCCGTTCCGGGGCCGGTGGCAGGGCAGGGAAACGCGGGAGGGGAACGCGCTCCGCCTCATCCTGCGGCCCGGTCTCCTGTGCAGCCGTGGCGTGGTCGTCGGCTACACCGCTCGGCGTCCACTCGTGGCCGTCCCACTCCAGCATCCCGCGCGGGGCGCCCGGCTCTACGTGCCTCCCACGCTCGGGGCCGTCGCTAAGAGGGACGGCCTTGTGATCTCCAAGCTTCGGCCGGTGCGCCTCGCGGCGCGCGGCCCACTCCTCCAGCGGCTCGTCATCCACGGGCTTCCCTCCTTGCTCCTCGTGCCAGTCTGCCCGGGGGCACGGCGCCGCTGAAACCCTGGCAGGTCAGAGGGTGACGGTCCAGCCGCCTCGGGTTAGGGTCGTCGCCCCGTCCGGGGTGACGGTCACCCGGGCCCCGTACACGGGCAGTTCGCCATGTTCGAGCCACCGCCACCTGATGCCGTCCAAGAGGTCGTACAGGCGTCGCGGGCCGCCCTGGTGGACGGTCGCGGTGCGGCTGACGGGCTTAGTCTCAGCACGCGCCCATGAGCCGTCCGGGTGCAGCATCCACGCCATGGGGTTGCCCTCACCGTCGGTGCCGGTGCGGTGCTCGATACCAGGTGCGGTAACGGAGAGCATCGACCACACCTCCCAGGCCTGCATGACGTCCAGCACCGGGAACGGGGAATCGGTGACAGCCTCGCCTTCCTGGTCACGTGCCTGTTGAAACACCTCGTCCAGCAGGGGCGGGTAGTCGTGTCCGGTGCGGGTCGCCATGAACGCGGCCCGGTCCCACTCGATCCGGCCAGTGGCCCCGCCGTCGTCGTTCTTGTCTGCGGTCAGGATCAGCCCGGTTCCGGCGAGGGTGGTCACCAGCCGTCCGCCCGGCCGCAGTGCACGCAGCCAGGAGACGGGAACGCAAGGCACGGACACCATGGAGACGATCCGGCCGTACATGCCGGGGATCGCGGCCGTGGCGTCCTGCGTGAACACTTGCGGGTGGTGGCCGATGAGGTCGAGCCGTTCGCCTGCGGCCGCGGTCAGGTAGGGGTCCACATCCACAGTGGTCACGTTGCGGTCCCCGAGCAGTGCGCACGCCAGGGCGGCGCTGTAGCCGGAGCCGGTGGCCACGTCCAACAGCGTGAGCCCCTCACGCAGCCGCGCGAATTCGAGCATTTTGACCACCAGACTCGGCAGGGTGCTGGACGAAGTGGGTCGTCCGGTCACGGGCTCTCCGTCGGTGGCGTGGTCGGCGTGGACCAGCCCGATCTTGGTGACGAGGGTCTGGTCCGTGTACGCGGCGCGCGCCCACGCCTCCTCGTCCATGGGGCCGTCGGAGGGTGTCCAGCCATCCGGACCGGCGGTCAACCAGCGAGGCACGCACAGATGGCGGGGAGTCTCCAAAAGGGGCCCGCGCCACGGGGAGATGGGGTGCACGCTCGCGCGGGCGAGGGCGGCGGCGTGCGGCTTCCAGTCCATCAACAGGCTCCTTGCAACTCATCGGCGATGGTTTCGGCGATCGGCAGACCGGTCGCGCCTTGGATCCAGTCCCATTGGCCACACGGATTGACCTCCAGGAACGTCCATTCCCCGCGGGGGCCCACGATGAAGTCTGCCGCCCCGAAGCACAGTTGGAGCTGCTTCATCAGGCGTCGCATTCCGGCGGCTACCTCGTCGGGCACCGTGGTGATGGTGTAGGTCAGCGCCCCGTAGTCGCTGCGCCAGTCCTCGTGCGCGGCCTCGCTGCCGGCGTGGATGGCGGCAGCGAACATCCGCTCCCCAACGACAGTCAGACGTACCTCGTGCTCCTTGTCGACCCACTCCTGGAAGAGGTGCGCGGTGGTGCTGATCCCCCGCAGGTCCGCAAGGTCATCCGGGGTCAAGCGTCGCGTGTACACCGACTTGAGCTGCCCGCTCTCGATCAGCACAGGCGAGGCAACCGGCTTGCACACGACGTCCCCGCCGATGTCAGCCGCGAAGGCGCGGACGTCCTCCGGCCGGTTGGTGATCAGGGTGGCCGGGATACACAGCCCGCACGCGCGCGCGGCGGCGAGCTGAACGGGCTTGAACTCTGCGCGCGCCATGGCGGTCGGGTGGGAGACCCAACGGCACTCCAGCGCGGACAGGACGCCACCCACGCCAGCGCGGGCCTGAGCAGCGGCGAACCTCTCCTCCGGGCCAGACATCCCCTCCGGGAACTGAAACGCCCCGGGGGCGCGGTAGTAAACCGCGCCAACCCGGGACAGCTCCACCGTCCGGTGCTCGGTGGTGAGGGCGCCCGTCCACGCATGCCCCTGGTCGATACGTCCGGCCAGGGTGAGCCTCTGCGGGAAGTCGGCAGCGTCCATACGGAACACCTCCACTCCGCGGCTCTCCAGCTCAACGACGACACGGTCTGTGGGCCAGTCGTCCACGGCGGCGATGATCAGGACGGGCGAGGTCATCAGTCCTTGGCCCCCTCGTCCAGCGGCGGCGGGTTCTCCGTCGAGCCGTCCGGCACCGTCGGGCTGTGGGTGCCCGCCATGCACGTCAGCAGGCCGCCGCCGTCGGACAGGTTGACCTGCTGGCCGTGGTCGTAGACGTGGGCCGGGATGCGGACGGCCCCGGTGGAGTCGGGGACGCGGGCGAACCGCAGCGCCCACGGCCGGGTGTGCTCACCCGACGGCGCCTCGGTGCTGTAGGGGGTGCGTCCCCCGGGCAGGGTGAGGGGGAACGCCTCACGCTCAAGTGCTGTCGTCACGGGCTTGTCTCCTCATCGATCGTGGTTCCGGGCATCTGCTGGTGCAGCTGCGCGGCGCTGGGGCCACAGGGGGACGTGGCCCCAGCGCCTTCTCCGCCCGCGCCGAACGCCGTTTGTCGTACGGACGGAGTTTGTTACCTGCCCGATGGCCAGGGCCCGCAGGCGTCCGGGCCTCCAGGCAGGGGCTCTATTCGGCGCCGCCCAGGGGCAGCTGGTCACGTTCCGGGCGCGGGTGGGCGGGATGGTCTGTGACAGCGAAAAGCAGGTGCACTGAGTGGCCGGGGTGATCCGGAGTGGTCACTTCGTGCGTCATGCCCTGCGGCAGGATCAGCACTTCCCCGGCCCGCATCGTGATCTCCTCGGGGTCGCTGCCCTTGGACGTCCAGACCAGCCACCGTTTCGCGCCCCGCATTTGCACGACCACGCCGAGCCATTGGTCATCGTGCGCGCCGAGGTTGCGGTCACCTGCCTGCGACTCATACGCCGTACAGATCACGTGTCGGCTCAGCATCCCTGCGAGGTGAAGCGTCACCAGGCTGAACCAGCCGTCACTTCTCAGGTGCAGGCTCTCGTAGACGCGCGTGCGTGGCCGCTCCTGGTAGGCGAGTGCCACCGCATCCAGGCGGGTGTTCCGCTCGAAGTCCACGCCGTCCATCAGGGCAACCGTCTGGCTCGGCGCTTTCCCCTCTGCCACGGGCAGGACCATGCTCTCGATCATCTCGGCATCGAACGCACCGCTCACGTGCCGTAGGCGCTCGGGCGTCAGCTTGATCCCCGGCAAAACGGCTGGCCCGAGCCCGGCGAGGAACCGTGCAGCCGCGGCGTGAGGCGAGCAGCCATGCTGTGCCTGCATGAGCACGGCTCCTTATAGCACGTAGAGGTGGCCCTTGGTGCCGTTCGGATGCGTGGTCGCGTAGCAGTCGCTCGCGCGGGCTTGTGCCAGGTAGTTCGTCAGGAAGCCGTCCGAGGGGTCGACCGTCTGGGTCTCGTGCAGAACCTCCCCGTCGCCGAGTTCGGACAGCCGGCGCGGGTGCAGCTCCATGATGCGCCGTTCGGCGTTGACCACCTGAACGAGGACTTCGCCCTCGGTGAGATCCAGGTCCTGCGGCGAGTACACGAGCCGGAATGCTCCTCCGACGACGTGCCGATTCAGCACCTCGTTGAGTTCACGGAGCATGGCCGCCTGCTGCTCTATCAGGGTGGGGGTGGCAACGGCCACGTGTATCTCCCTTGTCATATCGGTTGCTTGTGTTTCCTCAGTGGCTCGGCGCAACTTGTCTGCGCCGCCCGCTGTGCCGGGCACGGCATCTCTCAGTCGCCCGGCAGGGGTCTATGCGGCATCCGCAGCTCTCGCAGCAACTCCTCCAGGTCAACGACCCGGAACGAACCGAGCCGGCGGACGAGTTGGGACGCGAGAAACGTGCCCAGATTGGGGTGCCCGTACGGCAGGGGGCTGTCCGGCTGCGCAACGACGTGCACGCCCTTGTCATTGAGGCCGTACAACACGCCGTGGACCCCGTACAGGGGAGCGCTCGGGGCCAGGAACACCACCGGGTCGCCGGCCAGGTGCGGGCACAGCTTGGCTGCGGCACGGGCGTGCCTCGGGCACACTGGCGGCTGATTGGTGATGACGCGATGCTCGTTCGGGCCCTGGTCGTTGGGCCCGGCGAGGAAGATGTACCCGAGCGGAGTCCTCGCGGGCTCGGTGCACACCTGGCAGCGCATCATCTGCATCGTCGCCATCTGGCGGTACGGGTGCATCAGCTTCCACTGAGGAGTGCCGGTCGGCTGCTTGTCCTCGTTCACCGGGTTGAACCCACATCGCGCCCACAGGACGCCCCGCAGGTCCCGGTCCCGGGAGTCCTCATCCTTGTAGCTGAGCCGGAGCCCAGAGCCCTGCCGGTAGATGACGAGGTTGTCCGGTGCCGCCTCCTCCCCTCCCCGCTGGGTGATGAACGGGATGAGGGCTGGCTCGCTTGAGGTTCGCACGGGGCGCGTCTTCTTCCTGTCCGTCTCGGCGGTGCGTGCTGGCGTCATGTCGCCGCCTTGAGACACTCGTTCGCCACCAGGCGCTCAAGGAGTTCGTTCACGGTCCACGCCATCCGGCGCACGTGGCCGACGGCTTTCCGGTGGCCACCGGGCAGCTCCTCGTCCCGGATGGCGCGCCCGCTCCCTATGAGCTCGGCGACCTCCGAGTCCTGCCTGTAGACCTGCGAGGTCAGTGCAACGTTCACGAGCCGCATCAAGTGGCCGCGGAGCCGGAGTGCCATGTCCTCCACCTCCTCCTCGGCCGGCATGTAGTCGTCCAGGACGAGCGCGAGGTCATCGAGCAGGAGGCCATCCACGTACGGCGCCCACCGCTGGACCTTCTCAAGCACCCACCTGAGCCGCTCCGGGTCAAAGCGCGTTTCCGCCAGCCGCACCGAGTGCTCCCAGCGCGGGACCGTCTCCGTAGCCATCACGACGCCGCCTGCCCCCGCCCGCGCTCGCTCGTGTCGCTGTCGCTGATCAGGAAGTTCGCCCAGACATCCTTACCGCCTGAGACTGGCGAGGAGCCGCAGTAGTCGGCGTACGCCATGACAAGCGACAGACCCCGACCAGCCTCGGCGTCAAGGTCGGCGTAGGAGAGTTGCGGGAGCGCGAGGCTGGCGTCTCGTACGCAGACGTTCAGCGCTCCAGGGAGACGTGTGACCGTCAGCCGCGCGCTCGGTGCACCCGTACGAACGTCAGCCGCTACGTGCCGCACAACGTTGGTCAGCAGCTCCGAGACCGTCAGCGCGACGCGATCGTTCAGGCCGGACAGGCCCCACAGCGTCAAGTGAGCGCGCACGATCGTACGGACGATGGGCACGGCTCCCGGGGTGACGTCGAGGTCTATCGAGAGATGCCCCGGATTGCCGCGCGTCGTCGCGCGCACTCCAGGGGTCGGCGGAGCTGACAGTTCCAAGAGCTTGGCCATCACACGTCCAAGGAGGTCTGGCGGAATCCTCACCAACGGGGCTGACTTGCGGTGTGTACTGGTGCGGAAGCGGTCGGCAACCATTCAGTCAGGTCGCGAGACCCGCGTGCAGATCCGGATGCGGAGAGCTGAGATATCCGCATCACGACCCAGGGAACGTTGATGCCGCAGCCCGAGAAGGAGCTCAACCCAGACGCCTCACCACCAGAGTGGTTCGGCGCCGAACTGCGCTACTGGCGCAAGCGCCAACCGGGCTTGACTGCTGCTCAGTTAGGCCCGATGGTGCAGGTCAGCCCATCTGTGATCTCCAAGATCGAGAAGGGCGTATACCGGTGTAGCCGCGACCTCGCCGAGCGCCTGGACGTCGTCCTCGGAACGGGCGGAGTCCTCTTCCGCGCTTGGGGGATGGTGTTCGGCGATGCGGATAAAAAGCGGGACGATGCGGATAGTGCACGCAGGCGCCCGGCGGAAGGAGCTATTCAGGTCCCTCAAGGCCGCATGCTGGACAGAGAGACCTCAGCCCAGCTACCTGGGAGCCTTTCGTCAGTGGACCGACGCGCCTTCCTCGCTGCCACCAGCCTGGGTGCCATCGCCCCGATAGACCTCGCCCACCTCGTCGCCCCGACCGCACCGCCAGAGCTCCCGAAGCGAATCCGCCCCACGGAGCTTGAGCAGTTGCGACACATCGCCGACGGCATTCACCGCTGGGACAACGCCCAGGGCGGCGGGGGCCTGGTCGGCGACTTCGCGAGCCGCTCGATGGAGTGGGCCGTGCGACTGCTGTCCATCGACTGCCCGGCACGGCTGCGCTCGGAACTCCTCGCCGGCGTAGCACGGCTGGGCATCGTCGCAGGCGCCACTCACTTCGACGCCTATGCCCACGACGAAGCCCGGATCGCCTTCAAGATCGCGTCCGAGTGCGCGGAGGAGGCCGGGGACTGGTGGCTGCGCGCCCAGACGTTTTCCTTCCTGGCCCGTCAGGCGATCTGGATCGGCGATCCGGACGAAGGCCTCACGTACGCCGAGAAGGGCTTGGTGCGCTCCGATCGGCTCACCCCGACCATTCAGGCCACGCTTCACAGTGCCCGCGCCCGCGCCTTCGGGAAGATGCACGACGTACAGGGCACGCTGGCCGCAGTCGGCGCGGCCGATGACGTGTTCGCCCACTCCAACCCCACCGAAGATCCGGCGTGGATGCACTACTACGACGAAGCCCAGCACCACGGCGACACAGCCCATGCACTGTGGGACTTGGCCATCCACGCCGACCAGGACCCCGGCCGGGCCGCCGAGCGGTTCGCGACGGCGGTCGCCGGGCACGGCGACAACTACGCCCGCTCGCGCGGGATCTCTGCTACGAAGCTGGCGTCACTGGTCATGGCGAAGGGCGACCCGACGCAGGCCATCGCCATCGGCCACCAGGCCCTCAACGACGTCGGCCGGCTCACCTCACGAAGGGCAGTCGACGACCTCAAGGAGCTCCGCCGATTCGCCGGGCACCACCGCAAGTTGGACGAAGCGGCACACCTGCGCCAGCGGATCACGACTACCTTGCAAGCATGACGATCTCGGCTGTCCCCGCCCGCTCTGTCCTCAAAGAAGCCTGCGCCCTCGCAGGCTTCGACCCGGCAGACGCCGAGCCGATCCGTATCGCCGAGAACGAGATATGGCGTCTCCCTGGAGAGGTGATCGTCCGCATCGCGCGCGCCGGCCAGTGGAAGGCGGCCGTGCGTGAGGTCCGCGTGGCCCGCTGGCTCGCCGACAACGAGGTACCGGCCGTCCGCGCGCTGCCGGTTGACCAACCCGTCGATGCCTCGGGACACCCGGTTACGTTCTGGGTCGAGCTCCCACCTCACGAGATCGGCACAGTACAGGACGTCGTCAGCCTGTTGAAGCAGCTCCACCTGTTGCCGGTCCCAGATCTGCCGCTCGACCGGCTGGACCCGTTCGTCCGGATCGCCGAGCGGATCGAGGCCGCCACGTCGTTGTCGGAGGGTGACCGCGGGTGGTTGCAAGGCCAGCTCACGGAACTCCGCAAGCAGTGGGAGCGCCGACCCGATGGCCTTCCAGAGTGCGTGGTGCACGGCGACGCCTGGGTGGGCAACGTCGCACGCACCCCGGGCGGGCCGGTGCTGCTCGACTTCGAACGGGCCTCTGTCGGTCCCCCTGAGTGGGATCTCGTGTCCACCGCGGTCACCATGACCACAACCCGCGAAGTCACTCCGTCTGAATACGCCGAATTCTGCGAGGCGTACGGCACGGACGTCACCCAGTGGGAGGGCTACGAGCTCCTCGCCGGGGCCCGCGAACTGCGCATGACCACCTACGCCGCCCAGCACGCCGCCACGCGGCCCGAGTGGCAGGCCGAGGCCCAATACCGCGTCGACTGCCTGCGCGGCCGTGCAGAGCCGCGCCCTTGGCACTGGAAGGGGATCATGTAGTGCCCTCATCGGAAGCAGAAGCAGAGATCACTGTGGATGCGCTTCTCGGCGGTATCGAAGGTGGTGTTTTCCTGGCCCCTGCCAGCGAGGCTGATGCCGTTGCCCGCCAGACCGAGATTGAGGGCGGGCTTGATGCGGGGGGCCAGCCGTACCCCGTTGTCGTCGATCACCTCGGTGACGAGGCGCTGGGACCAGTAGACGTACCGGCCTACGGGCTGAGGCAATCCCTACCTCCGTTGGGAATTGGGCTCGGTCCGAAACCGCAGCCACAGAGAAGGAAGGACGAACGGGGCCCGGCGCGAGGTTTCCCGCTCAGCTCTGCCCGGCGCTGGCCCCGTCGTACGACCACGAAGGGTCACCTGATCTTTAGCTCAGCTGATGATGACATCGTGGTGATCAGTGGCTAGGACACGGCCGCTTTTGACGATGTAGACCTCCACGTAGTGTTGCCCTTTCCAAGATGTTGACTCCTCGCGGGTTCTGCTTCGATCCTCATCGAGAACGATCTCGCCTCGGAGTTGATCGAGCGCAGCCGCTTCGGGTCCGCGATTCCTGACCTTCCAATAGAGGTCGTACGGCTCCGGAACATCGGTGGTGATGGTGAAGCGCAGGCTCTGAAGGACGCTCACTCGACGGAGACGGCGCAGGGGCCCGTGCCGAAAACCACTCTTCGGGAGAACCCGAGCGTTGATCCGTACCTTATATCCTCCTCTCCAGCTGAAGCCAAACTCCTCGATGTACTGCTCATGCGGGGCACGGGCTTCGCGGGTCGGTTGAATATCCGAAGATGCCGTCAGGGACTTCTGAACCGAGCTAGGTTGCTGGAACGAGTCGCCAAAGACGCGCTGCCATGCTGCAAGGCTCAGCGCTTTATCCTCCTCGTCATAGGCTTCGGTTACCCATGAGCTATACAGCTTAATCTTCTTTCGGAAGTTCTCGTATTGCTCCTGGTTCCAGCGGTGGTTGAACGTTGTCTCCGGACAGCTTGGGTCGGCAAGGGTCGGCATGAGCGGGTACAGGTCTAGCCAAGCGCTCAGATCGGCCAGAATTACCTTTAGGGCTGTGGGAGTGTCGCTGTAGCGCGTAGCTTCGTGCCAGGTTTGGATTCGTTCGCCAAGCAGAGTCGTGAGAATTACGGACGGTACGCTGAAGGTCTGCTTGTAGTCTCGGACGTACTTCATCAGCCTGATGACACGCCGCAGTTGGCCGTTGGCCAGACTATCCTTCTCCTTCATCCAGTCCGTAAATCCCTGAGGGTTGGTATCTTCGAAATCATTCTCGGCGTAGTTGACGATGACCTCGCGGCCGTCCGCCAGAGTGATGTAGGGCACCACGTCGACATGGCAGTCACCCGCGTAGACGATGCGGCAGCACCGGTTCTTCTTGGTTACCTTCGACTTGTAGGTGGCGGATCGCTTGAACGCAGCCCGGACCTCCCGCAAGTAGTCTTTTGGCTTCCAGTCCTCCACCTCGTCCAGATGGAGGAGGAAGTCTGCGTCAAACTCATGATTGTTGAATGGCCTGATGATTGTGCGGTGAGCCCAGGACCCTTGCGGAATGTGCGTCCTGTAGAGGTCGCCGATCTGACTGTCAGCCTTCAGGGTTGATGTAATCGCGGCCACGCGGTCATCGAGTTGATCGAGGCGTGTCTGGTTGAGATTCACAGTGTCCGTAAGGAATGCGCTGAAGTAGGCCAGCAGTTTCATGAAATCTCCAGCGCGACTGTGTAGCATCCGTCGGTTCGGTCGTAGATGGCCATCTTCGGGTGCACATGAGCGTCGTGAACCCGCCCCAACGCCACGGCTGCCGAAACCGGGGCTGCGGCTAGGACGTGCAGGATTCGCATGTGCTTGTGCTGGGCTTCCATGGTGGAGAGCATTGAGCGCAGCGAGTTTGTGAATTCGCTCAGCGTTTCCAGGGAGTCAATTACATCGACGGAGGGCACCCTGCCAGCAGGGTTGATCACCCAGCGTGGTAGTTCCTTGAGATTCTCGGGAAGTTCGTCAGCCTGGATTGAGCCGGAGACGTTGAGTACCAGGACTCCCTCCTCGGCCTCCTGCGGGGTGTTCTGCGGTGAGGTGGTGGTGAAGCTCGTGCTGGGCGCCGGGTTGTCGGGCCAGTTCCAAGCTTCTGTACTGCGGTGCCGTTGGTAGATAGTGACGGCGAAGGTGTCGTCGAGGCGCGAGCCGAAGTAGACGAGCAACGGCAGACGCGCGAAGCCGAAGGCGCTCACGTGTTGCACGGCGTCCTCGCGCAGTGCTTCGGCGAGCCGCCGTTCAAGAATCCGATCGATCTGCCGCTTGCATTGTTCCCAGTAGGCCGGCTCGGACTCCTCCTCTCCGATCACGTTACGGAGGTCGATCTCGAAGCCGTCGCTGTGCAGGCTCAATGGGAAATCGGGGAACCGTCCCTCTGAGCGGATCACCGCCTCGGCGGCCGTCGGCTTGGTCAGCTCAACTTCGTAGCCCCGCACCGGCCCGATCAATCGGATCACCGCGGTTCCGTTTTGAGGGCTGAGGCCAGTCATGCGCCGAATCCATGCCTCGCGCTCGCGCTTGATCGTCCGCAAGCGCTCCACCGTCATGAGGTCGAGTGACCCCTTGCGGTCTATCTCATTGTGCTCACCTCGACACAGAAGCATCAGGTTGTCAGCGAGGTCGCGCTTGTCTTCCGGGAGCGGGTCCATGCCCCGTGGAGAGCCAGGTGCTATGTCACGGCCCACGATGTGGGCCAGTTCCCCGAGGGTGAAGTCCTTGTACGTGAGCTTGCCTTCGAGCAGGTAGTTGCCGCAGAACTCGCACCTTCCCCCGGCTCGGACCCAAGCCTTCAAGCGTTCTGTGTCAGAGATGGCCATATGCCCTCTTCTCGCGCATCTTCCCATCGAAGACGGAAGTACATACAGAGAAGCACGCGCCACTGACAGTCGGTGGCCGTCGGCATGATCACTCTGAGACCGCGTTTGAGATCTGGTTCGGTGGCCTCTCGGAGGGTGTTCTAGGCTCGGCCAGGTGAGCTTCGACAAGTTCCCCTTCCTCGGCGGCTTCAGGGAGCTGGAGTACGGCAGTCCGGACGGGCCGTCGATCCGAGCTGCAGCGCGCATGGCTGCGCCGGGGTATGAAGGCGATCTGGTTCGGTACCTGCGCGCCGGTACGGCCTTGGTCGCCACGCCTTCAGCTGTGCCTGACGTGCTGAGCGAGACTGGGGCGTTCATCGGAGGGCTGCACCTGCTCACAGACGGACATTGGCTGTGGTACTCCGACCTGGCCCACTACGTGGGGCGCTATCACGTGGAACTCGACCCGGCGTTCATCGAGCACGCGCGTAGCAAGGACTGGACTGTTCCGCAGGTCAGCGACGAGCGCCTCGAAGCGATGGTGACGTTGCTCATCGGAGACGAAGGTGAGCTGGACTGATGTTGTCCCGCGCCTAGATATCAGGCCGAAGTTCGGGTCAACGGGCGTCGACGTGCCCGGGATACCGGCCCCACTCGGGTCAGGCGGCGGACCATGATGCCGATCATCGCCCAGCGGATCATCGTCTCGGAGCGGGCGGGACTGGTCTCGTAATCGCGGGCCAGGCGTCGGTGGGCGGTGATCCACGAGAAGGTGCGTTCTACCGCCCACCGCTTCGACTGGACTTGGAACCCCTGCTGGTCGGGGTCTTTACGGACGATCTCCAGATCGGGGCCGAGCACGGTGGTGGTCCAATCGACCAGTCGGCCGGCGAAGCCCTGGTCCGCCCAGATCTTTTTGACACCTGGATGGTCGAGGCGGGTCCACAACAGCGGTCGGCGGGCGCCGTCGCGGTCCTGGACACTGGCCGCGACGACGTGCACGGCCAGCAGCAGGCCGAGAGTGTCGGTGACGATGAACCGCTTTCGGCCCTTGACCTTCTTGCCCGCGTCGAATCCCCTGGTGGCGGCGGGAACGGTGTCGGCAGTACGAACAGACTGCGAATCGATCAGGCCTGCGCTCGGCTCGACGTTGCGGCCATCGGCTTCGCGGATCTGGCGGTGCAGGGCATCGTGGATGCGCTGGACCGTGCCGTCGTCGTGCCACCACGTGAAGTACCAGTAGACCGTCGGCCACGGCGCGAAGTCCTTCGGCAGTTGCCGCCAAGCGCAGCCGGTCCGCACGACATAGAAGATCGCGTCCACGATCCGTCGCCGCGGATGCTTCTCCCTCCGCCCGCCCTTGGGCCCCACCCTCGCGGGCGGCAGCAACGGTTCCACCAACGCCCACTGCTCGTACGTCAAGTCCGACGGATACCCACCCCCAGCACTGCTCACGGCATGCTCAACGACCACACCTCCAACGGGCCACGGCAGATCTCAAACGCGGTCTGAGGCCGGAGAACCCCCGATAATCGGCAGGACGACCCCCTCTGGAACCTCATAGGTGTGTTCCTGCGCCACCCACGCTTCAAGCTCCGGGAGGCGATCAGTAGTCGTCTTGTACGAAATCCGCCACTCGCGGGCGGTCTCAATCTCACCCTTCCACCAATACACCGCGGTCAGCGGAGGGTCGATGTGGGCGCCGGCGGCCAGTCGGTTCTCGACCGCGCCTCGCGCCAGCTCCGCTGCCTTGGCCTCGTCATCGATAGTCGTCTGCGCCACCACAGTGTCGCTCGTCATGCGGCTCCCCTCCTGGTCCGATGTAACGACCCTACCTAGGGCCACCAGGGGCCACCGTGCCCTGGTTCATTCGACGCGGCGTCCCCGCTCAGAAGGTCGTCCGGCGGAAGAGGCCCACCATGCATCGCACAGAAAGTGGGCGCGGCGATCCTGACGATCTTGGCTTGCCTACTCGGCTCCTGCACGGTTGAGGAGCACGTTGGTTCCTTGGAGCGTGGAATAAACGCCTCGTGGCTTCGATTCCCCTTCCATTGATCAAGGCGAGGCCAGGGGAGGACCGTGAGCAACCTGAAGGTCTTCAGGATGAGAGGCGGGCAGGTCACAGAAGTGCCGGGAGCGGGCGTTGGGGTGGAGGTGGAGCTGCAGCGGCTGATCGAGGGCAACATGGAGGCCATGCTGGGGATCCGGTTTCTGGCTACCGAGTACCGCACCGGCCATCACGGGGGCCGGATCGACTCCCTCGGCCTGGACGAGAACGGCTCGCCAGTCATCGTCGAGTACAAGCGAAACCGCGATCAGAACGTCATGAGCCAGGGGCTCTCATACTTGTGGTGGCTCCAGGATCACCACCACGAATTCGAGAGTCTTGCCCGGGAGAAGGTCGGCGACCAGGCTGCGGGAGAGATCGACTGGAGCGCCCCCCGGATCGTCTGCGTCGCCGGAGCCTTCACCCACCACGACACGGTGGCGGTGGAGATGATCAGCCACCGGATCGACCTCGTGACGTACCGGGTCTTCGAGGATGTACTCACGCTCCAGCTCATCGCCTCGACCGGCGGGACCCGCACTTCGCCACGGGGAGGAACATCGGGTTCGGTCCGCGCTGCGTCTACTGCGCCGAAGTCGGTCCAGCAGTACCTTGAGGAGTCGCCCGAGGGTCTGAAGAACCTGTACGCAGACCTCGACGAACTGCTGTTGTCACGTCCGGATATACGCAAGGAGCCGCAGCTCCACTACATCGCATACCGGCGGATCAACAACGTAGCCACGGTGCGCTTGCAGCCACGCAACCAGCTGCTCGTGGTCAACCTCAAGCTGGATCCGGACACGGTGGAGCTGCACAGCGGATTCTCCAGGGACATGCGAGGCGTGGGGGTCCTGGGAATCCGTGGCGGCGTCGAGATCAGGATCGGCTCGCGCGAGGATTTCGTACGGGCTACCGATCTCATCCAGGGGAGCATTGACGTTGGATGACACCCGCACGTGAGGTGTGGCCGTCCCGCCGTTTTGGTGGGACGGCCACACCTCTCTGAGATCTGTGCCCGTACTCTGGGCTTCTCCCATTCACTCCTCTGGCCCGGCGAGCTTGAAGTCGTCCCGGTTCAGTGCGCCTCGCAGCCGCTGTTCTGCGATGTCGGCGTAGTGCTCTGAGAGCTCGACGCCAACGAACTGGCGGCCTTCTCGCAAGGCGGCAACACCGGTCGTCCCGGAACCGGTGAAGGGGTCCAGCACCGTTCCGCCTGGCGGGCAGATCTTGACCAGCTCCTGCATCACTTCCACAGGCTTCTGCGTGATGTGCACGCGTCCCTTCCTGGGCTGGCTCGCCGTGTAGAGGCCAGGCAGGTAGACGGGGTTGCGGTTGGCGTCGACAGGTCCCTTGGTTCCCCACACGATGTATTCGCAGGACTGCTTGAGCCGGCCCTTCTGCGGCCGGGAGACCGGCTTGTGCCAGGACGCGATGCCCCGCCAGGTCCACCCGGCAGCTTGGAGCGAATCGGTCGTCGTCGGCAGCTGCCGCCAGTCGGTGAAAACGAGCGCGCTGCCGGACTCGACTGTCGCACGGTAGGACTCGGTCAACAGGAGGGTGAGCCAGAATCCGTACGAGCGCTGGTCGCGGTTCTCTCCAGGGAAGTTGGCGAGGTCGTGCACGGCGTCGGCCGACGTGTATTTCGCGCGCGCGGAACGGCCGGTGCGCTCGCTGCTCGTACGGCCGCCGCTGTTGTAGGGCGGATCGGTGATCACGGCATCCACGCTGTTGTCGGGGATGCCGGCGAGGGCGGTCAGCGCGTCGCCTCGGTACAGGGTGTACGGCATTGCGCGGTTCTCTCTTTCAGCAGGGCGGGCATACGCGCGTTCTCTCCGATCCCGGAGGGCTGCGTATGTCGGCATGGGTCGCTCCGCTGAACTGCTGAAGCAGCCGTCAGTGCGGGCGATGCGCTGGAGGTTAACCGCGAATTCCGGCCACACCCAATGAGGCGACCCTCCGCTCGACGGCCCGAAACCGCCCGAGGCTCGGGCCGTTTGGCGCGGCCGGAATCCGTCCTTACAGTCTCGCCGTGTTCGCAGGACGGACTCCGGTCCCGTCCCTGCTGAGCTGTGCCCATGCATGCCGTCCCGCCCAAAGGACAGCGTTCCCGGCACTTCACTGGATAACTTCCATCAGGGCGGAGGGCACTTTCAATGCGGCACGTGAGATTACGAGCGCGGCTGGCTGCCGCTTTCCCATGAGGGGGCCAGCGGCCGGGAGTTAACAGCTCCCGGCCCTGGCCTCAGCTTCCCCTAGGAACTGCTAATTCCTAACCGGCGTGGTGCTGGGAGCCTTTCGACGAGAACGCCTGTGCCGCGCTGCCTACGAGTAAGGAGCTGCTGATGCGGCATGCCCAGGCGCGCCCGTCACCGGGACCGAGTTCTCCGTCCCGCCGATCGACGTTCGGACCGCGCCTGTGAAGAAGGTCGTCGCTATAGCCGGGGCCGTGGCGCTCGGCCCGACCCTGCTGGTCGCCCCGGTCGCTGTTGCTCTCGCTGGTTCCAGCAGCGCCCAGGCCTCCTGTGCCGTAGACGGTGCACAGACCGTGGACAGTGCAGCGGTCGCGAAGCAGGTGAAGTCCATCCTCAAGGGTGGCGGCAAAGTCTCCGTTTTCGCTTCGGGGCTGGATGAGCCCAAGGTGCAGATATCGAATGCCGCGACGATCCAGGCGACCGGCGTGGCGATGAAGGTGCCGGCGCGGGGACAGGTCGTCGCGTTGGCCACGGCTCTGCAGGAGTCGAGGTTGAGGAACCTCGACTACGGCGACCGGGACTCGCTCGGCCTCTTCCAGCAACGTCCTAGCCAGGGCTGGGGCTCGGCGGCGGAGATCCGTCAGCCGGTGTACGCCTCGACGAAGTTCTACGAGGCGTTGCTCAAGGTCTCGGGCCGGCAGTCGATGACCGTCGCCCAGGCCGCGCAAGCCGTCCAGAAGAGCGGCTACCCGGAGGCGTACGCTCAGTGGGAGCCGCTGGCCTCCGCCCTGCAGAAGGCCATCGCCAAGTCGCTGTCGCAGAAGGACGGTTCCGACGGGGACAGCGGCGCCGACGGTACGTCCGAGCAGGTGGCCGCCTCATCGGTCTCCACCTGCGGAACGGACTCGGACGCAACCGAGTTCGGCTCGATTCCCGCAGGGTCCGTACCTGCCAGCTACAAGATCCCGTCCGGCGCGCCCAAGTCGATTCGTGCAGCGATCCGTTGGGGGCTTGGCCAGCTCGGCACGCCGTACCAGTGGGGCGGCTCGTGTACTGCCCCGCACGGCCAGGATCCGATGGGCCGCTGTGACTGCTCGTCCCTGATGCAGGCGTCCTACAAGGCTGGCGGCATCTCGCTCTCCCGGACCACGTACACGCAGGTCAAGGAGGGCAAGGCGGTCAGCGTCGACGCCCTCAAGCCGGGCGATCTTCTATTCACCCGCGGCACCGCCGCAGCGCCGGAACACGTCGGCATGTTCATCGGCCAGGGCCTGGTCCTGCAGGCGCCGCATACCGGGGACGTGGTCAAGATCTCGACCCTCGCCAGCTGGCGTGCCGACATCGTCGCCGCCCGCCGAGTCGTCTGACCGGTTCCTCCTCTCTCTTCCTCCCCTCACTCGCTTCGCCCTTCCGGGCTTCCGCACGCCCAAAAACTATCTGGAGTTCCACTTGAAGCTCATGCAGCACGCCCAGTTCCTGGCTTACAACCCCGGCATCACACCGAAGGAGGGCGGGCTCCCCGGCCTCAGCGTGCTGAAGAACATCGTCTCCTCGATCAACCTCTTCGGGATCATCGCGGTGGTGGGCGCCCTGGCCATCTCCGCCATGGTCTGGGCCTGGGGTCACCACAGCGGCGGGCACCAAGCCGAGGCGAACGGGAAGAAGGGGACGGTCATCGCCGCCGGCTGCGCGCTGCTGCTCGGGGCGGCCAACGGCATCGTCGCGTTCTTCTCAGCCATGGGGACGCAGGTCCACTAATGTCGAGGAAACGTTCCCTCCACACCCAGGAGCGCTCGTACGGGGCGCCCTCCTCTGTCCTGCGCCGTGTCCTGCTGGGCGGCCTCGTGCTCGCCATGCTCCTGGCCGTCGCCGGTCTCCTCGCGTATCTGACCCGCGCGGAGAACCCGGCCTCGGCGCGGCCCCCCGCGACGTCGAAGTCCGCGCCCCGGGCGGCTTCGCCGGAGGCGACCGACGGCGAGCATGAGGCCGTCGCGTCACCGCCTCGGACCAGCGATCCGATCGCCTTCGCCAAGGTGGCCACCAAGGTCCTGTGGACGTACGACACCCGGTCCTTCTCCCGGACCGAATACGTGGCTGGGCTCAGGCGGTGGATGACCAGTGAGAAGAAGTACGCGGACTGGGAGTCCGTCTCCGATCAGGTGCCCAGCCCGGTGCTGTGGTCGCGGATGCACGACAACCGTCAGCGCGCGACCGCCACGGTCGGCGAGGGGCACTTCCCGCAGGCGTTCAAGACCGCCCTAGCCCAGGACCCCGGCGCGATCACCGAGGCGTACGTCTACGCCGTCACGGTCACCGGCAAGCAGGCCATCGCCTGGAAGGGCTCCGGGGCCGGAGCCGAGTCCCGCTCCACGACGCTCGCCGTCCAGTGCCGCCCCGACAAGGCCTGCACCCTGATCGGCGTGCTCCCGAGCGTCGCGCCCTGACCGCCCCCAATCCCCGAAAGGAGGTGCCCTCATGGGGGCTTGTGACCTTCCCCTGATGAGCACAGTGTGCGACACCGTCGGCGGCGTCGTCGGTTCGACCGGCGAGGCGATCACCGACGGCATCGGCGCCTGGATCGCCAAGTCGATGGGCGAACTCGCCCAGTCCGCCGCCGCCCTCGCCGCGACGGCCGTCGACAAGACCACAGCCGTCGATCTCAACGCCGAGTGGTTCCGCGACAACTACGAACTGCTGCTGCCCATAGGCCTCGTCCTGACCGTCGCCACGTTCTGTCTCCAGCTGATGCGCGCGGCCTGGCGCCGTGACGAACGTGCTCTCGTACAGGCGGTCACCGGAACGGTGGCGGGAGTCCTGTTCGCGTTCGCGGCCATCGCCTGCACCACGGTCGCGCTGACCGTGGTCGACGCACTCTCCGCCGGGCTGTTCCAGGCGGCGAACACGTCGATCGACGACTCGATACGCCGCATCATCGAGGTCAACAACCTCGGCACGATGTACGAGTTGGGCTGGGCCATCCCAGCCATGGTCGGCCTCGGGTGCGCGATCGGCGCGTTCCTCTACTGGACGGTGATGGTCGCCCGCAAGGTCGGCATCCTGGTCCTGGTGACGCTCGCAGTGTTCGCTGGCGCCGGCGGCGGCTGGGAGGTGGCCCGGCGCTGGCGGCGAGGCTGGATCGAGGCGACCAGCACGTTGGTCGTCAGCAAGTTGCTCATGACGATCGTGTTCCTGCTGGGTGTCTCGGCCATGGGCAAGAGCGACGCTTCCGACGGGCTCTCCGCTCTGTCGGACGCGATGGCGGGCATCGTAGTGATGGTCCTGGTGATGCTGTGCCCCTACGCGACGTACAAGTTCGTGCACTGGGCTGCCGACGGCGGCGGTCAAGACGATCTGCACCGAACGGGCGTCGCCGGGATGGCGGTGGCCGCTGGTGCGGCGAAGACCGCGGGTCAGCTCGCGATGCAGGTCGGCACCGGTATGCCTGCCCCGCAGGGTCCCGCGAAAGTTCCGGGCCAGGGATCGGGTGGCGTCGCGTCCGGCATCGACCCGACCGGCGGATCGGGCGGCACCAGCAAGCCGAAGCAGACCCACTTCCGCTTCGGCGAGGACCAGAACGCCACAGGCGACAAGGGCACTGCCCTGATCCGGCGGCCTCCAGCGGACGGTGACCGCGGTCAGCCGTTGATCCAGCGCCCTGGCCATGGGACGGCGGCCGATGCAGCGCCGGTCTCCTCCGGGCCGACGCCTCAGGGCGCCTCCGTCGGGCAGCCGCAGGTCACGCATCTGGACCCGCCGACACCGAGGCGCGCCGGACCGTCGACGGCGAGTGGGCCCTCTCCCCAGGGTGGTGCCACACCACAGCGGTGGGTCTACCCCACGCCGCCGGGTGGATCGGGCTCGTAGTCCTCGCCCGACGGGGTGGGCGGCGCATGTCGCGTCCGGCGCCGCCCACCCCGCCCTCGCCGCCTCGACTCCTCTTTCTCTCCATGTTCCAAGGACGACTTCGCCATGCTTTCCAACACCTCCCCCTCCGACGGCCCGGCCACCGTGAAGTTCCCGCACCGTTCGCGGCGCGGTGTACTGCTCGGCCTTTCGACACCTCAGCTGATCGTCGTCACCATCACCGGGCTGCTGCTGCTCGCGGTGCTGCTCACCTCGGGCGTCACCGGCGCGCTCAAGCTCATACCGCTGTGGACGGTGATCCTGGCGGCTGTGTTCATCCGCCATCACGGGCGGTCGCTGTCTGACTGGGCACCCATCGCCGCGGGGTTCGCGCTGCGCAGCGTCCGGGGCCAGCTCATCTGGCTCGCCCGGCCGTCCACCAGGCCACGGCGTGAGGGCCTGCTCCAACTGCCCGGCACCGCGGCTTCGCTGCGGGTGGTCTCCGCCCCTCGCGGCGGCTTCGGCGCCGTGCACGATCCGCACCACGGCACCCTCACCACCGTCGTGAAGGTCTCCTCCCGTGCCTTCGCCCTGCTCGACCCGGCCACCCAGACGTACAACGTCGCGGGCTGGGGACGCACGCTGGCGGCCCTGGCGCGCACCGGCCACATCGCCCGGGTCCAGGTCCTGGAGCGCACGGTGCCCGACTCCGGCGACGGCCTCAACCGCTACTGGCACGAACACGGCGACGCCCAGACACAAGTGGCCGGCCCCATCTACGGCGACCTGTTGGCCGCCGCCGGGCCCGCCGCCGCGCCCCACGAGGCGTACGTGGCGCTCGCCCTCGACCTCAAGGCCGCCCGCCGACTGATCAACCAGGCCGGAGGTGGACTGACCGGCGGCTTCGCTGTCCTGAGCCAGCTCACCTCCGCCTTCGACCAGGCCGCCCGCAACTCCGGCCTCACACCCGGCAACTGGCTGGGCGCCTCCGAAATCGCCGCCGTGATCCGTACCGCGTACGACCCCGCCGCGTCGGCCGCGCTGGACCAGTGGTCCTCCTCCGGCCGCGCGCAGGCTAACCCCGCTGCCGCCGGGCCCGTCGTCCTGATCGAGAAGGCCGACCGGATCCAGACCGACTCGGCCCACCACTCCACGTTCTGGATCGAGAACTGGCCGCGCATCGAGACCTCGCCGGGCTTCCTGCACCAGCTCCTGTTCACCTCCGGTGTCCGCCGCACGCTGTCCCTGACATACGAGCCCAAAGAACTGGACTCCGCACTCAAGGACGTACAGCGCCGCAAGGCCACCGTGATCGCGGACGCCGCCGAGCGGCAGCGCAAGGGACAGGTCGACTCCGAAGAGGACTCAGTCGAGTACGCCGACATCAAGCAGCGCGAGCGCCAGCTGATCGCCGGCCACGCCGATGTCGCCCTCACCGGCCTACTCACCGTGAGCGCCGACACCGACGAGCAGCTCAACGCCGCCTGCGCCGCGATCGAGACAGCCGCCGTCGCCGCCCTCGTCGACCTGCGCCTTCTGACCTGGCAGCAGGCCGAGGCCTTCACCAACGCCGCCCTGCCGCTCGCCCGCCCATAGCGCACCCGCACCACCAACTCGCGCTCTACCGAAGGGCACCCCCATGCCGACCGAGCCCCTGCCCGAACTGCCTCCGGACTTCGTCCCGTTCGCCACCGCCGCGCTCGACTTCCACCAGGCGATCAACATGCCGGTCGCCCCCATCGCCGCCGGCCGTGCCGAACTCGACTCCCTGCACGCCCACGTCGTCGCGCTGTACGGGCTGCTCGACGCCCACACCGCCCGCACCACCCCGGTGGCCAGGGCGGAGGGCGACCACCTGCGGGCGTGCCGAATCCGGCTGTGGCAGGCAGCCGAACACCTCCACGCCGCCTTCCACACCGCCCCACACCCCGGCTCCGGCCGCCTTCCGACCCGGGAGGCATGCCGGGCCCGGCGGCCCGAGGGAACGCCCGAACTCACCGTGTGCCAGCGCCACCTGGCCACCGCCACCCGCGTCCGCCGTGACCACACCCCGGCCGATCTGCGCGACCCCTTCACCGGCCTCACCCGCCACTGACCATCAGGAGCACCACCCTCATGGCCTCTCGTACCCGCGCCAGCGCCAGCCCGCTGTTCGTCCCGCGCAAGAGCGACCGCCGTACGGCGCGCACCGCCCGTCATCAGTTCGCCGCCGCCCGGGACCAGGCCCGGCACGCCGCGCGCCCCGCAGCCCGCCCGACCGCGCCTGGGCTCGACCCCGAGTTGCGGGCCACCTACCCGGCCGCTGGCCGTCCCGGGCCGGCCTCCGCTCGCGGTGGCCGTCTCAAGCTGCCCGCCCACCGGATAACGACGGCCACCGCGTCGGGGGCCTATCCCTTTCTCGCGGAGGGCGGTCTCGGCGCGCAGGGCATCTACATCGGCCGCGACGTGCACGCGGAGGCGGCCTTCACGTACGACCCGTTCGCCCTGTACGGGCGTCTCGAAGGCTTCACCAATCCCAACATCCTGCTGGCCGGGATCATCGGCATGGGCAAGTCCGCCCTGGCCAAGTCCCTCGCGGTGCGCGCCGTGGCCTTCGGCTACCGGATCTACGTGCCCTGCGACCCCAAGGGCGAGTGGACCGTCGTCGCACAGGAGCTCGGCGGGCAGACCATCGCGCTCGGCCCCGGCCTGCCCGGGCGCCTGAACCCCCTGGACGCGCCCGCCCGGCCGTACGGCGTCAGCGAGGAGGACTGGACCACCGAGGTCCGCAAGCGGCGCCTCCTGCTGCTCGGCTCGCTCGCGAAGACGGTCCTGGGACGCGAGCTGCACCCCATGGAGCACACCGCCCTTGACGTGGCGCTCGACCAGGTCGTCGCCTACGCCGAGGCCAACGGCACCACGCCGCTGCTGGGCGAGGTCGCCTACGTCCTCGGCTCCCCCGAGCGCCTCGATGCCGCGCTCGGCGAGCTGTCCGGCCGACTCGGGCATGCCGCCGAGGACCTCGCCCACGCCTTGCGCCGGCTCGTGCACGGCGACCTGGCCGGCATGTTCGACGCATCGAGCACCGTGGCCTTCGACCCGAGCGCGCCGATGCTGTCCATCGACCTGTCCCGCCTCGGCGGCGCGGGCGACGACACCGCGCTCGTCCTGGCCATGACCTGCGCCTCCGCCTGGATGGAATCCGCCCTCGCCGACCCCTCCGGAGGACGGCGCTGGGTGATCTACGACGAGGCCTGGCGCGTGATGCGCCACGTCGCGCTGCTGGAGCGGATGCAGAGCCAGTGGAAGCTCTCCCGCGGCCTGGGCATCGCGAACCTGATGGTCATCCACCGCCTCAGCGACCTGCTGGCCGCCGGTGATGCCGGCTCCCGGGGTCGGGCCCTGGCCGAGGGCCTGCTCACCGACTGCTCCACTCGGATCATCTATCGCCAGGAAGCCGACCAACTCGCTTCCGCCGCAGCCTTGTTGGGGCTCACCGGCGTCGAGACGCAGGCTGTCTCCGCTCTCACCAAGGGGCGTGGCCTGTGGAAGGTGGCGGGTCGATCGTTCATTACTCAACATCTTTTGCATCCGCGGGAGCGCGAGTTGTTCGACACGGACGCCCGGATGGGCGCGATCACTCGTCCTTGATCAATCCCGCCCTCCGGAGGCCGGCGCCACGTCCCGGCCCCCGCGTCTTCCCGCTCCGAGCGTTTCTAGGATGTCCCCCTTCATGTCTCAGCAGTACAAGATCCGCCGCGCGATGCATCGGCTCGTCCAGCGCTACCTCCGCGCCACCACGGTCAACGCTTCTCACGGCTACATCCCCCTGGCCACAGGCCCGTTCGGCGCTCTCGATGAATCCCGGCGGCTCGGCGCCCGGCAGGAATCGGGCTTGCGTCATGTCTGAACGAATACCGACGCCCGCCGCCGGCACTCCTGCGTCTCCTTCTGCAGACCACCCGGTCTCCCTCGCTGCCCGCAAGGCCAGCGAGCGTGCGGACCTTGCGACGTTCGCCCAGGATCTCGCCGCCCGACTGCCCGGTTCCTGGACCGCCGTCACCCAGGAGCACGCCGCGTACGCCGGTCAGTCCCCGCTTGCGGAGCGACTCTGGGACGACGGCCATGCACAGTGGGCTCTCGAACAGTTCGTGCTGTCCCGCCACGCCGTGCTCACCAGCGGCACGGGTAGCGAGCTGGTCGTCGTCGACCGCCCGCGGCGCACACGGGAGTTTCTGGTCGCCGCCTTGCAGCCGGGCGGCAGTGACGTCACGGACCGGGTCAAGGCACCCGACGGGATCGTCGTCGACGCGGACCCGGCGCGCGCGGCATCGGCGGTGGCCAACCGGCTACTTCCCCGCTACGAGCAGGCCGTACGTGCGGCACGCGTTGAACAGGTCGCCGTGGCGGTAGCTGCCGGTGAGCGAGTTCTTGCCGAGTGGGACGCGATCTCCGACAGCCTGTGCGACGCCGATCACTGGCCGCTCGATGAGCGCTACGACCTGCGCCAGCAGCAACGGGATGCGGAGATGTGGGCCTTGTTCGCTCCCTTCCTCAACTACGGCCCTGCTCTGGTCGCCCACGCCGAGGAGATGCTCCCGTTCCTGGATCCGCAGGATCGTGCGGAGGGGCAGTGGCCGTACCGGCTTCGCGTGCTACGCGAGGCCTTGGAGGGCGGCGCGCCTGTTCAGGCTGACTTCGAGTTCGTCACCGGTGCGCTCCTGCCAGATCACTCTCGCGCTGGGGCCGCGTACGCGAAGGCTGTCGTCCAGCGCAATGCCGAAGGCTGGCATTACTCCCTGACCTGGGTGGAGAGCGGCGACGTGCTCGTCGAGATGGCACGAACCGAGCGCGGCCAGCCAGTCAAGTCGCAGCAGTCCGCGCAGGTCCAGGCCGCCCGCGCCCAGTCGCCTCATGCGGCCCACCAGAGCCTCGCGACGACAGCGGTGTCCGCCACTGTGGCGCCGCCCGGTCTCCTCGCGCACGACCGCGTGCGCCGATCGCGCTAGCGCACAACTCCCGGCCCCACCAAATCCGTCTTCGGGCCACATCCTCGTCCTCCGCATGGCCCCGACCTCTCCGAGGTGCACCTCTCGTGGCGGAAATACGCCCTCACATCACCGTCGCCCACCACGCCCAGTACGGCGTCGTGGCCGCGATGTCCCACGACAACCACGTCGCCGATCACATGCTGCGGCGGGTCGGCTTCGAGCGACTGCCTGGCAGCTGCCTGTACGCCCTGACCGAGCCGGACCGTGATCTGACGCGGCGCGGAGAGCAGGCCGTTCAGTCGTTGCGTGCCGCGCGGTACAGCGTCACCTCCGACGCCGTATACGACATCAAGGCCGCCATCGGACCCATCGCTGCCCAAGATCCGCTCGACGTGCGGGCTACCCCAGTGACCCTCGGCGCCGGGGAGGCGGTCTCTTCCTCCGCCCGCGCGCTCGACGCCGACATCCGGGCCGCCCGGATCGTCGTGCACGACCAGGTCCGCGATCCCGACGGCACGTTGCGCGCGGTCGCCACCGACATTCGCACCGGCGAAGGCGTACTGCTGCACGGCGAGGGCGATCTGCGCTACGTCGAGACGCGGCTGGACAGCACAGCCCTCGCATTCGACGCGTTCTCCTACATCCGGGGCAACGGACGTCCCGATCCGACTCCCGCGACCTCGCAGCGCCGGGTCCAGGCCGCCACCGCCATCTCCCCGGCCCGCGCGAGCACTTCAGTGCTGCAGCGGCCCGACGTCACCGTGGCCTTCCGCCCGGCCCAGGCTCCCCGGCAGCCGGCCCGCGCCCGCTAGGCCATCCGAACCCGAAGGAATCTTCAGCATGAAACTGCAACTCGAACCCGACGTCGCCTTCGGTGTCCACCCGGAATTCGGTGTGGTCGCCGCCGTATCGGACGATCACCCGTTCCTCGACGAAGTGCTGCGCAAGCACCACTTCCGCCACAACGGCACCCTCGACCTCTACACGCTGGCCGACGACACCCCGCACAACACGGCGGTACGGGCCGTGGCTCGTGCCAGCCTCGAGTTCCAGGACGTTGGCCTCTCGGTCGCCGCCGATCCGCGCATCATGCTGCCGCCGCCGATCCCGACGTCGGACGGGGTGCCCGCACGTCAGGCGCTGCCGGGGCAGTCGCTGACCGCCTTGACCGGGGAACTGCATGAGCTGCGCCACTCGGCCGATGTCGCCGATGTTCTGGAGCAGATCCTCGATGAACACCACGGCGTTGTCGGGGACTTGGAGGAGTTCATCGACACGGCCGCCGCCTGGTGCGACCGGCTGGGCACCGCCAACGGCCGCGAGCTGGGCCAGCACCTGCGCACCATCGCCCACCACGTCGCGTTCCTCGGTGATCAGCTCGTCACCGCCCAGCTCGACCTGGCGGTCATGCCGGACGTGCCCCCGGAAGGCGCGCTGGCACTGGCCGACGTACCGCTGCTCCCCCGGTACGGGCTCCCGTCGGTCACGCACACCGCCCGCGCCCGCGCCGCTCTCTCGTCCTCCCCGAACCGCCCGGTTGCACAATCCACTTCGCCGGACGAAGCAGCCCGTTCACCGGCTGCCCCGTCCAGCCCCCGTCGTACGCCCTGACCTTCCTCCCGATCCCACGAAGGAGTCCGGCTCATGGCCGTCAAGAAGATCTGGACCACCAACCACACCTGCGGAGACACCACGCAGGTCGATCTCTCCGACCGTCCGGCCGACCGCCGTGCCGGCTACGCCCGCTGGCTCGCCGAGCGCGACTGCACCGACTGCTGGCGCGCCGCCCAGGGCGAGGACACCGAGTCCAAGGCCGAGTGGCTCGCGAAGAAGCGGGCTGCGGAGCAGGCCGAGGCCGAGGAGTGGTCGGCGCGGTATCGGATGCCTCCGCTGGAGGGCACCGACCGTGCCATCGCCTGGGGGACCCGATGCCGCCGTCAGCTCATGGCCGCCGCGTACACCGCCCTCGTCGCCGAAGGCACCACCAGCGAGGAGGAGTGGGGCGCCATCGAGGACGCCGCGCGCCCCCTGACGCGTGCCGGGTGGTGGCTGGACCAGCGCGACGCCGACCCCGCCGACCTGCCCGAGTTGCTGGCAGCCGCCACCGCGGGCGATCGGCCCACCGAGAACCCTCACTTCTGACCCGCCCGCGGAGGCCTCCATGTCCACCACGCCCCATGTCGTCATCACCCGCGAGCCGACCGGGAACGTCATCGCCGAGGGCGGGGACGAGTTGGCTGTCACCATCCTCAAGCGCGCGGGCTTCGTCATCGAGACCACCCCGCTCTCCTTCTGGTACCGCCTGCCCTGGGACATGGGCGAGGAGCGCGAGAATCAGCTGGCCAGCCACGCCGCCCGGATGCTCACCGCGGTCGGTTACCAGGTCGAACTCGATCCCGGCCTCGACCTCACGCGGATCACCACGCCCACCGACCCCCTCGGCACGCGCGTATACGGGCAGCAGATCCTCTCCCTGACCGACCAGCTCAACGGAGCCGAGACATACGCGGGAGCGGCCGACCTCATCGAGCACGTCGTGGACCCGGACGACGGCGTCCTCGTCCGCCTCGGAGAGTTCTTCGAGGCCGCGGCCGTGCAGGCCAACGTCGCCGACACCGATGACGGCTGGTACCTGTCCCACCTCTGCGAGGACGCCGCTGCCACGCTCACTTCTCTCGCCGAGGACGTGCGCGACGCCGGCCACCAGATGCAGAGGCTCGGACCACCCCAGAAGCGGAGCTGGCAGGAAGGCGTCGCCACCTACTACGCGACGGCCCCGAGCCCCCGCACCGGAGCCACGCCCGCCGCAGAAGAGCCCTCCGTCACACCGCCCAATACGCCCCGGCCGGGCCGGTCTCGCTGACCGCTCCCCCGCCGCGCCGCCCAACTCCCCCTGCTCACCGCCACAGCCGCCAGGAGCCGGTCGTGATCACCAGAGCCATTCGCCGCCCCGCCGCCACCCGTAGGTCCGCACCCCTCTGGATCCCGCCTTGCCATCTCCGCGAACCAGCTCGCCCTCGACCACCACCGGCACCGACTTCCTCCTCTACCTCCTGATCGGCATCGCCGCTCTCGGCATGGCGGGAGGCTCGTTGGCCTGGCTGTTCGGCAATCTCGCCAACGCCCTGGTCGGCTCCGATCCCTGGGCCGCCTTCCAGCCGACCAGCGCGCTCCTGCACCCCGATCTCCTCTGGCCCCATCTCGCCCGGCCCGCCATCCTCACCAGCTGCTACCTGCTGCCCGCTGCCACGCTCACCGCCGCGGCCATCCTCGGCGGCCGGCTGTGGCTGCGCCTTCGCCGGAACCCCAGCGGACTGGCCGATCAGCGCGACCTGGCCGACCTCATGCCCAAGAAGATCGCCGCGAAGGCCATCGACCTGCGGACCAGCCTGAAAGGCACCAAGCCCAAGGACGTCACCCCGGACGACCGCGGCGTACTTCTCGGCACGCTGAAACCGGGAGCCACCGAGATCCGCTCGTCCTGGGAGGACGTACTCCTCGCGATCATGGCGCCCCGCTCCGGGAAGACCTCGGGACTTGCCATCCCCGCGATTCTCCGCGCCCCCGGTCCAGTGCTGCTGACCTCGAACAAGGCAGCCCGCGACGCCTACACCGCGACCCTCGACGAGCGCTCCCGCGTGGGCACGGTGTGGACCCTGGACCCGCAGCAGATCGCCCACGCCCCGCAGACCATGTGGTGGGACATCCTCGCCGACGCCCACGATCTCGCCGGGGCCCGTCGGCTGGCCGGGCACTTCGTGACCGCCTCGGTGGACGAGTCCAACGCGGGCGACTTCTGGTCCACCGCCGCCGCCAACACCCTCACCGCGCTGTTCCTCGCCGCGGCACGCGACCACCGGCCGATCACCGACGTGCTGGCCTGGCTCGCCTCCCCCGCCGACCGCACCCCCATCGACCTTCTCCAGGACGCTGGCCTCGACGCCGTCGCCGCCCAGCTCCAGGGCACCGTGGCCGGAGCCGTCGAGACCCGCGACGGCATCTTCGAGACCGCCCGGCAGTACGCCAGCTGCCTCCTCGACCCGGGCATCGCCGCCTGGGTCACCCCTCCCAACGGCCTGGAGAAGGTACGGAAGTTCCAACCGGAGGCGTTCGCGACCAGCAAGGACACCTTGTTCCTGCTGTCGAAGGACGGCGGCGGCTCCGCCTCGGCGATCATCGCCGTAGCCGCCGACGCGGTGATGCGCGCGGCTGTCGTCCAGGCCGAGCGCGACGGCGGGCGCCTCGACGCCCCGCTGCTCGCGATCCTCGACGAGGCCGCCAACGTCTGCAAGATCGCGGACCTCCCGGACCTCTACTCCCACCTCGGGTCCCGGGGCGTCATCCCGATCACGATCCTGCAGTCCTACCGCCAGGGTGTCCGGGTCTGGGGCGAGGCCGGCATGGACGCCCTGTGGTCCGCCGCGACGATCAAACTGGTCGGCTCCGGCATCGACGACGCCGACTTCGCGGACAAGCTCTCCCGCCTCGTAGGCGACCACGACGTACGCACCGTCTCCGTGTCCACCAGCGAGTCGGGCAAGTCCACGTCGGTGTCGATGCGTCAGGAGCGGGTGCTGCCGGCAGACGCGATCCGGGCCCTACCCAAGGGCTCCGCACTGCTGCTGGCCACCGGCGTGCGCCCCGCCCTCCTGGAGCTCAAGCCCTGGTATCGCGAGCCGGACGCCGACCGGCTCGGCGCCGCCTCCGCCCAGGCGACCGCGGCCATCACCGAGCGCGCGCTGGCCAAGCAACTGCACCGCGACGAGTTCGGCCCGGCCGCATGACAGCGCCAACCAGGCACGCCGCGCGCACGAGACGCACGCACAGGCGTCCCCGTCCCCTGTCGCGTCCCCGAGCCATTGCTCGACCACCCCCTTGTTCTTGAGGTGCTTCCGTGTCCCACCCCGTACCAACCTGGGCATCCATCTGCCCGTCCGAGCGGCTCGCCGGCACTCCCGCCGTACGCCGAGACGGTCGCTGGTGGCTGGTCACCCCGGCTGGCGCCATGCCCGCCTCGGACCCCGGCCTCACTGGCGAGTTGGACCGCTTCGCCGCCGACATGGCCGCCGCCGACCGCGCCGTCGCGAAGCTGCGCAGCGAGCGCTTGGCCGTACACGAGGACCAGCCGTGACTCCGCTCATGCAAGCCGAGCAGGCGGTGCTGGGCTCGGTCCTCCTGGATCCCGGCCAAATCGACCAGCTCTCGCCCTGGCTACGACCCGATCACTTCTACCGTCCGGTACACGCGGCCCTCTACGCCGCGATGCTCAAGCTCCACGCCGACGGTCACCCAGCCACAGCGGCAAAGAGCGGAGACCCGATCCCGTTGTCCTGGGTGACGGACACCGTGCGAGAGGCCAGCACCCGGGCCCGTGGACTGACCGCGTCGTACGCCCACTCCTTGATCTCCGCATGTCCGCGCCCCACCCATGCGTCCGTCTACGGGCGGATGGTCCTGGAGGGCGCCATCCACCGCAGCGTCACCCAGCACGCCATCCGCCTCCACCAGGCGGCGCGTGCCGACGCCGTCCGCGGTGGAGTCGAGGAGACGGTCCACCACGCCCACGTCCTGTCCGACGTGCTCGCCGATCTCGCTCACCGGTGGGGAACCGAGCCGCGCCCGGTACCGCCCCCAGAGCCGATCACGTCGCCCGCCCAGCAGCCGCAAGCTGTCGACGAACAGGTTCTCGCCGACGAGGAATTCCTCCTCGGGTGCATCAGCGCCCGGCCCGAGCAACTCCTCGACGTCGTCGACTGGCTGCGTCCGGGTGACTTCGCGGACATCGGTCATCAGCAGATCTACCGTGCCCTGGGCGCCCTGCATCACCGGAGCGAGCCCATCGACCAGCTGACCGTGCTGTGGGAGACCCAGCGCCGGGGCGCGCTATCCGATGGGACGCTCAACGCCGAACGCGTTCTCAGGATCTGCGACCCGCTGTCCTTCTCCGGTGTGGCCGAGCATTTCGGCAAGCAGGTCGTCCAGGCCTCGCTCGTCCGCACAGCCGCCACCGTCGCCTGGCAGGTGCGCGCGCTCGCCGACGACGAAGCCCTGGCCCCAGGACGGCTGATCGGCTACGCCCTGCACGCTCTCGGTCCGCTGGACGACGTACGCCGACGCTTGCACCGAACGCACACAGCCGATCCCGAGCCGCAGCGACCGACCAGTCGACCGGGTGCGTCACCGCCTGCCGCCCGCATCGAGGCGGCCCGGGCCCGCAGCCGCCCTACAGCTACCCCAGCCGCCTCTGCGCCGGTCGCTGCCTCGTGCGCCGCGCTTCCCGACCGACACAACCATCGGAGTCCGTCATGACCGACCGCACCGGCCGCGCGGGCCTGGAAAAGGACGAACTGTACGCGCTGGCCAAGGAATTCGAGCAGCTCCGAACTGAAGTGGTCCGGTCGTACACCCACAGCTCGCTGCCCGACCTCGCCACCGCATCCCATCACCTCGGCACACTGACAGGACTCCTGAAGGACCTGTCCGACGAGGTCCTCCTCCGCGCCACCGACAAGGATCCGGGACTCGCCTTCGGCCCGGTCATCGACGCCTACACCAGCGCGTCCGCCCCGGCGGGACGCGCCATGAACAACTACACCGGAGCCTTCGAACAGCTCGGATTCCTGCGCAGGTACGCGAAAGCTCCAGGCTCGGCGAATCTGCGCGACGCTCGCCAGTCCGCATTCGACGTCACGCAGGACCGGCTGGAACTCACCGTGGACTCGCTGCAGGAAACCTTCGTCACGCTGCGGCGTGCTGCTGACCGGATCGACAGCACTCCACCTCGTGTTCTCTCCGCGCTGAGCCACCCCGCACGACCGACGAACTCGATCTACCGCCTGCCCGTGGAACCGCCCGCCCCGGTTCCAGTACGGCTCGCTTACACTTCGGCGCCCCGCCATGGCCGCTGACCTGACCTCGGCGGAGGCTCCGCCGTCGATCGGGAGCCTGTGTTCCGGGTACGGCGGTCTGGATCTCGGCGTTCGGGAAGTGCTCGGCGGCACGGTCGTTTGGCATGCCGAGATCGATCCGGGAGCGGCCCGGATCCTGTCCCGGCACTGGCCGGCCGTGCCGAACCTCGGCGACATCACGGCCGTGAACTGGGCCAAAGTCCCGGAGGTGTGCGTCCTGACAGCCGGATTCCCCTGTCAAAGACGTCTCGGTCGCCGGCCGTCGCGCCGGACTGGCTGATGGCACCCGGTCCGGCCTGTGGCACCACGTCGTTCGCGCCATCGAAACCCTCAACCCCTGCCTGGTGGTGATCGAGAATGTCCGAGGGCTCCTCACCTCGCCCGCCGGTTCCCCTGGCGACGTGGAACTCTGCCCGTGGTGTCTGGGAGACACCGCAGGCCAGCCTGCTGTGCGCGCACTCGGTGCCGTACTCGGCTCCCTGGCCGACATCCGGTTCGATGCACGATGGTGTGTGCTTCGCGCCGCTGACGTCGGAGCCCCGCACCGTCGCGAGCGGATCTTCCTCGCTTATCTGGACACTTTCATGTCCTGTGGGGGCGATATCCCTCGTCCGAGTGTCACTCGATCAGGCGGGGTCCGGTCAGTGCTCGTGCTCTGCGAGCTCGGCCTTAGCCGTACTCAGGGAGTTGAAGACCTCAGTAATGGGCCATGGGGCCTGATCAGGTTGCCCGGTCCAGGTGAGATGGACGACTGCCCAGCTGGTCGGCGTCTCGTCGATGCGAGCGAATACGTGGTCACAACCCTCGCAGCGGGCGATCACGTTCGCGGGACGCCCTTCCAGAACATGGCCGGGTCCGAGCTCTGCTCGAAGCTCTGTCGTGAGCCGGGACTCTTGCTCTGGAGTGGCCCGTATCCACGGGTCAGCAAGCAGCTCTGGGCGCCAGCTGACGCCCCGGTCCGCACCTGCAGTGCGGGAGGCTTGATCTGCGAACGAACACAGCTTGTCGATCCGCTCCTTCTCGTCCGCAGGGTTGTGCCCGTTCCACGCCCATTGCTCCCAAAGTCCATTGGCCTGCGTGAATTGGGTGGCGTAGTTGGTGCGAAGACGCTCGTCGATGTGCTGGAGGGCGCCAAGCGCCCAGTGCTGGTCGTATCGGCAGTCTGGTCGCCGGAGGTATCGGTCCAGGTAGGCGACGAGGAGCTCGGCGTCCTTTGCCGTGCCGAGGCGAGCCAGCGCGAAGCAGTAGCCCTGGCCAGCGTAGGTGAGCTCGCTGGCCAGCAGCAGCTCTCCAAGTCGTCCGCGGAACTGCTCCCGGCGGCTCAGTCCGATCAGCCAGGCCGCGGTGATCCGGGATCGCCACTCACTGTCGAGCAGGACTCCGAGTTCGTGGTCGGTGATCTGCTCGGCGTCTTCCGCCAGCGAGCGGAGGAAGTCCGCCCGTTCTGCCGCCTCCAGCGTCACGAAGTTTCCGTGGAGGAGCTTCAGGTATCGCTTGATTTCTCCCTCGCCAGGGATCACGTAGCGGCGGACGGCGTCCATCAATTCGGGGTCGCTGGCGTTGGGATAGCGCATGACCGCATTCTCGCTGGGGCGTCGTCGCTGGTCCACGCGTTTGCGTTCTCAGTGGTCTTCGTCCGCCGTGGCGTCATGGGGTTCGCCCAGATCGTCCAGAAGGCTTCGAAGCCGGTCAGCGGTGCGCTGATGCCGTTCGACCTCGCGCTCCCAGCCGCGGGCCTCGGCGTCGGCGACCAGCTGCCGTTCGACGCACAGACGTTCACGCAGTCGTGGCGCGTACTGCGGTGTGGTGATGAACTTCGCGCAACTCAGGTAGAGCTCACACTCGCAGGGACCTTCCTGCGGCAGGCGCAGGCAGCGGCCCAGCTCCAGTTCGGTCTTGTACAAGTTGGTCTTGAGCCAGTCCAGGGCGTCCTGGTCGAGTCGGCCGGCGCGCAGGGTGTCGGCGAGGGGGCCGGCGATGACGGCGCCGGGTTGCAGGACGGCCTGGTAGTCGGCCAGGACGGTGGGGTCCGAGATGTGCGTGTAGGTCATCGACATGCCCGGGCTCTTGTGTCCGAGGACCTTCATGATGGTCTGCATGCGGGCGCCCTTCTCGGCGAGCTGGGTGCCCAGGGTGTGCCGGAAACGGTGCGGGTGGATCGCCGGTTTCCCTTCCCCGTTGAAGATCGCCAGCTGCTGGCAGATCTCGCCGAGTGGGTTGGCGAACAGGTAGTCGGGGTGGGCGAGTCCGCCGTTGCGCAGGAACAGGTAGCGCACCGGCCGTCCCAGGTCGGAATCGTAATGCCCCGGTCGGGCTGGGGCTCGCGCAGGGCGACGAGAGCGCGAATGGCCTCGGCCGCCTCCTCGTGCAGGGGGACAGTGCGCTCCTTGAGGGCCTTGCCGGCCGCCAGCCGCAGGCGCGGGGTGCCGTCCGGGTAGGCGTCCAGGCAGTCGAGGTGGAGCTTGCGGATCTCGGTGCGGCGGGCGCCGCTCCAGCGCGCGACGAGCAACGCGCACCGCTGCAGCGGGCATTGAAGCGCCCGCACCTGCTCCATCACGGGTTCGAGCTGATGCTCCGGGATGAAGCGCGGGACCTTCTCGATGCGGCGCGGCAGGTCCGCGTGGGTGATCAGCGGGCGGGCTGGGACGTCGTCCCACTCGGCGAGGGCGGCATGGCGGAAGAACACGGCGACGGTCGAGATGATGCCCGCGCGGTAGGCCGGGCTCAGCGGCTCGTCAGGATGCTTGATCTTCCGCAGACGGTTGACCGACTCCATGAAGGCGACCAGGTCGGCGCGGTGCAGCTGGTCCAGGCTGTCGATGTGGGGACGCTCTGTGTCCAGCCAGAGCCCGAAGCGCCGCAGTCCGCCACGGGTACTGCTCATGGACTCGGGCCGCAGGACCAGGGCGCGTTCGGTCAGGAAGCGTTCCATGACGGCGTTGATGCGCGGCTTGCCGCTCAGCGAGGGCGGCGGAACGGCCTCCAGCCGGGGCGGGCGGGTGTCGATGATGCCTGCGTGGAACAGCGCCATGCCGGCGCGGAAGGCGCTGGTTCCCCAGGCCCTCTTGATGTTGGACAGGCGCTCTGGGGCGATGACCTGGTCCATGCCGGGGATCTGGTCGAGGTTACGAATGGCCCGGCGCATTTCCTCCACGTCGTCGGCGGTGATCGCGCCGAGGTCTGGGGCGCCGCGGTGCAGGACGAGCCGGATCAGGGCCCAGGGCATGCGGAAGCTCTCCTCCCGGCGGGCGTGCCCAAGGGAGATCAAGCACTCTCGCATCTCGTCGACCTGATGGCGCAACGGCAGCCCCAACTGGTCGGCGATGAGGAACGGTTTGAGCACGCCGATACCCAGCAGCCATCCCCAGTCCAGACGCAGCCTTCCGGTCAACGCCAGGTAGATCAAGTAGTGGCGGGCGTTGAAGTTGATCCATCCGGCGGTCGGATCGAAGCCGTCCGCGGGGCCGCTGCGCTGGCTCTGTTCTTCTCCGGTGCGCCAGCCCAGGCGTTGCCGCAGCGGCAGGGCGAACCAGGCGGTCAGCTCGGGGTAGCTGCGCACGAAGCGCCGGTGGTAGGCGGCGTGCTTGCGGCGCCACTCGGCGCTGACATCCAGCCGGGTGATGAAGGCCGTGTACTCCGGCATGGGGCAGTGGTACGGAGCCTGAGGATCGGGGGCCGGCGATGAAGCCCTCAGTGACGGGTGCTGGCTCACGGCGTCTGCTCCCCGATCGCCTGGCGGTAGTCCTTGATGACGTCCGGGTCGCTGACGCGGGTGTAGACCTTCATCGAGTCCGGAGTCGCATGGCCCAGCCGGGTCATCAAGGTCAGCTCCCGCATCCCGCCCTCGAACATCCGCGTGGCATGGGTGTGCCGCAGGCTGTGGGGCGTCAGCCAGGCGTCGCGGACTCCCGCCCGCGTGGCGGCCCGGGCGAACATCCGAACCATCCCGTCGTAACTCAATGGCTCCGCGCGGCGCTGGCCCCGCCCGCCGACCAGGAAGACCCAGGCACTGTCGGTGTCGGTGGGCCGCTCGCGCAGCACGTAGTCGTTCAGCGCAGGCAGAGCGCGGTCCTCCAGCAGGTCCACGACACGGTCCCGGCGCGACTTCTGCTGCACCCCGCGCGGATGGTCGTCCCGCTTGCGGACGGTGATCCGGCGCCGGCCGTAGGAGATGTCCTCCAGCCGCAGCCCGAGCACCTCGCCGGGCCGCAGCCCGCCTTCCCACATCACCTCCAACAGAGCCCGATCACGGCGCGTCCGCAGGGCGGCGAGGAGAGCGGCGTAGACCTCGGCAGCCATGGGCCGCGGCATCGCCTCGACCGTCTTCACCCGCAACACCCGGCGCACCGGGCGCTGTTGGGCCGCATTGGCCAGCGGCGGCCGGTACCGCCCCGGAACCCGGGCTGCCGCCTGGTCGACGACCTTGACGATGGGGTTATCCCGGCCCGCGTACTGCTCGCTGGCGATCAGGAACTCGTAGAACGAGGACACCGCCGCCATGATCCGGTTACACGTCTTCGCCGACAGCACTCTGCCCGCGGTGGTCGCGAGCCCCAGTTCCAGACGCTGGGCCCGACGCGACGAGGAGACCAGACGCAGCCACCGCAAAAACTCCATGGCCCGCGACGGCGTGAACTCCGAAGCCGTAAGCCCTATTTCGGTGAGGAAAAGGAGCAGCTTCTGCAGGTCATGCGCGTACGCCCGCACCGTGTTGGGCGAGTACGCGCGGACCGCCAGCAACCGCAGGAACTCGTTGACCTCGTTCACCGGCTCACCGGACGCATTGACCAGACGCACCTGCGGCTGGCCGGGCTTCGGATCCACCACCTTGATGACACGCACGGCCGGAACCCTATGCATAGACAGCAGCACACACAGTCACCAGGAAGAGTGGAGTGTCCAGATAACACCGTCGCCTGGCCCTCCGGACGGATCACCGCTGCTCAAGACCCCGACCAGCAACCTGGGGGCCAACGGTGGCAGCCAGCACCCGGCGAAACGCAAGCAGGGCGGCCACGGCCCGAACCTGGCGGACGAGGTCGAGTGGCTCCTACCCACCCCGAAGGCCTCCGACGGAACCAAGGGCTCGCCCAACCAGCGCCACGGCAATGGGGACTTGACCCTGCCCTCGGCGGCGGCACGCCTACGGCCCACTCCGGATGCCACGCCCACACGCACGGCCGGGCAGCGGAAGAGCTCGATGGGCAGCACTCCGCTCACACAGTCGCTGCCGCTGTTCGGGGATCCGTCGGCCCCGGGGGACGGGCCGAGATCTGGGGTCCGTACGCCGCCGCGATCACCCGCTGGGAGCGGGCCACCCGTCCCGCACCTCGGCCGACCGACGACGCCGGCCGCCTCAGCCCGCGGTTCGTGGAGTGGATGCAAGGCCTTGCGCCCGGCTGGGTGACCGGCACCCCGGGGCTGGGACGCCCCGCCCAACTGACCGTGTTGGGCAACGGAGTTGTGCCCCAGCAGGCCGCCCGTGCCCTGCAGATCCTGGCCCCGCATGGGACCGTGTGCCGCCATCACGCGCCGCGCTGATCTGGGCCTTCTACACCCACTTTCCCGGCCGGGCCAAACCCCCGTTTCTCCGGAACCTCGTCACCCCACCCACCAGAACTTGCACCAGGGGTAGCCATGTCCGAACCCGCCCACGAGAGCGAGCCGGTGCGCATACCGGACCACGATCTCGACGACCTCGTCGCCACGGTCACCCGGCTCGTCGCCGAGAGCCGCAAGCAGGGCGAGACGCTCGCCCGGCTCACCGACGACCAGCCCGCCCCACAGGACGGCGAACCAGCCGATTCCGAGCACCCTGAAAGCCCGGCGACCGCCACCTCGCCGGCCGAAGCCAACGCCGACGGCGCCAAGAACGACGGAGCATCCTCCGTCTTCATCCTGGCGCTCGGCGCCCAGGCGTACGCCGTGGAACTGGCCGCCCTGACCAACTGGGTGCACAACCTGCTCCTGCCGGTCTACGGACGGGAGATCACCACCGGCCGCCCGTGGTGCCATCAGTGGCAGGAGCACCCCGAGGCCGTGGCCCGGCTGCACGCCCTCTGGCTCGCCTGGCAGCAACTCACCGACGTCCAGGCCGGCCTCACCGGCCCCTCCACCTGGCACCGCGACCACCTCGACCCGACCCTGCTCCAACTCCGCACCCCAGACGGCCCGTTCGGCGCATGCACCACCAGTGCGGCCCGACCTCATCACCGGCTGCTGGCCTCGCCCCAGCCCACCGGAGTCTGAGATGGCCCGCGCACACGAACCCCCTGCGCCGGACTACCGGCTCGACGGCTTCCAGGCCGCCACCGAGCAGATCGAGGACGACTTCTCCTCCGTCACGCTCTCGGACGACCTGTTCGTTCCCCTCTCCGAGCACCACAGCGCCGACGGCCGCGACAGCCATCTGTTGCTGTACGACCGGTCCGCGATCTGGGACATCCCGGGGATGGCGGAGTACATCACGCTGCACATCACCCGCGACGTCGAGCAGCGCACATTCGACTTCGCCTCCGAGCGTCACCCGGTCGTTCCGCTGGCGCAGAACTGGCTGATCCGCCGGAGCTGCCCGCCGGAAGTCGCCAGTGGATCCCACCCCCACGGGCCCCGCCCTGCCGACGGCCTCACGGCACGTCTTGAGGACCTGCTCCGGGCCAACTCCGACAACCGGTACGACGTCCTCGATCACTACACCGACAACCCATGCTCCTTCGACGCCGGAGTCGAGGTACGCACGCTCGTCTACGACAGCCATCCCGACTCTGCAGATGCGCCGTATCGCCTCTTCCTCGAAGAGACGACCAAGGACATGCGCTCCTACACCGTGCGGGAGGGCGCCTTCACCAGCGCCGAAGAGGCCGATACGTGGATCATGGAACGGGACTCGCCGCTCCCCCTGGCACCTGCCCCACCGGGTTCCGTCGGCCGCAGGGCGGCAGCCGCCCGCGCTCGCTCCACGGTCACGGGCAACCACCTCGCCGTAGCTCCGGCACCCGTATCACCACCGCGGTCAGCGACAGGGCCTGCCCAGACGCACTCCCGTGGACGCGCGCGATGAGCCGGGCACGGTACGCCTTCGCCGCCCATCCCGAGGCGCTCGCCGACCTGCGCGCCGTCCCGGAGAACATCCGCGACCTGGCCCTGCTCGAACTGCAGCACCTAGTCCACGGCAACGAACGCGGTGCCGCCCTCCAGCGCGAACTGGCGGGCTGCCACAAGGTCTACGTCGACCCGGAAACACGCTGGCGGCTGGTCATCCAGTACCGCGACGCTCCCGCCTCCTCCCAGCACAAACGGGAGATCTACCTCCTCGCCGTCGGCGAGCGCCAGGACCAGGCCGCCTACCGCACCGCAGCCCTCCGGCTGGAACGCGAACGGGCGGCCGCCACCACGTCCCCACACGACCGGCGGGCCCAAGCCGCCAAGGCCCGCTCCCCTCAGCACCACGGCGGGCAGCCGGTCGCCACTACCCAGCAACCCGCGGCAACGACCTCCGCCACGAACCGCGCCACACGGTCCCGCTGACGGCACTCAACCACCCTTCGGAGAACCCCACCGTGCCCGACCTCTCCACCACGCCCACCCGTCACACCGAACTCGTCGACCAAGCCGTCGCCCGCCTCTCACCGCGTTGGACCACCTGGACCCTGCAGACCATCCAGCAGCACGGCCCCATGCGCCTGACCGAAATCAACTCCGCGCTGCCGTGGGTCGGTGTCCACGCCATGGCCCAGATCGTGCGCCGCATGCAGACCAGCAACCTCCTCGACCGCCCTCAGGTCGGGGTATACGACCTCACACCGATCGGCCGCGACACCAAACACGTCCACCGTGCGCTCTCGGCCTGGCACCGTGCCCACCTCTGCGACCGCACGGCGTCACTCGCTGAGGCAGAACGCGTAGAAGACGCGCTCGGCCGACTGCGCGGGAAGGGCACGATCCCCCTCCTCCACGCCCTCGCGCAGCACGGTCCCCTGCCCAACGGTGCGCTGCGAGACGAAGCCGGGCTCGCCACCGGTTCCTTCCACTACCGCATCACGCAGCTCCAGACCGACCAGCTCATCACCCGCACGAGCCCCTTCTCCGGCCGGGGCGCCGAGTACACCCTGACGTCCGCGGCCCGTGGGCTCACGTCGGTGTACGTCGAACTCGCGGAGTTCGCCCACAAGGCAAACCCAGCGACATCCCTCCCGGACCAGCACGGTGCGACAGCGCGGCACGCCATACGCGCGAGCGCGGCAGTGCACCGCAGTCCGATGGCCTCTTCCGAGCTGTTCTCGCACGTCCCCGACTCGCACCCGCGCGTACCGGCGTACGTCACCGCACTCTCCCATGCGTCCCGGAGCAGGTGACCCCAGTGCCCACAGCCAGATGCCGCCGCGCGACCGCGCCCACGTGCCCCCATACGAGCCGCTCAGCCGCCCGTGCCCCACCGGCCCGAAGGCCCTCTCATGCCCAACCTGGATCCCCCCGCCCTCCACCCGAACGCGGACGTCCTGGTCAGCCCCGGCTACCTCGCCGGTCCTGGCGACAGCCACAGCATCTTCAACTCCCTCGATCTAGCTCCCGGTTGGACCAAGACCGTCGCCTTCGGCACCGACACGTATTACACGAGCCCGTGCCAGCGCGTACGTGTCGCCAACGCCCTGGAGAGCTTCTACGGCGGATGGACCATCTCCTACGCCGAGGACCCGCTCGGCGTCTCCGACTGGATCACCACGTTCGATCGGAACACACCCCACGAGATCGTGGCCGCCTTCACCGAGACCCTCGTCGCGGGAGTGCACAACAACTTCTCCGACTACCTAAGCGGTGGCCGGCGCTACACGGGCACCAGCCCCGCGTCCCTCACCGCGCGTCGCCGGTGGGAGCCGGTACACGGCACCCGACCGTTCCGTACGGTCTCCCCCGACGGCCACGCCACCTACCAGATGAGCGTCGGCTGGCTGCACGAGTACGACGAGTTGCTCACGCCCGAGAAGTCGACGTGGCGCATGTCCGCCGGCCCCGAACCCGTGAACACGCCGAGCTGGCAGGCCTTCTTCAGCCGGTACACCCCGCAGCACCTCATCACGGCCTCCACCGCCGTGTTCACGGACCCCACCCCCGTGCCGCGTGCCCTGGACCAGATCCCCGACCGGCACCGCTCACTTGTCTCGGTCGCCCGCGAGGACGCGGCCGGGCCCGGCCCGCGGACCGCAGCGGCGCTCGCGCGTAGCACCCAAGCACAGGCGACGCACGTCCCTCCGCCTCAGGCCCCGCCAACCGCCCTCGCCACGCACGTCGGCTCCCGACGGCAGCGCTAACCCTCCCCCTCAGCCCCGGAGTCCCACCGTGCCGATCATCGCCCCCGACGGGGACCTGTACGTCTCCCCGCTCTACCTCGCCGGCTGCACCGTCACCGGCGACCCGGCCCTCGCACCTCTCCTCGATCACGGCTTCGCCCTGCATGACGACGAGTTGGCGAACGTGTACGTCTCGTCCCCACAACGGCACATACGCCTGGGCTATCTGCCCGAGGGGGAGGACAACACGCTGTGGAAAGTCACCGTCCACGCTGATCCCTTCGGCCCTCCGCACTGGATGGCCACCTTCGACACGCCCACCCCCACCGAGCTGGTGACCGCCTTCACCACCACCCTCGCCAGCAGTTACACCAAGGGGCCGTACGCCTTCCTGTCCGGCGTGGACCATCCGATCGACGAGGCCCTGCGGCCCTTGACACGAGCAGGGTGGCAGCGCACGGACACGTGGGCTGCCACCACGTGTACCGCCCCGGACCAACTGGCCGGCCTCACCTACTCGCGCCGAGTCCCCGACGCGCAGGCTGAGCTGCACTCCGTCACGCACCGATGGCTGCTGTGGGGCGGCAAGGACGGTTACCACTCACGGTGGTACGCCTCTTTCACCTCCCACACGCCCATCCACCTGATCGCGGCAACCACCGCGCGTCTTGCCAACCCCACACCCGTTCTCCGGTACGCGTCCGAGGTCCCGTCCCGAAACCGCGAAGCGGCCCACATCACTCCAGTCACACCGCCGGTACCGACTCCACTGGATGTCCGGCGAGCCGCTGCAGCCCGCGCTCGCACCACCATTCCCCGGGCTGTCGTGCGTGCCCCCACAGTGGCGACAGCATCCGGTCCCAGCGCCGTTCTTCCGGCCCGCGCCCACCGGCGTCGATAACCGACGTACCCCACACTTCGCCAGCTCTCCGGAGCGACGCGCTAGAAGTCGTACACCGCGAAGTCGGCGACCGGGCGGTACCCGATCCTCTGATACAGGCCGTTACTGGTGGGGTTGGCCAGGTCCGCGAACAGCAGCACCTCCGCTGCGCCTGCGGCGAGCGCGGATCGACTGGGGGGCCACCCGGATCTGGCCCGCAACCATGGGGGTCCTGCCCGCCATGGAGACGGGGGTGCCGTCCGGGGCTTCCCATAGCGTGACGCGTTCGTCGGCGATACGCGTGTCCGCCCATGAGCCGTTGTCCGCAGCGGGAGTTCCCCCGATGTCGGAGACGAACTCGCGGTGCCAGAGCATGAGTCGCTCACGGTCTTCCTCACCCGCGATTCGCCCGCGGCCCTCAGGGAACGGCTCCGGTGGCGTGAGCGTGCCCAGGCGGTACAGACGCTCCCGCTCGTCCAACGCCGTATCGCGCCCGTGTGCCGCTGCCAAGCCTCGGCGAAGGAGGTGGCGGTGTCGTGGTCCGCGTTGACGCCGGGGAGGGAATGGCCGAGGTCAGCTAGGTGGGCAGCAAGGCTGTCGGCCTCTTCGGAGGTGAGCGGGGTGAGGATCAGCCGACAGGGCGGGGTACGGAAGAAGGTCGCACGGACCTCGCCCGCCCGCTCCAGCAGGCCGAAGACGGGGGCGTCGTCGCCGTACGCCTCCGTCCCGCGCGTACGCAGTGCCTCGGTCACCGTCAGCGGGACGGTGTGCAGGACGGGACGCGAGCGCAGGAAGTCTCCGGCACGAGCGAGAAAGTCGTCGACGTCTTCGGTGAGGTGCCGGCCATCCGGACTCATGCCTCGTGATCCCGCGTGCTGTCGGCGTGCGGCCGTGGTTTCCGCTGGGAGAGGCACGCTGACACCTACTCACTCACAGGGAACCGTCAGCCCCGGCGTCCACCAACCGCACCAGCTCCCCTACGCTCAGCTCGATCCGCCGCCCATCAGCCATCCGGGACCGGCCCAACGACGCCGCCTCAACGTCGTCGACAGCCTCGTCGTGCTCGCGAATCTCCTCGCTGCTCAAGCCCGCTCCTCCCCTTCTCTCCATCCGGCCACGCAAGCGGCCGCTCCCGCACCAGCTGAGCGGACGACCGTTTCATTCCGCGTCGGACGGACATCAGTCGCCGCATCCGCGGCCAGTTCGCCCACGGCAGACGCATACCGCGGGCAACGACTGGAGACACCGGCCAAGACCATGTCAACGTACGGGAGCCCGGAAAAACCGCAGGTCAACGAAGGGTTCTCTGTTCGTGACGCCCACCACCACAACCATGTTCCAGCCTCTCGCAGAGCTTCCTCCACCTGCCCTCGGCGAACGCGAGTGGCTCCTCGAATGCCACTGCGCCCGACCCGTGACCGACCTCCTCAAGGCCCAGGGATGGGACGTCGTCGCCGACCTGGACTGCAACGTCCACTGCTCCAGCCCCGACCGACGCGTGTACGTGGGCCTTCTTCCCGAGAGCCAGGAGGCAGCACGCGGCGAGCTGTGGCACATCCACGTCACGGACAACAGCGGCACCAGGACCTGGCGCCAGACCTTCGGAGCGGATACCCCGGCACAGGCCATCGCCGGGTTCCTCGCCGCTCTGATCGCCTTCCCCGCCCGCTACTGCACCTGCGCGTGACACCTGCTCCGCACTCTCATCGCCCTGGAGAACGTCTTGCCCTCCGAGATCACCGTTGGCCAACTGGTTCACCAGCTCCGGACCTTCGACCCCGACCTGCCCGTGTACCTCGCCATCAATCCCGACTGGCCCTACGCCCACCGCATCGGCCGCACCATGGAAATCACCGGGGCGACCGGAGCCGTCTACATCGCTGAAAACGGCCAGCAGGGCGTACTGCCACCCGCCGTACGCAACCAGCTGGACTGGGCCGACGTATGACGTGCCACCCGCGTACGCGGCCCACCGGGCCGCCGATCAACTCCTCCGACTCCTCGCACCACCTGCTCCTCAGTGACCTGGTCCATCACCCCATGCCACGGTCGGTGCGCGGCGCTCTCCTCCGCTGCGTGCCGCCTCGTCCCGCCCAGCCGATCCGCACGGTGTGGATAAGCGACCTGAAGCCCGAGCGTCTCCCTCCCGGCTCCATCCTGCTCAGCTGGGAGCCCGGCCTCGGAGGCGGAATGGATGTGACCGCTCGTCTCCGTCTGGCCTCGGCGGAGGTTCTCCTCGCCAGCTGGCCGGACCTCCGTGGCGACTGGACCACGGTCGTGCACCCCACCCTTCACGAGGTCATTGGGCTTCACACCGCCCTGTCCGTCGCCACCGACGCGCTGCACCTCGCCAACCACCTGGCGCCCCGCTGACGACCCGTTCGCCGCGAACTTCCGAGGGCTGCCCCCAAGATTGGGGGCAGCCCTCGTGGCGTTGGGACATCGCAGGCTAGTGTCGGACGGCGGGGTGCTTCTTACTGCCGACCGCTGGTGTACCCACGAGCGCGGCTGTTAGAGGCGTATCCCACTGTCACCCAGGACGTCGGCGGCTGCCGTGCGAAGTCCCTTCACGGCCTGGTAGAGCAAGTGCTCCCGCTCGGCGGCGAGCGCGGTGTCCTCGGCCTTGCGGGAGGTGTCTTCCGCGTGAGCGTCACGCACCATCCGCCGCACGACCTCGGCGAGGTCGGCAGCCGCGCGGACCACCCCGTAAAGCGCCTCCACCACGGAAGGCGGCCCCTCCAGGAGGACAAGCTCGGCGGCCCGGTGGGCGTCGCGGGCCTGGGCGACGAAGCGATCCATCTTCTGGTCGACGTCCCTCATGTCCGGCCGGTCCACCCGTAGCGCGTCACGCACTGCGTCCAGGGCGACGTCGCGGTCGTACACCGCGCCCAGATAGTTCGCGTAGGCGTCCCGGCGGTGCTGCCGACGCCACTGGACGAACTGCGAACGCGCCGCCGCGCGTCCGGTGACCATCGCGGAGCCGAGGGTGGCGAGTGAGCCTACGGCGGCACCGAGCAGAGCGGCGAGTCCAGCGTCCATCGCCCCATTCTTCCTACGTCCAGGGCTACTTGAGGTGCGAGCAGAAGCGAGACCTGGTCGTTCGCAGTGAGCCTTATGAGCCCGGTGCATGCACCACCGGACGTCGTCTGCGGTGCTTGGCCGCAGGATCTAGTCGGGCCTGGGCTCGGTCAGATAGATGCCGGCGAGCGTGCCGTCGTAGCCCGCGGCCTGGGCCGCGGCCTCCAGGCTCGGGTAGTCCTGGCCTCCGACGTCGATCATCGCCTCGTAGTCCGCGCGGGTCAGTTCGCGCTCGACCCACTGGTGTGCGCAGCGGCAACGGATGCTGATCTCGTTGCGGTCGCAGATGACCATCCAGTCGCGCCGGGCGCCGCACCTCGGGCACATCACCGGGATCCCGGTGATGACGATTTCCTCGGGGTGCGTGGTGGCGCGAAGGTCGATGCTGCCGTCGCCGAGTTGCATCTCCTCCTGGAGGCGCCACAGCGGATCGTCGCCGAGGGCCGTCTCCGGCAGAACAGTTCTCTGAGGGTGAAGGCCTTCGTCGAGTATCTGCATTGTCTCCTTCTCCATATCAACCAGCCCTAACAGGCGCCGACCGCCGATGTCCAGCTCTTTGCGCTGCTCAGCGCCTTGGTCCTCGGGGGTGAGGGTCCGCACGGTGGGTCACGGCCGACGCTTCGGGCGCTGGTGGCAGAGATGGGTGAGAGCGCGATTGCGCCGCCCACGTGTCCGCGCGGGCCCGCCGTGGCGCCATGGTGGCGGGCAGGTTGGCGATACGTCGTAGTCGCCAGACGAGGACGTCGGTGACGCTGTCGGCGGTTTCCAGTTCACGCCATTCGACAGCCTGCTGGAGCAGGGCATCGGGGTCGTGTCCTACGCGCTCGGCCTGATCCAGGGTGGCAGCGAGGGCGTCCCAGCCGGGTTCGTGGCGTATCACGTCGGCCTGGTCGGGCAGGGCGGTTTCGAGAGTGCCGGCGTACCGCTCTCGTACGGGTTCGGGGAGAAGTCGACCGTGCTCGCGCATCGTGTTCATGGGGGCAGCGGCGGCCGATCGGTATGCGCTGCGCAGGTGTTGTGCGGCTCGTTGGGCGGCGGCTGCCTGCTGGGCATGGCCGCGGGCGGAGTGCCAGCGCGCGGCGGCGATGGTGACGAGGACCATCGTGGACAGGACCATCGCGGTAGCGCCGCCGTCTTCGCCTTTGCCGAGGGCGTTGCCGGCGCGGATGATGCCGCGAGCGGCGGCGCGAACAGCCCGGTTGTCGGCCCGCTCGGCGCGGACGTGGGACCGGGTGGCGCGTTCGAAGGCGCGGGCGGCCTCAACGAGTTCCTTGCGGGTGGAGGCCGGGGCGGTCTGGGCGATGGCGTCGAGGAGTTCGCCGGCGCCGACAAGTTGGGCGGCAGAGCATTCGTCGTCGTCCTCGTTGAGGATCAATGCCGCTCGTTCGGCGGCCGGGACTGCCTGGCGCCGGGCGCGGGCGGGGGGAAGTACTCGTTCATCACCGTGGTCGGTGACGGGTTCGTCGTCAGGGCGTCCGGCATGAAGGCGCTGGCGGATCCTGGGGAGGGAGAGATCCGGAGCGAGTTTGGAGCCGGAGAACCAGATGGGTTCACCGTCGCGGTTGCGGTCGCCGGGGAGGGCGACCTTGTATCCGAGGGTGTCGCCGGATGGGGCAATGCGATGTTCGACCCGCAGGCCGGCCTCGGCGAGGCGGTGGAAGAACTCTTCCTCGCTGGCGGCGCCGGCCAGGGCGTGGCGGACGCTCTCCCGCAGGGTCTCGCGGGGAGTCTCGGTCCGGCCGGTTCGTTCGGCCTTGGAGCGTTCGGCGCTGGTGGGGCGTTGGGCGGCGGTGCGGTCGCCGCCGTTGAGGATCTGCAGGCCGAACTCCTCCTCGATCTTGCGGCATTCGGCCTGGGCGCGGATGCCGTCTTCGTGACGTCGGGGGCTGCGTCCGTCTTCGCGTTTGAGGGTGGCGACGAGGTGGATGTGGTCGTCGGCGTGGCGTACGGCGATCCACCGGCAGGCCTTGTCGTCACCGTATTCGGCGATGCCGGTGGCGTGGACGATGCGGCGGGCGACTTCCGCCCATTCGGCGTCGGTGAGGTGGCGGTCGCCGGGGGCGGTGCGGACGGGGCAGTGCCAGACGTGCCGGGCCGGTCGCCGGTCCTTCGGAAGGGCGAGGACGGGGAGGTCGAGTCGGTCGGTGAGTTGCTTGAGCGTGGCGGACGGGTCACGTCCGGGGTCGGGGGCGAGTTCGGTCATCCAGGCTGCAACGAGGTGCGGATCAGTGTGCTCTTCACGGCGGCCGGGGCCGTAGAGATAGTTGAGGAGCCCGTACGTGCGGCTGCCGGTGGAAATGTCGGGGACCATCGTCAGCGCCGCGCGATCTCGATCGCGGCGGCCTCGACCCGGTCTGCGACCCGCAGGACACGGGCGACCGCGGCGTCCACGTATTCCACCTGACCGCCGGAGTTGAGGATGCGGGCCACCTGGTTGAGGTTGCCGCCGACGCGGGCGAGCTGTGCGCTGGCGGCCATCAGTTCTTCGACCCGGCCGCGTTGGTCCAACAGCCAAGGCTGGGGGCCTCCTTGAGCCTGGGCGACCGCTACCGCCGCGTCGGCAAGAAACCCGGCGGTCTTCAGACCGACGGCTTCCGCCGCACGCTTCACCAGCGTGAGTTCGTCGGAGGTCAGGCGGACGCTGCGGACTTGGTCACGGTGCACACGCTGACGCAGGCGAGGTCGCGTACGCGGTGCGGCGGGCGGGGTCGGTTCCCCTCCTGGCTGCGATCCGCCCCCGGTCGCAGCCTCCGAGCCCGGCACCCCCTGGTGCCGGGCCTCCCCCGCCGCTCCTGGGGCGGGGGTAAGCCCTTCCGAAACTCCTGCGCAGCCCGTGGCGGCGGAGGAGTTTCGGAAGGTACAGCTTGCTCGGCCTCGTGCCGGGCAGTCACCTTGCCGCAGGTCAGAGGTTGTTTCGGGTGATTCGGAGCCTGCCATCAGTGCGTCCGGGCCTTCTTACGGCGCACGTCGCGGAGGATCTCGGCGACGAAGTCGATCGCGAGGACCGGGTGATGCAGGGTGCGGGGCGTGCTGGCGGGGGTTCGCTGCACGGTCCAGGTTCCGTCCGGGCCGGGTTCGGCACGGTGCAGGTGGCCGTACCGCCGGAGCACGGTGATCCAGGCGTCCGCTTCGGCCGGGGTGGTCGGTGTGGTGCGCAATGTGTGTCTCCGGTGTGTGGAGGAGAGTTGGTGGGGTGCGGGCGGGCGGCCAAGTTGTGGCCACTGGCCGCCCGCCTGTCCGGGCCGGTCGGTCAGCCGGTCCTGGTGGCCGACTTTTGGCCGCTCTCGGCACGGAGTTGTCGCATCAGGGCGGTCAGTCGGTCGTTGGACAGCGTCTTGCCCTGTCCGCGGATGGCGTCCGCGACCACCTCGCGGGTGACCTTGCCCGCGTCGGCGACCGCCTGGCGGGCGATCGGCAGGAGGGTGTTCGCCGACGCGGCGGTGTCCGGGCCGCCGGTGTCCGAGGCCTCCGAGGCGGTGCCCCGGCTGGTCTCCGGCTCGGTGGCCGTGGGGGCGGCGAGCCCCAGGCGGGTGATCGGGGCAGGTCTGCTGACCGGCTGTCCGCCCAGGTCAGTGGTGTCTCCGCCGTGCGTGGACTCCGGCTCCGGGACGCTCTCCGGGTGGTGTCCGGACGCCTCCTCCCGGTCAGCCATTCGCGACACGTCCGGGCCGGAAGCGACCGCCGGACGGCCGCTCTGCGGCCGGGAGAGCGCGGCCGAGTGCCCGAAGGTGACCGGGACCGGCCGACGTCCGTCCGCCGCCCGCGGAGTCTCCGGCCGGTCAGTGGTGATCCGGTCAGTGCGGACGGCGACGGTGTCCGGGTGTCCGTGGTGACCGGCCTCGGTGACCCGGCGGGCGATGAGGATGTACAGGTGGACGGCTCCGGCCAGGGCGAGCGGGGCGAGGGTGGACAGGGCGCCGACGGTGACGTCGCCGAGTCGGAGTCCGCCGCCTCCGGGATGCTGCTGGTTGAGGCGTACGGCATGCAGCGCGTTGGCCCAGATGCTGGCGGTGGTCGCCGTGCCGAACAGCGTCCAGACATACAGGCGGGCGGCGAAGGCGGCGGTGCGCAGGACCAGGAGGGCGCGCACTCCGTAGGCGATGAAGCCGTCGATCACCAGGGGGAAGAGGAACGTGAGGGGTCCTCGGACGTGGATGGCGGTGGCCATCTGCTGCAGGGCGTCGTACGAGAGCGCGCATCCGGCGCCGCCGAGCGCGACGATCGCGGCTCGGTCCCAGCCGGTGATCCGCGCCGGCGTTGGGGCGTTGTGGCTCACGCGGCCGTCCCGAGGTCGCCACGTGCGGGGGTCTCGGCTGCGGGTGCCTTGAGCTCCGTGGTGGGGCTGGCCTTGGGCTTCTTCTTCCCCTCGTTCACCTTCTTCTTGTGGTCGACGGCACGGTTGCGGATCTTCCGGCGGGTGCGTCGGTAGAGCTTCTCGGCGTGCTCCTCGGTGATTTTGAGCAGCCAGGCGAGGCGCTCGGCCGGCACCTTGGCGTGGTAGGCGGCTATGACGACGGCGTCGCGCTCGGCCTGTGTGAGGTGGATGTCGCGGCCGGCAATTACGGCGTTGACTCGGGCGTAGTCGCAGCGGCGGTGGAGCTTGCGGTGCAGGGGGTCGCGTTCCTCTTCGGTCATGCCGCCCCGGATGCCGTCGCGGTCTCCGTTTTCGAGGGCGGCGTCCAGGCAGGTGGCACGGACGGGGCACTGCGCGCACAGGGCCTTGGCGGCGCGGATGCGGTCCATCTCGTCGGGCTCGGGGAAGAAGATGTCCGGATCGACCTGGTGATGGGTCGTCGAGCGGCAGGCGGCGCTGTCGTGCCAGGTGAGGTCGCCGAGGGTGCGCGGCGTCTGGTTCTCGGTGCTGTGCATGTGGGTGTCTCCGGTCGCCCCGGGCGCGTTTTGGGCAGGCGCGTCCCAAGGGTTGGTGCGTGAAGGAGGCGGGGGTGGTGGCAGCCGGTCGCGGCGGGGATCAGACGGCGGGGACGCGGCGACGCCCGGCTGCGAGGGCTCGTCTGCGGTCGGGGCCGTGGAGGATGACCTTGTCGCTCATCTCGGTCAGCCGGGAGGCGACCCGGTCGCCGATGTGCTGACGCAGGTCGGCCATGCCGAGGTTGGTGGTGATCAGCGTCGGGAGCATCTCGTTGTAGCGGCGGTTGATCAGCCGCATCGTGATCTCCTCGGTCCACTCGCTGTTCTTGGCCGCGCCGAGGTCGTCGATGATCAGCAGGGGGCAGCGGGCGAGGTCCATCAGCTCCCGCTCGCCGTCGTGCCCGGGGCGGGGTCGCAGTTCGGCGTACAGGTCGGCGGCCGTGGTCGCCTTCCAGCGCAGCCGTACGCCGGCGATGAGCAGCGAGCGGATCGCGCCGTACGCCTGGTGGGTCTTGCCTGTGCCGGTGGTGCCGACGATCAGCAGCGAGCGGCCCTGCGCGATGCCCCGGGCTCCCTCGGGCCCGGGACGGCCGGCCTCGGCGATCTCGCGGACCCAGGCGGCGACCGCCGGGTGGTCGGCGACGGCTGCCTGGTAGCGGGCCGGGATTCGGGCCTGTGCCGCCTGGAGGGCGGGGATCGGTTCCACCGGGTCGGTGAGTTGCGCGGCCGGGTCGATACCCCGTGAGGTGAGGATGTTGGCCAGGCGTCGGGCGATGCCGCCGACGGGCTGGGCGTCGTGGTCGCGCATCACAGCTCCTCGGCGTAGGCGGCGGCAGGGTCGGCGGGATTGGCCCAGGCCCGGTGACCGGGCACGTTAGGCCGCGATTCCGTCCGCACCAAATTGGTGGGGGTGGCGTTCATGGCCTCGTGGACCAGGCTCGGCAGGGTGCTCGGGTGCAGCCCCTTCGCCCGGTGGCGGGCCAGACCGGACCGGACGTGGTCCGGATCGATGCCCTCCGCGAGGAGCTTGGCGGTCTCCCGTCCGAGGTGACCGAGTACGCCGCTGGGCGGGCGGTGGGCACAGGCAGCGGCGTACTCGGCCATGAGCTGCTGAGTCGAGACGGTCTCCGGTGCGGGGGTGCCTGCGCCCCCCGAAGGAGAAGTAGTTCCTAGATCCAAGTTCCTAGGTCCTAGATCCGGACCGTGAGGGCTCATCGAGGGCGCACTGAGTCCTCCGTGAGCGCTCCGCGAGGGCTCACGAAGTGTGTTCTGAGCTGCGGTTTTGTGAGGGCTGGGGATCTCGTCCCGGGTACATGAGCCCTCACTGAGCCCTCCGTGGGTCTTCACGGAGGACTCAGTGCCGTCTCCGTGAGCTCGCGGTGCGTCCGGAACGGGCTGCTCGACATCGTGGTGCGGGCAGGCCGGGAAGCGGACGCCGCTCGGCCGGTTGATCTTCTGGTGCTGGCGCCAGGTGACGACGTGCAGGTACCTCTTGCCGTCGTCACCTCCGTAGCGGCAGATCAGGTGGGCGGCGGCGAGCTGGGTCAGGTCGTCCTCGACGTCCACGGGTCCGTGCTCCGGGCGCAGCGACCACAGCAGTCCGGTGATCACGGCAGGCTGGTCGCGGAAGCGGCCGTGGTCGTCGGCCTGGGTGAGGAGGCCGAAGAAGGTCCGCTCGGCGGCGAGGGAGACGGCGGCGAGTGACTCGGACGCGAAGGCTTCGGGCTTGATAGTTCGGATCCGGGCCACGGGTCAGCGGCCCCCGTCCGATGGAGCGCAGGCCCCCGCCGTGGGACGCAGGGACCCGGTGGTCAGGTCGAGGTCATGCGCCCCGTCCCAGTTCGCCCCGGGAAAGGCCCGGATCACCCAGCGGGCGGCGGCGGTTCGCTGGGTCCGGTTGAGAGATATGGGTTGTCCCCGCTCGTCGTACGCGCGGGTATAGGGACTCGGCCAGGTCTGACCGGGCTGGCGCTGCGAGACGCGGAAGATGCGGGCACCAGGCACCATGTCCGCCAGGAGGACAGCCAGGCGGTGCTGACGGATACCGTCCGGAGGTTCAACAGCCTTGGCGGGCCGGGCGGTGACCGCCCTTCCGCTTCGGGACGCGGGCATGCGACAATTCCTCACTCGTAGGTGGGGTGGGACGGCCGTTCTCGTCGAAAAGGCCAGCCGACTCGCCCCGGTTATGAATCCGCACCCTCAGGGGTGGCGGGCTCGGCGCCCGGGAGCCACTAACTCCTGGGCGCCGTCCTCATTTCCTGCTGAAAATCGCAGAGTTGACGCTGGGCGTGGTTTCGCTTTCCTCCATTGCGGGGTCGTCACTCGACGGTGCCGGCGTTGGACCAGCAACATATGCAACACGTGGTGAACACTCCAGCGGACAGCGGGCACTGTGGGAAGCCGACGCCAACTCGACATATACCGCTGGGGCTGGAGAATGCTCCCGGCGGAAGGTCGTGCCGGGTATAGCACTCCGGACCGAATCCCCCACCGCTGGGTGAGCGAGGTTCAGCAGGCGCGGGGATTGGCGCGGGATCGGATATCCACAGTTCCCGAGATCTGGATCCAGATGTGGTTTCCGACGTCCGTTCGACGCAGCAGAGACATGCGGCACTCCTCACGTGACAGCCACTCACAGGTCCCGTTCTGGGTAGGGAGTGGCCGAGGGGTGCGCCTTCCGCCCACTCAAGGCTCGAAGCCGCACACGTTCCAACGCCCGAGGGACGGAGCCCTCGGTACCGATTCCTTCCGGGAGCCCTCCGCGCGCGGGATGCCGCGGTTGCACTCCGACAGCCCCACCTCGGCCGGGAGCGTTGGCGGGGTCGAAGAGGAAGACCGAGCCGCGTGCGATGCCGCTCGCTCTTCGTTAAGCTGAAGCTATTCCCGGCTAGAGAAAAAGTCAACACACTGGATCGACTCCAGCTTGCATAAAAAGCGAGGTCAGATGCCTGCCCGCCACTTCGACCGAGGCCGTCTGCGTGCGGTCCGGCGAGCCGCTGAGATCTACCAGGCCGCCGTGGGCGAGGCCCTGGGTGTCTCCGACTCCGCGGTCGCCAGCTGGGAGAGCGGTGCGCAGACTCCCGATCCGGAGAAGCTTCCCGCCCTGGCCCGCGCGCTCGGCCGGGAGCTGGACGACCTGTTCCCGCGGTCCGGCCCCCCCGACCTGACCGATCTGCGCTGCGACGCCGGCTACTACCAGTACGAGACGTCCGAACTGATCGGAACCCGGAGCGCCGGGCCAGTGGCGGCTGCCGAACGCGGCGAGCGACGCCTCAAGGACAAGTACGTCCCGGCGTTGGCGTCGGCATACGGGGTCAGCGAGAAGGAGCTTCGGCGAGCTGAGGCCAGATCAATCGCCAAAGCACAGGGAGTGCATGTCGACGAACCCGAGCCGTCGGGAGAGAGCGCGGGCTCGCTTCCCGGCGGCCCTCCCGAGTCACTGGCCGAGAAGATCGCTCTGCTCCTCGACAACTCGTACCCCAGCCCCCCTGGTCCTCCCTCCGACGCGGAAATGGCCGGCGCGGTGAACGCCCACGCCGGGGCTCAGATCATCACCGAGAAGGAGTTCCGGGACCTCCGTACCGGCGTCGCCGAATCCGCGCCGCCTGCCGTATTGGACGCACTGGCGGCGGTCGTCGGCGTCTCACGGATGTACTTCGAACCGGATGACACCGTGGCCGCCCAGGTCTACGAGGGTCTTCAGCTCCTGGCCGCCGCCAAGAAGGGAGCCGTGGGCCGGGTGAGGGCTCGTGGCCTCGGCGCACAGGGGCTGTCGCCGAAAGCGATGGCGCTGGTCAACGAGTTGGTGGCGGAGCTGGAGGAGAAGGAGACGGGCGCCGACGAGTGACGCCTGTCCGTAGGTCGGGCACACTGCGGACCGGCGGTACCGCTGGTGGGGGCTTCACCGGGCAGGTGGGTTACTGAGGAAGTTTCATCGTGATTCGTGCAAGTCACCGGGCCTGGTGTGACACGTCGTTGGGGTGCTCGCGCAGGTCATCACGGTGATCGTCGCGGGGAGACCGTCCGTCGCTCGGCGTCGGGTCGTCTTCCCGGATCTCCTGCACACTGCGTACTCGTCCTCCTACCCTGCGGTCTTACGTCCCCGGGCCGGGCGCGGTGGATCAGGAGGCGGCAGCCAGGAGCAATGTTGCTACCACCGCGGCCCCCGATCCGCCAAAAAATTCTCCCCGCGGACGCGACGGTTTTCCCGCCTCCCGCTGGTCTTGATTGGTGACCGAACCCGACCAGCACTGTGGAGCCCCCATGTCAGATCTCACCCGGATTGCCGTCGTCACCGGTGCCGGCCGCGGCTTCGGGCGCGCGATCGCCGCCGCGCTCGTCGCCCAAGGCACCCGCGTCATCGGCATCGCCCGTAATGAGCCCGAGCTGCGCGCCGTCCGCGACGAACTCGGCGAAGGCTTCACGCCCCTCGCCGCTGACGCCACCGACGAGGCGCTCGCCGCGAAAGTGATCCGCGCCCACGGTCCCAGCCTGCTCGTCCTCAATGCCGGGGCTGTGCCGCACATGGCGCCCGTGCAGGAGCAGACGTGGGAGACCTTCAGCCGCAACTGGGAGGTCGACACCCGCCACGTCTTCGCCTGGACCGGTGCGGCCCTGCGCGAGCCGCTGGCCCCGGGCAGTGTGGTCATCTCGATGTCCAGCGGCGCCGCGCTCGGCGGCTCCCCGCTCAGTGGCGGGTACGCCAGCGCTAAGGCCGCCGTCCGGTACCTGCAGCAGTACGGCGCCGAGGAGTCCGAGCGGGCCGGGCTGGGCATCCGGTTCGTCACGGTGCTGCCGGACATGACCCCGGTCGGCGGGGTGGGCGACACCGGGGTCACGGGCTACGCCGCGCGCGTGGGCGTCGACCGGGAGACCTTCATCGCGGGGCGGCAGCCGATCCTCACCCTGGAGCAGGTCGGCAAAGCCGTCGTGGAGCTCGCCGGGAACCCGGACACCGGCCCGGAGTACCGGCTCGGCGGCGCCGGGCTGAGCCCGATCAACCGAGCCTGAGCCCGATCAGCCGAGCCACCGCCCACCGCTCGCCTACAGTGGCCCCGCCGCACCCCGAAGAGGATCCGCGATGCCGACGAACGCCGAATTCACCGCCCTGGCCGAGCCGTTCCGGCCAGAGCTGCTCACGTACTGCTACCGGATCCTCGGGTCGATCCACGATGCCGAGGACCTGGTCCAGGAGACCTACCTGCGGGCGTGGCGGGGGTTCGACGGCTTCGAGGGCCGGTCCTCGGTGCGGCGGTGGCTGTACAAGATCGCCACCATGGCCTGCCTCACGGCCCTGGAGACCCGCTCCCGGCGCCCACTGCCGTCGGGCCTGGGCACGCCCTCGGACGACCATCGGGTGGCGGTGGCTCCGCGCGAGCCGTCCGTACCGTGGCTCCAGCCGGCGCCCGACGCCGCCCTGCTCGGCACCGGCGACCCGGCGGCGATCGTCGCCGCGCGGACGAGCGTGCGCCTCGCCTTCGTCGCCGCGCTCCAGTACCTGTCCGCCCGCCAGCGCGCCGTACTGACCCTGCGCGACGTGCTCGGATTCCGGACGGCCGAAGTGGCCGAGGTCCTGGACACGACCACCGCGGCCGTGGACAGCGCGCTCCGCCGCGCCAGGGCCCGGCTGGCCGAGGCTGGACCGGTCGTAAACGACCTGGCCGAGCCGGACGAAGGGACCCGGCGAGATCTCCTCGACGATTATGTGGACGCCTTCATCCGGGCCGACCCCGACGCGCTGGTGCACCTGCTGCGGGCCGACGTCGAATTGGAAATGCCGCCGACCCCGACCTGGTTCACCGGCCGCCGGGCCGTCCTCGGCTTCCTGTCCACCCGCGTCCTGCGCCCGAACCTGTGGCGGATGACCCCCACCCACGCCAACGGCCAGCCCGCCCTCGTCGTCCACCACCACGCGGACGACGGCCGCTACGCGCCCTACGGGATCCAGGTCCTGACCCTGCTCGGGGACCGCATCGCCCGGATCACGTCCTTCAACGATCCGACCCTGGTCCCCACCTTCGTCCCCGACCGCATCACCCGCACCTGCCCGCAGGGGGGGACGAGTACGCAGTGTGCAGGAGATCCGGGAAGACGACCCGACGCCGAGCGACGGACGGTCTCCCCGCGACGATCACCGTGATGACCTGCGCGAGCACCCCAACGACGTGTCACACCAGGCCCGGTGACTTGCACGAATCACGATGAAACATCCTCACTGGACGGAACTCTTATCGAGGTGCGTCCGCCGCAGGCAAGGAGCGAGACCGCGAGCTCACTCAGTCGCGCCGTCCAAGGTGGCGTTGCCGTCTGACACCGACACCGACCGGCTCACTCAGGTCTCCACACGCTGCACGTCCGCGACGGAGCCCGCCGGGTCCAGGGTGATCCTTACGCACCGGCCATCGGACAGATCCACAGTCACGGACCAGCCATTGGACTCGCGCGTCGCGGCCCGTACGCCGGCCTCGCCTTCGACGGAGTAACCGGCGATGTCGGCTGCCCGCAGCGCTTGCGAGGTAGCGGCCTCGGCGGACGGCAGTGGTTCACTGCGATGGGAGGCCCGCCACCGGTCCACGAAACGCCGCGTCGCCAGCAGGCCCTCCCAGGCGGCAGCGCCGAGAACGCCATCCGCCATCACCTGAGCCAGGTTCAGCAGGTCGTGGGCTGCCTCTGATGCTCCCAGATCGGCCGCGCCGGCCCGCTCGTAGGCCGTCATGCGCAACTCGTCGACCACGTCGGGGTCCGGCAGGTCGTCGTCGCTGCGGGCGAACAGCACCACCGCGTTGTCCCCCGGGACCAGTTCGATCACGTGGATGACAGGAGCGGTGTCCGGTGTCTCACGTACCAGTTTTTCCGTCATTTACCGAAGTCCCCCTCCGTGACAGGACTTTGAGCGTACCGTGATGCTCTTCGTGCCGGGGGGACGCACATGAAGTCGCCGGGGAGACAATGGCTGAGGCCGCGGCGGGACGCGCGGACGGTGTTCGCCGAACCGTGGCCGTACTGGATCGTGAACGCGGTACGCCACTGGGGGCTCGACGCTGTCGTGCTGGCCGTTGCCGCTGCGGTCGGCGTGTGGTGGTCCCGCGGGCCGGGCGGGGCCGATCTGCGTCTGACCGACAACGACTCGGCCGACAGCTTCCAGCGGATTCTGCTGGCCCACGACGTCTCCCGCTACTACCCGACGTTGGTGGGGCTGATCCTGTGCCTGATCCTGCTGCGGACGGGGCGCAACGACCGTGGATCCAAGAACGGACGGCTGCCCGGGGCGATATACCGGGCTCCGACCGTCGGCCTGGTGGTGCTGGAGTCCTCGATACCCCTGGCCAACGCGTACTTCCTGCCCGGCAGCGTGGTCCAGCGGTTCGCTCCCTGTGCCGCCGCCGCGGTACTGGCATGTGCCGCACGGCTGGCCGTCTACGGCAGCATGGGTGGCCAGGCCGTCACCGAGGGCGGGTTCCGGCCGCCGCGCTCGGCCTGGTGGCGACTCAGGACCCGGCGGTTGGTACGGCGCACGGTGTACGTCGACCTCGGTTCGCAGGACGCCGCCGAGGCGGCCATGGCCGCGTTCGCCGCAGCGACGGCGGAGTTCGCGCGTCACGGCAGCCGCGAGGGCGTCGCCTGGTGCGTCGCGGCTGAAGTCGGGTACCACCTGCACGTCAGTGCCCTGGACAGGGCGGAGGAACTCCTGGAGCAGGCCGGCAGCGGCGCACTTGCGGCGGCCGCCGGCCGCGACTGGCCGCTGGCCGCCGAGCCGGCCGTCCTGACCGCTCACGCCTTTTTCCTCCAAACGGTCGGCGATGTCGCCGGGGCGCGGCAGCGTTTCGACGAGGCCATCAGAACCCTGCGCGCGAGGGGACGGCGGGTGCCGCCCAGGCTGGCTGCCCAGAGCGCCGCCGCACGCGCCATCGGGCCAGACGGCATCGGCGTCGAGGAGGCGGGGTCGGCGCGGCTCGCCCGCCTGGTGTGGTTCCGCCAGCCCTCCCTGGTGCTGCGCCACGTCTTGGTCCGCGCCCGAAGACTGGCCGAGACGGACCCGGACAGCGCGCTGCTCCTCGCCGAGCGGATGGTGTGGCTGGCCGGCCTGCTGCCCGAGCGGTTCTTCTTCTCCGATCTCAGCAGCCGTGAGGCCTCCCTCCTGGTACGGACGAGGGCCGAGTTCTGCGAGCTCACCGGTGAGATCGACGCCGGGCTGCTGAGGACCGGTGACGCGGTCTACGGGTACCTGACCGCCGCCGGTCTCTATCAGTCCCGGCGCTATCGAGCGCCCGAAGGAGTGGCGCTGGTCCGCGCCGCTCTCGCCGCCCTGGCCGGCACGGATCCGGCGGCCGGCCGTGAATCTCTGCAACTCGACCTGCTGCTGCGCGGGCTGCGCATGCTGGAATACGACCGGGGTCTGCTCAGGGAACGGCGCCACCGTTCCGCCATCGCCGGCGACCGCAACCGCCTCTACCGCGACGTCTTCGCAACGCTGGCCCGCGACGTACGCCGCGAACACCACCGGGCGGCGGAGATCGCCCTGTGGCTGATGGAGTCACTGCACCGCAGCGCGACCGCGGCCACCATCAAACGCGGCCTGGACGCCGCGACCAGCCCGGCGCTGCGCGACCTGCGACGGCGCTACGAACGTGCGGAGTCCGCAACTCCGCACAGGTCCGCGCCGACGGGGTCGGAAGAAGGCGATCCACCCAGCGCCGACGATGCCTCCGGCGAGCAGTGGGCGCGCCTGCGCACCGACATCAGCGCCGAGTTCTCCCGGCAACTGGCCGAGGCCCTGGTGCCGGACCCGGTACACCTGGGAGACATCGGTGAGCGCCTGGGCGGGCGCCTGGCGCTGTACTACCGCTGCGAGCGCACCGCGGACGCCTGGTGTGTCACCTGCGTAGCGTTGTTGCCTGACGGTCCGCACCTGGTGCGCCGGGTCCTCACCCTTCCCGGAGCTGACGACCCCTCGGCCTCCTTCCGCCTGCATCCCGCGTTGCTGCTGGACGCGCTGCACTCCGGCGGGCACGACGCCGTAGCGCGCGTCCACCGCTCTGCCGTCCTCAGCGCGCGGGTCTGGCACGAACTGTCCGAGGCGCTACTTCCCAAGGTCTTTCAAGAAGAGCTGGAGCGGTCGGCCGACGCGGCGGATCCGCCGGTCGTCGTGATCGTGCCGGACGGTCCCCTGTCAGCTGTCCCCTTCGCAGGGCTGCCGCTCAGTGCGGGGATGCCTCTCATCGAGCGGTCGGTGCCCGTGTGGATGCCGAGCCTCGACATGCTTACCGACGAGACCACGCCGTGCCGCACGGCGAGCGAACCGGCGCAGATCCTGGTGAACATCGGGCAGCCCGGTTTCGCCGAGGCCTTCGCCGGCGCCCGTGCCCTGGATCCCCTGGTCGGCCATGTGAGCGTCCGGGACACCTCGGGACGGGATGAGTTCATCGGCGGGCTGCCCAAGCTGTCCCGCGACGACGTGGCCGTCGTCTTCCACCACGGCCTCCCGGCCGACACCCGCGTCGACCAGCACGTCCGGATGAACGACGAGCGGATTCTCTCGGCGACCACCGCGTGGAGCCTGCGCTGGCCACGCCAGGTCATCCTCGGCTCGTGCTGGTCGAGCAGCCTGACCGTCGCCACCGGTGAGGAGCCGCTGGCGATGGCCACCGCCTGCCTGCTGGGCGGGGCCGGCAACGTGCTGGGGGCCCAGGCGCCGGCGTACACACGGGAAGCCGGGCGGCTGCTGGCACAGGTCACCATCGCCACCGTGCACGGTACGCACCCCGCGGTCGCGCTGCGTTCGGCCGTACTGGGGCTGCGAGCGGACGGCCAGGCATGGCCGCCTCCTGCGAACTGGGCGAACCTGGTGGTGTGGACGACGCAGCCACCCGCCGCACCGAGCGGCGAGCGGGCGAACCCACGGGCCTGGCGTACGGCGTGGAACCTCGCGCAGAGCCGTGCCGGCGGACTCTTCTCTCTCCGTAGGACACCCTCCGTCGAGGACCTGCTGAGCCCAATACCCGACTACGACCCCAATCGGCAAGGGACGTTCAAGACGTCGACGACGATGCGGCGCGTGCTGAGGTGGGCCAGGGACGCCTACGGCGATGTGCCCTTCACCACCACGGAGTTTCTCACCGCGACACTGGCCGCCGACGCCGCGGACTGGTCTGCCTTCCTCGCGGACGCCGGGCTCACCGGTCGGCCACCGGCTGACACCGATGAGACGACGGTCCGGGGGGACACCGTGACGTGGCGCGACGGGGAGAGCTTCGCGTTCAACGAGCCGCTGGACGCAGCCTTCGAAGTCGCCAAGCGCCTCGCCGGCTACCGCGGCGACACAGAAGTCGCGCCTGCCCACGTCGTCTACGGCCTCATCGCCCACGAGGAGAACACCGCCGCCCGCTGGCTGGCGACCGGCCGGAACGGAGCCGCAGCCAGCCTGCGCGACCTGCTCGCGCGTCACATGCTGCCCTCCTTCCTCCCCGCCCCGAAAACCCTCCCGCCCACGCCGCAGCTGCGCCCCGCCGCACCGGCACCCGTCCCGGTAGGACTGGCCCGCTCCGACCACCGGCTCGCCGTCGACGAGGACCTCCTCGCAGCCGTCGCGGCGGCCGTCACCGAACGCGCAGGCGGGGTGCTGACCACCACGGCGTTCCTGCGCGCGGCCGTCCGCCACGACTCGGACGTGCACGCCCACTTCGGCATTCCCATACGCGCCCCCGAACAGGAGGACGGCACCTGGACGCCGACCCACCGCGGAGGCCGCGGCCTCGCGCTGACCCCGACCCGCGTCGTCACCGTCAGCCCCCGGATGGCCGAGGCGTACGAACTCGCCCAGCGCCTGTGCTTCCGGCTCGGCCACACACGCGTCACCATCGCGCACGTCGCCGCCGCCGTCCTGGCCGTCGAGGGCAGCGGCGGGGCCCGCTGGGCGCGCGCTCGGTCCACCGCTCCCGCCACCGCCTCGTGCTCCGCCGCCGTGGCCGCGCTGTTCTTCGGCGCCGAGGTCGAGGAACCCCTGCAGAAAACACGTGAGGAGGACTTCGTCTTCGGGCCCGTACGCGACGTGTTGCTGCTCGTGGGGATGGCCGCGGCGGCCGCACTGCACTGGTGCGTGAAACGCGGCGGGCGGCTGCTGCTCGGGTTCGCCCTGTTGGCCGCCGTGGCCACCACCGCGGCTCTGCACACCGCGAACACTGCTCCGCCCAACGCCCGAACCCTCACCAGCGCCGCCGGCACGGTCACCGGCGACCTCCTGACCGCCGACGGCACCCGCTACCCCGCGGTGCTGCTCACTCCCCTGTCCGCCGTGTACAGCTCCCCGGTGGTCCAGGGCAAGGAGAACCTGCTCAAGGCCACACTGCGGCCCAAGACACCGCACGCACTCGACGGGTGGTACGCCTTCGCCGTACCCACTCCAGAGCACGGGCGACGCGACGGCCCCGCCCGGTTGTCCTACAAAGGCCGTTCCGTGCCGGCGATCCTCCACTGCGGAGGGGTGATGGGCGGTGTCCTCTGCATCGCCGAAGCCCGGCTCACCGGCCGCACGGCTCCGGGCGGCTTCCGCTGGTTCTTCAGCGGCGTCTCCTTCCACGGCACCCACCCGGCCGCGGCACTGCTCCTGACCCGGACCGGCGGACACACCCGGGTCGAGGCAGGATCAGTGAGCCCGGTGCACATACAGAGCGCCACCGGCTCCTTCGACGTGCTGGCAGCCCACAGGGCCACGGCTCGGCCCCTGACCGGGCTGACACCGGTGGTCCTCGACGGACACAGCGACCGCCTCCCACTCCTCGGCCTCGCCGAGCCGGCCGGATCCGCTCAGCCAGCAAAAGTCATCCCACCGGACCTCCTTACCCTGTACGCCGGCGGCGTCGCGGACACCCGCGCGGGCCCGGTGCCCGGCGCCGTGGCCTCGGTTGGCGTGCACTTCACCGGCGCGTCCGGACCCGCGCCGCTCACGGTATCCCCGGTTCTGGGAGGCCCAGCCGACATCGCCGGCATACGCCTTGATGACAGTCTCGTCAGCGTCGACGGCACGCCGGTCGCCAACGTCAAGGATGTCCAGGCTGCAGTCCGCAGCCACCGTCCCGGCGATCAGGTTCGGGTCACGGTGCGCAGGGCCGGCCGCCTCCTGACGGTGACGGTCAGACTGGGCTATCTGCCGGCCTGACCCAACGCCAGTCGGCGCAGGGACCGCCGTCAGGTAACCACTCGACGGCACTGTGACCATGCAACGGCTGAGGAGCCACTGCGTCCATAGCCGCGTGGGATGGACTCAGGCCTGGTGTCGGTGGATTTCGATGAACTGGACGACGACATCCGTGATGGGACGGCCGTTGCTGCCGGTAGGGATCTTCGCGATGGCGTCGACGACCTCTTGTCCCTGAACCACTTCACCGATGATCGTGTGCCGGCCATTGAGATGCGGCGCCGGCCTGAGGGTGATGAAGAACTGCGAGCCGACGGAGTCCGGAGCTGCGGTCGTCATGGCCACCATGTACGGCCGTTCGAATGTGACAGCCGGGTCGATTTCGTCCGGGAACTCCCAGCCCGGTCCCCCGGTGCCGTCGCCTTGCGGATCGCCTCCCTGGATCATGAGGCCGGCGACCACACGATGGAAGATCGTTCCGCTGTAGAGCGGCCCGAAGCCCAGTTCGCCCGTCCGTGGGTCTCGCCACGTCCAGGTCCCCCGGGCCAGGCCACTGAAGCTCGCGACCGTCTCCGGCGCGGACTCTGGAAACAGCTGCACCACGATCTGTCCCAGCGTCGTATGCAACGTGGCGGTCAGCTCTTGCACCATGGACTTCCGTCCCGTCATCCGTGCCCCCGCACATGGAACAGCACAACTACACAGGTCAGCGCGAGGACACGCCAGCCGTACGCTCGAACGTCAGGCCCCGACGAACCCCCGTCCAGCTCGGCTGCGGCCGCTCGGAGTCGGCGGAGGGCGGCCGACGTACCATCACCGCCGTTCCCCGGCTGGGGACTGACTGCCTACGGCTCGTCACCGAAGATCACGATGACGGCCATCGTCATCGCGTTGGAATCGGCGGACGATGACGGCGGCTCAGCTTGGCCAGGACCGCCCTCCGTGAGTCCGGGCGCCGAAGGGGTTAAAGCTGATCGGTCCCAGAGCCTGACTCGCGCACCTGTCCGGCAGCGATCACCGCGCGAATCTCCTGGAGTGCATCAAGGTCGGTCAGCGGATCTCCGCCGACGACCAGCAGATCGGCACGGAAATCGGGGGTGATGCGGCCGGTCGAGCTGCCGAGTCCCAGAGCATCGGCCGCGTGGACGGTGGCCATATCGATGATCCTTTCGTTCGTGATGCCCAGGTGCGCGTAGAACGCGAGGGCGGGTACGAGCGATCCGTCGAACCCGGTCCGCTGGACCCCGGCGTCGGTGCCGGCGATGAGTTTGACTCCGGTTTCGGCCATCTCCTGGACCTGCCCGAAAAGGACCTTCGCCCGCTCCTCGTCGAAGACACGCGGCACCATCTGCCAGTGGGGGCTGACAGCCGGGCAGACGGCGATGCCCCGATCGGTGATCTTCTTGAGTACGTCTCGGCGCAGGCCGAAGCCGTCCTCCGTCATCCAGGAACAGTGCTCGATGGTGTCCACACCCGCGTCCACGACCGCCGAGATACCGTCCACCCCGTGCGCGTGCGCAGCCACGGGTACGCCGGCCTGGTGCGCCTCGTCCACCAGAGCGCGCAGCTCGTCCGTCGAGAACTGGCTCTGCCAGCTCTTCGGCCCGTCCTTGGTCAGGCCGCCGCCGGTCGCCATGACCTTGATCACGCCGGCACCCGCCGCCAGGTTGCGCCGCACCAGGTCGCGGACTGACGCCTCGCCGGAGACCTCGCCGCCCAGGAAGTAGCAGTGGCCTCCGGGCGTGGTCAACGGGGTGCCCGCGGACACGACACGAGGCCCAGGTGTGTCGCCGCGGCCGATCTCCTCGTTCAGACGCAGAGCCAGGTGATTGCGGTCGCCCAGGTCCCGAACGGTCGTCACACCGCTGCGGACGAGTTGCTCCGCGCGTCGGCGCATCTCCGACAGGAGGTGCTCGTCGTCCGAAGCGCGGAGAGCGGCCACCGGGTCGCTGCTGCCGTCGAACACCAGGTGGACGTGGGTGTCGATGAGCCCGGGAACGACCGTCGCCTCGGGAAACGCGAGGTGCGTCTCGTCCGCGTCGGCACGGACGGCGAGCTGCGTGCGGGGTCCGACCGCGGTGATCGTGGCGCCTTCGACGAGGATGGCGCCGTCCTCCAGGTACATCCCGGAACCGGTCAGGATCCGGTCGGCCGTGATCAGCATGTCGTGTCGTCTCCTCGTTCTCTCGTGGTCACGCGGTCAGCCGGAGTACGTCCGAAACCGCGATCAGCTGACGGACGTCCTCGTCCCGGTCTTCCCCCTTCGGCATCGCGAGGGCGACAGCCGGCCCCGGTGCCGGAACATCGTTCTTGATCATGTCGGCGGCGACGCGCAGACGCTGGGCCAGCTGAGCGGGCTCAAGGTCCAGGAGGTTCACGTCTTCTCCCCTGCCCACCACGTAGGGGCTGATGTCGACCAGTCCGTCCCGGCACTCCACTATCCGGCGGTGGTACCGGCGGTGGACACCACGGGCCCGCCACCGATCCCAGAACCCCAACGAAGCGGGACCCAGGTGGTTCTGGGGATAGACCTCGAACAGGAGCTGCCACAGGGGGGCCAGCCGACGGTGATCGCGTCGCCGACGCAGCCACAGCCGCATGGCAGTGGCCCTGGCGCGGGCAACCGAGTACGTGACGCCCGCGGCGAAGAGGAGGCTGGACACGACCAGCAAGAGCGACGCGTAGGTGTTGACCCGATACGGCACAGAACCACCGCTCCACCGCACGGTGACGAAGACCGCGCGGATCGCGGAGGCCGCGGCCATCCCGACCAGGCCGATCGCGGCCATCCACAGGCCCGTGGCATGCGGCCGGCGTGACATGCGCGCGTAGGCGGCCGACCACCATGCGGCGGCACCGATCGCGTACATCAGGTACAGGCCGGCGACGGTGTAGAAGAGGAAGATCTGGGGGACCGTCATGTCCACGGTGACATACGGCTTGCCGAGTTCATCCCGCGGCACGGTCACGGCGGCCAGGGTGATCCCCACCGCGACCAAGGCCATGACGACGCCTTCCCACCGGGCACGACGACGCGCTCCCGGCCCGTCCGCCGAGTACAGGTAGAAGCACATCAGGAAGTAGACCGCCAGCAACAGCAACAGGTTCTGGGCGAGCCGGGCCATGCCGTGCCCGGCGAGGGTGTCGATGCCGCTGGCGCCTCCCGGCATGGCCGCCGGATACGACAGCCCCATGAACAGGAAGGCGAGTGCCACCGACCGCGTGGGAGCGTCGTGCGGAGCACGGATCCACAGGTAGAGCCGCCACGCGACCGCGACAGCGATGATCAGCAGAAGGTACTTCGCCACGACCTACAACCACCCTCGCCGATCGCCCAGAGCGGACTGAACCCGACGCACTCGCGGGTCCTCCGACAACGGAGGAAGCGCGTCCACCACCGAGGACCACTCCAGGATGATCGTGGCCGCCAGCTCGACCGAGCACTCCTCCGCGTCCTCGTACGAGCATCGGGCGGCGACCCGCCGGATCAGCTTGGGGTCCAGGACGGGCATCAGGACTGACCACTCCTCGACGAACTCGTCCCGGGACTCCTCGGCGGCGTCACGGCCTTCCTCCCATTCATCGACGAGGATGTGGAGGAGTTCGTGCAGGATGATCTGCCGCTGGTGCAACGGAGTCGTCTCCTCCTGGTAGAGGATCACGTCCGTCTTCGGCATCTCGACCCACAACCCTGAAGGACCGGGCTTCTCCAGCGCGAAAGGACGCAGGACCATCGGACGTCCGCGCCGCTCCCCCAGCGCCCTGGCAAGCTCGTCCACGTCCAGAGGCGCGACGATGCCGAGGCTGCGCAGCTCCTGCCGCAGGCGTCGGTGCAGGCCACGCTCCACAGTGCGCTTCTCGGCCGTACGCCACCGCCCCAGCCGTCGGCGCCACGCCCGTCCCCTCACGGGAACCGTAGATTCCGGCTCGCCACGGCGGCTTCCTCCCGGAGACATTGCGCAATCCCTTCGTACCAGCCGACAGGGCTCGCGCTCGAGCCGTTCGTCAGCCCCACGGGTCAAAGACGTTTCTGTCCCCGGGGCGGCGCTCATGAAGGTGATCGCAGGCTCCGAGACCGGAACCGTCCGCGTGCGGGCCAGCCGAAGCGATTGGGCTGCGAGGGCGTACGAGCCCCCCTGGACGCACTTGATCGCAATAGCGAACGGAAGTCAACCGATCGGAGCCTTTCGAGGTGGCTCCGGGGAACCTCTCGGACCTTACGCGACTCACAAAAGATCAAGAACCGAAGGGCTCTCCGTGCGGCCATGAAGGCGACTGAAAAACACCTAACCGAAACGTATCAAATCATCCCATCCGATGCATCGACCAAGGCCCCGAGCCGCCCGTTACCCTTCCGATAATTTTGGTCACACCCGTCCACCCATCCTGCGGTTTCGTTATCATTTCGAGATAATTTACCTTGGGGCGTTCCACCTATACAGGGCGCTATCTGCCCATACTGTGCAGACCGCTAGCGTGTCGCCATCGAGATGTGGAGTTGTCACGGGTGCGCAATTCCGCTTACTCAGCCGCGTTACCCTCTTGGCCATGTATGCGGATAGATCGAGCCACCCACTGGGCTACTCAGAGTTTTGGAATGAGCACCATTTGTGCACACTGACAACTCTCCGCCCTGATGGAAGCCCTCATGTAGTACCCGTTGGCGTGACCCTCGACATTGATGCGGGCATCGCACGCGTTATCACACGCAAATCCAGCACGAAGGTCGCCAACATCCGGGCGTCCCGGCCCGGTGAAGCCCATGTGGCTGTCTGCCAGGTCGACGGAGGACGCTGGGCCAGCTTGGAGGGCACAGCCGAGATCCTCACCGGCACTGCTGCGGTGGCAGACGCTGTCACCCGCTACGCCGACCGATATGGACGAACCCCGGCGCCGGATCCGGAGCGCGTCGTCATCGAAATCACGATTACTCGGGCCATGGGACTGGCTAGCCTTTCCCAGCCGACGCCGTCAAGGCGCCCTGCCTGAGCAGATAGTAGGCGGTCGGCGCGCGTCGCGGCTGCGCCGCGTCCATGACGAGGACGACAGGGCACGAACGGGGGCCCACCCCCACTGAGGTGTGGCCCGTGCAGGGGCGATTGTGGGGGCCTCACGGCAAGCGGAACCCTGATTTCCCAAGAAGTGACCGATGCCCCTCCGACGCTGTCGGCAGTACCGCGCCAGCGGGGCTTGTCTCCTGGTGCAGCCGCCGCGCGGTCGGCGGGACGTCTCAGCTCTGCTTGACGGGGCGCAGCATCACGGAAAACACGGGAGAGTCCGCGAAGGGCTTCTGGTCGCCGATCTTGCGATAGCCCCATGCCTCATATACAGCCTGCACGGCCCCGTCTCCGCTCGCCGGATTCACGAGGAGTGTCACCCGCTGTTCCGCCCGGTGGGTCAGCCACGCTTCGTGGAGTTGCCATGCGACACCTCGGCCCCGCCAAGGCTTACGAACCACGATCTCGTTGAGTGCGACGGTACGCTTTCCGTCTTCGGTGGTCGTGTCCTCGGACAGTGGCGTGAGCATGCTGTTCCACCACCTGGTGTCGGGTGCAAGGGTGGTGCCGAAGCAGAAGCCGACGGGCTCACCATCCTCGTAGCCCAGCGCCGCAGTCCAGCCGGGTCGGGACGCGTAGGACGACAACCGCTCGTCGAATCGGTCGACGTCGTAGAACGGGCCCGTGAGTCCGAAGTCGCGGTGTCGGACCTCAACGTGGATGTCGAGTATCTGTTGCCGGATCTCGGGGAGGTCCGCAGCAACGAAGTGCTTTACGTCGACCGTACTCACAGTGATTTCTCTCCTTCAGTGAAGCGCTCTTGCCACTCGATCACGAACCCTGCCCCGGGGGCCAACCGGCGAAGCCCGCGGTCGAATTGGCGGAGAAGCCTCCTGTTCCTTCCGGCCATCAGCGGTTCGCCCTCTTCTGGCAGGAGGGGCAGCGCAGTGGCCACGGCCTGGTCCGCCTCGCCCTGTGCGAGTTGGGCCAGCGCCAGTTGGACGGAGTAGTAGGTGCGGTTGCGGTGGAACTCTGGGCGGAGCAGCGACAGGGTACGGTGCAGACGGGCCTCGGACTCGTCGTGCCGACCGATCCGCCCCATGACGAGGGCGGCCAAACCTTCCAGTTCAGCGCGGTCGAAGAAGGACATCCAGGCAGGTCGCTGCTCTTCGAAGTCAGCCTGCTCGTACGTCTGCTCGGCATGGGCCAGGGTGCGCAAGGCTGCGGAGTCCTCGCCCGCCGCGGACTGGATCCCGGCGAGGCGTGCGCTGGCCAGGGAGCGGAAGAGGGCGTCGCTGCGGCACACGTGCGAGCGCCTGCCGGCCTCCGCCGCCGCCAGGGCGTCATGCATGTGCCGCTGCTGGAAGGCGAGCAGGGCCGCGTGTCCCCACAGCCGCATCTGCATCTCGCTGCTGCCCGCCATACCAGACAGCGTCATAGCCTTGTGCAGGTGTCCTTGAGCTCGCTGGGGCTCCTGTGCCTCGACGGCGGCCCAGAGTGCGGTGCCTGTGAACGCGGCAGCCAGGTAGTACAGACGGCGGCGGACGCGGGCGCTGGCCTGGCCCACTGCTTGCAAGTCCAGGGCGTGCTGGGCGTGTGCCAGGGCACGTGTCTCCAGCCGGATGCCGGTACTGCTGCCTTCGTTGTCGCCCTTGACCAGCTCGGCGAAGTTGCGTTCCAGCCTGTCGGCGTCACTCATGCCCAACCGTGCCGATCCGTTGGAAGGGACCGCGGGCAGAAGGGCGGCGGCGGTCAGAGACGCCGTCGCTGTCGTGAAGGTCCGTCGCCGCACTGGGTCCTCCGAAGGTGCTCGCTCTCGTGCAGCGGGAGGGACGAAGCCCAGTTGCTCCGCTGACACGCCGAATTCTTCTTCGAGAACGGCGCGTTGTCTTGCCTGCGGCCAGCGCGTTTTTCCGGTTAACCAGTTCCGGACGTGGCGGTCGGTGAGCTTGCCGGGGCGGCCCGTCAGTGCGCCGAGCCTGGTGTTGAGTCGGTCCGCCAGCTCGGCCTGCTTCATTCCTGCCTTCTCCAGCCGAGCTGCAAGGTGCGGGTTCCCCGTCATGGCGTCAAAGTAGCTGTGTCCACCGACCCTGAGCATCCTCGTCGGTAAAAACTTCCGGTCGTACGCCAGCGAAGCCTCAGCGGAATTGCCTGTCCACCGTCGGTAGTTGGGCGGTTACCTGTGTGAAGCAGGCGCTCCCCGCGTGATCGCTGGAGGGGCCCGCCATCGACAGGAAAACGTCCGCGCAAGGCGTCAGCGAAGACACCGTCATCGAGGGGGTCCAGTGAACGGCACAGCAGCGTTAGCACAGGAAGCACCCCCGGTCCGTCCCAAGAACCCGGATGTCCCGCCGTCGACGTGGGAGTGAGGTGCCCCCGGCGGTGTGGACACGCTGACAATGGATCTTGAAGATCCGAGGAAGGGTGTCCACACCGCCGGGGGCACCTCACGGTGTCGGTGACCGGCTTGTCGAGCCAGCGGTAGTAGGGCTGTCTGGCGAGCTTCAGCACCCGGCACGTGACCGCCACGGGCGTCCCGTTTGCGGCCAGCTCCTTCACGAGCGGGTAGACCCTTTTCCCGGCAGATGTGCCTGCGACAGATAGGCCGCGGCCCGCCGCAGAACCTCGTTCTCCTGCTCCAGCAGCTTGATCCGCCGCCGAGCTTCCCGCAGCTCCGCGCTCTCCTGGCTGGTCACTCCGGGCTTGGCGCCGTCGTCGATGTCCGCCCGGCGCATCCATTTCCACAACGTCATCGGGTGGACCCCGAAGTCGGTGGCCACCTGCTCCACGGTCACACCCGGGCCGCGGTTCCTCGCGACCCGCACGACGTCCTGGCGGAACTCTTCGGGATAAGGCTTGGGCACAGCGACATCCTTTCCACCCGCCCTACGGGGCAAGCCAGTTCAGATGTCACCCGATCGTGCAGCAGACCCGGCGACACTCACCATCTCCGGTCACGCAAGGTGCCCACCCAGCTGGTCAGCACGCGGCGGCGGGCCAGATTTGGGCGGCGGACTCCAGCAGCCTCACCGCTCGCCTCCTCGCCCGCGACCACAGGTCCGCTACAGTCGGCGCACCACGGTGTTCCAGCCACGGCACCTGCACCTGATCACTTGGCCACAGCCACTGGCACGAGCGCCCTGCCCACGGCGTTGCTCTGCACCGCGCAGGGCGCACTCGCCGTATTCTCCAGCCGGATTGAGTGGAACCGGAAAACCGGACGCGCTCAGCGCAACGGGTTCGGCGACCGACTTCATCGCTGGGCCGCTCAGCGGCTCAGGCCGCCGCCAGCTTCCGGATGCGCGGGTGGTTCTCGAGTGCCCACCGCACGGTCTTCGGCGGGCGTCCGAGCAGTTTTTCCAGCTGATCGGTGGTGCCGCGGTACCCGCCGCCGCCCATGAGCCGGGTCAGAGTCTTCAGGTGTTCCGCGGTGTGCGGGAACGCCGCCAGTGCGGTGTCGACGTACGTCTCGTTCCAGGTTTCGACATCTTCGGGAACGTAGGTGACCGGGCGTCCCAGCACGGCCGCGTAGTCCTCCGCAAAGCCGTGCATGTCCTTCAGCTCCGGGCCGGTGAGGTCGTAGGACTTGGAGATGTGCGGTTCGGGGTCGGTCAGGATCTTCACGCACAGTTCCGCCACGTCGTACCCGGCGATGGGCGCGAGCCGGTGCCCGCCGAAGGGCAGGCGCAGTTCGCCCCGGCTCAGCGGCTCCAGCGCCAGCCACGTCATCAGGGGGTTCTCGACGAACATGGCTCCGCGGATATTGACGGTCGGCAGGCCTGACCAGTCCAGCACCTGCTCGGCGACCCAGTGGGCCCGTTGCTGCGGCGACCAGTTGGCGATGAGTCCGCCGAGCCACGCACGCCGTTCCCTCTCCGACGCGGTCATCTTCTCGAAGGTCATGAACGACTGTTCGTACTCGGAGATGTTGACGAACACCTCGATGTCGCCCTGGGCCCGTGCCGCCGCTGCCATCAGGCTGACAGCGTCGGTGTAGTACGGCGACAGGCTCATGCTGAAGTAGATGCGCCGCACCCCCTTCAGCGCGGCGGTCACATCGGCGATGGTCAGCAGGTCGCCGATGAAGACCTCAGCGCCGACCTGGCGTAGCGATTGGGCGCGCTCGTCGTCCTGGCGTACGAACGCCCTTACCGGGTGGCCTTGTTCAAGCAGCATGTCGACCATCGTGCGGCTCACGCCGCCGATTTCGCCGGCGGCACCGGTGATCAGGATGGGATTGCGCTCTGGCATCAAAGTGTCCTCTGTGTGGTTGAGATATGCCGACTGTTCGGAAAGGCCATGGGGTGGCCGTCCTGTGTCAGCCGACCAGGTGGTTCATCTTGCGGATCTGCTGGTCGAAGACCCCAGCGGGAGCGAGACGGCGCAGGACGCGCGCGCGCCGGGCCAGGGGGCCGGCCGTGTAGCGCGGCTTCGGCCTCGTGTCGGTCGCAGCCGTGACGATCGTCTGGGCAACGACGCTGGGGGCGTCGCCGTTTCTGACGGCCTCCGCCATGACGCGGTCGACGGCCTGCCGCTGCTTGGCGTAGGCGTGCAGGGGGGTGTCAGGCTTCGCGCTGTTGGCCTCGAATCCGGTCCTGGTATAGGCGGGTTCAACGATGAGCGCCCGGACACCCTGGTCACGGACCTCGTGGTCCAGGGACTCGGTGTAACCCTCGACCGCGTGCTTGGAGGCGGCGTAGGCGGCCATATAAGGCTGGGGCAGGAACCCGAGCACGGACGAGATGTTGATGATGCGCCCGCGTCGCTGGGCGCGCATGTGCGGCAGAACCTCGTTCACCATGCGCATGACCCCGAAGACGTTGGTGTCGAAGATGACCTGGGCCTGGTCGACGGAGGTCTCCTCGGCCGCGCCCGTCGAGCCGACGCCGGCGTTGTTGACCAGGACGTCGATCCGCCCGAACCGCTCGCTCACCTCCTGGACCGCGGCCGCGGCGGAGGCGTCACTGGCGACGTCGAGGTCGAGGAACGTCACGCCGTCGAGCGGGGTGACGCGTGAGGTGTCGCGGCTCGTGCCGACCACGGTGAATCCGGCCGCGAGCAGCGCCAGCGCGGTTTCCTTCCCGATGCCGGAGGAGGCGCCCGTCACGAGTGCCACCCTCTGGTCTGTCGTCATCATGGACTCCGCATTCATTCGAAACCGATCAGTTTCCAGTACAGTAAACCGATCGGTTTCGAGGTGCAAGTTCGCAGAGAGGATGACGCCGTGGGCAGGACAAGTGCGCTGGAGAGGCACGAGCACGTCATTCGGGCGGCGATCGCCGAGTTCGCGATCAAGGGCTACCGGGGCACCACAACCGCGGCGATCGCCAGGCGAGCCGGCATCACGCAGCCGTACCTTTTCCGACTCTTCCCAGACAAGAAGACGGTCTTCGTCGGCGCTCTGGTACGAAGCACGGAAGACACCCGCCTGGCTTTCGAGAAAGCCGCCGACGGAGCGGAGGATCCCGAGCGGGCACTTCGGGCAATGGCGGACACTCACGCCCACCTGATGTCGACGCGTCCCGAAGTTCTCATGATGCAGATGCAGGGGTACGCCGCCGTGGCGGCCGCCGAGGCGCTGGGTGATGACCTAATCGGCGAGGTCGTCCGGGCCGGGTGGATGAGCATCTGGGAAACCGTGCACCGGCCACTGGGCGCCGACGCCGACAAGACCGCGAGCTTCCTCGCCTGCGGCATGCTGGGAAACACCTTGACGGCCCTCGGGCTTCCTCCAGGCGCCGGGCGCTGAAAGGCCACCCCGAAATGGTGACGCGTCAGCGCAGGCCCGCCGCGTCGAGCAGGATGGTCACGGTTGGCGCGAGGAGCCCGGTCAATTTGTCGGCTCCGATGCCGGCGCGGGCGCTGGCGCCGTCGAATACAAGGCTGAGCTGTCGGGCCAGCAGGTCGGGATCGCCCGCCCCGCCCTGCTCCGCCTCGCCGCGGAAGAAGCCAGTCAGATTCTCCTTGACCTGGTGGGCGACCCGGCTCGCGGGGTGACTCTGGTCCTTGAGTTCGATCTGCACGGCCAGGTACCGGCAGCCTCGGAACTCGGGCGCTCCTGCCTGCGATTCCACCTGCTTGAAGACGTGCAGGATCCGCTCGCGGGGCGACCGGCCGTCGTCCGCCGCAGGGAGGAGAGTTGCCACGTAGGCGGCGGCGCGCTCCTTCAGGCTCACCGCCAGGAGTTCGTCCTTGCTCTCGAACAGCTGGTACATGGAGCGCTTCGACACTCCCGCCGCCTTGCACAGTGCCTCGACGCCGATGTTGACGCCGTCTCGGTAGGTGAGCGTGGCCGCCGCCTCCAGCAGGCGCTCCCTGGGGCTCAGTTTCACGTCGGTGGTCATACCGCGAGGTTAACTCGGAACCAGCGAAATGGAAACCGACCGGTTTCAGGGGTCCTCATGGAGAGGCCCGGCAACGGCCTGGGGAAGGGGCCGTCGCCGGGCCATGATGGTGTGCGAGCCTGTCGTTCCCGGCAGGGCGACACACACCGGGGGCCACTCCGAGTAATGGCCCGTCCTGGGTGACCCTGTCGTTATGCCGGTACGGCGTTCTTCTCGGCCTTCGTCTCGGCCGGGATGCGGTGCAGCCCCTTGCGGTCGTACCAGCCCAGTACGCCGAAGCCGAACAGCACGGCCGCCATGAAGCCGGCCGCCATCATGACCCAGCCCCGCGTCAGACCCGCGTCGCCCTGGGCGCCGTAATACAGAATCGAGCGGACGCCGCCGGTGATCTGCCGCAGCGGCTCGAACTCCGCGAGGAACCGGTAGAAGCCGGGCAGCGCCTCGATCGGGGTGGTGGCCCCGGCGGTCGGCACCGCCATCCCGATGAAGACCAGCGTGACCACCAGCATGCCGGGCGTGCCGAAGACCGCGAGGAGGGTGAGCGCGCCGATCCCGGAGACCGCTATGGCACAGACCGAGTACAGCCACAGCAGGGCAAGGTGGGAGGCATCCATGCCCATGATGCCGACCGCGCCGGCCATGACCAGGGTGCCCATCAGCAGGGACAGTCCGGCCAGGACGGTGCTGCTGATGGCGAGGGTCTGGACCCGGGTCGCCCTGATGAGCGGACGGTGCAGACGTAGTGGGCCCATGTCGTTGTGGGTGTATCCAAGGGCGTGGTCGACCTGGCCGCTGATGACGTTGGCGGAGAGCATGCCGACGACCACGAGGGTGAGCGCGTAGTAGAACGCCGTCAGGCCCAGGCCGCTGTGGGAGTCGAGCGGGTGGCCGTCCTCGACCGTCACGGTGGCCGGGTCGGCCAGCAGGAGGCGGGCCGCGGCGGGCAGCTTGGCCTGCACAGGCCCCGCATGAGCGATCAACTCCTTGCCCACCTGCAGCGAGGCGTTGGCTGCCGCCTGGGTCGTCGCCGTCCGGGCCAGACCGGAGCCCAGGCTGCCGGCCGACTGGTTGGTCAGAACCGTAAGTGTCGGGCGGACCGGGGTACCGGTGGGCGCCGTGCCCGTCAGGGCGGTGATGGAGGAGGTGAAGTCGGCGGGTACGACGAGCGCGCCGAACAGCTTGCCTTCGCCCAGCTCCTCCTTCATTTGCTTCTCGCCCATCACCTTCCAGTCGATCTTGTCCCCGCTCGCGGTCGACCTTTTGACCGCCTCGGTGATCTGAGCCCCGAGGTTGACCTGCTTGCCACCGGCAGCGGTTCCCGTGTCGGCATTGACCAGTCCGACCGGCAGCTCCTTCATGTGGCCGACCGGGTCGATGTTGGCACCGACGTAGAACACGGCGAACAGCAGCGCCAGCACCCCCGTTATGACGCCGTTCGCGATCCACAGAGGTCTGGCGCGCAGCGCCCGGAAGGGGTGAGTGCCACTCATGACGTACGTGCCTCTCGATCGATGGACGCTGAACGCTTCGCCGGGGGCTGCCAGCCACCGGTGACTTCCTTGACGGGCTTGTGGGGAAAGCGGCGCCGGGCGTACTCCTGCGCGTGGGAGCCCGGCAGCACGTACAGGGTTTCCTTCTTGTCCTGAAGCGGCCGCAGCACGGTGTCCATGAACGTCTTGCGGTCGTCCAGGTACGGGCCCAGGACGTCCTCACCGGCGGGGCAGACAGCCACGCAGTAGCCGGACTTGTAGCCGGGAGGCGAGCTCAGGCTCTGCCACATGGAGGCGCTCTCGGAATCGCTCACCCGTGAGCGGTAGTCGGCCGCGTCCTCGCTGTCGGCCACGGTCTGCGCCCAGTCGGTGAACCCGCTCATGAACTCGCGGTAGTTGTGCGTGGTACAGGCCAGAGCGTCGAAGGCGCCGTCCTTGGCGATGGCGCCGACCGGGCAGGCGGCGACGCACAACTTGCAGTCGATGCACGGGTTGTAGTCCAGCGCCTGCCCGTACTCGCTCACCTCCGCGTCCACCAGGACCGTCACGAGCAGGACGAAGCTGCCGAACTTCGGGTGGATGACATTGCGGTGCAGGCCCATCACACCGAGCCCGGCGGCCACCGCGACCGTCTTGTGCGCCACCACCCAGATGCGTTCCCTGGGAAAGCGGTCCATCTCCTGGGGGAAACCGACCGACGGATTGAGCGCGCGGTAGCCGGCGTCCTGAAGCGCCCGAGTGACGCTGCGGGCGGCATGGTTGGCCTGTTCGTCGGCCTGGTGGAACTCCTGGTTGGCCACGCTGCGGGCCGGGGAGCGGCAGTTGTCGCGGTTCATCCGGACCGCCATCGCGATCAGGGTGCGGGTGCCGGGCAGCGCGGACTGCGCGTACTCACGCTCGCCGGCCAGGTCGGGATGGTCCAGGCTGACCGCGGCGGCGTCGTCCGCCCCGGCCGCCAGGCACAGCTCACGCAGCCAGGCCGCCTCGATCACCGCCGGCGGGCGTGTCCCGTCACCGGCCCTGCGCCGGGCGAGCACGGCCTGAACCGAAGGATGGGCGGCCAGCTTCGCCGGAAGCCTAGGAGCCGGAGCCGTCGGTTGCCCCTCGGCGTCACGCACGGCAGTCATCCGATACTCCTGGTGTTTCTGGTTCGTAGGCTCGCCTGCACAGCGAGAAACCGATCAGTCTCCCCACCGTAAACTGATCGGTTTTTTCGCGCAAGCCCGAACTACGGGTCGGCCTCGGCCTGCCCCTCTTCGAGGCACGCCTTGCAGTCGACGTTCGTCCGCGCCGTCGACGACAGGGCGTCCGGCCCCGCTCAACCCAGTGAGGGCCACCTCAGGGGGGCCGCCCCAGGGGGCGCCGATGCCCCGGGCGGCACCCTGCCGCACAGGGCATCGCGTCCCGCACGTTCCGGCCGGGACCGCCACCCCGTGAACCCCGCAGCCGACTCCCCGACGTCCCACCACCAGCGCCCGCAACGCCCACTTGTAGGCGTCGGTGACCAAGCCCCGGCGACACCATGAGGGAAACCAGGCCGTGAGCCGTTCCTGCCACGGACAGCGCGATGACCTCGGGGGTCGGACGCAGGACCGACCTGCCCGGCAAGTTGCCCGCGACGTACGGCGTCGAAGACCGGACGACCGCGAGCGAGGTGCGGGTGCTGATGAGGTCTTATCTCGCAGGCCGGTCTCCGCGTGCGCACGCATGGCGATCGTGGCGGCGATGGTTCGCGTCCTCCTGGGCCAGGCGCCGCAGCAGCCTGACGACCGGCTCGAACAGCACACTGAGGACCACCGCCCGTTCGGCGAGGGCGATCTGGTCATCGATCCCGTCGAGCTGCGCGAAGTCCAGGTCCGCGGTGAAGGTGGCGAGCCGTGCATAGGGGATGAGGTCGGCGGCCGTGTAGTCGGTGCCGAGGCGGCTCAGTGCCGCAAGGCTCTCGGCGAGCGCCGGACGGTGCGGTGAGGCGTCCGAGATCCGCCAGCCCATGTTCTCGATGAGCGCCTCGACCCTCGCCAGGGCCGTGACGGACGCCCCCTCGTCGGCGGCGTCCTGGGGATCCTCGCCGCCCTTCGCGCTCGTCTCCACGGAAGGAACGGGCAGGGCGTGATGGACGACCGCCAGGGTCTCGAATGCGTCCAGCGGCTGCTCGACCGCTTCGAGTACTTCCCGGGTGCGGGCGACGGACAGCCCGCCGAGCTGGATGAGGGAACGAATCAGACGGAGGCGCTGAAGGTGCTCCTCCTCGTACTCGACCGTGGTCGGGTTCAGTGCGCGCCCTTCGGCGAGCAGCCCCTCCCGTCGGTAGTACTTGATGGTCGCCACCGGCACCCCGGACCGTCGGCTGAGCTCCGAAATCCTCATGCGCTCCCTCACGCTCAACTGTCCTTCCAGTATCGCGTTACCGGGGGTTGCCCCGCCCAGTCCGATAGTGCCACTATCAGGCACTCGGTAGCGGAGCTATCGAGTGCCTCTCCGGCGTGCACTCCTTCGCACCCGGCCTCAACCCACCTCGTACGGCTCGACGTACGCCTCGACAATGGAGAAACTCACCATGTCCCAGCGCATCGGCAAGATCCACTGGAAGCGATTCGCCGTCGGTGCGGTGCCGACGGTGGCCGCCACGGCGGCGGTCGCCGTCTCCATGGCCCAGGGCGCGCTGGCCGCTTCATTCAGCATCTCCGGTTCCGATTTCAAGGTCTCGGCCGGGAAGCTGAGCGGCACCGGGTTCGGCAACTACGCCACGGTGGACGTCGCCAAGAACGGCAAGCACGTGCCCGTCGCCGTGTCGTCCATCAAGGACGCGCAGGTCACCGACATGTGCCAGTCCGTGCCGGTGGACATTCCCGTGCTCGGGACTTACACCATGACGCTCAAGGCCGGAGGGTCAGGCACGCCGGTCCACGCCAAGGACCTGTACATCGACATGACCGACCTCAAGGCCAAGAAGGGCACCTTCACCAACGTCGACATCGGTGTCGCCACCGGCGCCATGACCAAGGGTCAGGTCAACCCGAAGGACCACATCGATCCCAACGGGTACGCCCAGCAGGCGGACAAGGTCGAGATCATCGACGCCCATCAGACGGTCTGGGCCACGACCGCGGGCACGTTCGAACTGTCAGGCCTGCACATGAACATCGTGGCAGGCCGCCACGACTGCTTCTGACCTCACTCCTGCCCTCCCCTCTCCCCCCGCAACGATCTGGGAGCTACCACATGACGAGCGCCGACGCGCCCGCGCGCCCCCACAGTGACGACGGCTTCGCCCGCGCTCGCCGTAACTTCCGCGCCTGGCGGCGCACCCGCCCCTTCTGGGCGGGTCTGCTGGTGCTACTGGCCGCCGCGCCGATCATCTACTTCCCGTACTTCAACCTCTCCCTGGGCGGCCTGTCCGTGGCGATGTCCACCACCGCGGGGGCGGGATCCCTGGCCATCGGCCTGACGCTGATCGTCCTCGGCGGACTTCTCTGGTTCCAGCCGATCATCAGGTTCTTCGCGGGCTGCGTCGCCGTCTTCCTCGGCGTGCTGTCGCTCCCCATCTCCAACTTCGGCGGATTCCTCTTCGGCACCCTGTTCGCGGCCACGGGCGGACTGCTCGCCCTGGCCTGGGGTCCGGTGGACGAGGACACACCTGGCGACACCGTCGGCGCGGAGGGAGAGCCGGGCAATGGTTGACCAGTCCGACCAGTCACCCGACGCCGGCGAGGCCGTAGCACCCCTCTTCGTCCGGCCTCCGAGAGGCCGCCACGCCCTTCCTCGTACGCCCGCGCTGACCCGCCTGCGCCTGCCGCTGGGAAAGGCTCTCGCATTGACCGCGCTGCCGACTGCACTGGTCCTGGGGAGTCAGCGCGTGTCCGCCGTGGACACGAGTGCCACCGCGGCTCACTCCGCTCCCGAACAAGGGACCACCGACGGTGTCGACTGCGCCCGTCCCGACGACACGGCATCCCCGGCCACGGCACCCACTCCGTCCACCGCTCCCCGCGCGCCCGGCACCCCCAGCGGAGACACTTCCATCAAGCCGCCGGATCACGTGGCCGACGAGGGAGCGACACACATCCCGGCTCCGCCGTCCGCTCCGCCCCCCTCACCGAGCGCGAGTGCCGCCTCCAGCAGCCTCGCGGGTATCCTCGGCGCCCTCTTGGGCGGCGACACCGGACAGCGAAGTCCGGCACCCGACACGGGCCCCTCAATGAGCCTGGCCGCTCCGACGCCCGAGGCCACGGAACCATCCGACCCACCGCCACCAGCGCCTCACGCATCACCCACCTCCAGCCACCAGACCATGGCCCCATCACCCACGCCAGGGCCCACCGAGTCGCCCCACTCAGGCGCCCGCACCTGCGACATCAGCGACCTCAAGGCACCCGAGGAGATGAGTGCCGGCCGATTCGCCGCCGAGTCCTGGAACATGAAGGGCAGCCACCTCGAACTGCACGACCTCATCTTCGGCGGCGTGGTGACCGTGGACACGGCCGCCGGGCCCAAGCGGGTGCTCAAGTTCTCCGCGGCGGCCGTCACGATCCGCGACCTGAACATGGCGGTACCCGTCGGCCCTCAGATCCAGCACATCGACGGAGTGCCTGGTTCGACGTCCGCGCTGCGAGGCCACCGCATCACCATGTACGTCGAAAGCCTGACGGGCACCCTCTCCGGCGTCGAGGGCATCCCCCTACCCCCGGCCCTCCGCCTCCACCTCACCCCCGACACCGTCCCGGAGTGGCTCTACGACACGCTCGGGGAATTCGGCGTCAAGCTTCAACTCAGCTTGGACGACGCCGACATCGACCAGGCCGGACAGACAGGTGGAGAGCTCGTCATCCCAGGGATCCACGGGTACGGCACCTCCCGCTGAAGCCGGGACGCTGAGGGGCTTGCACCTGGAAACCGGTCAGTTTACCCTCATGGAAACTGACCGGTTTCTCAGTCTGTGGAGACAGTCATGACCGCTTTGAAGGACGCGCACGTCTTCGTCACCGGCGGCAGCCGGGGCATCGGCAAGGCCCTGGTGGAGGAGTTGTACGCGCGCGGCGCCGGCAAGGTCTACGCCACCGCCCGCGACCCGCGCACCGTGACGCACCCCGACGCGGTCCCGGTGGCGTTGGAGGTCACCGACCCGGCCTCGGTGGCCGCGGCCGCCGCACAGGCCCAGGACGTCACCGTGCTGATCAACAACGCCGGTGCCTCGGTCGGCGCCTCCTTCCTCGACTCCCCGGTCGACGACGTGCGCCGGGAGTTCGAGACCAACTTCTACGGCCCGCTCCTCGTCGCCCGGGCCTTCGTGCCGGTCATCGAGCGCAACGGCGGCGGCCACCTCCTCAACGTGCACTCCGTGCTCTCCTGGATCGCGCTCAGCGGCTCCTACAGCGCATCCAAGGCCGCCCTGTGGTCGCAGACCAACTCCCTGCGCCTGGAGCTGCAGCCGCGCGGCATCGCCGTCACCGGACTGCACGTCGGCTACGTCGACACCGACCTGACGACAGGCGTCGACGCCCCCAAGTCCGACCCCCGTGACGTGGCCGCACTCGCCCTCGACGGCATCGAGGCCGGCGCCCACGAGGTCCTCGCCGACGACATCTCCCGGCAGGTCAAGGCGGGCCTGGCCGGCGACCTCACCGCCCTGTACCCCCAGCTGGCCAAGTGACCCCCTTCGCACCAAGGAGTCGGCGACATGCCCACCCACGAGCCACGTCCCACGATTTACATCCCAGGGACCACCAGCCACACCATCGCCCCACGCGCAGGATCCGACGGCCGCGAGGGAACCCTGCGCTACCTCAAGGCGGGCACCGGCGCCCCCCTGGTCCTGCTGCACACCGTGCGCACCCAGGCCGAGCACTTCCGCCACCTCATCCCGCTGATCGCCGACCACTACACGGTGTACGCCCTCGACCTGCCCGGGATGGGCCACTCCGAGATCGTGCCCGGTGCCTCGTACGACGAGCCGGCCATGCGCGCGGGCGTCAAACGGCTGCTGACCGAACTCGACCTCCACGACGTCACGTTGGTCGGCGAGTCCATGGGCGGGGTGCTCGCCCTGACCACCGCGGCCGATCTCCCCGAGCGCGTCCGGCGCGTCGTCCCGGTCAATGCCTACGACTTCCGCGGCGGAATCGCCCGCTCCAGCCTCCTCGCCCGCGTAGTGGTCAGTGGTGTCCTCGCGCCCGGAGTGGGTCCGGTGATCGCCGGGGTGGAGCCCAAGCCCGCCCTCAGCAAGATCCTCCAGGGCGGCCTCGGCGACAGGAGCGCACTGCGGGAGGACTACCTGGACGAACTCCTCCAGGTGGGCCGCCGCCCCGGCTACCCGACCGTCGCCCGTGGCGTGTACCAGGCCCTTCCCAGCCTCATCGCGGCCCGCTCCCGCTACCCCGAGGTCAAGGCCCCCGTCCACCTCGTCTACGGCGAGAAAGACTGGTCTCGCCCCTCCGACCGAGAAGCCAACAAGAAGATGCTGCCGACCGCCGACTTCACACAGGTGCCGGGAGCGGGGCACTTCATCGCCCTCGAACGGCCAGACGTGCTGGCCGGCCTGCTGAACTCGGTGACCTGACCGCCCGAGAGTGCCGTGGCCACCCCTGTTCGGGTGTAGTGCCCGAGGGGACCCTGTTCGACCATGACGCGTGACAGCGTCGTGGTACGCAAAGGAGCAATACATGGCAGAGATCCAGATCGAGCTCGATGTCCCGGCCCAGATGCGTGACGGCACCGTGCTGCGGGCCGATGTCTACCGGCCCGGGGGCACGGGGCCGTGGCCGGTGCTGCTGAGCAGGCTGCCGTACGGCAAGCAGACCCCCATGATGGGCGTCGTGCTCGACCCCCTGGCGGCTGCCCGGAACGGTTTCATGGTCGTCATCCAGGACACCCGCGGCCGGTTCGCCTCCGACGGTGAGTGGCAGCCTTGGACGTACGAGGAGAGCGACGGCTACGACACCGTCCGCTGGGCCGCCGCCCTCCCCGGCTCCAACGGCTCGGTCGGTATGATCGGCGGCAGCTACTTCGCAACACGCAGTGGATGGCGGCGCTGTCCAAGCCGCCGGAGCTGAAGGCCATCGCGCCGATGATCACGTGGTCCGAACCGGACGACGGGCTGTGGACACGCGGCGGCGCCATCGAACTCGGCATCAGCGTGCCCTGGTCCCTCCTGCAGGGCGCCGACACCCTGATGCGCCGACACGCCACCGACCTCGACGGGCTCGTGACCGGTATCACCGGGCTCCTGCAGGATTTCGACGGCCTGGCGGACGGCGGTTACGGGGAGCTGCCGGCCGGGCGGTTTCCCGCGTTCGCCCGGCACGGCCTGCCCGAGCTGGGCTACGAGCGGTCCCGGCGAGAGCCCGAGTGGGCGGCGTCCGCCCGGGTCGCAGGCCGGCACGGCGAGGTCGATCTGCCCACTTTCCAGGTCGGCGGCTGGTTCGACATCTTCAGCCAGGGCACGCTCGACAACTTCACCGCGATGCGCCGCGCCGGCCGACCGGCCACGCTGGTCATGGGCCCGTGGACCCACACCAACTGGCGGCACGTGGTAGGTGACGTCAACTTCGGGTTCGGCGGCAATTCCGACTTCATGGGCATGCGGGGACGCCTGCACGACCTGCAGTACGACTGGTTCCGGCGCACGATCGGCGACGGCGAACCACTGGAGCCGGACACGGGCAGGGTGCTGCTGTTCGTCATGGGGATCAACCAGTGGCGCGAGGAGACGGAATGGCCCCTGTCCCGGGCCGTGGACACGGACTTCCACCTGCGCGCCGACGGACGCCTGACGCAGGAGCCGCCGTCCACCCCGGAGCAGCCCGAGGAATTCACCTATGACCCCATGAACCCGGTGCCCACCACGGGCGGCGCCATCCTCATGGGCGGTGGGCTCCTCGGGACCGACGAGTTCCGTCCCGGGCCGCTCGACCAGGCGGCCGTGGAGGCGCGCGACGACGTCGTGGGCTTCACCACCGAACCGCTCACCGAGGACACCGAGGTGACCGGCCGCGTCAAGGCGATTCTCTACGCCGCCACCGATGGCCCCTCCACCGACTGGGTGGCCCGCCTGTGCGACGTCGACGAGAACGGCGTCTCCCGCAACGTCACCGACGGCATCGTGCGCGTGCGCGCGGCGACACCCGGCGAGGCGGCCGAGCACGTCGTGGACCTGTGGTCGACCAGCATCGTCTTCCGAGCAGGGCACCGCATACGGGTACAGATCACCTCCAGCAACTTCCCCCGCTGGGACCGCAACCTCAACACAGGCGAACCCGAACAGACCGCGACCACACCCCGAACAGCCCGCCAGCAGGTCTTCCACGACCCCATCCGACCCTCCCGCATCACCCTGCCCGTGGTGCCTCCGGCCTGACCGGAAGCGATGGGAGAGCCCGCCGATCTGTTGCTCCGGTGGGCAAAGTCGCCAAAATCGGTATGTTGGCTCCGTGGCGTCCTGCGGCGGAGGCGATGACCTCCCACCAGGGCGCCCGCCATCAGCAAAGCGGTGAAGATCCTCGGTCAGCAGACAGAAGGTTCCGCTCTACCGGCTGACGATGACGCTGCCGGATCTCCGGGGTCGTGTCCCGCGACATTGCGGAGTTCGCACTCCGCAGCTCAATGGGGTGGTGTAGTCGATTCCGCGCCGGATGACGGTGATGACGTCTGTGAACGGCGCAGAGAACCGGAGAGAGGGGCCGGCCGGTGCGTGCGCCACGGCGCTGAACGCAACCGCACGGTCCTGATGACTACTCCACTCTGCGCTCTGCGGGGCACCACCTGAAACCCTCGGCCGACCGATCCTTCGGAAGCGCGGAGAAGGGCGCACTGTGGCGCATCAGGACGCGCCGGGCCCTCTGTGGTCGATGAGTCCGGCGAACACATCGCCCAAGCCGAGTACCCCGCCGTTCCCAGGAGAGCCGCGCAGCCACGCGCCCGGCCGGGTCGGCGTGCCGCACGCAGGTCGAGTCATACGAAGGCTGGTCCGGAAAACCGCCGTGCGGGTAGCCGGAGACCTCCTCACCCTGCAGAGCGCCGGGTCCCCTCCTTGATGCGCTGGTGGCGCGGCGTTGGCGGCCCCATGGCGCGCCGACTCTGCCTTAGGCCCCACCTAGCGGATCCGTCGTCGGCCCAATCCGCCGTCGGCGCCCTCAGGGGGAACTCAGGCAGGTGGATAACGCGAGGTCAGCCTTCCGGCTGGTAATTGACAGGGTACGCACGTACCTCTTAACGTACCCGGACGCAACGTCGTCGCTCAACGAGGAGCACCGATGCACCACATATACGACATAGACGTACGGGTTCCCATGCGTGACGGCGTAGCCCTCGCCGCCAACGTGTGGCATCCAGCGGAGGGGACGGCTCCGACGCTGCTCGTGCGCCTCCCGTACGGCAAGGACGTGATGGGCGACGTCTCGGCGGGCACCCCAATGCCCAGCCTCCTGGCGTTGGTGGAGGCCGGCTACGCGGTGGTGGTGCAGGACTGCCGGGGCACCCACCGCTCGGAAGGTGAGTTCGTTCCGCATATGGCCGACCGGGCCGACGGCGAGGACACCGTCGCTTGGATCGCCGAGCAGCCGTGGTCGGACGGCACGGTGGGCATGTACGGAGGGTCCTACCTCGGGATGGTCCAGTGGGAGACCGCCGTGGCCGGTGCCCCCGCCCTCAAGGCGATCGCGCCGGCCGTCACCTCGATCGACAACTATGAGGCGCCCTGGTACTCCGCGGGCGGTGCGCTCTCGCTGAGCCTGGTCACGCTGTGGAACGCCATGATGTACACGGCCGACGCTCAGCGGTCTCTGGCGGCCGGCGAGGGCACCCTGGCCCAGGTGCAGCAGCTCGGTCAGGCGCTGCTGTCCGCCGAGTCGCTCAACGAGGTGCTGCCGACGGCTGAGGTTCCGGTCCTCAAGGCGTACGGGAAGTGGTGGGACGACTGGATGGCCCACCCTTCCCACGACGAGTACTGGGATGCGATGGAGCTCACGCCCGAACTCAAGAACGTCACCGTCCCGGCGCTCAACATCGGCGGCTGGTACGACCTCTACATCGGCCAGACCGTGCGCACCTACACCACCGCCCGCCAGAAGGCAGGCAGCGCGCAGGCACGCGAGGGGCAGCGGCTGGTCATCGGCCCGTGGGACCACCTGTCCGCGAGTGGCGTCTATCCGGACCGCTCCTTCGGCCCGCTGGCCAGTACACAGATGATGGACCTGACCGGCCTGCATGTGAAGTTCTTCGACCGCTGGCTCCGCGGCGACACCACCGCTCTGGACGGCGTGGCGCCGGTGAAGATCTTCGTGATGGGTCTCGACCAGTGGCGCGACGAGCAGGAGTGGCCGCTGCCCGACACGCGGTGGACCGACTTCCACCTCACCAGCGCCGGTCACGCCAATACCGCGGACGGCGACGGCGTTTTGACCACCGAACCGCCGGCTGTCGTCGAGCGCGACACCTACCTCTACGACCCGCGCCGCCCTGTTCCCTCGGCCGGTGGGGCGTCCATGCCGACGACACCGGGGTTCTGCGGCCCGGTCGACCAACGGGCCGTCACCAGTCGCGACGACGTGCTGTGTTTCGCCACCCCCGTACTCGACGAGGCTGTCGAGGTCACCGGCCCGGTCAGCCTGACCCTGTTCGTCTCCTCGTCGGCTGTGGATACCGACTTCACCGCCAAGCTCGTCGACGTGTTCCCCGACGGCAGGGCGATCAACCTGTGTGACGGGATCCTGCGCGCCCGCTACCGGGGCGGCCTCGCCACGGAAGAGCTGATGGAACCCGGCACGGTCTACGAGATCACCGTCGACATGACGGCCACCTCGAATGTGTTCCTGCCCGGACACCGCATCCGCGTGGACGTCTCCAGCAGCAACTTCCCCCGCTACGACCGCAACACCAACACCGGCGGCGTCATCGCCCGTGAGAGCGAGGAACAGATGATCCCCGCGATCAACCACATCCATCACGGTCCGAACCACCCCAGCCGCCTGGTCCTGCCGATCATCGACCGCAAGGACCAGCGATGAGCGCCGCCGACCGCGTCGCCGAACTGACCGCGACATTCGCGGCGCCGTCGCTAAGCGTGGCCCGGCTGCTGTGCGACCAACACCCTGCCGACCGCGTCGCGTTCATTGTCGCCGACGGCACCGGTGAAAGTTCCGAGCTCACCTACGGCGAGCTCGCAGAGAACTCGCATCGCCATGCGCGGGCGCTGCAAGAACTCGGGATCGGCCCGGGTGACCGGGTGGCGACCCTGATGGGCAAGAGCTCCGACCTGGTCACCGTCATCCTGGCGATCTGGCGGCTCGGCGCGGTCTACGTCCCGCTCTTCACCGCCTTCGCGCCCCAGGCCATCGCCCTGCGTCTGGAGGGAGCGGGTGCGCACGTAGTGGTCGTCGAGCCGGGCCAGCGCCACAAACTCGACCCGGGCCCCGACATGCCGGACGACCCACAGCGCCGCATCATCGTCACCGGAAACGCCGCCTCACCCGGTGACACCTCGCTGGCCGACCTCATCGCAGCCGCGTCGCCGGAGCCGGTGCCCGCCGTCACCACGAGCGGCGACGGCCCCCTGGTGCACATGTTCACCTCCGGCACCACCGGCAAGCCCAAAGGGGTCATCCACCCCGTCTCCTACATCGCGGGGTGGCAGATCTACCTGGAGTACGGCCTTGGCGTCACCCGGGACAGCAGCTACTGGTGCGCTGCCGACCCGGGCTGGGCCTACGGGCTGTACTCCGCCATCGTCGCTCCGATGGCCGCCGGGATCCCGAGCCTGCTGCTGTCCGGCGGCTTCTCCGCCGAGACGACATGGCGCACCCTCGTCGACCACCAGGTCACCGACTTCGCTGCCGCCCCCACCGTGTACCGGGGACTGCGCTCCTCCTCGGTGCCGGTGCCCCAGGGCCTGCGGCTGCAACGGGCGTCCAGCGCGGGCGAGCCCCTGACCCCTGAGGTCAACGAGTGGGCCAGCACTGTGCTCGGTCTGGCCGTACACGACCACTTCGGGCAGACCGAGGTCGGCATGCCCCTGGCCAACCACCACCACCCCGAACTCACCCGCCCCCTCAAGACGGGGTCCATGGGCCGGCCGGTACCCGGCTGGAGCCTGACCGTCCTGGGCGACGAGAAGGACGAGCCCGCCGAGCCGGGCGTCCTCGGCCGAGTCGCGATCGATGTCCCGGCGAGTCCGCTGATGACCTTCCGCGACTACCAGATCCCCGGCCAGAGCGGCTCTAAGTTCACTGCGGACGGCCGCTATTACCTGACGGGCGACGCCGGGCGGGTCGACGACGACGCCGACTTCTTCTTCTCCTCCCGCGACGACGACGTCATCATCATGGCCGGCTACCGGATCGGCCCGTTCGAGATCGAGAGCGTCCTCGCCCAGCATCCCGCGGTCGCCGAGTGCAGTGTCATCGGCGCACCCGACGAGGTCCGCGGCGAGGTCATCGAGGCATACGTCGTCCTGCGCGACGGCCACGACGCCTCGCCAGAACTGGCCACCGAACTCCAACTGCTGGTCAAGACCCGCTACGCCGCCCACGCCTACCCCCGTCGGATCCACTTCATCGACGCCCTGCCCAAGACCCCCAGCGGCAAGACCCAGCGCTACCTGCTGCGCAACCGCCGACGCACCGAACTCGCCACCTCGGAGCCACGTTGACCGACCCCGAACCTCTGCTCGTCGAACAACGCGGTCCCGTCCGGTGGCTGCTGCTCAACCGCCCCGAGCGGCGCAACGCCCTTGACACCACCCTCATAGAAGCCCTGGACAAGCAGATCACCAGCGCCGAGGCCGACCCTGCCACAGCGGTCATCGCCGTGGCTGGCAAGGGACCGAGCTTCTGTGCCGGCGGAGACTTCCACCAGTTCCTCCAACTGCACGACCACGGCAACAACCCGGTCGACTTCCTGACCGACGTGTCGGCCTGCTTCAGTCGCATCGCGGCCAGCCCGAAACCATGGGTCGCCGTGCTGCACGGTCACGCTGTCGCCGGGGGCCTCGAACTGGCACTGGCCTGCGATGTCGTCGTGGCCGCCGATACCACGCTCATCGGCGACGGCCACCTCAAGCGGCGCCTGGTGCCGGCAGGTGGGTCGAGCGTCCGGCTGCCCGATGCGGTCGGACGCGGTCTGTCGCGCTGGCTCCTGCTCACCGGCGAACTCCTGCCCGCGACCGCCTTCGAGCACACCGGCTGGATCCGCGCGATCGTGCCCGAGGCGGACCTCAACGCCGCCGCCACCCGCATCTGCCACCAACTGGCCGACCGCCACAGCCCTGCTCAGCAAGGGCTCAAGACACTGCTGCACCGGATCGACGGCATAGCCCCCGAGCAGGCCCTGCGCGAGGAACTGGCCACGTTCGCCGACAACTGGTCGGCGAGTTCGGTGGCCGACGCCCTGCGGGATTTCCTCGCTCCCCACACCACGAAAGCAGACAACAAGTGAATCGCTACCACGGACGCGTCGTCGCCATCACCGGGGCCGCACAGGGCCTCGGCCTCGCCATGGCGACCCGGTTCGCAGCGGAGGGCGCCACGGTCGCCCTGGCCGACGTCAACGAACAGGCCCTCACCCACGCCGCCCAGACCATCACCGATGCCCGCGACGCGAAACTGCGCACCGACGTGGTGGACGTGACCGACTCCGTCCAGGTCAATGCCTGGATCGACCGCGTCACCGCCGGACCCGGCCGCCTCGACGTGCTGGTCAACAACGCCGGCATCATCCGTGACAACCGCGTCGAGGACATCACCGACGAGGACTGGCACGCCGTCGTCGACGTCAGCCTCACCGGCGGCTTCCACTGCGCCCGCGCCGCGTTCGGCCCGATGAAACGCCAGGGCTACGGACGTATCGTCAGCTTCTCCTCCATGTCATGGCGCGGGAACTTCGGCCAGACCAACTACGTGGCCGCCAAGGCGGGGATCGTCGGCATGACCCGCACCCTCGCGCTCGAAGGCGCCCGCCACGGCATCACCGCCAACGCCATCGCCCCCGGACTCATCGACACCCCCATGCTCGCCTCCATGAACGGCCCCGCACGCGACAAACTCACGAACAAGATCCCGATGCGCCACACCGGCAGGCCAGAGGACATCGCCGAAGCCGCGGCCTTCCTCGCCAGCGAACCCGCCGGCTACATCACCGGCGTCGTCCTGGACGTGGACGGCGGCATCTCCATCGGATCCTCGATCCGGTAACGCTGATCCGACGGTCACGCGGTGACCGCTCGGCCTCACCGTCGGAAACCGTCACGGCCCAGGCGCCACGGCATCGAGAACCCCGCGCAGCCCTCCCGCAACGATGCCGTGCCGCTCGAACCGGCGCGGCCGGCTGGTCAGGGTGTGCGGGCTGAGGCTGGGCAGCGCGTCGCGCAACTCGGTGAAGCGATGCTGTCATCGCAGGAGTACGCGCACGATCAGGGTGACCCACGGCCCATCGAGCAGGGTGAGGAACCGAGCGACGCCGTCCCCCGGGAGAAATTATGACGCCACCGGCGCCCAGGGCGCCCCTGTCGTCGCCGCCCTCGCCGCCGTGGGCAAGCCTTTGACCGCTCCGGCCCGCAACGCGAGCACCGTCGTGGAGGGCGCCCGCGTACCAGCCGTCGACTACTCTTCCACCGGGAAGCTGCCCCATGCTTACCGGGGCGCGGTGACATGTTCGTGGTGTTCTCCACCAGCGGTGCCATCGTGAGCGCCGACGGCGACAGCCACCAGGACGATTCGTCCGAGAGTGCCGTCTCGGTGCTCGGCTGGCGGACAGCGAAGTCTCCCACGCGGCGAGCGAGCCCCGTTCTATCTGAAGCACCTGCTCCCGCCCCATGTGTTCGCGGGCATCCGTGAGGAGGGCATGCTGCGCTATCCGCAGCCCGGTGGTTTCCGCGCCTCGTGGGCTTGCACCTGGACATCGCCGACGCCCCCACCGCGTCGTTCGAGCGCAAGGACGTCACGACGTAGCTCCGTAGGACACGCGGCGATCAGCGGTGAGGAACCGGCTGGCGTTCAGCATCCGGCTCCGGCAAACGGTGGTCCACGAGGCGGCCGACTGGATACCTTTCCCGCACCGCTCGTACCGCTGCTGGGCGTGCGGACCATCGCCACCACGGCTGCGTACCGGGTCCTCGGTACGCAGCCGGACGGCTCGATCACAGCCGAACGTTCCGCCCAGAAGCGGCTCGGCTTGACGCCTGGGACGGCGAGCCGGTTTGGCTGACTTCAATCTCTGAGCCCGGCAGACCGAAAGAGCGGTCTGGCCGTCCGACGTCAGGTGGGAACCGCTGAGAACGGGGCATCGGAGGTGATGGCCTGTTCGGCCCAGACAGTCTTCCCGCGGCTCCCGTAGCGGCTGCCCCATCGGCTGGTGAGCTGGGCGACGAGGAATAGACCGCGACCGCCTTCGTCAGTCGTACGCGCTCGTCTCAGACGCGGCTGGGTATTACTGGGGTCCGTCACTTCGCACACGAGGCTCTCGTTGTGAATGAGGCGCAAGCCGACCGGTCCGCCGGCGTAGCGGACCGCGTTGGTCACCAGTTCGCTGACCACGAGCTCCGTGGTGAAAGCAATGTCCTCTAGCCCCCACTCGACAAGCTGGCGGGCAACCACGTCGCGGGCTTGGCAAACGACAGCTGGATCGGCCGGAAACTCCCAATACGCCGTTGTGCCCTCGGGCAAGGCGCGGACGCGGGCGAGGAGAAGGGTGATGTCGTCGCGGGGCGGGGGATCCGTGGCATCTGCGAGCGCGGAACGACCGATGTCGATCAGCGAGGAGTCTCGGCTGGAGGGCGCAGCAAGACGATCGGCCAGACGCTGGAGGCCGACGTACGGGTCTGGGTGCAGGCGGTGGATCAGCCCGTCGGTGCAGAGGGCCAGGATGCTGCCCGGCTCCAGATCGACGGTGGTTGTCTCGAAAGGCATGCCCCCGACCCCCAGGGGCGGACCGGGGGCGAGCTCGACGTCGCGGACGGTGCCATCAGGCCGTAGGACAAAGGGCGGCGGGTGACCGGCACTGGCCACTGTGCAGCGGCGGGTCACCGGATCGTAGACGGCGTACAGGCAGGTGGCGCCGATGGCGTCCTGGCGCGCGGGTTCGGCTTCGGCCGCGAGGCGGATCACCAGGTCGTCGACATGGGTGAGGAGCTCGTCGGGCCCGAGTTCCAGGTCGGCAAGAGTCTGGACAGCGGTACGCAGGCGGCCCATGGTGGCTGTGGCGTGCAGGCCGTGACCGATCACGTCACCGACCACGAGGGCCACACGTAGCGACGGCAGACGAATGACGTCGAACCAGTCGCCGCTGATCTCGGCACCGCCGGCAGCAGGCAGATAGAGGCCCACTGTCTCCGCCGCCGGGCTGTCGGTGGTGAAGCGAGGAAGAAGGCGCTGCTGCAGGGCGACGGCCGCACGGTGCTCACGTGTGTATCGGCGGGCGTTGTCGACACTCAGCGCCGCCCTGGTCGCGACCTCCGTCAGCAGCTCCGCCTCCTGCTGATCGAAGGTCCGTGATTCCCCGGTGCGGAACAGAATGACGCAGCCAAGCATGAGGCCTCGTGCGTACAGGGGTGCTGCGACACACGAGTGTGCCTTCTCGGGAACGAACAGACGATCCAGCTCCGGATCACCCATGTCGGTGACCTCCGTGCGATCGAGCATCGTGAAGACGGTCCCCTGCTGAAGAGCCCTCATAAGAGGAAGGTCCGGGAACCAGGGAACTGCCTCTCCGGGCTGGAGGAGCGCCGTGGGCCAGGCCCCGTCAGCCGAAGCCACTGCGGCCCTGCGCAGGTGAAGCTGCCCTCCGCCGACAGTCTTGAGGGGCTCATCCCCTTCGAACACCGCCTCGGCCAGCTCCACCCATGCCAGGTCTCCGAGAGCGGGGACGAGCACGTCGACAAGGCTCTGAGCCGTGCGCTGGACGTCGAGGGAGGCGCCGATCAGGACAGACGCCCGGTGCCGCAGCTCGAGGTCACGCCGGGCGCGCCACCGCTCGGTGGCATCCGTGACGAGTGTGACCACTCCCGCCGGGTGTCCCCGGGCGTCTTCCAGCCGGACGGCGGACAGGTAGAAATGCCCCTGGAATTCAAGGCCTTGGGTCGAGCGTCTCCTCCGCTCGTAAGCCACCAGCGGCACTCCTGTGGAGAGCACCTTACTCAAAGTCGCCTTGGCCTCCCCGGCGTCCCGCGGATCCACCAGGTCCGCCAGACACCCGCCCACGGACAGATCGGGGCCCATATTGGTTCGCACCACCCGCAGATCCGTGTCATGGATGCCAATCCCGATCCGTTCCTGGGAGAGCAGCGCCTGCAGGACGCGTGTGCCGTGTTCCCAATCCGTTGCCCAGCGCAGCGGTGCGGCAAGAACGAAAAACTGAGAGCACCCTCCCAACCGCTGCACCCGGAATGCGACCTCAATCGAGCGGCCGGAGCGGTGCCGTAGCCGCGCCTCCCCTGACGTCGGCCCCACAAGGTTGTCGGCGTCCGCCCTCCAGCGCTGCTCGGAGGGGCCGACGAGCAGATCCCCGACCGGCTTGCCGTGGACCTCGGCGGCCGTCCAGCCCACGAGCTCCGTGGCTTCGGCTGACCAGCCCACCACCGTGCCCCGGGTGTCGAGCAGGGCCGTCGCGATGCCGTCGAATCCGAACGACATGTGGAGAGCAGACCGGCTCATCTGGCTTCATCCCCTTACGGAGCGAACTCTCTCATTATGTCCTGGCTGGCACCAGCGCGACGAAGCCGAGCACCCTGGGTACGTTATATGGTACTTTGGCACCCACGCGCGTAGACGTTTCCGGTCGGACGACCACCCGCCGCCTCGGCAGAGACGCGCATGGGAGACTGCTGCGGTGACGGCCCAAACTGACTCACGCGACCGACGCCCGCGCCGAACGGCACGTAGGCGGGTGGTCGACACCCGTCGGCGGGACGAACTGCTGCGCCAGGCCGAGGCGATCATCCTGGCCGAAGGCTTCACCGCGGTGACCATGGACGAGCTCGCCCAACGGCTCGAGTGCTCCAAGGCGACGCTGTACAGCCTCGCATCCACGAAGGAACAGCTGGTGCTGGCGGTCACGCGCGCCTTCTTCCGGGACGCGACAGCCGAGATCGAGCAGGCCGTCCAGGCCGAGCCCGACCCCCGGCAGCGCATCCGGGTCTACCTCGCCGGCGTCGGCACGGCCATGCGCCGGCATTCGAACGCCTTCTACGACGACATGGTCGGTTACGAACCGACCGCACAGATCTACCGCAAGAACTCCGCCGCCGCCGCGCACCGCGTCCACCAACTGATCGAGGAAGGTGTGCACACCGGCGTTTTCCGCTCGCTCAACGGGCATTTCGCCGCCCAGGTCGTGGCCGTGACCATCGACGCACTCCAGTCAGGGGTCCTCCTGGAGAGCACCGGCCTCACCGCCGGCGACGCCTTCTCCGAACTCGGGGACCTTCTCCTGGACGGGCTCGGTTCGGGACATGAGTGATCTGGGCACATCCTCCGACCGGAATACCGATCGCCCGCTCATGACCCCGCATTGGCCGGGCCATGGGCGGCGCCGATCGCGTCCTTCTACAACTTGCCCGTCCTGAAGTCCGCACTGCTCTTGAGGACCGCGGAGTCCATGGTCCAGTTCTCCGACTGAACCCTCTCCCAAAGACTTCCCTTGCCGAGCTCCCTCCCCAACTGGTCTTCGCGGCGGAACCACTCCTCAGCGCTTCTGATCCTGTTGGGGTGGATTTCGTCGAGCAGGGCGTAATCCCTGGTGATGATTCCGTGCTTCCACACGTTCCAGAAGCCGGTGAAATTGTCACGGAAGCTCATGGTGCTCTTGTCATTGGGATCGGCATTGTATCCGGCGGGATGATCAGCAACATTCTTCAGATCCGGACCATTCCAATAGGTTTCCAGGTCCGTGTCGATGTACTGCGCCGGGTGCCCGGTGACCTTCTCGAATGCCGCAGCCATATCGGTGTAGGTCATGTGCTCAATGGCGACTTCGAGGTCCATGCCATTGGCCCGTTCCGGGTGGTCGAAGAGCCAGCGGACATAGAATCCACAGTCGTCGAGAGCTACGTGCGGGACGGCTCCCTCGCCGAGCGGGACCCGCCACGTGACGACGCCGTCCTCGATGCTGGGCGTCATGGGCGTGAGTGGGGAGATCACCATCTCGATGTAGGGGCCCGAAGTGAAGACCGCAGCTCCCATCCGGTCCCTGTTCTTTTGGTTCTGGAACAGCACCCATTCAGCCATGCGCCCCTTGCCGTCATAGTGGCCGGTGCGGAACCTGGAGTCGTAGCCAGACTTCTTCAGAGCGTAGTCGAGGTTTCCGTAGACGAAGAACTTGATCCCTTCTTCGATCGCTACTTCGTAACTACGGATGGCCCAGTAGGTCTCGGTCTTCTCGCCGGTGTTGAACCCGTCGAGATTGACGAAGGCCCCGTCGCAGCTCCGAAATCCTTCCCGCAGCACGTCCTCGTCGGCGAACGATCCTTCGATGATGGACACGTTGCCGAGCGCGAGGAGTTCCTGGGCCCGGGGGGACGTGGCGTCCCGGGTGAGGACCCGGACCGAATACTTCTTGTCTGCGACAAGAGCACGGACGATGGGCATCCCTTGGGCCCCTGTACCACCGATGACGAAGATGGAAGAGGTGGCATGAGAAGACATGGTTTTTGACTCCAGAGGTTGAGTACGCACGCGATCAGCACGCGTCCGACGCGGCGCGATCGAGGCTTGTCCCTGCATCAGTTTGGCGATCAACGGCGGCGACCAGCTGACGCTGTGCCACTGCCCACGGACCACGAGAAACGGAAACCGATCGGTTTCCGTCACGATACACCGATCGGTTTTCAGGTGGCAAGTCTCCGACACAGGCACCCAGGCCTCCTTGTCGCGCCCAGCGGCCTGATCGCTGAAGGCCAATCACCGATTTAGTGTTCCCGCATCCGGGTTCGACGGGTGCATGCGCAGGGACCCTGACCGGGAAATTTCGCGTCCACAGCTCATGGCACACAGTGCACCCTTCTGCGGGCCTGGCGTTGCCACGGTTCGGCGTCGGCCGACCCCGACCGACGGGAAGGCAGGCCTCGATTGGTTTGCTCTTTCCACATCGGGCCGAGTAAGCGTCTGGCCGTCAGGTGACGACAGGCCGAGCCGTCCGCCAGCACGAGCAGACGGGAACGCCCCCGCCCAGCCGCGACGGCGTAATCGACATGGCGGGCACGCAGGGTGACGGTGACGCACGCACATGTCGCGGCGAGCACGCACCCGCTTCACCTTCCACGATGCGGAGGCCAAGGTATCCAGCCCCATGGCCTCGTCGGCGTGCGTCCGGTCTTCCACGCCGACGCGACAGCGGTGCAGCCCTTCCAGGAACGGGGCGTGCGGGAGGCGGCGACGCCTCGAACGCGGCGAATACTGGTGGCGGTAACGCGGTAGCGCCAGCCCATCTTCTGCTCGAGCGCGGTCAGTATCTTCAGGTGCCGCCCGGTGAGCCCGGACGCGGCGCACTGGCAGCCGCATCCTCTTCGGTCGGCCGTCACGCGGCGAGAAGGCGTTGACGTTCGAAGGGCCGCGTGGGGCGCAACGTCCCACGTCCAGATGACAACGGCAGCCGACGCGGATCGCCGACCGCACTGTCGGATCCCTCACAGGTCAGACGACCAGTGTGTACTTGCACCATGGAAACCGATCTGTTTTCCTGAGGGGAAACAGATCGGTTTCCGATCAGGGCCGACCTATGACCAGCAGCAAAGGGAAGACATTGACTGCCACCCTCGACCGCATAGCGAACGCCTCCGGGAAGACAGACTCGGGCCGTCGCGGCTCACACGCCGTGCGCTGGTGGGTGCTGGTCGTGCTGGGCGTGGCGCAGCTCATGGTCACGCTCGACGCGACCGTCGTGAACATCGCACTGCCCGAAGCACAACACGACCTCGGTTTCAGTGACGGCAGCCGGCAGTGGGTCATCACGGGGTACGCCCTGGCGTTCGGCAGCCTGCTGCTGCTCGGGGGGCGCCTCGGCGACCTGTTCGGCCGACGTACGACTTTCGTGACCGGCCTGTTCGGTTTCGCGGCGGCCTCCGTGGTCGGCGGCGCGGCCGGCAGCTTCGAGATCCTCGTCGCGGCACGCGTGGCCCAGGGCCTGTTCGCCGCGCTGCTCGCACCCGCGGCGCTCTCACTGCTGAGTGTGACCTTCACCGACCCGGCCGAGAGGCCGAAGGCCTTCGGCATCTTCAGCGCCTTGTCCGGTGCGGGCGCCGCGGTCGGGCTCCTGCTCGGCGGCATGCTCACCGAATGGGCGTCATGGCGCTGGGTGATGTACGTGAACGTCGTCTTCGCGGGCGTCGCATTGGCCGGTGCGTTGCTGCTGCTGGCCGAGCCCGCACACACCGAGCGACCCAAGATCGACATTCCTGGCACCGTCGTGGTGAGCGCCGCGCTGTTCGGCATCGTCTACGGGTTCGCACACGTGGAATCCACCAACTGGACCGACCCGGTCGCCCTCGGCTCCATGATCAGCGGCGTGGTGCTGCTCACGGTGTTCGCCTGGCTGGAGTCCAGGGTCGCGCATCCGCTGCTGCCGCTGCGCGTGGTGCTGGACCGGACCCGAGGCGGTTCGTTCCTGGCCGTGTTCGTCCTGGGCATGGGAATGTTCTCCATCTTCCTGTTCCTGACCTACTACCTGGAGGCCAGCATCGGCTACTCGCCGATCGAGGCCGGCCTGTCCTTCCTGCCGATGGTCGGGGGCATCGTCGCCTCGTCGACCACGGTGCCTTCGCTGCTGCTGCCCAAGGTCGGCCCGAAGATCGTGGTCAGCGCCGGCTTCCTGGTCTCCGCATCCGGCATGGCCCTACTGACCCGGCTCACGCTGGACAGCGCCTACGTCGCCGACATCATGCCGGGCATGATCCTGCTGGGTCTCGGTATCGGTGCGGTGATGACCACCGCTTTCCAGGGTGCGACCTCCGGCGTCCACCACGAGGATGCGGGTGTCGCCTCCGCGCTGATCAACACCAGCCAGCAGGTGGGCGGCTCGATCAGCACGGCACTGCTGACCACCGTCGCCTCATCGGCCGCGACCGACTACCTGTCCTCGCACAAGCCCGGCGCACTGACCATGGCCCAGGCCGGGGTCGAGAGCTACACGGCCACCCTGGCGTGGGGCGCCGGGATCTTCGTGGTCGGCGCGGTGCTGACGGCGTTCCTGATGCCGAATGCAGCTCTGGCGCCGTCGGAGGGCGAGCGCGTGATCGCCCACTGAACCTGAATCCACCGAGGACACGCGGTCGATCACACGACGAGTGGACTGCGGGAAGCGCCCCGTCTTCCTTCGCCGGCCGGTGCCCGCAAGGCACGGATCAAAGCAGGGAGGCGGGGCACCTCAGAACAGTCCGTGTCTGCCGCTGCTTTGCGCCGCGAACCCCTCTAGGTGGTGCCCATTTGCTACCACCTCCTCGTGGAATTCGAACGTCGGTGGCGGATCACCGCCGCCCGGCAGAGCGGAACCGTACGCACGTCCAGCTCGACGGTGGGCAACGCGAAGGGTGGTACCGGAAAAGCGTCGTAAACCGATCGGTTTTCATTTCGGCGACAGGGAGTTACTCTCGCGGTATGACCACCCAAGTGAAACCAAGCACCAGAGACAGGCTGCTGGAGGCAGCAGCCGCACTCACCTACCGAGACGGTGTCATCATCGGTGTCGACACGCTGTGCAAGGCGGCAGGGGTGTCGAAGCGCTCCCTGTACCAACTGTTCGAGAGCAAGGACGAACTGCTCGCGGCGAGCCTGGAGGAACGCTCCGCCGCCTTCGTGACGAGCCTTCTGCCTGCGACGGACGACAGCCACTCACCCCGAGAGCGGATCCTGCACGTCTTCGACCAGTTGGAGAGGCAGGCGGGTATGCCCGGCTTCCAAGGTTGTCGGTACCTGGCTGCTCAGATCGAGCTGAAAGACCAAAACCACCCCGCGAGCCGGGTGGCCCACCGGGTCAAGGCTAACCTGACATCCTTCTTCCGTGCCGAGGCCGAACGGGGCGGGGCAAGCGACCCTGACCTGCTGGCCCGGCAGCTGATCCTGGTCTTCGACGGCGCCAGTGCCCGCGCGGGCATCGGAGCCGACAGACTGACGGGGCTCATCACGCCCACGGTGGCCACCCTGCTCGGCACAGCAGGCATGCACTGACGCGCCCCGTCTTCGCAGGCGTCTCGCGGACTGAGGGTGCTGCCGTCGCTGTCTCACAGCCCCACCAAGGGCAGGCCCCTGAGCCTCGCGGCAACCTCCGCACCGCACTGGCCAGCTACCACGCCCCCACCGTCGCCATCCCGTCGATCCGGACGAGGGCAACCGTCACTCTGGACGCCGGAGGCATGCGACTGCGTCCCGACCGCCGCGGCGTGTTCTACGACAGCTCCGCTCCGAGAACTGATCACGTCTCTGGCACGACGTCACCGTCCACAGGCGGCCATGACATCCGGCAACACGAAGGAACATCGTGAGATCGACGAGTCTGGAAGTAATCGATCTGGGTGAAGTGCCGTACGAGGTGGCGCAGGCCGACATGGCCCGGTGGGTCACCGAGCGGAAGGAGGAGCGTGCGGGGAACCGGCTGTTCCTGTTGACGCACCCGCCGGTGATTACCTACACCGCGCGGACTCCGGTCAGCCAGCTCCCGGATCCGAGTTCACCGATACCCCTTGTCGAAGTCGACAGGGGCGGTCATGCCACGTACCACGGCCCTGGACAGCTCATCGGCTATCTGGTGGTGAACGTGCGCGACCTCGGCCCCCATGGCCTGGTACGCCGGGTCGAGCACGCTCTGATCCACGCGGTGCGATCGCTTGGCTTCGAGGCGGTACGACGGGACACACCGCGAGGATCCGAAAGCCTGGCAGGCGTATGGACGCCCGACCACCGCAAACTCGCCTCCATCGGCATGCGTATCAGCGGCAGTGTGACAAGCCACGGATTCGCCCTCAACATCGCCCCTGATCTCGACGTCTACTCAACATTCATGTCCTGCGCGCTGCCGGACGTCCGCATGACGTCGCTGGCGGCACTCGCCGAAGAAAGCGGGCGGCCCACGCCTACTGAAAATCAAGTACGGGATACCGTGACCGCAGCCCTGACAACCGGGCTGAGTGCCGCTCGTGGAACGGCTGTCGTGATCGGCGACCACGCATGCGACGGGCCGTGATTTCTTGACGCGGAAGCCAACAGATCACGGCGGTGTTCGGCGGTCGAGAGTTACTAGTTGAACCGGGCGATGTGCTTGCGTGACCCTCCGTGGCCCTCACCAACTGCTGCTCCGATGATCGATCCCGCCCAGGAGGTACCTTCCCGGGCGCTTCCGTTCAAGGAGCGGACTGCCGGGCGGGCGGCTCGCGCCAGGTTGGGACCACGCCGGTGGAGTCGTCTCGCCGCTTGAACACCGTATGCGCGCCACACTGTGGCGGCGTAGTAGTGGACGGCCCTCTTCCCGAGCGACCAGCCGGATACGGCCTGGAGACCGGGACCGGAGAGCCCGCCGTCAAGCACTACCGCGACGGCGAGCTCTCGCGGAACTCCCTCTCGGAACGGATCGAGGAGGCGATGACCCCCTTTCGTCCCGCCCTCAGCCTGCTCGATATCGTGCCCGGTAGGTTCGCCTCGGCCGGGCACCTCGCTGTCCTGGGCCGGGGTCTGCCCAAACGTCATTTGACCTGGACCTATTTGCGCGTCAGAGCCCAGGCGCTGCACCCAGCTCTGACCTCAGAGCGGAGAGTCGTACGTAAGCCGCGTCCCGGTAGCCCAGCAGCGCGTGCACCTGCGACTGATCGACACCCCGCAGGCCGCCGCCCGCCTTCACCCCCAGATTGTTGTCCTCCACGGCCTCGCGTACGGCTTTCGGGCACGCGAAGCGTTCGCCGAAGGCATCTTCGAGAGTGCGGTAGGAGGACGCGTAAACGTCGAGGCCGGCCATGTCACCAATGGCGAAGGGCCCGAAGAGCGCCAGCCGGAAACCGAAGGTGCTCGACACGATGGCGTCGATCTCGGCCGGTGTAGCGATGCCCTCTTCGACTATCCGGCTCGCCTCCTTGAAGAGGGCGAACTGCAGGCGGTTGGCGACGAACCCGGGTGAGTCGGTGACCCGGGCGGTGACCTTCCCGAGGCTGCCGATGAGTCGCTCGGCATGGTCGATGGTCTCGGGACTGGTGCGCGGCCCGGGGATCAGCTCGACGCCCGGGATGAAGGGGGCGGGGTTCATCCAGTGCACTCCGAGGAAGCGCTCAGGAGCGCTGACCCACGCGGAGAGGCGGGCGATGGGAATCGCCGAGGTGTTGGTTCCGACGATCGACGCGTCCGGCAGCGCGCTGCTGATGCGCGTCAGGGTGGCCTTCTTGATTTCGGGATCCTCGGGAACGGCCTCGGTCACGTAGTCAGCCTCGGCGACGGCCGACTCGATCGACTCCGCTGCGGTCAGGTTGGCCGCGATCATCTCGCCCGCTCCGACCGGCATGAGACCGGCCCGTTCGAACTCCGCAGCCTGAGTCGTGAGGCGATCGTAAGCGCGGCGTGCGGTGGCGCCGTCGACGTCGGCGAGGGTGACTCGGTGGCCGCGCAGGGCGAACATCTGCGCAATCCCCCCGCCCATGTAGCCGGATCCGGTGACCGCGACCCGCTCGATCCGAATGCTGTCGTCCAAGGCCCTCTCCCGTCAGTGAATGGTGTAACCGCCATCGATGACCAGTGTCTGGCCCGTGATCAGAGACGCCGAGCCGCCGAGCAAGAACGCCACCGCACCGGCGATATCCTCGGGTTCGCCGAATCGACCGATCGGAATCCGGCTGAGCAGATCGGCCGCCCACTCTGGCCGCTCGAGAGTCGAGGCGGTGAGATCGGTCCGGACGAAGGTGGGTGCGACGGCGTTGACCCGTATCCCCGCGCCCGCCCATTCCAGTGCGAGCACCTTTGTCAGGTGAATGAGCCCGGCCTTGCTCGCGCCGTAGGCGGCCCGTTCCTCGATGGCCACGACCCCTGCCTGCGAGGCGACGTTTACCACCGCCGCCCGCGTGCCAGTCGCGATCCAGTGCCGCGCGAGCTCGGTGGTGAGCAGGAATACTCCCTTGAGATTGGTGTCGAGGACGGTGTCCCAGTCCGCCTCGGTGAGATCGACGGCGCGTTTGGGAACGTTGACCCCGGCGTTGTTGACCAGTAGATCGATGCGGCCCGCGTGCTCCAGTGCTGCGGCGACGCCCGCCCGGACGGATTCGCCGGAACGCGCGTCGAGAATCACCGGGACGGTTCGGTACCGCTTGGCGATCTTCTCGGCCGTATCGAGGTCGCGGCTGCTGCCGTAGACGGTCGCGCCGGCGTCGGCCAGGGAATCGGCGATTGCCAGCCCCAGTCCCCGGCCGGCGCCGGTGACCAAGGCCGTGCGACCAGCCAGAGGCTTCGGATTCACCACCGGCTCACCCACGGAAGGCATGCTGCGAACTCCACGACAGCGCGGTCCCGCGGTATTTCGCCGCGCGCACGTCACCTGACCGCGCGTGACCCTCGAACCGCTCGGCCCGCGAGACGCGGCCGCACAGTTCGCCCAAGTACGCGCTGGAGGTGCGGCTGGTGACCTCCTGGTACGTCACCGTGCGCAGGAACTTGCCAACCCAGAGCCCGCCGGTGTATCGGGCCGCGCCCCGCGTCGGGAGGACGTGGTTGGTGCCGATCACCTTGTCGCCATAGGAGACGCAGGTGCCCTCGCCTAGAAACAGTGCGCCGTAGTCGTGCATCTTCTCGAGGGCTTCGCGCGGGTTCTTGGTGAGGATCTGCACGTGCTCGAAGGCGTAGCCGTCGGCGAGTTCATAGGCATCGTCCAAGGTCTCGACTACACGGACCTCGCCCCAGTCACGCCAGGCGGCGCCGGCATAGTCACGGGTGGGCATGTCGATGAGCAGCGTGTCGATGTGTTCGATGACCGCGTGGCCCAACTCCGAGCTGGTCGTGATGAGCACCGCCGGGGAGTCCGGGCCATGCTCGGCCTGGGAGAGCAGGTCGACGGCGACGATGAACGGGTCGGCGTGCTCGTCGGCCACGATGAGAACCTCGGTGGGGCCCGCGAACAGGTCGATGCCGACTTCGCCGAACAGCTGCCGTTTCGCCTCTGCGACGAAGGCGTTGCCCGGGCCGGCCAGTATGTTGACCGGGGCGATGGTCTCGGTGCCCACTGCCATCGCGGCGACGGCCTGGATGCCGCCGAGCAGGTAGATTTCGTCGGCGCCGGCAAGCCGCATCGCGGCCACAGTGGTGTCGGGCACCTCACCGTGGATCAGCGGGGTGCAGGCCACGACGCGCTCCACGCCAGCGACCTTGGCGGTAACGATGGTCATGTGCGCGCTGGCCAGCAGCGGATACTTACCCCCAGGGACGTAGGCACCCGCCGCCCGCACTGGCACTTGCTTCTGGCCCAGAAACACGCCCGGAAGGGTCTCGATCTCGAATTCCGTGATCGACTTCAGCTGTTTCCGGGCGACGACACGGACCTGCTCCTGCACGAAATGGATGTCTTCGATGACATGCGTGGGAACCCGAGCCACGATCCTGTTGAGCTGGGTCTCGGTCAGCAAGTACGACTCGGCCGAGTAGTTGTCGAAGTTCTCCGAGTACTCCCGGACGGCGGCGTCGCCCCGTTTGCGGATGTCCGCGATCATGGCCTCGACGGTCGCACGCACCTGTGGAGTGCTGTCGCGGCCGCCGCCGTCCTGGGTGGGCGCTTTCAGTTGCACCGACACCGGGCCAGGTTTGGCGGTTGCGGCTCTCATGGACTACACCTCCATGGTCATTGATGGGCGACTGATCGCGCCCAAGTCCGTCCCGTCAGGTGAGTTCCTGCATACGAAATCCCGCAGGCCCGCTCATGGATACGGTGACCCGCGGCGGGAGAGAAGTAGAGATCCCTCGGCGCTGTCGATCGACCGGTGGGTTCCCTTGCAGGCCCGCCCCAGGAACTGCAGACGTGGTCGGGACTGGGACGACTGTATACGTATCCATATCACCCAGCAAAGACGTTCCGAAAAAAATGTGTACGTATACAACCTCATTCAAAGCACCCTGTCCACTCCTGCGCCTCGGCCGAAGCGCGGTCGAGGGGGGTACTGCCGCGCTTGCGGTCGCCGAAGCGTGCGTTACCTTTGGCGGGTTCGTGGTGGAGGACAGTCGTAGTGATCTTGTGAGCGGGGGCGTGTTGCGGTGCCAACGCCCGGGCCGAGCCGGTTCCACTCAAGACATTCACGGCAGCACCTTCAAGGTCTCCGGCCGTATCCGCCAGCTGCAGCAGCGGACTGGGGCGCTGCTAGCGCAGCGTCAACACCCCCACCTCCTCAGCAAACGTCTGACGGCCACAGCCGGGACTGTCACAGGACAACCGCCGCAACCGACAACCCGATCGGCACCTGACGCCTACCAGCAACGGCATCGGCCAGCTGCGGTATTGGTGTTGTGGACCTGCACAGAACCCCGACCGCAGCCCGGACACGCCACCCGGACTCGCGGGCGCAGGCCGCGACGCACACCAGACCGCCCTCCATCCACCTGCATTTCACCGGCACCGCCTCGACGTGCGTTGACCCGCGCCGGCTCCCTCGATCGTTTGTATACGTATGCGCGAGTCTTGCCTGAGGGGATAGGTTGCTGGGAGGATGCGATTGCCATGTTCTGCCTCGTCAGGCGGGGCGTCGACCATTTCATAGCCGCATGCAACTCGGGACCGGAGAAGGTGGGAGACCCATGCCGACGAGCCGGGACGTCGCGCGCTTGGCGGGAGTCTCGCAAGCGACCGTCTCCAGGGCCCTGTCATCCTCCTCTAGCGTCGCACCGGCAACCCGAGCCAAGGTCTTGGCAGCGATGACCACGCTGGGTTACTCCGTGCACGCCGGCGCTCAGGCGATGAAGACCCGTCGCACCAATACGGTTGGGGTCGTCGTGGCGGACCTCTCCAATCCCTTCTTCACCGAGCTGCTCCAAGAACTGACCTTGGTGCTTGATGATGCCGGGCAGCGTGTCGTCATCTGGAACAGCTCGAGCAACAATCACACCGATGCGCTCGAGTCGATCAGAACGTCCGCCATCGACGGAGTGATCTTCACCACCGCGACGCCGTCCAGCGTTGAGCTGGCGGCAGCGGTGGAGCGCCAGAGTCCGGTGGTGCTGATCAACCGCGAGGTGGACGGTCTCGACTGCGACAGGATCGTGAGCGACAACGTGGCCGGAGCAGCGCATGTCGCCGAGTTCTTCGTGCGTCACGGACGAAGAGACGCCGCGTTCATCGGAGGAAGCCCGGACGCGGCAACTTCACGGGATCGAGCTCGAGGCTTCCTCGATCGTATGAGCGATCTCGGGTTCCCCGTCCCGGAGCACCTTCGGTTCGAGGCCGATTTCTCGCACGACGTCGCCTACCAGATCACCCACAAGCTGTTGGCGCGGGGCATCCGGCCCTCGGCGATCTTCTGTGTCAACGACTACATGGCATTCGGAGCCCTGGACGCCCGCCGCAGCCGAGCCCTCGCTCCGGAAGAATGTTGGATCGTCGGTTACGACGACGTCGAGATGGCTTCCTGGGACAGCTTTGATCTCACGACGGTCCGGCAACCGATCAAGGACATGGCCGTGAGGGGAGTCGCGATGCTGCTGGAGCGTATCAACGACCCCACGCTGCCACCGCGTCGACAGAGCTACCCTGCCGCACTGCTCGTCCGCGGGAGCACGCCGGTACGGGGTGACACGCCGGTACGGGGTGACGGGATGTGACGACCGGTGCCCCGACTCAGCCACTGGTGTGGTCTGAGGCTCCGTGCAAGGTGCAGGCGGCAATCAACAAGGGCGCCATCCATGCGCCTCCAGGAGCATGGCGAGACCGCCCGGGTTCTCCCGGTGCCAACGAGTGGGCCGTATCGCGGAATCGGCGGCCTGCTTGTGCACCGCGAGATGGTCGGCCTCCGTCACGCCGTAATCCGCGAGGACTCGCTCGAGCAGTCCAGCGTGGATCCCTCGACAGCGGGACGTCCACCGGAGGTCACGGCGGGCGCCCTGGATGACAGGTCGTCCGGTGCCATGACCCGTGCCCTGGCGTTGGCCATGGCCCGCGCCAGGTGCGCCTCGATACATCCGGCTCGCCGGTGATCAGCCGGGTCATGGTCGTGCACCCTGTACCGACGCCCACAGACCGTACCCAATGTCCGGATGATCCGCACGAGGCCCGGTTACGAGGGACGCGGCTTGTTAACCGGGCACCCGATCACCCATGATGATCACGGCAAAGGCCCGGGGCAGGCCACGTCGACCTGACCGTGAACGGTCGGCGCACAAGACCGCTCCGGTCATCGATAGCCTCTGCCCACATGCCGCCCGGGTGCCGCTGGCAGAAGGCGCCACACCACGCAGAAGACCGGCGCCGGAGCGTCGGCACCCAGGGAGTGAGTTCAGTTGTCGACCGCCATCGTGACCGGCCAGCCGGTTCCCGGATCCTCGCTCGAGCGCGATCTGCGGTCCCTCGGCTTCGACGTGCGGAGCGCCTCGGACGCCGCCGACGCCAGGACCCTCCTCGCGGCGGTCCCGGCCGGTGAACGCGTGGCCATCGTCGACGCCCGCTTCGTGGGCCACCCGCACGCGTTGCGCCTCGGCCTGACCGACCCACGCTTCCCACTGGCCGCCGTCGCCGGCGCCGTGACCGCCCAGCCGGCCGTCCGGCAGGCGCTGACCCGCGCGGTGGCCCGGGAGACCTCGACGGGCGGCGGCACAGCCCTCGCCGTGGACAGCCTCGCCGATCGCGTCGTCACCGCCCTGAACGCTGACGGCGCCACCGTGCACCACCCCGAGCTGGGCAGCCTGATCGCCGCCGTCCCGACCGACCCCCAGGCCCGCGACGAGGCACGCCAGTCCGTGGCCGCCGTCAACGACGAGGCCGTGCGCCTGAAGTCGGCCGTGAAGGCCCGCGACGGCTTCTTCACCACGTTCTTCATCAGCCCCTACTCCCGCTACATCGCCCGCTGGTGCGCTCGCCGGGGCCTCACCCCGAACCAGGTCACCACCGCCTCCCTACTCACCGCCCTCGTCGCGGCAAGCAGCGCGGCCACCGGCACCCGCGCCGGGTTCGTCGCCGCCGGCGTCCTGCTGATCGCCTCGTTCGTCCTGGACTGCACCGACGGTCAGCTGGCCCGCTACTCGCTGCAGTACTCGACGCTCGGCGCCTGGCTGGACGCCACCTTCGACCGGGCCAAGGAGTACGCCTACTACGCGGGCCTCGCGCTGGGAGCGGCCCGCGGCGGCCATGACGACGTGTGGGCCCTGGCCCTTGGCGCGATGGTCCTGCAGACCTGCCGGCACGTGGTCGACTTCTCCTTCAACGAGGCCAACGCCGGAGATGCCGCCGCGACCGCCGACACCGGCCGCACCGCCGCTTTCTCCGGCAAGCTCGACAGCGTCGGCTGGACCGTATGGGTGCGCCGGATGATAGTGCTGCCCATCGGCGAACGATGGGCCATGATCGCCGTGCTGACGGCTCTCACCACCCCCCGCATCACCTTCTACGCCCTGCTGGTCGGCTGCGCACTCGCGGCGACATACACGACGACCGGCCGCGTGCTCCGCTCGGTCACCCGCAAGGCGCAGCGCACGGACCGCGCCGCGCGGGCGCTCGCCGACCTCGCGGACAACGGACCCCTCGCCGGGTTGGTGGCCCGTGCAACGCGCGCCCGCCTCGGCTCCCCGTCCGCGGTGGCGCTGGCCGGCATCGCGGTCCTGGCAGTCTCCCTGTTCTCCGGTGTGGCGTGGGCCCCCGTTGCGGGCGCCGTCGTCTACGCCGTGACCTCGGGACTGGCGCTGTACCGGCCCCTCAAGGGCACCTTCGACTGGCTCGTCCCCCCGCTCTTCCGGGCCGCCGAATACGGCACCGTCCTGGTCCTCGCCGCTGAAGCGAAAGTGAACGGAGCTTTTCCTGCGGCTTTCGGGCTGGTGGCCGCCGTCGCCTACCATCACTACGACACTGTGTACCGCATCCGCGGCAACGCCGGAGCGCCGACGGCCCGACTGGTGCGCGCGATCGGAGGTCAGGAGGGGCGGACGCTGTCCGTCACCGTCCTGGCCGCGCTGCTCACCGGCTCGCAGTTCACGGTCGCGCTCACAGTCCTCGCCATGTACGTGGCCCTGGTGGCGCTCGCCCAGAGCATCCGCTTCTGGACGACCCCTCATCTGAGGGACGCGCCCGCCATGCATGACGAAGGAGAAACCGCGTGATCGGCCCCGTACCGGCGGCCGGGGCCGGACAGCGTCTTCGGCCCTAGCTACTTGCCCCTGAAAAAGTGTTTTGCCTGGTGACCGGGCTGGCGCTGCAGAATGACGCTGTGCAGCTGGGCGGTCGGTACATGTCCCTCACCGGCTGAGGACGGTCATCCGCTGGAGGTTGTAGGCGAAGATCCCCAGTCCGCCCCAGGTCCGGGCGCCGGCCAGGCGGCGCAGGCGTGTGCGACGGAAGCCGAAGCTGCGCTTGAGGTGACTGATACGGGCCTCGACACCGACCCGAATGGGCGACTTTGCTCGTACTCACGCCGTGCCTTTCCAGGTTTTCCAGCACGTTGCAGGCCAATGCGCTGGACACCGAGTTCGGCCAGGGCGAGGTCGTTGGCCGCGGTGCCGAAGCCGCGGTCGGCGACGACCGTGCCGGGCGGGCGGCTGGTCAGTGACGCGGCGCGCTTGACCGAGGGAACCAGTTGCGGCGCATCGGCCGGATTCCCGCGCTGGACCTGGTGGTCAACGATGAAGCCGCGTTCGTCCTCGGCCACGAGGGCGGTGTAGCCGAACTGGGTGGGGTGCTGGGGCTTGCCCTTGCGGATCGGCCGCGCGTCGGGATCTGCCAACGAGATCAGCCGGTCGGGGATGGTGCGGATGCCCGCCAGGCGCAGGGCGGTCTGCTCCAGCAGCCGGCGGGTGCCCGCGACGGTCTCGGCCAGCACGCTCACCAGGTGCGCGAGTCGTCCGGAGGGCCGCTTGCCCAGCATGCGTCGGGCATTGCGCTCCACCGCCTCCGCGTCCCGCAAGGTCGCGCGGGCCACGGCGGCGATTTCACCGGTGAGCCGGTCGATCTCGCCCAGCGCCTGGCCGGTGCGCCGCCGCAGCGTGCGCGAGATCTCCTTCAAACGGCGCCCCGCTGACCGGCTGCGATCACGAAAGCGGGTGCGCTTGGCCGCCCCCGACGCCTTGATCCGCCCCACGAGCCGGCCCAGCTTCCGTACCCCGTGTTCGAGCAGGTCAGCGTCCGCGGGGTGATCGATGTCGGCTTCCATCACGGTCGTGTCGATGCGGAGCTTGCGGCACCGCAGCAGCTTGTCCTCGACCAGCTTGCCCAGCAACGCGGCGTTCAGCTTTTCCACCGCCTGCGCTCCGCTGCGGCGCACCAGCTTGATGAGCGTGGCCGAGTGCGGCACCGGGGCGGTCAGCGGGATGCGACAGAACCGGCGCCAGCTCAACGAGTCCGCGACCTCACGGCACAGGGTCTCGTAACCCAGCTGGTAGCGGTACTTGAGATACAGCAGCCGCAGCAGCGTCTCCACCGGCACCGCCGGCCGCCCCAGCCGCTCGGCGAACACCGCCCGCCAGGGAGCGATGAATCGCTCGTCGTCCAAGAACGCATCCACCCGAGCCAACTCGGCGGGTAACTGCCGCGCGTGCTCCGGCAGTACCTCCCACCAGGTGTCCTCTACTCCCGCGACACGCAACATCGCCCCACCCCCGGCCGCCAAGACCTGCACCCACTGTGACGGCCATAGCCCGGCCCTCACCAGCTCTCCCCAAGGGACAACCCACAGGCACCCCGGACTTCTTCAGGGGCAAGTAGCTAGACCGACAGCCTTCCCAAGACTCTGGTGCCAGTGCCCGGGGCCGACGGGCATTGAGGACGGCGTTCCATGCTCGACCTCGCCCTCGGCAACGTCACCGAGATCGGTCTGACTGAGGTCGCGATCAGCGTCGGCCACCGAAAGGAGGCCCTCTACGAGCGCAAGGCCGTCCTGGAGGCAAAGTACGGACTCAAGCTCACCCTTATCGACACCAACAAGCCACGCACGCTCTGATCAGGCACGTCTTCTCACAGACGGCGAAAATCCTGCGGGCAGCCATCCCGTGGCCGACTCCACTCGACATCGGACGTCCATCGGCCCATTCGTCCCGTGCGATCCGCGACCACTTGCGCAAGCGCGGCACCGGGCGGTGATTCCGGTCCCGGCACATCAGCGTGGCCACCGGCTGCGCCGAGGCAGCCGAGGCGGCAGGCCACCGGCCTTCGACCCCGAGGCCTACAAGCAGCACACCGTCGAGCGGTGTATCAACCGCTTGAAGCAGTGGCGCGGCATCGCCACCCGCTACGAGAAGACCGCCACCATCTACCTGGCCGGACTCCACACCGCCGGCATCTTCCGGTGGTCCGCCCGCGGACAAACGAAAGCCCCTAGCGGTGCGCCTCGACGTGCTCGCGCACGAGATCGGTGAACAGCTCGGGCTGCTCGACGTTGCACAGGTGGGCGCTGTCGGGCAGGGTGCGCAGCTCGGCCCCCGCGATCGCCTTCGCCAGCTCGGCGCTGCCGGCCGCCGGCGTGGCCAGGTCCTGGTCACCGGCCAGCACGAGGGTCGGCGCGACGATGTCCGATGCGATCACGTGACCGTCGAACTCCGACAGGGCCAGGCAGGCGTCGGAGTACGCCCGCGCCGGCATGCGGCGCAGGTGCTGCATCTTCGTCCTGACGACGTCGGGGTGATCGGCCCGGAAGCGATCGGTGAACCACCGCGGCGCCGAGAGCTCCGCGATCCAGGCGGTGCCCTCGTTGAGCACCCGGGCGGACCGGTCGAGGAGTCCCTGGCGGGTCAGGATCGTCAGGCCGGTCGAGGCCAGGACCAACGAGCTGATCCTGTCGGGGTACCGAGCCGCGAGGCTCTGGCCGATCACTCCGCCGATCGACAGACCGCAGAAGGCGAAACGGTCGACGCCCAGTTCGTCGGCGATGCTGACCACGTCGTCGGCGAAGTCGTCGATCGTCGGTGTCTGTGGACTCAAGGGTGAGAGGCCATGGCCCCGCAGGTCGAACGGGACGACGTTCCACTCTCGCGGCAGCAGCTCGACCTGCTCGCTCCACATGGCACGGTCTGTGCCAAGTGACGAGCCCAGGATGACCGTCACCGGCCCTTGAGGGTTGGACGACTGGTACCAAAGGTGCGATGCGGTCATTACAGGTACCTCTTCACTAGGGTCTCGAGACGAGCCATGGCCGACTCGTCGTCACGGATCGACGCCGTGGGAAAGCGCGGGTAGCCCGCATCCACCCCAGCAGCGACCATCAACGCTTTGCTCTGGGCATGCCACGGCTGCCGGGGACCGAGCACCTCGACGACCGCGGCCTTGAACGCCGTGAGGTCGTCAACGACGACCCGGGCCTCTTCGACGTCACCCGCCCACACCAGTTCGAAGGCGTCGGCCAGCCGGTGCCCCAACGGCATGCCGCTGCCGATCTGCCCGCGGCCGCGTTGCTCCTCGGCGAACACCTGGAACGTCGATGCCTCCAGGACGTCCGAGAAGACGGCGTGCTCACCACCCAGCCGGCGCAGGGTCGAGACCCGTCGCTCGGTCGAAGGGGTGTTGTCCTTGACACCGACGATGCCTTCGATCGTGAGCAGACGAGCCAGCAGCTCGGTCGGGATGTCGAAGCCCGTCACCGCCGGCACGTTGTAGACCACCAACGGCAGAGGGATCTGCCGGGCCATCTCGGCGAAGAAGTCGAAGATTTCGTCATCGCGCAACCACCGCGACGGCGGGATGGTCAGCAGGGCGCCGACGGCGCCGGTGGACGCGGCGTGCTGTCCCAGCACGACGCTTTCGTCGGGACGGATGCTTCCGATCCCCACCAGCAGCGGCGTGTCGGGCGCGACGGCGTCGCGGGCGGTCTCGAGGACCGTCTGCCGCTCCTCGACCGTCTGCGCCACCCACTCACCTGTTGTCCCGTTGACGACGACACCGTGGGCCCTCTGTTGCTGGAACCAGGCCAGGACGTCTCGCAGACGCCCTGTGTCGAGGCCGCCGTTGCGGTCGAACGGCGTCGGTGCGGCGGCGATGTATCCCTTCCAGGAGACGTTCTCGTCACTCATGGGCTGCCCTTGCACGGATTGCTCGGTCATGCCGTCACCTCGCGACCGGCGTCGCTGTGCACGATCATGTCGGTCAGGTCGACCGATCGGGTGATCTCGTAGTAGGTCAGCAGCGGGTAGGGCCAGACCACGGTGTTGGTGCCGCTGGCGTTGCGGTACCAGCTCATCTCGGCCGCCGCCGCCCACGCCATGCCGCGGTTTCCCCTGTCGACCCACTCGACGTACTGGTCGTACGCGTCCTCGGTTGGTTCGATCGAGGACGCCCCCGTCTCCAGAAGGTGCCGCATGCATTCGCCGACGTAGTGGATCGCGCTCTCGGACATGAACGTCTGGCTGCCGATGGCGACCAGGGCTGTGTTGGGACCGCCGAGGCAGAACAGGTTCGGGAAGTGCGGAACCTGCACGCCGCGGTACGCCCGCGACTCGTCGCCCCAGAACTCCCGCAGGCTGATCCCGTCCCGGCCGCGCACGTCGATCGTGCCGAGGTAGTTGGTGCCGTGGAAGCCGGTGGCGAAGATAGTCAGGTCGGCGGAGTGGTGCTGGCCGTCGACCGTCGTGATGCCGTCGGCGTCGAAGTGGTCGATCGCGGTCGTCACCAGCGTCGTCTGCGGCTGCTGCAGGGTCCGGGCCCACACTCCGTTGTCGCGCAGCATGCGCTTGACGCCCACGGGGTAGCGCGGGATCACCGCATCGAGCAACTCCTCGTGACCGACGTACTGTTCGCGAACACTGGCCACCAAAGCGTCACGGAAACGCTGGTTGGGTTCGGACACCGACTCGATGGACGACCAGTCGGGGTCGGCCCGCGTCAGGGCGTACTTGCCGATCGTCGAGTGCCAGAACTCCCAAAGCCGCAGCCACCGGTGGTAGCCGGGGATGTTGTCCATGAGCCACTGACGCTCGACACCGACCTCGGCCTGATACAGGGGTGCCGGCAGCATCCAGGGGGCGCTGCGCTGGAAGATGGTGAGGGACTCGACCTCGTCGACGATGGCCGGTGCTATCTGGTAAGCACTGGCACCTGTGCCGATGATGTTCACCCGCTTGCCACGGTGGTCGACGTCGGGGGTCCACTCGGCCGAGTGCACGATCTCGCCGCGGTAGGAGTCGAGGCCGGCGAACTGCGGGACGTTGGGCTGGTTGAGAATGCCCACGGCGCTGATGAGCGCGTCGACCCGCTCCGTCGACTCGGCCCCTGTGCGGCCGTCCTTGACCAGAAGCTCCCACTGCGAGTCGTTCTCGTCCCATGATGCGCGCACGACGTCGGAGCCGAACCGGATCGCCTTCAGCAGGTCCTCCTGCTCGGCGAAGTCGCGGAAGTAGTCCTCCAGGGACTCCCGCACCGCGAAGTGGTGCCGCCAGTCGTTCTTCTGGAAGAACGAGTAGCTGTAGGCCAGCGTGCTGGTGTCGAGGCGGCAGCCGGGGTAGGCGTTCCACCGCCAGGTGCCACCGACCTTGTCGGCCTTCTCGAACATGACGAAGTCGATGCCGCGACGTCGCAGGTCCCGGGCCATCGCCAGACCGGCCTGTCCGGCACCGACGATGCCGACCATGAAGTCACGCCGGTCATCGATGTCCTGCTTGGTCCAGCCGACCGGCTCTACCAGGCCGAGCTCGTGCTGCATCAGGTCCGCGTAGTCGCTGTCGCCGTCGGTCATGAATTCGACGATCTCTGCGGGCGTCACCGCTCCCCGCGGCGACGGCTCGTCGGACCAGTGGCGCGCCAGGGCGTCGGTCGCGCGCTGGATGGCCCGGTCTGCTGCCTCCTCGGAGAGTCCGCCGGCCACCGGGATCGCGATCATCTCGGCATCGAGGCTGGGGCGCAGGTCCTCGGAAATCAGCGACCGGTCTCCGGTCAGCTCGGCGACGGCGCACAGCAGCGGAATCAGTTCTGCTGCTTTCACAAACCGTTCGATATCGTGTGCGTCGGTCGTCATGCTTCTCCTTCGAAGTGCTGATCGTCGTGCATCCGCATGCTCGGTGTACGGCGCGCTGTCGGTGCAAGGACTGTGTGCCGATGTATGCGGGTCCTCACGCGCTCCCCGATCCCGAGTTCGACATCGCAAGACGCAGCTGCCGGGCCGAGGCCAGGTTGACGCCGTCGACGTCCCAGGCGTGAATCGCCTCGGTGACCCACCCGCCCTCGTCGGCGCGGACGGTGCGCGATCGCACCAGCACCCACGGCGAGGCCGATCGCTGCGCGGCGAGGTGGACCGAGAGCTCGACGGTCGGGACGGGACGGGCCAGAGCTGGTGTAAGGACTCTCGTGTACGACGGCGGGAGGGCGTCCAGGAAGAAGATGACGGCGGACGGAGACACCGGTTCGTCGCTGCCCTTGATCCGCACCCAAGCCGTCATCACCGCCTCCGACGAGCCGCCATAGGCATCGATGGACCCCACCGGCCGCACGTCGACCTGTCCGAGTACGGGTGAGTGTTCCTCAAGGCCGCGCAGCGACAACAGGCTGTCAGGGTGCGGAACGTGGGGCATGACCGGCGCCCAAGCCGGTGCCACTCCGGGCTGCTCGGATCCGAGCACCGCAGTGGCGGTGAAGCACACGCCCGCCGCACCGGTCACCGTGACCTGGGCGGCGCCGGCCGATCGGCCCGAGCGGATGACCTGCGGCTCCAGGACGAACGCCTCGCGGATCGGCCGGTGGAAGTGGCCCACGACAGACCGCAAGCTGTGGTGGGGCACGCTGGCGGCCATCCGTGCGACGGCCAGAGAGAGCGCCACGCCACCGTGCAAGCCACCGAATCCCCACGCGAACGACGGCACCCTGGTCAACGCTGACGGTTGGGAGAACAGCAGCGACGCGAGATCGTGGTGGTCGCTGTCCGCAGCGGTGTCCGTCCGGGGCGGGCCGGTCGTGCTCATTCGGGGCACCACATGCTCTGGAGTCGCTGGAGACACGGCTAGTTCCCGACGAAATCGACGGGAGACGGGCTCGCCATGAAGTCGCGAGGGCCCATCGCCAAGATGGCCTCCACCGCGGTCTGCATGTCGGTCGTCTCGACCAGCGAGGGTGCTGTCTGCAGCATCAACTCATCTGCGGCGCGCACGCCTTCGGCACGTGCCATCCGCACGATCGACTTCGTGACACGGTGGGCTGCGGTAGGACCTTGGGCCAGTTCCCGGGCATATGCCGCCGACTCGTCCTCGAAATTGTCGGCGACGACGACCCTCGACACGATCCCCCACGCGGCAAAGGTGTCGGCGGAGTACAGCCGGCCGGAATAGGTGATCTCGAGCGCGCGCGAGGTTCCGCAACGCTCGACGAGACGCTGAGCACCACCCACGAACGTCGTGCCGCCCAGACGGGCCTCAACCTGCCCCAGTTTCGTCCCTTTCTGCGCGACGATCAGGTCACACGCCAGGGCAAGCTCCAGACCGCCGCCCAGGCACATGCCCTGGACTGCGGCCAGTGTGGGGACGTCGAGGTCCTCGATCTCGTGCACCACCGCCAGGTAATCGGTATGGGTGGCCCTGGCCTCGGACTCCCGTACGCCCTGGAGATCGCCTGCTTCGGCACCGGCGAGGAAGACGTGACCCTCAGCGCGGAGCAGGAGGCCGCGACACCTCTCGGCCCGCGCTCGACGAACGTTGTCGAGCAGGCCCGCCATCAAGTCGTCGCCGATGACCGGCGCCCCCTCGTGAACAATCGTGAGCACGGCGAGGCCGTCGTTGAGCTGGTACTTGACCTTGGACACCGGTGAGGCTTCCGATCGTGACGTGGGCCATATGCCTTGGGGAGGGCCGTACGCGACGGCGGCAGGTGGTCCGCCAGGGCAACGTGGACGTAATCACCGTAGGAGCGGAGGTGTCCTCGGCCTAGAACCGAACTGACTGGGTGCTGGTATCCCGGCGACTGCCCCCGTCGCACCTTGCCGACCAGCACCCCGTCACGGCGGATGGCGCCCGTGTACCCCTCCCCCGGCGTCCCCGTCCTATGAGGTCGCGGCGGCACGATCGACGATGGACATCTCCATCGATCACGACAGAAGGCGACCCACACCATGACGCGCGAGGACATCGAATTCCAGGGCGAGGGTGGCGTCACTCTCCGCGGGTGGTTCTACCCCGCAAGCGGCGCGACCGGGCCCACGCCCACGATCGTCATGTCCCACGGCCTGACCGCCGTCAAGGAAATGTATCTCGACGACTTCGCCGCCTACTTCGCGGCGGCCGGCCTCAACGCCCTCGTCTACGACCACCGCAACTTCGGCGACAGCGACGGGACCCCCCGCCAGGAGACGGACCCGGTGATGCAGCAGCGCGACATGCGCCACGCCATCTCGTACGCCTCGACCCGTCTCGACGTCGACGAGAACAGGATCGGCCTCTGGGGAACCAGTTTCTCCGGCGGCGTGGCCCTGGTGGTGGCCGCCGTCGACCGCCGCGTCAAGGCCGTCGTTTCGCAGGTGCCCGGCACCTCGGGCGCCGGCATGGCCATCCGCGCCGTGCGACCCGACTTCGCGGCCCACGTGCGCGAGATGCTCGACGGCGACCGGATGAACCGCTTCGCGGGCGGCGAGCCGGCCGTGGTGCCGGCGGTCAGCCCCGACCCCACCGGTCCGGCGATGATGCCCGACGCGGAGGCCTGGACGTGGTTCACCGAGACCGCCAAGCGTGCCCCCAACTGGAAGAACGAGGTGACGGTGCGCTCGATGGAGATGGCCGGCGAGTACGAGCCGATCAGCTACATCAGCCGCATCTCGCCGACGCCGCTGCTGATGATCGTCGCGGACAACGACGTGGTTGCGCCGGTCGCCCTGGCGCTCGACGCGTACGAGTTGGCCAAGGAGCCCAAGAAGCTCCTGCTCATGCGGGGCGGACACTTCGACGCGTACGAAGGTACCGGGTTCGAGGAGAGCGCGGCAGCGGCACGGGACCACTTTCTGAGCCATCTGAACCCCTGATCCCACCGACGAAGCCGCCCGGTCCCACGCGCAGCGTGGGACCGGGCGGCTTATGTGTGGGCAGCCACGGTCGTGCCCTCACCTCGACGGTGGCTCAGCGGCCCGACCGCATGAACGAGGCGATGCTGGCCTGTCCGTCCTCGGAGTTGAAGCTGTCCCTGGCGAGACGCAGCATGTCCGCCTCGGCAGCGGCCTCGCCTTCGCGGATGCTGCGGCGGCTGTTGGTCAGCAGCATCCGGATCGCGGCCGGCGGGTGGCCGGCGATCCGGTCCGCCAGCTGCAGGGCTCGCGTCAGGTGGTCTCCGTCGTCGACGACCTCCTGCACCACGCCCAGGCGGTACGCCTCTTGTGCGTCGTACTCGTCGCAGGTCAGGAGCCAGCGCATGGCGTTGCCCCACCCGGCTCGTTGCGGCAGCCTCGTGGTCACGCCGCCGAACGGGAACAGGCCCAGCTGCGGCTCAAGTTGGGCGAACGTCGCCGACGCAGAGCAGACCACGATGTCCGCGGCCAGGATGAGCTCCACCCCCAACGTCAGGCACTTGCCGTGGACGGCCGCGATGAGCGGCTTCGACAGCCGGTCGCCCGACACCTGCCAAGGGTTCATGCCGCCGGAGGCCTGCAGCGAGTGGCCTGCCGACACCTCTGGCGCAACTTCCGGCAGGTTCATGCCTGCCGTGAAGTGCCGCCCGACACCGTGCAGGACGCCGACGCGGATCGAGTCGTCGGCCTCCAGCTCGGCGTAGGCCAGCGACAGCTCCCTGAAGGCATGCAGGTCGAGCGAGTTGGCCTTGTCCGGTCGGTTAATCCCTATCGTCATGATGTGACCGCGTCGTTCGATCACGATGTTCTCGTAGGTCATGCCGTGCCTCCGGGCGGTGCAGCCAGTGCTTTTCCGGCCGGCTGCGCGTAGAGGGAGTCGATCAGATCGGCGTGACGCGCAACGATCGCGCGTCGGCGCAGCTTGAGGGTCGGCGTCAGCTCACCTGAGTCGACGGACCACTGCTCGGCCAGCACCCGGAAGCTCTTGATCTGCTCGGGCCGCGACAGGCGCGCGTTCCCGGCATCGACGACCCGCTGGACCGCATCGATGACGTCGGGGTGCTCGATGAGCGTCGACACGGGCCCCTCGATGCCGCGCGCGCGGGCGAATGCCTGGAGTGCCGGTTCGTTGATCGTCAGCAGACCGACGATGTAGGGCCGGTTGTCGCCGATCGCGACGGCTTGGTTGACCAGGCCGTTGCCCGCCATCTTCTCCTCGATCGCCGTCGGGGAGATGTTCTTGCCCGAGGCGTTGACGATGATCTCCTTCTTGCGATCGGTCACGAACAACCGTCCTGCGGCGTCGAGGTACCCGATGTCGCCGGTGGCGAGCCAGTCACCCACGAAGAGCTGCGATTCGGCCCGGTCGACGTTGCGGTAGCCGGGGGTGTTGCCCGGGCCCCGCAGGAGGATCTCGCCGTCCTCGGCGATCAGGACCTCGTATCCGGGGATGGCGAACCCCGAACTCCCCCGTGTGCTGCCGCCGACCCGCTCCCACACGGCGACGCCCGTCGTCTCGGAGAGGCCGTACCCGTTGATGAGCTCGATGCCGAACGAAGCCCAGAAGTCACGCAGGTCATCCGACAGGGCCGCCGCACCAGACCCGGGGTTGATGGTCCAGTCGAGTCCGAGGTCACGACGTATCTCGCTCAACACTCCTTCGCGAGCCCGCATGGCCCGCACGCGTTCGTCGGCGGGCATGAGTCCGTCCTGCCGTCGCGTCCACGCGTCCATCAGGATCTCGCGGTCGGCGGCGACCTCGGCGGCCCGAGGCGCGTAGTCGGGGCCGGCCAGGAGCTGGTGCACGGTGTCGCGCAACTTCTCCCAGATGCGCGGCACACCCATGAAGAAGGTCGGGTGCTGACGCTTCATGCACGCCGCCAGTTGCGACTGGTCGGGGCACAGCAGCACGTTGCCGCCGTTGGCCAGGGGGAAGTACAGGCTCCACAGGCGTTCGGCGATGTGGGCGAGCGGCAGGTACGAGATCGTGCGGTAGCCGCCGAGGAAGAATCCCATCCGGTCGAAGGCGCCGATCTGCGCCAGCAGGTTCGCGTGGGTCAGGACCACGCCCTTGGGCATGCCCGTCGTCCCGGACGTGTAGACGTAGACCGCGGTGTCGGAACCGCCGCTGGCTGCGAGCCGTGCCGAGAGCTCGGCCTCGTTGACCGTCCGGCGCTCCGCACCGTAATGCAGCACCGCCGCCCACGAGACACGCGCGGCTTCAGCTCCTTCGAGGCACACGATGTGCGCGTCGACGTCGGCGGGCAGCGCCTGCTCGATACGGTCGGCGGCCGATGCGTCGACGGTGATGACCACCGTGGGCCGTGCGTCGCCCAGGATGTATGCGAGCTGTTCCTCGACCAGCGTCGGGTACAGGCTGACCGTGGCGGCGCCGCACAGCAGCGCAGCCAGGTCGGCGACGTAGTGGTCGGCAACGTTCGGGGCCAGGATGGCGACCGTGTCACCCGGCGCCACCCCGAGGTCGAGCAGGCCCGAGGCGGCGTCCCAGACCCGTTGGCGGTAGTCGGACCAGGTCAGGGTCTGCAGGCCCTGGGGGGACTCCCAGCTCAGGGCCGCATGGGTGGGCACTCTCTCAACCTGCCGCTCCATCAGGTGCAGGACGTGGGCGACTTCAGGCGCGCTCATTGCTTCGTCACCGTCCCGTTGTGGGGTCGGTGGGCAGGAGGAGGTTCTGGACGTTCTCCACGGTGGATCGGTGGCCCTTCCCGGTGGTCAGAGAGCTGCGGGTGAGGTGAGGCCGGCGACGACGGCCATCGGGCGTCGACCTCGTCGAAGAAGCCCCGCAGTAGTTCGGCGGTCATGGCAGGTTGCGAGATGTTGGGGGCGTGCCCGGCGTCGGGACGCTCGATCCGCACGTCGCTCAGGTAGGAGGCGATTTCGTCCTCCCAGCCCTTTTCGAACATCGGATCGAGGATGCCGGCCACCAGCAGGGTCGGCACCGTGCTGGCCGACAGGGCCGCCGGGTAGTCCGGCGCAGCAGGCGATGGCGCGGCAGCGGCTGGGCTGCGCAGCGTGCCCGCCATCATCGACTCCCACTGCCCTGGCCGCAGGCTGCTTTCGTAACGGGCCACGGCGTGTTCCTCGTCGCTCAGACCCGGGTCGATCACCCAGCCGTCGAGTCGTCTGGCGTCATCGAGGGTGAGATCGTACTGGCTGGTGTACTTGATGGCCTCGGCCGTGCGGAACGGGCCGCCTGTGCCCGAGATACTGGTGGCCGACCTCATGCGCCAGGCCGTTTCCGGGTGGATGGACATGCGCAGGACGATGCCGCCACCGAACGAGTTGCCGACGATGTGGGCGGACCGGACGTCCAGGGCGGCGAGGAACGAGGCGAGGTGCCGCAGGCGGGGCTCATAGGGGTCTTCGCCGAAGAAGACGGCTTTGTCCGTCCCGCCGAACCCGAGCATCTCCGGCATCAACACGTGGTGGGTGCTCGCGAGCGAGTCGGCCATACGGCCGAAGGTGTTGGGTGCGTCGCTGCCGAATCCACCTTCGTGGATCAGGACGACGGAGGTTGTCCTGGGACTGCCTGCCTCGAAATACCGCGTTCGCACGGGCCCGAGGATGATGTGATGCTCCGTGATCACGGGTGGAGCCTTTCGCGTCGAGCGGTGATTGCGGCGCCGGGATCGGCAGGGGTGGGCCGACGGCGTCCTCGGGGGTCCACCGAGTGACCGCGGGGACGCCGTCGGCGAAGCCGGGCCGGACGTCAGCCGGCAAACGGTACGATCGGGTCGACGTCGTAGTAGGGGACGGGCCGGTTCTCCTCCAGCCACATCTTCTCGGCGTCGGAAAAGCTCTCAGGTGGGATCAGGCCCTGCACCCGCCACAGGTCTCTCGGCGTCTCGTCGAAGTGGATCTCCCAGTCGAAGCCGCGTTCCTTGATGAACGGCGCGAGGAATGCCTCGGTGCCCGCCATGGCCTGGGCCCGGATCTCAGGTGTCGGCATCGCACGAGCGATCGTGTCGGTGGTGATGCGGATGAAGTTGGTGGTGCGCTTGCCGCCGATGTACATGTACTTCGTCTCGTGGAAGAAGACGTTGACGTAGAAGCGCGGGATGCCGACGAAGCGGTGATTGTCCTCAGTGATCACCCCGGCCAGGCTCTCCTTCTGCTCATCGGTGAAGGCGTTCTCAGGGTGGTAGATCTGCCAGAGAGGCATGATGGCTTCCTTTCGCTCGCACTCAGCGGGACAGCCACACGCTAGGGCGGGTGACGAGCGCCTCATATAACCAATCGGACCCAGGATCGGTACAGACGCGACATCCGCCGTTCATGCCGACCTGTGTTCCCGCACGATCAGCGTGGTCGGGAAGCGTCGGCGCCGTGGGGCCGAGGGATGCCGAGGGCCCAAAAGGCCGCGAAGTCGTCGACGCAGAAGATCGATTGACGGCCGATGCGACCTTCCATGCACTGGCCGCGTCGACGTTGCCATGCCGGACGAACAGGTCGGCGACGTCCATGGCATCCGCCAAGTCGCCACTCACGCCCCAATCGCACGACAGCTCTCTGAAGAAGGGGTCGCGCAGGTCTGCCACGGCCACGCCGATGTGTTCGTGCGTCTGGCCCTCACGGCCCGGGCATCCGCGTGGAGCGCACAGCTTCACTTCCCGCCCGCCGGAGCACGGCGTACCCGACCTCCCTCGTCTGCCGGGGAACCGGGCTCACAGCACGTGTACGACTTCAGAATCGCTGGCCCAGGAAAGAATTTTCAGCCTCTCGCCTCTAGTTTTGCTCGACAGCTTCGATGTATACGTATACAACGCCCATGGCATCGCCAGGCCCTACGTGCAGGAGAAAAGTCATGATCCGGTACCTGAAGTCGAAGACCCAGACCTCAAAGGACAGCGACACCGATCGCCTCCAAGGGGTACGGGCAACCGTGCTCGACGTCATCGCCGACGTCCGCGAGCGCGGCGACGCAGCTGTACGGATGTATTCCGAGAGGTTCGACAACTGGTCACCCGAGAGCTTCAAGCTCGACCAGGAGCAGATCGACAAGATCATCAGCAGCGTCCCCGAGCAGGTCATCGAGGACATCCGCGCCGTCCAGTCGCGGGTGCGAACCTTCGCCCAGCACCAGAAGGAGTCGCTGCGCGATTTCGAGATAGAGACCGAGCCGGGCGTGCTGCTCGGCCAGAAGAACATCCCGGTGGGGTCCTCCGGGGCGTACGTGCCCGGCGGTCGGTACCCGCTGACCGCGTCGGCGCACATGACCGTCGTCACGGCGAAGGTGGCCGGCGTCGAGCGCGTCACGGCCTGCACGCCGCCCATCCGCGGAGAGATCCCCGCAGCAACTGTGGCGGCGATGCACATGGCGGGCGCCGACGAGATCCTGATGCTCGGCGGCACCCAGGCCATCGCAGCAATGGCGATCGGCACCGAGACGATCAGCAAGGTCGACATGCTGGCGGGCCCCGGCAACGCCTACGTCGCCGAGGCCAAGCGGCAGCTGTTCGGCGAGGTGGGTATCGACCTGTTCGCCGGCCCCACCGAGACCATGGTCATCGCCGACGAGCACGCCGATCCGTTCATCGTGGCGGTCGACCTGCTCAGCCAGGCAGAGCATGGTCCCGACTCCCCCGCGGTGCTCATCACCACGTCGGAGGTCCTGGCTCGACGCGTCCTGGACCTGGTCGACGACATCCTCGCCGACATGCCGACCGCGGACTATGCGGCCCCCGCCTGGCGCGATCATGGTCAGGTCGTCCTGGTGGCAGACCTCGACAGCGCCTATGCCTTGGCCGACCGGTATGCGTCCGAGCACGTCCAGGTGCTGACCGAGGACCCGCGCGCCGCCCTCCGCGCGATGCGCAACTACGGTGCCCTGTTCCTGGGCGAAGGCACCTGTGTCTCCTACGGCGACAAGGTGATCGGCACCAACCACACCCTCCCCACGCGCGGCGCGGCCAACTACACCGGCGGACTGTGGGTCGGCAAGTACCTCAAGACCGTCACATACCAGGAGGTCACCGACCCGGCTGCCAGCGCCGCCCTCGGCGAGCTGTGCGGCCGCGCTGCTCGCGTGGAGTTCTTCGAAGGGCATGCACGATCGGGAGACGTGCGGGCACACAAGTACGCTGGAACACCCCTGCCATGGGCCCCCGCGAGCCTCTGACCCGCAGATTCCGGCGCAACGCGGCCGCCCATCCCTTCCAACCGGTCAGGAGCAGTCAATGACAGTCGTCGCCGATCACCCCTTCGACCTCGATCTCGACGACGCTTCGAGCGCCGACGAGGTCGTCCAGGCATGGCAGAGGGCCGAGAACGCCTTCGCCACCGTCGACGTTCGGCCCACGGGTCGGCACGGCCTCAGGGCCGCCGTGCGCACCCGGACGCTCGGCGACCTCGTCATCGCCGACTGGAGCACCCCTGACTTCGAGGGCGTCCGCACCCGTGAGATGGCCGACGCCGAGGCCGACTCGATCATCCTGCTCACCGTCTCCGAGGGGCGCCAGATCATCGAGACCTCCCACGACACGCTCGTCCTGCGCCCGGGTAGCCTCGCGCTCATCAACACCTGCCAGCCTGGCAGGATCGTGGCGCCGGCGACGCTCACAAAGCGGGCTATCCGCATTCCGCTGACGGCACTCACTCCGTTCGACACCGGACATGGGTCCCCGCATTCGGTCGTCTTCGAGGCCCGCGACAACGCCCTGTCCACCCTGCTCCACGAGTACACCGCCGGAATCGATCAGCACCTGGGTGGAATGTCACCGCTCGAGATCGAAACGGCGCGCAACGCTCTGCTGGTGCTGGTGACTGGCCTGCTGCGGTCGACCCAGCCGCCGCCCCTGGCTGAGACCAGTGTGCTCTCGTTCCTGCGCACACGCCTCGAGGCCACCGTCATCGAGCGCCTGCCACAGGGGGCCGTCAGCGTAAGCGAGCTGGCCGCGACCCACAACGTCGCGGTCCGTACGGTGCAACGGGCCTTCGCCGAGAGCGGTGAGACGGTGCGGTCGGTGGCGCGCAGGCATCGTCTCGCCGCCGCTCGATCCGATCTGGTCAACACGTCGTTGCCCATTGCACGGATCGCCCTTCGGTGGGGGTTCTGCGACGCCAGCCACTTCAGTCGACAGTTCCGGCGCGAGTTCTCGATGTCTCCGGGTGACTATCGCGACGCCTACGCGGTGACAGAACTCACCCGCGGCGCGTGAACCGCCCGACCTGAGCTCACCACGTATCCGCAAGAAGGAGGACACTTCATGGGCCGGATGAGCGGCAAACGTGTCGTGATCACGCAAGTCGGCGCTTTCATGGGACAGGACCTGAGGGAACTGTTCGACCGAGAGGGGGCCGACCTCGTCGCGGATGATCGTGACCTGACCGTGCCAGGCGCCGCCGAGTCACTCGTGGCAGAGGCCGGACAGGTCGACGTCCTGATCGCCAACCTCGCGGCGGAGCAGCCGCGTACCTCGGTGTTGGCGACCGACGACGACACCTTCCGCGCCATGTACGAGGCCATGGTGTTCCCGTTGCACCGCCTTGTGCGATCGGTTCTGCCACAGATGATCGAGCGACGCCGCGGCAAGATCGTCGTAGTCGGCAGTGCGTCGGCGCTCAAGGGCATGCCCAACTACTCCGCGTACGGCTCCGCCCGCGGGGCGCAGCTGGCGTACGTCCAGGACGTCGGCATCGAGGTGGCTGAGCACAACGTCCACGTCAATGCGATCGCCCAGACGTTCGTCGACAACCCGACCTACTTCCCCCCCAGCTACCAGTCCACGCAGGAGTTCAAGGACCGGATCAAGGGTGCTCCCCTGGGGCGACTCGCCCACGGCTGGGAGTCGGCAGCCCTTGCGTTGTTCCTCGCCGGGGACGAGAGCGACTTCTTCGTCGGCCAGACCTTTCCGTTCTCCGGCGGCTGGGTGACCCGGTGAGCCGTGTCCCGGCGCGCGCGTACCGCGGACCGGGCACCGTTGTTCTACAGGTGGTCACGGCGACGTTCCTACAGTGAGGGTTCGGCGCTGAGCAGATTCGGCCGCAGCCATTCACCCCGCAACCGGAGGTTTCACCGTGGTCTCCACCCCGCACTCGTCTGCTTCGGGCAACGTGCCCCTGAGGGCGACCGTATTCGTCGGCCACTGGCCGACCATCCCGGCCGAGGAGAGCGACGAGGTCCCGCCCGGCACGTTCTCACCGACGACCGCAACGCTGATCAGCGGCCCCACCGAGATCGTCCTGATCGACGCTCTGCACCTCAAGGCTGAGGTGCAGGAACTGGGTGATCTCATCGAGCGGACCGGTAAGCGCCTCACTACCATCTATCTCACCCACGACCACGCCGACCACTACCTCGGCATCGGCCCGCTCATGGAACGTTTTCCTGGCGCGAAGGCGGTCACGCTGCCGCACATCCTGGAATCGATGCGCAAGACCTGGGATGCCCAGACGGCGCAGTGGAAACTGTTCTTCGGCGACAGGACCGTGCCCCACGGGCCGATGCCCGAACCGTTGGAAGGCACGACCCTGTACGTCGACGGCTCTCCGATCAACGTCATCCCGGTCAAGCAGGCCGACATCCACCCCACGAGCATCGTCCACGTCCCGGCGATCGACGTCGTTGTCGCGGGCGACTCGATCTACAACGAGATCTTCCCCATGCTCGCGCTCTCGACGCCTGACGAGTGGAAGGACTGGCTCGACACGATCCAGGTAGTCGAGGACCTCGCGCCGCGCATGATCGTGGCTGGGCACCGTCGTCCCGACGGCGACGACCACGCCGTCACGGCCATGATCAGTCAGACCCGTTCGTTCATCCACGACTTCGCCGCCGCATCCGAGGTCGCCAAGGACACCGGTGATCTCTTCGGCATGATGAAGGCGAAGTACCCGCACCACGCCAACGACTGGAGTCTGCTGGTCTCGGCGCACGCGGCGATGCAGCGAAACGGCTCGGATTCATAGCCACCGACAACCTCTCCCACATCGAACGGCCGGCTCCGCGGGTGCGGAGCCGGCCGTTCGGATTCAGGACAGCATTCTTCAGGTGCGAGCGGGCGTCTGCAGGAACAGCTCGAGCAGTGCCAGCAGCGTCTCGGGAGCATCCTCAGTCGGGAAGTGGCCGGCGCTCGGGATCTCGACCACGGGTGCGTCGGGGTAGCTGAGCCTGAACGCCGGGATCACGTACTCGGGCAGCAGTGCGGTGTCCCGCATCCCGACCGCCAGCATCGCCGGCACGGCCCGCAGCGCAGCGACGGCTTCCATGGGCGGCGGACCGGACAAGGAGCCCTGCGGGCCCTCCACGATCTGCCGGGGGAACGCGATGACACCGCGGCACTCCGCCGGGGTCGGGAAGGGGCTGGAGTACGCGCGGATCCAGGTCGGCGAGGCGATCTCGGGTCGGGCAACATGCTGCAGGTCGATCATCAGGTGGGCGATGGTGCGACCCGCGTTTCCGAGGATCTGCTCAAACGAACCGTCCGAGAGCGCCGACCGGACCCACTGGAACCAACGGCTCTCGACGACGTTGGCCTTCATGAGATCGGTGATGCCGTCTGCGAGAGGCAGCACGGTGTTCGTAGCGAAGATCCGGGAGATCCGATCGGGGTGACGCAACGCGAACCCGGTGCCGATGGGGCCGCCCCAGTCACGGAGCACCAGGGTGATGTCCGTGATGTTGAGCGTGTCGACCAGCAACGACTCGAAATTGAGTATGTGTTCGCTCGCGTCGTAGGTACGGTCCTGCGGTGTCTCGCTCTTGCCGAAGCCCATGTGGTCGGGAACGATCACGCGGTGGTGCCGCGACAGCGGCCCGATCAGGTGGCGCCACTCGTAGCCCCACGTGGGTTCGCCATGCAGCATGACGATCGTCTGATCGGGCTGTTCGGGGCCCTCGTCGACATAATGCTGGCGGAAGCCGGCCGCCTCGTTGAAGCGGGCGGGATACGGCCATGTACCGTCGAACGTCTCGTCAGCAGCAATCACAGGAGCCCGTGCCTTCCGGTGGGTGGGTGGTTTCGACGGTAGCGGCGGATCCGTCGCCGACTGTAGGACGCCCGCGTCCACCACCTGGTACCGGCACGCCATCTCATGAGCGTCCGGGGTCTGAAGTGGTGGGTACACCACTGGAGTTCGGAACAGCTGTCAGGGCAGGTAGGAGCGGATCGCCGCGGCCATCTCGGCCGCCGCCTCGATCGGCGTGAAGTGGCCGACCTCGTCGAGTACCCGCACATCGGCGTTGGGCAGCAGTTCCCTGGCAGTGGGAGCGAACTCCGCCGGGAACAGCGGGTCCTTCGCGCCCCAGAGCACCGATGACGGCACCTCGACAGGGGGCGGCGTGGGTCCACCCTCCGCCAGGGCCAGCGCTCCGTAGAGCGTGGAGGTCCCCGACCGGTACCAGTTCAACGAGGTCGTGAACGCCCCAGTTCGCGAATAGTCCTCCACCAGTTGCTCGTGCACCAAGGCCTCCGGCCGCGCTCCCCAGTGCGACCAGAAGTGCTCCAGGTAGGTGCGCACCGCGGCGGGGTTACCGTCCATCAGCCGGGAGCTCAGCTCAAGCTGGTGGAAGTCCTGATACCAGTACTCGGAGCGGCGACGCAGATCCAGGGCGGCGGGCACCATTGCCGACGGGCCGAGCAGGTTGCCGGTGACCACGGCGCGGACCCGTTCGGGGGCCTGGCGGGCGAGCGCGACCGCGATCGTCACCCCGACATCGTAGCCGACCACCACCGCCGGCTCGAGCGACAATCCCTCCATGACCTCGATCAGCGCCGCGACCATGTGGTCCCGGTCGAAGTCGGAGGCCGGCCGGTCGGCGTCCTCAGCCGCGAACGACCTCCCGAACCCCGGCAGGTGCGGCACCACCACATCGGCCACGTCGGCCAGCAACGGCGTCAGCAGCCGGTAGTCCGACGCTCCGCCAGGCCACCCGTGCAGGCACAGCACAGGCACTCCGCTACCGCTCCGCTCCACCGCAAGCACTCACAACCTCCGATATACGTTTCCCGGCGTCCGACGACACTCTCGTCACCCGAACCCCTCATCACTCACCCAACGGCGCAGCGATCCGGCCTCCGAGGTCTTCGTCACGCTCAGGTACGACGGTCTGTCCACACTCCGCGCACCGGCCGCCCCCTTCGCCGCGGGTTGTCGACCGGGTACGGCTCATGACCGGACTGGGCGCCCACTAGGCGGATTTCAGGCACGAGCGCGAAGCATGAGGTTCCAGTAGAGGAACGGCAGTCCGTAACGCTTGAGATACCACATGTCCCGGCGCTCGCGCGTCGCGTCGATGAGGGGGAACGAGGGGCGGGGCTGCAAGGTGTAGTCGAACTCGGCCAGCAGCATCCTGTGTCGTGAGGTGGTGATCGGACAGGAGGAGTACCCGTCGTACGAAGCGGGCAGCGCATCGCTCTGCGCGAGGGCGGCGGCGACATTGCGGGCGACGACGGGAGCCTGTTTGCGGACCGCTGCTCCGGTCTTGGAGTTGGGTGACGATCCGGCGTCGCCGAGGGCGAAGATGTCGGGGTGACGCACGTGACGCAGGGTGTGCTTGTCGACCTCCACGTAGCCGGCCGGATCCGCCGGATCTGCCAGTGAAGTCGCCTTGAGCCAGTCGGGTGCCGACTGGGGCGGCACGACGTGCATCATGTCGAAGCGGATCCGGTCCTTGGTCTTGGACTCGTGGTCGACGACGACGGCGTCGCGGCCGTCCGGGTCCACCTCGACCAGTTCGCTGTTCCTGCGCACCTCGATGCCATAGCCGGCCGCGACCCGTTCGAGTTCCGCGGCAAAGACGGGAACCCCGAACATGCTCGGTGTGGGCAACACGAGGACCACGCGTATGTCCTTCAGGACGCCCTGCTCGCGCCAGTGGTCGGCGGCGAGATAGGCGATCTTCTGTGGTGCCCCGCCACACTTGATCGGACCCGAGGGCATGGTGAACACAGCCGTGCCCGAGCGCATCGACCGGATCAGGTCCCAGGTCTTGGGCGCCAGTTCGTAGGAATAGTTGCTGGAGGTCTGCGGTGCGGCGACGGCCTGCGCCATGCCGGGCACCGTGTCCCAGTCGAGCTGAATGCCGGGGCAGACGACGAGTTTGTCGTAGCCGATGTTCCTGCCGTCGGCAGTGCCGACCGTCCGCTCCTCGGGGTTCACGCTCTCCACTCGGCTGCGGATCCAGGCGACGCTTCTCGGGACGACGGACTGCTGGGAACGGACGCTTTCCGTGGCCTTGGCCCGCCCGCCGCCGACCAGGGTCCACAGAGGTTGGTAGTAGTGCGTGGTGGAGGGCTCGATGAGCCCGATGTCGCGGATGCCCAGGCGCTGCAGGCGGGCTGCGACGCTGACGCCTGCGGTTCCTCCGCCCACGATAACGACCTTGTGGTGAGCCTCCATGGTCATACCCGTGCTCCTTGGGGTTCGAAGGGCCGTGTCGACGGCAAATGCGGGCCCGTGCTTCCTCGCCTCGCTTGCCAAAGGAATGTACGTACATTAACTTTTAAAATGTACGTACACAAGGAGGGAAGCATGAACACGGACCACACTCCTCCGGACGGCCCGGGTGGGCGTTCCCGGGAGGGCCTGGGCGGGACTCCGCTCTGGCGTCATGTGCGTGACGACCTCCGGGCGCGGCTGGAACGAGGCGAGTTCGTCGACTCCTTCCCCGGCGAGAACGAGCTGGCGGCGCGGTACGAGGTGAGCCGGCACACCGTTCGCCAGGCGCTGCGCGAACTGCGCGAGGAAGGGCTGGTCACCGCGGCGCGAGGCCGACGGCCCCGACCGGTGGGCGAAGCGGTGATAGAGCAGCCGGTCGGCGCCATCTACAGCCTGTTCGCCTCCGTCGAGGCGTCCGGTCTCGAACAGCGAAGTGTCGTGCGCAATCTCGACGTTCGTGCCGACGCGCACGTAGCGGTGCGCCTCGGCATGGAGGAGTCGACGCCGCTGCTGTACCTGGAACGCATCCGCCTCGCCGACGGTGAACCCCTGGCCCATGACAAGGTATGGCTGCTGGCCTCGGACGCCCGGGCACTGCTCGACGTCGACTTCGGCCACACGGCGCTCTATGACGAACTCGCCGACCGCTGCGGCATTCGTCTCACCGGCGGAGAGGAGCGCATCAAAGCGGTCGTTCCCACCCCGGCCGAACAGAGACTGCTCGACCTCCCCGAGGGCGTGGCGGCGTTCTCCATCGAACGGACGGGGCGCGCGCTCGGCCGCACCGTCGAGTGGCGCACCACCCTCATCCGCAGCGACCGGTTCGGTCTCGTCGCCCAGTTCGACGCCCGCGCCGGCTATCGGCTCACCCCCACGGGGATGCCGTTCGCGGACCGCCCGGGCCGGCGCGTACGGCGGCTCGGACCGGTGCATTGAGGGGACTCTGCGGACTCTGTCCAGAAACAGCCGACTGTCAACGCTCACACCCCGGGCCCCATGGCCCCACGGGGTGCCAGAGGGAGTGTTCGCAATGTTCTTCGTCGACACGATCGAGGTCGCGGGGCTCGGCAACCGCAGCTACCTGGCGGGCGGTGAGCGTACGGCGGTGGCCATCGACCCGCCGCGCGACGCCGACCAGGTGCTGGAGGCCGCGGCGCGCCGTGGGGTACGGATCTCACATGTGGTCGAGACCCACATCCACAACGACTACGTCACCGGCGGCCTGGAACTGGCCCGCCTCACCGGCGCTGCCTATCTCGTGCCGGCCGGGGCCGCCGTCTCCTTCCGACGGATACCCGTGCACGACGGGGACAGCACGGTCATCGACGCCGATCTCACGCTGCAGGCACTGGCGACGCCCGGTCACACCCCGCACCACACCGCGTACGTCCTTCAGGAGCACGGGGTGGAGGTCGCGGTGTTCACCGGAGGTTCGCTGTTGATCGGCACGGTCGGCCGCCCCGACCTGGTCGAGCCGCGCCTGACCGAGAGCCTGGCCCGCGCCCAGCACGCCTCCGCGCGCCGTCTCGCCGCGGAACTGCCCGACGCCACCGCCGTGTTGCCCACGCACGGATTCGGCAGCTTCTGCTCCGTCGGCCAGGCCGGGGGGAACGAGACCACCATCGGGAAGGAGAAGGCGTCGAACGACGCCCTCACCCAGGACGTCGACACCTTCATCGGCCATCTGCTCACGGGGCTCGACGACATCCCCGCGTACTACACGCACATGGGTCCCGCCAACTCCGCCGGACCCGCTCCGGTCGACCTCACCCCACCTGCGATGGCCGACCCCGGACAGATCGCCGCGCGACTGGCCGCCGGGGAGTGGGTGGTCGACCTGCGCAACCGGATCGCATTCGCTGAAGGGCATGTCACCGGCACCTGCAACTTCGAAGCCGACGGGCAACTCGCCACCTACCTGGCCTGGTTGATCCCCTGGGGTAAACCGGTGACACTGCTCGCCGAGTCGGCCGGGCAACTGGCTCGCGCACAGCGTGAGCTGGTGCGGGTCGGCATCGACCGTCCGGCCGCCGCTGCCACCGGTGGGCCGTCTGCCTGGACGGCCGAGGGCGAAGCCCTGGCCACCTTCCCCCGCGCCACCTTCGCGGACCTCGCCGGACGGCACTGGGCAAAGGACGTGGTCGTGCTGGACGTCCGGCGTGCCTCCGAGCGGGCCGCCGGGTGGATCGAGGGCTCGGTCCACGTGCCGCTGCACACCCTGCACCGGCGCCTGGGCGAAGTGCCGCCCGGTGAGGTGTGGGTGCACTGCGTGAGTGGCATGCGCGCCGCCATCGCCGCCTCACTGCTCGACGCGGCAGGCCGCGACGTCGTCGCGGTGGACGACTCCCTCACCGCTGCAGACCAGGCCGGACTCCCCCTCCGTACCGCCTGAGCCCTACCGGACCGGATCAACCCACCACCACGCAGAAGGCGAGGACCCCCATGAAGACATCCCGTTCCGGCCCCGGCCGGGTCACCGTGGATGAAGCGGCCGAACGCACCGGGTTCGGCCGCGAGGACAAGGCGGCCGGCCACGTCGAGGCGTCCCTCGTCCTGGACGTCCGCGAGCCCGGCGAATGGCAGGCCGGCCATGTGCCCGGGGCCGTACACATTCCCCTCGCCGAGCTCTCCGAAGGCATACCGCTGCCGACCAGGGCCCAGGAGCGGCCGCTGATCGTCATCTGCCGCTCGGGCAACCGATCCCGACGCGCCGCCGAACTCCTGACCGCGCGCGGCGCCAAAGCCGTGGACGTGATCGGCGGGATGCTGGAGTGGGCAGAGGCCGGGCTGCCCGTGGTGGACTCACAAGGCCTGCGCGGCACAGTCGCGTGAGCACCCTGATCCTCGCCCTCGCAGCCGGCGCGGTGATCGGGTTGTCTCTCGGCGCGCTCGGCGGCGGTGGCAGTGTGCTGGCCGTACCCGCCCTGATCTACCTGCTCGGCCTCACCCCCGTGGCGGCCACCACCGCCGGACTGCTGATCGTGGCCCTCACCTCCGCGACCGCTCTGAGCTCGCACGCTAGTGACGGACATGTCCGCTGGGGCACGGGACTGCTCTTCGCCGCGGCCGGCATCGGCCCGGCGATGCTGGGCTCCGCGCTCGCCGTGCACCTCCCCGAAAGGGCTCTGCAGGCGGCCTTCGCGATGACCGCGGCCGTAGCGGCGATACGCATGCTGAGACCCGAAGGAGAGGGCGACGCCACCGGGAAGACCCGGCCCGGCCACGTGGCGGCGGCCGGCGCGGGACTCGGCACGGTGACCGGAGTCCTCGGCGTCGGCGGCGGCTTCCTCGCCGTACCGGCTCTCGTAGGAGTACTGGGACTTCAGATGCGCGAGGCGGTTGGCACCAGCCTGCTGGTCATCACCGTCAACTCGCTCGCGGCGCTCGGAATGCGCGGTGGCACGGTGGGCCGACTCGACTGGGCGGTCATCGCGCCCTTCGCCGGCGCCGCGGTCCTGGGAGCGTGGGACGGCAGGCGCCTGGCGTCGAAAGCGAAGGGGACGAGCCTGCAACATGTCTTCGCCCTGGCACTGCTGGCGGTGGCCGCCGTCATGCTCATCGACGCCGTGGTCTGACGCGCACCAGGAAGCTGTCCGAGGGGCAGCGCGCTGTCAACGTCTCCCATCCATGCCAGGGTCCGTGCCGTCGGCGAGCAGGCAGACCACCCTGAACCTCAGGCTGAGATTGGAAAGGCTCAGGGTATGACGGTTCGGTACATGCAGAGCGATGGGTCGAACGTTCGCGATCGTCGCCGGTAGCTGCTGCCGGGGATGTTACGGCCCCCGGCGGGTGCGTCCCGGCGGCGACGCGGTGTCGGACACGGCCGAGGGTTCAGACGAGGCCGAGCTCGCGCAGGTCGTTCGCGTACTTGGTGATGAGGTCGGCGGACAGGTGCGGGATGGCCCCGTCCTCGCCGATGCCCGTCTCGCGGACGGCGTCGGTGAAGTGGTCGGCAGGGACGGCCGAGCCGGGTGTCGGTTCGCCCGGCTTCGCGAAGGCGTGCAGCAGCGGTAGCAGGGAGTGCCTGCGTCGCTGTTCCGGCAGCGTCCGCAGGGCGGTTTCGAACCGGGTGAACCACTCGTCGTAGTCCGCGACGCGCCGGATCGTGTGGCCGTCCTCCATCAGCCAGTCGACGAAGGTGTCCAGTGAGATCCCGTCAGCGTGGGGGTTGACGACGTTGTACGTGCGGTGGGCGTCCGTGTTGCGTGCGCCGAGGGCGTCGACGGCCTGCGCGACGAAGTCGACGGGCAGCCCGTCGTAGTGCGCCCGCCGTCGGCCGCCCCGGTCGTCGGTGCGGTAGAAGGACTCCGGGGCGATGCCGGTGGCCAGGATGCTGAAGAGCAGGCGGGTGAACATGTCGGGCACGTTCAGCTGACCCGTGTGGCGGGTGTGGGCGAGGATCATGTCCGAGCGGAACACCGTCACCGGCAGGCCATAGGCGTCATGGGCCTCACGCAGCAGGACCTCGCCCGCCCACTTGCTGGTCGAGTAGCCGGTGGCGTAGCCGTCGCCGAGCGTGCGCGCGGGGCTCAGTGCGCGGATGTCTGTGATCTCGTCGAACCGCGCCAAGTCGGACCCGGCGGCCACGCCGACGGTGGACAGGTAGGCGAGCGGCTTCATCCTCCCGGTGAGGGCGAGGCGGATCAGCTCGGCGGTGCCGAGGACGTTGGGGCCGAACAGCTGGTCGTACGGCAGGACATGGTTGACCAGGGCCGCGGGGTGCAGGATGAGGTCGACGTCCTCGGCCAGCCGCCTCCAGGTGGCCGGATCCAGGCCGAGCCGTTCCTCGCCGATGTCCCCGGCGAGCACCTCAAGATGAGTCGCCGCCAGTTCGCGGTAGCGGCTCAGCAGGCCCGTGTCGCCGCTGGTGAAGGCGGCCTCCAGGCGGCGCCCGGCGTCCTCGATGTCACGGCCCCGTAGGACGCAGACCAGCCTGCCCCCGGTGCCGGCCAGCCGTTCCAGCCAGTCCAGGCACATGAACCGCCCCAGATAGCCGTTGGCCCCGGTCAGCAGCACGGTACGCGGGGCCACCTGTCCCGTCGGACGCCGCAGCCAATCAGCCCTTTCCAGCGTCCCGGCGTCGATGAACCGCTCCAGCGTGAGGTCGGCGGCACGTGCCTCGGTGCTGTCGGCACCGTGGACCGAGGCGAAGGTCGGCCGCCGTGCCCCCGAGGCTCGCTCGGCCTCGATGTGGTCCGCGACGGCCCTCAGGTCGTTGCCCGGGCTGAGCAGCAGCCCGACCGGCACCTCCACCTCGAAGACGTCCCGCAGCAGCCGGGAGAAGGACAGCGCCGACAACGAGTCGATCCCAAGGTCCGTGAAGCGCGCGTTCTCGTTCAGTTCCGCTTCCGAGCAGCCCAGCAGCGCGACGAGCCCGCGGCGGACGGCCTCGAACACCGGCTGGCCGGGGCCCGCCTCGCGCAGCGAGCGCAGCATGTCCTCGCGGCCGCTCGCCAGCTCCTCATAGAGGTCTTCGAGACGGTCCCCGTAGCGCTCCTTGAGCTGCGGACGCAGATTCTTGCGGATGTCCGACAGCAGGCCGTTCTCCGCGGTGAACGGTTCGAGCTCGACCAGGAAGTCACGGGGGATCTCGTACGGTTCCAGGCCGGCCTGGCGGGCGACGTGCTGGAGCGACTCGTTCAGCGACCGTTTCAGCTCGTCGTGGTTCGCGGACCGGGCGAGGGCCTCCTCGGTGGGAACGACCACGGCCAGCAGGTAGGCGCGCTCGCTGTTGCCGTAGACGTAGATCTGCCGTACCAGCGGGCCGGTGACGAAGACGCTCTCCAGACGGGAGACCGCGACGAACTCGCCCTGGGACAGCTTCAGTACGTTGTTGCGGCGATCGAGGTAGACGATCTGGTCAGGGCCGGTCTCCATCATGACGTCGCCCGTCCGGTAGAAGCCGTCCGCGTCGAACACCTCGGCCGTCGTCTCGGGCCGCATGTAGTACCCGGGCGTCACGGACTCCGTCTTGATCAGCAGTTCGCCCCGGGGGTACGGGGAGTCCGTGGTGAAGTATCCGAGTTCCGGCACGTCGACTAGCTTGTAGTCGATCACGGGAGGCCGCTGCACGCGTGAGTCGAACACCACGACACCACTCTCGGTGGACCCGTAGCCGTCGTGCAGGGGCAGCTCCAGACACGACTCCACGAATCGCTTCAGTTCCCGGGAGACGGGCGCGCTGGCGCTCACGAGAGTGCGCACTCGGCCGCCGACGAATCGCTCCCGCAGGTCCGCCTTCACTGCGGCGTCGAGAGCTTCGCGGTCGGTGAACTCCGCGGTGCGGCGCACCAGTTCGCTCTGGTACTCCTGTTGCAGCATGTCGCAGATCCTCGGCACCAGCAGAAGCTCGGTCGGCCGGACGAGTGCCATGTCGTCGAACAGGCTGGACATGTCGCTTCGGGCAGTGAAGTACGAGATGCCGCCCCGGCCGAGCGTGGAGTACAGATTCACCCGGCCGACCACATGGTTCATCGGCATGTAGTTGATGCCGACGGAGGGAACGTCGGCAGGCGTCGGCATCAGGCCCGCCCAGAGTCTACGGAGCATCGTTTCGGTGTAGATGGCGCCCTTCGGCGTGCCTGTGCTGCCGGAGGTGTAGAGCAGGAGCCGCATCGGGTCGTCGTCCCTATCCGGCTGGAAGAGCGGCACCGTCGGCAGGCTGCGGCCACGGCCGGTCACCGCGGCGAGGGAGTCGACGGCGGTGAGGCCCGCCTCGGCCAGTCGCCGCTGCGCCGCCTCGAACCTCTCCCGCTCCTCGTCGACCTCCGGGTGGTGGTCGAACACCACGAGCCGAGGTTTCGAGGCGCTGGAAAGAACCATCTCCACCGCGGTGTCCAGGACTTCTATGCTGGCTGCCAGGACGCGCGGCCCGGTCTCCGCAACGATCGGCTCCAGCCGGGCGAGGGGTGCGTTCGCCGGCAGCGGCACAGCCACCGCGCCTAGCCGCAGGCATGCCATGTCCAGCGTCGCGTAGTCGACGCTCGTGAAGCCGCAGACCGCGACGAAGTCCCCCGGGCGGACCGGATGCCGGGCGTCCTGGCGCCACTCGGCCGCGACCGCGCCGGCCCGTTCCCACAGTTCGGCATAGGTGATCTCCGTGAACCGCGGCAGCAGTCGCAGGGATGCCCGGCCGGTCACCGGGTCGGTCACCGTTTCGTGGGCCCTCTCACCGAGGGCCGGCCGTTCGGAGTACCCCTCCATGATCAGGGCCACGGCTCGCGCCAGACCCTCCGTGCAGTCGCGGGTGGCCGCGGTGACCGACTCCAGCGGGAGCCTGTCGTGCAGCTGCTTGTCGTTCGCGATCGAACCGACCTCGGGTGCCGAAGACACCGGTTCTCACCGACTTTCCGTCAGGGGGTGGGGGTGGGGAGTTGGGCAGGTGTGCGGCGCTGGACTGCATCCCGGGTGCCGGAAGGACTCTTGCCGGGCCGCGCTGCCTCGCGGGTGCGGCGCATCGGAGTGCGCGGCATATGTGCGCGCAGGGAATGTCTCGCGTCAGGGGGTGGCAGCACGCCCTTGCCTCGGTGCCGGTGCGAGGGCCAGGACCTCCGGCGACAAGGGCTGCACGGGTGCGGAGGCGCACCGGACCCGGGAGCGAACGGCAGCAGACCCGCCGGCGCGGACAGGGGGTGTCGACGGATGTCACGGCCCGCGCGACGGTGGGCGGTGGGGTGGGGGGGTCCCCTTGTGCCGCCTCGCCGGCCGGCGGGCGTCCCGCTCTATGGGCGGATGAACACCTGCCTGCGGCGCGCAGGTCTCTCGGAGTGCTCGCCGGAGGCCGCACCTGGGATCATGCAGGAAGGCTCCTGCTGTCGCACCGGGCGGACCGGGTCGGCGCCAGACGCAGCGGGGTGCTCAACGATTGTGCCTGTGGGGGGAGGTGGCACCATTTCTCCTTGGCTCGGATCTCCGTGCACACAGCAACAATCTTAGTATCGTTACGTGACTGTCAAGTAAAGTAATGACAGGGAGAGCGCAGAATATGGCCGAAAAGGACAAGAAGGAAGCCTCGGGGGGCAAGGGCCCCGGCAGACCGCGCGACCCGTCCGTTGAGAAGGCGATCCTGCGAGCGACCGTCGAGCGGTTCATTGCGGACGGTTATGCTCGCATGACGATCGGTGACATCGCTGCCGACGCGGGTGTCACCAGGCCCACCGTCTACCGGCGTTGGGCGAACAAGCACGATCTCATCGTGGACGCTCTGGACTTCAACTTCCAGGAGGAGCGCGAGCGCGACCCGATCGGCCCGTTGGAGGACCTTCTGCCCGCCGACGCACTGGGGAGGGCCCTGCGGTACGCGGTTCCGTACGCTCCCCCGGGCCGCGGGATGACGGTGATCGGGCATGTTCTGACCGAGACCGAGCACAATGCCGGTCTCCTGGAGCTGGTACGGCGCCACGCGATCGGCCCCCGTATGCAGCCCCTGATCGACACCTTGCGGCGGCTGCGCGAGGAGGGTGCCCTGCGCCCGGACATGGATGTGCTCGTCGTCGCGGACATGATGACCGGCAGCATTTACTCGTCCTACCTCCGCACCGGCGACCGGGACCCAGGCCTCGCGGACCGGGTCGTCGCGGCCCTGTGGCCCGTTCTCGCCGACACGACCGCCAGCCGGTAAGAAACCAACCGGGGGCCGGTGCCGGACCAGCCGGGCGCATGGAGAGTCCGGCGGCATCGTGGTCTGGTCGGCCGGAGTCCGTGCTCACCAGCCTCCGCTGCACCACTCGGCAGGACGCCGTAGTTCTCGAACGTCCCCGCCGTGGTGGTACAGCTGTCCCGTCCGGCCTCGGGTAGCGGCCCAGGGTCCGAGGCCCGGCTCGATCTCACTCGCGCCGGCAATGGAGAAGCGGAACCGGCTGCTGCCGGCACGGATGACGATGTACTTCGTGCTGGCGATGTGTCTGTTTTCGGGCCAGGCGCATGAGGAGGTCACACGGCTGCTGGTGGAGGGGTTGGCGTGGTCGCGCGGGTGGCGAGGTCATGGGAGGTGCCCGCCACCGCGGCGATCTCCCGGGCGCGTGCCCGGCACGGCGCCTTCGAAGGCCAGGCCAGTGGTCGCGCCCGCGGCGCCGAGGAGCTCCCACCCGCTGCACGGCGCTCGTGACAGTCTCCCCCTACACCGTGATCAGCGGTGACTTCCGCAGTTGGGTGGTGGCTCATGATGCGAATTCCTCTACTGCGGCGGGCGGTTCGACTGGTGCTGCCACCTAACTTCGACGAAGTACGAGGCGCCGGGATACTCCCACCCGCCGGTGCCTTCGCCGATGCCTTCCACGATGACGTCGTCGATGAAGTGGTCCTCGAACTCGTCGTCGGTGAGCTCGCCGGCCAGCCAGAGCTCCTCGATCTCGCCCCAGTGGCCCCGGCTGCCGTCGATACGCAAGGGCGCGGCAGCCCGGGTTCCGCGTTCTCGTTCGTCGTCGCCGGTCATGACGATGCCGCTGATCTCGTACTCGCCGCGTTGCTGCGGTCAGGGATTGGGGCGGCGGGGACGACCGTACGTTCGTGCATACGGCGCGCAAGGTCGCCGTGGTTGCGGCTGACGTTGCACTCGACATCGGACAGCCAGTTGACGAGGGCCTTGATCGTCACGTGCCTGCTGCCCACGGTGGATCGCGGTGAGCCGGCTGAGCTGACCTATCAGTCCTTGTATACGACAGCAGCCGGTGACAGGGGTGGGAGCGCAGGAGGTCGTCGAGGGCGGCGCCCAGGACCTGCCGGCGCTGTGCCATCAGGTGTCCGGAAGGCGGCCGCGTCGAGATTGGACAGCACGAGGGGCCTGCTGCCTGACGACCCGGCCGCCGCCCAAACCTGCCCGACCTGGTGGCATGCGCCCTGTCTGACGAGAGCTACTCGGTCGACACCGCGTCTGACTGACGTGCCGCCGACCGCCATGACCTACGGCGGGTCGCTCGCCGCCCTGCGCAGCCGGGAGGGCGACGTACCGAACCACCGCCGCACGGCACGCGTCAGGCTCGATTGCTCCCGCAGGCCGACCTGGACGGCGATCTGGGAGAACGACAGGTGCGTGGTCGTGATCAACTTGCGGACCTGATCCCGTCGCACCAGGTCGACCAGGTCCTTGAAGCCGACTCCCTCCGCGGCCAACGATCGCTGGAGGGTTCGTGGGTGCAGGTTCAAGATCCGCGCGACCTTGGCCAGGTCCGGTCGATCCGGTCCCTGCTGGCCCGCGAGAATCGCCGTGACGAGGTCGGCGACCGGGACCTCGCCATGACCGAAATGCGACTCGAGGTAGTCGACCGCGATGTCACGCAGGAGTTCGTTGCCTCCGCTGACCCGCACGTTCAGGAGATGTCGGGGCAACCGCAGGCAAGCCAGAGCGCTGTCGAAGGCGACCTCTGCGCCGAAGTGCGCCCGGTAGACCGCCTCCGGGGCCAGGGGCGGATGGGGGAGCTGCACTGAACGGAGTCCATAGAATCCCCCGCCGTTCACGAGGGTCACGACCCGATGGACCATGCCGAGCCCGTAGTCGACCGACTGAGGCGAGGCAGTGCCCGTTGTGCTGGCGTAGCGAATGGCGAGCACATCCGGGTTGCCCAGCGGATCGGGAATGACTTCCTGCGACAACCCTGGGCTGAACACGTACAGGAACCGGCTCGTGCACTCCAGGGCGTCGCCCACCGTGCACGAGTTCTCCAGCGCGATCGCGAGCGGCCCGAGAATCTGCAGGTCCTGCTGTGCGGCCATCCGCAACCCCAAGTCAGGAACCTCGAACCGCCGGGCGGCCTCCTCGAGAAGGCGCTCCATCTGCCGCAGGCTGACGAAGGCGTCGGACTGCGCTGTCAGCTCTTCGTCGAACCCGTACGCCGCGAGGAACTCGTCCCCGTGGCCCCCGAGACGAGTGATCAGGGCGGGCAGGCCCAGGAGGATCGATGCCCGAATCGGCACATCGCTGTGACGCAAAGCCAAATCCTTGTCGTGTAAAGGCAAGTCACGGACGTCACATCGAAGCAAACTACAAGACATCTACGAAGTCGAGGCCTCGTGCGCCAAGGCCGTCTCGACCGCCAGAGATGGAGTGAGACCGTGACACTCGTCCAAACGACTTCCGAGCCCGTCCCCGATGTCTCTCTCGAGGAGCGCGACTTCCGTTGGCGGACAGCCGTTCAACACCGCTTGGGTGACATGCACATCCGACGAACCCACCGTGTCCCGGGCCACGGCACCCTCCAGACGCGCGACATCGGCGATCTCCTCATCACAGATTGGGGATGCCCCGATCTGGAAGGCGTGCGCGAGAGCAGCATGGCTGCGAGGGAAGCAGAGTCTCTCCTGCTGATCATGGTGACCAAAGGCCGGCAGATCCTCCAGACATCCGACGAAACGGTGGTGCTTCGTCCTGGTGCTCTCCTACTCATGAGCTCGCGGACGACCGGCAGGATCGTCATCCCCGACAAGCTGGCGAAGCGTACGGTGCGCGTGCCACTGACGGCGCTCGCTCCCTACGACACGGGGCGGGGCGTACCGGGCGTGCTGTGCCTCGAAACGGCTGAGAATCCCCTTGCGCGGCTCACACAGGAATTTCTCACAGCCGTCGACATGCAGTTGGAGCTTATGTCCCCTGTCGACGTCGAAGGCGCCCGCAACGCCCTTCTCATGCTCATCGTCGGGATGTTGCGCTCCGCCCATGCCCCGGACCTCAGTGAGACGGGCTTCCTTCCGTTCCTGCGGCAACAGCTCGAGAGCTGGATCGCCGAACATCTCACAGCGGGCGCGATCCGGGTGGCTGATCTCGCCGCTGCCCACAACGTCGCGCCTCGCACGGTGCACCGTGCGTTCGCCACCACCGGCGACACCATGGGAGCCGTGGTGCGAGCTCACCGCCTCGCCGCGGCGCGGAACGATCTTGTCCACTCATCCGCCTCGATCGCGGCGATCGCACACCGTTGGGGATTCTGCGACGCGAGCCATCTCAGCCGGGAGTTTCGTCGCGAGTTCTCGATGTCCCCCGGCGACTACCGGGCAGCTCACGGCCTCACCGGTGGCACTCGCGTATCACCGCCGGGCGCAGCCTTTCTATGAGGCGACGGCCTCGCCGCGTTGCGGACGGTGGCGGTCACTGGAGCGGTTCCGCCGTCCGAGGCCTACGACTGGTTGTACGACGTGCTCGACCCCGATGTTTTCGTGAACTCCCAGAGGGGGCACCGACATCTGCTCCCACCCCGTGCCGGGCAACCCCTGGCTTCCCGTCCATCGCGACGACGATGGCCAGAGATCTTCGCAAGCGCCGGGGAGCTTGTCGTTCGCTCGCCCATGCCCGTCGCGTTCTGGAACGACGAAGCGTCCATCAAGCCCGAGGAGAAGACCGTGACCCACGTGATCCATGACCGCGTCGCCTACCAGCTCGTCGACCACGTCGCGCGGATCGAGCTCGCTCACAGCGGAGGGCACAACAGCCTGGACAGGCCGATGGGCGAAGCCCTGCGCATCGCGGCCGGACGTGCCGCCGACGACGCGCACCGCGGTGATGCCCGGGTCGTGGTCGTGTGCGCCCAGGGCCGGGTATTCAGCGTCGGTGGCGACCTGAGCGACTTCGCCGGAGCCGATGACCGTGGCGCGCAGATCAAGGCGACCGCCGACGAACTGCATGCCGCCCTCGCCATGATCCGCAGGCTGAGGGTCCCGGTCGTCTCCGTGATCAACGGGACCGCGGCGGGAGGTGGGCTCGGCTTCGCGCTGATCGGCGACATAGTCATCGCGGCCAACGAGGCGAAGCTGGTGATGGCCTACACCGCGTCCGGCCTGACCCCGGACTGTGGCGTGACCTGGTTGGTCGCCGCACGGGTGTCATGGCCGCGGGCGATGGACCTCGCGCTCAGCAACCGGGTCGTGACGGGGGCCGAGGCGGCCGAGTGGGGCCTGGTGAGCCGCGCTGTCCCTGCAGCTGAGCTCGATGCGGCGGTTGAGGCGGTCGTCTCCACTCTCCGCGTCGGGCCGACCGGCGCGCTGGCCGACACCAAGAGGCTCATGGCCGAGTCGACGGGCAGGGGTTTCGTCGATCAGCTGGACCTGGAAGCCGCAACGATCAGTCGGGCGATCGTCTCGCCGGACGGCATCGAGGGTGTCGACGCCTTCCTCGCCAAGCGCAGGCCGGTCTTCGGCTGATCCCGTGCCGTCGCTCACACAGGCTCGAGCCGGGCGACCTTCACGCCGCCGGAAACTACACCGGCGGCGCTCGCTCCGGCCTCGGTGCTGATGCCTTTGCGCCTGGCCGCTGACTCGACGACGTCGGTGAGGATCTCGCGGAAGTCGGCGGGGATGGATCCCGTCGTCTGATCGAGGGCTCGCTTCAGGTCTTCGTCGAGGGATGTGGACCGACAGCTCACCAGGTCGGTAACGCTGGTGGCGGCGGTGAGTACGTTCTACGGGCGTACGTCGTCTCCTCGGCGACGTGGGCATCGACGCCGGCGACCACGGCCAGTGTCAGCGGGACCGGCACCGCGCTGACGGTCATGACGCGTCACCTCGTCATGCCAGGGACTCCCATGGGGACGCGAGCCATCGGTCGCCGTGCTGCCGCAGGTCAACCCGAACGCGTTAGCTGCGGTTCGGCATCGGGGACCTGCTTGTTCTGGACGGTGTCGGCGGAAATTCGGCCGGTCTGCTCCTGCGGCTCGAGCGGAAGTCGGCGGTCGCGTCGTCGAGTAGCTTCTGCTGGCCCTTGCGGGAGGTCGTCCCGCTCGGGTCGACCAGGCCCGCGACCTCAGCCGTCGCTGCCGCAGTGGCGTCGTTTGTGGCTGCCTGATCGCCCACGCCGCCACACTCTCAAAGATCGCAACACCGTGGAACGCGCCATCAACATGTTCAAGCGGTGAGGGACCCGGCCCCCCGTTACGACAACACCCCCGAGGGCGGTGAAGCCGGACCGCACTTACGGTGCACTCACCTGGATCCGCAGCCTCCCAGTCACACCGTGATCCCGACCCGCAACAGGCCCTGGGCTAGTGGTGGGCTTCGACATGTCGTTGAACGAACTCGGTGAAGAGCTCCGGCCGCTCCACGCTGCACAGGTGTGCGGAGCCAGGCAATGAACCAAGCTTGGCGCCGGGGATGGCGGCCGCGAGTTCGGCGCAGCCCGATGGAGGGGTGGCCACGTCGTCTTCCCCCGACAGGACGAGTGTCGGCACGGAGATCGACCGGGCGATCGCGTGACCATCGAAGCCGGCCAGAGCGAGGCATGCATCCGCGTAGGCGCGCGGCGCCATGTGCCGAAGGTGGTCCATCTTGGCGTCGACGATGTCCGGGTGCTCATCCCGGAACCGCTCGGTGAACCAGCGAGGCGCGGACGCGTCGGCGATCCAGGCAGTCCCTTCACGGAGCACCCGCTCGGAGCGCTCGATGAGAGCGGCCCTGGTCAGGATCGTCAGGCCGGTGGAGGCCAGCACCAGCGAGCTGACTCTGTCCGGGTAGCGGGCGCCGAGGCTCTGTCCGATGGCACCGCCGATGGACAGTCCGCAGAACGCGAAGCGGTCGACGCCCAGGTCGTCGGCGATCGAGACCACGTCATCGGCGAAGTCGTCGATCGTCGGTATCCGCGAGGTCAGCGGCGAGGCTCCGTGGCCCCGGAGGTCGAAGGTCACCACGTTCCAGGCACTAGGAAGGAGCAGCACCTGCTCGCGCCACATCTCACGGTCGGTGCCGAGGGAGGCTGCGAGGATGAGTGTCGGTGCTCCCCCAGGGTTGGATGCCGCGTACTTTACGTGGATCATGTTCACCTCATGAATGTGTGGGTGATTGCACGCAGTTGTGCCATGGCGTGCTCGTCGTCCCGGATGGATGTGGTCGGAAAACGGGGAAAGCCGGCGTCGATCCCGGCGGCGAACATCAGGGCCTTGATCTGGGCGTGCCAGGGCTGTCCGGGGCCAAGAACCTTCAGTACGGCTCTTTTGAACCGGGTGAGGTCCTCGGAGATCTGGCGGGCTTCGTCGACCTCACCACGCCAGACCATCTCGAACGCGTCCGCGAGACGTCTCCCCAAGGGCATTGCGCTCCCGATCTGCCCACGCCCGCACTGTTCGCCGGCGAACACGGGGAGAGCCGTCGGGTCGAGAACGTCGGAGAAGATCGCGTGGTCGTGACCGAGAAGGCGCAAGGTCGTGGTCCGCCGTTCCGGCGATGGGGTGTTGTCCTTGACCCCGACGACTCCGTCGATCGTGAGGAGGCGGGCGAGCAGCTCAGGCGGAAGATCGGTTCCCACCACTGCGGGGACGTTGTAGACGAGCAGGGGCAGCGGAATCTGTCGTGCCATCGTCGCGTAGAAATCGAAGATCTCGTCGTGGGTGAGCCATCTGGCAGGGGGGATCGTGAGGAGTGCCCCGTCGGCGCCGACCTCGGCTGCATGCCGGCCCAGGACCAGACTGTGCTCGGGTCGCATGCTGCCGATCCCGACGAGCAGGTGTGTACCGGAGGCCACGGTCTCCCGTGCGATCTCGAGCACGCGCTGGCGCTCGTCCACCGACTGCGCCACCCATTCTCCGGTGGTTCCGTTGACCACCACACCGTGCGCGCGCTCGCCGACGAACCATTCCAGCACGTCCCGCAGCCGTCGCGGATCCAGCGCGCCGTCGCGCTCGAAGGGCGTCGGGGCAGCCGCGAAATAGCCGCGCCAGCCGCGATGGTGATTCAGCACGTGCTCACGCCCCGACGACTTCGGGTCCGGGCTCACGCCGGCACCTCTTCGCTCGCGGCGTGGGAGACGATCATCTCGTCCTCGTCCATCGTCCGGGTGATCTCGTAGTAGGTGAGCAGAGGGTAGGGCCACACCACGGTGTTGGTGCCGCTCGCGTTGCGATACCAGCTCGCCTCGGGCACGGCTGCCCAAGCCATGCCGCGGTTGCCCTGCTCGACCCATTGCACGTAGGCGTGGTAGGCCTCTTGCGTCGGTTCGACGGCCGCCGCGCCGGTCGTCAGCAGGTGGCGCAGGCATTCGGAGACGTAGTGGATTCCGCACTCGGCCATGAACGTCTGACTACCGATGGCGACCAGTCCGGTGTTCGGGCCCGCGAGGCAGAACAGGTTGGGAAATCCCGGGACGGTGACCCCCTTGTGGGCCCGGGACTCCTCACCCCAGAAGTCGCTGAGCCTCAGTCCGCCGCGACCCCGTATGTCGATGGTCCCCAGGTAGTTCGTACCGTGGAATCCGGTGGCGAATATCGTCAGATCGGCCGGGTACTGGTCTCCTGCGGTGGTCCGGATCCCGTGCTCGTCGAACGAGTCGATCTCGTCAGTCACCAGCGCGGTGTGAGGCTGCTGGAGCGTTTTGGCCCACACCCCGTTGTCCCGCAGCATTCTCTTGACGCCCACGGGGTAGCGCGGGATGACCGCATCGAGCAGCTGTTCGTGCCCGACGTACTGGCCTCGGATGTTCTCGACGAGAGCATCGCGGAAACGCTGGTTCGGCTCCGAGACCGACTCCGGGGACGCCCACTGGGGATCGGCTCTGGTCAGCGCGTACTTGCCGATCGTGGAGTGCCAGAACTCCCACAGCCGGAGCCACCGGTGATAGGAGGGGATGTTCTCCATCAGCCATTGCCGTTCCTGCCCCACCTCTGCCTGGTAGAGCGGCGCGGGAAGCATCCAGGGGGCGCTGCGCTGGAAGATGGTGAGCGAGGCGACCTCGTCCGCGATGGCGGGCGCGATCTGATAGGCGCTCGCGCCGGTCCCGATGACATTGACCCGCTTTCCCCGGTACTCGACGCCGGGGTGCCAGTCGGCGGAGTGGACGCTCTCACCGCGATACTGCTCCAGGCCCTTGAAGGTCGGGATCTTGGCTTGGTTGAGGAACCCGACCGCACTGATCAGCGCGTGCACCCGAACCGTGGATCGTTGGCCGGACAGCAGATCGTGCACGTCCAGTACCCACCTGGCGTCCCGCTCGTCCCAGGTCGCTCGGACGACTCGTGAGTTGAACCGCACGCTGTCCAGCAGTTGTTCGTGCTCGGCGAACTCCAGGAAGTAGTCCTCGAGCGTCTCCCTCACCGCGAAGTGGTGCCGCCAGTCGCTCTTCTGGAAGAACGAGTAACTGTAGGCGAGGGTGCTGGTGTCCAAGCGGCACCCCGGGTAGGCGTTCCACCTCCAGGTGCCGCCGACCTTGTCGGCGGACTCGAACATCACGAAGTCGATTCCCGAGCGCCGCAGGGACCTCGCCATCGCGAGCCCTGCCTGGCCGGCTCCCACCACCCCCACGACGAAGTCGCGATCGGAGGCGACCTCAGCCTTCGCCCACACGTGCTCGTCGGCATGGCCCAGTTCGTGCCGCATGAGCTCGGCGTGGGCGTTGTCGCCATGGGTGAGGAAGTCGACGATGTCCTCCACGGAAAGGTCGTCCTTGGTTGCCGCATCGTCGGCGGCGAGGTGTCGCTTCAGCGCACGTGCGACGCGTTCGAAAGCCTCACGGGCGACGTCCGGAGGCAGACCGCCGGCCTCCGGGACCACGATCATCTCCGGGTCCAGCGTGGGCCGGAACCGCTCGGCGAGCAGGGCACGGTCACCTGTCAGCTCGGCGACCGCGCACAGGAGAGGGATCAACTCCCCCGCCCTCACCACCTCGTCGACGTCCATTGCGTTGTTCGTCATGCCGCTCTCGCATTCACTTTTCGTTGTGCGTACTCAGGGCCTTCTCCACTACAGGCCGCCTTGACTGCGTGGGTCATGCGCGTCGGGGAGAGGGCCGCGCAGCCACGGCGAGGCGGAGCTGCTGAGCCGACGCGAGGTGAGTGCCTTCGAGATCCCATGCGTCGATCGACTCCGTCACCCATCCCCCTGCTTCGGCGCGAACGGTCCGGGACCGGACAAGCACCCAGGGCGAGGTGGGGACATGCGCGGTGAGGTGAGCGGAGAACTCGATCGTGGGCACCGGTCGGGGCTGTCTCAGGACCGCCGTGTACGAAGGCGGGAGGGCATCGAGGAGGAAGACCACCGCGCTCGGGTCGACCGGTACGTCGTGTCCCCGCACCCGCATCCACGCGGTCATCGTGGGGTTCTCGGCACCGGAGTACGGCCGGATCGAACCGACCGGCCGCACATCGACCTGGCTCAGCACCGGCACCTGGTGCGTCAGCCCCTCCAGCGAGGCGAGCGCATGCGGCCCCGGCGTGTCCGGCGCGTCGGGGGCGTACGTCGGCACGGTGCCCTCTTGGTCGACGCCGAGGATGGCGGTGGCGGTCAGGCACATCCCGGCAGAGTCCGAGCCGGTGGCTTGGACGGCGCTCGCGTTCCGGCCGGATCTGATCACTCGCGTGTCGATGGCGAACGTCTCGCGAACCGGTTGATGGAACTGCCCCGTGATCGAGCGGAGGGAATGACCCCGAAGACTTCGCCGCACCGACGAGGCGACAAGGCCCAGCGCCAGACCACCGTGAAGTCCTCCGAACCCCCAGGCGGACGGCGGGACCTCGGCGACGGCGGGCGGATCGGAGAAGAGCATCGAGACCAGTCCGCAGGCGTCTCGTGGTCCCGCATCTCTTGTCGACATGGTGTTCAGCGCCCGACGAAGACAGGAGGCCCGCCGGGCTCCCTGAACGAATCGATGCCGGCCTTGCCGTCCTCAGAGCTGAAGGTCTCCCGGGCCAGCCGAGCCATCTCCAGCTCGGCGGCTGCCTCGCCGTCCCGTAGTGCCCGACGGCCGTTGTCGAGCACGGCCCTGATCACCAGCGGGGCTTGGCGAGCTATCTTGTCCGCGAGTTGCATGGCGCGGGTAAGGTGGTCGCCGTCATCCACGACCTCCTGGACCACGCCGATGCGGTAGGCCTCCTGCGCGTCGTACTCCTCACACGTCAGAAGCCAGCGCATGGCGTTCCCCCAGCCGGCCCTCTGGGGAAGCCGAACCGTGCCTCCTCCGAACGGGAAGAGCCCGAGTTGCGGCTCGAGTGTGGCGAAGGCGGATGAGGCGGTGCAGATCGCGATGTCCGCCGCCAGCACCAGTTCGACCCCCAGAGTCAGGCACTTCCCGTGCACGGCCGCGATCAGGGGCTTGGACAGTCGTCGGCCCTCGACCTGCCACGGATGGATGCCGCCGGGTGCGACCAGCGAGTTGCCGCGTGACACATCGGGCGCGACCTCTCGCAAGTCCATCCCCGCAGTGAAGTGCCGACCGATTCCGTGGAGCACACCCACGCGCACGGAGTCGTCCGTATCGAAATCCGCATAGGCGCTGGAAAGCTCCCTGAACACCTGACGGTTGAAGGCATTGGCCTTCTCGGGGCGGTTGATGCCGATGAGCATCACCTCGCCGCGTCGCTCCAGCTTGATGTATTCGTAGCTCATCGTGCTGTGTCCTTCGACTCTGCGTAGAGGCCGTCGATGATGGCGGAGTAGCGCCCGATGATGGCCCGCCGTCGCAGCTTGGAGGTGGGCGTGAGGTCTCCGGAGTCGACCGACCATTGATCGGGCACGAGTCGGAACCTCTTGATCTGCTCGGGTCGGGACAGACGTTCGTTGGCCTGATCCACAACGCGCTGGGCTTCTTGCAGCACGAGCGGATGAGAGAGGAGGTCCGGGACCGCGTCCTCGATACCGCGTTCCCGGGCGAATGAGATCAGGTCCGGCTCTTTGACCGTCATCAACCCCGTGATGTAAGGCCTTCCGTCACCGATCGCGACTGCCTGGTTGATGAACCCGCGGCCGGCGATCTTCTCCTCGATCGCCGTGGGCGAGATGTTCTTCCCGGAGCCGTTGACGATGAGCTCCTTCTTACGGTCCGTCACGTACAGGCGACCGGCCTCGTCGAGGTGACCCACATCGCCGGTCGCGAGCCAGTCGCCCACCATCAGCCCCGACTTCTCCGGATCCATGTTGCGGTAGCCGGGAGTGACACCGGGGCCTCGCACGAGGATCTCGCCGTCGTCTGCGATGGCGATCTCGCACCCGGGCACCGCGAAGCCCGCACTTCCTCTGCGAGCACCGCCGATGCGCTCCCACACGGCGACCCCGGTCGTCTCCGAGAGGCCGTAGGCCTGGGTGAGGTCGACGCCGATCGAGCGCCAGAAGTCGCGAAGGTCCTGGGGCAGAGCAGCGGCACCGCTGTTGGGGTTGACGGTCCATTCAAGACCGAGTTCGCGACGAAGGTCGTACAGAATGCCCTCGCGGGCCTTGAGGGCGCGGACGCGGTCCACAGATCCGAGAGAGCCGTCCTGGGACCGCGCCCAGGCCCTTACGAGTACGTCGCGGTCGGTCGCGACTTCGGCGCTACGGCTGGCGTACGGCTCTGTCGACAGGATCGTTTCCGCGGCGTCGCGCAGCTTCTCCCAGACCCTCGGCACGCCCATGAAGTAGCTCGGGCGTTGGATCTTCAAGTAGGTGAGCAGCTGGCCCTGGTCAGGGCAGAGCAGGACGTTGCCACCGGTGCGCAGCGGGAAGTAGAGACTCCAGAGTCGCTCGGCGATGTGAGCGAGGGGGAGGTAGGAGATCACCCGGTATCCGCCGATGAAGAACCCCATCCGGTCGAAGGCCTCCATTTCGAACAGGAGGTTGGCGTGGGTCAGTGTCACCCCCTTCGGCGTGCCGGTGGTGCCTGACGTGTAGACGTAGGTCGCCGTGTTGTCGCCGGAATCCGTGAGACGGCGGCTGAGCTCCGCCCTGTTCGCCTCCAGGGACGCCGCCCCGTCCGCGAGGACCTCGGCCCATGAGACGTACGGTGCACCTGCACCTGCCCCCTCACCTGTCTGCTGCACACAGACCAGATGAGCGTTCGAGCCGTCCGGCAGTACGCGCCGGAGCCGGTCGGCGGTGGTCTCGTCGGTGGTGATCACAACGGCCGGCTTGGCGTCCGCCAGGATGTACGCCAGCTGTTCGTCGACCAAGGTCGGATAGAGGCTCACCGTGGCTCCTCCGCAGAGGACTGCGGCGAGGTCCGCCACGTAGTGCTCGACGATGTTGGGTGCCAGGATCGCGACCGTCTCGCCGCATCGCACTCCCATCTCCAGCAACCGGGAGGCCACTGCCCACACCTGGTGGCGGTACTGCCCCCAAGTGAGGTTGCGCAGGCTGTCGCCCTCCAGCCAGGACAGCGCGGGGTGGTCGGGCGTTCGCGCCGCCTGTCCCTCCAGGAGGTGAACGACGTGGGTCGGCACCGTGTTCTCCACGACCCGCCTACTCGCCACGGAAGGCCACCGGTGCGGGATTCGCCATGAACTCCCGCGAGCCCATGGTCGTGATCGTGTCGACGGCTGCCTGCATGTCGGCGGTTTCGAGGAGAGCCGGACCGAGTTGCAGGAGCAGCTCGTCGGCCTCACGCACGCCCTGCGCCCTCGCGGTGCGGAGGACCTTTTTGGTGACCCGGTGTGCCGCCGTCGGCCCACTGGCCAGGGAAGTGGCGAGCGACCTGGCCTTCGCCTCGAAGTTGTCGGCATCGACGACTCGCGAGACGATCCCCCACGACTCGAAGGCGTCGGCGGAGTACAGCAACCCCGAGTAGGTGATCTCCAGGGCACGCGCGGTGCCGCACCTCTCGGCCAGCCGCTGGGTGCCCCCCAGGAAGGTCACTCCGCCGATCCTCGCCTCAACCTGGCCGAGCAAGGTCCTCTTCTGCGCCACGATCAGGTCGCAGGCCAGAGCCAGTTCGAGCCCGCCCCCGAGGCACATCCCCTGCACCGCCGCGACGGTCGGCACGTCCAGGCCCTCGATGGCGTGCACCACGCTGATGAAGTCCGTGAACATGGCCCGCGCCTCGGCCTCGCTCATCCCTTTGAAGTCGGACGCCTCGGCTCCCGCCAGGAAGATCGGTCCGTCGGCGCGCAGGAGGAGGCCGCGGCACCCATCGGCTTGCGCCTTGTCCACTCCTGCGCCGAGGTGAGCCATCAGGTCGCGGCCGAGGACCGGCGGACCTTCGTGAGCCAGGCTCAGAACGGCCAGGCCGTCCACGAGTTGATAAGTGACACTAGACATGCGTGCGAGGTCCCTTTCAGGTGATGGGCGCCGAGCGGGTCAGCGGTTGGCGATGTGGTCGAAGAAGTCGCGCAGCAGGCCCGCGGTCTCTACCGGATGCGAGATGTTCGGAGAGTGGCCGGCCTCAAGATGCTCGACCCGTACGTCTTTGAGGCGCTTGGAGAGCTTGTTCTCCCACCCCTTCTCGAGCATCCGGTCGAGGGTGCCGGCCACCAGGAGAGTCGGGACCACACTGCGCGACAGCGCGGCCGGGAAGTCCCAGGGGCGCGCCTTCTCGGGCTGGGCCGGGCTGCGCAGCGTGGGCGCCATCATGGACTCCCACTGGCCGGGACGCAGGCTGCTCTCCAAACGGGCCTCGGCGTGGTCCGCGTCGTCAGCACCCGGAGGCAGGATCCAACCGTCGATCCGCCGAGCATCCTCGATGCTCGGCACGTACTCGGCCATGTCCTTCAACGCGTCGGGCGTTCGGAAAGGGCCACCCGTCCCCGAGATGCTGGTGGCCGACCTCATGCGCCAGGCGGTGTCCTCTCGGATCGAGAGTCGCAGCACCATGCCACCGCCGAACGAGTTGCCGACGAAGTGCGCGTTCCGCAGGTCGAGGGCATCCAGGAACGCATCGAGATGACGCAGGCGCGGCTCGTACGGGTTCTCCCCGAAGAAGACCGCCTTGTCGGTGCCCCCGAAGCCCAGCATCTCGGGCAGCACCAGGTGGTAGTCGGCCTCCAGGTGTGCGACCAGGCGTCCGAACGTGTTCGGTGCGTCTCCACCGAAGCTGCCCTCGTGCACCAGGACCACCGTCGGCCCCGACGGATCCCCGCCTTCGAAGTAGCGGGTCCGCACCGGTCCCAGCTTGACGTGATGCTCGCGCAACATGGTGAGACGCCCTTCCGTCGAGTCCTCCGCCTGATGTGGTTCAGGACGGGGCCATCATCACCACCGAAAACGGCTCAACGGATGGCCTCGGGACCGGCCCGGCACGTGGATACCTCTGCCGGGCGCGATCGTTCTACGGCCGGCATGCCGCCCGGCCTCAGCGTGGACTTACATCCCAACCCGTAACGAAAGGCGTTCACGACCATGACTCGCGAAGACATCGAGTTCCCCGGTGAAAATGGCGTCACCCTCCGGGGTTGGTTCTACCCGGCTCAGAACGCCGAGCATCCGGCTCCGGCGATCGTCGTCACACACGGCCTGACCGGCGTGAAGGAGATGTACCTCGACGACTACGCGGCGTACTTCGCGGACGCCGGTCTCAACGTAGTGGTCTACGACCACCAGAACTTCGGCGACAGCGACGGCATGCCCCGCCTGGAGGGCGACCCGGTGCTGCAGTACCGCGACATCCGCAACGCCATCACCTATGCGATCACTCGTCCGGAGGTCGACGCCTCGAAGATCGGGCTGTGGGGCACCAGCTTCTCGGGCGGCCACGTACTGGTGGTGGCGGCCCTCGACCGCCGGGTGAAGGCAGTCGTCTCCCAGGTACCTGGCGTCTCGGGTTCCGGCATGCTGAATCGCACCGTGCGGCCCGACTTCATCCCGCACGTCCTGGGCATGATGGACGGCGACCGTATGCACCGGTTCGCAGGCGGCGAGCCGAACATGCTTCCAGTGGTCACACCCGACCCGACCGCCCAGGCGGTCATGGCCTCGAGCGACGCCTACGAGTGGTTCACCAAGACCGCGGCAGATCGCGCGCCCAACTGGAAGAACGAGATGACCGCACGCAGCCTCGAGCTGGTCACGGAGTACGAGCCGGTGAGCTACATCAGCCGCATAGCGCCAACTCCCCTGCTCATGGTCGTCGCTGCCGACGATGTCGTAGCTCCGGTCCAGCTGGCTCTGGACGCCTACGCGGAAGCCCGTGAGCCGAAGGAGATCCGAGTGATCTCCGGAGGGCATTTCGACGCCTACACCGGGCCGGGCTTCGACGAGTGTGCCGCGGCGGCGCGGAAACACTTCCTCAAGCACCTGGGTGCTTGACCCGCACCGCGGAGCGGCATCGCCGATGGCGACGGCAGCCTGGTTGTGCGGGTCGTCGTCACGGCGGACCGATGGGCTCTGGCCTCGCGAAAACGTCCGGCCGGTTGGAACGATCGCTCGGACGCGCGGAGCCACGAGGCAGGACGGAGTCTGCCGACGTGCCCCTGCGTTCAGCTGGTCGCGGACCTTGACGCCGTCTTCGACCGCGAGCGCGTGTCTCGAAGCCGTCATGGAGGACGAGGCAGCCAAGGTCGCCTTCTTCCAACGGCTGGACCACGATCGTCAAAGGTCCTGCCGCGATCCTCGCGACTCACCCCTGCACGACCTCGATCATGAAACTGGGAACCGAGGTCTGGTGCTCGGTGCGACCCGACGCCGGCCTTGAGAGCTCGTAGCAAGATCTTGTTGAGGTGCCCTGGTTCGCGTCACGTGACGACTCGGCCTTGGAACGTGGACGACGGCTTTGGGCACGGATCGAACCGCTGCACCCACCCTGGCCCGAGCGGTCACCCGGGCCCGAACCGGTAGACGACCGGTTGTGTCTGCAGGGCATCCTGTGCGTCCTGCACCAGGACATCTCCTTGCAACTCCTGCCCCTGGAACTGGGATCGGATCCGGACAGAACTGCCGACGCCGCCTGGGCCACTGGCAGAAGGTCGGCGTCTTCGACCACCTGCACCGCGTCCTGCTCGCCGAGCTGCACGCAGCCAGCAAAACTGGACCCGCGCATGCGTGGATGACTCGCACGTCCGCGCGAAAGTCTGTGACGGCAAGGGCACCCCGCTGCTCGTCATCAGGACCGCCGCCGACGTCAACGACATCGCCCAGACACTCAACCTGGTCGACGACATCCCTCCCATCGCCGGGAAGCCAGGCCGACCGCGACGGCGCCCCGAGTCCGTTCTGGGCGACACGGGCTACGACAGCAACCCCAACCGGCGAGAACTGCGCAGGCGCCGCATCCTGCCGGTGATCTCCCGCAAGGGCGCCCCGAACATCAAGGACCCAGGCACCACTTCAAGCGCCTGACCGTCCGCTGGGAACGACGCCTCGACGTCTCAAGAAAGCCCGACCGTGATCGTGTGACGAAATCTCAGGCGGTCGGTGTTCTCAAACGCCTCAATGGTCGGCAGCGTCATCTTGATTCGGCTCGGCCGGCCCTCGACCCGAAATATGGCTCGGGGCAGGGCGCGCCTGTACTAAGGCAAGGCGCGTCCGTCCTACCGCCAACCCTCGATTTCTCCATAACGTCGCATCACAGCAGCTGGGATCACCGGTTACGATGGGCAACGAAAGGGAATCGAGACATGCCACTCTGGCACATTTACACACCTCCGGGCGCCTACACGAACGAAGACAAGAAAGCGCTCGCGGAGGCCATCACCAAGAACAACGTGGAGTTCGCGCAGATTCCGGCGTTCTTCGTCAACGTCTACTTCTTCGAGGTGCCGGTCGATGACACCTACATCGGCGGTGAGGCGAAGTCCGGCTTCATCCGGATCGTCACTGACATCATCGCCCGCCACCTGCCCACGCCCGAGGAGCAGGAGGCCTGCATGGCGTCGATCGAAGAGACCATCCAGCCCTTCACCGTCGGTCGCGGGTTCGATACCGAGATCCACCTCGACGAGACTCCGATCGGTCTCTGGCGGGTGAACGGCATCAAGGCGCCGGTCGCACACCCCGAGATCTTCGCGCAGTGGGTCGAAGAGAACCGCCCTGTTCCGTGGGAAGCGCCCGTGTCCGCCTGACCAGCCCCTACCGGACGGCCCTAGTAGGATCAGGACATCTCAGGGCCGCCCGGTCTCCTTCCTTGCCGGTCACCTCCCGGGGCCCGCTGCACGACAGCTCCGGGAGGCACCGGCCAGGTTCGCGCTTCATCAGGACAGTGAATGAAGGTTTCCATGTTCAGTTCGAGCAAGAGCTTCGCAATCGCCGCGGCTGTGATCGCGTGAGTGCGGGCGCTACGTCACCAGGGTCCGAGCGCGCATCGACGAGCCCCTCGGCCGGTTCTCATGTGACCTTCGAGACCACCAGGTACGCCATCGACACCGGTCAGGGTTTCGACGCCTTCGTGGCACAGTACGAGAAGGCGGTTCCCGCCTTCGACCCAGCGATGGTATTGGGCGTCGAGAATTGGGACCAGGCTCTCGCGAATGTGAAGGAGGCCGCCCCCTGGGGATTCCTCATCTACTCCAGGATCGATCCCAGCCCGGTATTTCGGATCAGTGGGGTCGGTAAAGACGACACCCGCTCAATCGCCTACTTGATGGGCAATCACACGATTGCCGAGACGATGTACCGCCACAATCCCAATGCGATCCTCTACGCGCCCCTCCGGGTTCTCGTCTACGAAAATGGGGAAGGAAACGCGGTCATCTCGTTCGACAGGCCGAGCAACCTCTTCGCGAGCTTCGGTGACGCCGACATCGAAAAGGTCGGGCACCTCCTCGACACGAAGGTGGCCGACCTCCTGACTCACCTGGGCGTTCCCCTGCCGGTGGGCTTCTCCCGGTGATGGAACCTGAGCTGCTCCTTCTGGATGCCTGCGCTCAGAAGGAGCAGCTCAGGTCCTCTGGCGCGCCGGCCGGCGCGCCAGGGCGATCGCCGCGGCGCAAGCCGCCGCGTCAGGACCGTCAGGTCGGCGGCTTTCCATCGCCTCCCGTGTGCGGCCCCTCCGCACGATCTTGGTGACCAGATAGCGGCGGTTCTGGTCGGTGACGCCTCCCGCCAGAGGACGACGGCTAGGGCCAATGCCGTGACTCTGTTGGTGATCTTGTCCGGGCTACTGAGGGTGGGGACGTCGGATGGTTCGCTGGAGGAGTGCGGGGTGGCCTCGGATTTCGGGGTGTGGGGGCAGTGCCGTTACGGCCGGGGAGTTTCCAGCGGATTCCGGTGAGGACGGTGCGGACAGCGCGGGCGGCGTGTCCGAAGGGCACTGCGGCGATGCTCATCCGGGACCGGCTCGATGTCCTGTTCGCGGACGACGCGTTCGTCGGCCTGTATCCCTGCGACGGCAGGCCGGGGCTGTCACCCGGGCAGCTGGCGCTGGTGTCGGTGCTGCAGTTCGCGGAGAACCTCTCCGACCGCGCGGCGGCGGACGCCGTCCGCACCAGGATCGACTGGAAGTACGCCCTCGGCCTTGAGCTGGAGGATCCGGGGTTCGACCACTCGGTGCTGTGCGAGTTCCGGGCCCGGCTGGCCGAACAGGACGGCGCCGCCGACCGGTTGCTGCAGGTGATGCTGGACCGCCTGGTGGAGGCCGGCCTGCTCAAGGCCGGGGGCCGGCAGCGTACCGACGCCACTCATGTGCTGGCCGCGGTTCGCACGCTCAGCCGCCTGGAACTGGTCGGGGAGACGCTGCGGGCGGCGCTGGAGGAACTGACCGAGGCCGCTCCCGCCTGGCTGACTCCGCTGATCGAGCCCGAGTGGGCCAAGCGGTACGGACGCCGGGTGGAGATCGGCAAGCTGCCGGGCGGGAAGGCAGCCGTGACCGCCCGGGCCGAGGAATTCGGCAGGGACGGACAGAAGATCCTCACCACAGCCTGGGCCTCCAACGCCCCACCTCACCTCCGGCTGCTGCCACAGGTGGAGATCCTCCGCCAGGTCTGGGTCCACCATTACTACTGGGACATGGACGGAGCCCTGCGCTGGCGTGACGGCCACGCGCTGCCGCCCGCCTCGCTGCGGTTCGACTCCCCTATGACACCGGTGGCCGCGGGCCCAGGCGGCGGTCTTCGTGCCGGGGCGGCGGCGTTTGCGGCGGATGCGCGCGACCTGACCGGCGTGCGGGAAGAGCAGGCCCTCGACGGAGGCGACCTTGGCCTCGCGCACCTCCTCACGTCCGTGACCGCGATCGTGGGAGCGGTCCTGGACGTACCGCTTCGTCGGCACCCGCGAGCGGGCTGATGGGAGTCGGCCAGGACCGGCTGGACGTCACGACGTGACGTCCACCAGGACCTTGCCGACGGCGCCGTTCTCCACCGCTCTGTGCGCGTCGGCGGTGCGGTCGAGCGGAAAGCGGACCAGGGGCAGGCCGTGCTCCTCACCGACCGGCAGGGCGCCGTCGCGGACCGCGGCGGCCACGTCCTCGGCAGCCACGGCGAGCGCCTGCGAACCGACCGTGTAGAGCACCAGGAACTGGAAGCGTGTGTTCAGCATCATGTTCTGCAACACGTCCAGTTCGACCGGCTTGCCACCGTCGTTGGAGTAGGTCGAGATCGTGCCGCGCGTCCGCAGCACGGCCAGGTCCAGTGCAAGGTTCGCGCCCAGCGCCACCTCGGTGACGATGTCGACGCCGTCCGGAGCGATCTTGCGGATCTCGGCGGCCGGATCGCCCTCGCGATAGTTGATCACGTGGTGGGCACCGGCGGCGGTGGCCAGCCGTGCCTTCTCCGGGCCGCTGACCGTGCTGATCACGGTGGCGCCGGCCCATCGGGCGAGTTGGATCACCGCGTGTCCGACCGCTCCGGCCCCGCCGGCGGCGAGCACTACCCTGCCGTCGAGCGCGCCGGGCCGCAGACGGCGCGGCCCGCCCTCGGCGCAGGTGAGTGCGAGGTGTGCGGTGATCGCGGGGACGCCGAGCGAGGCGCCGACGTCGAAGCCCGCCCCGTCGGGCAGCGGCACGGTCTGCTCGGCGGGCACGACGGTGAACTCGGCGGCAGTGCCGGTGGGCCGCCATGCGGCGGCCATGAGCAGCCAGACCCGCTGACCGACCCGGCTCTGGTCGATCCCCTCCCCGACGGCATCGATCGTGCCGGCGCCGTCGTGGTGCGGAGTGACCTCGGAGAAAAGCTTGGGCTGGGTGGCGTCGGAGCGGGACTTCCAGTCGGTCGGGTTGACCCCGGACACGGCGACCCGGACGCGCACCTCGCCGGGGCCGGGCCTTGGCAGGTCACGGTCGACGAGCTGAAGAACGTCGGGGCCGCCCTTGTCGCGGTAGATGATGGCCTTCATGATCCGTCCTCGGAGCCTGGTGAAGAAGGGGTTTCCGGCGCGGCCGGGAGTTCCGTCAGGGTGTCTGGCCTGTGGTCGCGGAGGACACCCGCCTTCGAGGCGTCCTGCACGATCGGGTCAACCTGTTGACGAGCAGTGCCGTCGCTGTCACCGAAGTTCTGGTGGTCGTAGACGAGGGCGTTCAGGCCTGCCTCGGCGAAGACAGCCGCGAAGTCGTCGAGGTACATCTCCTTGACGCCCGACATCCCTTGTGCCGGCACGATCACCGGAGCGGGGCCGCTGTTGTTTGTGGCCGGATAGAACCTGCCCCGCAGGGTGACGCCACCCTCGCCCTCGAACGCGATGTTTTCGCGGCTCATGTGATTCCCGTTCATCTTGTGTTCTGGGCCTCGCGTGTGATGCTTCGCAGCCCCCAAGCTATGAGCGAGCTCCGGTCGTCGGTAGAACAAGGGCGTCGGGTACTGGTACCCGGGTGCCACGTTGTGGACAGGCGCCAAGCGGTGTCACCCCCTGAAACGCAGTGCCGTGACTCCGGCGACGTGGCGGTCGCGCCCTTCTCGGTATCGACCCAGGCCTGCCATTTCCCGTAGACAGCACACGTCAGGAACGAGCATTGCCCAGTCCGGCCACGCGAGTGCCAGGATCGTTCCAGCGCAGCGACGGTCACCGGACCCGGATGAACTGACCTTTCGGCGTTTGTGCCGCGCGGCGCAGTTTCGAGGGCGATGTGTCGAACCATCGACGTACCGCACGAGTGAAGCTGGACTGTTCGCGCATGCCCAGTCTGGCCGCGATCTGCGAGAACGGCAGGTTCGTCGTCGTGATCAGGTCCAGGGCCTGGCTCCGGCGAACGCGATCGACGACGCCGGTGAAGGTCATGCCCTCTTGGGACAGGGACCGCTGCAGTGAACGTGGGTGGAGACTCAGCAGGCGTGCGACTTTCGCCAGGTCCGGACCATCGAATCCGGGCTGCTCGCTGAGGATCGCCGTCACCAGGTCCGAGATGGGTACGTCCTTGTGGCCGAAGTGCGTCTCGAGATAGTCGATGGCGATTGCGCGAAGCAGGTCGTTGCCACCACTGACCGGCATCGAGGCCAGTCGGCTCGGGATACGCAGGACCGCGCTCGGGCAGTCGAACGTGACCGCCGCCCCGAAGAATGCCCGGTAGGCGCTGTCCTTGGCCACGCGAGAGTGCGGAAGCTGCACCGACTGAAGCCCGTAGGGCGCGCCAGCATTGACCAGCACCAGCATTCGGTGAACGATCCCGATGCCGTAGTCGAGCAATTGCGGTGATGCCTTCGTCATCGTGCGGGTCGCGTAGCGAAGCCCGGCCACCGCCGGGTTTCCCAGCGGATCTTCGATCTCCTCCACCGAGATGGCAGGACTGTATGCGAACAGGTACCGGCTCGAGCAGCTGATGGCCTCGCCCATCGTGCGTGCGTTCTCCATGGCGATCGCCAGCGCTCCCACGACGTGCAAATCCTGCTGCGCCGCCATCCTCAGACCGAGGTCCGGAAGCGCGAACCGGTCGGCCACTGCCTCGAGAACCCGCTCGACCTGTCTGAAGCTGATGAACGAGTTGCCCTCGACGATCTTCGCCTCGTCGAAGCCGTACGCGGCGAGGAGGCTCGCGCCGCGGTCTCCGCCCACCAGCGCAGGCAGACCTCGCAGGACGGAGGCCCGGATGGGCAGGCCGGTGTCGTGTACGGGCAAATTCTCGTCGTTTGAGGGCAAGTATTCGGCCATGCCGCAAATCAGACTGCACATTCACGACCATGTCGAGCCCCCCGTCGAAGAAGCCGGAGCTAGACCGTGACCCTCACACAATCCGTTTTGAGCCGGGCTGATCTACAGACGACACCCGAGGAGGCCGACCACCGCTGGAGGCTGGCCGTCCGTGACCGCCTCTTCAGTGTGGACCTGCGGTCGACAGGTCCGGCAAGGTTCCTCGGCTCGATCGAGGAGCGAGACCTCGGAGACCTCCGTATCACCGACTGGGTGTGCCCGCCGTCCGCAGGATCCCGGGGCAGCAATGTTGCACACCGCGATGAGGACATGATGGTGCTCTGCACCGCGTCCGCCGGCCGTCAGGTCATCGAGACGCCGGAGGGCACCGTCGTCCTCCGGCCAGGGACGGTTCTGCTCATGAGCAGCCGCGCCACTGGAAAGTTCGTCGTCCCGCACCAGCTGACCAAAAGAACAGTCAGGGTGCCGATGACCGCTCTGTCCCGGTACGACACGGGGGGCGGCGTGCCGGGGTGCCTGCTTCTGGAGACCGCGCGCAACCCGTTGGCCAACCTCTTCCAGGACTTCCTCATGGGTATGGACCGTCACGTCGAAAGGATGTCCGCCGCGGAGGTCGAGGGCACGCGGAATACCCTGCTCGTCCTCATCGCCGGTCTGATCCGTGCGAGCCACTCCGACATCGGTGACAGCGAGTTCCTGCCGCTGTTGCGAAAGCAGTTGGAGGCATGGGTCATCGACCATCTCGCCGAAGGAGCGATCCGAGTAGGCGACCTCGCCGCCGCGCACAGCGTTGCTCCAAGGACCGTGCACCGGGCTTTCGCATCGACGGGAGACACCCCCGGATCGGTCATTCGCAAACACCGCCTGGCGGCGGCCAGAGATGACCTGGTGAATACGAACAGTTCCATTGCGGCGATCGCGCACCGGTGGGGCTTCTGCGATGCCAGCCACTTCGGTCGGGAGTTCCGTCGCGATTTCTCGGTGTCGCCGGGCGATTACCGCGACGCCCACGGATTCGCCTGACCTCCTGCTCGCAGCCGGTGGCGCGCCCGTACCCGCACCCTGCGCATTCCACAGACGTCCGCCATGCGTTCATTGCACGGTACGGGTCGTGCGCCGCGCCCTCCCACCGCCTCCACGACCGACCAGCAGGCACGGGTCTCCTGCTCCGTCAGCAGCCCGTCCGGCAGGTACCGGAAGCCGGAGCGGGTGTCGCTGTGCGGGAACGAGCCCGCCTGCCGTCCCACAGGGGTGCACGCGACCGATCGGCCAGGTCATGCGTTGTCGTCGGCGCGACAGCCACCGTGTCCTGAGTCGCCATACGCCATGAGGACGAGGACCAGTCCGGTGAATCCGGTCTCCGTCGATGCGGCAAATGGTTCCTTGGCGCTTGTGTACCGAGGCCGGGCACATTCGTTCTAGCAGTGTCCGCCACCGCGTTCTTAGCGTGTGATCAACGGTGCCGACAGCTCGGCCACGCCGGCCGGCCCGACCCGATCCCCAACCGGAGGTACTCGTGGAGACCACCCCGCTTTCATCCGCTGCAACAAACCCGCCTGTTCGGGCGACCGTTTTTGTAGGGCGATGGCCCGCCATCCCGGCGGAAGGCTCCGACGAAGTCCCTCCGGGCACTTTCTCCCCCAGCACCGCTACCCTCATCAGCGGCGCGACGGAGGCGGTTCTCATCGATGCGCTCCACCTCAAGGATGAGGTCCAGGCCCTCGGAGACCTGATCGAACGCACGGGCAAGCGGCTCACCACCATCTACATCACCCACGACCACGCCGATCACTACCTTGGCTCCGGCCCGCTCCTGGAGCGGTTCCCGGAGGCCAGGTGTGTAACACTGCCCAGCATTCTGAGCTCCATGAAGGAGACCATGGAGGCGCAGAGGCAGCAATGGAAGATGTTCTTCGGCGACCAGTGCGTGACGCCCGGACCGCTGCCCGAGGAGATGGTGGGGAACACCCTGTACGTCGACGGCTCCCCGGTGAACATCATCGAGGTGAAGCAGGCGGATATCCATCCGACGAGCATCGTGCACGTTCCGGAGATTGATGTTGTCGTGGCCGGTGACTCCATCTACAACGAGATCTATCCGATGCTCGCCCTCTCGACCCCCGACGAGTGGCAGGACTGGCTCGACACGGTGAAGGTCGTCGAGGATCTGCGTCCCCGGATGATCGTGGCCGGACATCGCAGGCCCGACGGCGACGACTACGCGGTCGAAACGATGATCGCGCAGACGCGCTCGTACATTCAGGACTTCGCGGCCGCGTACGAGACCGCGACGGACGTGGAGGGCCTCGTCGCCGCCATGGTGGCGAAGTACCCTCACCACGGCAACATGTGGAGCCTGCTGGTCTCCGCCTCGTACGCGCTCGAGCGTCGCTCTGCGGATTCGGCGGCACATCAGTAGACAGGACGGCGACCTGTCGGCGGCTCGGGTGTTTCTCGCCCGGGCCGATGGGTCATGCCCGACCACGGGTCTTGCCCGCGAATCCTGGCCGGGCGGCGCGGTCCGCGGCCGTCCGGCACCAGTAGGAGAAGCTGGAGCGGGCGATGCCGACGATGGCGCACCGCCACTTCACGCCGCAGCGGCGGTGGTGGTCCGCGACGTACCGGAAGCGGTTCACCAGCGCGTCTCCCCGGCGAAGTACTTCGCCGCCTTGCGCGGGATCTCGCGTTCCTCCTCCGGCTCGGGCACCTTCTGGCGCAGAGCGGCGTTCTCCGCCTCCGACAGCGTCGGTGGCTTGGCAGGCAGCTCCGCCCGGCGCCCCGCGGCCGGCTCGCACCAGCCGCCCGGACCCAGTTCCGCAGCGTCTCGGGGTGGATCCCCAGATCGGCGGCGAACGCCGGATCGTCGCCTCGGGCCGCGACCGGTACAGCGCGACCGCGTCCGCCTTGATCAGGGGGCAAGGCCCCACGACACTTCAACGAGATCGTGTTATGAGCTCGTCGGGGGTGAGGGCACCGATCATGGGTTGTGGTCTCGCAGACCAGGGCCGGGCTCACGGCGGAGACGATCCGTAAGACGGGTCTGGATGCCGCGCAATGGCGGCATGGCCCCGGGGGGGTTCTCCGGGGCCATGCCGCCATAATCGCTTGCTCCAACTCCAGCAGTTGAAGGTAATCGGAGCTACGGCAGACCTGGTTGATTCCAACTCGCTGACGGCGAAGAGGGAAAGACGATTCCGTGGCCCAACCGTACCCATACCCGGCCATAACCTGCCGCCACCCGAGATCGGCCTACGTGCCCATTGAGGAGACCGGCCCGATGCTTCTTCCCGGGATTCTGCAGGCGAATTCGGGATCGGTCAGGAGGCGGGAACTTCGTAGGGGACGGCCCGGTTCTCCTTGATCCACTGTGCGAAGATGTCGGGGTATTCCAGAGGGGCGGTAATACCGTTCACCCGCCACAGCCCGATCGGCGTCTCGTCGATGTGGATCTCCGACTCGTAGCCGCGATCCGTGGTGAAAGGAGCCACAGCCGCTCCGATCGCAGCCATGCAGGCAGCCTGCTCCTCGGCGGTGGGCATCTGGCGGGCGATGGTGTCGGCCACGATTCGAATGAAGTTGCTCTTGGACTCACCACCGAGGAACATGGTGTCCGCCGGAATCTCCTGGAACCTGACATTCACGAAGAAGGCCGGAATCTCGGCGAAGTCGACACACGCCTTGGTGATGGCCGTGGCAAACGCCTTCTTGTCCTCGACGGTGTAGGCGTTCTCCGGCGTGAAAACTTCCCAGTACGGCATTGACGTCTCCTTCGACGGTCGCGGGGCCCTATTTGCACTACGACCATAAGATGTGTGACGCCCACCTCATAGAATTGCTGCGTCTGGAGTCGGTACCTGAGTGCCTGGGAAATTCAGATGAGCGAGTTGAGACTGCCAGTGGCGGCGCCGTCCTTGCCGACGCTGCCTCGATGTCCGCGACAGGCGAGTGCGGCGCGGACGCGCCGCGGCCCGTCCTGAGCCGGCGAGGGTTCCGCGCCAACCCGTTGACCGGCCTCATCCATCCCCGCCCCCGCACGACCATCCGCCTCCACCTGTCCGCGATTAGCTAGAACGGTCGCGCCCGCCCCTGACACCGGTGTGCCCCATGGCATCAGTTCAGCTCACTGACGCCGTCGAAACGGGGACGTGGCGCGGGACCCAGGCTTTCCCGCGGTACTCAAAGGCGCCGTCCGAACATCGCGGACCTGGTAGCCACCGCATCTGCGAGGAGGAAGGGCTGACGTCAGCGCAAGCCTGCTGTGTCGAGCAAGGCGGCCACCGTGGGAGTGATGAGTCCTGTGAGGTTGTCGGCTCGGATCCCTGCGCGGGCGCTGGCACCATCGAAGACGAGGCTGAGCTGACGGGCCAGCAGGTCGGGGTCGCACGCGCCGCCCTTGGCAGCCTCGTCGCGGAAGAAGCCCGTGAGCTCCTCCTTGACCCGGTGGGCCACGCGGCTCGCCGGATGGCTCTGATCCTTGAGCTCGATCTGCACAGCAAGGTACTGGCAGCCCAGGAACTCGGGCGCGCCCGCCTGCAACTCGACCTGCTCGAAAAGGTGCAGGATCCGCTCCCGGGGTGAGCGTCCGTCAGCAGCCGCGGGCAGGAGCGCCGCCACGTAAGCGAAAGAACTCCGCTCCAGGCTCGCCGCCAGCAGTTCGTCCTTGCCGTCGAACAGCTTGTACAAGGACCGCTTCGACACCCCCGCCGCCCTGCACAGCGCCTCGATGCCGATGCCGGTGCCGTCTCGGTAGGTGAGCGAAGCCGTCGCCTCCAACAGCCGCTCCCTGGGACTCGCCTTCACTTCGGTGGTCATACCACGAGGTTAACTCGCTTCCAAGGAAAAGAAAACCGATCGGTTTCCCGATGAACGGAGGAGTGACCGCCCCCACGGAGGGCGACCCGCCCGGCGGCTCGACTTGCGGCAGGACACCGATCGGTTTACAGTCGGGGAAACCGATCGGTTTCCGCAGGTGCTCTGCGGCGGCCCGGCTGCCAGCGACAGCGACACACAGCTCCTCGGAAGGACAAAGAAAATGCAGAGCAACGAGTTCCCCGACGCGACGTACACGACCACATGGAGCAACGGCCGCGGCGAGGTGCGCTTCTTCACCCGGCCCGACGGCTCACGGCTGCGCTACTACACCGTGGGCACCGGCCCCGCCCTCGTCCTGATGCACACCGTGCGCGGCCAGCTCGACTACTTCCAGCGCGTGATCCCGCAGCTGTGGGACCACTACACCATCTATGCACTGGACCTGCCCGGGATGGGATGGTCCGACATCGTCCCCGGCGCCCAGTACGAGGAGCCGCAACTGCGGGCCGCGGTCGTCGAGTTCGTCCGCGGACTGGACCTGCACGACGTCACCCTGTCCGGCGAATCGCTCGGCGGCGCCCTGTCCCTGCAGGCATCCATCGACCTCAAGGACCGCGTCAGCCGGGTCGTGGCGTTCAACAGCTACGACTACCCCCAGGGCGGCGAACGCGGAAACTGGGTCTCCCGCATCATCATGTCCAGCGTGCGGATGCCCGTGCTCGGCCCCGTCTTCGCCCCCCTCGAGCCGCGGCCCGTCGTCCGGGCCATCCTTCAGGGCGGCTACGTCGACAAGACCAGGCTGCCCGAGGACTTCCTCACCGAGCTGTTGCGGAGCGGCCGCCGCACGGGCTACGACAAGGTGTCCCGCGGAATCTTCCGCAGCCTCAAGGGATTCGACCGGGCCCGGGAGCGCTACCCGCGCGTGTCAGCGCCCGTCACCCTCGTCTACAGCGAAAACGACTGGTCCCGGCCCGCCGAACGAGACCGCGTGGCCAACGCACTGACAGACGTCCATCGCATCACCCTGCCCCGCACCGGCCACTTCTCCGCGCTGGAACGCCCCGACGACATGGCACGGATCCTCCTCGACGTGGCCTGATGGTTTGTCGGGGCCTAGAGACTCGATGCCGTAGCCGCCAGCAGGTGAGCAGTCACGCTTCCGGAAGCGCATGTGACTTCCGGGGTCGGACCGTGCCCCTGCTGGTCGGCCGGGAGGCCAGACCGTTGATGGGGTGGCGTGGCCGCCGGGCAGCGGGGCGTGAGCACTGGATCCATTAGGCCGCGTGCCGCACCTTCCGCAGGCTGAAAGGGAGCGAAGTGCCCTACTGGGAGGGTGAGTTCCTGCTTACCGGTGATGATTGGGCCGAGGACCACCACGATATCGAGGTCCAGGAAGAGGCAGGCCGGCAACTGGCCATGGCGAGGCTGCCCGAGGGCGTGGAGGGGATCGCGAAGCTGCACGAACTCTTCGCGAAGCTCGGCGGCGAGGATCTGGATCCGGCCGGGGTGATGATCGGGCTAGAGACCGACCCTGGCACGTGGGTGCAGGCGCTGCCCGCCTCCGGCTACCGGCTGTATGCCGTCAACCCGCGGCAGGCCGCCCGGTTCAAGGAACGCCATGCCTCCTCCGGCGCCAAGAGCGACAAGGGCGATGCGCACGCGTTCGCGGACATGGTCCGCGTCGACCGCGACCAGCTGCGACCGGTGGCCGGGACCAGCGAGCAGGTCCAGGCTGTCAAGGCCGTCGCCTGCACCCACCAGGCGCATAGTGCCGCTGCGTCGTACGGGCAGCGCGGCGCGGAGTCCGACTCGTTTCACCCGCCGCCGGCACATTTCCGCCTCATCGACGGATCAAGCCCGGCTCACCCATCCTTCGCTGCTGTCCTCGTTCGGCCGTGCCACATACCCGGCCTGTGTGAGGATCTCCGTCAGGGCCTGCCTCAGGGCAGCGCGGATGCCCTCATACTCCGCATCCTGACGGTGGGCAGGATCTAGTTCACTGGAGGGCACCCAGCTCACCACCACAAAGTCTCCCTCCTGGCGGATCCGCAGCCCCGTCCCCTCTCCTGCCTGGGCCGAGGTGATGTCGAAGCCAGCACGCGCCAGTGTTTGGCACACATCGGCAAACAGCGTCTCATCCGTCACGCCGCGAGCCTATTCCCTTGATGATCACCGGCGGCACCCCCGGGCAAGCCAGCGTCGCCTCCTGCGTTCCGTCTGCTGTTGCTGGTGCTGCTGGTGCTTGCCGGGCTCGTATTCGGGCGGGTGTGGCTCTTCCTGAGTGAGATCGCTGGTCAGGCCGAGAGGCCGTAGTCGTGCTGGTCGGGGTGGGGATAGAGGCGCTCGCGCTCCCTCGCGGTGTGAAAGATCCAGTATCGGGCGAAGTCGCCGTTGCTGATGACGGTACGGAGGGTGAGGACGGCTTCGGCGCCGGCAACGCTCCACCTGCTGCCCGTGATGTCGAGGCGGTCGGCGATCAGGTGGCGTGCTGCGCCCTCGACGATTCCGCTGGCGATCGGCCAGCCGGCCTTCAGGGCCTTGTCGTAGTGGACGTGATCGGCGTTGTTGGTCAGGTAGCGGCAGGCTTTGTCCGCGGCAGCGCGTTGATCGTCGGTGAGACGCTGGCGGTCGGCTTCGCTGCGGATGCCGGCGACAACGCCGGGTGCGTCGCCGGCCAGGATGCGGGCGGCCTTCGCCCCGACCCAGGTTTCGGCCTCCGGATCGCTGGCGGTGTGGAAGCAGCGTGCGGCCGTCCAGAGTTTCTCGATCACGTGCACGATGTCGAGCACGATGTGGAGGGCGACGCCTCGGCGGTCTGCTTCGGCGCGGACGAGGTCGAGCTGGTGGGTGGCGCCGTCGACCAGGACCACCCAACACCGCTGATGCTGAGGGTCGCGGGCCTCGGCCTGGTCGAACGCCGTCTTGATGACGTGGTCGGGGTCGTGCTCGACGGAGGCGGTGAGCCACTTCGCGCGGGCTTTCGGTCCTTTGCGCACGGTGCGGTTGCCGGTGCGGCCACCGGGCGGCGCGATGATGTCGTGCGGACGGCGAACGGACGGGTCGGCGTCGTGGACGACCGCGAGGGTGGCCATCCGCTTGCGGCCCGATTTTTCCCCGGCCGAAAGGCGGGTGCGACAGGTCCGCTTCGCCCGCTCGGCGGCCTTCTGGGTCGCCTCGCGGAGATGCCCCGGCCTCATCACGATGCCCTTGCCGTCGAAGCTGAGTACCAACAGCGTCCTTCTGCCCGCGGGTTCGGGGGAGCGGGAGGCGTAGAAGGCGTCGATGTCCACCGCGGCTGCCTTGACCAGCTCCTCGGCCTGCCGTTTGCCCAACACCCGTGTGCCGCAACGGCGGTCGATCGCCTCGAGCGTAGTGTCGTAGGAGCCGCGGCAGGCTTCCAGGACGGCGAGTTTCCGCAGGCCCAGACTGTGCCGGCCGTGCGGCAGGTTCAATACCCGATCGGCCGGATACGCGTTCGCCTCGCCCGGGCAGCGCAGCGCGCACCGGGCGACGGTCACCGTTCCGACCACCGTGGCCAGTTGGCGCCGGTGGCCCTTCTCCAGCCGGGTGCGGCCGCCGGCGAGCGCGGCCCGAGCGAGTGTGTCCAGGCTATTCAGGGCGACTTCCTCCGCCTGGGCGCGGAGATCGAGGTGGGCCTGCAGGAGCAGCCGGGCCAGCTCCCTGGCCCCGTCCTCGGCAGCCTCCTCCACCCGCTCGTGCGGCAGCTGCAGGGCGTCGGGGCTGGAGAGGGAGGAGATGAGGAAAGTGAGGAAAGAAGCGGCTCGGTCAAAGGGGTCAGCCGCCGCGGCGGCCGCATACGCTCCATTCATCGGGCTCTCGCCTTCAAGTGTCGACTGGGTGGCACCTTCGACGCTAGGGACGAGGGCCCGATGCCACACCGGCGCGGCCGCCGTCGGCGGCAGCCCGGCCCCGCTCCGGCGCACCCGGGCCCGGCGCATCGCCCGCGGCGGCCTGTCGCCAGGCGAACAGCCCCGGTTCACCCTCCACCAGCCAGCCCCGTTCCACCAGGCGCTTCAGCTTCGACCGGAAGCCCTCCACCTTGGTCTTGTCCGTCGACAATCCCAACGCGCCGCACAGGTGATGCGCCCGCATCGGATGCACCGCGTCCTGAAGGACCTCCACGATGTCCTGGTACGACCGTGGCAACACCCCCACCTGCAGCCCGTCGGACCACTGCGGTACCAGCTTCACCCCGACCGGTGATCCCGCCCCCAAGCGGTCCTCCGCCTCCGCCCGGGGTCCCGGCAGCTCCTGCGGACCAACGGTCTCCGGCTCCGGCTTAGCGGCCGTCCCCTCGCCCGACAGGATCTCCGACATCGTCTCCCGAGTGATCTCCAGCCGCGACAGCACCGCCTCCTCCGCGGCCAGGCTCTCGGTCAACTCCGCTATCCGAGCCCGCAGTTCCTCGATCCGCTCCCGAGCGGCAGCCTCCCGCCGCTCGAGCTCCTCCAGCCACGACACCACCGCCGCCACCCCCGGAATCCGGACACCCGACACCACGACGATCGAGCAACCACACCCCGGTCAGCAACCAGGCAGGTCAAGACAACTCGCTGGAGAAGGGCCGCGCCGTTCCTCTATCCTCAAGGAGGTCATCAACTACTGCATGACATCTGCCCGGTGACGGAGTCGGCGTGGGGTGCGCGTCCCCGCTCCACGCCACCACTGGACGGCTTCAGGCGCAGCCACGGGTCGGCACATCCGGACGCCGACGACCCCGCGTGGCGCGTCCCGCCGGGCGGCGAAAGGGATGCGTCGTGCCTTCGGCGTCGGCGAACTACCGCACCCTGCTGCACACTTCGGGTGCTGCGGCCTTCTTCTTTCCCGCTGCTGTCGGGCGTCTGGGCATCGCCATGACGGGGATCGGCATCGTCTGGCTGGTGCATGCACGCACCGGGTCGTATGCCGCCGCGGGTCTCGTCACCGGCGGGTTCGCTGTCGCGGACGCCATCGCCGGGCCCCAACTCGGGCGGCTTGTCGACCGGTTCGGGCAGGCGCGGGTGCTCCCCTGGGCGCTGGGCGCACATGCCGGGGCCGTGGCGCTGCTGCTCGCCGGCGCCGTTCCGGACGTCGTCGCCGGAGTGCTCGTCGGGGCAACCCTGCCCCAGCTCGGTGCCCTGTCCGCCGCTCGCTGGTCCGCCCTGCTGTCCGGCGAACGGGCTGCCTCGCTGCCCACCGCCTTCGCCCTGGAGGCCCTCGCCAACGGCGTGTCCTACATGGCCGGCCCGGCCCTGGTGAGCGTCCTCGGTGCGGCGGGCCGCCCGGGCGCCGGGGTGCTGCTCGCCGCCGCGCTCGTCGTCGGCGGCGGACTCGCCCTGGCCACCCAGCGCCGCACCACGCCGCCCCCAACCGGCCGCGCCGAACGCCGGCACGCCGGACGCGCCCTGCTCCGCTCCGCATTCCTGCGGCAGGTCGCGCTCGGCCTCACGCTCGGGGTGTTCTTCGGCGCGATGCAGGTATCCGTCGCCGCATACGCCGTCGAACGCGGCACACCGGACGCGGCAGCACTGCTCTATTTCGCCTCCAACTGCACCAACCTGGTGGGTGGGTGGGCCTACGGAGCATGGCGCCCCGGCGGCTCACCCCGCCGACGCCAGGCCGCGGCCGCCGCCTGCCTCACCCTCACGAGCCTCCCGCTGACATTCCTCGACGCACCCCTCGCGATCGGCGCCACCCTCGCCCTGACCGGACTCGCCGTGCCGGTCCTACTGATCCTCACCTCCGTCCTCACCGAGTCGTCGGTCCCGCGCGCCGTCCTCACCCAGGCGTTCACCTGGGGCAACTCCGCGAGCGCGGCAGGAATAGCAGGTGCCGCGGCGATCGCGGGACGGGTTGTGGACGCGGGAGGTGCGCACGGCGGCTTCAGTGTGGCGGCGGGCGCCGCCGCGGTGATGACAGTCCTGGCACTCAGCGGCCTGCGGAACTCATCACCACACGTGCCGAAGTCGTCCGCGCCCCTCCTGGGCTGACCAGCGATCTCACTCAGAAAGAGCTACACCCTATTCGGGCAGTACACCTTTGAGTGCCCGGACGCTGACGAAATCGACTCGAAGCGCGACCACCCCATGCCCCGTGGGCGCCGAGCTCATCGAGATTGACCCGGTGCAGCCGGGCCCGCACGCGCTGCCGGCTCCACCGGGCAAAACGCCGATACACGGTGAGCCAGGCACGGCCCGAACAGTGGCGGCAACTGCCGCCAGGAACACCCTCGACGTGGCCACTAACACGATGAATGTCAGGCATTCACGGTTCCCGGGCCGCCCACGCCCCCCTCCCGCCTTGCGGACCGCGCTACCACCGTCTCGGGCACCACCCGCCGAAACGACTCCGCCACCAAAGAAACCGACGTCCGAGACACTCGCCGTTCTGAGAGTCTCGCTTGCCCGCCTGAACTCGACCTTTTGCCTGGCGGAGTTGTTTCAGTTTCTCGTGTTCGGCGGTCGGTAGCCGGTCGTCCCGCTCGTCGGGTCGACCTCGACCTGACGGACCGAGCTGCGCGGAACCCGTGTCCGTGCGACCTAGAAGGGCTCAGATCTCCTGCGGCTCGTAGGAGCTGGGGTCGCGCAGGACGACGCGACGCAGGAGGTCGACGGTTTTGGTGACGCCCTCAACGGGGGCAACAAGAACGTCCTCGTGCTCGATACTCAGGACGTCGTCGTAACCGGCTCGGCGCAGGGCAAGGCAGAAAGCGCGCCAGAACGCGTCGTCGTGGCCGTAGCCGAGGGTGACGTAGTTCCAGGAACGTTCCCTGGCGGCCATGACGGGGAGGGTTTCCAACCTGCTGGTGAGGGCCTGGCGGGAGGGTTCCAGCCGGGTGTCCTTGGCGTGCACGTGATAGATCGCGTCGCCCAGGCTTTCGATGGCGGCCAGCGGGTCGGCACCCATCCACATCAGGTGGCTGGGGTCGAAGTTGGCCCCGACCGCAGGACCGACCTCCTCGCGCAGGCGCAGCAGTGTGGGGACGTTGTAGACCGCCTGGTGGGCGTGCATCTCCAGGGCGAGCTTGGGCACGCCACGGTCACGAGCGTGTGCGACGAGGTCTCGCCAGTACGGGAGTACGACCTCGGTCCATTGCCAGTCGAGGATCTGTGTGGTCTCCGGCGGCCAAGAGACTGTGATCCAGTTGGGGTTGGCGTCGCCCGGCCCGCCCGGCAGCCCGGACATCATCACCACGCGGTCGACGCCGAGGAGCGGGGCGAGAGCGATCGTCCTGCGCGCGACCTGATCGTGCTCGCGGCCGCTGGGCCCTGGGTGCAGGGGATTGCCCGAGCAGGTGAGGGCGCTGATCGCGAGTCCCCGGTCAGCGACCTTGGCCAGCAGCTCGCGGCGTGCGCCGTCGCTGTCGAGAAGCCGGTCGATGTCGACGTGTGGGGCGGTGGACCAGGCGCCGGTGGCGAACTCCACGTGTTCCAGGCCGAGTTCGGCAGCCAGATCCAGTGTCTCGTCGAGCGTGAGCTGCCCGACGCTGTCGGTGTTCAGACCGATCTTCATGATGCGTCCTGTCTACGGTGTCGTAGGCGGGGAGTGGCCCTTCCCCGCAGGTTCGGTGCGCCGGCGTTAGGGGTCAGCTGTAGAGGGCGGGGCGGTCGACGAGCTCCACCTCGACACGGCGGCCCACGGTCTGGGCGCGGACGCCCGCCTCGCAGACCGCGGCCACGGCGTAGCCGTCCCAGGCGCTGGGGCCGGTGACCTCACCGCGCCGGGTGGCGTCGACCCATGCCTGGACCTCGCGGTCGTACGCTTCCTCGAACCGCTCGACGAAGCCGGGGGTGACCGTGCCGCCCCAGCGTCCGCTGGTGCTGACGAGCATGTCGTGCCGGTCGCCGATGCGGGCGGTGCCGTGTTCGCACACCGCTTCGGCCTGGACCTGGTAGCCGTAGCGGGCGTTGACGTAGATCTCCACGTCGACCAGGGCGTCGCCGTCGGTTTCGAAGACGACGAACTGCGGATCGGCCAGTCCTTCGGGCGCGTTGCCGGAGGATCGGGGGCGCATGACGGTGACGGCGGTGATCTCCTGGCCGAGCAGCCAGCGGGTGATGTCCATCTCGTGGGTCACGGAGTCGTTGATGAGCATGGCGCTGGTGAAGTCCGGCGGGCAGGACGGGTTGCGGTGCCGGTTGTGCAGCATCAGCGGCCGGCCCAGTTCCCCGCTGTCCAGCAGCGCTTTGAGCCTGATGTACTCGTGGTCGTAGCGGCGCATGAAGCCCACCTGCACCCGGCGGTGCCCAAGCCGCTGCTCGGCCTCCAGCACACGCAGGGCCGAGGCGGCGTCGGGGGTGAGCGGTTTTTCGCACAGGACGGGCAGATCGTGCGCGAACGCGGTGAGCAGTGCCGCCTCGTGGGCGATGCCCGGGGATGCGAGCAGCACGGCGTCGACGCCGGGTGAGGCCATCGCTTCGGCGACGTCGGTGTAGGCCGCGCATCCTTCGACGTCGGCGGCGACCGTCTTGGCGCGATCGATGTCGACGTCGATGACGGCGGCCACATGGGCGCCGCTGGTCACCTCGCTGATCCGGCGTACGTGGTCGGCTCCCATGCGGCCGGCGCCGATCACTGCGACTCCGAGGGAGGCGTGGTAGGTCATGTGGTTCCTTGCCTTGGGGGTGGGGGGCGGCCGTGACGGTCAGCCGTGGGCCGTCCGAACCCACGCGGGTCCGGCCGTGACCCGGGTCGTACGCGTCAGCGTGTGCCCTTGGCGGCGAACGTGGCGACGGTTGCGACGTTGGTCTTGTCGACGAAGGCCGGGCCGGTCAGCACGGGTGCCACGCCACCGCCGCTGTAGTTGCCGTTGTTCTTGTAGAGCCACAGGGAGTCGACCGCCAGGTAGCCCTGCAGGTAGGGCTGCTGGTCGACGGCGAACTGGATGCTGCCGCCCTGGATCGCCTTCACGAGGTCCTTGTTGAGGTCGAACGTGGCGACCTTGGCCTTGCTGCCGCCGTCGGACACCGCCTGCGTGGCGGTCAGCGCGACCGGGGCGGCGAGGGTGACGACGTAGTCGATGGACGGGTCCTGCTTGAGCTTGGCGGTGATGGTCGACTGCACGGACGGCATGTCGGCGCCGTTGACGAACAGGTTTTCCGTCGTGCCCGAGAAGCCCTTCTTGACGCCCGCGCAGCGTGCCTCGAGGGCGACCTGGCCCTGTTCCTGAATGACGCAGGCGACTTTCTTGGCACCGAGGGCACTCAGCTTCTTCCCGACCGCTTCGCCCGCGACGGTCTCGTCCTGGCCGAAGTACTCCAGCAGGCCCTGCTTCTTCCAGTCGTCTACACCGGAGTTGAAGCCGACCACGGGTATGCCAGCCTGCACCGCCTTGGCCACGGTGCCCTTCATGGCGTCGGGCTTGGCGAGGGTGACGGCGATGCCGTCGACCTTCTGGTCGATCGCGTTCTGCACCAGGTTGGCCTGGTTGCCGCCGTTCGGGTCGGAGGAATAGATCAGCTTGACGTTGTCCTTCGCAGCGGCGGCCTGGGCGCCCTTGCGGATGGTGTCCCAGAACGTGTCACCGGGGACGGCGTGCGTGATCATCGCGATGGTCATGCGGGGCGTGGTGGCCTTTCCGGCAGAGACGCCACCGGTGCTCTCCTCCGACTTCTTGCCGCCCGAGCTGCTGGAGCAGCCGGCGAGTGCCAGGACTGTACTGGCGGCCATGGCCACCAGGACGGTGAGTCTGCGGGAGCGGGAGGGAAGCGAGCGGTTCATTTCGGCACCTCACTGTGCTGACTTGCGGGAAGGGGTGATCCACCGGCGGGACGCAATACGTCCCGGTGTGGGTCGGACGGGGAGCTACTGGGTGGCCTGCTGTGCGGTTCAGGGTGGAGATCAGAGGGTGAACGCGGCGCGGAACCGCTCCATGGCGGTGTGACTGTCGCCGGAGGGCCATGCCTCCAGGGCGACCGTGCCGTCGTAGCCGAGGTCGGTAAGGGCGCGGGCGACGGCCGGATAGTTGATCTCTCCGGTGCCGGGTTCGCAGCGGCCGGGCACGTCGGCGACCTGGATCTCTCCGATCAGGCCCGCGCCGTGCGCGCGGCGGACCAGCTCGATGAGGTTTCCCTCGCCGATCTGGGCGTGGTACAGGTCCAGATTCATCCGCAGACCGGGCCGATCAACCGCCGCGACCAGGGCGAAGGCGTCGGCGGCCCGCGCGAACGGGACACCGGGGTGGTCGACGGCCGTGTTGAGGTTCTCCAAGGTGAAGGTGACGCCCGCGCTCTCGCCCAGTTCGGCCAGACGGGTGAGCGTGCGGTGAGCGGTGATCCACATCTCCCCGGTGGCCTCGTTGGTCACCGGCACCACGGGCAGGCCCTCGCCGTCCAGACCAGTGCCGTGCAGGTTGAGCCGGGGGCAGCCGAGATGCTCGGCGGCCTTGATGGATTCCTCGGCTGTGCGCAGGAGTTCGGCTGCACCGTCCGGGCCGGTCAGGGTGCCGCGGATGTAGCCGGTCATCGAGGAGAACTCGGCGGGAGTCCGGGCCAGTGCGTCCAGGTCGTGCCGGGTCCAGTCCCAGATCTCCACCTGGAAGCCCGCCTCGTGGATGCGCCGGGTCCGCTCCTCGATCGGCAGGTCGCGGTGGACCATCTCGGCACAGACCGCCAACGTGTACATCGCAGCTCCATACTTATAACGTTCTAAGAGAACAGGAGCAGTACGCCAGGCGCCGGGCAGCCTGTCAAGGGTTTGTGCGGACATTTGATTTATAACGCTCTAACAACGTTGACCAGTGCGTGTCCTGCTTGGCTCGGTCTACGATCACCTCGGAGAAGACCCTCGATCAGGAAGGCCGACGGTGCCATCGCGCTCTGCCGTCCCGGACGGAAAGCGGCCGACGCTCAGCGACCTCGCGACGCGGGCAGGTGTCTCTGTGGCGCTCGCTTCCATGGTCATGCGCGGCGCCAAGGGTCCCAGCGCGGCAAGTCGCGAGCGGGTGCTGCGAGCCGCGCACGAGATCGGTTACCGGCCGGACAGCAGGGCCCGCCTCCTGCGCAGCAGCCGCTCGCACCTGGTGGGAGTGCAGTTCGACCTGCAACAGCCCTTCCACGCCGACATGGTCGAGGCGCTCTACGCCGCGGCGGGGGCGGCCGGCTATCAGATCGCCCTCAGTGCCGTCGCCGCGAGCCGCAGCGAACAGGAGGCGGTGGAGACGCTGCTCGCCGACCGATGCGAGGCACTGATCCTGCTCAGCCCATATGCCCCGGCGGCCAGGCTGGCAGAACTCGCGGCGCAGCTGCCCGTCGTCTCCGTGGCCCGCCGGCTGCACCCGCTCGCGGACGGCGTCGACGTCGTCCGCGCGGCCGACGACGAGGGCGCCCGCCAGGCGGTCGACCACCTCGTGGCACTGGGCCATCGCGACATCGTCCACATCGACGGGGGCAGGGCGCCGGGCGCGGCCGACCGGCGCCGCGGCTACAGGGCGGCCATGAAGCACCACGGCCTCACCGACCGCGTCCGCCTCGTGCCGGGCGGGCTGACCGAGGACCACGGCGCCGCAGCCGCACGGACACTCCTCGCCGAGGCAACCCGCCCCACCGCCGTCCTCGCCTTCAACGACCATTGCGCCATCGGCGTCCTCGACACCTTCCTGCGCGCCCGTATCCCTGTGCCCGAAGAGGTCTCGGTCGTCGGCTTCGACGACAGCCACCTCGCCCGCCTCGCCCACGTCCAACTCACCACGGTCGGGCAAGAAGCCCCCCAGCTGGCGCGCCGGGCCGTGAGCCGGGCCGTCGCCCGGCTGGAGGGTGAGGCGACGGACGACGAACGAGAAGTCGTCGTCACACCACACCTCGTCATACGAAGCACCACCAGGGCACCTTGCCGCCCTTGAGCCTCGCTGCTCCAGTCCCGGCTCGTTCTGGTCGGAGTTCCACCGCGACCCCAACACCCGCGGCTGCCCGCCGAGGGACCCGCCTACATCCAGGCGGACGAGCGAGCCAAGGAGGCAGGCAAGCGGAGGAACACGAGCCGCTGCCATGGACCGCGCTGTTCGGACACCGCGCCACCTGGGGCATGGAACGGGGTGGTATGAAGCGGATCTGCCAGCGGACTGAGGGCAGAGACCGATGAGTTGTATGACGACACCATGAGCCGCAAGCCAAGAACGCAGACTCCTGTCCCACGGGAGTCCGGGTCAGGCTCGCCTACCAGCCGCGGGCGACGTTCCGCAGGACGTAATGCACCCGGATCACCTAGGGGTTGGCATAGGCTCTCGGTCGCTGCATGAGGACCATCGTCGACCGGGCTCCGACCGAGCTGAAGAAGCGGGTCAAGAGCCACCAGCACGCGCATGCCCCGGCACGTCCAATTGCCGCATGAGTCCTACTTCACCACATGTTGTTTTTTGTTTCGATAATCGTCTATTTCGGGCAAGCTGCCCGCGCAGCTAGAGGTCGAGGACCAGGCGGTTGCCCTTGGCTCGGGAGACGCAGATCATCATGGTGTCGCCCGCGGCGCGTTCCTCTTCGTCCAGGACCGAGTCGCGGTGGTCGATCTGCCCGGACAACACCTTCGTCTCGCAGGTTCCGCAGATTCCCTCCTCACACGACGTCATCACCGACACACCAGCGCCTTCGACGGCCTCGAGAATGGACATGTCCTCAGAGATCGTCAGTGTCTTGCCCGACCGGGCGAGTTCGACCTCGAAGGTCGTGAGCAGTCCGGCGGCGACGTCCTTCTTCGGGGCGAAGCGCTCCAGGTGCAGAGACCCGCTCGGCCACTTCGCGCAGCCGGCCTCGACCGCCGCGAGCAGCGGCTCGGGGCCGCAGGCGTAGACGGCTGTCTTCCGTTGCGGCTTGCCGAGCAGCGAAGGCAGGTCCAGCAGCCCGTACTCGTCTTGCGGCCGCAGGCTCACCCGGTCTCCGTAGGCCCGTTGCAAGGTCTCGCCGAACGCCATCGACGCTCGGGTGCGGCCACCGTAGGCGAGGCGCCAGTCGGCGCGGCTCGCGTTGACTGCCGCGATCATGGGCAGGATGGGGGTGATTCCGATTCCGCCTGCGATGAACAGGTAGTTCTTGGCCTTCACCAGCGGAAAGTGGTTGCGTGGCCCGCGGATGCGCACCGACTCGCCTTCCGTGAGCAGGTCGTGCACATGGCTCGACCCACCCCGGCTTTCCGGTTCACGCAGGACCGCGACCTGAAAGCGGGACCGGTCTCCCGGGTCCCCGCACAGTGAATACTGCCGGACCAGGCCGGCGCTCAGTACCAGATCGATGTGGGCGCCCGGCTGCCATTCCGGCAATGGGCGGCCGTTCGGGTCGCGCAGCGTCAGCAGCACGACACCTTCGGCCATCGTCTCCTTGCGTTCCAGCACGAGGTCGACCTCGATTTCCGCGCCGATGGTGCTCATGATCCGCCTCTCATTTCTCACAGTGATGATTCGGTGATGCGTTCGTTGCCGAGAGGTCAGGCCGGGAAGCAGCGGCCGAAGTCGCGCAGCAATCGAGGAGAGCCCTGCAGCTTGATCTGGCGACGCACCAGCGCCCACGCCAACAGCGAAGGCTTGCTGAGGAAGCGCAGCCAGGTACGCGTGTCGGCGGTGATCCTGAGATCCGGCTCACCATGATGACCGTCGGCGACATCGAGTGCGCGGTCGCGGATGGTCACGGTGATCTGCCGGGACTCGTCGCCGGTGAAGGTGAAGTGATAGGTGGCGGACATGTCCTTGGCCTGTTCACGCTGGAAGATCAGCGGGAGGCCTTCCACCAAGCCGTCGATGCTGTTCGCGCGTAGGCTCATCGCCACATGTTTCGTCCTCTTGTTGGGGAACCTGTCGGCCACATGCTGCTCGGCGTCGGAACCCTGGACGACGTAGACGGTCTCTTCCTTGTCCATCAGTGGACGCACGACTTGGGTCAGATGTGCTTTGCGATCGTCCAGCCAGGGGCCGATGACGTCTTCGCCGGCCGGGCAGACGGACATGCAATAGGCCGCTTTGTAGTTGGCGCCGAAGGACAGGCTCTGCCACATCGAGGCACTCTCGCTGTCGCTCACTCGTGAGCGGTAGTCGTGGGCGTCACGGCTTTCGGCGACCTGTTCGGCCCAGTCGCCGAAGCCACCCATGAACTCGCGGTAGTTGTGCGTGTAGCAGGCGGAGAAGTTGAAGTGACCGTCGGAGGCGATCGCCCCGGTCGGGCAGGCTGTCACGCACAGCTTGCATTCCAGGCAGGGGTTGTACTCGATGGGCCGGCTGTATTCGCTGACCTCGGCGTCGATGAGGATGGTGCCCAGCAGGACGAAGTTGCCGAATTTGGGGTGGATGACGTTGCGGTGGATGCCCATCTTGCCGAGCCCCGCCGCCACGGCGACCGGCTTGTGCGAGACGACCCACGCCTTTCTGGGGAACTTGTCCATCTCCATCGGAAAACCCATCGCTGGGTTGATGGCACGCACGCCCATCGCTTCCAGTTCGCCCACCACCTGTCGGCCGACCTCATTGGTGTGGTCGCCGGTGTGATGGAACTCCAGGTTGGCGACCGAGCGTGCGGGAGTGCGGATGTTCTCCCTGTTCATTCGGGTCACGATGCTGATCAACGTCCGGACACCCGGCAGCGCGGCGTTCAAGTCATTTCGCTGTTCGGCGATGTCCGGCCGGTCGATCTCGACGAAGCCGACGTCGTCCGCACCCGCGTCGAGACACAACTGGCGCAGCCACGACGCATCCAGCGGTTCGGCGGGCCGGTCGCCGGTACGTTCGCGTCGGCGGGCCTGGACGACGGTGGGATGGTCTTCGAGCCTGTTCCTTGCCATCGAGTGTCACCTCACGGGGCGGGGGACGTACAAGTTTCATGAAGCAACTCGAACCCTAGCCGTGCGAGTTTCATGAAGCAACTCGCTTCCCGGTTGTGAGCATTCCGTTGAGACTTCTGCTGACCCGATTGCAACGGACCGACATGGAAGGGGAGGTCGGAGGGCCGCTTTCGCCGAACCACCGAAACGGCCCGTACTCCAGGCAGCTACGGCAGCGGTAAACGGGTGCGCGGTAGTTCACGCCCGGCAGGAGGGGTGGGAGATGGGGCCGCAGGAGGGCATCACCCAGTCGGCCGACACCCCCGCTTCCGGCGCAGGCTTATCGCGGCGTCAGCGTGCACTCCGGCTGTGGGCCGCTCTTCGCGCGTACTCCAGGAGCGAAGCGACCAGCAAGGTCAACTTCGCCGCCGACGGGAAACGACGACGGCTTGGGTGGCCGGCAACGGCAATTTCTTTCTCACTGATCGCGACTCGGTACGTGCCCAGCCTGTAGTGGCGAACCTGTTGCGACGCTTCGGATATCAGACCGGCAAGTCGGTGAGCGCCGGCCCGGGAAGCAAGTCAACGGCATCCGGGCCCACCACTTGTCCGCATTGGGCGCACACGAGCTGTTCCCGAACGCTGCCTCCGCATCCCGCGTGACTCGTGATGCGCGGCGGACCGCCCGGGCCCTCGGCATGCTTATCGCCCCAGTGCATCAAAGAAAGCACCGCTGTGAGCAAGTCCTTGGCCTTGTTCGTCGGCTGGTACTCATAGCGAGCGGGCCGCTCCTGATAACAGACCCGATCCAGCAGCCCGTCGTCGACCAGCTTGGAGAGGCGATTGGTGAGTACATTGCGGGCGATACCGAGACTGTCCTGAAACTCCTCGAACCGGCGCAGGCCAAGCATGGCGTCGCGGATGATCAGCAAGGTCCAGCGCTCGCCCACAATCTCCAGAGTCCGGGCGATGGAGCACAGTTGACTGTCGTAGGTTCGGCCCAACATGCTGCGAATCTAGCATGTTGCGTCAAGCAACTGACAGCTTGAGGGGTGAGGTCGCTCACCCCGGGGTGGGCGGCGAGCCCAGCAGCTCGACCTGTAACCGAGGATTCGGCGGAAGGTCAACCACCCGCGTCGGGACTCGAGTGCCGGCTTCCCACGACCGGTCCCTCGCCCACCACGACGCCGGCGCGCGGCACCGTGGAGTCGAACTGCATCCCGCTCCACGCCGAACGGAAGGGGGTGACCATGCCACAGTGCGGCGATCACGCCACCGCGGTCAACAGGTCGGCCACCACCTCCGGCCTCTCCAGTGCGATGAAGTGGTTCGCTCCCGGCACCTGTGTGAATTCGGCGGCCGGCAGCATCTTCTTGTTGGCTTCCCGGTCGGAGGGCCGGGACCAGTCCTTCTCGCCGTAGACGAGGTGGACGGGGGCCTTGACCTCGGGGTAGCGGGAGCGGGCCGCGATGAGGCTGGGCATGTTCCGGTACAGAGCGCGGGCGACAGTCGGGAAGCCGGGACGCCGGCCTGACCGGAGGAGCTCGTCCAGGTAGTCCTCCCGGAAAGCGGCCTTGTCGCCCACGCCGCCCTGCAGGATTCTGCGCAGGACGGGCTTGGGCTCCTGCTGGGCGATCACCGGACCCACCCCCGGAGCGATGATTCCGCCGATCACCACGCGGGCGAGGACACTGGACCGGGCGATTCCGTCGCGGTAGTCGTACGCGTTCACCGCGACGACGCGCCGCACCCGCCCGGGCAGATCGGCCGCGGTGGTAAGGGCGAGTACCCCGCCCAACGACTCCCCGACCAGTGTCACGTCGGAGAGGTCGAGTTCGGTCAGCAGCCGTTCGACGCCCGCGCGCAGCGCCGGCTCTTCGTACGACGCGCCGGGCACGATCTCGGAGTGGCCCATCCCCGGCAGATCGAGGGCGTACACGGTGTAATGGTGCGAGACCATCGGCATGAGGAAGCGGAAGTGCTCGGCCTGCGTGCGCAGAGTGTGCAGCAGGACCAGAGGAGCGCCGGTGCCCGCCTTGAGGTAGCGCAGGGTTCCCTCGCTGCCGTGACGGCCGGCACGCGGGGCGATGGTGTGGCTGGTGGTCCCCGGAATATGGATCGCGGGACGTGACTCGCGGTCGGGCATGTCGCCGTTTCCTTCTGTGTGAACTGCGGATGAGGGATGTGGACACGGTCAGGCAGGCGGGGTGACACGCGGCCACGCCCCTCACTGTGGTCCGCGGCCTACTTGGCCAGCTGGGGGTACAGGGCGGTGAGGTCGCCGGCGAGGCCGGCTTTGACCTGGCGGGAGATGTCGTCGGCGAGGACCTCGTGGGCGCCGGTCTCGATGCCGTCGAGGGCGAGGGCGGCGACATGGCGCGGGTCGGACTTGGGTGCGTCGACGCCTTCGGTCAGGTCGGTGTCGACGTAGCCGACGTGCAGTCCGGTCACCGTGATGCCGCGCGGTTCGAGTTCCAGGCGCAGGGAGTTGGTCTGTGACCACAGGGCGGCCTTGGAGGCGCTGTAGGAGCCGCTGAGTGCGATCCAGGACAGCACGGAGTGCACGTTGAGGAGGTGGCCGCCGCCGTTGGCCTCGATGACCGGCGCGAACGCGCGGGTGAGGAGGAGCGGGCCGTAGAAGTTGGTCTCGAACTCCCGGCGCACGTCCTCGACCGGGGAGTCGAGGAAGGAGGCGCCGACCGAGGCGCCGGCGTTGTTGATCAGCACGGTGACGTCCTGCGCCTGTGCGGCGGCCGCCGTAACGGAGGCGGGGTCGGTGACCTCCAGGGCCACCGGGACCGCGTCCGGGTGCGTCACCGTGCGCGGGTCACGGGCGGTGGCGTACACCTTGCCGGCCCCGCGCGCGTACAGCTCCTCCACCAGCGCCTTGCCGATGCCCCGGCTGCCGCCGGTGACGAAGACGTGCGCGTCCTTCAAAGCGGTCATGACTGTCTCCACAGAATGAGAAACCGATCAGTTTCAACGAGCGTAAACCGATCGGTTTCCAGACGCAAGTTCAGCCAGGAAATTACTTCCCAGGACCCCACACCAGCTGGACTCAGGTTGATTCACGATCAGGAGGACGACAGCCCGTCGGTAGAACGGCTCCAGTGCGGCGTCGCCCCGGCGGATCAACGTGGCCGGAGCGATGCCCCGGATACCCGGCAGCTCCATCAGCACCCGGCACGGCAGCGGCTGGGCGAAGGCGGCGAGCAGAACACAGCTGCCCGTCGAGTCGATCCGGGCCTGTGTCGCGTCGAGCAGTTCCCCCGCGATGTCCTCGATCATCGGTATGGCGTCCGCGAAGCGCCGGGCGCTGAAGAAGCAGGTGACCACCCAGCGCAGCCCGGGAAGGGTGGCGGTGGCATTGTTGGCCAGCGCGGGCGGCAGGGTGAAGCCGGCTCGGGCGGGCACCCGCAAGGCAGCCAGCGATAGCGGGGTCACCGCGTGCTGGGCGTTGTCCGGCCCACATGTTCGTCACCGGCCCCGACGTCATCAAGACGGCCACCGGCGAGGACGTCGGCTTCGAGGAGCTGGGCGGCGCCCGCACCCACAACTCCGTCTCCGGCGTGGCCCACCACACGGCCGGCGACGAGAAGGACGCCGTCGAGTACGTCAAGCAGCTGCTGCCCTACCTGCCGTCCAACAACCTCTCCGAGCCCCCGGTCTTCCCCGAGGAGGCCGACCTCGCCGTCACCGACGAGGACCGCGAGCTGGACACCCTGGTCCCGGACAGCGCCAACCAGCCGTACGACATCCACACGGTGATCGAACACGTCCTCGACGACGGCGAGTCCTTCGAGACGCAGGCCCTGTTCGCCCCGAACATCGTCACCGGCTTCGGCCGCGTGGAGGGCCACCCGGTCGGCATCGTCGCCAACCAGCCCATGCAGTTCGCCGGCTGCCTGGACATCAAGGCCAGCGAGAAGGCCTCCCGCTTCGTCCGCACCTGCGACGCCTTCAACGTCCCGGTCATCACCTTCGTCGACGTCCCCGGCTTCCTGCCCGGCGTCGACCAGGAGCACGACGGCATCATCCGCCGCGGCGCCAAGCTGATCTACGCCTACGCCGAGGCCACCGTCCCCCTCATCACCGTCATCACCCGCAAGGCCTTCGGCGGCGCCTACGACGTCATGGGCTCCAAGCACCTGGGCGCCGACCTCAACCTCGCCTGGCCCACCGCCCAGATCCCCGTCACGGGCGCCCAGAGCGCCGTCAACATCCTGCAGCTGTCGTTCGCACTCCGGAGGCCGAGGGTTACAGGCGCGAAGTGTTCCGTAGGTGGTGACGCGCGTACGGCCACCAGTGTCCGCGATGGCACGCCCCGTCCCATGACGACCTAGGGATGGGTGAAGCCGTTGCAGATCTTGCCCGTGCCACAGTCAGGTCGGCGTAGGCCCGTCTGCCGCTGCTCGGGGGCCTGGCGACAACCCTCCAATCGGGCCCCTAATCAAGGGGAGGAAACGGTCGTTCCGGGCCTGGAGAAGGGGACCAGGAGTCTCGGGCGCGGTCACAGGATCAGGGGTGGACGAGACCGACGTCGGTGAGCGAGGACTCAGCGCTCGCGTCGTCCGCGTACCTCGTCGTGTAGGGCCGTAGGTTCCACGCCTCGACCGTGTACCCGAGTCCGCCTGCATCTCCGGCACGAGCCTCGATCCGCCAGGGAGCACTGCCGGTCGGATAGAAGCGCAGGGTCAGCGTCCGGCCCGACGGCAGGTAGAACTCGGCCACGGAACGGTCCACCACGACGCGGAATTCGACGGGGGCGCCGGGCGCCATCGGGACGCGGTACGTGCCGCCGTGCGCACGCGGGTCGAGGGAGGCGTGGTCGCGGTCCACGACGAGTTCACCGGTGGCCGGGTCGAGGCTGATGTCGAGATACTCGGTGCCGTCGGCGGAGGTCACCAGCCGTAGCCCCGCCGCCGTCCCGGCGGTGTGAGCCTCCAGGCGGGCTGTCAGGTCGAAGCTCGTGCCGACCGTACCGAGGACGGCCGGTCCCGCGGTCTTCCCGGTCGTAGTCACGGCACGCCCCGCGCGCAGCGCGAGGAGTTCTGTGGCCGGCTGCTGGTGTACGGTGCCGTCTTCGGTGAGGGTTACCTCGCGTGGCAGGGTCAGCAGTCCGGCCCAGCCGGCCTCGCGTACCCATGCGGGGTCGCGGGCTTCCCATGACCAGCCCCACAGCAGCCACCGGCCGTCCGGGGCGGGCAGCAGCGCCGGGGCGTAGAAGTCGGGGCCGTGATCGAGGAGGGTGGGGGCGTCGGCGAGGAAGTGGCCGTCCTGCTCGCGGCCGGAGTAGACCACGGTCCGGCGTGGTCCCCGCTCGGGGTCCCAGGCGCTGAGGATCAGGGCACCGCGTCCGCCGGCGTGCAGGTACTGGGGGCATTCCCAGCCGAGTCCCGTGTCGGCGCCCGGTGCCACTGCCTGCGGGGCTCGGTCCAGGAACGGCCCACGGTATGCCCACTGTTCGAGGTCGAGGGACTCGTACAGCAGGGCTGCCGCGCGGCTGTCGGCCTGGGCGGAGCCGACCAGCATGCGCCAGCGGCCGGCTTCCCGCCACACGTACGGGTCGCGGTACATGGTGGTGCCCTCGGGCGGTTCGGGGATGAGCAGGCTGCCGCGAGGTGTCCAGGTGACACCGTTGTCCAGGGATTCGGCGGTGGTGACGGGCTGGGCCCAGCGGTCGGTGCGGAAGGCGGAGTAGAAGGCGACCATGCGGTCGCCGTCGGAGACGGCGTTGCCGGAGAAGCAGCCGTCGGCGTCCTCGCCGCCCGGTGTGGGGGTGAGGGCGACGGGGAGTTCTTCCCAGGTGAGCAGGTCTGGGCTGCGGAAGTGGCCCCAGTGCATGTTCGCGTGTTCGGGCCCGTACGGGTTGTACTGGAAGCACACGTGGTAGTGGCCGTCGTGGTAGGCCAGCCCGTTGGGGTCGTTGATCCAGTTGCGGGGCGGGCGCAGGTGTGCGGCGGGCAGGTGGGGGTCTGCGGGCAGGACGGACACGCAGGGGTCCTTTCGGTGTGGGGGCAGTGAGAGCGGGGTCAGCCCTTGACGCCGGTGGAGGCGATGCTGTTGACGAACGACCGCTGGAAGGCCACGAACAGGGCGAGGATGGGCACGGTGATCATGGAGGAGTAGGCCATGACCTGGCCCCAGCCCACGTTGAGCTGGAAGAAGTAGGAGATGCCCACCATGACCGGACGCAGGTTCTCGCTCTGTACGACCATGAGCGGCCAGAGGTAGGAGTTCCAGGCGGGCAGGAAGGTGAGGATGGCGACGGTCGCGATGGCCGGGCCGGACAGCGGCATGACGATGCGCCGGTAGATGGTGAACCAGCCGGCGCCGTCGACGACGGCCGCCTCGTCGAGTTCCTTGGGGATGCTCTGGAAGTACTGGTGGAAGAAGAAGATCGAGAAGGCGTTCGCGACGAACGGCACGATCTGTACCTGGTAGGTGTCCATCCAGCCGGTGGTCCACTCCAGGTGGAAGCCGTTGACGCGGAGCAGCGGCAGCTGGTTGACCCACCACACCAGGGGCAGGGCGAAGGTCTCGAACGGCACGATGAGGGTGGCGATGATCGCGGTCAGCACCACCTTGCGGCCGGGCCAGCGCATCCGTGAGAGGGCGAACGCGGCGAGGCTGTTGACGATGATGCCGAGGACGACGGTGACCGAGGAGATCAGCACGGAGTTCAGCAGGAAGCGGGCTGCCGGGACGCGGTCGAAGACGCCGGTGTAGTTGTCCAGGGACAGGGCGCCGACCGGCAGGAAGGCGCGTACGGAGCCGAGGTCGCCGAAGATCTGGCCGTCCGCCTTGAACGACGAGACGAACATGAAGACGAGCGGGAGCACGAAGACCAGGGCGAGTACGACTCTGCCGACGTGACCGGCGAGGTGCTTGGGGCGGAGGGAGGCCATGTCAGTCCTTCTCCCGGGTCAGGAATCGCTGGATGAGGGAGACGGCGAGCACGAGGACGAAGAAGACCAGCGAGATCGCGGACGCGTAGGCGGTCTGCTGCTGGTCGTAGCCGGTGTGCACGGCCTGGTAGACCACGGTGGTGGTGGAGTCGAGCGGGCCGCCCTGGGTCATCACCCGGATCTGGGTGAACAGGCTGAATGCCGAGATGGTGATGGTGACCAGCACGAAGGTGCGGGTGTCGTGCAGGCCGGGCCAGGTGACGTGGCGGAAGCGGTCCCAGCGGGTGGCCCCGTCCAGGTCGGCTGCTTCGTACAGCTCGGCGGGGATGGTCTGCAGGCCGGCCAGCCAGATGATCATGTGGAAGCCGACGCCCTGCCACACCGACATCAGGATGATGGCGGGCATGGCGGTGGCCGGGTCGCCCAGCCAGTCCGGGCCGTGCACATGGCCGAGGGTGAGCGCCGACAGGACGCGGTTGATCAGGCCGTCCTGCCGGTAGAGGAAGGTCCACAGGATGGACACGACCACCATTGAGGTGACGACCGGCAGGAAGTAGACGGTCCTGAAGAAGTTGACGCCCCGCACCTCCGCGTTGACCAGCAGTGCCAGCACCAGGGCGAGCCCGGCCTGGAGCGGTACGACGACGACGGCGAAGTAGACGGTGTTGCGCAGGGACTTGTAGAAGACCGGGTCCTGGAAGAGCAGGGTGAAGTTCCTGAGGCCCACGAAGCGGGCCGGGGTGGGTGAGATGAGCCGGGCGTCGGTGAACGCCAGGCCGAAGGCGAGGGCGACCGGTACGACGAGGAAGACGATCAGCAGCACGACGGCCGGGGTGGCCATGCCGAGGGCGGTGAGGCTCTCTCGGCGGCGGGCGTTGGTCGTTCGGGTTCGACGGACCGGACGCAGCCGTTCAAGGGCTGCGATCATGGTGGTCACGGTAGCTCCAGGGGAGCCGGTCCGGCTCGGGCAACGCGGGGTCGGGGCCCGGGCCGGACCGGGGCGGGTCAGCCGGCGTAGTAGTTGTTCGTCTTGAGGTTGTTGTCGATGTCCTTCGCGGCCTGGCCGAGCGCGCTCTTGGGATCGGCGCCGGCCAGGATGTCCTCGGCCGCCTTCTCGAACACGGTGGAGATGTACGGGTAGGCCGGGGTGACCGGGCGCACTTCCGCGTACTTGCGGGCGAACTGGACGAGCACGTTGAACTGCCCGCCCGCCTGGTAGCCGTCGACCTGCTTCGCGGCGGCCTCGGTGCCGGGGAGGGTGCCGGTGGCCTTGGCGTAGTCGACGAAGTACCTGGTCTGGCGCGAGAACTTCAGCCACGCCTGCGCGCCGGCCTTGTTGGAGCAGCTGGAACTCATCGCCCACTGCCAGGACGCGCCGCCGATCTTGGGCCCGTTGCCGAAGTCGACCGGCGGGATGATCGCGAGGTCGTCGCCGAGCTTCTTGGCGCTCTTGGCCGCGTCCCAGCTGCCGTCCCACTGGATGGCGCTCTTGCCGTTGAGGAAATCGTCGTTGGGGCTGGCCCCGGACTTCTTGGCCATGAAGCCCTTGGTCACCAGCGAGCGGAACCAGGTGGCCCAGGCAAGGGAGTTCTTGCCGTCAAGCGTGCCGGAGGCGCTCTTGTATCCGTCGCGGTTGATCAGGTCGCCGCCGAAGCTCTCCAGCTGAGGGGAGTAGGCATACGGCCACCACTCGCCGCTGCCGCCGGTGCCCATCTCCAGGGGGTACTGGAACTTGCCGCTCTTCTTAAGCTTGGCCAAGGCGGAGTCGAACTCGTTTTTGGTCCAGGGCTTGTCGATGGTCGGGATGCGGATGCCGTACTTGGTCAGTACCGACTTGCGGGCGAAGAAGGTGAGGGCGACGTCGTAGAAACCGAATCCGTAGACCTTGCCGTTGTAGCGGCCGACGGTGCTGGCCAGCTGGTCGGAGAGCGGGACCTGGCTGCCGGAGACGTCGATCGGGGACAGGTATCCGCCCCAGGCCCAGTTCGCCACGTTGGGGCCGTCCACGTCCATCAGACAGGGCAGCTTGTGGGCCGAGGCGGCGGCCACGACGGAGTTGTTGTAGTCGCTCTGCGGGAACGCCTGGAGCTTGACCTTGTACGTGCTCTGAGAGCCGTTGAAGTCATTGATGATCTTCTTGACGACGTCAAGCTCGGCCGAGTTGCCGGCGTTGTGCGTCCACAAGGTGATCGTGTCGCCACTGGCTCCGGACGAGCTGCCGCCACTTCCGGTCGCGCATCCGGCGACCAGCGCGGTCGCCGCCGCTGCCGCTACACTCGCCAGGGCGAGGCGCCTGATTCTGAACACCACGAGGTTCCTCCATCTCACTGAGGCGGGTCTTGCCGGACCCGCCGGTGCGACCGGTTGCGACGGTCGCTGTTCTTGGTGGTCGTCCCGCCGCCCGGGTCCAGGTCCGGGCGGCAGGGCAACCGGTCTGCGGATGCCCGGCTCAGCTCTCGGCAGGGGCGCCGATGGAGGCACGTTCCTGCAGCGGCATGGGCACACGGTGGACGGCGTCTTCGAGCGCCCCCTCGCCGAGGATCAGCTCCACGGCGAGACGGCCGAGGCGGTAGTGCGGCAGCTTCAGGGTGGTGAGCGCCGGGCGTAGCACGGAAGCGATGTCCTGGTCGTCGAAGGAGACCACCGACACATCGCCGGGCACCGACAGACCCGCCTCACCGAGCGCCTGGTAGGCACCCATGGACACCCGATCGGTCAGGCACACCAGCGCCCGGGGGCGGTGACCGGCCGTGAGCAGGGCGGAGACTTCCCGGTAGCCGTCGTGCGTGTCCCAGTCGCATTCGATGACACCGTCCAGTCGGCCACCGCCCGCGCGCAGGACCTCCTCCAGGCCGCGCATCCGCTCGTTGCCCGCGATGATCCCTTCCGGTGTGGCTGGCACGGCTTGATGACCGCCGATCGCCCAGATGCCCTCGGTGTGGCCGGCCGCGAGCAGGGCGCGGGCGGCGTCCCGGCCGGCCTCCGGCTCGTCCGGAATCACGGAGGGCGCGTCGAAACCCGGGGCCAGGCAGTTCAGCAGGACCACCCGCCGTCCGAACAGCTCCTTGGGCGGAGTGACGTACCGGGTGAACATGGACGCGTAGATCACCGCGTCCACCTGGCGGTCGAGCAGTGCGTGGACCAGCGACTCCTCCGCGTCACGGTCTCCCCCCGCCTCTGTGATGAACAGCAGATGCTCCCGCTCCCGGGCGGCCTCCATCGCGCCGCGGATCACGTCACCCGCGAACGGGGTCGTGGTGATCCGGTCCGAGACGAAGCCGATGGTCTGGGTCGACTTCGTCCGCAGGCTGCGCGCGGTGACGTTCGGGCGGTAGCCCAGCTCCCGGGCGGCCTCCAGCACCCGTTCGCGGGAGGCGGCGGAGATGCGCATGTCGGTGCGGCCGGACAGGGCGAACGACGCGGTCGTCGGCGAGACGCCTGCCCTGCGGGCAACGTCGGCCATGGTCACGCGGCGTTCAGACATCAGCGGCTCAGCTCCGTTGTTAAATCGGATTAGCAAGGTGCGATGAGATTGCGGCGCTCGTCGGCTGATGTCAACACCAGGGACATCTCGAATACAAAACAGCGCACTTATGTGCCATTTTGTCCACCCATTCAGTAACGCTCAGGTAACGCAACGTTCGTTAGCTCTTGTTTTAGCTGCTGCGTCCGCCGAACGATTCCGAGCTGTTACCTAAACCGATTTGGCATCGCGTCGAGCCTGCCGCTCAACCCAGGAGCCAGTCATGAAGAGAAGAACAGCGCTCGGTGTCGTCTCCGCCGCCGTCGGCGGCACCCTCCTCCCGCTCTCGTTCGCCACCGTGGCCGCCGCCGCCCAGGGCCGGTCGGCCCGCCAAGCCCCTTCCGCTCGCTGGGAGTTCGACGAGCACGCCGGCACGGTCACCCGCGAGATGGCCTCCGGCGCCGCCGACCGCATCGAGTACGTCTTCAATGACGCCCGCTACAAGCCCGACAGCGATCCCGTGCGCCGTCGCGGCGTGCGCGGCCGCGCACTGTACTTCGACGGCTACTCGACCGTCGTCACCGCCGACAGCCCCGGCGAGCTGGACCTCGCCGCGGGCTTCACCCTCGACGTGTGGATCGCACCGTACGCCTACGAGCAGGGCATCGACGGGAAGCCGCAGGCCCTGGTCAACCAGCACGACCCGGACGCGAAGACCGGCTTCCTGCTCGGACTGCGCCGCTTCGGGCAGATCGTCTTCCAACTCGGCTTCGGCACAGACCTCATCGAGGTCAGGGGAGCGGCGGACAGGCCCGCCGTGAAGGGCAGATGGACCCACGCGGCGGCCACCTACGACCCGGACGCCCGCCGGCTCCGCGTCTACCGCGACGGCCGACTGATCGGCACCGCGACCACGCCAGCCACGGCCCCCGTCCTCGCATCGGCGGAACAACTGCTCATCGGCCGGCACAACCGGCCCTCACTGATCAACGGCGAATTCCACGCCAACATGTACTTCGGCCTGATGGACAGCCTCGTCATCCGCCCCGGCACCCTGGACGACGCGACCGCGCTCCACGAGCACGCCGAGATCATCGCGGCGCTGCCCGGCCATCGCCTACCGCAGCCCGACCTGGTCCACAACCGCAGCCGCTACGACGGTGACCGGCATCGTCCCCAGTTCCACATGCTGCCGCCCTGGCACTGGATGAACGAGCCGCACGCGCCCGTCTACTTCAAGGACAAATACCACATCTTCTACCAGCACGATCCGTTCGGCCCGTACTGGGGCCAGATCCACTGGGGCCACGCCGTCAGCACCGACATGGTCCACTGGCGCGACCAGCCCATCGCCCTCGCGCCTGCCGTCAACTCGGTCGCCCCGGACGGCTGCTGGTCCGGTTCGGCGCATGTCGACGGCGACCGCGGCCCGGTGCTCTTCTTCACCGGCGGCGACGACAGCCTGCCCTCCGGCCAGCGCACCTGCCTCGCCGTCTCCTCCTACCCGGTCGACGGTGACACGGACCTGCCCACCTGGACCATGGGATCCACGCCCGTCACCGAAGCCCCGGCGGGACTCCCAGCCGGCCCCGGCACCGCGTGGGCACAGAACTTCCGCGACCCGTTCGTCTGGGAGGAGGAGGGGGTCTGGTACCAGCTGACCGGCAGTGGCATCGTCGACTACGACGGCACGCAGGTGACGAAGAAGTACGGCGGCACCGCCCTCGTCCACACCGCCCGCAGGCCCGAGGGCCCCTGGACCTACCGCGGTCCCCTGCACCACAACGACCTCACCACCGTGCCCGAGCCCGGAGAAGTGTGGGAACTGCCGGTCCTCCTGCCCCTCCCCGGCCCCCACGGCAAGCGCACCGGCAAGCACATCCTCCTGGTCAGCCCGTGGTGGTCGGCGTTCAACCCGGACGCCGTCAGGCACACCTACTACTGGATCGGCACCTTCGAAAAGACCACCTGCCGTTTCACGCCCGACCACGACAAGCCGGACGAGTTCGATTTCGGCGAGCACTTCACCGGCCCCTCCGGCTTCGTCACCCCCGACGGCCGCTCCGTGCTCTTCAGCATCACCCAGGACCGCCGCAGCGAACAACAGCATGCCCAGTCCGGCTGGGCACACAACGCCGGCATGCCCGTCAGCGTCTGGCTGCGCGAAGACGGCACCCTCGGCGTCGAGCCCATCGCCGAAGCGGCCGGCCTCCGCGGCAAGCAGCTCGCCCGCATCCGGCAGACCTCCGTCCAGGAAGCGAACCGCCGGCTCGCCGAGGTCTCCGGCGACCTGCTGGACATCAGCGCCGTCATCGAACCGCGCGGCGCCAAGACGATCACCCTGGCGGTCAGGGCCTGCCCCGACGGCACCGAGCGGACACTGCTCTCATACGACACCACCGAGCACCGCTTCTGGATCGACCGTAGCCGCTCCAGCCTCGACCCGGACACCCGCAAGGGTGTGCACGGTGGCACCGTCGAACTGGACGGCGGAAGACTGCACTTGAGGGTTCTGCTCGACCGCTCGATGCTGGAGGCGTACGTCAACGAAACCAACAGCCTCACCAGCCGCGTCTACCCCACCCGCAAAGACGCCACCGGCCTGCGGCTGACCGCCGAGGGCGGCGCCGCCCAGGTCCTGGAGCTGGACGTCTGGCCGATGAACAGCGCCTACGGCACCCCGGTCACCCCGGCCGCCTACGACCCACCGCGCCCGACAAACGTCGACGCCCTGCCGAACCACGACTTCGCCACCGGAGACCTGACCGGCTGGACGGTGATCTCGGGCACGACCTTCAGCGACGCGGACATCACCGCCCGCACCGACTGGGGCTGGGGCGGCCCCTTCTACCAGGCTAAAACCCAGGACGACCCGACCGGCCACCACCTGTGGGGCTTCAACGCCGACACGGGCGGCGACCAGGCCACCGGCGTCCTGCGTTCCGCCACCGTGGTCCTCGGCGGAGACGGTGTGGTCGATCTCCTCGTGTCCGGCGGCAACGACCCCGACCACCTCTACGCCGCCGTCGTGCGCGCCCGCGACGGCAAGGTACTGGCCAAGGAAACCGGCCGCGGCGCCGAACAGTACCGCCGCGTCGTCTTCGACCTGGCCGCCCACATCGGCGAGCAGATCTACATCGAGATCGTCGACCAGGCAACGGGCGGCTGGGGCCACATCAACATCGACGACGTCAACGTACCCGTCCGCCGGAACTGACGCCCACCCCGGCTACCGACCAGCCGCCCGACCCCAGCCCACCGATGCGCGAAGTAGCTCGTACAGCGGGCAGCAGGCGTCGGGCGGCACCTCACTGCCCACCCAGAGAGACAGCCCTCCCATGACTCGATCCACCTCACCCGGCACGGTCACCGTCCTCGGCGAGTGCGTCGCCGACGCCTTCACCAACCCCGCCAACTGCGGCCCGGACGAACTCGCCCTGCGCGTCCTGCCCGGAGGCGGCCTCGCCAACACCGCCGTCGCCCTCGCCCGGCTCGGCACGCCCACGTGCTTCCGCGCCCGCCTCTCTCACGACGTCTTCGGCGCCCTCTTCCGAAACCGCCTCAGCGAATCCGGCGTCGACCTGATCGGCAGCGTGAGCGCCCCCGAGCCCAGCACCCTCGCCATCGCCGCAGTCGACGACACCGGTCAGGCGGCCTACACCTTCTACGCCGAGAACGCCGCCGACTGGCAGTGGACCGCCGACGAACTCGCCGCCACCCCGTACGACGACACCCTCTGTCTGCACACCGGCTCCCTGGCCCTGATCCGTGAACCCGGCGGCAGCCGTATAGAGGACCACCTCGCCCAGGCGCGCGAGCACGCCACGATATCCATCGATCCCAACGTCCGCCCCCACCTCGTACCACTCGCCCTCTACCGCGAACGCCTCCCCCGGTGGTGCACCCTCACCGACATCCTTCGCCTCAGCGAAGACGACCTCGCCCTGCTCCTCCCCGACACCAGCCCCGAGCAGGCGTGCGACACCTGGCACGCCGCAGGCGCCCGCCTCGTCGTCATCACCCTCGGCGAACGCGGCGCCCTCGCCTCCCTCGACGGCCATCGCACCACCGTCCCCGCACCGCCCGTCGACGTCGTCGACACCGTCGGCGCAGGAGACTCCTTCACCGCCGGACTCCTCCACCACCTCGCCACCCTCGGACACCTCGGAGGACGCCTCGACACACTGACCTTCGAAGACGTCACCCACTCCTGCATTTTCGCCGCCCGCGCCGCCGCCCTGACCTGCTCCGTCCCCGGCGCGAACCCGCCCCGCGCGGGGATGAGGGTGTAGGCGATGATCGGTTCACGCACCAACGGGCCGACCGCAGACCACTGCGCCGGGCGTCAAGGAAGACGCCACCGATCACACCGTTTCCCCGCAGTCTGAAGGCGCTGCCCGTGCCTGCCGCTCGGCGCAGGCAGCCTGCCGGCCGACGCCGCAATCGCAGTCGTCTGGCGGCCTGCCGCCCAGCGCCGCGCCTGCACGCAGACCTCCGACATCGTCCTCACTGTCAATCATGGTGCTGAGGCATCGGTCTTCGGCCTCGTCGACCACCGCGGCTTCGGCGAACTCGTCGACGTCGTCCTTGTCCACATCGAACGTCCACGGGAGTTGATCGTTTGCGTCGGGCGCGGCCACCCCGTTGCGAGCCGTCAGCTGTGCGTGACGTTTCTTATGGCGGTGCGGAGGTCACTGTTGCCCGTTTGCGAGGGCGGGAGTGGTGTGGCGCTGGCTGGGTTGAGTGCGTCGAAGAGCAGGGCCATGAAGCGTGCGCGGGTGGACGGCACGGTACCGGGCAGCGCGAGACCCGCGATTCCCATGACCAGGAACTGCGGAATGTCGTCTGCTGTCAGGTCGGCGCGGATCTCGCCCTGCTCCTGGGCGCTCTTGAGGAGGGGCCCCAGGGAGTCGCTGAGCCGTTGGAGGGCTTCGACGGCGGCGTCGGCGAAGTTGCCGGCGAACGAGACGAGCCCGCGTTCCTCGGTGATCAGTTCCAGTAGTCGGGTGGCGATGTCCAGCAGGGTCCTGCGGGGGTGGCTGGAGGCCTCTGCGTCAGTGATCAGCGGCAGGAGGTCCGTCTCCAGCAAGTCGGCGAGGACGGCGCGAACTATCGCTTCCCGGTTGGGGAAGTGTCGGTAGAGCGTGGCGATGCCCACGCCTGCCTCGGCGGCGATCTGCTCCAGTGAGCCTTCGCCCGCGCCGAGCACGGTCCGCCCAGCCGCGACGATGCGCTCCGCGCTCGACCGGGCGTCGACCCTGCGGGCGCGGCCTGAGCGGGGTGTGGTGTCCGCCATCTTCGACTCCTCTCCTGCTGGACCCGCAGGCTATCCGACCCCGTGCCTCGTGATGGACCGCTACCGGTTTGATAGTTGTCTATCAGATCGATAGTGTCCTATCGGTTTGATGGTGCCGTCCTGCGGCGGAGATGAGGGAGATCGGTGTTGTCCGTGTTGCTGTACCGGCTGGGGCGTCTCGCCTACGGCCGCCCCTGGTACGTCGTCGTCGGCTGGCTGGCCGTTGTGTGCACGGTCGTCACCCTGTTGGCGGTCAATCCGGCCAAGCTGAGCAATGAGGTGCGTATCGACGGCACCCCCGCCCAGGCGGTCATCGACGACCTGGCGAAGTCACTTCCCGAAGCTGCCGGCGGACAGGGCATGGTGGCCTTTCACGTCCGAGGCGGTGGACGGATCGACGGCGGGCAGAGCCGCGTCGCTCTCCTTGCCGCCGTGAACGCGGTTTACGGTCACGACCACGTCGTTGATCCGCGCAAAGCTCTCGCCGGTGAACTGGCCAAGGGTGCGAAGAGCCCACTCGTACGGGCTCAGGCAGCGGTGACCGGGGCTGCTGGGCAACCGGCCGCGGACCAATCGCCGGTCGCTCTGCAGGATGACGGCCGACCGGTGCCGGGCGTCATCGTCTCGGCCGATGGCTCCACCGCCCTGATGCAGTTCCAGTTCGACCAACAGACCTACGAGCTGCCCACCGGGACGATCGAGAGCACCGTGCGAGCCGCCCAGCAGCAGGCCGACCGCGCCCACCTCGACGTCCTTCCCTCGGCGTCGATGATGGAACTGCCCGAGATCATGGGGGTCGGCGAGGTGGCCGGGGTTGTCGTGGCCGCCGTCGTCCTGCTGGTCACCCTGGGCTCGCTGGTGGCGGCCGGGCTGCCCCTGATCATCGCGCTGATGGGCGTCACCGTGGGCGTGGGCGGCACCTTCACCCTGTCCAGGGTTTTCGAGATCCACTCCCTGACCGCGGTACTGGCCCTGATGCTCGGACTCGCGGTCGGTATCGACTACGCCTTGTTCATCGTCACCCGGCAGCGACGCCTGATCCTCCACCAGGGACTGGATGCACACGAGGCGGCCGGGCGCGCCACCGGCACCGCGGGCAGCGCCGTCTTCTTCGCCGGCGCGACCGTCGTCATCGCCCTGGCGGGCCTCCTGGTGGTCGGCATCACCCTGCTCACCACGATGGCCCTCGCGGCCGCGGCCACCGTTGCCATCTCGGTGCTGCTCGCCCTTACCCTGCTGCCGGCGCTGCTCGGCCTGGTCGGGGAGCGCATCTGTTCGGACACGGCCCGCAGTAGGCTTCAGCAGCACACCTCCACCGCGCGGACGCGGGCCGCCGTGTGGGGTTCACTCGTGGCGCGTCACAAGTACCCGACTCTCGTGGCGGCGTTCCTGATACCGCTGGTTCTCGCCGTGCCCGCTCTCGGCATGAAGATGGGCCTGCCGTCCGGCGCCAGCTACAACCCCGACACCGCGCAACGGCAGAGTTACGACGTGGTCAGTGCGGCCTTCGGGCCCGGCTACAACGGACCCCTCATGATCGTCGTCCATTCCGTCGACGCCAGCCGGCCTCTCAGCCCCGCCACTCTCACCACCGTCGCCTCCGTCCTGAAGGGCACAAAGGACGTCGTGTCGGTGTCACTGGCCGGCATGAACAGCAATGGCACCACGGCGGTGCTCGGCCTCGTGCCTGGCGCCGGCCCGAACGACGACGGCACCAAGAACCTCGTAACCGCCGTACGCGCCAAGAGCGCCCAGATCGGCGACCGGTACGGCGTCAGGATCGGCATCACCGGTTTCACCGCCCTGGCCACCGACGTCTCCGACCGCCTCGCCGACGTCCTGCCGCTCTACGTCATCACGGTCCTCGGGTTGTCCCTGATGGTGCTGCTCCTGGTTTTCCGCTCCGTCGTAGTCCCGACCATGGCCACTCTCGGCTTCCTGCTGAGCATCGCCGCCACCTTCGGCATCACCACGGCCGTCTTTCAATGGGGCTGGCTGCAGACCCTGTTCGGACTCGACGCCAAAGCGCCCGTGGTGAGCCTGCTGCCCATCATCGTCACCGGCGTGCTCTACGGACTGGCCATGGACTATCAGATGTTCCTGGTCACCTCCATACGCGAGGCCCGCATGCACGGCGACACCCCGTTCCGGGCGACTGTTTCCGGTATCGCGCACGCCGGTGCCGTCGTGGTGGCCGCGGCCACGATCATGGTCTCAGTCTTCGCCGGATTCATTTTCAACCCCCAGCCCATGATCAAGCAGGCCGGACTGGCGTTGGCGGCGGGCATCCTCATCGACGCCTTCGTGGTCCGTATGGCGTTCATTCCGGCCACCATGGCACTCGCAGGTGAGAAGGCCTGGTGGATTCCCAGGTGGCTCGACCGGCTCCTGCCCAACCTCGACGTCGAAGGCGACACGCTCGCGCAGAAGATCCTGCTGCCCGGACCCGCCCGGCAGCAGGGGGCCCGCACGGTCCGGAAAGTGTCACCAGGCGCCGGCCACGCTCAGGTCGGCGCAGCGAGCCGAAAAGCCCGTAAAGACTGACTGACCATCCCGACGATGAGGCGAGCGGGACCGCCAGAGTCCTCGCACGGTACGCCGTGAAGGGCGTGCGCATGCAACTCGTGGGGCTCGGACGCTGATCGTTCGGACCCGGTGGCGGGTCGCTCGAGCCCTGTCCCGGCGAGGTCGGCCGAGTGGCTCCAAGGGGTGGTCGGGCATTCTGCGGGGGCATCCCGTCCGCTGGCGCTGCGTTGCGGCGGTTCCCTGTGCCGGATGTGAGCACCGTGAAGCTGATGACTTCGGTGGGCTTCCACAGGGCGTGGAGGACGGCGGTCGGCGGAAGATGATCCAGCTCCGGGCGATAGCCGACGCGAAATCGGCTCCGATCCGCTCGGCCGCGCCTCCGGTGACCTGCTGCCTTACCCTCCTCCTGGCGCCTTCGTAAGGCAGCGGTACTCACCTACCACATTTCATGAAGGTGAGGGCGTTCCCGATCCCCTGTTCAAGGACCTCTTCGGCGAGCTTCCGGTCGGAGACGGCGCGGGACAGTTGCAACGTCCCCACCACCATGGTGTAGAGCTCGATGGCGCGGCGCGTCTTGGTGAAGTCGTGGTGGCTGTAGCGCTGGACTGGTCCGTGACCACGGTAGTTGGTGATCCACCACGGTTCTTGATCAGTTACGGCGTTGCTGGTCATGTCACTCCGAGGGTGCGAGCAGCCGAGGCAGTCCGGTCGGATGGGCTGCCGCCGGTGCGTCCAGATGGGGGATGCGCGGCAGAGGGCGGGAGGGGCAACATGTGGCGGGTACGTGGACGAGCAGTCGGGTGGGCCCGGTTTCCGGGTTGCCTCAGGCCGGGTCGCCTGAGGCAACGCGAGCTCACTCCTGGGTCTGGCCGGGCACGGGTACGAGTAGGCCCTCTCGGACGGCGAGGACCCGCATGCCCGCAGTCAGCGCCGAGGTGATGCCGTCCGGCGCGTCGTCCACGGCAAGGCACCAGTTTGGTGCTCGGGCGATCAGCCGTGCGGCCTCCAGATACGCCTCTGGGGCTGGCTTCCCTCGTGCCACCGACTCGGCCGTCACCACGACCGGCAGGAGCGCGCCGAGGCCGAGCCGGTCGATGACGGGATGGATGAGAACTCCGGCCGCGGCGGAGGCGACGGCCCGCGGCAGGCGTAGGGCTTCGGCATGGCGGAGGAGGCTGATCGTGCTGTCGATCAACTGGGGCGGCGGGCCGTTGAGGAGCAGGCTCCGGCTGGCCGGCACGTCTCCTCGACGGGTAGGGTGCGCGGACCCGCGAGCCTCGCCATCACCGTCCCGGTCATCCACCCCGCCGCCCCGCCCTGGACACTCATCGCCACGGCCCCCGCGTCCGGGCCGACGGCCGCACCCCCGTCCGCGTCCGTCACCGGTCCCGGTCCCGAACTCCGCCTCAACTGCCTGCCCAACCAACCCTCCCCCGACCGCTGGCTGGTAGCCCTCACCACCCCGGACGGTCACACCCTCCCCATGGTCACCGGCACCGGCACCGGCACCGGCGCCACCTCGCCATGACTTGAGGCTGGGCAGGGAGAGTCACCAACAACAGGCCTGAGAACGCGGAGCCGTCCGCAGTCAGCCCAGGCTCGCCGATCATCACCGTCCAGGCCACCGGTTGCGCTACCTTGACGCGAAACGCGCGCTGATTCCGCAGCATCGAAGTCGTCCTTGGCTGTCGTGGTAATCGCGGGTCCACTGGTCGATCTCGACACCCTCACCTGCCGGGCCGAACGGATCCATGTGCTCCCTGTCCGCCAACTACCGTGATCGTCTCCGGCGGCAACGATCCCGACCGGCTCTTCGCGGCCGTCGTACGCGCCGACGACGGCAAGGTGCTGGCCAAGGCCACCGGCCGCGGCACCGAACAGTACCGCAGGGTCATGTTCGACCTGGCCCCCCATATCGGGGAGCGAGTCTACGTCGAGGTCGTCGATCGTGGGACGGGGGGCTGGGGCCATATCAACGTGGATGACGTCAACGTTCCCGTCCACCGCGAGTGACACCAGCCGCCGCAGCAAGATGACCTTGGCATGGGCCGCACTTCGGCAGTCCCTGCGGTTGCCGGTCAGCTACTGGAACAAAGGTGCAGGGCCAAAGACGAGAGCCTGTCCCTCCTGCCGAGTCACCTACTCAGCGGCGGCCTGAGCCAAGGGCTCAGATGACGGTGCTTGGAGACCACGAGGATCTTTTCCCTACCACTCGATCCGCTGCCTCGGCAAACCGTGGTCTCCGGCGGAGGCTCAGTCCTTGCAGTCGACCCGTATGACCTTGAGGACCTTGCATGCCCACGCAGTTCATGAACGCCAAGCAGACCGCCGAGTACCTGAACATGTCGATCACGTGGGTTTACCGGGATGCGCCCAAACTGGGGCTCACTCCCTACAAGTTCGGGGCCGGCCGCAGTGCGAAACTGCAGTTCAAGATCAGCGATGTATGTGCCTGGGCTCAGCAGCAAAAGCTTGGCTGACCCCGCCCACTTTGAGCGGGTCCTGACCGCGGCGCGGTCAGGACCCGCTGTCACTTCAGGCCGCGAGTGCCATGTCCAGCAGCTGCGCCGCCTTGCCGATCGACCCCGGCAGGAGATGGCGATAGATCTTGAACGTGACGTCGACGCTCTTGTGCCCCATCCACTCGGCGACATCCGTGATCGGGATCCCGTTGCTCAGGCAGTTCGACGCGTAGAAGTGGCGGTTGCCGTAAAGAACCATCCCTTCCGGGATGTCCACCCGGCCCGATGCCCTGATCCGCCGCCACTGGTTGTCCATCCCCCAATGCGGATAAGGCTGACGGGGGTTGGTCTGCTGGCGCAGCAGGTAGCCGTCGACCGTGCCGTACTTCTCGGCGTACCACTCGATCGTCTCCCTGATTCGTGCGGGCAGAGGCACGTCACGGTAGTCCCCCGCCTTGCGGTGCTTGAGCGGTCCGTACCGGCGGGTCGACAGGATGACCTGCTCCGAGACCCGGTACACGTCGTCGGCCACGATGTTCTTGAGGTTCACCGCGGCCGCCTCGCCGTTCCGCAGACCGCAGCCGCTCATGAGATCGACGATCAGCGTGAATGCGTCGTCACCTGCGGTTCGTATGGCGTGGAGTTGTTCGAGGGACGGGATCACCGCCCGAGCAGGGTCATACTGCGGCGGTTTCACGCCGGCCACGGGGTTTTCGGAGTAGATGCCGAGGCGATGTGCGTCGAGGAGAATCGCGCGCAGCTTGTCGAAGGCGTTGGCCTGCGTGGCCAGTCCCGCTCCCGCGCGCTCCATCGTGCGGATGAAACCGTCGACCACCTTGTGGTCGAAGGAGTTCATCCGTCGGCTGGCCAGCGCCGGGTAGAGGTGATGCTCCAGGAGTGAGTCGAGGTGTCGTAGCGACGAGACGGCCAAGTGCCGTTGCCCGGCCTTCCACTCCTCGGTGTACTCCTCGAAGCGCATCGTCCCGTACTTCTGGATGCGCTCGGCCTTCGACTGGGAGCGCGCCGAGGCCGCCCTCTTCTCGTTGTAGATCTCCGTCAAACGCTCGATCGCCCGGTCCTGCCTCGCGAAGCCGGACTCCTCGGTCTGCCTGCCCGCCGGGTTCCGGTAGCGGATCGTGTACTCGTGCGGGCACTTCGACCAACGGGACTCGGGGTGCTCGCAGTCCTTGAAGAAGGTGCCCATCCCGCGGGCGAGTTTGGGTGCCGCCATGTGGTGCTGACTCCTCGGCGTCCGATGCTGACCTTTTGCTGACGTCCGAGGGTGTGCGATAGCCCTGACCTGGGAAGAACCGCCGATTGCGTGGTATGTGGTGGAACTTCGTCGGACGCACCCAGGACGAGATCGTGCAGGCCCGTGAGGACTGGATGAGCGGGTCGAGATTTGGGGAAGTGAAGGGCTATGACGGAGCACCCCTACCCGCCCCCGAACTGCCGCCGACGCCACTGAAACCACGGGGCAGACTGCGCTGACCTGGTATTTCCACTCCCGCACCCGCATGGCCGGGCGAGGCGAAACAGGCCTCGCCCGGTTCACTCAGACTGCATGAGCAAAGCCCTTTCCCGCCACCCGTTCCACCCCACCTCGAAGTGCAGGTTTCGCCAACCGTGGTCAGCTTTGGCCGGACCGATGCTGACCCAATGCTGACTTTGCTGACGAGGAGTTAGGTCCTTACAGAGGGCTCCGCTCGCCCTACCCGCGTCCCCCCTCACTTCCGCGCTTCCGAACTCGCGCCGCGAGTCGCCGCCGAAACGCCCTTCCTCAGCAGTGGCAGATCCCGCCCTCTTGGGAAGAAGACTCACCACACTCCTGGTTGTGGAATCTCCACAAGGACGGCGCATGGCACACGCCCGGGGAATCCCGATGTAGGCCTGGGATGTCCGCGCACCCGGATAGCGGCGATCGAAGCCCGGGCGGCGGCTCGCATCGGCGACCGCCGGACTGCCATGGACGCCATCGAGGAACTCAAACGGGCCCGAGACCGGCATGGGGCTCCAGACGCCCTGACCCGGTTCGGAGGCCTCCTCACGTTCCCCGAAGCGAAGCAGCACTACTACATCGGCGGAACCTTCGCGCTGCTTGGCGAGCATCGACTGGCCGAGCAGCACGCGGCCACGGCCATCGAACTCTACGAGGCCGGCCCTCCGGAGCAGAGGTCGTACGGCGACGAAGCTCTGACGCGCCTCGACATCGCGACAGCGCGCATCACCGCAGGGGAGATCGAGGGAGCCGGAGAGCACCTTCGGCCCGTCCTGGATCTCCCGGTGGACCAACGCATTCGGCAACTCGGCGACGCCGTGCAGTCAGTGGCTAGGCTGTTGGAGCAACCGCGGTTCGCCCGGAACCCCGTCGCGCGTGAACTCGCCGAAGCGGCCCGCGGATACCAGGCGATAGACACCCGAACGAAGGTCCTTGCCCCATGACGACGACGGTCTCTCCCGAGTCCGCCGCCGGCATGGCCTGCCGAGCCTCAGGCCTGACAGACCAGTCACTCACCCGACTCCACGACCACGCCACGTCCGTGGTCCTCCTTGCCGACGAAGGCATCGTCGTACGCGTCAGCCCCCTCTCCCAACGGCCACGTCTCGACACGGCGGTGGCGCTGACCCGCTGGCTCGTCGCGAACGGCTTCCCGGCGACGGAGCCCGCTGATCTCCCCCAGCCGCTCATCTACGCTCCGCATGCGGTGACGTTCTGGCGCCACTACCCGCAGCCAGAAGGCAGCGGGCCACCGGCCGGCCCCTTGGGCGCCCTGCTACGTGAACTCCACTCCTTGCCGACGCCGCCGATCCCGCTCGCCCGGTTTCAGACACTCACCTCGTTCAAGAGCTCCGTGGAGTCGAGCTGCTACCTACCTTCGGCCCAGCGTGAGTGGTTGGCCGCGCGGCGGGAGGAGCTTCTGGACAGATACGGCAAGCTCGACTTCCCTCTGGGCCAGGGTCACATCCACGGCGACGCCTATCCCGGAAACACGCTCTGGAGTAGTGACGGCGTACGGCTCGGCGACTGGGACGAGGCAGCGTTCGGCCCTCGCGAGATCGACCTGGCCAACACCTTCCAAGGGGTCCGGTTCGGGCGCACTGTCACTGACCTGGAGACGATGATCGCGTCGGACCGGTACCGATTGATGTTCAGCAGAACCAGCGGGCCGTGCCGGGCCGCCGCGGCCATCTGCTCGGCGGTCGCCACCCGGCCGAGGTCACCGGTGAGGAGGTCCCGCTGCTCGGCCAGCAGTCGGTCCATCTGTTCGGACGCCTCGCGGGACCGGCGAGCCGCGTCGGCGGCGAGGCGGGGCAGGAAGCCGCGCTGTGCGTGCATCTCGGCCAGGACTCCCGAGGCGTCCCGTCGCTCGTCGAGCAGTTCGGTCATGCGGGTCGCGTGCCGGGGATCGCCGGTCGCCAGATACCGCTGTTGCACGCTGAGGTCCAGTTGGCTGCCCAGAATGACGCCACGACCGAACTCCAATGCCAGCAGAGCCATTCCCTCGACTTCCGCGTGCAGCGAGCAGGCCGCCGCATCTTCGGCCAGTCCCGCGAACTCAGCGGCCCGGCGGTCTTGGACGTCCCGGGTGAGCTGTCGGTCCATCAGCGTACGGAGGGCCATGATGCCCTCCTGGTACGCCACCGTGGCTTCGGGCCACTTCTTTCGGGCCGCCGCCACATCGCCCCAGAGCACGCTTGCCTCCAACTGCACTGGCGCGAGAGCCGATGGGACCGCACCGCCGTGCGCAGCATGCCCTGCGCCCCTGCGCGCAGTTCGTCGTCATCACGTTCGTCGGCGATGAGCAACGTCGTCCGTGCCATGCTGTCCAGCAGCGAGGAGGACGGGCTACTGGCCGCCGCGTACTCACCCGACGACGGGCACTGCTCGCCGGAGTCGGTGGTCCTCGGGTACGCGACGGCTGCCCGCAGATACGGCGCACATCTGGAGACGCACTGCGAAGTGCTCGGGATCGATACCCTGGGAGGGGAAGTCCGCGCCGTCCGGACAAGCCGGGGCACGATCGCGACCTCGACCGTTGTGTGTGCCGCCGGGGCCTGGTCGGCGGCCGTAGGGGACATGGTCGGAACCACGCTCCCGGTCGTTCCCTACCAGCGGCAGATCGTCTTCACCGAGCCGTACGCCCCCGAGCTCCCAGCGCCGATGACGATCGACTTCTCCTCCGCTTTCCACTTCCGGCGCGAGGGCCGCGGTTTCCTGCTCGGCATGTCCGATCCTGATGAACCCCCGGGTTTCCGGCTGAAGCCCTCCGAGACCTGGCTGCCACGGCTGACCGAGGTGCTGACCCGGCGAGTGCCCAAGCTGCTCGACGCCGGTCTCGCCGGAGGCTGGACGGGCTTGTACGAGATCACCCCGGACCACAACGCACTCATTGGAGAGGCCACCGACATGGGCCGGTTCCTGTACGCCTGCGGCTTCTCGGGGCACGGCTTCCTCCAGGCTCCGGCGGTCGGCGAGGTAGTCCGGGATCTCGTGCTCAACCGGCAGCCCTTCGTCGACATCACGCCCCTGAACGTGGGCCGGTTCACCGGCGAGCGCTTGCGCATTGAGGCCAACTACGTCTGATTGCGGGGGTGTCGAGGGGCCGCGAGATACGGTGATCACGGACCGGAGTGCTGCTCTGGTCCGTGCGACGAGCCGTACATGGAGAGGAAGTACATGCGAGGCGCTGACGTGGCTCGTTACGGGACCCTTGCGACGGTCTGGGGCGTCTCGTTCGCGGTGCTGGCAAGAGCGGAACGGACCTTCGGCTGGGTGGGGGCTGTCGCCTTCCGGGCGCTCATCGCCGGGGCGGTCGTGGCTCTGGTCGCGCTACTGGGCAGACGCAGGCTCGACTTCACGGCCGGTTGGTGGCCCTTTGCCGTGATCGGTGCGACGACCGTCGCCGGTCAGCTGATCGGTGTCTCCTACGCCACTCCGCGCATCGGATCGGCCATGGCCGCCATCTTCGTGGCGACGATCCCGTTGTTCTCCATGGTCATCGGCCATCTGTGGGGGCTGGAGCGGATGACGGTGCGGGGCTGGGCCGGACTGCTGCTCGGCATCGCGGCATCGTCCTGCTAGTGGGTTTTCCGGATGCGCCGATCACCGACTCCTTCCGCCTCGGCTGCGCCGGCTCGATGGTCGGAGCGCTCTCGGCCGCTTACGGAAGCAACTACGCCCGAGCCCGGATGCACGATGCCGGTTCCTGGGAACTGACCATCGGGTCCTTCTTCTTCGGCGGAGTGCTGACCCTCCCGCTGCTCTTCCTGGTGCCGGTGGCAGCTGTGCCCGGCCTCACCGACTACGTGTACCTCCTGTTGCTCGGCGGCGTCATGAGCGGCCTGATGTACGTGCTCTACTTCCGGCTCGTCGCCGAAGTCGGGCCCACCAAGGCGCTCAGTGTCGAATTCGCCGTGACAGCCGTGGCGGTGCTCGTCGGCTCGGTCGTTCTGCACGAACGTCTGTCCGCGGTCCAGCTTCTGGGCACGGTGATCGTCGTGGGCAGTTGCTCGCTGGTCCTAGGGCTGTTCCGTCGGCCGGCGCCCCGCGCCAACCCCGACCCCACTCCCGCCCCACGGCATCGCTCCGAAGTCCCCTGAGCCTGTACCGGCGCCCCACCTGAAGCCGGGCGTCGTGCGGTCCGGCGGACCTTGGTCCGCCGGACCGCACGGTCGCCTACCCGGCTGCCCGCTGAGTGCGCGGCACAGCGAAGGAGTGCCGGTCGCCCGACCAGGCGGTCCGCGGAATGACCGACTCGATCTCCTGGACCTCCGACTCGGTCAGGGTGAACTCGGAGGCCGCGACGTTCTCCATCAGCCGCTGTCCATTGCGGGTACCGGGGATCGCCACGACGTCGTCGCCCTGCGCGAGCAGCCAGGCGAGCGCGAGCTGCCCCGCAGTCACCCCGCGCGCATCGGCCAGCTCCCGAAGGCGCTCCACCTGTGCAGCGTTACGGGCCAGGTGCTCACCGTGGAAACGCTGGTCGGGCAGCCGGTCGTCGTCCTCGGTCAACGTGTCGAGGTTCAGCGCCCCGGTGAGGAAGCCACGGCCGAGCGGGCTGAACGCCACCAGCCCGACGCCCAGTTTGCGTGCCAGCGGGACGACGTCGTCCTCGACCTCCCGCCACCACAGTGACCATTCGTACTGGACGGCGCTGATGGGGTGCACGCCGACGGCGCGCGTCAGCTCCTCACCGCTGGTCTCGGACAGTCCGAGATAGCGCACCTTTCCCTCGGCCACCAGCTCGGCCATCGCCCCCACGCTGTCCTCGATCGGGACTTCGGGATCGACGCGGTGCAGGTAGTACAGGTCGATGTAGTCGGTGCCAAGTCGCTTCAGCGAGGCCTCGCAGTACCTGCGGATGTCCGCCGGCCGGGCGGCCAGCGTCGCGGGATCGCCGCGCCGTTCCCGGAAGATGCCGAACTTCGTCGCCACGGTCACCTCGGCCCGCCGACTCTCGATCGCACGGCCCACGAGCTGCTCGTTGTGACCGGCGCCGTAGCTCATGGACGTGTCGAGCAGCGTGACACCGAGGTCCAGGGCGCGCCGCAGGACGGCAAGGGACTCGCCATCGTCGGCAGGACCGTAGTCCTGGGACATCCCCATGCACCCGAGGCCGATGGCGGGTACGGCCAGGCCCTGGCCACCCAGTCGGCGTGTGCTCATGAGAACTCCCCTTTCATGGTCGTCGCCGTACTGGTCATGCCAGTCGGCCGGGGAGCGCGGAGTAGTTCAGCACCAGGACGTCGCGGTGGGCGGGCTGCTCCTTGTCGACGGCCTCGATCGGGTTCACCGCGTGGTAGGTCCGCTGATCGTCGTTGAGGAGCAGGTCACCGGGCTCGGACAGGGTGACCGTCCGCAGCCGCTTGCCCGCCTCGTCGAACGTCGAGCTCTCCCCGCCGGTGATGTTGAACCTGTCGACGAGGAGCGATCCGACGAAAGTCTCACCGTCCCGATGCCGGCCCTCCGGTGCGGGCTTGCCGATCTGCTCGCCCGCGGTGATGCGCACCGGGTGCAGCTTGACCAGCCACCGCTGTGTGTCGTCGATCGTGGTGAAGACCCGGCCCAGCCAGACGAGCAGGCCGCGCAACAGCGGGTCATCCGCGAAGGCCTGGGTGAGGGGGTCGTAGACACGGTCGACGCCGCCGTTGAGCCGGTTGTAGTAGCGCTCCTGCCGGTAGGGCTCGTGGGGCAACGCGGTGAGTTCGCCTGTGTGGGGGTCCAGCTCGAACCGCCCGTAGCGGCGATGGCGGTACGTGCCGCCGTCCGCCATGTACGTGTCGAGACTGAGATCCTCCCAGTTCCGTGCGAAGCGGGCCCAGTCCTCGGACCCCACCCCCAGGACGTCCGAGAGCCTGCTCGCAGGCACCAGGTGTTCGCCGACGTCGGTCAGCGGCTGAATCACGTCGCGGGCATCGGCCTTGAGAACGATGTTGCCAGGCATGGCGATCCTTTCGGACGCGGGATGGGCGAACTCTTCGATGCTGACGTGTCCGGCTGGCGGGGCACGGGCACGTGACTGGCACCTGGTTGCCGGTGGTCGCCCAGGTAGATGCCATGGCCGCGGACCAGCAGTGGGTCCGCTACGGGGAGCGGGTGTTCCGCGTGCCAACCGCGCGTTGCCAACTGTGGAAGAGCAGCGCCGGGGGGCCAACAGCCGTGGCAGGCAGAACACAACGCCGCGCGTGGTTCCGTACGAAGACCGTACTGTCCCCTGCGCCGTCCCGCGGACATGCCCGCAACGTGCGGCGTCGCTCTAGCCAGCCGAACAGCCAGACGTCGGCTCCCGACCAGGGCCGCCGGTCACCATCGGAGGAATCCGGACTCATCGCAGCCCCAGGGAGGAACCTTGATCGCCGAAACGGCCACCCCGCGGATCACGGGCGAGGCTCTGCCCGCGGACCGGTTCACAGTGTGCGAGACGCCGGGCCGGCTCGACACCGGCAAGGTGCTCGACGTCCTGCACGGCAGACTAGCGGCCTACCGGGTGCCCGGTTTCGTTCCCCCACGCCACTGCGAGGCCATCACAGACAACTTCCGGCTCTCTCCACAGCGCACACCACGGTACGGCGAGGGTGCGGACGGGGTGGAGGCATACCTGGTTGGTGCCTCGCACATCGACAAGGACACCGATGCGTACCTGTCCGATGCCGCTGGCGCCGCCGACGCCGTGCAGGCCCTGTACCACGATGCAGAAGACCCCATTGAGGCCTTCGTCACCACGCTCGTGGCGGAGGGCGCCGTGGCGGGGACTCGCCCCGCCGAACACAACGGCAGATCCGCGGGCGGTTCGAAAGCGGTTTGTTGGAACAACACCGGCGAGTACCTCCTGCTGCCGCACGAGGACCTCGCGCAACTGAGCGACCCGCTGCAGTCCGGATTCGAGATTCAGGAAATCCGCCGCGTCATGGCGGTGAACGTCTATCCCCACGTGCCAGGTGACGGCGGCCAGCTCCGCATCTGGAACGTCGCTCCGGACGACGCCGCCCGCACAGCGCTCGGCCTCACGCACAGCGGCTACCCCTATCCTCACGAACTGCTCACAGACCACCCGAGTCTGGAGATCCCGGTGCGGACGGGCGACCTCTGCGTGATCAACGGAAACCTGGTGCACGCTGTCCTCGGCGGCGGACCGGACGCACCCCGCGGCAGGCTGCTGCTCACCTGCTTCACCGGTCTGATCGGTGCCGATCTCGTCCGGTGGACGTGACGCCTTGGACGTCATGACGGCCATCCTGACGCGGCGCAGCATCCGCACACTCCGCGCCCCCGCCCCCTCGGACGAAGAGTTCATCTATCTGCTCAAGGGCGCTGCGGCCGCCCCCGACCACGGCAGACTACGCCCCTGGCGCTGGATCGTGCTGCGGGGCACAGACATGGAGGCACTCACCGCCCGCCTGTCCGCCGAAGCGGAATCTGGCCCGCGGGACAGGGGCGCCCACACCACCAGCGCCCCGTTGAAGGCGGTGCTCGTCTTCTCTCCCACAGCGCACAACCAGGTTCCGGAGTGGGAGCAGTTGGCCGCGGCGAGTTCCGTCGCGTACGGACTGATGCTGCTGCTCCACGCGCGAGGCTTCGGCACCATGTGGCGCACCGGACGGCTGTGCGAGAGTCCCGGCGCTCGGGAACTGCTGGGTGTCGGCCCGGGTGAACGACTCCTGGGCGCCCTGGACATCGGCACTCCCGAGGCTTCGGCGCGGCCCGCGCGACGGTCCAGCCTCGACGTGTACGACCGGGTGCAGCACCTGTGTCAATCCGTTGGGGCGATCGACACTGCGGACACGTACCGTGCCGGTCGAGAGGCCTTCCAGATCGGCTCCACTCGGTATGCGGATTGCAGGTCTGAGAAGCCGTATCTCAACCGAACGTGATCGTTTGATTTCTGCTGGTCAGGCATGGTGTCGCTCGGGTGAGGCAGGGATGCGGCGTCTTGTGTTCGCTTCATGGCCGAGGGGTGCGCGGTGGCGTCGGTGCTGGGAATGCTGGAGGAGCGGGAGGCGGCTGCCCGGGTGCGGGTGGAGGGCCTGCGGGAGGAAGCCGCAAGGCCGGCCGGGGTGTTGGAGGCCGCGGAGATCGAGCTGGACCGGCGGGTGATCGCGCGGGAGGAGCTGGTCGAGGCGCTGGCTGTCTCCGCGGCCGAGTCCACTGCCGTGACCGAGGCCGAAGGTCAACAAAGCGAAGAAATCGCAATTCATAGATCCGACCGTCGGTTCACCATGGAGCCATGTCCGGGATTCGAACCCGAGACCTACGCATTACGAGTGCGGGGGTCCAACGAAGCGAGGATGCCTGCACGAACACCAACAACCGACGGTCATGAGCGGTCGCGCGTGCGAGACATCCACCGGTACTGGCCGGCGGGTCCCAAGCGCTGCCCGATCGGAGCCAGCCCTGCGGGCGCGGAGCAGGCAAGAGGCGAGAACAACCAGAGGGTCTCGATCAAAGCCAGGGCCATTCCCCCGCAGGCTCAAGGAACGGTCCAACCCGCCGATCTCGGCGAACCGATCACGGGAACATACACGCGGGGGCGGGGAGCAGAGCAGCGTGGGCGTCCTTGCAGGACTGGCACGGGAACATCCCTGCGGGCGCAGGGAGCCGTCCCATCAAGGCCCCTCATGGGAACGGTTGATGGGACCATATCCCCGCAGGTGCGGGGAGCAATTCCAGGTCCGCGACGAGGAGATCGCCATCGGGGACCATCCCCTCAGCAACATGACCCAGGTCCTCACCGGTCTGATCACGAACGGCGAGTTCACACAGATCCTTGATCGCCTCGACGACTGACAACCGCCCGGCTTGCACATCTCATTCTGAAACGATCAGTTAAAGAGCGTTTTATCCCGGCGAGGTTGTTTGGTGGCGCTTCGTGGGCGGGGTTGTGGCTGCTGAGGTGAGAGTGGTCAATGCGGCCTGTGCGACAGAAAGCTCCGTACCTGCGCCCCGAACGTTCCTGACGCGTCCGCGCACGTCGGCCTGAACAGTGGCCTCGGCGCTCTCCTCATCGTCGAACACGTCCTGGTGAAGGCTCGCCACCAGGCCCCGAAGGGCCTCTTCGCGCGGGGGGTCTTCTTGCCGTACAAGGAGTTCGCGCACGGTGGGAAGGGCGGCGATGACGTCCCGGTCGAGAACGATGGAGGAACCGTCCCGCCAAGCCACCCACGGCTCCAAGAGCCAGACAGACCTAACGGAGTCCTACTAGCGCTGCTCCGCAGAAGTTCGTGCGGGCTGCGGGCAGGCGAGTCCGGATGTGTCGGGTTGTCAGGTGAATGAGAAGTGGGCTGCGGCCTCGGCGGGCGTGGCCCCTTGCGGGCGTCCGGGGACGTCGTGGACGGCGTTTGCGCCCTCGGTGCGCAGTTGGTCAGCCCCGGCGTGGCGGGCCATGACCGCGGCGTAGGCGCGGACTTCTGCGGCGGTGATGTCAGTACGGCCTCGCTCTGCGTGCTGTTGGAGGAGAAGGCCGAGGTCCAGGGTGAATCGCAGCATGGTCACCGGGGCGTTGAAGCGCCTGGCGATGGCGATGAGTCGGGCGCGCGCCTGTGGGGTGACGTTCGTAGACTCCGCGACTGCTGTTTGTCCGGCGGCGAGCCGGGCGACGATCCTGCGGTCGCGTTCCTCGAAGATTCGAGCGTCCGCCGCGTCGAGGTCCGCGTCGGCGGGTGAGGTGCCGAAGAGTTCCGTGCGGATCTCGTCGCTGGAGACCACGGCGTCCTCGTCGATCTGGCCGTGCGCGATCAGTGCCCGCACGAAGCTGGTCTTGCCGCAAGCCGGTGGGCCGACGAGGAGCACGAGTCCCGCTGGCACGCGGGTCGGCCTGGGGCCGCCTGGCGGGTGAGGTGCGAGGTAGAAGTCGCACGCGCAGTCCAGGGCCTCTTCCGCCGAGCCGGCCGACAGGCCGCTGGGGAGGATGTCGTCCCGGTAGCTGTCATTGCCGGCCTCGTAGAGGGCGAAGCCCCAGGTGTGCAGGACGCCGGTGAAGCGCAGACGGCACAGCGGCAGTCGCTCGCCGTCCTTCAACTCGCCGTCTACGTAGGCGAAACCGGTTCGGAATCGGACGTGGACCCGGGTGAGTTGCGGCCAGTGCTCGGTGGTGTGGGCGTTGAGCCGTTGGCGAAGGTGGTGCTGCATGGACTCGGGCGGGTTCTTCGGCACGGCCCCATCCTGCCGCCCCTGACCGGTCCTCGGTCATGATCACTGCTCATGACCGAGGGCTCGGGGCGATGTCCGGCGGTGCCGGTGGTGCCGGTGGTGCCGGTGGTGCTGGACGAGGAGACGCGCGGTGCGCCGCAGCGGATCGCCTCCTCGGCGAAGGCACAGGTGAGGCAGGTCCTGGGGGCCCGGATCGTGCTGGCCGCAGCGGGCGGGGCAGGCAACGCGGGGATCGCGCGCCGCCTGGCGGTGGGCGTGAACACGGTCCGCAAGTGGCGCGGACGGTTCGCCGGACGCGGGCTGGAGGGCCTGAAGGACGCCGTCCGCTCAGGCCGGCCGCGCCGCTACGACGACCTGGTGCGCGTCGCGGTGGTCGCCGCGGCCACCGGCATCCCTCCCGCACCCGCCGCCACCTGGACCCACACGGCAATCGCCGCCCAGGTCGCGGGTTCCGTCTTCGCCTCGATATCGGCCTCCCAGGTCGGCCGGATCCTGGCCGGCCTGGACCTGAAGCCGCACAAGGTCCGCGGCTGGCTCACCCGGCGCGACACCCCCGATTTCTGGGACCGCGTCCAGGACGTCTGCGCCCTGTACCGCACGCAGCCCAAGGGCGCGATCGTGCTGGCCATCGACGTGAGAGGACTGCGATCCAGGCCCGCGAGCGACGCCACCCCTCACACCCCGCCCGTCCCGCAGACGGATCCTCCTCGCCACCGCGCCCGTTGCCGCGCTGGCTCTCACACTGACCGCCTGCGGCGGCTCCGGAGCCGATCACCCGAACGCGGCCCCGACCGCCGGCGCGCTCGACAAGCCGACCACGCTGACCTTCTGGACCTGGGCGCCCAACCTCAAGCCGATCGTCGCCAAGTTCGAGGCGCTCCACCCCAAGATCAAGGTCAACGTGGTCAACGCGGGCCAGGGACCCGCCGAGTACACGAAGCTCCAGACCGCCATCAAGGCCGGCACCGGCGGCCCCGACATCGCCCAGGTCGAGTACTTCGCGCTGCCGGAAATGGCACTGTCGAAGGATCTGGTGAACCTCGACGACTACAACGTCCAGTCCCTCAAGGACAAGTTCACCGCCTCCGCCTGGTCGCAGGTCACCACCAACGGCGGGGTCTACGGCGTCCCCCAGGACACCGGTCCGCTGACCATGTTCTACCGCACCGACGTCTTCAAGAAGCTCAAGCTGCAGCCCCCAAGACGTGGAAGGAGTTCGCCGACGACGCGGCCAAGATCCACGCGGCGGACCCCACCCACTACATCACCTCCATCGACCCGGGTGACGCCGGCGGTGTCGACAGCCTCATCTGGCAGGCGGGCGGCAAGCCCTTCCAGACCTCGGGATCCTCCAAGGTCTCGATCAACCTCAAGGACGCCGGCGCGACCAAGGTCAGCACCCTGTGGACCTCCCTGCTGTCGAAGCACCTCGTCGACCCGACCGCCGGCTGGACCAACGAGTGGTGGCAGGGCATGTCCAGCGGCAAGTACGCCATGTGGATCGCCGGCGCCTGGGGCGCCGGGCCCATCGCCGCCACCATTCCGCAGACCGCCGGTAAGTGGGCCGCCGCCCCGGTCCCGCAGTGGGAGGCCGGTGGGACGGCGTCCGCCGAGAACGGCGGCTCCTCCAACGCCGTCCCGGTGACCAGCAAGAACAAGGCCGCGGCGGTGGCCTTCGCCGAATGGCTCAACTCCGACCCGGCCGCCACCAAGGCGCTGTCCGACGTCGGACTCTTCCCGGCGACCACGGCGCTCCTCAAGGACCCCGCCTTCCTCAACAAGAAGATCGCCATCCTCGGTGGCCAGCAGGCGAACCAGGTCTACGCGGGCTCGTCCGCCCAGGTGAACCCCGGCTGGCAGTACCTGCCCTTCCAGGTCTACGCGAACTCGGTGTTCAAGGACACCGCCGGGCAGGCCGTCAGCGGCCGCACCGACCTGTCGGCCGGTCTCACCGCCTGGCAGAAGCGGATCGCCGACTACGGGAACCGGCAGGGCTTCACCGTCACCGGTGGCTGACCATCGCCGGACCTCCCCGAACCGGAGCGGGGCACCATCACACTGTGGCCGCCCCGCTCCGTCCTCCGCGCCACAAGCGGCAGCCCCGTCTCACCTCGCTTGAGATCGTCGACCAAGGATTCCTTCTGGGCTATCGCCCCCGCGGCGTCCACCGCCCCGAGCCGGCGGCAGCCCTGACCAATGGCATCCCCAGGATCTGAACCCGCCACCACACTCAGCGTCGTCGCTCAAGCAGGCTGGATCTCCCGCGAATCCGTTCGTGCCGGCCTGCGCACGTCGGCGGCGCGATCTCGGCGGCTGCCAGGTCCCCTCTCCGCCGACTCCCGCAGCCGCAACTCCGCCCCCACCGTAGTTCGTCCGTGCGCAGTGGGCCGCTTCCGGTCAGGAGTCTGGCAGCCTCTTCGACGGCCAGCGCGCCGAGACCGCGCATGTCCAGGGCCACCATGGTGAGCGGTGGCTCGACCAGCGTGCCCAGGTGAAGGCCGTCGAAGCCGATCACCGCCAGGTCCCGCACTCGCGGGCGTCCGCGGCCCTGGAAAGCCCGAACAGGGCGTCCAGTTGCAGCAGACCGTGGTCCGCGCGGACCACGAAGCCCGGGGTCGTCACGTCGAGCCGTATCGGAGCCGGGGCGACGGACAGCTGTCGCTCCGCGACCGCGCCGGGTCCCGCGTGCCCGTACGGGAGTTGGGCGCCGGTGGTGACCGGCAGGGCGCGGTCCAGGACGCCGACGTCCGCGTGGAGCACCCGTCCGGGCGCCACCCCCTCCTCGCCGGGCCACCTTCAGCGTGGTGACGTGGCCGTCCGGTCGCGCGCTCACGCCGATCCGCTCCGGCGGCACTCCGGTGCGGTACAGACCGGCCCGCGTACGGCCCTGCCAGGGGCCCGAGCCCGGTTTCCGAACCCGACGACGCTGACCTCCTCCGGCACGCACCGGTCGGCCTGCGCGCCGAGAATGAGGAGCAGTTCATGGCGGCCCCTCAAACAGGCCTGGCGGCCCGGGAGGAGAGGGTACGGGCCTATCGAAACGACCAGTAACAAACGCGATCGAACAAACATAATCACCGGCGCCAGGAAGCGTGAACGCTCTGCGAGCTCACTGTCAAGCCTCCGTGTTCAGCAAGTCATCGAGCCCTGCCAGTAGGCCGCATGCGCGCAGCCGGACCAGAGGAGAAGGCTGACATGACTGTCCCTCAAGCCGTCCCGGACGGAGTAAGTCCCCCTTGAGGTGCAGGAACGCACGGTGGCCACGCCTTTCTCAGCGCCTGTGGCACCTCGCTCCGCCCGGCCACGGGCTTCGACGGCGGCCGGCACCGGACGCAAGTGGCATCGCGAGAACTCTTGACGTGCGTTCGGAGGATGCGTAGACATTGACCGCGCGGTCAGACCGCGCGGTCATGTCCCTGACCTGGCTCGTGCAGGCACACACCGTGAGGAGAGTTCATGACAGCAGGGGTGGGGGGCGGTGCGAGCTCCTCCGCGCCGCGCAGTGCGGACGTGGCCACGCTGGCCGGCGTCTCACGCAAGACCGTCTCCCGGGTCCTCAACAACGAGCCGTACGTCTCCGACGAGTCCCGCCGACGCGTCCTGGCGGCCGCCGAGGAACTCGGCTATCGGCTGAACCATGCGGCAAGGGCACTGGCCTCGGGACGGACCCGTTCCATCGGCGTGGTCGCTCTGGGCACCGCCGGCTATGGAACCGCCTCCCTGCTCGTGGGCATTGAGCAGGCCGTACGAGACGCCGGCTACGCGCTTCGTGTGGTCAACACACCGGACGGCAGCCCGGAAAGCATCACCGGCGCCGTGAATTCGCTCCTCGAACAGGGCGTGGACGGCGTCGTCGTCTCCGAACCCATTGTCGAAGGAGAAGTCCCGCTCGGTGTCGACGTGCCGGTCCTCTTCCTCGGAGCACCACCCGCCTTCACTGCCGCCCGGACACTGACCGTCGGCGTGGGCGCCCATCAGCTGGCGCGCGCGGCCACAGAACACCTGCTGGACCTGGGGCACTCGACCGTCCACCACCTCGCCGGGCCGCGGCGGTGGTACGCCACCAAGGACCGCATCGAGGGATGGCGGGCGGCACTGGTGGCCCGGGACGCGCACGAACCGCCCGTGCTGAACGGTGACTGGTCGGCGGCCTCCGGGTACGCCGCGGGCCGTGAGCTGGCCTCGGAGAGCTCGGTGACCGCGGTCTTCGCGGCGGGCGACGAGATGGCCATCGGACTGATCCATGCCCTGCGGGAAGCCGGGCGCCGGGTCCCGGAGGACGTCAGCGTCATCGGTTTGGACGGCAACCCCGTCTTCGCCTACGTCTCGCCTCCCCTGACTACGGTCCGTCAGCCCTTCGAGGCCGCGTCACGGGAAGGAATCCGGCTTCTCCTCCACGCCATCGAGAAGCCCGACGTCGAACTACCGCCGGCGAGTGACCCACCCGTCCAACTCATCGTCCGCGGCTCGACCGCGCCCCCGCCCTCCCTCTGACCCATACTCGCTACCACTGCTCAGGCGTAGGAACATCCGCCGGGAACACCCATCGCGCCTGTGGCATTCGGCGCTTGTCCCACCGCGATGCCTGTGCTCGCGAGCCGCGCCCGGCAGCGTCGCCCGATCGTTTCCCAGGCAACGCACCCAAAGAACTCCGCCGCGTCACTCCGGATCCGCACCAGGGCGGCGGACACCGAAACACCCCCTTCCCTTTCCCGCTTGGGAGCCGCACATGTCCACCGCACAAGCAGGCGCCAGACCCGGCGCCGTTCCACGCCCCCGTCCCACCGCTCTCCTGATCCTGCTGCTCGCCCTGGCGCTGGCCGCGGCGACGCTGGTGCTGCCCGCCGCGGGCAGGGCGGACGCCGTCTCCCGCGCCTCGCAAACGATGTACACCCCGCCGTCGGACGCGCCCGCCCCCGGCTCGCTCTACCCGCGCGCAGTGCGTCTGCAGCACAACGGCTCGGCCAACGGCACCATCCTCGCCACCTTCGAGCAGTGGACCAACGGCACGCCGGTCTTCCCGATCTACCGCAGCACCGACAACGGCAACTCCTGGACGAAGATCTCCGACGTCGCCGACACCCAGAACGGCTGGGGCATGCGCTGGGAGCCCGACCTGTTCGAACTGCCCACCGCGATGGGAGGTTTCCCGGCGGGGACCATCCTGGTCGCCGGTGACTCCGTCCCCAGCGACCGCTCGGCGACCAAGATCGACCTGTACGCCAGCACGGACCGCGGACTGACCTGGACCTTCGTCAGCAACATCGCCACCGGTGGCAAGGCGATCTCCAGCAACGGCTACACCCCCGTGTGGGAACCGGACTTCCTGTTCGCCAACGGCCGGCTCATCGTCTACTACTCCGACCAGCGTGACACCGCCTACGGGCAGAAGATCGACCATCAGGTCACCACGGACCTGCGGACCTGGGGCCCGGTCGTGGACGACGTGACGAAGCCGACCTACTCCGACCGGCCCGGCATGCCGGTGGTGACCCGGCTGCCCAACGGCAACTACGTGATGACCCACGAGTACTGCGGTGCGCCCGAGGGAGGCTGCTCCGTCTACTACAAGATCTCCGCCGACCCCGAGGCGTTCAATTCCGCCACCGACCAGGTGCTGCGGGCGACCGACGGCACCATCCCCAGCGGGGCGCCCTACGTCACCTGGCTGCCCACCGGCGGCCCCAACGGCACCCTCGTCGTCAGCGGCGACACCGTGCAGGACGTGTTCGTCAACACCCAATGAACCGCCCCGGGTTCGGTAGAGATCTCAGATTGTGGTGATGACCTGGGGTTTCGCGAGTTCGGTGTAGTAATTGGCTTCGTATTCGACGGGCGGGATGTGCCCTATCTCACCGTGAAGTCGGCGGTGGTTGTACCAGTCGATCCACTCGGCGGTGGCGAGCTCGACCTGGGAGAGCGTCTTCCAGGGCCGCTGGGGCTTGATCAGCTCGGTTTTGAACAGGCCGATCGTGGACTCCATCAGGGCGTTGTCGTACGCGTCACCGACGGATCCGATGCTCGCCGCGATGCCGGCGGCGTCCAGGTGCTTGGCGAGGCGGTAGCTCGTGTACTGCGACCCGGCGTCCGAATGATGTATCAACTCGCCCGGCTGGATGGGGCGTTGGTCGCGGTCGCGCTGCCAGATGGCCATCTCCAGGGCGTCCAGCACGAACACCGTCTCCTTCACCGTGGCCGCGGACCAGCCCACGATCCGGCGCGAGAAGGTGTCCACGACGAACGCGACGTAGACGACGCCGGCGAAGGTCTTCACGTGCGTGAAGTCGGCTACCCAGCAGCGGTTCGGGGCGCTGGCGACGAAGTCGCGGTCGACAAGGTCGGGGGCCCGCTCAGCCTGCCCGCCGGGGATCGTGGTGATGACGCGTTTCCCGCGCACCGCTCCCTGGATACCGAGCTCGCGCATCAGGCGCTCGACGGTGCAGCGGGCCACCGCATGCCCCTGCCGGTTCAGCTCGCGCCAGATCTTCCGGGCTCCGTAGACACGGTAGTTGGACGTGTAGACCTCCTGGATCCTCTCCTTGAGCTCCTCGTCGCGCACGGAACGGGCAGAGGGAGTGTCGAGGCGTTTCCTGTGGGCGTAGTACGTGGAAGGGGCGATCTTGCAGTCGTGTGCGGTGAGCGTCCTGCAGATCGGCTCGACCCCGCCGAAGCGGTCCCGGTGCTCGTCGATGAACGCTACGAGCGCGTGTGTGGCCGGTCGAGCTCGGCCGCGAAGAAACTCGCCGCGGCCTTCAGGATCTCGTTCGCCCGCTTCAGCTCGGCGTTCTCCTTCTTCAATGCCTTGAGCTGGGCGGACTCCTCCGTCGTCGTCCCCGGACGCTGCCCCGCGTCGATCTCGTGCTGCTTCACCCAGTTCCGCAGCGTCTCGCGGGAGCCGATGTCGAGCTTGTCCGCGACCGCCTGCAGGGCGGCCGTCTCGTTCGGGTAGTCGTCGCGCACTTCGGCGACCATGCGCACCGCACGACGGCGCAGCTCAAGCGGGTAACGGGAGGGTCGTGCCATGACTCAATCCTTACATGGAATCGAGCCTCCACCCGACCCGGGGCGGTTCACAAGGCGGCGCCTCGAACGCCTGGACCCATATCCAGTCCAACGTCCCCCGCGGCTACAGCCGCGGCATGCTCCCCCTGGCCGACGGACACAGCCTGGAGGTCTTCAGCGGGGGCCGCAACCAAGGAAGCACCCTCAACCCCATCCAGTACAGCACGATCGATCTGGGCGGCGGGATCTCCGACGGCGCCACCTACACCGCCTCCAACGCGGGCAGCAACCTGCTGCTCACCATCCCGGGCGGCTCCACCACCAACGGCACCGCCGCCACCCAGCAGAACACCGACAACGCCACCGACCAGCAGTGGAAGTTCGTCCAACAGCCCTCCGGCTACTTCAAGATCTTCAACGTAGCCAGCGGCAAGGTCCTCGGCGTGCAGGGCCAGTCCACCGCCGACGGCGCCGCCGTCCTGCAGTGGGACGACAACGGCACCCTCGACCACGAATGGGCCGTCGCCCCCAGCCCTGCCGGCGGATACACCATCACCAACCGCATCAGCGGCAAACTCCTCGAAATCCCGAACTCCTCCACCACCGCCGGCACCGCCGCCGACCAGTCCGGCAGCAGCGGCTCCGCCTCCCAGCGCTGGAACCTCACCCAGACCGCCCTGCCCCCGCTGGGCACCGGACAGTACGTCCTCGTCAACAAGAACAGCGGCAAGTACATCGACATCCCCGCCGGCTCCACCACCGCCGGCACAGCCGCGCAGCAGTACCACAACTCCGCCTGCCCCTGCCAGCTGTTCACCTTCCAGTCCGCCGGCAACGGAACCTGGAACATCAAGAACGCCAACAGCAACCTCAACCTGGACATCAGCAACTCCTCCACCACCGCAGGCGCCGCAATAGTCCAGAACACACCCTCCACCGCCGGCTCCCAGAAGTGGACCCTCACCGACGCCGGCAACGGCTACTACAAACTCCAGAACGTGAACAGCGGCCTCGTCGCCGGCGTCGGCCAGTCCTCCACCGCCGACAGCGCACCTGTCATCCAGTGGAACAGCCTCACCGTCGACGACCAACTCTGGAAGATCGTCCGCATCAACTGACCCAACGAAAGGCAGGATGACCGGCATCCCGCCGGCCGGGCTCACCGACTTGGTCGGCGAGCCCGGCCATCCCTGCTTCATACCGCGTCCACTGCCCGCAGCCCTGTCACGACGACTCACCCTCCGCGCCCTCATGTGAAGGAATGCGGAACTCGAACAGGGGACGGCCCCTCGGCACGGCGGGCGGGTTCGCGAGCACGGTCCCGGTCCGCACCGCACCGACGCGGTGGTAGAAGTCCTCGGCGGGAACATGCGACACGACCTTGAGACGGTCGATCCCGACGGCGCGGGCCTCGGACTGCATGTGCGCGACGAGCATCCGCCCATACCCCGTCCCTGCATGTCGTCGGCGACGAACAGCAGGTCGAGCTCCGGTGGAGCAAGGACGAGCGAGTAGCCGGCACGTCGGCGAAGCCGTAGTCGGCGGCCTGCATCGCGCAGGCGGTCTCGACGCAGCCGCCGAAGCCGTTCCAGGGGGCGGGATCGTCGAGGGCGGCGGTGACCGCGTCGGCGTAGGCGGACATGCGGTCAATGAAGACGGGCGTCGAGCAGCTCGACCTTGGCGGGGAGCGGCGAAACATGGTGGCGATCCCCGCGCCCCTGCCTCGCGGGCCACGGACCCCGTGGAGGCATTGAGGCCGTCCCCTGCGAAGACCGTGCGTGCGGCGGCGGTGATCCGTTCCCGGTTGCGCTCGGCGTCACTGCGCGAAGTTTGGGCTGCAGGGGCGTCGGGATGCCGGGCACCAGGAGTCACACCGGCCAGTCCGACAATCGGATTGCCCTATCCAGTTTGAGTGGTACGGTTGGGCACAGCGAAACGGAAGGCCATATCCGGATCTCTAATCGGATAGACCTTTCCGAATGCCCCCACTCCCTGTCCGCCCTACGAAAAGGATCACTGTGACCAGCATCGCCATTGTCGGGGCCGGCCCGCAGCTGGGCCTGGCCATCGCTCGCACCTTCGGCTCCCAGGGCCTCGACGTCGCCCTGATCTCCCGCAACCGCGAGAATCTCGACGGTCTCGTCAGCACGCTCACCGCCGAGGGCATCACCTCCGCCGCCTTCCCCGCAGACGTCCTCGACCGCGACGCGCTCACCCAGGCACTCAAGGACGCCGCCACCCAGTTCGGCGGCATCGACGTTCTGGAGTACTCCCCGGTCGCGGGCCTCACCACTGCCATGGTCAGCCCCTCCGAAGCCGAACCGGCCCACGTTCAGCACGAGATCGAGTTCCAGCTCTACGGCGCCATCGCCGCCACCAAGGCCGTGCTGCCGGCAATGCGCGAGGCCGGCTCGGGCACCCTCCTCTACACCACCGGCGCCGGCTCCGTCGACCCCGTCCCCCAGGTCGGCAACATCAACGCCGCCGCCGCAGCCCTCCGCAACTGGGCCATCAACCTCCACAAGGAACTCGACGGCACCGGCATCCAGTCCGCCCACATCGGCATCGACGTCTCGATCGGCACCCCGGCCATCCCCGGCTTCCCGACGGCCCAGCCCGAGGAGATCTCCCCCGTCTACTGGGACCTGCACACCACCAAACGCGACCAGGCCGAACTCGTCTTCAGCCTCTAGAGGAGCCGGCCCCGCTGCTTCGTCGAAGCCGTAGCGCCGCCGCGGTCGACCACTGCGGCGGCGCGCTACGGAACGTTCAGACGCCGAGACGTCGGAACAAGGCCGCCGCCACCCTCGGCCCGTCCCGCCGAGGAGACTTCCTGACCTGCGCATACGACCCCGAGATCACGCCCTGGCTCGTCGAGATGCTCCCGAACGGGCCGTTCGCGGATTTCCGTGAACTGCGCGCCATGGGCGAGGCAGCCGTCCGCAACGGACTGCCGTCCTACGAGCCGGACATCGCGATCAGCTCTCGCGACGTCACCGTCCCCGGGCCCGAGGGCGCACCTGACGTGATGGTCCGCGGCTACACGCCCGCCGAGCGCGACGGCCTGCTGCCCGGCCTGCTGTACATCCACAGTGGCGGGTTCATCATGGGCGGTGTCGCGCAGTTCGACGCCCAGGCCACCCGCATCGCCGCGGAGGTCGGCACGGTCGTGGTCACCGTCACATGCCGCCTCGCCCCGGAGGACCCCTTCCCCGCCGGGCTGGAGGACTGCCACGCGGCCCTGACGCGGACCGCCAAGTCGGCGAGCGAACTGGGCATCGACCCCGTCCGGCTCGGCGTCGCCGGGGAGAGCGCGGGAGGCGCCCTCGCCGCCGCGGTGGCCCTCCTCGCCCGCGATCGCGGCGGGCCCGCACTCTGCTTCCAGCACCTGGGGTCGCCGAACTCGGCGACCGTCTCCAGACGCCGTCGATGTGGGACTACGACGACGTCCCGCTGTGGAACATCCGTGCCGGCGAGGTGGGTTGGGACCACTACCTCGGCGAGGGCCGTAGGGGCAGCACCGACGTCTCCCCCTACGCCGCACCCGCCCGCGCCCAGGACTTGTCCGGGCTGCCGCCCGCGTTCGTCACCGCCTGCCAGTACGACGCGTTCCGCGCCGGGGACGTCGACTACGCCCAGCGCCTCGCCCACGCCGACGTCCCGACCGAACTCGCCCTGTACCCCGGCGTCCTGCGGCCTCGGTGTACGCGGCGGCTGACGCGTACGGCCGGCTCCTTCGAGCTCGACGACCTGCAACCCCGACGCCGTCACGGCAAGGTGTCGAGGGGGTGTGTCAGTACCGGCCCCGCCAGGAACAGGCGGCCGTTCCGCTGACCGTTACGGGGACGGTGAGCACGGCGCCGGAGGCCGCGGTCGGGTCGGGCACCCCGTGACGGGCCGTGGTGACGTAGAGGCGGTTGTCGGTGGGGTGGAGGCACACCGACGTGGGGTGCGGGGCGGGGACACTCAGGGTGTGCAGCAGGTGACCGTCGGGGTGGTACCGGCGTATCGCGGCGGCGCCCCACATCGCGACCCACAGGCAGCCCTCCTCGTCGACGGTCATTCCGTCGGGGCTGCCTTCGTCGCCGCCCAGACGGACGAAGCTCTCCGGGCCGCCGGACAGGTCGCCCGAGACGGGATCGACACCGCAGCGAAGGATGGTGCCGGCGGCCGAGTCGGCGAGGTACATGGTCGTGCCGTCGGCGCTGAAGGCGGGCCCGTTGGCGATCGTCAGCCCGTCGAGGACGCGTACGACCGTGCCGTCGGGGCCGGTCCGGTAGAGCGAGCCCGCGCCTGGGGTGCCGTCGTAGGCCATGCTGCCCGCCCAGAAGCGGCCGGCCGGGTCGGCGACGCCGTCGTTCATCCGGCTGGGGACGGGGGTGCGGTCCTCGGGGCGGTCCAGCCACTCCAGCGCGCCGTCCGGGGTGAGCAACGCGATGCCGGTGCCCGCGGCGGCGATCCACACGTCCGGCTCGTCGCGCACCGGGGCGACTGCGCCCAGCGGAACGTCGAGCCGGGTCAGTCGGCGCGGGGCCGCAGTACCGGTGCCGTCGCGCAGTTCGTAGAGCCGGCCGGCGAGGATGTCGACGTACACATACCTCCCGTCGGTCCAGCGGCCGCCCTCGGCGAGTTCGTACCCGCCGTCCACGACGACCGTGACGGGGGCTGTCGTGAAGGTCATGAGTCACCTCGTTTCGGTCAGCGGACGGTCGTGCCGTCGGGTTCGTCGAACAGTCCGAGTTCGTCACGCGTGGGGAATCCTTCCCAGTCGCCCCGGGTGGCGACGGCGAAGGCCGCGGTGGTGACGGCCCGGTCCAGACGGGCCCGGACGTCCGCGCCGTCGAGGAGTCCGGACAGGTATCCGGCCACGAAGGCGTCGCCCGCGCCGACCAGGTCGACGGCGTCGACCCGCCGTGCGGCGCGGTCGGCTGTTCCGTCGGCGGTGACGACCGTCGCGCCGTGTGCGCCGCGTTTGACGATCACCTCTTGGACGCCTGCGTCCAACAGGCTCTTCACAGCTTCCGTTTCACCTGCTTCGGGCTGTTCCAGCACAAGCGGCAACTCGTCCTCGGAGGCGACGAGCAGGTCGGTGTGGACGAGCAGCGGCCGCAGGGCGGCGCGGGCGCGATCGGCCGTCCACAGCCTGGAGCGGTAGTTGATGTCGAGGCAGACGGTGATGCCGGCGTCGCGGGCGGTCGTCGCGGCGGCCAGGACGGTCTCGGCCGCCGACGGACCGAGAGCCGGGGTGATGCCGCTCAGGTGCAGGACGCGGGATCCGGAGGCCAGCGCGGGCAGCACGTCGGCCGCTGTGACGGCCGAGCCCGCCGAACCGGCGCGGTAGTAGCTGACGCGGGTCAGTGTGCCCAGGCGGGGCTCTGTCAGCAGCAGTCCCGTGGGGCGGCCGCTGTCGTCGGTGACCGCGTAGTCGAGGTCGACGCCCTCGGCGCGCAGGGTGCGCAGGACCAGGGCACCGAGTTCGTCCGCGCCGACCCGACCCGCCCAGCGCACCTGGTGCCCGAGCCTGGCGAGGCCGATGGCGACGTTGGACTCGGCTCCCGCCACGGAGAGGCCGAGGCTGCCACCCATCCGCAGGGCGCCGTGGGCACGCAGCGCCGCCATCGTCTCGCCGAAGGTCACCACCTCGGGTGGCCCCTTGCGGTCCGCGCTCACGGCGTGCCTCCGGCGGCCACCGTGCGGAACTCGGCTGCTCGGACGCGCAGTTGGTCCAGGTCGCCGCCGTCGGCCGCGTCGCCGACGAGCGGTGAGCCGATGCCGACGGCGAGGGCGCCATGGGCCAGGTAGTCGCGGGCGGCCTGCGCGTCCACTCCCCCGACGGGCACGAAGGGCACCTCGGGGAACGGGTCGCGCAGGGCCCGCAGATAGCCCGGGCCGCCGAGCGAGCCGGGGAAGAGTTTGACCGCGTCGGCGCCGCGTGCGAGGGCCGCTTCGATCTCGCTCGGTGTCAGGGCGCCCATCAGCACGGGTACGCCGTACTGCGCCAGATCGTCGACCAGTGCCGGGGTGACGAGGTACGACGCCCCGGCGTCGACCGCGCGGGCCGCGTCCGCCGCGGAACGCACCGTGCCGGCGCCGAGGAAAGCGTCGGGGCCCAGCTCGGCGCGGGCCTGCCTGATCACGTCCAGGGCGTCGGCGGTGGTGAGCGATATCTCGACGGCGGCGATGCCCTCTTCCACGAGGGTGCGCACGGTACGCAGGGCGGCGACGGGGTCCTTGCCCCGGACGATCGCCAGCAGGCGGTGGTGTCGGAGGGTTTCCACCAGGTTCATGAAAGCGGGCTCTCCTTGCGGGTTCGGTTCAGGGGACGGCGGCTGCGCGGCCATCACCATTCGGTGAACGCGCCGTCGGAGCCGCGCCAGACGGGGTTGCGCCAGCGGTGCCCGGTCTCGGCGGCCCGGCGAACGGCCCTCTCGTCGATCTCGACGCCGAGTCCGGGCCGGGGGCTCGCGACGGCGTGTCCGTCCTGGAACCGGAAGGGTTCGGGGTCCATCACGTACTCCAGCAGGTCGCACTGCTGGTTGTAGTGGATGCCCATGCTCTGTTCCTGGATGAGGAAGTTCGGCACGGAGAAGGCGATCTGGAGACTCGCCGCCAGGGCGATCGGGCCGAGGGGGCAGTGCGGGGCCAGGGCGACGTCGTACGTCTCGGCCATGGCGGCGATGCGGCGGACCTCGGAGATGCCGCCGGCGTGCGAGAGGTCGGGCTGCGCGACGGCGATGCCGCTGGCCATGACCTCGCGGAAGTCCCAGCGTGAGTAGAGGCGTTCGCCGGTGGCGAGCGGGATGCTCGTGGACTCCACCAGGCTGCGCAGGTTGGCCGAGTGTTCCGGCCGGACGGGTTCCTCGACGAACAGCGGGTGCAGCGGCTCCAGTTGGGGCAGCAGTCGGCGGGACATCGCGGTGGAGGCCCGGCCGTGGAAGTCGACGGCGATGTCCCGCTCGTCGCCCAGCACCTCGCGGACGGCCGCGACGCGTTCGACGACCTCGGCGGTGCGGGCCGGGGTGTCGATCGGGGCGAGTTCGGCGGAGGCGTTCATCTTGACGGCGGTGAAGCCCGCCTTCATCTGTTCCTCGGCGAGTTCGGCCACGTCGCTGGGGCGGTCGCCGCCGATCCAGGCGTACATGCGGACGCGGTCGCGCACCGGGCCGCCGAGGAGGCGGTGGACGGGGACGCCGTAGGTCTTGCCGGCGATGTCCCACAGGGCCTGGTCGATGCCGGCGACGGCGCTGGAGAGGATGGGGCCGCCCCGGTAGAAGCCGCCCTTGGTGAGCACCTGCCAGTGGTCCTCGATGCGCAGCGGATCGCGGCCCACAAGGTGGTCGGCCAGTTCGTGGACGGCGGCACGCACGGTTTCGGCGCGGCCCTCGATCACGGGCTCGCCCCAGCCGGTGATTCCCTCGTCGGTGGCGACGCGCAGGAACAGCCAGCGCGGAGCCACCAGGGACGTCTCAAGTGCGGTTATCTTCAAGGCACTTCCTTCGGAAGCGGGTCGGTGCCGGCTGCGTCCTGGTTCCCGCGTACGGCCGCGAGGTCGTCGGAGGCCTGCGCCAGGAGGGATTCGACGGCGGCCACGGCGGCGTCCGGATCGCCCGCCTCGACCGCGTCCAGCAGTTCCTGGTGCACGGGGATGGAGTCGGAGAAGTGCCGCGCGCCGTGCACGATCCGGTCGCGCACCCGCAGACCGGCCTCGATGACGACCTCCATACGGCTGAGCAGTTCGTTGTGCGCGGCGTCCAGCAGAGCGCGATGGAAAGCCAGGTCCGCCTCGACCATCGCCTCCGCGTCCTTGTCCGCCGCCGCCATCGCCTCCAGCGCCTGACGCAGCGCGTCCAGGTCGGCGGGGGTGCGGCGGGCGGCGGCGAGCCTGGCTCCGGCCGGTTCCACGATCGCGCGGACCTCGGCGAGGTCCCCGAGGAAGCCGTCGGTGGGCGCGCTGCTGCCCTGCCAGCGCAGCAGGTCACTGTCGAGCAGGTTCCAGTCGGCGCGGGGCCGGATGGTCGTACCGCGTTTCTGTTTCGACTCCAGCAGGCCCTTGGAGGCGAGCACGCGCAGCGCCTCGCGCACCACGGTCTTGCTCACGCCGAGCTCCGCTTCGAAGTTGGCCGGGTCCACGACGGAGCCCGGGGAGTAGTCGCCGCGGATGATGCGTCGGCCCAGCTCCTCCACCGCCTGGCCGTGCAGCCCCCTACCGGGATGGGTCACCACGTTCTCCGTTTCCGTCTCGGTCCTGTTCGCGGAGGCCTCGTAGGGCTTACCGCACGGTGCGCGGCGCTCACGAGGACTCCTTCATGACGCTCCATCCTCCGTCGACCACGAGGCTGGCTCCGGTCACATAGGCGGCGTCCGCCGATGCCAGGAAGGCGACGGCGGCTGCCACCTCCTCCGGCTGTCCGAACCGCTTGGCCGCCGTGGCCGCCACACTGCGCTCCCGGTCGGGCTCCGGGATCCCGTCCCAGGCGGCGGTCAGAATGGGTCCGGGCAGCACGGTGTTGACCCGGATGTCGGGACCGTACTCGACGGCCAACTGCCGCCCCAGCGAACACAGCGCGCCCTTCGCGGCGGCGTAGGCCGCATGGCCCGGCAGGCCGATGACCGCGTGCACCGAGGAGGTCAGGACGACGGAGCCCTTCGCCTCGCACAGCATGGCCGCGAACGTCTTCATCGCGCGCCAGGCGGGCTTGAGCAGCACCGCCATCTGACCGTCCCACTCGGCCTCGCTCAGTTCGTGGGCGGGCTTGTTGAGCTGGGCGAAGGCGTTGCTGTGCAGCACGTCCAGCCGGCCGTGGTGCTCGTCGACGTGACGGGCCAGGTTCTCCCAGTCGGCGGCCGAGGTCACGTCGCAGTGTACGAACTCCGCGTGTCCGCCGCTGTCCACGATGCCTGCGGCGACGGCCTTGCCGGCCGCGTCGTCCACGTCCGTGACCACGACCACCGCTCCTTCGGCCGCGAGTCTGTGGGCCGTGGCCGCGCCGATCCCGTGCGCCGCCCCGGTGATCACCGCCACGCGCCCCGTCATCCTGCGGCATTCCGTCATCACGTGTGTCTCCCCTCGCTTCTGCCTACGCGCCCACCATAGCTGTTTCAATTAATTATGAATATATCTTGACGGCATGGCGATGCCACTCCGAAACTGACCGGCACGCACCAAACAGCTTCAGCACGAAGCCAGGAAGGACCTTCTCCCATGAGCCGCACCACACCCCGCCACAGAAGTCGGGGCGCACTCGCAGTGACCCTTGCCGCCGCATCCCTGCTCATCTCCGCCTGCGGGGGCTCGACCGGTTCGCAGGACAAGGCACAGGCACCTGCCAAGCCCGGCCAGAAGGTCGACCTGCGCTTCTGGTCGTGGGTTCCCGGTGTCGACAAGGCCGTCGACAAGTGGAACGCCACCCACCCGGACATCCACGTCAAACTGGAGAAGATCCCCTCGGGCAGCAGCGGCGGTTACGCGAAGATGCGCGCCGCGCTCAAGAGCGGCAACGCGCCCGACCTGGCGCAGGTGGAGTACCAGGAGATCCCCTCGTTCCTGCTGGAGAACGGCCTGGTGAACCTGTCCCAGTACGGCGCGGACAAGGACAAGTCGAAGTTCGTGGACTGGCAGTGGCAGCAGGGAGTCTTCGACTCGAAGGTCTACGCGATCCCCCAGGCGTCCGGTCCGATGGGCCTGTTCTACCGCTCCGACCTGTTCAAGAAGTGGGGCATCGCGCCGCCCGCCACCTGGGACGAGTTCGCCCAGGCGGCGCAGAAGATCCACGACGCCGATCCGAAGGCGTACATCAGCACCTTCCCGGCCGGCAACTCCGCCTGGTTCACCGCCCTCGCATGGCAGGCCGGCGCCAAGTGGTTCGGCGTGAACGGCGACACCTGGTCGGTGAACATCGCCTCCCCGCAGACCCTCAAGGTCGCCGCCTTCTGGGACAAGCTGCGCAGCAAGGGAGTGATCAAGACCGAACCCGACTTCGCCAACGGCTGGTACAAGGACCTGCAGACCGGTGCCATCACCTCGTGGGTCAGTGCCCAGTGGGGCGACGCCATCATCAGCGGAAACGCTCCTCAGACCACCGGCAAGTGGGCGGTGGCGCCCATGCCGCAGTGGACGAAGGGCGCGAACGCGTCCGCGAACTGGGGAGGTTCCTCCACGGCTGTCCTCAAGGGCGCCAAGCACATCCCCGAGGCCCTGAAGTTCGCCGAATGGCTCAACACCGACCCCACGAGCGTCGACCTGCTGCTGCAGGGCGGATACGGCTGGCCCGCGGCGGCCGACGGGTACAAGGGCTCCTCGCTGGACAAGCCGTCACCGTTCTTCGGCGGCCAGAAGTACAACGAGGTCTTCGCGAAGTCGGACAAGAGCATCGACAACTCGTGGAAGTGGATACCGACGATCGACGCCGCCTACCAGCACCTCAACGACGGCTTCCAGGCCGCTGTGGCGGGCAAGGGCACGTTCGTCTCGGCGGTCCAGCAGGCGCAGAAGCAGACCGTCGAGGACCTGAAGAGGAAGGGCTTGAAGGTTTCCACCGGCCAGTGACCACCTCCGGACGGCGCGAGACGGCCGCCGCCGTTCTCCCCTCCGGACTCCAGAAAGTACCCCGATGCTCACCCGCACCCGAGCGCCCCGCCGCCGCAGAAACCTGGCGCCCTTCGCCTTCGTCGCGCCGTTCCTCCTGCTGTTCCTCCTGACCTTCGCCGTCCCCATCGGCTACGCCGTCTACCAGAGCGTCATGGACGACGAGCACACCGGAGCCCTGGGGCTCGGCGGCACCCGTACCGTCTTCGTAGCGCTGCGCAACTACTCCGACGCGTTGTCCGATTCCGCCTTCCTGCACAGCATCGGTCGCGTACTGCTGTTCGCGGTCGTCCAGGTGCCGGTGATGGTCGTGCTGTCCGCCGGGCTCGCGCTGCTGCTGGACACCGCCTCGGCCAGAGGCGTGCGGTTCTTCCGCGCCGCCTTCTTCCTGCCCTACGGCGTCCCGGGGGTCATCGCGTCCATCCTGTGGGGCTTCTTGTACGTCCCGGGAGTCAGCCCTCTCGTGGACGGCATGCGGCACCTGGGGGTGTCGGTGGACCTGCTGGGCGGAAACACCGTTCTGTGGTCCATCGCGAACATCGTCACCTGGGAGTTCGCCGGCTACAACGTCCTGGTTCTCGTCGCCCAGTTGCGCACCATCCCCGCGGAGCTGTACGAGGCCGCCCGCATCGACGGCGCCAGTGCGTGGATGACGGTCCGGCATGTCAAGCTGCCGCTGCTGCGGCCGGCGCTCATCCTCACCACGGTCTTCACCATCATCGGCACGCTGCAACTGTTCGCGGAACCACTGGTGCTCAAGCCCGTCTCGTCGAGCATCGACAGCGCCTACACCCCCAACCTCAGCGCCTACAACGAGGCGTTCACCAACGACAACTACCACCTCGCCGCTGCCGAGGCAGTGCTGCTCGCGCTCGCCGCGTTCGTGCTCTCCTTCGGTTTCCTGCGGCTGATCAACAAGAGAGGTGGGGACGCGTGAGTCTCCAGACACCGGCCCGCACCGTCCCGCCGAGGGGTGAGACGCCGGCCTCCGACGACGGCACGACGCAGCGCGGCGGCATCACCGGGGTCACCACACGCAGTCGTATCCTGGTCACCGGCCTGCTCGTGGCAGCCGCAGGGTACTTCCTGCTCCCGGTGTACTGGCTGGTCGTGGCGTCCACGAAGTCCACCGGCGGCCTCTTCGGCAGCTTCGGGTTGTGGTTCTCCCATCCCCAGTTCCTGCGCAACATGCACCAGGTGGTCACCTACGACCATGCGATCTACCTGCGCTGGGCCGCCAACAGCCTGCTGTACGCGGGCGTCGGCGCAGGCGTCGCGACGCTGCTGGCCGCGATGTCCGGCTACGCGCTGGCCAAGTTCTCCTTCGCCGGCCGCGACACGATCTTCAACATCGTGCTGGGCGGCGTCCTCATCCCCGCCACGGCGCTGGCGCTGCCCATGTACCTGCTGTTCAGCAAGGCCGGCCTGGCCAACACCTACTGGGCCGTACTCCTGCCGAGCTTCGTCAGTCCCTTCGGCGTGTACCTGTGCCGGATCTACGCCGCGGCATCCATACCGGACGAGCTGTTGGAGGCGGCCCGCATCGACGGCGCGGGAGAGGTCCGCATCTTCACGGTCGTTGCCCTGCGCATCATGACCCCCGCCCTGGTGACGATCTTCCTTTTCCAGTTCGTCGGCATCTGGAACAACTACTTCCTGCCGCTGGTCATGCTGTCCGACTCCAAGCTGTACCCCATCACCCTCGGTCTGACGTCGTGGCAGTCCTTCGCCGACCGCCAACCGCAGCTCTACCAGATGACCGTCGGAGGCGCCTTCGTCTCCGTCGTCCCGCTGATGATCGCCATGGTCGCCCTGCAGCGCTTCTGGCGCAGCGGTCTGACCGAGGGCAGCGTAAAGGGGTGACCCGGTTGCAGCCCGGAGAAGCAAGATGCCGGGGCACTGGTCGTCGCCGAACAGTTCCTCGGCCAGTTCGCGCGGCCGCCACGTCGCGACGCGTCTCGCGCCGGAGGCCATGCGAGCACTGACCGACGACGTCTGCCGTACGGCGAACGCCGGCCCCGTTCTTCCTGATCTTCCGGAACACGTGCAGGCGACCGTGCGCGAGGGCGACGGCGGACGGTTCGTCTTTCTGCTGAACCACGGTCAGGCAGAGGTGGAGATCAGGCTCGCCGAGCCGATGACGGACGCCCTGGCTCAGGACGGGGGCCCCGCCGACCGTGTCACGCTGCCGGGAGCAGGAGTGGCCGTCCTGGTCGAGGCGCGGACACCGAACGAGCCCCAGAGAAAATAAACGGTGTGGGCTGAGCGCCCGCAGCAGAAGGGGGAGGGACGGATCGCCCTCCCCCTTCTGCCGTACCGAGTCAGGTCACCTGCCCCTGGGGTTCACCGCCTCGCGGAACGCCTCGTAGACGAGCTTGGGCCGTTCCTCGGCGAAGGTGAGCAGGCCCATCACGGAGATGCCGTTGTAGGCCTGGTTGTAGCCGGCCCGCTGCTTGTAGTCCTTGAGGACCCAGTAGGTGAACCCGGCGACGAACTCACTGCGCGCGCTCACCTGCGCCCAGTGCGCGGTGAAGCTCGCCGCCTGCCACTCCTCCGTGCCCTGCGTGGTGGCGGGGCCGTGGGTGCCGGCCACGGACCAGGTACCGTTCTCGGTGATCAGGATCGGCTTGTCGGGGTACTTCGCGTGCACCGCGTCCAGGGTGGGGCCGAGGTCGGCGTCCTTGCCGTAGAAGTAGCCGAAGTACTCGTTGAACCCGATCACGTCCGCGAGGTCGAAGGCGGGGTCGTTGCTGGTGTTGGACGCCCAGGTCACCGGGCGGGCGGTGAGGTCGACCGCCTTCACGGCCGCCTTGAGGTCGGCGAGCCAGGCCCGGTAGACCGGGGCGCCGCCGGCGTCGATCTCCGACTCGTTCTGCAGGCCCCACAGGATGACCGAGGGGTGGTTGTGCTGGTTCCACGCCATGGTCAGCGCCAGGGCGCGGGCGAGGCCGTAGCGCTCGGTCTGGAGTTTCTCCTGGGCGGTGTTGAGCCACATCGTGTCGATGTCGTCCATCACCAGCACGCCGTGCGCGTCGGCCCAGTCGTAGACGTAAGGGTGGCGGTTGTAGACGCAGTTGCGGACGAAGTTGGCGCCCAGGGCCGTGACATGGCCCAGTTCCCGGTCGTACTCGGCCGGCGTCATCGCCCTGCCGTGCGCGGCCGTCTCCTCGTGCCAGTTGAGGCCCTTGAGGAAGAGAGGCTTGCCGTTCAGCCTCAACTGCGCGCCGTTGATGGTCAGTTCGCGCACGCCGTAGACCGTGGACAGGGTATCCACCCGCGGGCCCCCGGACCTGCCGGCGGTCAGCGTGGCGCGGGCGGTGAGCGTGTGCGGGGAGGCCGGGCTCCATCGCGGGGCATCGGGTATGCGGACCACGACCCGCACGACGCCCGCCGATCGGGCCGCGATCCTGACCGCGACCCCCGTGGGGCTGCCGCCGCTCCCCCGGCCGGGCTCCAGGATGAGCCGGCCGTCGAAGTCGGAGTCACCGTGGTTCTCGACGACCGCACGCGCCTCCAGCAGCCCGTCCGCGGCGGTCACGAGCAGTTTGGTGACGGTGACCTGCGGGACCGCCTCGATCCAGGCGGACCGGGTCAGTCCCGCGTAGGGCCAGTAGTCGACGGGCTTGTACGGCAGTTCGTGGTCGTCGGTGACCGGCTGCGCGGCCGGGGCCGTGTAGTCGGTGTAGCTCGCCCGCCGGAAGACCCGCACGGCGATGGTTTGGCGTCTTCCCGGCCGCAGCGCCCCCGCGACCGGGAGCGCGAAGGGCGAGTTGGCGCCTTCGTGCTTGCCGAGGTGGGTGCCGTCGAGCCAGACCTCGGCGCTGTACCCGGCGGCGAGGAAGGCGATGCGCACGTGCCGGGCACGCCAGGAGGCGGGTACGTCGACCGTGGTGCGGTACCAGGCGTACCCGTCGGCGAACGCCGTTCCCGTGCCGAACGTGGCCGTCTCCGAGCCGAAACCGGGGGTGTTCAGCAGATCCCAGGCGGCCGGGACGTCGATGTGGTCCCATGCCCGGTCGTCGTGGTGGGGGGACTGCCAGCCCTCGTCGAGACCCTGGTCGGCGGGGTCGAAGCGGAAGCGCCACCGCTTGTCCAGGGACAGGTAGTCGCGGGTGGGCTCCTGGGTGCGCCAACCGTCGAAGGCGGGAAGCACGGTGCCGTACTGGAAGACGACGTTGGTGCCGCCGACTTCGCGCACATGAGTGCCGGAGGGCTCGGTGGCCGGGTGCGGGTCGAGCACCGGGCTGCTCCCGGCGACGGCCGTGCCGTCCGCCGCTCGCGCCGTCTCGGGCCAGGCCGGCAGAGCGACGACGACGGCGGCGCCCAGTGCCGTGACGACGGCACGCCGGGAGGGACGGAGGGATTCGGTCATGTCAGGCGGCTCCTCATGTGCGTGTGTGTTCGCCCCACAGCCTGGACAACCTGGTCATCCCCGGTCAAGGATTATTCATAAATAATGAATTGAGCTAGGGTGATGCCGCCGAGCCGCCGACGGCCCCCCAAGCACACGAACGACGGGTGACCTCATGACCGCACAGCAGCAAGCCACCCCGCGCGAGACCACGGGTCGACTCGCCATCACACTCTGGGACTTCAGCTGGTACACGCAGGCAGGACCAGGTGAACCCTTCGCCGATCTCGACCGCGCCTTCGCCGAGACGGTGGACCGGGGCTTCAACACGGTGCGGATCTGCGCCATGCCCTTCCTGCTGTTCTCCGGACGCGTCCAGGACGCCGAAGCCATCCAGGTCCGCGGCCTGGGCGAGCAGTTCGGCCAGCGCACCCGCTGGTACGACGTGCGCGGCGGCTATCCGCTGGACGGCCGCCGGCGCCTCGTCGAGCTGTTCGAGGCGGCCGCCCGCCACGACTGCAAGGTGATCGTGTCCTCCTGGGAGTACCAGCAGTCCCCGAGCTTCGCAGACACCGACACCTGGCACCGCGCCCTGGCGGAGGTGCCCGGCCCGGACCGCGCCGAGGCGGTGGCCGAAGCGCTCGCCGACCTGCTGGACTTCCTCACCGAGCGCGGCCTGGCCGGCCCCGTCGCCTACGTCGAGGTCCACAACGAGGTCGACAACTGCGACCTGGTACCGGCCGACGGCACCCCCGGCCACTACGCCCGGCTGCGCGGACCCCTGGAACGCGCGGTGAAGCTGCTGCAGGCGCGCCACCCCGCCGTCCCCGTGACCTACTCGCTGGGCGAGCCCTGGCCCGACGAACTCGACGAACTGCCCGAGCAGGCGCAGATCGCGCACTTCCACTTCTACGTCTACGGCGTGCTCGGCGCGCTGTACGAGGCGGTGGGCCTCGGCCACGGCACCGAGGCGGCGCCCGAGACGGCCACCTGGCCCACCCCGGAACTGGCCGCCATGCTGCGCCCCGACGCGCCCGCCTTCGCCGACTACCAGCCGGACGAGCCCTGGCGGCTGGCGGCCACGGGGATTCCGCGCGAACTGTTCTACGCGCACGACTGGGTCGACCCCGACCGCTGGGACCTGTGGCTCTACGAGAACTATCCGGCGCACCGGCAGGCCATGCGGGAGACGCTGGCCTCCTGGGTCGACTCCGTCGCCGATTTCGCCCGCCGCCGGGGCGTCCCCGCCGTCCTCGGCGAAGGTGTCGTCGGCTACACCCCCCTGCTGACACGCTTCGAGGAGGACGCCGTCGGCAAGGACATCGCGGAGTTCGTCGTCGACCACTGCCTGGCCGCGGGGTTCCACGGCACCGTCCTTACCTCCAACGCGGCCCCGCACCACCCCATGTGGCACACCGACCGGGACTGGATGCGGCGGGTCAACTCCCGGATCACCGCGGGCTGAACGCAACTCGCGCGTACCACCAGGCGCCCCTGCCGCTCGCGGCAGGGGCGCTTGGCGAACCGGTGTGCGGCCGACGAGGCCGGCTCACCGGATCGCCCTTTCCGTTTTTTGGTGGTAGCGTGGCCAGCGAATCGGAGCGGCCTATCCGGATCAAGAAACGGATAGACGGTTCCGTTTGGTTGCGGTCGTGCATCCCCCGACCGCCCCCTCCACGCCTCTGCGAAAGGATCCCCATGACCAGCATGTCGTTCGCCGACGCGGCACGCATATGTCTCACTGCCAAGTACGCCACGTTCTCCGGTCGCGCCCGGCGCGCGGAGTACTGGTGGTTCTCAGTGGTGTACATGATCGCCGCCGTCGTGGTCGCCGGGATCTGCCTCGCGGCCGGGAGCGTGCTGCCCGGCATCCTCCTCCTGCTGTTCATCGTGCCCATGCTGAGCGTCTCCGTGCGCCGACTGCACGACACCGGCAGGTCGGGCTGGAGGATGCTCATCGCCCTGATTCCCGTGGCCGGGCCGATCCTCTACCTCGTGGGCATGACGGTGGACAGCGTCCCGGCCACCAACGAGTACGGCCCCTCCCCCAAGGCCGTCGGCCAGCCCGTCGGCTGAGCCGGCGAAACACCGCGGCGGCGCGGTCTCAGCGCGCCACGTCGAAGAGGTCGGCGTGGTCGCGGACCCATTCATCTTCACGGCCCGCCAAGGAGTCACATGCCCACCGCCGACGCAACGGCCCCCACGGGCCTCAGGGAGGCCCACCGCGCCTGCCTGGACGCCGAGATCGAAGGTGACACCACAACTCTCGAAGGCTTGCTCGCGGAGGACTTCACCCTCACCCACGTGACCGGATATGTGCAGCCGAAGGCCGAGTGGCTGGCGCAGATGCGTCAGGGGCGGTTCGTCTACCACTCCATCGAGGAGAAGGACACCGCGTTCGACGTCGATGACGACGGCACGGCCCGCCTGACGGCCCGGACCCTGGCCGATGCCACCGTGTACGGCACTCGCGCGGACTGGCGTCTGGGCCTGGCCACCGTCTACGCCTGTCATGACGATGCGTGGGTCGCAACGGACCGTCGCCGCCACCTGGTAATCCGAGCCGCCGGCCTTGTGGGTGCCTGACCTGGTCTTCCCCTGGACCGAACTGGAGCAGGGTCACGGATTCACGGCCGGCTGACCGTGAGGAGTGACTTGATCGCGCGGCGCTCGTCCATGGCGGCGTAGGCGTCGGCGACGTGGTCGAGGTTGGTGGAGTAGTTGAAGACGAGTCCGGGGTTGATCGTCCCGTCGAGGACGTGCTGCAGCAGCTCGGGGATGTAGTGGCGGGCGGGGGCGACGCCTCCCTTGATGCCGACGTTCTTCCAGAAGAGGGTCTTGTAGTCGAAGTCCTCGTAGAGCGGGACGCCGACGGCGCCGATCATGCCGCCGGCGCGGACGATGCCGGCGGCTGTCCCGATGGACTGGTCGGTGCCGACGCATTCGAGCGCGGCGTCGACGCCGGCGCCGTCGGTGATGTCGAGGACGGCCGTGACGGCGTCGTCGCCGCGATCGGCGACGACGTCGGTGGCGCCGAACTCCTTCGCGAGAGCCTGCCGGTCGGCATGGCGGCTGAGCGCGATGATCCGGCCCGCGCCGAGGAGCTTGGCGGCCAGCACGGCGGAGAGGCCGACTGCGCCGTCACCGACGACGGCGACGGTGTCGCCCTGCTTCACGCCCGCGCTCACGGCGGCGTGGTAGCCGGTGCACATGACGTCGGAGAGTGCGGTGAAGGAGGCGAGCTGAGCGTCGGTGAACCCGTCGGCCGGCGCGGGGACCTTTACGAGGGTCGTGTCGGCGTAAGGTGCGCGGACCTTCTCTCCCTGGCCGCCGTCACTGTCGCCGTCGCCGAAGGCTCCTCCGTGCTCGCAGTTGGACTCGAAGCCGGCCCGGCAGGCGGGGCAGGTGCCGTCGTTGTAGGTGAAGGGGGCGATGACGAAGTCGCCGACCGTCAGGTTTCGCACGTCGTCGCCCACCGCCTCGACGACGCCGACGTACTCGTGGCCGATGCTGCCCACCTTGTGGGAGTTGATGCCGCGGTAGTACCAGAGGTCGGAGCCGCATACGCAGCCCCGCACGACGCGGACGACGGCGTCGGTCGCCTCCTGGATGGTGGGGTCGGGGCGCTCTCCGAGCTCGATGTGCTTCTCGCCCCGGAAGATGGCTGCCTTCATGACGGTCTCCTCAGATGTCAGATATCGGGTGTCAGGGGGATGTGGGCGTGACGTCGCAGGTCGGCGCGGACACGCTCGGGTTCTGTCTCCGGCCGTGGTCCGGGCCGGTCGCGGGCGCCGTCCAGGTCGCCTGGCCGGTCGGGTTCGGTTGCGAGGAACGCCCCCGGGAAGTCGGTGAGGGCCGGTCCGTCGGCCGAGAAGACCTCCACGGTCCGGCCCGTCGCCGACTCGGTCAGCAGGGCCTGGACGATCGTCTCGGCGACGTGCTCGCGGCGGACGGGCCCGTACTCGGTCAGGTCGCCCTGGCGCAGGTCCACGCGCTGGTGGGAGCCGCTGCCGCCGCCGAACCAGCCGGGCCGGACGATTGTGTACGGCAGGCCGCTGACCCGCAGGAGGCGCTCACCGCGTCGCTTCCACTCCAGCAGCTCCCGCGACTGCCCGCCGGTCGCCGTGACCCCGATTGAGCTCATCAGCACCACGGGCACGCGATGTCTGTCCAGTGCGTCGAGCACCGCGGGCACGGCGCCGTAGTCGACCGCGGCGTAGTCGCCGGACCCGTAGGGCGCACCATGGGTCATCACGACCGCGTCGACGCCGGCGACGGCGGCGCGCACGGCCGTCGGATCGGCCAGCTCGCCTGCCGCCACCTCGACGCCGCTGGGCAGCGAGCGCCGGGCGCGGGCGGGGTCGCGGGTGAGCACGCGCGGCAGGTGCCCCAGCTCCAGCAGGTGGGCGGCGACGAGGCGTCCGATGCTGCCCGTCCCCCCGATGATCAGGACGCGGTTCATGCTCGGACCGGCTGGCTGCGTCATGCCGTCAGCCTCGCGAAGGTCGAGCCGTCGATCACGAACCGGTAGCGGACGTCGGAGGCGTTGATCCGCTCGTAGGCCGTGTTGATGTCCTGCGCGCCGATCAGCTCGATGTCGGCGGTGACCTTGTGCTCGGCGGCGAAGTCGAGCATCTCCTGGGTCTCGGCGATACCACCGAACAGGGAACCGGCGTAGGTGCGCCCGTTCTGCAGCAGGGGGAAGACGTCCAGCGGCATCGGCTGCGTGGTCACGCCGACGCTGATCATGGTGCCGTGCAGACGCAGAAGGCCGAGGTAGTCCGCCAGATCGATGGGCGCGCTGACGGTGTTGAGGATGATGTCGAAGGTGTTGGCCAGCTCGGTGAAGGCGGATCCATCGCCGGTCACGGCGTAGTGGTCGGCGCCCAGCCCGGTGGCGGCGTCCCGCTTGCGCTCCGACTGCGACAGGACGGTGACCTCGGCGCCCATGGCCTTGGCCATCTTCACGCCAAGGTGACCCAGGCCGCCGAGGCCGACGACCGCGACCTTGGTGCCGGGGCCGGTACCGAACCGCTTGAGCGGGGCGTAGACGGTGATGCCCGCGCACAGCAGTGGCGCAGCCGCGGCGGGGTCGGGACCGTCGGGGACACGGACGACGAAGTCCTCGGGGGCGACGATCGCCTCGGAGTAGCCGCCCTGGGTATGGGCGCCGGGCTCGGCGGGATCGGGGCTGCCGAAGACGAGGGTGTGACCGCTCAGGCAGTACTGTTCCTGCCCGGCCCGGCAGTTGTCGCACTCGCGGCAGGAGTTGACCATGCAGCCGATGCCGACCAGGTCGCCGACCTGGTGACGGGTGACTTCGACACCGGTTTCGGTGACGCGGCCGACGATCTCGTGGCCGGGGACGAGCGGGCTGACCGGGAGCGGGCCGAAGGAGCCGTCGACGAAGTTCATGTCGGAGTGGCAGATCCCGCAGTACAGGATGTCGATCTTGACGTCGTGGGGGCCGACGTCGCGGCGCTGAATGGTGACCGGGGCGAGTGGCTGACCGGCCTCGTGGGCGCCGAAGGCGTTGACGGTGGTGGGCACGGTGGTTCCTTTGCGAGTGGTACGGGGGTGAAAGTCAGGCTTCGGGGATGGCGCGGCCGTGGGCGGCGAGGGTGATGGCCTCGGGCTCGGGCCCGCCGCGTCGACCGGTCTCCAGCGCGTCCAGGGCCGACAGCTCGGCGGCAGTGAGATCGAAGTCGAAGACGTCGATGTTCTCGGCGATGCGGTGCCGCTTAGTGGACTTCGGGATGACGGAGCGGCCCTGCTGGATGCCCCAGCGCAGCAGCACCTGGGCGGGGCTCTTGCCATGAACGTCGGCGATCTGTGTGACGGCCGGGTCTTCGAGGACGCTTGTGTGGTGGTCGCCGTAGCCGGGGTAGAAGGTGATGCCGCCGATGGGGGACCACGCCTGGTTGAGGATGCCGTGGGCGGTGTCGAAGTCGAGGACGGCGCGCTGCTGGAAGTAGGGGTGGATCTCCAGCTGGTTGACGGCCGGGACGACATCGGTGGCATCCAGCAGGGTGCTGAGGTGGTCGGTCAGGAAGTTGCTGACGCCGATGGCGCGGACACGGCCGTCGCCCAGCAGCTTCTCCAGCGCCCGGTAGGCGTCGATGGTCTTGTCGAAGTCCGAGGGGAGTGCCTGGTGGAGGATGAGCAGGTCGATGTGGTCGAGGCCGAGTTTGGCGGCGCTCTTGTCGAAGCCGTGCAGGGTCTCGTCGTAGCCGTAGTCGCTGATCCAGATCTTGGTCTCGACGAAGACCTCGTCGCGCGGGACGCCGGAGTCGCGCAGGGCCTGGCCGACCTCGCGCTCGTTGCCGTAGGCGGCGGCGGTGTCGATGTGCCGGTAGCCCAGCTCCAGGGCGGCCGTGACCGCGGCGATCGTCTCCTCGGGCGGGGTCTGGAAGACGCCAAGGCCAAGAGCGGGCATCTCGACGCCGTTGTTGAGGGTGAGGGTCTTCATCACAGGGACCTTTCCTTGCGGGATGCCCGTACGGGCAGGATGAGGATGGAAACGGTGGCGACGGCCAGCGCGAGCAGGACGGCGGAGCCCGTCAGCGCGGTGCCGGAGCGGGCCGCGATGTCGGCGGCTTCGTGAGCGGTGGAGACGGTGGCGGCCACGGCCGTCAGGATGCTCAGGGCCAGTGCGCTGCCTATCTGGTGCACGGTGTTGACCAGGCCCGAGCCGGCCCCCGCGTCCTCGGGTGCGACGCCGTCGACGCCGCTGGAGGTCATCGGGGCCAGCGCCAGGCCCTGGCCGGCGCCGATGATCACCATAGGCAGGGCCACACCGGTCACGTAGGGGGTGTGCAGGTCCAGGCGGCTCAGCCAGGCCATGCCCACGGTCGTCAGCACGACCCCCGCAGCCAGCACCTGGGGCCTGCCGAACCGCTCCAGCAGCCGGGGCACGCGGACCGCGAAGACGAAGTTGACCAGCGTCATCGGCAGAAAGGCCAGGCCCGCCTGCAAAGGCGTCCAGTGGTAGACGCTCTGCACGAACTGCGCGGTGAAGAAGAACCCGATCATCGCGCCCATGTAGAGCATCCGGGTGACGTAGGCGCCGGACCGCTGGAGGCGCGCGGCGGTGGTCCTGTCGCCGCTCGGGCCGCCCGCACGGCTTGGGTCGGCGACCGGCACGGCGAGGGCGTCGCCGGTGTCGTGGGTGGCTGCTGTACGCACGGTCTTCCTCGCGTCGATCGGGAGTGCGACCCGATCCCGGGCCGCCGGTCTGTGGCGTCTTCCAGGTAACGGCACCTTGAGGGGGCAGTGAGAGTCACTGCTCTTCCAGGTACTGGCAGTACCTCGCAGGTCCGTCCAGGCCGACCTACCGTGGATGAGCCGGCACACCGATCAGGCCGATCGAGAGGAGCCCGCCGTGCCCCCCGTCTCGATGTCAGGTCCGGCCCGACCGGTCCACGCGCCCCCGTTCCAGGACCGCAGTACCAGCCGGCGTTCGGGGACGTCCGAGATGCGCTTCCTCCGTGACGGCTCGCGCCGGGAGCTGTCCGCTGAGGGCGGGACAGTCAAAGACATCAGGAAATGAGCATGAGCGACCGCACCAAGAAGGACGTGGCCGCCGAGGTGCGGGAGTTCCTCAGCACCCGGCGGGCCAGGATCACCCCCGTGCAGGCCGGACTGCCGGTCTACGGCGGAAACCGCCGCGTCGCGGGCCTGCGGCGCGAAGAGGTCGCCCTGCTGGCAGGCATGAGCGTGGACTACTACGTCCGCCTGGAGCGCGGCAACCTCGCCGGCGCCTCGGACTCAGTCCTCGAAGCCCTCGCGCACGCCCTGCAGCTCAACGAGGCCGAACGCACCCACCTCTACGATCTGGCCCGCGCCGCCAGCCCGTCCGGCCGGCGGCCGGCGGTGACCTCCTCGCGCGTCCGGCCGACGATCCTGCGGCTGCTCGACTCGATGACCGGCGTGCCGGCGTTCGTCCGCAACGCCCGCTTCGACATCATGGCCGCCAACGCCCTCGGCCGGGCGCTGTACGCGCCGCTGTTCGACTCACCGCTGTTCGCGCAGCGCGGGCCGGTCAACAGCGCCCGCTTCCTGTTCCTCGACCCCGCCAGCCAGGACTTCTGGGTCGACTGGGACAAGGGCGCCGACGACGCCGTCGCCTTCCTGCGCACCGAGACGGGCCGCGCGCCGCACGACAAGGCCCTCACCGACCTGATCGGCGAACTGACCACCCGCAGCAGCGACTTCGCCCACAGGTGGGCACGGCACGACGTGAAGTTCCACCGCTCCGGCCTGAAGAACCTCCACCACCCGCTCGTCGGCGATCTTGCCCTGCCCTACGAGGCGATGGAACTGCCCTCCGACCCCGGCCTGCGCCTCAACTTCTACACACCCGAGCCGGACTCCCCCGAACAGCAGGCCCTGAACCTGCTCGCGAGCTGGACGACCACCGGCACGGTCGTGCCCTCCGGCAACGACTGACCCCCACACGAAACAGGAGAACCACTCCATGCAGTACCGACCGCTGGGCCGTACCGGCGTCCAGGTCAGCCCGCTCTGCCTGGGCGCGATGATGTTCGGCCCCTGGGGCAACGAGGACGAGACCGACTCCATCCGAATCATCCACCGCGCCATCGACACGGGCATCAACTTCGTCGACACCGCAGACGTCTACTCCGCCGGCGTCTCGGAGGAGATCGTCGGCAAGGCGCTGAAGGACCGTCGCGAGGACGTCTTCCTGGCCACCAAGTTCTTCATGCCCATGGACCAGAACGACCCCAACCAGCGGGGGGGTTCGCGCCGGTGGATCATCCGCGCGGTCGAGAACTCCCTGCGGCGGCTCGGTACCGACCACATCGACCTCTACCAGGTTCACCGCCCCAGCCCCGACACGGACGTCTCCGAGACCCTCGGCGCCCTCACCGACCTCGTCCGCCAGGGCAAAGTCCGCTACATCGGCTCCTCGTCCTACTCCGGCTCGCAGATCGTCGAAGCCCAGTGGACCTCGCGCGAGCGGAACCTGGAGCGCTTCGTCACCGAGCAGCCGCCCTACTCGATCCTCGTCCGCGGCATCGAAGAGGACGTGCTGCCCACCGTGCGGCGCCACGGCATGGGCACCCTCACCTACAGCCCGCTCTCCGGCGGCTGGCTCTCGGGCCGCTACCGCAAAAATGCCACCGAGGGACCCGCCTCCGCCGCCCGACCCCAGGCCCGCTTCGACATGAACACCCCCGCCAACCAGCGCAAGCTCGACGCCGTCGAACAACTCGCTGTCCTGGCGGAGAAGGCCGGCATCTCCCTGATCGAACTCGCCGTCGCCTTCGTCATCAACCACCCCGGTGTCACCTCGGCGATCATCGGACCTCGCACCATGGAGCAGCTGGAGGCGTTCCTGCCCGCTGCCGACATCACCCTGTCCTCCGACGTCCTCGACGCCATCGACGAGATCGTCGCCCCGGGCGTCACGGTCAACCCGGTCGACAACAGCTACGGAGACTTCGAGCTGCGGGTCGACCAGCGGCGCCGCTGACATCAGCCGGCTCGGCCGGTCACCGTCTGCCGAGCCGGAGCACCAACGTGGCTCACCGGCGAACAGCCGCCCCGGCCCGCCGCGCCGGAGCAGGACCACCGTCTTTCCGTCGCTTCTCGCACAAATCGGCTGTCGGGGCCCGGCTGCCCGGCGTGCCACCACACTCCTCGCATCGAACATCTTGGTCCGCAAAATCCATGAGACACCACCTGTCTGAGGCAGGGCTTCAGGTCACATGACGCCGTCGAAGTAGTTCGGGTCGGGCAGCCGGAGCGTCGCCTCGGTGCCCGAGATCTCCACGAAGCCGTAGCGCGTGTGCGGGGACTCGAAGCTGTACAGGCTGTGGGCGGACGCTCCGCCCTCGAAGTGGACCAGGGCGCTGACGTACGTGGGGACCTCGACCTCGAAGGTCTCGCCCGCCTTGGGACAGAAGACCGGGCCGGGGACGGACAGTGGGTGGTCAGACCACCGCGCTTTGTCCACAGCTCGTGCTGCAAGGCCAAAGGCCCGCAAACCTGACGCCATGTCGTACGGCCGCAGGTTTGCCGTCAGCGGCCGACCGCCTGCAGACTCTCGCGCAGGTGCCTCTTCGCCCACCGCGGGAGTTCCTTGAGCACGGGTTCCAGCGCTGCACCCGCCACGTCACGGGCACGACGGTCACCGTGGACGGGGGCTGGACAGCCTGGTGAAGCCTCCGTGCCGTGGCCGGACAGGTCCTTCGCGACCGCGGTGACGGCCGATTGGTTCCGGCCGGCCGGCAACAACACGTCCACCATGTCGGCGAGACGCCTCGCGCATGCTTCTCCCGTCCCGCGACCGGCGCCGGTGAGGATACCCAACAGGGTGAGTGTCTCTTGGGTGCGGGGAGTCCCGGCCCACCCGGATGCCCTCCGGCCTGCGGTCTGTCCAGGAGGTCGTCGTCACGTGCCGGGGTGTGCCGGCGGCAGCGGCTGTTCGGCCCAGATCGTCTTCCCGGCGGAGGTCTGCCGGCTCCCCCACCTCTGCGTGAGCTGAGCGACCAGCATCAGGCCACGGCCGCCCTCGTCGTAGGCGTGCGCGCGGCGCATGTGCGGTGAGGTGGAGCTGCCGTCCGACACCTCGCAGATCAGCGCGCGGTCGCGGATCATGCGCAGGCGTACAGGCGGAGCGCCGTAGCGGATGGCGTTGGTGACGAGTTCGCTGACGATCAGTTCGGTGACGAAGGACGCGTCGTCCAGTCCCCACCGCGCCAGTTGTTCGGTGGCGTTCTGACGGGCGGTGGCGACGTACGCAGCATCGGAGGGCAGGTCCCAGGACACCGCCTGGTCCGCACCCAGGGCACGGGTACGGGCCAGCAACAGGGCCACGTCGTCGCTGGGCCGCTCGGGCAGCAATTCCCCAGGTCGGGCCCGTGCTGAGCTTCCTGCTGTCCAACGCGGTGATTCTGCTGACCCACTCCATCGCCGGCCCCGACGGCTTCGCGGCCGGGACATGGCGCAGGATCACCGAATCACCTGTGTTCGCGGAGCGGGGACGCACCGCAGTGCCGGCTGCGGTCGGTCTCCTACCTGACGATCGTCTACAGCCTCTCGTACGGGCCGAAGGCCCTCGGTATCTCCCAGAACACGATGCTGGGCGCCGCGAGCGTCGGTGCCGCCGCTGCCGCCGCCACGACCATCCCCGCCGCCCGGCTGGCCGTCCGGCTCGGCAGACGGCCCATGTTCCTGGCGGGCGCGAGGCACGTGCGTACCGCGTCGGTGAACGACATGCCGGCCACAGTGGATCCGTTCGCAGAAACGTCTTGGGGGCACGGCGGATCGGACCGGCGAGGACGCCGCGACGCCGAGGTGCCGGCGCCACCACCTCGGCGGCAGGGGTCGCAGCATCGATTCGGAACGGTCAGAGCACACCATAAATGGATAGGGTGATCCGATTGCTAGACTGGCCGCTATGAACCCAGGCGCCCAGCACTCCGACGGTCACGCCGCTCAGCCTCTGCGCAGTGACGCCGAGCGCAATCGGGAGCGGATCATCGCTGCCGCGCGCACGGTGTTCGCGCGGGACGGTCTGAACGCCTCCATGGCCTCCGTGGCCCGCGAGACGGGTGTGGGCATCGCCACCATGTTCCGCCGCTTCCCCACGAAGGAGGAACTGGTCGACGCCGTCTTCTCCGACCGCATGGGGGCTTACGCCGACGCGGTCACCGCCGCCCTGGACGACCCCGACCCCTGGAACGGCTTCGTCGGATACATCGAGGCCGCCTGCGCCATGCAGGCCGCCGACAGCGGCTTCGCCGACGTCCTGACCATGACCTTCCCCACCGCGAAGGTCCTGGAGCGACGCCGAAGTGAGGCCTACGAGGGCATGCTGCGCCTCATCGACCGCGCCAAGGCCACCGGCCGTCTGCGCGAGGACTTCGACCCCTCGGACCTGGTACTGATCCACATGGCCAACGCCGGTGTCGTCAACGCCACCGGCGACGCCGCCCCCGACGCGTGGCGACGCGTCGTCGCCCTGCTCATCCAGTCCCTTGAGACCCCGGGACGCGGCCCCCTGCCCCCCTCACCCGGGCATGAACCCCTCTACAAGGCCATGCTCCGCGCCGGCCAGGGCACCTCCGCGCCGACCACGGGCAAGAGCAACTGACCTCGGGAACCGGCTTCCCGGTAGAGCAGGTCAAGAGCCCGCAGCCGGGGGAGGTTTCGGATCGGCGTCGGATGGCACCACTCGTCGTACCAGGTCTGCCCGGTGGCTCGCTGCACATCAGTTCCTCACGGTGACGCACCTCCACCCGCCTGGGCATCCTGGCCTTGCGCAGTCGCTCGGGACTCTCCGTGGTGACGATCACCTTGGCGGCGCCTTCGGCGAACAGCAGCCGCGCCACCCGGTCGACGAGCAGCGCGCCGACCGCGTCGCGCGCACGGCGAGACTTCCTGAGTGCGTGAACGTGCCGTCACCGATGTTCTGCACGAAGTGCTTGTGGTCCGTGAAGGGCGCCATCCCGATCCACTGCGCGCCCTCACACGCATCCTTGGGGTGGCCCAGGGCACGGTGCAGAGCAGACTGGGCCGCCTGGAGCGCGAGGGCCTGATCACCAGCCTGGCGCCTCGGCTCAGCCCGGCCGGAATGGGTTACCCCGTGGTCGCGCAGGAGGTCACGACGCATCTCGGTGCGATCGCGGAGGTGATCGAGGCACACAGCGTCGCCGGCGAGTTACCCGCCCACCCGCCACACCCTGACGTTCACTGGCGCAAGTCCCCTCCGAGGCCTGTGCATCAGCGCCTCCGAGGGGCTTCTCGATTCCAGGGTGTGGGCATCTGTGGGCAGCGTGCCAGGACGAATGCCGACCCAGCGCTGACTAATCTCGGCAGCGCGGCGAACTCAACTGCCCTGAAGGTACGGCTGCGATTGCCGACGAGACGGCACTGTCGTCCGACGGCAATCCGATCGAGGGGGCTTCGAGAGTTCGCCTCCGGCCGGCTCGACCGGCCCCCGGCCGGACAGGTGCTCAGCCCGGACGACCGCCTGCCGGCCACCACCGAGCTCCCTCACTCTCGGCTTCGCTCGACGGGTGGAGGGACTCCCATCGGCTCCGGCTACCGCTTCCGGCTGCGGGATGCTCGCACCGGCCGTCAGGTCGCTGCACTGTCGGCGGCCGTGAGACCTGCACACCCCACCGTTCCTGGTCGATGACGACCGGCTCGCCCTGCACCCGTGCGGCGAAACCTCGTGCCTTCTGGGACATGGTCGGGTTGCCCTCGTTCTGACGAAGACAGCTGATCAGGCAACTGGCCGAATTCGCAGGGGCAGGCATGTCCAGGAGCGCAGGGTGTTGTTGGGGTGACGACGGGGTGTGCCGGCGAGTTCCAGGTGCTCGACGCGACGGGCCAGAGCCGACAGCAGAGCCTCGGCCTCCAGACGGGCCACATGCTGGCCGACGCATTGGTGGATACCCATGCCGAAGCCGACGTGACCTGAGGGGTCACGGGTGAGGTCGAAGCGGTCGGGGTCGTGCCAGCGGACCGGGTCGCGGTTTGCGGCGCCCAGGAACATCAGGATCTTCGTGCCCTTCGGGATCACCGCGCCGGCGACAGTGACATCGGCGGTCGCGGTACGGAAGAAGGTCTGCACCGGGGACTGCCAGCGGATCGCCTCGTCGAACGCCACCCGCGCCAACTCCGGACGTTCCCGGAGACGTTGCCACTCCACGGGATGGGCGGCGAGGGCGTACAGGCAGGCCGCCAGTCCGTGCACGGTGGTGTCAAACCCGGCGGACAGCACGGAACGCACCACCAACGGCGCCTGCTCGTACGTCAGATCACCACGGTCGGCCGCGGCCCAGATCTGCGCCCCGAAGCTGCCCTCGCGCAACGCCTCCCGCTGACACTGGGCGTTCACCCACGCCGAGAGACCGGCCAGCCGCGGGGCGTCCGCCTCGACGAGGTCGTTACGGGGACCGAAGGCGTTGAAGACCATGTTGCCGTACGGCAGGAGGTTCTCCCGGCCGTCGGGGCCGAGACCCACCACGTCCGGAAAGGCCCGCAGCGGGAATGCCTCCGCCAGCGCGGGGAAGGCGTCGAACTCGGTCCCCGCTGCGAGGACCCGGTCGACTGTCTCCTCGGCCACGGCGGACCAGCCCTCGCGCAGACCTCGCAGCGCGGGCGGGGCGAGGACCTCGCGCAGCACCCGGCGCGGGGCGTCGTGCAGCGGCGGGTCGGCCTCAAGAAGCAGGCTCGGCGGCCGCCACGGCTTCTCGTGCCGAAAGTTGGACAGGCCGGCGCCCGCGCCGGACTCGAAGTGCTGCCAGTCGAGAAGGGCAGCGTGCACATGCTCGTAGCGCGACAGCGCATGGACGTCGTAGCGCGACAGGTACACGACCGGACCGGCCTCGCGCAGGGCCTGGTGCAAGGGCTCGGGATCCAGCAGGATGTCGTGGTCGAACGGGTCGGCGTCACTGACGGGCGGCACGACGGCACGCTCCAGCGCCTCAGTCATCGCGGCTCCTTGAAATTCCTGAAGATGGGTGCGGCGTCCTACAGATCCAGCACGAGTCGATCCCCGCAGGATCGCGACACGCACACCAACATGCAGTCGTTCGCCGCGCGTTCGTGGTCGGCCAGCACCGAATCCCGGTGATCCGGCCGTCCCTCCAGCACCGGGGTCAGGCAGGTGCCGCAGGTGCCCTGCTCGCAGGAGGACAGCACTTCCACTCCGGCCCGGCGCACCAACTCAAGGACCGAGACGTCCGGCGTGACGATGACCGTCCGCCCGGTGCGCCGCAGCTCGACCTTGAAGGAGGCCCGCTGCACCGGTGCGGTCTGTGCGGCGGCAGTGAAGCGCTCGGCGCGCATTGCGTACGACGGCCAGGCGGCGCATGCGGCTTCGACGGCCGTGAGCAGAGGTGCAGGACCGCAGCAGTACACCTTGGTGGCGGGTCGCGGGGTGCCCAGCCAGGCCGCGAGGTCCAGCAGTCCCCGTTCGTCCTGCGGGACGATGTGCACCCGCTCGCCGTAGGCGGTCGCCAGCTCCTCGCAGAACGCCATCGACTCCCGAGTACGGCCTCCGTAGAGCAACTGCCAGTCGGTACTAAGGAATTCGGCTTGGCGGATCATGGGCAGCAGCGGCGTGACACCGATACCGCCCGCAATGAAAAGGTACTTCTGCGAGGGCACGAGAGGGAAGTTGTTGCGTGGGCCGCCGACCCCGACACGGTCTCCCACCTTCAACTCGTCGTGCATATAAGCGGATCCGCCTCTTCCCCAGGGCTCCCGCAGCACGGCGATCCGGTAAGTGTGGGCGTCCCAGCGGTCGCCGCAGAGGGAGTACTGCCGGGTCGTCCTGTTCGGAAGTACGACGTCGATGTGAGAGCCCGGCGTCCAGTCCGGGAGCCGAGCACCGTCCGGGTGGGCAAGAGTGAAGGACACGATGCCCTCGGCCGCCCGCTCCTTCGCGACGACCGTCAAAGTCGCCGCATTCGTCGCGCTCTTCGGGACCCGCAGTTCCGCGCTGTCTGCGACCACGTCGTCGCCTCCCGTCTCTGGCTTGCCAGGCAGGATGCGCGGCGCTGACGTACTGCCGCGACGGCATTCTCAAACAGTGAGAGACGAACTTCCGGTACTTGTCACACAGCGGTCGCACTGCCATCACATGGATCACCAGGCTCTGCATACAGAGCCGGCGTGCCCGGCGCGCACAGCGCACGGGAGACACCTCGCGCCGCGCTTCGCACGACCGGCACGACGGCGGCGGCCCGAGGTTCGTTCGGCACGATCACGGCCAGTGCCGCCACCACGTCACCGCGTGCATCGCGCACCGGCGCGGCGATACCCAAGGCGTCCTGGTGCACGAACCCCGAGCAGTACGCGTACCCCTGCCGCCGAACCTCGGCAAGCACGGCCCTCAATTGCGCGCCTGTGACCGGTGTGTGCGAGGTGTAACGCTTCAATGGCCCCTTGAGTACCTGTTCCCGCAGGTCGGCGGGGCCGTGAGCGAGAAGGACCAGGCCGCTTGAGGAGGCGTGCAACGGAAGCCTACCGGCGATGCTGGTGTAGTTGATGACCGCGCCCGGCACCGACAGACGCTCCAGGAACAGCACCTCGCTGCCCTCCAGCACGCCGAGCTGCACATGCTGGCCGACCACATCGTGGACACCCGCCATAAAGGGCATCGCGGCGTTGCGCAGTGACAGAGTCGGCAGGGCACGCGTCGCAAGCTCCCACATCCGCATGCCGATACGGACACGGCGGTCCGCGTCACGCGTCAGGAACCCGCACGAGACCAGCTCGGCCACGAGCCGCGAGGCTGTCGCCACATGCAGCCCCGTGCGCCGGGAGATCGCCGAGACCGTCAGGGCTGACTCCTCCGGCGTGAACGCCTCGAAGATCCGCACGATCCGCGCGAGAACCGACTCGCCATTCTCTGTCCTCACCTGGCCATCATCGTTTTCCAGGCACGCACGTCAACCCCCCGGTTCGTGCCGGCGACGGTCCGGATGCAAGCAGCTCGAAGGCTCGGGCCGCGACAGGAGCAGGCCCAAGATGCCGAACGAGTCGAGAAAGCTGTTCGCATCAAGCCAGGTCAAGCCGACGCTGAGCACGGTCACCGTCCTTGAGCTCCTGTGGGGGTGAAGGGACTGCGTGGCCCTTGTGCGGGCGCACACGACTCTCACGCGTTCCGGCGAGAACCAGGTGGCACAGCGGACGGGGACACGGTTGCGGGCGGAGCGGCAATGCGCTGCTGTGGGCTCAGCCCGTCAGATCGAGGGCGGCGCGGACGATGCTGTCCGCGTCGAGCCCGTGATGGTGGTAGACGTCCTCCAGCGATCCGGACTGCCCGAACCGGGTCACGCCGAGGGATGAAACGGGCACCCGGTTGATGGTGGCCAGAAAGTCCAGCGTGTGGGGATGACCGTCGAGGACGGTGACCAAAGGCGTGGCCCGTTGGGCGGGAAAGACCTGGTCCAGCACCCAGGACTCGGCCTGTTCATGGCCCTGCCTGGCTCGCACCGCCCGGTACAGCAGATCGGGGCTGGTCACGCACACAACGTCCGCCGGGACGCCGACCTGTGCCAGCCGATCGACCGCTGCCAGCGCCTCCGGCACCACCGCGCCCATCGCGGCGATGGTGACCTGGGCGCCTGCGGTGCGCACCAAGGTATACGCACCGGCGACGACTTGGCGTCGGCGGCGCTCCCGCGCGGCCGGGTCCGTGGGCACCGCGGCCAGTGTCTGGTCGATTGGCCTCGTCGACAGCCGCACATACGCGGAGCCGCCGTCCGGTCTGCCGAGCCGGGCCATGGCGGCGAGCAAGGTCCACTCGGCATCGATGGCGAACGCCGGTTCGTAGGTGACACAGCCGGGTTGTTCCAATCCGATGGACGGGGTCTTGATCGACTGGTGCGCGCCGCCTTCCGGTGCCAAAGAGATCCCGGAGGGCGTGCCGACCAGAAGGGACTGTCCGCCCGCGTAGATACCGAAGGACCAAGGCTCAAGGGCGCGTTCCACGAAGGGGTCGTACAGCACACCGATCGGTAGGAGCGGCTCCCCCCAGCGGCTCCAGCAGGCCCCCAGCTCGCCGATCAGACCGACCAGGTTCGTCTCGGCGATACCCAGTTCCATGTGCTGGCCGGACGGGCGTTCCCGCCAATGCAGAACAGTCTCCGCGTCATCGGCGAACCAGTCGCGTCGTTCCGTCGACGACCATACGCCGACCTTGTTCACCCACCCGCCCAGGTTCGTGCTGGAGCTGACGTCCGGACTCACCGTGACCACCCGTGCCGCCACGTCCGGAGCTGCCCTGGTCAGATCCAGCAGGACACGACCGAGCGCGGCCTGCGTGGTGGCCGTCCCGGACGGGGTCCGCCCGATGTCGGTCGGCACGGGCGGAGGTGCATGACGCAACGTGTCGCTCCGTCGCAGCCGTTGCGCGGCTTGCAGGCATGTGTCCTGGGCTTCGGTGCCCTCGTCGAAGGCACGCCAGGGATGGGCCGGGTCGGCTCCAAGCCGATCGGCGAGCTCTGCCATCTGCTCCTCGGTCAGCAGAGCCGAATGGTTCTGCGGGTGCGCCCTGGTGGCCAGCCCGTATCCCTTGATGGTGTAGGCGAAGATCACCGTGGGGCGACTGTCGTCGATCAACGAGAAGGCCGCGTCCAGCGCGTGCAGGTCGTGGCCCCCCAGATTGGCAATTGCCTCCACCAACGCCGAGTCATCGAGCTGGTCGACCAGCGCGCGGATCCGGTCGGCGCCCGGGCCTTCTGGTAGCCGCCTGCGCAGTTGCCCGGCATCGCAACGCAAGAGCCGTTGGTACTCCGGGTTGGTCATCACCTCGATGCGCTGCCGCAATTCCTCCCCTCCGGGCTTGAGGAACAGCTCTTCGAGCAGGCGCCCGTACTTGAGTGTGATCACCTGCCAGCCGGCCGCCGTGAACATGCCCTGCAACTTGTCAGCCGCGATGTCGGGTACGACCCGGTCCAGCGACTGCCGGTTCAGGTCGACCACCCACACCACCTCTCCCAGGTCACCGACCGCGGGATCGAGCACCGCCTCCCACACCGCGCCCTCGTCCAGTTCGGCGTCGCCCAGCAACGAGAACTGCCGCCCGGTCCCCACGTCGCCGATGGTGGCGTTGACGTAGCGCCGTGAAAGCGCGCCCCAGATCGGAGCCGTCGCACCGATGCCGACGGACCCGGTCGAGTAGTCGACCGGGTCCGGATCCTTGGATCTGCTCGGGTAGCTCTGCAGTCCGCCGAACTCGCGCAACCTCGGCAGCTGGGCCTCGTCCAGTTCGCCCAGCAGGTAGTTGATCGCGTGCAGTACGGGAGCGGCGTGCGGTTTGACCGACACCCGGTCCTGCGGCCGCAGATGCCGGAACCACAGCGCCGTCATGATCGATACCATGGAAGCCGACGATGCCTGATGCCCGCCGACCTTGAGCCCCGAGGGGTTCGCGCGAACACGGTTCGCGTGGTGGATGATGGCCGTCGACAGCCAGAGCACACGACTTTCCACCTCGCGCAGAACGCCGAAGCCGTCTTGGGTGGTGTACGGGGCGAGTGCTGGGCTACTCATGACTGACCAACTCCTGCGGTCGGCGGAAGAAACATGTCAGGATCGGTGCCCACCACGCCGTCGCAGACGGTGGCACCCGGGCGAGATGGAACGCCCCTTGCGTGACCTGCGACAGCCGAGGAACGGCGACTTCAACTCCACGTGATTCAGGATTGATCGGAGACTTCCCGTCGAAGTCCCGGCGGGCGTCAGGCGCAGGTGTTCACGAGGGCGCCGATATTCTCGATCTCGATCCGGACCTCGACGCCCGACCGGAGGAACTGGCCGCGTTTGTGCCCGACGCCGGACGGAGTTCCGGTGGCGATCACGTCACCCGGTTCGAGGGTCGTCTGTCGTGAGAGGTAGGAGACCAGCGCGGGAACCGGGTGGATCAGCTGGGAGGTGCGCGCGTCCTGGCGCAGCTCGCCGTCAACCCAAGTACGCAGGTGCAGGTCGTCGGGATCGTCGAACTCGTCGAGCGTTGCGAGGGCGGGGCCCATCGGCGTGAAGGTGTCGAAGCTCTTGGCCGCCGTGACATCTGCGGCCCGGCCGGGAACGCGCCCCTTCTGCACGTCCCGTGCGCTGACGTCGTTACAGATGGTGAAACCGGCCACGAACGAGTAGGCGTCGGTCGCCGATACGTCGGTGGCTCGCCTGCCGATGACAACGGCGAGTTCGCCTTCGTAGTCGACCTCGTCCGGGGCCGCCTTCGGGAAGCGTATCCGCCCTCCTGTGCCGATCACTGAGGACGGCGCTTTCAGGAAGATGACCGGCTCCTGCGCCGCGCCGGTGTAGCCCACCTCGTATCGGTGATCGGCGTAGGCGAAACCCACTGCCCAGATCTTCGACGGTCTGGGGATCGGAGCGATGAGCTGTGCCTGCGCCGCGGGTACACGTTCGCGGACCTCGGCCGTGCTGATGGATGCGATGTCGAGGCCGGCCTGCAGGGCGGCGCCGAGGTCCGCCGCGTCGAGGTGGAGGAGAGCGACGACTTCGCCGTCGTCCTCCAGTCTGCCGATTCCCTTGACCGTGCTGACGAGCCGGGTCACTGGGCCACGGCCTCGTTGTCGAGACGCAGCAGCTCTTCCCTGGGGTCACCGGCCCGGTAGCGAAGGACGAAGCGGTCGGCGTCGAGCTCCAGGCCGGAAGGGTTGGCCGCGAAGACAGGCCCGGACATGAAGGCCACCTCCTCCTCCGTGGTGGCGAAGTTGGGGCAGGAGAACTCGACGATGTTCCGATCCGGATCTCGGTAGTAGAAGCTGGTGGCCTGACCGTGGTTGGCCGCGCGATGCGGATGCACGCCGTTGGCCACCATGTGCTCGTGCTGATCGACCAGTTCACCCAACGAGCCGACACCGAACTGGAAATGATGCAGGCCCGGCCCGGCGGCCTCGGTCCCTGTCAGGCTGTCGATGCCGAACAGGGCGAGGACCTGGCTGTACGGAGCGTCGTGGATGCGGAAGAAGCCCAGTCGGACATCGACCGCTCGCTCCGGCATTCCGGTGGGCCGCGGCGGGGCGTCGGGGTCGGGAGTCCGCTCGTAGAACGGGCCGTGGCCCAGCACATGCGTGTAGAAGGCATACATTTCGTCGAAGCGCCCGGTCTTGAGTACCAACTCGGAGAGCTGAAGGGCGACGGCTTTGGTTTCGGCGGCCGCGGGAGCCGCTGCGCGGGTTTTCATCGTGAAGGCCTCCTTGCCCGTCAGGCGGTGGCGTGCAGCGGCCTTGAGGTGCGGCGCGTGATCCGCCATTCCCCGCCGCGACAACGGAACTGATGGACGGTGTCGAGAACGCGGTCCAAGACATACGCTCCGTCGGCCTGCCGGACGTGGAGCAGAATCATCGCCCGCAATTCGGCTCGCCTGCCGTGGGGACCGTCGCCCTGATCTGTGACGACCTCATTGGCGAGCACGTGGACGGTCTGCCGTCCGGTGTCGGCCTCTCGCGCGCTGAGGAAGCCAAGGATCTCAGCACGCCCGTGGAATATCCGGCCGTGCGCCTCGAACTCGGCGTCCTCGGCGAACGCGCCGATCCCGGCGGTGGCCCGGCCGCTGTCGATGTCTCGGTGGTAGCCGACAACCAGGGTCCGACAGTGGCTCACAGCACGCCCTCGCTCGGCTGGAGTGACCATGACGCTCCCCATCTCTTGAACCTGAGTCGAGCGTAGCAGTCCACCGCAGCTCATCAACAGTCCAGTGTTTGCTGCGCCCTACCCGACGCCATCCCCCGTATGACAGTCTGACCCGGGTTCAAGAGAGAGGATCCAAACCATGCACAGGAAGGCAGGTCCGCCCATGTCTGACCAGAACGGGAGAACCGGTTCACGGCGTGTCCTAGTTGTGGGCGCGGGGCCCGTGGGTCTCTCGCTTGCCATCGAGTTGGGCTGGCGCGGTGTGCCCGTAACTGTGATAGATCAGGGCGATGGCGGGGTGCCCTTCCCCGCGGGGGAGGCGATCTTCTCCCGCACGATGGAGCACCTTCGGCGCTGGGGCTGCGCGCAGCAGGCACGCACGGAATCAGCACCGCCGACGGACTACCCACACCGCATCGTCTTCGCCACGGCTGTGACGGGCCACATTCTCGCCGAGTTCGACTACGGGGTCACGAACCGCTCCCCCGGCGAGTACGGTCTGCTGACGCCGGAAGGCCCCGCGTTCCTTTCCAAGTTCTCGTTCCTGCCGTTGCTCGAACGGACCGCACGAGACCTGCCTGGGGTCGAGATCAGGTTCGGTACCCGCCTGGAAACGTTCGAGCAGGACTCCGACGGAGTTTCTGCCGTGGTGCGCGACCTGGAAAGCGGCGCTGCCGAGACATTGGCCGGCGCGTATCTCGTGGCGTGTGACGGGGGCCGTAGTGGTGTCCGCCGGGCACTGGGCGTCGCGTTCGACGGCATGTTCGCGCAGGGCCAGAACTTCGCGGTGCATTTTCGTTCCCCGCAACTGCTGGAACTGCTCAGGGAGCGTCTGGGTGGCCCAGCGGCGCAGATACAGACCCTGTCGTCGGAGCGCAGGCCGTACATCACGGTGGTCGACGGCGTGGACGAGTGGCGGCTCTCCGTCTACCTGGAGGAAGAGCCGGAGCCCGCGGACGCGGTCGCTTGGGTGCACGAAGCCGTGGGTGCGCCGATCGACGTGGAGATACTTGCCGCGCAGCCCTGGAGCGGGCACTGTGTCGTGGCTCGTAGGTACCGGTCGGGGCGGGTGTTCCTCGCGGGCGATTCCGCGCACCTTCTGTGGCCCAAGGGGGGCTTCGGCGCCAACACCGGAATCGGCGATGCCGTTGACCTCGGCTGGAAGCTCGCCGCGACCCTCCAGGGGTGGGGCGGCCCGGCGCTGCTGGACAGCTACGAGCTGGAGCGGCGACCGATCGCCGTTCGCAACGTCACGGAAGCATCGAGCAATTGGAAGGCCGACTCCGGCCTCGTGGCCGATGCCGTGCTCTGCAGCGCAGGCGCAGAGGGCGAACGGGCCCGAAGTGACATGGGCGACCTGATCCGCCGGTCGAGAGGCAAGGAGTTCCGCAGCATCGGCGTTCAGCTCGGATACCGTTACAGCGGTTCCCCGATCTGCATGCCGGACGGCAGCCCGGAGCCGCCCTGTGAGCCGGACGACTATGTCCCGTCGACCTGGCCGGGTTGCCGGGCACCACACGTCTGGTTGCCCGACGGCACCTCCGTACTCGACCATTTCGGCCGCGGTTTCGTGCTGGTGGTCTCGGGCTCGGCGGACCCCTCCGCGCTGGTGGAGGCCGCTTACCACAGTAGCGTCCCCTTGACGGTGCTGCGCCTTACCGATTCAGCCGCGGCGAGAGCATACGAGCGGCCGCTGGTGCTGGTCCGCCCCGATGGACACGTCGGGTGGCGGGGCGAGCAGGCTCCTGCCGACCCGGACGCGGTGCTGGACCGGCTGCGCGGGGCAGAGGGCAGTCGTCACGCGACTGGTCCACGCATGATGCCGCAGGCATCAGGGAGACTCGACACGCACCAGGTCTGAAGTGCCCCGTTCAGTGATCGCGCCCCTCGAACGATCCGCGCCCGGCCAGAATGGACTCCATCAGGAAACGGATCATCTCGTGCGCCGGTCGGTTCCGGTCGTTGGGCACGTTCGCACCTTCGAATACAGCGACGGCGATGTCGCGGACCAGCGCGGCATCGGCAACCGCGCCACCGTCGAGACCGTGCTCGGCCATGACCTCATCGACCATCCCGACGATCCAGGCCAGGAAGGTGTTGTGGGTGGTGCGAACCGCGTCGGAGTGTGGAAGCCGGTCGTGCATGGCCTGGTGCAGCGGCCTGTAGAGACGCATGTCGGACAGCCCGCGCACCAATCGGCTCAGTGGATCGGCGTGCGCCAGTTCCTCCCCGAGGATCCGGATCTCGCGACTGAGCATCCGGTCCATGACCGCGGCAAAGATGTCGTCCTTCGAGTTGAAGTACCAGTAGATGTTGCCTCTGGCCACGCCGGCAGCAGCGCTGATGTCGGCCATCGTGGATCCCGCGTAGCCCTTGGCAAGAAAAAGCTCTGTAGCCGCGGCTAGCAGATCGCCTTCCCGTTCCTCGCGGGGGATCTGTTGGCGGTTCCGCGGCATCCCGGCCCCTTTCAAGCGTCCAGGCGGTCTCGCCCGAGTGTAGACACCGACAATGCCGCGTCTGCCCCACAAGGGTCCATCACGGCGGCGAGGGAGTGAGCACAAGTGCCGCCGCAGAAGGGGGTACCAATGGGCGCCCCCCATACGTCGTTCGTCGGCAGTGGATCAGAGATAGACGGACTGCAGTGCAGGTACCCGGCAAGGCCTTCGGGGCCGAGCTCACGGCCCAGGCCGCTGGCCTAAACCCGGCCGAATGGTACGGCGGGATCAGGGTCGGCGGTCCAGACGGCACCGCCCAGCCCGTAGTCGGAGTCGTTGGCGATGTTTGGCGGCGTGGTCGACATCGTTGTGAGGGACCTCGCCCTCGGCGTCCAGGACGACGGTGTGGTAGCGGGCCTTGCCGATGCCGGCACCCGCCCAGTGCCGGGCCATGAGGCTCCTCCGGTCGTTCGGCGTACTCCGCGCATCCGGCCGACCTGCCGGCATGGGCCTACTCAGCGATACCCGTGAGCTCGCAGCTCCTCATCAGCGGTCGACTCGTCATGCGGTCCGGGGCGGCCGGAGGGCGGACCGGAGCATCACGCGTCCGGATGCACAGCCTCCTCCCGGAAAGCGCCGGCCTCCCATCAACTCCCTACCGGGTAAGCCCCTTGTCGCATTTACCGACGGGGTCAGATCTACCGCCGGACCTGGTGCGGGAACGCGGTTGAAGCGCTCGGGGATCGGTGGAGGTGTCACGCTCTCAGTCGAGGGCGCGATGGCTGACACCGAGGGCATTGAGACGCTCCAGGTGCGGACGCAGCCGGTCGGTGACGAAGTCCGCGAAGTCGTCGACGCCGTTCCCGTCGTTCCGCCACACCGCCTCGGCGAACGCACACAGACGCGGGAACAGCATGTACTCCGCGTGCTTGGGCGTCGGAACGTACTCCGTCCACAGCTGGCACTGCGCGCCCAGGACATGCCGCGCCGCTTCGGGCTCGTCGGCGAGCGCCGCGGGCACGGGGCGGTAGTCGTACACCTTGGACAGCGGGACGAAGCCACTGATCGCGAGCGGCTCCCTGTCGTGGTCCTCACTCTGGTAGCGGTCGAAGTAGAGGTACTCGCACGGCGCCATCACCACGTCGAGTCCACCGCGTGCCGCCTCGACGCCGGCCTCCTCGCCGCGCCATGACATGACCACGATGTCCTTGGGGAGGTTGGCCGGCCCGCCGCCTTCGAGTACCTCGTCCCAACCGATGAAGCGTCGGCCGTTGTCCGAGAGGAACGTCGCCATCTGGCCGGTGAACCACGCCTGCAGGGCGTCTTCGTCGGTGAGGCCGAGCGACCGCATCCGCGCCTGTGCGGCTGGGCTGGCCCTCCACTCCTCCTTGGGACATTCATCGCCGCCGCAGTGGATGAGCCGGCTCGGGAACAGGCTCATCACCTCGGTGAGAACGTCGCGGCAGAAGTCGAGCGCAAGGTCGTCGACGCTCAGCACCTGCTCACTGATCCCCCATACGGTCCAGACCTGGGGCGGTCTCAGGCCGTTGCCCAGTTCGGGATAGGCCGTGATGGCGGCGAGCATGTGGCCAGGCATGTCGATCTCGGGGATGACAGTGATGAAACGTTCCGCTGCGTACGCCACGATCTCGCGGATGTCGTCCTGGGTGTAGAAACCGCCGTGCGGCGTGCCGTCGAAGGTGTACTCATCCTCCGGCCGGTCGGCATGGCCGATGAGCGTCTCGCGTCGCCAAGCGCCGACTTCGGTGAGGCGTGGGTACTTCTCGATCGCGAGCCGCCAGCCCTGATCCTCCGTGAGGTGAAGGTGGAGGACGTTGAGCTTGTGGAGGGCAAGGAGGTCGATCAGCCGGAGAATGAACTCCTTTGGCATGAAGTGCCGCGCGGCATCGAGCATCATGCCGCGCCAGCCGAGCTGGGGCCCGTCGGTGACGCTGACGGCCGGCACCGTCCAGTCGCGTTCGACGGCCGTCGCCGAGAAGACCTCGGCCGGAAGGAGCTGCCGCAGCGACTGGACGCCGTAAAACACACCTGCCGGGTCGCCGCCGGTGATGGTGATGTGGTCGGACGTGACGGTCAGTTCGTACGCCTCGGCGTCGAGGGCCCTCGGGGCGACGGACAGAGTGATCGCGGCCTGCCCGCCATCGGCATCCGGCAGGGCAAACCCGGTCGCGGGTCGCAGCGCACGGCGGAGAGCGTCGGCTGCGGGGGCCGAGGCGGCGTCGGAGCGGACCGATGTGGTACCGGTCAGGCGGAAGGCACCGTCATGCTCGTGACGGTCGAGGCGCTGGGGCTTAGGAAGAATCACACCACGTGAGCCTACTGCTCGAATCTGCGCGATAACAGGCCAATCAGATCAGCTTCGCGCATCCTGAGGGGAACGCAAGACGGTTTGTCTGGACCAGCAGAGGTCCTGTCCGTTCGCAAGCGGCTGGTCCGCAGGGGCGCCGCCCAGCAGCACGGCCGCGGCCTTCCCTGAGGCCGCGATCTGCAGCCTTGTCGGCGCCTGCCTGATCGTCGCACGATCAGGCGATGGCCCGGCCGTGCGACGATTGCGACGTGACTAGACCTCCGGACATACTCGACGGGCGGGAGCGCAAGAAGCGGGCCACACGCCGGGCGTTGCGTTCCGCCACACTCGACCTCGCCTTGGAGCGAGGACTGGACTCGGTCCACATCAACGAGATCACGGCGCGCGCCGGGGTATCCCCGCGCACCTTCTTCAACTACTTCGAGACGAAGGAGGACGCCGCGCTCATCGACGCGCCTGGCATCGAGAAGCAGGATCTGCAGACGCTCAGCGCCGCACCCTCGGGCCAGGGCCTGTGGACCGAGCTCGGCAAGTTGTTCGCCGACGCCGCGGAGCGCACCACCCAGGAGATCACCGAGCTGCCGCGGCTGCTGCAACTGCAGGAGCGCACCCCCGCGCTTGTCGCTCGGCAACACGGACGCTTCATGCAGTTCGAGGCGGTGCTCGCAGAGGCCGTCGCCGCCCGCCTGGACGACGGACCCTCCGCACGGATGCAGGCAGAGCTGATCGCCGGCGCCGCCATGATCGCCCTCCGCGCCGGCACCCGCCAGTGGATCGCCGACGGGCAGCGGCGTCCGGCAGGCGTGTACGTCGAGGAGGCCTTCGCGCTTCTCGGCGAGCTCACCCTGGTCGGCGGCATGCAGCAAGAAGGGGTCCGGCAACCCTGATCTGCCCGGGACCGGTCACCTCGCGAGGTGACCGGTCCATCCGGCAGCCGTCAATCTCAGGTCGTGCGGGACTGACGTCGGCATGAGTCCGAGCCAAAGTTGACCGGTTTCCATTTTGCAGTTGATGCAACTTGCATTTGATGCAAATATAGAGCTGTGCGGACTTCCGTGAAGCCATCGAGCGGGCATGAGCGCACAGATCGCACCCGTTGCGCCAGTCGCGGCCGCCCAAGCCGCGGGAACCGGCGAGCAGGGGGCCCTGCCCGCCGACGCGAGGGCCGTCGAAAAGCTGGGGCCCGAACCTCAGCGAGAGGTTCGCCGCGGTCACGGAGCTCACCGCACAGGCCATCGACGCCCGGCAGGAAGGCCAGTCAGATGTGGGGTACCGACAGCATGTTCCTCAACGGCCCGTTCGCGCCCTGGCGCCAGGAGGGTGTGGCGTTCGACCTGGAGATCGAGGGTGCGCTGACCGACGAGCTGAGCGGTGCTCTGTTCCAGACGAGCGCCAGCCCGTATTACCGGCCGATCGAGCCAGACCGCCATCACTGGTTCGACAGTGACGGCATGGTGTGCGGCGTCCACCTGCGTGACGGGAGCGCGAGTTCTCGCAAGCGACACGTGGCCGGCCACAGCCGGGCTGAAGCTGGAGACGAAGGAAGGCCGGGCCCTCTTGGGACCGTTGATGAACGGCGGCTCCAACCCTCCGGCCATGCGATCAGGCCGCCCGCCCTTCAAGGATGGCGCTCCCGACACCCTGGAGACCGTAAGCGAACGGTACGACTTGAAGTGAGCGCTCACCGGCGGCCCGGTGACGCCCGATGACCTGGTACCGGGCAGACCGGCACGGCAATGTGCTCGACGTCCACGAATTCGAGATCGGAACGAGCGCATGGGGCGCGCTCACCGGTTCGGCTACTACGCCACGTCCGGCCGGGGCCCCTGGCACACCTATGGCCTTGCCAAGCACGACTTCCGGGCCGACCGCACCGAAACACCGACCATCCCCGGTCTGACCTGGCCCAGCGGAGCAGTGTTCTGCCCGCGAGGGGGCCACGAGCGAGGATGACGGCTGGGCGTCGGGGGTTGATCTCGACGCCGCAGCGCGTCGGAACTGATCCTTGCCGGAGACGACATCGGGCTGCGGCTGTGACCTGCACGCGCGGTCTCCATGCCGTGGATGAGACGCAAGGCGGCCCAGCCGGCGGCTGCGCCCCCGTTCTCGCCACGAGGACCCTGTCGACGCCTGGGTCAGACGTCGGCCGGAGCGTGAGCCACAACCGAGTCGACGCCGACATGTCGTCTCATACGCGCTGTTCGGACAAGGCCGTCCTGCCGGTGCGGACCCGCAACCGATACCCGAACCCATGAGGGGCAGGTCCTGCCATGTCATCCACCTCGGTCGACACAGTCCAGACCAGGCCGTCCGGCCAGAACCCCGCGCAATCCAAGCACCGATGGTGGGCACTGGCCGTGATCAGCCTCGCCCAGCTCATGGTGGTGCTCGATGCCACGATCGTGAACATCGCGCTGCCATCTGCGCAGAAAGCGCTGGACTTCGACAACAACGGGCGGCAGTGGGTCGTCACCGCGTACTCCCTGGCCTTCGGTAGTCTGCTACTGCTGGGCGGCCGACTCGCCGACCTCTTCGGCCGCAGGACGACCTTCATCATCGGCGTCGCCGGCTTCGCCGCCGCCTCGGCGGTAGGCGGCGCGGCCAACGGCTTGACCATGCTGGTCATCGCCCGCGCGGTGCAGGGGCTGTTCGCCGCACTGCTGGCACCGTCGGCACTCTCCCTGCTCACCACGACGTTCACCGACCCCAAGGAACGCGCCAAGGCGTTCGGCGTTTTCGGTGCCCTCTCCGGCTCAGGCGCCGCCATAGGCCTTGTCCTCGGAGGCATGCTCACCGAGTACCTGAACTGGCGCTGGACGCTGTACGTCAACGACGTCCTCGCCGCTCCGGCGCTGATCGGTGCGATTCTCTTGATCCGCCAGTCCGTCCCGGCCAAGCGGCCCCAGCTGGACATTCCGGGAGTGGTCCTGGTGTCCGGCGGCCTGTTCAGCATCGTCTACGGCTTCGCCAACGCGGAGACACACGGCTGGGGAAACTGGATGACCTGGGGGTTCCTCACCACAGGTGCCGCCCTGCTACTGGCGTTCTTCGTCTGGCAGACCCGGGCGAAGAACCCTGTCCTGCCGCTGCGCCTGCTGGCCGACCGCGACCGCGCCGCCTCCCTGTCGGCTCTTCTCATCTCGAATGCGGGGATGTTCGGCGTCTTCCTCTTCCTCACGTACTACCTGCAGTCGACGCTGGGCTACTCGCCCGTGAAGAGCGGCGTGGCCTTCCTGCCTCTGGTGGGCACGCTGATGGTGATGTCGCAGTCGGCAACCCGTTGGCTGGTGCCCAGGCTCGGCCCCAAGGTGGCCGTGCCGTTCGGTACGCTGCTGGCCGCGAGCGGCTTGGTCTGGCTGACCCGCCTCGGAATGCACAGCGGCTACGCGGCACACGTGCTGCCGCCGATGCTGCTGTTGGGCGCGGGTCTCGGTCTGGTCACGCCCACGGCGATGAGCTACGCCACCCTGGGCGTGCGCGCGGACGATCAGGGCGTGGCCTCGGCGGCCGTCAGCACCACGCAGCAGGTGGGCGGTGCGATCAGTACCGCGCTGCTCAACACCCTGGCCGCAAGCGCTGTCGCCGACTACGTGAAAGGCCACCTCACCGACCCGCTGGTCCAGGAGAAGGCGGCGCTGCACAGTTACTCCGTCGTCTACTGGTGGTCGGCCGGCTTTTTCGCCGTCGCCTTGATCGTCACCGTACTGATGTTCCGCCGCAGGAGGCGCGCAAGCGCGCCCACAGAGGATTCCCGGGCCACGGCCGCACCCGAGGCCGATACAGTCGGACAGACCAACCCCGCGGCCACCCTCTCGTCCGCCGGAGCCGATGACTCGGGCTGGGCGGATGCAGCCGCCGTCCGCGGACGGATACGGGACTGAGCGGGTGCGCCTGTGCCACACGCGGCGATCACCCTTCTGGACACGGCCGACCGCCAGGTGGCCCAAGCCGACCGCGGGCTGGACGACGCCCAGGTCACCCTGATCGATGCGGCCGGCAACGCTGTCGGCACCCGCACGACCAGTGTCGACGGAAGCTGCTCCCGCACCGGACTCTCCGGCCAGCAGTGCGTCGACATAGTGCTGGGCCACAAGGAACCCGTAGAAGCCGGTCCGGGCGACAACGACGTTTCTCAGCCGTGCTCCGCAAAGGCAATTTCATCCGGTCGTCTGTCCCCGACAAGGGGTCTTCGCTGCCGGGTCCGGCAGCGGCTCCCCACGACCGTCTTCGTGGCCCCGCAATGTCATTGCACCAGCGCTCCGAAGCGGGTGCCACCAGGTTGTTGCACACCTGGATTCGCTGAGCCGAGGTGCTCCTACGAATCCAGCCCAAGTGTGCTGGGGACGATGTCCGGCGGGCTCAGGGCACACTCGGCCCACACCGTCTTACCCTGTCGGGCGTGGCGTGTTCCCCAGTGTTCGGCGAGTTGGGCGACGAGTAGCAGACCGCGCCCCCCTTCGTCGAAGATACGGGCCCTGCGCAGGTGTGGGCTGGTACTGCTCGCGTCAGAGACCTCGCAGGTGAGGGTGCGATCGTGGATGAGCCGCAAACGGATGGGGGGACGACCGTAGCGAATGGCGTTGGTGACCAATTCGCTGACGATCAGTTCCGCCGTGAAGTCCAGGTCTTCCAGCCCCCAAACGGACAGCTGTGCGGAAACGTCCGCCCGGGCGAGAGCGACCGCGGCCGGATCAGCGTCAACGGACCAGGTGGCTACCTGGCGCTCCCCGAGCGCTTGGGTGCGGGCCAGCAGGAGGGCTACGTCGTCCCGTGGCCGATCGGCGGACAGCAAGGCTTCGAGGACGGTGTCACAGGCGGCTTCCAGTGAGGGGGTGCGCTGGGCGAGGGCGTGGCGCAGCCGGGTGAGACCGGCCTCGATGTCGTGGTCGGCGGACTCGATCAGGCCGTCGGTGTACAGGGCCAGGAGGCTGCCCTCCGGCAGGTCGACCTCCACCGCTTCGAACGGCATGCCCCCCAGGCCCAACGGCGGGCCGGCCGGCAGGTCAAGAAGGGTCACGATTCCGTCTGGGCTGACTACGGCGGGGAGCACGTGCCCCGCACGAGCGAGGGTGCAGCAGCTGGCGACTGGATCAAAAACGGCGTACAGGCAGGTGGCGCCGATATCCCCCGCTGATGCGACGTCCGGTTCGGCCATGGCTTCGGCAGACAGGCGGAGCACGACGTCGTCAAGGTGCGTGAGGAGTTCGTCGGGCGGCAGGTCTATGTCCGCCAGCGTGCGTACGGCGGTCCGCAGGCGGCCCATGGTGGCGGCGGCATGGATACCGTGGCCGACCACGTCACCCACCACCAGGGCGACGCGGGCACCGGACAGCGGGATCACGTCGTACCAGTCGCCGCCGACGCCGAGTTGGGCGGCCGCAGGAAGATAGCGGCAGGCCACCTCCACGGCGGACTGCGACGGCGTAACCCTTGGGAGAAGGCTGCGCTGCAGCGTCAAAGCTGTGCTGTGGGCTTGCGTGTAACGGCGGGCGTTGTCGATGGCTACCGCTGCTCGGGCTGCGATCTCCTGAGCGAGGAGGAGATCCTGCTCGTCGTAGAGGTCGGGGGTGCAGTGGCGGAAAAACTGTGCGACACCCAGCGTGCTACCTCGGGCGCGCAGCGGCACTACCAGTGTCGAGTGGATCCGCCGAGCATCGGTGTCAGGGCCGTGGGCCGGCCGCGCCGCCTGTCGGTCCTCAAGCAGGGACGCATGGATGTGACGCGAAGGCCGGCCGGAATCGAGGGCGAGAGCCAGTGGTGATCCGTCCGGAAAACTATGGAGCTGCTGCGGCGGTATAGAAGGCTCCGGACCGTTTTCCATCACCGACTGCTGCGCCACCCGGCGCACGACCGGTACCCCGCCCCGCTGGGGGCAGTTTCCAAGGGCCGAGTCAAGCATGTCGACGGTGACGGCGTCGGCGAAATACCCGGTAGCCAGGTCCGCCAGCTCCTGGGAGGTACGGACGATGTCCAGGGTGGTGCCGACGCGCATGCCCGCCTCGTTCACCACGGACATTCGCTGCCGAAGGTGGCGATCTCGCTCCTCGTGGAACATTATGACCTCTTGCTCCGAGAAGCGGTCCACGTACGCGGCCACGAGCGCGACCAGTTTGCGCATCGCCGCGCCGGCAAGTTCCGTGTCGTCGGTGAGTCGAGTGATCTCTTCGAGCAGCCTGTCGACGACGCAACTCTGCGCGAGCCGGAGTCCCCGCAACGTCGAGCTGACCGACTTCCCCCGCTGGGCCAGCCGACGCGCACCCTCCCCGCCGATAGCCGGCAGTGGGATCTCGCTCGGGTCGCTGCCCTGCTCAAGGCCGGGCAACGCGGCAGCAAAGTACTTGACTATGTTTTCCCTGGTCAGCCGTGCTACGTCCGGATCCTCCCAAAGTTCGGGAACCTCACGTTGCAGGCATCGCTCCACGTCGTGAATCAGCCGCTCCGCTCCCAGGCTGAGCTCATGCACGGCACTGGACACAACGCTGTCCACTGTGGGCTCCACAGCACCGACGTTACGCCGAACGAGGGCATATGCATCGCTTGAAGGCATACGGACCCGAGGATGCCGGGCAGCGAAGATCAGACACGCGGTATCGCACGTGCCGGGCGATAGGCACCGGGCAAGGCCTTGGAGCCGCAGGCCGGGCCCAGACAGGCCCAGCAGATCAGTTGCGTCTGCGGCTTCCCGGCCATGATCTCGCCCATAACCGCCTGCGTGACGGCGCCCGGACAATCCCTTCCGCGCGCTCCAGGCAGAAACGGTCCGGCGGACGCCACAGCAGTCCTCGCCGCTCTCAAGCTCACCGAGCGACTCCGACCGGCCCAGGCTCCTCGCCTCGGACCGTCGGTGTACTCGTCGCCCCCCCGTCACGTCCGGATCCGCAAGTTCGCCCTGTGCTGCCTGTCACTTGACCCGAGCCAAAAATAACGGCAACACTGTAGCCATTATGGAACTCTGGTCCGAACCCCAATCCGACTCGCGATTCGTGGTCGTCGATGATCTACGGGTCCACTACAAACGCGCCGGACACGGGCCGACGGTCGTGCTGCTGCACGGCAGCGGCTCGTCCTTGCACCATTTCGAAGACGTGGCGGGCGCGCTGGCGGCGTCGTTCGACGTCATCCGCCCCGATCTGCCGGGGTGGGGCCTCACCGGGCCACGCGCCGACCGGGACTACCGCGTCCCGACGTACGCGGCGACGGTCGCCCGTTTCCTCGACGTACTGGGCGTGCGCAGCAGTGCTGTGGTCGGCAACTCGCTGGGCGGCAACATTGCCTGGAACTACGCACTGGAGCATCCGCATCGGGTCAGCGGCCTGGTGCTCGTGAACGCCACCGGCTACCCGGAGAAGTCGGTCCCGGCCGGTCTGCGACTGGCACGCAGCCCGCTGCTGCGTCCCGTGCTGCGCCTGGCAATGCCTCGCCGCGTGATCGAGCGGAACCTGCGCTCGGCCGTCGGCCCGCACTCGGACATCGTCGACGAGGAGATGGTGGAGCGGGCGCACCAGCTCATGAGCCGACCCGGAAACCGGTCGGCTTTCATCGACTTCGTCAATACGGACCAGCCCGACCGCAGTGCGGACATCCCGTGCATCGCGGTGCCGACGCTGGTGCTGCGCAGCGCGAGCGTCGACGGCCAGCACTTCGCCCGTGACATCCGGGGCGCTCAGGAAATGGTTCACAGCGAAGGGGGCCATCTGTTGCCGGAAGAAGACCCGCAATGGGTCGGCGGCGCCATAGCGAAGTTCCTCGACTCCCGCGAGGACATCGCGCAGCAAGGAGAACGAGCGTGAAGTACTTCATAGCCGCCGGCGAGGACCACCGCCTCGACCCGGTCTCGCGGCAGGACCTGCGCGGTAGCTTCGTCGAGCTGTCCGACGGTGTCACCCACTACGCGCTGGCCGGGCCCGACGGCGGCGAGGTGGTCCTGCTTGCCGGCGGGCTGACGGTCCCGCTGTTCTATTGGGACGGCCTGGCGGCGGAACTGCACACCCGGGGGCTGCGTACCCTGGCCTGCAGCGCCTACGGGCGCGGCTACTCCGACCGGGTGCGGGCGACGTACGACGAAACACTGTTCGTCCGCCAGCTCGCCGAATTGACGGACCGGCTCGGCATCGGCCGGCCGGTGCACCTCGTCGGCACCTCCATGGGCGCCCTTGTCGCGATGCAGTACGCCACGCGGCATCGGGAGTCCCTGGCGACCCTGACATTGGCGGGACCTGCGGGACTCATCCGGCAGAAGCTGCCGCCGCACCGACTGCTCGCCAGCGACCTGCTGGCCGGTTTCGTGGCCCGGCGGTCCGGGCGCCGGCTGTTGGAGAGCCACCTGGGCCACAACGTGCGTGATCCGGAGCGCTCCGCCGAGCTGACGGCGATGGTTCTCGAAGCCTACAGCTACGAAGGTTCGCTCTACGCGTTCTTCGACACACTCCAGCATCTGCCGCTGTCCGGCCGCACCGAGCTGTTCCGGCGCGCGGGAACGCTGGAGATACCGACGTTGCTGCTCTGGGGCGAGGACGACAAAGTCACGCCGATCGGTCAACTCGCTGCCGCGCGCTCCCTGCTGAAGCCGCAGCAGTGCCATGTCATCCAGGACTGCGGCCACATGGCCCCCTATGAACAGCCCCGGGAAGTCGCCGAACGGATCGCGTCGTTCACGGCAACGCGCGTGGAAAGGCAGGACTGATGAAACACCACAAACCTCTCGACATCCTGATCATCGGTGCCGGGCCTGCAGGGACGACGCTGGCGATCGACCTCGCACGCCGCGGCCTCGACATCCGCATCGTCGACAAGTCGGATCACGCCTTCGACGGCTCACGGGCCAAGGGCATCCAGCCCCGCACCCTGGAGGTCCTGGAGGACCTCGGAGCGCTCGACGACGTCATCGCCGGCGGCAGCACCTATCCGCTCGCCGGGATCCATCTCGGCCCTCTCGCAGCCCCGTGGCCGATGATGCGCAACCGGCAGCCGAGCACGGACGTTCCGTATCCCAACACATGGTTGATACCGCAGTACCGTACCGACCGCGCGCTGCACAGCCGCCTCGCACAGCTCGGGCACCACGTCGAGTTCGCGACGGAGCTGGTCGAACTGGACCAGGACACCGACCTCGTCAGCGCCAGGGTGTCGAGCCCCGCAGGGATCGAGGAGATCGCCGCCCGGTATGTCGTCGGCGCCGACGGCGGTTCGAGCACCGTCCGCAAACAGCTCGGGATCGGCTTCGCCGGATCGACGGACGAACAGGACCGGATGCTCGTCGTGGACGCCGTCACCACGGGCCTGTCCCGTGACCGATGGCACATGTGGCCCCGTACCGGGGGGAAGTTCATCGGCGCCTGCCCCCTGCCGCACAGTAACCTCTTCCAGTGGATGATCCGACCGCCGATCGACGAGGAGCCCGTGCCCGACGTGGCGCGGCTCAACGACCAGATCCGCTCGGCCACCGGCAACCGGCGTATCACACTGAGCGAGATTCAGTGGACGTCGGTGTTCCGTCCCAACATCCGCCTCGCTGAGAACTACGGCCAGGGACGGGTCTTCATCGCCGGCGACGCCGCGCATGTACATCCCCCGGCCGGTGGCCAGGGACTGAACACCGGCATCCAAGATGCCTACAACCTCGGCTGGAAGCTCGCCCAGGTCCTGGCCGGCGCCGCCCCCGGGCTACTGGACACCTACGAGGCCGAACGGATGCCGATCGCCGCCGGAGTGCTCGGCATGTCGGCGAAGAAGTACGAGGGCATCGCCAAGCTCGACCCGTCGAGCATCAGCCGCGGCAAGGACGAACAGCAGCTCGCCCTCAGCTACTTCGGCGGCCCCCTCGCGCCCCACGACAGCGACCGCACCAAAAAGCTGCGCGTCGGTGACCGCGCCCCGGACGCCGTCCTGACGGGCCGCGACGGGGAACAGGTCAGGCTCTTCGACATCTTCCGCGGAACGCACTTCACCGCCCTCGCCCACGGCCGCCGCGCCGCCGAGGCCCTGGACCGGCTCGAATGGCCGGCAGCCGGCGCAGAGGTGAAGCGGATCGCCGTAGGCTCCCCCGCCGATAGCGCGGACCACTTCCTCACCGACTCCGCGGGGACGCTCGGGCAGGTGCACGGGATCGCCGGGGAGGCCCTGCTGCTCGTCCGCCCCGACGGTTACATCGGTCACATCGCGACCCAGGACTTCCTCACCGGTACCCGCACCGCCATCGAGGCGATGACACCTCCCGCAAGGAGTCGCATCGTGTCGGAATCCTCCGCCGGTACAGGAGTCGCCGAATGAGCCGCACCTTGCTGCGCGGTGCACAGGTCATCACCATGGCGCCCGGCCGCCCCGACGCCGAATGCGTCGACATCCTCGTCGAAGGCGACCGCATCGCCATGATCGGCGAGGATCTGGACGCGCCCGATGCCGAACCCGTGGACCTCACCGGACGGGTGGTCATCCCCGGCCTGGTCAACGCCCACCTGCACACCTGGCAGACCGGGCTGCGGTCCGTGGGTGCCGACTGGACGCTCATGGAGTACCTCACGCATCTGCACGGAGGCGCCGTCCAGCACTACAGGCCCGACGACATGTACATCAGCAATCTCGCCGGTGCCCTGAACCAGATCAACTGCGGCACCACCACTCTCGGCGACTGGTGCCACAACAGCCTGACGCCCGAGCACGCCGACGCAGCCGTCGAAGGGCTCGTGCGAGCCGGCATACGCGCCGTCTTCCTGCACGGCACCCCCTACCGGGACCCGGACCTGCCCCATCCGCTCGCCGAGACAGACCGCCTCCTTGACGGCCCCGTCCGCGGCCATGCCCTGCTCACGCTCGGCATGGCCGTCCAGGGCCCGCAATACTCCTCCCCCAACACCGCGGTGGCCGATTTCCGGGCCGCGGCCGAACGCGGTCTCGTCGTGTCCCTCCACCAGAGCGGTGGGGGCCTCGCGCCCGGCTGGGACGCCGTACGCGATGCCGGGTTGTTCAGCCCTCATACCAACGTGGTGCACGGCTCGGACCTGCCCGACGGCTGGATGAAGACGCTCGTCGAGGCCGGCGTCACCTTCACCAGCACACCCGAGAACGAACTCGGCCAGGGCCACGGCACCCCCGTCACCGGCTCCCTGCTGCGCCTCGGGGGGGCTCCTTCGCTCGGCACCGACGTCGACACCGTCGTACCCGGCAAGGTCCTCACCGCCGCCCGCGTCGCCCTTGCCCACCAGCGCAGCCTCGATCACGCTCAGCACCGCCAGACCACCGGCACCTTCGCCGACAGGCCGTCGGTCACCGCCAAGCAGGCTCTGGAGTGGGCCACCATCGAAGGGGCGAAGGCGCTCGGCCTGGCCGACCGGGTCGGCCGCATCGAGTCGGGCATGCAGGCCGATCTGGTAGCCGTCGACAGCCGCGCCCTCAACCTATGGCCCGCCCACAACCCGATTGCTGCTGTCCTGCACTCGGACATCGCGAACATCGAGGCGGTCATGATCGCCGGACGCTGGCGCAAGCGTGACCACGTCCTGCTTCACCCGGACATCGACGAGGTCAAGGACCGGCTCCTGGATTCAGGCCAACGGCTCCTCCACGCGATGGGCGCAGCGTGAGAACTCGTCCTCGGCTGCCCGAGACATCCGGGCAGCCGCGCTTCGGCGAGCGTCCACGCCGACCAGCCCCACCACGCGGGGCGGCGTTCTGGCTGGTGGCCCTGGCCTTCGCCGTGACGATGCTGGGCACCACTTTGCCGACCCCGCTGTACGTGCTCTACCAGCATCGCCTGGGCTTCTCGACCGCCATGACCACAGTGATCTTCGCCGCGTACGCGGTGGGGATCCTGACCGCGCTGGTGCTGTTCGGACGTGCGTCGGATGCCGTCGGACGACGGCGCACGCTGCTCCCCGGACTCGCCTGCGCCGCACTCAGCGGGCTGCTGTTCCTGGGCGCGGACAACCTGCCCCTGCTGATCGCCGGACGCGTGCTCTCGGGACTCTCCGCAGGCATCTTCACCGGCACTGCTACCGCGACACTGGTCGACCTCGCCGACGCGGACGACAAGGAACGCGCCACCCTGGTGGCCACGGCCGCGAACATGGGCGGACTGGGTGCAGGACCTCTGCTGTCCGGGCTGCTCGCCCAACTCGCCCCCATGCCGTTGCGCTTGCCGTTCGAGGTGCACCTCGGGATGCTCACCCTGGTGACGGTCGGTGTGTGGCTCATGCCGGAGCCGGTCAAGGTCACCGGACGGCTGCGGCTGAGCATGACCCGACCGCGGGTGCCCGAGGAGGCGCGGGCCACCTTCGCGCGGGCATCGATCGCCGGTTTCGCCGGCTTCTCGGTGCTCGGGCTGTTCACGGCTGTCGCACCGTCCTTCCTGGGGCATCTCCTGCACTTGCACAGTGCCGCGTTGTCCGGCTCCGTGGTCTGCGCGGTATTCGCTGCTTCGGCCATCGGTCAGGTCACGCTCGTACGACCGTTGGGCCCAGCAGCCCTGCCCGTCGGGTGCGGTCTGCTGATCGGAGGCATGGCCCTGCTGATCGCGGGACTCGCCGCGGGGTCGCTGGTGCTCCTGGTGGGCGCCGCCGTGACGGCCGGTCTCGGGCAAGGAGTGAGCTTTCGCGCCGGACTCACCGCGATCAACGCCGAAGCGCCCAGTGGACAGCGGGCGGAGATCGCTTCGACGTACTTCATCCTGCTCTACGTCGCGATCTCCCTGCCCGTGGTGGGCGTCGGGGTGATGGCCGACGTGGTGGGCCTTCGGACAGCCGGGATCGGCTTCAGCGTGGCGGTGTCCCTGCTGGCCTCCAGCGCCTTGATGGCTCTGCGTCGAGGCCGACGTGAACGGTAAACCCCGCTTGCTCTCGGTGCCTCCGTCGCCGCGATGCCCCCCAGGAGTCTGCGTCTGACCACGGGTGGTTCGCGAGGGGTTTCAGGCGCGGCCCGTCGTTCGCGGCGCGACGCGAGCAAGGCCCTCAGCCTGCCGAGGCGAGCCGCAGTCGTCGCGCATCAGCGGGGGTTGGCCTTGTGGCGCTCCATCCATTCGAACATCAGCTGGAGGACCTGGGGCAACTTGGAAACGGCACAGTGTCCCGTGTCCGGAAGCAGGTGGACTTCCGTGTCCCGGCGGCCCTCGAAAACGAGAGTGTCGTGCTGGGGAACGTGAACGTCCTCGGCACCGTTCATCACGAGCATCGGAACGTTGACGTCGAGGTCGAGTAGCGGGCGCAGTGCGAACGACGGCCAACTCTGGGCCAGTTCGGCGTGGGTCGGTTCGTGGTCGAATCCCAACGCGTTGCCGACGATGCCGTCCATGCCGTGCGCGAAGGTCCGGCCCCGGGCGAACGCCGCCTCGACCGGCCCCCCGATGACGACCGCTGCGTCGACATCGCCGGCCAGGCCCGAACAGGCCGAGAAATGCCCGCCCATGGAGATGCCCAGATGCAGTACGCGCCCATTGCCCAGCGCCCGCGCATCGGCGGCCAGTGCGCGTACGATGTCGGCGCCGTCCTCCGAGTCCATGGGCCCGGCGCACTCACCGGTGCCGGGGATGTCGAAGGTCAGCACGCCCATGCCGGTGCGCAGGGCGACCTCCTCGAAGAGCCCGTGGAAGTCCATTTTCCAGGTGTCCACTCCACCGCTGGCAAGCAGGATGGGGGCGTCACCGGACCAGCCGGGCGGTGTGAGAAGGTGCACGGGTACGACCGTGCCCCCATGCTCACCCAGCACCTGGACCATACGGCGCTCGAACCCGACCTTGAAACCGGGAACGGCAAGCATGTACTGCTCAAGCTGCCGCTCCAGCGCCATGCGCCTCGCGTCGTCCGTCAAGGCGGGGAACTTCGCCCATCCGTAGGCCAGCGCCGCAAGTTGGTGCCGATGGTGCCGGACATACCCGGCGGCGAGTCGCGACCACTCGTACACCCATCCCCCCGGCTGGTCGAGCCACATATCGGCGACCGCGGATCGGACGGTGTCGACATCCTCGGCCGGCAGACCGCTGCTCACCATCTGCCGGTACCGCTCTGCGAAGAGGTCCTCCGGGGCGAGCTTCCACTGGTAAGGCATGCGGACACCTACTTTCTGCTGGCATTGACACAGAACTTGGCCTGAGCACGTTCGCTCCAAAGGGCTGATCGCGAACAGGACACGACTTTCACCGAGCCGGATGGGAGGACGGAGGGAGGAAAGCCAGAACTGAAAGAGAGTCAGGAACGCAGGGAACTGATCAGGGCACTACGGCCAGAAGCCGCCGTTCCCAGCCGGAGAGTGCCGGACTCTCCTCGGTCAGCGATCGTCCCCCTCTACATCTACCGAACCGTAATGTCCGACCTAGCAGAACTCAAGTTTCACATGAGAGGACATGATTGGACGACTTCCGGTATCGTCAACGCCTGCGTCGGCAGCATCGTCGGCGGCGCCATGATGCTCATGCCTGCCGCTCCAGCTGATCGACGACGACAGCGCTCCCCCACGCCCGGCCGCCGCGCGCTGCCGCCCTCCTGGGAAAGCGCTGCCCCGCGGTCCGGGGTCCGCGTCCAGAGCGGCCGCCTGCCGACTCACTCCCCGACCAGCACATGAAGGTGGCGCATGCAACGCTCCGCTCAGCCCCCGCAGCACCACGGCCTTACCGATCACCCCGCCCCCTCGCCGCTGTCCGAAGCGCACCGACGGGCGGTCCGCCTGGACCGCACCTTCCTCGCCCCCAACGCCGCGTGCTTCGGCACCGCGGTCGTCCTGGGAGCGGTTCCCGGCGACCCGCTCGCCACGCGGCTTTTCGGCACCGACCTGACCCTCGGGCTGTCGCTCTACCTGCTCCAGGCCGTGGTCCTGCTGGCGACGGCCCGCCGATTCGACCGCGGCTCTGCACGCCTGCTGGACCCGCTGCAGCGCGTACCCGCGGAAGCGGACGCGCCCACCATGCCCGTCGGGCAGATCCGGGGACGGAGATGAACGGCAAGAGCGCCGTCCTCGCGGCAGCAGGTGACCACCATGCCCTGGTCCTGAGCTCCTTCATGCTCTTCATGGTTGTCGCACTCTTCGGCTCGGTCTTCGCGGGCCTGAACGGAGATGCCCCGAAGGAGTTCTACATCGGCGACCGGCAGAGTTCGGCATGGAAGAACGGTCTGGCGTTGGTGGGATGTTATGTCTCCACATCCCTTCTCCTCAGCGTGACCGGTGTCGTGGCGACCATCGGCTTCGACGGCATCACCACCACGACCAACGTGCTTCTGTCGCTGGGTGTGCTCCTGCTGCTGGTCCGGCCCGTTCAGCTCAGTGGCGCCCTGACGCTCGGCGACCTGTTCACGCTCCGGGCACCGGGCATCGCACCTCGGGTGGCCGCCGCGGTGACCGTTCTCGTGGTCACTGCTCCCTTTCTCGTGGCGCAGCTCATCGCCGCCGGCAGCGTCACCGCCGCTCTGCTCGGGTTCTCCGGCCTCGGCATACAACAGATGTGCACCGTGCTGATCGGAGGCCTGGTGGTCACCTGCGGCATGCTGAGCGGCGCCAAGGGGATCACCGTCGTACAGGTACTCGCCGCAGTCATCACGCTCACGGCCATGATCTTCGCGTCCGTGGCCGTGCTCCGACTCTTCCACGGAGATGTCGGCTCCCTCATCGCCACCGCGGACGCACACAGCACCCGCCCAGGCCGGTACCTGAATTCGGGCGGTCTCTTCAACACCGGGGGAACACCGCGTCTGGACTTCGCAGCCGGCCAGGTCATGACCATCCTCGGCGGAGCGTGCATGCCTCACGTTCTCAACCGCGTCGCCGCGGCGAAGGACACCGCCACGGCACGCCGCTCCGTCCGTTACGCAGCCGGAGTCGTCGCCTTCGTGTGCGTGACCGTGGTCATCCTGGGCTTCGCTGCTTCCGCGCGAGTCGGCGCTCACACCATCCTCGGCGCCCAGTCGAACGCGGACGACTCCCTGATGCTCCTGGCCGGCAGCCTCGAAAGCGGCCTCGGAGCTGGACTGGGCCGCCTGCTGTTCACCGCGCTCGCCTGCGCGATCTTTCTCAGCGTGCTCGCCGTCGTCGGAAGCATCACGCTGGCGGCGGCCGGCACCCTCGCCCGGGACGCTTACCACCTCGTCCAGCACAGACGGTCGGATCCGGCGCGTGAACTGATGGTGGCGCGTGTCGCCGTCCTGCTCTTCGGCAGCCTCGGCATCCTTCTCGCCGTAGTCTCGCAGGGACACTCTGCCGCTCTCCTCGCCCAGTTCGCCACGTCCGTGGCCGCGTCGACCGTGGCGCCGGTTCTGATCTACACGTTCTACTGGGACCGCTTCAACCGAACCGGTCTGCTGTGGACCGTGTACGGCGGAATCATCCTGAGCGTGGGTCTGCAGGTCTCCTCGCCTTCCGTCTCGGGCGGCCCTCAGGCGTTCCTGCCGAACTCCGACATCGCCTGGTTCGACCACAGCACCCCGGTTCTGGTCTCCGTCCCGGCCGCCTTCCTGCTCGGCTGGGCCGGCAGCCTCGTGGGGCGCCGCCGGGCCCAGCGTCACCAGGCCGAGGGCACCTCGACGACCAGCACTGTTCTGCTCATCGGGCGGACGGCCGCGGCGACCGCGTCTACAGCACCCACGGCTGTGCGTCGAGCAGTGGAGTGAGCAGTTCCCGGGACCTCTCCGGGGTGATGACGCCGGCGGGGTCCATACCAAGGCATCCCGTCCGGCCGACTCGCTTCGCGTCCTCGATCTGAAGCGGCTGGAGGTGGCGCGGGCCCTGGCCACCCGTCCCCAGGTGCTCATCCGAGGTCGCGGCTGGCCTCGTCGGCCGGGAACTGGACGAGGCGATCGACCTCATCCGCCAGGTGCACGGCCTCGGGATCACCGTGCTCCTGGTCGAGCACATAGAGCGGGTCGTACGGGAACTCGTCGAGCGGGTCCTGGTCCTCGACTACGGGCACGCATGGAGCGTGTCCATGTCGTCTTCCCCGTCCCGGCCGAGCGCGCCACGCAGGAGGCCGGAACCATGTCGGGGGGCCGGCAGCAGATGCTCGCCGTGGGACGCGCTCTGATGGCAGACCCCAAGGTACTGGTCTGCGACGAGATCTCACTCGGCCTCGCGCCCGTGGCCATCGACGCGCTGTACCGGGCACTCTTCGAGATCAACTCGCAGGGCGTCGCGATCGTCCTGGTGGAACAGAGCGTCAACCGGGCTCTCGGCATCTCCGGCCACGCGGTCGTCCTGTCCCGCGGACGCATCTCCTGCAGCGGCGCGATCCGGCGGGGCTGTTCAGCGACGAGGCCCTGGTGGCGGACAGCGACAGCGCCGCACGAGCCTTGGAGCACGCGTGACGGCGCGGGAAGAGTGCGCGGGAGAAGTGCTCCTCGCCACCGGCGGAGGAGGAGGGATCGGCTTCGCCACCGTGGATCTGCTGCCGGCACGGAGGGCGTCGGTCGTGGCCCTGGGGCCTGCCTGATCCGGCTCAACGGTCGAAGGTGCGGGGACGCGAAGGGGCGGTCGCTGTCGTCGGGGACGCGGCGGCCGAGGACGGTGTCCTGCGGGCGCTGGACACCGCCCTCGGCCGATAGGGCCGACTGACCGCGGTCGCCTGCTGTGCCGGCGTGGGCACCTTCGGGACCGTCCTGGACGATGCGGAGCAGGGGTACAAGACGCTCCGCGTCACTCTCGACACGGCTTGTGTGACAACCCGGCTCTGTCTTCCGGCACTGATCGACACCCGGAGGTCGATCGTGCTGGTCTCCGCAGGCGACGCCGACGGGGACGACGCCGCGCCGTTTGCTGGTGGCGGCGTCGCCCCTGGTGAAATCGGCCTGCCTGATCACGACCATCGCCGACCCCGTGACCGTCATGGCAACAGGCTGCTGCGGCGTAACAAGTACATGCGGTGCGGTACGGGAGTGTCCCCGCCGTCGCGGGGTTCAGCTTCCGCGGACGACGTGCAGCACCTTGGTCTCGGTGTAGGACAGCAGGCCGGCCAGTCCGCCGGCCACGCCAAGACCACTCCACTTGTGCCCGCTGAAAGGCACGCCCGGTGCCGGCAAGGCGTGCGTGTTGACCCAGGAGGTCCCGCATTCCAGCCGGGCCGCCACCGCCGCGGCCCGCTCCGGGTCCGCGCTCCACACCGAGCCGTCGAGCCCGAAGTGGGTACGGTTGGCCCGGGCCACCGCGTCCTCGACGTCGTCGTACGGGATCACCGGCAGAACGGGCCCGAACTGCTCCTCGTCGACGACGCGCACGCCGTCCTCGAGATCCCTCAGGATGGTCGGCGCGAAGAAGGAGCCGTCACCGTCCAGGCGCCGGCCTCCGGCGGCCGCGGTGGCACCGCCGGCCAGCGCGTCCGACACCAGCTCCTGGACCCTGGCGAACTGCGGCGCGGTGGCGAGCGGTCCCATCTGGACGCCGGGGAGCATGCCGTCACCCACTTGGACCGACCGTGCCCGGTCCGCCAGGGCGTCGACCACCTCGGTGTACCGGGCGCGTGGTACGTAGAGACGTTTCAGCGCCGCGCAGATCTGCCCGCAGTTGACGAACGCGCTCCAGAACAACTTGTCGGCGTGGACGTCGAGGTCGAAGTCGTCGAGGAGGATGCCCGCGTCGTTGCCGCCCAGTTCCAGGGTGAGGCGCTTGAGGTCGGGCGCAGCCGACGCCGCCACGTGCTTTCCGGTGGCGACCGAACCCGTGAACGACACCTTGCGAACTGCGGGGTGTTCGGCGAGCTGCGCACCCAGCGGGTCCCGGCCGCTGACGACGTTCAGCACGCCCGGCGGCAGCGCGTCACGCAGAACGGCTCCGAGTGCGAGCGAGGACAGCGGCGTGAAAGGAGACGGTTTCACTACCACCGTGTTGCCCGCCAGCAGGGCCGGCGCGAATTTCATCGCGGCCTGGATCAGCGGGACATTCCAAGGGGTGATCGCCGCGACCACGCCCATGGGCTGGTGCAGCACCTCGATCCGCTCCTCGTCATCGTCCCGGATCACCTCCCGGGGCAGGTCGAGGGCGGCCGTACCCCGCAGGGTCAGCGCGGTCACCATAACCTCGAAATGCGCGTCGGCCAGGGGCTTGCCCTGCTCCATTGTGAGCAGGGTGGCGAGCTCCTCGGCGCTCTCCTCGATGCGTGCGGCCGCGGCCAGCAGCGCGCTGCGGCGAGCGCCGATGTCGTCGCGCCAGAGCGGGAAGGCGTCGGCAGCCGCTTGCACCGCGTCGTCCAGCTGAGCTGGTGAGCACTCGGGGGCCTGGGCGAAGACCCGGCCGGTGGCGGGGTTGCGCACCCCGAAGGTGTCGATGGTGTGAACGTCCTTGCCGCCCACTGTCATCGGGTGGTTTTGCTCGGACACGTTGTCTCCTGGAGTGCGGGGCGGTCGGTGCCGTCCGGAATATGAGGAGCGTGATGGTGGGAAGAGCGAGTACCGCGGAGGGAACGGGGTTCAGCTCCGTCAGGACACGACGTGCATGCGGCAGGGAACGGCGTTGAACTCGTCCGGTCCGTTCTCGCCGACGACGACGGTTCCGCCGATGTTGACACGGTGCTGTCCCGTACAGGCGTTGGGTTCGAAAGCGAACGCCATGCCTGGGACGAGTTCCAGGTCGGAGATCGGCTCGACGGTACGGAAGACACGGCGGGTGTCCTGACCGGGGATCTGTTCGGCGTTCAGAGCGATGTGCCCCGCGAAGGCCGCGGGAGTGAGACTGTGCACCAGGGGGGTCATGTTGTAGTGGCCGGCCTTCAGGAGGGGCTCGCTCATGGCCCGGGCGACGTCGAGGAAGGCCGCTCCCGGACGCAGGGCCCGCAGGCCGGCGTCGTAGCAGTCACGGGCGACGTCGTGGAGCGTGTGCAGCACCTTCGGTACCGGCTCGACCGCGACGGACATCTGGACCTGTGTCTCGAATCCGCCGTAGCAGGACATGATCTCGGCCTGGACCAGGTCGCCGGGCTGGACTGTCCGGGAGGGGCCGCCGGCGTAGGTCCAGTAGGGCGGTGCCCAACCCGGGTCGTCCGCGCCGACACTCATGATGACGTGGGGGTAGGTGGTGGTGCACGAGTTGCGGTGGAGGACCTCCACGGCTGCCGCGTAGATCTCGGCCTCGCGTACGCCGGGCCGGATCATCTCCAGCATGGTCTGGCACGCTTCCTCGGCCGCCTGGGCGGCGAAGCGGACCAGTTCCAGTTCCTGCGGCGTCTTGGGCAGCATCGTCTGGGCGAAGTCGAGGGACATGTCCTCGAATTCGGCCTCGGGCAGGTTGTTGAGGACGTAGTCCCACATCATGTGGGTGATGAGGCCCTCCATTTCCCCCGCCGAGCTCCCGGTCATGCCGACCACGCCGATACGACTCGACGTCAGTCCCTCTTCGGTGAGTGCCTGGACCACCCCGCGGCCGAACGGACCGACGCGTACGTCGTCGATCCAGAAGCGCACATCCCGCATGTTCGCGGCCAGGCGGCGGGTGTAGCGGTGATGAGTCCAGGTGAGGTGCACGGGGTCGCGGTCGGCGAAGAAGACGACCACGCCGTCGAGGACCTCGTTGGCGAGGTAACCCTCGTACCGCTCGCGGCCCTTGAGGCCGAAGACGAGCAGACAGTCAAGGTCCTTGTCCCGCATGAAGGCACGCGTGCGCTGCCAGCGCAGGTCGCGGGCGTCGAAGGGAAGGACGGGATACTGCTTCGCGGTCATGCCCCCACCCCCTCGGCGGCCTCGGCGAGGTCGCTCTCCAGGATCCGCGGATCGGCGCCCGCCGCCTCTGCCACGTCCCGGTAGTACTGCAGCCAGTCGGTGCCCTCGGGGACGTGACCGCCGCCGGCCATGAGGCCGCGGGTGAGCTCGGTGTCGTTCAGGGTGGCCGGGAGTTCCCCGGTCGTTGCGTACGCGTCGACGGCCTTCAGGAGGCGCCGCCGGGTCCGGCTGATCATCAGGTCCGAGGCGGAAAGGTGCTCGTAGGTCCGGTCCACGACTGGTCCCATGCTTTCAGTGATCATCTTGTCCTGGATCTGGATACCCTGCACTCCGGTGTAGTTGCCCTTCGTCTGGGCGTCCCGGTCGAGGAAGTAGTTGTTCTCCTCGGACGGGCTGAGCCGCCACCTGCCGTACCAGTCCTGGTCGTTGGGCTGGAGCAGGTCTGCCATGCGGACCTTGACACCCGGCAGCTCCCCCGCCGAGGAGTGGAACGCGGACCTGCCGTCCACCAGCGCTCGAGGCCGGCTGAGCTGGAAGATCATGGAGTGGGTGTCGTCCATCGGCAGCCAGAACCGCACGACGGGCTCTTCGACCTCGAAGGGGTTCTGACCGGGGATGGTCCAGGACGGCAGCAGCTGCTGGGTGTAGTGCCAGTAGTCGGGGGCGAAGCTCTCCGGCCTGCGGTGGGCCTCCATGGTGCCCCCGACGGTGTTGACGACCTTGGTCTCCACGGCCCTGCCACTGGTGACCCACCTGAGGACGAAGTGCTCGCCGACGTCCTCGGGGTCGTGGCCGCCGTGGTGGAGAAAGGAGAGATGGGCCGCGTCGATGTCCCCCTCCATGCCCTGGAGCCAGTTGCACTCGCGCAGCCACATCTGGATCTCCAGCTCCTCGTCGTCGGCGACCACGCCGATCACGGGCAGCGGCGGCGGGGTCTCGCGCGACCCCATGTAGATCCAGACGAGGCCGTTGCGTTCCCGCACCGAGTAGGCCTTGGCCCGCACGCGGGTGGGCACGCGTCCTCCCGCGCTGCTCGGAATGTCGGTGACGCGGCCCTCCACGTCGAACATCCAGCCGTGGTAGGAGCAGCGCAGGCCGCCGTTCTCGTTGCGGCCGAAGAACAGGGAGGCGCAGCGGTGCGGGCAGCGGTGGTCGAAGATGCCCATCCGGCCGCCGCTGTCGCGGAAGCCGACCAGACGTTCGCCCAGGGCCATCAGGCGGACCGGGGCGCCGTCGGCCTCGAACTCGGAGGACCGGGCTATCGGCAGCCAGAACTGGCGGAAGAACTCTCCGGTCGGACTGCCTGGGCCGACCTGGGTCAGCTTGGCGAAGGGGTCAGTCATGAAGCGGTCCGTCTCTGTGCGGGGATACGGGACTCGCGCACTCACCAGGCGCGTGCGGGCCCGACCAGGTTCATCCGGTCCAGCGGATACAGGTCGCTGACCTCTGGTGTGGCCCAGCCGAGGTCGACCGGGTGGGTGACCTCGGCGAAGGTCAGGGCCAGCTCGAAGAGGGCCTGCTCCCGCGGGGGCATGTCGTCGAGGGGGAAGGCGTTGAGATGGTTCACCACCGCTTCGATACGGGGGAGCATCGCGGCGCACAGCTCACGCAGGTCCTCGATGTCGGCGGCGCGCATCGCCTCCATCCGCGCCTGTGCGTCGCGCAGGCGCCACCGCTCCAGGAAACGCTCCAGGTCGGCGAATCCTTCGGGAAGTCCCACTGCTGTGGAGAGCTCCATCACTTGGCTCCGATCAGTTCGTCGACGAGTCCGTAGCGGTGCTGGAGCGCGAACTCCTGCAAAGAGAGATAGACGTCGCTGATGGCACCCGACTCCAGGCCGCGCTGTACGTCTTCCATGGCGGCCAGGTCCTCGCGGGACACGGTGTACTGCAGGGCCCGGCTGTAGGCCTGGGCCAGGCGGTCGCCGGCGTGGCGAGCCTTGCGGGCGTAGACGTCGAAGACGACTCGGGAGTGGTTGCGGTCGATCGGCCAGACCGTGACGACGCTGTACCAGTGCGAGCCGTTGAGGATGGCCACGTTGGGGAACTGCCACACGATGTCGAAGAACCAGGGGTGGTGGCGGGTGCGGTTCACCCCCGGCGGCAGCATGGAGAAGTCGGTCTCCACCGCCGGTGTCTGCTTGCGCCCGAGGTCGAACAGGGCACCCTCGACGGGCGGGCTGACGTAGTCGGGGTTGGACGGGTTGCTGGAGCGGATGTGGCGGTCGTACATGTCGATCACGGGCTTGTGCCGCATCGGGTTGCTCTTGCCGGCCAGCTTCGGCTGGGTGCGCCGATGCAGGAAGACGGTGTGGTACCCCTCCGAGAAGGAGTCCATGGCGATGTTCCAGTTGGCCCGGACGTCGATGGACCAGCAGCTGATCTTCTCCATCTCGCTGTAGTAGTCATCGAAGCCCTCGGCGAGCTCCCCCAGCCAGCCGTCGAGCGGCTCGGGGTTGTCGCTGAAGTTGGCATAGATGAGGCCATACCGGACCTCGACGTGGATCGGTACCAGCCCGAGGCGGGACTTGTCGACGGAGCGGAACTGCTTCTCGTCCGGCACCGAACGCAGTGATCCATCACTGGTGTACGACCAGCCGTGGAGCCAGCAGGTGTGCGCGGACGACGTCCCCTCGGCGAAACCGCAGTCTGTGGGGATCACCTTCTTGCCGCGGTGACGGCACACGTTGTGGAACGCACGCACCTCCCCGTCCCGGCCACGCTGCACCAGCACCGAGATGCCGAAGGTGGGCACGTCCAGGACGTAGTAGCTGCCCGGCTTCGGCAGGTCGTTGACGTTTCCGACCAGGAACCACGACGGACGGAAGACCTTCTCGACGACCGCGTCGTGATATTCCTGCGTCAACTTGTCCTTGACGGACACGACATCACGCAGGCCGGCGAACGGATTGGGTGCGGACGGGGTCCCGTCGGCGAGTGGGGAAGCAGGGCTGACAGCGGCTTCAGACATATGAGCTCCATAAGTTAGGACGCTAGTCCTGTCATAGGGGACAGTACGGGAAGGTGAGACCACCTGACAAGCAGGGCGACCTTAAATGCCTTTTACCTGCACATAAATTGACCCGCTCCACATCAGGACCGCACCTCAGCCCGGCTTGACCTCTTCCATGTGCGGCTATACGGTCCCTCTAGTGTCCCAATGAACAGAGGCATTTCCTGAATATCAGGACACAATCAACCTCATGACAAGGAGGGGCGTCCATGTGGGACCCCAGCAACATGTTTCTCAACGGGCCTTACGCGCCCTGGCGTGAGCAGGGCGAGGCCTTCGACCTGGAGATCGAGGGCCGGCTCCCCGAGGAGCTGAGCGGTGCGCTGTTCCGGGTCGGCCCCAGCCCGCTCTACCGCCCGGAGAACCCGAGCCGATATCACTGGTTCGACGGCGACGGCATGGTCCACGCCATCTTCCTGCGTGACGGCCGGGCGAGCTACCGCAACCGCTACGTGCAGACCGCGGGCCTGAAGGAGGAGATGGAACTGGGCCGGGGGATCTACGGCGGTTTCATGAACGGCAGGGACACCCCCCTGCCGCCCGGCAAGTTCCCGAAGAACCCCGCCAACACACACGTACAGATGTACGACAACCGTCTGCTGGTCTTCTGCGAGGGCCTCCCTCCGCACGAGCTGCGGCCGGACACCCTGGAGACGGTCGGCGAGCAGTACAACTTCCGCGGAGGAGTCGTCGGCCCCCTGACCGCCCACCACAAGGTCGATCCGACGAACGGCGACTTCCTCACCTTCGGCAACATGGACGGCGCGGTCACGTGGTATCGAGCCGACCGTGACGGGAACATCCTCGACCGCCACTCGCTCGATCTGGGATTCCCCGCCTTCACCCATGACTACGCCGTCACCACCGACTATGCGATCTTCTCGGTCAGCCCGGCGACGGCCAGCTTCGAGCGCATACTCACCGGTCAGCCTTCGACGGTCTGGGAGCCGGAGAAACTGGACACATGCCGCTGGGCCGTCCTGCATCGCAGGACTGGCGAGGTGACGTGGGTGGAGGCTTCCGACGCCTTCTCCGTGACCCACTTCCTCAACGCCTACCAGGACGGCACGAAGATCATCGTCGACGGGCACCGCGTCGGCCAGTTCGGCCCCACCCTGAAGGACCTGGAGTCACCGCCGCCGGGCGGGGACTGGAACTGGTGGTTCAAAAAGATCTTCACCACCCCCTGGCGCTGGGAACTCGACCTCGCCACGGGGACGAGCAAGGACAGCGAGATCACCGACATTCAGGGTGAGTTCCCCCGGATCAACGATCAGCGAACCGGACTGTCCCACCAGTACGGCTACTACTCGACGTCACGCGGAGCCGGCGACTGGTTCACCGACGGCCTGGCCAAGCACGACTACGTCACGGGCGAGACGTCGATGCAGACACTCGACGGTGCACTGACCTCCCCCGGCGAACCCGTCTTCGTGCCCCGCCCCGGCGCCCAGGCCGAGGACGACGGCTGGCTGCTGTCGATCTGGTGGGACCCGACCACCGACCGCAGCGAGGTCATCGTCCAGGAAGCCCAGGACTTCACCGGCACGCCCATCGCCCGGATCAAGCTCAACCACCGGGTCCCCATCGGCTTCCACGGCAGCTGGTCCGACGCAGCCGAGCTCGACGCCGCCGTGCACGGCGCCTGAGTCCCCGGCGAATCCGCTGGCCGGCGGGGTGCCAGAGCTCCCCGCCGGCCAGCGCATGCCCGCGCTCGGATCATTCGGCAACGCCCAGAGGATCTGGCGGCACCGAAAGTCCTGCCCCCCGGGCTTTCCCTGCATGTGGCAGGACACCTCCCGGCCGCGAGACACCTTTTCACCGTGGCCGCTGGGCCGTGCCGTTACCGGTCCTTGTCTTTCGTTCGCCGTCTGGAGGTCTGGTATGTCGTCCGGCACCGTCACACCCCCGGTAAGCCGCGGTCTGGTACCGCTCGCAACACTTCTCGTGACCGCACAGAGTTACCAGATCGTCGCGTTCCCCAACTTTTTCCAATCCCTGCTCGCCGAGCCCGGCTGGCACCTGTCGCCGGGCGGTGCGGGTCTGGTCGGGAGCACCGTCTTCCCCGGGATCCTGGCAGGCGCTGTCGCGGCTGTGCCGCTGGCCCGCCGTCTCGGCCGCCGACGGGCGACGCTCGCCTCGTTCCTGTGGCTCACGATCTGGTCCGGAGCCGGCGCGCTCGCCGCCGCCCCCTGGCAACTGGGATTGCTCAGAATGATCGCGGGGATCGGCATGGGCGTCGCCTTTCCACTGATCCTCAGCTTCCTGCACGACGCCGCCGGCCGAGCCACACGCGCCCGCGGCGATGTCGCCGCCCGAGCCAAGGGCATGCTTCCGTTCGTACTGCTCGGAATGCCGATCGCGGGGATCTTCACGCAAAATGTCGCGGGCGCACTGCCGGTCCACCACGGTTGGCGTCTCCTCACAGCCATGGGAGCAGGCCTGGGGATCGCTGCCCTCGCCCTGTCCGCGCGGCTGCTGCCCCGCGGTTCTGACACATTCAACCTCGCCCCTGATCAGGCAGGACAACGCGAGCCCCGTCGACGCTTCATCATGGGGGTGGGCGTCGCCCTGGTCGCGGTGAACCTCATCGCCTGCTCGCGCCTTATCGCACTCCACTCCACGGACCTGCGCTTCAACACGGCACTGAACGCGGGCGCGGTCCTGGCGCTGTTCGCCATATCGGGTGTGGCGATCCACCGCAGAGAGACACGCACTCCCCTGTGGCAGACCGTCCGGGCCACCTCCGCGTTCCTCCTGTTCACCGTTCCTACCGCCGTGGTGACCGTGATCTCGGTAGCGATCCTCCTCGCCGGGCAGAGCCTCGCCGTCGTCATGACGCTGGGCGGTGTGTGGATCGCCGACGGCTACTGCCGGTCTCTCGCGATCAGCGTGGCACCGCGCGTGCTGTACGCCCTCCCCCATCCCGCCGTCAAAGAGACCGGCGACACCGCACCGGTGCCTCAGCCGCTTGGCCCTGGTACGCACGAATGACGGCGACGTACGGCCCCGGGGGGCGCACCCCGTACGGCAAACCGTCGCACGTTCGGTACGGGCCACGGCTCTCCACGACGCCGGGCGGCCCGGTCCCCCGGTTCCCTCCGATTGTTCCGCGAGCGGCAGGGTGATTCAGCGTCCAGCCCTGCTGTCGAAGTCCGCCAAGAGGATCCGCATCATGACCGACCTGTTCGACCTCGTTGTGGCCGATCGCCGCCAAGAGGCATCCGATGTCGTATCTCTGACCCTGCGTTCCCCCGACGGCCGTCCACTGCCCACCTGGGAACCCGGCGCCCACATCGACCTGGCGCTCGCCAACGGGTTGGAGCGCCAGTACTCCCTCTGCGGCGGCGACACATACTCATGGCGCATCGCTGTCCTGCGCGAGCCCGACGGGCGGGGCGGATCCGAGTTCGTCCATACGACGCTCCAGCGCGGTGCACGGGTACGGGGCCGTGGTCCCCGCAACCAATTCCCCCTGGAAGCCGCGCCCGCCTACCGCTTCATAGCCGGCGGCATCGGCATCACTCCGATTCTTCCCATGCTTGACGCAGCCTCCCCAGCCCCGTGGAGGCTGCTCTACGGTGGGCGCTCCCGCAGCACCATGGCCTTCACCGACGAGCTGACGGCCCGTCACCCGGGGGGCCGCATCGTCATCCACGAGGGCCTCCTCGATCTGCGCGGCAACCTTGCGGACCTGCGCCCGGGCGAGCTCGTCTACGCCTGCGGCCCCGCTTCACTGCTTCAGGCAGTCGAGCCCCTCGTCCCTGCGGAATCGCTCCGCACAGAGCGCTTCACGCCGCGCGTGGTGCAGGATTCCGCCGCTGACACCGCCTTCGAGGTGGAACTCGCCCGATCGCGCCGGACCTTGCCCGTTTCCGCGGACGAGTCGATCCTGACGGCTCTGCTGGCCGCAGGCGTGGAAATCCCGTTCTCATGCACCGAGGGCATCTGCGGCACCTGCGAAACCCGAGTCCTCGCCGGCACTGTCGACCACCGCGACAGCATCCTGAGCCCACACGAGCAAGCCACCGGTGAAACCCTGATGATCTGCGTCTCCCGAGCCCGGACCCCACGCCTCACCCTCGACCTGTAGGACACCCTGGTTGGGGGGAGGTCGCAGAGTCGTGGGCCGGGCGGAGCGCGTCTCATGAACTGATGTAGCCGAGCATGGTCCCGGAACGCGCGTGTGTCCGCTCGGAGCGTGCATCCGTTGGCCGCGCATACTGGTCATCCCGACAGCCACAGCGCCCTGGTGGCCGCGACCCCCGCTGTCTTCCTCGGCGCAGCCTGGCAACGGTGCCGCGTTCGCGCACTTTCCGCCGGCGCACTGGAAGAAGATCTGGTCGACTAACCCGCTGGAACAGCTGAACCGGCATGTCAAACGGCGATGCGACGCCGTCCGAGTCTTTTCCGCCCCCCGGCCTGGACGGGCTCGCGGCCGTGCCGAACTCCGCGACGTCGGCAGGCCTTCGACCACCGTTACCTCGTGCTGCCGCATCTGCTCGGCACGCGATGGCCCCGCAGTTGGCCAAGACACGGTTGGTGGTGGACCGACCCACCTGAAGCTCGCTCGCCAAATCGGTCAGCGCGAACCCAGCATGCTGCTACGACCCCAGGTCGCTGTCCAAAGCTGTGTGGGTGCCGAATCTCTGCGCGTGATAGGTCAACGGCGCGCCGTCGCGATGGTGGGCGTGCAGGGCGTTGCCCAGCAACACCATATGGTCTCCGACACGGACCATCGACTCGACCTCACATGCCAGCCGGCCAAGCGCGATCGGCAACCGCGGCAGTGCACGGTCGAGAAGTCACCGGGTGTCCGCGAACTTGGCGGTTCTGCCTTTGCGGCCGAAGCCCAGGGCCGCATCCGAGTGCACCGAGCCCAGAATGTTGACGCCGAACCGGCCGGACGGGTCCACGACGCTCAAGTCCGCGCGGCGGGTGCCACCACCGCGCGGACTCCCGGGAAGACCCACTGCGTGAACGGAGTGCAAGGCAGCTCCCGCGTCACGGGCCGGGCAGACGAACTGCGGCGGCTCACCACACTCACTCCGATGAACATGGGAGTAGCTCCGTCGGGCAGGCCGCCGTGGCGGTCATCATCAGCCGTCTCAGACTCGTCGGCAGGAGCACTTGTTCACTTGGAACGCAGTCCCGCCAAAGGCTCGGTCGCTGCCTGCCCGACCTGGCGGAGAAAGGCATCGATGCGATCGTTCGCCTGATCCGCAAGGGAGAGAGGGAATGAGGTGAAGCCATGTACGCCGCCGGGGTAGATGGCCAGTCCGGCCGGGCTGCCGGCCGCGATCCAGCGGGCGTGCATGAACAACGAGTCGTCCAGGAACGGGTCCAGGGTGCCCACCGTGAACAGCGCCGCCGGGAGATCCCGCAGATCCGCGAAGAGGGGGGACAGATCCGGGTCCTGGCGATGTTCGCTGCGGGGCGCGACCGCAGCGGTGCACGCTCGGATGATCTCGGTCGAAACCGGTACCGCGCCGACGCCCAGCAGCGTCTGGCTCGGGGTCATCGAGAGATCGAAGTTCCCGAAAACCAGGTTCGCCGCCTGGAAGCCGGTGGTCCCACGCCGTTCGCGCAGCCGGACCAGGACGGAGGCCGCGAGGGTCGCGCCCGCGGACTCGCCGCCGATCGCGAGCGCGTCGGTTCCGAATACCGACTGAGCGTTCTCGATAAGCCATATCGCCGCGGCCTCGGCGTCATCCCATGCCGCCGGGTGAGGGTTCGTGGGAGCCAGTCGGTAGTCCACGTCGATGCAGGCGAGGTCGGTGTTCCGCGCTATCCGCTCCATCATCTGATCCGACTGCGCGGCGCTGCCTCCGACGAAACCGCCGCCGTGGAAGTGCAGATAGACACCCTTGGGGCGGTCCGGAGCGATGACCCGCAGAGCGAGTTCGTGGCCGCCCTGTCCCGTTATCCGGATGGTGCGCGCACGTTCCGAAGGCGGCGTGGGAGGCACTGGAAGGCCGCCACCGCCCGCCACGGGACCATGCAGGCCCTTCAGCCGTTCGCGAAGCTGCAGGTTGAAATCGGCTGTTTCCGGTGTGATCGCTTCTGCCCGGAACAACGTCTCATCAAGCCCGCTCACTCGATCCAACCCGAACGTCGTCATCGCGACCCCGAACCGCTGAGGAGAGCCGAGGATTCCGTAGCGTTCACGCCGATTCTGCGGGCCGCGGGCCAGCACATGGAACTGGGAGAAGGCCCGCCCGGGCCAGAACTCAGCTCCTCACACCGCCAGGGCTTCTTCAGCCCCTGCCGGACGGTCATCCCTGATGTCCGCGCCGACGCCGTCCCCGGACCAATGCCACTGCCAGTTCCGGCGGTGAAGGCAACCCTGCCTGCAAGGTCTCTCATGTGCGCACGACCTCCTCGTCAAGCACGCCACAATGTCCTGCATAATCGAACCGTACTCTCGATTAGCAGAACAAGTGAAGTCGAGGAGGTGCCGACGCGTCAAGTTTCGCTCCCATGCCTCGGGCGGAGTGCGCTCATACCGCGTCGGCCACCGGTCTCGTCCGCATCAGCCCCGAACTGGTGCGAGTGGCCGGGGCGGGCCGTTCAGACATTCGCGCCCGACTGAGACCGATGATGGAGAACCTCGCCCAGGCGCTCGGGGAAACCCACGGCACTCGCTGCGGCACCTGAGCAGATCGCATCGTCGCCGTCGGGCGAGCCACGACGCGTGCAACCACCCATCTCACAGGGAGCTGTGCCGCCAGACGGGACCTGCGACCACCAGCCCATGACTCCGGCCCCCCACACGAACTCGCCAGTACCCGCCTCGGTCGGTGCTGGTGCCGACAATCGCGCCCACGTCGGGCATGCCGATCATCGCCCTGGCATGCTCGTCAAAGCGGCGATCCAATCGCGCTGCCACTCACCGACAACCCGCGGCAGTCCCGCCGAGAGGCCCCTCCCGGCCGGCCGTGCCAAATCGTCACTCGCCGTTTCGCAGCTGATCCAGTCCGCGCAGGACGAGGTCGAGACCGAAGGAGAACTCGTCCTCCAGCCGCACCGGCAAGGCGTCGGCGACCGCTGCGGTCGCAGGGTAGACATGTGGGTCCACCTCACGGAAGGCGGCGGCCACCCGCGCGTCGTCGCGATCTGGACCGCCATGCCCCTTGAGCTGGATTGCGAAGCCCAGGACATAGTGAGCCAGGGTCGCGTAGGCGTGTGCCGCCGTCCGTGGCGGGAAACCATTGTCGAGCAGTACCGCGATGCAGCGTTCGCGCAGCGCCATGGCGTTGGGGCCCATCGGATCCTGCTCCGCGAGCAGCGGGGCCGCGTTCCGGTGCCGGCGCAGGATGTCGAACATCCCGTTCGCGATCGTCCGGCAGGCCTGCCGCCAGCCCATTGCGGCGAATTCCTCCGCTGTGACCTCGACTGCGCCGAACATGCCGTCCACGACGTGCGCAACGAGCGCTGCACGGTTGCCGAAGTGTCGGTAGAGGGTCGCCGTACCAGATCCCAAACGTTGGGCCAGGGCGCGCATGGACAGCGCCTCGGCCCCGTCCTCCTCCACGATCTCCATCGCCGCGGCGATGATCCGCTCCAACGGGACGGGCGGTCGCCCCGGCGAGCGCCGAGGCGACGGCCCACCTGCCTGCACATCCCTGCGCTGCGCTGTCACACGGAAAGTATGACCTGATCGAGGTGCCGACCATGACGACAACGTCGCCCCTCACACACGCCTCGTCAGCATCGGGAACTCTGCCGCGCTCACGCGGGTGACCCCTTTGAGTTGCACCTTGCGCAAGACTTACACATTGAGTAATGTTGCACAGAGTGCAACTATGTTTGTATGACTCAAAAGACAGGAGGCCTGCGCGAGCGCAGGCGCCGTGAGACGCGGCAAGAGATCCGGGCCGCCGCACTGCGACTGGCCGGAGAACGCGGTTACGACAAGATCACCATCGATATGATCACGACCGAAGCCGACGTCTCCCATCGGACCTTCTTCAACTACTTCCCGAACAAAGAGGCGGCCGTCATTCCCCCGCCGCCACAACTGGCGGACGAGGAGGTCGAGGCCTTCACCGCCGCCGGTCCCGCGCATCCCGGCAGGATCCTGGCAGACCTGACCGAGCTGCTCCTGCGGGGCGCGGCCGAGCGTCCACCGCAACGGGACGAATTCGCCGCCACCTTCTTGTTGACCCGCGAGCACCCGTCAGTGCTGGCCGCGATGCTGGCCAGTTTCGCGGAGTTCGAACAGTTCCTGGCCGGCGTCGTGGCATCACGCACGGGAGAGCTGCCGGAGGACGACGCGCCGCGTCTGATCGCCGCTCTGGCGATGACCGTCCTCAGGACCAGCATCGAGGGCTGGGTGGCCGAAGGCCTGCAGGACAAGGACGACAGCGCGCTGCCGGACGTGGAGCGCGTGATGACCTTGCTCCGCGCCTTCCTCGGCCCCTGACCTCGGCATGGTCCCTTGTCGGCTCGCCCCGCCCAGGCCACCGCCACGACGCGTTCACCTCTCTGGAGTGACTCGATGACCCACCCCTCTCATACGGAGCAGACCGAGCAGCCTGGCTCCTCCACACTGCCCCAGCGATTCGGCCTGTTGTTCGCCAGCCTCATGGCGACCATGCTGCTCGCCTCACTCGACCAGACGATCGTCTCCACCGCGCTGCCGACCGTTGTCGGTGAACTGCACGGCCTGAATCACATGGCGTGGGTCACCACCGCCTACATCATGGCCGCCACGATAGGCATGCCCCTCTACGGCCGGTTCGGCGATCTGATCGGCCGCAAGGCCCTCCTCCTCAGCGGGATCGGCATCTTCGTCGCCGGGTCGGTACTCGCCGGGGCCGCGACCAACATGACCATGCTGATCATCGGGCGGGCTGTTCAGGGACTTGGCGGCGGCGGGCTGATGATCACGTGTCAGGCGATCGTGGCCGAGCTTGTTCCACCGCGAGAGCGTGCGCGGTTCATGGCCCCTATGGGCGCGGTATTCGGCTTCTCCGCCGTGGCCGGCCCGCTTCTCGGCGGCTGGTTCACCGACACTGTCTCATGGCGGTGGTGCTTCTGGATCAATCTGCCTGTCGGTGCCGCCGCCTTCGCGGTCGCCGCCTTCGCCCTGCGTACGCCTCGCAAGTACGTCAAGGTCACCATCGACTACCTCGGCATCACTCTGATGGCTGTCGCCGTCGCTGCGACGGTGCTGGTCGCTGACTGGGGCGGTAACGAATACGGCTGGACGGACCCGTTGGTCCTCGGCCTGGCCGCCGGCGCCGTTGTCGCCTGGATCCTGTTCTTCCTCTCGCAGCGCCGAGCCGCGGAGCCGATCGTCCCGCTGTGGCTGTTCCGCAGCCGGATCTTCAACATCGCCACGCTGATGAGCCTGATCGTGGTGGGCGTCGGCATGTTCGTGGTCGTCGCCTATCTGCCCACCTACCTACAGATGGTGTACGGCGTCTCGGCGACCGAGTCAGGGCTGCTCCTTCTCCCCATGATCGTCGGCCTCATGGGCGCCGCCATCACCTCCGGTCAGCTGATCAGTCGTACCGGCCGCTACCGGATATACCCCCTCGTGGGCTCACTGCTGGTGGCCATCACCGCCGTCCTGTTGTCCACCCTGGGTGTCGACACTCCGGTAGCACTGGTCTCCGGATACACCTTCCTGCTCGGCGTCGGCGTTGGGCTGGTGATGCAGAACCTGGTCCTGGCCGTGCAGAACGCGTTCCCCACCAGTGAAGTCGGCACCGCGACCTCCGCCAACAACTTCTTCCGCGAGATCGGCGCCACGGTCGGCACCGCGGTGGTCGGAGCGGTCTTCGCCCAACGTCTCACCGACCAACTCTCCGCGCGGCTGGACAGCAGCAGCGTGAGCGGCTTGGGCGGCACCAACTCCCTCACTCCGTCGCTGGTGCACTCACTGCCGGAACGGATCCAGGACTCCGTGATCGCCGCATACCAGCACGCTCTGACGCCGATCTTCGGGTACATGGCCGCTCTGTTGGCCATCGGTTTCCTACTGGGCTTCCTCTTGCCGCAGAAGGAACTCGCCCGCACCAACGCCGCGGACGACGACGCCGAGCCGGCTTCCGACCCCGAGCAGGCACAGGACGGCGAGCAGACGGCCACACGCACCTGACACCTCTGTCGGTCTGCAGCCAACCCAGGGGGCAGCCCGGTGGGTCGAACCTCCCCCTCTTGCCCTGGTGGGTCCTGCCCACGGCCTCGACGCGGAGCGGTAGCGGACGTGAGCGGGGTGCGATCACAGGCAGCCTTCGCGCAGGGACGGGGATCAGGCGCAGCTGAGCCGGCGGATGGCGGGAAGGCTCGGCATGAAGAAGTACTCGCCAAGCACACTCGATCGAGCACACACGTCGGCCGCATGCCTCCCCTACAGCATGCGGCCGAACGTGCCATCAGGTCACGGCAGATCAGGACCGAGCCAGTGCCGGGCCTTCCGTCAGGTCTGCGACTGGAGCGCGGTCTCCTTCGTGTCGGGCGTTGCCGCCCTGTTCCGCTCGGCTCGGCGGCCGGCACGGCGCTCACGCCGGGTCTCGACCATCGTGTAGAGGGTCGGGATCAGGATGAGTGTCAGTACGGTGGAGCTGAACAGTCCGCCGATGACGACCACGGCGAGGGGCTTGGAGATGAAGCCGCCCGAGCCGGTGATACCGAGAGCCATGGGGGTCAGGGCGAAGATGGTGGCGAGCGCCGTCATCAGGATGGGCCGCAGCCTGCGGCTCCCGCCCTCTCGGACAGCCTCCGGGATGCCCATGCCCTGGGCCCTGTACTGGTTGATCAGGTCCATCAGCACGATGGCGTTGGTCACCACGATGCCGATGAGCATGAGCAGGCCGATCAGTGCCGCGACGCCCAGCGGGGTGCCGGTGACACGCAGCAGTGCGATTGCCCCGGTGGCGGCGAAGGGTATCGACACCAGAAGGATCAGGGTCTGCCGGATGCTGCGGAAGACTGCGACCAGTACCAGGAACACGATGGCGATGGCCGCGACGATGGCCAGGGCGAGCTGGGTGAAGGCGTCGCTCTGGCTTGAGGTGATGCCGCCCATCTCGTAGGAGACGCCCGAGGGCAGGTCCGCCTTCTTCACCGCGTCCTCCACCGCACGGCTGGCGGCACCGGTGTTGTCGCCGACCGGGGTCGCCGAGACAGTGACGGACTCGGTACCGTCGACACGTGACCGCTCGACGGGTTCTTCGGTCTGCTGCACCGTGGCGACCGCGTCGAGCCGAATGTCGCCGGAGGATGTGGAGATCTTCAGCGCGCGCAGTTCACTGACGGAGTTCGGTGCGTCGGAGGCCGTCCTGACCACCACGTCCCGCTGTGTGCCGTCGACCGTGATCTGGGTGACCGTGGAGCCCTGGACGGCCTCGGCGACCGACGAGGCGATGCTCGATTCGGTCAGTCCGTGCTCGGCGGCCGCCTCGCCCTTGGCCCGTACGGTGATCTGAGGCGCCTCCTGGGACAGGTCGCTCGTGACCGCGGTGACCTCGTCGACCTTCTTCAGCGCCGTCACGACGCGGTCGGAGGCCGTGGCCAGCGCTGCGTTGTCATCACCCTTGAGCGTGACCTCGACATCGCTGCTGGTGCCGAAGCCGGTGGTGGAGCCGAACGTCAGGTCGCCGACGCCGTGGAGCTCGTCGAACTTGCCGCGCAGCGAGTCCTCCACCTCAGTGGAGTCGGCGTCGTCCTTCAGGGCGATGCTGTAGGTGGCGCTGTCCGCTACCGAGCCCGTCGAAAAGAAGCCGCCCGCCGAGCCGATCGTGACCTGGTACGAGTCGACACCGTCCGCACCTGCAAGCACCTCCTCGACCTTCTTCGCCGCCTGACTGGTCCCGTTCAGGCTGGTTCCCGCCGGCATGGTCTGGGTGACGCTGAGGGAGCCCGATCCGGAATCACCGAGGAAGCTGGTCTTCAGCCCCGTGACCATGCTGAAGGTCACCACGAGCAGCACGACGGCAAGGCCGAGCACGGACTTGCGGCGCCGGGTGGCCCACTCGATGACAGGAACGTACACGCGCTGCAGACGGCCGTTGCGCTCCTCTTCCTCCACGTGGGCGCGGAATTGCTCGGGCTCCTTGCCCGCGGCTTCCTTCGGCGGCTTGAGGAACCAGTACGCCAGGACGGGCACGATGGTCAGGGCCACCACCAGGGAGGCGACCATCGCGACGGTGACGGTGACGGAGAACGGCGAGAACAGTTCGCCCACGATGCCGCTCACCAGGCCGATCGGCAGGAAGACAGCGACCGTGGTGAGTGTGGAGGACGTGACCGCGGTCGCCACTTCGCGCACGCCGGTGAGAACGGCGGTGCGCTTGTCCTCGCCGTATCCGAGGTGCCGTTTGATGTTCTCCAGGACCACGATCGAGTCGTCCACAACCCGGCCGACGGCCATGGTGAGGGCGCCCAGCGTGAGGACGTTCAGCGAATAGTCCTCGATCCACAGCGCGATGAGTGCGATCAGCAGGGACAGCGGGATGGACACCGCCGTCACCAGCGTGGAACGGATGGAGCGAAGGAACATGACGATGATGATGATCGCCATGAGCACTCCGAGGATGCCCTCCTCAAGGAGACCGTTCACCGACTTGCTCACCTGCGGGCCGTTGTCGGAGATGACCGTGAGCTTCGCGTGGTGACCGAGGGACTTCTCAAGTTCCGGGATTTTGGCGCGGACGTCGTCGGAGATGGAGACGGAGCTGCCGTCGTGGTCCATCGTGACGGAGATGCCCAGGCTCTCCTTGCCGTCGGTCCGGGTCAGAGTGGTCGCGTCCGCGTCCTGGATCTTCACCGAGGCGACGTCCTTGAGCTGGACCGGGTTCTGGGAACCGGAACCAGTGGACGTCGTACCGGTGCTTCCGGTGAAGCCACCGCCCATGCCGGAGGCGGCACCCGCGCCCGAGCCACTCGTGGTGCTTGTGCTCGATCCCGACGACGAGGTCAGCCACAGGTCCTCGACCTGCCGCACCGAGGTTATGGACCCACCGGTCTCGATGCTCAGGCTTTTGCCGTCGGAATCGACGGATCCGCCGGCGCTGGTCGTGCCGTTCGACGTCAGCGCAGACTTGATCGACTGAACGGTGAGGCCCGCCTTCTCCAGCTTGTCGGAGTCGGGGGTGATGGTGACGACCTGGTCCGTTTCCCCGGACACGGTGACCTGGTTGACGCCGTCGACGGCCTTCAGTTCGGGCTCGACCTTGTCCGACAGGTCGTTGGCGAGCTGCTGCTGATCCGCGTCGGAGGTCGCGGCCAGGGTGATGGTCGCCTGGGCACCGGTGCCGCCGGTGACGACCTGAGGGTCGACGCCGTCCGGGAGTTTCACGGTGCTCTTGTCGAGGGCCTGCTGCACTTCGTTCGCCTTCGCGTCGGTGTCGGCACCGAAGTCGAACTGCAGAAGGACGGTCGCCGAGCCGGTCCGCGAGGTGGAGGTCATCGTCTGCACCGAGTCGACGCTCTTGACCGCGTCCTCAATGGGCTTGGCGACCTGCTCCTCGACGACGTCGGGAGACGCGCCCTGGTAGGTGGCGGTCACGGTGACGGCGGGAAAGGACAGGTCGGGCAGCAGCTGCTGTTTGAGGGACGGTATGGCGTACGTCGCCAGGGCGATGACGAGCAATGTGATGAGGGCGGCCAGCTTGCGATTAGCGAGGCTCAGCCTGGACAGCCAGGACATGGGGACGGTCTCACTTCTGCGGTCGGACGGAAGAAAAGCAAACCGTCCCGGGCCATGGGGTCCCCGGGACGGCAGGTCCCAGCCTGCCCGCCTCCTGCTGTGTCCGTCGTCGCCCGGCCGCGGTGATTCCACGTACTGCGGACGCGGAACCCGGCCGATCGGCTACCGCGTTCGCGGACCCTCACAGTGCCTCGCCGGGCCGTACCAGACCGGTCTCGTAGGCGATGGTGACCAGCTGGGCGCGCTCGCTGACACCGAGCTTGGCCATGGCACGGTTGAGGTGCGTCTTGACCGTGTGCCGGCTGAGCCTCAGCCGGTCGGAGATGTCGTCGTTGGTCAGTCCGGTCGCCAGCAGCGTCAGCACTTCCCGCTCCCGCGGTGTCAGGTCCTCCAGCAACCGTGTCTCCCTGTCCCAGGACCGGGTCGAACCCAGCCGGAAGCGGGCCATGAGGGCGGCTGTCGCGGCCGCCGACAGCAAGGGCCGGCCGGCGCCGATCTTCTCGATGGCATCCAGGAGTTCCTCCGGGTCAGCACCTTTGCCGATGAAGCCCAGGGCTCCCGAGCCGATCGCCTCAGCAACGTACTCGTCGACCTCGAACGTCGTCAGGATCAGTACCTTGACGCCGGACAGGTCAGGATCCGCGGTGATCGCCCGGGTCGCTTCGATGCCGTCCGTGCCAGGCATCCGGATGTCCATAAGCACCACGTCGGGACGGTGTTGCCGGGCGAGAGCGACGGCTTCGGCGCCGTTCGAGGCCTCACCCACCACCTCCATGTCAGGAGTGTTGTCGAGGAGGCGCCGCAACATGCCGCGCAGCAGGGCCTGGTCGTCGGCCAACAGGACACTGATCATCAGCACAGGCCCCTCTGTTGCTTCGGCTCTGCCCGCCAAGTGGCGGTGCGACTCAGCGGCAGCCGGGCCGCGACGCAGAACCCGCCTTGGGATCGCACTCCGATATCGGCGGTGCCGCCGACGGCAGCAACCCGCTCCCGGATCCCGATCAGACCGCGGCCTGTCCCTCCACCGTTCGGCGGACACAGTCCGGCGGGGCCTTCGTTGTCCACTGTGATGCGCAGCGAGTCATGCCCGACGTCGATTCCGACCCGCGCGGTGTCCACTCCGGCGTGCTTGCGCACATTGGTCAGTGCCTCCTGGACGATGCGGTAGCCCGTCACGTCCACGGCCGAAGGGATGAAGCGCTCCTCGCCCCGCCGGACGACCTCCACCGTCAATCCAGCCCGCTCGAACGAGAGCACCAGGTCGTCAAGCCTGCCCAGCCCGGGAGCGGGCTCCAGTGGTGGCGCGGCCTCCTCCGGCTGCGCCAGAAGTCCTACGATGGAGCGTAGCTCGTCCAGGGCACCCTTCGACCCGTCACGGATGGCGGTGAGCCACTCGGCCATCTGCACCGGGTCGTCCCGTCCCACGTGGACGCCGATTCCTGCCTGCGCGTTGATCAGAGTGAGTTCGTGGGCGACTACGTCGTGCAACTCGCGCGCTATGCGCATCCGTTCGGCCGCCACCCGGCGAGCGGCCTCTTCCTCGCGGGTCCGTTCGGCACGTTCGGCCCGCTCCTCCAATGCCCGGACGTAGGCGCGGCGGTTGCGGACCGCGTCACCGACTGCGGTGGCCAGCCCGATCCAGCCCACGGCACCCACCTTTTGCGGTCCCAGCACCGGCCCCGGCTGGAAGAGAAGTGCTGCCACGACCGTGCTGGTGGCGACCAGGGCAGCGGCGATCCACGCCGCCCGCCGTCCCATGCGCAGCGCCAGAGCGTAGAGGCAGACCATGAGGGCGGGCAGTGCGGGCGTGGGTGTACCACCGAACGCCTGCTGGACGAAGGTCAGCACTGACAGCGCGGCCGCTGTCGCCATCGGCGCACGCCGTCGGGCCGGCAGGACCGCGCCGTACGCGAATGCGAAGGTGACACTCACAGCATCCGGCCGTCGCAGGCCCCCCGCGATCGGATCGACGAACGCGGAGAGTACGGAGATGACGATCACTCCCCCGACCAGGCCAGGTTCGAACAGCCGGATCCACCTCACCTTGCTGACGCGGCGCGTGCCCCGGCCCCAGCGGCCATTGGTTCTCATGGTCGCAGCGTAGGCATCAGTACGGCCCTCGCTCGTCGCCTGAACGTGGCATTGAGCACTACCGCGGTCGCGGTAGGCCGTGGATGTGGGCGACGGGCCCCCTCCAAGACCGGCGGCCAGTCGCCGGTGTCGGTAAGGCCGCAGGACGGAACACAGGTCCGTAGGCATGCGGCATGCCGCAGAACCAGCGAACGCACGGTGTCGGGCTGCGTGACAGCTACACGCTGCACCTTCGTACACCCCCAGGGCCTCCCACAGCGACAGTTGACGCCTGAACGCCGCCTGCCTATTGTCCTGTAAAACGAAACTATAATCCTGAGAAGAGGGACACGCGATGGCGATCACTGGCCTCGGTCACACGGGTTTCTGGGTGCAGGACCTCGACGCGATGCGCGACTTCTACACGCGGGTCCTCGGTCTGACCGTGACCGACGAGGACGAGGAGCTGGGCATCGTCTTCTTCTCCTCCTGCCCGGAGGAGGAGCACCACGAGTTCGTCCTCCAGCGTGGCCGGACCGCGCCGCAAGGCACCAAACTCACGCATCAGGTGTCATGGCGAGTGGACTCACTGGAGTCGATCATCGACTTCCACCACCGGTTCCGCGCCGAGGGCATCGAGGTACAGCAGGAGGTCACCCACGGCAACGCGATAGGCATCTACTTCTTCGACCCCGAGGGCAACCGCAACGAGGTCTACCTGCGGGTCGAGCGCGATGTGCGGCAGCCGTTCCGCAAGTCCCTCAACCTCGACCAGGACCCCGCCGACGTGTTCGCCGAGGTGGAACGGCTCTTGACCGAGGGCGGCCCCGCATACCAGCCGGCTCAGTAACCCACCGCGCCCCGCACCCACCGCCGACCAATGGAGCCCTGCCCATGAGCAACCCACAGACGCCGCCTCCGGAACCGCAGCGAGGATCCCCCTCCGCCGCCTCGCCGGTGCAAGCCGACGTGCTTGTGGTCGGCGCCGGCCCGACGGGCCTCACAGCCGCGCATTTGCTCGGCTCCCTCGGCGTACGCGTCATGCTGGTCGAACGGAACCAGACCACCAGCGACGACGCCAAGGCGATCAGCCTGGACGACGAGTCGCTGCGCACGCTGCAGTCGGTCGGTGTCGACAAGGCCGTATACCCGATCATCGTGCCCGGTACGGGCACGAAGTACTTCGGCGTCGACGGGCGGCCCCTCGTGCACGCCCGCGGACTCGGCGACCAGCGCTTCGGGCACCCCTTCAAGAACCCCTTTGCCCAGCCCGACCTCGAACGGGTGCTGCTCAAGGAGCTACGCCGCCGCCCCGACGTCGAAACCCGCTTCGGCACAAGGCTGTTCTCGCTGGAACAGCACGCCGACCACGTCCGGGTCGGCGTCGGGCCGAGCGACGAACCGGAAGCGGCCGAGCACCTCGCCGTCTCGTACGTCCTCGGCTGCGATGGCGGACGCAGCACCGTTCGGGAACTGCTCTCCATACCCATGCGTGGGGGCAGCTTTCCAGACGTATGGCTGGTCGCCGACACGCTCGGCGACCCCCACGACCAGCGATACGGTATGCACCTCGGAGACCCCGGCCGACCCACAGTCATTGTGCCGGGCCGCGAGGGGCGATGCCGATACGAGTTCCTGCTGCGCCCCGGAGAGGGCACACCTGGTGCTCCCCCGCCCTTCGAGCTGGTGCGCGAACTGCTGCGGCCGTACCGAGCGATCACTCCGGACCAGGTCGAGCGCGCTGTGGCGTACGCATTCCATGCTCTGCTGGCCGACCGGTTGCGCGACGGACGCTGCTTCCTCCTGGGCGACGCCGCACACATGATGCCGCCTTTCGCCGGCCAGGGCCTCAACTCCGGTGTCCGGGACGCGGCCAACCTCTGCTGGAAGATCGCCGAAGTCGTAGCCGGGCGAGCCGGAGAAGCGCTGCTCGACACATACGACGTCGAGCGTCGCCCGCACGCCCAGGCTGTGATCAACCTTTCTGTCCGGCTCGGCCGCATCGTGATGACCACCAACCGTGGCCGGGCGCGGCTGCGGGACCTGCTGGTACGCACCGCCATGCGAACGTCGCCCGGGCGCCGCTACCTCACCGAGATGCGTTACCGCCCGAACACCCGCGTACGGTCGGGCGCGATCGTCTCTCTTGACGCCAAGGCCAAGTCACCGGTGGGTACGGTGCTTCCGCAGCCGCGCGTCCTCTACGGCCCACAGCACCGGGTCACCCCGTTCGACGACGTACTCGGCCGCGGCTGGAGCCTGCTCGGCGTACGGGTCACCGAAGCCGACTGGGACGCCGCGGAACGCGCCGACCTCCCCGCAGGCACGCGGGTCGACGTGGTCCTCGACGACCGCTCCGCCCGCGACCATCCGGGGCGCGTCGGTGTCGCCGACGCCGACGGCCGGCTCCAGGCCCTCTTCGAGAGGCACACCGGGCGCTTCGTGCTCGTTCGCCCGGACCGGCTGATTGCGGCTGTGTTCGAGCCCGGCCAGATCGACCTGGTTTCCCGAAGCCTCCAACGGTTCGCACCCGGCCCAAGCCATGGTGTCTCCGTTCCGGACACGGAAAGCCCGGCAGAGATCAACCTGGAGGACGGCAGACCGTCGGCCGCCCGGACCACGCACTCCCTCACCCACGACGCCGCCGAGATTCAAGGAGGACCCCGATGAGGCTCAGCACCATCCGCCTACAGGACAACCGCGGCACGGCCGCCGCGCGCCAGGAAGGAGACGAACTCGTTCTGTTGCCCTACCCCGACGTCGGGAAGCTGCTGTCGAGCGGCGACGACTGGCCGGAGCGCGCAGCCGCCGAGGGGGGTTACCGCTTCCCGGTCGGGACGGCTTCCCTGGCCCCCGTCGTCCCCCACCCCAACAAGATCGTGTGCCTGGGACTCAACTACGCCACGCACATCAAGGAGATGGGCCGTCCGACCCCGGCCCACCCGACCCTGTTCGCCAAGTACGACGGCTCGCTCGTCGGCGCGTACGACGACGTCCACATGCCGCCGGTGAGCGATGACCTGGACTGGGAGGCGGAGCTGGGGGTGGTGATCGGGCGCCGCGCACGTCATGTGTCCCAGGACCGAGCGCTGGCGCACGTCGCCGGATACACCGTCGTCAACGACGTAACCGTCCGGGACTGGCAGCACCGCACCCGCGAGTTCCTGTCCGGCAAGACCTTCGAGGCCACCACTCCGGTGGGACCTTCGCTCGTCACGCCGGACGAACTGCCACCCGGCGCCTCCGGCCTGACGATCAGTTGCAGCGTGGACGGTCACACCATGCAGAAGTCCAACACGGCGGACCTGCTCTTCGATGTCGCGTCGATCATCGCCTATGTCAGCACCATCATCACACTCCTACCCGGCGACCTGATCGCTACGGGTACCCCGGGAGGTGTCGGTGTCGGCCGTGATCCGAAGGTCTTCCTCCGCCCAGGGCAGGAACTCGTCACGACCATCGAAGGGGTTGGTGAGATTCGCAATACGGTCGTCAAGGACCAGTTGTGACTCCTGGCATCCCCTACGGCCACCCAACGCGCTAAGGTGTCTCACATGTCAGGATCCGCGTCCCCCAGCTATCGCGAGCGCAATTCCACGGCCGACCGGGCCCTGGACATCCTTCTCATGTTCACCGACACACAGCTCGTCGTTTCCGGTAGTGCGGTGGCCGAGCGGCTGGGCGTGGCGCGCTCGACCGCCTACCGGTATCTACAGAGCCTCGTGAGCAGCCGCTTCCTCGAAGAAGCACCCGGAGGAGGATTCCGTCTCGGACTGCGCGTCATGGAGATCGCCCGACTCGCACGACGCAGCTACGGCCTGTCCGAGGTGGCTCTCCCGGTGATGACGGAGCTCGCCGAGGACGTGCACGAGACGGTTCTGCTCACCAGGCGAACCAGAGAGCTCGTCGTGTGCGTCGACATGGCCCAGACCGGCACGCGTGCCGTGCGCATCTCCTACGAGCGGGGCAGCACCCTCCCCCTCAACGCCGGCGCGTCGGCGTTGGTTCTGCTGGCCTGGCTTCCCCAGGAGGAAGCCAGGCGGCTTCTTGAATCCGCAAGCCTGCACCGTTTCACGCCTGCCACTCTCACGGACGTCGACATCCTCATGAAGCGACTGGACCACATCCGGCGCGCCGGCTACTCGGTCACCCGGGGCGAGCTCGACCCCGACGTGATGGGCATCGCCGCTCCCGTCCGCGACGAGCGGCAACAGGTCGTGGCAGCGGTGAGTGTCGCGGCCCTGGCCTCCCGGGTGTTCCCCGAGGCCGAGGCGGAGTTCGCCCGGAAGGTTCAAGAGACGGCGCAGAAGATCAGCGAGCGGCTGATCGCCGTCGGGGGCTGACACCGACGGTCGAGGTGAACCGCAGGCGGGTGACCGCGGCAGTCGGGGGGATCGCCGACCCTGCCCGGCGTGACGGGTTCCCCGCCATTCCTGACGCACACCGGTGTGTCACTCGCGTCGGACACCAGGACCGTGGTCAGCATGACCGGGTCGGCGGCTGCCTCCGCGGCGGCCGTCCACTCCTGCCCCCGCAGCATCCACCCGTCAGCCTCGACACGATCATGCCCAAGATCCTCGCCGGCGCCCGCACCGACCGTCTCGCGCACCATGCTCGCCTCGATCGAGACGACCACCGGCGACTCGCACCGCCTCGCCGAAGCACTTGCCGGGAAGAGAGCAGTTGGGTATCTCGATGGCCGTTGACATCCGCCGAGTCCTACGAGGCCACCATCACCCTCGCACCGCTTCTGATGTGGGCGTGACACATGGACGACAGCCCCTGGCTAGGAGAGCTTGAGCAGCAGTTCGCTGAGTTCGCTCGGCATGGTGATCATGCAGTCGTGGCCGGTCGGCAGCTCCCAGACCCGCGCGGCAGTGCCATTGGGCTGGATCGGGAGGACAGGACGACGGGTGACGCCCGCCGGCGCGGCGCCGACACTGTGGATGTGCGTACGCGGGATCGCGTTCACGGCCGGGTTGTCCAACCGCACCGGCTGCTGCAGACAGCGCACCGGATGGTCCGAGAGCATCCCGCGCAGCCAGGCGACGTCCGCCGGGTCGGTGACGCCGAACAGGCCGAGAGGCGCGGGCTGCTCGGGCATCGGCGGCACGCGCCAGCCGCTCTCTGACTTCTCGGCGAGCTCCATCAGCTGTCGCGTGACAGGTTGGGCATCGAGCGCAGACTCGCCGTCCTCCGGGACCATGGCGTCGAGGTAGACCAGGTGCGCGATGCGTTCGGGGGTCCGGTTGGCCGCGGAGGAGATCACCAGGCCCGCGTAACTGTGGCCGACGAGCACGACGTCGCTGAGGTCCCCCTCGGTGAGGAGCCCGACCACGTCGTCGACGTGCGTATCGAGCCCCACTTCCGGACCCAGTAGGTGCGCCTTGTCGCCATAGCCGGTCAGGGACGGCGCGAACACCCGGTGTCCGGCAGCCTCCAGCAGCGGCACCACTCGCTCCCAGCACCGTCCGCTGTGCCAAGCACCGTGCACCAGCAGGAATGTGGACATAAGTAGATCAATTTTCCCTTCGCAGAAGCAGAAGAGCACGGCCACGCGCATGCCGACCGAACATGTTGCCCGTGTCACACATGCGCCCCCTCGCACAGAGAGGGAAGGGAGCCGAGCGCGCCCGGGGCCGACGCCAGGACCAGAGCGGCCTGCCGACCTCGACTGCGACCTCCGGCAGACGTCACCGCGGACGCCCGAAGCCGCCCAGCCACCATCGAGACCCTACTGCTTCTTGCATGCAATGCAAATACTACGCTCGTCGCAATTCTCGTCCCCAATGGCATGACTGGGAGTGTCTGCAACGCTCACAGTCATGCAGACGGCGTGAAGGCCACGACCATCGCGCGCCGCTGGGAGTCACGCGGGAAGGAGCGCAGTGGGCACCCGCCTGCGATCTCGAACCGGAGGAACAAGGCCAGCCCAGTCGGCGACCATACGATCATGGGCCGTGACAACATCGTGCATCGGTTGGACATGTTCCAAGTGCGCGGCTGGGGCACCTCCGCCGACGGGAGCGATCACGCGGTCAGCGAACTCTGCGCGCCCAAGAAACGCCGGCCCGCCGGCACACCTCTTGACATCTGACACCCATCAAGGAAACGTCCTAGATATCAAAATGTCAGTCCTGCTTAACGGGACAGTGAAGGTGAGATTTCCATGGCAATCCGGTTGGCCCGCGCGCGGGGACAGGAACCTCTCGGGGCGATCTACAGGACGAGACGCGGGCCCTCAGGAGACCGCGGCCCGGGCCCCACCTGACAGCAGCGGTCCAAGCGCCCACCACGTTTGCGGCGCCCACCAAGTGCACAACTACGGTCCGCCTGCCTCGCTGCTCAACGCCATCTCCTACGTGTACCGGGAGTGGCTGTACAAGCAGGCCGGGTTCGCCAGTTGCCGGCGGTGTGGCGGTGGGCCCGCGCTCGGTGCAGGCGCTCAAGCAGGTCCTGACGGCCCTGAAGGTGATGCCGGTCCCGGAAGCGCGGCGGATCCCGTTCCTCTTCCAGCGACGAGCTGGGCCGGTGGGTCGATGCCCTGCAGGTAGAGGCGGGGCGACTCGGTTGAGTCGTGTGGTTCGAGGCGCGCCTTGGGCGTGGGCCCCCAGCAACTCAACCCGCAGGAGTGCCAGCCAATGGCCGACCCTCACATTCAGACTATGCAGAACGGAACATCATGACCTTTCTCAACACAGCCGATTGGCAGGGGCGGATCTTCTCCGGCGGGTGGGCGAAGGGCTCGGGCGAGCCGTACGACTCCGTCGAGCCGGCGACCGGCAAGACGCTGGGCCGTGTCGGCGCAGCCACGCCCGACGATCTGGACCGGGCCGTGGCACACGCGGTGCGGGCCCAGCGCGCGTGGGCGGCGCTCCCGTATGTCGATCGGGCGCAGGTCCTGCGGCGCGCCGCAGCCCTGTTCGAGAGGCACCAGGCGGAGATAGCGGAGTGGGTCGTGCGCGAGTCGGGCGCACTGCGGCCGTTCGCGGAGCTCCAGACGTCGCACGGTTCAGCCGAGGAGTGCTACGAGGCCTCGGCGCTCGCAGCGGCTCCCTTTGGCGAAGTCCTCCGCTCGGTCGAGGACCGCCTCTCGTTCTCGCGACGACGCCCGGTGGGCGTGGTGGGTGTCATCTCCCCGTTCAACGCGCCGTTGGTGCTGGCCATGCGGGCGGTGGCCCCGGCGCTGGCCCTCGGCAACGCGGTCGTCCTCAAGCCCGATCCGCGCACCTCGATCTGCGGCGGCGTCATCATCGCGCGTGTCTTCGAGGAGGCGGGGCTTCCCGAGGGAGTTCTGCACGTCCTGCCCGGTGGCACCGACGTCGGAGCCGCACTGGTGGACGACCCGCGCGTGCCCGTCATCGCTTTCACGGGGTCCACGCGGGCGGGTAAGGCGATCGCAACGGCTGCCGCGCAGCGGTTGAAGCGGGTGCATCTGGAGCTGGGCGGCAACTCGGCGCTGATCGTCCTGGACGACGCCGACCTGGACAAGGCCGTGTCCGCTGGCGCGTTCGGCTCTTTCCACCACTCCGGGCAGATCTGTATGGCCTCCAGCCGCCATCTCGTACATGCCTCGATCGCCGAGGAGTACACGGCCCGCCTCGCCGAGCGCGCCGACGCGGCGCCCGTGGGCGATCCGATGAAGGGCGAGGTCTTCCTCGGCCCAATGATCGATCAGCATCAGCTGCAAGCCACCCACGCCATCGTCTCCGCCACTCTGGCCGCCGGCGCACGGCTCGCCGCGGGTGGCACCCACGAGGACCTGTTCTATCGGCCCACGGTCCTGGCCGAAGTACCGCTCACCGCCCGCGCCTACGCGGAGGAGATCTTCGGGCCCGTTGCGCCCGTGGTGGCCTTCAACGATCTCGACGAGGCCGCTCGGCTGGCCGCCGACACCGAGTACGGCCTCTCCCTCGGCATCCTGACCCGCGACATCGGTAAGGGCCTGGCGCTGGCCGACCGAATCCCGACCGGGCTGGTGCACATCAACGATCAGACCGTGAACGACGAGGCGACCGTCCCGTTCGGTGGCGTCGGCGACTCCGGCAACGGATCCCGTCACGGCGGCATCGTCCCCAACCTCGAAGCCTTCACTGAGCAGCAGTGGGTCACAGTCCGAAGCGAGATACCTGCTTATCCGTTCTGACCGTGGCTGCCCTGGCCGCACGGCCCGGCCATGGGGAGAGCCGCCCGGCAAGCGGCCCTCGTTCCAGCAGACCGAAGCTCCCACCCCGCACCCGGAGCACTCCAATGACCTCAGTCACCCCCGGCCCAGGCCTGATCGACCATGCCACCGACCTGGGGCGCACCCCGCTCGCCCGCGTCAGGCTCCCCAGCCGCGTCCCCTTCGGCTTCCACGGCAACTGGGCCGATCACGCGACCCTGGACCGCGCTGTCGCGACCCTCACGGCGGTAGCGCGGCTGGTGTAGCCCGGCCCGATTGAACGTTTTGGCGGTGCCCATCAGTCACCGAGGGCACCGCGCCGGATCCGGCCGGTCAAGGTCGCGGTGTCGATCATGTCGGCGTGGACACGGATTCGGTCGCCCGAGCCACGCGGACGATTCCGGTTGAGCCGTCCGCCGGTCCCTGGGGGGGGCGATGGGACGGGCGGCCGGTGGGATTGCGGCTTCGACCCGCGAGTGATCGATGTCGGCGCCGGAGTGTGGACGGTCAGCGGAAGGCAAAGTGCTCGGCATGCAGTTGGTGCCGGGAGATGCCCTCGGGAGCGCACCGTCGGACGGCGCGGACGGTGTAGTCGGCTCGTGGCACCCGATCAGCAGGAGAAAGGGCACGGTGGCCTCACAGCGTCGAGACGGATTGGCCCAGGGCACGGACCCGGAGTGCGGTGACAGACTTGCGCATGCCGTATGCGACAACGGTCGAACGGCCATCAGGATGCTTCCAGGTGAGCAGGGCACGCCCCTCGCCCATCCGGCCCTCCACAGCGGTGGGTCCAGCAGTGAGGGGCAGAGGGCCGACGACCTTGAGGGTGAGTCCGGCGACCTCGGTCCAGAAGTAGTCGTCGTGCGGCGGTCCTGCGGGCGGAAGTCCGAGGACGGAGGCGGCAGCGACCTTGCCCTGAGCGACAGCGTTGGACCAGAACGGCGCACGCCGGTCGGGGCCACTGTCGTCGGCGCGGAGATACGTGACGTCGCCGGCGGCGAACACACCCGGCACCAGAGTGGCGCAGGTGTGATCGATCCCGACACCCAGCTCATCGGCCAGACCTGTGCCCGCGAGCCAGCCCGTGCAGGGTGTCTCCCCGGCGCAGGTCACCACCAGGTCGGCGGTGAGCTCCGTACCACCGGGCAGCGTCACCCCGTGCACGGGGTCGCCCGTCAGCATGGCGAGGCCGGACGTCCGCACGCACTGGATGCCGTACGCCTCGGCGCGCGCCGTGATCGCAGCTGACAGATAGCCACCGAGGAGCCGCTCCAGAGGCCGGTCGATGTCCACGATGCAGACTGGTATGCCACGGGCCGCGCACGCGCTGGCCACCTCCATGCCCAGGAAGCCCGCACCGACCACGATCGCGGAGGCGGCGGCTTCCAGACGGCTGCGCAACAGGCGGGCGTCATCCAATGTGCGCAGGACCAGTTCGCCGCGTTGGCCGGGTTCGGCGAGCCGACGGGCCTCAGCACCTGTGGCGATGATCAGTGCGTCGTAGCGGAATTCGCGCCCGTCCGTGGTGATGACGGTGCGCCGGCTCAAGTCCGCAGCGATGGCGGCTGAGCGGACGATGCCGATCTCAAGCCCGTCGATGTCCTGTACCAGCGAGTCGTCGGCGCCGGGGCCCCTGAGGACGGCCTTGGACAGCGGCGGCCTGGAATAGGCCCCGTGCCCTTCGGCGCCGATGACCGTGACCGGGCCGGCGTGGCCCAGCGTCCGCAGTTCTCGTGCAGCGGTCGTGCCGGCAAGCGACTCCCCGACGATGAGCACCGAAGGGGCCGTCACGACACCACCCGCAGTGCGGCGACGGGACACACATTGACGGCGGTCCGAGCTGCTGACCGGTGCTCGTCGGGTACATCGGCGCCGTCGAAGCGATAGATGAGTTCGGCTTCGCCGTCCAGGCTGAAAACGTGCGGGGCCTGGTCCGCGCACAAGCCGTGTCCTTCGCAGCGGGCGTAGTCGACGGAGATCTTCATGGTGGTGTCCTTGGACAAGGGGTTGTGACCGGAGGAACGGGCAGCCGCCTAGGCGGGAATGAGCGCGAGCGGGAGGTACTCGTAGCGGTGGATGAGGTTGTTGAGAGCCCATTCGGGCGTGCCGGTCGACTCGATCCGCTCGACGCGGTTGACCAGGGCTCGGAGCATCGCTGAGGTCTCCATGCGGGCCAGGCCTTGTCCGGCGCAACCGTGGGTGCCCTGTCCGAAGCCGAGTTGACGGGATGCGTCGCGGCGGATGTCGAAGGTCTCCGGCTCGTCCCATTCCAGCGGGTCGCGGTTGGCGGAACCGTAGACGACCAGTACCCGGGAGCTCTTGGGAAGTGGGGTGCCCGCGAGTTCCGTGTCGCGGGCGACGCTGCGGGAGAAGGCCCGGATCGGGGACTCGTAACGGACGACCTCGTTGACCGCGTTGGGGATGAGGCTCGGGTCCGCCTTCAGCAGGTTCCACTGTTCGGGGTGGGTGGCGAAGAGGTACAGAGCGCTGGAGATGGCGCTGATTGTGGTGTCAAGGGACGGCGCGAGGTAGTCGATCATCATCGTGGCGCACTCGGCGCGCGGGACACGGCCCTCGTCGGCCGCACAGACCAGATCGTGGCCCATGCTGCCGTCCAGTACGGATCGATCGCGGACGACACGGCGGGCGTAGCGCATCATGCCGAGAGACGAGGGAAGGGTACGCACCGACTGGCGGTTGAGCGGGCCAAGGCTGTCGAAGGCGGCGCCGGCCCAGCGCAGCAGGTGCTCACGGCCCTCCTCGGGCCAGCCGATGAGGTCGGGGACGACGGACATGGGCAGGGCCGCGGCGAGTCCCACGCCGTCGATGTTCCGGGCGGCGACCGCGGCCTCGACAATGGCGGCAGCCTGCCCCTCCACAGTGGCCGTCATCGCGCGCAGTGCCCTGGGAGTGAGCCGGTGAGCGACCTGGCCGCGGCGGCGGGAGTGGTCCTCACCGTCGCTGAAGAGGGTGGTGCCTCGTCCCACGCGGTTGGCGAGGGGATTGAGGGCGACTCCCTCGCCAGAGATGAAGGTTTCTTCGTCGAGGAGGACGGCCTTGCATTCGGCGTAGCGCGGCAGGGCGTAGACCTTGTGCTTGTTCAGCCACGCTATGGGGCCGAGGGCGCGAAGCGCGGCGTAGTGGGTGTGGGTGTCGCGGATCGCCGCGGCCGAGTAGATGTCGGCGCGGTAGACGGGGACGTCAGTGCGGGCAGGCATCACAGGTCCATTCCGAGGTGATTCACATGGCGATCAGGGCTGCGAGACAGACGACGAGCACGGCGCAGGCGAGCGCGGGAGCCATGCCACGGATGCCGTCGCCCTTGCGCCCGTGGGTGATCACCGGTCCGGCCATCAGGAGCAACGACCCGGCAGCGGCCAGGATGCCGAGTACGGGTACGGCCAGACCCAGCGAAACGCCGGCTGCCCCGGCACCTCGTCGTCACAGCTCCGACTCGGTGCGGGCGGCGATCACGAAACCGAAGTACCACGCGGACACCTCGGGCCGGCCCAGGTCCGGCTTCTCGAAGTCCAGCCACACCAGGTCCGCCACCTTGATCACCGGATTCGCGCAGCACCCGAGGCGCTCGCTGCGCAGGGCGCCACTCTCGCTCCGGAGATCTTGCCGGGGCGTCTTGAGGCGCGTGCGTTCGACCTCGCCGACGCCGGTTCTGGACATGATGCCCTCCGAGAAAACACAGATCGATTGATGACATCATCAATCCTGCTGAATAAGTCGTCAATGGCAATCCCCAGGAAAACTGACAGCTTCATCAGAACTGCTGTCGGCACGTCGACGCCGCCACGCGTTCGCCCGGTACCTACGAGTCACCTCTGCCGAGCTGCTGGCCAGCCCGCGACCGCGAGGACCGCAAGCAGACCGAGGCCCGTGGTCAGGCTGCCGGGCTCCCCACGCCGTCAGAGTCGTCCCGGGTAGTTCGGCGGGCGTCACTCGGGGCACAGCGATCACCCGCCAGCGTGCGTCGCCCTGCTGGCGACGGTGAACGGTCGGCCGCCGCGGGCGGCGACCGCGGCCGTCTCCAGCCGGGGCAGGGCCGGTCCGCCCGTGTTCCGCGCCCGGTTCGCCACTGCGAGGGAGTGGATGCTGCTCCCGCTGGTGCCGTCCTTCGCGAGATACGTGATGACGGTGTCGCTGAGGACGTCCGTGCTTGAGTCCGGCAGTCCTGCGGACGGCCTCTGCTAGGCGCCCTGCTCTGCGGCCCTTGGCGGCAACGCGGCGAACACCTGTGCGGTGGCACGGAGTTGGACATCGACGCGGTCCTCCATGTAACCGCGCAGGGCGCTGCCGGTGAGCAGGGCGAACGCCGTGAACCCGGCCGCCGACAAGGCGACGGCCAGCAGCAGCACCCGGCTGCGGAGGGACGCGCGCGCCCACAGCGCACGGACACGGCGGGGCCCGGTCACGGCTTCGGTCCGCGTAGCACGTAGCCCACACTGTGCACGGTGTGGATGAGCCTGGGACCGCCGTTGTCGATCTTGCGGCGCAGATAGCTGATGTAGGTGTCGACGATCCCGGTGTCGCCGTTGAAGTCGTAGTTCCATACGCGCCCGAGGATCTGCGGCTTGGAGACCGTGCGTCCGGCATTCGTCATCAGGTAGTGCAGCAGCCGGAATTCGGTGGGTGACAGGCGCAAGGGCTCACCCGCGCGAGTCGCCTGGACACCATCGGCGTTCAGCTCCAGGTCGGCCACGCGCAGCAGTGCAGTGGGGTCGCCGCTGGTGCGGCGCAGCACTGCACGGATGCGGGCGATCAGCTCCTGGAGGTCGAACGGCTTTGTCACGTAGTCGTCGCCGCCCAGTCCCAGCCCTTCGATCTTGTCCTGGGTCGCGTCCCTGGCGGTGAGAAACACGACTGGGATGTGTCCAGTACGACACGCTGCGGCCGCGCGGTGCAGCTCGCGCAGCCGGCGGATCACCTCGAAGCCGTCCAGGTCGGGGAGCATCACATCCAGCAGGACCAGATCCGGCGAGGTCTCCCGCGCCCGGTCCAGGGCCTCCTGGCCCGTCCCGGCCGAGGCGACGGTGAAACCGGCGTGCCGAAGCGCCGCGCACAGCAGTTCCCGCACGGTGGGTTCGTCCTCCACGACCAGAAGGTTCACGCCGGTGACGGCCATCGCGTCGAGTTCAGTTTCGCCACCCGTACCAGGCAGGGCAGAGGGCTCAACAGCTGTCAAAGCAAACCTCCAGGCGAGCGGGGAACTCTCTTCCGGCTCACCGGGAGACGAGGGTCATGGCAGAAAGCGCGGCCCACGGCAGCGGGAATCCTGCCGGGCAGACTTCGCAAGCGCGCTGTCTTCACCGTACAAAGTCATTCTGTCAACGCGACGAGCGGCCACCGCGAACCGCGGACAGCAGGCTTCCAGCGCTCCCGGCCAGCGCGCCGACCAGCAGCCCGAAGACGACCGTCCGCAGCACGCCGCCGCTCAGCTCGGCCCGCATTCCTCCCATTTCGCTGCCGAGCACGCTGACGCCGAAATGCCCGGACGCACCCACCAGCCAGGCAGCCATGCCCAGGACGACCGCTGTGACGACTGCGTGCCGCAAACACGAACCACAGCGCGACGGTGCCGACCAGCGTGACCCCGGGATGTGGTGGCAACCATGCAGGAAACGCTCCGCTTCGCTCGTCGAGCGGGAAGCACGCGGCGCCGATCGGGGGAGTAACGGCGCCGCGTGCCCTGGGGACGCCGCACACGCTGGCGGTTCCGGGTACGACGTTCCCGAGAGGTTCTGAGAGGCTTCTGAGAAGCGGAGAGAAACGATGCAGATCACGGAGGCCCATGGCCGAAGGGATGGACTTTTTCCCAGGAACTTCCCAGAACCTCACTGAACTTGGAAACAAAGCCGTACCGCTGGTGTCCCGGCTCGCCACCGTCATCCGCGCCGGCGCCGCGGAATGGGTCGTCCGGGTGTTCCAGCCGACCTCGGTGACGGTACGCGGCTCACCGTGGACCGCGCGGGCGTCTACCGGATCGGCTCCCCGTATCTCGCCGCCCTGCTCAGCGGTCCGACCTCCAGGTACTCGCTCGCACCTGCCACGAAGGCAGGGATGTCGATGGCGGTGCCGGTGTTGCGCTTGCCGGCGCAGGTGAGGGTGGCGACGGCGGGGAGAGCGGTCAGACCCGTCCTCCGGCACACACTGCCAACGGTGTGGAGGAAGCCGGTGAGGGCACCCCGTTTTCACGGAGCCCTCACCGGCTGGTCTGCTTCGACGCCGTCGTGTCAGACGCGTGCCAGCGCCCGCTCCTCGTCCGGATCCGCGCCGCTGTCGTTGCCCTGTGTGCGCAGGCCTGCGCCCTCGACGTCCACGTTGGGCAGCGCGCGGTCCAGCCACTTCGGCAGCCACCAGGCGCTCTTCCCGAGCAGTGCGAGGACGGCCGGGACGATGGCCATGCGGACGATGAACGCGTCGAAGAAGACCGCGGCCGCCAGCCCGAGGCCCATCATCTTGATCATGGACTCGCTGGAGCTGATGAAGCCGGAGAAGACGGACATCATGATGATCGCGGCGGCCGTGACCACGCGTGCGCTGTGCTTGAAGCCGGTCACCACGGCCTGCTTGGGCTCCTCGCCGTGGACGTAGGCCTCGCGCATCCGGGTCACGAGGAACACCTCGTAGTCCATCGCCAGGCCGAAGATCACGCCGATCATGAAGATCGGCACCAGCGACATGATCGGGCCGGTTTCCTCGACACCGAGCAGACCGGCCAGCCAGCCCCACTGGAAGACCGCGACCACGGCGCCCAGTGCGGCCAGCACCGACAGCAGGAACCCGAGGGCCGCCTTCAACGGCACCAGGATCGAGCGGAAGACCACCATCAGGAGCAGGAAGGCCAGGCCGACCACCAGCGCCAGGTAGGGGATCAGCGCGTCGCTCAGCTTCTGCGAGAAGTCGATGTTCATCGCCGTCGTGCCGGTGACCAGCACCCGGGCGTCCGTGTCGGCCCTGATGCCGTCGGCCTTGTCACGGATGTCGTGCACCAGGTCCTCGGTCTTCGTCGAGGACGGCTTGGAGTCCGGTATGACGGTGATCGTCGCCGTGTCGCCGGCCTTGTTGAACATCGCGGGGGTGACCGTCGCGACGTCCTTCAGGCCCTTGACCTCGTCGGCCACCGTGGTGGCGGCCGCCTTCGGGGCACTGCTGTCCTTCGTGTCGACGACGATCATCAGCGGGCCGTTGAAGCCGGGGCCGAAGCCTTCCGAGAGGAGGTCGTAGGCCTTTCGCTGCGTCGTGGACGCCGGCTTCGTGCTGTCGTCGCCCAGCCCGAGGTTCAGCTGGGTCACCGGGATGGCCATGGCCCCCAGGGCGACCACGCCCAGCACCAGGACGGCGGCGGGACGGCGGACGACGAAGCTTCCCCAGCGGGTGCCCATGTTGGGCTTGCCCTCGGTGTTCTCCCGCGCCTTCCTGCCACCGAACCGCTTGCTCTTCTTGCCCGTCGGCTGGATCCTCCGGCCCACGTAGCCGATCATCGCGGGGATCATCGTGAGGGCGATCAGCACCGCGAGCACGACCGTGCACGCCGCCGCGAAACCCATCTTGGTCAGCACCGGGACGTCGACGATCCAGAGGCCGACGAGTGCGATCACGACCGTCAGCCCGGCGAAGACCACTGCCGAGCCCGCCGTGCCCGTGGCCCGTCCGACCGCGTCCTCGCGTTCGCGGCCCTCGGCCAGTTCGGACCGGTAGCGGGAGAGGATGAACAGGGCGTAGTCGATACCGACGGCGAGGCCGATCATCATGGCCAGGATGGAGGTGGTGTCCCCGAGGTCGAGCGCGTTGGCGAGGGCCGTGATGCCCGCGTAGCCGATACCCACCCCGATGAGGGCGGTCAGCAGCGGCAGCCCGGCCGCAACCAGCGAGCCCAGCGTGATGACGAGGACGACCGCGGCGACGGCGACACCGATGAGCTCTCCGGCACCCGACGAGGGCGAGTCGTCGAGCACGTCACCGCCGATCTCGACGGTCACCCCGGAGTCCCGGGACTTTTCCACCGTCTTCTTCAGGAAGTCCTTGGTGGAGTCCTTCAGTTCCTTGGCCGGGGCGGTGTACTTCACCTGCGCGTAGGCGATCGTCCCGTCCTTGCTCACCGCGTTGTGCTGCGTGAACGGGTCGGTGACGGAAGCGACCTCGGGGCCCGTGCCGAGTTTCTTCACGGTCTGCTCGACGAGCGTCTTGTTGTCGGCGTCCGTCATCTTCTCGCCCGCGGAAGCCTTGAAGACGACGTTGGCACTCCCTCCGTCGGCGTCAGAGCCTGGCGAGCGCTGCGCCAGCAGGTCATAGGCCTTCTGGGACTCGATGCCGGGGATCGAGTAGGACGATGCACCCGCGGCGGGCGCGTTGAAGGCCGCGACGCAGGCGGCGGCCAGCAGGGCCGCCCAGAACAGGGCGATGAAGTGCCGTCGCCGGAAGGCGAATCGGCCGAGTTTGTACAGGAAGGTAGCCACGGGACGTACTCCCGATCAGGTCGAGGATGAGCAAGGCAGGATGGACCAGCCCGTACAAGGGCAGGACTGATCGGCCCACGGGGAGGCAGGGTCGATCGGCCCTCCGTACAGAAAACTGGTCCGCCCGACGACGTGAGCAGTCGCGTCAGGTGGTGCTCAGCTGCCGGTCAGGCAGTGACCGTGCTGTCTTTCACCGCGTTGGCACGCCGAGGGCGGGGAGGACCACGGCGTCGATGTACGAAAGGAGGAACTCCTGCGTCGGTGGCAGTTCGTCGAGCAGCATCCGGGTGACGTAAGAACCGAGCATCATGTGCGGCACGTACTCGATCGCCGGATTGTCCGCACGGACCTCTCCGCGGTCGATGGCACACTGCACCACCTGGCGGAAGTCCGCCGTCTCCGGATCGACCAGGAACTCCCGGAAGGCCCGGAGGAGTTCGGGATTCGTGTGCACCACCATGAACAGGCCCCGCATCAGCGCGGAGTGCTGTTCCATTGCGCAGTCGTCCACGCGCTGGGCGAGTGCGTGGAGATCACCCCGCAACGAGCCGGTGTCGACGTCGGCGATGCCGCCCGGCTTGCTGAACCGCATCGCTTTCGCCACCAGTTCGGCCTTGCCACCCCACTGGCGGTAGAGGGTGGCCTTGCTGGAGCGGGTGAGGGCGGCGACGGCGTCCATGGTCAGGGCCTCGTAACCGACTTGCCGGAGCCGGTCGAGCACGGCCCTGTACAGATCCGCCTCACGCTCGGGCGTGAGTCGACTGCTTCGCGCCGTTGCGGTCTCAGTCATCCCACACTCCTCTCTCTCACACGAGAAACCGGCCCGGACAGCCCGACAGCGCGGAGCCCAGACCACGGATCCAAACGAAACCGTTTCGTACACCACGACGGTACCCCCAACATTGCAGTCGATGCAACCTTGCACATGATGCAACCAAGGAGCCCCGAGTCCGCGTCGGTTCGCTCGGATATCCGCCCCAGGCTCGCCAGGCCGACTCGCTGGGGCGGCTGATGTCGTAGTGGCGGCGTACGCCGCCGAGTCCTTCCGGGGTGAGGAAGGTCTGTCTGCCGTCGGTCTTGGCGTCGTGAAGTGCACCGGCTCTTACGGAGCCGCCCTGGCCCGGCATCTGCGGGCCGAAGGTATCGAGGTGACCGAGGTCGATCAGCCCGACAAGGCCGCCCGACGGCGTCACGGCAAGACCCACGCAATCGACGCCGAAGCGGCAGCTCGTGCAGTCTTGCCTCGTCGTGACGCCCTCTTCAGGGCCATGCTCCGCACCAGCCCGCCGGGCCCCACGGCGCCGGCACCGGCACCGGCACCGGGCGAGAGCGCCTGACGCCGCCCTCCTCGACGAGTCGGGGAAACAGCCCGCGCCCAGCCGATGGCGACCGAACGACTATGAGCATCGGATCCGGCAGGTGGGATGGTGCGGTCCACCGCCGGACGACGGCGACAGGCGGCGTTCTGGGTGATCGCACTCACCGACCGTCAGGGCAGGGCCGTTTTCGGTGGGCCGGAGCCGCCTCCCGTAGGGGGCCGCGGACAGCCCTGACCTCGTCCTCGCGACGGTTCGCGATGAGACCCGGCTCCCGCTCCCCCACAGTCCGAGAAACGGACGACCACCACCGGGTGGTCACGGCTGGGCAAAGGAACCGCTGGACCGTGCTGCGCCGCCCGTACGGAGGGGCACTCGATCTGCACGCCACCGCTGGTGGTGCCGATCACCTGGGGAAGGAAACCGTCATGTACATAGGTCTGGGAACCATCGTCCTCATCATCGTCATCGTCGCGGTCGTCATGATGCTGCGCCGCGGCTGACGGGTGCCCCGCGCCGGCGTCGCCAGCGGTGGACGGACGCCCGGAGTGATCCCCAGGCCCGTCGGACTGATCGTCGACGACGCCATCCCACGGATCACCCGACGCTGACGCACTCCATGTGCTGTGGCCGGCATCGGAAACGAGGAGATCAGTTCACGGGATGGCCAGGCGTGATGTCCAGCGCGTCGTTCAGGGACAGTGGAGTGGTCCGGCTGCCCGCGACGCTGCTCACCGTCTCCGGGGCCAGCAGGAAACCGACATGGTCGCCGCCGTCGATCCGGTCCTGCACGCGACCGACGAACCAGGCAGGAGCTTCGTCGAGGACGGGAGATCCGCCTGGCCCTGGGTGCCATGGGACGTCGGCGAACTTGTCGATGTGATCGCCGGTCTCGCCGCCGAAGAGCCGGGCCAACCGGTCCTGGTCCCCTCGGAGCAGATGAACCGTGAGCCGTTCGGCCTGCTCGGCCACCCGGAACGTCCGATTGGCCCTGGACAGCCAGACCATGAACCGGGGCGGCCTGATCGAACACTGCGAGCCGAATCCGACCAGACAGCCCGCCCGCTCACCGGCGGCCTCCGCGGTCACGACGTACAACGGATAGTCAAGCAGGTCGGAGAACGGATCGAGGTCGGTCACGGTACTCGGCTCCTGGCTCAAGATGTCGGCTGCCGGGCAGGACTTCGAAGCTTCCGCTGCCGGCTGGTCCACGCGCCCGTCGATCCGGGCGCCGGGACGCCACTGTTCACCGGCGGAGCGCCGCGCACGCCAGTCCAGCTGAGCACAACCCCGGCGTCGACCGCAAAGTACCCGACCCACGACGTCCTCCGACACACCGACACAGCCGTCGACGCCCCCCCGCCGATCGAATGGTTTCTTGACGCCCCCCAGCAGGCGCCGGAGGGCCCAGGGCCGGAGGGGGAACACGGCAGCCGATCAGGATGGCGTGAAGCCGGGCTCTAGCGCTTCGCGCCGGTGTCGCCCTCATCGTCTGGTGGGTCCTGCTGGTTCCTGCCGCCGGTGGCGGAGGCGTCCCCATGCTCGTCCAACAGCTCCAGCAGCGCAGCGTCTGCTCTCTTCCGGTCTTCCTTCGTCAGTTCGACCGGTGCGTTGTTGTAGACGTTGTAGCGATCCGGGTCGACGATGTTGGCGGCCCGCAGGGTGAACGTCAGCAGGCGGCGCCACCCCTTGCGGTGGCCGACCCTCGCTTGCAGCTGGACCTTGTAGTCACGGGCTTCCGGGAGGAACCCGGAGAAGGGTGCCTCGAACTCGATGAAGAGTTGTTGCGCTTGTCTGCCGGGAACGACGAAGCCGGCGGGCAGTTTCGCGTCCTCGTCCGGCCCCGGCTGGAGTCGGGACGGTGAGGACACCCACAGCAGCGGCAGGTGGGAAGCGGGCTCGTCAGGGAAGGTCAGCAGGAGGTCCTGCACGACGATCGGTTTGGGGCCGGTGTTGTGAAGGACGAGCGGGAGCCGCAGGCGGGCCGTGGAAGAGTGGACGATCGCGGCGAAGGCGTGAGGTTCCCACGTCCTCAGGTGCCCTTGCCTGGCGTTGAGCCACCAGAACGACGCGACGGTGAAGAGCAATGCGCAGGTCGACACCACGCCGGCGCCTGTGAGTGATGAGGACGCGGCCTGATCGGTCGCGGCCGTCAGCGGAACCACACATTCAGTGTGCCAGCGACGGCGTGGGCTCGCTCACAGGACTCAGGGGCGTCCGCCGCCTGCGCGCAGCAGCTGACGAGCCGAGACCGGCAAGGAGCACGAGCTGGGGCTCGGCCTCGCCCCGGACGGCGCCCATGAGGTCACACGACGACCGCTGCCCGAAGCCGCCTGACAACGTCCTGCACCTGGAACGCAGCCGCCTGTGGTGCCACGCCGGCGGCGACGAGGCAGGCGGTGGCCGCGGCCACGCCCGTGGGGTCCGTCCACCTGTTCGCGGCGTTCTCCTCGGCGAGGGCCAGCGTCAGTGCTTCCAGCGCCTGGGCGAGGACGGGGGCCGGGACATGGTCTGCGAACACGCCTTGGTGTTGACCACGTCGGATGTTCGCGACGGCCTCTTCGCGGGCGGGTGCCAGCGTGGCGCGGATCGCTGTCTCCTGTGGGTGGCGGCGTCCCAGGGCGATGAGCATGCGGTACTGGTCACCCATCGCCCATGCCGCCAGCACCATGCGCGCCGTCGCCTCGACAGGATCGGCATCCGGGATGCGAACTGCGGCGAACGCCCGCTGCAGCGCTTGTTCTGCTCCCTGCGTCAGCTCGGCGACCAGGGCCTCCCGGCTGGGGAAGTGTCCGTAGAGGGTGCGCCGGGCGACGCCGGCCGCCTTGGCGATGCTGTCAAGAGACGTGTCCGGGTCGTCCCGCAGTTGCTGCCGGGCGGTCGCGAGGATGCGTCTGTGGTTGGAGTGAGCGTCCCTGCGCTGCGGAGTGCGGCCCGGGCGGTCGGTCGTCTGCATGGCTGCCTCTCTCCACGGTTGCCGGAGAAGCGTGGGCTCCGGCGCTCCCTCAAGCACCGGAGCCCACTCACCCCTTCCCGAGGTGGCTTGGTGTCCTGCCGGCGGGGGTTCAGGGGACGAGGATGAGGCGGATCGGGTCGCCGATCTTGTTCTCCAGACGGTTGACCGCGTCGGCCGCGTCGATGAGCGGGATGTGATCCGTGATGGAGGGGGCCAGGTCGAGGCGGCCGGCCGCGGTCAGCCGCACGAGCTCGGAGACCGACTCCGGGGTGCCGCCGTAGTGACCGCGCACCTGCTTCTGCAGGTAGTTGAAGGTCAGACCCTCGGTGATGGTGAGCGGCCTCGGGGTGATGCCCACCAGGATCAGGGAGCCGCCCAGGCCGAGCACGGAAGCTGCCTGCTCGCGGACGGCGGGTACGCCGGCGCAGTCGAAGGCGAAGTCCAGGCCCCGTCCTTCGGTGGCCGCGCGGACCTGGTCGGCGAAGTCGGGGGCGGCCGGGTCCAGGGCGTGGTCCGCACCGAAGGCGAGGGCGCGCTCGCGGGCGCTGGGCAGCGGGTCCACGGCGATGATCGGCGCGGCGCCGACCAGGCGGGCGAGGCGTACGTTGTGCGCGCCGACTCCGCCCACGCCCCACACGCCCACGGACTGGGCGGGACGGACGCCCGCGGTGGTGACGACGGCGGCGTAGGGGGTGGAGACCGCGTCGGGGATGATCGCCGCCTGGTCGAAGGGGAGGCTGTCCGGGATGGGGATGAGGGTGTCCTCGCGGGCTGTCACGTACTCGGCCCAGCCGCCGTCGTAGTCGATGCCGGCGGTGAGCATCTGGGTGCAGGGGCGGCGGCGCACGCATCCGGCGCACTTGCCGCAGGTCTTGCCGGCCTCCAGGGTGACGCCGGTGCCGATGGTCAGGCCGCGCCTGAGATCGGGGCCGAGGGTGTGGACCACACCGGCGACCTCGTGGCCGACGGTGACGGTGTCGGAGGTGGCGAACAGCGGGACGAGGGAGCCGTCGAGGAGGTGGACGTCCGACAGGCAGACGCCCGCGGCCTTCACCTCGATGAGGACCTCGCCCGGGCCCGGCACGGGGATGGGGACCTCCTCCACGGCGAACTTCTTGCTGTCCAGGTGGAAGCGTCCGGCGAGCATGGTGTCCATGACGACCTGCTTTCTCTGAGCGGCACCGCCCGGTGGTTCGGGACACGGGTGCCGTGTGGTGTCTGAGGGCTTGCGGTGGCCGGGCGGCGGGCGGCGGGGGATGCCGCACGCCTCCCGGCGGCTGGGGGGCACGCGCCTTGACGCCGTGCGTGGGTCAGGCGAAGACGTCCTGCTGGTAGCGCTCCTCCGCCTCCAGCTGGGCGAGCCACTGCTGGGCGGTCTCGTCGTCACTGCCGGTCTTCTGGCGGTGGATGGCGGCGAGGGCCTCGCGGACGGCGGGGGCCATACGGCGGCCGTCCCCGCAGACGTAGACGTACGCGCCGTCTTCGATGGCTTGCCACACCGTGTCGGCGGCATGGGCGATGGCGTTCTGCACGAACCGGGCCGGGTGGCCGGTCACCGCGGAGAACGCGGTGTGGACGTGCGCGATCCCGGCCTGCTCCCAGTCCTGCATCTGCTGACGGTAGAAGTAGTCGTGCTCCGGGTGGCGGCAGCCGACGAAGACCTGCGACAGGCCGACCTCGGTGCCGTTGGCGTGCTGCCAGGCCCGCTCCTCCAGGAAGCCGCGCAGCGGCGCGATGCCGGTGCCGGGGCCGATGAGGATCAGCGGCGTGGCGGGGTCGGCGGGCGGGGCGAAGGCCGGGGAGGGCACGCGGACGTAGCCGTGGACGACGTCTCCGGGTTCGAGGCCGGCGATGTAGGAGGAGCAGGTGCCGCGGTACTGGCCGTCGCCGGACAGGGCCGGGCCCTCCAGCAGGCCGACGGTCAGGCGCACATGGCGCGGGTTGGCCGACGGGGCGGAGGAGATGGAGTAGAAGCGGGGGCGGATCGGGCCCGTCATCTCCAGGAAGACCGCCAGCGGCAGCTCGACCGCCTCGAAGCGCTCCAGGAGGCCCAGCACCGAGACCCGCTTGCCGAGGATCTCCTTGCTGTAGCGCTCCTCGGCCTCCTCCGTCTCGGCGGTGTACGCCTGCAGCTGCGGCCGGGTCCAGGGGCACTGGGTGTACTCGGACAGGGTCTGGATCTGGGAGCGGGTGGCCACGTCCTGCAGTTCCAGGAACTCGGTGAGCAGGATGCCGGCGGTGACCGGAGTGCCGACCGGCAGGTGGGTGCGGCCGCCGCCGGGCTGCTCCAGCCGGAGCACCTGGTCGTACTCGACACCAAGCCGCCTCAGTGCGCGCTCCACCAGGGCGAGTTCGTTCTTGGCGAAGACGGCCAGGTGGTTGCCGGTGTCGTAGCTGACGCCGTCGGGCAGCTCGAAGGTGATGGACTTCGCGGACGGGCGCGGCGGCTCGACGCTGAAGTCCCACAGGCCGGTCGCGTCCGCCACGAGCTCCTCGTTGGCCACCACCGTGAGCGGGTACGCCTGCTCGGACACGATGGCGGGACGCACGTCGGACTCGGTGAGCAGCTGGACCTCGTAGCGCGGGCCGCTCGCCGCGGAGGTGTCGGCGGCGTACTCCTCGGCCAGGGTGGCCCACAGGGTGTCCGTCCAACGACTCGCCATGCCGTCGAAGTCACCGGCGGCGTCCGCGATGCCACGCTCCACGACCGGGATGGCGCCCGCGGCCAGCAGACCTTCCTCGATCCGCTTGGGGAATGCCTGGAAGGTGGCCACCCACTGGGTGTTGCCGGCGCCCAGCAGCGCGAACCGCACATTCGACAGCGCACCCTCCGGCAGTCCGGCGGCGAGCAGGTCGTCGAAGCGCTGGGCGTTGTCGGGCGCCTTGCCGTTGTAGCTGGCGGCGACGACGGCGAGCAGGCCCTCGGTGGGCAGGTTGTCGCCCAGCTCGTCCAGGCTCATCAACGTGGTGCCGAAGCCGGAGCGCTCACCGCGGTCGGCGATGGTGCGCGCCAGGTCCTCGCAGGAGCCGAGGCTGGAGCCGTAGGCGACGGTCAGGTTCACCCCGACGCCGCTGACCGCTGTCTGCGCCTGCGTGTCACCGGTCTGCAGGTCGGCGGCGCCGAAGACGGTCCTCTGGTGCTCCTGACGCCTGCGGACGACCAGCTGGAAGTCGCCGGGCTTACGGGTCAGGGCCTCGCGGACGTCCATCTTGTAGTCGGTGGTGTCGGAGAACCTGAACTTCTGCAGCACCAGCGCCAGCGCCAGGCGGGCCTCGGTGAGCGCGAACTGGCGGCCGATGCAGGCACGCACGCCGTTGCCGAACGGCTTGTAGGCGTGCGGGTGCTGCTCGGCGCGGTTCTCCGGCAGCCACCGGTCGATGTCGAACTCCTCCGGCCGGTCCCACGCCGTGGGGTGGGAGTGCAGCGCGCCCATGAGGATGTTGGCCCTGGTTCCCTTCTTCAGCTCGTACCGGTCGCCGATGACGGTGTCGTCGATGGGTGCCTTGGCGATCAGCGGGATGGGAGCCCACAGGCGCAGGGTCTCCTCCAGGATCCGCGGGATCACGTCGAGCTGCATGATCGTGTCGTAGTCCGGAACCGTGTCACCGGGCAGCAGGCGGTCGACCTCGGCGTATGCCTGCGCCAGGACGTGCGGGTTGCGCATGAGCGAGTACGTGGCGAACGACAGCAGGCCGCTGGTGGTCTCGTGACCGGCGATCAGGAAGGTCACCACCTGATCGCGGACGTTGTCGTCGGCCAGCAGCTTGCCGGTCTCCGGGTCGGTGGCCTCCAGCATCAGGCCGAGCAGGTCCTCCTCGCCGGTGCCCTTTCCCTCACGGCGCTCCTTGATCACGCTCTCGACCAGGTCGCGCATCAGCTGGATGTTCGCGCGGTACTTCCTGTCGTCCGCCTTGCGGAGCTTGGTCATCATCGGCAGCTCCTGGGAGCGCCGCATCGACTCGATCAGCGCCTCCAGCAGCGAGTTGAGGAAGGGGTGCAGCTCCTCCTTGCCGAAGGACCGGAAGCGGTAGCCGAAACCGGACAGGGCGATGGTGTCCAGTGTGAGCCTGGTGTAGTCGTCGGTGACGGCGACCGGCCGGCCCTCCCGGCTCTCCCACTTGCCGACCAGGTTCTGGGCGATCTCCAGCATCTGACCGAAGTAGGTCTTCATGGCCCGCTGGCTGAAGGCCGGCAGCAGGATCCGGTGGGCCATGGCCCATTCCTCTTCGTGCTGGTGGGCCGTGAACAGGCCCGCCCCCGCGTAGTCCCGTACATGGCTCAGCGGCGTCTTCTCGATCTGCTTGAAGAACCGCGTCTCGTCGCAGACCTCGGCCACCAGGTCGGGGTCGTAGACGAAGACCTGCTGGATGCCGGCGATGTCCATGCCGTAGATGCCCTCGGGGAACTGCTTGGACAGCTCGTTGAAGTACTCCACCGGGTTGGTGTCGGGGATCTGCGGCGTGTGGCCGAGCAGCGGGATCCCGCGCGGGGACCGGACGGGGCGAAGGTCGTTCGCGGAGTGCGTGGTCATGACTTGCTCCTCTGCGTGGAGGGGGGGCTGAGGTGATGGGCAAGGGCGCGTAGCGCTGGTCAATGCAGTGGCGCCGCAAGGAAACATACGCCGTATGGAATTGGTACCGTACGGCGTACGGAAACTCGACGCAACCCCCGCCCCTCCACTCCGCCGCCGCAATCGGGGTCATTTCCGTACGATGTATGAAACTGGTACCGTACGGGGTATGGAAAAGCAGACGAAGCGTCCCCCGCGGGGCACGAGGAAAAGAGACGTGCCTCTGACCGAGGCCGGGATCCATGCCGCCGCCCTTCGGCTCATCGACGAGGACGGGGTCGAGGCGCTCACCATGCGCAGACTCGCCACCGCGCTCGACGCGAACCCGATGTCGCTGTACCACCACGTGCCGAACAAGGAAGCCGTGCTGCGCGGCGTGGCGAGAATGGTCGGCGCCCAGTTCCGCACCGTGACGCTTCACAACGCTCCCTGGCAGGAGCGCATCCGTCTGCTCGCCACGGACTTCCGGACGCTGGCGCACCGTCACCCGAAGCTGATGGCCTACTCCTTCAGCCAGCCGGACTTCGTCCAGCCCGACGACCCGTTCTGGACCGCGCTCACCGCGATCGTGGCCGCTGCCGGGGTGTCGCAGCCGGAGGTCCCGGAGATCGCCGCTCTCACGGTCGCCGTCGTCATGGGTGTCCTGAGCGCCGAACTCAACGGCTTGCTCCAGCAGTGGGCGAGCCTCAAGTTCCCCGGCGCCGGTGCCGGCACGGACGAGGCCACGGACCCGGACCGTACAGGCCCTGATCAGGACCACATGTTCCGGCTGGCGATCGACACGCTCATCACGGGACTGGAGGGCCGGTTCGCCGCCGGTCGTAACGGCGCCGGTCGCTGAGTCCGTGGCGCCAGGGTGTCGCGGCCCGGGCGCGTCCAGGGATGGACGGGTTCAGGCCGCGGTACGACACCGCGACGCACAGGGAGCCGCCGATCCCTCCGAAAGCCGGTCAGGGCGGTAGCGCATGAGCGGCATGGAGGCGATGCGCACGCAGGCGCGTGGGCCTCCGGTGGCTGCCGAGGGCGGCAGCACCTTCAACGTCGCTCGCGCCCGTGATGCCGCCCAGGCCTTCGACTCGCGCTTGCGGTCTTCACGCTCGCCATCAACGCCCTGCGCCATAGCGGTGGCCGATACATCCTCAGCCTTGGCGTACGGCCGATGCGGTGCACGTCGCTGTCACTGACCTCAGCCCGCACTCCAGGGAAGGCGCCCCTGGCCGCGACGGCGGCGCCGGTGGGTTCGAAGGCCCTGTTCCGCCCCCTGACCCGCGAGGCGGAACAGGCCCGGCCACGGGCGGGGTGAAGCCACCGGCTCACGGATCGCCGCCACGGTGGCGGCGGACAGCGCGACGCTCGGGTCGTCAGCGCAAGGGCGAGTACGCGGTGGGCGTCAGCGGGGTCTGGTCGACGCCGACGATGTGGCTGATGTCGAAGCCCTCCATGTCCGCGCGGAATTCAAGGCTCGACAGGTACGCCTCCAGCCGCTCCTGCCCGTCGTCGGTGTCCCTGTAGGAAACGAGGGCGTACAGCTGAAAAGTCCCGTTTCCGGGCGCCGTGGGCACCGTCCAGACGCCGTGTGTGGTGATCCGGTGCTTGGCCATACCGGGAATGTGGTTGGCCCAGATCTTCTCGTAGGCGGAGAGCGCGTCGGCGCTGCGCAGAGTGTAGACACGAAGCTGGTACTGGGGCATGACATGTGTTCCTTTTCTGCTGAGCACGGAGGGTCGGCGGTCAGCCTGGGGAGAGAAGGCGCGCCAGTTCGGTGTCTCAGCCGATGTGCCCGGACTCGGCACCTCGCGCCCGGCCGTCGAGCTCGTGGCGGGTCCCGTCGTACCGGTGGGACGTGTCGGACGTCCAGCGGTGTCCGCCGCCCTCCCCGCGGTAGAAGCGACCGTCGCGGTAGAAGAGACCGTCGCAGTCGTGCCGGGGCGAATCGGTGCCGTGGTGGTCCTGGTGCCAGCCGCGGGTCGCGTCGCAGGAGTAGCCCTGTTCGAGCAGGTAGCCGACGCCGTGGTCCCAGCTGTGATCGGTGGTCTCGGCCCGGACAGCCGGGCGCGGGGCGTGCGCGGGCGCAAGGGGCGCGGCCGCAGCGGTGCCCCCGGCACCGAGGACGGTGACACTCGCGACCGTCACGGAGGAGACAGCGACGGCGATGCGCTTCGTGAGCTTCTTCATGATCTTCCTTCCCGGTGGCGTGATCTGCGCCAACGGCGGTTCGGTCAGGCGATGTGCGGCGCCTGAGGTGGTCGGGGTAAACAGTTCCGTACGTTGTATGGAATGACCCTCCCATTATTGCCATACGATGTATGGAAATGTCGAGGTGACGAAGGCCACGGGATGGCCGCCGCGGACGCGTGTCAGCAACTTCCTTTCTTCACAAGCGAGTTGGCCATCACCGTCCCCTCGGCGCAGCGGTGTTTGCCGTGGTCGCAACGTGCGGGCCCGCGGCTCCCGGCCCATGCTGGAAAGGAGGGGGTGCAGCGGAGGAAGTGGTGGAGATGCGGACCGTTGTCGACCTCACGCGCTGCCAGGGGTACGCCCAGTGCGTGTTCCTCGCGCCGCAGGTGTTCGAGCTGCACGGCGAGGAGGGACTGCTGTACGCCACGGCTGTCCCCGATGACCAGGCCGAACGCGTCCGCGAGGCCGCTGCGGCCTGCCCGGTCCAGGCGATCCTCCTCGGGGAAGAGGTGAGCAGTGGTGTCCGGTGACCTGAAAGAGGGCCGGATCGTCGTCGTCGGCGCGTCGCTGGCCGGCCTGAGAGCCGCGGAGGCGCTGCGCGAGGAGGGCTTCACCGGCTCACTGACCGTGGTCGGAGACGAGCCGCACCCGCCCTACGACCGGCCGCCGCTGTCCAAGCAGGTGCTGCTCGGGCAGGCGACGGCGGAGACCACGGGGCTGCCGATGCGCCGGGATCCGGACGCCGAGTGGCGCCTCGGCGTGCCTGCCACCGGTGTGGACCTGCTGGGGAAACGGGTACTCCTGGCCGACGGGGAGTCACTGCCCTACGACCGGCTGCTGATCGCCACCGGGACCCGCGCGCGGCCCTGGCCGAACCCGGCGGAAGCCGCCCTGGACGGGGTCTTCACCCTGCGCACCCGGGAGGACGCCACCGGCCTGGCCGAACGGCTGGATGCGAGGCCGCAGCGGGTGCTGGTGATCGGCGGCGGTTTCACCGGCTCGGAGATCGCCTCGGCCTGCCGGGAACTGGGACTTGAGGTCACGGTCGCCGAACGCGGCTCCGCACCGCTGGTCGGCGCTCTCGGCGGCACCTTGTCGAAACTCGCGGCGGTCATGCAGCGCAACCACGGCGTGGACCTGCGCACCGGGGTGACGGTCACCGCCCTGCGCGGAAACGGCGGCTTCACCGGCGCGGAGTTGTCCGACGGCAGCCGCGTGGACGCGGACGTCTGCGTCGTCGCGCTGGGTGCGGTCCGCAACGTCGAGTGGCTGGCGGACTCCGGCCTGGCGGCGGGCCCGCGCGGCATCGCCTGCGACGCCGGGTGCCGCGCCTTCAACATGTACGGGATCGTCACCGACGACGTCTTCGTGGCCGGCGACGTCTCCCGCTTCCCCCACCCGTTGTTCGGCTACCAGATGCTGTCCCTGGAGCACTGGGGAAACGCGGTGGAGCAGGCCGCGGTGGCGGCGCACAACATGGTCAACCCCGGGCCGATGCAGCGCCCGCACCTGTCCGTCCCGACGTTCTGGTCGACCCAGTTCGGACTCAACATCAAGTCCGTGGGGGTACCCGCCTACTCCGACCACGTGGTCATCGCCCAGGGATCCCTGGAGGCACGCCGGCTGGCCATGGTCTACGGCTACCAGGGCCGGGTCACCGCCGCCGTCACCGTCGACATGGCCAAGGCGCTGGACTACTACCGGCACCTGATCGAGACGGCCGCGCCGTTCCCGCCGCCGCCCGGCGCGCAGGACCGGGCGATCGCGGCCGACATCCCGATCCCCTCTCTCGTGCCGGATCCGTCGGGGCTGTCCCACGGCCCGACCGTCGCTCTCACCGGCCATCTTCCCGACCGCCGGCTGACGGTGGTGTAGCCCGCGTCCCGCCCGACCCCGAGGAGCCGTCATGGACTCCGCCACCTTGCTGGCCCGGATCACCGACTACGCCAGCCGCCCCGACCCCTACCCGTTGTACGCGGAACTCCGCGAGGCCGGTCCCGTGGTGCGGCAGGAAGACGGCAGCTATCTGATCGGCACCTACCACGAGATCGCCGCTCTGCTCCACGATCCGCGGATGAGTGTCGACCCCCGTACCCGAGGCGAAGTGGCGCACAAGCCGCCCTTCCTCCGGCTCGACGACCCCGAGCACCACAGGCTGCGCACGCTGGCCATGCGGCCCTTCGGGCCCCCGCACAGCCCCGGCCGGGTCGACTCCATGCGCGGTGAGATCGACCGGATCACCAAGGAACTGCTGGAGCCCTTCGAGGCGGGCAAGCGGATCGACATCGTCGACGACTTCGCCTACCCGCTGCCCGTCACGGTGATCTGCCGGCTGCTCGGCGTGCCGCGCGAGGACGAACCGCTGTTCCGGGCCTGGTCCGACGCGCTGGTCGCGGCCGCCGACGTCAGGCCCGAGGACGAGTCCGCCGAGGAGGACAAGGCCGGCGACCAGGCGCGGATGGAATTGGGCGGGTACCTGGTGAACCTCGCCGAGCAGCGTCGTGGCGATCCGGGCGACGACATGCTCTCCGCCTTCGTCAACGAACCGGACCCGGCCATGCGTCTCACCCAGGAGGAACTCGCGGAAACCGCCGTGCTGTTGCTCATCGCCGGGCACGAGACGACGGTCAACCTGATCGCCAACGGCTCGCTCACCCTGCTGCGTCACCCCGAGCAGCTGGACCGGCTGCGACGCGAACCCGAACTGCTGCCGCGCGCGGTGGAGGAGCTACTGCGCTACGAGCCCCCGGTCCACATGCGCGGGCGCGTCCCGCACGCCGACATCGACGTCGCCGGCACCGAGATCCCGAAGCACGCGTCCGTCATTCTGGCGCTGGCCTCGGGCAACCGCGATCCCATGCGGTTCGACGAGCCCGACCGGTTCGACCCCACCCGCCCGGACAACCAGCACCTCGGCTTCGGCAGCGGTATCCACATCTGCTACGGCGGGCCCCTGGCCCGCATCGAGGCGCAGGCCGCGCTCGGCGCGCTCCTTCCCCACCTCGGCGGGGCCGGTCTGGTCGAGGACCCGCCCCCGTACCGGCAGAACGCCATGCTCCGCGGACCCCGCCACCTGCCCGTCCAACTGTGAGGCCGCATGGCCACGGCGCCCTGAAACCCTTCCTGATGATTCGATCACCCGTGAGGGGCTTGACGTACGAGCACTGGCATCTGATTATTTCATCAGAAATGGGCGTTTTGCTCTATTAAGAGACATGCCGACCGTGTGCCGCTCACCAGGACATCGCCGTTCACCCCGGCTGCACACAGGGCGCCGCGCCATGCGCCGACGCTCTCCCTTCCGCACCGATGGGACGACCGCGATGACCAGCACTGACCGAACCCCCGGCCCCACCCGCCCCGCCCGGGCCGGTGAACCCCGCGAGATGCCCGACGCCGCGATAGCGATGCTCGACGCCGAGGGGATCGTCGTGGGGTGGACGCGCGCCGCTCAGCAGCTCGTCGGTCACCCGGCCGAGGAGATGGTGGGCCGGTCCGCCGCACACGTCCTGGCGACCTCCGAGGACGTGCGGAGGGTCTCGGAGTTCTCCCAGCGGTGCCGTACGCGGGGCGGCTGGTCCGGCACCGTGGAGATACGCCACCGCGACGGCCACCCGCTTCGGATGACGCTGAGCGTCTCGCTGCTGCGGGGGCGGGACGCGGGCATCCGGTGGCTGGTGTCCGTGACGGACATCGGTGCCCTGTCGTCGGGGATGACCGGAGGACCGGTGCGGGAGTGCCTCCTTGCCCGAGCCCCGATCGGCATCGCCGTCTATGACCCGCAGCTGCGCTGTGCGTGGGTGAACGACGTCCTGGAGCGTCAGGACGGCGTTCCCCATCACCGGCGCTTCGGGCGCGGGCTGAAGGAGTCACTGCCCGCCGTCGAGGCCGAAGCGCTGGAGGTGGTGATGCGGCAGGTGCTGGAGAGCGGCGCGACGACGGTGCACGAGTACCGTGCGTGGCCGCCCGCGGACCGGCCCCGTGAGCACGCGTTCGCGGCCTCTTTCTTCTGTCTCCAGGGCGCGGACGGCGCGCCGGTGGGCGTGTGCTCCATGACCGTGGACGTCACCGGGAACCGGCGGGCGCGCGAGCGCCTCGCCATCCTCAGCGAGGCCGGCACGCACATCGGGAGCACCCTCGACGTGATGCGGACCGGGCAGGAGCTGGCAGAGCTCGCCGTGCCCCTGCTGGCCGACCACGCCCTCGTCGATCTCGTGGAGTCCGTTCCGTTCGGCGTCGAGCCGTCGGCACGGACCGGCACGCCCAGTGGCCGCCCGCAGCTGCTGCGCCGGGCCGGCGTGGCCTCCGTCGACCTGGACGTCCTGGAGTTGCCATGGGTACGTGAAGAGGTGGTCCACGCCCACCCGGACTCGCTGTTCTCCGCCGCCATGCACACGGGCCGCTCGTATCTGGAGCCGGTGCTGGACACCCGCTCCGGCCCCTGGGTCGACCACGACCCGGTGCGGGCACAGAAGGTACGCGACAGCGGCGTCCACTCCTTGATGGTCGTACCCATCCGTGCGCGACGCTGCGTGCTGGGGCTGGCGCTGTTCGGCCGTTCCTCGGAACAGACACCGTTCCAGGAGGACGACCTGCTCCTCGCCGAGGAGCTGGTCACCCGGGCCGCACTCTGCCTGGACAACGCGCTCCAGTACGCGCGCGAGCGCACCGCCGCCCTCACACTGCAGCGCGACCTGCTCCCCCACCGTGTACGGGGCGGTGCCGCCGTCGAGGTCGCCTCGCGCTATGTGCCGGCCGACCTGGACCACGGGGTCGGGGGTGACTGGTTCGATGTGATCGAACTGTCCGGCGCCCGGGTGGCCCTGGTCGTCGGCGACGTGGTGGGCCACGGCATCAACGCCGCTGCGACCATGGGCAGGCTGCGCACCGCCGTGCGCACCCTCGCGGACCTCGACCTGCCACCGGACGAACTGCTGGCGCACCTCGACGACACGGTCAGACGCCTGAACGACGAGGACGACGACGTCTGCGACCCCGTCCCCGCGGTGGTGGGTGCCACCTGTCTCTACGCCGTATACGACCCGGTCACCCGACGGTGCACCATGGCGCGGGCCGGGCATCCACCGCCCCTGATCCTTGACGCGCGAGGCGGGGTCTCCGTCCCCGACCTGCCCGCAGGAGCCCCGCTCGGCCTCGGCCTCGGCCTGGTGCCCTTCGAGTCGGTGGAACTGGAACTGCCCGAAGGAAGTGTGCTCGCCTTCTACTCCGACGGCCTGGTCGAGTCCCGCGACGAGGACATCGACGTCGGCCTGCAGCGCCTGGGCGCCTCCCTGACCCAGCCGGGCGCCTCCCTGGAGGAACTGTGCTCGCGTGCGATGGAGACCTTGTCGGCTCAGGCACCCGCCGACGACGTCACCTTGCTCCTTGCGCGGACTCGCGCACTGCCACCGGCCCAGGTCGCCTCCTGGGACCTTCCGAACGGACTCGTCACCGTCCCGGCAGCCCGGCACCTGGCAGCCCGTCAGCTCAGGGAATGGGGTCTGGAGCCGCTGGTGACGCCCGTGGAGTCGATCGTCAGTGAACTGGTCACCAACGCGATCCGGCACGGCGACGGCCCGAGCCGCCTACGACTCATCCAGCACCGGGTGCTCACCTGTGAAGTCTCCGACACCAGCACCGGCCGGCCACGATCCCGTCATCCCCGCCCGCTCGACGAGCACGGCCGCGGCCTCTACCTCGTCGCTCGGCTGTCACGCAGGTGGGGTTCCCGCTCCGCGACGGACGGCAAGGTCGTCTGGGCCGAACAAGACCTCCCCTCCGCGGCCGTCGCCCTCTGACGCGCCGGCGGCCGACAGCCGCCACAGATCCTCTCTCCCGCAGCCGCGGGCCCTCTTGATGGAAGCCGGACACATGGACATCGCGAATGCTGAGAACACCGACCCGTCAGGCGTCTGGGAAGGAGCGACGAGTGTCTTCGGCGCCGCTCTCCGCGGCAGGCCGTGCGCCTTCGACGGTCTTGCCGCCGCCATGCTCGACGAGCGAGGCGTGGTGGCGGGGTGGACCGGGACGGCACAGGACCTGACCGGGTTCCGCGCCGACGAGGTCCACGGCCGCCCCGTACAGGAGCTGGTCACCGGCCTCCCGCACGACCTGCGCAGGGCCGCACGGCTGCCGGCGACCGGCCGGGTACGCCTGCGGCACCGGTGCGGCGACACGATCGACGTCACCTTCCGGACCACACGGGTGAGCGGCTCGGCGGACATCCTCGTGCTCGCGGCCCCCACCCATCACCTCGTCGGGCACCAGCACGGGGCAGCGCTGCTGCGCGCACTGTCCGCGCAGAACCGGATCACACTCGCTCTGCACGCCCTGGATCTCACCACCGTGCGGACGAACGCCATGCCGGACCCGCTCGACGGCCGTCCCGTACAGCCGGGCACCCGGCTGGGTGACGTGCTGTGCGCCGAGGACGCCGAGAGCATCGAGGCGGTACTGCGCCAGGTCCTCGCGACCGGTGTCCCGGCGCTCGGCAGGAACCAGCACGTGAGCTGGCGGCACCGTCCGGTGCGGCACGCGCTGTCGCTGTCCGCCTTCCGTCTGGAGGACGCGCGCGGACACCCCACGGGAGTCGCCGCCCTGTACGTGGACGACACCCGCCAGGCGCGTGCCCGCCGGCAGCTGGATCTCGCCAGTGAGGTCGCCGAGCGGGTGGGAGGGTCCCTGGACGTCGTGCGGACCGCGCAGGATCTCGCGGACGTCCTCGTACCGGCCTTCGGCGACCGCGCCGCGGTCGACCTCGCGCAGGCTGTCTTCGACGGTGACGAACCCGCCGAACGGCTGGGCGGAGGAGATCTGCATCTGCGCAACGCGGCCCTGGCGCCGGCCGCCGCTGCCTGGCCGCCCGGCATCGAGCGCGGCAACCTCGTCCCACCCCTGTCCGACCACCCCCTTCTGCGCCGCTTCCAGCACGGTGAGACGGTCGTCTACGGCCGGGACGACTTCATCGCCCTGATCGGCGGTCCGCAGCTGGTCGAGCAGCTCCTCCCACCGAACGCCCACGCGGTGATGGTGGCACCGCTGCACGCCCGCGGCCTCACCCTCGGCGCGATCGTGGTCTGGCGCACCGGCCTGTCCGAACCGTTCACCGAGGACGAGATCGACCTCATGAGGCAGATCGCCTCACGGGGAGCGCTCGCCATCGACAACGCCCGCCGTCACACGCGCGAGCACAGAGCGGCCATGGCCTTGCAGCGCAGCCTGCTTCCGCCGGCCATGACCGACACCCCGGCAGCCGAGACCGCCGGCGTCTACCTTCCCACCGGCCGTGGAGCGGGCACCGGCGGCGACTGGTACGACGCCATCGCCCTGCCCTCACTCCGGCTGGCTCTCGTCGCCGGGGACGTGATCGGCCAGGGCATCCCCGCGAGCGCCACCATGGGCCGTCTGCGCGCCGCCATCCAGACACTCGCCGACCTCGAACTGGAACCGGACGAGTTGCTCACCCGCATCGCCGACCTGGTCCAGCGCCTCGCCGCGGAAGCACCACCCGGCGGCCATGACGTCATGGGCGCCACGTGCCTGTACGCGGTCTACGACCCGGTCACCCGACGGTGCGCCATGGCCAGTGCCGGGCACCCGCCGCCCGTGCTCGTCCGGCCCGACGGGACCGCCGAAGCCGTCGGCCTTCTTCCGGGCCCACCCCTCGCCGTCTGCGGCATGCCGTACGAGACAACCACGATCGACCTGAAGCCGGGCAGCGTCCTCGCGCTCTACACCGACGGCCTGGTCCACCGGCGCGCGCACGACATCGACGACGGGCTCCGCCGGCTGACCGACGCGCTCACCACGTCCTGCCGCCCGGACCGCGCTCTGGACGAGACCGGCAGGGATCTCCTGGACGCTCTCGTCGACGAAGCACCGCGCGACGACGCAACCCTGCTGCTGGCCCGTACGCGCGCCGTACCGGCCAAGGACACCGCCCACTGGCCGATCCCGGCCGACCCGGCGGCTGTCTCGGACGCCCGGGCATGGGCGACCGGCCAACTCACCGCATGGGGGCTGGAGGACCTCCTCTTCCCCACCGAACTCATCGTCAGTGAACTGGTCACCAACGCGATCCGCTACGGCCGTCCGCCGGCGGAGCTGCGGCTGATCCGCCACGACGTTCTCGTCTGCGAGGTCACCGACTCCAGCAGCACCCAGCCCCGCATGCGCCGCGCCCGCACCACCGATGAGGGCGGACGCGGCCTGTTCCTCGTCGCCCAGCTCGCCGAGCGCTGGGGCTGCCGCCATGGCCACAACCGCAAGACCATCTGGTCCGAACAGCCCATCGCGCGCCACCGCTGATCACTCCATGAGCACCTGCGCCTCAAGGGGCCCGCATCGCGAGTCCGGCAGGCTCCTCTTCGCCGAGCTGGGCGATCCGCGGCAGACCGCGCCCTCCTCGACGAAGGATCTCGTTCGGGCCGGAAGTGGATCACGTAGTGGTGGCGAATGCGACGAGGTGCCGGGCTGTGCCGGCGGGATCGACGATCTGGTGGAGGTGTGCGCCGGGCAGGTGTGCCACACGCCAGCCGCGTTGACGCGCCTCGGCGGCAAGGTCGTCGTACGGAGGGCCGAACAGCAGGTAGGAACAGGGATGGTCGTCCCAGGCGCGGGGGGTCGGGATGTGCTGCTCGTAGTAGGACAGCGGCAGGGTGGGCTGCTCCTCGGTGACCGTCCTGCGGACCACCGGATCGGAGAACATGGGTGCGACGTCGGCCTCCTCCCACCAGTCGGTCCAGCGAGGCAGCCTGCCGTTCACCGCCATCGGGCTCAGGAACTCCAGCAACTCGGGCGTGGCGACAGGTGTTGGTCCGATTCGGGCAGGCAGAGCGGCGTCGACGAAGATCGAGCCGGCCACCGGCTGGTCGAGGCCCGATCGAATCACCGGGAGAAACAAGCCGGCGTTGCTGTGTACCACCAGCGTGACGGGACTGTCGGCCGGGACCTGCCGCAGGTCGTCGCGGACGGCGTCCACAACGCGCGGCCAGAAGGGCGGAGCACCGGCACCGATGTGCAGCAGGGACGGCACCCGCACCTGGTGTCCCGCCGCCGTCAGGTGTTCGGCCACGGGGCGCCAGGTCGAGGGGCCCACGGACGGACTGTGCACGAGAACGAAGATCGGCTGCATGTGACGATCCTGCCGCCCGTGCCGTGGGAGGCGGGGCGGTCTTGGCCGACAGCAGAACACTTGCCCCTGCCACCAGACCTCTCCGGCGCCGTGCAGCGCCATGTCGACGATCCGGTTCGGCGCACGGTGCGGGATGTCTCACGATCCTGCGGCCGGCCCGGGCCGCGCGGACCCGGCAGGGCGGGGGTCCGGGGCGGCGGCGCGGTACGCGTCCCGGACGCGTCGGTCGCTGACACGCAGGGCGAGAAGGGCGGCGCACAGGCACAGGGCGGCCAGGGTGAGAAAGGCGATGCGGTAGGGGTAGGTGTCGTCGCCGTCGGTACCGGCCGGTGGGGCGAGGGATGCCACCAGTGTGCCGGCCAGGGCCACTCCGAAGGCGCCCGCGGTCTGCCGCTGCATGTTGAGGAGGGTGGTGGCGTCGGCCGTACGGGAGGGCGGGACGGTGACGAAGGCGGCGTTCTGCGCGCTCGCGAAGAGGAGGCCGACGGAAGTGCCGAGCAGGTACAGCGCCGGGTAGAGGGCCAGGGGGTGCGGGGCGGCGGTGAGGAGCGCCAGGAGGACGATGACCACGACGGCTCCGGCGCCGCCCGCGACCATCAGGCGGCGGGGGCCGGTCCGCTCGTGGAGTCGGGGCACGACCTGGGAGGCGGTCAGCATGCCGAGCGCCTCCGGGAACGTGGCCAGGCCCGAGTGGAGCGCGTCGTAGCCCAGGTCGGTCTGGAGGAACTGGGGATACAGGTACAGGACGCCCATGAAGGCGGCCCCGGTGGGCAGCAGCACCAGCTGGGTCGTGCGGAAGAGCTGGTCCCGGGCCACTCTCAGATCGATCATGGGATGCCGGGTGCGCAGTTCCCAGAGGGTCACCACGGCCAGGAACGTGACGCCGGCTGCCAGGGGAGCCACGGTGTCGGCGCTTGTCCAGCCCCGGTCCGGGGCCGCGGTGAGGGCGTACAGGACCGCGGCGAGCCCGGCTCCCGCGAGGAGGAAACCCGGCACGTCGAAGCGGTCCGCCCCCGGACCGGGGAAGTCGGGCAGGGTCACCAGGCCGAACAGCAGAGCGAGGACGCCGACGGGCAGGTTGACGAGGAACACCCAGTGCCAGGAGGCGGTGTCCACGAGCCAGCCGCCCAGGACGGGTCCGAGAGCGGGAGCGACGGCGGTCGGCAGCATGACGTACCGCTGTGCGCGCAGCCGCTCGGCCACGGGGAACGCCCGCAGCATCATCGTCATGCCCACCGGGGCGAGCAGACCGCCGCCCACTCCCTGCAGGACGCGGTACCCGGTGAGTGCTTCGAGGGAGCCGGCGGTGGCGCACAGCCCGGAGGCCAGGGTGAACAGGAGCAGGGCGGTGAGTGCGGTGCGCCGGGTGCCGAAGCGTCGGCCGAGCCAGCCCGAGAGGGGGATGAAGACGGCGAGCGCCACGAGGTAGCCGACATTGACGGAGCTCAGGCCGGAGGCGTCCACACCGAAGTCGCGGCCGATGGCCGGGAGGGCCACGTTGACGATCGTGGTGTCCATGATCGCCATGAAGTTCGCGGCGACGAACACCCCGCAGACGGCGGCCTTGGCGGAGATCCGGCTCCCGAAGACGCGCGGGCCTTCGACGGTCACCGGCCGTCCCGGAGCCAGTGGACCTGCTCCTCGGTCAGCGTGAGGCGGCATGCCTGGAGCGAGTTGTCGATCTGGGCAGTGGTCCTCGGGCCGATGGACGGCCACACGCCGGGATGGTGAAGGGTCCAGGCCAGGGCCACGGTCTCGGGCCGGCTGCCCAGTTGCGCGGCGAGTTCGCGGCAGCGGACGCGGCGGTCGCGGTTTTCCGCGGTGTCGTACGGGTCCGGCTTGCCGTGGTGCTCTTTCGGTGTGGTGCGTGCGAAGTGGCCGCGGGCCTGTGAGGACCAGGCGAGCAGGGGCAGTCGGTGTCCGCGGACGACGTCGAGTACGGCGCTGCCGGCGTGCAGGCTGCCTTCCAGCAGCGCCGGGTCGGGTTCGGCGAGGCTGAACTGGTAACTGGCCACCGGGGTGTGGCCCCGCTCGCCCAATTCGGTGGCGAGCTCCGACAGCCGCTCGGGGCGCCAGTTGGAGACGCCGACGCGGCGGGCGTGTCCGGCCTCCACCAGACTCACGAGCGTGTCCGCGAGTTCGGCGACGGACCGGATGGGGTCGTCGCAGTGGTAGAGGAGGATGTCGATGGTCTCGACGCCGAGGTTCTCCAGCGCGGACCGTACGTGCGCGAACACGGTGTCCCGGCTCAGCGGTATGTCTCCGCCGGTGGAGTCGTGACCGACCTTGGTGGTCACGCCGAGCGTCCCGGGGTTCGCGCGCAGCCACGGGCCGACCGCCGCCTCGGCTCTGCCGCCGGCGTAACTGTGCGAGGTCTCGACGAGGAGCCCGCCCGCGTCGGCGAAGTGGGCGAGGCGCTCGGCGGTGGTCTCGGCGGGCTCCGCTCCGAAGGGGCCGCCGAGGACGAATCGGTGCGCGGTGCTCGCCAGGCCCTCCTCGTCGAGGAGTCCGTCGAGCAACTGCAGGGGGGAATGCGGCATCGGGCCACACCCTTTCGAGGTCGATACGAGCGTCGGTACGTCCGGGCCGGTTCCGTGTGCGGAGGTCAGTCCCGTGCCGGAACCCGCCGGAATCCGTCGACGTCGGCGAAGGGCCGGGGCAGGTGCGGCCGGAGCGGGATGTGGAAGGTGTTGAGCATCATCGCGGACATGCTGAAGCTGCCGATGCAGCCGATCAGGTCCAGGACGCCTTCCTCGCCGAACAGGGCGACGGCCTCGGTGTAGGTGTCGTCGGTGACGAAGTGGTCGTAGAGCATCTCGTGGGCGAAGGCGTGGAAGACGCGCTCGTCCTCGGCCTTGAATCCGGGGTCCTCGCCGCGCGCGAGGCGGTCGAGGCACTCGGCCGGGACGCCTTTCTCGACGGCCTGCTGGATGTGGGCGTTCCAGGCGGCCTGGCTGTCGAAGTGGCGGGCCGCGATCAGCACGCTCAGCTCGCGCAGCCGCTGCGGGAACCGGGACTCGTTGCGGCAGTAGCGGCCGAGGTGCTCGACCCAGGGGGCGAGCTGCATGTTGCGCGCCCAGGCCAGGAAGGGCGGTGGCGGTTCGACTCCGGGGCCGACGATGGCGGCGAGGAGTTCGGTCTGTTCGGGGGTCAGGCTGGTGAGGGGGGTCAGACGCACGGGTGCTGGGCCTTTCGGAGGCATGAAGGTGCCGCAGGGATCACCGGGCGGTGTCCTGGGTCCTGGGGAACGAGCCGTGGGGGGCGACCGCGCCGCACCGGCGCGGAGCCCGAGGAGAGTGGCCGGGCGAGCGGGACATGACCGCTCGGCAGGGCCGCGGCGCGCGGCCGGTCGGATGCGGGCCGCGGCTGTGGAACACCCCACGCGCTGCTCCCCCGCCCGCAGAGCCGGGTGAGGGCGGGCGTAGCCGGCGCGCGCGGTGCGGTGGGACCGCCTCGGGAAGCAGGGAGGCGGTCCTCAGGCGGTGCGCCACCAGGCGTAGTACTTGTCGCCGTAGCCGTCCATGATGTCGGCGTACTCGTGGTCGGCGTCCGGGAACTCGAAGAAGTCGTGCGGGACTTCGAGGTCGGTGAAGCGGATGTCCAGGTCGCGGATGGTGGGCGCGAGGCGGGTGTCGAGGCGGCCGGACAGCAGCCGGACCTGGCTGGTGCGCCGCAGTTCGGGGGCGTTGGCCAGGACCAGGCTCCAGGGGTGGCAGAGGTCGTAGTACTCCTGGTCGCCGAAGTAGGTGTTGTTGACCCGGTCCTCCGGCTCGTCCTTCAGATCGCGCAGGATGGCGGGGGCGACCGCGGACACCTTGCCGAAGACCTTCGGGTACTTCAGGCCGAGGTGGAGGGCGCCGAACCCGCCCATGGAGAAGCCCTCGACAGTGCGGGCGGCGGCCTCGGGAATGGTGCGGTAGCTGGAGTCCACGTGCTCGACCAGGTCGAAGGCGGTGATCTGGGCGAGCGGGCGGGCGCCGTCCTTGGAGTCGACGTACCAGCCGATCGGCAGGATCTGCGGTACGACCACGATCGTGGGCGGGATGACCTCGCCCCGGATCGCCTTGTCGATCCGCGCAACCATTTCTGAACCCTGGCGGGCGTTGCCGAACCCGCCGTGCAGCCAGTAGATGACGGGGAAGCGGCGTTCCGGCTCGGTCTCGTACTGCGGCGGGAGATAGAGCTGGTAGCTGCCCTGGGCGTCCGCGCTGCCGCGCGAGGGCTGGGGGTAGAGACCGAAGGTGGTGAGCTCCTGGTCCTCCTGGACCTCGTCGATCCACTGTTGTTCGATCTCTGCCATCTGCTCGGGGGTCGTGCGTACCTTGTGGACCTTCTCTGCCACGGGGCTTGTCCTCTCGGGGATGGTCGTGGTGCGGTTCCCGGGTCCTCCGAGGCAGGTGCGGCAGCCCTCCGACCCACCAACCCGGTTGTTCCATTACGTGGAATGACGTATTCTCTTGTGGAACGCTCATCAGTGAAACCGTGCGACGGGAGCCTGTCAATGGCCGGGATCGAAACTTCAGCGGACTCACAGACCGACGCCCGCGGGGGCCGCAGTTCCCTCGCCGGGAACGCCACCGACAAGGCACTCAACCTGCTGGAGGCGGCCTCGGCCCCTGGCTATCCGCACCGGCTGGGCGATGTCGCCGCAGCCGCCGGGGTGCCCAAGGCCAGCGCGCACCGCATCCTGCAGAACCTGGTGGTGACCGGTTTCCTGGCCTCCGACGGCAACGGCGGCTACGGCCCCGGACCGCGGATCCGGGCGCTCGCCGCCCGGATCACCCAGGGCTGCGAGGAGGACCAGGTGATGCGGGCGGAGCTGGAGGTGCTCGGCCGGAGAATCGGGCACACGGTCCACATGGGCGTGCGGACCGGCGACGTGGTCACGCTGCTGGTCAAGGTGGCCGGTCCGAACCCGGTACAGGACTCCTCCCGGGTGGGCATGCAACTGCCCCTGCACACGACCGCGATCGGCAAGTGCGTCCTCGCCGGCCTCGACGACGGGCAGCTCGCCTCGCTGGTCGGCAGAGTGGGACTGCCGCCCCGTACGGAGAACTCCGTCACCGATCCCGCCGAACTGCGCGCAGAACTCGCCAAGGTCCACGAGCGGGGTTTCGCCCTCGACGACGAGGAGAACGAGATCGGCGTACGCTGTCTCGCCGTACCGGTCCACGACGCCAAGGGCGTGGTCATCGGCGCCGTGAACGTCTCGACGATCGCCTTCCTGGAAACCCGTGAAGCCCTGCTGAGCCGGGTCGACCTGGTCCGCACCACGGCGGACGCCCTGCACGGCCTGCTGGGCTGAGCCGCGGCGGGTCCTGCTCCGCCCGCGCGTACACCATTCCGGGCCCGCGCACCAGAACATGATCCGCACGCTTATCCTGCGCACCCGTCGCCCAAATCGCCTTGCGCCAACGCTGGACAGCAGCGCGCCGTTTCAGCAGGGTTACAGCACTGGGCCGATCGCGTCTCGTCCGCACCGCGGCAGGAGACGCCCGCGCCACGGTTCACCGGCCAGCCCCCGGAGAGCCCGCACCACCGCAGCACCTGAGCCTGATCCTCGCGAGCAGCGGGAGCACCTCCGGTTCGTCGCCGCTCATCCCTGAAGACCGCCGGTACGGCCCGGCCCGTCTTCGGCCGTCGCCACACGACGGTCCACCGCGACGCACCCGACCCTGCTCCCCTCCCGGCCCTCTGCCGGCCGACTCGCATCCTCCCCGCGACACGCGCGGGTGGGCCCCGTTTCCGGGCGCCACCCGGGCTCGACGGCATCCGTCGTCCGTGCCCGGCGTGTGCGGATGTTCCCCACCTCATTCAGCTGCCTGCCTTCCGGTCTCCGCCGCCGTGGCGGATCTCCCGTGGCGCAAGGAGAAGACATGCACCCTCTCGACTCCACCTCCCGCCTGGCCGGCCCGAGAGCACGCCGGTCCGCCCACCTGAACCGCGGTGGCCTCGTGGCGCTGACGGCCGCGCTCGCCCTCACCCTGGCGGCCTGCGGCGGCGGCAAGGGCACCGCGGGCGTCCAGAGCACCGGCAAGGCGGTGCCGGGCGACACCCTGACCGTCGCCGAGCAGCAGGCCCCGCCCACCCTCAACCCGGGCAGCCTCGACCTCGGGTTCGTCGACTTCACGATGCTGTCGTACGAGTCGCTGTTCTACCTCTCCCCCGACGGCACCGTGCAGCCGGCGCTCGCCAGGTCCTGGAAGTACGTCGGCACCGGCAACACCGAGCTGTCCGTCACCCTGCGCTCCGGGGTGAAGTTCGCCGACGGCGAGGCCGTGACCGCCGACGCCGTGAAGGCCTCGCTGGAGTACGCCAAGAAGGCCCAGGGCAACCAGGCCCACTACCTCACCGACGCCACGATCACCGCCACCGGCCCGCTCACCCTGACCATCAAGCTGGCCAAGGCCAACCCGATCCTGCCCACCCTGCTCACCCAGTCCTACGGCATCGGCCAGATCATCAGCCCCAAAGGCCTGGCGTCGGCATCGAGCCTGACCCCGACCAAGACCAGCCAGGGCGCCGGGCCCTACATCTACCAGCCCTCCGACAGCGTGGCCGGCGACCACTACACCTACACCGCCAACCCCGCCTACTACGACAAATCCAAGCAGCACTACAAGAAGATCGTCATCCGGATCGTCCAGAACGGCCAGACCGCGGTCAACGCCATGAAGACCGGCCAGATCGACGTCTACAAGGGCGACTACACCTCCGCCGCCTCCGCCAAGGCCGCCGGCATGTCCACCGTCGGCCTCCCCGTCATCCTGCAGGGGCTCAGCCTCATCGACCGCGCGGGCGAGGTGTCCAAGCCCCTCGGTGACGTCCGCGTCCGCCAGGCCGTCAACTACGCCATCGACCGCGACGCCGTCACCAAGGCCCTCCTCGGCTCCGCCGGCACACCCACCGTGCAGACCGTCATCAAGGGCGGCGACGGCTACTCGGCGGACCTCGCCGACTACTACACCTACAACCCCACCAAGGCCAAGCAACTGCTCAAGGAGGCCGGTTACGCCGACGGCTTCACGCTGCCCGTCCTCGCGGCCACGTTCGTCGGCTTCGACACCATGGCCGAGGCGATCGCCGGCCAACTCGCCAAGGTCGGCATCAAGGTCAAGGTCACCGCCGTCACCAGCATCACCTCCTTCGTCGAGAACCAGACCAACCACAAGTACCCGGCGGTCTCCGGTGGCTTCACCGAGGAGCCCATGTACCTGGAGGGCCTCGACCTGTTCATGCCGGGTTCGAAGGTGTTCAACGGCTTCGGCAGCACCGCACCCGAACTGACCACCCTCTTCAACAAGGCGGCCGCCGCCGAACCGGCCGAACGCGCGAAGCTCGACCAGCAGATGCAGCAATACCTGGTCAAGAACGCCTGGTACGCGCCGGTCGCCTTCACCCCCGTCAACTACTACGTCCGGCCCGGCATCGGCGGGGTGAAGGTCAGCGCGGGCGCCCCCTTCGTGAGCCCGCTCGCCATCTACGCCACCAAGTAAGCGACTCCGGGCGGCCCCCGTTCCTGACGACGGGGGCCGCCCGGTCCGAGAAAGGAGTGAGGTGAGATGCACAGGATCCTCTTGCGCTGGCTGCTCGGCGCCGTCCCGGTGGTGTTCGGGGTCACCGTCCTGACGTTCGTCCTGACCAGCCTGGTGCCGGGTGACCCCGGCCGCACCATCCTCGGCGCGAACGCGAGTCCCGCCCAGGTCAAGGCACTCGACGCCCAGCTCGGCCTCGACCACTCCCTGCCGGTCCGCTACTGGGACTGGCTGACCTCCGCCCTGCACGGCGACCTCGGTGACTCGATCACCTCGGGCGTGCCGGTGAGCGACCAGCTCACCTCCCGGGTCGGGATCACCCTCTCCCTCATCGGCGGCGCGATCCTGGTCGCCGCCGTCGCCGGTGTCGCCCTGGGTGTGCTCAGCGCGCTCAAGGGCGGCCGGCTGGGGCGGGCCGTGGACGGCATCGCACTGGTCGGCCTCGCGGTGCCGAACTTCTGGTTCGGGCTGGTCCTGATGAGCGCGCTGGCCGTACAGCTGCCGGTCTTCCCCGTCTCGGGATACGTGCCGCTCACCGACTCCCCGGCACAGTGGTTCGAGTCACTGGTGCTGCCGGTGCTCACCCTGGGCGTGCCGGCCACCGCGCCGGTGGCCAAGCAGACCCGGGACGGCGTGCTCACCCAGCTCGACCGCGACTACGTCCGGGTCCTGCGGGCGCGCGGAGTCCCCGAGCGTTCGGTGATCTTCCGGCATGTGCTGCGCAACGCCGCCGCGCCGATCGTCACCGTGCTGGGCGTGGTCGTGGTGACCCTGTTCGGCGGCACCGTGCTCGCCGAGACGCTGTTCGTCATGCCCGGACTGGGCGGCCTGGCCGTCACCGCCGCGCAGACCCAGGACATCCCCATGGTCCAAGGCGTGGCTCTGGTCTTCACGGTCATCGTGATGCTGATCAACCTGCTGATCGAAGTGGTGTACACGATGCTCAACCCGAAGGTGCGGACATGAAGACACCGACCGCACGTCAGACCGCTTCCGGGGCGGGGCGGGAACACTCGCGACGCGACACCGCCCGGCGCGGTTTCGCCGCCCGGCTGCTGCGTAAGCCGGCCGCGGCCGGCTCCGCCGGATATCTCCTCCTCGTCGTCCTGGTCACTCTGCTGGCCGGTCCGCTCGCCCCGTACGACCCCGACGCGCAGGACCTGACCGCCGCCCTCCAGGGTCCCAGCGGCACCCACTGGCTGGGCACCGGCGAACTGGGCCGTGACGTCCTCAGCCGGCTGATGCACGGCGGGCAGATCACCCTGCTCGGTGTGGTGATCACGCTGGGCGTGTATCTGGCCCTCGGCGTCCCGGCCGGAATGATCGCGGGCTACCGGGGCGGCTGGTTCGACCGGCTCGTCCTCAAGACCGCCGACCTGATCTCCGCCGTGCCCGTCATCATCGTCCTGCTGGTGGTCCTCTCGGTCTTCACCGGCAACGAGAGCGCCGCCATGGCCGCCAACGGCCTCCTCGGCGCCCCCCTGCTCGCCCGGGTCGTCCGGTCCGCCACACTCGGCGTCAAGGAGGAGCTCTACGTCCGCGCCGCGATCGCGGGCGGCATCCGGGACCGGGTGATCATCCGCCGGCACGTGCTCCCCCGGGTCACCGGCGCCATCCTGGTCCAGGCATCGGTGTTCGGCGCCTACGCCGTGCTGCTGGAGACGGGCCTCGGCTTCCTCGGTCTGGGCACCACCGAGGCCAGCTGGGGCAGCATGATCGCCGAGGCGTCCAAGAACATCGGCACCGACCCGTGGCTCCTTATCCCCTCCGGCTTCATGATCATCAGCTTCATCCTGGCGCTCGGCCTGCTCAGCGACGGGCTGCGCGACACCCTCGCCGAGCGGTACGCGCCCCCGGCCGACAAGCCGCCGTCCCGCCGCACGGGCCGGCCGCGGGGAGCCGCACCCCGGCCCGTGCGGACCGAGGTCTCCGCCACCCCACGGGTGATCGAGGATCCCGACGCCGACGCCCTGCTGTCGGTGCGCGGTCTGACGGTCTCCCTGCCCATCGAGGGCACACCCACCGACGTCATCCGGGACGTCTCCTTCGACCTGCGGGCCGGGGAAGTGCTCGGCATCGTCGGCGAGACCGGCTGCGGCAAGACGATCACCGCCACCTCCCTCCTCGGCATGCTGCCCGCGGGCGGCAGGATCGCTTCCGGCACCATCCTCTTCGAGGGCACCGACCTCGCCCGGGCGGACGCTGCGGCACTGCGCGGGATGCGCGGACGCCGTATCGGATGGATCTCCCAGGACCCCGTCTCCAGTCTCGACCCGTCCTTCACCGCCGGAGCCCAGGTCGCGGAGGTGGTGCGCCTGCACACCGGCTGCACCCGCAAGGAAGCCCGGCAACGGGCCCTTGAGCTCTTCGAGAAGGTACGGCTGCCCGACCCGGCCCGGGTCGCCGGCAGCTACCCGCACCAGTTGTCCGGCGGCATGGCCCAGCGCGTCGGCATCGCGGCCGCGCTGGCCGGCGACCCGGCCCTGGTGATCGCCGACGAGCCGACCACCGCCCTGGACGTGACCGTGCAGGCCGAGATCCTCGACCTGCTGCGCGAACTCCAGGCCTCCGGCACGGCCGTCGTCCTCATCACCCACGACTGGGGCGTACTGGCCGACCTGTGCGACCGGGCCGTGGTGATGTACGCCGGCGAGGTCGTCGAGGAGGCCGAGGTCACCGCGCTCGTCACCGCACCGGCCCACCCCTACACCGCCGGGCTGCTCGGCTCCGACCCCCACCACGCGCTGCCGGGCGAGCCGCTGCCCGCCGTCGAGGGCGCGGTACCGCCCCCGGCCCAGTGGCCGGTCGGCTGCCACTTCCAGAACCGCTGCCCGCGGGTGACCGACGCCTGCAAGGAGAAACCCGTCGTGATCTCCCACCTGGTCGAGCTGGAACGCTCGGCGCGGTGCATCCGCCCGCTGGAGCTGATCGGAGGACCGGCCCATGACTGAGCAGACCGGCGCCAACGGGCCGTCCCCCGCCGCGGACGGCCCCCTCCTCCGGGTCCGGGGACTCGACGTCACCTACCGTCGGTCCCGGCTGCGCGGCGGCGACGTCAACGCCGTACGCGGCGTGGACCTCATGGTGGGCCGCGGCGAGACCGTCGGACTGGTCGGCGAGTCCGGCTCCGGCAAGTCGACCATCGGCTCCGCGGTGCTGGGGCTGGTGCCCGCGACCGGCGGCAGGGTCGAGTTCGACGGCGCCGACATCACGCACAGCTCGCGCGACGCGCGGCGGCTGCTGGCCCGCCGGATGCAGGTGGTCTTCCAGGATCCGTACGGCTCCATGAACCCCGCCCACACGGTCGGCGACACGCTCGCCGAGGCGCTGCGCCACAACCTCGGACTGCCCGCCGCCGAGATCCGCGAGCGCGTCCTGCGCGCCCTCGACGACGTCGGGCTGCCGCCCGGCGCCGCGCACCGCTACCCGGCCGCCTTCTCCGGCGGGCAGCGCCAGCGCATCGCCATCGCCCGGGCGCTGGTCATGGAGCCGGACTTCATCGTGTGCGACGAGGCGGTCAGCGCGCTCGACCTCTCGGTGCAGGCGCAGGTACTCAACCTGCTGGCCCGCCTCAAGCAGAGCCGAGGGCTGAGCTACCTGTTCATCTCGCACGACCTGGCCGTGGTGCGCTACCTCAGCGACACCATCGTCGTCCTCTACGCCGGCCGGGTCGTGGAGCGCGGCCCGGCGGCACTGGTCGCCGGCCGCCCCGTCCACCCCTACACCCGGGCACTGCTCGCCGCGGCACCGGTGCCCGACCCGGTGGTACAGCGCCGCCGCCAGGCCGAGCGGCGCCTGACGGCCACGGCCGACAGGGCAGCGGGACGCATCAGCGCGGGCTGCGCCTTCGCGCCCCGCTGCCCGTTCGCGCAGGAGACCTGCTGGTCCGTCCAGCCCGAACTCGTGGAACAGGACGGCGTCACCGTCGCCTGCCACCGCCACGAGGAGATCGCGGCCGGCACGGCCCTCCCTGACCGCACGCCCGCCGGGGCCGCCTGACCGCCCGGCAGACACCCCTCGCCCCACCCCGTCTCACAGGAGCACGATGACCACCACCGCCCCCGCGCCCCTCGACATCGCCGCGCTGCTGCCCGACGGCACGCACCTGATCGACGGCGAGTGGGTCCCCGCCCGCTCCAAAGCCGTACTCGAAGTCGTCAACCCGGCCACCGGCACTCCGCTCGCCCGCGTCCCGCGCGGCAGCGCCGAGGACATCGACGACGCCGTACGCGCCGCCGAGGCCGCACTGCCCGCCTGGCGCGACACCAGCCCTGCCGTGCGCGGGGAACTCCTCTACCGCTGGGCCGAGTTGGTACGCGAGCACGACGACGACATCAACCGCCTGGAGGCCATGGAGGTCGGCCACCCGGTCGGCCCCTCCCCCATCGCCGCCCGCCTCACCTACCTCGCCGGCAAGGCCGACAAGGTCTTCGGGGACACCCTGCCCACCCGCTCGCCGGACGTCCTGGGCCTCACCCTGCGCGAGCCGTACGGCGTCATCGGCGCGATCATCCCCTGGAACGCGCCCGGACCCATGACCGTCTTCAACACCGCCGCCCCGATCGCCGCCGGCAACACCGTCGTCCTCAAACCGGCCGAGGACGCCCCGCTGACCGCCCTCTACCTGGCCCGGCTCGCCCAGGAAGCGGGCATCCCGCCCGGTGTCCTCAACGTCGTCACCGGATACGGCACCGAAGCAGGAGCCGCCCTGCCCGCCCACCCCGGCGTCCGCAAAGTGAGCTTCACCGGCTCCCCCGCCACGGGCACCGCCGTCATGGAGGCCTGCGCCCGCAACCTCATCCCCCTGCAACTGGAACTGGGCGGCAAATCCCCGCAGATCGTGCTGCCCGACGCCGACCTCACCAAAGCCGTCCCCGCGATCGTGCGCAGCATCGTCATGAACAGCGGCCAGGTCTGCGCCGCCGGCTCCCGCGTCCTGGTCCATCCCTCCCTCCACGACCGGCTCGTCACCGAGGTCGCGGACGCCTTCCGTGCGGTCCGGGTCGGCCTGTGGGACCAGCCTGTTGACATGGGTCCGCTGATCAACGCCCGGCAGGAGAAGCGGGTGCTGGACTACCTGGCCATCGGCCGGGAGGAGGGCGCCGAAGTCGTCGTGGGCGGCGGCAAGCTCACCGGTGAGCCGTACGACGACGGGTACTTCGTGGAACCGACCCTCTTCGACCGGGTCACCCCGGGCATGCGCATCGCCCAGGAGGAGATCTTCGGACCGGTCCTGTCCGTCCTCACCTACGAGGACGAACAGGAGGCCGTCGCGATCGCCAACGGCACCCGCTACGGCCTCACCGCCACCCTCTGGACTCAGGACGTCGGACGCGCCGTACGCCTCGCCCGCCGCGTCCAGGCCGGCCAGGTCGCCGTCAACACCCTCGGCGACGGCGGACCCGGCGGGGCGATCGGCGCACCCTTCGGCGGCTACAAGCACAGCGGGTTCGGCCGCTCCATGGGCCCCGACTACCTGGAGGACTGGACCCAGGTGAAGTGCCTGGTCATCGACGCCGGTTGACGCTCGCGCCATTCGCCTGGAGAGAGCCGTGGCCGCGCCGCTTCGGTCGGCGGCGGGCAGGTCGCGGGCAGCGGCTCCTCCGACGGCACCTCGGGACTAGTGGACCGACATGACGGCGATGAGGTGATCGACCAGAGAGACCAGCAGGTCCCGGCCGACCTCACGCTGCCTCATGTCGCCCATGACCAGCGGTACTTCGGGGCCGATGCTGAGGGCGTCGCGGACCTCCTGCTCGCTCCGGTCGATCCGGCCGTGGAAGCAGTTGACGCCGATGACGAAGGGGATACCGCGGCTCTCGAAGAAGTCGATGGACGCGAAGCTGGTCTCCAGGCGGCGGGTGTCGGCCAGGACGACCGCGCCGAGGGCGCCCTGGACCAGGTCGTTCCACATGAACCAGAAGCGTTCCTGACCCGGTGTCCCGAAGAGGTAGACCACCAGTCGGGGGTTGACGGTGATGCGGCCGAAGTCCATCGCCACCGTGGTGGTCGTCTTCTCCTCCACCCCGCCCGTGTCGTCGACGCCCTCGCTGGCGATGGTCAGGAACTCCTCGGTGCGCAGCGGCGTCACCTCGCTGACCGCGGCCACCAGGGTCGTCTTGCCCACGCCGAAGCCGCCGGCCACCAGGATCTTGACGGCCGCGGGCGACGTGCTCTGCCGCACACCGCCGATCGGCTCAGAGTCTGCGTAGACCATCTCTCACCGCTCGTAGAAGGGTCATGTCCGATTCGTTTCCGGCCGCCACGGCGAGCGGTGCGCGGGTGGTGACCTGGCCGCGTACGACCAGGTCGTCGATGAGGATCTTCGTCACCGAGACCGGGAGGTTCAGCTCCGCGGCGATCTCCGCCACCGCTGCCGAGCCCTGGCACTGCCGCAGGATCGCGACATGCTCGGGCTGGAGACCGCGGGAGGCGGCCCGGCCCGACGCCGGTTCCACCGTGGTGACGACGGTGATCAGGGTGAGGTCGTCCCGGGCCGGGGCCGTCCGGCCCTGAGTGATCGTGTACGGGCGGACGGAGAGATCTTCCGCGTCACCCGCGTCCGCCTCCAGATCGTCCATCCAGTGGCTCACTCACGCACACCGCCCTCAAGGCTCCCCGGCTCGACCCGGGCCTCGGCACCCAGTCGGCGGCCCACCTGCTGCATCAGGGTGTGCATGGCCAGCGCCAACACCTCGGCCTCCACCTCCTGGGTCGCCACGACCGCGAGGTGGGTGCCCTGGCCGGCGGCGGAGACGAACAGCCAGAGGTCGGCCATCTCGACGATGACCTGCTGTACCGGACCGCCGTTGAAGAGCTTTCCGGCACCGCGGGCCAGGCTCTGCTGGCCTGTGGCCACCGCGGCCAGGCGTTCGGCGTCCCGACGGGCGATGGAACGGGACTGGCTCACCACCAGCCCGTCGTCCGACAGCACGATGGCGTGCAGTGTGCCGGGAACCTGTTCGACCAGGCCGTCCAGCAACCAGTCGAGGTCCTGAAGCGTGGCGGTCGTTCGTTGTGTCATGGTCAGTCTTCCGTCTGATTCCGTCTGCGGTACGGCAGGACGCCGGGGCGGCCCTGCTCTTCTGCTGGTGCGTTGCCTGTGCCGGAGTGGTCGGTGCCGAAACGGTCTGTGGCGGAGCCAGGATCCGCGGTCGCCGGGTGCGTGCTGACGGCTCCTTGCCGGGACAGCCGGGACTGGCGCTGGAAGGCTCCGATCGTCGCGCCGGAACGACCTGGACTCGCCGGTCGGGCCGGGGCCTGCGGGACGGCGGAGTGGGAGCGGATGTCCGCGTCCGGATCCCGCAGTTCGTCCACGAGGCTGGCCCCCTGCACCCGCTTGGGCAGCGGCGCCGCGGCCCTGGTCGACCGCAGGGGCACGGGTGTCTTGGCGCGGTCGTGCGTCCCGGCCCGCTCTTGCCCCGGCCGGACACCGGCCAGAGCAGTGCCGTCGGAGCCGGAACGGGCATGGGAAGGGGAACCGGTGCCGGCGGGGACGGCATGGGTGGGGGCGGAGGGGTACGGACCGGAGTGGGGTGTGGGGCCCGGCGCCACCGTCGGCGTCCGGTCCGGCGGCACGGGCCATCGCGAGGCACCGACCGGTTCGGGCGCGGGCTCGGCCGACTGGTCGTCGTCGATGACGAGTTCCGCGGGGATGAGGACGACCACCCGGGTGCCGCCGAACGACGACGGCCGCAACTCCACCTGGATACCGAGGCTGTGGGCGAGCCGCGCCACCACGTACAGGCCCAGCCGGACGTCCTCGGCGCGCGACAGCACATCCATCCGGGGCGGCTCGGCCATCAGCCGGTTCGCCGCCTCGTACTCCTCGGGCAGCATGCCGATACCGCGGTCCTCGATCTCCACGGCGAGACCGCGCCCCACCCGCGAGGCGTACACCTCCACCGGCGTCGGCGGCTTGGAGAACGCCACCGCGTTCTCCATCACCTCGGCCAGCACATGCACGACAAGACCGACCGCGCGTTCCGACAGCCAGACCCGCCCCTGCACCTCGATCTGGATCCGCCGGTAGTCCTGTACCTCGCTCTGCGCCGAGCGCAGCACGTCCACCATCAACACCGGCTTGCGCCAGCGGCGTTGCGGCTGCCCACCGCCCAGAATCACCAGGTTCTCCTCGTACCGGCGCAGTCGGGCGGTCAGGTGGTCGAGGTCGAACAGCCCTTCAAGGACCTCGGGGTCCTCGTGCCGGCGCTCCAGCTCGCTGAGCTTCTTCATCTGCAGTCCGATCAGCAGCTGGGTGCGGCGGGCGATGCGCTGCAGCAGCTTCTCGAATCCCTGGAACTGGCTCACCTGGGTCACCGTGGTGTCCAGCGCGCTGTGCCGGGCGAGGTTGAGCGCCTGCCCCAACTGGCCCAGTTCGTCGTCGCTGTGCTGGATCGGCGGCAGCTCGGCATCAGGATCGACCCGCTCACCGCGCCGCATGCGCTCCACGACGTCCGGCATCCGGGCCTGGAGGTCCAGGGCCGCCTGTCGCAGTGCGAATATCCGGCGCCGCAGCATCCGGGTGAGCAGGGCGCTGATCACGACGACCAGGACGACGGCCGCCGCGTCCAGGACGCTGGTGAGGATCAGCTTCATCCGCATCGAGCCGAGCTCGTCCGCGATGGCGGCGTTGATGGTGACCCAGTACTTCTGGTTGAACTGCTGGAGCGAGGGCGCGACTTGGCCGAGGCTCGCACTCCACGTCTTGGCGAGGGAGGCGGAGAAGGCGTCGTCGACGGGTGCCGAACCGTGCAGGACCTGCTGCTCGCTCGCGGTCTTCTGCTTCCAGGCGCTGCCCGCCATCAGCTTCTGGTAGAGCGCCACCTGGCCGGCGGGCATGTTGGGCAGGATCTTGTTCTCGTAGATGAAATTCTGGGCGCCCACCAGCTCGGCGAGTTGGCCGCGCTGGTCGTCCGTGAGCCGGCCCTTGGCGCCGGCCCGGGTGACGATCGCGCCCTCGCGGGCGACCATCTCCATACCCCAGATCGCGTCGTTGGCGGGCCGGATGCGGTAGTCGACGTCGGCGATGCCGAGGTAGCTCATGGACGAGAAGAGCTTGAGGTCGTTGGCGATGAGCCCCGTGTAGTCGTCGTACGCCCGCTGCGGGGAGGCCGTCCTGCGGTCGACGGCGGACCGATAGCCCTCCAGCTTTCCGAGGCCCTGGATCACTTCGGCCACGTCACGGCTGAGGTCGGACGGGCCGCTCCAGCCACTGGCCGGGAGGTTCTCGACCTTCTTGGCCGCCGCGTCGGTACGGTCACGCTGGGCCGCCAGTTGCGCCCGGTACTGGTCGGGAGCCGCCAGTACCGCACCGCTGAGCCGGCGTTCCTCCTGGAGGTTGTAGAACACGACCGCCACCAGCACGGAGGACTGCTGTGACGACTCGCTGCGCTCCTTCTGCCGGTGCCAGTCCAAGTACAGCTGTACGGAGGTGGTCGACCACAGGGCCACGAGGGCCACACAGGGGACCAGGGCCAGCACCAACAGGGCTGTACGCAGCGACAGTTGCCGACCTCCCCCGGCCTCGGAACGGCCTTGTCTCTTCGACGCGCGCGCGTGCACTGCCACGGATGTCCCCACCGTGCTCGGAGTGACGGACTCCATACAGTCCGTTCGGTGAGGCGAAACGATACCGGTTACAGAGATTATGTGAATATGTATGGAAAGATCGATTTAGTAACGGTCAGGTTTCACCCTACCGCGCCCGGGCGCCTGGTGGTCGCGAACTCCCCCAACCGATGGGATCGATGAGCGTCTGTCAGGTGTGCAAGCGGCACCGTCGGCCGCGTGCGGTTCGCAGAGCGTGTCTCAAGGAGAAACGGCTCAGGCAACGGCACCGGCCGATCCCCGGGAGTCGTCGGGGATGTCCTGTTCGGTCCAGATGCATTTCGCGTCGCTGAGGTAGCGGGCGCCCCAGCGCCGGGACAGCGCGGCGACCAGCTGGAGTCCGCGGCCGCCCTCGTCGGTGTAGGTGGCGTGGCGGATCCGCGGGGTGCTCAGGCTGCCGTCGTAGACCTCGCAGGTCAGGATGCGGCTGCGCAGCAGCCGTAGCCGCAGGGGCCCCTTGGCGTGCCGGATCACGTTGCCGACCAGCTCGCTCACCAGGAGCTCGGTGGTCATCGACAGGTCGTCCAGGCCCCACCGGGAGAGCTGGCCGCGGACGAGTTCACGGGCCTGGCCGGCCGCCCGCGGGTCGTCGGGCAGACCGAAGGAGGCGATGTCCTCGGCGGGCATGGCCCTGGTGTGGGCGATGAGCAGGGCCGCGTCGTCGGCGGTGTGCTCCCGGTCCGGCACCAGCCGCGCGACGACCGTGTCGCACAGCTCCTCCACACCGCGCAGGTCCGCCTCCTGGCCGGTGCCGGTGAAACCGGCCGGACGGACACCGGCCCCGCCCACCACGCGCTCCAGCTGCACCAGGCCCTGCTCGGCGTCCTGGGCGGCGGACTCGATGAGCCCGTCGGTGCACAGGACGACCAGGCTCTGGTCGGGGAGCGGGAGTTCGTGGACGGCGAACGGCGGAGTGGCAGCGCCCAGCGGCGGGTCGGGACTGACGACCGGACGGTGCACGGTGCCGTCGGGCTGCACGAACACCGGCGGCGGATGCCCGGCCAGGCAGTAGCAGCAGGTGCGGCCCACCGGGTCGTAGACGGCGTACAGGCAGGTGGCGTAGAAGTCCTCACCCAGGTCGCTGACCAGGTCGTTGAGGTGACCCAGCAACTCGTCCGGAGCCATGTCGAGGTCGGCGAGGGTGCGCACGGCGGTACGCAGCCGGCCCATGGTGGCGGCCTCGGCGATACCGTGCCCCATCACGTCGCCGATCACCAGCGCGACCCGGTCCGCCGAGAGCGGGATCACGTCGAACCAGTCACCGCCCACCTGCTCACCCCGCCCCGCCGGCAGATACCGCGCCGCCGCCACAGCACCGGGCAACCGCGGCAGCACCCGGGGCAACAAGGCACTCTGCAGCTCCTGCGCACGGGCATGCTCCAGGTCGTACAGCCGAGCCCGCTCCAACGCCTGACCCACCAGAGCACTGAACGTGGTCAGCAGGGTCCGCTCCTCCTCGGTGAAGGGTCGCGGCCGGTTGAAGGACAGGATCGACGCGCCGACCGCCCGACCGGAGGCGATCAGCGGCAGGAACGCCCACGCCATCTTGGGGACCGTCCCCATCGAGATCTTGTCCTCTACTGCCGGATAGAGGTCGTACATCTCCGCCGGTGACTCCACGAACCGGGGCTTTCCCGTCCGCAGCACGTCGGTCACCGGCAGCCCGGCGCGGTTGAGGGGGCCGTCGAACCGTTTCGAGTACTCCTCCGGGTAGCCCACCAGCCCCACCCGGGTCAGCCGGCCGTTCTCGAACAAGATGACGACCAATCCGTCGGCGCCGACGGGCAGCAGGATGTGTTGTGCGACGGCCGCCACGACGTCCTGAACGGTCATCGCCTGGGCCAGCGCCGTGGTCAGCTCCGCCGTCCGGATCGTCCGTTCCCGCTCCGACGCCGGCTCCCGGTGCGGCGGCCTGCCGGCCGCGCACTCCAGCCGTTCGGCTGTCCAGGCCGCCACCGTATGCAGAAACGACAGCTGTGCCTCGTCCGGCTCACCAGGTCGGGCCAGTAGCACGGACAGTGCGCCGATCGGTCCGCCGGCCGCGACGAGAGGTACCGCAAGTGTTCCGGCCGCCCCCACCCCGAGGTCGTCCCCGGCCGCCCGCACCACGACACCGAGCCGCAGGGTCCGGGCCGGCGGCGCGTCCTGCTCCTCCCGCAGTTCCGCCCAGGACCGGGCGGCGTCGGCGGCGACACCGTCCACGGCCACCAGGACCAATGCGCCGGGATCGGGCTCCCAACGGTGCAGCAGGGCACCCAGCCCCCCGACGCTCACCGTCGCCTGCCGCAGAGCCATCGCCACGGTCCCCGTCGGCGCTTCCCCAGCCGGGGACGCCTCGGGTCCCGCTCCGTCCAGGCCGTTCGGGCACATACCGACAGGCTAACGCGGGAGGCCGGTGCGGCTACTGGAGAGTGCCGGGGCCTGGGGGCCGACCCGGCGCAGCGCCACTCACCCGGGCTTCCCGCGTTCCTCGTTGCCGGGGACGGGGTTGTCCTTGTACCAGCGGGCGAGGAAGTCGAGGAACACGGTGATCTTGCGAGGGGTGGGCTGCCCGGGACCGTAGATGGCGTAGAGGGGCCGCTCGGGGACCGTGCGTCCGGGAAGCACGGCGCGCAGGTTGCCGGACACCAGGTCGTCGTGGGCCGACCGCTCCGGAAGCAGGGCTATGCCCCGGCCGTGTACGGCGGCTTTCTGCAGGGCGATGTAGGAGTTGGACGAGTAGGCGACGTTACGGATCTTGTGCAGGGTGGAGGTGGGCCCGTGCCCGAGCCGCCACACGGGCTCATTGACGTGCACGAGACAGTCATGTGCGGCCAGGTCGTTCGGATGGCTGAGCACCCCGTGCCTGTCGATGTACTCCTTCGACGCGCAGAGCACGAAGGGCAACGACGTGATCTTTCTGAGGTGGACACTGGAATCCCGCAGGTCCCGGGTGTGCAGGGCGACGTCGAAGCCGCTGTCCAGGAATTCGTAGGTGCGGTCGGACAGCCCGCCCAGCTCGAACCGTACCGAGATCTTGGGATGGGCGGTGGAGAAGGCGGCGATCGCGTCGCCGAGGTCGAGGCTGCCGATCCACTTGGGCGAGACGACGCCGAGGCTGCCCTCGGCACGGTCGTGGATGCACGCGATGCTGGCGTCCTCGGCCTCGATCTCCTTGAGGATGCGGGTGGCGAACTCGGCGTAGCGCACTCCGGCCTCGGTGAGGCTGACCGAACGGGCCGTCCTGTTGACCAGCCGGACACCGACCTGCCGCTCCAGCTCCGCGACATGGCGCGACACCAGCGATCCCGAGGAACTGAGAGTCCTGGCGGCCTGGCTGAAGCTGCCCGCCTGCGCGACGGTCACGAAGCTGTTCATCAGGAGTATGCGATCCATGGCGTTCCTCCTCTCGACCCGGGCGTCGGCACCCTCTGCGACCAGATCGAGTGCGGGGGTCTCACTTAATCGTTCTAGTGCGTGCGGGATGGAATGTAGCCGCACAGTGCGCGAACCGCAAGAATGACGCATATCACGCAAGCGGGACGGCGACTCTCCGTCAGGCGCGTTCCCCGCCCTCCGCACGCTGCCGGGCCGGATCCGCCCGCCCGCGTCTCACAGCGCCGACACGTCGGTTCGTCGTCGGTCCGGCTTGAAGGGCAGCGCGGTCACCGTCGCCCTGACCTCACGCTGTGCCGTCCCGGGCCGGCCCCACAGCACGACGACATCGGTCCCGGGTGCCGCATGAGTCTCGTCGATCACACAGAGCGAGATGGTCGAGCGCAGATTGACGCTGACGGTCCGTCCCGTGGAGACACCTACGGGAAGTCCGCCCGCGAGAACCTGGTCGAAGACGGGGCCTCGGCCGCGCGGAAGCTCCATCGGGTCGGGCAGGTCGCCCGCACCCAGCGACGCGGCGAGGATGTCGACGACGTCCGCGGTGTTCCAGCGCAGCCCCGTCAGGGTCCGTCGCGGTTCGCCGCCGGCCGCTTCGGCGGCCAGCGCGTCGCGCCCCAGGAAGTCCCGGCCCGGCACCCCGTTGCGGAAGTCCCAGCCGAGTTCACCGGGCTTGCGGAAGTAGTCCGTGATGCCGTTCGTCGGCACGTAGCTGCCGCCGGGCCTGCCGGTCCTGAACTGCCTCGGTGCACCGGGGGTGAGGATCGAGGCCGGAAGGTAGTCGAGCCCGTTCGTCGCGATGCCCGCTTCGATGTGCTGCACCGGCTGGGACCTCAGACCCAGCTGGCAGATCCCGAACTGACGGCCGGTCTCGACGGTGGCCGACCAGATCTCGTTGGCCTGTTCCGCCGGACCGTGGATCTCGTAGCCGAGCTCGCCCGAGATGCCCGTGCGCAGCAGCCGCACGGGGACTCCGGCGAGCTGCGACATCCGGCTGCGGCTGAAGGCTATGTCACGGAGGCTTTCACCGGTCAGTTTCTCCAGCGTCGCCAGGGACGCCGGCCCCTGCACGCCGAAGATGAACCGCTCCGGGCTGACGTCCTCCGCCTCGGCGTCCCAGCCGCCCTGGCTCAGCTGCCACATCAGCCAGTCCGCGCTGCCGGCCGTGTAAAGGAACTCCTCCTCGGACAGGCGGCACAGGATTCCTTCCGAGGCCACCCGGCCGTGCTCGTCGAGCTGGACATGGTGCTTGATCTGCCCGCCCTCGAAGCGGGCCAGGTCGCGCATGCCCAGCCAGGCGAGGAAGTCCCGGGCCTCCCGTCCCCTGACGACCACCTTGTGCAGGCTGGACCAGTCTCCGAGGTAGCACGCGCTCACATGCGCCGCGGCCTCCTCGGTCCAGTTCGTGTACTCCAGGGGCAGGAGGGCCTGCGCGAACTCACCGAAGCCGCCGTGGGCGTTGCTCTCGTCCTGGGCCGCCGCGGCGGGGCTGAAATACGCGGGCCGTCGAGCGATGAAGGGGGCGCCCTTCAGCCGCTGGACCGCGTCGTACGTGGTGCGCTGGATGTCGGCTGTGCCCATGACGTTCTCCTGCTCGGGAGCGCTTCTGATCTTCGCCGGCCCGGTCCGGTCGTACCGGCCACAAAAGGGCGACTACCTGCAACGATCCGTCGCGGGCGGGTGGGGGGCGAGGAGCGAACCGCCGACGCCGCTCGGATCGGGGCCACCTCTTCGTCCGTCCATGACGAAGAAGCAACTAGATCGGTTAAGTAGGACCGTAGCAGACGCTTCCACTCACGGCGAAGGCCGCGGCGGACATCGTCTTTCCGAGCGGGTCCTTCCGAGCGGCGCGACGTGCGAGACGGTCGCGTTGACACCGAGGTCACCCGGGTCCAGACCGCGGCGGCCCGCTGTTCCGGCCTTTCCCGCGTCGCTCCGAGAGGGCTCTCGCTGCCGCCTCAGGCGTCCGCGAAGGCCCGCGGAGGCTGCCGACCGGTGACCGGCCGGCGGATCGAAGGCGTCACCGCGTGCACCTCGCGGGTCCTGCCGGACAACATCCGGCCTTCCGGACCGGTTCGCCGTCCTGCGGCCGAAGGCGGCCGCAGGACGTCATGCCGACTCCCGCACCACGATCCGGCCGGGTGCCGGGGCCAGGCCCGTGGTGTCCAGGCCGAGGGCCTCTCGCGCCGCGATCCTCCCGAGGACTTCGGCATCGATACGGACGGTGGTGAGGGCGGGAGTGGACAAGGAGCCGTGCTCTGTCTCGTCGAAGCCGATCACGGCCACCTCGTCGGGCACCCGCCGTCCGAGGTCCCGCAGGGCTGTGAGGCTGCGCAGCGCGATGTCGTCGTCGAACGCGGCGAAGGCGGTCACGTCCTGGTGCGCCGCCAGCGCCGCCCCGACAGCGGCCGCACCGGCCTTTCGAGGCCGCGGTACGACGAAACGCTCCAGGGGCGGCAGCCCCAGGCGCCGAGCTGCCTCCCGGGCGAACCCGAGGCGTGCCTCGGTCAGCGGGAAGTCATGGTCGGGCATGGCCATGGCGATGTGACGGTGCCCGCGGTCGGCGAGATAACCGATCTGCAGGCCGGCGTTGAAGGCGAACCCACGCTCCCGGTCTTCGTCGTCGGGCTCGCGACCCTGCATGTAGGCCTCACCGAGCCGGAGGACCGCTCGCGGGGCGATGGTGTCGAGGATCTTCCGCAGGCTCTCCGGCGCCGCACGCCCGTGCCGCACGAGAAGCACGTGGTCGTGTTCGGCCAGTTCCTCGTCCAGGCCCATGACATAGCTCCGGGAGAAGTTGCCCTCAAGCCCGTGGTCGACGTTGAGCACGACGATACGTGACGACCCCTCACGCAACGCCCGGGCAATCCCGTGCGGGACGTACCCCAGCTCGTGGGCAGCCGCCATGACCCGTTCACGTGTGGCAGTGGAGATGGTCTGCCGTGGGTCGTCGTTCAGCACGAAACTCACCGTCGCCCGCGACACGCCCGACGCTTTGGCCACATCGGTCAACGTCACCCGGCCAGAACGGGCCATGTCGGAAGGCTCCCTCTCATCGGTGCGCATCGGCCCGAGCGGTCACCGGCAGCCCGGCCCGCGGGAGGCGATGAAGCGGCTGTCCACCAACTCTACGTGACCGCATCGATTCAGCTTCAGACGCCCGATCCCGCTGGGCGGCCGGCACGGTCCGGCTCCGGGCGAGCCGGCCTTTCCTGATGCCCCGCGGACGGGTGGCCGCAACGGGCCTGCGCGAGCAACTCGCCGCGCCTGAAGCCGTCCTCGGAGTCGTGCAGATAGATGTGTTCCCCATGGGCGACCACTCCGGCGACCGGCTCGCCGAGGAGGCGGGCGACGACGTAGGCGGCAGCCATCCCGGTGACGTCTCGGACCGTTCCCATCGGCAGCAGTGAGCGGGTCTCGGCGATGGCCTCGTGTTCGCCGGCCCTGATGAGAACACGGACATGAGGGGCGACACCGTGGGCGGCGATGGCGACGGCGATGTTGTCGAGGTCGTCGGAACCGACCGCGGCGAGTGCACGGGCATGCCGCAGGCGCACCCGGTCCAGTAGGTGGCGGTCGCCCCCGTTTCCGGTCATGACAGGCACTCCCAGACTGCGCGCCAGCCGCGCGGCGGAGGCCTGCGGGTCACGCTCGACGCCGACGACGGGGACGCCCAGACGCCGCAGTTCGACACAGAGGCGCATGCCGACCTGGCCCATGCCGACCACGACGACGTGTCCGGTGCGCGGCAGCGTGCGCGGCCCGATGAGGCCGATCAGCCGCGGACCGAGCATCCGCTCGACCACCCCGGCCGTGAACAGCGCGGTGAAGGCGATGGTCCCGAGCATGGCCAGGGCCGAGAGGATCTGGTACTCCCGAGCCTCCGGCGGAGCCACGGCAGGACCGACACCCGAGACCACCCGCGCCGCGTCGAAGAACGCTTCTGCCGCGGGGTGGCCGTGCCCGGCGAGCCATGCCCAGTCGGCGGCCAGGACTGCCAGCATGGCCAGCATCCCCAGGACCAGCAGGCGGGTGCCGGCATCGTGCGGCCGCAACTGGCTCAGAGCTCTGCCCACTCGGTCCCGCCATCGCGCCTGCGGCTTCTGCTGCCAGTCCTCGACGTACAGGCCGTCGTTCTTCTGACGCACGGCCCGGACCTTGCCCCCGTGCCGCCACACCGCGACGATCCCCGGGTCCAGGGACGGGCCGGCCAGCGCGGGCGCCACCAGATCCGCCGGCGAGGTGATGTCGCACTGCGGCAGCAGGCGGCGCAGTTCGTCGGCCACGGTGCGGTCGAAAATGGTGGCGACCAGCGGGGTCGCGGGCGAGAGGTGAGCGACGGCGAGCGCGTACCGCACCGCCGCCACGTCGTCGTGCAGGAGGACGGCCACGCCCCTCGGGCGCGTGCTCATCGCGGTGCGAAGGTCCTCGTCACCGGGCCGGGAAAGATGTTCCACGACCCGGCGTCCGTCGCGCAGCGTGGCGCACACGCGACTGGCCACATGTGTTTCGCCGATCACGACGTAGTGGTGGGTATCGGGGCCTGGCGAGTGCGTGGTCACGTTCCGGGCTTCCTGCCGTAAGAGGGCTTGGGTAGGCCTCGCCGCTCCTGCCGGGACCGCGTCGGTGTGCCGACGACGGTGTCCGCACGTCGTCGACGCGCCGGGCTGTCGCTGAGGGCGAGGGTGTTCGGTCGCTCTTGCGGTGGGGGGATATTAAGCGGCAAGGACGCGCGACGGACGAAAGCTAACGTTGCACGCGGTCGGCGGACTCTCCGGCGAAGCCGACCGGACCGACGGTCGCGCCGGCCCGTGAGCCGACGCGACCGGCCGCCGCCCTGCCTCCTGCCCCGGGTCCGGAGCGAACCGCCGGGAGCCGGTCCTCGGGCGTCCCATAACATCCAGGACATGGCAAGCGAGCGGAGAATGACCGCGACGGACCGGCGGCGGCTGATTGTGCGGGCAGCCGGCGAGCTCTTCATCGTGCGTGGCTACAGCGGCGTCTCCATGGACGATGTCCTGGCCGTGGTGGGTGGGTCGAAAGGGACGCTCTACCGGTACTTCGCCGACAAGAGCGCGCTCTTCCGCGCCGCCGTGGAGTCGCTCTGCGACGAGTGGTCGCATCCCCTGCACGCCTTCTCACCGAGCGGCACCAGCCTTCCCGACACCCTGGTGGCCCTGGGCGAGCACTTCGCTTCGATCGTCCTCACCCCCGAGGCCATCGCCCTGCACCGTCTGGTGACCGCGGAGGCCGGCCGCATCCCGGGAATCGGAGACGCGTTCTTCGCACACGGGCCCGCCGCCGGGTATGCGGTACTCGGGCGCTATCTGCGGCAGGCGTCCGACGGCGGCCTGATCGAGGTCGAGGATCCGGTTCGCGCGGCGGTGCAGCTGTACCAGGCCATGCTGGGCGACGCCCAGATGAGGCTGCTCACCGATGCACCGCACAAGCTGACGGAAGCGGAGGTGCACGCGTCCATCGCCGAGGCGGTGCGGGTCTTCCTCCGCGGGGTGTCCGCCCCGCACACGGACGGCGGGAGCTGACCGGCCCTTTGCGGTCCGGCCCCTTGCCCAGCGGTGTACCGGACCGTACCGTACGGTCACCGCCACCGGGTGGTGGAGGGCTGCACGAGCACACCAGGCACCGCACGGAGGGCAGGCCTATGCCGAAGGCGACGATCCGGGCCGAGCACGTGGGAAGCATGCTGCGACCCGCGGAACTGCTGACGGCGCGTGCCGAGCACCGGCGCGGCAGGTTGCCGGCGGAACGTCTGAGGGAGCTGGAGGACGCCGCCGCGACAGCCGCGCTCAAGCTGCAACAGGACACCGGGATGCAGGTGTTCACCGACGGCGAGGTCCGGCGTGACGACTTCATGGCCGCGGTGGTGGAGACCGTCGGCGGACTGGTACCTGCCGAGGAGTCCGCGGCGCGGCCCCGCTGGCACCGTGACACGGACAACGCCGAGCTGGAGGGCGAGGTCGCCTCCGTCACGATCGGCGCCCCGCTCTACCGGCGTACTCCCCTGTCGCTCACCGAGGCGCGCTGGCTGGCCGGGAACTCCCCGGGCCCGTACAAGATCACCATGGCGAGTCCCACCATGCTGGCGGGCTTCTGGCGGCCGGGAGTGTCCGACAGCGTCTACCCGACGCGCCAGGACGCGGTCGCGGCGCTGGCCGAGATCTACCGGCAGGACATCGCCGAGCTCACCGCCGCCGGAGTCACCTGGCTTCAGCTCGACTCGCTGGCCTACTGGTCGAACATCGATCCCGAGGCCGCCCGGATGCGCCGGGTGACCGACCTGCACGGCCATCTCGGCCAGGTCATCGACACGGACAACTCGCTGATCCGCGCCGCACGTTCCCAGCGGCCCGGCATGACCGTCGCCATGCACTTCTGCCGCGGGAACATGCGCAGCGCCTGGTCCGTCCAGGGCGGGTACGAGCCGATCGCGGAACGCGTCTTCGGCGAGGTCGAGGTCGACCGTTTTCTGCTTGAGTACGACACCGAGCGCTCCGGCGGCTTCGAGCCCCTGCGGTTCGTTCCGCCCACCAAGACCGTGGTGCTGGGGCTCGTGTCGTCCAAAGTGGCGGAGCTGGAGTCGGTCGACACGCTGCGCCGCCGTATCGACGAAGCCTCCCAGTACATTCCCCTGGAGCAGCTCGCGCTCAGCCCGCAGTGCGGGTTCGCCTCGACGAGCCAGGGGAACCTGCTGACCGTCGACGACCAGCGCCGCAAACTGGAGCTCGTGGCCGAGACGGCACGCCTCGTGTGGGGCTGACGGGCTGCCCTCACGCCGCGACCGTCGTTCGAGCCGGTGATCAGGTGGCTGACGGCCGGCGGGCGTGTCTGCCGTCGGGCCGGTCCCAGGAGGTGGATGGCCGGGTCCCGCCCAGGGCTGCGGGCGGCTCCTGCGGGCCGTCCTCGGCCGAGGAGCCGTGGGACGCGAGGGCCAGGAGCTTGGCCGCCTTGAGTTCGGTCTCCTCCCACTCCCGTTCGGGATCCGATCCCCAGGTGATGCCCGCTCCGGTCCCGAACAGGAGACGGCTGCGGGCCCGGTCGACCCAGAAGGTGCGGATGCCCACGGCGAGTTCGCCGGTACGGTGGTCGGCGTCGACCCACCCGACGCCGCCGCAGTACGGGCCGCGCGGGGCGGTTTCCAGTGCCTCGATGATCCGCAGGGCACTCGACTTCGGCGCGCCGGTGACCGAGCCGGGCGGAAACGTGGCGAACAGGGTTTCCGCCCAGCCGGCACCGTCCTGCAGCTCGCCACGGACGGTGGACACCAGATGGACGAGTCCGGGGTGCTTCTCGACGGCGCACAGTTCGGGGACGGTGACGCTGCCGGTCGCGCAGACCCGGCCGAGATCATTGCGCACCAGGTCGACGATCATGACGTTCTCGGCGTGGTCCTTCTCCAGCAGGTCGGCCTCGGTGCGTCCGGTGCCTTTGATGGGGCCGGACTCGATCACCCGCCCGGTCCGGCGCAGGAACAGCTCAGGGGAGGCCGAGACCACCTCGACGCCGTGTTCCGGCAGTCTGATCATCCCTGCGTACGGCGCCCGGTGGCGCGCGGCCAGGCGGTCGGCGAGGGCCTCGATGTCCGCGTCGGGGGTGACGGGGGCGGAGAGGACCCGGCACAGATTGGCCTGGTACACCTCACCGGCGGCGATGTGCTCGCGGATCCGGCGTACGCCCGCGGTGTAGGCGGCGCGATCGAGCGAGGTGCTCCACTGGGCCCGTCGGGGCCCGTGCCAGCGGGTCTCGGGCGCCGGAAGGTGCCGAATCGGCCGCACGTCGCGGAAGCGTGCGCAGGTCAGTCGGCCTTCAAAGCCGGCCACGACGGCCCATAGCCCCTGGGAGTCGAGTGCCTCCGGGTCCGAGGTGACGTCGAGGAGTCCGCTCATGACGCGGCCTCCGAACCGGGCCAGTGGTGGGAGATCCTGCATGTCCAGCGCCTTCCTGTACGCCGAGAGACGGCACGGTGGTCCCGCGTGCCGTCGGCCGGCACGCGGGCGTGAACCGGCTACGCGGAGACGGCCTCGCGTTCGGCGCCCCATTCGGCGGCCTGGAGGGTGTTGACCAGCAGCATGGCGATGGTCATCGGCCCCACGCCCCCGGGGACGGGTGTGATGCGGCCGGCGATGCCGTCCAGTTCCGCGGCGCGGACGTCACCGGTCAGGCCGTCCGGAGTGCGGTGGATGCCGACGTCGATGACGGTGGCGCCGGGTTTGACGTGCTCCGGGCCGATCAGCCCGCGAACACCGGTGGCGACCACGACGACGTCGGCCGGCCGGGTGACGGCGGCGAGGTCGGCGGTGAACTCATGGGCGACGGTCACCGTCGCCCCTCGCCGCAGCAGCAGTTGGCTCAGGGGGCGCCCGACGAGCTCACCCCAGCCGACCACGGCGACACGGGCGCCCTTCAACTCGATTTCTTCGGCGTCGAGCAGTTCGATGACGCCGGTGGGTGTGCACGGACGCAGCCCGCGTTCGCCCCGGGACAGCCGGCCGGCGCTGGCCGTGGTGAGGCCGTCGACATCCTTGGTGACGGGTATCCGGTCGATCAGGGGCGCGGCTTCGAGCTGCGCGGGCAGCGGCAGTTGGAGGAGGATGCCGGAGACACCGGTGTCGGCCGCCAGTTCGTCGATGACCGTCGCCACCTGGGCCTGCGTGGCGTGGTGCGGCAGATGGCGGTGGACGTCCCGCATGCCCGCCTCGCGGATGGCGCGGCGTTTGGCGGCGACGTAGACGGCGCTGGCGGGGTCGTCGCCGACGAGGATGGTCGCGAGACCGGGTACCTGTCCGGTGGCCGCGGCCGCGGCCACCCGCTCGGCGACCCGGGCCCGTATGCCGCGGGCGATCTCCGCGCCCTTGATGGTGTGTGTCATGGTGGCGAACCGCTTTCTGTCAGTGAACGATTCGCCCGGTGGAGAGGACTGCGTGCGGGGACCGCGGCCTGGTGGGGCCACGGTGTACGGCGCCGGGGATCGGGGCGGCGGCGGGCACCGCTGCGGACCGTGCGGAAGTCCGCCGCGTCCGCCGCCCCGACGGCCTGTTCCGGCGCACGACAAGACCACCTGTCCCTGTTCCGGGCGGGTTTCCCTGTCGGGGGTGTGCGAGTGAACGGCGAGTCAGGCGAAGACGATCGTGTGGTTGCCGTCGCGGATCACCCGGTCCTCGGCATGCCAGAGCACGGCGCGGGAGAGCACCGCGCGCTCCACGTCGGCGCCCCGCCGGGTGAGGTCGGCGGCGGTGTGCGCATGGGTGACGCGGACGACGTCCTGCTCGATGATCGGGCCCTCGTCGAGGTCCTCGGTGACGTAGTGGGCGGTGGCCCCGACCAGCTTCACGCCCCGCTGCTTGGCCTTGGCGTACGGCCCGGCGCCGATGAAGGCCGGCAGGAAGGAGTGGTGGATGTTGATGATCGGCACACCGGCCTGCTCGATGAAGTCGCCGGAGAGGATCTGCATGTAGCGGGCGAGGACGACGAAGTCGACGTTGTCCTTGAGCAGGCGCAGGTGCTCGGTCTCGGCCTCCGACTTGTCCGCGCCCTGGCAGGGGACGTGGAAGAACGGGATCCCGAACGAGCGGACCTCCTCGGCCAGATCGGGGTGGTTGGAGATCACCATCGGGATGCTGACGGGGAGTTGACCCTGTCGGTGCCGCCAGAGCAGGTCGAGCAGACAGTGGTCGGACTTGCTGGCGAAGATCGCGACCCGCTTGGGCGCGGACATGTCCCGCAGGGTGTAGCGCAGCCCGAACCTGTTCACCAGGTGCTCGTCGAGGTCGGCGCGCAGCGCGGGCAGTGTGGCCTGGAGGCCGGGGAGCGTGAAGACGGTGCGCTGGAAGAAGGCGCCGCCCTGCGGATTGTCCGAGTACTGGTCGAGGGACACGATGTTCGCGCTGTGCTCGCTCAGCACCGAGGTGACGGCCGCGACGATGCCGGTGGCGTCGGCACCCTGGACGATCAGTGACGCCTGATGGTCCGCCTCCTTGCCCTTCCTGGCGTTTGCGCCGGCTACGGCTTGCGTGATCGTCATGCGAGAGCTTCCTTCTTGAACTGAGTGATCCATTCGGAGGTCGCGCTGAGCCCTCCGAACGTGTAGAAGTGGATCTTCACCACGCCGTGCCGGGACGGCTCGTAGCCCTCGGCCAGGGCGTGCAGGAACCTGTCGGGTCCCGCCGTGCCCATCAGGTTGGTGAGCGAGAGACCGTACTTCTTCGCGATGGAGGTGCTGGTACCGACGCCGAACCGGGCCGCGTAGCCCATGAGCCGGCGTACCCCGGCCGGTCCGGGGACGCCGATGCGGATCGGCAGCTCGATGCCCTCGGCGCGGACCCGCTCGATCCAGGCGAGGACCGGGTCGACGTCGAAGCCGAACTGGGTGATGATGCTGCCGTCCAGGCCCTGGGCCGCTATGGCCGCGTTCTTGTCACGCAGTGCGGACCACAACGTCTCCGCGCTGATGGCGGGGTGGCCCTCCGGGTAGCCGCTGATACCGACGTGCCGTACGCCGTACTCCGGGAGCAGGCCGGTCTCGATCAGGGCCAGGGAGTCCTCGTAGGGGCCCTCGGGACGGCTGGGGTCACCGCCGATGGCGAAGATGTCGGCGCCGGTCCCGTCGGTCCGGAGTCCGCCGAGGAACTGCTCGAAGTCGGCCTGGGAGCCCAGGCGGCGGGCGGAGAAGTGCGGGACCGGTACGAAGCCGAGGCGCTTGACCGCGCGAGCGGCGTCGAGCCGCATCCGCAGGTTCTCGTTGCCGAGGAAGGTGACGTTGATCCGAGTGCCCTGCGGAATGAGGCTGCTGGCCTCTTCCAGCTTGGATACGTCCTTGCCGGTCATTTCCAGGGAGAAGTCCTCCAGCAGCGACGTGCTGACCGCCGCGGAGGCTGTGCTGAGGGGGTTCATCGTGCTCCTAGTCGTTGCGGACGCGGTGCGGCCGACCTGTCCAGGGCGGCGACGGGTGGTCCGGGCGGCGGCCGCGCGGGGCGGGGCCGCCGGCCCGGACCACCGGGTGGCGTCCGCGTCAGGCGTTGCGGCGGTACTCGGTACGGGCGTGGCGGTCGTACGGGCTGGGCTGGACAGTGGCGCGGAGGCGCGGGAACCCGAGGTCGGCCCCGGGGTCGGTACCGGTGCCGGGGTGCTCGCCCCAGACCACGACCACCTCGGTGCCGGGCGCGGCGTGCGCGGCGTCGATCAGTGTCTGGGACAGGAGGGTGCCGACCGGGTCGATGGACGCCGTCTGCATGGTGACGCCGACGAGGCCGGCGGAGGTCTCCACCCGATGGCGGGCGTAGCTGAGCACGAAGCCCGGGTCCGCTCCCCCGCCCAGCACACGGCGCACGTCGTCCGGGTCGAAGACCAGCGTCACCTTCTTGCGCAGGCTCTCGTCGTCCTTGGCCTTGAGCAGGGCGTCGCGGCCGTGGAAGTCGTGGCCGAAGTGGATCATCTTGCCGTAGCCCAGCTCGTACGGGGAGACGTAGAAGTCCTCGATGTTCCCGGAGAAGTAGCTGCCGTTCAGCGGACGCTTGCCCTCGATCCCGAACAGCGGGAGCCACTTGCGGTACTCCGCCAGCTCCGGGTCGGTGTAGATGCCGGGGACGGGCGAGGGGATCCAGCCGCTCTCCACGCTCGGCGTGGCGTACGCCAGGGCACCGACCTGGATCAGGCCGAGGGGCTCGCCGGCCCGGAGGAACGCGTCGTGCACGAAGGCGGCATGCTCCCAGGGACCGATGAACTCGTAGCCGGCCTGGCCCGCCATGCCGTGGCGCAGCGCCTTGAAGGCACGGCCGTCCAGCGTGACCGGGGTGGCGTGGAAGAACTTCGTCTCCGGGATCGGAGCGCCGAAGACCTTCTCGATGAGTTGGAGCGCACCAGGGCCCTGGATCTGGTAGCGGAACAGCTTCGGGTCGCCGCCGCCGGGCCGGAAGGCGCTGGAGGCGTCCGTCTCGAAGGCGACGTCGTAGCCGCCCTTCTCCGCGTGGTACTGCACCCAGTGCTGGGCGGCCGGGATGCCGCTGAGCAGGTAGGCGTTCTCGGCTTCCCGGGCGAGGATGCCGTCGGTGACGATGTGGCCGTGGCGGGTCACCGGCACGTACTGCTTCGCCTGGCCGACGGCGAACTTCTCGAAGTTGTTGACGCCGTGGTCGGCCAGCAGCCGGGTGGCGCCGGGGCCCTCGATCCACAGGTCGTACATGTGGTGCGACAGGTTCAGCAGCGCGACGCCCTCGTGCCAGGCCGCCTGCTCCTGCCGCCAACCGGTGTACTCGCGGGCGACGACCTCGGGAGTCCACGGCTCGGCGCCGGGCTTCCACAGCAGGTCGATGGGAGAGCCGGCCTTGTCGATGCCGTCCTGAAGGCTGGGGATTGCCATGCGACTCCTTCTTTCACGGAGATCCACTCGATGTACTAAATCGATCTAGTAACGGGCCTGAAGCGGCTACGGCGGGCGCGGAGGCAAGTCCGGGCCAAAGAGGAGCTAAATCGATCTAGCGAAAGCTAGCAGAAGGCCGCTTCCTTTGGCGAGGCGCGCGACGCAACTTTCTCGCCAGGGGCGGCAGTGGGCGGATCACAGCGTTCGCGACCGCACGAGAAGCTGCCGGCCGGGCCCCGGCGTCATCGGCCGTGGCGTACCGGCGCCGAGCCGGTCTCTAGAATGACGGTGCGCCGGCCCGTGGGGCTGCGGTGCGCAGACCGCATCTGAGCAGGGGTGATGGGCGCTTCCCGAAGAGTGACACTGAAGGACGTGGCGGCGGCCAGCGGCGTCTCACGTGCCACCGTCAGCTTCGTCCTCAACGACGACCCGTGTCAGACGATCTCCGCCGCGACGCGTGACCGCGTCCAGCAGGCCGCCCGCGAGCTCGGCTACGTACCCCACGGTGTCGCCAAAGCCCTGCGCGAGGGGTCCTCCCGCGTTGTCGTCCTGACCATCGACACCGGCATGGAGGGCAACTACTCCCGCAGTTACGTCCGCGGTCTCGACGCCGAACTCGATGCTCACGACCACGTCCTGCTCGTACGGCACGGCCGGCACACACCTCGGTCCACCCGGCAGATCCTCGACGCCATCGCCCCACGCGCCGTCCTTCACTTCGGCGAGATGTATCTGACCGGCCACGAACTCGACGACCTCGGAGGAGGCTGGCGTGACGGACTCGCCGCCCATTCCGCGCTGCAGCTCCGCCATCTGGTGGATCACGGTCACACCCAGGTCGCCGTGGCCCTGCCCGACACCGACTCCCCGCTGACCGCGGCCCGCCTGAAGTTCACCGGCCACGCCGCGATGAACATGGACGTCCCGGTCCCGGGCTCCTTCGCCGTCCCGCAGGGGCGGGCCGCCTGCGCCGAAGCCGTCGGGGCGTTCCTCGGGGACGCTCCCCAGGTGACCGCCATCGCCGGGTTCAACGACGATGTCGCGCTGCGCGTGCTCATGGCTCTGCGCGACCTCGGCCGCCGGGTGCCGGACGAGGTCGCCGTCATCGGCTTCGACGACAACGGGTACGGGGCGTACGCCAGTCCCGCACTGACCACGGTCAGCGTGGATGCCGAGGCTCATGGCCGGCTCAGCGCCCGCCTCGCCCTGGGCCACGAGACCGGCGGACTGCGTCCACCGCCCGCGCGGGTCGTCGTACGCGAGTCGGCCTGACCGGCCTTCCGCCGGACCACGGGGCGCCGACCTCCCCGCAACGCGCAAGGTAAGTCTGCACCGTGCGCAGCCAGCGGTATCCGAGCAGCTCAGGGGCGTGACAAGCGCCTCGGCCGACGAGCCGCGGCCGGCGCATCCAACCGTCGGCGCATGTCGTTCCCGCCGGTGTCTTGTGAGTGCCGAAAGCAGTACCGTACGGTACGGTTCAGCAAGCGCCGGCGCAGGCACCCGCCCTCGGCGTACCCCCGTCCCCGCGGTGGGCTGCCGAGGTCTCAGCCGGACGACGCCATCCGCGCCAGTTGGTTCAGAACATCAGGCCGCCCGCCAGCCGGTCGACTCACACAGCGACGGCCGCCGGCCCTCGCCGCCTTTTCAGCTCATCGCGCGTTGACATGGAGAACCCGATGGCACACCTCGAAGACCAGATCCAGGCAAGTGGCAGCCCGCTGGCCCTCATGCGCAGCGGCCGCTCCGGCGCCTACCCCTTCCCGATCAGGGCCGAGTTCACCAACTGGCGTGACGAGCAGGAGTCATGGCGCAACTCGGCGGCGCTGATGGACCTGTCCCACCACATGACCGACCTGACGGTCGAGGGCCCGGACTGCTACCGGCTCCTGTCGGACGTCGGCGCCAACACCTTCGCCGGTTTCGGCCCGATGAAGGCCAAGCAGTTCGTCGCCGTCAACTACGACGGCTACATGGTCGGCGACTGCATCCTGTTCTGCCTGGCCGACAACCTGGTCCGGCTCGTCGGACGGCCGCCGGCCCTGAACTGGGTCCAGTTCCACGCCGAGACCGGCGGATACGACGTCACCCTGCGCCGCGACGAGCGCACCGCGCAGAACCCGAACGGCCGCGAGTTCTTCCGCCTCCAGCTCCAGGGCCCGCACGCGGCGGCCATCTTCGAGAAGGTCAACGGCGGCCCCATGCCCGACATCCCGTTCTTCTCCATGGGGAAGTTCCACATCGGAAAGCACGAGGTCACCGCGCTCAACCACCGTATGTCCGGCTTCCCCGGCCTGGAGTTCTTCGGCCCCTACGAGCACATCGACGACGTCCGCGACGCCATCCTGGAGGCCGGCGAGTCCTTCGGAGTCCGCCAGGTGGGCGGCCGCGCCTACGCGTCCGTGGCCACCGAGTCCGGCTGGATCGCCAACACCGTCCCCGCGGTCTACTCCGGCGACGCGATGAGGCCCTACCGCGAGTGGGTGAACGCACGGAGCTTCGAGGCCAACCTCTCCCTCGGCGGCAGCTTCGTCTCGGACCGGGTCGAGGACTATTACGTCACCCCCTGGGACCTCGGCTACGGCCACATACTCAAGTTCGACCACGACTTCATCGGCCGCGGCGCCCTGGAGGCGATGCGCGGCCGGAAGCACCGCAGGAAGGCATGGCTGTCCTGGCACCGCGACGACGTCGCCCGCATCTTCGCCAGCCAGTACGAGCAGGGCGAGCGGCGCTTCAAGCACATCGAGATGCCCGCGGCCTTCTACGCGGCCTCGCACTTCGACCGCATCGAGAGCAACGGCCGCCTCATCGGCCTGTCCACGCTGTGCAGCTACACCTCCAACGTCCGCGGCTGGATCTCCGTCTGCATGATCGACGAGGACGAACTCACCTACGGCCAGGAAGTGGAGCTGGTCTGGGGCGAGCCGAACGGCGGCTCCGCCAACCCCACGGTGGAGCGCCACTCCCAGACGACGATCCGCGCCACCGTCTCCCGCAGGCCCTTCGCCAGCGACAAGCACTGACCTCCCTCACCCAGCCGCTGTGAACAACAGGGCAGGCGGCCGGAGCGGGCGTTCCTTCCCGTTCGGGCCGCCCGCCCTGGCCCCACGGGTCGGTGATGCAACGCGGCAGGCCTTCCGCCGTCGCGGACCCGAACGCAGAGACGAGACACCACATGACCGAGCTCGAAGTGCCACTCATCGCCCCGCGCACCGGCGAGTTCGACGCCGCACGGGCCGAGAACGCCGTCCGCGAACTGCTCATCGCCGTCGGGGAGGACCCGGACCGCGAAGGGCTGCGCGCGACGCCGGCGCGCGTGGCACAGGCGTACCGCGAACTCCTGGGTGGGTTGCGCCAGGAGCCGGAGGACGTGCTGACCACTACCTTCGAACTCAGTCACGACGAGATGGTGCTCGTCAAGGACATCGAGATCGTGAGCCTCTGTGAGCACCATCTCCTGCCCTTCCGCGGCACTGCCCACGTCGGCTACATCCCGGCCGATCACGGCAGAGTGACCGGGCTGTCCAAACTGGCCCGCCTGGTGGAGGTGTACGCACGCCGCCTTCAGGTCCAGGAACGGCTCACGGGCCAGATCGCCGACGCCCTGATGCGCATACTCGACGCGCGCGGCGCGATAGTGGTCATCGAAGCGGAACACATGTGCATGTCGGCCCGCGGCATCCGCAAGCCCGGCGCACGGACGACGACTTCGGCCGTACGCGGACAGCTGCGCAGGCCGGCGACGCGCGCGGAGGCGATGAGCCTGATCATGGCACGCTGAATCGCACCGGGGTGCGGCCCCGGCGACGGCTTGAGCCGGAAACCTCAGCGCTCCGCACCCGTGTGCGAGGCCGTCTGGGAGAAGCCGTCGTGCCATGCCGCCTTCGCGCCCGAGTCGCCTATGCGGTAGACGTCCACCACGGCACCCGCGGCCACCACGAGCGAGAGGACCACCGCCGCCACCCGCACCGGCACACCGGACCAGACGGCTGTGCCCGTGGCGTCCGGCCGGGGCTCGGCGGTGGCGCGGGTGGCCCACCAGACCAGGGCCGCCAGGACGAACAGGCCCGCGGCCCACGGGAGCAGACCGTCTCCGAGCTCGGCGTGCCGCTGCACCAGGGCGTCGTCCGTGACGTGTCGCTCCAGCCATTCACCGGCCTGTGTCGTGAGCGGCACGCTGACCAGCGAGACCAGGGCCAGGAGCGGCAGCACCACGCCCATGCGCCGGGCGGCTCGCGGGGAGATCGCCGCGACCACGAGCGCCAGCGCGGTCAGCGGGACGAGCACCACGACGAGGTGCACGAGCAGGACATGTGCGGGCAGGCCGTTTATCAAGGTCATGAACAGGTCCTCGGATGAGATGGTCACGAGCAGGTACGAAGGCGCGTCAGCGTTGCACAGGAACCTCTCAGTGACCTCTGAGCCCGCTCTTACTCCTCAGACACCGTCCGGAAGCACCAGCCGGCAGGTGTCTCCCGGCTCCACGCGGATCGCGCGGTCCGGGAGCCGGATGTCGATCGGCGCCCGGTCCGAGGCGGGCACCAGCATCTCCAGCCGTCCTCGCCGCAGGCGCAGCCGTACGCCCCAGTGCCCCTGATAGCGGAGGGAGACCGCGTACGAGGAGAGTTCCGGGAGCGGCACGGGATCGAGCCAGAGCGCTCCTTCGCGGGTCTCCAGCCCGGTCAGTCCCCGCTGGACGAGGTCGAGGGTGCCCGCCATCGCACCGAGGTGGATCCCCTCCCCGGTGGTGCCGCCCTGGAGGTCGGCGATGTCACCGCGCAGGGCCTCCTGGACGAAGGTCCAGGCGTGCGCGCGCCGGGCGCGGGCCAGGACCCAGCCGTGGACCAGACCGCTGAGGGTGGAGCCGTGGCTGGTGCGGCGCAGGTAGTAGTCGACGGTGCGGGCCCAGGCCCGGTCGTCCAGTGGGTGCCCCAGCCGCTCGAAGAGTGAGCGGAGTTCCGCCGGTGAGAAGAGGTAGCCGAGCATCAGGACGTCGGCCTGCTTGGACGCCTTGTAGCGGTTGACGGTGTCGCCCTCCGCCTCCAGGATCCGGTCCAGGCGACGGATGTCGTCGTAGCGCCCGCGGTACGCGGCCCAGTCGAGTTCGGCGAGATCTCCGTAGCCCTCGAACTGGCTGATGACGCCGTCGTGGAAGGGAACGTGCAAGGTGCGGGACACGTCCTCCCAGCGTTCGAGTTCGCCGTCGTCCAGGCCGGTGCGGCCGGTGAGTTCACGGCGACGCGGTTCGGGCAGCGTGCGCAGCAGTTCGAGGGCGCGGATGAGCACCCAGGCGGCGCTGATGTTGGTGTAGGCGTTGTCGTCGAGGCCGGGTTCCGGTGCCTCCGGGTAGGCGTCGTGGTATTCGTCGGGGCCGACCACACCGAGGATGCGATGGCGGCCGAGCCGGTCGTCCCAGGTGGCCGAGTCGGCCCAGAAGCGGGCGATCTGCACGAGTGTCTCGGCGCCCTCGGTGTCCCGGAAGCCGGTGTCGCCGCTCGCCTCGCAGTACTGCCACACGTTGTACGCGATCGCCGAGCCCACGTGCCACTGGAGCCGGGAGTGGTCGGGGAGCCAGCGCCCCGAGCGGGGGTTGAGGTGCAGCTCCTGGGACTCCTCACGGCCGTCGCTGCCGCTCTGCCAGGGGTACAGCGCACCGCGCCGGCCGATCGCGCCGGCGGCCGCGCGGGCCTGGCCCAGTCGCCGGTACCGGTAGTGGAGCAGGGCGCGGGAGACCTCCGGGAAGTGCAGGTTGAGGAAGGGCAGGACGAAGAGCTCGTCCCAGAAGACGTGGCCGCGGTACGCCTCGCCGTGCAGTCCGCGGGCCGGTACGCCCACGTCCAGGTCAGCCGTGTGCGGGGACAGGGTCTGCAGTACGTGGAAGAGGTGCAGCCGCAGGATCCGGCCGGCCCGGCCGGGGACGTCCAGCTCGGCTCGCCGCCAGAGGTGTTCCCATGCCTTACGGTGCGATTCGACGAGAGAGCCGAAGCCGGGAGCGGCGGCGACCCGGTCGACGGCGGCCCGCAGGGGATCGCCGATCGCGGGGTCGCGTGAGGTGTGGAGGGCCACGGTCTTGTCGACGACGAGGGTACGTCCGGGGGTGAGAGGGAGCATGAGGTGCTGCACGGCGCGAAGCGGTGCGGAGGTCGCATCGGTGATCGGTGCGTCGGCCACCAGCCGGGCCGCCAGGCCGATCCGGATGTCCGAGGTCCTGGTACGGCAGTGCAACCACACCGTGCCCGGGGTGGCCACTCCGGTGTGCACGTCGGTCAGATGACGGCCGTCGAGGTCGCGGTAGCGCGGCACCCCGGCGTTGATGACGCTCCCGTCGAGGGCGGCCTCGACCTCCAGCTCCCCGGCGTGGCCCTCGGCGGTGAACTCGGTGCGCAGGGCGGCCAGATGCGGGTCGGACATGTGGACGACGCGCTGCTGACGGACGTAGAGCACTCCACCGTCGCCGAGGGCGAAGCGGGTCCGGCGCTCCAGGAGGCCGGTGGCGAGATGCAGCACCTGCCGGTGGTGGAGCACCTTGGAGGTGTCCGGGGTGAGCCAGTCGCCGCCCGGCAGCCGGAACCGGAGCGGCAGCCAGTTGGGGAGGTTGACCATGTCCTCGTTCTCGACCCGGTGCCCCGCCACGTCCGAGGTGAGCCGGTTGTAGCAGCCGGCCACGTAGGTGCCGGGACAGTGCACGTCGTCGGCGGTGCACTCGGGCAGGGCGCCGCGGGTGGCGAAGTAGCCGTTGCCCACCGTGCACAGCGACTCCCGCAGCCGCTCGTCGGCGGGCAGGTAACCCTCGTACTCCCATGTCCAGCCGCTCACTTCGGCTCCCGGTCCTCGACGCGCGCTCAACGATCACCCCGTCTGCGGCACGATCGCCACCGGGCACGCCGCGTGGTGAGCAGAGTGTGGGCCACCCGGCCCAGCTGAAGACCGATGTGTCCCTGCCGGGGCCTGGCTCCCACGACGGCCCGGTCGGTCCGGTGTCCGGACGGCTCCGCTGCCACCTGGCCCGCGCGACGGGGCTGAGCGGCCCTCGGGCCGACGGCCCATACGGGCCGAACGACCCCTGGCCCGGCCCGTATGGGCCGTGGCGGCCGGGTCCGCCCGCGCACACCCTGGGATCAGGGGCCCCCTCGGTCCCGCCCGTCCTTCCCAGGAGGAGACCATGTCCGGCACACCGCACACCGTGAGCGACGTGATGACCCGCACCGTCGCCGCCGTCGGCCGCGACGCCCCGTTCAAGGATGTCGTCACCCTGATGGAGGAGTGGAAGGTCAGCGCCCTGCCCGTGCTGGAGGGCGACGGCCGGGTGATCGGCGTCGTCTCCGAGGCCGATCTGCTGCCGAAGGAGGAGTTCCGGGACAGCGACCCGGACCGGTTCACGCAGCGGCAGCGCCTCGACGACCTGGCGAAGGCCGGCGCGGTGACCGCCGGAGAGCTGATGAGCGCGCCCGCCGTGACCGTTCACCCGACCGCCACGCTCGCCCAGGCGGCGCGCGTCATGGCCCAGCGCAGGGTCAAGCGGCTGCCCGTCGTCAATGACGAGAGCCTGCTCGAAGGCGTCGTCAGCCGCTCCGACCTGCTGAAGGTCTTCCTCCGCGGCGACGAGGAACTCGCCGCGGAGGTACGGCACGAGGTCGTGGACCGTCTCTTCCCGCTCTCCGCCGACCATATCCAGGTCGAGGTCGCCGAAGGCGTCGTCACCCTCACCGGGTGGGTCGACGACAACGGCCTGGCCGGGGTGGCCGAACGGCTGGCCCGCACCGTCGAGGGCGTGATCGACGTCCGCTGCCACCTCACGCCGATGTCCTTGCGAGACGACCCGCGATGACGGTCCCGGCCTGCGGTTACGGCTCCCCCACCGGCACCCGCCACACCAGCGTCGTACCGCCGCCCTCGGGGCCTGCCGGGCAGTCCCACTCCAGTCGGCCGCCGAGTTCCGCCGCCCGCTCCGCCATGTTGCGCAGCCCGCTGCGGCGGCCACCGGGCGGGATGCCCACGCCGTTGTCCCTGACCGTGAGGACCAGCTCCCGGCCGTCGGTCGCCAGCACGACCTCCGCGCGGTCGGCACGGGCATGCCGGGCGATGTTGGTCAGGGCCTCGGACAGGACGGCGACCGCGTGATCGGCGATCTCCTTGGGCACGTCGGTGTCGATCAGCCCCTCCATCCGCACGCTCGGCGCGAACCCGAGCGTCCCGGCCGCCTCACCCGCGACCCGCACCACGCGGGCCCGCAACCCGGTGCCGGCACCGCCCTCCCGGGCCCGCAGCCCGAAGATGGTCGACCTGATGATCTTGATGGTCTCGTCCAGGTCGTCCACGGCCCGCAGCACCCGCTCGGACGCCTCCGAGTGCTCTATGAAACGCCCGGCGCTCTGCAGCGTCATCCCGGTGGCGAAGAGCCGCTGGATCGCCAGATCGTGCAGATCCCGGGCGATCCGGTCCCGGTCCTTGAGCACCGCGATCTCCGCGGCGTCCCGCCGCCGCTCCGCCAGCTCCATAGCGAGAGCCGCCTGCGCGGCGAAAACCTGAAGCGGCTCGGTCTCCTTCGCGCTGAACGGCGGACCGCCGGACTCCCGCGCCAGCAGCACCACACCGCGCGCACCCGCCCCACCCGTGCCGATGGGGATCGCCACCGCGGGTCCCAGTCCGCTGAATCGCGGAGGCTCGGGCGAGACCCGTGCGTCGCGGATCACGTCCGCGGTGGTCACCGGCGCGCTCTGGGAGAACGCCAGCCCCATGAGCGTCCTGTCCAGGGGGAGCACCAGCCCCCGGTGATCGTCCGCGTCCGTGCCGACGGCGATCTCCACGGTGAGCGAGTCGGTGTTCTCCATCGGGGTCGCTACGGCGGCCAGAGCCGAGCCGGTGATCTCCCTGGCCTGCTCGGCGATCAGCCCGAGAGCCTCGGCACTCGCGCTGCCGGACATCAGGCTGTTCGTGATCTCGGCGCTCGCCCGCAGCCAGCGCTCCCGCAGCCGTGACTCCTCGTACAGCCGGGCGTTGTCGATCGCCACACCGGCCGCCACGGCCAGCGTCGACGTCACCGACACGTCCTCCTCGTCGAACTGCGCCCCGCCGCGCTTCTCGGTGAGGTACAGGTTTCCGAAGACCTGGTCGCGGACGCGGATCGGCACCCCGAGGAAGGTGTTCATCGGCGGGTGGTTCGGCGGGAAGCCGTACGACGCCGGATGCTCGGAGAGCTTGGTCAGGCGCAGCGGCTCGGGGTGGCGGATCAGCTCGCCGAGGATCCCGTGCCCTTCCGGGAAGGGCCCGATCCGGGCGATCTCCTCCTCGGTGACACCCACCGTGTGGAACGCCGACAGCCGCCTGCCGTCCGGCCCGATCACGCCGAGGGCCGCGTACTCGGCGTCCACCAGTACCGCGGCGGCTTCCACGATGCTGTGCAGGGCCTGCTCCAGGTCGAGTTCCCTGCCGACCGAGAGCACCGCCTCCAGCAGGCTGTGCACTCGGTCCCGGGTGCCGCGCGCGGCATCCAGCCGGGCCTGCAGCTCCTCCAGCAGCTCGTCCAGCCTGAGCTGCGGCAACCGTAGGCGGGCCACCCCAGGGCTCTCCACAGCGCTCCTCCCGATCCCGTCGACTCGTACACCGGCAGGTCCGGTCAGTGCCACCGTAATGCGCGGCGACCGGCGCGGACACCCGGATCGGGTCAAGTCGTCGACACCTGCGGCGGAGCCACCCGGCCATGCCGGACGGATTGCCCAAGACCTGACCGCTGCCCGAAAACCCGGGCTGCCGCCCACGGCGCCCCGGCCGGCCGCCGCGGCGAACGGCTCCCGGGCGGACGAGGACGACCGGCTGCTCGGACCGGGGGCCACCACCGATGCCACCGGCCCGAACAGGAAGTCGACGGGCGCGCCGAGGCCCCGAGCACCGCAAGCCTCGGGGACGTCGCCCTTCAGGACGTGCAGGTCCGTCCCGCAGATCGTGACGGTGTCCACGCGCACGACGGCGTCGGTGGGCTCCTTGTCTGTCTCGCGTGTCGGCAGACCGCGGCTGGTCACGCCGGGAGAGACCCGAGGCGGTCCGCCGCTCTCAGGGCTTCAGCTCTGCGGCGATCCCGGACGCCCACGCCGCCACGGCCTCGAAGTCCCGGAAGTCGCCGCCGTTCCCCGAGCGCAGGATCCTGCGGGCCGGCCAGCCGTCCGCGTCGTCGTCGAGGCAGCCGCCGAAGGTGGCGTGTCCGCGGGCGTGCAGCTCCAGCATCGCGCGGCGTACCCCGCGCACGGGCGGGAGCTCCCGCTCGGCGGCGGAGGTGTCGAGCGGGCCGCTGCTGAAGAGCCAGACGGGCCGCTGGGCGAGGTCGGGGCGGTGGCGGCGGACGAACGCGCGGGCGTCCTTGTGCCAGCGACCGGCGTAGAGCCCGCCGCCGACGACGACCGCGTCGTACCGGGTGACGAAGGGGACGGACGAGGCCCGCATGGTCTCGACCGTCAGCCCGTGCCGGCGCAGGGTGTCGGCGATCGACTCGGCGATGTGCGCCGTCGATCCGTTCTTCGTGCCGTAGGTGACCAATACGGTGCCGGTCATGGGGACGGCCTCCTCTCACAGTCCGCGCAGCCGGCCGTCGGCCGCGCCGTGCAGTGCCTGCTGCTCGCGGACGCGGGCGTCGTCCAGGCGGTAGGTCAGCTTGTCGACCACGTCGACCACGCCGTCGATCTGACGGGTCATGGAGACGGCGATCTCGGTCTCGGTCCTGCGTTCCATGTGGCCGGTGAGCGTCACGACGCCCTGCGTCACGGACACGTCGATGGTGCGGGGCGGCAGCCACAGGGCGCGGACGACGACTTCCCCGGTCACCTCGTCGCGGATGTCGTCGTCGGGGCGCAGGAAGACCTGCAGCAGGTCGCGGCGGGTGACTATGCCGACCAGCCGGTCCTCCTCGTCCAGGACGGGGAGCCGTTCCACGTGCCGTTCGGCCATGGTGCGGGCCGCCTCGACGATGGTGTTCTCGGCGTGCACCGTGACCGGCGGGTCCGACACCAGGTTCCCGGCGGTGCGCGCCCGGGCCTTGACCGCCTGCCTCCTGCCACCGCGCGTCTGCCGGCCGAGCCCCGCGCGGTGCTTCGCCCCGCGAGGGTCCGGGACGACGGCCTGGCGGGCCATCAGGTCCGTCTCGGAGATGACCCCGATGACCTTGTCGTCCTCGTCGATCACGGGGAGCCCGCTGATCCGGTGCTCGGCGAGGAGTCGCGCGACCTCCTTGAAAGGTGTGCTGTAACCGGCGTGGACGACGTCCGCGGTCATCACGGAGCCCACTCTGTTGTGCCTCATCCCGGTTTCCTCCCTCGGTTCTCAGCGGAGCCGGCGCAGATAGGGGTCCTGGGGCCGGCGTGGCAGCAGTCGTATCCGTGCGTCGAGCACGGTGACTCCGCCCGGTGCGGCCAGGACGGGGTTGAAGTCGGCCTCGGCGAGCTGCGGCAGGTCCGCCGCCATCCGGGACAGCCGCAGGAGCAGTTGCTCCAGGGTTTCGAGGTCGACGGGTCCGTTGCCGCGGCTGCCGAACAGCAGGGGCGCGCAGCGGGGGGCCGTGATCAGGTCGTGCACGTCGTGGTCGGTGAGCGGGGCGAGCCGGGCGGCGTGATCCGCGAGCACCTCGGTGGCCGTACCGCCGAGCCCGAACAGGACCAGCGGGCCGAACACCTCGTCCTGGACGACGCCGGCGAACAGTTCGGTGCCGCGCCGGGCGAGCGACTGCACGACCACGCCGGTCAGCAGGCCGCCGAAGCGCGTCTCCAGGTCCCGGAAGGCGGCGCGGACCTGTGGCTCGCCGCGCAGGTCGAGGTGGACCGCGCCCTCCTCGCTCTCGTGGACGAGCCCGGGCCAGTGGGCCTTCATGACGACCCGGCCGTCGGCGCCCCGCAGTCGTTCGGCGGCGCGGACGGCGTCGTCCTCGGTCTCGGCCCAGGCCCACGGGATCTGCGGGATGCCGTAGCAGGCGAGCAGGTCGGCGCAGGTGCGCGGGTCGAGCCAGCCGCCGTCCGGGTGCGCGGCCAGGTGGGCGTCGGCCAGGGCGTGGGCTCGCTCGGTGTCGACGTCGTCGAGGGCCGGTACGGTGCCGGCCGGGCGGGCCAGCCAGGCCGCGCGGTCGGCCGCGTGGGCCAGCGCGCGGGCGGCCGCCTGCGGTTCGGCGTAGGACGGTACGGTGCCGCCCGCGTCGGCGGCGGGCAGCAGCCTCACCGGCAGGTCCTGCTCCAGACGGACGGCGAGGACCGGTTTGGGCCTGCGGCCGGGCGCCCCGGTGAGGGCCCGTACCAGGTCGTCGCCGGTGGCGGTGGCGAGGGCCGTCGGGACCAGGGCCACCAGGACCGCGTCGACGCCCGGGTACTCCATGAGCGCGTCGACGCAGTCCGTGAGCTGCTCCTCGGTCACGGCGGCGGTGGCGTCGACCGGGTTGCCGACGGCCGCTTGGCCGGGCAGCACGGCGAGCAGTTCGTCGGTCATCGCCGGGGTGAAGGGCGGCAGGGCGAGCCCCGCCTCGGCACAGGCGTCGGCGGCCAGGACCCCGGCGCCGCCCGCGTTGGTGACGATGGCGACGCGATTGCCCTCCGGCAGCGTCTGGGAGTGCAGCAGGGCGGCCGCTTCGAGGAGTTCCCCGACCGAGCGGGTGGCGGTGATGCCGGCCTGGGTGAACAGGGCCCGGCGGGTCATGGTGGGGGTGGCGGCGGCCGCGGTGTGCGAGGCGGCGGCCCGGCGGCCGGCCGCGGACCGGCCGGCGTCCACGGTCAGCACCGGCATCCGGCGGGCGACCCGGCGGGCGGTACGGGAGAACGCGCGCGGGTTGCCAAAGGACTCCAGATGCAGCAGGGCGAGGTCGGTACGGCCGTCGGTCTCCCACCACTGGAGCATGTCGTTGCCGCTGACGTCGTACTTGTCGCCGAGCGAGACGAAGGACGACACACCGATGCCGAGCCGGGACAGGCCGTCGAGCAGGGCGATGCCGATGCCGCCGGACTGGACGGCGACGCCGGCCGCCCCCGGGCTGGGGTGCCCGGCGGCGAAGGTCGCGTCGAGGCTCAGCCGGGCCTCCGTGTTGGAGATGCCGAGGCAGTTGGGGCCGACGAGGCGCATGCCATGGGTGCGGCACGCGGTGCGGAGCGCCTGTGCCTCCTCGGGGTCGAGACCCGAGGTGACGACGAGGAGGGCGCGGACGCCGGCCTTGCCGCACTCCTCGGCACTCACCTCGACGGCAGCGGCGGGCACTGCCAGGACCACCAGGTCCGGGGTCATGGGCAGGGCGCTGACGGACGGGTAGCAGGGCACACCGAGGACCGAGCTCACGCTGGGGTTCACGGCGAAGAGGCGGCGGGTGTAGCCGCCGGTGTGGATGTGGTGGAGGATCGCCCGGCCGACGGAGCCGGGTTTGCGTCCGGCGCCGACGACGGCGACCGCCTCCGGGCACAGCAGCGGCCGCAGGCTCGCCACGTCGGCGGCGCGGCCCCGGGACTCGACGGCGGAGAGGTAGGCGTCGTCCTGGTCGAGGTGGATGGTGCAGCGGGTCTCCGGGCCGTCGAAGCGGCGGGACGTGCGCAGGCCGAGGTCGGCGAAGAGACGCAGCACCTCACGGTTCTCGCTGAGCGCGTCGGCGGTGAAGGTGGTGATGCCGTCGGCACGGGCGGCCGAGACCAGGTGCTCGACGAGAAGAGTGCCGACGCCTCGGTGATGCAGTCCGTCGGCCACGGCGACGGAGATCTCCGCCGAGCCCTTGCCGTCTCCATCGTGTCCGTCGTCTCCGGTCTCGTACTCGGCGAGGCCGAGGACCCGGCCCCGTGCCTCGGCGAGGAGTGCCCGGTAACCGGGGCGGGCCGGGGCACACGCCCGGTCGGCGGCCATGGCGGCCGAGCGCCGGCTCACCGAGAAGAACCTGAGCCGGAGGTTCTCCGAGGACATCTCGTCGTAGAACCACTTGAGTCGGTCGTGGTCGCCGGGCGCCACGGGCCGGATGCACACGGTGGTCCCGTCCGCGAGCAGTGCGTGGGCGGGGGGTCGTTCGAGCAGGGAGTCGGTCATCGCGGTTCTCCTCCAAACCGGTTGGCACTACGAGCATCCGGCGCGCCGGGCCGCGGCCCCATGGGCTGTCCGGGGCGAGGTGGGGGCCGATCGGCCCTGATCAGCAGGACTGGTCGGAACCGGGACCGCCGAACGCGGCTGCCTCCGCCGGCGACCGGGAGTCGGTCGGCCGGCGAGGGCAGGACGAGGTGGTGCCGGGGGGGTCGGGTCAGTCCTCCGCCACCAGGGCCGTGACGGGGTCGGGGGTGTTCAGCCGTTCCAGGTCCAGTCGGCGACCTCGGGCAGGTCGGTGCCGTGCGCGCGGATCCAGGCCTGGTGACGGGTGCGGGCGTCGGCCATGGCCTGGCGGACGCCGGCCGCGCGGACGGCGAGACCGGGGACGCGGTCGATGACGTCCATGACCAGCCGGTAGCGGTCCAGGTCGTTGCGGACGACCATGTCGAACGGGGTCGTCGTGGTCCCGGACTCCTTGTAGCCGCGCACGTGCAGGTTCCTGTGCCCGGTGCGGCGGTAGGCGAGGCGGTGGATGAGCCACGGATACCCGTGGTAGGCGAAGATGACGGGCTTGTCGGCGGTGAACAGCCCGTCGTACTCGAAGTCGCTCATGCCGTGCGGGTGTTCGTCCTTGGGCAGCAGCTTCGTCATGTCGACGACGTTGACCACCCGCACGGCCAGCTCGGGCAGGTGCCGGCGCAGCAGCTGGGCGGTGGCGAGGATCTCCTGGGTGGGCACGTCCCCGGCGCAGGCCAGTACGACGTCGGGCTCGCGGGAGCCGTTCTCGGTGCCGGCCCACTCCCAGATCCCGGCGCCGCGCGCGCAGTGCACACGGGCCTGGTCCATGGAGAGCCAGTCGAAGCAGGGCTGTTTGCCGGCCACGATGACATTCACGTAGTCCCGGCTGCGCAGCGCGTGGTCCGCCACCGAGAGCAGCGTGTTGGCGTCCGGCGGGAGGTACACCCGGACCACCTCCGGGCTCTTGTTGAGGACGTGGTCGACGAAGCCGGGGTCCTGGTGCGAGAAGCCGTTGTGGTCCTGGCGCCAGACGTGGGACGTGAGGAGGTAGTTGAGGGAGGCGATGGGCGCCCGCCAGGGCAACTGCCGTGATGTCCTGAGCCACTTGATGTGCTGGTTGACCGTCGAGTCGACGATGTGGACGAACGCCTCGTAGCAGGAGAACAGCCCGTGCCGGCCGGTCAGCAGATAGCCCTCCAGCCAGCCCTGGCAGAGGTGTTCGGAGAGGATCTCCATCACCCGGCCATGGTGTTCGAGGTGCTCGTCGACCGGCAGCCGCCCGGCCTGCCAGGCCTTGCCGCTCACGTCGACGACGGCCTGGAGCCGGTTGGACGCGGTCTCGTCCGGGCCGACCAGCCGGAAGTCGCGGCGCAGCCGGGTGTCCTTCATGACCCGGGCGAGGAAGTCGCCGAGGACACGGGTGGGTTCGTGCAGGGTGGTGCCCGGCTTGTCGACGGGGACGGCGAACTCGTCGAGGTCGGCGAGGGGCAGATCGCGGACGAGCAGGCCGCCGTTGGCGTACGGCGACGCACCCAGACGGCGGGAACCGCCGGGGACACAGGCGAGCACGTCGGCGACCGGCCGCCCGTCGGAGGCGAAGAGCTCCTCGGGCCGGTACGACCGCAGCCACGCCTCCAACTGCCGCAAGTGCTCGGGGTTCTCGCGGACGCCGGCGAGCGGGACCTGGTGGGCCCGCCAGGTGCCCTCGACCGGCACACCGTCCACCTCCGCCGGACCCGTCCACCCCTTGGGCGTGCGCAGCACGATCACCGGCCAGTGCACCCGCTCGGTGACCCCGTCCTCGCGCGCCGAGCGCTGCATGACGGCGATCCGGTCCAGGGCGTCGTCCATGGCCGCCGCCATGGCCCGGTGGACCTCACGCGGGTCGTCACCCGTGACGTGGATCGGCTCATGGCCGTAGCCGCGCAGCAGGGAGTCGAGTTCGGCCTCGGGGAGCCGGGCCAGGACGGTCGGGTTGGCGATCTTGTAGCCGTTCAGGTGCAGGATCGGCAGGACCGCCCCGTCGTACACCGGGTCGAGGAACTTGTTGGAGTGCCAGGAGGCGGCCAGTGGCCCGGTCTCCGCCTCCCCGTCACCGATCACACACGCGACGAGCAGATCCGGGTGGTCCAGGGCGGCGCCGTAGGCGTGGGCGAGGGAGTAGCCGAGCTCGCCGCCCTCGTGGATCGAGCCGGGCGTCTCGGGAGCCACATGGCTGGGCACCCCGCCCGGGAAGGAGAACTGCCGGAACAGGCGTCCCATCCCCGCCCCGTCCCGGGGCACGTCGGGGTAGGTCTCGCTGTAGCTGCCCTCCAGCCAGGAGTTCGCCAGCACCGACGGACCGCCGTGACCCGGCCCCCACACGCACAGCGCGTCGAGTCCGCGAGCCTTGATCACCCGGTTGAGGTGGGTGTACACGAGGTTCAGGCCGGGCGAGGTACCCCAGTGGCCGAGCAGCCGGGGCTTGATGTGCTCGGGACGCAGCGGCTCGGTGAGCAGCGGGTTGGACATCAGGTAGATCTGGCCCGCGGCGAGGTAGTTGGCGGCCCGCCAGTGCGCGTCCAGGGTGCGCAGTTCCTCGTCGGACAGTGCGATGGCGTCCTGGTGTTCGGCCTTGGACATGAGAGGGCTCCGTGAGTCAGTTCATCGGGGGGTGGACAGGCCAGGCTGGTGCGGCCGCAGGAGTGGGTGGGTGTCACATCCGTTCGGGGACGACGGCGACCGGGCACGCGGCGTGGTGCAGGACTCCGTGGGCCACCCGGCCCAGCTGGAGCCCGAGGTGCCCGGTGGTGCGCCGGGCACCGACCACGAGCAGGTCGGCGCCGCGGGAGGCGGCCAGCAGCACCTGGCGGGCGGGGCCCTCGACGGTCTGCCGGTGCACGCGCACCTCCTTCGGTACGTCGCGCAGCGCCTCCTCCAGGGCGTCCGAGGCCTGCTGCTCGTGCAACCGGGCGGGCTCCCCGGAGAGCTGGGGGTACCCCCGGACGAAGTTTGGGGGAGGATGATCGGTGGTCTCGCGCGCGGGGCATCGCCAGGCCCGTACGGCGTCGACCTCGGCGCCCCGCAGCCCGGCCTCCTGGACCGCGAAGTCGACTGCCTCCCTGCCGCCGACGCCGAGCACGATCCGGCCGCCGGCCCCGGTGCGGACCTGGTTGTCGTGGCCGCCACGGAGGATGATCACCGGGCAGTGGGAGCGTGCGGCGACAGCGAGGCCGACCGAACCGAGCAGCATCTCGACGAAACCGCTGCGCCCCCGGGAGCCCAGCACCAGCGCGGTGGCCTCGTGGCTCTCGTGCACCAGCGCGTACTCCGGCTCCTCCGGCAGGACGTCGGTGGTGACCTTCAGGCCGGGCCGGCGGCGGTGGGCCCGCCGGCCTGCGACAGCGACGACGTCCTCGGCCATCAGCTGGTCGGACGGCTTGGTGAGATCGTCGGTGAGCGATTCGCCCTCGTACCGCTCCCACAGCGAGGCGTACACCAGCCGGAGCGGTGCCCCGCGCAGGTCGGCCTCGTCGGCCGCCCAGTCGACGGCCCGCAGACTGGACTCGGAGCCGTCGACTCCGACCACGACCGGCAGATCCACCGTGCTCACCGCCCCATCGCCATGTCGAACACGATCCGGGCCTTGACCTGACCACGCAGCACGATCTTCTCGGTCCAGCGCCGGTGCGTCTCGGGGCCGAGCAGCGGGGCCTGTGCCATGGGGTCGGGGACGGGTTCCCAGACGTGGACGATCTTCAACGGCAGGCCGCGGAGCTTCGCCTCGCGAGCGGCCCTCCCCCACTGCCCAAAAGGCGTGGGAGGTGTCCCCACCGCGGCCGCCCGGCTCTCGGCCGAGCCGTCGAGACCTGCGGTGACAGTACGGGTCATGATGTCCACCTCCTGGCGCGAGGGATACCGCCGGGTTCCTTCGGCGGATCCGGTTCCAGCATCGTGTTCGGGGGCTTTCCGGGGCAGGGGCCACAAGTCCCGGGCGGGGGCCGTTCGACTCCCTGCCCGGCTCCAGGTGACGGGACCGATGGCGGTCCCGCCACCCGGCGGGCGTTCAGCGCAGCCAGCCGTTGGTGCGGACGAGGGACAGCCGGGCCCACCGCCGCCCCAGGCCGAGGGTGTCGCCGGCGGCCGTGACCGCCAGGGCGATCAGGACCACGGCGTAGATGAGGTGGTAGTCGGCGAACGGGTTGCTGGACATGCTCGGTGAGCCGTCCGAGAGGTGCCGGGCGGGCGGCCACTCGGCCATCCACATCAGCGCCATCATCGCCGTGCCCGCGACGGCGGCCGGCCGCAGCGCGACACCCGCGGTCAGGGCCAGTCCGATGCCGAGGAGGCCGAGCATGAACAACCAGTCGGCCCAGGGGTCCCCGGCCCAGGAGTGGAAGGTGGACTCCAGCGGGCCGGCGGCGACGGAGCTGAGGAAGCCCCTGGTCGGCGAGCCGCCGTCGGTCCAGCCCTTGCCGGACGGGGTGGCGTAGCCGAAGCCGAAGGTCTTGTCGAGGAACGCCCACAGGAAGACGAACCCGGTGAGCAGACGCAGGGCGGCGAGGGCGTACGCACCTGCGGTGCGGGTGCCGCTGACCGCCGACACGGCCGGCACGGAGGTGGAGCCGGTCCGGTTCCTGCGGAAGGAGACGCGCATTCCTGAACTCCGGTGCGGGTGCTCGTGCACGGCCATGGCGGTGATCCCTTCAGGGAGGAGTGGGTTGTCCGTTCGCTGTCCGACGCCACTCACTCTCGTCTCGCGGCGCCGATACCGCCGGATGCCGAAGGTCCACGCCGGCAGGGCTGAACGGCCCTGTTTCCAAGGGCCGTTGGGGACTCGGACGGCCAGCGTCAGCGGGCAGTGTCAGTAGGCTGAAAGGCCGTGCGCCCGGAACAGTCCGCGGACGCGTTCGGCCAGTTCGGGGGTGGGAACGGGGTTGTCCTTCAGCGGGTAGGGAACGCCGAGGGCCTCGTACTTCGCGGCGCCGAGTCTGTGGAACGGCAGGACGTCCACGCGGTCGACCGAGTCGAGTCCCGCGACGAACCGGGCCAGGCCCTCGACGGCCTTCGGGTCGTCGGTCCAGCCGGGGACCAGGACGTACCGGATCCACACCGGCACGCCGAGCCGGTCGAGCCGGGTGGCGAAGCTCAGGGTGGGGGCGAGTTCGCCGCCCGTGAGGCGCCGGTAGGTGCTGATGTCGAAGGACTTGATGTCCAGGAGGACCAGGTCGGTGCGGGAGAGGAGTTCGTCGGAGGCGCGGGCGCCGAGGAAGCCGGAGGTGTCGAGGGCGGTGTGCAGTCCGGCCTCCTTGCAGCGGCGCAGGATCTCCCCGGTGAAGGCGGGTTGCAGGAGCGGCTCGCCGCCCGTGACGGTCACTCCGCCGCCGGCCGTGGTGACGAAGGCGCGGTACTTCTCGATCTCCGCCATCACCTCGCCGACGGTCGTCTCCCTGCCGTCGCGCATGTGCCAGGTGTCGGGGTTGGCGCAGTACAGGCAGCGCAGCGGGCAGCCGGAGACGAAGAGGACGAACCGGGTCCCGGGACCGTCCACGCCGGTGGACAGGTCCCAGGAGTGGATCCGGCCCCGCACCTCGGGGTTCACAGCGATCCGTGGAAGGTGCGGCTGATCACGTCGAGTTGCTGCGCACGGGTCAGCCGGACGAAGTTGACGGCGTACCCGGAGACCCGGATGGTCAGGTCCGGGTACTTCTCCGGGTGTTCCATCGCGTCCTCCAGGGTGGCCCGGTCGAGGACGTTGACGTTCATGTGGAAGCCGCCGGCCGCCGTGGAGGCGTCGAGGATGCCGACCAGGTGGCCCGCGCGTTCGGCGGGGTTGTGGCCCAGGCCCTCGGGGGTGACGGTCGTGGTCAGGGAGATGCCGTCGCGGGCCTGTTCGTAGGGCAGTTTGGCCACCGAGAGCGCGGAGGCGGCGACGCCGTGGCGGTCGCGGCCGTTCATCGGGTTGGCGCCGGGCGCGAAGGGCTGTCCGGCACGGCGGCCGTCGGGGGTGTTGCCGGTGTGCTTGCCGTAGACGACGTTCGAGGTGATGGTGAGGACCGACTGGGTGTGCTCCGCTTCCCGGTAGGTGGGGTACTGGCGCACCTTCGCCATGAAGGACTCCACCAGGCCGACGGCGATGGCGTCGGCGCGGTCGTCGTTGTTGCCGTACGCCGGGAACTCGCCCTCGGTGCGGAAGTCGACGGCGAGTCCGGTGGCGTCCCGGAACACCTTCACCCGGGCGTACCTGACGGCGGACAGGCTGTCGGCGGCGACCGACAGGCCGGCGATGCCGCAGGCCATGAAGCGGTGCACGGGGTAGTCGTGCAGGGCCATCTCGACGCGTTCGTAGGCGTACTTGTCGTGCATGTAGTGGATGACGTTGAGCGCGTTGACGTACGTCCGGGCCAGCCAGTCCAGGACATGGTCGTAGGCCGCCGACAGTTCCTCGTAGTCGAGGTACTCACCGGTCAGCGGGGGCGCCGGGGGCGCGACCTGTTCGCCGGTCATCTCGTCGCGGCCGCCGTTGACCGCGTACAGCAGCGCCTTGGCGAGGTTGACCCGGGCGCCGAAGAACTGCATCTGCCTGCCGACCCGCATCGCGGACACGCAGCAGGCGATCGCGGTGTCGTCGCCGGTCCGGGGGCGCATCAGCTCGTCGGACTCGTACTGGACGGCGCTGGTGTCGATCGAGACCCGGGCGCAGAACTCCTTGAAGCCGGCGGGCAGCCGGGGCGACCAGAGCACGGTCAGGTTGGGTTCAGGGGCGGGGCCGAGGTTGTAGAGGGTCTGCAGGAAGCGGAAGGAGGTGCGGGTGACCAGGGTCCGGCCGTCCTCGCCCATGCCGCCGATGGACTCCGTCACCCAGGTGGGGTCGCCGGAGAACAGGGCGTCGTACTCGGGGGTGCGCAGGAAGCGGACGATCCGCAGCTTGATCACGAAGTCGTCGATCAGTTCCTGGGCGCGCGTCTCGTCGAGGACGCCGTCCTCCAGGTCCCGCTGGAGGTAGACGTCCAGGAAGGTTGAGGTGCGCCCGAGCGACATCGCCGCGCCGTTCTGCTCCTTCACCGCGGCCAGGTAGCCGAGGTAGAGCCACTGCACGGCCTCGTGCGCGGTGCCGGCGGGCCGGGAGACGTCACAGCCGTATGTCGCCGCCATCCGCGTCAGCTCCTCCAACGCCCGTGTCTGCTCGGCGAGTTCCTCCCGGTCACGGATGACATTGACGGTGGACGCGCAGGCGTCGAGCATGGCTCGCTCGGCCTTCTTGGCCTCGACCAGCCGGTCGGTGCCGTAGAGCGCCACGCGCCGGTAGTCGCCGATGATCCGGCCCCGGCCGTAGGCGTCGGGCAGTCCGGTGATGACGCCGGCCTTGCGAGCGGCGCGCATCTCGGGGGTGTAGGCGTCGAAGACCCCGTCGTTGTGGGTCTTGCGGTAGCTGCCGAAGACGCGGGTCACGAACGGGTCCGGCTCGTAGCCGTACGCCCGCAGCCCGTTCTCCACCATCCGCAGCCCGCCGTTCGGCATGATCGCGCGCTTGAGCGGGGCGTCCGTCTGGAGTCCGACGACCAGTTCGCGGTCACGGTCGATGTACCCGGGCCCGTGCGAGGTGATCGTGGACGGGGTGGCCGTGTCGACGGCGAGCACACCCCGGCGCCGTTCCTCCGGGAAGAGGGAGCTGACCTTCTCCCAGACGGTGCGGGTGCGCCCGGTGGGGCCGGTCAGGAAGGACGAATCACCCTCGTACGGTGTGTAGTTGGCCTGGATGAAGTCGCGTACGTCGACGTGGTCGCGCCAGCCGGTTCCCGCGAAGCCTCGCCAGGCACCGGCCGTCCGGTTCTCTGCTGTCACGGTGACGGTCATCGCCGGTTCTCTCCCCTGCTCGTTCCTTGTCCTTCGGATCCTGGCGGGCGGTGGTGGGTGCGGGGAGTGCCGACCGGGGCCCGCAACCAGGGCCGTACGGCCTCCTGGCCCGTCGGCCTCACGACCCCGTCGGGGCGGATCGCGCCCGTCGTCAGACGGTGGTCGGATCCGGGCGGGCCAGCGTGCCCGAGCGGCCGTGGACGATCTCGGACGCCGCGTCCAGCGCCCCGATGGCGGCCGGCCCGCCCGTGTGCTCGACGAACCGCGACGCCGCCTCGGCCGTCGGTCCCATGGAGCCGTCGGTCCCATGGAGCCGTCGGGGCAGCCGCCGCGGCGCAGCCCGGCCGGCGTGGCGTCGAGGGGCGGACGCTGCTCCGGGGTGCCGAACGGTTCCCGGTCGGAGCCGATGGGCCCGGCCGAAGGACCAGGTGGCCCATGGTGTGTCGCCGTCCAGCGGACGGACGCTGGATACGGCAGTTCCCATACCCCTGCCGGGAGGCACGCCATGAGCACCGCACCGACCCCAGTCACACTGCGGGCCCTGTCCCGCGCGCACCGGGAACAGCTGATGTGCCTCGCCCGGGAGGTCTCCTTCCCGCAGGGGACGCGGCTCTTCGAGGAAGGCGCTCGCGCCGACCGGTTCTGGATCATCCGCTCCGGCCGCGTCGAACTCGACATGCACGTTCCCGGCCGCCGGGCGGCGGTCATCGAGAACCTCGGACACGACGAACTGATCGGCTGGTCCTGGCTGTTCGCACCGTATGTGTGGCACCTGGGCGCCGAGGCCACCACGCCGGTCCGGGCCTACGAGTTCGACGCCGTCGCCGTCCGGTCCCTGTGCCAGGACGATCCGGCGCTGGGCAACGCCGTCAGCCAGTGGGTGGGCCAGGTGATCGCCCACCGCCTGCGCGCCACCCGCACCCGGCTGCTGGACCTGTTCGCCCCGTACGGCGCCGGCGTCTGACGGCGTGTCCCGGCACCTTCGGCTCCCTGGGAGTGACCATGCACGGCACACCGCACATCGTGAGTGACGTCATGACACAGACCGTCGTCAGCGTCGGACGGCAGGCGCCCTTCAAGGAGGTGGTGCGGCTGATGCGGGACTGGCGGGTCAGCGCCCTGCCGGTCGTCGAGGGCGAGGGCCGCGTCGTCGGTGTCGTCTCGGAGGCGGATCTCCTGCACAAGGAGGAGTTCCGGTTCGGCGCCCCCGAGCGGTACGCCCAGCCGCGCGGGCTCGCCGGCCTGACCAAGGCCGGCGCGGTGACGGCGGAACAGCTCATGACCTCCCCCGCCCTCACCACCCGCCCGGACGCCACCCTCGCCGAGGCCGCCCGCACCATGGCACAGGCCAAGGTCAAGCGGCTCCCCGTGGTGGACGAGCTCGGTCTGCTCCAGGGTGTGGTCAGCCGGGCCGACCTGCTCAAGGTCTTCCTGCGCGGCGACGAGGAGATCGCCGAGGAGGTACGGCGCGAGGTCGTCTCCTACCTCTTCCCGCCGCCCTCCTCCGCGCTGCGCGTCGACGTCCAGGAGGGTGTGGTGAAGCTCGTCGGCCGGATCCGGGACACCGCCCTCGTCCCCGTCGCGGCGCGGCTGATCCGGGCCGTCGAAGGGGTGGTGGACGTGGAATTCGAGCTGACGGCCGGTTGTCCGGAGGAGGCAAGTGGGGCCGGTCGGCCCTAGTGCAACCGGTCCCGGCGGGTGATGATCGTCTCGGGCAGTACGCAGTCTGCCCTCCGACCGAGGGCAGCCGGGGAACCAGGGGACGTCATGGCAGAGCCACGCACCTTCACGGAACAGGACCCGATCCGGGTGTTCCTGCTGGACGACCACGAGGTCGTCCGGCGCGGCATCACCGACCTCCTCGACGCGGAGCCCGACATCTCGGTCGTCGGCGACGCCGGCACCGTCCAGCACGCCCTCGCCCGCGGCCCCGCCCTGCGCCCGGACGTCGCCGTCCTCGACGTCCGCCTGCCGGACGGCGACGGCATCACCGTCTGCCGCGAACTGCGCGACCAGATGCCCGACCTGGCCTGCCTCATGCTCACCTCCTTCGACGACGAGGACGCCCTGCTCGACGCGATCATGGCCGGGGCCTCCGGCTACGTCCTCAAGCAGATCAAGGGCTCCGACCTGGTCTCCGCGGTGCGTACCGTCGCCTCGGGCCAGTCGATGCTGGACCCGGCGACCACCGCCCGCCTCATGCGCTCACTGCGCGCCGACCCCGCCGAGGCGCCGACGGTGCCGGCCGAGCTGGCGAGCCTGTCCCCCCGTGAGCGGGACATCCTCGCTCTCATCGGCGACGGTCTCACCAACCGCGAGATCGGCAAGAAGCTCTACCTCTCCGAGAAGACCGTCAAGAACCACATCTCCCGGCTGCTGGCCAAGCTCGGCGTCCAGCGCCGCGTCCAGGCCGCCGTCCTCGCCACCCACCTGGAGCAGCCGGAGCCAGGAGACCGTCCGGCGAGGTGAGCCTACCGAGCGGTGGAAAGCCGCCGCCGGGTCCGCGCGACCGGCCGTGCGACCGGCGGCCCGACGCTCGCGGTCCTCGGCCCCCACGACTTCCTGGAGCGCTCCCGCTGCGGGACTTCGGCGCGCGTCGGCATCCGGGCGCGCTGACCGCCGTCCCTCTCGTAAGCCGTCCCCTTCGAAGACCGTCCCCGGCTCGTCGTGCGGTCGACCGACCGTGACCGCCGGGCCGGCCTGTCGCGCGCCGGACAGGCTCTCGAACACGTCCTGCTGTTGGCCACCGCGCACGGCACGCGAGCCTCGCTGCTCCACCAGGCACGGGTACGGCCCGGCCCGCGCGCTCGGCTGATCCCGCCGGCGAACGGACGCTACCGCCCCCGTGGCACCTCTCCTGAGGCGGTGCACGCCGGTGGGCCGGTGCCGTCCGGGCCCGGCCGGTGACCAATGGCCCACTGACAGCCCTGCTCGCACAGGAAAACGTGGGAGACGCGGTCCCGATCCACGGACGCGAGCGACGAGGAGTGTTGTGATGGCGAAGGCATATCTGGTGGGCAGCGGGATCGCGGCGCTCGCCGCGGCGGCGTTCCTGATCCGTGACGGCGGCTTCGACGGATCGGACATCCATCTCTTCGAGGAGCAGATGGGCATCGGGGGCAGCCTGGACGCGGGCGGCACGGCGGAGGCCGGCTACACCATGCGCGGCGGGCGGATGTTCGAGGCCGAGTTCCGCTGCACCTACGACCTGCTGTCCGGCATTCCCACCCTGGACGACCCCTCGGTGTCGGTGACGCAGGAGATCCTGGCCGGGCACGAGGAGTTCGCCTGGGACGACATCGCACGGCTGGTCGACGGTGACGGCAAGATCGTCGACGTCGGCTCGATGGGTTTCTCCGAGCGCGACCGACTGGAGCTGGTCCGCTGTCTGGCCATCCCCGAGGCACACCTGGACGACAAGCGGATCACCGACTGCTTCGGCGAGCACTTCTTCACCACGAACTTCTGGTTCATGTGGTGCACCACGTTCGCCTTCCAGCCCTGGCACAGCGCGATCGAGTTCCGCCGCTACCTCCGCCGCTTCATCCACCTGTTCCCGGAGTTCGGCTCCATGTCCGGCATCCACCGGACCCGGTACAACCAGTACGACTCGATCGTGCGGCCGCTGACGGCCTGGCTGCGCCGGCACGGCGTGACGATTCACCCCGGATGCACGGTCACCGGCCTCGGCTTCGCCCCCGGCGTCGGCAGCGGCACGGTGGAGACCATCACCGTGTCCCGGGCCGGCCAGGACGAGAAGATCGCCGTCGCCCCCGACGATCTGGTCCTGGTCACCAACGGCTCCATGACCGACGCCTCCAGCCGGGGCACGCACACCTCTCCCCCGCCTCCGCCTTCCCAGCGCTCGGCTGCCTGGCTGCTCTGGCACCGGCTGGCCCGTGGCCGCGAGAACTTCGGGAACCCCGGCGCCTTCGACAAGCACGTGAAGGAATCCCGCTGGGAGTCGTTCACGGTCACCGCGAAGGACCCGGTGTTCCTGGACGCGCTGGCGGAGTTCAGCGGCCGGGAGACCGGCAGGGGCGGGCTGATGACCTTCACCGACTCCAACTGGCTGCTCACCGTCGTCGCCAACCGCCAGCCCGTCTACCGCGACCAGCCCGAGGACGTCTCGGTCTGGTGGGGCTACGGCCTCTTCCCCGGCCGGGCCGGAAACAGCACACCCAAGCCGATGACCATGTGCTCGGGGCGGGAGATCCTCGAAGAGGTCCTGCACCATCTCCGCTTCGACGACCGCACCCGCGCCCGCGTCCTCGACACGTCCACGGTCATCCCGTGCCTGATGCCCTACATCACCAGCCAGTTCCTGAACCGCCGCCGTGACGACCGCCCCGACGTCGTACCCGAGGGCTCGGTCAACCTCGCCTTCATCGGCCAGTTCGCCGAGGTGCCCGACGACGTCGTCTTCACGGTCGAGTACTCCGTCCGCACGGCGTGGACGGCGGTCTCCCAGCTGCTCCACCTCGACAAGCGGCCGCCGGCCGTCTACAAGGGCCACCACGATCCCCATGTCCTGGCAGCCGCGTTGGAGACCATGCACCGCCGTTGAAGCACACACCCTGCCGTCCCGGGCCCGGCCCTTCGCCACTGCTCACCCACCTCGACGACCTCGTCACGCACCTGGCAGCCGAGTCCGCTACGGGCAACCGCCCGCCCAGCTCCGGTTGATCCGGGGCGCCACGCTGATCTGCGAGGTCTCCGACGCCAGCGGCACCGCCCCGCACCTGCGCCGGGCCCGTACCTACGACGAGGGCGGCCGCGGCCTGCTGCTCGTGGCCCAGCTCGCCTCGCGCTGGGGCACCCGTCACCAGCCGGGCGGCAAGACCATCTGGGCCGAGCTCGAACTGGCCGAGCAAGAGGTGTGAGGCACGAGGACGGCAGCGCTGCCCGCTCGCGTACGAGCGGTGAGCGCTGCGTTCCGGCGTTCCCGTGCACGCGCCGCATGGACACGCCCCTCGGCACGGTCCGTGAGTCCCTACGAGGGGCCCGAGACAGGGCCTGTCGGCCCTACAGCCACGAACAGGGCAGGAGGAGTATGGACGGATGTTCCGGAACGACGGCTTTCGCGCACTCGACCGCGAGGAGTGCCTCCGCCTGCTCGCCAAGATGCCGGTCGGTCGCGTGGTCTACACCCAGCAGGCGCTGCCCGCGGTCCTCCCGGTCAACTTCGCGCTGGACGCGGATGCCTCGGTGGTGCTGTGCACCGCCGCGGGTTCGGATCTGGTCCGTGCGATCGGCGGCGTGGTGGTGGCCTTCCAGGCGGACGAGTTCGACGCCGGGAACCGGTCCGGCTGGAGCGTGGTCGTCACCGGACGGGCCGCCCTGGTGAGCGATCCCGCCGAGCACGCGCGGCTGTCGCAGGCCGGCCCCCGCTCATGGATGCCGATCCGGGACCCCGTGTTCGTCCGCATCGAGTCCGAGATGATCACCGGGCGGGAACTGGGCAGGCCAGACCGCCCCGGGGCCCCGCGCGAGCAGCGGCCGGAGCAACAGCTTGGCGGCTGACGCCGGCCACGGGGCCGGGGCCCGGGACCGTCGGCCGGGCATCTCGACCGGGCCGCGTCACAGCTTCAGCGTGAACCAGGTCGTCTTGCCCTCGTCGGTGGGGCGCACGCCCCAGGTGTCGGCGAGAGTGCGGACCAGGAACAGGCCGCGGCCCGACTCCTCGTCCCCGGCCGCGTTACGGGGCTGGGGCAGGTGTGGGCTGCGGTCGCTGACCTCGACGGTGAGTTCGGTGGCGGTGCGGCACAGGTGCAGACCGATGGGGCCCTCGGCGTGCTGCACGGCGTTGGTGAGGGTCTCCGACAGCAGCAGGAGTGCCTCGTCCGCCGGGCCCGTGCAATCCCAGGAGAGCAGCGCCTTGCTGAGGAACGCACGGCCCTCGGGCACCGACGAGGGGACGGCCAGGAGGTCGGTCGTGACGGCCGCCGGGGGCGCGGCAGGCAGTTGGGCCAACAGGAGCGTCACATCGTCGTCATGACTGTCGGCCTCCGGCAGCAGCCGGGTCAGGACGTGGTCGGCGGCGTTCTCCAGACTCGGTGGGGCGGTGAAGAACCCACCCAGCACCGAGGTGAGTTCGGCGATCCGGAACTCGATGTCGCTGCCGGGCGTCTCTACCAGGCCGTCGGTGTAGAGGATGAGGGTGGCACCGGGCGGCACGGCCGTCGACGACTGCTCGTAGAGGACGTCACCCACCCCCAGCGGGGCGTTGACCGGCGCCGGGAGTCTGCCGACGGTGCCGCCGGGGTCGGCCACCAGGGTCGGCAGATGACCCGCGGAGCAGACGGTCACCGTGCCCGTGTCCGGGGCGATGGTGAGGTAGCAGCAGGTCACCAGCTGGTCCGGTACGTCGAGGTCCTCGACGCAGGTGTCGAGGGCCTGCATCAGCTGCCGGGGCTGCATGCCGGTCTTGGCCAGCGCGTGCGCGGCCGAGCGCAACTGGCCCATCACCGCGGCGGCTTCGAGGCCGCGGCCCATCACGTCTCCGATCAGGACGCCGACCCGGCCCGCGCCCAGGGGAATCAGGTCGAACCAGTCGCCGCCCACCCCCGCGCCCTGCGTGGCCGGCCGGTAGCGGCTCGCCGTGGCCAGGCCGGGGATCGCGGGCGGGGTGCCCATGAGGCTGCGCTGCAGGGTGAGCGCGATGTGCCGCTGCTGCTCGTACAGCGCGGTCAGTTCGGCCTCCGCGCGCTTGCGGTCGCTGATGTCCCGAACGATGGCGCAGGCCCCGACGACCGTGCCGTCGGTGTCCCGGGTCGGCCAGAGCGTGACATCCACGTCCAGCAGACTGCCGTCCTTGGTCATCCGGAGCATCTCGAAGTGCTCGACCTTCTCGCCGTGCAGCAGCCGTTCCAGGAGGGCGCTGATCTCGCCGCGCAGTTCGGGCGGGGAGAGCACCGACACGTGCCGGCCTATGACCTCCTCGGCCGTGTAGCCGTACAGCCGCCCGGCTGCCGCGTTCCAGTAGGTGATGTAGCCGTCGAGGGTCTTCGCCAGGATCGCGTCCTGGGACGACTCGACGAGCGCGGCGAGTTCGTTGATGCGGGCCTCGGCCGCCTTGCGGTCGCTGACGTCGCGGACGGCGGCGGAGACCAGCAGTCCGTCCGCGGTCTCCAGCGGGCTGAGGCTGATCTCGACGGGGAACTCGGTGCCGTCCTTGCGCAGCCCGTGCAGGTCGAGTCCCACGCCCATCGGACGGACCTGGCGGTTGGCGGCGTATCCGTCGCGGTGCACCGTGTGGTGGCCGCGGAAACGATGCGGCATCAGCAACTCGACGGGTCGGTCCAGGAGTTCCTCGCGTCCGTAGCCGAAGAGGGCCTCGGTCTGGGCGTTGACGAGTCGGATGGTTCCGGTGTCGTCCACGATCACCATGGCGTCGGGTGCCGCCTCCAGCAGGCCGCGGAACCTTTCTTCGGCGGCCTTCGGCCCGTCCGTGCCCACACCCGCGCCGCACCGGCAGGCCTCCCGGTCCGCGCCGGTCACCGAACAAGCCAGACCCGACTCGGCAAACGTGCCCATGTCCGCCCCCTCCCGCCGGCAGCGATGAATCAGGTCATCTCAGCGCATCGGGAAGGAGAGCAGGGCGGCATGTCGGTTACTGCCCCCATCCGTCCGAACCTGTCCATCGAGGGCCCGCTGCGGCTCCGTTCCGTGAGAGGACGCGTCGCCCGCCGGGGTGACGCCGTCGCCGGGCGAGCGCGGGCCGCTCCTCGCGGTCACCCTGCGACGGGTATGTGGGGGTGGCGTGTGAAGGTGATGTGCGGGCATACGGGATTCATTCCTTCGAGAGGAGTCCCGCTCATGCCCGGCATCATCGCGGCAGTCCTGTTCTTCATCGCCTTTCTGATCAACGCGGCGGACATCAGCACCAACGACACGTTCACCTCCACGAACGTGATGCTGCTGGGGCTGACCGCTCTGGCTCTGCACGTGGCGGGAATCGGCAGCAGCTGGACGTACCGGAGGCGGCGCTGACCTCGCGCTCGGGGTGAATGCCACGCTGGTGCCGCGGCGGGGCGCGCGGCACCACCGTCATGAGGGTGACGGGAATCAGCGCCGACCAGCTGTGGTCCGAGTCCATGCCGGCGGCCTATGAGCAGTACCTCGTGCCGGTGGTCTTCGGCCTTTCGCCGAGGACCTGACCGCGAGGGCGGCGGCGCTCCACCCTCGGCAGGTCCTCGAACTGGCTGCGGAAACAGGCGGGTTGACGTCGAAACTGCTCACGACGGCACCGTCGGCCGAAGTGGCGGCTACCGATCTGCTCGGCTTCGGGCGGTACACGCGGGCGGCTTCCTCAGGACGGGTTGCCGCCCGTTGTCCGGCTCGGTGCCTCGGCGTGTTGCCGAAGCCGGCGGAACGCGGGGGCGTGCGGTGAGTCGACGGTGAGGGTGTAGGTGACGACCGTCAGGCCGGGATCGGCGGGGATTTCGAGGGCGTCGGCGGGACAGCGCCCCGGACCGAGTGTCAGCCGCCGGCTCCTGGCTGTCGGGTTCGGCGGGCGTTGGCGGCGAGTCGGTCGGCGTGGGCGATGACGAGGTCGCGCAGTTCGTCGGAGCGCTCGATGACGAACGGCCGGTCGAGCGCGGCGAGTACCGGGGGCAACCAGTCGAGCCGCTCCGCCCGCAGTTCGACGCGCAGCCAGCGCTCGGCCGCCCGGTCCTGGGCAGCCGCGGGCTCGTGCTCCTCAAGGATGGCGACGCCTGCGGGAAGGCGGGCGCGGATCTGCTCGGCCGTCCCGTGGATCCTGAGGGTCACCGCGTGCCGGTACTCGGCCGTGGCGAACCCTGACAGCACCCGCTGTGCCGGCGGGGGGCCCACGGGCGGTTCGAAGGAGCCGGGCAGGGTCCGCGCGTCGGCGATGCGGTCGAGCCGGAAGGTGCGGTCCTCGCCGATCCGGGCGTCCTTGCCGGTGACGTACCAGCGGCCGCCGTGGGCGACGATCCCGTAGGGGTGCAGTGTGCGTTCGCTGCGCCGTGCGTCGCGGTCGGTGTAGTGGAGGCAGACGGGCCGGCGGTGGCGCACCGCGTCGGCGAGGGTGAGCAGGACGTCGGCGTCGGGGGCCTCGAACTCGCCGGGCCGGTCCGTGACGGCGAGTGCCTCCAGGAGGGTGTCGAGACGACGGGCGGTGTGCTTGGGCAGCACCCGCCGGATCTTCGCCGCTGCCGTCTCGCCGGCCGTCTGCTGCGTCGTCGTCAGCCCTGCCCGGCGGCCGGCGACGAGGCCGAGCAGCACGGCCAGCGCCTCGTCGTCGCTGAGCATGAGCGGAGGCAGGCGGTAGCCGGGGGCGAGCCGGTAGCCGCCGTAGCGGCCGCGTACCGATTCCACCGGCACGTCGAGGTCGATCAACTGGTCGACGTAGCGCCGCACGGTGCGCCCTTCGACGCCGAGCCGGTCGGCGAGTTCGGCGACGGTCCGGGTGCCGCCCGACTGCAGCAGTTCCAGGAGTGTCAGCACGCGGCCGGTGGGTCGGGACATGGGCACAACCTAACGCGGAATACCGGACCGTTTCTGTCCACTATTTCTCCTAGCCTGCGTGGTGCACCGCTTCCGCACCCAGCCAGGGAGATCCCATGGACTTCGTCTCGATCCGCATCATCACCGGCGACGTGGCGCGCCTCGTCGCGTTCTACGAGCGGGCCACCGGGGCACGGGCGGCCTGGGCCACCGAGGACTTCGCCGAGCTTCGGACCGCGGGCGCGGTCCTCGCGATCGCCGGCACCCGCACCGTCCCGCTGTTCGCCCCGGGCTCCGCCCGCCCGGCGGACAACCACAGCGTGATCACCGAGTTCCTCGTCGACGACGTGGACCGCGTGCACCGGGACCTGACCGGCTTCGTCACCGACTTCGTCAGCGGGCCCACCACGATGCCCTGGGGCAACCGGTCGCTGCTGTTCCGCGACCCCGACGGCAACCTCGTCAACTTCTTCACCCCCGTCACCCCGGCGGCTGTCGAGAAGTTCGCAGGCCGACGCCCCGGACAGCCGCTCACGCCGCAGCCCTGAGCGGTCTCGTCACAGGGATGCCAGCCAGGCCGCCGTCTCATCGGGGTGACCGAAGCGGAGGGTGTCGAGCGGCGCGAAGCGGGGATCGCGGACACGGCGCTCGACCTCGACCCGCCGCGCCCCGTGTTGCGACCAGGCCCACCAGGCCGGATGTTCGCGGCTCAGCCACCCCGTCCAGGTCTCCCGGTTGCCGCCGAAGAGGACCTCGCGTCTGACGGTGCGCCGCAGGGACCGGTGCAGGACTCGGGGCATGATGACGCGTCTGGCATAGTCCAGCCAGATCACCGTGTCGGCCCGGTCCCACAGCAGGTCACGGACTTCCGGATAGCCGAGCGAGTCGACGATCCAGCGCGGCCCGGCGGTGAGCCGTGCCATGTCCGCGGTCAACTTGTCATTGACGGCCCAGCCGGGGCCGTTGAAGTACACCGCGTCCATCTCGTGGTACGGCAGGCTCAGACGGCCGCTCAACGTCCGGGCGAGCGTGGACTTGCCCGCACCCGTGACTCCCACCACCAGGATCCGATCCACCGCGGCACCCTATCCCGCCGCCGGTGCGCGACTGCCTGCCCTGCCGAGCAGGACCGCGCATGCGAGTGACCCCCGCCGCGCGTTCCGCCGAGCAGGGCACCCGGTCACCGGGTGACCGGCCCTCGGGTCGACCACCCGCCGGGGGCCGCGACCGAGCGGGCACGGGAGAGCTTCGGGCGCTACCGCACCTCGCGCGGCCGCCGCCCCCGTGCGGTGCGGGGATGGGTGTTGCGCGGTGTGGACCGGCTCGTCCGCTGTCTAGGGTTGGGGCATGGACGCCAGTACAACACCCCCCGCCCCGGCCGCCGTTGGCCCCGCGGAGCTGCTCGCCGACCCGTACGCCGGGTACGCGAGGCTGCGGGAGGCCGGGCCCGTGCACCGGGTCGCCGGCACCGACGGGCTGCCGGCCTGGCTGGTGACACGGTACGAGGACGTGCGGCAGGCCCTGGCCGACCCGCGGCTCTCCCTCGACAAGGCCAACGCCGCGCCGGGCGGCTATCGGGGGCTCGCGCTGCCGCCCGCGCTCGACGCCAACCTGCTGAACATGGACCCGCCGGACCACACCCGCGTCCGGCGCCTGGTGTCCCGGGCGTTCACGCCCCGCCGTGTCGCCCTGCTGCGCGAACCCGTCCGGCGGACCGCCGGCGCGCTGCTCGACGCCATGGCTCCCCTCGGCCGTACCGATCTGATCGCGGCCTACGCGGCTCCGCTGCCCATCGCCGTGATCTGCGAGCTGCTGGGCGTGGCCGAGGCGGACCGGCCGGACTTCCGGTCCTGGACCGATGCCCTCGTGATCCCGGACCCGGCCCGTCCCGAGCGGGCGAAGGAGGCCGTCGGGGCGCTGCTGGCCTTCTTCGCCCTGCTGCTCGCCCGCAAGCGTGCCGAGCCCGCCGACGACCTGCTCTCCGCCATGATCGCCGTACGGGACGAGGAAGACCGGCTCAGCGAGGACGAGTTGATGTCGCTGGCCTTCCTGATCCTGTTCGCCGGGTACGAGAACACGGTCCATCTGATCGGCAACGCCACTCTGGCCCTGCTGCGGAACCCCGCCCAGCTGGCCGCGCTGCGGGCGGATCCGGCCCGGCTGGGTCCGGCCGTGGAGGAGCTGGCCCGCTTCGACGGGCCCGCCCCGCTCGCCATCCGACGTTTCCCGACCGAGGACGTCGTCATCGGCGGGGTCACCGTCCCGGCGGGCGAGACGGTGCTGCTGTCCCTGGCGTCGGCCCACCGCGACCCGCGCCGCTTCCCCGAGCCCGACCGGCTCGACCTCGGCCGGGACGCCACCGGGCATCTGGCCCTCGGCCACGGCATCCACTACTGCCTGGGCGCACCGCTGGCCCGGCTGGAGACCGAGATCGCCCTCGGCGCGCTGCTGGAGCGCTTCCCGCGCCTCGAACTCGACGGACCGGCGGACCGGTTGGGCTGGCGTCCGTCGATGCGCACCCGTGGGCTGCTCGCCCTGCCCGTGCGCTACTGATAAGGCCCCGGCCCGGCGGCGGGCACGCCGCGGCGGCCCCTCGGGTGCCGCCGCTGGGGCGTCTCCGAGGGGCTGCGCTTCGGCGTGCCGTGCCGCCGGGTGCCGCCGTCAGGTGCCGCGCCGGCGGGCCGGTGCGCGAGAGGCGGACCTGGGCTCCCGGGGCAGTGGCTTCGGCGGTGCGGTGTCCCTGGTGTCGAGGACCTCGTCGCCGTCACCGGTGTCGGGCACCCGGTCGCCGTCCTCGGCGGCGAGCACCTGGTCGCCGTACAGGTCCTGCAGCCAGTTGGTCTGGTAGATGGTGTCGAGGTAGCGCTCGCCGAGGTCCGGTGCGATGGCGACCGCCGTGAGGTCACCGGCCTCGTGCCGGGACAGCCAGTCCGTCGCGCCGCTGACCACGGTCCCGGTGGAGCCGCCGAACAGGAAGCCGTGCCGGGCCATGCGATGGCACATCCGGATGGTGTCCGGCTCCTCCACCCGGATCACCTCGTCGACGAGGGACTCGTCGAGCAGCGGCGGGCGCATGCTCATGCCGAGGCCCGGGATCATCCGGCGGCCCGGTTCGCCGCCGAACGCCACCGAGCCCGCCGCGTCCACGGCGACGATCCGCACCGGCCGGTGCCACTCGCGGAAGTAGCGGGCGCAGCCCATCAGGGTTCCGGTGGTGCCCGCGCCGACGAACAGGACGTCCAGTTCGGGGAACCGGCGGGCGATCTCCGGGGCGGTGGTGCGGTAGTGCGCCGTCCAGTTGCCCGCGTTGGTGTACTGGCTGAGCCAGACGTACCGGTCGTCCGACGCGCACAGCGAGCGGACGTACTCGATCCGGGTGCCCAGGAACCCGCCGTTGGAGTCCTGGTCGGCCACGATGTGCACCTCGCTGCCGAGCGCCTCCATCAGAAGCCTGGTCGACAGGTTGCAACGGGAGTCCGTCACACAGAGGAACCGGTAGCCCTTGCTCGCGGCGATCATGCTGAGCGCGACGCCGAGGTTGCCGGAGGAGGACTCGACCAGGACGGAGTCCGATTTCAGGATTCCGTCCCGCTCGGCGTTCTCCACCATCTCGTTCGCGGCCTTCAGCTTGATGGATCCGGCGAAGTTGAAGGCCTCGCACTTCAGGTAGAGCGGGTGTCCGCAGATCGACTCCAGGTCGACGAAGAGATCGCCCTCGTTGAAGGCGTAGGGAGCGGAGATGACAGGCACGGCGGGCCTCCTGGTGCCGGGCCGAGGACGACGGCCTCAGCCGTAGCGGCGCAGTTCGTGGAAGAAGTCATCGATGAGACAGAGGTCCCCGGCCCGGGACACCTCGTCGTAGACGTACTTGCCGACGGCGAGGTCGAGGACGCCGAGTCCGAAGGGCGAGAAGACCACCGGGCGGTCGGCCGGCGGGGCGGCCCGTCCGCACATGACGTCGCCGAGTGTCCCGTTCAGGAAGTCACGGCTGCCGGTGAGCTGTTCGGCCAGATGGGGTGAGGTGTCGGCCTGCAGGCAGTGGTCGACGTCGTCGACGAAGTTGGCCGCGCCCAGCAGGACCTCGGGGGCGAGGTCGCGCAGGGACACGTGCAGGACGAGCGGGTTGTGGGTGAACCAGGCCGGGTCCGTGACATGGGGCCGGCCGGCGATGGTGGCGAAGACCACGAGGTCGCTGCCGCGGACCAGGTCCTCGGCACGCTCGTGGACGGTGATCCGCGCGCCGGTGCCGGTCTGCTCCAGGTAGCCGCGGAAGCCGCCGGCGCTGTCGGCGGCGAGGTCGTGCACGCCGATCTCGTCGAAGTCCCAGCCGGTGCCGGCCAGGAAGGTGTGGATGTAGCGGGCGATCAGGCCGGTGCCGAAGAACCCGACGCGGGTGGGGCGGGTGCGGCCGCGGCTGAGCCAGTCGGCGGCCAGGGCGGCGGAGGCCGCGGTCCTGGTGGCGCTGATGATCGAGCTCTCCAGGCAGGCGAACGGGTAGCCGGTGTCGTGGTCGTTGAGGACCAGCACCGCGGAGGCCCGCGGCAGCCCGGCGGTCACGTTCTCCGGGAAGCTGGAGATCCACTTCAGGCCGTCCACCTGGACCGTTCCGCCGAGGGAGGCCGGCAGCGCGATGATTCGCGAGGTCGGCCGGTCGGCGAAGCGCAGGAAGTAGGACGGCGGGTTGACCGAGTCTCCGGCGTCGTGCAGCCGGTAGACGGACTCGATCAGCTCGACGAGCTCTTTCTCGCGGCCGCTCAGGGCACGCTTGACCCGCTCACCGGTGATCACCGCGAAGGTCGGTGCGGCTCTCCGCTCGGATGCGGCCGCCCGCGCGGCCGACGACAGCACATCGGTCATCGCTCGCTCGCCTCCAGGGCCGGGCAGTCCTCGGCGGGCCGGACGGGTTCGCCCATACCGACGAGCACCTGCCGTTCTCCGGTGAACGTCTCTCTGCTGTGCGCGGTGCGGATGTTGTCCACGAGCAGCAGGTCGCCCGGCTGCCAGGGTTCGCGCCGGGTGTGTGCCTCGTAGGTGCTGTTGATCGTCTGGATGACGTCCTCGGTGATCGGAGTGCCGTCGCCGTGGCGGGTGTTGAACGGCAGTCCGTCGGCGCCGTAGACGTCCACCAGGTACTCGCGCACCTCGGGGGCGAGGGTCCACTCGTTGAGGAAGGCGATCTGGTTGAACCAGCAGGGCCGGCCGGTGACCGGGTGCCGGACGACGGCGTTGCGGCGCTGTTCGGTGCGCAGGGTCCCGTCGGGCTGCCAGGTGAAGTCGATGGCGTTGGCCCGGCAGTAGCGCTCGATCTCGGCGCGGTCGCCGGTGCCGAAGGACTCCGTGAGGCTCGCGCCGATCTCGTCGTTGTAGGTGCGGGTCAGGATCCAGCCCTCCCGCTCGAACCGTTCGGCGAGTCCGGCGGGCAGTGCCCGCAGCACCTCTTCGGCGTCGGCCACCGCCGTCGCGCCGCCCTGCTCGGGCGCGGTGAGGCAGGCGAACAGCATCAGGCCGGGCACCTGGAGCGGGTAACTCAGCTCGTGGTGCATGCACATGGGCTGGTTGGCCGGCCAGGGCGTGGACGTGTACACACCGGGCCGGTGGGCCTCACGGGGGGCGAAGGCCTCTCGCTCCGTCATGAGTTCCCCGGCCAGGTGCCGGAAGACGGCACCCACCTGGTCGGGGTCGCTCGGACCGAGGCCGCGGACGACCAGTGCGCCGTGTTCGGTGACCTGCGCGCGCAGCGCCTCGCGGTGGTCGGCCGCCCACTTCGGGGGATCGTCGGGGGGATCGACGCACAGCAGTGCCGGTCTGTCCGGCCGCAGCTCCACGTCGAGCGGTGATGCCAGGGAGGAGAACGGCATCTCGGGTTCCTTTCGGTCGACCGCCTGGGGTGTGACGGGTCAGGAGGAGGCGAGGGGGAGGACGGTGGTCAGGAGGGCCTGCGCGGCCTCGGCCGGGCGGGTGCGCAGGAAGTGGTGGCCTCCGCCGGCGAGTTCGTGCAGCTCGACGCGGTCGGCCAGGAGCAGCCAGTCCCGGTGGTGCCGGGTGTGGCCGGCGGTGTGCGGGTCGTCCGCGGCGACGACCACCGAGACCGGGGCGGACAGCTTGACGGGCGGCGGGGCTTCGAGGGCCGCGCCGAAGTAGCGGTGGGCCGCGATGCAGTCGTGCCGGTAGGCGGCGGCGATGTGCGCGGCGTGCCGCGGGTTCAGCTCGGCGAGTTCGGGGTGGCCGCCGTCCGCGGCCAGACGCGCCGCGATCTCGGTGTCGCTCAGGTGCGCCAGTTCGCCGACCCCGGCGTGCCGCGCGGCGGCGGTGCCGAGCAGTTGGGCGCCGAGGAAGAGCCGTTCCACGGGTACGCCGCGCTGCTGGAGTCTGCGCGCCGTCTCGACGGCCGGAGCGGCTCCCGAGGAGTGGCCCCACAGCATGACCCGGGTGAGTCCGCGTGCCGTGATCTCGGCGGCGACCTGTTCGGCCACCTCCTCGACGGGCGCGAACGGTTCGGGGGCCGCGGCCAGGTTGTGGCCGGGCGGTTCCACGGCGAGGACCGCGAGGCCGCTGCCGGCCAGGGCGCTCGCCATCGGCTGGTAGTTGACCGCGTTGCCGCCCGCGTACGGGAAGCACACCAGGGCGCGTTCGGGCGTGCCGGTCCCGTCCGCCAGGGTCAGCAGCAGCTCCGGGCGCTGCCGGGCCGGGCCGTCGAGGAGGGTGGCCAGGTCGGCGAGGACCGGGTGCCGGGTGATGTCCTTCAGGGACACCGCGCGGTCGAGGGCGAGGCTGAGCTTGACCGCGGTCAGGGAGGTGCCGCCGGAGTCGAAGAAGTGGTCGGTGCGACCGACCTGTTCCTCGGGTACCCCGAGCAGGTCGGCCCAGGCGGCGGCCAGTCTCCGCTCGGTCGCGGTGAGTCGGTCCGTGGCCGTCCGGTGTGCGTCGCCGTTCGGCGCGGTCTCGGCCAGCCTGGTCAGGGCCTTCTTGTCGATCTTGCCGTTGGCGGTCAGCGGGAGGCTGTCCTGCCAGTGGAAGGCGGCGGGGACCATGTAGGCGGGCAGTGCCGCGCCGAGCGCCTCGCGCAGGGCGTCCGGGCGCTGCCGGCCGCCGGAGTAGAAGGCGACGAGCTGCTTGCCGCCGCGGGACCGCTCGGCGACGACCACCGCGCCGTCCCGGACACCGGTCACCCGCAGCAGGCAGTTCTCGATCTCGCCGATCTCGATCCGGAAGCCGCGGATCTTGACCTGGCTGTCCCGGCGGCCGAGGAACTCCAGCTTGCCGCCGGGGTGCCAGCGCCCCCAGTCGCCGCCCAGGTAGAGCCGCTCACCGGGCCGGTACGGGTCGGTGCGGTACGCCTCCCGGGTGCGCTCGGGATCGTTGACGTATCCCCGGCCCACGCAGACGCCGGAGAAGGCGATCAGTCCCGGGGCGCCGAGCGGTACCAGCGACAGGTGCTCGTCGACGACGAGGACGCGGACGTTGTTGACGGCCCGGCCGAGCAGCACCCGTTCGGGCACCTCCCGCAGGAGTTCGTGGTTGGTGTCGTCCGACGTCTCGGTCAGACCGTAGGCGTTGAGCAGCCCGATGCCCGGCTGGACGGCGAACCAGCGCTGGACCAGCTCGCGTTTCAGCGCCTCACCGGTCACCGACACGCAGCGCAGGTCCGGCAGGGTACGGGGGTGCTGCTCCAGGTAGGAGACGACGACCTCCAGGTACGACGGCACGAACTGGGCCACGCCGACCCGGGCGCGCTCCAGGGTGTCGGTGAACCGTGCCACGTCGGTGATCACGTCCTGCTCGACCAGCAGGGTCCGTCCGCCCACCAGCAGCGGGGCGACGAGCTGCCACAGGGAGATGTCGAAGCACTGCGGCGCGGTCTGGGCCACCACGGTTCCCTCGCCGATCGACAGGTCGTCGATCTTGGCGTGGAGGTGGTTGAGCATGCCCGCGTGCTCGCACATCGCCCCCTTGGGCTCGCCGGTGGAGCCGGAGGTGAAGTAGATGTAGGCGAGTTGGCCGGGGGCGACGCCGATCCCGGGGTCGTCGTCGGGGTGCGGTTCGGCGTACGCCGTGTCGAACGGCAGCTTCTCGACGTCCGGCAAGGTGGCCAGCGCCAGGTCCAGGGTGTCCGTGCTGCCGGGTTCGGTCAGGGCCAGCCGGCATCCGGCGCGCGCCAGGGTGGCCTCGATCCGGCCGGCCGGGAAGTGCGGTTCGATCGGCAGGTACACGCCGCCCGCCTTGAACACCGCCAGTACCGCCGCCAGCCAGTCGAGGGTGCGCTCGGTGACGACGGCGACCACGTCCTCCCGGCCCAGGCCCCTGGCCAGCAGGGCGCGCGCCAGCCTGTTGGCACGCCGGTTGAGTTCGTCGTACGTCCACTCCCGCGTGCCGTGCACGGCCGCCACGGCCTGCGGATGCGCCCGTACCCGCTGCTCGAACAGTTCGTGCGCGCGAGCGTCCGGCAGCGGGCGGTCCGGTCCGGCCAGGTCTTCCAGCTGCTCGCGCTGTTCCTCGGCCGACAGCAGGCTCTGCCCGGTGTGGTCGGCGGCGGGGTCCGCCGTCATCAGCCGCAGCGCGGTCAGGTGGTAGCCGCCGATGCGGGCCGCGGCCCCGGCGTCCAGGACGTCCGTGCGGTACCGCAGGCGCAGCGTCAGCCGGCCGTCCCGGTCGGACCAGCGCACGTGCAGGACGCCGTCGCCGGCGACGGTCTCCGCGGCTCCGAGGGGGCCGCAGACCACCTCGTACGGCGGCTCCGTCAGGCCGAGTTCGCGCCGCAGCGCGGCCACCGGGTGGTCCCGGTGCGCCAGCACCTCCCGCTCGGCGTGCCCGGCGGCCGCGAGCAGGTCCGCCCAGCTCCCCGGGGGGACGGACACCCGGCAGGGCAGCGGCTCGCCGTCCGCACCGGTGGCGTGGCCCGTGACCACCTCCGGTTCGCCGGAGAGCACGGCCAGCACCTTGAGGTGGGCGGCCAGCAGCACCGCGCCGGCCGGCAGGCCCTGCTGCCCGGCGAGTTCACGTACGGCCCGCGTCACGTCGTCCGGCAGCGGTGTCTCGTGGCCGGCCGTTCCCGGCGCCGGTTCCCGGACCCACCGGGGCACGGCGGTGGCACCGCCGGCGGTCAGTGTCCGGGTCCAGAACTCCCGGTCCGTCTCCACGCGCGTTCCCATCGAATGGCCTTCCTCAGCTCACGGTCGCGTTGGCGGCGTCGGCTGCCGGGGTGGTCCGGCCGACGCCGGCGGACCGGCTGTCGCGGTCCGGTGTGTCCACCGCGGGGTTGCCGCCCCACCTGGCGTTCGGGGGGACTTCCTCGCCCTTCATGAGGAAGGAGTCGGGCGCCAGCACGGAGCCGTCGCCCATGGTCACGCCGTAGTGCACATGGGCGGCGACGCCCAGGGTGCAGCCGGCGCCGAGCGTGGTGACGTCGGACTTGAAGGTGCCGTCCTCCTGCGAGTGGCACTGGATCTTGCTGCCGGCGTTGAGGGTGCAGTCGTCGCCGATGGTGGCGAGGGTCCGCTCGGTCAGGTAGCAGCCGTCGTCGAACACCCTGCGGCCGATGCGTACCCCCAGCAGCCGCCAGACCAGGCTCTTGAACGGGGTCCCGTTGAAGATGTTGAGGAAGTGGTCCGGCACCTTCCACAGGCGTTCGTGCCACCAGAAGTACGGGTCGTAGATGGAGCACAGCCGGGGGCGCAGCGCGCGGAATCCCGCGAGGCAGCGCTCCACCAGGATGAAGTAGGCGGCGGAGAAGGCGAGGGTGAGCGCCAGGTAGCCGGCGATCACCATCTGTCCGACCACGCCGTACAGGTCCACGGAGGCGAGTCCGAACAGGGTGAGCGCGAAGGTGTGCAGCCAGCGGACGCCCAGCATGAGCGCCATGGAGCGGAGGTTGTAGCGGTTCTTCGCGGCCAGCCGCTGATGAAACGTTTCTCCAGTGCGGAGATGGTCGAACCGGGCGTCGCGGTCCACCGAGCGGGGGATCTCGAAGCACGGTGAGCCCAGGAGCCCCACGCCCTCCCGGATCTCGCCGTCGAGGGGAACCATCACCTTGGTCGCGAGCAGGCAGTTCTCGCCGGTCCTGCCGCCGGCCGGATAGGCGATGTTGTTGCCCAGGAAGTTGTGCGCGCCGATCGAGGCCCGGGAAAGCCGGAAGGACGTGCTGGAGAAGTCGGCGTTGAGTACGGAGAGGCCGTCGGCCACCATCGTTCCGCTGCCGACGGTGACCAGCAGCGGTGTCTCGTGCTGCACCTCGGTGCCGAAGTTCGACCCGGTCTGCTCCACCTGGGACAGGTCGTATCCGATGCCTCGTAGGTAGCTCACGATGTAGGAGCTGTCGCCGAAGAGCCAGGCGAAGAACTTGAGGTTCGTCATGCGGGCCGTGGCCCGCTGCAGCGCGTAGTGGAACCCGTAGAGCGGATAGACCTTGTCGGGCTTGACCACCAGGCCCACCAGCCGCGGAAGGGTGCACAGGGCCGCCAGCCCCAGGACGACGAACCCGAAGAACAGCACGAGGGAGAGCAGCAGCGCGTCGGGGAGCAGCTGCGACCAGCCGAGCGCGGCCGTCGTCGGGTCGAGTCGCTTGCCGATCGCCGGTATCTCGGTGAACAGCATGTAGACGCCGCCGACGGCCAGCGGGACGTACAGCAGGACCATCTGGAGCAGCGTGCCGAGGCCGAACCAGGCGCGGCGCAGGGTGCCGCAGCTGGCCGGGGCCACCCGGAGGTAGTCGGTCCGGGTGGGCTCGGCCGGGGAACCGTGCCAGTGCTCGCCGTCCGGGACCGCCTGGCCGCGGTGCAGGGCGGAGGAGTGGCCGAGCTGGGCACCGTTGCCCAGGGAGGTGTCGATGTCCAGCACGGTCTTCTCACCGACGAAGACGTCCGCGCCGAGGGTGATGCGGCCGGTCTGGATGTGTCCGGCGTGGGCCCGGTAGCCGAGGAAGAAGGAGTCCTTGCGGATCACCGTGCCCGAACCGATCGTCAGCAGGTCGGTGCAGACCGGGACGGAGTGGGAGAGGATCGTGACGCCCTTGCCGATGCGCGCGCCGAGGGCCCGCAGGTACAGCACGTACAGCGGCGTCCCGGTGAGGAAGACCATCGGGTTCGCGTGCAGCAGCACCTTGACCAGCCAGAAGCGCAGGTACGTCAGGCCCCAGACGGGGAACTCACGGGGGCGCCAGCGTCCGACGAGCACCCACTTCGCGACGACGGGGAACGCGCACAGCGCCACGAACGCGACGCTTCCGAAGAGCAGCGACCGCAGATAGACGTCGGCCAGTCCCTTGCCGGTGGCGATCCACTCGTATCCCGCGGCGGTGACGAATCCGGAGAGCAGGGAGTAGCCGAGGAAGACCAGCAACTGGACGGTTCCGCAGAGCAGATGGTTGCGCCGGCCGACGCGTGGGTCCGGTGCCCGGGTCGGCGGGGACGGCTGCGGGGTGGACACCGGAGCGGCGGGAGCGGTCTTCGCGAGGGCCGCCGCCAGGCTCTGGATCGTGGGGTGCTGGTAGATGTCCCGCATGGACGGCGAGGGCAGATCGGCCGTCTTGCGTATTCGTGCGCAGAACTGGGCCATGACCAGGGAGTTGGCACCGAGGTCGGCGAAGAAGTGGCCGTCGACAGGGACGCTCTCGGCATCGAGGAGGTCGGCCAGCGCCTGCGCGAGCCTCCGCTCGGTCTCCGCCCCCCTGGGGTGGGTGCCGGTCAGGGCGACGGCAGGTTCATCCGGCTCCGACACGACCTCGGAGGACTGTTCCACCATGCGATCTCCTGGAGAACGTGGATGTTCCTGATCACGAACCGGCGGATTCAGTTTGTCCGGAGAAGAGCGCTACCTGCCACTTGTCACTGGAGCTCGGCCGAGTGCCCGTCATGAGCCGTCAGGCCCGCATTCCCTTGGTTTCACGCCAGGAAGGGGAGCGTGCGAATCACCCGAACGGCGGCCCCCCGGCCGGCAGCGCGCCCCGCGGGCGGACCGACCGGCCGTCGCGGCTCGCCTCCCCGCCGTGACCCGACGGGCGTGTGCGCCTCGTCCGGTCTTCACGGCCCCGACAGCCTCGGGGCGCGACCGCGGACCGGCGCCACGGAATGGCCCCAGGGAACGGGCTCGCGGAATTGCGTCACCGCGCGGGTGCGGCGGACGCACGCGGATCCGGCCCGCGTCGGCGGGAGGCCTCGGCGGCGGCGCGGGGCCCAGTTCCTCAGGGCACGTCAGTCGTCGGTGGCGTCCGCCGTCGCGGCGGTCTCGTATGCCGCCATGCCGACGAAGCGGCGTACGGCCTCCACGGGCATGTCGAGCCCCTCGGAGGCGGCGCGCTCGTCACCGAACACCTGCACCGCTTCGGCGACGGCGACCGCCAGCTCGGCTTCCGCCTTGCGGACCTTGACCTCGGCCTTGTCCACCGTGTCGACCACCGCCAGCTGGCGGCGCTGCTTCTCCTGGAGTCGCTGCTTGCGAGAAGGTGTCTTGTCAGAGTTCTGCACAGTCACGACCAAGATCATATGCAGGCCGACGCACCCCCGTGAAATCGGCAACTCCGCCTCTTCGAAGCCCTGTTCACACCCCCCGTTGGCACCCGCGTCAGGCCGTCAGCACCGCCCAGACCGCGTGGCCGCTGGTGAGCCTCGACCGGTCGACGCCCCAGGAGTCGGCGAGCTGCCCGACGAGGAGCAGCCCCCGGCCGCCCTCGTCGTCGGGGCCGGGCTCGCGCCGTGGCAGGTCGCGGCCGGAGTAGTCGTGGTCGTGGACTTCGAGCCGCAGGCATCCGTCGGCGACCAGTCCCATGCCGCACAGGATCCGCACGCTCAGGGTGTGGATGACGGCGTTGGTGGCCAGCTCGGACACGAGAAGTACCGCGTCCTCGCACAGCTCGCGGGAGAGTCCCCACTCGCTGAGCCGGGCTCTCACGGAGCGGCGGGCGACTCTGACGCTGGAGCGGTGCGAGGGCAGCTCGATCCAGTGCGCCCGGTCGGGCGCGACAACGTCTAACAGGTCGCGGGGGGAGGTCGTGTGGGGGGACACGATGGCTGCCTTCCGTAAGGCGGGCGCGGCGGAGAACGGGCAGGGCAGGGCAACGGCCGCACCGGGGTGGGGCATCGCCCGTGATCGTGGCCGCGATTTACTCAAGTAATCATGCGCGCATGCAAGTTCAGGCTGCAACCGACTCCCTGATAATTTCAGCATGACGGATTCGGTCTGGTCGCTTCATCAAGTGCCTGTCACACTCGTGGGGGTGACAGTCCCTCAGGAGGTAGGGCGTGAGCGAAGGACGTTCGAACGCGGGCGGCACCAGTGCGCCCACCGTTCTCCGCATGATCCTGGGCCGCAGGCTCCAGGAGCGGCGCCAGGGAGCGGGCGTGTCGCTGGAGGACGCGGCGCGGGCGCTTCGGGTCACCCCTCTGACCATCCGCCGGCTGGAGAAGGCCGAGGTCACGCTCAAGCCGCTCTACGTGGAGAAGCTGCTTGAGACCTACGGTGCCGACCGGCAGGAGCGGGACGAGTTCGTCGCCTTCGCCGAGCGGGCCAACGAGCCCGGCTGGTGGCACACGTACCGGGATGTGCTGCCCACCTGGTTCAGCGCCTATGTGAGCCTGGAGACCGGCGCGACCACTCTGCGCACGTACGAGCCGCACTACGTCACGGGGCTGCTGCAGACCCGGGAGTACGCGCGTTCGGTGCTCAGCGGCGGTTTCCCGAACGACAGCGACGAGGACCTGGAGCGGCGGGTGAACCTGCGGCTGCGCCGCCAGGCCCTGCTGGAGCGCTCCGACGCGCCGACGCTGTGGGTGGTGATGGAGGAGGCTGTCCTGCACCGGGTCGTCGGCGGGCCCGAGGTGATGCGGGGGCAGATCGAACGGCTGCTGGAGGTCTCGGAGCTGGCGCACGTCAGCGTCGACGTCGTTCCGTTCACCGCCGGTGCCCATGTGGGCGCGTGCGCCCCGTTCACCTACTTCCGGTTCGCGGAGCCGGAGCTGCCGGACGTCGTCTACACCGAGATCCTCTCCGGCGCGATGTACCTGGACCAGCGCTCCGACGTCGTCGCCCACCTGGAGGCGCACAACCGCATGTCCCTGCTGACCTCCGACGCGCAGAGCAGGGCGCTCCTGGACCGCATGCGCAAGGAGTACTCATGACCACCTTCGACGGCAGTGTCCACGACGTGTACAACGGCATGCCCGCGTCGGAGCTGGGTGAGCAGGGCTGGGAGTCGCCCTGGAGCGGCCCCAACGGCGGTCAGTGCGTGCAGACGAAGCAGCTCGCCGACGGCCGGATCGCGCTGCGCCAGTCGACGGATCCGGCCGGCCCCGCGCTGATCTACACCCCGGAGGAGATCACCGCGTTCGTGGCGGGGGTCAAACGGGGCCTCGCCGACCATCTGACCACCGGTTGACCTCTCCCCCACGCACCCCCTCTGAAAGGTTCAGGATGACCAACTCGCCCGTGGCCCGGGACATCGACACCAGCAGGCCCCACTCCGCCCGGATGTACGACTACTACCTGGGCGGCAAGGACCACTTCGAGGTCGACAAGCAGGCCGCCGAGACGGTGGCGTCGGCCTACCCGGGCATCTTCGTGTGCGCGCGGGAGAACCGTGCTTTCATGCACCGCGCCACCAGGGTCCTCGCACGCGAGCACGGCATCCGGCAGTGGCTCGACATCGGCACCGGTATCCCCACCGAGCCGAACCTGCACCAGGTGGCCCAGTCCGTGGTCCCCGAGGCCCGGGTGGTGTACGCCGACAACGACCCGCTGGTGCTCAAGTACGCCGAGCGCCTGATGCGCAGCACGGCACAGGGGCGGACCACCTACATCGAGGCGGACGTCAACGACCCGCAGTCGCTGCTCGACGCCCCCGAGCTGGCCGACGTGCTGGACCTCGGGCGGCCGGTGGCGCTGTCCCTCAACGCCCTGATGCACTTCGTGACGGACGCCCAGGACCCGTACGGCATCGTGAGCCGGCTGCTGGACGTGCTCCCTTCGGGCAGCGCGCTCGCCCTGAGCCACTGCACGCCCGACTTCGACCCGGACACCTGGCAGAAGGTGACCGACATCTACAACAACGCAGGTACCCCGGTGCAGTTCCGTTCCCGCGCGGACGTGGCGCGGTTCTTCGACGGGCTCGAACTGCTCGACCCCGGCGTCTCGGTGGGCCACCGCTGGCGCCCGGACACCGAGCCGACCGACACCGACGCGGAGGTCAGCCTGTGGACCGGGGTGGGCATAAAGCCGTAGCGCTTTTTCCGAGAGGGGGGAAGCCCCTGGGCTGTCGTACCGCATGGGGGTGCGGTACGACAGCCCGGGGCGCCGGTCAGCCGATGTGGTAGCTGTCGCCGTACACCTTCCAGTCCAGCGGGGTGTTCAGGCACAGGTTGCCCTTCTTCAGGAAGACCCGCTGCTCGGTGTCGACCCTGGTGGTGTCGCTGTGGGCCTCCTCCTGTTTCATGGCCCAGACCCGGGCGTCCAGGAAGGCGTTGAGGTACGTCGTCTCGTTGCCGCCCTGCGCCGGCGGCTTGGCGTGGCCGAGGGCGCGCTTGCGGATGTTGCGGAAGCTGGTGGCGTCGTCGCCGTCGCCGTGCATGACGATGGCGTCGTAGTAGGTGAACTGCCCCAGCGTGCCCAGCCCGTCCGTCTTGCCCTGCTGGACGGCCGGGTTGAAGTACACGCGGTCGCGTTCGTCGTTCTGGGCCTGCTGGAAGGCGGTGTCCTGGGCGGCCTTGCGCCAGTCGGCGGGGAAGTTCGGGTCGAGACCGCTGTGCGAGTCGGTGCCGTTGACCCGGCGCAGGGCGGGGAGGTACTTGGCGAGCACGTTGCCGGGCTTGCGGTCGGTGTAGAGCTGGACGAGGTCGAGCATGTCGCCGGTGCCGGAGCAGAAACCGATGATCCCGGCGGTGTAGCCGCGGCCGTCGCCGATGTCCTCGATGTACTTGTACTGCGCCTTCCAGTCGAGCGAGGAGTTCTCCGCGCTCGACACCAGCTTCATGGCGATCTCCTTCTTCGCCGGGTCGTCGAGGCCCGCGCAGCTCGCGGCCGTCGCGGCCGCGGCGGCGTGCCCGGGGCGCAGCAGCACGGCGCCGGCACCGACGGCGGACGCGCCGAGCAGGGCGAGCAGGGTGCGGCGGGAGGTCATGACGGGGTTCGTCGGGGTGGTGTCGTTCGGGTTCCGCACAGGGACTCCAGTGGGGGGTTGCGATCGGTCATCGATAGGAAGGTTTCCTATCAGTAGATCCGACTGATGTGTACCCGTCACACCGAAAGTTCGTAGGGTCGAACAAGGCGGAGCCGGGCTGCTGAACCTCAGCTGCCGCGAGTTCGGGGTCCGGTAGCGGTGGGGGTGAGTCGGTCGCCGAGCGCGCTTCTCCGGTACAGCACATGCCGTCCGTCACGTGTCCGGGTGACCAGTCCTGTGGAGTGCAGGACACGCAGGTGCTGGGAGACAGCGCTTGGGGTGACCCCGAGACGGCGGGCGAGCTCCACGGTGGGCAACGGCTCTTCCAGGAGGCTGAGCAGTCTCGCTCGGGACGAACCGAGCAGAGACACCAGGGCGGTCGTGTCGACGGTCGGCATCTCCGAGCCCCACAGCGTGGCTACGCCCCGGCTGGGATACACGAGGCTCGGCGGCTCGTCCGGGCTCACGGGGGGCGCGGGCTTGTGTGCGAACACGGACGGCAGGAGCAGCAGCCCCCGTCCGGATGCCACAACCCGGTGCCTGCTGATCATCTTGTGGATGTACAGCTCTCCGCCTTGCCAGCGCAGGTTCGGGTGCATGTCGGCGAACAGCAGTCGGGCGCCCCCCAGGGCGAGCCGGCGGGCGCGGTAGGTCATGTCGGCTTCCAGCACCAGCCGCAGCTGCGGCCACACCGGCTCGATGGCCGCCTCCCAGTACTGCCGCAGGAGATCGCAGATGGCGTCGCGGAGTCCGGCGACAGGTGCGTCTTCGGCGGCGGTGGCGTCGCGGAGCGCTTCGGGAACAGGGTCGGGCGCGTGCGCGAGCAGCAGGTCGTGGCGGACCCGAGCGCAGGACGCCTGGCGGACGACGAGGAGTTCTTCTTCGAAGGCCGGCGCGAAGCTCGCGGGATTCGGGGTGAGGAAGTCGGGGAGGGTACGCCGCTGGGCGACCAAGGACATCAGCAGACCGGTGTCGAGCGTGCCCAGTCTGCCGAGTACGGACCTGCGCCAGGGCAGATGCAGCGCCGACAGGCCCGGATCCTGCAGCACCCGCAGGCTGAACAGGGTTTCGTGCAGGGGCGAGAGGGCGAAGCGGGTGTCCGCGAGGTCCTCGACGCCGAGCACAAAGCTGATCATTAAGCCATACGCTACATCGATTGGCGACGCGACGTCGATGCCGTGGACTTCCTCCCATGACACCCACAACTCATGTGCGGCGGACGGCGGTTGTCACTGGCGCTGCCCGCGGTATCGGCGCCGCTGTCGCCAGGCGCCCGGCGGGCGGCGGCTTGGCGGCCGGCGCGATCGATCCGGACGGGACGGACTGCGCCGATACCGTGGAGGCCGGCGCGCCGGGATTCGTCGTGAGCGACATGTCCAGGACCTCGGCCCGGCGGCTCGGCCCGCCTGACGACATCGCACATACCGCCGGTACGTCGCGGACGGGCGGGTGGACTGCAGGATGAGCCACCGGATGCTCCTCCTCCTGGCTGTCACATGCGCCGTGGCGGTGGGCAACATCTACTTTCCGCAGTCCATCGGTCCACTGGTCGCCGCCGGGCTGCACGTGTCGCCCGATTCGGCCGCTGCGGTGGTGACCGCCACGCAGACCGGCTACACGGCCGGGATGTTCTTGCTGGTGCCACTGGGCGACCGGCTCCCGCACCGCTCGTTCCTCGTCGTCCTGCTCGCCCTGACCGGCCTGGCCCTGCTCGCCGCGGGTTGCGCACCGGCTCTGCCCGCCCTCATGGCCGCCAGCACCCTTGTCGGCCTGACCACCGTGGGCGCGCAGATCGTCGGCCCCCTGGCGGCTGGTCTCGTGGCCGCCGACCGCCAAGGAGCGGTGATCGGCACCCTGCTGAGCGGATCGACCGGCGGCATGCTGCTGGCCCGGACCTTCAGCGGCACGCTCGGTGAGTGGCTGGGCTGGCGGGCCCCCTACCTGGTCGCCGCGGTCCTGGCCCTGATCCTCGCCGCCGTCCTGGCGTTCGCGCTGCCGACCACGACCCCGTCCTCCCGTCAGCGGTACACAGCGCTCCTGGCCGAGCCGCTGCGCCTGCTGCGTACCGAGCCGGACCTGCGCCGCTCGTGCTTCTACCAGGCCACCGTCTTCGCCGGGTTCTCCGCGGTCTGGACCTGCCTGGCGCTCCTGCTCTCCGGACCGGCCTACGGGCTGGGCGCCCAGGCGGTAGGAATGATCGCCCTGGCCGGCGTGGCAACCATGGTCTGCACACCGCTCGCCGGCCGTCTGGTGGACCGCTACGGCCCCGATCCAGTGAACCTGGTCTGCATGCTCGGCGTCCTCGTCTCGGCCGCGATCCTCACCCTGGGTGCCCGGGGCGGCACGTTGGGTCTGGCCGCCCTGACACTCGGCACGCTGCTCCTCGACACCGCGATGCAGTCCGGCATGGTCGCCAATCAAGTCCGCGTCTACGCCCTGCGTGTCGACGCCCGCAGCAGGCTCAACACCGCCTACATGACCTGCGCCTACCTGGGCGGCAGCGCAGGTTCCTGGCTCGGGACACGCGTCTGGAGCCAGGCCGGCTGGTGGGGCGTGTGCGTGCTCGTCGCGCTGCTTGCCGCACTCGCCCTGGCCCGCCACCTACTGGCGCCGTACAAGTTCGAGCAAGGCCCGGCCAGGAACCGTGCGGCACATGCGGACGGCCGCGGCCACCTCCCTGGTGCGGGTGGAAGTGACCAGGCATCGTGCGGCGCCTCCGTCACTCGGCCTCGCCCAGGGGCCGGGTGACGGCACAGCTTGCTCAGCAGACTCAACAGGCACGCCGAGGACCGCAGACCCCGCTGACCAGGCAGAACGGGCACGTCACCGAACCGGAATCAAGATCGCTCCGCTACCGCTGATGTCCGTTCGGTACTCCCCGAGGGCCAAGTCCGCCGGGGCGGGCCGGGGTCCCCGAAGCGGGTCAGCCGGTGGCGGTCCAGGCCTTCGGGCCGATGCCGCGCCACTCGATCAGCTCGGGGTCGTCGACCGTCGTGCTGGCCTCGGGCAGACCCGCGCGACGCAGGAACTCGACGATGTCGAGCAGGTGGTACGCGATGCCGACGTACTCCCCGCGGATGGTGACCCGCCGGCCGCCGTCGGGGCCCGGCGGCTGCACGATCACAGGCGCGCCTTCCATAGTGACCGCATGCCCCCCAGCGGCGCGGATCATGCGGCGGACCGGGCACGATCCCGCTCGTGCACTCCCGCTTCCGCCCTTCCGCTTCTAGCGACGATTGGCGGGAGCGAAGGCGGCTACCCGGGGTACGGCGGGCGTGCCGGGACCGCCGCCGGGAGGAACCATGCCGGAGTTGCCGGACGTCGAGGGCTTTCGCGAGGTGCTGGACTCCTGCGGCCGCGGGCACCGCGTCCGGCGGGTCGACGTGCGGGACGCGGGTGTCCTGCGCGGCGTCGGTGTGCGGCGGCTGCGGCGCGAGGTCGAGGGCCGGCGGCTGGGCCGGCCACGCCGTCACGGCAAGCTGCTGGTGGCGCCGGTCGGCGACGGCCCGGCCCTGGTGTGGCACTTCGGCATGACCGGCCGGCTGACAGCGGCCTCGGCCGACGACCCGCCGGACCGGCACGACCGGGTCGTCCTCACGCTCGACGACGAGCGCCAGCTGCGCTACAGCGACCAGCGCAAACTCCAGGGCATACGGCTGGCCGACGGACCCGAGGCGGTGGAGCACATGCTGGCCGGACTGGGGCCCGACGCCCTCGCCATCGGCCGCGAGGAGTTCCTGGCGCTGCTCGCCGGGCGGCGGGGCGCCGTCAAGGGCCTGCTGATGGACCAGTCCGCGCTCGCCGGTCTCGGGAATTTGCTCTGTGACGAGATCCTGTGGCGGGCCCGGGTCGCGCCGGGGCGTCCCGCCCGGGATCTCGACGAGGCCGAGGCCCGTCGGGTGTTCACCGCGATGCGCCGGGTGCTCGCCTCCTCCTGCCGCGCCGCCCGCGTACCACCGCGCCCCAGCTGGCTCACCGGCCACCGTGAGGACACCGAGGCCGCCTGCCCTCGCTGCGGCACCCGTCTGCGCTCACGCCGCGTCTCCGGCCGCCGCACGGTCTGGTGCCCGGCCTGCCAGCACTGACGCGACCGGCCTGCGCAGGCGAGGGCCGGAAATCGGTGGTTGGCCGAGAGTTTCGGCGGGCGGAGTGACGGGAGGGTGATTCGGTGCATCCGATACGCGCCAATCATCGCGGCGCGGAGCGCCGGGACGGTGCCTGCCCCCGGGTCCGTGCGGCGGTCCGGACGGAGCGCCGGATACTTGCGTGTTTTGGCGGGGTGCACCTCGGCGCCCTTGGGCGGTCAGTCTTCCGTGCCACCGCGGTCGGTGGGCGCGGCGTTCCGAGGGTTCATCCGGCCCGGTCCGGCGGCCTCCAGCAGGACCCGCAGCACCTGTTCGTCAGCGGGCGGCAGGGCGGTGACGAAGCTGGCGAGCACCGCCTCGCGGTCGCGTTCGCCGTCGAGGAGCCGGCGCATCCGCAGGGCGGCGAGACGGGCCACGTCGGCGGTCGGGGTCCACAGGAAGGAGCGCCCCTGCCGCTCGCGGGCGACGACGTCCTTGGCGAGCAGCCGGGTCAGGATGGTCACGACGGTGGTGTAGGCGAGGTCGCCGCCGAGCCGCTCCTGCACCCAGGCGGCGGTGACGGGACCGCCGGCCTCGCGCAGCGCGCCCAGCACCTGGCCCTCCAGTTCCCCCTGCCCCCGCCGGGCCCGCGTCATAGTCCCCGTCTCCCTCCGGCGTCGGCGTGTGGTGACACGCACGTCGGCGTGTCTGACCACGCTACTTCACGCCGGCCCTGCCCCCGTAGGTCCGCCGCCCGCGACGATGCGCCAGCTCGCCGAGCACGATGTCCACGGCGAGGAAGGCGGCCAGCGGGATCCCGAGCAGCGGCACGAAGTAGCCGAGGACCGCGATCACCGCCATCGCCGGGACGAGGAGGTACGGCGGGACCTCGGCCCAGGCCCCGCGCGGGATCGGCCGGCCGAAGGCGGAGCCGCGGCCGCGCTGCCACCACATGCGGTAGCCCCACAGGATCAGCAGGATCAGCGAGAGCGCGAGCAGGGCCAGGACCAACTGGTTGACGAGGCCGAAGAGGATGCCGGTGTGCAGGTCGATGCCCCAGCGGGTGAGCTTGGCGAGCACCGGATAGTCGGCGAAGCGCAGCACGTCGGTCACCTCGCCGGTGCCCGGGTCCACGGCGACGGAGTCCTGCTTCTCGGGCCAGCTGCGCTGGACCTGCCGGACCACGTAGGCGCTGTTCACGTCGGCGGGCGGGACGATCTCGACGGGGTCGCCCAGGCCCTCGGCGCGGGCGGCGGCGAGCACCTTGTCCAGGCCGACGCCGTGCTCGGCGTCGCCGCCGGTTCCGGCCGCCGTGCCGTGTCCGGCGTGCTCGCCGCCGCTCGCGGCCGCGGAGACGGCCGGGGTGGCCTGGCCGAGGGAGGTGCGCAGTTCGTCGATGTTGGCACCGGCGTAGGTGGACCAGGTCAGGCCGGTCGCCGAGAGGAAGACGAAACCGGCGGCGGCCCAGACGCCGACGGTGCCGTGCAGGCCCAGCGTGCGCCGCCGCCCGCTGGTGCCACGCACCTTGCGCAGCGCCCGCCGCCGGGAGAACCACAGCCCCAGGCCGCCGCCCGCGATCACCCACAGCCAGCTCGCCGCGAACTCGCTGTAGAGCCGTCCGGTGCCGCCGAGGTGCAGGTCCCGGTGGAGTTCGTCGATCCAGGTGCGCAGCGGCAGCGCGCCCGACGAGCCGTACTGTTCGAGCGCGCCGCGCACCTTGCCGGTGTACGGGTCGACGAACACGGCGAGGGTGTGGTCCGGGTCGATCCCCTCAACCCCCGCCAGCATCACCCTGGTGGTCGCGTCCGCCTCGGGCGACGGCCGTATCGCCGAGACCGTGCCCTCGGGGTGCGCCTTGCGGGCGGCGGCGACCTGCTCGGAGATCGGCAGTTCGGTCCCGCCCACCGGGACGGTCAGCTCATGGGCGTACACCAGCTTCTCGGCCTGGAAGGAGAAGGCGTACAGCAGGCCGGTGGTGGCGGCCACGAGCAGAAAGGGGGCGACCAGGACGCCGGCGTAGAAGTGCAGGCGCAGGACGAGGGGGCGCAGCGGGGCCCAGCGGCTGGGGGACGCGGCCGGGGCGGTGGGTTGCGGGACCTCGTCCTTGGCCGTCGTGGGGGCGATGGACATCGTGGGCATCTCCGGGGACTGGCGCGGGGGTGGGGACGGTCCAGTAGTCGGAGCGCGCTCAGGCCGAGTTCCCGCGATGCGAAGTGACCTGTGTCACACGCCAGGTCGTGGCATCCTGGCTCGATGGCATCTCCCAGTGATCGCGCGCCCCTTGCCGAGCGGATCGAGGAACTCCTCGCCCCCGGCGGGCCGTTGCCCATCGTCGCGGCCGGCGATCCGGTCCTGCGGCGCGGAACCGAGCCGTACGAAGGCCAGTTGGCTCCGGCCCTGCTGGCCCGGTTCGTCGAGGCGCTGCGCGTCACCATGCACGCGGCCCCGGGCGTGGGCCTGGCCGCACCCCAGGTCGGCGTGGAACTCCGCATCGCCGTGATCGAGGACCCGGCGCCGGTACCGGAGGAGATCGCGGTGGCCCGGGGCCGGGTCCCGCAGCCGTTCCGGGTGCTGGTCAACCCGGTCTACGAGCCCGTCGGCACCGCCCGCGCCGCGTTCTTCGAGGGCTGCCTGAGCGTGCCGGGCTGGCAGGCGGTGGTGTCCCGGCACGCGAGCGTACGGCTGACCGGCACGGATGAGCACGGCCACCCGCTGGACGAGGTCTTCACCGGGTGGCCGGCCCGCATCGTCCAGCACGAGACCGACCACCTCGACGGCTCGCTGTACCTGGACAAGGCAGAGCTGCGCTCACTGTCGTCGAGCGAGGCGATGGCCATGCGCTGGGCCCAGCCGACCCCGGCCACCGCGGCGGAGGCCCTGGGCTTCGACCTGCCGTAGGCGGACGACGCCCGCCCGGCGGAGGGACCGGCAACGCCCCGCAAGAGGCGCGAGGCTGTATCGCTGTGCGGCAACCACTCCACGAACGCGACCAACAGCGCCTCTCAGCACCACCCGCGCCCCCCACAACGCGCGGCCGCACCAACCTGCTGCAACCACTCCACGAACGCGACCGACAGCGCCTCTCAGCACCACCCGCGCCCCCCACAACGCGCGGCCGCACCAACCTGCTGCAACCACCACGCGAACGCGGCCGACGGCGCCTCTCACCGCCGTCGGCGTGACGCCCCAGGGGCGCGGGGAACTGCGCGACCAGCCCCCACCGCGTCGCACACGACCCGCGCCCTCAGCCCCCCTTCGGCCCTACCCCCGGTACGCCTCAAGCAGCCGCAGCCAGACCTCGCTCAACGTCGGATAAGACGGCACCGCATGCCACAACCGGCTGATCGGCACCTCCCCGGCCACGGCGATCGTGGCCGAGTGGATCAGCTCGCCCACCCCCGGCCCCACGAAAGTGACCCCACGCAGGATCTCCGCCTCCAGGTCGACGACCATCCGGGCGCGCCCCTTGTAGCCGTCGGCGAACAGGCCCGCCCCGGCGACGGAGGAGAACTCGACGTCGACCGCCCGTACCCGGTGGCCCGCCTGCTCCGCCTCCGCGAAGGAGAGCCCGACGGCCGCCGCCTCCGGGTCGGTGAAGACGACCTGCGGCACGGCGTGGTGGTCGGCGGTGGCCGCATGCGCACCCCACGGCGCGTCCAGCAGCGGCGTGTCCGCGACACGCGCCGCGATCGCCGCGCCCGCGATCCGGGCCTGGTACTTGCCCTGGTGGGTGAGGAGCGCCCGGTGGTTGACGTCCCCGACGGCGTAGAGCCAGTCGGTGCCCTCGACCAGGAGGGTGTCGTCGACCGACAGCCAGGACCCCGGTTCCAGGCCGACCGTGTCGAGGCCGATGTCGTCGGTGTGCGGGACGCGCCCCGTGGCGAAGAGGATCTCGTCGGCCTCGATACGGTCGCCGCTGTCGGTCACGGCCACGACCGTGCCGTTCTCGCGGGTCACCGACTGGACGGACGTACCGGTGCGGACGTCGACGCCGGCCTCCTTGAGCGCGTCGGCGACGAGCTCGCCGGCGAACGGCTCCATGCGGTTGAGCAGCCCCTTGCCGCGGACCAGCAGGGTGACCCGGGAACCGAGGGCCTGCCAGGCGGTCGCCATCTCGGTGGCGACGACACCGCCGCCGACGACGATGAGCCGGCCTGGTGCCTCCTGGGCGCTGGTCGCCTCGCGGCTGGTCCAGGGCTTCACCTCGGCGAGGCCCGGCAGGTCGGGCAGCTGGGCGCGGGTGCCGGTGGCGACGGCCACCGCGTGCCGGGCGGTAAGGGTGGTGAGGGTGCCGTCGGGGCCGGTCACGGTGACCGTGCGGGGCCCGGCGAGGCGGCCGTGGCCGCGATGGAGGTCGGCGCTGATGCCGTCCAGCCAGGCGACCTGGCCGTCGTCCTTCCAGTTCGAGGCGAAGTAGTTGCGGCGGGCGAGCACCGCCGGGGTGTCGAGGGGGCCCTGGACCGACTGGGCGAGGCCGGGCAGGCGTCGGGCGTCGGCCTGGGCGATGACCGGGCGCAGCAGGGCCTTGCTGGGCATGCACGCCCAGTACGAGCATTCGCCGCCGACGAGTTCGCTCTCCACGACCGCGGTGGAGAGGCCGGCCGCACGGGTGCGGTCGGCGACGTTCTCCCCCACGGGCCCGGCCCCGAGCACCACGACGTCATAAGCGATGGTTTCCGTTTCCGTCATGGGGCCAGTCTTGCTGGTGGTGTGCGCCCGGGCCACACGGGTAAGGGGCGGAATACCTGCCAGGCCGGACATGTTGTGCGGACGGTTCCGCCCCGCCCCGGGGTGCCCCCCGCATCAGGAAGAGGGAAGCACGCATGAGCAGCACCGTGGAGCTCACCAAGGAGAACTTCGACCAGATGGTCACGGAGAACGAGTTCGTCCTCATCGACTTCTGGGCGTCCTGGTGCGGCCCGTGCCGGATGTTCGCCCCGGTCTACGAGAAGGCCGCGCAGGACAACCCCGACCTGGTGTTCGGCAAGGTGGACACCGAGGCGCAGCCGGAACTGGCCCAGGCCTTCGGCATCCAGTCGATCCCGACCCTGATGATCGTCCGCGACCAGGTCGCGGTTTTCGCCCAGCCTGGTGCCCTGCCGGAGGCGGCCCTGACGGACGTCATCGGCCAGGCCCGCAAGCTGGACATGGACGAGGTCCGCGAGAGCATCGCCGCACAGCAGGGCGCCACCGAGGGCGAGTGAGACCCGCTGCCGGACGTCAGAAGGGGTAGGTCGCCACGTCCCCGCGTACGGTCGTCCAGCGCACGTCCGTGAACGCCTCCAGGTTGGACTCGCCGCCGAACCGGGCGCCGGTCCCGGAGGCGGCCACTCCGCCGAAGGGGGCCACGGCCTCGTCGTTCACGGTCTGGTCGTTGATGTGGACGATGCCGGTCGGGATGCGTTCGGCGAGGTCCAGGCCGCGCGCCGTGTCCCGGGTGACGATGCCGAGCGAGAGGCCGTAGGAGCTGTCGGCCGCGAGCGCGGCGGCCTCGTCGAGGTCGGCGAAGGACCGGACGGGCGCGACCGGCCCGAAGACCTCCTCGACGTAGGCGGGTGTGCGGTCGTCCACGCCGGTCAGGACCGTCGGCCGGTAGAAGAGGTTCTCGTGGGTGCCGCCGGCGGCGAGTCGCGCGCCCCGGGCGGTGCTCGACTCCACCAGGCCGTGGATCTTGGCGAGTTGACCGGCGTCGATGACCGGTCCGAGGTGGACCTGTTCGCGGTGCGGGTCGCCGACGGCGAGCGAGTCCGCCTTGGCGGCGAGGCGTTCGGCGTACTCCTCGGCGAGCGAGGCGTGGACCAGGTGCCGGCCGGTGGTCATGCAGATCTGGCCCTGGTGGAAGAAGGATCCCCAGGCGGCCGTGGAGATCACGGCGTCGAGGTCGGCGTCCTCCAGGACGATCAGGGCGGAGTTGCCGCCGAGTTCGAGATGGGCGCGCTTGAGATGGCGGCCCGCGGCCTCGCCGACCGCGCGGCCCGCCGCCGTCGAGCCGGTGAAGGAGATCACCGGCACCAGCGGGTCCTCGACCAGCGCGGCGCCGACGTCGGCCCCGCCGGGCAGCACGTGCAGCAGCCCCTCCGGCAGTCCGGCCTCGGCGAACACCGCGGCGAGCGCGAGCCCGCCGCAGACGGCCGTGCGCGGATCGGGCTTGAGGACGACCCCGTTGCCGAGGGCGAGGGCGGGCGCGACCGAGCGGATGGAAAGAATCAGCGGCGCGTTGAACGGCGAGATCACCCCGACGACACCGACCGGGATCCGGCGGGTGTACGACAGCCGGGGCGCCTCGCTGGGCAGCACCTGGCCGGCCGGGCGGGAGGCGAGGGCGGCGGCCTCGTAGCACTCCTGGGCGGCGACGTGCAGTTCGAAGTCCGCCTTGCCGGGTATGGAGCCGGACTCGCGGACGATCCACTCGCGCAGTTCGTCGGCGTGCTCGGTGAACAGGTCGCCCGCCCTGCGCAGGACCTGGGCGCGGACGAAGTGCGGGGCGCGGGCCCAGTCCCGGTGTGCGGCGCGGGCGGCCGCGGCGGCCGTGGAGACGTCCGCGGGGGCGGCCAGGGTGACCGTGCCGAGTGCGTCGCCGGTGGCGGGCTCGGTGACTTCGTACTGTGCGCCGGACAGGACGCTCGGCTGCCAGGTCTTCGGGTCGAGCAACGGCATGACGGCTCTCCGATCGATCACCGGGGTTGCGCGGCCCACAGCGCTCCTATGAGCCGTTTGGTTGAGCGCGCAACATCTTAGCCAGGGAGCCCGGAAAAGCACGCCCCCGACCAGGGTGGCCCATCAGCTGGAGTCGCGCTGCACCACCGTGGCGCCGAGCACCCGGTGCAGCTCCGGTTCGCCGCCCGGATCGCGCACCACGCGGTCGACCAGCTCGGCGAGGTCGCGACCAGAGGGCAGGTCGATGTGGATGGTGGAGAGCCGGGGCCGCAGCAGCCGGCCGAGCATCAGGTCGTCGGCGCCGAGCACCGCCGTGTCCTCGGGGATCCGCACGCCCGCGTCCTGGAGGGCGCGCATGAACAGCATCGCGTACTCGTCGTTGTACGCGAACACCGCGTCGATGCCCAACTCCGGCCAGCGGGCGGCGAGTTCGGCCGCCGACTGTTCGGTGTAGCCGAGCGGCAGCCCGGTCACCTCGGCGTCCGTGCCGTACAGGGCCTGGCGTACGCCTTCGAGGCGGGGCCGGGAGTAGGTCTCCAGGCCGGTCTCCTCGGGGACGAGCACGCCGATCCGGCGCCGGCCGCGGGCGTACAGATGACTGCCGGCGCATTTGCCGACGGCGTCGTGGTCCATCAGCAGGGCGTGGGCGCCGTCGACCCGCTCGGGGCCGATGGTGACCACGGCGCGGGCGCCGGCCCGCTTGAGGACCGCGACGCCCTCGGGACCGAGTTCGGCGCCGGGCACCATCACGGCCACCGGCCTCAACTCCGCCCAGGCGCGGGCCGCTTCGTCGCCACGCAGGCCCGCGCTGCCGTACTGGACGACCGTGTAGTCGAGGCGGCTGAGGGCCCACTGGAGGTCGTTGATGAACTGCCCGTACAACGGGCCCATCGCGATGGCCGGGGCGGACATCAGGACCATCCGGCTGTGTCCGGCGCGCAGGGTGCGGGCGGCCGCGTGGGGGACGTACCCGAGCTCCTTCGCGGCCTCGTGGACCCGGCGGCGGGTGGGCTCGCTGATCCGGACGGCGCTGGTGTTGTTCAGGACGTAGGAGACGGTCGCGCGGGAGACTCCGGCCAGGCGGGCCACATCGGCGCTCGTGGGGACCGAGCGCGGGACCGGCGACGCTGCCGAGGGCGTTTGGGGGATCTGCACCATGACGTACGGCATCTTGGCAGAGGCCCGCACAGGGGGGACCGGCGGGGCAAGGTGGTTGAGGGTTCGACGAGTTGGGCCTCGGCCACCCGGCCCGGCGCGGGCGTCGACGAGGCGGTGCGCGTGCTGACCGACGTTCGGCGAACACGTTTGTAGCGAACTTGTTCGCAACGAACATGTTCGCTACCTTGGACGCATGCCAGCAACCCCCCGTTCCCGCCGGGAGCGTCCCGCCAAGCCCGCCCTGACCAGGGAGGGCATCGTCGCCGCCGCCGTGCGGATCCTGCGCGCCGAAGGGCTGCAGAAGGTCACCATGCGACGCCTGGCCCAGGAGCTCGACACCGGCCCGGCCTCCCTGTACGTCTACGTCCGCAACACCGCCGAACTGCACGCGGCGGTCCTGGACGAGCTGCTCGGCACCGTGGGCCCGGCCCCGGCGGAGGGCACCTGGCGGGAACGGCTGGAGCAGGTGCTCGTCGCCTACACCACGATGCTGCTGGAGCATCCGAGCCTGGCCCGCTCCGCGCTGACCTCGTGGCCGAGCGGCCCGCACTACCTGAACCTGATCGAGACCCTGCTGGGCCTGCTCGACGAGGGCGGAGTGGCGCGCGAGCGGGCCGCCTGGGGGGTCGACCTGCTGCTCCAGCGTGCCACCGCGACCGCCGCCGAACACGCGGGCGAGGCGTCCCAGGAGGACTGGGACTCCCTCGGCCGGGCGCTGCGCCAGGTGTCGGGCCGCACCCATCCGCACATCGCCGCCGCCTCCGGGACGCTCCTGTCGGGCGCGCCCGAGGCCCGGGTGTCGTGGGCGTTCCAGGCCCTGATCAACGGCATCGAGCACACCGCCGTACCCGAACAGGCGCCGCACGCGCCGCGCGACTAGGAGACCGTCATGTCCACTCCCCACCACCCGATAGCCATCGTCGGAGCCGGCCTCGGCGGGCTCACGCTCGCCCGCGTGCTGCGGGTGCACGGCGTCGAGGCGGCCGTCTTCGACCTCGACGCCTCCCCCGCGGCCCGTACCCAGGGCGGCATGCTCGACATCCACGACGACTCCGGCCAGGTGGCGCTGCGCGCGGCCGGGCTGTACGACGCGTTCCTGACGCACGTCCATCCGGGCGGCCAGGCGACGCGCGTGCTGGACAAGGACGCCCGGGTCCTGCTGGACATGCCGGACGACGGCGCCGGCGGGCGGCCGGAGATCGACCGGGGCGATCTGCGCCAGCTGCTGCTCGGTTCCCTGCCCGAGGGCGTGATCCGCTGGGGCGCGAAGGTCACCGGGGCCCGCCCGCTCGGTGCCGGCCGGCACGAGGTCGCCCTTGCGGACGGCGGCTCCTTCACCACGGATCTGCTGGTCGGTGCGGACGGCGCCTGGTCCCGGGTGCGTCCGCTGGTCTCGGACGCGCGGCCCGCGTACACCGGGATCTCGTTCGTGGAGGCGGACCTGCCGGACGCGGACGTACGCCATCCGGTGAGCGCCGAGGTGGTCGGCGGCGGCATGCTGTTCGCGCTCGGCGCGGGCCGGGGCTTCCTCGGCCACCGGGAGAGCGACGGCAGCCTGCATGTGTACACGGCGATGAAGGCACCCGAGGAGTGGCTGGACGGGATCGACTTCACCGACACCGAGGCGGCCAAGCGGGCCGTGCTCGATCACTTCGGCGACTGGGACAAGAGCCTGCGGGCGCTGGTCGGGGACGCCGAGGGCACGCTGGTGCCGCGGCGGATCCATGCCCTGCCGGTCGGCCACCGCTGGGACCGGGCGCCGGGGGTCACGCTGCTCGGCGACGCGGCGCACCTGATGTCGCCGTTCGCCGGTGAGGGCGCCAATCTGGCGCTGATCGACGGGGCCGACCTGGGCCTCGCGCTCGTCGCCCACCCCGGCGACACCGAGGCCGCCGTGGCCGCCTACGAGGAGAGGATGTTCGCGCGTGCCGAGCTTTCCGCGGCGGACTCCGCGCGGAGCGGCGCGATGCTGTTCAGCGCCGACGCCCCACGGGGGCTGGTCGACATGTTCACCGGCGGCGAGCCGGACGCCGACGAGCCGGGCGCCGACGAGCAGGACGGCGGCAAGCAGGGCGTCGGCGGGACGGACGTCAGTGGGGTGGCGCCGTCCGTGTGACGCGGTCGACCAGGTCGATCCAGCCGGCTTCCAGGCGCTCCAGCGGCATCCCGCACTGCCTGGTCAGATGGTGGATCTGGGCGGGGTCGAGGTACGCGAGAAGCGTCTGGGCGAGCAGTTCGCAGTCGGCGTCCGGCTGGATCTGCCGCAGCAGCATCGTGACGTGCGTGCGCAGCGCCTGAATCGGCGGATTGGCATAGCGCCGGGTGGGCTCGGGCTGGGCGGCCAGCTGGAGGTCCAGTTGCTCTGCCGCGCGGTAGAGCACGGCGACGCCGAACGCCCGGAGCCGCTCGACCGGCAGGGCGCCGGGGCCCAGCGGCGGGGGACCGCCGAGGAAGTCGGCCTGGAGCTGCCGCGAGGAGTGGTCGAGCAGGGCCATCAGCAGCCCGGTGCGGTCGCCGAAGCGGCGGAAGACCGTGCCCTTGCCCACCTCGGCCGCCGCGGCCACGGCCTCCATGGTCACGCCGGCCACCCCGTGCTCGGCGATCAGCCGGGCGGCGGCCTCCAGCAGCCGGGCGCGGTTCCGGGCCGCGTCGGCACGCAGGCACGGCTCTTCGGGAGCCGGCCCGACCTCAAGCAACTGCGGCGTGTCGAAGGGCTCCTGGGGCTGCGGGAGAGGCGGCAGGACGCTGGACATGAAGACAGCGTAAAGCATGGGGAACAGAACTGGACCGGGGTCCGTTTAGGATGTTAGAAATTAAGCGGACCTCGGTCCGTATTCGTAACGGCAGTGTTTCAGCACCCCCCTGGAGTTCCCCATGTCTGTCCGCATCCTTGCGCTCGTCGGCAGTCTCCGCGCCGGTTCGCACAACCGCCAGCTCGCCGAGGCGGCCGTCAAGCTCGCCCCCGAGGGTGCCGTGGTCGAGGTCTTCGAGGGCCTGGCCGACATCCCGTTCTACAACGAGGACATCGACGTCGCGGGCAGCGTCCCGGCCGTCGCCGCGAAGCTGCGCGAGGCCGCCCAGGCCGCCGACGCGTTCCTGCTCTTCTCCCCCGAGTACAACGGCACCATCCCGGCCGTCCTCAAGAACGCCATCGACTGGCTGTCCCGCCCGTACGGCGCGAGCGCCTTCGGCGGCAAGCCGGTCGCCGTCGTCGGCACCGCCTTCGGCCAGTACGGCGGCGTGTGGGCGCAGGACGAGGCCCGCAAGGCCGTGGGCATCGCCGGCGGCAAGGTGATCGAGGACATCAAGCTGTCGATCCCCGGCTCGGTGACCCGCTTCGCCGAGACCCACCCGGCCGACGACGCCGAGGTCGCGGCCCAGCTGACCGAGGTCGTCGCCCGCCTGCACGGCAATGTGGCCGTGGCCGCCTGAGGCACCCGCGCGCCCCCGGGCGTCGCCGCCTGGAGCACCCCGTGAAGAGGGACCGGAGCCGGTGAGCTCCGGTCCCTCTTCACGTCCTGCGCGCCCCCGCTCCCTCCGGCCTCGTCACTCGATCCCGGCGAGCCGCCGCACGGCCGGGGCGGCGAAGGTCTCCATCCAGCCCGAGGTCTCGCCCAGGCGGGGGGACAGGATGACGGTGTCGACGCCGAGCTTGGCGTAGCCCTCGATGTCCCGGGTGAAGGCGTCCAGGTCGCCCGCGGTGGCCGGTTCGGCGCCGTACGCGATGGTCTTGCGGATGGTGTCGTAGTCCCGCCCGACGGTGTCGCAGTGCCCGCGCAGCACGTCCAGCTTGTGCCGCAGCTCCTCCGGGGAGGAGGGGATGAGGTTGCAGGCGTCGGCGTACTGGGCGACCAGGCGCAGGGTCTTCTTCTCGCCCTGCCCGCCGATCATGATCTCGGGATGCGGAGTGCTCAACGGGGCGGGCACGCAGAGGGTCTCGGCGAGCTGGTAGTGCCGGCCCTCGAAGGGGCCGTTGTTCTCCGGGTCCCACATCTGCAGGCAGATCCTCAGCGTCTCCTCCAGCCGCTCGAAGCGCTCCGCGAGCGGCGGGTAGGGCACGCCGAGGCCGTGGTGCTCACGGTCGTACCAGGCGGCGCCGATGCCCAGCGTGGCCCGGCCGCCGGACACCACGTCGAGGGTGGTGGCGATCTTGGCGAGGAGTCCGGGATGCCGGTACGTCACTCCGGTCACCAGGGCACCGAGCCGCACGGTCGAGGTGCGTCCGGCGAGGTAGCCGAGGGTGGTGTAGGCCTCCAGCATGGGGTCCTCGGCGCCGCCGTTGAACTCCATCTGGAAATAGTGGTCCATCACCGAGACCCAGCTGACGCCCGCCGCCTCGGCCGCGGCACCGGCGGCGGCGAGTTCGGCGCCGAGGGCGGGTCCGCCGCCAGAATGGTTGAACCGGTTGATGTGCACGCCCACGCGCATGGCCGTTCTCCGTTCCGCCCTGATCGTCGTCTGCCCCCTCGACGCTAGGTCTTCGAGAGCGCTCGAAGTCAAGCCCCGGCGCGGGCGGCCCGGCGGGTCCGGGACGGGTGTGCGGACAGGCACCCGCCGGACGGCGGGGAGCTTCCGCCGTCCGGCGGCCACGGGGAGCGCACGACCGCGCGGATCATAGGCGTACGAGCCGCAGCGCACCACCGCAAGGAGCCGCCATGACCTCCGTACCGCCCCCGTTCGACCCCGAGCTCTCCGCCGCCCTGGAGCTGATCAAGGACGTGATCTCCCCGGCGTTCACGATGGCGGACATCGCCACGATCCGGCAGGGCGCGGGGATACAGCTCCTCGCCGAGCTGGACCTCACGATGGGGGGCACGTTTGAGGTGGAGGACCGCGCGGTCCCCGGCCCGGCGGACGCGCCGGAGATCTCGCTGCTGATCTGCCGCCCGGTCGCCCCGGCGGCCCCCGGACCGCTGCCGGTGATCTACCACGTGCACGGCGGCGGCATGGTGCTCGGCAACAACCGGGTGGGCGTGGACGCGCCGCTGGCCTGGGCGAAGGAGCTGGGCGCGGTGGTGGTGTCGGTGGAGTACCGGCTGGCGCCCGAGCATCCGCATCCGGCGCCGGTGGAGGACGTGTACGCGGGACTGCTGTGGACTGCGGAGCACGCGAAGGAGATCGGCGGCGACCCGGACCGTATCGTGATCGCCGGCGCCAGCGCGGGCGGCGGCCTCACCGCGGCCCTGGCCCTCCTCCTGAGGGACCGTCAGGGTCCGTCGGTGATCGGCCAGATGCTGCTCTGCCCGATGCTCGACGACCGCAACGACACCCCTTCCAGCCACCAGATGAAGGGCCTCGGCGTCTGGGACCGCACGGCCAACGAGACCGGCTGGACCGCCCTGCTCGGCGAGCGCCGGGGCGGTCCCGACGTCTCCCCCTACGCGTCCCCGGCCCGCGCCACCGACCTCACGAACCTCCCCCCGGCCTTCCTCGACGTCGGCTCCGCCGAGACCTTCCGCGACGAGACCGTCACCTACGCCTCCCGCCTGTGGCAGTCCGGCGGCATCGCCGAACTCCATGTCTGGCCCGGCGGCTTCCACGGCTTCGACGGTTTCGCCCCCCAGTCCGCCCTGTCCCAGGCGGCCCGAGCGGCCCACATGGAGTGGCTGCGCCGGCTGCTGGCGCGGTGAGGACCGGCCGGACGGGCGGGGCGTGAGGCCCCTGCGAGGGCGTCGGCCGAACCGGCTTCGCCCGGGGGCAGCCGCGTTCGGGGCTCAACCACCCTTCGCCGACGCCTTCTTGATCGCCTCTCGGATTCTGGAGTAGGTGCCGCAGCGGCAGACGTTCTCGATGTCGTCGATGTCGGCGTCCGTCGGATGCGGGGTGCGTTTGAGCAGGGCGGCGGCTGCCATGATCTGGCCGGGCTGGCAGAAGCCGCACTGGGCCACGTCGCAGTCCAGCCAGGCCTGTTGGACGGGGTGCAGGGTGTCGCCGTCGGCGAGGCCCTCGATGGTGGTGACCGCGCGGTCCGCGCAGTCGGCGACCGGGACGACGCAGGGCTGGATCTCCTCGCCGTCGAGGTGGCTGGTGCAGGCGCGGCAGACGCCCACCCCGCAGCCGTACTTGGGCCCGGTGACGCCGAGCATGTCGCGCAGGACCCACAGGAGGGGCAGGTCGGCGGGGGCCTCGACCGTCACGGGTCTGCCGTTGAGGACGAACGAATACGAACGCATCGGTGCCTTCGGTGAGTCGGGAAGCAGCGGGTCAGAAGTCGAGCGGGAAGCTGCGGGGCTTCCTGCCGGTGGCGCGGGCGTAGGCGTTGGCGACGGCGCCCGCCGCCGCGGGGACACCGAGTTCACCGGCGCCGCCCGGATCCCCGCCGGACGGAAGGATGTGGGCCTCGAACTCCAGCGGGGCGTGGCGCTGGCGGGCGTAGTGGAAGTCGGCGAAGCTGCCCTCACGGACCGCTCCCCGGTCGATGTGCAGTCCGGCCCGCAGCACGGTGGAGATGCCGTCGACGGCAGTGCCCATCAACTGCGCCTGAAGGCCGCGCGGGTTGACGGCCGTACCGACGTCGGCGGCCATCACCACCTTGGTGACCCGGGGGTTCCTCGGGTCGGTGGCGTCGATCTCGGCCAGGCAGGCGACGGCGGACCCGTACTCCTCGTGGACGGCGACGCCCTGGGCGGTTCCCGCGGGCATGCGGCGGCCCCAGTGGCCGGCGGCGGCCGCCTTGGCGAGCACGGCCTTCACCGTCCTGCCGCGCAGGGTGGTACGGCGGAAGGCGACCGGGTCCTGGCCCAGCGCGCGGGCGATGTCGTCGACGACGATCTCCTCCGCCGTGCGCATGGTCCCGGAGTCGACCGAGCGCCAGGCGCCGAGCGGTATCGGCAGCTCGATGCCGCCCGAGTCACCGCTCACCCGGCCGAAGTCGTACAGCCCGCTGTCGCTGGGCAACGGCCGTACCGCACCGGTCCGCACGGCCACGCCCTTTTCGTCGGACGACTCCCCGACCGAGGCCGACATGTGCTGGAAGGCCACCACCCGGCCCCCGGCGAGACTGGCCCGGATCCGGTGGTGGTCGGCGGGGCGCATCCTGCCGTGCCGGGTGTCGTCGTTGCGGCTCCACATCAGCTTGACGGGTCTGCGGGCGGCCTTGGAGACGAGCGCCGCCTCGATCGCCTGGTCGAAGGTGAGCCGCCGCCCGAACGAACCGCCTCCGCGCATCACATGGACCCGTACGACGGTCTTCGGGAGCCCGAGCAGGTCGGCGAGGGTGTCGCGGGCGTCCATCGGTGTCTGGGTGGCGAACCACAGTTCGGCCCGGTCGGAGCGGACGTCGGCGACGGCGGTCAGCACCTCCATCGGGGCGTGGCTGACGAACGCGAACGCGAACTCGCCCTCGACCTGGGTGGAACCGCGCGGCGGAGAGCCGAGCCGGGGTACCGCGGCCCGCAGCCGGGCGCGGATCTCCTTGTCGGACAGGGATGCGAGCGGCCCGTCGGCCCAGGTGATCCTCAGCGCGTCCCGGGCCTGGAAGGCGTGGTGGAAGGTCTCCGCCACGACGGCGACCCCGCCGGGGATCCGCACGACCGCGTGGACGCCGGGCAGAGCGCGGGCGGCCGTGTCGTCGAGGGAGACCAGTGTGCCGCGCAGGGTCGGCGGCCGGGCCACCACGGTCGGCTTCGCGCCCGCCACCGCCAGGTCACCGGCGTACTTCGCGGCGCCGGTGACGATGTCCCGGGCGTCGATCCTGGTCGTCGGCTTCCCGATCACCCGGTGCCGGGCGGCCGGCTTGGGCTTGCCCGGCACGTCCGGGGTGCGGATCCGGGCGGCGCTCACGGTGAGGGAGCCGAAGGTGGCCGTCCGGCCGTCGGGGGCCACGACCATGGTGTTCCAGGTGCGCAGGATGCGCGCGGGGAGCCGCCAGCGGCGGGCGGCCGCGGTCACCAGCCGGGCGCGTGCGGTGGCGGCGAGCTGCCGGGCGGGGCCGTAGAGCGAACTGACCGAGCTGGAGCCCCCGGTGTACTGGTTGCCCCTGGTGCGGGCGTCGGCGAGGGGGATCCGCACGTCGGCGAGGCGGGCGTCCAGCTCCTCGGCGATCATCATGGCGACGGCGGTGGTGATGCCCTGGCCGACCTCGACCCGGGGCAGCCGTACGACGACCTCGTTGGCCGCGGTGACCTCCAGGACGAGCATCTCCTCGTCGGTGCCGGTGACCAGGACTCCGGGGGCCGCGGTGGCGCCGTCGGCCACCGAGGTGTCGCAGCCGAGCGGGGCGGCCACCGTGAGAGTGGTCGCGGCGACCGTGTACACCATGAATCTCCGGCGGGACGGTCCGGCGGCCCGCGAGGGCTCGTTGCGTTCCAAGCGGGACTCCTGTCGGTCGGTTCCTGTGCCGGCACTGTGCGGCACCGGGTCTCGACAGCTAGGAGGGGCGGGCGTCCGCGGGGGTTGCCTGCCGCACCGGGCTCTCCTCGCCGCGGGGTCGGATGGCGCATCATGGCCGTATGAAAGAGCTGGCGGGGCGGCTGGCCGCGGTGGACCCGGATGCCGGGGCCGCCGTCGCGGTCATCGCGTACTTCGACCGGCTGGCCGAGACCCGGGCCGGTCTGGAGGCGCTGGTGCGCGGGGCCGCCGTGCTCGCCGGGTGTCCGGCGCGGCTGGCCGACGAGGAGCGGGGGGTCCGGCTGCGGGTGGAGCCGGACGGACGGCGGACGGACGCCGCGGGCGCGCCCGAGCCGGGCTGGCCGTGCGCGCCGCTGGTGCCGGGCGGGCCGCCCGGGCTGTGGCTGGAGCGGGCCGGGGGCGACGGTCCGAGCGTCGTCGACGCGGTGATCCTGGAGCGGGCCTCGGCAGCCGTACGATCCGTGCTCGACCGCACCCGCGGGCGGGCCCCGGGGCCGCCGGTGGACGACCCCGCACTGGTCGAGACGGTCCTGGACGCCGGCGCCCCGCCGGCGGCCCGGCTGCACGCGGCCCGTCGGCTCGGCCTGGACACCGCCGACCCGGCGGCCCGGTTCCGGGCGGTGGCGGCCGCCGACGGGCCGCCCCGGATCGTGGCGGACGTCCCGTCACCAGTGCCGCCGGCGGGACGGGCGGGCGTGGGGACCTCGGTGCCCGTCGTGGACCTCCCCCGGTCCTGGGCGGCGGCCCGCACCGCGCTGCGGTTCACCTCCGACGGCGGCGCGCAGGAGTCCGGCGGCCCGCCCGTGGTGCACGCCGACGAGCTGGGCGGGGTCGCGCTGCTCGCCGGTCTCGTCGTACCCGGTGCGGAACCGGCGCCGGACGTCCGTGCCGTGCAGGCCGCCGCGGCGGACGCGCCCTGGATGCTGCGCACGCTGCACGCGGTCGCGTCGACGGCGAGCCTGCGGGCGGCGGCCGCCGAGGTCAACGTGCATCACTCCACGCTCCAGGACCGGTTGACGCACGCGGAGCATCTGCTGGGCTGGTCGGTGCGCACCCCGCAGGGCCGGTTCCGGCTGCAACTGGCCCTCACCATGCGCCATCTGATGGCGAACCAGTAGCGCGTCAGTAGACGTCCCGGACGTAACGCCGGTCCGCGGCAAGCTGCTTGACGTACACCGTCGCCTCGTCCTCGGTCAGTCCGCCGTGCACGGTGACGATGTCCTTCAGGGCCCGGTCGACGTCCTTGGCCATCCGGGAGGCGTCGCCGCAGACGTAGAAGTGGGCGCCGTCCTGGAGCCAGGACCACAGCAGCGGGCCGTGTTCGCGCATCCGGTCCTGGACGTAGACCTTGGCGCGCTGGTCGCGGGAGAAAGCGGTGTCGAGGCGGCTCAGAGTGCCCTCGGCGAGCAGGGCGCTGAGCTCCTCCTCGTAGTAGAAGTCGGTGGCCCGGTGCTGTTCGCCGAAGAACAGCCAGTTGGGGGCGCGGTGGCCGCGGGCGCGGCGCTCCTCCAGGAAGCCCACGAACGGCGCCACGCCGGTGCCGGGGCCGACCATGACCATGGGGGTCGCCGGATCGGCGGGCGGCCGGAAGTGCGGGGAGCGCTGGACGTGCACCGGCACCTCGGTGCCGGGTTCGGCGTCGGCCAGGAACGGTGAGCAGACGCCCTGCCGGGGCCTGCCGTGCAGGTTCTCGTAGCGGACGACGGAGACGGTGAGCGAGACCAGGTGGGGGTCGGTGAGCGGGCTGGACGAGATGGAGTACAGGCGCGGCTGGAGCCTGCCGAGGACATCCGTCCATTCCCCGGCGTCGGCGCGGATCCCGAACTCGGTGACGACGTCGACCGCCTGCCGGCCCCAGGACCACTTGGCCAGCTCGTCCTTGTTGTCGGGGCGCAGCAGCTTGCGCAACTCGCGCGGATCACGGGTGCGTTCGGCGGCGAAGCGGAGCAGGTCCGGCGTGACGCGGGTGATGTCCAGATGGCGGGAGAGCGCTTCGGCGAGAGGGACTTCGCCGACTCCGCTGATCTCCACGCCGGTCGTGGCGTCGAGACCCGTGACGTCCAGCCATTCCGCCACCAGGTCACGGGAGTTGCGCGGGCGGACTCCGAGCGCGTCGCCGGCCTCGTAGACCAGCGGGGTCTCGCTGTCTCGGCTGTCGAAGGTGAAGCGGCGGACCTCCTTGCCGGCGCCGGGCAGGCTGAGCAGCCGGTTGCCGACGAGCCGGGCGGTGACGGGGGCGGGGCGCCGGGACCTGGCGGGCGCGGGGTCCGCCGCGGGGGAAGGCGGGGACTCGTCCTTGAGGGCGGTGAGCACCTGATCGAGCCAGGCCTCCGCCTGGTTCTCGTAGTCCGGTTCGCAGTCGGTGCGCGGCGCGAGCCGGACCGCGCCGAGTTCGTCCATACGGCTGTCCAGGCGCCGGCCGTGCCCGCAGAAGTCGTCGTAGGTGGAGTCGCCGAAGGCCAGCACGGCGTACCGGCGGCCCGCGAGACGGCCGGTGTCGAGGGCGGCCAGGCCGTCCCAGAAGCCGGCGCCGTTGTCGGGGGCGTCGCCGTCGCCGAAGGTGCTGGTGATCAGGAGCAGGTCGGCGCCGGTGGGCAGGGCGGCCGGGTCGGCCTGGTCCATGGCGACGAGGGAGGCCGCGTGGCCGCCGGCGGTGAGCCGCTCGGCGGTGGTGGCGGCGAAGTCCTCGGCGTTGCCGGTCTGCGAGGCCCACAGCACCACCACCTGGCGGGTCGGCGACGCCGACGCGGTGACCGGGGCCGCGCCGGTGCGGGAGTACATGCCGGCGAGGGTGCCGTTGACCCACAGGGCGTGCTCGGGGCTGAACGGCGCGTCCGGCGGCAGCACGGGGACGCCGGGGGCGCCGACCGGGATGCCGGCGAGGAAGCCGACCAGGTACTGCCGTTCGCGGTCGGTGAGGACCGGCGGGGGTGCAGGGTCGAGGCCGAAGACGGAGGCGGCGGACGGCAGCACGGCGGTGGGCGCCACAGCGGCGGCAGCCGGTGCGAGGACGGCGGCCGGGGTCTCCTCGGTACCGGGCGCCTGCACGGTGACGGGCGTGGACACCTTGGTCAGCGACACCGCGCACACCTTCAACTCGGGCTGGAAGGACAGGGGGTCGACCGCGTCGCTGGTCACCGCGTTGACGCTGAGATACTCGCCGAACAGGTCGTTCCAGTGGAACGGCGCGAAGCAGGACCCCGGCAGCACCCGGTCCGTGACGACCGCCGGCAGCACCGCCCGGCCGCGCCGCGAGGCGACCTCCACGGAGTCGCCGTCGGCGAGCCCGAGCGCGGCCGCGTCCTCGGGGTGCACCTCGACGAACGGGCCGGGGTTGAGCTTGTTCAGCTTGGCGACCTTCGCGGTCTTGGTCAGGGTGTGCCACTGGTGCTGGAGACGGCCGGTGTTGAGGACGAACGGGTAGTCGTCGTCCGGCATCTCGGCGGGGTCCACGTGCGGCCGGGCGTGGAAGACGGCGCGCCCGGAGGCGGTGGCGAAGGTGAGGGAGCCGTCGGGGTTGAGGTACCGGACGGGGTTGCGGTCGGGGCCGTCGGCGGTGGCGGCCGGCCACTGGACGGGGGCGGTGCGCAGCCGGTCGTAGGTCACACCCCGCAGGTCGTAGCCGGTCTGCGGGTTGTGGAAGCGTTTGATCTCCTCGAAGATCTCCTCCGCGCTGTCGTAGGAGAAGCCGTCCTCGAAGCCCATCGCGCGGGCGACACCGGCGATCAGCCGCCAGTCGGCGGTGGCCTCGCCGGGCGGGTCGGCGGCGGGGCGGGCGAGGGTGAGGTTGCGCTCGCTGTTGATGAGAACGCCCTCGGTCTCGGTCCACAGGGCGGCGGGCAGGACGACGTCGGCGTAGGCGTTGGTCTCGGTGTCGGTGAAGACGTCCTGGGTGACGACGAACTCGGCGGTCTCCAGGCCCTCGATGACGGTCCGGCGGTTGGCGACGGAGGCGACCGGGTTGGTGCAGATGATCCAGCAGGCCTTGATCTCGCCGTCGGCCATCTTCTGGAACATCTCCACCGTGCCCTTGCCGGCGCCGTCGGCGCGGATCGTGCCGGGCCCGAGCCCCCACCGCTCCTCGACGAAGGCGCGGTCGGCGTCGACGAGGACCGAACGCTGGCCGGGCAGGCCCGGTCCCATGTACCCCATCTCCCGGCCGCCCATGGCGTTGGGCTGGCCGGTGAGGGAGAGCGGGCCGCTGCCGGGGCGGCAGATCTTCCCGGTGGCAAGGTGCAGGTTGACCAGCGCGTTGGTGTTCCATGTCCCGTGCGTGGACTGGTTGAGGCCCATGGTCCAGCAGCTGGTCCACTCCCCCGCCTCGCCGATCAGCCGGGCGGCCGCGCGCAGGTCGGCCTCGGGAATCCCGGTGATGTCGGCGACGGCGGCGGGCGGGTAGTCGGCGAGGAACTCCGGCATCGCCTCCCAGCCCTCGGTGTACGCGGCGATGAACTCCGGGTCGGTGTGGCCGTTCTCGTACAGCAGGTGGAGCAGGCCGTTCATGAGCGCGAGGTCGGTGCCCGGCCTGATCTGGAGGAAGAGGTCCGCCTTGGCGGCCGTGGCCGTGCGGCGCGGGTCGACGACGATGAGCTTCGCGCCCGCCTTCACCCGGTCCATCAGCCGCAGGAAGAGGATCGGGTGGCAGTCGGCCATGTTGGCGCCGATGACCAGGAAGACGTCCGCCTTGTCGAGGTCCTGGTACGAGCCGGGCGGGCCGTCGGCGCCGAGGGAGAGCTTGTAGCCGGTGCCGGCGCTGGCCATGCAGAGCCGGGAGTTGGACTCGATGTTGTTGGTGCGGAGCCAGCCCTTGGTGAGTTTGTTGGCGAGGTACTGGGCCTCCAGGCTCATCTGGCCGGAGACGTAGAGGGCGACCGCGTCGGGGCCGTGCTCGTCGACGATCGCGCGCAGGCGTCGCGCGGTCTCCGCGACCGCCGCGTCCACGGCCGACGGCACCGCCTCCTCGCCCCGCTCGGGCCGCAGCAGGGCGGTGGTCAGCCGGCCGGGCGCGGCGAGCATGTCGGCGGTGGTGGCGCCCTTCGTGCAGAGCCTGCCGAAGTTCGCGGGGTGCTCCTTGTCCCCGGAGGCCTTGAGGACGGTGCGGCGGCCGTCCGGTCCCATCCCGATGTCCAGGACCATGCCGCAGCCGACCCCGCAGTACGAGCAGACGGTCCGCACCCTGCCGGTGTCGGTGCTGCGCGAGTCCGGCGCGGCCACGGGCGCCCCCTGTTCCTGCTGGTCAGCCTCTTCCATTCGACCTCGACCGTATGTACGGCTGATTACGCCGGCGTCACCGCTCCCGATCGACGGGGGTTAAGGCCGCCGCACAGACCCGGTCCGGTCGCTGTGAGCGGAAGCGCCCGGGACGCCGGCCGGCCCCGCCCCAGGACCGCTCCCGGGGCGCCCCGCACGACGGCCCCGGCCGGTCCCGGGATGCGCGGTGCCGGGACCTGTTGCAGGATGAGGGCGGCCGAGGGAGGGGGCAGGCGAGGAGGACCGGGTGGACAGGTACGCCTCCTCACGACGACCGGCCGCACCGGCGCCACCGGCCGCACCGGCGCCACCGGCCGCACCGGGGCTCCCGGCCGCACCGCCGGGACCGGTCGCGCGGGGCTCTCCTACGGCATCGGCGGCACCGGGCGTGCCCCCCGTCGACGTCGGGTACGTCGACCTGCTGCGCGGCATCGTCGAGGACGCGGCCGTCGGTTTCGCGGTCCTCGACACCGAGCTGCGCTATCTCTACGTCAATCCGCACATGGCCCGGTCGACGGGCCTGCCCGCCGCCGCCTACCTCGGCCGCACCCAGCACGAGGTACTGCCGCACATCCAGCGGCCCGACCAGGTGCTGCGGGACGTCATCCGCGACGGACGGCCGCGCGAGGCCGTCGTCACCGGGCGCACCTGGGTGGACTCGCCGTACCAGGTCCGCGAGTGGCGGTGCGTGTACCACCGGCTCGTGGACGGCACCGGCAAGGTCGTGGGCGTCGCCGCGGTGGGCCTGGAGATCAGCGAGCCGCAGCAGTACGTGTACGAGCTGGAGCGCGCGCACCGGCGGCTGGCGCTGCTGGACTCGGCCGCGTCCCGGATCGGCACCGGCACCGATGTCGCCGGGACCTGCCGCGAGCTGGCGGATTTCGTCGTACCGGAACTGGCGGACGCGGCCGGGGTGGAGCTCAGTCCACCGGACACGGTGTCGGCGCGGCGGACCCCGACCCGGCTCGCGGCGTACGCCACGCGTCCGGGGCTCGTCTCCGGTCTCGCGGCCCTTGACGCGCGCGGCGAGCTGGTCGGCTGGCCGCGCGGCACCGGGTCCCGGCGGAACCTGGCGGCCGGACGGATCTGGCGGCGCAACGCGATCACGGCGGCGCAGTGGCGGTCGCTGATCCCGCGCTGGGCGCCGGCCCAGGCGTGTCTGACCGCCCGTGTCCACTCGGTGCTGCTCGCCCCCCTGGTCGCGGACGGCCGGGTGCTGGGCATTCTGCTGCTGGCCAGGGCCGGGGACTCCGGGCCGTTCTCGAACGAGGACGCCACGGTGGCCCGCGAGCTCGCCGCCCGCGCCGCGCGCGCCCTGGACCGGGCGGTCCGCTTCGAACGCGAGCACACCATGGCTCTGGAGCTGCAGCGGGCTCTGCTGGCCGAACCCGGCCAGCTGCAGCAGCACGCCGGTGTGGAGACCACCGCGCGCTACCGTCCCGCCGACGACGGTTCGATGATCGGCGGCGACTGGTACGACGTGCTGGCGCTGCCCGACGGCCGCACCATGCTGGTCATCGGGGACGTGATGGGCCATGGCGTGGACGCGGCGGTGGCGATGAGCCACTACCGTTCGACGCTGCGCGCCCTGGCGCTCGCGGGGCTCTCGCCGCGCCACATCCTGCAGCACGCGGACCGCATGGTCGCCGACTCCGGCTTCGAGCGGGTGGCCACCTGCTTCCTGGCGCTCGGTGACTCGGACGTCGCCACGCTCACCTACGCCAGCGCCGGGCATCTGCCGCCGGCCTGGCTCACCCCGCAGGGCGAGATACGGCTGGTGCCGGTGCCGGTCGGCCCGCCGCTGGGCAGCGGGCTGGGCCGGTACGAGCAGGGCGTCACCCCGGAGCGGGGCGGGGTGCTGCTCCTGTACACGGACGGGCTGGTGGAGCGGCGCGGCGAGGACATCGACTGCGGCCTGGCGCGGCTGACGGGCCTGTCGCTGTGCCCGACCGACCCGCTGGACAAGATCCTCGACACCGTCCTCGCGCGCCTCGCCGGCGGCTCGGAGGACGACATCGCGCTGCTCGCGGCCCGTGCGGTACGAGGCTGAGCGCCACGTCCGTACGCCCGGGCGCGCGCCCGCCGCGCCTCTGGCCGCCGTGTGACAGCGCGAGGCGTGGCTCGTTCACCGCCAGGGAAACGATCAGCAGTGAGGACCGGGCATGCGGCACGAGGAGAACGGCACGGCGGCCGCCGTGGAGCAGGCGCTGCGGGACTGGCTGGACCGGGACCCCGGGGGTCCGCTGACGGAGGTGCACCGCTGGGCGCTGCACCCGCCGGGAAAGCTGCTGCGGCCGGTGCTGCTGCTGCAGTCGGCGGCTGCCGTGGGCGGGTCGTGCGAGCGGGTCATGCCCGCGGCGGTCGGGGTGGAACTGGTGCATGTGGCGAGCCTGCTGCACGACGACATCCTCGACGACGACCGGCTGCGCCGCGGCAAGCCGTCGGGGCACGTCAGGTTCGGGCCGGGCGCGGCCGTCCTCGGCGGTGACGCGCTGATGTTCGCGCTGTTCGAGCAGGTGGTCGAGTGCGGTCGGCGCGGGGTGCCGGAGGCCGCCGTGACCCGGGCGGTGGGCACGCTGGCGCGGGCCGGCCGGCGGATGGCGCAGGGGGTGGCCCGGGAGCTGGACCCGGTCCGGGCGCCGGACGCGGTCGACGGGTACCTGGAGATGGTCCGGCTGAAGACCTCGGCGCTGCTGAGTGCGTGCTGCGAGGTGGGCGCGGTGCTGGGGGGCGGCTCGCCGGCGCAGGCGCGGGCGCTGGCCGGGTACGGGGATGCGCTCGGGGTGGCGTTCCAGATCCGTGACGACCTGCTGCCGTACGGCCCGCAGGCCGGGCGGGAGGGCAAGCCCGCCGACAGCGATCTGCGCAACGGCCGGCCCAGCCTGCCCCTGCTGCTGGCCGGGCCGGTCTCGAAGGATCCGGAGAAGGTGGGGCGGCTGCTGGTGGAGACGGGCGCGCTGGAGGAGTCCACGCGGCTGGCGCGCAGGTACGCGGAGCGGGCCCGCCGGGAGCTGGACGCGCTGCCGCGGGGCCCGCACCGGGCCGCGCTGCACCGGACGGCCGAGGCGCTGACACCCGAGCCGTGGTGCCCGGACGGTGCCGGGTGAGGACACGGCTGTCCGGTCATCTGGAGACGCTGCGCCCGTACGACCTGGTGGTCACCCCGGTCCTCACCGCGCTCGGCGCCGCGCCGGCCGTCCCCGCCGCCACCGCCGGGTACCTGCTGCCGGCGGCCGCGCTCGGCCTCACCGAGCGGTCGGTGCGTGACGCTCAGTCGTAGATGAGCACCATCCGGAAGCGCGCCGCCCCGCTGAGCATCCTCTGGTAGGCCTCGCCCGCCTGCTCCAGCGGTACGGTCTCGATCGTCGGGCGGATCCCGTGCAGGGCGCTGAACTCCATGGTGTCCTGCGCGTCCCGCGCGGTGCCGGACGGATGGCCGCGGACCACCCGGCCGCTCATGAGCAGCTGGAGCGGGCTGATCCCGAGGGGCTCGGGGTCGGCCCCGATCACCACGAGTTCGCCACGGGGTGCCAGCCCGTCCACGGCCGCCGTGATCGCCTGGGAGTTGCCCGCGGTGGCGAGCACGGCCTTGGCACCGCCGAGCGACTGGAGGGCCTCCCCCACCGGGGTGGCGGCCGTGGAGTCGACGTAGTGGTGGGCGCCGAGCTGCTTGGCGAAGTCGGCCTTCTCGGCGCCGCGGGCGACGGCCACCGTCTCGAAGCCCATGGCCACCGCGTACTTCACCCCGAGGTGGCCGAGCCCGCCGAGCCCGACGACGGCGACCAGGTCACCGGGCTCGGCCGGGCTGCGCCGCAGGCCGTTGAAGGTGGTCACGCCCGCGCAGCCCATGGGTGCCGCGTCGGCCGCGGTCAGCCCGTCGGGGATGCGGGCCAGCGCGTCGACCGGCGCGACGACCTGCTCGCCGAAGCCGCCGTCGTAGCTCCAGCCGGGCGTCTTCAGGTTCTCGCAGACGACGAAGTCGCCCCGGCGGCACGGCTCGCAGTGGCCGCAGCTGCCGCCGAACCAGCCGACCGCCACCCGGTCGCCGAGCTGCCAGCCCCAGTCCTCGATGCCCTCGCCGAGCTCCTCGATCCGCCCGGCGATCTCGTGGCCGGGGACCACCGGGAACGTGACACCGGGCAGTGCGGCGGTGACGAAGAAGGTGTCGCTGTGGCAGACGCCGCAGGCCTCCACGGCGATCCGCACCTGGCCGCGGCCCGGCCTCGGCACCTCCCGCTCGACGATCTCGAAGGGCCCGCCCGGAGCGGTCACCTGCGCGACTCGGTAGATACTCATGGGTCACTCCCGGAACGGGTACGACGGGTACGGTCCGAAGCCCCCTCACCCAGCACACCAGTTCCGGGCTGATCCCGCGCGTCGAGCGCCCGGTACCGCGGCGGCGCCCCGTCGTGCCATCAGGAGGTGATGCCGTTGTACTGGTCCCAGGTGTAGGCGAGGTCCGGCGCGGAGGGCTTGCCGGACCAGTCGAAGTAGTCCCAGACGAGTTCGGCGGGGTTGGTGGCGAGGTAGCCGCGGCCGGGCAGGTCGTCGGCGTCGTCCCAGGCCCAGGGCGGGTTGGCCGCGTCGGTGTCGCAGGCGCCGTTGGCCGGCCCGAGGACGCCGCCCGCGCCGCACCTGGCGCCGTAGGGGTCGGAGCTGTCGTCGCCGGCGAAGTTGTCGGTGGTCGCGAACAGCGTGGTGAGGGTGCGGTTCGCCCACATGCCGTCGGCGGCGAAGATGTCGGTCAGGGTGTACTGCACGTCACGGTCGTTGGCACCGGACGGCACCTCGGCGGTGCCGCCGGGGTAGTAGACGATGCCGTCGCCGCTCGCGTACTGGCTGCGCTCCTGGGACAGGTACCCCTCGGCCCATGCGGCGTGGGTGTTGGGCTGCTGGGTGGTGAACGGGCGGCCGTGGCCGTCGTCGTGCGGGTCGCCCTGCAGCTTGAGCGTGCCGTCCACGCTCTCCTGCCCGCTGCTGAAGTCGCTGCCGGAGGGCACCCAGGAGTAGAAGTTGCTGTGCGCGACCGTGATCGCGGCCTTCAGCTGTCCGTGCGCGGAGCCGTCGTCGGCCACGACCACCAGGACGCCCTCGGCGTCGTTCTCGTGTTCGGTGAGGTCCTCCTGGTAGTTGTCGAGGACTCCGTCCGACCAGTCGCGCGGGTGGAAGTACATGTACAGCAGGTACGAGAAGGTCGGGGTCTGCACGACCGAGTAGTAGACGTGCGCCGCGAGTGGGAACTGGCTGGTGTTCTCCCAGTTGTTCCGGCCGTTGAGGTCGCCGTCGTAGTCGTACGACGTGATGTAGTCGGACTTGCCGCCGAGCGCCGTCTCGCCGGTGGAGTCGACGTCCTGGAAGTTGACCGGGGCCCACCACCGGGCGAGGGCGGCGCGGTCGGTCGCGGCGTCCGCGGCGGCGGGGGTCGGCCGGGTGAGGGCGGCACAGCAGACGGCGGCGAGGGCGGCCGTCACGGCGAGGGATCTGCGTCGGGTCAGAGGCACCCGAGAACGGTGCGGGCGGCTGGTTGCCACGGTTCCTCCGGGGGCGGCGTAAGGAACCGGCACGTCGGTGAAGTCGACGTGCCGGTAAGGGAGTTGACGCTGTGAGCCGGTGGCGCGTGTGGTGCCGCGGGTACGATACAGCGCGGTGTCGCGCGCGGGCAGGGCCTCAGCAGGTGATCGTGCCCCTGCGCAGCACGTGACCGTTGTCGTTGCTGTCGTCGGACCACCACACGGGCTTGCTGCCGCCGCTGCACGCGTCGGAGCCGGAGACGGCGAAGCCCTCGTTGTTGAAGTTGTCCATGCCGGACGGGCGGTTGTGGACGGCGGTGGTGGCGAAGACACCGGAGGAGTTGATCTGCAGGGTGCGGTGCCGGCCGGAGCAGGTGTCGTCGCAGACGGCCCAGAGGCGCAAGGCCTGCGGCTCCCACTGGAGCTCCATGACGCCGGCCATGCCGCTGCTGACGGACGCGACGCGGGTGAAGGTGCCGCCGTCCGTGAGGACGTAGCCGTAGATCATGCCAGTGCCCTCGACGCCGACGAAGAACACCCCGCCGGTGTGCGAACCGTAGTTCGCCGGGTTGTAGGCGGCACCGGTCGAGGCGTCCTTGAACCCGGCGGCGGTCAGGGTGGCGTCGGGGACCCAGGTGATGCCTTCCAGGCCGAGGTTGGAGCCCACCGACGGCAGGTCGGGGGTCAGGTTCCACTCGGTGGTGGCCGTGAGCGCGGTGCCGGTGCCGCTCACGTCGTACTTCAGGACGGACAGGCGGCTGGTGCCGGACGAGTCGGCGTTGCGCTCACTGGCCACGTACACGCCCCCGCTGGATCCGGCGCCGGCCAGGGTGACGCCCTCGTCGTCGGGCGTGCCGGAACCGCTCGGGAACCTGAGGGCCTTGCCGGAGGTCCAGCCGTTGGCGGTGTCGGCCACCGGTGGTGGCCGGCCAGGCCGTGGCGAGGAAGGCGGTGGTGCCGAGCACCACAAGGAGCTGGGACGTGTGGGTCCCCGCGCTGTCCGCCGCGCAGGCGACGGGGTTGGCCGGACCCAGGCGGTCGGGCAGCCGAGGGCCGCGCCAATGGGGAGGTGGAAAGGTGCATCCCGGCGAGAGTGGGGGAAAAGGCATCGGGCCGCCGCCGGAGCTGGTGCCGTCCCGGCGGCGGCCCGTCAGACGGGATGGTCAGCCGGTGACCGGGGCGACCTCGATGTAGTCGAAGTCGGGGGCCCAGGACGAGGAGTTGGAGAACTTCAGGGTGTTGGTGCCGGCGGTGAGGGTGACGGTCGTCGGCAGCGTCCAGTAGTCGTTCCAGCTGTAGGTGTTGCGGAAGGTCAGCGTGGTGGCGGTGCCGCCGTTGACGGACAGCTGGGCGGTGCGGGACTCGACGTTGGTGTTGTAACTGTCCGAGCCCGCCCGGTCGTTCTGGGCGTAGTGGACGACGACCGTGTAGCGGCCGGCTGCGGACGCGCTCACGTCCGCGAAGGTGAGCGTGTTCGAGCTGCTGTTGCCGACGTAGCCGACGTTCTTGCCGCCCGAGGCCCAGGTGTCCGACTGCGTCTTGGCCTGCCCCGCCAACGTCGCGTTCTCGGCCTCGTACGTGGTGACGCCGGTGGTGTCACCGGAACCGTCCGTCTTCAGGTCGCGCAGGGTGAGCGTGGTGCCGCTGTTCGGGCCGACGGTAATCCGGTTGATGCCGGCGGTCAGGTACAGCCGGGTGCTGGAGGTGGTGGCCGTGCCGCCCGAGGAGGCGTAGCCGGCGACCGTGGTGCCGTTCAGGGCCAGAGTGGTGCTGCCGCCCGCGGAGGTGTAGTCGGTCTTGACGTTGTAGTAGCCGTCGGTGGGCGCGTAGACGTCGAAGGTGGCCTTGTCGCCGGAAGTCATCACGAGGCGGCCGGTGCCGGTCTCGCCGACATCGCTGTAGGAGTACGTCGGGCTGCCGCCGACGTCGGCGAACGTGGCCTCGTACACCGTCTCGGGTGTGCTCGCCACGGCGGTCAGGTCGATCTTGTCGAGGGTGACCTGCCCGGCGGAGGTGCCCAGATCGGAGTCGGCGACGGCGAGGGAGACGGTGTGGCTGCCGGCGCTGAGGGTGACCGGGACGGTGACCGTGGAGCGGTACTGCCAGTTCAGCGTCGACGGGTAGTTCACGAACTGCGGGTTCGCCCCGTCGATGCGCAGGACCTGCTGGGACGGTGAACCGTTCTGGTTGCCGTAGAAGATGCGCAGGTTGTAGCTGCCGGCCGAGGGGACGCTGACCGTGAAGACGACCTTGCTGTCGCTCTTGGTCAGGTAGCCGACGTCCTTGGTGCCGGAGGTGGCGTACAGCTGGGCGGTGGAGTAACTGGCGCCGGTGGCCTGCTGCACGACGGTGCCGTCGGTGATGGCGGCGTTCTCGGCCTCGTAGGAGGAGTACGACGGGACGCCGGGCGCGGTCGCGGTGCCACCGCCGTTCGGGGTGACCGTGATCCGGTACGCCGACATGGAGTCGAGGCCGGTCAGCGGCACGGTGACGGAACCGCCGGACGGGGTGTATGCCGTCCGGGAGATGGTCTGCGGCGGGGCCGAGGCGCCTTCGTAACCGCTCCAGTTCAGGGCCTGGACCGTGACCTCGACCTTGCTGCCGAAGGTGGCGCCGGGGATGTTGTTGATCACCACGTTCGTGTCGGCCGAGGAGCCGCCCACGATCACCTGGGCCTGTCTGCGGCTGGTGTCGAGGGAGCCGATGCCCTGGAGTGTGTCCTGGACGCCGGCCTGCGGCGGGGTCGTCCTGACGGTCTGCCCCGTCATCCCGGCGTACCAGTGCCAGAACCACCACGAGCCGTTGGGGACGTTCGTGTGCACGGTGTTGCCGGACATGTTGCCGGCGATGTCCCAGTACGGCTGCTGCGCGTAGACCTTGGTGTCCTCGAACATCGCGGCCCACTGGATCATCTGCCCCGGCACCGACAGGTCGCGCCGGTTGGCGTACTCGTCGATGTTGATGGTGATCGGGCTGATGCCGCGCGCGGTCTCCAGCGCGCGGTAGGCGGCGTAGCGGCCACGGTAGCCGGAGAGCGAGGACGGGTCCAGCTCGTGCCAGGTGAACACGTCGGGCAACTGCCCCTGCGCCTTGGTGTAGGTGAGGAAGTCACCGAAGAACCTGCTGTTGAAGCCCGCGGTGTTGGGGCCCGCTATCCGCGCGTCGGGGTAGTCGGCCTTGATGCGTGCGTAGACCGTGCTCCAGTCGGACTCGAAGCTGCTGAGCGCCGAGGCGTAGGTGCTGGAGTTCGAACTGGTCAGGCCGGTGTACCAGTTGCCGTCCGGTTCGTTGAACGGGACGAAGACCACGTCGGCCGCGTACGACGTCGCCTTCACCGCGTTCACGGCGGTGTCGACCTTGGTGAGGTAGTCGTCGATGCCCAGCTTCTGGTACGGCCAGTCCGAGTACTCGTCCTGGATGTTGGTGTACATCGTGCCGCCGCCGTTGCGGAAGAACGAGGGGGCGACGTGGAGGATGTCGCCGTTGGGGTGCTGGGCACCGCCCGGGGGCTTCTGCGAACCGGTGGTCAGCTTCAGTGGTGCCAGCAGGTTGTCCCCCGGCACCCCGTCGTCGCTCTGCCCGTAGAGCGCGCCGTTCGAACCGTGCAGGACGGCTCCGGTGGTCGTGCCGAGGTCGACGGTGAAGGTCTGGGTGGCCGCCGCGGCCGGCTGCGGTACGGCGAGCCCCGTACCGACGAGCGCGGCCACCGCCAGCACCGTTCCGGTCAGGCGCGTTCTCGTACGGCGGCGGGGCGACGGGGCCGCCTCGGATGTGCGGGCCTGGAAGAGCATGGGTACCTGGCTTTCCCCTCCCGCCACACTGCGGGAGGACGTTGGTGTTACCGCTCACATTTCGCGGCCGGCGCTCGCGCCCCCGCGGACGGAGCGGCGTGGCGCACTCGGGTTCGGCGGTGGTCAGTGGTGGGCGCGGCCGGGTGCCGGGCCGGTGCTCTCGCGGACGATCAGTTCGGGTTCCGCCCACAGGGGCGGCGCGGGCGCGTTGTCCGGGTCGAGCAGCCGGTGCAGCATCCCGAAGGCGCCGCGCCCGAGTCCTTCGAAGTCCAGTCGTACGGTGGTGAGCGCCGGGTGGGTGTACCCCGCGTAGGGCGCGTCGTCGAAGCCGGCCACACTCAGGTCCCCCGGCACGTCCCGGCCGGCCTCCCGCGCCGCGCGCAGCACGCCCAACGCCAGTTCGTCGTTGCCGCAGAGCACCGCGGTGACCTCGGGATCGCCCACCAGGGAGCGGGCCGCCAGATACCCGGATCGCGGGGTCCAGCCGCCTTCGAGCGGCTCGGGGACGGGCCGTCCGGCGCCCGTCAGGGCATCCCGCCAGCCCTGGGCCCGCTGGCCGACCCTGGCGGTGGAGGAGGGGATCGCCATGTGGTGGACGGTGCGATGGCCGAGACCGAGCAGGCAGCGGGTGGCCTGGGCCGCCGCGGCCCGGTCGTCCAGCCATGCCTCGGGCCGGCTGCCGCGGCGCCCGTCCTGCGGCCGCTCCACGACCGCGGCCGCCGGGAACTCGGCGGGCAGCGTGCGCCAGGCGCGTTCCCCGAGCGCGTCGAAGGCGATGACGAGCACCGGCTCGCCCGGCCTGGCCAGCCGGTTCGCCACGTCCTGAGGCGTCGGCGGCGCATGCTCGTCCAGAACGCTGATCGCCACCGTGAACTCGGCGGCCCGCGCGGCCTCCTCGATGCCGCGCAGTGTCAAGGACGCCCCGTACAGGGTGGTGTCCGAGGTCAGCACGGTCACCGAGCGCACCACTCCACCGGCCAGCGCCCGGGCGAGCCGGTTGGGCTTGTAGCCCAGCTCGTCGATGACCTCCAGCACCCGGTCCCTGGTCGCCTTGCGCACCTTCGGGCTGCCGTTGACCACGCGGGAGACGGTCTGGTGGGAGACCCCGGCCGCCTTGGCCACGTCGAAGATGCTGACCGGACGGTGCCGGTCGGCACCCTGCTCGACGGTTTCCCTGCCGGGGCGGGCCGGGACGGGTTGCTGCATGGTGGCGGACTCCTGGCGGGCGGGGCGGGGGGAGAGAGAAGGTCGATGCCGTTGACGCCGTGAGCATCTGCGGGGGCGAAGAGGCTCATGGGCACGCGTGCACAGGGTGATGCGTGCGTGCACGTGTGAGAGTGTGAGCGCTAACATTCACCGGGTCAAGAAGCTGGACAGGGACCGCCGTTCGGAGTGGGGCGGAACCGGTGCGCTCACCCTGCGCGAGGTCCTGACAGGACGTCCTGGGTCTTCTTCGGCAGCGTCGGCACGCACCACCAGGCGAGGCCCGCGGCGGCCAGGTAGGCGAGTGCGCCGACGGCCATGCTGGTGCGGAGCCCGGTCGTGTAGTCGGTGGCCGTGGCGAGCAGGCTGCCGCCGAGGGCGACGCCGGTGGCGCTGCCGATCTGGCGGGTGGTGTTGAACAGGGCGGAGGCGGCGCCCGAGTACGCCGAGGGTGCGGCACCCATCACGGTGGCGGTGGAGCCCGTGAGGGCGAAAGAGGTACCGAATCCCGCGGCCATCATCGGGGCCACCAGCAGCGGGTAGGCGGGGTCGGCTCCCGCCACGGCCCAGCCGGCCAGGCCCAGGGCGGCCAGGAGCATCCCGGAGACCACCAGCGGGCGATCGCCGGTGCGGCGGGTCAGGCGCCCGGACAGGACGGAGGCGAACATGGTCATCGCGACCGCAGGGAACAGCGCCAGCCCGGTGCCCAGGGCGCTGAAGCCGCGCTGGTGCTGGAATTCGAGGCTGGCGGTGAACACCATGCCGTAGAAGCCGAGGTTGAACAGCAGGCCGATGAGGGCTCCACCGCTCATCGCGCGGGAGCGCAGCAGGCTCGGCGGAAGGACGGGAGCGCGGGCCAGCCGCTCGCGCACCGCGAACGCCGCGGCGGCCAGCACGGCCAGGCACACCCCGGCGAGCACCGCCGGATCCGACCAGCCCCGCCGGCCGGCCTCGTTGAGCGCCGCGGTCAGGAGCGCCGCCGTCAGCACCACCGCGCACTGCGCCGGCCAGTCCAGGGGCCGGTCGGCGCGCCGGGGCGAGCGGGCCACATGCCGCAGCGTCAGCACCAGGCAGGTCGCGCCGACGGGCAGGTTGACGAGGAACACCCAGCGCCAGCCCAACGTGGAGACGAGCAGCCCGCCCAGCAGCGGACCGGCGGCGGCCGCGATGCCGGCCATCGAACCCCACAGCCCGAAGGCCCGCGAGCGGGCGGGCGGCGTCGGGTAGGCCTGCTGGAGCAGGGCCAGGGAGCCGGGCACGATCAGAGCCGCGCCGAGCCCCTCCACCAGCCGCGCCACGACGAGGAAGGGAGCGCTCGGGGCGAGCGCGCAGCCGGCCGAGGACAGGGTGAACACGACCACGCCGGCGCAGAAGACCCGGCGGTTGCCCAGCCGGTCGCCGAGCGCGCCGCCGGTCAGCAGGAACCCGGCGAAGACCAGCGTGTACCCGTCGGTGATCCACTGGATGCCGGTGAGCGAGGCCGACAGTTCCCGGCCGATCACCGGCACGGCGACGTTGATGGCCGTCACATCCAGGATCACCATGAAATACCCGGCGCACACCGCCGGCAGCGGTGCCCAGGACCGCCGCCCGGCCGACTCCGCCAACGCCACGGCCCCCTCCGTCCCATCCACCGGGTCACACCACCAAAAGCCACAATAAGCGACATAAGCCGCACCCTGCGGCCGGGCGGCCCACTCGTGCGTGACGTGACGTCATATCCCTTGTCGGCCCGGATTCGGACCCGGCCGGCGCTTAGGCCCCGGCTCGACGTCCGGTGACGGTCCTAGGGTGAGGGGATCGCCGTGCCGGGCAGGTTCGCCGGCGGGGCGGTGAGGGGAGACGCCGGCGGTGGGGACGCCTCCCCCGAGTCGGCCTGGACGACGAGGACGACCGCGATGACCGCCGTGGTCAGGGCAGCCATCGTGGCCAGCCACCAGATCCCGAGCGCTTTCGCATGAGCGGCCATGGCACCCCCTTCGACGCGGAGCGTACGCCGTTGCCTGGAGAAAGGAGTCTCTTTTCACGGCACGCGACAGTCGGCGCCGCACGCCACCGCCCTCACCGCCACATTGTGGCCGTCTTTCCCGCTTGTCGCACCGGATTGCCGAATCCGCAAGGTAATTGCCCCGCTGTCACAGGGTGGACCACGTTTCCGCCCACGGGCGCACCGGCGTTCGACCTGGGTCGGCGGCCGGTCGGAGGGGATGCCCACATCAGGTCGCTAGAACGTTACAGACGCTGCGCCGGCCCGACCCTTGACAGGGCCCTGGGCCGGCTGGCGTACTGCTCCGGGAGATTTAGAACGTTCTAGTCTCTGGGTGGCCGAAAGAGGAGAGCCGCGATGTACGCACTGGCGGTCTGTGCGGAGATGGTCTTTTGCGACCTGCCGATCGAGGAGCGCGCCCGGCGCCTCCACGAGGCCGGATTCCAGGTCGAGATCTGGGACTGGACGAAGCACGACCTCGACGCCCTCGCCCGGACGCCCGCCGACATCGTCTCCATGACGGGATACGTCAGCGGAAGCCTCACCGACGAGGACGGCGCCGCCGAACTGCTGCGCACGGCCGAGGAGTCGCTCCAGGCCGCCGAGCACCTGGGCTGCACCCGGCTGAACCTCCACGGGACCGGGCTGGACGGCCAGGGGCTGCCCGTGCTGCCGGTGCCCGGGGAACCCACCGGGGCGATGTGGCTGGCCGCGCAACGCACCCTCACCCGGATCGCCGAGCTCGGCGAGAACGCCGGCGTCACCTTCACTCTGGAGAACCTCAACACCGCGGTCGACCACCCCGGCGTGCCCTTCGCCAAGGCCGCCGACACCATGACGCTGGTCGCCGCCGTGAATCGGCCGGGGCTGCGTATGAACCTGGACCTCTACCACGCCCAGATCGGCGAGGGGAACCTGATCGAGCTGGTCCGCCGGGCCCACGGGGCGGGACTCATCGGCGAGATCCAGGTCGCGGACGTCCCCGGCCGGTGCGAGCCGGGCACGGGAGAGATCAACTATCCGGCCGTCGCCCGGACGCTGGCCGACATCGGCTACGAGGGCACCGTCGCCATGGAGGCGTGGGCCTCCGGTGACAGCGAGGCCGCGCTGGAGCGCTTCCGCGCCGCCTTCGCCCTCTGAAGCGCGGGCCGTCCGTCCGCGTCGTCTCCACCCACCACGGCGATCGCCGCCGCCAGAGCCACCAGGCAGATCACGCAGCACCTGCCATGGCTTGCCCGCCCCCGCCCCCGCCCCGTCTCCGTCTCCGTCTCCGTCTCCGTCTTGGCGCAGCAGGGGCCGGGGGCGGCGGGGGTCGCGAGCTGTGTCTGTGGTGACGGAGGTCCGTCAGGCACGGGCGACGGCGGGTTGCGGCGCGCGCTTCGGTCGCGGGGCCCTTCCCCGGCACGGCACGAGGCCGGAACGTTCTACGATCGTCGCCCGGGACGCGACCCCGGGACCAGGGAGGACAGAGTGCCGACGAACCCCCCGGCGGCCCCCGGCGGAAAGCGGCCGACGCTCGCCGACGTGGCGGCACGGGCAGGAGTGTCCACGGCACTGGTCTCCATCGTGATGCGGGACGCGAAGGGCGCCAGCGCGGCCAGCCGCGAGCGCGTCCAGGCGGCCGCGCGAGAGATCGGTTACCGCCCGGACATCCGGGCACGGCTGCTGCGCAGCCACCGTTCACGGCTGCTCGGCGTGCAGTTCAGCCTCCAGCATCCCTTCCACGCGGACCTGGTGGAGGGCATCTACGCGGCGGCCGAACCGGCCGGTTACCAGATCGCGTTGAGCGCCGTGACCGCCGGACGCGGCGAACAGCGGGCGGTCGAGTCACTGCTCGCCGACCGCTGCGAGGCACTGATCCTGCTCGGCCCGCAGGCCCCGGACGCACGGCTGGCGGAACTCGCCGGGCAGCTGCCCGTCGTCTCCGTGGCCCGCCGGCTGCGCCCGGCCCTTCCGGGTCTGGAGGTCGTACGGACCGCCGACGCCAAGGGCGCCCGCCAGGCCGTGGACCACCTCGTCGCGCTCGGCCACCGCGACATCGCCCACATCGACGGCGGCCGGGCACCGGGCGCGGCCGACCGGCGCCGCGGCTACCGCACCGCCATGAACGGGCACGGCCTGGGCGCCCGCATCCGCGTCGTCCCCGGCGGCCCCACCGAGGAGGACGGCGCCACCGCCGCCCGCTCCGTGGCAGCCGCCGCACCGCGCCCCACCGCCGTCCTGGCCTTCAACGACCACTGCGCGACCGGCGTCCTCGACGCCTTCCTCCGCAGCGGCATCGCCGTACCGGCGGACATCTCCGTCGTCGGCTTCGACGACAGCCACCTGGCCCGCCTGGCCCACATCGACCTGACCACCGTCGGACAGGACATCCCACGCCTCGCCGCCCTCGCCGTCGGCCGGGCCGTCGCGCGCCTGGAGGGTGACGAGGTCCCCGCCGGGGAAGCCGTCATCGCCCCCCACCTCGTCGTCCGGGGCACGACCGCCCCGCCGAACGGCGTGAGATGAGCCGTCAGCCGGTGAACGCCTGGTCGCTGTCGCGCGCGGTGCGCGCCCCAGCCGTGCCGGCGTTCCACGCCGGCGCGGGCGTGAGCGTGCTCCCCCGCTCGCCGTGCCAGGAGTACATCGACACCGGCCGCCTCACCCTCCTGCACGAGCCGGACGAATCCCCGCTGCACACCCTGTTCCTCGTCCAGCGGCCCGGCGCCGAGGCCAACCCGGCCGTCCTCCGGGTGCCCGAGACCCTGCGGAGGGCCGCCGAGACGTGGTAGCCACCGCCGCCGGCCTCCGAGTGACCCCGCTGCCGCCGCTCGGCTCAGTCGAGAGCCACTGCTGTCACGCGCGCGTCGGCGACCCGGGCGACCGCGGCGGACAACTGCTTCTGAGTGGATGAGGGCAGCGGGCCGCCTCTGATGGAGTCCACCAGTTGATCGGCGGTCCGGTACAGCTTGGTGTTGGTGTTCTGGGAGGTGGCCACCAGGACACTCCACGCTTCCTCGGGGGTGAGGACGAAGGCGGCCATCAGGATGCCGCGGGCCAGGTCGATGGTGTCCCGGGTCTGCAGCGCCCGCCGTAGTTGTACGACCTCGGCGCGCAGGTCGGCTCCGGGATCGCCCGTGGTGGGCCGAGCGTCCTCGGCATCCTCGCGTGCGCCGGGCACGGTGTCCCGCGTGAACAGAGGCAGGGCGCCCGTGATCTCCAGTATCCGCTCCACGGCCGGGCTGACGTGCCGGAGCGTGACGTCCTTGGACTCCTTGAGGGCCTGCCGCCTCGCGTTCAGAAGGACGTTGAGCCCGGAGCAGTCACAGAATCCGACCCCGCGCAGGTCCAGTTCGATGCCGTGCGGCGAGCGCAGGAGCGCCGCCCGCAAGGCACGCCGGAGCTGCGGGTCACTCGTGAGGTCGAGATCACCGCACACCGTGACGACGGTGCGCTCTCCCTCGTCGCGGCTGCGGATGGTGAGATCCGGCAGCACGCACGCACGGGCTCGGTCGGGTGTCCGCCCGGCGCAGGGCTGTACTGGTTCCGCCATGGTCTCACTCCCCGTGGCGCTCGCGCTGTCCACCTCCAGGTTCACCCCGACATCGATATACGTCAAGAAAAACAGGAAATCAAATTCGTGTGTTCTTGAACGCGAACCATGGGGCGTACGATTGACCCATGGCTGGAGCAGCACCGGAACCTCACACGGGGTGGACGTTCATCACCAACCACGCCCGTGTCCTGGCCGCCATCGCCGACGACGAGAGCGCCCGCGTCCGGGACATCGCCGCTCGTTGCAGGCTCACGGAGCGAGCAGTCCAGAAGATCATCTCCGATCTGGAGCAGAGCGGTTTCCTCTCCCACACCCGTGAGGGGCGCGGCAATCTCTACCGGATCGAACCGGGAAAGGCACTTCGGCACCCGGCTGAATCCGGACTTACCGTGGCGTCCTTGCTGGCCCTGCTTGCCCAGGTCGAGTCCAATGGCGCCGGCCACCGCTCGCCCGGCGGCCAAGGGCCCTCGCCTTCCTGAAGCCCCGGCCCCGGTAGCCCGACCACGTTTCAGCCGTGGGGCTGCGTCCCAAGGGCGGCGGCGGACTCCATGGCGCGGCTGACCAGCCCGCGGGCGGTCTCGGTGAGCCGGGCACGGCAACGGTTCGCGTACGCGGTGAGCGGCAGGGCGGCCTCGCCGACGGTGACGCCCGCGTACTGCGCAGTGCACGCCACGAAACTCGCCACCGCGATGCAGCCCTGGCCCCCTGCTCCGGCCCCTCGGACAGCGTGGCCGTCCGGTGCGGAACACCGGACGGCCACATGTCCGAGGAGATCCGTCAGCTCTTGCCGACGAGCCGCCAGATCTGGTTCTTCTTCGTGTTCAGCACGCTCGCCGCGTCGCAGGTCCACTGGTGGACCAGCGCGCCTGCCGTGGTGGAGACGTTGCTGACGTCGACGCACTTGCCGCTGTGCACGGCGATCAGCTGGTAATCCTTGCTGTTGCCCAGTGCGGTGACGGGGTTGAGCGTGAACTGCTGGTTGGTCCCTCCGTTGCAGGTGTACTGGATGACGGCCGCGCCGTCGGCGGTGGAGGCACCGGAGACGTCGAGGCACTTGCCGCTCAGCTCGTTGACCACCGTGTAGGTGTTGGTCTTGCCGCTGACCGGCTTGAGGTCGAGCATCTGCTGGTAGCCGCCCTCGCAGTACCACTGCTGGTACTGGGTGCTGTTGGCGGTGCTCAGATTGGTGTCGTCAAGGCACTGCCCGCTGTTCTCGCTGACGGCGACCGTGGAGACGGTGGTGTCGGACGGCGGCAGCAGGGTGACGGTGTAGCCGTCCTTGGCGCTGCTCCAGGGGATGCTCACCGAGGCCGCGTTGTTGCTGACGTTCAGGGTGGTGTCGGAGATCGTCTCCGGTCCGGCCACGGCGCCGCCGTTGTTGTACGGGACACGCTGGACGACCGCGCGGACCTTGCTGTTCTCCACCACCGACGTGGTGTTCAGGCCGGTGAGGTTGACGGTGACCGTACCGGTGTTGCCGTTGCTGCCGAGCAGGATCCTGGCGTTCCTGGCCGTGTTGTCCTTGGTGGCGAGGCCGTCGGTGTTGGTGCCCGGGATCAGGTTGACGATGTTGCCGGTCTGCGAGCCGTAGTAGCGGTACATGAACCACTCGCCCAGCGGCAGGTACTGTCCCGCGCTGTTCTTGGTGAGCAGGTTGGCTTCGTCGTCGTGCAGAGCCGTGCCGGAGGCCCAGTTGCCGCGCAGACCGTCGGCGCCGGCCCGCTCAAGGCGGCCGATGAACCAGGCGCCACCGCCCGGGGACTGCATGGACAGGGTGGCGTACTCGTTGATCTGGTAAGCGCGGGTGTTGGTCAGACCGGCCGCGGAGAGCGTGGCGTCGGCACGGCCTACGTCGGTGGCCGGGTCGCCCGGCTCGTCGTGCCAGCTGTAGATGTCCGGGGCGACGTTGTTGGCCTTGACGTAGTTCAGGTAGGTGGTCCACCAGGTGTTGGACGAGTTCGGCTGGCCGGCGATGCTGGGGCCGACGATCAGCTGGCTGGGGAACGCCGCCCGCACCCGGGCGTAGAACCGCGACCACATCTGCAGGTACTGCGCCTGCGACGCGCCCCAGAAGCCCGCGCCGTCGGGCTCGTTCCACAGGTCCCACTCGACGGTCATGTTGTTGGCCTTGACGTCGCCTATGAGCTGGGTGACGAAGTTGTCGAACTGTGTCCAGTCACCGTTGTCGCCCGGCCAGCCCTGGCTCGTGGTGCCGTCGGCGCCCCACAGGTCATGGGGAAGCAGCACGAAGGTGCCGCCGAGGGCGACGGTCCGCTTGTACTGCCCCAGCGTCGAGTTCCAGCGGGTCTGGTAGTCGGCGAGGCTGGTGGCGTAGCCGCCGCTGTTGAGCTGTGCGCCGCCGGCCCGCATGAAGTGCCACTTGATGTCCTTGAAGAAGTGGTCCTGCGGGAGCGAGCCGTCCGGCGTCATGCCGTAGATCATGCCGGAGGCGTGATAGGTGGGGGCGCCGCCGGCGGTGGCGAAGTCGACGGTGACGCTGGTGTCGGCGGCCTGTGCGGGAGCGGAGGGCGCCAGGGTCGAGGCCAGGGCGGCCATGAGGACGGCGCCGGACAGGACTGCCCGGCGTCTGGTGCGGGCTGTGGGTCCGGGGAGTGCTGTGAACGGCTTCACTGTGCGGCTCCTGGGGGAAGGAGGGAGGGGACCGGGGCCCGTCCGGCCCCGGGGCTGGGTGGGAGGCGGCCGGTCAGTGACCGTCTCGGTGTGCGTACGCCTCCGCGAGCAGGAGGTAGCTGCTGGCGGTCCACGTGTAGGCGCGGTCGCGCAGGCCCGTGCCGGTGACGGCGTCGAAGTTCTCGGCGAAGCCGTGGGTCTCGCACAGGGCCCGGAAGCGGGCGCTGATGTCGTCGGCCAGCCGTTGGTGACCGGCGCGGCGCAGACCGTCCTCGACGAGCACCGTGGCGGGGGCCCAGATGGGACCGCGCCAGTAGCCGTCGGCGAGGTAGTGCGGCGAGGTGGTCAGTTCGGTGGCCAGCCCGTACGGCGTCAGGTGGGCCTTGATGTGGTCGGCCAGCGCGCTGCCGACCTCGTCGGGCAGGTGCTCGCCCAGGACCACGGGCATCAGGTCGAGGAGGCCGGCGCTGCTCCAGGTGTCGCCGCCGGCGACGCCTCGGGCGACGAACCGGTCACCGGTCCAGAGCTGGTCGAACAGTGCCGTCTGTGTCTCCGCGGCTCCGCGCGTCCACCGGATCGCCTCGTCCGGCCTGCCCAACTCCCTTGCCAGTGCCGCGAGTTCATGCATCTGGAGGACGAGGAAGGCGGCCAGGTCGGCGGTGACGGCCACCCGCTCGGGGTCGAACACGGTGGCGTTGTCCCAGCCGCTGTCGTTGCCGTGCTGGTAGTAGGGCAGTTCGGCGCCCGGGGCACGGCGCGCGGTGAGCCAGAAGTCGGTCCAGCGCGCCAACCGTTCGTACGCCTCGGCGAGTTCGGCCCGGCTGGGCGGTGCCGGCAGTCGGCGGCGCAGGTGGCCGAAGGCCCAGCCGTGGATGGGCGGCTTGACGAAGTTGCGCAGGACCTCGGAGTGCGTGACCGAGTCGGGCAGGGCGCCGGCGTCGTCCTGGTGGTCGAAGGGGAGGTGGAACTGGTCGAGGGCCAGTTGCGGAGCACCCGGCGCCAGGGCAAGGGCGTTGAAGCAGTGGTCCCAGCTCCAGATCTTGTCCATCCAGTGCTTGGACATCAGCACGCCGGGCCGGGTGACCAGGCCGGTCGGCCGTACGGTCGCCGACCAGACGACGTAGGCGGCGAGTTCGGCCGCCGGGGTGGCGGACGAGCGCCAGGGGGCCACCGCGTCCACGAAGTCCGCGAATCGGCCCCGCGCGGACCCCACGATGTCGTCGAAGGCCGCCGAGGACGTGTACGGCGGGCGGGCCGTGTCGAGTTCCTCGACCGCGACCTCCCAGACCGCGTCCGTGTCCGCGGTCACGACGACACCGCGGTCGACGCTGCCCAGGGCCTGGGCGCCGACCGCCTCGGCGAGGGTGCCGGACAGCACGGTGACGCGGTAGCGGCGCCCGGTCTCGTACGACGTGAACACGTGCGCGCCCGCCGCCGGGTCGTGGAAGAAGTACGTCCCGCTGAACGGGGTCAGGGCCTGCGTGGCGGCGAAGGCACCGAAGCCCAGACCGCTCCCCCGCAGCCGTACCGTGTCCGGCGACTCGTAGGCGAGGTCGACGCGGCCGCTCTCACCGATCCAGCTCAGCCGGCCCGGAGTCGCCTCCACACGGGTCTCGGCGCGGTCGCCCGTCGTCGGGTGCAGGGGGACCAGGCGCAGGACGCCGTGCATGCCGTTCTGGTGCGAGACGAGGTGGAGGTCCTCGGCGTAGGTCTGCTCCGCGATCACGGGCGAGATGTCGAACCAGGATCCGTAGGTGCTGAACGGGATGTCGTGGACGGAGAAGGCCGGGCCGGATCGGGCGGCGGTCATGTGGCGTGACTCGATTCTGGAGCAGGGGTGACGGCCGGCCGACGCACCGTCGGGTCAGCCGTCGTACCGGAGCTGGGGGGACTCAGTCCTTGACGGCACCCGCCGTCACGCCGGCGGCGACGTAGCGCTGGGCGAGGACGAGGATGACGGCGGCCGGCAGGGAGGCGACGACGGCGGTGGCCATGATGGCGTTCCACTGCTGGTTGTTGTTGCCGATGTAGTGGTAGATGCCGAGGGTGATCGGTTCGTGGGCGCCGCCGTTGACGAGGGTGCTGGCGAAGACGAAGTCGGACCAGGACCACAGGAACGCGAACAGGGACACCGTGACGACGGCGTTGCGGCTGATCGGCAGGACGATGGACCAGAAGGTGCGCAGCGGCCCGGCGCCGTCGGTGGTGGCGGCTTGGAGCAGTTCGCCGGGGATACCGGACATGAACGCGGTGAAGATCAGGACGCCGAACGGGACGGCCAGGGTGGAGTCCGCGACGATCAGCCCGGGCACGGACTGGAGCAGTCCGAGCTGGAGGTAGATGGCGTAGAAGCCCATCGCCATGATGATGCCGGGGATCATCTGGGCGGCCAGCAGGACGAAGTTGAGGATGCCGCCGCCGCGTGGGCGCAGCTTGGCCAGGGCGTAACCGGCGGGGGCGGACAGGGCCACGGTCAGAGCGACGGTGCCCAGTCCGATGACCAGGCTGGTGCCGAGGTAGGGCAACTGCTCGTCGAGGACGGTGCGGTAGCCGGCCAGGGTGCCGTGGAGCGGCAGCAGGTCCGGCGGGCTCTTGCGCATGTCCTGGTCGCGGGTGAGGGAGACGTTGACCATCCAGTAGACCGGGAAGAGCATGATCCCGGTCAGCAGGACGCCGATCGTGGTCTTCGCCCGACTGCGACTGCGGGTTCGGCTCATGACGACGCCTGCTTTCTCTCCGCCCGGACGTAGACCAGGCCGAAAACCAGGGCGGCGACCACGAGCAGGTTGCCGACGGCCGCGCCGGGGCCGAAGGCCGGCAGGAGGTTGCCGAAGCCGAGCTGGTAGGACCAGGTGGCGAAGGTGGTGGACGAGTCCGCCGGGCCGCCCTTCGTCATGATCCAGATGATGTCGAAGACCTTGAGGGTGTAGATCAGCCCGAGCAGCAGCGTGATGGCTGACACGGGTCGCAGCAGCGGGAAGGTGATCCGCCAGAAGCGCTGCCAGGCGTTCGCCCCGTCGATCGCGGCGGCCTCGTACAGGCTCGCCGGGATGGACTGCAGTCCGCTGTGGAGCACGACGAGGTTGAACGGGACGCCGATCCAGATGTTCGCGATGATCACCGAGGCCAGCGACCAGGACGGGGAGGTCAGCCAGTTCACCGGGGCGATGCCGACCGCGTGCAGGCCGGCGTTGACGACGCCCGACTCGCTGTTCAGCAGCCACGACCAGGTGGAGGCCGAGACGATCAGCGGCAGCAGCCAGGGGACGAGGAACAGGGCGCGCAGGGTCGCCGACAGCCGGAAGTTCTGGTTGAAGAAGACCGCGAGGGCGAGCCCGACGGCGTACTGGAAGACCAGGCACACGGCGGTGAAGACCACGGTGTGGAGCAGGGCGGGGGCGAAGACCGGGTCGGCGAGGACCTTGCGGTAGTTCGCCAGGCCGATGAACGGCGCGTCGCCCTGGACGAAGGAGCGGACGGTGTAGTCACGCAGGCTCAGGTCGAGGTTGCGGTAGAGCGGATAGGCGTAGAAGAGGGCGAGGTAGACAGTCACCGGGGCGAGGAAGGCCCAGGCGGCCCACTGGGTGGAGGTGGACCGGCGGCGTGTGGGGCCCGGGGGCGGGGCGGCGGCGTGCGCCGCCCCGTTCCGGGCGCGTTCGGACCTGTGGTCCGGGAGCTTTGTCGTGTGGTTCATCAACGACCCTTGTGGTCGGCTCACTTGGCGGCGGACTGCGCCTCGGACAGCGCGTCCTTGGGCGACTTGGATCCGCTGAGGGCGGACTGGACGGCCTTCCACATCTGTTCGGAGATCGTGGGATACCTGGTGCCCAGGTCGTCACTGGTGCGGCCCTTGGCGGCCTTGACCGCGTCGACCCAGGGCTTCAACTCCGCGTTCGCCGCCACCTGCTTGTCCTGGACCTCGGCGGTGGGGGCCACGTAGGACAGCGTGGTGTCGGTCTGGAGGAGGTTGCCGGTGCTGGTGAGGCAGGTCGCCAGCTTCTGCGAGGTGGCGTAGCGCCCGGTGTCCTTCTGGACGGGGATGGTCACGAACTCGCCGCCGGTCGGGGCCGAGGCGCTGCCGCCCGTGGCGCCGGGGATGGGCAGCACCCCGTAGTCGAAGCCGGCCTTCTTGGCGTTCGCGAGCTGCCAGGTGCCGTTCTCGCTGAACGCGTAGTCGCCGCTGGCGAACTCCTGCCAGCTGGTGGTCTGTGTGTTGTTGAGGACCGAGTTGGGCGCGTAGCCGTTCTTCAGCCAGTCCTTCCAGAGGGAGAGGGCGGACACGGCCTGGGCGGAGTCGAGTTCGGTCAGCTTGGCGCCCGCTCCCCAGAACCAGGGCAGGAACTGGAAGCTGCCCTCCTCCGTGCCGATCGCCGAGAAGGTGATGCCCTTCTTGCCGGCCTTCTTGACCTTGGCCAGCGCTGCCGTGAGCGACTTCCAGTCCTTGACGGAGGAGATGTCCACACCGGCCTTCTTCAGCACCTCCTTGTTGTAGTAGAGGGCGAGGGTGTTGGCGCCGATCGGAGTGCCGTAGGTCTTGCCACCCGACTGGCCGGCCGCGAGCAGGTTGGGGTCGGCCTTCGAGGTGTCCAGCTTGTTGTCGGCGGTCGTGGTGAGGACTCCCGCCTCGGCCAGGGTCGACACCACCGGGTTGTCGACGATGAGGACGTCCGGGGAGTTGCCCTGCTGGGCGGCGAGCAGCGTCTTGTTGCCCAGGTCGCTGGTGTCGAAGCCGGTCCGCTTGATCTTGACTCCGGCCTTGGTGCCGCACTGGTCCAGCAGCTTCGCCCAGTCCGAGGCCTTGTCGAACTGCGGGTAGGGGTCCCAGATGGTGTACGTGCTGTCGCCGGCGCTCGTGGTGTCGCCGCCGCCCGAGCCGGAGGAGCAGGCGGTGGCGGTGACGGCCACCGCGAGGGCGGTGACGGCTGCGGCCGTCAGACGGCGCTGTCTGGAGGTGCTGTTCATCGCGAGGGTTCCTTTGTTCTGGGCATGCGGGTGCCGAGGGCACGGGTGATAAGCGCACGGGTGATGAGCGCAAGCCGGCACGGCGAACGGCACGGTCGAGCGGTTCGGGCGTCCGGTGCGGGTGAGGTGAGGTGAGGTGAGGTGAGAGTGAGGTGGCGGGACGGCTACGCGGGTGCGGTCAGGAGGCCGTACCGGGCCCGGTACTGGCTCGCAGGGAGATCGGCGGGGCGAGGAGGTGGTGCCGGGGCGGCGCGTCGGGATGGTCGAGGCGCTCCACGAGCAGGTCGACGGCGCGCCGGCCCATCTCCTCCGCCGGTACGTCGGCGGCGGTGAGCTGCGGGGTCACCGTCTCCGCCCACCGGCCGGCGACGACCCCGGTGACGGAGAAGTCGCGCGGCACATGGCGGCCTGCCTGGGCGAGCCCCCGGTAGAGGCCGCCGAGCGCGGCCTCGTTCAGTGTGACCAGGGCCGTGGTGGCCGGGTCGTCGTGCAGGATCTGCTCCAGGCAGGCCTCGCCGGATGCCGCGTCGTCCCCGCAGCAGTACGTCCGCACGGTCAGACCGCGCTCGGCCGCGGCCTTGGTGAAGCCGTCCAGGCCGCGGTGCGCGGACTCGTACCCGGCCCGCAGCAGTTGCTCGGGCCGGTTCACGAAGGCGACCCTGCGGTGGCCGAGGTCCGCCAGGTGGTGCACGCACGCCGCGGCCAGCGCGGTGTGGTCCAGGCCGACCCACCAGCCGCCCTCCGGGTGGGCGGTGCGGCCGATGGCGACCGCGGGAAAGTCCAGTTCCGCGAGGTGGTCGACCCGGTCGTCCGCCAGTCTGATCTCCATCAGGATCGCGCCGTCGACGCGGCGTTCCGCCAGCAGCCGCTGGAACGAGCGGTCGCTGTCCACGCCGCTCGGTGACAGCAGTACGTCGTAGTCATAGGTGGCGGCGGCCTCCACCACGCTGCCGATGAAATCCAGCTGCATCCCGGTGTAGTGGTTGCCCGCCGGCGGGAAGACCAGCCCGATCGTGTTGGTCCGGCCGTTGGCGAGGGCGCGTGCGCTGGCGTTCGGGCGGTAGCCCAACTCGTCGATGACCTGCTGGATCCTCCGGCGTGTGTCGTCCGAGACCGGGCGCTTGCCGCTCAGCGCGTACGACACGGTGCTCCGCGAGACACCGGCCCGCCGGGCGATCTCACCGATGTTCACGGCGGCTCCTTGCTCGAACCGGTTCGACCTCTCGGTGGAGAGAGTACTCGCCGGTGGTGAGGGTGTGGGATGACGGGGGGAGCGAAGACCGATCGTCGAACCGGTTCGCGTGAAGTGAAGGTAGGAACAGAGCGGACACCTGTCAACACCTCCGGCACCGCTTTCGCGACCGCGGAAGGTCCGGATTTCTTCGTGTCGCGAGGGATTGCTGCCCAGGTTTGCCGGTGCTAGCTTCCTCGAACCGGTTCGATGAAGTGATCCTTCCGAGAGCCGCAGGCCGATTCCGCACTTTCCTTGGAACCGCCGGGCCGCCATCCCCGCCCACCGCACGAACACCTGTGAGACTGCGGCGCCATGATCGAACCGGTTCGACGTTTGCCCCCACTCAAGGATTGAGGACGCGATCCATGCCATCCGCTGACAGATCCGCCCGGCGCCGGGCACCCGCCGCAGTGGCACTGACCCTCGGTGCGGGCCTGCTGGCCGCTCCGGCCGTGCCCGCACAGGCGGCCGGCATTCCCCAGCCCACCGCGCACTACACCTTCGACCAGGACGACCTCGCCTCCGGCAGGATCACCGACAGCTCCGGCAACGGTCTGACGGCGACCCTGGTCAACGCCCCCACCGCCGAGTCGGTCGCGGGCACGGACGGTGGCAAGGCGCTGTCCCTGCCCGGCGGGGCACCCACCTCCGACGGGGCGTACGTCCGCCTGCCCCGGGAAGTCCTCGGTGACGCGAGCGACTTGACGGTCTCGGCCCGCGTGAAGTGGAGCGGTGACAAGGCGGCCTGGCAGCGGATCTTCGACCTGGGCACCGACACCGGCAAGTACCTGTTCACCACGCCCGACAACGGCAGCGTGCTGCGCACCGCCGTGACCACCGGCGGCGGAGGCGCGGAGGCGCAGGTCTCCGGTTACGCGCCGCTGCCCGCCGACGGCTGGCGTACGGTCACCGTCACCCTCGACACCACCGCCCACCGGGTCACCACCTACCTCGACGGCGTCGCGGTCTCCTCCGCCGCGACCACGGTCAAGGCCAAGGATCTGCTGGACAGTTCGGCCACGGCGGCCGGTTACATCGGCAGGTCCTTCTACCAGGACCCGCTGCTCAACGGCTCGATCGACGACTTCACGGTCTGGCACGCGGCGCTCACCGCCGAGCAGGTGGCCGGCACGGTCGCCACCCTGCCCGCCCTCCAGCAGCTCTCGCAGACGGCCTTCGACGTCCGTACGACGACCGGGACCGCCCCGTCCCTGCCCGTCTCGGTCCGCTCCGCCTTCTCCGACGGCTACGACCGCGACACGCCGATCACCTGGGACGCCGTACCGCCGGAGAAGTACGCCGGTACGGGCACCTTCACGGTGGCCGGAACCGCGGCCGGACGGGCCGTGCAGGCAACGGTCACCGTGGTACGCGAGGGAGCCCTCACCGTCGACCTCGCCTCGGACACCGGCGCCTTCCACGGCGGCGCCTCCGGCACCCTCTACGGCGTGTACGGACCGGACGTCCCCACCGGCAACCTCATCGAGGGCATGGGCCTGCGCACCGTCTCCACCAAGGCGCAGGACGGCCCGCAGCACCCCGGTGCCGACGCGCTGGACGTGGTCAGGCCGCTGGCCGACTCCACCGACGGTGACGTGTACATCTACATGACCGACATCAACCGGGGATTCCCGTACGAGTGGCCGGGCGACACCCCCGCGGAGAAGCTGAAGCTCTACGAGGAGAAGATCGGCAAGCAGGTCGACCAGGTCCTGCAGTTGCCGAAGCAGTACCAGGACAACATCGTCTTCGTGCCGTTCAACGAGCCCGAGGGCAACATGTTCGGCACCGGTGACTGGAGCTACGACAAGGTCAGCTGGCTGACCGACCCGAAGGACTTCTTCGCCGCCTGGGACTCCGCCTACAAGCTCATCAAGGGCAGGATGCCGGACGCCCGCATCGCCGGGCCCAACACCAGTGTCCTGTACGACCAGGTGAAGGGCTTCCTCACGCACACCCTGGCGGCCGGCACGCTCCCCGACGTGATCACCTGGCACGAGCTGAGCCACCCGGAGGCGGTGCGCCAGAACGTCGCCAGGTACCGGGTGTGGGAGAAGGACCTGTTCAAGGGCACCGACCGCGAGGGCACCCGACTCCCCATCAACATCAACGAGTACGCCTTCAACTACCACACCTCCGTGCCCGGCCAGATGATCCAGTGGGTCTCCGCGATCGAGGAGTCCAAGGTGGACGCCGACATCGCGTACTGGAACATCGACGGCAATCTCTCCGACTCGGCGGTGCAGTCCAACCGCGCCAACGGACAGTGGTGGCTGCTGAACTCGTACGCCTCGATGAGCGGGCACACGGTGACGGTGACCCCGCCCTTCCCGGGCCAGAACTACACCATGCAGGGCGTGGCCACGTTCGACGAGAAGAAGAAGCAGTCCCGGCTGATCTTCGGCGGGTCCACCGGCAAGGGGCACATCACCTTCGACCACGTGCCCAGGAAGGTCTTCGGGGACAGCGTCCACGCCTGGGTCAGCGAGATCGACTGGAGCGGGCAGGTCGGCGACAACTCCGGCCCGAAGCTGCTCACGGAGACGAACCTGAAGGTCGGTGAGGACGGCAAGGTCGTCATCGACTTCGGTGACGGCACACTGCCGAAGCTGAAGGAGTCCTCGGCGTACGAGATCGTCCTCAGCCCGGCCGGCAAGGCGAAGGGCACGCAGGCGGCGCCGGTGCGCTGGCAGGGATCGTACGAGGCGGAGGACGCCGCCCACACCGGGTCCGGCTACTCGAAGAACGGCCCGGAGGGCTCGACGAGCGACGTGTCGAAGTTCTACACCTCCGGCGGCTACGACGTCGGCGGCCTGCGCACCGGCTCGGACGTCACGCTCGACTTCGCCGTGGACGTACCCGCGGACGGCACCTACGACCTGAGCGTCTTCGCCAACTCCCTCAACACCTTCGACAAGGTGAAGGACCAGGGACCCACCAACGTCTTCCTGCGCGTGGACGGCCAGGCGGCCGGCGAACAGGAGCTGTACATGCCGCTCGGCTACAAGTGGGTGGTGTGGGACCACACCGACACCAAGGTGCATCTCACCAAGGGCAGGCACACCCTGACGCTCGCCGCGAGAAGTCTCGACGGCAAGCGCGCCACCAGGGGTGACGCCATCGTCGACCGCCTCACCCTGTCCCTGCCGGACGCGTCGGCGGCCACCGAGGTCCACGAGGGCGAGCTGGCCTGGACGAGCGGCGGCGCCCAGCCCGTCTACGACCTGCCGAGGCGGGCCGGGACCCCGGCCACGGGCTCGGGCGCGGTCCGGCTGGCGAAGGGCCAGACGGCCACGTTCTGGGTGTACTCCCCCGCCGACCGCGAGGCCACCCTCGACGTCGACACCCTCGGCGGCGCGGACGCCCGGCTGTCCGTCAACGGGCATGACGTCCTGCACGTGACCAGGACCAGGCACGAGGTGGCCGTCTCCCTCTCCGGCGGCATCAACAAGGTGACGGTGACCGGCCGTTCGGCCGCCACCCTTGTCGACCGGCTGACGGTCACGCCCACCGACGGCACGCTCACGGCGCGTACGTACGAGGCGCAGGACGCCAGGCTCGCGGGCACGGCCACGCTGGCCCCGCTCTCCCTGGCCACCGACGGCACGGCGATCACCGGGATCGGCGGCGACCCGGGCAACGGCAACACCGCGACGTTCACGGTCGCCGCGGACGAGCCCGGCCTGTACGCGCTGCGCATCCGCTACTCCAACCCCGAGCAGTCCGAGGCCACCCACTACAACCCGGACCCGCTGGCCCGCCACGCCGACATCACCGTCAATGACGGCGAGGTGCACCGCGTCGGCTTCCCGCACACCTTCCACCAGAACAACTTCTGGGAGCTGACCGTCCCTGTGCACCTGAAGAAGGGACAGAACACGATCGTCTTCCGCTCCGAGGAACTGCCGGACTTCGACGGCACCACCTACGCCTCGGACACCTTCCCCGGGGTGCTGCTCCGCTCCCGTTTCGCACCGCTGATCGACCGGATCGCCGTCGCACCGTACGCGCGAGCGGTGCGATGAGTCAGTCTCCGCTGGTCCCTGAACGTGCCGCCCCGTTCTCGTGCCGGCCCGCGATGGGCAGACCCGCCGGCAGAGCACGCCGGCTGGCCCTGACGTGCTCACGCATGACGCGCTCGGCGCTGTCGCCGTCCTTCGCCAGGATCAGCTCCAGGACGAGGTGGTGCTCCTGGTCGGACTGGATGGCGCGGCCCGTTCTCCGAGGCCTTCCCGGGCGCCGGCGACCTGAGCATGTTCGTCGCGGCCGGCGCGGGCGCGATCCTCTACCTGCTCACCTACCGTCTCAAGCCCCTCTGGGTGCGCGACGGCGCGGCCTCGCCCGGACCGCGTGCCCAGAACCCGACGGCCACCACCGGATCCTGATGTGACGTCGGGCCCGGGCCGCAGTCACCAGCTCTGACGGCCGCCCGGGCACGTCGGGGTGGTCGACCGGCGCCTGTCCGGCATCGCGCCGGGCAGGCGCCGACGTCTGCCGCACCGCGGCGGCCGTCGGCCGCCTGGCGCGGTTCGCGGGGGAACCCGTGCCACCGCGCCACTGCCGAGCGGCGGCGACTGCCGGGCGGTCTCCTCGTCCGGGGCGCCGGCACGGCATGATCAGTGGATGGGGACCGTGCAGGACCGGACAGGCGGTGGCGACGTGGATGAGCAGAGTGACATCTCCTCGGCGGCGGAGGCCGCGAACGACCCGCTTGTGCTGGCGTTCGGGAGGTTGCAGGGGGCCGCGAACCGGCTCGGATACATCCTGGGACGGGCACTTGAGAAGGAGTGCGGCATCACGCACCTCATGTTCGAGGTGCTGCTCATTCTCGGCCGGTCGGGAGGGGCCGGACTGTCCATGCGGGCGATCGCCCAGGAGCAGGTACTGACCACGGGCGGCGCCACGCGCCTGGTGGACCGGATGGAGGCGGCCGGGCTGGTGGAGCGCGTCGAGGACCCTGACGACCGGCGCGGGAAGCTGGTGCGCCTCACCGCGCTCGGCGAGGAGACCAGCGTGCGCGCCTCCCGGCTGCACGTGGAGAACATCCGCCGCTATTTCCTCGCCCCGCTGCCCGCGGAGGACCGCGAACGGTTCGCCGAGAACCTGCGCACCCTCAGCCACTCGGCCCGGGACGTGCTGCCCCGCCTGCCCTGAGAACCCATTGCGTTGTGACCGGCATCACACATGCGCGGAAATATCTGACGAGTCAGTTACTGTTTCATCAGGCGAGTTGCTCGCAATCGGCGAGCACACCACAGTCTGCCGAGGTCCTCGATGAAGCTCGTCTATGTCTTCGACGCCTACTGCGGCTGGTCGCACGGGTTCTCCCCGACCCTGCGCGAGGTCGTCTCCCGTCACCCGGACCTGCCTGTCGAGGTGGTCTCCGGGGGCCTGTTCACCGGCTCGCGCCGGGTACCGATCCGGGAGTTCGGCTACGTCCAGGGCGCGAACGCCGACATCGCCGAGCTGACCGGTGCCGTTTTCGGCGAGGCGTACGACCGGCTGATCGCCGACGGTTCGTTCGTGATGGACTCCGAGGCCGCGGCCCGTGGCATGGCCGCCCTGCGCCAGGCCGCCCCCGACCGCGCGGCGGAGCTGGCCACCGCTCTGCAGGACGCCTTCTACGTCGACGGACTCAGCCTCTCCACCTCCGCGACCTACCGGAGGGTCGCCGCGGCGGCCGGGCTCGACGCCGACGCCGTGGTCGCCGCCTTCGAGTCCCCCGCCGCGCCGGAGGCGGCCGAGGCCGACTTCCGCCGGGCCGCCGCACTCGGTGTCAGGGGTTTTCCCACCCTGCTCGCCGTGGACGGTGACCGGGTGAGCCCACTCGCGCACGGCCGGGCGACCGCCGACGAGGTCGACCGGCAGCTCGCCGCCCTGCACACGCCCTGACGTCATCCCCGTCCCCGCCCCCTCAACGCCCGTCAAGGAGCCATCGATGAGCACCCTGTCCTTCAAGGTCCTCGACCTCGACTTCCCCGCCGGCAGCAAGAACAAGACCGCCACCCTCGTGACGGGCGAGACCGAGGCCCTCCTCGTCGACGCCGCCTTCACCCGCGCCGACGGCCACCGCCTCGCCGCCGAGATCCTGGACTCCGGCAAGGCCCTCACCACCGTCTTCATCAGCCACGGCGACCCCGACTTCTACTTCGGCGCCGAAGTGATCGCCGACGCCTTCCCCGACGCCAGGTTCGTCGCCACCCCGATCGTCATCGAGCACATCAAGCACTCCTACGAGGGCAAGCTCAAGGCCTGGGCCGCCCTCGGCCCCAACCTGCCCACCCGGCTGGTCGACATCGAACCCCTCACCGGCGACCTCACCCTGGAGGGCCACACCTTCCAGCTCAAGGGCGGCCCGGCCGGCCTGCCCGACCGCCACTACCTGTGGCAGGCCGAGCACCGCGCCCTCCTGGGCGGCGTCCTGCTCTTCCAGCAGGAGCACGTCTGGGTCGCCGACACCCCCACCCCCGGCGACCGCGCCGCCTGGATCGACCTCCTGGACGAAATGGCCGCCCTCGACCCGGAGCTGGTGGTCCCCGGCCACCGCCTGCCCTCCGCGCCCGCCGACGCCTCCGCGATCGCCGCCACCCGCGACTACCTCCTCGCCTTCGAGGAGGAGCTCGCCGACGCCACCGACGGCGCCGCGCTCAACGACGCGCTGCTCAAGCGCTACCCGGCCAACGGCATGCAGATCGCCGCCCAGATCGGCTCCAAGGTCGCCAAGGGCGAGATGAAGTGGGGCTGACCATGACCGACTTCGCCACATCGACCGCACCGGCCGATGTCGTCCGCCGGCAGTACCTGGCCTCCGCGGCCGGTGACCTGGCGGCGCTGCGGGCCACCCTCGCCCCGGACGTGGAGTGGACCGAGATGGCCGGCTTCCCGCTGGCCGGCACCTACCGCACGCCTGAGGGCGTCACGTCCAACGTGATGGAGCGGCTGGGCAAGGACTGGGACGACTGGATCGCCCACGACGACACGTACGTCGTCGACGGGGAGAACGTCGTCGTGCTGGCCCGCTACGACGCGGTCAACAAGGCCACCGGCAAGGCGATCGGCGTGCGCGTCGCCCACCACTTCGTCGTACGGGGCGGACTGATCGTCCGCTTCGAGCAGTTCGTCGACACCGCGCTCGTCCGCGAGGCGATGACCGACTGAAGCCGGCCTCCGGGAAAGGACGCCGCGGTCAGGTGGTCGTGAGGGGTGTGTCGGCTCAATCCACGCGCCGTCGTCGATCACACGCGTGAGCGGTGGGGCACCGGCCGACCGGTGCCCCACCGCTCACTCCTTCGCCGTCGCGCCGCTCAGTCGTCGTCGGGAAACTCCCCGGAGAACGCGGCTGCCATACGCAGCCACGGCTCCGCCTCCTCGTGGCGGCCCTGGCGTTGCAGGGCCCGGCCCAGCATCAGGTGGGCGTAGTGCTCCACCGGATCACGCTCGACGATCTCGCGCAACTGCTCTTCGGCGCGCCGCAGTTGTGCCGAGTGATAGTAGGCGCGGGCCAGCAGCAGCCTGGGGCCGGTCTGCTCCGGAGCCTCTTGGACGACGTCGGCGAGCAGCCGTGCCGCGCCGATGTAGTCCCTGGCCTCGAACAGCAGCTGGGCTCGTTCCCAGCGCTCGTTGGTGGTCTCCTCGTGCGGTCCGCCGACGCCGCTGTCGAAAAGGTGCAGAGCGCTTGCCCACCGGTCGGGCGCCACTCCGCCACTGGCCGGGTATTCGTTCACGTTGTCCGTCATCGTTTCCCTCCGTTCCTGAGCGCCGTGCGCGGGTCCTGGATCAGACCGCCGGTGTGGCGGCCCGGTGTGCCCGCCGCATCGCGTGCGGCGAGCAGCGAGGCATGGGTGGGGGCGTCGGGGACGCCGGCGGGCCGTATCGCGGCGAACTCCTTGCGGAGCACCGGTACGACCTCCTCTCCGAGCATGTCGATCTGCTCCAGGGCGGTCTTCAGCGGGATCCCGCCGCCGTCCACCATGAACAACTGACGCTGGTAGTCGCCCGCGTACTCGCGGAAGCCGAGCGTCTTCTCGATGACCTGCTCGGGGGTGCCGACGGTCAGCGGGGTCTGCTCCATGTACTCCTCCATGGAGACCCCGCCGCCCATCACCGGTGAGTGGTCGAAGACCGGGCGGAACTCGCGGACGGCGTCCTGGGAGTTGCGTCGCATGAAGACGTGGCCGCCGAGGCCGACGATCGCCTGCTCGGGGGTGCCGTGACCGTAGTGCGCGTAACGCTGCCGGTACAGGTCGATCAGCTTCCGGGTGTGCTCCCTGGGCCAGAAGATGTTGTTGTGGAAGAAGCCGTCGCCGTAGTAGGCGGCCTGCTCGGCCATCTCCGGGGACCGGATCGAACCGTGCCAGACGAACGGCGGGATGCCGTCCAGCGGGCGCGGGGTGGAGGTGAAGCCCTGCAGCGGCGTACGGAACTTCCCTTCCCAGTCCACGACGTCCTCCCGCCACAGCCGGTGCAGCAGCGCGTAGTTCTCGACGGCGAGGCCGATTCCGTGCCGGACGTCCTTGCCGAACCACGGATAGACCGGGCCGGTGTTGCCCCGGCCCAGCATCAGGTCGACGCGTCCGTCGGCCAGATGCTGCAGCATCGCGTAGTCCTCGGCGATCTTCACCGGGTCGTTGGTGGTGATCAGCGTGGTCGACGTGGACAGGATGATCCGGTCGGTGCGCGCGGCTGTCCAGCCCAGCATCGTGGTCGGGGACGACGGCACGAACGGCCTGTTGTGGTGCTCCCCGGTCGCGAAGACGTCCAGCCCCACCTCCTCGGCCTTCTGCGCGATGGCGACCATCGCCTTGATCCGCTCGTGCTCGGTCGGCGTACGACCCGTGTTCGGGTCGGTGGCCACATCACCGACGGTGAAGATGCCGAACTGCATCGTGTTCAGCCTTTCCATATGGTTGATTCATCAACTATTCCGCTGGAACACGGGCCGTGTCATGCCTATTCCGCTTCCGCGGGCGCGGGGCCGCTCGGCCCACTTGTCCGGTTGCTCGACGACACGGCCCGCGACCCGGCGACCTCGTGCGGGCCGTAGTGATCGGCGAAGCACCAGGCACCGATCAGGGTGCGGCGACTTGGCCGACGCACCGCGCACTTCAGAAGGTTGCACCCGTTCCGATCAGCTCGGATCCTCGTCGAGCCTCTCGACCACCCGCTCGGAGACCCGGGCCAGCAAGCGCAGCTCCGCCGGCGTGACGTTGTCGAGGAACAGTTCGCGCACCGCCTCCACGTGCCGCGGGGCGGCGGCCTCGATCATCGCGCGCCCCTCGTCCGTGATCACAACGAACGCGCCACGGCCGTCCTCGGGACACTCGTCCCGCACCACCAGCCCACGCTTCACCATCCGGGCGATGTGATGGGACATCCGGCTCTTCTCCCACTCCAGCGCCCTGGCAAGATCCAGAAACCGGCGCCGCCCGTCCGGAACGTCCGTAAGGAGGAGTACGACTCCGAGATCGAGCACGGCTCCCTCTACATCGGCTCCCCGGAGACGGTCGCCCGCAAGATGGCCCGCGCCATCAAGGCACTCGGCGTCGGCCGCTTCGACCTCATCAACGGCAACCAGTCGGTCAGCGCCCGCCTGCGCGCCGTCGAGTTGTACGGCACCAAGGTGCTGCCGATGGTCCGTGACCTCCTCGCGAGCTGACACCGTGAGCGGAGAAGAGGACATGCTCACCAAGGCCGTGAACACCGTCGGCATCCTCGGTGCGGGCAACGTCGGCACCGCACTGGGACGGCTGGCCCTGGCAGCCGGTCACCGGGTGCTCATCGCGGGCCCGGGCGACCCCGCCAGCTCCCAGCCCCGCTGTACGAACCACAGGGGTGGGTCCGGACAGCGGGGCACCGGAGTCGTCCCGGGTCGTGGGCGGCCGGGCAGCCGCGTCGGGTCACGCCTGGAACTGGGTCAGATCGATGGTGTGGACGCGCAGCGGACAGCCGTACACAGGGTGTGCCGTCACGCGTTCCGGCACCATGTCCAGCTTCCGGATGACGTTCTCGGAACGGTCGTCGCCCACCCGGTTGACACTGATCACACGGTCGAGGCCGCGGTCCTGGATGGCGAACTCCAGGGTGGCCTGGGCCGCTTCGGACGCGTACCCCTGGCCCCAGAACTGTGCGCCCAGGCGCCAGCTGATCGCCACCGCGGGCAGCACCTCCGGCAGGAACTCGGGCACGGACAGACCGGTGAAGCCGGCCAGTTCACCCGAGGCCAGCAGTTCGACCGCGAAAATGCCGAAGCCCTCGTCGTCCCACTCCTCCTCCCACCTCTCGATGTCCTCTGCCGTGTGTTCCAGGTCGCGCACCGAGCCGTCGTCGACCCAGTGCATGACTCGCGGGTCCGCGTTGATGTCCGCCATGGGCACCAGGTCGTCGTCGTGCCAGCGGCGGAGAAGGAGGCGGGGGGTGCGGATCTCGGTCATGGCGTCCATCCTGCCGAAGGCATGGACCTCATCGGAAATCGGCGCCTGCCGGTGTCGCCGCTCCCCCAGGGAACGCCGAAGCGGGGCGGAGACTCCTGGCACACCAGCGGTCTGCACCCCGCGGCTGGTCACGACTCCGTACAGGTCCTGGAAGTTGCCGCGCCTGGCCTGCTCGCGCTCGATCACCTCGAAGAGCGCCTGGAAGTTCCCCCTGCCCAAGCCCGGGGAGCCATGGCGCTCGATGAACTCGATGAACTCGAAGAACACCGTGGATCCGGAAGTCGAGGAGCAGCTCGGCGGGACACCGCGCGGCCGGGCTGTTCCCGGGCTTGGACGGTCCCCCGCCGACCGGGCGGTGATCTCACACCCGGTGGGCGCTGGACGCCCGCTCAGGTCGATTCGCGGACCACGAGACGGCAGGGAACGATGTGCCGACCGGGTTCCGGCTTGTCGGCGATGGCGTCCAGCAACCGCAGGGCGGCCTGCCGACCGATCTCGGCGAGGTCCGTGTCGATGGTGGTGAGAGGCGGCCGGCTGGCCAGGGCCATGACGTCCCAGTTGTCGTAGCCCACGAGCGCCACCCGGCCCGGGACGTCCACGCCGTTCTCGCGCAGGGCGTCGGCGACGCCCCTGGCGATCTGGTCGTTGCCGCAGAAGAAGGCGTCCGTGTCCGGTGCGGTTCGCAGCACCGCTTCGGCCGCGCGCCGTCCCCACGCCTCACTCCACTCACCGAAGTGGACCCGGCCGGTGGCCAGCTCCAGCGAGGAGGCTTCGAGCAGCTCGACGGTGTGGCGGGCCCGGTCGCGGGCGGCCGCGTGGTGGGCCGGACCGGTGACATGGGCGATCCGGGTGCGGCCGGTGGCCAGCAGGTGCTCGATGGCCAGCCGGGCTCCACTGCGGTCGTCGGACACGACGGAGATGTCGTCCGCGTCGGTGGACGGCGACAGGGCGTAGACCGTCGGTATCGGTTCGACGCCCTTCAGGGGCGGACGGGGATCGGTGCGCCGACCGGTGACGATGATGCCGTCCACCCGCCGGTCCATGAGGTTGCGCAGATGATGCTGCTCGCGGATGGCGTCGCCACGGGTGTCGCACAGCAGCACCGAGATCTTCCCCGCGCCGAGCGCGTCCTCGGCCCCCAGCAGGACGGGCGTACTGAACCGGCCGATGCCGTCCGTCGTCATCAGGCCCACCGTCCAGCTCCGGCCGGTGTGCAGGCTCTGCGCATGCTGGTTGGGGCGGAAGTCGAGCGCCGCCACCGCGTCCAGCACCCGCTGCCGGGTCTCGGGCCGCATCCTGCCGCTGCCGTTCAGCGCCTTCGAGGCCGTCCCGACGCTGACGCCGGCCAGCCTGGCGACATCGGCGAGTTTGGCGCGCCCGGAAGGCAGGGACTCTGGAGCGGCGGTCACGCGCAATCCTTTTCCTAGGTGATGTCGGCGACGTACATCCTGGCACCGTTCCCCTTGACTGAACAGGCCAGCACGGTCTCCAAAATACTTGCGCACACCTCTTGACGCACACCTCCTGACCTTTCTACGTTTCCGGCAAGAAAAACGTTTGCGCATTCCGGTCCGGGATGCGGAACACCGCCGGTCCGACGGCGCCGCCATGGCACCCCGACGGAGTGCTCAACTCCCGGTCCGTCCCCACCTATTTTCGGAGAGCCATGCCTCGCCCACGTTCCACCGTGCCCTCCTCCTCCCCGTCTCCGTCCGGAGCGGCGGCCGCCCCTCTGGGGCCGGTCCACCCCGGACCGGGGGCCAAGGCCGCGCTCGCCCCCGCCGCCGTCGAGGTGCGGGGCGGCTTCTGGGACACTCGCCGCGAGGTCAACGCCCGGACCTCCATCCCGCAGGGTCCCGGCCTGCTGGAGTCCGCCGGCAACCTGCACAACCTGCGGCTGGCGGCGGGCACGGCCGAGGGGGAGTTCCGGGGCGCCTACCCCTTCGTCGACACGGACGTGTACAAGTGGCTGGAAGCCGCCGCCTGGCAGCTCGGCCAGGAGGACGACGAGGCGCTGGCCGCGGATGTCGACCGCATCGTCGCCCTCGTGGCCGGCGCCCAGCAGCCCGACGGCTACCTCAACACCTGGTTCCAGCTCACCAAGGGCGGGGAGCGGTACAAGGACCTGCGCTGGGGCCACGAGCTGTACTGCGCGGGCCATCTCATCCAGGCCGCGGTGGCCCACCACCGGGCCACCGGGCGCACCGAACTGCTCGATGTGGCCAGGAAGTTCGCCGACCACATCGACACCGTCTTCGGCGCGCCCGGGAGCGGCAAGCCCATCGACGGCATCGACGGCCACCCCGAGGTGGAGACCGCCCTGGTCGAGCTGTACCGGGAGACGGGCGAGCGCCGCTACCTGGACCTGGCCGGCTACTTCGTGGACCGCTTCGGCCACGGCCTGCTCGGCGGCGAGGCCTACTGCCAGGACCGGGTGCCGCTGCGCGAGGCGGACAACGTGGAGGGGCACGCGGTACGCCAGCTGTACCTGCTGGCCGCGGCGACCGACCTGGCCACCGAGACCGGGGACGACGAGCTCCGGTCCGCCGCCGAGCGGCTGTGGACGGCGATGACCACCACCAAGACCCATGTCACCGGCGGGCTCGGCGCGCACCACGACAAGGAGGACTTCGGCGACCCCTTCGAGCTCCCCAACGAGCGCGCCTACTGCGAGACCTGCGCGGCCATCGCCTCGATCCAGTGGAGCTGGCGCATGGCCCTGCTCACCGGCGAGGCCCGCTACTCCGACCTGATCGAACGCACCCTCTACAACGGCTTCCTGGCCGGGGTCTCGCTGGACGGCGAGCGGTGGCTGTACGTCAACCCGCTCCAGGTCCGCGACGGCCACACCGACACCGGCGGCGACCAGTCGGCGCGCCGCACCCGCTGGTTCCGCTGCGCCTGCTGCCCGCCCAACGTGATGCGGCTGCTGGCGAGTCTGGAGCACTACCTCGCCTCGACCGACGGCGGCGGCCTGCAGATCCACCAGTACGTCACCGGCCGCTACTTTGCCGACGGAATCTCCGTCCGCGCCGAGACCGAGTACCCCTGGCAGGGTGCCATCGCCCTCACCGTCGAGGAGACCCCCGCCGACCGCCCCTGGACGCTGTCCCTGCGCATCCCGCAGTGGTGCCGCGACTTCCGGGTGCGGTGCGGGGAGGACACGTACGACTCCGCGGCGGACGACGGCTGGCTGCGGCTGGAGCGCACCTGGGCGCCCGGCGACCGGATCGTCCTGGACCTCGACCTGGAACCCCGGCTGACGGCTGCCGACCCGCGCGTCGACGCCGTACGCGGCTGTGTGACGATCGAGCGCGGCCCCCTGGTCCACTGCCTGGAACAGGTCGACCATCCCGATGGCGGACTGGACGACATCGTCATCGACACCACCCGCCCGCTCGCCGTGAAGCACCGCCCAGACCTGCTCGGCGGTGTCACCACCGTGGTGGCCGCGGGCCGGCGGCGCCGTGTCCCGGACTCCGGCTGGTGGCCTTACCGGAACGCGGCGGCCGCCGACGCGCCGCTGAGCGCCGACCTCCTCGAACTGACCGCCATTCCCTACTACGCGTGGGCCAACCGCCAGGACGGCAGCATGCGCGTCTGGCTGCCCACCTCCTGAACCCCCACTGCTTCACCGCCCGCCCTGTGCCTCTCATGCTCCGTCCCTCCCATCCGATCCCCGCGCCCGTCCCCAGACAATGAGGTCATCCGTGAGAAAGTCCCGTCGTACTCTGCTCGCCGCACTCGCCACCGTCGGCGCCCTCACCTCCGTCGCCGCCTGTGGCGGCGGTTCCGGCTCCTCCGCCTCCGGCTCCGGGAGCGCGGGCGGCTCGTACACCTTCTGGGACCCGTACCCGCAGTTCGACGCCTCCTCGGCGTGGGGCAAGCTCGTCACCAAGTGCGGCAAGGACGCCGGGGTCACCGTCAAGCGCACCGCCTACGACACCACGGACCTGGGCAACAAGGCGCTGCTCGCCGCCCAGCAGGGCAACGCGCCGGACGTGATGCTGGTCGACAACCCGGTCGTCTCCACCCTGGTGGAGGCCGGGATCCTCAACAAGACGAGCGACCTCGGGCTGGACACCACGGCGATCCAGAAGAACATCCTGGGCGCGGGCGAGATCGACGGGGCGTCCTACGGTGTCCCGATCGGCGCCAACACACTCGCTCTCTACTACAACAAGAAGATCCTGTCCGCCGCTCACGTCGACCCCGCCGCCATCAAGGACTGGGCGTCCCTGACGGCGGCTCTGAAGAAGGTCAAGGCCGCCGGAAAGAAGGGCATCACCTTCTCCGCCATCAACACCGAGGAGGGCAGCTTCCAGTTCCTGCCCTGGTTCTGGGGTGCCGGCGGCGACCTGACCAAGCTGAACTCGGCGAAGGGCGTGGCCGCGCTGTCGCTGTGGAAGCAGTGGGTCGACAGCGGGTACGCGCCCAAGGACGTGCTGCAGAACACCCAGACCACCAGCTGGCAGGAGTTCGCCACCGGCGACTACGCCTTCAGCGAGAACGGCACCTGGCAGCTCGGCAACGCGGACAAGGCCGGATTCGGGTACGGCGTGATCAACATTCCCGGCCAGAACGGCGGCTCGGCACCGGTGCCGACGGGCGGCGAGTTCGTCACCGTGCCCGTGCAGAAGGACACTTCCCGCTACGACGTCAGCAAGAAGATCGTCACCTGTCTGACCAGCTCGGCCAACCTGCTGTCCACGGACACCACCCTGACGTACGTCGCTCCCACCGCCACGGTGCAGGCCGAGCAGGTCAAGGCCAACTCCGAACTGAAGCCGTGGGTGGGTGCGGTGGCGGCGGCACGGGGCCGTACCAGCGGCGGTCTGGGCACCAAGTACCCGACCATCTCGCAGCCGATGTGGAACGCCGTCCAGGCCGCCCTGTCCGGTGGGAAGAGCCCGCAGGCCGCTCTCGACGCCGCGCAGACCGCCGCCGGCAAGGGCACGAGCTGACCCTCGACGCCCTTGCCCCGCGGCCTGCCCGGGTCCGTCCGTCCGACGGTCCCACGGCAACCGTGACCGTCCGGATCCCTCCCGCTCCGGGCAGGCCGCCCGCATTCAGGAGATCGCATGACCATCGCCCGCGTCGACCGCCGCGCCCAGCGGTCCCCGGCCGGCTCCGGGGCGACCCGCACCGCCGCGTCGCCGACCGTGCCGGAACTCCGGCGCCGTCAGCGCCGCAGGAGCCGGCTGACCGCACTGGCGTTCCTCGCGCCGCTGGCCGTCTACCTCGCCGCCTTCTACGTCTATCCCCTCTACCGCAACCTCGACCTGAGCCTGCGCGACTACACCGTCCGGTCGTTCGTGGCGGGCGACGCGCCCTTCTCCGGTCTGGACAACTTCCGGACCGTCCTCGACGACCCGACGTTCGGTCCGGCCATGCGCCACACGCTGGTCTTCACCTTCGTGTCGATCGCGTTCCAGTACGCGGCCGGGCTCGCCCTCGCGGTCTTCTTCAACCGGCACTTCCGGCTGGCCGGCACTCTCAGGGCACTGTTCCTGATCCCGTGGCTGCTGCCGCTGATCGTGTCGGCGTCGACCTGGTCATGGATGTTCAACAGCGAGTCCGGCGTCATCAACTACGCCCTGCACCTGGTGGGTGTGGCACCGGTGGACTGGCTCGACTCGCCCAGCTGGGCGCTGACCTCGGTCATCATCGCCAACATCTGGATCGGCATCCCGTTCAACCTGGTCATCCTCTACAGCGGACTGCAGAACATCCCGGGCGAGCTCTACGAGGCCGCGTCCCTGGACGGGGCGAGCGCCTGGCAGCAGTTCCGCCGGATCACCTTCCCGCTGCTGCGCCCGGTGTCGGCGATCACCCTGCTCCTCGGGCTCGTCTACACCCTCAAGGTCTTCGACCTGATCTGGATCATGACCAAGGGCGGTCCCGGCGACTCCTCCTCCACCCTGGCCACCTGGTCCTACCAGCTCGGCTTCGGCACCCTGCTCCCCAAGTTCGGTCCGGGCGCGGCCGTCGGCAACATCCTCATCCTCATCGCCCTCGTCTTCGGGCTGCTGTACATCCGCGTCCAGAGGAGGCAGGAAGCGTGAACTCCCCCATGCGCGGCAGGACGTACACGGTCATCGGGGTGCTGCTCACCGCGGTGATGCTCTTCCCGGTGTACTGGATGGTCAACGTCTCCCTCACCCCGCAGCAGGACATGCGCAAGAGCCCGCCCGACCTGCTGCCCCTGCACCCCACCTTCGAGGGCTACAAGGCCGTCCTCGACGACCAGATGCCCTACCTCGGCACCAGCCTGCTCATCGGCCTGGGCACGGTCGCCCTGACCCTCGTGCTGGCCGCCCCGGCCGGCTACTCCCTGGCCAAGCTGCGTCCGCGCGGCGGCGGGGCGCTCGGTCTGACCCTGCTCGTCGCCCAGATGATCCCCGGGATCGTCATGGCCATGGGCTTCTACGGCATCTTCCTGGACCTCGGTCTGCTCAACTCCTGGTGGGGACTGATCATCGCGGACTCCACCATCGCCGTGCCCTTCGGCGTCATGATCTTCACCGCGTTCATGTCGGGCATCCCCGGCGAACTCGTCTCGGCCGCCCGGATCGACGGCGCCGGCACCTTCCGCACCTTCTGGTCCGTCGTGCTGCCGGTGAGCCGCAACGCACTGGTCACCGTCTCGCTCTTCAGCTTCCTGTGGGCCTGGTCCGACTTCGTCTTCGCCAACACCCTCGACGGCGGTGGCGACCTGAGGCCGATCACCCTCGGCATCTACAAGTACATCGGCAACAACAACCAGGAATGGAACGCGATCATGGCCACCGCCGTCGTCGCGTCGATCCCCGCAGCAGTCCTGCTGGTACTCGCCCAGCGCTACGTCGCCGCGGGTGTCACCGCGGGCGCCGTCAAGGACTGAGCCGCCGGCCCCGCCCTCCGGGGGCCGCATCCCTTTCCCGCGTCATTCGAGGAGAACCTCGCCATGAGCCGCACAAGACCCCTCGCCCTCCTGGGCGCGGCCGCGCTCACCGCCGCCCTGGCGGCGGCCGGCCCCGCCCACGCCGCCCCCACGTCCGCCACCACCCTGGTCGTCAACGCCGACCAGACCCTACGTTCCGTCACCCATGTGGCGACCGGCAGCCTGTACGGCCTGGCGGACGCCACGACCCCCGCGGACAGCCTGGTCACCCCGCTGAAGCCGAACACCTTCGTGCAGATGGCCCCGGGCGGCTCGCAGCTGCCCAACGGAGAGCCGAAACCGGCAGGCGACGCCCTGGTCGTGGCCGCCAAGGCGGCCAAGGCGGGCGCCAAGGTGGTCGTACGCATGCCGGACTGGTACCCGGACTTCCCCTACAAGTGGGTCAGTTGGAGCGACTGGCTGTCCGCCGTGGACAAGCAGGTCGCCTCGGTGAAGTCCTCCGGCGCCACCAACATCGCCGCGTACGAGCTGTGGAACGAGCCCGACTGGACCTGGGACACCACCGACGCCGGCTCCTTCGACGCCGGCTGGGCCCGTACGTACGCCGAGGTCCGTGCGAAGGACTCCACGACTCCCGTCCAGGGGCCGAGCTACTCGGCCTGGAACCAGAGCTGGATGAGCACCTTCCTCACCGACGCCAAGGCGTCCGGCACGGTCCCGGACATCATCTCCTGGCATGAGCTGCAGGGCTCACAGGACATCGCCGCGCACGTGGCGGCGTACCGTTCGCTGGAATCGAGCCTCGGCATCAGCCCGCGGCCCATCGCCATCGAGGAGTACGGCACCACGAGCGAGATCGGCGTGCCCGGATCGCTGATCGGCTATGTCGCCAAGTTCGAGCGTGCGGGCGTGCACGATGCCGAGCTGGCCTTCTGGAACCACTACGGCACCCTCGGCGACACCCTGACCGACACCGGCGGCTCGCCCAACGGCTCGTACTGGCTCTACAAGTGGTACGGCGACATGTCCGGCAACATGCTCGTCACCACGCCGCCGGCCCAGACCGGCATAGACGGCGCCGCCTCGCTCTCGGGTGACGGCAGGCAGCTCAGCGTGATCTTCGGCGGCGGCAAGGGGGCGAGCGCGGTCACCGTCAAGGGCCTCGGCTCGGTGTCGGCGCTGAGCGGCACGGTGCACGTGAAGCTGGAGTACACGCCGTCCAAGGGACGTACGACGGCGGTGTCCGCCCCGATCACGATCTCGGACACCGACTACACGGTCTCGAACGGCCAGATCACCGTTCCGGTGGCCACCAACGCGACCGACGGCTACCACCTGGTGATCACCCCGACCGGCACCTCCACCTCACTCGCCGGCCGCTACCAGATCACCAACAAGAACAGCGGCCTCGCCCTGGACACCACCGGTGCCGGCACCGCCCAGGGCACCGCCGTCGTCCAGGCCACCTCCACCACCGGCACCGACCAGAACTGGACCCTGGTGTCCGCCGGAAACGGCCTCTACAAGATCCAGCAGCAGGCCGGCGGTCTGCTGCTCGGCATCAACGGCATGAGCACCAGCGACGGCGGAACAGCGCTGATCTGGGGCGACAACGGTACCGCCGATCACCTGTGGCAGCTGATTCCGGACGGCAGCGGCTACTACAAGATCGCCAACTACAACAGTGGCCTCCTGCTGGGTGTGACCAGCATGAGCACGTCGTCCGGCGCCCAGGTCCTGCAGTGGACCGACAACGGCACGGCCGACCACCTCTGGAAGCTCACTGCCCGCTGACCCAGCCGACCACGGCCCCGCGCCCGCCCTCCCCGGCCGGCGCGGGGCCACCCCGTATCCAGAACGAAAAGCGGGTGGATGCACTCACAGCAGGTGCAGGAACAACCGGACGCCGGTGGGCTGGAAGACCACCAGCACCCGGTCAGTCGAAGACCGCTCAGAGCCGCGCCAGCACGGAAAGAGCGGCTTCGCGGAAAGAGACCTGCAAGCCAGACAGAGCCCTCATGGGTGTCGAGCGGCACCTGGACACGACGCTGGTGTCATCGCCCGCGGGCCGTGAGGCTGACCGAGTCGGGACTCCGTAGGCTGTGGCGGTGATCGTCCGATGCGTCAGAATCATCCAGCCCGGGACCTCGACGGTCGTGAGCGAGCATCCGGGTGTGCGGATCGGCGAGGAGTATCCGGTCCTCGAAGTGTCCGCGGCCCGGGCGCGGATTCTGTTCCGCCTTCCTGACCGCAGTGCGAGGCAGGATGATGTCGACTCGCCCGGACTGTGGGACGCCGACATGTTCGAGATCGTGTCCGACCGGATGCCGACCTGTTGGGTCACCGGGCTGGGGAACGGCTGGCTGACCCTCGCGCCCCGGGAGTGGCAGCGGCCGGGTTTCTGGGACGACTACTTCGATCACGTGCCGGACGCGGTTGCCGAATACGACCGCCTGAAGATCCGGATCATCGCGGAGGCGTGAACGCTCCCAAGGTCACCAGCACCGACCGCCACGGCGGCCGCCTCGCAGCCGTGGCGGCCAGGACCCGGCGAGCGTTCCGGTACTCGCCAGGCCCAGTGGACCACAACTGCAGATCTCCGCGGGAAATCGGGAAATCGAGCAGAACGCGGAACTATTGGGAGACCCGCAGGTCAGGCCCAGGAGGTCACCGGCGTGAACGAACTGTCCTGGCGGAACAGGTCGGTGCCGTCCGAGAGGCTCACGCGGAGTTGGTAGTCGTAGTGGCGCAGGTAGTAACCGGGGTAGTTGTACGACTCGAAACGGACCGAGCCGGTGGTCGTGCCGGTGCGGGCGATGAAGGTGGCGTCCCTGGCGAATGCCGTCGTGCCGTCGTTCGCGTCGAAGCGGCCCCGGAAGCCGTAGTGGCGCAGGTAGTTGCCGGCGGCGTCGCGGAACGAGTAGCCGTTGGCGTCGGCGAGACCCGCGACCATGGTGAAGGTGGCCGCCTGCTTGTCGGCCGTGGCGCTGGACCCGGTCACCACGGGGAGGTTGAGGAGGGAGGACACCTCCTCCCAGTACCTGGTGGTGTAGTTGACCGACTGGAAGGAGCGGGTCGCGTTCTTCGTCGGCGACGCGCCGCCGGCCACGGTCTCCTTGACGACCGTGAAGTGGCGGGCCGTGCCGGAGAGCGTGGGCAGGGCCGTGGGGGTGGTCCAGGTGGCGAACGTGTCGTAGCTGTCGCTGTAGTAGTAGTTGCCGTCGCCGTAGCCGTCGAAGAAGATCCGCCAGCCGCCGTTGTCGAGCTGGATCACGGAGGGGCCCTCACGGTAGCTGCCCCAGCCCGCCCAGTCGCCGGTTCTGGAGATCGTGTAGGGGCCCTTGAGGCTGGTGGCCGTGCCGTACTCGATGTACTTCGCCGTCTCGTTCTTCGTGAACGCGTGGTACGTCGAGCCGGCCTTCACGATGTACGTGTCGATGTGGTTCGCGCCGATGCCGGAGAGGGCGGTCGGTGACGTCCACGCCGTGAGGGCGGAGTCGGTCGCGGTCAGGACGTACGGGGTGAAGATCCACTCGTCGTCCGTCGTCGAGCAGGACACGATCACGTTGACACTACCGTCGCTGTCCACGAACCACTCCGGCGCCCAGGCGCGGGACAGGTCCGTGATCGGGATCGTGTAGTCGTACAGGAACGTCCAGTTGACCCGGTCGGCGCTGCGGGCGAAGCCGATCGTGGTGCTCTCGTCCTGCCAGGTGTGGGTGGTGTAGGTGATGTAGTAGTAGCTGTCCGTGTGCCTGAAGACGCTCGCGTCGCGGATGCGGTTGCCGGGCGGGGTGTAGGCCGAGGCCTGCAGGAGGCGGAAATCCGTGGCGTCGTCGGACTGGTAGACGTTCACCGTGCCGTCGTCGCTGTCGAGGAACGGCACGATGGTGTAACGGGTGGCGTAGCCGTTCGCGGGGGCGGTGGCCTCGGCCGCGCCGAGCAGGCCGGGCAGTTCGCCCAGAGCCAGAGCCGTCACGGGCAGGGCGGCCAGCGCGCGCAGCAGGGTGCGGCGGGAGGGGGTGGGGGGACGTGTGGTCACGGCGGCTCTCCGGGGGCTCGTGCAGACGCGGACACAGCGACGCGTTCGGCATTTCGAACTTGGTTCGATAAGTCGCGCAAAAGTAAAAGTTGCGGCAGGTTCACGTCAATACCTTGCACAGGACTGGGGCCCGGCTGAACGCCGACTGTGCGAAACCTGTCCTGCGGAGGCCCGATCGACGTTACTCTCCGGTAAACGCAGCGCCCCGGAGGTGGGTCCCCGCATGCCGTACGACCGTTCCACAGGCCTCGCCGAGTCCGTACGCGCCCTGGCCGAAGGTGAACTGACGTCACGTCAACTCGTCGAGTCGTGTCTCGCACGCATCGATGCCACCCAGGGCTCCCTCAACGCCTTCCGGATCGTGCGCCGTACCGCGGCCCTCGCCGAAGCGGACTCCGCGGACCGGGAGTTGGCCGCCGGAGTGCGCCGGCCGCTGCTCGGGGTGCCCGTCGCGGTGAAGGACGACACGGACGTGGCCGGTGAGCCGACCGCCTTCGGCTGCCGGGGCGATTTCCCGCCGGTGACCGAGGACGGGGAGGCGGTACGGCGGCTGCGCGCGGCCGGGGCGGTGATCGTCGGGAAGACCAACACCTGCGAGCTCGGCCAATGGCCGTTCACCGAGGGGCCGGCCTTCGGCGCCACCCGTAATCCGTGGCAGCCGCAGCACACCCCGGGCGGGTCCTCGGGCGGGTCGGCGGCCGCCGTCGCCGCGGGGCTGGTACCGGCCGCGCTCGGCTCGGACGGCGCCGGATCCGTGCGCATCCCGGCCGCGTGGACCCACCTCGTCGGCATCAAACCGCAGCGCGGCCGCATCTCCACCTGGCCACGCGGCGAGTCCTTCCAGGGCATCACGGTCAACGGCACCCTGGCCCGCACGGTCGCCGACGCCGCCCTGCTGCTGGACGCGGCCGGCGGGAACCACCCGCAGGACCCGCACCAGCCGGGCCGGCTGACGCTCGCCGACGCGGTCGGCCGCGACCCCGGGCGGCTGCGCATCGCCCTCTCCCTCAAACCGCCGTTCACCGCCCTGCCCGCCCGCCTCCAGCCGGAGGTGCGCACCCGCGTCCTCGAACTGGCCGGAAAGCTGGCCGCGTTGGGCCACACCGTCGAGGAGGCCGACCCCCCCTACGGCCAGATCGGGCTCACCTTCGTGCCCCGCGCCACGGTCGGGATCGCCGAACGCGTCCGCGAGGCACCGCACCCGGACCTTCTCGACCGGCGCACCCTGGAGGCGGCCCGCCTGGGCCGGCTGCTCGGCGGAGCCCCGCTGCGGGCCGCCCGGCGTGCGGAGGCCACCCTGCGGGCCAGGATCGGCGGCTTCTTCACGTCGTACGACGTGATCCTGGCCCCGACCACCGCCGCTCCCCCGCCCCGCGTCGGCGCGCTGCTGGGGCTGGGCCAGTTCGCCACCGACCGGGCGATGATCGCCGCCTGCCCCTACGCCTGGCCGTGGAACGTGCTGGGGTGGCCGGGGGTGAACGTGCCCGCCGGATTCACCGGGGACGGCCTGCCGGTGGGCGCCCAGTTGCTCGGCCCGGCGGACAGCGAGCCGTTGCTCGTCTCCGTCGCCGCCCAGCTGGAGGCGGAACTGCGCTGGCACGACCTCTGGCCGTCGCAGCCCGTGCCCGCGGACTCCCCGGCGGCATAGGGCGAAGTCTTCGGCTGGACAGGGCGAGGTCCCCGGCCGCACAAGGCGGAACCGCCGGCCACGCCGGAGCAGGCGGCTTTCCTCCCGCTTGACCTGACCGTACCCTCTGACCATGGACGATGCGTCGATGGTCGGGCTCATGGGACGGGTCACCGGGACGGTCGGGCCCGGGCTCGTCGGCGAGGTGATGGTCCGGGTCCGCGGGGGCGCCGAGCACTTCCTCGCGTACGCCGCCGACGGCACCGGCCGGTTCGAGCGGGGCACGGTCGTGATGGTGGTCGAGTACCTGCCGCCACGGACGGTCTACGTCACGCCCGCGTACGACAGTTGAGCGAGCATAGCCCCAGGTGAGGGGCGTATGCGTCAAGACTGCAACAAGGAATCGCCCGCGTCTTCACCCGGCGCTCGCACAGGCGCACACTCCCTTCGTTCGGTGCCGAAAGGGCACCATGCAAAGGGGGCGTATGCCGATGGTTGTCGGCGTCGTTGCGGGGGCGGCGGTTCTCGCCGTTCTCGTGTTGATCGGTGTGTTCAAGATGATGTGGCGGGTGGCCGAGCCGAACGAGGCGCTCATCATCTCCGGTTCGAAGCATCGGACCGAGGGTCTTGAGGAAGGCATGGGGTTCCGCATCGTCACGGGGCGCGGCACGCTGGTGCTGCCCGGCGTGCAGGCGGTGCGCAAGCTCTCCCTGGACCTGAACGAGACCGAGTTGTCGGTGGACTGCGTGACCCAGCAGGGCATTCCGCTGAAGGTGCGGGGTGTGGTCATCTTCAAGGTGGGCGACGACTTCGTGTCGATCGCCAACGCGGGCCGCCGTTTCCTGGACCAGCAGAAGATGATGTCCGAGCGGGTGCACAACGTGTTCGCGGGTCATCTGCGGTCCATCGTGGGCGGGTTGACGGTCGAGGACATGATCCGCGACCGGGACAAGCTCACCGGACAGACCCGGGCCGCCTGCGGCACGGAGATGGAGAAGCTGGGGCTCATCGTGGACTCCCTGCAGATCCATGAGATCGAGGACCCGACCGGGTACATCCAGAACCTGGCGATGCCGCACGCGGCCGCCGTCCAGCGGGACGCGCGGATCGCGCAGGCGGAGGCGAACCGTCTCGCCACCGAGGCGGAGCAGCAGTCGTTCGCCCGGATGGCGGAGGCCACCCGGGACAGCGAGATCCTTCAGGCCGGCTACCAGGCCGAGCGGGACAAGGCGGCGGCCCAGTCCCGTCAGGCCGGTCCGCTCGCCGACGCGGCCGCCCGGCAGGAGGTCGTGGTCCAGGAGACGCGGGTCGCCGAGCTGGAGGCGCACCGGCGCGAGCAGCAGCTCCAGGCGGACGTCCGCAAGCCGGCCGACGCCAAGGCCTATGAGAAGCGGACGCTGGCCGAGGCCGAGCGTGACGCGCGTATCTCGGCGGCCCAGGCCAAGGCGAAGGAGACGGAGCTGGCGGCCGCGGCCGAGGCGACCCGGGTCAAGGCGGCCGCGGGTGCCGACGCCGAGGCGACCAAGTCCCGGGGTACGGCGACCGCGGCGGCGACCCGGGCCACCGGTGAGGCCGAGGCGGCCGCCGCGCAGGCCAGGGGTCTGGCGGACGCCGAGGCGGTCAGGGCCAAGGGGCTCGCCGAGGCGGAGGCGATCAAGGCGCGCGCCGCCGCCCTCGCGGAGAACCAGGAGGCCGTGGTCGCCCAGCAACTCGCCGAGAACTGGCCGGAGATCGTCAAGGCGGGGGCCTCCGCCTTCGGCAACGTCGACAACATGGTGCTGCTCAACGGCGCCGACGGCATGGCGGAGTTGTTCGCGAAGGCGCTCACGATGGGCGGCACGGGGCTCGGTCTCGCCCGCCAGCTCCTCGCGTCGATGAACCCGAACGGGCAGGACCCGGCCGGGACTTCGCCCATCCTCAACGGGGTCACCGCCCCGAAGTCCCAGAAGGTTCCGGTGGAGCAGGACGGCGAGTAGCAGCCGCGAGACAGCGGGTGCCCTCGGCCGCGGCCGGGGGCACCCGCGCGCTCACTCCTGTGCGTTGAGCCGCCGCAGCAGCTCCAGCAGCGTCGCCCGTTCCGCCGCCGACAGCCCGGCGAAGCAGTCGGCGAGCACCTCGCCGGCCACGCCGTGCCCGGCCGCCAGCGTCCGCTCCCCGTCGGGGGTGAGATGGTGTCGGATGCGTCGCCCGTGGCCCGGTCGCCGTTCCACAAGGCCCTGCGCGGCCAGCCGGCCCACCAGCGTGCCGAAGGCCTGCTCGCTCTGGAAGGTGGCCGCGGCCAGCTCGCGCGCCGAGGCGCCCGGCGACCGGTCGATGGCACGCAGCGCGTCCCACTGCGCGAGGGTGGTGCCGACGGCCGCGAGCGCGCTGTCCAGCGCCCGGTGCTGCCGGTACTGGGCCTGTTTCACCGCTCTTCCGAGAACGTGCAGGTCATCGTGCATGGCTCCACTGTAACCGATGACTAAGCTTGTTTAAGTAAACATCCTTAGTTAGATTGGCGGCATGACGACGAACCGCATCGCCCACGTGTATCCCGACCTCCCCCTCTCCCTGACCGAGGCCGGCTCCGGCCGCCCGGTGCTCGTCCTCCACGGCGGCGGCGGCCCCGCCACGGTCGCCGGGCTCGCCGCCCGCCTCGCCGAGTCGGCGCACACCGTCACCCCCGTCCACCCCGGCTGGGACGGCACACCGCGCCCCGACTGGCTGACGAGCGTCGACGACCTCGCCGTCGCCTACCTCCACCTGCTCCTGGACAGTGAGTTGAGCGACGTCCTGGTCATCGGCTCCTCGCTCGGCGGCCGACTCGCCGCCGAGATGGCCGTACGCGACACGGCGGGGCTGATCACCGGCCTGGTCCTGGTCAACGCGGTCGGCGCGGAGATCGAGGGCGAGCCGGTCACGGACTTCTTCGCGCTGGACGCGCGCGCCCAGGCCGAGCACTCCTGGCACGACCCGGACCGCTTCTACGTCGACCCGGCCACCCTCCCCGCCACCGAACTCGCCCGCCGCCAGGCCAACATGGCGACCATGCGGCTGCTCACCGACGGCGGCCGGATGACCGACCCGAAGCTGCTGCCCCGGCTGGGGCGGGTGCGGCAGCCCGCGCTGGTGATCTGGGGCGAGAGCGACCGCATCGTCACGCCCTCATACGGCGCGGCCTATGCCAAGGCCTTCCCGCAGGGCCGGTTCGAGCCGATCCCGGAGGCCGGTCACCTTCCGCACATCGAACGCCCCGACGTGACCGCCGGGTTGATCGAAGCGGAGCTGCGCCGCACCGGCACCCCGCCTGTCCTCGCAGGCTGAGGCCCCTTAGGGTGCCCTCGTGACTGCGTTTATCGACGACGACAACATCCCGGGCCGGTACGGCCCCACCGCGACCACCGAGGCCGACCCGCACGAGGTCGGCAAGGTGCACACCGAGTACTCCCCCGCCCACGACGGCGACCCCGACCCCGGTGAGATCGTCTGGACCTGGGTGCCCTTCGAGGAGAACGACGGGCGGGGCAAGGACCGGCCGGTACTGGTCGTCGCCCGGGAGCCGGCCGGCACTCTGCTCGCCGTCCAGCTGTCCAGCAAGCAGCACGACAACGACCGCGAGTGGGTGGCGATCGGCAGCGGCCCCTGGGACCGTACCGGGCGGGACTCCTGGGTGGACGTGGACCGCGTCCTGCGCCTGCACGAGGACGGCATGCGCCGAGAGGCCTGCGCCCTCGACCGGGGCCGCTTCAACCTCGTACGCCACCGGCTGCACGAGCGCTACGGCTGGAACTGAGCCGGGCGCTCCCCTGGTTGCGCAGTAGGCCTACCGCGGGCCGGTGGGGGCTGGTCGCGCCCACGCGGCGTTAGCCGCATATCGATTGCGGGGCTGCGCCCCTTAAGAGGCGCAGCCCCGCAGCCGACTTCAAACCTCAGCGGTCCGGAACGTCTCCGCGAAGGCGGCCCGGACCACGGATCCCGGCGTGCGGTCCAGGACCCCGAACACCACGTGGTCGAAAGTTCGCGCGAACCGCCCGCCGGGGCCCAGGAGTTCCCGGAAGGCGCCCGCCACCTGTGCGGGATCGTTCTGGAACACCCCGCAGCCCCAGGCGCCGAGGACCAATCGCCGGTAGCCGTGCGCGGCGGCCACCTCCAGCACCCGTTCGGCGCGTACGGCGAGGGCGTCCGGCAGTTCGCCGGCCCGCTCCGGGGCCGTACGGCGGATCACGCCCGCGTTGGGCGCGGCGGCCGTCAGGAAGCCCGCGCGGTAGGGCTCGGCGAGCAGCGCGCCGCGGTCGTCGCGGAAGACCGGGACGGCCGGTGAGTGGATCACGCGGTCCGTGTAGAAGGGGTCGCGGTGGGCGCGGTGGTGCTCGTAGTACCCGGCGGCCTCGCGCAGGCACGTGTACAGCGCGGAGGCACGGCACAGGGCCTCCTCCTGCGCCTGCGCGCCGTTCAGGTAGCCGCCGCCCGGATTGCGGGCCGAGGCGAAGTTCAGGACGGCCACCGGGGCGTCGGCGAGGCGGCGGGCGGCCTCCAGGCTGCTCTCACCGGTGACCTCGAAGACGGCGTCCAGGCCGGGGACGGACGGAACAGGGACCGGGTCCGGAACAGGGACCGGGTCCGGGCCGTAGAGCCGTGTTCCCGCCCGTGCGGCCGCGATGCCGGCCGCCAGGTGGACCTCGCGGCCGTCGGGCGCGCGGTAGCGCCCGGCCGCCACGATCTCCTCGGTCTGCCGTGCGACACCGCGCAGGCGCGCGCTCATGGCGCCACCCCCGTGGACGCCATGACCGCGGCCCGCGCGGCCTCCCCCGTCGTGCTCATGCACGCATCCTGGGCGATGCTGGTGGTGCCGTGCAACGGAGTTTCCCTGGCCTGAAACGGCCGGAAACGCAGAAGGAAGCAGAGGTTACCGATCCAGAACGTCCCTATAGGTGCCCTTGTGCGAATGGACGCGACGGTCTTGGGTGGAACGGACGATGCCGTCCCGGACGCGTCCACGGCCGGGGCGGTGGCATGGTGGAATCTCAGGAGGATCCCTACATGTCCGACGCGATATCCGACGGCGGTCACTGTACCGACGGCTCCGTGAAGACCGATTTCTCGGACGACCGCACCGCTGTCACCGAGGCCGAGGTGGAGGCTCTGGTCAAGGGCATCTGCTTCAAGACCGGCCCGCCCCGCACCCTCGGGGTCGAAGTGGAATGGCTGGTCCACGAGCTGCGCGGGCCGCAGCTCCCGGTGACATCCGAACGACTCGAAGCGGCCTACGCCGCACTGCGCACGGTGCCCCTGGGGTCGGCGCTCACCGTCGAACCCGGCGGCCAGCTGGAGCTCAGCTCGCCGCCCGCCGCCTCCCTGATGGAGTGCATGGGCACCGTCTCCGCCGACCTGGACGCCGTCCGCAAGGTCCTCGCCGAACAGGACCTCGGAATACTGGGCGTCGGTCACGACCCCTGGCACCCACCCCGCCGCTTCCTGCGCGAGCCGCGCTACGACGCGATGGAGGCGTGCCTGGACCGCACCGGCACGGCGGGCCGCCACATGATGTGCGCCTCGGCGTCCGTCCAGGTCTGCCTGGACGCCGGCCACGAGGAGCCCGGCCCGCTCGGGTACACCCGGCGCTGGTGGCTGGCCCATCAGCTGGGCCCGGTGCTGGTGGCCGCGTTCGCGAACTCCCCCCTGGTCGGCAACCGGCCCACCGGCTGGGTCTCGACCCGGCAGCTGCTGTGGATGGAGATCGGCGCGGGCCGCGCGGGCGCGCCCCCGCTGGACGGCGACCCGCGCACCGCCTGGGCCCGGCACGTCCTGGACGCACCGGTGATGTGCGTACGGCGGGACGGCGGCCCCTGGGAGGTTCCCGAGGGCATGACCTTCCGGGCCTGGACCCGGTCGGGGACGCCGCCCACCGGCACTGACCTGGCGTACCACCTCACCACGCTGTTCCCGCCGGTCAGGCCGCGCGGTCATCTGGAGCTGCGGATGATCGACGCGCAGCCCGGCGACGACGGGTGGATCGTGCCGCTGGCGGTGACGGCGGCGCTGTTCGACGACCCGGAGGCCGCCGAGACCGCGTACCGGACGGTGAAACCGCTGACCGAGCGGGCGGGGCCGCGGCCCGCCCCGAACAACCCGCTGTGGCTCGACGCGGCCCGCACCGGGCTCGGCGACCCGGAGCTGCACGAGGCCGCCGTCGCCTGTTTCACGGCGGCGCTGGAGGCCCTGCCGAGGCTCGGCGCCACCCCCGAGGTCATGGACGCGGTGGCCGCGTACCGGGACCGGTACGTGCTGCGGGGCCGCTGCCCGGCCGACGACCTGCTGGACGGAGTGCGCGGCACGGCCGGTCGCGCCCATGGGAAGGACATCAGCGCATGACCGAGACCGACGTCGACATCGATATCGAGACCCTGCGGGACCGGGCACTGAAGTCCCTGACCACGGCCCGCGACCGCACCACGCTGCTGACCAGCTGCGTGGAGGGGCCCGACCTCACCGCCCAGCACTCCCCGCTGATGTCCCCGCTGGTCTGGGATCTCGCGCACATCGGCAACCAGGAGGAACTCTGGCTGCTGCGCAACGTGGGCGGGCGGGAGGCGATGCGCCCCGAGATCGACAGCCTCTACGACGCCTTCGAGCATCCGCGCTCCGAGCGGCCCTCGCTGCCGCTGCTGCCGCCCGCCGAGGCCCGGCAGTACGCGGCCGAGGTGCGCGGCCGGGCGTTCGACCTGCTGGAGAGCACGGCGTTCAGCGGCACCCGGCTGACCGAGGCCGGGTTCGCCTTCGGCATGATCGCGCAGCACGAACAGCAGCACGACGAGACGATGCTGATCACCCATCAGCTGCGCAAGGGCCCTCAGGCCCTGACCGCCCCGGACCCCGCCCCGGCGCCGCCGTTCACCGGCCCCGCCGAGGTCCTGGTCCCCGGCGGCCCGTTCACCATGGGCACCTCCACCGAGCCCTGGGCGCTGGACAACGAACGCCCCGCGCACCGGCGGGAGGTGGCGCCCTACTGGATCGACACCGTCCCGGTGACCAACGGCCGGTACCTGGAGTTCATGGCGGACGGCGGCTACGAGAACGAGCGCTGGTGGACGCCGGCGGGCTGGGCGCACATCCGGCAGCACTCCATCTCCGCGCCGCAGTTCTGGCACCGGGAGGGCGGCCAGTGGCTGCGCCGCCGGTTCGGGGTCACCGAGGTCGTGCCACCCGAGGAGCCCGTCCTGCACGTGTGCTGGTACGAGGCGGACGCCTACGCCCGCTGGGCCGGGCGCCGGCTGCCCACCGAGGCCGAGTGGGAGAAGGCCGCCCGGCATCACCCGGGCGAGAACCGGTCCCGGCGCTACCCGTGGGGCGACGCCGACCCGGCTCCGCACCATGCCAACCTGGGCCAGCGGCATCTGCGCCCGGCTCCGGCGGGCAGCTACCCGCAGGGCGAGTCCCCGCTGGGCGTGCGGCAGTTGATCGGTGACGTCTGGGAGTGGACGTCCAGCGACTTCCTGCCCTACCCCGGCTTCGCCGCCTTCCCGTACAAGGAGTACTCGGAGGTGTTCTTCGGCCCCGAGTACAAGGTGCTGCGCGGCGGTTCGTTCGCCGTGGACCAGGTGGCCTGCCGGGGCACGTTCCGCAACTGGGACTACCCGATCCGGCGGCAGATCTTCTCCGGCTTCCGCACCGCCCGCACGGCGGAGGCCGCCTGATGTGCCGTCACCTGGCCTGCCTGGGGCCCGAGGAGCCGCTCGGCCGGCTCCTCGTGGATCCCGAGCACTCCCTCTACCGGCAGTCGTGGGCACCCCGGCGGCAGCGGTACGGGACGGTCAACGCGGACGGTTTCGGGGTGGGCTGGTACGCCCCGGCGGATCCGCAGCCGGCCCGGTACCGGCGGGCGGGGCCGATCTGGGCCGACCAGTCCTTCGCCGACCTGGCCCGGGTCGTACGGACCGGCGCGCTGCTGGCCGCGGTACGGGACGCGACCCTGGCGGGCGCGGACGCGGAGGCCGCGGCGGCGCCGTTCGCCGCGGGCCGCTGGCTGTTCAGCCACAACGGGGCCGTCCCCGGCTGGCCGCGGTCCCTGGCGCCCCTGGTCCCGCTGCTGCCCCCGGCCGACCTGCTGTCGATGGAGGCACGCACCGACTCGGCGTTCGTCTGGGCGCTTGCCCTCGACCGGCTGCGCTCCGGCACGGCACCGGGCCCAGCCCTCGCCGAAACGGTTCAGCAGGTGGCCGAGGCGGCTCCCTCCGCCCGGCTGAACCTGCTCCTCACCGACGGCGAGACCATCGCCGCCACCGCCTGGGGCGACAGCCTCTTCTATCTCTCGGAACCCGGCCGGCGCACCGTCGTCGCCTCCGAGCCGTACGACGACGACCCGCGCTGGCAGGAGGTCCCCGACCGCACGCTGCTCACCGCGAGCCGCGCGGGCGTCACACTCGCGCCCGTCGAGAACCCGGTCGAGAAACACGTCGAGAACCCGGTCGAGGACCCGGCACCATCCCCCGCTCCCGGCTCCGTCCGGGCGGGGGCGCCCACATTCCCGAAGGAGCCCTGTACGTGAGTCCCTTCCGTGTCACCCGCACCCTTCCCGAGGACGCGACGGACGCCGCGCTGCGCGCCGATGTCCTGACCGGCCTCACCGCCACCCCCAAGACGCTGCCGCCGAAGTGGTTCTACGACGCCCGGGGCAGCGAGCTGTTCGAGCAGATCACCGAGCTGCCCGAGTACTACCCGACCCGGGCCGAGCGGGAGATCCTGCGCGCCCGGTCCGGCGAGATCGCCGCCGCGAGCCGCGCCCGCACTCTGGTCGAGCTGGGCTCGGGCTCCTCCGAGAAGACCCGGCTGCTCATCGACGCGCTCACCGCACTTGAGGTGTACGTACCGGTCGACGTCAGCGAAAGCGCGCTGACGCAGGCCGGCCAGGCGCTCGTCGCCGAGCGGCCGGGGCTGACCGTGCACGCCCTGATCGCCGACTTCACCGGCCGGCTGAAGCTGCCGGACACGCCGGGGCCCCGGCTGCTGGCGTTCCTCGGCGGCACGATCGGCAACCTGCTGCCCGCCGAGCGGGCCGCGTTCCTGGCCTCGGTACGCGCGCTGCTCACGCCCGGCGACGCGCTGCTGCTCGGCACCGACCTGGTCAAGGACGAGGAGGTGCTGGTCCGGGCGTACGACGACGCGGCCGGGGTGACGGCGGAGTTCAACAAGAACGTCCTCGCCGTCGTCGACCGGGAGCTGGACGCCGACTTCGACCCGGGCGCCTTCGACCATGTCGCCCTGTGGGACGCGGAGAACGAGTGGATCGAGATGCGGCTGCGCTCCCGGGTGGCGCAGACCGTGAAGGTGCCCGCGCTCGACCTCGCGGTGGACTTCGCGGCGGGCGAGGAACTGCGCACCGAGGTGTCGGCGAAGTTCCGGCGGGAGGGAGTGACCGCCGAGCTGGCACGCGCGGGGCTGGAGCTGACCAACTGGTGGACCGACTCACAGGGCCGCTTCGCGCTCTCCCTGAGCGTCGCCCGCTGAGTCGACCGCCGTGCGCTCCGCTGGACGTGCCGCGCCACGTCGTCGGTCGTCCGCGGCGCCGTCGTGACTGCTCGCGCCCGCGCGGCGGCAGCCGCACATGCAATGCGGCCCCGCGCCCCTGTGGGGCGCTCACCCGAAGTCCGGCGCGAGCAGTTCGGTGATCCGCCGGGAGGCGCGGCGGGCCTCGGTCGCGGGGTCCGCTCCGCCGAGCACCTTGGTCATGTAGCCCTTGATCGGGTTGTCGGCCTCCACCGCCGGCCAGTCCGGGGTGTGGGGGGTCGCGCGCCCTCGCGCGGCACCCGCCGCCATGGCGGCGACCCCCTCCTCCCCGGCCACCGCGCCGGCCAGCGTGGTCTTGTTGGGCACGTAGTTCATGGTGCGGGCCAGCTCGGTGTCCCACTTGGCACCGGTCAGCGCGCCGACGACGGCGGTCGCGTCGTAGGGCCGGTCGGTGTTCTGCGGTACGACGAGGTCGGAGCCGCCGGTGAAGACGGCGCCGGGGTGGTCCGCACTGAGACCCGGCACCGGGAAGTACCCGATCTCGTCCTTGAGTTCGGGATTCTCCTGCACGACGGACTGGGCGAGGCCGGGCACCGCGACGATCTGCGCCACCTGCCCGCCCGCGAACACCTGCGCCTGGGGCGGGTGTTCCTCGTCGGCGTCGACGGGCCCCCTGCCGAGGGCCTGCAGCCGCCGGTAGAAGTCCATCCCGCGCAGTGCGGCGGGGCTGTCGAGGGTGCCCTTCCAGCCGGCGTCCGTCTCCTCGGCAAGGTCGCCGCCCTCGTCCCAGATGAACCCCGAGAGCGTGTACCAGTCCTGTCCGGCGAGGTAGATCCCCTGCCTGCCACCGGAGTTGAGCTTCTCGGTGTCGGTCAGCCACTCCTCACGGGTCTTCGGCGGGGCGGTGATCCCGGCCTTCTTGAAGAGGTCCTTGCGGTAGATGACGACCCGGTTGGCGGCGTACCAGGGGATGCCGTACTGGCGGGAGTCGTCCCGGCCGGGCTCGGCGAGGCCGGGCAGCCAGTGGTCCTTGCCCCAGTCGCGCATCGACTCCAGGGTGAGGTCGGTGAGCCGGCCGTCCTCGACGTACTGCGGGACCTGGGTGTTGCCGACCTCGATGACGTCGGGCGCGTCGTCGGCGTCGCTCTTCAGCGCCGTCTGCACCTTGTCCACGATGCCGGTCCAGTCCTGGATGCGGATCTCCAGGCGGATGTCCTTGTGGGTGCGCTCGAAGTCCGCGGTGAACCGGCGCAGAAAGTCCGCCGAGGCGCTGTTCCGCATCAGCCACACCGTGACCGTGTGCCGACCGCCTCCCTGGCCCGGCAGCACTCCACAGGCGCTCAGCAGGGCGGCGGACACACAGACGAGGGCGAGCGGTCGGCGAGGTCTCACGGCGGTTCCTGTTCTGTCTGTGGACAGGCGAAGGGGCCCGGCGTGGGGGAAGGAGCACCAGGTGCTCATACGGGTGTACGGGATTTTGGTATGGACCAATACGGAGGGTCAAGAGCTGTAGGCGTTTCGGAACCGACGCCTCGCGCTCCGCTTGAGGATGCGGCACGGTGGAGTGACGACGAGAGGAGCTTTTCGATGACGAACCACACCTACCGGGTCACCGAGATCGTCGGCACCTCGCACGAGGGCATCGACCAGGCCATCCGCAACGGTGTCGCACGCGCCGGCCAGACCCTGCGCAACCTCGACTGGTTCGAGGTGACGCAGGTCAGGGGGCAGATCGAGAACGGCCAGATCGAGCACTACCAGGTGGGCCTGAAGGTGGGCTTCCGCATCGAGGACGAGGACTGAGGGGGCCACCGTCAGGTCCGTCCCTCCCCCTCCTGGGCCTGCTCCAGCGCCGCCGAGCGGTCGGCCCAGCGGGCCCGTACGACGGTGAACCCGGCCCGTTCGGCGGCGTCGCACACCAATTCGTCGTCATCGACCAGGAAGCGGACCTCGCGCCGCTCGGCGAGCCGGCCGAGGATCTCCAGCTTGGTGTGCCGGGCGGGCCTGCGGTCGGCGTTGCGCCGCATGTGCACCCGCCCCTCGGGCAGCCCATGGGCGGCGAGCCAGTCCAGCGTGGAGCGCCGGCAGCGCTCGGGCCGCCCGGTGAGGTAGACGATCTCGCACTCCTCGGCGGACGCCACGGCCAGCGCGATCCCCTCGGCGATCGGCGGGTCGTGCGGCGCGGCCGCGAAGAACGCGTCCCAGTCCCTCGGCCTGCGCTCCAGGAACCGCTGCCGGTGGGCGGTGTCGGCGAGGGTGTTGTCGATGTCGAACACGGCGATCGGCCGCGTACTGCTCTCTGTCACCCGGCCACCCTAGAACGGGGATGACCCCGGACCGCCGGACGGCCGACGGCGGCCTCGCGGCGCCCCGCCCCGGCGGGAATCCTGTGCCCGCGGGACTGTTGAACCCTCTGTGAACGCAACCATCGCCGGGACCCGCTTCTCCGTCCTCGACCGCTCCCGGACCCGGCAGGGGCACGCGCCCGGCGAGGCACTGCGGGACACCGTGGCGCTGGCGCGGGAGGTGGAGGCGCTCGGTTACCACCGTTTCTGGGTGTCGGAGCACCACGGGGTGCCCGGCGTCGCCGGTTCGGCGCCGACCGTGCTGGCCGCCGCCGTGGCCGGTGCGACCCGGACCATCCGGGTCGGCACCGGCGGTGTGATGCTGCCCAACCACCAGCCCCTGGTCGTGGCCGAGCAGTTCGGCGTGCTGGAGTCGCTGTACCCGGGGCGGATCGACATGGGGCTCGGCCGGTCGGTGGGCTTCACCGACGGCGTGCGCCGGGCGCTGGGCCGCGACAAGGGCGACGCCGACGACTTCGCGGCGCACCTCGGCGAGCTGCTCGGCTGGTTCGAGGGGACCTCGCCGACCGGGGTGCGGGCCCGTCCCGCGGAGGGGCTGCGGGTGCCGCCGTTCGTGCTGGCGATGGGCGAGGGCGCGGACATCGCGGCCCGGGCCGGGCTGCCCATGGTCATCGGCGATCTGCGCGGCCGCGAGAAGATGCGACGAGGGATCGAACGCTACCGCGACGGCTTCCGCCCTTCCCCCTGGGCCACCGAACCGTACGTCGTGATCTCCGGGACGATCGCCGTCGCCGGCACCCCCGAGGCGGCGCGCCGGCTGCTCGTCCCGGAGGCCTGGTCGATGGCGTACGCACGCACCCACGGCACGTTCCCGCCGCTGCCCCAGGCCGAGACCGTCGAGGCCCGGACGATGACCGCGAGGGAACGCGGCTTCTACGAGTCCGGCCTCACCGGGCACATCGCCGGCACCGAGGACCAGGTCGCGCACGAACTGGAGACGGTCCTCAAGGAGACCGGCGCCGACGAGATCCTGGTCACCACGAGCACATACGACCGTACGGCGCTGCTGGAGTCCTACCGGCGGCTGGCAGCCGTCGTGCACGGCGCCTGATCAGCTCACCTCGGCCGGCTTGTCCGACCTGATCATGATCTCGCCGTTCGCCGCGTCGACCACCGCGCGGTCGCCGGGCACGAGTTGGCCGGAGAGCAGCAGGTCGGCGAGGCGGTCGTCGACCTCGCGCTGGATGGTGCGGCGCAGCGGGCGGGCGCCGAAGTCGGGCTCGTGGCCGAGGTTGGCGAGCAACTCGGCGGCGGTGTCGGTGACTTCGAGGGCGACGTTCTGGGCGTGCAGCCGGCGCCGGGTGTGTTCCAGCAACAGGCCGACGATCTGGCGAAGTTGGGTGCGGTCCAGGCCGCGGAAGACGATGATCTCGTCGATGCGGTTGAGGAACTCCGGACGGAAGTGCTGCTGGAGGGCCGGCATGACCGCCTCGCGGACCTTGGCGTAGTCCTCGGTACCGGCGGCCAGGATGCGGTCCGCGGCGATGTTCGACGTCATGATGACGACGGTGTTCTTGAAGTCGACGGTACGGCCCTGGGAGTCGGTGAGGCGGCCGTCGTCCAGCAGCTGGAGCAGGGTGTTGAAGACGTCCGGGTGCGCCTTCTCCACCTCGTCCAGGAGCAGCACGGCGTACGGCTGCCTGCGCACCGCCTCGGTGAGCTGGCCGGCCTCCTCGTGGCCGACGTATCCGGGCGGGGCTCCGACCAGCCGGGAGACCGTGTGGCGCTCCTGGAACTCGCTCATGTCGAGGCGGATCATGCGGGTCTCGTCGCCGAAGAGAGCGGCGGCCAGGGCGCGGGCCAGTTCGGTCTTGCCGACGCCGGTCGGGCCCAGGAAGAGGAAGCTGCCGACCGGGCGGTCCGGGTCGCTCATGCCGGCGCGGGCGCGGCGGACCGCGCGGGCGACGGCGGTGATCGCCTCGTCCTGGCCGACGACCCGCTCGTGCAGGTGCTCCTCCAGCTTCATCAGCCGTTCCCGCTCCTCCTCGGTGAGCTGGGCGACCGGGATGCCGGTGGTGCGGGAGACGACCTCGGCGATGTCCTCGGCGGTGACCTTGGGCGCGTGTTCCTCGGTGGTGCCGGCCTGCTCCAGCTCGGCCTCGGTCACCTTGATCCGGTCGCGGAGCTCCTTGGCCCGCTCGTACTCCTCGTCGGCGACCGCCTGGTCCTTCTCCCGGTTCAGGGCGGCGATCCGGTCCTCGATGTCCCGGGTGTCGGTGGGCGGGGTCTTCGAACGCAGCCGTACCCGGGCCGCCGCCTGGTCCATCAGGTCGATGGCCTTGTCCGGGAGGAACCGGGAGGTGATGTAGCGGTCGGACAGCTCGGCCGCCGCCACGACCGCCTCGTCCGTGATCCGGACCTGGTGGTGGGCCTCGTAGCGGTCGCGCAGGCCGCGCAGGATCTCGACCGTGTCGTCGACGGTCGGCTCGCCGACCAGGATGGGCGCGAACCGGCGTTCCAGGGCCGCGTCCTTCTCGATGTGCCTGCGGTACTCGTCCACCGTGGTCGCACCGATCAGGTGCAACTCGCCGCGGGCCAAGGCCGGTTTGAGGATGTTGCCGGCGTCGAGGGCGCCGTCGCCGCCGCCCCCTGCCCCCACCACGGTGTGCACCTCGTCGAGGAACAGGACGAGTTCGCCGCTGTGCTCGCGGACCTCGTCGAGGAGCTTCTTCAGCCGTTCCTCGAACTCGCCCCGGTACTTGGTGCCGGCCACCATCCCGGCCAGGTCGAGGGAGACCAGCCGCTTGCCTTCGAGGGTCCTGGGCACCTCCCCGGCGACGATCCGCTGCGCGATGCCCTCCACGATGGCGGTCTTGCCGACACCGGGGTCACCGATCAGCACCGGGTTGTTCTTGCTGCGCCGGGAGAGCACCTCGATGGTCTGCTCGACCTCCTCGTCCCGCCCGATCACCGGGTCCAGGCGCCCGGCCCGGGCGTCCTCGGTGAGATCGCGGCCGTACTCGTCGACGGTCGGCGTGGTGCTGGGCCTCCTGCGCTCCGCCGCGCCCTCGGCCGGCATCCGGGTCGGCTCCCAGCCGCTGTCGCCGAGCGCCCGCCCGGCCGTGGACTCCGGGTTCGCGGCGAGCGCCCGCAGCAGGTGCTCGGGGCCGATGTAGGAGGCGCCCTCGGCGCGGGAGATCTGGTACGCGTCGAGCAGGGCACGTTTGGCGGCCGGGGTGAGGGTGGTGGGTTCGGTCTTCTCGCCGCCGCCGTGGCCGATGGTGAGCCGCTCGTGGAGCCGGTCGGGGTCGGCGCCCGCCTCGCTGAGCAGCCGCCGGGTGGAGTCGTGGGTGGCGGCGGCGGCCAGCAGATGCCGGGCGTCCAGTTCCTCGCTGCCCTCGACGGCGGCGAGGTCCCGGGCCTCGGCGACCAGCTCCCGGGCCCGCTCGGACAGCAGACTGCCGATGTCGACACGCTGCGGACGGCGGGCCGGTGCGCCCGGTCCGGATCCGCCGAAGAAGCGGGACATCAGCTCGTCGAACTCCTCGAACGGGCTGCGTCCGAATCCGAAACCGGAAGTGCTCATGAGGCCGGGCCTTTCTGCGGGCGGCTCTGTGGTCGGCTGTGCGGGAGCCTCCGAGGGCGCTCGGCGGTCGGCTCCGCGGACGGCGGGAATCCGCGTCTTCCAAGCTCGCACAGGCGCGCCGGGCCCGCACGGGGACGCCCGCCGAGATGCGGACGGCGCCCCGGCCGGTGACCCTGGGGGTGGAAGCCGCAACCAGCGAGGAGGGCTGCCATGTCCATGCTGGACAAGCTCAAGGGGATGCTCAAGGGCCACGAGGACCAGGCCAAACAGGGCGTCCAAAAGGGCGGCGACATGATCGACCAGCGGACCGGGAACAAGTACCAGTCCCAGGTCGACATGGGCCAGAAGCAGGCCGACGACTACATCGAGCGGGAGCGGAGGCAGGGCAACCCTCCGCAGTAGCGAGCCGCCCCGGGCTAGGATCGCGGGGTTTGTCCCTGCCCCGCGAGCCGCCCGTCACGGAGAGTCCGTCCGATGCACAGCCCCCACGACCCGTACGTCCGCGTCCGGGGCGCCCGAGAGCACAACCTCAAGGGCGTCGACGTGGACATCCCCCGGGACGTGCTGGCCGTCTTCACCGGTGTGTCCGGCTCGGGGAAGTCGTCCCTGGCGTTCGGCACGATCTACGCCGAGGCCCAGCGGCGCTACTTCGAGTCGGTCGCGCCGTACGCGCGCCGGCTGATCCACCAGGTCGGGGCACCGAAGGTCGCGGAGATCAGCGGACTGCCGCCGGCCGTCTCGCTCCAGCAGCGCCGCGCGGCCCCCACCTCCCGTTCCTCGGTCGGCACGGTCACCAACCTCTCCAACTCCCTGCGCATGCTGTTCTCGCGCGCCGGGGAGTATCCGCCGGGCGCCCAGCGGCTCGATTCCGACGCGTTCTCCCCCAACACGGCCGTGGGCGCCTGCCCCGAGTGCCATGGCCTCGGCCGGGTGCACCGGACGACCGAGGAGTCGCTGGTCCCCGACCCGTCGCTGTCGATCCGCGAGGGCGCGATCGCCGCGTGGCCGGGCGCCTGGCAGGGCAAGAACCTGCGGGACGTCCTGGACGCGCTCGGCCACGACGTCGACCGGCCATGGCGCGAGCTGCCCGCCGGCGAGCGGGAGTGGATCCTCTTCACGGACGAGCAGCCGGTGGTCACCGTGCACCCGGTCCGGGACGCCGACCGCATCCAACGGCCGTACCAGGGCACGTACACGAGCGCCCGCCGGTACGTGCTCAAGACCTTCTCGGACTCCAAGAGCCCGGCTCTGCGGGCGAAGGCGGAGCGATTCCTGACCAGTGCGCCCTGTCCGGTGTGCGGCGGCAGCAGGCTGCGGCCGGAGGCCCTCGCGGTGACGTTCGCTGGCCGTACGATCGCGGACCTCGTCGCGCTGCCGCTGACCGAGCTGTCCCAGCTCCTCGGCGACCAGGGCGAGTCGGAGACCGTACGGGTCCTCACCGCGGACCTCACCTCCCGCATCGCCCCCGTCGTCGAGCTGGGCCTCGGCTATCTCAGCCTCGACCGGGCCACGCCCACCCTCTCCGCGGGCGAGCTCCAACGCCTGCGTCTGGCCACCCAGTTGCGCTCCGGGCTCTTCGGTGTCGTCTACGTCCTGGACGAGCCCTCGGCCGGACTGCACCCGGCGGACACCGAGGCGCTGCTCATGGTGCTGGAGCGGCTGAAGGCGGCCGGGAACTCGGTGTTCGTGGTGGAGCACCACCTGGACGTGGTGCGCGGGGCCGACTGGCTGGTGGACGTGGGCCCGCGGGCCGGCGAGCACGGCGGCGAGGTGCTGCACAGCGGACCGGTGGCGGAGCTGGCCGGGGTCGCGGACTCCGCCACCGCCCGCTACCTGTTCGCGCGGGACTCCGTCCCGGCGCGCCGGCTGCGGCCCGCCAAGGGCTGGTTGACGGTCGGCCCGGTGACCCGGCACAACCTGCGCGCGGTCACCGCCACGTTCCCGCTCGGTGTCCTCACCGCCGTCACCGGGGTCTCCGGATCCGGCAAGTCGACGCTGATCGGCGAGATCACCGGGGAAGTGGACGGCGTCGGCCGCCTGGTCTCCGTCGACCAGAAGCCGATCGGCCGCACCCCGCGTTCCAACCTCGCCACCTACACCGGCCTGTTCGACGTCGTACGGAAGGTGTTCGCGGACACCGGGCAGGCACGGGAGCTCGGTTACGGCGTCGGACGGTTCTCCTTCAACGTGGCCGGGGGCCGGTGCGAGACCTGCCAGGGCGAGGGGTTCGTCAGCGTGGAGCTGCTGTTCCTGCCGAGCACCTACGCGCCCTGCCCGGACTGCGGCGGGGCGCGCTACAACCCTCAGACGCTCGAAGTGACGTACCGGGGACGGAACATCGCCGAGGTGCTGGACCTGACCGTGGCGGGCGCGGCGGAGTTCTTCGCGGACACCCCGCCCGTCGCACGCAGCCTGGCCACCCTGCTGGAGGTGGGCCTCGGCTATCTGCGACTCGGGCAGCCCGCCACGGAGTTGTCCGGCGGTGAGGCCCAGCGCATCAAGCTGGCAGGCGAGTTGCAGCGCGGGCGGCGCGGCCACACGCTCTATCTCCTCGACGAGCCGACGACGGGACTGCACCCGGCCGATGTCGAGGTGCTGATGCGGCAGTTGCACGGGCTGGTCGACTCGGGAAACACGGTCGTGGTGGTCGAGCACGACATGACGGTCGTGGCGGACTCCGACTGGGTGATCGACCTGGGGCCGGGCGGCGGGGACCGGGGCGGCCGGATCGTGGCGGCGGGCCCGCCGGCCGAGGTGGCCCGGGCCGCGACCAGCGCCACCGCGCCCTATCTGTCCCGTTCCCTCCCCTGACGACCTTCAGGAACGCTTCAGGTTGGCCCGGAAACCTGGGCGCATGCACGGACACCACCCCCGCACCCCCGAAGCCGAGCGCAGCCGTCGCTGGTTCATGAACACGGCGCTGCTCGCCGGCGGTGTCGCCGCGCTGGCGACCATGACCGGCTGCTCCAACGGCTCCTCGAACGCGTCGAGTTCGCCCTCCGGTGCCCCGAACGGCGGCATGTCCTCGGGCGGCCCCGGCGGCATGGGCCCCGGCCCGAGCGAGGTCGAGTACAAGGACTTCGTGGGCGTCACCACGGACGGCAAGGTCGTGCACGACCTGTACTCGATCCACTCCACCGGCGTCTCCACGGACAGGGTCGTCAAGGCTGCGCAGGCGTTCCTGGACGGGCTCAGCGCGAAGGAACGCGCCTCCTGCACCTTCGACATGGACGACGACGAGTGGCTGGCCTGGAGCAACGTCGACGGGTACGAGCGCAAGGGCGTCCGGATGGGCGACATCACGGACAGCAAGCGGGAGTCGGGCTACGCGCTGCTCGGTGCCGCGCTGTCCGCGAAGGGTCTCACCCAGACCCGCAACATCATGAAGCTCAACCAGTTCCTGGGCGACTACAACGGCGGCAACCGGGAGACCCTCACCGAGGGCGCCTATTTCTTCACCTTCATGGGCACGCCGTCGACCAGCAAGCCGTGGGGCTTCCAGTACGAGGGCCACCATGTCGCCATCAACTACTTCGTCCTCGGCGACCAGGTCGTGATGACACCGACCTTCATGGGCTCCGAGCCGACCTCGGCCACCTACAAGGGCGAGAAGATCACCCTCTTCAAGCCGGAGACCAGGGCCGGTCTGACCCTGCTGCGCTCCCTCACCTCGGCCCAGCGCGCCAAGGTGATCGACTCGAAGGTGAGCAAGTCCGGCACCGACATGAAGGCGGGCGCCGGCTCCGACAACCTCAAGCTCGCCTACCAGGGCCTGCCCGGCTCCGAACTCACCTCGGCCCAGCGGGACAAGCTCCTCGATCTGGTCCGCGTCTACGTCGGCTACATGGACGCCGGGCACGCCGAGGTGAAGATGGCGGAGGTCGAGAAGCACCTGGACCAGACGTACTTCTACTGGCTGGGCGAGACCGAGGACACCTCGGCCTTCTACTACCGGGTGCACAGCCCGGTCGTCCTCATCGAGTACGACGCCCAGTCGCCGCTCGCCTACGGGACGAAGACCGGCACCGGCGGCGGGCAGCCCTCGGGGCAGCCCACCGGTCGGATGACCGGGCAGCCCACCGGCGGTATGCCCTCCGGCGGGCCGGGCGGCGGTGGCATGGGCGGACCGAACGGCACGCCCACCCAGCAGCACATCCACACCATCATCCGCACGCCCAACGGCGGCGACTACGGCGTGGACCTGCTCAAGCTCCACTTGGAGACCGACCACTGAGCCGCCCGCTCAGGGCTCACCAGAGCCGCGTGCGTCCAGGCCGGCTCGTGGGTCACCGGCTGGGCGGCGCGGGCGAGGCTACGACGGTCCGGGTGGCTGCCGGCCGGTATCAGCGGACGTATGTCCACCTCGGCCACCAGGCCGCGGGTCGTCACCACTCGCCACAGGGAGGCCAGCAGCGTGTCCTCGCCGACATAGGCGGGCACGGTGCTGGCCGCTCCCGTCTGCAGCCGGTAACGCAGCCGCACCGGCTGCACGGGCGCACCGGCGTCCAGCGCGGCCTGGAACACGGCCCGCCGGAACCGCCCCTGGGCCCGGCCGCACCAGGTGCTGCCCTCCGGGAAGGCGACCACCGCGGCCCCTTCCCGCAGCGCCCCGGCGATCCGGCCGACCGTGTCCGGCAGCGCGCGCAGCCGGTCCCGGTCGATGAACAGCGCCCCGGCCCCGGCCACCAGCGCGCCGGCCACCGGCCACTCGCGGATCTCCTTCTTGGCGAGCATCCGCGCGGGCCGTACGGCGGCCAGCAGCGGGATGTCCATCCAGGAGATGTGGTTGGCGACGAGCAACACCCCGCCGGCGCCAGGGGCACTGCCGGTGATCCGGATCCGGACCCCGGCGGCCCGGACCAGCGCCCGGGAGAACCGGCGCACCCAGGCCGCGGGGATCCTCCCCCGCAAGCGGGGGCACCCCCAGCCGAGCGGCAGCAGCGCGATGGCGACGAGCATCAGGGCCACGACCGTGACGAACCGCAGCACGGCCCGGGGCAGCGCCGTGAGGGATCCCGCGCGCTCCACGCACGCGCCCGGAGTGCAGGGCGCGCTGGGCAGCCAGACGCTCATCACGCCGGGACGAGCGAGAGGAAGTGCCGCAGATAGCGCGCATTGACCCGGCGCATCGACAGCAGCACGTACATGTCGGCGACCCCGAAGTCCGGGTCGTGCGCGGGCTCCCCGCACACCCAGGCGCCGAGTCGGAGGTAGCCGCGCAGCAGAGCGGGCAGCTCGGTGCGTCCCACGGGCGCCGGGCCGGTGGGCACCCAGGGCCGCAGCGGCCGTACCCGGAACTCCTCCGGCGCGAGGTGCTTGGCCTGGACCCGGTCCCAGGTGGCGGCGGCGAGGGCACCACCGTCGGCGAGCGGGACGGAGCAGCAGCCGGCCAGCCACTCGTGGCCGCGGTCCACCATGTACCGGGCTATGCCGGCCCAGATCAGACCGATGACGGCGCCGTCGCGGTGGGCGGGGTGCACGCAGGAGCGGCCGACCTCGACGAGGCCGGAACGGATGCCGGCCAGCGGGCCGAGGTCGAACTCGCCCTCGGAGTACAGGCGGCCGGCGACCGCGGCACGCTCCGGCGGCAGCAGCCGGTAGGTGCCGACGACCTCGCCGGTCAGGGCCTCGCGGATGAGGAGGTGGTCGCAGTACGCGTCGAAGGCGTCCACGTCCAGCCCCGGCTCCGGCCCGTCGAGCCGGGCGCCCATCTCTCCGGCGAACACCTGGTGGCGCAGCCGCTGCGCGGCCCGGACGTCGTCCACGTCACGGGCGAGCTGCACCAGGTAGCCGGAGCCCCCGGGCGGGGCGGCGAGGGCGGGGGGTGAGGCGGGCATCGCGGTCATAGGGAGGTCTCCTGCGCCGAGCGGAAGCTGAGGAAATCTGCACCTGCTTTCTTCCGCGGCAGGCTGGACTCGGCGTGACGTGCGCGGGACCCGTGGATGTGGGACTGCTGAATGCCGGGGGTCGGACCGTTTCCGGTCACTCACAGACGCCCGAGGGTAACGCAACCATGATCAGACGGCGGTAAAGAAAAGCGAGACGGGGCCGGTGAGCACCACACCGACCCCGCCCGTCCGCACCTTCCGGCGAACGACTTTCACTTTTCAGCGCCCCGAAGGACAGCGCCCCGTCAGGGGCGCGGGGCTGTATTCGATATGCGGCCACCGCCGCGCGGGCGCGACCAGCCCCCACGCACCCGCGCTCCCCGACGGCGCTACCGCTTCCCCGCCTTCCGGGCAGCCCGCAGCCACTCCTTGTTCATGCTGGTGATCGACACCAGCGGAATCCCCTTCGGGCAGGCGGTCGCGCACTCCCCCGTCAGGGTGCACCCCCCGAACCCCTCCGCATCCATCTGCCCCACCATGTCCAGCACCCGCGTCTCCCGCTCGGGCGCCCCCTGCGGCAGCACGTTCAGGTGATTCACCTTGGCGGACGTGAACAGCATCGCCGCCCCGTTCGGGCAGGCGGCGACGCACGCCCCGCACCCGATGCACTCGGCGTGCTCGAACGCGAAGTCGGCGTCGGCCTTGGGCACCGCCGTGGCATGCGCCTCCGGCGCGGCCCCGGTCGGCGCGGTGATGTACCCGCCGGCCTGGATGATCCGGTCGAACGCCGACCGGTCCACCACCAGGTCCTTGATCACCGGGAACGCGGAGGCCCGCCACGGCTCGATGTCGATCGTGTCGCCGTCCTTGAAGGACCGCATGTGCAGCTGACAGGTGGTGGTGCGCTCCGGCCCGTGCGCGTCCCCGTTGATCACCAGGGAGCACGCGCCGCAGATGCCCTCGCGGCAGTCGTGGTCGAAGGCGACCGGGTCCTCGCCGCGCAGGATGAGTTCCTCGTTGAGGGTGTCGAGCATCTCCAGGAAGGACATGTCGGAGGAGATGCCGTCCACCTCGTACGTGGACATCGCGCCGTCGGCGTCGGCGTTCGGCTGGCGCCAGACGCGCAGGGTGAGCTTCATGCGTAGCTCCGCTGGGTGGGGTGGACGTACTCGAAGACGAGGTCTTCCTTGTGCAGGACCGGGGCGTCCCCGGTGCCGGTGAACTCCCAGGCGGCCGCGTACGCGAACTCGTCGTCCCTGCGGGCGGCTTCGCCGTCCGGCGTCTGGGACTCCTCGCGGAAGTGGCCGCCGCAGGACTCGGCGCGGTGCAGCGCGTCGAGGCACATCAGCTCGGCGAGCTCCAGGTAGTCGACGATGCGGTTGGCCTTCTCCAGGGACTGGTTGAACTCCTCGCCGGTCCCCGGCACCTTGATCCGCCGCCAGAACTCCTCCCGGATCTGCGGGATGCGCTCAAGTGCCTTGCGCAGCCCCGCGTCCGTGCGGGCCATACCGCAGAACTCCCACATCAGTTCGCCGAGTTCGCGGTGGAAGGAGTCGGGGGTACGGTCGCCGTCGACGGACAGCAGCAGGTTCAGCCGGTCCTCCGTCTCGGCCAGCACCTCCTGCACGACGGGGTGTCCGGCCGTCACCGCCTCCTGGTGCGGGTTGCGGGCGAGGTAGTCGTTGATGGTGGCCGGGAGGACGAAGTACCCGTCGGCCAGACCCTGCATCAGGGCCGAGGCGCCCAGGCGGTTCGCCCCGTGGTCGGAGAAGTTGGCCTCGCCGACCGCGAACAGACCGGGGACGGTGGTCTGGAGGTCGTAGTCGACCCACAGTCCGCCCATCGTGTAGTGCACGGCGGGATAGATCCGCATCGGCACCTGGTACGGATCCTCGTCCGTGATCCGCTGGTACATGTCGAAGAGGTTGCCGTACTTCGCCTCGACGGCTTTCCGCCCCATCCGCTCGATCGCGTCGGCGAAGTCGAGGTAGACGCCCTGTCCGCCGGGGCCGACGCCCCGGCCCTCGTCGCAGACGTTCTTCGCGGCTCGGGAGGCGATGTCGCGCGGGACCAGGTTGCCGAAGGACGGGTAGATGCGCTCCAGGTAGTAGTCGCGCTCGTCCTCGGGGATCCGGTTCGCCGGTCGGGTGTCGCCCTTGGCCTTGGGCACCCAGATCCGCCCGTCGTTGCGCAGCGACTCGCTCATCAGGGTGAGCTTGGACTGGTGGTCACCGGTGCGCGGGATGCAGGTGGGGTGGATCTGCGTGAAGCAGGGGTTGGCGAAGTAGGCGCCGCGCCGGTGCGCCCGCCAGATCGCGGTGGCGTTGGAGTTCATGGCGTTCGTCGACAGGTAGAAGACGTTTCCGTAGCCACCGCTGGCGAGGACGACGGCGTCGGCGAAGTAGGTGTCGATCCTGCCGGTGATCAGGTCCCGGGCGACGATCCCACGGGCCCGCCCGTCGACCACGATCACGTCGAGCATCTCGGTGCGCGGGTGCATCTCCACGTTCCCGGCGGCGATCTGCCGGCTCAGCGCCTGGTAGGCGCCGAGGAGCAGCTGCTGGCCGGTCTGGCCGCGGGCGTAGAAGGTCCGGGACACCTGGACACCGCCGAACGACCGGGTGTCGAGCAGCCCGCCGTACTCACGGGCGAACGGCACGCCCTGTGCCACGCACTGGTCGATGATCTCGACGGAGATCTGGGCGAGGCGGTGCACGTTGGACTCGCGGGCCCGGAAGTCGCCGCCCTTGACGGTGTCGTAGAAGAGCCGGTGGACGGAGTCGCCGTCGTTGCGGTAGTTCTTCGCCGCGTTGATCCCACCCTGCGCGGCGATGGAGTGCGCGCGGCGCGGGGAGTCCTGGTAGCAGAACTGGACGACGTGGTAGCCCTGTTCGGCGAGGGTGGCCCCGGCGGAGCCGCCGGCCAGGCCGGTGCCGACGACGATCACCGTGTGCTTGCGCCGGTTGGCGGGATTGACCAGCTTCGCCTCGAAACGGCGCTTGTCCCAGCGCTCGTTGACCGGGCCGTCGGGGGCCTTGCCGTCGGAGACGGGTGCGCCGGTCGAGTAGTTCACGTAGTCGGTCATGTCAGCTCACCACTCCGGTCATGACGCCCACGGGTACGGCGATGAAGCCGGCCGTGAGCAGCAGCGCGAGGACGTCGGCGACGATCTTGAGGGCGCGGTCGCGGGTGCGGCTGCCGACGCCGAGGGTCTGGGCGGCGCTCCAGAAGCCGTGCCGGATGTGCAGGCCGAGCGCGAGCATCGCGACGATGTAGATGACGTCGCCGTACCAGGTGGAGAAGGTGTCCACGACGTTCTGGTACGGGTGGCCGGCCTGGAAGCCGCCGGAGTGCACGGTGCCCGTGGTCAGGTCGAGGATGTGCCAGACGATGAACAGGCCGAGAATGATCCCGCCCCAGCGCATGGTCCGGGTCGCGTAACTGGCCCGGGGCCTGCCGTGCACGTACTTGGTGGGGCGTGCCTTGATGTCCCGGCGGCTGAGCTGGTAGGCGGACGTGGCGTGGGCGACCACGGCGACGACCAGGACGATCCGGATGAGCCAGAGCGTCCACTCGTAGTGCATGAACGGTTCGCCGACGGTGCGCAGCCAGTGGGCGTAGCTGTTGAACTCGCCCGCCCCGAAGTAGATCTTCAGGTTCCCGATCATGTGCGCGACCAGGTAGAGCAGCATGATCAGGCCGCTGACGGCCATCACGGTCTTCTTGCCGACGGAGCTGTCCCACATCGTGCGTGCCATGGACGGCCGTCGATCCGTCCGCGTTGCCAGAGCCATGGGGACGACGCTAGGGCCGGAGGACCCGATCGGTCCAAGACATGGAGCGGCTGGATTCCATAGCTGAAAGCTATCGTGTAACCATGCAGTTCCAGCAGCTTCAGTATTTTGTCGCCGTGGCCGAGACCCGGCACTTCACCCGGGCCGCCGAGCTGGTCCATGTGGCCCAGCCGTCGCTGTCCCAGCAGATCAAGGCGCTGGAGCGGGAGCTGGGCGCGGACCTGTTCCTGCGCGCCCGTGGCAACATCACCCTGACCGACGCGGGCGAGGCGCTGCTGCCGCTGGCCCGGCGGATCCTCGCGGACGCGGACACCGCCCGGTACGAGGTGCAGGAGCTGGTGCAGCTGCGCAGTGGCCGGGTGCGGCTGGGGGCGACGCCGAGTCTGTGCACCGGGTTGCTGCCGGACGTCCTGCGGGCGTTCCACGACCGGTATCCGGGGATCCAGCTGCTGATCGAGGAGAGCGGGTCCCATGACCTCGTACGGGAGCTGGCGCGCGGGGCGCTGGACCTGGCGCTGATCGTGCTGCCGCTGCCGCCGGCGTCGCCCGCGCTGACCACCGTGGAGCTGCTGTGGGAGGACCTGGTGGTGGTGTCCTCGCCCGAGGCGACGGCGCCGGGGCGGGGGCGCGGTGGGGTGAGCATCTCCGACCTGGAGGGGGAGCGGCTGGTGATGTTCCGGCACGGGTACGACCTGCGGGAACTGACCGTCGCGGCGTGTCGCTCCGCCGGGTTCGAGCCGGGTTTCGCCGTCGAGGGGGGTGAGATGGACGCGGTGCTGGGGTTTGTGCGGGCGGGGCTGGGGGTGGCGGTGGTGCCTCGGATGGTCGCCGCTCGGTCGGGGCGGGGGTTGCGGGTCACTCCGTTGGCCCGGCCGGGGTTGCACCGGACCATCGCGTTGGCGCACCGGAGCGATGTGGCGCCGCCTCGGGCCGCTCGGGAGCTTCAGAGGATGCTGTTGGAGAGGTGACGGAGCGTGGTCGAGTGCGGGCGCGTGGGGGCTGGTCGCGCAGTTCCCCGCGCCCCCAAAGGGGCGCCAGGTGCGCGCCCCGAAAGGGGCGCGGGGAACTGCGCGAGCAACCGCCCGCAGCCCGCGCCGCACCCACCGGTCCATGCCGATGGCGGGTCAGCCCGTCGCGTCCACCAGCACCAGGTCGTGCAGGCGCTCCGGTGGGCCCGGGCGGGCGTAGTACCAGCCCTGGGCGGTGTCGCAGCCGAGTATGCGGAGTTGTTCGGCCTGGGCGCCGGTCTCCACGCCCTCCACCGTGACCGCGAGGTCCAGGCTGTGGGCCAGGGTGACGATGCCCTCCACGATCTTGAGGTCGACCGGGTCCGCCGGGAACTGCTGCATGCTCTGGGTGAAGGAGCGGTCCAGTTTGAGGATGCTCACCGGGAGACGGCGGAGGTTGGCGAGGTTCGAGTAACCGGTGCCGAAGTCGTCCAGAGCGATGTCCACACCCATCTCGGCGAGGCGCCGCAGCGGTTTGAGGAGGTCGTCGTCGGCGCCGATGAGCGCGGACTCGGTGACCTCCAGGCAGAGGGCGTCGGGGGCCACTCCGGTCCGCTCCAGGATGTCCACCGTGTCCTGGACCAGGCCGGGGTGGCTGAGCTGGCACGGGGAGAGGTTCACGTTGATCCGCAGGGGGCCCGTGCTGTCGTTCTCACCGTAGCGTTCCCGCCATTCGCGGGCCTGGCGGATCGACTCCTCCAGGACCCAGCGGCCCAACGGCACGATGAGACCGGTGTGTTCGGCGAGCGGGATGAACCGGTCGGGGCCCAGGACGCCGTGCTGCGGGTGCAGCCAGCGGACCAGGGCCTCGGCGCCGCGCACCGTGCCGTCGCCGAGGTGGACCAGCGGCTGGTACTCGATGAAGAACTCGCCCCGGTCCAGGGCGGCGGGCAGCGCCGTGGTCAGGCCGTGGCGGGTGATCGCGCGGGCGTCCGCCTCCGGGTCGGCCAGTTCGAAACGGTTGCCGCCCGCCGACTTGGCCCGGTACATCGTGATGTCGGCGCTGCGCAGCACCTCGGCCGGGGTGCGCTCGCCCGCCGGACCCTCGACGATGCCGATGGAGCCGCGGACCATGAGTTCGCGGCCGTCGATGCTGATCGGGGTGACCAGGGCGTTCATGATGCGGTCGGCCAGGTCGTCGACCTCGCGCTGGGTGGCCGGTCCGGTGGTCAGCGCCACGAACTCGTCGCCGCCGAGCCGGGCGACCATCTCCCGGGGCGCGGTCGCGCAGGACTGCAGCCGGTCGGCGACCTCCACGAGGAGCCGGTCGCCGGCCGAGTGGCCGAGGCTGTCGTTGATGGTCTTGAAGCCGTCCAGGTCGAGATAGCACAGGCCGAAGCGCTGGCCCTCGCCGGCCGACAGGGCCTTCTCCAGCCGCTCGAAGAACAGCGTCCGGTTGGGCAGACCGGTGAGCGCGTCGTGGGTGGCCTCGTAGCGCAGCCGGAGGTTGAGCAGACGGCGCTCGGTGGTGTCCTCCATGAGGGCCAGCTGGTACTGCGGTTCGCCGTCCGCGTCCCGGAGCAGGGAGACGGTCAGGTTGGTCCACAGGACTGTTCCGTCCGAGCGGTTGAACGCCTTCTCGACGTGGTAGTGCTCGCGTTCGCCGCGCACCAGCTCCTCGTAGAGCCGCCAGGTCTGCGGCGCGTCCTCGGGGTGCGTCCACTCCATGACGTTGCGGCCGCGCAGGGTCTGCTCGGAGCCGCCGAACATGCGCAACAGCGCGCCGTTGACCTGGAGGACGTTGCCTTCGAGGTCGGCGATGCCGACCCCTATCGCCGCGCCCTCGAAGACGGCGCGGAAACGGGCCTCGCTGGCGTGCAGCGCCTGGGCGACCACACCCTGGGCGCGCAACGCGGCCTGGGCGATGGCCTCCTGCTCGGCCAGCGTGCGCTCGCGCAGGGCCTGGGCGAACCCGGCGGCCATCGCGTGCTGGATCCGCGAGGAGCGCATCCGCAGCTCCTCCTGGGGGCCGTCCTCACCGCAGTACAGGACCAGGTACGCGTCGACGCAGTCGAGGGAGCGGGTCAGCGCCTCGGGGTCGGTGCAGTGCGCGTCGATCAGCGCGGCGCCGACCTGCCGGGCCTCGTCGGCGTCGAAGCCGTGCGCCAGCAGGATCTCGCTCAGCCGACGGGCCAGCGGCAGCAGTTGTTCCTCGAACTCCGGGCGGGTCAGGGACGTCGAGGTGACCGGGAACACCGCCCGGCTCCAGATCGTCGCGAACCTGCGCAGTCTGTCCTCCGGGCCGCCCGGCTCCGCGGTCACGCGGCGATCCCCACGCCGGCGAATCCGGCGAAGGCATACGGATCCTCGTCCTCCGGCGCCGACTCCGGCCGCCAGTGCGGCATCGGCACCAGTCCGGGTTCCACCATGTCGTACCCCTCGAAGAACCGCGCGACCTCGTCGCGCGAGCGCATGATCAGCGGGTTGCGAATGTCCTTGTATACGTCCACCGCGCCCTCGGCCCGCTCGGCCGGCAACGGGATTCCCTCGTACGAGGCATGCGTGAGAACAAGCAGACTGCCGGGCGCGAGTGCGTCGCGCAGCTGTGCCACTGCCCCGTACGGGTCGTCCGCGTCTTCCACGAAGTGCAGTATGGCAACGAGAAGCAAGGCGACTGGCTGATTCAGGTCGATGAGACGCTCCACCTGAGGGCTCGACAGGATCTCCTGGGGCTTGCGGAGGTCGGCGGCGACCACGCCCGCGTGCTCGTTGCCCTCCAGGACCGCGTTGCTGTGCGCCACGGCCACCGGGTCGTGGTCCACGTACACCACACGGGCGCCGGGGTGCGCCGCCTGCGCGACCTCGTGGACGTTGCCGAAGGTGGGGATGCCGGAACCGATGTCCAGGAACTGGTCGATGCCGGTGCCCACGGCGTAGCGGACGGCGCGGCGCATGAAGGCGCGGTTGGCCTGCATGATCTTCGGCAGGCCGGGCAGGTGCGTCATCGCCTTGCGGGCCGCTTCCCGGTCGACCTCGAAATTGTGCGAACCGCCCAGGTAGTAGTCGTAGATACGCGAAACGCTCGGCACCGAGATGTCGATGCTCCGTGGGGCCCAGGCGGGACGCTCCATGTATCTCTCCAAGGCTGAGGCGATCCGGTGTTCGAGCTGAGGCTACTGATCGCCTGCGAACAGGGGTAGCCGAACCGGAAATTGACCATCCGTTCCTGGTCACTGCCTGGGGATTCGGTGTGCGGTTCGGGGCGGATTGCGGCGAGGGCGCCAAAAGGCCCCCAGGACGCCAAGGAGCCCGCCCCCTCCGTGCGGTGTGGAGGGGGCGGGCGGTCGTGCGCCGTTGTGTCGTCGTCCGGGACTCTCGCTGGCCTCTGCCCTCCCTTCCGCGATGTGCGAATGTGGACATGGGCGGGGCGATCAACCCTGGGGAGGTGATCCCTAGTTGCTCGGCGCGCCGACCAGCTTTCCTTCGGGCGAGACGGCGTACCAGGTGCCGCCGACGCCCTGCCCGTTGGTGTCCCCGGCCTTGCTGTCACCGGAGAAGGTGTAGATCGGCCAGCAGTCGACCGTCTGCTGCTTCTCGCCGTTGTCGGGCCGGGTGAAGCCCATCAGGCCCTTCTTCACGACTCCCTTGGTGTCGCTGGAGGCGACCTCGGCGACGGCCGGCCACTTCGCGAGGCAGTCACCGGTGCAGTTCGAGACGGACTTGGGCCACGCCTTGTCCTTGATGAAGCGGTAGACCGTCATGCCGTTCTTGTCGACGACGATGTCACCGAGCTTGGCGTCCTTGCGGACGGACAGGCCGGGCAGGTCGGCCAGGGTGGCCTTCTTGCCGTCGGGGGCGGCCGCGAACCACTTGCCGCCCACGCCCTGGCCGTTGACGTCACCGGCGTTGACGTCCTTGGCGTACCGGTACACCGGCCAGCCGGCGACGGTCAGCTGCTTGGTGCCGTCGGAGCGGGTGACCTCACCGAGCAGCGACTTGTCGATGCCGGCACCGGCCGAGGCGTCGTCGGCGGGCACCGGCGGCCAGGTGGTGGCGCAGTCGCCGTCGCAGTTCGACTTGGGGGGATTGGCGGTGTCGGCATCGAAACGGTAGAGGGTGAGACCGCTGCCGTCGGTCAGCACCTTGCCCAGATCCGGGTTGCTGGCAACGCTCAGCTTGCCGGCGGGCGCGACCACGGCCGGGGAGCTGGAGGCCTGGTTGCCGTCGGCACCGTAGCCGTTGCCGGCGCCGGTGGAGGCGGAGGGGTTGGTGATGCTGCCGATGCCGGCAGGCGCCGTGGCACCGACGTTCTGGGCCGCCGAGGACGGAGTGGTCGTGTTGCCCTGACCGCACGCCGTCGCGAACACCATCACCCCCGCGGCCGTGGCCACCAGCGAGGCACTCCTCCACGAGGTCTTCATCGTCAACTCCCCATAATCGCCTGGTTATTGCAGCGCCTCTGCGCCGCCGCACGACACCAGGTACGGATGCCGGGGGCCGAAGTGTTCAACGGGCGCACAAATTTCTTTCCGGACACTGTGGCCGAGGACCGCGCCCCGCACGGACGTACGGTTCGAGCCATGCGCGAGGCGGTGTGATTCAAACCGGTTTACGTCGCATGTCCCCCGTTCGGATCAATCATCCGGTACTCCGGCGTGCGACGGCGCCCGACGCTCCATGATCTCCGTCGTGCATGCACCCGAAGCGACCAGACTCGCGCCCGTCCCAAGGGTGTTGGCCCTGCTGACGCTGACGTGGACCCTGGTGGGCTGCCCGGTCGGCACGGCGTCGGCCGACGCCTGCGCCTCCGCCTCGACGGGCCCCGACGGCATTCACGCGGTGGCCGTCGCCGGCGGCTCCTGGCCCACTCCCCCGCCATGTCCGGCCCCGACCCCGCCGCCCTGCCCCACGCCCACCCCGACGCCCACGCCCACTCCGACGCCCACCCCGCCCCCGAAGCCCACCCCCAAACCCAGACCCACCCCGACGCCCGCACCACCGCGCACCACCCCGCCCGCGCCGCGCCCGGCCCCACCGCCGCCGCCCCGGCCGGTCCGGAAGCCCACACCGCCCCCCACCCCGCCACCGGCTCCCCGGCCCAGGCCGAAGCCGACCCCCACCCCGTCGCCCACTCCCACCCCGACCCCGAAACCCACCCCGGTGACCTACCCGCCGTACCGCGTCCAGTCGACCGGCGCGACGGCCCCGAACCGTACCTCCCCGGTCACCTACGTCCTGCTCATCGCCGTACCCGCGATCATCGCCGTCGCCGCGTTCCGCGCGCGCTGACGGCCGGCCCACTGATTCCTGGAGGCTTCCGTTGCCGGATTGGCTTGTTCTCGTCCTCGCGATGCTCGCGGCCGTTGGCGTGGTCGTCATCATCACCCTCGCTCGCGACAAGAGGGCGGCGGAGGACGAGGATCCCTCCGAGACGCCGGACGTCATCGAGTACATGACCATGTGGATCGGCGTCATCTACGCCATCGTCCTCGGTCTGGCGGTGGCCGGCGTGTGGGAGGCCCGCAGCGCCGCCCAGGACCACGTGCAGGCGGAGGCGCAGGCACTGCACGAGATCTATGAACGGGTGCGGGTGTACCCGCCCGACACACGTGACCGGATCCGGGCGGACGTCGACGCCTACGTCACGCAGGTCGTCGACAAGGAATGGAAGGAGATGGCCGACCACGGCCGGCTCTCCCAGCACGGCGCGGAGCTGCTCGCGCAGATCCGTCAGGACGTCACCGACTACCAGCCGAAGACCGACTTCCAGGCGCAGGCCTACCAGCCGCTGGTGGACCAGGTGGCCGCTCTCGACCAGGCGCGCAGCGCACGGGCCGACTCGACCGGGGCGACCATGCCGAACGTGGTGTGGTTCGGACTGCTGACCGGCGCCGCGATCACCATCGGCATGGTCTTCGCGCTGCAGATCAGGCGCACCCGGCGCGAGCTGATCCTGGCCGGCCTGTTCTCCGCGACCATCACCTTCATGCTGTTCCTGATCTGGGACTTCGACGAACCGTACAGCCGGGGCATCACGGCGACGGCGCAACCGTTCCTGAACCTCTTCCCGCACCTCAAGGGGTAGGGGGCGCCCCGGGGGACACGGCTCCGCACCGCGCCACGCCGCCGGTGTCCCCCGGACGGCCCACGCATCTCCCCCGTTCGCGCTACTGCGTTCGCGCGCATGTGCGGAGGTTTCTAGCGTTCCGATCATCGAGGTGCATTCCCGGCACCGGCGGAACGGGTCCGCCTGCTGCTCCTCGGGACCGGAGGAACCACCATGCGCGCGATACGCGTCACTTCGGCCGCACTGCTGGGTGTCGGCGCTCTCGCCCTCTCCGCTCCGGTCATCCTCGCGAGCGACAGCGGCGACAGGGGCGGCGGGGGCCGGAAGGGCACGCCCTTCGGCTTCAGGGTCACGCCCACCACCGTGACGGCGGGCGGCCGGGTGAGTCTGCACCTGGACCGCGACGGCGGCTGCCGGGGCGCCGCGACGGTCACTTCGGGTGCGTTCGACACGGTCCGCATCCCGTCGGAGCGGGACTCGGTGACGGCCACTGTCGACCCGGACGCGAAGTCGCAGGCGTCGTACCGGGTGACGTTCAACTGCGACGGGTCCAGCGCGTCGACCGAACTGGCCATCGCGAGCGCCGTGTCGGCGGCCGGACACAGTGACGGCCACACGGACGGCCGCACCGACGAACACGCCGCACCAGCCGGAGACGGGCACGCCGACGGCCGGACCGGCGGGCGCACGGACGGACATACGGACGGCCGCACCGACAGCGCCACCGACGAGCACGGCGACGGACGCACCGACGGCGGCACGGACAGTCGCACCGACGGCGGCACGGACAGTCGCGTCGACGGCGGCACCGGCGGGCGTACAAACGGTCGTTCGGACAGTGGCGAGCAGCTCGACCCGCTCAATCCGCAGCCGCTTCCGCCCGGACACGGTGTCCAGGCCGGGGAGGGCGGCAGCCTCGGCGGGTTCGACCTCCAGGAGATCGGCCTCGGCGCGGCGCTCGTGGTGGGCTCGGTCGGTACGGCGTACCGGCGCTCACGCAGGCACGCCGGCGAGGACGACGCCTGAACCCCGCGCTGCCGGGCGGATCTGTGCCCCTGTCCGCCGGGGGACGGGGGCACAGGGCCGCTCGGTCAGATCCGCCTCTCGTGCCGGCGGCGCAGCCAGAACCCGCAGCCGGCGAGCACGGCCGCGCCCACCAGGCCGCCGCCGATCGCCATGTCGGTCGGCGTGGCCCCGCTGGAGATGCTGCCGCCCAGCCCGGCCCGCACCCCACCGGGCCACCCGTCGGCCCCGGGGTCGTTCTCCCATCCGTCGGAGTCGGCGGCGTGTTCCGATCCGCCGAGCGCGGGACCCTCGTCGAGCACGGTGAAGGCGGACTGCCGGGTCAGGAACCGGCCGTCGCAGCTGACGGTGAGGTCGTACGGTCCCGGGTGGGCGCTCCGGCGGATGGTGGCGACACCGCGCGCCATGTCCCCGCCGAACGGGGACAGCGGCGCCGTCCCGAAGGCGGCGGACCTCATGTCGCCTCGGTGGCAGCCGTTGACGGTGACGGTGAGCTGCTCGCCTCTCCGGACCGCGCGGGGCGCGACGGAGATGTTGCGCGCCTCGTCACCCCGGCCGCCGAAACCCTCGTCGAACCCTTCACCGCCGCGTCCGCCCCGGCCTTCGCCGCCCCGGCCTTCGCCGCCCCTGCCCTCGCCGCCCCTGCCCTCGCCGCCCCTGCCCTCGCCGCCCCTGCCCTCGCCGCCCCTCTCGCCGAAGCCGTTGTTGAAACGCCCGTCACCACCGAATCCGCCCACCCCGAAACCGGGGACCACTACTCCGGGGACCGCGACCCCGGGGGCCACTCCCACCCCGCCGACACCGGGAGCGACGCCGGTGGCCGGGGCGACCCCGGTGCCGGGGGCGACGCCCACCCCCCCGACGACCGGGGCTTGAGTGTTGGCCGGGCCGCCGCCGTTTCCCATGCCGTCCGCGACGGCCGTGGGGGCGGCGGCTCCGAGAACGGCGACCACTGTGCACGCGGCCGCCAGCGCACGTGAGTTTCGCATCTCTTCCTCCGCGGAAGGCGCCCCGGGAACGGTCCCCGGTGGATCGGCGAGAAAGCACCTCCCGACTAGACCCTCAGACGCCCTGAACACGCCCGCATGTCGAGAATGGTCCGTCCTGGTGAGGGGACACGCCGAACGAAGAGCGCACAATCGGATATTGCCGCAGGTCACGGACCGTCAGAAAATTCCTGAGAACGGCAACTCGGATGGCGCACCGGAATACCCGCGGGCCACCCGTTCGCCCGTCGCCCCGTCGCCGCACGCGCGCGGGGGACTTAGTTTTTTCCCATGCGCGATACGGACATGAAGGCGGCCGCGTCGAGAGGGGATGGCGAATGTCTGCGTCCGAACTTTCCGAGGTGGCAGAAGAGGAGGAGCGGCGGCGGAAGCGTGCCCCCTGGGGCGTGATAGCGCTCGTCCTGCTGACCGGTCTGGCGCTCATTCGGAACGGTTCGGGCGAGTTCGACGTCGGTCCGCCACAGCCGGCCTCGGCCGCCGCCCCGGACAGCCGTACCACGGTCCCGGGCACCTTCGCCACAGCACCCGCCCCGCTGCCGTTCGCCGCGGCGGACCGGATCCGGATCCCGGCGATCCGGGTCGACGCCCCGGTGATGCCGGTGGGTCTGGACACGGACGGCTGGATCGCGGCGCCGCCGCCGGACGACCCGAATCTCGCGGGCTGGTTCACCGGCGGCGTCTCGCCCGGGGAGAAGGGCACCTCCGTCGTCGTGGGCCATGTCGACAACACGAAGGGGCCTGCGGTCTTCTACGGTCTCGGTTCCCTGAAGAAGGGAAACCGGATCGAGGTCGACCGCCAGGACGGCCGCACGGCCGTCTTCGAGATCTACGGAATCGAGGTTTTCGCGAAGGCGGGATTCCCGGGCGACCGGGTCTACGGTTCCAAGGGCACCCCGGAGTTGCGGGTCATCACCTGTGGCGGCGGTTTCTCGAAGCAGAACGGCTACGACGGGAACGTCGTGGTCTTCGCCCGCCTGGTCGAGGCCCGCTGAGGCCACCACCGGGCGGGCGCCGGCCCGTTCACATGCGGCGGCGCGGCACGGTCAGGTGGTAGCCGTTGTCCAGCAGGTAGGGCAGATACTCGCGCAGGGCCTGGACGCTCTGCGAGCGGTCGCCCCCGGCGTCGTGGGAGAGGACCACGACACCGGGGGCGGCGCCGTTCTCGATCGTCTCGACGATGGTGCGGGTGCCCGGTTCGGTCCAGTCGGTGCTGTCCACGGTCCAGGCCATCGGCTCCATGCCCATCTCGGCGCCGAGTTGGAAGGCCGCACGGTTCCAGGCGCCGTAGGGGGCGCGGAACCACTGCGGGCGTTCGCCGTAGGTGTCCTCGATGGCGTCGCTGGTGCTCGTCATCTCGTCGCGGATCTCGCGGCGGTTCAGGGTGGTCAGCAGGGGATGCGTCCAGGTGTGGTTGCCCACCACATGGCCCTCGTCGGCCATCCGCGCGACCAGCTCCCGGTTCACGACGATGCACTCCCCGCACAGGAAGAACATCGCCCGCACGTCGTACTTGGCGAGGGTGTCCAGGATGTGCGGGGTGTAGTTCGGGTTGGGGCCGTCGTCGAAGGTGAGCATCATGCGCCTGCCGCTGCGGGAGATCTCCGTGATGGGCTCCTTGCGGACCTTGAGCTTGCGCGGCGCGGTGGGCGGCGGGCCGTATCCGGTGAGCGGCTGGAGCCGGAAGGCGGACGACCTGAGCGCCGGGCGGGCCTGCGCCCCCGCGGCCGGGACGACCCCGTCGGCCGCTTCCTCGGCGCTGCTCGCCAGCACGATGCCCGCGGTGCCGGCGGCTCCCAGAGCGGCGCCACCGGCGAGCAGCAGCCGGCGTCGGGTGAACAACTGATCCTTCTGCATGACTCATCAGTCGCCCGGCGAAGCTCCGCCGCAGCACATCAACACCGGTGCGGCGGTGGGAAAACACCCGCACGGACCAGCAAGGGGAGGTTTCGGTAAGAAAAGACCAAAAAACATCAGCGGCGGCGGACCAGTGGGAAGGGCAGCGTCTCGCGAATGGTCAGGCCGGTGAGGAACATGACCAGCCGGTCGACGCCGAGGCCGAGCCCGCCGGTGGGCGGCATCGCGTATTCGAGGGCGTCGAGGAAGTCCTCGTCGAGCTCCATCGCCTCGGGGTCGCCGCCGGCGGCGAGCACCGACTGGGCGGTGAGCCGGCGGCGCTGTTCCAGGGGGTCGGTCAGTTCGGAGTAGGCGGTGCCGAGTTCGGTCCCGAAGGCGACCAGGTCCCAGCGCTCGGCCAGCCTGGGGTCCGTACGGTGCTGCCGGGCCAGCGGCGAGACGTCGGTGGGGAAGTCCTTGTAGAAGGTGGGCAGCTGGGTCCGCTCCTCCACCAGCCGCTCGTACATCTCCAGGACGACGTCACCGGGCCCGTCGTCGGCGGTGTACGGCACCCCGGTCCGGTCGCAGTGCCGGTGCAGCCGCAGCAGTTCGGTGCCGGGGCCGATCTCCTCCCCCAGCACCGCGGAGATCGCCCCGTACACGGTCCTGACCGGCCAGGTGCCGGAGATGTCGTACTCGCGTCCGTCCCTGCGGGCCACCGGTGCGCCGAGGGCGGCGGTCGCGGCGCCCTGGATCAGCTCACGGGCGAGGTCCAGCATCACGTCGTAGTCGGCGTACGCCTGGTAGGCCTCCAGCATGGTGAACTCGGGATTGTGCTTGGGGGAGACGCCCTCGTTGCGGAAGGTCCGGCCGAGTTCGAAGACCTTCTCCAGACCGCCGACGCAGAGCCGCTTGAGGTACAGCTCGGGGGCGATGCGCAGGTGGAGGCCGAGGTCGTAGGCGTTGCTGTGGGTGGTGAAGGGGCGGGCGTTGGCGCCGCCGTGGATCTGCTGGAGGATCGGGGTCTCGACCTCCAGGTAGCCGCGGTCCAGGAGGCCCTGGCGCAGCGCCTGTACGGCGGCGGAGCGGGCGCGGAGCACCGCGCGGGCGGCGGGGCTGGTGGCGAGGTCGAGGTAGCGGCGGCGGACCCTGGCCTCGGGGTCGGTGAGGCCGCGGTGCTTGTCGGGCAGCGGGCGCAGGCACTTGGCGGTGAGCTGCCAGTCACTGACGAAGAGGGTCGGTTCGCCCCGGTCGCTGACGCCCATGCGGCCGGTGGCGGTGATCTGGTCGCCGATGTCGGTGTCGGCGGTGAACCGGTCGAGGGCGGGTCCTGACCGGTCGCGGGTGAGGGCGAGTTGGCGGTCGCCCGACCAGTCGCGCAGCGTCACGAAGACGATGCCGCCGAAGTCGCGGACCAGCATGATCCGCCCGGCGACGGTGGCCTTCTCGCCCTCGCGCACGTCGGCGAGGGCCCGGGTGGGCCCTACGGTCGCCACCGGGTAGGGGTCGGCGCCCGCCGCCCGCAGCCGGTCCAGCTTGCGGCGCCGGACCCGGAACTGGTCCGGCAGGCCGGCCTCCGGTGCGCCGGCCCCGGTTCCGGCCCCTCCGTCGAGACCGGGCACCGGCGCGGACGGCGGCGCCCCGAGGGGCCGCGGTCCGGTCTGCGGGTGCCCTTTTCCCCAGAGTTTGCGCAGGGACGGTACGGAGACGAAGCCCTCGGCGATTCCCGAGGCAAGGCCGATCCGGGCGAGGGAGCCGGCGTCGCCGTAGCAGAGGAAGCGCGGGTACCACTCGGGGCGGTACTTGGCGTTGGAGCGGTACAGGGCCTCCAACTGCCACCAGCGGGAGAAGAACAGCAGCAGCCGGCGCCACAGCCGCAGCACCGGCCCGGCGCCGATGCGGGCGCCCTCCTCGAAGACCGAGCGGAAGACGGCGAAGTTCATGGAGATCCGGCGCACGCCCAGTTTCGGGGCGGCCGCACACAGGTCGGCGACCATGAACTCCATGACCCCGTTGGGGGCGGCGCGGTCCCGGCGCATCAGGTCGAGGGAGATGCCGTCGCCGCCCCAGGGCACGAAGGAGAGCAGGGCGAGCAGCCGGCCGTCCTCGGCCATGGCCTCCACGAGCAGGCAGTCACCGTCGGCGGGGTCGCCGAGCCGGTCCAGGGCCATGGAGAAGCCGCGTTCGGTCTCGGTGTCGCGCCAGGCGTCGGCCCGGTCGACGACCTCCTCCATCTCCGTCTCCGTGAGGGTGGCGTGGCGCCGGATCCGGCAGCTGGCGCCGGTGCGCCGGACCCGGTTGACGGCCTGCCGGGTGACGCGCATCTCGCGGCCGCCCAGGTCGAAGTCGGCGACGTGCAGGATCGCCTCGTCGCCGAGTTGCAGGGCGCCGAGACCGGCGCGGGCGTAGGTTCTGGCGCCGTCCTCGGAGGCGCCCATCACGGCGGGCGCCCAGGCGTGCCGGCGGGCCACGTCCAGCCAGGCGCCGATGGCGTGCGGCCAGGCCTCCGGGTCGCCGACCGGGTCGCCGCTGGCCAGGCAGACACCGGCCTCGACCCGGTAGGTGACGGCGGCCTTGCCGCTGGGCGAGAAGGCCACGGCCTTGTCGCGTCGGGTGGCGAAGTAGCCGAGGGAGTCCCGGTCGCCGTAGGCCTTGAGGAGGGCGCGGATGCGGGCCTCCTCGTCGCCGTGCAGGGCCGCTTCCAGGCGCTGCGAACGGAACAGGGTGGCGGCGGCGTTGAGCAGGGCCAGGGCGCCGAAGAGGCCGAGGAGGAAGGAGACGAAGCGGGGTGGCCGGCCGGCGTAGGTGTGGACGGAGACGAGTCCGCCGCAGACCCGGTCGGCCGCCCAGGCCAGGTGCTGGCCGTGCGGGAGCGAGCCGGGGAAGAGGGAGACCAGGCCCCAGCCGGCCAGGATCGCCACGAGCAGGCCGACCAGCAGGACGGCGAGGGCGCGGCGTACGGCGGCTCTCCGGGAGGCGGCGTAGAACTCCCGGCGGGCCACGATCAGCAGGGCCAGGGCGAGTCCGCAGACCACCAGTGAGCTGAACGAGTACCAGTCGAAGCCGAAGGCGACGGTCAGGATGTCGGCCAGGACCAGCAGGCCGAGGTAGATCACCACCAGCCACCAGGCGACCTTCTTGCGGGCGGCGGTGGCGCCGCCGAGCAGGAACAGGAAGACGGCGTAGGCCAGGTTGGGGCTGACGGGGACCACGACGGCGTTGAGGAAGTGCACGACCGGGAGGAGCAGTACGCGCAGCGGCGCGATGAAGGAGAGCAGGGCGCACAGCAGGGCGAGGGCGCCGAAGAACGTCCCGAAGGCCTCCGGCACCCAGGTCAGCCGCCCGCCGCGAGGCGGGCGTATCGGCCCCGCCGGCTCTCTGCCCGTGGCGGGCTGCACGGCGGCACTCATGTTTCCGACTGTAGGAAGAGCCCGCCCGGCCCGCCCGTCGAGCGGCCTGGGCCCGACAAGCGGCTGCGGGCCGGTGGGGGCCGGTCGCGCAGTTCCCCGCGCCCCTTTCAGGGGCGTGCACCTGGCGCCCTTCAGGGGCGGGGAACTGCGCGAGCAACCACCCACGGCCCGCACCCGTACGGCGCACGGTCGACCGGCGGGAGGCCCCGGGCACTGACCGGACCTGCGGATTCCGATAGCCTCGGAACGTGGCTGAACAACACCAGTTCGAGCGGGGCACGGACGGTCCCAAGGTCATCGTGGTCGGTATGGACGGCTCGGACTCCTCATGGCGCGCGGCCTCCTACGCCGCCGGTCTGGCCCGGCGGCAGCACGCGCTGCTGGCCGTCGTGTACGTCCAGCCGGTGCTGGCGGCCGGGGCGGCGCTCGGGGCGCCGGTGGCGGAGACCACCGACGAGATCGCGGAGGACCTGGTCGCGCAGATCCGGGACGCGACCGAGCGACTCAAGGGGATATTCGAGGTGCGCTGGGAGTTCCACACCTTCCGCGGGGACGCCTACAACGGGCTGGTGAAGGCGGCCGACGAGCTGAAGGCCGACGCGGTCGTGGTGGGCGCCTCCGAGCAGGCCGGCCACCGCTTCATCGGCTCGGTCGCGATCCGTCTGGTGAAGGCGGGACGGTGGCCGGTGACGGTCGTGCCGTAGCGGTCTTCTCCCGCAGGAGCACCAGGGGGGTCGCCAGGAGCAGTACCCCGGCGAGGGCGATCGCGGTGCGCGGGTCGGTGAGGCTCGCCAGCAGGCCCCACAGGGCGGTCATGACGGCCGTGGTGGCCTTGCCGGTGATCGACCAGGCGGACAGGGTGCGCGCTACCCGGTCGTCCGGGGTGTGCTCCAGGCGGCGGGTGGCGTACACCGGGCTGTAGACGCCGGAGCAGGTGATCACGCCGAACTCCAGGACCATCACCAGCAGCAGTCCGGGCAGCCCGGGCCCGACGAAGGCCAGCCCGACGGGCCACACGGCGCGCAGGACGCTCGCGGTGCGCAGCACCCGCCACTGCCCGTACCGGGCGACGAGCGGCCGGGCGATCCGGGCGCCGAGGAGGCCGCCGAGGCAGGGCACCGCGAAGGCGAGGCCGTACTGCCAGGGGGTGAAGCCGAGCGGGCCGAGCATGAGTACGGCCAGCGGTGGGGCGGCGACCATGATCAGGGCGTTGCCCGCGAGGCTGTTGAAGAAGAGGGGCCGCAGGGTGGGGCTGCCGAGGATGTGCCGCCAGCCGTCGAGCAGGTCGGCGGCGCGCAGCCGCGGCACGTCCCGGGATGCGGGGCGGGGTTCACCGCCGCCGACGGCCCGGATGCCGAGCGCCGACAGCAGGAAGCTGACCGCGTTCGCCGCGACGGTCGTCACCGGGCCGAACAGGCCGATCGCCGCGCCGCCGAGGGGCGGGCCGAGGACCAGCGCGGTCCAGTTGGTGGACTCGAACCGGGCGTTCGCGGTGAGCAGCCGGTCGGCCGGCACGAGGGCCTTCAGGAAGGCGCCGGAGGCCGCGTTGAAGGTGATGTCGGCGGCCGCGACGATCACCGAGACGAGCAGCAGCTGGCCGAGGCCGAGGGCGCCGAGGGCGTAGGCGGCCGGGATGGTGAGCAGTGCGGCGAACCGGACCAGGTCCATGGCCATCATCACCGGCCGCTTGCGCCGGAACTCCACCCAGGGTCCGAGCGGCACCGCCGCGACCGCGCCCACGGCGGGCCCGGTCGCGGCGAGCAGCGCCACCTCGGCGGACCCGGCGTGCAGCGCGATGACGGCGATCACCGAGAACGCGTCGAAGGCGAGATAGGTGCCGAGCGCACTCACCGAGTACGCGGCCCACAGCCACCCGAACCGCCGCCCCATGCACAACCTCCCGTTGCCCCGGGACATGAAAACGTGCAGGTGACCGCCGAATCAAACAACCTCCGGGCATCCTGCCACAACCACTGGTTGTACGGTGTGGCGGTGGATCTCACCGCCGTGCGCACCTTCGTCACCGTGGCCGACTCCGGGCAGTTCCAGGAGGCCGCGGCCGTGCTGGCGGTCACCCAGCAGGCCGTGTCCAAGCGGATCGCGGCGCTGGAGAAGGAGCTGGGGGTGCGCCTGTTCACCCGGACCGCCCGGGGAGCCGAGCCGACCGTCGACGGCCGGGCCTTCCTGCCGTACGCCCGCGAGCTGCTGCTGGCCGAGGAGCGGGCGGCCGCCTCCGTACGGCGGGGCCGGCGCCCCCTGCGGGTCGACGTGGTCGGCGCCCGGCTGGCCCCGGCGGCGCTGCTGCGGGGCTTCCATGAGGCGCACCCGGATCTCGCCCTGGACGTCGTCACCCTCTTCGACGTGGACTCGGCGCTGACCGCGCTGCGCTCCGGCGCGATCGACGCCTCCTTCCGGGCGGTCGCCATGCCCGGCCGGCCGCTGCCCCGGGGCGTCGAGGCCGCCCGGGTGTACGACGAGCCGGTCCAGTTGCTCACCGGCCCGGGGCACGCCCTGGCCGGCCGGGGCTCGGTCGCGCCCGCGGAGCTTGCCGGGCACCGGATCTGGATGCCGGGGATCGTGGAGGGCACCGAGTGGGCCGCGTACTACGCCTGTCTCGCCGCCGAGTTCGGGCTCACCATCGACTCCTCCGGCCCCAACTTCTCCGGGGCGCTGCAGGAGGCGCTCGCGGGCTCCGGCACTCTCGCGACCCTGGTCAGCGAGCGGACCCGGCTGGTCTGGCCGGACGGCCACGATCTGCGCCGGATCCCGCTGCTCGGCCCGACCCCCCTCTACCCGCACTCCCTGCTCTGGGCGGCCGCCAACCCGCACCCGGCGCTCCCCGCCCTGCGCACCCATCTCAGCGGCGCCCGCCCGCCGCACACCGCCGCCCGTACCTGGACGCCGGACTGGGCCGAGACCGTGCGTGGCGTCTTCCGTCCTTGACGCCCCTGGGCCATCATGATCGGCCGTCAGCCGTTCGCGATCGGCGAAGAGGTGAGGCACATGGCCAAGCTCCGCATGGGTGAAGGCATTCTCCGGCGCAAACCCATCGAACACATCGAGGAGACGGAGGTCACCGAGGGCCCGCGGCTCGACAGATCGCTCGGGCTGGTGCAGCTGACCGCGATCGGCGTGGGCGGCATCATCGGCGCGGGCATCTTCACCCTCGCCGGCACGGTCGCCAACGAGACGGCGGGGCCCGCCGTACTGGTGTCCTTCCTCATCGCCGGTGTGGCGAGCGCCTGCGCCGCGCTGTCGTACGCCGAGTTCGCCGGGCTGATCCCGAAGGCGGGGTCGGCGTACACGTACGGTTATGCGGTGCTCGGCGAGTTCGCGGGCTGGTTCATCGGCTGGGACCTGCTGCTGGAGTACACGGCGATCGTGGCGGTGGTCGCGATCGGCATCTCCGGTTACTTCGGCTTCCTGGTCGAGGAGATGGGCGCGAACCTGCCGCACTGGATGCTCGGCGCCCCCGGTACCGGGGCCGGTCACCGCGTCGACCTGTTCGCCGCGATCCTCTGTCTGCTGATCGCCTATCTGCTCAACCTCGGCATCCGCAGCGCGGCCCGCTTCGAGACCTTCGTGGTGGTGCTCAAGGTGCTGGTGGTTCTGGTGGTGATCGGCGTCGGTGTGTTCCACGTCGACTCGGCGAACTACCACCCGTTCTTCCCGTTCGGCATCAGCGGCGCGTTCACAGGCGCGGCCACGGTGTTCTTCGCGGTCTTCGGGTACGACGCGATGTCGACGGCGGCCGAGGAGTCGAAGGACGCGCAGCGGCACATGCCGAAGGCGATCATCTACTCGCTGGCGATCTCGATGGTGCTGTACGTGGCGGCCTGCCTGGTCCTGACGGGCATGCAGAACTACAAGGACATCGACCCGGAGAGCGGGTTCTCGACGGCGTTCAAGTCGGTGGGGCTGAGCGGTCTCGCGGACGTGATCGCGGTGGGCGCGATCATCGGCATCCTGACCGTCATGTTCACGTTCATGCTGGGCGTGACCCGCGTCTGGTTCTCCATGTCCAGGGACGGGCTGCTGCCCGGCTGGTTCGCGAAGACGCACCCGACGCGGCACGTGCCGACCCGGGTGACCTGGATCGTCGGGGTGGCCTCGGCGCTTCTCGCGGGGTTCGTGCCGATCGGCGAGGCGGCCGAACTCACCAACATCGGCATCCTGCTGGCGTTCGTGGTGGTGTGCACGGCGGTGATCGTGCTGCGCTACCGGCAGCCGGAGCTGCCGCGCACCTTCCGTACGCCGTGGATGCCGTTCCTGCCGGCGCTGGGTGTCGTCTTCTCGATCTGGCTGATCACGTTCCTGAAGTGGGAGACCTGGGTGCGGTTCGCGGTCTGGTTCGTGATCGGGTGCGTGATCTACTTCGGCTACTCGTACAAGAACTCGCGGCTGGCGGGGCGTTAGAGCCCACCGAGGAAGCCGAGCAGGAGGGCGTTGAACTCCTCGGGCCGTTCCAGGCTGGGGTAGTGGCCCGTGTCCGCGACGATCTCGGCGCGGCCGTTCGGGACCTCGCGGGCCAGGCGGTCGGCGGCGGCGAGCAGATCGGCGGGCTCCAGGCCGCCGTTGACCGTGAGCACCGGGACGTCGATCTTCGGCAGCCGGGGCCAGGAGTCGGTCACTCGCACCAGCCGGTCGGGCTCGTCGGGCGTGTGCTTGGAGATGGAGTGCCGGGCCATCTCCCGCAGCCGGCGCGGGATCTCCGGGTCGACGGCGTCGAGGGTACGGTGCTCGCCCGCTACGACCTTCAGGAAGGCGTCGAGCCAGCCTTCGACGTCACCGGCGCCCAGGGTGCGGGCGTACTCGGCCTGGAGCTCCGTGTGCCAGGGGTCCGTGTACCGGAAGTCGCCCGTCACCGCCCCGCAGGTGACCACCGCGCGGACCAGCTCGGGGTGTTCCAGCACGGTGTCGGTGGCGATGACCCCGCCCATGGAGACGCCGACGAGAACGGCGGGCCCGGCGTCGAGGTGGCGCAGCAGCTCCGCGAGGTCGTCGGCCCAGCGGAACGGCCTGCTCGCGTTGTCGGAGCAACCGTGGCCGCGGACGTCCGGGGCGATCACCCGGTACTCGGCTGCGAGCGCCGGGACCTGCGGGTACCAGAAGCGGTGGTCGACGTACCCGGCGTGGAGCAGGACCACCGGGTCGCCGGAGCCGGTGTCGAGGTAGGCCAGGTCGCCGTCGGAGGAGGGGAGGAAGCGGACGTCCGCAGCACGAGTCATGACAACCAAGGTGTCATCTTCGCCGATTTTTGACAACTGGGTTGTCATCTCGCCGGAGGTGCATGATGGCCGGGTGAACGACATCGACGAACCCCTCGCCCCGGACGAGCTGGGCGAGCGCATCACCGAGGTGTTCGATCTGATCGGCCCGCTCTACCGGCGCGCCTTCCGCAAGATCGAACAGGGCGAGCAGATCGAGGGAGCCTCGGTCGGGGTGCGCTCGGTGCTGGACCTGTTGCGCCGGTACGAGCCCATGACGGTGCCTCAGATGGGCCGGATCATGGCGCTGAGCCGGCAGTTCGTGCAGCGCATGGTGAACGACGCGGTGGCGCGGGGCTGGGCCGAGGTCACCCCCAACCCGGCACACCAGCGCTCCTCCCTGATCCGGCTCACGGACGAGGGCCGGGCGACCATCACCGCGGTCCTCGCCCGCGAGCACGCCCTGAACCGGCAGGTCGGCGGCGATCTGACCGGCGCCGAGATCACGGCGTGCGTACGGGTTCTCAAGCAGCTGCTGGCGGCCTTCGACCACGTCGACGTGGAGTGACCGGCACCGCTCACCACCGCTACTCCCCCATGATCAGGCCGTCCTTGGCCGCCCCGCGGCTGAGCACGACGTCGCGGATGGCGTCCCGGGCGGTGGCGAAGTCGGCGCCCTGGGCGATGGCCGCGTTGAGGTCGACGACCCGGCCGGCGTCGAGGTCGTACAGCTGGGGGATGAACTCGGCCTTGGCGACCTCCCAGCGGCCGCCCGGCCGGGTGGGCGGACTGAAGGTGAACCGGGCCAGGGTGGACTCGTTGCCGCGCGGGTCCTGGTGCCCCTGGCGGTTGTACATCTCGCCGGCCAGCTGGTCGCCGAGGCCGTAGACCACCCAGGTGCCGTTGACCTTCTCGTACGCCTGCGGGATGTGGGCATGGGTGCCGAGGAGCAGGTCGATGTCGGGGCGGCCGCCGGTGCGCGCGGCGGTGAGGTTCCTGGCGAGGGTGAGCTGCTGCTGGTCGGGGGCGTCGGCCCCTTCGGTGCCCCAGTGCACGGAGACGACGACCACGTCGGCGCCGGCCTGCCGGGCGGCGCGGGCGTCGGCGAGGATGCGGTTCTCGTCGAGGAGGCCGACCGCCCAGGGCTGGCCGGGCGGCAGGGAGTTGCCGTTGACGTCGTAGGTGTAGGAGAGCTGGGCGACTCTGGCGCGGCCCGCGTTCATCAGGGTGAGGGTGCCGGCCTCGGTGTCGGTGCGGGCGGTGCCGGAGTGCCTGAGGCCCGCCCGGTCCAGGGCGGCGAGGGTGCGCTGGATACCCGCGGCGCCGTCGTCGAGGGCCCGGTCGGAGGCGGTGGAGCAGCCGTCGTACCCGGTGGCGGCGAGGGCGTCGGCGAGCTGAGGCGGGGAGGTGAGGCCGGCGTGGCCGCCGTCCGTGCCGGTGACGGTCGCCAGGTGACAGAGCGCCAGATCGGCTCCGGCGACGACGGGTGCGACGCCGGCCAGCATCGGGCGGAAGTCGTAGCCGTTGCCGCCCGCGTCGAAGTTCGCGTGGTCGGTCGCGGACTTCTGCGGCATGACGTCGCCGGAGGCGACGAGGGTGAAGCCGGTCGCGGGCACCGCGGGCGCCGGGTGCGGGGGCGGGGCGGCGCGCTCCTCCCGCACGTGGTTCTGACAGGCGGCCGCGGCGGCGAGCAGGGCGGTCAGGGCCAGGGCCGCCTGGCGTCTGCGATTGATCATCAGGAGCACCCCAGAGTCGCAAGCCTTGTCCGATTTACAGATCAATGGGTACGAAGGTGGAGGCGACCGCAAACAACTCAGGCGCCCCGATTGACCCATCCGGGTCGGGTACGCGGTGTGACGGACCGTTCGTCGCACCGTTCACCGACACGATCGACCGTCCGCCGCACATCCCTGTGCGCCCCCTGTCCCCGGGCCGGACCCTGCGATGCCATACGGCCATGACGGCCGGAACCACCCTTCCCCACGGGACGACGACCGCCGAGCACGAGCTCGTCGCGCTCCAGCGCGAGCACGGCCGACCGCTCTTCGCGCTGCTGCTGCGACTCAGCGACGGGGACCGGCAGCGGGCCGAGGACCTCGTCCAGGAGACCCTCGTACGCGCCTGGCAGCACCCCGAGGCGCTGCGCGCCGACGCCTTCGACTCCGTGCTGCCCTGGCTGCTGACCGTCGGCCGGCGGCTCGCCATCGACGCGCGCCGGGCCCGGCAGGCGCGCCCCGCCGAGGTGCACGACGCCGTACTGGAGAACGCCCGGGCGATCGGTGACCACGCCGAACGCGCGGCCGCGACGCTCGACGTCAGGGAGGCTGTGAAGACTCTCACTCCGGAACACCGTGAAGTCCTGGTGCTGGTGTATTTCCAAGGGGCGAGTGTGGCGGAAGCCGCCGAGACCCTCGGGATTCCACCCGGTACCGTGAAGTCGCGCGCGTACTACGCGCTGCGCGCCCTGCGCCGGGTTCTGCCCGGTTATGCACCCGACCTGCGATGAAACCGTAAGCCAGGTCAAACCTCGGTAAAGCGCCTTGCTGAGGACCGTGTTCGAGCAATCTGCTGTCTTCATCCGTGTTCCGCACCGGGAGAGGGACGGACCCGGGGTCGGGGCCACGCGCGCACCGGAGGAAGGCAGGACGGGATGCTGCACAGAGGTCAAGAGAGCACGGACGGGGCCGGAAGCGGGGAACTGGCGGTCCCGATGGCCTGGTTGTACGCCGAGTACATCGCCGACGAGTTGCTGCGCACCGGCGATCTCATGCCACCGACGTCCTTCGAGTTCCGGGCCGGCCGTGACGCGCTGGCGCTGACCATCTTCCTCTCCGACACGGACGGCGAACTGTCGGGCATCCGGGTCGTGTCCCAGTTGGAGACCTGGCTTTCGCTCACGGCGTACGACCAGCCGTGGCAGGCCTGGGTGCGGGAGCGTATGGCGGGGCTGGTCGCCGAGTCGGGCGGGCCGTCACCGGACCTGGATCTGGCCGCGGCGGCCTGGCGCTGGCTGGAGGAGACCGAGCTGCTCGCGCCCGACCTGGACGCGGTGCCGGGCGGCGGGTCGGTGTTCGGCGAGGACGACGGGCCCAAGGTGTGGACCCCCGCCTGGCGGCTCGGTCTGCCCCTCGGGCATCTCGCCATCCATCTTTTTTGATTCAGGACCAATCCGCGGGCCCGGCCGCTCCGAATCCGTTGATTACGATTCTGTACGTGGCTTGAGTGAAACGGCTGCCGACTGCGTACGGGTGGGAGCAAGGAACAACGAGTAACCCCCACCCGCACCCATCGGCACGAGGATTCGGCATGAGGTCCCTGGAAAGGCATCGCGACGTCGGCGCGTACGCGCTCGGCGTGCTGGACGAGGCGGAGGCCTTCCGCTTCGAGGACCATCTCATGGAGTGCCCCAGCTGCACGGCACACGTGACCGAGTTCGGCCCCGCGGCACGGCAGCTGATGCTGTACCGCCGGGCCACGCCGCGCTTCGTGCACCCCATGGCCCAGCCCGGCCCCCGGCTGCTGGACCGGCTGCTCGCCGAGGTGGCGACCCGGCACCGGGCCAAGCGCCGCAAACTGCTGTACGGCCTGGCCGCGTCGGTGGTGTTCGCCGTCGCCGGCCCCGGCATCGCGGCCTACGCCGGTCACGACGCCCCCCCGTCCGTGCAGGTCACCGCGGCCACCGACGCGCAGTCCGGCATCTGGGCGCAGGTGAAGTCCGAGGACACGGACTCGGGCAGCACCATCGAGCTGCAGGTGAAGGACCCGGACGGGCCGCGCTCCTGCCGTCTGGTCGCGGTCGGCGACGACGGCTCCGAGCAGATCGTGACCACCTGGGCGGAGCGGGACCACGACGACCGGGTGAGCACCATGACGGGCGGCTCCTCGATGCACCCGGACGAGATCGACCGCTACGAGGTGCGCAACGCCGACGGACAGCTCCTGGTCGCCCTGGACCCCAAGTGAGCTCCGGCTATCTGAGCAGCCGGGACATCCGGCGGTCCGCGAGCGGCTTGCCGCCGGTCTGGCAGGTCGGGCAGTACTGCAGCGAGGAGTCGCTGAAGGAGACCTCGCGGATGGTGTCGCCGCAGACCGGGCAGGGCTCGCCGGTCCGGCCGTGGACCCGCAGCCCGCTCTTCTTCTCGGCCTTGAGGCGCCCCGCCGCCAGGCCGTGGGAGCGCTCCACCGCCTCGGTGAGGGTGGCGCGCAGCGCCTCGTACAACCGGTGCGCCTCCTCGGGGGTCAGGGACGCCGCCAGCTTGAACGGGGACATCTTCGCCGCGTGCAGGATCTCGTCGCTGTAGGCGTTGCCCACCCCGGCGATCAGGCTCTGGTCGCGCAGGGCGCCCTTCAGTTGGCGCCGCTCGTCCGCCAGCAGGGCCGTCAGACGGGCCTCGTCGAAGTCCGCGGCGAGCGGGTCGGGGCCGAGCCGGGCGATACCAGGGACGTCCTGCGGGTCGCGGACGATGTACACGGCCAGCTTCTTCTGGGTGCCGGCCTCGGTGAGGTCGAAACCCGCACCGGTCTCCAGGGCCGCCCGCAGGGCCAGGGGGCCCTTCCCGGGCCGGGGCGGACCGTCCGGCAGCCGGTCCTTCCACTGGAGCCAGCCCGCGCGGGCCAGGTGGGTGACGAAGCGCAGTCCGCGGTCGCCCTCGATGTCCAGGAACTTGCCGTGCCGGTGGACGGCGACGACCTCGCTGCCCTCGAAGGCGCCGACCGGCGGGTCGTACGTCTTCAGGACGCTGATGGCGACCGGCAGCACGCGCACGACCTGGCGGCCGACCAGGTTCTCGGTCAGGAATTCCCTGAGCGCTTCGACCTCGGGCAGTTCGGGCATGGGTCCAGCGTGCCATCCGCTGCGCCTACGCTCCGCCGGAAGTGCCGCGTCGGGTCGTATGACGACTGCGGCACCACGGGGGCTGGTCGCGCAGTTCCCCGCGCCCCTTCGGGGGCTGCCGCTCGGCCAGGGGATCAGGTCCCGTCCGGCTTCTCCGGCATCCGGAACTCGCACCAGACCGCCTTGCCGCCGCCGCGGGCCTCCACGCCCCACCCGTCGGCGATCCGGTCGACGAGCAGCAGCCCCCGCCCGGAGACCCCGTCCTCGCCGGCCTCGCGGCGGCGCGGCAGGGCGCTGGAGGAGTCCTCGACCTCGACGCGCAGCCGCCGGTCGCTGCCGCCGAGGACCCTGAGGGTGACGATCGCGGAGCCCTCGGTGTGCATCAGGGCGTTGGTGATCAGCTCGTCGGCGACCAGCTCGATCTCGTCGGCGCGGTCCCCGGCGCCCCAGGCGCGGACGGCGGCACGGACCATGTGCCGGGCCAGGGCGAGCGCCTCGGGGTCGCCCGAGGCCACGTGCTGCTGGAGGCGGCCGACGGCCTGCGCGGTGTCGGAGCCGCGGCGGCGCAGCAGGAGCAGGGCCACGTCGTCGTCACCGCCCCGCTCGTCGGCGATCTCGATCAGCCGGTCGGCGAGGTCGCGCACGTCCTCGGGCCCCTTGGCGACCTGCTCGGTCAGGGCCCGCATGCCGTCCCCGAGGTCGGCGCCGGGCTGCTCGACGAGCCCGTCGGTGCACAGCAGCAGCATCTCGCCGGGGTCGAGCTCCAGGGTGGACACCGGGTATTCCAGGCTCCGGAACTCGGCGGACAGGCCGAGCGGCAGCCCGCCCTCGACGGGCACCCGGTGGCAGCTCCCGTCGGCGGTGCGGACCAGCGGGTCGATGTGCCCGGCGCGGACCACCTGGACGACGCCGGTGGCCAGGTCGGCCTCGGCGTACAGGCAGGTGGCGAAGCGGTCGGTGTCGAGCTCGTCCAGGAAGACGGAGGCGCGGGCCATCACGGTGGCCGGGGCGTGGCCCTCGGCGGCGTAGGCGCGCAGCACGATGCGCAGCTGGCCCATGACGGCCGCCGCGTGCGTGTCGTGGCCCTGGACGTCGCCGATGACCGCGCCGACCCGGCCGCCGGGCAGCGGGATCAGGTCGTACCAGTCGCCGCCGATGTCCCGGCCCAGGGAGCCGCCCGCGCTCGCCGAGCGGTAGCGGACCGCGACGTCGGCGCCGCGCACGCTGGGGATGGTGCGCGGCAGCATCGCCTGCTGGAGGCCCTGGGCGAGGTCCTTCTCCTGCTCGAAGAGCATGGCCCGCTGCAGGCTCTGCGCGATGCTGCTGCCGAGGGCGACCAGGACGGCGCGTTCCTCGGTGGAGAAGCCGAGCCGGTCGTTGTAGAGCAGGCCCATGGCGCCGATCGGGCGGGCCTGGGCGATCAGCGGCAGATAGGCCGCCGAGGTGATGTGCAGGCCGGTGATGTGCGGCCACAGGATCGGGTAGCCCTCGGCGAACTCCTCCGGTGACTCGATGAAGCACGGGCTGAGGGTCCGCACCACCTCGCCCATCGGGTACGGCTCCTCTATCCGGGTGACCCGGGTGCCGGGCACGAAGCTGCCGGCCGGCCCCTCGGCGACCAGCCGGATCCGGCCGGCCTCGACCAGGCCCATCACCAGGCTGGTCGCGCCCAGGTTGGGGATGCCGTGGGTGTCCTTGAGGACGTCGATGACCTCCTGGACGTTGCTGGCGTGGGCGAGCGCGGCGGTGACCGCCTGCACGACGCCGGTCTGCCGGCGCAGCGCCTGCCCCTGGGCGTCCCGCAGGTTGCGGGCCTCGCTGTCCTCCAGCTCCTGGGTGGCGTCCCGGACGATCCCGACGACCCGGCGCGGGCGGCCCGTCTCGTCGCGCCGGATGTAGCCCTGGGTGTGGGTCCAGCGCGGGGTGCCGTCGCGGCGGCGGATGCGGAAGTACGTCCCGTAGTTCTCGCTGCCGTCCTTGATGGCCCGGGAGACCACCGCGTCCAGCCTGCTGGACTCGGCCGGGGGCACCCGGGCGGCGAGGGTCTCGGGGCGGCCGTCGTACTCCTCGGGAGTCAGGTCGAACACCTCGTACGCCTGGGCGTCCATGTGGAACAGGCCGGCGTCGAGGTCCCAGTCGAAGGTGCCCATGCGGTTGAGCGCCAGGATCGGGTGGTCCGGGTGGGCGGGCCAGTCGTCCGGGAGTGACGGAGCGCTCGCTCCCCGATCAGCCATGGGGCCACCATGCCAGGGGAACCCCCGTCGGGCAATTTCTCCCTGATTGTCCGCTTCACTCGCTCGGGTTACGCAAGCGCGACGGCGCGGTACACAGGGTGACAGGCCCCTGCCGAGCCGGGGCCGCACCATGGAGACAGGCAGGAGCGCACGACCGTGGACTGGTTCACCGCACCCGGGTACTGGCTGAGCCGGCTGGTCTTCCAGCGGGCTCTGGCCGGTGTGTACCTCTTCGCGTTCCTGGTGGCGGCGCTGCAGTTCCGGGCCCTGCTGGGCGAGCGCGGGATGCTGCCGATCCCGAGGTTCGTCGCCCGGGCCCCGTTCCGCCGGGCGCCGAGCCTGTTCCATCTGCACTACTCGGACCGCTTCTTCGCGGGCTGCGCCTGGGCGGGCTGCGCGGTGTCGGCGGCGCTGCTGGCGGGAGCGGACGCCGAACTCCCGCTGTGGGCGGCGATGGTGCTGTGGCTGATCCCCTGGGCGCTGTATCTCTCGATCGTCAACGTCGGCCAGACCTGGTACGCGTTCGGCTGGGAGTCCCTGCTCCTGGAGACCGGCTTCCTGGCCGTCTTCCTGGGCAACGACGAGGTGGCCCCGCCGGTCCTCGTGCTCTTCCTGCTGCGCTGGATCCTGTTCCGGGTGGAGTTCGGGGCGGGTCTGATCAAGATGCGCGGGGACGCCTGCTGGCGCAAGCTGACCTGCCTGCACTACCACCACGAGACACAGCCGATGCCGGGTCCGCTGAGCTGGTTCTTCCACCATCTGCCGGGGCCGGTGCACAAGGCGGAGGTGGCCGCGAACCACCTCACCCAGCTGGTGGTGCCCGTCCTGCTGTTCACCCCGCAGCCGATCGCGACGGCGGCCGCGTCCCTGATGATCCTCACGCAGCTGTGGCTGGTGATCTCCGGCAACTTCTCCTGGCTGAACTGGATCACCATCGTCCTGGCCGTGTCCGCTCTCCGGCTCCCGACGGATCATCGTGCGGCACCGCCCACCCCGCTCTGGTACGAGGTGGTCGTCCTCGCCGTGACCGCGCTGCTCCTCTTCCTGAGCTACCACCCGGTGGTGAACATGGTCTCCCGCCGCCAGGTCATGAACCGCTCCTTCGACCCGCTCCACCTGGTCAACACCTACGGCGCGTTCGGCAGCGTCAGCCGGGTGCGCTACGAGGTGGTGGTCGAGGGCACGCTGGACGGCACGCCGCGCGAGGACTCGGAGTGGCGGGAGTACGAGTTCAGGGGCAAGCCGGGCGATCCCCGGCACTGGCCGCGCCAGTTCGCGCCCTACCACCTCCGCCTGGACTGGCTGATGTGGTTCGCCGCCCTCTCCCCCGCGTACGCCGGCGACTGGTTCGGCGGCCTGGTGGAACGCCTTCTGGAGAACGACCGCGACACGCTGCGGCTGCTGCGCCGCTCCCCCTTCCCGGCCGACGAGCCCCCGCGCTTCGTCCGCGCCCGCCTCTTCCGCTACCGCTACACCAGTTGGCGGGAGCTGCGGGAGACGGGCGCGTGCTGGGAGCGGACGTATGTGAGGGAGTACCTGCCGCCGACGCGGCTTGCGGGGACGGCTCAGAGGCCGTAGACCCGGCCGGCGGTGGCCTCGAAGACGCGGGTGCGTTCGCCGGGCCCGATCAGCTGGGCGGCCGCGTCGAGGATCTCACCGTAGGTTCCGGCCAGGGTGCACACCGGCCAGTCCGAGCCGAACATCAGGCGGTCCGGGCCGAAGGCGTCCAGGACCGTGTCGGCGTACGGGCGCAGGTCGTCCACGGTCCAGGAGGCGGAGTCGGCCTCCGTGACCATGCCGGAGAGCTTGCAGACGGTGTTGGGCCGGGCGGCGAGGGCGCGTACCGCGGTGGCCCAGGGTTCGAGGGTGCCGGACGCGATGGGGGGCTTGCCCAAGTGGTCGAGGACGAACGTGAGTCGGGGGTGGGTCTCGGCGGCCTTGGCGGCGGCCGGGAGCTGATGGGCCTGGACGACGAGGTCGTAGACGAGGCCCGCGTCCGCGAGCGCGGTCAGGCCCCGGCCGACGTCCGGGCGCAGCAGCCACTCCGGGTCGGGTTCGCCCTGGACCTGGTGGCGGATGCCCTTCAGGAAGGAGCCGCCGGGGAGTTCGCGCAGGCGGGCGAGTTCGTCGGCGACGTCCGGGCGGGTCAGGTCGGTCCAGCCGACGACTGCGGCGATCAGTTCGTGGGTGTCGGCGAGGGCGAGGAACTCGGGGGTCTCCTCGGGGACGGTGACGGTCTGGACGAGGACCGTGCGGGTGACACCCGCGGCCCGCGCCTCGGCGGCGAGGTCGGCGACCGTGAAGTCCCGCCTGAGCGGGCTGCCTTCGGGGATCCAGTCCTGGTCCCGCACCGCGAGGTCCCAGACGTGGTGGTGGGCGTCGACCGTCACGGCAGCTCCCACACGACGGGCAGGCCGGCCTCCGAGCCCGCCTCGGAGTAGTCGTGGACGACATCGAGCAGCTCGGCCATCCGGGCCTGCCAGGCCATGTTGACCGGGAGTTTCTCCAGCTCCGCGAGAAGACGGCCGTAGTCGGCGCAGTCCACGACGTGGAAGAGGTCGGTGCCGCTGCGCCAGATGGTCCAGGAGGTGGCCCCGGCGGCCCGGATGGCGTCGGTGAGTTCGGCGGGGACCTCGCGGTGGGCGGCCTCGTACGCGGCGACGCGGTCCGCGCGGACCTTGGTGTGCAGGGCGACTCTCATGACGGGTCCTCCGTGGGTACGGGGGCGTCGGCGGGCAGCAGACCGGTGGCGCGCAGCTCCTGCCAGAAGGCGGCCGGGACGGGTGTGGCGAACTGCTGTGCCCCGTCCACGATCTCGGCCGCCGAGCGGGCCCCGACCAGGACGCTCGCCACGGCCGGGTGGGCCGCGCAGAAGGCGAGGGCGGCGGCGCGCAGCGTGGTGCCGTGCCGCTCCGCGAGCGCCTTGAGCCGCAGGGCACGGGACAGCAGCTCGCCGGGCGCCCGGGTGTAGTCGTAGGTGGCGTCCGGTCTCGGGTCGGCCAGCAGACCGGAGTTGAAGGCCCCGCCGATCACCACCGAGGTGCCGCGTGCCACGGCGGCGGGGAGCAGGTCGGTCAGGGCGCTCTGGTCGAGCAGGGTGTAGCGGCCGGCGCAGAGCACCACGTCCACGTCGGTGTCCCGGACGAACCGGGTGAGCATGGCGGTCTGGTTCATGCCGGCGCCGATCGCGCCCACGACGCCCTCGGCGCGCAGCTTCTCCAGGGCCGGGTAGCCCTCGCGGAAGGCCTGTTCGGCGTGGTCGTCGGGGTCGTGCAGACAGACGACGTCGACCCGGTCGAGGCCGAGCCGCTCCAGGCTGGCCTCCAGGGTGCGGCGGATGCCGTCGGCGGTGAAGTCCCAGACCCTGCGGTAGGTGTCGGGCACGGCGAAGCCGCTGGCGAGGTCGTCGCCGTCGCCGGGCCCCGGCTCCAGCCTGCGGCCGACCTTGGTGGAGAGGGTGTACGCGTCCCGGTCGTAGAGCCGCAGCGCCTCGCCCAGCCGCCGCTCCGACAGGCCCAGGCCGTAGTGCGGGGCGGTGTCGAAGTAGCGGATGTCCTGCCGCCAGGCGGCCGAGACCGTGTCGTACGCCTGCTGGTCGGGGATCTCGGTGTACAGGTTGCCGATCACGGCGGCGCCGAGCCCCAGGGGGCTGACCGAAACGCCGCTGCGGCCGAGGGCGTTCACTGGCCCACCGGCCGCAGTCGCAGGCCCTGCATGCCGCCGTCGACGGCGAGGGAGGTGCCGGTGGTGGCGCCGGACAGCGGACTCGCCAGGTAGGCGATGGCAGCGGCGACCTCGGCGGCCAGGACCAGGCGCCCGGAGGGCTGGCGGGCCTCCAGGGCGGCCCGTTCGGCGGCCGGGTCGGGGGCCCTGTCGAGGAGGCGGCCGATCCAGGGGGTGTCCGCCGTACCGGGGTTGACGCAGTTGACGCGAACGCCCTCGCGGAGGTGGTCGGCGGCCATGGCGAGGGTGAGGGAGTACACGGCGCCCTTGGTGGCGCTGTACAGGGCGCGTTGCGGGAGCCCCGCGGTGGCGGCGATGGAACAGGTGTTGACGATGGCCGCGTTCTGCGAGCGGCGCAGGTGCGGGAGGGCGGCGCGGGCCGCGCGGACCATGCCGAGGACGTTGACGTCGAAGACGCGGCGCCATTCGTCGTCGTCGTTGTCCTCGACGGTGCCCTGCGCGCCGATCCCCGCGTTGTTGACCAGGACGTCGAGACCGCCGAGCGCCTCCGCCGCGCTCTGGACCGCCGCCCGCACGGACGCGTCGTCGGTGACGTCGGCCCGGAAGCCGAGCAGCGGCTTCTCGACGGAGGACGGATCGAGGTCGAGGACGGCGACCTGGGCACCGCGCTCGGCGAGGAGTTCGGCGGTGGCCCGCCCGATCCCGGACGCGCCGCCGGTGACCAGTGCCCTCAGACCCTCGAAGTCGGTCATGCCGCCTGTCCCTTCTGCGTGTCGGGGTCGGCGGCCCAGAAGGTGCCGCCGGGGTAGGTGTACTCCACCACGGACTCCGGTCGCATGGCGGCCGAGAAGCCGGGTGCGGTGGGTGCCGTGTAATGACCTTCGCGGATCACCACCGGATCGAGGAAGTGGTCGTGCAGATGGTCGACGTACTCGATGACCCGGTCCTCGGTGGTGCCGGAGACGGCCAGGTAGTCGAACATCGAGAGGTGCTGGACGAGTTCGCACAGCCCGACACCGCCCGCGTGCGGGCAGACCGGGACGCCGAACTTCGCGGCCAGCAGCAGGATGGCGAGGTTCTCGTTGACGCCGGCGACCCGGGCCGCGTCGATCTGGACGATGTCGAGGGCACCGGCCTGGAGCAGCTGCTTGAAGACGATCCGGTTGTGGACGTGTTCGCCGGTGGCGACCTTGACCGGGGCGACCCCCCGGCGGATGGCCGCGTGGCCGAGGATGTCGTCGGGGCTGGTGGGCTCCTCGATCCAGTACGGGTCGAAGTCGGCGAGGGCCTTGGTCCAGCGGATCGCCTCGTCGACGTCCCAGCGCTGGTTGGCGTCGATGGCCATGCGGACGTCCGGGCCGACGACCGCGCGAGCCACCCGGCAGCGCCGGACGTCGTCCGCCAGGTCGGCGCCGACCTTCAGCTTGATCTGCCGGAAGCCGTCGGCGACCGCCTGTGCGGCGAGCCGGGTGAGCTTCTCGTCGTCGTAGCCGAGCCAGCCGGCGGAGGTGGTGTAGGCGGGGAAGCCGCGCTCCAGCAGCCTGGCCCGGCGCTCCTCGGCGCCCTCACGGCCCCGGCGCAGGATGGCCAGGGCCTCCTCGGGGGTGAGGGCGTCGGTGAGGTAGCGGAAGTCGATCTGGCGGACGATCCACTCGGGTTCGGCGTCGGCGAGCAGCTGCCACAGCGGCTTTCCGGCGCGGCGGGCGGCGAGGTCCCAGACGGCGTTGATCACCGCGCCGATCGCCATGTGCATCACGCCCTTCTCGGGGCCGAGCCAGCGCAGCTGGCTGTCGCCGATCAGGACCTGGTAGAGGGATCCGGGGTCGTCGCAGATCTCGTCGACCGGACGGCCGAGCACATGGCTGCGCAGCGCGTCGATCGCCGCGACCTGGACGTCGTTGCCCCGCCCGATGGTGAAGGTGAACCCGTGTCCCTCGTACCCGTCGGCCGCGTCGGTGCGCAGCACGACATAGGCCGCCGAGTAGTCGGGGTCCGGGTTCATCGCGTCGGAGCCGTCCAGCTCGCGCGAGGTGGGGAAGCGGATGTCGTAGGTGTCGACCGCGGTCACGCGGGCCGGGCTCGGAGACACGGATTGCCTTTCCGTCAGGAGGGGTTCGGGACGCGGGCCGGTCAGTCCTGGGCCCGTCCCGTGGTGACACGGGCGATCATGAGGGCGACGAGGATGATGCCGCCGTAGATGGCCTGGATCCAGAACGACGGCACCTGCGCCAGGGTGAGCAGGTTCTGCACGACACCCAGGAGGAGTACGCCGGTCAGGGCGCCGAACATGGTGCCCTTGCCGCCGTCCAGGCTGATGCCGCCGATCACCGCCGCCGCGAACACCGTGAAGATCATGTTGTTGCCCTGGTTGGCGCTGATCGCGCCCACATACCCGGTCTGCATGATCCCGCCGACGGAGGCGAGTGCACCGGCCACCACGAACACACCGAGCATCACGCGGTCGACGCGGATCCCGGCGGCGCGGGCGGCGTCGGCGTTGCCGCCGATGGCGTACAGGGCGCGGCCGACCCGGTGGTACTTCAGCACCAGCCCGGTGATCGCGAAGGCGACCGCCGCGAGCCACACCGAGAGCGGGACGTTGAGGAAGGTGGTGGTGGCCAGGGTGAAGAAGCTGTCGGGCATCCCGAACAGGGTCTTGCCCTTGGTGGCGCCGACCAGCACGCCGCGCAGCACGATCAGCATGGCCAGCGTCACGATGAACGCGTTGAGCTTGAACTTCACGACCAGGATGCCGTTGAAGGCGCCGACCGCCGCGCCAACGACCAGGATGGCGACCATGGCGAGGGCGGCGGGGAACCCGGTGCCCCAGCCGGACTCGGCCGACGGCAGGACGAGTAGCGCCCCGACGGCGGGTGCGATCCCGACGACCGACTCCAGCGAGAGGTCGAACTTGCCGGTGATCAGGACCAGCGACTCGGCGAGCACCACCATCGCGAGGGCGGCGGAGGCACCGAGGATGGAGATCAGGTTGCGCTCGGTGAGGAACGAGTCGTTGACCACCGCGCCGAGCACCATCAGCAGCAACAGGGCCGGGACAAGGGCGAGTTCGCGGGCCCGGCGCAGGACGACGGTGCGGGCCGCGCGCGGGTCCGGGGAGCGCACCGGGGTGAGCGGCGGGGCCTTGGTCTCAGCCATGGTCCACTCCTTCGGGCATGGAGTCCACTCCTTCTATGGAGGCGATCAGCTCGTGGTCGTGCCAGCCGGCCGGGTGTTCGGCGACGATCCGGCCGTGGAAGAGGACGAGGACGCGGTCGCAGCGGCGCAGGTCGTCGAGTTCGTCGGAGACGACCAGCACGGCGGTGCCGTCCTCACGGGCGCTGTCCACGCGGGCCAGCAGGGACTCCTTGGACTTCACGTCGACGCCCGCGGTGGGGTTGACCAGGACGAGCAGCCGGGGGTCGGAGGCGAGGGCGCGGGCCATGACGACCTTCTGCGCGTTGCCGCCGGACAGGTCGGAGACAGGCTGCTCGGGGCCCTCGGCGTGGATGTCGAGGCGTTCGATCAGCCCGGTGGCGAAGCCGCGTTTGCGGTCGGTGCCGACGAACCCGCCGCGGCCCAGCCGGTCCAGCACGGTCATGGTGGCGTTGTCGCCGATGCTCATCCCGGCCACCAGGCCCTGCTCGTGCCGGTCGCGGGGCACGAAGCCGACGCCGGCCCTCAGGGCGGCCCGCACGTCGCCGAACGGGAGCCTCTCGCCGCCCAGTTCGGCGAGGCCACCGGCGGGGGTGCGCAGTCCGGCGATCGTCTCGGCGAGCTCGATCTTGCCGCTGCCGCTGGTCCCGGCGAGCCCGACGACCTCGCCGCTGCGGACGGTGAGATCGATGCCGTCGTACGACTCCGAGCCGAGCCCACGGACGTCGAGGACGACCGGGGCGTGGTCCGCGACCGCGTCCCGTGCCGCCTGCTCCTGCCGGGTGACGGCCTCCCCCGCCATCGCCTCCACCAGGGCGGCCCTGGGCAGGTCGGCGACGGGGGCGGTGGTGATCCAGCGCGCGTCACGCAGGACGGTGACGGTCTGGCACACCTCGTAGACCTCCTGGAGGTGGTGCGAGATGAACAGGAAGGTCACACCCGAGTCCTGCAGCGCCCGCATCCGGCTGAACAGCCGCTCGATCTCCCGGTTGTCGAGCTGGGCGGTCGGCTCGTCGAGGACGATGAACCGGGCGCCGAAGCTCAGCGCCCGGGCGATCTCGACCATCTGCCGGTCCTCGACCTTGAGGTCGGCGGTGCGCGCCTCGGGGTCGACACGGACGTCCCAGGTGTCGAGGAGAGCCGCCGCCTCGCCGCGCAGCCGGCGCCAGCTGATGAAACCGCGGTGCAGCGGCTGCCGGTTGATGAAGAGGTTCTCGGCGACCGTCAGCTCCGGTACGACCGTGGGCTTCTGGTAGACGCAGGCGACCTTGCGCCGCCAGGCGTCCCGGTCGGCGAGCGCGGGCGCGGGTTCGCCGTCGAAGCGGACCGTGCCCTCGTCCGGGGCCTGAAGGCCGGTGAGGACGTTGACCAGGGTGGACTTGCCGGCGCCGTTGCGGCCGACGAGGGCGTGGGACTCGCCGGACAGTACGGTGAGCCGGCCGTCGGCGAGGGCGACGGTGGGGCCGTACCGCTTGACGATGTCCCGGGCCTCAACGAGTGGCGTGATCATTTGACGGTGTTGCCCCACAGCTTCGGGTCGTCCACGTTCTCCTTGGTGACCAGGGGCGCGGGCAGCTGGTCCTCCAGGATGCCGCTCGGCAGCTTGACGATCGTGGAGTCGTGGTCGGTCGGGCCCGGCTTGAACGTCTTCCCCTCCATCGCCGCCTTGATGTAGTACATGCCGTACTTGGCGTAGGCGTCGGCGGGCTGGGAGACGGTCGCGTCGATCTGGCCCTTGCGGATGGCGTCGAACTCCTGCGGGATGCCGTCGTTGGAGACGATCACTATGTGCCCGCTCTGCCCGGCCGTCTTGAGCATGCCCTTGGACTTCAGGGTCTGCAGGGTCGGCGCGAGGTAGACGCCGCCGGCCTGCATGTAGATGCCCTTGATGTCGGGGTTGGCGTTGAGCAGGGTGCCCAGCTGGGAGGCGGCCGTGTCGGACTCCCACTTGGCGGGGATCTCCAGGACCTTGAGCTTCGGGTACTTCTTCTTCACGCAGGAGCGGAACGCCTCGGAGCGGTCCCGGCCGTTGACCGAGGCGAGGTCGCCCATGATCTGCACGACCTTGCCGCTGGTGACGTGCTGGCCGAGGTAGTCGCAGGCCTTGGTGCCGTAGGCGACGTTGTCGGCGCGCACCACCATGGCGACCTTGCCCTTGTCGGGCGCCACGTCCACGGCGACGACCGGTACGCCCTTGCGTTCGGCCTGGTCCAGGCCGGCCTCGATGGCCGCGCTGTCCAGCGGAGCCACGACCAGGCCCTTCACGCCCTGGTTGAGCTCGTTGTTGATGTCGGTGATCTGCTGCGAGGGGTCGCTGTTCGAGTTGACCGTCTTCAGCGCGTCCACGCCTTCGGACTTCGCCATCTTGGGCACGTAGTCGTTGTACGACTGCCAGAACGGCGAGGTCAGCAGGGGCAGGATCACCCCGACCTTGCCGGTTCCGCCACCGCCCGCGCTGCCGCTGCCGGTGTCCTTCGTACTACCGCAGGCGGCGAGCGCGAGCGAGGCTCCGACGGCCACGGCCGTCGCGCCGATGATCCGGGACCTGTTCCGCTTCGTCAGTGTTCTGCCGGGCATCTGGGCAGCTCCTCATCGAGCGTGTTCGAGCAGATGCCCGCATACTTATCAGACCACTCGGCCCTTTCAACACCCCACAGACGCTAATTTCCCACCCAACGAGCCGTAGTGGTCGGACCACCTCACTGGTTAGACTTCGGCGCACCGGCGACAGGAGGAGCGGTGTGGACGAGACGGCGCCCCAGAAGGGCACGGTGACGCAGCGCGCCATCGAGCGCATCAAGGCGATGATCGGGGAGGGCCGTCTGGAGCCCGGCCAGCGGCTGCCGACGGAGCGGGATCTCGCCGCGCAGCTGGGCATGTCCCGCAGCTCCATGCGCGAGGCCATCCGCGCGCTGACGGTCCTGGGCGTCCTGGAGGCCCGGCACGGCTCCGGCATCTACGTCACCCAGCTGGAGGCGGGTGACCTGCTGGAGACGTTCGGCGTGGTCGCCGACCTGTCCCGCGGGCCGCGGCTGGTGGAGCTGCTGGAGGTGCGGCGGGTCCTGGAGTCGACGGCCACGGCGCTGGCCGCGGCGCGGATCACGGCCGACCAGCTGGCCGAGGTGGAGAAACACCTGGCGGCGATGAACGCGACGGACGATCCCGAGGAGATCCTCGCGCACGATCTCGCGTTCCACCGGGTGATCGCGGGGGCGGCCGGGAACGAGACGATGGCCGCGATCCTTGAGGGGCTGTCGTCGCGGACGTTCCGGGCCCGGGTGTGGCGGGGGTACGAGGAGGAGGGGGCGTTCGCTCGGACGCGCCGGGAGCACGCCGCGATCCACCGGGCCCTCGTCGCCCGGGATCCGGAGGCGGCGAGGGCGGCGGCGGCCGCGCACGTGGGGGAGGTCGAGGAGTGGCTGCGGTCTCAGTTGGGGCCGTGAGGTTGTGTGACGGCTGCGGGTGAGTGGGGGGCTGGTCGCGCCCACGCGGCGGAGCCGCACATCAATACGGCCCCGCGCCCCTAGCGGGGCGCCAAGCGCAGCGTTACCAGTTCGAACGGCCGTAGTCGTAGCGAGATGCGGTTACCGTCCCGGTCCGGTGTCCGCCCGTCCAGCGGGCGTTCCAGCAGGTCCGTCACCGTAAGGCCGCCGAGCTCGAACCCCGTCGTCAGCGTCGCACGGGCCCTGCCGCCATGAGCCTCATGGAAGCGGACCACCACATCACCGCTGCCGTCGTCCGCCAGTTTCACCGCCGTGATCACCACCGCGTCGTTGTCGACCGTCACCAGCGGGGCCACCTCCCGAGCGCCCGTCACCCTCCGCTCCGGCAGATTGATCCGCCACCCCTCCCGGACCGCGTCGGTGATGCCCGCCCCCGGTACCAGGGCGTGCCGGAAGCGGTGGATGCCCTGGTCGGTCTCGGGGTCGGGGAAGCGGGGGGCGCGCAGGAGCGATACCCGGACCGTGGTCGTCGTGCCCTTGTCGCCGTCCGTGCGGACGCTGCGCGTGACGTCGTGGCCGTAGGTCGAGTCGTTGACGATCGCCACGCCCCAGCCCGGTTCGTCCACGTGGATGAAGCGGTGGTTGCAGGCCTCGAACTTCGCCGCCTCCCATGAGGTGTTGGTGTGGGTCGGGCGGTGGAAGTGCCCGAACTGGGTCTCGGACGCGTAGCGTTCGGCGTGCAGGTCCAGGGGGAAGGCCAGCTTCAGGAACTTCTCCGTCTCGTGCCAGTCCACCTCCGTGTCGATCAGCAGGCGGCGCTCCCCCGGCGAGAGGGACAGCACCTGGGTGACCCGGGACGAGCCGAAGGACCGCACGATCCTGACGTCCTCCTCGCCGGCCGTCAGCTCGTCGGTCCGCGTGAGGTCGGTGACCGCGTTGCGGTAGAAGGCGTCGACATCCCAGGCGTCCCACATGTTCGGGAAGTCCGGGTGGAGCTGGAGCAGGTTGGCGGCCGTGCCGGGGGCGATGGTCTCGCGGTCGGCGTCGAGGTCGTAGGCGGAGAGGACCAGGCCGCGGGCGTCGATCTCGATGCGCAGGAGGCCGTTGGAGAGGACGTACCCTCCCTCGGGCCGCTCCGACACGGTGACGCCGCCGGCCGACTGTCCCAGGCCCGCGCCCCCGGCGGGCACGCCGTTCCTGCTGTGCGGCGCCGCGTTGAACACCAGGGGCCTGTCCCCCTCCCCCGCCAGGGCGCGCTGGGCCGCGCCGATGACGCCGTCGAGTTCGGCCGCGATCCGCTGGTACGTCGCCCGTGCCTCCCGGTGCACCCAGGCGATCGACGAGCCCGGCAGGATGTCGTGGAACTGGTGGAGCAGGACCGTCTTCCAGATGCGGTCCAGGTCCTCGTAGGGGTAGGGGAACCCGGTGCGCACGGCGGCCGTCGCCGCCCACAGCTCGGCCTCTCTCAGCAGGTGTTCGCTGCGCCGGTTGCCCTGCTTGGTCTTCGCCTGGCTGGTGAGGGTGGCGCGGTGGAGTTCGAGGTAGAGCTCGCCCACCCAGACGGGCGGGTCGGGGTATTCGGCCTCCGCCTTGGCGAAGAAGTCGGCGGGGGCCTCCCAGACGACGGTCGGTGAGCCTTCCAGGTCCCGTACCCGGGCCGCCTTGGCGACCATCTCACGGGTCGTGCCGCCGCCTCCGTCACCCCACCCGGTGGGGGCGAGGGAGTGCCTGGCCCGGCCCTTGTCCTTGAAGTTGCGGGCCGCGTGGGCGAGTTCGCTGCCCTTCATGGAGCAGTTGTAGGTGTCGACGGGCGGGAAGTGGGTGAAGATCCGGGTGCCGTCGATGCCCTCCCAGTGGAAGGTGTGGTGCGGGAACCTGTTCGTCTGGGACCAGGAGATCTTCTGGGTGAGCAGCCGGGTCGAGCCCGCCGCTCTGATGATCTGCGGGAGGCCGGCGGCGAAGCCGAAGGTGTCGGGCAGCCAGGCCTCGTCGTTCTCGATGCCGAACTCGTCCAGGAAGAAGCGTTTGCCGTGCACGAACTGACGGGCCATCGCCTCCGAGCCCGGCATGTTGGTGTCCGACTCCACCCACATCCCGCCGGCGGGCACGAACCGCCCCTCGGCGACCGCCTTCTTCACCCGTGCCCAGACCTCGGGCCGGTGCTCCTTCACCCAGGCCCACTGCTGGGCCTGGGACATGGCGAACACGAAGTCGGGCTCGTCCTCGATGAGGGCGGTCATGTTGGCCGTCGTGCGGGCCACCTTGCGCACGGTCTCGCGCAGCGGCCACAGCCAGGCCGAGTCGATGTGCGCGTGCCCGACCGCGCTGATCCGGTGTGCGGAGGATACGGCGGGGGTGGTCAGGACGTCGGTGAGACGTGAACGTGCCCCGGCCGCCGTGCCGTTCACGTCCTGGAGGTCGACGGCGTCCAGGGACCGCTCGACCGCGCGCAGGATCTCGTGGCGCCGCTGCGCGTCGGCCGGCAGCTCCGCCATCAGCTCGCCGAGCACCTCCAGGTCGATGACGAGCTGCCACACGGTCTCGTCGAAGACGGCGAGGTCCATGCGGGTCAGCGTGTACTGCGGTCGGTGCCCGGCGGTGTCCTTGTCACCGAGCCAGGTGGGCCGGAAGGGGTGGTGGTCGAGGATGACCGGGTTGGAGGCGGCCTCGACGTGCAGCCGTACCTCCTCGCCGCCGGCCACCGGGGTGCCGACACGGACCCACTGGTTGCGGGGGTTGAGGCCCTTCACGGGGCTGCCGTCGGGCCGGTAGACCAGGCCCTCGCACTGGAAGCCGGGCATGTTCTCGTCGAACCCGAGGTCGAGCAGGGCCTCCACGGTCCGCCCGGCCCACTCCTCGGGCACGGTCCCGGTGACCCGGAACCAGCTGGTGCCCCATGGAGCACCCCACCGGGCGCCCACCACGATCGGTTCGGGCTCGGCCGCCAGCCCCTCGGCGACCGGCACGGGCTCGCCGGGCGCGTGCCACACCGCCACGTCGAGCGGCACGGACTCGGGGTACACGGCGGGACGGATGCGCTCGTCGAGGACGCGCCTCAGGCGGGCTTCGACCAGGCTGCGGTCGTCATGCATGTGGGGTGCTCCGTTTGTTGGTTACCGGTTACCAGGTGTGCGTGACGGTCACGGGGTCCGACGAGGTGTACAGCTCCCCTACGGCACGCACTTCGAACCGTGCCGTCGCCTCACCCTGCTCCGGCTGCAGCCCGGTCAGGAAGAAGGCCCGCTGCCCGGTGGCGCCGAGGAAGCGCCGGGTGCCGTCGGCCAGGAGGCGGTGCAGGGTGTAGTGGCGCGGTGCACCGGGCGCCGCTTCCCAGGCGAGGCGGAGGCTGCCGCCGTCGGCCGCGGTGATCCGCGGGGCGGCCGGAGCGGCGGGGATGGTCACCGCCTCCCGTACGGCGATGCCGCCGAGCCGCCACCGCACGGGCCCGGCGGTCGCGGTGAGGCGGACGCCGAGGGCGTGGACGGTGCCGGAGAGGCCGGTCAGCGGGACGGTCGCGGTGGACCAGCCGTCGCCCGGGTCCGGCACCGGCAGAAAGGTGTACGGCGGTGCCGCACCGGCGCTGCCCGGCTCGGCGGTGGCGACGGCGAGCTCGGCTGCCACGCCGCCGGCGTCGGTCCGGTACGTCAGCTCGACGACCGTCTGTGCCGTGACCGGTAGCCGCGTCGCGTAGAGGTCCAGTACCACGGACCGGTCCAGCGCACCGTCGACCAGCACGCTGCTGCCGCCCCGCCAGGCGTCCGCGAAGTCGAAGGTCACGGTGGGTCCGGTACCCGCGTCCGGACCGCCCACCGCCGGGACGGCAGCCGGTCCTGCAGGCCCAGGTGGTTCCAGGCCGTGTCCGAGACGACCTCGCCTTCCTCGTACCAGCGCAGCCCGTGCCCGGTGTTGAACACGCTTGCGAACGGCACCGCCGACACCGTCGACCGGTCCGCCACCGACACGGCCGGCGCCCGCCAGGGATCCGTGCCGTCCGGCCGGGACGGGTCCAGTGACCGCCCGGTCCAGAACCGGTCGTCGGCGGCGTGGAAGTCGCCGGGGGTACGGCTCGCCGGCAGGTGGTTGCGGGTCCACTCGGGCCGGTAGAAGCCGATGGACGTGACGTGCGCCGAGTCACTGGGCACGATCGCGTCCCAGTTCACGGAGGTGTCGGACCCGTTGGACTCGACGTCGACCCCGGCCCACAACTCGTAGCGGCTGCGTCCGAGTTGGACCGCCGTGGTGCCCGAGGAGGCGAGGGTCGAGGCGCCCCAGCGGAAGTCGACGAACATGTCGTCGGCGGCCTGGAAGAAGGCCTGGTTCTGGCTGTTGAGCGCGCCCTGCCAGCCGACCGTGCCGTTGACGGTCATCGCGTCGTACCAGGTGATCCGCTGTCCTTGGGCCGCCGCGAGGGACCTGAGCTCCTTGAGGAAGCCGAGCATGGCGGTGCCGAGGGCGGTGTCGCCGCCGCCGGTCTCGGCGTTCACGAACCAGCCGTCGAAACCGTGGGCGGCGGCCACGGCGACGAGCTGGGCGGCGAGCGGGTAGTGCCCGGCGGCATCCGTCTGGACCAGGTCGCGGGTCCACTGGAGCCGGCCGCCGTACGCGGTGGGCGGCAGGAAGATGTTGCCGAGGACGGGCACACCGTGCCGGTGGGCCGCGTCCACGATCGGCGCGTTCGGGGCGAGGATCAGCCCCTCGCCCGCCGAGCCGCCCCAGAAGACCAGCTCGTCGAGGTAGGCCCAGTGGGTGAGGGCGTAGTAGTCGGCGGTGGCCGAGCCCTGGGAGGGGTTGCCGGAGGTCGGTCCGAAGGACACCAGGGCCTGGACGCGGGCCTGCCCGGAGCGGGCGGTGGTGTTGGCGGGGGTCGGGGTGAAGCGGGCGGCGAGCGGCACGGAGGCGGTGTTGAAGGCGAGGTCGGGGTCGCCCGCCGCCGTCCAGGTCTTCAGGCTGCGCCAGGTGATGCCGGCGCCCGGGCTGCCGGAGGGGAACGAGTCCGGGAACCAGTAGGAGGCGTAGGGCGCCCCGGCCGCCGCCGCTGCCTTCGGGGTGGCAGCGGCGGCGGCCGGGGCGGGCAGGATGGCCGCCGCGGTGGCGGCGATCAGGACGGTGCGTCTGCTGGGGTTCACGAGCGGGTGCCTCCTCGTGGGGTGGGGAGTGCCTGATCGGGAGTGACGACTTGGGTGATGCCGCGCGCGGTGAGATGGTCCCGGTCGGCCGCGCGGGTGTCGAGGACGGTGGTGGGGCGGGCGCCGTCGGCGGCGAGCCGGAACCAGGCGTCGAAGACGGGTCCGCCGGGCGCGCACCGGGAGCGCAGCGCGGGGTCGGCGGGCACGACGAGCGCCGTGCCGCGCGTCCTCGCCGTCGTGGTCTCGGCCGCCGCGAGGACGTGGGCGATGTCCTTGGGCTTGCGGTCGTTGGTCAGCAGGCCCAGCCCGTATTCGAGTTCGGGGAAGTCGGCGAGGCTCCGGCTGACGTCGTGGGAGCACCACCAGGTGATGCCCCACAGGTCGGGGCAGTCCAGTACGGCGGTGACCGTCGCCTCGGCGAAGGCGGCCGCGTGTTCGGCGGGGATCAGCGGCGCGGGCGCCCCCACTTCCTGGAGCCAGACGGGCCGGTGCGGCTCCTCGGCCCAGGCCTTGCTCAACTCGACGAGGTACGCGGCGTGCTGCTCGGTCTGCAGAGCGGTGCGGCCGTGCCGCTGGGCGGTGCCGTTGAACACCCAGGAGTGCACTGCGGTGATCTCGCCGAGGCGGGCCGAGTGGGCGGGGGTGAAGGGCTGGTCGTCCTGGTACCAGGCGGCGTCGTAGGAGGCGTGCAGGTGCGGCCGGCCGGGGGCGCCGTCGGCGCAGGCGGCCAGCAGCCGTACCAGCCACTGTTCGGCCTGCGCCGCGCTGATCCGGTCCGGATCCGGGTGGGGGCCGGCGGCGAACTGGTTGACCTCGTTGCCGATGGTCATCCCGATGAAGTTGGGCCGGTCCGCGAGGGCCCCGGCGAGGGTGCGCAGATAGGCGGCCTCGCCCTCGACGACGTCCGGGTCGGTGAAGAGGTTGCGCCGGTGCCAGGTGCGGGTCCAGGCCGGCAGGAAGTCGAAGCTGCTCAGGTGTCCTTGCAGACCGTCGACGTTGACGTCCAGGCCGCGCTCGGCGGCCGCGTCGGCGAGGGCGAGGAGCTGCTCGACGGCGCGGGGGCGGATCAGGGTGCGGTCGGGCTGGAAGTAGGGCCACAGCGGGAAGACCCGGATGTGGTCCAGGCCGAGCGCGGCGATCGAGTCGAGGTCGGCGCGTACGGAGTCGAGGTCGAAGTCGAGCCAGTGGTGGAACCACCCTTCGCTGGGGGTGTAGTTGACGCCGAAGCGCACGGCAGGAGGCATGCGGTCTCCTCGCGGGAACGGGGGTGTTCAGCCTTTGACGGCGCCTTCGCCGACCCCGCGGAAGAAGTACCGCTGGAGGCAGGCGAACAGGGCGATGAGAGGGGCCACGGCGATCACGGTGCCGGCGGCTACGAGGCGTTCGTCGTTGGCGAAGGTGCCGTGCAGGTAGTTGAGGCCGATGGTGAGGGTGAACCTGGAGGGGTCGCTGAGCACGATGAGGGGCCACAGGAAGTCGTCCCAGGCGCCCATGAAGGCGAAGATCGCGACGACGGCGAGGGTGCCCTTCACCGACGGCAGGGCGATCCGCAGGAACCGCTGCCACGCGTTGGCGCCGTCGACGTAGGCGGCCTCCTCGATCTCGTACGGCAGGTTGAGGAAGGCGTTGCGCATCAGCAGCACGTTCATGGCGCCGATGGAGCCGGGCAGGACCACCCCGATCAGGGTGTTGTTGAGGCCGAGTTCGCGCATGGTGGTGAACTGGGCGATGATGATGCCCTCCACCGGCACGAGCATCGCGAGGATGAAGACGAGGGTGGCGATCCGGCGGCCGCGGTAGCGCAGCCGGGCCAGGGCGTAGCCGGCGAGTGCCGATCCGACGCAGTTGGTGACCACGCTCGCGCTCGCGACCTTCAGGGAGTTGAGGGCGTAGTCCCAGACGGGGATGGTGTCGGCGACCCGCCGGTAGTTGTGCAGGGTGGGGTGTTCCGGCAGGAAGCTGGGCGGCGAGCTGAAGACGTCCTCGGTGGGGCCCTTGAGCGAGGTGGACAGCTGCCACAGGAAGGGGCCGACGGTGACGGCCAGGACGAGCAGCAGCAGGACGTAGCGCCAGACCAGTTCGCCCGCCCGGATCCGGCGGCCGTGCTCGTCGGTGACGCGTGCCTCCCTCGCCGGGGGCAGGGTCCGTACGCGTTCCTCGGTGACGGTCATGTCCGCTCCCTCCGGTCGGCGCGCAGGACGAGGAGCATCAGCGCGACCGTCACGACGAAGACGACGACGGAGAGCGCCGAGGCATAGCCGACCCGGCCGGTCAGTCCGGTGCCGGTGCGCTGGACGAGCATGACGAGGGTGGTGTCCTCGCCGGCCGGGCCGCCGTCCGGCCCCGCCATCAGGTACACCTCGGAGAACACCTTGAAGGCGGCGACCGAGGAGAGCGCGGCGACCAGCACCATGGTGGAGCGGAGGGCGGGCACGGTGACGGTGAGGAAGCGGCGGACCGCTCCGGCGCCGTCCACGGCGGCGGCCTCGTGCAGCTCGCGCGGCACGTTGGCGAGCGCCGCCAGATAGATGATCATGTAGTAGCCGAGGCCTTTCCAGACCGTGACCGCCATCGCGCTCAGCAGGAGCAGCCACTGGTCGCTGAGGAAGCCGACCCGGCCGATCCCGACGGTCTCCAGCAGCGAGTTGACCAGGCCGCGTTCGTCGAGGAGCCACACCCAGATGAGGCCGACCACGACGATCGAGGCGACGACGGGGGTGTAGAAGGCGGACCGGAAGAAGGTGATGCCGGGGATGTTCTTCTGGACCAGCAGGGCGAGCAGCAGCGGCAGCACGACGAGGGCGGGTACCACCCCGACGATGTACAGGGTGCTGTTGCGCAGGCCGGTCCAGAACATGTCGTCGTGGATCAGCTCGCGGAAGTTGGCGAGGCCGACGAACCGGCCCGGGATCAGGGTGCGGCGGTCCGTGAAGGAGTTGACCACCGTCGAGACGAACGGGTAGAGCACGAAGGCACCGACGACCAGCAGCCCGGGGGCGGCGAACAGCCACGGGCTGGTGGGCAGTTGGCGCCGCACGCGAGACACGCCGGCCATCGGGTCCTCAGCCCTCCTGCTGGAGCAGCCGGTCGCAGGCGCTGACAGCGTTGTCGAGGGCCGTCCTGGGGCTCTCCTTGCCCTGCAGCGTCTTGGCGACCTCGTTGCGCAGCGCGGTCTTCATCTGGTCGCTGAACAGCACCGGCGTGTAGTTGACCGCGTTCTTCAGCGACTTGGCGGCGGCGATGCGCACCCGGGTCTCGTCGGTGCCGTCCTCCTTGGTGAAGTACGGGTCGTCGAGGGAGCCGGCGGTGCTGGGGAAGATGGCGACCTTCTTGGCGAAGGACATCTGGTTCTGCGCGTCGGTCACGAAGTGCGCGAAGGCGACGGCGGCCGGAGTGTGCTTGGTCTTCGAGTTGACCATCACGCCCATCACGTACATGTTGACGTGCCCGGTGCTGGTGATCTGGTCGGTGATGCCGATGTTCTTGTACAGGTTCGGCGCCTGCTTCTTGAAGTTGTCGAGGTCGAGAGCGCTGCCCGGGTTCATGGCGACGGCCCCGGTGAGGAACTTCTTGCCGGTGGACTCGGGGGTAGCGGTCAGCGCCTGCGGGTCGAGCGCCTTCGCGTCGTACAACTCCTTGTACCTGGTCAGCAGTTCGATGCCTTTGGCGTCGTTGAAGGCGAAGCCGGTCCCGGACCTGTTCATCAGCTGCGAGCCGTACCGCCCGAAGTCCTCGATCGTCGGCACGTTGGCGAGGGTGGCGACCTTGCCGTCGCTCTGTTTCGCCATCTTCAGCGCGTCGGCGAAGAGTTCGTCGTAGGTCTTCGGCGGCTGGTCGGGGTCGAGCCCGGCCTGCTTGAACAGCGTCTTGTTGTAGAACAGCGGCCCGGTGTTCAGGTACCAGGGGAAGGCGTACGTCCCGCTCGTGCCGGGTATCCGGTGGCTGGCCCAGGCGCCTGCCAGATATTCGGGCTTGTACGTGGCCGCCACCTTGTCGAGGTCGAGGGCGAGGCCCGCCTTGGCGAGCGGGGCGACCAGGTCCGGGGAGACGTTGACGACGTCGGGGAGGGTGCCGCCGGCCGCGTCCGCGCTGATCTTGTCGGCGTAGCCCTCGGCCGGCTGGTCGATCCACTTCACATGGGTGCCCGGGTACTTCTTCTCGAAGTCCGCGATCAGGCTGTCGAAGTACGACTTGAAGTTGGCGCGCAGGTTCCAGGTCTGGAAGGTGATGTCGCCCTCGACCTTGCCCGAGGCGTCGGTGGAACCGCCGTCGTCTCCCCCGGAACCGCAGGCGCTCAGCGGCAGGGCGAGGACGGCGGCAGCGGCGAGGGCGAAGGCTCTGCGGGAGATGCGCATGGTCCGTTGCTCCTTTGCAGCGGGGTCGGCCGAAGGTGCCGCGCCAGACCTTGCACGTCGCTTCCGCACCACGTCAATGGATTCGGCGCAGCTAAAGTCATTAGTGGCTCAAACCCCCTGGTCAAAAAAGTGACACCCATGCATTGCCGGGGATCACTAATGCGCTTTAGGGTGTGAGGACTCAAGCGCTTTAGCAGGTCACGGTCGCCAGTCGAATGGGGAAGTGAGTTGGCGGAGAAACGCATCCCCGCGCGCCGGCCGACGATGAAGGACATCGCACGCCGCGCCGGAGTCTCCGAGAGCGCGGTCTCCTTCGCGCTCAACGGCCGCCCCGGGGTGTCCGAGACGACCAGGGCCCGGGTCCAGCGGGTCGCCGAGCAGCTCGGCTGGCGCCCCAGCACGGCCGCCCGCGCGCTCTCCGGCGAGGGTGCGGCCACGGTCGGCTTCGTCCTCGCCCGCCCGGCGCACTCCCTGGGCGTGGACTCCTTCTTCCTCCAACTGGTCTCGGGCATCCAGGAGGTGCTCGCCGAACGCCATCTCGGTCTGCTCTTCCAGATGGCGGAGGACGTGGCCGACGAGTGCGCGGTCTACCGCCGCTGGTGGGCGGAGCACCGCGTCGACGGCGTCCTCGTGGTGGATCCGCGCGCCGACGACCCCCGCCCCGACCTGCTCGACGAACTGGGCCTGCCCGCCGTGGTGATCGGCGGCGCACCCGACGACCGGCACCCCGGACTGTCCACGGTGTGGGCGGACGACGCGGCCGCGATGGCGTCCGTGGTCGACGAGCTGACCGGGCTGGGCCACCGGCGCATCGTGCACATCGCCGGCCTGCCCGGCCTCGCGCACACCCAGCGCCGGGTCCGCACCCTCCGCGCCGAGGCCGACCGGCGGGGTCTCGGCGAGGTCCACTCGGTGACCACCGACTACTCCGACGCCGAGGGCGCCGCCGTCACCCGCCGCGTCCTGCGCGCGAACCCGCACCCGACGGCCCTGATCTACGACAACGACGTGATGGCGGTGGCCGGGGTCGCGGCGGCGGCCGAACTCGGCTACGCGGTACCGGACGACGTCTCCGTCGTCTCCTGGGAGGACTCGGCCCTGTGCCGCATGGTCAAGCCCTGGCTCTCCGCCCTCTCCCGGGACAGCGCGGAGTTCGGCCGCACGGCGGCACGGGAGCTGACGTCCCTGCTGGACGGCGGTGCGGCACGGGCGGTACGGGTGCCGGTGCCCCGGCTGACGGTCCGGGGCAGCACGGCACCCGCTCGTGCGTGAGCGCTCCGCTGGGGGTGCCGCGAGATGCCGTCTGTCGGCTGCGGCATCGTCGTGGCTGGTCGCGCCCACGCGGCGGAGCCGCACGTTGATACCGCCCATGCCCCTTACGGGGCGTGGTGCAGCGACGATCGGAACAGCGCGAACTCCGCCAGCCGCACCGTGCCCCGGGACGCCGTGACCCGGACCCGCCACCGGCGGGCCCGCACCGGCTCGGTGAGCCGGAGGATCCTGCTCGCCCCTATCGTCCCGGCCGCGGCCACCTGGGTCCAGGAGCCGGCCGCGTGGGCCTCGACCACGAAACCCTCCACCTGCTGCCCGTACCGGATGTCCTCCGCCAGCCGGACCCGGTCCACCTCCAGCTCCCGGCCCAGGTCCACGCCGGCCCCGCCCGGCGTCACCGAACGCCGCGCCCCGCGTGCCAGGTCCTCGGGCAGTTCCCGGTCCACCCGCTCCCGGAACTCGCGCAGCCGGACCACGTCCGTGGCGTGCAGCACCCCGTCCGTGTCCGGTGGGACGTTCAGGAGCAGTACGGCGTTGCGACCGACCGAGCCGAAATAGATCTCGGCCAAGTCGTCGACGGATTTGGGTTGCTGGTCGGCGTGGTAGAACCAGCCGTCCCGGATCGACACATCGCACTCGGCCGGCCACCACTGGAGGTAGTCGGTCCTGGGCTGGGCCGTGACCAGGGCGGTCCGGCTGCCCTCGTCGGCGGTGTCGTAGGACAGGGCCCAGTCGGTGCGTCCGTACTGGTTCTCCTTGACCGGGACGACGCTCCACTCGTCCTCCCGGGCCAGCCCGCCCTCGTTGCCGACCCAGCGCAGGTCGGGGCCGGTGACCGCGATCGCCGCGGCCGGGGCGAGCGAGCGCACCAGCGCGTACCAGCTGTCCCAGTCGTAGTCCTCCACCTTGTCCGGCGGGATGTGGCCCTGGGCGCCGTCGAACCAGACCTCGTCGACGGGGCCGTACTCGGTGAGCACCTCGTAGAGGGTGTTGAGCATGTGGGCGCCGTAGTCGGTGGCGTCGAGGGTGAAGAAGCGGTCGGGGGTGCGGTCGTCGCCGTCCGCCAGGGTCGGGATGGTGTGCTCGGTGCGGGCGCTGCCGTTGGCGTAGACGCCGTGCAGGTACTGGTTCTCGTCGGCCGGGGAGATGTAGACGCCGACCTTCAGGCCGTGGCGGCGCATGGAGTCCGCGAAGGAGCGCAGCACGTCGCCGTGCCCGTCCCGCCAACTGCTGGAGGCCACGGTGTGTTTGGTGTACCGGGACGGGTAGAGCACGAATCCGTCGTGGTGTTTGACGGTGAGGATGGCCAGCCGGAAGCCGCCGTCGCGCAGGGCACGGGCCCACTGGTCGGTGTCGAGGCCGGTCGGCTGGAAGACGTTCGGGTCCTCGTCGCCGGTGCCCCACTCCAGGCCGGTGAAGGTGTTGACGCCGAAGTGCAGGAAGGCGGTGCGTTCCAGGGCCTGCCAGGCGATCTGCCGTGCCGTGGGGCGGACTTGGGAGGCCTTGCGGACCAGCTCGGCCGGGGTGTCGTCGGGGCTGACCGGAATACGGGAGAGATCGGTGCCGGCGGCGGTGGCGGGGACGGCCGGAAGGCCGGCCGTCACCGCCAGGGCGGCGGCCGAGGTGACGAAGACACGTCGTGAGAGATCCATGGGCGTGCTCCTCGGGTCAGGAGAGGTGCCAGAGGGCGGGGGTGCGCTGATCCGGCGGGTACTGGACGAGCCGGCCGTCGTCCGTCACGGACACCGCCATCTGCGTGATCGCGTCGACCAGCCGGTAACCGTCCGCCACGGGCGCCAACTCCCAGCGCTGCAGGGTGTTCTCGCTGTCGCACGGCTGCCAGGTCGCCGTCACGCCCGGCTGGAGGGGGACGTTGAGCGTGAGCTTGCCGCCGCGGATCTCCAGACAGCCGTCGGCGGTACGCAGGCCGGCGTAGCCGTCGGCGGTGCGGGTGACCTCCACCCGGTAGGACCGCCCGTCCGCGCTGAGGGTGTACGAGCCGTCCGGCACCGGTGTCCGGGTCAGGTCACGCCAACCCGGCGCGTGGCCGACCGCCGTGCCGCGCGCCGTGAACCGCGCGTAGGTGGCGTCGGGATGCGGATCGCCCCAGGTGGCCTGGGCGATGTGCCGCAGGGCGGGCCAGAGTTCGGCCGCGACCTCGTTCTCGGTCTCGCCGCTGCCGTTGTCCGGCCAGAGGCTGATCTTCGCGCCGGTGATGCCGTCGGCGGAGGCGAGTTTCTCACCCTCGAAGGAGCGCGGGTCCCAACTCTGGTCGTACAGCGCCTCGGTGTCGCTGTGGAAGCCCCCGCGGACCAGGTAGAGGGAATAGGACGCGTTCATCACCGCGTAGCCCTGGGCGATGAGCCGGCTCGGTTTCACGGCCACGTTCAGCCAGTGCTCCACCGTGACGCCGGCGGCCACGGGAACGGTGTTGGCACCGGTGAGGCCGTCGTTCCAGATGCGCAGCCGTCTGCCCTTGCTCGCCGCGTAGGCCTGGACGCGGTTGACGAAGTCGACGTACGCGTCCTGCGGGGTGGCGTCCGGGCCGTACTTCTCCTGCGCGTACTGGAGCATCTGGGGGTACTTGGCGTAGTCGGAGCCGAGCATGTACTCGTCGGCGCCCATGTGCCAGGACCTCGCGGTGAAGACCTGGGCGTACTCGTCCATCAGGCTGGTGTAGTAGTCGAAGGCGGCCTGCTGGGTGACGTCGAGCCGGGCGGGCTGCTTGTTCCCGTCGGAGTCGGTCAGTTGCAGGTCCGGGCGGTTCTCGATCCAGGGGTCCATGTGGCCCGGCGAGTTGATCTCCGGGATGATCTCGACGTGGTAGCGGTCGCCGAGGGCGACGAGTCGCCGTATCTCGTCCTTGGTGTAGTAGCCCCAGGTGTTCGCCTCGGGATGGGCGTCGCTCTTCACCTTCAGCTCCAGGAGCAGCTGGTTGAGCTTGTGGTACGCCATCTCGCGGACCAGGTTCTCCAGCCAGGGCAGGGAGACATGGATGTAGCAGGCGCAGACGCCGACGCCCCGCTCGCGGTAGCGCGGTACGTCGGTCGAGTGCCCGGCGGGGATCCGGTCGCCCTGGGCGAGCAGCTGGAGCAGGGTGCGGGTGCCGTAGAAGGCCCCGGTCTCGGTCGCGCCGGTGATCGACAGCCGGCGGCCGGAGCCGAGTTCGTAGCCCTCGGTGCCCAACGCCCGCCGCGCCGACGGGCGGACGTCGATGACGATGTCGTCCGGCCTGGAGGCGCCGCCGACGACCGGGACCACGCCGTGTCCGGCCGCCCGGAGATCGTCGGCGAGGGTGTCGGCGACTCTGCGCCCGGCAGCGTCGGAGGCGACCAGACGCGTCCGCGAGCTGAACCCGTAACTCCCCCGCGCCGGGGTCCAGTCGGTCAGCGCGGGCACGGTGACCGGCGTGGCCGCCTGCCGCTCCCGCGCCACCGCCGAGGCCGGTGCCACCAGCAGGGTCAGCGCCGCCGTGGCCCCGAGGAGGCGCAGCAGCCTCTTCCTGACCTCACCCATGCCACTTCACCTTGAACACCCACGCATGCCGTCCCGCCCTGCGGGCCGCCTCGGGCACGTCGATCACCAGGGCTCCGCCCGCGACCGTCCAGGTCAGTGGGCGGCCGTGGCCGAGCATGGTCACCTGGTCGCCGGCGCGGACGGGCACCGGTGCCTCGACGGTGAGCCTGGCACCGGGCCGGGCCAGGGAGTGGATGTAGAAGGCCTCGTTCGGACGGACCGTGAACCGCAGGTCGTCGCCGAGCTGGGCCATCCGCGACCAGTACGTGGTGTCGTAGATCGCCTCGCCGTTGACGGCGAGCCAGGCACCCGTCTCGCGCAGCCGTGTCTGCATGATCTCCGGGATGGTGCCGTCGGCACGCGGGCCGATGTCGAGGAGGAAGTTGCCGTTCTTGGAGACGATGTCGACGAGACTGTGCACGACCTCCTCGGCGGTCATGTAGGCGTCGTCCGGGGTCTCCCGGTTGTAGCCGTAGCTGCGGGGGTCCAGGCCCCGGCTGGCCTCCCACTTGGCGACGACCGTGTCGGCGTATGTCGTGTACTCCGGCGTCGTGTAGTCGTGGAAGCCGATGCCCGATCGGTCGTTGACGGTCACGTCGATGGGGCGGGCCCGGTTCTTGGCATGGTTGAAGTACTCGGCGAGGACATCGACGCTGTCGTTGGCGCCGCCGATGTCGCACCAGATGATCTCCGGGTCGTAGCCGTGGATCAGTTCGAGCAGCTGCGGGGCCTGGTAGTCCCGCACGAAGTCCTTGCCCGCGGTGTATCCGGTGTACGGCAGCGGGTCCAGGGTGTACGGGTTGCGCGGGGCGTGTCCCATCCAGGGGCTGTCGGGGTTGAACCACTCGGGCATGGAGAAGTAGAGGCCGCGGTGGAGTTCGGGCGTGTGGCGCCGGGACGCGTCGAACAGTTCCCTGACCAGGTCGCGTTTGGGGCCCAGTCGCACGGCGTTGCGGCCGGAGACCCTGGTGTCCCACAGGGCGAAGCCCTCATGGTGCTTGGAGGTCAGGACGTGGTACTGGGCTCCGGCGTCACGGAACAGCTCCACCCAGGCACGCGGATCGAACTTCTCGGCCGTGAAACGCGGGATGAAGTCGTCGTAGGCGAAGTCCGCGCCGTAGGTGTCCCGGTGGTAGGCATAGGTGGGGTTGTTCGGGTCCTGCATCTGGTCCCAGTACCACTCGGCGTACTGCACCCCGACCGGCGCCCACGCGGGCACCGAGTAGACGCCCCAGTGGATGAAGATGCCGAACTTGGCGTCGTTGAACCAGTACGGCGCCCGGTGGCCGGCCAAGGAGGTCTCGTTGGGCCGGTAGTCGGCGGTGCCGAGCGTCAGCGTGCTGTTGCGGGCGGTGACCTGCCTGCCGCGTCCGCGCACGCTCACCGTGCCGTCCTGGGCGGTGCCGGGCGCGGTGCCCCTGCGGTTGCGGATGCCGACGTGGACGCGCGCCTGCTCGCCGGGGTCCAGGCGGCGGATGCGGGCGGGCTCGACGGTGCGGGCGCCGGGGACGTCGACGCGTACGGACACCGCGTCGCCCGCCAGGATCGCCACGGTGCCCGCGTTGACGACGGTGGCCTCGACGCTCTGGGCGCCGGTGGCGGCGAGCAGGGAGCTGGTGGACCGGGCGTCGCGCAGGACCAGTGCCCGCCCCTGGGCGGCGGGCTGGAGGGAGAGCGCGAAGACGTGCAGGGCGGTCCTGCCCGCCTCGGCCGGACCGGTGACCGGCAGGGTGAGGGCGACGGCCTCGCGGCCCGGGTCGAGCCACACCTCCGAGGTGCCGATCCCGACGCCGTGCTCGTCCTTGCCGCCGTCCGGCTGATAGCGGTACGGCGCCGACAGGGTGCCGCCCACCGCGTACCAGTCACCGCCGCTCAGGGAGGCGGTGCTGGTCGTGCCGTCGGCGTAGTGGACGGTGGCCGTGCCCGAGGCGTTGCCGTAGCTGCCGGCGGTGAGGAAGACGGCCGCCAGGTAGCGGCCCCTGGGGAGGTCCAGGCGCTGGCCCAGCGCGACAACGTTGTTCTTGGTGCCCGCCGTGGCGGCCGGGAAGTCGAAGGGAATGCCGTCGACCTCGATGCGGCCGGCCGGGAGTTCCTCGCCCGGGAACGTGTAGCCGGAGCCGTCGAAGTCACCGCCCCGGGCGGCGGCGGTGTCGATGCCATCGTTGTCATAGAGGGAGTCGAGCGGTACCGGAATCGGATCGGGTACGGGAACCCAGGACGATGCTTCCCCCGCCTGGACCTGCGTCCCGGCCGCGCCGGCCGCGTCCGGCGCGGCGGCGTACGCTTCGGTCGGCGCGGCGAGGGGCAGGGCGGCCGCCGCGGCGGCGCCCGCCGCTATCCCCAGGACCTGACGTCTTGGACAAGGAGACATGCTCATTGCGCGGCTCCATTCATCGGATGTCTGATGATTGAGCGGGCCCTGAATCCTGTCAATGGGGCGTGCACCAACAGGAGTTGACTCAGTGATCGGATGACCTGCGAGAAGAGTGCTGTTGACGACGGCCGCGCCGCGGCGCGTCCGCTCCGTGTGACCAGCGGCCGAGACTCTCGACGCGGAGCCTCCGGCCGGGCAGAGTGCCCTTTCGTACCGACGAGTAAGCCGCCTTTCCGCACCCCGAGGAGCGCCCGTGACCAACTGGGCCGGCCGGACCGCCGCCGACATCGCCGCCGCCGTGCGCGAGAGGCGGGTCACTCCCCGGGAGGTGGTCGCCGGGCATCTGGAGCGGATCGCCCGGCTGGACGGGCAGATCGGCGCGTTCCGCAAGGTCCGGGCGGACGCGGCGCTCGCGGAGGCGGACGAGGTCGCGGCCCGCGCCGACCTCGCCGAACTCCCCCTCGCCGGAGTGCCGTTGGCGGTGAAGGACAATCTGGCGGTGCGCGGCGAGGCGCACCTGGACGGCTCCGCCGCGATGCCGGACACGCCCGCCGACGCCGACCATGTCACGGTGGCACGGTTGCGGGCGGCGGGCGCGGTGGTCATCGGGCTGACCAACGTGCCCGAGCTGTGCGTCTTCGGCACCACCGAGGGGGCTCACGGCATCACCCGCAACCCGTGGGACACCCGGCGCAGCGCGGGCGGCTCCTCGGGCGGCAGCGCGGCCGCGGTCGCCGCCGGGCTCGCGCCGATCGCCCTCGGCAACGACGGTATGGGCTCGCTGCGCATCCCGGCGGCCAACTGCGGTCTGGTCACCATCAAGCCGGGGTTCGGGGTGGTGCCGGCCGGGATCGGCAACGGCGACTGGTTCGGCATGTCGGAGAACGGGCCGCTGGCGACCACCGTGGCGGACGCCCGGCTGATGCTCACGGTGCTGGCGCGGAAGGAGTTCGAGAGCGCCGAACAGCACACCCCGCGGAAGATCGCCGTCTCGCTGCGCAGCCCGCTGGTCGGGGTGACCGTGAGCAGGCCGTATACGAAAGCGGTGACGGAGGCGGCCGGTCTGCTGGCGGGTTCCGGTCACGAGGTGGGGCGCGCCGAGCCGCCGTACCCGGCGTCGATCGGGGTCACCGCGCTCCGGCACTGGACCGCCGGGACGGCCGTGGACGCGGCCGGTCTGGACCCGGCCCTGCTGGCCCGGCGGACCCGCGTGCACGCGGCCGTCGGGCGCCGCTTCCTGCGTGGGGTGCAGGTGGGTGACGCCCGCGAGCGGCTGCGCGCCCGGCTCGCCCCGTTCTTCGCCGAGTACGACGTGCTGCTCACCCCGGCCCTGGCCCGGCACGCTCCGCAGGCCGCCCCCTGGCACCGGCGGGGCTGGCTGCGCAACGCCCTGGCCGGGTCCAACTACTCGCCCCTGACCCCGGCCTGGAACCTGACCGGCTGGCCGGCGATGTCGGTCCCGTTCGGCACGCTGCCCTCGGGCGCCCCCTGCGCCGTACAACTGGTGGGCCGGCCGGGCTCGGAGGCGGTCCTGCTGGACGTGGCCCGGCAACTGGAGACCCTGCGACCGTGGCAGCGGACGGCACCACTCGGCTAGGGCTGTCCGGCGGATCAGGTCGCAGGAAAGCAGCGGTGGCTTACGGCCTAGGTGAGCGGGGTCATGGGGGCCCTCCCGCGCGAGCGTGTGCGAGCGCCGGGGGGGGGAGCGTCCGACCGCAAGGCGGAGGAGGCGTAGGCCATCAGCCGCTGCCCCGGCGGACGACGCGGTGGGGGCACCTCCCGGCCGAGCCCGGGGGACGTCGGCGACCGACGACAACGCCGCTGGGGGCACCCCCTCTGGGGAGGACGTGGAAGACCCCGCGCCGCCGGAGAGCCCCTAGGGGGCGTCCAGGGCGCGGTACATGATGTGCAGGCCGACCGGTCCGTGGGCCGGGTGGTCGAAGGCGCGCGGGACCGTGCCGAGGATCGTGAAGCCGAGGGAGGTCCACAGGGCCACGGCAGGGTTGGTCTCGACGACGGCGTTGAAGACCATCGCCCGGTAGCCGTGCGCCCGGGCCTCGGTGAGGATGTGCTCGGCGAGCGCGCGCCCGATGCCCCGGCCGCCCTGGTCGGGGTCGACCATGAAGCCGGCGTTGGCCACGCCGGCGGCGGGGCCCCCGTAGTTGGGGGTCAGATAGGCGGAGCCGACGACCGCTCCGGTGGGATCCTCGGCGACGTAGACACGTTTCGCCGGGCTCATCCACAGGGCGCGGGCCGCCTCCTCCGAGGTGTCGGGGTCCCATCCGTACGTCTCGGCGGCGGCGACGATCCGGTGCCAGAAGGGCCAGATCTGCGGCCAGTCGGCCGCGGTGGCTTCTCTGATCAGCATGGGCGTGAGTCTCGCACGCCCATGCACGTCGGCGATCGCGACAGGACCGGCCTGCGGTCAGTCCACGCTCGGCAGGATGTGGGGCTCGGCGAGGTCCTCCTCGTAACCCGCGAGGCGGATCGGGGCGGACCGCGCCCACACGTCGAGGCTGCCGAGCTGTCCGGGCCGGGTGCCCGCGCGCTCCGTGCGTTCCTTGGGGCGCTGCTCGCGATTCGTCTTCTCAGGTGTCACCGCGCACTCCTTATGTGTCGGTCACCCTCGGGGCGTACCGGACGGTCTGCGTTCCGGTGCTCGGCGCCCGCTCGGGTCTGGATGGAAGGCCAGTTCGGACGCGGTGGCGCCGGTGCTTCACAAGAGAGCAGGCCGTTGTCGACCGGCTTGTCCCGGGACGGACCGTGGGTGTGGGTGGGACCCCTAGTTGCTGTCCGTCCTCTATAGGTTAACCAAATGAGCAGGGGTCCGCTCGATAGGGAGTGCAAACAAGGTGTAACTATCGCGAGTCGCCGCGCATCTCGATGACGAAGGCTTACACCTTTTCGTACCATCATGCCCCGGTTGCGATCCACCCGCTCGGCCTGCTCATGCGAACGCACCTTCGAACGGACAGGACGCGGTTCCCTTGCCCATGCCTCTGCGCCGGCGGCCACCGGGGGTGCGTGTCGGCGGGATGTCGGCCGTCGGCGGGGACTGTCGGTGATCCGTCGGCCCTGTGTCGGTGCTAGCTGGAACCGTGGATGCCGAGCTGCCCAGTGGAGCAGCCGAGACCCCACCGCCTCCGACCGCAAGGGAGCCCCTCGCCATGTCGTCCCCCTCCGCCCGCCGGCCCTGGAATGTGCGACGGCTGCCGCGTGCCGACGGCAGTGTCTTCCTGGTCACCGGCGGCAACGCCGGGATCGGGTACTTCGTCGCGGAGCAGTTGTCGGCGACCGGAGCCACCGTCGTGCTCGGCAGCCGGGACGCCGCGAAAGCCGAGGCCGCCATCGCCTCGATACGCGTCCATGTCCCTGACGCGCGGGTGCGGGCCGTACCGCTGGACCTCGCCGACCTCCCGTCGCTCGAAGCGACGGTGGGGGCACTGGGGGTGGACCGCCTGGACGCGGTGGTCCACAACGCCGGTGTCGCCCTCGACGATCCGCCGCGCCGGGAGACGGCGGACGGCCATGAACTCATGTTCGCGACGAATCACCTCGGGCACTTCGCGCTGACCCGGTGGCTGATGCCGCTGCTCTCGGCCGCACCGGGGGCCCGAGTGGTGACCACGGGCAGCTTCGCGGCCAAGTCCGAGCGGCTCGACCTGGACGACCTGCAGTCCAGGAAGGGCTACCGGCCCAAGCGGGCCTACGGACGCTCCAAGCTGGCGCAGATGTCCTTCGGTGTCGAACTGGGCCGGCGGCTGCGCGCGGCCGGCAGCACGGTGGCGAGCGTGGTGGTCCATCCCGGCGGCGCACTGGACGCCCTCACCCCGTCACGGCCCTCGGTCCACCCGCGGACCACGGTCGGCGCCCGGCTGGGCGCGGCACCTGCGGCGCTCCTCGTCCACGGCAAGGACGCCGGCGCGTGGCCTGCGGTCCGGGCGGTTCTCGACCCGTCCGTGGGTGGCGGGCAGTTGTGGGGACCACGCGCCTTCGGGCTGCGCGGCGAGCCCCGGCCCGAACCGGTGTGGAGTCATGTCGCCGACACGTCGGTGGCGGAGCGGTTGTGGGACGCGAGCCGCGACCTGACCGGCGTCGACCCCGGCACCGTCATCGGATAGCCCGGGGACCGGCCCTGCGGCGGGCGGACACGCCATGGTGAAGCCCGCCGCGAACGGCGGTACGGCCCCGGTTCCCGCAGGCCTCCGCTTCGGCCTGCGGGAAGAACGGGCGGGCCGGCGTCCGTGCCGGCCCGCGGGGAGGGCCGGAGTCAGCCCGTGACCTCGTTGAGCCTGGCGTCGTAGCCCGCCAGGTAGCCCATCAGGGTCGGGTGGAACACCGCGGTACCGGCGTTCAGGTTGTTGATCCACGGGTCGGATCCGCACGCCCCGTGGCCCTTGAACGTGTCGCGCATGTCGATGAACTCGACCGGCTCCTTGGCCGCCGCGGCCTTGGTGCCGTCGGCCAGCGCGTCGGCGAGTCCGTTCATGGCGGTGCGCTTGGCGGAGTCCAGGTCGATCACCGGGCAGGTCCCGGTCGTGGAGAGCGTCTGCGGGTAGCCGAGGACGATGATCCGGGCGTTGGGCGCCTTGGTCTTGATGTCCTTGTACAGCCCGGCCAGGTCCGTGGCCATCTGGTTCCTGGCGTAGTACGACATCCACAGCGTGGCCGTGTCGCAGTAGCTGTCGCTCTGGGTGAGGCAGGCCTGGACCACGGAGGAGAACTGGGCGTCGTTGCCGCCCACGGTGAGCGTGACGAGGTCTGTGCCGGCGCTCAGCGCGGACAGTTGCTTGTCACGCACGTCCGCGATGGTCGCACCGCTGCACGAGACGTCCGTCAGCGTGTAGTCGGAGTGCGCGGCGGCCCACAGGGCCGGGTAGTTCACGCTGCTGCGCTTGCAGTCGCCGCTGGCGCTGTCGTAGTAGTCCGCGCCGACCCCGGAGGCGTACGAATCACCCAGAGCCACGTATTCCGAACCGGTCGCCGCCTGGGCGGGCGTGCTCATCATCCCGGCCATTCCGGCGAAAGCCATCACCGTACCGGCGACGGCCGACGTCAATTTACGCATGAGTACCTTTGATTTCCTTGTGGATCACAGCGCTCGGATCCTACTCAGACGCCTGTTGTCCGTCGGTTGCCCCTTTGTTGTCGGAAATTCAATTCACGTCAGGAAATACGGAGTTCCGTAGCCAGTGCGGCATGTTGCGCCGGATACAGACCCTGCCGCCGTGGATGCACAGGGCCTACGGCATCGCGCTCGTGGTGCTGGTGGTGTGGGCGACCGAACGCTACGGCGAGGAGTACGACTGGGTCATCGGCTGGGCGATGGCGCTGGCACTGCTGTGGCGGCGGCGGTGGCCCATGACGGTGCTGACCGTGATCTGCGGACTGGCGCTGGTCCAGTACTCGCTGGCGGTGTTCCCGTTCCCGTCGCTGGCCGGCATCGCCGCCGTCTACGACGGGGCGGCGCTGGTGGCGATGGTGTCCGTGGTCACCCACGCCCGGACGATGTGGCACACCTATGTGGCCGGGGCCGCCGTGCTGCTGGACCGGTTCGCGGGCAAGCCGGCGCCCGCCGAACGCCACGACGAGCGGCTGGGCTCGCTGACCCTGCGCGAACGGGAAGTCCTGGAACTGGTCGCCGAGGCCTGTCCAACAGCGAGATCGCCGCCCGCCTCTGTCCCGAACCGATGTGCCGCGGAGCCCGGCCTCCGAGGATTCCCTCATACCGCACGGCGAAAAGCGCCGGAGTGAATTCCCGGAGGTCATGATGACCGTTTCCACGCCCAGGCGACACAACAAGGCAATTCTTCTCTGCACCGTCGCGCTGCTGTTCTGCACGGCCGTCGCCATCGCCGGCGGCTCCTGGTGGCACCGGCACGGTCTGCCCAGCCAGGCGTCGAAGGCCGACTGCGCGCTGGCGCAGAAAATCACCGACGAGGCGCAGCGACTCCCCAGCGGCAGGAAAGCCGTCGACCAGTGGGAGAAGAGCACGATGAAACTGCGCCACGCGCAGATGAAGGACGGACACCTCGCTTACGACATCGCCCAGTACGAGTACTGGGCGACCGTGCGCGCCAAGGGCGACGGCAAGCCCTCCGTCAAGGAGGTCCGGCGGATCGCGGACCGGGCCAACGGCCACTGCTCGGACGCGGACGTCACCCTCGCCTCTGTCCGCGCCGGGCTGCCCGGTGGGATCCGCCGCGCCGGTCGTCGCGGGAACCGCGCCGCCCGCCGCACACCGATGACCGGCCTGGGCGGCACCGAGTTACCGACCACGAGCAACGGCCACCGCACACGACACCGATCACAGAACCACGAACCGGACCACGAACCGGACCACGAACAATCGCGGAAACAACATCCCGACAACAGGCGAGCAACCAAGCATTGGTTGACTGCTTTACCGAACCGTCACATGAAGTCGTCGCGTACTCTTCGTGCCCCGCATGCCCCGAGGCCCCAACCGGCGAGGCCCTTCACCCCAGCACCGCCCAGGAGGGCCCACCCCGATGAACGCCCGGCACAGACAGGAGATGCGGTTCGGCGTGCTCGGGCCCGTCGAGGTGCAGAGGGCCGGCATCGCCCTCGACCTGGGTCCCCGGCAGCGCCGGCTGCTGCTCCTGCGACTGCTCATCGAGAACGGCCGGCCCGTCTCGCAGGACACCATCCTGCGAGACCTGTGGCCCACCGACCGGCCGACCGGCGCCGGCTCCTCCGTGCGCGCCCACATCAGCCGGCTGCGCGCGGTCCTCGACCCGGTACTGCAGGGCAGGTCCACGCTGCTGGTCAGCGGCCCGGCCGGATACGCCCTGAAACTCCCCCCCGAGGCCCGGGACACCACCCTCTTCGAGGAGGGCGTGAGCAGGGCACGCGAAGCTCTGAAGAGCCGTCAGCCGGCGCTCGCCCGGCAGGAGATCGACACGGCGCTCGGGCTGTGGCGCGGCGAGGCGCTGGCCGAGGCCGCCGAGCACGCCTTCGCCCTCCGCGAGCGGAACCGGCTCGACGGCGCCCTGCACGACGCCAAGGAACTGCGCGCCGCGATCCTCGCCCAGCAGGGCGAGACGGAACAGGCGATCGGCGTGGCCGAGGGCCTCGTCCTCAAGGCCCCGCTGCGTGAGACCTCCTGGGCACTGCTGATGCGCGCGCTGTACGCGGCGGGACGGCCCGTGGACGCGCTGAAGCAGTACGAGCGGTTCCGCGACATGCTGGCCACGGAGCTCGGCCTGGATCCCAGCCCCCAACTGCGCGACCTGCACACCGCGATCCTGCGGCACGACGTCGTCGTCCTCGGCGCTTCGAGCCCCCTGTCCCCGGCCGCCGGTGGCGACCTCACGGCCGTCGGCGCCCACCCGCAACCGGCCTCGGCGCTCGCCCCGTTCGTGGGCCGGGCCGAGCAGATGACGCAGCTGGCCGCCCTGCTGTCGGCCGCCACCGCGAACCAGCCGCAGTGGGCCGTCCTCGACGGCGAGCAGGGATTCGGCAAGACCCGGCTGGTGGAGGAGCTCGCCGCAAGGGCCGCGGCGGCCGGGTTCGCCGTCGCCCGCACCAGGGCCGGTCAGGCGCTCAGCGGGAACCGGGGGATATCCCAGACCTGTCCCACCGTCCAGCTGCTGGACGCGCTGCGGCAGGACGGCAAGGACTCCGCCGAGGACGAGGTCGCCCAGAAGGACCCCCTCGCCACGGTCGTCCGCGAACTGACCCAGGGTCCCACCCTGGTCCTCGTCGACGACCTCGACCGGGCGCCCCAGGGCTTCCACCGTCTGCTGCGTCGCCTGGCCCAGGTACTGCGCGAGGCCCCCGTCGTCTTCGTGTGCACCCTGCGCAACCCCGACGCCCCGGTCTCCAGCGTGCTGCTCGCCGACCTCGCCCTGCTCGGCGCGACCTGGCTGACCCTGGAGCCGCTGACCACCGACGACGTGGCCGACATGCTCTCGGCGAGCGGTGAGGACGTGCCGCCCGAAGCAGCACAGGCCCTGCGCCGGCGCGCCGAAGGACACCCGTTCGCCCTGGCCGAGTTGCTCAAGCTCCCGGCCGACCGGCGGCTCGGCCCCGAAGCGCAGATCCCGGCCGCCGTACGCAACGTCATGCACGCGCGTCTGGTCGAACTGCCCGAGCCGGCCCGGACGATGCTCACCTACGCCGCAGCCGACGGCGATCCGCTCGACCTCGACCTGCTCGCCGACGTCCAAGGCCTCACCCCGGACGAGTTGCTGCACCTGATCGACGCCGCGGTGACCGCACGGATCCTGGTCTGGGACGCCGACCCCGGCACGGCCGGCACCGGCCGCTACCGGCTGCCCGAGCTGCCCCGCGACGTGGTGCTGAGCACCCTGTCCCCGTCCTCCCGGCAGCTGCGGCACGCCGCGCTCGCCCGTGCGCTGGCGAACCGTGCCGACACCGACCCGGCCCGTCTGGACCGGCACCGCCAGGCGGCCGGTCCGACGGCGCCGACGGCTCTGCGCCCAGGGCGCTGAACCTGCGCGGTGACGCCGACGGCACCCCCGGCCCCCTCACCTGGCGTCTGCTGTTCTCCTGACGCTGTTTCCGCCCGTTCCCGAACGGCGGAGCGAACCAGCGCTGACACGTGGGACGGCCATCCGGTGCGATCGCCGTCCCACGCTGTGAAGGGCTGCGCAGTTCAGGTTGCGTTGGCCGGGCCGAAAACTCCACATGGTCCGATGACGCAGGACAACGGCTGTCTCGCGGAAGGACTGACGCATGGAGCTGCGCAGCGTCGAGGAGCTGATGGATCTGCTGTACGCCTGCCGGCACCAGCGCGCCCTGCGCACCGCGGCACTGCTGCGCCGCGGCCGCCCCGCCGACAAGGAGCTCCAGGTCGCGGGCCTGGTGCACGGCATCGAGGAACTGCTGGGCCCCGCCGACGGCGCCGCGCACGCGGTACGCCACCTGCTCGGGGACCGCGTCTACCACCTCGTCCGTGAGGACGGCGCCGCCGGCCACGACGACGTGCTGCGACTGCGCCAGGCCGACGAGGAGAGCCGCACCACGGGCATCGACGCGGGTGTCCTGGAGGACTGGCGGACCGTCCTGGCACTGGTCGCCGCCCGCAACTCCCGCCTGGGGGCTGTTGACTGACGACGCGTCATGAGACGGTACGGCGATGGCGTCGTCGTACGGGCTCAGGGGCAGGGCGGCCGTCGTCACCGGCGGTACGCGCGGGATCGGGCGCGCGGTCGCCGAGGCGCTCTCGGCGGCGGGTGCGCTGGTGTGCGTGAGCGCGCGGGACGCGGACGAGGTGCGGCGCACGGCCGCGGAGCTGGGCGGGGTCGGCCTGCCCGGCAGCGTCGCCGAGCCGGGGCACGCCCGGGAGCTGACCCGGCTGGCCCTGACCGAGTTCGGGCGGCTGGACATCCTCGTCAACAACGCGGCGACCAACCGCCCGTACGGCCCGCTCATGGACGCCGACCTGGGTGTGTGGCGGGAGGCGTTCACGGTCAACGTGGAGGCACCTCTGCGGCTGACGCAGTGCGCGTGGCGGGGCTGGATGCGGGAGCACGGCGGCTCGGTGATCAACATCTGCACGGAGGGCGCGGCGCATGTCGGCCCCCATGTGGGCGCGTACGGCACCAGCAAGGCCGCGCTCCTGCACCTGACCCAGCAACTGGCGGGCGAACTGGCCCCCCGGGTACGCGTCAACTCGGTCTCGCCGGGGCTGGTCCGCACGGAGATGGCCCGCTTCATGTGGGAGCCCCGGGAGGACGAGATCGCGGCGGGGCTGCCGATGGGGCGCATCGGCGAGCCGGAGGATGTGGCGGGGGCGGTGCTGTGGCTGGCCTCGGACGCTGCGGAGTGGGTGACCGGAGCGGATCTGGTGGTGGATGGCGGCACCCGGGTACGAGCGGCGCGCACGGCACCCTAGGACGCGGTGCCGTCCCGACCTGCGGCCACCGCCGCGTGAGCGGGACCGGCACCGTCTCCCGGGGCTGGATCCCGGTGCGGCTCCGCCGCGGGCGCGGCCGGCCGCCACGCACCCGCAGCCGCAGCCGCAGCCGCTCGCACCCCAGCGGCCGAACCACCGGAGGATCAAGCGGGGGTCACCACTTGCCGGACTCGTAGTCCTTCAGGAAGACCCCGTACACGTCCTCGCCCTCCTCGCCGCGCACGATCGGGTCGTAGACCCGGGCCGCCCCGTCGACCAGGTCGAGCGGCGCGTGGAAGCCGGCCTCGGCCAGCCGCAGCTTGTCGTAGTGCGGGCGCTCGTCGGTGATCCAGCCGGTGTCGACGGAGGTCATGAGGATGCCGTCGGACTCGAACATCTCCGTCGCGCTGGTCCGCGTGACCATGTTCATGGCGGCCTTGGCCGCGTTGGTGTTCGGGTGCCCGGCGCCCTTGTAGCCACGGCCGAAGACGCCCTCCATCGCGGAGACGTTGACGACGTACGACCGGCCGCGCGCCGCCTTCCGCGCGGCCGCGGCCATGGCCGGCCGGAGCGCGCTGATCAGGATGAACGGCGACGTGTAGTTGCAGAGCTGGGTCTCCAGGAGCTCCACCGGGGAGATCTGGTCGATGGTCTGCACCCAGGTGTTGGTGTCGACGACGTCGGGGACGAGGCCGCCCGCGTCGATGGCGGTGCCGTCGAGGTGCCGGGCGACGCTGGCGTTGCCGGCGACGAGCGCCAGGTCGGCGACCTTCTGGGCGTCCAGGCCGCCGGTGCCCAGCGGCAGCGCGGCGATGCCGTCGACGGCACCGGACCCGAAGGCGCCGATGACGTGGTGGGCGGGGAGCTCACCGGCGGGCAGCGGGGCGCTCTCGCCCTCGACCAGGGCCGCGTACGCGGAGGGCAGCCGGCGTACGGTCTGGGTCGCGTTGTTGATCAGGATGTCCAGTGGGCCCGCCGCGCTGACCTGCTCCGCGAGGGCCACGGCCTGGGCGGGGTCGCGCAGGTCGATGCCGACGACCTCCAGGCGGTGCAGCCACTCCGCGGAGTCCTCCATCGCCGTGAACCGGCGGATGGCGTCCTTCGGGAAACGGGTGGTGATCGTGGTGTGGGCGCCGTCGCGCAGCAACCGCAGCGCGATGTACATGCCGATCTTGGCGCGGCCGCCGGTGAGCAGGGCGCGCTTGCCCGTCAGGTCGGCGCGGGCGTCGCGCTTGGCGCGGTTGAGCCGGGCGCAGTCCGGACAGAGCTGGTGGTAGAAGTAGTCGACCTCGACGTAGCGGGTCTTGCAGGTGTAGCAGGAGCGCGGACGCTGGAGTATCCCCGCGACCCTGCCCTCGTCGGTCCGGGATGAGGGCAGCAGGCCCTCGGTCTCGTCGTCGATGCGCTGGGCGGAGCCGGTCGCGGTGGCCTCCGTGACCGCCTTGTCGTGGGCGGTCTTGGCGGCTCGGCGCTCCTGGCGGCGGCGCTGCTTGACCGTGCGGTAGAGGCCGGCCGTGGCACGGCGCACCGCGATGGCGTCCGGGTGGTCGACCTCCAGCTCGTCCAGCTCCGCGAGCACGCTGAGGCAGACGGCGAGCCGCTCGGGGTCGATGCCGGGGCCGTAGACCACGGCCTCCACCGTGTCCTCGGCCGCCGGGCCGTCCTGTGTCACCGTCATCGCGCTGCCGCTTTCCCTGGTCCACCAGCGGCGCTCCGACTCGCGCCCGCTTTCGAACCGGGAATTTTACGGAGCGCCGGGCATTACCTCCAAACTCGACCGCATCATGGATCGCAGACCGCGATCAGCGAGTCCACCTCGTCGGTGACCGCGCGGGCCAGCACGTCGAGGTCGGGGACGGCGCTCGCGTCGGCGACCAGGCCGTAGTGGACGTGGTTTCGGTAGGTGGAGACCGCGACGGCCAGGGACTGGCCGGGCGCGAGCGGGGCCAGCGGGTAGACGGCGGTGAGCGGGTGGCCGCCGAGGCGCAGGCCGATGCCGGGCAGCGGCACGCTGGTGACCAGGATGTCGAACCAGAGCCGGGCGGCCTGACCGACCAGCGGCCCGCCGAGCCGGTGCCCGAGCGCGGGCACGTGGTCGGCGAGCAGGGCGACGGCACCGGCGCCCCGGTTGGGGCCGGCGTCCTTGTTGCGGACCATCGCCGTGCGAACGCGGTCGAGGCGGGCGAGCGGGTCGGGGTTGTCGACCGGAAGCCGTATCAGGTACCCGGAGAGCCGGTTCCCCTGTGGGGTGGCGGTGCGCGGGCGGCGTTTGGAGACGGGGATCAGGGCGCGCGGTGCGACGCCGTCGGTGCCGTCGCCGCGCTCGTCCAGCCAGCGGCGCAGCGCACCGGCGACGACGGCGATCAGGACGTCGTTGACGGTGCCGCCGACGGCCTTGCGGACCCGGTGCACGTCGTCGATGTCGAGGTCGACCCCGGCGATGCTCCGGGTACCGGTCGGCTCGGACTTCAGGGCGGCCGAGGAGCTCACCCCGAGGGCGGACAGGGCGACGGAGGCGCCGATGTCGAGGGCCCTGCCCACGTCCGAGAGGGCACCGCGCATCAGCTCGGGCAGCCTGCGCACGTCGGGCAGCGCGAGCATCGGGCGCGGCGGCTCGATCGAGCGGGGCGTGCGCGCGGGCATGTCGAGCGGGTCCATGACGCCGGCGGCCAGCTTGAGGGCGCGCAGCCCGTCGGCGAGGGCGTGGTGGAACTTGAACAGCACCGCGAAGGAGATGCCGTCCTCGCCGGGCAGCACATGCGCCTCCCACGGCGGCCGGCCGCGCTCCAGCGGACGCTCCATCAGCCGGCTCGCGACGGCGTGGAAGTCCGAGGTCGGGGCGTGCAGCCGGACGTGGTTGAGGGGGTCGAAGTCCGGATCGGTCTCACGGGCGGCGCCGCCGAACGCGAGCGGCTGCCAGACGTCGCGGATACGCATGCGCAGTCCGGGCACGGCGGCGGCCCGGGCGGCGAGCAGGTCGGCGGCGTGCGCGCCGGCGGTCGGCGAGTGCGCCGAGAAGACGCCCAGCGCGCCGAGGTGCATCGGATGCCGGTCGGACTCGATGTTCCAGAAGGCCAGATCCAGCGGGGCGAGCAGGTCAGCAGTCGCAGTCATCGAAAAGGGTGCCTCGCGTTGACGGAGGGTGGATCAGCAGTCAAACGCCGTCTCGGGATTACGGTCAAGTACGATCAGGCTACGCTCAGTTAACAACAGATCAACTCCCGCCTCCTCGGAGAGAGGCGGGGCTCAAGGGAGACCTGAGGTCACTTCAGCGCCGGTGGCGCCGCATCGGGTGACGTACCCCACTCCGACGGGCGCGGGCCGACCGTGAACGCCAGCGACCGCAGGGAGCGCAGCGCACCGGTCGTCAGGTAGGTACGGCCGTACTCCTTTCCGTCGGCGCGGGCCTTCTGGATGTACCGGTGCCCGGCGGAGGTCCCCGGCGCGGTCACCGTGAACCCGCCGCTCGGCCAGAAGCGGCGGTCGAGACGGACGTCGGCCCGGTCGAAGACGGGCGTGGACAGGCCCCAGGTGCCGTAGCCGGGCTGCACCGGGAAGAGGCCGAGGGACGACAGGACGTTCCAGGCGGACATGGTGCCGAGGTCGTCGTTGCCGGTCATCCCGGTCGGGCCGTCGGTGAACAGGGTCAGCGCCGCGTGCACCACGTCGGTGGTCTTCCAGGGCTGGCCGGTGGAGAGATAGGTGTACGGGGCGATGAGGTCGGGCTCGTTCATGGGGTTGTAGACGGCCGCGTTGTAGTAGGCGTACGCGTTGCCGTGCACCCACACCTCGCGCGCGGTCTTCTCCGGGTCGGCGAGCAGCTTGTCGTAGGCGAAGAAGGAGTCGAGCCGCCGGTTGGTGGCGCGCTCGCCGCCGATCAGGGAGATCACGCCGGGCAGGTCCTGCGGGACGAGCCACTGGTACTGCCAGGCGGTGCCCTCGTGGAAGCCGATGCCGCGGGCCGGGTCGGGGTCGCCGGCGAAGGCGCCGGAGGCGTCGCGGGCGCGGAAGAAGCCGGTGGAGGGGTCGAAGACGTTGCGGTAGTTCTGCGCCCGGGTGGCATAGCGGGCCGCGTCGGCGCCGTGCCCGAGGTCCCGGGCCATCTGCCCGAGCATCGCGTCGGACAGCGCGTACTCCAGGGTGACGGAGGCGCCGTGGTCGTAGTCGGAGTCGCCCACCTTGGTGTGCGGGCGGCCCTTGAGGTACGGCGCGAACCCGTCGGCGAGGTACTCGGCGTTGGCCTCGCGGCCGACCCCGGCGTTGGCGGCCGGCGGTACGCCGTCGGCGTTCTTCCGCAGCGTCCGGTAGGCCCGCTCCTCGTGGCCCTTGAGCAGGCCCAGCTGGTAGGCGGTGGTCAGGAAGGGGGTGACCGGGTCGCCGGTCATGATGTTCGTCTCGACCGTGCCGTAGCCCCACTTGGGCAGCCAGCCGCCCTCCTCGTCGATCTTCAGCACCGACAGCGCCATGTCCCGTGCCTCGCGCGGGGCGAGCAGGGCGAGCGCCTGGGCCTGGGTGCGGTAGGTGTCCCAGAGCGACCAGTTCTGGTAGTAGGTGAACCCCCGGGCGCGGTGGATCCGGCGGTCCCAGCCGGTGTAACGGCCGTCGGCGTCACCGCCGACGTTGGGCGCGAGGAAGGTCCGGTACAGGGACGAGTAGAAGGTACGGCGCAGGGTCGGGGAGCCGCCCTGGACGCGCACGTCGGCGAGCCGCCGTTCCCACGCCTCCCGGGCCTGCCGCCGCACCGCGTCGAACGAACGTCCGCCTTCGGCGCGCAGATTGACCTCGGCGCCGTGCGCGTCGACGTACGACAGGGCGGTGGTCGCCTCGACCGTACGGTCCCGGGTGGTGTCGAAGCGGACGTAGGCGCCGTCGGCTCCGGTGCGGGAGCCGGGGGTGATCGCGGTGCCGTTCCAGGTGCCGTACGCGGTGAAGGGGCGGCTGAAGCGGGTGACCGTGTAGACGGTGTAGGGGGCGGTCTCGCGGCAGAAGCCGTGGCCGCTGATCCTGGTGCGCACGGTGTGGTCGTCGACGATCTCGACCTGGCTGCCGGCCGGCTTGTGCAGTGCCTGGGCCGCGTCGATCAGGACGTTCGCCTTGCCGGTGGCCGGGAAGGTGTAGCGCTGGACGCCGGTGCGGGCGGTCGCGGTCAGCTCGGCCGTCACGCCCGAGTCGAGGCCGACCCGGTAGTAGCCGGGGCTCGCCGCCTCGTCGGCGTGGTCGAACCCGGCGGCGTACCGGGCGTAGTCCGTCTGTGTGACGTCTCCGGTGGTGGGCAGCACGGGCAGGTCACCGCCGATGGCGCAGCCGACGCCGGAGAGGTGGACCAGGGAGAAGCCGCGGATCCGGTGCTGGGAGTGGTCGTAGCCGGTGCTGTGCCCGGTGTCCGGGGAGAGCTGCACCATGCCGAAGGGCACGGCCGCGCCGGGGAAGGTGTTGCCCTCGTCCTGGCTGCCGATGAAGGGGTTCACCAGGTCGGTGAGGCGGCCGTCCGCCGGTTCGGCGGCCCCTGCGGCGGGTGCGGTGAACAGCGCGGACGCTGTCAGCACCCCGGCGATACACAGCCGCGTGCGCCGGGTCCCTCTCATGTCGGATGACCTCCGAAGCTCGACATTGCTGTCTGCATCGTGAGGGGAGAGAGCGGCAAAGTCCGGCAAATGAGGGTTTTTCACTCGCAGCGCGTCGCCCGCGAGTTGGGTCACGCAGAAGGGGGTCGCACAGGAGTCGGTCGCACACGGGTCGGGGTTCTAGGAGACCAGCTGCCCCTTGCCGAGAGCGATCACCCCGCCCTTGGAGACGGTGTACAGCTCCGCGTCCCGGTCCGGGTTGACGCCTATCGTCGCGCCGGGCGGGACCTCGACGTTCTTGTCGAGGACGGCGCCGCGCACCACGGCTCCGCGCCCCACGACGACGTTGTCGTGCAGCACCGACCCCTGCACCACCGCGCCCGGGTCGACGCGCACGCCCGGCGACAGCACGGACCGGGTGACCTGGCCCCGGATCAGGCAGCCCGCGCTGATGATGGACTCGCTCGCCATGCCGCCGGCGTTGAAGCGGGCCGGGGAGAGCTGGTAGGAGTGGGTGTAGATGGGCCACTGCCGGTTGAAGAGGTTGAAGGCGGGGCGCTCGGCGATCAGGTCCATATGGGCGTCGTAGTACGCGTCGAGGGTGCCGACGTCCCGCCAGTAGCCGCGGTCGCGACTGGTCTCGCCGGGGACGTGGTTGGCGCCGAAGTCGTAGAGCTGGGCCTCGCCGCGGGCGGTGAGCTGGGGCAGGATCGAGCCGCCCATGTCGTGCACCGAGCCGTCGTCCTCGGCGTCCCGGTGCAGTGACTCGACCAGGGCCTTGGTGGTGAAGATGTAGTTGCCCATGGAGGCGAAGACGCAGTCCGGCGCGTCCGGCAGGCCGGGCGGGTCGGCCGGCTTCTCCAGGAAGGTCTCTATCGTCTGCCCGTCGGAGCCCGGGGTGATCACACCGAACGCCGAGGACTCCACGCGCGGGATGCGGATGCCCGCGACCGTGACGCCGGCGCCGCCCTCGATGTGCTGCTGGAGCATCTGCCTCGGGTCCATGCGGTAGACGTGGTCGGCGCCGAACACCGCGACGTAGTCGGGCTGATCGTCGTGGACGAGGTTCAGGGACTGCAGGAGGGCGTCGGCGCTGCCCAGGTACCAGCGCGGGCCCAGCCGCTGCTGGGCCGGGACCGGGGTGACGTAGTTGCCGAGCAGGCTGGACATCCGCCAGGTGGTGGTGATGTGGCGGTCCAGCGAGTGCGACTTGTACTGCGTCAGCACGCAGATGCGCAGCACGTCCGCGTTGACGAGGTTGGACAGCACGAAGTCGACCAGGCGGTAGGTACCGCCGAAGGTCACAGCTGGTTTCGCACGGTCCGCGGTCAACGGCATCAGGCGTTTGCCCTCCCCGCCCGCCAGCACGATCCCGAGAACCGAAGGTCCACCACGACGCATGGCCGCTCCCCTCACCTGGTGCTCCATGCCTGCCCTGGGAGCACATCCGCTAAGCCTGCACCGGGATCACGTCGAACAGGCGGCCTGTTCGTTACGTCTGTTTGAGGATCTCCTCGTAGAGCCGGACCGTTCGCCGGGCCACCGCGTCCCAGCCGAACTCCCCCACGGCGCGCTCCCGTCCGGCCTCGCCCATCCGGCGGGCCGTCTCCCGGTCGCCGACGACGGCGTCCAGCGCCCGCGCCAGGCCTTCCTCGAAGTCGTCGTCCAGATCGACCAGCAGGCCGGTCCTGCCGTCCTCGACGACCTCCGGGATGCCGCCCACCCGGGACGCCACCACGGGCGTGCCGCAGGCCATCGCCTCCAGGTTGACGATGCCGAGCGGCTCGTACACCGAGGGGCAGGCGAACACGGCGGCGTGGGTGAGGAGTTGGATGACGTCGGCGCGCGGCAGCATCTGCGGGATCCAGTGCACGCCCGCACGGGCCCGGCTCAGCTCCGCGAACAGCTCGCGGAACTCCCGGTCGATCTCCGGAGTGTCGGGCGCGCCCGCACACAGCACGACCTGCGCGGCCGGGTCGATGTCCCGCACCGCGCGCAGCAGATGGGGCACGCCCTTCTGGCGGGTGATCCGGCCGACGAACAGCACGTAGGGGCGGCCCGGGTCGATGCCGATCCGGGTGAGGACGTCGGTGGCGTGGTCCGGGCGGTAGAGGGCGGTGTCGATGCCGTTGTGCAGGACGTGCACCTTGGCCGGATCCAGGGCGGGATAGCAGTCGAGGATGTCCGCGCGCATCGCCCCGGACACCGCGATCACGCCGTCGGCGGCCTCGATCGCGCTGCGCTCGGCCCAGCTCGACAGGGCGTAGCCGCCGCCGAGTTGCTCGGCCTTCCAGGGCCGCAGCGGCTCCAGCGAGTGGGCGGTCACCACATGCGGGACGCCGTACAGCAGCTTGGCCACATGACCGGCCAGGTTGGCGTACCAGGTGTGGGAGTGGACGATTTCGCGGCCCTCGAGGCCCGCGGCCATGGCCAGGTCCACGGAGAAGGTGCGCAGCGCGTCGTTGGCGGTGTCCAGGGCGGACCAGGGGCGGTGCCGGACGACGCCGACCCCGCGGCCCTCCCCCCAGCAGTGCACCTCCAGGTCGACCAGGGGCCGCAACTCCCGGGCGAGGAACTCCACGTGAACACCCGCGCCGCCGTACACGTCCGGGGGGTACTCCCGGGTCAGCAGTCCGACTCGCACCCGCAACCCCTCGCTCTCCACGGCCGGTTGTTCCATGGTCACCCAGATGCGGCGCGCGGGGAAGAGCGCGGTGGTTGTGTGAAACAACAGTCACCGCAGACCCCGCCGCCCGGTACCCGGTAGTAGAGACAGCAGCTGCGGCGGCGGAAGGCCGGCCCGGCACGGGTGCCGGTGGCGCTCAGCAGCGGGTGCGCGAAGAGGGCGTCGGTGAGAGCGCGGGTCCGGGTGGCCGCATCCGTACGGCCGTTCGCGCGCGCCCAGCGGTCCAGCTCCCGTGCGGCGCCGGCCAGCGCGGAGCCGGCGTTGCCCCACAGCAGACCGGCCGCGAGGCCGTAGCGGTCCCGCAGCGCCTCCCCCAGGGGTCCGAGATGGCCGTGTACGACAGTGCGTCCGACGACGTCGGCGAGCGTGACCGGGTCGGCGCCGCCCGGCCGCACCCGCAGCTCGGTGAGCCAGAGGTCGTCGGGGGCGGCGGCGCCGTGGTCCCAGCGGAGCAGGGCCGGGTCGAGGTCGGGGAGACGGCCGTAGCGGACGGCGCAGCCGAGGGCGACGGACCAGAGCCGGGCGGCGAGCGCCTGGTGGGCGATGGAGGCGGCGACCCGGGGCTCGGCGGTGCGCAGACGCCCCGAAACGGCATCGACACGGAACGTCAGAGCATTTCGGTAAACATCCGATGTGAGTTTTTCATACGCCTTTGCCAGAGTCGGCAGTTCGCCGATCCGCGCCGCCTCGGGACCTCCGACCGCCGGTCGGACCGTCCGAAGGCCGAAGAAGCCGCCGACCTGCCGAAGCGCGGCGAGATCGGGGTCCAGGTCCGCGAACAGCTCCACGAACAGCAGTAGTACCAGGCTCCGCCGGATCCCGTGCGCACACCCTCTCCACCCGGCGGTCCCCACCCTGGGGATGATCAGGATCCCGCCGTACTCCATCGGTAGTAGGACCCATTAGGTGCTCAGGTACGACGACGGGAAGCACCCGGGCGGGCAGAGTGTTGCTCATGGAAGCCGACCGATCACCGCGCGGGGCCAAGCGGCACCGCCAGACGCAGAGGAGCCGAGTATGAGCGCCCTCGCGTTGTCCGTGTTGCTTTCCTTCGTCTCCGCCGTCGCCTACGCCGGCGGGGCGATCGTGCAGGAGCAGGTGGCGGTCTCCTCCCCCGACGAGCAGTACGCGCCGCTGCGCCGCCCGAGCTGGTGGGGGGCGATGGCGCTGAACGGCCTCGGCGGCCTGCTGCACGTGGTGGCTCTGGCCTACGGCCCGCTGAGCCTGGTGCAGCCGCTGGGGGCGCTCACCATCGTGTTCGCGCTGCCCATGGCGGCCCTCTTCGTCGGCCGCCGGGCCGGGACGACCGCCTGGCGGGGCGCGATCATGGCGACCGTCGGTCTGGCCGGTCTGCTCTCCCTGGTCGGCTCCTCCGACTCGCATACCCTGGAATCCGCGGGGCGGATCGGGGTCGCGCTGGTCACCGGCGGCGCGGTCGTCGCGCTGATGATCGCGGGCCGGGCCGCGCACCGGCACCCGGCGGCGCGCAGCGTGCTGCTCGCCACCGCGTCCGGCATAGCCTTCGGCATGTCCTCGGTGTTCACCAAGGTCGTGGCGATCGACTGGGACGGCGGGATCGCCACCGCCGACCTGCTCTGGCTGTTCGTGATCGGCGCCTACGGCGTCGCGGGCGTCCTGATCTCCCAGGCCGCCTACCGGGGCGGCGGCCTCGCCGCGCCGCTGGCCACGCTGACCGTGGTCAATCCGGTGCTGGCCGCAGCGGTCGGCATCACGATGTTCGGCGAGACGTTCCGCTACGGCGCGACGGGCACCCTGCTGGCGCTCGGCTGCGGTGTGGTGGCGGCGGGCGGCCTGATCCTGCTGACGACCGAGCGCATCGAGCGCACCCCGCACCCGGCCCACCCCGCGCCGGAGCCGGCCGTGGCCGAGGCGTCGCCCGAGCCGCTGGTCGAGGCGCTGGTGGAACTGGCCGAGGCGGCCCTGGCACCGGCCGGTGCGGCGGAGGTCCTGCCGGCGGGTGACGTCGACGGCGACACGCGTCCGGTGCCGGCGTCACTGGTCCAGATGCCCCAGCAGCGGACGGGGTCCGCGGCTCCGGCGCCGGACGTGGTCGAGGTGCTGCTGCCCGCCGCCGACTACGTGCACGGTGCGCTCCGGGAGCGGCGCCGTACGCGGATCACATCGTGACGCCGCCGGCCCGGAGATAGGCGACCGGGTCGATGTCCGTGCCGAAACCGGGCCCCGTCCGCACCTCGAAGTGCAGATGCGGGCCCGTGGCGTTTCCGGTGGACCCCGAGCGGCCGATCCGCTGGCCCGTGGCGACACTCTGCCCGGCCCGCACGGAGATCGCCGAGAGATGGGCGTACTGCGTGTAGCGGCCGTCGGCGTGCCGGATCACCACCTGGTAGCCGTACGAGCCGCCCCAGCCCGCCGTGACGACCTGCCCGGCCTCTACCGCCTTGACGGAGGTGCCGGTGGGCGCGAGGAAGTCGACGCCGGTGTGGTAGCCCTTCGACCAGTGCGAACCGGACGCGTGGTACGGGGTGCCGATCGGGGCGTCGACCGGGGCGACGAGTGAGTGACCGGTGCGGGTGGCGGCCTTCGTGGTCCTGGCCTTGGCCTTCTCCTGGGTCTTCGCCTTGCCCTTGGCCTCGGTCTTCGGGTGGGACCCGGCCTTCGCGGCCTGGGCCGTCAGGCTGAGCCGCTGCCCTGGCAGGATCAGGTCGGGGTCGGAGCCGACCGTCGTGCGGTTCGCCGCGTACAGCCGGTGCCAGCCACCGGCCACGTCGTGTTCCTCGGCGATCCCGGAGAGCGTGTCGCCGTGCACCACCGTGTACATCTCGGCCCTGCCGGCCCGGGACTGCGGTGTGGTCTGCGGCTGTACATCCCGTACAGAGCTCTTCGAGGAGTGCGTCACGGGGTGGGTGGCGGCGCTGTCGGTGTGCACGTCGGGGGTGTCGCCGCCGCGGCTGAGCCCGGCCCGCACCGAGCAGACCGGCCAGGCGCCCGGCCCCTGGCCGTCGAGGACCCTCTCGGCCACGGCTATCTGCTGGTCCTTGGTGGCGAGGTCGGCGCGCGGCGCGTACCTCGTGCCGCCGTAGGCCTCCCAGGTGGACTGGGTGAACTGGAGCCCGCCGTAGAAGCCGTTGCCGGTGTTGATGCCCCAGTCGCCGCTGGACTCGCAGGCGGCGACCTTGTCCCAGGTGGACACGGAGGCCGCGTCGGCGCTGCCGGCGGCGGCGAGCGGGAGCGCGAGGCCGGCGCCGCCCGCCGTGACGGTGAGCGAGGCGCGGTTGATCCTGTTGGGCTGGTACCGGCGGTGCCGGCCGCGTTCGGCCATGTCTGAATCCCCCTCGCCACGCGCGTCAGGAAGGCCAAAAGTAAGCGTCCCGAACAGGCCATGACAAGACGGCAATCAGCCGCCTCTCGCCTCCCGTGGCACGGCCGTCCCGGCCCGAAGTCATGCGGGACGGAAAGGCGTTGACGTGCCGTCAGTTCCGCGGGTCGCGCTCCGTCCCCGGGAAAGCGTTTCACGAGGTTGCTGAGGCGTCGGGGCCCTGTGGCCCGTATCTGCAAGTGCGGCCGGTCGAACGGCGAGTCAGGATGGCCTTTGGGCAATACTGGCGGGCATGAGCGGCGGCAGCATCCCTTGCACGTGCTATCGGATCGACTTGATTCCTGAGGAGCAGGCGGTATGAGCACTTCGGCGCAGATCGGCGTCACGGGTCTGGCGGTCATGGGCCGCAACCTCGCCCGGAACTTCGCGCGCAACGGCTACACGGTGGCGTTGCACAACCGCACGGTGTCGAAGACACGCGAGTTGGTGGAGAACTTCGGGGACGAGGGCGACTTCATCGCGGCCGAGACCGCCAAGGAGTTCGTGGCGGCGCTGGAGCGGCCGCGCCGGCTGGTCATCATGGTCAAGGCGGGTGGTCCGACGGACGCGGTGATCGAGGAGTTCGCGCCTCTCCTGGAGCCCGGCGACATGATCATCGACGGTGGCAACGCGCACTTCGCGGACACCCGGCGCCGCGAGAAGGCGCTGCGCGAACAGGGCATCCACTTCGTGGGCATGGGCGTGTCCGGCGGTGAGGAGGGCGCGCTGCACGGACCGAGCATCATGCCGGGCGGGCCGAAGGAGTCGTACGACTCGCTCGGCCCGATGCTGGAGAAGATCTCGGCGAAGGCGGCGGACGGCGCGCCCTGTGTGACGCACTGCGGCCCCGACGGCGCCGGGCACTTCGTGAAGATGGTGCACAACGGCATCGAGTACGCCGACATGCAGCTGATCGGCGAGGCGTACCAGCTGCTGCGTGATGTCGCCGGGTACTCCCCCGCGCAGATCGCGGACATCTTCCGTACCTGGAACACGGGCCGGCTCGACTCGTACCTGATCGAGATCACGGCGGAGGTGCTGGCGCACGTGGACGCGGCGAGCGGCAAGCCGTTCGTGGACGTGGTGGTGGACCAGGCGGAGCAGAAGGGGACCGGCCGCTGGACGGTCCAGATCGCGCTCGATCTGGGGGTGCCGGTGTCGGGCATCGCCGAGGCGGTGTTCGCGCGGTCCCTGTCGGGTCACGCGGGTCTGCGGGCCGCCTCCCGGGACCTGGCCGGCCCGAAGCCGACGGCGCTCTCCGAGGCGGAGGCGGCGGCCTTCGCGGACCGGGTGGAGCAGGCGCTGTACGCGTCGAAGATCGTGTCGTACACGCAGGGCTTCCACGAGATCCAGGCGGGCAGCGAGGAGTACGACTGGGGCATCGACCTCGGGGCGGTGTCCTCGATCTGGCGGGGCGGCTGCATCATCCGGGCGGCGTTCCTGGACCGGATCCGGGCGGCGTACGACGCGCGGGCGGACCTGCCGAGTCTGCTGTCGGACGAGACGTTCGCGCGGGAGATCGCCGAGGCGCAGGACGACTGGCGTGAGGTGATCATCGCGGCGACGCGGGAGGGGGTGGCGGTGCCGGGGTTCTCGGCGGCGCTGGCGTACTACGACGCGCTGCGGGCCGAGCGGTTGCCTGCGGCGCTCACGCAGGGGCAGCGGGACTTCTTCGGGGCGCACACGTACCGGAGGGTGGACCGGGAGGGGACGTTCCACACGCTGTGGGGCGGGGACCGCTCGGAGGTCACTTCGTAGCACCGGTCGTTCTCGGGTGCGGGTTCCCGTGCCCGGGAGGGCTGGCCCTGGTGGTCGGGCGCGGGTACGCGGTGGGGTTTCGCGCAGTTCCCCGCGCCCCTGAGGGAGGCTGAGGTTGTCGGTCCGGTGCGGGCCGTCTTGGGGTTTTGCGCGGTTCCCCGGGCCCCTGAGGGAGGCTGAGGTTGTCAGTCCCGTGCGGGCCGTCTTGGGGTTTCGCGCAGTTCCCCGCGCCCCTGAGGGAGGCTGAGGTTGTCAGTCCCGTGCGGGCCGTCTTGGGGTTTCGCGCAGTTCCCCGCGCCCCTGAGGGGGGCTGAAGTTGTCGGTCCCGTGCGGGCCGTCTTGGGGTTTTGCACGGTTCCCCAGGCCTCTGAGGGGGCTGGGGTTGTCGGTCTGGTGCGGGTGTGGGGTGGGGTTTTGCGTAGTTTCCCGCGCTCCTGGAAGGGGGTGGCCCGGGGGCGGGTGGGTGGTGGGATTCTGCGCTGTCGCACGGCCAGTGGCAGCCCCAGTGCCGCCTCGAAGGCGGCCGGCGGGGAGGTCGCCGCGTCTCTGAGCTGCCTTGTGGGGCTCAGGTGAGGGGCGGGCCCGGTTCGGGGGTGGGGTCTGGGTTTGGCGGGGCGGGGGGTGTGGGGTTGGGGGGCGGGGGTGGTGGGGTTGGTTCGGGAGCGGGGGGTGGTTGGGGGGTGGGGACCGGGGAGGGGTAGGGGTCGGGAGGGGTGGGGTCCGGGTGGGGGGTTGTCATGGTGTCCTCCGGCCAGTGGCTCGATGTCACCTCTGGGGGTCTACTGGGTCACCTACCCGACCGTCGCTCACGCACTCCCCGTGCGGACCGCTGCCGCGGCCGCTGCCAGGCCCGGGCGCGGGCTGGACAGGATCGGGAGTGCCGTGGTCGTGAGGCTCGCGGCCGAGGTCATGGAGGCCTGGGCCAGGAGGATCACGTCGGCGTCGGTCACCGCGTCCGCCGCGGCTGCCACCAGGTGGGCGCATCCTTCGACGTCACCGGCCTCGAAGCGGGTCCAGGCGGCCGGTACGACCTGGGCGCGGGCACGGACCGGGCGGCCCACGCGGCGGGCCTCGTCGTCGAGCAGGGCCAGGGTGGGCGGCAGGGTGCTCTCCACCGTCGCCAGGACGGCGATACGGGGCCCCGCCGCCACTGCCGCGGCCGCCATCGGGCGGTCGCCGCGGATGACCGGTACGCCGACCTCGCCGGCGGCCCGCTCCGCCACCTCGCCGATCGTCGAGCAGGTGCAGAGCACGGCGCGTATGCCGTCCGCCGCCGCCCGGCGGAAAGCCGCCGTCACGTCTGCGGCGACCGCTTCGGGGCCCTCCCGGCGGGCCCGGGACAGGAGGTCCGGGGCCACCGAGTGGCGCAGCTCCAGGCCCGGGTGGTGTTCGTCGCGCAGGGCGTCGAAGACCGGGACGTGGAGGGGGGAGGTGTGGAGGAGGGCGAGCACGGGGTCAGAAGCGGTCGGGGTGGGCGACCAGCCACTCCTTCGCCGCGCGCAGCAGCTCGGGGTCCGGCGCCGGGGCCACGTCGGGGTGGCGCTCGGCCCACCTGACGACGTAGGGGCAGAGCGGGGCCACCGGGGTCTTCTCACGCTCGGAGATCGCGTACAGCTCGCGGGCGAGGGAACCCGCGATGCCCTTTCCCTCGTGCTCGGGTTCCACGATGGTGTGCACCGGCACGAGGGCCGGGGAGGGCGACTCCAGGACGAAGTACTCGATGTGGCCGACGACTTCGTCGCCGGCTACCGCCTCCAGACGGCCGGCCGCCCGGTCGTCGCGGATCTCGATGTCGCTCATGTCGCCCTCCTGGTCCGTCGGTCAGGCCGATACGGCCTGCGGGCTGCGCTCCTGGTCCGAGCCCGGTACCGGCTCGGACGGGTCGGCGCCGAGCGCCACGATCCGGTTGCCGTGGTCGACGTGCACGACCCGCGGCCGAAGCGTACGCGCCTCGGCGTCGGTGACCTGAGCGTAGCTGATGATGATCACCAGGTCGCCGGGGTGGACGAGGTGGGCGGCCGCCCCGTTGATCCCGACGACACCGGAGCCCCGCTCGCCCTCGATGACGTACGTCTCCAGCCGGGCGCCGTTGGTGATGTCGACGATGTGGACCAGCTCGCCGGGCAGCAGGTCGGCGGCGTCGAGCAGGTCGGCGTCGATGGTCACGGATCCCACGTAGTGCAGGTCGGCCTGGGTGACGGTGGCCCGGTGGATCTTGGACTTGAACATGGTACGCAACATCGGAGCACTCCCACAGGTAGGCTCCCTGCCTGCGTTTTTGCAGGTCAAGGGCTGTTTCCACACCCTACAACGAGTCGCATGTCCAGGCAGCTTTCCCCAGGTTTTTCAGGACAGGTCGTCTTCGCGAACGGCCGCGATCAGCGTACGCAACGGCTCCCGAGGACTGTCGTGACGCTCACCACAGCAGGGCTCGACCACCCGACCATCAGGTCGGACAAGATCCGCCATCTGATCCGGCGGCGCGCAACATGGCCGCACATCGCCGGTTTCGGATGCCCGGCGGTCGCACTCGTCGATCACCCGGCACCGGTGACTTCGATCGTGACGTAGACCCGCAGGACCGGTTCACGCCCAGTGGGAGTCGTCCGTCGGCCGGTTAGCGCCGTGGATGGACTGCTGCGGGTAAGGGGTCCCGTATGTCGGCTGCTCGTACTGAGCGTCGTACGCGGCCTCGGCGGCGGCCTTGGCCCCGTGGCGGTAGTTGGAGATGAGGCCGCCGAGCGCGCCGAGCGAGACCAGGCCCATACCGGCGGCGGTGGCTATGCCCTTGGCGCCGTCCATCGTGAAGTACGAGACCGCGGCCACACCGCCGTTGAACAGGAACAGGAACCACAGCACCGGCCGCGACGCCAGGAACGCCTTGATCTTCGGCTTCTTCGTGATCCGCGAACCCGTCACCAGCGAGACGGCGATACCCGCGAACGTCGCGATCTTCTTCTCCGTACCGTCCAGAAACAGGCCGGCCGCTCCCGTGGCGGCGGCCAGGCCGACGATGAAGAACGACCAGAGCAGCAGATCGGCGATGAACGACTTCACACGGGCCAGCGGCGACTTCGACCTCATGGGGCTTCCTTCGGGACGGGAGCTCGGCACTCTCGGAATCTCTGCCGTCTACGTTGCCTTCCCCCGCACGGCGCAACGAGGGAGCGCGCTCCCGAGCCGATGGTGTAGCTCGCTACACCATCGGGCGCACCGACCCCCTGGTCCTCACCCCCGTCCACGGCCTGGAGGAGACCGCGCGGCTGGTCCGGGAGCACGGCCGGCGCGTGGTGACGTACGTCGCCGACGTGCGGGAGCGCCGCGAGCTCTCGGAGGCGGTCGACGCCGGTGCCAGTGAGCTCGGACGGCTCGACGTCGTGATCGCCAACGCCGGCATCACGACGCTGGGCCCCGACCTGCCGGTGAAGGGATGGTTCGACACCGCCGCCGTCAACCTGGTCGGCGTGATCAACACCGTCGAGGCCGCCTACCCGCACCTCGGCCCGGGTGCGTCGATCGTCTGCATCGGCTCGATGGCCGCGCTGCTCGCCGGTTCCGTGGACACCGCGGGTCCGGGCGGCGCCGGCTACGCCCACGCGAAGCGCCACGTCGCGAGGTTGGTGCACGATCTCGCCCTGCAGCTGGCACCGGCGTCGATCCGGGTCAACGCGATCCACCCGGGCAACGTGGACACGACCATGACCCACCACGACGCGCTGTACCAGTTGTTCCGACCGGATCTCGAAAGCCCGGCGTGGGAGGATGTCGCACCGGGCGTCCGTGCGGTTCACAAGCTGCCGGTGACGACCATCGCGCCGTCCGACATCTCCGAGGCGGTTCTCTTCCTCGCCTCGGACATGTCGCGCTACGTGACCGTCAGCAGTTGAAGGTCGACGCCGGCGCGCTGTTGCCCAGCACCGACTCCGGCGCTCCGAACTGGCCGTTGACGACGTGATAATGGAATGCGACGGATCGGCGGGCAGCTTGTGTCAACACCCGATGTGATCGTGGTCGGCGGCGGAGCGGCCGGGGCAGTGCTGGCTGCTCGGTTGAGCCAGGATCCCGACTGCGGCGTGCTACTGCTTGAGGCCGGTCCGGCCCCGCGCGACGCCGCCGGATTCGGCGCGGACCTGCTCGACGCCCGGCTCGTGCCCGGGGCGCGACCGCGGCAGCCGACGAGCGCCGAATGGCCGGTTCGCCTCACCCCGGAGCGGCCGTGGACGGTGCCCCGCGGGCGGGTGCTCGGCGGATCGACGACTGTGAACGGCGGCTATTTCATCCGGGCCCGGCGGGAGGACTTCAGCCGCTGGGCGGACGCGGGCAATCCCGCGTGGACGTACGAGCGCGTCCTGCCCTTCCTACGGGATCTCGAATGCGACCTGGATTTCGGGGCGAGCGACGTGCACGGAGGCTCCGGACCGGTGCCCGTCCGCCGCAAAGCCCTGGACCACCCCGCGGCCGTCGCCTTCGCCGACGCGGCGAGGAGCCTCAACCACCTGGACGACCCCGACAAGAACGACCAGGCAGAGCCCGGTTTCGGACCCGTGCCCTCCAATGTCGTCCACGGTGTTCGCCAGAACACGGCGTTGACCTACCTCGGCGCCGAGGTCCGGGCCCGCCCGAATCTCAGGGTGCTGGGTGACTGCGCCGTCCGACGCGTCCTGTTCGCGCGAGGGCGGGCGACCGGCGTGCTCGTCGAACACGGCGACAGGCTCCTGACACTCGACGCGGGCAGCGTCGTCGTCAGCGCGGGCGCGCTGGGCACGGCACACCTGCTGCTGCTCTCAGGCGTCGGACCGCGCGCGGATCTGGAGCGGGTGGGCATCCCCGTGATCCGGCATGCCGCAGGTCTCGGTACGCGGTTCAGCGACCATCCCCAGATCGCACTGGAGTGCGGCGGCCGGGCTGAATGGGGTGAGCCTCGGGAATCCTGGCTCGGCGGCTGCCTGCACCTTCGCGCCCGCGACGCGCGATCCGGGCCGGGCGAGCTTGAGATCCTGCAGTCCCTCATTCCCCTGGCCTCACTCACGTCGGGCACGACGGCGTCGGACGGTGCCGCGCTGCCGTTCTTGGCCTCGTCACTCGCACCGCGTCCGACCGGCCGGCTACGGCTGCGGACCGCCGATCCGCTCACCGCTCCCGACATCGCCTACGGCTACCTGGGATCCGCCGAGGACCGTCGGCTTATGCGAGAAGTCGTGCGTGCCGCCGCCGTGCTGCTGGAGGCGCCCGCGTTCACTGACCGAGGCCCCGGCCTGCGCGGTCCCGGCAGTGCAATCCTGGAGCGCGACGACAAGTTGGACCGATGGATCGGCGAGAACCTGGGAACCGCCCAGCACACCTGCGGCACGGCGCCGATGGGACCGGAGGACAACCCCGAAGCCGTCGTCGACCAGTACGGCCGCGTACACGGCGTCAAGGGCCTGCGAGTCGCCGACACCTCGATCCTTCCCGACGCACCGCAGCGCGGCCCGGCCGCCACCGCCGTTCTCATAGGAGAGGTCATCGCCGATGCGATCCGGCGCGACCTGCGTTGAACCGAAGTGGACAGGCCTCAGACGGAAGCCGGGTGCTCGATGGGCACGATGCAGGCGTCGGGGCCGGAGAAGACAAGCGACTCACGACCGTTGTCGTCCGAGTGCACCAGGTGGCGGATCCCCGTCGTGCGCCCGAGGATCTGGCCCTTGGTGCGCGGGGTGATCGGATACGGCCTCGAAGTCGCCTGTCTGCGGACCGGACGTCGGCTCGATCGAGCAGCCCAGGTCAAGTACCTGGCCACATGGCCCCGTCTCGGCGACGCCGTCCAGGCGTCCGACGCGCTGCTGCGGGCGCCGCAGTGGGTTAACGCCACGGTGACCGGCATCGCGGCCAACACCTGTGCCTGGCGGTCTGGGGAGCCTGCCCGCTCCCTCGGCTGTCTCCCGAAGGACGATGCGGAGGCCTGCGCGGACGAGCTCATCGCCCGCTACGGCGAGTTGCGGGCGCTGCGGCTGATCGAGGACTTGCGCGCATCTGCGCTTCCCGGCCGGGCGCCCGCTGCCGCCGCGGCACGGACCGTCGACCCGCGGCGATGAGGGAACTCCCGGTTCGTCTGCCCCTGCCTGTCTGTGCAGGTCAGGGGCGTTGGGCCGGAGACTACATCGACTCGCACGTCCGGTCAGCCGTCGCCGGGTGCCTGAGGCCTCACACCGATCTGTTGCTGCAAGGATGGGCCAGGACCGCGATGTCCGTGCCGAAACCGACCACCAGCCGGCCGTCCGGCGCTACTGCCAGCCGCCTGATATTGGCAGGAAAGGCGTACGCGCCGATCTGCTGCCCGGTGGTCGCGTCCCATATACGCACGGTCCTGTCGCCGCCCCCGGCGGCGACGACCATGCGGCCGTCCAGCATCCCCGCCGCCGCTGCCTTCGCTTCGCCGGCGGGGCCTGCCATGGGCGGCCCCATCGGTTCGCCGGTGGCCATGTCCCACAGGCGGACCTTTTCCTCCCCCCGGCCGGTGAGGATGACATGGCGGCCTTCGAGCTCTGCCAGGGCCATGGCCCAGGCCCGGCCGCCCTCTTGCTGCGGCTGCACCCCGATCCATTTCCTCGCGGTCAGGTCCCACACGCGCCCTTCCGAGGTCACCGCGACGAAGCGGCCCTCCAGCACCGCGAAGAACTCGATGAACGAGCTGGTGTACTCCGACGTCGACCGTCCGGGCAGCTGTTCCCGGGTGGTCAGGTCCCAGATCAGCACCGCCTTGTTCCGGTCACGCACGATGAGAGTGGGTCGTCCCTCCACCAGGCCCACCGTCAACGCGTCCACGGCGCCGGTGGGGCCTGTCAGCGGCTCACCGAGCTGTCCCCCGCTGTCGAGGTCCCAGATCCGCACCTTTCCGTCCGAGCCGCAGGTGACGATGACAGAACGGCCGTCCACGACGGCCGTGGTGAACTCCTGCACGGGCCCTGCATGTCCGGTCGGCCGGCTGTCCGGCTCCCTTTCGCCGTCGAGGTCCCAGATCCGAACCGATCTGTCGTCGCCACCGGTGACGGCGAAGTGACGCTCCTTCACCGCCGCTGTCGCCGCTCCTCGCACGCTCGTCTCATGGCCGATCAGCGGTGGGCACAGAGGCCTGAGGGCGGACAGGTCCCACACCCCGACCGCCCCGTGGCCGCCGCCGTGTCCGAGGACGGCGGCGGGGCGGCCGTGGAGCATCCGGACGGCCGCCGTCTCCACGAACCCCACCGGCACGGGCTCACCGACCTGCTCGCCCGTGCCCAGGTTCCGGACGCGCACGTCATAGGCGTCGGCGCTCAGGACCGTCGGGCACTCGGCCGTCGGGTCCGTCGCCACGACGTGCGTCATGGCGTTGACCTCCAGGGTGATGCAGACGCGTCCCTCCCCGTCACCGTCACCACCGGAGGTCGTCGGGTGGTCGTCGGCCGGGTCCGTGACCATGCCGGACTCCTCGGCTTCGGCGCTGCGGGCGCCGACCTCCTGTCCCGTGATCAGATCCCACGCCCGGACGGCTGCGTGGGAATGGCCGGTGACAGCGACGGGACGGCCGTCCAGCACCGCCGTCGCCAGAGCACTCACGATGCCGGTGTGAACGGTCAGGAGCTCACCGCTCCGGGCGAGGGTGGCAAGGTCCCACACCCGCACCATCCCGTCGGTGCTGCCGCCGACCACGACCGGCCGGCCCTCGACCGACGCGGTGGCGAGCGAGCTGACCCAGGAATCGTATTCCGGGCGGATCTCGCCGGCCAGTTCTCCCGCGGCGAGGTCCCACACCCGGACCGTCCCGTCGGAGCCGCCGGTCACAGCGACGGGACGGCCGTCCAGCACCGCCGTCGCCAGAGCACTCACCGCGCCGGTTTGCCCGGCCACCACCTCGCCGAGCTTCCCGCCCGTCACCAGATCCCACCAGTGCAGCGTGCCGTCCCGGCAACCGGCGACAGCGAGTCCACGGCCCCGTGCGACCACGGTCGCCACCACACCCACCTCGGCCGGCGCGGGCAACGCATACCGCAGCCGGGAGTCCAGGCCGGTACCGGTCGCCCACTGCACGGCCCAGGGGCCGTCGGTCTCCTGACCGGCCGCCACGTCGGCGAGGTCTCTCGCCAGGTCCCGGGCTCCGTACCGGGCGGCGTCCAGCGCCAGTACCTGCCGCCGCACGCCCGCACCGGCGTCACGGTGCACATGCCCTGACGCCCGGTACACGGCAGCCGCCAGCAACTCCTCGCGCCCGGCAGCGCCGTCCAACGCCGTCAGGACCTGCTCCGGGTCGCCGTTCACCAGCCACCCCGGATCGGTCAACCGCCCACCCGCTCCCGCAACTTCACGGGCCGCCGGACCATCGCTTCGGAGATCACCAGACATGTCCGGCACCGTAACCGCATCACCCGCGCCGCCGCACACACCAAAGCGAACTTCGGTAGTGGGATACGTACTTCCACGGTCTCCCCCACCGGGCCGATCCGCCACCATCACGCCCCTCAGCCGCGGAGGGCGAGGAGGCCGAGGCCGTCGGCACATCCGACGACCAGGTTCGAGCCGACACCTGCCAGGGCCGTGATCGGTCGCTCCACCACACGGGAGCCCACCCATCGGCAGGTCAGGGGATCCCACAGCTCGATCGCCCCCCGCCTGGAGACGGCCAGCAGGCCGTGCCCGCCGGCCGGGGCGACCGCGGCCATCGGGCCGCCGGTGAGTTCGCCCACGAGCTCACGGCTGTCGGTGTCCCAGACGCGGATCGAGTCGTCGAAGTCCCGAACCGCCAGGAGTGTCCGGTCGTCCGGCAAGGCCAGCGCCACGAGGTGCGTCACGTACCTGTGGTGTTCGAAGGGGGCGCCGACCGGTAGCCCCGTGGCCGGGTCCCACAGCCGGACCGCCCTGCTGCCGCCCCGGGCCGGGGTGGCTTCGCTGCTTGCCAGCAGACTGCGTCCGTCCGGCATCGGAACGCGGGCCAGTGCCAGCGGTATCCGGTCGGGCCGGTTGAAGACATCACTCGCGGTTTCGCAGGTCTCGGGGTCGCGGAGACGGATGATGCCCGAGTGACTACCGGTGGCCATGAGTATCCGCCCGTCGGGCGACGCGATCGGCACCATGGTGCGGATCTCGCCGGCGCGACCGGGCGGCAGGGAACCGACCGGCCCGCCCGTCGCCACGTCCCATGACCGCAGGGCGCCGCTTCTGTGGCCGGTGACGAGCACGGTGCGCCCGTCCGGCAGGGCCGCGGCCCCCATCGCCGTGAGGACGTCCGTGTCGCCGGTGTGGAGCTGCCCGGCGGCTTCGCCGGTGCGCAGGTCCCACAGCCAGACAGCGGTGTCGCTGCGGGTGGCCAGCAGTGTCCGCCCGCCGGGGACGATCGGAAGTGTCACCAGGCCGTCCCAGCCGGCTTCCGGCTGCTCGGCCGGCGTCTCCACTGTGGTGGGATCCCACAACCAGACCGCACCACCGGGCACTTCGCCGGCGAGCAAGGTGGGACCACCCGGCAACGGAACCGCCGCGGCCGCGGCGGGTACACGGTTCGTCCCCAGGTCACCGATGCGGCGCCCGGATGCCGGATCCCACAGTCCCGACCCGATCGACAGCAGCGTCGTCCCGTCGGCCATCGGGATGGGACGCAACCCGCGGCCGGTGAACGGCCCGCCCGCCGGAGCACCGGTCGCGACGTCCCACAGCCGCACCGTCTCGTGGTCGTCGTCATTGACGGACAAGGCCAGCAGGCTGCCTCCGTCGGGCAGCCGCACCGCCGCAAGTCCGCTCGGCCAGCCCTCGTCCTCGTGCGGGCAGAGCAGCGTCTGCACCGACTCGCCCGTCACCGGGTCCCACAGGCACAGCACGGCGCCTTCCTCGTGACCATGGGCGGTCGCCAGCAGCGTGCGGCCGTCGGCGAGCGTCACCGCCGTCATCGCGCTCGGGCCGTCCACACCGGCGGGGGCACTCAGCGGACCGGCGGCCCGCGCGGCCGTGGCCGCGTCCCACAGCCATACCTCTTCCTCGTCGTAGGGGGTGACGGCCAGCAGGCTCCGCCCGTCCGGCGTGGATACGGCGACCAGATCCGCTGCGCTTCCCGGGCCCGGCAGCGGACCGCCGACCTGCTCGCCGGTGACCGTGTCCCACAGGTACACCACGTGCCCGTCGTCGACCTCGTCGTAGTGCGCCGTGGCGAGCCTGGTGTGACCGCCGACGAGGGGCAGGGCCGCCATCGCCACGACGAGCCCGCCCTGTTTCGAGTTCTCCCGCAGGGGGCCGCCCACCTGCTCGCCGGTCACCGGGTCCCACAGCCGCACCACGTCGTCCTCTTCGTCGTCGCCCGACGCGGCGAGCAGGACACGGCCGTCCCCGACGGGCACCGCGACCGCCACACCCAGACCGTCCCCGAACGCGCGCAACGTCGCCGAAGGCCGCACCCGGCCCGCCGGTCTCTCCCACACCAGAGTGAGTTCTCGCGGGCCGTGATCCTGAAGAGCATCAGACATGACCGGTACGGTAACGGCCTCCACCGACACCGGTCGGCTCCACGCCCCCCTCCGGGCGCACGCCGACGGCCCGCACGGCCGGCGACCGGTGACGACCGGTGCGGAAGAGCTCCGCCCCTCGGCGCCCGCCCCGACGCCGAGCTCCCGGGTGATCGGGGAATCCCCCGTCTCCAGGGCATCCAGCGCCTCTCCGATGACCTGGCCGAGTTGTGGCGTACCGCGCACCGCATGGGCTCGCGCCACCAGTGCCCCTGCCCCCGCCGCCCGCTCGGCGAGCAGGCCGAGCAGGGCGGTCTTGCCGATCCCCGGCTCCCCAGGGACCTCCAGGACCGCTCCCCGGCCTTCGGTCAGATCCTGTACGACCGCGGACAGACACTCGACCTGCGTCTGCCTGCCGACGAGAACGGCGCCGCTCTCACGGGCCGGACCCCTGGGGGCAAGTGGTCGTCTCCCTTCCCATGGACGTGCACGCGGGCGATCACACCCTTTGTCGTCGATTCGCATATCAGGCCATGACGTCGGCCGGCTTGTGGCCTGAACGGTGAACTGCGGAGCAGGGCCCTCGCCACTGCATCACCCCGAGGAGGCCGCCCCCGTGACCGCCGGTCCGGACGGCCCGGGGGCGACCGGATACAGTGCGCGAAAGGGCAGCCTGGTTAGCGAGGGAAACCGTGACCGACACCAGCAACACCCGGCCCGCCGAAGGTGAAGCACAGGCGCCGCGGCCGAGCCGACTGCATCGCCTGATGCGCTACATCCCCCTGATCGCCCCCGTGCTGCTGTGGGCCGTGCCCTGCTGGGTGCTCCTGTACAGCGGCCAGCACTGGCCGCTGACCGTCACGCTGATCGGCACCGCGCTGTTCACCCTCGGTCTCATCGGTATGCCCCTCGCGATGGTGCGCGGTCACGGCCGGCGCCAGCAGGACCGGGCGGCGATCGTGGGTGACACCCTGCTGGGCACCAGCTGGGTGCTGTTCACCTGGTCCGTTCTGCTCGGTGTCCTCCTGCGGCTCGCCCTGACTGTGGCCGGCGTCGGCGCAAGTCAGGACCGGGCCCGAATCGTCACCTGGGCCGTCCTCGGCGTAACCGCCGGGCTGCTCGCCTGGGGATACACCGAGGCCCGCCGCGTGCCACGGGTGCGCCGGCTCGACGTTCAACTCCCACGGCTGGGCGCCGGGTTGGACGGTGTCCGGGTCGCCCTCATCACCGACACCCACTACGGCCCGCTCGATCGCGCCCGCTGGTCGGCACGGGTATGCGAAACGGTGAACACCCTGGAAGCCGACCTGGTCTGCCACACCGGCGACATCGCGGACGGCACGGCCGAACGCCGCCGCGCCCAGGCCGTCCCCCTCAGTACCGTGCGAGCCACCTGGGGCCGGGTATACGTCACCGGCAACCACGAGTACTACAGCGAGGCCCAGGGCTGGGTCGACCTGATGGACGAGCTGGGCTGGGAGCCGCTGCGCAACCGCCACCTGCTGCTCGAACGCGGCGGCGACACCCTCGTGGTGGCAGGCGTGGACGACGTCACCGCCGAGTCCTCCGGCCTGGCAGGGCACCGCGCCCATCTCGCCGGAGCCCTGAACGGCGCCGACCCCGACCTTCCCGTCCTGCTCCTGGCACACCAGCCCAAGTTCATCGACCGGGCGGCAGCCGCCGGTGTCGACCTCCAGCTCTCCGGCCACACCCACGGCGGCCAGATCTGGCCCTTCCACCACCTGGTCCGCATCGACCAGCCCGTCCTCGCCGGCCTCAGCCACCACGGCGCCCGCACCCTCCTCTACACCAGCCGCGGCACCGGCTTCTGGGGCCCGCCGTTCCGCGTCTTCGCCCCCAGCGAGATCACCCTGCTGGTACTCCGCTCCCCGCACCTGCCCACCACGCCGTAGCACGGGGCGGCCCGACACGTCCCAGACGTGGTCGCCGGCCCCTGTGCAAGCGCTCGCCGGCAGACGGGCTCCCGCGGCCCGCGCCCGCGACCTCCACGGCGAAACACGTGGACAGCAGGGCGAGCACATCGCCGTGGTCGAGAACCCCCCGACCGTCCACAACGTCGTGGTGTGCACGCTGTGCCCGTGCTGCCCCTGGCCGGTCCCCGGCCTGCCGCCGAGCTGGTACAAGGACCCCGCCCACCGCGCGCGTGGTCGGGGAGCCGCGTGCGGTGCCGGCCGGGATGGGGCTCACGCTCGACGACGACGTGCAGATCATCGTCCGGGACTCCACCAGCGAGGTGGGCTGGCTCGTACTGCCCGAGCGCCCACCCGGCACCGAGCGCCTCACTGATCACCAGGGACGCGATGGTCGGCGTGGCCAAGCCGGCGGCACCGTGAGCGCGCCACTGGACATCGAGGGTCCGGCAGCACCTCCCCGATCCAACGGTGAGCCGGTGTTCGCGGAGCCGTGCCGTGCCTTCGCCATGGCCGTGACGCTATCCGTGGCCACGCAGATCCAGGACGGCCACGACCCTTTTTCCCGGTGGTGCGGGAACGGTCCATACCTGGCTGCACAGCCGCCGGACCAGACGCAGCCCGTGGCCGCCCACCCGGGCCGGGTCGTCCTGGCGCAGGGCGGGCGGGGCCGGGGAACAGTCGCGGACGGCGATCAGCAGGCGCCCCGCTCCGGGCTCCAGTTCCAGGACCAGCTCCCCCGGGCCTGGCGCGTGCCGGACCGCGTTGGTGACGAGTTCACTGACCACGAGCTGGGCGTCCTGGCTCGTCCGGTCCTCGGGACGGTGTCCCTGACGGGCCAGAAAGGCGCGTACCGCGCATCGCGCCTCGGCGACGGACGTGCGGGCTCCGCCCCAGGCCACGCTGCACCGCCCCGGTCGCGCAAGGGGTTCTTCATCCGCTTCCTGCTTCCTGATCGGGACGGCCATGGATCTGTCTCCGGCAGGTGTGGTCCGTGTCGTGTGTGCACCCCGTGTACTGGTGGTTCCGGGTTCGGATACCCGTGATGGCGTTCTTCATGAGGGGTCCGCGCCGTCTTCCCGGGGACGGGCGTCGGTGACGGTGAACAGCTCCCGGGTGCCGCTGATCTCCAGGAGCCGGCTGACGGCGGTTTGCAGCGGGCCCACGAGCACCAGGGTCCTGCCGTCGGCCTGGTGACGGTGGCGGGCCCGGATGAGTGCGTTGAGCAGCATGCTGTCGGCGAAGGTGACCTCGGCGAGGTCCACCGCCGTGACGGGCATCGCCGCCCGGTCGGCCGCCTCCCAGGCCCGCTCGAACTCACCGGCGTCGTCGTAGTCGACCTCGCCTCGCACGGTGAGCACGAAGGTCTGCTCACCACGGTCGATGCGCACACTCAGACAACAGGCCGGGTGCATGGCGCCATCCTCCCGTCACCGGTCTCGGACGCACGGGCGGGGCCGGACCGGCCGGCCGGGCCGTCTCCTCCGGGCGTCGCCACGGACGGGGCGACGATCGTCATGCGGACCGTCTCTGCGGGTACACGGATGGCTGCGAGGTTCCCAGGCAGGCGAACGCCGTCGTCCGAGCGCGGCGCGTGGGCGGCCGTCACGGCCGTATGCCGGGAAGCGCTTCCCATCGCTTCCAGGTCTCGGGCGTTCGAGACGTACCGCACGGTCACCGTCGCTCGTGCCGACGGGACACAGCCGAAGGATGTGAGGGCAATCCGAAGAACAGTTGCCGTTTGACAACAATAGCCATGAGGCAAGAGAGTAGCCGCGTCGGACGTACACGGGGAAGGACCTGGAATGATCCGGTGGACGGAGACCGCTCCGGCACCCTCCGCCACCCTCGTGAAGAGGTGGAGGCACCGGTGCCGTGAAGGCTCTTCAGGCGGTCCGGCTGCCGGAGTCCGGGGCCGCGTCGGGTATCTGCGTGGCCGCGGTCGCGCAGAACGCCTCCAGGCCCTCCAGCAGGGCGACACGCTTGGCCGCGGGCATGTCGGCCAGCACCTTCTGCAACTCGCTCTCCCGGCGGGCGCGCAGATCGGCGAGGAAGATGCGCCCCCGGGCGCTGAGATGGAGCCGTACCTCGCGCCGGTCCTCCGGGCTCATCACGCGCTCGACGAACCCCGCGGCCTGCAGCCGGTCGCACAGCCGGCTCGTTGACGGAGGGGTGGAGGCGAGGAACTCGGCGAGGGTGCGCAGATTGATGCCGTCGTGGTGCTCAAGGATGTGCAGCACGCGCAGCTGGGAGGCGGAGGTGGGCGCGGTCGAGGCCCGCCCCCAGACGACCTCCAGCAGCTCGACGGCCCGCGTGGTCACGCGTGCCACCTCGTCGGGCTCTGCGCGGCGGCGGAAGGCAGTCACGGTCACACTCTCGCAGGCACTGGGGCGCCTCTCAGCGTACTAGCAGCCGACGCCGGCCACGGCCAGCCCGGGACGACAGACGCGGCTCGTCGCGGAGCCCGGTCTCGGCCGGGCCCTTGTCAGGAGAAGGAATGGTGCACTCACCGTCGTGAACAGATTCGAAACCGCTGAACGCGCCCTGCGCACAGCGGCTCCCCACGAACTGCTGGACGTCGTCCGCGTCGTGCTGACCGAGCGATACGACGCGGAGGACGTCGAGCTGTTCATGGCCGACTACGGCCTGACCGTGCTTCAGCCGGTGTCGGTGGCGCCGCACAACCTGGAACCGGTCCCGGTGCACGGCAGTCCGGCCGGCCGCGCCTTCGGTTCTCAGGTGCCTTACCGCGAGGACGGCCGGGGCCGGCCGACACGGGTCCATCTGCCGGTGAGCGTGCGCGGCGACCGGCTCGGCGTGCTGTCCGTGACCCTGCGCGACAGCGAGGCGGCATCCGCGTGCGTCGCGGAACTCGCCGAGATCGCCGACGCGCTGGCGCACGAGGTGGTCGTGGCCGAGCGCGACACGGACCTGTACCTCCAGGCCCGGCGCAAGGACCGGCTCACCCTGGCCGCGGAGATGCAGTGGCACCTGCTCCCCGGGCGCTCCTGTTCCCGGCCCGAGTACGACCTGGCCTGTCAGCTGGAGCCGGCCTATGCCGTCTACGGCGACAACTTCGACTGGTCCGCCACGGCCGACCGGCTGATGGTGTACGTCACGAACGGCATGGGCGAGGGCATAGAGGCGGCCCTGCTGACCAGCCTCGCCGTCAACGCCCTGCGCAACGCGCGGCGCGCCGGAATCCCCATCGCGGACCAGGCGGCCCTGGCCGACCAGGCCGTCTACGCCCACTACCAGGGCCACCGCTACCTGTCCGTCCTGATGCTGGACCTCGACCTGGCGACCGGCCGGGGCAGTGTCGTGGACGCCGGCTCCCCGCAGTTGCTGCGGCTGCGCGGCGGCACCGTCGAGCACGTGCCCTTCGAGGCCCAGCTGCCGCTGGGCATGTTCGAGGAGACGGACTACGTGGCGCAGGAATTCGCCGCCGAGCCCGGGGACCGGCTCATCTTCGTCAGCGACGGCGTCCACGCGGTGCACTCGCCCAAGGGCGAGACGTACGGCGAGCGGGCGCTCGCCCGGGCCATCCACTCCACTCGGCTGCTGCCTGCCGCCGAGGTGCCGCGCGCCATTCTGCGCGAACTGGCGGGTCATCGCGGCGCGGCCGCCGTGGCGGAGGACGACGCGTTGGTGGTCTGCCTGGACTGGCGGGGACGGCAGCGGTCGTGACACGCCGGCCGCCGGCCCGGGGAACCCCGGGCCGGCGGCTGAAGGTGGTGCTGCGGGGGCACGTGCGTCTCGTGGCGGTCGGCGCGGGACCGCACGTCAGGATCCGGTGCCGTTCTCTTCTCCGGTCCTGGTGTCCTGCGCGTCGAGGAATCCCCGGAGCCCTCGCCCGAGGGCTTCCCGCTCGGCCGGATCCATGGCGCCGAGCACGACGGCCAGCCTGCGGGTTCTGCGCCGCGCCACTTCCTCAAGCGCCTGCCGGCCCTGTCTCGTCAGGTGCAGCCGCACCACACGCCGGTTGCGCGGATGCGATTCCCGCTCCACCAGGCCGGCCGCCTCCAGCCGGTCGCAGAGCCGGCTGGCGGTGGGCGGCCCGATGTCCATGGCCCCGGCGAGGGCGGTGAGGTTGAGTCCCGGTTCCCGCTCCAGGGTCCGCAGGGCGCGCAGCTGGTGCGGTGACAGGCGCGGACTCGCGCCCTGCGCGGCGACCGCCCACAGGGTCGCGAGACTGTCCACGGCGTCGGCCATCGCCTGGGCCAGTGCCATGGGGCCGTCCCGCGGTCCGCCCGATCGGCCGTCAGCGGAACCATCCAGACCAGTCACGAGGCATCGCTTTCAGACATCGCCCCGCCCATGCGGGTACCACCTTTGTCTCCTCGCGCGGTACCCGGCCGACGGCGGGGCAAGCCCCCGGAGCCCTCGGCCTCCACAGCATCTGCACGACTGAGCGAAGCGCCCGTGCACGTACGCGGTCAGGCAGACAGCAGTGAGTCGTCCTCGACACGGGCGCCGGGCAGGCGGTACCGCGCCACGACGAGGGCGGCGTCGACGTCACTGGTACCGGTCGCCACACACAGCGTGTAGGCGATGTCGGCCATCCGTCGGCGTACGGCCTCGTCGCCCTGGTCCGCGTGCAGGGTGCGCAGCGCCTCGTACTGCTCCATCAGGTCCGTCAGCACTGCGGGGTGTGCCATGAGCATCGCAAGCCTCCTGCCTGTCAACGGTTCGCATGGATCATGCAACGGCCCGGCTGCCCCGGTCCCGGAACTTCATTCCTTCGACGGCTGTCACCCGGGGGCCGCGCGGCCCCCGCCATGAGTCGGCCGGCCGAAACCCAGCAGCGGATCGTCGAAGAGCGCGAGCCGGGCGGTGACGCACTTGCCCACGGGCTCGCGTCGCGCCTCGAAGCCCTGCACCACCGCGAGCACGATCTCCAGACCGTGCTGGCCCACCCGTCCGGCGTCGGCGGCCCGGGCCAGCGGCAGCGTGGGATCGGTGTCCCAGATCTCGATCTCCACCATGCCGTCGACCACGCGCAGGTGCAGCAGCACCGGTCCGGGTGCGTACTTCAGCGCGTTGGTGACCAGTTCGCTGACCACGAGCTGCGCCAGGTCCATGGTGCGTGAGGTGACCGGCAGCCCGTGCTCGGTCTGGGCCCTGGTCAGGAACTCCGACGTCCGGTCCCGCGCGTCGGCGATACAGCCGGCCGCCCCGTCCAGAGCGATGGTGACGTCGGCAGGTGCGGCATCCGGCATCCGGGAACACTCCTCGGGCGGGACAGGCTCCGCCCTGCCACTGACATGCGATACCCCGTTCATGGGCGCGCGTCTACCCGGTACTCGCGACCGTATGCCTGTGCCCCGGAAGTCGGTCGGGGCAGCGGGCGCATCACCCGGGGAATCCGGGGCAACGTTGGCTACAGGAAGGGGGCTCAGCCCGGACCGAGGGTGTGAAGGACGGCAGTGACAGACAACGCAGGCAACCAGGAAGCAGTGGGACGCGGCCAGTTGTCCGTGGTCCGCGCGGATGTCGACGGCATCGTCGTGCTCGGCGTCCGCGGAGAGATCGACTACCAGAGTGTGGGCGCACTGACGCGGGCGATACCTCCCGCGGATCCCGCCACCGGCTCCGGCTCCCGGGTCGTCGTCGATCTGAGCGGGGTCACCTTCATGGATTCCAGCGGCATCAACGCGCTCGTCGCCGCCCACCACGCCACGCGGGCCGCGCACGGATGGCTGCGTCTGGCGGGCGCCCACGGCGCTGTGCTGCGCACCATGCAGCTGGTGGGACTCGACGCCGTCGCCCCCTGTCATCCGACCGTCGAGGAGGCCCTCGCGGCGTGACGCCCGGGACCTCGTGAGCCGCCCGATCCGCCCGGCCGGCGTCGGCCTGCCCCGTGGCCGAAAACAAGCCGAGTACCCCGGTTCCGCCTTGTCATGCCGCTTGTTTCCGGGGTCATTTGTGCGGGCCAGGGCTTTCCGGCCAGGCTTTTGTTGCCGCACGACAACTGAGTTAGTCTGCGATCGATTTCTCGTCGGTCCGGAGCCGTCGAACGGGCGTCGCCACCTGGTGGTGGGGCTTCACGGCGCCGGCCTGGTCCCGGGTCCTCGGGGTGGGGACCCTGCGAAGTGGAACGAGGGTGGGGATGACCGGCACTGCGATGGACGCCCAGGTGCAGGGCGGCCCGGGTGAGCAGGAGCTCCGGCAACTGCTCGCCGGGCTGACGGCGGTACGCGACGGTGACTTCGGCACCCGCCTGCCGTCCGACGGGTCGGGGCTGCTCGGTGACATCGCCACGGTGTTCAACGGCATGGTCGACCAGTTGTCCGTCTTCACCTCGGAGGTGACCCGGGTCGCCCGCGAGGTGGGCACCGAGGGCACGCTGGGCGGTCAGGCCGAGGTGCCCGGGGTCTCCGGCACCTGGGCGGACCTGACCGAGTCGGTCAACGCCATGGCGGGCAACCTCACCACGCAGGTCCGCGACATCGCCCAGGTGGCGACGGCGGTGGCCAAGGGCGACCTGTCCCAGAAGATCGACGTGCCCGCCCGCGGCGAGATCCTGCAGCTGAAGGAGACCGTCAACACGATGGTCGACCAGCTCTCCGCGTTCGCCGACGAGGTCACCCGCGTCGCCCGCGAGGTCGGCAGCGAAGGGCGCCTCGGCGGCCAGGCGCAGGTGCCCGGGGTCGGCGGTGTCTGGCGCGACCTCACCGATTCGGTCAATTTCATGGCCGGCAACCTCACCTCCCAGGTCCGCAACATCGCCCAGGTGACGACCGCGGTCGCGCAGGGCGACCTCTCCCAGAAGATCACCGTCGACGCCCGCGGCGAGATCCTCGAACTCAAGAACACCATCAACACGATGGTCGACCAGCTCTCCGCGTTCGCCGACGAGGTCACCCGCGTCGCCCGGGAAGTGGGCACCGAGGGGCGCCTCGGCGGCCAGGCCGACGTCAAGGGCGTCAAGGGCACCTGGCGCGACCTCACGGACTCCGTGAACTTCATGGCGGGCAACCTCACCGCGCAGGTCCGCAACGTCGCCCAGGTGGCCACCGCGGTCGCGCAGGGCGACCTCTCCCAGAAGATCACCGTCGACGCCCGCGGCGAGATCCTCGAACTCAAGAACACCATCAACACGATGGTCGGCCAGCTCTCCGCGTTCGCCGACGAGGTCACCCGCGTCGCCCGCGAGGTCGGCACCGAGGGCAATCTCGGCGGGCAGGCCATCGCCCGGGGCGTCTCCGGGACCTGGAAGGACCTCACGGACAACGTCAACGTGATGGCGTCCAACCTGACCGGGCAGGTCCGCTCCATCGCCCAGGTCGCCACGGCCGTGGCGCGCGGCGACCTCTCGCAGAAGATCACCGTGGAGGCCAAGGGCGAGGTCGCCGCGCTGGCGGACGTCATCAACACCATGGTCGACACGCTGTCGGCGTTCGCCGACGAGGTCACCCGGGTGGCGCGCGAGGTGGGCACCGAGGGGCGCCTCGGCGGGCAGGCGCACGTGCCGAACGTGGCCGGCACCTGGAAGGACCTGACGGACAACGTCAACTCGATGGCCAACAACCTCACCGGGCAGGTGCGCAACATCGCCCTGGTGACGACCGCGGTGGCGGGCGGCGATCTGTCGAAGAAGATCGACGTGGACGCCCGGGGCGAGATCCTGGAGCTGAAGACCACCATCAACACGATGGTCGACCAGCTGTCCTCGTTCGCCGCCGAGGTCACCCGCGTCGCCCGCGAGGTCGGCAGCGAGGGCCGGCTCGGCGGCCAGGCCGAGGTGGAGGGCGTCGAGGGCACCTGGAAGCGGCTGACGGAGAACGTCAACGAGCTGGCCGGGAACCTCACCCGGCAGGTCCGCGCGATCGCGGAGGTCGCCAGCGCCGTGGCCGAGGGCGATCTGACCCGCTCGATCACCGTGGAGGCGTCCGGCGAGGTCGCGGAGCTCAAGGACAACATCAACGCCATGGTGGGGTCCCTGCGCGAGACCACCCGGGCCAACCAGGAGCAGGACTGGCTCAAGACCAACCTCGCCCGCATCTCCGGCCTGATGCAGGGCCATCGCGAGCTGCCCGTCGTGGCCGAGCTGATCATGGACGAACTCACCCCGCTGGTGTCGGCCCAGTACGGCGCGTTCTACCTCGCGGAGGACACCGAGCGCGGGCACGAACTGCGGCTGGTGGGCTCGTACGGAGCTCCGGACGACGCGGAGCGGCCGACCCGGATCCCGGTCGGCCGCTCCCTGGTCGGGCAGGCCGCGCGCAACCGGCGTCCCATCGCCGTGGACGAGCTCCCGGAGGGCTACGTCACCATCTCCTCCGGCCTCGGGCAGGCGCTGCCCCGCGCCCTCGCGGTGCTGCCCATCGTGGTCGAGGAGCAGGTCCTGGGCGTCATCGAACTGGCCTCGCTGACCCGTTTCACCCAGATCCACCAGGACTTCCTGGCGCAGCTCATGCCGACCATCGGCGTCAATCTCAACACCATCGTGGCCAACGCCCGCACCGACGAGCTGCTGGAGGAGTCCCAGCGCCTGACCGCCGAACTGCAGTCCCGGTCGGAGGAGTTGCAGGTGCAGCAGGAGGAACTGCAGCGCTCCAACGCGGAGCTGGAGGAGAAGGCGTCCCTGCTGGTCGACCAGAACCGGGACATCGAGGCGAAGAACCTCCAGATCGAGCAGGCCAGGCAGGAGCTGGAGACCCGGGCGCAGCAGCTCGCGCTGGCCTCCAAGTACAAGTCGGAGTTCCTGGCCAACATGAGCCACGAGCTGCGCACACCGCTCAACAGCCTGCTGATCCTCGCCCAGTTGCTGGCGCAGAACCCGTCGCGCAACCTGACGCCCAAGCAGGTCGAGTACGCGGGCATCATCCACTCGGCGGGCTCGGACCTGCTCCAGCTGATCAACGACATCCTCGACCTCTCCAAGGTGGAGGCCGGAAAGATGGACGTCGCTCCGGAGCGGGTCCCGCTGCGCCAGCTGCTGGAGTACGTCGAGGCGACGTTCCGTCCGATGACCTCCCAGAAGAGCCTGGACTTCGCGGTGGCCACCGCCCCGGGAACACCCGCCGACCTGCTCACCGACGACTCCCGGCTGCGGCAGATCCTGCGCAACCTGCTGTCGAACGCGGTGAAGTTCACCGAGCAGGGCGGTGTGCAGCTGCGGATCGAGCCGGCCGCCGACCGCGAGGTGCCGCCGGAGGTCCAGCGCGGCGGTCCCGCGGTGGCCTTCCGGGTCGTCGACACCGGCATCGGCATCCCCCAGCAGCAGCTGGAGACGATCTTCGGCGCGTTCCAGCAGGCCGACGGCACCACCAGCCGCAAGTACGGCGGCACCGGGCTCGGCCTGTCCATCACCCGCGAGATCGCCCATCTGCTCGGCGGTGCCGTCACCGTGGACAGCACGCCCGGTCAGGGCAGCACGTTCACGCTGTATCTGCCCGTCGCTCGCGCCGACTTCGAGGAACTCCTGGAGACCGGGGTCCGGCCGGTGGAGCAGTCCCCTGACGAGGCCGACGGCGAGGAGCCGTCGGCGCCGCGTGCGCTGACCGCGCCGACGGCGGCCGCCGAGCCGCGCAGGCGCCGGCTGCTGGTGATCGAGGAACGGCCGCGGGGGCTGCTCACGCTGGTCGCCGAGCGTGCCGTGGCGGACATCGCGCAGCGCCCCGACGATCCCCACGGGGCGATCGACATCATCACCGCGGTCGGGGCGCAGGAAGCGGCGAGCACCCTGGCGGCGCAGGCCTGCCACTGTGTCGTCCTGGAACTGGGCATGCCCGGCCAGGAGGGCGCGGGCTTCCTTGAGGCCATGCGCGGTGATTCGGCGCTGGCCAGCGTGCCCGTCCTGGTGCACACCGGGCATCGGGTGGACCTCGCCCAGGAGCAGGGACTGCGTGCCCTCGCCGGTGACCGCCCGCTGGACTTCCTTGCCAGCCTGGACGAGCTGCGCGAGCGCATCACGCTGCACCTGTCGGCCGAGCAGCCCGGCGACGTGCTGTCACTGGTGCGCGCCGAGGAGTCGCACCACCCGGCCGCGCAGGTCGTGGACGACGCCTTCCTGGGCCGGACGATCCTGGTGGTCGACGACGACGCCCGCAACCTCTTCGCCCTCAGCGGGGTGCTGGAACTGCACGGCTTCCAGGTCCTGCACGCCGACAACGGCCGCAAGGGCATCGAGATGCTGCTCGCGCACCCGGACATCTGCATGGTCCTGATGGACGTGATGATGCCGGAGATGGACGGCTACGCCGCCACCACGGAGATCCGTGCCATGCCGCAGTACGCCAAGCTGCCCATCATCGCCGTCACCGCGAAGGCCATGCCGGGCGACCAGGAGAAGAGCCTCGCCTCGGGTGCCAACGACTACGTCACCAAACCCGTCGACACGGGCGACCTCATCGGCCGGGTCCGGCGCTGGCTGCCCGAGTGACCACGCGTCACGGCCGCATCCGCCACCAGCCGACCGCGTGACGCCCCGGGCGTCCCAGCCGAGGAACAGACTGACCGTGAGTGATCTCCGTCAACCGCCCGAACCACAGGGCGCGCGCTTCCCGGCGGACGGCCGCCCCACACCGGCCCGGACCGACCCGACGAGCGCCGGACCGGCCGACGACACCGGAGCCGGGGCCACCGCCGCCGACGCCACGGCGGGCCGAGCCTCCACCGCCGACTCCGCCGGGCACCGGGCCGTCCCCTCCGACCCCACCGAGGGCCGGGCCGCCGTCGACACCGCTCCCGGCGCGGCCGTCGCCGCCGGCTCGACCGCCGGCATGCCCGTCCCCGCCGACGGCGGCGGCGCGGCCGAGTCCGGGAAGCCGTCCCCCGTCGGCAGGCTCACCGCGACCGTGGAGCGGCTGCGGCGGGAGGTACAGGCGGCGCAGGCGGAGGCCGACGGACGTGCCCTGATCGAACTGGCGAAGGGCATCCTGGTCGAACGGCTGCGCTGCGGCCCCGCACAGGCCGCTCGGCAGTTGGCCGAGCTGGCCGGACAGGCCGGGGTGACGCCACTCGAATTCGCGGTGGACGTCATCAACCAGGCGGCCCGCGACCGGCTCTCGGAGGTGACCGCGGCTTTCCTCGCGGCCACCGCGGCCGACACCGCCGCCGGGGCCGGGGCCACGGCCGGGGAGCCGGCCGACGGCCGTTCCTCGGCCGTCCGGCTGCGGGAGGCCGAGAGCGGCGTGCTGGCCGCCCACGACACCCAGGCCGTCGCCGACTCCCTGCTGGAACACGCCTTGACGCCGCTGGGTGCGCAGGCGGTGGCCATCTGGGCGCTGGGCTCCGACGGTTCGCTCGCGCTGGCCGGCACCGCGGGATTCTCCGCCGCCGAGGCCGGGCGCTGGCGGCATGTGCCGCCGGGCGTGACGACCGTGGCCCGCCGGGGGCTGGCCGAGCGCGCGGGTCACTGGATCCGCAGCCTGGCCGAGACGGGCATGCCCTCGATCGGCCAGCACCACCACCCGGAGGGCGGCCGGGTCGCCGTACCGGCCGGGACCGGCGGACGGATCCACGGTGTCCTGGAGATCGCCTGGCCCACCCCGCTGGACCCCCCTCCCCCGCCCGTGGTCCGCCAGATCGAGGCGCTGGCCGAGCTGTGCGCCCACACCCTGGAGGCGTACAACCCGCACGCCCCGGACGGTGCCGAGGGGCCGCGTCTCCTGCCCGACGTCACGGAGCTGATGGACCTGGCCGACGGACTCCACGACCCCGCCCTGGTGCTCGTGCCGGTGCTGGACGCCGACGGGGAACTCGCCGACTTCCGGATCCATCACGTGAACGGCCACTTTCTGGACCCGGCCGGCCGCCCCCGGGGCGTCGTCAACGGCGCCCTGCTGCTGGAGACGTACCCGATGGCCGCCGGTCACAGCGAGCTCTTCGAGCGGATAGAGCGGGTCCACGCCACCGGCGAGCCCTACCGCGCCCACCGCATGCGGCTGACCGCCCTGGTCGGCGACGTCCCGCTGGCGGCGGTCGCCGACATCAACATCAGCCGGCACGGGAACTGCGTCCTGCTCGTCTGGCGCATCGAGGACGAGACGGCCCGCCTGGCCAGCCTGCTCCAGCACGCCCAGCGCCTGGGCCGGATCGGCGGCTTCGAGGAGAACCTGCTCACCGGCGAGATCACCTGGAACGGTCAGCTGTACCAGCTCTACGGCAGACCCGCCTCCGCCACCCCGGTGGCACTGGAGGACCTGCCCGCGCATGCCCATCCGGACGACGCCGTGGCCATCGGACGGTTCCTGCGCACCCTGCTGCACCATCGCCGGGCCGCGTCCACCGCGTTCCGCCTCAAGCGGCCCGACGGGGTAACCCGGCACATCCGGGTGGTGGCCGAGCCGGTCCTCGACTCCGACGGCCAGCTGTATGTCGTACGCGGCGCCTACCAGGACATCTCGGCGCATCACTGGACCGAGGTCGCCCTCGCCGCCACCCGCGACCAGCTCGCCCACACCGAGCAGCAGGCCAGCGAACGCAACCGTCTCGCCCTCCAGCTCCAGCACGCCATCATGCCGCCCACGCACACCCCGCTGGCGGTTCCCGGGCTGGATCTCGCCGTGCGCTACCGGCCCGCGGAGACCCAGCATCTGATCGGCGGCGACTGGTACGACGCGGTCCTGCTGCCGTCCCGGCTGGTGCTGCTGTGCGTGGGGGATGTCGCCGGGCACGGCATCGACGCGGCCACCAGCATGGTCGTCCTGCGCAACGCGCTGCGCGGGCTCGCCGTGACCGGCGCCGGCCCGGGGCAGTTGCTGTCCTGGCTCAACATGGTGACGCACCGCCTGACCGGCTCCGTCACCGCCACCGCGGTGTGCGGGCTCTACGACCCGGACCACCGCACCCTGCGCTGGGCCCGGGCCGGCCATCTGCCGCCGGTCCTGGTGCGCGGCGCGGGGGCGGAGCCGCTGCCCCTGGTGCAGGGCATGCTGCTGGGCGCCCTGCCGGAGGCCGCGTTCCAGGAGCACGAGGTGCAACTCGCGGTCGGCGACACCCTGCTGATGTACACGGACGGTCTGATCGAACGCCGTGACCGGTCCGTTGAGGAGTCCCTCGCGCAGTTGCTGAAGGCCGCGCGCGCGGTGCCGCCGGCCCTGGACCAGCAGGTGGACCGCTTGCTGACGCACAGCCGGTCCGACACCGACGACGACACCTGCATCGTGGGCATCCGTGTGACTCCATGACTGCGAGTGGCCGCACCGGGTACCCGCTCGACGGGAGGTGCCCGATGTTCGAAGCAACCGACATCCGAGAGTGGCGCGGTCACGAGGTCGTCGACGCCGCCGGGCACAAGATCGGCGTTCTGGAGTCGGTCTACGTGGACACCACGACCGACAAGCCCCGCTTCGTCACCGTGACGGTCGGGCTGCCCACCCGGCGCCGTCTGGTGTTCGTCCCGCTCGCCGAGGCGACCGTCGGTCCCGCCTATCTGAAGGTCGCGTACCGCAAGGACGTGGTCAAGAAGGTTCCGTCGATCGACACCGACGGCGAGCTGCCCGCCGCCCGGGAGCCCGCGGTCTTCGCGCACTACGAACTCGACTACGTCCCGGGTGCGGGCGGCGCGCGCCGCCTGGCCCGCCGCTGACCCACCGAGTCCGTCCGGGAGAGCCGATGAGTCTGTTCCTGCTCCTGATCCTTGTGGCCGTCGTTCTGGGCATCGTCGGATTCGCCGTCCACGGCCTGTTCTACCTGCTGGTCATCGGCGCCGTCGTGCTCCTGGCCGACCTCGTCCTCGCCGGGGTCCGGCTGCGGCGCGGCGGCCGGCATCACCGCATCGCCCGCTGACCCTCATATTTACTGACGAATGGTTGAGCAGTTCAGACTGATAAACCTAGTGTTAGTACATGTGAAGGCAGACATGACCGCCGACGGCGGCGGTACACGCGACCAGAGCGACGCCACCCGGCTCGCGTCCGATCTACGGCTCGCGGTGGGCCGGTTGACGCGGCGGCTGCGGCAGGCACACGCGGTGGGGGATCTGTCGCTGTCGGGCGTGTCCGTCCTTGCGCGGCTCGCGGGCGAGGGCCCCACCTCCCCCACCTCCCTCGCCGAGCTGGAGCGGGTACGGCCGCAGGCCATGGCCAGCACCCTCGCCCAGCTCGAACAGCGCGGACTGGTCCGCCGCACTCCCGACGCCGCGGACGGGCGGCGGAGCATCGTGGCCGTCACCGAGGAGGGGCGGGCGGTGCTCGCCGAGCGGCGCTCCGAGTCGGTCCAGCGGCTGGCGGCCGTCCTCGACACGTTCTCCGACCAGGAGCGCGCGACGCTCGGGGCGGCCCTGCCGCTCCTCGGCCGGCTGGCGGAGCGGCTGTGAGCGGGCGCGGGTGGTCCGCCGCCCTGAGCTCGGCCCGCCACAAGGACACCCCCGCCGGGCCGGGCTACAAGTGGGTCGCGCTGTCGAACACCACTCTCGGCGTGCTGATCGCCACGATGGACGCGTCGATCGTGATCATCTCGCTGCCCGCGATCTTCCGCGGCATCGGGCTCGATCCGCTCGCGCCGGGCAACATCGGCTATCTGCTCTGGATGATCCTGGGCTATCTGCTGGTCTCCGCCGTGCTGGTCGTCGTGCTCGGGCGGCTCGGTGACATGTTCGGGCGGGTGAAGATCTACAACCTGGGCTTCCTGATCTTCGCGTGCGCCTCGGTCGCACTGTCACTCGACCCGTTCCGGGCGGGGACCGGCGCCCTGTGGCTGATCCTGTGGCGGATCGTGCAGGCCTTCGGCGGGTCCATGCTCACCGCCAACTCGGCCGCCATCCTCACCGACGCCTTCCCGGCCCGGCAGCGCGGCACGGCCCTCGGCATCAACCAGATCACCGCGCTGGCAGGGCAGTTCCTCGGCCTGCTGGCCGGCGGGCTGCTCGCCGCCGTCGACTGGCGTGCCGTGTTCTGGGTGAGCGTCCCGGTGAGCATCACCGGTACGATCTGGTCGTACCTGAGCCTGCGGGAGACCTCGGCGGGCCGCCCCGGCCGGATCGACTGGCTGGGCAACCTCACCTTCGCGGCCGGCGCCGGCATCCTGCTGGCCGGGATCACCTACGGCATCCAGCCCTACGGCGACAGCGCCACCGGCTGGGGGAACCCGTGGGTGCTCACCGGCCTGATCGGTGGCGCCGCCCTGCTGCTGGCCTTCTGTGTCATCGAGACGCGGGTCGCCGAGCCCATGTTCGACCTCGCCCTCTTCAAGAACAGGGCGTTCGCCGCGGGGAACGTGGCCGCCCTGCTGACCGCGATCGCGCGCGGCGGGCTGCAGTTCATGCTCATCATCTGGCTGCAGGGCATCTGGCTGCCGCTGCACGGCTACGACTTCGAGGACACCCCGTTGTGGGCCGGCATCTTCATGCTCCCGCTGACCCTGGGCTTCCTGATCGCGGGACCGGTGTCCGGCTACCTCTCGGACCGGTTCGGCGCCCGGTTCTTCTCCACCGCGGGACTGGTCGTCGTCACCGCGTCCTTCCTGGGGCTGCTCGCGCTGCCCGTGGACTTCGACTACGGGCTGTTCGCGGCCCTGCTGCTGCTCAACGGCCTCGGCCAGGGCATGTTCTCGGCGCCCAACACCTCCTCGATCATGGGCAGCGTGCCGGCCGAGTACCGGGGTGTCGCCTCGGGCATGCGCTCGACCTTCCAGAACTCCGGTACGGCGCTGTCCATCGGCGTCTTCTTCTCCCTGATGGTCTCCGGGCTCGCCTCCTCGCTCCCGGCGACGCTGAAGAACGGCCTCATGGCGCACGGCGTGCCGGCCGCCTCCGCCGCGCACGCCGCGTCGCTGCCGCCCGTCAGCACGCTGTTCGCGACGTTCCTCGGCAACAACCCCATCGAGCACCTGCTCGCCTCCGAGGGCGTCCTGGACCATGTCACCGAGGCCCAGCGGTCCGCCCTGACCGGCCACACCTTCTTCCCGCAGCTGGTCTCCGGTCCCTTCCACCACGGCCTGGCCGTCGTCTTCGGCGTGGCCGCCGGCATGGCCCTGGTCTCCGCCGTGGCCTCGGCCCTGCGCGGCAGCCACCGTCCCCTCGACGAAGGGCGCCGGACGTCCACCGCGACGATCACCGTGCGTTCAGAGCGGTGAGGATCCGGTCCGGGGTCAGCGGCAGGGTGCGGAAGCGGATGCCCGTGGCGTGATGGACGGCGTTGCCGATGGCGGCGGGGGTGCCCACCACGCCGATCTCGCCGATGCCCTTGCTGCCCATGGGGTTCAGGTGCGGGTCGTCCTCGTCGATCCAGTGCGCCTCGATGTCGGGGACGTCGGCGTGCGCGGGGACGTGGTACGACGCCAGGTCGGTCTCCGCGAAGTCGCCGAACGCCGCGTCCACCGTGCTCCCCTCGGTCAGGGCCATGCCCAGGCCCATCGTCATGCCGCCGACGAACTGGGAGCGCGCGGTACGGGGGTTGAGGATGTGCCCGGCCGCGTAGACGCCGAGCAGCCGGCGCACCCGGACCTCTCCGGTGACGGTGTCGACGGCCACCTCGGCGAAGTGGGCGCCGAACGCGTGGCGCGCGTAGGGGCTGTCGGCGTCGGCGCGCCCACTGGTGTCCGCGCGGACACCGATCCCCCGCTCGGGCAGCGGACCGGTGTGGTCGGCCAGCCGGTTCAGCAGCCGGGCGCAGGCCTCGTACACCGCCCAGCCCCAGGAGGCGGTCCCGGAGGAGCCGCCCGCCACCGGTGCCGGGGGCAGGTCGCTGTCGCCGATCTCGGTGCGGACCCGGTCCAGGGGTGCGCCGAGCGCGTCGGCGGCGATCTGGGCGAGCACGGTACGGGCGCCGGTGCCGATGTCGGAGGCGTTCACCCGGATCAGGAAGGTGCCGTCGGGCCGTGCCTCGGCGGCGGCCGTGCACGGGAAGGCCATCACCGGGTAGGTCGCGGCGGCCACCCCGGTGCCGATCAGCAGCGGACCGTCGGCGCGCCGCACCCTGCGGGTCCAGCCGAACCGGTGGGCGCCCTCGCGCAGGCACTCGACGAGGTGCCTGCTGCTGAAGGGCAGGCCGCCGGCCGGCTCCCGGTCGGGTTCGTTGCGGATCCGCAACTCGACCGGGTCCGTGCCGAGTTCGTCGGCCAGCTCGTCCATCGCCGACTCCAGGGCGTACATGCCGGTCGCCTCTCCGGGTGCGCGCATCCACGAGGGGCTGGGCACGTCGAGCGGGACGACATGGTGTACGAAGCACAGGTTGGGGGTGGCGTACATGACTCCGGAGATCGCGCCCGCCGCCTCCACGAACGACCGGACCGGCGAGGTGTGGGTGGTCACGTCGTGCAGGAGGGCGGTGAGCCGGCCGTCCGAGGTCGCGCCGAGCCGCAGCCGGTTGAGGGTGGGGGCGCGGTGGCCGACGACCGTCGGCAGGTGGCGGCGCGGGTAGGCGAGGGTGACCGGCCGGCCGGTGTACCGGGCCGCCATGGCCGCGAGGACCACGTCCGGGCGCGGGGAACCCTTGGACCCGAAGCCGCCGCCGACGTGTTCGGCGCGCACGGTGATCCGGTCGACGGGCACGGCGAACAGCCCGGCGAGCACACCGCGGACGTCGCTGGTGCCCTGGCTGGAGGTGTGCACGGTGAGCCGGCCGCGGTCCCAGTACGCGGTGCTGGCATGGGGTTCCATCGGGTGGTTGTGCAGCGGCGGGGTGCGGTAGGTGACGTCCACGCGGACGGGGGCCGCGGCGAAGGCGGACTCCGGGGCGCCGCGGCGGCAGCGGGCGGCCTGGCCGCCGTTGACCTCCTCGGGCTCGTGGGCGCCGGGGTGCCCCGGGGTGAGGACGGCGTCGTGGTCGACGGTGTCGTAGGTGATGCGGACGGCGGCGGCTCCTGCGCGGGCCGCCTCCGGGGTCTTCGCGACGACCAGGGCGACGCACCAGCCCCGGTGCGGTACGTCGGAGTCCTGGAGCAGGGCGAGGGTGGCGTCCTCGGGTTCGCCGAGGCGGGGGGCGTTCTCGTGGGTGAGGACGGTGAGGACGCCGGGAACCTCGCGGGCCGGGCCGGTGTCGATGCCGGTGATGCGGCCGCGGGCCACGGTGGCGGGGACGGCGCGGGCGTGGACGCGGCCGGGCAGCGGGTGCTCGGCGGCGTAGCGGGCGGTGCCGGTGACCTTCGCGAGCCCTTCCCGGCGCGCGGCCGGGGCGCCGAGGGCGGCGGTGCGGGCCATGGGGACCTCCCGGGTCAGAGCGGGGCGGGGGCGGGGGCGAGCCGGGTCAGCACGTCGAGGGCGAGGTTGCGGGCGAGGGGCACCTTGTAGGCGTTGTCCGGCAGCGGGCGGGCGGCGGCGAGTTCCAGGTCGACGGCGCCGGCGAGGACCGGCGGGGTGGCCGCCTCGCCGAGCAGGGCCGCCTCCGCGACCCGGGCCCGCCAGGGGCGGTGGGCGAGCCCGCCGAAGGCCAGGCCCACCTGGGTGACCAGCCCCTCGGCGACCCGCAGGACGACGGCGGCGGAGGCGAGCGCGAAGGCGTACGACGCCCGGTCGCGGGCCTTGCGGTAGGCGGAGGGCGCGCCGGCCGTGGCGGCGGGCAGCAGCACCCCGGTGATCAGCTCGCCGGGGCGGAGTTCGGTGTCCCGCTCGGGATGGTTCTCGGGCAGCCGGTGGAAGTCGGTCAGGTCCATGGTCCGGGCGCCCTCGGGACCGTACAGCTCGACGCGGGCGTCGAGTGCGGCGAGGGCCACGGCCATGTCGGAGGGGTTGGTGGCGACGCAGTGCGCGGAGTGGCCGAGGACCGCGTGGTCGCGGTGGACGCCCTCCAGGGCGCCGCAGCCGCTGCCCGGCTCCCGTTTGTTGCAGGGCTTGCCGGGGTCCTGGAAGTAGCCGCAGCGGGTGCGCTGGAGGAGGTTGCCGCCGGTGGTGGCGACGTTGCGGAGCTGGCCGGATGCCCCGGCGAGCAGGGCCTGGGACAGTACGGGGTAGCGGTCGCGGACCAGGGGGTGGGCGGCGAGGTCGCTGTTGCGGACGGTGGCACCGATGCGCAGGGCGCCGTCGGGCAGCTCTTCCAGCCGGTCCAGTGGGAGGCGGCTGACGTCGATCAGCGCGGTGGGCCGTTCGACGCCGAGTTTCATGAGGTCGACGAGGTTGGTGCCGCCGGCCAGGTAGTGGGCGCCGGGGCGGGCGGCGAAGGCCTCGACGGCCTCCTCGGGGGTGCGGGCGCGGACGTAGTCGAAGGACCTCACGGGATCACGTCCTCGACCGCCTCGACGATACGGGGGTAGGCCCCGCATCGGCACAGGTTGCCGCTCAGCCGCTCGCGGATCTCGGTCCGGTCCAGCGGGACGGGCCGGCCGGAGGGTGCGGCGGGGTCGGTGACCTGCGAGGGGTGCCCGGCGGCGGCCTCGGCGAGCGCGCCGACGGCGGAGCAGATCTGGCCGGGGGTGCAGTAGCCGCACTGGAAGGCGTCCCGGTCGAGGAAGGCCCGTTGCAGCGGGTGAGGGCCCGCGCCGTCGGCGGCCAGGCCCTCGATCGTGGTGATCTCGCTGCCGTCGAGGGCGACGGCGAGCAGCAGACAGCTGTTCACCCGGCGGCCGTCGGCCAGCACGGTGCAGGCACCGCACTGGCCGTGGTCGCAGCCCTTCTTCGCGCCGGTCAGGTCGAGGTCCTCGCGGAGTACGTCCAGGAGGACCCGCCGGTGGTCGAGGAGCAGGGTGTGGGGTTTGCCGTTGACCCGCAGAGTGGTTTCGGAGCGCTGGATCTCACTGCCCATGGCGTGCCTGACTTCCGGACGGGCCGTGCTGCCGTTGGGTCCGGGTATCCAGGTCACGCCGTCCCACACGTGCCCGCGGCGAGGACCGCGGTGGGTGACCCGGCGTGTCCGCCGGGTCACCCGCGTACCGTCACGGATACGAGGCGAGGTTCGCCACGTTGGCCGACGAGTTCGAGGGTCCTCCGCTGTTGTCGATGACGTGGCTGATGGTGCCGGTGCCGCCGAGGGAGACCGTCACCATGCTGGTGAACCTGACGCCCGGGTCGGCCGGTGCCTCGATGGCGTGATCGGCGACGACGCTCGGATCGGCGCTGAAGTAGCAGTAGCTGCCGAGGCCGTACGCCTGGTGGCTGGTGACCGAGTCGGCGACCTTGTAGGCCGCGTAGCCCTTGGCCGAGCCGTTCATCCACGACGACTGGTTCGGCGGGTCGTACGGCATCTCGTTCTGGTAGAAGTACGTCCGGCCGCCGTTGCCGTTCCAGATGGTCTGGTACTTCTGGAAGTGCTCGACGAACAGCCCGTACATGGTCACGTTGTCGCCGTTGACGACCAGTCCGGTGTCTGCGGTGTTGCTGGTCCAGCCGACTCCGCTGCCGTGGTCGGCGCGCCAGATCCACATGTGGTCGCCGATGACGTTGTCGCTGTTGACGACCAGGCTCGTGGTCGCCTTGCCGACGCCGGCGCCCCCGACGCGGAAGTACACGTCGTGCAGCGAGGTCGGGTCGCTCGCGTGCGAGGCGGACGAGCCGCTGGGGCCGACCTCCACCAGGGTGGAGGAGTTGGTGGTGCCGGCGTCGAAGAGCAGGCCCGCGATGTCGACGCCGTCGACGTCGGCGACCTTCATGGCGGTGATGCCGTTGTCCGGGACGAAGGTGGCGAGCCCGAGGCCGAGGACGACGGTGTCCGCGCGGTTGATCTGCAGGGTCTGGTCGAGGTGGTAGACACCCGGGGTGACCAGGAGGTTCTTGCCCGCCGTCAGGGCCGCGTTGATCTGGGAGGCGGTGGCGCCCGGCTTCACGACGTAGAAGCTGTCCAGCGAGAGTGACGTACCGGCCGCGGAACCCGAACTCCAGCTGGTGCCGCTGGTGTTGGAGCGCGTGGACGGTACGAACACCTGGTAGTCGCCCGAGCCGTCGACGTACAGGAACGGCTTCTCACGGGTCACCGGGCTCTGCGCGACCGTGGTGTCCGGCGGGCTGGGGAAGGTGGTGGACGGCACGCCCGTGCTGCCGACGAAGACCATGTTCCAGTTGGCGCCGGTCCAGCTGCCGAGCTTCGAGTTGCGGGTCAGCCACTGCTGCTGGCTGCCGGAGTCGACCTGCCCGTTGATCTGGCTGTCGGCGATCAGTCCGCCGCTGGACCAGCCGCCGTCGTCCAGGGCGAGGTTGCCGCGCAGGTGCATCCGCCGGTAGGCGGACGCCTGCGAGACCGCCCAGCGGTCGCTGCCGCCGGCCGGGTTGACCGAGAGGTTCTCGGCGCCGCGCCAGAAGTTCTGGGTGGCGTTGCCCTGGAACCAGTCGGCCTCGGCGTGCACCGCGCCGTTGATCGAGACCGCGTCGGGCGACAGGCCCAGGCCGAGGACCTGCGTGTAGAAGCCGACGTTGACGTCCGCGCTGTAGGCGCCGGGCTTGAACAGCACGGCGTAGCGCTGCGAGCCGAACTGGTTGGTCTGCTGCTGCTGGAAGATCGCGTCCAGCTTGCTCTGGATGGTCGAGGCCGACATCGACGGGTCGAAGATGACGACGTTGGACCCGAGGTCGGGGTTGCTCGACTGGGTCACCGGGACGACCTGGAAGCGCTGGGCGTTGGTGCCGTTGCAGGTGTACTGCACGAACTGCACGCTGTCGGCGGTCGAGGCGGAGGGGTCGTCGAGGCACTTGCCACTGTTGCGGTTGACGAAGTGGTAGGCGCCGCCGCCGTCGTCGACGGGCAGCCACTGCTGGTTGGTGCCGCCGCCGTAGGTCCACATCTGGACGGCCGCGTTGTCGGCCGTCGAGACGCCCGTGACGTCCAGGACCTCGTTGGTGTTGTTGGCGTTGTTGATGCGGACGTAGCCGTCGCCGGTGGAGGTGAGACTCCACTGCTGGGCGGTGGTGTTGTTGCAGGTGTACTGCTGGACGACGGTACCGTCGGCGGTGGCCGCCGCCTTGGCGTCCACGCACTTGCCGCTGGCCGCGTCGAGCAGGGTGGTGTTGCCGGTGGGCAGCGTGGCGGCGGACGCGGGGGTGGCGGCGCCGGTCGCGGTCAGCAGGGAGGCGGCGACGACGGCCAGCGTCGCGGCGGCGGTTGATCTGCGGCGCCGGGGAGGGCGAAGCACGGGTTCTCCTCTTCGAAGCATGGGGGTCAGCCGGTGTATCCCGCGAAGACGCGCGTGTAGTCCCAGTTGGACTGGCTCACGCCGGAGCAGCTGTCCGCGGAGCCGCCGGTGCAGGGCCGGTCGCGGTTGGCGGACCAGAAGGTGAGCCGGGCCAGGTGGTGCTGCTGGGCGTAGGCGAGGATGGTCCGGAAGTCGGCCACCGTGACGGTCTCGTCGTTGTCGGTCACGCCGTTCATGGACGAGATGCCCATGTCCCGGTAGGCGGTGTCGTCGCTGTAGCCGTACGCGGACTTCAGCGCGTTCTTGAGCCCCTCGGCCGCCTGCACCGTCAGGTTCCCCATGTTCTGCCCCGCGCCGCCGAAGTCGAACGGCATGACGGCCCAGGCGTCGACGGTCAGCCCGGAGGACGCGGCCCGGTTGATCAGGCTGGTGTCCGGGCCGCTCTGGCCGGTGCCGATGGTGATGTACACCTTCAGACCGGAGTTGTCGGCCTTGACCGTCTTCAGCGCGTCCACGACCCGCTGCTGCACGGTCCCGTTGCTGTAGGCGTCGGCCTCCAGGTCGATGTCTATGGCTCTGAGCCCGCCATAGGCGTTGATGACCTTCTGGTAGGCCGCCGCCAGCTCGCTCGCACTGGAGCAGGAGCTCTCCAGCTTGTTGCCGCTGTAACCGCCGAAGGAGGGGATGACGTCACCGCCGTTGGCCCGCACGGTGTTGACCGTCTGCTGGTCGACACCGCCGGTCAGCGCCCGGCTGCCGTCCCACTGCGGGTTGCAGTAGCCGTTGCTGAGGACGAAGGCGAGCGTGTAGTACTTCACGCCGGTCGCGTCGGTGATCGTGGCCGGGCTCGGCGGGTCGCCCCAGCCGTTGTAGAGGTAGGGCGCCACGGCCATCGGAGCGGACGGGGTGGTGCCGCCACCGGCCGCGGGCGCGGTCCACTTCTGGTTGGCGCCGCCCGTACAGGTCCAGATCTGGGCGCGGGTGCCGTTGGCCGACGAATTGCCGGTCGCGTCCAGGCACTTGTTCGCCTGCGGGTTGACGATGTCGTGGGCGGCGGTGACCGTCCACTGCTGGTTGGCGCCGCCGGTACAGGTCCACAGCTGGGCCTGGGCGCCGTCGGCGGTCGAGTTGCCGGTCACGTCCAGGCACTTGCCGAGAGCGCGGATGGTGCCGTCGCTGCCGACGGTCCACTGCTGGGCGGCGGTGCCGTTGCAGTCGTAGAGCTGGACGGCCGTGCCGTCGGCGGAGTTGGCACCGGCGACGTCCAGGCACTTGCCGGCGAGGCCGGTGACGGTGCCGGTGGCGGCCTGCGCCGGAGCGGCGGTGAGCAGGCCTGCGGACAGGGTCAGAGCGGCTATGGAGACAGCCGTGGGGAGAGGTCTGGCCATTGCGGGGGGTGGCCTTTCACGCGGGGGGATGCAGCACGGTGTGCACCCAACGCCCTTGTTGTCGCTGAGCGTCGAGCACATCCGCGAGGCTTTGTTTAAGGCGTGAAACTAAAGGTCCGGACCACCGGCGTCAAGGGGTGCGCCCCCGAAGGGGCGCGGGACTGTGTCACATTGCGGCTGCCGCCGCGTGGGCGCGACCAGCCACATCGCACGTGCGCCCGGAAACGGCGAGCCCCCGCCCTCTCAGACCGACGGCGCCTCCGCGAACTGCGTCCGGTACAGCTCCGCATACCGGCCCTCCGCCGCCAGCAGCGACTCATGAGTACCGCGCTCCACGATCCGCCCGGCCTCCACCACCAGGATCTGGTCGGCGGCCCGGATCGTGGACAGCCGGTGGGCGATGACGACGGCCGTACGGCCCGCCAGGGCTTCCGTGAGCGCCTCCTGGACGGCCGCCTCCGAGGTGTTGTCGAGATGGGCGGTGGCCTCGTCGAGGATCACCACGCGCTGGCGGGCCAACAGCAGCCGGGCGATGGTCATCCGCTGCCGCTCGCCGCCGGAGAACCGGTAGCCGCGTTCGCCGACCACCGTGTCCAGGCCGTCGGGCAGCGACCGTACGACCTCGTCCAGGCGGGCGCGGCCGAGCGCGTCCCACAACTCCTCGTCGGTGGCGGCGGGCCGGGCGAGCAGCAGGTTGGCGCGGACGGTGTCGTGGAAGAGGTGGCCGTCCTGGGTGACCATGCCGAGGGTGGCGCGCACGGAGCTCGCGGTCAGGTCGCGGACGTCGACGCCGCCGATGCGGACGGCGCCCTCGTCGACGTCGTACAGGCGCGGCAGCAACTGGGCGATGGTCGACTTGCCGGCACCGGAAGAGCCGACGAGGGCGACGGTCTGGCCGGGGTCGGCACGGAAGGAGATGCCGTGCAGGACGTCGCTGCCACCACGCGAGTCGAGGACCGCGACCTCTTCGAGCGAGGCGAGGGAGACCTGGTCGGCGGCCGGGTAGGCGAAGCGGACGTCCTCGAACTCGACGGCCACCGGGCCCTCGGGGACCTCGCGGGCGTCCGGTTTCTCCACGATCAGGGGCGGCAGGTCGAGCACTTCGAAGACCCGCTCGAAGCTGACCAGCGCGCTCATCACCTCGACGCGGGCGCCGGCGAGCGCGGTGAGCGGGGCGTAGAGGCGGGTCAGCAGCAGGGCGAGGGAGACCACCGCGCCCGGCTCCAGGGTGCCGCGCAGCGCGAACCAGCCGCCGAGGCCGTACACCAGGGCGAGCGCCAGGGAGGAGACCAGGGTCAGCGCGGTCATGAACACCGACTGGGAGGTCGCGGTGCGCACGCCGATGTCCCGGACCCGGGCGGCGCGGGCGGTGAACTCGGCGGACTCCTCCTCCGGACGGCCGAAGAGCTTGATCAGGGTGGCGCCGGGGGCGGAGAACCGTTCGGTCATGCGGGTTCCCATGTCCGCGTTGAGGGCGGCCGCCTCGCGCTGCATGCGGGCCATCCGGCCGCCCATCCGGCGGGCGGGCACCACGAACAGCGGCAGCAGCACCAGCGCGAGCAGGGTGATCTGCCAGGACAGGGTGAGCATCACCGCGAGCGTGAGCAGCAGCGTGACCAGGTTGCTGACCACACCGGAGAGGGTGCCGGCGAAGGCCCGCTGGGCGCCGATCACGTCGTTGTTGAGACGGCTGACCAGCGCTCCCGTACGAGTACGTGTGAAGAACGCGACGGGCATGCGCTGCACATGATCGAACACAGCCGTGCGCAGGTCGAGGATGAGTCCCTCCCCGAGCGTCGCCGAGAGCCGCCGCCCGAGCACCCCGAGCGCCGCCTCCACGACCGCGACCAGCGCGATCAGCAGGGACAGCCGGACGACAGCGCCGGTGTCGTGCCCCGACACGATCGCGTCGACGACATGGCCGGCGAGCACCGGGGTGGCGACGGCGAGCAGGGCGGTCACCACCCCGAGCAGAACGAAACGGACTATGCCGGCCCGGTGCGGGCGGGCGAAGGCGGCGATACGGCGCAGCGTGGCCCGTTCGAACGGGCGCCGCTCCTGCTGGGCGGTCATCACGCTGTGCAACTGCATCCAGGCAGTGGTCTCCATACTCATGAGGGAGACCGTAGGACCTCAAGCTTCGTTGAGGTCAATGTCGGCTCGCCGTCCCCTCGCACGAAGGACCCGATGCGCTCTCACCCGCTTCCCGGCCGTCATCCGGCGTCTCCTCTGCCGCCACCCGCAGTTGGGGCGGCGCGGAAAACCTCTCCCGGTGTGACAGCGGTAAGAATCCCCGACTTCCGTGAGAGCCGTCTCCCCCGGCTCGTCCGCCGCATCCCCGTGCGGCACATCCTCACTTTGATCCCGCTCGTGCTGGTCGCGGTCATCGCGGTGCAGCACTGGCCGGTCCTCGTCGAGGGCTTCGGCCATCTGCGCGACGCCTCCTGGCCCTGGCTGCTGGCGGCCGGCGGTGCCACCTGCCTGACCTGGGTGGCCGCCGCCTTCACCCGGCAGGGTGCCGTCGTCCAGCCGCTGCCCCGCTGGCGGCTGCTGGCCACCCAGCTCGCGGCCGGCTCGGCCAACCATCTGCTGCCCACGGGTCTCGGCTCGGGCGCGGTCAACCTCCGGTTCATGACCGTGTGCGGGGTGCCGCTCGCCACCTCCTCCGCCGCGCTGGCCCTGTATCTGCTCGCCGAGTCGATCACCCGTGTGGGCCTGATGGCCGTGTTCTTCGTCGCCTTCCCGGACGCGCTGCGGCTGGACGGACTGCTTCCCGCCGGGGACGTGGGTCCGGTCCTGGCCGTCGCCGGTGCGGTGGTGACAGTGGCGCTGGCCGCGCTGTTCCTGGTCCGGCGGGTGCGCGAGCCGGTGTTCCGCTTCGTGCGCGCCGCCCTGGGCGAGGCCCGGTCGGTGCACATGCGTCCGTCCCGGGCGCTGGCGCTGTGGGGCGGCTCGCTCGCCTTCCCCGCCCTCCAGGCGGCCGGTCTGGTGGCGGTGGGGCAGGCACTCGGCCTCGACGTGCCGCCCGCGCACATGGCGCTGGCGTACCTGGCGGCCACGGTCGCCGTCGCGCTGATCCCCACGCCGGGCGGCCTGGGCTCGGTGGAGGCGGCGCTGATCGTGGCGCTGGTGGCGGCCGGGGGTCCGGTGGCGGTGGCCACGGCCGTGGTCCTGGCGTACCGGATCATCACCGTGTGGGTGCCGTTGCTGCCGGGAGCGCTGACACTGGGAGCGCTGGTGCGACTCAAGGTCATCTGACGCCGGGTGACCTTCCGACGGAGGGAAACACATGCCGGTCCGCCTGGAACGCAAGGGACCTGTCACCACGGTCGTCCTCTCCCGCCCCGAGGCGCGCAACGCGGTGGACGGGCCGACGGCGGACGAACTGGTCGCTGCCTTCCGGGAGTTCGAGGCGGACGACGAGGCACGGGTGGCGGTGCTGTGGGGCGCGGGCGGCACGTTCTGCGCGGGCGCGGACCTCAAGGCGATGGGCGGCGAGCGCGGCAACCGGGTGGCGGCGGACGGCGACGGCCCGATGGGCCCGACCCGGCTGCGCCTCTCCAAGCCGGTGATCGCGGCGGTCGCCGGGCACGCCGTGGCGGGAGGCCTGGAGCTGGCCCTGTGGTGCGATCTGCGGGTCGCCGAGGAGGACGCGGTGTTCGGTGTCTTCTGCCGCCGCTGGGGCGTGCCGCTGATCGACGGCGGCACGGTACGGCTCCCCCGGCTGATCGGTACCGGCCGGGCGTTGGACCTGATCCTCACCGGCCGCCCGGTCCCGGCCCCGGAGGCCTACGAGATGGGCCTGGCCAACCGGATCGTCCCCGCCGGCCGCTCCCGCGAGGCGGCCGAGGAACTGGCCGCGTCCATCGCGGGTTTCCCGCAGGCCTGCCTGCGCAGCGACCGCGCCTCGGTGCTGGACCAGGAGGGGCTGGCCGAACCGGCCGCGATGGCCACCGAGATCCGTCACGGCATGGGCGTGCTGGCACAAGGCCTGGAAGGCGCGGCACGGTTCGCGGCGGGGCGGGCCGGCACGGCTCCTTCACGGGCGACTGACCAGCCGTTCCAGCACCGCCCTCGCCGGCTCGCCCGCGGCGGTGACCGTCACCGGGGCACTCCCGAACCGGCTCCGGCCACCGGCCCTTCGAGGAGGGTGGCGACGGCGGCCCGGAAGACGCCCAGGCGGTCGGCGGCCTCGGCGGCGGAGACACGCGGTTCGTAGACGGCGGAGGGACGGCCGTCCGGCAGGAAGTCGAGGGGATCGCTGCCGAGGTGGGCCAGCGCGCCCACGCCGAGCGCGGTGGCGTCGGGCAGTGCGGACACCTCGACGGGGCGTTGCAGCAGGTCGGCCTGGGTCTGCATGAGGAGGGCCGAGCGGGTCAGGCCGCCGTCGACGCGCAGGGCGGTCAGCGGGGTGCCGAGATCGCTCCCGGCGGCTTCGGCGAGCTCCACCACCTGGGCGGCGAGGCCCTCGCACAGGGCCCGCACCAGGTGCCCTGGGCCGGTGTCGAGGCCGAGCCCGGTGAGGGAGCCGCGCAGCTCGCCGCGCCGCCAGGGGGCGGCGAGCCCGGCCAGCGCGGGGACGAAGGTGACCCCGCCGGTGTCGGGGACGGCGCCGCCCACCCGGTCCAGGTCGGCGGCGCCCGAGATCACGCCGAGGTCGGTGAGCCAGCGCACGGCGGAGGCGGCGGTGTACACCTGGCCGTCCAGACAGTAACCGGGCTCTCCGGCGAAGCGCCAGGCGACACAGCCGGCCAGTCCGGAGGTGCTGCGCCGGGGTGTGTCACCGGTGTGTGCGAGCAGGAAGGCCCCGGTGCCGTAGGTGCACTTGGCGCCGCCGGGTCCGGTGATGCGCTCGGCGAGGAGGGCGGCCTGCTGGTCCACGGCGAGGCCGGTGAGCGGGATCTTGGCCCCGAACTCCTTTGTGACACCGACGAGTCGGGCGTTGTCGACGATCTCGGGGAGGTGTCCGGCGGACAGCCCGTAGAGGTCGAGGGCGCGGGCCGACCACTGCACCCGGTCCAGGTCCAGGAGGTGGGTGCGTCCGGCGGTGGCGGCGTCGGTGACATAGGCGCCGGTGAGCCGGTGCACCAGCCAGGCGTCGATGGTGGTGACGACGCCCTCGGTGGTGAGGTGGCGGCGGATCCAGGCCATCTTGGGCGCGGCGAGGCAGGGGTCGAGCGGAAGGCCGGTGAGAGCGCGTAACTCCTCCGCCTGCGGGGCGAGTTCGGTGCAGACCTGTTCGGTTCGGCGGTCCTGCCGGACGATGGCGTCGGTGAGCGGACGCCCGGTGCCGGGGTCCCAGGCGAGGACGGTCTCGCCCTGGTTGGCCAGGCCCAGCGCGGTCACCGGTTCGCCGGCCTCGGCCAGCGCCCGGCGGCCGGCGACGAGCACCGAGTCACAGAGCTCCAGGGGGTCGGTCTCCACCCGGCCGCCGGGCAGGTGCCGGGTCCGTAAGGCGGCGAATCCGGTGCCGATGACGCCCCGTTCGGGACAGATCACCAGGGCCTTCGTGCCGGACGTGCCCTGGTCGACCGCGAGCACCGGACCTGTCATCGAGCCTCCCTGACGATCACTGCGCGACAGCCTGCCCCAGGGGCGAGGGGCAGCACAAGCGCACACGGGTGGGGCCGGCACGAACCTCCGTGCGGATGCGGCAGGATGAGCGGTTGCACAACCGAATGGGAGGTGACCGGTGAACCGAGTGCTCACCGTCGATGACCTGGTCCTGGCCGGAATCGCCCTCGCGGCGGGCCTGTTGGTGGCCTTTCTGTCGCGCGGGATGCTGCGCTGGCTGGCCAGACACGCGAAGCGGACGCGCTGGAGCGGTGACGACGTCATCGTGGACGCGCTGCGCACGGTGTTGCCGTGGGCGGCGCTCGCGGGGGGCGCGGCGGCCGCGGCGGCGGTGCTGCCGCTGACCAGGACGGTCCAGCACCACACCGACCAGTGCCTGAAGGTGCTGCTCATCTTCGCGGTGACGGTGTCGGCGGCGCGGGTGGTCGCCGGGCTCGTGCAGTCGGTCACCCAGTCCCGCTCCGGGGTCGCCGGTTCGGCCACGATCTTCGTGAACATCACCAGGGTGCTGGTCCTGGCGATCGGCTTCCTGGTGATGCTCCAGACGCTGGGCATCTCCATAGCGCCCCTGCTCACCGCCCTGGGCGTGGGCGGTCTGGCGGTCGCGCTCGCCCTCCAGGACACCCTGGCCAACCTCTTCGCGGGCATCCACATCCTCGCCTCCAAGACCGTCCAGCCGGGCGACTACATCCAGCTGAGCAGCGGCGAGGAGGGCTATGTCGTGGACATCAACTGGCGTCAGACGACCGTCCGGCAGCTCGCCAACAACCTGGTGGTCATCCCCAACGGCCAGCTGGCGAAGACCAACATGACCAACTACACGCGTCCCGAGGAGCAGTTGACGGTCCTGGTGCAGGTGGGCGTGGGCTACGACAGCGACCTGGACCATGTCGAGCGGGTCACGCACGAGGTCATCGCCGAGACCATGACCGGGATCACCGGCGCGGTCCCGGACCACGAGCCCGCCATCCGCTTCCACACCTTCGGGGACTCCCGGATCGGCTTCACGGTGATCCTGGGCGTCGGCGAGTTCAGCGACCAGTTCCGGATCAAGCACGAGTTCATCAAGCGCCTGCACCGCCGCTACCGCGAGGAGGGCATCCGCATCCCGGCCCCGGCCCGCACGGTGGCGCTCCAGCAGGGGGCCGTGGTGATCCCGCAGCAGCGGAGTCCCGAAGACGCGATGGCCAAACCGGACTAGTCCGGCGCCAGTGGCTCCGCAGTCTGAGCAAGACCTCCTGGAACGGCGCTCCAGGAGGCGGCCTGAGCCAGGAATCCCCACCCTTCAGGGTGGGGAGCAGTCAGTCTGGTGCGATATCTCCTGGTCCGCTGTCGCTCGGGCGGCCGGTTGGCCGGTCCGGCCGTCGTCCGGCGGTCGCTCCCTTGTCATGGCCACCACGCCGCCCGATCCGCTTGCAGGTGGTACGGCAAACCGGACAACCGGATCTTCCGAGTCGCGGACCCCTGTCGAGCCTGGGTCGATCAGGAGATATCTTGATGTCGAGCAATGTTGCAGACGTGGAGCGGAGCACCCGGTGACTGACTCGACCATCATCTACACCTACACAGACGAGGCCCCGGCCCTGGCGACGCATTCGTTCCTGCCGGTGGTCCAGGCGTACGCCTCGCAGGCCGGTGTCGCCGTGGGCACCCGCGACATCTCGCTGGCCGGACGCATCATCGCCCACTTCCCGGAGTACCTGAACGAGGACCAGCGCATCCCGGACGCGCTGGCCGAGCTGGGCGACCTGGCGAAGACGCCCGAGGCCAACATCGTCAAGCTGCCGAACATCTCGGCGTCGATCCCGCAGCTGAAGGCCGCCGTCGCCGAGCTCCAGGGCAAGGGCTACGCGCTTCCGGACTACCCGGACGACCCGAAGACCGACGAGGAGCGCGACATCCGCGCCCGCTACGACAAGGTGAAGGGTTCCGCCGTGAACCCGGTCCTGCGTGAGGGCAACTCGGACCGCCGCGCCCCCGCCTCGGTGAAGAACTACGCCAAGACCCACCCGCACCGCATGGGCGCCTGGACCTCCGAGTCCAGGACCGAGGTGGCGACCATGGGCGAGAACGACTTCCGCTCCACCGAGAAGTCCGCGGTGATCTCCGAGGCCGGCAAGCTCAGGATCGAGCTGGTCGCCGAGGACGGCACCACCACGGTCCTCAAGGAGTCCGTACCGGTCCTCGCGGGCGAGGTCGTCGACGCCTCCGTGCTGCACGTCGCGCAGCTCAACGACTTCCTGGCCGCGCAGATCGCCCGTGCCAAGCAGGACGGCGTCCTGTTCTCCGTGCACCTGAAGGCCACGATGATGAAGGTCTCCGACCCGATCATCTTCGGTCACGTGGTGCGCGTCTTCTTCCCGAAGACGTTCGCGAAGTACGGCGAGACGCTCAAGGCGGCCGGCCTGTCCCCGAACGACGGTCTGGGCGGCATCCTCAAGGGCCTGGAGAACCTGCCCGAGGGCGCGGAGATCAAGGCCTCCTTCGACGCCGAGATCGCCGAGGGCCCGGCCCTGGCGATGGTCGACTCCGACAAGGGCATCACCAACCTGCACGTGCCCTCGGACGTCATCATCGACGCCTCGATGCCGGCCATGATCCGTACCTCCGGCCACATGTGGGGCCCGGACGGCCAGGAGGCCGACACCCTCGCGGTGATCCCGGACTCCTCCTACGCCGGGGTCTACCAGGCCGTGATCGAGGACTGCCGGGCCAACGGCGCCTTCGACCCGTCCACCATGGGCTCGGTCCCGAACGTGGGCCTGATGGCGCAGAAGGCCGAGGAGTACGGCTCCCACGACAAGACCTTCGAGATCGCCACCGCCGGCACGGTCCGCCTGGTCGACGCGGCCGGCAACGTCGTGATCGAGCAGCCGGTCGCCGCGGGTGACATCTTCCGCGCCTGCCAGACCAAGGACGCGCCGATCAAGGACTGGGTGAAGCTGGCCGTCGCCCGTGCCCGCGCCACCGGCGACCCGGCCGTCTTCTGGCTGGACGAGGGCCGTGCCCACGACGCGCAGCTGATCGCCAAGGTCAACCAGTACCTGCCGGAGCACGACACCGAGGGCCTGGACATCCGGATCCTGTCCCCCGTCGAGGCCACCAAGCTGTCGGTGGAGCGCATCCGCCGTGGCGAGAACACCATCTCCGTCACCGGCAACGTGCTGCGCGACTACCTGACCGACCTGTTCCCGATCCTGGAGCTGGGGACCAGCGCCAAGATGCTGTCGGTCGTCCCGCTGATGGCGGGCGGCGGTCTGTTCGAGACGGGCGCCGGCGGCTCCGCGCCCAAGCACGTCCAGCAGCTGGTCAAGGAGAACTACCTGCGCTGGGACTCCCTCGGCGAGTTCTTCGCGCTCGTCCCCTCCTTCGAGCAGTACGCCGACTTCACCGGCAACGCCCGCGCCAAGGTCCTCGCCGACACCCTCGACCGGGCCACGGCGACCTTCCTCAACGAGGACAAGTCCCCGACCCGTCGCGTCGGCGGCATCGACAACCGCGGCAGCCACTTCTACCTGTCCCTGTACTGGGCGCAGGAGCTGGCCAAGCAGACCGACGACGCCGAACTCGCCAAGGCGTTCGCGTCGTTCGCCGAGACGCTCACCGCCAACGAGCAGACGATCGTCGACGAGCTGCTCGCCGTCCAGGGCTCCCCGGCCGACATCGGCGGCTACTACCAGCCCGAGAAGGCCAAGGCGGACGCGGTCATGCGCCCGTCGGCCACCTGGAACGCGGCGCTCGCGGCCCTCTAGGCACCCCCGGGCCCCCGCCGGGCCGCCCGGTGCGGTCTCCTCCGCCCCGGCAGGCACCCCGCCTGCCGGGGCGGAGCCGTGCCAAGCCCCGCCACCCCGGCAGCGCGAGAGGGGCCGGCTGCTCCCGGAGGAGAAGGCCGGCCCCTTGCGTCGAGCGGACGGGATCAGCTCAGGCCGAGGTCCGACAGCGCGGTCGTCCAGTCCGTGACGATCGCGTCCCGGGCCTCGGCGAGGGTGACGGTGCCGGCGCAGACGGCCTTCTTGAGCTTGTTCTCGACGGTGTCCTTGTTGGCGGCGGTCTTGGTGCCGTACTCCGGCTCGGGCCAGAGGTTGAGGGCGCTCTTGGGGGCACCGCCGAGTTCGAGGGGGACGAAGTGGTCCTCCTCGTAGTCCGAGGTGCTGGTGTCCGAGTAGCCGTACTCGACGATCTGCTCCTTCTTCAGCGCGGTCGTGTAGGAGCTGGACGGCCGGACGGTCGCGGTCCACCCGGAGACGCAGATGGTGGAGTCGATGGTGGACTGGGTGACGTCCGGGTTGAAGGCGCCGGGCTGGCAGCTGGGGTCGGGGAGGGGGAGGTAGTCCTGACTGCAGCTCTGCGCGTGCGCGGTGCCGGCGGCCACCGTGAGGCCGGCGGCGGCGAGGGCGAGGGAGGAGAGGGCGGTGACCAGGGAGCGGGATATTCGGGCCATGGGGGATCTCCCGGAGCGGTGCCCGGCAGGAATTCCGGGCGGTCGTGAGCATGACAGCACCGGAGTCATCTATGCGGGTAGACCCCTTTGCCGGTCACGGAGATCCTTTTGTTGAATGTTTGAGCAGGACGCGACTGACGCAGAGCAAGTCATGGCCCGCGCTTGGTTGTCGGCGTCGCGCGCCGCAGACTACGTCGAACCCTGATCCCGCATCAGCCCCTGCCGACTCCCCGGGAGCCGCCCGTGCCCCAGCCGTCGTACGACCTCCTGCCCGGCGCCGCCGAGTCGCCGGTGATCCTGCATGTGCCGCACTCGGCGCGGACGATCCCGGCCGCCGTACGCGCCGGCATCGTGCTCGACGATGCCGCGCTGGAGCGGGAGTTGGACCACATCACGGACGCGCACACGGCCGAGCTCGCGGAGGCGGCGGCGAAGCTCGCCGGGGTGCCCCCCTGGCGGTTCGTCAACCGGCTGTCACGGCTGGTGGTGGATCCGGAACGGTTCCCGGACGAGCGGGAGGAGATGCTCGCCGTCGGGATGGGGGCCGTGTACACGCGGACCACGCACCGGAGTGTGCTGCGGGCCGAGCCGTTCGATCCCGGGCCGTTGGTCGAGCGGTACTTCCGGCCGTACGCGCGGGCGATGACGGAGGCCGTCGCCGGGCGGCTGGCCGCGACCGGGCGGGCCGTGGTGATCGACGTGCACTCCTATCCGAGCCGGGCGCTGCCCTACGAGCTGCACGGGGCGGGGCCACGGCCGCCGGTGTGTCTGGGCACGGACGCCTTCCACACGCCGGCCGGGCTGACCCGGGCGGCCCGCGAGGCCTTCGCGGGGTGCGGGCGGACGGGGCTGGACAGCCCGTTCGGCGGAACCTACGTGCCGCTGGAGTACTACGGGACCGACGCGCGGGTCGGCGCGCTGATGGTGGAGATCCGGCGGGACCTGTACATGACCGAGCCCGGCGGTCCGGCGGGCCCGGGGGCGGACCGGCTCGCCGCCGCCCTCGCCGCGCTCGTGGACGCCGCCGGCCGCTGACCCTCCGGCTGGAGCATTCCGGCAGGACACGGGGTGAGGGCCGTACGACCGTGGAGGCATGACCACGGAGATGACCGCGCCCACGACCACGCAGACGGCCGCGCCCGCGACGGCGGAGCCGCTGCCGCCGGTCTGCGGGGCCGCGCCGCCGGTGCGCGACTGGCCCGCGCTCGAACTGGAGGGCACGGACTTCGACCCGGTCCTCGCCGCCCTGATGACGGAAGGGCCGGTGACCCGGATCCGGCTGCCGTACGGCGAGGGCTGGGCGTGGCTCGCCACCCGGTACGAGGACGTCAGGACCATCACCAACGACCCCCGGTTCAGCCGCGCCGAGGTGACCCGGCGCCAGGTGACCCGGCTGGCCCCGCACTTCAAGCCCCGTCCGGGCTCGCTGGCCTGGGCCGACCAACCCGACCACAACCGGCTGCGCAAGCCGCTGGCCGGTGCCTTCACGGTCGGCGCGATGAAGCGGCTGCGGCCGCGGGCGCAGGAGATCCTCGACGGACTGGTGGCCGGGGTCCTACGGGACGGGCCGCCCGCCGATCTCATCGAGCGGGTGCTGGAGCCGTTCCCGATCACCGTGGTCAGCGAGGTGATGGGGGTGCCGGAGGCGGACCGGGAACGGGTGCACGCCTGGACCCGGCAGATCATCTCCACCTCGGGTGGTGTCGAGGCGGCCGAAGCGGCCAAGCAGGGGCTGTACGGGTGGATCACCGAGGCGGTTCGCGCACGTGCCGACAGCCCGGGCGAGGACGTGTACTCACTGCTCGGGAGTGCCGTGGCCCGTGGCGAGATCGGCGAGGAGGAGGCCGTGGGGCTGGCCGGTCCGCTGCAGATCGGCGGCGAGGCGGTCACCCACAACTGCGGCCAGATGCTGTTCCTGATGCTCACCCGGCCGGAGCTCATGGCGCGGCTGCGGGAACGGCCGCTGGAGCGCGGCCCGGCCCTCGACGAGCTGCTGCGCTGGATCCCGCACCGCAGCACGGTCGGGCTCGCCCGGATCGCCCTGGAGGACGTCGAGCTGAGCGACGGCACCCGGATCCCGGCCGGCGATCCGGTCTACGTCTCCTACCTCGCCGCCAACCGCGACCCCGCCGTCTTCCCCGATCCGGACCGCATCGTCCCGGACCGCGCCCCCAACCCGCACCTCACCTTCGGCAACGGCCCGCACTACTGCACGGGCGCGATCCTGGCCCGCCTGCAGACCGACCTCCTGATCGACACCCTCCTCGACCGGCTGCCGGAACTACGGCTCGCGGTCCCCGCCGAGGAGGTGGAATGGCGCCGCAGGACCATGATCCGGGGGCCCCGGACGCTGCCGGTCACTTGGTGACACGCCCCGCCTCAGGCCCGCAGCCACTCCGTCACGATCACGTCGGCGCCTGTGCGCAGGCGGAGCGCGAAGGGCCCGGTGGGCGGGGCGGCGCCGGCGAAGCGGCCCATGGCGTCCACGGTGAGCGTGCGGGCCGAAGCCGGGCCGTCGAGCACCTCGATGCGGGCGGACTGCGGGGGCAGCAGCTGGCCGAGCAGTCCGTCGCCGGTGACCTCGACGTCCACGGTCAGCTCGCCCGCCTGGAAGGTCAGCATCCGGGGCGGGTCCTCCACTCCTCGGACGGGGATCGCGTCGGTCAGGGAGTCGAAGGTCAGCTCGGCGATCCGGGCGTCCAGGTCGTGCAGCATGTAGGCGTCCATGGCCAGTTGGAGCAGCCCGGCCGGGAGCGGGTCGAGCACGGCGGCCGCGCGGCGCAGTTCCTCCTCCAGGAGGTCCGCGTCGAGGTCGGCGGCGCTGTCGGCGGAGTCGTCGAGGCCCTCGCCGGGCGGGAAGTCGTCGTCGCTCACATCGCACCCCTCGCGTCGAGCCGGGCCCGCAGCCGGCGCAGACAGCGCTGGCGCAGCGGGCCGATGCTGCCCACGGCGATGCCCAGCGCGACGGACACCTCGACATAGCTGGGCGGCGGCGAGGCCATCAGCACGCGCAGCAACTGCCGGCACCGGTCGCCGAGTTCCTCGAACTCCTGCCAGAGCAGACGGATCAGCCGGGCCTCGTCCGCCTGGTCCTCCGCGTCGATCAGGGACTGCTCGGGCGTACGGTCCTCGCTGACCCGGTCGAGGACCTGCGGATCGTCGGTCGGCAGCAGTCGGGTCAGGCTCCGGATCACCTTCAGGCACTCGTTGCGTGCCGTGCTGGCCAGCCAGGAGCCCGCCTTGTCGGGCTCCCGGATGCGGCCCAGGTGCTGGGCGAACCGGAACCACACGGTCTGGTAGACCTCGTGCCCGTCGGCGTCGGAGAGCCGGTGGGCGCGCACCACGGACCACACCAGCGGGCTCAGCCCTTCCACGAGCGCCTTCCAGGCCGCCGCGTCACCGTCGACGGCTGCCTGGACCAGCGCGCCGACCTCTGCTCGGTCCACGGTCCCACCCCTCGTGTACGGCAAGTCATCGTACGCCGTGGAGGGGAGTGTTCCGGACCTCAGGCCGTCGTGGCCAGCCGCACGACCGGGACCGGCTGCCAGCTCGCCGGGCGGAGCATGGGTACCGGGGTGCCGCGCACCTCGGCGTACTCCGTGATGTTCTGCAGGAGTTGACTGCGTGCCGTGCGCGGGTCGGTCTCCTTGTGCGTGGTCATCCGGTCGGCGACCAGGCCGGCGGCGATGGGGGTGGCGAACGATGTTCCGCTCCACTGTGCGAACCCTTCGAACATCACTTGGTCGGGCTTGCCGGGGCCGGTCGTCCCGGTGTCGGTCAACACGCCGGTGTGGCGCGGGTACTGGCAGGTGCAGGCGTAGGTGAAGCCGAACCGGCAGGCGTCGTAGGTGGTGTGCTGGTAGACGTACGGCACGGGTGCGTCGAAGCCGGCCATGGCACCGATGAGCTGCTCGCCGGGGGCGTAGACCTTGACCCAGCTGCCGTGGTTGGTGAAGCAGGCGCCGTACTCGCCGTCGCTGCGCAGCGCGCCGACCGAGAGGACCGTGTCCTCGTAGCCGGTCAGGTCGGCGCAGGCGGCGGGCCAGAAGCGGGTGGCGCTGCCGTTGTTGCCGGCGGCGGCGACGAGCAGGGTGTGCTGGTCGCGCAGGGCGTCCATGAAGGCCTCGACGGCGAGCAGTCCGTCGGCGCTGCCGTTGGAGGTGCCGGCGGAGAGGCTGATGATGTCCGGCCAGCCGTGCTGGTCGACCGCCTCGAAGAGCTTGCCGCCGAACTCGGACTCCAGGATGGCGCCCGCGTCGTTGAGGGTGTTGGTGACGGTGATGTCCGTGTTCGGGGCGAGGGCGGCGATGAGTCCGGCGATGAACGTGCCGTGGCCGACGTACTGCTGGAGGATCCCGTCGGCGTCCGTCTCGGTGACCTGCAGGTCGCCCTGGACGCGGTCCAGGAGCGGGTAGGAGCGGTAGTCGTGCACCAGACCGGTGTCCATCACCAGGACGCTGACTGCGGTCTCCGGGTCGTAACTACCCGGAACGGGCCGCGGGTTGGGGGTCTGGGTGAGCAGCGCGGGGAGCGGTTCGCAGGGGTTGCAGGAGTTGGCGTTCCCCGTGGTGGACACGACGTGGTTGCGGCTGACCAGGCGGCGGCCGGCGCGGCCCTCCGCCTCCCGCAGGGCGCGCAGCGCGTGCCCGACGGCGCGGTCGCCGCTGCGGTCGCCGTGGTTCGGGTCCCCGACCTGGATACGGGTGACGCCGGTGCGGTTGGTCTCGGGGCCCGCCCTGCGCACATGGTCGGCCACCAGGCCGGTGGTGGCGGTGAAGTGGGCGCGCACGGCGTCCTCGACGACCCGGGCCTCCTCGCCGTCGCGGGCGAGAACGACACCCTTCTCGTACAGGAACTCGGCTGCGTCGTCAGGCCCCATCGCCAGTGGTACGTCCGGCATGGAGCGCTGGATCTGATCGAACTGCTCATGGAATCGCTGAGGTGCCATGGCCTGTCCCTCCCCCGAAAACGGCGTTCTTCAGTCAGAGTCGCGTGGTCGCCGCTTGATACAGCGTCAAACCTGTGGGCATGTATGCCCAGGCCACTACCATCCGAGGGGTGACTGCGCGAAGCGATTCGGTGACGGAACTGCTGCCGATGGTGTTCGCCGCTCCCGGCGAGGCCCTGGCGCGGGCGGAGCGCGTCCTTCGGTCCGATCCGTCGCCGCTGGACGCGTCCGTCGCCCACCAGGTCATCGGCATCTGGCAGCGGGACTTCGGGGACCTGGCGGTGGCCCTCGACCATCTGCGGCGCGCCCGGGACTTCGCGGCCCGGGCGGACTCGGCGGATCGGGAGGCGGATGTGCTCGCCACCCTCGGAGTCGCCCTGGTGCATGCGGGTCGCACGCGGCAGGGACTGGCCGCGCTGGATCGCGGGGTGGCACGCGGCAACGGGCACACCCGCGCGCGGGTGCTGTACCGGCGGGCGTTCGCCGGGTGGGTGCTGGGCCGGCACAAGGAGGCCCTGGAGGACCTGCGGCGGGCGATACCGGTGCTGCGGCAGGCCGGTGACGTCATCTGGACCGCGCGGGCGCTCAGTGTGCGGGCCACCGTGCATCTGGCGGTGGGCGCGGTGGAGCGGGCGGACGCGGACTTCACCGCGGCGGAGCTGCTGTGGGAGACGACGGGCCAGGAGCACGACAAGGCGGTCGCCGTGGAGAACCGGGGCCTGGCCGCGTACCGGTCCGGCGACATCCCGGCGGCGCTGCGGCTGCTGGCCGAGGCCAAAGAGCGGTACGACGAGCTGGGCACGCCCTCGTTCATGCTGTACATCGCGCGCTGCGACGTGCTGATGGCGGCCGGGCTGGCCCCGGAGGCGTTGGCCGAGGCGGACGCGGCCATCGCGACCCTGGACCGGATCGGCGGGCAGTCCACCCGCAAGGCCGAACTGCTGCTGACCGCCGCCCGGTGCGCGCTGTCGACCGGGGACGCGCAGACCGCGACAGCCCGGGCCGCAGTCGCCGTACGGCTGTTCTCGGGGCAGCGGCGCAGCTGGTGGGAGACGCATGCCCGGCTGGTGCTGATCGAGGCGCGGGTGGCGGGCGGGGCCGCGTCCGGGCGGTTGGTGCAGGACGCGGCGGCGGTCGCCGACCAGCTGGCGTCCTTCGGTGCGCCGGCCGCACCGGAGGCCTCGCTGCTGGCAGGGCGGATCGCGCTGGCGCTGGGCTGGACGGCGGACGCGGAACGGCACCTCGCGGTGGCCGCGCGCAGCAGGCATGTCGGGCCGCCGCTGGCCCGGATGACGGGCTGGGCCGCGCAGGCGCTCCGCGCGCGGGCGGCCGGTTCGGGCCGGGGCGTCCTGGAGGCCTGCCGGCGCGGCCTCGACGTCCTCGACGACCACCGGATGACGCTGGGCGCCTCGGAGCTGCGGGCCCGGGCCACCGCGCAGGGCGCCGAACTGGCCGCGCTGGCCCAGCAGGCGAGCCTCGCGCACGGCGGTCCGCGCCGCCTCCTGGAATGGAGCGAGCGCTGGCGGGCCACGGTCCTGTCCACTCCCCCGACCCGGCCGCCCGCGGACCCGGCCCTGCTCGCCTCCCTCACCGCGTTCCGGGAGATCGCCTCGCGCGCGGAGGAGGCCCGCCGGCAGAGCCGTCCGGTACCCGCCCTGGAGCGTGAACAGCGACGTCTGGAACGGGAGATCCGGGCCCGCACCCACCACACCCGCGGTGCCGCCCCCGGCGGCGGCGACCGCTTCGACCCGGCCCGGCTCCTGGACCGGCTCGGTGCGGCCCGGCTGGTGGAACTCGCCGTCGTGGACGGCCGGGTGCACATCCTGCTGTGCGGTGACGGCCGGGTGCGGCGGTTCGCGGGCGGCCCGCTGGCGGAGGCGGTCGCCGAGGCGGAGCACGTCCAGGCGGGGCTGCGACGGCTCGCGCATCCGGGGGCGGAGGCGCGGCTGCCGGTGGTGGAGGCCGCAGGTCGGCGGCTGGAGGAGCTGCTGCTGGGCCCGGCGGCGGACCAGCTCGGCTCCGGGCCGGTGGTGATCGTCCCGCCGGGCGCGCTGCACCGGGTGCCCTGGGCGCTGCTGCCCGCCCTGCGGGAGCGGGTGCTCAGTGTGTCGCCGTCGGCGTCGAGCTGGCTGCGGGCGCGGGAGACCGAGCCGCCGCCGGGCGGCCGCCATGTGCTGGTCCGGGGGCCGGGGCTGGCGACCGGGGGCGCGGAGGTGCCCGAGGTGGCGGGCCGGTACGCGGCGGCGCGGGTCCTGGAGCACGACGACGCCCAGGTCCCCCGTGTTCTGGAGGAGTTGGACGGTGCCGCCTTGGCCCACATCGCGGCGCACGGCACCTTCCGCGCCGACAGCCCGCTCTTCTCCTCGCTGCGGATGGCCGACGGCCCGCTGATCGTGCACGACTTCGAACGCCTCGCCGGCAGCCCCTACCGGATCATCCTCTCCAGCTGTGACACGGCTCGGCTCGCCTCGGTGGGCGCCGATGAACTCCTCGGCCTGGTCACGGCGTTGCTGCCGCTGGGCACCGCCGGGGTGGTGGCGAGCAGCGCCCCCGTCAACGACGCGGCGGTGGTCCCGCTGATGCTGGCCCTGCACAAGGGGCTGGGCGCCGGACTGTCACTCGCGGAGGCGCTCCGCGATGCCCGGGCCGCCCTGCCGGGCGACGCGCTCCACCAGGCGACGGGATGGGCGTTCGCCGCGTTCGGGGCGGCGTGAGCAGGCATCCGTTCCCGCTCGGCAGCGCCCCGAAGGGGCGCGGGGAGCTGTTCGGCCGGCCACGACGGCGCCGCAGACGATCGATGACATGACGCGGCACCTCCGGCGTTCGGGCGGAGCGCTACGCCGACCGCCGGTCCGGCTGCTCCACCAGCCACGGCAGCGCCGCGCGGTCGCTCGCGCCGAGGCGGGTGTAGGCGCTGTAGAGGTGGTTGCCCACCGTCCGTACGGACAGGGTCAGTTGCTCGGCGATCTGCCGGTTGCTGAGACCGGTCGCGGCGAGCGTGACGATCTGGCGCTGACGGGCGGTGAGTTCGCCGAGCACCAGGGCGGACAGGGCCGGGGTGCGGGCACCCTGGCAGCGGCGGGCGAGGGCGACCGCGCGGGTGCGCGACATCCGGGCGGCGCGCGGGTCGCGGTGGAACCGGCCCGCCTGGGCGTGGGCCTCCGCCGCGAACAGCAGCAGCCCGCGCTCCGCCAGCGCCTCGGCCGCGTGGTCCAGGGCGGGTCCGTCGCCGCGGGCGAGAGCCCGCGCGTGCCGTGCGAGCACGCCGTCCAGCCGCCGCACGGCGCCCGCGGCCCCCGCGGGCTCCCCGCGTCGTACGGCGCCGTAGTGCGCGAGACCCCCGTCCCCGCGCACTACGGCATCCTCCCCCGACTCGACGGCGGTGCGGGCGAGTTCGGTACGGCAGGAGGCGTCGCCCGGCGCCGCCCGCAGTCCCTCCCTCGCCCACGCCGCCGCCTCTCGCAGCTCCCCCCGAAGCCACGAGTACCGGGCACGCACGGCCGCGTACCCGGCCGGTACGGGCAGGCCTCCTGCCGCCAGCCACTCCCCCACCGGGGCGGACACCTCCCGTACGTCCAACTGCTCGATGCGTTCTTCCAGTTGTTCCTGTTCGTCCTTGAGCGCGGGCTCGCACTGGTCCGGGGTGCGGGCCAGCCGGCGGGCCCGCAGCCGGCCCGCCGAGGCGCGCAGCGCGGGGCCGTGCAGGGGGTGGGCGAGGCGGACCCCGCCCCGGTCGTCGACGTGGATCAGGCCCTCGCTCTCCAGCGGTTCGAGGACGGTCAGGTCGAGGCCGTCGTCGAGGTGGAGCGGCGACGGCTCGGCGAAGGCGAGGCGTTCGAGGATGTCGCGCTCCGTGAGTCCGCGCCGGTCCAGCAGGCGTGCGATGCGGTCCCGTACGGTCGCGGTGAGCGGCAGCGGGCCGCGCCAGGCCCACTCACCGGTGTCCGGGACCCGGGTCAGCGGGCCGGACTCGCGCAGCGCGCCGAGCAGCTCGCGCAGCAGCCGCAGGTCACCCTGGCACACCCGGTGCAGCCGGCGCACGGTGAGCGGTTCCAGACCGCCGGCGGCGAGCAGCGCGGCCGTCTCGTCGTACGGCAGCGGTCCCAGGGCCAGGTGGGTGAGGAGTTCACCGGTCCACAGCCGGGCGATCGCGCCGGGGACGGGTACCGCGTCGACGGCGGCCACCACGAGCCGGGTACGGCCGTGCACGGCGAGCTGGTGGACCAGGGCGGCCGAGGCCTCGTCGAGGAGATGGGCGTCGTCGACGACCAGGAGACGTACCCCGGACAGGTGCCGGACCGCGCCGGGCAGCGAGACGCGGTCGGAGAACAGGTGCGCGAACGCGGCGAACGGGAGGGCGCTGGTCTCGGGGGTGCCGGTCACCCGGGCACAGTCGGTGCCCCGCACGGCCTCCGTGATCAGCCGGGTCTTGCCGATGCCGGCCGGGCCGGTCACCACCACACCCTGGCGTCCGGCCACCGACGACCGCCTGACCAGCTCCAGTTCGCCCTCCCGGCCGGTGAACGGCCAGGGCGGCCGGAGGGTCCGCGCATCCTGTTCGAAACTCGTCACGTGAGTATGAGTCGCGTTACTCAGCTCTGATACAGGGGGACTTGAGTAGCTTCCGACTCAGGCGCCCGGCCGGGGCGGACGGCAGTCTGGGCGCATGACCCGACGCTACTGCTCGCTTCCGCGGGAGTCGGCCCCGGCGTTCGCGCCGGGACTGGCCGCCGAGCGGCTCAGCGCGCTGGTCGGCGGGCGGCGGATGTGGGTCAACGGCACGGTTCTGCACTACTGCTTCCTCGACGCCGACACCGACGCCTCGGTGATCCCGGTCCCGGGGACCGGGGAACTGCGCCGGGTGCCGTGGGCCGGTGCCAAGGAACAGCGGGACGTGGTGCGCGAGTGTTTCCGGGAGTGGCAGGACCTCGGCATCGGGGTGAGGTTCACCGAGGTCTTCGACCGGTGCGAGGCGGAGCTCCGGATCGGCTTCCAGCAGGGTGACGGATCCTGGTCCGCGGTGGGCCGGGACGCCCTCTCGGTCGGTGCCGGCGAGCGCACCATGAACCTCGGCTGGGACCTGACCGGGCAGGACGGGCGCTGGACGGCCCTGCACGAGATCGGGCACGTGCTCGGGATGCGGCACGAGCACCAGAGCCCGTTCGCCGGCGTCCACTGGGACGACGAGGCGGTCTACGCCGACCTCGCCGGACCGCCGAACCACTGGAGCCGGGACCGGACCCGCTTCAACGTCCTGCGCAGGCTGGACCCGTCCGAGGCCAACGGCTCGGTGTGGGATCCGCAGTCCGTGATGCAGTTCCCCTTCGGTCCGGGGCTGATCCTGGAGCCGGAGCAGTACCACAGGGGTCTGTACCCGCCGGGGTCGCTGTCCCCGGCGGACAAGGAGTTCGTGCTCCGCTGGTACCCGCCCGCCGATCCGCCGGACGCGCTGGTGCCGTTCCGCTCGGCGCCGCTCAGCCTGGGTCCGGGCGGACAGGCCGACTTCGTCGTGGAGCCGCCGGAGACCCGCGTCCACAGCGTGGGCACCTTCGGAGAGAGCGACTCCGTCGTCGTGGTCTTCGAGGAGCGCGACGGGGAACCGCGCTACCTCGCCGGCCACGACGACGGGGGCACCCCGCACAACACCGCGATCAGGGTCCGGCTCGTCAAGGACCGCCGCTACTTCGTCCGCGTCCGTCTCCACTCCACGTGGGGGTCGGGGGAGACAGCGGTCATGTGCTGGTGACACCGGCACACACCGCGACGCGGAGGTCGGACCACTGTCCGGCGCCGGGGGAAGCGGTCGCGGCACGTAACCTTCGGGGGAGGGATACGTGCCGCGACCACACCGGAAGGGCCGCGGACACCCCCTAGGGGCGCGGGGCTGAATCGGTGTGCGGCTCCACCGCGTGGGCGCGACCGGCCACAACGCGCCCGCTGACCCGGCCGGTCGACGAGATGGGCGCGCCCCGCCATCACAGCTGTCTGCTCGGCACGAGCGAGCGGCTGCGCGGCGGACAACCGTCCCGCGTGGTCCTCGTACGCCCGGACGGGGGCCGGCAGGCTCAGCGTGGTCACCGCGGTGAAGAGCCGGATGCGCCGGTGAGCGCGGCGACATGGCTGAGCACCATGGTCGGCGAGGAGGAGATGAACGGCCGCTCGTGCCGCTCCCCCACCCCGAAACCCTCGAAGCCCAGTTCCTCGGCGAACATCGCGTCACTTCACGACGCGGCCCGTTCGCCGCGCTTCCCGTCGGGGAGGGCGAGGCCGAGGTGGTCGCGCAGGGTGGTGCCCTCGTACTCGGTGCGGTAGACGCCCTGCTCCTGGAGCAGCGGTACGACCGTGTCGGCGAAGGTGTCGAGACCGCCGGGGGTGATGTGCGGGACCAGGATGAAGCCGTCGGAGACGTCCGCCTGCACGAAGTCGTTGATGGTCCTGGCGACGGTGGCCGGGGAGCCGACGAAGGTCTGCCGGTTGCCGGTGTTGATCACGAGGTCGCGGATGGACCACTTGTTGGCCTCGGCGAGCTCACGCCACTCGCGGGCGATGGCGAGCGGGTCGCGGTACATCCGGACCTGGGCGCGGCCCCGGGAGATGTGCTCCTCGCTCACCAGCGGGTCGATGTCGGGCAGCGGGCCCTCCGGGTCGTACGACGACAGGTCCCGGTTCCAGACGAACTCCAGGTGCTTGAGGGCCGTCGCCCCGCTGACCTGCTGGCGGCGCACCTGGTGGGCGAGCTCCTCGGCCTCCTCGTCGGTGTCGCCGAGGACGAAGCTGGCGGCGGGCAGGATCAGCAGGTCCTCGGGGCCGCGGCCGTACTTGGCGAGGCGGGACTTCACGTCGGTGTAGAAGGCCTGGCCGGCGTCGAGAGTGGCGTACCGGCTGAAGATCGCGTCGGCACTGGACGCGGCGAACTCGCGGCCCTCGTCGGAATCGCCGGCCTGGAAGATCACCGGGCGGCCCTGCGGGGAGCGTGGCACGTTGAACTGGCCGTGGATGTCGAACTGCGGGCCCTTGTGCACGAAGGAGCCGGCCTTGGCGTCGCTCAGGAAGGTGCCGGTGGCCTGGTCCGCGAGGATCTCGTCGCCGTGCCAGGAGTCGAAGAGCTCGTTGGTGGTGGCGAGGAACTCCTTGGCGCGGGAGTAGCGCTCGTCCTGCGGCAGGAAGCCGCCGCGGCGGAAGTTCTCGCCGGTGAAGGCGTCCCAGGAGGTGACCACGTTCCAGGCGGCCCGGCCGCCGGAGAGGTGGTCGAGGCTGGCGAACTGACGGGCCACCTCGTAGGGCTCGTTGAAGGTGGAGTTGATGGTGCCGGCCAGGCCGAGGTGTTCGGTGACGGCGGCCAGCGCGGCGAGGATCGTGAAGGTGTCGGGGCGGCCGACGACGTCAAGGTCGTATATCTTGCCGCCCTGTTCACGCAGGCGCAGGCCCTCCGCGAGGAACAGGAAGTCGAACCTGGCGCGTTCCGCGGTCTTCGCGAAGTGCGTGAAGGAGCTGAACTCGATGTGGCTGCCGGCGGCCGGGTCGCTCCACACCGTGGTGTTGTTGACACCGGGGAAGTGCGCGGCCAGGTGGATCTGCTTCAGCGGCTTGCTCATGAGGGGGTGCGGTCCTTCCGGCTCAGGCGGTGGCGGCGGCGTAGCGGTTGGCGGGGCGGGCGAGCCCGAGCAGACCGCGCAGGGTGTCGGCCTCGTAGGCGGTGCGGAAGCGGCCGCGGCGCTGGAGTTCGGGGACCAGGTCCGTGGTGACGCGCGGCAGGTCGTGGCCGAGTACGGCGGGCCGCAGCCGGAAGCCGGTGAGGCCTTCGGCGGCGAACTCCTCAAGCAGATCGGCGAGTTCGGCAGCCGTACCGGTGAAGGTCCGGGCGTCGCTGGGGTACGCGCCGCCGTCGAGGGCGTCGAGGCGTTCCTTGCGGGCGGCGGCCGCGGCCTGGTCGTCGTCGAGGAAGACCACCAGGTCACCGAAGACGTGCACGGTGTCGTCGGCCCGTCCGGCGGCCTCCTGCTCGGCGCGGATCTCGGCGACGATCGCGCGGGCGTCGGCGCCGTCCCGGGGGGTGACGTGACCGACGTCGGCCTGGCGGGCGATCAGCCGGTAGGGGACGGTCTGGTGGCCGAGGGAGGTGACGAGCGGCTGGCCCTGCGGCGGGCGCGGGGTGATGGAGGGGCCCTTGACGCTGAACTTGGCGCCCTCGAAGTCGATGTAGTGCAGTTTGTCCCGGTCGACGAAGCGGCCGGTGGCGGCGTCCCGGATCTCGGCGTCGTCCTCCCAGCTGTCCCAGAGCCGGCGCACCACCTCGACGTAGTCGGCGGCCTCGTCGAAGTGCTCGGTGAGCCGCTCCTGACCGGCCGGGGACCGCAGCTCCGCCAGGTCGATCGGCGGGAAGGTACGGCGGCCGAAGTGGTCGGCCTCGTGCGGGTGGGCGGAGATCTGCACCCGCAGCCCGGCGCGGCCGGTGCTGACGTAGTCCAGGGTGGCGATCGCCTTGGAGATGTGGAACGGCTCGGTGTGGGTGGTGATCACCGTCGGCACCAGGCCGATGTGGCGGGACAGCGGCGCGATCCGGGACGCGATCAGGACGGCGTCCAGGCGGCCGCGCACCTGGTCGGTGCGGTCGTCCGGCTCGCCGATGGGGGTCCCCCCGGTCGAGCGAAGTCGAGACTGGGGGAGCGAGGACTGCAGGCTCAGGCCGTCCTCGATGGTGACGAAGTCGAGGAGACCGCGCTCGGCCTCGGCGACCAGGTCGGCCCAGTAGCCGGCGGTGAACAGCTCGCGGGGGCGGGCGACCGGCTCGCGCCAGGAGGCGGGGTGCCAGCCGGTGCCGTCCAGGGCGACGGCGAGGTGCAGGTGGGAAGCGGGAGATGAGGACACAGTGGTGCCTTCCTGAGGTCCGTACAAGGGCGCGCCGGATGGAGGGCGCGGCGGAGGAAAGTCAGGAACAACAGAGCGCGCCGGCCACGCGCAGCAGGTCGATGTGCGGCCGGGAGTGCAGGACGGTACGGCGACTGGGACTGACGATATGTGTCATGCCCCGCACCTCCTCGGCCTGCTCCGCGTACATCTCGTCCTGAGTCACAACAGCCGGGCGTTCGCCCATGTTCCCGGGCTGCGCACCAGCGGGGTGCGGCCGCGCAGGCGCTCGGTGAAGCCGATCGACTCGTGGAGCCGGACGGCTGTGGCGCTGTCCGGGGCCGCGGGCAGGAACGGGGGGGCCCCGCGCTCCCGGATGCCCGCGGCGACCGCGCGGCCCAGGCGGGTGGCCCGGCCGGCCCTCCCCCAGCAGCCGGCGGGCGTGCCGGCGCGGGCGGTCACGAGTTGTCGAGCGGCAGTCCGGGCGGGTTGACCTCGGACTTGGCGACGGCCTCGTCGGAGAGGTTGTAGGCCTTGAGCCACTGGGCGTACTGACCGTTCTTGATCAGGTAGTTGATGGCGTCCGCGAGGGGCTTGGCGAGGCCGCTGTCCTTCTTCGCGGTGGCCGCGATCAGGCCCTGGAGGCCGGCGCCGGCGCCGGAGTAGGTGCCCGCGGTGCGGGTGGCGTCGGGCGTGTTCGCGGTCTGCTTGTCGTGGTAGGCGAAGCCGGGGTTGGGGCCGAAGGAGGCGTCGATCTTTCCGCTGTTCAGGGCCAGGAAGGTGCTGGTGCTGTCCTGGAAGTACTTGACGGTGAGCTTCTTGCCCTCCTTGGCCAGCTTCGCCTGCCACTCCAGGAGGATCTTCTCCTGGTTGGTGCCGGAGCCGACGGCGATCGTCCTGCCGGCGAGGTTCTCGTAGTCGCCGTCGAAGTTCCAGGTGCTCTTCTTCGGCACGATGAAGGCGAGGTTGTCCTGCCGGTAGGAGGCGAACTCGTACTTCTTCTTGCGCTCCTCGGTGTCGGTGATGTTGGAGAGGGCGACGTCGACCTTGCCGCTGTCGATGCCGACGAACATGTTCTCCCAGGTGAAGTTCTTGATCTCCGGCTGGAGTCCGAAGACCGCGGCGACCAGGCGGCCGAGATCGGGTTCGGAGCCGGTGAGGGTCTTCTGGTCGCTGCCGACGTACGCGAGCGGCGGGAAGCCGGCGGGCAGGGCGCCCTCGCCGATCACGAGCTTGCCGCTCTTGCGGAGGGCCGCGGGCAGTTCCGCGCTGATGGACTTGACCTCGGAGACCTTGATGGTGGTCTGGCCGGCGGCGCCGTTGGAGACCCGTCCGACGACGACCTCTCCGGCCTTGGCGCTGTCGGTGGTGGTGGCCGCGTCGCTGTCGCCCCCGCAGGCGGCGAGCCCGGTGGCGAGGGAGGCGACGGCGGTGGCCGCGGTGATGCCTCTGATCAGGCTGCGTCGGGTGAAGTGGGTAGACATGGCGGTTCCTTGTCGGTGCCGGTGCTGAGGGTGAGGGCGCGGGGGGGAGGTCTGGGGTACGGCGGTTCAGAGGACCTTGCTGAGGAAGTCCCGGGTCCGCTCGTGCCGTGGCCTGTCGAGGACCTCGGAGGGCGGGCCCTGTTCGACGATCCTGCCGCCGTCGATGAAGACCACCCGGTCGGCGATCTCCCGGGCGAAGCCGATCTCGTGGGTGACGATGACGAGCGTGGTGCCGCTGGTGGCCAGGTCCTTGATGACGGAGAGGACCTCCCCGACGAGTTCGGGGTCGAGGGCGGAGGTGGGCTCGTCGAAGAGGATGACGCCGGGGCGCAGGGCGAGGGCGCGGGCGATGGCGACGCGCTGCTGCTGGCCGCCGGAGAGCTGCCGCGGGTAGGCGCCTACGCGTTCGCCGAGGCCGACGCGTTCGAGGAGTTCCTTGGCCAGTGCCTGGGCTTCGCCTTTGGTCAGCTTTCCGGTGGCCACGGGGGCGGCGGCCACGTTGTCCAGCACGGTCAGGTGCGGGAAGAGGTTGAAGTTCTGGAAGACGAAGCCGATCCGGCCACGCTGGGCCAGGATGGCGCGCTCGCTCAGCTCCTTCAGTCTCCCGCCCTGCCGCTTCACCCCGATCAGCTCGTCGTTGATGCTGACGTAGCCGATCTCGGGCTTCTCCAGGTGGTTGATGACCCTGAGAAGAGTGGACTTGCCGGAGCCGGACGGGCCGAGGACGACGGTGACCTCGCCGGGTCGGATGGTCAGGTCGACGCCGTCGAGGACGCGGTGGGCGCCGTACCACTTGTGGACGTCGTGGATCTCCAGGGCGGCGGGGGCCGTCTCCAGGGTGTCGGTGATGCTCATACGGCGGCCTCCCGGCGGATGCGGGCGCGCAGGTCGGTGAGGCCGGCCCGCAGTTTCTGCAAGGGGGTCGGCGGCAGGGAGCGGGTGGCGCCCCGGGCGTAGTACCGCTCGACGTAGAACTGGATCACGGAGACGACGCTGGTGAGGATCAGGTACCAGACGGTGACCACCAGCAGCAGCGGCACGATGTCCCCGGGGTACGTGGAGCCCATGCTCTGCGCGGTGCCGAAGAGGTCGAGCAGCGAGACGTAGAAGACCAGCGAGGTGCTCTTGATCAGTCCGATGAGCTGGTTGACGTAGTTCGGGATGATCGACCTGAGCGCCTGCGGGAAGACGATCTTCCGGAACTGGTAGCGCTTGGGCAGACCGAGCGCGGCGGCCGCCTCGTGCTGGCCCTGGTCCACGGAGAGGATGCCGCCGCGGACCACCTCGGCCGCGTAGGCCGCCTCGTTGAGGCTGAGGCCGATGACGGCGATGACCATGTCGGTGGCGAGCTTCGACTCGTCGAAGGAGAAGAAGGCCGGCCCGAAGGGGACACCGACGCTCAACGTCCTGTACAGGGCGCTGAAGTTGTAGAGGAAGAGCAGCACCACGATGAGCGGGATGGAGCGCAGCGCCCAGACGTACGTCCAGCTCACCGCGCGCAGCACCGGGCTCTTCGAGAGCCGGGCCAGGGCCAGCAGGATGCCGCCGACGAGGCCCGACACCGCGCTGTAGGCGGTGACTTCGAGGGTGATGACCAGCCCGTCGAGAATGGTCGGCCGCAGGAACCAGTAGCCCCAACGGTCCCACTGGTAGAAGGGGTTGGTCACCAGTCCGTGCACGAACTGGGTGACGAGGACGACGACGACGGCGGTGGCGATCCAGCGGCCCGGCCGACGCAGCGGCAGAACTCGCTGGGCGGCAAGGGGCTTTGGCGGCTCGTCGGCGGCGGGCGGCACCTCGGGGGCGATGGTGGCGCCTGGGGGTTCACTCATGGCGGGCTCCGGCGGAGTCGGACACCACGTGCCCCACGGCGGAGGCCGCGCACCGGGCCGTGTTCGGGCACGGCACGGAGCGCGGGGGCGCGCGGGGCACGGGGCTGGGCGGACGGCGGCACACCGGACGGCCGGTGTTTCGACGGGAACGCTGGGGTGCGAGGCTGCGGGAAGCCGGCTGAAAAGCCTGGTCAGACCCGGCAGCGGGCACGGCCCGGTGCGGTACACGCGCTACACAGGGCGCTGTTGACACGGAGCAGGTCGACGGCGCGGTCGGCGACCAGCGGGCTCGGGTACGGGCGCACGCAGCCCTCGGCGCGGCGCTCGGCCGTCCTGGAAGCTGCGTACATGTCCGTCACCTGTCACTGTTCTCCGGCCCCGGAGGGCCTCGCGCTTACCGAATCGTCGCTTGCCGAAACGTCGTCGGTCCGGTCGTCACCTGGGGCACCCCACCGCGGTGCGAGGGTTGCCGGTCAGCAAGCCAGGGCTTGACGCTGACGCTCTTGACCGTTCTGGTCCGCAAGTAACGCAGTTGCCCGAACGAATGTCAACGCCCGTCCGACTGACGGGACGGCTCGGACCGCTCTCACCTGCGCGGAACGCCTGGAGCGTCCGCCGCGTGGCCGGCCCAGTCCAGGATCTGGACGGCCGCGCCGGCGGCCTCCAGCCCCTGGCAACGGCCGTGGTGGCGGCGGGAGATGCCGTCGAGGTCGAGGTGGGCGCCGAAGGCCGGACGGGCGGCCAGCCGCCGGGCGTAGGCCCACAGCGCCGGGTGGCCGGCGATGGCGTGCACGGCGGCGGCGTCCAGGTGGTTGCGGTGCACGGTGTCGAGTTGCACCAGGGTCACCCACAACTCGATGTCGGCGGCCGTGAGTTGCCCGCCGACCAGGAACTCCACCCCGGTCAGCCGGCGCTCCAGCCCGTCCAGGGCGGCGAGCAGTACCTCCAGCGCCTCCGGGTCGCCGCCCTCGCGTCCGGCCCGCTGTGCGGCCTGCTCGATGTCCTTGGCGCACAGCCGCTCGACGGCCTCGATCCCGGCCTCGGCGCCGCACGGGTAGAGCCGGGCGGCACCGTCGCCGAAGTGCCGGTCCAGGTCGCGCAGGATGTCCCGGCTGTGGGTGCTGACGATCCGGCCGGACCAGTCGTCGCTGAACACCGGTGCGAGCGCCGGCCCCGAGTAGTGGTGGGCGCTGGCCTCGTACAGCGGGCGCAGCGCCGTGTGGCTGCCGTCGGGACAGTCCGGGACGGCGGGCAGGAAGGTGACCGGACAACAGTCGTCCAGGGCCAGCAGGCTGTGGCCGACGGCGATGCGCAGGCCGTCCGGACAGGCGGTGGACAGGTGCAGCCGGTAGCGGCGCGGCACCGCGTAGTGGCCGCTGCGGGCGTCGCGGCCGATGCGGCCCCGGAAGGCGGGCGCGCTGCGGACGGACGGGAGGGCGGCGAGTGGAGTGATGGACATGCGTCTCCCCTGGGGCGGGCGGGCGCGCGGACGCGCGCGCGGCGGAAGCCTTCGACGGTGGGTTCTCGGTGCGATTCGGTGAGTCCTGGCGGGTGGGCGCCCGGCCGGGGCGGCCGGGACCGGGCGTTCAGCCTCTGCGGCCGGTGGCGCCGCACATCCGCAGCAGGTCGACATGGCGCCGGGAGGTGAGCAGGGGAGCGGTCCAGGGCGCGGAGCTCTCGCGGCGCGGTCTGCCGGTGAGCGTGCGCAGGCGACCCATCTTTCCCTACCTTTTCACTAGGATTCTCATCTGGAGTGTCGATCGGCCTCCGCCCCGCGTCAAGAGGGCGTCCACGCCCGGGACACCCGGCCCCGAGTTGCCGCCGGACGCGAGGGGCGGTGCGCTGGTGGTTCAGGGCCGAGTGACAGGAGCCGGAGCCGATGACCGAGCCCCCGGGTCCCGGGCCGGTGCCGGGCGCCGTACCCGAGACCTTCGTGTTCCGCTGCGGGCGGTGCGGCCACGGCTGGGAGGCCGTCTTCCAGGCCGTGTTCTTCACCGATCCGGTCGCCGACCCGGACCTGCAGAGCACCCTGGAGTACGTCGACGAGGCCGGCCGGGCGGTGCGGTCGCCGCTCACGGACGCGGTGTGCCCACGCTGCGGCAGCCGGCGGGTGCGGATCGCCGCGGCCTGACCCTGGCGCTCACCCGAATGGCACGTGCGAGTGGTCGGCACTGTCGGCCGGTGGTGGCGTGGAGGGACGTACCGCACTCCCGAGGAGGCAGTCGCGATGACCCGTCCGTCCCGACCCGCGCGTGTTCTCGCCGCAGCCCTGGCGGCGGGGACCCTGTTCGCCACGGCGGCCTGTTCGGACGGCAACGGCTCCCCCGAGGCCGCGGCCGTCTCCCCCGCCGCCGAGCGCTCCCCGGACGCGTCGCCCACCGCCGCCCTCACCGGTGCCGGGGCACAGGCCGCGCTGATCACGCCGGCCGACATCGAGGACGACTGGCAACTGGCCAACGACGCCGCCACCTGGCGCAACCAGATGCTGGTCGGCAAGGTCGACGTCGCCCAGTTCCTCAGCGCCAAGTCCAGTGCCGCCGACTGCCAGCGGCTGGTGGACAGCCTCTACTCCGACACTCTGCTGGGCCGCGCCACCGGCGCCTCCGGGCTGCGCGGCTTCACCTCGGAGGACTCCCGGCTGCTGTACCAGGTCGGGGACTACGGCCAGTCCACCATGGACGCCACCATCAACTGGCTCAAGGGCCTGTCGGAGAAGTGCAGCCAGTTCACGGCCACCGCCTCGGACGGCAGCAAGCGGACCGTGCAGGTCGTCGAGTACAAGGAACCGCCCAAGGTGGCCGACGCGCTGGCGGCGCTGACGGTCACCGTCCAGGGCACCTCGAACGGGCAGCCCGCCACGACCACTCTGGACGTCGCGGCGATGCGGGTCGGCGCCTCCGGGGCGGCCGTCACCAACGGCGGGCTGTCCGGTGTCGACCACGACAGCACCGCCCTGGCCGTCCAGAACGGCGCCCAGCGCCTCCAGGAGGTCCTGTCCGGCAAGACCCCGGCACCGCTGCCGAGCCAGTTCGACTAGGTCAGTGGGGCGTCGGGGCCTCCGAGTTGCGCTGCGTCGTACCCGGTTCGCCGTTGTCGCGGTGCCATACGACGACGAGTTCGTCGCGGGTGCCGAAACGGACCAGGTGACGGCCGACGACGCTCTCCAGGACTTCCAGGTTCTCGGGCTCGGTCTCCACGGTGAGCAGCAGGGCGTCCTCGGCCGCGGTGAGGGTACCGGTGCCGTTCTGGAAGACGATGCCGCCGGTGCCGGTCTCCTCGTCCCAGCTGGTCTGCGAGCGGCGGCCGAGGTGCGAGGCGAGCTGCTTGGCGTAGCGGGCGGGGCGGTCGGTGGGAACGCGGGCTTCGGAGCGGGCCATGTGGAACTCCCGGTGCTGCGGGGGCGGGCATACGGTGACTGGCTCACGCTACGTCGGGGCGGGGGGTGCGGCGCCGTACCGGGAGCCGCAAGCTATGCATGCCGGCCGCGTCACCTGACGCCGTCACGGCCCAGCCGCAGGTCAACGGCATCTGGTCCGGCACCCCGGCCACCCTCGGTGGTCAGCGGCGAGGTCTGGCGAGGGCAGCGCAGCGGACCGTGAAGCCGTCGAGGTCGTCGCAGGTGAGCTCGCCGTCGTCGACGCCTCCATTCGGCGATCTGCGGGTGCCGGTGCGCGCAGCGCCGGCCCTGGCCTCGGGCGAACGTGGGCCGTTCTCACCGACGTTCAGGTACGTCGACGGCTGCTCGGCCCCGGCGAGGAGCGCCCGGGACCTCGCCGCCGGCCTCGGCGAACCGCGGTCCGACGCGTGGCGCGGCATGCTCTCGATGTCGGGCTCCCCAGGGACAGCCACCACGAGGCGAGCTTCACCTTCGAGACGCCACACCTCGGCGGATGGCAGAATCCGGTCAGCCATGTGACGGCGCAACTGATTGCCGGTGCCGCGGCTCCGGCGTCGGAGAGCCCGGTGATTCCTGTCTCGTTTCGCCGCCGTCCTCCTGACCGGCCGCCAGCCATGCCGAGAGCCAGGGTTCCAGCCCCCGGGCCACCATCCGACCCGGCTCATTCGATGAGGAGTCGAGATCGGCGGTGACGCGTTCCGGGGTGCTTGTGCGGCAGGACGTGGCGGGTTCTGATCGGCCCGGCGGGTGTCCTGAGGCGGTATGCCTGGCGCTCATCGTGCAAGACACTCCCTGTTCGCGGGTCAGCCGATGTACCCGAACGCCACGAGCTGGCCCCGGATCCATGGATCGTGCACTTCTGCGACGGCACCGGCCCTGGTGGGGGCGGACGGCGCCGGTGGCAGGGTGGCCGCTGTCGCGGTGCCTCCCGCGGTGAGGAGGGCGCCCGCGACCACGGTGAGAGAAGCTGCTGCGGTTGCGACGCGCCGTACGAGCTTTTCCATTGCCAACTCTCCTTGCATGGGCAATCGCCGACACGCCCAGTGTTGAACGGGACCTCGCCGGGCACATCGCGCGATCTGGTGATTGGCCCGTGGCCTGTGAGTCTCGCTACCACCGGCTCGTTTCCGGTCCCGCTCGGATCCGGCGCGGTCGCCGGACCGGACGAGGCCTGTGCCGGGGGCCGCGCCGGGGTGTCCGGCGTCACCGGGGCGGCTGGAGCCGGGGGTCACCCATTCACGGGATCCCCGCGGGATCCGCGGCCGGCGTACCGGTCAGTCGACCGCCTCGGCGCCGGTGCCCCGTCCGATCGCCAGCCGGGTCAGCTCGACCCGTGAGTTGATGCCGAGCTTGGCGAAGATGTGCTTCATGTGCGTGTTGACGGTGTGCACGGACACGTAGAGCCGGTCGGCGATGGCCCGGTTGGTGAGGCCCTCGACGACGAGCGGGATGAGTTTCCGCTCGGATTCGGTCAGGTCCTCCCAACCCCGCGGGCCGGTCGGGTGGGTCCGTACCGGGGCGGTACGGACGCCCAGCCGCCGTAGGCGCCCCCTGATCCGTTCCTGGTCGTGCCCGGCCCCTGAGGCGGAGACCAGCCGGGCCGCTTCTTCGAAGTACGGGATCGCCGATGCCGTGTCACCCCCTTCCGCCAGCAGCTCGGCCAGGTCCTCACAGGCCGCCGCCAAGGCCAGTGGTCTGCCGGTTTCCCGGTAGCCGGTGACAGCGGACGCCAGTGCGCCGGAGTCGTGGTGGAGCAGGCCGTCCACGTGGGCGCGGACCGCCCCGACGATCTGCCGGCTCTCGTCGTGTGCGGACAGGCCGAGCAGGGCGCCCGACACGGCCTGGGCGAGCGAGGGGTCCCCGCCGCGGAGCGCGGTGCGCACGATCTCGGGCCAGTGGGACGGGGGCAGTACCAGCAGGCGCGCCGGTTGCTGGCTCGCGAAGCTCTCGGCGAGGACCGCCGCCGCCCCGGCTTCGCCTTCGGCGTCCGCCAGGCAGGCACGGGCGTAGGACACCCAGGGGCCGTACCGCTGGGTGTGGGTGCCGGAGTGGGTGTCGGCGGCGCCGAGGTGGTCCTTGGCCTGGGCGAGGTCACCTCGTCTGATCTCCACCAGAGCCAGGACGGCGCGGGCCCGCGGATTCGGCAGGGTGATCTCAAGCTCGTCCGCCACCAGCAGACTGGCCTCGGCCTCCACGGCGGCGTCGTCCAGCGCTCCCTGTTCGAGAAGCGCGCAGGCACGGACGGCGTGCCAGTGGGGCAGTGACCAGCCCAGGCCCAGCGCCTCCGCCTCGCGCTGCCCCGCACGCAGGGTTCGCTCGGTGTCGGCGAGGCGGTCGGTGACGGTCAGCACGGTGGCCAGCCACAGCGCCGGGATCCGGGGCGGCCGCAGGTAGAGCGCCGCGGTCTCGATGCCGGCGCGCCGGGTGGCCTCCTCGGCGAGTTCGAGGGCCCGGGCCAGGTGCCCGCGGTAGAAGAAGGCCTGGGACTGGAACACCATGGCGCTGACGACGACGGCCGGATCGTCGCTGCGGTAGGAGTCCTCGACCAGCCCGGTCCCGGTCCGCTCGGCGGCCGCGATGTCCCCCAGGTAGACATGGCCCGTCGCCTTGGTCTTCAGCAGCCGGATCCGCAGGTCGGACGGCAGACCGGGCAGGTCGAGGGCCTTCTGGAGGTGTGTCATCGCGGCGGCGTCGTCGCCCGCGGCCTGGTAGATCTCGGCGGCCGCCAGGCGCAGCCGCGCCTCCTCCAGCGGCTCCAGGCCTTCCGGCAGCATGGTGTCCACCAGGTCGAGCGCCTCGTGGACCCGACGGGTGCGGCCGAGGTACTCGGCAGCGTCGGTCAGCAGTGCGATACGGCGCGGGTCCTGCGAGGGCAGCAGGCCGGCGACCCGCTGGGCCAGGTCCCCGGCCGCGTCGGGCGCCGACGACGACATGTCCCGTACGGCGGTGGTCAGGGTGGTCACCGCATGGTCGTCGACCGGGCCGCCCGACATCACGACGTGCCAGGCCACCTCCGCGGGGCGCGCTCCGGCGCCGCGGAGGCTGTCGGCCGCCTCCCGATGCAGGGCGGTCCGGACGGCCAGCGGCAGGTTGTCGTGGACCGCCTGCCGGGTGAGGTCGTGACGGAAGGCCAGTCGCGGGTCGTCACCGACGAGCAGACCGGCGTTGAGGGCGGCGTCGACGCCCGACAGCAGGCTGCCGACCTGCCTGCCCATCATCCGGGCGGCCGTGCCGAGGTCGAATTCGCGGCCGAGGACGGACCCGATCTGGAGCAGGTGCACGCCGTCCTCGGGGAGCCGGTTGACCCGCGCGGCGACACTGCGCCGGAAGCCGAGGGGGATGCCGTCGCGCAGCAGACCGCTCTCGCCCGTCTCCGTCCTGGCGACGTCGGTGTCGGTGAAGCCCCGTACCAGTTCGATGGCCAGGAAGGGGTTGCCCGCGACGTCGCGCAGCATCCTGGCCAGTGCGGGTGACGGCGTCGCCCCGAGGACGTCGGCCGCGATGTGCCGGAGTTCCCGCTGGGGCAGGGGGCCCAGAGTGAGCCATCGGGCGCCGAGGCGTTCGAGGTCCTCCCGGACCCTGATCACGATCGGCCGCTCGGTGTCCGACCGTACCGCCAGCACCCACAGGATGCGCGAGGCGGCCAGCCGTCCCGGCAAGGTGCGCAGTACGAAGAGCGTGGCGGGATCGGCCCACTGGGCGTCGTCCACGACCACGGCCACCGGCGCACGCTGAGCCCGCTCCTCCAGTGCGTCGGCGATGCTGTCCAGCAGCCAGAGCCGCTGGTCGTCGGCGGCCGCGAGGGCTCGGTGGGAGCCGTCGGAGGGCTGGAGGGCGGAGAGCAGCGCGGCTCCGGCCGCGTACTGGTCGAGTTCGTCGGCCCGTACCGAGACCACGTCGAATCCGGACCGCTGTGCCATCCCGTCCAGTTCCGCGAGGAACCTGCTCTTGCCGACGCCGGCCGCGCCCTCCACGACGACGCAGGCGCCCCGCCCACCGCGCACCACGTCCAGTGCCCCTCGGGCGGTCATGATCTCGCGATCCCGTCCCCGCAGGCGCAGCCCGGTCACGGCCCGGCCGCCACGCCCGTCGGCGTCGGCGGGATCTGTGCTGTGCATGGGGTCAGCATGGCTCAGGGACACATCCGCCTCAATGCCGGATCCCCGGTGACCACGGCTTTCACCCGGGTGAACGTCCGCGCCGGGCCGTCGGCTCACCCCGTTGCGACGCATGCTCCGTGCCATCCGGATCTCTTGCCCCAGGAGAGGAGCACGACATGCGCACAGGCAAGGAATACCTGTCAGCGCTGGACGACGGCCGCAAGGTGTGGGTGGGTGACGAACTCGTCGACAACGTGGCCACGCACCCGAAGACCCGGGCGTACGCCCGGAGCCTCGCGGCCTTCTACGACCTCCACCACCGCCCGGACCTCCAGGACGTCATGACGTTCGTGGACGAGGACGGCGTACGGCGGTCCATGACCTGGTTCCAGCACCGGTCCGCGGACGAACTGCGGCGCAAGCGGGCCTACCTGGAGACGGTGCAGCGCGAACTGGGCGGCGGGGCCGTCCCGCGCACACCGGACGTGAACAACTACGTCCTGCTGACCTACGTCGACGACCCGGAGCCCTGGAGCAGCCAGTCCGTCGGGACCGACGGCAGGGACCTCACACCTGGGCTCCTCGACTTCTGGAACGTGGTGCGGGACGGCGACCTCAACGCGACGCCGGCTTTCGTCGACCCGCAGGCGGACCGCTCGCGCGACTCCGCCCAGGCCGAATCCCCCGCCCTGCGGGTGGTCGGCACTTCGGACGAGGGCATCACCGTGCGGGGTGTGAAGGCGATCAGCACCGGCGCGGCCTTCGGCGACTGGATCCACATCGGCGTGTTCTACCGGCCCGGGATCGTCGCGGAGCAGATCGTCTACGGCGCGGTACGGCCCAGCGCACCCGGGGTCACCATCATCTGCCGCGAGAGCAACGTCCGGGACGGCGAGGAGGTGGAGCACCCGCTCGCCGCGCAGGGTGACGAACTGGACAGCATCATCGTGTTCGAGGACGTGCTCATCCCCTGGAACCGCGTCTTCCACATCGGCAACCCCCAGCACGCGTCGCTGTACCCGCAGCGCGTCTTCGACTGGCTGCACTACCACTCGCTGGTACGCGCGATGGTGAAGGCCGAGCTGATGCTCGGGCTGGCCCTGCTGATCACCGAGCACATCGGCACCTACCAGTTGCCCCCGGTACAGGCCCGGATAGCCCGGTTCGCCGGCTTCCACCAGTCGCTCAAGGCACACGTCGTCGGCTCGGAGGCCCAGGGGTTCTTCACACCCGGCGGCATCTTCAAGCCGAACGTCCTGATGTTCGACTTCGGGCGGGCGTACTACATCGAGCACATCACCGAGATGGTCCACGAGCTCATCGACCTGGCCGGCCGCGCCGCACTGATCTACCCCACCGAGGGGCAGTGGCAGCAGCCGGAACTCAGGCCGTGGCTGGAGGCGCTGCAGACCGGACCGGTCGGCAGACCGCACGACCGGCTGAAGATCAGCCGGGTGATCCGCGACATGTTCCTGTCCGACTGGGGCGACCGCATCGGCGTCTTCGAGAACTTCAACGGCACGCCCCTGCTGGCCATCCGCACGCTCACCATGAAGCGCGCGGAGATGTCCCCGAACGGCGCCATGGCGGACCTCGCACGCAGGGTCTGTGGCATCGAGAACGTGAGCGACGAGGAAAAGACGGTCTACCAGGCCCAGGCGAACTACGCCCGGCGCCAGGACGCCTCACGCCAGGACGTCTAGGACGCCTAGGACGCCTAGGACGCCTAGGACGCCTAGGACGCCCACAGCGTGCCAGGGCCCGGATCACAGCACTCCGCACTCCCGGGCCCTGGCGACCGCCTCGCTCCTGTCGTGGGCGTCGAGCTTGCGGAAGATCGCGCGTACCTGTGTCTTGACGGTGTTGTGGGACACGTACAGCTCGGAGGCGATCTCACGCAGTGTCAGCGAGCCGCACAGTGCACGCAGCACCCGGCGCTCCCCCGTCGACAGGTCCTCGGGGCGGGCGGCGGCGGGCGCGAACGCGGTGTCCCCGTCCGCCCGGCCGAGCAGAACCGTCAGGATCCCGGGCGACTCGCATCGGGCAGCCGCCCGTTCGGCCGCCGCCCGGGCCCTGCGCGCCGCGTTCGTGTCACGGCGCGCGCTCTCCAGCCGCGACCGCGTGAAGTGCCACAGCGCGCGCACATGAGGTTCGCTCTCCGTCCGGAGAGGTCCCGCCAGCGCCGCTTCCGCGTCGGCCAGCATCTGTTCGGCCTCCTCCAGGCGTGCCTCCTGGAGGAGGAGGCCGGCCCGGCCGACGTAGGCGGGGACCGAGACGAAGTGCCCGTCCAGGCCCGCCGTCGCGATCTCCTGGAGCGCCTCGTCGCTCAGGAGGTGTGCCGGTTCGCGGCGGCCGCCCAGGAGTGCGCACAGGGTCCGCAGCCCCAGCGCGCGCACGAGTGCCAGGCCGTTTCCTGCGGCGTGCGCGTCGCGGGTCGCCTCGGCGAGCAGCGCCTCCGCCTCCTCGTACCGGCCGGTCCACAGCAGCGCGGCACCGCGGGCCGTACCCGCGAGGGCACGCCAGGAGGTCAGCGGCAGGGTTCCGGTGACGGCGGATGCGCCGAGCCGGCCGGCGGTCAGGATCTCCCCCTTCAGGCAGCAGGCGACGGCCTGGGCGACGGCCGCCGCGTCGCAGACCGTGCCGCCCTCGCCGACGGTCTGGGCTCCCGTCTGCCTGAGCAGTGCCACGTCCAGCCAGCGGCAGGCCGTCTCGGGGGCACCCTTCGCGAGGGCCGTCATCGCCACCACGACGCACAGCCGCGCGTCGGCGGCCACCGTGCGATGCGGCAGCATGTCCAGCCACTGCGCGACCCGCGCACCCTGGCCTGCCGAGACCGCCGTCTCCCATCCGTCGAGGACCGACACGACGGCCGCCGCCTCGTCACCGGCCAGCATCCAGTGCCGTACGGCCTCGGTCGTCCGCCCCTGTCGTGCGTACCACCGAGCCGCCGACCGGTGCAGGGCCGCGACGGCGTCCGATCCCTCGGTCTCCAGGACGTCGGACAGCAGTGCGGCGAGCGCCCGGTGATGCCGGTACGCCGATCCCTGCGCGGCGGCGGGGACCAGCAGTTGCACCGTGCGCGCGAGTTCGCGCAGCAGGACACCCGCCCGGTCCCCGGCGAGGGCCTGGCAGGGGCCGGCACTCAGCTCGTCGAGCACACTGGTACGGAGCAGGAACCGGCGCTCTTCGGTGGTGAGCCGGTCGAGGACCTCGGTGGCCAGATACTCGGTGACCGCTCGCCTGCCGCGGGCCAGGGTTCCCTCGGCGTCGGCCGCGGTCCCGGAGCGGGCCAGGACGCGGCCCATGATGCACAGCCCGGCAGCCCACCCCTCGCTGGTCTCGTGCAGCGCACGCGACGTCTCCGCGGTGGGAGCGGAGCCGAGCAGACCGGTGAGCACCGCCTGTGCTTCCGCACGGGTGAAGGCCAGGTCGTGCCGGTCGAGTTCGGCGGCCAGGCCCCGCGCACGCAGGGCCGGAAGGGGGCTGCCGGGGATGTGCCGGGTCGACAGGACGATGCGGAACCCGTACGGAAGCCGGGTCAGGAGGTCCGCCAGCATGCGCTGTGCGGCGGCGTCCGTGACGGACTCCAGTCCGTCGAGGATCAGCGTGAGCGGTTTCGCCGCGCCCAGCCGGGTCAGCAGGGCGGGCAGGGCCTCGTCGAGCCAGGTGCCGGCCGTCCACGCGCCGTCGCCGAGGCGGGCCGGCAGGTCGGGTCGTGCCTGGTGCAACGCACGCAGGACGCCCGCCCAGAGCCGGTCGGGGGCGTTGTCGTAGGCGTCCAGGCTGAGCCAGGCGCACTCGCCGCGAGCCGCCAGGTGCCGCGACCACTCGGTGAGCAGCACCGTCTTCCCCGCACCGGCCGGCGCGGAGACCACCACCACCGGCTCCGTCGCCGCGTCGAGCCGGTGCAGCAGGCGCGGACGGGTCAGCAGATGCGGAGGCTGGGCCGGAGGACGCAGCTTGAAGGCCGGCACGGAGCTGGTCATGGCACCTTCCGTGAAGTGGGTCGGAACGAGCGGCGGCCCCCGGCGGCCATGGCTCGCCCGCGGGAGCCGGACATCGGGGGCGGCGGGGCCCGGTCACGAGGACCGCGGTCCCACCCGGCCCTACTGCAGGGCCCTGAGCGCGCCGAAGCCGCCGGCGAAGTGGATCAGCGGCCGGCTGTCCAGCCGGTGCGCGCAGTAGCGGACGTCACCGACGAAGATGGTGTGATCGCCACCGGGAAGCGCCTCCGCGACATCGCAGACGACGGCCGCGATGGCGTCCTTCAGGACCGGCACGCCGTGCTCCTCGATGGTCTTCACCCCCACGAACTTGTCCGGTTTGGACATGGCGAAGTTCCGCGCCAGGGACTCGCTGTCCTCGCCGAGCACGTTGACCGCGAAGCGGCCGTGCTGCGCGATCGCGGTGCGCGTGTACAGGTGGTTGGCGATGCACACGAGCAGCTGGAGGGGGGCCAGGGACAGGGAGGACACGGCGCTCGCGGTCATCCCGATGGGTGTGCTTCCGGAGCGGGTGGTGATCACGCTGACGCCCGTGACGAGCCGGGCCATCGTGGCTCGGAAATCGACGGTCGTGTCGAGGGTTTCAGTCATCGTGGACCTCCGGGAAAATCGGGGCAACGTCGGGGTTGTGGGTGGGCCCCGGACGGCTCCGGGTCCCGGTGGGTGTGCGGTGCGCGCCTGCGGCGGCGAGGTCAGTCCGTGGAATGGGGTTCGAGGACGAAAGTCCGGCGCAGCAGGGTGTACGGCACGTCGGTCAGACCCCGGCAGGGACCCGCGTCGGACTCGTAGGTGTCGTAGGACTCCAGCAGCGACTGCTTGACGCCGAAGACGGGATCCGTGTCCAGGTACGGGTCGTCGGAGGGGAAGAGCATGGTGGTGACCCGCTGGAATCCGGCGGCCTCGATCAGCACGTGCACATGGGCCGGCCGCATCAGCGACCTGCTGGTGGCGCTCATGAGTTCGCCGACCGGGCCGTCACCGGGGATCGGGTAGCTGGCCGGGCGGACGGAGCGGAAGCTGAAGTGCCCGGTCCCGTCGGTGCGGAACAGCGCGCGCATGGCGGGGTCGACCCGGCCGGGCACCTCCATGTCGTAGTGGCCGTCCGCGTCGCTGTGCCAGACGTCCACCCCGGCGCCGGCCACCGGTGCTCCCTCGCGGTCCACCACCTGTCCCTCGAAGAACAGCGGGGTGCCGGGCAGGCCGCCGGAGATGTCGGCGGCATCGGGCTGCTCCGGCCGATCCTCCCTGAAGTAGGGGCCCAGGACGCTGTTCTGGGTCGCTCTGACGGAGCGCCGGTTGCTCAGGGCGTCGACGAGCATGGTGACGCCCAGGACGTCGGAGAGCAGGATGAACTCCTGGCGCGTCGGCGTGCACGTGTGTCCGGTGCGCGTCAGGTAGTCCACCCCCGCGGCCCACTCGTCCTCTGTCAGTTCGACGTCTCGGACGAAGGCGTGGAGGTGGCGGACCAGGGAGTTCAGGATCTCCGCGAGGCGGGGGTCCTCGGTGTCCCGCATGGTCGAGATCACTGCCCCGGTGATGGTGTCGCTGGTCAGATCACGCATGGCGCGCTCCTGTGGTGATCGAGTGGTCGCTGGCGGAATCGGTCTGCGGAGGGGACGCGGAGGGTGCTCCGGTGATGTTCACGGCCTCTCGCCGGCCCAGGCGCGGGTCAGGAAGGCGCGGACCGCGCTCCGGTCCACGGGACGGGGATTCCAGTAGCCGTCCCGCACGACGAGTGCGGCGGCCTGCTCGATCCCCGCTTCGGGCATGCCCAGGTCACGCAGGGCCCTGGGTGCGCCGAGCCGCTCCGCGAGGTCGAACAGCGCGTTCGCCGGGTCGTCCCCCGGCAGCGCCTGCGCGAGGCGGGCCATGGCTTGGCCGGCGGCCGGGGCGTTGTAGGCGATGACGTGGGGCAGGACGACCGTGTGGGTCTCGGCGTGCGGCAGCCCGAAGGTGCCGCCCAGCACATGGCACACCTTGTGGTGCAGGGCCATGCCGACCGTGCCGAGGCAGGTGCCGGCCAGCCACGCGCCGTACAGCGCGTCGGCACGGGCCTCCGCGTCGTCCGGGCGTCGCGCGACCAGGGGAAGGGAACGGGCGAGGGCGTCGAGCGACTCACCGGCCATCAGGAAGGCGATCGGGTCCTGGTCGCGTGCGTAGAGGGCCTCCACGGCGTGCGCCATGGCGTTGATGCCGCTGACCACCGATACCGGCGCCGGAAGTGTGTGCGTCAGCTCGACGTCGTACACGACCGTCCTGGGCCGTACCTCCGCCAGCCGCCGGGTCGTCTTCCTGCGGCCCTCGGTCTCCCCGAGGATCGGGGTCATCTCGGAGCCTGCATAGGTGGTGGGCAGCGCCAGCTGGGGAAGACCGGTCCGGGCGGTGATCGCCTTGCCCAGGCCGACGGTCGATCCGCCACCGACGGCGAGCACCGAGTCGGCTCCCACGGACCTGGCCTGCACGACCGCCTTCTCGGTCACCTCGACGGGGGTGTGCGCGGCGGCCTCGGCGAAGGTTCCCGCGGCTGCCGCTCCCAGCAGATCGCGTATCTGCGCTGCCTGGTCCGTCTGGTCGGGCGTACAGAGCACGAGCACCCGCCGGCATCCGAGGGCATCGGCCTCTTCGGGAACACGGCCGCGCGTCCCGCTGCCGAAGACCACCTTGGTGATCTGCCCCCGGTGCACGAATTCCTTCATGATTATTCCCTCGGTCCTGCCGCGCCTTTTCATGGGTGGAAGAAAGCGTCGCCACGCAAATGACGGGCGTCAACGGAATCCGTGGAAGATGACCGGCAGTGGCGTGGGAATACCGTGTTCGCGCGACCGGCATGGCCCCAACACCCCAGGCCCGCCATGCGATATCCCCCATCCGCGGTATGGCGGACCGGATCGAGGCGTTGGACCGTGACCGCGCGTGCGGGCCCCCGACCTGAATTCTTGTGCATTGCCTGTTGGGCGAACTCCCGGTGCGTCCGGATCGGCGAGAAGCAGCGTGAAAATCAATGGCTCGGCCGTCTCGAAAACAGGGCACCACGAAGCCGAGTCGGCGAACGGCTCCGGCGGGCCCCCTGCGCATCGCCGTCGAGCGTGGGCTCGCGCCGGTCGTTGAGCACTGCCACGCATGCGGCGTCGCCACTGCTCCCGGCGGCGTCCTGACAGCTGCTGCCGGCGGCGTCTTGACAGCGCAGAGGCCCGCACCCAGGATGGGAAACCATGGAAACTAATTCAGTTTCAAAAGTTTCCGAGGGTGACGAGCGGCGCTCCGACGCGATCGTGGAGGCGGCCGGCCGGCTGTTCTTCGCACCGGGCTTCGCGCCCGTGAGCATGGACGAACTCGCTCGTGAGCTCGGGATGAGCAAGAAGACGATCTACCGCCACTTCCCGGACAAGCGCAGCCTGCTGGCCGCGGTGCTGGACCGGCAGTTCGCGGCGGTGGAGGCCACGCTGGCGGCGGCGGCCGAAGGCGCGGAAGGGCAGCCGTTCGATGTACGGGTCCAGCGGTTCCTGATCGCCGCAGGCACCGAACTCGGGCGGATCGGCGCGGCTCAGCTCGCCGGCGGACGCGGCGGCGACGCGTTGCTGCGCCAGTACGTGGAACACCGGGTCGACGCGGTGATCTACCGGCGGATCGACGAGCTGTTCCGGTACGGACACCGGCAGGGGCTGCTCCTGGCTCCCCCCGAACTGCTCTGCGAGATCACCCGCGGCGCGCTGGAGCGACTGTTCACCTCCCGGTTGCCGCACGAACTGGAGTGGACCGCCGCGGATCTGCTGCGGGCCACCGTCGACACCGTGCTCTACGGGGCGATCCGCCGCGGCCGCACCGGGTTCGACGACGAACGACTCGGAGCGGTCATTCCGGCCGCCCGTGACGACGACGAGGAGGTGAGCCCATGACCGGGACGGCAGGCAGAGTGGCCCTGGTGACAGGCGCCAGCAGCGGGATCGGCGCGGCCACCGCGCGCGTTCTGGCCGAGCGGGGCATGCGCGTGGCGGTCAACTACCTCAGCAGCGGCAAGGCGGCCGAAGAGGTCGTGGCCGACATCGAGGCCGCCGGCGGCCAGGCCATGGCCGTACAGGCCGATGTACGCGAGGTACGGGCCGTCGAGAACATGGTCGAGCAGGTGCGCGCGGCGTGGGGCGGCGTGGACGTGCTCGTGCACAACGCGCTCATCCCGTATGCCGTCAAGTCGTTCCAGGACATGACGTGGGACGAACTGGGCGGCAAGCTCGACGCCGAGATGCACGCGGCGTTCGCGGTCACCAAGGCCGTCCTGCCCGCCATGGCCGCACAGCGCTGGGGACGCATCGTCTATCTCGGCACCGGTCTCAGCCGCCGGCCCCGGGAGGGCATGATCGCGCTGGGCACGTCCAAGGCCGCGCTGGAGCAGTTCGCCAGGTACCTCGCGCAGGAACTGGGCCCGCAGGGCATCACGGTCAACATCGTCTCGCCCGGACCGGTGGAGTCCCGGACCGCCGACGCCGTGTTCGACGACGCGACGAAGCAGCGTCAGGTGGCCGCCACCCCCTTGGGCCGCCTGGCACACCCGGCCGACGTCGCCCAGGCGGTCGCCTTCTACGCCGCCGAGGACAACTCGTTCATGACCGGCACCACTGCCGCGGTCAACGGCGGAATGGCCATGTACTGACGCGTCGCCCCCGCGCACGGGGCCACGCCGTCCCGATACCGGCGTCCAGCCGACTGCCGGGACGGCACCGACACATGGACACACCGTCGTCCGAGCATCTGGCGTCGCGGCGGCTGTGACGTCACGGGCGGATGCCGGTGACACGATCAAGGAAACGTATACATGTACACGATCGATCTTGCCTACGTCGGGCGGGGCCTGCACGAGGAACTGGCCGCCTACATCGCCGACCAGGAGGGCTACTACGCCGACGAGGGCGTCCATGTGGCGTTGCGCGACGGCTGCGTCTGGAGCGACGAGCGGCTGCGCCGCGGCGCCACCATCGGGCTCGGCCGGGCCCTGCTGTCCCGGCTGACGGACGGCACTCCCTGGGTCGGACTCACCGTCAACACGCACCGCCCCCTGTTCTGGTTCCTCGCCCGCCCCGGCCTGACCTCGCTGGCCGACCTGGCCGGCCGGCGTCTCGCGGTGCACGCACCGCACACCGCCCCCGGGTGCTTCGCCCGGATCGTCCTGCGCGGGGCCGGTCTGGACCCGGACCGTGACATCCGGACGGTCGTCCGGTCGCCCGGCGACTACGGCATGGACCTGCGCAGGCTGCGGGACGGCGAGATCGACGCCGCGCTGGTCGGCAGCACCATGGCGCCGGAGGCGGTGGCCGCCGAGTACGGCTGGCGGGTGCTGGCCTGGGTGGGCGACCACTTCACGATCCCCACCGTGGGCCTGGCCGTCGACACCACGTACACCGACCCGGACGACCCCGCGGTCCAGGCCGTGCTGCGCGCCCACCGCCGGGCCCTGAAGGTGATCCACGAAGACCCGGACACCACCGTGCGCCACATGCAGACCTTCCTCGGCGGTCACACGCCGGACGAGGTCCGGGCACACTACGACACGTTCATCGCGCCCCACTACACCACCGACGGCCAGGTCGACCTCGCGATCGGCGAGGCCGCGATCACCGCGGTCGCCGCCGAACTGGGTGTCCCCGCCGGCGTCACCGCGGCCGAGTTCTACCGCACGGCCCCCTAGAAGCGGGCGCCGATCCATGCCCACCGGTCTCGGACGGGCGCCGGACTCAGCGCCCGTCAGGGCAAGGCGGACCACCCCGCCGGCTCCAGCCGCGTACGGCGGGCGAGATCGCCGTCGCACGGTGTCGCCCGGCGACGGACCGCCGTCCTTTCCCGGCACGGGACGCGCGGCGCCCTTCCACACGCGTGCCGTCGCTTCGAGGCCATGTCCTGATGTGTGGCCGTCATGGCCCGCTCGCCCGTCCGACGCGGCAGCCGCACCGGCCTACCGTGGACGGTGTGAGGCGCCGGAGGAGTTCGTTCCGCCGGGCCGACCGCGTCCGTGATTGGCCGTACGCGATGAGGAAAGAAGGCGATCCTCATCGTGGCGTCGCAGTCCCGAGCCGGACAGCCGCTGTCGAATGAGCTGGACTTCGGCCTCAACGAATGGGTTGTGGACGAACAGCACGAGCGGTATCTGCAGAACCCCGGCTCGGTCGACCGGGCGTGGCGGGGCCTCTTCGCCGCACCCGGGGCCTCGGCGGACCGACAGGTACGCGGCGGAACGAGCACGGTGAGTGAGGTGGCCGTCAAATCGGAGCAGAGTGGGGGCAGCGTTCCGGGGTGACGCTGCTGCTGCCGCGCTGCCTGGAGGGATAGGGTCCCGACCGGTCGACTGCGTCAGCCCACCGGCGTCCGCCGCGGCCGTGGGCTCCGCCCGGCGCCATGCCGACGAGCAGCGGAACCTCGTGGCGTCCGCTTTCCGGACCACGGCACACCGCGGGTTCCCTGAACGCAGTGAAGGGCCCCACAGGCTCTCGCCTGCGAAGACCCTTCACACCGTCGGGACGACAGGATTTGAACCTGCGACCCCTTGACCCCCAGTCAAGTGCGCTACCAAGCTGCGCCACGTCCCGCTGCGGGGTCACGCGGTGTTCCGCGTGATCACGCAGGTCAACATTACCGCACGCGTACGGGTGCTGCCGCCGGCCGCTCCGTGACCGGGCCGGCGGCTTGGCTCGCGCGGCGCACCGGGACGAGGAGGGCGGCCCCGGCCGCGGTCAGGCAGAACAGCGCGAGCAGGGCCCAGGCGTGGGTGTAGCCGGAGGCGTACGGCAGCCCGGAGGGCTGGAGCCGGCCGGTGACCAGGACGCTGGTGAGCGCGGCGCCGATGGAGCCGCCGATGGTGCGGATGTTGGCGTTCATGCCGGTCGCGGCGCCGGTCTGCTCGGGCGGCACGCTGCCGACGATGAGGTTGGCCATCGAGGCGAAGGCCAGCCCGATGCCGAGGCCGAACAGGCCCGCGACGACGCCGATCTGCCACTGCTGGCCGTGCCAGAGGGTGAGGAACCCGCAGGCCAGTGCACCGAGCGCGGCTCCCGCGGTGAGCTGTGTTCTGGCGCCGACGCGGTGTTCGAGGCGGCCTCCGATGACACCCGAGAGGAACATGGCGATGAGCATCGGCAGCATGAGCAGGCCGGACTCGGTGACGGTGGCGCCGAAGCCGTAGCCGGCCGAGGCGGGGGTCTGGACGAAGCCGGGCAGGAAGGACCAGATCGCGTACATGCCGGCGCCGAAGAGAAGGGCGGCCGTGTTGGTGGTCCGGACGGCGGGCAGCCGCATCACGCGCAGGTCGATCAGCGGGGTGGCGGAGCGGGACTCGGTGAGCAGCCAGACGGCGAACAGCACGACGGCCGTGCCGAACAGGCCGAGGACCCTGGCCGAGCCCCAGCCCCACTGCCCGGCCTGGCTCAGCGGCAGCAGCAGCGCCACCAGCCAGGCGGAGAGCAGCCCGGCACCGAGCCAGCTGACGCTGCCTCCGGCACGCTTGGGCGACTCGGGGACGTAGCGGGCGGCGATCAGGACGGTCGCCGCGACCACGCCGACCGGGATCCAGAACAGCCAGCGGTAGTCGAGCGCCGAGACGATCGGGCCCGCGGCCACGATGCCGACGCCACCGCCGGCCGCGATCACCGCGGACAGGTTGCTGATGCTGCCGCTGACCTCGGCCGGGTTGAACTCGTCGCGGATGATGCCGAAGGAGAGCGGGAACAGGGCGCCGCCGATGCCCTGGACGACCCGGGCGATGATCAGGACGCCGATGTTCGGCGCGAGAGCGGCGAGCAGGCAGCCGGCCAGGACGGCCAGCAGGACGGCGACGAGGGTGCGCTTCTTGCCGGTCAGGTCGCCGGCGCGGCCGAGTATCGGGGTGAAGACCGAGGCGGACAGCAGGTAGGCCGTCATCACCCAGGTAGCGGTGGACTGGGAGGTGTGCAGGGCGTGCTGGACGGTCGGCAGGGCCGGTGCGACCAGCGACTGGAGCATGGAGAACACGCCGGCACCGGTCGCGAGGACCGCGAAGGTGAGACGGGTGGACTTGCGGGGCATGAGGAGCCTCTCCGACATCGGAACGGAGGAAGAGCGAGAGTGAGGAAAGCCGGGTGAGCGTGCGGGAAGTGGGGACCGGGCCGCGTCCGGCCATGGCGGTGCCGCTCCGCACTGCTAAAGTGGAGGTACTCCTCCACTCTACTGGAGGCAACCCTCCGCTTCAACCGAAGTCGAGGAATCCCTCCGGTTCACCCTTGTCACGCGGGAGGCAGCAGTGACGGACAGCCCGTTCCCGGTCAGTGAGATCGTCGCGTCCCGGAGACCGCACCGTAAGGACGCGGCCCGCAACTACGACGCGCTGATCACGGCCGCCCGCGAGGCGTTCGCCGAGCGGGGCGCGGACGTCTCCCTGGAGGACGTCGCCCGCCGCGCGGGGGTCGGGATCGGCACCCTGTACCGGAACTTCCCCACCCGTCGCGACCTCTTCGAGAGCGTCTACGCGGACGAGGTCAACGCGCTGTGCCGGGCCGCCCTGGACCTGGCCGAGCTGGAGCCGTGGCAGGCGCTGACGTCGTGGCTGGACCGCTTCACCGGCTACATGGTCACCAAGCGGGCGGTGCGCGAGGCCCTCAACGACGAGTCGGAGATCTTCCAGGCCTGCCGGGACTCGATGTACGCGGCCGGCGGCCCGCTGCTGGAGCGGGCCCAGAAGTCGGGCGCGGTCCGCACCGACATGGAGATCGGCGACCTGCTCCGCATGGTCTCCGGCATCACGGCCACGGCGTTCGACGACGCCGCCCAGCGCGACCGCGTCCTCGCCATCGCCCTGGACGGGGTACGCGCCGTCCGCCAGTAGCTCCGCTCCCTCGCCGGAGTCGCACGGCTCAGAGCCGTACGACGATGAGGGCGACGTCGTCCTGGCCGCCGCTGGCCACGCCCAGGCGGGCCAGGACGGTGTCGGCGAGCTGTTCGGCGCCGAGCTGGATGAACTCACCGAGGATGCCGGCCAGTTGGGCCAGGCCGACGTCGATGTCCTGCTTCCGCCGCTCGATGAGCCCGTCGGTGTACAGGACGAGGGTGTCGCCGGGCTTGTAGGCCAGGCTCGCCTGCGGGCGGGGGACGTGCTGCGGACGGGCGCCGAGCGGCGGGTCGGTGGCCTGGTCCAGCAGTTCGCAGCTGCCGTCGGGATGGATGAGCATCGGCGGCGGATGGCCCGCGCTGCTGTAGGTGATCAGACGGCTGCGCATGTCGACGACGGCCTTGACGGCGGTGGTGCCCAGCGCCCCCTCGACCGACCTGGCGTACAGGCCGAGGACCTCCAGGGCCTGGGCGGGGCGCTCCAGGGCCCGGATGGCGGCGGACAAGGCACTGCGGAGCATGCCCATGACAGCCGCCGCCTCCAGGCCGTGGCCGATCACGTCGCCGACCGCGACGGCGAACCGGTCGGGCGGGATGTCGACGACGTCGTACCAGTCGCCGCAGACGTTGAGGGAGCCGGTGGCGGGCAGGTAGCGCACCGCGATGTCGCGGTGGTGGGCCAGGTCGGGCACGTGGAGCATGGCCTCCTGGAGGATGACGGCGACCTCGCGTTCGCGGGTGTGGGCCTGCCGCAGCTCCTCGTTGAGCCGTTGCAGCTCCCGCGCCCGCGCGTACAGCTCCGCCTCCAGTGCCTGCGTCTCCTTCAGCCGCTCCCCCGTCCGGACGCCGCCGGGATGGGTGGCCCGGTACTCCTTGACGAACGCGGTGACGTCCTCCACCCGGTGGATGATGTAGGCCACCTGCCCGTCCGGGCCGGTCACGGGGGTGTTCACCGGGGACCACCAGCGCTCCTCGAAGGCTCCGGGCCGGCCCATGACGGGGATGTCGTACTTCTGCAGCGCCATCGTGTCGGACCGGCCGGTGGCGAGAACCCGGTGCAGGGAGGCGCCGAGATTGCGGACCCCGTCGGCGTCCGGGTCGGCGGGGTTGTCCGGGAACGCGGTGAAGATGTGCCGTCCGAGCAGGTCCTGCCGGGTGCGCCCGGTGGCGGCCAGATAGGCCCGGTTCACATCCACGATGACCAGGTCGGGACCGAGCACCAGATACGGGCTCGGCGTCGCGGCGAACAGCGCCGTGTGATCAACCCGCGATGCCACCGCTGACGCTCCTTCCCGCCTCAACGGCTTCCACCTCAATCTACGGTCCGTGCTGCGGCTCTGCCTGCCGTGCGTCGGGGCCCGCGGCCCGGGCGAGCGCACGCGAGTCGTGCGAGGCTGGGAGTCCCGACACCGGGAACGGTGAGTACGGATGAGCGCGAACCCCGCGGACGGTCCTGGCCCCGGGCCGGCCGGCGCGTCCGACGGGCCCGCCGGGGCCGGGAACGGGCCCGCCGTCTCCCGCCGGGAGTTCGACGCGCTCTTCGCGGCGGTCCGCACCTGGGGCCGCTGGACCCCGGCCGACCGCGGCGCCTGGAACCGGGTGACCGCGGAGCACGTACGGCGGGCAACGGGGGCCGTGCGGTCCGGTCAGGTCGTACCGCTGGGTCTGCCCTGGAACACCGTGCCCGGCCCCGACAACCCCCGGCCCGCCCTGCACCACATGACCGATCTCGGTGACGTGGAGAGCCCGGAGCCCGCCACCCACAAGGACTTCATCGCCGCCGACTACCACGGCAAGGCCGTCACCCATCTCGACGCCCTGTGCCATGTCTCCTACCGGGGGGAGCTCTACGACGGCCGGCCGGCGAAGGAGGCCGTCGGTGCGGCGGGGGCCCGGTTCGCGGCGGTGTCGGCGCTCGGCCCCCTGGTCACCCGGGGGGTGCTCCTCGACCTCCCCGCCGTCCTCGGGATCCGCTGGCTGGAGCCGGGGCAGGCGGTGCACGCGGCGGACGTCGTCGCCGCGGAGCGGGCACTCGGCGTGCGGATCGGCGAGGGCGACGCGGTGCTCCTGCGCTCCGGGCAGGCCCGCCGCCGCGCGGACCTCGGCCCCTGGGACCCGGACACCGCCTGCGCGGGCTTCCACGTGGACGCCGTACCGCTGCTGGCCGAGCGCGGCATCGCGCTGCTCGGCGGCGACGGCGACAGTGACGTACGGCCCTCCCCCGTGCCCGGTGTGCACTCGCCCGTCCATGCCCTGGTGCTGGCGGCGATGGGGGTGCCGCTCCTGGACAACCTCGGCCTGGAGGCCCTGGCGGCCGCGACGGCACGGGCGGGTCGGCACGAGTTCCTGCTGGTCGTGGCACCGCTGGACATCCCGGGCGGGACGGGCTCGCCGGTCAACCCGGTCGCCGTTCTGTGACACTGAATGAGCAATGTTCGTAATGCAACGTATATCCTATTGTGTTAGGTAATCGGACTCTGCGGGCTCGAATGAGGCGAAGCTGTGGTTCGGGGCGGCGGGAAAGCGACAACGACGGGCCGTGCGACGGACGGCAACGGACCCGCCCTTTCGCGTGAGCGCTTTCTGCAGGGCGAGGCGGTCGAAGCCGGGGTACGCACTCCCATCTCGCACTCGTGGCAGCGCTGCCGCGCTCTGGGACTCTCCCCCGACCAGCCCGGACTCCCCTTCCGGGACGACTTCGAGCACGACGCCCGGATCGTCCGCGCGGCCGTGCCGGTGCTGGACCGGCTGCAGTCCTGGTTCGCCGGCACCAGGATGAACATCTCCGTCGCGGACGCCAACGGGACCGTGCTGCTGCGCCGCTTCGGCGAGACGTCCCTGGCCGGAAGCCTCCCCGCGTTCCAGCGCGACCCCGGGTTCGTCTTCGCCGAGCAGTACGCCGGCACCAACGGCATCGGGCTCGCGCTGACCGAGCGGCAGCTCGTCCAGGTCTACGGCGCCGAGCACTTCGCCGAACGCGCGCAGGGCAACGCCTGCCGGGCCCTTCCCGTCCGCGACCCGATCAGCGGCCGCATCGAGGGTGTCCTGTGCCTCGGCTACCCGCGCGCCGCCGAGGACCCGGCGCTGGCCACCGTGATCCGCCGGGCGGCCCGCGCCATCGAGAGGCGGCTGCTCGGACAGAGTTCCGAACGTGAGCGCGCCCTGCTGCGGGCGTACCTGGGCACCGGCGCCGAGACCGCCGCCGGACCTCACCACAGCGTCGGGGTCGGCGACCTGGCCCTCGGGATGCGCCCCGGCGACCAGGCGATCCTGCTGGAGAAGGCCGCCGAGCTGATCTCCTGCGCACAGCGGGCCGCGGTCCGCGTCGCCCTGTCCGACGGCCGGCAGGTCACGCTGGTGAGCCGCCCGATGACGACCCCCGCCGGGGTGGAGGGCTTCGTCACCGAGGCCGTCCTGCCCGGCCCCGCACGCGCCGAGGAGCCGCCGCGTCTCACCCTCGTACCCACCGACTTCGCCCAGGACACCACCGTGTCCATCGCAGCGGCGACGTCCGCCGCGGCCGTGGGCCCGGTCGCCGCCGCCGTCGCGCGGGCCGCGTCCGTCGCCCTCGCCGTCCCGCTGTCCGCGACCGTTCCCGGCGCCGTGGCGCCCGGCTCCGTACCCGGCGCCACGGCTTCGTACCGCATGGCCCAGCGATCCGGTGCGCACGGCACCGACGCGCCGGCGGGCGGCGCGACGGGCATGGGCAACGGCCCGGCGAACGGACCTGTCGGCACCGGCACGGCGGGCGGAGCCGGCGGTGCACCGGCCGGATCCGGACTCGGCAGCGCGGTGGGCGGCCGTAGCCGCCCGGGGCCGTCGGCCGGGCCCCCGGCCAGGGGGCTGGTGCTGGTGGGAGAGCCGCATGTGGGGCGGTACGCGCTCGCCGCCCGGCGCCGCCTGGAGCTGCTGAGCGACGCCAGCACGCGCATCGGGACCACCCTGGACGTGCGTCGTACCGCCGAGGAACTCGCCGAGACCGCGGTGCCACGGGTGGCCGACTACGTCACGATCGACCTGCCCGAGGCCGTACTGCGGGGCGAGGAGGCCGCCGACCCCTGCTCCGACCTTCACCGCACGGTGGTCCACGGCATCGACGACGACTGTCCGTTCCACCCGGTCGGCAAGCGCATCGACTACGGCCCGGCCACTCCGCACCTGCGCTGCCTGACCAGCGGACAGGCGGTGCTGGAACCGGACCTGAGGGCCGCCATGGGCTGGCTCGCCCACGACCCGGAGCGCAGCGAGGTCATGCTGGGCCATGTCCACTCCCTCGTCGCCGTCCCCCTCGTGGCCCGCGGCGTCATCCTCGGCGTGGCCGCCTTCTACCGCGGGCAGCACCCCGCCCCCTTCGACGACGACGACCGCTCGCTCATCCAGGAACTCGCCGGCCGCGCGGCCCTCTCCATCGACAACGCCCGGCGCTACACACGAGAGCGCACCATGGTCCTGGCGCTGCAGCGCAGCCTGCTCCCGCAGGGTCTGCCCGAACAGGACGCCGTCGAGGTGGCCCATCGCTACCTGCCCGCGGAGTCCGACGTGGGCGGCGACTGGTACGACGTCATCCCCCTCTCCGGCACCCGGGTCGGCCTCCTGGTCGGTGACGTCGTGGGCCACGGCATGCTCTCGGCGGCCACCATGGGACGGCTGCGCACCGCCGCCCGCAGCTTCGCCGAACTCGACTTCTCCCCGGACGAGGTCCTCACCCACCTCGACAACCTGGTGGGCCGCCTCGACCGGGAGGCTCCCGCCGCAGGCGACGCGGGCATCTTCGGCGCGACCTGCCTGTACGCCGTCTACGACCCGACGACGCAGCAGTGCACCATGGCCCGGGCCGGGCATCCGCCCCCCGCGCTCGTCCACCCCGACGGCACTGTCTCCTTCCCCGACCTGCCCGCCGGGCCCCCGCTGGGCCTCGGCGGCCTGCCCTTCGAGGCCGTCGACATCGACGTGCCCGAGGACAGCCGGCTGGTCCTCTACACCGACGGGCTCATCGAGGGCCGCAACCGCGACGTCGACGTGGTCCTCGACCGGCTGCGGGACACCCTGGCCCACCCGGACCGCACGCCCGAGGACATCTGCGATACGGTCCTGGACACCGTGGCGCCGATCCACCCCGATGACGACATCGCCCTGCTCGTCGCCCGCACCCACGCCCTGGCCCCCGACCGGGTCGCCGCCTGGGACCTGCCCGCCGACCCCTCCCTCGTCAGCGAGGTCCGCTCTCGCGCGCTGCGCCAACTGGCCGACTGGGGACTTGAGGAGACCGGGTTCGCCGCGGAGCTGGTGCTGAGCGAACTGGTCACCAACGCCATCCGCCACGGCTCCGGTCCCGTGCGCGTACGTCTGCTCCACGGCCGCACCCTGATCTGCGAGGTCTCCGACCGCAGCAACACCGCCCCGCACCTGCGCCGGGCCGCCACCACCGACGAAGGCGGCCGCGGCCTGTTCCTGGTGGCCCAGCTGACGCGGAGCTGGGGCACCCGCTACATCCGGGAGGGAAAGGTCATCTGGGCCGAATGCGCGCTCGACGCCGCCTGAGGCCGTGGGCGCGGCCGGCCCGCCGGTGTCGTCACGCCCATCGGATTCGCCACGTGTTCGCCATATGGGCGTCAGATCCGGAATGGCACGATTTCGACCACTAGTATCGCTGGCGAGAGGCGAGAGTCGGGAAGAAGAACCGTCAGGCCGACCCCCCGGAGCTGTCCGTGCACGACCCTCCCGACCCGCTGGTGCGGATCCGCGGGCTCGCCAAGCGGTTCGGCGGGACCCGCGCACTGGACGGGGTCGACCTCGACGTCCGGGCCGGCAGCGTGCTCGCCCTGCTCGGCCCCAACGGCGCCGGGAAGTCCACGCTCATCAAGGTGCTCGCGGGGGTCCATCGTGCCGACGCGGGCTCGGTGACGGTGGCCGGGCACCCGCTCGGAAGCCGTGCCGCCGCCCGCGGCATGTCCTTCATCCACCAGGACCTCGGGCTCGTGGAGTGGATGACCGTCGCGGAGAACATCGCCCTGACCACGGGCTATCCGCGCCGCGCCGGACTGATCTCCTGGCGGCTGACCCGGCAGCGGTGCGCCGAGGCCCTGGAGCCGGTCGCCGGGCACCTCGATCCGGACACGCCGGTCGCCCGGCTCGGTCCCGCCGAACGTTCGCTGGTCGCCGTCGGCCGGGCCCTCGCGGCGCGCGCCCGGTTCGTCGTGCTCGACGAGCCGACCGCCCGGCTGCCCGCCGCGGACTGCGCCCGGCTCTTCCGGGTGCTGCACACCCTGCGGGACCGGGGGCACGGCATCCTCTACGTCACCCACCGCATGGACGAGGTGTACCAGGTGGCCGACGCCTTCGCCGTCCTGCGCGACGGCCGGCTCGTCAGTCACGGCCCGCTGGCGGGCCACAGCCCCGCCCGGCTGGTCCACGACATCGTCGGCACGGAACCCGCCCGCCCGCTCCCCGCCGCCGTCCCCGTGGGCGCACCGCCCGTCCTGGTCCTCGACGGCGCCCGTACCGCCGGCACGGCACCCGTCACCCTTGAGCTGCGGCCCGGAGAGGCCCTGGGCCTGGTCGGCCTCTCCGGCGCCGGCCACCTGGAGCTTGGCCGCGCGCTGGCCGGCGCCCGGCCCTTCCTCGGCGGCCGGGCTCTCCTGGCCGGCCGGCCGTACCGGCCCCGCACCGTCACCGGCGCCGTCGCCGCCGGGGTCGGCCTGGTGCCCGGCGACAGACAGCGGGAGGGCTGTGCCATGGGGCTGACCGTGCGCGAGAACCTGCTGGCCAATCCCCGGGCGGCGGGTCTGTCCGCGCTGCGCTGGATCGGTCCCCGCCGTGAACGCGCCCGGGCCGCGGAGCTGATCGAGCGGTTCGCGGTGCGGCCCCGCGACAGCGAGGCCCCCCTCGCCGCCCTGTCCGGCGGCAACCAGCAGAAGGTCCTGATCGGCCGGTGGCTCCCGGCGGACCTGCGGCTGCTGATCCTGGAGGAGCCGACCGCGAGCGTGGACGTCGGGGCCAAGGCCGCGGTGCACCGCCTGCTCGACGAGGCGCTGGCCGGCGGTCTCGCGGTGCTGCTCGTCTCGACCGACTTCGAGGAGGTGGCGGGCGTGTGCCGGCGCGCCCTGGTGTTCGTCCGCGGCCGCGTGACCACCGAGCTGAGCGGCGCGGACCTCACGGTCACGGGGCTCGCCCGGGCGGCCTCGGCCCTGCCGGCCCCCGGCACCACCACGGACTCATGACCGCCGCGCCCCCGCCCTCCTCGCCCCGCCCCCGGCCGCTCCGGCGCAGTCCGGCCGGGCACCTCGCGGGCGCCTACGGCCTCCTGGTCCTCACCGCGCTGCTCGTCCTGGTCTTCTCCGTCGCGCTGCCGCACACGTTCCCCACCCGGGACACCCTCGACTCGATCCTGTCCAACCAGTCGATCCCGGCCGTCCTCGCGCTCGCCGCCATGGTCCCCATCGTGACCGGTTCCTTCGACCTCTCCCTCGGCTACGGTCTGGGCCTGGGCCATGTCATGGTGCTGCAACTCGTCGTCCACGCCGGATGGCCGTGGCCCTGGGCCTGCCTGGTGGTGATCGCCGGCGGCGGGGTGGTGGGCGTCCTCAACGGTGTGATCGTCGAGTTCGGCCGGATCGACTCGTTCATCGCCACTCTCGGGACCGGCAGCATGCTGTACGCCGTGACCGGCTGGGTCACCGGTGGCGGCAGGATCGTCCCGGGCCCGCTCGGGCTGCCGGCCGCCTTCACCGGTCTCTACGACTCCACGTTCCTCGGCCTGCCGCTGCCCGCGTACTACGTGCTCGCCGTCGCCGTCGTCCTGTGGCTGGTGCTGGAGCGGCTGCCGCTCGGCCGGTGCCTGTACGTCATCGGTGCCAGTCCGCGCGCCGCCGAACTGGTCGGCATTCCGGCCCGCAGGTACACCGTGTACACGTTCGCGGCGTCGGGGCTGATCGTCGGCTTCGCCGGGGTGCTGCTGGCGGCTCAGCAGCAGATCGGCAATCCCAGTGTCGGTCTCGACTACCTGCTGCCCGCGTTCGTCGGCGCCCTCCTGGGCTCCACCGCGATCCGGCCCGGCCGTCCCAACGCCCTGGGCACGCTCGTCGCCGTCGCCGTGCTGGCCGTCGGCCTCACCGGCATCGGCCAGTTGGGCGCCGCGTTCTGGACGGTGTCCCTGTTCTACGGCGGCACCCTGCTGCTCGCCGTCGGCCTGGCCGGCTACTCCGCCCGCCGGCTGCGTACCGGGGCCGACGCGGCCCACGGCACACCGGCGGCTCCGCCCCGGCCGCCGACGACCGCCTCCGAAGACGGAACCGCGGACCCCACGCCATGAACCCCACCCCGGACTCCGGCCCCGCGCCCAGCCATGGCCCGGCGTTCGTTCCCGCGCGAGGACGCCCGGTGCACGGCGCCCGCGAGGCCACCGGCCTCCGGGTCCGCGGGGCCAGGTCCGTCGCCCTCGCGCTGCTGGCCGCGGCCGTCGCCCTGGCCGGCTGCCGGAGTGGCTCGTCCAACAGCCCCGACGTGACCACCACCGGCCCCGGCGGCTGCCCGGGGGCCCAGGCCGCAGCCGTGGCCGCGGTCGCACGGGCCGAGCGGACCGACACCGCCTGGAACGGGCCGACCACCGGGCCCACGGCGGTGTCCGGCAAGACGGTCGTCTACGTCGCGCAGACCATGACCAACCCCGGAGTCGCGGGCGTCGCGGGCGGCCTGCGGGATGCCGCACGCGTCATCGGCTGGCACGTCCGGGTGATCGACGGCGGCGGCAGCCCCGCCGGCATCCAGGCGGCCATGAGCGAGGCAGTGGCGCTGCGGCCGTCGGGCATCGTCATCGGCGGCTTCGACCCCGGCTCGACCGCACAGCAGGTCGCCGCGGCCGGCGCGGCCGGCATCCCTCTCGTCGGCTGGCACGCGGTCGCCACGCCCGGCCCGAGCAGGCGGCCCCCGCTCTTCACCAACGTCACCACCCGGGTCGAGAGCGTGGCCGGCATCAGCGCGCAGTGGATCATCGCGCACTCCGGCGGCCGGGCCGGGGTCGTCCTGTTCACCGACGCCTCGGTCCCGTTCGCGAAGCGGAAGTCCGAACTGATCAGAGCGGAACTCGCCACCTGCGCCGGGGTGCGGCTGCTCGCGTACGAGAACATCCCGATCCCGGACGCCGGCAGCCGCGTCCCGCGCGAGATCGCCTCCCTGCTCTCTCGCTTCCCGGACACGTGGACGCACTCCGCCGCCATCAACGACCTGTACTTCGCGGACGCCGCCCCCGCCTTCCGCGCGGCCGGCCGCAACGGTGCGGGGCCGCCCTTCAACATCGGTGCCGGGGACGGCGACCCGTCCGCCTTCCAGCGCATCAACAGCCGGCAGTACCAGGCCGCCACCGTTCCCGAGCCGCTGTCCCAGCAGGGCTGGCAGATCGTCGACGAGTTCAACCGCGCCTTCTCCGGCCGTCCCGCCAGCGGCTATGTCGCCCCCACCCATGTCTCGACGGCCGCCAACAGCGCCGGAGCGACGACCTGGGACCCGCCGGGCTACCGGGAGGCGTACCGGAGGATCTGGGGCCGCTGAGCAGCCCGCGCGGCCGCCGGCCCGGCAGGCTCCAGCGGGCCGCGTCCGGCACTTCAGCACCGAGTCAGCGGCCGCGGGGACGATCGGCGGTAGGACGCTCCACCGACACAGGTGCACCGGCACTGGCCGTCACATCGAAGAGAGGTCTCCCTTGGACACCACCATCGACGACCGCAAACGTATGGAGAGCAACCAGGAGGGGTGGAACCGGCGAGCCCTGGCACACGTCGACTCCAGCTACTACGACCTCGACTCGTTCCGGGCCGGGAAGAGCAGTCTGCGCTCGCTGGAGCTGGCGGCGCTCGGTGACGTGTCCGGCAAGGACTTCCTGCACCTGCAGTGCCACATCGGGCTGAACGCCATCTCCTGGGCCCGCAAGGGCGCCAACGTCACCGCGGTGGACTTCGCCGGGCAGGCCCTTGAGATCGGCCGCGACCTGGCCAAGGGCCTGAACGTGGACATCAGGTTCGTGGAAGCCAACATCTACGACCTGCCGGAGGTGCTGAAGGGCTCCTTCGACATCGTCTACACCGACTACGGGGTGCTCAACCTCCTGCCCGACCTGCCCGGCTGGGCCAAGGTCATAGCGCACTTCCTCAAGCCCGGCGGGGTCTTCCACATCGTGGAGATCCACTCGATCCTCGGCGCGTTCCAGGAGGTCGGCGGTGAACTGCGGCTCCGCTCGGAGCTGTTCACCAACGGTCCGCACGAGAACGAGGTCGGCATCACCTACGGGGACGAGTACGAGGGCGCGCGGGAGATCGACCCGTACAAGCAGTACAGCTGGCCGTGGACGGTCTCCGACGTCATCACCGCGCTGATCCAGGCGGGGCTGCGGATCGAGACGTTCACGGAGGTGCCGGTCGACTGCCGGCAGCGTCTCAGCTCCATGGTCCGGGACGAGCAGGACCCGGGTTTCTGGCGGCTGCCCGGGGACCCGATCCCGCTGTCGTGGACCTGCTCCGCGCGCAAGCCGGAGTAGTTCGCACGCGACGGCCGCGGCCGGTCACAGGCCGCTGCCGTACCGCACGTGTCCGGCCGTCCTGCGGGGCGGCCGGACGCGCGGCCCCTCCCAGCCGATGGCCTCGGCGACCAGCTCTTCCGCCGGGGCGCCGCGCAGGATGGCCATCTCCAGCGCGCCGAGCCGTTCCCCCGCGTCGATGCCCAGTTCGTCGATGACCAGCCGACGAGCCGCGCGGCACGCGGACAGGGCCTGGCTGGTGCGTTCACAGCAGTACAGCGCGAGCACGTGACGGCGCTGGAAGCCCTGGTGCAGCGGATTGGCGGCCACCAGCCCCGCCAGTTCGGCCAGGGCGTCGGCATGTCTGCCCACGGCGAGGTCGAGGTCCAGCCGCCGCTCCAGGGCCGTCAGGCGGCGTTCCTGCAGCCGGGCCGACTCCGACTGGGCGAACACCCCGTCCAGGCCGTCCAGGGGTATCCCGTGCCACAGGTCGAGCGCCGCGGACAAGGTCCGGTGCGCCTCGGGCAGGTGACCGGCCGCCAGGGCGCGTTCGCTGTCGGCGACGGCCTGTTCGAAACGGCACAGGTCCACCTCGACGACCGGGGTGTTCAGCACATATCCGTCATGCCGTGTCTCCAGACACTTCTCGGCTGAAGTTATCGCCGCCAGCGCCCGACGGAGCGCGTATATGTGTACATGGACCTGATTACGCACGGCAGTAGGCGCTTTCATGGGCCACAGGACACTGACGATGCGTGAGAAGGGAACCGGGCGGCCCGCGTCCAATGCGAGCAATGCCAGCAGAAGGCGTTGTTTGCGCCGGGCCAGCGGAACCGGTACACCCTCGGCGAGAACATCCACCGGGCCCAGAATACGGACATAGTTACCCGCAAGCATCTCGGTGACATACGGGTACCCGACTTCGAACCTGCTCATTTTTACCCCCGTGCGCGGCTGAACGGCCAATGCGCCAAACAGGTCCGAGTGTACATACCTGATATCACTTCAGCTTCAATACAGTGTCAATATGCGATCAATTGTGGCCCGTTTTGGACTTGCCAGGGACGACCGGCCGCACCCGCCCGTCCGGCGCGTCACCGCCGGTTCAGCGCTGAGTCAGTGTGCGACACGACGATCGCCTTCATGGGAGCCACTCAAGCAACCACACTGCACGAACTGATCGCCGCCCAGACGCGCGGGGCGGCGTCGAGGATCGCGGTCACCGGGCCCGACGGCGACCTCACCTACGGCGAACTCGAACACCAGGCGGAGCGGGTGGCCGTGCGGCTCGCCGCACTCGGCGTGGGAGTGGACCGTCCCGTGGGCCTGCTGGTGCCCCGGTCGGCAGCGATGATCGTGGGCATGCTCGGCATCCTGCGGGCGGGCGGGGCCTACCTGCCGCTGGACCCCGAGCTTCCCGGCGCCCGCCGCGCCGCCCTGCTGTCGGCCGCGGGCGCGGCGGCCGTGGTGACGACACCGGAACTGGCGGAACGCGCCGCGGCCGGCGGACTTCCCGTCGCCGTGCTGGGCGAGGACCCCGGCGAGCCGGGCCCGGACCGGCCGCCCACTCCCGACGCGGCCCTGTGCTACGTGCTGTTCACCTCCGGATCGACCGGCAGGCCCAAGGCCGTGGCCGTCGAGCACCGGCAGTACGTCCACTACCTGAACGGCCTGTACGAGCGGATCGAGCCGGGGTGGTCCTGGGCCCTGGTGTCCACGTTCTCCGCGGACCTGGGCAGCACCAACGTGTTCGGCGCGCTGACCACCGGCGGCCGGCTGCACGTGCTCTCCCGGGAACAGGCGGTCGATCCGGCGGAGTTCGCGGCCTACTTCTCGCACCAAGGTATCGACGCCATGAAACTCGTGCCGAGCCATCTCGGGGCGCTGGCGGGCCCCGACGGCGCCACGGTCGCCGGGGTGCTGCCGCGGCGACTGCTGATCTGCGCCGGAGAGCCGCTGCCGGCGAACCTGGTCCGCCAGGTCCGCGCCGCCCGGCCGGACCTGGCCGTGGAGAATCACTACGGCCCGACCGAGACGACCGTCTCGATGCTCGGACACCGGGTGACCGAGGAGGTGCCGGAGGCCGCGACGGTGCCCCTCGGCCGGCCGTTCCGGGGCGTGCGCACGTATGTCCTCGGGCCGGACGGGGAGCCCGTGCCCGACGGCGTCACCGGGGAACTGCACATCTCCGGGGCGAACGTGGCCCGCGGTTACCTCGACGCTCCCGCCGCGACCGCGGCCGCCTTCACCCCCTGTCCCGGCGAGCCGCCCGGGGCCCGCAGGTACCGCACGGGCGACCTGGTCCGGCGACTGCCGAGCGGGGACCTGGAGTTCGTCGGGCGCGCCGACGACCAGGTGAAGGTCATGGGTTACCGGGTCGAGCCGGGCGAGGTGGCGGCCGTCCTGACCCGCCATCCGTACGTGGGGCAGGCCGTCGTCGTGCCGTACGGCGCCGCCGACGAGCTGCGGCTGGCCGGCTATGTGACCGGATCCGGCGTCACGGCGGGGGACGTGCGCGCCTTCGCCGCCGAGCTGCTGCCCGAGCACATGGTCCCCTCGGCCGTCGTGGTGCTCGACGCCCTGCCGCTGACCCCGAACGGCAAGATCGACCGGGCCGCCCTGCCCGCCCCCGTGACCGAGCAGGGCGGCGGCCAGGTCGCTCCGGGGGCGGGTCCGGAGGAGCGGGTGGCCGCGGTCTGGGCCGCCACGCTCGGCCGGCCGAGCGTGGGCGTGCACGACAACTTCTTCGACATCGGCGGCACTTCGCTGCTGCTGATGCGGCTCAGGGCCCGGCTGGTCAAGTTGTTCGAACGGGAGATCTCGATGGTCACGCTCTTCCGCAATCCGACCGTGCACCTGCTGGTGCGCCATCTGGAGACCGCCACGGCACCCGGCTCACCGGCATCCGGCCCGGAGGCGTCCGGCCCCGATGCGGAGTACGGCAGGGGGCGCAGCAGGCTGACGACCGCCGCCCGGGCCCGGCGGCGCGCCGCGATGAGCGAGGACGAGCGATGAGCGCGCGGCAGGCGGAGCCCACCGGGCTGGAGATCGCCGTCGTGGGCATGGCGGGACGGTTCCCGGGCGCGGACTCGGTCGGACGGTTCTGGGAGAACGTGGTCGACGGCGGTGAACGCCTCACGTCGTTCACCGCGGAGGACGCGATAGCCGCGGGGGTGGCACCGGACGAGGCCCGACGCCCCGACTACCGGCACGTCCACGGGGTGCTCGACGGCGTCGAGTACTTCGACAACGTCCTGTTCGGGTACACGCCCCGGGACGCAGCCCTGCTCGACCCGCAGCAGCGCATCTTCCTGGAGTGTGCCTGGGCCGCGCTGGAGAACGCGGGGTACGCCCCCCGCGCCGAACGCGCCTCCGTCGGCGTCTACGCCAGTGCCAGCCAGAACGCCTACCTGCTCGGCAACCTGCTGCGCTCCCCCGGGGCGCTGGCGAACACGGGCCCGCAGGAGCTGCTGCTGGCCACCGAGAAGGACATGCTGGCGGCCCGGGTCTCCTACCATCTCGATCTGCGCGGGCCGAGCCTGAGCGTGCAGTCCTCCTGCTCCTCCTCCCTGGTCGCGGTGCACATGGCCTGCCAGGCGCTGATCGCCGGCGAGTGCGAACTGGCCCTGGCCGGCGGTGTCACGGTCCATGTGCCGCAGTACGAGGGGTACCGGCACACCCCGGGCTCGGTGTTCTCCTCCAGCGGCCACTGCCTGCCGTTCGACGCCGAGGCCGACGGGACGGTCTTCGGCAACGGCGTGGGAGCGGTCGTGCTCAAGCCGCTGGCGGACGCTCTCGCCGACCGCGACACCGTGCACGCCGTCATCCTCGGATCGGCGGTGAACAACGACGGCGCGAGAAAGGTCGGCTTCACGGCTCCGGGGGTGGACGGGCAGATCGCCGTCGTCCGCGCGGCGCACCGCGTCGCGGGCGTCCACCCTCGCACCATCAGCTACGTCGAGACGCACGGGACCGGCACGTCGCTCGGGGATCCGATCGAGTTCCAGGCACTCACCGAGGCGTTCGGCACCGAGGGAACGCCGTGCACGCTCGGCACCCTCAAGGCCCAGATCGGGCATCTGTCCGGCGCGGCCGGCGTGGCGGGTCTGATCAAGACGGTGCTGGCGCTGAAGCACCGGGTCCTGCCGCCCAGTCGCCACTTCAGCAGGCCCAACCCGGACATCGACCTGGACTCCGGCCGGTTCCGCCTGCTCGGCGAGGCGACGCCGTGGCCGCAGGACACCGGGCGGCGACGGGCCGCGGTCAGCTCGTTCGGGATCGGCGGGACGAACGCGCACATGGTCCTGGAGGAGCCCCCGCCGCCCCCGCCGCGCTCGCGCGGCGGCCGCGAGCGCGAGGTGCTGACCCTGTCCGCCCGCGAGGACGAGCGGCTGCTCGAAGTGGCCGCCCGGCTGCGGGAGCACCTGCTGGCCCATCCGGAGACCGAGCTGGCGGACGTCGCCGCCACGTTGCAGAGCGGCCGCGCCCCGCAGCGCCGCAGGGCCACGGTCACCTGTACGGACCTCGGCTCGGCCGTCGCCGCGCTGGCCGCCGTACGGCCGCCGGCCGCGGACGCCCGCGATCGTGGTGTGGTCTTCATGTTCCCCGGCCAGGGCACCCAGCGGGTCGGCATGGGCCGGGACCTGTACGAGACGGAGGAGACCTTCCGCACCTGGATCGACGCCGCCGACAACCGCCTGGACTTCGACCTGCGCGGCCTGCTGTACGACGGGGATCCGGCCGAGAACGCGCGGGCGCTGGAGCGCACCGGCCGCACGCAGCCGGCGCTGTTCGCCGTCGAACACGCCCTGGCCCAGGTGTGGCTGGAGCTCGGGATCACGCCGAGGGCGATGATCGGGCACAGCCTCGGCGAGTACGTGGCGGCGACCGTCGCGGGGTGCTTCGACTTCGCCACCGCGCTCGACCTGGTCGCCGCGCGGGCCCGGCTCATGCAGGAGCAGCCGCCCGGCGCGATGCTCGCCGTCGGCCTTCCCGTGGACGAGGTGCGCCCGGTCCTCGACGGCGGCATCGCGGTCGCGGCCGTCAACGGCCCGGACCTGTGTGTCGTGTCCGGTCCCCTCCCGGCCGTGGAGGCACTGGAGAAGGAGCTGCGGTCGGCCGGGACCACGTGCCGCCGGCTGCACACGTCCCACGCCTTCCACTCCCCGATGATGGAGGCGGTGGCCGCGCCGTTCGAGGCGATGCTGCGCAAGGCCGTTCTCCGGCCGCCGCAGATCCCCTTCGTCTCCAACCTGACCGGCGACTGGATCCGTCCCGAGGAGGCGGCGGATCCGGCGTACTGGGTCCGTCATCTGCTGGCCCCGGTCCGCTTCCACGAGGGGGTGGGACGGCTGCTGGCGGGCCCGGCGTCGGTGTTCCTCGAAGTCGGTCCGGGGGCCACCCTGCGGACGCTGGCCGGCAGGGGCGGGGACGACCACGTCCTGCTCGGCGGGCTGCCCGATCCGGAGCGCGAGGGGCCCGGCGGTGACTATCTGGCCCGTACGGCCGGCCGGTTGTGGGCCGCGGGCGCATCCGTGGACTGGGGCCGGTGGCGTCGTGGGACGTGGTCGCGCATACCGCTGCCGACGTACCCCTTCGGCCGCCGCCGGCACTGGGTGGAGCCGGCGCCCGGGGCGGAGCTGGGCCTCGCGGTCACGGCGGCGCGGCCGCAGGAGCCACAGCCCGTGCGGCCCCGCTCCTCCGGGCCGGAGCCGGCCGGGGCGACGGAGCCGGCCGTGGGTCCGTCCGACATCGTCCTGCGCATCTGGCGGGAGCTGCTCGGCATCGACGACGTGGGCCTCGACGACGACTTCTTCGAGCTCGGCGGCCACTCCCTGCTGGCGACCCGCATCATCGCCCGGGTGACCGAAGCGACCGGGGTCGAACTGCCGGGCGACGCGCTCTACTCGGCGCCGACGCCCCGGGAGCTCGTCGCGCTCGTCGAACGCAGCGGTTCTTCACCTGGCGGCGAGGCGGACCCGGAGACGGTGGCCGAGCTCGTCGCGGAGATCGCGGAGCTGTCACCCGAGGAGGTCGAGGACTGGCTTCGCAGGGAAAGCTGACCGGGAATTGCGGTCGGCCGGGAAAGGGCCGTTGCCGGGCGGGCATATTGCCGACGACTCCGGCCGCCGACGGGCGGGAAGCCGAAATCGGCAGAATACCGGCCGGCGGACCTCGCTCTCGCCGGAAAAGCGCCGCGCCCGGCCCACCCCGCAATTCGGGTCCGGGCGGCGCACTTCCGCCGCGGTGTTTCGAGAAGGGCCTTCCGCCGGCCGCCGGGCCGGCCCCGCATGCCCGCTCGGGGACACCGGGCCGCTCTCTCGTGGCCGCCACAACCTGCGTCACTCTTTCATGACTTACCCGGACAACCGGCCGGTCGGGAGATCGGGGTTAAGCAAAGTGTTCAGTAGGCCGTAAAGCCCTCGATGTGATGATGACGTCAGCCGGGCCCGCATGGGCCACCTGAGTGTATTGCCCCGGGGGAACCATGAATCGTGCGCGTCTGAGCCATGTCCACATGTATGTCGGCGACGCCTGCCAGGCGGCCTACTACTACCGCACGGCCTTCGGCTTCCGCCCGATCGCGGAGTCGGACCCGGCCGTGCAGCCCCACTCCGTCCTGCTGGCCCAGGGCCGTATCCGGCTCCTGCTCACCTCCGCCACCGACGCGGCCGACCCGGTCGCCCGCTATGTGGCCGCGCACGGCGACGGTGTGGCCGACATCGCGATCGAGGTGCCCGACGTCGCGGAGGCCTACCGCACCGCGGTGGCGAACGGCGCCGAACCGGTCACGGCGCCGGCCACCCACGCCGGCCCGGCCGGCCCCGTCGTCAATGCCGCGGTCCGCGGCTTCGGCGACGTCGTGCACACGTTCGTCGAGGCGGGTGCCGCGCTCCCGCACCCCGCCCTGTCGCCCGTGGCGGGTGCGTCACCCGTGCCCGCGGACGGTGAGCTGCTGGGGGACATCGACCACTTCGCCGTGTGCGTGCCGGTCGGCGAGCTGGACAAGACCGTGAGCCGGTACCAGCAGACGTTCGGCTTCGAGGAGATCTTCTCCGAGTTCATCGAGGTCGGCCGGCAGGCCATGTCGTCGAAGGTGGTGCGCGACCCGGCCAGCGGCATCACGCTCACCGTCCTGGAGCCCGACGCGACGCACGATCCCGGCCAGATCGACACCTTCCTGCGGTCCCACGGCGGGGCCGGGGTCCAGCACGTCGCCTTCGGGACGGCGGACATCAGGGAAGCCGTGCGGCGCCTCGGCGACCAGGGCGTCGAGTTCCTCCGGACACCGGACGCCTACTACGAGCTGGTGGAGGGCCGGGTCGGTGAACTCGGCGCCGAGCTCGACGACCTGCGGGCGCGGAACATCCTCGCCGACATCGACGAATGGGGCCTGCTGCTGCAGATCTTCACCCGGTCCCCGTACACGCGCCGGACGCTGTTCCTGGAGCTGGTCGAGCGGCGCGGCGCGCGGACCTTCGGCAGCGGCAACATCAAGGGGCTCTACGAGGCGGTCGAACGGGAACAGAGCCGCGCCGGGTCGGCCGACGCGGCCTGAACGGCTGGTCAGGTCCTCCGGAGCCGCCCGTCCGGCGGCTTCCGCCCCGCGTCGGTCATCCGGACGCGCACGCGGTACTTCCCTCCCGGCGGCGCCGGCGAACACGTCGGCCTGCCGCCAGAATCACCGACCACTCCCGGCACGCCGGCGTCCGCTGATCCCGATCGCGATCCGACGGGGACGGACCCGCGTACGACCTGAGAGAAGCATGATGGACTTCCGGATTCTCGGTTGCCTGCAGGTATGGGACGGCGACCGGCTGATCGACATCGCCGCCGACAAGCAGCGGGCCGTCCTGGCCGTGCTGCTGCTGCGGGCCGGCCAGACCGTGCCCGTGCAGGAGCTGGAGGACCAGGTCTGGGGGGACACGCCCCCCGCGAAGGCCAGGAACACCCTGCAGGCCTACGTCTACCGGCTGCGCCAGCTCCTGAGGTTCGACTCCGACACCGCGCTGCTCACCGAGGCGGGCGGCTACCGGCTGACGGTGCCCGACGGAGCCCTCGACCTGCACCGCTTCCAGGACCTGACGGACCGCGGGCGCGCGGCGATCAGGGCTGGGCGGGCGGACGAGGGCTCCGCGGCCCTCCAGACGGCGCTCGGGCTGTGGCGGGGCACCGCCCTCGCCGACGTGTCCGCGACCGCGATCCAGGCCGACGTCCAGCGCCTGGAGGATCTGCGCATGACCGTCGAGGAGGACGCGGTCGAGGCGGCGCTCACGCTGGGGCGGCAGGCGACGATGGTGCCCCGGCTGGAGGCCATGGTGGCCGCCCATCCGTACCGTGAGCGGCTGTGGGCGCTGCTGATGGTGGCGCTCTGCGGCGCCGGCCGGCAGGCCGACGCCCTGGCCGCGTACGGGCGCGCCCGAGCCCGGTTGCGGGCCGACCTGGGGATCGAACCGGGGCCGCAGCTACGGCAGTTGCAGCGCGACATCCTGTCCGGGCGGGCCGTCGGACGGGCCGGGGACGCCGACGGCTTCTGGTTCGTGGGGGCGCCGACCGCGCCGCCCCGCCCCGCGGCCGCCGGCGGGGAGCGAGTGCGGGTGGCCGCCGAACTGCCCCGCGACACGACGACGTTCGTGGGGCGCCGGACCGAACTCGCCGCGGTCTGCGGCTGGTTCTCCGAGGACGGAGCGGGTCAGGTCGGCATGATCAGCGGCCCGGCCGGCGTCGGCAAGACCACGCTCGCCGTGCACGCGGCCCACCGGCTCGCCGCGCGATTCCCCGACGGCCAGTTCTACGCCAACCTGCACGGCGACGACGACACCGCGCCGAAGCCGGCGAAGATCCTCCGCCGGTGGCTGTCCATGCTGGGCGTCACCGCGCTGCCCCGGTACGGCGAGGAGCTGGCCGCGCTGTTCCGGTCGGCGCTCGCGACCCGGCGCGTCCTCGTGGTCGTGGAGGGCGCGGCCGGCCTCGACCACGTCAGCCCGCTCCTGCCCGGCGCCGGCAGCTCCGCCGCGCTGGTGACCGGCAAGCGCGCCCTCACCATGATCGACGGTGCCGCGCACCTGACGCTGGGGGTCCCCGACGACGAGGAGGCGCTGGAACTGCTGCGCCGTACGGCGGGGCCGCGACGGGTCGACGCGGAGCTCATGTCCGCGCGCACCATCGTCCACCAGTGCGAGAACCTGCCGCTCGCGATCCGTATCGTGGCGGCGCGCCTGGCCGCCCGGCCGGAACTCCCGCTCAAGGACGTCGCCGACCAGCTCTCCGACAAGCAGCGCTGTCTGGACGAACTGGCCTTCGGCGGGCTGACCCTGCGGGCCCGCATCCGGGCGAGTTACGACCGGCTGCTGCCGGCTGAGGCGAGGCGGATGTTCCGGCTGCTGAGCGGCTGGCCCCAGGTCGACTCCGACGGCGTGGCGGCACCGGTGCTCGCCGCGCACACCGGGCTCACGCTCCCCCGGGTGCGCTCCGCCCTCAACACCCTCGCCGACGTGCACCTCGTGCTGGCGCGGCCGGACGGCCGGTACCGGATGTCCACACTGGTCCGGCTGGTCGCGGCCGAACTGGCGCCCGAGCCCGGGGACGTACGGCAGTTGTCCGCCGCCGTCGCGGGCGGCCGCGCCGACGGCGCGTGAGGGCGTCAGTGACGGACCAGCAAGCAGTCAGCGGCGCGCCAGAGCCCACGGCGAAGGTGGGTGCTGCGGTCCACGGCCGGGCCGCAGGGAGGTGGACCAGCCAGCCATGACCAGCGCCCAGGACCGCCGGAACGGCGCGGACACCATCCACGGCCTGTTCGAACGCCAGGTCGCGGCGACCCCCGAGGCGGTCGCGGTCGTCCAGGGAACCATCGCGCTCAGCTACGCCGGACTCGACACGGCGGCCCGCCGCCTCGCACTGCGGCTGCGGGAAGCGGGTGCGGGCCGGGGCCGTCACGTCGGCGTCCTGCTCGACCGCTCACCCGAGCTCGTCGTCGCCCTGCTCGCGGTGCTGAAGTCCGGTGCCGCGTACATCGGGCTGGAGCCGGCGTACCCGTCCCGGCGGCTCGGCGTCGTGCTCGACGACGCGGGGGCCGCTCTGGTGGTCACCCGGGCGGAGCTCACCGGCCGGCTGCCCGCCGACGCCTGCCCGGTGGTGCTGGTCGACGAACCGGCCGGCCCGGGCCCCGGGAGCAGCGGCGACGGGCTCCCGCCCACGGCCGCGCGCCCCGGCGATCTGGCGTACATCATGTACACCTCCGGGTCGACCGGACGGCCCAAGGGCGTCATGGTCGAGCACCGCAGCGTGACCGCGTTCCTCGCCGGGATCGGCAGCCGTGTCGGCTTCGGTCCGGGGACCCGGACGCTGCAGTTCGCCGGGATCACGTTCGACGCGACCGTCGGCGAGATCTTCGGGCCGCTCACCGCCGGGGGCACGGTGGTGCTGCCGCCCCCGGACGCCGACCTGGTCGGCCCGGGGCTGGCCCGGCTGCTCGAACGGGAGCGGATCACGACGGCGTTCCTGCCGCCCTCGGTGCTGGCGGTGCTGCCGGACACGGAACTGCCCGACCTGCGCACCCTGGTGGTCGGCGGCGAGGTGGTCCCCACGGAGGTCGTCGAGCGCTGGGAGCGCCGTCGGCACTTCCACGTCGCCTACGGCCCCACCGAGTCGACCCTGATCATCACCACGAGTGACCGGCGGCAGCCGGACCGGCCGCCGCCCATCGGCCACCCGCTCCCGGGTGCGGAGGCGTACGTCCTCGACGCCGACCTCTGGCCGGTCGCGCCCGGGACGGTGGGCGAACTCCACCTGGGCGGCCCGACCGTGAGCCGCGGCTACCTGGGCCGGCCGGCGCTGACGGCCGAGCTCTTCGGGCCGCATCCCTTCGCCGAACGGCCGGGCGCCCGGCTGTACCGCACGGGCGACCTCGCGCGCGTGCTGCCCGACGGCCAGCTGGAGTTCGTCGGCCGGACCGACGACCAGGTCAAGATCCGCGGGGTCCGGATCGAACCCGCCGAGGTGGAGCGGACGATCTCCGCCCTTCCCGGCGTGCGGCAGTGCGCGGTGGTCGCCCGCGGCGAGGGCGCCGACGCCCGGCTGGTCGCGTTCGTCGTCGGTACCGGCGTCTCGGCCGCCCAGCTGCGCCGCGAGGCCGCCGCCGTGCTGCCGCCGACCATGGTTCCCTCGCTGTTCGTGCCGCTCGCGGCGCTGCCCATGCAGACGCACGGCGGCAAGGTCGACCGCGCGGTGCTGCGTTCGCTGGAACTGACCTCCCGGCCGGACGGCGTGGCCTTCGAGGAACCGTCGGACGACCTCGAACGGGCTCTGGCCGCCGTCTGGGAGGACGTGCTCGATGTCCGGCCCGTGGGCCGGGGTGACGGCTTCACCCGGCTGGGCGGCAGTTCCCTGCAGGCCGCCCGCGTGCTCACGCGGATCGTGGCCGACCTCGGAGTCCGGCCGACCCTGCGCGATTTCCACGCGGCCGGGTCCCTGGCCGAACTGGCGGACCTGGTCCGCGAGCTGCTGCGCACCGGCACCGCCGAGCGGACGTCGCCGCCCGAGGCCACGCCGGCGGGCGGGCCGCCCGTACCGGCGCCGGGGCAGCGTCGGCTCTGGTTCCTGTCCCACCTGAATCCGGCCGCGGGCCCCGCCTACCACGTGCCGTCCGCGCTGCGCCTGCGCGGCCCCCTGGACCCTGCCGCCCTCGGCCGGGCGCTGACCGCGCTCGTCGGCCGCCACGACGCGCTGCGGACGGCCTTCCACCTCGTCGACGGCGAGCTGACGGTGTCCGGGACGGCCGGGGACGACGCCGTGCTGACCGTCGTCGACTCGGCCGGACGCACGGTCGAGGAGGTCGTGGCGGAGGCCGCCGCCGAGGCAGCGCGCCCCTTCGACCTCGCCCGTGCGCCGCTCGTGCGGGCCACCCTGTACGGACTCGCGCCGGACGACCACCTCTTCGTGGTGGTCATGCACCATCTGGTCACCGACGGCTGGTCGCAGAACGTCTTCGACCGCGATCTGGCCCTGCTGTACGCGCGGGAGACCGGGGCGGCCCCGGAGCCGGCCGCGCCCGCCCCGCGCTACGCCGACTTCGCCGGCCGGCACGCCGAACTCGCCCGCACCGGCGCCCTGGAGCCCGGACTCGCCTACTGGCGCGAGCAGTTGAGCGGCGTGCCCACCACTGTCGAGCTGCCCGCCGACCGGCCGCGGCCGCCGGTCCAGACCCACGCGGGCGGCCGGGTCTCCACGACGCTGCCGGCGGACCGGGCGGCCGCGGTCGCCGACCTGGCCGCCGCCGAGAACGCCACCCCGTTCGCCGTGTACCTGGCGGCGTTCGGTGCGCTGCTGCGCGCCGTGGGCGGCGGGGACGACCTGGTGGTGGCCGCGCCGATGGCCGGACGGCCGAGCCCCGAGGCCGAGGACGTGATCGGCTTCTTCACCAACACCGTGCTGCTGCGCCTGCGGGCGGACGCCCGGCGCAGCTTCCGCTCGCTCGTCGGGGAGAGCCGGGAGCGCACGCTGGACGCCCATGAGCACCAGTACGTGCCGCTGGAGGCCGTCGTGGCGCAGGTCGCCCCGGACCGCGACCTGTCCCGGCAGCCGATCGCGCAGGTGGCGTTCGCCTACCAGGGGCCGCTGCGGCCGCAGGCGGCACTGCAGGGGCTCGACGTCGAGCCGGTCGCCCTGGACAACGGCACCGCGAAGTTCGACCTCACCCTCGAACTCGACGAGCTGCCGCACGGCGTGCGGGTCACCGCCGAGTTCAGCGCCGATCTGTTCGAGCCCGCCACGGCCCGGCGGCTGCTGGACTGGTACACGCGCCTTCTGGACTCGGCCGTGGCCGCCCCCGACGCCCCGCTGAGCTCCCTGCGGTTCACCGCCGAGGACGAACGGGGCGTGCTCCTGCCCGCGCGGCCCGCCGACCCCGGTGGCTGTCTGCACGAACTGTTCTCGGCCCAGGCCGCCCGCACCCCGGACCGGGTGGCCGTCAGCGACGGCCGTACCCGCCTCACCTACCGGGAGCTGGACCTGGCGTCCAACCGGCTGGCGCACCGGCTGAGCGCCCGCGGCGCGGGACCGGAGACGCTGGTCGGCGTCTGCCTGGACCGGGGAGCCGACGTCGTCGTCGCGATCCTGGCCGTGCTCAAGGCGGGCGCGGGCTATGTGCCGCTGGACCCCCGCTACCCCCCGGCCCGCCTCGCCCTGACCCTGGAGGACTCCGGCTGCCGCTCGGTCGTGGCCGACGCGGATCTCGCGGACCTGCTCCCGGGCGCCGACCTCGTCGACGTCGCCGACGCCTATGACCCGACGCTGCCCGCCGCCCCGCCCGGCAGCGGCGTGCGCCCGGCGAACACCGCGTACGTCATCTACACCTCCGGCTCGACCGGGCGCCCGAAGGGCGTGACGGTGACGCACGCCAACGTGTCCCGGCTGTTCGCCGTGACCGCCGACGAGTTCGGGTTCGGGCCCGAGGACACCTGGTCGCTGTTCCACTCCTTCGCGTTCGACTTCTCCGTGTGGGAGCTGTGGGGGGCACTGCTGCACGGTGGCCGGGTCGTGGTCGTGCCGTACGCCGTGAGCCGGGATCCCGAGGCGTTCTGGGAGCTGGTGCGGAGCGAGCGCGTCACCGTCCTCAGCCAGACCCCGTCGGCGTTCCGGCAGCTCGCCGCGGTCGCCGCCGACCGCGGCCACCCGGCGACCGACCTGCGCCTGGTCGTCTTCGGCGGGGAGGCCCTCGAACCGGCGATGCTGCGCGACTGGCTGGCGCACCACGGCGACCGGTCCCCCCAACTCGTCAACATGTACGGGATCACCGAGACCACCGTCCATGTGACGCTGCGGTCCCTGACCACCGCCGACGCGGCGGGGACGGGCAGCCCGATCGGCCACCCGCTCGCCGACCTCGGACTGGCCCTGCTCGACGCCGACCTCGAACCCGTCCCGGTCGGCGTGCAGGGCGAGCTGTACGTGCTGGGCGCGGGCGTCTCCCGCGGCTATCTGGGACGCCCGGCGCTCACCGCCGAACGGTTCCTGCCCGATCCCTTCACGGGCGCCAGGATGTACCGGACCGGGGACCTCGCGATCCTCCGCCCGGACGGCGAGCTGGTGTTCTGCGGCCGCGCCGACCAGCAGGTGCAACTGCGCGGCTTCCGGATCGAGCCGGGCGAGATCGAGGCGGCGCTGCTGGCCGAGCCTGAGGTCCGTTCGGCGGCCGTGGTGGTGCGGGCCGACGGCGGCGACGCGGAACGGCTCGTCGGCTACGTGGTCCCGGCGCCGGGTGCGGAGCCGGACGTCGCCGAGCTGCGCCGGCGTCTCGCCGAGCGGCTGCCCGGGCACATGGTGCCCGCGGCGCTGGTCCTGCTGGACCGGCTGCCGCTCACCGTGAACGGCAAACTCGACCGTGCCGCCCTCCCCGCCCCGCAGCCGCCACGGCCCGCGGCCGCGCGGCCCGACGCGGCCGCCGCCGAACCGGCCGCCGACGCGCTGGCCGCCATCTGGGCGGACGTGCTCGGCGTCGAACAGGTCGGCGAGGACGACGACTTCTTCGTGCTCGGCGGCGATTCCATGCACGCCGTCCAGGTGGTGGCGGCGGCCCGCGCCGCCGGGCTGGCGATGACCGTCGCGGACCTCTTCACCCATCCCACGGTCGGCCGGCTGCTGGCGATGCTCGCCGCCGGTGCCGACCAGGAGCCGCAGGCAGGTGCCCCGGTCGACTTGGCCGACCCCGCGGGCGACACCGCGTCCGACGGCCTGGCGGACGCCTACCCCGCCTCGGTGCTGCAGACCGGAATCATCTACGAGTACGAGATCGGCGACGACCCGACCCTCTACCACGACCTCAGCACCCTGCGTCTGGCCGGGCCGCTCGACCCCACGGCGCTGGGCGACGCGCTGGACGCCGTCTCGGCCCGGCACGACCTGCTGCGTGCCTCGTTCGACGTGCTGCACGAGGACGGGCCCGTCCTGCGGGTGCACAAGGACGCCCCGCTGCCGCTCACGGTGGTCCGGGCCCCGGTGACAGCGGCGGACGGCCACGCGGCGGCAGTGCGGGAGTGGTGGCTGCCCCAGTGGCACGAGTGGTTCGACCTCGCCCGGCCGCCGCTCGCCCGGTGTCACGCACTGGACCACGGCGACGGCTCGTGGACGCTGGCGCTGTCGGTGCACCACACGGTGCTGGACGGCTGGAGCCTCGCGGTCCTCCTCACGGACCTCGTGCAGGCGTACGACCTCCGGCTGTCCGGAGCCCCGGCCGAGCCCGGCGAGCCGTCACGGACGGGGGCCTACCGCGAGTTCGTGGCGCTCGAACGGCGGACGGTGGCCGATCCCGGCGCGGGCGAGTACTTCACGACGATGCTGAAGGGGCACCAACCGGCGCCGGTCACGGCGCGGGTGCGCACCGAACCGGCCGCCCCTGCCGCCCCGGCGGCTCCCGACGTCGATGTCCGGCGGGTGCTCGACCCCGTGTTGCGCCGCCGCGCGCGAGCGGCGGCCGCGCGGCTGGCCGTACCGGCCAAGAGCGTCTTCCTCGCCGCGCACCTGCGGGCCCTGGCCGCCCTGAGCGGCTCGGCCGATGTCGTCACCGGGCTGGCCGTCAACGGCCGTGCGGAGGTGGACGGCGCGGACCGGGCGATCGGCATGTTCGTCAACAGCGTGCCGCTGCGCGTCGACACCGGCTCCACCGCGGGGTGGCACGACGTGGTCGCCTCGGCCTGGGCCGCGGAGCGCGCGCTCGCCCCGTACCGCAGGTTCCCGCTGGCCACGTTGCGCGGGGCGCTCGGCTCGATGCCGTTCGACGTCCTGTTCAACTACGCCGACTTCCACACCTACGACTCCCTCGCGGGCCTGCGGCACGTGCGGCCGCTGGAGTTCTGGTACTCCGACCGCAACGACTTCCCGATGACCGTCACGGTCGCGCGCCGGCCGCTCTCGCAGGACTGGGAGCTGATGGTCCGGGCCCGGCCCGACCTCGTCGCCGACGGGCTCGCGGACCGGACGGCCGACCTCGTGCTCGCGTCCCTCAGTGACGCGGTCGCCGACCTCGAAGGGCGGACGGTGCGATGAGCAAGGACCTCGGCGAGCTGCTCGACGGACTCACCCCGCAGCAGCGCAGGCTGCTGCAGACCAGGCTGGCCCAGCGGTCCGCCGCCTCCGTGCCGGTCCCGGCCGGGACCGGCCGGCCGGTGTCCCACGAGGAGGCGCTGCCGCTCTCGCCGGCGCAGGAGCGGCTGTGGCTGGCCGATCAGCTGTCGCCCGGCCGGGCGGTGCCGGTGACGTTCGGGGTCCGGCTGACCGGGCCGTTGGACCGGGATCTCCTGCACGCGGCGATCGGGGACGTCATCACCCGTCAGTCGGCGCTGCGGACGGTGTTCCGGAAGACTGCGGACGGGCCTCGCCAGGTCGTTCTCGACGCGTTCGTGCCGCCTCTGCCCGTGGTCGTCGCGGAGCCGGTCCCGGCGGCGCCGGCCGGGCCGTACTCCCCGGCGGTGGCGCGGCTGATCGCCGACCGGGCCCGGCCGCCGTTCGACCTGACCACCGCCCCACCGGTGGCCATGACGCTGTTCGCCCTGGGACACCACGACCACCTGCTGCTGGTCAGCGTCCACCACATCGTCATCGACGGCTGGTCCACCGAGGTCTTCGTCGCCGACCTGGTCGCCTGTTACGCGCGCCGCAGCGGCGAGGACGCCGATCTGCCCGTGCTCCGCCTGCGGTTCGCCGACCATGCCGCGGCGCAACGGGCGGCGGCCGACGACGGCCGGCTGGCCCCGCAGCTCGCCCACTGGCGGGAGCGGCTGGCCGGCGCCCCCGCCCTGTCGACCGTTCCGGCGGACCGCCCACGCCCGCCCGCGCCGACCGGCCGGGGCGCCCACACGGAGTTCACCCTCCCCCTCGATGTGACCGACCGCCTGACGGCGGTGGCCCGGCAGTCCGGCGTCACCCTCAACAACGTCGTCACCGCGGCCTTCGCGGTGCTGATCCAGCAGGCCACCGGCCAGGACGACGTGCTGTTCGGCACGCCGGTCGCGCGCCGGCAGCGGACGGAGCTCGAACCGCTCGTCGGCAGCATCGCCGACACCCTGGTGATCCGGGTCGACCTGTCCGGCGGCCCCACGGGCGAGGAACTGCTGCGCCGGGTCCAGCGGTCGGCCGCGACCGCGACCGCGCACCAGGACGTGCCCTTCTCCCGGCTCGTTCAGGAACTCGCGCCCACCCGGCGGCTCGCGTACAATCCACTGTTCCAAATCATGCTCAGCGCAAGCGAGTTGGGCGTGACGGAGCCCCGCACAGCGGGCGATGTCACGTTCACGCCGGAGCGGGTAGAGACGGGTGCCACCGACTTTGACATGTTTTTAACAGTGCGCCGCGGGGCCGCGGGTCTGACGGGCGTCCTCGGGTACAGCACCGACCTCTACCTGGCCGAGACCGCCCGGCACGTCGCCGACGGCCTGGCCGCCGTACTGACCGGGTTCGCCGAGACACCCGGCCGGCCGGTCGCCGAACTGGTGCCGCTGCGCCGCCGTACGGTCCAGGTGGCCGCGTCGTTCACGGCCGAGCCGATGGGCGAGGCGATGCGGTTCTGGTCCGGCTTCTCCAGGGTGCCTTTCGAGGCACGGTTCGCGCCCTACGGCCAGGTCCTCCAGCAGCTCCTGGCCGGTGCGGGGAGCGACGGGCAGGTCGTGCTCCTGCGTTGGGAGGACTGGTCCCGCCACCGCTCCGGCGAGCTCTCCGCAGGCTCGCTCGCCGCAGTCGTCGACGACCTGCTCGCGGCGGTGGCCGCCTTCCGGGCCCGGACGGGCACACCACTGCTCGTGATGGTCTGCCCGTCGCGTGACGGGGCCGTCCTCGGCGCGGCCGACGAGCGGCTGGCCCGGGGACTTGCCGGAATACCGGGCGTCGAGGTGACGTGGCCCGCGGAGTTCGCCGCCGGGCTGGGCGTCACGGAGATCACCGACGCCACCGCCGACGCGCTCGGGCACGTCCCGTACACCGAGGAGTACTTCGCCGCGCTCGGCACCCTCGCCGTACGGCGTCTGCTGGCCGCGTGGCGGGCCGAACCGCCCGGCCCGGAGCGCGCGGAGCACGCCGCGACCCGTCTCGCCACCGCGGCGCAGCTCACGAGAGCGGTGCGCGAGAACCTCGCCGAGCCCGCCGCGGACGGCGATCCGCAGGAGTACGTGCCGCCGCGGACGGAGACCGAGAAGCGGCTGGCGGCGCTCTGGGCCGAGCAGCTCGGCACCGACGAGGTCGGCGCCCGGAGCAGCTTCTTCACGCTGGGCGGGCACTCGCTGCTGGCCACCAGGATCCTGTCCCTGGTGCACCAGGAGTTCGGGGTGCCCGTGTCGTTCCACGAGTTCTACGCCGACCCCGTGATCACCGCGCTCGCCCGCACCATCGACCTGGGACGGGCCGCGCGGGACGAGGGCGCGCCCGAGGCCGGGGGCCGGCCGGTGGTCGTTCCGGTGCCCAGGGACCGGCCCGTGGAACCGACCGTGACCCAGCGCCGGCTGTGGGCGCTCGCCCAGCTCGGCGCCGGCTCCGCCGCGGTCACCTTCGCGGCCACCCTGACCGGGCCGCTGGACGAGGCGGCGCTGCGCGCGGCGGTGGACGACGTCGTGCGGCGGCACGAGTCCCTGCGCACGACCTTCGGCACCGAGCAGGACCGCCCGGTCCTCACCGTCCACGACCGGCTGGACTGCTGGTGGCCCGGCGCACCGGCCGACGCCACCGGCGACACCGACGACGTCCGCGGCCGGCCGGACGAGCCGGCCGCGGCGATCCACACGCACGAGACACAGCCGTACGACCTGGAGAAGGGACCGCTGCTGCGGGTACGGCTGCTGCGGGACGGGCCCGAGCGGCACCACCTGCTGATCGGCGTGCACCACATCGCCTGTGACGACGCGTCATGGCACATCCTCCTCAAAGACCTGGCGGCCTGTTACCGGGCCCGGGTGGGCCTGGGCGAACCGCTGCCCCCGCTGCCGGTCCAGATGGCGGACTACGCGGTGTGGGAGCGCGACCGGCTGGCCTCCGCGGCCGCCGAGGCCGACGCGGCCTACTGGAGCGACCGCCTCCAGGACGCACCGCCACGGCTGGAACTGGCCCGCGCCCGCGACAACACGCCATCACCGTCGGCGGCGTCGGCGTCGGCGTCGGCGGGGAACGCCGGTGTGCTGGCCCGGCCGCTCGGCGGCGACCTGGGCGCGCGCGCCGAGGAGCTCGCCCGGGTGTGCGGCGTCAGTACGTTCGTGGTGCTGCTGACCGCGTACGCGCTGGTGCTGGGCGAGGAGAGCGGCCGGGGGGACGTCGTGCTCGGCGTACCGTCCGGGGGCCGGGACCAGCCGGAGCTGCGGGACCTCGTCGGCCGCTTCGCCCACCTGATGCCGCTCCGCCTGGATCTGTCGGGGGCCCCGACCTCGCGGGCGCTGCTGCGCCGCGTGCACGAGACGGTGCTCGGCGCGCAACGGCACCGGGAGACGCCGTTCGGGCGCATCGTCGAGGAGGTCCGGCCGCCGCGCGACGCCTCGTACCACCCCGTCTTCCAGCATGCGCTCAACGTGGTGGACGAGCCGTCGACCGGCCTCGACCTGCCGGGGGTGTCGGTGCGGACGCTGGACGTGCCGAAGCGGAACACGGCGTACGAGTTCTTCCTCCACCTGCACTGGCGGGACGGCGTCCTGGGCGCGGAGGTGGAGTACGACACCACCAGGCTGAGCGGGGACGCGGTGGACGACCTGCTCTCCCGTTTCGAGTCGGTCCTCAGGGAGATGAGCGGCGCGCCCGGCGCCGCCGTCCCCGGGCCGACGCTGCCGGAGCCCGTCCGGACCGGATCGCTCGACGTACCGCGGCTGGCCGTCGCCACGACCTGCCCGGCCGAACCGATCCGCCAGGAGACCGAGCCGCTGCTGACCCGCTTCGACGTCGCGCCGGCCCTCTCCGTCACCTCCCAGCTGTTCGGCGCCCTGCTCGACCCGGCCGGGGCGTTCGCGGCCGGGCCCGACGGGGTCAACGTGGTCGTGCTGCGCTGGGCCGACCTGATCGGCTCACCGGTGCCCGGACGCCTGGGCACGCTGGTCCGCCGCCTGGACGACGCGGTGACCGACGTGGTGGCGGCGGCCAGGGCGTACCGGGCCGGGTCGAGCCGCCCGCTGGTGGTGCTGACCCGGTCCGCGGGGGGTCTCCTGGAACCGCGGCTGGAGGCGCGCATGGACGCCCGGCTCTCCGTGGAACTCGCCGCGCTCCCGGGGACGGAGGTGCTGACCGGCCCGCTTCCGGTGGCGGTCGGCGAGACGGCCGTGCGCCGGCTGCACCAGGCTTTCCGGGTCCCTCCGGTGAAGTGGGTGGTCACCCCGGCGGCCGGCTGGTCCGAGGCCGACCTGGTCCGGTTCGCCGCGCTCCAGCAGGCTCACGGCCGCCGCCTCGTCGTCTGCGTGCCGCCCGGCACCGAGCCGCCGGCCCGGCTCCGGGACGCCGAAGGGGTCCGGCTGGTCCACGACGACGCGACCTCGTCACCGGCCGCGCTCACCGGGGTGGCCGGCACCGACCCGGCCGAGTGCACGGTGCTGCTTCCCGACGGGGACGATCCCTGGGCCGCCGTACGGACGCGATGGGAGCTGGACGCGCCGTCGGTGACGTCCGGCTGGTCGCCGGCGGTGCCGCTGGCCCTGGCCGAGCCGACGCGTGCGGAGCCCCGCGACGACCGGGAGCGGACGCTGGCGCGGGTCTGGTCGGACGTGCTGGGGATGGACATGACCCGGATCGGGGTCCACGACGACTTCTTCGCTCTCGGCGGCGACTCGATGCTCGCCATCCAGGCCGCCGCCCGCGCGAGCCGGGCCGGTGTCGTGATCACCGCCGGCCGGTTCTGCGCCTGTCCCACCATCGCCGAGCAGGCCGCGGACGCGTCGAGCGCCGCAGAGCCGTCGCGACAGCTGACCGAAGACCAACTCCTACGAGGAAGGAACTGATTCACCTGTGAGGCGCGCTTCGGGTTTCGCCGGGTTCACCGTGATGTGGGCCGGCCAGATACTGTCGCAGGTCGGTACCCGGATGACGAATTTCGCCATCGGCATCCACGTCTATCAGACGACGCACTCGTCCCTCGACGTCACCCTGCTCACGTTCGTCGCCTTCGGCGCGACCGTCATCTTCTCCCCCGTCGCGGGGGCACTGATCGACCGGTGGAGCCGTCGCACCACCATCATCGCCTCGGACGTGGGTTCGGGGGTCGTGACCCTGCTCCTGCTGTGCGTGTACCTGGCCGGGGACGCGCAGCTCTGGCAGCTGTACGTGGTGAACTTCCTGACCGGCGCGTTCCTCGCGTTCCAGGCTCCGGCGTACGGTGCCGCCATCACCGTGATGATCGAGAAGGGCGGCTACACCAGGGCCAACGCGATGATGACCATGCTGAGGGCGGCGCCGTACGTGGCCGCTCCCGCCATCGCCGCTCCCCTGCTGTCGGCGATCGGGATCGACTCGGTCCTCGCCGTCGACGCCGCCTCGTACCTGCTGGCGATCGCCGCGGTGTTCGCCGTCAAGCTGCCGCCCAACCCGGTGCGTGAGCACATCGCGAAGGGGATGGCCGGGTTCCGGCAGGACATCGGCATGGCGTTCCGCTACATCGCGCACCGCCGGCCCCTGGTCGGGCTGCTGTCCATCATGCTCTCGATCAGCTTCCTGTCCGCGTTGGGCTGGGTGCTGTTCACGCCGCTGGTCCTCGCCCGCACGGACGGGTCGGCCGACGCGGTGGGCATCGTCCAGGCCGTCGGGGCGATCGGCGGCACCGGGGCGGGCGTCGTACTCGCCATGCTCAGGCCCACCGACAAGAAGATCTTCCGCATGCTCGTCGCGATCCTCGTCCTGGGCATTCCGGGGCGGATCTTCTTCGCCTTCGACGGCGTCTGGATCTGGTCGATCGCGCTGTTCCTCGGCTGGGGCGCCCTGCCCTTCATCGACGGCTACAACCAGAGCATCTGGCAGGAGAAGACCCCGCCCGAGCTCCAGGGGCGCCTGTTCGCCGCGGTCCAGATGGCCGAGAACATCGCGAGCCCCATCGCGTACCTCGCCGCCGGCCTCCTCGCCGACCACGTCCTGGAGCCCGCCATGCGGCCGCACGGGTGGCTCGCCCCGGTCTTCGGGCCCATCACCGGCACCGGGCCGGGCACCGGGATCGCCGTCCTGTACGTCCTGTCCGGCCTGGGCGCGGTCGTCGTCGCCCTCGTCGGCTTTCTCACGCCGTCCATCCGGCACGCGGAGGCCCTGCTGCCGGACGGGGGCGACGCCGAGCCCGAACCCTCCCCGGCGACTCCGGGCACCCGCCTCGCCACCTGAGCGACCCGCGCGACTTGAGCGACCTGAGCGACTTGAGCGCCCCTTGGAAGGAGCCCTCCATGACCGACACCGCCGCCACGGCCGCCCCCGCCTACCGGGTGGTCGTGAACGACGAGGAGCAGTACTCCGTCTGGCCGGACCACAAGGAGAACCCGCCGGGCTGGCACGACGCCGGGAAGACGGCGAGCAAGGAGGAGTGCCTCGCCTACATCGAGGAGGTGTGGACGGACATGCGCCCGCGGTCCGTCCGTGAGGCCGTGTCCGAGGCGACGTCCGACGCCACGCCGCTGGTCCGGCTCATCGCCGAGATCCTGGAGACCGATCCGGCTCAGATCGACGACGAGACCGGACCGGGCAGGTCCGCCGACTGGACGAGCCTGCGGCACATCCAGCTCGTCACGGCCCTGGAGCACACCTTCGGCATCTCGCTGTCGCAGGCAGAGATCCGCGGCATGACCTCCGTCGCGGCCATCCGGGAGACGCTGCGTGCCAAGAACGCCGTCGTCTGACCGACCGGCCGGCCGAAGCGTCCCGCTCGCCCGCCGCAGACACCGGGAGAGGACCAGCAAGTGACCGACCACACGGCGACGACGACCGTCGCGACGGTGCCGGAAGGCGCCGGCAGCACCTCGCCACCGACGGACGCCGACCTGGCGGCGATGCTGCTGATCCGCCATTTCGAGCGCGCCCTGCTCGACCTCTTCGCACGGGGCGAGCTGCACGGCACGACCCACACCTGCCTGGGCCAGGAACACGTGCCGGTCGCGCTGGCGCCGCTGCTGGGCGAGCGTGACTACGTCTTCAGCAACCACCGCGGCCACGGCCACTACATCGCCAGGTTCGGCGACCCGAGCGACCTGCTCGCGGAGATCATGGGGCGGGAGGGTGCCGTCTGCAACGGCGTAGGCGGCAGCCAGCACGTCTTCCGCGACCGCTACCTGTCCACCGGTGTGCAGGGGGAGAGCCTGCCGGTCGCCGCCGGGGCCGCCCTGCACCTCAAGCGGCACGAGCCGGGCGCCCTCGCGCTCGCCTACACGGGCGACGGCACCTGGGGCGAGGGCGCGGTGTACGAGGCGCTCAACATGGCGGCGCTGTGGCGGCTGCCGCTCCTCGTCGTCGTCGAGAACAACGGCATCGCCCAGTCGACGGCCACCGGTACCCACATGGCGGGCACCGTCCAGGCCCGCGCCGCCGCGTTCGGCATCGCCCACCTGCGCGTCGAGTCCACGGATCCGGCCGGGATCCGGGCGATGACGGGGCCGCTCGTCGAGCGGGTCCGGGACGGCGCCCCGCTGGTCCTGGAGTTCGTCACCCAGCGGCTCGGGCCGCACAGCAAGGGCGACGACACCCGGACGGACGCCGAGCTGCGCCGGGTGCGCGAGGCCGACTGGCACGCGCGGTACCGCACGGCGCTCGGCGAGCGGTTCGCGGCGGCCGACGCGGCCGCCGCGGACCGGGTCGCCCGGCTGGTGGCAGAGGTGGCGGCGCGGCCGCTGTCGGTCTGGAGCGCGGCATGAGCGGGCGACCGGTACGGGTGGTGGAGAACCTCAACCTCGCGCTGCACGAGCGGATGCGGGCCGACGCGCGGCTGTACGTGCTCGGCGAGGACATCGCCGACCCCTACGGAGGGGCGTTCAAGGTCACCCGAGGGCTGTCGCAGGCCCATCCGGACCGGGTGATCACGACGCCGATCAGCGAGAACGGCATCGTCGGGGTCGCCGCCGGACTCGCGCTGGCCGGGGACGCGGCGATCGTCGAGATCATGTTCGGCGACTTCGCCGGTCTCGCGTTCGACCAGATGCTGAACTTCGCCAGCAAGTCCGTGTCCATGTACGGGCGGCGGCACCCCATGCGCCTGGTCATGCGCTGCCCGTCCGGCGGCAACCGCGGCTACGGGCCGACGCACAGCCAGACCCTGCTGAAGCACTTCGTCGGGATACCCGGGCTGTCGCTGTTCGAGCTGTCGCCGTTCCACGACAACCGGGCGGTGCTGGCCCGCATGCTCGACCTGGGCGAACCGTGCGTGTTCGTCGAGGACAAGGTCCTCTACACCCGCCGGACGGCCGGGGGCGGCCGGGTGGACGACCTGTTCGACTACGCCTTCCTCGGCGCGGACGACATCGCCCCGGCGCAGGTGCACGTCGATGCCGACGGCGACGTCGACTGCCTCGTCGTCGCGCCCGGCGGCGTGGCGGACCGCGCCGTGGCCGCCATGCGCGACCTGCTGCTGCGCCACGAGATCAGCTGCCGGCTCGTGGTGCCCTCCCGGCTGTACCCGGTGGAGACCGGGCCGCTGGTCGAGGCGGCGCGGCGGGCGTCGTACGTGTGCGTCGTCGAGGAGAGCACGGCGGGCGGGACCTGGGGCGCGGAGGTCGCGCACGTCCTGCACGAACAGCTGTGGGGGCGGCTACGGCGGCCCGTGCGGCTCGTCCACTCGGCCGACAGCGTCATCCCGACGGCCGTCCATCTGGAACGCGCGGTCCTGGTCCAGGCCGACACGATCCGCGACGCCGTGCTCGCGGACCTGCAGGGCGAAAGGAGCCCGGTGTGACCGCCATCGAGGTGCCGAAGCTCAACAACAACGACACCGCCTACGTGCTCGTCGAGTGGCTCGCGGAGGACGGACAGCGGCTGGAGGAGGGCGATCCGGTCGTCGTCATCGAGACCTCGAAGGCGGCCGAGGAGCTGTGCTGTGAGCACGGCGGCGTGCTGCAGCGGCTGGTCGCCGCCCCCGCCGACTGCGCGCAGGGCGATGCCATAGCCCGCCTGTTCGCCTCCGAGGCGGACCGGCAGGAGTTCCTGGCGGAGCGGCCCGCGGACCCGGCGCCCGCGCCCGTGGCCGACGGCGCCGCCGGGCTGCCCACGCTCACCGAACCCGCGCGGCTCCTGGCCGAACGGCACGGGATCGAGCCGGCCGCCCTGGCCCGGCTGGGCCTGCGGGTCGTGCGCGAGGCCGACGTACGCCGACTGGTGAGCGAGGCCCCGCAGGACAGCGGGGCGCGGGCGCACACCCCGAACCGGGCGCAGCGCGCGGTGGCCGCGGCGGTCGCGCAGTCCCATCGGGAGATCCCGGCCGCCTTCACCGCGGTCGTCGTCACCGTCGACTCCGCCCTGGCCACGGCCAGGGAGCTGTCGGAGCGGACGGGGGCGCTCATCGGCCTCCCCGAGCTGCTCGTGGCCGTGCTCGGCCGCCTGCACCACCGGTTCCCGCTCTGCTACGGCACGCCCACCGGCCAGGGCACGCTGCTGCTGCCCGAGGAGGCGCGGGTCGGTGTCACCGTCGATGTCGGGCGGGGCCTGTTCGCACCGGTGGTGAAGAACGCGGGTGAGCGGGGGCTGGACGAGATCGCCGGGCTGCTGATGGACTACCGCATCAAGGCGATGCGGGAAGCCTTCCAGACGGACGATCTCAACGGCGCCAACATCCTGCTCTCCCTGAACCACGACGAGGACGTGCTGTTCGCCCAGCCCATCGTCTTCCCGGGCCAGACCTGCGCGGTGTCGCTGGCCGGCACCCGCCGTGAGGCCGTGTTCACCGACGACGGCGCCGTCGTCGCGCGGTCGGTGGCCGTCGTGGGGCTGGCCTACGACCACCGGTTCGTCAACGGCAGTACCGCGGTGGAGTTCCTGAAAGCGATCAAGAAGGCGCTGGAATCACCTTCCGGGCTCGGCGACCCCGGCGCGGACGCGGCCGGGGTGTCCCGGCCTTCCCTGGCCGGTGTGCGCGGTGAGGAGGCGGGGGCCGATGCCCGCGACCGCTGAGCGGGACGACCTGGCCGCCGCGGCCGCCGCCGTACGGACCCGCCGCCGGGGCCTGCCGGCCGCCCCGGCGGTCCTGCGCACCGGCGTGCTGGCCTCCTACACCATCGACCCGATCGAGCCGTACCTGCACACCGCGCTCGCGGACGCGGGTCTGGTCCCGGAGATCGTCTTCGGGCCGTTCAACCAGATCCTGCCCGAGTGCCTGGACGACGACGGGCGCATGGCGCGGCTCGACCCGGACGTGCTCGTCGTCGCCCCGCGCTGGGAGGAGATGCCGGACGGCGACGAGGAGGGCGAGCTGCTGCGGATCGCGGACGCGGCCCTGCAGGCGGCCGGACGCAGGGAGATCTGCCTGGTGTTCGTGGTTCCCGCACTTCCCCAGGACCGGGCCGGGGTGGCCGACGCCGGACGCCCCGACGGGGTCGCGGCGGCCGCCACGGCGGCCAGGCAGCGGCTGCGGGACCGGCTCGCGGCCCACCCGCATGTGCTGGTCGCCGACGCGGAGGAAGCCGTGCGCGACGTCGGCGCGCTGCGCGCCCACCACCCGGGCCTGTACGCGTTCGCCCGCATCCCCTACACCGAGGAGGTGTTCTGGCGGCTCGGGCTGGGAGTCGCGCGGCTCCTCGGGGTCCACTTCGGCGGGGTGCCCCGTGCCGCGGTGCTGGGCGGCGACCTCCTGGCACCCGGCTGTCCGGAGGTCCTGAGCGATCCGCTGGTCCGGCTGGCCGAGGCGGGTGTGCGTCTGACGGTCGCGGGACCGGTCGACGGGGAGGCGTTCCTGACGGCGTTGACCGGCGCCTGGGCCCCGCTGGCACCGTACCTGGCGTCGGACCCGGCCGGCGCGGGCGACGCCGAGTCCTTGCGCGCGGCGGCGGACGGCCTCGGGCCGTGCCTGCTGCTGACCGCGGACCCCGGGCTGGCCGCGGCGGCCGACGGGGTCGAGGGACTCCAGCCGGTGCTCCTCGGCCCGGCTCCCGAGGCCTGGCCCGCCGAGCTGCGGGAGGCGGGCGTCTTCGACCGGCCCCTGCGCGGGCGGCCGGGACCGGACGGCACGGACGGCACGGCGCCCTCGGCGGAATCTGCCCGGACGCTGTCGCTGGAGGAGTTCGTGGCCGGCCTGGACGTGTCGGTCGCGTTCGACGAGACCGCCGGCGGCCTCTCCCCCAAGGTGGCCGATCTGCTGGCGCGGTCCAAGGACTTCGTCCTGGGCCCGGTGCCGGACGGGTTCAGCCCGGCCGACTTCGCCGGCGGGGACGACCGGGTCCTGCTCACGGCCGATGTCCACGACCGGTTCGGCGACTACGGTCTGGGCGCGGTGGCCGCGCTGGCGCTGTCCCCGGACATCTGCCGGGTCGAGGTGTTCTCTGTCTCGTGCCCGGTGATGGGCCGCGGGGTCGAGCCGCTCGTCCTGCAGCGGATCGTGGACATCGCGGGACGCCACGGCTGCGGCACGGTCGAGCTGGTGCTGACCCCGACCGGGCGCAACGGTGTCGCGCTCGAATTCGCGGCCGGGGCCGAGGAGCGCACGTGGGACGGCGGCGGCCGGAGCGTCGCCGTGCGGGCGGTGCGGCGGCCGTGGTGAGCCGCAGACCGCTCACCCCGTTGCTGTGGCGGTTCGGCGAGGCGGGTGACCCGGCGGGCGTGACGTTCGTGCTCGCCCCGTTCGCCGGGGGCAGCGCCTACTCGCTCGCCGAGCTGCCGCCGAGGCTGGTACGGCCCGGCGACACCGCACTGGTGATCCAGTACCCGGGACGCGGTCCGCGCAGCACCGAGCCGCACGCCACCAGCCTGTCCGAGGTGGCGGCGGAGGCCGCCCGGGACATCGTCCGGTACGGCACCGGCACGCTGGTGCTGGCCGGTCACAGCATGGGCGGGTTGCTCTGCTACGAGATCGCCGCACTGCTGACGGCCATGGGCCGGCCCCCGGCAGGGGTGGTCGTCTCGGCCGCTCCGCCGCCGGACCGGGTCCGTCTCGACACCGCGCGCGTGCTGTCGATGGGGCGCGGTGACTGGCTCGCCGAGCTCGCCGAGGGCGCGGCGGCGACGGGCTCGCCGGTCGACACGGACGACCTGGCCGACCTGGTGATCCCGGTGCTGCGGGCCGACTATCTGATGCTCGCCCGCTACCGGCCGGAACACGGTCCGCTCCGGGTGCCCCTGCTAGCCCTCGGCGGGACCGGCGACCCCTGGGTCACCGACGACCACCTGGCGGCCTGGCGGGCCTGGACGGCGGGCGACTTCGAGCGCCGGACATGGCCCGGCGGCCACTTCTACTACCGCGAACGGGTCGACGACCTCTGCGCGGCGATCCGGTCCATGCCCCACCGCGCCGCCACGGACCACGGCTCCCGGCGCGGCGGAACCGGTCACGGTCGTCCTGCCGGGGTCTGACGGCGGGGTCTTCGAGGACAGCAGGGTGCGCTCCTCGGCGCTGAACCTGCTCCTGGCGATGCCGGTCACCGAACGTCGCCGTGAGATCGGCATGCTGCGCGCCGTCGGCATGTGCCGCGGCGGGAGGCCGGACGTCCGGGCGCGCGGTGTCACGGGCGGGTCCGCGGGCACTGTCACGCGACACTTGAGTGAGACGGCCGGCGAACAGGGCGGGGAGGCGAGCGTGGTGATCGCCGTCAATCCGACGGACAGCGGTTCGCTGCTCGCTGCCTTCGGGGCGCTGGGCGTGCTGGCGGTGATCTTCGCCGAGTCGGGGCTGCTGGTGGTCGGCTTCTTCCTGCCGGGTGACACGCTGCTCTTCCCGGCCGGTGTGCTGTGCGCGGCGACCGCGGACCGGCCGCCCCGGCTGGAGCTGTGGCAGGTGCTGGTGTGCGCGGCCGTCGGCGCGGTGGCGGGCGGACAGGTCGGCTATCTGATCGGCCGGCACGGCGGGCGGCCGCTGCTGGCCCGTACCTCGCGACCGCGGGTGCGGGAGGGTGCCGTCCGGGCGGAGCGCCTGCTGGCCCGTTACGGATACGGCAAGGCGCTGGTGATCGGCCGTTTCGTGCCGATGCTCCGGTCGGTGCTGCATCCGGCGGCCGGGGCGCTCGGGGTACCGGTGCGGCCGTTCACCGTCTGGCAGGCCGTCGGCGGGGTCCTCTGGTCGCAGAGCTTCGTGCTCGCCGGGTACGCCCTGGGTTCCTCGGTCTCCCACATCGACCGCTATCTGCTGCCGCTGGTCGCCGTGATCGTCGGACTGTCCCTGCTGCCGCTGCTGCTGGAGGCCCGCCGGGCGCGCCGCGGCCACTGACTCCGCTCGCGGGCGGGGCGTCCGTCTAGACGGACGCCGGCGGCACCAGGCGGCCCCGGGAGATGAGGGAGGCCGCCTTCTTGAGGTGGTGGACGCTGATGCTGACGCCGTAGCCGTCGATGCCCGGGGTCGCGGCGATCCGGGTGGTCAGGAAGCGGTAGAAGTCCTCGGGATCACGGGTGATGACGCTGACCATCAGGTTGTGCTCCCCGCTGATGGCGCCGGCGAAGGGGACCTCCTCGTACCGGGCGGCCTCCGCGCCGACCCGCTCCAGGTGGGCGGGGGCCACCCGCAGCCAGAGGATGGCGTTGAGCCGGTGGCCCAGCCGCTCCGGCAGCAGCTCGACCTCGTACTCAAGGGTTCCGGAGCTCTCCAGCGTCTCCAGCCGGCGGGCCACCCGGGACAGCGACCAGCCGGTGAGTTCGGCGAGCCGGGTATGGGTGGTACGGCCGTCCTGGGCGAGGGCGTCGAGCAGCGGGGCGTCCTCGTCGGCGGGCGGGGGCGGCGGCCCGGGGGTGAGCGGCGGCCGTTCCGAGGTCAGCAGCCGGACCTGCGCGGGGTCGAGGCTGTCGCCGTAGCCGGTCCAGCCCGCGGTACCGGGAGCGTCGTAGTTGTGGATGATCAGGTCGATGCTGACGTCCAGGACCGAGGCGGACCTGGGCAGTTGGCGGAGCAACACGTCCTCGCGCGGCATGTCGAGCGGTGAGCGCATGACGCAGATGATCTCCGAGCCGCCCGAGGCCAGATGGGCCCAGGAGATGTCGGGGCGCCGGGCGAGGGCGTCGGCGAGCGGGGCGACCCGGTCGGGACGGCAGCGGATACGGGTGACCCACTGCGCGGCGCCGTACACCCGCGGGTTGACCAGCCCCACCACGCGCAGCGCCCCGCTGCGGCGCAGCGCCTGGTAGCGGCGGGCCGCGGTCTGCTCGGAGACCCCGGCCACCTCGCCGATCCGGCGGAAGGGCAGCCGGGGCGCGCACTGCAAGGTGCGGAGGATCTTTCGGTCCACCTCGTCAAGCATGGTGGAAGTGTGCCATGCCCCTCCGTCATCTGGAGGATTCTGCGGGTGCGGGCCGAGTTGGTTGGCGGTTGCGTGAGCGAGACCGGATGCTGTGGCGGCGGGTTTCCCTTCGGAAGTCCGTACCACACAGGCCACCGGACACGCCGGTGGTCTTCGACCGCGGCGCGGTGCGCCGCGAAGGAGTATCTCCGTGAACGTCACGACACCGGCGAGCGTGCGGGTCGAGCGGCGGGCGGCCACGATCGTCATGGCCTGCCTGGGCGTCTTCGTCGCCTACCTCCCGGTCACCACCGTCGCCGTGAGCCTGCCCGCCCTGCAGGCCGCGCTGAACGCGTCGACCGCCCAGCTGTCGTGGGTGCAGGACGCGTTCGTGCTGCCGATGGCCGCGTTCATCCTGACCGCGGGCGTCTTCGGGGACGTCCACGGGCGCAAGAAGGTGTTCCGGGCGGGCCTGCTGTTCTCGGCGGCGGGCGCGGTCACCGCGCTGTGCGCGCGCTCGATCGAGGTGGTCTGGGCCGGGCAGGCCCTGGCCGGGGTCGGCGCGGCCGCGCTGCTGCCGACCACGCTGGCGCTGATCAGCCACGCGGTGCCGGACCACCGGGAGCGCGGCAAGTTCATCGGCGTCTGGGCCACCTGCCTGATGGCGGCCCTGGCCGTCGGCCCGCCGATCGCCGGTGTGGTCGTCCAGCACTTCTCCTGGCGCTGGATCTATCTGCCGAGCGTTCCCGTCGCACTGCTGGCCGTGGCCGCGGCCCGGTGGCTGCCCGACTCGCGGGCGCCGCACGGGCGCCGCCTGGACTGGCCCGGCCAGCTGACCGCCACGCTCGCGGTCACCGCCCTGGTGTACGGCGTGATCGAGGGCGGCGCGAGCTCGTTCACCGACGTCAAGGTGATGGTGGCGCTGTTCACGGCCGTGGTCGCCGGGGCCGCGTTCGTGCTGGCGGAGCGGCGCAGCGACAGCCCGATGCTGGACCTGAGCCTGTTCCGCAGCCCCGCCTTCACCGCCACCACGCTGGTCGCGATGACCAGCTTCCTGGCGCTCATCGGGTTCTTCTTCGTGCTCAGCCTCTACTTCGGCATGGTGCAGCGGCTCGACACCATGCAGGCCGCGTGGCGGCTGCTGACGGTCACCGGAGCGGCCCTGCTGGTCGGCGGGCCGGCCGGGCGGCTGATGCACCGGATATCGGCGCGTGTGATGATCACCGGCGGTCTGCTGCTGGTCGCCGCCGCCCAGTTCGCGCTGACCGGTCTGGCCGCCGACACCTCGTTCGGCTCGGCGGCCTGGCGGCTCGCCCTGCTGGGCCTCGGCATGGGCTTCGTCATGACGCCGATGACCGCGACCGCGGTGGCCTCCGTGCCGTACCACCTGGCCGGCATGGCCGCCGCCGGCAACAACGCCTTCCGGCAGGTCGGCGGCGCCCTCGGTCCGGCCGTCCTGGGCGCGCTGCTCACCAGCCGGGCCCTCGACGCGCTGCCGGGGCACCTCACCGACGCGGGGGTCACCGGCGCGGCTCAGGACCGGATCGTCACGACCGCGCAGACGGACGGCCTCGGCGCGGTCGCCGGGCTGGACCTGGGCGCCGCGACCGGCCGGACGATGGGCGCGCTCGGCGACTCCTTCCTGGACGGAATGCGCCTGTGCCTGATCACGGCGGGCAGCCTGACGCTGCTGGCCGCCCTGGTCGCGGTGGTCCTGCTGCGCGCACCCCGGCAGCAGCGGACGCTCAGGGCGACGGGGCACCCCACGGCCGAGAAGGTCTCGGCGGCGCGGGGCGCCTGACCCCTCATCGCACCAGGCAGGGCCGTCTGGCGTCGAAGGCCCAGCCCTCCACGAGGTACTGCATCCCGGCCGTGTCGTCCCGCACCGCGCCGAGGCCCTGCTCCTCGTGGAGGGCATGGGCCGCGAGCAGTCGCTCCATGTCGAGCCGTACGCCGAGCCCGGGTGCGTCGGTGACGGCGACCTCGCCACCGCTGATCCTCGGCGGCTCGACGGTGAGCCGCTCCTGCCCCTCCTGCCAGATCCAGTGGGTGTCCAGGGCGTTGTAGTCGCCAGGGGCGGCGGCACCGCAGTGGGCCATCATCGCCAGCGAGATGTCGAAGTGGTTGTTGGAGTGACAGCCCCAGGTCAGCCCCATCTCGTGGCAGAGCTGGGCGACCCGCACCGACCCGCGCAGGGTCCAGAAGTGCGGATCCGCCAGCGGGATCGACACCGACTGCAGGGCGAGGGCGTGGGTGAGCTGACGCCAGTCGGTGGCGATCATGTTGGTCGCGGTGGGCAGACCGGTGGCCCGGCGGAACTCGGCGAGGATCTCACGGCCGGAGTAGCCGCCCTCGGCTCCGCAGGGATCCTCGGCGTAGGCGAGCGTGCCGAGCAGCGGACGGCACAGCTCGACGGCCTCCCGCAGGGACCAGGCGCCGTTGGGGTCGAGGGTGATCCGGGCCTCGGGGAAGCGCTGCTTCAGCGCCTGGACGGCCTTGACCTCCTCGGAGCCCTCCAGCACTCCGCCCTTGAGTTTGAAGTCACGGAAGCCGTAGCGGTCGTAGGCCGCCTGGGCCTGCCGGACGATCGAGTCGGGGGTGAGGGCCTCCTCGCGGCGGATCCGGTACCAGGGCACGTCCGAGTCGGGTTCGCGGAGGTAGTCCAGGTCGGTGCGGCCGGGGTCGCCGACGTAGAAGAGGTAGCCGAGGACGCGTACCGAGTCGCGCTGCTTGCCGTCGCCGAGGAGGGCGGCGACGGGTACCTCCAGGTGCTGGCCGAGCAGGTCGAGCAGGGCGGACTCGACTGCGGTGACGGCGTGCACGGTGGTGCGCAGGTCGAAGGTCTGCTCGCCGCGGCCGCCGGCGTCCCGTCCGCCGAACTCCTCCCCCACCGCCCGCAGCACCCGCTGGTAGTCCCCCAGCCGTGCGCCGACGACCAGGGGCGCGGCATCCCGCAGCGTCCGGGTGATCGCCGCCCCACCGGGCACCTCGCCGAGCCCGGTCCGCCCCTCGGAGTCCTCGACGACCACGACGTTGCGGGTGAAGCAGGGAGCGTGCGCACCGGAGAGATTGAGCAGCATCGAGTCCCGGCCTGCCACCGGATACACGGAGAAACGGGTGACGAAGGGCTGACTCATGGGCGAACGTCCTCACTGCCTCGGAAGCGTCATCTACATATGCAGATAGAGGCTATGGATGCGGACACACTCCGGTCAATGGCAGACCGGCTCCTCACACCCCGACGGCTCCCACTCGCCCCCTCCAGACGCCACAACCCACGTGCGACACGGGCCCACAACAGCCCCGGGCCCACCGGGCCACGCCCGAGCCCGACCCCGCCACCGCCACTACCACCACCACCGCCACCGCCACCGCCACCGCCTACCCGCACCCCGCCACGACCGGCCGCCAAGCCCCGCAAGGACCGGCCGCTGACCCCGGCTGCCGATACCTCCCGTCAGGATCGCCCGCACACACAGCCGCGCCACCAAGCCCCACCGCCCCTCCGCTCACGCCGGCCCGCAGACCGGCTGCCGGCATCGCCCGCCCGCACAACCGCGCCACGGACCGGCCACCGCAGACCGGGCCGCCAAGCCGCGCCGCCCATCCCCGCCGCTGCCCCCTGGCGCCGTTGCCGGCGACCCGTGCAGCCCGACGAGGCCCGCCCTGGGGTCCGCCGTCGGCATCCGCCGCCCAGGGGGGCCTCCAGGACCCAAACTTTCCCAAATGTCTGGTAGATCCCAGATGTCCCGCGGCGGTTGGGGCACTCGGCACGCAGAACGTGTGATCCCTGCGTTGACGAGGAGTAGTCCCATGGCTGAGCAGAAGTCGTCCTCGGCCCTCACCGCGCCCCTGCGGAACGCTGCCTCGGCGGTGCGCCACGTGCCCGGCGCCGGGATGGTGACCAAGGCCGCCGAGGAGACCCTGGACAGGATCGGGGCCGTCTCGCCCCGGGGTCGCCGGATGGCCGTGTACGCCGGAGCCGGTGTGCTCGGGGCGGTCGGAGTCGTCGAGTGGCCCGTGGCGCTGACCGGTGCGGCGGTGGCCTGGCTCACCCAGCCCCGTCCGCAGCACGACGGCGAGACCGCCCACCCGGAAGCGGGCGCGGGCATGACCGACACCGCGGGCCACGGCGCCTACGTGGCGATGGGCGATGCGGCGACGGAGACGACGGCGCCGCAGGCTCCGGCCGCCGGCGCCCCGGGTCCGATGCGGGAGGACGAGATGCCGGGCGGCGCCTGGACACGGCCGGGTGATCCGGCGGCGCCGACGGCACCCGCCGTTGACCCGCTCGTCCCGCCCGTCAACCGGATGGCACCGCCCCTCGAACCGGAGGCATCGCCCGGGCCCGAGGATCCGCCGTCCACCGACCCGGCCCCAGCGCCGCCGCCCACCAGCTGACGTGCGCCGGGGTTGACGGGCGATGGCGCTCGGGTTGCCGACAGTGCCCTCACTGGCCGCGCGGGTCCTGTCCGAGGCGCCCCGGCTGCTGGCCCGGGCGGCCGCGCCGGGAGTCGGTGCGGTCGCGGGGGCGGCGGCCGGCACCGCGCGGGCCGGCGCGAGAAGCCTGGACACGGCCGCCCGGATGACCCGTGCGGCCCGCAACGCGCTGCTCGGCGACGCACGGCAGTGGCGGTCCGGCACCCGCGCACACCTCGCGCTGCGGGCGGCCGACCCCGGGGAGGCCGGCGCCGCGGGCGGTCTGCGCCGGATCGCCGCGCATGTCGCCGAGGTGCTGACCGAACACCCTGACGTCCTGTTCGCCTACTGGGACGAGGGCCTCGGCCGTCTGGTGGTGGCCGCCGCCGAGGAGACGGCCACGGACCAGGTCGTGGCGCACGCGGCCGACCTCGCCGCCCGGCACGGTCTCACCATGGCCGCCGACGGCCCCGAGGAGGTCACGCACCCGGCCGACCCGGAGGGCATCCGGGCGGCCCTTGCGACACTCGCGGCCGACCTGGTCGGTGCCGGTGCCGGCGTCGCCGCGTACTCCCTGCGGCTCCCGCCCTCCCCGCGCGCGGTGACCGCGGTGGTGACGGTGCTCAGGGAGAACCCCCGCGTGCGCGGCGTGATCCGCGCCCACCTGGGCGCCGACGCCATGGATCTGCTGCTGACCTGTGCCAACGCGGCGGCCCACGGGGCCGGGCAGACCCCCGCCGCGCTGCTGCTCGACAGCGCGCTGCGCGCCTGCCAGCTCGCCGACACCATGGCGCGGGCGGCCGCCTTCGAGCTCTTCCACGACGAGCTGTGCACCCCGGACCGGCCGAGCGTCGGCGACGGCGGCCGGCCGCGCCCGCCCCTGCGCACCACCCCGGCCCAGGAGTACGCCACGCACGCCTTCGCCGGCAGTGTGCTGGGCGCGGCGGCCACCCTGCTGGTCAAGCACGACGTCACCGAGGCGGCGGAGGCGGTACTCGCGGGCTCCCCCAAGGCCGCCCGGTACGGGCCGACCGCCTTCGAGGCGGTGCTCGGCGCCGTACTGGCCCGGTCGGGGCTGCTGGTCCGCGATCCGGAGCGGCTGCGCGAGCTGGAGCTGGCCGGCACGCTCGTGCTGCATCCCAGCGCGGTGTGCACCGCGGAGGGTGAACCCGACCCGTGGACCGAGCCGGTGCTGGACGCGGCCCGGCGCGCCGGACTGCGGGTGGTGCTTGTCGAGGACCCGGCGCTGGAGGACTTCACCGGCCTCGCCGACCAGGTGGTGGACGCCCGGCGGCCGTTGGACGACATCGTGTACTCCCTGCCCGAGGACGCGGGCGCGGTGATCACGGTGGCCCGGCTGTGGTCGGGCAGGGACACCGGGACGCTGGCCGGGCTGCTCGCCGGCGACATCGCGCTCGCGCTCACCGACGGCGGCAGCGCGGTCGTCTGGAGCGCCGACGCCCTCGCCCTGTACGGGTTGCCCGATGTGTGGCGGCTGCTGACCGCGATACCGGCCGCGCGCCGGGTCGGCCGGCGCGCGCAGACCCTGGCCCGGTCGGGTGCCGCGCTCTCCGGACTGCTGGTGGCCGTCGGCGAGAGGAGGAGCCGGCACGGCCGCGGCTGGATCGCGCTGCCCGGTCTGCGGCACGCCCCGGTGGACGGCGCCGCCGCGGCCGCCCTGCTGTCCGGGACCCGGGCGGCCCTGCGGGTGGCACGAGCCGAGGCTCCACAGCCCAGGGCGCGGGTGCACTGGCACGAACTCGGGCCGCGGGAAACCCTGGAGCGGCTGGAGCACGAACGGGAGGGCGAACCGCCCGGCGAGCGGGAACAGACCGCCGAGCCGTCCCCGGGCCCGCTGCTCACGCCGGTGCGATGGGCCCGGCGGCTCGCCGACGCCGTACGGAGTGAACTGGACGACCCGCTGACCCCGGTGCTCGCCGTCGGCTCGGCCGCGTCCGCGATCGTCGGCTCGGCCGTGGACGCCCTGCTGGTGGTCGGCGCGCTGGACCTCAACGCCCTGATCGGCGGGATCCAGCGGCTGCGGGCCGAACAGGCCGTGTCCGGGCTGCTCGCCGAGCAGAAACGGCAGGCCCGGGTGGCCGACTCCGCCGAGGAGCCGGAGACGCACACCGTGGACGCGGCACGCCTGGCACCCGGCGACGTGATCGACCTGCACACGGACGACGTGGTGCCGGCCGACGCCCGGGTGCTGTCCGAGGACGGCCTGGAGGTCGACGAGTCCGCGCTGACCGGGGAGTCGGTGCCGACCGAGAAGCACACCGTCGCGACCCCGCATGTGCCGGTGGCCGACCGGCACTCCATGGTCTTCGAGGGCACGACGGTGGCCGCCGGTCACGCGCGGGCGGTCGTGGTGGACACCGGCGAGCGCACCGAGGCCGCCCGCGCGGTCCACCTGGCCGCGCGGACGCCCCCGGCCGCCGGAGTGCAGGCCAGGCTGCATGAACTCACCGCGAAAGCACTGCCGTTGACGCTCGGCGGCGGCGCCGCGATCACCGGGCTCGCGCTGCTGCGCGGGACCCCGATCAGGGAGGCGGTGAGCGGCGGCGTCGCCGTCGGGGTCGCCGCCGTGCCGGAGGGGCTGCCACTGGTGGCGACGGTGGCCCAGCTGGCCGCCGCCCGGCGGCTGAGCCGGGCCGGGGTGCTGGTCCGGGCGCCCCGCGCGCTGGAGGCGCTCGGCCGGATGGACACCATCTGTTTCGACAAGACGGGCACGCTCACCGAGAACACACTGCGCCTGGTGAAGGTGGCCGGCACCGACGGGCAGAGCCATGCCCCGGACGACAAGGCGGCGGCCGGCATCCTGCGGGCGGCCGCCCGGGCCTGCCCCCAGCTCGAGGACGGCGACGGCCCGCCGGAGCACGCCACCGACGCGGCGGTCCTGGACGCGGCCGAACCCGACCCCGAGTGGGAGCAGTCGCAGGAGCTCGCGTTCGAGGCGGCCCGCGGATACGCCGCCGCCGTCGGCCGGCCCGGCGAGGAGCCGTCCCTGCTGGTGGTGAAGGGCGCCCCGGAGACCGTGCTGCCCACCTGCTCCGACGTCGCCCAGCACGCCTCGCGGACGGCGCAGGCACTGGCCGCCGAGGGCCTGCGGGTCCTGGCCGTCGCCCAGCGCCGCACGGGCGACACCGACGACGCGCCGAGCCTCCTCGAACAGCCTCTGGAACACCTGGAGTTCCTGGGACTGCTCGGCTTCGCGGACACCCCGCGCGAAACCTCCAAGGAGCTGGTGCGCAGTCTCCACGAGGAGCACATACGGCCGGTGATGCTCACCGGCGACCATCCGCAGACCGCCCGGTCCATCGCCACCGAGCTGGGCTGGCCCGCGGACACGGTCGTGGTGACGGGCGACGAGCTGGCCGCCGCCGACCGGACGGGCAGGGCCCGGATGCTCCGTGACGCCGGTGTCGTGGCCCGCGTGGCGCCGGAGCAGAAGCTGCAGGTCGTCGAGGCGCTGCGGGACGCGGGGCGGGTGGTCGGCATGGTCGGCGACGGCGCCAACGACGCGGCCGCGATCCGCGCCGCCGACATCGGTGTGGGCATCAGCGCCCGCGGCTCCGCCGCCGCCCGCAACGCGGCCGACCTCGTCCTCACCGACGACGACCTGACGGTGCTGATCGACGCCGTCCGGGAGGGCCGGTCGCTGTGGCACAGCGTCGCGGACGCCGTCGCCATCCTCATCGGCGGCAACGCGGGCGAGATCGGCTTCGGCATCCTCGGCACCCTGCTGTCCCGCAGCGCCCCGCTGTCCACCCGCCAGATGCTGCTGGTCAACCTCTTCACCGACCTGTTCCCGGCGATGGCGGTGGCGGTCACGCCGAAGGAGACGGCCGAGCAGCCGGACCCCGGGGCGCCGTCGGACGTGCTCGGCGCGCCCCTGCTCCGGCAGATCCGGCACCGCGCGCTGACGACCAGCGCGGGCGCGCTCATGGCCTGGCTCATCGGCCGCGGCACGCCCGGCACGCCCCGCCGCTCCAGCACGATGGCACTGGCCGCGGTGGTCGGCACCCAGCTCATCCAGACCCTGCTGGACCGCCGGGACAGCGCTTTGGTCCGCCTCGCCTCCCTCGGCTCGGCCGCCGTCCTGGTCGCGGTCATCGAGACACCGGGACTCAGTCACTTCTTCGGCTGCACCCCGCTGGGCCCGTTCGCCCTGACCGTCGTGGCCGCGTCGGTCGCCGCGGCCGTCTGGAGCCAGCGCGCCCTGCCGCTTCTGGAGCGGAGGGTCGCGAACCTGCTGCCGCGCCCGTGAGTCCGCCCCTCTCGGCCCGTCCCTCAACGACCGCCCGGGGTGACCAGCCCCGTCTCGTAGGCGACGACCACTGCCTGGGCGCGGTCGCGCAGGGTCAGCTTGCCGAGGACACGGGAGACATGGGTCTTGACGGTGGCCTCGGAGAGGTGGAGGCGGCCGGCGAGTTCGGCGTTGGACAGCCCCTGGGCGAGCAGCCGCAGGACGTCGAGTTCCCGCGGGGTGAGGTGGGCGAGGTCGCGGTGCAGGGCGGTGGAGCCGGCGCTCGCGCGGGCGAAGCGTTCCACGAGTCGGCGGGTGATGGCGGGCGCCAGGAGCGCGTCACCGGACCGGACCGTGCGCACGGCGGCGGTGAGGTGCTCGGGGCTGACGTCCTTGAGCAGGAAGCCGCTGGCCCCGGCGGACAGCGCCGCGTACACGTACCGGTCGAGGTCGAAGGTGGTCAGCATCAGGACCCGGGGCGGGTCGGGGGTGGCGAGGATGCGGCGGGTGGCCTCCAGGCCGTCCAGCTCGGGCATCCGGATGTCCATCAGGACCACGTCGGGCCGGGTGCGCCGTACGGCGGCCACCGCCTCGTTGCCGTCCGTGGCCTCGGCGACGACGTCGATGCCGTCGGCGGTGAGGATCAGCCGGAAGCCGGTGCGCACCAGGGCCTGGTCGTCGGCGACCAGGACCCGCGGCGGAACGCTCGGCGAACTCACGTGCGCTCCAGGGGAATCAGCGCGCGGACCCGGTAACCGCCCAGCGGACGCGGCCCGTTGTCGAGGGTGCCGCCATACACGGCGAGCCGCTCGCGCAGCCCGATCAGACCGCGCCCGTTGCCGGTGGCGGCGGCCGGTCCGGGGGTGCCACCGGAGTCGCTGACCTCGACGCGCAGTTCGTCCTCGCCGTAGTCGACGCGCACGTCCGCCCGTGAACCGGCCGCGTGCTTCAGGGTGTTGGTCAGCGCCTCCTGCACCACACGGTAGGCGGTCAGCTCGACCCCGCCGGGCAGCGGCCGGACCGTTCCGCGGACCGACAGCTCGACGGCGGTGCCGGTACCGCGGGTCCGGTCGATCAGGGGGCCGAGCCGTGCCAGACCCGGCTGCGGTTCCAGCTCCGGGTCCTCGGGGTCGTCCATGGTGAGCAGCCCCATCACCTGCCGCAGCTCCCCCATCGCCGTACGGCCGCCCGCCTCCACCGAGAGCAGCGCCTCACGCGCCAGCTCCGGCGAACTCGCCATGATCTTACGGGCGGCACCGGCCTGGATGACCATCACGCTGACGTTGTGCGTGACGACGTCGTGCAACTCCCGGGCGATCCGGGCGCGTTCGTGCTCCACGGCGGTGCGCAGCGCCTCGGCCTGCCGCCGCTCCACCTCCGCCAGCCGCATCCGGCTCTCGGCCGCCCGCACCTTCCAGGTGCGCAGTCCGACGGCGGTCATCACCAGCGGCGCGGAGATCAGCAGCGGCACGTACTGGGTGGGGACGGTCGGTTCGACGCCGAAGGGCGTGTGCGGGACCGACCTCCCGATCGTGAAGGTGACCAGCACGGCCACCACGAGCGTGCCCGTCGCCGCCATCCGGTGGGGGCTGTAGGCGGCCGCGCTGTAGGCGGCGATGACACAGGCGTAGAAGGTGAGCCGGGTGACGTCTCCAGGGGTGAGCATGTTCGCCGCCAGCACGGTCCAGAGCACGGCCAGCGGGTACCGGCGGCGCCAGGCGAGCGGCACGGAGGCGAGGATCGCCAGGCAGATCAGGCCCGCCGTGCCGTGCCGCCCGGTCGGAGGATCCGGGTCCGCCGCGTACTGGATCTCGGAGACGAGGACGACCAGGGCGAGACCGGCGTCGAAGAGCCGGCCACGCCCGGTGGGCCCGGGCGCGGGACCGCTGGGCTCGGCCAGTGCGCGCAGTCGTACCAGTGGGCCGGGCGCCCGTCTCGTGGTCATCGCCCCATTCTCGGCGACCTGGGCTCCCCGGGCATCCCTCGCCCGACTACATCTCAAGGATGACCCCGCACCCCGTACCTCCGGCACGGTACGGCGATTACCCCCGGCGGCCGTCGTGCCCGCCCCCGGCCGTTCCCTAGCGTCGGCGCCCACCGAGGGACGGAGGCCCACCGATGACGGCACCGCTGATCGAACTGCGGGACACTGCACGGCGTTACGACGCCGGACCGCCCGCGCTACACGACGTGACCCTGACCGTGGCACCCGGGGAGGCGGTCGCGGTGCTGGGTCCTTCCGGCAGCGGCAAGTCGACGCTGCTGAACCTGATCGCGGGCCTGGACCGGCCGGACGAGGGCACGGTGACCGTGGACGGGGTCCGGGTGGACCGGCTGGGCGAGGCGGGCGCGGCCCGTTACCGGCGGGCGAAGGTCGGGATGGTGTTCCAGTTCTTCAACCTGCTGGACGACCTGACCGTCGCGGACAACGTGGCCCTGCCCGCCCAACTCGCCGGAACGGGACGGCGCGAGGCCCGCCGCCGGGCCGGCGAACTGCTCGAATCCCTGGGCATCGCGGCGCAGGCGACCGCCTACCCGGGCCGGCTCTCCGGCGGTCAGCGCCAACGCGTCGCGGTGGCAAGGGCGTTGATGAACCGCCCGGCGCTGCTGCTGGCCGACGAGCCGACCGGCGCCCTGGACTCCGCGTCCGGCGCCGACGTCGCCCGCCTCCTCAAGGAACTGAACGCCGACGGCCAGACCCTGGTCCTGGTCACCCACGACCACGACCTGGCCCGGGCCTGCACCCGGCGCACGGTCCAGCTCGCCGACGGCGGGATCATCACCGACGTCACGGCGGAGGCGGTCCGATGAGCGCCCTGCTCCGGGTGGTCGGCTCGGGCATGACCCGTCGCCGTACGCAGACCCTGGTCGTCGTGCTGGCCACGCTGCTGGCGGTGACGGCGTCCGTGCTGGCCGGTGCGCTGCTGGCGGCCTCCCGGGCGCCCTTCGACCACGCCTTCGCCCGCCAGCACGGCGCCCAGCTCACCGCGCAGTTCGATGCACGCCGGGTCACCACCGCCCGACTCGCCGCCTCCGCACACGCGTCCGGGGTGACCGGGACCTCCGGCCCGTTCCCGACCGCGACCGCCGCACCGCAGAACGCGGGCGCGTTGTCGGTCGTGGGGCGGGCGGATCCCGGCGGTGCGGTGGATCAGGTCACGCCGGCCGAGGGCCGGTGGGCGCGGCGGACCGGCGAGATCGTGCTCGCGGCGGACTCGGACGGGCCGCCCGTGCGCCTCGGGGAGACGCTCAGGTTCCCCGGTCTGCCCGGCGGTCCGACGCTCACCGTGGTCGGCACGGCCCGCTCGGTGAGCCGTACCGCCGACGCCTGGGTGGTGCCCGCGCAGATCCCGGCGCTCACCGCCTCCGGCCGCCCCGGCGGCTATCAGATGCTGTACCGCTTCGCCCACGCGGCCACCGCCGCCCAGGTCGCCGAGGACCGCGCGGCGGTGTCGGCGGCGGTGCCGAAGGGCGTCCTCTCCGGCTCCCGGTCGTGGCTCTCCGTACGGGAGTTCGCGACCCGCGAGACGGCTCTCTACGTGCCGTTCCTGGTGGCCTTCGGGGTGCTGGGCCTGGTGATGTCGGCGCTGGTCGTCGGGAACGTGGTCGCCGGTGCGGTGGGCACCGGGCTGCGGCGGATCGGCGTCCTCAAGGCGGTGGGCTGCACTCCGGGGCAGGTCGTCCGGGCCTACGTCGGGCAGGCGCTGGTCCCGGCCGCGATCGGCACCGGGCTCGGAGTGACCGTGGGGCAGTTGCTCGCGGCGCCGCTGCTGGCGGAGACCTCTGCCGTGTACGGCTCGGTCGGGCTCGGGGTGTCCGCCGGGCTGGATCTGGCGGTCGTGGGCGGGGTGCTGGGCGTGGTGGCCGGCACCGCGTGGGTGAGCGCCTGGCGGGCCGGGCGGCTGCGCACGGTCGACGCGCTGTCCGTGGGCCGCACCCCGGCGGCGGGCCGGGGCCGTACGGCCGCTCGGATCGCGGCCCGGCTGCCGGTGCCACGGGCGGTGGGGGTCGGGCTGGCCCGGCCCTTCCACCGGCCGGCCCGGGCCGCCTCGATGGTCGCGGCGGTCGTCTTCGGCACGGCGGCGGTCACCTTCGCCGTCGGGATGGCCGCGTCCCTGGAGCAGGTGATCGCTGCCAAGAACCACAACGCGGCGGACGTGGCAGTGGGCGCCGCGCGGGTGCAGGGCCCGGTACCCGTCGGGCCGGGCGCTCAACAGGTGACGGCCGCCCAGGCAGCCGCCGTGAAGACCGCTGTCGCCGCCCAGCGGGCTACCCGCGACCAGTACGGCATCGCCACCACCGAGGCGAAGGTGGCCGGGGTGACGGACAGCGTGCCGGTGACCGCGTACGACGGCGACGCCTCCTGGGGCGGGTTCGTCATGGTGTCGGGGCGCTGGATCCGGACCGCCGGCGAGGCGGTGGCGGCGACCCCGTTCCTGACCGCGAGCGGGGCCGAGGTGGGCGACACGGTCACTCTCACCGTGAACGGCTCGCCGGTGCGGACCAGGATCGTGGGCGAGGTCTTCGACACCGGCCGGCAGGGCATGCGGGTCTTCACGGACCTGGCGACGCTCCGGTCCGCCGACCCGGACCTGTACCCCGCCGAGCGCGCCGTACGGCTCGCCCCGGGCACCGACCCGAAGGCGTACGTCAGGCACCTCGACGCGGCGCTGAAACCGCTCGGCTTCACGGCCACCGCCGCCAAGTCGGTCAACGGCAGTGACAGCGTGGTCGCCCTCGACACGCTGGCGGCCACCCTCACCCTGATCCTGGTGGCGGTGGCCGGACTCGGGGTGCTGGGCGGGGTCGTCCTCGACACCCACGAACGCATCCGTGACCTGGGCATCCACAAGGCGCTCGGGATGACACCCCGGCAGACGGTGACCCTGGTGATCGCCTCGGTCGTCCTGCCCGGCCTCGCGGGCGGCGTGCTCGGCGTCCCGCTGGGCCTGCTCGTGCACCGCACGGTGATGCCGGCCATGGGAGACAGCGCCGGACTGCGCCTGCCCGGCGTGGTCCTCGACGTCTACCGGACGCCCGAACTGCTGCTGCTCGCCCTCGGCGGTACGGCGATCGCGATCCTCGGGGCGCTGCTCCCGGCGGGCTGGGCGGCCCGGGTCCGCACGGCGACCGCGCTGCGCGCCGAGTAGACCGACGACCGCTTCTGGACGCGCCCGTGACGAGGCGTGAGACTGAGGGGGTCCGACGCCCCGGCCCGGGAGGACGGCCATGGCCGACCCGACAGCGACGCCACCGCGCGTCGAACTCACCCCGCGTGCGGCCGAGCTGGTGCGCCGGCTGCACGCCGAGCACGGGCCGCTGATGTTCCACCAGTCCGGTGGCTGCTGCGACGGCAGCGCGCCCATGTGCTATCCGGACGGCGAGTTCCGCACCGGCGGCTCGGACGTGCTGCTGGCCGAGCTGGCGGTGGACGGTGTCGAGCGGCCGGTCACCTTCTGGATGTCCCGCAGCCAGTACGAGGTGTGGAGCCACACCCGGCTGATCGTGGACGTGGTACCCGGACGGGGGAGCGGTTTCTCCCTGGAGGCACCCGAGGGGGTGCGTTTCCTCACCCGTTCTCGCGTAGTCGACGGCTAGCCGCCCCGCCGGCCACTCCCGTCTGCTGCACTTCCTGAGTCCTGGGGAACTTGACGAGACATCAGGAGGTGCGGTGACGCATCGTCGGAGACGGCTTGCAGCGACCACCCGAACTCTGTGCACGATCCTCACCACGTCCGGCTTACTGGCCGGTGCGGCCCTCGCGGGGGCGGCACCGGCCAACGCCGTGCCGGGGGCCGGCCGGATCGCGCCCGGCGTCGCCTACCGGCAGTTCGACGTCCCGGCGGCCAAGGGCACGGTCCACGCCCATCTGCTGACCGTCGACCTGACCGACCCGCACGTCCGCGTGGACCTGCTCTCGCCGGGTGCGGTGGCCGCACGCTCACCGGTCTCCGCGATGGCGGACGCGGCCGGCGCGGTCGCGGGCGTGAACGGCGACTTCTTCAACATCACCGAGACCCAGCACCCGGGCGTCGAGGCGACCGGCGCGAGCGTCGGCCCGGCGATCGCCCACGGCAGGGTGCTCAAGGCGGCGGTGCCCACGGCCCAGCGGTTCGGCCCGTCGCTGCCGCCCGGCACCGACACCACCGACGTCTTCGGCGTCGGCGTGGACCGCCGGGCCCGGCTCGACCGGCTGACGCTCGCCGGTACGGTCCGCACGCCCGACGCCACCTTCTCGCTGCGCGGGCTCAACCAGTACGCGCTGGCGCAGGGTTCCGTCGGCGCCTACACCACCGCCTGGGGATCGGCCTCCCGCAAGCGCGCCACCTGCGGCTCGGACACCGACCGGGCCGCCGGGTGCAGCACGGACACCTACGAGGTACTGATCCACGCCGGCAAGGTCGTCGCCAGGTCCGCGACCCCGGGCAGCGGTGCGATCGCCGCGGGTACCACCGTCCTGCTGGGCCGGGAGGCGGGCGCGGACCGGCTGCGCGCGCTCACCGAGGGCGAACGGGTCACGGTACGCGAGCACATGGTGGCGTCCGCCACCAGGATCCCGTACCGGTTCGCGGTCGGCGGCTACCCGGTGCTGCGCGGCGGCGAGCCGCCGGCCGGGCTGAACGACACCACCACGGCCGTGCGCACGGCCGTGGGCTACGCGAACGGCGGACGCGAGCTGCTGCTGTTGGCGCTGGACGGCGCGGTGGCCTACCGCAGCGGCATGACGATCGCCGAAGTCGCCGCTCAGATGCGGCGGTTGGGGGCGGTCGACGCGTTCAGCCTGGACGGCGGCGGCTCCACGACGATGGTGGCCCGCACCGCCGGGGCGAAGACGGTGAGCGTGCTCAACCACCCGACCGACAGCCCGGAGCGCGCCGTGGCGAACGGCATCGGGGTGTTCTGGAAACCCTGAGCGGGCGGCTCAGGGCTTCAGACTGCCGACCAGGTCGGCGGTCGCGGTGAGCCCGCCGCTGATGGTCGGCGCCATGCTGGTGCCGGCCAGGCAGAAGCCGAGCACCATGCAGACCAGGGCGTGCGAGATCTTCAGCCCGCCCTGGCGCATGAAGAGCACGGCCAGGAACAGGAGCAGCACCACCACAGAGATGGAAACGGCCATCGCGAACCTCCTCCGCCACGCCCGTTTCGGGGCGTTCGGCCGCAAGTGTGGCGTAGCGGAGGGTTGGCCCGTGCGGTTGACACGACCCCCGTTCGAGTGGTGTTACGACGCCGCGTGGGCGTCCAGGAAGGCCTCCAGGCCGGCGAGGTCGTCGGTGTTGAAGTAGTCGACGCCGGCGGCGAGCAGCTCGCTCCACAGCGCGTCGCGTGCCGGTCCGGCCGTGTCCGGGGTGGCCCAGAACCGCACCTTCTGCCCGTCCGCGTGGGCCTCCTGGATGATGCCGCGCAGCTTCTGCCGCTCGGCCTCCGGGAAGTCGCCGTCGCCGAGCCAGGTGAAGTTGAGGGTCCAGTTGTCGCTGATCAGCGGGACGAAGGAGGCGGGCGCCGAGGTGCCGAGGTCGGTGAGCCTGCCGTCGTAGAACGCCCGGCGCACGGTCTGCGCCTCCATCGGCGTGCGCGCGGCACGGTCACCGGAGATGACGTTGGTGACCGCACCGGGGATCACCCGGCCGTGCGCGTAGGTGGTGAACAGGTGCGGGTAGCGCCGCAGATGCCGGTCGAGCTCCAGGTAGGTCGAGGAGCCCTCGGTCTTGATGTCGATGAGCAGTTGCAGCGGCCTGCGCCAACCCCGGTACACCTGGCCGTGGTTGGCCCTGACGATCGCGGCCAGTGGGTCGAGGTACAGGGATTCGAGGGTGCGGGTCGGGTCGAGGTCGTCCTCGGTGTGCCCGATGAGGAGCTGGTCACCGACGAGGAAGATGTCGGCCTCGACGCTGCCGAAGCGGTGGTCGAGGGCGTCGTGGAGGGGGTGGGTGTGCTCGTAGTCGTTGTGGGCGTGGGCACGCCACAGCGGCCGCGGGCCGCGGTGGCCGCCGCCCGCCCATGCCTGCGCACCGGGCAGCACGACGGCACCGGCGACGGCGGCACCGAGGGTGGTGAGGGCTCTGCGACGGGTGGTGAGGGCCATGCTCTGCCTCCCTTGTAGGGCCATGCGGGACCCAAGGGAGTATGCGTGCGAACACAGCTCAATTGATGTATCTACGCAGGGAGTTGGCTGGCCTGCCACTCCCGGTTCACTTCATGCGAACCTCACCGGCGGCGCCCCGTCAGGGGCGCGGGGCTGTATCGAACATGCGGCTCCGCCGCCTGTGCGCGACCAGCCCCCACGCACCCGCAGCCGCACCCGCACCCGCACCCGCACCCGAAATCGCTACCTCACGGCGCCTGCAGATCGACCAGTTCGGCCAGGGCTTCTCGATGCGCCCCCGCCGTACCGAAGGCAGTCGCGTCAGCCTTCGCCCGCTTCAGATACAGGTGGATCGGATGTTCCCAGGTCATCCCGATCCCCGCATGCAACTGCAGCGCCTCCTCGGCAGCGTGCACGGCGACCGGCCCCGCGTAAGCCTGCGCGACAGCCACCAGCACGTCGGCATCCTCGCCGGAGGCCAACGCGTCGGCGGCGCCCCGCGCAGCGGCCCGCAGATTGACGACCTCCAGCCACAACTGCGCCAGCCGATGCTTCAGCGCCTGGAACCCGCCGACCGGCCGGTTGAACTGCTTGCGCTCCTTGAGGTACCGGACGGTCTCGGTCAACGCCCATTCGGCGACACCGAACTGCTCGGCGGCCAGCAGCCCGGCCCCGGCCCGCAGCGCCCGCCGCACGGCGGGTTCCGCGTCACCGACGCGACGCCCCGCGGCCCCGTCGAGGGTGACCGTGGCGAGTGGCCGGGTGAGATCGAAGGCCACCTGCGGGGTGACGGAAACCACGCCCGCCTCCACCGCGTACAGGCCGCCGTCGTCCCCCGGTACCAGCAGCACGTCCGCGGCGACCGCGTCGGCGATCCCGGTCAACCCGCCGTGCAGCAGCCCGCCTTCGACCCGTACGGTCTTGAACGCGGCGCCCGGGGCGACGTGCAGCCCCACGGCCAGCGCCCCGATCGTCCGCCCCGACGCCAGCCGCGCGAGGAGTTCCTCGTCGCCGCAGGCCAGCAACGCCTCGGTGGCGACCACCGCGCTCGTCAGGTAGGGCACGGGCGCCACTGCCCGCCCCAACTCCTCCAGCACGACGGCGACTTCGCGGTGCGAGGCGCCCTGGCCGCCCAGTTCCTCCGGCACCAGCAGACCCGCCAGGCCCATGCCGTCGGCCAGCGCCTTCCAGGCCGCCAGGTCGTGAGGGGCGTCCGACTCGGTGCGGGCGATGACACCGGGGGCGTCACAGTGGTCGGTGAGCAGGTCCCGCACGGCGGACCGCAGCGCCTCTTCCTCCTCCGAGTACAGCAGGTCGGTCATCGGGCCAGGTCCTTCCAGGCGACGTCCTTGTCGGTGCGCGGCTCCGAGGGCAGGCCCAGGACGCGCTCGGCGACGATGTTCAGCAGGACCTCGCTGGTCCCGCCCTCGATGCTGTTGCCCTTGGCGCGGAGGTAGCGGTAACCCGCGTCACGGCCGACGAAGTCGACGAGTTCGGGCCGGCGCATGGTCCAGTCGTCGTACAGCAGGCCTTCCTCGCCGCGGAGTTCGACCTCCAGGCCGCTGATCTCCTGGTTGAGGCGGGCGAAGGCGAGCTTCATGCCGGCGCCCTCGGGGCCGGGCTGGCCGGCGACGAGCTGCTGGCGCAGCCGTTCGGCGGTGAGGCGGGCGACCTCGGACTCGACCCACAGCTTCAGCAGCCGCTGGTGCAGGTCGTGGGTGCGCAGCTCGGGGCGCTCGCGCCAGGTCTTCACGACCGGGCCGATCATGCCGCCCTCGCGGGGCAGCCGCATGCCGCCGATGGCGACGCGCTCGTTGTTCAGCGTGGTCTGGGCGACCCGCCAGCCGTCGCCGATGGCGCCGAGGCGGCGGGAGTCGGGGATGCGGACGTCGGTGAGGAAGACCTCGTTGAACTCGGCCTCGCCGGTGATCTGCCGCAGCGGCCGGACGTCCACGCCCGGGTCGGTCATGTCGCAGATGAAGTAGGTGATGCCCGCGTGCTTGGGCACGTTCGGGTCGGTGCGGGCGATGAGGATGGCCCAGCGGGCGTTGTGCGCGCCGGAGGTCCACACCTTCTGCCCGTTCACCACCCACTCGTCGCCCTCCCGGACGGCCCGGGTGCCGAGCGCGGCCAGGTCGGAGCCGGCGCCGGGCTCGCTGAAGAGCTGGCACCAGACCTCCTCCCCGATCCACAGCGGCCGCAGATAGCGCTGTTTCTGCTCCTCGGTGCCGTACTTGAGGATGGTCGGCGCGGCCATGCCGAGCCCGATGCCGTTGCGGCGCGAGTCGTTGTCGGGGGCGCCCGCGGCCTCCAGCGCCGCGTCCACCACGACCTGGAGAGAGCGCGGGGCACCGAGGCCGCCGAGGCCCTCCGGGTAGTGCACCCAGGCCAGTCCCGCGTCGAAGCGGGCCTTGAGGAAGTCGAGCTTCCCGGTCGTGACGGGCCAGTGCGCGGCCAGCAGGTCGGCTGTGCGGCGCTCCAGTTCGGCAGCGTCGGTCATGCTGCGGCTCCCTTCGGCACGACGGTGACCCGGCCGGTGGTGACGCCGTCACCGACCCGCTGCACGGCCGCCGCGGCCTCGGACAGCGGGACCCGCTCGCTCACCAGGGGCCTGATGGCGCCCTTGGCGGCCAGCTCGGTGAGCTGCTGGTGGCAGTGCAGGATCAGCTTCGGGTTCTTGGTGGCGTACAGGCCCCAGTGCAGGCCCATGATCGAGTAGTTCTTCACCAGGGCGTGGTTGAGCGCCGGGCTGGGAATGGTGCCGCTGGCGAAGCCGACGACCACGATCCGGCCCTCGAAGGCGACGACCTTGGTGGACTGCGTGTAGGCGTCGCCGCCGACCGGGTCGTAGATCACGTCGGCGCCCCGCCCGCCGGTGGCCTCCTTGACGGCGGCGACGACGTCGTCGGCGCGCCGGTCGACGACCACGTCACAGCCCTGCTCGCGGGCCACGGCCACCTTGTCGGCGCCGCCGACCACGCCGATCACCCTCGCCCCGGCCGCCTTGCCGAGCTGGACGGCCGCGCTGCCGACCCCGCCGGCGGCGGCGTGCACGAGCAGTGTCTCGCCCGCCTGGAGCGCCGCCCGGCGGTGCAGTCCGAACCAGCCCGTCTGGTAGCCGATGTGCAGCGCGGCGGCCTCGGCGTCGTCCAGCGCGTCCGGGGCGGGCAGCAGCGCGGCGGCGTCCGCGACCGCGTATTCGGCGAAACCGCCGTACGGCAGCGCCGGATTGGCGATCACCCGGCGCCCGTCCTCGGTCTCGCCGCAGATCTCCACGCCCGGGGTGAAGGGCAGCGGCGGGCGCACCTGGTAATGGCCCCGGCACATCAGCACATCAGGGAAGTTGATGTTGGCGGCACGCACCCTGAGCAGCACCTGGCCGTCGCCGGGCGTGGGCCGCTCCACCTCCTGGAGCCGCATCACCTCGCTCGGCTCGCCGTTCTCGTGCACTTGCCATGCCTGCATGCGGTGCCTCCACGGGACTGCGTCGACTGCGTCGTCTGACCGGGGTCCATCGCATACTAAGCGGTCGCTTGCCATCGAGGGAACAGCCTCCGGGGCGAACGCCGGATTCGTCACGTCCTCTTCGGCCGCGCCCGCACATGCATCCGCTCCCCCTGCGGCCCGAACAGGCTGAGGAACTCCACCGGCCCCTCCCCCGTCGACCCGAACCAGTGCGGCACCCGGGTGTCGAACTCGGCCGCCTCTCCCGCCGTCAGCACCACGTCGTACTCACCGAGCACCAGCCGCAGCTTTCCGGACAGCACGTACAACCACTCATAGCCCTCATGGGTACGCGGCTCGGGTTCGGGTTTCCGCTTCGGTTCGAGCACCTTGAAGGCCTGCAGGCCGCCGGGCTGCCGGGTGAGCGGCAGGAAGGTGCGGCCGTGGCGCTCCATCGGCTTGGCGCGCACCCGGGGATCGCCGGCCGGCGGGGCGCCGACGAGTTCGTCCAGGGGCACCTGATGGGCCTGCGCGATCGGCAGCAGCAGCTCAAGGCTGGGCTTGCGCAGCCCGGACTCCAGCCGGGAGAGGGTGCTGACCGAGATGCCGGTGGTCTCGGAGAGGGCGGCGAGGGTGACCTCCCGCTCCTTGCGGATCCGGCGTAGCCGGGGTCCCACGCCCGCGAGAACGTCGTCGGTAGTCATGGGAGGCATTGCAGTTTCGGCAACGCCCTTTGTCAATCCGGCAGCTTCGCACCGTGCGCGGCCGGCCCGCGGAGGTTACGGTCGGCGGAGCGCGCCCGGCTGCCGGCCCGGCGGCCGGGACCGTGACCACGAGCCGGGTCCAGGGAGACGATGTGGACGCTCGGAGGCGGCAGGAAGCATCGCCGGGGCCCGGGTCCGGGACCGCCCGCAGGCGGTTCCTCGGTCTCTGCGCGGGCGTCGGACTGGGAGCGGCCGCCTGCGAGCGGGCGGCCCCGGACCGGCGGCCCGGAGCGCCGGACTCCCGGCTGCCCGAGGCGGAGCGCGAGCGTCCGGGGACCGGGGACTGGCGCATCGGGTCCCTCGGCGCCCCCGACGCGATCGCCGGCTACGCCGACCGGGTGAGCGTGACACCGGGCGAGGAGTTCGGCCTGTCCGTGTCGACCACGGCCGCCGCCTTCCGGATCTCGGCGCTGCGGGTCGGCTGGTACGGCGGGAAACAGGCCCGGCGGGTCTGGTACTCGCCCCGCATACCGGGTCGCGCCCAGCCGTCTCCCCGGATCCTCGCCGCCACCCGCACCGTGCGCGCCGGCTGGCCGCGCACGCTCACCGTGGACACCACCGGCTGGCCGGAGGGGGCGTACCTGCTGCGCCTGGAGGCCGAGAGCGGCCACCAGCGGTACGTGCCGCTGATCGTGCGCTCCACGCACGGCGCGGGCCGCACCGTCCTGCTGCACGCCCCGGCGACCTGGCAGGCGTACAACAGGTGGGGCGGGCTCAGCCTCTACGCCGGGTCCGACGGCGGTTACGCGGGCCGCTCGCTGGCCGTCACCTTCGACCGGCCCTACGACCTGAACGGCGCGGAGAAGTTCCTGGTGTACGAGTGGGCCGCGGTCGTGCTGGCCGAACGGCTCGGCATCCCGCTCGCCTACACCACCGGGGCGGACGTGCACACCGACCCGGGCGTGCTGGCCGGGGCCGCCGCGGTCGTGTGCCTGGGCCACGACGAGTACTGGACGCCCGAGCAGCGCCGGCATGTCACGGCCGCCCGGGACGCCGGCACCAACATCGCCTTCCTCGGCGCGAACACCTGCTTCCGGCGGATCCGGCTGGAGGCCTCGGAGACCGGCCCCGGCCGTACCGTCGTCTGCTACAAGTCCTCGTACACCGCCGACCCCTGCTTCCCCGCCCGGCCCGCCCTGGTCACCACCGACTTCCGCGCGGCCCCCGGCGCCGATCCCGAGTCCTCCCTCACCGGAGTGCTCTACGAGGGCTACCCGGTGGACGCCCCCTATGTCGTCACCGCACCGGACCACTGGCTGTACGAGGGCACCAAAGTCCGCGCCGGCGAGGGCTTCGGCCATCTGGTGGGAGTCGAGTACGACCGCGTCCCGCCCCGCACGACCGCTCCCGGCCCGCTGGAGATCACGGCCCACTCCCCGCTGGTGTGCGACGGACGGCCCAGCCACAGCGACTCCGCGTACTACACCGTGACCGGCGGCGCCGGGGTCTTCGCGTCCGGCACCATGCGGTGGGTGGAGGCCCTGATCGCGGCCACCGGAGACGGCAGCAGGCACCACGGCATGGACGCGGCCACCCGCGCCTTCGTGACCCGCACCACGGAGAACCTGCTGCGTGCCTTCGCCGAGGGTCCGGCGGCCCACCACCGCCCGGCACCGCGCCCCAACACCCGGCAGGTGTACGCGACCGCCCCGGCATGATCCCGGGTACCGGCCCCGGGTGTCGGCGGGCCGTATCCGGAGCACTATGGCTGCATGCTGCTGACCCGGCTCGCCGAAGTGTCCCGGGAGGTGGCCGCCACCGCGGCCAGGTCCCGCAAGACGGCCCTGCTCGCCGAGCTCTTCCGGGAGACGGCCCCCGACGACGTACCGATCGTCATCCCCTATCTGGCCGGCCGGCTCCCGCAGGGCCGCCTCGGCGTCGGCTGGAAGGTGCTGAGCCGGTCCGTCCCGCCTGCCGCCGGACCGTCCCTCACGGTCCGCGAGGCGGACGCCCGGCTGAGCGAGCTCGGCAAGGTCTCCGGAGCCGGTTCGCAGGCCGAACGGGTGCGGATCGTGGGCGAGTTGATGGGCGCGGCCACCGCGGACGAGCAGCGGTTCCTGCTCGGCCTGATCACCGGGGAGGTCCGGCAGGGCGCCCTGGACGCGGTCGCCGTCGAGGGGCTCGCCCAGGCGACCGGCGCGGACGCGGCGGAGGTGCGGCGGGCGGTGATGCTCGCGGGGTCGCTCCAGGCGGTGGCCGAGGCGCTGCTCGCCGACGGTCCGCCGGCCCTCGCCCGGTTCCGGCTCACCGTCGGCCGCCCGGTCCTGCCGATGCTGGCCCACACCGCCGCCTCGGTGACCGAGGCGGTGGGGAAGCTGGGGGTCTGCGCGGTCGAGGAGAAGCTGGACGGCATCCGGGTCCAGGTCCACCGGGACGGGGACACGGTGCGCGTCTTCACCCGCACCCTGGACGACATCACCGACCGGCTTCCCGAAGTCACCTCTGCCGCACGGGAGTTGGCGGGCGACCGGTTCATCCTGGACGGCGAGGTGATCTCCTTCGACGCGGCCGGCCGCCCCCGTTCGTTCCAGGAGACGGCGGGCCGGGTCGGCTCCCGCACGGACGTGGTGAAGGCGGCGCGCGAGGTCCCGGTCTCCCCCGTCTTCTTCGACGCGCTCTCCGTCGGCGACCACGACCTCCTGGACCTCCCCTTCGCCGAGCGCCACGCGGAACTGGCCCGCCTGGTCCCCGAGCCGATGCGGGTGCGCCGGGCGCTGGTGGCCGGGGAACAGGACGCGACGACCGCCGAGGAGTTCCTCGCCGCCACCCTCACCCGCGGCCACGAGGGCGTGGTCGTCAAGGCTCTGGCCGCCCCCTACAGCGCCGGCCGCCGGGGCGCCTCCTGGCTCAAGGTGAAGCCCGTCCACACCCTCGACCTGGTCGTCCTGGCCGCCGAATGGGGCCACGGGCGCCGCACCGGCAAGCTCTCCAACCTCCACCTCGGCGCCCGCAACCCGGACGGCACCTTCGCCATGCTCGGCAAGACGTTCAAGGGCATGACCGACGCCATGCTGGAGTGGCAGACCGCCCGGCTCAAGGAGCTGGAGGTCTCGGACAGCGGCTGGGTGGTGACCGTACGCCCCGAACTCGTCGTCGAGATCGCCTACGACGGTCTGCAGAAGTCGACCCGCTACCCGGCCGGCGTCACCCTGCGCTTCGCCCGGGTGGTCCGCTACCGCGAGGACAAACGGCCCGAGGAGGCCGATACGGTGGAGGCCCTGCTGGCCGCCCACCCGGAGGTACGGCGTTGACGGAGCCGAAGCGAAGCGCGGGACTGCTGTTGTTCCGGCATACCGGCGAGGGTCTTGAGGTGTTGCTCGGCCATATGGGCGGGCCGTACTTCGCGAAGAAGGACGCGGGCGCCTGGACGGTCCCCAAGGGCGAGTACGAGCCCGCAGAGCCCGCCTGGGAGGCGGCCCGGCGCGAGTTCCAGGAGGAGCTGGGGCTGGCGCCGCCGGACGGCGAGGCGATCGACCTGGGCGAGGTCCGGCAGACCAACGGCAAGATCGTCACGGCATGGGCGATCGAGGCGGACCTGGACCCGGCCACGATCTCCCCCGGCACCTTCGTGATGGAGTGGCCGCTGCGGTCGGGCCGGATCCAGGAGTTCCCGGAGCTGGACCGGGTGGCCTGGCTGACCCCCGACCGGGCCCGCGAGGTGATCGTCACGGCCCAGGCCGCGTTTCTCGACCGGCTGGCGGAGCACTCGGGCTGAAGAGACGCCTACGCGTTGCGGTCCCCGGGACCGCGCGGGAAGGTCGTAGCAAGCCCGCTCCCAGGGAGGTCAGCCATGCCCATCGCGACGGTCAACCCGGCGAACGGCGAGACGCTGGAAACGTTCGAGGCCATGGACGAGGACGAGATCGAACGCCGGCTCGAACTCGCCGAGGCCACGTTCCGTACGTACCGCACGAGCACCTTCGCCGAACGTGCCCGGCTGCTGCACCGGGCCGCCGATCTGCTGGAGGCGGAGCGGGACGACATCGCGCGCACCATGACCACCGAGATGGGCAAGCCGCTGAAGCAGGCCCGCGCGGAGGCCGCGAAGTGCGCGAAGGCGATGCACTGGTACGCCGACCACGCGGAGGAGCTGCTGGCCGACGAGGAGCCCGCGGAGACGGACGTGAAGGACTCGGGCGCGTCCCGGGTGCGGGTGCGCTACCGCCCCGTGGGGCCGGTGCTCGCCGTGATGCCGTGGAACTTCCCGCTCTGGCAGGTGGTCCGCTTCGCCGCGCCCGCGCTGATGGCCGGCAACGTGGGGCTGCTCAAGCACGCCTCCAACGTCCCCCAGACCGCCCTGTACCTGGAGGACCTGTTCCACCGGGCCGGTTTCACCGAGGGCTGCTTCCAGACCCTGCTGATCGGCTCCGGCGCGGTCGACGACATCCTGCGCGACGAGCGGGTGAAGGCGGCGACGCTCACCGGCAGCGAGCCCGCGGGCCGCGCGGTCGCAGCCACCGCCGGCGAGATGATCAAGAAGACGGTGCTGGAACTGGGCGGCAGCGACCCCTACGTGGTGATGCCCTCGGCGGACATCGACCGGGCCGCGCGGATCGCGGTGACCGCGCGGGTGCAGAACAACGGGCAGTCGTGCATCGCCGCGAAGCGGTTCATCGTGCACACGGACGTCTACGACACGTTCACGGAGAAGTTCGTGGCGGGCATGGCCGCGCTGCGGACGGGCGACCCGATGGACGAGGAGACGGACGTCGGGCCGCTCTCCAGCGAGCAGGGGCGCAAGGATCTGGAGGAGCTGGTCGAGGACGCGAAGCGGTCGGGTGCCGAGGTGCTGTGCGGCGGGCAGCGGCCGGACGGGCCCGGCTGGTACTACCCGCCGACCGTGCTCGCGGGGATCCACCGCGACATGCGCATCCACCGCGAGGAGGCGTTCGGGCCGGTGGCCACGGTGTACCGGGCCGGGGACCTGGACGAGGCGATCCTCATCGCCAACGACTCGCCCTTCGGGCTGAGTTCGAACGTGTGGACGCGGGACGACGCCGAGGTGGACCGGTTCGTACGGGATCTGGAGGTTGGTGGCGTGTTCGTCAACGGCATGACCGCCTCGCACCCGGCGTTTCCCTTCGGCGGGGTGAAGCGGTCCGGATACGGCCGTGAGCTGTCCGGGCATGGAATCCGGGAGTTCTGCAACATCACCACCGTTTGGCAGGGTGCGTGACGGTTGCGCGGCTACGATCCGGGTGTGAACCGCGAAGTGACTCTGCCTCTGATCGTCGACGACCGCGGTACCTTGCAGGTGGCCGCGGCCGACGTGAGTAAGTTGTTGCGGACGCTGGGGGCGCGGTGGCTGCGTCTGGTGGAGGCCGACGAGGGTGGGTTGGACGAGGACACGGTGGCTGCTCTGACCATCGAGCTGGCGAAGCTCGCCGATCGGATCGACGTGGCTTGTATCGCCCACAGCAGTGGGGAGTGACGGCCGTTCGGTGGGTGCGGGTGCGTTGTGGCTGGTCGCGCCCACGCGGCGGCAGCCGCAAATCGATACAGCCCCGCGCCGCTGAAGCAGGCGGGATCAGCTGAGCGAGCTCCAGAACATCGCCTCGTACGCCTGGAGCAGGCGGCCGTAGGAATACGCCGGTCCGGTGTCCAGCCGGCCGGTGGCCGGTCCCGCCTGCACCGCTGCCGTCGCCTGCTCGTCCAGGGCCGGAGCCGGTTCTGCGAAGAAGTCGAAGAAGGCGCACGCCTCGTCCGTGAAGCCGTAGTGCCGGCGCAGCCCCGGCGCGATGCTCGCGCACTACGTTCCCCAGGTCGCGAAGTTGGCCGTGACGGCCAGGACGGCGCCGGTCGGGGCGGCGTTGAGGGCGAGCCAGGAGATGTACGCCGAGTACGCCTGGCAGCCCGGTAAGGGCTCGTACGCCTGCCTGCGCTCGGCATCCACTTCGCACGCCTCGGTGAACGCGCCCAGCCGCTCTGCCGCCGGTTCCTCGCCCTCGGCCGGCATGGCGAAGAACCCGGCGGCCGTCGGCTCCTCGGTGGCGCGCTGCGCCAGATGCAGGAACGCGCCCCGGTCGGCGGGGATCACCCGGTGTTGTTCCGGCGCGAGGGCGGCGAGTGTCTCCAGACTCGCCCGGCCGTCGGCGACGAGGCGGACAAGTGGATTGGCTTTCGGGTCCGGGGCAAGCTCTGACCTGGCCTTTTTCAGCATTTCCGCGGCCGTGCCGAGCATCGCGTCCTCCTCGTCCGGATACCTCTGTGCTGCTGCGGCCCTGACACGGGGTCACCGGTTCGGAGTAGTCCGGCGAGAGATCATCGCCCTCACGGGTGATCGTGAGGGAACCACCTCCTGAGGTGAACCACCTCTCTGACCGGTCGGGCCAAAACCCGCCGGAAGGCTGAAAGCAGGCACGGTTCATGGCGACTTTGTGCAAACCCTCAGTGTCGGTCCCGGAGTACGTGATCACGATGGAGGAGACGCTGGAACTGGCGCGCTCCCACCACGAGAACCACCCGCAGCTGCCGTTGGCGCTGAGACTGATCGAGAACACGGGCGTTCGCACCCGGCACATCGTGCAGCCGATCGAGGAAACCCTGAAGCACCCCGGCTTCGAGGAGCGCAACAAGCTCTACGAGGCCGAGGCCAAGGCCCGGGTCCCCGCCGTCATCCAGCGAGCGCTCGACGACGCCGAACTGCTCACCACCGACATCGACGTGATCATCTACGTCTCGTGCACGGGCTTCATGATGCCCTCGCTCACGGCGTGGCTGATCAACGAGATGGACTTCGACTCCACCACCCGCCAGCTCCCCATCGCGCAGCTCGGCTGCGCGGCCGGCGGAGCGGCGATCAACCGGGCGCACGACTTCTGCTCGGCGTACCCGGACGCCAACGCCCTCATCGTGGCCTGCGAGTTCTGCTCGCTGTGCTACCAGCCGACCGACCTCGGCGTCGGCTCGCTGCTCTCCAACGGCCTCTTCGGCGACGGCATCGCCGCCGCCGTGGTCCGCGGCAAGGGCGGCACGGGTGTCGAACTCGAACGCAACGGCTCGTACCTGATCCCCAAGACCGAGGAGTGGATCATGTACGACGTGCGGGCCACCGGGTTCCACTTCCTGCTGGACAAGCGGGTCCCGGCGACCATGGAGCCGCTCGCGCCGGCTCTCCAGGACCTGGCGGGGCTGCACGGCTGGGACGCGTCCGACCTGGACTTCTACATAGTCCACGCCGGCGGGCCGCGGATCCTGGACGACCTGAGCAAGTTCCTCCAGGTCGACCCGCACGCCTTCCGGTTCAGCCGGTCCACCCTCACCGAGTACGGCAACATCGCCAGCGCCGTCGTCCTGGACGCGCTGCGCCGGATGTTCGACGAGGGCGGTGCCGAGCACCAGGCACGCGGCCTGCTGGCCGGGTTCGGTCCCGGCATCACCGCGGAGATGTCGCTGGGTCGCTGGCGGCGTTCGGACGAAGAGGCGGCTTGACCGAGATGACGATCACGGAACCGCTCGACCCCGCCGACGAGGCACCCGGCGAAACGCTCGGTGAGACCACCTGTCCGGTCCGGCACTGGAATGTGCCGGACCTGACGGGGGTGGATTTCGACCCCACCCTGACCGAGCTGATGCGGGAGGGTCCGGTCACCCGGATCCAGCTGCCCAACGGCGAGGGCTGGGCGTGGCTGGTCACCCGGTACGACGACGTACGGATGGTGGCCAACGACCCCCGGTTCAGCCGGGAGGCGGTGATGGAGCAGCCGGTCACCCGGCTCGCCCCGCACTTCATCCCGGACCGCGGCGCGGTCGGCTTCCTGGACCCGCCCGACCACACGCGGCTGCGCCGCTCGGTGGCCTCCGCGCTCACCACCAAGGGCGTGGAGCGGGTCCGGGAGAAGGCCCGTCTGATGCTGGACGAGATCGTCGACGGGCTCGTCCAGGACGGGCCGCCCGCCGATCTCACGGCGACGGTCCTGAGCCCGTTCCCGATCGCGGTGATCTGCGAGGTGATGGGCGTGCCGGCCGCCGACCGGCACACCATGCACATCTGGACCCAGCTGATCCTCTCCTCGGCGCACGGCAAGGAGGTCAGCGAGAGGGCCAAGCGGGAGATGAGCGCCTACTTCGCCGATCTCATCGGGCTGCGGGAGAACAGCACGGGCGAGGACGTGAGCTCGCTGCTCGGCGCCGCGGTGGGCCGCGGCGAGGTCACGCTCGAGGAGGCCGTCGGTCTCGCCGTCCTCCTCCAGATCGGCGGCGAGGCGGTCACCAACAACAGCGGGCAGATGTTCTACCTGCTGCTGACCCGCCCCGACCTCCTGGACCGGCTGCGCACCGACCCGGCGATCCGCCCCCGGGCGATCGACGAGCTGCTGCGCTACATCCCGCACCGCAGCGCGGTCGGGTTGTCCCGGATCGCCCTCCAGGACGTCGAGATCAAGGGCGTACGGATCCGCGCGGGCGATCCCGTCTACGTCTCCTACCTGGCCGCCAACCGCGACCCGGAGGTCTTCCCGGACCCGGAGACGATCGACTTCTCCCGCAGTCCCAACCCGCACGTCGCCTTCGGCTTCGGCCCGCACTACTGCCCCGGCGGCCAGCTCGGCAGGCTGGAGGAGGAGCTGCTGGTCGACGCCCTCCTCGACCGGCTGCCCGGGCTGCGGCTGGCCGTGGCCCCGGAGCAGGTCCCCTTCAGAAAGGGCGCGTTGATCCGGGGCCCCGAGGCACTTCCGGTGACCTGGTGAGTGGCCCATGACCACGACCGAGGGACTCCTCGTACCACCGGGACACGGGCGCGTGGTCCAGACGCCGGCCCAGCGCGTCACCTTCAAGGTGACGGGCACGCACTCACGGGCGGCCTCCACCTTCGAGGTGGAGGTCCCGCCGGGCTTCGACGTGGGCGCCCATGTGCACACCCGCAGCGAGGAGTTGTTCTACGTCCTCGAAGGCGAGCTGGACGTCCTCGCCTTCGAGCCGCGCATCCGCACTCCCGACAACTGGCAGAAGTGGGAGTCGAGTTCGGGGAACAGGGTGGTGCGGGCCACCCCGGGCACGGTCATCGTCGTGCCACCGGGCTGCCCGCACGCCTTCGCCAACCCGACGGAGACCCCGGCGAGGATGTTCTTCCAGGCGTCCCCGCCCCCCGATCACGAGCGCTACTTCGAGGAACTGCTGGAGATCCTGGGCTCCGACGGCCCACCGGATCACGAGGCGATCGAGGAACTACGGAGGCGCTACGACATCGAGCAACTCACACCTTTGAAGCACCGGTGAGTCGAGCGCCCCGTCAGGGGCGCGGGGCGTTGTCGATCTGCGGCTCCGCCGCGTGGGCGCGACCAGCCACCGACGGCCGTCAGTCCGCGACGCACCGCACCCCCATCGGCGCATCGGCGCATCGGCGCTACCGGATCGGCATCCCCGACAACGTCCGGGCGATCACCAGCCGCTGGATCTCACTCGTGCCTTCGAAGATCGTGTAGATCGCGGCGTCCCGGTGCATCCGCTCCACCGGATACTCCCGCGTGTACCCGTTGCCGCCCAGGATCTGGATCGCCTGGGCGGTGACCTTCTTCGCCGTCTCGCTGGCGAACAGCTTCGACATCGACCCCTCGGCCGCGGTGAACGGCTTCCCGTTGATCCCCATCCAGGACGCCCGCCACACCAGCAGCCGGGCCGCGTCGATGGCCGTCCGCATGTCCGCGAGCTGGAAGGCCACCCCTTGGTTGTCGATGATCGGCCGCCCGAACTGCTCACGGGTCATGGCGTAGTCGAGGGCCACCTCGTACGCGGCACGCGCCGTACCGACGGCCATCGCACCGACGGCCGGCCGCGAGGCTTCGAACGTGGCCATCGCCGCGTTCTTCACCCGCTCGCCGCCCGACTTCGCCCGCTCCCGGGCCCGGGCCAGCCGCTCGTCCAGCTTCTCCTTGCCGCCGAGCAGGCAGGAACCGGGCACCCGGACGTTGTCCAGGACGACCTCGGCCGTGTGCGAGGCACGGATCCCGTGCTTCTTGAACTTCTGCCCCTGGGACAGCCCGGGCGTCCCGGGCGGGACGATGAACGAGGCGTGGCCCTTGGAGCCGAGCTCCGGGTCGACGACGGCGACGACGACGTGGACGTTGGCGATACCGCCGTTGGTCGCCCACGTCTTCGTGCCGTTGATCACCCACTCGTCCTTGGCCTCGTCGTAGACGGCCCGGGTGCGCATGGAGGCCACGTCGGAGCCGGCGTCGGGCTCGGAGGAGCAGAACGCGGCGACCTTGACGTCGTTGGTGTCGCCGTACATCTGGGGGATCCAGGTGCCGATCTGCTCCTCGGTGCCGTTGGCGAGCACGCCGACGGCGGCGAGGCCCGTGCCCACGATGGACAGGGCGATGCCGGCATCGCCCCAGAACAGCTCCTCCATGGCCATGGGGATGCCGAGACCGGTGGGGTCGAAGTACTGCTGGGCGTAGAAGTCGAGAGAGTAGATGCCGACCTTGGCGGCCTCCTGGATGACCGGCCAGGGAGTCTCCTCACGCTCGTCCCATTCGGCGGCCGCGGGGCGGATGACGTCGGCGGCGAAACCATGCAGCCAGTCGCGGACCTCCTTCTGTTCGTCGTTGAGTTCCATGGTGAACTCGGCCATGACTCCTCCAGCGGCGGCGCATAATATGTTACTAGCGGTAACCCAGTCTGTTACTGGTCAGTAGGAAAAGTCAACTCCCAAGGTCACCTCGGCAGCCAGTTCGAGGGCGGTTGGCTGTCAGGTGTTAGTTTGCGCAGGCGTCACCGAAAACAGCACGGGGTGGGGAGAGCACATGGACACCACGCAGCGGACCGAACAGCAGCGGTCCGCCGACCGCCGACGGCGCGAGCTGTTGGAGGCCGCCGACCGGGTGGTGCTGCGCGACGGCCCTCAGGCTTCCATGAACGCCATCGCGGCGGAGGCCGGCATCACCAAACCGATCCTTTACCGACACTTCGGCGACAAGAACGGACTCTACGCGGCGCTCGCCAAGCGGCACACGGACGCGCTGCTGAACTCGCTGCGCGCGGCGCTGGACGCTCCCGCGGATCGCCGTGAGCGGGTCGAGGCGACGCTGGACACCTACCTCGCGGCGATCGAGGCGCGGCCCCAGGTGTACCGGTTCCTGATGCATCCCGCGGAGGGCAGCACGGGGACCGACCAGGGGTTCGATGTCGGCAAGCACTCGGCTCCGCTGCTGCGGCGGATGGGCGAGGAGCTGGCGCAGGTCATCGAGGACCGGCTGGATCTGGGGCCCGCGAGTCAGCAGCTGGCTCGGGTGTGGGGGCACGGGATCGTCGGGATGATGCATGCGGCCGGGGACTGGTGGCTGGGGGAACGGCCCTGTTCTCGCGCCGAACTGGTCAGGAGTTTGGCCGATCTGCTGTGGGGGCGGCTGGCGGCTGCGGGGGACAAGATCGGCGGTCCGGGGTTCTGAAGGTCGCTCGTCGACTTTCAGCCGGTGGGGGCTGGTCGCGCCCACGCGACGGCAGCCGCAGATCAAACACGTCGCCTCGCGCCCGTGAAAGCGGGTGGGACCGCTCACCGGTGCCAAGAAGATCTGTCCACCTGTCGCATCAGCCTGCGCTTGCGCCAGCCCGTGACGTGGTCGGCGTACACGCGGCCCTCCAGGTGGTCGGTCTCGTGCTGCAGGCATCGCGCGAAGAAGCCCGTGCCGTGGATCGTGATCGGGTCGCCCGTCACCGTGAAGCCCTCGACCACCGCGTGGTCGTACCGCTCCGTGCCCGCCTCCAGGCCCGGCAGGGACAGGCAGCCCTCCGGGCCGCGGAGCGTCACGCCGTCCGCCTCCACCAGGCGCGGGTTCACCACGTGGCCCAGGTGGCGGACCTCCTCGTCGTCGGGGCAGTCGTACACGAACACCCGCAGCGGCTCCCCCACCTGGTTGGCCGCCAGGCCCACGCCCTCGGCCGCGTACATCGTCGCGAACAAGTCCTCCACCAGCCGGGAGAGTTCGGCGCCGAACTCGGTGACCTCCGCGCAACGGGCGTGCAGGACGGGGTCGCCGAGCAGGGTGAGGGGCCGGACCCGCCCGTGGGCGCCCGGAATGGAACCGTGTCGCATGGCCGTAAGGGTACGGTTCGGATCGGGCCCTGCCCGCCGCGCAGGCACGGGCCGGAATTCGGGTGTGCGAATGGATCTCGATAGGCTGACCTCACACCACGTTGCCGGATGGCTCAGGCGCGGCGCGTACGCAAGGAGGATCGAGAACTGATGGCAGGCAACTCGGACCCGCTCACGCCGCGGGCCAAGCTGGCCGTGACCGCGGGCAAGGCGGTGGCGGCGGCGTCCCGTGCGGCGGGGCGCGGCAGCGGGTCGGTGATCGGTGGCCGGGTCGCACTCAAACTCGACCCCGACCTGCTCGCCCGGCTCGCCCAGAACCTGGACGTCACGCTCGTCTCGGCGACCAACGGCAAGACGACGACCACCAGGCTCATCGCCGAGGCGCTGAAGGCCGCGGGGCCGGTCGTCTCCAACGCGCTCGGCGCCAACATGCCGGCCGGTATCACCTCCGCCCTGGCGGGCGGGTCGGACTCCAAGTTCGGCGTGATCGAGGTCGACGAGAAGTACCTGGCCGGGGTGGCCCGGGACACCGACCCGAAGTGCATCGCGCTGCTCAATCTCTCCCGCGACCAGCTCGACCGCGCCGCCGAGACCCGGATGCTCGCCGAGAACTGGCGCGAGGGCCTGGCCGGGTCGAAGGCCGTCATCGTGGCGAACTGCGACGACCCGCTGGTGGTGTGGGCCGCGTCCTCCTCCCCCAACGTGATCTGGGTCGCCGCCGGGCAGATGTGGAAGGACGACGCCTGGTCCTGCCCGTCCTGCGGTGGCGTGATGCAGCGGCCCGGCGACGACTGGTTCTGCGGTGAGTGCGGGTTCCGGCGGCCGACGCCGAGCTGGGTGCTCTCCGGGGACCACGTGCTCGACCCGCACGGGTCCGCCTGGCCGATCCACCTGCAGTTGCCGGGCCGCGCCAACAAGGCGAACGCCGCCTCGTCGGCCGCCGTCGCCGCCGTCTTCGGGGTGCCCCCGCAGGTCGCCCTGGAACGGATGTACCAGGTGCAGGCCGTCGCGGGACGGTACGACGTCGTGCAGTTCCAGGGACGGGACCTGCGGCTGCTCCTCGCCAAGAACCCGGCCGGCTGGCTGGAGACGTTCTCGCTGATCGACCCGCCGCCGGCGCCGGTCATCCTCTCGGTGAACGCGCGCGGCGCCGACGGCACCGACACCTCATGGCTGTGGGACGTGGACTACACGCGCCTGACCGGCCACCCGATCTTCGTGCTCGGTGACCGCAAGCTGGACCTCGCGGTGCGGCTGGAGGTCGCGAACCAGCACTTCCAGGTCTGCGACACCCTGGACCAGGCCGTCCAGATGTGCCCGCCGGGCCGGATCGAGGTCATCGCGAACTACACCGCGTTCCAGGACCTGCGCCGCCGCGTCGGCAACTGACTGACCACGAAGGAACGATCACCTCATGAGCGACAACCAACTGCGGCTGGTGTGGATCTACCCTGACCTGCTCAGCACCTACGGCGACCAGGGCAACGCGCTCGTCGTGGAGCGCCGGGCCCGGCAGCGCGGTCTCGACGTGGCCCGGCTGGACGTGCGCAGCGACCAGCCGATCCCGACCTCCGGCGACATCTACCTGATCGGCGGCGGCGAGGACCGTCCGCAGCGGCTCGCCGCCGAGCGGCTGCGCCGGGACGGGCATCTGTACCGGGCGGTGGAGAACGGCGCGATCGTGTTCTCGGTGTGCGCGGGCTACCAGATCCTCGGGCACGAGTTCATCAACGACCTCGGCCAGCGGGAGCCGGGCCTCGGCCTGCTCGACGTGACGACCGTGCGCGGCACCGGCGAGCGGTGCGTCGGTGACGTGCTCGCCGACATCGACCCGCGCCTCGGGCTGCCCCCGCTCACCGGGTTCGAGAACCACCAGGGCGTCACCCAGCTCGGCCCCACCGCCCGCCCCTTCGCCCGGGTCCAGCTGGGCCGGGGCAACGGCACCGGGGACGGCACGGAGGGCGCGTACAACGAAACCGTCTTCGGTACGTACATGCACGGGCCGGTCCTCGCCCGCAACCCGCTCATCGCCGACCTGCTGCTGAAGCTGGCGCTCGACGTGAACGCGCTGCCGCCGATCGACGACCGCTGGTACGAGGCGCTCCGCGACGAGCGCATCGCGGCCGCTCAGCAGCCTGCCTGACCCTTCGGGAACGGCCGGTTCCGGGGCCCGCCTGACAGGGTGTCCGCTCACATGTGCGGGCGCGTCCAGCAGGCGGACGCCCGGTGCGGAAGGCCCCCCTCGCGCGGGTAGGGTGACGCCGATGACAGCCGGACAGCGTGGTCCGGTCTCCGGCCCACGTGGAGAAGGTTGTTTCGGGCTATGCGCATTGGTGTCCTCACGTCCGGCGGCGACTGCCCCGGCCTGAACGCCGTCATCCGGTCCGTCGTGCACCGTGCCGTCGCCGACCACGGCGACGAGGTCATCGGCTTCCGGGACGGCTGGAAGGGCCTCCTGGAGTGCGACTACCTCAAGCTCGACCTCGACGCCGTGGCCGGCATCCTGGCCCGCGGCGGCACCATCCTCGGCTCCTCCCGGGTCCAGCCCTCGCATCTGCGGGACGGCGTGGAGCGGGCCAGGGGGCACGTCGCCGAACTCGGGCTCGACGCGATCATCCCGATCGGCGGTGAGGGCACGCTGAAGGCGGCCCGGCTGATGTCCGACGCCGGTCTGCCGATCGTGGGCGTGCCGAAGACCATCGACAACGACATCGCCGTCACCGACGTGACCTTCGGCTTCGACACGGCCGTGGGCGTCGCGACCGAGGCGCTCGACCGGCTCAAGACCACCGCCGAGTCCCACCAGCGGGTGCTGGTCGTGGAGGTCATGGGGCGGCACACCGGCTGGATCGCCCTGCACTCCGGCATGGCGGCCGGCGCCCACGCCATCGTCGTACCGGAACGGCCTTTCGAGATCGAGGAGTTGGCCCGCCGGGTCGGCGAGCGGTTCGAGGCGGGCAAGCGGTTCGCGATCGTCGTCGCGGCGGAGGGGGCGAAGCCGAAGGCGGGCACGATGGCCTTCGACGAGGGCGGCAAGGACATCTACGGCCATGAGCGGTTCGCCGGGATCGCCCGGCAGCTCTCCATCGAGTTGGAGCAGCGGCTCGGCAAGGAGGCGCGGCCGGTGATCCTCGGGCACGTGCAGCGGGGCGGGACGCCTACGGCGTACGACCGGGTGCTGGCGACGCGGTTCGGGTGGCATGCGGTGGAGGCCGTGCACCGGGGGGAGTTCGGTCACATGACCGCGCTGCGCGGGACGGACATCGTGATGGTGCCGCTCGCCGAGGCGGTGGAGACGTTGAAGACGGTGCCGACCGAGCGGTACGACGAGGCGGAGACCGTGCTGTAGGGGCAGCGCCGTAAGGGGTGCTGATTCGTTGCCGGGTGCGGGCGGGTTGTGGCTGGTCGCGCCCACGCGGCGGAGCCGCAGCTTGACACAGCCCCGCGCCCCTGACGGGGCGCTCCAGTGCCCCGGTCGCAAAAGCGTCGGGGGGCGGTTCTACTCTGGGGTCGGCAGTAAACGCACAACCCCCCACGAATCAGGAGCCGCCGGATGGATCACAGCGGGCACGGCATGACCATGGATCTGCCGCCGTTCACGCTGGGGCGCGGACTGGAGTGGTCGGCGGATCCCTTCTTTCTCGTCGCCTGTGTCACGGGGCTGGCGCTGTACGGGTGGGCTGTGGTGCGGCTGCGGCGGCGCGGGGACGCCTGGTCCGTGGGTCGGACCGTGTCGTTCGTCGTCGGGGTGCTGACCGTCATGCTCGTGATGTGCACCCGGCTGAACGACTACGGGATGGTCATGTTCAGCGTGCACATGGTGCAGCACATGATCATCAGCATGCTGTCGCCCATCCTGATCCTGCTGGGTGCCCCGGTGACCCTGGCGCTGCGCGCGCTGCCCGTCGCCGGGAAGGGGCGGAAGGGGCCGCGTGAGCTGCTGCTGGCCCTGCTGCACAGCCGGTACATGCGGATCATCACCCATCCCGCCTTCACCATCCCGCTGTTCATCGCGAGCCTGTACGCGCTCTACTTCACCCCGCTGTTCGACTTCCTGATGGGCTCGAAGGCCGGGCACATCGCGATGATGGTGCACTTCCTCGCCGTCGGTGTCGTCTTCTTCTGGCCGATCATCGGCGTCGACCCGGGGCCGCGCCGGCCGGGGTATCTCATGCGCATGCTGGAGCTGTTCGCGGGCATGCCGTTCCACGCTTTCTTCGGCATCGCGTTGATGATGGCGTCGGAGCCGATGGTCGAGACGTTCAAGAATCCGCCCGCGTCGCTCGGTATCGACGCGCTCTCCGACCAGAACGCGGCCGGCGGAATCGCCTGGGCCTTCAGCGAGGTCCCGTCCGTCCTGGTGCTGATCGCCCTGCTGTTCCAGTGGTACAGCTCCGAACAGCGCCAGGCCCGGCGCCAGGACCGGGCCGCCGACCGGGACGGCGACAAGGAGCTTGAGGCGTACAACGCCTATTTGGCCTCACTGAACGCACGCAACGGCTGAATGGCTTTTCGTTAAGTAGCATAAAATGCGACAGGCCAAAACCGCCGGCGGAGCGGTGATGACAGTTCGCGCTTTTCCGCACAGGCGTGGGTGCCCGTGGTTCTGGTTCCGCTCCTGGTCCTCAGCGGACGCGGGCGGGCTTTCACCCCGGTCCCGTGGTCGAAGCGGTCGCGGTCGGCGTCTCCACACACCGTGCGCGGGCATATGACCACGACTACAAGGACGGCACCGCGACACCTTTCATTTTCCTGCTCCAGGCCGGAATCGCCGTTCTCGCCGACAGGCAGGGCCCGCCCACCGTGAAATGCTCGTGCGGAAATCCCCTGCTGCCGTTCAAGGGCGACGCGGGGCATATCAAGGTCGATTTCAGCCACGGCAGCAACAAGTGGCCGGGCTACGCCGGCGACGAGCTGACGGCCGTGCGGCCCGCCGCCCGGCCACTGGAGCCACCGCACATGGTGACCGTGCACGACGTGCTGCAGCACGACGGGCCGTCTTCACGGGCGTGGGCACCATGCAGAAGCGGGACTGTCTGCGGGTGCCGTCGGCCTCGCGGACCGCCGTGCTCGTCCCGTGCTCGGGGCCGCACGACCAGGAGGTGCTCGGGTTCACTCGGCTGGGAGCCGGCCTGACGCCGGCGCAGGCGGCGAAGGAGCAGGACGAGGCCTGCGCTGGGGCGGGCCACCGCAGCAGCACGGATTCGATCCCGCCGTCCACAAGGCGGGCTCCTTGGTCGGTGACCTGATGTGGAAGACCGGGGCTCATTTCGTCGTGTGCACCGTCAGGAAGGCGAACGGGGGCACCATGGAGGGAGTCGGACCATGAGGAGGGTGTCGCGATGCCCGGTTCTGCGAACGGCTCGAACGGTGCCACCAAGACGATGGGGGTGCTCACCGTCGGCGGACTGGTGGTGGTCACGGCCTACACGGTGGCGCTCGGCAGCAACGGCTGGCTCTGGTTCGGATGGGTGGTGCTGGGCCTGCTGACACTGGCGATGGTGGTGACCCAGAGCAACTGACCCAGCGCCCTCGCGTACGGCGCCGCCAAAGGGGCGCGGGGCTGTATTGAACGTGCGGCTGCCGCCGCGTGGGCGCGACCAGCCCCCACCCCGCCGCGGCCGAACGACTGCACCTGGCGGCCCTTCCAGCGGAGCGCCTAGTGCACACCGGCCTGGTACTTCGGCAACCTCGCTGTGATCTTCATGCCCGCCCCGGGAGCGGTCTCGATGACGAGCCCGTGGTCGTCGCCGTAGACCTGGCGGAGCCGGTCGTCGACGTTGGACAGGCCGATGCCACCGGACGGGCTGGTCTCGCCGGCGAGGATGCGGCGCAGCAGGACCGGGTCCATGCCGGCGCCGTCGTCCTCGATGACGACCAGGGCCTCGGCGCCCGCGTCCTGCGCGGTGATCTGGATGTGGCAGGTGCCGGTCTTGCCCTCAAGGCCGTGTTTGACGGCGTTCTCGACCAGGGGCTGGAGGCAGAGGAAGGGCAGGGTGACCGGAAGCACCTCGGGGGCGATCTGCAGGGTGACCGTGAGGCGGTCGCCGAAGCGGGCCCGCACCAGTGCCAAGTAGTGGTCGATGGCGTGGAGTTCGTCGGCGAGGGTGGTGAAGTCGCCGTGCCGGCGGAACGAGTAGCGGGTGAAGTCGGCGAACTCCAGCAGCAGTTCGCGGGCGCGCTCGGGGTCGGTGCGGACGAACGAGGCGATCACCGCGAGCGAGTTGAAGATGAAGTGCGGGGAGATCTGGGCGCGCAGGGCGCGGATCTCGGCCTCGATGAGACGGGTCCGGGAGCGGTCCAGGTCGGCCAGTTCCAGCTGGACGCTCACCCAGCGGGCGACCTCGCCGGCGGCCCGGACCAGGACGGCGGACTCGCGCGGGGCGCAGGCGACCAGGGTGCCGTGGACGCGGTCGTCGACGGTGAGCGGGGTGATCACGGCCCAGCGGACCGGGCAGTCGGGGGTCTCGCAGTGCAGCGGGAAGGCCTCGCCGCGGCCGGACTCCAGCGGCCCGGCGAGCCGTTCCAGGATCTCGGTGCGGTGGTGGTCGCCCACGCCGTCCCAGACCAGCAGGTTCTCGTGGTCGCTGAGGCAGAGGGCGTCGGTGCCGAGCAGGGTGCGCAGCCGGCGGGCCGAACGGCGGGCGGTCTCCTCGGTGAGGCCCGCGCGCAGCGGGGGTGCGGCGAGGGAGGCGGTGTGCAGGGTCTCGAAGGTGGCGTGCTCGACGGGGGTGCCGAGGCCGCCGAGGTTCTCGGGGCGTGCGGTGCGGCGGCCGAGCCAGAACCCGGCGGCGAGGAGCGGGAGTACGGCCACGCAGAGGCCTGCCAGGAACCCGGTCACGCCTTGGCCTCCGCGCGCAGTTCCTCCGGCAGGTGGAAGCGGGCCAGGATCGCGGCCGTGCCGGGCGGTACCCGGCCCGGGGTCGCCAGGGAGACCAGGACCATGGTGAGGAAGCCCAGCGGGACCGACCAGAGCGCGGGCCAGGCGAGGAGGGCGTGCAGGTTGCCGGTGCCGGGGAGGTCGGCCATCGTCGCGGCCACCGCGCAGAACGCGGAGCCGCCCCCGGTCAGCATCCCGGCGGCGGCACCGGGCGGGGTCAGCCGCCGCCACCAGATGCCGAGGACCAGCAGCGGGCAGAAGGAGGAGGCGGACACGGCGAAGGCGAGTCCGACGGCGTCGGCGACCGGCAGACCGCCCACCAGCGCGCTCCCGGCGAGCGGCACGGCCATGGCGAGGACGGTCCCCAGTCTGAAGTGCCGTACGCCGCGCGCCGGGAGGACGTCCTGGGTGAGGACGCCGGCGACCGCCATGGTGAGGCCGGAGGCGGTGGAGAGGAACGCGGCGAAGGCGCCGCCCGCCACCAGGGCGCCGAGCAGGTCGCCGCCGAGACCGCCGACGACCCGGCCGGGCAGCAGCAGGACGGCGGCGTCCGTCTCGCCGGTGAGGGTGAGTTCGGGGGTGTAGAGGCGGGCGAGGGCGCCGTAGACGGGCGGCAGCAGGTAGAAGAGGCCGATCAGGGCCAGGACGGCGACGGTGGTGCGGCGGGCGGCGACGCCGTGCGGGCTGGTGTAGAAGCGGACGACGACGTGCGGCAGGCCCATGGTGCCGAGGAAGGTGGCGAGGATCAGTCCGTACGTGGCGTACAGCGGTCGTTGCTCGCGGCTCTCGGCGAGCGAGGTGGACATGCCGCCGTTGGTGCCCCGGTCGGTGGCGGGGACGCGGGTGCCTTTGGCGAAGGTCAGGCGGGTGCCCGCCGTGATGCGGTGGGTGCCCTCGGGGAGGGTGACCCGGGTGTCCTGGAGCGGGTGTCCGTCCACCGTGCCGGTGGCGGTGACCGTGAGGGGGCGGTCGAGACTGAGGGAGAGGGTGTCCTGGACGTCCACGACGCGCCGGTCGCGGAAGGCGGCCGGTTCGTCGAAGGCGTGGGTGGGGGCGCCGGCGCTCTGCCAGGCGAGGACGAGGAAGAGGGCGGGGACGAGCAGGGCCGTCAGCTTGAGCCAGTACTGGAAGGCCTGGACGAAGGTGATGCTGCGCATGCCGCCGGCGGCCACGGTGGCCACGACGACGACGGCGACGATGAGTCCGCCCAGTGCGTCCGGGGCGCCGGTGAGGACCGTCAACGTCAGTCCGGCGCCCTGGAGTTGGGGCAGCAGGTAGAGCCAGCCGACGCCCACGACGAACGCTCCGGCCAGCCGCCGTACCGTCTGCGAGGCGAGCCGTGCCTCGGCGAAGTCGGGGAGGGTGTAGGCGCCGGAGCGGCGCAGCGGGGCGGCGACGAAGAGGAGCAGGACCAGGTAGCCGGCGGTGTAGCCGACCGGGTACCAGAGCATGTCGGGGCCCTGGACGAGGACCAGGCCGGCGATGCCCAGGAAGGACGCGGCGGAGAGGTACTCGCCGCTGATCGCGGCGGCGTTGAGGCGGGGGCCGACGGTGCGTGAGGCGACGTAGAAGTCGGAGGTGGTCCGGGAGATGCGCAGGCCGAAGGCGCCGACGAGGACGGTCGCGACGACCACGAGGGCGACCGCCGGGACGGCGTAGCTGGAGTTCATCGGACCTCGTCGGGGCTGGAGTTCATCGGTCCTCGACGAGGCGGACGAAGTCCTCCTCGTTGCGTTCGGCGCGGCGCACGTACCAGCGGGCGAGCAGGATCAGCGGGGCGTACAAGCAGAAGCCGAGCACCAGCCACTCCAGGCGGCGCGCCTCGGGGGCGGCGGCGAAGACCAGCGGGAGCGGTCCGACGAGCAGCACCAGGACGGCGAACACGACGAGGGCGACGCGCAGTTGGCTGCGCATCAGTGAGCGGACGTAGGTGTGGCCGAGGGTGGTCTGCTCGTCGATCTCGGTGCGCGGCCGGTAGTAGCCCAAGGTGCGGCGGCTGCGGCGGGGCGGGCCGGTGACGGTGACCCGGCGCTCGGCGGGGTCGGCGGGCATCGTCACGCCCTCCTCATCAGCAGGTCCCGCAGTTCGCGGGTGTGGCGGCGGCTGACCTGGAGCTCTTCGGCGCCGACCAGGACGCTCACCGTGCCCGCGTCCAGGCGGAGTTCGCCGATGTGACGGAGGGCGACGAGGTGGCGGCGGTGGATGCGGACGAAGCCGCGGGAGCGCCAGCGGTCCTCCAGGGTGGACAGCGGGATGCGGACCAGATGGCTGCCGCGGTCGGTGTGCAGGCGGGCGTAGTCGCCCTGGGCCTCGACGTGCGTGATGTCGTCCACCGCCACGAACCGTGTCACGCCGCCGAGTTCGACGGGTATGTGGTCGGGGTCGGGTTCGTGCACGGGTATCCGCGGTCCCGCGCCGCGCAGTTCGGCGGCCCGGCGCACCGCCTCCGCCAGACGTTCCTTGCGTACCGGCTTCAGGACGTAGTCGACCGCCTTGAGGTCGAAGGCCCTCACCGCGAAGTCCTCGTGGGCGGTGACGAAGACGACCAGCGGGGGGCGGGCGAAGCCGGTGAGCAGCCGGGCCAGGTCCAGTCCGTCCAGGCCGGGCATCTGGACGTCGAGGAAGACGACGTCGATGGCCTCGGGGCCCTGCGGTCCTGACTCCAGGGCGCGGGTGATGCGGCGCAGCGCCTCGGTGGCGTCCCCGGCGCCCTCGACGCTGCCGATGCGCGGATCGGCGTTGAGTAAGTAGAGGAGTTCCTCCAGCGAGGGACGTTCGTCGTCGACGGCGAGGGCGCGCAGCATGAACGGAGTGTAGGCGGCGGAACGCGGCGCTGGACATGTACCGGACGTGGACGTCCGCGCCGGATGAAGTGGTGTTCCCGAAGTGTCCGCGCCCGTGGTTACAGTGCGGACATGAACAGCGGCACCGCCCCCTTCGACGATCTCGACCGGAAGATCACCACCGCGTTGATGGCGAACGCGCGGACCAGTTTCGCCGAGATCGGAGCGGCCGTCGGGCTCTCCGCGACGGCCGTGAAGCGGCGGGTCGACCGGCTGCGCGAGACCGGTGTGATCACGGGGTTCACGGCCACCGTCAAGCCGTCGGCTCTCGGCTGGCGCACGGAGGCGTACGTCGAGGTGTACTGCGAGGGCGCGGCCCCGCCGCGGCGGCTCGCGGAGGTGGTCCGCAACCATCCGGAGATCACCGCGGCCATGACGGTGACCGGCGGCGCGGACGCCCTGCTGCATGTGCGGGCCCGGGACGTGGACCACTTCGAGGAGGTGCTGGAGCGGATCCGGGTCGAGCCGTTCATCCGGAAGACGATCAGCGTGATGGTGCTGTCGCATCTGCTCCCGGAGAGCCCCGAGGCCGGCGCCACGCACCCCGTACCCGAGTAAACGCATCGATGCTGCGTTTGTACGACCGGAGACGCAGCGTTCCTGCGTAAACGCGCAACATTCATTTCTTGTCGCCCGTATCCGACGCTTTCTACCTTGGTGTCAACCCTCAGTCGACACCGCGGGAAAGCGGAGGAACCCCTCTGTGACCGAGAACCGTGTGCCGCGCCTCAGGCGCTTTCTCGTCTGCGAACCCAGACACTTCGCCGTGCAGTACGCGATCAATCCCTGGATGAACCCCGACACCAGGGTCGACGTCGACCTGGCCCAGGAGCAGTGGACCGCGCTGATCAGCGCCTACCGCACCCATGGCCACAGCATCGACCGGCTGGAGCCGGTCCCCGGCCTGCCCGACATGGTGTTCGCCGCGAACTCGGCGGTCGTCGTCGGCGGCCGTGTCTTCGGCTCGCTCTTCCACTCGCCCGAGCGGCGGCCCGAGTCGACCCACTACGACCTCTGGTTCAAGACCGCGGGCTACGACGTGCACCGGCCGGGCTCGGTGGTCGAGGGCGAGGGCGACCTGGTGTGGACGGGCCGGTACCTGCTGGCCGGCACCGGGTTCCGTACCACCCGCGAGGCACACCGGGAGGCCCAGGAGTTCTTCGGCCACCCGGTGATCAGCCTGACCCTGGTGGACCCGTACTTCTACCACCTGGACACGGCGCTGTTCGTCCTGGACGAGGAGAACATCGTCTACTACCCCGAGGCCTTCTCCCCCGGCAGCCGGGACGTGCTGCGCCGGCTGTTCCCGGACGCGGTGCTCGCCACCCGTGACGACGCCATGGCATGGGGCCTGAACTCGGTCTCCGACGGCCGCCACGTCTTCATCGCGCCGCGGGCCGAGACACTCGCCGCCCGGCTCGCCGACCAGGGCTACGAGCCCGTCCCCGTCGACCTGTCGGAGTTCCACAAGGCCGGCGGCGGCATCAAGTGCTGCACCCAGGAAATCCGCTGAGGACCAGGAGATCCCCCTGATGACCGCACCCGCACGCGCACGCACCTCCGCCGAGCTGATCGAGGCGGAGGGCCCGGTCCTCGCGCACAACTACCACCCGCTGCCCGTCGTCGTCGCCCGCGCCGAGGGCGCCTGGGTGGAGGACGTCGAGGGCCGCCGTTACCTCGACATGCTGGCCGGCTACTCGGCCCTCAACTTCGGCCACCGCCACCCGGCGCTGATCGAGGCCGCACACCGCCAGCTGGACCGCCTCACCCTCACCTCGCGCGCCTTCCACAACGACAGGCTCGCCGAATTCGCCGAACGGCTCGCGGAGTTGACCGGCCTGGACATGGTGCTGCCGATGAACACCGGCGCCGAGGCGGTCGAGTCCGGCATCAAGGTGGCCCGGAAGTGGGCCTACGACGTGAAGGGCGTCCCCGCCGACCGGGCCACGATCGTCGTCGCCGCGGACAACTTCCACGGCCGTACGACCACGATCGTCAGCTTCTCCACCGACGAGACCGCCCGCGCGGGCTTCGGCCCGTTCACGCCGGGCTTCCGGATCGTGCCGTACAACGACCTGGCCGCGCTGGAGGATGCGGTCGACGAGACCACGGCGGCCGTGCTGATCGAGCCGATCCAGGGCGAGGCCGGGGTGCTCATCCCCGACGACGGCTATCTGACCGGGGTCCGCGAGCTGACCCGGCGCAAGGGCTGCCTGTTCGTCGCCGACGAGATCCAGTCCGGTCTCGGCCGCACCGGCCGCACCCTCGCCGTCGACCACGAGAACGTGGTGCCGGACGTGCTGCTGCTCGGCAAGGCGCTGGGCGGCGGGATCGTGCCGGTGTCGGCGGTCGTGGCCCACCGGGAGGTGCTGGGAGTACTGCACCCCGGCGAGCACGGCTCGACGTTCGGCGGCAACCCGCTCGCGGCGGCGGTCGGCACGGCGGTGGTCGAGCTGCTGGAGAGCGGTGACTTCCAGCGCCGCGCCGCCGAGCTGGGCGTGATCCTGCGGGACGGCCTGACGGAGCTGGTCGGCAGGGGCGTGGTCGGCTTCCGCTCGCGCGGACTGTGGGCGGGCGTCGACGTGGACCCGGCGATCGGCACCGGGCGGGAGATCGGCGAACGCCTGATGCGCGAGGGCGTCCTGGTCAAGGACACCCACGGCTCCACGATCCGGCTGGCCCCGCCGCTGACCGTCACGGCGGAGGAACTGCGCTCGGCGCTGGGGGCGTTGGAGAAGGTGCTGGCGGTCTGAGCGGACGGCGGCCGCGCCGGTGGGCGCGGCCGCCGCTGCTGCTCAGCCCTTGCCGAGGAGCTTGTTCATCTCCTTGATCTCGGCGTTCTGCCCGGTGACGATGGAGCCCGCCATGCTCGTGGCCGGGGCGTAGGCACCCTTGGCCTTCTCGGTGCCGGCCATCTGCACGGCGCCCTGATGGTGCTGGACCATCATGGTCAGGAACATCGTGTCGAAGTCCGTCCCCTTGGCCTGCTTGAGCATGGTCATGTCCTTGTCGGACATCATCCCGGCCATGCCGCTGTGGCCGCTGTGGTCCATGCCCGCCATGGGCACGTCCTCGCCCCAGGCCTTCAGCCAGCCGGTCATGGTCTTGATCTCCGGGTCCTGGGCCTTCTCGATCCGGGCGGCGAGGTCCTTCACCTGCGCGGAGGAGGCACGGCCGGTGGCCAGGGAGGCCATCTCCAGGGCCTGCTGGTGGTGCGGGATCATGCTCTGCGCGAAGGACACGTCCTGCGCGTTGTGCGCCCCGGCGGAGGCGGTGGCGGTGGCGCCGGCCGCCGCCGAGTGGGACGCGTGCGTGGTGCCGGCGCTGTCGTCGCCGCTGCCGCACGCGGTGAGGGCGAGGGCGGCGCTCGCGGTGAGCGCGACGAGGACGGCACGGGTACGCGTGGTGGTCATGCTGGGTCTCCTGCGATAGCTGTGAGCGGGCACGCGGGAGCACGACCGCTGCGCGGTACGCGCGCGGCCGGCTCGGGTGCCTCCTAGATCCGCAGGAGCTGGAGTTCGGCCAGATCGGGGGGTGCGCGGGCGGCGTCCGGTGCCGTGGCCGGGCGGGAGCCGACCGCGCAGGCGGCCGCGGTGACGGGCACCGGGTCCGGGACCAGCGCGGGCAGCGCCGGTCCCCCGCTCACCGCACCGGAGGCGCAGGTCGCGTCGGCGTGCTGCGCGTGGTGGCCGCCGCAGTGGCCGTCGTCGTCGGAGCAGCCGTCGTACGCGGTGACCATGACCGCCGCATGCGAGAGGGCCCGCTCGGGCCCGCCGTGGCGTGCCATCACGCCGCCGGGTGCCAGCGCGTGCATGCCGAGCAGACCGGCCAGCAGTCCCAGCACGAGCAGGGCACGCCGGCGCCGGCAGGGCGGTCGCGGGGCGGGCTGCTCGGTGGTGCGCATCGGGGTCATCCTATGGGTGGCCTGAGAGCGCGCGGGCACAGACACGAGAACGACGTCGGGTCCGAGGCCTGGGAGGTGCGGCGTCGACAGCACCGCCGAGTCACCCGTGGCCTTGTCCCGAGCACCGGGCACCGCGTTGCCGCCGGCACGCGGAGGGAATCGGCATCGCCCGCCTGTCACATGCTCGCGCCCGCGGGTCAACCGTGGCGGCGCTGCCCGCCGGTCGCGGTCGTCGCTGTGCGGGAGTGCTCGTCCGGGACGACATGTACGAACTGGCCCGGCGCCTCGGCCCGCGGACCGTGCCGGCCGTCCACTGCGGCGACCACACCGTGATGCGGTCACCCCTGGCCGCCTTCCTCGCGGAGGCCGACGCCCTGGGACTCGGCGACCGTCTGGTGCGCTGCCGGCACGGTGAGCACGCCGGATCGCCGCCGGCGATCGCGTGAGCCGGCGCCGGCCTTCGTGTCAGCGGACCAGGGACACGACCGCCAGGAGAACCACACCGGCGCAGGTGGCCAGCGTCCATCCCGCACAGCGCAGGCGCAGCGAGCGGTACCGCCGCTCGTACTCGCCGCGCAGTGACCGGCACCGCGCGGCGACCCGTTCGAGGTCCTGCCGCGCTCGGCGCAGGCTGTCCTCGACGTGGTGGCGTTCGACCTCCGCGCGCTGGGACGTGGTCAGCCAGTCCATACGTGCGGCGAACTCCCGCGCCCGCTGTTCGGCTTCGCTGATCCTCGCCTGCCACAGCAGGTAGCCCTCGGCCTTGTTGACGAGGTCACCGTCGGCTCCCGGCGAGTGTCCGCCCCGCACCCGGCGTCCGGCGTCGGTCATGTGTGGAGCCTTTGGGCCTCGGCCTCGGCCATCGCGATGTCCGGGTGGTGCAGGTCGAACGCCGGGGATTCGCTGCGGATCCGCGGCAGGGTGACGAAGTTGTGCCGCGGCGGCGGGCAGGAGGTCGCCCACTCCAGCGACCGGCCGAAGCCCCACGGGTCGTCGACGCCGACCGGTTTGCCGTAGCGGGCGGTCTTCCACACGTTGTAGAGGAACGGCAGCATCGACAGGCCGAGCAGGAACGAGGCGATCGACGAGATCGTGTTCAGCGCGGTGAAGCCGTCGGCCGCCAGGTAGTCGGCGTACCGGCGCGGCATGCCCTCCGCGCCGAGCCAGTGCTGCACCAGGAAGGTGCCGTGGAAGCCGACGAACAGCGTCCAGAAGGTGATCTTGCCGAGCCGCTCGTCGAGCATCTTGCCCGTCATCTTCGGCCACCAGAAGTGGAAGCCTGCGAACATCGCGAAGACGACCGTACCGAAGACCACGTAGTGGAAGTGCGCCACCACGAAGTACGAGTCGGAGACGTGGAAGTCCATCGGCGGCGACGCCAGGATGATGCCGGTGAGCCCGCCGAACAGGAACGTCACGAGGAAGCCGGTGGCCCAGAGCATCGGTGTCTCGAAGGACAGCGCGCCCTTCCACATGGTGCCGATCCAGTTGAAGAACTTCACCCCGGTCGGGACCGCGATCAGGAAGGTCATGAAGGAGAAGAAGGGAAGCAGGACGCCGCCGGTGACGTACATGTGGTGCGCCCACACCGTGACCGACAGACCGGCGATCGCGATCGTCGCGGCGACCAGGCCCATGTAGCCGAAGATCGGCTTGCGGGAGAAGACCGGGATGACCTCGGTGATGATGCCGAAGAACGGCAGCGCGATGATGTACACCTCCGGGTGTCCGAAGAACCAGAAGAGGTGCTGCCAGAGCAGCGCGCCACCATTGGCGGCATCGAACACATGGGCGCCGAACTTGCGGTCCGCCTCCAGCGCGAACAGCGCGGCCGCAAGGACGGGGAAGGCGAACAGCACCAGGGTGGCGGTCAGCAGCACGTTCCACACGAAGATCGGCATGCGGAACATCGTCATGCCGGGCGCGCGCATGCAGATGATCGTGGTGATGAAGTTGACCGCGCCGAGGATGGTGCCGAAGCCGGAGAAGGCCAGACCCATGATCCACATGTCGGCGCCGAGACCCGGTGAGCGGACGACGTCCGAGAGCGGTGTGTAGGCGAACCAGCCGAAGTCGGCCGCGCCCTGCGGGGTGAGGAAGCCGCCGACGGCGATGGTCGAGCCGAACAGGTAGAGCCAGTAGGCGAACATGTTCAGCCGCGGGAACGCGACGTCAGGTGCGCCGATCTGCAGCGGCATGATCCAGTTCGTGAAGCCGGCGAACAGCGGCGTCGCGAACATCAGCAGCATGACCGTGCCGTGCATCGTGAAGGCCTGGTTGTACTGCTCCTTGGAGAGGATCTGCAGACCTGGCCGGGCGAGCTCGGCGCGCATCAGCAGCGCCATGACGCCGCCGATCAGGAAGAACGCGAACGACGTGGTCAGATACAGCGTTCCGATGGTCTTGTGGTCGGTGGTGGTCAGCCACTTGACGACGACATTGCCCGGCTGCCGCCCACGGAGGGGCACTTCACTCTCGTAGTAGTCGGCAGCCGGGTGCTCCGGATCGTTGAGAACAGTCACAGGTGTGTTTCTCCAGACGCTCGCGGGTCATCCGCGCCCTGACGTGAGTCACCGGTCATCCTTGCGGCTCATGGCGGACGGGAAGGCCCCCGATCGGCCGCTGTACCGCCGATCGGGCGGCCGGTACCCACGGGTGGAGCAATCAGTCGCACACCCTCTCTTCGTCTGCGGCGACCCTTGCGCAGCGGCTGTCGTCGTCTGCCTACCGTGCCGCCATGCCTCGCCTGAGGGTCGAGGCCTCCGCCGCGCGGGCGGTCGCGCTGGCCGCCAGGGCCAGGACGAGCGCCACCACGCCGGTGATGACGTTGTTGACGATGGTCTTGGTCGTGCTCACGGCGCCGGCGACCACCCACGGCGAGATGATCGTCCACACACCCAGCAGACAGGCGCCCCATGCCATGCTGTGGGTCCGCTCGTAGGCCCGGCCGAAACCGCCGCTCATCGCCAGGGCGTAGGCGATGCCGACGATCAGGTTGGTGACGGCGAGGGTGGACAGGCCGTTGAAGCCGGTGATCCACGGGGATGCCGCCAGGTAGATGCCGGTGGCGAACGCCAGCGTTCCGACGGCCTGTCCCTGAGCGGTGCTCGTCGCACGCTCGGCCATCTCATGACGCAGGTGCATCTCCACGATGTCCGGATGCGTCTCCATGGACGGCCTGGGAGATGTGGTCATTTTTCTTTCACCTCGAAAGCGAGACTGTTCCCCGGGCTGTTCCGAGGACGTTCTCCGGGTACCCGAACAATCAGGACGAATCGGGTGATAAAGGTCACATCTGAACATGTACACGGGGCTCCCGGTTCACCCGTCCGAACAGGCGTGTCGGCCCTCCGGTTCGGGGCACCGGGAGACGATGGGCCTGCCCGCACCCGACGCGGGCGGGAGGGACAGGGGCCGCATGGATCCGAGAGGCACAGCGGGGCAGCCGGGCACGGACCGTGGCCCGCAGCCGGCGTCCGGCCCTGCCGGACCCGCCCCCGACGTACGGCGCCGGGTGCCGCGGACGGACGCCCTGCTGCGTGATCCACGGCTGGCCGAAGCGGCCGGTCGGCTCGGCGCACCCGTCGTCAAGGCGGCCGTCCGGCAGGCGCAGGAGGGAGCGCGGACCGGCCGGATCCCACCGCAGGCGGTGGCCGACGAAGCGGTGGCCCTGCTGCCGGACACCTCCTGCGGACTGCGCGCCGTGATCAACGCCACCGGGGTCCTGCTCCACACCAACCTGGGCCGGGCGCCGCTGTCGGCGGCGGCCCGGCGCGCGGTGGCCGAGGCCGCCGGACCGACCGACGTGGAGCTGGATCTGGTCACCGGGGTGCGGGCCCGTCGCGGGCGTACCGCGCTGCGGGCGCTGCACGACCGGGTGCCCGACGCCGGGGGCGTGCACGTCGTCAACAACGGTGCCGCCGCACTGGTGCTGGCGGCCACCGCGCTGGCCGCGGGCCGCGAGATCGTGATCAGCCGCGGCGAGATGGTGGAGATCGGCGACGGCTTCCGCCTGCCGGACCTGCTGGCCGCCACGGGGGCCCGGCTGCGCGAGGTCGGTACCACCAACCGCACCACGGCCGAGGACTACGCGGCCGCGATCGGGCCGGAGACGGGTTTCGTGCTGAAGGTGCACCCCTCCAACTTCCGTATCACCGGCTTCACCCGTGCCGCGGACGTGGGTGACCTCGCCGGTCTGGGCGTTCCGGTCGTCGTCGACATCGGCTCCGGTCTGCCCGCCCCCCATCCGCTGCTGCCCGAGGAACCGGACGCCACCACCCAGCTGCGCGCCGGTGCCTCCCTGGTGACGGCCAGCGGCGACAAGCTGCTCGGCGGACCGCAGTGCGGACTGCTGCTCGGCGAGGCCGGCCTGGTCCGCACCCTCGCCCGGCACCCCCTCGCCCGTGCCCTGCGCGTCGACAAGCTGACCCTGGCCGCCCTGGAGGCGACGCTCACCGGACCGCCCACCCCGACCGCCGAGGCGCTGACCGCCGATCCCGCCGCGCTCCGCGTCCGCGCCGACCGGCTCGCCGCCGCGCTCGGCGCTTTCCCGGCCGCCTCCCCGAGCGAAGGCGGTATCGACGTGCGGGCCGTCGAGAGCGTGGCGACGGTCGGCGGAGGCGGCGCGCCCGGGGTGACGCTGCCCAGCGCGGCCCTGTCCCTGCCGGAGCCGTTCGCGGCCGCCCTGCGGACCGGGCTGATCCCGGTCGTCGGACGGCTGGCAGGCGGGCGCTGTCTGCTCGACCTGCGGACGGTTCCCCCGGAGGACGACGCGCGCCTGGCCGAAGCGGTGCGCGCGGCGGCCGGCGGATAGGGGCGAGCGTCATGCGGGTGCTGGCCACGGCGGGACATGTCGACCACGGCAAGTCCGCCCTGGTGCGGGCGCTGACCGGGATGGAACCGGACCGGTTCGAGGAGGAGCGGCGCCGGGGGCTCACCCTTGACCTGGGGTTCGTGTGGACCCGGCTCGACGCCGGAGCGGAGCCGCTGGCGTTCGTGGACGTGCCCGGCCACGAGAGGTTCGTGCCGACCATGCTCGCCGGGGTGGGTCCCGTCCCGGCGGTGCTGTTCGTGGTGGCCGCCGACCAGGGCTGGCAGCCCCAGTCCGAGGAGCACCTGGCGATCCTGGACGCCCTCGGCGTACGGCACGCCGTGCTCGCGGTGACCCGCAGCGACCTGGCGGACCCGGCACCGGTACTGGCCGACGCGGCGGAACGCCTGGCCGCCACCTCGCTCGGACCGGTCCCCGCCGTCGCGGTCAGCTCGGCGACCGGCGCGGGGCTCGACGAACTCCGCGCCGCGCTGCGGAAGTTGGCGGCCGCTCTGCCCGTGCCGCCCCAGGACGCGGACGTACGGCTGTGGCTGGACCGGGCGTTCACGGTGCGCGGTCACGGCACGGTGGTCACCGGCACGCTCGGGGCCGGGACCCTGCGGGTCGGGGACCGGCTGGTGACGGGTGACGGCACCGCCTCCCTCCGGATCCGCGGGCTGCAGTCCCTGCACGAGGACCGCTCCGCCGTCGCCGCAGTGGCGCGGGTGGCCGTCAACGTGCACGGCAGCGGGGCGGCGGAGCTGCGGCGCGGTGCGGTGCTGCTGACGCCGGAGCGCTGGCTGCGCACCGGCGTCGTGGACGTCCGGGTCGTCGGGGAGCCGGTCGCCGACCTGCCCCGGAGTGTCACCCTGCACATCGGCACCGCCGCCGTCCCGGTGACCGTCCGGCCGCTCGGCGAGGACACCGCCCGGCTCGCCCTGGGCCGGGCGCTGCCGTTGCGCGTCGGCGACCGCGCGGTGCTGCGCGAACCGGGCGGCCGACGGGTGCCCTGTGCCGCGACCGTGCTGGACGTCCGCCCGCCGCGACTGTCCCGGCGGGGTGCGGGACGGGCCCGGGCGGCCGAGCTCGCGGGCATGACCGGCGCTCCGGACGGGGCGGCCGAGCTGCGCCGGCGCGGACTGGTCCGAGGCTCGGACCTGCTCGCGATGGGTGTCCCGGCACCCGGCCCGCCCGTCGCCGGGGACTGGCTCGCCGACCCGGCCCACTGGGCCCGGCTGGGCGGGCGGCTGGTCGACGTGGTGGCACGGCACGCCGAGGAGCACGCCCTGGACCCCGGGCTGCCGACCGAGGCCGCCCGGCATCTGCTGGGCCTGCCCGACCGCTCACTGGTCGACGCGCTCGCCGCCACCGTTCCCCGGCTCACCCTTCGCCAAGGCCGGCTGTACGGTGCCGGCGGTCTCCGTCCGGCACTCCCGCCCGCCGTCCGGGCTGCCGTCGACGCCGTCCGCGAGGACCTCGCCGGAACCCCCTTCCGTGCTCCGGACGCCGACCGGCTCGCCGAGCTGGGTCTCACCCGGAAGGCGGTGGCCGCCGCGGAGGCGGCCGGGGCGCTGCTGCGGATCGCCGACGGGCTCGTGCTGCTGCCCGGCGCGGACGCCCGAGCCGCCGCCGTACTCGAACGGCTGCCGCAGCCGTTCACGCTGAGCGAGGCCCGGCAGGCCCTGGACACCACCCGCCGGGTGGCCGTACCGCTGCTGGAGTGGCTGGACTCACGGGGGTACACGGAGCGCGTGGACGACCAGCGCCGGCGCTGCCGTCCGCGGGCGGGGGACGGAGGCGGACGGGAATCGAACCCGCCTGCCCGAGATCCTCGGGCACCTCGGTTTTGAAGACCGGGAGGGCCACCAGGCACCCACACGCCTCCACCGACCGTCACGCTAGTTCCCCAGGAGACCGGTATGACACCAGCGACCCACCAGGCGTCCGTACGGCTCACACAGTTCGCCCACGGCGGCGGCTGCGCCTGCAAGATCCCGCCCGGTGAGCTGGAGGAGGTCGTCAGCGGGCTGGCCGCGCCTCCCCTCACCGGTGGCGACAGCCCGCTGCTCGTCGGCCTCGCCACCGGCGACGACGCGGCCGTGGTCGCCCTGCCCGGGCAGCAGGGGACGGCCGTGGTGTGCACCGCCGACTTCTTCACGCCTGTCGTCGACGACCCCTACGACTGGGGACGCATCGCCGCCGCCAACGCGCTGTCGGACGTGTACGCGATGGGCGGCCGGCCCCTGCTCGCCGTCAACCTCCTCGGCTGGCCCCGGGACCGGCTGCCGTTCGAGCTCGCCCGTGAGGTGCTGCGGGGCGGGCTGGACGTGGCCACCGAGGCCGGCTGCCATGTCGGCGGCGGGCACAGCGTCGACGATCCCGAGCCCAAGTACGGGATGGCGGTCACCGGTGTCGCCGACCCCGCGCGGCTGCTGCGCAACGACACCGGGCGGCCCGGTCTGCCGCTGTCGCTGACCAAGCCGCTCGGCGTGGGCGTGCTGAACAACCGGCACAAGGCGACCGGCGAGCGGTTCGAGCAGGCGATCGCCACGATGACGGCCCTGAACCGGGACGCCTCCGCCGCCGCCCTGGCCGCCGGGGCGAGCTGCGCCACCGATGTCACCGGCTTCGGGCTGCTCGGCCATCTGCACAAGCTGGCCCGCGCCTCCGGCGTGACCGCCGTGATCGACACCGCTGCCGTGCCCTACCTGTCCGGCGCCCGGGAGGCGGTCCGGGACGGGTATGTCAGCGGCGGCACCCGGCGCAACCTGGACTGGGTGGCGCCGTACACCGACTTCGGGGCCTCGGACGCCGACACACGGCTGCTGCTGGCCGACGCCCAGACCTCCGGTGGGCTGCTGGTGGCCGGAGAGGTGCCGGGGGCGCCGGTGATCGGGGAGCTGGTGCCACTCGGTGACCACTCGCTCGTCCTCAGGTGATCACAGCTCCGTACCGGTGTGCTCGTCGATGCCCGCCCGCGCCCGGTAGGCGCGCACCAGCTCCACCGAGGCCGGGCCGCGCGGGCGGCGGCCGGGGCGGATGTCGACGGCGAAGGCCTTGGTCTCCTGGATGTGGGTGTTGGGGTCCAGGGACAGGTGCACCAGTTCGTTGGCGGCGTCGCCGGTGCTGTAGCCGTTCGGGCCCCAGTGGTAGGGCAGGCCGACCTGGTGGAGACGGCGGCCCTGCACGGTCAGCGGGGCCATCCGGTCGGTGACCAGCACCCGGGCCTCGACCACGCCGCGGGCGCTGACGATCGTCGCCCAGCCGGTGTGCTCCAGCCCGCGCTCGGCGGCGAGTTCGGGTGACACCTCGCAGAAGAACTCGGGTTGCAGTTCGGCGAGGTAGGGCAGCCAGCGGGACATGCCGCCCGCGGTGTGGTGCTCGGTGAGCCGGTAGGTGGTGGCCACGTACGGGAACACCTCGGAGCCGGGCTCGGTGCCACTGGGCTGGTAGCGGTTCTCGGGCTTCGAGGGCATCAACTGCCGTACCGGGTTGCGCTGCCGGCCGTAGAGCAGGTTCGGGAACGGCGAGTCCTGCGGCTCGTAGTGGGTGGGCAGCGGCCCGTCGGTGAGGCCCGAGGGCACGTACAGCCAGGCCTTGCCGTCTGCCTGCATGATGAACGGGTCGGTGCCCGAGAGGGCCTCGGCCGCCGTCGCGCCGGGCGGCGGACGGTGCTGCGGCGACTTGTCCTCGGTGAAGTCGGGGACGTCGTGGCCGACCCACTTGGCCTGTTCCTCGTCCCACCACACCAGGGCCTTGCGTTCGCTCCACGGCTTGCCGTCCGGGTCGGCGGAGGCGCGGTTGTAGAGGATGCGCCGGTTGGCCGGCCAGGCCCAGGCCCATTCGTTCGCGACCCAGTTCTGTTCCTGGCCGGGTTTGCGGCGGGCGGCCTGGTTGACGCCGTCGGCGTAGACCCCGCAGTAGATCCAGCAGCCGCAGGTGGTGGAGCCGTCGGCGTGGAGCTGCTCGTAGGAGGCGAGCGGGTTGCCCTGGGCGTCGTAGCCGTTGATCTCGGCGAGGACGGCCTCCGCCTCGGGTTCGGCGTGTTCGCCCTTGGTGGGGTAGTCCCAGGCCAGGTCCAGCACCGGCTGGTCCATGGGGTCGGTGGAGCCGGCCAGCTTCTCGCGGATGATGCGGCCGAGGTGGAAGGCGAACCACAGGTCGCTGCGGCACTCCCCCGGCGGTTCGACGGCCTGGTGGTGCCACTGGAGCAGGCGCTGGGTGTTGGTGAAGCTGCCGTCCTTCTCGGTGTGCGCGGCGGCCGGCAGGAAGAACACCTCGGTGCGGATGTCCTCCGTGCGCAGTTCACCCGTCTCGATCTCGGGGCCGTCCTGCCACCAGGTGGCCGACTCGATCAGGGAGAAGTCGCGGACCACGAGCCAGTCCAGGTTGGCCATGCCGAGGCGCATCAGCTTGGAGTTGGCGTTGCCGACGGCGGGGTTCTCACCGACCAGGAAGTAGCCCTTGCAGACGCCTTCCAGCTGGGCCATGGTCGTCTCGTAGGTGGAGTGGGAGCCGGTCAGGCGTGGCAGGTAGTCGAAGCAGAAGTCGTTCTCCGGGGTGGCCGCGTCGCCCCAGTACGCCTTGAGCAGGCTGACCAGGTAGGAGCGCATGTTGCCCCAGTAGCCCTTGCGGGCGGCCTCCGCCTCGACGAAGGCGTCCAGGTCCTGGTTCTGGTGGGCGTGCGGCATGGGGATGTAGCCGGGCAGCAGGTTGAACAGGGTGGGGATGTCGGTGGAGCCCTGGATGGAGGCGTGGCCGCGCAGCGCGAGGATGCCGCCGCCGGGCCGGCCGATGTTGCCGAGGAGGCTCTGCAGGATGGCGGCCGCGCGGATGTACTGCACGCCGACCGTGTGCTGGGTCCAGCCGACCGCGTAGGCGAACGCCGTCGTGCGGTCGCGCCCGGAGTTCTCGGTGACCAGTTCGCACACCTGGCGGAAGACGTCCTGCGGGACCCCGCAGATCTGCTCGACCGTCTGCGGTGTGTAGCGGGCGAAGTGCCGTTTGAGGACCTGCAGGACGCAGCGCGGGTGGGTGAGTGTCTCGTCCCGCTCGGGCTCGCCCTCGCCGATGTCGGCACCGCCGGAGCCGTGCGCCTCGCCGCGCGCGGCCTCGCTCACCGAGCTGCCGCCGCCGGTGCGCTCCTCGTACTCCTGGTCCCGCTCGCCGGAGGCCGCCTGCACCTCCATGCCCTCGTACTGCCAGCTGCTGTTGTCGTAGGAGCGGCTGTCCGGGTCGAGACCGGAGAAGACGCCGTCCAGATCCTCGGTGTCACGGAAGTCCTCGCCGAGGATCACGGGCGCGTTGGTGTACGCGACGACGTAGTCCCGGAAGTACTTCTCGTTCTCCAGGACGTGGTTGATGATCCCGCCGAGGAAGGCGATGTCCGTGCCCGCGCGGAGCGGGACATGGATGTCGGCCAGCGCGCTGGTGCGGGTGAACCGCGGGTCGACATGGATCACCTTGGCGCCACGGGCCTTCGCCTCCATGACCCACTGGAACCCGACCGGGTGGCACTCGGCCATGTTCGAGCCCTGGATGACGATGCAGTCCGAGTGCTGCAGGTCCTGCTGGAAGGTGGTCGCGCCGCCGCGTCCGAACGAGGTTCCCAGACTGGGAACGGTGGAGGAGTGTCAAACACGCGCCTGGTTCTCGATCTGGATCGCGCCGAGCGCCGTGTACAACTTCTTGAGCAGGTAGTTCTCCTCGTTGTCGAGGGTCGCCCCGCCCAGGCTCGCGATGCCGAGGGTGCGCCGGGTGCGGGTCTGGTCGACCTCCCACTCCCAGCCGGCCCGGCGGGACGCGATGACCCGGTCGGCGATCATGTCCATCGCCGTGTCGAGGTCCAGGTGCTCCCAGGTGGTGGCGTGCGGACGCCGGTGGAGGACCTGGTGCTCGCGGGAGTCGCCGGTGGTCAGCTGGAGGCTGGCCGAGCCCTTGGGGCAGAGGCGGCCGCGGGAGACCGGGGAGTCGGGGTCGCCCTCGATCTGGGTGACCTTGCCGTTCTCCACGTAGACGTTCTGGCCGCAGCCGACCGCGCAGTAGGGGCAGACCGACTTCACCACGCGCTCCGCGCTCGCGACGCGCGAGGTCAGCCGGGCGCTGTGCCCGCTCTTCGCGGCGGCGCCGCGGCCCAGCGGGTCGGTGCCGGTGAGCTGGCGGTAGACCGGCCAGGAGTCGATCCAGGTGCGTATGCCCATGGTTCAGTCCTCCCGTTCCGTTCCCCGGCGGTCGGCGGGGCGTCCGCCGACCGCGTCCCGGGCCTCCTCGGGCAGGCCGGGACGGCGCTGTGCGGCTGGGTTGAGGATGTCGCCCCCGTCGGTGGTCAGGCGCAGCGCCTGACTCCGGGTGGGCATCGGCGCCGTCTCCCTTCCGCGTACGGGTCTCTCGCTGGCCCGGAGTACCCGCGCCGCGTCGGCCGAAACCGGCTCGGCAGGTGGGGCGGGGCTGTCGGGGACTCCGATGGCGGTCCCGTCCACCGCGACGGCACGGATCGACGCCGCTGGTGTGTCCGCTCGCGGACTGTACGGAAATCCGCCTGGAAACCCGCACGGGCCGCCTCCGCCCACGCCCTGTGCACGGCCGGGGTGCTCGCCGGCGGGGCCGGCTGGTCTCCGTACACCCCAGGGACGCCGACGGCGCCGCGAGCCGGTGCCGTACCCGGCCGCCCCGCGCGCGCCCCGGCGATGTCATGGCCGAGTCGCTGTCCCGTCCTCTCCCTTGTTGTTCAGGCGCTCCCGCTGCGGTACGACCGTGTACTTCGGGTCCTCGGCGGAGGCCACCCCGGCATGGAAGACGCCGAACCGCAGCGCCGCCGAGCCGGTCAGCAGGGCCGCGCCCGCCACGGCCGCGAGCGTTCGGCGGGGCCATCGGATGCCGAGACCGCCGACGGCCGCCAGGGCCGCGCCGCCCGCCGTGAGGAGTTCCGAGCCGCGCAGCAGGGTGTGGGCCCGGCCCTGTTCGTAGGGCTCGGAGAGCAGGCCGCCCATCCGGTGCTTCATGAGCTGGAAGGCGCCCAGCTCAAGGGTGGCGCCCAGAGCCGCCAGCCGCCGGGCGGGCCCGGTCTGGGCCGGTGGGGCCGCCAGCAGCGCCAGTCCGGCCGCGGCGGTGGCGCCCGAGCCCGCGAAGACGAACGGCAGCTCGCGGTAGCCCTCGTGCCAGGACGGCACGGCGGTGTCCGAGATCAGCACGGCGGTGTAGGTGACGACCGCGGGGCCGAGGACGGCGGCCGACGCGGTGGCGGCCGTACCGACGAGCCGGTAGCGGCCGGCCATGTCGGTGGCCGCCGCCGCCATGGTCAGCGGGGCGTATCCGGCCAGCAGCCACGAGCCCACGCTCATCGGCGAGGTCGGCTTGAGGACGCGCAGCATGTTCAGGAAGCGGGCCGGGCGGCCCAGGTCGTGGACCAGCGCCGCCAGCGACAGGGAGATGGCGCCGGTCGCGCCCAGCTTCGCGGCGCGGGCCAGCGCCGGCCGTCCGGTGAACTGTGCCCCCGCGGCCAGCAGCGAGGAGCCGCCGGCGAGCCCGCCCAGGTAGAGGTAGCCCGCGATGTCGAGCGGCTTCCAGGTGGGCTTGTTGAGGATCGGTCTGCCGTAGTACGAGGAGAACTCGGCGTCGGGCACCATGCTGCGCTCGCCGCGCCCCCGGCGGCGCCTGCCGTGCTTCCCGGTCGGCGCGTCCCGCCCGGGCCGGGTGCCTCGCACACCGTCGCGTGTCACATCGGAACCGGTCATCACCGCCTCCTTCGGCCGGTGCCCACGAAACTGGTGACGGCGAGCGCGGCCAGCGAGGCCGCCGCCAGCGCCGCGTGCCGCCACATGTCCGGGAGGTCCCGGGTGGTGACGACCGGGTCCGGGGGCAGCCCGTACACCTCGGGCTCGTCCAGCAGCAGGAAGAACGCGCCGTCGCCGCCCACCCCGTCGCCGGGGTCCTCGCCGTACAGGCGGGCGTCGGGGACACCGGCGGCATGCAGCTGGGCCACCCGGCCGGCCGCCCGCTCGCGCAGTTCGTCCAGCGGGCCGAACTGGATGGAGTCGGTGGGGCAGGCCTTGGCGCAGGCCGGTTCCATGCCGGTGCCGAGGCGGTCGTAGCAGAGCGTGCACTTCCAGACCCGGCCGTCGTCCTTGCGCTGGTCGATCACTCCGTACGGGCAGGCGGGCACGCAGTAGCCGCAGCCGTTGCAGATGTCCTCCTGGACGACGACCGTGCCGAACTCGGTGCGGAACAGCGATCCGGTGGGGCACACGTCGAGGCAGGCCGCGTGGGTGCAGTGCTTGCACACGTCCGAGGCCATCAGCCAGCGCAGTTCGGTGCGTCCGTCGGGTCGGACCGGGGAGATCTCCCCGGTCGGCGCGCCCGCCGGTGCGGTGTCCGCGGCCGGTGCCGTGGCGCCCGGTCCGGGAGAGGCGGGAGAGGTGCCGAGGGTCTGGGCGGCGGCGAACACGTCGACGTCGTCGTGCGAGACCCCCGGTTCCTGGACGCCCAGCGGTTTGCGCTGCTCTATGAAGGCGACATGACGCCAGGTGTCGGCGCCGAGCCCCTGCGAGTTGTCGTAGGACATGCCGGTGAGTTCCAGGCCGTCCTCGGGGACCGCGTTCCACTCCTTGCAGGCCACCTCGCACGCCTTGCAGCCGATGCACACGGTGGTGTCGGTGAAGAAACCCATGCGCGGCGGGCTGTCCGGGTAGCCGGCCGCGCCCGCCACGTCCGGCTGCGGACCGTACAGCTGGTTCTGGTGCCTGGGGTCCGGCCGCGTCCCGTGGGTCGCGTCGGCGCCGCTGTCGGTCATGGCTCGGCCTCCTCGCTGCACGTGCCGTCTCCCTGGCCCGCCTCGGCTGCCCCGGGGGGACGCTCGTACGAGTTCCACGCGACGGCGCTGCCACTCGGTGACCGGCAGGTCCAATCGCGCGCCCGCCGGACAGGGGGGACGCCTGGAGGCCGGGACAGGCCCGTTCCGGGCGTGGCACGGGTGCCCCGGCCACACGGGACCGAAACCGCCGGCGGGGTTCGACGGACGCGGCGCCCCGGGCCCTCAGGGAAAGAGGTGGGAACAGACGGGTCGGGCCGCACCCCCGGGTACAGCCCGACCGGCCCGGCAGCGAAGTACGCCGGTCATCTGGTGGCTGGTGTCACGTCCGGGTTGCCGTAGTAGGCGTCGGGGCCGTGTTTGCGGGTGTAGTGGCGGTTCAGGAGGTGCGGTGGGGGTGGGGCGGTCGGGGAGAGTGCCAGGGTGTGGAGGGCGATGTCGGCGACGGCCTCGCAGATGATGGCGTGTTCGAGGGACTTGCGGGCCGAGCTGCCCCAGGTGAAGGGGCCGTGGTTGGCGACGAGGGCGGCGGGGACCTCGACGGCCCGCCGGTCGTCTTCCGCGAGCAGGTCGACGATGACGCGGCCGGTGTTGTACTCGTAGTCCTTCGCGCACTGTTCGGCGGTCAGGTCGGGGGTGACGGGGACGGGGCCGTTGAAGGTGTCGGCGTGGGTGGTGCCGAGGACGGGTATGTCGCGGCGGGCCTGGGCGAAGGCGACGGCATGGGTGGAGTGGGTGTGGGTGACGCCGCCGATGGAGGGGAAGGCGAGGTAGAGGCAGCGGTGGGTCTCGGTGTCGGTGGAGGGTCGCAGGTCGCCGTCGACGACTTCGCCGTCGGCGAGGCGGACGGTCACCAGGTGGTCCAGGGCGAGGTCCTCGTAGGGGACGCCGGAGGGCTTGATGACGAACACCCCGGCCTCGCGGTCGACTCCGCTGACGTTTCCCCAGGTCAGGGTGGCCAGGCCGACCTGGGGGATGGCGAGGTTGGCCTCCAGTACCTCTTGGCGCAGGCCCGCCCGGATCGCTGTGGGCATCGTGTCTCCTTCGTTCACAGGGCCTGGGCGAGGCGGTGGTAGGCGGCGTTCCAGCGGATCTCCTTGGCGAACTGCTCGGTGGTGGTGTTCTCGTCGATCGTGAGCAGTTCGACGCCGGTCATCGCGGCGTAGTCGGTGAGGGTCTCGATGTCGACGGCGGAGCTGAGCACGGTGTGGTGCGGGGCACCCGCCAGCAGCCAGCTCTCCGCCGACTCCGCGAGCGAGGGGCGGGGCTTCCACACCGCGCGGGCCACGGGGAGCTGGGGCAGGGGCTGGCTGAGGGCGACGACATCGACCTCGTTGGCGGTGAGGCGGAAGCGGTCGCCGAGGTCGGACAGGCCGACGACCACGGCGGGGCCCTCGGCGGCGTCGAAGACGAGGCGGACCGGGTCCTCGCGGCCGCCGATGGACAGGGGGTGGATCTCGCAGCGGGGGCGGCCGGCGGCGATGGAGGGGCAGACCTCCAGCATGTGGGCGCCGAGGATCCGGGGCTCGCCGGGACCGAGGTGGTAGGTGTAGTCCTCCATGAAGCTGGTGCCGCCGGACAGTCCGGCGCCCATGACCTTCATCGTGCGCAGCAGCGCGGAGGTCTTCCAGTCGCCCTCGCCGCCGAAGCCGTAGCCGTCGGCCATGAGGCGCTGGACGGCCAGGCCGGGCAGTTGGCGCAGGCCGCCGAGGTCCTCGAAGTTGGTGGTGAAGGCGGTGAAGCCGCCCTCGGTGAGGAAGGCGCGCAGGCCCAGTTCCTGGCGGGCGGCGTAGAGCAGCGAGTCGTGGCGGATGCCGCCCGGGCGCAGGGCCGGGACGATGTCGTAGGCGTCGACGTATTCGGCGGCGAGTTCGGCGGCGGCCTTGTCCTCGACGGCGTCGACGACGGCGACCAGGTCGTTGACCCCGTAGGTGTTCACGGAGAAGCCGAACCGCAGCTGGGCCTCGACCTTGTCGCCCTCGGTCACGGCCACGTCGCGCATGTTGTCGCCGAAGCGGGCCAGGCGCAGGGTGCGTGCCGCGTGCCGGCCGGCGGCGGCCCGTGCCCAGGCGGCGACCCTGCGGATCACGCGCGGATCGGTGGCATGCCCGGCGACGATCTTGCGTTCGATGCCGAGCCGGGACTCGATGTGGGCGAACTCGCGGTCGCCGTGGGCGGCCTGGTTGAGGTTCATGAAGTCCATGTCGATGCTCGACCACGGCAGCGACAGGTTGTACTGGGTGTGCAGGTGCAGCACCGGCCGGTCCAGCGCGCTCAGTCCGGCTATCCACATCTTCGCCGGGGAGAAGGTGTGCATCCACACGATCACGCCGACGCAGGCGTCGGAGGCCGTGGCTTCCTGGCACAGCCGGCGGATCGACTCGGCGTCGGTGAGGACGGGCTTCCAGACGATCCGCAGCGGGATCGGCTCGGCCGAGTCGAGTCTTTCGGCGATCGTCCGGGACTGGTGGGCTACCTGCTGCAGCACGTCGTCGCCGTACAGACCCTGACTGCCGGTGAGGAACCAGATCTCCTGGCCGGCGGACAGCTTTTCGGGGGCGCTCATCACGGGGGTTCCTTTCACATGGAACTGCTGGGGGCGGGAAGACAGGGCGCTCAGGCCGACGCCTCGGCACGGATGCGGCGCAGGCGGTGCATGACGTCGTTGGTGCCGCGGCCGAAGTAGTCGTGCAGCAACCGGTATTCGGCATACAGGCGGTCGTAGGCCGCGGCCCGCTCGGGGTCGGGCTGGTAGACGCCCCGGTCGGCCTTGCCCATGGACCGGGCGGCGGCCTGGATGTCCGGGTACGCCCCGGCCGCGACCGCGGCGTGCATCGCCGCACCCAGAGCCGGACCCTGCGCGGAGCCGATGACGCCCAGAGGACGGCGGGTGACGTCGGCGTAGATCTGCATCAGCAGCGCGTTCTTGGTCAGACCGCCCGCGATGACGAGCTCCGTGACCGGCACCCCGGACGCTTCGAACGCCTCGATGATGGTGCGGGTACCGAACGCGGTCGCCTCCAGCAGCGCCCGGTAGACGTCCTCGGGACGCGTGGAGAGGGTCTGGCCCACCACAACGCCGCTGAGGTCGTGGTCGACCAGCACGGAGCGGTTGCCGCTGTGCCAGTCCAAAGCGACCAGACCGTGCTCGCCCACCTTCTGCCCGGCCGCGAGAGCGGTCAGGTACTCGTGCGGACCCTGCCCGGCCGCCGCCGCCCGCTCGGCGTACGACGCCGGGAAACCGGTCCGCACGAACCAGCCGAAGATGTCCCCCACACCGCTCTGCCCGGCCTCGTAACCCCACAGCCCCGGCAGGATGCCGCCGTCGACCACCCCGCACATGCCCGGGACCGTGCCGTGCTGGTCGGAGCTCATGACATGACAGGTGGAGGTGCCCATGATGGCGACCATCTGCCCCGGCTCCACCGCCGCCGCGGCCGGCGCCGTGACATGGGCGTCGACATTGCCCACACACACCGCGATGCCCTCCGCCAGCCCCGTCCAGGCCGCCGCCTCCGCCGTCAGTGTCCCGGCCAGGTCACCGAGCCGGCCGATCGGCTGGTCCAGCTTCTCCGTCACGAAGCCGGCGAAACCGGGGTTCAGCGCGGCCAGGTACGCAGGGGAGGGATGGACGCCGTCCTGCAACTGGCCCTTGTAGCCGGCGGTGCAGGCGTTGCGGACGTACGTCCCGCACAGCCGCCACACGATCCAGTCCGCCGCCTCCACCCAGCGCTCCATGCGCCGGTAGACCTCCGGATCCTCCTCCAGAAGCTGCAGCGCCTTGGCGAACTCCCACTCCGAGGAGATCTTGCCCCCGTACCGCTCCAGCCACGGCTCCTTCCGCTCCGCGGCCAGCGCGTTGATCCGGTCGGCCTGGCCCTGCGCGGCATGGTGCTTCCACAACTTGACATAGGCGTGCGGACGGCCCGCGTACTCAGGCAGTTCACACAACGGCGTACCGTCCGCCAGCACCGGCAGCACCGTGCACGCGGTGAAATCCGTACCGATACCGATCACCTGCCCGGCCGCCACACCGGCGGCCGCGAGCGCCGCCGGCACCGCGTGCCGCAGGACGTCGACGTAGTCCGACGGCACCTGCAAAGCCCACTCCGGAGGCAACCGGGTGCCGTCCGGCAGCTCCCGGTCGAGGACGGCATGCCGGTACTCGTGCTCGGCCGCCCCCAACTCCGCGCCGTCACGCACCCGGACCACCACGGCCCGCCCGGACAGCGTCCCGAAGTCGACACCCACGACACAGGGTTCCGGGTTCCCGGCTGTCTCGTCTCCGGCGTTCTCCATCAGTCTCCTCCACACAGCAGTGTTCGATATGCCGACCGTTGTTCGATCACTTGTCGACGCCGACACGGCCTCCCACGCCGTGGTCAGCGGTCGCGACGGACCCTCAGCTGCGGCTCCTGCCGAAGTAGCGGGCGCGCGCCCGGTCCAGCAGGATGGCGACGCCGAGGACCCCTCCCTGCACCACCTGCTGGTCGTACGGGCTGACCTTGAGTGCGAGCAGGCCGTTGGTGATGAACTCCAGCAGGATCGCACCGGCCGCGATGCCGGCGATCCGGCCCTCGCCGCCGGAGAGCGACATCCCGCCGACCACCGCGGCGGCGATCGCGGTCAGTTCCCAGCCGGCGCCGACGGACGGGTCGGCCACGTTCATGCGGCCGATCACCAGGACGCCGACCAGACCGGCCAGGGCGGCACTGGCGACGTAGGTGGAGGTGATCCGGCGGGCGGTCGGGATGCCGGCGAGCCGGGCGGCCTCCTTGTTGCCGCCGACCGCGTAGATCTGGCGGCCCACGTAGGTGCGTTCCAGCACGAACCAGGCGACGGCGGCGGCGCCGACGAAGAACAGTGCGGGGACCGGGACTTCGCCGATGTAGTACTGGCTCAGGTTGCTGAACATCGGGTCCAGGTTGTTGATGGGCGAACCGCTGGTGATCGCGAGCGCGGTGCCCTGCGCCACCGTGTAGGTGACCAGGGTGATCACGAAGGGCGGCACGTTGAGACGGGTGACCATGACACCGTGCCAGAGACCGACCAGGCCGCAGATCACCAGGGTGAACAGGATGGCGAGGGGCGCCGGCATGCCCTCGTTGACGTTGAACCAGGCGGCCAGGATGCCCGCCAGCCCGGCCAGCGCGCCCACCGACAGGTCGATGCCACCGGTCAGGATGACCAGCGACTCGCCGATCGCCAGGATGCCGACCTGGGACAGGTCGCGGCCCATCACCTGGAGGTTGCCCACCGCCGTGTAGGTGTCGGCGTTGGCGGCGATCCCGACGAACACCAGCACACAGGCGATGATGACGCCGGCCTCCGGGGAGGCGGCCAGCTTGCGGGCGAGGTTCGACACGGCCGGGCGCTGCTTCGGCGCGGCCTCCTCGGGGGCGAGCGTGCTCTGCGCGCTCATGCTGTGGCTCCGTTCGTGAGGTGTTCCTGATCGGGCGTTTCCCGAGCGGGCTCTTCAGGGCCGCCCGGCGCTGTTCCGGCCGCGGCCGTCATGATCCGTTCCTTGGAGGCGTCGGCCCGGTCGATGACCGTGGCGACCTTTCCGTGGTTCATCACCGCGATGCGGTGGCAGATCCACAGCAGTTCCTCCAGCTCGGAGGAGGCGACCACGACGCCCATGCCCTCCTGGGCCGCCCGGTCGATCAGCTGGTAGATCTCCGCCTTCGCGCCCACGTCCACACCGCGCGTGGGCTCGTCGAGCAGCAGCAGACGCGGCTCGGCGGCGAACGCCCGCCCGAAGATGGCGCGTTGCTGGTTGCCGCCGGACAGCGAGCCGATCGGCTGCTCGACCGACTGCATCCGCACGTTGACGTTCTCGGTGATCTTCCGTGCCTCGGCGCGTTCCCGGCCCGGGCCGAGCAGGCCCCGGCTGCTGATCCGCCTGAGGACCGAGACGACGACGTTGGAGCGGATCGACGCGAAGAGGACCAGCGACTGTTCCTTGCGGTCCTCGGGGATCAGCGCGATCCCGGCCGCCACTCCGTCGCCCGCGCCCTTCGGGTGGTAGTCCTCGCCGCCCAGCCGCATCCGGCCGCCGGTGGAGGGCTGCGCGCCCGCGATCGTGTGGACCAGGCGGCTGCGGCCCGAACCCATCAGTCCTGCCACGCCCAGGATCTCGCCCTCGCGCACCTGGAGGTCGACCGGTCCGAGACCGTCCGCGGTCAGGCCCTCGACCTGCAGCAGGACGGGGCTCGTCGCCGGTGGTGCCTTCGGTTCGCCCTGGGCGACCTCGCCGCCGACCATCTCCCGGATCAGCCGTTCCTCGGTGGCCTCGGCCGGTTCGAGGTCGGCCACCAGTCTGCCGTTGCGCAGCACCAGGACGCGGTCGCTGATGTCCCGGACCTCGTCGAGACGGTGCCCGATGAACAGCACCGTGCCGCCGCGTTCGGCCAGCTGCCGGGCCAGGCCGAGCACCATCTCGGCCTCGACCGGACCGAGTGAGGAGGTCGGCTCGTCCAGGATCAGCAGCTTGGGCTCGCGGCCCCAGGCCTTGGCGATCTCGATCATCTGCCGGGTCGGTACCGGAAGGGTGCGTACCTCCCGGCCCACCGGGATCGTCTCGGCGGACAGGCCGATCTCCGCCAGCATCGCCTTCGCCTCGGCCCGCTGCGCGGCGCCGTCCACCAGGAACCGGCGCTTGGACTCGCGGGGGCGGCGGCCCAGCAGCAGGTTCTCCGCCACCGAGAGCTGGCCGACCAGCGGGAACTCCTGCGAGACCATGGCGATACCGAGCTGGCCGGCCGCCTCGGTCGACCCCGCGACGAGCGGCTCGCCGTCGATCAGGATCTCGCCGCCGTCCCGGTGGACCGATCCGGCGAGCGTGCCCATCAGCGTGGACTTCCCGGCGCCGTTCTCGCCGACCACACCGACCACTTCACCGGCGTACAGGTCGAGTTCGGGCAGGTCGAGGACGCGCACCGGTCCGTAGGACTTGTGCACCCCCCGCAGCCGCGCGGTGACCGCGCGGCTCGGGGCGTTCTTCGTGGCCGTCATGCTCAGCCGATCCCGAGCTGCGATTCGAGGGACTGGTACGCGCTCAGGTCGGACTTGGTGACCAGGCCCACGCCGGAGCTCAGGGTCGAACCGTCCTTCTCCAGGTACGGCTTGACGAGCGCCATCGTCTTGTCCTTGCCGAGCACCTTCTCGGCGGCCAGGATGTACGCGCCGGTGTAGCCCTGCTGGTAGGGCATCTGCACGACGGTGCCGGAGATCACACCGGACTGGATGAACTTCAGGGTCTGGGCGTCGGAGTCGTCGGAGACGATGTGCACCGAAGCCGTCTTGCCCGCCGAGGTCACCGCCTGCGCCAGCGCGGGGCCGTCGTAGGAGTAGACGCCGTACAGGCCGTTGACGTCGGGGTTGTTGGCGAGGATGGTCTCCGCGTCGGAGGTGGCGGTGCTGGCCTGGAGGTTGTCGTTGACCTTCTGGGCGACCGTGATCTGGGTGCCCTTGAGCGCGTCCTCGAAGCCCTGGATGCGCTGGGTGGCGTTCGACGCGGTGAGCGAGCCGACCAGGATCGCCACCTTGCCCTTGCCGCCGAGCACCTGCTTCATCGCGGTGCCCGCCTGGAAGCCGGCGGTGTAGTTCGGGGTGCCCAGGTAGAGCGAGGCGGCGTCGGTGCCCGGCAGCGGCGAGTCGATCGCCAGGACGCTGATGCCCTTCTGGACGTCGGTGTGGATGGTCCCCGCGGCCGAGGTCGGGTCGATCGCCGAGATCGAGTAGCCGGTGACACCCTGCGAACGCAGGGTCTCCAGCTCCGAGTTCTGCTCGGTCAGCTTGCCGTTCGGCGGGGCGAAGTAGGTGCACTTGCTCTTCGAGATGCCGAGGTCGGAGCAGCCCTTGAGGAAGCCGACCTGGCCGGCCTTCCAGTAGTCGGCGGCCACGTTCACGACCATGGCGATGTCGACCTTGGACAGGTCCTTGCCGGCCAGCGCGGACTTCAGCGCCGCGTCGAGCTTGGCGAGGTTCGTCTGGTTGAAGGTGACCGAACCGGCCAGGCTGACCGGGGCCGAGCCGGAGCTGGCGGAGCTCGACGAGCCGGCGGAGCTGGAGCCCCCCGCGTTCTTGGAGCAGCCGGCGGCGGCGAGCGAGATGACCACGGCGGTCGCGACGACCACGGTGCGGGAGGCTCTGCTACGGATCATGGGTGATCAGCGCCCTTCTGGACGTATCGGGTTGGTGTTGTCGGGGTGGGTTCGTCGGGTGGGGTTCCGGGGCTGGCTACGTCGGTTGCTGTTGCCGTTGCCGGTTGGCGTCGTCGGTTGCCGTCCTCGGTTCGCGTCGCGGGTTCGCGGCGTCGGTCGGCGTTGCCGGTCGGCCTTGTCGCGTCGGGCGGGGGCCCACGGTCGGAAGCGGAGGTGGCGGCTCGGGGACGGCTGGAGCGCGCCCTCGGCCGCGTTCCGGCACTGGGCATGGCGGTGCCTGGTCGGCAGAGGGTGGTGTGGTCGTTCCCTCGGGAGCGGTGGGTGGTGCGGGCGCTGTTGCCGCCCGGGCGGCGTCGTGTGGGCGCGGCGAAGGCGCGGGCCGATGCGGAGGTGCGGGGATGCCTGACGGTGGTTCAGGACTTGGGAGCCGGCCGCTGGGGGCGGTGGGCCGGGGCGGAGCTGTCGCGACCGGTGGACGTCACGGCCGATCGCTTGCGGTCTGCGCGTCACCCCGTAGGGCACGTCACCCGCGACGGCCCCTGGTGTCCGGGGAGCCGGTGACGTGGCGGTGTGTCGAGGCCGCCTCCCTCGCGGTCGCGTCAACCGGGGGCTGTCATCGCGTACTTCCTGTTCGGTGTCGGGCGCGGGTCGCCGAGGTCCGCACCACGAGACTGGGCGGTATGACGATGTGGGGTGTCTCGCCGGACGCCGGGATCCCGGCGTCCGGGTCACCGACGATCTCGATCAGCGCACGCAGGGCCCGCCGGCCGAGTTCGTCGAAGTCCTGACGGACGGTGGTCAGTGACGGGCCGAAGTACTCGGTCTCCGGCATGTCGTCGAATCCGACGACGCTGATGTCCTCGGGCACCCGGTGCCCGGCCTGTTGCAGCGCCCGCAGCAGGCCGAGTGCCAGGTGGTCGTTGGCGCAGAACACCGCCGTGACCTCGGGGTCGGCAGCGATCCGCCGGCCGTGCTCGTATCCGGTACGGGCCGTCCAGTCGGCGCCGGCCAGCGGTGGGGGCACGGGAGCCCCACGCTTCTCCAGGGTGCCGCGCCAGCCGGCCTCGCGCTCCTGCGCGTCGAGCCAGGAACGCGGCCCGACGAGGTGGTGCACCGTGCGATGGCCGAGATCGAGAAGGTAGGAGGTGGCGAGCTCGGCACCCGCCTCGTTGTCCACGGCGACGGAGGCCAGCGCCGTGTGAGTACCGCAGCCGACCGCGACCAGGGGCACGTCCGCGGGCACGTTCGCCAGCGCGCCCACCGCCGCGGTCTGCGGTGCGATGACGACGATCCCCTCCACACCCTGGTCCCGCAGCCGGTCGACGGCGTCCAGCACCGAACGCCGGTCGAGGGTGCCGACGGCCGCCACGGTGACGAAGTACTCGTGCTGCCTGGCCGCCTGCTCGATGCCGTAGAGCATGCAGGCCGGGCCGTACAGCGTGGTGTTGAAGCTGATCACGCCCAGGGTGCGGGTGCGGCGCGTAGCGAGGGTGCGGGCGGCCGCGTTGGGCCGGTAGCCGAGCTCGCGGACCGCGGCGAGCACCCGCTCCCGGGTGGCGGGCCGCACGTTCGGGTGGTCGTTGAGGACCCGTGAGACGGTCTGTTGCGAGACGCCCGCGATACGGGCCACGTCCGTCATCACAGGTGCGCGATCCCCGTCCATGCTCCCCCTCCTCACGCGCCATCAGGTTGTCGTCCCATCGGCTGCCTCTCCGGTGGGAGCAGCGGGCCGTGGCAAATTGTTAGCGCACTCAATCTGAGAGGGTCAAGGCTGTGCCGACCCCCTCATTTCGGCAGCTTCCCGACCGCGCGGGACGCCTCGGAACGGTTCTGAACTGGCGTTATCCACTGCCTGGGAGGCCCCGTCGGGTACGGCCGCACACCCGGGTAAACAGACTGCACAGCTTTTGTTTCCGCACTCTTGACTGTTCGACAGTGTTGACCGGGTATTCATCCCGCCGTAAAAAGACGGAGTCGCGAGACCGGTCGTTCACTCGCCGACCACGCGAGAACGACACCGGCACGAGTCCCCAGCCCGGACTGAGACACTCGCCTGACCTGCGGATATGCGGTCAGCAACCCTGCTCGACCAGAGCAGCGCCCAGCCCGGCCGCCCCATCGCCATCGCCCTTCTGTGCAGCTCGGACGAGTCACCGCACCCGAGGGCCCTGATTGTTAGCGCACTCATACCTTCGTCTCCCGGAGCATGCGCCGCCGGGCGAGAGAAGAACGTCACGACGGAAGAGGTTCACCGTGAAAGGTCGAGTGACAGGCCGACGCCTGAGAGGGCTCCTGCTGACGGTGGGCGCGGTCCTCACCCTGGTCGGGGGCATCCTGGCCGGGGTCGTCGGCATCGCGGGCACGGCCCAGGCCGCTTCGTCCCTGCCCTGCGACATCTACGCCTCCGCGGGGACACCGTGCGCCGCCGCACACAGCACCACGCGGGCGCTCTACGGCTCCTACAGCGGCTCCCTGTACCAGGTGAAGCGCGCTTCGGACGGCGCGACCACCAACATCGGCGTCCTCAGCACCGGCGGTTACGCCAACGCGGCGGCACAGGACTCCTTCTGCTCCGGCACGACCTGCACCATCACCAAGATCTACGACCAGAGCTCCAACCACAACGACCTGACCATCGAGGGGCCGGGCGGCAACGGCGGACAGGACGTCGGTGCGATCGCCGACGCCCTCCCGGTCACGGTCGGCGGCCACGCGGCGTACGGCGTCTTCGTGTCCGCGGGCGTCGGCTACCGCGACAACAGCACCACGGGCATCGCCACCGGCAGCTCTCCCGAGGGCACGTACATGGTCACCAGCGGCCACCACGTCAACAACCGGTGCTGCTTCGACTACGGGAACGCCGAGACGTCCACGAACGACACCGGCAACGGGCACATGGACGCCATCAACTTCGGCACCGAGTGCTGGTTCTCGCCCTGTTCCGGTTCGGGTCCGTGGGTCCAGGCCGACCTGGAGAACGGCCTGTTCGCCGGCGCCAACGGCTCCGACACCAACAACAAGGGCAACTCCAGTGAATACGTGACCGCGTTGGAGAAGAACAACGGCACGACGACCTATGCGATCAAGGGCGGCAACGCACAGTCGGGCTCACTGACCACCTGGTACAGCGGAGCCCTGCCCAACATCGGCGGATACACCCCGATGTCCAAGGAGGGCGCCATCGTCCTGGGCACCGGCGGTGACGACAGCAACGGGTCCGACGGCTCCTTCTTCGAGGGCGTCATGACCTCCGGCTATCCCACGGACGCCGCCGACAACGCCGTACAGGCCAACATCACTTCCGTCGGCTACACCACCCCCACCGCCTCCTTCCCGGTCGCCGGCACCGCCTACCGGCTGACCAACACCAACTCCGGCAAGGTGCTGGACGCGGTGAACTGCGGTACCGCGAACGGGACCTCGATCGACATCTGGGCCTCGCTCGGCAACACCTGCCAGCAGTGGAAGTTCGCCAGTGCGGGCAACGGCCACTACACCATCACCAACGTCAACAGCGGCACGGTCCTGGACGACAAGAACTGCGTACAGAGCAACGGCACGGCCGTCCAGCTGTGGGCCTCGCTCGGCAACACCTGCCAGCAGTGGGACGTCACCAAGGTCGGCAGCAGCTACACCCTCACCAACGTCAACACCGGTATGACGCTGGACGTGGCGAACTGCGGAACGGCCAACGGCACCGTGGTCCGCCAGTGGCAGCAGCTCGACAACACCTGCCAGCGGTGGAACATCGCCCCCTGACCGAGCACTCGACCCGCCGATGGCCCGTCGGCCTCCCCAGCGGCGGACCATCGGCCTGTCCCGGAGCGCGACCGGTGGACGGGCCCCGTGCCGCCTGCCCACGCCCCGGTCCCGCGGTGTCCTCCCGTGTCCCGACCTGTCCATCTCACAAAGGAACTCCCGCATGCCTTCCGAAGCCGGCCTGTCCCGCAGAACCGTCCTGACAGCCATCGGTGCCGCGTCCCTGGCCGGGACCTTCGCCGCCGCCGCTCCCGCCGGGGCCGCCGAACTCACCGGCACCACCGCGGGCTCCGCCACCGTCGACCTCCCCGCCGCAGCAGCACACTGGAGCTTCGACGAGGGCTCCGGCACCTCCGCCGCGGACTCGTCGGGCAACGCTCACACCGCCACGCTCCAGGGTGGGGCCGCCTGGGACACCGGGAAGGTCGGCGCCCACAGCCTGAGCCTCACGGCCGGCGGCAACGCCACCGCCTCGGGACCCGTCCTCGACACCTCCAAGGCGTTCTCGGTGGCCGCCTGGGTCAACCTCAGCCAGCTGGGCGGCTACCAGACGGCCGTCAGCATCGACGGCAAGGTCGTCAGCGCCTTCTACCTGGGCCTGCGCGACGACACCGGCACCTTCGCCTTCGCCCGGCTCGACTCGGACGCCACCCAGGCCGCCGCCGTCGCGGCCGCCTCCTCGGCCCCCACCACCGGCACCTGGACCCATCTGGTCGGCGTCAGCGACCCCTCGGCCGGTGTCACCCGCCTCTACGTCGACGGCGTGCTCGAAGGGGAGACCGCCTACACCTCGGGCTGGGCCGGCACCGGGGACACCGCCATCGGCCGGGCGCTCTACGGCGGCGGCCATGTCGACCAGTGGCACGGCCTGATCGACGACGTGCAGATGTTCCCGACCGCCCTCACCTCCGACCAGGTCGCGACCCTGGCCGGGGTCCCGGTGGAGACGACGACCCCGCTGCTGAGCGTGGACGTCGCCAACCCCGCACACGCCGTCTCCCCCGTCCTTCCCGGCCTGATGTTCGAGGACATCAACCACTCCGGCGAGGGCGGCATCTACGCCGAACTGGTGCAGAACCGCTCCATGATGGCCAGCGACACCACGCCCGTGCACTGGTCCGCCGTCGGCGGCACGACCCTCGCCCTCGACACCGCCACGCCCCTCAACGACGTCCTCACGCGCTCCCTCAAGGTCGTACTCCCGAGCGGTACCGGCGCCGGGAACCGGGCCGGGGTGGCCAACGACGGCTTCTGGGGCATACCCGTGCGCCCCCGGACCACCTACACCGCCCGCCTCTTCGCCAAGGCATCGCGCCGCATCGGTCCGCTCACGGTGGCCATCGAGTCGGCGGACGGCGCGACGGTGTACGCCTCGGCACGGGTGCGGCACATCGGCACCGCGTTCCCCGACCGCCCCTTCGAACTGACCCTGCGCACCGGTTCGGGCGCCCCCGTGACCGGTGACGCCGTGCTGACGGTGACCACCGACGACCCGTCCGCCGCGGGCGAGACCCTGTGGCTCCAGCATGTCTCCCTCTTCCCGCCCACCTACCACAACCGCCCCAACGGCCTGCGCATCGACCTGATGGAGAAACTGGTCGCCCTGAAGCCGAAGTTCCTGCGCTTCCCCGGCGGAAACTTCCTGGAGGGCAACACCATCGCGACGCGGTTCAACTGGAAGAACACCATCGGCCCGGTCTGGGAGCGCCCCGGCCACATGGACGACGCCTGGGGCTACTGGTCCACCGACGGGCTCGGACTCCTCGAATACCTGCAATGGGTCGAGGACCTGCACGCCCAGCCGGTCCTCGCCGTCTTCGCCGGCTACACGCTGAAGGGCGAACACGTCACCGGCGACGCGCTCGCGCCGTACGTGCAGGACGCCCTGGACGAGATCGAATACGTCACCGGCCCCGTCACCAGCACCTGGGGCGCGAAACGAGCCGCCGACGGACACCCGGAGCCGTTCCCGCTGGAGTACGTGGAGATCGGCAACGAGGACTGGTTCGACTCCTCCGGGTCCTACAACGAGCGGTTCGCGGCCTTCTACGACGCGATCAAGGCGAAGTACCCGCAGCTGAAGCTGATCGCCACGACGTCGGTGACGAGCCGCACGCCGGACCTGATCGACGAGCACTACTACCTCGCGCCGTCCGCCGCCCAGGCCGCCACCCACAAGTACGACAACCGGGACCGCAACTCGACGAAGGTCTTCGTCGGCGAGTGGGCCGCGCAGGAGGGCCGCCCCACACCGGACCTCAACGCCGCGCTGGGCGACGCCGCTTGGCTGGCCGGACTGATCCGCAACTCCGACCAGGTCCTGATGGAGTGCTACGCGCCGCTGTTCTCCCACGTCAAGAACAACGTCTGGGCGACCAACCTGATCGCCTACGACAACCTCACCAGCTACGTGTCGCCGAGCTACTGGGCACAGCAGATGCTGACGGCCAAGCTGGGCGAAACGGTTCTGCCGGCCACCGTACGCGCGCTGCCCGGCCTCGCCACCGTGGCCACCCGCGCCGGGAACCGCCTCTACCTCGCGGTCGTCAACTGCGGGACGGTGAGCGTGGATGTGCCCGTCGAACTGACGGGTCTGGTCAAGGGCGTCAAGAAGAAGGCCACCGCCACCGTCCTGACCGGACCCTCGCGCACCACCACCAACACACTGACCGAACCCACCACACTCGTGCCCACGTCCAGCACCGTCACCGGCGCCGCGCCGACGTTCACCAGCACCCTGCCGCCGCTCTCCGTCACCGTCCTGGAGCTCACCCTGACCTGACGGCCGCCGCCCCACGACACACCCCGTCCACCCGCTCGTCGCGGGCGGGCGGGGTGCCCTCGCGTCCCGCAAGTGGATGCGGCGGTGCCCTGCTGTGAGCAGATGGGGACCCCTCCTCGTCCCCTCGCACTCCTCGGCCCGCGACCGCACCGAGGCCACGGCTCGCGGGTTGTGCGACGACTCGGTGTCCCGCGTGGTGAAATCCGACGAGACGATGTTCGATCCGCCGTCGTGGTCGATGCGATGCCGGCGGGCGTACTCGAAGGCGCGACGGACTCGTTCGTCGGCTTCGGGTCAAAGACGGCAGGTGCGCATCGCCCCGGGCCCGGCATTGTTGATCTGGCCTGGGGAAACACCAGTTCCAGCGGGAGCTGGCAAAGTGAGGAGAGAGCCGTGTTCTACTACCTGCTCAAGTACGTACTGCTGGGGCCGCTGCTGAGAGTGGTGTTCCGGCCGCGGATCGAGGGGCTGGAACATGTGCCGCCGTCGGGACCGGCCATCGTCGCCGGCAACCACCTCTCCTTCTCCGACCACTTCCTGATGCCGGCCGTCCTCAAGCGACGCATCACCTTCCTCGCCAAGGCCGAGTACTTCACGGGCCCGGGGGTGAGGGGCCGGCTGACCGCCTTCTTCTTCCGCAGCGCCGGGCAGATCCCGGTGGACCGCTCCGGCAAGGAGGCGGGCCAGGCCGCGATCCGGGAGGGGCTCGGGGTGCTGCGCAAGGGCGAGTTGCTCGGTATCTACCCGGAGGGCACGCGCTCGCACGACGGACGTCTGTACAAGGGCAAGGTCGGGGTCGCCGTGATGGCGCTGCGGGCCGGTGTCCCGGTGATCCCCTGCGCGATGATCGGCACGTTCGAGGCGCAGCCGCCCGGCAAGGTCGTCCCGAACATCCACCCCGTCATGATCCGTTTCGGCAGGCCCCTCGAATTCTCCCGCTACGCGGGGATGGAGGACGAGAAGGCCGTCCTGCGCGCCATCACCGACGAGATCATGTACGCCATCCTGACCCTGTCCGGGCAGGAGTACGTCGACGAGTACGCGGCCGTCGTCAAGGCCGAGCAGGCGGCGGCCAAGGGCGAGAAGGAGCGCAAGTTCCCGCGTGCACCGCTGAGTTGACGCCGCAGAGGGTCGAGGTCGTACGAGCGAGGGGCGGCGGGACGCAATCCCGCCGCCCCTCGTCGTCGCGCGGGAGCGGTTACGGCTGCGGGGTGGCGTGCGGGCCGCAGGTGACGTCCGCGCCGTCCAGTCCACCGGTGAGCAGGTAGGTGTCGACGCGGTTGTTGATGCACGGGTTGACCAGGCCGGTCACGCCGTGCGAGCCGGCGCCCTGCTCGGTGATGAGACGGGAGCCCTCGAAGCGCTTGTGCATTTCGACGGCGCCTGGGTACGGGGTGGCGGCGTCACGGGTGGACTGCACGATCAGCACCGGCGGCAACCCCTTGTGGGTCCTGACCTCCACCGGGGTCTGCTGCTTGACCGGCCAGGTGGCGCAGGGCAGGTTCATCCATGCGTTGGCCCAGGTCATGAAGGGGTACTGCGTGTTGAGCTCGGTGTTGTCGCGGTCCCACTTCCGCCAGCTGGTGGGCCACTTGGCGTCGGTGCACTCGACGGCGGTGTAGACGGCGTTGCCGTTCTCCGAGGTGATGTTGCCGGCGGTGTCGGTGAGGTCCGGGGCGGCCGCGTCGACCAGGGCCTGGGTGTCACCGGCGAAGTACTTGCTGAACACCGTGGCGACGGGGACCCACGAGGAGTCGTAGTACGGCGCGCTCTGGAAGAACCCGATCAGCTCGGCCGGTCCGACGACCCCGCCGATCGGGTTCGCCTTGGCGGTGGCGCGCAGCTGGAGCCACTTGGCCTGGACGGCGTCCCGCGTGGTCCCCAGGTGGAAGGCGGAGTCGTGCGCGGCGACCCAGTCCTCCCAGTCCTTCCATCGGCCCTCGAACGCGACGTCCTGGTCCAGGTTGGCCTGGTACCAGATGTTCTTCCGCGACGGGTTGACGACACTGTCGACGATCATCCGGCGCACATGCCCCGGGAACAGCGTCCCGTACACCGCGCCGAGGTAGGTGCCGTAGGAGACACCGAGGTAGTTGAGCTTCTTCTCGCCGAGCGCGGCCCGGATGACGTCCAGGTCGCGGGCGGTGTTCGCGGTGGTCATCTGCTGGAGCACGGCACGGCCGGTGCGCTCGGCGCAGCCGTCCGCGTACTGCCTGGCAAGCTTGCGCTGCGCGGTCTTGTCGGCCTCGGTGTCCGGCACCGGGTCGGCCTTCGGGGCCTTCACGAACTCCTGCGGGTCCTCGCAGGAGATGGGCGCGGAGTGGCCGACACCGCGCGGGTCGAAGCCCACGAAGTCGTACGCCTTCGAGGCGTTGACCCACAGGGGGTTCTTGGTGGTGACCCGGAGCGGGAAGCGCATCCCCGAGGCGCCGGGGCCGCCGGGGTTGTAGACGAGCGCGCCCTGGCGTTCCGCCTGCGTCCCCGTGCTGCCTATTCGGTCGACGGCGAGCCTGATCTGCTTGCCGTAGGGCTTCGTGTAGTCGAGCGGCACGCTGACCCGACCGCACTGGACGGGCTTGGTCAGCGCCCAGTCGGTGGGGCAGTCGGCCCAGTCGATCCCGGCCTTGGCGGCCCGTGCGGCCGCGATCGCCGCGCCCTGCTGCGCACGGTCCTGCCCGCCGTGCCGGGCCTCGGCACCGGCTGCCGGTGCCGCGAGCGCACCGGTGATCAGGCCGGCCGTGACGAGCACTCCGGCCGAACCGAGCGCCAGCACCCGGCTCCCCGATCTGACGTTGTCCCTCAAGTGGGCCCCTCCCCCTACATGGTGACGAATGGTCAGGGGAGATCCTTCCGGCTGTGAGCCTGCTGAGAACAGGGCCCGACCGCCGTCTTTACCAATCCGATAACCGGACGTTCGCATCCCGCTCGTCCCGCTGAGCGGATCATCCCCCCAACTGACCCAACGCCTCGTCCAGCGTCCGCCGCAGCCGCAGCGCATCGCCCGCCACCGCGCTCACCAACACCGCGGGCCCGGCGAGCGGAGTGAGCGCGGCGCACTCCCCCAGCATCCGCGCCGCCATCGGGTGCACCGCGAACTCCGGTCGCACGACGACGAGTTGCCCCACAGCGCGATGTCCCGCGAGCACGGCGGGCCCGTCCCAGCCGCCGGGCGCCCCGGGCCCGCAGACCAGCTCCTGGTCCAGCACGGTCTTCCCGGCCACACGCACGGTGAGCCGACTGCTGAGCCGCCCGGGCTCCTCCCCCACCCGCCCGAGCACCTGCTCCTCCCGCAGCACGAGCCGACCGGCCGCCCCGACATCGACGCGGGTGCGGACGCGCAGATCACTCCCGTTGGCGGAGATCAACTGCTCTGGCAGCCACCGCAGTTCACCCTCGTCTGCGACGTCGAGCCGAACGTCGTACCGCGCCTCCTCCTTCCCCTGCCCCGGCAGGGCGATGGTCGCGGCAGCCGACCCGACCGACAGCCGGGCCCCTGCCTCGACGCGCGCCTCGATCCCGAACAGGTCCCCACCGAGCGGCCCGCTCATCGCCCCGACGACCATCACCCGGGCCTCGGCACCGCTCCCCCGGGTCCGCCGCAGCGCGAGCGGCCCCTCCCCCTCCAGCACCGGAAGCGAGGTACCGCCCCGCCGGTCGTCCCGAGCGACGATCCGGGCGACGGCGCGTACCCCCGTCCCCGTCATACGGCCCACGCCGCGAGCCGCTCCCGCACCCACGCGGCCACGTCCGCGACACCGGACTCGGCTCGCAACGACTGGAAGACGACGGGCAGTTCGGCCCGCTGTGCCTTGGCGTCGGCGGCCATCCGCGCCAGGTCCGAACCGACGTAGGGCGCCAGGTCCGTCTTGTTGACGACAAGCAGGTCGGCCGTCGTGACCCCCGGCCCGCCCTTGCGCGGAATGTCGTCCCCTCCCGCCACGTCGATCACGAAGATCTGCGCGTCCACGAGCCCCTTGGAGAAGGTGGCGGTGAGATTGTCCCCACCGGACTCGACCAGGATGAGGTCCAGCGGCCCGACCGCGTCCTCCAGGTCCTCCACGGCTTCGAGATTGGCCGAGATGTCGTCCCGGATCGCGGTGTGCGGGCATGCCCCCGTCTCGACGGCGGCGATCCGCTCCGGCGGCAGCACCGCCTCCCTGAGCAGGAACTCGGCGTCCTCGCGGGTGTAGATGTCATTGGTGACGACAGCGAGGGACAACTCGTCCCGCAGAGCCCGGCACAGAGCGGCGACGGTGGCGGTCTTCCCGGACCCCACGGGCCCCCCGAGCCCGATCCGAAGAGCCCGCCGAGCCCCGTCGGGCCGACGGGCGTCGGCGCTGAGGGCGACGGGGCCGTGGTGGTGATCGTGGTCGAGATGCATGTTCCACTCCTTGTTCGCAGTCTCTGTGTCTCAGCCCGCCCAACGTCCAAGAACGAGGCGGCCCCCGGCGGCCGACCCGCACCCCCACCCTCCACCCCCTCCGACGCCTCAGGACGAAGGCCGGCCCGCACCCCCACCCTCCACGCCAACCCGCACCCCCACCTCCAGCCCGTCCGGCGTGTGAGGACGAGGCCGTTCAGGCCGATGCGGGGGTCCGGGGGCGGCAGCCCCCGGAACGGGCGGTCGAAGGGGGCCCACCCCCTGGAGGACGGGACGGGTAGGGGCGGCGGGGGCGAGAACCCTACGACGCGAACAACCGCACCGCCCACCCCGCATGCCACTCCGCCCCGATCTCCGCCAACGGCGCCGACGCCGCAGGCAACCCGTCGGCCCCCGCCCCGCCGGCCACCTCCCGCGCCGCCTCCACCGCCCGGTCGACCACCCGGTCCACCTCCGCGGCCAACCGCGCCAGCACCCCCGTGGCCTCGAACGGATCCAGACTCAGCAACCGCACCACCGCCGTGGCCGGCCCACTCACACTCTCGTACGCCGCGCAGTAGGCCGCATCCTCCGCCGACAGCCCCGCCACCCGGGCCACCACCCCCAACACCACCGGCTGATGAGCCCCCTTGGGGAACTCCCGTGCGAGGGCGTCGAGTTCCACCGCAGGCCAGGCCACCCGCCCGGCCCGCAGCAGCTGCCGCCCGAGCCTGCGCGCCGCCCCCCGCAACGCGGCCGACGGCGTCCGCGCATCGACGGCGGCGTCCAGCTCCCGTACGTCGGCGCCGAGTACCGCAGCCGCGGCGACCGCACCCGCCACCAGCCCCGCCGTGTGCAGCCGCCCCCGGCAGTACTCCTCCAGGCTCGCGGCCCCGGTGATCCGCCCGGCCTTGACGGCGGCCTCCGCGCCGCCGGAGTGCGCATGCCCTCCGGCGGGAAAGCGGCCGTCGGCCAGCACCAACAACGCCGCCCGGGACATCACTGACCACCTGCCATCAGAACAGGAAGTAACGCTGGGCCATGGGCAGTTCCGCGGCCGGTGTCGCCTCGACCAGCTCCCCGTCGATGTGCACGGCGAAGCTGTCGGGATCGACCTGGACCCGCGGGCGTGCGTCGTTCTCCCGCATGTCCGCCTTGGTCACGCCACGGGTCGACTCGATGGCGACGAACCGCTTCCCGAGCTGCAGCCGCTCCGGCAGCCCGTCCTCGATCGCCAACCGGGCGACGAAGTTGAAGGAGTTGGCGGCCGGGGCCCGCCCGATCGCCCCGTACATCGGGCGCGGCAGGATCGGCTGGGGCGTCGGGATCGACGCGTTGGCGTCGCCCATCTGCGCGTAGGCGATCTGCCCGCCCTTGAGGACGAGCTGCGGCTTGACCCCGAAGAACGCGGGCTCCCAGAGCACGAGGTCGGCGAGCTTGCCGGTCTCGACCGAGCCGATCTCCCGGGCCAGCCCCTGCGCGAGGGCCGGGTTGATCGTGTACTTGGCGACGTACCGCCGTACCCGGTGGTTGTCGGCCCGCCCGTCACCCGGCAGCGCGCCCCGCCGCCGCTTCATCACGTGCGCGGTCTGCCAGGTCCGCAGGATCACCTCGCCCACGCGTCCCATGGCCTGCGCGTCCGAGGAGATGATGGAGATCGCACCCAGGTCGTGGAGGATGTCCTCCGCCCCGATGGTCGAGGGCCGGATCCGCGACTCGGCGAAGGCCAGGTCCTCCGGCACCGCCGGGTTGAGGTGGTGGCACACCATCAGCATGTCGAGGTGTTCCTCGGCGGTGTTCACCGTGTACGGGCGGGTCGGGTTGGTCGAACTCGGCAGCACGTGCGGTTCGGAGACGACGGTCATGATGTCCGGCGCGTGCCCGCCGCCCGCGCCCTCGGTGTGGTACGCGTGGATCCCCCGCCCGCCGATCGCGGCGAGCGTGTCGGCCACGAATCCCGCTTCGTTCAGGGTGTCCGTGTGGATGGCGACCTGGATGCCCGTCCGGTCGGCGACTGTCAGGGCCGCGTCGATGACGGCCGGGGTCGATCCCCAGTCCTCGTGCAGCTTGAGTCCCAGGGCCCCGCCCCGGATCTGGGAGAGCATCGCCTCGTGCGAGACGGTGTTGCCCTTGCCGAGGAAGCCGATGTTGAGCGGGTACTGCTCCATCGCCTCCAGCATCCGGGCGAGGTGCCACGGGCCGGGGGTGACGGTGGTCGCCTTCGAACCCTCGGCAGGACCGGTGCCGCCGCCCACCAGCGTGGTGATCCCCGCCGCCAGCGCCTCGTCGGCGATCTGCGGGCAGATGAAGTGGACGTGCGCGTCGACTCCGCCCGCGGTGAGGAGGCGCCCGTTTCCGGCGATGACCTCGGTCTCGGGGCCGATCACCAGGTCGGGATGGACGCCGTCCATGGTGTCGGGGTTGCCGGCCTTGCCGATGCCGGTGATCCGGCCGTCGCGGATGCCCACGTCGGCCTTGACGACGCCCCAGTGGTCGATGATCACGGCGCCCGTGACGATCGTGTCGGGGGTGCCGTCCGCGCGGGTGGCCCGCGACTGGCCCATGGATTCGCGGATGACCTTGCCGCCGCCGAAGACCGCCTCGTCCCCGGCGAGTCCTGGGCCGCCGGAGCGGTCCTCCTCGATCTCGACGAGCAGGTCGGTGTCGGCGAGCCGGATCCGGTCGCCGGTGGTCGGTCCGAACAGGTCGGCGTACGCGGCGCGGGAGATCTCAGGCATCGAGGGCACCTCCGGTCTCGCCGCGCAGCCCGGGGACCACACGGGCGCCGGTGAGCGGGACGAGTTCGACGTCGACGGGGATGCCGGGCTCGAAGCGGACGGCGGTGCCGGCGGCGACGTTCAGCCGCTTGCCGCGCGCCGCGTCCCGGTCGAACTCGAGTCCGGGGTTGGCCTCGGCGAAGTGGTAGTGGGAGCCGACCTGGACGGGCCGGTCGGCGGCGTTGAGGACGGTCATCCGGGTGACCTCACGGCCCGCATTGAATACGACGGGCTCGTCGGCGAAGAACACCTCTCCGGGAATCATCGGCGGCCCCCTCAGACGATCGGGTCGTGGACGGTGACGAGCTTGGTGCCGTCCGGGAAGGTCGCCTCGACCTGCACGTCGTGGATCATCTCGGGGATGCCCTCCATGACGTCGTCCCTGGTGAGCAGCTTGCGCCCGGAGGCCATGAGTTCGGCGACGGTACGGCCGTCGCGGGCCCCTTCGAGGATGTGCGACGTGATGAGGGCGATGGCTTCGGGGTGGTTCAGCCGCAGCCCGCGGGCCCGGCGCTTCTCGGCGACGTCGGCCGCCACGTGGATCAGCAGCCTCTCTTGCTCGTGCGGGGTCAGTTGCACGTCCCACCTCACAGTCCTCGCTCCGGACCGTGCGGGGTCCGGTTGCCGCAGCCACCGCGACAGATTGGGCTCACGGACCCAATCCGGCCAGGAAAACCCCAGGTGGCATGGATCGGCAGGCTAGTTTGCCGGAGTTTCGGCGACGTTAACCGGACCTTGATCACCCCATGACCGGCGCATGAGCGGCACGACCGGCGCACGGAAGCGAATCCGCTCGCCGCCGACCGGTCCCACCTCACCCCGGCAGCCCCTGACACCCGAACGGCCCTCACCCGAACGCTACGGGGAGGGCCGATGGTCGTACCGACGACTGGGGGGTCAGTGGATCAGCCGGCGGCACGGATGTGACACGTGCCGCTGCGCAGTCATTCGTCCGCGGCGCCGTCGCGGCTGGTCGCGCGGTTCCTCCCCCGGCCTTCGGCCGGGGGTACCCCCAGTGCCCCTTCGGGGCGCTGTTCAGGCGCCCGTGGCCCCCCGGTGCTCCGCCGCGATGCCGAAGCGGCCGCGTTCCGGTCGTACGGGGGCGGTCTCGCGGACCGTGGAGACCGAGCTGACCACGTGGTCCACATGGTCGTCGGCGGGTTCCGAGAGCTCTTCGAGTCGTTCGAGGTCGGCGGCGGAGACGAGGGCGACCAGCGGCTTGCCATGGCGCGTCACGACGACGCGCTCACCGCCGTACACCACCCGGTTGATCAGTTCGGCGAGCTCAGCCCTGGCTTGGGTCACCGGAATCTCGTAGGCCATGGACCCAGCTTACGGGGCACCCCGGACATCACCTCTTGTTCGGTGACAGCGGAATCCCTTCTCGATGATCTGTACGTCCTGTACGTTTTCAACAGAGAGCCCGGCCACTGGGCCGTCTCAGCCGCGAGGAGGGGCACAATCCATGACCCGACCGTCCGCCCGCTACGTCCTGCCCGAGTTCACCGAACGGACGACCGCGGGGCAGCGCCCCCTGGATCCGTACTCGAAGCTGCTGGAGGAGCGGATCGTCTTCCTCGGCACGCCCGTCGACGAGATCTCGGCCAACGACGTGATGGCGCAGCTCATGTATCTGGAGCACGCGGCTCCGGAGCGGGACATCTCGCTGTACATCAACTCCCCTGGCGGGTCGTTCAGCGCGATGGCCGCGATCTACGACACGGTCCAGTACGTGAGCTGCGACGTGGAGACGATCTGCCTCGGCCGGGCCGGGGCGTCGGCGGCGGTCCTGCTCGCGGCCGGCACACCGGGCAAGCGGTCCATGCTGCCCGGCGCGCGCATCGTGCTCCAACAGCCGTCGCTGCCGGAACCGGTGCAGGGCCAGCCGAGTGATCTGTTCATCCAGGCGGAGGAGTTGGAGCGGATCCGGGCGCTGCTCGAACAGATGCTCGTCCGACACACCGGGCGCACGGCGGAGCAGGTGCGCCAGGACCTGGAGCGGGACCTGGTCCTGGACGCGCGCGAAGCGCTGGCGTACGGCCTGGTGGACCGGGTCGTGCCCAGCCGCCGCCCCTCGCTCGGCCTGCCGGACGCGGGGTGAGCCGCCGATGCTGCCGCCGGAGCTGCCGCCACTGCCCGCACTGACCCGGGCCGAGGGCGAGCTGATCGACCGTTACCTGGACGTGGTGGACCTGCTGGGCCGGATCAACCCGGCGCAGAACGAGGACACCTACCGTGGGCTGCGAGCCGCGCAGGCGCTGGTGCGCGCGGCGTCCGAGCTGCGGGACGCGCTCGCCCTGATGCATCGGCGGGGCGAGACGGAGCTCCACGGGGACACGCTGGCACGGGCGTTGCGGGTGCTCGACGGCGAGCGCCGGACCGCTCGCGTCGCACTCCCGCCCGACTGCGTACGGTGAGACCCGCCGGACTCCGGTCCGGGGCGACGACGGCGCGAGGGGGCCGGAGTCGAAACGATCCAAAGGAGTTACCGCCGTTCGGTGGAGTGTGGCGTGGTTTTACCTGACCGCGAGGGCCGCTCGGACCGCCTGTTCGGGAGTGCCCGCGAGAGGCTTCCGCGCAGGTCCGGGGCTACGCAGGAGAGTTGACGAAGAATCGAACACAGGGCTGTCCACCCGAACGGGTGGGTGGTGAGTAACCCCACAAACCCCCGATTCCGTTGGGATTTTCGGACACGCGTGAGTGAAGATCCCTGTCTGACGACAAGCCCCCGCCACAGCGGCGGGGCGGTCCGGGCGGACGCCGAGTCCTGCCGCCGCCCGGATTGACCCGTCGACAGAAGTGCATCGGCAGGAGTGGAGGACCCGAGCAAGCCGGGTCGCCGGCACGGTCACGCCATGACCGGGCCGAGCAGCCCTTGGGGTGAAGCCGTGGCAACACGGCCGGGCAACTTCGCCAGCCCGAATCCGACAGGTCATCCTTCACAGGCGGCTGACGAAGGGTTGCGCATGACTGCGCTCAATCGTGTTCCGTCGCTCATGGCCCGGGCCGGTACGGCCTCGGCGCTGACCATCGCCGCCGTGGGTGGCTCGATCGTGATTCCGGGTGTCGCCTCCGACGCCTCGGCCGCCACGATGGCCACGAAGGCACTTCAGGTCGCCGCCTCGAAGAAGGGCGCGCCCTACCGGTGGGGAGCCACCGGGCCGAATCGGTTCGACTGCTCCGGGCTCACGCTGTACTCGTTCAAGAAGGCGGGCAAGACCCTGCCTCGTACGGCGGCCCAGCAGTACAACAAGACCCGTCACATCTCGGCCGGCAACCGCAAGGCCGGGGACCTGGTCTTCTTCCACTCGGGTTCCAGCGTGTACCACGTCGGCATCTACGCCGGGAAGGGAAAGATCTGGCACGCCCCGAAGACGGGGGACGTGGTGAGGCTCCAGAAGATCTGGACCCGCAGCGTCTGGTACGGCCGGGTCAGCTGACCCACCCCAGCGGCGGCCGGCAGGCAGGCAGGAGCTCAGGGCTACGGCTCCTGCTGGCCGGCCGCCGTGACGGTGCCGGCCGGGACCACCCAGGGGAGTTCGATGGAGACGGTCTTGCCGCCCTCCCGGGTGGGGCGCACCCGGAGCTTGCCGCCGCACTCGGCGGTCAGCCAGCGGATGATGACCATGCCGCGGCCGTTGTCCTGCTGGACCGCGGCGGGAAGTCTCTTGGGGAAGCGCGGATGACTGTCCGTGACGCCGATGCGCAGCTGTTCGTCGCGGTCGAGGACGAGGGCCACCGTGAAGGTGGGTGACTGCCCGAGGGTGTGCTGCACGGCGTTGGTGGCGAGTTCGGAGACGATGAGGCGGATGGTGTCCGCGGTCTCCGTCTCGGGTGGCAGTCCCCACTCCGCGAGGGTGTCCAGCACGTAGGAGCGGGCGGTGGAGACCGAGGCGGGATCGCTCGGCAGGGTGACGGATGCTTCCAGGTGGTCTGCCATGGCGACGTCGTCCCTTTCCTCGGGACCGGAGTCCGACACGGTGCGGATGGTTCGAGTACGGTCCCGGACTGGTGCTTCTCCGTCAGACTGCCATTACCGGGCCGGTCACGGGGAGCGATCCACCAAGATATGCATATATCTGTCGCTCGAAGCGGTGAACTCTGCTACCTCAGACCGTATTTGGGCGGCTCGGTAGGAGTAAGGAGTAGCCCATGCAGAACGGTCCCGCGGTACGCCGCCGGAAACTGGGCGCCGAACTGCGCACACTGCGCACCGGCGCCGGCCTCACGAGCGGTGAGGCCGCCCGTCTGGTGGGCTGGCATCAGTCGAAAGTGAGCCGGATCGAGACCGGCGCCAGCGGTGTGAAACCGGCCGATGTGCGGTTACTTCTGGACGCCTACGGTGTGGTCGAGGGGCAACTGCGCGAGTTGCTCCTGGTGTTGGCGGGGTCGGAGGACACTGCCGGACGCCACCACTGGTGGCACGCCTATCGCGGGGTACTGCCGCCCGCCTACCGGGATTTCATCAGCCTGGAGTCACAGGCCGGCGCCATGCGGACCCTGGAGACCCTGGTCGTGCCGGGGCTGCTGCAGACCCCTGAGTACGCGCGTGCGGTGACCCGGGCGGCCGTGGACGGGCGCGACGACGAGGCCCTGGACACCCTGGTGGAGGTGCGTCTGGCCAGGCAGGACGTGCTGCACAATGATCCGCCGCTGGAGCTGAACGCGGTCCTGGACGAGGCGGTGCTGCGCCGGGAGGTGGGCGGTCCCGGCGTGATGGCACGGCAGCTGGCGCGGCTGGTGGAGGCGGCCCGGCTGCCCCAAGTACGGCTCCAGGTACTGCCGTTCGCGGCCGGGGCGCATATCGGCATCACCGGGCCTTTCGTAATCTTCTCATTTCCGAGCACTTCTGATCTGGACGTGGTTGTTATCGACCAGTTGACGAGTAGCCTCTACCTGGAGCGGAAAGAAGACCTCCAGGCATACACGGAGGCCTTCAACACGCTCCGGATCCACGCCCTTTCGCCCGAGGACTCGTTGGATTACATCGCCGCAATAGCTGACGGCGCGTAAGGAGGCACCATGACTGCACTGCCTCGGAACGTACCTTCAAGTGCTGATCTGCACGGACTGCCGTGGCTGCGCAGCAGCTACAGCACCGGAGCGAACAACTGCGTGGAGACGGCACGGCCGCGCTCCGGCCCGTCGGCCGGACTGCTCGCCGTGCGCGACTCCAAGGCTCCGGCGGGACCCGCGCTGCTCTTCTCCCCCGAGAGCTGGGCGGGTTTCATGGCCGCGTTCACCGACTGATCAGCCCCAGAAGAGTCTGATCAGGGACGACCGAAGCTGACCGGACTCCCACCCGATCCATCTCCTTGTCCCCTACTCGCCATCCGCTCGCGAGCCAGGCCCGGCCGTGTCACGCCGACTCATGGTCGTGTCTCGCCGATCACACGTACAGCGCGTTCGATCTCGGCCCCGGAGAGGTCGGCACGGGCGGTCAGCCTGAGCCGTGAGATGCCGTCCGGCACCGACGGCGGACGGAAACAGCCCACGGTCAGCCCTGCCGTCCGGCAGTCGGCCGCCCACTGCACGGCCTGCTCCGGGGACGGGGCCCGCACGGAGACCACCGCGGCGTCCGGCCGTACCGCTTCCAGACCCGCGGCGGTCAGCCGTGCGTGCAGTTCCGCGGCCACCTCACGGGCCCGTGCCGCACGCCCGGGCTCACGCCGCAGCAGCCGCAGGGCCGCCAGCGCGGCGCCCGCCGCCGCGGGGGCCAGACCGGTGTCGAAGATGAAGGTCCGGGCCGCGTTCACCAGATGGTCGATCACCCGGGCCGGTCCCAGCACGACCCCGCCCTGGCTGCCCAGCGACTTCGACAGGGTCGCCGTGACCACCACGTCGTCGGCGCCGGCGAGCCCGGCCGCGTACGGCGCGCCCCGCCCGCCGTCCCCGAGGACCCCGAGCCCGTGGGCGTCGTCGACCAGCAGCCCGGCACCGCGCTCCCGGCACGCCTCGGCGAGGGCGGCCAGCGGCGCCGCGTCCCCGTCGACCGAGAACACCGTGTCGGAGACGACCACCGCGGGCCCGTCGTGAGTGCCGAGCGCCTTGTGCACGGCGTCCGGGTCGGCGTGCCCGACGACCTGGGTCGTGCCCCGCGCCAGCCGGCAGCCGTCGATCAGGGAGGCGTGGTTGAGGGCGTCGGAGACGATCAGGGAGCCGTGCGGGCCGAGCGTGGTGACGGCGGCGAGGTTGGCCGCGTAACCGGAGGAGAAGACCAGGGCGGCCTCGAACCCGCAGAATCCGGCCAGCTCGCGCTCCAGCTCGGTGTGGAGCTCGGTCGTACCGGTCACCAGCCGGGAGCCGGTGGAGCCGCCGCCCCAGGTCCGGGCCGCCTCGGCGGCGCCCCCGGCGACCTCCGGATGGTGGGCGAGGCCCAGGTAGTCGTTGCTCGCCAGGTCCAGCAGGGGCGAGTCGGCGGGGCGGGGGCGCAGGGTCCGTACGAGTCCGGCGCGGCGGCGCTGCTCCGCCTGTTCGTCGATCCAGCCGAACGCCATGGCCCCTCCGTGAATTTGTAGGCAGTGGACAGACCCTAGCGGGATCACCAGGCGCCCACTGTGTGGCAATACCCACACGTCGAACTGACAGGGTTGTGCAAACTCTCCTTGGCCCGGAGCAGCCTCGTAGTACAGGATCGGCTCTCATGGACCTGCTGAACACGCTGGTGGACAAGGGGCTTCGGCGCGAGCTGCCGACCCGCGAGGAAGCGCTCGCCGTACTGGCGACCTCCGACGACGACGTGCTCGACGTGGTGGCCGCGGCCGGCAAGGTGCGCCGGCAGTGGTTCGGCCGGCGCGTGAAACTCAACTACCTGGTCAACCTCAAGTCGGGCCTGTGCCCGGAGGACTGCTCCTACTGCTCGCAGCGGCTGGGCTCCACGACCGGGATCCTGAAGTACACCTGGCTGAAACCCGACGAGGCCTCGAAGGCGGCCGCCGCGGGCCTGGCCGGGGGCGCCAAGCGGGTCTGCCTGGTGGCCAGCGGACGCGGTCCGACCGACCGGGACGTGGACCGGGTCGCGGGCACCATCAAGGCCATCAAGGAGCAGAACGAGGGCGTCGAGGTGTGCGCCTGCCTCGGTCTGCTCTCCGACGGCCAGGCGGAGCGGCTGCGCGAGGCGGGTGCGGACGCCTACAACCACAACCTCAACACGTCCGAGGGGACGTACGGGGACATCACGACCACGCACACGTACGCCGACCGGGTGGACACGGTGAACAAGGCGCACGCGGCGGGGCTGTCGGCCTGCTCGGGTCTGATCGCCGGCATGGGCGAGAGCGACGAGGACCTGGTCGACGTGGTCTTCTCGCTGCGCGAGCTGGACCCGGACTCCGTTCCGGTGAACTTCCTGATCCCGGTCGAGGGCACCCCGCTGGCCAAGGAGTGGAACCTCACCCCGCAGCGCTGCCTGCGCATCCTGGCGATGGTGCGGTTCGTCTGCCCCGACGTGGAGGTCCGCATCGCGGGCGGCCGCGAGGTCCATCTGCGCACCATGCAGCCGCTCGCGCTGCACCTGGCCAACTCGATCTTCCTCGGCGACTACCTGACCACCGAGGGCCAGGCCGGCCAGGCCGACCTGGAGATGATCGCGGACGCCGGATTCGTGGTGGAGGGTTCGGACGAGGTGACGCTGCCGCAGCACCGGGCCGAGGCCCAGGGCGGCGGCTGCGGGTCGCACGCCGCCGAGGGCCCGGGCTGCGGGTCGCACGCGGCCGAGGGGGCCGGATGCGGGTCGCACGCCGAGGCCGGGTGCGGGTCGGTGTGCGGCTCCCACGAGACCGTGACCGTCCCCGCCAACGAGCCGCGCACCGACCTGGTCGCCGTCCGCCGCCGGGGTGCCGGAACGGATCTCGCGCCCAATGCCTGACCCTGGCCTGACCGTCCCCGAGCTGCTGGACCTCGACCGCCGGCACGTCTGGCATCCGTACGGCCCGATGCCCGGCCGGGCCGAACCGCTCGTCGTGGAGTCGGCGAGCGGGGTCCGGCTGCGGCTCGCGGACGGCTCGGGCGAGTTGGTCGACGGCATGTCGTCGTGGTGGTCGGCGATCCACGGCTACAACCACCCGGTGCTCAACGAGGCCGCGCGCGACCAGCTCGGCCGGATGAGCCATGTGATGTTCGGCGGCCTCACCCACGAGCCCGCCGTCCGCCTGGCGAAGCTCCTGGTCGACATCTCGCCCGCCGGTCTGGAGCATGTCTTCCTCGCCGACTCGGGGTCCGTGTCGGTCGAGGTCGCGGTGAAGATGTGCCTGCAGTACTGGCGCTCCCTCGGCCGACCCGCGAAGCAGCGGCTGCTGACCTGGCGCGGCGGCTACCACGGCGACACCTGGCAGCCGATGTCCGTCTGCGACCCCGAGGGCGGGATGCACGAGCTCTGGTCCGGCGTGCTGCCCCGCCAGGTGTTCGCCGACGCGCCGCCGGCGGAGTACGACGAGTCGTACGCCGGGCATCTGAGGTCGGTGATCGAGCGGCACGCGCACGAGCTGGCCGCGGTGATCGTGGAACCGGTGGTGCAGGGCGCCGGCGGGATGCGGTTCCACTCCCCCGCCTACCTGCGGGTGCTGCGCGAGGCGTGCGACGCGCACGACGTGCTGCTGGTGTTCGACGAGATCGCCACCGGCTTCGGGCGCACCGGCGCGCTGTTCGCGGCGGACCACGCGGCGGTCACCCCGGACGTGATGTGCGTGGGCAAGGCGCTCACCGGCGGGTATCTGACGATGGCGGCGACGCTGTGCACGTCCCGGGTGGCCGAGGGCATCTCGCGGGGCGAGGTGCCGGTGCTGGCCCACGGCCCCACGTTCATGGGCAATCCGCTCGCCGCCTCCGTGGCCTGCGCCTCGCTCGGGCTGCTGCTGGGCCAGGACTGGCTCGCGGAGGTCAAGCGGATCGAGGCGGGCCTGCGGGAGGGCCTGGCACCCGCCCGGGAGGTTCCCGGGGTGCAGGATGTCCGGGTCCTTGGCGCCATCGGGGTGATCCAGCTCGACCACGAGGTCGACATGAGAGCCGCCACGGCCGCTGCGGTGCGCGAGGGCGTGTGGCTGCGGCCGTTCCGCGACCTGGTCTACACGATGCCGCCGTACGTCACGGGTGACGCGGACGTGGCACGGATCGCGCGCGCGGTGTGCGCCGCCGCGCGGGAGGGATGAGCATGCCGATCCTGGTGATCACGGGTACGGGCACGGAGGTCGGCAAGACGGTCACCACGGCCGCGGTCGCCGCCGCCGCGCTCGCGGCGGGCCGCTCGGTGGCGGTCCTGAAGGCCGCGCAGACAGGGGTACGACCGGACGAGCGCGGGGACGCCGACGAGGTCGCGCGGCTCGCCGGTGCCGTGACGGCGTCGGAAGTGGCCCGTTTCCCCGAGCCGTTGGCGCCGGGCACGGCGGCCCGCAGGGCGGGGCTGGCTCCCGTGCGTCCGCATGAGGTGGCGGAGGCCGCCGCCAAGCTGGCGACCGAGCACGAGCTGGTGCTGGTCGAAGGTGCGGGCGGCCTGCTCGTCCGGTTCGACGCGGCGGGCGGCACGCTGGCGGACGCGGCCCGGCTGCTGAACGCGCCGGTGCTGGTGGTGGCGTCGGCCGGCCTGGGCACGCTGAACACCACGGAACTGACGGCCCGTGAACTTCGGTTGCGCGAACTGGAGTTGCTGGGTGTGGTGATCGGCAGCTGGCCGGACTCCCCCGATCTGGCCTCGCGTTGCAATGTCGCCGACCTTCCGGAGGTGGCCGGGGCGCCCCTGCTGGGCGCGCTGCCCGCCGGGGCCGGAGCTCTCCCCCCTGCCGAGTTCCGTTCGGCTGCGCCGAAGTGGCTGTCGGCCCGGCTGGACGGCGCCTGGGACGCGGAGGCGTTCCGGATGCGGGTAGCGCCCTAGCCGTCGGTCGGGTGCGGCGCCATCGTGGCTGGTCGCGCAGTTCCCCACGCCCCCGAAGAGGCGCGGGGAACTGCGCGATCGGCCTCCACCCAGCCGCACCCGACGACGCGCCCCCCGGACCCGGGCGCTCCCTACGGCGACTCGCCGAGCAGCCGTACCAGTTCGATCCGCGACCGGATCCCCAACCGGGCGAAGACCCCCCGCAGATGGTGGTCGATGGTGCGGGGGCTGAGGTTGAGCCGGTCGCCGATCTCGCGGTTGGTGGCGCCCTCGGCGGCCATCCGGGCGACCATCAGCTGCTGGGCGGTGAGCACGGCGGCCGGGTCGGTCCCGGCGTGCGGGGTCAACGAGGTGCCCAGGGCACGGAGTTCGGCGCGGGCCTGGGCGGCGCAGTGCGGGGCGCCGAAGGACTCGAAGGCCTCCAGGGCGCTGTGCAGCCGGTCCCGGGCCTCGGTGCGCTGCCGCAACCGGCGCAGCGCGCCGCCGAACAGCAGCTCGGTGCGGGCGCGTTCGAAGTCCCGGGTGCCCCGGGCATGCAGGTCCAGCGCCTCGCGGTAGTGCGGGACCGCCTCGGCGCCGGGGGCGAGCAGGGCCCGGCAGCGGGCGCTGAGGGCGAGGTCGTCGGGGCTGCGGACGGCGGTGGCCCAACGGTGGTAGTCGGCGTGCGCGGCGCGGGCGACCCGGGTGTCGCCGGTGCGGACGGCGGCCTCCACGTAGTGCGGGGTGGCCAGGTGCCGGATGGCCCGGTGACCGTGTCCGGGACCGAAGCCGGCGAGGGCGCGCAGCCGTGCGGCCGCCGCCGGGAAGCGGCCGCCCGCCAGGTCGAGGAAGGCGAGCGCCCACTGCGCGAGGGCGGCGGGCAGCCCCAGCCCGTGGGCCAGCGCGTGCGAGCGGGCCGCTGCCGCGCGCTCCCGGCAGGCCGCCTCGTCACCGGTGACGGCGGCGAACATGGCGAGCGCGGCCTGGAGGTGGCAGGCCCCGTTGTCCTGCCCGGTGGCGTGCGCCTGGCGCAGGGCCTCCTGTGCGGCGGCCTCGGCGGCCCGGGGGCGGCCGGTCCAGAAGTCGGCGTAGGCACGGAACTCCATGGCCTGCGCTTCCGTCCCGGGGATGCCGCGTGCCCGGGCGGAGGCGGCCGCCCCGAGGGTGGCGGTGACGGTCCGGGTGTGGTCGCCGAGCATCAGCGCGGCGATGCCGGAGTGGATCAGGGCACGCGGGTCGCCGCCGGGCCCGCAGCGGCCCGCGGTGCCCTTGAGCAGGACCCGGGCGTCGGCGTAGCGGCCTTCGACGGCGCAGGCGAGTGCGGCGAGGACGCCGGACGGCGGGAGGTCCAGCCACTGGGCGAGGACATGGGCCTCGCGGCAGCGTCTCAGGTCGCCGGTGTAGACGGCGGCCTCGGTGGCGAGGGCCAGGAGTTCGACGGCATCGGCGGAACGTTCCTGCCGAACAGCTGCGGTGAGCAGGGCGTCGAAGGCCTCGGCGGCGTTGCCGGCTCTGAGGGCGAGGACGCCGTTGAGGGCGGAGTTGTCGGTACGGGCGGCGAGCCGTCTCGCCCGGTCGGGCTCGCCGGAGTTCCAGGCGTCGGCGGCGGCCAGGGCGAGCAGCCGGGCCTCCTCGACCGGGTCGGCGCAGAGATCGGCGGCGCGTTCGGCGAGGGCGCGGGCCAGGGCGGGCCGTCCTTCGGCGCGGGCCCGGTCGGCGGCGGCGCCCAGTTCCGCGGCGAGCCGGACGCTGGGGCCGAGGGCGGCGGCGCCCCGGTGCCAGGAGCGGCGGGTCGTCTCGCCCTTGCCGCCGAGCACCCGGGCGAGCAGCTGATGGACTGCGCGCCGGTCGGCCGGTGAGGCGGTCTCGTAGGCGGCGATCCGGGTCCAGAGGTCCCGGAAGAACACTCCGCCGGCACTGGCGTGGGCGACCCCGGCCGCCTCGGCCGCCTCCAGCGGACGGGTGTCGAGCCGGCCGGCGGTGACCGCGCGCAGGAAGGCGTGGGTGGGCACCGGGTACTGGTCGGCGGCGGCGAGCTGTAGCAGCAGCCGGGTCTCGTCCGGCAGCGCGCGGATCTCCCGGCGCAGGGCATGGAGCAACGCCGGTGCCAGTTCGGCCGGTTCTACCGGCAGAGGGTCGACGCCGGCCGCCTGCCGTTCGGTGAGGCGGGGCACGAGTTCGGCCACGGCGCGCTGATCCTCGTAGGCGACTCGTGTCACCCGGGCGCGGACGCCCTCGGGGAGCGCCGAAGCCGGGCACGGCCCCGCGTCGGTCGGCTGCGGTGGCGAAGTGCGGTCGAGAGGTGGGGGATTCACCGGTATCACCACACCAAAGACGTTACTGGCGAGTTAGTTGACTCGTAAAGACTGGCGACTTCACCGATGCGGCGCGCGTAGACCCGTCCTGACACTCCTGAACAACCCCACCCGTTTCAGGAGGCATCATGCAACGCGCAAAGCGTCGCATCGCAACCGCTCTGTCGGCGATAGCCGGTTCGCTCCTTCTGTCCCTCCCCCTGACCGCCGGCACCGCGCACGCGGCGAGCCACGAGCCGATCGTGTTCGTGCACGGTCTGAGCAGCGACTCCAGCAGCTGGAACGACTGGATCGCGGACTTCGAGGCGGACGGCTACTCGTCCTCCGAGCTGTACGCGATCTCGTACGACTGGACGAAGTCGAACGTCACCACCGCCTCGACACTCTCGACCTACATCCAGTCCGTCCTCTCCAAGACCGGCGCCTCGAAGGTCGACCTGGTGGTGCACTCGATGGGTGCGCTCAACAGCCGCTACTACCTCAAGAACCTCGGCGGGACCTCGTACGTGGACCACTTCGTGTCGGTCGCGGGGGTGAACCACGGGACCAGCGTCGCCTCGCTGTGCGGGTGGCTGTACACCTCGTGCAAGGAGATGACGACCGGCAGCTCCTTCCTGACCGCCCTGAACTCCGGTGACGAGACGCCCGGCAGCGTCTCCTACGCGGCGTACTGGTCGGACTGCGACGCGGCGATCGACCCGGACACCTCGGCGGAGCTGAGCGGGGCCACCAACGTCGACGTCGGCTGCATCTCGCACACCGACATGAACGACGACTACGGGGTCTACGAGCAGGTGCGCGACTTCATCTCCTGAACCGTCCCCCCGCAGCGGGGGTGCGACGGGCTCCTTCGGGGGACAATCACCGTAGACCTGCTTCCGTCGGGAGGTCCGTCATGCGGCTGATGTCCGCCGGCGCCGGGACACCGGCGCGGGATCCCGTCCACCACCCGCTGTTCGCCCGTTTCTACGCTCGTTGCAGCGTGGCCGCCGAGACCGGGCTCGGCATGGCGGCGATCCGGGAGCGGCTGCTCTCCGGGCTGTCCGGGCGGGTGATCGAGATCGGCGCGGGCAACGGGCTCAATTTCGCCCGGTATCCCGGTGCGGTCGCGGAGGTCGTGGCGATCGAACCGGAGCGCACCCTGCGGAAGTTGGCGGCCGAGGCCGCGGTGCGGGCCGACGTCCCGGTGGACGTGGTGCCGGGCGCGGCGGAGGCACTGCCGGTGAAGAGCGAGGCCTTCGACGCGGCGGTGGTCTCACTGGTGCTGTGCAGTGTCCGTGATGTGCGGCGGGCGCTCGCGGAGGTACGGCGGGTGCTGCGGCCGGGCGGTGAGCTGCGGTTCTTCGAGCACGGCAGGGGCGGCGGCCCGGCGATGCGGTACACCCAGCGGGCCCTGGACCGGACGGTGTGGCCGCTGCTGAGCGGCGGCTGCCATCTGTCCCGGGAACCGGTCGCCGAGCTGCGCGCGGCCGGGTTCGAGCTCGGCCCGTACCGCCGGGTGTTCCTGCCGGAGAACGGCATCCGGCTGCCCTCCTCGTACTGCGTGCTGGGCGTCGCCCGCAAACCCCTGGAGCCCTGATCACAGGCCTCGCCGGAGGAGTCACAGGCTCCAGCGGCGCAGCTCCTGGGCGATGTCGGCGACGCTCGCCTCACCGTTCTTGACCAGCCGGGCCAGGTCGCGGACCTGCTCGGGCGAGGTGACGACCTTCAGGCCGCTGGCGACCAGGTAGGCGTAGGCGACCGAGGACGCGAAGAGGGCGTTCGAGCGCTCCAGGGCCGGGACGTGGATCAGCAGCTGGAGCAGGGCGGCGGCCCGGGCCTGCGGGGTGTCGTAGACGGGGACGTCGAATATCTCGGCCTGGTGCCTGGCCACGGCTGCGATCAGCGCACCCCAGTCGGTGACCTGCGGGTCACCCGGGGTCTTCTGTTCGGCGAGCATGAGGAGCCAGGCGAGGTCGATCGTCAGGTCGCTCAAGGGATCAGTGACGGCCTTCGGTCTTGTCAGACGTGTCGGTACCGTGCGTCTCGCCGAACTCCTCGGCGAATACGGACTCGTACTGCTTCATGAAATCGGCGGCGGCCTCGACGAAGGTACGGCCCGCCTCACCCGTGTCCTGCATGACCAGTTCCTCTATGTAGCGGTTGACGCTCATGCCGCGTGCGAGGGCGCGCTCGCGGGCCGCCTTGGCGGTGCCCTCGTCCACCCGCACGTTCAGCTGGGTCTTAGCCATACCTCGAAGCTAGCGCCGGATCGCTAGCAAGGGCAAGCGCGCATCGGATTCGAAAAGTGATACCGACTGTGGGACGGGTCACACTACGCTCGACCCGGACAAAGAGGTCGGTGACCGTCGCATGATCGGGGAGGCAGTCTTGTCCACAGCAGCTGCGGAGGCGCCCGCCGCCGACGGGGTCGCGGCCCGGGCACGCGGGCTGACCAAGGCGTACGGAGCGGGCGAGACGACGGTGCTCGCACTGGACGCGGTGGACGTGGACATCGCACGCGGCCGCTTCACCGCGGTCATGGGTCCGTCGGGCTCCGGGAAGTCCACGTTGATGCACTGCCTGGCGGGGCTGGACACGGTGTCGGCCGGTCAGGTCTGGCTCGGCGGCACGGAGATAACGGGCCTCAAGGACCGCGAGCTGACGCGGCTGCGCCGGGACCGGATCGGGTTCATGTTCCAGTCGTTCAACCTGATCCCGACGCTGAACGCCGCGGAGAACATCACCCTGCCCATGGACATCGCGGGCAAGAAGCCCGACGAGAAGTGGCTGGACCAGGTGATCGACACGCTCGGGCTGCGGGACCGGCTGAGGCACCGGCCCGCGCAGCTCTCCGGCGGTCAGCAGCAGCGGGTGGCCTGCGCGCGTGCGCTGGCCTCCCGCCCGGAGCTGATCTTCGCCGACGAGCCGACCGGGAACCTCGACTCACGGGCCGGTCTTGAGGTCCTGGGCTTTCTGCGGGAGGCCGTCGACCAGCTCGGTCAGACGGTCGTCATGGTGACCCACGACCCGGGCGCCGCCGCCCACTCCGACCTGGTGCTCTTCCTCGCGGACGGCCGGATCGTGGACCGGATGGAAGGACCGACGGCGGACGCCGTGCTGGAGCGCATGAAGCGATTCGACGTGGGACGCGGGTCCGCCGGCCCCGAGGAGGACTGACCCGGTGCTCAAGGCGACCCTGCGCAGCTTCCTGGCGCACAAGGGACGGCTGATGCTGTCCGCGCTGGCCATCGTCCTGTCCGTGGCGTTCGTCGCGGGCAGCCTGATCTTCTCCGACACCGTCACCCGCACCTTCGACCGGCTGTTCGCGTCCACCTCCGCCGACGTGACGGTGGAGCCCAAGGAGGACCTCAAGTCCTCGGTGCCGACGGGCGCCGTCCAGACCGTGCCGGCCGCGCTGGCGGACAAGGCGGCGAAGGTCGACGGGGTCGCGGGCACCCATGCGGACGTCTCCGTGCAGAACATCGTGGTGGTCGACAGCCACAACAAGTCGGTGGGTCCGACCACCGGCGCCCCGACCATCGCCACGGACTGGTACCTCACCCACCGCAGCCCCGTGAAGCTCACCTCGGGGCACGCCCCGCAGGGCGCCGGCCAGGCCCTCCTCGACGCGGACACGGCCGACAAGAAGCACGTACGGATCGGCGACACGCTGACCGTGCAGGCCCAGCCCGGCACCTTCCGGGTCGAGATCGTCGGCATCGCCACCTTCACCACCACCAATCCCGGCGCGGCCCTGGTCTTCCTCGACCCGGCGGTGGCCGCGAAGGAGCTGCTGGGCTCCACCGGCCGGGCCACCAGCATCTCGGTGGACGCGGCGCGGGGGGTGACGGACGCCCAGCTGAAGAGCCGTGTCGGCGCGGCGATCGGGACCGGTACGTACGACCTGAAGACCGCCGACGAACAGGCGAAGTCATCGGCGGCGGACCTCGGCGGCTTCCTCGACGTGATCAAGTACGTGATGCTGGGATTCGCCGGAATCGCCACCCTGGTGGGCGTCTTCCTCATCGTCAACACCTTCTCCATGCTGATCGCGCAGCGCACCCGGGAGCTGGGGCTGCTGCGTGCCCTGGGCGCCGACCGGCGGCAGGTACGGCGCTCCGTGCTCACCGAGGCGATGCTGCTCGGGCTGGTCGGTTCGACGCTGGGCCTGGGCGCCGGCGTCGGGCTGGCGTTCGGGCTGATCAAGCTGATGAGCGCGTTCGGGATGAACCTCAAGGCCACCGAGATGGTCATCGGCTGGGGCACGCCGGTCGCGGCGTACGTCGTGGGGGTGGGCGTCACCTTCGTCGCCGCGTATCTGCCCGCACGGCGCGCGGCCACCGTGTCCCCGATGGCGGCGCTCGCGGACGCGGAGATCGCCGGGGTGGGCAAGCCGCTCAGGACACGGGCGATCGTGGGCGGGGTCGTCGGCCTGCTCGGGGCCGCGGCCCTGGCCGGCTGCGCGGCGGCCACGAAGACCGCCTCCGCCTCCTCGCTGCTGGGCCTCGGGGTCGTCCTGACGCTGATCGCGACGGTCATCGCGGGCCCGCTGCTGGTCCGTCCGGTGATCCGCGTCCTGGGTGCGGCCTTCCCCGCCCTGTTCGGCTCGGTCGGCCGGATGAGCCAGCGCAACGCCCTGCGCAACCCGCGCCGTACCGGCGCCACGGCCGCCGCGCTCATGGTGGGGCTCGCCCTGGTCGGCGGGATGTCGGTGGCCAGCGCCTCCATGTCCAAGTCCTTCGACCAGCAGATCGACAGGACGCTGGGCGCCGACTTCGTCGTCCAGAACAGCAACTTCCTGCCGTTCACGCAGGAGATCACCGACAAGGTGCGCGCCACCGAAGGCGTGGGGCTCGTGGTCCGGCAGCGGTTCGCGCCGGTGGCGGTACGGCTGCCGGACGGCAGGCGGGTCACCACGACCGCCGCCGGGTACGACTCCCAGGTCGACGAGGTCGCCCATGTCGCCTACAAGGGCGGCGACACCGCGGCCGCGCTGGCCGCCGGCAGCCTCGGCATGGACGTCACCTTCGCCCAGGACCACAAGGTGCGCCTCGGCAGTGTGCTCCCGGTCGAGTTCCAGGGCGGGAAGCGGGCCGACATGAAGGTGCGCGCCCTCACCGACCAGGACAGCGGCAGCGGGTTCGGCACGCAGGGCGGCCTGTTCTTCGGCATCGCCACCGTGGAGAAGTACGTCCCCGACGGCCAGGACTCGTCGCTGTACGTCAACCGGGCCCCGGGCACCAGCGCGGACCAGCTGCGCTCGCGGCTGGAGCAGACGCTGGCGCCGTATCCGCAGGTGCAGGTCCGCGACCAGGCCGACTACAAGAAACTGGTGCACGACCAGATCGCCGTGCTGCTGTACCTCGTCTACGCGCTGCTCGGCCTCGCGATCGTGATCGCGGTGCTCGGGGTGGTCAACACCCTGGCCCTGTCGGTGGTGGAGCGGACCCGGGAGATCGGGCTGCTGCGCGCGATCGGGCTGGCCCGGCGGCAGTTGCGCCGGATGATCCGGCTGGAGTCGGTGGTGATCGCGGTGTTCGGCGCGGTGCTGGGCCTCGCGCTGGGTCTGGTGTGGGGGGTGTGCACCCAGCAGGTCCTGGCGCTCCAGGGCATGAAGGCCCTCGCCGTTCCGTGGGGCACGATCGTCGCGGTCGTGATCGGCTCCGCGGTCGTGGGCATCGTGGCGGCACTGCTGCCGGCGTTGCGTGCATCGCGCATGAATGTGCTGGCGGCCATCGCGCACGAGTGATGGAATCGTGATGGATACTCAAGTCGCTTGCCGCTGAGGAGAGTTCATGCCGCGTCCGTTCCGCTTCGGGGTCAACCTGCTCACGCCCGCCTCGGCCGGCGAGTGGCGCGCGAAGTGCCGGCGCGCCGAGGAACTCGGGTACGACGTGCTCCTCGTCCCCGACCATCTCGGCATGCCGGCGCCCTTCCCGTCGCTGGTCGCGGCGGCCGAGGCGACCGAACGGCCGCACCTCGGCACGTTCGTGCTCAACGCGGGCTTCTGGAACCCCGTGCTGCTGGCCCGCGAGGTGGCGACGACCGCCGCGCTGACCGGCGGCCGTCTCGAACTCGGGCTCGGCACCGGCTATGTGCAGGCGGAGCACGACCGGGCCGGGCTGCCGTTCGGCGCACCGCGCGAGCGGGTGGACCATCTGCGGCGCACGGTCGAGGAGCTGAAGAAGTCGCCGGGGTGCGCAGTGCCGCTGCTGATCGGCGGCAACGGCGACCGGATGCTGCGGCTGACCGCCGAGCACGCGGACATCGCCGCGTTCGCCGGGGCCCGCCTGACGCCGGGGAACACGGAGGGCCGGCTGGAACCGGTGCCGGCGACGGAACTCGACGAACGGGTGGCCCGCTACGACGACTTGGCCGCGGCGCGTGCCGAACCCGCCGAACGGAACCTGCTCATCCAGACCGTGGCGATCACCGACGACCCGGCGACCGCCCTCGGCCCGCTGCTGGAGCGGCGGCCCGAGCTGACCCTGGAGCGGGTCCTCGCCCTGCCCACCGTCCTCGTCGGCACCCTGGAGGAGGTCACCGGGCGGGTACGGGGGCTGCGGGAGCGGTACGGGTTCTCGTATCTGACCGTCCTGGAGCCGTCCATGGCGGCCTTCGCCCCGGTACTGGCGGAGCTGTCCGCATAGTGGAAATGCCTGGTGGGCGCGGGCGCTCGTGATGGGATCGCCGCATGACCGACCTGCACATACGGGCTGCCGGACCCGACGACCTGGACGCCGTGCTCGCCTTCTGGAGGACGGCGGCCGAGGGCACCAGCATCAGCGACGACCGCGGCGGGGTGGACCGCCTCCTCGCCACGGACCCCGAGGCACTGCTCCTGGCCGACCTGGACGGTGAACTCGTCGGCACGGTGATCGCGGGCTTCGACGGCTGGCGCTGCCATCTGTACCGGCTCGCCGTGCATCCGCAGCGCCGCCGCCGGGGCATCGGCTCGGCGCTGCTGGCGGCAGCCGAGGAGCGGTTCGTACGGCTGGGCGGGCGGCGCGTGGACGCGATGGTGCTGGTGCGCAACGAGACCGCGCACCATGCCTGGCGGGCTGCGGGGTACCAGACCCAGGAGCAGTGGCGCCGGTGGGTGAAGCCGCTGCCCGACGGCGACCACTGAGGCGGCTTTGCCGATCCTTTACCATTGGGGGAGCCGTCGTTCCTCGATGAAAGGTGCGTGAGCGTCCCCCCATGGGCGAGCCTCCCGGTCCTGTCCGCCGCCGACACCGCGCGGTCCCGTCCGCCCTGTCCGATCATGGGACGGAGGTGACCCGATGACCGAAGTGCTCCTCCTGCTGGTGGCGATCCTGCTGTCGCTCGCCTGCGGTGCCTTCGTCGCGGCCGAGTTCTCGCTGACCACGGTCGAGCGCGGCGAGCTGGAGCGGGCCGTGCAGCGCGGTGAGCGCGGGGCGGCCGGTGCCTTGAAGGCCGTCCGGAACCTGACGTTCCAGCTCTCGGGGGCGCAGCTCGGCATCACGGTCACCAACCTGGTGGTCGGCATGCTCTCAGAGCCCTCGATCGCCAAGCTGCTGGCCGGTCCGCTGGAGGCGGTGGGCATCGGGGCGTCGGCCGCGAGCTCGCTCGCACTGGTGATCGGCACGGCGCTGTCCACGGTGTTCCTGATGGTCGTCGGCGAGCTGGTCCCCAAGAACTGGGCGATCTCCTCGCCCCTGGCGGTGGCCAAGCGGGTGGGCAGCGCGCAGCGCTGGTTCAGCGGCGCCTTCCGGCCGTTCATCACCCATCTGAACAACACCGCCAACCGGCTGGTACGGCGCCTGGGCATCGAGCCCGCCGAGGAACTGGCCTCCGCGCGCGGACCGCAGGAGCTGGCCGCGCTGGCCCGCCACTCCGCCAAGGAGGGCGCGCTGGAACCGGACACGGCCGAGCTGTTCGTGCGCACGCTGAACCTCGCCGACCTCACGGCGGAGAACGTGATGACCCCGCGCGTCCAGGTCGTGGCCCTGGATGTCCGGGCGACCTGCGAGGACGTGGCGAACGCGACCCGGGCGACCGGCCTGTCCCGCTTCCCGGTCTACCGGGACAGCCTGGACTCGGTCGTCGGCACCGCCCACATCAAGGACGTCCTGGCCATGCCCGCCGAGGAGCGGTCCCGGGTCCGGGTCGCGCAGCTGATGCGCGAACCCCTGCTGGTCCCCGAGTCCCTCACCGTCGACCGCCTCCTGGACCGCCTCGGCGGCCGGCGCACCATGGCCGTCGTCATCGACGAGTACGGCGGTACGGCCGGGGTCGCCACCCTGGAGGACATCGTCGAGGAGGTCGTCGGCGAGGTCCGCGACGAGCACGACCCGCACGAGACACCCGACCTCGCCCCCGCCGGCGCAGACGCCACGGGCCGCGCGCTCTACTCGGCGGACGGCGCGGCCCGCATGGACCAGCTCGCGCGCGTGGGCCTGCGGGCGCCCGAGGGGCCGTACGAGACGCTGGCCGGGCTGGTCGCGGCCGAGCTGGGCCGGATACCGGAGACCGGGGACCGCGTCGAGGTCGCCGGCTGGCGGCTGGACGTGGTGGACGCCTCGGGGCGCCGGGCGGCCCGGGTGCTGCTGCACGCACCGCTCGACGACGAGACGGAGCAGGAGGGGCACCGGTGACCGCCGTACAGCTGCTGATCGGTCTCGCGACGCTGGTCGTGAACGCCTTCTTCGTCGGCGCCGAGTTCGCGTTGATCTCCGTGCGCCGCTCCCAGATCGAGCCGCACGCCGAGGCGGGCGACCGGCGGGCCAGGAGCGTGCTGTGGGGGCTGGAGCACGTGTCCGCGCTCCTGGCCGCCGCCCAGCTCGGCATCACGCTGTGCACACTGGTGCTGGGTGTGGTGGCGGAGCCCGCGATCGCGCATCTGCTGGAGCCGGTGTTCCACGCGGTCGGCGTGCCCACGAGCGCGGGCCATGCCGTGTCCTTCGTGATCGCGCTGGCCCTCGCGACCTATCTGCACATGCTGCTGGGCGAGATGGTGCCGAAGAACGTGGCGCTCGCCGAGCCGGTGCGCAGCGCGCTGCTCCTCGGGCCGCCCCTGGTCGGCCTGTCGCGGGCGCTGCGCCCGGTGATCTTCACGATCAACGCCTTCGCGAACGGCCTGCTCAAGCTGTTGCGGGTGGAGACCAAGAACGAGGTCTCGGCGACCTTCACGGACACCGAGCTCGCCGAGATCGTCAAGGACGCCAGTGAGGCCGGTCTGATCGACGACCGGGCCCAGGAGCGCCTGCACGACGCCCTGGAGCTGGGCCGCCGGCCGGTTCGGGACGTGGTCGTGCCGCTGGAACGCGTCGTCTACGCGCGCGTGGGCGTCACCCCGGAGGAGCTGGAGGGGCTGACGGCGCAGTCGGGCTTCTCCCGCTTCCCGGTGGTGGACGAGGGGCGGCGGATCGTCGGCTATCTGCACGTCAAGGACGCACTGGACGCATCGCCCCGCACCGAGGCTTTCCGGCTGCGGGACATGCGGCCGATCGCCCGGGTGCGGGAGAGCACACCGCTGGACGACGTGCTCACCGCGATGCGCGGCAGCCGCACCCACCTGGCGGGCGTACTCGGCGACGACGGACGGATGGCGGGGCTGGTGACGATGGAGGACGTGCTGCGGGAGTTGTTCGGGCAGCACGCTTAGGCTCCACCGGGGGAAGAGCCTTTGCCGACGGGAGTGACCGACCGGCGGGTATGCGCCCCGGGATACCATCTCTCCCGCCATGCAGAAGAACCCGGTGCCTCCCGCACATTCCAGTCTGGTCGCGATCGGCGACTCCTTCACCGAGGGCATGTCGGACCTCAGGCCCGACGGCTCCTACCGGGGCTGGGCCGATGTCCTCGCCGCCCGGATGGCCGCCCGTACCCCCGGCTTCCGCTACGCCAACCTCGCGGTGCGGGGCAAGCTGATCGGGCAGATCGTCGAGGAGCAGGTGCCTCTGGCGGTCACGATGCGGCCCGACGTGATCACGCTGGTCGGCGGCCTCAACGACACGTTGCGCCCCAAGTGCGACATGGTCCGGGTCCGGGACCTGCTCACCGAGGCGGTGGAGCGGCTGACGCCGGCCTGCGAGCAGCTGGTGCTGATGCGCAGCCCCGGCCGCCAGGGCCCGGTCCTGGAGCGGTTCCGGCCGCGCATGGAGGAACTGTTCGCCGTGGTCGACGAGCTGGCCGAGCGGCACGGTGCCCTCGTCGTCGACCTGTACGGCGCGCCCTCGCTGGCCGACCCACGGCTGTGGGACGTGGACCGGCTGCACCTGACGGCGGAGGGCCACCGCCGGGTCGCCGAGGCGGTCTGGCAGACGCTGGGCCACGAGCCCGAGGACACCGAGTGGCACACGCCGATCCCGGCCACGGTGCCGCCCGGCTGGGTCGCGCGCCGGGTCGAGGACGCCCGCTTCACCAGGCAGTACCTGCTGCCGTGGATAGCCCGCCGCCTCACCGGCCGTTCCTCGGGCGACGGCCGCGCGCCGAAGCGCCCGGAGCTGCTGCCGTACGAGGCGTAGCGTGGGCTCCGTGCCCACCCGGGTGATCAACGTCAGGGGCCGGATCCACGAGTTCGGCCCCCGGCTGGAGCACGCCCCGCGGACGTCGTCTACGTGGGCCGCCGCTGGACGATGGGGGGCTGGGACCTCCCCCGCCACCCGCTGTACAACCCGTTCGCCTACGACACCCCGAAGAAGAGGCGGGACGGCACCCGGGCCGAGGTGATGGCGATGTACCGGGCGTACCTGCTGGAGCGGCCCGAGCTGCTGGAGCTGGTGGCGGAGCTGCGCGGGAAGACCCTGGCCTGCTGGTGCGCGCCGGAGAGGTGCCACGCGGACGTGCTGGCGGAACTCGCCGACCTGCCCCAGCCGTGATGTGGCTCTCATAGCTTCGCACGAGTGGGCCCGCGACGCTGGCCTGCAGGAATCGCCAGTAGAATCCGTACACGTGACTTCAGCCGCGCCCGCCAAGCCCCGCATTCCGAACGTCCTCGCCGGACGCTACGCCTCCGCCGAGCTCGCCACGCTCTGGTCGCCCGAGCAGAAGGTGAAGCTGGAGCGGCAGCTCTGGCTCGCCGTGCTGCGGGCCCAGAAGGACCTCGGGATCGAGGTGCCGGACGCGGCGATCGCCGACTACGAGCGGGTCCTCGACACGGTCGACCTGGCCTCCATCGCCGAGCGCGAGAAGGTCACCCGGCACGACGTGAAGGCGCGGATCGAGGAGTTCAACGCCCTCGCCGGGCACGAGCACGTGCACAAGGGCATGACCTCCCGGGACCTGACGGAGAACGTCGAGCAGCTCCAGATCCGGCTCTCCCTTGAGCTGATGCGGGACCGTACGACGGCCGTCCTCGCCCGCCTGGGCAAGCTGGCCGGCGAGTACGCCGAGCTGGTCATGGCCGGCCGCTCCCACAACGTGGCCGCGCAGGCGACCACCCTCGGCAAGCGCTTCGCGACCGGCGCCGACGAGCTGCTGGTCGCCTACGGCCGGGTCGAGGAGCTGCTGCGGCGCTACCCGCTGCGGGGCATCAAGGGCCCGGTGGGCACCGCCCAGGACATGCTGGACCTGCTGGGCGGCGATGCCGCGAAGCTCGCCGAGCTGGAGACCCGGATCGCGCGCCACCTGGGCTTCTCGCAGGCGTTCACCTCGGTCGGCCAGGTCTACCCGCGCTCGCTGGACTACGAGGTGGTGACCGCGCTGGTGCAGCTGGCCGCGGCGCCGTCCTCGCTCGCCAGGACGATCCGGCTGATGGCCGGGCACGAGCTGGTCACCGAGGGCTTCAAGCCGGGGCAGGTCGGCTCGTCGGCGATGCCGCACAAGATGAACACGCGGTCCTGCGAGCGCGTCAACGGCCTCATGGTGATCCTGCGCGGTTACGCCTCGATGACCGGTGAGCTGGCCGGTGACCAGTGGAACGAGGGCGACGTGTCCTGCTCGGTGGTGCGCCGGGTGGCCCTGCCGGACGCCTTCTTCGCGCTCGACGGCCTCCTGGAGACCTTCCTGACGGTCCTCGACGAGTTCGGGGCGTTCCCCGCCGTCATCGCCCGCGAGCTGGACCGCTACCTCCCGTTCCTCGCCACCACCAAGGTGCTGATGGGCGCGGTGCGCGCGGGCGTCGGCCGTGAGGTCGCGCACGAGGCGATCAAGGAGAACGCCGTCGCCACCGCGCTCGCGATGCGCGAGCAGGGCGCCGAGCGCAACGACCTGCTCGACAAGCTCGCCGCCGACGAGCGGCTGCCGCTGGATCGCGAGCAGCTGACCGCGCTGATGGCCGACAAGCTCTCCTTCACGGGCGCGGCCGCCGCCCAGGTCGGTGTCGTCGTCGGCCGGATCGAGGAGATCGTCAAGCAGCACCCGGAGGCCGCCGGTTACACCCCTGGAGCGATCCTCTGACCGGCCGCTCCCCTCGCTTCACGGCGGCGGAGCTGGAGGCCGCCCGCGACCGTCTCGTCCCGGACGTGCTCGCGGACGGCCTCCACGTCCTGTTCTGCGGGATCAACCCCGGCCTGATGACGGCGGCCACCGGCCACCACTTCGCCCGTCCCGGCAACCGCTTCTGGCCGGTCCTGCACCTGTCCGGCTTCACCCCGCGGCTGCTGATCCCCGCCGAGCAGGGCGAGTTGCTGTCGTACGGACTCGGCATCACCAACGTGGTGGCGCGGGCGACCGCGCGCGCCGACGAGCTGACGGCGAAGGAGTACACGGAGGGCGGGCGCCTGCTGACCGCCAAGGTGACGCGGGTCCGGCCGAGGTGGCTGGCGGTGGTCGGCGTCACGGCCTACCGGGCCGCCTTCGACGACCGCAGGGCCCAGGTGGGGCCGCAGGAGCGGACGATCGGAGACACGCGGGTATGGGTTCTGCCGAACCCCAGCGGCCTGAACGCGCACTGGACGGCGGCGACGATGGCGGAGGAGTTCGCACGGCTCCGGGCGGCCGCGGAAGGCTGACCGTCACGGCGGGGCTGTGACGGTGACGCCGTCCTCGTAGAAGTCGCCGGTCTCCCGCGCTGCTGTCCAGCACCCTCGGTCCGCCGGTACTTCGCGAGGTCCACGTGAACCGGTGAAGCGAGTGCCACTGGCATGCGGCGGCTCGCCGGGCCCCCGGTTCGCGGATCCCGGTCAGATCGGAGGCGTCCGGCACTCGCCGCCGTCGTCGGCGCCGAAGTACGATCCGGCCAACGTGCAGGGTTAGCTGGGAGGACGGACGGTGGCGGGGTTGACCGGCGGTGATCCTTCTCTGTTGCGAAGGATCAATTCCGCGGTGGTGCTGCATGCGCTGCGGGCCACGGACTGCGCGACGCTCACGGAGATCACCCGGGTCACCGGGCTGTCCCGGCCGACCGTCGAGGGGGTCGTCGAGGGGCTCATCGAGGCCGGTCTGGTCGTCGAGAAGGCAGCCGAGGAGGGCGCCACCCGGCGCCAGGGGCGGCCGGCGCGACGGTTCAGGTTCCGGGCCGAGGCCGGGCACCTGCTGGGCCTGGAGATCGGCCCGCACCGCGTCGCCGCGCTCCTGGCCGACCTGGACGGCCGGGTGCTGGGGGCGCAGGCCAAGGACGTCGAGGAGACGGCCGACGCGGACGAGCGGCTGGAGCGGCTGCGCACCGCCGTCGCCGAGCTGCTGCGCCGGGCCGGGGTGGCGCGCGGTTCGCTGCGGGCCGTCGGGGTCGGCACGCCCGGCATCGTCGAGGCGGACGGCCGGGTGCGGCTGGGCACCGCGCTGCCCCAGTGGACGGGGCTGCGCCTCGGCGAGCGGCTGAGCCGGTCCTTCAAGTGTCCCGTGCTGGTGGAGAACGACGCCAACGCGGCGGCGGTGGCCGAGCACTGGAAGGGCGCCGCCACCGAGTCCGACGACGTGGTGATGGTGCTGGCCGGGCTGAGTCCGGGCGCGGGTTCACTGATCGGCGGGCGGCTGCACCGCGGGTACGGCGGGGCGGCCGGAGAGATCGGCGCGCTGCATCTGCTGGGCCGGGAGGTGACCCCGGAGACGCTGCTGTCGACCACCGACGAGCCGCTGCATCCGCTGGACGAGCAGGCGGTCGCCGAGGTGTTCGCGCTGGCCCGCAAGGGGGACGCGCGGGCGCGGGCGGCCGTCGACCGGTTCATCCAGCGGCTGGTCCACGACGTGGCCGCGCTGGTGCTGGCGCTGGATCCGGAGCTCGTGGTGATCGGCGGCTGGGCGGCGGGCCTGGACGGTGTCCTGGAGCCGCTGCGCCGTGAACTCGCCCGGTACTGTCTGCGGCCGCCCCGGGTGGCTCTCTCCGTGCTCGGTGAGGCGGCGGTGGCGACGGGCGCGCTGCGGCTCGCCCTCGATCACGTGGAGGAGCAGCTGTTCGCGGTGGACGGGACGGTCACCGCCCGCCGCTGAGCGGCCGGCCCGGCGCTCGCGACGCGCCCCGGCAAGGATTCCGGGGCGCGCGCCGGCCGTGCGGGGCGGTGGCTAGGAGGCCTGCCGCTCGGGGCCGTGGTGGATCTCCACCCCGCCGGTGTCGCCGAAGGTCAGCCGGCAGGTGTCCGCGCGGTAGGTGGCGACGGAGAGCGCGGCGGTGCGGCCGGCGGCGAGGAAACGGGTGGTGACGACGAGCACCGGGGCGCCGGGGAGACGGTCGAGTTCCTTGGCGTCGTCCGCGCGGGCCGAGCCGAGCTCCACGGCGCGGTCCTGGCTCTCCAGCTCCAGGCGCTGCAGCTCACGCAGGACCGCACGCGCCCGGGGCGCCCCGGACGGCGCGTCGATCGCCGTCAGCTCCGGGACCGAGGCCGCCGGGATGTAGAGCAGTTCGGCGGCGACGGGCTGCCCGTGCGAGACGCGGGAGCGGCGCACGATGTGCACGGGCTCCTCCGCGCCGGTCTCCAGGGCGGCCGCGACGGCGGCGGGCGGCACCGCGAGGGTGCAGTCGGCGGGCTGCCAGGCGTCCCCGGCCGCGCCCGGCCAGGCGTCCTCGTCGGTGCCGACCGCCACGCCCATGCGCGGGGGCGCGACCGTCGTACCGACACCGCGGCGGCGCTGCAGCCTGCCCTCCAGTTCGAGCTGTTCGAGGGCCTGGCGCAGGGTGGCGCGGGCCACGCCGAAGCGGGCGGCGAGGTCACGCTCGTTGGGCAGGATCTCGCCGACCGAGAACTCCGAGTCCAGTGCCTCACTGAGCACGGTCTTGAGATGCCAGTACTTCGGTTCCGGCACCGATTCCAGCTGCGTGGTCCCCACCCTGTCCTCCGCAATCGCCGTGGTCCGGCGGCGTTTTAGCGCCCTTGTTTATTAAAGGTTGTTGTACTTATCTGCGACCATAGGGCGGCGCACACCCTTGGTCAAGACCAATCCTCGATCCCTTGGGCCACGCATAGAAAGCGGTGCCACACGCCGTTCACGAGGCGTTCGCGCGGGGTCGTTCGCATGGCATGGCGGCAAAGCTCCCGCCGCACGGCGGAAGCCGCCCCATCCGACACATTCCTCCCTGTTTGGCCGGAATCATCCTCTCCTCCGCCCACCCGGCTCAGAATGATCCGCGGACCGTCGGCGACCGACGGCCCGGATGCGGAGGTGGCCTGTGCGGTGGACCCGTGAGGCGGGCATGGCATGCCGATTTCAACCGGGAGTCGCGCGGGGCGCGTTGACGGAGCGCGCCGGGACACGACACGCCCCACCGGGGACTACCCGCGAGTAGCAATTGCTGACAAGCTGTCTACGGCGTCCGCCGAAGTCCCAGACGAGGAGCCCGCATGTCCGCCACCGTCTCCTTCAAAGTGCAGGCCACGCACGGCCGGCAGGATGTGACCGTCTCGTACGCGCGCGTGGGCCGCGGCGAGCCGCTGGTCCTCATCCACGGGATAGGGCATCACCGGCAGGCCTGGGACCCCGTGGTGGACATCCTCGCGACCGAGCGGGACGTGATCGCCGTGGACCTGCCCGGCTTCGGCGCCTCCCCGGCCCTTCCCGACGGCCTCGCCTACGACCTGCCGACCACCAACGCCGTGCTCGGCGCCCTGTTCGAGGCCCTGGCGCTGGACCGGCCGCATGTGGCCGGCAACTCGCTCGGCGGCCTGCTGGCGCTGGAACTGGGCCGCGAGATGCTCGTACGGTCCGTCACCGCCCTCTCCCCCGCCGGATTCTGGTCGCAGGCCGAGCGGCGCTACGCCTTCGGTGTCCTCATCGCCATGCGGCGGATCGCGGAGCGGCTGCCGCTTCCGCTGATCGAGCGGCTCTCCCGGTCGGCCGCCGGGCGGACGGCACTGACCAGCACCATCTACGCCCGCCCGGCCCGCCGCTCACCCGAGGCCGTGGTCGCGGAGACGCTGGCTCTCGCCCATGCCAGCGGATTCGCCGAGACCCTGCGGGCGGGCGCCGCCGTCCAGTTCACCGACGACGTCCCCGGTATCCCGGTCACCGTGGGCTGGGGCACCCGGGACATGCTGCTGGTGCGCCGCCAGGGGGTCCGCGCCAAGCAGATCATCCCCAAGGCCCGGCTGGTCCGGCTGCCCGGCTGCGGACACTGCCCGATGAACGACGACCCGGCGCTGGTCGCCCGCGTCATCCTCGACGGCAGCCGCTGACGGACGGCCGGGCGCCGGCGCCGTGTCGGCCGACCGGCGACTGCCGGGCGCCGGCACGGTGTGCTGCGGGGCGGTCGCCGGGCGGATGCCGGCGCGGTGGGGCCGCGAGGCGGGTGCCGCCGGCCCGTGGCCGAGACGGGATGGCCTGTGGCGCGGACCCGGCAGGGCGCCGGAGCCCAGGGCGACCCCGACGCCCACCAGGGCGCCGCCGACGGCCTGGGCGGGGCCGTAGGAGCCCGTGCCGACGACTGGGGCGGTGCACACGGCGGTGAGGGGGATGAGGCCGGTGAAGAGCGTCGCGCGCTCCGTGCCGATCCGCTGCACACCCATGTACCAGCACACGAAGCCGACGACGGTGACCACGGCCGCCTGCCACAGCAGCGCGGCCGTCTCCGTGGCGTCGGGCCGGCGCAGCCATGCCCCGCCGTCGAGCGCGCCCCCGTCGGCCACCACCCCGGTCAGCGCCGCCTCGGCCGCGGCGAGGGCGCACACGGTGGCGGTCAGCAGCCGGGGTCCGAGCGCCCGCAGCACCGGTCCCGCGAGCACCGCGAACCCGACCTCACCGGCCAGGGCGCACACCGAGAAGGCGAGACCGCTCCCGTCCGTCCGCCCCCAGCCCTGGACCGCGAAGGCTCCGACCGCGACCAGCAACGCACCCTGGAACACGGGGCGTTGTGGCCGGCGGCCGGCAAGGAGCGGGACCAGGACCGCCACCACCACCGGGGCACAGCCGACGAGGACGCCCGGGACCGCCGGTTCCGCGGTGCGCTCGGCGGCGAGGACCGCCAGGTTGAAGCCGACCATCCCGACGGCGGCGAGCAGGGCCAGCCGCAGCCACGCGCGCGGCCCCAGCCCCCGCAGCCGCTTCGCCGCGTCTCGCCCGACGAACGGCACGAGCAGCAGGCAGGCCAGTCCGTAGCGGAGGAACTGGCCGCCCGCGTAGGGGTAGTCGCCCAGCACGCTGTTGGCGGTGAAGGACGCGCCGACGAGGACGTAGGCGAGCGCGGTCAGCAGGGCGCCGCGGGTGGTGGTCGCGTTCATGAGGACGACGCTAGGAACCCGGGCGGCCCGCATTAAGGTCCACTTCCATGACGTCATCGGGGACCAATCCGGGCGCCCTGCCCGGCTCCGCCGCGTGGGAGCTGCTGCTGCCGGCCGCCGCCGCGCCGGCACGCGCGCGGGGCCGTTTCCTCCAGGCGGCGCTGCGCGAGGCGATCCGCGCGGGACGGCTCGCGCCCGGCACCCGGCTGCCGTCGAGCCGGGAGCTGGCGAAGGACCTCGGAGTGTCGCGGGGGCTGGTCACCGAGGCGTACGAACAGCTGACGGCGGAGGGCTATCTGCGCAGCGGCCGGGGCGCGGGCACCTGGGTGGGCGGCGCCGTGCGGGCGGCGGCGCCACGCGCGCGTGACCTCGCGCCGCGCCCGCACGGCGTCCGGGTGGACTTCGTGCCCGGGTCACCGGATCTGTCGCTGTTCCCACGGGCCGCCTGGGCCGCCGCCCAGCGCGAGGTCCTGGCGGAGCTGCCCCACCGCGACCTCGGCTATCCGGACCCGCGCGGTCTGCCCCGGTTGCGCTCGGCCCTCGCCGAACTGCTGGCCCGGCGCCGAGGTGTGGTCGCCGACCCGGAGCGGATCCTCGTCGTCTCCGGGGTGGCGCAGGCGGCGGCGCTGCTCGGGTCCGTGCTGTACGCGCGCGGGGTGCCCGAGATCGGCGTGGAGGACCCCGGCAGCCCGCAGCACGACGCCCTGTACGCGGCGGCCGGGCTGCGTACCGTGCCGCTGCCTCTGGACGACGAGGGCCTGGCGCCTGGCCCGCTGCAGGCGTCGGGCGTCCGTGCGGTGGTGACGACGCCCGCCCATCAGTACCCGACCGGCATCGCCTGCTCCGCCGGGCGCCGCGCCCAACTGCTCGACTGGGCCCGGTCGGTGGACGGGCTGCTGCTGGAGGACGACTACGACGGCGACTTCCGTTACGACCGGGCCCCGGTCGGCGCGCTGCAGGGGCTCGATCCGGAACGCGTGGCGTACACGGGGTCGGTCAGCAAGTCCCTCGCGCCCGGGCTGCGGCTGGGCTGGCTGCTGGTGCCGCAGTCCCTGGCGGACGCCGTCGTCGAGCGCAAGCGGACCATGGACCTGGGGCATCCGTCCGTCGACCAGGCGGTGTTCGCCCGGTTCCTGGAGCGCGGCGACTACGACCGGCAGCTGCGCCGCTGCCAGCGCGCGTACCGGCAGCGGCGGGACGTCCTGGTCGCCGCCCTGGCCGAGCACTTCCCGCACGCGCGCGTGTCGGGGATCGCGGCAGGGCTGCACGCCATCGCCGAACTGCCCGAGCGGTACGGGCCGGAGAGCCGGCTCGTGCGGCGGACGGCGGCGGCCGGGGTCGCGGTGCGGCCACTGAGCGCGTGCACACACGCGCGGGACGACGAGTCCGCCGTACGGCTGGTGCTGGGGTACGCGCATCTGCCGCCGGCCCGGATCCGGGAGGGAGTGCGCATGATGGCGGAGGCGCTCGACGGGTGACGGCGCCCTGGCCGGGCCCCCGGAGGGACGGCCTCCGCGGGACCGGCAGTTGTTCACTTGCGGTTTGCGTGTGCGCTGCGGCGCACCAGTAGTTGTGGCTGTGCACAACTGGCCGGATCCCGCTCTGGAGGCCCTCCCATGTCCCTTTCGCTCCCCGGTCGCCGCAGCGTGCTGCGCGGCTCGCTCGCCGCGTCGGCGGCCCTGACCCTGCCCACGGCGCTCGGTTCGGCCCCGGCGTTCGCACTGTCCGGACGTCCACGGGCGGACTGGGGCGTGCAGGCGGGCGACGTGACCGCCGGCTCCGGCCTGGTGTGGGTCCGTTCGGACCGGCCGGCCCGGATGATCGTGGAGACCTCGGCCACCGAGTCGTTCCGCGATCCCCGCAGATGGCGCGGCCCGCTGCTGGGCGCGGACAGCGACTTCACCGGCACCACGCGGCTGCACGGACTGCCGTCCGGCGAGCAGATCCACTACCGGGTGCTGCTCGCCGACCCCGACGACCCGCGCCGTACCGGCGAACCGGTCACCGGCACCTTCCGTACCGCCTCCACGCGGCGGCGGCAGGGGGTGCGGTTCGTGTGGTCCGGGGACCTGGCGGGCCAGGGCTGGGGCATCAACGAGTCCATCGGCGGTTACCGCATCTTCGACGCGATGGCAAAGCTGGACCCGGACTTCTTCCTGTGCAGCGGTGACAACATCTACGCCGACGGAGTGATCTCGGCCACCCAGGCGCTGCCCGACGGCAGTCTGTACCGCAACGTGACCTCCGAGGCGAAGTCGCATGTCGCGGTCACGCTCGACGACTTCCGCGGGAACTTCCGCTACAACCTGCTGGACCAGGCGCTGCGCCGGTTCAACGCCCAGGTGCCGAACGTGATCCAGTGGGACGACCACGAGGTCCGCAACAACTGGTACCCGGGTGAGGTCATCGGCACCGGCACCGCCTACCCGGCCGGTACCAGGCTGGACGACATGGCGCTGCGCTCCCGGCAGGCGTTCTCCGAGTACTTCCCGATCTCCACGATCAGCGGCCGCCCGGACGGCCGGATCTACCGCGTCCACCACCACGGCCCGCTTCTCGACGTGTTCGTGCTGGACATGCGGACGTACCGGGACGCCAACTCACCCGACAATCAGAGGACCGACCCGCAGGGCATCCTCGGTGCCGAGCAGCTGGAGTGGCTCAAGCGGGAGCTGTCCCGGTCGCGTGCGGTGTGGAAGGTGATCGCCGCGGACATGCCGCTCGGGCTGGTCGTGCCCGACCCGGTCGAGGGCAAGGCGAACTTCGAGGCCGTCGCCCAGGGCGACCCGGGCGCACCGCTCGGCCGCGAGCTGCAGATCGCGGAGCTGCTGCGGTACATCAAGCACCGGAAGATCACCGGCACGGTGTGGCTGACGGCCGACGTCCACCACACCTCGGCCCAGCACTACGATCCGTCGCGGGCCGCGTTCAAGGACTTCGCGCCGTTCTGGGAGTTCGTCTCGGGCCCGCTGAACGCCGGTGCGTTCCCGGCCAACGCGCTGGACGGCACCTTCGGACCCGACCGGGTGTTCGTCAAGGCGCCGACCGCCTCGAACGTGTCACCCGCCGAGGGCTACCAGTTCTTCGGCGAGGTGGACATCGACGGTGACAGCGGTGAGCTGACGGTACGTCTGCGCGAGTACGACGGCACCGTGCTGTTCACGCAGACGCTGCAGCCGGGCCGGGTCGGCCAGTGACTCCCGTACGCTCTTCGCAGGGCCGCGCACCGGCGTCATCCCCCGGTGCGCGGCCCTGCCGCGGCTTCCGGCACGGTTCCTTCCACATCTTCGAACCGGCCCGCGCGTAGAGGTTCTCGCAGGTCAGGGCAATTGTCAGTGGTCGCCTCTACGGTTTTTCCCATGACGCGATCCGCACAGGCCGTGGCCTATCGCCAACCCTCCGTGCTGCGCTCCGGCGCGGGCGGCCGCCACCTCGGACTTGAGACCTCCCGGGGTGCGACGCCGACCGGGGTCGAGGACCATCCGCGGTTCTTCGCGGGTTTTCTGACCTCGCCTCAGGTGGCCGCGGCCGGCCTGCTCGCGGTGGCCGACGTGGCGGCAGCGCGGTACTTCCAGCCGCAGTTGCGCGCCTCGCTGGACCCGGTGGTGACGGGCAACGGCGACCGGCTGCGCTTCGAGTCCTTCTCGGGCTGCGGCGGGGTGTACGCCCGGCTGGACGTCCTCGGCCCGGGGCTGGACGGCGGCGAGGTGGGCCACGGCACGACGAACGTCGACGTCAACAACCCGCTGCGGGAGGCGCTTTCCCGGGTCGGCTCGGATGATCCGCTCCATCTGCGGGTCGGGCCGGAGGAGTTGGCGGTCACCACACTGGACGGCCCGGTGCTGGAGAAGAAGGTGCCGCTCCCGGACCGCTGGCTGCGCGGCTTCGCCGAGGCCCAGGTGACGGCGGCGGGGTTCGATCTGCGGGCCGAGCTGCCGGCGGACGAGGCGGTGCGGTTCCTGCGCTCGCTGCCCCTCGGCGGCACCGCTCGCCGGGGCGCGGCCGGTCCCCGCTGGGTGGTGCCGGCGGGCCGGGGGCTGCGGCCGACCACCCGTCCGGTGCCGGGCGCGGTGTGCCTGCCGGGACCGGAGCGGCTGGGCGCGCTCCAACGGGTGCTGCGTCACGCGACGGCCCTGCGCGTCTACGGCCCGCAGGGCGCCCTCGCCACCTCCGGCACGGCCGCGGCCTGGGAGGTCGTGCTGCAGGGCATGCGGCTGACGCTGACCCTGTCGCCGGACCCGGCCCGGGGGTTCTCGGGCGAGGGTGGCGTGCTGGACGCGCTCGCCACCGACGAGGCCGCCGAGGACGCGGAGCTGATCGCGGTTCTGCTGGCCTGGGAGCCGCGCGTCGACGTCGCCGACCTGGCGGCCTCCGCCGGGCTCACCCCGGAGCGGGTCCGCGCGGCCCTGATCCGACTCGGCACCTCGGGACGCGTCGGCTACGACACGGCGGAGGCCGCCTACTTCCACCGCGAACTGCCGTACGACGCGGGGCGCGTGGAGCGGCACAATCCCCGGCTGCGCTCCGCCCGGGCGCTGGTGGCCGCGGGCGCGGTGGCCCTGGCCGGCGAGCTGGGCACGGTGACGGCCGAGGACGGTCATGTGCACCGGGTGCGGGCCGCGGCCGCAGGGGTGCTGAGCTGCAGTTGTCCGTGGTGGGCGAAGTACCGGGGCGGGCGCGGCCCGTGCAAGCACGCGCTGGCGGTGCGGATGGCACGGCGGGGGGCCGCGGCGGGACAGGACTTGGCGGAGATCGGCGGGGGTGCGTGATGAGCGCGGTGCTGGAGGCGGTACGGGCGGGGCGTGTCGGGCAGACGGCCCTCCTGGTGAAGAAGTTGACGGATGCCGAACGACGGGCGCTGCTGCCCGAGTTGCAGGCCCTGCGCAGGGAGTTGCGGGCCGCGCCGTGGGAGAGCCGGTCCGAGCGCGGCTTTCCGGCGCTCCAGGTGGCCGGGGCGATGTGCCAGTCGGGGGCCGCGGCCGCCGCGACCTGGATCGCCGGAGCCGACATGCGCCGGCGGCAGGCGCCGGCGGACATCCTGCTGAAGGTGCTGGCGGACCGGGACACCGGCTGGCAGGCCGACGTGGCCCGCCGGCTTGCCGCGCGGCCGGTCTCCGCGGACGTGCCGTTCCCGCTGATGGCGGGACTCGTGCGCCGGTCCGGGTGCGATGTCCCGGTGACGGACGCCTATGTGGTCGGCTGGGTCCGGTACATCGGCCACACCTGGGACCGCGTCCCCCTCGTCGACCGGCTGCGTGCCGAGCCGGACCTCGCACCGCTGGTGAACGGCCTGTTCGAGCTCTCCGATCTCGGCGAGGTCCGCTGGCTGTTCGGTGAGGGTCCCGGTTCCTGGCAGAGCGCCCTCGCCGAGCTCACCGACGCGGGCGTGCTGGAGCGAAAGGCCGTGGTCGACGCCTGTGTGGCCCGGTTGCTGCGCGGTGGCGGCCCGACCGACCACCGCGTCTTCCTGCCGCTGCTGGGCAAGCTCGCCCTCACCCGGGACGAGCAGTGCGAGCGTGTCGCCGACTGGACGGCCCTGGCCCGGGACGCCGCCTCCCCGGTCGCCGCCCATGCCCAGTCGGTCCTCGCCGCCCTCGCGCTCGACGGCGGCCTCAGCCCACGGCAGCTCGCCGAGGCCTCCGAAGGACTGCTGTTCCGCACCGAGAAGAAGCTGGTGCGTGCCCAACTGGTGCTGCTCGGCAAGGTACTCGCCCGCCAGGTGTCCTCGGCCGCTGAGCTGCTGCCGGCCGTGGCCCAGGCGTTCGGGCACGAGGACACCCAGGTACAGGAGCGGGCGCTGAAGCTGGTCGAGCGGCATGCCGGGCTGCTCGACGGCGCCCCTGCGGCCCGGTCCGACGTCGGCGTCGCGGCCGAGCGGTTGAGTCCGGCCCTGCGCGTCCGGGCGGCCGCCACCCTGGGGATCGCGCCCGCGCCGCCGCCCGAGGCGTACGAGGAGGTGCTGCCGCCGGCCCCGGAGCCGTTCCGGCTCGCACCGGCGCCGGACTCGGCGGTGGAACTCGCCGAGGAGGTCGGCGCCCTGCTCGCGTCCGACGGGGACGTGGCCGCGTTCGAGCGGGCGCTGGACGGTCTGGCCCGCCACGCGCACCGTGACCAGGGGGCGTTGCGGGAGGCACTCGAACCGGTGGTGGCGACCCGCTGGTGGCGGCAGCCCGAGTCGCACGGCCGGCGGGACACCGAGGAGCACTTCGCCCCTGCCCGCCGCGGCCTCCTCGCCACCGAGGGCGGCCTCGAACTGGTCCTGGCCACGCTGTACGGGGCCGTCAGCACGGCCACCCTGCTCGCCGGGCTGCGGGGCGGACCGGCCGACCACGACTGCGCGCGCCACGGGTTCTCCCGGGTCCTCGACGTCCGGTTGCGTGAACTGGCCCACCGGATACGCACGGACCCGCAGCCGTTGCTCCTGGCCACGCCGTCGTGGAGCACCGGGCTCCTGGAGCCGGCCGAGCTGGTCGACCGGCTCGACACCTACCGTCGCCTCGGCGCCCGGGTGGGCGAGGTCGACTTCGCCCAGGCCATGCTGCGGGTCCGGCGCGAGGACCGTACGGCGGCCCTGGCCGCCGCCGGGCGCGCGAGCGAACTCGGCACGCCGGAAGGCGAGCGGCTCGCCCGCTGGCTGTCCGCCGGGCCCACCCTGCCCGGCTCCGACCGCCGGACATCGGGTCCGCGCATCCTGATCGAGTCCGCCGAGGTCCAGGAACTCCGGACGGACTTCCCCGAGGCGTTCCGGCGGCTGGGCCGGCCGTTCACGTCGTCCGACGCGGTCCGCTACTGCTACCACTGGGGCCAGGAGAACCACCAGCACTGGCTGGCCACACTTCCGGAGCTGCGCGAACTCGTCGCCGTACGGCTGGTGCACGATCTCTCCGAGGCCGCCCTGGACGACGGGCGGGGCACGGCCGCCGTCCTCCCCCTGCTCGCCGAGTCCGGTGGGGCCGCGGGCGAGAGCACGCACCTGTGCGTGGCGTACGGGCTGGGCGCCCGGCGTCCGGAGGACCGGCTGGCCGCGGTGGACGCGCTGCTGGTGCTCGCCGCGCGCGGACAGCTCGACGCGGAGCGGCTGGGGGCCGACCTCGGGCAACTGGTCCGGCGCGGTGCGGTGAAGCCGCTGCGGCTGGCCGAGTCGGCCCGGACGGCGGCGGCCACCGGGGCCGACGCGACGATATGGGAGACGCTCCGGCACACCCTGCCCGTGCTGCTCGCCGACCTCGCGACCGGGGGGACCGCGAGCGGCCCGGGGACGGCCCGTGGACTCGGGGAGCTGCTCTCGGTCGCCGCCGACTGCGCCGAGCGGTCCGGGGCCCGGGGTGAACTGCCCCATCTCTCCGGGGCGGCGGACCGGCGCGGCTCGGCGCGGCTGGTGGTCCAGGCCCGTCGGCTGCGGGACGCGCTTGCCCCGGCGACAACTGTAGAAAACGCAACAAAATAAACGTAAGCATGCTTTACCCATCGGTCACAACACGTTCGTGATCACGCAACACCGTTGCTTCACAGTGGCTGCATGAATCGAGACATGTGTGATGTGACGCGCAGGCGGAACGGACGCCCCGTGCACCACTGGCGGCGCGACGTCGTCGAACTCGCCGCCCTGTTCACGGCCGTCGCGGTGGCGGACGCGGTGGCCAACCTGATCGGTCACGGACCCGACGGTCCGGCGCTGCTGGTGATCTCGGCGCTGGTGCTGGCGGCGACCGCGGGCTTCCACGTCTGGTGGGCGAGGCGCCCAGGTCACGCACCGCCGGTGCCGGACACCGATACCGGCGCCCGGCAGGCCGTCACCGAGACACGGCAGGCCGGGCCCGGCGCGGACACCTCGGAGACCGGGGACCTGGCGAGCACGCTGTGGCGACTGCGGACGACGGTGCGGGACGAGCCCGGTTCGCTGGCCGCGCTGTGCGCCGCGCTCGCCGGGTACCGGGTGGACATCCTGAGCCTGCAGACGCATCCGCTGGCCGACGGCACGGTGGACGAGTTCCTGCTGCGGGCGCCGGGGGAACTGATCGCCGGCGAGATCACGCGGGCGGTCGCGCTGGCCGGGGGCACGGACACCTGGATCGAGCGGGCCGACGCCCACGATCTGGTGGACGCGCCGACCCGGGTCCTGGGCCTGGCCACCCGCACCGCGCTGGACGCGGCGGAACTTCCGCTGGCCCTCCGGCAGTTGTTGGGGAGGTGCACGATCCGCTCACTCCCCGCCCACCCGGTCGGCGGGGCCCGGAGCCCCGAGACGGTTCCCGTCGAGGGGGCGCTGGAGGACACCGTGATGCGGCTGCGCGCGCCGGAGGGGGGAGTGATCACCGTGGAGCGGCCGTATCTCCCGTTCACGCCGACCGAGTTCGCGCGGGCGCGGGCGCTGGTGGAGCTGGACGCCCGGCTCGGGCCGCGCATCCCGCGCGGCCAGGACGTGGTCGCGTTGCCCGCGGGCAACGCGATCACCGTGCGCCGGGCCGACACCGGTGACGTGGAGGCGGCGAAGGCGATGCACGAGCGCTGCTCGACGCGGACGCTCGGGCTGCGCTATCACGGGCCGGTCGGGGACGCGGACCGTTACCTGAACCACCTGCTCAGCCCGCGCTTCGGCCGGACGCTGGCCGTGCAGACCGCGTCCGGCCGGATCGTCGGCCTCGGGCATCTGCTGTGGGACGGGGACGAGACCGAGGTGGCGCTGCTCGTCGAGGACGCGTGGCAGCGGCGGGGCATCGGCGGCGAGCTGCTGTCCCGGCTGGTGGGGATGGCCGTGGAGGCGGGCTGCGAGAGCGTGTACGCGGTGACGCAGGCGTCCAACACGGGGATGGTGGCGGCGATGCGGGGGCTGGGGTTGCCGCTCGACTATCAGATCGAGGAGGGGACGCTGGTCATCACGGCGCGGCTGGCGGCGGAGCCGGGTCAGGCCGTGACTGCCGCGGGGTGGCTTTCGAGCGCGGGTGAGTTGGGGAACGCCGAAGCGCCGTAGAGCCCGAGGTGGTCCGGTGGCTGCGGGTGTGTATGGGGGCTGGTCGCGCAGTTCCCCGCGCCCCTTTCGGGGCGCTCCAGCTGACGGGGCGCTAAAACATCCCCAGCGCCCCGTCCAGGTCCGCCCACAGATCGTCCACGCCCTCCAGGCCCACCGAAAGCCGCAGCAGTCCGTCGCTCACCCCGGCACCCCGGCGGTCGTCGGCGTCGACGACGCGGTGGCTGATGGACGCCGGGTGCTGGATGAGGGTGTCGACGCTGCCGAGGCTGACCGCCGGGGTGATCAGCCGTACTCGGGAAATCACCTCGTGCGGGTCGTCATGGACCTCGAAGGCGATCATCGCGCCACCCAGCCGGGGGTAGTGGACGCGGGCGACGCGAGGGTCGGCGGTGAGGCGGTGGACCAGTTCGGCGGCGCTGGTGGAGGCGGCGCGGACCCGTATGGGGAGCGTGGACAGGCCGCGCAGCAGCAGGTAGCCGGCGAGCGGGTGCAGGACGCCGCCGGTCGCGAACCGTATCCTGCGCAGCTGCCCGGCGAACTCCTCGTCGCAGGCGACCACTCCGGCCAGTACGTCGCCGTGGCCGCCGAGGTACTTGGTGGCGCTGTGCAGCACGAGCCGTGCGCCGAGTTCGGCGGGGCGCTGCAGCACGGGGGTGGCGAAGGTGTTGTCGGCGAGCAGCGGCACCGTGCCGCAGGCGTGGGCGACGGCCCCCAGGTCGAGTTCGGCGAGGGTCGGGTTGGCCGGGGACTCGACCAGTACCAGGCCGGTGTCGGGGCGCAGCGCGTCGGTGATGCCGGCCGGGTCGGTCCAGGTGACCTCGGTGCCGAGGAGTCCGGCGGTGAGGAGGTGGTCGCTGCAGCCGTACAGGGGCCGTACCGCGACGACATGGCGCAGGCCGGTCGTGGCGCGGGCGAGGAGGACGGCGGACAGCGCGGCCATGCCGCTGGCGAAGGCGACCGCGGACTCGGTGCCCTCCAGACGGGCCAGGGCGGTCTCGAAGCGGGCGACCGTCGGGTTGCCGAGGCGGCCGTAGACCGGCGGCCCCGCCGGGTCCGCGCCGTCGGCGGCGAAGGCGTCGATGCGGGCGGCCTCGGCGCGGCTGTCGTACGACGGGTACGTGGTGGACAGGTCGATCGGCGGGGCGTGCAGGCCCTGGCGGGCAAGGTCGTCGCGGCCGGCGTGCACGGCCTCGGTGGCCAGGGCTCGCGGTGCGCGGGAGACGGGGCCGCGGGCGGTCGCCGGGTCGTCGTAGGTGCTTGCTGTGTCCATGACGGCAGGGTGAACAACCGACGGGGTGTGCGGGGTGAACCCCGTGTTACGTTCGGGCAGTGGCCGATTCTGTCGTACTGGATCCGGTCGATCTGCATCTGCTGCGGCTGCTGCAGAACGACGCCCGGACCACCTACCGCGATCTCGCCGCCCAGGTGGGCGTGGCGCCGTCGACCTGCCTGGACCGGGTGACCCGGCTGCGCCGCTCGGGGGTGATCCTCGGGCATCGTCTTGAGCTCGATCCGGCCAGGCTCGGGCGGGGTCTGGAGGCGCTGCTGTCGGTGCAGGTCAGGCCGCACCGGCGGGAGTTGGTGGGACCCTTCGTGGAGCGGATCAGAGCGCTGCCGGAGTCGCGGACCGTGTTCCATCTGACGGGTCCCGACGACTACCTCGTGCATGTGGCCGTGGCGGACATGGCGGACCTGCAACGCCTGGTCCTGGACGAGTTCACGGCGCGTCGGGAGGTGGCCCGGGTGGAGACCCGGCTGATCTTCCAGCAGTGGGAGTGCGGGCCGCTGCTTCCGCCGGTGTCGCCGGCTCAATCCCCGTGACGCGCGGTGGTCCGTCGTACGAGGATGGACCGCATGTCACAGACCAACACCCCGCTGCCCCGTCAGGTCGCCGACACCTTCGTCGACGAGCTCATCGCCCTCGATCCGATCACCGGTACTTTCCTCGGCGACCAGGAGAGTTCGAGCCGGCTGCCCGACACCTCACCGGCCGGCGCCCAGGCGCTGGCCCGGCTCCAGCGCGAGACCCTGGCCAAGCTCGACGAGGCCGAACGGCAGCCCGGTGCGGACAGTGACATCGAGCGTCGCTGCGCACGCCTGCTGCGCGAGCGGCTGAGCGCCTCCCTCGCCGTGCACGAGGCCGGCGAGAGCCTGCGTTCGGTCAGCAACCTGAGCTCGGCCGCGCACGCGGTGCGCCAGGTGTTCACGGTGACGCCCACCGCCACCGAGGCGGACTGGACGGCGGTCGCCGAGCGGCTGCGCGCGGTCCCGGGCGCCCTGGAGGGCTACCGGCAGTCCCTCGAACTCGGCCTGGACCGGAAGCTGTTCGGCGGTCCGCGGGCCACCGCCACCTTCGTCGGGCAGCTCGGCGAGTGGGCCGACACGGGCGACGGCAAGGGCTGGTTCGAGCAGTTCGCGGCGTCCGGTCCGGAGGCGCTGCGGGCCGAGCTGGACGCGGCGGCCCGCTCGGCCACCGAGGCCGTGGTGGCGCTGCGCGACTGGATGCGGGACGTGTATGCGCCCGCGGTCGAGGGCGCGCCCGACGTGGTGGGCCGGGAGCGGTACGCCCGCTGGGTCCGCTACTTCAACGGCACCGACCTCGATCTGGACGAGGCGTACGCGTACGGCTGGTCCGAGTACCACCGGCTGCTGGGTGAGATGAAGGCCGAGGCCGAGAAGATCCTGCCCGGCGCTGCCACCCCGTGGGTGGCGCTGGCGCACCTGGACGAGCAGGGCACCCACATCGAGGGCGTCGACGAGGTGCGCGGCTGGCTGCAGTCGGTGATGGACGAGGCCATCGAGAAGCTGGACGGCACCCACTTCGACCTGGCCGAGCGGGTGCGCCGGGTGGAGTCCCGGATCGCTCCGCCCGGCAGCGCGGCGGCGCCGTACTACACGCCGCCGTCGGACGACTTCTCCCGCCCGGGCATCACCTGGCTGCCGACCATGGGCCAGACCCGGTTCCCGGTCTACGACCTCGTCTCGACCTGGTACCACGAGGGAGTGCCGGGCCACCACCTCCAGCTGGCGCAGTGGAAGCACATCGCCGAGGACCTCTCCCGCTACCAGGCCAGCGTGGGCATGGTCAGCGCCAACGCCGAGGGCTGGGCGCTGTACGCGGAGCGGCTGATGGACGAGCTGGGCTTCCTCACCGACCCGGAGCGGCGCCTCGGCTACCTGGACGCACAGATGATGCGGGCCGCGCGGGTCATCATCGACATCGGCATGCACCTGGAGCTGACGATCCCCGACGACTCCCCCTTCCACCCCGGGGAGCGCTGGACGCCCGCGCTGGCGCAGGAGTTCTTCGGCGCGCACAGCAGCCGGCCCGCGGACTTCGTGGAGAGCGAGCTGACCCGCTACCTGTCGATGCCGGGGCAGGCCATCGGTTACAAGCTGGGCGAGCGGGCCTGGCTGCTGGGCCGGGAGAAGGCCCGGGAGCGGCAGGGTGCCGGCTTCGACCTCAAGTCCTGGCACATGGCGGCCCTGTCGCAGGGTTCGCTGGGCCTGGACGACCTGGTGGACGAGCTGTCGCAGCTCTGACGCCACCGGCCTGCGCGTGACGTCGCGCTCCTGCGCCGGTCTGCCGTTCGGGGGTGCTCCGGTGGCGGCGGCCGGTGACAGGAGGCTTGCTGGTGCCGGGAGCCACCGGACACGGGAAGCGAGCCGCGCATGCAGACCTCCACGCCCCCACCACGGGAACCGTTGCAGACCCCTCGCGCCGCCGGAGTGGCCGGGATCGTCTTCGCGCTGCTGCTCGCCGCCGCCATGGTGCTGATCCGGCTGGGCATCCCGCAGGGCGCCGACGCGGTCACCGCCCAGCAGCCGGATCCGGCCCGGCGCGGCGCCGTGCACGTGGCCCTCCTGCTGGTGCCGTTCGCCGGCATCTTCTTCCTGTGGTTCGTCGGCGTCGTCCGCTCGCATGTCGGCGACGCCGAGGACCGGTTCATGGCGACCGTGTTCCTCGGCAGCGGCCTGGTCTTCACGGCCACCATGTTCGCCGCCGCCGCGGTGGCCGCGGCCGTGCTCGACACCGCGCATCCGGCGGGTACCTCACCGTCCCGGCCCACCTGGGACTTCGGCCAGCACCTCGCGTACACGCTGATGACCGGGTACGCGATGCGGATGGCGGCCGTCTTCGTCTGTTCCGCCTCGGTGATCGGCCACCGCCTGGGCATCCTGCCGCGCCGGCTCACGCTGCTGGGCTTCCTCACCACCCTGGCCCTGCTGTTCCTGTCGTCCACCGTGCCCTGGGCCGAGCTGGTGTTCCCGGCCTGGTCGCTGCTTCTCAGCGCGTACATCGTCGGGGTGAGCTTCCGCCGCTCCGCCGCGGCTCCGGCGGCCTGACGGCTCGCTCACCCGATCGGCGGCTCCGGCGCGCGGCGGCCGGGCCCGGCTCTCATGCTGGCGTGCGAGGAGTTCTCCGCCGTCCAGGACTGGAACGACGGACCGCGGTACGCACCGGACCTGGCCACCGGAAGGGCGGAGCCATGATGCGCCTTGTCGTCGACCTCAACGGATGCCAGGGATACGCGCAGTGCGCGTTCCTCGCGCCGGACGTCTTCACCATGCACGGCGAGGAGTCGCTGGTCTACAACCCGCAGGCCGAGCAGGAGCAGCGGGAGCGGGTGGCGCGGGCCGTCGCCGCCTGCCCGGGGCAGGCGATCACCGCCGACGGACTGGACGGATCAGCGGGAGGCACCTCCGATGCCGCCCACTGACTATCTCGACTGGCTGCGGCGCGAGGGCCGGATCGTGATCGTGGGTGCCTCGCTGGCCGGACTGCGGGGTGCCGAGACGCTGCGCGCCGAGCGGTTCGGCGGCGAACTCACCCTGATCGGCGACGAACCGTACGAGCCCTACGACCGGCCGCCGCTGTCCAACGCGGTGCTGCGCGGCCCGCGTCACCTCGGCATCGCGATCGACGGCGTGAAGTGACGGCTCGTCAGGACGGAATCCGGCGCAACTGCACCAGGCCCAGCCAGGTTTCCGGGCCGGGTCTGGCGTAGGCGGCGCGCACCGTGTAGGTGCCGGGCTCCAGTGCGACCCGCAGATGCTCTCCGCCCTGGGCCTCACCGCCCGGCCAGGCGGAGTCGAACAGGACGACGGGGCCCGGGACCCGCCAGCGGATCTCGTTCTCCCAGACGGCGCCGTCGAGGGCGGCCGGCACCTGTGCGAGGAGTTCCTCCTCCGAGTTGGCGGCCGACCACCGTACGAAGGTGCCGTGGTCCGGCAGGAAGGACGTCGAGGCGGGTTCGTCGCCGAGGACCAGGGCGGTGCTGTCGCCGACCGGGAGCAGTCCGACGTAGCCGTCGACCTCGCAGGCCCGGTCGTAGTCGGTGGCCAGCTCCTCACTGTCGGCGCCGGCCCAGAACGGCAGGACCGTCTCCGGGACCGCGACGAGCGGGCCGCCGCCCGACTCCACCCACTCCACCGCGCCGGGATCCGCATATCGAGTCATGGGGCGAACTTACACGTACAGCGACGGCACAGGTTCGCCTCCGGGAATCAGCAACCGCAGTCACCGCCCTCCACGGGTGCGGTCAGCGCGTCCGGGACCCGGCGCTCACGTCCCCGCCAGGTCTCGAACTCGAAGCCCTCACGCACCCAGTACTCGAATCCGCCGAGCATCTCCTTGACCCGGTAGCCGAGTTCGGCCAGCGCCAGGGCGGCACGAGTCGCGCCGTTGCAGCCGGGACCCCAGCAGTACGTCACCACGGGCACGGTCGGGTCGAGGAGTCCGGCCGCCTGCTCGGGAACGAGCGCGGTGGGCAGGTGGACGGCGCCGGGGATGTGGCCCTGGTCCCAGGCTTCGGTGGAGCGGGAGTCCAGGACGACGAAGCCCGGGTCCCCGTCGGCGGCCAGGGCGGCGGCCACGTCGGAGACGTCGGCGTGGAAGGCGAGGCTCGCCCGGAAGTGGGCGGCGGCCTCGGCGGGGGCGGCCGGGGCGACGCGCAGGACGGGGTTGACGGTGCCGGTTGTCATGTCGGGCCTTTCGCTGACCGCCGATGCGGCGGATCTCCATGCCCGGAAATCTACGGCCGTGCCCCGTCCTCCTGAAGACGTGATCCCCGGCCATGCACTTGTCCGGCCGGGGATTCCCTGTTATCCATCCCCCATGACCGAGTTTTCCCCGGACGCCACCGACCGCCGCATCCTCGACGTCCTCCAGCACGAGGGCCGGGCGAGCTTCGCCGAGCTGGCCCGGGCCGTGGCGATGTCCCCGAGCGCGGTGACCGAGCGGGTGCGCCGGCTTGAGGAGTCGGGCGTGATCCAGGGGTACGCGGCGGTGGTGGACCCGGAGCGCCTCGGCCTGCCGATCCTCGCCTTCGTCCGGCTGCGCTATCCGAACGGCAACTACAAGCCCTTCCACGACCTGGTCGACACCACCCCCGAGATCCTGGAGGCGCACCACGTCACGGGCGACGACTGCTTCGTCATCAAGGTCACCGCCCGCTCCATGCGCCACCTGGAGGAGGTCTCCGGCCGCATCGGCACCCTCGGCTCGGTCACGACGAGCGTCGTCTACTCCTCACCACTCCCCCGCCGGGCCGTCGCCATGTGAGTGTTCCGCCGCAAGTGCCACGCCGGGCCTTCGGTCGCCTCCGGCGCCGTCGTGGCTGGTGGCTCCCCCACGTTCTCGGCTTCGCTCGAACCCGGGGGGACCCCCGTCGCGGCGGCAGCCGCACATCCCATACAGCCCCGCGCCCCTTTCGGGCGCTTCGCCGGGCGCCGCTCAGACCCCACGCAGCCGCAGCGCCGAGCCCGATCTCTCCTTCACGACCTCCAGTTGGGCGTGGATGCGGCGGCGCAGGTCGGGGACGTGGCTGACGATGCCGACGCTCCGGTCGCGTTCGCGGAGGGAGTCGAGGACGTCGAGGACCTCGTCCAGGGTCTGGTCGTCGAGGCTGCCGAAGCCCTCGTCGATGAAGAGGGTGTCGAGGCGGACGCCGCCGGCCTCGTCGGTGACGACGTCCGCGAGGCCGAGGGCGAGCGCGAGGGAGGCGAAGAAGGTCTCGCCGCCGGAGAGGGTGGCGGTGTCCCGCTCGCGTCCGGTCCAGGCGTCGACGACGTGCAGTCCGAGGCCGCTGCGGCCGCGCCCGGTGCGGTCGTCGGAGTGGACCAGGGTGTAACGGCCGGACGACATGCGCTGCAGGCGTACGGTCGCGGCGGCGGCGACCTGTTCCAGGCGGGCGGCCAGCACGTACGACTCCAGGCGCATCCGGCGCTCGTTGTCGGCGGAGGTACCGGCGGTGAGCCCGGCCAGCCGGGCGACCCGGTCGTACTCCTCACGCAACGGGGCCAGTTGACGTACGCCCTCGGTGGCGTGGGCGGACAGCCGGTCGAGTTCGGCGCAGCAGCGGGCGGCCCGGTCGCGGGCGGAGGCGGCGTCACGCAGGTGCCGGGCGGCCAGGGCGGCGGTGCGCTCCGCCGCGTCGGGGTCGGCGGGCGGCTGCTGGGCGGCGGCCGCGGTGTCGGCCTCCGCCAGTACGGCACGCACCGCGGCCTCCTCGGACTGCCACTCGTCCAGGCGCCGCTGGAGTTCCCGGTGGGCGGTGTCGTCGAGAAGGGCGGCGGCCGCGGCCTGCGGGGTGTCGAAACCGGCCCGGTAGGCGGCGTCGGCGAGCCGGGCGTCGGTGTCCTTCAGCTGCCGGGCGGTGTCCTCCGCGGCGCGCGCGGTGTCGGCGGCGTCGGTGAGCAGCGCCACCTGCCGCTCCAGTTCGGCGGCCCGCGCGGAGACGCTGGCGGCGCCTCCGCGTGCCTGGGCCAACTCCGCTTCCAGGGCGGCCTGTTCCGCATCGATGCCCTCGCGTCTGGTCAGACGTGCGGCGGCCCGGACCTCGGCCTGCTGCCGCTCGGCCAGCCGCCGTTCGCGCTCCTGCTCCGCGAGCCGCAGCTCCTCGTGCGCCGCGTGCAGGGCGGAGCCGGCCCGCCGGGCGTGGGCGTACTCCCGCTCCAGCTCATCGGCCTCGGCGGCAAGTCGGGCGGTCGGAATGTCACCCGCCTCGGCGGTGGCGGCGGCCAGGGCCTCGCGTACGGTGGCGAGCCGCCGCTCGTCCCGGGCGCGCTGCTCGTCGGCGCGCTGAAGGGCGGCGAGCGCGCGCTCCTCGGCCTCGCGGTCCACGTGACCCGCGAACTTCTCGGCCGGCGCCGGGTGTTCGGTGGCCCCGCAGACCGCGCACGGCTCGCCCTCGGTGAGCTCTGCGGCCAGCTCGGCGGCGATGCCGTTCAGCCGCTGTTCCTTGAGGTCGAGCCAGTGCGTCCGTGCCTCGACGGCCCGTTGCGCGGCGGCGAGGGCCGTGCGCTGGGCCTCGTCGGTGTCGCGGCCCAGCTCGTCCCGCAGCCGAGCCGCCGCCACCCGCCGGCGGGCGGGATCACGCTGCACGGCGAGCTGCTCGGCGCGGGTCGCGGACTCCTGGGCGGAGTCGGCACGGGACTGCAGCCCGGCACGTGTGGTGTCCCAGTCGGCGAGCCAGCTCTCGGCCTCGCGCCGGACGTCCTCGTCGTCCCGCTCCTGCCGGTCAAGACGGCCGCGCTCGTCGACCACCTCGGTGAGCCGTCGCTCGGCCCGGCGCGCGGACTCCAGTGCGCCCAGCTCCTCGGCGGCCCGGCGGGCAGCGGAGGCGAGCCCTGCCGCCCCGGCTCCCGCGAGGGTCTCCGGCAGCAGCGCCCGGGCGCGTACCTCGGCGGCGGCCGCTTCACGATGTCCCGCCTCGGCGGCCGCCCGCAGCTCCAGCGCCGGCGCCACCGCTTCCGCCTTCCGCGCCCGCTCCATCCGCGCCTGCGCCGCCCGGTGGTCCCCGGCCCGCTCCTGAAGCCCTGCGGCGCGCTGCCGCGCCTGAGCGAACCGCGCCTGCAGCCGCGCCAGTTCGCGGGCGTCGGCCCACGCACGGTCGGCCGCGAACTGGGCCGACTCGGCGGCGGCGAGCCGGCAGTGGGCGACAGCGAGGCGCTCCCGTGCGGTGCTGCGGGCCACCGCCGCGGCGGCGAGGACGGCCGAGGCCAGGCCGGGCTCGCCCGGGGCCAGGTCCGGCAGTTCCATCACGTCGCCGGCTTCCTGCTGCATGCGGTGCGCGTCGGCCAGCAGCTGGGAGTCGCCGTCCCGGACCCGGGCCTCGGTCGTCCTGCGGCGCTCGGCGAGTCGCTTCTCGACGTCGGCGAAGCGCTGCGTGTCGAAGAGCCGGCCGAGCAGCTGGCCCCGCGCGCCGGCGTCGGCGCGCAGGAACCGGGCGAAGTCTCCCTGCGGCAACAGGACGACCTGGCAGAACTGCTCGCGGCTCATGCCGAGCAGCTGGCTGATCTCCTCGCCGATCTCCTGGTGGGAGCGGCTGAGGTCCTTCCAGGCGCCGGCCGGCGCGTCGTACTCGCGCAGCCAGGTCTGGGCCTTGTCCAGGGTGGTGCCCGCGCCGCGCTTCTTGGGGCGCTCCCAGGGCGGCTGCCGGGTTATCTCCAACCGGCGTCCGGCGACGGTGAGTTCGAGGCGGACCTCGGTGCGGGTGGCCGGGTCGGCGTGGTCGCTGCGCAGGGTGAGGCCCTGGCCGCTCTGCCGGGCGCCGGGGACGGTGCCGTAGAGGGCGTAGCAGACGGCGTCCAGGACGGAGGTCTTGCCGGCGCCGGTCGGGCCGTGCAGGAGGAAGAGCCCGGCCGCGCAGAGCGCGTCGAAGTCGACGCTCTGGGAGGCGCCGAAGGGGCCGAAGGCGGTGATGTCGAGCCGGTGCAGCCTCATGCGGCCACCTCCGTGAGGTGGCGCGGATGTGAGTGCGGACGCGGGTACGCCGCCAGGAGGGCGTGCGGATGGTCGCGGTCGGTCACCGGGCCACCTCGCGTACCGCGCCGTCCGCGCGCACCGCGTCGAACGCCTCGTCCAGGACGGCCAGTTCGCGTGTGTCGGGGCCCGCGCCGCGCACGTGGGCGACGAAGTCCTCGGCGATCTGCCGGTCGGTGCGGCCGGCCAGACGCCGGGCGTAGGAGACGTCCGGGTCGTCCGGGGCCCGGTCGGGGGCGAAGACCAGGCTGAGGGTGTGCGGGAAGCGGTCGGTGAGGCGGGCCATGGGGTCGGCGGGGCGGACCGGGTCGGTGAGGGTGGCCTCGACCCAGGCGTCCTCGTGGGGGGTGAGGGCGGGGTCGGCGAGGAGGTCGTCCAGGGTGCCGCGGAGGCGGGCCAGCGGGCGCGGCACCGGGCAGTCGAGGCGTTCGGCGGTGACCGTGCCGTCGGCGGCGAGGTCGATGAGCCACATGCTCTTGCGGTGGCCGGCCTCGGAGAAGGAGTACGCCAGCGGGGAGCCGGAGTAGCGGACGCGTTCGGTGAGGGTCTGGCAGCCGTGCAGGTGACCGAGGGCCACGTAGTCGACGCCGTCGAAGACGCCGGCCGGCACGGCGGCCACTCCGCCGACGGTGATGTCCCGTTCGCTGTCGCTGGGCTCGCCGCCCGTGACGAAGGCGTGTGCGAGGACGACGGAGCGGGTGCCGGGCGCGCGGGCGGCGAGGTCGGCGCGGACCCGGTCCATGGCGGCGGCCAGCACGGTCTCGTGCCCGGCCCGGTCGACCGCGAACTCGTCCTTGACCAGGGCGGGTTCGAGATACGGCAGACCGTAGAAGGCGACGTCCCCGAAGGCATCGGTGAGCACCACCGGGGTGCCGCAGGCCGACGGCTCGGTGCGCAGGTGGATGCCGGCGCGGTCGATGAGTCCGGCGCCGACGCCGAGGCGGCGGGCGGAGTCGTGGTTGCCGGAGATCATCACCGTGGGCACGCCGAGGTCGGCGAGTCGGTGCAGGGCCTCGTCGAAGAGTTCGACCGCGGCGAGCGGCGGCACCGCGCGGTCGTACACGTCTCCCGCCACCACCACGGCGTCGACGGCGTGCTCGCGCACGGTCGCCACGAGGTGGCCGATGTACTCGGCCTGGGCGCCGAGCATGTTCACGCGGTGGAACGCCCGGCCCAGATGCCAGTCGGAAGTGTGCAGGATTCTCATGAAACCACCCCGACCCGCACGATTACCCCAATTGCACCTGTTCGACCCGAAACCAGCACGGGTCCTCCCCGTCACCGCCTGCCACGCTAACGCATTTCACCCCCTGGCCCACCACTCACCTCGGATCACCTGCTCCTGGATGCGGAACGCGCGGGCAACAGGGCTCACTTCCGCTCAGTCTTCAGGAACGGTTCGACCACTGTTCCGGCAAGCGGCTCCGCGACCGCCTGGTCCACGAGGACGCCGAGTCCGTCCGCGCCCATCGCTCGCCTGGTCCCGGACCACCGCCCGGGAACACCGCCTGGTCGTGATCAACCGCTCCGGCAGCCCGCCCAGGGGCGGGTACCCCTGCCCTGGGACGAACTGCGCGGGCACTCCTGCCGGCTGACCGGCCTGCTCGACGACAGCACCTACGACCGGGAGGGCGACGAACTGGTCGACCCGGGCCTGTTCGCGGCGCTCGGCGCCTGGCGCGTGCACCTGCTCCCGCTCCCCCGGTAGCCGACGGAAGGCCCTGGCTTCAGCTTCGCCCACTCTCGAACCAGTTTCCGTCGCTCAAACGATCCAAGGGCGCAGCCCTTCGGTCATCATGCGTCAGACACAGAGACGCCGTCACGGCGCCGCTCCCACCGGCTTACGGTCCGTGCATCGGACGGGGACGTCGAGAGCCGGTCCCCGTCGCAACCGGCATCCGAAGGGGAGGCGCCGTCATGGCGAGCGTGGAAGTGTCGATGAAGGAAATGATGACCTCGGTCGAAGGGGCCCTGGGGGCCGCGGTCGTCGACTACACCAGCGGCATGGCGCTGGGAACGCTGGGCGGGGGCAAGGACCTCGATCTGACCATCGCCGCGGCCGGGAACACGGACGTCATCCGGGCCAAGGTGCGCACGATGGAACAACTGGGCCTCAAGAGCCGGATCGAGGACATCCTCATCACCCTCGAAAGGCAGTATCACCTCATCCGTCTGATCACCGGCCGCAGCGGGAACGGGTTGTTCCTCTACCTGGTTCTCGACAAGGAGCGTTCGAACCTCGCCATGGCCCGCCACCAGTTGAAGCGGGTCGAGGAACAGCTTGAGGTCTAGAGGCGATCCCGAGCCCGGGGTTCTGTGCGCCCACGATGTGAAAACTTCTTCAAGTGACCACATCAGCATGATTCCAATTCGTGCCTGCACCAGGCCCCGGGCGGCGAGGATCGGCTGTGACGGGCCGATGCGGCGGTGCCGCAAGGCGCCGCCGTCCCCCGACGTCCCCACCCGACTCGACCCGGCAGAGAGCGAGCAGTCATGCAAGTCCCCCTCTACCAGGCCAAGGCGGACTTCTTCCGCATGCTCGGGCATCCCGTACGGATCAGGGTCCTGGAACTGCTCCAGCACGGGCCGGTTCCGGTACGGGACCTCCTCGCCGACATCGAGATCGAGCCGTCCAGTCTTTCGCAGCAGTTGGCCGTGCTGCGCCGCTCCGGCATCGTGGTGTCCATCCGGGAGGGTTCCACCGTCAGCTACGCGCTGGCCGGCGGCGATGTCGCCGACCTGCTGCGCGCGGCCCGCCGTATCCTCACCGAACTGCTCAACGGGCAGAACGTGCTCCTCGCCGAACTCAGGCAGGCCGACGCGTCCGCCGCGCCCCTGTCCGCCAACAACCGCGGCTGACCGGCACCGCGAACCGCACCGCCCGCCTGGGCCCGCTGGGAGACCTCGGCTACTCGCCGCCGTACGGGAGCGTCGTCCCCGGCAGGTTGTACTCGTCACGGCGGCCGCACATACCGAACCCCCCGAGCCGGGTGGGCGCGGTCTCGTACGTGGTCGCCTCGCCGAGGTACGACGGCTCGCCGGCCAGCAGCGCGTCCAGTTGGGCACCGGTGCGCTCGGCGGTGGCCAGCGCGCCGGCCCGCCACAGCTCGCGCCAGCGCGGCACCTTCTCGCGCACCAGCCGGGCGGCGGCTCGCTGGAACTCCGCGTAAGGGCCGCTGTCTCCGGCGACCAGTGCCTCGCGCAGGCCGAGGTAGCCCTCGACTGCGAGGTCCCGGCGCCCGCGGGCGGCCTGCTCCACCTCGGCTCCCGTGCCCGACGGCAACGTTGCCAGGGCCGCGTACCGTTCGGGGTCGGCGAGGACGTCGGGCGGGAAGGTGAAGACGGCGTCCCCGGCCTCGGGCAGCCCGCTGTTCTGCATCAGCACGGTGATGCGCAGGTCGCCGCCCTGCACCATGCGGTGCACGGTGCCCGGGGTGAACCAGGCGACGGCTCCGGGCTCCAGCGGGATGTCCCGGTAGCCGTCGGGGCTGAGGGTCTGCACGGCACCCCGGCCGCCGGTGACGACGTACGCCTCCGTGCACACCAGGTGCAGATGCGGGCTGCCGCCACAGACGCCGTCGGCGGCCTCCCAGTCGTAGGCGCTGAGGTGCGACAGGCCGATGGCGCCGGGGAGGGGGCGGGGCAGAGCGGGCTCGGGCGTGCTCACCACGGCAGGCTCTCCAGGTGTGCGGCGACGCGCTCGGCGTCCCAGGCGCCGTCGGCGAAGACGATCCGGTAGCGGTAGGTGAAGGACTCGCCGGGCGGCAGGGCGAACTCCTCGAAGAACGCCCAGGAGAACGCTGCCGTGGGGATCGGTTCCGCGCGCACGAACCAGTGCGACTCGTGGATCGCCGTCCGCGGATCGAGGTTCTCGGGCGCGTGGGCGAAGACGATCGTGGAGTGTCCGTCCACCTCGTCGTGCTCGGTGGTGCAGGCGAGCCAGGGGCCCTGGGTGCCCATCAGTTTCTCGGCGCCGGTGACGGTGTCCGGGCCGAACGCGGTACCGCCGGTGAAGTCACGGGGGCCGCGCCACTGCAGGCCGGTGTATCCGGCCATCTCGCGCCCTGCGGTGGTGGGGGAACCGAAGGTCAGCGGCTCGTCACGGATGTTGGTGAGGTGGATCGACCAGTCGAGCGCCCAGGCACCGGCCCGCTCGTCGACGGAGTGGACGGTGAGCCCGCGCACCTCCCGCGCCCACTCCGCGCCGCCGTGCTCGACCCAGGTCAGCCGCTCGGTGACGGCGAGCCGGTCGTCCGCGACGGCGAACTCGGTGAAGCCGTCGTGCCGCATCGAGCCGACCCGCTCCGGCAGCACCTGGTAGCCCTCGCCGTGGACATAGGTGTTGCCGCCCCAGAAGTTCTGCCCGGAGAGGTGGCTGGCCGTCATCTGGAGGCCCTTGTGCCAGCGGTGGTCGCTCGGCCGGTAGCCGGTGACGGTGCGGCCCGCGAGGGTGCGCACCGGGTGAGCGTACGGTTTGCGGGCCTCGTACGCCTCCGGATCGGGCCGGTAGACGTACCTGAGGATCTCGGTGCCGTCCGGTGCCGCGACCGCGAAGTGCTCGCCGTGGACGTGGCTGACGCGGATGCTCATGCGCGCTCCTCGGTGGGGGCCCGGTGGGCGTGTGGGGCGTGACGGGGGGTGACGCGGGGAAAGCGCTTGCCCCCTGAGGGACCCTAGATCCGGAGGAATGTCAGGACAACCCCCCGCGCGGCGATGGCGGGGAGAAGCTCTTCGCTCCGGTCGTCACGCGTCCCCGTACGCCTCGCCGCCCGGTTCGAGGGTGGCCGTGCCCGCCGTCGCGTCGGCGAGCCAGGCGCGGAAGGCGGCCAGTTCGGCGTCCGGCAGGGCGATCTCGATGGTGACGGCCTCGCCGTAGCGCACGTCACGGACCTCACGGCCGGTGGCACGCAGGTCGTTGTGGACCTTGCCGGCCCGCTGGTGGTCGACGGTCACCGTGGCCAGCCTGAAGCGGCGGCGGGTGCGGGTGCCGACGGCGTCGAGGGCCTCGCCGACCGCACCGCCGTAGGCGCGGATCAGCCCGCCGGCGCCGAGCTTGACGCCGCCGTAGTAGCGGGTGACGACGGCGACGACGTACCGCATGTCGCGGCGCAGCAGCATCTGGAGCATGGGGACGCCGGCGGTGCCGCCCGGTTCGCCGTCGTCACTGGCCCGCTGGGTGGCGGCGTCGGCTCCGATGACGTAGGCCCAGCAGTTGTGGGTGGCGTCGGCGTGCTCCTTGCGGACGGCCGCGACGAAGTCCTGGGCCTCCCGCTCGGTGGCCGCCGGGGCGAGGGCGCACAGGAAGCGGGAGCGGTTGACCTCGGTCTCGTGCGTGCCGGCGCGGGCGACTGTGCGGTACTCGTCCTGCATCCGCCCAGCCTATGCGGACACCCGCGCTACTCCTTCCGCCGCTGCTCCTTCCGCCCACGGGCCACCGTCACCTCCGTGAGCAGTGCCGTTCCCGGGGCGAGGGCCGCCCATGTCGTGCCGTGCCAGGCCAGGAGGGCGATCGCGGACGTCGGGAACTTCTCGCGGACCTGCTCCAGGGTGTCGTCGAGGCCGTCGCCCGCGAGGTCGAGGACCAGCTCCTCCAGGCCCGGGTTGTGCCCGACCAGCAGCAGCGTCTCCACCTCGGCCGGCACCTCCCGCACGATCTCCAGCAGGTCGGGGACGTCGGCCGCGTACATCCGCCGGTCGTAGCGGACCGGCGGCGGTGTGCCCCACTGGGCGGAGGCCAGCTCCCAGGTCTGCCGGGCGCGTACCGCGGTGGAGCACACCGCGAGGTCGGGCAGGCAGTCGGATCCGGCGAGGGTGCGGCCGGCGGCGGGGGCGTCGCGGCGGCCGCGGTCGGCGAGCGGGCGCAGGTGGTCAGGGACGCCCTCCGGCCAGGCCGACTTGGCGTGCCGCAGGACGACCAGGCGCCGCAGCGGGCCCGCGCCCGCCCGGCTCATCACGCCGCCCGCCCGAGGTCGCGGGTGAGGTCGAGGGCGAGCAGCCGGTCGGCGTAGGCGCAGGTCTCGAAGCGGGCGCCGTCGGGGATCTCGGACTGGGTCTCCATCCAGCGCAGCACGCCGAGCACCGCGGGCACGTCGAGGTCGTCCTCCCAGGCGTCCCGCAGCCGTCCCCGTACTTTCTCGGGCACCGGCCGGGAGGGGCTGCGCGCCCAGTGCGCCACCGACTGCCGCAGCCTGCCGAGGCGCCGGCCGGCCGCGTCGAGGGCGCCGGCGCCTAGGTGGACGGCCGTGCCGCGCGGGGCGTCGAGGAGGGCGAGCCGGAGTGCGGCCGGATCGGCGAGGGTGTTGAGGACGGCGGCCCCGGGGCCGTCGGCGGGGGCGACGGCGACGGTGACGCCGGCACCGGGCACGGCCGGGCCCGCGGCCACGACGTGGACGACCTGTGCCTCGCCCAGTCCCGCGGCGAGATCGCGGCCGTCCTCGAAGGGGCGGATGCCGAGGGTGGTGGCGGCGGCGTGCAGTTCGGCCTGGTGGCGGTCGGCGGTGAGCAGGGGCAGGACCGGGGTGCCGCCGAGTTCCAGCGCGCGCAGCAGGAGGTCGGTGGTGAGCAGGACCCGCAGCGCCGTCAGGTCGTACCCGGAGGCATGTGCCTCGACCCGGGTCAGGGCACGGCGGGCGGGGACGGCGGGGACGGTCTCACCGGTCTTGGCGTCGAGGATGCGGAGCACGGCCCGAGCGTAGGCGTGCGGCGGGCCGTACGCAGGCATCTTGCGACGATTCAGGTCACCGTGGCGGGACATGCGGGACATGCGGCACCTCCTGCCCCGCGGACTGTCCGGGCGCCACTGCGCGGACCGGCTCCGGGCGGGGGAATCAGGGTCCGGCGACCGCTGTTGGCCACGGCGGATGTTCCCCGAGACGAGGAGGCCGACGGTGTACGGCGACGAAGCGACGATCCGCAGGATCCTGACCGGGACGGGTGACACCTGGGCGGTGGTGGGCCTGTCGTCGAACCGGGGGCGGGCGGCGTACGGGGTGGCGCAGGTGCTGCAGCGGTTCGGCAAGCGGATCGTGCCGGTGCATCCCAAGGCGGAGACGGTGCACGGCGAGCAGGGTTACGCGTCCCTGTCGGAGGTTCCCTTCGCTGTCGACGTCGTCGACGTCTTCGTCAACAGCGAGCTGGCCGGGCCGGTCGCGGACGAGGCGGTGGCGAAGGGCGCGAAGGCGGTGTGGTTCCAGCTCGGGGTGGTCGACGAGGCGGCCCACGAGCGGGTGCGGGCCGCGGGGCTGGACATGGTCATGGACCGCTGCCCGGCCATCGAAATTCCGCGCCTGGGCGGGAACTGAGCCGGATTTGAGGAAGATCTGAGCTTGCCTGTCTTACCTTCTTCTCACTTATCACAACTGAATACGGACATTCCGTGACCCTCGCTGACCTGTGCAAAAGCTTTGGCCAAGACAGGAAAGATCGAGGGTCAAATCTTTGGAAACACTCTTCTCCGGTTGCAGCACGCACCCTTAGCTTGTGCCCTCTTGCTCGTTAAATCTGCGTTCAGAAACTGAGAGGCCACTTGACATGGTGAGTGTCGAGAAAGCCGCGACGGAGGACACCACACCTTCGGGCGGTCTGAGGCGGGACGTCGGCCTGATCGGCCTGATGTGGGCCTCTGTGGGCTCGATCATCGGCTCCGGATGGCTGTACGGCGCCGAGAAGGCGGTCGGCATGGCCGGCCCGGCGGCGATCATCTCGTGGGTGATCGGCGCGGTCGCGATCGTGCTCCTGGCACTGGTGCACGCCGAGCTCGGCGGCATGTTCCCGGTCGCGGGCGGTACGGCCCGCTACCCGCACTACGCGTTCGGCGGCCTGGCCGGCATGTCCTTCGGCTGGTTCTCCTGGCTGCAGGCGGCGACCGTGGCGCCGATCGAGGTCGAGGCCATGATCGGTTACGCCGGTCACTGGAAGTGGGCCCAGCACCTTGAGCACGCCGACGGCACCCTGACCGCGAGCGGCCTGCTGGTGGCCGTCGTACTCATGGCCCTGTTCGTCGGCGTCAACTTCTTCGGCGTCCGGGTACTCGCGCACACCAACAGTGCCGCGACCTGGTGGAAGATCGCCGTCCCGCTGGCCGCGATCTTCATCATCGCGGTCGGCAACTTCCACACGTCCAACTTCCACTCGGAGGGCTTCGCCCCCTTCGGTGCCAAGGGCGTGCTCACCGCGATCAGCACCAGCGGCATCATCTTCGCGCTGCTCGGCTTCGAGCAGGCCATCCAGCTGGCCGGCGAGAGCCGCAACCCGAAGAAGGACCTGCCGCGCGCCACGCTCGGCTCGGTCGCGATCGGCGCCGTCATCTACGTCCTGCTCCAGGTCGTCTTCATCGCCGCGCTGCCGCACAGCACCTTCGCGCACGGCTGGGGCCACCTCGCGTACGCGGGCATCAGCGGCCCGTGGGCCGGCCTCGCCACCCTGGTCGGCCTCGGCTGGCTGGCCTGGGTCCTCTACCTGGACGCGATCATCTCCCCCGGCGGCACCGGCCTCATCTACACCACCGCCACCTCGCGCGTCTCCTACGGCCTGGCGAAGAACGGCTACGCGCCGAAGATCTTCACCCAGACCGACTCCCGCGGTGTGCCGTGGTTCGGTCTCATCATGTCCTTCGTGACCGGCGTGATCTGCTTCCTGCCGTTCCCGAGCTGGCAGCAGCTGGTCGGTTTCATCACCTCGGCGAGCGTGCTGATGTACGCCGGCGCGCCGCTGGCGTACGGCGTCTTCGCCGACAAGCTGCCGCAGCGCGAGCGCCCGTACCGGCTGCCGTTCGGCAAGCTGATCTCCCCGCTGTCGTTCGTGGTCGCCAACCTGATCATCTACTGGTCCGGCTGGGACATCCTGTGGCGGCTCGGCCTCGCGATCGTGCTCGGCTACCTGCTGCTCGGCGGCTACTCCTTCTACGCCCACAGCAAGAACCTGCCGGACGCCCCCCGGCTGGACTTCCGGGCCGCGCAGTGGCTGCCCGTCTACCTGATCGGCATGGGCCTGATCTCCTGGCAGGGCAGCTTCGGCGGCCAGAACCACATCGCTCTGTGGTGGGACATCCTGGTCATCGCCGCCTTCTCGGTCGGCATCTACTACTGGGCCAAGGCGACCGCCTCCACGGCCGACGACATCGAGCGCAGCATCGACGAGGTCGTGGTCACCGACGCCCCGGCGCACTGACCCCTCCCCCTCACCCCCGTCCCGTCAGCCACGGTGGCACTGCCGTGGCTGACGGGACACCGTCATAATGCAGAGGTGACGCACCCCTCCCCCCACCGCAACTCCCCCTCCGAAGAACGCCGTACGGCCGTCGTCGTGGGCGCCGGGCCCGCCGGGCTGACCGTCGGGAACATCCTGCGGGCCGCCGACGTCGACTGCGTGGTCCTGGAGACCGAGAGCAGACAGTTCATCGAGACCCGGCCACGGGCCGGGGTCATCGAGGAATGGGCGGTGCGCGGGCTGCGGCAGCGCGGTCTGGGCGAGAACCTGGAGGCCCGCGCGCAGCTGCACAGCGCGTGCGAGTTCCGGTTCGCCGATGAGCGGTTCCGGTTCGACTACCACGAACTGACGGGCCATCACCATTATGTCTACCCGCAGCCGTTGCTGGTGACGGATCTGGTACGGGAGTACGCCGACGTGCGCGGCGGGGACATCAGGTTCGGGGTGCGGGACGTCGTGCTGGACGGCCTGGAGACGGACCGACCCGCCGTGTCGTACCTCGACCCGGAGACCGGCCGACGACATGTTCTGCGCTGTGAGTACGTCGCGGGCTGCGACGGGGCGCGCGGGGTGACCCGGGACGCGATACCGGACGGGCGGGTGCGGGTCTCCCGGCAGGACCACGGCACGGCGTGGCTGGCCCTGCTCGCCGAGGCGCCGCCGTCCTCGGACTGCGTGGTCTTCGGCGTCCATCCGAACGGTTTCGCCGGGCACATGGCGCGCAGCCCCGAGGTCACCCGCTACTACCTGCAGTGCCCGCCGGGCGACGATCCGGAGAGCTGGTCGCACGACCGGGTCTGGGACGAACTGCGCGAGCGGCTCGGCGCGGCCGGGGCCCCGCCGCTCACCGAGGGGCGGCTGATCGAGAAGCGCGTGCTGGACATGCACGACTACGTGGTCGAACCCATGGTGTACGGCCGCCTCTTCCTGGCCGGCGACGCCGGGCACCTGACCGCGCCGATCGCCGCCAAGGGCATGAACCTCGCCCTGCACGACGCCTTCCTGCTGGGCGACGCGATCGCCGCGCACGCCACGAAGGGCGACGACGCCGGTCTGGAGGGCTACTCCCACGCCTGCCTGCGCCGGGTCTGGGACTACCAGGAGTTCTCGCAGTTCCTGTCCGGCATCTACCACGGCACGTCCTCCGGCGATCCGTTCCTCGCGGGCACCAGCCTGGCCCGGCTGCGCAGGCTGTTCACCTCACGCGCGGCGGCGACGGCCTTCGCCGAGCAGTACCTCGGTTCGGCCGCCGCCTTCTGACCGTCACGCGGTCACGGGGACCGGGCTGTGGGCCCGGCCGGCGAGGAGCGCCGTACCGGCGAGGGCGAGCAGGATCACCGTGAGCAGCCCCGAGCAGAAGGACACCAGCCCGGCGAGCAGCACCCGGCGGCCGCCGATCCGGTCGCTGAGACGCCCGGCGAACGGGGGATGGCATCGGCGAACACCCCACCAGCACCGGCACCGTGCTGATCGTCGCCGCCGACCTGCGCGACCACCCCCGGACCACGGTCACCGAGATCGCCAAGCGCACCGGCCTGGCGCAGAGCCAGGTCTCCGACTGCGCGGCCGGCTGCGCAGCGCCGAGGCGAGCGTCGCCGAATCCGACCCGCGTGACGGCCGCCGTACGCTGCTGAGCCCGGTCGCCGAGCCGTCCGACCGCATGAAGGCGGTGCGGGAAGCACCATTGGGCCCGGCCCTGGCGGCGGCGACCAGCGAGGCCGAGGAGGCGCTCGCCTTGCTCGAAAAGCTCAGCCGTCTGCTGCGGTGACGGTCTCGGACAGCCGGTGGTCCGCCACCTTCAGCGCCTCCTCGACCAGGCGGCGCAGATGGCCGTGGCGCAGCGAGTACACCACCCGGCGCCCCTCCTTGCGCGTGCCCACCAGCCCCGCGAGCCGCAGCCGCGCCAGATGCTGGCTGACGGCGGGCCGCGCGGCGCCGCACACCTCGGTGAGCGTGCCGACGTCTGCCTCCCCCGTCGTCAGGGCGTGCAGCAGAGTGAGCCGGGTGCGGTCGCCGAGCAGGGCGAGGACTTCGGCGGCGAGCGCGAACTGCTCCTCGCCGGGGGTGCGCGGATGCGCATGATGCGCAGGTGACAGGTGCATGCGTGCGCTCATACGCACATAATGGCGTCGTGGGCGTCGGATGTCCATGACCGCGCCCAGCGCACCGGAGAGGGGAGCCGCATGAGCGACCGGCACCACCACGAACACGCGTCCGCGGACGACCGTCACCTTCCCGAGCACGCCTCCACCCTTGACCGGCAGGGCAAGCCCACCGACGGCCCCGGGCACGACCACGGCCACAGCCATGAGCGCGACCGCGACCACGACCACAACCGAAGCCGCGTCCCTGAGCCCAGCCACGGCCATGAGCCCGATCACGGGCACAGCCAGGGGCACGATCACGGGCACGGCCAGGGGCACGGGCACGATCACGGACACGGCGACGGGCACGATCACGGGCACGGCGACGGCCACGGCCACGGCGACGGGCTTCATGACGGGCACGATCATCCGCCCGGTCACGCACACTCCTCGGCCGCCGGTCTCCGTCACCGCCTCACCCATCTCCTGACGCCCCACTCCCACGAGACGGCCGACAAGCTCGACACCGCGCTGGAGTCGTCGGCGCGGGGCATGCGGGCGCTCTGGGCCTCGCTGGCCGTGCTCGGCGCGACGGCGCTCGTGCAGGCGGTCGTGGTGGTCCTGTCCGGCTCCGTCGCCCTGCTCGGGGACACGGTGCACAACGCGGCGGACGCGTTGACCGCCGTACCGCTGGGCATCGCCTTCGTGCTCGGGCGCCGCGCGGCGAACCGCCGCTTCACCTACGGCTACGGGCGGGCCGAGGACCTCGCGGGGATCGCGATCGTACTGACGATCACCGCTTCGGCCGTCTTCGCCGCCTGGACCGCGGTCGACCGGCTGCTGGACCCGCGCCCGGTCTCGCACCTCTCGGCGGTCGCGGTGGCCGCGCTGGCCGGGTTCGCCGGGAACGAGTGGGTGGCCCGGTACCGGATCCGGGTGGGCCGGGAGATCGGCTCGGCCGCACTGGTGGCCGACGGGCTGCACGCGCGTACCGACGGGTTCACCTCGCTGGCCGTGCTGCTGGGGGCCGGCGGCTCGGCGCTCGGCTGGCAACTCGCCGACCCGCTGGTGGGGTTGGCGATCACGGCCGCGATCGCACTGGTACTGCGGGACGCGGCGCGCGAGGTGTTCCGACGGGTGATGGACGCCGTGGACCCGGAGCTGGTGGACCGGGCCGAGCGGGCGCTGCGCGAGGTGCCGGGGGTACGCGCGGTGGGCGAGCTGCGGCTGCGGTGGATCGGGCACCGGCTGCGGGCCGAGGTGGCGGTGGTGGTCGACGGCGAGGCGACCGTGCGGCAGGCCCACGGGATCGCCGTCGAGGCGGAACACGCGCTGCTGCACGCCGTGCCGAGGCTGACGGCGGCCCTGGTGCACGCGGATCCGGCGCCTGCCCCGGGCCAGGCGGACCCGCACCTGGCGCTGGCGCACCACGCCCACGCGCTGTCCTAGACGCCGAGCCCCGCCACCACCACCGCGCCCGGCAGCTCGGCGAACGCCTCGCCGGGGACCAGGAGTCTGCCGCGCCGGCGCCCGCTGCCGACCAGGACCCAGGGCAGGTCGACCACGGCCGAGTCCACCAACAGCGGCCAGTCGTACGGGAGTCCGATCGGGGTGCCGCCGTACTCCATGCCGTCGCGCCGGTCGCGGTCTCCATCGAGGCGAACGAGGCCTTGCGGCGCCGAGTCGGCGGCACACCACGCCGTTGACGTCCACCGTGGTCGTGGCCAGCGCCAGACAGGCCGCCGGGGTGGTCCCGCCGCCGCGCTTGCCCGCCACCACCACGCAGTTGGCCGACCGCTCCAGCGGGTCACGCCTGTAGTGCTCGACGAAGACCGCGGTGTCCGCCCACCGCGGTTCGGTCTCGACATGGACGATCCGGTCGGCGGGCACGGTGCCGGTCCAGTCGCGTACGGCGTCGGCGACCGGCGCGGTCAGCTCGTCGAGGCGGTCGGTGGCGGGGACGGCGGCGTCGAAGTCTCCGATGGGTGCGCGCATGTCCGCACGCCAACAGCCGCGCCCGCCGGGCTCAGGGCACGGGCGGCACGGAGACCGTCATCACCATCTCCATCGGCACGTCCCCGGTGTTGCCGTACACATGGGCGGTGTTCGCCTGGAAGGAAGCGCTGGCGCCCTTCGGCACGCGGTACTCGGTGCCGTCGACGGTGAGGGTCAGTTCACCGGCGGTGACGTGGACGATCTCCACCGTGCCGGTGGGGTGGGGCTCCGACGGGCTGCTCTCCCCCGGCATCAGATGCCAGTCCCACATCTCCAGCGGGCCGGGCGCCTCGGTGCCGGCGAGGAGCCGGTTGAAACTGCCGGCCTCGGTGTGCCACAGCCGTACGGCCTTGTCGGCGGGGACGATCCGGACCTTCGGGCCCTGCTCGTAGTCGAGCAGGGTGGTGACGCTGATGCCGAGCGCGTCACCGATCTTGACGACCGTGCCGATGCTCGGGTTGGTGCGGGCCTGCTCGATCTGGATCAGCATGCCGCGGCTGACTCCGGCCCGGGCCGCGAGCACGTCCAGAGTGAACCCGCGCACCGCCCGCCAGTGCTTGACGTTGCGGGCCAGGGACTGGGTCAGCAGGTCGAGGTCCGACACGGTCCGTCCATCGTGGAGAGCCTTGTGGAGGGCATGGTGGGCATGATGGTCCAATATTCTAGATGACGCAGTTCATCCCAGTGAACTACGATGGGGTGCACCTGATCGTTCACCGAACTGTACTGCGAGGCGGGCCGTGACAGCATTCTTCGCCCTGACCACCAGCTTCCTGTGGGGACTGGCCGACTTCGGCGGCGGACTGCTCACGCGACGCGCCCCGGCGCTCACCGTGGTCGTCCTGTCGCAGGGCCTGGCGGCGGCGGTGCTGGGCGTCATCGTGGTCGCCACGGGCGGCTGGAGCGAGGCCGGACCGCGGCTGTGGTTCGCCTTCGCGGCGGGCCTGGTCGGACCGGTCGCGCTGTTCTCCTTCTACAAGGCCCTCGCCCTCGGCCCGATGGGAGTGGTCTCCCCACTGGCCACCCTGAGCGTCGCCGTCCCGGTCGGGGTCGGCCTCCTTCTCGGTGAGCGGCCGGGGCTGCTCCAGGTCGCGGGCATCGCGGTCGCCGTCACCGGGGTCGTCCTGGCCGGCGGCCCGCAGCTGCGCGGCGCCCCCGTGCAGCGCCGGACGATCCTGCTCACCCTGGTCTCCGCGGCCGGCTTCGGCACGGTGTTCGCGCTGATCACCGAGGCGTCCACCACGGTCACCGGCCTCTTCCTGGCCCTCTTCGTACAACGGCTGACCAGCGTCGCGACGGGCGGCGCGGCCCTGTGGCTGTCCGTGCGCCGGGGTGCGCCCGCACTGCCGGAGGGCGGCTTCGCCTGGGCCACGCTCCCTGCGCTGGGCTTCGTCGGTCTCGCCGACGTCGCGGCCAACGGCACGTACTCGGTCGCCGCCCAGCACGGTCCGGTCACCGTCGCCGCGGTGCTCGCGTCGCTCTACCCGGTGGTCACCGCGCTCGCGGCCCGCGGCTTCCTCAGCGAACGGCTGCGGGCGGTCCAGGCGGCGGGCGCCGGGCTGGCGCTGGTGGGAACGCTGCTGCTGGCCACCGGCTGAACCGGCGGCCGGCGGCTCGGCCGGCGGCCGCTCAGCCCTCGGTCTCCAGTGCGGCGAGCCGTGCCACGTCCTCCTCGTCCAGCTCCGCCAGCGCGCGCAACTGCTCCGGCGTGGTGCCCTCCGGGATCGGCACCGGCGGGGGCGTGCGCAGCGGCGGCTGCCAGCCGGTCTCGGGTGTCCAGCGGCGTACGACCCGGGCGGGCGCGCCGGCCACCACGGCGTGGTCGGGCACCGTGCCCCGGACCACCGCGCCCGCGGCCACCACCACGTTCCGGCCGATCCGCGCGCCGGGCAGGATCACCGCACCGGTGCCGATCCAGCAGCCCGGGCCGACCTCCACGGGCTCCATGCGGGGCCACTGTCTGCCGATGGGCTCGTGCGGGTCGTCGTAGGAGTGGTTGGTGGAGGTGACATAGACGTACGGGCCGAAGTAGCAGTCGCTGCCGATGGTGACCGTCGTGTCGGCGATGACGTGACTGCCGCGGCCGAGGACCACGCCGTCGCCGATGCGCAGGATCGGGTCGGGACCGAGGTCGAGGTCGGGCATCAGGCCCGCGGTGAGGGTGACCTGTTCGCCGACGATGCAGTGCGAGCCGAGGTGGATCCACGGTTCACCGAAGACCGTGCCGAGTGGGAAGGCGAGGCGGGTGGCTTCGCCGAGGGCGCCGAAACGGAAGCGGCTGGGGTGGTCGGCCGTGACGGACCCGGTGCGTTGCGCCCAGGCCCAGGCCGCGTGCACTGCGCGTTGGGCGAGGCGGCGACGCCAGGACGAGAACGTGTTCTTGGGCTTCGGCACGGGGTCACGGTACTCAGCGGGCGGCGAGCAGAAGAGGGCGGGCTGCTGTGATCTTTGCCCCAACCGGTGGCGTAGGTTTCCGGGGGAATCGACGACGACGGGAGACGGTGATGACTCACAAGGCGCTGATCATGGGGATCGGGGGACGTGAGCCGCGGGTCGAGGCCGACGTGTTCGTGGCACCGACGGCTTCGGTGATCGGGGATGTGACGCTGGAGGCCGGGGCGAGTGTCTGGTACGGCGCGGTGATCCGGGGGGATGTCGAGAAGATCACCGTGGGGGCTCAGGCGAATGTGCAGGACAACGCCACGCTGCATGCGGATCCGGGGTTTCCGGTGAGCGTCGGGGAGCGGGTGTCGATCGGGCACAACGCGGTGGTGCACGGGGCGACCGTGGAGGACGACTGCCTGATCGGGATGGGGGCGACCGTGCTGAACGGGGCCGTGATCGGGGCGGGGTCGCTGGTGGCCGCGCAGGCGTTGGTGCCGCAGGGGATGGTGGTGCCTGCGGGGTCGCTGGTGGCGGGGGTGCCGGCGAAGGTGCGGCGCGAGCTGAGCCGGGAGGAGCGGGAGGGGGTGACCCTCAACGGGACCTTCTATGCGGAGTTGGCCGAGGCGCATCGCGGGGTGCATGAGTAGGTCGTCGGGCGGGTGCGGGTGCGTGGGGGCTTGTCGCGCCCACGCGGCGGAGCCGCATGTCACATACAGCCCCGCGCCCCTGTCGGGGCGCTTCAGTCACCGGCTCCCACAGGCTCGGGTTCCTTCTCCTGAGCCTTGCCGGCCTTGCGTTTCACGATCAGCATCGACGCCAGGCCCACCAGTACCGCTGCCGCCAGGCCCGCGTACGAGAACCTCTTCAGCCAGTCCTCCGCGACGAGGCCGACGTAGTAGACGACCGCCGTCGTGCCGCCTGCCCAGCAGATGCCGCCCAGGAGGTTGGCGGTCAGGAACTTCCAGTACGGCATGTGGAGGACGCCGGCCAGCGGGCCCGCGAAGATGCGCAGGAGGGCGATGAAGCGGCCGAAGAAGACCGCCCACATGCCCCACTTCTCGAAGGAGCGCTCGGCGGTGGCGACATGGCCCTCGCTGAAGTGTCTGGGGAACCTCTTGCCCAGCCAGGCGAGGAGGGGGCGGCCGCCCTTGCGGCCGATCGCGTAGCCGATGGAGTCGCCGACGACCGCGCCGGCCGTGGCGCAGGCGCCGAGGACGAACGGGTTGATGCCCGAGTGCTGCGAGGACAGCAGCGCGGCGGAGACCAGGACGATCTCGCCCGGCAGCGGGATGCCCAGGCTCTCCACACCGATGACCAGCGCCACCACGGCGTAGACGGCGACCGCCGGTACCGAGTCGAGCCATTCCTGGACGTGCACCGCCGGAACCTCCCCTGTCGCGTGCTCCTTCCCCAGGAAGGCTACCGGGTCGGCCGGGTACCGCATCGCCCGCGGCACCGGCCCGCCCTCCCGCCTTAGGTTTTCGGACATCCGGGTGTCATTCGGGACGGGAAGGCTCCCGGGCGGTCTCGCTCGCCCGCGGCTCCCCACCGCGGGCCCCCTGTGGAAGGACAACGTCCCCGTGTCCTCACTGTCCTCACTGTCGTCACTGTCCTCGTCCTGCGCCGACGCGCCCGTGCGTCCGCTGCCGACGCCCTCGATGGCCGGCCGGCCGCTCCGGCTCGCCCTGTGTCTGTCCCCGCTGTTCATCGCCGCGATCTGGGGGCTGACCAACCAGTCACTGCTGTACCAGGGCGTCACCCGGCTCGCCCGCGCCGAACCGGGGTGGCTGCTGGCCGGCGGCGCCTGTACCTGCCTGACCTGGGTGGTGGCCTCCTGCATGCGGCAGGGCGCCGTGCCCGACCGGCTGCCGCCGGGGCTGCTGCTGGCCTCGCAGTTCGCCGCCGGGGCCGCCAACCACGGCAGTGCCCGCCGGGCTCGGCGCGCACGCCGTCACCGTGCGTTTCCTGCGCACCCGGGGTGTCCCCCTGGAGCGGGCCACCGCCTCGATCGCGCTGTACTCGGTGGCCAAGTCGGGTGCGAAGACGGTCGTGCTGATCGGGTTCCTGCTGTCCTCGTCCGCGTGGCGGCGGCTGGGCGAGCTGGTGCCGGACGGCGTCGTGCTGATCCCGGTCGCCGCCGGCTTCACCCTGGCGTGCGTGACGATGGCCGTCGTACGACCGCTGCGGCGGCCGGTGACAGCACTGGTGCGGTGTGCGCTCACCGATGCCCGGACGGTGCACGCGCGGCCCTCCCGGGTGCTGGCCCTGTGGGGCGGGGCCACGGCGATGCCGCTGGTGCAGGCGAGTGTGCTGGCCTGCACCGGGGAGGCGCTCGGGCTCGGGCTGTCGTGGGCGGACGTGACCCTCGCGTATCTTGCGGCGGGCACGGCCGGGGGTGCCGTGCCGGTGCCCGGCGGGGTCGCGGTGGACGCGGCGCTGGTGTTCACGCTGGCCGCGTTCGGCTCCCCGCCGGCGGTGGCCACCGCGACCGTGATCGGCTACCGCGTGCTGACCGACTGGGTGCCGCTGCTGCCGGGCGCCCTGGTGCTGTCGGCGATGATCCGCGCGAAGGCGCTGTGAGGCGTCCTCAGTCGCGGCGGGCGACTATGCGGTAGGCGTTGGCGAGCCGGAGGCGCTGCGAGAGCGGCCGTACGGCGAAGCGGTCCAGGAGGGTGCCGGTGACCAGGGCCGGGATGCCCGCGAGGAGCAGGGCGGCGCGCAGCGTCTTCTGGAGCGCGCCCGGCGGGCGGGGAAGCCAGGGGGCGTCCTCGCGGGGTGCGGTGTGGTCCAGGGCGAGCCAGACGGCGGCCAGCAGGTCGACGGGGTCGTGGGCCTGGGCGTGTTCTTCCGCCACCACCGTGAAGCCCAGGCCGGTGAGCCGTTCGCGGAGGTTGGCGACGGGAATGAAGTGCAGGTGCTGGGGCTGGAGCCAGGGCAGCCACCAGCGGCCGAGGAGCCTGGCGTAGCGGCTCTGCGGGTCGGGGACCTCGATCAGGAGGTGCCCGCCGGGGCGTACCGTCTCGTGGGCGGCGCGCAGTTCGCGGTCGGGGTCGGTGCTGTGCTCCAGGTAGTGGAACATGCTGACGACGTCGTAGCGGGCGGCGAGTTCGGGGGCCAGGTCCGGGAAGGCGCCCCGGTAGGCGCGCTCCACCCGGCCCTCGCGGGCGGCGAGTTCGACGCCGTCGGTGAAGTCGAGGCCGTCGAAGGCGGTGCCGGGCAGGACCTCGCGGGCCGCCTCGCAGAAGTGGCCGTGGCCGGTGCCGACGTCGAGCCAGTTCTTGGGGGTCGCGTCGTGCGGGACCATGGACCGGGCGCGGCCCTGGTACATCTTGGTCCGGCCGCCGAAGGTGCCGCTCATCTTCTGCTCGCCGAGGCCGTCGTAGAAGTCGCGGTAGTAGAACTCCAGGCCGGTCTCGTTCAGGCGCGGGTTCTGGAAGGTGTGCCCGCAGTCCTGGCAGCGGTCCAGGACGAAGCGGCCGGGTTTGTGCTGGAGCAGGTCGGTGGTGCGCAGCCGGGTGGTCAGCCGGTCGGAGCGGCACCACGGGCACGTGGTGCGCGGGGGTTCGAAGAAGCGGTCGGTGCCCTCGGCCAGGTCCCGCCGGTAGGCGGAGCGCAACGCCTCGATCTCACTCTGCTTGCTCATCGGCTCTCCTTGCGTGCGGGTCTGCTGCGAGGCGTTCCAGATGGGTGGCGGCGGCCTGCGCTCCGCCCGCCGCACGGAACGCGGTGCGGATCCTGGCCGCCGCGGTGCGCGGGCCGGGTTCGTACAGGACGGTGTCCAGGGCCTCGCCCAGCCGGGGCGCGGTGACCCGGCCGAACCTGACCCGGATGCCCGCCCCGGCGTCGACCACCTGCCCGGCGATCACCGGCTGGTCGTCGCGGATGGGGGCGACGACCAGCGGGACGCCGTGCCACAGGGCCTCGCACACGGTGTTGTGCCCGGCGTGGCAGACCACCGCGTCGACTCTCTCCAGGAGCGGGAGCTGGGGCAGGGAGGGCAGGATCAGGAGGTCCTTGTCGTCGGCCGCGGGGGGCAGGGTGGCGCCGGGGTCGGCCACCAGCGCCTGGACCCGGTGGGCCCGATCGCGTACGGCGGCCACGCACTCGGCGAGGAACCGCCCGCCCGCGTCGGCGTTGGCGGTGCCGAGGGAGACGAGGACCCGCTCCCGGCTCGGATCCAGCCACTCCCAGGGGAAGTTGTCGGGGACCGGCCGCTCGGAGATCGACGGACCCACGTAGCGGACCGCCGGCCGGTCGGTGGGGCCCGCCAGTTCGGGCGTGGTGAAGGCGAGGGTGAGCCGCGGCGAGAAGCGCGGGTCGGCGGTGCCCGCCGGATCCCCGATGCGGCCGCGCAGCTCCGTGAGCCGGTCGCGGAGCCACTCGGCGACCTTCGGGATGCCGTCGTAGGCGCCGCCGAACTCGGCCGAGGTGGTCGCGGAGGTCGCCCAGGGCAGACCGAGCCGCTCGGCCACCAGGGCCCCGGCGAAGGCCTGTTGGTCGGCGACCACCACATCGGGGCGGAAGTCGTCGGCAGCCGCCCGCACACCGGGCGCCATGGCGTCCGCCAGCGGCACCAGGAACCACTCCCAGAGGAACTTCAGCGCCTCCGCGCCGCGCAGATCCGCGGGCCGCTCCCCCTCGGCGGTGCCCGCGCACGGGAACACCCGCGCCTGCGCGCCCGCCAGCCGGCGGACCAGACCGGCGTCCGCGCAGACCCAGGCCACCCGGTGCCCGCGCGCGGCGAGTTCGGCCGAGACGCCGACGGCCGGGTTGATGTGCCCGACCAGGGGCGGCACGACGAACAGGAAGCCGCTCACCGGACCCCGGCCGCCCGCGCCCCGCCGACCGAGTGGATCAGCTCCAGGATGTGTCCGCCGACCGTGCCGGCCGCCTCGACCAGCACGGAGTGCTCGTGCCCGGGCAGCACCACCGACCGGTAGTCCGCCAGCAGGGTCTCCTTCAGCGGGACCACGTCGACCAGGTCGGAGTCACCGCCGTACACCCCGAGGACCGGGCAGCGTACGGCGCTGATCTGGTCCTCGGTCAGCACCCGGCTGGCCGGGATGTCCCGGCCGAGGCTGGTCTCACGGGCGAGCCGTGCCGCGCCCCTGGCCAGCCGGGCGGTGTTGTGACTGCGGTTGGCGGTGATCCAGGCGATGGCGTCCGGCTCGTTGTGGGCGAGTTCGGTGACGACCCGGTGCAGGATGCCGCCGAGTTTCGCGGCCCAGGCGGCGGTCGCCGGTTCGGACTCGATCAGGGTCAGGCTGGCGGTGCGCTCCGGGTGGCGGGCCGCGTAGCCGAAGGCGATGGTGCCCCCGTAGGAGTTGCCGACGAGGTGCACCGGGCCGGTGATCGCCAGCCGGTCGAGCAGGGCCTCCAGGTCGTCGATGTTGTGGTCGAGGGTGTAGCCGTCGGTGGGGCGGCCGCTGCGGCCGTGGCCGCGCAGGTCGTACATGACCACGTCGAGGCCGGAGGCGGCGAAGGCGGGGGCCACGGTGAAGTAGTAGCTGGCCAGGCTGTCGGTGAGCAGCCCGTGCACCAGGACCACGGTGGCGAGGGGGGTACGGCCCTCCGCCGGGCCCATTCGCTGTACGTGCAGCCGGATGTCTCCGGTGTCGACCATCGCCATGGCTCAGCCCGCCTCCGTGGCCTTCAGGCTCCACACCACGTATTCGACGAGCCGGCCGACGGTCAGCTCGATGATCTCGTCGAACTCCATCCCGGCCAGGAACTCGGCGAAGTTGACCCGCTTGCCGTACCGCTCCTCCAGGAGTCCGGCCAGGGTGACGAGGTCGATGCTCTCCAGCTCCAGGTCGCGGTTGAAGGTGGTGTTCATGCCGATCTCGGCGTCGTCGTCGCCGTACTCCTCCAGGAGGGTGCGGAGCATCCGTGCGAGGTCGGCGAGGACCGCCTCCTCGTCGGCGCGGACTTCGGGCTCGGTGGGATTCATCGCGGGTCCTCCTCGGGGTCTGCGGCTGCCGGTCCGGTCGTCCAGGCCACGACGTAGTCGCGGTCCGGCAGTGCGGGGGGATTGCGGACCGGCGCGCAGTGCACCGGGTAGGCGCGTTCCAGCCGGCCCGAGACCAGCAGCCGGCTGCCGTCCGGGGCCGCCTCCAGGACGGTGAAGTCCCGTGGCCGGCCGTCGAATCCGGTGCCCTCCGCCTTGGCGACGGCTTCCTTGGCGGTCCAGAACCGGGTGAACCAGAGGGCCGCGGAGCCGCCCGCGTCGTCCGCGGACAGGGCGTGCAGCAGCCGGAGTTCGTCCGCGCCCAGCGCGGCCCGCATGGCCGCCGGATCGCGTTCGGCGACCTCTTCGAGGTCGATGCCGGGTCCCGGGCCGGGCGTGTGCGGGCGTACGATCGCCACCGCCGCCTCGGCCCGGTGGGCGAGGGAGACGTCCAGCTCGGGCAGGGTGCGGCCGTGCGCGCCGACCACGTACGGGCGGCCCGACGCGTCGTTGCGGACCCGGAGTTCGGCCGGGAAGACCGGCCCCTCGCCGTGCTGCCAGAGCCACTGCCGTACCGCGTCCTTGGCGGCGATCCGGCCCAGCAGCCACTGCCGGCGGCCGCGCGGTGGGCGCTCCGCGTACTCCGAACGCTCGGCTGTGCCGAGGGAGTTGCGCATGATCAGCTCGCGGGAGGCCAGGTCCGGCCAGCGTTCGTGGAGCAGCGCCCAGCCGCCGGGCCGCGCCTGGGAGAGGGTGTTGCGCTCCGGGAAGCGTTCGACGGGCCGGGTGTGCGGGTCGTTGTCGAAGCGGCGGTCCTGCCAGCCCTCGATCCGGGCCCAGACCCGGCCGCCGACGGTGAGCTCCACGTCCGCCTCAAGGACGGTGTCGGTGAGCGAGGTGATCCGCACCAGGCAGCCGACGTCGGTGCCGGGGGCCGGATGCGGGCCGTGGAAGCGCGTCCGGCGCATCTGCACCGGGAAGACGACGGTCCGCTCGGTGCGGGTGGCCATGATCCAGTAGCCGAGGATCTGGCCGACGTTGTCGAGCAGCGCGCCCGGGGCGGCGGGTGTCGTGATCACCCCGCGCACGTGCCGGTCGCCGATCGCGGTGAGCTCGGTGACGCCCTGGAACGCTGGGCCGTGGAACATCCAGCGCTCGGCGTACAGCTGGGCCGCGGTGTGTTCGGGGGTCCGCTCGGGGGCCGGGGGGCGGCCGGGACCGGTGGGCGGCGGGGAGTGGTCCGGGGCCACTTCGACGACCGCTCGGGCGGTGGGGCCGAAGGTGACCGCGACGCGTCCGGGTCCGTCGGGGGTGACGGTGACCGGGACGTCGACCGGGGGTGTGGCGGTGAGCCAGCGGTCGAAGCGGGCTCCGTGCACGGCCACCGCCCGCAGTCCGGTGGCCTCCTCGGCCGCGTCCATCATGTGCTGGACGATCGTGGTGGCGGGGACCACCGGCCAGCGGTCCTCGGTGTCGGGCCAGCCGGGGCGTTGCGGGAAGAAGCAGTGGTCGAGGAGGTGGGGCATCGCCTCGGCGGACACCCGGAGGGTGGTGGTGCGGGAGGTGGGGGGCGGCGGTGTCGCGGGGCCGGGGGCGCCGGGCGGAGTGCGCCGCGGCGCCGTGGGACGAGGGATCTCGGTGCGGGGCAGGGCGCGGGCGGTGGTGGGGGCGGTGGTGCCGGGCGGGCGGATCGCGGTGAGCACGGCCGCCGCCGTGTCGGCCGTCTCCCGCAGCAGCGCGTCGAGTTCGGCGGCGGCCGGGATGCGGGTGCCGAGGTCGTCCAGCGGGGACGGTCCTCCGGATGTCCGCCCGCTGCCCAGCGCCGTGCGGAGTCCGGCCAGTTCCGGGCCGTCCAGGGAGACCAGCGCGCCACCCAGGTCGAGCCGGACGGGCGGCCGCTGCCGTGGCGGCGTGGCCGGCCCGCTCGTCGCCGGGACCTCCGGTGCGACGGCGGCGCCGGCCGTCCACAACGCGGTCGCCAGGCGCCGGAGCTGGGCCAGTCCGGTGCGGTGGGGGGAGTTGGCGGCGACGGCGAGGTGGTCGCGGTCGCCGAGGGTGTCGCCGATCAGGGAGGCGAGTTGCCCGGGGCCGGTCTGGACGAAGACGCGGTGGCCGGCGGCGTAGAGGCCCTCGACCAGCTGCCGGAACCGGACCGGCTCCAGCAGATGCCGGACGAACAGCTCACGCACCTCCGTCTCGGCCGCCGGGAAGGGGGCCGCCGTGGTGCCGGACCAGACGGGGACCGTCGGCCGGTACAGCCGGAACCGTTCTGCGGCCTCCTTGATGGGGGTCAGGTACGGCTCCAGCATCGGGGTGTGGAAACCGGACCGGAACGGCAGCACCTGGCACAGCACGCCGTCGGCCCGCAGGGCGCGCACGAGGTCCGCCACGGCCCGGTCCGGGCCGCAGACCATCGACTGGTTCGGCGCGTTGTCGTGGGAGAGGACGATCCCGGCGTCCGCCCAGTCCTCGCGGAGTACGCCGAGGACGCGGTCGGCGGGGGCGCCGACCGCGGCGAAGGCGAGGCCCGGGACGGTGACCGCGTCGGGGTCGAACTCGGCCATGAACGCGTCGACCTGGTCACCCGAGTAGAGCCCGGCGGCCACCATCGCCGTCCACTCGCCGACGCTGTGCCCGGCGACCGCGTCCGGCACCACGCCCATCCGGCGCAGCGCGCTGTCGAGGAGCCGCCCCACGCCGACGACACCGAACCCATGACGGCCTACGTCCCCGACCCGCACGGCGTCCGTGGCGGGGCCGGTGACGGTGGGGAGGCCGAAATGCGCGGCGATGTCGTCGACGCGGGGAGTGAACTCGCCTTCCAGGCCCGGGAAGACGAAGGCCAGCTTGCCGGGGCGCAGCAGTGCGGCGGGCCGGAACCACACGTCGTTGCGGCCCTGCCAGGGGCGGCTCCTGCCGACCGCGCGCCGGGCGAGGGCCAGCCGTCTGGCGGTGGGGTCGACGATGCCCAGCCGGGCCGGGCCGGCCTGTGGGTGGGTCCCCCTGGGGTCGAGACCGGCGGCGAGGACCGCGGAGTCGTCGGCGGCGAGGGCGGCGGCGAGGTGCTCGGGGGTGTCGGCGGCGATCAGGAGGATGCGCTCGGGTTCGGTGACCTCCGCGCGGCGGGGTGCGGCGGCTTCCGTGACGCGGGGCCCGCTGGCCCCTGTGCTGCGGGTTCCGACGACTCCAGTGCCGCGGGGGCCGGCGGCGCGGTTGCCCGGGGCCTCCTCCAGCACCACGTGGGCGTTGATCCCGCCGAAGCCGAAGGCGTTCACCCCGGCTCTGCGGACCGGCTGTCCGGGAGCGGCCTCCCAGGGCCGGGCCCGGTCCAGGGTGCGGAAACGGGTGGCGGCGAGGGCCGGGTGCGGGTCGTCGCAGTGCAGGGTGGGCAGCAGGGTGGCGTGGTGGAGCGCGAGGGCGGCCTTGACCAGCCCGGCGACTCCGGCGGCCGGCATGGTGTGGCCGATCATCGACTTCACGGAGCCCAGCACGGCCCGCTCGGCACCGCGCCCGCCGGGCCCGCCGGTCCCGCCGGTCCCGCTGGGTCCGAACACCTCGGCCAGTGTGGCGAGTTCGGCGGAGTCACCGGCGGGAGTCGCGGTGCCGTGCGCCTCCAGGAGACCGACCGAGTGCGGGGCCGTGGGGTCGAGCCCCGCGGCCCGCCAGGCCTGGCGTACGGCGTGGGTCTGGCCGCCGGGGTCGGGGTTGACGAGTCCGGCGGTGCGGCCGTCGCTGGCCACGCCGGTGCCGCGGATCACGGCGTAGACGCGGTCGCCGTCGCGCTCGGCGTCGGCGAGGCGCTTGAGGACGACGACTCCGGTGCCCTCGCCGATGAGGATGCCGTCGGCGTCGCGGTGGAAGGGGCGGATGCGCTGGCTCGGGGAGAGCGCGCGCAGCTGCGAGAAGACGCTCCACAGGGTGATGTCGTGGCAGTGGTGCACTCCCCCGGCGAGCATCACATCGCAGCGCCCGGCGGTGAGTTCGGTGACGGCCTGGTCGACGGCGACCAGGGAGGAGGCGCAGGCCGCGTCCACCGTGTAGGCGGGACCGCGCAGGTCGAGGCGGTTGGCGATGCGCGAGGCGGCGAGGTTGGGCACCAGGCCGATCGCGGACTCGGGGCTGGCGGGACCGAGCCGCTCGGTGAACGCCTCGCGCACCCGGGCCAGTTGGCCGGGGGTGAGGTCGGGCACCAACTCGCCCAGGGTGCGCACGAGTTGCCCCGCCGTACGGACCCGCTGGTCGAGCCGGACCAGGCCGGGGGTGAGGTAGCCGCCCCGGCCCAGCACCACGCCGATCCGGTGCCGGTCCGGCAGCCTGTCCGCGCCGCCCGCGTCGGCGATCGCGGCGGCGGCCACGTCGAGGGCGATCAGCTGGTCGGGTTCGGTGCCGGCCACGGAGTTCGGCATGATCCCGAACCGGGTGACCTCCACCTCGGCCAGCGCGTCCACGAATCCGCCGCGCCGGCAGTACACCTGGTCGGGGACGGCGGGCCCGGTGGCCGAGCCCGGCCGGTAGTAGTCCGCGTCCCAGCGTCCTTCCGGCACCTCTGTTATGGCATCCGTGCCGTTCAGCAGGTTCTGCCAGTACGCGTCCAGGCCCGCGGCGCCGGGCAGCAGCACCGCCATCCCCACGATCGCGACCGGAACCTGAGGGTCGTCGCTCATGTCACCAGCCCGAGGCGGTGTAGACGACGGCCCGCACGGACTCCTCGCCCCAGGCGAGCTCGCGCAGCAGGGCCGCGGTGCCCTCGTCGGGGTCGATCAGCCTGACCCCGCGCCGGGCGTACTCGCGGCCGAGTTCCGGGCTGACCATGCCGGTGTGCCCGCCGGTGGGCGCCCACGGCCCCCAGTGCACGGTCAGCGCCCGGTTCCCGGTGCGCTCCGCCCAGCCGGCGCCGAGGCTCTCCAGGGCGTCGTTGGCGGCGGCGTAGTCGGCCTGGCCGCGGTTGCCGAGGACGGCCGAGATGCTGCCGAACAGCACCGCGAAACCGGGCCCGTTGGGCAGCTCGCCGAGGGCGGCGAGCAGGGTGGCCGCGCCGGCCGTCTTCGTGCCGTACACCCGCTGGAACGACTCCGGGGACTTCTCGGCGATCAGCCGGTCCTCGATCACCCCGGCCGCGAACACGACCCCGTCCAGGCGGCCGTGGTCGGCGTGGATCTCCTTGACGGCCTGGAGTGCGGCGTCGTGGTCCCGGAAGTCGACGGCGCGGTAGCGCGCCTCGCTGCCGAGCGCGGCGAGTTCGTCCAGGGTGGCGGTGATCTCCCGCTGGGCCAGGATCAGTTCGGCGTCGCGGTTGATCTCGGCGGGCTTCAGGCCGCCCCGGGCGGCGAGGGCGGTGCGGAGTTCGGCCGGGGTGCGTGCCCCCGCGGTGTCCGGGGTCTCCGGGCCGGTGGGTGCGGGCGTCCGGCCGAGGAGTTCGATCCGGCAGCGGCAGGCGGTGGCGAGGGCGGCCGCGAACTTCGCGGTGATGCCCCGGGCCCCGCCGACCAGCAGCACCACGGAGTCCCGGTCGAGGCCGAGGGCGGCGGCCTCCGCGGCCCCCTCCCCCGCCGGTCCGGCCCCGGTGCCGCCGAGCGGGCCGGGCGCCGCCTCGGCCAGTTCGAGCCCCTGCCGTCCGGCGGCCGTGCGGAGCACGACCGGGGCCGGTTCCGGGGCGAGCAGCTCGGCGAGCAGTGCGTCGGCGACCGCCTCGGGGGCGGTGTCCCCGAGGCTCACGACCCGTGCGACGGTGTCCGGGTACTCCCGGGCCACGGTGCGGAACAGCCCGTGCAGTCCGGCCGAACGTGCCGCGTCCGCGCCGTCGGCGGGGCGGACGGCCAGCAGCCAGCGCGGGCCGCGCGCGAGGGCCGCGCGCAGCGCCGGGAAGGCGTCCGGCAGGACCGGGGTCTCAGCGGCCCCGGGCAGGCCGCCCAGGTACAGCACCCCGTCCACGGTTCCGTCCGCCGCATCGAGGAGGTGGTCGGCCGCCATGGTCACGGCCTCGGCGCCGTACGCGGAGAGCCGCGCCGCGAGCTGGGTGGCGGCAGCGCCGCCTTCCGCCCCGAGCAGCACGAACCGCCTGCCCGCGAGCAGAGCCGCGGGATCGGCCTCCGGGTCCGGCTGGGCCAGGGCGACGGGCCGCAGGACGAAGCGCCTGGGAGCCACCCCGGCAAGCGGCTCACCTGGCACGGCATCCGATTCCGCGCGGGCATCGCCCTCTCCGGCAGCCGGGCCCGGAACGGGCGCCGCGCCGTCGCCGCCACCCCCGTCGCCCTCGCCCGCTGTCCCCGCGGCCGCCGGGGTCTGACCGGCACCGGCCTCCTCGACCCGCGCCTTCAGCCATCCCGTCACCGCCGCCGCCGTGCGGGCCTTCGCCAGGTCCTCCAGCTCGGCGTCGTCCAGGGTCCGCGCAGCGCCCGCGATGCCGAGGCGCTTGGCCAGCTCGCCCGCGATCTCGGCCCGCTTGATCGAGTCGATGCTCAGGTCCGCCTCCAGGTCGAGGTCGGGCTCGATCATGTCGACGGGGTATCCGGTGCGCTCGCTGATGATCTCCAGGACGACCCGCTCGACGTCGGCCGCCGCCTCGGGTTCGACCACCGGGGCGGGTTCGAGTGCGGGCTGCGCCGACCGCGGCTGGGGTACGACGACTTCTGCGGGCGGCAACTGCTGGAGCGGCGGCACGGCCGGCACCTGCGGCTGAGTCGCCCCGAAGTAGGTGAGCAGCACATCGCGCTGGGCGGCGATCATCTCCCGGCTGGTGCGCAGGAACTCGGAGATCAGCGCGTCCCGGTCGGCGGGGGCGCCGTGCGGCTGGTTCGTCGTCACAGTCGTCTTCTCCACGACTCGTCGGGCCGGTGCCAGGGCACCGGGCAGGAGGTCTCCGGCGGCGGTGCGTACGAGCTGTCCGTCGACGGTCCAGCCGGGCTGCTTCGGCGCCGGGGTCCGGACCGCGTCCACGGCGTCCCGGCCGCGCAGCAGCCAGGCAGTGCGTACCGGTACGCCGGCCGCGGCCAGTCGGGCGAGGGCGTCGAGCCAGCCGCGCAGTCCGCTGCCGGCCCGCGGTTCGCAGGCCACGGTGGTGTGCGGGCGGTCGCCGAGGATCTGCCCGACGAGCCCGGTGAGGACGGTCCCGGGTCCGGCCTCCACGAAGACGCGGGCCCCGGCCTCGTACATCGCCTCGACCTGGGCGGCGAAGGCGACGGGTGAGCCGATCTGGGCGGCGAGTTCGGCGCGTACGGCGTCGGCGTCCGGCCGGTAGGGGGCCGCCGTGCGGTTGGACCACACCGGGAACTCGGGCGGTCGTACGGCCGTGTCCGCGAGGACCTCCGCGAACCGGTCGGCCGCCCCGGCCACGACCGGGCTGTGGAAGGCGCAGGCCACCGGGATCCGCTTGGCACCGAGGTCGGCCTCACGCAACAGCCTTACGGCTTCGGTCACTTCGCCGGTCGGGCCGGAGATCACCGTCTGCCGGGGCGAGTTGTGGTTGGCCACGACCACGGTGGCCGGGACCCCGGCCGTCCGCAGTGCTCGCTCGACGTCGTCCGCTCCGCCGGACACGGCCGCCATGGTGCCGGGTTCGTCGCCCGCGGCGGCCAGGATCGCGGCCGCGCGTTCGGTGCTCAGTTCCAGGAGGGTTTCCGGGGTGAGGGCACCGGCCGCGCTCAGGGCGACGAGTTCGCCGTAGCTGTGGCCGGCGGCCATGTCGGGGCGGACGCCGGCCGCTGTGAGGAAGGCGTGGGCGGCGAGACCGGTGATGCCGAGGGCGGGCTGGGCGGCCCGGGTGTCGGTGAGGGCGGCCCGGCGGCGCTCGCGGGTGTCCTCGTCGAACGCGGTGGGCGGGTAGAGGGTGTCGGCGTGGGCGCGGCCGAGCTGGAGGTAGTGCTGCAGCTCGGGAAAGGCGATGAGGATGTCGGCGAGCATGCCGGGGCGCTGGCTGCCCTGGCCGGGGAAGAGAAAGGCGACCTTGGTGTCGGCTTCGGCCTGCGGAGAGGCCAGATGGATCCCCGCGCGCGGGTCGTGTTCTGCGGCCAGGACCCGGCGCAATTGCCCGGTCAGCGCGGCCACATCGGCAGCGACCACCGCGGCGCGCACCGGCTCGGGCGAGGCATCCGAACGACGCGCGGCGGCGAGCGCCAGGTCGCGCAGTCGCCAAGAGCCGGTCTCGGCAGCCTTCAGGATCTCCTCGACGCCGCGGTGGGCGGCCTGCTCGTCCCGGCCCCGGAACACGAACAGCTCGGCGGGCCAGGCGTCCAGTCCCTGCTCCGGCGGCAGGGCGCCGTCGTACGCGGCGAGCACCACATGGAAGTTGGTGCCGCCGAAGCCGAACGCGCTGACCCCGGCGACCCGTTCGGCGGGCGGGGTGGCCCACGGCCGGGCCTCGGTGTGGAAGGCGAACGGGCTGTCCGTCTCCTTCCAGGCCGGGTTGGGGTGGTCCAGGTGCAGGGTGGGCGGCTTGACGCCGGTGTGCAGGGCGAGGGTGGTCTTGATCAGCCCGGCGAGTCCGGCGGCGCACTTGGTGTGTCCGATCTGCGACTTGACCGACCCGAGCGCGCAACCACCGTTCGCCGCGCCCGCCTCCGTGAACACCTCGCTGAGGATGGTGAGTTCGGTGCGGTCGCCGACGACGGTCCCGGTGCCGTGGGCCTCGACCAGGCCGACCTGGGCCGGGGAGATCCCGGCGCTGCGGTACGCCCGCAGCAGCGCGGCCCGCTGGCCCTCGGGGCGCGGGGCGGTCAGGCCGAGGGAGCGGCCGTCGCTGGACGCGCCCAGGCCCTTGATGACGCCGTAGATCCGGTCACCGTCGCGCTCGGCGTCCGCCAGCCGTTTGAGGACGACGCAGGCCACGCCCTCGCCGAGCGCGATGCCGTCGGCGGAGCCGTCGAAGGCGCGGGAGCGGCCGGTCGGGGAGAGCGCGTGCACGGAGGAGAACAGGACGTAGTCGTTGATGCCGTTGTGCAGGTCGGCGCCGCCGCACAGCACGACGTCGCTGGTCTGCGCGGTGAGTTCCTTGCAGGCGACGTCGACGGCGGCCAGCGAGGAGGCGCAGGCCGCGTCCACCGTGTAGTTGGCGCCGCCCAGGTCGAGGCGGTTGGCGATCCGCCCCGAGATGACGTTGGCCAGCATGCCCGGGAAGGAGTCCTCGGTGAGGCGGGGCAGCTGGTCTTCGAGGCCGTCGGGCACCGTGCCGAAGTAGGAGGGCAGTACGGCGCGCAGGGTGGCCGCGTTGGAGAGGTCGCTGCCGGCCTCGGCGCCGAAGACGACGGAGGTGCGCGAGCGGTCGAACTCCCGCCCCCGCTCGCCGTATCCGGCGTTGTCCAGGGCGCGCCGGGCGGCCTCCAGGGCGAGCAGCTGGACGGGCTCGATGTGCCCGAGGGAAGCGGGCGGGATGCCGTAGCCCAGCGGGTCGAAGGGGATCGGCGGCAGGAATCCGCCCCACTTGGACGTCGTACTGCCGTCCGCGTGGTGCACGGCCGGGTCCCAGCGCTCCACCGGCACCTCGGTGACCGCGTCGTGTCCGGCGACCACGTTCGCCCAGAAGGCGGCGAGGTCGGGAGCCTGCGGGAACATGCAGGCCATACCGACGACCGCGATGTCGAGCGGGGCGGGGGCGGAGGGCTCCGCCTGCTCCTCGGGAGCCGTCCGCCGGGCCAGGAAGTCGGCGGCCCCGTCGGTCACGGCGTGGTGCAGGGCGGCCACGGTGGTGGTCGCCGAGCGCAGGACGGCGACCTCTCCGGCCATGAACATCCCGTCGGAGAACTGGCGTTGCTCGTCCACCGGGGTCAGCTCGCCGTCGGCCGTGCGGTCGAGGCCCTTGCTGGCGATGCGCAGCCGGCCGACGTTGAGCCGTTCCAGCTCCTCCCACACTCGCCGGCCGGGCACTCCGCTCTCCCGCAACTCGGCTTCGCGCTCACGGTAGTTGTAGGTGAACGGGCTGGGGACACAGCGGGTGGCGTGGCCGGGCGCGGTCTCCAGGAGGGCGGTCGAGGCGGCCGCCCTGACCTGGCGCTGGAAGAGGGGCTGGATCGCGCCCCGGGCCACGGCCTCCTCGGTGAAGAGGTAGGCGGTGCCCATGAGCAGGCCGACGGCCGCGCCCCGGGTGGTGAGCGGCGCGGCCAGGGTGGCGACCATCGCCGCCGAGCGTTCGTCGTGGATGCCGCCGGCGAAGAACACCTCCAGGCCTTCGGCGTCCGGGAAGTCCTCCAGGACGGCGAGTTGGGCCTCCCAGAGCGGGAAGCTCGCGCGCGGTCCGACGTGGCCGCCGCACTCGGAGCCCTCGAACACGAACTTCCGGGCGCCGGCCTCCAGGAACTGCCGCAGCAGCCCCGGCGAGGGCACGTGCAGGAAGGTGCTGATCCCGGCCCGCTCCAGCGCCTCCGCCTGGGCGGGCCGGCCGCCCGCGACGATGGCGTGGCTGGGCCGCAGCTCGCGTACCGCTTCGAGCTGGGCGTCGCGCAGTTCCTCGGGCGCGAAGCCCAGCACGCCGACGCCCCAGGGCCGTCCGTCGAGCGCGGCCTTGGCCTCGGTCAGCATCTCCCGGGTGCGGGCGCCGTCGGCGAGGGCAAGCGCCAGGAAGGGCAGCGCCCCGTCGTCGGCGACGGCCGCCGCGAAGGCGCCACGGTCGCTCACCCGGGTCATCGGGCCCTGGGCGACGGGCAGCCGGGTGCCGAGGGCCCGGCTCATGGCAGAGGTGGCGGGCCGCAGCGCGCCGGCTGCGGCAACCGAGCCGGTCGGCCTTGGCACGCCGGCGGCGGCAGCCGAGCCGGTCGGCCGCGGTGCGCCGGCGGCGCCGGTGCCGCGGATCGCCGCGGTCAGCTCCCTGACGGTCCGCCGTACGTCGCCCCACCGCTCGGCGAACCGGGCGGCGAGGAAGCCGTCCTGGCCCACCGGGAGCAGCTGGGTGCGCGGGTCCTCGGCGCCGAGCAGCGCGGCGACCTCGGCCGGGTCGCCGGCGGGCGGGCGCGGGGCGTCCGGGCCGCGGCGGTGCAGGACCCGGTACCCGGCCACGACGACCGTCTCGGAGCCGTCCAGGGAGCGCAGTGCGGCCGCCGTCGCCTCGGGCAGCCGGGACTCGGCGAGCAGCGCCAGTTGGCTGTCGAGGACCACCCCGGCCGCGCCACCGGCCACCGCGGCCGCCGCCGTGTGCGGTCCGATGCCACCGGCGGCCCAGACCGGCACCCCCAACTCGTCCGCAGCGAGCAGTTGTTGAAGGAGGACGAAGGTGCTGAGCTCGCCGACCCGGCCGCCGCTCTCGGCGCCCCGGGCGATCAGTCCGCGGGCACCGGCCGCGACCGCCGCACGGGCCCCGGCCAGGTCGGTCACCTCGGCCAGCACCCGTGCGCGCGGAGCGAGTTCGGCGATGGTCCAGGGTGCGTCGGCGGCCCGGACCACGGTGTCGGGGGCCGGGCCGAGATCGTCCGGGGTGAGATCGTCCGGGGCGAGCGCGCAGCCGGCGGCGATCCGCACGCCGTACGGTCCCGGCACCGCCCGTCTCAGCCTGGCCAGCGCCTCCCGGGTTCTTCGGTCGCCGCGGCCCAGGTCGAGGACGCCGAGTCCGCCGGCGGCGCAGACCGCTGTGGCGAGCCTGGCATCGGGTTCTCCGAAAGGGGTGATGCACATGATCAGGTCGACGGCACGCACAGGGGACGTCATGACGCTCCGAATAATCGGGAGGACAGCACGGTGGGGGATGTGTGCGGCGAAAAAGCTCGTGGTGAGGCCACCGGAAACTAGCGAGTTCATTACTCGCGGGTCAATAACGGAGCGTACCCATCATGTCCGGTAGCATTGATTCGGCCAGCGGGAGGAATTCACCGCAAGAGCCGAAAATCCTGGCAATCCCCTTCGGCACGGCGGTCGTACGGCGCCCGGCTCGCTGGCGGCACACCGCCATAAGCCCGTCAAAGCGCCCCGCCATTCACCCGGCACTCACCGCGCCGCAACGCACCGTGCGACCGCGCCGAGCTCTGTAAATTCGGGATGACTTCGGCCCGCTGGCTCGATCGTGGCACAGCAGAAACCCGCACCGAACGTCTCTGCGTCAACCCTCACTCAATCCTGACAAAAACCTGTCGTCAACCACATTGCTTCAAATGAAACGCACGGCGGGGAAAATTCTTGTAAACCCTTGAAGTAAACGGCCGGAGAGCCCTGGCTCCCCGGCCGCTCATTGACAGGAATTCAGCGGCGGCCGTCGCCCACCCGCGCGTCGGTGCGCAGCCTCAGGTCGCCCGAGGAGGCGCCGACCCAGACGGTGCGCCGTCCGGTGCCGAGTGTCCAGCGATGGTGCCGCGCGTCCCAGGACGACAGGGTGCGCGCGGCGACCCGCACGGTCAACCGCCGGCGCTCCCCGGCCCGCAGCACCAGTCGCCGGTAGCCGCCCAGCACCCGTACGGCTTGGTCGAGTCGCAGGTCGGGCGAGCGTCCGACGTACACCTGCGGCACCGCGACTCCCGTCCGCCGCCCGGTGTTGCGCACGGTGAAGGTGACCTCCAGTCCGCCGTGCGTCCATCGCGTGCCGGGGTCGGAGTACGCGAAAGAGGTGTACGACAGCCCGTGCCCGAAGGGGTAGAGGGGCCGCACGCCCTGCGCGTCGTACCAGCGATAGCCGGCGCGGATGCCCTCCGAGTACTCCTCCACGCCGTCGACGCCGGGGTAGCGGCGCGGGTCCCCGGCGACCGGGTGGTGGTCGTCGTCGGCCGGGAAGGACTGGGTGAGGCGGCCGCCGGGGTCGCTGTCGCCGAAGAGGACGGCGGCGGTGGCGGCCGCGCCCTCTTGGCCGGGGTAGTACATCTGGAGCACGGCTCCGGTCTCCGCCAGCCATGGCATCGAGGTGCACGACGAGGTGTTGAGGACGACGGTGGTGCGCGGGTTGGCCGCGGCCACCGCGCGGATCAGCCGTTCCTGGTGGCCGGGCAGGGCGACGGTCGTGCGGTCGAGGCCCTCGGTGGCGTCCTCGTAGGCGAACAGCACGACGTGCCGGGCGACTTGGGCCGCGCTCACCGCGTCGGCGACGTCCTGGGCGTGGGTCGCACCGGTGCTGCGGCGCAGCCGGAACAGCAGCCCCGAGTCGCCGCCGTCCGCCGTGATACTCAAGTTGTGGTTGCCCGCTGGGAGTTGGAGCGTCTTACGGCGCACGCCCAGCCCGTCGGGAGCGACGGCGACCAGGCCGCCGGAGAAGTACTCGCCGTATCCGGCCGCGAGGGGGAAGAGCTCCTCGCCGTCGAGCAGGACCTTGGGGCGGTCGGTGGCCGCGGAGGAGAAGTGGAGCACGAAGGTCCACTCGTCGTCCTCGGTGACGGTGAGCGTGCCGTCGTACGCCCACGTCTGTCCGGCGGCCACCCGCTGTCCCTCGCTCGTGAAGCCGGGGCTGAGGGCGCCGGCCGGCAGGGCCTTGCCGAACAGGTCCTCGCCGAGGGCGTAGGTGACCGTGGCGCGCGTCCGGGCTCTGATGGCGTCAAGGGGGCTGTCGGCGTGATCGGGAACGACATGGGCGCTGCCGCCGCCGCTGACGAAGGGCAGCGCGCCGGTCGGTCCGATCACCGCGACGCTGCCGCCGTCCAGCGGCAGGGTGCGGCGCTCGTTGCGCAGCAGGGTCGCGCCGGCCTTGGCGACCTCCAGGGCCACGGCCGCGCCCGCCTCGGCGTCGCGGTCCGGGCGGGGCGGGGCGCTGCCGTCGAGGAGGCCGAAGCGGTCCAGCACGGCGAGGATCCGCCGTACCGCCCGGTCGACGTACCGCTCGGGCACACTGCCGTTCTGCACCGCCGACTTGAGGGCCGCACCGAAGTACGTGCCGTCGGGCATCTCCATGTCGAGGCCCGCGGTGATCGCGGCGGCGGTGCTGTGGGCGGCGAACCAGTCGGTCATCACCCAGCCCGTGAAGCCCCACTGGTCGCGGAGGATGTCGGTGAGCAAGGTCCTGTTCTCGCAGGCGAAGGTGGCGTTGACCTTGTTGTAGGAGCCCATGACCGCGCCGGTTCCGGCCTGCACCGCCGCCTCGAAGCCGCGCAGTTCGAGTTCGTGCATGGTCTGTTCGTCGGCGCGCACGTCGACCGAAGTGCGGTCCTGCTCCTGGTTGTTGAGGGCGAAGTGCTTGACGGTCGCGATCAGGCCCTCGCCCTGGATGCCCCTGATCTCGGCGGCGACCAGGTCGGAGGCGAGCAGCGGGTCCTCGCTGAACGTCTCGAAGTTGCGGCCCGCGTAGGGGGTGCGGATGAGGTTGACCATCGGGGAGAGCAGCACGTCCTGGCCGAGGGCGCGGCCCTCGCGGCCGATCACCTGGCCGTAGCGGCGGGCCAGTTCGGGGTCGAAGGCGGAGGCGAGCAGGACCGGGGCGGGCAGTGCGGTGGCATGCTCGGTGATGCGGACGCCGGCCGGCCCGTCGGCGAGTCTGAGGGGCGGGATGTTCAGCCGGGGGACGCCCGGCACGTATCCGGCCTGGCCGCGCGAGGCGGGGTCGTCGGCCCCGTGCAGCAGGGAGATCTTCTCGTCGAGCGTGAGTCTGGCGAGCAGCCGCTCGACGCGGGGGCCGGCCCCCGCCTCGGGTCTGTCCGCCGCCGCGGCGGGCGTGGGCGGGACGAGTCCGCCGGTGGCCGCGGCGGCGACCGCGACGGCACCGGCCGTGAGGCGCAGGGCTGATCGTCGGGAGACGGTTTCGGACATGAGCCGTCACTCCTTCGGTGTGCGGGCACGACGATGTGGACCGCGAAGGCGCCACAGGACCGCCCCGAGCCGCGTTCGGCCTGTGAACGCGGCAACCGCCACAGGACCTTGACGACACGTCAGCAGCACCACCGGCGCGTCGGAAACGTAGATCCGGTGGTGACTCGTGTCAACGATCTGAACAAGAAAAGGGCACGAGGCCGACAAGAACCGAAAACGGGGGCCACGGCACACCGTGGCCCCCACCGTCCGCAGCCGGCTAACCGAGCAGGCTTCGCGCGCCGCTTCCCGCTCCGCTCGCGACGTCCGCCACGGCGGCCGGCGCGGAGTCCAGGACGCCACCGGTCGTATCGGTGACGAAGTCCAGAGCGCCGCGGGTCCCTTCGCCGACGGAGTCGAGAGCGCCGCCGGCCGCACCGTCGAGCGATCCGGCCGGCTCGTGGCGCCCGGGCGGGGTGACCGGGCCGGGGTGGTGGTTCCGCGCCGCGGCCTGCGCGACCCGGGTGGCGTACGGCTCCTGCGTCTCTCCGGGATCGCCCTGCGGAGCCACCGGAGGCGGCGGCGCGGAGGTCCCGGTCCCGCCCTGCTTCTTCGGCGCGGGCGCGGTGGAGCGCGCGGGCTGCGGAGTCACCGCAACTCCGCCCTCCCCCGGCTCCAGTTCCCAGCGCTGGCCGGCCGACCCGTTCCGCCGGGCCACGACCACCCGCGTGCCGTCGACGGCCAGTGCGAGGTCCTGGTCCCAGCGCAGCAGGAGTTCACCGCGCACCGTCAGGTCGTACGACACCTCCCCCGCGTGCACCAGGCAGCCGGCGACCACGACACCGCGCGCGCCGGGGTCGGCGGCGAGGCACAGGGTGGGATCGAGCGCGCTGCGCAGCATGCCGTCGTCCTGGTACGACCACTGCTGGGAGCCGACGTCCGAACACGTGCCGAGCCGCAGGTCCCCGCCTACCCGCACCCCGCGGTCACCCCCGCGCACGTCGACGCAGCGCCCGGCGTCGAGACTGCGCAGCCTGCCGTGGGCGATCTCGACGGGCTCGCCCACGGAGGCCGGGGACGGGGAGCCCGAGGACGGCGGTTGCGCGGCGGGGCGGGGCCGGGTGGCGCCGTCGCCGGGAGCTCCCCAGGTGGTGGCGCCGGGACGCGGGACACCGTTGTCGTCGGACCAGCCCTTGGCCACCAGCACGGTGGCGAGCAGGGCGAGGGAGACCAGGCCGACGCCGGCCAGCACGGCCTTGCGCCGTCCGCTCCGGGACACGACGCGGTGCCGTCCGCCGGGCACCGCCGCGGGTGCGGGTTCGCCTCCGGCCGGCCACGCCTCGACGACCGCGCCATGGCCGGGCCGCGTGTCGAGGTAGCGGCGGGCGCCCCAGCCGAGCACGGTCTCGGCGAGCAGCGTCTCCAGGCCGCCGTCGAAATGGCTGAGCTGCTCGGCGGCGTGCCGGCAGTACCGGCATTCGGTCAGATGCCGTTGCACATCGGGGAGCAGAGAGCCGCCCCGGCGAATGGGGACGTCGAGGAGCCGGTTGTAGAAGCGGCATTCCTTCGAGGGCGCGAGTTCCCGGTGGGCACGTACCAATCCGGTCCTGAATTGTTCGCGGGCCTGGTCGAGGGCGGCCGTGGCGGTGATGGTGTCGACACCCAGCAGACCAGCGGGTATGTTTATGGGTTCGGCTTCCACCTCGGAGTGCCAGAGGAGGCATTGCGAGGCTCCCGGAAGGGCTTGGAAAGCACGCTCCGCGAGTTGCCGCCTTTCGGGGGTGCCGGGCCTTGCGGCGCTGAGTCCGCGACCACCGGTGGTCTTGCGCAGTTCCGGCACGACCACCGAAATGGCTTCGTCGGCGGCCCACGCGCGGACCGTCTCCCGTACCGCCACGAGGAGCTGCGGGCGCAGGGCGCCGCCCGCCGCGCCGCCGGCCGGTCTGCCGAGGACGCGCTCGAAGGCGGCGCTGGCGACGAGTTGCGCGCTGGGCGTGGCGGCGGCGAGGCAGACGACTGCGTAGTCACAGGTGGCGCGCCAGTGCCGGGCCAGCAGCAGGGCGACGGCATGATGTCTGGCGGCGTGGGCGCCGGTGAGCTGGGCGATGAGATTGCGGTCGGACTCCCCCGGGGTCGAACCGGGGCGAGGTGGGTACGGCGGGCGTGGGGGGTAGGGGGGTTGCACTGAACTATTTCCTCCCGTACCGCAGGACGGCATGCGAATTGCGCCCTGACGGAATGCAGTGCTGATTGGTGCGTACCTTTGGGTTCCCATAGCGAGCAGCCTCCGGGCCGCACCTGCCTATGGACCCTCCCGCGGGGTGGCTCACCTTTGCACACACGTCTCACAGGAAACAAGAACTTGGGGTGACCTAAGTTCAAACTCGCGGGAATTCAGATAAGTTACCGGCGGTATCCACCCACGGCCGGGATTCAACGGTCGCACAGGTTCAACTTGTGTGCGCCAGGGAACCGATGGCACACGAAATCTCCAACTCCCCGACGGCCTCGGCCACTGGTGGCGGAGCGCGGTGTTCCACAGCCGCCACCCACGTTTCTCCCTGCCCGCTCTCATCCCGGCAAGCCAGCATGTGCCGCATGATCGCCCCCCACTCCTCCCCCGCCCCCACGTCCCCCCGGCCGGTCCGCAAGGCCGTGGTGCCGGCCGCCGGGCTCGGCACCCGGTTCCTGCCCGCCACCAAGGCGACGCCGAAGGAGATGCTGCCGGTCGTCGACAAGCCGGCCATCCAGTACGTCGTCGAGGAGGCCGCCAAGGCGGGGCTCGACGACATCCTCATGGTCACCGGCCGGCACAAGCGGGCCATCGAGGACCACTTCGACAACGCCTTCGAGCTGGAGCAGGCGCTGGCCGCCAAGGGCGACACCGTGCGCCTGGACGCCGTACGCGATCCCGCGCGGCTCGCCGACATCCACCACATCCGTCAGGGCGACCCGCTCGGCCTCGGCCACGCGGTGCTGTGCGCCAAGCACCACGTGGGCGACCAGCCCTTCGCGGTGCTCCTCGGTGACGACCTGATCGACGCCCGCGAGACCCTGCTCAGCCAGATGCTGGACGTCCGCGACCGCTACCAGGGCAGTGTCGTCGCGCTGATGGAGGTCGACCCGTCGCAGGTCCACCTCTACGGCTGCGCCGCCGTCGAACCGGCCGGCGAGAAGGGTGTGGTCAGGGTGACCGGCCTGGTGGAGAAGCCGTCCCCGGAGAATGCGCCCAGCAACTACGCGGTCATCGGCCGCTACGTCCTCGACCCCGAGGTGTTCGACGTCCTGGAGCGGACCGCGCCCGGCCGCGGCGGCGAGATCCAGCTGACCGACGCGCTCCAGGACCTGGCCGCGTCCGGCACGGTGCACGGGGTGGTCTTCGACGGACTGCGCTACGACACCGGCGACAAGGCCGACTACCTGCGCACGGTGGTCCGGGTCGCCTGCGAACGCCCTGACCTGGGACCCGAGTTCACGGCGTGGCTCAGGGAGTTCGTGGCGGGCCTGACGGAAGCCGGCGCCGGCCGCGAGGAGAGCCGCGCCGCCTGACCCGCCTGCCGAGAAGGCCCGGGTGAGGATTCTCCGCCCCTCACCCGGGTCACCGTTTCCGCAGGCCGTTCAACAGCGCCGTGCCACATCGGCGACCGGCACCGCCGGCAGCGGCCGACAGGTCGGTCAGCCGTTGGGGCGCAGCGTCCAGACGACCGTCATCTCGCCGGTGACCGCGCCGTCCTCGCGCGTGATGGCCACGGTCACCGGGAACTCGGGGCGCTTGCCCTCGTCGAGTTCGGCGACGACGTCGGCGATCGGGCGGCCCAGGGTCGCGGTGGCCTTCACCGGGCCGAGGGCGACCTTCCTGTAGGCGATCTCGGCGCCGACGGCGAGCGGCACGGCCCGCGAGAGCTGGTCGCCGAAGGCGGCGAGCACGATCGCGCCGCTCGCGGACTCGGCGAGGGTGAACATCGCACCCGCGTGCGGGCCGCCGATGTGGTTGTGGAAGTCGCCCTGGTCCGGCAGGGACAGCACGGCCCGCTCCGGAGTGGTCTCCAGGTACTCCAGGTTGAGGGTCCGCACCATCGGGACCGTGGCGGCGAGCATCTCGCCGATCGACATCTGGTCAGTGCTCATGAGAGTCATGTTACTCATGAGTAGCGAAGCCTGACCAGAGCCACCGCGGTGATCGTTGTCATCGTGACCGCCCATGTGGCCAGGTCAACAGCCGCCGACGGGCGAGCCGACCACGCCGAACGACCCAAACCGGCAACCGGGTTACCACCCGACCGGCTGAGCCGCCGGGGCCGGCCGGCACTAGGGTTACGAGCCATGTGGCCAGAACAGCAGCCGCCAGGGGGCGAGCAGTACCCGCAGAACAACCCGTATCAGCAACCGGGTTACCAACAGCCGAATCCGTACCAGCAGCCCGGCTACCAGCAGTATCCACAGCAGGGCGGGTACGGGCAGCAGCCGCAGTGGGGCCCGCCCGGGCCCGCCGGCGCTCCGCAGGGCGGGGGCGGAGGGGGCGACCGTACGAAGCTGGTCGCGATCATCGCGGCGGCGGCCGTCGTGGTGGCGGCCGGGGTGACCGGGTTCCTGGTCCTCGGCGGCAACAAGGACGACAAGGCGGACACCGGCACGAACCGGCGGACGACCCAGTCGCCGACCGCCTCCACGTCCGCCTCCGCCTCGGTGTCCGCGTCGACGGACGACAGTGCGCGCGGTGCCGAGGAGACCGAGAAGCCGACGATCGCGGGCTGGAAGACCGTCGTGAACCCCAAGTGGGGCACGGCCTTCGACGTGCCGGCCGCCTGGGAGGTGCTGACCTCGGGGACCTCCGTCGGCTTCGAGGACACGGACGGCAAGCCGATCATCACGATGTCGGCGCCCGCCCAGTACAAGTCGAAGTGGTGCACGAGCGACGACGACAAGGACGGCAGGACCGAGGACACGTCCCTGGCGGCGGTGGGCACCAAGGGCGAGAGCGGCGCGAAGAGCGCGGGCGACGCGGCCGTCCGGGAGGTCCCCTGGTGGGTGTACGGCGGCTACACGCAGCCGGACAAGAAGAGCATCACCTACGACAAGAAGGCCACCGCCTACACCACCGCGTCGGGCCTGAAGGGCGCCTACGCCTGGGCGCGTTCGACGAACACCCCGCAGAAGGGCAAGTGCGCGGGCGACGGCAAGGCGATCACGTTCGGCTTCGAGAACTCGGCGGGCGACCTGGTGTCGTGGGACTTCTACGGCGCCAGGGGAGTGAACGGCGAGGTTCCGACGGCGACGATCATGAAGATCCTCAGCACGGTGCGGCTGCACGGCACCCCGAGCGGGAGCTGACGGCCACCGGGGACCGGCTGCCCGGGAATCGGATTGGCAAGGCGGTCTCCCGGCCGGGATAGTCGGGCGGTGACCTCCGCCTCCGACTCCCCCGGCTCCCCCGGCTCCCCCGACCTCCCCGGCACCTCCGGCGCCCCGGGCGCCCCCGCCCGCCTGCGCAGACCCGCCTGGGCGGGCCGCAACTACAGCTTGCTGACCGCGGCGGCGATCGTGACGAGCCTGGGTGCCAACGGCTCCCTGATCGCCGCCGCGTTCGCGGTGCTGGACGCGGGCGGCGACGCCGGGGACGTCGGCCTGGTGGCCGCCGCCCGCACCCTCCCGCTGGTGGTGTTCCTGCTCGTCGGCGGCGCGGTGGCGGACCGTTTCCCCCGGCACCGCGTGATGGTCGCGGCCAACACCCTCAACTTCCTCTCCCAGGGCGCCTTCGCCGTCCTCGTGCTCACCGGCGACCCCAGGCTGTGGCAGATGATGCTGCTCACCGCGCTGGGCGGCACCGGCCAGGCGTTCTTCAGCCCGGCGGCGGAGGGCATGCTGCTGTCCTCGGTGAGCGGCGAACAGGCGGGCCGCGCGTTCGCCGTGTTCCGGATGGCGATGCAGGGCGCCGCCCTCGGGGGCGCGGCTCTGGGCGGCGCGCTGGTGGCGGCGGTGGGGCCCGGCTGGGTGCTGGCGGTGGACGCGGCGGCGTTCGCGGTCGCCGGTACGCTGCGCTCGTTCCTCGACGTCAGCCATATACCGCCACGCGCCCCGGGCGAGGGGATGCTGGCCGATCTCCGGGAGGGCTGGCGGGAGTTCGTGGGGCGCCCCTGGCTGTGGGGGATCGTCGTCCAGTTCTCCCTGGCGAACGCGGTGGTGGGCGCGGCCGACGCGGTCTACGGCCCGCTGGTCGCCCGCGACAGTCTGGGCGGCCCCGGCCCGTGGGGGCTGGCGCTGGCCGCGTTCGGCGCGGGCACGGTGGCCGGTGCCCTCCTGATGACCCGCTGGAAACCCCGTCGGCTCCTGTTCGTCGGCACCCTCTGCGTCTTCCCGCTCGCGCTCCCCTCCGCGGCGCTCGCGGTGCCCGTCCCCGTGGGAGCCCTGTGCGCGGTGATGTTCGTGGCGGGCACGACGGTCGAGGTCTTCGGCGTCTCCTGGATGACCGCGCAACACCTGCGTGAATGTAGCCTTTTGGTTCGGCTGACAGCGCTGGACTTCGCGTGGCCCGTCAGCGCAGCTAGGGCTCACCTTCCGGTACGGGTTCCAACCATGTGTGGATCGTATTGAGGTTGTTCAGGTACCGGGCGGTGTCGGGGTGGTCGGGGCCGAGGGCCGCCTCACTGACGGCCAGGGCCCGCTCCTTCAGCGGCAGGGCCTCTGCATGCCGGTCCAGGTCGCTGAGGGTGCTGGCGAGGTTGTTCAGGCGTAGGGCGGTGGTGGGGTGGTCGGGGCCGAGGGCTGCCTCGGTGACGCTCAGGGCCCGCTCCTCAAGCGGCAGGGCCTCGGCATGCCGCCCCAGGTCGCTGAGGGTGCTGGCGAGGTTACCCAGGCGTAGGGCGGTGGTGGGGTGGTCGGGGCCGAGAGTCGCCTCACTGACGGCCAGGGCCCGCTCCTTCAGCGGCAGGGCCTCTGCATGCCGGTCCAGGTCGCTGAGGGTGCTGGCGAGGTTGTTCAGGCGTAGGGCGGTGGTGGGGTGGTCGGGGCCGAGGGCTGCCTCGGTGACGCTCAGGGCCCGCTCCTCAAGCGGCAGGGCCTCGGCATGCCGCCCCAGGTCGCTAAGGGTTCTGGCGAGGTTACCCAGGCAGACGGCGGTGTCGGGGTGGTCGGGGCCGAGGGCTGCCTCGGTGACGCTCAGGGCCCGCTCCTCAAGCGGCAGGGCCTCGGCATGCCGCCCCAGGGCGTTGTACGTGGCGGCGAGGTTACCCAGACGTAGGGCGGTGTCGGGGTGGTCGGGGCCGAGGGCCGCCTCACTGACGCTCAGGGCCCGCTCCTTCAGCGGCAGGGCCTCGGCATGCCGCCCCAGGGCGCTGTACGTGGCGGCGAGGTTACCCAGACGCAGGGCGGTGTCGGGGTGGTCGGGGCCGAGGGCCGCCTCACTGACGGCCAGGGCCCGCTCCTTCAGCGGCAGGGCCTCGGCATGCCGCCCCAGGTCACCGAGGGTGCTGGCGAGGTTGTTCAGGCGTAGGGCGGTGGTGGGGTGGTCGGGGCCGAGGGCTGCCTCGGTGACGCTCAGGGCCCGCTCCTCAAGCGGCAGGGCCTCGGCATGCCGTCCGAGGTCGCTGAGGGTGCTGGCGAGGTTGTTCAGGCGCAGGGCGGTGTCGGGGTGGTCGGGGCCGAGGGCCGCCTCTCTGACGGCCAAGGCCCGTTCTTCCAGCGGCAAGGCTAGAGCAGCTTGACCACGGGCCCTTAGATAGAACGCTGTTTGACCCAACAGAGCAGCTAGGTTGGCGGGCGCCTTTGTGCCGAAACGGTGTGTGCCCATGATCTGCAGGTGGGGGACCAGCTCTTGCCATGTCGGCCAGGCCTGTATCTCGTCCGGGCTGCCTGATGGCATCGCGGCGTGCAGCAGGCTCAGGGCAGCTTCGCGTGGATGGGGCCTGCTGGCCGGCTGTGACTTGCGCAGGAGGTTCCAGACCCGTCGGGTCTGCGGTTTTGGCGCACCCTCGGGTGTGGTGCTGCGCACTACGGTCTGTACGAGGCGGTGGACGGTGACCGTGTGCTCGGTGAGGGTGATCATGCTGTAGGCGGCAAGAACTCCCAGGGCCTGGTCCACTTCACGCATCGAGGGCAATGCTGTGGCGAGTACCCGGCGGGGCAAGGGGTCGGGGGCGCAGTAGGACAGGATCTGCAGCAGTTCGACGGCGTGACGGTCTTGGGCTTGTATGGCGTCGAGTGTGACGCTCCACAGTTGTGCGATGGTGCGCTGGTGAGGGTCTCCGGGAGCACTGGCGGCCAGTACACCGGTGGGATCGGTGCGCAGCTGGGTGAGGTAGTTGGTGGCGGTGGTGCGGGTCTGTGCGAGGTAGGCGCCGGCTTGTTGCAGCGCCAACGGCAGGTGCCCCAGCTCTTCGGCCAGTTCAGCAAGCTCAGCAGCATCACTATCGGCGTGACGCCCAGTGATCTCCTCAAGGACTTTCACTGAGGCTTCGGGCGTGAGGGTGCTGAGGCGTAGGGGTGTCCCAAGGTCGCGCCAGAGCAGATCACGTCGAGTGGTGACCAGGGTCTGGCCGGTGGTCAGCCGGCCGAGGTAAGGGTGGAGGTCGGCGGTTTCTTCCGCATTGTCGAAGACCAGCAGCCAGCCAGTTCGACCTTGAAGCCATGCGACGGCCCAGGCGGCGGCCTCTTCCAGTGGAAGCGCGGCGTGTACCGGGTTGAGGGCTGTGGCAAGCGAGGAAAGGCCGGTGGTGATAGTGGCTGGCGAGGATGCTTCGATCCACCACACCGGCCCGCGTCCGGCTGCCAGGTGTACATGGGCATGATGCAGGACCAGCGTGCTCTTGCCGACTCCACCCATGCCCCGCACGGTCTGTGTGACGATGCCCGTCCCCGTCGACGGCAGATCACCCAACGCGGCGAGTGCGCTGTCGCGGCCTTTGAAGACGCGACTGTCGGGAACGGGGAGGTTGTTGAGCTTCGCTATCGCCTCGGGCGGTATCGCAGATTGCAGTGCGCCGGGCGGTACGACCAGGGTGCGTTGCTCGATCCGGGCTAAATCACCTGTGGCGATCACGCCGGAACTGTGGCCCGCAGCAGCGGAACGGCCCCCCGAGGCGGGCGGTGTGGGTGTCTCGGTCATCGCTGAACGTTGCCGTTGTCCCCCGTGATGATGATCCCGGAATTGTCCTGTGTGGCCACCGACCGCGCGCCCGAAGCAGTTGACGTACCTGTAGTTGGTGTCGTCGGCGAGTTGGAGGAGCCGATCAGGGACGACGCCCAAGCTCCCAGCACACCCGCGATCACTGCGCCGGCGCCCGCTCCTGTCCCGATCCGCGTCGCCTGATCCCACGGCAGCAACAGATCACCCAGCAGCACACACAACCCGAACACCACCAACGACCCGAAGATCACCAGCAGCCAACGCCCCGTCCGACCCACCTGACGCCCCCTCACACCCGCGGACTCCCATCATCCCACCGCGCCGTGCCCAAACCACCTCAATCACGCGTCTCGAAGCCACAACTCCTGCGCTCCACCCTGGCCAAAGCGTCCATGGGCCCAGGGCGCAACACCTTGGTGGTTGTAACCCTTTGGCTCGGCTGCGAGCGGTGGACCCCGGGGTGCTCGTCAGCTCGGCTAGGGCTGATCTTCCGGTACGGGTTCCAACCGTGTGCGGAGCGCATTGAGGTTGTTCAGGTACCAGGCGGTGTCGGGGTGGCCGGAGCCCAGGGCCGCCTCGATGACGGCCAGCGCCCGCTCCGCTAGCGGCAGCGCGTCCTCAAACCGCCCCAGGTCGCTGAAGGTGCCGGCGAGGTTGTTCAGGCGCAGGGCGGTGGTGGGGTGGTCGGGGCCCAGGGCCGCTTCGGTGATCGCCAGCGCCCGCTCCTCCAACGGCAGGGCTTCCTCGTGTCGCCCCAGGTGGCTGAAGGTGCTGGCGAGGTTGTTCAGGCGCAGGGCGGTGGTGGGGTGGCCGGAGCCCAGGGCCGCCTCGCTGATCGCCAGCGCCCGCTCCTCCAACGGCAGCGCGTCCTCATACCGCCCCAGGTCGCTGAAGGTGCCGGCGAGGTTGCCCAGGCGCAGGGCGGTGGTGGGGTGGCCGGAGCCCAGGGCCGCCTCGATGACGGCCAGCGCCCGCTCCTCCAACGGCAGCGCTTCCTCGTGTCGCCCCAGGTGGCTGAAGGTGCTGGCGAGGTTGCCCAGGCGCAGGGCGGTGGTGGGGTGGTCGGGGCCCAGGGCCGCCTCGGTGATGGCCAGCGCCCGCTCCTTCAGCGGCAGGGCTTCCTCGTGTCGCCCCAGGTGGCTGAAGGTGCTGGCGAGGTTGCCCAGGCGCAGGGCGGTGGTGGGGTGGTCGGGGCCCAGGGCCGCTTCGGTGATGGCCAGCGCCCGCTCCTTCAGCGGCAGGGCTTCCTCGTGTCGCCCCAGGTGGCTGAAGGTGCTGGCGAGGTTGTTCAGGCGCAGGGCGGTGGTGGGGTGGCCGGAGCCCAGGGCCGCTTCGGTGATCGCCAGCGCCCGCTCCTCCAACGGCAGCGCGTCCTCATACCGCCCCAGGTCGCTGAAGGTGCCGGCGAGGTTGCCCAGGCGCAGGGCGGTGTCGGGGTGGCCGGAGCCCAGGGCCGCCTCGCTGATCGCCAGCGCCCGCTCCTCCAACGGCAGCGCGTCCTCATACCGCCCCAGGTGGCTGAAGGTGCCGGCGAGGTTGCCCAGGCGCAGGGCGGTGGTGGGGTGGCCGGAGCCCAGGGCCGCTTCGGTGATCGCCAGCGCCCGCTCCTCCAACGGCAGCGCGTCCTCATACCGCCCCAGGTCGCTGAAGGTGCTGGCGAGGTTGTTCAGGCGCAGGGCGGTGGTGGGGTGGCCGGAGCCCAGGGCCGCTTCGGTGATCGCCAGCGCCCGCTCCTCCAACGGCAGCGCCTGCTCATACCGCCCCAGATGGTTGAAATTTCTGGCGAGGTTGCCCAGGCGCAGGGCGGTGTCGGGGTGGTCGGGGCCCAGGGCCGCTTCGGTGATGGTCAGTGCCCGCTCCGACAGCGGCAGCGCGTCCTCATACCGCCCCAGGTCGCTGAAGGTGCTGGCGAGGTTGCCCAGGCGCAGGGCGGTGGTGGGGTGGTCGGGGCCCAGGGCCGCCTCGCTGATCGCCAGCGCCCGCTCCTCCAACGGCAGCGCGTCCTCATACCGCCCCAGGTCGCTGAAGGTGCCGGCGAGGTTGCCCAGGCGCAGGGCGGTGTCGGGGTGGTCGGGGCCCAGGGCCGCCTCGGTGATGGCCAGCGCCCGCTCCGACAGCGGCAGGGCTGGAGCAGCTTGGCCACGAGCCGATAGATAGAGCGCGGTCCGGCCCAGCAATTGAGCGACGTCAGCCGGTATCTGCGAGTCAGACCAGTGCGTGTTCGCGGCCTGAACATGCGGCACCAACTCTTGCCATACCGACCAGGACTGCACTTCCTCTGCGCGGCCTGATGGCATCGCAGCATGGAGTAGGTTCAGGGCGGCTTCGCGTGGATGGGGCCTGGTGGTCATCTGTGACTTGCGCAGGAAGTTCCAGGCCCGTCGAGGCTGAGGCTTTGGTACGCCCGCAGAAGTTGTGCCGCGCAGTACTGCCTGTACGAGGCGGTGGACGGTGACAGTGTCTTCGGTGAGGGTGATCATGCTGTAGGCAGCGAGGACACCCAGGGCCTGGTCCACTTCCCGCATCGTGGGCAAGGCTGTGGCGAGTACACGGCGGGGCAAGGGCTCGGGTGCGCAGTAGGACAGGATCTGCAGCAGTTCAACCGCGCGGCAGTCCTGGGCTTGCACGGCGTCGAGGGTGACGCTCCACAGTTGAGTGATGGTGCGCTGCTGAGGGTCTCCTGGAGCGGTGGCGGCCAGCACACCGGTGGGGTCGGCGCGCAACTGGGTGAGGTATTTGGTGGCGCTGGTGTGGGTCTGTGCAAGGTAGGCGCCGGCCTGTTGCAGGGCCAGGGGTAGGTGTCCCAGTTCTTCGGCCAGTTCAGCAAGCCCAACAGCATTACCCTCGGTGTGACGCCCAGTGATCTCCTGAAGGACTTTCACGGAGGCTTCAGGCGTCAAGGCGTTGAGGCGTAGAGGGGTGCCGAGATCGCGCCAGGGCAGATCGCGGCGGGTGGTCACCAGGGTCTGACCACTGGTCAGCCGGCCTAGGTAGGGGTGAAGGTCGGTGGGTTCTTCTGCGTTGTCGAAGACCAGCAGCCAGCCGGTACGGCCTTGGAGCCATGCGACGGCCCAGGCGGCGGCCTCGTCCAGTGGCAGCGCGGCGTGCACGGGGTTGAGGGCCGTGGCTAGGGAAGCCAGCCCGGCGATGACCATGGCTGCCGAGGACGCTTCAACCCACCACACCGGTCCATGTCCGGCCGCCAGGTGCGCGTGGGCATGGTGCAGGACAAGAGCGCTCTTACCTACTCCGCCCATACCCCGCACGGTCTGTGTGACGATGCCCGTCCCGGTCGACGGCAGTTCACTCAGCGCGGCAAGTGCGCTTTCGCGGCCTTCGAAGACACGGCTGTCGGGAACGGGGAGGTTGTTCAGCCGCGCTATCGCCTCGCTCGGCACCGCCGGTTGCAGTGCGCCGGGCGGCACGACCAAGGTGTGTTGCTCGATCCGAGCTGAATCGCCCGTGGCGATCACGCCGGAACTGTGGCCCGCAGTAGCGGAGCGGCCTCCTGACGCGGGTGGGGTTGGTGTCTCGGTCATCGCTGAACGTTGCCGTTGTCCCCCGTGATGATGACCCCGGAATTGTCCTGCGTCGCAACAGACCGCTCACCCGACGCAGTCGACCTACCCGCCGACGGAGTCGTCGGAGATCCAGCAGAGCCAATCATGGAAGACGCCCAAGCTCCCAGCACACCCGCGATCACAGCGCCGGCACCCGCCCCGGTCCCGATCCGCGTCGCCTGATCCCACGGCAGCAACAGATCACCCAGCAGCACACACAGCCCGAACACCATCAACGACCCAAAGACCACCAGCAGCCAACGCCCCGTCCGACCCATCTGACGCCCCCTCACACGCGTGGGCGCCTATCATCCCACCCCACGACGCCCAAACCACCCCGATCGTGCATCTCGGGGAGGCAACACCTGCGCCTCGTCCAAGCCGGGGCGTGCACTGGCCGAGAGCGCTGCACCAGGAGATCCCCGAGGAGAAACTCTCCCGGGTCTCGGCGTACGACTGGTTCGGCTCGGTCTCCCTGCTGCCCCTGGCGACGGCGCTGGCGGGCCCCGCCGAACAGGCCTTCGGCCGGGGCCCGGCCCTGTGGGGCTGCGCGGGCCTGGTCGTCGCCGTCACGGCCGCGGTGCTCCTCGTACCGGACGTCCGCAACCTCACCCGCCGCACGGTCCCGGTCTCCGCGCGGCCGTCGGCCGCCTCACCCGATCCCGAACGCTCCGCCGGGGGGCTCGGGTGACGGTACGGCGTCCGTGTCCCCGACCGGCCGGGCCGCGCCGACGAACTCCCGCAGCGCGGGCCCGTGTTCGACCCGCGCCGGGAAGGCGTCGGCGGCCGTACGACGGGCCAGCGCGCCGGCGTCGATCGGCCGGTGCGAGGCGACGAGCACCGCGTTCCCGAACCGCCGACCGCGCAGCACGCCCGGCTCGGCGATGAGCGCCAGCTCCTCGAAGACGGCGGCGAACGTGGCAAGTTGAGAGCGCAGGAAGCCGAAGGGGGCGGAGTCCGCGAGGTTGGCCAGGTAGACTCCGCCGGCCCGCAGCACCCGCTCCGCTTCCCGTGCGTAGCCCAGCGAGGTCAGATGGGCGGGGATCCGGGACCCCCCGAAGACGTCCGCGATCAGCACGTCCGCCGAATCGCCGGGGGCCGCTTCCAGCCAGCCCCGCGCATCGGCGGCGTGCACCGCGATCCCGGCCTGCTCCGGCAGCGGCAGATGCTCGGTGACCAGCTCCAGCAGCTCCCGGTCGGCGTCCACGACATCCTGCCGGGACCCGGGCCGGGTCGCCGCCACGTACCGGGCGAGCGTGCAGGCGCCCCCACCGAGATGCAGCACGTCCAGCGGCATTCCGGCCTCCGCCACGGCGTCCAGCACATACCCCAGGCGCCGTGCGTACTCGAACTCAAGATGCGTCGGCGCATCGAGATCCACGTACGACTGCGGTGCCCCGTCGACGGTCAGCAACCAGGCCCGCTCCCGATCGACATCGGGCATCAGCTTCGCGGTCCCGCGCTCGGTGACACGGACGACGGGTATGGATTCACTCACCCCACCATTGTCCCCCTCGCGAAGAGACCCGGCGCCCTGCCCGACGGTCACTGCGGCGCCCTGAACGGGGCGCGGGGAACTGCGCGACCGGGCCCCACCGGCCCGCAGTCCCCCAGGCACCGCGACCTCACTCCACGGAGGTCACGGTCCCCGCCCCCACCGTCCGGCCGCCCTCACGGATGGCGAACCCCAGCCCCGCCTCCAGCGGCACATCCCGCCCCAGCTCCACGGTCATCTCCACCGTGTCCCCGGGCCGGGCGACCGCCGTCTCGCCGAGGTCGACGTCCCCGACCACATCCGCCGTACGGATGTAGAACTGCGGCCGGTACCCCGTCGAGACAGGAGTCGTACGCCCCCCTTCACGCCCCGACAGGACGTACACCCGCGCCGAGAACCGGCGCGCAGGCACCACGCTCCCCGGCGCCGCCACCACATGCCCCCGCCGCACCGCGTCCCGGGGCACGCCCCGCAGCAGCAGCGCCACGTTGTCCCCGGCCTGCGCCTCGTCCATCGGCTTCCCGAAGGTCTCAAGACCGGTGACGACCGTCTCGACGTCCGCGCCGAGCACCTCGACCCGGTCCCCGACCCGCACGGTTCCTCTCTCGACCGCCCCGGTCACGACGGTCCCGCGCCCGGTGATGGTGAGCACGTTCTCCACCGGCAGCAGGAACGGCGCGTCCAGGTACCGCTCCGGCATCGGCACATACGTGTCCACCGCGTCGAGCAGCGCCTCGATCGACGCCGTCCACCGCGGGTCCCCCTCCAGCGCCTTGAGCCCGGAGACCCGTACGACGGGCACGGAGTCGCCGCCGTAGCCGTGCGCGCTGAGCAGCTCGCGGACCTCCAGCTCGACGAGTTCGACCAGCTCCTCGTCGGCCGAGTCGGCCTTGTTCAGCGCCACCACGACGTGGTCGACGCCCACCTGCCGGGCGAGCAGCACGTGTTCGGCGGTCTGCGGCATGATCCCGTCGAGCGCGGAGACGACGAGGATCGCCCCGTCCAGCTGCGCGGCCCCGGTGACCATGTTCTTGACGTAGTCGGCATGGCCGGGCATGTCCACGTGGGCGTAGTGCCGTGTGTCCGTCTCGTACTCGACGTGCGCGATGTTGATGGTGATGCCGCGAGCGGCCTCCTCGGGGGCCCGGTCGATGCGGTCGAACGGCACGAACGTGCCGGTGCCGCGCTCGGCGAGGACCTTGGTGATGGCGGCGGTCAGGGTGGTCTTGCCGTGGTCGACATGGCCCATCGTGCCGATGTTGAGATGCGGTTTGGTGCGGACGTATGCCGTCTTGGGCATGGCTGTACCTCGAAGCGTGTCCGTAGGAAGCGCGGGGACCCCGGAGAACTGGCCGACCCTCCCCCTGCGGGGTCCGCCGGACTTTCCGGAGAGGGTCAGCTTCGGGCGCCGTCGACAGCGGCCGCGAGAACGGGAACGGCAGCCTTCGGCGCATCCGCGACTGCGGATGCTGCGACGAGGAAGGCGAACCGGAACATGACACAGATCATGGCGGACGCATCGCCCCACGTCGAACGGTTTTCGTGGCGTCGTTTCCGCCCAAGGGACGGGAACCATACGGCGATCACACATCGGCTTCGGTTAGTGTCACCGAATGCTCGATGCCAACCGCTCTGGCACCGCCACGGCCCCTCCCCGGGTCGCCGCCACGGAGCTGACCATCACCGTGCCCGCTTCGGTGAGCCTCGGCGCGCGCTGCACGCGCGTGCTGCTGTCGCCGTGGTCCCGGCTGTCCCTGCTCGTCGCCCTGCTGGCGGCGGCCGCGTCGTCGGTGCTGCTCTTCGATCCCCAGAAGCTGCTGACGCAGGGCTGGCCACCACAGGTGGCCGGCGCCACCGCGGTCGTGATCTTCGCCGTGGCGTACGGCCTGATCACGGTGGCGTTCGTGCCCCGGCCGTTCCTGAACCTCGCGGCCGGCGCGGTGTTCGGCTCGGCGTCGGGCATGGGCGCGGCCATGGCCGGCACCGTGCTCGGGGCATGGATCTCCTTCGCGCTCGGCCGGATGCTCGGCCAGGAGGCGCTGCGTCCGCTGCTGCGCGGCCGGTTGCTGAAGGCGGCGGACAACCAGTTCAGCAGGCACGGCTTCCGCTCGATGCTGGCGGTACGGCTGTTCCCCGGCGTCCCGTTCTGGGCCGCGAACTACGCGGCCGCCGTCTCCCGCATGCGATACACCCCGTTCCTGGTCGCGACTGCGCTGGGCTCGATCCCGAACGTGGCCGCGTACGTGGTGGCCGGCGCCCGCGCCTCGACACCGACGTCCCCGGTGTTCCTGATCTCGGTGGCGGCGATCGTCGTACCTGCGGTGGCCGGAGCGGTGGTGGCGTGGCGGAAGCGCCACCACCTGCGCAGCGCCCCGTAGGGGCGCGGGGAACTGCGCGACCAGCCACAACGACGCAGCAGCCGCCCGACGACACCACGCGGCACCCCCCCTGGGCGCACGTCCCCTACCGAACCGCCTCCAGAATCATCGCGTTCGCCAGCCCACCCGCCTCACACATCGTCTGCAGGCCGAAGCGAGCGCCGCGTTCCCGCATCGCATGCACCAGCGTCGTCGTCAGCCGAGTCCCGCTCGCCCCCAGCGGATGCCCGAGGGCGATGGCCCCACCGTGCACGTTCACCTTGCCGAGATCCGCCCCGGTCTCCTGCCGCCAGGCCAGCACCACGCTGGAGAACGCCTCGTTCACCTCGAACAGGTCGATGTCCCCGATGCCGAGCCCGGCCCGCCGCAGCACCTTCTCCGTCGCCGGGATCACGCCGGTCAGCATGAGCAACGGGTCGGAGCCGGTCACGGCGAACGCGTGCAGCCGGGCCAGCGGCCGCAGCCCGAGCCGCGCCGCGGTCTCGCCGGACGTGATGAGCACGGCGGAGGCGCCGTCGTTGATCGGGCTGGCGTTGCCCGCCGTGACGTTCCACTCGATCTGCGGGAACCGCTCGGCGAACCCGGGGTCGTAGTAGGCGGGCTTGAGGCCGGCCAGGATCTCGGCGGTGGTGCCGGGTCGTACCGACTCGTCACGGGCCACGCCCTCCAGCGGCGCGACCTGCGCGTCGAAGAGCCCCGCCTCCCAGGCGGCCGCCGCCTTCTGGTGCGAGGAGACCGCGAAGGCGTCCATCTCGGCCCGCGAGATCGACCACTTGGCCGCGATGAGCTCGGCGCTGATCCCCTGCGGGACCAGGCCCTCCGGGTAGCGTGCGGCGACTCCGGGGCCGAAGGGGTCCTTGCCGGCCGGCACGTTGGACCACATCGGTACCCGGCTCATCGACTCGACGCCACAGGCGACGACGATGTCGTAGGCACCGGACATGACACCCTGTGCGGCGAAGTGCACGGCCTGCTGGGAGGAGCCGCACTGGCGGTCCACCGTGGTCGCCGGGACCGTCTCGGGGAAGCCCGCGGACAGGACGGCGTACCGGGTGGTGTTCATCGCCTGCTCGCCGACCTGGTCGACGGTGCCGCCGATCACGTCGTCGACGAGGGCGGGGTCGACGCCGGAGCGCTCGACGAGGGTGCGCAGGGTGTGGGCGAGGAGTTCGACGGGGTGGACGTGTGCCAGGGACCCGTTCGGCCTGCCCTTCCCGACGGGGGTGCGTACGGCTTCGACGATGACTGCGTCACGCATCACGGGGGCCTCGATTGCCAGTCTCGATTACCGGTGAGTAGGAAAACCGAACTCACCATAACTCTGAGAGTTGGAAAATCCAACCCTCCACTAGACTGTCCTCATGGCCGCGCCCAAGCACCCCCGACCGTGTTCGATCGCCGACACCCTGGCACTGGTCGGCGAGAAGTACTCCCTGCTGGTCCTGAGAGAGGTGTGCCTGGGCAACGGCCGCTTCGACCAGCTGGTGCGCAACATCGGCGCGCCTCGCGACATCCTGGCCACCCGGCTGCGCCGCCTCGTCGACGCCGGGATCCTCACCAAACGCGTCTACAGCGAGCGGCCGCAGCGCTTCGAGTACCGGGCCACGCAGGCGGGTCTCGAACTGGAGCCGGTCCTCATGACCCTCATGGCCTGGGGCGACCGCCATCTCCACCCGGACGGCGACCGCCCCATGGTGATCGAGCACAGCTGCGGGAAGCCGCTCGCCCCGGTCGTCACCTGCGTGGCCTGCGGCGACCAGGTGCGGCACGAGGACCTGACGGCCCACCCGCAGGCACCGGGCTGGACCGTCACCGGACCGGAAGCCGCCTGAGCCGCCCACTCCTCCGGCGGAAGAGGCCGAGCCGTCCACGGAGCCCGAACCCGCCCACCTCATGCCACCGCGTCCCGGCCGCCACGCACGTGGCCTCCCCGGCGCTCACCAGGGATGCGCCTCCAGGTACTTGGCGATGTCCGCACGCTCCCAGCCGCCGTCGGCGACGACGACCCGGTAGCGGCGCCGGAGGGTGTCGCCGGGGGCCAGTTCCAGCTCGTCGTGGAAGGCCCAGGAGGGAGCGATGCCGGCGAACGGGTCGTTGCGCACGAACCAGTGCGCGGGATGGCCGCCGTCGGTGCCCGAGTGGTCGTTCTCCGGGGCGTGTTCGACGACGACGGTGGCATGGCCGTCGACGCCGTCGTGCTCCCCGGCCAGGGCCAGCCAGGACGACTGGGAGCCCATCAGCTCCGGACCCTCCCCCTGCGGGCCGATGACCCGGCCGTCCCGGAAGGCGCGCGGACCGCGCCAGAACAGGCCGGTGTAGCCCGCCTGTTCTCGCCCGGCCGTGGTCGGGCTCCCGAACAGCAGCGGCTCGGCACGGCAGTTGGTGATCTCGCTGGTCCAGGTGAGCGCCCAGGAACGCGCCTCGGGATCCACGTCATGGACCTCGATACGGCGCCGCTCCTGCGCCCACAGCGTCCCGTCGTAGGGATGCCAGGTCAGCCGCTCCGCGACGACCGTCCGGCCGTCGGCGGACGACAGTTCGTCGAAGCCGGCGTGCCGCATCGAGCCGACGCGTTCCGGGATGGCCACGTAACCCTGGCCGTGGACATAGGAGTTGCCGCCCCACAGGTTCGCACCCGACAGGTGCGAGGCGGTCAGGGAGAGGCCCTTGTGCCAGCGGTGGTCATTGGGCCGGTAGTCGGTGACGACGTCTCCGGCGAGGGTGCGCACCGGGTGCAGGTAGGGCCGCGACGCCTCCCAGGCCGCCTCGGGCCGGTAGACGTATGAGAAGAGCTGCACCCCGGTGACCGGCTCGGTCACGGTGACCCGGTCGCCGTGGGTGTGCGTGATCCGCAGCTCGCCGCTCACGCTGACACCTCCTCGCGCTCGGCCGGCGCCCAGCCCGGGGCACCCCCGTGCAGAGCCGTGTAATAAGGATCACCCGGACCGATCTCGCCCGCGCGGACGGTCGTGTCGGTGAACGCCGCCTTGTACAGCGCGGTGATCAGCTCCAGGCTGGTGCGCCCGTCGGTGCCGCTGCTGCGCGGCCGCTCCCCCGCCCGCATGGCGGCGATCAGCTCGCGCAGCTGGGCCAGGTGCGAGCTGGGCACGTCCGGGCCGAAGTCCTGCCAGGCCGCAGCCTCTTCGGCGGGGACACCGGGTGCCGGGGTGATGCGCCAGTTCTCGTTGGCGTGGCCGTAGAGGTGGGTCAGTTCGACCGTCGCGCGCTCGCAGTCGATGCGGATGCGGCTGACCTCGTCGGGGCTGAGCACACTGTTCACGATGGTGGCCAGGGCGCCGTTCGGGAACCGGACCAGGGCGGTGGAGACGTCCTCGGTCTCCACGTCGTGCACCAGCCGGCCGGCCATCGCCCGCACCTCGCTCCACGGCCCCAGCAGGTCGAGCAGCAGATCCATCTGGTGGATGCCGTGGCCCATCGCCGGACCGCCGCCCTCGGTCGCCCAGCGGCCCCGCCAGGGCACCGCGTAGTACGCAGTGTCCCGGTACCAGGTGGTCTGGCAGTGGGCGACCAGCGGGCGCCCCAGCGCCCCCTCGGCCAGCAGCCGCCGTACATGGGTGGACCCGGAACCGAACCGGTGCTGGAAGACGATCGAGGCGTACGGCCCGCCGTCCGTGCCCTCCTCCGCCTCGACCGCGTCGAAGTCGGCGAGGCTCGGCACGGGCGGCTTCTCGCACCACACCCAGGCACCGGCCCGCAGCGCGGCCAGTGTCTGGTCCCGGTGCAGGGTCGGCGGGGTGCCGATGGTGACCAGGTCGGGCCGCTGTTCGGCGAGCATCCGGTCAAGGTCGGTGTAGGCGTGCGGAATGCCGCCCTCGGCGCAGAACGCCTCGACCGCGGTGGCATCGATGTCGACGGCGGCGACGACCTCGGTCTCGCCCTCCGCGGCCAGCTGGGCGAGGGCGGGCAGATGCGAGCCGCGCCCGATGGCGCCGGCGCCGACGACGGCCGCCCGGACGCGCCGGCCGGTGAAGGGGGCTGCTGAGCGGGGCGAGCGGGGCATGGGCGTGATCAGCACTCCTCGGGCGTGTACCGGCGATGGGCGAACTCCCGCCCGAAGTGCGCCGCACACGCACCCCTCTGTGCGGGAGCAAGCGCTTTCTCCTGCTGAAACGTAAGCGTCGGCACCTTGACCGGTCAACACCCCCGGCGGTCCGGCCACCTGCCGAACCCCCTGTGTCCCCGCTGTCGCCCGGCCCGCTAGGCTGCCGTTGCGCGCGCATGATCACGTGCGCCCGCGTGCTCACGCGCAGCCGTGTGATGGCGTGCGGCCGCGCGACCGCCAGCCCCTTCCACACCCCTGGGACGCCGTACCTTCATGTCTTGGTTTGAATCGCTGGTCCTCGGCCTCGTCCAGGGGCTGACCGAGTTCCTGCCCGTCTCCTCCAGCGCGCATCTACGGCTGACCGCGGCCTTCTCCGGCTGGAAGGACCCCGGTGCCGCCTTCACCGCGATCACCCAGATCGGCACGGAGACCGCGGTGCTGATCTACTTCCGCAAGGACATCGGTCGGATCGTCTCGGCCTGGTTCCGGTCGCTGTTCGACAAGGCGCGGCGGCGGGACCACGACGCCCAGATGGGCTGGCTGGTGATCATCGGCTCGATCCCGATCGGTCTGCTGGGCGTGACGCTGAAGGACCAGATCGAGGGCCCGTTCCGGGACCTCCGCATCACCGCGACCATGCTCATCGTCATCGGCATCGTCATCGGCATCGCCGACCGGCTCGCCGCCCGCGACGAGACGGGCGGCCGGCACCGGGCGCCCAAGCAGCGCAAGACGCTGGAGAACCTCGGGGTCAAGGACGGCCTGATCTACGGCCTCTGCCAGGCCTGCGCCCTGATCCCCGGCGTCTCCCGCTCCGGCGCCACCATCAGCGGCGGCCTGTTCATGGGCTACAAGCGCGAGGCGGCGGCCCGCTACTCCTTCCTGCTCGCCATCCCGGCCGTGCTGGCCTCCGGCGCCTTCGAGGTCAAGGACTCGGTGAGCGAGGGCCAGGTGGCCTGGGGCCCCACGCTGTTCGCGACGGTGATCGCGTTCGCGTCCGGCTATGCGGTGATCGCATGGTTCATGAAGTGGATCTCCAACAAGAGCTTCATGCCGTTCGTCTGGTACCGCATCGCCCTCGGCATCGTCATCATCGCCCTGGTCTCCGCGGACGTCCTGAGCCCGCACGCGGCGGAGTCGGCGAGCTAGACGCTCCGCGGGAAACGCCGGACCGGGCCGGCGATCGGCCGCGGCTTCGTCGTGGCCGGCCACCCGGTTCCCCGCGCCCCTTCGGGACGCGGCGCGCACTCGGCCATGGTCGACGGCGGGTGTCCCCTGGAAACGCCGGACCGGGCCGGCACGCGGCCGCGGCTTCGTCGTGGCCGGTCGCGCCGTTCCCCGCGCCCCTTCGGGACGCGGCGGACGCTCAGGCATGGTCGGCGGCCGGTGTCCCCTGGTGGTAGTACATGCGCCAGCCCGTCTCCGTGAACCGCCACAGGGAGCTGCGCCAGGCCCGGCGGCCCTGGTTGTCCGCGAAGTAGGTGAGGTGCACGATGCCCGGGGCCAGTACGGTCCCGGACATCTCGCTCACCTCGACCGGTGACTCCGGGGACACCGATCCGCCGCTGGTCACCGTCAGGATCGAGGTGGCGTCCCAGCGCCGGCCGGACACGCCGACCTCGGTGAACTCCGGATCGAGCGACTCCAGGACAAGGGCGGGCGAGGCGCGCACCTCGGGATCGAGGAGCCGCAGTTCCGCGGCCACGGCCGCCTGTACCGCCCGCTCGTTCTCGGCCTGGTTCCCGTCCGTCATGGACTGACCCTACGGACACCTCGCCGCCCCGGCCCAGTGAATATCCCGCGGGATCAGCCCAGCTTGAGCAGAAGCTCGGCGAGTCCGGCCGGCATGGTGATCATGGAGTCGTGGCCGGTGGGCAGTTCCCACGCCGGCTGGGCCGCGGGGACCGGACGGCGGGCGACGCCCTCCGGGACGTTCGCCACACAGTGGATGTGGGTCCGCGGGATCGTGTGCACGGCCGGATCGTCCAGGCGCACCGGCTGCTGGAAGCTGAGCACCGCCTGGTCGGACAGCATGGTGCGCAGCCACGCCACATCCGCCGCCTCGGTCACCCCGAACAGCCCGTACGGCGGCGGCAGTTCGGGCAGCGGCGGAACCCGCCAGCCGCTGTCGGACGCGAGCGCCCGGTCGATCAGGGCCCGGGTCACGGGCTGGATGTCCGCCGCGGTCTCGCCGTGTTCCGGAACCATGGCGTCGAGGTAGACCAGGTGCCCGACGCGGTCCGGGACTTCGTTGGCCACGGACGAGACGACCAGCCCCGCGTAGCTGTGTCCGACGAGGACGACGTCGGTGAGGCCCTCGTCCCTGATCAGCCCGACGATGTCGGCCACATGGATGTCGAGGCCGACGTCCGGGCCGAGCAGCCGGGTCTTCTCGCCGTGACCGGTCAGGTCGGGCGCGTACACCCGGTGCCCGGCGGCCGTCAGCAAGGGGACCACCCGCTCCCAGCACTCCCCGCTGTGCCAGGCACCGTGTACCAGCAGATACGTCGACATGATCGCGCTCCTCGGTTGCTCGTCGCCGTCGACGGCCACGCTCGCGGCCCGGCGCCGCCCGGGGCAGAGCCCCGGTGATCCTGGGGGTGACAGGACCAGGCAGCAGCGAGGCGGCCGCATTACGGTGGCGGGATGACCGACGAACCGAACCTGCTGGGCGCCTACGTGCGCGCCCGCCGCGAGCTGGTCACGCCGGAGCAGGTCGGCATTCCCGTGCTGGGGGTGCGGCGGGTGCCCGGACTGCGCCGGGAGGAGGTCGCGATGCTGGCCGGCATCAGCGCCGACTACTACCTGCGCCTGGAGCAGGGACGCGACCGCAATCCCTCCGTGCAGGTCCTGGAGTCCCTCGCCCGCGTACTGCGGCTCGACGAGGACGCGACGGCGTATCTGCTGCGGCTCGGCGCCGACCGGCCCCGCCGGCGTCGGCGCCGAGCCCGCACGGAGACCGTCCCGCCGGGCATGGCCCAGCTGATCGCCGCCCTCCCGCTGCCCGCGCTCGTCGAGGGCCGCTACTTCGACGTCCTCGCCGTCAACGCCATGGCGACCGCGCTGTCACCGCGCTTCTCGGTCGGCGCCAACCGGCTGCGCGACATCTTCCTCGACCCTGCCGAGCAGGCCCTGCATCCCGGCTGGGAGGAGGCCGGTGCCGGCATGGTCGCCGGCTTCCGCCGCTCCGTCGGGACCGACACGGACGACCCCCGTGTCATCGACCTGGTCGGTGAACTCTCCCTGGCCAGCCCGCACTTCACGCGCCTGTGGGCCCGTCACGACGTGGCGTCCTGCGACGGCGCGGCCAAAGTCGTCGACCACCCCCAGGTCGGGCGCCTGCGGCTGAACCGGGAACGGCTGGACGTCAGCGGCACGGTGGGGCAGACGCTCGTCGTCTACCATCCGGACCCCGGCAGCGACAGCGCGGAGAAGCTGGCGCTGCTCGCCGCGGCGCTGCCGTCGGTGTGAGGACGGCAGGAGGACGGCCGGGTGCCGTGTCTCGGCCAACCCTCGGCTTCCGTGATTTTCCTGGGGTTTGGGATCGCCGCACCGGCTCCGGCGAGGGCGAAGGCCCGCACCGGGCCGCACGGCCCGATCGGTGCCGCGCACGTCGGCCTGGCAAATGCCAAGGCGTGGCCGTCCGCCCGCCGCATCGCCCGTGACCAACCCCATACGGTCTGCGTAGTGGCCCGGTAGCGCACGGTCAGTTCTTGCCCCTAGGCTGTTCGGTATGTCCCCCGATTCCCGAACCCCTGGTTCCGTGCGGTCTGCTGCCGAGGTCAACGAGCACATCCGGGCGCTGTGGCTGCGTACGGGCGGAACGCTGTCGGCCCAGGACCGGACGGAGTACGAACTGCTGGTGGTCGAGTGGGCCGAGGCGATCCGCGAGCAGATCATCGAGGCGGCCTGACCGGCTGAGGGTTCAGCGGCCGCCGGAGACCCGCAGCACCGTGCCGGTCGTGTAGGAGGCCTCGGGCGACAGTAGCCAGGCGATCGCGGCGGCGATCTCCTCGGGCCGGCCGGCGCGGCCCAACGGCGTGGTGGCACCGACCCGTTCGGCCCGGCCGGGGTCGCCCATCGCCGCGTGGATCTCCGTCTCGATCACGCCGGGCGCCACCGCGTTGACCCGTACGCCGTCCGGGCCGAGTTCCTTGGCGAGGCCCACGGTGAGGGTGTCGACGGCCGCCTTGGTCGCCGCGTAGTGGACGTATTCGCCGGGGCTTCCGAGGGTGGCCGCCGCCGAGGACACGTTCACGATCGCGCCGTTCCCGCGCGGCCCCATCAGCCGGGCCGCCCGGCGTGAACACAGCAGCACGCCCAACAGGTTGATCTCCACGACCCGGCGCAGATCCGCGGTCTCCGCGTCGGCCAGCCGCCCGAACGGCCCGGTCACGGCGGCGTTGTTCACCAGCCCGGTGACAGCGCCCAGTTCCCGCTCGGCGGTGTCGAACAGCCGCTCCACGTCGGCCTCCACGGACGTGTCCACCTGAACGACGGCGCACCGGGCCCCGGCCTCGCGCGCCCCCTCCGCGACCGCCTCGGCGGCGCCGGCGTCCCGGAGGTAACCGATCGCCAGATCGTGCCCGCCGCCCGCGAGCCGCAGGCAGGTCGCGGCGCCGATCCCCCGGCTGCCACCGGTGACCACCGTGACGGGACGTGCCATCGCCGACAACCTCTCCTCGGACCGACCGGACGGCGATCTTACGACTGTGGACGCGCGGACACCCAGTCCGCCACAGGCTACGGCCGCTCCTCGGGCAACAGGCCGGCTGCCGGCTCGACGTCACCGGCCCGCGCCACCTCATGGAGCCGGGCCGCGAGCGGGATCACATCCGTGATGCCGACGATCCGGTCGTCGGCGTACCCGGCGGCCTCCGCAGGATCGTGTGCTTCGGCCAGAAAGGCACTTGACCAGCACGAAGGCCGCGAGGGTGAGGGTGAGAAGGCGCCGGGAAACATTCACAGAAAGCGGCGGACAGGGAGGACGGCCGCTTCCTTGACACGTTGCAGGAAAGCTCGTCGTCTCCACCGCGTGGGGTCGATGTCCACGCTGCGTTCGAGGTCCGCGTCGTAGTCGCGGTCGAGTCGTGCGGTGAACTCCTCGTCGAGGACCGCGAGCATGACCTCCTCGTCGTGGTCCATGGAACGCCGGTTGAAGTTGGTGGATCCGATGAGCGAGGCGACACCGTCCACCGTGATGATCTTCGCGTGCATCATGGTCGGCTGGTACTGACGGATCCGTACGCCCGCCTCCAGCAGCCGCGTGTAGTGGTGTTGGCCGGCGAGCCGGCAAGCGCGCTGGTCGGTGTGTGGACCGGGCAGCAGGATCTCGACCCGCACGCCGCGCCGGGCGGTCTCGCCCAGCAGCCCGATGAAGTAGTCGTCGGGGGCGAAGTAGGCGGTGGCCAGCCGGACGCGTTCCTCGGCGGAGGCGAGCACGACCCGGATGAGGGTCTGCATGTCCTGCCAGCCGATGCTCGCGGAGCCCCGGACCACCTGCACCACCGACGAGCCTGGCTGCGGGTGCGGTGCGAAACGGTCACGGTCGTCGAAGAGTTCGTCGTGGCACTCCGCCCAGTTCTGAGCGAACGCGGCCGCGATGCCGTCCACGGCCGGACCGCGTACCCGGACGTGGGTGTCGCGCCACTCGGCGGGGGTGCGGGCGTCGCCGCACCATTCCTCGGCGATGCCGACGCCGCCGGTGAAGGCGGTGTGCTCGTCGACGACGAGGGCCTTGCGGTGACAGCGGTGGTTCTGCTTGAACGGCGACAGCCACACGGGCCTGCGGAACCAGGCCACCTGCACGCCCGCATCGCTCATCAGATCCAGCAGCCGACGCTCGATCTCCTTGGCGCCGAAGCCGTCGAGGAGCAGCCGCACGCGTATCCCGGCGCGGGCGCGGTCGGCCAGGACCGCGGCGAAGTCCTGGGCGACCTTTCCACGCCAGTACACGAACGTCATCATGTCGACGGTGTGCCGGGCGGAGCCGATCGCCTCCAGCATGGCGGGGAAGATCTCGTCGCCGTTGCGCAGTGGGAGCAGTTCGTTGCCTTCGGTGGCGGCCACTCCGATGAGCCGTTCCAGACGGCGCCGCAGGCGCTGCTTGCGCGCCGCGGCGTCGGGCCCGGTGCCGGAGACGGAGGCTGCCGGTATGCCGTCGAGTATCACGCCGAATCTCCCACTGGACCGTCGAGAACGGATGTCAGGGGCTCGGCGCGGGCCGAGCCCGACCTAGCGGATGCCCGGCCGTGCCGGCATCAGTCCAGCGGTCGACCCGGTGCGTCCGGCGGGCCGCCCGGACGCGCTCGGCGGCGGCACAGGCCCCGTGCTCCCCGGTGCGCAGGCAGCCGGCGGGCCCGGCGTCGTCGCACTCGCGGGGGATGTCGGCGCGTCCGTCGGCTCAGGCCCTCCGCCCCCGTCCCCACGCTTCGGCGCTCGCCGCGCCTTCGCCCCTCGGCCCTCGCCTCGCGAGGGCGTCAGCGAAGGGCGGCGAGCGCCGTGCGGTAGAGGGCCTCCTCAGCGTGGTCCCAGGTCCAGCCGCTCTCCACGACGAGGGCGCGCCAGCCGGCGGGACCGAAGCAGTGCCAGAGCAGGCCCGCCGTGTCCTCCACCGAGTGCGCGGGCGGCGCAGGCAGGACGTGCAGATGGCGGGCTGCGGTGTGCAGTGCGTCCCGGTAGTCGGCGGTGGCCCGCTCCCACAGGGCCTCGCCGTCCTCGTGGACCGGCAGCGCCTTGCGGATCGCCTCGTGCACGGTGAACTGGCTCTCGTTGCCCACCCGGGTGCCATGGGCCAGGAGACGCAGAACCGACTCCGGGCTCCGCTCGGCGAGCAGCGCCTCCATCGCCCGCGCGTAACCGGAGGCGTTCACGCCCTCGTCGACGACGCGGTTCAGGATGTCGCTCTTGCTCCCGACGCTCGTGAAGACGGTCTTGGAGGCCACGCCCGCCGCCGCGGCGATGTCGGCGACGGTCACCCGTCCGTAGCCACGCTCGGCGAACAGCCGCGTCGCGTGGCTCAGGATCAGCTCACGTGTCCGTGCGGCAGCCTGCTCACGTAGCGGAGAGACGTAGGAGCGCTTCGACGGCATGATCGCATTCTATCGCGACGAATTCATTAGGCGTGCTATAACCTCAATTACGGTCATCACCGCGATCGCAGGGCCGACGAGAGGCAGCAGCACCATGGGAATGGAACCCACCGAACTGGCCCACGGACTCTTCCGAGTCCTGGAGACGGGTGATCCCGCACTGGCCGCCGAGGTGGTCCACGAGGACTTCCGCAACCGCGAGGCGGCCGTGGCACCCGCGGCCTGCGCGATGCCCGGCCCGGCCGGCGTCCTCGCGTCGGGGGCCTGGATGCGCTCCGCCTTCAGCGACCTGGGCTTCCCGGTCCTGGGCACCGCGCTCGGCGAGGACGCGATCTGGGTGCGGCTGCGTATGCGGGGCCGCCACACCGGTCCCTTCGTCCGCTACCGCGACGGCGCGCTCGACCAAGCCGTACCCCCTACCGGACGCGAGATCGACTTCGAGCAGTTCCATGTGCTCGGCCTGCGGGACGGAAAGGTGGTCCACCACGAGGCCGTACGCGACGACATCACGATGCTCGGCCAGCTCGGTGTCTTTCCCCCAGCGCCGCCCACGGCACTGCGCATGGTCGCCTGGCGGCTGACCGGTCGGGCGGGCCGCGCCGCCGCCCGTACGACCGCCGAGGCCGCCGCCGCTGCGGCGGCTGTGCTGCACGGCTGAGGTCCCGGCAGCGGCTGGGCCCGCCGCATCCGTCTCCGGCCCCGGGCGGCCACGCCCGGTGGCCACAGCAGCCCCGGCGACGTCCCGCGGCCCGTCGTGGAGTTCGGCCGCCACCGGGGTCAGTGGCGGGGTTCGTGCGCGCCGCCACCGCGAACTCCGGCCACACCGCGGTCCCGTCGGCGCGCTCGGCGAAGGCGATGTGGCTCACGGCATGGTGATCCGGGGGTCGGTACGGACGGCCGCGGCCTGATCAGAGCACCGCAAGTGATTTCTCTATACGCCGCGATGCGCCTTTGTGCGTGATCCACCTGCTCAGGGTCTCCAGCTCCGTCCGTGCTGTCCGGTCCCCGATCAGAGCCAGGGCGACAATGCCCGCCTCAGCCACCTGAGGGGCGCGGGGAGCGTCTCCGGACCGATGGCCCAGGGAGGTCTCGACGAGGCCGGCGAGGGCATGGACGACGTCCGGCCGAGGCGGAAGGAGGAAAGCATCCAGGCGAGTCCACGCAGCACGTGGGAGTGGTAGGGGTCGAAGTACGCGTTCACATCGGCTGGAAGGTGCGGACGGCCGAGGAGCGGGAGGGTCCGGCCAGCTCGGCCAGTCTGAACCATCTCAGAACTGCCCGCCGCGTCTCCTCCGGGCCTACGGCGTCCAGCAGGGCCGATCCGGTGCGTCTCCACTTCGCCGATGGTGCGTCGGCCGTCGCGGGGGCCGCATGCTCCAGCAGCCGCTGCCACGGCTCCCCAGCGGTGGTCGCTTCCTTCAGAGCGGCGTCGGCCCACGGTTCACCGGGGTTGAGCACCGGACCGGGGAAACGAGCCAACAGGTTACGCATTCCGGGTTCCGCGCCGTTCGCGGCAGCCTGCGTGCGACGGAAACCCGGCAGGTTCACCGCCGCACCTGTGCGCCGGAAGGCGGCCAGGACAGCGGGCTGAAGCTCGGCGGTGTATGGGCCCGTTGGTACGCCCACCGTCGCCTCCGGAGTCAGGCCGCCGTCGGTACCGCTCTCCTGAGCTTCGAGAAGTTCGTCCCCCGTCCTTGACCACCCAGCGTCCAAGCGCCGCCATCGGGCCCTCGACCAGGCTCTGCCCCAGGTTCGTCAGGGCATGGTCCACGCGCGGTGGCGCCTTGACCGGCCGTTCACCTGCCCTGGGCCGGGGGTACTTCCGTTCGAACACCTCCGAATATGGCCCGTGCCCCTTGGCTCCGTCCGCCCCGTGCCCAACACTGACCCGATGACGCAGCGTGTGGAGCTCGCGACCGTGATGGACCGGCTGGCCGTGGACGAGTTGGTCACCGAGTACGCGGCCGCCGTCGACGACGGTGACTGGACGGCGTACCGGAGGCTGTTCACGGCGGACGGGCGGGCCGACTACCGCTCCGCCGGCGGAATCGAGGGCGATGCCGGGCAGGTGTCCGGGTGGCTCGCGGAGAATCTGACCCTCTTCTCGATGCGGCAGCATCTGATCGTCAACCGCCGGGTGCGGTTCGGGAATCTGGACCACGACACCGGCGACACCGCCCACCTGCGGGCCGACTACGTCAACCCCATGCGCTTCGCCGGCGGCGACGGCGCCTCCACCGCCCCGGACTTCGTGTGCGGCGGCCGCTACTCCTTCGCGTTCCTGCGCACCGGGGACGGCTGGCGGCTGCGCGAGGTGGTCGTCGAGGAGAGGTGGCGCAGGCTGCCCGCCTGAGCCCGCGCCCATGCCCCCTGTCGGAGATCCCGTCCGGTCCCGCACACTGGAAGGACCCGCAGGCAGGAGGCGATGGATGAGGACCGTCGAGCGCTGGCTCACCTCCCCGTGGCGGCGTTCCTGCGTCGGGGCGCTGGCGGGCGCCCTGCCGGTGCTGGCCTTTCCGGCGCCGTCGCTGTGGTGGTTCGCCTATGTCGCGCTGGTCCCGTGGCTGTTGCTGGCGCGCTCGGCGCCGACCGGACGGCGGGCGGCGTACGACGGCTGGTGCGGCGGGTTCGGGTTCATGGTCGCCGTGCACCACTGGCTGCTGCCGAGCCTGCACGTCTTCATCTTCCTGATCGCCGGCCTGCTGAGCGTGTTCTGGGCGCCCTGGGGCTGGGTGACGCGCCGGCTGCTGGGCGGGGTGCCGTCGCCGGGTCGGGCCGCGGTGGCGGTGCTGGTGCTGCCGTCGGGCTGGCTGATGGTGGAGCTGGTGCGGTCCTGGCAGGGGCTCGGCGGGCCGTGGGGCATGCTCGGCGCGACCCAGTGGCAGGTGACGCCGGCGCTGCGGCTGGCCTCGGTGGGCGGGGTGTGGCTGCTGAGCTTCCTGGTGGTGGCCGTCAATGTCGCGGTCACCGTGCTCTTGTCCGTGCGGGAGGCACGGGTGCCCGCGGTGGCCTCGCTGGTGGCCACGGCCGCCGCCACCTCCGCGGCCTGGGTGTGGTCACCCCGCCCGGACGTCGACGGTCACGTCCGGATCGCCGTCGTACAGCCGGGCATCGTCGACGGCACCGACAGCGGCGACCGGCGGTTCGACAGGGAGGAGCAGCTGACCCGGCAGCTGGTGGGGCAGCATCCGGATCTGATCGTCTGGGGCGAGAGCAGTGTCGGGTACGACCTCGGGGACCGCCCCGATCTGGCCCGGCGGATCGCCGCCCTCTCCCGGGAGACCGGCGCGGACATCCTGGTCAACGTCGACGCCCGGCGCTCCGACCGGCCCGGCATCTACAAGAGTTCCATCCTGGTGGGCGCCGACGGCCCGACCGGCGACCGGTACGACAAGATGCGCCTTGTTCCGTTCGGCGAGTACATACCGGCCCGTTCCCTGCTCGGCTGGGCCACCTCGGTCGGCAAGGCGGCCGGCGAGGACCGGCGGCGCGGCACCGAGCAGGTGGTGATGAACGTCGGCCACGGCCTGCGGGTCGGCCCGATGGTCTGCTTCGAGACGGCGTTCCCCGACATGAGCCGGCATCTCGCGCAGGACGGCGCGCAGGTGCTGATCGGCCAGTCGTCGACCTCGTCCTTCCAGGACAGCTGGGCGCCCGAGCAGCACGCCTCGCTGGCCGCCCTGCGGGCCGCCGAGACCGGCCGGACCATGGTGCACGCCACCCTGACCGGGGTCTCCGCCGTCTATGGACCGGGCGGCGAGCGCATCGGTCCCTGGCTCGGCACCGACGCGAGCACCGCGCGCGTCTACGAGGTGCCGATCGCCCGCGGAGTCACCCCGTTCGTGCGGTACGGCGACTGGCCGGTGGACGGCGCGCTGCTGGTGCTTGCGGCCTGGTGCCTGGCCGAGGGGCTGCGGACGGTCAGGCTGCGCCGGGGTGCCGCCGAACCTCTCGTACCACCCGCTCGCACAGTTCATGAGTCGCCAGTGCGTCCCGGGCGCTGAGCACCTTCCCGGCGCGGACGGCGTCGAGGAAGGCGAGGACGGCCTGTTCGATGCCGCGCTGCCGGGCGACCGGCACCCAGTCGCCGCGCCGCCGGACCGTCGGCTGGCCCTTGTGGTCGATCACCTCGGCGAGGTTGAGGACCTGGCGCTTGGTGTCCTGCCCGGAGACCTCCAGGATCTCCTCCGCCGAGCCGCTGAGCCTGTTCATCACGCCGAGCGCGGTGAAGCCGTCCCCGGCGAGCTGGAGCACCACGTGGTGCAGCAGGCCGTCGGCCAGCCGGGCCCGGACGGTCACGTCCTCGACCGGGCCGGGGGCGAGGAAGCGCAGGGTGTCGACGACGTGGATGAAGTCGTCGAGGATCATGGCGCGGGGTTCCTCGGGGAGCCCGATGCGGTTCTTCTGCATCAGGATCAGGTCGCGGGGGTGGTCGGCGCACTGCACGTAGCCCGGCGCGTAACGGCGGTTGAAGCCGACGAACAGCGACACGTTCCGCGCCTCGGCGAGCGTCACAAGGCGCGCGGAGTCTTCGAGTCCGTAGGCGAGAGGCTTGTCGACGTACGTCGGTACGCCCGCCTCCAGCAGCCGGGTGACGATCTCCGGGTGGGCGACGGTGGCCGCGTGCACGAAGGCGGCGTCGAGGTCCTGGGCGAGGAGGCCGTCGAGGGTCGCGTGCCGGCGGCCGGCGGGCAGGTGGAGGCTGTCGGCGACCCGGTCGAGGGTGGCGGGGGTGCGCGTCTGGAGGTGGAGTTCGAGCCCCGGCTGGGTGGCCAGCACCGGCAGATAGGCCTTCTGCGCGATGTCGCCGAGCCCGATGCAGCCGACCTTCACTGACACTCCCCCAGCCGTTGCCTGTAGCGGTTGCCCACGTGTACCTGAGCGGAAGCATACGGGCGATAATCCGTGGTGGGATCGGCCGGAGTGGGTCAGGATGCCGGGCATGACGACCGAACGCCGCATACCCGCAGTCGACGCCGGTGACCGCGCCATGCTGGAGGGTTGGCTGGAGTTCCACCGGCAGACCCTCGCGGTGAAGTGCGAGGGCCTGACCGACGCCCAGCTCAGGACCGCCTCCGTGGAGCCGTCCCCGCTGTCCCTGATGGGGCTGGTGCGGCACATGGCCGACGTGGAGCGGTCCTGGTACCGCAGGGTCCTCACCGGCGAGGAGGCGCCGGCGCTCTACTGGAGCGACACGGACCCGGACGGCGACTTCCACCTGGGCGAGGCGGACACCTGGCAGGAGGCGTACACGGCCTGGCAGGCCGAGATCGAGGCCGCCCGGCAGGCCGCGGCCGGCTTCGGTCTGGACGACCTCTCCAAGGGCCGCCACCGCCGCACCGGGAAACAGATCAGCCTGCGCTGGATCCACACCCACATGATCGAGGAGTACGCCCGGCACAACGGCCACGCCGACCTGATCCGGGAGCGGATCGACGGCGCGACCGGCGACTGACGTCAGCCTCGCACCCGCTCGCCCCCCGTACGGGGCACGAGATCACCCGTGCGGGGCACCAAAGTCCTGTCGCCGGTGTCAACCCCCGCGCCGACCCAGCAGAGTTGCGCGGGTGCATCGAACGACGACCACCGCAGCGCTCCTGGTCACCGTGACCGTCTCGGCCCTCTCCGGCTGTGTGACGGTCCAGCGCCCGGCGGCGCCCGGACCGCCTCCGGGTACGGCACCCTCGCTGCCGTCGGTGCCCCGCCCGGACGGCAGCGCCGACCCGAGGGTGGTGCAGGCGCCGGTCAAGGAGGCCCTGGAGATGGTCGGCCCGTCCCGTCCGGCCCACCGGGCCGTACCGGCCGCCCCGCACGCCCCCGTGCCCGCTCCCCCGGCTCACCACCGCCCCCCGGCTGCCCCGCACGCCGCCCCTCAGCACCGCCACCCGGCACACCGGTCGGGCAGCCCGCAGGCCGGCCTCCCGGGCCTCTCCCACTCCGTCCCGAAGGCCCCGGACGTGTGCGCCCTCGGCAAGCAGTACGGCGGCTGGGCCGCGGACAGCCCACAGGCCCGGATCTGCGAGCAGACGTACGAGCGTTGAGACGCCGTCGGCGCGGCCCTACCTGGGTCGCTGCCGCGGCGGGCCCCAGGAGTCGGCGCCCGGGTCGCCGTCGTCCCCGAGCCGCAGTTCCAGGCGGCTGATCGCGGCCCGGACCCCCTTGCCGTACCCGTCGTCGCCGAGCGCGGTGGCCGCGCCGCGGGCCCGGTGCAGATGGCTGCGGGCGGCCTCGGTGCGGCCGAGCTTCACGTAGTCGGCGGCGAGGTTCAGGTGCAGGGAGGGGTAGAAGCCGCGCAGCCCCACCGCTCCCTCCGCTTCCTCCGCCGCCTCGTCCGCCGCCTCGTCCGCCGCCGACAACGCCCGCAGATCCCATGCGAGTTCGTCGGACGGGTCGTCCTGGGTGTCGGCCAGGTAGTGGGCCAGGGTGCAGCGGTGCAGCGGCGCGCCGTGCTCGCCGATCTCCGCCCACAGGTCGAGCAGGCGCCGGCGGGCCTCCTCACGGTCCCCGGCGTGGTGCAGCATCACGACCTGCCCGATCCGCGTGAGCACGGCATCGGGTGCCGTACGCTCCTGTCGCTCCGCCACGGGGCCCTCCGGGCTGTAAGCCGTTGTGTGGTGCCGACGGTAAACGGCGCCGTCAGTTTTTCTTGTCAGGCGGCGCCGTTGGACCGCGGGTCCGGTGGTCGGCTTGCCGGCCGGTGGGGGTTGATCGCGCCCGCGCGGCGGAGCCGCACATCGGCACAGCCCCGCGCCCCCAGGGGGTTGCCCCTCGGTCGGCTTCGCATCCTCTGTACCGCTCAGCCCAGGTCCGGGATCCGCCAGTCGATCGCCTCGTGGCCCTGCGCCGCCACCGCCTCGTTGATCTTGGTGAAGGGGCGGGTGCCGAAGAACTTGGTGGCCGAGAGCGGGGACGGGTGCGCGCTCTGGATCACCACGTGCCGGGTCTCGTCGATCAGCCGGAGCTTCTTCTGCGCGTAGCCGCCCCAGAGGACGAAGACCGCCGGGTCGGGCCGCTCGGCCACCGCGCGGATCACCGCGTCCGTGAACTTCTCCCAGCCCTTGTTCTTGTGCGAGTTGGCCTCACCGGCGCGGACCGTGAGGACCGCGTTGAGCAGTAGCACGCCCTGCTGGGCCCACGGCATCAGGTAGCCGTTGTCCGGCACGGACTCCCAGCCCAGTTCCTCGCGCATCTCCTTGTAGATGTTCCGCAAGGACGGCGGGATCCGCACCCCCGGGCGGACGGAGAAGCACAGCCCGTGGCCCTGGCCCTCGCCGTGGTACGGGTCCTGGCCGAGGATGAACACCTTCACCTGGTCGTAAGGGGTCGCCTCCAGCGCGGCGAAGACCTGCTCGCGCGGCGGGTAGACGGGGCCCTTCGCCCGCTCCTCCTCGACGAACTCGGTCAGCTCCTTGAAGTAGGGCTGCTGGAGTTCGCCGCCCAGAACCCCGCGCCAGGACTCGGGCAGCATGGCGATGTCGGTCACGTCAACGTCCTCACGAATTGCGGTCACTTGCAGATCCTGCTGATACCGGAAAACCTACAGGCGACCACTGACAACCGGTGCCGGACGGCCGTTTCACCAGCTGGTCTTGCGGTGCAGCTCCCACATCATCATGATCGTGGACGGGTCGAGCGCCTTCTCGCCGCCGGAGATGTCGTCGCTGGCCGCGACGTACTGCCGTCCCTGCCACAGCGGGATCAGCCGGGCGTCGTTGACGAGGATCTGCTGGGCCTCCTCGAACTCCTTGACGACCTCGCCGCGGTCGCTCTCGCTGCGCGACTCGGGCAGCAGCTTGCCGGTGATCACGGGTGACGGGTAGGGCGTGCCGAGGGCGTTCTGCTCGCCGACGAAGGGGGCGATGAAGTTGTCGGCGTCGGGGAAGTCCGGGAACCAGCCGCGGCCGAACACCGGGTACTCGCCCTTCTGGTAACCGAGGACGTAGCTCTTCCAGGGGCGGCTTCTGAGGGTGATGGTGAACAGCCCGGAGTCGTCCAGCTGCTGCTTGAGCTCCTGGAACATCTGGCCGGTCTCGGAGCCGTAGCGGTCGGTGGTGTACCAGAAGGTGAGCGGGACGCGGTGGGTGATACCGGCGTCGGCGAGGATCTTGTGGGCCTTGGAGGTGCTGGGGTCGCCGTAGTCGTCGAAGAAACCGGTGGTGTGGCCGGTCAGGCCCGCCGGCACCATGGAGTACAGCGGGTCGACGGTGTCCTTGTAGACCGTGTGGGCGATCGCGGCGCGGTCGACGAGCTGGGCGACGGCCCTGCGCACGGCGGGCAGCTTGGCCCACGGGTCCTCGGGGTTGAACACCAGGTAGCTGATGTCGGTGCCGGTGCCGTCGATCAGCTGCAGGTCGGTGCTGCTGTGCGCCTCCAGGGCGACGATGTCGGAGGCGGCGAGGCCGCGGTAGGTGACGTCGATGCCCCCGGACCTGAGGGCCTTGACCATGGTGGCCGAGTCCTGGAAGTAGCGGATGGTCACCGCGTCGTTCTGCCGGTCGGCGAAGCCCTGGTAGCTGTCGTTGCGGACCAGCTCGGCCTGCTTGCCGTCGTCGTAGGACTTCAGGGTGTACGGCCCGGAGCCGTGCACGGACTCGTCCTTGCGCAGCGAGTGGGCGGGATAGTCGTCGGGGTCGACGATCGACATGGCCGGGGTGGCCAGCACGAACGGGAAGGTGGCGTCGGCCTTGTTGAGGTGGAAGACCACCTGGCGCTCGCCGATCGCCTGCACCCGGTCCAGGCTGCCGAGCAGTCCGGCCGGGCCGCTGGGCGCGTTGATGGTCCGGATCCGGTCGATGGAGTACTTGACGGCCGCGGCGTCGAGCTTGTCGCCGTCGGCGAACTTCAGGCCGGAGCGCAGTTCGCAGCGGTAGGTGCGGTCGCCGGAGTCCGTGAAGGCGCAGTCGTGCGCGGCGTCGGGCTGGGGGGTGGTGGCGCCGTCGGGGTAGGCGAGCAGCGTCTGGTAGACGTTCCGGAACAGCTCCCAGGAGCCGTCCCACGATCCCGCGGGGTCGAGGGTGCTGGGTGCGCTGGTCGTACCGACGACGATCGGCCCGCTGTTGCCCGTGCTGCCGGTGAGGACGCCGCACCCGGCCACCAGGGATACGGACGCGACCGCGGCGACTCTTCGCAGGCCTCGGTTCCGGTTGAACACGCGCACTCCTCGATCCGCCATACCAGGGGTCGGCGGCAGACCATACCGCAGCGTTGCGCGCCTTGAAGCACCCCGGAAACACGGGCGTTGATCGAATGTGCTATGACGACGTTGTCATGTGACTGTGCGGATCCCGCACGGCCGTCCGGGCGCCGTTTTCCTCACATGTGCGGCACATATCTGTGACGAAAACGACGCCCGGACGGTCCGTCAGGCCATGCCGGCGTTCAGGAAGACGCCGCCGTCGACGACAAGCGTCTGGCCGGTGATCCAGTCGGACTGCTCCGAGGTGAGGAACGCGGCGGCGCCGCCGATGTCGGAGGGCACGCCGAGCCGCTTGAGCGGGTAGGCCCCGGCGGCCTCCGCCTCCCGGCCCTCGTACAGGGCCTCCGCGAACTTGGTCTTGACGACCGCGGGGGCGATCGCGTTGACCCGGACGCCGGGAGCGAACTCGTGCGCCAGCTGCTGGGTCAGGTTGATCATCGCGGCTTTGCTGATGCCGTACACGCCGATGAACGGCGAGGCCGACAGCCCGGCGACGGAGGCGATGTTGACGATGGCGCCGCCGTTCTCCTTCTGCCAGGCGTGCCAGGTCTTCTGGGCGAAGCCGAGGGCCGAGATCACGTTGGTCTCGAACACCTTGCGGGCGACGTCCAGGTCGACGTCGGCGATCGGGCCGAACACCGGGTTGGTACCGGCGTTGTTGATCAGGTGGTCGACGCGGCCGAAGGCCGCCATGGTGCGCTCGACGACCTCGCTCTGGTGGGCCAGGTCGTGCGCCTTGCCTGCGATGCCGATGACACGCTCGGAGCCGAGGCTCTCCACGGCCTCCTTGAGGGCGTCCTCGTTGCGGCCGGTGATGGCGACGCGGTCGCCGCGGGCGATCAGCGCCTCGGCGATGCCGTATCCGATGCCGCGGCTCGCGCCGGTGATGATGGCGACCTTGCCGGACAGCTCGGGCAGTTCAGTCATGTCGGTGTTCCCCAGTGATCTTCTAGTCGAGCGGTCCGCCGGCCACGTACAGCACCTGGCCGGAGACGAAGCCGGCGGCCTCGTTCGTGAAGAAGGCGATGGCGTTGGCGATGTCCTCGGGCTCGCCGACGCGCTGCACCGGGATCTGGGTGGCCGCGGCGGCCTTGAACTCCTCGAAGCCCATCTTGACGCGCTCGGCGGTGGCCTTGGTCATCTCGGTGGCGATGAAGCCGGGGGCGACCGCGTTGGCGGTGATGCCGAACTTGCCGAGCTCGATGGCGAGGGTCTTGGTGAAGCCCTGCAGACCGGCCTTGGCGGCGGAGTAGTTGGCCTGGCCGCGGTTGCCGAGTGCCGAGGAGGAGGACAGGTTGACGACCCGGCCCCAGCCCGCCTCGACCATGTGCTGCTGGACGGCCTTGGTCATCAGGAAGGAGCCGCGCAGGTGCACGTTGAGGACCGTGTCCCAGTCGGACGCGGACATCTTGAACAGCAGGTTGTCGCGGAGCACGCCGGCGTTGTTGACCAGGATGGTCGGGGCGCCCAGCTCCTCGACGACCCGCGCGATGGCGGCGGTGACCTGGGCCTCGTCGGAGACGTCGGCGCCGACCGCGATCGCCTTGCCGCCGGCCGCGGTGATCTTCTCGACGGTGTCCTTGCAGGCGGCCTCGTCGAGGTCGACCACGGCGACCGCGCGGCCCTCGGCGGCCAGTCGTACGGCGGTGGCGGCGCCGATGCCGCGTGCGGCACCGGTGACGACGGCTACCCGCTGCTCAGTGCTGGACATTGCTGTTTCTCCTCGCCCTTGAGAACACCTGATCGAGAACCCGGCCGGATAGTGAGCGACCGCTTAGTACCTTCGACAGACGTGACGCTAGAAGCCATGGCACGCGGTGTCAACGTCACACCGCGCGGTGTGATCCATTACCTCACCAGGAGGTCCAGCAACCGCTCCGTCTCGGCGGCCGGGTCGAGGGTGAGCCCGGTGTGCACGGGCCCCGGCTGTACGACGGCGGAGCGGGGCGCGACCAGCCAGCGGAAGCGCCGCCCCGGGTCGTCACCGGCCGCGAGCCCCGCCGCCGCCCCACCGGCGCAGATCCCCTCCACCGCCCCGAGCGCGGCCCGCACCCCGGCCACGTCCGCGTCCGGGTCCAGGGCCAGCAGCCGCGCCTCGTCGAGATGGGTGCGGGCACCGACGTACGCCTTGGCCCGGCAGTACACGATCACACCGGCGTTGATGCACTCGCCGCGCTCCACGCGGGGTACGACGCGCAGCAGGGCGTACTCGAAGACGTCACGGTCACCACCCTGACCGGTCCGGGTGATGTGGCGCTCGGTCATGTGCCCGGCCACGTTGATGTGGGTCTCGCTCACCTGGTCCCCTCGATGCCGGTGATGCGCTCGTGGATGACGGCGGCCCGGGCGAGCAGCGGCCGCGCGTAGGTGCGCCGCAGGTCGTCGGGCGTGTCGAAGCCCGGCTCGGCGGCGAGCCACACGTCCGGGATTTCGGCGGTGACCTCGGCGAGCAGGTCCTCGGTGACCAGGGGCGCCAACTCCGCGGCGGCCGCCCGCACATCGGGGGCGAACCCGCCGAGCGCGTGGTCGGAGGCGTCGTACGGACGCGCGGCGGACGCCTCGGCCGACGGCCAGTTGTGCTGCCAGATCATGGTGGCGCCGTGGTCGATGAGCCACAGGTCGCCGCGGTGCATCAGCAGGTTGGGGTTGCGCCAGGAGCGGTCGACGTTGTTGACCAGCGCGTCGAACCAGACGATCCGCCCGGCCTCCTCGGGGCTCACCGCGAAGGCGAGCGGGTCGAAGCCGAGGGCACCGGAGAGGAAGTCCATGCCGAGGTTGGTGCCGCCGCTGCCCCGCAGCAGGTCCTGCACCTGCTGCTCGGGTTCGCCGAGCCCCAGCACCGGATCCAGTTCGACGGTGACCAGCCGGGGCATCCGGAACCCGAGCCGGCGGGCGAGCTCGCCGGAGACGACCTCGGCGACCAGCGTCTTGCGACCCTGCCCCGCGCCCGTGAACTTCAGGACATACGTACCGAAGTCGTCACCCTCGACGAGCCCCGGCAGCGAGCCGCCCTCACGCAGGGGCGTGATGTAGCGCGTCGCGGTGACTTCCTTGAGCATCGCCCCAGGTTACTGGGGATCCGGCGACGGCCCGGCCACCGGCCCGCCCCGGTCCGTCCAGGTCGACAGCGAACCGACAGCGCCGTTTTACCGAAGCCTCATGTCCAGGGGGCCACTATCTGGATGCCGTCTGAACAGGTGGTGCCCGAAGACCGTACCCCTGGACAGATCAACGAGTAGCTTCGCGGAAGGGAACCCCTCACATGACCAGCGCACCGCTCAACCCCTCGGCCACCCCGGCTCGCCGCGCCATCATGGCGGCGGCCGGAGCGGCGGGGCTCGCCGCCGCGCTGACCGCCTGCGGATCGTCCGACGACTCGTCGGGCACGACCACCACGAACAGCAACACGGGCGCCGGCTCCACCACCCAGGACAGCAACGGCTCGACCGGCGGCTCCTCCGCGGCGGCCGGCGGCACCGCGCTCGCCAAGACCACGGACATCCCCGAGGGCGGCGGCACGATCTACAAGGACCAGGCCGTGGTCGTCACCCAGCCGGCGTCGGGCACGTACAAGGCGTTCTCGACGAAGTGCCCGCACGCCGGCTGCGCGGTGACCAGCATCGCCAACGGCGAGATCGTCTGCCCCTGCCACGGCAGCAAGTTCGCCATAGCGGACGGCAGTGTGAAGCAGGGCCCCGCGACCACGGGTCTGACGGCGGCCAACATCACGGTCTCCGGCGACCAGATCTCGCTGGCCTGATCCTCAGGATCGCCGGCGCGGCCGTCCGAGGCACCTGAGCACCTCGTCCGTGGTCGCGACCGTGGCGACCAACGCGAGGGTGTTGCGGACCATCGCGGGGGTGTACTCGGAGGGCACTCCCGCGATGGCGTCGGCCGGGACGACGACCGTGTAGCCCCGGTTGACCGCGTCGAACACGGCGTTCGGGACGGCCACGTTGGCCGAGACACCGGTGACGACGAGGGTGCGGCAGCCGAGGTTGCGCAGCAGCGGGTCGACGTCGGTGCCCTCGATCGGCGAGAGACCGTGCAGCCGTCGTACGACGAGGTCCTCCGCCGAGACCTCGATGGGGGGCGCGACGCGGACCGCCGTGGTGCCGGAGAGCTGCTGGACGGGCAGCCGTTCGGCGGCGCGGAACAGACGGGCGTTGCGGTTCGCGCCCCGGCCGTCCGGGCGGCGTTCGGCGACCGCGTGGATCACCTGGACACCGGTGCCGTGTGCGGCGGCGACAAGGCGGGCGATGTTGTCGAGAGCTCCCGACGACCGTGCCTCACGGGCGAGTTCGGGCAGCGCGCCGTCCGGGCCCACCACGCCCTGCTGGCACTCCACGGTGAGCAGGACCGTGCTCACGGGGTCGAGGAGTTCCGCGAGCCGTTCGTACGACGACGGCATTGACGCCCCCTTCCGCCTTGGTGCGGGGCGGGCGACACTAACCGCCATCGCGCGGGAACGGAAGAAGACAAGAGGGGGCCGCATGACCGACACTCAGCGCCGGGGCCGGAAGATCATGATGACGTCCGGCGAGCTGGACGAGTTCCTCACCACACAGCGCACCTGCCGGGTCGCGACCGTCTCGGCGTCCGGCGCCCCGCACGTGAGCGCCCTCTGGTTCGCCTGGGACGGCAGGTCGCTGTGGCTCTACTCGGTGGTGCGCAGCCAGCGTTGGAAGGACCTCAGCCGCGACCCGCGCGTGGCGGTCGTGGTCGACTCCGGTGAGGAGTACGACCAGTTGCGCGGCGTCGAGCTGAGAGGGACCGTCGAGTTCGTGGGCGAGGTCCCGCGCACCGGTGAACTGGTCGCCGAACTCGACTACATCGAGACGGTTTTCGCCCGCAAGAACTTCGGTCTGGACGAGATGCCGCACGACGGCCGGCACGCCTGGGCGCGGCTCACCCCGACGAAGATCGCCTCCTGGGACTTCCGCAAGCTCGGCTCGGCGTAAGGCGGTTCAGGCGACCTCCGCGGCCGCGCCGCGCAGGGCCTGCACCGCCGCCCGGATCGAGGGGCGGCGGTCGGCGTCCGCCCGCCAGACGACGTACACATGGCGGCGCACCCGCTGCTTCAGCGGCACCATGACCACGCCCTCCGGCACCGGGTGGCGGCCCAGCAGCGGGGCGATGCAGACCCCCAACCCGGCGGCGACCAGGTTGAGTTGGGTGTGTGTCTCGGCCGCGCGGTGCCCCACGATGGGCTCGATGCCACGCGAGCGCAGCGTGAACATCAGCCATTCGTGGCAGAACTCGCCCTCGCCCCAGGTGATCCACTCGTCCTCGGCGAACTCCCCGAGGTCGACCTCGTCGCGGTCGGCGAGCCGGTGCCCGACCGGCAGCGCCACCTCGGCGGGGTCGTCCAGCAGAGGCGCCTTGACCAGCCCGTCGGGTACGGGCATCGGCTTGTTGTACCAGTCCAGGACGACGGCGAGATCGAGGTCGCTGCGGACGACGCCTGCGATGCCGTTCTCCGGTTCCAGTTCGCTGGAGCGGACGCGCAGCGCCGGGTGCCGGGCGCGCAGGGCGGCCAGTGCGTTCGGGAACAGGCCGCGGGCGGCCGTCGGGAACGCGGACAGCCGGAGCTCGCCGACGACCTGGCCCCGGTGCGCCTCCAGGTCGGACTGGGCCAGCTCGACCTGGGAGAGGATCCGGGCCGCGTGCTCGGCGAGCAGCCGCCCGGCGTCGGTGAGCCGGATGCCCCGGCCGTTCTTCGCGAGGAGCTGCTGGTCCACCTCGCGCTCCAGCTTGCCCATCTGCTGGGACACCGCCGACGTCGTCACGTGCAGGGCCTCGGCGGCGCCACTGACCGAGCCGTGCCGCGCGAGGGCGTCCAGGGTGCGCAGGCGCTCCAGATTCAACATGTAAGCGATTCTAAGAGGTACCCGCCGGGAAATCTCGATTGTGCTAAGGCATCGGCTCCCGCAAGGTGGACGTCATGACCACCGTGACCACCGCCGCGACCAGCGAGCCGGCGCTTGCCGCCGGCTCTTCCCTCCCCCGCCTCGACTGGCGTGTGCGCTTCGGCGCGCTGTCGCTGATCTGGGGCTTCAGCTTCCTCCTGATCAAGGTGGGGACGGAGGGCTACGCACCGTTCCAGGTCACTCTCGGCCGCCTGGTGTTCGGTACGGCGGTCCTGGCGGCGGCGATGACCGTGAAGCGGCAGCGGCTGCCGGGCGGGGCCCGCACCTGGGGGCATCTGGCGGTCGCCGCGTTCCTGCTCAACGCCCTGCCCTTCGCCCTCTTCGCCTACGCGGAGCAGACGATTCCGTCCACGCTGGCGGGCATCTGCAACGCGACCTCGCCGCTGTGGGGGATGGTCCTGTCGCTGGTGGCCCTGTCGGAGGACCGGCCGACGAGGGTTCGGCTCGCCGGACTCGGCCTGGGGTTCATCGGTGTGCTGACCGTGCTGGGGGCCTGGGAGGGGTTCCACGGCCTGGACTTCTCGGGGACCGCGAGGGCACTGCTGGCTTCGCTGAGCTATCCGATCGGGTGGATCTACGTCCGGCGGACGCTGGCCGGGACGGGTGACTCGCATCTGGCGATGACGGGAGCGCAGCTGTTGCTGGCGACGGTCCAACTGGCCGTGGTGACACCGTTGTTCACATCCGTCCCGGCGCACTTCGCCCTGGTCCCGCTGCTGGCGATCGCCGCGCTGGGCGCGCTGGGGACAGGGCTGGCGGTGCTCCTGCAGTACGGGCTGGTGGCGGAGGTGGGGCCGACCACCGCCCAGATGGTCACGTACTTCATCCCGGTCATCGCCGCCGCGGCGGGGGTCGCGGTGCTGGGCGAGTCGCTGCGGTGGAGCACTCCGGTGGGCGCCCTGATCGTCATCGCGGGTGCCGCACTCACTCAGATGAGGTCCAAGGGGAGTGCCTCCCCGCGCCCCTGAAGGGGCGCGGGGAACTGCGCGACCAGCCACGATGGCGCCGCAGAGGAAGGCCGGTCCGTCGCCGCGCCTCGAGCAGGGCGCTCAAGCCTGGATCCGGCCCCCCTTCGCCGGTGTCACCGCTCTCGCCACCGCCGCCGCCAGCGGACCGGCCTCCTCGGGGGTCAGCGTCGAGACGGTGACGCGGATCCCCGGCGGGGTCGACAACCGGTAGCGCGCCCCCGGGGCCACCGCCCACCCCTCGTGCAGGAGCCGGGACACCGCGCCGGTCTCGTCCGGAACCGGGACCCACAGGTTCATGCCGCTGCGGCCGTGAGCCTCGACGCCGTGCCCGGCGAGCGCGTCGGCGAGGAGTTCACGGCGGGCCCGGTACGCCGCCGCCACCTCGGGGCCGTTCACCGCGCCGTCGGCCCACATCCGGACCACCGTGCGCTGCAGCAGCCGGCTCACCCAGCCCGGGCCCAGGCGCTGGCGCCCCCGCACCCGGTCGACCGTGACCTCGTCACCGGTCAGGGTGGCCAGGCGCAGGTCGGGGCCGTAGGCCTTGGCCACCGAGCGGACGAAGGCCCAGTGGCGGGTGACGCCCGCCAGGGGGTGCAGGGGGAGGTCGACGATGCCGTGGCCGTGGTCGTCCTCGACCAGCAGGGTGTGCGGGTGAGCGCGCAGGACGGACCGCAGGGCACGCGCGCGTGCGGCGCCCACCGCGGCGCCGGTGGGGTTGTGCGCCCGGGCCGTGACGATCAGGGCGCGCGCTCCGGACTCCAGCGCCCGGCGCAGGGCGTCGGCACGCGGCCCCTCGTCGTCGACGGCCACCGGGACGGTGCGCAGCCCGAGCGCCGGGATCAGGTCGAGGGTGCGGCCCCAGCCCGGGTCCTCGACGGCGACCGCGTCGCCGGGCTTGAGGTGGGCCAGCAGGACGCGTTCGGCGGCGTCCAGGGATCCCGAGGTGACGGTGAGCAGCCCGTCGGGCACGCCGTCGGCGGCCAGCTCGGCGCGCGCCATCCGCTCCAGGTCCGGTTCGACGGGGTCGGCGCCGTAGAGGACCGGGGCGCGGTCGCACTCGGCCGCCACCGCCGCCAGTACCGGCGCCAGGGCGGGGAGCAGCGCGGGGTCGGGGTTGCCGGAGGACAGGTCGCGCACCCCGGCCGGGACGTCGGGGAGCTGGTCCCGCCCGGTGGTGGCCGGCTTCGGCCGGACTCGGCTGCCCCGCCGGCCGGCGGTCTCGATGACCCCGCGCTCGCGCAGGGTGCGGTACGCGGCCGCGACCGTGTTGGGATTCACCCCGAGTCTGCTCGCCAACTCCCGCATCGGGGGCAGCAGTTGCCCCGGCTCCAGCCCTCCGGAACCCACCGCGCGCTCGACGCTGGCCGCAATCTCCGCTGCGCCGCGCCCTTCGATCCGATATTCTCCTAGCACAAAGCAGATTATGCACTAGTGCAATGGAGGAACGCAATGGAGACAGCCGTGCAGGGGACCGTGCCGGCCCAGCCCGCCCAGTCCGCGGCCTATGCGAAGACCGACCGCACCGTTCCCACCCGCTCCGCCGAGCGGGCGTCGTACGACAGGGAACTGGTGCACGCCATCCTCGACGAGGGCTACCTGTGCCACCTCGGCTTCGTGCGCGACGGTGCGCCGGTGGTGCTGCCGACGCTGTACGGCCGGGTCGGCGAGGTCCTGTACCTGCACGGCTCGACGGGCTCGCGTCCGCTGCGGATGACCGGCCAGGCCGACCCCGGACTCGCGGTGTGCGTGACGGTCACCCATGTCGACGGCCTCGTGCTGGCCCGCTCGGCCTTCCACCACTCGGTCAACTACCGCTCCGTGGTGGTGCACGGCATCGCCCACCAGGTCACCGACCCCGAGGAGAAGTACCGCGCGCTGGACGCGCTGGTCGACCACGTGGTGCCGGGCCGGGCCGCCGACTCCCGCCCCGCCAACAAGAAGGAGCTGGCCGCGACCGCGGTGATCCGCCTCGACCTGAACGAGGTCTCCGCCAAGACCCGCGCGGGCGGCGCGAACGACGAGCCGGAGGACCTGGACCTCCCGCACTGGGCGGGCGTGCTGCCGTTGCGCAAGGGGTACGACGCGCCGATCGCGAACGGGGACCTGGCGGCGGACGTCACGGTGCCGCCGTACCTGAAGAGCGTCTGATTCGGCGTTCCGGCAAGGGAAGCGCCCCGAAAGGGGCGCGGGGCTGTATCTGAGGTGCGGCTCCGCCGCCTGGGCGCGACCAGCCGCAGCGAACCGGCAGCCGGCAACGCTCAGACAGCCGGCTCCCGTACCACACCCTCATGACGTGCCAAGGGCTCAGCCGAGCCCTTGGCGGGCGCAGACGACTGCGCGATGAACGCCCCGGCGAGCACCACCGCCCCGCCCACCACCTGCGGCGCCGACAGATGTTCCCCCAGCAGCACCCAGGCCAGCACCGTCGCCACTACCGCTTCAAGGCAGGCCACGACCCCCGCCACCTGCGGAGACAGCCGCCGTACCGACAGCACCCCGGTGATGTAGGCGACGACGGTCGCCACCAGCACGATCCAGGCCAGCAACGCAGCCGCCGGCACCGCGGCCCCGTCCATCCGCGCGGAGCCGCCCAGCACCGACCAGTCCAGCTCCCACGGCCGGGCCACCACGGTGAGCAGGCCGGCCCCGACCAGCAGCCCGTACGCGATCACCCCCAGCGGGTCCGCCCCCTCGGCCCCGCCGTGGTCGGCGAGCACGAAGTACCCCACCTGGCAGCACGCCGCCCCGAGCGCCAGCACCAGCCCCAGCGCGTCGAACCGCAGCCCCGACCAGACCTCCACCACGCAGGCGAGGCCGCCTGCCGCCAGGACGACACCGAGCGCGGCGGCGCGGGTGACCGGCCGCCGCTGCACGAACCGGACCCAGCCGAGCACCAGCGCCGGAGCGAGGTACTCCACGAGCAGCGCGACGCCCACCGGTATCCGGGATATCGCAACGAAGTAGCAGGCCTGGACGCCAGCCACGGCCAGCAGGCCGAACCCGGCGAGCAGCGCCGGCCGGCGGCGCGGCAGGTCGCGGTGGCGGACGGCGAGCGGGAGCATCACCAGGGCGGCGCCCGTCACCCGCAGCCACACCACGTCCAGCGGCGCGAGCCCGGCCTCGATCAGGGGCTTGGCGGCGACGCCGGAGCCGCCGAAGGCGAGCGCCGACCCGAGGGCGAGGGAGAGCCCGAGGCCCTTTCCATGGCTGTTGTCCGTGGTGTGCACCGGGACATGATGCCAGCGGGCGACATGAGCGTCACCCTCCATGACTCCTGTCTCAACGGCTGGACGTGCGACCCTCGGCCTCGGTGTCCGGGACCGCCCCCAGGGCCCCGACCGCTCCGTCCCCGTCTATCCGCACGGCCAGCTCACGGGCGGCCACGCCCGCGCGCTCCAGCACCTCCACGGCCCGGGACTCGGGATCGAGGACCAGGCCGGCGAGCAGGTCGATGCCGTCGGAGCGGGCGGCGCCACGGTGCCGGGCGCGGACGCGCGCGTACTCCAGGGCGGCCGCGGCCACCGGCGACCGGGCGCCGTCGCCCCTGCCCTCGGCGTGCGGGAGGGCCGGCAGCGCGCCGGAGTCCTCGACCCCGCCCTGCCAGCGCAGGCCGTAGCCGATACTGCGCTGCACGAGGTAGCCGAGCAGGCGCGCGAGTTGCGGCGCGTCACCGATGGCGGCGCGCACCTCGGGGTCGTACTCGATCAGCGAGTGCAGCAGATGGGCGGTGTCGACCTGGCGGTCCCCGTCCCGTACGGCCCGGCGGCGGGCACCGGCGACCACCGCTGCCAGCTCCGCACCGAGCCCGGCATCGTCGTCCGCGTGGATACTGCCCTGGTCCTGGGCGGGCTGGCGGGGGATACGGGGTTGCACTCCCCTACCTCATCAATCCCGGGGGCCGGAGTCATCGGCGGGGGGAAGCATTTTCGCGTCCCACGCAGAGTGGACACCGATGGCCGGAATCTCCTCCTTACGGATGAGATCAGACCGATTCCGGCCACCGGGGCGCGCGTCGTCTTGCCGGGCGCCCCTCAGGCAACCGTCGCGCACCGGCCGTACGTCTCCCCCCTGACGTGGAGAGCGGGTGCTGTTGCCGGCTGGTCGCCCTGCCCGCGGCCGACGGCAGGCAGTACGCGCACCGGGCGTACGCCCCGCCGGACGCACTGCTCGCGGACCTGTTCCGGGGCGCCTGGCACTGCCACGACGAGAGCGCGTTCCCGCGCGCGTGGGACCTGTTCGGCGCGGCACTGGTACAGCGGGTGGGTCCGCACATTTCCTGACGGTTCATCAGTATTGAATGTTCGAGGCCCTGCGGCTACGTTCCGCGACACCGTAGCCAGACACGAAGGGGTGGCCCGATGGCCGAAGTCAGCGCGGAGGCACGCATCCAGGCACCGGCCGAGAAGGTGTGGGCACAGCTCACCGACTGGTCGGCGTACGGCGAGTGGAACGCGACCCACACCAACTTTCCCAAGGGCGGCCCCGAGACCCTGGCGGTGGGCGGCACCTTCCAGGAGAACATGAAGCTGATGGGCTTCCCTGCGGAGGTCGAGTGGACCATCGAGGAGCTGGAGCCGGCGCGGGTGCTGGCGATCCGCGGCAAGGGCCCGATGGCCGTGACCGTCGCCACGCGGTACACGCTGACCCCGGACGGGGACGCGACCGGGGTGCGGATCGACGGGGAGTTCACGGGCGCGGCCGTGTCGCTGATGGCGGGCAAGCTCAAGGACTCGGCGACGGCGGCCCTGAACGAGTCGCTGCGCAAGCTGGGCGGACTGGTGGCCTGAGCCGCCCCGCGCCGCGGACACGCAGGCGCCCCGCGGACAGTTCCGCGGGGCGCCCGGTGGCGCACCTCGCACCCGACAAGGGTCAGTCCTCGTCGGCGAGGATGAGGTACAGCTTCTTGCGGGTCTCGTTGATGACGGCCAGCGCCTTGTCGCGCTGCTCCTTGCTGCCGGTCTTCCAGACCTGCCCGAAGGCCTCCATCAGGCCGAAGCCGGCCTGGCGGATCTCGCCCAGGGCCTCGAAGTCGACCCCGCGGGAAGCCTCTTCCCAGGGGGCGTCCGGCCCCGCGTCGGCGGCCGCGCGGCCGCTGTCGGTGAGGGAGAACAGCTTCTTGCCGCCCTCGCTCGCGCTGGCGATCAGGCCCTCGTCCTCCAGCAGCTGGAGGGTGGGGTAGACCGAGCCGGGGCTCGGCTTCCACGCACCGCCGCTGCGCTCGGCGATCTCCTGGATCATCTCGTAACCGTGCATCGGCCGGTCCTTCAGCAGGGCCAGGATCGAGGCCCGTACGTCACCGCGCCGCGCCCTCCCCCTGGGACCACCGCGCCCTCGCGGCCCCCAGGGCCCCGGTCCGAAACCGGGCCCACCGGGGCCGAAGCTGGGGCCGCCCGGACCGAAGGGCCCGAACGCCGCACGGCGCCCGTCACGCCCACCGAAGCCGCCCCGGCCGTGCGGGCGGTCCTGTCCATGTCCACGCTCGAATCCATGGGAACGCATGGCAATCACTCCATCCATCATTGATCTGTCGCGTACCGTTCGCGATGGCTCAACGATATATCGGAAGCATTCGAATGACAAGCCCCGAACGCCCGCCAGCAGGGGCATTGCATGACCATGCGGTCTCATGCATAATCTTCCTATGTCCAAGGTCCTCACCTCCCTTCCCGCCGGCGAGCGCGTCGGCATCGCCTTCTCCGGCGGGCTCGACACCTCGGTCGCGGTCGCGTGGATGCGCGACAAGGGCGCCGTCCCGTGCACCTACACCGCCGACATCGGCCAGTACGACGAGCCCGACATCGCCTCGGTGCCCGGCCGTGCGCAGACCTACGGTGCCGAGATCGCGCGCCTCGTCGACTGCAAGGCCGCGCTGGTCGAGGAGGGCCTGGCCGCGCTGACCTGCGGCGCGTTCCACATCCGCTCGGGCGGGCGGGCGTACTTCAACACCACCCCGCTGGGCCGTGCCGTCACCGGCACGCTGCTGGTGCGGGCCATGCTGGAGGACGACGTCCAGATCTGGGGCGACGGGTCGACCTTCAAGGGCAACGACATCGAGCGGTTCTACCGGTACGGGCTGCTCGCCAACCCGCACCTTCGGATCTACAAGCCGTGGCTGGACGCGGACTTCGTGACCGAGCTCGGTGGCCGCAAGGAGATGTCCGAGTGGCTGGTCGTCCACGGGCTCCCCTACCGGGACAGCACCGAGAAGGCGTACTCCACCGACGCCAACATCTGGGGCGCCACGCACGAGGCGAAGACCCTGGAGCACCTCGACAACGGCATCGAGACCGTCGAGCCGATCATGGGCGTACGGTTCTGGGACCCCGAGGTCGAGATCCTGCCCGAGGACGTGACGATCGGTTTCGACCAGGGCCGGCCGGTCACCATCAACGGCAAGGACTTCGAGACCGCCGTCGAGCTGGTCATGGAGGCCAACGCGATCGGCGGCCGGCACGGGCTCGGCATGTCCGACCAGATCGAGAACCGGATCATCGAGGCCAAGAGCCGCGGGATCTACGAGGCGCCGGGCATGGCGCTGCTGCACGCGGCCTACGAGCGGCTGGTCAACGCGATCCACAACGAGGACACGGTCGCGCAGTACCACAACGAGGGGCGCCGGCTCGGTCGGCTCATGTACGAGGGCCGGTGGCTGGACCCGCAGGCGCTGATGATCCGCGAGTCGCTGCAGCGGTGGGTCGGCGCGGCGGTCACCGGCGAGGTGACCCTCCGCCTGCGGCGCGGCGAGGACTACTCCATCCTCGACACGACGGGCCCCGCCTTCAGCTACCACCCCGACAAGCTGTCGATGGAGCGCACCGAGGACGCCGCGTTCGGTCCGGTCGACCGGATCGGCCAGCTCACCATGCGCAACCTCGACATCGCCGACTCCCGCGCGAAGCTGGAGCAGTACGCGGGGCTCGGTCTCATCGGCGCCGCGAACCCGGCGATCGGTGCGGCGCAGGCGGCCGCGACGGGCCTCATCGGCTCCCTGCCCAAGGGCGGCGCCGAGGCCATCGCCTCCCGCGGCGAGGCCGCGCCGGACGCCGACGAGCTTCTCGACCGGGCCGCGATGGAACTGGGCACGGACTGAGCGTGCCGCTCAGGAGGGCCGACCCGCCTGCGGGGTCGGCCCTTTTGCCACGGCGGTCACGGACCTGCCCACCCCGGGACGCTTGCAGTCGGATGGTGAGTGCAGCACCATCGTGGCTCGCCGCGCAGTTCCCCTCGCCCCTGACGGGCGCGCCCTCGCGGCTCGCGATCCCAGGATCCGTGCGGCACCGTCGTGGCCAGTCGCGCAGTTCCCCTCGCCCCTTCGGGGGCGCTGACGCCCCACTCCCCCATCCCGCCGGCGCGGCGAAGCCGTACACCGACACAGCCGCCCGCCCCGGACGGGCGCGCCCTCGCGGCTCGCGATCCCAGGATCCGTGCGGCACCGTCGTGGCCAGTCGCGCAGTTCCCCGCGCCCCTTAGGGGGCGCTGACGCCCCACTCCCCCATCCCGTCGCCGCGGCGAAGCCGCACACCGACACAGCCGCCCGCCCCGAGCGGGGGCATCGCCAGTCCCCCGTCCCTCGGGCGTCCTCGCGCTCCGAACCCTCTGCGTCCTCTCTCCCGACTGCCGCCAGGAACTCACGGCCCTTTCCGCTGGTCGCCGCAACGGCCCCGGTGCGGTTGCGGCGGTGTCGCGTCCAGATGTGGGAACGAGGCCAGTCGTGCGGGATTGGCCTTGGGCGGGTGGTGCGGCCGCGGTCTAGCGTCTGGGGCATGCGGATTCGAATCGTCGATGCCTTTGCCGAGCGGGCCTTTGCCGGGAATCCGGCCGGGGTCGTGTTGCTGGACGGCTTTCCCGATGACGGGTGGATGCAGAACGTCGCCATGGAGGTGAACCACGCCGAGACCGCGTTCGCGCACCCTCTGCCCGAGGGCGGGGAGGCGGACTGGGCGTTGCGGTGGTTCACGCCGGTGACGGAGGTGGCGATGTGTGGGCATGCCACGCTGGCCACCGCCCATGTGATGAGCACCACGGGGGCGCACACGGGGCCCGTGCGGTTCGCGACCCGCAGCGGGGTGCTGGTCGCTTCACCGGGCCCGGACGGGACGGTCACCCTCGACTTCCCCACCGCACCGCTGACCCGGGTGGAGGCGCCCGAGGGGGTGGCGGAGGCACTCGGGGCCGAGCCCGTCGCCGCCTTCGACACCGGGGCGAACGTCGGCGATCTGCTGCTGGAGCTCGCGGACGAGAAGACCGTGCTGGGACTGTCGCCCGATCACAGGGCCCTCGGCGCCTACTCCGCGCGCGGGATCATCGCGACGGCCCGCGCCGACGACCCGGAGCGCGGGTACGACTACGTGTCCCGGTGTTTCTTCCCGAACGTCGGGATCGACGAGGACCCGGTCACCGGGAGTGCGCACACCGCTCTGGCACCGCACTGGTCCGGCCGGCTCGGCACCGCCGACCTGAGGGGGTTCCAGGCGTCCCGGCGCGGCGGACTCGTGCGCACCTCGCTGCGCGGTGGCCGCACCCTGCTGAGCGGACGCGCGGTCACCGTCATCGACGGCGAGCTGCTCACGCCGTAGGCAGCCAGCCCACCTTGCCGGCCAGCAGCGCGTAGCCCACGAACGCGCCGATGTCGAGCAGGGAATGCGCCACCACCAGGGGACCGACCCGGCCCCACCGCCGGTACAGGTAGACGAAGACGACGCCCATCACCATGTTGCCGACGAAGCCGCCGATCCCCTGGTAGAGGTGGTACGAACCGCGCAGTACGGAACTGGCCACCAGGGCGGTCCCCGCGCTCCAGCCCAACTGGTCCAGCCGGCGCAGCAGATAGCCGACGACGATGACCTCTTCGAGGATCGCGTTCTGCATCGCGGAGAGGATCAGCACGGGATACTTCCACCACACGCCGGGCAGTGCCTCGGGTACCACCGTGAGGTTGAAGCCGAGGCCGCGCGCGGCCAGGTAGAAGGCGATTCCGGTGCTGCCGATCACCGCCGCTACGCCGGCGCCGCGCCCGAGGTCGGGCCAGGGGCGGGTGCGGTCGAAGCCGAGCGTGCGCAGGCTCGAACCCTCACGGAGAAGCAGGTGGGCGACGAGGGCGACGGGGACGAGCGCCGTCGCGATACCGAAGAGCTGCCAGGCGAGATCCAGCCAGGGGCGGCCCGGCGCGGCCGACGCGTTGAGGGTCGCCGCCTGGTCCTTGAGGCCACCCGGTTTGGTGACCGATCCGACAAAGCTGATCAGTGCGGACACTCCGCTCGCACCGAGCGAAAGCCCCAGAACGAGCAGCGTCTCGTCCCTGAACATGCGCTGCGAGGGCCGCTCCAGTGGGTACGTATCGGCCACCTGGTCCGCCTCCACCTGCACTCCTGCCTCCAGTTGAGCAATCCCGTCCCATGCCCGTCCTCGCCCCGCTACTGTCTCGAAAGCAGTTACGAAGACCGTGCGCGCCGGGCTGTCGGGGGGACAGGGAGGGCACCACCGTCATGGGACGTCACAGCTTGCCCGATCAACACCGGGCGGGCGCGGCCGACCCCCGTCCCCGTGTCCGCCGACGCACGGTGGCCATGGCGACCGCCCTGGTCCTGACCGTCGCCGGGGGTACGGCGGCGGCCGTGCAGAGCGGGCTGATCTCGTTCGGCGCATCCTGCCACGACGATCCCGTACGGGTGACCGTCGCGGCCTCCCCCGACCTCGCCCCCACACTGGCGGCGGCAGCCGAGCGGGCCCGTCGGCAGGACGTCACCTCCGACGGGCGCTGCATCGCGGTCACGGTCAGCGCCCAGGAGTCGTACAAGGTCACCGACACGCTCCGGGCGGGCCGGAAGCCGGAGGCGCAGGTGTGGGTTCCGGACTCCTCGCTGTGGCTGGACCGGGTCGCGGCGGACGGTGGGGCGACGCAGGTGACCTCGGTCGGCAACGTGGCCGCGACGCCGGTCGCGGTGGCGATGGTGCCGGCGGCGGCGAGGTCGCTGGGGTGGCCGGACCGGACCTACAGCTGGCTGCAGCTGGTCGGGGCGGCGATGCGGAGCGACTCGCTGAAGCTCGGCGCGGCCGATCCCACGCACAGCGCGGCGGGGCTGCTCGCGCTCACCCAGCTCAGTACGGCCGCGGCGAAGGTGAAGGGCGGGGCCACCCAGGCCGCCGCCATGATGAAGACGCTCTCGCGGCGCGTCTCCGACACGGACGCCCAGGTCGTCGGCACCCTGCCACGCGACTCCTCGGGCACGGAACAGGCCGACCCCGACCGCAACCAGGCGCTCGTCCTCACCGAGCAGGCCGCCTTCGCCCACAACGCCGAGACCGACTCCGCCCGCCGTCTCGACCTCTTCTACCCGAAGGACGGCTCACCGGCGCTCGACTACCCCTACGCCCTCGTCGACGAGCCGGAGCTGAGCACCGACGAGAGCCGGGCCGCGCTCCGCTTCATGACCTACGTGCAACAGCCGGACCAGGAGGAACTGCTGGCGAGGCACGGCTTCCGCACGGACGGCGGGAGTGCGTCCAGCACGCTGGTCGACACGGCCGGCGGCAGCAGCCCGCAGCCGTACTCCGAGCCCGCCGTGGGACCGGCCTCGGAGTCCGCCGTGCGGGACGCCCTCGGCACCTGGACGATCACCGTGCAGAACGCCCGGATCACGACGGTGGTCGACGCGTCGGCATCCATGGACGAGCCGGTCGCCGGCACCGGCCGCTCCCGCATGGACGTCACGAAGGCGTCCCTCCAGCGGGCACTCGCCACCTTCACGTCCGAGGACGAGATCGGCCTCTGGGAGTTCTCCACCAAGCTGGACGGCGACAAGGACTACCGCGTCCTCGTCCCCACCGAGCGCCTCGGCGACCGCAGGGGCAGCACCACCCAACGCGACCTCCTCTCCTCGGCGTTCGACAACCTCCACCCGGTCCCGAACGGCGCGACAGGCCTCTACGACACCACCCTCGCCGCGTACAAGGAGGCCACGTCCACCTACGCCAAGGGCAAGTTCAACGCCCTCGTCCTCCTGACGGACGGCGTGAACCAGGACCCGGGCAGCATCTCCCGCACCGCCCTGATCAACGAGCTGCGCAAGCTCGCCGACCCGGCGAAGCCGGTCCCCCTCATCGTGATCGCCGTGGGCCCCGAAGCCTCCAGGCAGGAGGCCCAGCAGATGGCCGGGGCCACCGGGGGCTCCGGCCACCAGGTCGACGACCCCTCCCAGATCCAGACGGTCATCCTCCAGGCGATCGTGGCAGCGGGAGCAACCGGCTGAGCCCGAGCGACAGCGCCCCGGTCAGGGGCGCGGGGAACTGCGCGACCAGCCACACCGGACCCGCGGCCAACGACGTCGGCCCAGCCCCCGGCAAGGGGGCGCGGGGAACTGCGCGAAACGCACGACGGGGCCGCGCCCGGCGACCCATCGCACCCCCGGCCACGGCTCATCCCATCGGCACCGGCTCCAATAACCCCACCGGCCACGTGTGCACCGGGTCGCCCTCGTTCATCAGCTCCGCATACCTCCGCGTCATCGCCGCCAGCGCCGCATCCCTCGGCAGCCCCTGCTCCCGCGCCCGGTGGAACGTCGCCGCCTGCCAGGACGCCCCGTTGACCCGCCGGCGGCAGCGCTCCTCGATCACGCCGAGATAGAAGTCCCGGTCGGCGGGGTCCACGCCCCACCCGTCCAGTCCGGCCCGAGCCAGCGGCAGCAGCTCGTCGCGGACGAGGGTCACCGCGTCCACTTCCGCCGTGCCGCCGCCGTACCGCGCCCGCCGCGGCCAGATCAGACGCGCGTCGATGCCGTGCCGGCACGCCGCGTCGAAGTTCGCCTCGGCCGCCGCGAACGGCAGCCGTGTCCACACCGGGCGGGACTCCTCCGCCAGGGCCCGGACCAGGCCGTAGTAGAACGCCGCGTTGGCGACGACGTCGGTGACGGTGGGCCCGGCCGGCAGTACGCGGTTCTCGACGCGCAGGTGCGGGACACCGTCGGCGATGCCGTAGACCGGCCGGTTCCAGCGGTACACCGTGCCGTTGTGCAGGACGAGCTCCGCGAGCTTCGGCACGCCGCCCGCGTCGAGGACGGCCAGCGGGTCCTCCTCGTCGGAGATCGGCAGGAGGGCAGGGAAGAAGCGCAGGTTCTCCTCGAACAGCTCGTACGCCGAGGTGATCCAGCGTTCGCCGAACCAGGTGCGCGGCCGGACGCCCTGGGCCTGCAGCTCCGGCGGCCGGGTGTCGGTGGCCTGGAGGAACAGCGGGGGGCGGGACTCCCGCCACAGTTCACGGCCGAAGAGGAACGGGGAGTTCGCGCCTACGGCGATCTGCGCGGCGACCGCCGCCTGCGCCGCGTTCCACACATCGGCGAAGCGGGCCGGGGTGACCTGCAGGTGCAGCTGCACGGACGTGCAGGCGGCCTCCGGGACGATCGACTTCGACGTGCACACGAGGTGCTCGACGCCCTCGATGTCGAGCAGGAAGTCCTCGCCCCGGGCGGCCACGATCTGGTCGTTGAGCAGGGTGTACCGGTCCACCTCGGAGAGGTTCGCGGAGACCAGGTCGTCGCGCTCCAGGGTGGGCAGGATGCCGGTCATCACGATCCCGGCGTCCACCTCGCCCGCCTTGCGGTCGGCGTACGACAGCGAGGTACGCAGTTCCTCGGCGAGCCGGTCGAAAACCCGGCCTTCGAGCCGGTGTGGAGCTATGTTCACTTCCAGATTGAACATGGCGAGTTCTGTTTGGAAATCGCGACTCGCGATACGTTCCAGAACCTGTCCGTTCAGCATTCTCGGCATGCCGTCGGCGCCGGCCAGATTCAATTCGATCTCGACACCCATGAGGTTCTTCGGGCGGTCGAACCGCTTCTCCACCAGCAGCCGCTCCAGCCCCGTCAGACAGTCACGGAGCTTTTCGCGGTAGCGCCGGCGATCGGACAGGTCGAACCGGCCCGCCACGACCTTCTCCCCCATCGAAGCGTCCCTCCTCGAATGGGCGGGCCGGGCTTCCGGCCGCCGGTGTCCCGAGTCCAGGTGGGATGATGCCCAGCGGACGCGATCGATAACGTCGCGCGCACCACCGGTACCCGCTACTCTGTTGGAATGTGTCCCGCGGCACATTCACGAGGCATGGCGCAGCACGCAACTTCGGGTTCCCCGTTGCCCTCGTGAAAAACGCCGACTGCATCCGGCCGACCGCGACAGCCTCGAAATCCGAGGTCAGCGGGGTTCCGATGGGCAGGAAATCGGGAGGATTCCGCACGAATCATCGGCTGAATTGCGCCTTGTTCTGTTCTGTGAGACGGCCTGGTGAAACACCACCTGAACAGGCGTCGTATAAACTCCGCGGACAAGGCAGAAGGCTGGCGCCCACGGTCCTGGTTCCTGCCGTCCGAGTGACGTGCGGCAGGCAACGCCCGCGCCCCTCTTCACCGAACCGGGCCCCCGCCTCTCTGACCTCCTGTGAGCTGACAGCGCCGTCCGCCCCCGCCCTCGCGCCACCGCGCCTGTCGAATGAGAGGCGACCCACCATGCCGCTGCAAGTCCCTCCTGCCCCCGCGCCCGCACTGCGTTCCGTCCTCACCGCCCTGGGGTCCCCCACCGCGGTCCGCGAGGCCCGGACCCCCTCCCTGCGCACCGCCCAGGGGCCCGTGACCCCCGAACTCCCGCTTCCCGTGCACGTGCTGGACCGGATCACGCCGGAGGGCGTGTCCGCCACCCGGCTGGCCGGCTGGCGCTTCCTGATCCGCTGCGGCGACCGGGCGGTGGCCGCGGCCGACACGATGCTCACCCCGGACGGCTGGGCGTTCTCGCACTTCTTCGAGGGCCCCTACATCGCCTCCACCGAACGGGCCCTGCACCAGGCCGAGGCCCTGCAACAGACGTACCAGCCACGCCTGTTGTCCCTGCCCGGCCTCTACATGCTCACCCTGTGGCTGCACGGCGACCGCACGGCCGACGGCGCCGAGGGGCACCCCGCCGCCACCGACCTGCTCGTGCCGCTGGCACCCGCCCCGCCCGGCATCGCGGCGCACCGGCCACACCTGGTCGCCGAACTGCTCCCGGTGCTGACCGACCGGATCACGCCGTCGCCCCTGCTCATCACGCCCGCCTGACGCCGTCGCCACACCGTGCCGTACCCCGTCACTCGCGGTCGAGTGGCGGGGTACGGGTGTTTCCCTTTCCGTTCCGCTCGTACGAGCAATTCACCGCTCCTAAGAGCCGACATAACCTTCTCCTCACAATGGCCCACCGTTCGGACTAGCCCCATCCGGCCATGTGAAACCATCCGAATTGGCAGCACGGTCGGGATGAACCGTCCGCGCGGGTGACGCGTCTCCAACCTGTGAGAAGCGGTGCGGCGAAATCCCTGCGGAGCAACGCCCGGAAGGCAACACTGGTTTCCGACCGACTCATCAGCACGGGGGACCGACATGACCACGACCAAGCGAGAGACCCTATCCATGTGCCAGCACCAGCCGCCGTGTCCGACAGCCGAATCCGCCGACCGGGAGTCCGCCCGCCTCATGGCGCACCACCCGGAACAGGGGTGGAGCCTGCTGTGCAACGGCGTTCTGCTCTTCGAGGACACCGGTGAGCTCCTGCCCGACGGCCAGATCATCGCGCCGCACCGCCCGCTCGGTGCCGGCCGTGTGGTGACCGCCGCCTGAGAGACCTGCCGCACCACCCCGGGCGGCCCCGCCGCTCCGCCCGGTGACCAGCAGGGGCCGGACGCACACCCAGGTGCGCACCGGCCCCGATGTGCGTCCGGGGACCGTCACCCCGTGTGATCGAGTGCTGTGCGCAGTGCGAAGTAGGCCGGTTTGGGAGCGAGTTGCTCGTCCCAGGGCAGGGCCGCGCCCTCGCCGGGGAAGAACGCCGGGATCCACGAGTACTTGTCCGTGTAGTCCCAGACCGTGATGCCCACGCAGTGCCGTACCGCCAGACAGGCCTTGGTCAGATCGGCGTACCAGGTGGCCTGCTCGGCCAGCTTCTCGTCGGTCGCCGGCAGTTGCATGCGCACGTCCACCTCGGTGAGCGCGGTGTCCAGGCCGAGGCGGGAGAAGCGGCGGAGGTTGTCCTCCAGGGTGGACGGATAGCCGTACTGGAGGGCCAGGTGGGCCTGGAATCCGATGCCGTCCAGGGGGACGCCCTCGGCCTTCAGCTGCTGGGCGAGCGCGTAGTAGGCGTCGCTCTTCGCGCCGAGGCCCTCGATGTTGTAGTCGTTCAGGTAGAGCCTGGCGTGCGGGTCGGCCTGGTGGGCCCAGCGCAGCGCGTCCGCGATGTAGCCGGGGCCGAGCGTCTTGTACCAGAGGGTCTCGCGGTAGCTGCCGTCCTCGTTGAAAGCCTCGTTGACGACGTCCCAGGAGTAGACCTTGCCCCGGTAGTGCCGTACCTCGGTCTGGATGTGGTTCTTGAGGACCGCCCGGAGCTCGCCGGCCGTCCAGTCCCGTGAGGTGAGCCAGTCGGGCAGCTGGCTGTGCCAGACCAGGGTGTGGGCGCGGACCTTCTGGTGGTTCTTGCGGGCCAGGTTCACGATCTGGTCGCCGTTGGCCCAGTCGAAGACGCCCTGCTGGGGCTCGGTGGCGTACCACTTCATGCCGTTGCCGGGCGTGATCATGTCGAACTCGGTGCCGAGCAGCCTGGTGTAGGCGGTGTCGGTGAGTTCGGGGTTGTCGGTGGCGCTGCCGAAGTAGCGGCCGTGGCGCTGTGCCAGTTCGGCGAGGGTGGGCTGCCGGTCGTGGGCCTGGGCGGCGGGCCCGGTGGCGATCCCGGCGGCCACGAGTACGGCCCCGAGGGCACCGGCGAGTCTGAGACGTGTACGGGACATCGTGCGACTCCGATCAGTTGGGATGATCCGTGGAGATGACCAGTGCGGGTTCAGCCCTTGGTGGCGCCGGCGGTGAGGCCGCCGACCAGCTGGCGCTCGGCGACCGAGTAGAAGGCCAGGGCAGGAACCATGGCGAGGACCAGATAGGCGAAGACGCGGGCGTACTCCGCCGAGTACTGGCCCTGGAACTGCTGCACGCCGATCGGCAGCGTCCACCACTTGGAGTCGGTGAAAACCAGCAGCGGCAGCATGAAGTTGTTCCAGCTGGTGACGACGGCCAGCACGGAGACCGTGCCGAGCGCCGGCCGGGCCATGGGCAGCAGCACCCGCCAGAAGAACCCGAAGGCGCTGCACCCGTCGAGCGTGGCCGCCTCCTCCAACTCCCCCGGGATCTGCCGGAAGAAGCCGCGCAGGATGATGATCGTCATCGGCAGCCCGAAGGCCGCCTGCGGCAGGATCACGCCCAACGGGTTGTCCAGCAGGCCGAGATAGCGCAGCAGGAGGAACAGCGGGAGGGCGGCCACCGCGAAGGGGAACATCAGCCCCATCGTGAAGAAGGTGAACAGCACCTCCCGCCCGCGGAACGCGAACCGCGCGAAGGAGAAGGCCGCGAGCGCCGACACGGCGACCACCAGCACGGTCGTCCCCACCGCGATCAGCGTGCTGTTGCCGAGCAGCCGCCAGAAGTCGCCGGAGCCGAGGATGCCGGTGTAGTTGCCGGTCAGCCAGTGCCTGGGCAGTCCGAAGGGGTTGCTGGAGAGCTCGCCGGTGGATTTGAAGCCGGACAGGACGGCGTACAGCAGGGGTACTACCATCACCGCGCCGACCGCGACAAGGACGAGGTGCAACGGCAGGGTCCGTACGGCCTTGGTCTTTCTGGTCACTTGCCGTCCCCCCTCATGTTCGTGGTGGCGCCTTCGAGGTCGCGGCGGAGCACGAACCGCTGGTAGGCGAGGGCGAAGACGAGGCAGATGCCGAACATGACCACGCTGATCGCGCTGGCGTAGCCGACCTGGTAGCGCTTGAAGCCGTACTGGAACATGGTCACGGCCATCGTCTCGGAGTGGTGGTCGGGGCCGCCCTGGGTGGTCACCCAGACCAGGTCGAAGAGCTGGATCGATCCGATCACGGAGAGGAAGACGCTGATGCGCAGGGTGGGCGCGAGCAGCGGCAGGGTGACGTTGCGGAAGCGCTGCCAGGGTCCGGCGCCGTCGATGAGGGCCGCCTCGGTCAACTCGGCCGGGATGGACTGGAGTCCGGCCAGGTAGAGCATCATGTGGAAGCCGAAGTACTTCCAGGTCATGACCAGGAAGACGGTGGCCATGACGTAGTGCGGGTCGGCGAACCACTCACCGCCCAGCCCGCCGAGGCCGATGCTGCCGAGGATGTGGTCGGCGAGTCCGTCGTCCGGAGCGAAGATCATGCTGAACAGCACCCCGGTGATGGCCTCGGACAGGACGTACGGCGCGAAGAACAGCATCCGGTAGACGGCCCGGCCGCGGAATCGCTGGTTGAGCGCGACGGCCATGGCGAGCGCGAACGGCAGTTGCAGGGCGAGCGACAGGACGACCAGGAGCCCGCAGCGCCAGAGGTCGCCGAGGAAGACGTCGTCCTGGAAGAGCTGGGTGAAGTTGTCGCCGCCGATGTAGTCGGAGGGCATGCCGAAGCCGCCCCAGCGGAAGAAGGCGGCGTACAGCGCGAACAGCATCGGCAGCAGTACGAGCCCCATGAACAGCACCAGGGCGGGCACCTGGAAGCCGACCGCCGTGAGCCAGTTCAGCAGGCGCCGACGCGCCCGGCCGCGGGCCGAGCCGGCGGCCGGGGACGGGAGGGCGAGATCGGGTCCGGTCCGCTTGTCCGGGAGGTAGGTCGAGGTCATCGGCGGTTACTACGCTTCCTTCGCGGTCTTGGTGATCGACTGCGTGACCTGCTCGGGAGACTTGGAGCCGGCGATCAGCGCGGAGACGCTGTCGTTGACCTCCTGGCCGACGGCCGGCGCGTACGCCTGGTCGAGGTAAAGCTGGAAGCCGGTGGCGGCCTTCAACTGGGCCTCCACCGCCTTGGTGTTGGGGTCGGAGAGGGCCGACTCGGCGGCGGGGAGGATCGGGAGGGTGCCGGTCTTCTTGACGAGTTCGAGGTCGGTGGCCGCGGAGGCGAAGAACTTCAGGAAGTCGACGGCCGCCTGCGGGGCGCCCTTGCGCAGGGCGTGTCCGCCGCCCCCGCCGAACACCTCGGTGATGGCGCCCTTGCCGCCCTCGACGGCCGGGAACGGGAAGAAGCCGAGGTTGGCGCCGATCCCCTTGCCCGAGTCGGCCTCGACGGACGGGGCCCACTGGCCCATGAGCTCCATGGCGGCCTTGCCGTTGCCCATGGTGGCGGCCTGTCCGGTCGGCGTGGAGTACGCGGCGCCGAGGAACCCCTTCTGGAACGGCTGGAGTTGGACCAGGTCCTTGAGATGCTGTCCGGCCTGGACGAGCCCGGGGTCGGTGAAGTCCTTGTCGTCGTTGGCCTTCTTGAGGGTGTCGATGCCGGCGGTTCGCATCGCGAGGTAGGCCCAGTAGTACATCTCGGGCCACTTCTCCTTGCCGGCCAGCGCGATCGGCGTGATGTTCTTCGCCTTCAGCTTCTTCACCGCGTCGAGGAAGCCGCTCCAGGTGGTCGGCGGCTCGCTGATGCCGGCCTGCTTGAAGAGCGCCTTGTTGTACCAGAACCCGATCATGCCGATGTCGAACGGGATGCCGTACGTCTTGCCGTCGAGGATGTACGGCGCCTTGGCGACCGAGAGCAGGCCGTCGGCCCACGGCTTGGTCCTGTCGGTGACGTCCTCGACGAGGCCGGCGTCGACCTGCTGCTGGAGCACGCCCCCGCCCCAGGTGTGGAAGATGTCCGGGAGCTTGCCCGACGCGGTCAGCGAGGTCATCTTCGTCTTGTAGGCGTCGTTCTCCAGCTGGGTGATCTTTATCTTCACCTTCGGGTTCTGGGCCTCGAACTTCTTGGCCAGACCGGCCCAGACGGTCTTCGCGGGTTCGGTGGTGGAGATGTTCCACCACTCGATCGTGGTCGTCCCGTCCGACGACCCCGAGTCCGAGCCACCACAGCCGCTGAGGGCGGTCATGCCCAGACCGGCGGCCGCGGTGGCCGCCAGGAAACCGCGACGGGACAGTGCCGGGTCGCCCATGATGCGCTCCTTGGGGTAAGGACGACCGACGCCGTCCTGGATCGGTGGTGTTCTGAGGCCGCCGTTTTTCGAAACATTCGACATTTTCATCGAACGTTCCGAACGGCGACTCTAGAAAGGCGGATCAGGAGCGTCAAGGTGTCGCGCATCAGGTGATGGGCAGGTATGCGAACCAGTCGAAGGCGGCCCGCCCCTCGGTGACGTACATGCCGATGACCCGGCCGGTGAACCCGCCGGCCACCTCGGTGGAGAGGTAACGGCCGTCGAGTTCGGCCAGCCGAACGACACCGTCGGACGTTTCGATCGAAAGGGTCACCGCATCGGGCCCGGCGGGGCGGACGCCGGTCGCGTCGTCCTGTCCCGGTTCGGTGGCGGTGGGCGGCGGCACCCGGGTCGTACGGATCTCGACCACGAGGGTCAACGGACCGGGCGGCACGGCGTGTTCGGCGAGCCGCTGCCGCAGCGGACCGATCCGGGCCACCGCGCTCACCACTCCCCCGCTCACCTCAAGGTCGTAGTGGTGGGCCTCGTCGATGCGGACCGACAGGCCCGCGCGTCCCGGGCCCGGGTCGAGCAGTGCGGCGGCCCGGCAGTCGGGGTGCTGCTGGCGGCGGCCCACGAAGGTGTGCCCGGGACGGTCGAGGCTGTCCCCGGTGGCCGTGAGTGTCAGCCACCCGGGCCGCTCGGCCAGCGACCAGGACCCGTCCGGCCTGCTGCGCGGGGAGATCCAGTACGGCGCGAGGGCCGGGTCCGTGAAGTCGTCCCGTACGGGCGGCTGTTCGACCGGGTGCCAGGCGGCCGGAGCCTCGTGCCGCATCCGCACCCGGCCCATGCGCGGCCAGCCGTCCACCCACTCCACCGGGGCCAGGAAGGTCTCCCGGCCGAGCACATGGAACTCGGGGAACCAGCCGCGCGGCCGGGTGCCGAGCAGCACCGCCCACCAGCTGCCGTCGGCGGCCTGGACGAGGTCGGCGTGCCCGGTGCACTGGACGGGCTCCCCGGTGCCCCGGTGCGAGACCAGCGGGTTGCCGGGCGCGGGCTCCCAGGGCCCGCGCGGCGAGCGGGCGCGGGCCACGGACACCCCGTGCCCGAGCGCGGTGCCGCCCTCGGCGACCAGCAGGTACCACCAGCCGCCCACCCGGTGGAGGTGCGGTGCCTCCGGGTCCCGCAGCCCGGTACCGGACCACATCGGCAGCGGCCCTTCCAGAACCTTCCCGCTCCGGGTGTCGAGCCGGGCGACCGCGACCCCCGCGACGGCACACCAGCAGTCGCCGTTCTCGTCCCAGGCGAGGTCCGGGTCGATGCCGGGGAGGTCGATCCGCACCGGGTCGGACCAGGGCCCCTCGGGCCGCTCGGCGGTGACGAGGAGGTTGCCGCCGCCGCTGACATCGGTCGTGACGACGTGGAAGAGCCCGTCGTGGTACCGGATGGTCGGCGCGTACACGCCGCCCGAGGCGGGGGTGTCGTCCGGCAGCGTCAACTGCCCAGGCCGGTCGAGGACGTTGCCGAGCTGCCGCCAGTGCACCAGGTCCCGGCTGTGGAAGAGCGGGACGCCGGGGAAGTACTCGAAGCTGGAACAGACGAGGTAGTAGTCCTCCCCCACCCGGCACACGCTCGGGTCGGGGTGGAAGCCGGGGATGACCGGGTTGTCGTACGTCCGCATGTGTGTGCCCCTCCCCAAGCCGCGCCGAAAGTTTCGGCGAGGTCGGCGAACATTACGGAGCGCACTGTAGGAGCCCGCTCGGGGCCGGACAAGGCAGCCGTCACAGGCTCGGGCCCCGGCCGTCGCCCGTTCGGCGCAGTGTCATGGGACCGGGCCGGGGTACCCGTTCGGCCCCGGAACTGCCCGGGGCGACTGCGGAAGAGACGACTGGGGAAGAGGGGAAGAACGGTGAGCCATGTCCGGTGACGACGTCCGCGCGCCCGTTCGGGTCGTGGTCGGCGTGAGTGGTTCGCTGGGCAGCGTCACGGCCCTGTGCCGGGGCGCGGCGGAGGCCCGGCGGCGGGGTGCGGAGCTGTGGCCGGTGCTGGTCTGGGAGCCGCCGGGCGGTGAGCTGGCGGCACGGCGCTCGGCGGCCTCGATGCTGCTGGTCGACGCGTGGCAGGGGCCGGCCCGGCAGCGGCTGCTGGAGGTGCTGGACGAGGTCTTCGGCGACGCCGGGCCCGGGGTCCCGCTGCACGGTCTCGTGATCCGCGGCACCCCGGGACCGTCCCTGGTGGAGACGGCGGACCGGGAGGACGACGTGCTGGTCGTCGGCGCGGGCCGGCGCGGCTGGCACCGGGCGTTCTCGGGCCGGGTGGCCCGCTACTGCCTGTCCCACGCGCACTGCCCGGTCCTGGCCGTGCCGCCCTCTCCGCTGGAGGCCGCCCTGGCGTCCGCGCACCGCCGCAACAGCTGGCATCTGCCGCTGGACTCACGGCAGTTGTCGTAGCACCGAGCCCTGCGGCAGCCCGCCGCGCTACGACACCACAGCCGCCGGCAGGTCCGGCCGCCCAGGTCTGCGGCCCGGTGCGGTGGGCAGGCTCAGCACCATGGTGAGGCCGCCGCCCGGGGTGTCCTCGGCGGCCAGCGTGCCGCCCATCGCCACGGCGAACCCCCGGGCCACCGCGAGGCCCAGCCCCACCCCCGCGCCGCGCGGTGAGTCGCCGTACCGCTGGAACGGCTCGAAGATGCGCTCCTTGGCCTCGTCCGGGACGCCGGGTCCGCGGTCCACGACCCGCATCTCCACCCGGTCGGCCATGGAGCTGGCCCTCACCAGCACGGGGGTGTCCGCGGGGCTGTACTTGACGGCGTTCTCGACCACGTTGGCGACGACCCGCTCCAGGAGTCCCCTGTCGACGTGGACCATCGGCAGCGTCTCCGGGATGTCCAGTTCCACGCTGTCCTCGGGGACCCCGCCGAGCGCCATCGGCACCACCTCGTCCAGGTCGGTCTCGCGGACGATGGGCGTGACCGTGCCGGTCTGCAGGCGGGACATGTCGAGGAGGTTGCCGACGAGGTGGTCCAGCCGGTCGGCGCCCGCCTCTATGGCCTCAAGGAGCTCCGCCCGGTCCTGCTCGGACCAGTCGACGTCGTCCGAGCGCAGCGACGACACCGAGGCCTTTATGCCGGCCAGCGGAGTGCGCAGGTCGTGGCTGACGGCGGCCAGCAGGGCGGTGCGGATGCGGTTGCCCTCCGCCAGCTCCTTCGCCTGGTCCGCCTCCTGCCGGAGCCGCTGCCGGTCGAGCACGACGGCCGCCTGCGCGGCGAAGGCGGCCAGCACCCGCCGGTCGGAGGCCGGCAGCACGCGCCCGGACAGGGCGAGGGTCAGGTGGTCGCCGACCGGCACGTCGACGTCCGCGCCCTCGGGCGACTGACAGGGCCGCGGCCCGACGCTGCCGGCGCAGGTCCACGGCGCCACGTCGGCCGCCCGCTCCAGCAACGCCACCGAGACCATGCCGAAGGTCTCCCGCACCCGCTCCAGGAGCGCCTCCAGGCTGGTCTCGCCGCGCAGCACGCTGCCCGCGAGGAAGGAGAGGATCTCCGACTCGGCGCGCAGCCGGGTCGCCTGCTGGGTGCGCCGGGCCGCGAGGTCCACCACCGAGGCCACCGACACGGCGACCCCGACGAAGATCGCGATGGCGACGATGTTCTTCGGGTCGGCGATGGTGAGGGTGTGGACGGGCGGGGTGAAGAACCAGTTGAGCAGCAGGGAGCCGACCACCGCCGAGGTGAGCGCCGGCAGCAGACCGCCGAGCAGGGCCGCGGCCACGGTCAGGGCGAGGTACAGCAGCATGTCGTTGGCGAGGCCCATGTCCGGTGCGACCGAGGTCAGCAGCCAGGTGAGCAGGACCGGCCCGAGGACCCCGGTCAGCCGGCCCCAGATCAGCCGGGACCGGCCGAGCCGCGCCGAACGGCCCAGCGGGAGCCGCCCCTTGCCGGCCTCGTCGTGCGTGACGAGGTGCACGTCGAGGTCGGGACCGGAGTCCCGGGCGACCGTGGCGCCGACGCCCGGCCCGAAGAGGTACTGCCGGGCGCGGCGCCGGGAGACGCCGAGGACGATCTGGGTGGCGTTGACCCCGCGTGCGAAGTCGAGGAGCGCGGCCGGAACGTCGTCGCCGACGCCGTGGTGGTAGGTGCCGCCGAGGTCCTCGACCAGGGTGCGCTGGACGGCGAGTTCCTTCGGGGAGGCCGAGGTGAGGCCGTCGCTGCGGGAGATGTAGACGGCGAGCACCTCGCCGCCGGCGCCCTTCTCGGCGAGCCGGGCGGCCCGCCGGATCAGCGTCCGCCCCTCCGGCCCACCGGTCAGGCCGACCACGATCCGCTCCCGCGATCCCCAGATCGCCGACACCCGGTGCTCGCTGCGGTACTCGTTCAGGTACTCGTCGACCCGGTCCGCGACCCAGAGCAGGGCGAGTTCGCGCAGGGCGGTGAGGTTGCCGGGCCGGAAGTAGTTCGAGAGGGCCGCGTCGACCTTGTCCGGCTGGTAGATGTTGCCGTGCGCCATCCGCCGGCGCAGCGCCTGGGGTGACATGTCGACCAGCTCGATCTGGTCCGCACGCCGGACCACCTCGTCGGGCACGGTCTCCTGCTGCCGTACCCCGGTGATGGACTCCACCACGTCACCGAGCGACTCCAGGTGCTGGATGTTGACGGTGGAGACGACGTCGATCCCGGCGGCCAGCAGTTCCTCGACGTCCTGCCAGCGCTTGGCGTTGCGGGAGCCGGGGATGTTGGTGTGCGGGAGTTCGTCGACGAGGGCGACCTGGGGGCGGCGCGCGAGCACGGCGTCGACGTCCATCTCGGTGAACACCGAACCCCGGTACTCCAGTTCCCTGCGCGGGATCTCCTCCAGGCCGTGCAGCATCACCTCGGTGCGCGGACGCCCGTGGTGCTCGACGAACGCGACGACACAGTCCGTGCCGCGCTCGTTCCTGCGGTGGGCCTCGGAGAGCATGGCGTAGGTCTTGCCCACGCCGGGAGCCGCGCCGAGGTAGATCCGAAGCCTGCCGCGTGCCATGTCATCCTTCGAAGCGGTAGCCCATGCCGGGCTCGGTGATCAGGTACCGGGGATGCGAGGGGTCCGCCTCCAGCTTGCGGCGGAGCTGGGCCATGTAGACCCGCAGGTAGTTGGTCTTGGCGCTCTGGGTGACGCCCCACACCTCCCGCAGCAGATGCTTCTGCGTGACGAGCCGGCCGGGGTTGGTGACCAGGATCTCCAGCAGATGCCACTCGGTGGGGGTGAGCCGTACGTCGTGACCCGCCCGCACCGCCTTCCTGGCGAGCAGGTCGATGGTGAAGTCGTCCGTCTCCACCCGGGTGGTCTCGGGGGCGAGCGGCACCTCCTGGGTGCGGCGGACCGCGGCCCGCAGCCGGGCGAGGAGTTCGTCCATGCTGAACGGCTTGGTGATGTAGTCGTCGGCACCCGCGTCCAGCGCGGCGACCTTCTCGTCGGAGGCCTGCCGCGCGGACAGCACCAGGATCGGTATGCGGGTCCAGCCGCGCAGCGCCTTGATGACGTCGACCCCGTCCATGTCGGGCAGTCCGAGGTCGAGCATCACCACGTCCGGCTGACGCGCGGCCGCCAGCCGGAGGGCCGTGGCGCCGTCGGGCGCCGCGTCCACTCCGTACCGGCGGGCCTGCATGTTGATCACGAGTGCCCGTACGAGCTGAGGGTCGTCTTCCACGACCAGCACTCGGGTCATCAGCTGCCCTTGGTCAGTTCCTTCAGCGCGATGTTGAGTTCGAGGACGTTCACCCGGGGCTCACCGATGAACCCGAGGGTGCGGCCGTCCGTGTGGTCCTTCACCAGCTTCTCCACCTGGGCGACCGACAGGCCGTTCCGCTCGGCGACCCGGTGGACCTGGAGCTCGGCGTAGGCCGGGGAGATGTCCGGGTCCAGGCCGGAACCCGAGGAGGTGACGGCGTCGGCCGGCACCTGGGAGGGCCTGACCGGGTGGCCGGGCACCGAGTTGTCCTTGACGACGGCGGCCTTGGCGTCCTTCACCTGCTGGATCAGCACCTTGCTGTCGGCGGCGAGGTTGGTCGCACCCGAAAGGATCAGCTTGTAGCGGGTGTTGATGCTGTTGCTGCCGAGCCCGTCGGCCGGACGCCCCTGGAACCACCGCAGGTCCGCGTCCGCGGTCTGCCGGCCCTTCTCCAGCCGCAGGTCGTACGACTGCCCGATCAGGGACGAGCCGACGACCCTGCCGTCCGACGTGATCTCGGAGCCGTTCGCCTTGTCGTGGAACGCGGCCTGGGCGATGCCGGTGACGACCAGCGGGTAGATGACACCGGTCACCAGGGTCAGCACGAGCAGCGCCCGCAGCCCCGCACCCAGCAACCGGGCAGTGTTCATGACGGAGTTGTTCATGGCGCTCAGCCGATTCCGGGAATGAGGGAGATGAGCAGGTCGATGATCTTGATGCCGATGAACGGGGCGATCAGGCCGCCGATGCCGTAGATCGTCAGGTTGCGCCGCAGCAGCTTGTCGGCGCTCACCGGCCGGTACTGCACGCCCTTCAGGGAGAGCGGCACCAGCGCGACGATGATCAGCGCGTTGAAGACGACCGCTGACAGGATCGCGGAGTCCGGCGAGGACAGGCCCATGATGTTGAGCTTGTCCAGCCCCGGGTAGACGGCCGCGAACAGCGCCGGGATGATCGCGAAGTACTTCGCGACGTCGTTGGCGATGGAGAACGTGGTCAGCGCACCCCGCGTGATCAGCAACTGCTTGCCGATCTCGACGATCTCGATGAGCTTGGTCGGGTTGGAGTCGAGGTCGACCATGTTGCCGGCCTCCTTGGCGGCCGACGTACCCGTGTTCATCGCCACGCCCACGTCGGCCTGGGCCAGCGCCGGCGCGTCGTTGGTGCCGTCACCGGTCATCGCGACCAGCTTGCCGCCGGCCTGCTCCCGCTTGATGAGGGCCATCTTGTCCTCGGGGGTGGCCTCGGCGAGGAAGTCGTCGACGCCCGCCTCCTCGGCGATCGCCTTGGCGGTCAGCGGGTTGTCACCCGTGGGCGCCTTCGGCGTCGTCGACCGCGACGAGCAGCGGGGTGCCGCCGGCCTCGGAGATGCGGCCCGCGAGGGTGTCCGCGTCCTCGGCGACGGTGCCGCCCTGCTCCTGCACCCAGGCGATGACCGAACCGGCCGCGCCCTTGCGGATCCTGCGTCCGTCGACGTCCACGCCCGACATCCGGGTCTGGGCGGTGAAGGCGATCCACTCGGCGTGCGCCAGCTCGCCCTGGTGCCGCTCCCGCAGCCCGTACGCCTCCTTCGCCAGGACGACGATCGAGCGGCCCTCGGGGGTCTCGTCCGCCAGCGACGACAGCTGGGCCGCGTCGGCCACCTCGGCCTCGGTCACCCCGTGCACCGGCACGAACTCGGAGGCCTGCCGGTTGCCGAGGGTGATGGTGCCGGTCTTGTCCAGCAGCAGCGTGGAGACGTCACCGGCGGCCTCGACCGCACGGCCGGACATGGCGAGCACGTTGCGCTGCACCAGCCGGTCCATGCCGGCGATGCCGATCGCCGACAGCAGCGCACCGATCGTCGTCGGGATCAGGCACACCAGCAGGGCGACCAGCACGACCATCGTCAGGTGGGTGCCGGCGTAGTCGGCGAAGGGCGGCAGGGTGGCGGTTACGGGACCCATGCCTGTCTCAGAACCTCTCCGGGAAGATCAGGGCGAGGACGAGATAGCCCAGCAGGGCGACGGCCACGACAAGGCCGACGATGTTCTCGGCGGTCACAGTTTCGTCACCCCCTTGGCGACGAGGGCCACCAGCGCGAAACCCGCGAGCACGGTGACGACGAAGGCCAGATCGGCCATCGTGAACTCCTGAATGAGGTTCGGAACAGACGCGGACTGTTAGAGGTAAGCGTCTTTCCGGCCGGATTCAGCCGCCGTTGACGGGTCCCTTACGGCGGTGTTCACGCCTTTGACGCGACTCTTACGCAGCCTCGGCCGCCTCACGACCACAAGCCGCCGTTCGGCCGTCAAAACCCCTGGCCCCGGCTCGGCCTTCCCGCCGGCCGCCTGGGTCAGCCGCTTGCTGGGCGTCTTCAAGGTGTCCGGCCTGGAGCAGCCCCCGCCTCAGGCCCACCGCGCCCCCGCCATCAGCACGTCGAGCCCCCGCCGGGTGGTGGCCATCACCACCCGGTCCCCCGCCTCCAGCACTCGTCCCTGGGCCGGCCGCCAGTCGAAGGCGGCCTGTCCCGGGGCGCTCCCGCCGACCGGCCCCACCGCCAGCACCCGCCACTCCCGCCGCCGGAAGGCCTCGTGCACCGAGCGTCCCTCCAGCTCCGGATGCCCGGCCACGTCCACGCAGGTGAACAGCAGCGACCCGCGTTCCACGGGCATCACCCCCAGTACATGGCGCCCCATCATCGCCGCCGCGAAAGAGGGCGCGGCCAGCGCCGAAACGCTTCTGCTCCGGGTGAGCGCATCCGGGTAGGACGCGCGCAACGTGCGCTGGACGGTCGCGGCGAAGGCGTCGTCGTACAGCCGTGTGACCACCCTCACCCCGGGGTTGGCCTCGCGGACGGCCATGACGATGTCGAGGTTCTGGCCGTCGTCACGGGTGAGGACGAGCAGGGAGCCGCACTGCCGGACCCGGGCGAGTTCGAGGACGCCGGGGGCGGTGGCGTCCTCCAGGACCAGCGGGACGCCGAGTTCGCGGGCGAGCGCGACACCCCTGGCGCGTGGGTCCCGCTCGATGGCCACGACCTGGTGGCCGGTGGTGCGCAGCCGGTCCAGCACCCGGGTGCCGACCATCCCGAGGCCGACCAGGACGATGTGGCCGCTGACGTCGTCGTCGGGCGGGTGGTTCACGGAGGCGGTGCGGAACGCCTCGGTGGCGTTCATGGTCGCGGCGACCACGAGCGGCAGCACGGCGAGCCCGACGAAGCCGGCGAGGAGCTGGAGTATGCGGCGGGCCGGGGACTCCTCGGTCGCCGGATCCCCCATCGTGAAGATGTCCAGCAGCGGCAGATAGAAGTTCTTCCACCATGGATGCTCGTCCGCGAAGAGCGCGGTGGCGGTGGACAGGGCGACCACCACGGCGGCCAACGAGCCGTAGACCGCGGCCAGTTGCCGGGAGCGGAAGACCCGCCAGGGCAGGTGGGCCAACCGGGCCCGCACCCAGCGCACCGGCCGGAACCGCCGGACCCGGCGGGCCGGTTCGGTCGTGTCGAGATGGACGACCTCCTCCAGCATCAGCCGCCCGTGCGTGGACTGCCGGTGGTACGCCGTTGGGTCGTCCGGCAGCAGCTGGGTGCCGTCCTCGCCGGCCGTCTCGGCGCTGTCCTGGCTGGCCGGGTCGTCCTCGTGGGCGCCGGAGAGCACGGCGAGGGTGGCGAGGTCGGTGGCGTGCGTGGGGGTGCCCGCGGGCCGTACGACACCGCGGAAGACCTTGCCCTCGACCTGGAGGGTGTGGCCGTGGCCCACGGCGGCTGCCGCGACCAGCTCCGGTACGGCGGTGTCGGCGTCGGAGAGCACGGTGGTGGAGGTGTCCGGTGCGGGGGTGTCGCACAGGCCGGCCGCCCGGTCCAGAAGCCGTTCCAGATGGCTGCCGCGCTCCCGGTTGAACATCCGCACGACCAGCCGTACAGAGGGGTTGACCGTGCGGGCGAGCAGGGCGGCGGTGACGTTGACCTGGTCGTCGCGGTAGGTCAGGGCGAGCGCGGCGGCCCGTGCCACGCCGACCGCGCGCAGAGTGGCCTCGTCCGGGCGGCCCGAGACGTGCAGGTTGACGGCGGACGTCGGGTCGCGGTGCAGGGCGGCGAGCCGGGCGCCGTGCTCGTCGTCGGCGGACGGCAGGACCACGGTGACGACCTCACCGCACACGGCGTCCAGTTCGACGGCGAGGCGGTGTGCGAGGCCGTCGTCGCCGCAGATCACCATGTGCCCGGTTCTCTCTCCGGAAGCCGCTGGTACAGGGAGGGTTGACGTCACATCAGCCTGAACGGCACCGACCCTGACGCCGGTTCCGGCCGGGCCGCCGACCACCGTTCAAAATTCCGTCAAGAGCATGTCAAGAAAAGGGGCGGCCCCTTCAGACGGCCGCGCGATACACCGTTCGTCGCCTCGAAGAGAAGCGTGCCGTAAGGCCTGGGCAGCGGGCCGCGGCCGGATAGGATGAGAGAGGTGTGCCGGGAAGTCTGGTCGGCCGGGAGTCACGGTGGCTCCTGTCGGGCCCGTCCCCCGTGGACCGGCCCTGGGCCCCAGAGGGACGGCATGCGCGGCGTGGGTACGGTTCTCGCACTCGTGGTACTGGCCACGGTGGTGGCGACCTTCGCCCGCCGATGGCGGATTCCCGCCCCCTCCCTCCTCGTCGTGGCAGGCCTCGCCGTGGCCCTGCTGCCGGGCGCTCCGACGATCCGGATCAGCCCTGAGGTCATCGGTCTCGTCGTCCTCCCGCCGCTGCTCTACGCCAGCGCGGAGGAACTCCCCTGGCGCGAGCTCCGGGCGGTCTGGAAGCCGGTGGGCGTACTCGCGGTCGGGCTGGTGCTGGCCTCGGCGGCGGCCGTCGGCGTGGTCGCCTCGCTGGTCACCCCGCTGTCCTGGCCGATGGCGCTGGTGCTGGGCGCGATCCTGGCCAGCACCGACCCGGTCGCGGTGACCGCGCTCGGCCGCCGGCTCGCCCTGCCGCCGCGGGTGCAGATGCTGGTCCAGGCGGAGAGCCTCTTCAACGACGCGACCTCCCTGGTCCTCTACCGGGTCGCCGTGAGCGTCGCGGTGGCCGCCGCGGCGGCGGACTGGGGGGCGGCGGGCGGCGAGTTCCTGCTGCTCGCGGGCGGCGGCACGCTGATCGGCGCGCTCGTCGCCGCCGTGGTCACGGTGATCCGGTGGCGCACCGAGGACCCGGTCCTGGAGACGGTGATCTCCCTGGTCACGCCCTATGCGGCGTACGTCCTCGCGGAGGCGGCCCACACCTCCGGCGTCACCTCCGTGGTGGTCGCCGGGGTCGTCCTGGGCGGCCGCGGCGACCGGCTCACCAACGCCCGCATACGGCTCCAGCTGGACGCCGTGTACGGCACGGTGGTGTTCCTGCTGGAGAGTGTGGTCTTCAGCCTGATCGGGCTCGCGCTGCCCGCGCAGGTGCGGGCGCTGTCCGACGGCGACAGGGCGTGGCCGCTGTACGCGCTGGCGGTGGCCGGCACGCTGATCGCGGTACGGCTGCTGTGGCTGGCGCCGCTGTCGGCGGTCGTGCAGCGCAAGGGCGGCATCCAGCGGCTGAACTGGCGGCTGCCGGTGGTGCTGACCTGGGCCGGCACCCGGGGCGTGGTGCCGCTGGCGGCCGCGCTGTCGATCCCGGTGACGGCGAAGGACGGCTCGGCGCTGTCCGAGCGGCCACTGGTCCTGGTCCTGACCACCTCCGTGGTCGTGGTCACCCTGGTCGTCCAGGGGTTCTCCCTGGCCTCGGTGGTGCGCCGCTCCGGGATCGCCCTGGAGCCCGAGCACACCGAGCGCGAGGAGGCCGCCGCCCGCTGCCGGCTGGCCGACGCGGGCATCCGGCGGCTGGCGGAGCTGTCCGAGCTGGAGGCCGTACCGGACGTGGTCCTCGACCGGCTCCGGCGCGGCCTCCACGCCCGCCTCGACGACGCCCGCGACCGCCTCACCGACAGCACCGCCGAGTCGGCCGACCTGGTCTACCGGCAGCTGCGCCGCGACCTGATAGCCGTGGAGGCGGCGGAGCTGCGGCGCCTGTACGACGAGCACACGATCAGTGACACGACCCGACGACGGCTCCAGCGGTCGCTGGACCTGGAGGAGGCCAGGCTGGCGGACGCGTAGCGCTCCGCGGGCAGGGGCCGGTCGCGGGGCCGCGCGTCGTCAGCGGAACTCCACCGGCCGAGGCCGGAGGCCCAGCCCGGTCAGCACCACCGCGAGCAGCCGCAACCGCACGCCAGGGCGGTTTGCCGGTCAGTCGAGGCCGCCTCCGGCCACGGGCGATCGGCGACGATGCGCTCCTGACGCCCCTTCAGGCCGGTCTGACGGGACTTGACGGGACCTCGACGGGCCGCCCGCGACGAGAGTCCACGCGGGAAACCGGCGCCTGCGGGGACGCCTGCACCGCGCCCGCACCGCGTCGTTCGGGATAACGCTCGGTGTCCGACCCCCGCGCCCGCCCGCCGCCCCACGGACAGCCCAACGTCCCCCCACGGTCTCCGCTCCGCTCTTTCCCGCTGCGCGACCCCCGCCCGTCAGGGCATTCTTAACGCAAGCTTGACGCCCAACGCCCTCCGATCCGTGGGCCCACACGTCACGCTCTGCTTACGCTGGTGCCGCCGTCCGCGTGATGGCCGGAATCGAACTGCGCCCCACCACACCGCGCCGGACACCAGGAGCCGTCCCCATGGCCACGACCGAGCACCCCCCTCCCAGTCGCCTGCGCGCCTGGATGCTGGAGGGGCTGTCCGACATGGGCAAGAGCGGCGGCCACACCGGTCCCCACGCACAGCCCGAACCCGCACACCAGGGCCAGCGCTGGTGGCGGGTGATGTGCCTGACCGGTGTCGACTACTTCTCCACCCTCGGCTACCAGCCAGGCATCGCGGCGCTCGCCGCCGGCCTGCTGTCGCCGATCGCGACCATCGTGCTCGTCATAGTCACCCTGGCCGGCGCCCTGCCGGTCTACCGCCGCGTCGCCGAGGAGAGCCCGCACGGCGAGGGCTCCATCGCCATGCTGGAGCGGCTGCTCTCCTTCTGGCAGGGCAAGCTCTTCGTGCTGACCCTGCTCGGCTTCGCCGCCACCGACTTCCTGATCACCATCACCCTGTCGGCGGCGGACGCCTCGACCCACCTGGTCGAGAACCCGCATCTCACCGATGCGCTGCAGGGCAAGCAGATGATCATCACGCTGTTCCTGGTGGCCCTGCTCGGCGCGGTCTTCCTCAAGGGCTTCCTGGAGGCGATCGGCGTCGCGGTCGCCCTGGTGGGCATCTACCTCGCGCTCAACGTCGTCGTCGTGATCGTCGGCTTCTACCACGTGATCACCGCCGAGCACGTCATCACCGACTGGACCAGCGCCCTCACCGCGGAACACGGCAACGTCTTCGTCATGATCGGCGTCGCCCTGATCGTCTTCCCGAAACTGGCCCTGGGCCTGTCCGGCTTCGAGACCGGCGTCGCCGTCATGCCGCACGTGAAGGGCGAGCCCGGCGACACCGAGCAGCAGCCCACCGGCCGCATCCGGGACACCAGAAAGCTGCTCACCACCGCCGCCCTGATCATGAGCTGCTTCCTGATCGCGACCAGCTTCATCACCACGCTGCTGATCCCTGAGCAGGAGTTCAAGCCCGGCGGCGACGCCAACGGCCGTGCCCTCGCCTACCTCTCGCACCAGTACCTGGGTAGCGCCTTCGGCACGGTCTACGACGTCTCGACCATCTGCATCCTGTGGTTCGCCGGCGCCTCCGCGATGGCCGGTCTGCTCAACCTGATGCCCCGCTACCTGCCCCGCTACGGCATGGCCCCGCACTGGGCCCGCGCCGTACGCCCGATGGTCATCGTCTTCACCCTGATCGCCTTCCTGGTCACCTGGATCTTCGACGCCAGCGTGGACGCGCAGGGCGGCGCCTACGCCACCGGCGTCCTGGTGCTGATCAGCTCCGCCGCGATCGCGGTGACCATCGCCGCCCGCAAGGCCGGACAGCGCAAGTGGACCGTCGCCTTCGCGGTGATCTCGGCGGTGTTCCTCTACACGACCGTCGTCAACGTCATCGAACGCCCCGACGGTGTCAAGATCGGTGCCTGCTTCATCGTCGGCATCATCCTGGTGTCGCTGCTGTCCCGGCTGGCCCGCGCCTTCGAACTGCGCGTGACGAGCGTGACGCTCGACGACATGGCGGAACGGTTCATCAGGGACATGGCCAGCCGCAGGATACGGTTCATCGCCAACGAGCCCGACGCCCGCGACAAGGCCGAGTACCGCGACAAGGTCGACCAGATCCGGGCCGACAACGACATGCCCGAGCAGGAGGACTTCGTCTTCGTCGAGGTGACGGTCACCGACCCCTCCGAGTTCGAGGCGGGCCTCACCGTCCGCGGCGAGGTCCTGCACAACCGCTATCGCGTGCTGACCCTGGAGTCGGCCTCCATCCCGAACGCCCTGGCCGCGCTGCTGCTGCACGTCCGGGACGAGACCGGCTGCATCCCGCACATCTACTTCGAGTGGACCGAGGGCGGCCCGTTCGCCAACTTCCTGCGCTTCTTCCTCTTCGGTCAGGGCGAGGTCGCCCCGGTCACCCGCGAGGTGCTGCGCGAGGCGGAGCCGGACCGGGCCCGCCGACCACGCGTCCACACCGGCTGAGGGCGGGAGACGATGCGCGGGGCCCGGCGCGTAAGAATCCCGTCAATAACCGCTCGGTCCGCATAAGAAGCCCGTCAGGGCAAGCTCCGGAGCGGTCACCGGACCCTACCGTCGGCCTCATGGCGGACAGAACACGCAGGGGCCGGGCAGCGGGCGACCGCACCTGGCGCGGCAGCGCACTGCTGGCCGTCGGCTGCGCCCTCGGCTTCGGCGGGCTGACGCTCCTGGTGGACTGGGACGCCGGCACCCTCACCACGGCCCGCGCCCTGCTCTGGGTCGCCCTGTCGGCCGCCGTCCTGACCATGCTGCTGCCCGCCCGGGTCACCGCCGGCCCCGGCTGGCTGGCCGTACGCGGCCCGCTCCGCCGCCGTACCGTCCGGACCGACGCCCTCGTCTACGTCGGCCGGTACGGGGACGTCTCCGCGCACCTGGTGCTGCGCGACACGCACGGCAGCCGCCTGGAGTTGGACCCGGGCGTCCTGCACGCCAACCCGCTGCTCTGGCACGAACTGGACACCGGTGTCCGGCGCTCGGTGGAGCGCGGCACCCTGCGCCGGGGCGCCGAGGTGCTGGCGCGGCTCGGACACGAGATCGACGACACGAACGCGCGCGCCGTCCTCGAAGCGTCCGGCCTCTTCTGACCGCCCACCCCCTGACCACGTGCCCCGCCGACTGGGCCTATCGTGACCTGCATGCAGTCCTACACGATCGGCCAGGCGGCACGGTTGCTCGGCGTCAGCCCGGACACCGCCCGCCGCTGGGCCGACGCGGGCCGGATGGCCACCCATCGTGACGAGGGCGGCCGGCGGCTCATCGACGGCGCGGACCTCGCCGCGTTCTCCGTCGCACTGGCCAAGGCCGGCAGCGGCGAGGAGGACACCTCCTACACCTCGGTCCGCAACGCCTTCCCCGGCATCGTCACCGCGATCAAGCTGGGCGACGTCGCCGCCCAGGTGGAGATCCAGGCCGGCCCGCACCGGCTGGTCTCCCTCCTGACCCGGGAGGCGGTCGAGGAACTCGGCCTGGAGGTCGGCATGGAGGCCACCGCCCGGGTGAAGTCCACGAACGTGCACATCGACCGCGTCTGACCGCTGCTCCGCCCACCCGCACGCCGGGGGCGCCCGCGGGTCCAGCCGGCCGCTCCGCCGGGACAGGTCCCGGCCGGTGAAGTGCTCCACCCGCAGCATCCGGTAGTGCACGACGTCGACGTGCACGACGAGGTGCGGTTCACGGACCCTGCGCCGACGCGCGGCCGGGTGTGGCGGGCGCCGGCGGCCGGCCGCCGTACTCCCCGTCCACCCGTATCTCCGTGATGCCGCTGATGTGCCGGGCCCCGCAGCGGTCCTGCGGAAGCACCAGCTGCGGGCCCGCCCGGTCCAGCGGAGTGTCGTCGATGCTGACACCGAGCAGAACGGGGGCGTGGGCGAAATCGGGGTCGATCTCGGCCCAGGAGAGCAGCGCGTGGTGCCCGTCGGCACCCGTGACCGCGATGAGGAAGCGCAGCCGGTCCTTGCGCCGGCCGGGGTCGAATCCGGGTCCGGCGCCGGTGAGGACGTCGTACAGCCGTGGGCCGGTGAAGCCGTGGCGCTGGATGCCGCTGGTGGCGCACTCGAAGCTGACCCGCACCCGGTGCTGGGGCCGGCGCAGGAGGTCGGGCACGGTCAGCCGGGCCCGTCGTGCCAGGTCTCCGGTGAGGGCGAGTTCGGCGAGCGTCATGGGCGGCCACCTCCCGGATGACGGTACCCGCACGCCACCGTACAAACGCACATGCCAGATTCAGGTCCTGAGTATGCAGCTCATGCGATGTGACAAGAGACTTACGCCTGGCAAATGCGGCAGTATCATCGCCAGGTGGCCGGTACCCAGGTCGCAGCAGGGCGCGACAAGTTTTCCCAGAGAAATCAGAGGAGTTCACTCGTGATGACCCGTTCCGTGCGCCGGACCCGGCGGACGCTCCAGGTGGCCGGTGCCTCCGTCGCGGCCCTGCTGGCCCTGAGCGCCTGTTCCTCCTCCGACGGCGACTCGTCCGCGACGACGAAGTCGGACCCGTCGTCGGCGGCGACGCCCAAGCTGTCGGGCTCGATCACCGTGTTCGCGGCGGCCTCGCTCCAGGAGAGCTTCACGACCTTGAAGGCCGACTTCGAGAAGGCCCACCCGGGCACCAAGGTCAACTTCAGCTTCGGCGGCAGTGACACGCTCGCCGCGCAGATCACCAGCGGTGCGCCGGCCGACGTCTTCGCCGCCGCGAGCCCCAAGACCATGGCGCTCGTGACGGACAAGAAGGACACCGCCACCGCGCCGGCCACCTTCGTCCGCAACCAGCTGGAGATCGCCACCCTGCCGGGCAACCCCGACAAGGTCTCCTCGCTGAAGGACCTGACGAAGTCGTCGCTGAAGGTCGTGCTGTGCGACAAGACGGTGCCGTGCGGTGCCGCCGCGCAGAAGGCCCTGGACGCCAGCAAGCTCAAGCTCACCCCGGTCTCCTACGAGGAGGACGTCAAGTCCGCCCTCAACAAGGTGGTGCTGAAGGAGGCCGACGCCGCGGTCGTCTACAAGACCGATGTGAAGGCGGCCGGCAGCAAGGTGGAGGGCGTGGAGTTCCCCGAGTCCGCCGACGCGATCAACGACTACCCGATCGCCCTTCTCAAGAACGCCCCGAACCCCACGGTGGCCAAGGCGTTCATCGCCCTGGTGCAGTCCGCCGAGGGCCAGCAGGTCCTGAACGACGCCGGGTTCCTCAAGCCGTGACGAAAGCCGACGAGTCCGGCGCAGCGACCGGCACCCTCACGGGCGGGCCGCGGCGCCGGCGGGTTCGGCCAGCTGTACCGCTGCCGCTCCTCCTCCCCGGAGCGGTAGCTCTGGCCTTCCTGCTCCTGCCGCTGGTCGCCCTGCTGGTGCGGGCCCCGTGGAGCAGCCTCCCGTCCCTGCTGACCAGTACGCAGGTGTGGCAGGCACTCCAGCTCTCCCTGGTCTGCGCGACGGCGGCGACGGCCGTGAGCCTGGTCCTGGGGGTCCCCCTGGCCTGGCTGCTGGCCCGCACGGAGTTCCCCGGCCGGGGTTTCGTCCGCGCGCTGGTCACCCTCCCGCTCGTCCTGCCCCCGGTGGTGGGCGGTGTGGCCCTGCTCCTCGCCCTCGGCCGCAACGGTGTGGTCGGCCAGTGGCTGGACTCCTGGTTCGGCATCACCCTCCCCTTCACCACGGCGGGCGTGGTGGTCGCCGAGTCCTTCGTGGCCATGCCCTTTCTGGTGATCAGCGTCGAGGGCACGCTCCGTGCCGCCGACCCCCGCTACGAGGAGGCGGCGACCACCCTGGGCGCCTCCCGCTTCACGGCGTTCCGCCGGGTCACGCTTCCCCTCATCGCCCCCGGTATCGCGGCCGGCGCGGTCCTGGCCTGGGCCCGCGCACTCGGCGAGTTCGGAGCGACGATCACGTTCGCCGGCAACTTCCCCGGCCGCACCCAGACCATGCCGCTCGCCGTCTACCTCGCCCTGCAGAACGACCCCGACGCGGCGATCGCGCTCAGCCTGGTCCTGCTGACGGTGTCGATCGCGGTACTCGCGGCGCTGCGGGACCGTTGGACGACGGCATCATGAGGACGACCCGCTGGACGACACCCCGATGACCGACTCACACCCCACAACACCGGACGGCATGCAGCCTCCCCAGAAGCAGCCACCGCACGCCCTACCCACCACCGACGACACCCCCTCGTCCCACGCCCTGCCCGCAACCACCGACGGCACCCACCCATCCGACAGCCTGCCCGCGGCCGCCAACGGCACCCCCTCATCCGACGCCCTGCCCGCAACCGCCGACGGCACCCACCCGTCCGACGGCCTGCCAGCAGCCACAGACGGCACCCACCCATCCCACGACCTGCCCGCGGCCGCCGACGGCGCTCCGCCCCCGCAGGGGCCACCCGCACCCGACACTGATACCCGCACGGGTGGTGCGGGTGGGAACCCGTACCCGGCCGAAGGCCGGGTACCCACCACGCACCGGCACCCGACCACACACCCGCACCCGGCCACACCCGGCCTCCACGCCCACCTCGTCGTCACCCGCCCCACCTTCCACCTGGACATCACCCTCACCGCCGCCCCCGGCGAGGTCGTCGCCCTCCTCGGCCCCAACGGCGCCGGAAAAACCACCGCCCTCCGCGCCCTGGCCGGCCTCACCCCCCTCACCGCCGGCCATCTCCGCCTGGACGGTAGGGAGTTGGACCGCACGCCCCCCGAGTCCCGCCCGGTGGGCGTCGTCTTCCAGGACTACCTCCTCTTCCCTCACCTCACGGCCCTCGACAACGTCGCCTTCGGCCCCCGCTGCCAAGGCGCGACAAAGGCCGAGGCCCGCACCCAGGCCGCCGCCTGGCTGGACCGCATGGGCCTCGCCGAACACGCCGGCGTCAGACCCCGCCGTCTCTCCGGCGGCCAGGCCCAGCGCGTCGCGCTGGCCCGCGCCCTGGCCACCCGCCCGCGCCTGCTGCTCCTGGACGAACCCCTCGCCGCCCTCGACGCCCGCACCCGCCTCGACGTACGTTCCCAACTCCGCCGTCACCTGGCCGAGTTCGAGGCCGTGGCCGTACTGGTCACGCACGACCCGCTGGACGCCATGGTGCTGGCCGACCGCCTGATCGTCGTCGAGGACGGCCGGGTCGTCCAACAGGGCACCCCGGCCGACATCGCCCGCCACCCGCGCACCGACTACATCGCCCACCTGGTCGGCCTCAACCTCTACCGGGGCCGGGCCGAGGGCCACACGGTGGAGCTGACCACGGGCCCCGCGATCACCACCACCGAGGACCTCACCGGTGACGTCTTCGTCGCCTTCCCGCCGAGCGCCGTCACCCTCTTCCGGGACCGCCCCACGGGCGCCAGCGCTCGCAACCTCTGGCGCTGCGAGGTGGCCGGCCTGGAGACCCACGGCGACCAGATCCGCGCCGACCTGACCGGCGAACTCGCCCTCGCCGCCGACCTCACCACGGTCGCCGCCGCCGAACTGGACCTGCACCCGGGGGCTCCGGTCTGGGCCACGGTGAAGGCGGCCCAGACGCACGCCTACCCGGCGTAAGGCGAGAGGCCCCGCCGAAGCGGGGCCTCTGCCGAACCCTGTGCGTACCTGTGCGTCCCGGTACGTCAGTCCTCGTACGCGTCCAGCGGCGGGCACGAGCACACCAGGTTCCGGTCGCCGAAGGCCTGGTCGATGCGGCGCACCGGCGGCCAGTACTTGTCGGCGGCGGACATCCCGCCGGGGAAGACGGCCTCCTCCCGGCTGTACGCGTGCTTCCACTCGCCGCCCAGCGCACCGGCGGTGTGCGGAGCACCACGCAGCGGGTTGTCGTCGGCGGGCCACTCCCCCGCGCCGACCTTGTCGATCTCCGCCCGAATGGCGATCATCGCCTCGCAGAACCGGTCCAGCTCGCCGAGGTCCTCGGACTCGGTCGGCTCGATCATCAGCGTGCCGGCCACCGGGAAGGACATCGTCGGCGCGTGGAAGCCGTAGTCGATCAGCCGCTTGGCGACGTCGTCGACGCTCACTCCGGTCGCCTTGGTCAGCGGCCGCAGGTCGATGATGCACTCGTGCGCGACGAGCCCGCCGGGCCCGGTGTAGAGCACGGGGTAGTGCGGCTCCAGCCGCTTGGCGACGTAGTTGGCGCTGAGCACGGCGACCTGCGTGGCCCGCTTGAGCCCCTCGCCGCCCATGAGCCGGACGTACGCCCACGAGATCGGCAGGATGCCCGCGGAGCCCCACGGCGCGGCCGAGATCGGCCCGACACCCGTCTCCGGCCCGGCGGCGGGCTGCAGCGGGTGGTTCGGCAGGTACGGCGCCAGGTGGGCCCGTACGGCCACCGGACCGACGCCGGGACCGCCGCCGCCGTGCGGGATGCAGAAGGTCTTGTGCAGGTTGAGGTGGGAGACGTCACCACCGAAGTGCCCCGGCTTGGCCACCCCGACCAGGGCGTTCAGGTTGGCCCCGTCGACGTACACCTGGCCGCCGGCCTCGTGCACCTGCGCGCAGATGTCGGCGACGTGCTCCTCGAACACCCCGTGCGTGGACGGGTACGTGATCATCAGGACCGCGAGCTCGTCGCGGTGCTGCTCGATCTTCGCCCGCAGGTCCGTGACGTCGATCTCGCCGTCCTCGGCGGTCTTCACGACGACGACCTTCATCCCGGCCATGACGGCGCTGGCGGCGTTGGTGCCGTGCGCGGAGGAGGGGATCAGGCACACGGTCCGCTGCGCGTCGCCGTTGGCCCGGTGATACGCGCGTACGGCGAGCAGTCCGGCCAGCTCGCCCTGCGACCCGGCGTTGGGCTGCAGCGACACCTTGTCGTACCCGGTGACTTCGGCGAGCCGCTCCTCCAGCTCCCGGATGAGGGTCAGGTAGCCCTGGGCCTGCTCGGCGGGCGCGAACGGGTGCAGCTGCCCGAACTCGGACCAGGTCACCGGCTCCATCTCGGTGGTCGCGTTGAGCTTCATCGTGCACGAGCCCAGCGGGATCATGCCGCGGTCCAGGGCGTAGTCCCGGTCGGCGAGCTTGCGCAGGTAGCGCAGCATCGCGGTCTCGGAGCGGTGCTGCTGGAACACCGGGTGGGTCAGGTAGCCGTCGGTGCGCAGCAGCGCCTCCGGCAGCGTGTCCTCGGTGACCGCGTCCAGCGCCTCGACGTCGCCCTCGACGCCGAAGGCCGTCCAGACGGCGTCCAGCTGGACGCGGGTGGTGGTCTCGTCACAGGCCATGGAGACGTGGTCGGCGTCGACGAGCCGCAGGTTGACGCCGCTCTGGCGGGCGGCGGCGACGACCTCGGCGGCCTTGCCGGGCACGCGGGCGGTGAGGGTGTCGAAGTAGGCGCCGTGCACGATCTCGACACCGCCGGCCTTGAGCCCGGCGGCGAGGATCGTGGCGTACCGGTGGGTGCGCTGGGCGATCGCCCGCAGCCCCTCGGGGCCGTGGTAGACGGCGTACATGCCGGCCATCACGGCGAGCAGCACCTGCGCGGTGCAGATGTTGCTGGTGGCCTTCTCCCGCCGGATGTGCTGCTCGCGGGTCTGCAGCGCCAGCCGGTACGCCTTGTTCCCGTCGGCGTCCACGGAGACGCCCACGAGCCGCCCGGGCAGGCTGCGCGCGAACTTGTCACGGACCGCCATGTAACCGGCGTGCGGCCCGCCGAAGCCCATCGGCACACCGAACCGCTGGGTGGTGCCGACGGCGATGTCGGCCCCGAGCTCGCCCGGCGAGGTCAGCAGGGTCAGCGCCAGCAGATCGGCGGCGACGGTGACGAGCGCGCCGGCCTCGTGCGCCTGCTCGACGACGGCCTTGAGGTCGCGTACGGCACCGGAGGCGCCGGGGTACTGGACGAGCACCCCGTTGATCTCCCGCGCGGCGAGGTCCGCCGGGATGCCGTCGGTGAGGTCGGCGACCACGACCTCCACGCCCGTCGGCTCGGCCCGGGTCTGGATCACGGCGACGGTCTGCGGCAGCGCGTCCGCGTCGACGACGAAGACGCCCTTCTTGTTCTTGCCCATGCGCAGCGACAGGGCCATGGCCTCGGCGGCGGCCGTGCCCTCGTCGAGCAGCGAGGCACCGGAGGTGGGCAGCCCGGTGAGGTCGGCGACCACGGTCTGGAAGTTCAGCAGCGCTTCCAGCCGGCCCTGGGAGATCTCCGGCTGGTACGGCGTGTAGGCCGTGTACCAGGCCGGGTTCTCCATCACGTTGCGCAGGATGACGGGCGGCGTGAAGGTCCCGTAGTAGCCCAGCCCGATCATCGAGCCGAGCACCTGGTTCCGGTCGGCCAGCGACCGCAGCTCGGCCAGCACCTCGGCCTCGGTCCGGGCGCCTGGCAGGTCCAGCCGGTCGGCGTTCTTGATCACGTCCGGCACGGCGGCCGCGGTCAGGTCGTCGAGCGATCCGTACCCGACCTGGGCGAGCATCTTGGCCCGGGCCTCGTGGTCGGGGCCGATATGGCGCTGCTCGAAGGGAATACCCTGCTCAAGCTCGGAGAGCGGAACACGCTGGGCGGTCATTTTGCGGAGGCCTCCTGGTCTGACGCGACCTTCGAGGGGTACCCCGGCACGGGTACCCCGACGGCCTCCCCCTCTGTCATCTCAACCTGAGAGCTTCGCCGGTGCGCCCTTGCGGACTACCGGCTTTCACCGTCGGTGAGAGCGGACACCGTCGACATCCGCCCTGCTTTCCAGAGTGACCTCGTCCGTGCGGTACGTGAGCCTGAGAGATTCCGGGGAGGAGTTGCTCCTTCGGCGCCTCCGGTTGCCCGGAGGACTCTCCCGCACGGGGTCAGCAGCCGCTTGCCAGCCTACCAGCGGGGGCAACGCCGCAGCCTTCGAGTGGCCGCCTCGTTCAATGTGCTCTTTTGTAGTGCTTACGGATGAGTTGCGACCAAGTGGAGGGCCCGTGCAGACCGACATCGATCCGCGCAACCTGATCGGCCGCAAGGCGTTCGACCGCAACGGCACGAAGATCGGCACGATCGACGAGGTGTACCTCGACGACGCGACGGGCGTGCCGGAGTGGGCGGCCATACGCACCGGCCTGTTCTCCCGGGACGCCTTCGTGCCCCTGGAGCCCAGCGAACTGGTCGAGGGCACCCTCCACGTCCCCTTCGACCGCGCCCTGATCAAAGACGCCCCCGACTTCGGCGTGGGCCGCCACCTCTCCCCAGAACAGGAACTCCAGCTCTACCACCACTACGGCCTCGACACAGCTCCCCCACCCCGCGACCACCCGGACCACGACTTCGGAAAACTGGCGGGAACGGAGGACGCGGGGGCGTGAGACCGACGCCGGGTCCGGTCGCTACGAGGAACGCCTCAGCCGCGGGCAGTCGTGCCGCCGGGGCGGCGCAGGTGGGCGCGGCGGCACCCTGACAGCGCCGGTAAGCGTCCTCACCCCAGCCCCGACACGCGTTCACGTACGCACCCCGGCCGCCGAAACCCCCGGCACCAACGGCAACGGCTCCGCAAGCTCCAGCTCAGGATCCCCGACCCGGAACGTCCGCACTCTTCCCGGCTCCAAAGACCCCGGCGTCTCGAACCGCACCGTCACCCGCCCCAGCCCGCTCCCCTGCACCCATCCGTGCCCGTACTCGGCGTGCCGCACATCGTGCCCCGCGGGCCACCGCCGCTCGGCGACCGCCTCCTGCTCCGCGACCGGCTCCGCCACGTCCTCCTCCGCCGCGAACTCCGCCGCCCCCTCCCCGGCCGCCGCCTGCGCGAACAGGTCCTCCTGCGTGTAGTCGGCCAGCCCTGACACCCCCACCCCCAGCAACCGCACACCCCCTGTCGTGTCCACCGAGTCCAGCAGCCGCGTGGCCGCCTCCCGCACCACCGCCGGGTCGTCGGTCGGCCCCCTGAGCGTCTCCGACCGGGTCAGCGTGGAGAAGTCGTACCGGCGTACCTTCAGCACGATGGTCCGCCCCGACAGCCCCGCCTCCCGCAGCCGCCGCACACAACGGCCGGCCAGCCGCTGCACCTCAAGACCCACCCGCATCCGGTCGTGGATGTCCACGTCGTAGGTGTCCTCGACCGACACCGACTTGGTCTCCCGCTCGGCCACCACGGGCCGCTCGTCGTGCGCGAGCGCCATCGCGTACAGGGCGTGCCCGTGAGCCTTGCCGAGCAGCCGGACCAGCTCGTCCTCTCCCGCCTCGGCGATCTCGTCGACCGTGGTGATCCCGGCCCGCCGCAGATGGTCCCCCGTCGCGGGCCCCACGCCCGGCAGGATCCGCACCGGCATCGGTCCCAGCATCGCCCGCTCCGTGCCGGGCTCGATCAGCACCAGCCCGTCCGGCTTGGCCTGCTCGGAGGCGATCTTCGCGAGCATCTTGGAGGCGGCGAGCCCGACGGACCCGGAGAGCCCCGTGACGACCCGTATGTCAGCGCGCAGCCTCTCTCCCACCAGTCGCGCCGACGCCGCGTCCCAGGCGGCCTCAGCGGCCTCCAGGTCCACGAACGCCTCGTCGAGGCTGAGCGGCTCCACCAGCGGCGAGAGTCCGCGCAGCAGCGCCATCACCTGTTCGCTGATCGACCGGTACAGCCCGAAGCGCGGCACCAGATACGCGGCGTTCGGCGCCAGCCGCCGTGCCTGCCCCATCGGCATCGCCGAGTGCACCCCGAACACCCGGGCCTCGTACGACGCGGTGGCCACCACACCGCGTGGCCCGAGCCCGCCCACGACCACGGCCTTCCCGCGCAGACTCGGCTTGGACGCCTGCTCCACCGAGGCGAAGAAGGCATCCATGTCGAGATGCAGGATCGTGGGCGCGTTTCTCACATCTCCGATGCTGCACCACGCCACTGACAATGCCCCGGCACGGAACCGTGCCGGGGCATCAGAAGACGTTCAGGAGGCTTCGGGCCAGGACCTCAGACCGCCCGGTTGCGTCGCCTGGCCAGTTCGTCGGCGGGGTTGTGGCCGACGAGCGTCTCCCCGGTGTCGACGCGCTCGCCGTGCAGCTGGGAGAGCGCGCTTTCCACGTCCCGCCACACCACGCCGACCGCGATCCCGAAGATGCCCTGACCGCCCTGGAGCAGGGCGTGGACCTCGTCGGGCGAGGTGCACTCGTAGACCGTGGCGCCGTCGCTCATCAGGGTCATCCGCTCCAGGTCACGGAAACCGCGTTCCCGCAGGTGCTGGACAGCGGTGCGGATGTTCTGGAGGGAGACCCCGGTGTCCAGGAACCGCTTGACGATCTTCAGGACGACGACGTCCCGGAAGCTGTACAGACGCTGGGTGCCCGACCCGTAGGCAGGCCGCACGCTGGGCTCGACCAGGCCGGTACGGGCCCAGTAGTCGAGCTGCCGGTAGGTGATGCCGGCCGCCGCACAGGCCGTGGGCCCGCGGTAGCCGATCTCCTCGGTGGCCATGGACGCCGCCCCTCCGCCGCTCGGCACCGCGGTCGGCCGCTGTGGGGCGTGACCGGCGGTGCTGCTGTGAAGCGGGGACGGACCGCTCTCCCCGAAACCGCGTCCGGGGGCACCCCCAGCCATACCGTCGCCGCTGCTTCTCACGCCGACCTCCGTCCTTGACCTGCCTTCTCGACGGTAGGCAGTCACCAGGGGTGCGTCAACGATCGCCACACTCGGCACGCCGAGTGATAATCACCCTAGGAGTGGTTTCCCGTGCCCCACCGCGGGGAAAGGCTAGCCGAATGCTCTGGCGGGAAGCCGTAGGACGCTCTCAGTGGCCGCTGGCAATTGCCCATGAGTTTCGGCTGTGACCAGCCGCGGACCGGCCCGGCACCGACCATCCGGTGGGTGACGGGCCGCTCGGGTCTCTCACTGGCTGCTGGTGCCGAAGTCCTCGGGCGAGATCTGGTCGAGGAACTCGCGGAACTTCTCCACCTCGTCCTCCTGCTCGTCCGGAATCGCGATGCCCGCGTCGTCCAGCACCGTGTCACTGCCGTAGATCGGCGTTCCGGTGCGCAGTGCCAGCGCTATGGCGTCGGACGGCCGGGCGCTCACCTCGACCCCGCTGGCGAAGACCAGCTCCGCGTAGAAGACGCCTTCACGCAGATCCGTGATGCGCACTTCGGTGAGCTCCTGGCCGACGGCCTCCAGCACGTCCTTGAACAGGTCGTGGGTCAGCGGCCTGGCGGGCGCCATGCCCTGCTGGGCGAACGCGATCGCCGTCGCCTCCCCCGGCCCGATCCAGATGGGGAGGTAACGGTCGCCTCCCACTTCGCGCAGGAGCACGATCGGTTGGTTGGAGGGCATTTCCACCCGGACACCTACGACATCGAGCTCGTTCACACAGCAACCCTAGGCCGTGCCCGGGACGTTTGGGTAGTCGGGCCCGGAACGCGCGCCCGATCCGGCCTCCGCCCGGGTCCTGTCGTGGTAGTCACGGCAGCCGCACCCCGAGCGCGGTCTGCACCAGCGCGGCGTGCAGCTTCACCGTGAGCGCTGCCAGCTCCTTCGTACGGGCCTCCGCATGGGCCCGGGTCTGCGGGTTGCGATGGCGCTTGAGCGGGGCCACCACCTGGTCCACCAGGCCCGCCTCGCGGTCGGCGGCGGCCTTCATCACCCGCAGATGGCGCGGCTCGATCCCGAACCTGCCCAGCTCGGTCACGAGCGAGGCCACGGTGAGCGTCTCGGCGTCGTACACGCCGTCCTCCAGCGGAGCGATCAGTCCGTACGACTCCCACTCCGCGAGGCAGTCCTCGTCGATGTCGGCGGCCGCGAGCAGCTCGCGCCGACCGATCCGCGCGACCGTCGGGGCCTCGGGAGCCGTCGGCACGGCCTCACCGTCCCGCTGCCGTCCCAGCACGGGCAGCTGTACCGCCTCGCCGCGCTCCATGGCCTCCAGGTACTCCCGGATGACCTTGAGCGGCAGATAGTGGTCCCGCTGCATCCGCAGGACGTGTCCGAGGCGCTCCACGTCCCCGGGGCTGAACTTCCGGTACCCGGAAGGGGTCCGGCGCGGCTCGATGAGCCCTTCCGACTCCAGGAAACGGATCTTGGAAATGGTGACTTCGGGGAACTCGTCGCGCAGCACGTTCAGCACCGTGCCGATGCTCATCAGCCCGGGTTCCGTGGCGGCGGTGCCGTGACCGGTACCGCCGCTCGGTGTGTGCAGCATGGACCTTCTTCCCTGGGGTCCCCCGGACGAGGTCCGGCGGGGTCAGATGCCCTGCCGGCTCGCGTAGAAGACCAGCCGGTACTTGCCGATCTGGACCTCGTCGCCGTTCGACAGAGCGACCTGGTCGATGCGCTCGCGGTTGACGTACGTGCCGTTGAGGCTGCCGACGTCGGCCACCGTGAACGAGCCGTCCGGCTGGCGGCGGAACTCCACGTGCCGACGCGAGACCGTGACGTCGTCCAGGAAGATGTCGCTCTGCGGGTGGCGTCCGGCCGTGGTCAGGTCGCTGTCCAGCAGGAAGCGGCTGCCCGAGTTGGGGCCACGGCGCACGACCAGCAGCGCGGAGCCGAGCGGCAGCGCGTCGACCGCCGCCTGCGCCTCGGGCGAGAGCGACGGCATCTGGGTCTGGCCGGTGACCTCGGCGTCGTAGGCCTCCAGACCGGAGATCGAGATCGTGGACGTCGTCTCCGACGCACGCTCGGGGACGGCGCCCGCGCGCAGCGGGGCTCCGCAGTTGGAACAGAAGCGGGCGTTCTCCGCGTTGCGGTTACCGCACCTCGTACAAACCAGGGCCGACATGGACGGATCCTCCTGCCGCGGCTGCCCCGCCGGGGCGTTGGACGCGTACGGGCCGGAGGTAAACCCTCCACCCGCACCTGAGGTTGACGGTTGCCCGAAACCTATGCCGCCGGACTGGGACGGGTCAACTGACCGCGCGCCCTGACCTCCCGAAATGTCACCCCCCGGACCAGCCACCTGGTCCCGGAACAGCGGGCGCTGGCCCTCCGCGTCGGGCTGTGCCCGATGGCGAGCGGTCGCGTTGTCGCTACCCTCTCGCGCGCTCTTGCCGAACAACTTCGCAAACAACTTCACGGGCGATTCCCCTTGACCGAAACAGACCCGCCCGTGGGGCAGGACGAACCCTGACTGAATAAACCGGCCGACCCGGACAACCACACAACGTCCGTATCCACCAGACAGTTTCCACCACGCTCCGGTTCCCCGGTGCGCCGACCCCCCGCATCCTCATGCCCTCGCCGGACGTCCCCCATGCACCACCGGTTCACTGTGAGGACGACCGAGCGTAGTCAGGCTGCTTCGCCGGTCGCAAGGCATCCACGACGATCTTGGTGGACCGCTCGACCGTCACAGTCGCCTGTTCCTTTTCGAGGGTCTGCACCACGCCTCCGGGGATGTTGAGAGCCGGTTCGAGGTCCTGCGGCTTGCCGATCACCTTGAAAACGTAGGGCTGAGTGATCTTGTTCCCGTCGACGCTGACGCTCTTGCCGGAGTCGGTGAGGTAGGTGCCGGCGATCACCCGCACCCCGTTGACCTGGATCGCCTCCGCGCCGGCCGCGCGCAGCTCCTGGATCGCGTCGAGCAGCATGTCCGCCTGCACCGTCCCCTTCGGGTCGTCGACCGTCATCGTGATGCCAGGACCCTGCGCCGCCACGGTGCCCGCGAGAATGCCGAGTTGCCTCTCCTTCTCGGCCGTCTGCTTGCGGGCCTCCGCCGCCTGGTCGGAGCTGCTCTGCAACTCCTGACGCTGCTTTTCGAGTCCTGTCTTCTCGTCCTCAAGACGCTGAGTACGGTCGTCCAGTTCATCGAGGATGCGAACAAGATCTTCCTGCCGGGCCCCGCGCAGCGCGCTGTCGCTGTCGCTGTTCGACGCCACCTGCACGGCGAGCCCGAACCCGAGCCCGAACAGCAGCACCGCGACGATCAGTTGAGCCCTGCTCACCCGTGGTGGCCACAGTCCCTGAACCAGCCTCTGGCGCCCGGTCAGCCGGGCCTCCGGCTTCGCCTCGCCGGCCGACTCGCCCTCCGGCACCGTGACGGGCACCTCGGCCGGGAGTTCTCTGCGCAGCCGGTGCTCCGGCTCCTTCTCGTGCTGGCTCATGCCGCTCACGCCCGGAAGACGTGGCGCCGGATCGCCGCGGCGTTGGAGAAGATACGGATACCGAGGACCACGACGACCCCCGTGGACAGCTGCGAGCCCACTCCCAGCTTGTCGCCGAGGAAGACGATCAGCGCGGCCACCACCACGTTGGACAGGAACGACACCACGAAGACCTTGTCGTCGAAGATCCCGTCCAGCATGGCCCGCAGACCACCGAAGACGGCGTCGAGCGCCGCGACGACGGCGATCGGCAGATACGGCTCGACGACCGCCGGGACCTCGGGCCGGACCAACAGTCCGGCCACGACGCCCACGACGAGGCCAAGTACGGCGATCACGATGTGCCCTTCTCAGTCTTCTCGGTGTACGGCTGTGCCGTACGTACGATCACGCTCGGCGCGGCGGGCAACCGGACGTCACTCTCCGTGGAGATCGTCGCCCGGATGTCGAAGTTCTCTTCCAGGGCGTGCAGATACAAGCCGTCGGAGCTGTCCTGGAACCTGGAGCCGAGCCTCTCCCCGTCTCCCACCGCCAGCACCGTGTACGGCGGTACCAGCGGCCTGTTGTCGACCAGTATCGCGTCCCCCGCGGCCCTGATCGCGGACAGGGCGGTCAGCCGCTGCCCGTTGATCGAGATCGCCTCGGCGCCCGAGGCCCACAGCCCGTTCACGACGCGCTGCATGTCATGGTCCCGCACCCGGCCGGTGTCGGAGAACCCGGAGGTCTCCCGGGGATTGCCGGCGTCGCCGCCGGAGGAGGCCTCCTTGGCGTCGTTCACCACCAGCTTCACGCCGGGACCGTGCACCGCCGTGGCGCCCGACAGCACGTCCACCAGGTCCGCCTGCCCGCTGCCGCCGCTGTCCTTCAGCGCGGCGCGCTGGCGGGCGCTGACGTCGTCCCGCAGCTTGTCGACGTTGGTCTCCAGCTTGTCCGCGGCCGCCGTCTCCCGGTCGATCCTGTCGATGAGCTCCTGGCGCTCCTTGGCCACCACGGGCGCAGTCACGCGCGCCTGTGCCGCTCCCACGGTCACCACCAGAGCCGCCAGTACCAGACCGCCGGCGAGGCCCAGCCTGGCCCGGAGGGTCTTCGGCATGCCGCCGGCCTCCCCCTGGGCCCGTTTCCGCGCGGCCGCCTCGGCATACCCGTCGTCGAGGCTGTGATCCATGACGTTGGTGATCAACGACATGGAGGCGTCCGGGCGCGACGGCCGGGAGACGCTGCTCCGAACGGGGGGTTGCTGCGGCATGCCGCACATCGTCGCACGTTGCGACCAGTACCTCCGAACGGCCCCACCGGCGTGCCGGACCGGCCCCCGTGGGGACACGTGTCCGGCACGCACGCGTGCAGCGGTTTTACCGTCCGGCGCTGTCCACCGTCGCCGACCACTCGTCCAGCAGGGCCTGCGCGGAGGCGTCGTCCGGACCTTCGGCCCACAGATGAGTGACCGCCTCGGCAGGGTCGGGCAGCACCATCACCCAGCGCCCGTCGGTCTCGACGACCCGCACCCCGTCGGTCGTGTCGACGAAACGATCACCGGCCGCCTCGACGACACGCCGCATGACCAGGCCCTTGACAGCCCACGGGGTGGCCAGGTCCCGCTTGAGGACATGCGCCTTCGGGATCCGGGCGTCGATCTGGCTGAGCGTGAGCTGCGTCCGCGCCACCAGACCGATCAGACGTACGAACGCGGCCGTGCCGTCGTACACACTGCTGAACTCCGGGACGATGAATCCACCCTTGCCGTCACCGCCGAAGATGGTGCCTTCCTCGCGGCCCACGCGCGTGAGGTCGTCCGGAGAGGTGGTCGTCCACTCGACCTGCGTACCGTGATACGCGGCCACCTGCTCGGCGATCCGGGTCGTGGTGACCGGAAGCGCCACGCGGCCGCTGCGCCGCTCGGCGGCGACCAGGTCGAGCATCACCAGCAGGGCCCGGTCGTCCTCGATGATGCGGCCCTTCTCGTCCACCAGGGACAGCCGCTCACCGACCGGGTCGAACCGCACGCCGAACGCGGCACCCGAGGACGCCACGATCTCGCCGAGGCGCACCAGCCCCGCCCGCCGCTGGTCGGCCGTCTCCGTGGGCCTGGCCTCGTTCAGGCCGGGGTTGATGGTCAGGGAGTCCACACCGAGCTTGCCGAGCAGGCTGGGCAGGACGAGCCCGGCGCTGCCGTTGGAGGCGTCCACGACGACCTTGAGGCCCGATTCGGCGATCCCGGTCGTGTCGACGTTCCGCAGCAGCGACCCGGTGTACGAGTCGAACACGCTGGCCGGGAAGTACAGGTCGCCGATCTCACCGGGGAACGCACGCCGGTACTCCTGCCGCGCGAAGATCCGGTCCAGCTTGCGCTGGCTGGCCTGGGAGAGGTCGGCACCCTGCCCGTCGAAGAACATGATGTCGACGGAGTCCGGAACCCCGGGCGACGTCCGGATCATGATCCCGCCGGAGCTGCCCCGCCCGGTCTGCTGCCGCGCCACCGGCAACGGCACGTTCTCCAGGTCGCGTACGTCGATGGCACTGGCCTGGAGCGCCGAGATCACCGCCCGCTTGAGCGCCCGCGCACCGCGGGAGTGGTCACGGGCCGTCGTGACCGTGGCCCCCTTCTTCAGGGTGGTGGCATACGCGCCGGCCAGCCGTACGGCCAGTTCCGGAGTGATCTCGACATTCAGGATCCCGGACACACCCCGTGCACCGAACAGGTGGGCCTGGCCGCGGGACTCCCAGATCACCGAGGTGTTGACGAAGGCGCCGGCCTCGATGGTCTTGAAGGGATAGACCCGGACATTGCCCTGAACGATCGATTCTTCACCGATCAGGCACTCGTCGCCGATGACCGCCCCGTCCTCGATCCGCGCGGCCCGCATGATGTCGGTGTTCTTCCCGACGACACAACCCCGCAGATTGCTGTGCTGCCCGACGTACACGTTGTCGTGGACGACGGCCCGGTGCAGGAAGGCGCCGCTCTTCACGACGACATTGGACCCGACGACGGTGTGCTCACGGATTTCCGCGCCGGCCTCGACCTTGGCGTAGTCACCGATGTACAGCGGCCCCCGCAGCTCGGCGTCCGCGTGCACCTCGGCACCCTCGGCGACCCATACGCCCGGGGATATCTCGAAGCCGTCGATGTCGACGTCGACCTTGCCCTCCAGGACGTCGGCCTGCGCCTTCACGTACGACTCGTGGGTACCGACGTCCTCCCAGTAGCCCTCGGCGATGTAGCCGTAGACGGGCTTGCCTTCCTTCATCAGCTGCGGGAAGACGTCGCCGGACCAGTCGACGGGAACATCGGCCTCGACATAGTCGAATACTTCGGGCTCCATGACGTAGATGCCCGTGTTCACCGTGTCGGAGAAGACCTGGCCCCAGGTCGGCTTCTCAAGGAAGCGCTCGACCTGGCCCTCTTCGTCGACGATGGTGATGCCGAATTCCAGCGGATTGGGCACACGCGTCAGGCAGACCGTGACGAGCGCGCCCTTTGCCTTGTGGAAGTTGATCAGTTCGGTGAGGTCGAAGTCGGTCAGCGCATCGCCGGAGATGACAAGGAAAGCATCGTCCTTCAACGCCTCTTCGGCGTTCTTGACGCTTCCGGCGGTACCGAGTGGCTTCTCCTCGTTGGCATAGGTGAGCTCCATGCCGAGCTCTTCGCCGTCCCCGAAGTAGTTCTTGACCAGCGATGCCAGGAACTGCACAGTGACGACGGTCTCGGTGAGCCCATGCCTTTTGAGCAGCCGTAGCACATGCTCCATGATCGGCCGATTCACGACCGGAAGGAGCGGCTTGGGCATGCTGGAGGTCATGGGGCGAAGGCGTGTGCCTTCACCACCGGCCATCACGACGGCCTTCATGTCGGAAGCGTCCTCCTCTAAGAGATGACGGTCTAGCCGACTTCACCCGTCAAGATTGTCCCTCACATTTCCGCCGCGGGCCATCGAGAGCATTCGAGGGCCACTGCGTCCGGACAATCGCCGAGGCTTCAGTCGGCTGTGGCGTCCGCACGAACCAGGCGGCGGACCTGCACCACGTAAAGCACTCCTGCCCACCAGTACAGGGTTGTACCCCACCCTGCGAACGCCCATCCGAAAATAGCAGCCAGTGACGAGATCCAGCCGGTTCCGTCACTGAGCAGGAGGAGCGGGAACGCGTACATCAGATTGAACGTCGCGGCCTTACCCAGGAAGTTCACCTGGGGCGGCGGATAGCCGTGCCGCCGAAGGATCCCCACCATCACCAGCAGGATCAGCTCACGCAGCAGTAGTGCTGCCGTCAACCAGAGCGGCAGAATCTCACGCCAGGTGAGTCCGACCAACGTCGAGAGCACGTAGAGCCGGTCCGCGGCGGGGTCCAGTAGCCGGCCGAGGCTGCTGATCTGGTTCCAGCGCCGGGCGAGCTTGCCGTCCAGGTAGTCGCTGACACCGCTGAAGAGAAGTACCAGCAGGGCCCAGCCGTCGCTCTTGGGCCCGCCGAACTCGGGCCTGAGGATCAACCACAGGAAGAGGGGTACGCCGACGAGACGGGCCATGCTGAGGATGTTCGGGATGGTGAGGACCCGGTCCGTCTGGACACGGGTCTCCTGGACCTCCACCCGGGAGCCTCCTGTGGTGGGAAACGAGCCAACTTTGCCCCCTGACCCTACCTCAACGCAAAAAAGCTCTGGCTCTCGGGCCAGTTGCCCAAGAGCCAGAGCTCTAAAAGGAGTTCGGCGGCGTCCTACTCTCCCACAGGGTCCCCCCTGCAGTACCATCGGCGCTGTAAGGCTTAGCTTCCGGGTTCGGAATGTAACCGGGCGTTTCCCTCACGCTATGACCACCGAAACACTATGAAACTCTCAGCCGCACCACACCCCGGAAAAACGGGGCATGGGGCTGTTCGTGGTTTCAGAACCAACACAGTGGACGCGAGCAACTGAGGACAAGCCCTCGGCCTATTAGTACCGGTCACCTCCACCAGTTACCTGGCTTCCAGATCCGGCCTATCAACCCAGTCGTCTACTGGGAGCCTTACCCCATCAAGTGGGTGGGAGTCCTCATCTCGAAGCAGGCTTCCCGCTTAGATGCTTTCAGCGGTTATCCCTCCCGAACGTAGCCAACCAGCCATGCCCTTGGCAGAACAACTGGCACACCAGAGGTTCGTCCGTCCCGGTCCTCTCGTACTAGGGACAGCCCTTCTCAAGACTCCTACGCGCACAGCGGATAGGGACCGAACTGTCTCACGACGTTCTAAACCCAGCTCGCGTACCGCTTTAATGGGCGAACAGCCCAACCCTTGGGACCGACTCCAGCCCCAGGATGCGACGAGCCGACATCGAGGTGCCAAACCATCCCGTCGATATGGACTCTTGGGGAAGATCAGCCTGTTATCCCCGGGGTACCTTTTATCCGTTGAGCGACGGCGCTTCCACAAGCCACCGCCGGATCACTAGTCCCGACTTTCGTCCCTGCTCGACCCGTCGGTCTCACAGTCAAGCTCCCTTGTGCACTTACACTCAACACCTGATTGCCAACCAGGCTGAGGGAACCTTTGGGCGCCTCCGTTACTCTTTAGGAGGCAACCGCCCCAGTTAAACTACCCATCAGACACTGTCCCTGATCCGGATCACGGACCCAGGTTAGACATCCAGCACGACCAGACTGGTATTTCAACGACGACTCCACACGAACTGGCGTCCGCGTTTCAAAGTCTCCCAGCTATCCTACACAAGCCGAACCGAACACCAATATCAAACTGTAGTAAAGGTCCCGGGGTCTTTCCGTCCTGCTGCGCGAAACGAGCATCTTTACTCGTAGTGCAATTTCACCGGGCCTATGGTTGAGACAGTCGAGAAGTCGTTACGCCATTCGTGCAGGTCGGAACTTACCCGACAAGGAATTTCGCTACCTTAGGATGGTTATAGTTACCACCGCCGTTTACTGGCGCTTAAGTTCTCAGCTTCGCCCCACCGAAATGGAGCTAACCGGTCCCCTTAACGTTCCAGCACCGGGCAGGCGTCAGTCCGTATACATCGCCTTACGGCTTCGCACGGACCTGTGTTTTTAGTAAACAGTCGCTTCTCGCTGGTCTCTGCGGCCACCCCCAGCTCAGGAAGTAAATTCCCTCACCAGGCATGGCCCCCCTTCTCCCGAAGTTACGGGGGCATTTTGCCGAGTTCCTTAACCATAGTTCACCCGAACGCCTCGGTATTCTCTACCTGACCACCTGAGTCGGTTTAGGGTACGGGCCGCCATGAAACTCGCTAGAGGCTTTTCTCGACAGCATAGGATCATCCACTTCACCACAATCGGCTCGGCATCAGGTCTCAGCCTTGATGTGCGACGGATTTACCTACCGCACGGCCTACACCCTTACCCCGGGACAACCACCGCCCGGGCTGGACTACCTTCCTGCGTCACCCCATCACTCACCTACTACCACCTTGGGTCAGCGGCTCCACCACTCCCCTCAACTCCGAAGAGATCAGGGCGGCTTCACGGCCTTAGCATTAATGGGTTCGATGTTTGACGCTTCACAGCGGGTACCGGAATATCAACCGGTTATCCATCGACTACGCCTGTCGGCCTCGCCTTAGGTCCCGACTTACCCTGGGCAGATCAGCTTGACCCAGGAACCCTTAGTCAATCGGCGCACACGTTTCCCACGTGTGAATCGCTACTCATGCCTGCATTCTCACTCGTCAACCGTCCACAACTCGCTTACGCGGCTGCTTCACCCGGCAGACGACGCTCCCCTACCCATCACAGCCTCCGTTGGGAGTATTGCTGCAATGACACGACTTCGGCGGTACGCTTGAGCCCCGCTACATTGTCGGCGCGGAATCACTAGACCAGTGAGCTATTACGCACTCTTTCAAGGGTGGCTGCTTCTAAGCCAACCTCCTGGTTGTCTGTGCGACTCCACATCCTTTCCCACTTAGCGTACGCTTAGGGGCCTTAGTCGATGCTCTGGGCTGTTTCCCTCTCGACCATGGAGCTTATCCCCCACAGTCTCACTGCCGCGCTCTCACTTACCGGCATTCGGAGTTTGGCTAAGGTCAGTAACCCGGTAGGGCCCATCGCCTATCCAGTGCTCTACCTCCGGCAAGAAACACACGACGCTGCACCTAAATGCATTTCGGGGAGAACCAGCTATCACGGAGTTTGATTGGCCTTTCACCCCTAACCACAGGTCATCCCCCAGGTTTTCAACCCTGGTGGGTTCGGTCCTCCACGAAGTCTTACCTCCGCTTCAACCTGCCCATGGCTAGATCACTCCGCTTCGGGTCTTGAGCGTGCTACTGAAACGCCCTGTTCGGACTCGCTTTCGCTACGGCTACCCCACACGGGTTAACCTCGCAACACACCGCAAACTCGCAGGCTCATTCTTCAAAAGGCACGCAGTCACACCACAAGGATGCTCCCACGGCTTGTAGGCACACGGTTTCAGGTACTATTTCACTCCCCTCCCGGGGTACTTTTCACCATTCCCTCACGGTACTATCCGCTATCGGTCACCAGGGAATATTTAGGCTTAGCGGGTGGTCCCGCCAGATTCACACGGGATTTCTCGGGCCCCGTGCTACTTGGGTGTCTCTCAAACGAGCCGTTGATATTTCAGCTACGGGGGTCTTACCCTCTACGCCGGACCTTTCGCATGTCCTTCGCCTACATCAACGGTTTCTGACTCGCCCTGCCGCCGGCAGACGACAGAAGAGAGATCCCACAACCCCGTATACGCAACCCCTGCCGGGTCTCACACGCATACGGTTTGGCCTCATCCGGTTTCGCTCGCCACTACTCCCGGAATCACGGTTGTTTTCTCTTCCTGAGGGTACTGAGATGTTTCACTTCCCCTCGTTCCCTCCACACTGCCTATGTGTTCAGCAGCGGGTGACAGCCCATGACGACTGCCGGGTTTCCCCATTCGGAAACCCCCGGATCAAAGCCTGGTTGACGACTCCCCGGGGACTATCGTGGCCTCCCACGTCCTTCATCGGTTCCTGGTGCCAAGGCATCCACCGTGCGCCCTTAAAAACTTGGCCACAGATGCTCGCGTCCACTGTGCAGTTCTCAAACAACGACCAGCCACCCGTCACACACCAGCTTCGCTGATGCTTTACCGGGGCCGGCATCGAGGGAATTCATTCCCTCAGACACCCAACAGCGTGCCCGACACTCTCTCACCGTCCACCCGTGTTCCACGCCGAAGCAGTACTAACAGGAGATCTTGAGAGTGTGCCGAGTAGTCAACGTTCCACCCATGAGCTGACCACCGTCGGACGTTTGCCGACGTAGTGGCTCTGACTGCCTTGCGGCAGCTAGATGCTCCTTAGAAAGGAGGTGATCCAGCCGCACCTTCCGGTACGGCTACCTTGTTACGACTTCGTCCCAATCGCCAGTCCCACCTTCGACAGCTCCCTCCCACAAGGGGTTGGGCCACCGGCTTCGGGTGTTACCGACTTTCGTGACGTGACGGGCGGTGTGTACAAGGCCCGGGAACGTATTCACCGCAGCAATGCTGATCTGCGATTACTAGCGACTCCGACTTCATGGGGTCGAGTTGCAGACCCCAATCCGAACTGAGACCGGCTTTTTGAGATTCGCTCCACCTCACGGTATCGCAGCTCATTGTACCGGCCATTGTAGCACGTGTGCAGCCCAAGACATAAGGGGCATGATGACTTGACGTCGTCCCCACCTTCCTCCGAGTTGACCCCGGCGGTCTCCCGTGAGTCCCCAGCACCACAAGGGCCTGCTGGCAACACGGGACAAGGGTTGCGCTCGTTGCGGGACTTAACCCAACATCTCACGACACGAGCTGACGACAGCCATGCACCACCTGTACACCGACCACAAGGGGGCGCCCATCTCTGAACGTTTCCGGTGTATGTCAAGCCTTGGTAAGGTTCTTCGCGTTGCGTCGAATTAAGCCACATGCTCCGCCGCTTGTGCGGGCCCCCGTCAATTCCTTTGAGTTTTAGCCTTGCGGCCGTACTCCCCAGGCGGGGAACTTAATGCGTTAGCTGCGGCACCGACGACGTGGAATGTCGCCAACACCTAGTTCCCACCGTTTACGGCGTGGACTACCAGGGTATCTAATCCTGTTCGCTCCCCACGCTTTCGCTCCTCAGCGTCAGTAATGGCCCAGAGATCCGCCTTCGCCACCGGTGTTCCTCCTGATATCTGCGCATTTCACCGCTACACCAGGAATTCCGATCTCCCCTACCACACTCTAGCTAGCCCGTATCGACTGCAGACCCGAGGTTAAGCCTCGGGCTTTCACAATCGACGTGACAAGCCGCCTACGAGCTCTTTACGCCCAATAATTCCGGACAACGCTTGCGCCCTACGTATTACCGCGGCTGCTGGCACGTAGTTAGCCGGCGCTTCTTCTGCAGGTACCGTCACTTTCGCTTCTTCCCTGCTGAAAGAGGTTTACAACCCGAAGGCCGTCATCCCTCACGCGGCGTCGCTGCATCAGGCTTTCGCCCATTGTGCAATATTCCCCACTGCTGCCTCCCGTAGGAGTCTGGGCCGTGTCTCAGTCCCAGTGTGGCCGGTCGCCCTCTCAGGCCGGCTACCCGTCGTCGCCTTGGTGAGCCACTACCTCACCAACAAGCTGATAGGCCGCGGGCTCATCCTGCACCGCCGGAGCTTTACAACCCGGGAGATGCCTCCCAGGCTCATATCCGGTATTAGACCCCGTTTCCAGGGCTTGTCCCAGAGTGCAGGGCAGATTGCCCACGTGTTACTCACCCGTTCGCCACTAATCCCCACCGAAGTGGTTCATCGTTCGACTTGCATGTGTTAAGCACGCCGCCAGCGTTCGTCCTGAGCCAGGATCAAACTCTCCGTGAATGCTTCTCACGGGAGCGGAACAGGCCGGAGGAATAATCCGACCGTTCACAGCGTCCTCGCTGTATTTTTCTTCAAAGGAACCTCGACCATCGGACAGTGTCCGACGGACGGGGTATCAACATATCTGGCGTTGACTTTTGGCACGCTGTTGAGTTCTCAAGGAACGGTCGCTTCCTTTGTACTCACCCTCTCGGGCTTTCCTCCGGGCTTCCCTTCGGTGTTCCAAACTCTATCAGTGTTTTTCCGTCTCTCTGACCACCCTCCCGCAGACATGCGAAAAGTGATCCCGAGTTAGGATCTGACAAGTTTGAGTGCTGTTCGGGTGGCGACGCTTTACCGCACCGCCTCGCCCCAAGCAGGAGTACGACTGTACACGGAGCCCCGAAGGCCGTGCAAATCCAATAGGCTGGTGGTCTAGACCACTAGCTGGTAGCTTCCATGCGGAACCGCCACTTCATATGACATACGCTGCTGGTCAGTGCCGTCCGGAACAGGCAGTGACGGCCCGTACGCAGCTCCACTTCTGGGAGGCTTCCCATGACCACCGTGACGTCCCCGCTCGCAGGACGTGCCGTCGGACTGGCCGCAGTGCCGGATCCGGTCTTCGCCGGGGCCATGGTCGGCCCGGGTACCGCCATCGACCCCGTGCGTGAGCCGTCCGCGGTCGTGGCGCCCGTGGACGGAGTCGTCGTCTCCCTGCACCCGCACGCGTTCGTCGTGGTCGACGACAGTGGCCACGGTGTACTCACCCACCTCGGTATCGACACCGTGCAGCTCAACGGGCAGGGTTTCGAGCTGCTCGTCAACAAGGGGGACACAGTGACCCGGGGCCAGGCCGTGGTGCGCTGGAACCCGGCTGAGGTGGAGGCCGCGGGGAAGTCTCCGGTCTGCCCTGTCGTGGCCCTGGAGGCCACGGCCGACTCCCTCTCCGCGCTCCGCGAAGACGATGACGTGAAGGCCGGCGACACCCTGTTCGCCTGGAACTGATTCGTCCCGGACCGACGACCCCGCCGCCCTGCCGTCGTAGTACGGAGAAAGCGGCGACATGACGACCACCGCGGCGGCGGGACCCGCCGCACTATTCGGAGACGGGTGAGATGGAGACAACGCTGCGAGGCGTCGGCGTGAGCCACGGTGTGGCGATCGGCGAGGTTCGGCACATGGGAACGGCGGTGCTGGAGCCGCCTGCCAAGCAGATCCCCGCCGAAGAGGCGGAGCGGGAGCAGGGGCGGGCCCGGCAGGCGGTGGACGCCGTGGCCGCCGACCTGATGGCACGCGGCAATCTGGCGGGCGGCGAGGCCCAGGCGGTGCTTGAGGCGCAGGCCATGATGGCGCAGGACCCCGAGCTGATGTCCGACGTGGACCGCCGGATCGCGGTCGGCAGCACCGCCGAGCGTGCCGTCTACGACGCGTTCGCCGCGTACCGCGAGCTGCTGGCCGGAGCGGGCGAGTACCTTGCCGGTCGGGTGGCCGACCTGGACGACGTGCGGAATCGTATCGTCGCCCGGCTGCTGGGCGTTCCGATGCCGGGTGTCCCGGACAGTGATGAGCCGTACGTACTGGTGGCGCGGGATCTGGCGCCGGCGGACACGGCGCTGCTCGACCCGGCTCTGGTACTCGGTTTCGTGACCGAGGAGGGCGGGCCGACGAGCCACAGCGCGATCCTGGCTCGGGCGCTCGGTGTGCCGGCCGTGGTGGCGCTGCCGGGTGCCGGGGAGCTCACCGAGGGCACCGTGGTCGCCGTCGACGGCAGCACCGGGGACATCTTCGTGAACCCGAGTGCGGAGAGGAAGGCGGCGCTGCAGGCGGCGGCCGCCGAGCGGAAGGCGGCGCTGGCCGCCTCGACCGGCCCGGGTGCGACCGCGGACGGGCACAAGGTGCCGCTGCTGGCCAACGTGGGCGGGCCCGCGGACGTGCCGGCCGCGGTGGAGGCCGGTGCCGAGGGTGTCGGTCTGTTCCGTACCGAGTTCCTGTTCCTGGACGACAGCAAGAGTGCTCCTTCCGAGGAGAAGCAGGTCGAGGCCTACCGTCAGGTGCTGGAGGCGTTCCCGGAGGGCCGGGTCGTCGTGCGGGTGCTGGACGCGGGCGCGGACAAACCGCTGGACTTCCTGACGCCGGCGGACGAGCCGAACCCGGCGCTGGGCGTGCGTGGTCTGCGGACGCTGCTCGACCACCCCGAGGTGCTGCGCACCCAGCTGACGGCGCTGGCGAAGGCGGCCGAGGGGCTGCCCGTCCACCTTGAGGTGATGGCTCCGATGGTGGCGGACCGCGCCGACGCGAAGGCGTTCGCGGACGCCTGCCGGGAGGCTGGGCTGCGGGCCAAGTTCGGCGCGATGGTGGAGATTCCGTCGGCCGCGCTGCGGGCTCGCTCGGTCCTTGAGGAGGTCGAGTTCCTGTCGCTGGGGACGAACGACCTGGCCCAGTACACCTTCGCCGCGGACCGTCAGGTGGGTGCGGTGTCCCGGCTGCAGGATCCGTGGCAGCCCGCGCTGCTCGACCTGGTCGCGCTGTCGGCGGAGGCGGCGAAGGCCGAGGGCAAGAGCTGTGGCGTGTGCGGTGAGGCCGCGTCGGATCCGCTGCTGGCCTGTGTGCTGACGGGTCTGGGTGTCACCTCCCTCTCCATGGGTGCGGCGTCGATTCCTTATGTCCGGGCGATGCTGGCCAAGTACACGCTGGCCCAGTGCGAGCGGGCCGCGGCGGCGGCGCGTGCCACGGACAGTGCGGAGGAGGCCCGGGTGGCGGCCCAGGCGGTGCTGTCCGGCGAGTAGTCGGCCAGGGCCGTGATCGGCTTTCTTTCCAGGGGCGCTCACAGGCGGGTGGAGCGCCCCTGGTGGTTTCAGTGGTGGTGGCCCGGTGTCGTCTCCTGGTCGCCGAGGTCGGGCGGTGCGCAGTAGTCGACGTCTGATTCCGGTGAGATGAGGTCTCCGGATTCGACGTCGGTGCAGTACGCGTCGAAGACCTCGCCGGCGGTGAGGGGGGCGAGGTTGTTGCCGCGCAGTCGCCAGCCGTAGACGCGGTCGGGGGTGGCGGGGGCGGTGGTGCGCATGACGAGTCCACCGGGGCTGTTGGTGGCGAGGCCGAGGGCGAGGACGCTGGTGAATTCGAGGGCTTCGGCCTCGTCGAGGTCGGTGGTGCCTTCGCTGTTCTGGTCGGCGTGCAGGACGGTGACGAGGGTTTCGGGTGGTCCGGAGACGCTGCAGACGAGGTGCCGGTTGCCTGCGGGGGCGGTGTCGAGGATGCGGGTCAGGAGGTGGGAGGCGCGGGTGAAGGCGGCGCGTCCGACGTCCTCGCCGCAGGTGGCGCAGGGTCCGAGGCGGGCGAGGAGGGTGCTGGCGTACTCCCAGGTGGCCTGGCGTACCGCCTCGTCGACGAGAGCGGGGACGAGGTCGGTGAGGGGTCGGCCGTCGTACGGGACGGTGGCGCCGGTGGCCGCGAGTTCGGCGGTGAAGCGGGTGCGGCTGGCCGGGTTGTCCGGGTCGAGCCCGGTGGCCGTGCAGAACTCTGCGTATTCCTCGGGGTCGAACAGGGCGAGTGTGGTGTGGGTGCCCTCGGCGGCGCGGGTCCTGAGGACGGCTTCCATCTGGCGGAGGTAGGTGAGGTGGTCGTCGAAGGTGAAGGTGCGGTAGCGCCGCATGGCGCGGAAGTCGTGCTCGTCGGTCAGCAGGCCGATGGTGCCGGCGATTTCGCGGCGCAGGACGCGTCGCATGGTCCGGTGGTCGGTGTGCGCCATGATTCCCCCTGTGTGCGCTCGGTCAATGCTCACTCACAGTAATCGGCGGCACTGACAACGCGGGCGTGGAAGCCGGTCACGCACCTGGCGGGGCTGGATTGCGCAGGTCAGGGCGATGAAGACGCCGAAGGTGGCCCAGCCGGGCGGTCCGGTGGCGATGGCGGCGGTGACGGCGAGTGGGGCAGGCGCTCTGGGCGGTGTCGGGTGCGAGGGCGACGGAGAGCTCCCAGGAGATGGTGGCGTGGAGCATCTCGGCGACGGTGAAGGCGGCGGTCGCGGCGGTGAGCAGGAGGCCGGCCGTGACGGTTCCGCCGACGGACGGCGGAGAGTGCTCGATGGACTGCGGTCGTACGGCTGGTGGGTGGCCGCCGGGACCTGCTTCCGGTTGTCGGCCGGGCGGGGTGTACGGATCACGGCCGCCGGGTTGGAGCCCGCTGACGCGATGCGGCTGCCCTCGGACTTCGCCGCCGTCCTGGGCGAGTCCGAGGGCGCCTACGGGGGGTGAGCGCGGCGCTCGGGAAGGTCAGGCGCGCTTGCGGGCCAGGTCCTCGAAGTAGCTCAGCAGGTCGAGGTTGTCGATGGAGCCGGGGTTGACGGCCTTCTCCAGAGGCGCGCCCTGGAGCAGGCGTTTGACCGGGACCTCGATGCGCTTTCCGGTGAGGGTGTGCGGGACGCCGGGGACCTCGATGATCTCGTCGGGGACGTGCCGGGGCGAGAGCTGTTCGCGGATGGCCTGCTTGACGCGGTTCAGCAGGGCCTCGTCGAGGACCGCGCCCGGCGCCAGGTGGACGAAGAGGGGCATCCAGTAGCCGCCGTCGGGCTGCTCGACACCGATGACGAGGGACTCCCTGATCTCGGGGAGGCGCTCGACCACCTCGTAGATGTCCGCCGAGCCCATCCGCACGCCCTGGCGGTTGAGCGTGGAGTCGGAGCGGCCATGGATGATCACCGAGCCGCGTGCGGTGACGGTGATCCAGTCGCCGTGGCGCCACACGCCGGGGTAGGTGTCGAAGTAGCTCTCGTGGTAGCGGCTGCCGTCGGGGTCGTTCCAGAAGCGGATCGGCATGGACGGCATGGGGTTGGTGACGACCAGTTCGCCCACTTCGTCGATGACGGGATGTCCGGCCGGGTCCCAGGCCTGGAGGTCGGTGCCGAGGCCTGGTGCCTGCAGTTCGCCGGTGTACACGGGGAGGGTGGGTACGGCGCCCGCGAAGCAGGAGCACACGTCCGTGCCGCCGCTGACCGAGGCGATCCAGAGGTCGTCGCGGACCTCGTCGTGCAGCCAGCGGAAGCCGTCGGGGGGCAGCGGGGAGCCGGTGGTGGCGACGCACTTCACCCGGGAGAGGTCGTAGTCGCGGGAGGGGCGCACGCCGGCCTTGCGGCAGGCCATCACGTATGCGGCGGAGGTGCCGTAGAGGGTGGCTCCGGTGCGCTCGGCGACGCGCCACTGGGCGCCGGTGTCGGGATGACCGGGGCTGCCGTCGTAGAGGACGATCGTGGTGCCCGTGAGGAGGCCGGAGACCAGGAAGTTCCACATCATCCAGCCGGTCGAGGTGTACCAGAAGAAACGGTCCTCGGGGCCCAGGTCGCAGTGGAGTGCGAGCTGTTTGAGGTGTTCGACCAGGATGCCGCCCTGGGACTGGACGATGGCCTTGGGCAGGCCGGTGGTGCCCGAGGAGTACAGCACCCACAGGGGGTGGTCGAACGGGACCTGTTCGAACTCCGGCTCGGTGTCGGCGGAGGTCAGGGCCGACCACTCCAGGGCGCCTTCGGGGGCCGGGGTGCCGAGCAGCGGGATGTGGACGACGGCGCGCAGGGTGGGCAGTTCGCGGCGGAGTTCAGCGACGATCTCACGGCGGTCGTGTTCCTTGCCGCCGTACCGGTAGCCGTCGACGGTGAACAGGACCACGGGTTCGACCTGCTGGAAGCGGTCCAGGACGCTGCGGGCGCCGAAGTCCGGGGCGCAGGAGGTCCAGACGGCGCCCACGGCCGCGGTGGCGAGGAGGGCGACCACGGCCTGCGGGACGTTCGGGAGGTAGCCGCTGACACGGTCGCCGGGGCGGACGCCGAGGCTGCGGAGTTCGGCAGCCAGGGAGCCCACTTGGCGGCGCAGCTCCGCCCAGGTGACCGGGCGGGGTTCGTGGGTCTCGTCGACGTACAGGAGGGCGGGTTCGTCCGCGCGGGTGGCGGTGGCGCGCAGGGCGTGCTCGGCGTAGTTCAGCCTCGCGCCGGGGAACCACTCGGCGCCGGGCATGGCGCGGTCGCCGAGCACGCGCGCGTAGGGCGTCGAGAACCGCACGTCGAAATAGTCCGTGACGGCTTTCCAGAAGGTGTCGAGGTGGTCGACGGACCAGCGGTGCAGGGCCGGGTATCCGCCGTCGGCGGGGGCTCCGTGGTGTTCCGCCGCCCAGGTCTGGAACCTGGTGACGCGTGCCTGGGCGATCCGCTGCGGATCGGGCTGCCAGAGCGGCTGGGGGTTCGCGGTCGACATGGGGCGGCTCCCGGGCTTCTGCGCTGGTGTGCGTGGGACGCGCACGGCTGGGGTGTGCGCGTGACGCGGCTGACAGGGACGATGCCATGTGATCGACTTCTACACCAGGGCGCGCTCCACATAGTCCGTGTCGTGAAGATGTGGTCCCGGCACGGGTGAACGGCAGTTGAACGGCACGCGCGTGTGGAGCGCTGAGTGGCAGGGTGAGCAGCATGGACGGTCGTGACCTGGTGCGTTCGGTAAGAGTGGTCGGTTCGAGGAACGCGGCTCAGGGGTTGCGTACCGTACGGGCGGCGTGGCGCAGGAGGCGGATCGATGCCGCCGGGCTGCCCGCACGGGGCGCGGAGCGGGCCCGGGTGCCGGGGCCGGTGCAGGACGCGGAGCCGGGGCCGGGCGGCGGTGTGATCCGGTTCAGCCGGTCCGAGCTGCGCATCATGGTCGCCGTGAACGGGGCCGTCTTCTGGGCCTGGGACGGGGCCGGTCCCGAACCGTCGTACGCCCTCGCGGGGCACTGCCCGGAGCCGGATCCGCGGGCGGTCCTCGAACCGGACACCAACGGCGGCTGGCGGGTCGTGGCGGAGCGGGTGACGGTCAGCGTCTCGCGGCACGGTGCGGTGGAGGTGTGCACGCCCGGTGGCGTGAGGCTGCGGCGGGAGCTGCCGCCGCGCTGGTGGGAGCCGGTGGGCGGGGGTCCGGCGCGCTGGGTGCAGCGGTCGGAGGTGGCCGCGGACGCGCGGTTCTTCGGACTGGGCGGGCGTGCCTCGGGGCCGCGGCTGCGGGACGGCACGTACCGGCTGTGGAACACCGATCCCGGCCGCGCCTTCGGGCCGGGTGACGATCCGCTGTACATCACCATGCCGGTCCAGCTGGTGGTGGCGGACGCGGCGGCGCATCTGGTGTTCCACGACAGTTCCTGGGACGGGACGGTGACACTCCTGGAGGGCGAGGAGGGTGCCGGTTCCGGGCACGACCGGGCCGGGCGTTGCGAGCTGCGGATGGACGGCGGTCCGCTGCGCTGCTGGGTGATGGTGGGCACCCCCGCGCGCGTGCTGCACACCTGGGCCTCGCTCACGGGCGCGCCCGCGCTGCCGCCGGCGTGGGCGCTGGGCCATCACCACGCGCGCTGGGGTTTCGGCAGCGAGCAGGAGGTGCGGCGGATCGTCGCCGGTTACCAGGAACGCGGCCTGCCGCTGGACGCCGTGCATCTGGACATCGACCACTTCGACGCCCATCAGGTGTTCACGGTCGATCGCGAGCGCTTCCCGAAGCTGCCGACGCTGGCGGAGGAGTTGCGGCGGGACGGGATCCGGCTGGTGTCGATCGTCGATCCGGCGGTGAAGGCCGAGCAGGGCAACGCGGTCCACGACAGCGGGACGGCCGTCGACGCCTTCGTCCGTGACGCGTCGGGGCGGACGGTGCAGGGGGTGGCGTGGCCCGGGGAGACGGTCTTCCCCGACTTCACCGACGCGCGCGTGCGTTCATGGTGGGGCGGACTGTACGAGGAGCGGCTCGCGCTGGGCTTCGCCGGGTTCTGGCACGACATGAACGAGCCCACGTCCTTCAGCGCCTTCGGCGAGTCGACGCTGCCGCGCTCGACCCGGCACGCCCTGGAGGGCAGGGGCGGCGATCACCGGGAGGCGCACAACGTCTACGCGCTCTGCATGGCGCGGGCGGCCTACGAGGGCCTGCGCGAAATCACGCCACGGGAGCGGCCCTTCCTGTTCTCCCGCTCGGGCTGGGCCGGTGTGCAGCGCTACGGGGGCGCATGGTCCGGAGACGTCGCCACCGGCTGGCCGGGGCTGCGCGCGTCGCTGTCGCTGGTGCTGGGGCTCGGGCTGTGCGGGGTGCCGTACTCGGGGCCGGACGTGGGCGGTTTCGACGGGAGTCCGTCCCCGGAGCTGTTTCTGCGCTGGTTCCAGCTGGGCGCTTATCTGCCGCTGTTCCGTACCCACGCGAGCATGCGGGCGGGGCGCCGGGAGCCGTGGGAGTTCGGGGCCGAGGTGCTGGAGCACGCGCGCGTGGCGCTTCTCGAACGGCGGCGTCTGCTGCCGTACTTCATGACGCTGGCGCAGCTCGCGCGGCGGACCGGAGCGCCGTATGTGCGGCCGGTGTGGTGGGGTTCGCCGGAGGACCGGGCGCTGCGCGACTGCGAGGACGCGTTCCTGCTGGGCGACGCCCTGCTGGTGGCTCCGGTGCTGGGTCCGGGTACCGACCGGCGTGCGGTGCAGCTGCCCCGTGGGCGCTGGTACGACACGGTGACCGAGCAGGCGTACGAGGGGCCGGGGCAGGTGCTCCTCGATGCCCCGCTGTCGCGGATCCCGGTGCTGGCACGCGCGGGTGCCGTCCTGCCCGTGCGGGACGAGGACGGCGGGACGCGGCTTGAGGTGTGGGCGCCCGTCCGGGGGCGGACGGGAGGCGGGCTGTTCGTGCCGGACGCGGGCGACGGCTGGGACGAGCCGGAGGTCGAGCGTTACGTCGCCCGGTGGCAGGGCCGGCGGGTGGTCGTGCGACGCGAGGACGAGAACGGCGTGCGCGAGCCGTCCCACCCCGTCCGAGTCAGGGGGCTGGAATGAGCCGGAGGGCTCAGTAGCGGCCCTCGAACCACGCGCGTACGGCCACGCTGTGCAACGGGAAGGCGAGCTCCTCGGGGCGGCGCAGGAGGTGCCAGCCCTGCGTCTCGTCGGTCGGGCCCGACGGCGGGAGGCCTTCGGCCGGGCGTTCCGGGAGGAGCCCGAAGAGCAGCAGGTGCCCGTCGGGTGAGCTCATGGCGTCGACGAGCCGTACGTCGCGGGCGGCCGCGTCGATGCCCGTCTCCTCCTTGAGCTCACGGACGACGGCGTGCCGCCAGTCCTCCCGGTCGTCGACGTAGCCGCCGGGCAGCGCGACGCCGCCGCGCGCGGGGGCCACGGTACGGGTGATGACGACTAGGGCGGTGCCCTTCGTGTCGTAGACGGGCTGGAGGGCGATCGCCACCGGCAGCGGGTTCCGGTAGACGACGTGGCCGCAGGCCGGGCAGGTGCGGGGCCAGCCGGAGATTCCCTCTCCGTAGGCCGCTCCGCAGCTCGAACAGTGCGAGCCCGGAGCGGAGTTGGCGATTGGGTGCTGATTTTCGGACACGCGCGGACTTTATCCGATCAGGAGAACGACGTCTTACGGGCGGCGGAGCACATCATTCCGGAAGTGAACCGACATCTGACGACCTGGCGCCGGGAGCGGGAGGAGCGGTGAGGTCCGCCGGCGCGGCCTGCCCAACTCCGGCGACCCGTGGCACACTTCTGACGTTCCGTCAGATCCGGACTTCTGGAGGAGCTTTGTCGCCTACACGTACGCCGGCGGTCGTCGGCTGGTTCACCGGTGAGGGGGACGGATTCCGGCTGCTGGGGACCCGCTGTGCGGCCTGCGCCTCGGTCTTCTTCCCGCGCGAGGACGTGCGCTGCCGCAACCCCGGGTGCGCGGGCGGCGAGCTGGAGGAGGTGCCGCTCTCCCGGCACGGGCGGATCTGGTCGTACACCGACAGCAGATACCGACCTCCGTCACCGTATGTGAGCGACCCGGAACTTCCGTGGGAGCCGTACGCGTTGATCGCTGTGGAGCTGGAGACCGAGCGGATCGTGGTGCTCGGACAGGCGGTTCCCGGGATCACCGCCGCGGATCTGGCGGTGGGCATGGCGGTCGAGGTCGTCCCCGGAGTTCTGGCCGAGGACGCGGAGACGACCTGGACGACCTGGCACTGGCGGCCGACGGGGGTGACGGCATGACGGCGGACGTGGCGGTGCTCGGCGTGGGCATGCACCCCTGGGGCAAGTGGGGACGCGGCTTCGTCGAGTACGGGACGGCGGCGGCACGCGCTGCACTGGCGGACGCCGGCCTCGACTGGCGGGACATCGGCTCGATCGTGGGCGCGGACACGGTGCGTGGCGGATATCCCGGCTATGTGGCGGGCGCGACCTTCGCCAAGGCGCTGGGCTGGCAGGGGGCGCGGGTCGCGAGCGTGTACGCGGCCTGCGCGTCCGGGGCCCAGGCGGTCGCCGCGGCACGGGCACAGATCCTGGCGGGTCTCGCGGACGTGGTGCTCGTGGTGGGCGCGGACGCGGCGCCCAAGGGCTTCTTCCGGCCCGCCGGAGGAGAGAGGCCGGACGATCCCGACTGGCTGCGCTTCCGGCTGCTGGGGGCGACGAATCCGACGTACTTCGGGCTGTACGCGCGCCGCCGGATGGCGGTGTTCGGAGACACGCCCGAGGACTTCGCCCTGGTCAAGGTGAAGAACTCGGCTCTCGGGGCGCTCAATCCGTACGCCCGCTACCGCAAGCGGGTCACCGCCGAGGAGGTCGCCGCCTCCCAGGTGGTCGCCGATCCGCTGCGGCTGCTCGACATCTGCGCCACCTCCGACGGCGGGGCCGCGCTGGTGCTGTCCAGCCTGGAGTTCGCGCGCCGGCACGGGGCGGCGCGGCCGGTGCGGATCCGGGCGGTCTCCACGGTCACGCCCCGCTATCCGAGCACGGTGCTGGACCTGCCGGACATCGCCACCGACTCCGCGGCGGCGGTCGCGCCGTCGCCGGACTCCTTCCGTGGGTCGATCGCGCGGGCCGCCTACGAGGAGGCGGGTATCGGCCCCGAGGAGCTGTCGCTCGCCGAGGTGTACGACCTGTCCACCGCGCTGGAGCTGCAGTGGTACGAGGATCTGGGGCTGTGCGGCGAAGGCGAGGCGGCGAAGCTGCTGCGCGAGGGCGCGACGGCCCCGGGCGGCCGGATACCGGTCAACGCCAGCGGTGGGCTCGCGTCCTTCGGGGAGGCGGTGCCGGCTCAGGCGCTCGCCCAGGTCTGCGAGTTGACCTGGCAGTTGCGGGACGCGGCGGGGGACCGGCAGGTGGCGCACGCGCGCGTGGGGATCACGGCCAATCAGGGGCTGTTCGGGCACGGTTCGTCCGTCATAGCGGTGCGCTGACGGGCCGGGGTGACAGCGCAGGGCCCATACCCTGCGTGACCACCCCGAAATGGTGCGTGAACGTCTCGTGAACTGCCCCTGGGCGCGCACCGCCGGCGTCATCATGCTCCCGTGCGCACCTGGACGGATGCTCTCCGTTTCGCCTTCCAGCCGGTGGTGAATCTGACGACCGGCGGGATCACCGCACTGGAGATCCTCGCCCGCCCCGAGACCGGCGACATCCTCGCCGAAGCCCGCCGGAATCCCGAACTCGACGGCAAGCTGGCCGTGCTGGCCCTCCGCTCGGCGGCCCGCAAGGAGACGCTGCTGCCCCTGCACATCAACGTCTTCGCCGCCACCCTCGCCGACCTGGGCGGCATCGGGCCGCTACCCGAAGCCGTCCGCGAGGCCGGGCGGATGCCCTGGGAGGTCACCCTGGACATCGTCCCGCCGTACACGCACGTGCCGCAGCGGGCCCTGCTGGAGGCCGTGGCGGTGCTGCGCGGTCAGGGCTTCCGGATCAGCGCGGACGGCATCGGCGACGGGGACGTGCCGCTGCGGCTGCTCACCGACCTCTCCCCCGACCTGGTCAAGCTCGACGCCTCACTGCTCGCCCGGCCGGCCGCGGTGCGGGCGATGCGGACCCTGTGCGAGGAACTCGGCGCCCTGGTGGCCGTCGAAGGCGTGGAGACCGAACTCCAGCACGCGGCGGCGCTTGAGGCCGGGGCGCAACTGGCCCAGGGCGAGTTGTTCGCGCCCCCTGCCCGGATCCCGGTCTCGGAGGTGTACGTTCCGCCGCTCTCCCCCGCCGTCGTGCCGCCACCGCGCTCCGGGCCGCCCGTCCGGGAGTTCGTCCGGCCCGCCGCGCTCCTGCCGGTCACCGCCTCCGCGTTGCAGGTGCGGGCGCTGCTGACCGGCTCCCCGGACGTCTCCGGTGTGCTCCTGGTGGACCAGACGGGCGCCCCTGTCCGGTCGGTGCACCGCTCCCGGTTCCTGCTGTCGATGTCCGGCCGCTACGGGCACGCCCTGTACGCGGACCGCCCGGCCTTCAAGCTGGGCGACGCCCCGCGCACCGTGGGTGTCGACGCGACCGCGTGGGAGGCGCTGGACGTGGTGGCCGCCGGCGGCCCGGACCGCACCTCGGACGATGTGGCGGTCGTCGACCGGTTCGGGCGCTGTGTGGGCGTCGTACGCCTCGCCGACCTCGTACGGGCGCTCGCGGAGACCCGGGTCGAGGAGGCGGCCGGGCTCAACCCGCTGACGCGGCTGCCCGGCTCGGACGCGATCACGGGCGAGGCGGACCGGTGGCTCGCGGGCGGCCGCGGCTTCGCGCTGAGCTGGCTGGACATCGACCACTTCAAGCAGGTGAACGACGGTGCCGGGTTCGCCGCGGGCGACGAGCTGATCCGTTCGGTGGGGCGGGCACTGCAGGAGGCGGCCGTCGGGCACGCGCGCGTGGGGCACATCGGCGGGGACGACTTCCTGGTGCTCGCCGACGAGGCGGGACTCGATCCGGTCGCCGCCGTGCTCGACGCGCCCTGGTCCGCGGGCGGACGTCCCGTCACGCTGTCCCTGGCCACCGTCGTGTGCGGTCCGGGCAGTGTGGCCGACCACCGGGAGGCGGCCGCGTGTCTGGCGCCGCTCAAGAAGGCCGCCAAGGCGCTGCACGGGGCGAGTTGGGTGCTGGGGCGGGCGGGACTGCCCGGACACGAGATCCGGCGCGGCTCGGGCGCGTACCCGGCGCAGGCCGGGTACGCGGCGGTGGAGCCGTGACAGCTGCCTGCCGGCGGGCCGCCTGTCATCGTTGCCGTCACCGACCTTGACGGCCCCTGAGTGCCGGTGAAAACTTCCGGTGTCGGTCGACATCGCCGTACATTCTCGGCGTATTCAGGCACTGCGCCATGGGCCGCTCCTGTCTCAAGGCTCGTTCCCCCATGGGCGATTCGGCTGCCACGGCACGCTCGTCACAGACGCCGGGCGGGGCGCGGGACCTTCCCTGCCTTCGGCTGACGTCGCCAAGGGAACCGTTCCTGCTCAATGCGCCGGGGTCGATCCCCCGGCCAGCGCCCTAGGAGCCGCCATGAGCAACGGAGACATATTCGTCGGCGAAGTCATCGGTACGGCCATCCTGATCCTGTTCGGTGCCGGCGTCTGCGCCGCGGTCACCCTCAGACACTCCAAGGCCCGGGCCGCGGGGTGGGTGGTGATCGCGTTCGGCTGGGGATTCGGCGTCCTGGCCGGCGCCTACACCGCCGCTCCGCTCTCCGGTGGGCAGCTGAACCCCGCCGTCACCATCGGCATCGCCGTCGACACCGGGGTGTGGGACAAGGTCTGGGTGTATCTGCTCGGGCAGTTCGTCGGCGCGATGCTCGGGGCCCTGCTGACGTACCTGGTCTACCTGGCCCAGTTCCAGGCCAATGTGCGCGACGAGAAGTCAGGAGAGGAGCCGACGCCGACGCTCGGCATCTTCTCCACGATCCCGGAGATCCGGAATCCGGTCGCCAACCTCATCACCGAGATCATCGCGACGATCGCGCTCGTCCTGCCGATCCTCGCGTTCGGACTGACCAAGGGGCTCGGCGAGTCCGGCACCACCGTGCTGATCGTCTCCCTGCTGGTCGTCGGCATCGGGCTGTCGCTCGGCGGCCCGACCGGCTACGCCATCAACCCGACGCGCGACCTCGGCCCCCGAATCGTGCACACCTTCCTGCCGATCCCCAACAAGGGCACCTCGGACTGGGGTTACGCCTGGATCCCGGTCGCCGGCCCCCTGATCGGCGGGGCGCTCGCGGGCGTCATCTACAACGTGGCCTTCTGACTCGGCGCGGCCCTCCCACCCGCGCAGCCTTCCGACCCAGCGACCAAGGGGCAGCCATGACGGACACCGCCGAGAAGTACGTCGCCGCAATCGACCAGGGCACCACGTCGAGCCGCTGCATCATCTTCGACCACGACGGCGCGATCGTCGCCGTCGACCAGCGCGAGCACCGCCAGATCTTTCCCAAGCCGGGCTGGGTGGAGCACGACGCCACCGAGATCTGGTCCAAGGTGCAGGCCGTGGTGGCCGGGGCGCTCGCCAACGCGGGTCTGCGCCCCGACCAGCTGAGTGCGCTGGGCATCACCAACCAGCGCGAGACGACCGTCCTGTGGGACCGCGCCACCGGCAAGCCGGTGCACAACGCGATCGTCTGGCAGGACACCCGCACCGCCGCCCTGTGCCGTGAACTCGGCGGCCGCGACGGCCAGGACCGCTTCCGCGAGCAGACCGGGCTGCCCCTGGCCAGCTACTTCTCGGGCCCCAAGGCGGCCTGGCTGCTGGACAACGTCCCCGGGCTGCGGGACCGGGCCGAACGCGGTGAGATCGCCTTCGGGACCATCGACTCCTGGCTGATCTGGAACCTCACCGGCGGCACCGGCGGCGGCCGGCACGTCACCGACGTCACCAACGCCGGGCGCACCATGCTCATGAACCTGGAGACCCTCCAGTGGGACCCCGCCATCCTCGCCGCGATGAACGTCCCCGCCTCGATCCTGCCCGAGATCAGGTCGTCCGCCGAGGTGTACGGCACCGCTGTCGGCCAGCTGGCCGGGGTGCCGGTGGCATCCGCGCTGGGCGACCAGCAGGCGGCGGTCTTCGGACAGGCCTGCTACGACGTCGGCACGGCCAAGAACACCTACGGGACGGGCAGCTTCCTGCTGCTCAACACCGGCAACCGGCCGGTGCCGTCGAAGAGCGGGCTGCTGACCACGATGGGCTACAAGATCGGCGACGAGGCTCCGGTGTACTGCCTGGAGGGTTCGATCGCCATAACGGGCGCGCTCGTCCAGTGGTTCCGCGACCAGCTCGGCATCATCCGCACCGCCGACGAGATCGAGACGCTGGCAGCGAGCGTCGACGACAACGGCGGTGCCTACATCGTGCCCGCCTTCTCCGGCCTGTTCGCGCCCTACTGGCGTGCGGACGCGCGCGGCGTCGTCACCGGGCTCACCCGGTACGTCACCAAGGCGCACCTGGCCCGCGCGGTGCTTGAGGCGACGAGCTGGCAGACGCGGGAGGTCGTGGACGCCATGTACCAGGACTCCGGCGTGCAGATCACCACCCTGAAGGTGGACGGCGGCATGACCGGGAACAACCTCCTGATGCAGCACCAGGCCGACGTCCTCGGGGTACCGGTGATCCGGCCCCGGGTCTCCGAGACGACCTGCCTGGGCGCGGCCTACGCGGCCGGCCTGGCCACCGGCGTGTGGAACGACCTGGACGAGCTCAAGTCGCACTGGCAGAGGGACGTGGAGTGGACGCCCGCCATGGCGGCGTCGGTGCGCGAGCGGGAGTACGCGAACTGGCGCAAGGCGGTGGAGAAGAGCTTCGGCTGGCTGGAGGACGGCGAGTAACCACCCCGGGACCACGGCCCGTACCCCGGTCGGCGGGGGTGCGGGCCGTGCCGCCGCCGTTCAGGTGGTGACGGCCTGCCGGTGGTCCGCCGCGTACGCCATCGCGTGCCGGACGACGCCGATGAGCACGTCCTTGACCGACTCACGGTCCCGGGCGTCGCAGAGCACGACCGGTACGTCCGGGCCGAGATCGAGGGCCTTGCGTACCGCGTCCGCCGGGTAACGGGCCGCGTCATCGAAGCAGTTGACACCGACGAGGAAGGGTATGGAACGCCGCTCGAAGTAGTCGACGGCGGCGAAGCAGTCCTCCAGGCGGCGCGTGTCGGCGAGCACGACTGCTCCCAGCGCGCCCTCGGCGAGCTCGTCCCACATGAACCAGAACCGTTCCTGGCCGGGCGTGCCGAAGAGGTACAGCACCAGGTCCTCGCGCAGGGTGATGCGGCCGAAGTCCATGGCGACCGTAGTGGTGTGCTTGCCCTCGACGCCGGAGGTGTCGTCGACCGGTCGCCCGGCCTCGGTGAGCAGCTCCTCGGTGCGCAACGGCCTGATCTCGCTGACCGCGCCGACCAGGGTCGTCTTGCCCACGCCGAAGCCGCCGGCCACGAGGATCTTGAGCGTGACGGGCTCGACCGGGGGCTTGCCGCGCTCAGATCGCCCGAAGATCATCGTTCTCTTCTCCTGCTCGAGAGGGTCGTTGAGGGGATCGGGTGCCGGGTGACGGGCGTCCATACCCGCCGCCACCTGGGGTTTCGATGACGAGTACGTCGTCGGGGCCGACGCTCGCGGCATCGCTGCCGCCGAGTTCGGTGACCGTGCCGTCGGCCCGTTCCACCCGGTTGGCACCGAGCGCGCCCGGCTCGCCCCCTGCCATGCCGTACGGCGGTACGCGGCGGTGCTGGGAGAGGGTGGAGACGGTCATGGGTTCGAGGAAGCGGACGCGGCGGACCGCGCCGTCCCCGCCGTGCCAGTGGCCCGCGCCGCCGCTGTGCCGCCGTACGGCGAACTCGTCGAGGCGGACCGGCAGCCGCCATTCCAGGACTTCCGGGTCGGTGAGCCGGGAGTTGGTCATGTGGGTCTGTACGGCACTCGTGCCGTGGAAGCCGTCGCCGGCACCGGATCCGGAGGCGACGGTCTCGTAGTACTGGTGGCGTTCGTTGCCGAAGGTGACGTTGTTCATGGTCCCGGAGCCCTCGGCCTGGACGCCGAGCGCCGCGTAGAGGGCGCCTGTGATGGCCTGGGAGGTCTCGACGTTGCCCGCGACGACGGCGGCCGGCGGTTCGGGGGCGAGCATGGAACCGGGCGGTACCACGATGTCGAGGGGGCGCAGGCAGCCGTCGTTGAGCGGGATGTCGTCGGCGACGAGGGTGCGGAAGACGTAGAGCACGGCCGCGTTGACGACGGCGAACGGGGCGTTGAAGTTGGTGCCGAGCTGGGCGGAGGTGCCGGTGAAGTCGATGGTGGCGCGCCGCCTGTCGCGGTCCACGCGCACGCGTACCCGGATGACGGCGCCGGAGTCGGTCTCGTAGGCGTAGGCGCCGTCGTCGAGGGCGTCGATGACCCGGCGGACCGCTTCCTCGGCGTTGTCCTGGACGTGCCGCATGTAGGCCTGGACCACGTCGAGGCCGAACTCCTCGATCATCCGGCCGACTTCGTCGACGCCCTTGTGGTTGGCGGCGATCTGGGCGCGCAGGTCGGCGAGATTGGTGGGGATGTTGCGGGAGGGATGGCGGGCCTCGGCGAGCAGCCGGCGCGTCTCGGCCTCGCGGAACCGGCCGTTCTCGGTGAGCAGCCAGTTGTCGAAGAGGACGCCCTCCTCGTCGATGGTGCGGCTGTTCGCGGGCATGGAGCCCGGGGCGATGCCGCCGATCTCGGCGTGGTGGCCGCGGGAGGCGACGTAGAAGAGGATCCGGTCACCCTGCGTGGCGAAGACCGGTGTGATCACGGTGACGTCGGGCAGGTGGGTGCCGCCGTGGTACGGGTCGTTGACGGCGTAGGTGTCGCCGGGGTGCATCGAGGTGCCGCGGCGACGGATGACCTCTTTGACGCTGGTGCCCATGGAGCCCAGGTGGACGGGGATGTGCGGGGCGTTGGCCACCAGGTTTCCGTCCGGGTCGAACAGGGCGCAGGAGAAGTCCAGACGCTCCTTGATGTTGACGGACTGGGCCGTCGACTCCAGGCGGGCGCCCATCTGTTCGGCGATCGACATGAACAGGTTGTTGAAGACCTCAAGGAGAACCGGGTCGGCTTCTGTGTCGAGTTCGGAACTCTGCGTGACCGCCACGCGTTCCATGACCAGATGCCCGTCGTCGCTCGCCGCGGCCCGCCAGCCGTCGTCGACGACGGTCGTGGCGCCCGCCTCGGTGATGATCGCCGGGCCGGTGACGGATTCGCCGGGGGGCAGGTCCTCGCGGCGGTGAAGGGGTACGTCGCACCAGGTGCCGCCGGTGTGGAGGCGGACGGTCCGTGGGGTGGCGGGAGTGCCCTCGTAAGGGGCGAGGGCGGAGAGATCGGGGGGTTGGGTGATGCCGGTGGCTTCCACGGAGAGGGCTTCCACGACGACCGGGCGGTCGAGCGTGAAGGAGTACGTGGCGCGATGACGTTCTTCGAAGGCGTGTTTCATCGCGTCGGGCTGGGTGAGCTCGACGGTGAGGGTGGTGTCGGTGCCGTCGTAGCGGAGCTGGGCGCGGCGGGTGACTTCGACGCGGTCCTCGGGTACGTCCTCGGCGAGGAGCTCGGCCCGGGCCGCGGCTTCCAGCGCGTCGGCGGTCTTGCGGATGCCGGCCATGGCGGCGGGCTCCAGGGGGGCCTCGACGGACTGTTCACGCATGGCGGTGGTGTCGGCGAGCCCGATGCCGAGCGCGGACAGGACACCCGCCATGGGCGGCACCAGGACGGTGCGGATGCCGAGCGAGTCGGCGACCATGCAGGCGTGCTGCCCGCCGGCTCCGCCGAAGGTGGTGAGGGCGTAGCGGGTGACGTCGTGGCCCTTCTGGACGGAGATCCGCTTCACGGCGCCCGCGATGTTGGCCACGGCGATACTCAGGTAGCCCTCGGCGACCTGCTCGGGGGTGCGGTCGTCGCCGGTCTGCTCGCGGATCTCCCGCGCAAGGTCGGTGAAGCGGTCGCGGACGAGGTCCGCGTCCAGGGGCTGGTTCCCCTCCGGCCCGAAGACGCGGGGGAAGTGGCCGGGCTGGATCCGGCCGAGCATGACGTTGGCGTCGGTGACGGCGAGCGGGCCGCCGCCCCGGTAGCAGGCCGGGCCCGGGTCGGCGCCGGCCGAGTCCGGGCCGACGCGGTAGCGGGAGCCGTCGAAGTGCAGCACCGAGCCGCCGCCCGCGGCGACGGTGTGGATGTCCAGCATGGGAGCGCGCAGCCGGACGCCCGCGATCTGCGTGGTGAAGACCCGTTCGTAGCCGCCCGCGAAGTGGGAGACGTCGGTGGAGGTGCCGCCCATGTCGAAGCCGATGACCCGGTCGAAGCCGGCGAGCTGCGACATCCGGGCCATGCCGACGATCCCACCGGCCGGTCCGGAGAGCACGGCGTCCTTGCCGCGGAACTGCCCGGCCTCGGCGAGGCCGCCGTTGGACTGCATGAACATCAGCCGCACGCCTTCGAGTTCGTCGGCGACATGGCGGACGTAGCGGCGCAGCACGGGCGACAGGTAGGCGTCGACGACGGCGGTGTCGCCGCGCGGGACGAGCTTCATCAGCGGGCTGACCTCGCTCGACAGCGAGATCTGCGGGAAGCCGGTGCGGGCGGCCAGCTCACCGATCTCCTGCTCGTGGGCGGGGTAGAGGTGGCTGTGCATGCAGACGACGGCGACGGCGCGGATCCCGTCGTCGTACGCCGCCCGGAGCGGGCCCGCCAGGGCTTCCAGGTCGGGTGCGCGCAGGACGGTGCCGTCGGCGGCGACGCGCTCGTCCGCCTCGACGACCCGTTCGTACAGCAGCTCCGGCAGTTCGATGCGGCGGGCGAAGATGTGGGGGCGGTTCTGGTAGGCGATGCGCAGGGCGTCGCGGAAGCCGCGCGTGATGACGAGGAGAGTGCGCTCGCCCGTGCGCTCGAGAAGGGCGTTGGTGGCGACCGTGGTGCCCATACGGACGGCGTCGACGGGGCCGCCGGAGCCGCCGAGGAGCTCGTGTACCGCGGCCACGGCCGCGTCGGCGTATCGCGCGGGGTTGTCGGAGAGCAGCTTGTGTGTGAGCAGGCTGCCGTCCGGGCGCCGCGCGACGACATCGGTGAACGTACCGCCACGGTCGACCCAGAACTGCCAGCCTGTCACGTCACCACTCCGCTTCCACGCCGGTCACAGCGCCCGGAGGCCGTTGATCACGTCGCGCAGAATACTCTCGTCCACCAGCTCGGCCGGGGGCACCGGCCGGTTGACATGGACGAGTTCCCCGTCGACGAGGTCGCCGATGAGGACCCGGACCACGCCGATGGGGAGGTCGAGTTCCGAAGCCAGCTCGGCGACCGACTGCGGGGCGTCGCGGCAGAGCTCGACGATGTCCACGTGCTCCGGGGACAGCGTCCGGTCGTCCTCCGCGTCGTCCACGTGGGGCTCCGTGACGACCACCGCGATCAGGTCGAGCCGGTGCTGGCCCGCGCTGGTGGTGCGGCCCCGTGTCATGGCGTACGGACGGACGACCGGTCCGGCCTCGTCGTCGAACCAGTGACTTCTTCCCTGACCGTCTCCGCTCATGTCATCCCACTACCCGCCCGAGGGCAGATCGGTGCGCGGAGCGGACCCCAGATGTACGCCGACCCGCTTGACCAGGAGCGTCATCTCGTACGCGACCTGGCCGACGTCGGAGTCGGCGTCGGAGAGGACGGCCAGGCAGCTGCCGTCGCCGGCGGCCGTGACGAACAGGAAGGCGTCGTCGAGCTCCACGACGGTCTGCCGGACACTGCCGGCCTCGAAGTGGCGGCCCACGCCCTTGGCGAGGCTGTGGAAGCCGGAGGCCACGGCGGCCAGGTGCTCGCCGTCCTCTCTGGAGAGGTCCTTGGAGACACCGGTGGGCAGGCCGTCGCCGGAGAGCACCACGGCCTTGCGGATGCTGGCGACCCGGTCCACGAGGTCGTCCAGCAGCCAGTTCAGCTCGCCCTTGTTCGTCGCCGTGTGGCCGGTCGCCTTCGGATCGGTCATCGACCGTCCCCCTTTGTCGTTCCTTGTGCTGTGCTGTTCCGGGAGCCGTCGTCGTCGGCGCTCTCCGCACGGCCGCGCTGCCAGCCGCGCTGGAGCGAGGCCATGCGGCTGCGGACCTCGTCGGCGTCACGCTCGGCGGGGTCCGGCTCGCGCACGGCGGGTGCCGCGGGTTCCTGTCGCAGCTGTGGGGCCAGGTTGGCCTGCCGTACCCGCCTGGGCAGCGGCCGGTTGCCGGACGCGGCCTCCGGGGGTGTGCTGCCGAGGGGCGGGACGGAGTCTTCGGTGCCGCTGCCGGGGGTGGCCGCGGAGCGGCGGTTGCGCTGGGGCAGGGCGGGGGGTGCGGAGGGTTCGCCCGGGCCGCCGGCCTGGGGCCGCATGCGTTCCTCGACCCGGTCGGCCGAGTCGATGGCGCGGTGCGAGGACGGGTCGGTGCGGCGGCGGGAGGGCAGCGGGGCGAGGCCGCCCGGTTCGGGGCCGCCCTGGTCCGCCCGGTCCCGCTCGTCCGGGTCGACGCGGCGGAAGCGCTGTTCGGTGACGGGCTTGCCGTGCGAGCTGACCAGCTTGGGCGTACGCCGTCCGGGCAGCGGCACGAGGCCGCCGGGGTGCTCGTCCCCGAAGCCGTCGGTGCCCTCCCGGGCCGGCTGATGGAGTTCGGTCACGGCGGGCGTGGTGGCGTCGTCGGCGCGAGCGAGGGAGCGGCGGGGGCGGAACATCCCGCCGCGCTCGCTGTCGTCGTCGGTGAGGGCGCCCGGGAAGTCGTCCAGCGTGTCCAGGTCGACGGGTGCCTCCAGCTCGACCGGACCGTCCAGCAGCGCGGCCGGCAGCCCGGGCCGCTCTCCCGGCACCTGGGCCGGCGAGGCGCCGCGGCTCTCCTCGGGTTCGGTCTCCCCGGCTGCGCGGCCGCGGTCGAGGCGGAAGCCGACCCCGTTGGTGTCGGGGACGTCGTCGGTCAGCAGTACGTCGGGGATGAAGACGACCGCGGTGGTGCCGCCGTACGGGGACGGCTGGAGCGAGACACGGACGTTCTGGCGCTGGGCGAGGCGGCTGACCACGAACAGGCCGAGCCGGTCGGTGTCGGAGAGCTCGAACTCGGGGGTCTCGGCGAGCCGCAGGTTGGCGTCCAGGAGTGCCTCGGCCGCCATGCCGAGACCCCGGTCGTGGATCTCCAGGGTGAAGCCGTTGGCGACGCGTTCGCCGATGACCTGCACGGCGGTGTGCGGCGGCGAGAACACCGTGGCGTTCTCCAGGAGTTCGGCCACGAGGTGGGTGAGGTCGGCGACGGCCGGGCCGGTGACGGCGACGCGGGGCAGCCGGCGGACCTCGACGCGCTCGTAGTCCTCGACCTCGGCCACCGCGGCCCGCACCACGTCCATCAGCTGGACGGGCCGGCGCCACTGCCGGGAGGGAGCGGCACCGGAGAGGATGACCAGACCCTCCGCGTGCCGGCGCATCCGCGTGGTGAGGTGGTCGAGGCGGAACAGGTCGGCGAGTTCGTCGGTGTCCTCGGTCCTGCGCTCCATGGTGTCGAGCAGGGTGAGCTGCTTGTGCAGCAGGACCTGGCTGCGGCGGGCGAGGTTGACGAAGACCTCGGAGACGCCGGCGCGCAGCTCGGCCTGCTTGACGGCGGCCTCCACGGCGGCGCGCTGCAGGGTGTTGAGGGCTTGGCCGACCTCGCCTATCTCGTTCTTGTCGTACTCCAGGCGCGGGACCTCGGTCTCCACGTCGACCTGTTCGCCCGCGGACAGCCGGCGCATCACGCTCGGCAGCCGGACGCCGGACGCCTCGTGCGCGTCCGTGCGCAGCAGCCTCAGGTCGCGGATGAGGCTGCGGCCGACCCGGACCGACACGACCAGCGAGAACACCACGGCGACCAGGCCGAGGACGCCGACGACGGCCGCCTGGACGATCACAGTGACGGCCACGGGCCGGTTGCGGTCCTGGAAGCGGTCACCGACCTGGTCGTCGAGGGTGCGCAGCTCGTCGAGCACATTGCCCGCGGTGGTGTCCCAGCTCTTCGCGCTGACGTCGTCCGGCGTGCCGGACCCGGCGGCGAGGACGGACTTCTCGGCGGCCAGCAGCGGGGCGGTGGTGGCGCTCTTCCAGAAGCGGTCGAAGCGGTCGCGTTCTGCGGCCGGCAACAGCGGAAGGCTGATGTCGTACAGGAGGGTGCGCTGGGCGACGAGGTCGGAGATCTCGCGGGTCTCCTCCCGGGAGACCCTGCCGACCACCAGAGCGGAGCCGAGCAGGGCGTCCTCACGGGAGACGAGTTCCCGCGCGCGGGCGATGTTGACGAGGGCGCGGGCCTGTTTGTCCATCTCGACGTCGTCGATCCCGTCGAGGGAGCCGAGCATCACGTAGCAGGGATCGACGACGGCGTTGTAGAGGTCGAGGGCCTGGGCGCGGTCCACGGTGCCCTGCTCGACGCTGCGGCGCAGGGGTTCGATGCCGTCGAGGCCGTCGAGTTCGGCGGTGAGCCGGTCACTGTCGTCGGCGTCCAGGCCGTCGCGGACGTGCTGTTCCTTCGCGTTCTTGCGGAGTTCGGCCACGGTCCGGTCGGTGGCGGCACGCGTGCGGTTCAGGGCGGTGAGCGCGTCGGAGGCTCGCGGGTCGGCGAGATAGACAAGGGTCTGCCGGCGTTCCTGCTGGAGGGCGCGGACCGCGTCCTCGGTGGGGTAGCCGAGGTCCTCCACGATCGACGACACCTGGAACATGTGGGTGACTTCGCGTCCCGTGAGCACGGCCGCGAAGCCCCAGATGGCCGTCAGCGACACCAGCGGCACGAGAAGCAGCGCCACGATCTTCCGGCGGATCGACTTCCCGCGAAAGCGCATGGCCTCCCCCAGCTCGACCCCCGCCGGCCGGGGGTACACATGTACGTCAACAAACGGCGCGAGCCTACTACCGTCACAGGGATAACTCGAAGAACTGTCCGGACGGTGAACTTCCGCCTCGGTGGCCGGTCATGGCGGAAGGACAGGATGAGTTGTCCGGGCATTGCGGGAGATTGCCACCGCGATCGCGCCGACTTCACACGAGTGGGGTGGGAACCACACGAAGGATCAGTTGGCCGGAATTTTTCCCCGGTTGGGAATCATCGGGCGAGTTCGATCGTCCTTGTAGATGGGTGATGGGTGCGGATTCGGCCACAGCAGGCGCATCTCGCACCCGGGCGGCGTAAAACAGCGCAAGCCGGGCAGCCACTGGGGAGCCGGGGTCGTCGGACACCGGTGCGAGGGCTTGCCGGCGATGGGGAGTGACACGTTGATGGGGACAGCTGAGCGGCGCCTGGCGCCCGAGGACCGTACGGCGGCGCACTCGGCGGTGCGCTCGACGGTGCGGCAACAACAGCCGCAGTACCGGCCCTTGTGGGTCGAGGAGCCTGCCAAGCGGTACCGGATGCCGGATCCGGTGCGGACGGCGACGGTGCGGGCGGTGATCATCATCGCTGTCACGCTGACGCTGGCCATGGTGGCGTTCTTCTGCACGATGGCGCAGTCCTGGCTGGCGTTCCCGATGGTGATCAGCAGCGTGGCGAGCACCGTGGTGGCCACCTGGAGCGCGGTCGACGTCCTGGTGACACGTCAGGTGTGGAACCAGCGCAACGGCGTGGTCTCGGAACCGAGCAGCACGGCTCGCACGCTCCGCCGCGAGCGGCGCGCGGCCCGGCGGCAGGAGCGGGCCGCCGAGCGCGAGCAGGAGCGGATACGGCGGCGGGGCGGCCCGGCCGGACAGCTGACGCACCCCTGACGCCGTGTCCGGCGGGGACGGAGCCGTCAGACGGACGGCTTCTTGAACATCCGCGTGGCGGTGATCTCGCTGTGCACGGCCTCTCCCGCCCGCGGCTGCTGCGGCAGCCCGGGCCGGAGATGCTCCTCCACGCTGATGTACTTCAGGCCCGCCCGCAGGTCCGCGTCGTTGCGCAGCCGGATGACCAGCGGGAACTCGGCCAGCGCCGTGGTGTCGAACAGCCCCGTCGTGTAGAGCAGTTGCACGCCCAGCGCATCCGACACGGCTCGCTGAAGCTCCAGCAGATAGGTCGCGTTGGCGCGCCCGATGGGGTTGTCGAGGAACAGCGTTCCCGCGTGCCGGTGCTTGTCCCGTCCCCGGTCGTTGGACCGCAGCGCGGCCATCGTGCAGTACAGGGCGATGGCGGCGGTCAGCAGCTGCCCACCGGAGAACACGTCCCCCATCTGCCCCACCGGCACCCGCTCGGCGCGCAGCACCGCGTCCGGCTTGAGGATCTCGACGGCGACGCCCTTCGGCTGGAGCGCGGCCGCGACTCCTCTCAGCAGCAGGGACATGCCGTCCCGCCGCAGATCGGAGTTCTTCTTCACGGCGGCCCGGGTCGCCTCGTCGACGACCTCTCCGAGCCGCTCGGTGAGCGTGGCCTGGTCGGGCTCCTCGAAGCGGATGCGGAGGAACTCCTGTCCGGACCACTCGCCGAGCCCCTCGGGCAGCCGGGAGAGCCGCTGGGCGGAGCGCAGGGTGGCGAGCGCGGACTCGACGAGCCCCCGCAGCCGGTCCACGATCGAGTCCCGGTTCCGCTCCAGTTGGGCCAGCTCGTCGGTCAGCACCCGCAGCCGGGGCGCGAAGGCGTCCGCCCACTTCTGGGCGTGCTCGGGCAGGGCGGAGGCGGGCAGTTCCCGGATCTGCTGGCGCGCTGGGGTCCGTACCGCCTCGTACCGCGTGGCGTTGGCGTGCCGTACGAGGACATCGCTCGCCTCGCGGACGGCGGCCTCGGCGGCGGACAGGTCACCGGCGCAGCCGCGCAGTGACCTGCGGGCCTCGGCGGCGGAGTGCCGGGCCTCCTCCAGGCTGCCGGGGTACGGCTCCGGCTCCTGCTGCTCCTCCTCGGCGGTGTGCTCGCGCAGCAGGTCGCGGAGCATGGCGGCGATCTCGTCGAAGCCGCCCGCCGCGTCCTCGGCCGCGCGGTGCGCGTCCAGCAGCTCGGCGTGCGCCTCCCGGGCCTGGGCCAAGGCCTCGGTGCGAGAGGCGAGTTCGGCCGTCGCGGTGCGCAGCAGCGCCTGTGCGTGCTCGGCGTCGCGCGGCTGAAGCTCCTCGGGCAGTGCGGTGTGCGCCTCGCCGTCCTCGGGGGCGTGCCGCTCGGCCTCGCCGCGGAGCCGCCCGAGCTGCTCACTCGCGGTGGACATGCGGGTCTCCAAAAGCTGCACCAGTTCCTCCGCGCGGGCGGCGGCGGCCTGCCGGGAGGGCCCGTCGGCGCCGTCGGGCGACTGGAGCAGCTGCTCCGCGCGGGTGCGGACCTTGTTGCTGAGTCGCTCAAGTTCCGCGAGCGCGGCGCTCTCGTCGCTCTCCGAACGGGCCTGCTCGGCGCGCAGGTCGGCGCCGACGCCGACCTTCTCGTACACCTGTGAGGCGGCCCGGTAGGCCTCGCGCAGGGCGGGCAGCGAGGACTTGGGGGCGTCCTCGTCCGCGTCGGGCACGTCGTCGGGGGCGCCGGCGATCTCGGAGCGCTCGGCGCGCAGTGCGCGGGCGGTGCGGCGGGCGTCGTCGGCGGCCCGCTGGGCTCCGCGCCGGTCCTCGTCGGCGGCGCGGGCGCGCTCCAGACAGGACTGGGCGCGGGCCTCCGACTCGGCGGCCTCGTCGGCGAGTTCGCGCAGTTTGACCTGCCAGCCGGCCCGCTCGCGCAGCCGGAAGGCGAGGCCGGCGAGGGCGTCGGCGGCGCGCCGGGCCTTCTGGGCCCCCTCCTGCCGTTCGTCGCGCACCTGCGCGGCCTCGGCGGCGGCCTCCTCGGCCTCCGCCCGCACGGTCCGCGCCTCGGCCAGTTCGGCCTCGGACTCCTCCGCGAACGCCCGTGCGTCCCGGGCCTCCTGCGCCAGCTCCACGAGCCGCCCGGCCGGGCAGCCGGTGCGCCAGGAGGCGAGGCGTGCGGCCAGCTCGCGGTCCTTGCCGAGCCGTGCGGCGAGGGTGCGGATCTCCTCGTCACGCTCGGCGGCCCGCGCGCGCAGGGCCTGCCGCTCCTCGTCGGCGGCGTGCTCGTCGTGCATGGCCGGGTTCGGCGGTACGAGGAACACGTCGCCCGGGGTGGCGTCGTCGGCCGGGGTCGGTGCGAGCAGGGCGGCGGCGGTGCCGACGGCCACGGCGGAGCGCGGCAGCAGGGCCGCCTCACGGAGTGCCTCGCGGGCGCGGGCGTGCGTGTCGGGGTCGGTGATGATGACGCCGTCGACGAGTTCGGGGCGGGCGGCGAGCACGCGCGCGTGGTCGGCGGGGTCGACGGCCTGGGCGAGGTAACGCCAGCCGGGCAGTGCCGGGATGCCGTGCTCGCCGAGGAACTCGACGGTGGCGAGGACGTCGGGGCCGGGCGGCAGCAGCCCGCCGTCGCCCAGGGCGCCGAGGATCCGGGAGTCGTCGGCGGCGGCGGTCCGCAGCTCGAACAGGTGCCGCTCGGCGGATCCGACGGCGTCGTCGAGCAGCTCCCGCAACTCGTCGGCGAACCGGTCGAGTTCCTCGGGGGTGAGCGTGTCGTCGCCGTCCTCCTGGCGGGGCCGCGGAATGGTCGTACGGGAGCCGGTGAGGCCCAGCAGCTCGGTGAGCCGCTCTTCCGCCGCCAGGGCCTCGGCGAGCCGCTTCTCCGCGTCGTAGGTCCGCTCGGCCGCCGTCGCCGCGTCCGCCGCGCGGGCCGCGGTGAGCTCGGCGCGGGACTCCGCGGAGGCCGCCTCGCGCGCGTGCTCGCTCGCCCGGCGGGAGGCCTCGCGGGCGGTGTCCCAGGCGGCCACGGCCGTCTTCTCGGCGTCGCTCGCCGCGAGGGCGGCCCGGGCCGGGTCGGCGTCCGGGGCGCTGTCGTCGAGCCAGCCCGCGCGGACCGCCTCGGCGGTCTCCTGCTCGACCTCGCTGAGGCGCTGGCGCAGATGCCCCACCTCGCTGCGGGCGCGCTGTGCCTCGGTGGCGGCCGAGGTGGAGTCCCGGTGCGCGGTGTCGCTGACCCCCTGGAGAGCGGCGGACCGCTCCTCCTCCTCGTTGGCGAGGTGCTCGGCGCTCTCGGCGGCCGTGTGCAGGGCCCGAACGAGTTCGACGGCGGCCTTGGCGCGGGCTGCGAGGGCGGGGGCCGCGTCCCGCTCGGCCTCCTGGATGGCGGCGGCCACGCGCGCTACGCGGTCGGCGGCGGCGCGGTGGCGCAGCACGATCTCGGCGGCCTGCCAGGCGGAGTGCAGGGTCCTCGCGTCGGCCAGCTCGCGCTTCTGGGCGGCGGCGGACTTCTCGCCGACGGCCAGCGCCAGGGAGGCGTGCCGGTAGGCGAGTTCGGCGGCGATCAGCGCGCTGCGCTCGCTGGCGCCCTCGGAGTGGGTGACGGCGTAGGCGGCGGCCGTGACCCGCTGGGCGAGGTCGGCGGCGCGCACCCGCTCCCGCACGCCCCGCGCGGACAACCGGCGCGCCAGCGTTCGAGTACGGCGCTCGGCGCCCGTGTGGATCTCACGTGCCCGCGACCGGGTCTCCGCGGCCTCCACGATCCGCCCGAGCAGGTCCACCGACCCGGCGGTGAAGTCGCGTTCGGCGATCAGCTCGGCGCGCCGCCCCAGCTTGTTGCCGAAGCCGCCGACCAGGTCGGCGAGTCCGTCGGTGTCGCGGGTGTCGGTCACGGCCCGCAGCAGCAGGTCGGTGAAGTCGGAGTCCTTCTTCACCGCGAACAGGCCGGCGGCCTCGCCCTCGTCGGCGTTCATCTCCCGCTGGTAGCGGAAGAGTTCGGGGTCGAGCCCCAGGTCGCCGAGGTGCTCGATCCAGCGGTCGTGGACCTCCTCCCAGTGCACCTCCAGATGCGGGTACGCCTTGCCGGCCTCGGTGATGGCGTCCCGGAAACCCTTCATGGTCCGCCGCCGCCCCTGTGCCCCTGAGGCGCCCTCCACGGGCGGCCGTACGGCGGTGGACTCGGCGACCGGCAGATTGTCCAGCGACAGCCCCGGGCCCGGCCGGAACGAGTACCAGGCCTCGGCGAACTTCCGCGGGTCGTTGGAGACCTGCCGGCCCCGCCACTCGCTCACCTTGCCGACGACCACGCACTCGCCGGTGAGCGTGTGCTGCCACTCCAGGGCGACATGCCCGCAGTCGTCGGCGAGCAGGAACTTCCGCAGCACACCCGAGCTCGCCCCGCCGAGGGTGTTCCGGTGCCCCGGCAGCATCACCGAGAAGATCAGCTTGAGCAGCACCGACTTGCCGCCGCCGTTCTCCAGGAAGAGCACCCCGGCGGGCGCGGGCCGGCGCGGCGGGCCGACCGGCTCCTCCTCGAAGAACTCCGCCTGGGTGGGGGCGGGGTCGGGCACGGGCTCACCGACACCCCGCAGGTCCAGCACGGTGTCGGCGTAGCGCGCACCGGCGGGCCCGATGGAGTAGAGGCGGACCCGGGACAGCTCGTACATGGCGGACTCTCGTAAGACGTGGGAAAGGGTGGTGACGGCTCAGGAGTGGAACGGCAGGCCGGCGTCGGCGACCAGATCCAGGTCCTCGGTGTCGGCGGCGGGCAGCAGGCTGGCCGTGCCGTCGGTGACCGGGACGACGCCGAGCTCCAGCAGCTCGGTCATGGCGGCGCTGCCTGCCATGTCCCGGACCTGGAGCTGATAGCGGGCCGTCGTGCGGTAGGTGCCGCCCTGGTCGTCGCCGGTGCGCTGGAGGAACCCGGAGTCGGTGAGGAAGGCGACCGCCTTGCCGATGATGCCGGTGGTGGAACCGGCCAGCCGGCGGGCGTCCTTGGTGGCGCCGGTCGCGCTGCGTCTGGCCCAGATCCGCCAGGCGGCCTCCAGACCGGGCGCGTCGGTGGCCGGGTCGGTGTTCTCCCCCAGCTCCTCCGCCCGCTCCTCCAGACGACGGCAGGCCTGCCGGACGAAGGCGTCGACACCGTTGACCGTGATCCGGCCGATGTAGCCGTCGTCGGCGAGGTCCTCGGGGCGCGGGAACGCCAGCGCGGCGACGGCCAGATGGGCGAGCCCGTGCAGGAACCGGTCGCTGCCGTCCGCCGACGTACGGCGCGCGTAGTCGCCCATGCGAACGGCGAACACCGAGTCCTCGGCGGCGGTCACGGCCATCCCGGCGCGGGGCGACACCTCCAGCACCACGAGCCCGAGACCGGCGGCGACGGCATCGGCGAGCCGCGCGAACGGAGGGTCCTCCCGGTACCGCCGCAGCAGCTCGGTGTACTCCTGATCACGCGCGGGCTGCAGCTTGGGCTGCAGCCCGAAGGCGACGAGCCGAGCGGCATCGGCGGCATCGGCAGGCGTGACGGCAGCGTTGGCCGGCCCGGCGGACGCGTCGGCCTCAACGTACTCGTTCACGAGGACAACTCCTTGAGCTTGAGAACAGTGGTCGACGCAGGCGCCCCGCCAGGGGCGCGGGGAACTGCGCGACCAGCCACAGACGGCTTGCGCCCGGCACACGACATCACGCGGCCTCGGTCCGGTCCGCCGCCATCCCCACCGCGTCCAACAACGCAGTCCCCACGATCAGATCGGCACCCCCGAAGCCCGGGTCGTCCAACTCGGTACCGTCGTCCACGGCGAACAGCAGCTTCTCCTCACCCTGCCGGTAGGCGGTGCCCACGGCCGGGCTCGCGGCATGCACCGCCAGCAACGCGACCAGGTAGGCCAGATCGTCGCCCCCCACGCGTCGCGCCTCCGCCAGCAACCCCGACAACCTGCGTGGCGCCTCCGCCGGAAGATCCAGCAACCGCATGGCGTCGGCCAGCTGCTCCTCGCTGAACCGGCTGTCGTCCGGCGTGGCGATGAGGTCCGGCTCCGGCATCTCCGCGCCGAGGTGCTCCCGCTCCACCGGCGGCGTCAGCAGTATGTCGACGAGGTCTCCCACCCGCACCGACACCGGCGTGCGCAGCCCGGTGCCGTGCGCGAAGAACGCCCCCGTGACCCGGTTCGCCTGCTCCAGCGGCAACGGCAGCAGCGGGGCGAGGAGGTGACCGTAGAGGTCTGTCCCCGACGTCGTCATGGGTGTCGCGAACGCCTGCCGGTCCTGCTCCGCGCGGAACAGCGGCCCCGCCTCCAGCAGCCGCGACTGCAACTGGGTGTGCCGGCGGATGCAGTCCTTGACGATGTCGACGAGCTCGGCGGCGCGCCGCTTGTTCTCGGGCTCCTCGGTCTCGTCGCGGGCCTTGCGGATGTTGGTGAGGATCGCGTTCTCGTGCCGGTACCGGTCGGCGACGTGGTCCAGGGCCTCGGCGATCATGTCGGGGACGGCGTTGAGCCAGTCCACCGCGCGGACGTTGCGCCGGGTGGCCTCCAGGGCCCGGCGCAGGCTCTCGGAGTACTGCACGGTCCGGTAGCGGGCCTGCTCCGCGGCGAGCTGGGCATCGGCGAGCCGGCCGCGGTTGATCAGCACTTCCAGCTTGACCTCGGCGGCGATCTGGGCGCTGGTGACGTCCGTGTCCAGGGCGCCGACGAGGACGTTGACCGCCTCGTCGGTGGTACGGAGGTACACCGTGCCGCCGGGGCCCGGCACCTCCTCGATGAGCTTGAAGTCGTAGTCCCGGCGGACGTACGACCCGTCCGGCGCGAAGGTGCCGTACACCGCGCGGAAGCCGCGGTCGACGCTGCCGACGTTGATCAGGTTCTCCAGGACCCAGCGGGCCACCCGCTCGTGCTCGGCGACGGGGCGGTGCGGGGTCTGGGCGGAGATGCGCGGGATCAGCCGGGCGACGATCTGCTCGTGGTCGGCGCCGGTGTCGAAGTCCATGTTCAGGGTGACCAGGTCGATGGCGGAGAGAGCCACCTCGGCCATGCCGTACACCGAGTACTCGCCGGCCAGGTTCGCCTTGCGTGCGTCGAGGTCGTGCAGCGGTGCCGTGCAGGCGAGCGCGCGCAGCCGCCGCGCCAGCCCCTCGTCGGCGGCCGGGCCCGGTGCGGGGCGCGGCCCCGCGCTGAGCTGGGGCGGAACGCTGTCCGTCGATGCAGGCGAAGTCACGGTGCACAGACTAGGTCCTGGGTCTGACATCGGCCCAAACGACGCGGAGCGGCTCCGCCGGGAGCGCCGGGTAACTGCAGGTGGTGCGTCGGAGTGCGGGTCGCCTGTGGCTGGTCGCGCAGTTCCCCGCGCCCCTACGGGGCGCTGTCCACCCGGCGTCGGTAGACCTCCACCACTCGTTCCAGGGAGTCCGTGAGGTAGGTCTCAAGCAGGTGCTCCGCCCTGCGCCTGTCGCCGGCCTGGAGTGACCCCAGGATCTCCCGGTTGCGGGCCAGGTACGGCTCGTGCAGGGCGTGGGGGTCGTCGACCACGTGGAAGGCGAGGCGGAGTTCCGCGAAGACGCTGCGCATGAGTTCGTCGGTGCGTTCGCTGCCGGCCAGGGCGACCAGTTCCCGGTGGAAGTGGATATTGGCCGTACCCACTGCTTTCCAGTCATCCGCGGCGGCCGCCGACTGCCCCTCGGCGACCGCCGCGGACAGGGCCTCCAGCGCGTAGGGCGGCTCGCCGAGGCCGCGTACGACGGCGCACTCGACGAGGGCGCGGGTGCGGTAGATGTCCTCGACGTCCTCGACGGTCAGGACCCGGACGAAGACGCCCCGGTTGAGTTCGTGGACCAGCAGGCGCTCATGGGTGAGCAGCCGGAACGCCTCGCGCAGGGTGTTGCGGGAGACGCCGAGCGCGCCGCCGATGCCGTCCTCCGACAGGCGGGTGCCTGGCGGGAAAAAGCCGTCTGCGATGCGGCTTCTGAGGATGTCGGAGACCCGTTCGGCGGTGCTGGTCCGCCCGAGGAGGGCGCGGTCGTCGGCCAGTCCCGTCAGCTGCTCTGCCATGCCCGGAATTCAACCGCAGACACCGGAACGAGACAACGTGGGTATTGAAGAATCGTTGAACGATCCTCTACGGTGCTCATCACGCTCATCTCAGTACGGCCCTCGATCGCCCCTCGATACGCCCCTTCGCACGGACCCGCACTGCTCAGTCCCCGCACCCTCCGTCCCTCAACTGCGAGGTGCCCATGAGCACGACTCCTCCACCGCAGGCCCTGACCTCCGACGCGCATCCCGGCGGGGGTGAACGCACCGCCGAGGACGGCACGTTCGGCTGGCTGCGCGCCCTCGGCCCGCGCGGCCGGCGCGCGTTCGCCGGCGCGTTCGGCGGATATGCCCTGGATTCGTACGACTACTTCACCCTGCCGCTGAGCATGGTCGCGCTCGCGGCGTACTTCGGTCTGGACAGCGGCCAGACGGGCCTGTTCACCACCGTCACCCTGGTGGTCTCCGCGGTGGGCGGCGCCGCGGCGGGCGTGTTCGCGGACCGGGTCGGCCGGGTCCGCGCGCTGATGATCACCGTGGTCACCTACGCGGTGTTCACGGTGGCCTGCGGCTTCGCGCCCAACTACGAGACTCTGCTGGTGTTCCGCGCTCTCCAGGGCCTCGGTTTCGGCGGCGAGTGGGCGGTCGGCGCGATCCTGGTCGCCGAGTACGCGAGCGCCCGCCACCGCGGCCGCACTCTGGGTGCCGTCCAGAGTTCCTGGGCCGTCGGCTGGGCCCTCGCCGTGGTCGTGTACACGCTGGTCTTCTCGTTCGTCGGTGACGACCTGGCCTGGCGGGTGATGTTCTGGACCGGCGCGCTGCCCGCGCTCCTCGTGGTGTGGCTGCGCCGCCGGGTGCACGACGCCCCGCAGGCGGTCGCGGTACGCGAACAGAGCCCGGGGCGCGGCTCGTTCGCCGCCATCTTCCGGCCGGGCACGGCCGAGGAGCCCGGGCTGCTGCGCATTACGGTCTTCGCGGGTCTGCTGTCCACGGGTGTCCAGGGCGGCTACTACACGCTGGCGACCTGGGTCCCGACGTATCTCAAGACCGAGCGCGGGCTGTCGGTCGTCGGCACCGGCGGCTATCTGGCCTTCCTGATCTCGGGAGCCTTCCTCGGCTATCTGACCGGCGGCTACCTCACCGACCGGCTGGGCCGGCGCCGGAACATCTGGCTGTTCGCGGTGCTGTCGGCAGTCTGCGTGCTGGCCTACGCGAACATCCCGGGCGGCGCCGACACACTGCTCCTGATACTCGGTTTCCCGCTCGGCTTCTGCATGTCGGCGATCTTCAGCGGCTTCGGTTCGTACCTGAGCGAGCTGTACCCGACCGCGGTGCGCGGCACCGGGCAGGGCTTCACTTACAACGCGGGCCGCGCGGTGGGCGCGGTCTTCCCGACCCTGGTGGGCTTCCTGGCCGACAGCTGGGGCGTGGGCGGCGCGCTGGTCTTCGGCGCGGCCGGCTACGCACTGGCGGCCCTGGCCCTGTTCGGGCTGCCGGAGACGCGCGGAAAGGAACTGACGTGAACCGTACGGGAGATCACCTGCTCGCCCTGGCCAGCCACGATCTTCCCGTCACCCTCGTCGACGAGCACGCGCGCGCGTGGAGCCCCAGAAGTGCCCGGGCCCGCTTCCGGGAGGGCCTCACGGGCCCCACGGCCGGGGTCGCGGCCGGTCACACACAGGCCAACCTGATCTCGGTGCCCGCCGACTGGGCGTACGACATGCTGCTGTTCTGCCAGCGCAATCCGAAGGCCTGTCCGGTGCTCGACGTCACCGACGCCGGCGCTGTCGGCACGGAACTCGCCGAGGGCGCGGACCTGCGTACCGACCTGCCGCGCTACCGGGTGTGGCGGGACGGGGAGCTGGTGGACGAGCCGACGGACGTGCGCGCGTACTGGCGGGACGACCTGGTGTCGTTCCTGCTCGGGTGCAGTTTCACGTTCGAGTGGGCGCTGGCCGAGGCGGGCGTGCCGATACGCCATGTCGAGCAGGGCCGGAACGTTCCCATGTACGTGACCAGCAGGCCGTGCCGGCCGGCGGGACGGCTGCGGGGGCCGATGGTGGTGTCCATGCGCCCGGTGCCGCCGCAGCATCTGTCGGCCGCGATCAGGGAGAGCAGTCTGCTCCCGGCGGTGCACGGCGGTCCCGTGCACTGCGGCGATCCCTCGGCGCTCGGCATCGACGACCTGGGCCGGCCCGACTTCGGCGACCCGGTGGACGCCGCCCCGGACGACATACCGGTGTTCTGGGCGTGCGGGGTGACCCCGCAGGCCGCGGTGACGGCGTCCCGGCCGCCGTTCGCCATCACGCACGCGCCGGGCCAGATGTTCATCAGCGACGCCCGCGACGAGCAGTACCGCGTGGCCTGAACAGGAGAGACAGCGCATCCATGACCTCGATCGACCTGAACGCCGACCTCGGCGAGGGCTTCGGCCGCTGGCGGCTCACCGACGACGAGCAATTGCTGTCGGTCGTGACCAGCGCCAATGTGGCCTGCGGCTTCCACGCGGGGGACGCGGCCACCATGCGGCGGGTGTGCGAGATGGCAGCCGAGCGCGGGGTGACGATCGGCGCCCAGGTCTCCTACCGGGACCTGGCGGGGTTCGGGCGGCGCGCGATGGACGTGCCGCCCGCCGAGCTGGCGGCCGAGGTGGCCTACCAGATCGGCGCCCTTGAGGTCTTCGCCCGTGCCGCCGGCGCGCGCGTGGCCTACGTGAAGCCGCACGGCGCGCTCTACAACCGGGTCGTGCACGACGAGGAGCAGGCCGCCGCGGTGGTGGACGGCGTGCTCCTCGCGGACGCCTCGCTGCCCGTTCTGGGGCTGCCCGGCTCCCGGCTGCTCGCGCTGGCGGGGACGGCGGGGCTGCCGGCCGTCACGGAGGCGTTCGCGGACCGCGCGTACACCGACCAGGGGACGCTGGTCCCGCGCGGGCGCGAGGGCGCGGTGGTGAGCGATCCGGAGGCGGTCGTGGAGCGCTCTGTGGAACTGGCGCGCTCCGGCGCGGTCACCGCGCACTCCGGCGCGCGCATCCTCGTACGCGCACGCTCGCTCTGTCTGCACGGCGACACCCCGGGCGCCGTGGAGCTGGCGCGGAGGGTGCGTGCGCGGCTCGCGGCAGCGGGCGTGACCGTCACGGCCTTCGCATGAGCACCGGCACCAGGGTGAGCACCCAGACGGCCACGCCCATGACGATCCACCGGGTCGGCGACGACGCCCTCCTCGTCGAGGTCGGCTCCGGCGCGGCGGCCCAGGCCCTGCACGCCGAACTGCTGCGTCGTCGCGCGGAGGGCTCGCTGACGGTGCGCGAGATCGTACCCGCGGCCCGCACGGTCCTGCTGGACGGCCTCGACGACCCGGCACGCCGGGCCACCGAACTGGCCGCCACCGTGCTCCCGCCCGCTCCCCCACGCGCGCGTGCCGTGATCGAGCTGGCGGTGCGGTACGACGGCCCGGATCTCGCCGAGGTCGCCGCCCACTGGGGGGTGCCCGAGCGGGAGGTGGCCCGGATTCACGCGGCGACCGAGTTCACGGTCGCCTTCTGCGGCTTCGCGCCCGGCTTCGGCTACCTCGCCGGGCTCCCGGCCCGCTACGACGTGCCGCGCCGTGCCACTCCGCGTACCGCGGTGCCCGCGGGCGCGGTGGCGCTGGCCGGGCCGTACACCGGTGTGTACCCGCGGTCCTCGCCGGGCGGCTGGCAGCTGATCGGGACGACGGAGGCGGTGCTGTGGGATCACGCGCGCGTGCCCGCCGCGCTGCTGGCGCCGGGGACGCGGGTGCGGTTCGTGCCGGTGGGGGACGTATGACCGACCGTGCGCTCGTCGTCGTACGGGCCGGTGCGCTGACCACCGTGCAGGACCGGGGGCGGCCCGGGTACGCGCATCTGGGGGTGCCGCGCTCCGGGGCGCTGGACGCGCCCGCCGCGGCGCTGGTCAACCGGCTGGTCGGCAACGCACCGGCCGCGGCCGTTCTGGAGACGACGCTCAACGGGTGTGCGGTGCGGCCGCGTTCGACCGTCGTGGTGGCGGTCGGCGGTGCGCCGTGCCCGGTCACGGTGGGCGGGCGTCCGGCCGCCTGGGGCGCGCCCGTCGTGGTTGCGGCCGGGGAACTGCTGGACGTGGGACCGGCCCGGTCCGGCGTACGGAGCTATGTGGCGGTCTCCGGCGGGATCGCCGTGGAGCCGGTGCTGGGCAGCCGGGCGACGGATCTGCTCTCCGGGCTCGGTCCCGCCCCGCTGGCGGATGGCGCGGTGCTGCCGCTGGGCACACCCGTGGGCCCGCACGCGCGCGTGGACGTCGTACCGCACCCGTCCCCGCCGGCGGAACTCGTGCTGCGGGTGGCGCTCGGCCCACGGGCCGACTGGTTCACGCCCGCGGCCGTCCGGACGTTCACCTCGCGCGCGTACCGCGTGTCGTCGGCGAGCAACCGCATCGGGCTGCGCACGGAAGGCCCCGCCCTGGAGCGGTCCCGTCCTGGTGAACTCCCCAGTGAGGGCATGGTCCTCGGCGCCGTGCAGGTTCCGCCGGACGGCCGTCCGGTGGTGTTCCTGGCCGACCATCCGACCACTGGCGGCTATCCGGTGATCGCGGTGGTCCGCGCCGCCGACCTTCCGGCGGCGGCCCAGGCCGTCCCGGGCATCCCGGTCCGCTTCGTCGCCGTACGCCGTCGCTGAACCCCTCAGCGGCCCGTCACGCGGCGTCGGCGGGCCGCTCCGGGGGCTGGAGGGCGGCCAGCGCGGCGGAGACCGCGGCGGACGCGCTCAGGTCCAGACGGGCACTGGTGCCCTTGCGGCGGTGCCGCATCTCGTCGACGGCCAGCCGCAGCAGCTGGGGCAGCAGGTCCCGGCAGCGCCTGATCACCCAGGCGGTGCCGGCCGTGGCCAGCCAGAGGAGACTCGCCTTCGTCGTCGGCGGCGGGAACTCGGGCTCCGGGGACGGCGCCGTCCCCGTCGCCATGCCCAGCGGGGCGAGCAGGGCGTGGAAGCGGACGGCGAGCTGCCGGTGCCCGCGCTCACCCGGATGCAGCCGGTCCGCGCTCCACATCGCGCGGTCGGTCAGCCATGCTCCCTCCGCCGCGTGCAGATGGACCGCCCCGTACCGCTCGGACAGGGCGTGCACCACCATGTTGACCGCACGCCCCCGGCGGGCCAGCGGGCGGGCCAGAGCGCCCGGGAGCCCCCACATCGAACCGGGGTCGGGCAGGCACGCCGTGAGCAGGATCGCGCCCTGCGCGGTCAGGGCGGCGTAGACCTCGTCGAGCCGCTCGGCCACCGCGTGGATGTCGAAGGTGCAGCGCAGGGTGTCGTTGACGCCGATGACGACGGCGACGATGTCGGGGCGCAGTTCCAGCGCGACCGGGGTCTGGCGTTCCAGCACGTCCCGGGTCTGCGCCCCGCTGACCGCGAGGTTGGTGAACTCCACGTCCTTCGCGGCGAGTCCGCCGGCCAGCAGCGCGGCCCAGCCGCGCCACCCGTCGCCGGCGGGATCGCCCACGCCCTCGGTCAGCGAGTCCCCGAGCGCCACGAAGCGAACCGCTCTCATGCCACGCCCTCCGGCACGACACGGCGGACCGGCGCCGTCGCCGCGTCCTCGTCCCGACGGCACAGCACCGGCGCGTCGTGCGCGGCGAGGAACGCCTCCACGGCCGTTCCCCAGCCGAAGCACTCCGCACGCGCGCGTGCCGTTTCCCGGCGCTCGGCGCCGGGCCGCTCCAGGAGCATCTCCACGGCGTCGGCGAACGCCTCCCCGCGGTCGGCCGCGGTGGCCCCGGCCGACCCGATCACCTCGGGCAGCGCGGAGGAGGCGCTGGCGACCACGGGCGTCCCGCAGGCCATGGCCTCCAGGGCGGCGAGCCCGAAGGTCTCCGCGGGTCCGGGAGCCAGGGCGACGTCGGCGGACGCCTGGAGCGCGCCCAGCGTGTCCCGGTCGGAGACGTGTCCCAGGAAGGTCACCGGCAGCCGGCGCTCACGCGCCCGCTGTTCCAGGCGGGCCCGCAGCGGCCCGTCGCCGGCGACGACCAGGATCACCCGGCGCCCGCGCCGTACCAGCGCCTCCAGGGCGTCGAGGGCGGTGCCGGGCCGCTTCTCCACGGACAGCCGGGAGCACATGACGAGCAGCGCCTCGTCCTCGCGCGCGTACCGGGCCCGCAGGTCGAGGTCGCGCAACGAGGGGTGGCGGCCCACCAGGTCGACGCCCAGCGGGGCGCGTACGACGTTGCGCGCGCCGATGCGGAGGAACTCGCGCTCGGCGAACTCGGTGGTGCACACCACCCGCGCGTACGTGTGCGCCGTACGGATGTTGAGGGCGTCGGCGGTGCGCCGGGACATGTTCTCGGACATGCCCCAGGTGCGCAGGACTCCGTCGGCGGTCTCGTGGGAGACCATCACTGCGGGGACCCGGGCGCGCCGGGCCCAGCGGCCGGTCCAGCGCAGGGTGGTGCGGTCGGACACCTCCAGGCGGTCCGGAGCGAGGTGCTCCAGCAGGCTCTGGACCCGCTTCTTGTCGACGAGGACGCGGTAACCGCCGGTGCCGGGCAGGACAGGGCCGGGCAGCGTGATGACCCGGCCCTGCTCCTCGTACCGGTCGGAGTAGCGCTCGCCCGGCACGATCAGCACCGACTCGTGCCCGGCCGCCACGAAGCCCTTGCCGAGTTCGCGCAGCGCGGTGCGCAGACCGCCGGAGGCGGGGGCGACGAAGTTGGCCAGCCGGACGATGCGCAGCGGCCCCGACGAGGTGACGCTCATGCCGCCACCACCGGCCGGCGCGCGGCGAGCACGTCCTCGTAGTGGCCGATCAGCTGGTCACCGACCGCGGCCCAGGTACGGCCCTCGACCGTGGTCCGCGCGGCGAGGCCGAACGCGGCCCGCATCCCGGCGTCGGCGACGAGGGAGGCCACGGCCTCCCGTACGGCACCGGCGTCGCGCGGCGGGACCAGGAACCCGGTGCGACCGTGGTCGACCAGGTCGATCGGGCCGCCGGCGGCCGGTGCGACGACCGGGACACCGCTGGCCATGGCCTCCTGCACGGTCTGGCAGAACGTCTCGAAGGGGCCGGTGTGCGCGAAGACGTCGAACGAGGCGAAGATCCGGGCGAGGTCATCGCCGGTGCGGCGGCCGAGGAAGACCGCGCCGGGCAGCGCCTCGGTGAGGTGGGCCTGAGCGGGCCCGTCGCCCACGATCACGACCTTCACGCCCTCCAGGCCGCAGACCCCGGCGAGGAGTTCGACCTGCTTCTCGGGGGCGAGACGGCCGACGTAGCCGACGATCACCTCGCCGTTCGGGGCGATCTCGCGGCGCAGCGCCTCGTCGCGGAACTCGGGACGGAAGCGGACGGTGTCCACTCCGCGCTGCCACAGCTGGATCCGGGGGACGCCGTGCGCCTCCAGGTCGCTGATCGAGGCCGTGGACGGGGCGAGGGTGCGGTCGGCGGCGCCGTGGACGGACCGGATCCGCCGCCAGGCGGCCGCCTCGCCGGCGCCCACGTAGGTCCGGGCGTATCCGGCCAGGTCGGTCTGGTAGACGGCGACGGTCGGGATGCCGAGCCGGGCGGCGGCGGCCATGCCGCGGACGCCGAGGATGAAGGGGCTGGCCAGGTGCACCACGTCGGGACGGTGCTCGATCAGTGCGGCGGCGAGCTTGCGGCTGGGGAGAGCCACGCGGACCTGGGGATAGCCCGGGAGCGGTAGGGAGGGGACGTGGACGACAGGGCAGGGCGCGGCGGCCGCGGCGAGCCTGTTTCCGGGGGCGGGAGCGGGAGCGACGACGAGGGGAGCGTGACCGCGATCGACGAGGTGTCGGGCGGTCTGGAGCGCGCAGTGGGCCACGCCGTTCACATCGGGGGGAAAGGATTCGGTCACGATGACGACACGCATACCGGTGTTGTCGCCGCGCTGGACGTGGCCGCGTCAAAGTGGATCTTTCCGGTTGTTAAACGTCCCATGAGCGTTGCCCTGTACACCCGAGCGGGCCAGCCGGTGGCCATGCCGGGCCGGTCTGCCGGTCACCGGTTGTTCACCCGGCGGGCGGTCTTCCGCGTATGGAACGTGTGCGGGATCCCCCGTGGTTCCCGTGGTGGAGCAGTGATCCGGCGCGGTGGCGGGTCACATGGCGGCCGTGTCCGGTCCGATGCGGCTGCGTACGGCCGTCTGCACCTCCGCCTCCTCGGCGGGGTCGGCGGCGAGCCGGCGGAGCTGTTCGACGACCCGGGCGTCACCGGTCTCGGCGTGCCGGGCGGCGAGTTCGCGGGTGGTCTCCTCGCAGTCCCACAGGCATTCGACGGCGAAGCCGGTGGCGAAGGAGGGGTCGGTGGCGGCCAGGGCGCGGGCCGCGCGGCCGCGCAGGTGGGACGAGGCGGTCTCGCGGTAGACGTGGCGCAGGACGGGCGCGGCGCAGACGATGCCGAGGCGTCCGGTGCCGTCGACGAGGGTCCACAGGGTCGGCGCGTCGGGGCCTTCGCCGCGGACGGCTTCCCGCAGCGCGGCGAGGACCAGTTCGCTGTCCTTGGTCCCGCCCCGGCAGGCCAGCATCCGGCCGGCGGCGGCGCCGAGGACGTCGGGCCGGCGGGCCCAGCCGCGGGCACGGTCGACGGCGGCGATACTGCGCATGCGTTCGAAGGCGTCGACGGCGGCCTCCACGACGGTGGCCGTGCCGTCGGCGACCGCCACCTCGATCAGGTTCAGCGCGTCGGGGTCGTTGCTGTCGGCGAGGTAGCGCAGGGCGGTGCAGCGGGCTCCGTCGGTGCCGTCCTTGGCGGCCTGGAGGATCTCCGGCCGGTCCTCGGGTCCGGCCACGGCCACCAGACAGCGGGCGGCCGGCACATGGAGGGCCGCGCCCCGCTCGACGCCCTGTTGGGCCCATTCGAGGACGGCCCGCACGCTCCACCCCGGGCGGGGCCCGGCGGGTCGCATCTGGCGCTGCCAGCGGTCGAAACAGCCGGTCTCCTGCGCGGCACGCACGCGCGTGGCGATCGGTTCGCGGGAATCCTCGGCCCACAGCCGCCAGGGCCGTGGCTCGAACGCGTCCCGTACGGCGACGGCCAGCTCGGCCTCGCCCTCGGCGTCCGTGGTGAACCGCGCGAGCACCGGGGCGGCGAGAGCGCGCAGGCCCGCGTCGTCGTCGCGCAGCGCCAGCTCGTCCAGGGCCCAGGCCCAGTTCGAGCCGGTGGCGGCGTACCTGCGCAGCAGTTCGAGCGCGTCCCGCCTGCCGTAGGAGGCGAGGTGCCCGAGCACGGCCAGCGCGAGGCCGGTGCGGGACTCCTCGGTGTCGAGGACGTCCTCGGGATCGAAGAGGTGCGCCTCGATGGCGTCCAGCTCGCCGTGCAGGTCGAGGTAGAGCCGGGCGTAGTACAGGGAGCGGTTCTCCACCTGCCAGTCGTGGCGGGGGTCGCGGAGCACGCAGTGGTTCAGCGCCGCGAGCGCCTCGGCGCGCGGGGCGGTGAGCGCGTGCAGCGTGCCGTCGCCGCGGCCCCGCTGAAGCAGGCCGAGCAGCGTACCGCTGGGCGCTATGACCGGATCGAACATGGGAAACAGCCTCACATCAAGCGTCGACGCAACCGGAGAACACGCACTACCTGGCCGCGTGACACAACGTCGGAGCGCCCGCCGTCTCTTGCTTGCTGTAGACCATTTCTCTCTGCCTCTCGTCAGTGGCCCATGCGGGCCGCATCACGGCCCGCGCGGTGCGGCAACAGCTGCCCAGCCATCGCGTCCGTGAATCACGACGTCATGATGACTCGGCACTTCGACCTGCCGCGACCGAAATTTCGGCGGCCCTGTACCGCCTCCCCCGTTTTGTGTGTTTTAGCTGGTCAGAACAGATGGGTCAGGAGGTACCGAATAGCTCCAGAACCTCCACCTTGCCGAACATCCGCGCGGTGTCGACGGCCGACGGCGTGCCCGCCGCCGGGTCCGCGCCTGCCTCCACGAGCACCTTGACCACGTCCGTCTCGCCCTTGAAGACCGCTCCGGCGAGTGGCGTCTGGCCTCGGTCGTTGACCCGGTCCGCCTCGGCGCCGCGGGCGAGCAGCTCGCGCACCGCGTCGGCATGGCCGTGATAGGCGGCGAGCATCACGAGGGAGTCACCGCGGTCGTTGGTGAGGTTGGCCGGAACGCCCGCGTCGAGATACGCCACGAGCGCTTCGGTCCGGCCCTGCCTGGCCAGATCGAAGATCTTGGTCGCCAGCTCCACGACCTCGGGGTCGGGGGCTTCGCTCATCGGCCGGACCGCCTCTCCTGTGCGCTGCGGGACTTGCATGGACGGAGGGAGCGTACGGCAACGGGCGGGCCGTGGAGCCGTACGAGTGAATCGCCAGCGTACTGGCCCAGGGTGAACATGACCGGATCTGCCCGAGGTAAAGATCACCGCGGCCGCGCCGAACGGCCACATTCCACCAATGGAGTGAAATTCCCATCATTTCACCCGATTGCACCTTTAATCGTATGGATACCTGCTGTGATCCTGGAAGAACTCATGGTGACTGTCCCCCTTCGACACCAGGAGATCTCAAATGATCCTCTCCATCTCAGGCGTCATCGTGCTCGGCATCATCGTCTTCCTCTTCTTCCGCAAGGACGGACTGAAGCCGTCGCACGCCACGGTCTCGGCACTCTTCGGGTTCTATCTCGCCAGCACGGCCATCGCACCGAGCATCAAGGCGGGCGGCGAGAGCCTGGCGAGCCTGCTCGGCGGCATCAAGTTCTGACCCCCCTCCCGACCGTACGCACCGTGAGGAGACAGCAGTGGCCCGGCGCCCTCTTCCCCGCATTCTGAGCAACGGCAGCGCGCAGCTCGTCCGGAGCCGGGAGCTGGCCCGGACGGCCGCCGACAGCGCCACCGACGTCCTCCATCCGCTGATCACCGTCTCACGCGGGCTGCGCCGGCTGGCCTCGGCCGGGCGGCGCAGGTGGGCGGAGACCCCGAAGGACAAGCGCGGGCCGCTGCTGTTCCTGGCGGCCTCGGTCGTCCTGGTCGTGGCGCTGGTGCCGTACGGACCGCTGCTCGCCGTCATCACCCTGATGGCGGCGAGCGCCTGGCAGGGCCGTGACCGCAACCCGCCCCCGCCGGAGGGCCCCGACGAGTCGCAGACCCAGCGGCTCCAGTCCCTGTACGAGGCCCTGGTGCCGTACTTCTCGGCCGCCGAGGACCCGGCGCCGCTGTACGCACACGGCGGGGAGTGGGAGAAGGCCTTCCTCTCCCACGAGTTCGACGACGCGGGCCGCCTCGGCCAGCTCCTGCTCCGCTACCCCGCGTACTTCCCCGACGGTGAGCCCGACGCCCGCGCGCGGATCGAGAACCTGCTCACCGCGAAGTCCGGGCGCGGCCGCGAGTACCACTTCGCGTGGGACGAGGAGGGCAACCGGCTCACGGTGACCGTCCTCGCCCCGCTGCCCACCGACATCGCCGCCCAGCGCTTCGTCACCGCGCCGGGCGAGACGGTCCTCGGCTTCACCGATCCCAGCGAGGTCCAGCGCACGCTCCCGCTCGCGTACGGCGAGGAGCAGCGTGACGTGCCGCCGGTGGTCTGGCGTACCGGCGCCCGCTCCACCGAGCCGCACCTGCTGGTCCTGGGCCGCCCCGGCAGCGGCACCTCGACCCTGGTGCGCTCCATCGCCCTGCAGGCCCTCCAGTACGGCGACGTCCTCATCGTCGAGGGCGGCGGCACCGGCGAGTACCTGTGCCTGGCCGGCCGGGACGGGGTCCTCGCCGTGGAGTGCGGGCTCGCCGGGGCGCTGGCCAGCCTGGAGTGGGCCGCGAACGAGACGGAGCGGCGGCTCATCGCGCTCAACCGCGCGCGCCAGGCGGGTCACCCGCCGCCGGACGACTGCCGCCGGCCTCTGTGGATCCTCCTCGACCGCCCGAGCGCCTTCGTCCACCTGGCCTCGGCGGACGGCCACCATGACCCGCAGACCCTCCTCCAGGTCCCCCTCCGGCACGGCCGCGCGGCGAACGTCACCGTGGTGGTCGCCGAACAGCTCGACAGCGCGGACGCGTTGAGCGAGGCGGTACGACAGCACACGCGTGCGCGTGTCGTGCTGGGACCGGCGCTGCCGGACGAGCTGACAGCGGCGCTCGGGGCTCCGCCGCACACGACTCCGTTGGCCCAGGTGCCGCCCGGGCGGGGGTATGCGCGGCTGGGGCACGGGCCGGTACTGCGACTCCAGGTGCCGGCGACTCCGGATCCGTACGACGACGCGACGAGCGAGGGGGACCGGGAGGCGGTGCTGGCGTTGCTGCCGCCGCGGAGCGGGATGGTGGAGCAGGCGGGGGCTCCCCTGGAAGCCGCGGTGGCTGAGGGCTGAAGTGGGTCGGGGACGCTCACCGGCGCTGGCAGGGTGCCTCCCCCAGAGGGGGAACCCCAGCACCTACCCGTGCCGCCCAGCGGCACGACTGCCCGCGGCTGCGACGTGCCCCGTAAGAGGCGCGGGGCTGTATCCGATATGCGGCTCCGCCGCGTGGGCGCGACCAGCCCCCACCCACCCGCAGCCGAAGAACTGCCAGAGCCGTCCCGCCGCTACGCCACAAAAGACCGCGGCGCCTCCGCGCCCCCTCCGCTCGCCCCCGACTCCACCAACCGCGCCGCGGCTGCCAGTCGCGTCGCCGCCTCCTCCGCCACCGCTCCCCCCACGGTGAACGGAAGGCGTACATAGCCCTCGAAGGCGCCGTCGACCCCGAACCGCGGCCCGGACGGGACGCGTACCCCGACCCGCTCCCCCGCCTCCGCCAGCCGGGAGCCGGACAGGCCACCCGCCCGGACCCACAAGGTCAGGCCGCCCTTCGGCACCTCGAACTCCCAGCTTGGCAGCTCCCGGCGTACCGCCGTCACCAGGGCGTCCCGGTTCTCGCGGGCCTGGGCCCGGCGCAGGTCGACGGCCTGGGCCCAGCCTCCCGTGCTGAACAGCCAGTTCACCGCGAGCTGCTCCAGCACCGGCGTGCCCAGGTCGGCGTAGGCCCGCGCGGCGACCAGGCTGCGGATCACGTCGGGTGCCGCCCGCACCCAGCCGATGCGCATGCCCGCCCAGAACGCCTTGCTGGCCGAGCCGACGGTGATGACGGTGGAGCCCGCCGGGTCGAAGCCGCACACCGGGCGGGGCATCTCCACGTCGTCGTCCAGCCACAGCTCGCTCATCGTCTCGTCGGCGACCAGCACCGTCCCCGCCGAGCGGGCCGCGTCCACCAGGCGGCGGCGCTGGTCGTCGTCGGCGAGCGCCCCGGTGGGGTTGTGGAAGTCGGCGACGACGTAGGCGATCCGGGGCGCCGCCTCCCGCAGCACCTGGCGCCAGCGGTCCAGGTCCCAGCCGCCCAGCCCCTCGGCCATCGCCACCGGTACCAGCCGGGCGCCCGCCTCCCGCATCAGCTGGAGGATGTTGGCGTACGACGGTGACTCGACGGCGATGCGCTCGCCGCGGCCGCCGAAGAGATGACAGATCGCGTCGATCGCGCCCATCGCACCCGTCGTGACCATGATCTGCTCGGGCATGGTGGGGATGCCGCGCGCGGTGTAGCGCTCGGCGATCATCGACCGGAGGACGGGAAGCCCGGCCGGGTAGTCGCCGTGGGTGTGGGCGTACGGCGGGAGTTCCGCCAGGGCACCCTGGACCGCGCGGGTCAGCCACGGCTCGGGCGCGGGCGGCGCGGCGGTGCCCAGGTCGATCACCGAGCCGAGCGCCTCGGGGGGCAGGGGCTCCAGGCCGCGGGCCGGGAGGGGGTTGCCCGCCGGGACGGCGGTCCAGCTTCCCGCGCCCCGGCGGGACTCCAGGAAGCCCTCCGCGCGAAGCGCCTCGTACGCGGCCGCCACCGTCGTACGGCTGACGGACAGGGCGAGGGCCAGTTCGCGTTCGGCGGGCAGCCGGGCGGCGACCGGGACGCGGCCCTCCAGGACCAGCAGCCGGATGCCGTCGGCGAGGGCGCGATAGGCGGGCGGACGCCGGGTGCCGGGGCCGGCTGGGCGGTCCTGCTGCGAGTTGAGCAGCCGGGCGAGCTGCGCGGGCCCCACCGCCGAGGTCCACTGCGCCATGAGAATCAGTCCACCTTCCCCGAATTGGCCATGGATGGCATTCCTTCTCAAGCCACAGAGTGACATGAGTCAGGCCACCTTTACCACCAGGGGGGTATCTCTTGTCCACGCAAGGCCGGGTCGGGCGGCGGTTGGTCCAGCTGTATGCGGGGCTCACGCTGTACGGCGTGAGTTCCGCGCTGCTCGTCGAGGCGGGCCTCGGGCTGGAGCCCTGGGGCGTGCTGCACCAGGGGCTCGCCGAGCACACCGGGCTGAGCATCGGCACGGTGTCGATCATCGTGGGGGCGGCCGTGCTGCTCCTGTGGATCCCGCTGCGCCAGCGGCCGGGCCTGGGCACGGTCTCCAACGTCTTCGTCATCGGCCTCGCCATGAACGCGGCGCTCGCCGCCCTGCCCGCGGCGCACGCGTTCGCCGTGCGGATTCCGCTGATGGCGACAGGGATCGTGCTGAACGGGGCGGCGACCGGACTGTACATCGCGGCAAGCTTCGGGCCGGGCCCCCGGGACGGCCTGATGACGGGGCTGCACCGGCGTACCGGCCGTTCGATCCGGCTCCTCCGTACGGCGATCGAGGTCGCGGTCGTCGTCACCGGCTTCGCGCTCGGCGGGACCGTCGGCGCCGGCACCCTGCTCTACGCCGTGGCCATCGGCCCGCTCGCGCAGATGTTCCTGAAGGTGTTCGCCGTCCCGGCGGCATCCGGCCGCAGCGCGGTCGTTGCCACGGGGTCACCCGAGCGCGCGATACTGCGTCGGTGAGCACGCCGACACGCCACCCGTACCTGGACCACCCCGGCCCCATCGCCTTCGCCCATCGGGGCGGAGCCGCGGACGGGCTGGAGAACACCGTGACGCAGTTCCGGCGCGCGGTCGAGCTCGGTTACCGGTACATCGAGACCGATGTGCACGCCACGGTGGACGGCAGGCTCGTCGCCTTCCACGACGACACCCTGGACCGGGTCACCGACGGCGCCGGCCGGATCGCCGACCTGCCGTGGGAGGACGTACGGCACGCGCGCGTGGCCGGCCGTGAGCCGCTCCCCCTCTTCGAGGAGCTGCTCGAAGAGTTCCCGGAGGTCCGCTGGAACGTGGACGCCAAGGCGGAGCCGGCCCTGCGGCCGCTCCTCGACCTGATCGAGAAGACGGACTCCTACGACCGGGTGTGCGTGGGGTCGTTCTCGGAGGCGCGGGTGCTGCGGGCGCAGCGGCTGGCCGGGCCGCGTCTCGCCACCTCGTTCGGCACCCGCGGTGTGGTCGGGCTGCGGCTGCGCTCCTGGGGACTGCCCGCGGCGGTTCGCCGGTCGGCGGTCGCGGCCCAGGTGCCCGAGTCCCAGTCGGGGGTCCCGGTGGTCGACCGGCGCTTCGTGCGCGCCGCCCACGCGCGCGGGCTGCACGTCCACGTGTGGACCATCAACGAGCCCCAGCGGATGCACCGCCTCCTGGACCTGGGTGTCGATGGCATCATGACCGATCACATCGACACGTTGCGCGAGGTCATGCAGAAGCGCGGCGTCTGGTTCTGAGGCGCGCGGGCGGCACTGCTGCGGGAGAGGCGAGGGCACGGGTGGGCACCGAAACCGTGCGGACGGGGGTCTTCGACGAGGCCACCGAGCTGCGGCGCGAACAGCGCGGCTGGTACTTCTACGACTGGGCGTGCTCGGTCTACTCGACGAGCGTCCTCACCGTGTTCCTCGGCCCGTACCTCACGTCGGTCGCCGGCCACGCGGCGGACGCCGACGGCTATGTGCATCCGCTCGGCATCCCGGTCCGGGCGGGCTCCTTCTTCGCCTACTCGGTCTCCCTGTCGGTGATCGTCGCGGTCGTGCTCATGCCCCTGGTGGGCAGCGCGGCCGACCGCACCGGCCGCAAGAAGCAGCTCCTCGGCGCGGCCGCGTACACCGGAGCCGCGGCGACGACGGGCATGTTCTTCCTGGACGGCGACCGTTATCTGCTCGGCGGACTGCTGCTGATCGTCGCGAACGCCGCCCAGTCCGTCGCCCTGATGCTCTACAACTCCTACCTGCCCCAGATCGCCCCGCCCGAGGAACGCGACACCATCTCCTCCCGGGGCTGGGCCTTCGGCTACGCGTCCGGCTCCCTGGTGCTGATCGTCAACCTGGTCCTCTACTCCGCGCACGACTCCTTCGGCCTCTCCGAGACGGAAGCGGTCCGCATCTGCCTGGCCGCGGCGGGCGTGTGGTGGGGCGCCTTCACCCTCATTCCGCTGCGGCGGCTGCGCGACCGGGGCGGCCGGACGGCAGCGGCGACGGCACCGGGTCTGCGCCAACTCGCGGCGACCGCCCGGGACATGCGCCGCCATCCGCTGACGCTCTCCTTCCTGCTGGCGTACCTCATCTACAACGACGGCATCCAGACCGTGATCTCCCAGGCGTCCGTCTACGGCTCCGAGGAGCTCGGGCTAGGCCAGTCGACGCTCATCGGCGCCGTCCTGCTGGTGCAGGTGCTGGCCGTGGCGGGCGCCCTGACGATGGGCCGGCTGGCCAGGACGTACGGGGCGAAACGCACGATTCTCGGCTCGCTGGTGGCCTGGACCGTGACGCTGTCGGCCGGGTACTTCCTGCCGGCCGGGGCGCCGGCGTGGTTCTTCGTCCTGGCGGCCGCCATCGGTCTCGTTCTGGGCGGCAGCCAGGCCCTGTCCCGCTCCCTGTTCTCCCATCTCGTGCCGCCAGGAAAAGAAGCCGAGTACTTCGCGGCGTACGAGATGAGCGATCGGGGGATGAGCTGGCTGGGACCTCTGCTGTTCGGGATCACCTACCAGCTGAGCGGGAGCTACCGCTCGGCGATCATCTCGCTGGTGGCCTTCTTCGTCATCGGGTTCGCGCTGCTCGCGCGGGTGCCGGTGCGACGGGCGATCGGCGAGGCCGGAAACCCGGTCCCACAGAAGATTTAGCGTTCAACGCGGAAGGGCGGTAGTGTACGCGTTTGGCCTGCCAGGCGTACCGTTACTGCGCGTCAAAGATACCGAAACGCTGGGTGACATCTGTTAGCAGATGTGACAAACCGGGCGCTGGTGGGTACAACAAGGGGCGGCTACGACGGCGACGCATGACCCGGAACGGGAATCTTTACCGCCGACCGGACGTTGACCGGATGACGACGACAGCGACACCTGTCCTGTGGGCGACAAGCCCGGGAGGCACGATTCATGAGTGAGCGAGCTCTTCGCGGTACGCGCCTCGTGGTGACCAGCTACGAGACGGACCGCGGTATCGACCTGGCCCCGCGCCAGGCCGTGGAGTACGCATGCGAGAAGGGACATCGTTTCGAGATGCCCTTCTCGGTCGAGGCGGAGATCCCGCCGGAGTGGGAGTGCAAGGTCTGCGGGGCCCAGGCACTCCTCGTGGACGGCGACGGCCCGGAAGAGAAGAAGGCCAAGCCCGCGCGTACCCACTGGGACATGCTGATGGAGCGACGCACCCGTGAGGAACTCGAAGAGGTCCTTGAGGAGCGTCTGGCGGTTCTGCGTTCCGGGGCGATGAACATCGCGATTCATCCCAGGGACAGCCGCAAGTCCGCATAGTTCCGTATACCGGAAGCCGACATAACACACAACCGAGGGCGCCGTACGTTCATCGAACGTACGGCGCCCTCGGTTGTTCTCGTCACCGCGTCAGCGGCGGCCGCTCTCCCGCCGACGCGTCCCCCGGCTCGGGGCCGTCGTCGCGGATCACCTCGCCCTGGACCACCTTGCCGTCCGGGCGGTGCATGCGGGCCTGCTGGAAGGCGTTGCCCAGGGTGCCGGGGGCGGCGGCGCGAAGTCTGCGGTCGAAGGTGCTCTCCGCGAGGCGGGAGACCGCCTTCTGGACCGGCGGCAGCAGAAGCAGCAGACCGAGGGCGTCGGAGACCAGACCGGGGATCATGAGGAGCAGGCCGCCCAGCATCATCAGGCCGTTGCCGCCGCCGCGCTCCGGGGAGCCGCCGCGCTGGATCGCCTCGTTGAGGCTCTGGAAGGCGCGCCGGCCGGCGCGCTTGATGACCACGGAGCCGGCGACGAAGCCCGCCACCAGCAGCAGGAACACGGTCATGCCGCCCGCCGCACCCGCGACCACCGTCAGCAGCCAGATCTCCAGCACCAGCCACGCCGCGAGACCCAGCGGCAGGTATCTGCGGAGCCGGGAGCGCCTGGGCCGGGTGGAGTACGGAGGGGTCTGCGCGCCAGTCGTCATGCACCCAGTGTGCCTGGGCCCGGCTCAGTGCGGCATAAGGGGATGATCAGCCGGAACTGTGAGGTTCCCGGGCGTCCGCTAGGACGGCCTGCCCTTGCCGGACATCCTGCCCACCCGCTCGGTGAAACCCCATGAGGTGACCCGCCACAGCGCCTCGACCAGGATGTCGCGGCTCATCTTGGAGTCGCCGAACTCGCGCTCGACGAAGGTGATGGGCACCTCGACGACCTGGAACCCTGCCTTGACCGCGCGGCGGGCCAGGTCCACCTGGAAGCAGTAGCCCTGCGAGGCGACCTCGTCGAGGCCCAGGCCCTCCAGGGTCTCGCGGCGGAAGGCGCGGTAGCCACCCGTGATGTCCCGGAGCGGAAGATCGAGCGCGAGCCGGGAGTACAGGGAGCCGCCGCGGGAGATGAACTCACGGGACTTCGGCCAGTTGACCACCCGGCCGCCGGGCATCCAGCGGGAGCCGAGCACCAGGTCGGCGCCCTTCAGCGCGGTCAGCAGCCGGGGCAGCTCCTCCGGCTGGTGGGAGCCGTCCGCGTCCATCTCGACGAGCACGCCGTAGCCGTTGTCCATGCCCCAGCGGAAGCCCGCGAGGTAGGCGGCGCCGAGCCCTTCCTTGCCCTTGCGGTGCAGCACCTGGACATGGTCGTCCTCGGCGGCCAGTTCGTCGGCGAGCTTGCCCGTGCCGTCGGGGCTGTTGTCGTCCGCCACCAGCACGTGCGCCTCGGGGACGGCCTGCCGCACCCGGCCGACGATGGACTTGATGTTCTCCGACTCGTTGTACGTGGGAATGATCACCAAGGCCGTGCCGAGCGGGCCGAACCGCCTCCCCTGGGCCTGTGCCGCGAGGGTCCCGTCGCCGTCGTTCACTGCTGCCCCTTCATGTCGTACGCAGGGGACCACCATAGTGGCCACGGCCTGCACTGACGTGACAGCTCATTCGTATGGTGGTGTCGATTCCGCAAGAACGGGGTAAGGATGCCCGTTTCGGGTGCCCGTCATCCGCGCTTTCGCCACCGTGTTCCCCCGCGGCGCCACTTTGTTCCCCCTCGGAGCCACTCTTCTTCCTACGGATGGGGGCCCGGCGCCCTTCGGGCCGACCTGGGACCCGCTGGCTGCGGGTCGACCGAAAGCCGTTGTCTACTGAGCGTCCGGGCCCCACCCGGGTCACACCTCCCGACCGGCCGGAACGTTCCCTCGTCGGCGCGGGCGCTGAGCCTGGCTCCCAGTGACGGTGCCCCGGTGCGGCACACCGTCCCTGACCCAGCGGCGCTGCGACGAGTGCGCGAACTGCTCCCCGGTCGGGCGTCCGGTGGTGGACTTGGCCGAACCTACCGGCCCGCTGCCGCTGGCTGTCAACAGCCGTTTGACCTGCGGAAAAAGCCTCAAACCCCTGGTCAGCGCGGAGGATGCGCAGGTCGCGCGACGGGGCGGCGGCCGTCGATCACGGCCGCGCCACCCCGGGAGATCACTCGCCCGGCCGTACGAATGCGGCGGGTCACTCGCCCGGTCGTACGAAGACGGTCCGGCCGCCCACCACGGTGCGCAGGCAGACCGGCAGCTCGTGGCCGGGAGTCAGGTCGGGCAGGCCGGGCGTGCCGGAGCGCGGGTCGGTCGACCAGCGGGCGACCCGGTCGTCCGGCGCCTGCACCACCAGTTCGGCGGTGCGCCAGACCGCGTAGTCCGCGGGCGCGCCGGGGACCAGCACGCCCGCGTCGTCCCGGCCGATCGCCCGCCAGCCGCCGCGGGTGTGCGCGGTGAAGGCGGCGCGGACCGAGACCCGGTGCTCGGGGGTGTGGTGAAAGGCGGCGGCCCGCACGGTCCCCCAGGGATCGAGCGGGGTGACCGGGCTGTCGGAGCCGAAGGCGAGCGGGACCCCGGCCCTGAGGAGGGCGGCGAACGGGTTGAGGGTGTGGGCCCGCTCGGCGCCGAGTCGCTGGGCGTACATGCCGTCCCCGCCGCCCCAGAGCGCGTCGAAGGCCGGCTGTACAGAGGCGAACAGGCCGAGTTCGGCGAACGCGGCGATGTGCTCGGGCGTGAGCATCTCGGCGTGCTCGACGCGGTGCCGGGCGGCGCGGACGCGGGCCGGGCCGACCTTCTCGGCGGCGGCGCGCACGCCCGCCACCACGGCGGTCATGGCGGCGTCGCCGATGGCGTGGAACCCGGCCTGCAGACCGGCCTCGGTGCAGACGGCGACATGGGCGGCGACGGCGTCCGCGTCCAGGTAGGCGGCGCCGGTGTGGCCGGCGTCGGCGTACGGCTCGTGCAGACAGGCGGTGTGGGAGCCGAGGGCGCCGTCGACGAACAGGTCACCGGCGGCGCCGAGCGCGCCCAGCTCGCGCGCCTTCTCGGCGTTCTCCTCGGCCCAGTAGCCGACGACCCGGGGGCCGGGCACCTCGGCGGCGAGCCGCAGCAGTCCGGTGAAGTCGTCCTCGGAGGAGATCTTCGGCCCGCCGCACTCGTGCACGGTGCCGATACCGAGGGAGGCCGCGTGCGCGAGGGCGGCGCGCTGGGCCTCGGCACGCTGGGCCGGCGTCACGGCCGCGAACGCGGCGGCGCGTACGGCGTGGTGGGCGTCGCCGGTGAGCGGGGCGTCGGCGCCCGGGACCACGCCCCGGACGAGGTCCAGCAGGGCCGTGGTGACGACCGCCGAGTGGACGTCGATACGGGAGAGGTAGAGCGGGCGTCCGCCGGTGGCCGCGTCCAGCTCGGCGCGGGTCGGCGGGCGACCGCCGGACCAGCGGGAGGCGTCCCAGCCGTGCCCGAGCAGGACCCGGTCGTCCGGGCGGGCGGCGGCGAAGTCCCGCACCAGCACCAGGGCCGCGTCCAGGGAGCCGGCCCCGGACAGGTCGAGACCGGTCAGCGCGAGGCCGGTGGACGTGGTGTGGACATGGGCGTCCGTGAAGGCAGGGGTGACCAGCGCCCCGTCCAGGTCGACGACCTCGTCGACGCCCTCCGCGAAGGCGTCGGCGGCACCCTCGGACCCGACCCAGGCGACCTGCCCCCGCTCCACGACCATCGCGGTCGCGAACGGATCGGCGGGACTGTGAACCTCGCCGCGGCGGAGGAGGACGGTCTTGGGCTCGGGGGCGCGCTCACTCATGGGGACCAGTCTCGCCCCTCACACCGATCACTCTGAACGAGGGGCACCCTCAACGCGTCCCAAAGGGGCGCGGGGAACTGCGCGACCAGCCACGAACCACCTGCAGTCGACACTCGGAGCATGTTCACAAGGCACCCGGCACTGTCGGCCGTGCCCACCCGTTCCGCCATGGCGGCACCTCCCAGGCCCTTAAGGCACTGGAGGAGGAACGCCTGCCCACGGCGGTGGCAGCCGCAGCGGCGGGTGCGGCGGTCAGATCCTCGGCGGCCTCGCCTCGTACGGCGTCGACAGCACCACCGTCGTCCGCGTCGAGACCCCGGCCAGGCTGCGCAGCCTGGCCAGCAGTTCCTCCAGTTCGTGCGGGGTCGCCACCCGTACCTTGAGGATGTAGTTCTCGTCGCCCGCCACGCTGTGGCACGCCTCGATCTCGGGGACGCCGGCCAGGCGGTCCGCGATGTCGTCGGGGGCGCTGGGGTCGAACGGTTTCACCGAGATGAACGCCGTCATGGGCAGCCCCACGGCCTCCGGGTCGACGACCGCGGCGTAGCCGCGGATGACGCCACGCTGTTCCAGCCGGCGCACCCGCTGGTGCACGGCCGACGTGGACAGACCCGTGGCCTTGCCCAGGTCCGTGTAGCTCATCCGCCCGTCCTTGACGAGCAGCTGCACGATTTGACGGTCCAGCTCCTCCATGGCGCAAAAGCTACCGTGCGCCTGATCTCCTCCGGTAGCTCAGCGGCCCAGGTCATGGCCGGTTCGTGATGTCGGAGAGAGCGGGTTGTGCGCCGCCTGAGGGACAAATCCACCGCAGCGGGCACCTGCGTTCGGCATGTGACGAAGGCCACAGCCCCCGAACGGGCTCCGTGACGTTCTCGTGATTACCGCCGAGACGGGACGGGAAGTGCTTGCTGTGGTCGAGGCCGCAGCGCCGTATCGGCCCAGCCCGAGGGGGAGTTACCCATGCAGAGTCTTAAGCGCCCTGGTCGTACCGTGCCCAAGCGCCCGCAGTTGGTCGTCGAGCCCGAGCCGGAGGGCGTCGAACCCGACCTCTACGAGGCCGAGGAGCTGGACACCTACGACACCTTCGAGATGTTCCGGGTGATCTGCCCGGACTGCGCGCAGTCCATCGCGTTGCTGGCGGACGAGGAGTTCCTGCCGGAGCACGCGCTGTGCGCCTCGCCGTGGAACCCGTTCGGCCTCACGGTCTGTGCCGGTACGGGCCGCGCGGCGGGCGACGCCCCGTCCGCGGACGAGTCGGTCGAGCCGCAGGAGCAGGACACCGCCCTCCTGCTCACCCTCCCGCAGGGTCTGGACTGGCGGACGCAGCCCTTCTCACACGTCGGCGGCCCGAGCTCGCGCCCGATGCGCGTACCGGCGATACGCCACGGCGACGCGCTCGTCAGCCGTCAGGCCGCCTGAGTCACCGCACCGCGTCCCAGTAACCCCCCTGCACCATGGCCCGCAGACTGCCGTGGTGCAGGATCAGGGTGTCCGGATCCGCGGGGACGCGGCCTCTTTGAAGTACACCTGCCGGCAGGCGACGCGCAGCATGACGATCGCGTGCCGCAGGGCGGCGTACAGGGTGCAGAAGTCCATGTCCCGGGGTGTGGCCGGTGAGGCGCGCGTAGCGGGCCTCGACGCGGGTACTTGCGTTCTCATCGGCGTCACGTTCCCCACCCGCGCACGCAATCGATCAAGGTCACCCGCGCGAGTGACTGAACGACCCCTTGGCGACAGCCACGGCAGGCCTCCCGAAGGCTGGAGACGGCCCGGCTGACGGTACGTCAGGAAATGGGGGGAGGCCAGATCCGGGACCGGACGTCCGTGAACTCACGCGCGATTCGGGGGATCGGTGACCGGCGCGGCCGCCCGGGCGTTGGCCAGGTATGACGACCACCTACACCGCCCTCGGCCGTCAGCGCCGGATCTTCGTGCCCCCGCCCGCGGCATCGCTTCCGCCGCCCCAGCCGCAGGATCCGCCCATCTACCGCGACCTGATGCGGATCTGGGCGGACCGGGGCCGTGCCCTGCCGGGCCGCCACGACCCGGAGTGGGTCAGGCTGGCGGCTCCGACGGTCACCCGCGGACAGTTCAGCGACTTGGGCGACTTTCCGGGCCCGCCACATGACGGGCGATGACCATCCGCTGGATCTGGTTGGTGCCCTCGACGATCTGCAGGACCTTGGCCTCGCGCATGTAGCGCTCGACCGGGAAGTCCGCCGTATAGCCGTACCCGCCGAGTATCTGGACGGCGTCGGTGGTCACCTTCATCGCGGTGTCGGTGCAGTGCAGCTTGGCCATGGCGGCCTGCTTGGCGAACGGCCGGCCCGCGTCGCGCAGCCGGGCCGCCGCGAGGTAGAGGGCCCGGCCGGCCTCGATCTGGGTCGCCATGTCGGCGATCATGAAGCGCAGGCCCTGGAAGTCGGAGATGGGGTGGCCGAACTGCCGCCGCCCGGTGGCGTAGCCGACCGCCTCGTCCAGGGCCGCCTGGGCCAGGCCGATCGCACAGGCCGCGATGCCGAGCCGCCCGGAGTCCAGGGCGGCCAGGGCGATGGCGAAGCCCTGGCCTTCCTCGCCGAGGCGCCGCTCGTCGGGGACGCGCACGTCGTCGAAGTGGACCTGAGCGGTGGGCGAGCCCTTCATGCCCATCTTCTTCTCGGGGACCGCGCCGCTGAGGCCCTCGGCGTCGCCGGGGACCAGGAAGGCGGTGATCCCGTGCGAGCCCTCGGCGCCGGTGCGGGCCATGACCGTGTAGAAGTCGGCGATGCCGCCGTGCGTGATCCAGGCCTTGGTGCCGTTGATCACCCAGTCGTCGCCCTCCCGGACCGCCTTCGTGCGCAGGGAGGCCGCGTCGGAGCCGGAGGCCGGCTCGGAGAGGCAGTAGGCGCCGAGCAGGCCGCCGCCGAGCATCGCGGGCAGGTGCTCGACCTGCTGCTGCTTGGTGCCGTAGGCGGCGAGCGCGTAGCTCGCGAGGGTGTGCACGCTGACGCCGAGGCCGACGGTGAGGCGGGCCGCGGCCAGCTCCTCCAGGACCTGGAGGTAGACCTCGTAGGGCTGGTCACCACCGCCGTACCCGGAGTCGTACACCAGGCCGAGCAGGCCTGATTCCGAGAGCAGGGTGAAGACCTCGCGCGGGAATCGCCCGGCATCCTCCTCCTCGGCCGCCTTCGGCGCGATTTCGCGGTGGGCGATCTCACGGACCAGCGCCAGCAGGTCCCTCGCCTCGTCCGTGGGCAGTTGACGCTCCACCGGCTGCGGGTCGCGGTCGGACATGGCGTCGCTCTCCTCCCTGTCGGGCAGCGGCGGTCACGGCCCGCGGGATAGGGGGCGGCTCCGCCTGTCGTTCGGGTGCGGCCGCGGGTCGGCGTTCCGGGTCTCGGAAGCTGCTGACCTGCGGCTGCGCAGTGAGTATGCCCGATCGGGGACCTCCCGTCACCAGTTAACGACCGCTTACTTCAGGAATTCCAGGCCAACATCCGAAAGTCGCGAAATTGGTCCGAACCATTGACCTGACTGGTCTAGTCCTCCTAGGGTTCATGACCAACGCATTACCGCGTTCATGCCAATCGGCGCGCGGGCCCGGGGTGACCCCAGCAGGGCCTGGGGGGGCACCTTCCCCTGGGAGCTGAGCGGCGACACCACCAACGGTGAGCTGATCAAGGCCATCAACCAGGCCCCTTCACGGGGGGACTCGGGGCGGGGGGACCACGAGCCCTCCGCCCCGTCCACGTCAGGTGTCCCGGCGGGCCGGGGCCGGGGCGCGGTAGGACGGGTCCAGTTCCTCGATGGCGCGCAGGGTGCCGCCGAGCGTCTTGACCAGCAGCTCGCACATGGTCTCGCGGGAGAGTACGGGCCGGTCGATCCAGTCGAGGGTGGCACCCTCCACACTGCACAGCCAGGCGAGCAGGCCGGTCCTGGCGAGCGGGGCGATGTCGGTGCGGCCGTAGGCACCCTCGGCTATGGTCGCGACGATCGCCTCGCGCACCCCGTCCCGGATGGCGTGCACCTCGGTGTCGAAGCCGACCCCGCCGCTGACGATGGTGCGGTACGCGGCCTGGTGGTGCTCGGCGTAGCGCAGATAGCTGTCGATGGTCCGGTGGACGCGGTCCACCTGGGGCAGTTCAAGACCGCTGGCGGCGTAGGTGACCAGGTCGGCGACGGAGTCCTGGATGATCGCCAGGTAGTAGCCGCGCTTGGACTGGAAGTAGTAGTAGATCAGCCCTTTGGCGACATGCGCCTGCTTGGCGATGTCGTCCATGGAGAGCGCGTCGTACGAGGTGTCTGCGAACAACTTCCGCCCGATGGCGATGAGTTCGGCACGACGAGCCACGGAACGCTCGGTGCCGCGCGCCCGGGGACGGGTGGCGGCACGCTGTTGACTGATATTCAATTTCGACCCTGGTCTCAACGGGCTGCGGGACATCCGCAGTATGTCAGGTCGGGTCGTGGGTCAGGTCACAGCAGACCGAGTTGAGTCACCAACATCGCGATGACCACGACAAGGGTCCAGCCCATGACGTGTTCCAGAACCTTCGGGCCGTTGTCCTTGGGGCCGCCGGTACGGGCCTGGGCGGCGGTGGCGGAGTGCGTGGTCATGACGTCCACCATGCCATTGATTGCGGCTTTTGCGGCGGAGAGTTCGGTCACAGGACAGCGGCCCCCAGAACGCCAGGGGGCCGCTGCCGTGCCAGGTCAGCGCACGCCGACCGCCGCGAGCGCCTTGAGCTGGGCCGGGCTCGGGCAGGCCGGGAAGTACAGGTAGCAGACCCCCCCGGTGCCGGAGACGACCTTGCCGCTGGCGTTGTACCGCTTGGTCCGCAGCCAGATGTTCTCGAACTCCCGCCGCAGATAGACCCGCCGGACCGCGTCGTCGTCGGCCGAGAACGGGTCGTTGGCGATCACGTCGCCGTCCGCGGTGAAGCCGATCACGGTCATCAGGTGCCCGGAGGTGCCGTAACCGGCCCCGGTCAGCTCGCTCGCCAGGAACGACTGCGACGTTATGGCCGGAATACCGGCCGCGATCAGGGTCTCCAGGTCGGTGAGCGAGGCCAGTCGCGTTATCACGCCCTGGAGGTCCTTGTACGTGGACGCGTAGGCGGCGTTGAACGGCCAGTTGCCGCACCCTCCGTACTGGTAGTCGTAGGTGTAGCGGGCCGCGTAGCAGACCTGGGGGTCGGAGTACGACGGGTCGACCCAGGCCAGTTGCGCGGCGGTGGGCCGGCCGCCCCAGTACTCGACGATCATCTGCGAGGAGGTGGGGCTGCACCAGGCCTCGCCGCCGTTGTCGTACTCGGGGTACTGGCCCTTGTGGATCTCCTGGGAGTACCGCGGGACCTTGAGTTCCTGGGCCAGGCCCGGGGTGGAGGCGGGGACGGTGAAGCGGTCCGGGATGTCGGAGCTCATGGCGCCGATCCGCCACACGGTGGGGGTGAGCTTGGTGCCCGGCTTGCGGTAGAGGGTCAGGCGCAGCTGGTACGACGTGAGGCGCAGGCCGGTGGTGGCGTCGTCGATGGCGAAGGTGTCGGTCCAGATGGTGCTCTTGCCGTCCGTCTGGCCGTCCACCGAGGTCCGCTTGATGTCCTGGTCGCCGGCCGCCCAGCAGCCCATCACGTACCAGGGGGTGTCGGTGCCGTCGGAGTAGGTGCCGTGCAGTTCGACCTTGATCCAGGTGCCGGCCGGGGTGTCCGCGTTCCAGGAGGCGATGGTCTCGGTGGCGGGGGCGGCCGACTGGTGCACCGGGCCGGTCCAGGTGGCGTACTCCCAGGTGGCGGTGGTGCCGGTGTGGGGGTCGGTGTAGGAGGTGGTGCCGGCCGGGGTGCCGATCACCACTCCGGGACGGTCTCCGGCGACGGCCCTGGCGCCCTTGGCGGTGCCGGTCCGCCAGTCGCTGTACGTCGTCCAGGAACGGTAGTCGATCGGGCGGGTGCCGTCCCGGCCGTGGCCGGTGCGCCCGTTCCCGGCCCGGCGGGTCTCGGTCCGGGCGGTCTCGTCGGCGTCGGCCTCCGGGGCGGCGACCGCCGGCACCGCGGGGACCACTCCCTGGGCCACGGCCGCGGCCGCGACGGCGGCGGCGGCTGCCAGAACGGTTCTGCGGGACGGCTGTTCGGCTCTGCTCATGGGTGGAGGACCCCCAGGTGTGCGCGTCACGGCTGATCCGGAGCAAGGGCTGTGGGCCAACTATGGAGCAGGCGCCATGCCCCTGCCAGCACTTCCGCCCATGCCACGCCCACCAATATTGGTCTCGTCCGCCGAAAGGTCCCCGGCGCGGTCGCCGGGGCCCCTTCGTGCGGCTCGGACGGGATCCCTCCGCGGCTCGGACGGGATCCCTCCGGGCGGCTCAGATGAGATCCATCGCGGCGACCTCGTCGGGGCGCCCGTAGCTGACCGGGCCCTGGAAGCGGCGGCGGGCGGTGGCGAACCACCAGACCGTGGCCACGGCCAGGACGACGGCCAGGGCGATCGGCGCGTAGTTGAAGGAGTCGACGGTGATCGGCGAGGCCTGCGGCAGCATGAACAGGATGCTGCTGAGCAGGATCCAGACCACCGCCAGCCAGCCGACCGGCCTGCTCCAGCGGCCCAGGTTCCACGGCCCCGGCCGGAAGTCGTCACCCAGGCGCAGCCGCAGGAAGACCGGCACGGCGTAGGCGAGGAACAGTCCGACGACGTTGACGCTGACGATCGCGGTGAACGCCGTGTGCGACCACCAGCCCGGCACCACCAGGGCGAGCGAGCAGGCCACCGCGAGCCAGACGGCCTTGACCGGGGTCCGGGTGCGGGGCGAGACCGTGTGCCACAGGCGGGAGCCGGGCATGGCACCGTCCCGGGAGAAGGCGAAGATCTGCCGGGTGTTGCTGGTGAGGTTGGCGAGGCCGCAGAAGAGCATGGCGCCGATGACGACGAGCAGCATCGCCTTGGCCCAGCCCATGCCGAGTCCGTCGATGAGGATCTGGACCGGCGGCGCGGAGGAGCTCGCCACCTTGACGTAGTCGCCGATGCTGTACACCAGCGCGAGCATCAGGATCAGGCCGGTGATCGCCGAATACCCGATGGAACGGATGATCCCTCTGGGAGCGTTGACGGTCGCCTGGACGGTTTCCTCGGACATGTGGAAGCTGCCGTCGAAGCCGGTGAAGGTCCAGCTGGTGACCAGGAGCCCGAGCAGACCGCCGTAAAGGCCGTTGGTGAAACCGGTGTTGTTCACGAAATGCGTCACGAAGGACGCCGACTGATGGTGGTCCGGCATCACGGTCAGTGTGCTCACGATCACCACGAGTCCGATCAGCAGCCACCACACGGAAATCCGGTTCAGCAGGGCGACGAGCTGCACGGTGTAGGTGTTGGCGAGCCCTTGGACGACGATGATCAGGGCCGTGATCAGGACCGTCTGGTGAGCGGTCGGGGTGTACGAGGTCCACTGCAGGGCGATGAACGCCTGGATGAAGGTGGCCGCCGCGTATCCGGTGGCGGCCGTGCCGCCGATCTGGCCCACGAAGTTCAGCCAGCCCGTGTACCAGGACCAGGCGCCCTTGTGCCGTTTGGCGAGTTTACCGGCGGAGAAATACAGGGCGCCGCTCGTCGGATAGGCCGAGGCGACTTCCGCCATGGCGGCGCCGATGCACAGCACCATCACGCAGACGCCGATCCAGCCGAACACGAGAATACGGGGGCCGCCCGCGTTCATGCCGAATCCGAAGGACGAGAAGATCCCGGAGAGAATATTGATGATGGTGAAGGAGATGGCGAAATTGTCGAAGGCCTTGAATCGGCGGGTGAGTTTCCGCGGATAACCCATCGCGTGCAGGGTCGCGTCGTCGTCGAGCGTGACGGGGTGCGCTGTGCGTTCTGACACGTGCCGGCCTTTCTCTGGGAGTCTAGGAGGGGATGGGCAGGCCGCAGGCGCGGCGGGCCCGGGAGAGCTGGTCGGCCGGTTCGCCGAAGACACTCCAGGGCATGCGTGAGGCGTACGGCCCCATGGCCGTGAAGACCGCCCGGGCCTCGAACGCGCACTGCGCCATGACCAGCGCGTGCGCGAGGTAGGCCAGGTCGAGCACCGGGGTGAAGCGGTATCCGGCCACCGTGGGCAGCCAGTTGTGGTAGATCGACAACGCGGTGCTGCGCCACTGCGGCTGTTCCCAGACCCGCTCGGCGAGCAGCTGGGTGGGGTTGTGGCTCTCCACCAACGCGACCAGCGGCAACAGCCGTAACGCCGAGCCGGTCGGGGCCCGCTGGGCGAGGAAGGCGGCCACGTCCCAGGCCGCGTTGACCGAGCCGCCGTACCGGGTGAAGAAGAAGGACAGGAAGCGGTGGTGGGCCTCGCGGTGCCAGGGGTCGAGGGTGAGGGTGTGCGCGAACAGCCGCCAGGGGCCGGGCGGCGAGGTCAGCAGGCCACCGGGGGCGGGATCGTGCGGGCGGTGCAGCCGGGCCATGGCCAGCTTGGCGGCCCAGGGCGTGGGATCGGCGGGGTTCATGGCGCTGGCCCGGTCGCAGGCGGCGAGGGCTATCCGCTCCAGCGCCTCGGCCCGTTCGTCACGGGCGTCGGCGGCCCGGATCGCCCGCTGCACGGCCACCCGGGCCCACATCAGCGCGGACTCGGGGCCCGGTTCCTCGGCCAGCCAGCGCTCCACCAGATCGGTGCCGGCCGCCTCGGAGGCGAGGACCAGGGAACGGTGGGCGCGCAGGGCGAAGTCGGCACGCGTCTCGGCCAGAGACTCACGGGCACTCAGATATCTTCCGGCGCGCACGTCCACACATACGCTCGCGAGCAAGCGGTCATCGGCCGCCGGATGCCATACGTACTGCCCCTCGAATAACTCCGCGACCATCTTCCCCTGTCCGTCCCCGTTCGACGCGTGCACGCTGAAGGCACCCTACTCAGGGCCGGGCACACCGGAAACACACGAGATCGACATATCGGTCAGCCGCTCGGAAATATTAATGGGGACGGCAAAGAACGGCTCGAAATTAGTTCAAGACGAGACCTTCGCGGGGGCGCAAACGCCCGCTATGCGCCGCACTACTAGAATGTTTCCGGAAAACACCCCACACCGCAGCACACCTAGGGAACGGCCATTCACCAGCTCGCCTCCGCACTCCGGGCCCTGCCACCCTCCTGCGGCCCGGTCCGCCTCGTCGGCGTCGACGGGCACGCCGGGTCCGGAAAGACGACCTTCGCCGGGCAGTTGGCCGCCGCCCTCGGCGGGGCACCGGTGCTGCACCTCGACGACATCGCCAGCCACGACGAGCCGTTCGCCTGGACCGGCCGGCTGCTGACCCAGGTGATCGAGCCGCTCGGCCACGGCGGAACGGCGCACTACTCCCCCTACGACTGGCACGCCCGCCGCTTCGGCCCGCCCCGCCCCCTGCCGCCGGCCCCGGTGATCCTCGTCGAGGGCGTCGGCGCCGGCCGCCGGGCACTGCGCCCCTTTCTGGCACGGCTGCTGTGGATGGAGCTGCCGCGCGAGGAGTCCTGGACGCGCGGCAGGGCGCGGGACGGCGCGGAACAACGGGACTTCTGGGCCGAGTGGGTCAGGGCGGAACACGAACACTTCAGCGAAGACCCCTCAAGGCCCTACGCCGACCTCCTGGTGGCACAGTCACGCAAGGGATATGAGGTACTGCCGGGGCCTGCGAGAACCGTTGGCCCAGACCAGACAGTCACCCACCGTGACGGGCCGTCCGCGGTGTGCTGAACTTGTGAAGACGCGGCTCCAAGAAGTTGCCCGAGTACCTCAACTCGGCTTGACCCGGGGGCCGTACAGGTCTTACGTTCTGAATAAGCGGCCCTCGAAGCCGCAACAGAGACGCGAAGCCCCCGGTTGTTCCCCCGTGATCGGGGGCTTCGTTCTGCCCTTTACCCCTTTTGTGTGCGCCACGTGCGTTCTTCCGCTCACCCTCGGTCACCGAACCGCGTGCGCCCTCTCTGCCCCCACCTCGTCAAACGGCCTGTGCGGCACCCTTCGGCGGGCGGTGGAACCGCAGGTACGATGCCCTCGGTGCGACCTTCGAACGGCTGCTTCGCGCACCTGCAACTCCGTTCCGCGGCACAGCGGTTCGACCAACGGCAGCCATCGGGGGGAGCCCGGGGGCGAGGGGGTGTCAGGTGGATCAGGCCGGATCAGGGAGTGCCAGGGCCCGCGAGCCCGGCCTGGGCCACCTGACATCCCCTGGACCACGAGGGCACGGTCTGTGGGGGACGTGATGGATTTCGGCACGCGGGGCCCCGAGGCCCCGGCCGACCTCGCCTGGTTGCGAGGCGTGGACGCCTACACGATGGGCGCCTATCCGCAGGCGGAGGAGGAGTTCCGCGCCGCGGTACGGATGGATCCCGGGATGGCCGACGCCTGGCTCGGGCTGCACGCGCTGCGCGTCGACACGACGACCGCGCTGCTGCGGATGTTCCGGCACCGCGACCGCTTCGGCGAGCAGCGCGGCCGACATCGCCGCACTCTGAACTCCTGGTACTGGCTGGGCTGGTGGGTGCAGCCGGTCCTGGAGAGCCCGCGTGACCTGCTGCTCGCCCATGCTTCCCACTGGCTGGACGGCCGGCACGTCCCGGAGCTCGACCGGGCCCTCGCCGGCCTCCCGCGCGTGGACGCCGACCCCCAGGTGCGCTTCCTGCACGCCTGCCGGGCCTACCTGGTCAAGGACTGGGAGCAGCTGGTTCGGCACACCGACCCGCTCCTCGACGACTCCATGCTCGGCATCGAGGCGGGCCTGTTCGGCGGCATGGCCCGGGTCCGCCTCGAAATGTACGGCCAGGCCGAACCGCACCTGGCCGCCGCGCTGATGCGCTGCCGCAGCGAGCAGCCGCAGCGCAAGGAGCTGCGCTACTGGCTGGCCCGGGCGCACGAGGGCACCGGCCGCAGCGCCGCCGCGCTCCCCCTCTACCGGGCCGTGCACCGCGTCGACCCCGCCTTCATGGACACCTCCGCCCGACTGGCCGCCATAGCCGAGGGCGACGGGTACGACGACACCGCCGACCTCGCGGCGATCACCCTCACCGGCGTCGGGCAGGACGTCATGGACGGGCCGGACATGCTCGACCCGCTCTTCGGTACCGAGGGGCGCGATCTGCGGCTCGGGGACCCGGAGCCGCCGGCCGGGGCGATGCCGTCGGTGATCGATCCGGCGGTGCGCGAGAAGTCCGTGCCGGTGCCCCCGCTGCCGGCCGGGCCGACCGACCCCGCGTTACTTGAGGAGGCGCTCGCCGAACTTGAGCGCATGGTCGGGCTTGAGCCCGTGAAGCGGCAGGTCAAGGCGCTGTCCGCGCAGTTGAACATGGCCCGGCTACGGGCCGGGCAGGGGCTGCCGGTGCAGCCGCCGAAACGCCACTTCGTCTTCTCCGGACCGTCCGGGACCGGGAAGACCACCGTCGCCCGGATCCTCGGGCGGGTCTTCTACGCGCTGGGGCTGCTGGGCGGGGACCACCTCGTCGAAGCGCAGCGGGCCGATCTGGTCGGTGAGTACCTGGGCCAGACCGCCGTGAAGGCGAACGAACTCATCGACTCCGCGATCGGCGGAGTGCTCTTCGTCGACGAGGCCTACTCCCTCTCCAACTCCGGCTACGGCAAGGGGGACGCGTACGGCGACGAGGCGCTGCAGGTGCTGCTGAAGCGGGCTGAGGACAACCGCGACCACCTGGTGGTGATCCTGGCCGGCTACCCGGAGGGCATGGACCGCCTGCTGGCCGCCAACCCGGGGCTCTCCTCGCGCTTCACGACCCGTGTGGACTTTCCCTCCTACCGCCCCCTCGAACTGACCTCGATCGGCGAGGTGCTGGCCGCCGAGAACGGGGACGCGTGGGACGAGGAGGCGCTGGAGGAGCTGCGGTCGATCGCCGGGCACGTGGTCGACCAGGGGTGGATCGACGAACTGGGGAACGGGCGGTTCCTGCGGACGCTGTACGAGAAGAGCTGTGCGTACCGGGATCTGCGGTTGTCCGCGTATCCGGGGGTGCTGACGCGGGACGACCTGGCGACGTTGCGGTTGCCGGACCTGATGCAGGCGTACGGGGAGGTGCTGTCGGGGAGGGGACCGCAGGATCCGGCGGCCGGGATGTAGGTGCGGGTGGGGTGGGGCCGGGGGTGGGACGCTCACCGGCGCTGGCCGGGCGCCGCAGCGCCCACCCGTGCCGCCCCAGCGGCACGACTGCCCGCAGCTGGGACGCGCCCCGTAAGGGGCGCGGGGCTGTATCCGATGTGCGGCTCCGCCGCGTGGGCGCGACCGGCCCCCACGCACCCGCGGCCGAACTACGACCTCACCCGGCCATGGCCTCCTCCGGCTCCCCACTCACCCTCGGCTCGGGAGCCCGCGGCGGTGCCGGCCGCTCCCGGTGCGCCGGGTCCGTGACCTCACCGACCAGCAGCTCCAGGACGTCCTCAAGCGCCGCCAGGCCCAGCACCCTGCCGTTCGCGTCGGCCACCTGGGCCAGGTGGGTCGCGGCCCGGCGCATCACCGTCAGCGCGTCGTCGAGCGGCAGCTCAGCCCGTAGCGTCGTCATCGGCCGCCATATCTGCTGCGGTACCGCACGGTCCGAGTCCTCCAGGTCGAGGACGTCCTTCACGTGCACGTAGCCCATGAAGGCACCGGACTCGGCCGCCACCGGGAAGCGGGAGTAGCCGGTCCGGGCGGTGAGCTCGACGATCTGGCCCGGGGTGACCGACGGCGGGACCGTGATCAGGGACTCGCGTCGCAGGAGCACGTCCGTCACGGGGCGCGAGCCCAGTTCCAGCGCGTCCTCCAGCCGCTCCTGTTCCTCGGGGTCGAGGAGGCCCGCCTGGCCGGAGTCCTCCAGGAGCCGGTTGAGCTGCTCGCTGGTGACGACGGCCTCGACCTCGTCCTTCGGCTCGACCCGGAACAGCTTCAGGATGCCCTGGGCGCAGGCGCCGAGGGCGACGGTGATCGGCCGGCAGACGCGGGCGAACGCCACCAGGCCGGGGCTCAGCCACAGCGCCGCCTTCTCCGGCGCCGCCATGGCCAGGTTCTTCGGCACCATCTCGCCGATGACCAGGTGGAAGAAGACCACGGCGGCCAGTGCGATGACGTACCCGAGCGGGTGGATCATGCCGTCGGGCAGGTGGACGGCCTCGAACAGCGGCTCCAGCAGGTGGGCCACCGTCGGTTCGGCCACCGCGCCCAGCGTCAGCGAGCAGACGGTGATGCCGAACTGGGCCGCGGCCATCATCTGCGGAAGGCGTTCCAGGCCGTAGAGGACCTGGCGCGCGCGGGCCGTGCCCAGGGGTTCGATCTGGCTGCGGCGGACGGAGACGAGAGCGAACTCGGCACCCACGAAGAAGCCGTTGGCCAGGACCAGCAGCGCGGCGAAGACCAGTTGGAGGACGCTCATCGGGCGGCCTCCGCGACGGCGGGGGCGGTGCGGACCAGGCGGACCCGTTCCGCGCGGTAGTGGCCGACCCGGCGGACCGACAGCCGCCAGCCGGGCAGTTCCGCGCGGTCGCCGGGCGCCGGGATACGGCCGAGGAGATCGGCGACCAGGCCCGCGACCGTTTCGTAAGGGCCTTCCGGCACGTCCAGGCCTATCCGCTGGAGGATGTCGACACGGACGCTGCCGTCGACGTCCCAGGCGGGTCTGCCGTCCTGGGAGGGGGCGGCGGCGAGTTCCGGCGCGTCCGGGCTGTCGTGCTCGTCACGGACCTCGCCGACGAGTTCCTCGACGATGTCCTCCAGGGTGACCACGCCCGCCGTGCCGCCGTACTCGTCCACCACGACCGCGATGGGCTGCTCGGAGCGGAGCCGGGCGAGGAGGGGCTGGACCGGCAGGGTCTCGGGGACGAGGAGGGCCTGCCGGGCGATCCGGCCGACCGGGGTGTGCAGGCGGTCGTGCACGGGAACCGCCAGCGCGTCCTTGAGGTGGGCCATGCCGACGATGTCGTCGATCTTGTCCCGGTAGACCGGGAAGCGGGACAGACCGGTGGCCCGGGTGAGGTTGACGACGTCCTCGGCGGTCGCCGTGTCCTGGAGCGCGCTGACCTTCACCCGGGGGGTCATGACGTGCTGGGCGGTCAGCTCGCCCAGGGACAGGGTGCGGACGAACAGGTCGGCCGTGTCCTGTTCCAGCGCGCCGGCCTGGGCGGAGTGCCGGGCCAGGGAGACCAGTTCGCCGGGGGTGCGGGCGGAGGCCAGCTCGTCGGCGGGTTCCACACCGAGGGCGCGGACGAGCCGGTTGGCGACCGTGTTCAGCGCGGCGATCACCGGGCGGAACAGGCGGGAGAAGCGGGCCTGGGGGCCGGCGACGAAGCGCGCGACCTGGAGGGGCTTGGAGACCGCCCAGTTCTTGGGCACGAGCTCGCCGATCACCATCTGGATCGCCGAGGCCAGCAGCATGCCGACCACGACGGCGATACCGGAGACGGCGCCGTCGGGAAGGCCGATCGCGGAGAGCGGGCCGCGCAGCAGCCCGGCCAGTGCCGGTTCGGCGAGCATGCCGACGACGAGGGAGGTGATGGTGATGCCCAGCTGGGTGCCGGAGAGCTGGAAGGACAGCTCCTTCAGCGACTCGACGACCGTACGGGCGCGCTTGTCGCCGTCGGCCGCGGCCTTCTCGGCCTCGGGCCGCTCCACGGTCACCAGGCCGAACTCGGCGGCCACGAAGAAGCCGTTGGCGAGGATGAGCAGGAACGCGGCAGCCAGGAGCAGCAGGGGGGTGGTCATGATGCCGCCGCCTCCGAAGCCTCGCGGACTGCCGAAAGGCGGTCCGCGGTATGTCGGGAGGGGGCGGCGCAGGTACTACAGGACGATCCGTCCATCGCCGGAGAGGGTCACTCCTCGGGTAGCAGGAACCCCTGTGCGCCGGGCGCGCGACAGGGGTGGAGGCGGGACGTGAAAAGCCTCCGCCAACAGATTAATCAAGACAGGGGCCGGTGCGGCAGGGGCGACGGCCCCCGGACGACCCCGAAGTTGCGTGATTTCAGCCCTGATGCTTCTCGGGGTCGTGGACCGCGTGGGCCTCGGCGAGGGCGCGCAGGGCCTTGGCGTCGGCGATGGCGCGCTGCTTGGCGATGCCCGGCTGGATGCCGAGGGCGGGCAGACTGGTGCCGTCGCTGAGGTCGAGGAAGACCCACGGGTCACCCGGGCGGAGGTTCACCTGGAGGATCTCGGCCCACTCCAGGCGCCGCTTGCCGGCGATGTTGACGACGGTGACCCCGGACTCGTCGGCGACCACCTTCACCCGGGCCAGCTGGGCCAGCACCCAGAAGATCAGCGCGCCGGTGACGACGAAGCTGAGCTTCTCCCCCGGGCCGAGCTGCTCCAGGAGCAGCGCGACCCCGGAGATGGTGACGAAGATCGCGACACCCGCGGTGAGCAGGATGGCGCGGGTGTGGCCCGGCCGGAAGGTGACGGGCAGCGAAGGAAGCTCGGACATCTCGCGCGGATCCCTCAGAGGCGGCAGGCGTGGATGGCCGTGGTCAGGATCGCGCGGGCGCCGATGTCGTACAGGTCGTCCATGATCCGCTGGGCGTCCTTGGTGGGGACCATGGCGCGGACGGCGACCCAGCCCTCGTTGTGCAGCGGGGAGACCGTCGGCGACTCCAGGCCGGGGGTGAGGGCGACGGCCTTCTCCAGCTGCTCGACCCGGCAGTCGTAGTCCATCATCACGTAGGTCCGGGCGACCAGGACACCCTGGAGGCGGCGCAGGAACTGCTGGACCTTGGGCTCCTCGGCGTCGGCGCCGGTACGGCGGACGACGATCGCCTCGGACTTCATGATCGGCTCGCCGAAGACCTCCAGGCCCGCGTTGCGCAGGCTGGTGCCGGTCTCCACGACGTCGGCGATGATCTCCGCGACACCCAGTTCGATGGCGGTCTCGACGGCGCCGTCGAGGTGGACGACGGAGGCGTCGACGCCGTTGTCGGCGAGGTGCCCGGCGACGATCCCCTCGTAGGAGGTGGCGACCGTCTTGCCCTTGAGGTCCGCCAGGCCGTTCGCCTCGCCGGGCTTGGCGGCGAAGCGGAAGGTGGAGCGGGCGAAGCCGAGCGGGAGGATCTCCTCGGCGTCGGCGCCCGAGTCGACGAGCAGGTCACGGCCGGTGATGCCGATGTCGAGGCGGCCGGAGGAGACGTAGATCGCGATGTCGCGGGGGCGGAGGTAGAAGAACTCGACGTCGTTGACCGGGTCGACGGTGCGGAGTTCCTTGGACTCCCGCCGCTGCCGGTAGCCGGCCTCATGCAGCATGTCCGCCGCAGGGCCTGAGAGGGAACCCTTGTTGGGGACGGCGATGCGCAGCATGAGGTCGGCTTCCTTTGCTCGGAGGGGGTTGTGCGGCGGGTGACTTACAGGTGGGCGTAGACGTCGTCCAGCGAGATGCCGCGGGCGACCATCATCACCTGGACGTGGTAGAGCAGCTGCGAGATCTCCTCGGCGGCCGCTTCCTTGCCCTCGTACTCGGCTGCCATCCAGACCTCGGCGGCCTCCTCGACGACCTTCTTGCCGATGGCATGGACGCCCTTGCCGACCAGCTCGGCGGTGCGGGAGGTGGCGGGGTCGCCGTGGGCGGCCTTGTGCTGGAGCTCGGAGAAGAGCTCCTCGAAAGTCTTCTTGGACATGGTGAGCGCCAGACTACGCCAAAGGCCGCCTCGCTCAGTGCCAGGGTTCGGATACTGAGCGGAGGGTGGCCGCCGTCGCCACCGCCGCCGTCACCGCCTCGTGGCCCTTGTCCTCGTTGGAGCCCTCAAGGCCCGCCCGGTCCAGGGCCTGCTCCTCGTCGTCGCAGGTGAGCACGCCGAAGCCGACCGGGACGCCGGTCTCCACCGAGACCTGGGTGAGGCCCTGGGTGACGCCCTGGCACACGTACTCGAAGTGCGGGGTTCCGCCGCGGATGACGACGCCGAGGGCCACGATCGCGTCGTAGCCGCGCCCGGCCAGGACCTTGGCGGTGACCGGGAGCTCCCAGCTGCCGGGGACCCGGAGCAGGGTCGGCTCGTCGATCCCCAGATCGCGCAGGGCGCGCAGGGCGCCGTCCACCAGGCCGTCCATCACCTTCTCGTGCCACTGGGACGCGATGACGGCGACCCGCAGGTCGCTGACGTTGCGTACGGACAGTTCAGGTGCACCCTTGCCGCTCACGTTCTCTTGTCTCCTCGGTGTGCTTACTGGTTGCTGCAGGTGGACAGGGGGGCCGCGTCCAGCCAGGGCAGGTCGTGGCCCATCCGGTCGCGCTTGGTGCGCAGGTAGCGGAGGTTGTGCTCGCCCGCCTGCACGGGCATCGGCTCGCGTCCGCTGATCTTGAGGCCGTGGCTCAGCAGCGCGTTGCTCTTGTCGGGGTTGTTGGTCATCAGGCGGACGCTGCGCACCCCGAGGTCGGCCAGGATCTGGGCGCCGGCGCCGTAGTCACGGGCGTCGGCGGGCAGCCCGAGTTCGAGGTTGGCGTCGAGGGTGTCGCGGCCACGCTCCTGGAGTTCGTACGCGCGCAGCTTGGACAGCAGTCCGATGCCCCGCCCCTCGTGGCCGCGCAGGTAGACGACGACGCCCCGGCCCTCGTCCTGGATGCGGTCCAGGGCCTCGTCGAGCTGGGGGCCGCAGTCGCAGCGGGCGGATCCGAAGACGTCCCCGGTGAGGCACTCGGAGTGGACCCGGACCAGAACGTCCTCGCCGTCGCCGATCTCGCCGTGGACCAGGGCGACGTGCTCGACGCCGTCGGTGGTGGAGCGGTAGCCGTAGGCGGTGAAGGTGCCGTGCTTGGTCGGCAGGTTGACCTCGGCCTCGCGGCGGACGGTCGGCTCGGCGGCCCGGCGGTAGGTGATGAGGTCCGCGATGGAGATGATGGTCAGGCCGTGCTTGCGGGCGAACGGGATCAGCTCCGGGAGGCGGAGCATCCGGCCGTCCTCACCGGCGATCTCCACGATGGCACCGGCCGGGCGCAGGCCCGCGAGGCGTGCCAGGTCGACGGCGGCCTCGGTGTGGCCGTTGCGGACCAGGACGCCGCCGGGCCGGGCGCGCAGCGGGAAGACGTGGCCGGGGCGGACGAGGTCCGTCGGCTCCGCCTGGCCGCTCGCCAGCAGCCGGAGCGTGGTGGCGCGGTCGGCGGCCGAGATGCCGGTGGTGACGCCGTGCGCGGCGGAGGCGTCCACGGAGATCGTGAACGCGGTCTTCATGGACTCGGTGTTGTCACCGACCATCTGCGGCAGATCGAGCCGGTCCAGTTCCTCGCCCTCCATGGGGGCGCAGATCAGGCCGCGGCACTCGCTCATCATGAACGCGACGATCTCGGGGGTGATCTTCTCGGCGGCGATGACGAGGTCGCCCTCGTTCTCGCGGTCCTCGTCGTCGACGACCACGATCGGGCGGCCGGCCGCGATGTCGGCGATGGCCTGCTCGACCGGGTCGAGCGTGAGGTCCTCGATGCCGTCGATGGCGTCGGTGCTGTAGAGAATCGGTGCCGCGGTCATGCGGGTGCTCCTTCCAGAGCGGGCCGCGAGCCCTGGCGGGAGCGCAGCCACCAGTCGCGCATGCCCCACAGGACGAGCGCGCCGTAGATGACGTAGACGAAGCCGGAGAAGGCGTAGCCGTTGGCGAAGTTGAGGGGGACGCCGACCACGTCGACCAGGAGCCAGGCGATCCAGAACTCGACCATGCCGCGGGCCTGCGCGTACATGGCGACGACAGTGCCGACGAAGATGTAGGCGTCCGGCCAGGGGTCCCAGGACAGCGACGGGTAGGCCTTGAAGAGCAGGGCGACGGCGACCGTGCCGACCGCCGCGGCGGCGACCATCGCGCCGCGCTCCCGCCAGGTGGCGAACCGCGGGACGATGTGACCGTCGCCGCCGTCCTCGGTCCGGCCCTTGTCGCGGTTCCACTGCCACCAGCCGTACAGGGCGACCACCATGACGACGACCTGCTTGCCGGCGCTGCCGGCGAGGTGGCCGTAGAAGGCGACGAACAGGACCAGGCCGGAGAGGAACTGCACGGGCCAGGTGAGCAGCGAGCGGCGCCAGCCGAGGGCGAGGGTGATCAGGCCGAGGACGTTGCCGATCATGTCGGACCAGATGATGTGCTGGCCGAACAGGGTGAAGGCCTGGGAGTTCAGCCAGTTCACCGGTCCGCTCCCTGCGTGTTCGCGAGCAGGCGCTCCACGTACTTGGCGACGACGTCGACCTCCAGGTTGACCGGGTCGCCGGGCTGCTTGTGGCCGAGGGTGGTGAGGTCGAGGGTGGTGGGGATGAGGCTGACGGTGAAGTAGTCGGGGCCGGCCTCGACGACGGTGAGGCTGATGCCGTCGACGGTGATGGAGCCCTTCTCGACGACATAGCGGGCGAGGTCGGCCGGGAGGGAGACCTTGACGATCTCCCAGTTCTCGGAGGGCGTGCGGGCCAGCACCTGTCCGGTGCCGTCGACGTGGCCCTGCACGATGTGGCCGCCGAGGCGGGAGCCGACCGCGGTGGGGCGTTCGAGGTTGACCCGGGAGCCGACGCCCAGGGCGCCGAGGGAGGAACGCTTGAGGGTCTCCGCCATGACGTCGGCGGTGAACTCGTCACCCTCGTGCTCCACGACGGTCAGACAGACGCCGTTCACGGCGATGGAGTCGCCGTGCTGCGCGCCCTCGGTCACTACGGGGCCACGGAGCCGGAAACGGGACGCGTCGCCGAGGTTCTCGACGGCGGTGACCTCACCCAGCTCTTCGACGATTCCGGTGAACACTTCCCGGGTCCTCCTGCCTCAACGGGGCACGGACTCCGGGGCCTGTCGACGAACGACAGAATGGACGGACGATCACACCGAGGGCGACGCCGAGAAGGCCCCGTCCGCGAGGGACGAGACCAGATACGGCGGCGCGCACACGTACATGCTCGCCCGCCGCGCACTGCCTCCCATCCGGACTTTAACCGTCGGTCCAGGAATTTCACCTGGTCAACCGGCCGCTGGAAGCGGACGGGTCGCGGACTGTAACCGCCGGTTCGGAGTTTCACCGACCCCGGAGTGCGCTGCTTCTGGTACACGGCCAGTGTGCCACGCCCGACAGCGGTCCATACAGGGGACCCGTGTGGGGTGCCTCACAGCTCGTGCCGCTGGACTTCCCAGGCGGACGGCCATGTGCCCAACCGGCGCCCGGACCGGGACTCTTGACTCCGATTCACCTCTATTGACCCTACTGGTCTAGTCCTTTTAGGGTTCAGGCGGACCCGGTGACGGTGACGACGGCCCTTGCCCGTCGCCGGGTCGCCCACGCGGACTCAACGCTCCCGCGGCGCGAACAGCTCGTCCTGGGCACGCTGCCGTGCCGTCAGCAGGGCGCCGCGCAGAACGGCCGCGCCGCCCAGGGCACTTGCCCGCACCTCGGTGGTCAGCGGCGACATCCGGCGGATCCGCTCCGCCACGCGTGCGGCGAGCGCGGCCGCACCGGCCGGCCCGATCTCGCCGCCGAGGACCACGCAGCCCGGGTCGAGGATGGCGACGACGGCGGCGACGCCGAGGGCGATGCGGTCGGCGAGGGCATCGAGAAAGCGGTCCGCGGCGAGTGCCGGGTCAGGTCCCCGGTGGTCTGCGGGTCCGTCGAGGCCGGCCGCGCCCGCGCGGCGGACCCGCGTGTCGGTACGGCCCGCGCCCCTCCGGGGCGCTGCCGGGCCGCCGTCGCCTTCGGCCGCGAGCCGTACCGCCTCTCCCACCAGCCATGCGGCGGTCGGACCGGATGCGGGTGCTCCGTCCACGGGCATCCCGCACTCCCCCGCCAGCTCCACGATCGCCGCCGCCCCCACCAGGGAGTGGTAGCCGCCGGAGCAGTCGGTGGCCGTCGGTAGCGCGGGGGTGCCCGGCACCGGCAGGAAACCGATCTCGCCGGTGCCGCCGGAGGCGCCGCGACGGAGCGTGCCGTCGAGGACGACGGCGGCGCCGCAACTGTCGTCCAGCCAGAGCAGGACGAAGGTGTCACGGTCGCGGGCGGCACCCTCCCGCTGTTCGGCGAGGGCGGCGAGGTTGGTCTCGTTCTCGATGCTGACGCGGGCCTGCGGGAATCGCTCCTGGAGGGCGGCGACCAGGCGGCGGTGCCAGGCGGGCAGGCCGGCCGAGTCGCGGAGTTCGCCGGTGGCGGGGTCGACGAGCCCGGGCGCGCCGATGCCCACGGTGTGCAGGTGCCCCGTGTCCTCCGAAGCGCCCGCCTCCTTGGCGGCGCGCTCCACCAGGCCCACCGCCTGCTCCACCGCCGCCGCCTCCCCCTCCTCCGGCCCGACCGGTACCGACCCTTCGGCCAGCACCCGCCCCACCAGGTCGGACACCAGCACGGAGACGCTCTCGGTGCGCACGTCGAGCGCGGCCAGGTAGGCGCGGTCGGCGACGATGCCGTAGAGCCGGGCGTTGGGTCCCCGGCGCTGCTCGCCGGACTCGCCGACGACCGCGATCAGGCCGGACACGGCGAGCCGTTCGACGAGGTCGGCGACCGTCGGCCGGGACAGTCCGGTCAGTTGCTTCAACTGGCCTGCCGTCAGCGGCCCCTGCTCCTGGAGCAGGCTCAGGGCGAGCCGGTCGTTGATGGCCCGGGCGGTGCTCGGTGAGGCGGGCATGACGGGCATCCTCCCAGATCCGCACGGCGCAGGACGGCCACTTGACGACCTATCTATCAGGCAGGGTCCCTGATAGTTTACGGCGGACAGCGGGGCGGCACCTCCCGGGGAGGGACAGGAACATGAAAGACGTGGGTCACGAGCAGCGTGAGGTGAGGCGGGCGCGGTACGCCGTCGCGGCCGTGTTCACCGTGCACGGCGCCGTCACCGGCTCGTTCGCGACCCGGGTGCCGTGGATCCAGGACCATGCCTCGCTCAGCGCCGGCCAGCTGGGTTTCGCGCTCGCTTTCACGGCGTTCGGCGCCTCGTGCGCGATGCCGCTGGCCGGCCGGATCAGCCACCGCTTCGGCAGCCGTGCGGCGCTGCGCGGGCTGATCGCGATGTGGACGCTGTCGCTGGTCCTGCCGTCTCTGGCGACCAACCTGTATCTGCTGTGCCTGGCGATGTTCGTGTACGGCGCGAGCGCGGGCATGGCGGACGTCGTGATGAACGCGCTCGGCGTGGAGATCGAGCGGCTGCTCGACAGGTCGATCATGTCGGGGCTGCACGGCATGTGGAGCGCGGGCACCCTGATCGGCTCGGCCGCGGGCACTCTCGCCGCGCATCTGGGCACCGACGCGCGTGTGCACTTCGCCCTGGCGGCGGCGGTCCTCACCGTGCTCGGCGTGCTGACGGCCGGCTTCGTCCTGGACGTCCAGGCCGGGGAGGACGAGGAGCCGCCGCCGCGGTTCACGCTGCCGCCCCGGTCGGCACTGCTGATCGGCACGGTGGGCTTCTGCGCGGTGTTCGCGGAGGGGGCGAGTCTGGACTGGTCGGCGGTGTTCCTGCGGGACCGGATGGACAGCTCGGCCGGGCTCGCGGCCGCCACCACCACCGGTTTCATGCTGGCCATGGCGGTGGCCCGGATCAGCGGGGATGCGGTGGTGAACCGTTTCGGTGCGGTCCGTACCGTGCGCGCCGGGGGTGTGCTGGCCGCGTTCGGCGGGCTGCTGGTGGTCCTCGCCGGGCAGCCCGCGGTGGCGATGACCGGGTTCGCGCTGATGGGCCTCGGCATCGCGGTCGTCGTACCGCTGTGCTTCGCGGCGGCCGGGCATGCCGGGCCGAACCCGAGTCAGGCGATCGCGGGCGTGGCGACGATCACCTACACCTCGGGCCTGATCGCCCCCAGCCTGATCGGCGGCATCGCCCAGGCGACCAGTCTGGTGGTGTCGTTCTGCCTGGTCACGGCGCTGGCCCTGGGGTTGGTGGCGTTCGCGGGCGTGCTGCGCGCCGGGGCGCGGGGCGCGCGTCGGGAGGTCAGCCCCGAGGCCGCAGCAGTTCCCGGCCCACGGCCCTGAACGGCTCGCTCCACGGCGCGGGGCGCAGGGTGGCCGCGTCCAGCCGGACGAGCACCCGGGTGCCCCGCGCGTAGGTGGTCGCGCCGTCGGGCGAGCAGAAGCGGAAGCCGTAGGTCAGGCCGGTGGTGCCCAGCCGTTCGAGCCAGAGGTGGACCGCGTAGGTGCCCGACCTGGTGACCGGCGTCTCGTAGCTGATCAGCAGCTCCTTGACCACGTTGCAGGCGTCCCCGGCGGTGGCCCAGTCGCCGTCGAAGCGGATGCCGTGCCCCTGCCAGAGCTCGGTCCAGGCCCGCTCGACCAGCAGCGGGTAGCGGGCGTTGTGCAGCATCCCGAGCGCGTCGAGGTCGTCGAAGTGAACGCTGACCGGCAGCAGCCGGCCGTGGGCGAGGGCGGGGGCGGGCACGGCTTCGGCGGTCACGGGAGGGGCTCCTGAGCATCGGGTACGACGCCATCCTAAGCGAGCGCTCAGGAGCCCTGTCCGGCAGGTCCGGCCGGCGGCCGAACCCGTGCCCCGCCTCAGCCGGCGATGGAGTCCAGCTGCTCGGCGGCGGGCCGCAGCGCCCAGAGGTCGCCCCCGGGCGGCGCCTCCAGCCGCCGTACCGCCTGCTGGGCCGCCCGGTCGCCGGCGTCGGCCGCCGCGTGCACGACGTCACTGGCCGCGTAGCGGTGGAACTCCAGCTCCGGGTGGGGCCAGGCGGCCGACCCGGTCGCGGCCGGCAGCAGGTAGTCCACGGCCTTGAACAGGCTCTGGCCGTCCGGTCCACGGTAGGCCCAGAGGTTCACGCCGACATGCCGGCCGATGGCCGCGAGCCGGGTGTAGGCGACCAGATCGAAGGTCGAGTAGTGCCAGCTCCTGGTGCGGGCCAGCTCCTGCGGCTGGCTGCCGTCCCCGGCGATCTGCGGGTCGATCCGCCTGGCCCGCGCGTCCAGCACGGTCCTCCTGGCCAGCGCCTTGTCACCGGTCGCGTAGGCGAGGGCGGCGAGCTGCATGTCGTAGAAGGTGCCGTGGTTGTTGGCGGCGGCCCCTTCCTCCTTGCCGAAGGCGCTGTCCTTCAGCCAGTCGAGGAAGTCCGTGTTCCAGCTCCGCATGGCCGCCCGGTCGGCGGCGCTCCAGCCGGGCGCCCCCGCGCCGAGGATCGCCAGCGCGTCGGCCACGCTCGTGTACGACTGGGAGAAGTCGATGATCCCGATGGCCCGGCCGTCGTACTTGCACGGGATGAACTGGGCGTGGTCGAGGTTCGGGTTCATCCGGGTCGCCGGGTCGAGGAACCAGGTGCGCAGGATCCGCCCGGCCTTCTCGGCGTACGCCCGCTTGCCGGTGTAGTACCAGGCCAGGGACAGGTCGTACGTCGAGTCGAAGACCTTCTCGACGTCCTGGCGGTCGGTGCCGCTGTCGACCTCGGGATTGCGCAGGCCGTCGCGCTGGACGTAGGGGCAGCCCCAGGGGTTGCCTGCGGTGGGGGTGGTGGTGGGCCACCAGTAGGGGGCCTGGCTGAGGTAGTCGTGGACGTCGCCGCCCGGGGCGGGCCTGGGCTTGTCGACGACCGTCCAGGGGCCCTGGTCCAGCCAGGCGTCGGCGCGGGTCGTCAGGTCGCGCAGCGCGCGCCTCAGTCGCGGGTCCCCGCGGTCCAGTTCGGCCTTGGCCCGCTGGAGGCGGCTGCCGTCGAGGACGGCGGTGTCCGGAGCCTTGGGGACCCCGGCCGTCGCGTGCGCGGAGGGGACGAGGACGGCTCCGAACGCCATCAGAGCCGTCAGCAGAGCGGCCGCGCGGGATCTTCCACTCATCGAGCACTCCCATTCCATATCGATCAGATACGTGAACGTAGTTCATGAGTAGGACCGTGCGAGCGTAGGACCCCCAGGTAGCCGTGACAATGGTGCGGACCAACTTCACGTACAAGGAAAGCGAAGCCCACCATGGATCTCGGTGTGCGCTGGAAACTGCACGGCGACGGGCGCACGCCCGCGCCCGGAGCGGTGGTTCGCCCCGACGAACGGCTCTCCTGGCCGCGCACGATCGGGCTCGGCGCCCAGCATGTGGTCGCCATGTTCGGCGCGTCCTTCGTCGCCCCGGTCCTGATGGGTCTGAACCCCAATCTCGCGATCATGATGTCCGGCGTCGCGACCGTGATCTTCCTGCTGGCGACGCGCGGCCGGGTCCCCAGCTACCTGGGCTGCTCGCTGTCCTTCGTCGGGGTGACCGCCGTCATCCGCGCGCAGGGCGGCACCAGCGCCACCGTGACCGGCGCGATCCTCGTGGTCGGCGCCGTGCTGTTCCTGACCGGGCTGGCCGTCCAGCGCTTCGGCGCCCGGGTCGTCCACGCCGTGATGCCGCCGATCGTCACCGGCGCGGTGGTGATGCTGATCGGCTTCAACCTCGCGCCGGTCACCGCCTCCACCTACTGGCCGCAGGACCAGTGGACGGCCCTGCTGGTGATGGCGTTCACCGGTCTGGCCGTCGTCTGTCTGCGTGGATTCTGGTCCCGCATCGCGATCTTCCTGGGCCTGGTCTTCGGGTACGTCCTGTCCTGGGCCCTCGACCGGATCTTCGGCAGGATCCATTCCATGAGCCCGAGCGGCAAGGTCACCGACCACTGGCGCCTGGACCTCTCCGGCGTCGGCAAGGCCCACTGGATCGGGCTGCCGTCCTTCCACGGCCCGTCCTTCCAGTGGTCGGCGGTCCTGGTCGCCCTGCCGGTCGTCATCGCCCTGGTCGCCGAGAACACCGGGCACGTCAAAGCGGTCGGCGAGATGACCGGCGACCCGCTCGACGACAAGCTGGGCACGGCGATCTCGGCCGACGGCGTCGCCTCGATGCTCTCCACCGCGGTGGGCGGCCCGCCCAACACCACCTACTCCGAGAACATCGGCGTGATGGCGGCGACCCGCGTCTACTCCACCGCCGCCTACTGGGCCGCCGCCGGCTTCGCGCTGCTCTTCGGCGTCTGCCCCAAGTTCGGCGCGATCGTGGCCGCGATCCCGGGCGGGGTCCTCGGCGGCATCACGGTGATCCTCTACGGCATGATCGGCCTGCTCGGCGCCCAGATCTGGCTGCACGCCGAGGTCGATCTGCGCAACCCGCTGAACCTGGTCCCGGCGGCGGCCGGCATCATCATCGGCGTCGGGAACGTCAGCATGAAGTTCACCGACACCTTCTCCCTCAGCGGCATCGCCCTCGGCACCCTGGTGGTCATCATCGGCTACCACGCCCTGCGTGCGATGGCCCCGGCCCACCTCAAGGGCCGGGAACCGCTCCTCGACGAGGGCACCAGCTCCTACGACGACACCCGGCCGTAGGCAGTCGGCACCACCTCTCGCACGGCCCCGCTCGCCCTCCGCGCCGGCGGGGCCCGTTCCCCCGTTCCGGGGAAGTGCCGGGCCCGTCGCCGCGCGGGCCGGTCCGGGGCTGGGACCCTTCCCCCATGGCGCAGTCGCAACACCTCACCGCCCCGGTCGGCACCGTCGTCTCCCGGATGCGCGCCCTGGACGCGGACCTGCCCGAGCGGGACGGGATCGCGGTCTTCAACCGGGTGTACCTCGCCGTCACGGAGGAGGTCGAACGGCGCCTGGACGCGGGCCGGTTCACGGACCCCGGGGCCGCGGCCACCCTCGACGTACGGTTCGCGGAGCGTTACCTGGCCGCCGTGGCCGCGGAGGCGGCGGGCCGCCGACCCCCGGCCTGCTGGCGGCCGTTGTTCCAGTTCCGGCGCCATCCCGGGGTCCGCCCACTGCAGTTCGCGCTGGCCGGCATCAACGCGCACATCGGCCACGACCTGGCGCTGGCCGTGGTCGACGCCTGCCGTACGCTCGGCTGTGAACCGGCCGATCTGGAGGACGAGTTCGACCGCGTGGGCGACCTGCTCGTCGCACTGGAGGAGCGCATCCGCGAGGATCTGATGCCGGGCCCCGACCTGCTCCAGATCGCCGACCCGCTGACCCATCTGCTCGGTTCCTGGAGCCTGGAGCGGGCCCGGGACGCGACCTGGGCGGCGGCTCGGGCGCTGTGGGCGCTGCGCGGGTTCGAGGAACTGGTCGAGGAGTTCACCGAGCGGCTGGACGCGGCCGTGGGCCTGGCAGGCCGGATGCTGCTCACGCCGCTGGGCGACTGAGGTGGCCTGATCCGATCGGCCGCGAGCCGCGACCGGAATCCCCGACGTCCGCCGTACGTTCACGGCAGGCACTCGACTGCAAAGGAGCACCGGTATGACCGTTCGGCTCGGCCTTTCGCTTCCCCAGATGCGGCAGTACTCCCTCGGCACCGACGTCCCCGACGTGGCACGCGCCGCCGAACAGGTCGGCTACGAGAGCCTGTGGGTCTTCGAGCGGGCGCTGTTCCCGGAGCCCGCCACCCAGGGGCTGTACGGCATGGAGGGCGTTCCCTGGCCCGACAACTACCGGGGCGTGGCCGACCCGCTGGTCACGCTCACTCTCGCCGCCGCGGCCACCGAGCGGGCCCGGCTGGGCAGCAGTGTGCTGGTGGCGCCCCTGCACAACCCCTTCCAACTGGCCAAGTCCCTGGCCTCGCTGGACGCGGCGAGCGGCGGCCGCGTGGTGGCGGGCCTGGGCACCGGCTGGTCCCTCGACGAGTACGCGGCGGCCGGTGTCCGGCCGTTCGAGGACCGCGGCAAGGTGCTCGACGAGGTCATCGACGTGTGCCGGGCGGTATGGGGCCCCGACCCCGTGCGCTACGACGGGCGGATCACGAAGATCGCCTCGGCCGTGGTCGGCCCCAAACCCGCCCGGCCGATCCCGATCATGCTGGGCGCGCACGGCAGGAAGGCCCTGCGCCGGCTGGTCGACCACGCGGACGGCTGGCTGCCCGTCGGCATGGGCGTGGAGCAGCTCGCCGCGCAGTGGCAGGAGTTGCAGGACCTGGCGGCCGAACGCGGCCGGAAGGAACGGATCCAGACGGTCGTGCGGGTCAACGCCGTGTACACGCCCAAGGCCTACGACGGCTCCGACCGCAGCCCCTTCCAGGGCAGCGCCGACCAGATCGTCGAGGACCTCGTGGCCCACGCGGCGGTCGGCCTGGAGGAGATCCTCATCGACCTCCAGAGCACCCCGCGCGACGCCCGGGAACTCAAGGACGTCGCCACCGAGGTGTACGAGAAGGCGCGAGCGGCCGGGGTCTAGCCGGCCTCGCCCGTCAGTCCTCGGGGAGCTCGACCGGTGCGATCTCGTCGTAGACGTCACCGGGGCCGGGGTTGGCCGCGTCGGTCTCTCCGCCGAAGTGGTGCATGACGCCCCAGACCGCGTTCAGCGCGGTCTGGACGGCGCCCTCGGCCCAGCCCGCCGTCCAGGAGATGTCGTCGCCGGCGAGGAAGATGCCCCGCTTGTCGGCCGGCAGCCGGTCCTGCATGAAGTGCGTGAACAGGCGCCGCTGGTAGCGGTAGTGACCGGGCAGGTTGGCCTTGAACGCGCCCATGAAGTACGGCTCGTTCTCCCAGGACACGGTCACCGGGTTGCCGATGATGTGCTTCCTGATGTCGACCTTGGGGTAGATCTCGCCGAGCGACTTCAGCATGACCTCCATCCGCTCCTGCGCGGACAGCGGCAGCCACTTCAGGCTGTCGTCGCACCAGGTGTAGGAGAGGCAGATGACGGCGGGCCGGTCGGGACCGTCGTCGAGGAGGTAGGTGCCGCGCGTCATCCGGTCGGTGAGCGTCATCGACATGACGTCCCGGCCGGTCTGCTCGTCCTTGTCCAGCCAGAACGGCCGGTCCACGGGGACGAACAGCTTCGAGGACTCCATGTAGTGGGTGCGCTCGATCGCGGTCCAGTGGTCGATCGGGAAGAGCGAGTCGTCACAGGCGATCTTCGAGAGCAGCATCCAGGACTGGGCGGTGAAGATCGCCGCCTGGTAGGTGCGGATGTCGCCATTGGCGTCCGTCACCGTGATCCGGTTTCCGGTGGTGCGGTGCAGCCGGGTCACGGCGGGGCGGGGCGCGCCGTACTCGTGCAGGGACTTCAGGGACGTCCCGTACCCCCAGTGCACGATCTTCTCCGGCTCGCGCTCCCAGAGCCGGAGCGGCAGCTGCTGGGAGCCGCCGACGATGCCGCGGTGGTGGTCGTCGGCCTCGGTGTAGACGACCCGCAGGATCTCCAGGATGGAGTTGGGGAAGTCGGTGTCCCAGCCGCCCGTGCCGAAGCCGACCTGGCCGAAGATCTCGCGGTGCCGGAAGGATCTGAAGGCCTCGGAGTCGCAGAGGAAGCCGTAGAAGGTCTGGTTGTCGAGCTTCTCGACGAGCTTCGCCCAGATCTTGCGGATGCGCGGCACGTCCCGCTCGCGCATCGCACGGTTCATGTCGGAGAAGTCGGCGCCCTCTTCCAGGCACTTGTTCCAGGCTTCGGCGACATCCCGGTAGACCTGCGGGAGATCGTCGATCGTCTCGGCGTAGTGCGACTCGCCCTTGAGGTCGACGACGGTCGAAGGCGTCGCCTCCGCGAGGGGGTTGGGAAACGCGCGGGTCTCCAGGCCCACCAGGTCGATGTAGTGCTGGAGGGCGGTGGAGGACGGCGGGAAACGCATCGCGCCCATCTCGGCGCTCAGCGAGGGGTCGCAGCCCTCGAAGCCGACGGTCCGCAGCCGCCCGCCGATCTTGTCGGCCTCGTAGACGACCGGCTTCAGGCCCATCTTCATCAGCTCGTAGGCGGCCACGATGCCGGACAGGCCGCCGCCGATGACCGCGACCTCGGTACCGTGCCCGGTCGCCGGGATCTGGCCGAGGCCCGCCGGGTGGGCGAGGAAGTCGTCGTAGGCGTACGGGAAGTCCGGGCCGAACATGGTGATCGGCGGCTGCTGCTCGTCTGCGTGCTCGACGGCGTTGGGCACCGTGGACGTCATGGGGTACGGACTCCTTGCGAAAGGCTGAAAGAAGAGCGAGGGGAGGAAGAGCCGGGGGGAGAAGAGCAGGGAGGGAGGTCAGGCCAGGGACCCGTAGAGGCCGGGGCGGCGGTCCTTCAGATACGGGTTCGCCGCGCGGGAGGCGGCGAGGAGGACCGGGTCGACGTCGGCGACGACGAGTTCCTCACCGTGACCGGCCCGGGCGCGGGCGACCCCGTCGGGTCCGGCCAGCGTGGAGAGCCCGAAGAACTCGAACTCCCCTTCGTGGCCGACCCGGTTGGCGTAGGCGACGTACATCTGGTTCTCCCAGGCCCGTACCGGGACCAGGGATTCGGCGACCAGCTGGAACGGGTGCATGTTCGCCGTCGGGACGAGGAGCACGTCGGTGCCGGCCAGGGCGTGGGCGCGGACGAGCTCCGGGAACTCCACGTCGTAGCAGATCATGATCCCGACGGTGAGGCCGTTCAGCTCCGCCTGGACGACCGGCTGGTCGCCCGGGGTGAAGTGGTCCGCCTCGAAGCCGCCGAACAGGTGGGACTTGCGGTAGTTCGCGAGCCGGGTGCCGTCGGCGGAGACCAGCTGGGCGGAGTTGTGGACGCGGTCGCCGTCGCGCTCGGGGTAGCCGTAGGTGATCGCCAGGCCGTGCCGGTGGGCCAGCTCGGCGATCATGTCCGCGCTGTCGCCGTCGGCGGGCTCGGCGAGGCGGGCGATGTCGTCGCCGATCGCGTAGCCGGTCAGGAACATCTCGGGGGCGACGAGCAGCCCGGCGCCCGCGGCGGCGGCCCGGCCGGCGGCCTCGTCGAGCACCTTGAGGTTCTCGACGATCGAGCCGGGGCGGCCGGAGCTCTGGAGCAGGGCGGTGCGCATGCGGGTCCTCACCGGGTACGGACGGGGTTCTGGGGGCCATCTAGACCGTACGGTCGGCGGGCCGGGCCGGACAAGAAGGAGCCGTTGCGTGCCGGTGAGCGGTTCGTTGCGTGCGGCGGGCGTGCGGCGGCGATTCGTTGCGCGGTCAGAGCTCCCGCAGCCGCTCCACGATCTCCTTCAGCAGTTCGGGGTCGGCGGCGGGGCCGGCCGGCTCCACCCGGCGCGGCGGGTCGATCCGTACCAGGCCGGCCTCGGCGAGATCGCCGAGCAGCACGCGTACGACGGTGAGCGGCAGGTCGGCGTCGGCGGCGAGCTCCACGACCGGCCGGGCGGCACGCCGCACCAGGGCGAGCAGGGCGGCGCGGGCATGGTCGACGTCCGGCTGGGCCGGATCCGCGTCCACCGCCGTGACCTGCGACATCAGGTCGATGGTGTGCCGGCCGGAGGGTTCGGTACGGCCGCGGGTCACGGTGTACGGACGGACCAGGGAACCGGTCTCGTCCTCGTACCAGTGCTCGTCGCTCACCGGTGTCGTCAGGGGGCGGAGCGCGTGGCCGCGTCGAGGTGGTGGCCGAGGCGGCGGACGAGCAGGGCCATCTCGTGGGCCAGCTGGCCGACGTCGGTGCGGACGTCGCTGAGCACCGCGAGGCGGCTGCCGTGTCCGGCCGGGGTGACGAAGAGGTAGGCGTCGTCGAGCATCACCATGGTCTGCCGCACCTCCCCGGCGCCGAACCGGTCCCCCGCCGAGCGGGCCAGGCTGTGGAAGCCGGAACAGACGGCCGCGAGGTGCTCGATGTCGCGCCGCCGCATCCCCTCGGAGTGGCTGAGCGGCAGCCCGTCGGCAGTGAGCAGCACGGCCTGCCGGACGTGATCGGTCCGGGCGACGAGATCATCGAGAAGCCAGCCGAGATCGCTCCCGGGCTGCGCGACGGCCCCGGGACCGGCCTCGGGAGAACCAGGGCCGGGGGCGGCCGTGGAACCGGTGTCCGGGGCGGTCGCGGTGCCGGGTGGCTGGGGCTGGTGGTCACTGGTCATGGTCGGCACGTGTCCCTTCCTCGGTGTGGTTCGGCTCCTCGGGGCCGGTCGGCACTCCCCTGCGCCCCCGGTCCAGGCCGCGCTGGAAAGCTCCGAAGACCGCCCGCATCTCGTCGGCGTCCAGGTCACGCCTCTCGCCGGGGGCCGGCTCCGCGCGCAGCTCGGGGGCGAGGGAGGCCTGGCGGGTGCGGGTGGGCAGGGCCGGGGGCGGCGGTGCCGTGGCGGGGTGCGCGGGCCGGGCCGGTGCGGGCCCCGCGTCGCTGCCCGCACCGACCGCCGGCGCGGGCCGGCCTCCGCGTTCGTCCGCCGAGTGCGGCCGTCCGGCTCGCTCGCCGCCCCGCCCGCCGGTCTCCGGCTCCACCTCCGCCAGCACCGCCCCCGGCAGCAGCACCAGCGCCGTCGTCCCCCCGTACGGCGACTCCCGCAGGGTCACCTCGATGCCGTGCCGGGCGGCGAGGCGCCCCACGACGTAGAGGCCGAGCCGGTCGTGGCGGGTCGGGTCGAAGGCGTCGGGGGCGGTGAGGGTGCGGCGGGCCTCGGTGAGCTGGTCGGCGTCGAGGCCGAGGCCCCGGTCGTCGATCTCCAGGGTGAAGCCGTGGCCGGCCCGGCCGGTGCGCAGGGTGACCTGGGTGTGCGGCGGCGAGAACACCGTGGCGTTCTCCAGGAGCTCGGCGAGCAGGTGCACCACGTCGGCGACGGCGTCGGCGGCCACCCCCACCTCGGGCATCGGCGGCACCACGACCCTCGGATACTCCTCGATCTCACCGACCGCCGAGGACACCACGTCGGCGATCGGCACGGGCCGCCGCCAGCGTCGTCCGGGGGTCGCGCCGGAGAGGATGATCAGGCTCTCCGCGTGCCGGCGCATCCGGGTGGTGAGGTGGTCGATGCGGAACAGTTCGCGCAGGACGGCCGGGTCGTCGGTGCGCCGCTCCAGTGTGTCGACGAGTTTCAGCTGGCGGTGGACGAGAGCCTGGTTGCGGCGGGCGATGTTGAGGAGGACCGCGAACAGGCCCCGGCGCAGGGTGGCCTGCCTGACCGCGGCCTCGACGGCGGCCAGCCGGGCCCGGTTGAACGACCGGCCGACGTCCCCGATCTCGTCGTCCCCGGCCTCGCCGGCGGCCAGCGGTGGCGCCTGGGTGACCGCGTCCACGTCCTCACCGGCGCTGAGCCGCTCCATCAGGGCGGGCAGTTGGCGCGCGGTCAGCAGATCGGCCGCGTCCCGCAGCGTCTCCAGGCGGCGCGAGACACGGCGGGCCCCGCGCACCGCGAGCCAGAGCGACAGTGCCACCGCCACCAGCCCGAGCACGCCGACGACGACCGTCTTGCCCAGCTCCCGGTAGGCGAAGGCCCGGCCGCGGGCGGCGGAGTTCTCTGCCGAGCGTGTGCACAGCAGCATGTACTGCTTGACCGCCTGGTCGGTGGTCGACCGCCAGGTGTCCGCGGCGACGGCCGCACCGGCCCGGTCCGCGCCCGCCCGCAGCAGCGCGTCCTCGCCGCGCACCAGCGAGCGGTGCAGCTCTGCGCCCTGGAACTTCTCGAACAGTGCCCGTGAGTCGGACGGCAGGTCCGGGACATAGGTCCGCTCGAAGACCCGCCGGTCCTCGATGGTCGCGGTCAGGGTGTCGTACTGCCCGTCGGTGAGCCGTCCGGCGGCCCGTGCCCCGGCGACCAGCGCGTCCTCGCGCGAGACGAACTCCCGGACCCGCACCAGCTCGATGACGACCTGGGACTCCCGGGCCAGCCGGCCCGCCTGGAGTGCGGTGAGGGCGGACTCGACGTCGAAGCCGGGTTCCACCAGGGCGCTGTAGCCGGCGACGGCGCCGTCCCAGGAGATCCGCCGGGACAGCACCTGCCCGCGCAGTTTCTCCAGGGTGCCGGTGGCGGTCACCATCGCGTCGAGCGCCTCGCGCTGCCGGTCGCTGAGGCGCCCGCGGTCGCCGCCCTGGACGGCGTCGCGCATGGCGGCCACCGCCCGGTCGGTGCGCCGCTGCTGGGCGAGCAGGTCGGCGGCGGTGGCCGTGTCCAGGCGGGCGCCGAGGTAGGCCGCCGACAGCCGCCGTTCGATCTGGAGCTGCCCGACGGCGGTGTCGACGGGGGTGCCGAAGTCGTCGTACACCCCTTGGAGCCGGATCAGCGCGCGTAGCTCGGCGGTGACGGAGACCATGGCGAAGCTCCACAGGACCGTCAGCGCGACGGCCGGGGCGAGCGCGAGCGCCACGATCCGCGCACGGACGGTGGTGGGTCGGCCGAGGGGCCAGCGCATGGTTACCTACCGGTGTTACCAGCCAGTAAGGGGCCCGCAAAACCTACGGGATCGTCATCCCGTCCGCAATGGTTGCCCCCGGTAACCCCTGGTTAGGGCTCGACGGCGAACGTGGTGACGACGGCCGCGTGGTCGGAGGGCCAGTCGTTGCCCGCCACTTCGGGCCAGGGCACCGGGGTGCCGGTGACCCAGGTCCGGGAGCCGAGTACGCGCAGCCCCCTGTGCAGCACGTAGTCGATCCGGTCCTGCGGTTCGGGTCGCCCGCTGCCGTCCTCGTGGACGGGGTGGACCGGCGACCAGGTGTGGCCGGGCGCGGCGGCCGGGTCCGGGTGCGCCTCCCGGTAGGAGTCACGGAACCCGGCCTCCTCCCCGGCCCGGGTCACCGGCCACTGGACCGCCGGCCAGTCCAGGTGGGACGGGCAGTTGAAGTCCCCCACGAGCACCACGGGCACGTCTCCGTCCCCGATCCACCGCAGGGCCTCCCTCAGCTGCCCGAGCCGCACCTCCTCGTGGGCGATCAGCTCGTCGGCGCCGAGCCCGTCGAAGTGGAACTCGTAGGGCCCGTACGGCGTGTAGTGCAGGTGCGCGGTCCAGATCTCGACCTCGCGGCCGGGCCGGACGGCGATCCGCACCCCGGCGGCTCCGTAGAAGCCGACGTCCGGGTCGCCGAGGCGGGCGGTGACCGGGAAGCGGCTGATGATCCCGAGGTTCTCGCCCGCCGCGTGGTGGTGCCAGCCGAGGGCCTCGGCGAGTTCCCGCGCACTGGTCCCGGCGGTCTCCTGGAGCCCGACGACGTCCGCGCCCGCGTCCATGATCGCCTTGATCTGCTTGGCCCGGTGGTCGTCGATCCGGCTGCCGCCGAGCCACAGGTTCCAGGACATCACGCGGAGCTCCGGTACGGCCATCTCGCTCAGCTCCCTCGGGGTGACCCCGACCAGCGTGTCACGGACGGTCCGGCCGGGCGCGCTGCCGATCGGCGCGAGGGAGGGCACGGCCAGCACGGCGCATCCGGCGGCCTCGGCGGAGGCGACCCCGGTCTCGGTGTCCTCGACGGCGACACAGGCCGCCGGGTCGACGCCGAGGGCGCGGCAGGCGGCCAGGTACGGGTCGGGGGCGGGTTTGGTGCGGCCGGTGTCGTCGGCGGTGACGGAGGCGGCGAACCGGCCGGGACCAAGGGCGTCGAGGACGAGGTCGGCGACCGCGCGTGGTGACGCGGTGACCAGGGCGGTCGGCACGTCGGCCGCGTCCAGGGCGTCCAGCAGGTCGAGGGCGCCGGGGCGGGGCACGATGCCGGTGCGGACGCGGTCCGCGAACTCCCGGTGCAGCTCGGCTGCCAGGCCGGCGGCCGACCGGCCGCCGGCGTCGGCCAGCCACTGGGCGGTGTGTTCGACCGGACGGCCCAGCACGTCGGGCTCGTCGGCCTCGCCGAGCGACCGTCCGGCGACGCTCTCCACCGCCTCCCACCACAGTCGCTCGGTGTCGACCAGCGTTCCGTCCATGTCGAACAGGACGGCCTGGAGCGGGAGTCGGGGGTGGGGGGTCACGTTGTTGTCATTCCTCACGTGGGGGGCGGGACTTCGGGCAGCGTTACTTCTGGACGCGTTCCGCCACGAGCACGGGCCGCTCGGGCAGCGACACGCTCACGGCGGATCCGGCGCCCAGCTCGGCGGCCTCGTGGGCGGGCAGGTCGGCCTTGGCCTCGGTGCCGTCGGCGAGCCGTACCGTGACCCGGACGACCGCGCCCAGGAAGGCGGTGGCGACGACGGTGGCCGTACCGGCGCCGTCCCCGCGCACCTGGACCGCCTCGGGCCGCACGAGCACGTCGACCTCGCCCGTGCCCGGCACCTGCCCGTCGGCCGGCAGCCGCTGCCCGAGCACCTCGACCGAGCCGTCCTTGACCGTCCCCGGGATCCGGCTCATCGTCCCGACGAACTCGGCGACGAAGGCGGTGGCCGGGCGGCCGTACAGCTCGGCGGGTTCGGCGCACTGTTCGAGCCGCCCGGCGCGCATCACGGCGACCCGGTCGGCGATGGACAGCGCCTCCTCCTGATCGTGCGTCACGAACAGTGTGGTGATGCCGAGTTCCTGCTGGAGCCGGCGGATCTCCTCGCGGAGGCTGAGCCGGACCTTGGCGTCGAGGGCGGACAGCGGTTCGTCCAGCAGCAGGACCCGGGGCCGCAGGGCGAGGGCGCGGGCGAGCGCGATCCGCTGCTGCTGGCCGCCGGAGAGCTGGTGCGGGAACCGCTCCCCCTTGTCGCCGAGCCCGACCAGCTCCAGCAACTCGGCGGCCCGCGCCCGCCGTTCACTCGTGCGCACCTTGCGCATCCGCATCCCGAAGGCCACGTTGTCGACGGCGTTCAGATGCGGGAAGAGGCTGTACGACTGGAAGACCATCCCGGCGTCTCGGCGGTGCGCCGGGACCTGGGTGACGTCCTCGCCGTCCACCAGCACGGCGCCGGAGTCGGGGTGTTCGAACCCGGCGAGCATGCGCAGCGCGGTGGTCTTGCCGCAGCCGGACGGGCCGAGCAGGGCGAGGAACTCGCCCTGCTGAACGGTCAGGTCGAGTCCGTCGAGGGCGACGGTGGCGCCGAACTCGCGCCGCAGCGACCGGAACTCGACGGTCGCGGCCTTCTCAAGGGTGGCGGTGGTCATGGTGTCTCATCCCCGGGAGGAAGCGGTACGGTCACGGCCGCCGGCACCGGCGAGCGCGAGGAGCAGGGCCCAGGTCACCAGGAGACTGAGCACGGAGACGGCGACGGACATCTGGGCCTGCGAGCCGCCGACGTCGTAGATCCACACGGCGAAGGGCTCGAAGCCGAGCAGCCGGGCCACGGTGAACTCGCCGAGCACGAGGGCCAGCGTGAGGAAGGCCGCGTTGAGCAGCGCCCCGCGCAGGTTGGGCAGTACGGCCCGGACGAGGGCCTGCGGCCAGTTGGCACCGCAGCTGCGGGCGGCCTCCACGAGGGTGCGCACGTCGATCGCGCGCAGTCCCGCGTCCAGCGCCCGGTACACGAAGGGCAGCGCCATCACGACGTAGGCGAGGACCAGGACGACCGGGAAGCCCGGGTTCTGGATGGCGACGAACGTCTCGAACAGCGGGGTCCGGGACAGATAGTCCGGGCCCCACTTGAGCACGGTCACGATGCCGGCGACGAACGCGATCGGCGGCACCACCAGCGGCAGCGAGCAGACGATCTCGACGACGGGACGCAGCCTGGGCGCGCTGAGCCGCAGGGCCACCACGGCGGGCACCGTCAGCAGCAGTACGACGGCGATGGTCGCGACCGCCAGCTCCAGCGAGAGCAGCAGGCTGGACACGAACCCGTCGGCGGACAGGATCTGGGTGTAGGCGTCGAAGGTGACGCCCTGGCCGGGCACGTCCACCGTGAAGAGGACGGAGGCGCCCAGCGGGACGAGGAAGTAGAGGGCGGCCAGGCCGAGGACGGCCCAGCGCCAGGGGGTCAGGCGTCGAGCCATCGGGCGCTCCGTCGTTGCAGGGGCAGGTACACGGCCATCACCACACCGGCCACCAGCACCATGTCCAGGCTCAGGGCGAGGGCCACGTTCTCCTGGCCGACCAGGACGTTGCCGGAGAGGGCGTCGGCGATCTGCAGGGTGACCAGCGGGACCGCGCTGCCGACCATGGCGGCGGCGGTGGCGTAGGCGGCGAAGGCGCTGCCGAAGAGCAGCACGAGCCCGCCGAGCAGCGAGGGCGCGAGCACGGGCAGGGCCACGAACCGCCAGTACTGCAGGCCGGTGGCGCCGTTGTTGAGCGCGGCCTCCCGCCACTGGACGCGCAGCCCGTCCAGGGCCGGGGTGATGGTGAGGACCATCAGCGGGATCAGGAAGTACAGGTAGACCAGTACGAGCCCCCAGAAGCTGTACAGGTCCCAGCCGTGGTCCGCGAGGTGCAGGTGCACGGTCAGCACACCGGCGTTGCCGAGGGTCGCCACGAAGGCGAACGCCAGCGGCACACCGCCGAAGTTGGCGAGGACGCCGGAGGCGGTGAGCACGGCCTCGCGCAGCGCCCGGGAGCGCGAGCTGACGACGGCCTGCGCGAGCGGCAGCCCGAGGACGGCGGCGATGAGGGCGGAGAGCGCGGACAGCTTCACGCTGCCGACGAGGGCGGTGAGGTACGGCCCCTGGAGGGAGTCGCCGAGGTTCCGCCCGGTGTACGAGGAGACCCCGCTCGCCGGGTCCTTGACCGTGAAGGCGCCGTTCAGCATGGCCACGGCCGGCAGCCCGAAGGCGATGGCCGTGAAGACGAGGAGCGGGGCGACGGCGATCCAGCCGGGGGCGCGGCGCCGCCGCTTCCGGGAAGCGGCGGACGCCACGTCGGCCCGCGTGAGCGTGGCCGTCATCCGGAGACGGCCTTCGACCAGCCCGTCGAGAGGACGGTCTTGGCCTTGTCCTGCTGGGCCTCGGTCGGGAAGGCCGGCGTGCCGGTGACCGCGGGCAGCTTGGCGGCGGCGGTCTTGTCCAGCGTGCCGGCCTTCTCCAGGGCGGACATCAGGACCGGACGCGCGTACCCCTTGAGCCACAGGTTCTGGCCCTCGGTGCTGTACAGGTACTCCTGCCACAGGCGGGCGGCCGCCGGGTGCGGGGCGTCCTTGTTGATGGCCTGGGAGTAGTACTGGGCGTACTGGCCGTCGGTCGGGATCGACACCTTCCAGTCCACGCCCTTGGACTTGAACTCGTCGGCGTAACCGGCGTTCAGGTAGTCCCAGTCGATGGAGATGGGCGTCTCGCCCTTCTCGACGGTGGCCGGGGTGGACTCGACGGGCGTGTAGTTGCCGTTCTTCTTCAGCTTGGCGAAGAAGTCCAGGCCGGGCTGGATGTCGTCGAAGGAGCCCTTGTTGGCGAGCGCCGCCGCGTAGACGCCGCCGAACGCCGAACCGGACTTCGTCGGGTTGCCGTTGAGGGCGACCTGGCCCTTGTACTGCGGCTTGAGCAGGTCGGCGAAGGTGGTCGGGCAGGTCTTGACCCGCTTCGCGTCGCAGCCGATGGAGATGTAGCCGCCGTAGTCGTTGTACCAGCGGGCCTGCGGGTCCTTCTGGCCCTCGGGGATGTCGGAGTACGAGGTCACCTTGTAGGGCGCGAGCAGCCCCTGCTGCGCCGCGCTGAGCGCGAACGACGAGCCGAGGTCGAGCACGTCCGGGGCCCGGTCCTGCCCCTTCCGCGACGTCACGGCGTTGATCTCGTCCTGGCTTGAGCCGTCGGGGCTCTCGTCCTCGATCTTGATGCCGTACTTCTTCTGGAAGCCGTCGATGATGGCGCCGTAGTTCGCCCAGTCGCGGGGCACGGCGATGATGTGCAGCGTGCCCTCCTTCTTGGCGGCGGCGATCAGCTTGTCCATGCCGCCGAGGTCGGCGGCGGAGGTGGCGGTGGCGGCGCTCTTGCCGTCGGAGGTGGTGGACGACGCGTTGTCGGGAGCGGCACCGCAGCCGCTCAGGGCGAGCGCGGCTACGGCGGCGAGGGAGCCGCCGAGGAGGGCGGTTCTCGGCAGGGACACGGTCACGGTCTCTCCAGGGAGTACGCACGAGGGTGGGCGGCGCTGTGGGGCGGCGCCGAGCGAACTTGTCTGAACAAGTTGGCCCCAGTACGCCCGTCATGGATGTCGGGCACATGAACGCCGTATAAATCCTGAACCCCAATTCCCTGCACAGTCCTGGCCGGTTCCGGGCTGACACGAATCACTCGGGAACGTCGATTAGGCTGGTCACGCTGTGCACAGCGGCCTACTCAGAGGGGAAGCATGACGGCGCGACACGAGGAGATCGCCGACGAGCTGCGGCGCGCCATCGACCGCGAGGAGTACACCGTCGGCAGTCGGCTGCCCTCGGAGACGGAGCTCGCCGCGGAGTACGGCGTCTCCCGCGGCACGGTCCGCCAGGCGGTCGCCGCACTCACCGCCGAGGGCCTGATCGGCTCCCGCCAGGGCGCCCGCCGGGTGGTGCTGGCCAGCCGCCGCAGCCAGAGCTTCGCGGAGCTGCGCAGTTTCGCGCAGTGGGCGAAGGCGATGGGCCGCGAGGCGACGGGACACGTGGTGTCCCAGGAGTACCGGCCCGCCTCCCAGGAGGACGCGGTCCGTCTCCAACTGGACGCCGGTGCACCGGTGTTGCACGTACTGCGCATCCGCGGCCTGGACGGCGAACCGGTGTTGCTGGAGCGCACTGTGTACGCGGACTGGATCTCCCCGGCGGTCGAGGCGATAGAGCCGGAGTGCCCGTCGGTCACCCAACGCCTGTACGAGGACACGGGGCTGGTCTTCGCGTACGGCGAGCACGTCATCGACGCGGTGGCGGCGGGGGCACAGGACGCGGAGCTGCTCGGCATCCGCCGGACGAGCCCGCTGCTGCGGGTGCGGCGGGTGACGACGACGCGGGAGGGGCGGCCGGTGGAGTGGTCGGACGACCGCTACCGGTCGGACGCGGTGAGCTTCAGCGTCCACAACTCCATCGGCAACAACGCGTTGGCGAGGAAGACCGCGGAGTAGGGGGTGGGGGTGCGGTGGCGTGCCGGGTGCGGGTGGTTCGTGGCTGGTCGCGCAGTTCCCCGCGCCCCTTGGTCGGCGGTGGAACCGCGCCCTGAAGGGGCGCGGGGAACTGCGCGAACACCCCTCACCGGCCCGCACCCGGCAGGCCACCGCACCCCCCGCCCCCTCTCCCCCGCTCTCACCCCGGTGCCCCCGAGGAGAACCTCCTCAGCAGGGGCGACAGCACCAGTACCGACTTGGTCCGCTCCACGAACGGCTCACCCGCGATCCGCTCCAGCACTCTCTCGAAGTGCCGCATGTCCGACGCGAAGACCTGCACGACCGCGTCGGCCTCCCCGGTGACGGTGGACGCGGCCACCACCTCCTGGTAGCGCTCCAGCCCCCGCTGGATGGTCTCGGGCGACGTGTTGCGCCGGCAGTAGATCTCGACGAACCCCTCGGTCTCCCAGCCGAGGGCCGCCGGATCGACCCGTACGGTGAATCCGGTGATCGCCCCGGTGGCGCGCAGCCGGTCCACGCGCCGTTTGACAGCGGGCGCGGACAGACCGACCAGTTGCCCGATGTCCGCGTAGGAGCGGCGGGCATCCTCGGCGAGGGCGTGCACGATGCGTTCGTCGAGATCGTTCAGCAAGGGGTTGTTCAGCTCTCAGGTGTTGCAGGACGGGGCCGGCGGTAGCCGCACACGAAGTAGAACACGAGCCCCGTCAGAGGCGCGGGGAACCCCGCGACCGGCCCCCTCCGGTCAGCTCCAGCTCGCGTGCAGCGGCTTCCCCTCCGCGTAACCGGCCGCACTCTGGATCCCCACGATCGCCTTCTCGGCGAACTCCTCCAGCGACCCCGCACCGGCATACGTGCACGACGACCGCACACCCGCGATGATCGAGTCGATCAGGTCCTCCACACCCGGCCGGGCCGGGTCGAGGAACATCCGGGAGGTGGAGATGCCCTCCTCGAAGAGCGCCTTGCGGGCCCGGTCGTAGGCCGACTCTTCCGACGTGCGGTTACGCACCGCCCGCGCCGAGGCCATGCCGAACGACTCCTTGTACAGCCGCCCGTCGGCGGCCTGCTGAAGGTCGCCCGGGGACTCGTAGGTGCCCGCGAACCAGGAGCCGATCATCACGTTGGACGCACCGGCGGCCAGCGCCATGGCGACGTCACGGGGGTGCCGGACACCTCCGTCGGCCCACACGTGCTTGCCGTACTTCCTCGCCTCCGCGGCGCACTCCAGGACCGCCGAGAACTGCGGCCGGCCGACGCCGGTCATCATGCGGGTGGTGCACATGGCACCCGGGCCCACACCGACCTTGATGATGTCCGCACCGGCGTCGACGAGGTCCTTGACCCCTTCCGCGGAGACGATGTTGCCGGCCGCGATCGGGACGTGCGGGTCGAGGCCGCGGACCAGCTTGATCGCGCTGATCATCGATTCCTGATGACCGTGCGCGGTGTCGATGACGAGCGTGTCGACGCCCGCGTCGAGCAGCTGCTTCGCCTTGTCCGCGAAGTCGCCGTTGATCCCGACGGCGGCGGCGATGCGCAGCCTGCCGTTCGCGTCGGTCGCCGGGGTGTAGAGGGTGGCGCGCAGGGCGCCCTTGCGGGTGAGGATGCCGGCCAGCTTGCCGTCCCGGTCGACCGCCGGGGCGTACCTGCGGTTGGCGGCGTCCAGCTTGTTGAAGGCCTCGCGGGGGTCGATGTCCGCGTCGAGGAGCAGCAGGTCGCGGGACATGACCTCGGCGAGCTGGGTGAACCGGTCGACGCCGGTCAGGTCCCGGTCGGTGACGACGCCGACGGGGCGGCCGTCCTCGTCCACGACGACACCCGCGTTGTGCGCCCGCTTCGGCAGCAGGGCCAGCGCGTCGGCGGCGGTCTGGTGCGGGGCCAGCACGATCGGGGTGTCCAGCACCAGGTGGCGGCTCTTGACCCAGGTGATGACATCGGTGACCACGTCGATCGGGATGTCCTGAGGGATCACCACGAGTCCGCCGCGCCGGGCCACCGTCTCGGCCATCCGCCGGCCCGCGATCGCGGTCATGTTGGCGACGACCAGCGGGATGGTGGTACCCGTGCCGTCCGGCGAGCCGAGGTCCACGCCCTGACGCGAGCCGACCGCGGAGCGGCTCGGCACCATGAAGACGTCGTCGTACGTCAGGTCGTACGCGGGCTGGATGTCATTGAGGAAACGCACGTGCCGCACATCCCAGTCGATCAGAGGTGACCCCCGGACCGGCCGGCCAAGGGGAGAAGCACGTACTTCATTCTCCCATGCGGACCGGTACGTCATGCCCGGGACGAACGTCCAGGCAGGTCAGGGCCCTGTTGGAGGAACCTACAGGGAGCCGGGAAGCGCGGGCAGGCCGTCCAGGAAGTCGTCGGAGGGCACGAAGAAGAGCGTGCCGGTGAGTGCGGTGGAGAAGTCGAGGATCCGGTCGTGGGTGGCGTCCGGGGTGCCGAGGAACATGTTGCGCAGCATGTGCTCGATGAGGTCCGGCGTCCGGGCGTACCCGATGAAGTAGGTGCCGAACTCGCCGCCGCCGGGGCTGCCGAACGGCATGTTGTCCCGCAGGATCTGCTGTTCCCCGCCATCGGGTCCGGTGATCGTGTTCAGGTCCACATGGGAGGCCGGCTCCTCCAGTTCGAGGTTGGTGGCCTTCGTACGCCCGATGATCCGCTCCTGCGCCTCCACGGCCAGCGCGTTCCAGGCGTCGAGGTCGTGGACGTACTTCTGCACGACCACATAGCTGCCGCCGGCATGGCCGGGATCCTCCGCGCCGATCAGGACGGCCCGGCGGGCTGCGGCACCGACCGGGTTCTCGGTGCCGTCGACGAAGCCCAGCAGGTCGCGGGCGTCGAGGTACTTGAAGCCCTGCACCTCGTCCTCGACGGTCACCGCGTCGCGCAGCCGGCGCATGATCTCGGCGGCGAGCCCGAAGCACAGGTCGTACCGGGTGGCCCGGATGTGCAGGAGGAGGTCGCCGGGGGTGGCGACCGCGGTGTGCCGGGGGCCTTCCAGCGGCCGGAAGGGGTGCAGGCCGGCCGGGCGGGGATGGTCGAACAGGCGGTCCCAGGCGGCGGAGCCGACCCCGGCGACGCAGCTCAGCGCGGCTTCCGGGGCGCCGAACCCGAAGCTGCGCTCCAGCGCGCGGAGATCGCCCAGCACCTCCCGTGCCGCCTCCTCGCCGCCGGGGCGGACGGTGAGCACCAGGAAGATCGCGGCGGTGGTCAACGGACCGAGCACCGGCTGCGGTTCGGCTCCCGGCACGGAGTGGGGTTCGGTGGTCAACGCGTCCTCCCGATGCGATCGGCACACGGCCTGTCGTACACATACTCGGGGCCGGCGGCGGCGAGTGGACGAAGACGCTCCACGAAAATTCCCCCACCGACGGAATAGACAGACCTGTCTACGGGGTTACCCAGGCCAGGTAGACAGACAGGTCTACTCACCCAGGACCTCCGAACGACGGTCTTCGGCCCCGTCCCCGCGAAGGATCTCCGATGAACCACCCCGCACCGCACGAGCGAACCGCGCAGACCGAGCAGACCAGGGCATCGCGCAGGCCGATCCCGCCGCGCGCGGCGTTCTACCTGCTCGCCTCCGTCATCGTCTCCTTCCTCGCCGCCTCCAGCGCGCCCACCCCGCTCTACGCGACCTACCAGGCCGAATGGGGCTTCACCCCGATCACCACCACGGTCGTCTTCGGCGTCTACGCGATCGTCGTCCTGGCCGGCCTGCTGGTCCTCGGCAAGCTGTCCGACCACGTCGGCCGCCGCCCGGTCCTGATCACCGCGATCGCCGCCCAGGCCGCCGCGATGCTGCTGTTCTCCACCGCCGGGGGCGTCGGCGAACTGCTGGTCGCCCGCGTCGTCCAGGGCCTGTCCACCGGCGCCGCGCTGGGCGCGGTCGGCGCCGCGATGATGGACATCAACCGCTCCCGCGGCACCGTGGCGAACGCCTTCGCCCCCGGCCTCGGCACCGCGACGGGCTCGCTGGTCAGCGGCTTCGTGGTGCAGTACCTGCCCGCCCCGACCCACACGATCTACCTCGGCCTGCTGGCCGTGTTCGCGGCCCAGGCGGTCGCCGTCGCCCTGATCGACGAGACCGTCACCAAGAAGCCGGGCGCCCTGGCCGGCCTGGTGCCCGAGATCAGGCTGCCGCGGACGGTCCGTGGCGCCGCCCTCGCCGCGGCACCCGTCATCTTCGCCGTCTGGGCGCTCGCCGGGTTCTACGGCTCGCTCGGCCCCGCCCTGGTCCGCACCCTGGTCGGCTCCACCTCCGCCGTCTGGGGCGGCCTCGGCCTCTTCGTCCTCGCGTTCGTGGCGGCAAGCTCGGTCCTCGCCCTGCGCAAGGCCTCGGCGACCACCCTGATGTACACCGGCATCGCGGCGCTCGTCGCCGGGGTGACGCTCACCCTGGTGGCCGTCGACCAGCGCATGCCGGCGCTGTTCTTCGTCGGTACGGCCGTCGCCGGCCTCGGCTTCGGCAGCGGTTTCCAGGGCGGCATCCGCACCGTGCTGCCGCTGACCAGGCCCCACGAGAGCTCGGGCGTGCTGTCCCTGCTGTTCGTCGTCGCCTACCTCGGCATGGGCGTCCCCTCGGTCGCCGCCGGTGCGCTGGTGGTGCACGGGGGCGGACTGGTCCCGACCTCCGAGGAGTACGGCGCGGTGGTCATCGGCCTGGCGCTGCTGGCCCTGGCCGCCCTGCTGTTGCGCGGCGGGCCGCAGACCGCGCCCGGGGTGAAGGTGGCCTCCGGCGGCCCGCAGACGGTGCCGGTCCGGGCGGAGCAGCCCCAGGCCGCCACACCGGCGCGCTGACTGAGTAGACCGGTCTGGTCATCCGTAGACTGGAAGTGTCGGGAAGGTGAGTGGCATGACGAAGACGCTGACCGCCGCCAAGGCCCCCACGGCCCGGGAGCGGCTGCTCTCGGCGGCGAACGAGCTGTTCTACGCGGAGGGCGTGCAGACGGTCGGGATCGACCGGATCATCGAGCACGCCGGGGTGGCCAAGGCCTCGCTGTACAACACCTTCGGCGGCAAGGAACAGCTCATCCGCGCCTACCTCGACTCGCGGCACGCCCGGCTGACCGAGCGGCTGCTGCGCGGTGTCGCGGGCGCCGGCACCCCGCGGGACCGGCTGCTCGCCGTCTTCGACGCACAGGCCGAGCTCTTCTCCGAGCAGAACTACCACGGGTGCGCCTTCATGGCGGCCAGCGCGGAGGCCAAGCACGGCAGCGCCATCGAGGAGGCCTCCGACGCCTCCCGTGCCTGGGTCCGCGCGCTGTTCACCGACCTCGCCCGGGACGCCGGAGCCCCGGATCCCGAGGGCCTGGCCCGCCGGCTGCACCTGCTGTACGACGGGGGCGCGGTGTCCGCGCGGATGGACCGTGACCCGTCGGTGGGCGCGGTCGCCCGGGAGGCGGCCGCCCTCCTGATCGACGCGGCACTGCCGGCCGGGTCCTGAGAGCCGCTGCTCCAGGGTCCGCCCGGCCGCCACGGCAGCGTTGTCACCTCGGCTGCCGCGGCGCCGCCCTGTTCCCGGTCAGGGTCCGTCCGGGTCCGCACGGTTCAGCGCGGGCCTGGGGGTGGTGCCCGCCGTCATCAGGTAGTCGGCGGCCGAGGTGTCGGTGACGAGGCTGGTGACCAGCCCCGACCGCAGCACCGCGTCGATCGCGGCCGCCTTGCGCTGGCCGCCCGCGATCGCGACGACCTCCGGGATACGGCGCAACTGGTCGGCCTTGACCGTGATGCACCGTTCCCCCAGGTCCCGTCCGACCCGGCGGCCCTCGGCGTCGAAGAGGTGCGCGGCCATCTCGGCGGCGACGCCCAGCGTGGCGTAGTGCGCGCGCTCCTCGTCGCTGAGCATGTCGTGCACCGTGGAGATGCCGGGCTCCCAGGAGCCGATGGAGACACAGGCGACCGTGACCTTGTCGAAGTACTCGAAGGCCCGGGCGATCCCGGTCTGGTTGCGCAGCGCGACCGCGGTGGCCGCGTCGGGCAGCAGCATCGGCGCGTAGATGGGGTGCGCGTCGCCGCCGGACACCTGGGCGGCGCGCCGGACGGCCTCCACCGAGCCGCGCTCGGAGGTCCCCGCGTCGTACACGCCGGTCAGCTGCACCACCGTGCAGGGCGGCAGCCGGTCGAGCGCGGCCGCCATGTGGATGGTGGACCGGCCCCAGGCGAGGCCGAGTACATCCCCCTCGTTCACCAGTTCACCGAGCAGGTCCGCGGCGACCTCGCCGAGGTTCTCGGGGTCAGGGGTCTCCTCCGCCTCGGCCGGGGACTCGACCACGACGGCATGCCGCAGGCCGTAGCGGGCGCGGAGCGCGTCCGAGCGCTCGGCGTCCAGTTCGGCCGGTACGCGGATCTCGATGCGTACGAGATCCCTTTCGAGGGCAGTCTCCAGTACCCGGGCCACTTTGAAGCGGCTGACGCCGAACTCCTCAGCGATCTGGATCTTGGACTTGCCTTCGAGGTAGAAGCGGCGGGCCATGGCCGCCGCCTGCACCAGCTCTGCGGGTCCCATCCGCATGGCTGACCGGCCCGCCGACATACCCGACACGGCCATCTCCTCACTGCTGTTCACACTCTGGATACGCCGTTCATCCTTGCAGATCCGGCGCACTTGATCAGCCCTGATCGGAGCCGTTCACGTTCCCGTACCTCAGTGGTCGCACGCCCAGGACGCCTGGGCGATGGCCGTCTCCGCCTGCGTGCGTAGTGCACGTACCGCCTCTGCCGGGTCGTTTGCCCCGTACACCGCGGAACCTGCCACAAAAACGTCGGCTCCGGCGTCCGCGCACCGCTCGATCGTGGACGCGGAAACTCCGCCGTCGACCTGGAGCCAGAGCTCCAGTCCGTGCTTGCTGATCAACTCCCGGGTGCGGCGGATCTTGGGCAGCATGATGTCGAGGAAGGCCTGACCGCCGAAGCCCGGCTCCACCGTCATGATCAGCAGCATGTCCAGCTCGGGGAGCAGGTCCTCGTACGGTTCGATGGGCGTCGCGGGCTTGAGGGCCATGGAGGCGCGGGCGCCCTTCGCCCGGATCTCGCGCGCGAGCCGCACCGGGGCGGCCGCCGCCTCCACGTGGAAGGTGACCGAGGAGGCACCCGCTTCGACGTACTGCGGTGCCCACCGGTCGGGGGCCTCGATCATCAGATGGCAGTCCAGCGGGGTGTCCGTAGCACGGGCCAGGGACTCTACGACCGGCACACCGAGCGTGAGGTTCGGGACGAAGTGGTTGTCCATGACGTCGACGTGGAGCCAGTCGGCGCCTTCGACCGCCTTCGCCTCGTCCGCGAGGCGGGCGAAGTCGGCGGACAGGATACTGGGGTTGATCTGCACGGCCATGCCCCAAGCGTGCCATGCCCTGACGGGGTGGGCCGAGTGGGGTTCGGGGGTGGATGCGGTCCGTTGTGAGCCGCGGGCGTGCGGGGGCTGGTCGCGCAGTTCCCCGCGCCCCTACCGGGCGCTTCGCCCACCGTGTCTCACCAGCCGCGGGCAGTCGTGCCTCCCCCAGTGCCTCAAGGGCCTGGGAGGTACCCCCAGGGCGGCACGGGTGGGCGCTGGGGCCCCCTCTGGGGGAAGCACCCGGCCGGCGCCGGGAGCGCCCCCACCCCCACCTCAGCCGGTCCGGCGGATCAGTGCCAGGTACATCGCGTCGGTGCCGTGCAGATGCGGCCACAGCTGCACGTCGGGCCCCTCGCCCAGCTCCGGCACCCCCGGCAGCAACGGGCGCGCGTCCACCAGCTCCGTCTCCGGACGCTGCTTGAGAATGTCCTGCACGACCGCGCGCGTCTCCGCGAGGTGCGGGGAACAGGTCGCGTAGCCGACGACACCGCCCACCCGCACGGAGTCGACGGCGGTGCGCAGCAGGGCCCGCTGCAGCGGGCCGAAGTTGTCGAGGTCCTCGGGGCGGCGGCGCCACCGTGCCTCGGGACGGCGGCGCAACGCGCCCAAGCCCGTGCACGGGACGTCCATCAGGACCCGGTCGAAGCTGCCGGGACGCCACGGCGGCCGGGTGCCGTCGGCGGCGATCACCTGGTAGGGCCCCGGGTTGCCGTGCAGCGCCTTCTCGACCAGCCCGGCCCGGTGCGGCTGCTTCTCGGAGGCGAGCAGCACGGCCCCCCGCTCGGCGGCGAGCGCGCCGAGCAGCGCGGCCTTGCCGCCGGGGCCTGCGCAGCCGTCCAGCCACTTCTCGTCCGAGCCCTCGACCGGCACGTTGGCGAGCGCGAGGGCGACCAGCTGGCTGCCCTCGTCCTGCACACCCGCCCTGCCCTCCTGCACCGCCGTGATGGCGCCGGGCTCCCCGCCCTCCGCGAGCCGCACGGCGTACGGCGACCAGTGCCCCGGTACGGCGGCCTCCTCCCCGAGCAGTTCCTCGGTGGTGGCCCGCCCCGGCCGGGCGACCAGCGTCACCTCGGGCCGCTCGTTGTCGGCGGTCAGCAGCTCCTCGATCCCCGCACGGCCGCCCCCCAGCGAGTCCCAGAGCGCGGAGACGACCCACCTGGGGTGTGAGTGCACCACGGCCAGATGATCCTCGGGGTCATCGTCGTAAGGCGGCGCGACCTTGGCGATCCAGCCGTCGAGATCGTCCTGCGCGACCTTGCGGAGCACGGCGTTGACGAACTTGGCCCGCCCGTCGCCCAGCACCACCCGGGCCAGTTCGACGGAGGCGGAGACGGCGGCGTGGCTGGGAATCCGGGTCCCGAGCAGCTGATGCACCCCCAGGCTGAGCACGTCCAGCACCGGCGGGTCCACCTCGCGCAGCGGCCGGTCGACGCACTCGGCGATGATCGCGTCGTACGTCCCCTGCCGGCGCAGCGTCCCGTACACCAGCTCGGTCGCGAGCGCGGCGTCCCGTCCGTCGAAGTCGCCCTTCTCCCGTGCCTTGCGCAGCAGTGGCGGCAGCACGAGGTTGGCGTACGCGTCCCGCTCGTCCACGGCGCGCAGCGCCTCGAAGGCGAGGATGCGGACGGGGTCCTTCTGGGGACGGCGGTAGGGCTTGGCGGGCCTGCGCGGCCGCCGGGACTGCTCGCTCACGAAAAAGGTGCTCCGGTCATGGGAATGAGGCGACTCCCAGCGTACGCCGGGTACGCCGGAGAGCCGCTGCTGGGGAACGGGGACTCAGTCGCCGAGCGTCTCCCCGGCGCCGATGCGCACACCGCGGGCCCAGTCGGCGGCCCGCATCGGCTTCTTGCCCTGGGCCTGAACCCACAGCATCTCCACGGCGTACGACCCCGTCCCCACATGCACGTTGTTCTTCCCGACGGCGATCTGCGCCGGGGCGAGATCGGTCCGCTCGGGCACCGGCGTCACCTGGATGAGCTTGAGCCGCTCACCGCGGAAGGTGGTCCAGGCACCCGGGGCCGGAGTGCAGCCCCGCACCACCCGGTCGACCCGCAGCGCCGGCGCCGACCAGTCGATCTTCGCGTCCTCGACGCCGATCTTCGGCGCGAGGGTGATGCCCTCCGCCGGCTGCGGTACGGCCTTGAGCGTGCCGTCCTCGATACCGTCCATGGTCGCGGCGAGCAGCCCGGCCCCGGCGAAGGCGAGCCGGGTGAGCAGGTCACCGCTGGTGTCGGTGGGCCGGACCTCCTCGGTGACGGTCCCGTAGACGGGCCCGGAGTCCAGCCCCTCCTCGATGAGGAACGTAGAAGCGCCCGTGATCTCGTCCCCCGCCATGATGGAGTGCTGGACGGGAGCCGCACCGCGCCAGGCGGGAAGCAGCGAGAAGTGCAGGTTGACCCACCCGTGGGCGGGTACGTCGAGCGCGACCCGCGGCAGCAGGGCGCCGTACGCCACCACCGGACAGCAGTCCGGCGCGATCTCCGTCAGCCGCTCCAGAAACTCCGGATCGCGGGGCTTGACCGGCCTCAGCACCTCGATCCCGGCCTCCATCGCCCGCTCGGCCACAGGCGAAGCGACCAGCCTGCGCCCCCGCCCGGCCGGCGCGTCGGGCCGCGTGACCACGGCGGCCACCTCGTGCCGTCCGGAGGAGACGAGAGCGTCCAGAGCAGGAACGGCGACTTCGGGAGTACCGGCGAAGACAAGCTTCATGGGCGACTGCGACCCTCTCCAACGACATCGACACGGGCAACAAACAAGTCTATGCCGCCCCGATCACCCACCCCCACAGCCCACGGCAAGCCGCCGGCGGTGGGCACCCCCGCAGGTCGCTCAACCTCTCTGCTGACCGGGACGGGTGGTGCGTGAGTGGGAGAACTCCCCGGTGGTGCACCCCCGCCGCACGGCGTACGCATATGCCCATACGCCCCCACACCGTGACCAGCGGAGCGCCCACGCGTTGGTCAAGAGAGAGTTGACCACAACGGGCCGCATACGCGCGGCCCATTCCTTTCACGCCGGTTCGAGAGGCTTGTTCATGGCCGACCACGCAACCCACGACGCCCAGGCCCGGGCCAGCCTGCACTTGCTGGTGCGGGACATCGAGCGGGTCCGCCGCCAGGTGGACGCACTACGCACGCTCACCGCCCAGTTGGGCAACGTCTACCGCCCGCGCCGCTCCGGCCCGTCCACGGGCTTCGTCGTCTACGGACGCGCCCCCGCCCCGACGGTCCGTCTCGCCCAGGAACTCCGGGACAGCGTCGAAACCCTGGTCACGGCCGCCGTGGACTTCGACCGTTCACTCGGCTTCTCGTGGGACGCGGTGGGCTCCGCGCTCGGAGTCACCAAGCAGGCGGTGCACCGCCGTTACGGCGCCCGGCGCGCCGCCTCCCAGACGGCGGCCACGGCCGAGCCCGACCTGTCCACGGAAGTGTCGGGCACCCGCACGATCAACGTGGGCGGCGGACTCCCCACCGTGCCGACGGTCCCGGCCGCCCGCTCCATGCCGACCCAGCCGACCGCCGGCAGCCCCACCCTGCGCGACGAGGCCAGGCCAACCGCCTTCCCCGGCCCCCGCAACGCAACGGCTGACGTCCACCACAGCTGACGCACGCCACGGCCGAACGGCCCCACGGCTGACCTCAAGGGCTGATCCGCCCGCCCCTGCCCTCCCGGCAAGCATCCGGGAGGGCAGCCGTCTGCCAGGTCACCCGATGTCCGGCGGATCGATCCGCACCCGAACCGCCTCCCCGCCCCCGCCCGCGCTGCCGCCTCCGCTCCCCCGCGCCATCCGCGCGGCCTGAGCCGACTTCAGCGCGGCGGCCAGCGCCGCCCCGCTGCCCGGCGGCACCCGTACCAGCGCCCGCTCCCAGTGCTCCCCCGGCGGCGGCGCCCCCGCCCGCCGAGGCGCCCCGGCCCGCGCCACGGGCACCGGCACCGGCCCCAACACCTCGGCGTCCGGAGGAAGTCCGGCCGTACCGAGGAACTCGGCGAGCGCCTCCGCCGTCCCCGAGACCGCCGCCATCCGCGACACCGGCGGAAACCCGAGCTCCGCCCGCTCGGCCAGCTCCCGGACCGCGTGCCCGACGGGATCCCACCGCACCAGCGCCTGCACGGGCCGCAGGGTGGGCTCCGCGACGACGACCACCGTCCCACCGTCCCCCTGCGGCCGCACCAGCGCCCCGGCCGCGATCCACCGGCGCAGCGCGTCCTCACCGGCGCGCAGATCCGGCCGCCCCAGCATGGCCCACCCGTCCAGCAGCAGGGCCGCCGCATACCCCCCCTCGGCGACCGGTTCCGCACCCGGTGTACTCACGACCAGCGCGGGCGTCCCCGGCACGGTGTCCAGCACCTGCTCACGACCCGAGGTCCGAACGGGTACGGCGGGAAAGGCCCGCCCCAGCTCCTCGGCGGTCCGCCGGGCCCCGACCACCTGTGCCCGCAACCGGAACCCACCGCACTCCGGGCAGTGCCAGTCGCTCTCCTCGCGCCCGCACCACCCGCACCCCAGCGCGCCTGCGTCCCGCGCCTCCAGGGGGCCGGCGCAGTGCCGGCAGCGCGCCGGTGCCCGGCACTGGGCACAGGCCATCCGGGGCACATACCCCCGCCGCGGCACCTGCACCAGCACCGGCCCGTGTCGCAGTCCGTCCCGGACCGCCTGCCAGGCGAGCGTCGGCAGCCGGGCGGCCCGCGCCGCCTCGTCCCGCGCGAGGTCTCCGTCCCCGACCGTCCGCACCAGGGGCGCGGCCTGCCGTACCTGTTCCCTGCCCGCGGCCAAGGGCCGCGCCCAGCCGTTCGCCACGAGCTGCGCGGCCTCCACCGTGCAGCTCCAACTCCCGAGCAGAAAACCGCACTTGTCCAGCGCGGCACGCAACAGCAGCACGTCCCGCGCATGCGGCTGCGGGGCGTGCTGCTCGCTGTGGCTGTCGTCCCCGTCGTCCCAGATCGCGACGAGCCCGAGGTCCCGCACGGGCGCGAACATGGCCGCCCGCGTCCCCACCACCGCCCGCACCGACCCACGGCTGACGGCGAGCCACTGCGCGTACCGCTTCTCGGGCCCGGCGTCGGCCGTGAGCAGCGCGTGCCGTCCGTCGCCCAGCACCGCGGTGAGCGCGGCATCGACCCGCGCGGCGGCCCGTCCGTCCGGTACGACGACGAGCGCGCCGCGTCCCGAGGCGAGTGTGGCGGCGACGGCCCGGGCGATCTCCTCGCTCCATCCGGACCCCGGCAGGGCGTTCCACACCGCGCGCGGCGCACCGCCGGAGGCCAGCGCCTCGACGAAGGCGGCCCCGTGCTCGTACCGCGACCAGCTCCCGGTACCCGGCACGGGCGGGGGCGGCAGCGGCTCGGGGGACGGCCGCTTCTCGGCCCGCGCGCTGCGCGGCGGCACGGCCAGCTGGAGCACGTCCGCGAGGCTCCCCGCGTACCGGTCGGCGACCGCCCGTGCGAGCCGCAGCAGTTCCTCGCTCAGCACCGGCTCGGGCGACACCACCTGGGCCAGCGCGGCCAGCGGCCCCGAGTAGTCGGACTCGGCGAGCCGCTCGACGAGGAACCCGTCGATGAGCCCCCCGCCCTCCCGGCGCCCGTCCCGCACCCGGTGCCGGCCTGCCCCGAACCGCACCCGGACCCGCACCCCGGGCTGCGCGTCGGCGTCCAGCTCGGCGGGGACGGCGTAGTCGAAGTACCGGTCGAGATGGAGCACGCCCTTGTCCACGAGCACCCGCGCGACCGGCAACCGCTCGGCCAGCGCGGCCCCCCGCCAGGTCCGCGGCTTGGCCCGCGGCACCTTGGCCCCCCGCACGCTCTCCCGAATGAGCGCGAGCTGCTCCGGCGGCACCCCTCCGGCGCCCCCGCCCCCCTGCCCGTTCTCGCTGCTCACCCTTGCATTCTTACCAAACGCCACTGACAACCGACGCCGCCCGAGCCCACTCCGGCAACCGGACACCGGCAGCGGGAAGAAAGCTTCCGGGACGCGCCGAAGGCCCGGTCTCCCCGCGGGGAGACCGGGCCTTCGGCGAGGCGGCTTCGGGGTTACAGGCCCGCGGCCGTGCGCAGGGCGTCCACGCGGTCCGTACGCTCCCAGGTGAATTCGGGGAGCTCGCGGCCGAAGTGGCCGTACGCGGCGGTCTGGGCGTAGATCGGGCGGAGCAGGTCGAGGTCGCGGATGATGGCTGCCGGACGCAGGTCGAAGACCTCGTCGATCGCCTTCTCGATCTTCTCGTGGTCGACCTTGGCCGTGCCGAAGGTCTCGACGAAGAGACCGACGGGCTCGGCCTTGCCGATCGCGTAGGCGATCTGGACCTCGCAGCGGGCGGCCAGGCCGGCCGCGACGACGTTCTTGGCGACCCAGCGCATGGCGTAGGCGGCCGAGCGGTCGACCTTGGACGGGTCCTTGCCGGAGAACGCACCGCCGCCGTGGCGGGCCATGCCGCCGTAGGTGTCGATGATGATCTTGCGGCCGGTCAGGCCGGCGTCACCCATCGGGCCGCCGATCTCGAAGCGGCCGGTCGGGTTGACCAGCAGACGGTAGTTCTCGGTGTCGAGCTTGATGCCGTCGTCCAGCAGCGCCTTCAGCTCCGGCTCCACGACGAACTCGCGGATGTCGGGGGCGAGCAGCGACTCCAGGTCGATGTCCGAGGCGTGCTGGCTGGAGACCACGACCGTGTCGAGGCGGACGGCCTTGTCGCCGTCGTACTCGATGGTGACCTGCGTCTTGCCGTCGGGGCGCAGGTAGGGGATGGTGCCGTTCTTTCGGACCTCGGAGAGCCGCTTCGACAGCCGGTGCGCCAGGAAGATCGGCAGCGGCATCAGGGTGGGCGTCTCGTCGGTCGCGTAGCCGAACATCAGGCCCTGGTCGCCGGCGCCCTGCTTGTCGAGCTCGTCCTCGTCGCCCTCGACCCGGTTCTCGTACGCCGTGTCCACGCCCTGGGCGATGTCCGGGGACTGCGCGCCGATCGAGACCGAGACGCCGCAGGAGGCTCCGTCGAAGCCCTTCTTCGAGGAGTCGTAGCCGATCTCAAGGATCTTGTTGCGGACCAGCGTCGCGATGTCCGCGTACGTCTTGGTCGTGACCTCGCCGGCCACGTGCACGAGGCCGGTGGTGATCAGCGTCTCGACGGCGACCCGGGAGGTCGGGTCCTCGCGCAGAAGCGCGTCGAGAATGGTGTCGCTGATCTGGTCAGCGATCTTGTCGGGGTGGCCCTCGGTCACGGACTCCGAGGTGAACAGGCGACGGGACACAACGCTCCCTGGGGTTGCAGCGGCTGCTGGCTGATCATTGGCGGACGACACGGGGGCTGCACCCGGGCATCGTCCGAGAACAGTTTATCGGTCGCACTCGGCCGCCGGCCCACCTGTCTCGACACTCGGGAGTGCTGTGACCTGCGGCACGGGCATTCTGCCCAATGGCCGACGGCCTTGGCCAGAGCCATCGCACCGTAATGTCACACCCGAGAAAGTTGACATATGGCTGAAATAAGTTAACCCAAACGGGCCGCCACCAGGTCCCACACGGTGTCGGCCAGAGCCTCCTTCGGCCCGTGCGGCACAGGAGTCTCGCTGCCGTCGGCGCCGAGCACCACGGCCTCGTTCTCCTCGGAGCCGAAGGTCTTCCGCTCTCCCACCTCGTTCACCACGAGCAGGTCGCAGCCCTTGCGGGCCAGCTTGGTCCGGCCGTTGGCGAGGACGTCGTCGGTCTCGGCGGCGAAGCCGACGATCACCTGTCCGGACCGCGCCCGGTCGGCCGAGATCTCCGCGAGGATGTCCGGATTCCGCACCAGGACGATCGGCTCGGGATCCTGCCCGTCCTTCTTCTTGATCTTCCCGGCGGCGTAGACCGCGGGACGGAAGTCGGCGACGGCCGCGGCCATCACCACCGCGTCGGCGTCGGCGGCCGCCTTCAGCACCGCCTCGCGCAGCTGGACGGCCGTGCCGACCGGGACGACGTCCACGCCGGCCGGGTCCGGCAGGCCGGCGGTGTTCGCGGCGACCAGCGTCACCCGGGCACCCCGGGCGGCGGCCGTGCGGGCGAGGGCGTAGCCCTGCTTGCCGGAGGAGCGGTTGCCGAGGAAGCGGACGGGGTCGAGGGGCTCGCGGGTGCCCCCGGCGGAGACGACGACATGGCGGCCGGCCAGGTCGGGTTCCCGCGCTCCCCGGGCGAGGACGCGACGGCAGGCCTCGAAGATCTCCGCCGGGTCGGGCAGGCGGCCCTTGCCGGTGTCGACGCCGGTGAGGCGGCCGACCGCCGGTTCGATCACGACGGCGCCACGGCGGCGCAGCGTGGCGACGTTCTCCTGGGTGGCCGGGTGCTCCCACATCTCGGTGTGCATCGCGGGGGCGAAGACGACCGGGCAGCGGGCCGTGAGGAGGGTGTTGGTGAGCAGGTCGTCGGCGAGGCCGTGGGCCGCCTTGCCCAGCATGTCGGCGGTGGCGGGGGCGACGACGACCAGGTCGGCGTGCTGGCCGATCCGGACGTGCGGGACCTCTTCGACGTGGTCCCAGACCTCGGTGGAGACGGGGTTGCCGGAGAGGGCGGACCAGGTGGCGGCGCCGACGAAGTGCAGCGCGGAGGCGGTGGGGACGACCCGGACGTCATGGCCCGACTCCGTGAACCTTCTCAGCAGCTCACAGGCCTTGTACGCGGCGATGCCGCCGCTGACCCCCAGCACGACCTTCGGCTTGTCCACCGGGCCTCCACTCGTCGATTCCATGACGCCATCACACACCACAGGCCCGACAGTCAGCTGCCGGGCCTGTGGATAAGTCAACTGCAATACGAAAGTACTACTGAGCCGGGCCTTCGATGGCCTCGGAGGTCAGCAGACCCGCGTTGATCTCGCGCAGGGCGATGGAGAGCGGCTTCTCGTGGACGTGGGTGTCGACGAGCGGACCGACGTACTCAAGGAGGCCCTCGCCGAGCTGCGAGTAGTACGCGTTGATCTGGCGCGCGCGCTTGGCCGCGTAGATCACGAGGCTGTACTTCGAGTCGGTGGCCTCAAGAAGCTCGTCGATCGGAGGGTTGATGATGCCCTCGGGCGCGGTGATGGAAGAGGACACGCTCTGCCTTCCGATGGATGGGAAAGATTCAGTGTGCATGATCAGTGACGATCACACAACGTCCATCAAGGCTAGCAGCTCGCGCGCCACGTCCTCGACGGAGGTGTTGACCAGTGTCTCGTCGAACTCCGGCTCGGCCGCGAGTTCGATCTTGGCCGCGTCCAGCCGGCGCTCGATCACCTCGGGCGCCTCGGTGCCGCGTCCGGTGAGCCTGCGCACCAGCTCCTCCCAGGAGGGCGGGGCCAGGAACACCAGCCGGCCCTCCGGCATGGTCTCGCGGACCTGACGGGCGCCCTGGAGGTCGATCTCCAGGAGGACCGGCACGCCGGCTTCGAGGTGCTCCAGCACCGCGGCACGCGGGGTGCCGTAGCGGTTGCCGGCGAATTCGGCCCACTCCAGGAGTTCGCCGTTGGCGATCAGCTTGTCCATCTCCTCGTCGGAGACGAAGAAGTAGTGGACTCCGTGCTTCTCACCCGGGCGGGGCCTGCGGGTGGTCGCCGACACCGAGAGCCAGACCTCCGGGTGCTCCTTGCGCATATGAGCGACGACCGTGCTCTTGCCGACCCCGGAGGGGCCGGAGAGCACGGTCAGCCGCGGACGTACGTCCGGGGGCTCGGGGGTCGTCCCCCGGAATGTTGCAGCCATGCAGCGATTATTCCAGCAATCGCGGGCTGCCCGGGACGGCTGTCCCGGGCAGCCCGGCGATCAGGAGCCGGTGCTGCCGAACTCGCGCTCCAGGGAGGCGATCTGGTTGGACCCGAGGCCACGCACCCGGCGGCTCTCGGAGATCCCGAGTCGCTCCATGATCTGCTTGGCGCGGACCTTGCCCACGCCCGGCAGGGACTCAAGCAGGGCGGAGACCTTCATCTTGCCGATGACGTCGTTTTCCTGGCCCTGCTTGATGACCTCGTGAAGAGAGGCGCCGGAGTGCTTGAGTCGATTCTTGACCTCGGCCCGCTCCCGGCGAGCCGCGGCGGCCTTTTCGAGCGCGGCTGCGCGCTGTTCAGGGGTAAGGGGCGGAAGAGCCACGCCTACGTCACCTCGGATGTCGAACTGTCGGATACGGACCGGTGAGGAACCTAGTCGCCCCACACCTGGGGAGCTACGAGCAACACGCTTGCCCGCGGACTCTGCTCGGAGACTAGCGGGCAAGTCCGCCGGAGTCAGCGAGAACAGCGGAAAAGTCCTGGTCAGCCTCCGTGAGGCCGGACATTTCAGACATACTGCCCCGGATTTGAGGATGTATTCACGCTCGGGCCGTCGCCGAAGTGCCCACCGGAGCAGTCACCGGCGTCTCGTCGGAGCCCTCACCGACCTGCGACGACACCCCGGATCTCGCCCGCGAACCGCTCCGCGGCCGCCCGCAGCGCCGTCACGTCCGGACCGTGACGCAAAACACCTCGGCTCACGTTTGGAACCACGTTGCGCACCGCGGCCCCGAAGACCGTGGGAAGGTCGGCCGCCGTCGCCCCCTGGGCGCCCACGCCGGGCGCGAGGAGCGGACCGTTGATGTCGAGGTCGTACGACGACAGGTCGCCGACCGTGGCACCGACGACGGCGCCGAAGGAGCCCAGCGGCTCCTCCCCCGCGTTCTCGGCGGCCAGGTGGGCCAGCATGGTGGCGCCGACCGTACGGCCGTCGGCGCGCACCGCGTGCTGCACCTCCGGCCCCTCCGGATTGGAGGTCAGCGCCAGCACGAACAGGCCGGCCCCGCTCTCCCTGGCCAGCGCGACGGCCGGGCTGAGCGAGCCGTAGCCCAGGTAGGGCGAGACGGTCAGGGCGTCCGAGAACAGCGGGGCGTCCTTGTGCAGATAGGCCTCGGCGTACCCGGCCATGGTGGAGCCGATGTCGCCGCGCTTGGCGTCCATCACGACCAGCGTCCCGGCCGCCCGCGCCTCCTGCACCACCCGCTCAAGGACCGCGACCCCCCGCGAGCCGAACCGCTCGAAGAACGCGCTCTGCGGCTTCATCACGGCGACCCGGTCCGCCACCGCCTCGACGACGGTACGGCTGAACCGCTCCAGGCCCGCCACGTCGTCGTTCAGACCCCATTCGGAGAGCAGCGAGGCGTGCGGGTCGATACCGACGCACAGCGGGCCGCGCTCGTCCATCACGTGGCGCAGCCGCGCGCCGAAGGGCTCCGACGGGCTCATACGGTCTTCCTCACGTCGGCGCCGACCGCGTCGGCGAGGGTGGCGTACGGGCTGGTGCGCAGACGCGCGGCGAGGCCCTTGTGGAGGGCGCGAGCGTAAAACGGCCCCTCGTAGATGAAGGCGCTGTAGCCCTGGACCAGCGTGGCACCGGCCAGGATGCGCTGCCAGGCGTCCTCGGCGTTCTCGACGCCCCCGACGCCCACCAGGGTGATCCGGTCGCCCACGCGGGCGTACAGGCGCCTCAGCACCTCCAGCGAGCGCGTTTTGAGCGGCGCCCCGGAGAGCCCGCCGGTCTCCTTCACCAGGGCGGGATCGGACCGCAGCCCCAGCCCCTCCCGCGCGATGGTGGTGTTGGTCGCGATGATCCCGTCGAGCCCCAGTTCGAGGGCCAGATCCGCGACGGCGTCCACATCCTCGTCGGCGAGGTCCGGCGCGATCTTCACCAGCAGCGGCACCCGGCGGTTCGCGGCCACACGGTCGGCGGCCTCGCGCACGGCCGTCAGGAGCGGACGCAGTTGATCGACGGCCTGGAGGCTGCGCAGCCCCGGGGTGTTCGGGGACGACACGTTCACGACGAGGTAGTCGGCGTACGGTGCGAGCCGCTCGGCGGACTTCACGTAGTCGCCGACGGCTTCCGCCTCCGGTACGACCTTGGTCTTGCCGATGTTGACACCGACGACGGTCCTGAAGACGGCCTCACGGGTCGCCAGCCGCGCGGCGACGGCCAGCGAACCGTCGTTGTTGAAACCCATGCGGTTGATCAGCGCCCGGTCGGCGACCAGCCGGAACAGCCGCTTCTTGGGATTGCCGGGCTGCGCGTCCCCGGTCACGGTCCCGATCTCGACGTGGTCGAACCCCAGCATCGACATCCCGTCGATCGCCACCGCGTTCTTGTCGAACCCGGCGGCCAGCCCGAAGGGCCCGTGCATCCGCAGCCCGAAGGCCTCGGTGCGCAGCTCCTTGTAGCGGGGAGCCAGGGCGGCCGCGACGAAGGTGCGCAGGACGGGGACACGGGCCGCGAGCCGGATCCACCGGAAGGCGAGGTGGTGGGCGGCTTCGGGGTCCATCCGCCGGAAGACGAGCTGGAAGAAGATCTTGTACATCATGTCCTCATGAAGAGGGGGACACCGCTTTCCGGTGCCCCCCTCGGTAGACGGCTGGGCCACGCGCCGCTTCAGGGGCGCGGGGCAGTGCTCAACATGCGGCTCCGCCGCGTGGCCGCGACCGGCCCCCACCGGCCCGCAGCCTCACTACGGCCTCAGTCCCTCGCGGCCGTCAAACGCTCCGCGTGCTCCTGCAGCGACCGCACCCCCACGTCCCCGTGGTTCAGCGCGTCGATCCCCTGCACGGCCGCCGCAAGCGCCTGCACGGTCGTCAGGCACGGCACCGACCGCGCCACCGCGGCCGTCCGGATCTCGTACCCGTCCAGACGACCCCCGGTGCCGTAGGGGGTGTTGACGATGAGGTCGACCTCGCCGTCGTGGATGAGCTGCACGATGGTCTTCTCGCCGTTGGGACCGACACCCTCCGACTGCTTGCGGACCACCTTCGCGTTGATGCCGTTCCGCTTGAGCACCTCGGCCGTGCCGGAGGTGGCCAGCAGCTCGAAGCCGTGGGCGACCAGCTCGCGCGCCGGGAAGATCATCGAGCGCTTGTCGCGGTTGGCTACGGAGATGAACGCGCGGCCCTTGGTGGGCAGCGGCCCGTACGCCCCGGCCTGCGACTTGGCGTACGCCGTGCCGAAGACGGAGTCGATGCCCATGACCTCGCCGGTGGAGCGCATCTCCGGGCCGAGGACGGTGTCCACACCCCGGCCGTGGATGTCACGGAACCGCGACCACGGCATGACCGCCTCCTTCACGGAGATCGGCGCGTCGAACGGCAGCTCGCCGCCGTCGCCGCGGGCCGGCAGCAGCCCCTCGGCGCGCAGCTCGGCGACGGTCGCGCCCAGCGAGATCCGGGCGGCGGCCTTGGCCAGCGGCACCGCGGTCGCCTTCGAGGTGAAGGGAACCGTGCGGGACGCGCGCGGGTTGGCTTCGAGGACGTACAGGATGTCCCCGGCCATCGCGAACTGGATGTTGATCAGACCGCGTACGCCGACCCCGCGCGCGATGGCCTCGGTGGAGGCGCGCAGCCGCTTGATGTCGAAGCCGCCGAGCGTGATCGGGGGCAGGGCGCACGCCGAGTCGCCGGAGTGGATGCCGGCCTCCTCGATGTGCTCCATGACGCCGCCGAGGTACAGCTCCTCGCCGTCGTAGAGGGCGTCGACGTCGATCTCGATCGCGTCGTCCAGGAACCGGTCGACCAGGACCGGCCGGGAGGGGCTGATCTCGGTGGACTCGGCGATGTAGGTGGCGAGGCGGGTCTCGTCGTAGACGATCTCCATGCCGCGGCCGCCGAGCACGTACGAGGGCCGGACGAGGACCGGGTAGCCGATCTCGTCGGCGATGGCCTTGGCCTCGGCGAAGGTGGTCGCCGTGCCGTGCTTGGGGGCCGGCAGGCCCGCCTCGGCGAGGACGCGGCCGAAGGCACCCCGGTCCTCGGCCGCGTGGATGGCCTCCGGGGAGGTGCCGACGATCGGCACGCCGTTGTCCTTCAGCGCCTGGGACAGGCCGAGCGGGGTCTGGCCGCCCAGCTGCACGACCACGCCCGCGACCGGACCGGCCTGCTGCTCGGCATGGACGATCTCCAGCACGTCCTCCAGCGTCAGCGGCTCGAAGTAGAGCCGGTCGGAGGTGTCGTAGTCGGTGGAGACGGTCTCCGGGTTGCAGTTGACCATCACCGTCTCGTAACCCGCGTCGCTCAGCGCGAAGGACGCGTGCACGCACGAGTAGTCGAACTCGATGCCCTGGCCGATGCGGTTGGGACCGGAGCCCAGGATGATGACGGCGGGCTTCTCGCGCGGCGCGACCTCGGTCTCCTCGTCGTAGGAGGAGTAGAAGTACGGCGTCCTGGCGGCGAACTCGGCGGCGCAGGTGTCGACCGTCTTGTAGACCGGGCGGACGCTCAGCGCGTGCCGGACCTCGCGCACCACGTCCTCGCGCAGCCCGCGGATCTCACCGATCTGCTGGTCGGAGAAGCCGTGCCGCTTGGCGTCGGCGAGCAGGTCGGCGGTGAGCTCCGGCGCCTCGGCGAGCTCGTCGGCGATCTCCTTGATCAGGAAGAGCTGGTCGACGAACCACGGGTCGATCTTCGTGAACTCGAAGACCTCCTCGGGGGTGGCGCCCGCCCGGATGGCCTGCATGACGGTGTTGATCCGGCCGTCGGTGGGCCGTACCGCCTCGTGCAGCAGCGCCTGCTTGTCGCCGGGCTCACCGACGAAGGTGAACTGACTGCCCTTCTTCTCCAGCGAGCGCAGCGCCTTCTGGAAGGCCTCGGGGAAGTTGCGGCCGATGGCCATGGCCTCGCCGACCGACTTCATGGTCGTGGTCAGCGTGGAGTCGGCCTGCGGGAACTTCTCGAACGCGAAGCGCGGGGCCTTGACCACCACGTAGTCGAGCGTGGGCTCGAAGGAGGCAGGGGTCTCCTGCGTGATGTCGTTGGGGATTTCATCGAGGGTGTACCCGACGGCCAGCTTCGCCGCGATCTTCGCGATCGGGAAGCCGGTTGCCTTGGAGGCGAGCGCCGAGGACCGGGACACCCGCGGGTTCATCTCGATGACGATGACCCGGCCGTCCTCCGGGTTGACCGCGAACTGGATGTTGCAGCCGCCGGTGTCGACGCCGACCTCGCGGATGACGGCGATGCCGATGTCACGCAGGATCTGGTACTCGCGGTCGGTCAGCGTCATCGCGGGCGCGACGGTGATCGAGTCGCCGGTGTGCACGCCCATGGGGTCGAAGTTCTCGATGGAGCAGACGACCACGACGTTGTCGTGCTTGTCGCGCATCAGCTCCAGCTCGTACTCCTTCCAGCCGAGGATGGACTCCTCCAGGAGCACCTCGGTGGTCGGGGAGAGGGTCAGGCCCTGGCCGGCGATGCGGCGCAGCTCCACCTCGTCGTGCGCGAAGCCGGAACCGGCGCCGCCCATGGTGAAGGAGGGCCGGACGACGACCGGGTAGCCGCCGAGCTCCTCCACACCGGCGAGGACCTCGTCCATGGAGTGGCAGATGACCGAGCGCGCGGACTCGCCGTGCCCGATCTTCTTGCGGACCTCCGCCACGACCTCCTTGAAGAGGTCGCGGTCCTCGCCCTTGTTGATGGCTTCGACGTTGGCGCCGATCAGTTCGACGCCGTACTTGGCCAGGACACCGTTCCCGTCGAGCGAGATCGCGGTGTTCAGGGCCGTCTGGCCGCCCAGGGTGGGCAGCAGGGCGTCGGGGCGCTCCTTGGCGATGATCTTCTCGACGAACTCCGGGGTGATCGGCTCGACATAGGTCGCGTCGGCGATCTCCGGGTCGGTCATGATCGTCGCCGGGTTGGAGTTGACGAGGATGACCCTGAGGCCCTCGGCGCGCAGCACGCGGCAGGCCTGGGTGCCGGAGTAGTCGAACTCGGCGGCCTGGCCGATGACGATCGGGCCGGAGCCGATGACCAGGACGGACTGGATATCGGTGCGCTTAGGCACGCTGGCCCTCCATCAGGGAAACGAAGCGGTCGAACAGGTAGGCGGCGTCGTGCGGGCCGGCTGCCGCTTCGGGGTGGTACTGGACGGAGAAGGCCGGCTGGTCGAGCAGCTGCAGCCCCTCCACGACGTCGTCGTTCAGGCAGACGTGCGAGACCTCGGCACGGCCGAACTCCGTCTCGCTGACCTTGTCGAGCGGCGCGTCGACCGCGAAGCCGTGGTTGTGCGCGGTGACCTCGACCTTGCCGGTCGTACGGTCCTGGACCGGCTGGTTGATGCCCCGGTGGCCGTACTTCAGCTTGTAGGTGCCGAAGCCGAGCGCGCGGCCGAGGATCTGGTTGCCGAAGCAGATGCCGAAGAGCGGGGTCCTGCGCTCCAGGACGGCGGACATGAGGGCCACCGGGCCGTCGGCCGTGGCCGGGTCGCCTGGGCCGTTGGAGAAGAACACGCCGTCCGGGGAGACGGCGTACACGTCGTCGGCGGTGGCGGTCGCGGGCAGTACGTGCACCTCGATGCCGCGCTCGGCCATCCGCTGCGGGGTCATGCCCTTGATGCCGAGGTCGATGGCGGCGACGGTGAACCGCTTCTCGCCGACCGCGGGGACGACGTAGGCCTCCTTGGTGGCGACCTCCTCGTACAGCGAGGCGCCCTTCATGTGCGGCTGGGCCTGCACGCGCGCGAGGAGCTCGGCGTCGGAGGCGATCGCCTCGCCCGAGAAGACGCCCGCGCGCATGGAGCCGCGCTCGCGCAGGTGGCGGGTGAGAGCGCGGGTGTCGATCCCGGAGATGCCGACCACGCCCTGCGCGACCAGTTCCTCGTCCAGCGAACGCTTGGCGCGCCAGTTGGAGGGCACGCGCGCGGGGTCGCGCACGACGTAGCCGGAGACCCAGATGCGGCTGGACTCGTCGTCCTCGTCGTTCCACCCCGTGTTGCCGATCTGCGGGGCGGTGGCGACCACGATCTGGCGGTCGTAGGACGGGTCGGTCAGGGTCTCCTGGTAGCCGGTCATGCCGGTGGAGAAGACGGCCTCGCCGAAGGTCTCCCCCACGGCCCCGTAGGCGCGGCCGCGAAAGATCCGGCCGTCCTCCAGGACGAGTACCGCGGGAACCTTGCCGGCTCCCCTTGTGGAGGTCGTCATCGTTCGGCGCCTTCCGTGCTGGGTGTCTTGATCATGGAGTTGATGGCGTCGACCCACTCGGTGTGCTCGGCCGCGTGGTCCGAGCGGAAACCGGAGTCGATCAGTTTGTCGCCGTGCGCCCAGGTCACCACGAGGAGTCCGCCCTCGGTGAGGACCTTGCCCGCGATGCCCTTGCCGAGCAGGGCCTCGCGGAGCGCGTCGGCGGGGATGAAGAAGTCGGTCGCGCCGGGGCGTACGACGTCCAGGCCCGCGTCGGTCAGGGTGAGCTCGGCCCGGCTGCGGGAGCCGAGGCCGCGGGCCACGATGCGGTCCAGCCACTGCCCGGCGGTGGTGGAGCCGTGGTAGCGGCCGCTCATCGTCAGTCTCACGGCACCGAGGTCGTCCGGCGCGCTGGGCAGCTCCGGGAGGTCGCCCTGGAGGGTGCCGCGCCACTTCCAGCCCTCGCGCATCAGCCAGTAGACGAGTGCGACGAAGAGGGCGAGGCCGACCAGCCAGCCTATGCGGGCGGACCAGTCGGTGACCGCGGCCGACTTCTTCTCGTCGGCCAGCAGGATCAGAGGTGTCACGTCAGCTTCCCGTCCACGAGCGTCGCCTTGCCCCGCAGCCACGTGTGGGTGACACGGCCCGGCAGCTCGCGTCCCTCGTACGGGGTGTTGCGGCTGCGCGAGGCGAAGCCCGCGGGGTCCACCAGGCCACGGTATTCCGTGTCGACGAGGGTGAGGTTGGCGGGCTCACCAGCCGAGACGGGACGGCCGTGGCCGGTGGCCTGTCCGATCCGCGCGGGCTTGGCGGACATGCGGTCGGCGACACCGGCCCAGGTCAGCAGGCCCGTGTCCACCATGGTCGCCTGCACCACCGACAACGCGGTCTCCAGGCCCACCATCCCCATGGCGGCGGCGGCCCACTCGCAGTCCTTGTCCTCGTGCGGGTGCGGGGCGTGGTCGGTGGCGACGATGTCGATCGTGCCGTCGGCGAGCGCCTCGCGCAGGGCCAGGACGTCCCGCTCGGTGCGCAGCGGTGGGTTCACCTTGTAGACCGGGTTGTACGACCGCACCAGCTCGTCGGTGAGGAGCAGGTGGTGCGGGGTGACCTCGGCGGTGACGTCGATGCCCCGGGACTTGGCCCAGCGCACGATCTCGACGGAGCCGGCGGTGGAGAGGTGGCAGATGTGGACGCGGGAGCCGACGTGCTCGGCGAGCAGGACATCCCGGGCGATGATCGATTCCTCGGCCACCGCGGGCCAGCCGCCGAGCCCCAGCTCGGCGGAGACCACGCCCTCGTTCATCTGGGCGCCCTCGGTCAGCCGGGGCTCCTGGGCGTGCTGCGCGACGACCCCGCCGAAGGCCTTCACGTACTCCAGGGCGCGGCGCATGATCACGGCGTCGTCCACGCACTTGCCGTCGTCGGAGAAGACGGTGACCCCGGCGGCCGACTCGTGCATGGCGCCGAGCTCGGCGAGCTTCCTGCCCTCCAGGCCGACGGTGACCGCGCCGATCGGCTGGACGTCGCAGTAGCCGTGCTCCTGGCCGAGCCGGTAGACCTGCTCGACGACACCCGCGGTGTCGGCGACCGGGAAGGTGTTGGCCATGGCGAAGACGGCCGTGTAGCCGCCGGAGGCGGCCGCGCGGGTGCCGGTGAGGACCGTCTCGGAGTCCTCGCGGCCCGGCTCGCGCAGGTGGGTGTGCAGGTCGACCAGCCCGGGCAGCAGCACCTTGCCGGCGGCCTCGACGACCTCGGCGCCCTCGACGGACAGTCCGGAGCCGACCGCCTCGATGACCTCGCCGTCGATCAGGACGTCCTGCGGCTCACCGCCGAGCACCTTCGCACCACGGATAAGGATCTTGCTCATGGGTCTTACTTCTCCTCGGTGGTGCGGGCATGGCTGACGGCGGGTTCGTTGCCGCCGAGCAGGAGGTACAGAACGGCCATCCGGATGGAGACTCCGTTTGCGACCTGCTCGACCACGGTGCAGCGCTCGGAGTCGGCGACCTCGGCGGTGATCTCCATGCCACGGACCATCGGGCCGGGGTGCATCACGATGGCGTGCTCGGGCATCCTCGCCATCCGCTCGCCGTCGAGACCGTAGCGGCGCGAGTACTCGCGCTCGGTCGGGAAGAACGCGGCGTTCATGCGCTCGCGCTGCACGCGGAGCATCATCACCGCGTCGGACTTGGGGAGGACCGCGTCGAGGTCGTACGACACCTCGCAGGGCCAGTTCTCGACGCCGACCGGCACCAGGGTGGGCGGGGCCACCAGGGTGACCTCGGCGCCGAGGGTGTGCAGCAGGTCGACGTTGGAGCGGGCGACGCGGCTGTGCAGGACGTCGCCGACGATCGTGATGCGCTTGCCGGCCAGGTCCTGCCCGGTGCCGGCGTCCCGGCCGACGAGGCGGCGGCGCATGGTGAAGGCGTCCAGGAGGGCCTGGGTGGGGTGCTGATGGGTGCCGTCGCCGGCGTTGATGACGGCCGCGTCGATCCAGCCGGAGTTGGCGAGCCGGTAGGGCGCTCCGGAGGCGCCGTGCCGGATGACGACAGCGTCGACGCCCATCGCCTCCAGGGTCTGGGCGGTGTCCTTCAGGGACTCGCCCTTGGAGACGCTGGACCCCTTGGCGGTGAAGTTGATGACATCGGCGGAGAGGCGCTTCTCGGCGGCCTCGAAGGAGATCCGGGTCCGGGTCGAGTCCTCGAAGAAGAGGTTGACGACGGTGCGGCCGCGCAGGGTCGGCAGCTTCTTGATCGGCCGGTCGGCGACCCGGGCCATCTCCTCGGCGGTGTCGAGGATCAGGACGGCGTCGTCGCGGGTGAGGTCGGCGGCCGAGATGAGATGACGCTGCATCTGTCAGGCTCCGTAAGGCAGTTCACATAGGGGAGATTGCGGGCAGGCCTGGGCGCACCGCGGCGGTGCGATCCCTCGGCCGGCTACGAGGTCGGCTTCGCACCGAGCAGCACGGTGTCGCGACCGTCCTCCTCGGCGAGCAGTACCTTGACCGTCTCCCGCAGCGACGTGGGGAGGTTCTTGCCGACGTAGTCGGCGCGGATGGGCAGTTCGCGGTGGCCGCGGTCGACGAGGACCGCGAGCTGGACCGCGCGGGGGCGCCCGATGTCGTTCAGGGCGTCGAGGGCGGCGCGGATGGTGCGGCCGGAGAAGAGCACGTCGTCGACGAGGACCACCAGTCTGCCGTCGATGCCGTCACCGGGGATCTCGGTGCGGGCCAGCGCACGCGGCGGGTGCATGCGCAGGTCGTCGCGGTACATGGTGATGTCGAGCGAACCGACGGGTGTCTTGCGGTCGGTGATCTGCTCCAGCTTGGCGGCGAGACGCTGGGCGAGGAAGACGCCGCGGGTCGGGATGCCGAGAAGCACCACGTCGTCGGCGCCCTTGGCGCGCTCGACGATCTCGTGGGCGATGCGGGTCAGCACCCGCGCGATGTCCGGGCCTTCGAGAACGGGCCGCGCATCGGATGCCGGCGCCACGGCGCCGGGCTTTTCCTGCTTGCCGAACTCTTGCTGCTTGTCCATACGAAACGGACCCCCTTCTCCGCCTCACGGGACGGACTTTAAAGGACGTCGGATTTGCGCCATCCACGGTAGCAGGTGACCGAGAGGCCCCTGATCACCCCCCTGGCGTAATCGGCCATCGCTGCCACGGAAGAGTCGGTGCGGACCATTCGGCTTGACGCAGCAGAGTAACGCTGCGTAACCTCACAGTGAGTTACCAGCCGCGCGGCAGGACCAAGGCCGGCCGCGTCGACACAGTGTCCGGGGAGCTATATGTCCAGCGAATACGCCAAACAGCTCGGGGCCAAGCTCCGGGCCATCCGCACCCAGCAGGGCCTTTCCCTCCACGGTGTCGAGGAGAAGTCCCAGGGTCGCTGGAAGGCCGTGGTGGTCGGTTCGTACGAGCGCGGCGACCGTGCCGTGACCGTACAGCGCCTTGCAGAGTTGGCGGATTTCTACGGGGTTCCGGTGCAGGAGCTGCTGCCTGGCACCACCCCCGGCGGTGCCGCCGAGCCCCCGCCGAAGCTGGTCCTCGACCTGGAGCGGCTGGCCACCGTGCCGGCCGAGAAGGCGGGCCCGCTGCAGCGCTACGCGGCGACGATCCAGTCCCAGCGCGGTGACTACAACGGCAAGGTGCTGTCGATCCGCCAGGACGACCTGCGCACACTGGCCGTCATCTACGACCAGTCCCCCTCGGTCCTCACCGAGCAGCTGATCAGCTGGGGCGTCCTGGACGCGGACGCCCGCCGCGCGGTGGCCACCCACGAGGACGCCTGACCCGCACCACACCTGAGCAGAAACGTGCCGCCGGGGTGGCCGGAACTCGATGGTTCCGGGCCGCCCCGGCGGTTTCTTTCCGGGACAGCCGGCGCGAGCCTTCACCCGGGGCGGCCGCAGAACGCCTGGGGGCGCGGGGCCGTATTGATATGCGGCTCCGCCGCGTGGGCGCGACAAGCCCCACACGGCCCGCAGCCGCCCGGAACCCCACCACCCGCCCCATTGGGCGCACGAGAACGCCGGAGGGCCTGCAGCAGGGCACGCTGCAGGCCCTCCGGCGTTTCATCGGCTCACACCTCGCGGCGCAGCGACGGCTTCAGCTCCTTCAGACGCCCCAGAAGCCCGTTCACGAACGAGGGCGACTCGTCCGTCGAGAACTCCTTGGCCAGCTGCACCATCTCGTCGAGCACGACGGCGTCCGGCGTCTCGTCGACCCAGATCAGCTCGTAGGCGCCCAGACGCAGGATGTTGCGGTCGACCACCGGCATCCGGTCCAGCGTCCAGCCGACCGCGTACTGGGCGATCAGCTCGTCGATACGCGTGACGTGCTCGGCGTAGCCCTCGACCAGCTGCATGGTGTACTCGCTCACCGGCGGCTGCCGGGTGTCGTCCCGGGAAAGCCGGATCCAGTCCGCGAGAACGGTCAGGACATCGGCCCCGCGCTGGTCGCCCTCGAAGAGGATCTGGAAGGCGCGCTTGCGGGCCGTGTTGCGGGCAGCCACGGTTAGCTGTTCACCCGGCCGAGGTAGTCGCTCGTGCGGGTGTCGACCTTGATCTTCTCACCGGTGGTGATGAAGAGCGGGACCTGGATCTGGTGGCCGGTCTCCAGCGTGGCCGGCTTGGTGCCGCCGGTGGAGCGGTCGCCCTGGACGCCCGGCTCGGTCTCGGCGATGACCAGCTCGACGGCGGCCGGCAGCTCGACGAAGAGCACCTCGCCCTCGTGCTGGGCGACGACGGCCGTGAAGCCCTCGATCAGGAAGTTCGCGGCGTCACCGACGGCCTTCGGATCGATGTGCAGCTGGTCGTACGTCTCCATGTCCATGAAGACGAAGTACTCGCCGTCCTTGTACGAGTACTGCATGTCGCGCTTGTCGACAGTGGCCGTCTCGACCTTGACGCCGGCGTTGAAGGTCTTGTCGACGACCTTGCCGGACAGCACGTTCTTGAGCTTGGTGCGCACGAAAGCGGGGCCCTTGCCGGGCTTGACGTGCTGGAACTCGACGACGGACCAGAGCTGGCCGCCTTCGAGCTTGAGCACCAGGCCGTTCTTGAGGTCGTTCGTGGAAGCCACGGTTGCGGAATCTCCTGGACTGACGTGGACGACCCCGGGGCACGCACCTTGCCTAGAGTGCGAGCAGCTCCTTGGTCGTGATGGTGAGTAGCTCGGGTCCGCCGTCCGCCTCGGGGCGCACGACGAGCGTGTCATCGATCCGGACGCCGCCCCGGCCCGGGAGGTGGACCCCCGGTTCGACGGTGACCGGCACGCAAGCGTCCAGTTTACCCATGGCCGCGGGGGCGAGCTGCGGGTCCTCGTCGATTTCGAGTCCGACACCGTGTCCGGTGAGGGGTTGCAGGCCCTCGGAGTAGCCGGCGGAGTCCAGGATCTGGCGGGCGGCACGGTCGACATCGCGGCAGGCGGCGCCGGGCACGAGGCTCTCCCGGCCGGCTCGCTGGGCGGCGAAGACGAGGTCGTAGAGCTCGACCTGCCAGTCGGCGGGCGAGGTGCCGATGACGAAGGTACGGCCGATCTCGCAGCGGTAGCCGCGGTAGGTGGCGCCGAGGCAGACGGTCAGGAAGTCGCCCTCCTCGACCCGCCGGTCGGTGGGGCGGTGGCCGCGGCGGCCGGAGTTCGGGCCGGTGGCCACGGAGGTGGGGAAGGCCCGGCCGTCGGCGCCGTGGTCGACCAGGCGGCGCTCCAGTTCCAGGGCGAGGTGCCGTTCGGTACGGCCGACGAGGATCGACTCCAGCAGTTCGCCGAGGGCCTGGTCGGCGATCTCGGCGCCGATGCGGAGGCAGGAGATCTCCTCCTCGTCCTTGACGACCCTCAGCTGCTCGACGGCGCCGCCCAGGTCGGTCAGGCGCAGGCGCGGGGCGACGGAAGCGAGGGCGCGGTGCCGGGCCACGGTGAGGTGGTGCTCCTCGACGGCGAGGGCGTCGGCGTCCTGGGCGGCGGCGAGGTCGGCGGCGGCGACGGCGGGGTCGCCGCCGGGGCCTGCCAGGAGGTGGGGCCGCAGGGACTCGTCGGGGCGGGGCTCGGTGGGGCGGTCCTCCAGCGGGCCGGGGCAGACGAGGAGGTCCTCGCGTCTGCCGAGGAGCAGGACGGAGCCGTGGGGCGCGGCGCCGGCCAGGTATCTCACGTTGGCCGGGTGTGAGATGACGGCGGACTGGCTGCCGGCCGCGTGGCAGCGTTCCCTCAGCCTGGTTCGGCGGGCCGCGTACACGTCTGACATGAGTCGAGCGTAGGAGGGATGGGCGTTTTGTGCCGGTTGAGGGGGGCCGAGTGGGGTGGCGGGGCGCCGTCGTGAAGTGCGGGTCCGTGGACTTTTTGCGCAGTTCCCCGCGCCCCTGAAACCGCGGGCCGCCCCCCGACTGCCGGCCGGTAGGGGCTGCACGCACCCACGCGGCGGAGCCGCACATCGGCACAGCCCCGCGCCCCTGAAACCGCGGGCCGCCCCCCGACTGTCGGCCGGCGGGGGCTGCACGCGCCCACGCGGCGGAGCCGCATGTCGATACAGCCCCGTGGCCCCTGGGTTTCTCGGCTGGTCGCTGATTACCAGTTCGGGGGGCTCGCTATCGCCCTCGCCAGGACGTCGTCCAGGATGCGGGCCGTGGACGGGATGTCCAACTGCGAGTTGTCGATGATGGGGAGGCCGGAGCCGTACCAGCCCGCCATGCGGCCGTGGATGCGGGCCACCTCCTCGTCGGTGAGGCGGCGGTTGCCCGTGCGTTCGGCGTTGCGCTCCAGGACGATGTCGAGACCGGGGAGGAGGACGACCGGGAGGAGGCCGGGGCCGACGTGCCGCTTCCAGCCGCCGAGGCCGACGACCGGGCGGTCCGGGAAGACCGCGTCGTCGAGGATGCACGAGATGCCGTTGGCCAGGAAGTTGCGCGCGGCGAAGCCGCAGGTGCGGCGGGCGAGGCGGTACTGGGCCTCGGAGTGGTCGTTCCACCCGGACTGGGGGTCGGCGAAGCCGGAGCGGACCCATTCGCGGACGTCGTCGAGGCTGATGTGGGCGGTGGGGACCCGGCGGTGGTCGGCCCAGTACTTGGCCACGCTGGTCTTGCCCGCGCCGGCCGGACCGATGAGGAGGACCGCCAGGGTGGTGGTCGTCGGATCGGGGACCGTGGCCGCGGGGGGCGCGCTCGGCATGCCCACCGGGGCGCCCGGCGGCAGCGGGACGTGGCCCGTGGTGTCGGGCGGCGAGGGAAGCGGGGGGAGCGGCGGCTGCGGGGGTGCGGGCGGTGGAGGCGGCACGGGCGCGGGGCCCTGCGGCGGTCCCGGGTGGTGTGCGGCCGGTTGCCAGCCGGTCGTTCCCTGCCCCGGCTGATGGGGCGGCGGCAGCGGAGATCCCACTGCGTGCTGCATCCGGTGCCACTCCGTCTCGTCATGGTCGGCCACGCTCGTTACCGAACGGTACCGCCCCCGGTCGTCGTTTGGTGAAACGGCCGGAGGCGGTCCGAAGTGCCCGGTCCGCGAGGCGAATCGGGCGGAAGGAGCACGACCGGATCTACTGCCCGACCTCGCCGTACGCGGCGAGCAGCACGGCCGGGTCCGGGCCCTCCAGGACCGTCGGCTTGGCGAGGCCGTCCAGGACGATGAAGCGGAGCAGGTCGCCGCGGGACTTCTTGTCGACCTTCATCGTCTCGACCAGCTTGGGCCACTGGTCGTAGCGGTAGTGCAGCGGGAGACCGACGGACTCCAGGACCGCGCGGTGGCGGTCGGCCGTCGCGTCGTCCAGGCGCCCGGCCAGCCGGCCCAGCTCGGCGGCGAAGTGCATGCCGACGGCGACCGCGGCACCGTGCCGCCACTTGTAGCGCTCGTTCTTCTCGATGGCGTGGCCGAGCGTGTGGCCGTAGTTCAGGATCTCGCGCAGGCCCGATTCCTTGAGGTCGGAGGAGACGACCTCGGCCTTCACCCGGATGGAGCGCTCGATCAGCTCGGCGGTGTGCGGGCCCGCCGGGGTGCGCGCGGCCTCGGGGTCGGACTCGATGAGCTCCAGGATCACCGGGTCGGCGATGAAGCCGGCCTTGATGATCTCGGCGAGCCCGGAGACGTAGTCGTTGACGGGCAGGGAGTCCAGGGCGGCCAGGTCGCAGAGGACGCCCGCCGGGGGGTGGAAGGCGCCGACCAGGTTCTTGCCCTCGGCCGTGTTGATGCCGGTCTTTCCGCCGACCGCCGCGTCGACCATGGCGAGGACGGTGGTCGGGACGGCGATCCAGCGGACCCCGCGCAGCCAGGTGGCGGCCACGAAACCGGCCAGGTCCGTGGTCGCGCCGCCGCCCACGCCGACGATGACGTCGGAGCGGGTGAAGCCGGACTGGCCGAGCGCCTTCCAGCAGTAGGCGGCGACCTCCGCGGTCTTGGCCTCCTCCGCGTTCGGCACCTGGATGGCGACGGCCTCGTAGCCCTGCCCGGCCAGGTCGGCGCGGAGCGCGTCGCCGGTCTCGGCGAGCGCCTCGGGGTGGATGACGGCGACCCGCTTGGCCCTGTCCCCGATCAGTCCGCCCAGCTCGCCGAGGAGCTGGCGGCCCACCAGGACCTCGTACGGCTCGGTACCCGCCGTGCCACCGACCTGGATCCGGGTGACTGCCTCGCTCATGCTTCCTTCAACTCCAGTACGTCCAGGGCTGCTTGGGTGACCTCTTCGGGCGTACGGCCGTCGGTCGCGACGACGGCCGTGGCGACCTCCTCGTACAGGTGCCGCCGGGCTTCCATCAGCTCGCGCCACTGCTTGCGCGGGTTGATGGCGAGCAGCGGCCGGGCCGCGTTCAGGCCGGTGCGCTTGACGGCCTCCTCGACGTCCATCGAGAGGTAGACCACCCGGCGGTCGGCGAGCAGGGCGCGGGTCTCCGCGTCGAGGATCGCGCCCCCGCCGAGCGCGAGGACACCCTCGTGCTCGGTCAGTGCCGTCCGCACCGCCCGCTTCTCGATCTCCCGGAACACCGGCTCGCCCTCGACCACGAAGATGTCCGCGATGGTGCGGCCCTCGGCGGCCACGATGTCCTCGTCGGTGTCCCGGTAGCCGACACCGAGCCGCTCGGCGAGCAGCTGCCCGACCGTGGACTTGCCGACGCCCATCGGCCCGATCAGCACCACCCTCGGTGCGCTGGTCACCGGATGGCCAGGTGATCGAGGTACGACTGCACGTTGCGCCGGGTCTCGGTCACCGAGTCGCCGCCGAACTTCTCGGCGACCGCGTCCGCGAGGACGAGCGCGACCATGGCCTCGGCGACGATGCCGGCGGCCGGCACGGCGGAGACGTCGGAGCGCTGGTGGTGGGCCTGGGTGGCCTCGCCGGTCGTCACGTCGATGGTCTGCAGGGCGCGCGGCACGGTCGCGATGGGCTTCATCGCGGCCCGGACCCGGAGCAGTTCGCCCGTGGAGAGGCCGCCCTCGGTGCCACCGGCCCGGCCGGAGACGCGGCGGATGCCCTCAGGGGTGTTGACGATCTCGTCGTGTGCCTTGGAGCCGGGCACCCGGGCCAGCTCGAAGCCGTCGCCGATCTCGACGCCCTTGATCGCCTGGATGCCCATCAGGGCCCCGGCGAGGCGGGCGTCCAGCTTGCGGTCCCAGTGGACGTGCGAGCCGAGGCCGACGGGGACGCCATAGGCGAGCACCTCGACCACACCGCCGAGGGTGTCGCCGTCCTTGTGGGCCTGGTCGACCTCCGCGACCATCGCCTTCGACGCGTCCGCGTCCTGGCAGCGCAGCGGGTCGGCGTCCAGCTTCTCGACGTCGGCCGGGGTGGGGTACACGCCCTGCGGGGCCTTCACGGAGCACAGCTCGACGACGTGCGAGACGATCTCGATGCCGGCCGTCTCCTTCAGGTACGACCGGGCGACGGCGCCGAGCGCCACGCGGGCCGCGGTCTCCCGGGCGGAGGCGCGCTCCAGGACCGGACGGGCCTCGTCGAAGCCGTACTTCTGCATACCGGCGAGGTCGGCGTGACCGGGACGGGGCCGGGTCAGCGGGGCGTTGCGGGCGAGCCCGGCGAGGATCTCCGGGTCGACCGGGTCGGCCGCCATGACCTGCTCCCACTTGGGCCACTCACTGTTGCCCACCATGATCGCGACCGGGGAGCCGAGGGTCAGACCGTGCCGGACGCCGCCGAGGAAGGTGACCTCGTCGCGCTCGAACTTCATGCGCGCACCGCGGCCATAGCCGAGCCGCCGTCGCGCCAGGTGGTCGGCGACCATCTCGGTCGTGATCGGCACGCCGGCGGGAAGGCCCTCCAGCGTCGCGACAAGGGCGGGACCGTGGGACTCCCCCGCGGTCAGCCAACGCAGCCTGCTCAACGATGCTCCTCAGTGCTCGCGCCCTGGTACTGCCCTGCGTACGCGCGTCCTCGCGTACGGCGACGGCCGACCGGGTGCGCGGGCCCCGGTCCGCCATCTCCGATCCTCCCACGTCCGGGCGCGCGACCCGGTCCCCGGTCCAGCAGACGGACGGGGATGTGCCGGGTCAGCGGCTCGGCTGTCCGGCGTCAGCGCTCGGCGAGCGCCTTCTCCCCGGCCCGGCGCATGGCGTCCAGCGGCGCGGGGGTGCGCCCTGTCATCTGCTCGACCTGGAGCACGGCCTGGTGCACCAGGAGGTCGAGGCCGCTGACCACGGCGCCCCCGAACATGGACCAGCGGGAGGCCAGCGCGGTGGGCCAGGGGTGGTAGAGGACGTCGAAGAGGGTGGTGGGGCGTTCGGGTACCGCGGTGGCGAGGGCGTCGGTGGTGCCTGCGGGGGTGGTGGCGATCACCAGGGGGGCGCGCAGGGCCTGCTCGGCGTCGGCCCAGTCGGCGGTGCGGACCTCGACGCCGAGCCGCTCGCCCCAGTGCCGCATCTCGGCGGCGCGCTCCTCGCTGCGGACGTAGGTGACGACCTCGCCGGTGCAGATCCGGGCCAGGGCGGCCAGTGCCGAGGAGGCGGTGGCGCCGGCGCCGAGGACGGCGGCGGAGTCGACCTGTTCGATGCCGTGCTCGCGGAGTGCGGCCACCATGCCCGGGATGTCGGTGTTGTCCCCGAGCCGGCGGCCGTCCTCGGTGAAGACGACGGTGTTGACCGCGTCGACGGAGGCGGCCGTCCCGCTGATCTCGTCGACCAGCGGGATGACCGCCCGCTTCAGCGGCATGGTCAGCGACAGCCCTGCCCACTGAGGTCCCAGCGTCCCGAGGAAGCCGGGCAGCGCGGCCTCGTCGATCTCGAACCGTTCGTACGACCAGTCGGTGAGCCCGAGTTCGTCGTACGCGGTCCGGTGCAGCACCGGGGAGAGGGAGTGGGCGATGGGCTTACCGAGCACGGCGGCCCGGCGGGCGTCAGTTGCCCGAGTTGGCATTGAATTTGTCCTTGAGCCTCTCGAATTCGGCGTTGGTCTTTGCGAATTCTGTGTTGTTCACGCCGTCGGTCGCCACGAAATACATCCAGCCGTCGTCGGTCGGGTTCAGTGCCGCCTTCAGCGCGTCCTCGCCGGGGTTGCCGATCGGGCCGGGCGGAAGCCCCTTCTGGGTGTAGGTGTTGTACGGGTTCCGGTTGCTGTTGATCTCCGACTCGCTGATGTGGATGTTGCTCGTGCCCTTCAGGTAGTTGAAGGTCGAGTCGAATTGGAGCAACTGGTTCGTCTCGGTGTTCGTGGACTTGAGACGGTTGTAGACCACCTCCGCCATCTTGCGGAAGTCGTCGTGCGTCTTTCCTTCGGCCTGGACGAGGCTCGCGACCGTGATGACCTGCAGCGGGCTGTCCAGGTCGTACTTCTTGGCCTCCGCCGCGAGGTCGTAGGTGGCGTACTCCTCCTTGGCCGCGGCGACCATCTGTTTCAGGATCGCGTCGGGCTTCATGCCCTTGGCCGCGGGATAGGTACCCGGGTAGAGGAATCCTTCCAGCGGATCCATGATCTTGCTGTTGGTGTTCGCGTAGCTCGGCAGACCGAGGTTCTTGTGTTCGGCCCTGGCAATCTTCTTGGAGGTGCCGGCGGAAAGGCCGAGTTTCTTGTCGAGGGCCACATAGACGGCCGCCGCACGCTCGCCCGGGGTCACCACCACATTGGCCTGGCTGCTCGGGTCGAGCATCAACAGCACACAGCTGGCGGCGGACATCTCCTTCTTGAGCGTGTAGGCGCCCGCCTGGATCGTGTCGCCCTTCGGATTCTGCGACTGCGCATGGACGAACGCGTCGACGCTCTTGACGACACCGGCTTCCTTGAGCCGACGGCCGATCTCGTATCCGCCCGCGCCCTTGGGGATCTGGACGGTCACGGTCTCGCCGGAGCCACTGCCCGCGTAGTCCGGGGCCGCGCCGAAACGATTTTGGTAGAAGTGCCAGCCGAAGTAGCCGACGGTGGCCGCGCCGCCGCCGAAGACCAGGCAGACCACCAGGCAGGCGCAGCCGCTGCGGCGCTTCTTGGCGCCCTTGCCGCCTTTGGCGTCCTTGCCGCGGCCACCACCGCGGCGTCCTTTGGGGTCGTCGTCCCCGTCGTCGTCATCGTCGTCGGCGCCCGTGAAGAAGGGGTGCTGCTCTTCCTCCTCCTCGACGGCGGGCTCCGGCTCGGGGCGCCGGCGGCCGGGCGGCTCCGGGGGCGGGTAGGCGTCCTCGGTGCCGTAGAAGTCGGGCTGCTCGGCGCCGTAGGCCACGGGCTGCTGGCCGTAGGGGTCGCCGGGGTCGGCCGCATAGGGAACGTGGCCATGGGTGCCGGTCGCGTCCCAGGTGCCCTGGTGGTACTGCTGCGGAGCATGTCCGACGTACTGCTGGTCGTACTGCTGCTGACCGTGCCCGTCGGCGTACTGGAGTTGGCCCTGTTCGTCGTAGTACGCGTACTGCTGGTCGTACCCGCCCTGCGGGTGCTGGCCCCAGTCGCCGTACTGCTCCTGCTGCGACTGCTGCGGGTAGTGCTGCGGCTGGCCGCCGTAGGGGGACTGCCGGCCCACGTGGGCCTGCTGTCCTCCCCACCCGTCGTCCCCGTACAACGGGTCCTCCGGGTGCCACGGTTCGGAGCCTGGGCCCCGGCCATACTCAGTCATCGATCCCCTAGAGCCGCGAGGCGGCGCGTCACGCGGCTGGTGGGCCGACCGACCGTTCCGCCTCTTGCTGTGCGGTGGCTGTTCGAAAACCATCGCATCGCGCGGAACGTTACCGTATCGCGATCAGATGACTACTTCGACGCCCTCGCCGGGTGGTTTACCTGACACCCGTTCGGATTCCAGCGCCTGCTGGAGGATGATCACCGCGGCGGCCTGGTCGATGACCGAGCGGCCCTTCTTGGACTTCACCCCCGAGGCCCGCAGGCCCTGACTGGCCGTCACGGTCGTCATCCGCTCGTCGACCAGCCGGACCGGCACCGGCTTGATGCCCTTGGCGAGCTCCTGGGCGAAGGCCCGGACCTTGACGGCGGCCGGGCCCTCGCCTCCCTTGAGGGAGCGCGGGAGTCCGACGACGACCTCCACCGGTTCGTACTCCTCGACCAGTTGCCGCAGCCGGCGGTGGGCCGCCGGGATGTCCCGGCCGGGGACCGTCTCGACCGGGGTGGCGAGGATCCCGTCGGGGTCGCACGAGGCGACCCCGATCCGGGCGTCCCCGACGTCGATCGCGAGTCGACGTCCTCTGCGCATTTCCGACCGTTTCCTTACTTGGCGTTCTCGTCGACAAGGCGTTCGACGGCGTCGATGGCCTCGCCGACCGCGGCCGGGTTCTGGCCGCCGCCCTGGGCGACGTCCGGCTTGCCGCCACCGCCGCCGCCGAGGGTCTTGGCGGCGGCGCGGACCAGGTCACCGGCCTTGAGACCGCGGTCGCGGGCGGCGTCGTTGGTGGCGATGACCGTCAGCGGCTTGCCGTTGTTGACGGTGAACAGGGCGACCACGGCGGCCCGTCCGCCCTGGATGCGGCCGCGCACGTCGAGGACCAGCCTGCGCAGGTCGTCCGGGGTGGTGCCGTCCGGTACCTGCCCGGTGACCACGGCGATCCCGCGCACGTCCTTGGCGGACTCGACCAGGCCGCCGGCGGCCTGGAGCACCTTCTCCGCGCGGAACTTCTCGATCTCCTTCTCGGCGTCCTTCAGCTTGCCGAGCATGGCGGAGACCTTCTCCGGGAGCTCCTCCGGACGGCCCTTGATCAGCTCCTGGAGCTGGGCGACGACCGTGTGCTCACGGGCGAGGAAGTTGTAGGCGTCGACACCGACGAGGGCTTCGATACGGCGCACACCCGAGCCGATCGAGGACTCGCCGAGGAGCTTCACCAGGCCCAGCTGGGAGGTGTTGTGCACGTGGGTACCGCCGCACAGCTCCTTGGAGAAGTCGCCGATGGTCACCACGCGGACCCGCTCGCCGTACTTCTCGCCGAACTCGGCGATGGCGCCCTGCTTCCTGGCCTCGTCGATGCCCATGATGTCGGCGCGCACGTCGAGGTCGCGGGCGAGCACCTCGTTGATCTTCTGCTCGACGTCGGTCATCACGGCCGTGGGAACGGCGGACGGCGAACCGAAGTCGAAACGGAAGCGGCCGGGCTGGTTCTCGGAACCGGCCTGGGCGGCCGTCGGGCCGAGGGCGTCGCGCAGCGCCTGGTGGGTGAGGTGGGTGGCCGAGTGGGCACGGGCGATGGCGGTCCGGCGACGGAAGTCGATCGAGGCATGGGCCTTGGCACCGACCGTCACCTCGCCGACCTGGACGACGCCCTTGTGGACGTAGACGCCCGGGACCGGCTTCTGGGTGTCGCGGATCTCGATGACGGCACCGGTGTCGACCCTGATCCGGCCGGTGTCGCCGATCTGGCCGCCGCCCTCGGCGTAGAACGGGGTGCGGTCGAGGACGATCTCGACCTCGTCGCCCTCGGTGGCGGCCGGCGAGGAGACGCCGTCGACGAGGATGCCGACGATCGTGGTCTCGCCCTCGGTGTCGGAGTACCCGATGAAGTCGGTCTCGCCGGTCCTGTCGGCGATCTCGCGGTAGGCGCCGGCACCGGCGTGCCCGGTCTTCTTGGCCTGGGCGTCGGCCTTGGCGCGCTCCCGCTGCTCCTTCATCAGGCGGCGGAAGCCCTCCTCGTCCACCGAGAGGCCCTGCTCGGCGGCCATTTCGAGGGTGAGGTCGATCGGGAAGCCCCAGGTGTCGTGGAGCAGGAACGCCTTGTCACCGGCGAGGACCTTGCCACCGGCGTCCTTGGTCTCGGTGACGGCGGTGTCGAGGATGTTGGTACCGGCCTTCAGCGTCTTGAGGAAGGCGTTCTCCTCGGCGACGGCGACCTTCTCGATGCGCTCGCGGTCGGTGACCAGCTCCGGGTACTGCTGGCCCATCATCGCGATCACGGTGTCGATCAGGTCGAGGACGACCGGGCCGGTGGCGCCGAGGAGGCGCATGTTGCGGATGGCGCGGCGCATGATGCGGCGGAGCACGTAGCCGCGGCCCTCGTTGCCGGGGGTGACACCGTCGCCGATGAGCATCACCGACGTGCGCATGTGGTCGGTGACGACGCGCAGCGAGACGTCCGAGGCGTGGGCGTCGCCGTAGTGGACGCCGGTCAGCTCGGTGGCCTTCTTGATGACGGCCATGGAGGTGTCGATCTCGTACATGTTCTGCACGCCCTGCAGAATCATGGCGAGACGCTCCAGGCCGAGGCCCGTGTCGATGTTCTTGCTGGGCAGCTCGCCGAGGATCTCGAAGTTGTCCTTGCCGATGCCCTCGCCGCGCTCGTACTGCATGAAGACCAGGTTCCAGATCTCCACGTACCGCTCGTCGTTGACGGCGGGGCCGCCCTCGACGCCGAACTCGGGGCCGCGGTCGTAGTTGATCTCGGAACAGGGGCCGCAGGGGCCGGGGACGCCCATGGACCAGTAGTTGTCCTTCATGCCGAGGCGCTGGATGCGCTCCTTGGGCACACCGATGACGTCGTGCCAGATGCGCTCGGCCTCGTCGTCGTCCTGGTAGACGGTGATCCAGAGCTTCTCCGGCTCCAGGCCGTAACCGCCCCTGTCCTGGGGGCTGGTCAGCAGCTCCCAGGCGTACTTGATGGCGCCTTCCTTGAAGTAGTCGCCGAAGGAGAAGTTGCCGCACATCTGGAAGAAGGTGCCGTGCCGGGTGGTCTTGCCGACCTCTTCGATGTCCGGGGTGCGCACGCACTTCTGCACGCTGGTGGCGCGCGCCCACGGCGGCTTGACCTCACCGAGGAAGTAGGGCTTGAAGGGCACCATGCCGGCGGGGACGAGGAGCAGAGTCGGGTCGTCCGCGATGAGCGACGCCGAAGGGACGACGGTGTGCCCGCGCTCCTCGTAGAAGCTCAGCCAGCGGCGGCGGATCTCAGCCGACTCCATCAGTGGTCCTCATTCCGGTTGTACGAGTACGTCGTGCTGTCGTCGGCGTACTTCGGGTTGCTGCGATCCTCGATGGCGGCGAGCCGCCGGGGCGCGGGGAGTTCGGGGTTCGCGTTGATGCCCAGCGCCTCGCCCAGCTCGTCCTCCCGCTGGGCCATGTTGTCGCGGACGTCCAGTGCGAAGCCGACCGCCCGCTCCTTGATCCGGTGACCCGTCTCCAGCGCCTTGTTCGCGGCGGTCGCGGCGAGGCTCTCGGGAGTCAGCTGCTTCAGCTTGCGGTTGACCTTGGTGGTGGCCCACACTCCGGCGGCGACGCCGGTGGTGAACCAGAACGTACGGCGGAACATATGGCCTGGCTCCTACTTTCCCCGGTTCTTGCGCCGTGCGGCGGGGACGGTCCGGCCCACGATCACCGTACGCCCGGGCTCCTTCACAGGCACGTCCGCCTTGCGGCCGGCCAGCGCCCGGCGCACGCCGTAGCCGAAGGCCGCGACCTTGACCAGCGGACCGCCGAAGGTGGAGGCCACGGTGGTGGACAGCGCGGAGGCGTTGGACGTGACCTCCTGGACGTCGGAGGCGATCGCGTCGACCCGGTCGATCTGGGTCTGCGCGGAGCGTACGGCCGCGGAGGCGTCGGCGAGCAGCGGGACGGCCTGGTCGGTCACGTCCGCCACGAGTTTGGTCGTCGCCTTGAGCGTCTGGGCCAGCCTCACGAGCGCCACCGCGAGGAAGGAGACCAGGATCGCCCAGAAGACAGCCACCAAGATGCCGGCCACCTCTCCACCGGACACTGTGCGCACCTGCTTCCCGCTCTTTCCGCGAAATCAATCGAGCACTGAGCCTATCGCGCGGGACGTCGGGCTCCGTACCGGATTACCGCCCGCGAGCGGCGGAGTCACGGGAAGCGATTGTACGGACCGAACACGCTTAAGTACGCTCCGTGTCCCATGCGAGGTCCTCAGCGCCCCGGCCCTTCGGCGGACGGCAATCTGCCCCTGGAACTGACCGCCTTCGTGGGCCGCTCCGCCGAACTCGGCGAGCTGTCCCGGGCCCTGGAGTCGGGGCGGCTGGTGACCGTGACCGGGGCCGGCGGGGTCGGCAAGTCACGGCTCGCGGCCCGGGCGGCGGCCGGCGCGGCGCCCCGGGACGGGGTGTGGCGGGTGGAGCTGGCGCCGGTGCGCGATGCGGAGTTCGTCGACTACGCGGTAGTGGAGGCGCTCGGCCTGACCGACCACACCACCCGGCTGCCGCGCGAGACGCTGCTGGAGCAGCTGGCGGGCCGCCGGATCCTGCTGGTCCTCGACGGGTTCGAGCACCTGGTCGTCGCGTGCGCGGAACTGGTCGCCGAGCTGCTGCGCAGCCTGCCGGACCTGGCCGTGCTGGCGGTCGGCCGGCGGCCGCTCGGGGTGGCCGGCGAGCGGCTGTTCCCGCTGGCGCCGCTCGGCGAGGACGAGGCGGTGGAGCTGTTCACCGAGCGTGCCGGGGCGCAGGGGCTGGAGGTGCGGGACTGTGCGGAGGTGCGGGAGGTGTGCCGGCGTCTGGACGGGATCCCGCTGGCGGTCGAGCTGGCGGCGGGGCGGCTGCGGGCGCTGTCCCCGGGGCAGTTGCTGGAACGGCTGGACGACCGGTTCCGGCTGCTGACCGGCGGTGGGCCGGACGCGCTCCCCCGCCACCGGACGCTGCGCACGGCGATCGGCTGGAGTCATGAACTGTGCACGCCCGCCGAGCGGTTGCTCTGGGCGCGCCTGTCGGTGTTCGCGGGTACCTTCGACCTGGAGTCCGCCGAGTACGTGTGCAGCGGGGACGGGCTGGCCTCCGAGGAGGTCCTGGACGTGCTGGCGGAGCTGCTCGCCCAGTCGGTGGTGTCCCGTGCGAGGACCCGGTCGGGCGTGCGCTACCGGATGCTCGACACCGTGCGCGCGTACGGCGCGGACTGGCTGGCGGCGACGGGGGACGCGGGGCGGCTGCGGCGCCGGCACCGGGACTGGTTCATGGGGCTGGCGACCTGGTGCGAGCTGGAGTGGTTCTCGCCGCGGCAGGACGAGGTGGCCGCGCGGATCGAGGCCGAGCTGCCGAATCTGCGGGCGGCCCTGGACCACTGCCTGACCGAGCCGGACGAGGCGCACCTGGGCCAGTGCCTGGCGGGTTCGCTGTGGTTCTGCTGGGCGGGCTGCGGGCGGCTCTCGGAGGGGCGGCACTGGCTGGAGCGGAGTCTGGAGCTGGACTCGGAGTATCCGCGGTCCCGGCTGAAGGCGCTGTGGGTGCTCGGCTATGTGGCGATCCTCCAGGGCGACGCCGTGCCCGCGCTGGTCGCGCTCCAGGAGTGCCGTGCGGAGGCCGAGCTGGTCGACGACGCGACGGCGGTGGCGTACGCGGAGCACCGGACCGGCTGTCTGGCACTGGTCACGGATGACATGGCGCGTGCGGAGACGCTGCTGGGTTCGGCGCTGGACCGCTACCAGGAGATCGGTGAGCTCAACAGCAACGTCCTGATGGGCCAGGTGGAGCTGGCGATGACCAGGGCCTTCCTCGGCGATCTGCCGGACGCGGTACGGCTGTGCGAGGACGTGCGGCGGGTGTGCGAGGACCACGGCGAGCGCTGGGCCCGCTCGTACGCGCTGTACGTGCTGGCGTACGCGGCCTGGCAGGACGGCGACCACGCGGCCGCCCGGGAGCTGCTGACCGACTGCCTGGGCCATGCGCACGGTTTCCGGGACCTGCTCGCCTCGGTGCTGTCGATCGAGCTCCTCGCCCTGGTGACGGTGGCGCAGGGCGATCCGGCGGAGGCGGCGGTGCTGCAGGGCGCGGCGGGACGCATGTGGCCCTCTGTGGGCCTGCCGCTGTTCGGCTCGGCGTACTACAACGCCCCGCACGAGCTGTGCGAGGCGACGGCCCGGCGGGCGCTTGGTGAGGAGCGGTACGCGGAGTGCGTTCGGCGGGGGGCCGAGCTGGACCGGGACGCGGCGGTGGCCCGGGCGCTGGAGTACTTCGGGGTACGGCCGCTGGACGCGCTGCCCGCGCCGCGTGGGCCGGTACGGCAGCGGCGCGAGGGCGCGGACATGCGGAAGCCCGCCGCCTCGCCCACCCGGAAGGGCGGGGAGACGGCGGGCTGACGCTGAGGTGCTACACCCGGCTGATGATCAGCGGGCGTAGTACTCGACGACGAGCTGCTCGTCGCAGATGACCGGAACTTCCTTGCGGTTCGGCTCGCGGTCCAGGCGGAAGGCCAGGGCGCGGAGGTTCACCTGGAGGTAGCGGGGGGTCTCGCCGTCGGGGGCGAAGCCACCCTCGCGGGCGATCTGGAAGAGCGTCTTGTCCTTCGAGCGGTCGCGGACCTGGATGACGTCGTCCGGACGCACGCGGTAGGACGGCTTGTCGACCTTCTGGCCGTTGACCTGGATGTGGCCGTGGACGACCATCTGGCGGGCCTGGTAGATCGTGCGGGCGATGCCCGAACGCAGGACCAGCGCGTCGAGGCGGCGCTCCAGCTCGACGATCAGGGCCTCACCGGTCTTGCCCTGCACCTTGGAGGCACGCTCGTAGGCGCGGACCAGCTGACGCTCGGAGATGTCGTACTGCGCGCGCAGACGCTGCTTCTCCAGCAGACGGACCTTGTAGTCCGAGTTCTGCTTGCGGCCGCGGCCGTGCTCACCCGGCGGGTAGGGGCGGGCCTCGAAGTACTTGACGGCCTTCGGGGTCAGCGCGATGCCGAGGGCACGCGACTTCTTGACCTTGGGGCGGGACTGGTTCGCCACTGTCTCTTTCTTCCTTCTGGGTTTTCGGCTTGTCAGGGTTGAGGGAGGTCGCAATCCGCAGCCGGGGAAACCCGCCGGGACCCGTTGCCGGGCCTGGTGGGCAGCCGCTCCCCTGGTCTGGGCACATACGTGCAGCACGCGAGTGGCCCACCGACCTCTCCCGCCGTGCGGCGGATGGTGGTGGGCTGCCCGCGACACCGTTCGACGGTGCGCGACGCTCCTGGATCCCCCTGACGGGGGTTCCGGCTGACTGTCCCGCTCTGACAGCGCGGGACTCAGCGCTCCGAGGGATTCTACAGGCTGCTCAGGACCGCCTGCGACCGAGGTGCTTCCTGGTCCACTCGACGGCGTCGGCGTACCGCGCCTCGGAGCCGTGCCGGGTCGGGGTGTAGTACTCGCGGTCCTTGACGGTGTCCGGGGCGTACTGCTGCTCGGCGATGCCCTCCGGCAGGTCGTGCGGGTAGACGTAGCCCTGCGCGTGGCCGAGCTTGGCGGCGCCCTTGTAGTGCCCGTCGCGCAGGTGCGGGGGCACCTGACCGGCCAGGCCCTTGCGGACGTCCTCCAGGGCGGCGCCGATCGCGGTGGTCGCGGAGTTGGACTTGGGGGCCAGGGCGAGGGCGATGGTGGCGTGGCTGAGGGTGAGGGCGGCCTCGGGAAAGCCGATCATGGCGACGGCCTGGGCGGCGGCGACGGCTGTGGGGAGGGCATTGGGGTCGGCGAGCCCGATGTCCTCGCTCGCCGAGATCATCAGGCGGCGGGCGATGAAGCGGGGGTCCTCGCCGGCCTCGATCATGCGGGCCAGGTAGTGCAGGGCCGCGTCGACGTCCGAGCCCCTGATGGACTTGATGAGGGCGCTGGCGACGTCGTAGTGCTGGTCGCCGTCGCGGTCGTACTTGACCGCGGCCCGGTCGACGACCTCCTCCAGGGTCTCCAGACCGATCTCCGTCTCGCCCTTGTCGAGGGCGGCCCCTGCGGCGGCCTCCAGGGCGGTCAGGGCACGGCGGGCGTCGCCGCCGGCGATGCGCAGCAGGTGCTCCTCGGTGTCCTCGGGGAGGGCGACGGCGCTCTTGAGGCCGCGCTCGTCGCCCAGGGCCCGGCGCAGGAGTCCTCTGACGTCGTCGTCGGTGAGCGGTTCGAGGGTGAGGAGGAGGGAGCGGGAGAGGAGCGGGGAGATCACCGAGAAGTACGGGTTCTCGGTGGTCGCGGCGATCAGGGTGACCCAGCGGTTCTCGACGGCCGGGAGCAGGGAGTCCTGCTGGGCCTTGCTGAACCGGTGGATCTCGTCCAGGAAGAGGACGGTCTCCCTGCCGTAGCCCCCGGTGGCGCGGCGGGCGCCGTCGATGACCGCGCGGACCTCCTTGACGCCGGCGGTGATGGCGGAGAGCTCCACGAACCGCTTGTCGGTGGCCTTGGAGACGACGTACGCGAGGGTCGTCTTACCGGTGCCGGGCGGCCCCCAGAGGATCACGGACGACGGTCCGGCCGGGCCGCCGGAACCCTCGCCGACCAGTCTGCGCAGCGGGGATCCCGGCTTCAGCAGGTGCTGCTGGCCCACCACCTCGTCGAGGGTGCGCGGGCGCATCCGCACCGCCAGGGGACTGCCGGTCGGGTCCTTCTCCTGGCGTTCTTCTGCGGCGGCGGTGAACAGGTCGGGTTCCACGCTGAAACCCTAAATGACGGCACTGACAATCCCCTCAGGGCTGTCAGCTGGTCCAGAAGTCCCACCAGCGGGTCAGGATCAGCATGCCGATGATGCCGATGTGCAGGACCGGCACCACCCAGGTGAACTCGCCGAAGAACGACTTCAGCCAGTTCGGGGTGGGCAGGAAACCCTTGCGGATGTTGAACGAGGTCACGTACCAGAACATGGTGATCGTGGCCACCCAGGCCAGCGAGCACCACAGGCACAGCGCGTTGATCCGGTACAGGGACTGGAACTGCAGCCAGGTGACGAAGCCGACACCGAAGAGCGTGCCGAAGTTGAAGGTCAGCCAGTACCAGCGCGGGAAGCGGGCCCGGGCCAGCAGACTCATGCCGACGCAGATGACGATGCCATAGCAGACCAGGCCGAGCATCGGGTTCGGGAAGCCGAAGGCGGCCGCCTGCTTGGACTCCATGACGCTGCCGCAGGAGACGACCGGGTTGAGGCTGCACCCGGGGGTGAACGTCTTGCCTTCGACCTTGGCTTCGAGCAGCTTGAACTTGTCGATCGTGATGACCCACGCGGCCAGCAGACCGGCGGCGCCCGTGATGACCAGCAGCAGCGCGAAGGCGCGACTGCCGCCCTCCGTGCGCGCTGCCGCGGAGGCGTGCTCGGGCTCGGGCTCGGTGGAGACGTCCTTGACTGTCGTCTTGCTCATCACGCCGATTCCGTCTGTTTGAGAGTTGGAACTTCTTCGGGCAGGGGCCATTGTGCCGCACGAGGCGCCCTGTCCACCGTTCGGTGGACATAAGGAAGTACGCACGGTCGTCCCGGAGAGTCAGGTTCCGGCCGATGCTCGGGGTCATGACAGCACACGGATACGAACTCGCGGTGGACGTCCGGGGACTGCGCAAGCGGTACGGCGACGTGACCGCGGTCGACGGCATCGACCTGGGCATCCGGCGGGGCGAGGTGTTCGGCCTGCTGGGACCCAACGGGGCGGGCAAGAGCACGACGGTGGAGATCCTCCAGGGCAACCGCGCCCGGGACGCGGGCGAGGTCTCGGTCCTGGGCGCGGACCCGGCGACGGGCACGCGCGCGTGGAGGTCCCGTGTGGGCATCGTCTGGCAGGACGAATCGGCGCCCGCCGAGTTGACGGTCCGCGAGACCGTGCGGCACTTCGCGCACTACTACCCGAGGCCGCGCGACCCGGAGCAGGTGATCGGTCTGGTCGGTCTGGAGGCCAAGGCGGACAGCCGGATCAAGTCCCTCTCGGGCGGCCAGCGGCGCCGCCTGGACGTGGCGCTCGGCGTGATCGGCGACCCGGAGCTGCTGTTGCTGGACGAGCCGACGACCGGTTTCGACCCGGCGGCCCGGCGCCGGTTCTGGGACCTGATCCGGCTGCTCGCGGACGAGGGCACGACGATCCTGCTCACCACCCACTACCTGGAGGAGGCCGAGGCGCTGGCGGACCGGCTGGCGATCGTCGCCCGGGGCCGGGTGGTCGCCGAGGGCGAGCCGCAGGCGCTGCGGGACCGGTTCGGCACCGGCGCCACCGTCGAGTGGACCGAACCCGACGGCGCGGCGCGGTCGGAGCACACCGAGACACCGACCAGGACGGTCGCCGAGCTGATGCGCCGCTTCGACGGCGAGATACCGGGGCTGCGAGTGAACCGCCCCACCCTGGAGGACGTCTACCTCCGCCTGACCGGACAGGAGACCACACGATGACCACGACGACCGCCGGGTCCGTGCGGGCCCGCGGCAAGGAAGGGCGCCTGCCCGGCGCCTGGACCCTGGGCCTGCGCCGGGGCGCCCTGGAGATCAGGCAGTTCTTCCGCCAGCGCGACCAGGTGGTCTTCACCTTCGCCTTCCCGGTCGTCTTCCTCTTCCTGTTCGCGTCGATCTTCCACGACGACGTCCGGGGCAGCGGTGTCACCGCCTCGCAGCTCTACGTGCCCGCCATGATGGCCTCCGGGATCATGTCCACCAGCTTCCAGTCGCTGGGCATCTCGATCGCGGTGGAACGCGACGAGAAGGTGCTGCGCCGGCTGCGCGGCACGCCGATGCCGCCGTCCGCGTACTTCCTGGGCAAGATCTGGCTCGTTCTCTTCACGGGCGTGCTGGAGACAGCGATCCTGCTCGCCGTCGGCACGACCCTCTACGACGTCTCACTCCCGTCGGACGCCGGGCGCTGGCTGGACTTCGCGTGGATCTTCGTGCTGGGGCTGACCGGGTGCGCGCTGCTCGGCATCGCGATCAGCTCGGTGCCGAAGTCGGCGAAGAGCGCCAGCTCGGTCGTCGTACTCCCCTTCCTGGTCCTGCAGTTCATCTCCGGGGTCTACATCTCGGTGGACACGATCCCCGGCTGGATGCTGGACGTCGGCGCCCTGTTCCCGCTGAAGTGGCTGTGCCAGGGGCTGCGCGGGGTGTTCCTGCCGGACTCGGCGAAGGTCCTGGAGCAGGCGGGTGACTGGGAGTTCGGGCGGATCGCCCTGGTGCTGGCCGCCTGGTGCGTCGGAGGATTGGCGCTGTGTCTGCTGACCTTCCGGTGGAAGAACCGGCGCGACGGATGAGCGGCCGGGGCGCGGCGCGCGACGCGCACGCCTGGGACCGCACGATCCGGCTCTGGGACGGGTACTTCGCGGTCGCGTGGGCGGCGACCCTCGCCTTCGTGCTCGGTGCGGAGCACCTGCGGTGGCCGGAGCGGCTGGCCGCGGTGCTGCTGGTGCCGCTGGTGCCCTGGTACGCGATGGTCGGGCGGGCGCTGATCCAGCAGGAGGCACCGGACGAGCGGCCGGGGGTGCGCTATCTCGTCGGGGCGATGGTGCTGTTCCTGCCGTCCGCGGTGCTGGTCCCCGAGGCCCGGCTGATGTCGTTCGCGCTGGTCCCCCAGTGCTTCATGACCCTGCGCAGGCGCCGGGCGCTGGTCGCGGTCACCGTGATCAACCTGGCTCCGGTGGCGGGCTGGGCGGTGCTGTGGCGGCCGACGCTCCCCGACCTGTTCGCCAACTCCCTGACCTCCCTCGTGAGTCTGGTCTTCTCGGTCGTGATCGGCAGCTGGATCATCCGCATCATCGAGCAGAGCGAGGAACGGGCCGAGCTGATCGCGGAGCTGGACGCCAGCCGGCACGAGATCTCCCGGCTCTCGGCGGCGCACGGCGCGCTCACGGAGCGGGAGCGGATGGCACGCGAGATCCACGACACCCTCGCCCAGGGGTTCACCAGCCTGCTGATGCTGATCCAGGCGGTGGAGGCGGAGCTCGACCACGACCTGCCGCAGGCCCGCCGCCACCTGGCACTGATGGACGAGACGGCCCGGCAGAACCTCGCCGAGGCCCGTGCGCTCGTCGCCGGCGGCACCCCCGCCGATCTGGACGGCGCCTCGCTGCCGGACGCGCTGCGCCGGCTGGTGGACCGGCACGGGGCGGCCGGCCTGGACGTGACCGGCCCGGTACGGCCGCTGCCCGCCGGGGCGGAGGTGGTCGCCCTCCGCTCGTGCCAGGAGGCCCTGACCAACGCCCGTAAGCACGCGGGGGGTTCGGTCTCGGTGGGCATCCGGCTGTGCTACGACGCCGACGGCCTCACCGTCGCCGTCCACGACGACGGCCGCGGGTTCGACCCGGCGGCCGTGTGTTCCGGCTACGGCCTGGCGGGGCTGCGGGCCCGGGCGGCCGAGGCGGGCGGGACGGCCACCGTGCGCAGCGCGCCGGGGGCCGGTACGACGGTGACGGTACGACTCCCCGTGGGAGGTGATCCGCGGTGATCCGGATCGTGCTCGCCGACGACCATCCCGTCGTCCGCGAGGGGTTGCGCGCGATGCTGAGCGCCGAGCCGGACCTGGAGGTGGTGGCCGACGCGTCCGACGGGCCGCAGGCGGAGGCGCTGGCGGCGCAACTCCGCCCCGACATCGTGCTGATGGACCTCCGGATGCCGGGCGGCGGGGGCGTCGACTCGATCGTCCGCATGGCCGAGGCCGGACTGCGCTGCCGGGTGGTGGTGCTGACGACGTACGAGAACGACCGGGACATCCTGCGGGCGGTGGAGGCGGGCGCGGCGGGCTACCTGCTGAAGGATCTGCCCCGTGGCGAACTGGCGGACGCCGTGAGGGCCGCTGCGCGGGGCGAGACCGTGCTGGCGCCGTCGGTGGCGGCGAGACTGGTGGACCAGCTCCGGGTCCGGCCGGAGCGGCCGAGGTTGTCGGAGCGAGAGGTGGCGGTACTGCGCCTGGTGGCGGAGGGGTGCACGAATGCGGAGATCGGGCGCCGGCTCTTCATCGGCGAATCGACGGTGAAGACCCACCTGCTGCGGGCGTTCGCCAAGCTCGGCGTGGACGACCGGACGGCCGCGGTCACGTCCGCGATGAGGCTGGGGCTGCTGGACTGACGCCTCGCCCACCCGACCAAGACGGGTGGGGGCGGCGGGGGCGATGAACCCCCGCCGCCCCTCGGCAGCGCCTCAGCCCAGGCGGGACTCCAGCTCCGCCACGATCTCGTTCACGCCCACCGCGGTCTGCTCACCGGACTCCATGTCCTTGAGCTGGACGACGCCCTCGGCGAGGTCCCGCTCGCCGGCGACGATCGCGTAGCGGGCGCCGCTGCGGTTGGCGTTCTTCATGGCGCCCTTGAGCCCCTTGGAGCCGTAGGAGAAGTCCGCCGCGACGCCCACCCGGCGCAGCTCGGTGACCTTCGCGAAGAGCACGCGACGCGCCTCCTCGCCGAGCGGCACGGCGAAGACGCTGGTCGCGGACGGGATGTCGAGTTCGACGCCCTCCGCCTCCAGGGCCAGCACCGTGCGGTCGACACCCAGCGCCCAGCCGACGGACGGGAGCGCGGGGCCGCCGATCATCTCGGAGAGGCCGTCGTAGCGGCCGCCGCCGCCCACCGCGGACTGGGAGCCCAGGCCGTCGTGGACGAACTCGAACGTGGTGCGGGTGTAGTAGTCGAGGCCGCGGACCAGCTTCGGGTCGTCCTCGAAGGTGACGCCCGCGGCCGTCACCAGCTCGCGGACCTCCTCGTGGTACGCCTTGCAGGCGTCACAGAGGTAGTCACGGAGGAGGGGCGCGTCGCCCAGCTGCTTCTGGACCGACTCGCGCTTGTCGTCCAGGACACGGAGGGGGTTGATCTCGGCCCGGCGCAGGGTGTCCTCGTCCAGGTCCAGGCCGCGCAGGAAGTCCTGGAGCGCGGCGCGGTACACCGGGCGGCACTCCTTGTCGCCCAGGCTGTTGAGCAGGATGCGGAAGTTGCTCAGGCCCAGCGAGCGGTACGCCTGGTCGGCCAGGATGATCAGCTCGGCGTCCAGCGCCGGGTCCTCCGCACCGATCGCCTCGGCACCGACCTGGGAGAAGTGCCGGTAACGGCCCGCCTGCGGCTGCTCGTACCGGTAGTACGAGCCGGAGTACCAGAGCTTGACCGGGAGGTTGCCCTGCCGGTGCAGGTTCGCCTCAAGAGCGGCGCGCAGGACCGAGGCGGTGCCCTCCGGCCGCAGGGCCAGCCTGTCTCCGCCCTTGGTCTCGAAGGCGTACATCTCCTTGGTCACGATGTCGGTCGACTCTCCGACACCGCGTGCGAAGAGCTCGACGTTCTCGAAGCCGGGCGTCTCGATGTAGCCGTAGCCGGAGTTCCGCAACGGTCCGGCGATCGCCTCGCGCACCGCGAGGAACTTCGCGGAACGGGGCGGGATCAGGTCGTACGTGCCCTTGGGGGCCTGAAAGGTGCTCACGGAAGGTCTCTCGTCACATTCCTCGTCGGGGAGCCTCGGGCGCTCCCTGGCCGTCGGCGGCCACCTGCCGCAGATAGGGGTTGGTGGCGCGCTCCTGGCCGATGGTCGTCTGGGGGCCGTGGCCGGAGAGCACCACGGTGGAGTCGTCGAGCGGCAGGCAGACACGGGCCAGCGAGGCCAGCATGTCGTCCATGGAGCCACCCGGCAGGTCCGTGCGTCCGATGGAGCCGGCGAAGAGCAGATCGCCCGAGAAGAAGACCGAGGGAATCTCGGCCGTCCGAGGCATCTGGAAGGTCACCGACCCCTTGGTATGGCCCGGCGCGTGCGCGACGGAGAATTCGAGCCCGGCGAGCGCGAGCTTCGAGCCGTCGGTCAGCTCGCGCACCTCGTCCGGCTCCCCCACCGTCAGCTCGCCCAGCAGCGGCATGCCGATGGACCGGCCGATGCCCTTTCCGGGGTCGTTCATCATGTACCGGTCCTCGGGGTGGATCCAGGCCGGTACGTCATGCGCTCCGCACACGAAGACGACCGAGGCCACGTGGTCGATGTGGCCGTGGGTGAGGACGACGGCGACGGGCTTGAGCCGATGCTTCTTCAGTGCTTCCTCGACGCCTTCGGCGGCCTGGTGGCCGGGGTCGATGATCACGCACTCCTCACCGGCGGCGGGGGCGACGAGATAACAGTTCGTCCCCCAGGCCCCGGCGGGGAACCCGGCAATGAGCACGATCGTCCTTCGTTGTGTCGATTCGGGTGGCTACAAGCTGTGGTCCAGAGCCTACCGGCGCTGCCGTTTCCTCAGCGAACCCATATACGGTACGGGGCTACACGCAGCGGTCGGCTCACACAGCGCACAGGACGCACGCGTACCGGTCGGCACACGACACGCATGAGGAGAGAACCCGGTGGTCAGCCAGGAGCAGCGGCGGCGTCAGCTCGCCCGGGAGAAGTTCTTGCGGCAGCAGCAGCGGCGTACCAGCGCACGGCGCAAGGCACGCATGCGCAACTCCGTGATCGCATCAGTGCTCGGCGTGATCGTGATCGGCAGCGTCGCGCTGTACACGACCGGCGTGCTGAAGAACGACGACAAGGCGAACGCCGGCTCGGAGACGACGCCCAGCGCCTCGCCCAGCGCCAGCAAGGCGCCGGACCCGTGTGAGAAGGCCGCCGCCGGCTCGGTGAAGAAGATGAGCTGGAAGAAGGAGCCGGCGATGACGATCGACACGTCGGCGAAGTACACGATGACGCTGTCGACGACCTGCGGTGACATCGGCATCGCGCTGAAGACGTCGGCGGCCCCGCACACCGTGAACTCGTTCGACTTCCTCGCGTCGAAGGGCTACTTCGACCACAGCAAGTGCCACCGGCTCACCACCAACGGCATCTACGTGCTGCAGTGCGGCGACCCGACGGGGACCGGAAGCGGCGGCCCCGGGTACACGATTCCTGACGAGAACCTGAAGGACAAAAGCCTGAAGGGCGGTGTCTACCCGGCGGGTACGGTCGCGATGGCCAACACGGGCCAGAAGCACACCGGTGGCAGCCAGTTCTTCCTGGTCTACCAGGACAGCCAGTTGCCGGCCAGCTACACCCCGTTCGGCACGGTCGACGCGGCCGGACTGAAGATCCTCAAGAAGATCGCCGCCGCGGGTGAGAGCACCGGCCAGGGTGACGGAGCCCCCAACGCGACGGTCGTGATCAACAAGGCCACGGTCGCCAAATCCTGACCACCAACTGCGAAATTTCGGTCGCGCGGGATGCGGACAGGCAACCCGCCGGTCGCCTATGTTGGCCGTGACGAAACTGTGGACGATGCCCGGGGGCGCTGAGGCCCCTCGCGGGCATCATGTGGAGGAGGCGCTGTGAGCAGCGACCCGTGGGGCCGCGTCGACGAGACGGGGACCGTGTACGTGCGTACGGCCGACGGCGAGCAGGTCGTCGGTTCCTGGCAGGCCGGCTCCCCTGAGGAGGCGCTGGCCTACTTCGAGCGCAAGTACGAGGGCCTGGTTGTCGAGATCGGCCTCCTCGAAAAGCGAGTACAGACCACCGACCTGTCCGCGAAGGACGCCCAGGCCGCCATCGACCACCTGCGCGAGCAGGTGGAGGCGCACCACGCGGTCGGTGATCTGGAGGCACTGCGCACCCGGCTCGGCGACCTGGTGAAGACCGTGGAGTCGCGCCGCGAGGAGCGCCGGGCGCAGCGCGCCAAGCAGTCCGACGAGGCCCGTCAGGCCAAGGAGGACCTGGTCGTCGAGGCGGAGCAGCTGGCCCAGTCCGACCAGTGGCGGGCGGCCGGTGAGCGGCTGCGGTCCCTGGTGGACACCTGGAAGGGCCTGCCGCGGCTCGACCGCAAGTCGGACGACGAGCTGTGGCACCGCTTCTCGCACGCCCGGTCGGCGTTCTCCAAGCGCCGCAAGGCGCACTTCGCGCAGCTCGACGCCCAGCGCGAGGACGCCCGCAAGGCCAAGGAGAAGCTGGTCGCCGAGGCCGAGTCGCTGTCGGACTCGACGGACTGGGGTCCGACGGCCGCGCGCTACCGCGAGCTGATGGCCGAGTGGAAGGCCGCCGGCCGCGCCCAGCGCGAGCACGAGGACGACCTGTGGAACCGCTTCCGCGGCGCCCAGGACGTGTTCTTCGCGGCGCGCGGGTCCGCCTTCGCCGAGCGGGACGCGGAGCAGACCGAGAACCTGAAGCTGAAGGAGGAGCTGGCGGCCGAGGCCGAGAAGCTCCTGCCGATCAGCGACCTGAAGGCAGCGCGGTCCGCCTTCCGTTCGATCAACGAGCGGTGGGAGGCCATCGGCCACGTGCCGCGCGATGCGCGTCCGAAGGTCGAGGGCCGGATGCACACCGTCGACCGGGCCATCCAGGAGGCCGAGGAGACCGAGTGGCGCCGGACCAACCCGGAGGCGCGCGCGCGTGCCGCGGGTCTGACCGGCCAGCTGCAGGCCGCGGTGGACAAGCTGAGGACGCAGATCGAACAGGCCCGCGCCCAGGGCAACACGTCGAAGGCGGAGAAGCTGGAGCGCGAGCTGGAGGGCCGGCAGGCGCTCCTGGACCAGGCTCTGAAGGGCCTGCAGGAGTTCGGCGGCTAGGCCTCCCACCGACACCGAGAGGGGCCCCGTACGCGACGTACGGGGCCCCTCTCGTCGTATCTCGCGGCCTTCTAGGACCGGTTGCGCGCCGAGGTGACCCGGTAGACGTCGTACACGCCCTCCACGCCCCGTACGGCCTTCAGGACGTGGCCCAGGTGCTTGGGGTCGCCCATCTCGAAGGTGAAGCGGGAGGTGGCCACCCGGTCCCGGGAGGTCTGGACGGCCGCGGAGAGGATGTTGACGTGCTGGTCGGACAGGACGCGGGTGACGTCCGAGAGCAGCCGGGAGCGGTCCAGGGCCTCGACCTGGATGGCCACCAGGAAGACCGAGGACTGGGTGGGCGCCCACTCGACGTCGAGGATGCGCTCGGGTTCGCGGGACAGTGACTCGACGTTGACGCAGTCGCTGCGGTGAACCGATACACCGCTACCGCGCGTGACGAAGCCGATGATCGGGTCACCGGGCACGGGCGTGCAGCAGCGGGCCAGCTTGACCCAGACGTCGTCGACGCCCTTCACGACCACACCGGGGTCCTGGTTGCTGCGCCGCTTGCGGCCGCGGGTGCGGGACGGCGGGACCGCCTCGTCGATCTCCTCGGTGGCCGCCTCCTCGCCGCCGAGCGCCTGCACCAGCTTCTGGACGACGTTCTGCGCGGCCACATGGCCCTCGCCGATCGCCGCGTACAGCGAGGAGATGTCCGGGTAGCGCATCTCGTGCGCCAGCGTGACCAGCGAGTCGCCGGTGAGGATGCGCTGGATCGGCAGGTTCTGCTTGCGCATCGCGCGGACGATGGCGTCCTTGCCCTGCTCGATCGCCTCGTCCCGGCGCTCCTTGGAGAACCAGCCCCGGATCTTGTTGCGGGCGCGCGGGGACTTGACGAAGCCGAGCCAGTCGCGGGAGGGTCCGGCGCCGGTCGCCTTGGAGGTGAAGACCTCGACGAGGTCGCCGTTGTCCAGGGTCGATTCGAGCGGCACGAGACGGCCGTTGACCCTGGCGCCTATCGTCCGGTGACCGACCTCGGTGTGGACCGCGTACGCGAAGTCGACGGGGGTGGCCCCCGCCGGGAGCGCTATGACGTCGCCCTTGGGCGTGAAGACGAAGACCTCGTTGCGGGACAGGTCGAAGCGCAGGGACTCCAGGAACTCACTGGGGTCCTCGGTCTCCTTCTGCCAGTCCAGCAACTGGCGCAGCCACGCCATGTCGTTGAGGTGGTCGTCCTTGCCCTTGCCGGACGACTTCGGCACGTCGGTGCGGACCTTGGAGGCGCCGGCGACGGCCTCCTGCTTGTACTTCCAGTGCGCGGCGATGCCGTACTCGGCGCGGCGGTGCATGTCGAAGGTACGGATCTGGAGTTCGACCGGCTTGCCGTTGGGGCCGATGACCGTCGTGTGCAGCGACTGGTACATGTTGAACTTGGGCATCGCGATGTAGTCCTTGAACCGCCCCGGAACCGGGTTCCAGCGGGCGTGGACGGTGCCCAGGGCCGCGTAGCAGTCGCGGACGGTGTCCACCAGGACGCGGATGCCCACCAGGTCGTAGATCTCCGCGAAGTCCCGGCCGCGGACGATCATCTTCTGGTAGACGCTGTAGTAGTGCTTCGGGCGGCCGGTGACGGTCGCCTTGATGCGGGCGGCGCGCAGGTCGGACTGGACCTCGTCGGTCACTATGGCGAGGTACTCGTCGCGCTTGGGGGCGCGTTCGGCGACCAGCCGGACGATCTCGTCGTACATCTTGGGGTAGAGGATCGCGAAGGCGAGGTCCTCCAGTTCCCACTTGATGGTGTTCATGCCCAGCCGGTGAGCGAGCGGCGCGTAGATTTCGAGCGTCTCGCGCGCCTTCTTCTCCTGCTTCTCGCGCTTGAGGTAGCGCATGGTGCGCATGTTGTGCAGGCGGTCGGCGAGCTTGATGACCAGGACGCGCGGGTCCTTGGCCATGGCGACGACCATCTTGCGCACGGTCTCGGCCTGCGCGGCCTCGCCGAACTTGACCTTGTCCAGCTTGGTCACGCCGTCGACGAGCAGCGCGACCACGTCACCGAAGTCGCGGCGCAGGTCCTCCAGGCCGTACTCGGTGTCCTCGACGGTGTCGTGCAGGAGGCCCGCCATCAGGGTCGCCGGGTCCATGCCCAGCTCGGCGAGGATGGTGGTCACCGCGAGGGGATGCGTGATGTACGGGTCGCCGCTCTTGCGCTTCTGGCCGCGGTGCCAGCGCTCGGCGACCTGGTAGGCGCGCTCGATCTGGCGCAGGGTGGCGTTCTCGATCTTGGGGTCGTTGCTGCGGACTATGCGCAGCAGCGGCTCCAGCACCGGGTTGTACGGGTTGGCGCGCTGCACACCGAGGCGGGCGAGGCGGGCGCGGACGCGGTTGGAGGAGCCCGAGCGGGCGGCCTGGCCGGCGGTGGGACGGACCACGGGGGCCGGCGCGGGGCGCTCGGGCGGGGCCGGCTTGGGACGCGACTGCTCGGCCGACTTGTCGGCGGGCGCGGACTGGGCGTGCTCGACCGGCCCGCGGGCGTCGTTCTTCGCGTGCGGCGCGCTCGGCGCGGGCTTGGCCACGGCCGCCGAGGCGGACTCGGGCTTGGCGGCGGTCAGGTGCTGGGCCTCGTCTGGCAAGAGGACTCCTCGTGCGCGATCCGGGTCCCCCAGTCAGGCCCCGGACAACCATGGTAGCGATCCGGCCGCCGCCGAACGTGCGGAGCCCGTCCGAACGGCCGCCCGGGCGGGAATCCACGGAACCCGATCGACCGTATGTGAAATTTGCTCTTTTCCCAAGAAGTCGCCAGTTGAACTGGATCGATAAACCGAGATCATTAATTCCGTTGACTCGAAGATCAGGGGCCACATAAGATCAACTTCGACCAGAAGCGGAAGTACTGACCAATTTCCGCTTCAAAGAAAAAGAAACGGGACAGAGCATGAAGATACTCGGAAAGACAATGGCTGCGGCGGCCCTGGCGGTGGGCCTGAGTGCGGCTTTCGCGCTTCCGGCGCAGGCGGCGACCGCGGCCCCGATGTCCACCCACCGAGGCAGCGTGACGTGCTTCAACTGGTCCTGGGCCGACGGGACCAGCACGACCACCATCTACTACCACAACACCTGCAGCACGACTCAGCACCTGTGCGTGTGGTGGAAGGACGGCCAGGAGAACAACCTGCACCGCATCACCGCCGCGGGCGATGAGAAGGGTCACCTCAAGGAGCCCGGCACCATCCTTTCCCAGGACATCGAGAACTGCTGATCGCTGCTTTTGCTGATGTGACATTCAGCCGCACGGCATAAACGAGCACGGAGCAGAACGACGCAGCCCCGAGTGCGCGATAAAAGCGCACTCGGGGCTGCGTCGTTCCGGAAGTTCCGCTCAGACGGCGAGCAGGGCCTCCAGAGGGGCGCCCTTGAGGGCCGGTTCCAGGCGGCCGCGGCCGCCCAGGAAGCCCAGTTCCATGAGGACGGCGAGGCCCGCGACCTCGGCGCCCGCCCGGCGGATGAGCTGGAGGGAGGCCTCCGCGGTACCGCCGGTGGCCAGGACGTCGTCGACGACCAGGACGCGGTCGGCCGCGGACAGGTCCTCGGCGTGCACCTCGATCTCGGCGGAGCCGTACTCCAGCTCGTAGGCCTGGCGGAGGGTGGCTCCGGGGAGCTTGCCCGCCTTGCGGACCGGGATGAAGCCCAGGCCGGCGCGGACGGCGACCGGGGCGCCCAGGATGAAGCCCCGGGCCTCCAGGCCGACCACCTTGGTGGCACCGGTGTTGACGGCGATCTCCGCGAGCGCGTCGGTGAGCGCGGTGAACGCGACCGGGTCCGCCAGGAGCGGGGTGATGTCCTTGAACATCACGCCCTGCTCCGGATAGTCCTCGACGTCCCGTATACGGCTGAGCAGCAGTTCCTTGATGTCGGTCACCGGCGCTTCCCCGACGGCCGGCCGCGACCGCCCCGGTTACGGGACGCGGGCTGGTTGCGCGGGCCGACGACGGCCGGAGCGGCGTCCTCGGGGTCCTCGGAGCCACCGACCCGGGCCTCGGCCATCTCCTCCTCGGCGGCGGTCTGGGCACGCTTGGCGAGGACGCGCTTCTTCAGCGCCTTCATCTGCGGCTCGGCCTCCTTGAGGTCGGCGACGAGCGGCGTCGCGATGAAGATCGAGGAGTAGGCACCGGCGGCGAGACCGACGAACAGCGACAGCGAGATGTCGTTGAGCGTGCCCGCGCCGAGGAAGCCGCCACCGATGAACAGCAGACCCGCGACCGGCAGCAGCGCCACGACCGTGGTGTTGATCGAACGGACCAGGGTGCCGTTGATCGAGTGGTTGGCGATGTCGCTGTAGGTGAAGCGGGTCTGCTTGGTGATGTCCTTCGTCTGCTCCTTGAGGCTGTCGAAGACGACGACCGTGTCGTAGAGCGAGTAACCGAGGATCGTCAGCAGACCGATGACCGTACCGGGCGTGACCTCGAAACCGACCAGTGCGTAGATACCGGTCGTGATGGTGATGTCGTGGATCAGCGCGACCAGGGCCGCGAGCGCCATCCGCCACTCGAAGGCGATCGCCAGGTAGATCACCACGAGGACCATGAAGATGCCGAGGCCCTCCCAGGCCTTGTTGGCGATCTCGTCACCCCAGCTCGGGCCGACCAGGTCGGAGTTGATGGACTCGGGGTCCACCTTCATGTCCTTGGCCAGCTTGGCCTTGGTCGCGTCCGACTTCTCGGTGTCCATGCCGGCGATCTGGATGCGCAGACCGCCCGTGCCGAGCTTCTGCACGACCGCGTCGTGGCCCGAGGCGTCCTTCGCGTAGGTCTCCGCCTGGGCCACCGAGACGCTGGTCTTGGAGGTGGTGAAGACGGCGCCGCCCTGGAAGTCGATGCCCATGTTCAGGCCGCGCACCGCCAGGCCGACGATGGCCGTGATGGTGATCAGGATGGAGACGCCGTACCAGATCTTGCGCTTGCCGACGAAGTCGTAGCTGATCTCGCCGCGGTGGAGTCGGGCGCCGAGGTTGCCGAGTTTCGACATCGCTCACGCTTCCTTCGGGTCGACAGGGCCGGCGGCGGGGCCGGCGGGACGGCGGGTACGGCGCAGCGGGGCCTTGGCGCCCAGACCCTTCGGGTCGAGGCCGGACCACTTGTGGCCGCTCGCGAAGAACTTACGCCGGGCGAGGAGCGTCATCAGAGGCTTGGTGAAGAAGAAGACGACGACCACGTCGAGCACGGTGGTCAGACCGAGGGTGAACGCGAAGCCCTGGACCTTGCCGACGGTCACGATGAACAGCACGGCGGCGGCCAGGAACGACACGAAGTCGGAGACCAGGATGGTGCGCCGGGCGCGCGGCCAGGCCCGCTCGACGGCGGGACGCAGCGTGCGGCCCTCGCGGATCTCGTCCCGGATGCGTTCGAAGAACACGATGAACGAGTCCGCCGTGATGCCGATCGCGACGATCGCACCGCAGACGGCCGGCAGGTTCAGCGCGAAGTGGATCGTGGGGCCGAGCAGCGACATGATCGTGTAGGTGAGGATCGCGGACACCAGCAGCGAGGGGATCGCGACGAGCGACAGACCGCGGTAGAAGGCCACCAGGTAGATGATGACCAGCGCGAGACCGATGGCACCTGCCAGCAGACCGGCGTGCAGCTGCTGGCCGCCGAGAGCGGCGGTGACGGTGGTGACGCTCTCCGTCCTGAAGGAGAGCGGGAGCGCGCCGTAGGACAGCATGTTGGAGAGGCTCTGGGCCTCTTCCTGGGTGAAGCTGCCGGAGATCTCCGCCTGGCCGCCGGTGATCGACTGGCTCACGGTCGGGCTGGAGACGACCTCGCCGTCGAGGACGATGCCGAACTCGTTCGTCGGCTGGGAGGTGTTCTTGGCGAGCTCGGCGGTGACGTCCGCGAACTTCTTGGCTCCGCTGCCGGTGAAGGACATCTGGACCTGCCAGCCGGCGGCGCTCTGCGTGTCGTAGACGGCCTGGGCCTTCTTGACATCGGTGCCGTCGACGCGGGCCGGGCCGAGCACGTACTTGTACCAGACACCGGAGATCTGGCCGCAGGCCACGGTGGTGTCGGTCGGCTTGGCGTTCTTGCCGGCGGTGGCGCGCTGTGTGGCCTTGGAGCAGTCCAGAGCGGTGTACTGGGCCTCCAGCTTCGAGGCCGCGGCGGAGGCGCTCGCGTCGGCCGAGGAGGTGGCGGAGGGGCTCGCCGACGAGGAGGCGGACGCCGAGGAGGAGGGCGTGGAACCGGCCTTCAGGGCGTCGGTGACCGCACGGCCCTGCGAGGTGGCCGAGGACGACGGCGAGGCGGAGGACGACCCGGTCGCCTTCTCGGACGCCGACGCGCTGCTCGACGGGGAGGCGCTCGGGGAGGCGCTGGAGCTGCCGCCGGCGGACGCGCTCGGGGAGGCGGTCGCCGCGGTGCCGGCGCTGGCCTCCTGGGCCAGGACCGGGCGGAAGTACAGCTTCGCGGTGGTGCCGACCTGCTGGCGGGCCTCTGCGGAGTTGGTGCCCTTGGGGATGTTGACGATGATGTTGCTGGTGCCCTGGGTCTGGACCTCCGTTTCCGACACGCCCAGACCGTTGACACGGCGGTTCATGATCTCGACCGCGGTGTTCATGTTGGTCTTGTTGATCGCGTTGGGCTGGCCCGGCTCGTTCTTCGCCTGCAGCGTGATGCTCGTACCACCGGCCAGGTCGATACCGAGACGCGGAGTGGTGTCTCCGGAGGCGAACATTCCGCCGGTGAGCGCCACGATGGCGATCAGGATGAGGGCCAGCGAGCGCCCTGGCTTGCTCTGGGCGCTCGCGCTCCGGCCCCTCTTAGGTGCTGCCACCTTCTTGTACTCCCTCTCGGGCCGCCGCACGCCTGGTCGGTGCGGTCGGCCATGACATGGTGTCGGGATCCCGTGCGGGAAACAGACGCGCCCGGGGTGCGAGGTGCGCGTGTCATGCGCGCACCGCTCCCCGGGGCACGGCTACTTCGCGTCGGTGTCGCCGTCGGTCTTCTTCGGCCCTTCGTCGGCCTTCGCCTCGGCGGCCGCGGCCTCCTCGGCCGGTCCGTCGGTCTTGTCCTCCGTGTCCTCGGTCTCGCTCTCGGCGGCGTCCTTCTTCCCGAGGTCGACGGCCTTGTCGTCGGAGGCGGCGGCAGCGTCGGCGGACTCGTCGTCGGTCTCGGTGAGGGAGGAGGCGTCGTCCGGGACGACGCCGGCGTCGGACTTCAGGTCGTGCTCGATGCCGTGCACGATGCGGTTGTACTCGTCGTCCGTGAGGATGGCGCCGATCGCGTTCTTCGCGAAGAGGAGCTCGACGCCCGGGCCGGCGTCGACGAGGACCGTGTCCTCGTTGACTTCCTTGACCGTCGCGTACATGCCCCCGATGGTGCGGACCCCGTTGCCGGGCTGGATCTCGTTCCGCATCTGCGTGGCCTGCTGCTGGCGCTTTTTGGTGGAGCGCGTCATCAGGACCATGGCCGCGATGAGGACGATGAACACGAGAAGAGGCAAGCTATTCACGGGACGGAATTTCCTTCGCGCAGCCGCGGCGGTGAGCGGCCTGGATGATGGGGGTGTGGTCGGCGCCGCCCACAAAGGCGGCATCGGCGGAGTCTAAGCGAGTCCGCGCGCATGGAACAACGTTCAGCATGGCACCTGGGTTCCTGGGCCCGCCAATGCCCCGCCGTCACGAAGCGATCACGTCTACGGCCGGAGCCCGGCCCAGAAGGCGGCGGCTGTCCGGGCCGCGGACGGGGACCGGCCCACGGCCGCTCCCGGGACACGGCGGCCCGACGTTCTCACCGGCAACGGCTCGGCCCCGGGACGCGCGACGGCCAGGTCAGGTGCCGAACAGGTCCTGCTGGCCGGTTCCGCCCCCCGCGCCGCGCGGGGCGGTCAGGCCCAGGTGGGCCCAGGCCGCGGGGGTGGCGACGCGACCGCGCGGGGTGCGGGCCAGCAGGCCCTCACGGACCAGGAAGGGTTCGGCGACCTCCTCGACCGTCTCGCGCTCCTCCCCCACGGCGACGGCGAGAGTGGACAGGCCGACCGGGCCGCCGCCGAACAGCTTGAGCAACGCCTCCAGGACGGCGCGGTCCAGCCGGTCCAGGCCGCGCTCGTCGACCTCGTAGACCGCGAGCGCCGCGTGCGCGATCTCGCGGGTGACCAGCCCGTCCGCCTTGACCTGCGCGTAGTCGCGGACCCGGCGCAGCAGCCGGTTGGCGATGCGGGGCGTGCCGCGCGAACGGCCGGCGATCTCGGCGGCGCCGGCCGGCTCGATCTCGACGTCCAGCAGATGCGCCGAGCGGTGCACCACCCGCTCCAGCTCGCGCGGCTCGTAGAACTCCATGTGCGCGGTGAAGCCGAAGCGGTCGCGCAGCGGGGGCGGCAGCAGGCCTGCGCGCGTGGTGGCGCCGACCAGCGTGAACGGCGGCAGTTCGAGGGGGATGGCGGTGGCACCCGGCCCCTTGCCGACGATGACGTCGACCCGGAAGTCCTCCATCGCCATGTACAGCATCTCCTCGGCGGGCCGCGACATGCGGTGGATCTCGTCGAGGAAGAGGACCTCGCCCTCCTGGAGGGAGGAGAGGATCGCGGCCAGGTCGCCGGCGTGCTGGATGGCCGGGCCCGAGGTGATGCGGATGGGGGCACCCATCTCGGCCGCGATGATCATCGAGAGGGTGGTCTTGCCCAGGCCGGGGGCGCCGGAGAGCAGCACGTGGTCGGCGGTCGCGCCACGCGCGCGTGCGGCGCGCAGCACCAGGTCGAGCTGCTCGCGGACCTTCTCCTGGCCGATGAACTCGCCCAGGTCCTTGGGGCGCAGCGCGGCCTCGACGGCCTGGTCCTCACGGTCGGCGACGGCGCCCACCAGCCGCTCGGCGTCGGCACCGGTGTCGGTCGTGTCGTCCCAGTTCATAAGTGATGTGCCTCAGCGGTGGTGGGTCAGCGGGCGCGGTTGAGGGTCTGGAGGGCGGCCTTCAGGAGCTGGCCGACCTGCGGGGTGCCGCCCGCCGCCTCGGCCTGCGGGGCGACGGCGGTGACGGCCTCCTCGGCCTCCCGGGTCGCGTACCCCAGGCCGATCAGGGCGGCGTGCAGCTGGTCGCGCCAGCCCTGGCTGATCGGCGCGCCGATCGCGGGGGCGCCGATGGGCTCGCCGAGCCGGTCCTTCAGTTCCAGCAGCAGTTTCTGGGCGCCCTTCCTGCCGATGCCGGGGACGGCGATCAGCGCCTTCTCGTCACCCGTGGCGACCGCGCGGCGCAGCGCGTCGGGACTGTGCACGGCGAGCATCGCCTGGGCGAGCCGCGGGCCGACCCCGCTCGCCGTCTGCAGCAGCTCGAAGACCTGGCGCTCGTCGTCGTCCACGAAGCCGTACAGGGTGAGCGAGTCCTCCCGTACGACCATCGAGGTGGCGAGCTTGGCCGGTTGCCCCATGCGCAGCCCGGACAGGGTGTTGGGGGTGCACTGGACGGCGATGCCGATCCCTCCGACCTCGACGACCGCGGAGTCCGGGGCGAGGGCGGCGACCGGGCCGCTGACGAAGGCGATCATGCCGTACGGCCTTTCGTTGCGTTGGCTGCGTGCAGGGCGACGGCCTGCTGGAGTCGGTTCTGGGCGGGAGCGCGCCAGATGTGGCAGATGGCGAGCGCGAGGGCGTCGGCGGCGTCGGCGGGCTTGGGCGGGGCGCTGAGCCGGAGCAGCCGGGTGACCATGGCGCCGACCTGGGCCTTGTCGGCGCGTCCGGAGCCGGTGACGGCGGCCTTGACCTCGCTGGGGGTGTGCAGGGCGACGGGGATGCCCCGGCGGGCGGCGCACAGCATGGCGACGGCGCTGGCCTGGGCGGTGCCCATCACGGTCCGTACGTTGTGCTGGCTGAACACCCGCTCCACGGCGACGAATTCGGGCCGGTGCTCGTCCAGCCACTGTTCGATGCCCTGCTCGATGGCGACCAGGCGACGGCCGAGCTCGGCGTCGGCGGGCGTGCGGACCACTCCCACGCCGACCATGGTGAGCGGCCGCCCGGCGACGCCCTCGACGACACCGACACCGCACCGGGTCAGCCCGGGGTCCACCCCCAGTACGCGCACCGCGCCCCTCCCCTCTTTGCGGCTGAACCGCCGCCGCTCTCGCGGACCTGGCTGAGCGCCGTCGTGGTTCCTCAATCGATGGTTGCGGTCCGTGGACGGTGATCTACGGATGGCGCCAGGCTAGTCGCTGCCACTGACAACGGCAGCGGGCTGGTAGGACGTGTCCCACCAGCCCGCCGAATCCGCTCAGCCCGCGGCGGCGTTACGCGTCGACCTTCTCCATGACCTCGTCGCTGACGTCGAAGTTGGCGAAGACGTTCTGCACGTCGTCGCTGTCCTCAAGGGCGTCGATCAGCTTGAAGATCTTCTTGGCGCCTTCCTCGTCCAGCTCGACCTGCATGGTCGGGACGAAGTTGGCCTCGGCGGAGTCGTAGTCGATCCCGGAGTCCTGGAGTGCGGTGCGGACGGCGACCAGGTCGGTGGCCTCGCTGAGCACCTCGAAGGACTCGCCGAGGTCGTTGACCTCCTCGGCGCCCGCGTCCAGGACCGCGCCGAGCACGTCGTCCTCGGTCAGCTCGCCCTTGGGGACGATCACGACGCCCTTGCGGTTGAAGAGGTACGACACCGAGCCCGGGTCGGCCATCGAGCCGCCGTTGCGGGTCATGGCGACGCGGACGTCGGAGGCGGCGCGGTTGCGGTTGTCGGTGAGGCACTCGATGAGCACCGCGACACCGTTCGGGCCGTAGCCCTCGTACATGATCGTCTCGTAGTCGGCGCCACCGGCCTCAAGGCCACCGCCGCGCTTGACCGCGGAGTCGATGTTCTTGTTCGGGACCGACTGCTTCTTCGCCTTCTGGATGGCGTCGTAGAGAGTCGGGTTGCCCTCGATGTCGACCCCGCCCATGCGGGCCGCGACCTCGATGTTCTTGATGAGCTTCGCGAAGAGCTTGCCGCGCTTGGCGTCGATCACGGCCTTCTTGTGCTTCGTCGTAGCCCATTTAGAGTGGCCGGACATCTGCCTGTCTCCTTCGCGTAACCCATCCAACAACGAACGCCAGAGATCCTACTAGGACTCGGTCGCCCGGTTCGCGTGCACCATGTCGACGAACAGGGCGTGCACACGGTGGTCGCCGGTCAGTTCCGGGTGGAACGACGTGGCGAGCGCGTTGCCCTGGCGGACCGCGACGATGTGGCCGTCGTGCTCGGCGAGCACCTCGACGTCGGCACCCACGGATTCGACCCAGGGCGCGCGGATGAACACGCCCTCTACAGGGGCGCCGTCGATCCCGCGTACGTCGACCGCGGCCTCGAACGACTCGTTCTGCCGCCCGAAGGCGTTGCGGCGCACGATCATGTCGATGCCGCCGATGGTCTCCTGGCCCGAGCGCGGGTCGAGGATCTTGTCGGCGAGCATGATCATGCCCGCACAGGTGCCGTAGACCGGCATTCCGTCGCGCACGCGCGCGCGAAGGGGCGCCATCACGTCGAACAGGACGGCCAGTTTGGAGATGGTGGTGGACTCGCCGCCCGGGATGACCAGGCCGTCCACCTCGGCGAGCTCCTCGGGGCGCCTGACCGGCCTGGCCACGGCGTCGGCCGCGGCCAGGGCGATGAGGTGCTCCCGTACGTCGCCCTGGAGGGCCAGGACGCCTATGACAGGTGCGTCGGACATGTCTGCGAGACCTCTGGCCTTACCAGCCGCGGTTGGCGTAGCGCTCGGCCTCGGGGAGGGTGTCGCAGTTGATGCCGACCATGGCCTCGCCGAGATTGCGGGACGCGTCCGCGATGATCTTCGGGTCGTCGTAGAAGGTGGTCGCCTTGACGATGGCGGCGGCGCGCTTGGCCGGGTCGCCGGACTTGAAGATGCCGGAACCGACGAAGACGCCCTCGGCGCCGAGCTGGCGCATCAGGGCGGCGTCGGCCGGGGTGGCGACGCCACCGGCGGAGAACAGCACCACGGGGAGCTTGCCGAGCTCGGCGACCTCCTTGACCAGCTCGTAGGGGGCGCGCAGCTCCTTGGCGGCGGCGTACAGCTCGTTGTTGTCGCAGCCGCGCAGCTTGGCGATCTCGCCCTTGATCTGGCGCAGGTGACGGACGGCCTCGACGACGTTGCCGGTGCCGGCCTCGCCCTTGGAGCGGATCATGGCCGCGCCCTCGGCGATCCGGCGCAGGGCCTCACCGAGGTTGGTGGCGCCGCAGACGAACGGGGTGGTGAAGGCCCACTTGTCGGAGTGGTTGACCTCGTCGGCCGGGGTGAGGACCTCGGACTCGTCGATGTAGTCGACGCCGAGCGACTGCAGGACCTGGGCCTCGACGAAGTGGCCGATACGGGACTTGGCCATCACCGGGATGGAGACCGCCTCGATGATGCCCTCGATCATGTCCGGGTCGGACATCCGGGCCACCCCGCCGTCCTTGCGGATGTCGGCCGGGACCCGCTCCAGGGCCATGACGGCGACGGCGCCCGCGTCTTCGGCGATCTTCGCCTGCTCCGGCGTGACGACGTCCATGATCACGCCGCCCTTGAGCTGCTCGGCCATGCCGCGCTTCACGCGGGCGGTGCCGGTCTCGGGGGTCTGGTTCTCGATGGTGGACACGGGTGACCTCACTCGCTGAAAGAGGGTTTCTGCAAACACCGAGGAAACGCGAGTGGACCAGTCCACAGCAAGGGCCAATGGGTAGCCGGTGGATCCTTTTGCGGTCAGGCCGGGCGCTCGGCCAGCGCGGCAGGCGGTTCGTCGTCCATCTCGAAGGCCAGCGGGAAGGGGGCGTGTCCGGCCAGCCGGAACCAGCGGACCTTGCGGTGTTCGCGCAGCCGGCGGGCCGCGCCGACGGTGTCGTTGTGGAAGCGGCGGGCCATCGGGACCCGGCGCACCGACTCGGCCAGCTCGCTCGCGGCGGCCTCGCCGCCGGGCGCCTCCCGGACCTCCTCGACCTGCTGCGGATCCTCGAAGACCGCACGCAGCGCCTGGCTCAGCTCGCTCTCCGCGACCTCCCGCTGCTCCTCCTCGGCCTGCCGGGCGGCGTGCGCGGCCTCGTACAGCACGATCGAGGCGGCGGGATCAAGCACCCCCGAGGTCGCCAGCTCCTGGGCCACCGAGGCGCGCCGCAGCAGCTGTGCGTCGAGGGCGGCACGGGCGGCGTCGATGCGCGAGTGCAGCCGGTCGAGACGGCCTGCGGTCCAGCTCAGGTACAGGCCGATCACCACGAGGGCGGCGAGGATCCAGAGCGTCCAGATGAGCGTTGCGGTCACGGGCGGAACGCTATAGGACGCGCACGTGGGAGCGCGCCCCCGAAGGGGCGCGGGGAACTGCGCGACCAGCCACGACGGCGCCGCACACTACAGACGGCAGACGACACATCGCGGCGCCCCCCGGCGGAGCCCTAGTCCCGCGCCAGCCCGAACCGCGCCCGCAGCCCCGAGCGCTCGTCGGCCGCCACCGCCGCCGCGCCCGCCGTCACCGTCTCGTAGACGGACAGGATGTCCGCGCCCACGGTGGACCAGTCGAAGCGCCGTACGTGCACGCTGCCGCGGTCGCGCAGCCCGGCCCGGCGCTCCGGGTCCTTCAGGAGCCGCACCGCCGCTTCGGCCAGCGCGTCCGCGTCCTCGTTGGCGAAGAGCTCGCCCGCCGCGCCCTGGTCCAGGACCTGGGTGAAGGCGTCGAGGTCGGAGGCGAGGACCGGGGCGCCCGCGGACAGGGCCTCCACCAGGATTATCCCGAAGCTCTCGCCGCCCGTGTTGGGTGCGATGTACAGGTCGAGGCTGCGCAGGAAGCGGGCCTTGTCCTCGTCGCTGATCATGCCGAGGAACTCCACATGGGAGCGCAGCTCTGCCGGGAGGGACTCGACCGCGGCCTCCTCGTCGCCCCGGCCGGCCACCAGGAGCCGGGTCTGCGGGCGGGCGGCGAGGATCTTGGGCAGGGCCTTCATCAGCACCGGGAGGCCCTTGCGGGGCTCGTCGATGCGGCCCATGAAACCGATCGTCTCGCCCGCCCGTCCCCCTCCCGACTGCCACTCGGGGCGCGGCTCCGCCTTGGCGAAGAAGTCCACGTCGACACCGTTGGGGATCACCACCGCGTCGCCGCCGAGGTGCTCGACCAGCGTGCGGCGGGCGTACTCGCTCACCGCGATCCGGGCGCTGATCTTCTCCAGGGCGGCCTGCAGGATCGAGTACGCGGCGATCATCGCGCGGGAGCGCGGGTTGGAGGTGTGGAAGGTGGCCACTATCGGGCCCTGCGCCGCCCAGCAGGTCAGCAGGCCCAGGGACGGCGAGGTCGGCTCGTGGATGTGGACCACGTCGAACGCGCCGTCGTGCAGCCAGCGGCGCACCCGCGCGGCGGACAGGAACCCGAAGTTGAGCCGGGCCACCGAGCCGTTGTACGGCACCGGGACCGCTCGGCCGGCCGAGACGACGTACGGCGGCAGCGGGGTGTCGTCGTCGGCGGGGGCGAGGACGGAGACGTCGTGGCCCAGGCGGATGAAGTACTCGGCGAGGTCGCGGATGTGGAACTGGACGCCACCCGGGACGTCCCAGGAGTAGGGGCAGACGATGCCGATCCTCACGACGGTCCCTTCGCGGGGTCGAGGTCGGCGAGCCACAAGCGCTGGAGCATGTGCCAGTCCTCCGGATGGTCGGCGATCCCGGTGGCGAAGGCGTCGGCCAGCGCCTGTGTCATGACAGACGTCTTCGCGGTCCGGTCACCTGACTCGGGTACCTCGATCGGGGCGTGCACCCGGCCCTTCATGACGGAGGTGTCGTCGTACCACAGTGTCACGGGGAGCAGGTGGGCACCGGTCTGCTGGGCCAGCAGTGCCGGACCGGCGGGCATCCGCGCGGTGGAGCCGAAGAAGTCGACCTCGATGCCGGAGGCGGACAGGTCGCGGTCGGCGACCAGGCAGACCAGGCCGCCGTCGCGCAGCCTGCGGGCCAGGGCGCCGAAGGCGGTGCCGCCGCTGTGCGGCAGGACCTCCATGCCGAGGCCCTCGCGGTAGGCGACGAAACGGTCGTACAGGGTCTCCGGCTTGAGCCGCTCGGCGACCGTGGTGAACGGCGTCTTCAGCTCGGTGGTGACCCAGGCGCCGGCCAGGTCCCAGTTGGCCAGGTGCGGCAGCGCGAGGATCACCCCGCGGCCGGAGGCGAGGCCGTCAATGAGGTGGTGGACGTCCTTGGGGGCAAAGCCGGTGCGGATGCGCTCCTCGCTCCAGGACGGCAGCCGGAAGGACTCCATCCAGTAGCGCAGGTACGAGCGCATGCCCGCGCGGGAGAGCTCGCGCAGCCGCTCGGGACTCGCGTCGGGCAGCACGCGCGCGTAGTTGGATTCGAGCCGCTGGACGCCCTTGCCGCGCTGCTTCCAGGCGAGGTCCGCGATGGAGTTGCCGAGGCGCACGGCGACCGGTTCGGGGAGCTTCTTGACGGTGCTCCAGCCGACACCGTACAGAGCGTCGGTGAGCCGGTCGGCGGCGGTCACTGCGCGGCCTCGCTCCCGTGCGAGGCCTTCTCGCGCTCGGCCGCGGCCTCCGCCTCCGCGGACTCCCGGCGGACCGTGACGACCCGCTGGACGAGGGTGACCAGGCTGCCCACTGCGACGATCCACAGAGCGATCGGCAGCAGGATCTGGATGTGCGGGACGCCGAACTTGTGGAAGCCGGCCAGACCGGCCGCCACCAGCGAGATCACGAGGCGCTCGGCGCGCTCCACGAGACCGTTGACGGCCACCGGCAGCCCGATCGACTCGCCGCGCGCCTTGGTGTACGACACCACCTGGCCGCTGGCCAGGCAGAAGATGGAGACCGCGCACAGGACATCGTTGTTCCCGTTGCCCGCGTACCAGAGGGCGAAGCCGCCGAAGATCGCGCCGTCGGCGACCCGGTCCAGGGTGGAGTCCAGGAAGGCGCCCCAGCGGCTGGTGCGGCCCAGCTGGCGGGCCATGTTGCCGTCCACCAGGTCCGAGAACACGAACAGCGTGATCACGATCGTGCCCCAGAAGAACTCGCCCCGGGGGAAGAAGACCAGCGCGCCCGCGACCACTCCGGCCGTGCCGAGGAGCGTGACCGTGTCCGGGCTCACGCCCCGGCGGATGAGAAACGCGGCGAACGGTGTGAGGACACGCGTGAAGAATGCACGCGCGTACTTGTTCAGCATGGCCTTCCCGACGGTCGTTGCGCCGTGCGGCCCCTGCTGGCCACCCCGGCTGGCCCATCGTAGCCACGCGCGCGTGTGTGCGACGGGTGGGCACTCGCAGAGGGGACCGGAGGCCGGTCCGGAAGGGTCCCGCGGGCACGATCACGTCCTTCGTATGGACGCACCGTGACGGGAGTGGAAAGCTCGAATAACCGCGGGCGTCATCGGAGCCGCCACCGCACGCGGCCCGCCAGCTCGCCCGCGCCCACAGAGACCTCACCGTGCACGGGAGGCATGACCATGGGCGACAAGGCCAAGGAACACCCCGGAGCCGCCGGCAGGGCAAGGGCGGCCGACCACCCCGCGTCTGTACGGAATGTGGTGCTGGTCGGCCACTCCGGATCGGGCAAGACCACATTGGTCGAGGCTCTCGCGCTGACCGCGGGAGCGGTGAACCGGGCGGGCCGGGTGGAGGACGGCGGAACCGTCTCGGACTACGACGACATCGAGCACCGGCAGCAGCGCTCCGTACAGCTGTCGCTGGTACCGGTCGAGTGGAACGGAATCAAGATCAACATCCTGGACACCCCGGGATACGCCGACTTCGTCGGAGAGCTGAGGGCCGGTCTGCGCGCCGCGGACGCGGCCCTCTTCGTCGTCTCGGCCTCGGACGGGGTGGACGGCTCGACCCGGATGGTGTGGGAGGAGTGCGCGGCCGTCGGGATGCCCCGGGCGATCGTCATCACGCACCTGGAGGCCGCCCGCGCGGACTTCCAGGAGATGACCCGGGTGTGCGCCGAGGCGTTCGGCGCCGACGACCCGGACGCCGTGCTGCCCCTCTACCTGCCGCTGCACGGCCCACAGGGTCCGGACGGGCACGCGCCGGTGACCGGGCTGGTCGGGCTGCTCACGCAGAAGCTGTTCGACTACTCCACCGGGGAGCGCAAGGAGTCCGAGCCGGGCCCCGACCAGCTGCCCGACATCGAGGAGGCCCGCAACCGGCTCATCGAGGGGATCATCTCGGAGAGCGAGGACGAGACGCTCATGGACCGCTATCTGGGCGGCGAGCAGATCGACCTCAAGACGCTGATCGAGGACCTGGAACGGGCCGTGGCACGCGGGGCCTTCTTCCCCGTCCTGGCGGCCGCCCCGGCCACCGACGGCGCCCGCCAGGGCCTCGGCACGGTCGAGCTCCTGGAGCTGGTCACCGGGGGCTTCCCGACCCCCTTCGAGCACCCCACGCCCGGAGTCACCACCATCGACGGCACCCCGCGCGACATCAAGCCGTGCGACACCGGCGGCCCGCTGGTCGCCGAGGTGGTGAAGACCGCCTCCGACCCCTACGTCGGCCGGGTCTCGCTGGTGCGGGTCTTCTCCGGCACCCTGCGCCCCGACGAGACGGTCCACGTCTCCGGGCACGGCCTCGCCGACCGCGGCCACGAGGACCACGACGTCGACGAGAAGATCGGCGCCCTGTCCACACCGTTCGGCAAACAGCAGCGGCCGGTCACCCACGTCATCGCCGGTGACCTGGCCTGCGTGGCGAAACTCGGCCGCGCGGAGACCGGCGACACCCTCTCCGGCAAGGACGACCCGCTGCTCATGGAGCCGTGGGAGATGCCCGACCCGCTGCTGCCGCTCGCCATCGAGGCGCACAGCAAGGCGGACGAGGACAAGCTCTCGCAGGGCCTCGCCCGGCTGGTCGCCGAGGACCCGACCATGCGGCTCGAACAGAACCAGGACACCCACCAGGTGGTGCTGTGGTGCCTCGGCGAGGCACACGCGGACGTCGCCCTGGAACGGCTGCGCAGCCGCTACGGCGTCCAGGTCGACGTCGTACCGCACAAGGTGTCCCTCCGGGAGACGTTCGCCGGCAAGTCCGCCGGACGCGGCCGGCACGTCAAACAGTCCGGCGGGCACGGGCAGTTCGCGATCTGCGAGATCGAGGTGGAACCGCTGCCGGGCGGCTCCGGCATCGAGTTCGTCGACAAGGTGGTCGGCGGCGCGGTGCCCCGGCAGTTCATCCCGTCGGTCGAGAAGGGCGTCAGGGCCCAGGCCGTCAAGGGGGTCGCCGCCGGCTACCAGCTGGTCGACGTGCGGGTCACCCTGCTCGACGGCAAGGCGCACTCCGTGGACTCCTCCGACGCCGCCTTCCAGACGGCCGGCGCGCTGGCGCTGCGGGAGGCGGCCGCGGATGCCAGGATCCATCTCCTCGAACCGGTGGCCGAGGTGTCCGTACTGGTCGGCGACGACTACGTGGGCGCCGTGATGAGCGACCTGTCCGGGCGGCGCGGCCGGGTGCTGGGCACCGAGCAGACCAGCGGCGGACGCACCCTCATCAAGGCCGAGGTACCGGAGTTCGAGATCGGCCGGTACGCGGTCGACCTGCGCTCCCTCTCCCACGGCACGGCGCGGTTCAGCCGCTCCTACGCGCGGCACGAGCCGATGCCACCGCAGATCGCCGAGAAGATTCGCGAACAGGCCGAGAAGGCCTCCTAGTCGGTCGGCAACGGGAGTGTTCGGCGGACGGCTTCGGCCGTCCGCCGAACACCTGTCAGTGGCTGGGGATACTCTGAGTACTTGATCAACAGGTGTGCGGAGTACGGAAGTCGGGAAGGCCGCAGAAGCAGGACAGCGGCAAGTGGGGGCGGGAATGAGCTTCGAGGACTTCTTCGGGCCACAGGTGCCCAGGCCGGGCGGCGAGGCGCAGGCACCGACCTACGCCCTGGCCTCGGCGGCCTACCGGGACACACCGATGGAGGAGATCAAGAAGGCCGACAACGAGTGGCACCAGTCCACGGTCACCGAGGGCCGTAAATGGGCGAAGATATTCCGGCCCAACTTCGGTGAGGCGTACTCCCAGGCGGTCATCGACCGCATGCTGGGCGTCGGCCGCAAACCCCTCGTCCAGTCCTTCGGCAGCGAACCCCAGGTGGTCGTCGAGCACTGCCTCGCGGCCAACCGCATCCGCCGGGAACGCGACCTGCGGCTCACCGCCGTCATGCTCCTGTGCGGGGTGCTCTTCCTGCCCGGCCTGCTGGTGTGGCTGGGGGTCTTCCAGCTCCGGGCCACCATGCTGAAGGCCGGCGACAAGCGGGTCTCCGGTTTCGGCAGCGCACTGCTGGCCGCCGTCGGCGTCCTCGCGGTCATCTTCCTGATCCGGATGCCGCTCGCCGGCTTCTGGGGATGGTACGCGCGCGGCTGCATCGTGCTCCCGGTCGTCGGCTGGTACCTGGCCAAGCGGCTGTGCGAGCGCACCGCGAGGGACCTGCGCGAGGCCTGGGACGGCCTGCTCTCCGGCGGCAGCGTCGGCGCCAAGGTCCCGGAGGCGGTACCGACCAGCCCCGACCAGGCCGCGGCCGAGCAACTGCGCCAGTCCCTGGCCCGGCTCAGCGCCGAGCAGCAGTCCAACTCGGTCTTCTACGCCGGCCCCAAGGGCATACTCGGCATGGGCACCCGCTGGGGCTCCTGGCACCTCGCCGAGGAGCTGGTGCCGCTCGATCCGGTCAAGGGCGTCCACGAGTTCCGTGCCTGGACGGTGGTCCGGGAGATCGAGAAGGAACTGAGCGTGCTGCACCGGCAGCACCTGAAGACCGGCGGCTTCCCGCCACCGCAGGTCAGGCACTGGATCGTCACCCATGTCGGAGAGGGCGCCAAGGCGGTGACCAGGCCCGAGGGGACCGACTACCTGGTGGGGCCCGCGGACGTGGAGCGGATCTGCAACAACAACCACTTCGACAAGGGTGAGCGGCACTACCTGGGCGTGCAGTGGCCGCACCTGTGGAACGGCGACCTGATCATCACGATGATGACCACCGTCACCGTGCTGAAGGAGACCCTGCGGATCGAGGTCACCGGACACGCCCTCGGTCCGGTCAACGGCCTGTTCGGCGGCAAGCCGGAGGCCCCCACCAAGACGGTCGCGAAGACCGTCCGGTTCTGGGAGACCCGGACCGTCAAGCTGCCCCTGGTCACCCCGGACGAGGTGGTCCGGCTGGGCGCGCGGGCGATGGTCAGCTGGTATCCGCCGCTGCTGAAGTGGCTCGGCGGTTCCATCGGCCTGCCCGAGCCGTTCGGCCTCCGGCACGCCTGGGCCGACCAGCCCTGGCGGCACCGCTTCATGGCCGACGACGCGCTGCGCGCGGCCACGCCGGTGCTCCGGGCGGTGCACCGGGCCGCGTTCACCGTGCTCAAGGAGCACGACGTCAACATGGACAAGTTCAACTCGCGGGCGGGAGCACTCAGCGGGGCGGTCCAGGAGGCGTCACCGAAGAAGGCGGACACCTACGACGCGTGAGCCTCCGGCGGTTCGGCCGAAGGGGCGGGACGGGCACCGGCGCCTGAGGGCTGCCACCCCCAGACCCCCGCTTCGACCTGAACGGCCTCGTCCTCGATCTCCCCCAGAGGGGGCACCCCCGGACGGGCTGCTCAATGTGACGTCGGCCAGGCCTCGGCCAGCATCTTGCGGGTGTCCGCCAGCAGCTGCGGCAGCACCCGCGTGTGGCCGACCACCGGCATGAAGTTCGTGTCGCCGCCCCAGCGCGGGACGATGTGCTGGTGCAGGTGGGCCGCGATACCGGCACCCGCGACCGAGCCCTGGTTCATACCGATGTTGAAGCCGTGGGCACCCGACGCCGTGCGCAGCGCTGTCATCGCCTGCTTGGTCAGCTCGGCCAGTTCGACCGTCTCCGGGGCGGTCAGATCCGTGTAGTCGGCGACATGGCGGTAGGGGACGGTCATCAGATGGCCGCCGTTGTACGGGTAGAGGTTGAGCACCGCGTAGACGTGCTCGCCGCGCCGGACGACCAGCCCGTCCTCGTCGGACTTGGCCGGGATCGAGCAGAAGGGACAGCCGTCGTCGGCCCCCGGACCGGTCGGCTTGTTCTCACCCTGGATGTAGGCCATCCGGTGGGGTGTCCACAGGCGCTGGAACGCGTCCTGCGTCCCCACTCCGATCTGCTGCTCCGGCTCACTCGTCATGCTAGGCAGCATATGGCTTCGCCCGTTCGCGGCGTGTCGCCGGGGCCCGGCGAAACGGCCCGGCGGCGAAGCTGGGCGGATGGACGACGACAGCCGGCTGATCCGCTGGGACCGGAGGACCGACCTGCCGCTCGGCATCGCCTCGCTGGTCTTCCTCGGCTCGTACGCGGTGCATGTACTGACGCCCGGGCTGCCGAAGGCCGAGCACGCCTTCTTCCTGTCGCTGATGTACACGGCCTGGGCGATGTTCGCCGTCGACTACGCGGTGCGCTGGCGGCTCAGCGGGGAGGGACCGGGGTTCGTACGGCGGCACTGGCTGGACACGGTCGTCCTGGTGCTGCCACTGCTGCGGCCGGTTCGGGTCGTGCGGACCTACGAGTCGATCCAGCGCCGGCGCGGGGAGCCCCGGCTCCCGTTGCACGCGCGTGTGGCGGCCTACTCGACGTTGTCGATCTCCCTGCTGGGCTTCTCGGGCGCCCTCGCCGTCTACCAGGCCGAACGCTCGGCCCCGAACGCCACCATCCGTACCTTCGGCGAGTCCCTCTGGTGGACCTGCTCGACCCTCTCCACGGTCGGTTACGGAGACTACGTCCCGGTGACCACCCTGGGGCGGTTCATCGCCGTGGGGCTGATGGCCTGCGGTCTGGGACTGCTGGGCACGGTCACGGGGTCGTTCTCGTCCTGGATGCTGCAGCGGTTCTCGCTGAGCGAGGACGAGAGAAGGCCCCCGGGGGATTCCCCGGGGGCCTGAAACCCAGCGGTGCGAAGCGGATCAGCCCCGCGTCGGCGGCGACCGCATCACACCTGAACGCGGCGCTCCACCACATCGACGATCTTCGCGATCGCCTCGGCACGCGGGATGCCGTTCTCCTGCGATCCGTCGCGGTAGCGGAACGACACCGTGCCCGCGTTCATGTCCTCGTCGCCGACGATGATCATGAACGGCACCTTCTGCTTCTGCGCGGTCCTGATCTTCTTCTGCATCCGGTCCGAGGACGCGTCCACCTCGACCCGCAGCCCCTGCTTCTTCGCCTCGGCGGCGAAGTCCTGCAGGTACTCGACGTGCCCGTCACCGATCGGGATGCCCACCGCCTGGACCGGCGCCAGCCAGGCCGGGAAGGCACCCGCGTAGTGCTCCAGGAGGACCGCGAAGAACCGCTCGATGGAGCCGAACAGGGCGCGGTGGATCATCACCGGGCGCTGCTTGGTGCCGTCGGCGGAGGTGTACTCCAGGTCGAAGCGCTCGGGCAGGTTGAAGTCGAGCTGGACGGTCGACATCTGCCAGGTGCGGCCGATGGCGTCCTTGGTCTGCACGGAGATCTTCGGGCCGTAGAAGGCGGCGCCGCCCGGGTCGGGGACCAGCGGCAGGCCCTGCTTCTCGGCGACCGCGCGCAGCGTCTCGGTCGCCTCCTCCCAGACCTCGTCGGAGCCGACGAACTTCTCCGGGTCCTTGGTGGACAGCTCCAGGTAGAAGTCGGTGAGGCCGTAGTCGCGCAGCAGGTTCAGGACGAAGGTGAGCGTCTTGTCGAGCTCGTCCGCCATCTGCTCCTTGGTGCAGTAGATGTGCGCGTCGTCCTGGGTGAAGCCACGGGCCCGGGTGAGGCCGTGCACGACACCGGACTTCTCGTACCGGTACACGGTCCCGAACTCGAAGAGCCGCAGCGGCAGTTCACGGTAGGACCGGCCGCGCGCGTCGAAGATCAGGTTGTGCATCGGGCAGTTCATGGGCTTGAGGTAGTAGTCCACGCCCTCGTCGAGCTGCATGGGCGGGTACATGCCGTCGGCGTACCAGTCCAGGTGCCCGGACGTCTCGAAGAGCTTCCCCTTGGTGGCGTGCGGGGTGTAGACGAACTCGTAGCCCTCCTCCTCGTGCCGGCGGCGCGAGTAGTCCTCCATCACTCGGCGGACGATGCCGCCCTTGGGGTGGAAGACGGCGAGGCCGGAGCCGATCTGCTCCGGGATGGAGAACAGGTCCAGCTCGCTGCCCAGCTTGCGGTGGTCGCGCTTCTCGGCCTCGGCGAGGAAGTCCAGGTACTCCTTCAGCTCGTCCTTGGACGGCCAGGCGGTCCCGTAGATGCGCTGGAGCATCGGGTTCTTCTCGCTGCCGCGCCAGTAGGCGGCCGCGTTGCGCATCAGCTTGAACGCCGGGATGAGACGCGTCGACGGCAGGTGCGGACCGCGGCAGAGGTCCTTCCAGCACAGCTCGCCGGTCTTGGCGTCCAGGTTGTCGTAGATCGTCAGCTCACCGGCGCCGACCTCGACGTCAGCGCCGTCGTCGCTCGACGCCGAGCCCTTGAGGCCGATCAGTTCGAGCTTGTACGGCTCGTCGGCCAGTTCCTCGCGGGCCGCCTCGTCCGTGACCACACGGCGGGAGAAGCGCTGCCCGCGCTTCTGGATCTCCTGCATCTTCTTCTCGATGGCCTTGAGATCCTCGGGCGTGAACGGCTTCGCCACGTCGAAGTCGTAGTAGAAGCCGTCCTTGACCGGCGGGCCGATGCCCAGCTTGGCCTCGGGGAAGATCTCCTGGACGGCCTGGGCCATGACGTGCGCGGTGGAGTGGCGCAGGATGTTGAGACCGTCCTCGGAGGAGATCTCCACCGGCTCCACGACCTCACCCTCGGCGGGCGCGTACGCGAGATCCTTGAGCTCCCCGGCCACCCGGGCGGCGATGACCGCGCGCTCGCCGGCGAAGAGCTCGGCGGCCGTAGTGCCCGTCGTCACCACGCGCTCTTCCCGCTCGGAATCGCGTTGGATGATCACACGGACGTCTGACACCGGTCTCTCCTGACTGAAGGCGGATGCGGGCGCCGTACCAGGAGCGCGCGCAATACCGGATCGTACCGACCCGGCCACACCGACTGCGAAACGGTTACCGACAGTGGGCCGTCAGTCGCAGTCGTCCCCGCTGCACGCCTCCTCGAAGAAGTCCAGATTCTCCTGGAGCGACTTCATCAGGCTGTCCCGTTCCTCGTCGTCCACCTGCACGGGTACGACCCCGGAGGCGCCGGACAGCCGCCGGAAGCCGCCCCGGCTCTCCAGCCGGCCGTGCACCCGCACCGGAAGTCCGACGAGGTGGGCCTGCCCGGCGATCCGGTAGTCCTCCTCGTCGAGGGTGACGCGGACGTACGGCACCTCGGCGCCGGCGATCACCCGCAGCCGTACCGCGCCCTCGCCGCGCGGCTCCGAGCGGCGCATCCGGACCACGGTCCCGGTGACCCGGACCGCGACGGAGGGCTCGTCGCGCAGATAGCGTGCGCCGGCCTCGCGCAGCACGGGCAGGTCGCCGGGCGAGAACTCGACGGGTTCCAGAGTCGACGCGCAGTCGTCGGGGACGCCGGCGCCCGGCGCCCAGTCCACCGAGACGCGGGCGCCTTCCGTCCCGCGCACGAGCGTGACGAGGGCATCGGTCAGCTCACGGCTCACGCCCGCCTCGACGGCGCCGTCGAAGGCGTCCATGCCGCCGGTGGCCCGCTGGTAGTCGATGGCCTCGCGGGCCGCGTAGAGGGCCTGGTGGAGACGGACGGCGAGGGGCCGGCCGGTGCCGACGGGCACGAAGGCGGTCAGACCGCGCCCGCCCTCCGCCGAGCCGACGAGGACGGACTCCAGCATGGCGGCGGCCGCGCGCTTGTGCCGGGCGCCGTAGTAACCGGCACGCGCGCGCGTGGCGAGCGCGCCGGCCAGCAGGGTCTGCCGGGCGGCGGTGCGCAGTTGCTCCTCGACCGTCCAGGACGTGGCGTCCGCCGGGCCGCTGGGCACATCCCGCCACCAGCGGATCTCGTCGCTGGGCACGGCGAGCCCGACCAGCACCTCACGCGCGGCGGGCGTACCGCTGCGCACCAGAGCGGTGAGCGCCTCCCCGAGCAGGTCGTCGCTGTCCGGGAAGGCGCGGCTCTCGGGTACCAGCAGGCTGGTGCCGGTGTTGCCCGGCCCGGGTGGGGTCCAGCGGCCGTAACGCCCCGGCGCTCCCCCGCGCCGTTGCCAGCCGTGCCGGCGCAGCAGGGCGCCGAGCACGGCGGGGTCGACCTCGGCGGGCTCGGGGGGACGGTGCCAGTGGGGGTCGTCGGGATGCGGCCGGACCTCCCGCAGCTGCTCCTCGTACGGACGGTGCCTCATGGTCTGCCTCCCGTCCCGACCCGCGTCATGATCTCGCACAGCGCCCGGTCGTCGAAGATGCGCGAGGTCGGGACCCGCACGGTGGTCCGGTGCCGACCGGTGATCGGGTGCCCTGCCAGGTTGATCCAGTAGCAGCAGTGGCGCAGATCGAGCCGGTCGTGGCTGGCGCGCAACCAGTCGTCCGGAGAGCGCGGTACCAGCATCACCACCAGGATCTTGTGCACCGACACCGGTGTACGGGCGAGCTTGCGCAGGTGGTCGTTGTCCAGCGTGAAGGAGAAGAAACGTCCCGGCGGGTTCGGTGCTATCTGGTAGGTGCACTTGAGCTGCACCTTTATCGTCACCTCGTCGTCGACGGTGTGACCGGGCGAGCCGTGGCTGACGTGCCAGTCGATGCCGTTGTCCGGGAACGGCTGCGACAGCGAGCAGCCGGCCGCCGCCGCGACGGCGTGCAGATAGCCCACCTGCAGTGTCTCCATGCAGGCGGTGGTGGCGAGTGTGCCGCGATGGGGGCCCGTACGTTCGGGCAGCAGCCCGCCCCGTTCGGGCTGCGCTATCGCCATGACCAACAGCCTTCCCAGCCAAAGAGCTTCCCCGTGGCGGGCCGCTGAACTGCAAAGACCCGCACTCCTGTTGTGTCCTTCCGGCGTACGTCGCAAACGGCCCGGGTATCACCAAACAGGCAGAAGACGGAACGTCACCTGCCGTGGGTGAACGAGGAGTTGTATTGGCATGACGTGCTGGTACGAGGGGCCCTTGGCGGCCTTCGACACGGAGACCACGGGCGTGGACGTGGAGACCGACCGCATCGTGTCCGCCGCGGTCGTCGTCCAGGACGCCCCGGGCACCCGGCCCCGGGTGACCCGCTGGCTGGTCAACCCGGGCATGCCGGTGCCGGAAGCGGCGACGGCGGTGCACGGGCTGACGGACGAACACCTGCAGCGCAACGGCCGTTGGCCGGCGCCGGTGATGTACGAGATAGCCGAGGAACTGGCCGAGCACGCGGCGATGCACCGCCCGCTGGTGGTGATGAACGCGCCGTTCGATCTGACCCTGCTGGACCGCGAGTTGCGCCGCCACCGGGCGTCCTCGCTGGACCACTGGTTCGAGGCGAGCCCCCTGCTCGTCCTCGATCCCCGGGTCCTGGACAAGCATCTGGACCGCTACCGCAAGGGCCGCCGCACCCTGACCGACCTGTGCGCGCACTACGAGGTCCCCCTCGAAGGCGCCCACGACGCGGGCGCGGACGCGCTCGCGTCCCTGGAGGTCGTACGGGCGCTGGGCCGCCGTTTCGCGACCCGCCTGGAGCGCCTGTCCCCGGCCGAGCTGCACACCCTGCAGACGACCTGGCACGCGGCACAGGCGCGTGGCCTCCAGGCGTGGTTCACCCGCAGCGGCACGCCGGAGACGGTGAACACGTACTGGCCGCTACGACCGGAACTGCCTACGGCGGCGTGACGGACGGGGCGCCCGCACCGGCGCCCCGTCCCGCCGCTGTCCGGCGGCGTGCCGCAGGGAGTGCCAGGCGACCACCGCCCAGGCGGCGACGAGCAGTACGTACAGCGCGACGGCGCTCCAGACGAACGGCTGTGAGCCGGTACGGGCGGCCAGGGCGCTGGTTCCGGTGACGCAGGCGCCCAGGGGGAAGATGAAGGACCACCAGGTGGGCGCGAAGGGCAGCCCTCTGCGGATCTCGCGCACGGTCAGTGCCGTGGCGAGCGCCAGCCACAGCAGGGCGAAGCCCCATATCCCGAGCCCGCCGAGGAGCGCCGCGACCGCGCTCCCGCGTGCGTACGGGGCGGGCAGCGTGCCGGGCGCCGCCGTGGCCAGCGCGCCCAGCGCCGTCACGGCCTGATCCAGCGCCCCCACTCCGATCCACACGGTGGGCACCGTCGCACCGCTGGGCGCCTCATGGTGCACCAGACGGCTGTACACCATGGCCAGCACCAGCAGGACCGCCATCAGGCCGAGCCCGAGCATCGCGTAGCAGCCCAGCAGCAGGGCCAGCCGCGGCTGCCCGGCCGGTGTCCGGGGCACGAGGAGTGCGCCCGTCGCGGCGGAGACGACCGGCGGCACCACCGGCAGCAGCCAGCCGCCGGACGCCGCGTCCGGCGCGAACCGGTGCCGTGTGACCATCAGGTAGGGCACCGCGCAGGCGCTGGCGAGTCCGAGGGCCGTACCGGCGGACCACAGCACCCGGTCCACGTCGAGCGCCGCCCGCTCCCCGATCAGCCGCGGGCCGAGCAGCAGCGCGCCGGCTCCGACGGTGAGCAGCGCCATCGGCGGCGCCCCGAGGAACTGCGCCAGCAGCGGATCACCGGCGTGCACGCGCAGCTTCCGCTGCCCGAGGTAACGGGCCGCCAGCACGATCAGCAGCAGCCCGGCCCCCGCCCAGACCACCGTGGCGGCCCCGCGGAGTCCGGGAAGGGTGCGCGGCAGGGTGGCGGCCGCGACGGCGACGATCCCGGTGCCCATGACGGCCGCGAACCAGCCGGGCCCGAGCCGCCCTGGCCCCGCGCCGTCCGCCCCGGCGGGCCGGGCACGGGCATGTCCGGAATCTCTCTGAACCCGGCCGCCCGGAGGCGGGAACGCTTGGGTGGTACTGGTGTGGGGTGCCACGGCGGGGAGGGCCTTCTCTTCTCGCGTCGGATCTTCTCGTGTCGCTCTGACCACGGCCGGGACCGTCGGGCGGTCGGCCTTGCGAACCTATGGCGCGGCAGAGGTCCCGCCACAGAGCAGCACGCGCCAGGACGCCCTCACACCAGGACATCGAGGCGTCCGCCCATGGTAAGTTTGATAGTCAAACCCACGGGTTCCGCGGCGAGAGGGCCGTCCGGCCGGGAGGCGCACGATGAAGGACAGGCCGTCAGGCAGGAAGCCGCTGTCGGTGACCGTGCTGGTCTTCCCGGGCGTACGCCTGCTCGATGTCACCGGTCCGATCGAGGTGTTCTCGTCGGCGAACGAGTTCGGCGGTCGTTACCGCGTGCGCACGGTCTCCCCGGACGGTGCCGACGTGGTCACCTCGGCCGGTACCGGACTGCGCGTCGACCTGGCCGCCGAGGAGGTTCGCGATGTCAGCGACGTGGTCGTCGTCCCCGGGGGTCCGGAGTGGCCCTCCCTCGTCAAGGACGACGCCCTGCTGGACGCCGTGCGGGCGCTCGACGCGCGCAGCCGCCGTACCGCGTCCGTCTGCACCGGCGCCTTCCTCCTCGCCGCGGCCGGGCTGCTCGACGGGCATGCCGCGACCACGCACTGGCGCTTCACCGACCAACTTGCGCTGCGCTACCCGCGGGTGACCGTGGCGACCGACGCGCTGTTCGTGCGCGACGGCCACATCATGACCTCCGCGGGCGTCAGCTCGGGCATCGACCTGTCGCTCGCCCTGGTCGAGGAACACCTCGGTGCCGACGCCGCCCGCGCCACGGCCAAGGACATGGTCGTGTTCATGCAGCGGCCGGGCGGCCAGTCGCAGTTGAGTGTCCGTACGCACACTCCGCGCCCGCGGCAGGAGATACTGCGCCGGGTCCTGGACGCGGTCGCCGAGGACCCGTCCGCCCCGCACACCGTGGCGGCCATGGCACGCCTGGCGGGTGTGAGCCCTCGTCACATGACGCGCCTGTTCCACGAGGAGACAGCCATGTCCCCGGCCCGCTATGTCGAGCGGATCCGCATGGAAGCCGCCCAGGCGGTGCTGGAGGGCAGCGACGACCCCATGGCCACGGTGGCCCGGCGCACCGGCTTCGGCTCCCCGGAATCGCTGCGCCGGGCCTTCACCCGCAACCTGGGCATCACGCCGGGGGCCTACCGGGCGCGCTTCCGCACCGCGGGCAGCACGGACACCGCGGACACCGCAGGCGGCGAACCGGCCGGTTGACGGGCCCGCGGGCCGACCGTCAGGTGCCTGTGACAGTCCTCCCCGGCATCGGCTCCGCGAGCGCCGCCCGCCATGCCGGCGTGCCGAACGCGCCCGCGAAGTACTGGGTCTCGTGCACCACTCGCCGGTCGGCGAATTCCATGATGCTCACCGAGTACGAGGGCACACCGTCGTAGGTGATGACGCACTCGCTCACCCACACCTGCGCATGGCCGGTGATCCGCAGCACGGTGAAGTGCCGGTCGGCCGGGTGCCCGCCGCGTTGCGCCGCGATCGTCCGGCGACCCCGGAACCGCTCGCCCGACTGCGGGTAGTCGAGGATCGCGTCCGCGGCGTAGACGGCGTGCTCGGCTTCGATGTCCCCGCGTTCCGACGCCGCCCAGTGCTCCTCGATCGCGGCCCTGATCCGGGAGTCAGCATCCATGGCACCGCCCTTCCGTGACGGTGCCAGCCTAGGCATCGCGGGCGCGGCCGGCCGAGGGGCAGACGGGCGCGGCCCGCCGAGTCCCCCGTTCGGCCGGATCGCGGGACGGCAAAAAGGCCGGTCCGCACAGGCGGACCGGCCTTCCCGGTGGTGGGCGATACTGGGTTCGAACCAGTGACCTCTTCGGTGTGAACGAAGCGCTCTCCCACTGAGCTAATCGCCCGGGAACGCAGAGAACGATATAGGTACCGGCGGGATTCGTTCAAACCGCTTGGAGGTGCCCGAGCAGTCCGCGTCGGCCCGCCCGCATCATCAGCCGGTGATTGACGCGGAAGAACAACCGTCCGGGGACGGCGAGTCGGCGCAGCAACGGCTTGTTGACGTCGACGACCTGCTCGTAGCGGGCGAGGGTGCCGGTGCCGGTGGCGGTGACCGTCCAGCGGGACCAGCCTTCGATGTCACCGGTCATCGCGACCTCCAGGACCCCGGCGACCGGGTCGCGGCGCGTCTCGCGCGCGATGAACGTGAGGTCGTAGGGCAGGGCCGAGCGGATGGTGAGGACGCCGGTGGTGTCGTTCAGCCGGCTCACCGAGCGCACCTGCGGCCACCAGCGCGGATAGTCCTCGACCCGCTCCAGCGCGTCGTAGACGACGGTGGACGGCACCGGCAGGGGCCACAGGCTGCGGAAACGGTAGTGGGTCCAGTCCATGGACGGAGTCTGCCCGGGCAGTCGATCTGAGTACGCGTACTCATGCCCGCTTCGAGTGACCTGGACCACACTCGGTACGAGCGCCGCCGCCCGTGCGACGGCGCTCCCCCGCCTCATCTATGCGGGCATCTTGTCGCCGAGCAGCGCCAGGTTCTCGATGGCCGCGAGCCCGTACAGCGCGGTGTCGTTGGAGGAGACCCAGCCGGCCTCGCTGCCCGCGACCAGCGTGACCGGGCCGGAGAGCGGCTCGGTCTTCCACGGCGAGGACTCCGTGTAGCCGTCGGAGCTGTAGAACTTCGTCCACGCGCGCGCGGCGAGGGTCGCGTCGCCGGTCTGTACGGCGGCGTACGCGTCGAGGCGTGAGTGGCCCTGGAAGAGCAGCAGGGTGCCGAAGTTGGAGCCGTAGCGTGCCGCCTGCTCCGCCTTGGTGGCGTTGAAGTAGCGGCAGTAGTCGAAGTACACCTCGTTGAACTTCGGCATGTCGATCAGGTGGATGAGTTCGGCGCAGAGTTCGTTGAGGCCGAAGACCGCCGAGAGGTGGGAGACGGAGACCACCGGGGTGGCGGCGGTCGCGAACTTGCCGGTGTCGAGGTCGTAGAGGCCGCTGCCCTGGACGAAGCCGTTGGGCTGGGCGGCGATGCCCTCCATGGTCGACAGGACGCGGGCCTTGGCCTTCTCCCACTTGGGGCCCTTGCGCTCCCACTCGGTCAGCCAGGCCGAGACCAGGCCGCTCCAGTCGGTGCCGAAGCCGATGGAGAGGGCGTGCCGGTCGGGAGTGTAGGGGTCGGTGCGGACCTTGCGCTGCGGGTCGAGGACGAGGAAGGTCTCGTCGGAGTCGACGTTGGCGGCCATGAGGTCGCCGACGCGTTCGTCGGCGGTGAGGAAGTAGTAGAAGCGCCGGTAGGTGGTGTTGGAGATGCGCTGCTGTTTGGCGCTGTCCGCGTAGTGCTGGATGCCGTGCCGGGTGCCGAGGCCGGCCCATTGGCCGATGTGGTAGACGTCGACCTCGCCGGTGTGCCGGGTCAGCGCCTCGGCGAACCGGAAGATGTCCGAGCGGCCGCTTCTCAGGTACGCGTACCAGAGCCACAGGTCGGGCGAGAGCTCGGAGTTGTCCCAGGCGTAGCCGCCGACGTCGTACCGCCACTGGTGACGCACGGTGTCGTAGGTGTGCATGAAGTCGCCGTAGTCCCAGAAGCCGTACCAACGGCGTTGCTCCACCTGGTCCTTGTAGTAGGTGAAGAGGAAGTCGAGGTGGTCCTCGATCTTCGCCTTGGCGGCGGTGGAGCGGTCGGGCTCGGAGTAGAGGCCGGGGCCGAAGACCTTGGCCTTGATGAGCTGCTTCGGTGGGGCGGTGAGCTGTGGCAACGTCCGTACGGCCGCGGCCTGTTCGGCCAGCGCGTCCGCCGACGGGGTCGACTCGTTGGCCCAGAAGAGGAGTTCGGAGGTACGGGCGATGCCGTAGGGGGTGCCGAACCCGGGCTCGTAGTCCTCGTAGGTGATGTTGAGGCCTTCGAGCTGTTCGGCGTAGGTGTCCTGGCCCATGCCGTCGTGGTAGAAGCGCAGGTCCATCGGCTGGGCCTCGGGCGACCAGAGCCAGAGGGTGACCTCGGCCGTGTCGGTGTGGGCGTCGCGGATGTCGAGCTGCGCGGGGAACTTCTCCCAGAAGTCCCGCAGGCCGAAGGAGAGTCCGCCGCTCGCGCCGCCGACGTAACCGAAGCCGGAGGCCCGCTTGCCGCCGCCCGCCGCGATCCAGCCGTACCCCTTCTTGGTGCGCTTGCGCAGGGTGAAGCCGTCGGCGGAGAGCTGGGCGAGGGTGTAGTCGCCCCAGTGCGGGATGTACTGCAGGCGGGTGGTGACGCGCTGGTCCCAGGTGGCGGGGTCGGGGAGCTTCTGCCCGGCGTACTGGGCCGCCTGGACGGCCGCGCCCGGGTCGCGGCGCAGGCCCGTGATCCCCTGGACGGCCTCTCGCAGCAGGCCCGTTCCCTCGCCGCCGATCCGCACATGCCGGTCGTACGCCTCGTCGCGCATCGGCACGCTGAAGCGGACGCCGAGCCCGCGGATGAAGTCACCGCTCGCCTTGCCCGGCTCCTGGGTACCGTCGTAGGTGATCGTGTGGACCATCCGGAAGGAGTCGGCGCCCGCGTAGAAGTACAGGCGGATCGAGAACGGCAGCCAACCGCGGCTGCCCTTGCGGTGCTTGCCGTCGACGCGGACGACCGCCCGGACCGGGCCCTCCTGTTCGACGGTGACGGAGTCGATGGCGCCGTCGAAGCGCTCGGTCCTGACCGTGCCCTGGTCCTCGTCCTCGATCTCGGGCTGGCGGATGAGGACCAGCCGCCCGTTCCTGGCGATCTCGGTGGAGCCCCGGGTGACGGACTTGACGATCGTCGAGCCGTTCTTGCCGATCTTCACGGTCATCACGCCGGTGGAGACGTCGATCGTGCCGCCGCGTTTGTCGACGGTGACCTGCTGGGCGGGGGCGGCCGGTTCGCCGGCCGCCAGGGTGAGCTTGCCGTTGCCGGAACCGACCGCGTGGGCGGTCCACTTGAGGGAGCCATCGGGCCAGTAGGCGATCGGCCAGGACTGGACGGCCACGTCCTTGCCGTCCGCGTCGGTCAGCGCGAAGGCCTGGTCCTCCTGGAACGCGCCCATCGGCCAGGGCACGCCGACGGTCGAGCCGGGCGCGGCGCCGAGGCCGCCGTCCTCCAGCCAGTCCAGGGTCACCGGGTCCGCGTCGGCGGCCTCGGCTGCGGGCGCGGCCTGTGCGTCCTTCGCGCCCAGCGCCCAGCTGAACTGGGCGGCGGCGCCGGCGACGGCGGCCGCCTTGAGGAGGGACCTGCGGGGAATGGGAGACATGGTCCGTCATTCCTTTCCGTGCGAGTGCAGGGGCGGTCATGGCAGGGTTGGTCAGGGGCATGACAGAGCGAGGTGCGGCGCCGGGGCGCCGACCCTGGTGCCAGGCCGGTCAGCTGTGGCGGCGCCGGTGACGCTCCTCCACGGCGACGGCCGCCGCCGCGAGGGCACCCAGCACGGGCACCGCCAGCGGCGCGATGAGCAGGGCGGAACAGACCACGAGGACCGCTCCCCCGACGAGCAGGAAGGATCCGCCGGGGTCGAGGACGGTACGCCGGCCGGCCGCCGGGAGCAGAGCGCGCCATCGGTCGCCGGGCGTCCAGACGGCCGCCGCGCGCAGCCCCGCGACCGCGAGGCCGATCACCGCGAACAGGCCGACGGCCCCGAGGAGCGGCCCACCGGGCAGCCCGGCCCGCACGGCCTGGACATCCACCCAGGCGGCGGCGACCGCGCCCCAGCCGGCCAGCCCGACGACCCACCCGCCCGGCAATGCGGCCCGGAAGTCGCTCACGAACTCCCGCCAGCCGCCGCCCACCTGGCCGGTACGGCGGCGCAGATGGCGGGCGCCGGCGGCGAAGGCGGCCGGGTAGGTGACGACTCCCAGGGATCCGATCGCGATCCACACCCCGGTGAGCAGACACTCGGCGAAGACGCCGAACCGGTCGGAGAAGTTCGAGGTCCTCACCCGTACGTCGTCGGCCACGGCCTCAGCCCTTCAGTCCGGAGGTCGCCATTCCGTCGATCAGATAGCGCTGGAAGGCGAGGAAGAACAGCAGTACGGGCAGCAGCGCGACCAGCGACATGGCGATCATCCCGCCGTAGTTGGCCGCCACGCCGTCGGAGTCGCGGAACATCATCAGACCGAGGGAAACCGTGTACTTGCCGGGCTCGTTGAGATAGATCAGCGGGCCCATGAAGTCGTTCCAGGCGTTGATGAAGGTGAAGATCGCACTGGTGATCAGGGCCGGCCGGCACAGCGGCAGCACGATCGACCAGTAGATACGGAAGTGCCCGCAGCCGTCGAGCCGGGCCGCTTCGTCGAGCTCCCGGGGCAGGTTCCGCATGAACTGCACCATCAGGAAGACGAAGAACGCCTCGGTGGCGAGGTATTTCCCGATCAGCAGCGGGGTGTAGGTGTTGATCCAGCCCAGCTTCTGGAACATCACGTACTGCGGGATCAGCAGCACGTGGTACGGCAGCAGCAGGGTGCCGATCATCAGGGAGAAGAGCAGGTTGCGGCCGGCGAACCGGATGCGGGCGAAGGCGTAGGCGGTGAGCGAGCAGGAGATCAGCACGCCGACGACCGCGCCGACGGCGTAGAAGAGGGAGTTCTGGAAGAACGTCCAGATGCTGATGTCCGCTATGCCGTCGGCGAGGCCCTTGAAGTTGGACAGGATCGGGTGGGACGGGAGCAGCTGGAGGCTGTTGATGACGTCCTTGCTGGGCTTGAACGAGGCGCCGATCACCCAGACCACCGGGTAGAGGATGACTGCGAGGATCAGCAGGGCGCCCAGATGCCAGCCGAGGGATCCGGTCCGGCGGCGGCCGAGCAGGGGCTGCTTGGCGGGGGTCGCGAGCGTCGGCTCGGTGGTGGTCGCGCTCATCGGGCGTCCTCCTCGTAGTGCACCCACTTCTTCTGGGACCAGAAGAGGACGGCCGTCACCAGGGCCACGGCCAGCAGCAGCATCCAGGCCATCGCGGCGGCGAAGCCCATCTGGGCGTTCTTGAAGCCCTGCTCGTACAGGTAGCAGGTGTAGACGAGGGTGGCGTCGGCCGGTCCGCAGGTGCCGTTGGAGACGACGTAGGCCGAGCCGAAGATCTGGAAGGAGTGGATGGTCTCCAGGAGCACGTTGAAGAACAGCACCGGGGAGATCATCGGCAGGGTGATGTTCCAGAACCTGCGGAACGGCCCGGCGCCGTCCATCTCGGCCGCCTCGTAGAGCTCCCTCGGCACCTGCTTCAGACCCGCCAGGAAGATGACCATGGGCGCGCCGAACTGCCAGACGGTCAGCGCGACCAGGCAGTACAGCACCCAGTCGGCGTTGCCGACCCAGCCGCCGACGTGCCAGCCGAAGAAGGACTGGGTACGGTCCACGATCGCGTCGTCGGAGAACAGGGACCGCCAGACGAAGCCGACCGAGACGCTCGCGCCGATGAGCGAGGGGGCGTAGAAGGCGGCCCGGTAGAAGGCCTGGCCGCGCCGGCTCTGGGCGAGCAGCATCGCCACCCCGAGGGCGAGCAGCAGTTTCAGCGGGGTGCCGATGACCACGTACTTCGCGGTCACCTCCACCGACTTCTGCCAGCGGGGGTCGTCGAACATCTTGGTGAAGTTGTCGAACCCGACCCACTTCGGAGTGTTGAAGAGGTTGTAGTCGGTGAACGCGAAGTAGAGCGAGGCGACCATCGGGCCCGCGGTCAGCAGCAGGAAGCCCGCGATCCACGGGGACATGAAGAGGTAGCCGGCGAGGTTCTCGCGCCGGCGGCCCGGCCGCCGCCCCGCGGAGGCGGAGGCGGCCGAACGCGGCTCACGGGCGGCGGGCGGGGAGTCCTTGACGAGCGTCACGGCAGGTCCCATCAGGCCTGGAAGGCGGCCTCGGACTCGGTGAAGAACTGCTTCACCGCGTCGGAGACCTTGGTCTTGCCCTGGCCGAGGTCGCCGCCGATGCGCAGGAAGGCGGCCTCGATGGTGTCGGCACCGGAGGGGTGCGGGGTGATCGTGCCGAGGACGCCTGCCTTGGCCGTGTCGTCCTCGTACTGCGCGATCTCCTTGTTCACCGCGTCCGTCGGCTGGTACGCCGAGTACTGCTCGGTGCTCGCGAGGATGCCCCGGTCGTAGCCCATGATCTTGCCGACCTCGGGGTCGTGGACCATGAAGTCGATGAACTGCGCGACTTCCTTGGGGTGGGCGGTGCGGGCGGAGGCGCTCAGCATCAGGGAGGCGAGGTACTGCCCGGTGTGCTTGCCGTCCATCGTGGGGATCGGGGCGAGGCCGTAGGTGCTGCTGCCCTCGGAGGAGTAGCGGACGGTGAAGTTGTCCCAGGTGAACTCGGAGGCGCCGTGACCTGCGGAGAGGGCGGACTTGGGGGTGTCCTGGGCCACGACCTTCGGGTCGGTGACGATGCCGGCCTTGACGCGGTTGTAGCCGTCGGTCCACCACTCCGTCAGGTCGGCCTTGTCGAAGCCGAGTCCGTCGTCGGTGTAGAACGCCTTGCCGTTCTGGCGGAGGTAGAGGTCGTAGAGGTACATGATGCTGAAGTAGCCGGTGTCCCCCGCGACCTTCGTCCTGTCGTGGATGGTCTTCAGGGCCTTGAAGTAGTCGTCCCAGGTCCAGCCCGCGTGCGGCTCGACGCCGGCCTTCTCGTAGACCTTCTTGTCGATGACCAGCGCCATGGTGTTGGAGCCGACCGGGATTCCGAGCTGCTTTCCGTCGACCTGGCCGACCTTCGTCACCCCGGCCCGGAAGTGATCCAGGCTCAGATTTCCTGCCTGCACCTGTGACTTGAGGTCGAGGAGAATTCCTCGCTTGTCGTACTTCCGGAGAAAGGTGACGGCATTTTGGAAAACATCCGGGGGATTTCCGCCGGCGGCCTGCGTCTGGAACTTCTCCCAGAAGGACGCATACGTCTGAAAGTCGGTCTTGACCTTGATCTTCGGGTACTTCTTCTCGAAGAGCGCGATGGTCTTGTTGATCTTCTGCGCGCGTTCCTCAGCACCCCACCACGAGTAACGGATCGTCACCGTTCCGTCCCCGGAACCACTGCCGCCGCCACACCCGGCCGTCGCGGTGAGCCCGAGCGCGGCCGCCGAGGCTCCAGCCGCCTTCAGGATGGTGCGCCTCTCCACATTCCTGCTGGTTCCCATAGTCGGGCCCCTCCCCGCAGCGTCGCCGACGCCTGCATGAATCGTTTCAAGTAAGCGCTTGCTGGCACAAGTTACGGAGGGGCCGGTGAGGCGTCAATGATTCGGACAGGAATTTCTTGTGGGCGGGGACGGCGGGGTGGAACCGGGCGGCGCGGGTGCGGGGGGCGCGGCGCGGGCGACGTCGCAGGTGAGCGCCGCACGGTCGGGTGGTCGAACGCGAAGTGGCGTGCGGGAGGCGGGTGTTACGGGTTGGCTTCGATGAGCGGGCGAGGGCGATGAGGGGTGGGGCGGGGCGCTTCGGGGGACAGCTTCGAAGGACCGCTCCGGGGCGCGAGGGTGAGGGAGGAGCAGGGCGGGCCGAGGCGGGGTGCCGCCGGCCTCGGGGTGCCAGGGTTGGGGGCTCGGAGGTTGGGGCGTGGGTGCTCGGGGCGCATACCTCCGACCACTACGCAGAGTGCGGCCCGGCCAGCGGGTTCGGTTCCAGGTGCGGTTCCGGTTCGGTTTCCCAGGCCGGCTTCCGGGGCCGGAAATCTACGTCTGCCTCGGGGGAAACACGCAGGCCGTGCCCCTGTCGGGCCGAAGGCGATCACGCGTCCGCAGGCCCCTACGCCGCTCGCGTTCGGACTCAGCGCGCCGCCGAGAGCCACGTTGCCGCCCTGCCGCCGTCGGCGCAGGCGCCTGAGCGGTGACCGCCGCACGGCGCTCCCCGAGGGTCCTGACCGGGGTCACGGCACCTGCCGTGATCACGGTGCCGTACGCCGCCACCACGCCGCCCCCGCGCCCGCCTCGCCGCCCCCGCACCGGCCCGTCCGCGCCTCCGCGCATCAGCCGTGCCGCGCTCTACGTTGCCATGGCCGTCGCAGCCCTGCCCACCGGCCCTGGAACGACCGCGGCCCACCTGCTCTCTCGCAGGTGGGCCGTGGTTCCGGGTGGGCGATACTGGGTTCGAACCAGTGACCTCTTCGGTGTGAACGAAGCGCTCTCCCACTGAGCTAATCGCCCGGGCGCAGGAAGAACATTACCCCATGTCAGGGGGTGCCCCCGACCAGTCGCCCAGGGGCTGTCCGGCAGATCAAGTCGCAGGACAGCAACGGTGGCTGTCAGCCGTGACGAGCGGGGTCCGGTGCGTCCGACTGCAAGGCGGAGGAGGGAGTCGACGCGGTGGGGGCACCTCCCGGCCGAAGGCTGGGTGACGTCGGCGACCGACGACAACGCGGCAGGTAGGCGTGCCAGACCCCGCGTCTGCGGCATGATCCGCCGGACAGCCCTTAGGGCCTGTGGCCGGCGGCCGGATCACTCCTCGATCTTCCAGGGCATCACGATCCCGAACCTGGAGAGGTAGATCCCGACCCCGGCACCCACGACCACCAGGCCGATCGCCGTGAGCGTGATGTTGCGGCGGCGCACCTTGGGGTCCAGAGCCTTCTGGGCCGCCTCCGTGACCTTGCGCTTCGTCCAGCGCAGCACCAGCTGGGCCCAGACGAACTCGGTCGCCCAGATCGCCATGCCGGCGAAGATGATCACCCAGCCCGGCCCGGGCAACGGCAGCAGGACGATGCCCAGGGCCACGATCGCCAAGCCGACCACGAAGACCCCGACCTGCCAGCTCAGGTGCAGCATCCGGCGCGCCTTGATGAACTCGGGCGCCCGTGATCCGAGCCCCCGCTCGTCACGCGCCCGGTCCGTCGTCGTCCCGTCCACCTCGCTCCCGTCCGAGGCCACGGTGACCTCGCCCGGTTCGTTACTCCCCGTATTCATACGACCAAACCCTACCTGAGCGATTCCGGTCACCGGAATGGTCGTAGATCGCGTCCAGGTTCTCGGCCGGAAGAGTTACGTAAACACACGCAAAACACTCAGAGGGGTTTACAACGGCACCGTAGGTGGCATGTCGATTTCGCCGACGTGCGAATCCCCGAGCGCACACTGAGCGAAAGGCCCTGGCGCTTATGAACACCACGGTCAGCTGCGAGCTGCACCTGCGCCTCGTTGTGTCGAGCGAGTCCTCCCTGCCTGTCCCCGCAGGCCTGCGGTACGACACGGCCGACCCCTACGCCGTGCACGCCACCTTCCACACCGGAGCCGAGGAGACCGTCGAGTGGGTGTTCGCCCGCGACCTCCTCGCCGAGGGGCTGCACCGCCCCACCGGCACCGGCGACGTCCGCGTCTGGCCGTCCCGCAGTCACGGTCAGGGCGTCGTCTGCATCGCCCTGAGCTCTCCGGAAGGCGAAGCTCTGCTCGAAGCCCCGGCGCGGGCCCTGGAATCCTTCCTGAAGCGAACAGACGCCGCCGTGCCCCCCGGCACGGAACACCGGCACTTCGATCTCGATCAGGAGCTCTCCCACATCCTGGCGGAGAGCTAGGGCGCGGCCCCTGAAAGCCGCCCGGCGCCGTCCACTCGGGGAGACGGCTCGGGCCAAGACAACCGCATAGGGCAGCACCGGCGCCGCCACCGTGTTCGGTCACGGGGCGGCGCCGGTGTGCCCGGGGAACCGCCGGAGGGCGGTGAGCGTTCCACTGGACAGTCATGAGTGGGACAGGGCACGGTGCGGGGCCCCCGTATGTCGCTACCATCGGCCACCATCGGCGGGCGCCCGCCCGACCCTCAGGCCAGGGAGCGAAACGTGCTGATCACCCACGACACCCGGTGTTCTCTCGACGCCGTGGTGGATCTGGTGAACACCGCACCGGAGGACGACACGGCGTCGGACCAACTGGCCGATGTCGCGGCTCTCCAGGATTTCGTACGAAACCACGACATCAGCGATGTGGGTGTGCTGTCGGAGTTCGATCTTTCGGCGGTGCGCAAGATCCGCGGACGGTTCGCGGGCATCTTCGCCGCTGCCGACGCCCGGGCCGCGGCCGGGATGATCAACGAGCTGGTCGCCGCCGCGGGCACCACGCCCCGGCTCACGGACCACGACGGCTACGACTGGCATGTGCACTACTTCGCGCCCGGCGCCTCGGTGGCCGACCATCTCGCCGCCGACTGCGGGATGGCGCTCGCGTTCTTCGTCGTCGCCGGGGAGCAGGAGCGGCTGCGGCGCTGTGAGGCCCCGGACTGCCGGCGCGCCTTCGTCGACCTCTCCCGTAACCGTTCGCGTCGCTACTGTGACAGCCGGACCTGCGGAAACCGGCTGCATGTCGCCGCATACCGGGCACGCCGCAAGGAGGCGGCCGGCTGATCCCGGGAGCGCCGGGGCGTCGATGCCGACGCCGGTCCCGGCGGGTGGCGCCGGGACTGGCGGGTACGGCTCACAGCCACAGCAGGTCGTGCAGCGCAGCCATGAGGAGCAGACACCCGATCACCGCTAGGAAGATCATCAGCGGTGGCTGGGAAAGGGCGAAGAGGCACCCGCGGGGCTCGCCGTTCGGTGGCGCGGCCTCGCTCTGTTTCGTGTCCAGCATCTCGCGGCGATGATGTCCCAGCGGGCAGCCGTCGCGCGATCAACACGCCCGGAATGGGCGGGAGTTCGCCGAATTCCGCGATGTCCGTTTCACTTCCGCCCATCCTCTGAACACTTCGGCGCACGCCGCAGGCGCACTGTGTCGTTTCAATGCCTCATGTGACTGTCATATGCATGCGGTCGCGGCCCGGCCGAGCAGCGCCGCTCCCCTCGCCACGGAGCGTCATATTCCGTGCTTCTTGAGGATGGCCTCGATGTCGCTGAAGTCGTCGCCCGAGGCGGTGCTCCGGGGGGCCGCCGCGGGTCTGCTCGCAGGGCGGGTGGCCGGACCCAGGGACGGTGCCGAGGAGGCGGGGGCGACGGCGTCGCGCTCTGCGCCCCGCGCGGCCGCCTTCCGCTCGGCCCGGGTGCCGCGGGTGCCGCCGCGCCGGCGCTCCACGGCGCGGGTGCTCCAGAAGAGGGCCCAGGCCACGCCCAGGACGCCGAAGCCCGCCCAGGCGGTGGGACTGAACGCGGTATCGGCGAGCCAGCCGACCACGCCGGTCATGACCAGGCCGATGGGGACGAGAGAGTAGGCGGCGATGCGGGCCGCTGCCAGGTACCGCTTGCGATAGGCGGTGACCACGGCGATGCCCAGGCCCGCCGCGGACACGGCGGAACAGACTGTCTCGGCGATCATCCGGTCCTCCTGCGGGCGGGGTCGGGCGGGCGGGGCGAGGCTGGGGTGCGCGCGCTGCTCCGCCCCTTCCATCGTGCACCGCCCGGCCCGTGCGATCCATGCCCAGGCCCGACAATCAGGGGCATCTCGGGGTCCTCTCCGGGTCACCTCCACCCCAGGTACGAGCCACGACCACACCCGCCGCGCTGCCGCCGGTGCCTACTGCCGCCCACCGCCCACCCGACAGCCGACCACCACCCGTCCCCGCCCACAGCCACCGCTGTCCCGGCCACAGCCGCCGCATCCATCCAGCCGCGGCCGCTCATGCGGGCTCATCCAGCCCCGGGCAGCATGGCGGTTTCCCGGCTGCGGGCAGCATGGCGGTTTCTCGGCCGCGGGCGGCGTGGCGGTTTCAGCCGCGGGCAGTCGTGCCGCTGGGGCGGCACGGGCGGTCGCCGCGGGTGCCCCCTCTGGGAGAGGCACCCGGCAAGCGCCGGTGAGCGTCCCCACCCCCGGCCTCAGCCCCACCACCGACCACCTCGACATCTGACGTCGGCTCGATTGGGTCGACGGAGCGTGGGCTGGAAGACTGGGCGGTATGAACGACTCCCCCGTGCGCACCGGCGCCCTGGTTCTCGACGTCTGGTGTGAACTGCAGTGTCCTGACTGCCGCGGTGCGCTGGACGATCTCCGTGCCCTGCGTGCCCGGTACGGCGACCGGCTGGAGCTGCGGCTGCGGCACTTCCCGCTGGAGAAGCACAAGCACGCCTTCGCCGCCGCGCAGGCCGCCGAGGAGGCTCTGGAGCAGGGAAAGGGCTGGGAGTACGTCGAAGCGGTCCTCGGCCGCGTCGAGGAGCTGGACCGCGGGGGCGAGCCGTTCCTGGTCGAGGTGGCCGGTGAACTGGGCCTGGACGCCGAGGAGTTCGACACCGCGTTGGTCGACGGCCGGCACATCCTGATCGTGGACGCCGACCAGGCCGAGGGCAAGGCCATCGGCGTGACCGGCACCCCGACCTACGTCATCGGCGGCGAACGCCTCGACGGCGGCAAGAGCCAGGAGGGCCTGCGCGAGCGCGTGGCCGAGATCGCCGACCGGTTGCTGGCCGAGCAGGCGTGACCAGGCAGGCGTGACCGGGGCTCAGATCAGGTTCTTGTAGAGGACGTAGCGCACGGTGGCGTACCCCAGCGACTCGTAGAGCCGTTCCGCCGGGGCGTTGCCGGCGAACACGTTGAGGCCGAGGACGCGTCTGCCGGCGGCGATCGTCTGGTCCTCCGCGAGCAGCATGAGGGTGCGGCCGTGCCCCTGGCCGCGGTGGGCGGCGTCGGCCTCGACGTCGTACACCCAGGCGCTGTCCTCCCGGAAGGCCACCCACAGGGTGCCGACGCGGGTCCCTTCGTGTTCGAGGATGCTGACCCGCATGTCCTCCGTGGCGAGCCCGCGCGGCAGCAGCCGCTCGTGGTCGCGCCGCGACTTCTCGTGTGCCTCGGCCGGGGCCAGGCCCCGCTCGATCCACGTGCGGGTGTACGCCTCCGACTCGTGCGCGAGCCACTTCTCGTACTCGGCCTCGGTCATGGCACGGCCGCGGCTGCCCGGCGGCAGGGCGGGCGGGATGTCTCCGAGCCGTTTCTCCATGCCCCGGCTGCGCGGGACGTAGCCGAGCGCCTGGACGAGCCGCAGCACCGGCCCCGCGGCGGCCGGCACACCCAGCTCGATCTGCCCGCAGCCCCAGCCGCGCGCCACCTCCTCCGCGGCGAGCGCGGCCACGGTGCCCCGGCCCCGGCGGCGGTCGGGCTCCTCGATGCGCAGGTCGACGATCCGGGCCACCCCGGGGCCGAGGTTCTTCGAGGTGCCGAGGTGGAGGGTGCCGACGGGCCTGCTGTTCACGCACACCTGGAAGCGGCGGGACAGCGCTCCGTCGGCGCCGTGCTGGAGCGGCTCGGTCGGCCGCAGGGTCGTGGTCATCAGGGGTGTTCTACCCGCCCGAGACCCTGACGTCAGCCCCAAAAGACCCTGACGTCAGCCCCCGGCGAGGCTTCATCCGACGCTGCCCCTGAGCGGGACTCTCAGGGATCCAGGTCCTCGCCCGAACGCTCGTCGAAGATGCGCATGGCCTTGGCGGTCACCGGGCCCGGCGCGCCGGGGAGTTCGCGGTCGTCGACGCGGTGCACGGCCTGGACGTCGCGCAGGGTGGAGGTGAGGAAGATCTCGTCGGCCCGCTCCAGGACGTCCAGGGGCAGGTCGGACTCCCGGGCGCCGGTCCACTCGACGGCCAGGGCGCGGGTGATGCCGGCCAGGCAGCCGGAGGCGACCGGCGGAGTGTGGATCTCGCCGTCGAGGACGACGAAGACGTTGGAGCCGGTGCCCTCGCAGAGCTGCCCGACGGTGTTGGCGAACAGGGCCTCGGAGGCGCCGTGTTGGTGGGCGCGGGCCAGGGCGACGACGTTCTCGGCGTACGAGGTGGTCTTCAGGCCGGTGAGCGCGCCCCGCTCGTTGCGGGTCCAGGGGACCGTGATCACGGCGGTGGAGTCGGCGCGGCGGCTGGTCTCGCCGAGGGCGACCACGAGGGTGGGACCGCGGTCGCCGCGGTCGGAGCCGAGGGGGCCGTGGCCGCCGGTGTAGGTGAGGCGCAGCCGACCCAGCGGCATCGGGTTGGCCGCCAGCACCGCCTCGCAGGCCCGGCGGACCTCGTCGTGGTCGGGGTCGGGCAGGCCGAGGCCCCGGGCCGAACGGGTCAGCCGGTCGAGGTGGCGGGTGAGCGCGAAGGGCCTCCCCTCGGTCGCCTTCACCGTTTCGAAAATGCCGTCCCCCACGGTCAGCCCGTGGTCGAAGACGGAGACACGCGCGGACCCCTCGTCCTGCAACCCGCCGTCCAGCCAGATCTTCAACTCAGACCCCTCCGTTCACGTCGTACGTACCCGACGCTACCGCGAGCAGCCGGGCGGCCTTCAGCTCGGTCTCCCGCCATTCACCCTCCGGGTCGGAACCCCAGGTGATCCCGGCCCCGGTGCCGAACCGGAGCGCGCCCGCGCCCCGGTCGATCCAGAAGGTACGGATGCCCACGGCCAGCTCGCCGGTGCCCCGGTCCGCGTCCACCCAGCCGATGCCGCCGCAGTACGGGCCGCGCGGCGCGGTCTCCAGGGCATCGATGATCCGCAGGGCGCTCGACTTCGGCGCCCCGGTGACCGAGCCGGGCGGAAAGGCCGCGGCGAGCAGTTCGGGCCAGCCTGCGTCCGCTGCCAGCTCGCCCCGGACGGTGGAGACCAGATGGACCAGCCCCGGGTGCTTCTCCACGGCGCACAGGTCGGGGACGGTCACGGTGCCGGTGGCACAGACCCGCCCGATGTCGTTGCGGACCAGGTCCACGATCATCACGTTCTCGGCGTAGTCCTTCTCCAGGAGGTCCGCCTCGGTGCGGCCGGTGCCCTTGATGGGGCCGCTCTCGACGGTCCGTCCCGCCCGGCGCAGGAACAGTTCGGGCGAGGCGGTGGCTATCTCCACCCCGTGCTCCGGGAGGCGAATCGTTCCGGCATACGGTGCCGGGTTGCCGCGGGCCAGCAGCGCGGTCAGGGCGTCCACGTCGGCGTCCGGGGCGATCGGCGCGGACAGCACACGGCAGAGGTTGGCCTGATAGACCTCCCCGGCCGCGATGTGCGCGCGGATCCGCCGTACCGCCGCCGTGTACGCGGCGCGGTCGAGGGATGACGTCCAGTCACCGGCCGCCGGTCCCCGCCACCGCCCCGGCGCCGGGGCGGGCACCGGCTCCTCCCGTACGTCACCGAAGCGGGCGCAGGTCAGCCGGCCCTCGAAATCCGCGCAGACCGCCCAGAAACCGGAGGAGTCGAGGGCCTCGGGATCGCTGGTGACGTCGAGCAGACCGGTGGCGACACGGTCACCGAACCGGGCGAGAGGAGGATGATGGAGCACGTCGTCGAGTCTATGGCGGGTGTCCTGGGGGTGACCCGGGCATGGCGTCAAGGGTGCCCTGACCACGTCATCCGTCGGGTCCGGCGCAGCACGCTGCGCAAACGCGTTTTTGTGCTGGCCCGGGAATCCGCTAGAGTTCAACACGTCGCCGGGACGCGAGAGCGGACCGAAACGACAGGCGGACGTAGCTCAGTTGGTAGAGCGCAACCTTGCCAAGGTTGAGGTCGCGAGTTCGAGCCTCGTCGTCCGCTCGCAGGAAACCAGGGGTCTTCCCGATCCCCTACACTCCTGGTGGAGTGGCCGAGAGGCGAGGCAACGGCCTGCAAAGCCGTCTACACGGGTTCAAATCCCGTCTCCACCTCCAAGGACGATTAGCTCAGCGGGAGAGCGCTTCCCTGACACGGAAGAGGTCACTGGTTCAATCCCAGTATCGTCCACTGGATCTTGGTCGGAAGACCGCGGATCCGCCTCGCGCGATTAGCTCAGCGGGAGAGCGCTTCCCTGACACGGAAGAGGTCACTGGTTCAATCCCAGTATCGCGCACGCAGTGCCTGTGATCCCGGGATCACGGTCCCGAGGACGATTAGCTCAGCGGGAGAGCGCTTCCCTGACACGGAAGAGGTCACTGGTTCAATCCCAGTATCGTCCACACAGCAAAGAGCCCCGGCCGTCTCGTACGGCCGGGGCTTTCTTCGTGCGGTCAGCTGGAGAAGAGCATGTGCGCCCAGCCCTTGTGGCCGTGACCATGGCCGTGGCCGCCGTAGTGCCCACCGTGGCCGCCGCCGTGGTGACCGCCACCGTGCGGGGCGCCCCAGGCCGGGGCGGGCGGGGCAGGGTACGCCTGCGGAGCCGACGGCGGGACGGGCTTGGACCACTGCGCCTCCAACTGGGTCAGCGCCTCCAGCTCGCCGTAGTCGAGGAAGATGCCCCGGCAGCCGCTGCACTGCTCGATCTGGACGCCGTTGCGGTTGTAGGTGTGCATCGGCGCATGACACTTCGGACACTGCATGGTCGGCTCAACTCCTCGCCGGTAAAAACTGCTTCACGTTCTCCCAGGACAGACTCCGTCCGACCCCGGTCGGTTGCAGCCTACTTCGGGAAATCATGCGCCAACCGGGCGGGGATCAAGGTCGTTCCGAGGCCGGCCGGGGGTCATTCCGGGGCCATCCGGGCACACGCGTCGATCAGGGACTGTTCGACCTCGTCCAGCGGACGGTCCGCCGTGATCGCCTTGGTGAGGTACCGGGCCCCGGTCTGGACGGTGAGGGCGCGGGCCGGGACGTCCAGGGCGGGCCAGGGATCGCCGTCCTCCGGTACGGCCGGACCGCCGGCCGCGCGATAGGCGGTGAGGAAGCGGGTCCACGCGTCGGCCGGGAGGAGGCCGCAGGCGTACCAGGACGCCGGGCGGGCCAGGTCCCAGGCGGGGGCGCCGACGCCGAGATCGTCGACGTCGATGAGCCGCCACGGGCCGTTCGGCGCCGGGTACCGGACCAGCTGGCCCAGGTGCAGGTCGCCGTGGCAGAGGGTGCGGGGATGGTGGTCGGGCATGGGCGCCTGGGCGCGGGCCCACGCGGGCAGAGCGGACCACGCACGGAGGATGGGCGGGGCGGCGGGGTGGGGGCCAGCGCCGGCGAGGGCTTCTTGGAGGCGGGCTGTCGCGAGGGCCGCCTTGGCGGGGCCGCGCATCGGCGGTGCGCCGGGGGTGGGCGGGGTGCGGTGGAGCCGCGCGAGGAGGGTGGCGGCGGCTTCCCAGGGGGCGGATTCGGGGGCGTCGGGGTCCACGGGGGCGCCGTACGGCCAGAGGGTGACCGGGCGGTCGCCGACGAACGCGGCGGGGGCCGGGGCGAGGGGCGGGAGGAAGACGTCGGGGAGGCGGGCGGCGGTGGCCAGGCGGAGGGCGAGGGCGGCGGGGTCGGTGTCGGGGGCGTGGACCTTGGCGACGGTGTCCGCGTGGCGGAGGACCGTGGTGTCGGGGCGGTCAGCGAGGGTGGTGGTGGCGCAGGCGCAGGCGAAGGGGGCCGCGTCGGGGTGGGCGGCGGCTCTGATCCTGGCGGTCAGCTGGGGTAGTACGTCGGCGGTCATGGGGTCCCCCGGGAAGTGCGGCGGCTGTGCTGCCGTGAGGGTACGTGGGTGCGGTGGTCCAGGGTCCATGGCGGAGCGGGGTGGGGGCTGGGGTACCGGGGTCTCGCTCGCCCGCGCCGGCGGGGTGCCTCCCCCGGAGGGGGACCCCCGGCTTCGCCCGCGCGGGGACCCCCATCGTCCTGCGGCACGCCTGCCCGCAGCCAGGAGGCCGACGCGACTGGAGCGCCCCGCAAGGGGCACGGGGAACTGCGCGACCAGCCCCCACCGGCCCGCAGCTGCGTACGTACGAAACCGGCGCCCCGTAAAAAGCAATGCCGGCGCAGCTCCCCAGCTGCGCCGGCATTTTGCCGTCCGCCGCACCCCCGTCCCCACGGGGTTTCACAGGTGGATGTCCCCGCCCGGACCGCTCTTCCGGGCCTGGGGTCGCCGCTCAGCGCCCCAGCATCACTCCCACGGACGACGCCTGTGTGGCCACCGTCTCCCAGCCGTCGAAGACGAGCAGGAGCAGGGCCGCCAGGGGAAGGGCCATCAGCGTCGCCACCAGCGGGTGGCGACGGCCCTGTCGGCGGGGGCGGGTGGTGTGTGTCCGCTGTGCCGTAAGGGCCATGGTCCCTCTCCTGACCGTTCTCAGTTGTCGTTGGCAGCGGCGGGTGTCTGACCTCGGGGGACGAGTGCTGCACCCGCCGCTTGACCTCAAATCTAGGCGCGTGGCACCTCGCGGACGTCATGCCCTCGTACCGAATCGCGGGCCTCCGAGAGGATGAGCCGTGACCTGCGGTCTACTCCTCTGGGTGGAGACGGAGTACTGCGTCTCGTCCTACCCCTCGGGGACTTCCCGGAGGGGGTGCCCGGTCCTTCCCGGTTTTTCCGAGCTGTCCTCGCGGGGCACCGGCTGCTCGACGAGCGCCAGGACCCTGGTCGCCATGAAGCGGGCGGTCCGGACGACGGCGCCGTTTCGCGTGACTTCGCTCACTTCCACCACCCCCCGCCGTACCGCTGTCTCCACCCGGCGGCCTGCCCTGCTCGCCACCACCTCGTATGTGCGGGTCGTGTCGCCGGCGTCCACGACTATCTCCACGCGGTCACCCTTCACAGCATCAATCCCCCTTCTGTGACGGCTTGTTGGAGCAGACAGATGCTCAAAGGAGCCGATAACGGCGCCTTCCTGACCACTCCTCAAGTCTCGCACCCGGCACTGACAATCCATCGGGCCGAGAGGGCGCGGCCTCTGCGCACGGGCGGCCCGGTAAACGTAAGCTGTGCCACGTCAAACGGACCGGGCAGCGGGGATGAACATGGCGATGATGCGCCTGAGGCGCGAGGACCCGCGCGTCGTCGGCTCGTTCAGGCTTCACAGAAGGCTCGGCGCCGGCGGCATGGGCGTGGTCTACCTCGGCTCCGACAAGAAGGGGCAGCGGGTCGCGCTGAAGGTGATCCGGCCCGATCTGGCCGAGGACCAGGAGTTCCGCTCGCGTTTCGCCCGTGAGGTCTCGGCGGCCCGGCGGATCAGGGGCGGTTGCACGGCACGGCTGGTCGCGGCGGACCTCGACGCCGAGCGGCCGTGGTTCGCCACCCAGTACGTGCCCGGCCCCTCGCTGCACGACAAGGTCGCCGACGACGGCCCGCTGGGCGCGGCGGACGCGGCGGCGGTCGGCGCGGCGCTGTCCGAGGGCCTGGTCGCGGTGCACGAGGCCGGGGTCGTGCACCGGGACCTCAAGCCGTCCAACATCCTGCTGTCCCCGAAGGGGCCGCGGATCATCGACTTCGGCATTGCCTGGGCCACCGGGGCCTCCACCCTCACCCACGTCGGTACGGCGGTCGGCTCCCCCGGGTTCCTCGCGCCCGAGCAGGTGCGGGGGGCGGCCGTCACCCCCGCCACGGACGTCTTCTCGCTCGGCGCGACCCTGGCCTACGCCTCGACCGGTGACTCGCCCTTCGGGCACGGCAGTTCCGAGGTGATGCTCTACCGGGTCGTCCACGAGGAGCCCCATCTGCACGGGGTGCCGGACGCCCTCGCGCCACTGGTCCGGGCCTGTCTGGCCAAGGACCCGGAGGAACGGCCGAGCACGCTGCAGCTGTCGCTCCGGCTGAAGGAGATCGCCGCGCGCGAGGCGCAGGGACTGGCCGACGTACGGCCGCCCGCGCCGCGTGCCGCGGAGGCGGACCGCCCCACCGGGCGGCTCACCGACACCTACCCGGATCCGCAGCGCACCCAGCGCCGGCCGCAGTCGTCGGGAGCGACGGGTGCGCCGATGCGGGGCAACGTCCCCTCCCGCGGCGGCAGCGGTCCGCGCCCGACCGGCGGTCTGCCGCCACGGACGAACGGCTCACGCCCCACCCCCGCCCCCCGCGGCAACGGCACCCGGCCCGGGAACGGCACCGGGAGCCGGCCCGCGTCGCGCGGTGGCGCCGGGCGTCCGGCGCCCCGTCCCACGAGTACCGGACGGCGGCCGGCCAATCCGCGGTTGCTGCGCCAGCGGCTGTTCGTGTTCGTGGTGGTGACCCTGCTGGTGGCGCTCGGAATCGCGCTGGCCCAGGGCTGTTCCGGGCCCGCCCACGGGATGGGCGTGCCCGGTTCCGGTGTCGTGCCGGCGAAGGCCGTGGCCCTCAGGGAGTAGGGGGTCCTACGCCGCGGGGCGGCCGGCGGTCACCGCGTAGAAGGCGACCGCGGCCGCGGCGCCCACGTTGAGGGAGTCGACGCCGTGGGACATCGGGATGCGCACCCATTCGTCGGCGGCGACCAGGGCCTGGGTGGAGAGGCCGTCGCCCTCCGCGCCGAGCATGAGGGCGACCCTGTCCATCCGGTGCGGGGCGGCCTCGTCCAGGCTGCGGGCCTTCTCGTCCGGGGTGAGGGCGAGCAGCGTGAACCCGGTCTCGCGGACCGAGTCCAGCCCCTTGGGCCAGGTGTCGAGACGGGCGTACGGCACGGAGAAGACCGCGCCCATCGAGACCTTCACACTGCGCCGGTAGAGCGGGTCGGCGCAGTCCGGTGACAGCAGCACCGCATCCATGCCGAGGGCGGCCGCCGAGCGGAAGATCGCGCCGATGTTGGTGTGGTCGTTGACCGACTCCATGACGACGACCCGGCGGGTGGTGCGCAGCAGCTCGGCCGCCGTCGGCAGCGGTTTGCGCTGCATGGAGGCGAGGGCACCGCGGTGCACGTGGTAGCCGGTGACCTTCTCGGCGAGCTCCGGGCTGACCGCGTAGACGGGGGCCGGGAGTTCGTCTATGACATCGCGCATGACGTCGACCCACTTGGCGGACAGCAGCATGGAACGCATCTCGTAGCCCGCGTCCTTCGCCCTGCGGATGACCTTCTCGCCCTCGGCGATGAACAGACCCTCGGCCGGTTCGCGCTTGCGGCGCAACTCGACGTCGGTCAGGCCCGTGTAGTCGCGCAGGCGCGGGTCGTCGGGATCCTCAACGGTGATGAGATCGGCCACAGGGTGATACTGCCTTGTCCTGGGTGTGGTGCCAACGGGCTGGAACGAGTTGTGTTACCAGGGGTTACGTCAGTGCCCTTCAGGGCGCCGTCCGCGGGCCCACGGTCACGACCTCGCCGATCACGATGACCGCCGGGGGCTTGACCTCCTCCGTGCGGACGACCTCCGCGACCGTGGCGAGGGTCGCGTCGACCCGGCGTTGAGCGGCCGTCGTGCCTTCCTGGACCAGGGCGACGGGCGTGTCCGGGGACTTCCCGTGCGCGACCAGTGTCTCGGCGATCTTCCCGATCTTGTCGACGCCCATCAGGACGACGAGGGTCCCGGTGAGCTTGGCGAGGGACGGCCAGTCGGCCAGCGAACGCTCGTCGTCCGGCGCGACATGGCCGCTGACCACCGTGAACTCGTGTGCGACGCCCCGGTGGGTGACCGGGATGCCCGCGGCGGACGGTACGGAGATCGAGCTGGAGATGCCGGGGACGACCGTGCAGGGGATCCCGGCCTCGGCGAGCGCCTGGACCTCTTCCATGCCCCGGCCGAAGACGTAGGGGTCGCCGCCCTTCAGCCGTACGACCGACTTGCCCTGCTTGGCGTGCTCGATCAGGGCGTTGTTGATGGCCTCCTGGGCCATGTACCGGCCGTACGGGATCTTCGCCGCGTCGATCACCTCGACGTGCGGCGGGAGCTCGGCGAGGAGATCGCGAGGGCCGAGGCGGTCGGCGATGACGACGTCGGCGGCCGCGAGCAGGCGGCGGCCGCGGACCGTGATGAGGTCGGGGTCGCCGGGGCCGCCGCCGACCAGGGCGACGCCGGGGGTGCGGCTGCGGTGGTGGGGGGCGACGAGGGTGCCGTCGCGCAGGCCTTCGACGACCGCGTCCCTGATGGCGGCGGTGTGGCGGGGGTCGCGGCCGCGTGCGTCGGTGGTGAGGACGGCGACCGTGACGCCCTCGCTGTGGCCGGTCGCGGGGGTCCAGGCGGTGGCCTGGTCGGCGTCGTCGGAACGCACGCACCAGACGCGGTGGCGCTCCGCTTCGGCGGAGGCGGCGGTGTTGGCGGCGGGGTCGCTGGTGGCGATCAGCGCGTACCAGGCTTCGCCGAGGTCGCCGTCCTGGTAGGCGCGCCTGGCCCAGGTGATCTCACCGGCGTCGGCCATCGCTTCGACGGAAGGGGTGGCTTCCGGGGATACGAGGGTGATGTCGGCGCCGGCCGCGATGAGGGCGGGGAGGCGGCGCTGGGCGACCTGGCCGCCGCCGAGGACGACCACCTTGCGGCCGGTGAGGCGGAGGCCTACGGGGTAGGCGGGGTGTTCGGCCATGACGAGGCGGCTCCTCCGAGGCGTTGCTGTAGCCCTGACGTGCAGATTTTAAGCGGCGGGGCGGTTTGGCGGGTCAGGTGTCCGGTAGCTGGGCGTTGTGTGCCGGGTGCGCGGCTGTGGGTGGTTGTGCCCACCCGTTCCGCCCCAGCGGAACGACTGCCCACAACCACCGGCCGGCCGCCGAGGAACCCGGGGCGGCCGTCCCGTACCCCGTACCCCGTGGCCATCGGCCACAGGCACAGCCACAGCCACAGCCACAGCCACAGCCACAGGCCACGCTGGTGGTTGGTGGCTGTGGTTGTTCCCGGAGCGGCTGCCGGTGGTTGGTGGCTGGGTTGTACCTGGGTCGGCCGGCAGGTCGTTTGTGCCTTGGCCTGGCCACTCCGGGAACAACCACGACCGCCCACGACCAGCCGGTCGCCGCAAGAACTGCACCTTTCAGCGACCAGCCGGCCGCCCCGGGGGCAGCGCCTTTCAGCGACCGGCCGGTCACCGCGAGAACGCGGGACCGCTCCTGCTACTTCTCCGTCACGCCCGCCGAGTCGAAGGTCGCCACCTCGTGCATGGCCCTCGCCGTGCTCTGCACCAGCGGGAGCGCGAGCAGAGCGCCCGTGCCCTCCCCCAGGCGGAGGTCGAGGTCGACGAGAGGGCGCAGGCCCAGCTTGTTGAGGGCTGCCACGTGGCCCGGTTCCGCGCTGCGGTGGCCGGCGATGCACGCCGCGAGGACCTCGGGGGCGATCGCGCGGGCCACGAGGGCGGCGGCGCCCGCGCTGACGCCGTCGAGGATCACCGGCGTACGCAGGGACGCGCCGCCCAGCAACAGGCCCACCATCGCCGCGTGTTCGAAGCCGCCGACCGCGGCGAGGACGCCGATCGGGTCGGCCGGGTCCGGCTGGTGGAGTTCCAGGGCGCGGCGGACCACCTCGGTCTTGCGGGCGAGGGTCTCGTCGTTGATGCCGGTGCCCCGGCCGGTGACCTCGGCGGGGTCGGCGCCCGTGAACACGGAGATCAGGGCCGCGGACGCGGTCGTGTTCGCGATGCCCATCTCGCCGGTGAGAAGCGCCTTGTTGCCCGCGGCCACCAGGTCCCTGGCCGTCTCGATGCCCACCTCGATGGCCTGCTTGGCCTCCTCGCGGGACATCGCCGGGCCGGTCGTCATGTCGGACGTGCCCGCGCGCACCTTGCGGGGCAGCAGGCCCGGCGTGGCGGGGAGTTCGGAGGCGACACCGACGTCCACCACGCACACCTCGGCGCCCACCTGGCTCGCGAACGCGTTGCAGACCGCTCCCCCGCCGAGGAAGTTGGCCACCATCTGGGCGGTGACCTCCTGCGGCCACGGCGTGACGCCCTGGGCGTGCACCCCGTGGTCGCCGGCGAAGATCGCGACGGCCGCGGGCTCCGGGATCGGCGGCGGGCACTGCCGGGACAGCCCGGACAGCTGGGCTGAGATGATCTCCAGCATGCCGAGCGCACCGGCCGGCTTGGTCATCCGCTTCTGCCGCTCCCAGGCCTCACCGAGCGCCTTGGCGTCCAGCGGGCGGACGCTGGCGACGGTCTCGGCGAGCAGGTCGTGCGGATCCTCGCCGGGCAGCGCCCGGCGGCCGTACGTCTCCTCGTGCACCACCCAGGACAGCGGGCGGCGCTTGGACCAGCCGGCCTGCATCAGCTCGGGCTCGTCCGGGAACTCGTCGACGTAACCCACGCACAGGTAGGCGATGACTTCGAGGTGCTCGGGCAGCCCCAGCGCGCGGACCATCTCGCGCTCGTCGAAGAAGCTGACCCAGCCGACGCCCAGGCCCTCGGCACGCGCGGCGAGCCAGAGGTTCTCGACGGCGAGGGCGGCGGAGTAGGGCGCCATCTGCGGCTGGGTGTGCCGGCCGAGGGTGTGACGGCCGCCGCGGGTCGGGTCGGCGGTGACGACGATGTTGACCGGGGTGTCGAGGATCGCCTCGATCTTCAGTTCCTTGAACTGCTTCGCGCGGCCCTTGGGGAGGGACTTGGCGTACGCCTCGCGCTGACGCATGGCCAGTTCGTGCATCGTGCGGCGGGTGTCGGCCGAGCGGATGACGACGAAGTCCCAGGGCTGGGAGTGGCCGACGGAGGGCGCGGTGTGGGCGGCCTCCAGGACGCGCAGCAGCACCTCGTGCGGGATGGGGTCGCTGCGGAAGCCGTTGCGGATGTCACGGCGTTCGCGCATGACCTTGAGGACGGCCTCGCGTTCGGCGTCGTCGTACGCGGGCGCGGCCGGGCCGGTGGACTGACGTGCTTCTGCCACGGGGGCCGTGCTCTCTTCCTGGTCGGCGGCCCTGGTGTCCAGGTCCTCCGCTTGCTGTACGACATCGGGGTGCTCCGGCAGCGGAGCGGGTTCGGCCTCGCGGGGCGCGGGGACCGTCGCGGCCTGCTCGGGCAGCGACTCGGCGCCCTGGTCCTGCGCGGGGAGGACCAGCGGGTGGGGCGGGGTGGGAGCGAGATGCGGAGTGGTCGGCACCTGACCGTCGACGGGGACGAACTCGCCCAGGGGCTGGTCCGGGGCCGGTTCCGTCGGTTCGACGGCGACCAGGGACTCCTGGGCCGCCGTGGTCTCCTCGGGGACGGGCGCGGTGCCCTGGGTCTGCGGGCCCGCCAGGGGCGCCGCGACATAGGCCGGCTGGGCGGGCTGCGCCTCGGAGGTCTCGGCCGGCGGTACGACAGCCGCCGCGGGGACCTCGGCCGGGGCGGGCGGGGCGACCTGCTCGGCCTCCGGGACGGCCGACGCGAGGGCCTCCGGCGGCTGGGGCACCTGGAGCGGCTGCGGGGCCTCGGGGGCGACGGCGGCGGGGGCTGCCGGGGCGGGTTCCTCGGCACCGGCCTCCTCGGCCCGCACCGGCACGGGCGGCGCGGCGGGCAGCGGCTGAGCGGAGTCGGCGGCGACGGCCTCCGCGGCCGGGAGGGACTCGGGCGCGACGGCTTCGGGCACGACAGCTTCCGGTACGACCGCTTCCGGTACGACGGCTTCCAGCGCCGGACCGGGCTCGGGGCCCCCGGTCTCCGTGACCGGCTCGGCCCCGACGAGCGCCACGGCGTGCGGCTCGACCTGCGGCTCCGGATCGGTCACCACGGCCTCGGCGACCGGCTCCGCGAGCTGCTGACCGGCCTCCTCCGCCACCGGCGCGGCCTCGGCCACGGCAACTCCACCGGATGCCGGGTCGGCGCCGGGAGCCGGCACCGCTTCCGGAACCTCCGGGCCCACCGCGTGCGCCGGAGTCACCTGCGGCGGCACCACGTCCGGTGCCTGGGGAACCTCGACGATCCCAGCGGCCTCGGGGAACTGCGGCACCTGAACGGCGTCCGGAGTCTGCACGACGTACGGCGCCCCCGGCTCCGCTCCCCAGTCGCCTCCCGGTTCGGGTGCCACCGGCACCGGGGCACCCCCGTCGACCGGCTGGGCCGCGCCCTGCGGACCGTACGCGTTCTCGGGCTGCACGGCGGCGCCGGCGGCCGGTGCCTGCGGCTCCTCGGCCGCGACACCCGTGGCCACGGCGACGGCCGCCGTGGCGAGCCGGGCGACGGCCGCCTGCGCGGCACCGGAAGGGTCGGCTCCGTGAAGCTCGTGGGCGCCCACTGGCTGCGCCTGCGGCTCCGGAGCGGCGGTAGCGGCAGGGGCGGCCGGAGCCGCGACAGCAACGGGCTCCGCAACCGGAATAACCGTTTCGGCAGCCGGGGCCTGTGCGACCACCTGGGCCACCGGAGCGGCCTGCGGTGCCGACTGCGGGACGGTCTGCGGCGTCGGCTGCGGCGCGCCCCAGGGCGCGGCGGACTGCGGTACGGCCTCGCGCGGCGGCTGGACGTCGAGGTATTCGGGACCGGCCGCGGGCGCGCCCGGCTGCCGTAGCGGCGCGCCGGCCGGCCCGCGGTCGGCGAGGGAGCGGACCGGGCTGGCGGAGGCGTCGGGGATCGGCGGACCGAGGTGCAGCGGGCGGCGCGGGGCCGGGGCGGCCGCGGGATCGTGCGGTACCGAGAGGATCGGGGACGCCGGTACCGAGTTGGGCAGCCGGACGGCGGTCAGGTCGACCGAGCCGCTGTCGCGGCCGTCCGTCTCGTGCGGGCCGGGCTCGTGGACGGTCTCGACGACCGGCTCGGGGGCCGGCGGCGGCACTTCGTTGCCCCAGGCGCCCTGGGCGCCGGGGAGCAGGAGGTCTTCGTCCTCGGCAGGCGACTCGGAGAGGTAGGTGTACGCGCCGAGCGCGGGAGCGCCCGGCTGTTCCACCATGCCTGCGCTCTCCGGCAGTCCCTCGCCCGGGACCTGGCCGGTGTCCGTCATGCGTACCCCTCGCCCATCGGTTAGTGCCTTCTACGACCAGCTCGCCGGGGCGGCGCACCGACCGCCCCACTGTCAAGAACGAGCGTGCGCGCCCAGCGGCACGAACGACCCGCCGGAAAAGGCGACAAAGCCATTCAGTGGCATTGTCCCGGCCGTTCGACCGTCGCGACAGCGTGATCCGCGACAGCCCGCTGTGGACTGCGCCACGTTGCGCGCGTCCCCGGTTCTGCCGTACCACACCCGCCCCAAAAGGGGCGTGTTTTCCGGACATTGACCAACGAATTTCCGGGCCACCGGTGTAGTGCAGCGATCGGCCAGCCTACCTCGCGCAGTATGACAACAGGATCACGGGGCGCGTTCGGGTAGCACGGCGCTGAGCAGGAACGCGACGTTCCGCTCGGTCTCCGTCCAGGCCCTGGTGTCGAGTTCGACGGACTGCAGCAGGGCGCACTCGACCTGGTATCCGTGCTCGGTCAGGTCGCGGCCGACGAGTTCGGCCGCGTCGCGGGTGGCGGCGTGGGTGACGATGCGCTGCGGACGGCGGTCGGCGACCGCGTTCACCACGGCCGCTCCCCCGCCGCCGACCCGGACGACGTCGGGCTCGGGCAGGTTCTCCAGCACGTGCGGGGCGCTGCCGTGCACGATCTGCAGCTGGACCCCGAACCTGCGGGCGGCCGACTCGCTGCGGACGCAGGCCGCGAGGTCCCGGTCGACGGCGATGACGGCGGCGCCGGCCCGCGCGGCCTCGGTGGCGAACGCGCCGCTGCCGCAGCCGATGTCCCAGACCAGGTCCCCCACCCGGGGCCCCAGCCGGGCCAGTTGGGCGGCCCGCAGCAGATCCGTTTCCCCTTCGCCGAGCGCGGCTCCGTCGCCGTACTCCGCGTCGGGCTGCACCCAGCCCCGCGGACCGGCCGCCGGGTCCCGTCCGGCGATCCAGCCACCGCCCTCGGGCACCGTCACCGGTCCGGTCGTGCCCCCGATGACGATGACGACGTTGGGGTCGCGCCAGGCGTGGTCGGCGGCCTTGTCGGAGGTGACGACGTGGACCTGTTCGCGGTCGGTGCCGAGTTCCTCGCAGATGACGAAGGTGCGGTGAACGCCCTCCAGCAGCAGGCCGAGTTCGGCGGGTCCGGCGCCGGGTGAGGTGAGGACGGCCACCTTGGTGTGGGCGCGGCACACATTCACCGCGCGTCGCAGGGTGCGCCGGTGTGCGACGACCACCTGCGCGTCGTCCCAGGGCATGCCGGCGCGGGCGAAGGCGGCGGCCACCGAGGAGACGGCGGGGACGACCTCGACCTCCAGGCCGAACTCGGGTGCGCGCAGGGTCCGTACGACACCGAAGAAGCCGGGGTCGCCGTCGGCGAGCACCACGGCGGTGCCGCGGTGGCCGGCGATGCGGCGGGCGGCGAGGGCGACACTGCCGAGGCGGATGCGTTCGGCGCCGGGCGGCACCTCGGGGAGGTCCAGATGGTGGGCCGCGCCCGCGACGAGCGTGGCGGCGCCGAGTGCGCCGCGTCCCGCGGCGGTCAGGGGCGAGCCGTCCCAGCCGATCACCGTGACCCGGTCGGCCATCGTCGTCAGTCTCCAGGGTTTTCGCAGGTCGTCAGGGTCCGGGCCCAGAGGGCGGGCTCCGTGAGAGTACCTGGTGGAGGTGTACGGGGCGCGACGGGGCGAGTCCCGTCGCCGTCAGTTCCAGGAGGTGAAGCCGTCGCTGCCGGCGAGTTCCTCGCCCGCGCCCTCCAGGTCCTCCGGGAGCAGGCTCCACACGATGTAGTCGCTGCGTACGTCCGCCCAGGTGCCGTCCTCGGTGCGGACGTGGACTATGCAGGCGTTGCGCAGCACACCCTCGCTGATGCAGCCGATCTTCTGGGCCACCTGCTGGGAGGCGGTGTTGTCGGCGGCGGTGCGCAACTCGATGCGCTCGAACTTCTGGTCGCCGAGCAGCCACTGGGCGGTGGCGAGCGCGGCCTCGGAGGCGTAGCCCTCGCCACGGGCCCACGAGGCGACGATGTACGACAACTCGGTCGAGCGGATGTGCCAGTTGGTCTTGGCGAGCTGGATGACGCCGACCAGGCGCTGGGTGAGGAACTCGGTGACGGCGAGGTCGAGGCCCCGGCCCGCGAGCCGCTCGGCCGGCGCGTACTCGGCGATCCAGCGCCGGGCGGCGTCCTCGCTGTACGGCTGGGGCACGCCGGTCCAGGCCCCCACCTGCTCGTCGTTCATCATCTCGGCCAGGGCGGGCACGTCGTCCTCGTCGAAGGGACGCAGCACCAACCGCTCCGTGCTGATGGAGATGCTGGGGAAGGTGCTAGTCATGCGCCACTCCGTAACCTTCGGAATTCCTTCAGGGCCAAACCGTCAGGGCCTGCGAACTGCCCAGCATGCAGCATGAAACCACTGAACCGCACGACGGGGTCCACCCGTGGTGACCGAGTGGACCCCGTGCGTGGCGATACGCCGTATACGTGCCGTCGGAAGGGCGGCGCGGCTCAGAAGGACGGGATGACCGAGCCCTGGTACTTGTCCTCGATGAACTTCTTCACCTCGGGCGAGGTGAGGAGCTTGGCGAGCTTCTTCACCCGCGGGTCCTTCTCGTCGCCCTTCTTCACCGCGAGGAAGTTGCCGTACGGGCTGTTCTTCGCGGACTCCACGACGAGGGCGTCCTTGGCGGGCTTGATGCCGGCCGAGATGGCGTAGTTGCCGTTGATCACCGCGGCGTCCACGTCGTCCAGGGAGCGTGCGGTCTGGGCCGCCTCGACCTCCTTGAACCGGAGGTTCTTCGGGTTCTTCGCGATGTCCTGCGGGGTCGCCTCGCTGCCGGCGCCGTCCTTGAGGGTGATGAGTCCGTTGGCGGCGAGCAGCTTGAGGGCGCGCGCCTCGTTCACGGAGTCGTTCGGGACGGCGACGGTCGCACCGCTCTTCAGCGCGTCCACGCTCTCGACCTTGTGGGAGTAGAGGCCGAGCGGCTCCAGGTGCACCGTGACGACGGGCACGATGTGGGTGCCGCGCTTCTTGTTGAAGTCGTCGAGGTACGGCTTGTTCTGGAAGTAGTTGGCGTCCACCGAGCCGTCCTCGGTCGCCGTGTTCGGCGTGATGTAGTCGGTGAACTCCTTGACCTCCAGGTCGAGTCCGGCCTTCTTCGCCAGGTTGTCCTTGATGTAGTCGAGGATCTCGGCGTGCGGGGTCGGGCTCGCCGCGACGACCAGCGGGCCGCTGTAGTCGGCGGAGGCGGAGTCCTTGCCCGAGCCGCAGGCGGTGAGCCCGAAGGTGAGGGCTCCGGCGGCGAGGACGGCGGTGGTGAGCTTTGCGGTGTTACGCACGAAAAGTGCCTTTCCTTAAGGGTGGAGCGACCCCGCGATGGGTGGTGCGGGGAAATCCGGGGGAGGTCGCCGGTGGCTCAGACGGTCTCGCCGGCGGCCGTGGAGGCCTTCAGCAGGCGCAGCTTCGGCGCCGGTCCCGACCGGCCGCCGCGGCGGTGCAGGGAGCGGGCCGCGTAGTCGCCGGCGAACTGGATGACCGAGATGACGACCGCGAGGATGGCGACCGTGATCCACATCAGCTCGGTCTCGAACCGCTGGTAGCCGTAGCGGATGGCGATGTCGCCGAGCCCGCCGGCGCCGACCGTGCCGGCCATGGCCGAGTAGCCGATGAGCGCGACGATCGTGGTCGTGGTGGAGGAGATGAGCGAGGGCAGCGACTCGGGTACGAGGACCTTGCGTACGACGGTCCAGGTGTTGCCGCCCATCGACTGCACGGCCTCGACCAGTCCGCCGTCCACTTCGCGGACAGCCGTCTCGACCAGGCGGGCGAAGAACGGGATGGCGCCGATCGCGAGCGGCACGATGGCGGCCTCGCGGCCGATGGTCGTCCCGGTGATCCAGCGGGTGAAGTTCATCAGCGCGACCATCAGGATGATGAACGGCATCGAACGGGCCACGTTCACGATCTGCCCGATGACCTTGTTGGCCAGCACGTTCTGGAGCAGGCCGCCGCGGTCGGTGAGAACGAGCAGGACGCCGAGCGGCAGGCCGCCGACGACGGCGATCAGCGTGGACCAGCCGACCATGTAGAGCGTGTCCCAACACGCCTGGGACAGCAGCGGCTGCATCTCGGACCAGGTCACCGGGCACCGTCCTTCACCAGCAGGGCCTCCCGGCCCAGTACGTCGATCCGCAGGCCCTGCTCGCGCAGGAAGCCGATGGGCACCACGTTGTCCTCGTAGCGGCCGGGCAGTTCGATGCGCATCCGGCCGATCTGGAGGCCGCCGACGGTGTCGATGGCGGCGCCGAGGATCGATATGTCGATGTTGTAGGTGCGGGAGAGCTGGGAGATGAGCGGCTGGGTGGCGGCCTCGCCGTGGAAGGTGACGTCGAGGACGGTGCGGTCGTCGCCGGAGGCCTCGCCGCCGACCGGGAAGAGCGCGGCGGCCAGTTCGGAGCCCGGGGTCGCAAGCAGTTCGCTGACAGTGCCGTGTTCGACGATCCGCCCCTTCTCCATGAGGGCGGCCGAGTCGCAGATCGTCTTCACGACGTCCATCTCGTGCGTGATGAGCAGGACGGTCAGGCCCAGTTGCCGGTTCAGGTCGCGCAGCAGCTGGAGGATGGAGCGGGTGGTCTCCGGGTCGAGGGCGCTGGTGGCCTCGTCGGAGAGCAGCACCTTGGGGTCGCCGGCCAGGGCGCGGGCGATACCGACGCGCTGCTTCTGGCCGCCGGAGAGCTGCGCCGGGTAGGCCTTCGCCTTGTCGGCGAGTCCGACGAGGTCGAGCAGCTCAAGCGCCTTGACGGAGCGTTCCTTCCCCGACTTCCCGAGGATTTCGAGCGGCAGCTCGACGTTGTCCTGGACAGTCCTGGTGGACAGCAGGTTGAAGTGCTGGAAGACCATGCCGATGCGGCTGCGTGCCTGCCGCAGCTCCCTGCCGGCCCGGGGACCGCGCCCGGCGAGGGCGGTGAGGTCCTGCCCGTCCACCGTCACGGTGCCGGTGGTGGGGCGCTCCAGCAGGTTGACGCAGCGGATCAGCGAGGACTTGCCGGCGCCGGACTGGCCGATGACGCCGTACACCTCGCCTTCGCGGACGTGCAGATCGACGCCGTCGAGGGCGGTGACCTCGCGGCCGCGCGAGCGGTGGGACCGATAGATTTTCGTCAGGCCCGTTGTGGTGATCACGTGGGTTTCCGTCACTGTCGAGTGCGCGGGCGTGGGTGTGCCCGGGCGCACGGGTGCGTTCGTTCAGGGACGCGGCACGGTTCTCGCAAGGGCGCTGAACCGGGGAGAACATGTGCGCGGGGGGGCGGCTTGGGTCACATACGCGTTTCGTGGCGTCGTACGGACATGCCACCGGTCTCGCTTCGGGGCGCGAGCTCTGGGGTGGTGCGGGGGCCCTCTAGAAGGCGCACATTCGACACATACGACGAGCACCGGGCGTCATGGTCGCCTCGGTCGCAGGGGTGCGGTCGCTCGTCGTGGTCATGCGATCAGTAAACCAGACCTACGGTCCTGACAGGCCGCCGCTGTCCGCATGGTGGACAGCGGCGGACGCCTTTCAGCCGAGGGGCGATATCTCGACGGAGCCCTCGGTGACCAGCACGGACAACGCCGAGAGGTCCTTCACCACGAGGTCCGCGTCCAGCTCGTGCGCCTGGTGGGTTGTGGCCAAGGCCACGGTGGTCATGCCGGCCGCGCGGCCCGCCTGGAGTCCGGCGGGGGCGTCCTCGAAGACCACGCAGTGCGCCGGGTCGACGCCCAGCCGGCGGGCGGCGAGGAGGTAGGGCTCGGGGTCGGGCTTGCCGCGGGTGATGTCGTCGGCGCAGATCAGTGTCTTCGGCCGGATCCCGACCGCTTCCAGACGGGCTTCGGCCAGCCGGCCGGTGGCGGAGGTGACGACGGCCCAGCGGTCGGCGGGCAGGGCGTCGAGGAGGGCGGCGGTGCCGGGGAGCAGGTGGACACCGCCGTTGGGGACGTCCTCCACCTCCAGCTGTTCGACGCGGGCGACCGCCTCCGGCACCAGGGCCGCCGGGAGCAGGTCGGCGACGATGTCCGCGGCGGGCCGTCCATGCAGTTCGACGCGGGCGAACTCTTCGGTGACGCCGTACTCCGCCGCCCAGAGGGCCCAGCAGCGCTCGACCGAGTCGAGGGAGGAGACCAGGGTGCCGTCGTTGTCGAACAGGAGGGCTTGTGCGTGGATCGTCATGGTCTGGACCCTACGGTGTACGGCGGGGGCGACGGCATCGGGCCGTTTCGGCCGTAATAAGGTCACCGCATGCTCAATGCCCTGCTACTGGTGACCGGAGTCGCCGCGCTGCTGCTCGCCGTGTGGTGCGGCTGGGCGGCGTACCGGGACCAGCCGACGAAGGACTGGCACTTCATCGGGATGGCCGTGGTGACGGTGCTGGCGCTGGTCCAGCTGGTCGCCGGGATCGTGCTGCTGGCGCGGGGCGAGAAGCCGGAGCAGGGGACGACGATCTTCGTCGCCTATCTGCTGGGCGCGTTCGCGTGCGTGCCGGCCGCGGGATTCATGTCGCTCGCCGAGCGGACGCGGTGGGGTTCCGTGACGGTCGCCGCGGGCGGTGTGGTGCTGGCCGTGCTGGAGGTGCGGCTCTATGACATCTGGGGAGGGTGAGATGACGGCCGTGGAAGAGAGGCCGAAGCGGCGGCTGACCAGCGGGCCCGGGACGTTGCTGGTGTGGTTCTACGGGGTGATGGTGGTCGGCGCGGTGTCGCGATCCGCGTACCAGATCGCTACCGGGTTCGACCGGGCGCCGCTGGCGTACTCGCTGTCGGCGGTGGCGGGGGTGGTGTACGCGTTCATCACGTACACACTGGTGCGGGGCGGCGAGACGGCCCGCAAGGTGGCGCAGGTGTGCTGCGCCGCCGAGCTCGCGGGGGTGTTGATCGTGGGTACCTGGACCCTCGTCGACTCTTCTGCTTTCCCGGATGCGACCGTGTGGTCGGACTACGGGATGGGCTACGTGTTCATTCCTGTGCTGCTGCCGATTTCCGCGTTGTACTGGTTGCGGAAGGGCGCCGAAGGGGCGGGGGCCTGAGGAACGTGCGCGGCTGCGGGTGCGTTGTGGCTGGTCGCGTCCACGCGGCGGAGCCGCAGATCAAATGCAGCCCCGCGCCCCTGACGGGGCGCTTGAGCGAGGGCCGTTGAAAAGTCAGGCCGTTGTCGCATAAGTGCTGGCCGGCTTTTCCAGGACGATCATCGGGACGCCGTCCGCGCCCTTTGACGTGCCTACGGTCTCGTACCCGACCCTCCTGTACAGGCGGAGGTTGCCCTCGCTGCGGTGGCCGGTGAAGAGGCGGAACTTCTTGGCGCCGCGCTCCTCCACGAGCGCCGACTCGGCCGCGCGCAGCAGCCTCGCGCCGATGCCGTGGCCCTGGAGGCGGGGATGCACGCAGAGCTTCCCGATGGCCGCGGCGCCGTCCTCGGTGACCGAGCCGCGGACCGAGCCGACGACCTCCTCGCCGAGCCGGGCGACGAAGACGCAGTCGGTGGCGAGTTCCTGACGGACCGAGTCGAGGCTCTGGACGAGCGGGTCGATGCGGTAGTTGCCGTACAGCGCCGCCTCACTCTGGAAGCACAGGTACTGGAGCCTGAAGATCTGCTCTGCATCCTGCTCGGTCGCCACCGAGATGGTCACGCTCATGCCCATGTGCGCACGCCTCCCGCTCACCTGATCGCCTGTCGTTCTCACTCCTATCCCCGCGCTTCGCGGGGCGCAACCTCCGGCGTCAACAATCGACGCAGACAACCCAGACATCTGGAACGTTCCGGGCCGAGACTGCCCTGTGAGATACCCAACTCCCCCGCGATCTCCCGGTATGTCAGGTCCTTCGGGGAGAGCAGGGCCTGGAGCAGGCCGGGACAGCGGCCCGGCAGGCGGACCACCGCCTCGCGCAGGGCGCGGTGGCGGGCGGTGGTGAGGACGCGTTGCTCGGGGGTGGGGGTGGCCGTGTCGGCGGGGTCGGTGGCGTAGGGGCGTTCCCGGCCGGCGGTACGGCGGGTGCGGCGGGACTCGGCGCGGACCGCCCGGCGCAACCAGTCCTCGGGGGCACGGGGTGGGCCGTGGGTCGCCAGGCGCTCCAGGAGGCGGAGCCAGACGGTCTGCTCCAGGTCGCGGGGGTCGCCTCCGCAGGCATGTGCCTCGGCCGAGGCTTCGGCGGTGAGCAGCGGGCGCAGGGCGGCGACCAGGTCGTGCGTCATACGCGGAACGACGCGGCCGCCCCGGGGCAGGTTGCCGGGGCGGCCGGGAGACACCCCGAACGGGGCGCGGGTGCTCAGCCGTTGACGAAGTCGGCGCGGGCCAGCAGCGCGGTGTCGGCGTTGTCCGTGAAGACGCCGTCGATGCCGGTCTCGAAGTACTTCTGGAAGACGGGGAAGACGTTGCCGTAGGCGTCCGCGGCGCTGCCCTTGCGGTAGGCCGGGGGCAGGAACGGGTTCTCGTTGCGCATGGTGTACGGGTGGAGGACCAGACCCACCTTGTGCGCGTCCGCGACCAGCGTGCTCGGCGTGGTGAAGTCGCCGTTCGCGTCCTTGGGGATGATCAGGTCGAGGGTCGGGCCGATGCCCTGCGCGTAACCGGCGATCTCCCGCAGGCCCTTCGGCGTGATCAGGTCGGCGACCGTGCGCGGGTCCCCGGTCGCGACGAAGTCGTAGGGCTGCGTGCCGGCGGCGGAGAGCAGCACCACCAGCGGGTTGTCGAGCAGCGTGTTCAGGCGCTGGATGCTGGACGGCTCGAAGGACTGCAGGATGACCGGGGAGTTCCGCTTGTCCTTGCCGTACTTGCGCAGCAGCTTGGCGACCCGCTCCTCAAGGCCGAGGCCGAGGCGGCGGAAGTAGGTGGGGTGCTTGGTCTCCGGGTAGATCCAGACCTGCTTGCCGCGCTTGCGGGTCTGCTCGTCCTGCCACTTGAGGACCTCCTCGAAGGTGGGGATCTCCCAGCGGCCGTTGTAGAGCGTGTTGTGCGGGCGGTTGGCCGGGATGCGCTCGATCGCGCGCAGCGTCTTCAGCTCGGCGAGCGTGAAGTCCTCGGTGAACCAGCCGGTGGTGGGCACGCCGTCCAGCGTCTTGGTGGTCTTGCGGTCGGCGAACTCCTTGTGGTCGGCCACGTCCGTGGTGCCGCCGATCTCCGGCTCGTGGCGGCAGACCAGGTGGCCGTCCTTGGTGGGGACGAGGTCGCCGGCCTCGACGACGTCGGCGCCGAGGTCGAGGGCGAGGTTGTAGGAGCCGAAGGTGTGCTCGGGGCGGTAGCCGCTGGAGCCCCGGTGACCGATGATCGTCGGCTTCGGGAGGCTCTTCAGGCCGCCGTCGCCGTGACCGGCCTGCTTGACCTCGGCCGCTCTGGCCGCCCCGGGCAGCCCGAGGACCGCGCCGCCGGCGCCGAGCACCGCGGCGCCGAGCAGCGCCCGCCGTCCGGTCGTACCGTTTGCCTGCGTCCGCTCGTCCGAGTCGTGCGTGTTCATGAGCGCTCTCCTGACCTTCGCCCTTCGATGCCGGCTGATCGTAGGGCGGCGCATGTGACCGACGGGAGACCACCGGCCCAACGGTCGGATGACGCCGTATGGCTGATGGACGGCGGGCGGTGACGGTCCGTCGGCGACTTCCGTCACATCGCCGCCACCTCGTGACGAGCCGACGCCTGGGCGTCACCGCAGGTAAACCAGCGTCAACAGTACGTAAGACCTCGGTGAACCGGCCGTTCCCGATGTGCGCTTCCCAGGGAGCCGCGAGTAATGTCCTCACCTGCACATACTCATACCGCCCCTCGACATCGGAGGACCCGTTGTCCCGCTTCGCGCTCATCAAGGCAGTGCTCGGACCGATCATGCGCCTGATGTTCCGCCCCCAGGTGGAGGGCGTGGAGCACATCCCGGGGGACGGGCCGGTCATCCTCGCCGGCAACCACCTCACGTTCATCGACTCGATGATCCTTCCGCTCGTGAGCAAGCGGCAGGTGTTCTTCATCGGCAAGGACGAGTACGTCACCGGGAAGGGCTTCAAGGGCCGGCTGATGGCCTGGTTCTTCACCGGTGTCGGCATGATCCCGGTGGACCGGGACGGCGCGAGCGGCGGGGTGGCCGCGCTGATGACCGGCAAGCGGGTCCTGGACGAGGGCAGGATCTTCGGGATCTACCCGGAGGGCACCCGCTCCCCCGACGGCCGGCTCTACCGGGGCCGTACCGGCATCGCGCGGCTGACGCTGATGACCGGCGCGCCGGTGGTGCCGTTCGCGATGATCGGCACGGACAAGCTGCAGCCGGGTGGCGCGGGCATCCCGCGACCCGGCAAGGTCACCGTCCGGTTCGGTGAGGCGATGGAGTTCTCGCGGTACGAGGGGATGGACCGGGACCGCTATGTGCTGCGGGCCGTGACCGACTCGGTGATGGCCGAGGTGATGCGGCTGTCCGGGCAGGAGTACGTGGACATGTACGCCACGAAGGCGAAGGCCGCCTGACGACCGGGTCTGGCTGACACTCTTTCGGCGGAAGGGCGCGGACCAATCGTTCGCGCCCTTTTGTCTGCCATCTGCCTGACATCCGTCCGGGGTCCGCCTGCCGGTGGAATCTGACCCGACACTCCGGTCATTCCTCCGCATTTACCGACCATATGAGCACACAGCATGTCTTATTCAGACATGCAGAAACCTTCTCGGCGTACCCTGCTCCGTGCTCCGTTCGCTGCCGCCGGCGCGGGGCTTCTTGCGGCGTGTAGCGACTCAGGCTCCGAACCCCTTTCCGGCCCACGCCACACGGCCGGCACCGCGGCGTTCGTCCCGCAGGGGCCCAAGGGGTACGTCAACCCGTCGGACCCGGAAGTGCTCGCGACGGAGCGGAAGCGCGGGTCCGGCCCCGTCCGCATGATCAGGTTCACGGCCGCCAAGAGCATGCTGGACCTGGGCGGGCGGTCGGTCCACAGCTGGGCTTACAACGAGTCGGTCCCGGGGCCGCTGGTCCGCGCCACCGCCGGTGACGTGCTCAGCCTGACGCTTTCCAACCAGCTCACCGAGAAGACCACACTGCACGCCCACGGGGTGCGGCTGCGCTGCGACATGGACGGTGTTCCGGACCTGACCCAGCCTCCCATCGCGCCGGGGACGGACTTCATCTACCGGTTCGTCGCCTCCCACCCGGGCACGTATCTGCTCCACTCCCACGTCGGCATGCAGCCCGACCGGGCCCTCTACGCGCCGTTCATCGTCGACGACCCGAAGGAGCCGCTCGCCTACGACCAGGAATGGGTCGTCGTCCTGGACGACTGGGTGGACGGCATCGACGGCTCCAGCCCCGAGCGGGTACTGGACCAGCTCAAGCCGGGCGGATCCATGGACATGGACATGGGCATGGGCATGGGCCCCGGTCGCCACAGCCCGAGCCCCCACGGATCGGCGCACGCGTCCGCCTCACCGTCCAAATCCAGGTCCAGGACGCCGACGGGCCCCGACCGGGTGCTGCGCAACTCCCACAGCCAACTGCTCCACGGCGAGGGCGGCAACGTCGCCTACCCGCACTACCTGGCCAACGGGCGCCTGCGCACCGCCCCATCCGTCTTCCGCTGCCGCCCCGGCGACCGGGTCCGGATCCGTCTCATCAACGCGGGCTCCGAGACGGCCTTCCGGGTCGCGCTCGGCGGTCACGCCATGACGGTCACCCACACCGACGGCTATCCCGTGCAGCACAAGAAGACCGACGCGCTGCTCATCGGCATGGCCGAGCGGTACGACGTCCTCGTCACCGCCCAGGACGGCGTCTTCCCGCTCGTCGCACTCGCCGAGGGCAAGAAGGGCAAGGCGCTCGCGATCCTCCGCACCGACAAGGGGAGAAACCTTCCGGCGCCGGATGTCCGCCCGGACGAACTGGACCGCGAGCTCGTACCGGCACGCCGCCTGCTGCCGGCCGAATCCGTCGCGTTGGACGACCGCACTCCCGACCGCGATCTGCGGATCAGGATCACGGGGACGATGCAGAAGTACGACTGGGGGTTCGACCACAAGTCGTACGACGTGCGGGAACGGCATGCGGTGCGGGCCGGTGAGCGGGTACGGCTGACGCTGGTCAACGCGACCGACATGTGGCATCCGATGCATCTGCACGGGCATACGTTCTCGGTCACCGGGATCAGCTCGGCGGGGGCGCGCAAGGACACGACGATCGTGCTGCCGCATCGCAAGCTGGTGCTCGACTTCGATGCCGACAACCCGGGGTTGTGGATGCTGCACTGTCACAACCAGTACCACTCGGAGAGCGGGATGATGACGGTGTTGGGTTACAAGAAATGATTTTGGGGTGCATCGGTATTTCCTCGGGCGCGGGTGCGTCGTGGTTGTTCGCGCCCACGCGGCGGCAGCCGCACATCACACACGGCCCCGCGCCCCTGAAGGGGTGCTGCCCCGAACCGCGTTTCAGAGCTTCTGGTTCTTGAGCAGGAACCACGCTGCCGCCGCCGTTGCCAGGAGGACCGCGGCGCCCGCGCCCGAGGCCAGGTGGAGGCCGTGGGTGAAGGAGTCGCGGGCCGCTGTCAGCATCTCCGCCGCCGGGTGGGCCGGCATGGTCTTCGCCGCCTCCACCGCCGCGCCCAGTGATTCGTGGGCGGCGGCCGGGGTGCCCGCCGGGGCCGTGAAGTCGCGGTAGACGCCGGTCACGATCGAGCCGAGCAGGGCGATGCCGAGCGCCGCGCCCAGTTCGTAGGCCGTCTCGGAGACCGCGGAGGCGGCGCCCGCTTGGTCCTTGGGGACGCTGGAGAGTATGACGTCCGCCGTGACCGTGAACGAGAAGCCCGCGCCGACGCCGACCACCAGCAGGGCGGCGCCGAGGAGCGGGTAGCCGGTGGACTGCGAGAGGGTGGTCAGGACCGCGAGGGCCACACCCACGGCCGCCAGGCCGCCGGAGACCACCGCCCGCACCGAGTAGCGGCGGGCCGTACGTCCCGCCACCAGGCCCGCCGCCACCGCGCCGACCGCGGCCGGGAGTTCGGCGAGGCCGGCCTCGAACGGGTGCCTGCCCTGGACCAGTTGCAGGTACTGGGAGAGGAAGAACACAAGGCCCGACATGCCGAGCACGGTCAGCAGGTCGGCCAGGACCGCGCCGCTGAAGCCCCGGTTGCGGAACAGCCGCATGTCCAGCAGGGGCTCGGGCATGGTGAGCTGGCGGCGGACGAAGCCGTGAAGGGCCACGGCACCGAGGAGGGCGGCGACCGCGGTCACCCCGGTGAGGCCGTGGGTCGCGGCCTCCTTCACCGCGTACACGACCGCGATCATGCCGACCAGCGACAGCACGACGCTGATCAGGTCCCAGGGGCCGGGGCGGGGGTTGCGGGACTCGGGGAGCGTCCTGATGCCGACGAGGACCAGGACCACCATCACCGGCAGGTTGATCAGGAAGACCGAGCCCCACCAGAAGTGTTCGAGCAGGAAGCCGCCCACGATCGGGCCGACCGCCGTGCCGGCCGACGCGGCCGCGCCCCAGATGCCGACGGCGAGGCTGCGCTCGCGCGGGTCGTGGAAGAGGTTGCGGATCAGGGCGAGGGTGGCGGGCATCAGGGTCGCGCCCGCGACGCCGAGCAGGGCGCGGGCCGCGATCAGCATGCCGGGGGTCGTCGCGTACGCGTTCAGGACGGATATCGCGCCGAACGCCGTCGCGCCCACGAGCAGGATCCGCTTGCGGCCGATGCGGTCGCCGAGGCTGCCCATCGAGACCAGCAGACCGGCGATGACGAACGAGTAGACGTCACCGATCCAGAGCAGCTGGGTGCCCGAAGGGTTGAGGTCTTCGCTGATGTAGGGGGTCGCGAGGCCGAGGACGGTCGCGTCCACGGCCACCAGCAGCACGGCGAGCACGAGAGCGGAGAGCGCGAGCCAGCGGCCCGGCCGCTTCTCCTCCGCCTCCGCTGCGCGCGCCGGCTGCAGGGTGCTGGTCATGATTCCTCTCTTCGTCGTGCGCCGCCGAGCAGCAGCTCGACGATCATGTGGGTGAAGTCCTTACGGGCGACGCGGCCTTCGGAGACCGCCCAGGCGGCGGAGGCCAGCAGGCCGTACAGCGCCTCGGTGAGCCAGGCGGGCGTGAGGTCGATGCGGAACTCGCCGTCCTGCTGACCGCGCCTGAAGAGGGCCGCGATGCGGTCGTCGATCCGCGTCCAGCCCTGGTGCTGCGCCTCGCCCTCGAACAGCTGGTTCTCCGTGTAGAGGAAGGCGAGCAGGCCGGCGGCCGGTTCGATCTCGCCGACCAGGCGGTGTACGGCCTCGGCCGCGGGGCCCTCGTCCAGGCGGGCCGCGTCCAGGGCCGCCTCGCACTCCTCGATGCCGAGCGCCTCCAGCGCGCGCACGAGGGCGTCGCGCCCCGCGAAGTGCCGGTGCAGGGTGGCCCGGCTGATCCCGGCGGCCTTGGCGACCTCGTCCATGGTCGCGGTGGACTTGCGGGTCAGCAGGGCGGCTGCGCTGCGCAGGACGTGGTCGCGGTCGAGGGCCATGAGACAAGAGTAATCCAGGTGAGACAAGTTTGTCTCACCTGGGTCATGTGCGGCTCAGAGAGGTCTGGTCGGAGGTGGTCCCGCATCAGTGCCAGGGCAGGCTGCCGCGCCGCTCCCAGTAGGCGCGCGGGTCCTCGACCAGGGTGGCGAGGCGGGTCAGCTGGTCCGCGTCGAGGTCGACCACGGCCGCATGCAGGTTGGAGGCGAGCTGGCCGATCGTGGCCGCGCCGGAGAGGACGACCCCGGCCCAGGGCTGGCGGAGTACGACCGCGAGGGCGACGGCGTCGCAGCCCAGACCGGTCTCCTCGGCCACGGTCCGCACGGCGTCGGGGGCGTGCGGGGCGGCCAGACGGCCGTTGGCCATGCCCTCCTTCACGATCACCGTGAGTCCGGCGTCGTGCGCCTCGGCGAGGGCGGGGCCCGCCGAGGTCTCCAGGGCGTTGTACGTCGACTGGACGGTACGGAAGAGGGGCTCGCCGTCGACCCTGACGGCGAGGGCGGCGCGGATGGCGTCCGCCTGCGCGGGGCCGCTGGTGGAGAAGCCGATGGTGATGCCGCCGGCCGCCGCTTCGGCGAGGCGGGCGTGGAGTTCCTTGTCGGTGAGGGCGGGGCTGTCCGGGGTCACCGAGTGGATCTGGTAGAGGTCGAGGCGGTCGCCGAGCAGCTCGGCGGTCTCGGCGCGCTGGCGGTCGTACGTCTGGACGCTGTGGTCCTTGACCTCGTGGGTCTCGGCCTCCGCCGACCAGCCGGCCGTGTAGGTGTAGCCCCACTTGCTTCCGACGACGACGTCGTCGATGCCGGGGTGGGCGGTCAGCCAGTCGGCCAGGAACTCCTCGCTGCGGCCGTAGGAGCGGGCCACGTCGAAGTAGCGGACGCCCTGGGCGTAGGCGGCGTCAAGGAGTTCGTGGGTACGGGTGCGGAGCGCAGCTACGCTGCGATCGGTGCCGAGGTCGGCTTCACGGCCGAGGTTGATGTAGCCGGGGCGGCCGACTGCGGCGAGGCCGAGGCCGATGTGGCAGGTGGGGGTTGTTGCTGTTGCCAGTCGGGCGAAGGGCATCGCGGGCTCCGTTTCGGTCGGCTCCGTTGGGCTGTCGACCAACGTAACCCGCGATGACCTCTGGTTCGCCGTTCAGCTCGGGTGGTGCGGTGCGTTCGCGAGCGCGGGTGGGTCGTGGTTGATCGCGCCCACGCGGCGGCAGCCGCACATCGGACACAGCCCCGCGCCCCTGGCGGGGCGCTGTCCCCCGGGGCGCTGGAGGAGTCCTACTTCTTCGCGTCGGCCCACGCGTGCTGCACGGCCACGTCCGCCTTGACCTCCGCCAGCTGGATCGCCACCGCGCTCGGGGCCGTGCCGCCGCGGCCGTTGCGGGAGGCGAGGGCGCCCGGGACGTTGAGGACCGTGCGTACCTCGGGGGTCAGGTGGGCGGAGATCTTGGCGAACTGGTCGTCGGTCAGCTCGTCGAGTTCCTTGTCCTCGGCCTCCGCCGCCTTGACGCACTCGCCGGCCACCTCGTGGGCGACACGGAACGGTACGCCCTGCTTGACCAGCCACTCCGCGATGTCGGTGGCGAGGGAGAAGCCGGCCGGGGCCAGTTCCTCCATGCGCTCGCGGTTGACGGTGAGGGTGGCCATCATGCCGGTGAAGGCCGGGAGCAGGACCTCCAGCTGGTCGCAGGAGTCGAAGACCGGCTCCTTGTCCTCCTGGAGGTCGCGGTTGTAGGCGAGGGGCAGCGCCTTGAGGGTGGCCATGAGACCGGTGAGGTTGCCGATCAGGCGCCCGGACTTGCCGCGGGCCAGCTCCGCGATGTCGGGGTTCTTCTTCTGGGGCATGATCGACGAACCCGTGGAGAACGCGTCGTGCAGGGTCACGAAGGAGAACTCCTTCGTGTTCCAGATGATGACCTCCTCCGCGATGCGGGAGAGGTTCACACCGATCATCGCGGTGATGAAGGCGAACTCCGCCACGAAGTCGCGGGAGGCCGTGCCGTCGATGGAGTTGCCGACGCTGCCGTGCTCGAAGCCGAGGTCGGCGGCGACCGCCTCCGGGTCCAGGCCGAGGGAGGAGCCGGCGAGGGCTCCGGAGCCGTACGGGGAGACCGCCGTGCGCTCGTCCCACTGGCGCAGCCGCTCGGCATCCCGGGACAGGGACTGGACGTGGGCCAGGACGTGGTGGGCGAAGAGGACCGGCTGGGCGTGCTGGAGGTGGGTGCGGCCGGGCATCGCGACGTCCGGGTGGGCCTCGGCGAGGCCGATCAGGGCGTCCTGGAGGTCGGCGATCAGGCCGCCGATGGTGCGGGCGTGGTCCCGCAGGTACATCCGGAAGAGGGTCGCCACCTGGTCGTTGCGGGACCGGCCGGCGCGCAGCTTGCCGCCGAGGTCGGGGCCGAGGCGCTCCAGGAGGCCGCGCTCCAGCGCGGTGTGGACGTCCTCGTCGGCGATCGTGCCCACGAAGGAGCCGTCGGTGACGTCGGCTTCGAGCTGGTCCAGGCCGGCGATCATGCGCTGGAGTTCGTCCTCGGTGAGCAGGCCCGCCTTGTGCAGCACGCGCGCGTGGGCACGCGAACCGGCGATGTCGTAGGGCGCGAGCCGCCAGTCGAAGTGGACGGACGCGGACAGTTTCGCCAGGGCCTCGGCGGGACCGTCGGCGAACCGTCCGCCCCAGAGCCGTACGTCACCGCTGTTGCTGCTCACTTGCGTTGCTCCTAGAGAGGGTTGGTCAGTCCTGTGCCAGGTCACGCTTGGCGGCGATCTTCGACGACAGACTGTAGATGTCGATGAAGCCCTTGGCCGCGGCCTGGTCGAAAGTGTCACCAGTGTCGTACGTCGCGAGGTTGAAGTCGTACAGGGACGACTCCGAGCGCCGGCCCGTCACGACCGCGCGACCGCCGTGCAGGGTCATCCGGATGTCGCCGGTGACGTGCTGGTTCGCCTCGTTGACGAAGCCGTCGAGGGCTCGCTTGAGCGGGGAGAACCACTGGCCGTCGTAGACGAGTTCGCCCCAGCGCTGCTCCACCTGCCGCTTGTAGCGGGCGAGTTCGCGTTCGACGGTGACGTTCTCCAGCTCCTGGTGGGCGGTGATGAGCGCGATCGCGCCGGGGGCCTCGTACACCTCGCGGGACTTGATGCCGACGAGACGGTCCTCGACCATGTCGATGCGGCCGACGCCCTGGCCGCCCGCGCGCCGGTTCAGTTCCTGGATCGCCTGGAGCACGGTGACCGGCTTGCCGTCGATCGCGACCGGAACGCCCGCCTCGAAGGTGATGACCACCTCGTCGGCCTCGCGCGCAGTGGCCGGGTTCTGGGTGTACTCGTAGATGTCCTCGATCGGGCCGTTCCAGATGTCTTCCAGGAAGCCGGTCTCGACGGCGCGGCCGAAGACGTTCTGGTCGATGGAGTACGGGGACTTCTTGGTGGTCGCGATCGGGAGGTTCTTCGCCTCGCAGAAGGCGATGGCCCTGTCGCGGGTCATCGCGTAGTCGCGGACCGGGGCGATGCAGGTCAGGTCGGGGGCGAGGGCGACGATGCCGGCCTCGAAGCGGACCTGGTCGTTGCCCTTGCCGGTGCAGCCGTGGGCGACCGTCGTGGCGCCGTGCTTGCGGGCGGCGGCGACCAGGTGCTTGACGATGGCCGGGCGGGAGAGGGCGGAGACCAGCGGGTAGCGGTCCATGTAGAGGGCGTTGGCCTTGATGGCCGGGAGGCAGTACTCGTCGGCGAACTCGTCCCTGGCGTCGGCGACCTCCGCCTCGACCGCGCCGCAGGCCAACGCGCGCTTGCGGATGACGTCCAGGTTCTCTCCGCCCTGGCCGACGTCCACCGCGACGGCGATGACCTCGGCGCCCGTCTCCTCGGCGATCCAGCCGATGGCGACGGAGGTGTCCAGCCCGCCGGAGTAGGCGAGTACGACGCGCTCGGTCATGGGTCCCTCCTCCCGTACATCCGCTTGCTATGCATGAGTATGCAGAGCACTGCATGATTCGTCAATCCGACCAGGTTCGTCGGACGGATGTGAAAAAGGTTTGAACAAACGAAACCGCTTGCCCGTACCCATCCCTGAACGCTGGCGCCGCGTTTGTAAACCCACCTCTGACCCAAGTGAGGCATCCGCATGTCCAGGGCTCTTCCGAAGTACAACAAGCGTCGTGTCGCGCTCATCGGCGGTGCCGCCGCCGTGGCTCTGTCCGGCGCGGTCATCGCCGGTTCGGCCCTCGCCGGTACGCCCGACAAGAGCAGCGGCACGAGCAACGCGCGCACCCTCGCCGCCTCGCCCGGCACGATCACCTGCCCGGACGTCGCCTCGAAGCTCCCGGCGATCCCCGCCTCCGCCCAGGCCGAGGTCACCCGCAACCTCACGCTCCTGCAGACACAGATCCAGGAGGCCAACAAGCGGCTGGTCGACACGGTGGGTCAGGGCGGGCCGAACTTCGTGAACAACGCGATCCTCGGTCCCCTCAAGGACAAGCGCGTGGCGACCATCAACCGGATCGCGACCGCGATCGGCCGTACGGCCGCCAAGCCGACCGGCCTGGACTCGCTGGCACCGTGCACCCTGAACGCGAGCGGGACCGCCACGAACACGGGCGGCGGTACGGCGACGGGCACCGCCTCGGCCGCGGCCACGCCGAGCACGGCCGCGACCCAGCAGCAGTCCACGGGCAGCACCGGCACCACGAGCAGCAGCGCGGTGGGCACCATCACCTGCCCGGACGTCGCCTCCCAGCTCCCGGCGATCCCCGCGTCCGCGCAGGCGGAGGTCGACCGCAACCTCACCCTGCTCCAGACGCAGATCCAGGAGGCCAACAACCGGCTCCAGACCACGGTCGGCCAGGGTGGCCCGAACTTCGTGCAGAACGCGATCCTCGGCCCGCTGGCGGACAAGCGGAAGTCGACCATCGACCGGATCGCCATCGCGATCGGCCGGACGTCGACCAAGCCGACCGGCCTCGACTCCCTGGCCGCCTGCACGCTCACCAAGTGACGTGACAGGCAGCTGTGGCCGCCCCGTGTACAGCGCCGGCCGGGGCGGCCGCAGTGGGTCCTGTCCGGATCGCGGAACTTCTTAGACGTGCGAAGTAAGTGCGCCGATAATTCCCAGGTATGGGAAAGACCTACGAGCGCATCGACGGCAGGCTCCGCACGTTCATCGAGGAACAGCCCCTGTTCTTCACCGCCACCGCCCCGCTCGCGGGCGACGGCACGGTCAACCTCTCCCCCAAGGGCCTCCGGGGCTCCTTCGCCGTACTCGACGAACTGACCCTGGCCTACCTGGACTTCGCCGGTTCCAACGCCGAGACCATCGCCCATCTGCGGGAGAACGGCCGCATCACCCTGATGTGGTGCGCGTTCCAGGGCCCGCCGAACATCGTGCGGGTGCACGGCCGCGGCGAGGCGGTCTTCCGTGACGACCCGCGCTTCACGGACCTTCTCTCCCGTTTCCCGGCCATCGACCCGGCCCGGCACGGCCTGCGCGCGATCATCGTCGTGCACGCCGAACTCGTCCGGGACAGTTGCGGTTACGCGGTCCCCCATATGGCGTACGAGGCCGATCGCGAGCTGCACGGGAAGCGCTTCGCGCGCGAGGACGACGCCTCGCTGAGCGCGTACTTCGAGAAGAAGGAGCACATCGCGGTGAGCCTGGACGGCCTACCCGGGCTGCCGTTGCCGCTGCCTCCGTCTACCGTCTGAGCCATGCGTCCAGGCGTCGTCGTCACCCTTGTGTCCGCGTCCCTCCTGCTGCTCGGCGCGGCACCGGGGGGCGGGGACGCCGGGCCGCTGCCCGCGAGCATGGCCGACACGGGGGGCGGCACCCAGCTGATCACCGTGGAGGCGCCGGCGCTGAACTCGACGTCGGGGACCCTGACCTGGTGGGAGCGGCGGGACGGGGCGTGGGTGAAGGTGGGGTCGGCCGATGCCCGCTTCGGGGCGAAGGGGCTGGTCGAGGGGGTCAAGCGGCAGCAGGGTACGAACACGACGCCGACGGGGCTGTACGACCTGCCGTTCGGGTTCGGTATCCAGGCGGCGCCGGCGGGGACCACGGTGGAGTACCGGCCGGTGACGGCGGACGCGTGGTGGTGCCAGGACAACGACTCGGCGTCCTACAACCGGTGGGTGGAGCCGCTGCCGGGCGACTGCCGGGCAGCGGAGTCGGAGAAGCTGTCGTCGTACGGGACGCAGTACGGGTATGCGCTGGTGATCGGGTTCAACTACGACAAGCCGGTTCGGGGGCGGGGGGCCGGGATCTTTCTGCATGTCAACGGGGCGGGGGCTACGGCGGGGTGTGTTTCGGTGCCGGAGGACGCGATGCGGCGGATTCTGCAGTGGGCGGATCCGAAGAAGGCGCCGCATATCGCCATGGGGACGGTGGGCGGGGATACGGCTCTCGCCCGGTATTGAGGTTGCGTTGCGCCGTAGGGGTGCGGGTGCGCTGACGGGTGCCGGTTGTGTGTGGCTGGTCGCGCCCACGCGGCGGAGCCGCACATCGGTACAGCCCCGCGCCCCTAGGTGGGTGACCCCACCCGGAGCCGCACAGTGAACGTCGTTGACCCTGGAGTGCTCTCCAAGGTCACCGTCCCCCCATGTGCCTCCACCACCGCCGCCACGATCGACAGGCCCAGCCCCGCTCCCCCACCGGGCGCGTCCGCGCGGCGGCGGTGTTCGGCTCGGGTGAAGCGTTCGAAGACGCCGGGCTGGATGTCCGGTGGAACGCCGGGGCCGTCGTCGTGCACCTGGAGAACCGCCTCGGCGCCGTCCGTCTCCAGTGTCACGGTCACCTTCGCGCCGACAGGTGTGTGCAAACGCGCGTTGGCCAACAGGTTGGCCAACACCTGTTGGAGGCGGTGGGTGTCACCGGTCACCGTCACCGGTTCCTCGGGGAGGTCCAGGGTCCAGCGGTGGCCGGGGCCCGCGGCGCGGGCGTCCGTGACCGCGTCCAGGATCAGGTGGGTGAGGTCGACCGGGTGGCTCTCCAGGGGGCGGCCGGCGTCCAGGCGGGCCAGGAGGAGGAGGTCGTCGACCATCTCGCCCATGCGGGAGGACTCGGCGGCGATGCGCTCCAGAGCGCGGGTGATCTCGGGGGGCACCGGGCCCGGGTGGAACAGTGCCAGTTCCGCGTGGCCGCGGACCGAGGCGACCGGCGTGCGCAGTTCGTGGCTGGCGTCGGCCGCGAAGGTGCGCAGGCGTTCCTCACTGGCGTGGCGTTTGGTGAGCGCGTCCTCGACGTGGCCCAGCATGCGGTTGAAGGCGGTGGCCATCCGGCCGACCTCGCTGCGGGGGTCGGACTCGGGGGCGCGGGGCGGCAGGGCCACCTCGCCGCTGGCGAGCGGGAGTTCGCTGACCCGGGTGGCCGTGTCCGCGACGCGGCTCAGCGGGCGCAGGGACCAGCGGACCCAGAGGGCGCCGGCCACCCCGGCCGCGGCGAGGGCGAGGCCGAAGACGGCGGCGGCGACCAGTTCCAGGCGGTGGACGGTGGCGCGTACCGGTTCCAGGGACAGGCCGGTGATCAGGACGTCGCCGTCACGGCCCGGCCAGGCCAGCAGCCGGTAGTCACCGATCGAGGCGAGGTGGACCGTGTGACCGCGGCCGTCCACCGGCAGTTCGGCGAGAGCCGCGCGGTCCCGGGCCGTGAGGGCGACGGTCAGGTCCGGGTCGGCTCCGGCGGGGATCAGGGCCGCGTTGGTGACCTGGCCCTTCAGCAGGCGGGCGCCGAAGGTGCCGGCCGCCTGGCGGCGGGTGTCGCCGTGCTCGTCGCCGTCCCGGTCGCTGGGCTTGTACTTCCCGTGTTCCAGGGACTGCGGGAAGCTCGGACCGGTCTGCTGGAGCTGCTGGTCCAGGCGCCCGGTGAGGAAGCCGTCCAGTTCCACCACGGCCGCCACACCCACCGCCGCGCAGCTCACCGCGAGCAGCACCACCAGGCCCGCGGTGAGGCGGGCTCGGAGGGTGCGGAGGCGGGGCGGGTGGCGGAGCAGGTGCCGGAGCCGTCGTAGCAGGTTCATTTGGTCACCGGTTTGAGGACGTAACCGGCGCCGCGGACCGTGTGGATCATGGGCTCCCGGCCCGCGTCCACCTTCTTGCGCAGGTAGGAGATGTACAGCTCGACGACGTGGGCGCGGCCGCCGAAGTCGTACGACCACACCCGGTCCAGTATCTGTGCCTTGCTGAGGACGCGGCGCGGGTTGCGCATCAGGAAGCGCAGGAGCTCGAACTCGGTCGGGGAGAGCTCGATCAGCTCGCCGGCCCGGGTCACCTCGCGGGCCTCCTCGTCCATGGTCAGGTCGCCGACGACCAGCCGGGGACCGTCCTCCTGCTGGCGGGCCATGCCGGCGCGGCGCAGCAGTCCGCGCAGCCGGGCGACCACCTCCTCCAGGCTGAAGGGCTTGGTCACGTAGTCGTCGCCGCCCGCGGTGATGCCGGCGATACGGTCCTCGACGGTGTCCCGGGCCGTGAGGAAGAGCACACAGACGTCCGGCTTGACCTGGTGCAGCGAGCGGAGCACGGCGAAGCCGTCGGTGTCCGGGAGCATCACGTCCAGGACCACCGCGTCCGGCATCAGCTCCCGGGCCGCGGCCAGCGCGCTTGCGCCGTCGCCGGCCGCCCGGACCTCCCAGCCCTCGTAGCGCAGGGCACCGGTGAGGACCTCCGCGAGGTCGGGGTCGTCGTCGACGACGAGGACGCGGAGCGGGGTGCCGTCGGGTCGGGTGAGGGCGGGGCGGCCGGAGCGGGTCGTGTTCATCGCGTCTACCAGCATCCCTCCTCCCGGGAGCGAGGAGTGGCCCTGGGGGCTCTGAGTTTCCTCTGAGCCGGCTCAGACGGTCCCGGTTCAGAAGGTGCTCAGAAGTTCGGGTTGCACAGTGGCGTCCTGACCGGAGAGAGGACACGACTCATGACGACCGTGGACGAACGGCGTACGGCCCCCGCCGTGCCCGTGGCCACGCGCCGCTCCCCCGCGGGCGCCGTGCTCGCCCTGCTGTGGGCCGGTGCGGCGGCCGTGGTCCTGCTGTGGTGGTCGGACACCGGCTCCGTCGTGGGTGCGGCGGGCTGGCTGACCGGGGCCGGGCGGATCGCCGGTCTGCTGTGCGGGTACTCCTGCGCGGTGCTCGTCGGCCTGATGGCCCGGGTGCCGCTGCTGGAGGTGCGGGTCGGTTCGGACCGGGTCGCCCGCTGGCACGCGATGGCCGGCCGGTACACGGTCTGCCTGCTGGTCGCGCACATCGTGCTGATCCTCACCGGGTACGCGGCCCAGGACCACGCCTCGATCGTCCACGAGACGCTGAACGTCGTCCTGGACTACCCCGACATGCTCAAGGCGACCGCCGGCACGGTGATCCTCTTCGCCGTCGGCATCACCTCGATGCGCGCGGCGCGCCGCCGTACCAGCTACGAGTTCTGGTACTACGTCCACCTGCTCACCTACGCGGCCGTCTTCCTCGCCTTCTTCCACCAGCTGACGCTGGGCAACGACTTCAACGGCAAGCCGGTCGCCACCGCCTTCTGGTACGCGCTGTACCTGGGGGTAGCGGCGCTGGTGCTGTGGTTCCGGATCCTGGCGCCCGTGCGGCTCAACCTGCGGCACCGGCTGCGGGTGCACTCGGTGCAGAAGGAGGCGCCGGGCGTGTACTCGGTCGTCGTCCAGGGCCGGCGGATCGGCGAACTGGGCGCGCAGGCCGGGCAGTTCTTCCGGTGGCGGTTCTTCGGCGGTGACGGCATGGGCTGGACGTCGACCCCGTACTCCCTGTCGGCGCCGCCGCGTGGCGACCTGCTGCGGATCACCGTCAAGGCGCTGGGCGACCACAGCACGGCGGTGGCGCTGCTCCGCCCGGGCACCCGGGTGTGGGCGGAGGGCCCGTACGGCGCCCTCACCGCGGACCGGGCGAGCAGCCACCGGACTCTGCTGATCGCGGCCGGTGTCGGCGTCACTCCGCTGCGGGCACTCTTCGAGACCCTGCCCGGCGAGGTCACGCTGCTCTACCGGGCGCGGACCGCCGAGGACCTGGCGCTGGGCAGCGAGCTGGAGGCGATCGCACGCTGGCGCGGGGCCCAGGTGCTGTACGCCCTCAACGGTGCGCAGGGTGAGCGCCCCGCCCTGACCGCACAGTCGCTGCGGGCGACCTTCCCGGGCCTCGCCGGTTATGACGTGTACATCTGCGGTCCGCACGGCTTCGCCCAGGAGCTGTACGGGGCGCTGCGCGCCGCCGGGGTGCCCGATCGCCGTATCCACCACGAGTCCTTCGAGCTGTGAGGCCCCTGCCGTGCACGCACTGAACAAGAACCGCCCCCTGCGCCGGGTCATGCTGGCGAGCGCCGCGACCGTCTCCGGGATAGTGATGCTGCTGGCGCTGAAGCCGCACACCGCCCCGACGGTGATCACCGACTCGGCGGCCCCCGCCCCCTCGGCGAGCGCGAGTGCCTCGCCGGGCACGACCAGCGGCTCAAGCGGCTCCGGCAGCACCAGCGGCTCCAGCGGCTCCAGCAAGTCCGGGAGCAGCAGCACCGGCACCAAGACCGTCACCGGGGACACCGTCCAGACCCGCTGGGGCCCCGTCCAGGTGAAGGTGACCATCAAGAACGGCAAGATCACCGACGTCACGGCGGTGCAGTACCCGACGGAGAACCCGCGGGACCAGCAGATCAACAGCTACGCCATCCCGCAGCTGCGCAGCGAGGCGCTGGCGGCGCAGAGCGCGAGCATCGACACGGTCTCCGGGGCCACCTACACCAGCGAGGGTTACCAGCAGTCACTCCAGTCGGCACTGGACTCCGCGGGTCTCTGAACACTCGGGCAGTACGGCACGTATCTGTGGGCCAAGGGTCAATTCCCTACGGAGGAACCGTGACCACCACGCTCGCAGGCGGACGTGCCGCCCGCCGACAGACGATGCGCCGCATCCGCCCGCGCCGCTCCCCGGCAGTCCCGCTGCTGCTCGCCGTATGGGCGGGCGCGGCGGCCGTGCTGTGGCTGTGGTGGCACAACACGCCGTCCATCGCCGACCAGAACGGCAAGATCCTCAACGCGGGCCGGATCACCGGTCTGCTGGCCGGCTACCTGATGGCCCTCGTGGTGCTCCAGATGGCCCGGGTGCCCGCGCTGGAGCGGCGGGTGGGCTCCGACCGCGTCGCCCGCTGGCACGCGATGAGCGGCCGGTACACGCTCTGCCTGGTCTTCGCGCACGTCTTCCTCATCATGTGGGGCTACGCGCTGCAGGCCGGCAAGACGCTGAACGACATCGTCCAGCAGACCATCGACTCCGTGAACCAGCTCCCCGACATGGGCAAGGCCGCCATCGGGACCGGCCTGTTCGTCGTCATCGGCCTGACCTCGATCGGCCCGGTGCGGCGCAGGATGCCGTACGACACCTGGTACCACGTGCACCTGCTCACGTACGCGGCGGTGTTCCTGACCTTCTGGCACCAGATCACCACCGGCAACGACTTCGCCCTCACCCCGATGGCCAAGACGTTCTGGTACGGGCTGTACGGCGCGGTCACCGCGCTGGTGGTCTGGTACCGGATCCTCACCCCGATCCGGCTCAACCTGCGGCACCGCATGCGGGTCGAGGCGGTCATCGAGGAGACGCCGGGCATCGTGTCGGTGCTGATCGGCGGGCGCAAGCTGCACCGGATGGGCGCGGAGGCCGGCCAGTTCTTCCGCTGGCGGTTCCTGGCGCCCGGAATGCGGTTCAGCTCGCACCCGTACTCCCTGTCGGCGGCTCCTCGCCCCGACATGTTGCGGATCACCGTCAAGGCGATCGGCGACCACAGCGCGCGGCTGCGCGAACTACGGCCCGGGACCAAGGTGTGGGCCGAAGGGCCGTACGGGGCGATGACCGCGTCCCGGCGCAGCCGCGGCAAGGTCCTGCTGGTGGCGGGCGGCGTCGGGATCACGCCCATGCGGGCGCTGTTCGAGACGCTGCCCGGCGCCGCCGGCGACCTGACCCTGCTCTACCGGGCCAACACCACGCACGACCTGGCCCTCTGGGACGAACTCGCGAAGATCGCCAACGAGCGCGGGGCGCGGCTGATGTACGCGGTCAACAGCCCGGACGGCGAGCGGCCGGACATCTCCGCGGAGAACCTCCAGCGGAAGATCCCGGACATCGACAACCACGACGTCTTCATGTGCGGCCCGCCCGGGTTCGCGCAGGGCGTGTACGAAGCACTGCGCGGCGCGGGGGTTCCCGCCCGCCGCATCCATCACGAGTCGTTCGAGATGTGAGCGACGGGACCCCACGGGAATCCAGGGAATCGGGAGTTCGGGAACGATGAGGAAGACTCACCCCATCAGGCGTGTGGTGCTGGCCACCGCGGCGACCGTGTCCGGTGTCGTGCTGCTGCTGTCGCTGAAGCCGTCGTCGGACCCGGCGTCCGCGTCGGCGGCCGGCGCGGCGCCGTCGGCCGCGGCGGCCGGACAGGAGTCGCCGCAGGGCGGCACCGGGGCCGCCGGGGCCACGACGGTGGACGGGGACGCGACCCAGACGCAGTACGGGGTCGTCCAGGTCCGGCTGACCGTCGCCAACGGGAAGATCACCCAGGCCCAGGCGATCCAGGCGCCCAAGGGCGGCACCAGCGACCAGAAGACCGCGCTGTCGGTGCCGCAGCTCAACAAGGAGACGGTGGCGGCGCAGAGCGCGAACATCGACTCCGTCTCCGGGGCCACCTACACGAGCACCGGCTACAAGCAGTCGCTGCAGTCGGCACTGGACAAGCTGAAGGCGGCGAGCGCGTCCTCGTCGTCGGGCTCTGCTTCGTCGGGGTCGTCCTCGTCGGGTTCGTCCTCGTCGTCCGGGTCCGCGCAGGCGCAGGCCAAGACGGTGACCGGGCAGGTGGCGCAGACTCAGTACGGGCCGGTCCAGGTCCGGATCACCGTCTCCGGCGGGAAGATCACCAAGGCGGAGGCGGTGCAGGCGCCCAGCGGCGGCACCAGCGACCAGAAGACGGCGCTCTCCGTCCCGAAGCTCAACCAGGAGGCGGTGGCGGCCGGGAGCGCGAACATCGACTCCGTCTCCGGGGCCACCTACACCAGCACCGGCTACAAGCAGTCCCTGCAGTCGGCGCTGGACCAGGCCGGTGGCTGAGGCGGTGGCGGAGTCCGCGGAGGCTCCCGCCGCGGTGCGTCACGCGGAGGAGGTCATGGGGACCGTCTTCTCCTTCGACGTCCGCGGCGAGGACCCGGCTGCCGTACGGGCGGCCCTCGACGAGGCGGTCGTCGGGCTGCACCGGGTCGACGAGGTGTTCAGCACCTACCGCGAGGACAGTCAGGTGTCCCGGCTGGCGCGGGAGGAGATCGGCGTCGCCGAGTGCGATCCCGAGGTGGCCGAGGTGCTGGAGCTGGCGGCCGAGGCGGAGCGGGTGAGCGACGGCTGGTTCAGCACGCGCTACCGGGGGCGGCTCGATCCCACCGGAATCGTCAAGGGCTGGTCCGTCGAACGGGCGGCACGGTCGCTCAGGCGGGTGGCCGGGGTGAGCGGGGTGAGTGTGAACGGCGGCGGCGACGTCCAGATGTTCGGCACACCCGAGCCGACGCGCGCCTGGCGGGTGGGGATCGCCGATCCGTTGCGGCCGGGTGGGCTGGCGGCGGTGATCTCGGCCGCGGGGGTGGGCGAACTGGCGGTGGCGACGTCGGGGACGGCGGAGCGGGGCGCCCATATCGTCGATCCGCGGACCGGGAAGTCGGCGGTGACGGATCTGGTGGCGGTGACGGTGGTGGGGCCGCGGCTGACGTGGGTGGACTGCTGGGCCACGGCGGCGTTCGCGATGGGGTCGCGCGCCGGGTTGGCGTGGCTGGAGTCCCTGCCGGACGTGGAGGGGCTGCTGATCACCGCGGGGGACGAGGTGCGGTGCACCGGGGGGCTGGCCGCGCGTCTGGGCTGAGGCGGGGGCGCTCACCGCGCCGGCAGGGTGCCTCCCTCAGAGGGGGCCCCAGCGGCACGACTGCCCGCGGCTATACAGAGAGACGGCTGGGCAGCGCGTCCCACAGGGACGCGGGGAACTGCGCGACCTGCCCCCACCGGCCCGCAGCCGAACGACTGCCGAACACCGCCGCGAAGATTTTCCGATTCCTGGCGTGAAACGCCATCCATCCTCCCCCTTCGGCCGTACCCCCTGTAAGGCAAGTTTCGGGAGGAACACCATGGCCATCTTCAGCAATCTGTTGCCCGCGATGCACCGCGACCATGGCCACGGCCACGGCCACGGCGACGAGGGGCACGGCGACCGGCATGGAGACCGTCACGGTCACGACCACGACCACGACCGCGACGACTTCTTCCACGGCGACCGCGACGATCACGGCGACCGTCACGGCCACGGCGGCTACTGACCGCGGAGGGAAGGGCGAGCGGACCGGCGACCTGGGCTGCGCCGGTCCGCGTCGCCGCTGGTTGACGAGGGACTCCCGACATGACGCACCTCCTACGGCGTCTGCTGTCGACCGGCGTCACCTCCGACGACGTGGTCGCGGCCGCGCCCCAGGTCGCCCCGCGTGAGGTGTTCCGGCGGTTCTGGCCGTACACCCGCGGTGGCCGCCGCTGGCTCGTACCCGTCGTCCTGCTGAGTCTGACCGCACCCGCCGTCGACGCGGCCGAACTCTGGCTCTTCAAGATCGTCGTCGACGACGTGCTGGTCCCCCGCGACCTACGCCCGTTCCTGTGGATCGCACCGGCCTACCTCGGCCTCGTCGTCTGTTCCGGCGCGCTCCGCTTCGCCGATGACGTGACGTCCACCTGGGTCGGCGAACACTTCCTGCTCGGGCTCCGCTCCGACGTGTTCCGGCACGTCCAGGGGCTGTCGCTCGGCTTCTTCGAGCGCCGGCGGCTCGGGGACGTGCTGTCCAGGGTCACCGGCGACGTCGACGCGGTGGAGACGTTCATGCTGTCGGGCGTGGCTGACGCCCTGTACTACCTGATCCGGCTCGGCGTCTTCCTCGGTCTGCTCTTCTACCTGCGTTGGGACCTGACCCTGCTCTCCCTCCTCGTCGTGCCGATGTTCTGGGGCTGCGCCCGGCGCTTCGCACGGCTGATCAAGGAGGCGTCCCGGGAGCGCAGGCGCCGCAGCGGCACGCTCAGCGCGATCGCGGAGGAGTCGCTCGGCAATGTCGTACTGGTGCAGGCGTACAACCGGCAGGGCTGGGAGGCGCACCGGTTCGAGCGGGAGAACCTCGGCAGGTTCCGGGCGGCGATGGCCTCGGCGCGGATCCGTGGCGTCTACGGACCCGTCGTGGAGACCATCGAGGTGGCAGGCGGGCTCGCGGTGCTGGGCCTCGGCACCTGGAAGCTGGCCCAAGGCCAGCTCACGCTCGGCGGGCTCCTGGTGTTCCTCGCGCTGATCGGCAAGCTGTACGGCCCCGTCCACGGCCTGTCCGGGCTCGGCACCACCTTCTACGCGGCCTCCGCCTCGGCCGAGCGGATCATCGAACTGCTGGACCAGCGGCCCCAGGTGACGGAGGCGCCGGGGGCGCGGCGGATCCGCCGGGCGCGCGGTGACGTGGAGTTCGACAGGGTGTGGTTCCGCTATCCCGGTACAGCGGACTGGGCGCTGTCGGACGTCTCGTTCCATGTGGCGCCCGGGGAGACACTGGCGCTGGTCGGGGCGAGCGGGGCGGGCAAGTCCACGCTCGCGAAACTGCAGTTGCGGTTCTACGACCCCGACCGGGGCGCGGTCCGCCTGGACGGGACGGACGTGCGCGAACTCACCCTTTCCGCCGTACGGGAGAGTGTTGCGGTGGTGCTGCAGGAGACCCTCGTCTTCCACGGCACCGTGCGGGAGAACATCGCCTACGGCCGGCCGGCGGCCACGGAGGCGGAGATCGTCGCGGCGGCGCGTGCGGCGGACGCGCACGAGTTCGTCGAGCGGCTCCCGGAGGGCTACGACACGCTCGTCGGCCAGCGCGGCCGGACGCTCTCCGGCGGTCAGTGCCAGCGGCTGGCGATCGCGCGGGCGATGATCCGGGACGCGCCGGTGCTCCTGCTCGACGAACCGACGGCCGGGCTCGACGCCCGGTCGGGCCGGCGGATCATGGATCCGTTGCACCGGCTGATGGCCGGGCGGACGACCGTCGTGATCTCCCACAACCTGCTGACCGTCCGTGACGCCACCCGGATCGTGGTGCTCGACCACGGTCGGGTCGTCGAGGACGGCACCCACGCGGACCTGCTCGGGCGCGAGGGAGCGTACGCCCGGCTGCACCGGCTGAACGCGGGTGCGGTGCTGTCATGAGCCCCGCGGGCCAGGTCCCGTCTCCGGCCCCCACGCGCGGAAACGACGGCCGTACGGAGGCGGTCCCGCTCTCCCCGGGCCGTGGCGCGTGGTCACGGCGTGGTCACGTCTCCGGCTCGACCACCTTGGCCTTCTGCAACTGGGCGGCGGCGAGGACGGTGCCGTCGGGCGAGGCCAGTCGGGCGGCGGAGTACTTGGTGAGGTCGACCGGGACCGCCACGCCCCAGTTGCCGTGGCCGCCACGCAGCGGGAAGTCGCCGACCCGTGTGGTCGTGCCGTCGGCGCGCGCGAGGAGGCAGGTGACCCTGCCGTTGTAGGGGGTGCCGGTGAGGGCGACGGAGACGAAGATCCAGGCGGGGCTGCCGGGGTGGGCGTAGACCTCGCCGACGGGCCGCCCGCCGCCGGCCGGGATCATGTCCCCGACCAGGACGGGCTCGGACTCGACGGTGGGCGACGAGGAGGCGGTGACGGCACCCTCGACGGCGCTGCCGATCGCCCAGCCGGCGAAGCCGACCGCGACGGCGAGGGTGGCGGCCGCCGCCGCGAGCCGCAGCCGGACACGCCGGACGCGGCTGCGCCTGACCTGGGCGGCACGGGCGGTCCGGGCCCCCTGCGGCCCCGCCGACTGCTCGGCCAGGCTGCGCGCCACCCGGGTCTCGAAGCCGGGCGGCGGGTCGCTCTCCGGCAGCAGGCCGATCAGCCGGTCACCGATCCCGGTGAGCCGGCGTACGTACTCCCGGCAGTCCGCGCACCCGTCCAGGTGGGCGACCGCCTCGGCCCGCTCGCGGCCGGGCAGCACCCCCAGCGCCAGTTCGGCGCCGACCTCGCGCAGCTTCTCGCAGTGCGCGTCACCGGACATGGTCGCCTCCCTTCGGGGACGCGAGCGCGGTGCGGAGTTTCGCCATCGCCGCTCTGATCCGCGTCTTGGCCGTGCCCAGCGGGATCCGCTCCGCGTCGGCGATCTGCTGGGCCGTCATGCCGTAGATGCCGGCCATCATCAGGGCCCGGGCCTGTTCCCGGGGCAGCCGGGCCAGCGCGGCCCGGAGCTGGGTGGAGGCCTCGTCGGCGAGCGCCCACCGCTCGGGGGTCTCGGTGACGGCGTCGAGGAGAGGGTCGAGGTCCTCGGGTGCCATCGGTTCGGTCCGCCGGGCGCGGACGGCGTCGACGGCGAGGTTGTGCGCGATGGTCGTCAGCCAGGTCCCGACCGAGCCGCGGCGCGAGTCGTAGATCTGGGCATGCCGCCAGGCGCGTTCGAACGTCTGCTGGGCGACGTCCTCGGCGAGCTGCTGGTCCCCGGTGACGGCCATGGCGACCCCGAAGACCCGGTGCTGGAACCGCCGTACGAAGATCTCGGCGAGCTCCGGATCTCCGGTGGCCAGCCCGGACAGCAGAGCCTCGTCCGGGAGGCGGCCGACGGGGAACCTGAATCCCGACACACCCCTGTGTACGTTCGACGGCCGCCAGGGGATTGCCCGCCCGCCTGACCGCTCGCCGCGGAAGATCACACCGCCATTGTCCGCCGCCGGGCCGGGCACCGCACGCGGGTCAGCGGCCCCGGCGGCTCTTCCGGGACCGTCAGTGGCCGTTCTGGGCGAGCCGCAGCAGGTGGTCCGCGAGTGCCTGGCCGCCGGTCGGCTCCCGGCTGATGAGCAGCAGCGTGTCGTCCCCGGCGATGGTCCCCAGGATGTCGTGCAGCTCCGCCTGGTCGATCGCCGAGGCGAGGAACTGGGCCGCGCCGGGCGGGGTGCGCAGGACGACCAGGTTCGCCGAGGCCTCCGCCGAGATCAGGAGTTCCTGGGAGAGGCGGCGCATCCGCTCCTCCTTCGCCGACTCCCCGAGCGGCGCCCGGGGCGTACGGAATCCGCCCTCGCTGGGCACCGCGTAGATCAGCTCGCCGTCGGTGTTGCGGATCTTCACGGCGTTCAGCTCGTCGAGATCCCGGGAGAGCGTCGCCTGGGTGACCGTGAGCCCGTCGTCGGACAGCAGTTTCGCGAGCTGGCTCTGCGAGCGCACCGGCTGCCGGTTGAGGATGTCCACGATCCGGCGGTGCCGGGCGGTCCGGGTCTGCGGCACCGCCGGCCCCGCTCCGCCCGACTGGTCGAACTCCTGCGCCTGACTCATCGTCGTCTCATTCTCCGGATCGTCCGTCCCCGCTCGCTGCGTCGAGGATGCCGGGCAGAGCCCCGAGCAGCGCGTCCGCCTCGGCGTCGCGGAGGTTCAGCGGCGGCATCAGCCGTACGACGTCCGGGACGGGCGCGTTCACCAGGAACCCGGCCTCCTGAGCCGCCTGCTGCACCTGCGCTGCCAGCGGCTCGGTGAGCACGATACCCAGGAGGAGACCCGCGCCCCGGACATAATCGATCAACCCGTGCCCGAGACCCTCGATTCCGTCCCGCAACCTCTCGCTCTGCCGCTTGACGTTCTCCAGCAACCCCTCGTTCTCGATGGTGTCGAGGACGGCGAGGCCGGCGGCGCAGGCGACCGGGTTGCCGCCGAAGGTGGTGCCGTGGTGACCGGGCTGGAGCAGGTCGGCGGCGCGGCCGAAGGCCACGGTCGCGCCCAGCGGCAGCCCGCCGCCGAGCTGCTTGGCGAGGGTGACGACATCGGGCAGCACGCCCTCGTGGGCCTGGTACTCGAACCAGGTGCCGGTGCGGCCGATGCCGGTCTGCACCTCGTCGAGGACGAGCAGTGCGCCGGTGGCGGCGGTGATCGCGCGGGCCGCCTTGAGGTAGCCGGCCGGGGGGACGACCACGCCGTTCTCGCCCTGGACGGGCTCGATGACGACCAGGGCGGTGTCCTCGGTGACCGCGGCGGCCAGCGCCTGCGCGTCGCCGTAGGGCACGTGGGTGACGTCGGCGGGCAGCGGGCGGAAGGGGTCCTGCTTGGCGGGCTGTCCGGTGAGCGCGAGGGCGCCCATCGTCCGGCCGTGGAAGCCACCGTCGGTGGCGACCATGTGGGTCCGCCCGGTGAGCCGGCCGATCTTGAAGGCGGCCTCGTTGGCCTCGGCACCGGAGTTGCAGAAGAAGACCCGGCCCTCCCGGCCGAAGAGCTGGATCAGCCGTTCCGCGAGGGTGACGGTGGGCTCGGCCATGAAGAAGTTGGAGATGTGCCCGAGGGACGCGATCTGCTTGCTCACGGCCTCGACGATCGCGGGGTGGGCGTGGCCGAGCGCGTTGGTGGCGATACCGCCGACGAAGTCGTGGTACTGCCGGTCCTCGGTGTCCCAGACCTTGACGCCCTCGCCGCGCACCAGGGGCAGCCGCGGGGTGCCGTAGTTGTTCATGAGCGCGCCCTGCCACCGCGCGGTCAGTTCCTGGTTGCTCATGACTCCCCCTCCTGGTCCGGCACGACCATCGTGCCGATGCCTTCGTCCGTGAAGATCTCCAGCAGGATCGAGTGCTGGACCCGGCCGTCGATGACCCGGGCAGTGGTGACGCCGTTGCGCACGGCGTGCAGACAGCCCTCCATCTTCGGCACCATCCCGGAGCTCAGCTCCGGCAGCAGCTTCTCCAGCTGGGACGCGGTGAGGCGGCTGATCACCTCGTCGGAGTTCGGCCAGTCCTCGTAGAGGCCCTCGACGTCGGTGAGGACCATGAGGGTTTCGGCGCCCAGCGCAGCAGCGAGTGCCGCAGCCGCCGTATCAGCATTGACGTTGTAGACATGTCCGTCGTCCTCGGAGCGGGCGATGGAGGAGACGACCGGGATCCGTCCGTCGGCGAGCAGGGCCTTGATCGCGCCCGTGTCGATCGCGGTGATCTCGCCGACCCGCCCGATGTCGACGAGTTCGCCGTCGATCTCGGGCCGGTGCTTGGTCGCGGTGATGGTGTGCGCGTCCTCGCCGGTCAGTCCGACGGCGAGCGGCCCGTGCTGGTTGAGCAGGTTGACCAGCTCGCGCTGGACCTGCCCGGCGAGCACCATCCGTACGACGTCCATGGCGTCCTCGGTGGTGACCCGGAGTCCGGCCTTGAACTCGCTGACGATGCCGTGCTTGTCGAGGGCGGCGCTGATCTGCGGGCCGCCGCCGTGCACGACGACCGGTCTGAGGCCGGCGTGGTGCAGGAAGACGACGTCCTTGGCGAAGGCGGCCTTCAGCTCTTCGTCGATCATGGCGTTGCCGCCGAACTTGATCACGACGGTCCTGCCGTTGTGACGGACCAGCCAGGGCAGCGCCTCGATGAGGATCTGCGCCTTGGGCAGCGCGGTGTGCTTACGCGTGGTGCTCATGACGAGTAGGCGCTGTTCTCGTGGACGTAGTCGGCGGTCAGGTCGTTGGTCCAGATCGTGGCGGTCTCGGTGCCCGCTGCGAGGTCGGCGACGATGTGCACCTCGCGGTAGCGCATGTCGACCTTCTCGCGGTCCTCGCCGACCCCCCCGTTCTTGCAGACCCAGACGCCGTTGATGGCGACGTTCAGCTGGTCGGGATCGAAGGCGGCCTTGGTGGTGCCGATCGCGGAGAGGACGCGGCCCCAGTTGGGGTCCTCGCCGTGGATGGCGCACTTGAGGAGGTTGTTGCGGGCGATGGAGCGGCCCACCTCCACGGCGTCGTCCTCGGAGGCGGCGTTGACCACTTCCACCTTGATGTCCTTGCTGGCGCCCTCGGCGTCCCGGATCAGCTGCTGCCCGAGGTCGTCGCAGACGGCGCGGACGGCCTCGGCGAACTCGTCGTACTCCGGGGTGACGCCGGCCGCGCCGGAGGCGAGCAGCAGCACGGTGTCGTTGGTGGACATGCAGCCGTCGGAGTCGACGCGGTCGAAGGTCGTCCGCGTCGCGGCCCGCAGCGCCTTGTCGAGGACCTCGCTCTCGACGGCCGCGTCCGTGGTGAGGACGACCAGCATGGTGGCGAGGCCGGGCGCGAGCATGCCGGCGCCCTTCGCCATCCCGCCGACGGTCCAGCCTCCCCCAGCCTCCGTCCGGGGGGACCCCCCCGTCACCACGGACGTCTTGTGCACGGTGTCGGTGGTCTTGATGGCGATGGCGGCCTTCTCGCCGCCGTGCTCGGAGAGCTGGGCGGCGGCGGTCTCGACGCCGGGCAGCAGCTTGTCCATGGGCAGCAGCACGCCGATCAGGCCCGTCGAGCAGACCGCGACCTCGATGGCACCGCGCCCCAGCACCTCGGCGGCCTTCTCCGCCGTCGCATGGGTGTCCTGGAAGCCCTTGGGGCCCGTACAGGCGTTGGCACCGCCCGAGTTGAGGACGACGGCCGAGACCTGGCCGCTCTTGAGGACCTGCTCGGACCACAGCACCGGCGCGGCCTTGACGCGGTTGGAGGTGAAGACGCCCGCGGCGGCACGGCGCGGCCCGTTGTTGACCACGAGGGCCAGGTCCGGGTTGCCGTTCTCCTTGATCCCGGCGGCGATGCCCGCGGCCGTGAATCCCTTCGCTGCCGTCACGCTCACGGCGCAACTCCGATCGTGGTCAGCCCGGTGGTCTCGGCGAGACCCAGGGCGAGGTTCATGCTCTGGACGGCACCGCCGGCAGTGCCCTTGGTCAGGTTGTCGATGGCGCTGATCGCGATGATGCGGCCGACGGCCTCGTCGTACGCGACCTGCACCTGAACGGCGTTGGAACCGTGGACGGACGCCGTGGCGGGCCACTGGCCCTCGGGGAGCAGGTGGACGAAGGGCTCGTCGGCGTAGGCCTTCTCGTAGGCGGCCCGGACGGATTCCGCCGTGACCCCGCTCTTCGCCGAGGCACTGCACGTGGCGAGGATCCCGCGCGGCATCGGCGCGAGCGTCGGCGTGAAGGAGACGGCGATCCGCTCCCCCGCCACCGCGCTGAGGTTCTGGATCATCTCGGGGGTGTGCCGGTGGCCGCCGCCGACGCCGTACGGCGTCATGGAGCCCATGACCTCGCTGCCCAGCAGGTGCGGCTTGGGCGCCTTGCCGGCGCCGGAGGTACCGGACGCGGCGACGATCACCGCCTCGGCCTCGGCGATCTGGGCGGCGTAGGCCGGGTACAGGGCGAGGGAGACGGCGGTGGGGTAGCAACCGGGTACCGCGATGCGCTTGGACCCCTCCAGCGCGGCACGGGCACCCGGAAGTTCGGGGAGGCCGTAGGGCCAGGTACCGGCGTGCGGGGAGCCGTAGAAGCGCTCCCAGTCGGCCGGGTCGACGAGGCGGAAGTCGGCGCCCATGTCGACGACGAGGACGTCCGGGCCGAGCTGCTCGGCGACGGCGGCGGACTGCCCGTGCGGGAGCGCGAGGAAGACGACGTCGTGCCCGGCGAGCGCGTCGGCGGTCGTCTCCGCCAGCACGCGGTCGGCCAGCGGCAGCAGGTGCGGCTGGAGCGCGCCCAGGCGCTGACCCGCGTTGGAGTTGCCGGTCAGGGTGCCGATCTCGACCTCGGGATGCGCGAGGAGCAGCCGCAGGACCTCTCCGCCCGCGTACCCGCTCGCTCCGGCCACCGCCGCACGTACCACCATGTCCATCCTCCTCTGGATGGCATGACTATACGGTTGCCTGCACTTTTATGCAATACGCCCCTCACGTACCGGCCCGATCACGCCCGCGAGGCGGCAACGGAGAACGTCCTCGCCGAAAGGATGCCCGGCGGGGGAAACCGGCTCGCCGGTACCACGAGGACGGGAGTGGCGGACATGACCCTGGTAACGCTGGACGATGTTCCGCGGGAGCGACTGGAGCCGGGGAGTGCTTCGCGCTGCGCCTCGGGCCCGTGACCACCGCCTCGACCGCCGCGCTGCCGTTCGTCGTGGCCCTCGCCGGCGCTCCCGGCATGGGCGCCCGGATCCCGCTCGTACAGCTGCTGCCTACGCCGCCTCCACCTTCGGCAGCATGACCCATCGCGACACCACGAAGGTGACCGGAATCGCCGCCGCCGACGCCATCAGCGGAGCGAAGGTGCTCCCCACGTGCAGCATGTCGACGATCACGTAGACCCCCACCGTGGTGATCACGAAATTCGTCGCGTTGGTCAGCGGGAACAGCAGGAATTTCCGCCAGGTGGGACGCGTCCGGTAAGTGAACTTCGCATTGAGAAAAAAGGAGCCGATCATGCTCAGGAAAAACGCGAGAACATGCGCGGCCAGGTACGGCAAATACATCAGAAAAAGCAGGTAGAGACCGTAGTACGTCGCCGTGTTGACGACACCCACCACGGCGAAGGTGATGATCTGCCCGGATATCGGGCGGGTCGGTCCGGTGGCGGTCGACAGGGTGGCGTTCGGCATCAGGGGATGAGGTCCTTCGTCGTGCCGCGGGTGCGGTCTTCCGTTCGGTCCACGTTCGTCGCCTTCACCAGGAAGTGCGGGCGCCCCTTGACCTCGTAGTAGATCCGGCCGGTGTACTCGCCGATGACCCCGAGCATGATCATCTGCACGCCGGCCAGGGCGGTGACGGCTGTAATGATGGTGACATAGCCGGGCGTCTGGACGCCGTGGACCATCGCCGCGCCCACGATCCAGGCCGTGTACGCGCCGGCGAGGGCCAGCAGGGTCAGGCCGAGGTAGAGCGCGGCGCGCAGCGGGCGGTTGTTGAAGGAGAGCAGCCCGTCGAGGCCGTAGTTGAGCAGGCTGCGGAACGACCAGGAGCTGCTGCCGTGTTCGCGCACCGCGTTCTCGTACTCGAAGGTGGTGCTGGGGAAACCGACCCAGGCGAACAGGCCCTTGGAGAACCGGTTGTACTCGGTGAGGTTCACGATCGCGTCCACCACCCGGCGCGACATCAGCCGGAAGTCGCCCACGCCGTCCACGAGTTCGACGTCGACCATCTGGTTGATGAGCCGGTAGTAGAGGCGGGCGGTGAGGGTGCGGGTGAAGCGGTCGCCCTGCCGGGTTCGCTTGGCGATGACCTGGTCGTAGCCCTCGCCGCGCAGTTCGACCATCCGCTTGATGAGTTCCGGCGGGTGCTGGAGGTCGGCGTCCATGACGATCACGGCGTCGCCGGTGGCGTGCTTCAGCCCCGCCAGCAGGGCCGCCTCCTTGCCGAAGTTGCGGCTGAAGGAGACGTACCGGACGCGCGAGTCGCGGTCGGCGATCCGGCTGAGGAGGGTCAGCGTGCGGTCGCGGCTGCCGTCGTCGACGTACACGAACTCCATGTCGTGGCCGAGCGGCAGGAGTTCGTTGGCGATTTTCTGGATCTGCTCGTGGAAGCGATCTATGACCTCTTCCTCGTTGTAACAGGGCGCGACGATCGATATCAGCATGGGTTCTTCCCCCTGGGGACGGGTCAGTGAGCGGTGGTCGTGCGCTCGCCGGGGCGGGTGACTCTTCTGCGGCGTACGGCCGAGACGGTGCCGATGAGGATCAGGGCCAGCAGCGAGGCGCCGCCGGCCGCGGTGCCCAGGCGCAGACCGGGCGGGCGGAAGGTGCAGGTGAGGCTGGTGGCTGAGTCGTTCAGCGGGACCGCGATCAGGCCGTGGAACTCGCCTGCCGCGACCTCGGCGCCGCCGGCGGAGCAGCGCCAGCCGGCGATCCGCGGGGCGGCCACGACGGCGATTCCCCTGCTGCCGGCCGGCAGTTGGGCATGGACGGTGCCGTCGGAGACGGTCACCTTCGTCGCACCGGTGGACTTCAGGTGCTGGACGGCGGTACGCAGTCGCGCGGTGTCGAGGCAGCCGACCGCGCCCTGTGCCGGGACCCGGCTGAGCCGGTTGGGCTTGAGGCCGATCCGGACCTGCCCGGTGGCGCGGACCGTGCCGAGCGGCTGCATCGCGGCGATCTTCGTGCCCTCGGCGTCGGACCTGAACAGCTTCTGCTCGCCGCCGCTCGCGAGTTGAGCGGTACCGGAGTAGTCGGGTGCCCACAGGAAGACCGAACTTCCGGACCGGCACCGGGCGGTGATCGTCTGCGCTCCGTCGACCAGCAGGCCCCGCGCCGCGTCGCCCTTGTGCACACCGCTGAGGGTGGTGCGGGGCAGGGTGTAGACGCGGGCGCCGAGCAGGAGTTCCTGGTTGCGGTAGGGCGAGGGGCCGAAGGAGGCGGGAGTGGAGTGGGCGGCGGTGGGCCGTACCGTCACCAGCGGGGGTACGTCCTCGCGGGTGACCGTGGACGGACCGCCGCCCTGGGGCAGCCATTTCTGGTGCGGGTCCGGCGGGTTGTGCACCCGGGCGCCCACCGAGAAGACCGCGTCGGTGACGGGGTTGTCGAGGGACTGCAGGCTGCGGCCGCGCGAGGTCCAGCCGTCGCCGAGCGCGGTGAGGGTGCGGCTGAGCACGTCGGCGGTGAGGCTGCTGTAGTACTGGGCGCCCTGGCCGCCGACCATCATCGGGTCGTTGGCGACGGTCTGGTCGCGGCCGGGTTCGGTGCGGTACGCGGGCCAGGCGTCGGCACTCGCGACCGCGTCCGCCTCCTTCTGCTGGCGGTCGCCCCAGGGTGCGTAGTCGTCCATCTGGCCGAGCCGCATCCGCGTGGCCACAGCCGAGGTGGCGGCGGCCTCGCCGAACTGCGCGCAGATCAGCAGCGCCACGGCCAGCCCGGCCAGCAGCGGCCTCCCGTTCCTCAGACCGAGCAGCGCGAGCCCGCCGAGCGCGCCCGCGACCGCGAGCAGCACCACCGGCCAGGTGTGTTGGGTGTGCTGCTGGGTGAGGGTGCTGCGGCTCGCGGCGGCGGCGATCAGGACCAGCAGCACGGCGGCCGCGCCGAGTGCCCGCAGGTCCGGAAGTCCGTAGGCCAGGGCGTGCCAGGCGGCGATGACCAGCAGGGCGCAGAGCACGAAGGCCTGCCGGTAGGAACTGCCGTTCGGGACGGCGAAGGCGTGCCAGGCCAGGCTGGTAGGCGCCCACTGGAGCGACAGGGCCACCGCGACCACCAGCGCCGTCCAGCCAGCCCGCACCCGGACCGGGACCTTCCGGTGGAAGGGCAGGGCGAGGGCGAGCACCAGCGCGGTGATGCCGACGTAGAGGGCCGGGGAGCTGTAGCTGTAGGTCGTCGGCAGCAGCCGGGCGAGCAGGTCCTCGGTGCCGACCGGGGCGAAGTGGCCCTCGCGGCCCGGGTAGGCGTGCTGGGTGCCGGAGTACACGACGACCACCAGCGGCGCGGCCAGCCCGATGCCGAGCCCGACGGTCACCGCGGCCCGGCCCACCACCGCAAGGGCGTGCCGCCACGGCAGTTCGGCGAGGACCAGCCGGAGCAGCAGCACCAGGGCCGCGCCGAGGGTCGCCATGTAGGCGGTGTAGAAGTTGGCGATCCAGGCGAGCGCCACGATCAGGACCCCGAGCAACGGGCGCCGGCCGGCTGTCGCCCACTCGCCGACCAGGCAGAGCAGCGGCAGTGCGATCAGGCCGTCGAGCCACATCGGGTTGTACGAGGCGAGGGCGAGGCTCCAGCCGCACAGGGCGTAGGAGGCGCCCAGCACGCCGGCCGCCCACCAGCGGCCCCGGCGCAGGCTCAGCAGCAGCCAGGCCATGGCGGCGCCGGCGACCGCCGTCTTCAGCACGGTGACCACGTACACCGCGAGGTCGATCTCGTCGCGCGGGAAGACGGCGACAAGGAGCGCGAACGGGCTGCTGAGGTAGGTGCCGAGGTCCGGCAGGAAGCTGGAGCCGTAGCCGGACTGCCAGTTGACGAGGAGCCCGCCGTCGGCCCTGCCGTGCAGCAGGTCCCACAGGTGGGCGTGGAAGGGAACGTACTGGTTGCCGAGGTCGTTGACGCTGCGGGTGCGGGGCCCGAACGGGTAGCTGCGGGCGATCACGTCGGCGGCACAGAACGCCAGGGTGGTGAGAAGTGCCGCGAGCAGCGCGGCGACCGCCCGTGGATCGGCGTTCCGCCATTTCACGGGGCCGGTCTCCCGTTCCTCCTCGCCCCCTGCCGGTTTCGCCCCCTGTTCGCGCCCGGCCAGCGTGGTGCGATTCATTCTGTGCGGCCCCCAGATAAAAACGGGGGTGTCACTCCCCGCAGGTCGGTCTTTCGCCGACTTAGACGGGTAGAGGTTCCTGATGGTTGTGCCGCGCCTGTGAAGTAGTAAATCGAATTCCGAATCCGCGTGCACTACGGGAAAGAATTCACCACTTCAGAGGAAACAGAAGTTTTCCGGAAAATGATTCCGAGGTTAACGCGCCTGTGGGACACCTGCGCCGGCACCATGGACGACCTCCTCGGCCGCCGCCGGCGGCGAGAGCCGACGATGGGCGCGTTCGACGGATTGGCCCCAGTACGTCCCCGTGACGACGAGTGCGGCCCCCAGGACGCAGAGACCGGTGAGCCGTTCGCCGCCGAGTCCGGCGCCGACCAGCAGGGCCCATACCGGCTCGGTGCCCAGCAGCAGGCCTGCCCGGGTCGCGGAGGTGCGCTGGACCGCCCAGGTCTGGGCGAGGAAGGCGAAGAGGCCGCAGAAGAGGGCCAGGTAGAGGAGCTGGGCCCAGGTGGCAGCGCCGGTCCGGGCGAGCGCCGGCAGCCCGGGGGCCGCCGGAAGCAGGAAGAGGACGGCGCCGACGGCGCACTGCACGGCGGTCAGCCGCAGCGGCTGCAGGTCCCGGCCCGCGGTCACCCGGCCGACCAGCACCACATGACCGGCGCGGACCACGGCCGCCGCCAGCATCAGCAGATCACCGGCTCCGGGAGCGTGCAGCCCGTTGCCGGAGACGAGAAGTCCGACGCCCGCCATGCACACCCCGGCGGCGAGGAAGAACCTGCCCGGCAGGGCGACCCGGTCCAGGACGGGGGTGAGGACCAGGGTGAGGCTGATGATCAGGCCCGCGTTCCCGGCGCTGGTGTGGGCGACGCCGTACGTCTCCAGGACGAGGACGGCGGCCTGGGTGAGTCCGAGCAGACATCCGTACACCTTCTCGTCCCGGGTGAGGCCACCGGGCCGGCGCAGCACGGCCGCGCACGCGAGCGCGGCGACGGCGTAGCGAACGAAGAGGACGGTCGGGACGGGGAGGGCGTCCGTGGCGGTCTTCGCCGTCAGATAGCTGGAGCCCCAGACGACGGCGACGGCCAGGAGCACCACGTCGATGCGGCGGTTGTTCGGCATGCCGTTCACGATCCACGGCCGGCCCGTTGAAGTAAACGACGACCTTCTCAACCAACCTTTTAGCGAAGCTACACTCACAGGGTGGACGAGCGGCAGCTGCGGGTCCTGCGGGAGCTGGGCGAACTGGGCAGCGTCACGGCGGTCGCCGAGGCGCTGCGGGTGACACCCTCGGCGATCTCGCAGCAACTGCGCCTGCTCCAGCGCTCGATCCCGGTCCCCCTCACCGAGCGGTCCGGCCGCCGGCTGGTCCTCACACCGGCCGGACAGGCCCTGGCGGACGCCGCGATCGGCGTGGCGACGGCACTGGCCCGGGCCCGCCACACCATCGACGCGTACGTCGACGAACCCGACGGCACGGTGTCGGTCGCGGCCTTCCACAGCGGGGCCGCCGCGTTCTACCCCGTGCTGCTACGACGGCTGAGCGGGCCGGGATCCCCTCGCCTCACCCTCCATGACGAGGACGTGGCCCAGGCCGACTTCCCGCCCCTGACCCGCACCTACGATCTGGTCCTGGCCCACCGGCTGGACCACGCCCCGCCCTGGCCCCGGACCGCCTCGGCCACCCCGCTGCTGCGCGAACCGCTCGACATCGCCCTGCCCATCGGCCATCCGCTGGCCGCGCGGCCCGCCCTGACCGCGCACGACGTCGCCGAACAGCCCTGGATCACCGTGCACGACGGCTTCCCGCTGCTGGCCACGGTCGAGGCCATCGCGGCGGCGGCCGGGCGCGGCGTCGACATCGTGCATCGCGTCAACGAGATCGCCGTGGTCGCCGAGGTGGTCGCCGCGGGCGGCGGAGTCGCCCTGATGCCCCGCTGGACGTCCCGTCCGCACCCCGGCGTCACCCTCAGACCGCTCGACGGCATCGAGCCCCACCGTCACATCGACGCGCTCCACCGCCCCGAGCGCACGGCCCGGCGGGCCGTGCGCACCGTTCTCGGCGAACTCGTCGACGCCGCGGAGGCCATCCGAAGCAGGGGCCACGGCTGACCCGGATCCCGTATCTTCGGGAGCGCTCCCACACACCGCCCGCGCCTTTACCGCACCACGCCTCTACCGCACCGCCGCCGCAACGCACCGCCCCGCCGGACGAGAGCGAGTCGCCGCATGCAGAGCCTGACCAAGCGCCGGTTGTCCGCCACCGAACTCGACACGCTCCTCCGTGAGGCGACAGGCGTCGGATGCCGGCTGGAGGAGGAACTCACCGACGGCTGGTTCAACACCGCCTACCGGGTGCGTCTCGACGACGGCCGCCCGGCCGTGGTGAAGCTCGCGCCGCCCGCCGAGGCTCCCGTGCTGCGCTACGAGCACGGGATCATGGCCACCGAGGCCATGGTCTACCGGCGCCTGGCCGGCCTCCCCGACGGAGCGGTGCCGGCCCCCGAACTGCTGTACCGGGGAGACGACTTCCTCGCCGTCTCGGTGCTGGAGGGCACCCCCTGGGACAAGGCCGCCGAGCACCTTCCGCCGGCCACCGCCTCGACGCTGCGCCGCGAGCTGGGCGCGGTCACCGCCCGGCTGCACACCCTGACCTCCGAGGACGGCCGCTACGGCTATCCGGCGCCCGGGGCGGAACTCTCCGCGGCCGACTGGCGCACCGCCTTCACGGCCATGGTGGACGCCCTGCTGGAGGACGCGGCCCGCTGGGACTCCGACCTCGGGGTGCCTGCCGCCGGGATACGGGCCCTGGTGGCCGAGGGCGGGCAGACACTCGACCAGGTCACCGAGCCCAGGCTCGTCCATTTCGACCTCTGGCCGGGCAACATCTTCATCGACGGCCGTGCGCAGACTCCCAGGATCACGGGCCTCATCGACCACGAGCGGGCCTTCTGGGGCGACCCGGCCGCCGAACTGGTCTCACTGGGGTTCGGCGGGGACATCGGCCCGGACAGCGACCTGGTGGCCGGGTACCGTGCGGCGGGCGGCCGCCTCGACTTCTCCCCCGCCCTGCGCCACCGCCTCGCACTCTACGGCCTCTACCTGGGCCTGATCCTCGTCGTGGAGTGCGGCCCCCGCGGCTACGTCGGGGATCACGCCGGCTGGAGCCGGGACTTCCTCGGCGAACAGGTCGCCGCGCTGCGCGCGTTGGGGTGACGGCGGCGCCGACTTGACCTGGAGCGCGCTCCAACTCCTAGCGTTCGTGTCCTGACCGCTTCCGAAGAGAGCGTTTCCGACGAGAACGGATGAGCCGGCATGAGCGAGAGCACCACCCGTGACGAGCGGTTCGCCCACGGCCTTGAGGTCCTGGGCCAGGTGGACGGCGGCACCGGGCAGCGGGTCCTGGACACCCTGGCCGACATCAGCCCCGAGCTGGGCCACCAGGTGGTCGCCTGGGGTTTCGGCGAGATCTACTCCCGGCCCCAGCTGCCGCCCCGGGACCGGCAGTTGGTGACGCTGGGCATGCTCACCGCGCTGGGCGGCTGCGAGCCCCAGCTGGAGGTGCACATCAACTTCTCCCTCAACTCGGGACTCACGCCCGAGGAGATCGTCGAGGCGCTGCTGCACTCCGCCGGGTACTGCGGTTTCCCCAAGGCGCTCAATGCCACCCTGGTCGCCAGGAAGGTCTTCGCGGAGCGCGGGCTGCTGCCGGTCGGACAGCAGCCCGCGCCGGACGCTACTTCTGCCTGATCCGCAGGAAGGTGATCGAGTTCGCCGGGAAGGTGTACATGAACCTGTCGGCGACCCCGGTGAAGGTGGACGTGACCGGGGCGACCGCGGTGGACGTCTCGGTGTTCACCGCGCCGGGCGCCGCCGCCAGCGTGGTGACCCGCGCCTTCCTGGCGACCTTGGCACCGCCGAGGTCGAGGGCGGTACGGGCCGCCACGGACTGGGCGTTGACGACCTTGACGATCAGGTCACTGGTCTCCTTGTCCTCGGTGACGACCTGCCGGAACGGCTCGGCCGGCTTGTCGTCGGTGAAGCCGCCCCACTCCTGCCCGTCGAGGTACAGGGTCACCTGCCGGCCCCGCACCTTGATGTCGACGTCGTAGGCGCGGCCGGTGTCGACCGATCCCGGCTTGGCGATCAGCGTGGACTTGCCGCCGTCGACGGCCTGCTCGACCGCGGTCTGGCTGTTGTTCCAGCCGCCGATGTTCCACCAGTAGTAGTTGCCGGTGTCCTTGACGCCGAAGGCGACGAGGAAGCCCTCCTTGCCGGACTTCTTGACGGCCTTCACGTGCAGGTCGTAGTCGTGCCAGTTGGGGTCACCGGCCTGGATCATGGTGTTCTCGGCGGTGTCCGAGGTCTCGACGTACTGCCCGTCCTGGACCGCCCAGTTGCCGCCGCCGGTGTGCGTCCACTGCGCCGCGTCACCGGAGAAGTCGTCGGTGAGCAGCGTGCCGCCGTCTGCGTCGGTCACCTTGACGTCGTCGTACGCGGCGCTGGTGTTCCAGGTGGACAGGCCGACGGCACCGGTGATGGGGCCGCTGACGTCCGGCGTGGTGCTGGCCGTGCTCGGGACCACCTGGTCACCGACGTTGTTCATGAACAGCTTCTGCACCTCGTAGTTGGCCGAGCCCCAGGAAGCATGGCTGTTGAACCACACCATGTCCGGGCTCCACTGGACGTAGTCCTCGTTGGCGAACAGCGGGGCGTAGGAGGCGAGTGAGACGACGTCCGCGTTGCGTTCGAGGCCGGTCATGTACGCGGCCTCGGCGAGCCCGTTCTTGAAGGTGTTGCCGCCGGAGGCGTACTCGCCGACGAAGACCTTCGGTCCGCCGCGGTCGTAGGAGTCGTAGCGGTCGTTGTTCTGCAGGAACCACTGCGGGCTGTTGTAGTAGTGCTCGTCGACCATGTCGACCTTGGCGTCCTTGTTGAGCTGCCAGGCGGTGTCGAAGGTCGTACCGGAGTCGTCGGGGCCGGAGTTGGAGATGACCTGCATGTAGGGGTACTCCGCCTGGACGGCGGTCCGGAACCGGGTGAAGCGGGCGAAGAACTGCTGGGGCAGGTTCTCCTCGTTGCCGACCTCGATGTGGGTGAGGTGGAACGGCTCGGGGTGGCCCATCTGGGCCCGCACCCTGCCCCACTTCGAGGTCACCGGGCCGTTGGCGAACTCGATGAGGTCGAGAGTGTCCTGGACGTGCCGCTTGAGCAGCGCGTCGTCGTCGACGGCCTGGTTCTGGCCGCAGCCGGTCACCAGGGCCGGGACGACGGGCAGCGGCATGGCGCCGATGTCCTCGGCGAAACGGAAGTACTCGTAGTAGCCGAGACCGTAACTCTGGTTGTAACCCCAGAAGTTGGCGTTGGTGGCCCGGGTCTCGACCGGGCCGATCGTGTCCTTCCACTGGTAGGACCGCTTGCGCTGGTAGCCGGAGGCCTCGCTGTAGTCCTGCATCGAGCCGGTGTTGACCAGGCAGCCGCCGGGGAAGCGGACGAAGCCGGGGTGCAGGGCGGCGATCTTCTCGGCGAGGTCCTTGCGCAGGCCGTTGGCCTCGTGCTTGTAGGTGTCGTGCGGGAAGAGGGAGACCATGTCGAGCGCGGCGGCGTCCGCCGTGGCCACGGTGAGGCGGCCGGCGGAACTGGTCCGGGTGGCGGTGAAGGTCGCCCTGTACCGGGCCCAGCCGTCTTTCTTCACGGCCACCCGGCGGGCGGCGGCGAGGGCGCCGCCGGAGTCCGCGAGGCCGACGGTGAGGGTCGTGCCGGTGTCGGCGCGGGCCCAGACCGAGAAGTCGTACTTCTTGCCGTCCTCGACGCGGATGCCGGTGTTGTATCCGGAGTTGGTGACGGATGAACCGGCGGCGAGGGACAGGTAGTCGCGGTTACGGGTGTTCAGCCGGCCGTCGTCGTTCACGACCTGCGCGGTGCCGGTGACGGTCCAGGCGGTGAGCGGAGTGTACGACGTGTTGTCGTCGGTCGTGTACTCGAAGGACCGGTTCTGGACCAGCTCCGCGTACAGACCGCCGTCGGCGGCGCGGTTGATGTCCTCGAAGAAGACGCCGTACATCGTCTTGTCGATCTTGGCGCCCTGGGTGGCCGGATCGACGGTGATCGAGTAGTCGGTGGCGTCCTCGGCGTGGGCGGGGGCCGGGAGAAGACCGGCGGCGAGCAGGAAAGCGCTTGCCCCCAGGCCGAGTCTCAGCCGGGTGCGCGTGGTGCGTGACATGGATACTCCGCGGCTCGTGGGGAGAACTACGCCATTCGCGTCATTCGAGATACCGAACAGCAGTCAGCACTTCGAACGGCAAGATATGTAAGGGTCATGAGCGCGTCAATGGGGCGGGGGCCCGTGCCCCCGGCCGGGGACCGGCGCGGCGTAGGGTCGGGGGCCGAGGAAGGGATGACCGTGGGCGAGTTCTGGCCGGTGGCGGATGTCCTGGCTCACCTGGCCGGGCGGTGGCGGGTGGACCGGACCGTGCGGGATCTGGCGAGCGGGGCCGAGGGCCGCTTCGAGGGAGCCACGCTGTTCCGCCCCCTGGACGGCGGCGGCCTGCTGCACGAGGAGTCGGGCACGTTCACCTGGCAGGGCGTGGCCCGGCCCGCCGAACGCACCCTGCGCTTCCTGCCCGGCCCGCGCCCCGGCACGGCCGACGTGCGCTTCGCCGACGACCGCCCCTTCCACGACCTGGACCTGACCGCGGGCCGCCACGTCACCGACCATCCCTGCGCGGCCGACCTCTACCGCGGCGAGTTCACCGTCCAGGACCCCGACCACTGGCGCACGGTGTGGCGGGTGGCCGGCCCGGCGAAAGACCTGCTTCTGACGACCTGGTACGCGCGCGATCACTGAGGGACGGTGCGACAGCGCCCCGCAGGGGGCACGAGGCCGTATTGAACCCGCGGCTGCCGCCACAACCAACCGCCGACCCAACGCGCCCCTCCCAGCCCACGCTGCCCACCAGCGCCCCAGAGGAGTGCGAGGAACTACGCAACCAGCCACGACGGCGCCACAACCACCCGACGACCCGACTCGCCCCTCCCAGCCGACCGCTACAACGCCCCAAAGGGGCGCGGGGAACTGCGCGACCAGCCACGACGAAGCCGCAGCCGACCGACGACCCGACTCGCCCCTCCCAGCCGACCGCTGCACACCAACGCCCCAAAGGGGCGCGGGGAACTGCGCGACCAGCCACGACGAAGCCGCAGCCGACCGACGACCCGACTCGCCCCTCCCAGCCGACCGCTGCACACCAACGCCCCAAAGGGGCGCGGGGAACTGCGCGACCAGCCACGACGGAGCCGCAGCCGACCCGACTCGGCCCTCCCAGCGGAGCGCTACGCGCGGGAGGTCTGAGCCGACGCCGGGTCGAAGCGCAGGTTCCAGCGGCCGCCCCGGCCCGTCACCGTGGTGGTCGAGAGCGGACGCACGTCGATGTTCCAGTAGGTCGACGGGGGCGCCTTGAGGGCGTAGACGAGGGCGGCCCGGATCACCGAGGGCTCGGCGACGGCGACGATCCGGCCGCCGTCGTCGACGGGGCGGGTGTCGAGCCAGCCGCCGACCCGGGAGATGAACGCGAGCAGCGACTCGCCGCCGTGCGGGGTGGCGCGCGGGTCCGCGAGCCAGGCGTCCACCTGGTCCGGCTCCCTGGCCATCGCCTCGCCCAGCGTCAGCCCTCGCCAGCGGCCCATGTCGCAGTCGCGCAGGGCGAGCTGGACCAGCGGAGCGTAGCCGAGGACGTCGCCGGTCGCACGGCTGCGCTGGGTCGGCGAGCAGTAGCGCAGCTCGGCCCCCGCGAGGGGCACCAGCTCGCCGGCGACGCGCTGCACCTCGTCCCAGCCCGCCGTGTCCAGCGGGCGATCGTCCTCGAAGCGCTCCGCGAGCAGCGGCGAGCTGCGCGCGGCCGCGACGAACGTGACCCGAAGTGGCATGCGGCGATGGTGTGACGCGCATGTGCGCAGGTCAAGGGCGATTGGGCGGTGAGTTGCCGGACGTGGAGGAAATGTTACTCAATGGTCAGGAGGTGTCCGACAAGTCGGCCGTAATGTCACTCGGGCGACGTGTAGTAGAGCGCCATCCACTGGTCCGGGTGTTCGAGCGGGGCGAATCCGAGCTTCGCGTAGACCCCGTGGGCGTCGTGGGTGGCCAGCAGCACGCGCCGCACGCCGTACGGCCGCAGGTGCTCGCGGACGGCGCCGACCATCGCCGTGCCGACGCCCTTGCCGCGCACCGACGGGTCGACGTAGACGTCGCAGAGCCAGGCGAACAGCGCCAGGTCGGTCACCACGCGCGCGTAGGCGACCTGCTCCCCCGTGACGGCGTCGTAGACCCCGAAGTTGAGCGAGCCCGCCATCGCGCGCTGTTGCTGGTCCAGCGGGCGGCCGGTCGCCCAGTAGGCGTCGGTCGCCAGCCAGCGGTGGACCCGCTCGACGTCCACGCGGTCGGTGTCGGCGGAGAACTCGTAGCCCTCGGGGAGGCGGGGTGCATCGCTCATGCGGGGATCCTCGCCGGTCGGGCGCGTCGGCGTCGATCAGATTTTCAGGGCCTGGGACGCAGCACCTCGTCGCAGGCGGCCCGCAGCCGTCGTACCCCCTCCAGGATCTCGCCCGTGCCCGCGACCGCGGCGAAGCTCAGGCGGACGTGGGCGGCCGGGGCCTCGGCGCTGAAGTACGGGCGGCCGGGGGTGATGGCGACCCCGGCCCGGAGGGCGGCGGCGGTCAGAGTGGTGTCGTCGGTGCCGTCGGGCAGGCGTGGCCAGAGGTGGTAGCCGCCGGAGGGGATGTGCGGGAGGGCGAGTTCGGGGACGTGGTGGGCGAGGGCGCCGGTGAGGGTGTCCCGGCGGGTCTTCAGCTCGGCGGCGAGGTTGCGCAGGTGGCGGGGCCAGGCCGGGGAGCCGACGAGTTCGAGGGCGGCCTCCTGGAGCGGGCGGGGGACGAAGAAGGTGTCGACGATCTGGATGGCGCGCAGGCGTTCCAGCACCGGGCCGCGGGCGGCCAGGGCAGCCACCCGGAAGCTCGGCGAGGTGGCCTTGGTGAGCGAGCCGACATGCACGACGACTCCGTCGGGGTCGTCGGCGGCGAGCGGGCGGGGCAGCGGGCCCGCGTCGGCGTGCACCAGCCGCCGCACGTAGTCGTCCTCGATCACGAACGCGCCGGCCGCGCGGGCGATGCGCAGCACCTCGGCGCGGCGGTCCGGGGCCAGGACGGCGCCGGTCGGGTTCTGGAAGAGGGGCTGGCAGACGAACACCCGGGCGCCGGTGGCCCGGAAGGCGTCGGCGAGCAGGGCGGGCCGCACCCCGTCGGGGTCGACCGGGACCGGGACCGGGCGGAGGCCGGCGGCACGGGCGATGGCGAGCATGCCGGGGTAGGTGGGCGACTCGACCAGGACCGGGGCGCCGGGCGGGGCGAGCGCGCGCAGGGCGGTGGCCAGAGCGGACTGGCCGCCGGAGGCGATCAGTACCTCGGCGGCGGTGACCGTGCCACCGATGTCACGGGCGAACCACTCCCGCAGCTCCGGCAGTCCGTCGAGCGGCGGCCGGCCCCAGGCGCCGGGGCGGCGGCCGGCCCGCGCCAGTGCCGCCGCCATCGCCCGCTCGGGCTCCAGGGAGGCGTGCAGGTACCCGCCGCTGAGCTCCAGCACGCCGGGCGGCGGGGCGGCGAGGCACACCGTGACCCCGGAGGCGTCGACGGTGCGCGGGACCACGTCGAGGGCACCGTCGGCGCTGAGCGCCACCTCCTGCCAGGAGGTGTCCCCGACGGGCTCGGCCGCGGTACGCGGCGGGGCCTTGAAGGCGCCCGCGCCGGGCCGGGTGACCACCAGGCCCTCCGCGACCAGCTGGGCCAGCGCCCGGGAGACGGTCACCGGGCTCACCCGGAACCGCTCGACGAGTACCCGGCTCGACGGGAGCTTTCCACCGGGTGAGTAGCGGTCAAGGTCCCGCCGCAGACGTTCCGCCAGTTCCGCGCCGCTGCTACGCTCTTGCATGAGAGCAGAGAGTAGCGCTACCAGCCCGGCTTCGATAGCGGTCAGCACTCCCCCGGCCGGCACCCAGGCCCCGCCTCCGGCCGCCCACTCCTCCTCCGCGCGGCTCGGCACCCTGCAGGCCGCGCTCGGTGTCGTCGCCTTCTCCCTCACCTTCCCGGCCACGGCCTGGGGTCTGGAGGGCTTCGGACCGTGGGCGCTGGTGGCCGTGCGCAGTGTGCTCGCGGCGGCCATGGCGGGCGGCTGCCTGCTGTTCCTGCGGGTTCGTCTGCCCGAGCGCCGGCACTGGGCGGGCCTGGCGGTCGTCGCGGCCGGGGTCGTGCTGGGTTTCCCGATGCTGACCACGCTCGCCCTGGAGACCTCCACCACCTCGCACGCGGCCGTCGTGGTGGGCCTGCTCCCCCTGACCACGGCCCTCTTCTCGGCCCTGCGCACGGGCATCCGCCCCTCCCCTACCTTCTGGGCGGCGGCCCTGGCGGGCGCGGCGGCCGTGCTGGCGTTCACGATCGCGCAGAGCGGCGGGGCACTCACGAGCGCCGACGGCTACCTGTTCGGGGCACTCGTGGTGTGCGCGGCCGGTTACACCGAGGGCGGCCGGCTGGCCCGGGTCATGCCGGGCTGGCAGGTCATCGGCTGGGCACTGGTGGGCTGCCTGCCGCTGACCGTGCCGGCCGCGGTGGTCGCGCTGTCGTACGAGCCGGTCGTCTGGAACGCGCACGGGGTGGCCGGTGTGCTGTGGGTGGCGGCGGGCTCGCAGTTCCTCGGTCTGGTCGTCTGGTACCGGGGCATGGCGGCCGTCGGCATTCCGAAGGCCAGCCAGTTGCAGTTGGCCCAGCCCCTGCTCACACTGGTGTGGTCGGTGCTGCTGCTGGACGAGCACCTCACCGCGGCCGCTCCACTCACGGCCGCCGCCGTGCTCGTGTGCATCGCCGTCACCCAACGATCGCGATCGTGAGGAGGCCCTGGAGATGCGTGCATCCAAGGGCGACCAGCTTGTCCAGCACGGCAGGGTGGTCGGACAGCACGACCAGGTCTCGGAAGTCGTCCAGGTACTCGGCCCCGAGGGCACCCCGCCCTACCGGGTCCGCTTCGAGGACGGCCACGAGGCCATCATGTCCCCCGGTCCGGACTGCCAGGTCAAGCACCGGGAGATCCACGAACAGCACTGAGCGCTCCGCTGGAAGCGGCGCGATGTGCCGTCTGCTGTCGGTCAGCTGCGGCGCCGCCGTGGCTGGTCGCGTCCGCGCGGCGGCAGCCGCACATCACATGCGGCCCCGCGCCCCTTCGGGGCGCTGCCGAACCGCTGAAACCGAAGACCGGGGCGAAGGCCCGCGGGTCAGCTCGGTGGGGTCGCCGGCTGCTGGTAGTGGTCGGCGACCACCCGGGACAGCGCCCCGATCGGATCGGCGGCCACGTCCTCGGCAGCGAAGTAGACATGTCCGCCGACCTGCGGGTACCGGTCGGCCAGGGTGAGATGCCGGGACAGCTCGGCCGGGTCCTGCCAGGCCGCGGGGGCGCCGGCGGCCCCCGCCTGGTAGAGCGCCTCGCCGATGTACAGCTGGGTCCCGGACCCCTTGGCCACGCCCGCCCACCAGTCGACGACCTTGGCGTAGTCGGCGGCGGCGTTGCCGATCTGCCAGTACACCTGCGGCACGATGTAGTCGATCCAGTTCTTCTGCACCCAGGTCCGGGTGTCCGCGTACAGATCGTCGTACGTCTCGACGCCCGCCTTGGTGTCCGAACCCCGTGAGTCGGTGCCGGCGTTGCGCCACACCGCGAACGGGCTGATCCCGAACCGGGTGCCGGGCCGCAGCTTCCGCACCCCGGCGGCGGTCTCGGTCACCAGCTTGTCGATGTTGTCCCGCCGCCAGGCCGCCCGCGACGAGAAGTCGCCGCCGTGGGCGTCGTACGCCTCGTCGTCGTCGAAGGTCTGGCCGGCCACCGGGTACGGGTAGAAGTAGTCGTCGAAGTGGACCGCGTCCACGGGGTACCTGGCGACCGCGTCGAGGATCGCCTGCTCCACGAAGGCGCGGACGGCCGGGATACCGGGGTTGTAGTAGAGCTTGCCGCCGTACGGCACCACCCACTCCGGGTGTTTGCGGGCCGGGTGCGAGGCCACCAGCCTGCCCGGCTCGGTGTGGTTGGCGATGCGGTACGGGTTGAACCAGGCGTGCAGGCGCAGACCCCGGGCGTGCGCCTCCTCGACGGCCGTGCCCAGCGGGTCCCAGCCCGGGTCCTTGCCCTGGGTGCCCGTGAGGTACTGCGACCAGGGCTCGTACGGCGAGGGCCAGAACGCGTCGGCGGTGGGCCGCACCTGGAACATCACGGTGTTCAGCCGGTGGCCGACCGCCTTGTCGAAGAGGGCGGTCAGCTCCTTGCGCTGGTCGGACGCCGACAGCCCGGTGCGGGAGGGCCAGTCACGGTTGGAGACGGTCGCCAGCCACATGCCGCGCATCTCGGTGACCCCCCGGCGGGGCCGCCCCGTCGGCGCCGCCGCGCCCGGTGCCGCCGCTCCCGGTGCCGCCGACGTCAGCAGGGACAGTGCCGCCACCGCGAACGCCCTGCGAGACACTCGTGACACTCGTGCCATCGTCAGCCCCTCTCACTCTGCGGATCCGCCCGGCCACGGATCGCCTCCGCGGCACAGGATGCCCGCACCCGGACGATCGATCATCGATACTTACGGGTAACGTGCTCGAACGGAGCAGGCGCCGGATCCGGCGGTCCTGCGGGCCGCTCGTAGATCAGCGAAGGGGACGATGTGACCGACATCGAGAAGGTCGGAGTCGTGGGCTGCGGCCAGATGGGAGCGGGCATCGCCGAGGTCGCCGCCCGCGCCGGTCTGGACGTGCGGGTCGCCGAGACCACCGGCGAGGCCCTGGAGATCGGCCGCACCCGGCTGTACAACTCCCTGGCCAAGGCCGCCGAGCGCGGCAAGATCAGCGTGGAGGAGCGGGACGCCACCCTGGCGCGGCTGAGCTTCACCACGGACCTCGGCGAGTTCGCCGACCGCGACCTGGTGATCGAGGCCGTCGTGGAGAACGAGCAGGTGAAGACGGAGATCTTCCAGGTGCTCGACCAGGTCGTGACCCGCCCGGACGCGATCCTGGCCTCCAACACCTCCTCGATCCCCCTGGTGAAGCTGGCGGTCGCCACCTCCCGCCCCGACCACGTCATCGGCATCCACTTCTTCAACCCGGCCCCGGTGCAGAAGCTGGTCGAGCTGATCCCCGCGCTCACCACGTCCGAGGGCACGCTCAGCCGCGCCCAGATGTTCGCCGAGAAGGTGCTCGGCAAGCACGCGATCCGCGCCCAGGACCGCTCCGGCTTCGTGGTCAACGCGCTGCTGGTGCCGTACCTGCTCTCGTCCATCCGGATGTTCGAGTCCGGCATCGCGAGCCGCGAGGACATCGACAACGGCATGGAAATGGGCTGCGCGCACCCGATGGGTCCGCTGAAGCTGTCCGACCTGATCGGTCTGGACACCATCGTCTCCATCGCGAACAGCATGTACGCCGAGTACAAGGAGCCGCTGTACGCCGCTCCCCCGCTGCTCCAGCGGATGGTCGAGGCGGGCCGCCTGGGCCGGAAGACCGGCTCCGGCTTCTACACCTACGGCTGAGCACGCCCCGCTGATTACACGGAGCGATGCTCCACGGGCCCGGCACCTCCTTCGGTGCCGGGCCCGCGTGGTTCACACACCGTGTGCACCCCGGGCACGCATATGCCCTTCGCACACTCTCCCCACGCGCTCACCAGGCGAGTTCACTCTTCATGCGCATGCAAAGGGATGCGGAACGACACCCTCGATCACACGAAGGAGCGGACCCGTGACCACCGAACCGGAGCATCCCGTGGTCCAAGGAGAACTCGCAGAGTTACGTCGCCGCCTCGATGTGGCCTACGCCCAGGTCGAGGGAGGGCTGAACCTGCTCAGCCATCGCACCAAGGAGACCGCCAAGGAACTGGACGAGCTCAACACCCGCCTGGCCTCGCTGGAACACGCCCGCTGGCCCCTGCCCTCCCTCGCCGCGCTCACCGCACTGGGCGCCCTCGTCGTCACGGTCTGGCAGGCGCTGGCCCACTAGTCGTCGGTGAGCCTCATGTGGTGCAGCAGGAGTAACGCGGCCGCCATGTTGGCGGCCGGGACCTCCCCGCGGGCGATCATGTCCGGGACGAGCTTGAGGGGGACCCACTCCCGGCGGTCCGATTCGAAGTCGTCCACGGGGTGTCCGACGTACTCGCCCTCGTCGGACCAGTAGATGTGGTGCCGGGCGTCGGTGAGGCCGTTGGACGGCTCCACGGTCATGAGATGGTGCAGGGTTCCCGGCCGCCAGCCGGTCTCCTCCTCCAGTTCCCTGGCGGCCGCGGCGGCGATGTCCTCGCCGTCCTCGACGACTCCCGCCGCGAGTTCCCAGCCCCAGCTGTCGGTGATGAAACGGTGGCGCCACAGGAGGAGGACCTCGCCCGCCTCGTTGACCACCGTCGCCACGGCCACCGGCCGCAGCCGTATCAGGAAGTGGTCGAGGTGCCGGCCGTCCGGCAGCTCGACATCTGCGAGATTGACGCTGAACCAGCGGTTTTCATACACAGTTTGTTCGTTCTGCTTCGTCCACTGCACGGTTCTGCCACCTTCCGCCGAGTAAGTGGCAATATCGCAGCAGCGGCTCTGAACGCCCACCGTGCCTAGAGCGGTACGCGCAGTGCTCCGTCGATCAACTCGGCGGCCTCGGCGGTTCCGGCACCGCCGCTGCGCACCAGGTGCTCGCGTACCGCGCGGAGTCTGTCGCGCAGGCGCTGGGACTCCATTCCGCGGGCCTGCTCGGCCATCTGCACGGCCGTGGCCACCGCGTTGTCGGCGTTCCCCTGGCGCAGTTCGATGGTGCTCAGCATGGCGAGCCGGTGCACCCGCCCGCGGTCGTGGGCGGGGTTGTCGACGGCGGCCGCGGCATGCTCCCGGGCGGCCGCGAGCTCGCCGAGGCTGAGCAGCGCCTCGGCCACCTGCACATTGACCAGGCCGGGCTGGACATAGCCGGTCTCGTCGGGCTCGTGGCCGCGCCGGATGCGTTCGGCGGCCGTCTCGGCCCGCCGGATGCAGGACAGCGCGCTCGTGCCGTCGCCGAGGTGGGCGTACGCCTTGGCCTGCATCGCGTAGAGGTCGGAGGCGAGGGCGGGGGTGATGTGCTTGCCTGCGGTGCGCAGGGCGGCCTCGGCGAAGGCGACGGCCTGCCGGAACTCCCGCATGAACAGCGCCTGGTTGACAAGGAGGGCGATGACGTACGCGCCGAGTCCCCGGTCCCCGCTCGCCTTGGCCAGGCGCAGCGCCTGGTGGAAGTAGCGCTGGGCGAGCCCGTGTGCGTCGGAGTCGTACGCACAGATGCCCGTGATCGCCACCAACCCGCCCGTCGCGCGGTGCAGTTGACGGCCCGTGGCATCGGTGTAGCTGCCGCGCAGCAGCGGAGCCGCCTCGGCGTTGAGGAAGCCGACGATCCGGGTGCGGGTGGCCATGCCGCCGGCCTTGCGGTACATCTGCTCGTAGTGCGCCCGGGCCGCGCGCAGCATCTCCAGGTCGGCCGGCGTGACCCGGTGCCGTCCGCCCCGCGAGACGTCGACGTCCTCCGGCGGGTTCTCCCACTCCCACACCGGCATCACGGCGGGCGTGCCGGTGACGGCGGGGGCACCGAGTATGTGCGGGCGCTGCTGTTCGTCGGAGCGCCACAGGGCGGTGGCCCGCTCGACGAAGCCGGAGAGCGAGGTGGCGTGCGGGACGCTGGGCTCGCCGGGTATGCCGAGGCCGATGTCGTCGAGGGTGACCTGGCGGTGCAGCCGGGCGGCGAGCACCTCGCAGATCAGGTCCGGCACCTGACCGCGCGGCCGCTGGCCCTTCAACCACCGGGCGACGGCGGTGTGTTCGTAGCGTAGCGAGAGTCCACGGGCCCGGCCCGCCTGGTTGACGTGGGCGGCGAGACCGGCGTGCGAGATCCCCGCCTCGTCCAGGATCGCGTCGAGCAGAGAGTTGGGCTGCATGAATGCCCCCCGAGTGGCCTGGTGCCGTCAGCGTAGTGCGGGTGCGTTCACACGGGGTGTGAACCAAGTGCGCGCATCCGTAGCGTGTGCACGCTGTCGCGGAGAGTGTCGTACCGGTTGACTGAACTGCCTCGCAAGAGGCCGGCCGGGCCGCCGGCTCCCCCTCGTACAGCGGTGGCCTGGCCGTCGGCTTGGCCGACGACCAAGAGAGGGGCCGTCAGAGGTGGTTCGTCGGCTGCGGGTGCGTTGTGGTTGCTCGCGCCCCCGCGGCGGAGCCGCTGATGTCAGCGCCCCGCGCCCCGAAGGGGGCGCGTTGGTGCGTGCGTTCGTTGTGAAGTACCAGGAGTGCGATGTCGTCGGTGGGGCGGCCGTTGGTGTGGTGGAGCAGGGCGGTGAAGACCGTACGGAGGATGGTCCGGGGGGAGACAGGGCGGTCTCGGACCGCTTCTGCCAGGGCCTCCGGCAGGGAGAAGAAGCGTCCCCTCGCGTCTCTCGCGTCCTCCGCGCCGTCCGTGTAGAGGACGAGCGACTCACCGTCGAGCAACTGGCCGCAGTCGTTTGCGGCCGGGTCCGTCGGCAGCGGGAAGGGCCCGAGGGGCGGTAGCGGATCGGCCGTCGACAGCGGCTCCACTCGCGTACCGCTCAGCAGGTACGGCCACGGATGGCCGCAGTTGAGGGCCCGTAGTTCGCCGTCTCCCGTGATCTCCAACAGCAACAGGGTGACGAACTCCTCGGCGACCGGGCTGTCCGGGTCCAGGCCGCTGGACGGGTGCTCTGCCCTGGCTCGTTCTCGTAGGTGTCTGGCGAGGGCGCGGTCCAAGCGACCGAGGACCCGGCCCAGTTCGGGTTCGTCGTGGGCGGCCTCGCGGAAGCTGCCGAGGACGGCGGCGGCCGTACCGATCGCCGACAGTCCGTGCCCGCGTACGTCGCCCATCACGACCCGTACACCGTGTTCGGTGGCGACGGCCTCGTAGAGGTCGCCGCCGATGCTGGCGCCCCGGTCGGCGGAGAGCTGGGCGGCGGCGACGTTCAGGCCGGCGAGCCGGGGCGGCAGCGGCCGCAGCAGCACGCTCTGCGCGGCGCCGGCGACCATGCGGGCCTGCCGCAACTCCCGGAGCAGGGCCCGGCGGACATGCGCTATCAGGCCGGTGCCGACCGCGAAGAACACGGCGCTGGTGACGATCCGCGCACCGAGCCCGTGCTGCTCGGCCAGCGGGCATCCGAACTTGTAGCCGACCGCGACGGCGCCCCACACCGTGGGCAACCCCAGGGCGAGGGCACGGCGCCTGGGTCGTGAGGTCGTCCGGGGCTGCCTGCTGCGGGGAACCCCAGCCTTGATGCGGATCATGCCGATGGCCCCCAAGTAGGCCCTGACAGAACAGACGGACCGACCCCGAAAGGCCGGTCCGATTCTGTCGACGGCATGCCCCGAAAGGGCCATGTCCGGGTTGGATCTCACCCAAATGAGTGACCACCCCGGAGACATCCGCATTTATGCAGGTAGCAGTACATGTAAGCGCCCTCGCGGACGCGCCCCTTCAGGGGCGCGGGGAACTGCGCGACCAGCCACGACGAACCCGCAGCCGGCCGACAGCAGTTCCCCTTACCGCGACTAGCCCCGAAGCACCGCTCCCGTACGCTCCCCGGCCAGGGCAACTGCCGCATCCCGCGCAGCCGACGCCTCGTCCACGGTCAGCGTCCGGTCCCCGGCGCGGAAGCGCAACGCATACGCCAGCGACTTCTTCCCGTCGCCCAGCTGCTCGTCGTTGACGTACACGTCGAACAACCGGATCGCCTCAAGGAGTTCACCCGCGCCCGCACGCAGCGCCGCCTCGACCTCCGCCGCCGGCACCGGCTTGTCCACCACGAGGGCGACATCCTGTGTGGCCACCGGGAACGTGGAGATGCTCGGCGCCTGCGGGGTGCCGTCGCCGACCTGCTCCAGCGCGTCGAGGTCCAGCTCCATCGCGCTCGTGCGCGCCGGCAGCCCCAGCGCCTTCACCACCCGCGGGTGCAGTTCACCGGCGTGGCCCACGACCCGCTCGGCGCCGTCGGCGACGACGACCAGTTCGGCGCACCGGCCGGGGTGCCACGGCCCGTACTGGCCGGACCGCACGATCAGCTCGGCGCCCGCCTCGGCGGCGACGGTCCGCGCGGCCTGCACCGCGTCGGCCCAGTCGGCCGGACGGCCCCTGCCCCACCAGCCGGCCTGCTCGCGGGCGCCCGCGAGGACGACGGCGACATGGCGCGGCTGCTCGGGCAGCACGGCGTTCAGCGCGGCGAGTTCCGCGTCGGTCGGGCGCCGGTCGACCGGCAGGTGACCGGCGATGCCCTGCTCCGCGCGCGGCAGGAAGACCAGGCCGGTCTCGAACAGCGCCAGGTCGTGCGCACCGCGTCCGTCGTTGCGCCGGAGCGCGCCGAGCAGGCCCGGCAGCAGCGAGGTGCGGAGCGCGGGCTCCTCGTCGTTGAGCGGGTTGGTGAGCCTGACGACGCGGCGGGCCGGGTCGTCGGCGGCCAGGCCGAGCTGGTCGAAGACGTGCTCGCCGACGAACGGGTAGTTCGGCGCCTCGACATAGCCGGCCCCGGCCAGCGCGCGGCCCACCCGGCGGTGCAGGCGCTGCCGGTGGGTCAGGCCACGGCCGGACGGCGGCTTGGGCAGCGTGGAGGGCAGGTTCTCGTAGCCCTCCAGGCGGATGACCTCTTCGGCCAGGTCGTTCTGCTCAAGGAGGTCGGGCCGCCAGGACGGGACGGTGACGAGGAGCTCGTCCTGCCCGTAGACGTCGCAGCCGACCTCCTGGAGGCGGCGGACGACGGTCTCCCGGCCGTACTCGACACCCGCGACCCTGTCGGGGTGGTCGGCGGCGACCGTGATGGTGTGCGGCGCGGACGGCGCGATGACCTCGGTGACACCGGCCTCGGCGGTGCCGCCGGCGAGCAGCACCAGCAGGTCGACCGTGCGCTGCGCGGCGGCGGCCGCGGCCTGCGGGTCGACGCCGCGCTCGAAGCGGCGGGAGGCCTCGGAGGACAGCTTGTGGCGGCGGGCGGTGCGCGCGATCGCGACGGCGTCGAAGTGGGCGGCCTCGATCACCACGTCGGTCGTGGCGTTCTCCACGTCCGCGTGGTCGGCGATCTCGGTGTTGGCGCCGCCCATGACGCCCGCGAGGCCGATCGGGCCGCGGTCGTCGGTGATGACCAGGTCCTCGGCGTGCAGCTTCCGCTCGGTGCCGTCGAGGGTGACGATCTTCTCGCCCTCGGCCGCGCGGCGGACGCCGATGGTGCCCTGGACCAGCGTGCGGTCGTAGGCGTGCAGCGGCTGGCCGAGCTCCATCATCACGTAGTTGGTGACGTCGACGGCGAGCGAGATCGGGCGCATGCCGACCTTCTGCAGACGGCGCTGGAGCCAGATCGGGGAGCGGGCCTCGGGGCTCAGACCGGTGACGGTGCGCGCGGTGAAGCGGTCGCAGCCGAGCGGGTCCAGGACCTGGACCGGGTAGCCGAAGGCGTTCGGTCCCGGCACGTCCAGGAGCGCGGGGTCGCGCAGCGGCAGGCCGTAGGCGATGGCGGTCTCGCGGGCCACGCCGCGGATGGACAGGCAGTCGCCGCGGTTGGCGGTGACGGCGATGTCCAGGACCTCGTCGACCAGCTCCAGGAGCTCGATGGCGTCCCTGCCGACCTCGGTCTCCGGCGGCAGCACGATGATGCCGTGGGTGCCGTCGTCGCCCATGCCCAGCTCGCCGCTGGAGCAGATCATGCCGTGGGAGGTCCTGCCGTACGTCTTGCGCGCGGCGATGGCGAAGTCGCCGGGGAGCACCGCGCCGGGGAGCACGACCACGACCTTGTCGCCGACGGCGAAGTTGCGGGCGCCGCAGACGATCTCCTGGGGCTCACCGGTGCCGTTGGCCGTACCGACGTCGACCGTGCAGAAGCGGATCGGCTTCTTGAAGCCCTCCAGCTCCTCGATGGTGAGCACCTGGCCGACGACCAGGGGGCCCTTGAGGCCGTCGCCGAGCTGCTCGACGGTCTCGACCTCAAGACCGGCCGCAATGAGCTTGGCCTGTACGTCGCGGCCGGTCTCGGTGGCCGGCAGGTCGACGTACTCCCGCAGCCAGGAAAGCGGGACCCGCATCAGATCTCCATCCCGAACGGCCGGGTGAACCGGACGTCACCCTCGACCATGTCTCGCATGTCCTCGACGTTGTGGCGGAACATCAGCATCCGCTCGATGCCGAACCCGAAGGCGAAGCCGCTGTACTTCTCCGGGTCGACGCCGCAGGCGGTGAGCACCCGCGGGTTGACCATGCCGCAGCCGCCCAGCTCGATCCAGCCCTCGGAGGAGCAGGTACGGCAGGGGCGGTCGGGGTTGCCGACGGACTCGCCCTTGCAGACGTAGCACAGCATGTCCATCTCGGCGCTGGGCTCGGTGAAGGGGAAGAAGTTCGGCCGCAGCCGGGTCTTCATGCCCTCGCCGAACAGGGACTGGACCATGTGGTCCAGGGTGCCCTTGAGGTCGGACATGGTCAGGCCCTCGTCGACGGCGAGCAGCTCGACCTGGTGGAAGACCGGGGTGTGCGTGGCGTCCAGCTCGTCGGTGCGGTACACGCGGCCGGGGCAGATCACGTAGACCGGCAGCTCGCGGTCGAGCAGCGAGCGGATCTGGACCGGCGAGGTGTGGGTGCGCAGCACGACACCGGACTCGGTGCCGCCCTGCGGGCCCTCGATGAAGAAGGTGTCCGCCTCACCACGGGCCGGGTGGTCCGGGCCGATGTTGAGGGCGTCGAAGTTGAACCACTCGGCCTCGACCTGCGGGCCCTCGGCGACCTCGTAGCCCATGGCCACGAAGATGTCCTCGATGCGGTCGGACAGGGTGGTCAGCGGGTGGCGGGCGCCGGCCGGGACCCGCTCGTAGGGCAGCGTGACATCCACCGCCTCCTCGACCAGCACCCGGGCGTCACGCTCGGCCTCCAGCTCCTCCTGGCGGCCGGCCAGGGCCTTGTTCACGGCGCCGCGGGCCTGGCCGACCAGCTTGCCGGCGGCCGCCTTGGCGTGCGGGGGCAGGGCGCCGATCTCGCGGTTGGCGAGGGCCAGCGGGGAGGCGCCACCGGTGTGGGCGACCTTGGCCTCCTGGAGCGCGTCGAGGGAGTCCGCGGCGGCGAAGGCGGCGAGCGCCTCGTCCCGCATGCGCTCGATCTCTTCCGGTTTCAACGCCTCGACCTCGACAGGGTCGTACGACTTATTCGGTGCCGACATCTCTTCCCGTGCTTCCGATTGGCTGGCTGAAGGTCCCCGAGACCGTTGGTGGGCCGTGAGAAGGACACAAAGGTGCCAAAGGCCGAGTCTAACGGGGTGGAGGTGAACGAATGCGCCCGCGGGCCGCTCGGCCGATCTCAGGTGAGATACGCCGGCGTGCTCACGGGCAACGTAAATCGGAACTCGGCGCCGCCGCCGGGGGCGCGTCCGACCGTGATGGTGCCGCCGTGGGCCTCGACGATGCCCTTGACGATGTACAGCCCGAGGCCGGTGCCGCCGCGCTTGCTGCCCCGCCAGAAGCGGGTGAAGACGCGGTTCATGGACTCCTCCGGGATGCCGGGCCCTTCGTCGCTCACCGTGACCGACGTGGCTGCGTGCTCATCGCCTTCCCCCTCGCGGGGGGACGCCGTGGCCGCGATGTCAATGGTGACGGTTCCCTCGCCGTGCCGCACGGCATTTTCGATGAGGTTGCTGAGGACCTGGTCGACCTTGTCGGGGTCGGCCCACAGCGCGGGCAGCGGCTGCTCGACACGGAGCAGGAAGCGGTCGGCGGGCTGCCCGGCGGCGACGTAGGCCTGGATGTGCCGCCCGACGGCCGCACCTATGTCGACAGGTTGCCGGCGCACCTCCAGCCGCCCGCTGTCGATCCTCGAAATGTCGAGCAGCTCGGCGATGAGCCGGGTGACCCGGTCGGCATCGGCGTCGACCGTCTCCAGCATCAGCCGCTTCTGGTCGTCGGTGAACCGTTCCCATTTGGCGAGCAGGGTGGCCGTGAACCCCTTGACGGAGGTCAGCGGCGACCGCAGCTCGTGCGCGACGGTGGCGATCAGCTCGGCGTGACTGCGTTCGGTACGGCGGCGGGCCTCGGTGTCCCGCAGCGATACGACGACCCGGTGCACGGGCCCGGTCGGCTCGGCCCGCACGTACCTGGCGGAGACCAGCACCTCCCGGCCGCCGGGCAGCAGCAGGTTCCGCTCGGGCTGGCCGACCCGGATGGCGAGGCCGCCGTAGGGGTCGGTGAGCTGCCACCAGCGCCGGCCCTCCAGGTCTTCTAACGGCAGCGCCTTCTCCAGGCGCTGCCCGAGGACGTCGGCGGGGGCGGTGGCGGTGATGCGGGCGGCGGCGGCGTTGAAGCAGACGACGAGACCGTGTTCGTCGGCGACCACCAGGCCGTCGGGCAGTTCGTCGGGGTCGATGCCGAGCCCGCTGAGGTCGCCGTGCCGGGGGGCCGGTACGCGGCCGGTTCCGCGGCCGCCCGGCGCGTTGCTGGTGCCGACACTCATACCCCGTACTCCACCTCTCAGACGGCGCAGCAGGCCCCCGAGCTGGTCACCTTACTAGCTCAGGGTGACGGAACGGCACCCTCCGGAGGCGCGCTGTGCACGGGCCGATGCGTAGAGACATACGGCGGCGGCGGTGGCGAGGTTCAGGCTTTCGGCCTTCCCGTGGATCGGGACGCGCACGACGGCGTCCGCGAGCGCGCGGGTCTCCTCCGGGAGCCCCCAGGCCTCGTTGCCGAACACCCACGCCGTGGGTCCGCCCATGGTTCCCTTGTCGAGCTCGTCGTCGAGGTCGTCGGTCCCGGCCCCGTCCGCGGCGAGAATCCGTACGCCGACCCCTTTGAGCCCGGCGACGGCCTGCTCGACGGGCACGCCGACGGCGACGGGAAGGTGGAAGTGCGACCCGACGGAGGCCCGGACCGCCTTCGGGTTGTACAGGTCCACGGACGCGTCGGTCAGTACGACCGCCTCCGCGCCGGCGGCGTCGGCGCACCGCAGCACGGTGCCGGCGTTGCCGGGGTCACGGACGTTGGCGAGGACGGCGACCAGCCGGGGGCGGGCGGCGAGGATGTCCTCGAACGGGGTGTCGAGGAACCGGCACACCCCCACGAGTCCCTGGGGCGTCACGGTGGTGGAGATGTCGGCGATGACGTCCTCGGAGGCGAGGTGGATCCGGGCGCCGGCCGCCCTGGCCTCCCCCACGATGTCGGCGTACCGCTCCGCGGCGTCGAGGGTCGCGAACAGCTCGACGAGCGTCGGCACGTCACCGACCCGATGCCCGGCCGCCTCCCGCACGGCCTGCGGCCCCTCGGCGAGAAACAGCCGGTCCTTGCCCCGGAAGTTCCGCCGCCCCAGCCGCCGAGCGGCGGCGACGCGGGCGGAGCGGGGGGAGATCAGCTCGGGGGTGGGCATGTTCGTTCTTCACCTTCAGCGAAAGATTTCCCGCCGCAACGGCGAGCAACCACGACGTACGTTTTCGGCGGTGCCGAGCCCTGGGCCGGGCCAGCAGTTTCACTCGCCCGCGTTGGCGGGGTGCCTCCCCCAGCCTTCGGCCGGGGGGACCCCCAGCGCCCACCCGTGCCGCCCTGCGGCACGCCTGCCCGCAGCTGTGTAGCTGTGTAGGCCACGGCTGGGCAGCGCGCCCCGTAGGGGCGCGGGGAACTGCGCGACCAGCCCCCAGCAGCCCGCGGCCGAAGGACAAAGCGCAGCTCCGGCAACAACAGGACCCGCAAGCCTTTCAGCCTGCGGGTCCTTCAGTCACGTCGGCCAGAGCCAGCGCAGTCACGCCGCCTTGGGGGCGTTGACGTCCGACGGCAGCGCCTTCTGGGCCACCTCGACGAGCGCGGCGAAGGCGTTGGCGTCGTTGACGGCCAGCTCCGCCAGGATCTTGCGGTCGACCTCGACGTTCGCGGCCTTCAGACCCTGGATGAAGCGGTTGTAGGTGATGCCGTTGGCGCGGGCAGCGGCGTTGATGCGCTGGATCCACAGCTGACGGAAGTCGCCCTTACGCTTCTTGCGGTCGTTGTAGTTGTAGACCAGCGAGTGGGTGACCTGCTCCTTGGCCTTGCGGTAGAGGCGCGAACGCTGACCGCGGTAGCCGGAGGCCTGTTCGAGGATCGCCCGGCGCTTCTTGTGGGCGTTGACTGCCCGCTTGACGCGTGCCACTTGTTAACTCCTTGTAGCGGGGCCGCGGTTGGACTCACGCGGCCCGGAAACGGCTGGGTCCCGGTTGGTCTGACTCAGGGCGCCGAGGGCGCCCGCGTGTCACTTGCCGAGAAGCTTCTTGATCTTCGCGGTGTCACCCGGGGCCATCTCGGCGTTGCCGGTGAGGCGACGCGTCACACGGGACGACTTGTGCTCAAGCAGGTGGCGCTTGCCGGCGCGCTCACGCAGCACCTTGCCGGAGCCGGTGACCTTGAAGCGCTTGCTGGCACCGCTGTGCGTCTTGTTCTTCGGCATAGCGCCGTTATCTCCTCGTCGGTGGCGCTCCGGTGCCCGGTCGTGAAACCGGGCACGGTGGAACGTCGCTCTTGTATCGATTACATCCTGGGGCTCGCGCCCCGGGTGCTGACCTGGGGCGTTACCCCCGGGATCACGCCTCGACGTGCTCCTCAGCGGGCACCTCGGCCTCGGCAGCCTCACCCTCGGCCTCGGCTTCGAGTTCGGCAGCGTTCTGCGAACGACCGGGGTTGGCCTTCGCATCCGCCTTGCGGGCTTCCTGCGCCTGCCGGGCCTCGGCCATGGCCTCGGTCTTCTTCTTGTGCGGACCGAGAACCATGATCATGTTCCGGCCGTCCTGCTTCGGGTTCGACTCCACGAAACCGAGGTCCTGGACGTCCTCCGCGAGACGCTGCAGCAGTCGGTAGCCCAGCTCGGGCCGGGACTGCTCGCGACCACGGAACATGATCGTGATCTTGACCTTGTCGCCCTGCTTGAGGAACCGGACGACGTGACCCTTCTTGGTGTCATAGTCGTGCGGGTCGATCTTCGGCCGGAGCTTCATCTCCTTGATGACCGTGTGCGCCTGGTTCTTGCGCGCCTCACGGGCCTTCATGGCCGACTCGTACTTGAACTTCCCGTAGTCCATGAGCTTGCACACGGGCGGACGGGCGTTCGCCGCGACCTCGACCAGGTCCAGGTCGTACTCCTGCGCAAGCTCCAGGGCCTTAGCGAGCGGGACAATGCCCACCTGCTCGCCACTGGGACCGACAAGTCGCACCTCGGGAACGCGAATCCGGTCGTTGATGCGGGGCTCGGCGCTGATGGATCCTCCTCGGTAGCACCACGCGACGGCCTGGCGGGCAGCCGCGTAACGTCTGTTTTCGTAAGACCTAACCGCGCCGAAGCACAAAAAATGCCCCGGACGATCACAGGCGGGGCTCCTCGAACTACCGGAACACCGCCGCGGGGATCGCGGGGCGCACAATCGGACGGAACGCGACGCCGTACCCGGCGAAGCGACCGTCTGACCGGTGACCCGCCGCCCGGGGGGCGGTCGGGTGGGAGTTCGAAGCCTCCACTTGTGGGCCGGTTCAGCTATCCGTATGGCATACCTGTCCGGCCGGTCGTCACACCAGGCTAGCAGCAAAGCCGAGACAGGGCTAATTGAGACGACCTGGGGCTAAGTAAGAGCCTTCTGGTCCCTGCGCCTATCGTGTGGGGCATGAGTGAGACGCCCCTTCCCGGCCCCGGTGACGCCGGACAGCCCGACTTCGACGAGATGACCCGCGACATCGCCGAGGTCCCCGCGGTCGAGGTGATCGTGACGGTCGCCGTCAACCTGATGAGCGCCGCGGCCGTGAAGCTCGGTCTGACCGAGGAGGGCGACAAGTACAAGGACCTGGACGAGGCCCGCAAGCTGGTCACCGCCCTCGCGGGGCTGCTCGACGCGTCCGCGACCGAGATCAGCTCCTTCCACGCGGCCCCGCTGCGGGACGGCCTGAAATCGCTCCAGCTGGCCTTCCGCGAGGCCTCGCTCGTGCCCGACGAGCCCGGCCAGGGCCCCGGCGAGAAGTACACCGGCCCGGTCTACGGCTGACCGCCGGTCAGTCCCTGACGTACAAGGGCTCGCCCGGAGGCGTGGTCCCGGCCGGCAGCAGTGCCAGGTCGAGGCCGCGCACCAGGCGGGCCCGCAGCGTCTCGTCGGCCGCGAGCCGCTCGGCGACGGCCCGGGCGGCCTCGGCGGGGGCCTCGGCGGCCGGGTCGAGGACCAGCGCCAGCGTCCCGTCGGCCGACCCGGGCCCGAGGTGGGCACGGAGCACGGCGGGCTCGGTGGCCACCGCGGCCCGGACAGCGCCGACCACGGCCGGGTCCGCGAGCGGATCGGCGGTCGTACGCCCCTCGGCGAGGGCGAGCAGCGCGGCGCCGCTCAGCTCGAACGGCACCGGCCCCGCCAGGTCCAGCACCACCGTGTCGGCCTTCTCGTGCGCGGCGGCCTGGAGCGCCTGGTGCAGGGGTACGGCGACGGGCCGGGCCGCCGGGTCCCAGCGGGCCAGCGACTCGGTGGAGGTGAAGGCCGGCAGAGCGGTGCGGTGGCCCGCCTTCAGGGTGGGGACGGCCATGTCGCTGGTCTTCTCGCGGCGCAGCCCGTTCTCGTCCTCCTCGACCTCACCGAGCACGGCGACCACCGGAACCAGGAGCCGGGCGCCCCGCAGCGCCTCCAGGACCGGTCCGACGGCGCCGCGGTCCTCGGCCCAGGCGGCCAGCGCGGCGGCCAGCCGGGGGTCGGCGGAGCCGTCGTCGTCGGAGTAGCCGGAGTCGGGAATGTTCTTGTTCGCCACGGTCCCCGACCCTATCGGTGGGATGCTGCTGCGGTTGTGCGGCCCCCGAAACCGGCCGGACACGGGTTTCACGGGAATCTCAGATTTCCCTGACCTACTTCTAACGTCCGGCAAACGGCTCACACAGTCCCCGCCCCGAGCATCGCGGGCATGGAGTCCTCAAGAGCCACCTCAGGTTCCCGTCGGGCCCGCCGCCGTGACCGGCCCCGGCGCCGGGCCCTTCTCTACGTCTCCCTCGCCACCGTCGCCGTCGTCGGTGCCACCGCGGCGGGGAGCGTGTACGTGAAGGCGCACGCGCGCGACGACGCCGTATCCTCGGCGGCGTCTCCGGGGCCGTCCTCCTCGGTCTCGGCTTCGGCGAGTGGGGAGGCGTCGGTGGAACCCGTGACGGAGCCGGCCGTGGACCGGGACGCGCTGCTGAGTTCGGCGATGGCGAAGGTGACGCTGCCGTCCGGGGCGAAGGTCTCGGCGGCCGTCCTCGACCTGGACTCCGGAGACAGCGCGACGTACGGGGACGCGGCCTTCGACACGGCGAGCATCGTCAAGGTGGACATCCTGGCGACGCTGCTGCTGCAGGCGCAGGACGCCGGCCGGCATCTGACGGCGACCGAGAAGGCGTACGCCACGAAGATGATCGAGAACAGCGACAACACGTCGGCGACGGAGCTGTGGGACGTCATCGGCAAGGCGGACGGCCTGGACGCGGCGAACAAGCGGTTCGGGCTCACGTCGACCGAGGGGGGCGACGGGCCGCTGTGGGGGCTGACGCAGACCACCGCCGCCGATCAGCTCACCCTGCTCCAGCAGGTGTTCGGGGACGACTCGAAGCTGAGCGCGGCCTCGCAGGCGTACGTCCAGGGGCTGATGAAGACGGTCGAGTCGGACCAGCGGTGGGGGGTCTCGGCCGCCGCCGACGGTTCGCAGTACGCGCTGAAGAACGGGTGGCTGGCGCGGAGCACGACGGGGTTGTGGGACGTCAACAGCATCGGGCGGGTGACGGTGGGCGGGACGGACTATCTGGTCGCCGTGCTGTCGAAGGGGACCGTGAGTCAGGCGAAGGGGATTTCGGTGGTGGAGGCGGCTGCGAAGGCGGCGCTGGGGTCGTTCACCGAAGGTGATTCGTCGGCTTCTGCTTCGCAGTAGGGGTGGGACGGCAGGTTCCGGGGCACTTCAGGGGGTTTCGAAGGGCCGTCTGCGGGCTCTCCACAGGACCACTGCCGCTACCAGCAGGACCCCGCCGGTACCTCCTGCCATGGGAGCTGCCCAGTCGGTCGCGCTTGTCGTCGTTTCCTCCGGGTCGGGGCCGGAGCCGAAGTACTTCTTGCTGTACGAGGCCGAGGTCAGGTTCCGGGTCTTCAGGCCGGCCGCGGACTTGATCGCCGCCGCCGGGTCGATCATGCCGAAGCCCCGGGAGTCGTCGCGGCCGCCGGCCGGGGCGTCGCGGGCGGTGTCCTCCAGGAGCTTCTTGATCTGGGCCGGGGTCAGGCCGGGGTGGGCGGCCTTGACCAGGGCCACGGCTCCGGAGACGAAGGCGGCGGCGGCGCTCGTCCCCCAGCCCTCGTAGTACTTGTGGTCCGGTTCGGCGATGACGATGTCGTCGCCGGGCGCGCTGACCGTGGCGTACCAGCGGCGGGTGGAGAAGGAGGCGCGGACGCCGAACCTGTCCACCGCGGTGGCGGCGATGACGCCCGGGTACGCGGCCGGGTACGAGATGTGGTCGCCCTTCTTGCCGCCGTTTCCGGCCGAGGCGACGACCACGACGTCTTTCTTCAGCGCGTACTGGATGGCCTCGTCCTCGCTGGGCTCCGGGTGCGCGGAGTCGGAGTCGTCGCCGAGGGAGAGGTTGATGACGTCGGCGCCGTGGTCCGCGGCCCAGCGGATGCCGTCGGCCAGCGCGTTGCCACGGGTGGTGCGGGCCTTGTCGCGGGCGCTGTCGCTGTCTTCGAGGATGACCCGGACGGGCAGGATCCTGGCCTCGGGCGCGACTCCCATCACCCCGTCGCCGTTGCCGACCCCGTGGCCGTGACCGGCGATGATGCCGGCCATCGCGGTGCCGTGCCGAGCCCAGTCGCTGTCGCCGGGCCCGGCACCGAAGCCGATCATGTCCTTGGCGGGCAGGACGTTGCCGACGAGGTCCGGGTGGTCGGCCTCGACGCCGGTGTCCAGGACGGCGACGGTGATGCCCTTGCCCTTGGTGGTCCGCCAGGCCTCGTCGAGGTGCAGGGCGGACAGGCCCCACTGCTGGGCGCGGATGGTGTCCGCGTACGCGGTGGTGGAGGGCAGCAGGGCGAGCGAGCCGGCGAGCAGCAGGCTCACCGCGGCCCCGGTTGCGCGGCGCTTCATGAGGGCTTCTCCGTTGCCGAGTCGGCGATGTCGTGGCGCAGTCGCCGTTCGATGCGGTCGGCCAGGCCCTGCGCCTCGTTGCCGAGGCCGGACTGGGCCGCGGCCGTGGTGGCGCCGGACACCTCGGCGTCGGCGGCGGGTTGCGGGGTGTCGACGGTACGGCCGTCGGCCCAGCCGGAGACGGCGTAGGCGACGACCGGGGCGTCGGAGAGCACGGAGATCGTCCATGTGGCGCGCTGGTGCGGCCCGAACCGCTCGGCGGCGGTGTCCTTCGCGGCGTACGGGAGGGGCAGCAGGTCGGTACGGCGGTCCAGGCGTTCGGCCGCGAACCGCTTGGCGAGGGCGGTCATCCCGGCCGGGTCGGATTTCGTGAACAGCAGGCCGACGGTCGTCACGTAGCTCTGGGTGGCGTCGGTGTAGGTGGCGCGGATCAGGCGCCGGCAGCCGACGGGGGCGAGCGTCTTGCGCAGCAGCGGGTCGAAGGCGTCGGTGCAGCCGGTGGCCGGGGCGACGGCGATCCTGGTCCAGGTGCGGTCGGCTCCGCCGGGGCCGGCGCCGGTGCCCTGCACGGTGGGCGGGAACAGCTCGTCGACGGGGGCGTTGTGCCACAGGTCGGCGGCGGAGCTGAAGCTGGTCGCCGCGGCGGTGTCGCCGTCGTCGACGATCCAGCCCCCGGTCACCGCGCCGCCGATGAGACCGAGGCCGAGCACCATGCAGGCGGCGGCAGCGGCGGTACGGGGCGCCACTCGACCGATCAACGACAGCCCCCGCCCACGTTCGTCGTATCCCTCGGGCTCACCGAACGTCACAACGGGCCGCTCCCGGCCGGGAGTTCCCGCGGTGACGCTCCAGGACATCGAGGGGTCCGGGGCGGGACCGAGGGGGTCGGGCGGCGAGGCGGCGTCGAGGTAGGAGGGCGGAGCGGGCGCGGCATGCGGCACCGCGCCGGAATCCGGGCCGGCCGGGGCGGGGGCCGGGGCCGCAGAGGGCCGCGGCGGCGCGGCGGGCGCCGGGCGCGCGGGCCCGTTGAGACCGTCGACGGCCGGGAACGCCGTACCGCTCGCCGACGACGCCGCGGGACGTGCCTGGGCGGCACCGTCGGGGAACCCCGTCGGACGCGGCGGGGCGGCTGGCGCCGGAACGGTGGGCCGAGGCGGGACGTCGGCCCCCGGGGCCTTGACCGGCCGCGCCGGAGTATCGGCCGCCGGGGGCTCCGTTGGACGCGGCGGCACGGCGGGCGCCGGGGCGCTCGCCGGCTGCGCGGGAACGCCGTGCACGGCGGGCGCCGCGGGACGCGCGGGTGTGCCGGCCGTCGGGGCGGCCGTGGGACGCGGTGGAGTGCCGGCGGCCGGGGGCTGGGGCGGACGGGGCGGCGGCGGGGCGGCCTTCGGGGGTGTCGTGGGGCGCGGTGGGGCCGTCGGTACGGGGAACGTCCGCATGTGCGGGCTCCACGCGCTGCCCGACTCCCGTGCGCCGATGGTGGTGGCCGGGAAGTCGCCGCGCTGTCGTTCGAGCCGTCCGGGCCCGGCCGCGCCGGCCGAGTTCTCGGTCGTGTCGCTCGACGCCTCGGCAGGACTGCCGGGGTGCGCGGTCCGCGGCCGGGCTGTTGCGCGCGGTTCGTCCGCCGACGGCTCCGGTTCCGCGGCGGTGCGCGCAGCGCGCGGCGAGCCGCTCGGTTCCGGTCCGGACCCCGGGCGCCGGGGCGACGGCCCCGGACCGTACGACAGCCGGAACGGCGCGCCCCGTCCGGGGACCTCGGGCGCCACTGCCCGACCGGACGCCGGGCCCGCGGACGCAGAGGGTCCCCCTCGACCGGTCTCCCCACCGGGGAACGCCGACGACCCGGGCGGTACCGAGCGGTCGGGCTCCCGGACCGAGGGCGTCGGCGGCGCAGGGCGGCCGGTCTCGCGGTCGGAGGAGGCCGCGGGTGCGTCCGGGAAGCGGGCCGAGGCCGGTGGGGGCGGTGCGGACGCGATGGGGCGGCCCTGGGGTGGCCGGAGGTTGGGGTAGCGGGGCCGAGTGATGCGTTCGGCGGACGTCGAGCGGCTTACGGCCCTGTCCCCCGCCCCTTGTTCGCCCTGGCCCACCACACCGCCCCGACTCGTCCGGTCATCACGACTCTGCTGCCCGCCAGGCCCTCCCGGCAGCTGGTCCTGCCCGGTGATCCCGGTCCTGCCAGTGGATACGTCCGGCCGCGGTGAGCGGTTCACTCGGTTCGGCCGGTCGAAGAACCCCGGCCGGTCCGCCCGGCGGGACGCGTCGGCCGCGTGCGGGGCGTCGCCCTGGCCGGTGCCGCCGTTCCCCGGCCGGGACCCGTCGGCCGTCGGCGCGGGCTCCCCGGTGGGCGCTGTCGGGGCGCGGTCCGGCGAGGGCTGCCGTGGGATCGGGGCGTGCCGCGCTTCGCCGCTCATGCGCCCCCCGTTTCCTCATGCCCGGGCCAACTCCTCGTACGGGCCGTCGTGCTCCCCGGCGGGGAGCCGTCCGCTCCCGGGCACGCATACCCGCACGCGCGGATCCGCATCCCGGTGCGGGTCAGGCGACCAGGTCCGTTCCGCCGTACGTGCGCGTCACTCTACGGGTTGTCCGAGGCCGAACGGGAACCAGTCCGCGGCCCCGCGGCATCTGCCCGGATCGTCCCCCTACCCTGCGGTAATCCTGTCTGGCAGGCTTCGTTCATGACTGCGCGCGCCGCCGACCGGGCCCGTTACGACCGGGCCACCGCCCACCTGGACGCCCCTCTCGCGATCGTGGATCTGGGGGCCTTCGACGCCAACGCGGACGACCTCGTACGCCGGGCCGGCGGGAAGCCGATCCGGGTCGCGAGCAAGTCCGTGCGCTGCCGGCACCTGCTGGAACGGGTCCTCGCGAAGGAGGGTTTCGCGGGGATCATGTCGTTCACGCTGGCGGAGTCGCTGTGGCTCGCGAGGTCGGGGTTCGACGACATCCTGCTGGCGTATCCGTCCGCGGACCGGGCCCGGTTCGCGGAGCTGGCCGCCGATCCGAAGCTGGCCGCCGCCGTGACGGTGATGATCGACGATCCGGCGCACCTCGACCTGATCGACGCCGCCCGTGACGGCGGCGGTGAAGTGGTCCGGGTCTGCCTGGAGTTGGACACCTCGCTGAAGCTGTTCGGGGGCCGGGTGCGGGTCGGGGCCCGGCGCTCGCCGCTGTACTCCCCCGCCCAGCTCGCCGACCTCGCCCGCGCCGTGGCCCGGCGGCCGGGCTTCAGGCTCGTCGGGATCATGGGGTACGAGGGGCACATCGCCGGGGTCGGGGACGACGTCGCCGGCCGGCCGCTGCGCTCCCGCGCGGTGCGTCTGATGCAGGCCACCGCCCGCCGTGAGCTGGCCGAGCGGCGCGCCGCGGTGGTGCGGGCGGTCCGCGCGGTGGCGCCCGGCCTGGAGTTCGTCAACGGCGGCGGCACGGGCAGTGTGCAGACCACGGCCGCGGAGGACGCGGTCACCGAGATAGCGGCCGGGTCGGGCCTGTACGTGCCGCGCCTCTTCGACAACTACACGTCGTTCACCGGCCGGCCGGCCGCGCTGTTCGCCATGCCGGTGGTGCGGCGGCCCGGTGTGGGGGTCGTCACGGTCCTCGGCGGCGGTTACCCGGCCTCGGGCGTCGCGGGCCCGGACCGGCTCCCGGTGCCGTACCTGCCTGAGGGGCTGTCGTACGACTCGCAGGAGGGCCCCGGCGAGGTGCAGACCCCGCTGCTCGGCTCGGCGGCGGACGACCTGCTGATCGGCGACAAGGTGTGGTTCCGGCACGCCAAGGCGGGCGAGCTGTGCGAGCGGTTCGCCGAGTTGCAGCTGGTCGAGGGCGACCGGGTGACGGCGACCGTACCGACGTACCGGGGTGAAGGTCACACCTTCCTCTAACCGACCGGCCTGATGCCGCCGGTGATGGCGTCCATGTCGGACAGTGGCGGTCCGTCCGGGCCCGCGTCGAAGACGAGCCGGACGACGACCGGGGCCGGCACGCCGGTGGCGGACGGGAAGGCCACGGACTGGACGTAGCCGCCCGGCCCGTCGGCGGTCCGTATCCGCCAGCGCACCAGGTAGCCGTCGCGGCCGGCCACCGCGACCCGCCCGGCCTTGACGACCCGGTGGGACCGGATGCCCCCGAAGGGCCGCCGTCCGCCGGGATCCTGGCCGTACGCCGCCTCGGCCGCGTCGGGTACGTCCCGTTCGGCGACCGTGCGCGGGGAGGCACCGTCGGCGTCTCCCGCGGTACGGCTGATGACCTGGCCGTGGCGGCACCGGCCGGTGTGGGCCGGGCAGGCGTAGGTGCCCGCGGTGGTCATCACGACGTCGTTCTGGGCGAGGTACGAGGAGCCGGTCCAGCCGGCCGGCACCGGCAGGCTGATGCCGTTGAGCTGGTCGACGACGAGGGCCGGGGGCGCCGCCGGGCTGGGCGCGGTGCGGACCGTCGTGTCGGCTCGGCCGCTCGCCTCGTCGGTGCGGAGCACGGTCGCGCCGCAGACGATCGCCGTGGCCAGCACGGCCGCGGCGGATGTCAGCGCGACCGCCTTGGCCCGTCCGGACGCCCGGGCCGCCGGGGGCGGCGGCGCGGGGAGGCCGGACGGGGTGCGCCGGTGCTCGGTCCAGGCCCGTCCGTCCCACCAGCGCTCCAGGTGCGGGGCGTGCGGGTCGGCGTGCCAGCCGGGCGGGGTCATGCTCACTCCCGCACTGTAGGGCGGGGGTCGGGGTCCGTACACGGGCTCCTAGAGGGGCGTGACGTACGCCCCAGAGATCCCGCCGTCCACCAGGAAGTCGCTGGCGTTGACGAAGGAGGAGTCGTCGCTGGCCAGGAAGGCGACGGCGGCGGCGATCTCCTCGGCCTCGGCGAACCGGCCCAGCGGGATGTGCACCAGGCGGCGGGCGGCCCGCTCCGGGTCCTTGGCGAACAGCTCCTGGAGAAGCGGGGTGTTGACCGGTCCGGGGCAGAGCGCGTTGACCCGGATGCCCTCCCTGGCGAATTGCACGCCCAGCTCACGGGACATGGCCAGAACTCCGCCCTTGGAGGCGGTGTAGGAGATCTGCGAGGTGGCCGCGCCCATCCGGGCCACGAAGGACGCCGTGTTGATGATGGAGCCCCTGCCCTGCCGCCGCATGTAGGGGATGGCGGCCTTGCAGCACAGGTAGACGGAGGTGAGGTTGACCTCCTGGACGCGCTTCCAGGCCTCAAGTCCCGTCTCCAGGATGGAGTCGTCGTCGGGCGGCGAGATACCGGCGTTGTTGAAGGCGATGTCGACGCTGCCGTAGGTGTCGTACGCGGTCCTGAACAGCGCCTCGACCTGTTCGGGATCGGTGACGTCGACCTTCACGAAGAGCCCGCCGACCCCCTCGGCGGCGGCTTTGCCCCGGGTCTCGTCGACGTCGCCGCAGACGACGTGGGCGCCCTCGGAGGCCAGCCGCCGCGCGGTGGCGAGGCCGATGCCGCTGCCGGCTCCGGTGATGACGGCGGTACGGCCGACGAGTCGGCGGCAGACGATGTCGGGGGTCTCAGCGGTCACTGTGCGGGGCCTTCCGTGCTGATGAAGACGTTCTTGGTTTCGGTGAAGGCGGCGAGCGCGTCCGGGCCGAGTTCACGGCCGATCCCCGACTGCTTGTAGCCGCCGAAGGGGGTCCAGTAGCGGACGCTGGAGTGGGAGTTGACGGACAGGTTGCCGGCCTTGACGGCCTGGGAGACGCGCAGGGCGCGGCCCACGTCGCGGGTCCAGATCGAGCCGGAGAGGCCGTAGTCGGTGTCGTTGGCCAGCCGGATCGCGTCGGCCTCGTCCTCGAACGGGATGACGGCGGCGACCGGTCCGAAAACCTCCTCGACGGCCACGCGCGCGTGCGGGTCGACGCCGGTGAGGACGGTCGGCGGGAACCAGAAGCCGGGGCCCTCGGGGGCCTTGCCCCGGATGCCGGGCGCGTCCGCGTCGACGTACGAACGGACCCGCTCAAGCTGGGCCTGGGAGATCAGCGGGCCCATGTCCGTCCGCTCGTCGGCCGGGTCGCCGACCGAGACGGACTCGATCGCGGGGGCGAGGAGTTCCAGGAAGCGGTCGTAGACGGGCCGTTGGACGAGGATGCGGGTGCGGGCGCAGCAGTCCTGGCCGGAGTTGTCCAGGAAGGACATGGGGGCGGCGGCCGCGGCGGCCTCGATGTCGGCGTCGGCGAAGACGAGGTTGGGGCTCTTGCCGCCCAGTTCGAGGGTGACGCGCTTCACCTGGTCGGCGCAGAGCGCCATGATGCGCCTGCCGATCCGGGTGGAGCCGGTGAACACGATCTTGGCGACGCCGGGGTGGCGGACCAGGGCCTCGCCGGCGATGTCGCCGCGGCCGGGGAGCACCTGGAAGAGGTCTTCCGGGAGCCCTGCCACCAGGGCGAGTTCGGCGAGCCGGAGGGCGGTGAGCGGGGTCGTCTCGGCGGGCTTGAGGACGACCGCGTTGCCGGCCGCGAGGGCGGGGGCGGTGGCCCAGGCCGCGATGGGCATGGGGAAGTTCCAGGGGGCGATGACACCGACGACCCCGAGGGGTTCGAGGAGGGTGACGTCGAGGCCGCCGGGTACCGGGATCTGGCGTCCGGTCAGCCGCTCCACTCCGCCGGCCGCGTAGTCGAGCAGGTCGCGGACGTTGCCGGCCTCCCAGCGGGCGTTGCCGATGGTGTGACCGGCTTCGCGGACCTCCAACTGCGCGAGTTCCTCGCGGTGTTCGTCGACGGCGGCGGCGAACCGGCGTAGCAGCCGGGCCCGTTCGCCGGGCGCGAGCGCGGACCAGCGCTCCTGGGCCCGCGCGGCCCGGCGTACGGCGGTGTCGACGTCCTCCTCACCGGCCCCCGGGACGGTCGCGATCACCTCCTCCGTGGCCGGGTCGAGGACGTCGAGTTCGTACTGTTGCGACAAGTGATGCCTCACATGCGTTCGAAGGAGCGGCGCAGCTCCCAGTCGGTCACCGCGGCGTCGAAGGCCTCCAGTTCGACGCGGGCCATGTTGCGGTAGTGCGCGACGACCTCGTCGCCGAAGGCGGCTTTCGCGACGGGGCTGTTCTCCCAGAGTTCGGCGGCCTCGCGGAGGGTGGTCGGGACGTGGGCGAAGTCGGCGGTGTAGGCGTTGCCGGGGCAGGGCTCGGGGAGTTCCAGCTGCTGCTCGATGCCGTACAGGCCGGCGGCGACCAGCCCGGCGACGGCGAGGTGCGGGTTGACGTCGCCGCCGGGCAGCCGGTTCTCGAAGCGCAGCGAGCGGCCGTGGCCGACGACTCGCAGTGCGCAGGTGCGGTTGTCCTGGCCCCAGGCGACGGCGGTCGGGGCGAAGGAGCCCGGCTGGAACCGCTTGTAGCTGTTGATGTTGGGCGCGTAGAGGAGCGAGAAGTCGCGGAGGGCGGCGAGCTGTCCGGCGAGGAAGTGCCGCATCACGTCGGACATGCCGTGCCCGTCGGGGGCGGCGAAGACGTTGTGGCCGGCCGTGTCCGTCAACGACAGGTGGATGTGGCAGGAGTTGCCCTCCCGCTCGTTGTACTTGGCCATGAAGGTGAGGGAGACGCCCTCCTGGGCGGCGATCTCCTTGGCGCCGGTCTTGTAGATGGCGTGCTGGTCGCAGGTGACGAGGGCCTCGTCGTAGCGGAAGGCGATCTCGTGCTGTCCGGGGTTGCACTCGCCCTTGGCGGACTCGACGGTCAGTCCCGCGGCCGCCATCTCGTTGCGGATCCGGCGGAGCAGGGGCTCGATCCGCCCGGTCCCCAGTACCGAGTAGTCGATGTTGTACTGGTTGGCCGGGGTCAGCCCGCGGTAGTTGGCGTCCCAGGCCGCCTCGTAGGTGTCCTTGAACACGATGAACTCCAGCTCCGTACCGACCTGTGCGGTGTAGCCGAGTTCGGCGAGGCGCTCCAGCTGGCGGCGGAGGATCTGCCGGGGCGCGGCGACGACCGGGGAGCCGTCGTTCCAGGCGAGGTCGGCGATGAGCATCGCCGTGCCCGCGTTCCAGGGCACGCGGCGGAGGGTGGCGAGGTCGGGGTGCATGGCGAAGTCGCCGTAGCCGCGGTCCCAGGAGGACATGGCGTAGCCGTCGACGGTGTTCATCTCGGTGTCGACGGCGAGGAGGTAGTTGCAGCCCTCGGTGCCGTGGCGCAGGACCTCGTCGAGGAAGAAGCGGGCGGCGAACCGCTTGCCCTGCAACCGCCCTTGCATGTCGGGGAAGGCCAGGACGACAGTGTCGATCTCACCGCTCGCGACGAGGGTGTGCAGCTCCTCGACGCTCAGCGGGGGTGTGCGGTCTGCCACGGGAGCTCCTTCGGCTTCTTTCACGCAGCGCTTCTGGGGCCGGTCGGGGAGCTCTAAGGTATTGAAGGGAACCATTGCTTGGGAAGGGGGTACGGCCATATGTCGCTGGACGCGGACGGCGCCCTCGACGACCCGTTGACTCCGGTGCTGCGACCGGTGCGGGCGGGCAACGGCTTCGAGGAGGCGCTGGAGCAGATCCTGCAGGTCGTCCGGCTGGGCCTGGTTCCGGGCGGCGAGCGGCTGCCCGCCGAGCGGGTTCTGGCGGAGCGGCTCGGGATCAGCCGGGTGACGCTGCGCGAGGTGCTGAAAGTGCTTCAGGACCAGGGCCTGGTGGAGTCCCGGCGCGGACGGTACGGCGGGACCTTCGTGCTGCCGCGCACGGACGCGGGCGGCGAGGACGAGCTGCGGCGCCGGATCGCCGAGGTCGACATCGAGGACGTGCTCCGGTTCCGGGAGGTGCTTGAGGTGGGCGCGGCGGGCCTGTGCGCGGCGCACGGGCTCACGGGCGAGCAGGCGCTCCGGCTGCGGGAGGCGCTCGCCCGCACGCACGAGGCGCCGCTGGCGCACTACCGCCGCCTGGACACCCTGCTGCATCTGACGATCGCCGAGCTGTGCGGCTCCCCCTCCCTCACCGCCCAGTACGCCGCCGTACGGGCGACGGTCAACGACCTCCTCGACTGCATCCCGCTCCTGGTCCGCAACCTGGAGCACTCGCAGCGCCAGCACATCGCGCTGGTGGAGGCGGTGCTGGACGGGGACGCGGACGGCGCGCGGGAGATGATGCGGGAGCACTGCGCCGGGACGGCGGCGCTGTTGCGGGGCTTCCTGGCGTGACGGCCCGACCGGCCTGTCATCAGGGTGTGCGATAAAGGTGTGCACGCACACCTTTGTGACAGGGGAGGGTCCATGCCCGGACGGCCGCTGATCGGCGTGAGTACATACCTGGAGGCCGGGACGCGCTGGGGAGTCTGGGAGCTGGAGGCGGCCCTGCTGCCGGCCGGTTACCCACGCCTCGTCCAGCGGGCCGGCGGCCTGGCCGCGCTGCTGCCGCCGGACGCCCCGGAGCACGCGGCGGCGACGGTGGCCCGCCTGGACGGCCTGGTGATCGCGGGTGGCCCGGACGTGGAGCCCGTGCGCTACGGCGCCGAGCCCGACCCGCGCACCGGGCGTCCCGCTCGTGCCCGGGACGCCTGGGAGCTGGCCCTCATCGACGCCGCGCTGGCCACGGCCGTACCGGTGCTCGGCATCTGCCGGGGCATGCAGCTGCTGAACGTCGCCCTCGGGGGCACTCTCGTCCAGCACATCGACGGGCACGCGGAGGTGCCCGGGGTCTTCGGCCGCCACGAGGTGAAGCCGGTCCCCGGCACCCGGTACGCCGAGACGGTCCCGGAGGAGACGTCGGTCCCGACCTTCCACCATCAGGCGGTGGACCGCCTCGGCGCGGGGCTGCTGGTGTCGGCGCACGCGGCCGACGGGACGGTCGAGGCGATCGAACTGCCCGCGGAACGGGGCTGGGCCGTCGGGGTGCAGTGGCATCCGGAGATGGGCGAGGACCTGCGCGTGATGGCAGCCCTGGTCACCGCCGCATCCACGCACTGAGCCGGATTCTCGCCCCCGCCGCCCCTACCCGTCCCGTCCTCCAGGGGGTGGGCCCCCTTCGACCGCCCGTTCCGGGGGCTGCCGCCCCCGGACCCCCGCATCGGCCTGAACGGCCTCGTCCTCAAACGCCGGACGGGCTGGAGGGGGTGCGGGCAGACCTGCGTCCTCACCCGCCCGGACAAGCCGAGACGCGGTGCGGGCCCCCCTCCGCCCCCGCACACCCGGACAAGCCGGAACGCGACGCGGGCCCCCCTCCGCCCCCGCACGCCCGGACAAGCCGGAACGCGGTGCGGGCCCGCCTTCGTCCCCGCACGCCTGGCGGGCTGTCTTTTGCGGCGGCTCCTCTTCGAGTGACCGAGTCGGGTGGTGGGTGGGCGACGGAGTTCTAACCCCGGGTCAGGGAGAGCAGCTCGCGGGCCGGGCCGGTCGGGCGGTGGCCGGTGGGCCAGACTGCCCGCAGGTCGCGGCGAAGGGCGATGCCCTCCAGCGGGACGGCGACCAGCCGCCGCATCGCCAGTTCCTCCCCCAGTGCCAGTTCGCTGAGGACCGCGGGGCCCGCGCCGCCGACCGCCGACGCCTTCACCGCCGTGGTCGACGACAGTTCGATCAGCGGGCGGGCCAGGCCGCCCAGCGCCGCGTCGAGGACCTGGCGGGTGCCTGAGCCGCGTTCGCGGAGGATCAGCGGCGTCGCCGCCAGCTCCGCCGCCGCGAGCGGGCGCCGGCGGCGGGCCCAGGGGTGACCGGGGGCGACCACGACGATCAGGCGGTCGTGCGCTATCACCGCCGAGTCCAGGCCGTGCGGAACCGACAGGCCCTCCACGAAGCCCAGGTCCGCCTCGTCCGCGAGCAGCCGCTCGGCCACCGCCGCCGAGTTGCCGGCGAGCAGGGACACCGCCGTGTCGGGACGCTGGGCGCGCAGCGCGAGCAGCCAGCCGGGCAGAAGGTACTCGGCGATGGTCATGCTCGCCGCGACCCGCAGCCGCGAGTCCCGCCGGTCCCGGAGCGCCTGGGTACCCGCGTCGAAGGCCTCCGCCGCCTCCACCACCCGCCGCGCCCAGTCGGTCACCAGCGCCCCGGCATCCGTCAGCCGGGAGCCGCGCGGTGAACGGTCGACCAGGGCCACGCCCAGCTGCCGCTCCATGGAACGGATCCGGCTGCTGGCCGCCGGCTGGGTGATGCCGACCTCCCGCGCCGCCGCCCCGAGGCTGCCCAGCCGCGCCACCGCCAGCAGCAGCTCCAGCGCGCCGAGGTCCGGCACCCGGTGCGCCAGCGTGCCCCCTGCCGCCCGTCCCTCGGTCTCGCTCATAAGACCAGCTTATGCCCCCATAGAGAAGGACTCCCTGGCCGGTGGCGCGGAACGGCGGAACCGTTGGATCCATGGTCACCGCAGTCCGTCACCTCGGCCCCAACTGGTACGCCTCCGTCATGGGCACCGCCGCCCTCGCCCTCGGCGGCGGCGCGCTCGGCGTCGACGGCTTGCGCGAGCTCCTCGTCGGCGTGTGGGCCCTGTCCCTGCTGCAGCTCGTGGTCCTGCTGGCCGCCCGGGTCCTGCACTGGACCCACCACTTGGGCCAGGCCCGCGCGCATCTCCAGGACCCCGCCGTGGCACCGTTCTACGGCTGCCTCGCCATGGCCCTGCTCGCCGTCGGGGCCGGTGCCCTCTCCCTCGGTCGGGACTGGATCGGGGAGCCGGCCGCCGTCGCGCTCGGCTCGGTGCTCTTCGTCACCGGTACCGCCGTGGGACTAGCGGCGGCCGTCGCCGTGCCGTACCTGCTCGCCGTACGGCATCGGGTCGAGCCCGGTCAGGCCTCCCCGGTATGGCTGCTGCCGCTGGTCGCGCCGATGGTGTCGGCCGCGGTCGGGCCGCAGCTGGTCCTGCATCTGCCGCCCGGCCAGCCGCGCGAGACGCTGCTCTACGGCTGCTTCGCGCTCTTCGGTCTGAGTCTGCTCGGCACGCTGCTGATGCTGACGCTCGTCTTCGCCCGGCTGGTCACCAGCGGTCCGCTGCCGCTCGTCCTGACCCCCACGGTCTTCCTGGTGCTGGGCCCGCTCGGGCAGTCCACGACGGCGGTGGGCGCCTTCGCGGACTTCGCCCCCGGCGTCGTACCGCCACCGTACGCCGCTGGTTTCGGCCTCCTCGCGGTGCTGTACGGCGTCCCGGTGCTGGGGTTCGCGCTGTTGTGGCTGGCGTTGGCGGCCGCGCACGTGGTGCGGGCTCGGCGGCAGGGGATGCGGTTCGCCATGACGTGGTGGGCGTTCACCTTCCCCGTGGGGACGTGTGTCACGGGCGCCGCCGCGCTCGGGCGGCACACCGGGCTGGCCGCGTACCACTGGCTGGCGGTGGGCCTGTACGCCGTCCTTGTCGCCGGCTGGTCGGCGGCCGCCTCCGGCACCGTGCGCGGGCTGCTCAGCGGTGAGCTGCTCGCAGCGCCTCGCCCAGCACCCGTGGCGCCGCGGACAGTGAGGGTCCGTACCAGGTCAGGTGCCGTCCGCTGACCAGCGCACTGGGCAGTCCGGGGAGGCAGACGACTCGCCCTGACCGGGTGCGGGTGCGGTGTGGCCGGTCGCGCCCACGCGGCGGCAGCCGCGGATCAGATACAGCCCCGCGCCCCTTATGGGGCGCTGCGGTGCGGGGCGCTTCAGAGTGCGCCTACGTGGAAGGGGGGACGTCAGCGCTGGCGATCGTGGACTGCCTCGATGTGTTCCGCCACCGCCACCACGACGACCCGGGTGTCCGGGACCGTCGCGCGCCAGCGGTGGCGGACCCCGCCGGTGAGGTAGAGGGTGTCGCCGCGGCCGAGGCGGTAGGCGCGGCCCTCGGCCTCGATCTCCACGGCACCGTCGGCGACGTACATCAACTCGTCGTTGCGGTGCTGGAATTCGCGGCCGGCGTCGTGGTCGCCGGTGAACTCGGAGGCGTGCAACTGGTGGTGACCGCGGACCAGGGAACGCACCTGGGGTGCGAAGTCGGGGTCGGTGGCGTCCTCGGCCCGTACGACGTCGACGCTGCAGGCCGGGTCGGCGGCGGCGAGGAGTTCGACGGCCGTGGTGCGCAGGGCGTCGGCGAGCTTCTCCAGGGAGGTGCGGCTGGGGCGGGCCCTGTCGTTCTCGACCTGGCTCAGGAAGGGCACCGACAGGCCGCTGCGCTCGGCCACGACGGCGAGGGTGAGCTCCAGCGCACGGCGACGCCGCCGGACCGCCGCGCCCACCCGCACGGGCTGCTGGTCTTTGTGGTCGCCCATCGCTCCGGCTCCCTCCTTCGCTCGTCGTTCCGTCCCTCGGGGGCCCCGCGTCGGCCGGGCCCCTCCTGAGGGGTTCTCTGCACCCTACGCATGTTCGGCAAACCGTTTCAGGCGGCCGTCACATCCCTGCACGTCCGGTGAGCGCGACCCTCACAGTTCGCGCCAGTACGCCGGCCGACCGGACTGGCCGGGCGCCGACTCCTCCTTCGGTATGAACACGCTGGCCGGCAGGGCCGGACGGCCGTCGGGACCGGTGACTCGGCGCGGCGGGAGGACGGGCGAGGGCCGGGCCGCCGCCCGGGCCCGCGGACACAGCCGGTCGGCCCGGCCGGAGACGCGGTCATGGGCGTACGTCGGCCGGTTCCCGAAGCCGGCTCGCAGGCGCCGCCCCTGACCAGGACGAGGGAGCACCCCATAAGTTCAATGCGTGTGCGGTCACCGATGTTCCCGCCGCGCCCCGCGCGAGGAGTGCCCTGGTCGCGGCGGCGCTCCGGGCGGGCCCGCCGGACGGTGAAGTCCCGCGGCGCGGCCCGGAGTCGGCGGAGGGTGGCGCGGTCGGGGCGGTGGTGGCCGGTCAGTTCCCCGGTGTCGCAGCGGACCACGGTGCTGCCCGGGCGCCCTCGGCGCAGCCGGGAGGTGGTGCGGCTCGCGTCGAGCGTGCGGTCGACCGGCTCCGGTCAGCAGGGCGGAAAGGCTTGGGCAAGGCCGTAGCGCTATGTGGTTGGCCGGATCCTTTTCGTAGGCGCCGGGGGGGCGTCCGCCGGCATCGCCGGTGTGCCGGGAGGGCCGGCCGGTGCCGGGGGCGGCCCGCGACTCCGGCGCAGCGGCCGGTCGCCGTCAGTGCCGTACGGCATGATGCGGGGCGTGACCGCACGACTGATGCTTCTCGACACCGCCTCGCTGTACTTCCGCGCCTACTTCGGCGTCCCGGACTCCGTGAGGGCGCCGGACGGCACGCCGGTGAACGCCGTGCGCGGGCTGCTGGACTTCATCGACCGGCTGGTCAAGGACCACCGGCCGGACCTGCTGGTGGCCTGCATGGACGCCGACTGGCGGCCGCAGTGGCGGGTCGATCTCATCCCCTCCTACAAGGCGCACCGGGTCGCCGAGGAGCACGAGAGCGGACCGGACGAGGAGGAGGTGCCGGACACCCTGTCCCCGCAGGTGCCGGTCATCGAGGAGGTGCTGGACGCGCTCGGCATCGCCCGGGTCGGCGTCGCCGGGTACGAGGCCGACGACGTGATCGGCACCTTCACCGCGCGCGCCGAGGGTCCGGTGGACATCGTCACCGGCGACCGCGACCTCTACCAGTTGGTGGACGACGCGCGCGGGGTGCGGGTGCTGTACCCGCTCAAGGGGGTCGGCACGCTGCAGACGACCGACGAGGCGTGGCTGCGCGAGAAGTACGGGGTGGACGGACGCGGGTACGCGGACCTGGCTCTGCTGCGCGGCGACCCGAGCGACGGCCTGCCGGGAGTGCCGGGCATCGGGGAGAAGACGGCCGCGAAGCTTCTCGCCGAGTTCGGCGACCTGGCCGGGATCATGGCCGCGGTCGACGACCCGAAGGCGAAGCTCACGCCGTCGCAGCGCAAGCGGCTGGACGAGGCCCGGCCGTATGTCGCCGTGGCGCCGCGGGTGGTGCGGGTCGCCGGCGACGTACCCCTGCCGGACGTCGACACCGCGCTGCCGAAGGCCCCCCGCGACCCGGCGGGGCTGGACGCGCTGGCCGCCCGCTGGGGTCTGGGCGGCTCGCTGACTCGCCTGCTGGTGACGCTGGAAGCCTGACTCCGCGAAGGAATGCTTCCGGCAAAACACTCTCATCGAGTGTTCATGGAAGAGGTGTTAACTGGGAAGGAGGTGCTAACTTAGGTAAACCTAACCATTGAGCAGGGAGGCCGGTCATGGCAGAGCGCCCGGGACGTAAGCCGCGTAAGCCCCATTCCGCTCAGGTGGTGCGCACCGAACGGTTGAGCCCCCATATGCAGCGCGTGGTCCTCGGCGGTGACGGACTGGCCGGCTTCGCCGCGGACACCTGCACCGATCATTACGTGAAACTCCTCTTCGGACCAGCGGGCATCAGCTATCCGGCCCCCTTCGACCTGGAGCGGATCCGCGCCGAGTTCCCCCGCGAGCACTGGCCCGTGACCCGGACCTACACCGTGCGCTCCTGGAATGCCGAACACCGGGAGCTGACCCTGGACTTCGTGGTGCACGGCGACGAGGGCCTGGCCGGGCCGTGGGCCTGCCGGGTGCAGCCCGGTGAGACCGTGCACTTCATGGGTCCCGGCGGTGCCTACGCCCCCGACGCGAGCGCCGACTGGCATCTGCTCGCCGGTGACGAGAGCGCGCTGCCCGCGATCGCCCGCGCCCTGGAGTCACTGCCGGCCGGGTCGAAGGCGTTCGCCTTCGTCGAGGTCTCCGGCCCCGAGGAGGAGCAGAAGATCGACTCCGACGTCGAGGTCGTCTGGCTGCACCGCGGTTCCCGGCCGGTCGGCGAGGCCCTGGTCGCAGCCGTACGGGCGCTGGAGTTCCCGCAGGGCCGGGTGCACGCCTTCGTGCACGGCGAGGCGGGCTTCGTCAAGGAACTGCGGGCTCTGCTGCGCGTGGAGAACGGGATTCCGCGCGAGGACCTGTCGATCTCCGGTTACTGGCGGCTCGGCCACAACGAGGACGGCTGGCAGGCCTCCAAGCGCGAGTGGAACGCCCGGATCGAGGCGGAGCAGGAGAACGGCGCGGCCGCGGCCTGAGACATTCGGCCCGGCGGCACCCGAGGGTGCCGCCGGTCCCTGTGCCGGCCGGTCTACACCGACCGCTGGTACGACCTGAAGGTCCTGATCGACAGCCACACGGCCGCGACCGCCAGCGCCAGCAGCGCCCCGCCACGGCCGAGCACCGCACCCCAGTCGGGGTCCGCCGACATCGCCGAACGGCCGGCCACCATCGCCCAGTTGAGCGGGTTGAAGTCGGCGATGTGCCGCATCCAGCCGGGCATCTGGGACGGCGCCATGAAAGCGCTGGACAGGAAGGTCAGCGGGAGCAGCAGGAAGGTGTTGATCCCGATGATCGACTCGCGCTCCCGGACCAGCATGCCGAGCGCGTTGGACAGCGCGCCGAAGATCGTGCCGAGCAGTACCGCGGCCACCACCAGGACGGCTGTGCCGCCGATCCCGCCCGGGTAGTCGGCGCCGCCCAGCAGGCCGAGCAGCACGATGATCAGCGACTGGCCGGCGGTGACCAGGCCGTTGTTCACCACGTTGCCGTTCATCAGCGCGGCCCGGCTGACCGGGGTGGTCAGGAAGCGGTTGAGAGTGCCGCGCTGGATCTCCTCCAACGTGCCCATGCCCGCCCACATGTTGGAGCTGAGCGCGCTCATCACCACCACGCCCGGCACCAGGTAGTCGAGGTAGGAGGTGGTACCGAAGCCGCCCAGCTCGACGACCTTCCTGAAGAGGCTGCCGAACAGGAACAGCCAGATCACCGGCTGGATCAGGGTGATGATCGCGTAGGCGGGCTGGCGGGCGAACACCAGCAGCTGTCGCTGGGTCATGTACCAGGTCTGGGAGACGGCGTTGCTCATCGGGCACCTCCGGCCAGGGCGGGCGCGTCCGGGCTCCCGGACGCGCTGTCGGCCTCCGCGTACCGGCGGCCCGCGTAGCGCAGATAGACGTCGTCGAGGGACGGGCGGGCGACGGTCGCCGTCACCACGGTCACCCCGGCCCGCTCAAGCTCGGCGAGCAGCGCGGGCATCGCGGCGGCCCCGTCGTCTGCGCGGGCGCTGATCCTGCGCCCGTCGAACAGCACCTCGCGGACGCCCGGCAACCCGGTCAGGGCGCCCGTGAGCAGGGTGCGGCCGGCTTCTCCGGGCGCCTCGCGCAACTCCACGTGGACGGCGTCGCCGCGCAGTTCGCCCTTGAGGGAGTCGGGGGTGCCCTCGACCACGACCCGGCCGCGGTCGACGATCGCGATCCGCTCGGCGAGCCGGTCGGCCTCCTCCAGGTAGTGCGTGGTGAGCAGGATGGTCAGGCCCTCCTCGCCGGCCAGCCGGCCGATCTCGTCCCACATCGCGGCGCGGGCCTCCGGGTCCAGGCCGGTGGTGGGCTCGTCCAGGAAGAGCACCTCGGGGCGGTGGACCAGCCCGAGAGCCACGTCGAGTCGGCGCCGCATCCCGCCGGAGTACCCCTTGACCTGGCGGCCGGCGGCCTCGGTGAGGGTGAAGCGGTCCAGCAGTTCGTCGACTCGGCGGTCGAGACCGGTGCCACGCAGGCCGTAGAGCCTGCCCTGGAGCCGGAGGTTCTCGCGGCCGGTGGCCACAGGGTCGGCGCCGGAGTTCTGGGCCACGACACCGATCGCGCGGCGCACCCGGTCGGGATGGCGCAGCACGTCATGGCCGGCCACGGTGGCGGTGCCCGAGTCGGAACGGGCCAGGGTGGTGAGGATCTTGACGGTGGTGGACTTGCCGGCGCCGTTGGGCCCGAGGAGCCCGAAGACGGTGCCGGCTTCGACGGTGACGTCCATGCCGTTCAGCGCGGTGACGTCGCCGGAATAGGTCTTGATCAGCTGGCGCGCCTGCACTGCGGGCGCACGGGTGTTCATGACAGGGCTCTCCTGAGTGAGCGGATGACAGCTGATCCGCTTGAGGAGCACCGGGCTATCCTGGGTGTGCCGCACCTCGATCGCCCGGATCTGCCTCACGGCGGGTTCAGCTCGGGGTTCGAGACCCTGGCGGAGCTGCTGCAACAGCTCTGCCGGGGTCTGTTTCTCTCTCGGCTGCCGCTACTGCTGGTCCACCTCCGTGAACTCCGGGGGCACTTCGCCGGTCTCGTGGAAGCGGCGCCAGCCCTCGACGCCCGGCAACGAACCGTCCCGTATCTCCCGCACGAAGCCGCGGACCCATTCGGTCTGCGCCTCCAGCATGTGCAGGTGGTACTCGACCTCGACGACGAACAGCCGGGGCACCGTCCCGTGCAGCTTCTCCAGCACGGCCCTGCCGCCGGTGACCTCCACCTCCAGGGAGCTCAGCCGCTGCTCCAGGAGGCGCTCGACCTCGTCCGGCGGCAGGGCACCCATCAGCGAGAGCGCGGTCTCGAAGATCGGGTACTCCTTCGCCGGTACGGCCATCAGGTCGGACAGCCAGTGGATCATCTCCTCGCGCCCGGCGTCGGTGATGCCGTAGACCGTGCGCTCCGGGCGGTTGCCCTGCCGCTCCACGTCGGCCACCTCGACGAAGCCGTGCTTCTCCAGGTTCTGCATGACCGTGTAGAGCGAGCCGTAGTTGATCCGGGTACTGGTGTCCTTCCCCTGCCGGCGCATGGTCTGGGCGATCTCGTACGGATGCATCGGCTTCTGCCAGAGGGTCGTCAGCACGACGAGCGCCAGGGGATTGCTGAGCTTGCGCCGCTTCGCCGCCACGCCGACCACCTCGCTTCCGAATATCCGTGGCCGAACATATCGCGAGTCGATCCGCACCGTCAATACACACGATGTATCGCGTCTGGTGCAGCTCCGCAAGGACGTGAGGACTTGGGCCCGCCCCGGACACGCCGGCGTGACGCGTCCGAAACAGCGCGTCCCTAATTTCTGTCGCCCGACAGGAAATCCGCGATTTCCGTCTTCGACAGGAAGTCCGCCTGACAGGCAGGTGCCGCCGTGACGACACTCGACGACCGCTCCCTGGAGGAGTTCGGCTACCGCCAGGAGCTGCATCGCAGCCTCGGCCGGTACGCCTCCTTCGCCGCCGGGTTCTCCTTCATCTCCGTACTGACGACCGTTTTCCAGTTCTTCGCCTTCGGGTACGCGTTCGGCGGCCCGGTCTTCTTCTGGGCCTGGCCGGCCGTGCTGGTCGGCCAGTTGCTGGTGGCCGCGTGCTTCGCCGAACTGGCCGGGCGCTACCCGATCTCCGGCGCCATCTACCAGTGGTCCTCACGTCTGTCCAACCCGTCCTTCGGCTGGTTCGCCGGCTGGATCATGGTGATCGGGCAGATCGTGGTGGTCGCGGCGGCCGCGCTCGCCCTGCAGATGGTGCTGCCCGCCCTCTGGTCCGGCTTCCAGCTGATCGGCACGGATGCTTCGCCGGCCTCGGCCGACGGAGCCGCCAACGCCGCTGTGCTGGGCGTCGTACTGCTGGTACTGACCACCCTCGTCAACATCATGGACAACCGGGTGATGTCCGTGATCAACCGGGTCGGGGTGACCGCCGAGATCATCGGCGCGGTACTGATCATCGTGCTGCTGCTCACCCACTCCAAGCGCTCCCCCGGCATCACGTTCCACACCGGTACGGCCGCCGAGGGCGGTCTGCTGGGCGCGCTGCTGGTCGGCTCGTTCACGGCCGCGTACGTGATGATCGGCTTCGACAGCGCGGGTGAGATGAGCGAGGAGACGCACCAGCCGCGGCGGACGGCGCCGCGGACGATCCTCACGGCGCTGACCGCCGCGGGCCTGCTCGGCGGCCTGGTCGTCCTGGGCGGCCTGCTGGCCGCGCCCAGCCTGACCGACGGACACCTGGGGGTCGACGGACTCAGCTACGTGCTGACCAGCAGCCTCGGGGACGGGGTGGGTCGGGTGCTGCTGGCCGACGTGGTGGTGGCGATCGCGGTGGCGACGCTGGCGATCCAGACGGCGGCGTCCCGGATGCTGTTCTCCATGGCACGGGACGGGCAGCTGCCGTTCGCCGACCGGCTGGCGCGGGTGAATCCGCGGACCGGTATGCCGGGGGCGCCGGCCGTGGTGGTGGGGGTGCTGGCCGGTGCGCTGCTGCTGCTCGACTTCGCGTCACCGGACGCGTTCCTGGCGATCGGGACCACGTGCATCGTGATGCTGTACCTCGCCTACGCGATGGTGACCGGGCCCCTGCTGGTGCGGCGGATACGGGGCGAGTTCCGGGTCGAGGGGACGGACGAGACCGGGGCGCCGTTGTTCTCGCTGGGGCGGTGGGGGGTGCCGGTGAACGCGGTCGCGCTGCTGTACGGGCTGGTGATGACCGTGAATCTGGCGTGGCCGCGGGGGGCGGTGTACGACCCCAGCGGGGGCCACTGGTACTTCCGGTGGTTCACCGTGTTGTTCCTGGTCGGGACTGTGGTGGTGGGCGGGGTCTGGAGGCTCACCCGGGCGGAGTCCCGGAGTGCGGTCGCTGTGCCGGAACCTGTGGCGTAGTAGGTCGGGTGCGGGTGGGTGGGGGCTGGTCGCGTCCACGCGGCGGAGCCGCATATCGATGCAGCCCCGCGCCCCCCGGCCCCCGAGAAGGGGGCGCTCCCCGTAGCCTTGGCTGCAAATGAGACGTAAGACCGCAGCCCCGCCTTCCCCCCTCCCCCAGCGCCAAGGGGTGGACCCCGTCAGGGTGCGGTTGCCCTTCGCCGAGGAGTGGCAGACCGTCGGCGCCTACCTGGTCGCACGGCTCTCCGGAGCCGCCCCCGGCGCAGTCGCCGAGATGCTGGACGCGGGGTTGGTGGTGGGCGCCGACGGAAACCCCGTCGCCGCCCACACCCCCTACTCCCCCGGCCGCTACCTCTGGTTCCACCGCGACCTGCCGCCCGAGGTCCCCGTCCCCTTCCCCCTCGTGGTCGTCCACCGGGACGACCACCTCGTCGTCGCCGACAAGCCGCACTTCCTGGCCACCACCCCGCGCGGCAGTCACGTCACCGAGACCGTCCTCGCCCGGCTGCGGCGGGAGCTGGGGATTCCCGCGCTCGGGGCCGCGCACCGGCTGGACCGGCTCACGGCCGGGCTGGTGCTGTTCACCGTGCGGCCCGAGGAGCGGGGGGCGTATCAGACGCTGTTCAGCGAGCGGCGGGTACGCAAGGAGTACGAGGCGATCGCGCCGTACGACCCGTCGCTCGCCGTCACCCGGACGGTGCGCAGTCGGATCCGCAAGGAGCGTGGGGTGCCCGCGGCCCGGGAGATCGAGGGGGAGCCCAACGCGGAGACGGTCGTCGAGCTGGTCGAACGCAGAGGTGACCTGGGACGGTACCGGCTCACCCCGCACACCGGACAGACCCATCAACTGCGGGTTCACATGAGCCGGTTGGGTGTGCCGATCCTCGGCGATCCGCTGTATCCGGTCGTGACCGGCCCCGTGCCGGACGGTGACTTCCGGCGGCCGCTGCAACTGCTGGCGCGACGGCTGGAGTTCACCGATCCGGTCACGGGGGTGGAACACCGGTTGTGCAGCGGGCGAACGCTGCGGGCCTGGGAGTCGTACGAGGACTGGGCCGGTTAGCGGCCCAGCCACCAGCGGCGCAGCCTGGGCCAGATGCCGCGGGGCCTGGCCGGTTCGGAGGCGGCCACGGCCACCGGCACCGCCGGCTGGGGCTCGGGGGCCGGTTCCGGAGCTGCCGGTGCGGGGGCTGCCGGGCGAATGGTGCCGGCCTGCCAGTCGGTACGCTGCGGGGGGACCAGGGCCGGGCTCGGCATGAGGGTGACGTCCTGCTTCGGCTTCGGGTCGAAGCGCACCGGCAGGTCGACCAGGTGCCGGGAGGCGATCGAGGCGCGCCAGCGCAGCTCCTCCTCGTCGCAGTCGAGCTGGATGTCGGAGAGCCGGGTCAGCAGCTGGTCGACCCCGACGTCGGCGATGGCACGGCCGATGTCCTGGCCGGGGCATTCGTGCGGGCCGCCGCCGAAGGCGAGGTGGGAGCGGTTGCCCTGCATGTTGGCGCTCAGGTCGGGGCGGACGCGTGGGTCGACGTTGCCCGGCGCGGGCGCGTAGAGCAGTCCGTCGCCCTTGCGGATGCGCTGGCCGCCGAGTTCCGTGTCCTGCTTGGCGAAGTAGGCGAAGACGGTGCTGAACGGCGGCTCGTCCCACAGGGACTGCTCGATCGCCTCGGGTACGGTCATCTGGCCGCCGTTGAGCTGGGCGCGGAAGCCGGGCTCGGTGAGGACCATGCGCAGCGCGTTGGCGAGGAGGTTGGCGGTGGTCTCGTAGGCGGCGATGAGGACGACCCGCAGGTGCTGGGCGACCTCGTCGTCGTTGAGCCCGGCCGGGTGGTTGATGAGGTGGCTGGTGAAGTCGTCCTCGGAGCGGGCCCGGCGCCGGGCGGTGAGCCGCGTCAGGCAGCCCATGACGTACTCGTTGCTGGCGATCGCGGTCTCGGTGCCCTTGAGCATGTCCCGGGCGGCCTCCACGATCCGGTCGTTGTACTCCTCGGGCATGCCGAGGAGTTCGCACATGACCGCCATCGGCAGGTGCTCGGAGTACTGGGAGACCAGTTCGGCACGGCCCTCCTCGCAGAACTCGTTGACCAGCAGCTGGGTGTAGCGGCCGATGAGGCGGCGGATGCTGCGGTGGTCGATGGTGGTCATGGCCCCCTGGACCGCCGCCCGCAGCCGCAGGTGTTCGTCGCCCTCGGCGTGCGAGCAGATGGGCTGCCAGGCGATGTGCGGCATGAGGGGGTGATCGGGCTTGACCATGCCCTCGCGCAGCGGGGTCCAGATCCGGCTGTCCCGGGTGAAGACGGCAGGGGTGCGGACCATCTGGAGGTTCTCGGTGAGCCCGAGGACCACCCAGACCGGTACGTCGTCGTGGAGCAGGACGGGCGCCACGGAGCCGTGTTCCTCGCGCAGCTTCTCGTACAGCTCGCCGAGGTGGTCCGCGTCGGCGCCGTAGAGCCGCTGGAGTCCGCCGGGGCCGCGGTCGTGCGCCGGGCAGCCGGGCGGCGGGACCGGGTCGGTGCTGGTGCCGGCCGGGAAGGGGGATTCAGGCGTCACAGTGTTCGCTCCGAAGAGATGCGAAAGAGTTCGAAAGAAGCGGAAAGAGGTGTCAGGTGAGCGCGCCGGACATGGCGAGCGAGTGCAGGAAGCGCATCAGGGTCATCAGGACGTCACGGCTGGAGGCCCGGCGGCGGGCGTCGCACTCCACGATGGGGACATCGGGGGGCAGGTCCAGCGCGGTGCGCAGTTCCTCGATGGGGTAACGGGGCCCGTCCGGGAAGGAGTTGACGGCGACGACGAAAGGTACCCCGCGTTCCTCCAGGCGTCCCATGACGTCGAAGCTGACCTCCAGGCGCCGGGTGTCGATGAGGACGACCGCGCCGAGGGCACCTTCGAACAGGCCGTTCCACAGGAACCAGAAGCGTTCCTGGCCGGGGGTGCCGAAGAGGTAGAGCACCAGTTGGTCGGTGATGCTGATGCGGCCGAAGTCCATGGCCACGGTGGTGGCGGTCTTGGACTCGGAACCGTAGTTGTCGTCGACGCCGATGCCCGCCTGGGTCATGGTCTCCTCGGTGGTCAGCGGTCTGATCTCGCTGACGGAACCGACCATGGTGGTCTTGCCGACTCCGAAGCCGCCCACGATCACGATCTTCACCGCGGCCTGGGCGGTGTGCGGCAGATGGTCCTCGGTGCGGGGACCGGGGATCGTCTCAGAGCTTTTGAAGTCCATGCATCACCGCTTCGAGAAGTGAACGGTCGGGGAGCGCCTGGCGGACGATCGGGGCGCGCGCCTGCACCAGTTCGGCCGTGATCAGCTCGGTGATCAGCGCCGTCATCGCGCTGAACGGCAGGTTGAGGTAGGCCGAGAGCTCGGCCACGGACAGGGGGGCGAGACAGAGCCGGAGCAGCGCCGCCTGCTCGGGGGTGACGGAGGGCGGTGGGGCGGCGCGCGCCACGATTAAGGTGACCAGGTCGAGTTCGGCCCGGGCGCCGTCGGCACCGCTGATGACGTAGAGCCGTTCGGGGTTCTTGTTGTCGCCGTCCTCGCCGCCGCTCTCGGGGGTCGGCGGCGTGGACGGGAGCGGGGGCGGAACGTGTTCCGGCTTGGGCCGGCGCCGTTTGCGTTGCGGAGGAGTCATACGGTCTGCCCGTTCCGCCGGGGCGGACTGGTGAGGTGGGCGCCGATGCGCACGACGAGGTCGCGCATCATCTCGCTCATCCGGCCCGGTTCGCAGGTGACGTCGGCCAGCACGGCGAGGTAGGCGTTGGCGCCGGCGGACATGAGGTAGAAGTAGCCTCTGTCGATCTCGATCAGGACGAGGTTCATGTCGCCGTTGCTGATGGGGAGTTCCTGGGCGACGGCACCGGCAAGGCTCTGCACGCCCGCGCAGGCCGCGGCGAGCCGGTCGGCGGCGTCGGGGTCGCCGCCGTGCCGGGCGATGCGCAGGCCGTCGGCGGAGAGCACGACGATCATCTCGACGCCCGGTACCCCGTCGGCGAGTTGCTTGAGCATCCAGTCGAAGTTGCCTCGCTGCTGGATCACTTGAGGTCCCCCTCGTCGTCGGCCTCGGTGCCGGCCGGATCATTGATCAGATGCAGGTACTTGGTGGGGTTCCGGGTGAAGTCGGTGGGGTGGACACCCGGGTTGTTCTTCTTGAGCCCCTCCCAGAACGCCTCGACCCAGAGGCCGGGTTCGCGGCGCTCCGGTTCCGGCTGCTCGGGCTCGGGTTCCTTGTGCTGCGACCAGATGGTCGGGTTGCCCTCGCGTTCGGCGCGCTCGATGGCGGCCTGCTCGGCGATCCGCTGGCTCAGCGGCGTCTTCATGCGGCTGCGCCGCTGCGGCAGCCCGCCCGCCGTCCATTCGGTGACCTCGGGGACGTCATCCTCCATGGAGATCCCGGCGGGGATGCGGGGGCTGGTGGGCCGGCGCCGCTTGGGCGGCCGCTTGGGGCCTTCGAGGGCGCCGAGTTCGGGCTTGGGAATGCCGGTGGCGCCGATCCCGTGGGCGATGCCGGGGGCCGGGTCGGTCGTCATCATGTCGCTGGGCACGATGAGGACGGCCCGGACGCCGCCGTACGCGGAGGCGCGCAGCGAGACGTCCATGTTGTACGTCTTGCACAGGCGGCCCACGACCGAGAGGCCGAGGCGCGGGTTCTCGCCGAGGACCTGGATGTCCTTGCCCTGCTTGGCCTTCTCCAGCAGGCCCTCCAGGCGGTCGCGGGCCTCCTCGTTCAGGGTGACGCCGGCGTCCTCGATCTCGATGCACACGCCGGACTGCACCTCGACGGCGGTGACGTGCACCTTGGTGGAGGGCGGCGAGTAGCGGGTGGCGTTGTCGAGGAGTTCGGCGGCCGCGTGGATGACCGGCTCGACGGAGGTGCCCTTGATGTTGACCTGGCAGATGGAGTGCAGCTCGATGCGCCGGTACTCCAGGATCCGGGACATGGCGCCGCGCAGCACGCTGTAGAGGGCGACGGGGTTGGGCCACTGGCGGCCGGGACGGCCGCCGCCGAGCACGGAGACCGAGTCGGCGAGGCGTCCGATCAGGGCGGTGCCGTGGTCGATGCGCAGCAGGTCGTCGAAGACCTCGGGGTTGCGGCCGTGGTCCTCCTCCATCTCCCGCAGTTCGTGGGCCTGCTGGTGGACGATGGCCTGGACGCGCCGGGCGACGCTGACGAACGAGCGCTCCAGGGAGTCGCGCTGGAGGTCTTCCTCGTCGACGATGTCGAGCATGGCGCGGATCAGCCGGCGCTGCGACTCGGGGGCGTGGCGCATCCGGGGGTCGACCTCGAAGAGCTGGCGGACCACCTCTTTGGGTGACTCACCGGCCTTCAGCCGGTAGAGCGCGGTCGGGAAGACCTCCCGGCCGAGGCGGTCGATCTCCTCCTCGCTCGCGGTCAGGCACCGTTCCAGATACGCACGGTGACGGTCGTGCTCGGCCCGGGCGTCCCGGAGCCTACGGCCGCGGCGCACCGCTTCCGCCGCCGTCGCGAGCACCAGCAGCATGCCGACGGTCCCGCACACGGCGACGGCGGTCCGGGCGGGCTCCGCCACCAGGACGACGGCGGCGGCGGTCGCCGCGGCCATCAGTATGGCGGGCAGCAACAGCACCCGCGCCAGGGAAAGTTCACGGCCATTGGGAGGCGGTTGCACACTCACCATGTATGCCTTCTGAGACGAATCGGCTGGGTGTCGGAGGAGTTCGTGGGGGGAAGGTTCATGGAGCAGTCGGGATCTTCCGTATGATTGGGAACAGGCGCACGAATTCACCTCAACTCGGTGCGCCGCGGGCGAGCTTAGTCCGACCGGATCAACGCCGTGTCATATTCGGCAAGCACCTGAAAACGCCCAAAGGACTGGAGTACCCTCGGTCGTTTTGCACGCAGGGCATTCATTCGAACACGATCCGTCACCGCGTACGGATGTACGGATATCACTCACCGTGATGGGTGAAACGAGCCTCCGGACCGGAACCTCCGCCGACCCCCGGGGCTCCTCAGACCCCGACGATCCGCAGCGCCGCCTCGGCCGTGGCACGGGCGAACTCGTGGGCGGGACGCTCCGGTTCGGAGCGGTGGACCAGGATGACGCCCTCGATCAGCCCGAAGACGAGATCGGTCCGCAGCTCCAGCTCCCTCTTGGCCAGCGCCCCGCCGACCGCCGTCGCGGCGATCAACTGCCGGTAGGCGTCCTTGAGTTCGGCGCGTACCGCACGGAAGCCCGCGAACCGGTCGGTGTGCACCTCGGGCAGCAGGTAGAGCGCGCCCAGGTTGTGCGGCCCGGCGCACAGCAGCTCCACGTCGGCCCGGCACAGGATCCGCAGCCGCTCCTCGGCCGGGGACACATCGTCCGCGAGCAGCTCCCGCGCACAGGCCAGGGACGGCGTGACGGTGGACTCCAGCAGCTCGGCGAGGAGTTCCTCCTTGCCGGAGACGTAGTGGTACATCGAGGCCTGCCGCATGCCTGCCCGCTCGGCGACGGCCCGGGTGGTGGTGGCCGCGTAGCCGCGGGTGGTGAACAACTCGGCCGCGGCGGCGAGCAGTTCGGCCCGCGGCTCCAGTCCGCTGTCCGGTCGCTGCGTGGCCCGCGGCCGGCCGACCCGGCGGCCACTGCTCGTCCCCATGCGTTCGATCCTCGCACACCACGCCGTACGGCGATCACGCCGACGCCTCGCCCACCGGGCCGCCGCCCCCGGTGAGCCCTCGGTAACCGGGCCGGAACACCGAGGCAACGCCGCCGACCCCACGCACCCCTAATTTCTGTCGAGCGACAGAAATAACCCCCCAGCCGAAGAAACCGGAGGTCAGCGATGGCGACAGCGACCACATACGGGGCCCGTGCGCACGCCCGCGCCCAGGAGGGCACCCGGGCCGAGACCATGCCCGTGGTACCGGCCGCCGACTGGCCGGACCCGCCCTGCGAGGCCGGCCACCTGGTGTGGGCCGAGACGGTGGCCGGCGGCAACTACACGCACCGCGTCCTGGCCCGCGGCACCGAGCTGCGCCTGACCGACCTGGCCGGCGACGCCTGCGCCCACGTCCTGCTGTACGCCGCCGACCGCCCCTGGGAGCGGCTGAACGTCGCCGACACCGTCAAGGTCCAGTGGAACGCCTACCTCGGCGAGGGCGTGCTGCTCCTCTCCGACCAGGGCCGGGTGCTGACCTCCGTCGTAGCCGACACCTCCGGCCGCCACGACGCCCTCTGCGGCACCTCCGCCCTCCTGCGCAACACCGAGCGGTACGGCGACGGCACTCCGCAGTCGCCCTCCCCCGCCGGCCGCGAGCTGTTCAAGCTCGCCGCGGCCAAGAACGGCCTGGAACCGCGCGACCTGCCGCCCTCCCTGTCGTTCTTCCAGGGCGTGGAGGTGCGCGACGACGGCACGCTGGACTTCACCGGCTCGGCCGGCCCCGGCGGCAGCGTCACGCTCCGCGCCGAGCAGGACGTGACCGTCCTCATCGCGAACGTCCCGCACCCGGCCGACCCGCGCCCCGACTACGTCAGCACCCCGCTGGAGGTGCTGGCCTGGCGCGCCGCCCCCACCCCGCCGGGCGACCCGCTCTGGGACGCCACCCCCGAGGGCCGCCGCGCCTTCCTCAACACCGCCGGATTCCTCGCCGCGAGGGGGCTCGCATGAGCATCCAGACCGTCGTCCCCGCCCGCGCCGCCTGGTCCGCCGTGATCCGCGCGGGCGAGTCCCTCACCATCACCGACCTGCACGGCAACCAGGCCGTCGACTTCCTCGTCTACGACGCCCACGACACGTCGGTCCGCTACAGCGCGCCCGACACCGTCCACGCCCAGGGCTCGATATTCCTGACCACCGGCAGCGTCCTGCTCTCCAACGAGCACACCCCGCTGATGACCGTGACCGCCGACGAGGTCGGCCGCCACGACACGGTCGGCGGCGCCTGCTCCAAGGAGTCCAACACCCTCCGCTACGGCCACCACACCTGGTCCCAGCACGCCTGCGTGGACAACTTCCTCGCGGAGGGCGCCCGGCACGGTCTCGGCAAGCGCGACCTGGTCTCCAACATCAACTGGTACATGAACGTGCCCGTCGAGAAGGACGGCACCCTCGGCATCGTCGACGGCCTCTCGGCCCCGGGCCGGAAGCTGACCCTGCGCGCCGAACGCGATGTCCTGGTCCTGGTCTCCAACTGCCCCCAGATCAACAACCCCTGCAACGGCTTCGACCCGACGGCCGTGGCGATGACGGTCACCGGAGCCGCGGGATGACCACCTTCGAGAAGCTGCTGATCGCCAACCGGGGCGAGATAGCCGTCCGCATCATCCGCACCGCCCGCGCGCTGGGCCTGCGCACGGTCGCCGTCTACTCCGACCCCGACCGCTCGGCACCGCACGTACGCCTCGCCGACGAGGCGGTCCGGCTCGGCCCGGCGCCGGCGAAGGAGTCGTACCTCGACGCCGACCTGGTCCTGAAGGCCGCCAAGGACACCGGTGCGGGCGCGATCCACCCCGGCTACGGCTTCCTGTCCGAGGACGCCGCCTTCGCCCGCCGGTGCGAGGAGGCCGGGATCGTCTTCGTCGGGCCGACCCCGGAGCAGCTGGAACTGTTCGGCGCGAAACACACCGCACGCGCGGCCGCGGAGGCCGCCGGGGTGCCCCTGGCCCCGGGCACCGGGCTGCTGGCCGACCTGCCCGAAGCCCTCCGCTCGGCCTCCGCCATCGGCTATCCCGTGATGCTCAAGGCGACCGGCGGTGGCGGCGGTATCGGTATGTCGGCATGTCGATCAGCCGATGAGCTGACCGAAGCCTGGGAGCGGGTGCAGCGGGTCGCCGCCGCCTCCTTCTCCTCGGCCGGGGTCTTCCTGGAACGCCTGGTCGAGCACGCCCGCCATGTCGAGATCCAGGTCTTCGGCGACGGTGACGGCCGGGTCGTCACCTTCGGCGACCGGGACTGCTCCCTCCAGCGCCGCAACCAGAAGGTGGTCGAGGAGGCCCCGGCCCCCGGTCTGCCCCCGCGGGTCCGCGCCCGGCTGGCCACCGCCGCCCGGGATCTGTGCGCCTCGGTCGGCTACCGTTCGGCCGGCACGGTCGAGTTCGTGTACGACGCGGCCCGCGAGGAGGCCTACTTCCTGGAGGTCAACACCCGCCTCCAGGTGGAACATCCGGTCACCGAGGAGATCTACGGCGTCGACCTGGTCGCCTGGATGCTGCGCCTCGCGCGGGGCGAGACCGACGTCGTCCGCGACCCGGGCGCACCGCGGGGCCACGCCGTCGAGGCCCGCGTCTACGCCGAGGACCCCTCCCGCGGCCACCGGCCCAGCGCCGGCCTGCTGACCCGGGTGGAGTTCCCGGCGGGGGTGCGCGTCGACGGCTGGGTGGAGACCGGCACCGAGGTGACGACGTCGTACGACCCGATGCTCGCGAAGGTGATCGCGTACGGCCCCGACCGCGCCGAGGCGCTGCGCCGGCTGGACGAGGCGCTGACCGCCGCCCGCGTCGACGGCATCGAGACGAACCTCGGCCTGGTGCGCGCGGCGCTCGCCGACCCCGCGTTCCGTGCCGCCGCCCACTCCACGGCGACCCTCGCCGAGGTCACCGACCCCACCTCCCGGATCGAGGTCGTCGCCGCCGGCACGCTCACCACGGTGCAGGACTGGCCGGGCCGCACCGGCTACTGGCAGGTCGGCGTCCCCCCGAGCGGCCCGATGGACGACCGCTCCTTCCGCCTCGGCAACGTCGCCCTGGGCAACCCGGAGGGCGCGCCCGGCCTCGAATGCACCCTCCAGGGCCCGGCCCTGCGCTTCACCCACCCCACCACCGTCTGCGTGACCGGCGCCCCGGCCCCGGTGACGGTCGACGGCACCCCGGCCGCCCAGTGGGAGCCGGTGACGGTCCCGGCCGGCGGCCTGCTGGAGATCGGCGCCCCCACCGGACACGGCCTGCGCACCTACGTCCTCGTCGCCGGCGGCGGCCTCGACGTCCCCGCCTTCCTCGGCAGCGCGAGCACCTTCACCCTGGGGCGGTTCGGCGGCCACGGCGGCCGGGCGCTGCGCACGGGGGACGTCCTGCACGGCGGGGCCGTGACCGACGGCCAGCCCGTCACCGACCGCCCGAGTTTCACCGCCGACTGGCAGCTCGCGGCCGTCGAGGGCCCGCACGCGGCACCGGAGTTCTTCACCGAGGACGACATCCGCGACTTCTACGCGGCCGAGTGGAAGGTGCACTTCAACTCGGCGCGCACCGGCGTCCGCCTGATCGGCCCCAAGCCGCGCTGGGCGCGCACCGACGGCGGTGAGGCGGGCCTGCACCCGTCCAACATCCACGACACCCCGTACTCGGTGGGCGCCGTCGACTACACCGGCGACATGCCGGTCCTGCTCGGTCCCGACGGCCCCTCCCTGGGCGGGTTCGTCTGCCCGGCGACGGTCCTGAGCGGCGAACGCTGGAAGCTCGGCCAGCTACGCCCCGGCGACACGGTCCGCTTCACCCCGGTCGACGTCACGGGCGCGCCCCGCCCCGAGATCGTCGACGGCGGTGTCCTCGCCCGGGACGGTGACGTGACCTACCGGCGCAGCGGCGACGACAACCTGCTGGTCGAGTTCGGTCCCATGCAACTCGACCTGGCCCTGCGGATGCGGGTGCACGCGCTGATGGAGGCGGTGACGGCGGCGGACCTGCCCGGCGTCACGGACCTGACGCCGGGCATCCGTTCGCTTCAGATCCAGACCGATCCGAGCGTCCTGGCCCAGGCCGGGCTCCTCCGCGCGGTACGGGAGATCGTGGCGGGACTGCCGCCCACCGACGAACTGGTGGTTCCCTCCCGCACGGTCCACCTCCCCCTCTCCTGGGACGACCCGGCGACCCGGGAGGCGATCGCCCGCTACATGGCGGGCGTCCGCGACGACGCCCCCTGGTGCCCGTGGAACATCGAGTTCATCCGCCGGGTCAACGGCCTGGACTCGGTCGAGGACGTCTACCGCACGGTCTTCGACGCGGAGTACCTGGTCCTCGGCCTCGGCGACGTGTACCTGGGCGCCCCGGTCGCCACCCCGCTCGACCCGCGCCACCGCCTGGTCACCACGAAGTACAACCCGGCCCGCACCTGGACCGCCGAGAACTCCGTCGGCATCGGCGGCGCCTACCTGTGCGTCTACGGCATGGAGGGCCCGGGCGGCTACCAGTTCGTGGGCCGTACGACCCAGGTCTGGTCGGGCTGGCAGCAGCGCGGCGCGTTCGAGCCGGGCATGCCGTGGCTGCTGCGCTTCTTCGACCGGATCAGGTGGTACCCGGTGTCCGCGGACGAACTCCTCGACCTGCGCGCCGACATCACCTCCGGCCGGTTCGTGCCGCGCATCGAGGAGGGGACCTTCTCCCTCGCCTCCTACCAGGAGTTCCTCACCTCGCACGCCGACTCGATCGGGGAGTTCAGGGCACGCCAGCAGAAGGCGTTCGCCGCGGAGCGGGACGCCTGGGAAGCGGCGGGCGAGTTCGCGCGGGCGGCAGCGGCCACGGCGCCCGCCGCCCAGCCCGCCGAGGTGGCGGTGCCGCCGGGCGGCCGACTGGTCGAGGCCGAGTTCGCGGCCTCCGTATGGCAGCTGAACGTGGCCGCCGGGGACGAGGTGACCACCGGGCAGCCCCTGCTCGCGCTGGAGGCGATGAAAATGGAGTCCAGGGTGCACGCACCGATGACCGGTGTCGTCACGGAGATCCTGGCGCGGCCCGGCGACCAGGTGGAGGCGGGCACGGCCCTGCTCGTCCTGGCACCGGCCCGGAACTGACCCCGAGGAGCACAACCATGTCCAGCACTGTCTCCCGTGTCCGTGCCGCCTACGCACGCATCGAGGCCGTCGACCGGCCCGAGATCTGGATCGACCTGCGCCCGCAGGAGGAGACCGAGGCGGAGGCCCGCGCGATCGACGAGCGGGTGACCGCGGGGGCACACCTTCCCCTCGCGGGCCGCCTGCTCGCCGCCAAGGGCAACATCGACGTGCACGGGCTGCCCACGACGGCGGGCTGCCCGGCGTACGCGTACGAACCGCAGGCCGACGCTCCCGCGGTGGCCCGCCTGCGGGCGGCCGGCGCGCTCGTCCTCGGCACCACCAATCTCGACCAGTTCGCGACCGGCCTGGTGGGCACCCGCTCCCCCCACGGCGCCGTCCGCAACGCGATCGACCCCGCCCGGATCAGCGGCGGCTCCAGCTCCGGCTCGGCCGTCGCCGTGGCCCTCGGCATCGTCGACCTCGCCCTCGGCACGGACACCGCGGGCTCGGGCCGGGTCCCGGCCGCCTTCAACGGCATCGTCGGCCTGAAGCCGACACGCGGCCTGGTTCCGACGGCCGGTGTGGTCCCGGCCTGCGCGTCCATCGACTGCGTGACGGTGTTCGCCCGCACTCTCCCGGAAGCCGAGCAGGCACTGTCGTACATGGCGGCCCCGCCGGACCGCACGCTCCCGCCGCTCCCCCAGCGGGCCCCCGGCCCCTGGCGCATCGCCGTCCCGCCCCGGGCCCAGCTCGGCGAGCTGGACGAAGGCTGGGCGGAGGCGTACGAGGAGACGGTGAAGGGCCTGGCCGCCGCCGGCGCCTCGATCCGCCCTCTCGACCTGACCCCCTTCACCGAGGCGGCCGCGATGCTCTACGAGGGCGCGTTCGTGGCCGAGCGCTACACAGCGGTAGGCCCCTTTGTCGACAAACTGATCTCTTCCGGCGGCGAGGGCCTCGACCCCACGGTCGCCGGCATCATCACCCGGGCCCGTGACGTCCCGGCCCACCGGCTCTTCGCCGACCAGGAGCGGCTTCGTGACCTGCGCGGCCGCGCCCTGGCCGAGCTCGCCGACGCGGACGCCCTGCTGCTTCCCACCGCTCCGGGCCACCCCACCCTGGCCGAGGTCGCGGCCGACCCGCTGGGCACCAACGCCCGCCTGGGCCGTTTCACCAACTCCACGAACCTCTTCGACCTGGCGGCGGTGGCGGTACCGGCGGGTGAGGTGAACGGCCTGCCGTTCGGCGTGATGCTGATCGGCCCGGCGTTCACGGACGACCGTCTGGCCACCATCGCCCGAACCCTGGAACCGCGGGTGCGCCTGGCGGTGGTCGGCGCCCACCTGACCGGTCAGCCGCTCAATCCCCAGCTCCTGGCGCTGGGGGCGGTACGGGAGCGCACGACGACCACGGCCCCGGCGTACCGCCTCTACGCCCTGCGGACCAGTCCGCCCAAGCCCGGCCTGGTGCATGTCGGAGCGGGCGGGGCGGCGATCGAGACGGAGGTCTGGAGCCTGCCGGCCCAGGGCCTGGGCCGGCTGCTGGCCGCGCTCCCCCGTCCCATGGCCCTGGGCCGCGTGGAACTGGCCGACGGCACCGGCGTGCCCGGCTTCCTGTGCGAGCCCAGCGCGTCGGCGGACGCCGAGGACATCACCCGTCACGGCGGCTGGCGGGCCTTCCTGGCGTCGCGCTGACAGCCTCCGGCCCACGGAAAACCAGTGGAACGGCGTGGCCCCGCGCCGCTACCGTGCTGCCCGCCCCCGTCGTGTGATCAAGGACGTGCCGTTGTACACCGTGTGAGACCTCCCAAGCGCTGATCGGTCGCGCGCCGCACCTGTGCGCCGCGCCTCCTTTTGCTGCGGATTTCTCACTGAAACCGGTGTACTTCTGTGCTCACCAACTGGGTGGTCATGCCCACCTGCCTGCCTTTTGTCCTGCGCCGCTGCCACACCTGCGGGTGGGAACGCTTCCGGGCGAGCGGCAGGTTCCGTGTCAACGCGCATCACAAGCTCATCGACGCCTGGCTCCTCGTGCTCTGTACCGGATGCGGGGAGACGGCGAAGCTGACGCTTTTGGAGCGGGTGAACGTGCGCTCCGTGCGGCCCGATCTGCTGGACCGGCTGCACGGCAACGACCCCGGCCTGGCAGCCGAGTTGCTCCAGGATCCGGTCGTGCAGCACCGTAACCGGGTCGCCCTCGACTGGGGCGGCGCCTGGCGGCTCGACACCGGCCGATCGGATCAGCCGGGCCGTGCGGTGATCGACGTCGCGGTCCGCTTCGCGGCGCGGATCCCGGTCCGGGCGGTGCGGCTGATCGCCGAGGGCTGCGGTCTTCCGCGGGCCGAGGTCGAACGGCTGGTCGAGGAGGGGAGGATCGTCTCGGCGGTCCGGCTGGACAGCAGGCTCTCCGGCGACTTCACCTTCACGCGGCTGCGCTGAGCCCGCACGGCGAACGGGGCCTGTCCGGCGGGGTCCGCCGGACAGGCCCCACGCGGTCACACCCGTCAGCCCACCGACGAGTAGGCCACCACTCCTCGCAGCACCAGGTCGACCGCCTTGCGCGCGGTCTTCGCCACCGTCGACCCCTCTATCGGGGCCGCGGCCGAGATCTGCCCCAGCACGTCGATGACCTGCTTGCACCACCGGACGAAGTCCCCGGCGGGCATCTCGGCCTCCCGCAGCACCTCGTCAAGTCCGGTTCCGGACGCCCACATGTACGCGGCCCAGGCGAACCCGAGGTCCGGTTCGCGCTGCCCGACGCCCTCGGTCTGCGTGATCCGGAACTCCTCCTCAAGGGCGTCCAGCCGCCCCCAGATCCGCACCATCTCACCGAGCGCGGCCTTGGCCTTCCCGGAGGGCAGCTTGGGGGCCATCGCGTCGTCACCGACCCGGGCCTCGTACACCAGCGCCGAGACGCACGCGGCGAGTTCGGCGGGGCCGAGGCCCTCCCAGACACCCGCCCGCAGGCATTCGCTGGCGAGCAGGTCGAGTTCGCCGTACAGCCGGGCCAGCCGCTTGCCGTGTTCGGTGACCTCGTCCCCGCGCAGGTAGTCCAGCTCGGTCAGCAGCGCCACGATCCGGTCGAAGGTCCGGGCGATGGTGTTGGTACGGCCCTCGATGCGCCGCTCAAGCTGCGAGGTGTCCCGGACCAGCCGGTGGTAGCGCTCGGCCCAACGGGCGTGGTCCTCGCGGTCGTTGCAGCCGTGGCAGGGGTGCGCGCGGATCGCGGTGCGCAGCCGGGCGATCTCACGGTCGTCGGCCGCCTGCGACCGCTTCTTGCGGGCCCGCTCCGGGGGGATGTGCCCGGCCTTGGTGCGCAGCGCGGAGGCGAGGTCCCGACGGGACTGCGGGGAGCGGGGGTTGAAGGACTTGGGGATCCGCATCCGCTCCAGCGCCTCGACCGGCACCGGGAAGTCGATGGAAGCGAGCCGCTTGACCTGCCGCTCGGCGGTCAGCACCAGCGGCCGGGGCCCGTCGTACTGGTCGAAGCCGCGATGGCCGTTGGACCGCCCGGCGGGCAGCCCCGGGTCCAGCACCAGGGCGAGCCCGGCGTACTTGCCGGTCGGCACATGGATGACGTCGCCGGGCTTGAGCTTCTCCAGGGCGACGGCCGCCTCGGCACGCCGCTGGGCCGCGCCCTGCCGGGACAGTTCGGTCTCCCGGTCCTTCAGCTCGCGCCGCAGTCGCGCGTACTCCTCGAAGTCGCCGAGGTGGCAGGTCATGGACTCCTTGTAGCCGGTGAGCCCTTCCTCGTTGCGCTGCACCTGACGGGAGATGCCGACGACCGACTTGTCGGCCTGGAACTGCGCGAAGGAGGTCTCCAGCAGCTCCCTTGAACGGTGCCGCCCGAACTGCTCGACCAGGTTGACGGCCATGTTGTACGACGGCTTGAAGCTGGACCGCAGCGGATAGGTGCGGGTGCCGGCGAGCCCGGCGAGGTGCTCGGGGCTCATGCCGCGCTGCCACAGCACGACCGCGTGGCCCTCGACGTCGATGCCGCGCCGGCCCGCACGGCCCGTCAGCTGGGTGTACTCGCCCGGGGTGATGTCGGCGTGCTGCTCGCCGTTCCACTTGACGAGCTTCTCCAACACCACCGAGCGGGCGGGCATGTTGATGCCGAGCGCGAGGGTCTCGGTGGCGAACACGGCCTTGACCAGGCCGCGTAGGAAGAGTTCCTCGACGACTTCCTTGAAGGTGGGGAGCATGCCGGCGTGGTGGGCGGCGATACCGCGCTCCAGGCCCTCCAGCCACTCGTAGTAGCCGAGGACGTGCAGATCCTCCGGCGGGATCGACGAGGTGCGCTCCTCGACGAGGGCGCGCACCTTGTCCCGTGCCTCCTCGTCGTTGAGCCGCAGTCCCGCATGCAGGCACTGCTGGACGGCGGCTTCGCAGGCGGCGCGGCTGAAGATGAAGGTGATGGCGGGCAGCAGGCCCTCGTTGTCGAGGCGTTCGATGACTTCGGGGCGGCCCGGTGTCCACACCCGGGAGCGCTGCCGGCGCTCCCGCTCCCGGTCGGCCTCGCGCATGGCACGGCCACGTCTGCGGTCCTGGTACGACGGACGCTGTGCCTCCATGCGGGCCAGCCGGGCGAGGTCGGGGTTGACGGCCTTCTTGTGGCCCTCGCCCTCCTCGAACAGGTCGTACATCCGGCGTCCGGCGAGCACGTGCTGGAAGAGCGGGACGGGCCGGTGCTCGGAGACGATGACCTCGGTGTCGCCGCGAACGGTGTCGAGCCAGTCGCCGAACTCCTCGGCGTTGGAGACGGTCGCCGACAGCGAGACCAGGGTCACGGACTCCGGGAGGTGGATGATCACCTCTTCCCAGACGGCGCCGCGGAAGCGGTCGGAGAGGTAGTGGACCTCGTCCATGACCACGTAGCCGAGGCCGATGAGGGTCTGGGAGCCCGCGTACAGCATGTTCCGCAGGACCTCGGTGGTCATCACGACCACCGCGGCGTCCGGGTTGATGCTGTTGTCTCCGGTGAGCAGGCCCACCATGCCGTCGCCGTAGCGGCGGCAGAGGTCGGCGTACTTCTGGTTCGACAGTGCCTTGATGGGTGTCGTGTAGAAGCACTTCTTGCCCTGCATCAGGGCGAGGTGGACGGCGAACTCGCCCACGATCGTCTTGCCGGAGCCGGTGGGGGCGGCCACCAGTACGCCCTTTCCGGATTCGAGCGCCTGGCAGGCCTCGATCTGGAAGGGGTCGAGGCCGAAGTCGTACATCTCGCGGAAAGACGCGAGCGCGGTGGCCTGCTCGGCGGCCCGCCTGCGGGCCGCCGCATACCGCTCGGCCGGTGAGAGGTCCTCTGTCATCGTGCTTTCGAGCGTACCGGTCCCCACTGACAACAGGACGATCATTATCCGGAACATGGGACAACGGGCAACAAAGAGGTGCCCGCGCCGTGGGACGCGGACACCTCTCGGTGGGTCTGGCCGCTCTGTCAGGTCACGTCGTCGTAGCCGTTGACCCGGTCGGGGCCCTCGGGCAGCGCGCGGCTGGCGGAGACGGTCTCGATCTCCCCGATGTCCTCGGGGCTGAGGTCGAGGTCGGAGGCCTCGTCGTCGTCGAGGCCGTCGTCGTCGCGGCGGCGCCTGCGCCGGTCGTTGAGGAGGGAGAACGCGACCGCGCCGAAGTACAGCACCCAGATCGGCCCGGCGAGGGCCAGCATGGAGAGCGGGTCGGTGCTCGGGGTGGCCACGGCCGCGAAGACCGTGATGCCGAGGATCATCGCCCGCCACCAGCCGAGCATCCGCTTGCCGGAGATGATGCCGGTGAGATTGAGCATCACCAGGAGCAGGGGCAGCTCGAAGGAGAGACCGAAGACGATCACCATGCGCGTGACCAGCTGCAGCAGGTCGTCGAGCGGCAGCAGGTTGCTCACGCCGTGCGGGGTGAAGCCGATGAGGACCTTCGCGGTGGTCGGCAGGACCTTGTACGCGAAGAACGCGCCGGCGAAGAAGAGCGGGACTCCGGTGCCGACGAACGCGTACGCGTACTTCTTCTCGTGCCTGTGCAGACCCGGGGCGACGAAGGCCCACAGCTGGTACAGCCAGACCGGGGAGGCGAACACCACACCGGCCATCAGGGAGACCTGGAGGGCGAGCGTGAAGGGCGCGAGCAGACCGTTGATGGTGATCTGGGCGCACTGCTCGTTACCGGTGGTCTTGTTCATCTGCGAGAAGGTGTGCGCGCAACCGACCGATTCGAGGATCGGCTTGGTGAGGAAGTCGATGATGTCGTTGTAGAAGAAGGCGGCGACCACCGTGATGACGATGATGGCCAGCATGGCCTTCGCGAGCCGGTTGCGGAGCTCACGAAGGTGATCCGCGAGAGGCATCCGCCCCTCGGGATCCCTCTCCTGTTTGCGGGCAGACTTTGGCAACCCACGTCCTCATCTCGTGCGGCAGGCCGGGGGCTTCCGGCCCTGCGTCAGCGCTGGGTGGTGTCCGACGGCTCGTTGACCGGGCGGGAGCTGGTCACGTCGCCGGGGGACGCCTGGATGGTGCGCTGGGCCTGGGGCTGCTCGCTGGAGGCGGGCGCCTGGGAGGTGGTGTTGCCGTCTTCCTTCATCGCCTTGGCCTCGCTCTTGAGGATGCGCGCGGACTTGCCGAGCGAGCGGGCCATGTCCGGAAGCTTCTTCGCGCCGAACAGCAGGATGACGACGACAAGGATGAGAATGATCTCGGGGGCTCCGAGCCTTCCGAACATAAGTCTTTACCTTCTCACCGAGGCGGCTGGGTGGGGTGCTGTCCGATCGGTCGGACGTGTGTCCGAGTGATCGTGCTCTCAGCGATCGTAACGCTCAGGGGTAAACGTGAGGCAATCCCCGTGCGTACTCCCGGTCCGCGGAACGGGCCTCGTTCTCCGTGCCGCGTTCAGCAGCGTACCTGCCCCTACGGGCACCGTGACAGGGCGAAGTGACGCAAACCGCTTACGGCCCTCTACTCACACCCATTGCACAGCGGGAGTCACAGCGTGTCCACAGTACGGGCAGCACCGGCGGCCGCCCGCTCCAGGTCCTCGGCGGCCCGGTTGATCCGCCGTGCCGAGTCCGCGACCTGCGCTCCCAGCCTGCGCGCCTCCAGGAAGACCCGGACGGCGAGGACGCCGAGCACGGCGAGCCCCACGAAACCCACAGCTACCGCGACCATCGCCCAGAACATGGGGCCGAGCCTAGACGGTGGGGTGCAGACGCAGCGTCCTGACCCCGCCGCCGGTGAGCAGTTCGACGATCCGCTCGCCGGCGGGCTTGCGCACCGCGGCCCCGCAGTCGGGGCAGGTGAACGAGTAGAACGTCGTCTTGCTGGTGGCCCCGATGGCCAGGCGCAGAGCGCTCGCGGCGAGCTCGAAGCTGCCCCGGCAGTCCGGGCAGCCGGCTCTGAAGACCACGGGGACCACTCTTCTCATCCCGGCGAAGGCGGCCGCGACCGTCATCTCCCGCGCGCCCGCGCCACCGGAACCCGAAGGCTCGTCCAGAATCCCCGAAGACTCGTTCAAAGCCCCTGCCCTTCCTCGTCGCCGTGTCCCACCTGGTCGTACGCCGTCAGTGCCTCGCGGGCCGCCCGGCGGGCGCTGTCGGCCAGCTCGGGCGGCGACACGATCCGGCCGTCGCCGCCGAGCCTGAGCGCCAGCCGGCGCAGGGAGGCCGGATCGGGGGTGCGCAGGGTAATACGGAGCCCGCCGTCGGGAAGCTCATCCGCGCTGTCGTGCGGGTAGTACTCGGCGACCCAGCGGCCGGCCGGGCCGACCTCGACGACCACCTCGGGGTCCTCGGCGGCCGGCTGCACGAGGGCCTCGGAGAGGTCGCGGAGCTCGATCTCGGGGGGTGCGGACGGCTCGTCGAGGATCTTGATCTCGGCGACCCGGTCGAGCCGGAAGGTGCGCCGCGCCTCGGAGCGGCGGCACCAGGCCTCCACGTAGGTGTGGCCGACGCTGACCAGGCGGATCGGGTCGATCTCGCGCTCGGTGACCTCGTCGCGGGCGGGTGAGTAGTAGCGGATCCACAGCCGGCGGCGCTCGGCGATCGCCCGGTCCACGTCGGCGAAGACGCCGCCCTCGGACTCGAAGGTCACCGACAGCCGGGCGCTGGCGTCGCCCGCCTCGCCGGCCGCGGTCTCCACCTTGGCGGTGGCCCGCAGCAGCGCCTGCCGGTCGCCCTCGCGCAGGCCGGGCAAAGTGGCCACCGCGCGGGCGGCGACCAGGAGCGCGGTCGCCTCGTCGGCGGCGAGTCGCAGCGGTTCGGCGGCCTCCTCGCCGAGCGCGGCCGCGTTGTGCCACCAGATCCGCTCGCCGTCGGTGTCGATGTCCAGCAGATCGCCGCCGCGGAAGCTGGTGCCGCACATGGGCAGCACGTCGAGGTCGGAGACCAGCTCGTCCTCGGTGATGCCGAAGGCGCGCGCCACGTCCGCGATCCGGGCGCCGGGGCGCTCGCGCAGGTAGGTCACCAGGGAGAGCATCCGCCGGGTCTGGTCGATGGCGTTCACGGGCCTGACCGGTTTGCCTGCCACTGCCTTGCTCCGCTCCCCCTCAGCCCTTGGCCACGGCACGCAGCCGGTCCATGACGTCCGCCCGCAGCTCGGCCGGTTCCAGGACCACCACGTCCGGCCCGAACTCCACCAGCCAGGCATCCAGCCCGTGCCCGTACGGAATCTCCAACTCGTCCCACCCGTCGCCGAGTTCCCGCACCGCCGTGGCCTTCGCCCGAAGGGGGTACCCGGACCCCGAGCGCAGCCGGATCAGCGCGGAGCGGTCGGCGATCTCCCCGGCCCAGCTCGCCACGGTCTCGCGGACGGTGACGACGTCCGGGACCGGCGCGGTGAAGGCGGTGCCCCGGGAGCGGACCTTGCCGGTGATCCGGGACAGCCTGAACACCCGCTCGGCACCCCGGTCGCGGTCCCAGCCGGCCAGGTACCAGTGGCCGCGCCAGCACTCCAGGGCCCAGGGCTCCACGTTCCGGGTCTCGGGGCGGGCGGCGGTGGCCTTACGGTAGTCGAAGAGGACCGGGCGGCGGTCCCGGCAGGCCAGCATCAGCGGCTCGAAGGCGGCCTCGTGCACGGGGATCCGCGGCTCCAGGGCGCCATGGGCCTCGTACGGGTCGACGTCCTCGGGGAGGCCTGCCGCGCGCAGCTTCTGCAGGGCGCCGCTGGCGGCGCCGGCGAGCCGGGCCTGCTGCCAGACCTTGGCGGCGAGGCCGAGGGCGGCGGCCTCCTCGGCGTCCAGGGTGATGGGGGGCAGGCGGTTGCTGTCGCGGCGCGCGAGGTAGCCGACCTCGCCGTCCAGGTTCTCGACGGTCTCGATCACCAGTCCGAGCTCGCGGAGATCGTCCTTGTCCCGCTCGAACATCCGGTTGAAGGAGTCGTCGCTGCCCGCCGCACCCTTTCCCGGCCCGGCGGCCTCGACGTATGCCTCGATGGAATCCCGCAGCTCACGCTTGCTGAGCGGCCGCCGCGTCCCCAGCAGGCACAGCGCCAGGTTCATCAGCCGCTCGGCCTTGGCAATGGCCATCGACGCCCTTCGCCTTCCCTATGGTGCTTCTGACCGATGACCGTACCGCTCCGGAGTGTCACGGCAAAAGCCAGTACAGACAACGAGGACCGAAACGGACACGACCCGACAAACACCGAGGGCCCGCGCGCACGGCACGGGCCCTCGGCCGGCCGGTTCCCGGCCAGGACCGGTCGGCGCGTGACGGCGCCGGCCCGGGAGGGGGATCAGACCCCGATCAGGTCCACGACGAAGATCAGCGTCTCGCCGGGCTGAATCGCCGGCGTCGGGCTCTGGTTGCCGTACGCCAGGTGGGCCGGAATGGTCAGCTGGCGCCGGCCGCCGACCTTCATGCCCTGCACACCCTGGTCCCAGCCCTTGATGACCCGGCCCCCGCCCAGCGGGAAGCGGAACGGCGCGCCCCGGTTCCAGCTGGCGTCGAACTCCTCGCCGGTGCTGAACGCGACACCCACGTAGTGCACGGTGACGGTCTGGCCCGCCTGCGCCACCTCACCGTCGCCCTCCCAGATGTCCTTGATCTCCAGGTCGGCCGGGGGCTCGCCCTCAGGGAAGTCGATCTCGGGCTTGTCGATGCTCACGTCTTAGGCTCCTGCTTGTGTAACGACACGGAACCCGGACAGTCTTTCATCCCCGCCCCGGTACCGCCCGCGCGACTACATCGCCGCGAGGATGTCCACCGAGAACACCAGCGTCGAACCCTTCTTCACCACACCACCGCTCGGCGGGTTGTTCCCATAGGCCAGGTCCGGCGGCGTGACGACCATGATCCGGCTGCCCACCTTCTTGCCGGTGATCCCCTGCGCCAGCCCCTTGACGACCTGCTGCATCTGCTCGACCGAGAACTGGGCCAGCCGCCCGCTCTCATACGTCTCCTCGAAGACCTTGCCGCTGTCCCAGACCTCGCCCTTGAACTGGCACAGGATCGTCTGCGCCGCCTGCACCTCGGGGCCGTCGCCCTCCAGCACGTAGTTCGACACCAGCTTCTTCGGCGGGTCCGCCTTGGGAATGTCGATCGACGGGGCCTTCCCGTCCGTGTTGGTGCCGACCTTCGGCAGCGCGGAGTCGCTCTGCGCGACCTCCTTGCCCGTGCTGGAGCTCTTCGAGTTGTACGAGTTCAGCACGTCCACCACGAACACCAGGGTGTCGGTCCCCTTGATCCCCGCCTGCGAGTTGCCCGAACTGCCGTACCCCCACGTCGGCGGCACGGCCATCAGCACCCGGCTGCCGACCTTCTTCCCGGCCAGCGCGTACCGCCAGCCGTCGATGATGCTGCCCGCGGCGAGCTGCATGAGCAGCGGCGTACGGTCGTACGACTGGTCGAAGACCTTCGCCGTGGACCAGATCTGCCCCAGGTAGTTGGCCTGGATGAAGTCGTTCTCCGCGACCGTCTTCCCGCCGCCCGCGATCACCGTCTTGACCGCCAGGTCCTTCGACGGGTCCCCGCTGCCCTTGGCGACCGTGGGCTTCTCGTCGAACTTCGTGCCCGCCGTGATCGCCGGCAACGGACCGTCCACGATCTTCGGCGGCGGCACCGAAGCAGAGGCCGACGGCGAGGCGCTGGCCTTGCTGGAGGAGGACGACTTGTCACCACACCCGGCGAGCGTGACCAGTCCTGCGGGAACAGCGGCAAGGAGAAGAGAGCGTCGGCGCACGGAAGAGCCTCGTAATCGGTCGATCTTGCGGATGGCGTGCGCGCAACTCTACGACGTGCCAAGGGCGCCGTACGGAAAACGTACGGCGCCCGTGTGGCGTTGTGCGACGAACGCTCACATACCGGCGATGAGCTTCTCCACCCGGTCGTCGACCGAACGGAACGGGTCCTTGCACAACACCGTGCGCTGCGCCTGGTCGTTGAGCTTCAGATGCACCCAGTCGACCGTGAAGTCCCGGCGCTGCTCCTGGGCCCGCCGGATGAAGTCACCGCGCAACCGCGCCCGAGTCGTCTGCGGCGGCACCGACTTGCCCTCGAAGATCTTCAAGTCATTGCAGATCCGCGCGGCTTGCCCCTTCTTCTCCAGCAGGTAATACAGACCCCGACGACGGTGAATGTCGTGATAAGCGAGGTCTATCTGCGCCACCCGCGGATGAGACATGGTCATGTTGTGCTTGGCCCGGTACCGCTCGATGAGCTTGTACTTCATCACCCAGTCGATCTCGGTGCCGATCCGGTCCAGGTCCTCGGCCTCGATCGCGTCCAGCGTCCGGCCCCACAGCTCCAGCACCTGCTCGACCGTGCCGGTACGGATACCGCGGCGCTCACAGAAGTCCACGGCCTTCTCGTAGTACTCCCGCTGCACCTCCAGTGCGGAGGCCTCCCGGCCGCTGGCCAGGCGCACCTTGCGCCGGCCCGTGATGTCGTGGCTGACCTCGCGGATCGCCCGGATCGGGTTCTCGAGGGTCAGGTCACGCATCACCGTGCCCGCCTCGATCATGCGCAGCACCAGGTCGGTGGCACCGACCTTCAGCAGCATCGTCGTCTCGGACATGTTCGAGTCGCCCACGATGACATGCAGCCGGCGGTAGCGCTCGGCGTCCGCGTGCGGCTCGTCGCGCGTGTTGATGATCGGCCGGGAACGCGTCGTCGCCGAGGAGACGCCCTCCCAGATGTGCTCCGCCCGCTGGCTCACGCAGTACACCGCACCACGCGGCGTCTGCAGCACCTTGCCGGCGCCGCACAGCAGCTGCCGGGTCACCAGGAACGGAATGAGAATGTCCGCGAGCCGGGAGAACTCCCCGTGCCGCGCCACCAGATAGTTCTCGTGGCAACCGTACGAGTTGCCCGCCGAGTCGGTGTTGTTCTTGAAAAGGTAGACGTCGCCCGCGATTCCTTCCTCATGCAGGCGTCGTTCGGCGTCCACCAACAGTCCTTCGAGAATGCGCTCGCCGGCCTTGTCGTGGGTGACCAGTTCGATCACATTGTCACACTCGGGTGTCGCGTATTCCGGATGTGAGCCCACGTCGAGATAGAGCCGGGCGCCGTTCCGCAGAAAGACATTGCTGCTACGGCCCCATGACACGACACGGCGGAAGAGGTACCGCGCCACCTCGTCAGGCGACAGGCGGCGCTGTCCCCTGAACGTGCACGTGACGCCGTACTCGTTCTCCAGCCCGAAAATGCGGCGGTCCATGACTGAACATTACGCCCGATCCCCTGAGCTGAAACGGGGTTCGGCAGCACGATTTGGATCATTTTCCGAACCGGCCGCAACCACCGTGCCCCCACCGGGAGCTGCGAGGACCCGCCCGGTGACCGCCAGGACCAGCAACGACACGGCCCCCGCCGCACCCGGCACGGCAAACCCCCACAGCACCCCGCCCGCCTCGACGACCGGGCCCGCCAGGCCCGTTCCCACCGACGCCCCCACTGTGAACGTCGTCACAAGCCAGGAGAACGCCTCGGTGACCGTACCGCTCGGCGCATGCCGGTCCACCAGCACGAACGCACACGCGATCGCCGGCGCCAGGAACACTCCGGCCAGCACGGTGAGCAGCACCATGGCCACCGCACCCGGCATCAGCATCAGCGGCAGGTAACACACCGCCAGAAGGGCGACCAGTGCCCGCAGTCGCCGCGCCGGCTCCCCCGTCCACTGCCGCGACCCGTAGACCGTGCCCCCCACCAGCGCACCGAGCCCCAGTGCGGCCATCAGCCAGCCGTACACCACGTCACCGCCGTGGCCGTCCGCGTACGGCACCGACGCGACCGTGATGGACCCCAGCGCCATCCCCACGAACAGGAACGCCGCCAGCAGGGCCAGCAGCCCCGACGAGCGCAGCGCGCCCAGCCAGTGCGCCTCACGCGGCGCCGAACGCCACGCCCGCGACGGCGGCGAGACCACCACCGACAGCGCCCCGAGGACACCCACCACGTTCACGACGAGCAGCGCCGCCTGCGCCGACCACAGCGACACACACAACGTCACCAGCAACGGTCCCACGGTGAACATGACTTCCTGCGCCACCGCGTCCATCGCGTACGCCGTGTGCACCCGCTCCTCCGCTCCGAGAACACTCGGCCACAGAGCCCGCAGACCGCCCTCCAGCGGCGGCGCGCACAGCCCGGCCGCCGCCACTGCGGCAGACGCGACCGGCAGCGACCCGGTACCCGCGAAGGCGAAGACGGCCATCCCCACGGCCGACGCGAACGCCGCCGGCAACTGGACCCGCGGCTGCCCGTACAGGTCGACCAGCCGCCCGAGCACCGGCTGACCGACGGCGTTGGCCACCCCGTACACCGCCGCGAGCGCCCCCGCGAGGCTGTACGTACCCCCCTGCGCCCGCACGAACAGCACGATCGCGAGAGCGGCCGTCGCGTTCGGCAACCGCCCCACCAGCGTCCCCGTCAGCAGCCGGGCCGCATGCCTCGCCCTGAGGATCTCCAGGTACCCCGCGGCCATGACCCGCCTCCAAGTTTTACGTATAACCCCGTCTCCCATACGTACCATGTGCGCAGTTCACACGTCCAGACGAAGGAGCCCACCCCCGGTGCCACGCAGCAGCACGCGCCCGACGAGCCGCGACGTCGCCCAGGCAGCCGGCGTCTCCCAGGCAGCCGTGTCGCTCGTGCTCGGCGACAAATGGCGCGGCCGCGTCTCCGAAACCACCGCCGAACGCGTCCGCGAAGCCGCCCGCGACCTCGGTTACCGCCCCAACCTCGCCGCCCGCAACCTCCGCCTCGGCCGCACCCGCACCGTCCTCCTCGTCGTCCCCGCCCTCACCACCGAGTTCTTCGCAGGCGTCTACACCGGCGCCGCCCGCGTCGCCTCCGCACACGGCTTCGGCGTCGTCCTCTACCCCTCCCCCGAAGGGATCGGCCCGGCCCGCCCGTCGCCCACCACCGCCCTCAAAGGAAGGCCCTTGCGGGCCGCCCCGATCCCCGACCCCTTCGCCTCGGCCCAAGCCGCCCTCGACGGCGTCATCGCCTCCTCCATGGCCGCCGACGCCCTCACCGCCATCCGCGGCGACCAGCTCCCCCTCGTCATGCTCGACAGCGACCCCCACGGCAGCCTCGGCGCCGCCACCGTCAACCTGGACATCGCCGACGGCGTAGGCCAGGTCGCCGACCACCTCCTCGCCCTCGGCCACCGCCACTTCCTCCACCTCGCCGCCGACGTCGCCTCCTGGACCTTCGAAGTACGCGCCCGCGAACTGGCGACCCGCACCGCAGGCGTCCCCGGCACCTCGGTACGCACCGTCCACGCCCCGATCTCCATCGAAGACGCCCAGGCCGCCACCGAAGCCGCCCTCACCACCCCCGGCCCCCGCCCCACCGCCCTCGTCTGCGACGACGACAAACTCGCCGCCGGCGCCTACAAAGCCCTGCGCCGCCTAGGCCTGCGCATCCCCGACGACATCTCCGTCACCGGCCTCGACGACCTCGCCCTCGCCACCGCCATCGACCCCGAACTCACCACCGTCCGCCTCGACGCCGAACTCTTCGGCGAACGCGGCATGCAAGCCCTCCTCGCCGTCCTGGACGGCCGGGAACCCGAAGCCGGGGACATCCCCGTGGAACTGGTCGTACGGGGCTCCACAGCGCCCCCACGGCAGCCCTGACGCCACGAGAACGCCCGCGCCCCGCCCGGAAACTCCCGGGCGGGGCGCTGAGCGGGTGGAACAGGAGCAGGGCTACTCGACGTCTCCGCCGGACTCCTCGGCCTCCTCGGCCTCGGCAGCCGTGGCCGCACCGTCCGCCTCCAGCAGCCGGCCCAGCTGCGGACCGACGATCCGCTTGAACTTGCGCTGCTGCGGACGCGTACGGTCCAGCACCGCCACCTCAAGACGCTCCGCCGGAATCTCCCGCTGCGTACCGTTCGACTCCCGCGACAGAGCCGTCACCGCCAGCTTCAGAGCCTCCGCCAGAGTCATCCCGTCCCGGTGCTCACGGTCCAGATAGGTACTGATCTGCTCCGCGCTACCGCCGACCGCCACCGAACCGTGCTCATCCACGATCGAACCATCGTGCGGCAACCGGTAGATCTGATCACCCTCCGGGGTCTCCCCCACCTCGGCGACGACCAGCTCCACCTCGTACGGCTTCTCCGCCGCCGACGAGAAGATCGTGCCCAGCGTCTGCGCGTACACGTTCGCGAGACCACGCGCCGTCACGTCGTCACGGTCATAGGTGTAACCACGCAGATCGGCGTAGCGCACCCCACCGATCCGCAGATTCTCGTACTCGTTGTACTTACCGGCGGCCGCGAAACCGATCCGGTCATAGATCTCGCTGAACTTGTGCAGCGCACGGGACGGGTTCTCACCGACGAACACGATGCCGTCGGCGTACTGGAGCACAACCAGACTGCGGCCACGCGCGATGCCCTTGCGGGCGTACTCGGCACGGTCCGCCATCGCCTGCTGAGGTGAGACATAGAACGGCGTCGACACCGGTATCCGTCCCCTTCCTTAGGGTTCCGTCGAAGTCACTGGGATCACCTTGATAAGAACGCCGACGCCTACAGCAGCGCCGCGCGCGGACCGTCCGGCTGCTCCAGACGGCGCGCCAGCACCGCACGCGCCAGCTCGGAGGACTCCTCGTCGGTGAGCCGGCGGAAACCGCCCTCGGTGATCACGGTGATGATCGGGTAGATCCGGCGGGCGACATCCGGACCACCGGTCGCGGAGTCGTCGTCAGCCGCGTCGTACAGAGCCTGCACCACCAGTGTGGTCGCCTGCTCCTCGGACAGGTCGCCACGGAACAGCTTCTTCATCGCACCGCGCGCGAAGACCGAGCCCGACCCGGTGGCGGCGAAGTGGTGCTCCTCGGAACGACCGCCCGTCACGTCGTACGAGAAGATCCGCCCCTTCGCCCGGTCCACGTCGAACCCGGCGAACAACGGCACGACGGCGAGCCCCTGCATCGCCATGCCGAGATTGGACCGGATCATCGTCGACAGCCGGTTCGCCTTGCCCTCCAGCGACAGCTGAGCGCCCTCGACCTTCTCGAAGTGCTCCAGCTCCAGCTGGAAGAGCTTCACCATCTCCACGGCGAGACCGGCGGTGCCGGCGATACCGACGGCCGAGTACTCGTCCGCGGGGAACACCTTCTCGATGTCCCGCTGCGCGATCACGTTGCCCATCGTGGCCCGACGGTCACCGGCCAGCACGACCCCGCCGGGGAAGGTCACCGCCACGATCGTCGTCCCGTGCGGCGCCTCGATCACCCCCTGCGTGGGCGGCAACTGCCGCCTGCCGGGCAGCAGCTCCGGCTGGTGCTCCCCGAGAAAGTCCATGAACGAAGAGGACCCAGGCGTCAGGAAGGCAGCTGGCAGACGCCCGGTGCTACGAGTGTTGGCTTCCACAAGTTTCCTTCCAGGTAAGCAGCGGCTCGGCGAGCGGCGTCGGGCTTGTCCCTCAATTTGCCGATGGCCGAATTGCAGTTGAAGCACAGTACGCCTCGGACCCTACCCGTCTTGTGGCAGTGATCCACATGCACGGGCGGGGCAGATAGACAGATACAGCAGACGCCGCCTTGCGAGGCGATCAGTTCATCGCGCTCGACTTCGCTGAGACCGTACGTGCGCCTGAGACGACCGGCCCGGTCATCCACTGCCTTGCAGCCCTCTCCGCACCCTTGGCAATGCTTGTGCCCCACGGGGACCGCGCCGGGCTGGGGCACGCTCCTGCCCGTGGCCTCCTGCCGTTTTCGGTCCGGCTGAGGAGCGCGACCACGGCAGCGACGCTGAAGGCCGTCCAGGTCTGACCGATTGGCCGCGAAGGCTGCGCGCGGCTTGGTGACTCCGCACCGCGTGCAGCGCTTCACACTCGACTCCCCCGACACTCCCGACCTCCGCCCCCCTTCGATTCGAAGGGGAAATGGGCTTACTGCCCACCCTTTTGCACGAAGGACCTCACGAAGTCCTCTGCGTTCTCCTCAAGGACATCGTCAATTTCGTCAAGAACCGAGTCGACGTCGTCGCTCAGCTTCTCGTGCCGCTCCTTGAGGTCCTCGGAGCCCTGCGACTCTGCCGCCTGCTCCTCGACCTCCTCGGTGGAGTGCGTCGCCTTCTGCTGTCCGCCGCCGGTGTCCTTGGTTGCCATGACACTCACCCCGCTCAGTTCGCCCGACATGGTCGACAGGTCGGCTTCCTGCCGATCGGTGATGATCAGACCCTACAAGCCGGGTCCGACATCGGCCCCGCAGTTTCTCCAACGTACGGGGGCCACCTCGATGATTCCCGGGCGGCGGGATTTTGACCCGTCCGCCCGGTGCGGTCCGTGTGCCCGCTCAGCCGCCGGAAAGGACCCTGACCAGGTCTTCTGCGGTGCGGCAGCGGTCCAGGAGCTCTTTGACGTGATTTCGCGTTCCGCGTAGTGGTTCCAGGGTTGGGACGCGCTGGAGGCTGTCGCGGCCGGGGAGGTCGAAGATGACCGAGTCCCAGCTGGCGGCGGCGACGTCGTCGGCGTACTGCTCCAGGCAGCGGCCGCGGAAATAGGCCCGGGTGTCCTCAGGCGGGCTGGTACGGGCCCGTTCCACGTCGGCCTCGTCGAGGAGCCGCTTCATGCGTCCGCGGGCCGCGAGGCGGTTGTAGAGGCCCTTCTCGGCCCGTACGTCGGCGTACTGGAGGTCGAGGAGGTGCAGCTTGGCGGCGTCCCAGTCGAGGCCGTCGCGGCGGCGGTAGCCCTCCATGAGCTCCAGTTTGGCGACCCAGTCGAGTTCTCCGGCGAGGCTCATGGGGTCGTGTTCGAGGCGGTTGAGGGTGTCCTCCCAGCGGGTGAGGACGTCCTTGGTCTGGTCGTCCGCGTCGGCGCCGTAGCGCTCCTCCACGTATTTGCGCGACAGTTCGTAGTACTCCATCTGGAGCTGGACGGCGGTGAGCGTGCGTCCGCTGCGGAGGGTGACGAGGCGCTTGAGGGTGGGGTCGTGGGAGACCTGGTGGAGGGTGCGTACGGGCTGGTCGACGGCGAGGTCGACGGCGATGAAGCCGTCCTCGATCATGGAGAGGACCAGGGCCGTGGTGCCGAGCTTGAGGTACGTGGAGGTTTCCGAGAGGTTCGCGTCGCCGATGATCACGTGCAGGCGGCGGTACTTCTCCGCGTCCGCGTGGGGTTCGTCCCTGGTGTTGATGATCGGCCGCTTCAGCGTCGTCTCCAGGCCGACCTCGACCTCGAAGTAGTCGGCGCGCTGGCTGAGCTGGAAGCCGTGTTCGTGGCCGTCCTGGCCGATACCGACGCGGCCGGCGCCGGTGACGACCTGGCGGGAGACGAAGAAGGGGGTGAGGTGGCGCACGATGTCCGAGAAGGGGGTTTCCCGCTTCATCAGGTAGTTCTCGTGGGTGCCGTAGGAGGCGCCTTTGTTGTCGGTGTTGTTCTTGTAGAGGTGGATGGGCTGGGCGCCGGGGAGTGCGGCGGCTCGTTCGGCGGCTTCGGCCATGATGCGTTCGCCGGCCTTGTCCCACAGGACGGCGTCGCGGGGGTTGGTGACCTCGGGGGCGCTGTATTCGGGGTGCGCGTGGTCGACGTAGAGGCGGGCGCCGTTGGTGAGGATCACGTTGGCGAGGCCGATGTCCTCGTCGGTGAGCTGGCTGGCGTCGGCGGCCTCGCGTGCGAGGTCGAAGCCTCGCGCGTCCCGTAGCGGGTTCTCCTCCTCGAAGTCCCAGCGGGCCCGGCGGGCCCGGTGCATCGCCGCCGCGTAGGCGTTGACGATCTGGGATGAGGTGAGCATGGCATTGGCGTTGGGGTGGCCGGGGACGGAGATCCCGTACTCCGTCTCGATGCCCATTACTCGCCGTACGGTCATGCGGCCCTCCTTGCCCGGCGGAGCCCTCGGTCGTGGGCTGCGCTCGCGTACCGCTGGCGCTCCGGTGCGTGTGCGGTGCCCGTCCCCGCACTGCGCGACTCGGCGGTAGGAACGAGCCTAGAACGCCGCTGCGCCGGTGGGGAGATCATTTGCGTCATTGCCTTGCTCGCCTCGGTTCCGGTTTTGGCCGGAAAAACAGTCGGCTGCGGGTACCCGGTGAGGGCACCCGCAGCCGCCCTGTGTTTTACAGGTACTGTCCGGTGTTTGCCACCGTGTCGATGGAGCGTCCGGTGTCGGCGCCCTGCTTTCCGGTGATGAGGGTACGGATGTAGACGATCCGTTCGCCCTTCTTTCCGGAGATCCGGGCCCAGTCGTCGGGGTTGGTGGTGTTGGGCAGGTCCTCGTTCTCCTTGAACTCGTCCACGCAGGCCTGGAGGAGGTGGGAGACGCGCAGGCCCTTCTGCTTCTGGTCGAGGAAGTCCTTGATCGCCATTTTCTTGGCGCGTCCGACGATGTTTTCGATCATTGCGCCGGAGTTGAAGTCCTTGAAGTAGAGGACTTCCTTGTCGCCGTTGGCGTAGGTGACTTCCAGGAAGCGGTTTTCCTCGGATTCGGCGTACATGTGTTCCACTGCCGTCTGGATCATGCTGGCGACGGTGGTGGCCTTGCTGCCGCCGTGCTCGCCGACGTCGTCGGCGTGCAGCGGGAGGCGCTCGGTGAGGTACTTGCCGAAGATGTCCTTGGCCGCTTCGGCGTCGGGACGCTCGATCTTGATCTTCACGTCGAGCCGGCCGGGGCGGAGGATGGCGGGGTCGATCATGTCCTCGCGGTTGGAGGCGCCGATGACGACCACGTTCTGGAGGCCTTCGACACCGTCGATCTCGGCGAGCAGCTGGGGGACGATGGTGTTCTCCACGTCCGAGCTGACACCGGAGCCGCGGGTGCGGAAGAGGGACTCCATCTCGTCGAAGAAGACGATGACGGGGGTGCCCTCGCTGGCCTTCTCCCGGGCACGCTGGAAGACGAGGCGGATCTGCCGCTCGGTCTCGCCGACGTACTTGTTCAGGAGCTCGGGGCCCTTGATGTTGAGGAAGAAGCTCTTGCCCGCGGCCTGGCCGGTGACTTCGGCGACCTTCTTGGCCAGCGAGTTGGCGACGGCCTTGGCGATGAGCGTCTTGCCGCATCCGGGGGGTCCGTAGAGCAGGACGCCCTTGGGCGGGCGCAGTTCGTGCTCCTTGAACAGGTCCGGGTAGAGGTAGGGGAGCTCGACGGCGTCGCGGATGGCCTCGATCTGGCCGCCGAGACCGCCGATCTGCTCGTAGCCGATGTCGGGGACTTCTTCGAGGACGAGTTCCTCGACCTCGCTCTTGGGGACGATCTCGTAGACGTAGCCGGAGCGGGGTTCGAGCAGCAGGGCGTCGCCGGGGCGGATGTTCACGTCCAGCAGCGGCTCGGCGAGCCGTACCACCCGTTCCTCGTCGGTGTGCCCCAGTACGAGGGCGCGCTCGCCGTCCTCAAGGATCTCCTTGAGGGTGACGATGTCGCCGACGCGCTCGAAGTGCATGGCCTCGACCACGTTGAGCGCTTCGTTGAGCATGACTTCCTGGCCGCGCCTGAGGTCGTCCAGGTCGACGCTTGGGCTGACGTTCACCCGCAGTTTGCGGCCGCCGGTGAAGATGTCGGCGGTGCCGTCCTCGTTCGCTGTGAGGAAGACACCGAAGCCTGCGGGCGGCTGTGCGAGTCGGTCGACCTCTTCCTTGAGGGCCACGATCTGGTCGCGGGCCTCGCGGAGGGTGTTCGCGAGTCGCTCGTTCTGGGCGGACACGCCGGCCAGGTTCGTCTGCAGCTCGACGATCCGCTCTTCGAGAATCCTCGTGTGTCGCGGAGAGTCGGCGAGCTTGCGTCGCAGGACGGCGATCTCCTGCTCAAGATAGGCGATCTGCTCGGACGGGTCGTCGGACCCCCGTCCCGGGCGGATGCCGCGGTTCATGTCGTCGTCGTGGGCTGCCACGGTCCTCACCTCCTCCAAGGGGAGCTGGACGCTTCCAGACCCTACCTGGGTGGGTGTCGATTGAAACCCCTAGATCACAAAGACTGTCAAGGTGTGTCGTCGGTCACCCATCGCGTTCTCCCTCGTGCCGGGTGGATACCCACTCAACGCGATTCAGAAGCGGCGTGTTCCAGGCCTGGAGTGGTCAAAACCCTTCGTGACTGACCGGAGTTGTCCGCTCCAGTGCCGGTTCAGGGGTTGTGCCCCGATGGCGGATTTCTTACACAGAGCGACGGGGCGGATATGGCGGGTGATCGCCGGGGTGGGTCGCGGGTTGGCTCAAGTCGATCGTTTCGGTGGCCGGGCGCCGCCGTACCGCGCGGTGGGACGCGCCGTGCGCGCGGTTCCGGAGCGCACGCGGGGGTGCGCCGGGAGGGTGCGCGGGCGGCTGGGGGCCGGAGGTAGGGTCAAGGGCGTTCAACCCCCGCCGGGGCGGGACCGGGTGACCCCCGGGTCCTGCCGGCCGGCGCTTTCGAGGGCAGGAGAGATGACCGTGCAGCAGGAGACCCTGGCCGGCGGTGAGGCGCTTGAGGTCTGGATCGACCAGGATCTGTGTACGGGTGACGGGATCTGCGCCCAGTACGCCCCGGAAGTGTTCGAGCTGGACATCGACGGCCTGGCCTATGTGAAGGGCGCGGACGACGAGCTGCTCCAGGCGAAGGGGGCGACGGTGCCGGTGCCGCTGCCGCTCCTCACGGATGTGGTGGACTCGGCGCGGGAGTGTCCGGGCGAGTGCATCCATGTGCGGCGGGTCGCGGACCGCGTCGAGGTGTACGGGCCGGACGCGGAGTGACTTTCCGGCCACTCCGCGTGGCGTCGGTGTGCGGCCCGTCGGGCCCGCGCTGCCGTCAGACGCTGTGGGCGGCGGCCGGGGTGGAGCGGACGAACGCGTGGCCGTTCCACTGCCACTTGGCGGTGGACTTCAGGTCCGGGCAGCAACTGGGCACATTGTCCGAGGAATAGCCGAGCAGGGTGGCGGTGACCGCGTTGCCGGCTACCGCGAAGTCGGTCACGGTGAGCCGGTCCTTGGGGTCGACCAGGGTGGCGACGACGCGGGGGCTGGTGGCGCCGGCGGCCTGGGTGAGGACGTACACGCCGTCGGGCGGGGTGCCCATGGCCGAGTCGCAGTGCACCACCGCCACCGTCTCGGGTCTGCCGTCGCCGTCGAGGTCGCCGGTGGCCTTCTTGACGACCAGTTCCTTCACGGGTCCGCAGTCGAGGGGGAAGTCCACGCCGGTGGTGCTGGGCGGCGCGGCGGCCGCGGGGGCGCGCTTCGTCTCGGTTCCGGCGGCGGGCTGGGCGGCTTTGGCCGAGCCGGGCTGGTAGAGGGAGGAGAGCGCGACGACGCCGGCCACGGCAGCGGCGGTGGCGAGCCAGTGCATGGGGCGGGTGTCGGTGTGAGCGAGCTCCGGGACCACGGATTGCTGCACTAGGAGTGTCTCCTGTGAGGCCTGTGCCGGTGGGGGGGGTGGGCTGCATCGTGCCACACGTCACAGTGAGTGGGAACGGCGGGGGTGGCCTTTCGTGGGCGGTGGGTCCCGCGGTCCGGTGATGGCGTCAACGCCTGAGCGCCGCTGCCGAGTTCCGGTGGGGTCCGGGGAACTCGGCAGCGGCGCTCGTACGTTGTCGTGGCGGCGGGGAGGGGCTCAGCGGCCGGCGCCGCCGTCGGCGTTGGGGCCGTCGTAGTCCTCGCCGTAGGCGCCCTTGGCGGGGCGGCGGCGGCGCATGGGCGGCTCGACGCCGTCGGCGAGGCGGCGGGCGGTCAGCAGGAAGCCGGTGTGGCCGATCATCCGGTGGTCGGGGCGGACGGCGAGGCCTTCCACGTGCCAGTTGCGGATCATGGTCTCCCAGGAGGTCGGCTCGTTGAAGCAGCCGATCTCGCGGATGGACTCGACGGTCCGGGCGAGCTGGGTGGTGGTGGCGACGTAGCAGCAGAGGATGCCGCCGGGGACGAGTGCCTTGGAGACTGCCTCCAGGCATTCCCAGGGGGCGAGCATGTCGAGGATGACCCGGTCGACGTCGGTGTCCGAGAGGTTGTCCTGGAGGTCGCCGACCGTGAGCTGCCAGGCGGGGTGCGGGCCGCCGAAGTAGCGCTCGACGTTCTGCTGGGCGATCTCGGCGAAGTCCTCGCGGCGCTCGTAGCTGTGCAGCATGCCCTGGTCGCCGATGGCGCGCAGCAGGAAGCTGCTGAGCGAGCCGGAGCCGACGCCGGCCTCGACGACCCGGGCGCCGGGGAAGATGTCGGCGAAGGAGAGGATCTGCCCCGCGTCCTTGGGGTAGACGACGGCTGCCCCGCGGGGCATGGACAGGACGTAGTCGGGGAGCAGGGGGCGCAGCGCGAGGTAGGCCACGTTGCCGGTGGTGCGGACAACGCTGCCCTCGGGAGCGCCGATCAGTTCGTCGTGCGGGAAGGAACCCTTGTGGGTGTGGAAGTTCTTCCCGGCTTCGAGCGTGAACGTGTAGTGGCGGCCCTTGGGGTCGGTCAGCTGTACCTGGTCCCCGACCTTGAAGGGCCCGCGCCTGCGGGCGGCACCGGTCGGTTCGGACATGTGAACAGCCTACCGGCCCCTGCGGGCGGCTCGGACCAACAGAGGGCGCCTTCGGTCGTGGGAGCGGTGCGGGCGGGTCGTGGTTGCTCGCGCCCACGCGGCGGAGCCGCACATCGACTACGCCCCGCGCCCCTTGCGGGGCGGGGCGTTTCAGGAGGGCCTTGCCATTGCCCTGACGAAGGCGCGCTCGACGTCGGCTGCGGACAGGACGCCGTAGATCTCGCCGGTCTCCTCGACGACCAGGTATTCGGATGCGGGGGTGGCGCGCAGGACGTCGAGGAGGTCCTCTCCGGCCAGCTCTGCCGAGACGCGCATGCCGTCGGTGAGGTCCTGGGCGAGGCCGCTCACGGCGACCCAGGGGCGGCGGTGTTCGGGTACGCCGACGATCGCGGCCTCGCGGACGAGGGAGAGGGGGGTGCCGTCGGCGTCGACGACGACCAGGGCGCGGGCGCCGGCGGCGTTGGCGCGGCGCAGGGCCTCGGAGAGCGGGGTGTCGGTCTCGACCGGGACGGCGCGGCGGGTGAGGGTGCGGGCGCGCAGTTCCGGGAGGTGTTCGCGGAGCCGGGCCATGCGCAGGCTGTTGCCGGCGCCGGTCCAGATGATCGCGGCGAGGATGGCGGCGAGCAGGGCGTCGGTGATGGCGTCCATGCCGCTGCTGTCGTCGGTGCCGCCGCCGAAGGCGCCCCAGTGGTTGAGCAGCGGGAGGCCGATGAGGACGGAGACGGCGAGGGCGCGGCCGACCCAGGCGGCGGCGACGGTGCCGCTCATGGGCCTGCCGGTGATCTTCCAGACGACGGCGCGGAGCATCCGGCCGCCGTCCAGGGGCAGGCCGGGCAGGAGGTTGAAGGCGGCGACGATGAGGTTGGAGACCATCAGGCCGGCCAGCAGGACACCGGGGACGGTGCCGGGCTCGACGGGCTGCATGGCGAGGTAGAAGAGGCCGGACAGGATGAGGGAGAGCAGCGGGCCGACGAAGGCCAGCACGAACTCCCGTCCGGGGGTCTCGGCCTCTTTCTCGATCTCGGAGACGCCGCCGAAGAACTGGAGCTGGATGCGGCGGACGGGGAGTTTGAAGCGGATCGCGGCGACCGTGTGGGCGAGTTCGTGGACCAGGACGGAGGCGTAGAAGGCGATGGCGAAGAAGAGGGAGACGAGGTAGCGGGCGGCGCCGAGTTCGGGCAGCACGCGGTCGAGCTGGCCGCCGAAGACCCAGGTGATCAGGGCGGCGACGAGGAACCAGCTGGGGGCGACGTACACCGGGACGCCGAAGGGCCGTCCCATGAGCAGCCCGCCCCCGGGCTCCTTGGGCCGCTGCGGCGGCTGCCCCTTGGCCATGCCGGACTGTGCGCGGCCCGGCCGGTCGCCTTCGCGGGGTGTGTCCGCGCGGGGCGCGGGCGCGGGTTCCGGCGCTTGCGGGGTCTCGGGCGCTTGCGGGGTCTCGGGCGTCACCGGCGTTTCCGGTGTCTCCGGGGCTTGGGGCGCGGGCTCCTCGCCGGGTGTCTCCTGCGTCGGTTCGGGCTGGTCGGTGGGTGTGGTGGCGCGGGGGTCGGCCGGGTCCGGGCCTGCGTCGGTGGGCCCTGCGCGGTGCTCGGTCGGGTCGGCGTTGTCCGACCGGGGCTGCCCGCTGCCGCCGCTCACGTCCACGGTGTCCCCTCGTTAGATATGTCGTCTCTCGTCGATGGTATGCGGCGGTCGTGGCGTGTTCCGCTCCGGCACCCCCTGTGGCGGCCGGGCCGTCGCGCGGGTTGGGTGACTGTCAGTGGCGGGCCGTATGGTCTGTGGTCATGGACAGCAGCATCGAGGACGCCTCGCAGGATCGGGACGCGGTCGTCGCGCCGGGGGAAGGGCCGGTCACGGCGGTGGCGGGGAAGGCGGCCGGGCCGCCCGCCTCGCTGTCGCCGTCGCGGGCCAGTGACTTCATGCAGTGTCCGCTGCTGTACCGGTTCCGGGTGATCGACCGGCTGCCGGAGAAGCCGAGCGAGGCGGCGACGCGCGGGACTCTGGTGCACGCGGTCCTGGAGCGGCTCTTCGACGCGCCCGCGGTGGAGCGGACAGCGCCGCGGGCCAAGTCGCTGATCCCGGGCCAGTGGGACCGGTTGCGGGAGTCCCGGCCGGAGCTCGGGGAGCTGTTCGCGGAGGATCCGCAGGGCGAGCGGCTGGCGCGCTGGCTGGGTGAGGCGGAGCAGCTCGTCGAGCGCTGGTTCACGCTGGAGGATCCGGTCCGGCTGGAGCCCGTGGAGCGGGAGCTGTTCGTGGAGACGGAGCTGGAGTCGGGGCTGCGGCTGCGCGGGATCATCGACCGGGTCGACGTGGCGCCGACGGGTGAGGTGCGGATCGTCGACTACAAGACGGGCAAGGCGCCGCGGCCGGAGTACGCCGAGGGCGCGCTGTTCCAGATGAAGTTCTACGCGCTGGTGGTGTGGCGGCTGAAGAACGTGGTGCCCAGGCGGCTGCAGCTGGTCTATCTGGGCAGCGGTGACGTGCTGACGTACGACCCGGTCCTCGCCGATCTCCAGCGGGTGGAGCGCAAGCTGCTCGCGTTGTGGGAGGCGATCCGGCAGGCGACGGAGTCGGGCGAGTGGCGGCCGCGTCCGACGAAGCTGTGCGGCTGGTGCGACCATCAGGCGCACTGCCCCGAGTTCGGCGGTACTCCCCCGCCGTACCCGCTGCCGGTGAGGTCGGCCGAGTCCGCGGACGTGCCGCAGGGCAGAATGGGCGCGGACTAGCAGAAGGAGACTCACCGTGGCCATCCGCGTCCTACTGGTCGACGACCAGCCGCTGCTGCGTACCGGGTTCCGGATGATTCTGGAGGCCGAGCAGGACATCGCGGTCGTGGGCGAGGCCGGAGACGGCCTGCAGGCCCTCGACCAGGTGCGCGCTCTCCAGCCCGATGTGGTGCTGATGGACATCCGGATGCCGCGGATGGACGGCGTGGAGGCGACCCGGCAGATCACCGGTCCCGGCCGGGACGGTCCGGCGAAGGTGCTGGTGCTGACCACGTTCGATCTCGACGAGTACGTGGTGGAGGCGTTGCGCGCGGGGGCCAGCGGCTTCCTGCTGAAGGACGCCCCGGCGAACGAGCTGGTGCAGGCGATCCGGGTGGTGGCGAACGGTGAGGCGATGCTGGCGCCGAGCATCACGCGCCGGCTGCTGGACAAGTACGCGACGCATCTGCCGTCCGGTGAGGACCCGGTGCCGGACACTCTGCACACCCTCACCGACCGCGAGGTGGAGGTGCTGAAGCTGGTGGCGCGGGGGCTGTCGAACGCGGAGATCGCCGCCGACCTGTTCGTCAGCGAGACCACGGTGAAGACGCATGTGGGGCATGTGCTGACCAAGCTGGGGCTGCGGGACCGGGTGCAGGCGGCGGTGTACGCGTACGAGAGCGGCCTGGTGCGGCCCGGCGCGCAGTAGGACGGCTGAAGGCGACGCGGACGACGCGAAGGGCGCCCCTCTCCACCGAGAGGGGCGCCCTTCGCGTCGTGTGACCGGGCGTCAGCTGCTGGAGCCGCGGCCGAGCTCCCACAGCTGGAGGCTGGCGGAGGAGTTGATGGCGTAGGCGACGCCCGTGATGTCGTCGCGGGCGGCGACGAACTGCTTGCCCTGCCAGAGCGGCAGCACCGGGACGTCGTCGGCGACGGTGTCCTGGATCTCGGTCAGGCTGCTGGTGGCGCTGGCCCGGTCGGCCTCGCGGCGGGACTCCGGGATCAGGGTGTTGATGATCTTGCTGTTGGCGTAGGGCGACTTGAGGAAGTTGTCCTTGTCGAGGAAGGGCGCGAGGAAGTTGTCGGCGTCCGGGAAGTCGGGGAACCAGCCCATGCCGTAGACGTCGTAGTCGCCCTTGCGTTCGGCCGTCTGGTAGGTGTCCCAGGCGGTGCCCTGGATACTGACGTCGAACAGGCCGCTGTTGTTGAGCTGCTGCTTGAGAACCTCGAACTCCTGCTTGGTGGCCGGACCGTAGTGGTCGGTCGTGTAGTGCAGGGTCAGCTTCACCGGGGTGGTGATGTTCGCCGCGGTCAGCAGGCTCTTGGCCTTGGAGACACTGGGGTCGCCGTACTTGTTGAAGAACGAGTTGGAGTGGCCGGTGATGGAGGCCGGGACCAGCGAGTACAGCGGCTCGGCCTGGGAGCCGTACACCTTGGCGACGAGTTCGTCGCGGTTGATGACCTGGGCCATGGCCTGGCGGACGGCCTTGGACTTGACCGTCGGCGCGTCGGTGTTGAAGCCGAGGTAGCGGATCTCCAGGCCGGACATCTCGACGAGGTCGACATTGGAGTCGTCGCCGGCGTCGAGCTTGTTGATCTGGGACGGCGACATGGTGCGGGTCATGACGTCGATGTCACCCTTGTCGATCGCCTTGCCCATGGCGTCGGCGTCCTTGAAGGGGCGCAGGACGACCTGCTCGTTGTTCACCTTCACGCTGCCCTTGTAGTTCGGGTTCTTGGTGAAGGTGGCGGAGACGAGCTCGTCGTTCTTGACGTCGGCCTTGAAGGTGTACGGGCCGGAGCCGTCGATGTCGAAGCCGTCCCGGAGCTTGTCCTTCTCGTAGTCCTTCGGGTTCACGATGCCCGCGACCGGGGTGGACAGCTTGTACGGGAAGGTGGCGTCGGCGGACTTGAGATGGAAGATGATCTCGCGGTCGCCCTGGGTCTCGATGGTGTCGATGTTCGAGAGGAGGGCGTAGACGCCGGTGTCGGCCTTGATGCGCAGGGCGCGCTGGATGGACCACTTGACGTCCGCGGCGGTGACGGCGTTGCCGTCGGAGAACTTCAGGCCCTCGCGCAGCTTGCAGGCGTAGCGTTCGCTGCCGCTGTCGGTGAAGGAGCAGCTCTCGGCCGCGTCGGGGACCGGGTCGCCGTCGCCCTTGGGCTGCGACATGAGGGTCTGCACGGTCTGGCGCAGGATGTTCCAGCCGCCGACGTCGTAGGAGTAGGCGGGGTCGATCGGCGCCGGGGCATCCTTCGTGGCGGTGAACCCGTCGGTGGTGCCGACGACGATCGCGTCGCTGCTGCTGCTCCCGCTGTCGGATCCACCGCACGCGGCGAGCACGGGAGTGAGCAGGCCGACCACGGCCGGCAGCACCAAAGTCTTGCGGTTCATGCTCGAAGTTCTCCAGAGCTGTTCGTGTCCGTGTATCCCGCATACATGGGGTGTCGAAGCGGATCACGGGGGTTACGGCGATGTTCTCGCGACGAGATTAGTCCGCGACCGCAGGAGGGTTGGCAGCGGCGTGAGTTGAGGCCCCATCACGCAGGGGTACCGGTTGCGGACAGAACGAACACCCGGACAGCGGCAGGATTAGTGCAGCGTCTCCCCAATCGGGACACAAGGTCACCCGGTTTCCCCCCGAACGGGGGTGAGCTGCACACCGCGGCAACGTTGTCGAGCTGCCGTGCACGTGGGGAACGTCACACGCGTATGCGCGTGATCAGGTATCGGAATTCAGCCTGTTGAACAGTTGCGAATTCCGTTGAATGAACCGCGCACGGATTTCACTCAATGCACTTTGTACGCTGGGTGAACGGCTAGCGCATTTCCGTCATCAGGCCGCGCAGAAAAGCCAGGTCGACCTCTTCCAGCGAGGTCACCACGGTACGCCGCTCGGCCGGGGCGATCGGCGCGACCGACGGGACCGCGACCACCTGGCAGCCGGCGGCCTCGGCGGCGGCGACGCCGGTCGTGGTGTCCTCGACGACCGCGCATCTGGCCGGATCCACCCCCAGCCCGGCGGCGGCGAGCAGATACGGGTCCGGGTACGGCTTGGTGCGCGAGACCTCGTCGCCGGCGACGGACAGGGTGAAGTGCCGGGGGCCCAGCGAGGTCAGGACACGGTCGATGATGCGCCGGTGCGAGGCGGAGACCAGGGCGGTGGGGATCTGCTGTTCGTACAGCTCGGCGAGGAGCCGCTGCGCGCCCGGCATCAGCGGCAGGGCGGTGCCGATGCGCTCCTCGAAGCCGTCGTTGAGCAGCACGCTGAGTTCGGCGAGCGTGATGGCCGCGCCGGTGGCCTCGATGAGGAACCCGGCGCTGCGGGTCATGGGGCCGCCGACCACGACATGGCGCCAGGACTCGTCGAGGGCGTGGCCGAGGCGGGCGAAGACCTCGACCTCGACGTCCCACCAGAAGCCCTCGGTGTCCACCAGGGTGCCGTCCATGTCGAGGAGCACCGCCTGGAGGGCCGAGCCTTCCGCCGTACGGGTTCCGAGCGCGGGGACCGTGCTGGTCATCCGGTCGCACCTCCTTGAGGGACGATCAGGCCGGTTCCCGTGCGGGGAACCGGCCTGCTGTGGACCGACCAGTGTACGACTTATCCGATCAGTGCGCTGTGTGGCGCGTGTCTCGGCGCGCCGCACGCCCCACCGGGCGCCTCACCGCGCGTTGAAGTACTTCGCCTCCGGGTGGTGGATCACGATGGCGTCCGTGGACTGCTCGGGGTGCAGCTGGAACTCCTCGGAGAGGTGGACGCCGATCCGCTCCGGCTGGAGCAGGTCGGCGATCTTGGCGCGGTCCTCCAGGTTCGGGCAGGCGCCGTAGCCGAGGGAGAAGCGGGCGCCTCGGTACTTCAGGGCGAACATGTCCTCGACGTCGGCCGGGTCCTCGCCGGCGAAGCCCAGCTCGGAGCGCACGCGCGCGTGCCAGTACTCGGCGAGGGCCTCGGCGAGCTGGACGGACAGGCCGTGCAGTTCGAGGTAGTCGCGGTAGGAGTTGGCCTCGAACAGCTTGGCGGTCCGCTCACCGATGCGGGAGCCGACGGTGACGACCTGGAGGCCCACCACGTCCGTCTCCCCGGACTCCTCCGGGCGGAAGAAGTCGGCGAGGCACAGCCGGCGGCCGCGGCGCTGGCGGGGGAAGGTGAACCGGGTGCGTTCGTTGCCCTGTTCGTCCAGGATGATCAGGTCGTCGTCCTTGGAGACGCACGGGAAGTAACCGTAGACCACGGCCGCTTCCAGCAGGTTCTCCGTCTGGAGCTGGTCGAGGAGGCCGCGCAGCCGGGGGCGGCCCTCGGTCTCGACGAGTTCCTCGTACGACGGTCCCTCGCCGGTGCGGGCCTGCTTGAGGCCCCACTGGCCCTTGAAGAGGGCACCCTCGTCGAGCCAGCCGGCGTACTCCTTGAGCTGGATGCCCTTGATGACACGGGTGTCCCAGAACGGCGGGGTGGGCACCGGGTTGTCGACGGCGACGTCGGAGCGGACATGGCCCTCCTCGGGCCGCTCCTCGACCTCCACGACGGCGGCGGGGCGGACCCGGCGCTGCTTCAGCTCGGGGAGGCTGGCGCCGGGCACGCCGCGCTTGACGCCGATGAGGGCGTCCATCAGGCGCAGGCCCTCGAAGGCGTCACGGGCGTAGCGGACCTCGCCCTCGTAGAGCTCGTGCAGGTCCTGCTCGACGTAGGCGCGGGTGAGGGCGGCGCCGCCGAGGATGACCGGGAAGCGGGCGGCGAGACCGCGCTGGTTGAGCTCCTCCAGGTTCTCCTTCATGATCACCGTGGACTTGACGAGCAGGCCGGACATGCCGATGACGTCGGCCTTGTGCTCGTCGGCGGCCTCCAGGATCGCGGAGACGGGCTGCTTGATGCCGAGATTGACGACGTTGTAGCCGTTGTTGGACAGGATGATGTCGACGAGGTTCTTGCCGATGTCGTGGACGTCGCCGCGCACGGTGGCCAGCACGATGGTGCCCTTGCCCTCGGCGTCGGACTTCTCCATGTGCGGTTCGAGGTGGGCGACCGCGGCCTTCATGACCTCGGCGGACTGCAGGACGAACGGCAGCTGCATCTGGCCGGAGCCGAACAGCTCACCGACCACCTTCATGCCGTCCAGCAGGGTCTCGTTGACGATGTCGAGAGCGGGGCGGGTCTGCAGGGCCTCGTCGAGGTCCGCCTCCAGGCCGTTCTTCTCGCCGTCGATGATGCGGCGCTTGAGACGCTCCTCAAGCGGCAGGGCGGCCAGTTCCTCGGCCTTGCCGGCCTTCAGGGACTTGGCGGTGGCGCCCTCGAAGAGCTGCATGAGCTTCTGGAGGGGGTCGTAGCCCTCGGTACGGCGGTCGTGGATGAGGTCGAGGGCGGTCTGCACCTCCTCCTCGTTGAAGCGGGCGATCGGGAGGATCTTGCTGGCGTGCACGATCGCCGAGTCCAGGCCCGCCTTGACGCATTCGTCGAGGAAGACGGAGTTCAGCAGGATGCGGGCGGCCGGGTTGAGGCCGAAGGAGATGTTGGACAGGCCGAGGGTGGTCTGGACGTCCGGGTGGCGGCGCTTGAGCTCGCGGATCGCCTCGATGGTGGCGATGCCGTCCTTGCGGGACTCCTCCTGACCGGTGCAGATGGTGAAGGTCAGGGTGTCGATGAGGATGTCCGACTCGTGGATGCCCCAGTTCGTCGTGAGGTCCTCGATGAGCCGTTCGGCGATGGCGACCTTGTGCTCGGGGGTGCGGGCCTGGCCCTGTTCGTCGATGGTGAGCGCGATCAGGGCGGCGCCGTGCTCGCGGGCGAGCTTGGTGACCTTCGCGAAGCGGGACTCGGGGCCGTCGCCGTCCTCGTAGTTGACGGAGTTGATGACCGCGCGGCCGCCGAGCTTCTCCAGGCCGGCCTGGATGACGTCGACCTCGGTGGAGTCCAGGACGATCGGCAGGGTGGAGGCGGTGGCGAAGCGGCCGGCCAGCTCCTCCATGTCGGCGACGCCGTCCCGGCCGACGTAGTCCACGCACAGGTCCAGCATGTGGGCGCCCTCGCGGATCTGCTCGCGGGCCATCTCCACACAGTCGTCCCAGCGGGCCTGCAGCATGGCCTCGCGGAACTTCTTGGAGCCGTTGGCGTTGGTGCGCTCGCCGATCGCCAGGTAGGAGGTGTCCTGGCGGAACGGCACGGTCTGGTAGAGGGAGGCGGCGCCGGGCTCGGGGCGCGGGCTGCGCTCGGGCGGGGTGACGCCGCGGACCTTCTCGACGACCTGGCGCAGGTGCTCGGGGGTGGTGCCGCAGCAGCCGCCGATGAGGGAGAGGCCGTAGTCGCGGACGAAGTTGTCCTGGGCCTCGGCCAGGCCCTCGGGGCCCAGCGGGAAGTGGGCGCCGTCCTTGGTGAGGACCGGCAGACCGGCGTTCGGCATGCACAGCAGCGGGATGCGCGAGTGCCGGGTGAGGTAGCGCAGGTGCTCGCTCATCTCGGCGGGGCCGGTCGAGCAGTTCAGGCCGATCATGTCGATGCCGAGCGGCTCCAGCGCGGTCAGCGCGGCGCCGATCTCGGAGCCCAGCAGCATGGTGCCGGTGGTCTCGAAGGCCATGGAGACGAGGAGGGGGACCTCGGTGCCGAGGGCTTCCATGGCGCGGCGGGCGCCGAGGACGGAGGCCTTGGTCTGCAGCAGGTCCTGGGTGGTCTCGACGATCAGGGCGTCGGCGCCACCGGTGAGCAGGCCCTCGGCGTTCTGCTGGAAGCCGTCACGGATGGTGACGTACGGCACATGGCCGAGGGTGGGCAGCTTGGTGCCGGGGCCGATGGAGCCCAGGACCCAGCGCTGCCGTCCGTCGCGGGCGGTGAAGTCGTCGGCGGCCGCGCGGGCGATGCGGGCACCGGCCTCGGACAGTTCGTGGACGCGGTCGGCGATGTCGTACTCCGCCATGGCCGCGTGGTTGGCCCCGAAGGTGTTGGTCTCGACGCAGTCGACGCCCACGGAGAAGTAGGCCTCGTGGACCGAACGCACGATGTCCGGGCGGGTGAGGTTGAGGATCTCGTTGCAGCCTTCGAGATTCTCGAAGTCCTCCAGGGTGGGGTCCTGTGCCTGGAGCATGGTGCCCATGGCTCCGTCGGCGACCACCACGCGTGTGGCGAGCGCCTCCCGGAGCGCGGACACCCGGGTCCGGCTGTCGGCGGAAGGGGACGGCGGCAACGAGGCCATGAAGGGCTCCCTTGAATGCGACGGCTGTCGGCTATGCGGTTTCCCCGGGCGGACCCGGCTATGGACGCACGGCGCCAGGGTAACCGGGAGTGGGCTTGGATGGGCAGGGCGTCCATGTGGCGGACGAGTGAGCCTCGGGGCGGGCAGTATGACGCCGGCCATGGCGTTTCGGCCGCTCAGCGGTCATGGTGCGGGGCGGACATGTGTGGCCGGACACCCAAGGGCGGGCCACGCGTGAAGTAACGGATGTCGACGGACCATTAGCGGTGAGTCGACATGGACCGGTAGTGTTCGACATTGCCGAACGACGGTTATGACGTCGTGGCGGTGAAGGTCACCGGGGACGGAGGCAGTACGGCGATGGCACGGAACATCCAGTCGCTCGAACGGGCGGCCGCGATGCTGCGACTGCTGGCGGGCGGCGAGCGGCGGCTCGGCCTGTCGGACATCGCCTCGTCACTGGGTCTCGCCAAGGGCACCGCCCACGGCATCCTGCGCACCCTCCAGCAGGAGGGCTTCGTCGAGCAGGACGACGTCTCGGGGCGCTATCAGCTGGGCGCCGAGCTGCTCCGGCTCGGCACCACCTACCTGGACATCCACGAGCTGCGGGCGCGGGCCCTGGTGTGGACGGACGACCTGGCCCGCTCCAGCGGGGAGAGCGTCTACCTGGGCGTGCTCCATCAGCAGGGCGTGCTGATCGTGCACCACGTCTTCCGGCCCGACGACAGCCGGCAGGTGCTGGAGATCGGCGCCATGCAGCCGCTGCACTCCACGGCGCTGGGCAAGGTGCTGTCGGCCTACGACCCGGTGGCGCACAGCGAGGCCCTGGAGGCCGACCGCAAACCCTTCACCGACCGCACCACCTGCGACCTGGACGCCTTCGAGAACATCCTCGACATCACGCGGGCGCGCGGGTACGCGGCCGACGTGGAGGAGACCTGGGAGGGCGTGGCCTCGGTCGCGGCGCCGATCCACGACCGCCGCCGCATGCCGGTGGGCGCGGTGGGCATCACAGGGGCGGTGGAACGGCTCTGCAACGACGGGGAGTTGCGGCCCGACCTGATAGCGGCGGTGCGGGACTGCGCCCGTGCGGTGTCGCGGGATCTCGGCGCGGGCCGGTTCTGACCGCACGCCACTGATCGACAGTCGAGGCCGGTTCGCGTGTCGGCGGACCGGCCTCAGTCGTACCCTGAGATGGACATAACAGGGCAAAAGTGCAGATCAGTGCAGTTACCGCAGGACACCCGGCGGACGACCCGACTCATCGACAACCCGCAGCAATCAATAACGATCGCGCTTTCGATAACAGAACCCTTGACGCATGCGTAACGCCGGAGCAAGACTCCCGTCCATCGGTCGGCATTGTCGAACACCTACCGGCAATACGCGCTAGAGTGTGACAACGCCAAAGGCCGACATCGCTCTCACCCCCGAGGGCGCCAACACCCCGAAGGGACTCGGGGTTCGGCTTCCCTGGACGAAGGACAAAGGAGTCGCGGGTGTCCAGCTCCGACATCTTCATCGGCGAGACCATCGGTACCGCCATACTCATCCTGCTCGGCGGTGGCGTCTGTGCCGCCGTCACGCTCAAGGCCTCCAAGGCCCGTAACGCCGGCTGGCTCGCCATCGCCTTCGGTTGGGGCTTCGCCGTCATGACGGCCGTCTACATCTCCGGACCCCTGTCCGGTGCCCACCTCAACCCGGCCGTAACCGTCGCTCTCGCCATCAAGAACAGCGACTGGAGCAACGTCCCGGTCTACTTCGCCGGACAGCTGCTCGGCGCGATGATCGGCGCGACCCTGGTGTGGGTCGCCTACTACGGCCAGTTCCACGCCCACCTGACCGACAAGGAGATCGTCGGCGGTCCGGGCGCGCAGGCCACCGAGGCCAAGGCCGTCGAGGCCCAGGAGACGGGCGCCGGACCGGTGCTCGGCATCTTCTCCACCGGCCCGGAGATCCGGAACGCGGTGCAGAACCTCGCCACCGAGATCATCGGCACCGTGGTGCTGATCCTCGCGGTCCTCACCCAGGGCCTCAACGACAAGGGCAACGGCCTCGGCGTGCTGGGCGGCCTGATCACCGCGCTGGTGGTCGTCTCCATCGGTCTCTCGCTCGGCGGCCCGACGGGCTACGCCATCAACCCGGCCCGTGACCTCGGCCCGCGCATCGTGCACGCTCTCCTCCCCCTGCCCAACAAGGGTGGTTCCGACTGGAGCTACGCCTGGATCCCGGTGGTCGGCCCGCTGATCGGCGGAGCCATAGCCGCGGGCATCTACAACGTCGCCTTCGCTTAAAGCGTCAGGCCTCGCCGAAGAAGCAGACGTGAACAGACGTACCGCCACAACCACGGATCTTTGAGGAGCACACAGTGACCGACGCCCACACCGCAGGCCCCTTCATCGCCGCGATCGACCAGGGCACGACCTCCAGCCGCTGCATCGTCTTCGACCGGGACGGCCGAATCGTCTCCGTCGACCAGAAGGAGCACGAGCAGATCTTCCCGAAGCCGGGCTGGGTCGAGCACAACGCCAACGAGATCTGGACCAACGTCCAGGAAGTCGTCGCCGGGGCCATCCAGAAGGCCGGCATCACCCGCGACGACATCAAGGCCATCGGCATCACCAACCAGCGCGAGACCACCGTGCTGTGGGACAAGAACACCGGTGAGCCCGTCCACAACGCCATCGTCTGGCAGGACACCCGTACCGACGCCCTCTGCCGCGAGCTCGGCCGCAACGTCGGCCAGGACCGCTTCCGCCGTGAGACCGGCCTCCCGCTGGCCTCCTACTTCGCCGGCCCCAAGGCCCGCTGGCTGCTCGACAACGTGGCGGGCCTCAAGGAGCGCGCCGAGGCGGGCGACATCCTCTTCGGCACCATGGACACCTGGGTCATCTGGAACCTGACCGGCGGTGTCAACGGCGGCAAGCACGTCACCGACGTGACCAACGCCTCCCGCACCCTTCTCATGAACCTGCACACCACGCAGTGGGACGAGAAGATCGCCGAGTCCATCGGCGTGCCGCTGCAGATCCTCCCCGAGATCCGCTCCTCCGCCGAGGTCTACGGCGAGGTCACCGGCGGACAGCTCGGCGACCTGCTCGGCGGCATCCCGGTCGCCTCCGCGCTCGGCGACCAGCAGGCGGCCCTGTTCGGCCAGTGCTGCTTCTCCGAGGGCGAGGTCAAGTCGACCTACGGCACCGGCACCTTCATGGTGATGAACACCGGCGACAAGATCATCAACTCCTACGCGGGCCTGCTGACCACGGTCGGCTACAAGATCGGCGAGCAGCCGACCGTGTTCGCGCTGGAGGGCTCGATCGCCGTCACCGGCTCGCTGGTGCAGTGGATGCGTGACCAGATGGGCCTGATCTCCACCGCGGCCGAGATCGAGACGCTCGCGCTCACGGTCGAGGACAACGGCGGCGCCTACTTCGTGCCGGCCTTCTCCGGCCTGTTCGCCCCGCACTGGCGTTCCGACGCCCGCGGTGTCATCGCCGGCCTGACCCGGTACGTCACCAAGGCGCACCTGGCCCGCGCCGTCCTGGAGGCCACCGCCTGGCAGACCCGCGAGATCGCGGACGCCATGGTGAAGGACTCCGGCGACGAGCTGGTGGCCCTCAAGGTCGACGGCGGCATGACCGCCAACAACCTGCTGATGCAGACCCTCTCCGACGTCCTCGACGCACCCGTGGTGCGCCCGATGGTCGCCGAGACCACCTGCCTCGGCGCCGCCTACGCCGCCGGTCTCGCCGTCGGCTTCTGGTCCAGCACCGAGGAACTGCGCGCCAACTGGCGCCGGGCCGCGGAGTGGACCCCCCGCATGGACGCGGAGACCCGCGACCGTGAGTACAAGAACTGGCTCAAGGCCGTCGAGCGGACCATGGGCTGGATCGACGACGACGAGAGCTGACGAGAGCCCGCACGCTCTCACGATCGAGCTCTGACGAGGAGTAAGAACCCGACATGACCAGTCAGTCCACCCTGCAGTCCGTACCTGCCCTGGGGACGCACCCGGCCTCCGGCTCGCTTCCGAGCCGTGCCGAGACCAGGGAGCAGCTCTCCAAGGCGTCGTACGACCTTCTCGTGATCGGCGGCGGCATCCTGGGCATCTCCACCGCCTGGCACGCCGCGCAGTCCGGGCTCAGGGTGGCACTGGTCGACGCCGGCGACTTCGCCGGCGCCACCTCCTCCGCCTCGTCCAAGCTCCTCCACGGCGGTCTGCGCTACCTGCAGACCGGCGCGGTGAAGCTGGTGGCGGAGAACCACTTCGAGCGCCGTGCGGTCTCCCGCCAGGTGGCCCCCCACCTGGCGAACCCGCTCACGTTCTACCTCCCCGTGTACAAGGGCGGGCCGCACGGCGCGGCGAAGCTCGGGGCGGGCGTGTTCGCCTACTCCGCGCTCTCCGCGTTCGGTGACGGCGTCGGCCACCTGCTCTCGCCCGCTCGGGCGCAGCGGGACGTGCCGGAGCTGCGCACCGAGAACCTCAAGGCCGTCGCCGTGTACGGCGACGACCAGATGAACGACGCGCGCATGGCGCTGATGACCGTCCGCGCGGCCGTCGAGGCGGGCGCGGTCGTCCTCAACCACGCCCAGGTCACCGGGTTGCGCTTCACCAGGGGCCGGGTGACCGGCGCCGACCTGAAGGACGCGGTCTCCGGCGAGGAGTTCGGCGTCAACGCCCGCCTGGTGCTCAACGCGACCGGCCCCTGGGTCGACCACCTGCGCCGGATGGAGGACCCGAACGCGGCTCCGTCCATCCGCCTCTCCAAGGGCGCGCACCTGGTCCTGAAGCGGACCTCTCCGTGGAAGGCCGCGCTCGCCACCCCCATCGACAAGTACCGGATCACCTTCGCCCTCCCGTGGGAGGACATGCTGCTGCTCGGCACCACCGACGAGGAGTACGAGGGCGACCCGGCGGATGTCTCCGTCACCGAGCAGGACATAGCCCAGATCCTGGACGAGGCCGCGTTCTCCGTCCGGGACCAGCAGCTCAAGCGCGACCTGATCACCTACGCCTTCGCCGGCCTGCGGGTGCTGCCGGGTGGCCCTGGCGACACCGCCAAGGCCAAGCGGGAGACCGTGGTCACCGAGGGCAGGGGCGGCATGCTGTCCGTCGCCGGCGGCAAGTGGACCACGTTCCGGCACATCGGCCGTACGGTCATGGAGAAGCTGGAGGCGCTGCCGGGCCACCCGCTGGGCGACGACTTCGAGCCGATCGCCTCGCTGCCGAAGAAGCTGCCGCTGCCCGGCGTCGCCAACCCCCGCGCGGTCGCCCACCGCCTGCTGGTGGACAACCCGGCGCCGGGTCCGCGGATGGCCGCCGACACCGCGAAGCACCTCGCCACCCACTACGGCTCGCTGGCCTTCGACATCGCCCGTATCGCCAACGAGGACCCGCAGCTCGCCGAGCGCGTCCACCCGGACGCCCCGGAGATCTGGGCGCAGGTCGTCTGGGCCCGCGACCACGAGTGGGCCGAGACCACGGACGACGTGCTGCGCCGCCGCACCACGCTGACGATCCGCGGCCTGGCCACGGACGACGTCCGGGCCAGGGTCCAGGACCTGCTCGACAAGAAGTAGCCCGAAGAGCCCGCCCGAGGGCGACGCGATACGGGCGGTGTGCCGGGTCCTCCCTGACCGGCCCGGCACCCGCTGAGGCCCCGTCCCCGCCGTACCGGGGACGGGTCTGTGAACGGGGCGGCTCCTCTCCCCTGGAGCCGCCCCTTTCGCGTACCCGAAGCAGCCGCGGACGCCTGACCAGGCCGCATAATGTGGCTGAGACATCGGATGTCTGAGCCCTAGGGAGGCCGGTATGGCAGTCACCGATGAGGCGATCGAGAAGATCAAGGACATGATCGTCTCCGGTGCGCTGCGCCCCGGAGACCGGTTGCCCAAGGAGAGCGAGCTCGCCGCCGAACTGGGCCTGTCCCGCAACTCGCTGCGGGAGGCGGTGCGGGCCCTGTCACTGATCCGGATCCTGGACGTCCGGCAGGGCGACGGCACGTATGTCACCAGTCTGGACCCGCAGTTGCTGCTGGAGGCGATGAGCTTCGTCGTCGACTTCCACCGCGACGACACCGTCCTGGAGTTCCTGGCGGTGCGCCGGATCCTGGAGCCGGCCGCGACCGCGATGGCCGCCTCCCGGATCAGCGAGCAGCAACTGGACGCACTGGACGCCCAGTTGGACGCGCTCGGCGCCGCGCCCTCGGTGGAGGAACTGGTCGCCTGCGACCTGGAGTTCCACCGGGGCATCGTGCAGACCTCGGGAAACTCGGTGCTGTGCTCGCTCCTTGACGGGCTGTCCGGCCCGACCACCAGAGCCCGGATCTGGCGCGGCCTGACCCAGGAGGACGCGGTCGCCCGGACCCTGCGGGAGCACCGGGCGATCCTGGCCGCACTGCGCGACCGGGACGCGGAGGCGGCCCGGTCCTGGGCGACCGTGCACATCGCGAGCGTGGAGCAGTGGCTGCGCAGCAGTCTGTGAAGCGCTTACCCGCTTCTGCGGGCCAAGGGTGTTCGAGGGCGGCGAACGGGGCAGTGATCCGTTCACTCCCCCGTGCAAGGGGGCTGCGGGCGCCCCCGCCTCACGCCGTAAGGTTGGGGCGTACGCGAGGGCACGTCGGAAGGAGGCACTGGGTGATCGAGCTGGAGGGGGTTCCCGAGCTGATCGACCCAGTCATGGTGGCCGCGTTCGAAGGCTGGAACGATGCCGGCGACGCCGCCTCCACCGCGGTCGCGCATCTGGAGCGGGAGTGGAAGGGCGAGGTGTTCGCGGCGCTCGACGCCGAGGACTACTACGACTTCCAGGTGAACCGTCCCACGGTGTGGATGGACGCCGGCGTGCGCAAGATCACCTGGCCGACGACCCGGCTGTCGGTGGTCCGGGTCGGCGGCGACAAGCCGCGCGACCTGGTGCTGGTCCGCGGCATCGAGCCGTCCATGCGCTGGCGCTCGTTCTGCAACGAACTGCTCGGATTCGCCCACGAGCTGGGGGTCGAGCTGGTGGTCGTGCTGGGCGCGCTGCTCGGTGACACCCCGCACACACGTCCGGTGCCGGTCAGCGGGGTCACCTCGGACTCGGACCTGGCCCAGCGGATGGACCTGGAGGAGACCAAGTACGAGGGCCCGACGGGCATCGTCGGCGTCCTCCAGGAGGCGTGCACGCATGCGGGCGTCCCGGCGGTCTCGCTCTGGGCCGCGGTTCCGCACTACGTCTCCCAGCCGCCCAACCCGAAGGCCACGCTGGCGCTGCTGAACCGGCTGGAGGACCTGCTCGACCTGCGGATCCCGCTCGGTGAGCTGGCCGAGGACGCGCGCGCCTGGCAGGTCGGGGTGGACCAGCTGGCCGCGGAGGACAGCGAGGTCGCCGAGTACGTGCAGACGCTGGAGGAGGCCCGGGACACCGCGGAGCTGCCGGAGGCGTCGGGCGAGGCCATCGCCCGTGAGTTCGAGCGCTACCTGCGGCGCCGGGACGTGAGCCCGCCCGGCGGTCACGCCACGGCGGACGGCGGCGACACCGCGTCGTACCTGCGGGACAACCCCGGCAACCGGAGCCGGCCGCCGCGGCCGCCGAAGCCCGACGCCCCTGGGAACGCCGAGAACTCCGGGGAGACCGGTGACGCCGGGGACCAGGGGTCGGACGGCGAGGACACCTCCGAGGACTGAGACAGGGGCGGTACGCGGGGTGCGTACCGCCCCTTCTTGTCGGCCTTGTCGACAGCCCGGGGATGCGCCGTGTGTGTTCGGTGCGGGTGAGTTGCGGCCGGTCGCGCCCACGCGGCGGAGCCGCACATCGACACAGCCCCGCGCCCCCGAAAGCAGGGGCGCGGGGGCCGGGGCCTGTTAAAGGGCCACGCCCAGCAGCGCGTCCACCGCGCGTGATACGACGCCCGGCGCGCCCGTGTCCGTGCCGCCCTCTTCCTTCTGTACGGCTGCCCAGCGGTCCACCGCCGCCAGTGCTGTCGGGGCGTCCAGGTCGTTGCTCAGGGCCTCGCGGATCTCCTCCACCAGGGCCTCGGCGGACGGGCCGTCGGGGCGGGAGACCGCCGCGCGCCAGCGGGCGAGGCGTTCCTCGGCGTCCCGCAGGACCTGGTCGGTCCACTCCCAGTCGGCGCGGTAGTGGTGGGAGAGGAGGGCGAGGCGGATGGCGGCCGGGTCGACACCGTCCCTGCGGAGCTGGGAGACGAAGACCAGGTTGCCCTTGGACTTGGACATCTTCTCGCCGTCGAGGGCGACCATGCCGGCGTGGACGTACGCCTTGGCCATCGGGAACTCGCCGGTGAGCACCTGGGCGTGCGAGGCGCCCATCTCGTGGTGCGGGAAGGCCAGGTCGGAGCCGCCGCCCTGGACGTCGAAGGTCATGCCGAGGTGGTCGAGGGCGATGGCCACGCACTCGATGTGCCAGCCCGGGCGGCCGTGGCCGAGGGAACCGCCGTCCCAGCTGGGTTCGCCCTCGCGGGCGGCCATCCACAGCATGGGGTCGAGGGGGTTCTTCTTGCCGGGGCGGTCGGGGTCGCCGCCGCGTTCCGCGGAGAGCATCCGCATGGCGGCCGCGTCGAGGCCGGAGACCTTGCCGAAGTGGGGGTCGGACTCGACCGAGAAGTAGATGTCGCCTTCGAGTTCGTAGGCCGCGCCGAGCTCGCGCAGCCGCTCGACCAGCGGCACGATGCCGGGTATGGCCTCGACCGCGCCTATGTAGTGCCGCGGCGGCAGCATCCTGAGAGCGGTCATGTCCTCACGGAAGAGGGTCGTCTCCTGCTCGGCGAGGGCGACCCAGTCGACGCCGTCGCGCTGCGCGCGTTCGAGCAGCGGGTCGTCGACGTCCGTCACGTTCTGGACGTAGTGCACCTGCCGCTTGGTGTCGAGCCACACGCGCTGAACCAGGTCGAACGCGTTGTAGGTCGCCGCGTGCCCCATGTGGGTCGCGTCGTACGGCGTGATGCCGCAGACATAGATACGGGCGACGGGACCGGGGTCGAGGGTGACCGGACCGCCGGTCGCGGTGTCGTGGATCCTCAGGTCGCGGCCCTGACCAGGCAGGGCGGGGACCTCGGAAGCGGGCCAGGCATGCATGTACATGAGCGTAACCGGACCCGAGTTCGGTATACGAACCGGACGACCGGGAAGACGCTCTTGATCTCCGGGCCGGAATGTGCTGGTGAGCGCTATACCGGTGGCCAGGGGATGGCCGGCCACTCGCCGCTCGGCTCCGGGTGCCTTCCGGTGGTGAGCAACGTCTCGACACGCGCGCGCGTGGCGTCCAGTTCGGCGGTGGTGATCAGCTCGGCCAGCCGGGCCCCCAGCGGCCCCCTGAGGGCCTCGCGCAGCCCCTTGAGGACCTCGACGGCCTCGCCGGTCAGCTCCTCCCCCGCCCAGCCCCACAGCAGGGTGCGCAGCTTGTTGTCGACGTTGAAGGTGACGCCGTGGTCGATGCCGTACAGGCGGCCGTCGGCGGTGGGCAGCAGGTGGCCGCCCTTGCGGTCGGCGTTGTTGACGACGGCGTCGAGGACGGCGAGCCGGCGCAGCCGTTCGTCGTCTGCGTGCACCAGCAGGGCCGTCCTGCCGTCACCGACGTCGGCGAACCCGACGGCCTTCCAGCCGGGCTCCGGTTCCTCCGCGTCCACCAGGGCCAGCAGCTCGGCGCCCTCGGGGTCGACGTCGATCCACAGCTGGACCATGCCCTCGCCGTACGGGCCGTCGCGCAGCACGGTGGGCGGGACGAGGTCCCAGCCGGTGGCCGCGGCGACCTCGTAGGCGGCCACCTCGCGCTGCGCGAGGGTGCCGTCGGGGAAGTCCCACAGGGGGCGCTCCCCGGCGACCGGCTTGTAGACGCAGGACGCCTCCTGGCCGTCGTGCGCGACCGTGCAGAACAGCGCCGCGTTCGAGGCGTCGCGGATGCGGCCGCGCACCTTCAGGTCACCGTGGGCGAGCAGCTCGGCGGCGGTCACGCTCCGCGGCGGTATCCGTTCTGGCGCGGACATACGTGTCCTTCCGGGTCGAGCGGGAGGCTGCACAGCGGGCACGGCGGCCGCCCGGCGTTGACGACGTCGAGGGCGCGCTTGGCGAAGGCCCTGGCCTGCGCGCCGGTCAGCCGGACCCGCAGCATCGGGGGCCCGTTCTCCTCGTCCTGGAGGAGCCGTTCCTCGGCCTCGGCGAGGTCCTCCTCGGACTCGGCGTCCAGTTCCACGAGGGCCTGCGCCTCGACGATCATGCGCTCTTCCTCGCCGTCCCAGGCGAGCGCCATGGTGCCGACGCGGAACTCCTCCTCGATGGGGGTCTCCAGCGGGGCGGTGTCGGCGACCTCGTTGGGTGCGACGGCGGGGACGGCGGCGTTGCCGCCGCTGCGGCGCACGACCTCGTCGAGGAGTTCGTCCATGCGTTCGGCGAGCGCGGCGACCTGGGTCTTCTCCAGGGCCACGCTGGTCGTCCGGGGGCCGGCCGTGGCCTGGAGGAAGAACGTACGGCGTCCGGGCAGTCCGACCGTGCCCGCGACGAAGCGGTCCGGCGGATCGTAGAGGAACACCTGACGGGACACGTCCTGTCTCCATGGGAATCGAGAGTGCGTGGCATTGGGAGGGCGACGACGCGACCGGTGGGGTCGCTTACGTGGATCGCTTCACCCTACTGCGGCTGACGATCACGGCGCGCCGGCGCCGCCACCGACCGGGGCGTCTTCCCCGGGAGGTTCCTCGCGGGGGGCGAGGGAGGCGAAATCCCCGGTGTCCCCGAGACGAACGAGAAACGGCCTGAGGCGGGTGTAACGGATCGCTGTGATGGAACACGGTTCGACAGAGATCCGCTGGAAGAGGTCGAGATGCAGGCCGAGCGCGTCCGCGACAAGGGATTTGATGATGTCACCGTGCGAACACATGAGATAGACGGCGTCCGGGCCGTGGTCACGCGCCACGCGCGCGTTCCACTCACGTACCGCCTCGGCGGCGCGGGTCTGCATGGCTCGCATGGACTCGCCGCCGGGGAACGCGGCCGCCGAGGGGTGGGCCTGGACGACCTCCATCAGCGGCTCGTCCTTGAGCTCGGCGAGCTTGCGGCCGGACCAGTCGCCGTAGTGGGCCTCCCCGATCCGCTCGTCCGTGTGGGCGGTGAGCTCGGGGCGGGCGTCGAGGAGGGGGCGGACCGTCTCCTGGCAGCGCTGCAGCGGGCTGGTGACGATCTCGGAGACCGGCAGCCCGGCGAGCCGGCCCGGCAGCGCGGCGGCCTGCGCGGCTCCGCGCTCGTCGAGGGCGACGCCCGGTGTCCAGCCGGCGAGCACACCGGAGGTGTTGGCGGTGGACCGTCCGTGCCTTACGAGGATCAGCGTGGGCATGCGGCCCAGGGTAGGCGCACGCCGAAGTGCGCAGGCGGGCGGGCGACGGGAGAATACGCTCCGTGATCGTGGATTGCGCCATCTACCGGGACGGGGAACGGACCGAGACGCCGCAGGACTTCTCCGACGCCCTCGCGGAGGCACGCGCGCGTGGCGACAGTTTTCTGTGGGTCGGCCTGTACGAGCCGACGGAGCGCGAGTTCGGCCTGGTCACCGACGAGTTCGGGCTGCATCCGCTGGCCGTCGAGGACGCCCTGACCGCCCACCAGCGGCCCAAGCTGGAGGTCTACGACGACTCGCTGTTCGTCGTCCTGAAGCCGGTGACGTACGAGCCGAAGAGCGACACGGTGACCTCCGGCGAGTTGATGATCTTCATCGGGGACTCCTTCGTGGTCACCGTGCGCCACGGGACGCCCTCGCCGCTCGGCGACATCCGGCGGCATCTGGAGGAGCAGCACGAGATGCTGAAGCACGGTCCGACGGGGGTGCTGCACTCGATCTCCGACGCGGTAGTGGACCACTACCTGGAGGTCGCGACCGAGCTGCAGAACGACCTGGAGGAGCTGGAGACCGAGGTGTTCTCGCCGAGCGGCGGCGGCTCCCACACCGCGTCCCGGATCTACACCTTCAAGCGGCAGATCCTGGAGTTCCGCCGGGCGACCGTGCCACTGGCGTTGCCCATGACCAAGCTGGCGGGAGCGGGCCCGTACGGCGGCGGCACGACGGTGCCCTTCGTGCACGAGGAGGCCCGCCCGTTCTTCCGTGACGTCAACGACCATCTGCTGCGGGTGAACGAGAGCGTGGAGGCCCTGGACCGGCTGGTGTCGGACGTCCTCAACGCCCACCTCGCGCAGATGAGCGTGCGGCAGAACGACGACATGCGGAAGATCTCCGCGTGGGCGGCCATGGCCGCGGTCCCCACACTGATCGCGGGGATCTACGGCATGAACTTCGACCACATGCCCGAGCTGCACTGGTTCTGGTCGTACCCGGCGGTGATCATGATCATGGCGCTGCTGGAGCTGGGGCTGTACCGGCTGTTCAAGCGCCGCGGGTGGATGTGAGGGACGTCTGCGGCGGTCGGGTTCAGGCGAACTCGGGGGCCGGGGTCGCGGGGCCGCCCAGGGCGTTCCTGCGCTCCGGCATCCGCAGGGAGACCATGCGGCGCCAGCCGGTGGCGCGTTCGTAGGCGTAGACGGCGTGGATGCAGAACGCGAGGAGCGCGGACTTGGCCGTCGGCCAGCCGAGGATGCGGCCCATGTGGGCCGTGACGGCGAGGCTGACGTCGCGGTAGACGCGGATCTCGGCGAGGGCGCACGCGCGGAGCGTGCGCTGGATGGCGTGGCCGTGCCCGGCGGCGGCCAGGCGCAGCAGTTCCTCGTGGCAGTAGGCGAGGTGGTTGTCCTCGTCGCCGGAGATCATGCGCACCGCGCGGCCCACGTCGGGGTGGCCGGCGAAGTACCGGCGCAGCAGCGCCATCTGCTCGGCGGCGCGCTGCTCGGTGACCCGGCTGTGGGCGAGGTAGGTCACGATGTCCGGCACGGTGAGCGGCCGGTCGGCGCGGAGCCGGTCGTGGGCGAGCCCGATGCCGTGCCGTTCCAGGATCATCGTGTAGTCGGTGTCGGCCGGCACCGCGACGGCCGTCAGGCCCCGCCTCCTGAGCAGGGCGTGGAAGATGCGCCCGTGCTTGTCCTCGTCGGCGCCATGGCGGGTGATCTTGGGGGCGAGGTCGCGTTCGCCCTTCGGCACCAGCGCGGCGATCCGCCCGTTCTCCCAGCCGCCCTGGCACTCCCCGCCGGCCGCGATGGAGCAGAAGAGCCGGAAGGACTCGTCGTTGTCGAGGATCTCCTGGAACAGACTCCTTGCCGAAAGCATCGTGGGCACCTCTCTGGAGGACTCACCAGACCAGCAAAGAACGAGTCAAATGCCGCATCGGGGTCACTGCAACAGGGGTGCGGGAGCACTCGGCCGAAAGGAGGAGCGCCGGGGTCACCGCGGGGGCGTAACCGCGTGCGGTCCGGCGCGTTGTGCTGGGTGACGGCCGTGGCGGGGAAGACCCCCGAGCCCCCACCACGGCCGCGGACCACTTCCCTTGTCAGGTGCTCACGCGAGCCCCGCGCGCTCCAGGGCCTCGGCGCCGGCCCGCAGCGAGGCGAGCCGCTCGTCCAGGGCGAAGCCGGCGGGCGCGAGGGAGAGCGTGGTGACCCCGGCGGCCGCGTAGGCCTTCATCCGGTCGGCGATCCGGTCCACGGACCCGAGCAGCGTGGTCTGGTCGATCAGCTCCTGCGGTACGGCCGCGGCGGCCCCGTTCTTGTCCCCGGACAGGTACTTGTCCTGGATCTCGGCCGCCTCCCGCTCGTACCCCATGCGCTGGGCGAGCTGGTTGTAGAAGTTCTGCTTGCGGCTGCCCATGCCGCCGACGTACAGCGCGGTGTAGGGCCGGAAGCTGTCGGCGAGCGTCGCCACGTCCTTGTCGTCGCCGACGGCGAGCGGCAGCGTCGGGCAGATGTCGAACCCGTCGAGGGTCCTGCCCGCCTTCTCGCGGCCCGCGCGCAGGTACTTGACGGCCGTCTCCTCCAGGTGCCCGGCGGAGGGGAAGATCAGCAGCGCGCCGTCGGCGATCTCGCCGGTCTGCTCCAGGTTCTTCGGGCCGATGGCGGCGATGTAGACCGGGATGTGCTCGCGCTCCGGGTGCACGGTCAGCTTGATCGGCTTGCCGGGGCCGCCCGGCAGCGGCAGCGTCCAGTGCTCGCCCTCGTACGACAGCCGTTCCCGGCTCATCGCCCTGCGCACGATCTCCACGTACTCGCGGGTGCGGGAGAGCGGCTTGTCGAACTTGACGCCGTACCAGCCCTCGGAGACCTGCGGTCCGGAGACACCGAGGCCGAGCCGGAAACGGCCGCCGGAGAGGGAGTCGAGGGTCGCGGCGGTCATCGCGGTCATCGCCGGCTGCCGGGCCGGGATCTGGAAGATGGCCGAGCCGACGTCGATGCGCTCGGTCTGGGCGGCGACCCAGCTGAGCACGGTGGCGGCGTCGGAGCCGTAGGCCTCGGCGGCCCAGCACACGGCGTACCCGAGCCGCTCGGCCTCCTGGGCCACGGCCAGATTGTCCCCGTCCATCCCGGCACCCCAGTAACCGAGGTTGATCCCGAGCTGCATGGCCGTTCCCCTTACTGATCAGTAACGTCGCTGTCGCGAGAGACCTTAGCGTGAGGCGCCCCGAAAGGGGCGCGGGGCAGCGCCCGATATGCGGCTCCGCCGCGCGGGCGCGTCGAGAGGGCCCCTCAGGGCGCGGGGACTGCGCGCTCAGCCCCCGCCGACTCGCGGCCGGACACGGCGCGAAGCCCATGGCGAAGCCGACCGGCCCACCTGCTCTGCCCTGGAAACCGGTTATCCACAGGCAACCCAACGCACCAGCTCTGGCCAGTAATGTCGGCGGACATGGAGCAGAGGCATCTCGGCCGTACCGGCCTGCGTGTGTCCAGAATCGGACTCGGCACCCTCACCTGGGGCCGGGACGTCGACGAGCACGACGCCGCGGACATGCTGAAGGCGTTCTGGGAGGCCGGCGGAACCCTCGTCGACACCGCGGACGTGTACGGCGACGGAGAGGCCGAGTATCTGCTCGGGCAGCTGATAGAAGGGCTGGTGCCGCGCCGGGACCTGGTCATCTCGACGAAGGCGGGCAGCGTCCCCGACCCCGACCGGCGTTTCGACGGCTCGCGCGGTCATCTGCTCGCCGCGCTCGACGCCTCCCTGGCCCGCCTCGGCACCGACTACGTCGACGTCTGGCACGTACACGCCTACGACCCGGACACCCCGCTGGAGGAGACCCTCCAGGCCCTCGACCTGGCGGTCAGCAGCGGTCGTGCCCGTTACGCCGGGATCTCCAACTTCTGCGGCTGGCAGCTGGCGAAGGCGGCGACCTGGCAGCTCGCGGCGCCGGGCACGCGGACCCGGCTGGCCAGCACGCAGCTGGAGTACTCGCTGCTCCAGCGCGGCATCGAGCGCGAGGTGCTGCCCGCCGCCCTCGACCTGGGCATCGGCCTGCTGCCGTCCTCTCCGCTGGGCCGGGGTGTGCTGACCGCGAAGTACCGCCACTCCACTCCCCCGGACTCGCGCGGTGCCTCCGAGCATCTGGCGCCGTTCGTCGAGCCGTACCTCGACGACACCGCCACCCGGATCGTGGACGCGGTGCAGACGGCGGCGGACGGACTCGCGGTCACCCCGCTCCAGGTGGCGCTCGCGTGGGTGCGGGACCGGCCGGGCGTGGCCGCCCCGATCGTCGGCGCGCGCAACGCGCAGCAGCTCGCGGGGGCATTGTCAGTGGAGGCGCTTACTCTTCCTGACGAGATCTGCCGGGCGCTCGACGACGTGTCGGCGCCCGTGCACCGCTATCCCGATCACGACTGGAGCACGCTGTGAGCACGGAGCCGGGGCTGGGCGCCAAGCCCGAGGCCGACGAGGACACGACGGCCGGGGGGACGACGGAGGCCGGAGCCCCCACTGCCGGCCCGGCCGCGTCCGGCGACCCGGACACCGCAGGGTCGGGCACGGCCGACACCGACGGCGCGGACGGCGACGGCGGCAGCGGCGGGGCCGTCGGCGGTGGGGACTCCTCCAGGGCGGCCGCGGGTGCGACGGCCGGTGGCTCTGGACCGGTCGGTGGTGACGTGGGCGGGGGCGGATCCGGAAGCAGCGAGGAGGCCGCGGTGAGCGGCCCGGGCAGCGGCGGCGAGGACGGGGCCGAAGGCGCGGCTCAGGTGTCCGAGTCCGAGGCCGAGCTGGCTGCTCAGCGGGTGGAGCGGGAGCGGATCGCCCGGCGCAAGGCCGAGAAGGCGGGGCCGATCGAGAGCGGGACCAAGCTCAGCGGGAAGGCGGCGGACCTGCTCGCGGCGATCCGGGCGGTGGAGAGCGGGGAGAAGCCGGCGGCCACCGTCTTCGCGGAACCGGCGCCGCGCCGGGCGCCCGAGCCCGAGCCCGTCCGTCGGCCGCAGCCTGCGCCCGCCTCCCCGGTGCCCGGCGTGCCCGGCCTGCCTGCCGCGGGGGCGGTCACGGCGGTGCGCGGGGTGCTGGCAGACGGCGGTGCGCCCGAGTCGCTCGCGCCTCAGGTCGCCGCCGCCCTCGGCGAGGGCGCGGACACGCTGCTCCGGGAGGACCCCTGGCAGCTGCTCCGGGTCACCGGCGTGCGGCCCGACCAGGCCGACGGGTTCGCGCGGGCGCTGCTCGGTGACCAGTGCGGTCCGGACGACGAGCGGCGCGGCCGGGCGGTGACCGGCTGGCTGCTCGAACAGGCCGCCGTGGCCGGGCACACCGCGCTGGAGATGCCGGCGCTCACCGCCGCGCTGGCCCAGCGTGCGGTGCCCGACCCGGAGGCTGCCGTGCAGAGCGTGCTCGCGGAGGGCGAGGCGCTGGTCTTCCAGGACGCCCTGGATCCGGGCGCCCCGGAGCCCGAGGACGACGAGGAGGAGCGGCCGGTCCGGGTCCTGGTCGCCCTGGAGCGGTACGCACTCGCCGAGGAGAGCCTCGCCGACGGGCTGGCCCGGCTCGTCAACTCCCTCGCCAAGGACGCCTCGGAGCCCTGGGAGGCGGCCGCGGCGGCGGCCTCCCGCGGCGGCGCCGAGCTGGCGCGGGCGGTCGCCGGGCACGGCCTGGTGCTGCACACGGGCGGCGAGGCGGCCCGCGCCGAACCCGCGGCCCTGCTGACCGCCGCCCGCGCCGCCGGACTGCGCGCCTTCGCCGCCACCCACACCCCCGACGGCCGCCGGCGCCTCACCGGCGGCGAAGGAGCCGTCGGCACCGTCGCCGAACTGCTGGCCGGCGCCGCGGGCCCCGGCCGGGACGCGGACGGTGCCCTGGACCTCGACCTGCTGATCGTGCTGGACGCGCCCCAGCTGGACGTGGAGGGCGCCGCGATGCTCGTGGAGGCGCTGCCCGACGGGGCCCGGCTGGTGCTGAGCGGGGACCCGGCGGTGCTGTGGTCCGCGGGGCCCGGGCGGGTCTTCGCCGACCTGCTGGCGGCCCGCGTCTGCCCGCAGATCGCCTCCCGCACGCCCGACCCCGGCCCGCTCGGCGAGCTGGTCTCCGGGATCGGCGTCGGCGAGCTCACCCAGGTCGAGGCGCCCGGCAAGGAGGTCGTGATCGTGCCGGTGCGGGACGCGGGCGAGGCGGTGCACCGCACGGTGCAGCTGGTCGCCGACTCCGTCCCGCGAGCGATCGGCGTCCCCGCCGAGCAGACCGTGGTGATCACCCCGGGCCACGGCGGGGCGGCGGGCACCCGAGCCCTCAACACCGCCCTCAAGGAACGGCTCAATCCCGGCCCCGGCCGCTTCGGCGGCTTCGACCCGGGTGACCGTATCGCCTACTCCCCCGCGCCGGGCCGTACGGCCTGGGGCCAGGTGGTGAAGGCCGACGCCGACGGGCTGCACCTGTCGTGCGCGGGTGCGCCCGTGGTCGTACCGAAGGATCGGGTGGAGCAGTCCGTCCGTCACGGCTGGGCCGTGACCGCCCACCAGGCGGCCGGCAGCCGCTGGCCGGCGGCGGTTGTGGTGCTGCCGGGTGACGCGGTCCAGTCGCTGAGCCGACCTTGGGTGTACACGGCGTTCAGCAGGGCGGAGCGTCATCTGTCGGTGGTCCACGGCGTGGATCAGGCTCTGCCGAAGGCGGTGGCCGAGACCCTGCCGAAGCCCCGCACCACCCGCCTCCCGCTCCTGCTGAAGACCCAGGTGCCGACCGCGACCTGACGGCGATCAGCCGCAACGGCGCCGGCCGACGACGCCCGTCCGGACCGAGTCCGGAAGGCACCGTCGGCCGGCGGGAGAATCAGCGCTCGGCAGCGTCCAACGGCTCCAGGTCCTCGTCCTCGTCCAGGTCGAGGTCGTCGTCCAGTTCGCCGGCGTCCCCGGCGTCCTCGCCGTCCGCGTCCTGGCCGTCCGCGTCCTCGTCGTCGAAGACGGCGCTGACGTCGAAGCGGCACACCACCCGCTGCGGATCGACCCCCTCGAAGGGCGTCTCCAGCCACTCGCCGGGCTCGGCCGGCTCGTCCGCCGCGGTCACCCACAGCGTGGAGTCGCCCTCCTCCAGGCCGAACTCCTTGTGCCGGGAGGCGATCTCGTCCGGCTCGAACTCGCCGAAGAGGACCCCCAGCGCCCCGTGGATCGTGCCGGCGGCGTCCTCGTCCGCGCCGGGGCCGTCGTCGTACTCCGCCGCCTCGACCCGCTGCGCCTGTGCCAGCAGCCGCTGTGGTTCGGCCACGGCGTAGTCGCGGCGGATCAGCACGCTGATCGCGTTCGGTTCCTCGGGGCCCGCGTACGGCGGCAGCGAGTCGTCCGTACCGGGGATCTCGAAGGGCGTGACCTCGTCGTAGCGGTCGTAGAGAAGCTCGTCGTAGACCTCGGCGGCCGCGGCCAGCTGGTTGAACGCCTCGTAGACAGCCGGGTCGTCCTCCCCCGACCTGCGTTCGACCGCGGCCAGATGGCGGTCGAGCGCGGTCTTGACCGCCTCGGCGGCGGCGCGTACCTCGGCAGCGGTGGGCTGCGCAGCATCAGACATAGTGCAGACGCTATCCGTACCGGGCACCAGCCCGCACAATAGATGCGATGCCGGAATACGAATTTGTCGACGTGTACGTACCTCGCGGGGTGTCCCGCAAGGAAGCCACACGTCTGCTGACGGACCATGCCGAGTACGGACACTGGGAGTTGGACCGACTGAGCCTCATGCGCGACGGCAGCCGCAGGGTGCGGTTGCGCCGGCGGATCATCCGCCAGGTGCGTGCCACATGGTGAGACTGGCCGACTGACGGAAGGGGCCCCGCGACGCGGGGCCCGTCCCGTTCCACGCATCGCCGCCGGTGCGTCACCGTCCGTGCGCTACGCCGCTGCGCGCGCCCTGCGGTACAGCACCGCGCCCGCGAGCAGCGCGCCCGCGCCCGCCGGGAGCGCGAGGCCCAGCGGCAGGTCACTGCCGGTGTGCGCGAGCTGCGGGGCGGCGACCGGCGCACTCACCGAGGCGCTGCCCAGCGGGTGGATGAGGCCGGAGCCGTGGGTACCGGTCGGAACGGTGGTGTTCCCGGAGTGGGCGGGAGGCGTGCCAGGGTGCTGCCCCGGATGACCCGGCGTCCCCGGGTGGCCCGGCGTCCCCGGCTGTCCCGGCGTGCCAGGGGTCCCCGGCGTCCCGGGTGGGGTGCTGCCGTGGCCTCCGTGGCCAGGAGGCGTGCCGGGTCCGTGGCCGCCGTGACCTCCGTGGCCGCCGTGACCTCCGTGACCTCCATGCCCGCCATGCCCGCCATGCCCGCCGTGCCCGCCGTGCCCGGGCGGCTGCGTGGGGTGACCGCCGCCGGGGTGCCCGGGGTGGCCCCCGTGTCCGTAACCCCCGCCGTCGGAGCACTCGTTGCCGACGGCGGTGTTGCCGACGCCGATGACGTTGACGCTGTTGCCGCAGACATTGACCGGGACGTCGATCGGCGCCTGCACGGTGTTGCCCGAACCGACACCGGGCGAGCCCGCGGTGTGGCCCCCGGCGTGCGAGCCGCCGTGCCCGCGGTGGACGCCGTGTCCTGCGGTGTCGCCGTAGCCCGTCGAAGGACCGCCGCCGGGGCCGCGGTCGGCACACTTGTTGCCCATCGACGGGTTGAGGGCGCCGACGACGTTCACGGTGTTGCCGCAGACGTTCACCGGCACGTGCACCGGCGCCTGCACGGTGTTGCCGGAGAGCACGCCGGGTGAGTCGGTGGCCGAGCCGACGGCCCCCGAGTCGGCGTGGGCGTATCCGCTTGCCGCGGCGATCACACCGGTCGCCGCGGCCACTGTCATAAGGCCCTTGCGGGTACCCTGTCGCATTTTCTGAATTCCCCCCTGCCTCGGATCCTGACCTTGCTGCATTCCGCACGGACGTTCATTCGGAAAAAGCCCGCGGAAAAACCGGTCGGCCCCGGAGCGCATGGCGCGCGCTCCGGGGCCGGCGGAAAGACGCCCCTCAGGGAGTCGGCGTCACTTGTTGAGGCAGGTGTTGCCGAAGGCGGGGTTCAGCAGCCCGATCACGGAGATCGTGTTGCCGCAGACGTTCACCGGGACGTGCACGGGAACCTGGATCACGTTGCCGGAGACGACACCCGGGGAACCCACGGCAGCGCCCTGGGCACCCGAGTCGGCGACGGCCAGGCCCGCACCCGCGAGAACCAGACCACCAGTGGCAGCCGCAGCAGCGACGACCTTCTTGAGCATTATTCCTCCTTGTTGGCAATGCGATTCCAAGTAGCGGATCGCATCTGGAGTAACGAGGAGGGAGTAATCGAGCTACGAGCTTATCGTCGCATTCACTCTTCTCAGTCGGCTTCGTACAGCCGCCCGATTACCTGAAGCCAGGGCTTCACGACTCGTCGATGAAACGGTCGAGCACGCGGACACCGAACTGGAGCCCGTCCACCGGCACCCGCTCGTCCACACCGTGGAACATGCCCGCGAAGTCCAGCTCCGGCGGCAGCTTGAGCGGCGCGAAGCCGAAGCCGCGGATGCCGAGGTCGTCGAAGGACTTGGCGTCGGTGCCGCCGGAGAGCATGTAGGGGATCGCCTTCGCGGTCGGGTCCTCGGCGAGCAGCGAGGACTGCATGGCCTCCACCAGGGCCCCGTCGAAACTGGTCTCCAGCGCCTTGTCGGAGTGCACGTCGGCGCGGACCACGTTCGGGCCGAGGATCCGGTCCAGGTCGGCGAGGAACTCCTCCTCGTGACCGGGCAGGAAGCGGCCGTCCACGTGCGCGGTGGCCTCGCCGGGGATGACGTTGACCTTGTAACCGGCGTTCAGCTGGGTGGGATTGGCGGTGTTGCTGAGGGTCGCGCCGATCAGCTTGGCGATGCCGCCGAGCCGGGCCAGCGTCGACTCCATGTCCTCCGGGTCCAGCTCGGTGCCGAGCGCGTCACCCAGCTCGTCGAGGAAGGCCCGGGTGGTCTTGGTGACCCGTACCGGGAACCTGTGCCGGCCGAGCCGGGCCACGGCCTCCGACAGCTCGGTGATCGCGTTGTCGCGGTGGATCATCGAGCCGTGCCCGGCGGTGCCGGCCACCTTCAGCTTCATCCAGTGCATGCCCTTCTCGGCGGTCTGGACGAGGTAGAGCCGGCGCTGCTCGCTGACCGTGAAGGAGAAGCCGCCGACCTCGCTGATCGCCTCCGTGACGCCGTCGAAGAGGTCCGGGTGGTTGTCGACCAGGTGCCGGGCGCCCCAGGTGCCCCCGGCCTCCTCGTCGGCGAGGAAGGCCAGCACGATGTCCCGGGGCGGTTTCCGGCCGCTGCGCAGCCGGTCCCGTACGACCGCCAGGGTCATGGCGTCCATGTCCTTCATGTCGACAGCGCCCCGGCCCCACACGCACCCGTCCGCGATCTCGCCGGAGAAGGGGTGGTGGGTCCAGTCGTCGGCGTTGGCCGGTACGACGTCGAGATGACCGTGGATCAGCAGGGCGGGCCGGGACGGGTCCGCGCCCTCGATGCGGGCCACCGTGGAGGCGCGGCCCGGGTGGGACTCGAAGATCCTGGGCTCCAGGCCGACCTCGGCGAGCTTCTCGGCGACCCACTCGGCGGCCTTGCGTTCGCCGGGACCGGAGTGGTCGCCGTAGTTGCTGGTGTCGAACCGGATCAGCTCGCGGCAGAGGTCCACCACCTCGTCCTCGCCGGTGACGCCCTTGGCCGTGTCCGTCTCGCTCACGCTGATTCCTCCTGCTGTCACTGCCGGCCGGTCCCCGCCATCCTCTCTCCCTTCCCGGCCCGGGCCCAAGGCCGGTCCCGGCCCGTCACACGCCGTTCACGCCCACGGGCCCCGGAACGGGGTGTGATCGGCCGCCCCCGAAAGCCTGGTAGTGTTTCCTCCGTCGCCGCGAGGGAAGCCCACACGGAAGTCTTCGCACGACAGACACCTTGTCCGGGTGGCGGAATGGCAGACGCGCTAGCTTGAGGTGCTAGTGCCCTTTATCGGGCGTGGGGGTTCAAGTCCCCCCTCGGACACCACGAAGAAACCCCTGCTGAGCAGGGGTTTCTTGGTTTTCGGGCAGAGTGCGGGGCCGAGTGCGGGCGACCACCTCGCGGTGGGCGCGCCGCTGTCTCAGCCGAGGCCGCCCGGGAGGCCGCCTATTCGGCCGTCACGGAGGGCGACGGCGGAGGTGAACGCACGGAGCGTGGCGCGGTCCAGCAGGAGCGCGGGCCCGTCGGGCCACTTGCTGTCGCGGACGGCGACCGTCGCCTCGTCGACGATCCCGCATTCCACGCAGTCGGACTGTGATGCGGACGCCGAGGACTTCCACCAGATCACCGGCAGAGTCGACGCGTCGTCAGCGTGCTTCATTCCTTATTCGTTCTTCCTTATCTGGGTGATCAGTTCCACCGACGCCTCGACGGACTCGGCGGCAGACGTGAGGCGTTGCCACGCGGCCCGGTGCGTGGAGACCCGATCACGTTCCTCGATGTACAGGGCGGAGGTCAGCCCTTCCTGGTGGACGACGTCCAGATCCGTGTGCGGACCGAAGCCCAGGATGCTGAAGGTGCCGGTGAGCCCGGCGTGCAGGGGAGCGTCCGATCTCAACACCTGGATGTTGATGTTCGGGCGTCGCCCCATCGTAAGCAGGCGCCCCAACTGCTCGTACATCAGGGCGGGATCCTCGGTGGTGGAGCGCAGGGCCTGTTCGGAGATGATCGCCCAGAGCGCCAGCGGGTCGCTGTCCCGGGTGAGGACGGCCTGGCGTGCCAGCCGTACCTCGACGAGCGCGTCGACCCGTGCCTCGACCGCCTCGGACATGGCGGTCGCCCGGATGATCTCGCGGGCGTACTCGGCGGTCTGGAGCAGTCCGGGGACCATGCCCAGCTGCCAGGTGGAGACCGTCTCGGCCTCCGCCTCCAGGCTGATCAGGTCCTCGTACACCGGGGTGAGGACACCCCGGTACGAGTGCCACCAGCCGCGCCTGCCGCCCTCCTTGGTGAGCGTGATCAGGGCCGCGCGCAGCTCGTCGCTGACGTCACGGCCGAGTTCGCCGTAGAGGTGGAGCAGCGCCTGGATGTCCGCTGCCTTGGGGGCCGTCTTGCCGGTCTCCATCCGGGACAGCTTGGACGAGACGAACGCGCCTCCGGAGTGCTCGGCGACCTCGTCGAGGGTGAGTTCGCCGCGCAGTTCGCGCAACTTCGCACCGAGCCGACGCCGGCGCACCGTGGGCGTGCTCACGGATTCCCCCTTCTCTCCGGTGAACTGCCCGACAGTCTGCCCGTGCCGCCCCGACCCCCGCCACCGGCTGACGACTTGTGCCGCAACTCTCTCGACTCGATGCGCAATATTTCACATCTCGTGGGACGTATTGCGATCGACTGTGCTGTGAAGGCACCATGAATCCGGGAAATACGACAGTGACCGCACTCGCATGGCGAACCACCGTGCCTGCGTTGGGACATGCCCGTGAGGGGATGCACATGATCGAACGCCAGCGGAGCACCACGACCGAACCCCGCGCCCTGCAAGTCGCCCCGCCGCCGGTTCTGTTACTGGCCAGCGAGCCTCAGTCGGCCAAGGCCGCCCGACTGTTCGTGAGCGACTTCATCGCGCACCACACCCCCGACGCCTCCCGCGACCACATCGACGCGGTCGCCCTGGTCACCTGTGAGCTGGTCACCAACTCCCTGCGCTACGAGACCGATCCGGACGACCCGGTGCGCCTCGTCATCGACACCGACGGCTCCCGGACCCGGGTCGAGGTGCACGACCCGCTGGGCCGCCATCCCCGGCTGCGTCCCATCTCGGTGGAACGGGACCGCGGGCGCGGTCTGCTCATCCTCGACGCGCTCTGCTCGGGCCGCTGGGGCGTGGGCAATCTGCCCTGGGGCAAGTCCATCTGGGCCGAGGTGAGCGCCGCGTGACGCCCGGCGCCCTGTGACGTTTTCTCCGCCCCCACGGTGACGGCCGGCTCCGCGGCGCTCTCCCCTCTCTCCTCGCCGCGGACCGGCCGTTGTCGTACAGGCCGCCGGACACGTGGAGTTGACCTGCCTCACGCTGTGTGGCCCATCTCTCGCCGGGAGCGGATAATCCCTGGTCAGAGGTTGCTCAAGATTCAAGGAAGTGCTCCGAACGGCCGCCTTCGGGTGGCCGTCGGAGGAGCGGGAGCCTAGCGTCGTACTAATATTTCCGGCTTGTTACCCAGCCGGAGCCGGATAACCCCAGGCAGACCTGGGGACCCGCCGGCGCCCCGGAGGGTTCCGGGAACGAGACGCGAGGACCGGATGGCAGCCATTGACGGGAGCAGTGCTCTCGGCCTGCTCGACGAAGAGATCCGCGAGGAGTTCGGGGACACCGCACGGTTCTCGGCCGGGGTGGCGGCCTCGCCGCGCACGCTCGTGGACGTGTTCGAAGCAACGGTACGGGCTCACCCGGACGAGCCCGCGCTCGACGACGGCACCGCCCAGCTCACCTACCGCGCACTCGCCGTCGAGGTGGCGCGGCTGCGCCGGCGGCTCGCCGAGGCCGGGGTCGGGCTCGGGGACCGGGTGGGCGTGCGGGTTCCCTCCGGGACCAACGACCTGTATGTGGCCGTGCTCGGCGTTCTCGCGGCCGGGGCCGCCTACGTGCCTGTCGACGCCGAGGACCCGGACGAGCGGGCCGCCCTGGTGTTCGGCGAGGCGGAGGTGGCGGCCGTCCTCGGCGCGGGGCTGCACATCGACGTCCGCCGCGACTCCGCGGAGCCCGCCGGCCGCCCCGGCACCGAGCACGACGCGTGGATCATCTTCACCTCCGGTTCCACCGGCAGGCCCAAGGGCGTGGCCGTCACCCACCGCAGCGCCGCGGCCTTCGTGGACGCCGAGGCCGCGCTGTTCCTGGCCGAGGAGCCGATCGGGCCCGGTGACCGGGTCATGGCGGGCCTCTCCGTGGCCTTCGACGCCTCCTGCGAGGAGATGTGGCTGGCCTGGCGCTACGGCGCCTGCCTGGTGCCCGTGCCGCGCTCCCAGGTGCGCAGCGGCGCCGACCTCGGCCCTTGGCTGGTCGAGCAGGAGATCACCGTCGTCTCGACCGTGCCCACCCTCGCCGCCCTCTGGGAGCCCGAGACGCTCAACGACGTCCGCCTGCTGATCTTCGGCGGCGAGGCCTGCCCGCCCGAGCTGGCACAGCGCCTGGTGACCGAGGGCCGTGAGGTCTGGAACACCTACGGCCCCACCGAAGCCACCGTGGTCGCCTGTGCGGCCCTGATGACCGGCGAGGAGCCGATCCGCATCGGGCTGCCGCTGAACGGCTGGGAGCTGGCCGTCGTGGACGACGCGGGCGTGCCCGTGGCGATGGGCGAGAGCGGCCAGCTGGTGATCGGCGGGGTCGGCCTCGCCCGGTACCTCGACGCCGAGAAGGATGCGGAGAAGTACGCGCCCCTTCGGTCGCTGGGCTGGGAGCGGGCGTACCGCAGCGGTGACCTGGTGCGCGCCGACCGCGAGGGGCTGGTCTTCCTCGGGCGTGCCGACGAGCAGATCAAGCTCGGTGGGCGCCGGATCGAGCTCGGCGAGGTCGACGCGGCCCTCCAGGCGCTCCCCGGCGCCGCGGGCGCGGCGGCGGCCGTACGGACCGCGCGCAGCGGCAACCAGCTCCTGGTCGGCTATGTGGTCACCCAGGACGGCTGGGACCACGCGGCCGCCGTCGAGAAGCTGCGTGCCGAGCTGCCCGCGGCCCTCGTCCCGCTGCTGGCGCCGGTCGCCGAGCTGCCCACCCGCACCTCCGGCAAGGTCGACCGCAACGCCCTTCCCTGGCCTCTGGAGGGCCTGGAGACGGGCGGCCCGGCCGAGCAGCTGTACGGCACCGAGGCCTGGCTCGCCGAGCAGTGGACCGAGGTCCTCGGCATCCCGGTGAGCAGTGCCTCCGACGACTTCTTCGCGATCGGCGGCGGCAGCCTGTCCGCCGCCCAGCTCACCACCCGGCTGCGCACCCGCCACCCCAGCGCGGCCGTCCTCGACATCTACCAGCAGCCGGTGCTGCGCAAGCTGGCCCGCCGGCTGGAAGACTCCGCGCAGGACGACGGCGCCGAGCGCACGATCGCGCCCGTGCCCCGCACCGCCCAGTCCGTGCAGCTGCTGCTGCTCCTCCCGCTGTTCACCCTGCTCGGGCTGCGCTGGACGGTGGTGCTGGCCGCGCTCGGCAATGTGCTGGGCGGCTACGGCTGGCTGCCCACCGCGCCCTGGTGGCTGGTCGCCCTCGGGGCCGTGGTGCTGTTCACCCCGCCCGGCCGGATCGCGGTCTCGGCCGGCGGCGCGCGGCTGCTGCTGCGGGGCGTGAAACCCGGCACGTACCCGCGCGGCGGCTCCGTGCACCTGCGGCTGTGGGCGGCCGAGCGGCTGGCCGAGTTCACCGGGGCGACCACGCTGACCGGCTCCTGGCTGGAGCGGTACGCGCGAGCGCTGGGGGCCAAGATCGGTCCCGAGGTGGACCTGCACTCGCTGCCGCCGGTCACCGGCCTGCTCAGGATCGGGCGGGGCGCGGCCGTGGAGTCCGAGGTGGACCTGTCCGGCTCCTGGCTGGACGGCGACCGGCTGGTGATCGGCCCGGTCCGGATCGGCGCCCACGCGGTCGTCGGGACGCGCAGCATGGTCTTCCCGGGCGCCCGCGTCGGCAAGCGTGCCGAGGTGGCCCCCGGCTCCGCGGTCACCGGGCAGATCCCGACCGGCCAGCGCTGGGCCGGCGCCCCGGCGGTCAAGCTGGGCAAGGCCAAGCGGAACTGGCCCGAGCAGCGGCCGCAGCGCGGCACCTACTGGCGGGTGATGTACGGCCTGACGGGCTTCGCGCTCAGCGCGCTGCCGGTGCTGGCGGGGGCCGCCGCGCTCCTGGTCGCCGGGCGTTTCGTGGCTCCCGGGGACGGCCTGGCCGAGGCCCTGCGGGGCGCGGCGGCCGCGCTGGTCCCGGCCACGCTGGCGTTCGGGCTGGCGTACGCGCTGCTGGTCCTCGTCTCGGTACGGCTGCTGAGCCTGGGGCTGCGCGCCGGCACCTACCCGACGCACAGCAGGACCGGCTGGCAGGCGTGGACGGTGTCCCAGCTGATGGACCGCTCCCGCGAGACCCTGTTCCCGCTGTACGCCGGCCTGGTCACGCCGGTGTGGCTGCGGTTGCTCGGGATGCGGATCGGCAAGGGCGCCGAGGTCTCGACCGTGCTCGCGCTGCCGAGCCTGACGACGGTCGGCGAGGGCGCGTTCCTGGCCGACGACACGCTGACCGCGCCGTACGAGCTGGGCGGCGGGTATGTGCGGATCGGGCGCGCGCAGATCGGGCGGCGGGCGTTCCTCGGGAACTCCGGGATGACCGCGCCGGGCCGCAGTGTGCCGGACGGCGGTCTGGTGGGTGTGCTGTCGGCGACGCCCAAGAAGGCGAAGAAGGGCACGTCGTACCTGGGGCTGCCGCCGGTGAAGCTGCCGCGCAGCGCCGCCGACGGCGACCAGAGCCGGACCTACGAGCCGCCGGCGCGGCTGCTGTGGGCGCGGGCGCTGGTGGAGACGTGCAGGATCGTGCCGGTGCTGTGCTCGGCGGCGCTGGCCGGGCTGACGGTGGCCGCGCTGTGCGCGCTGGGCGCGTGGGCGCCGCTGCTGTCGGGGCTGGTGCTGCTGGGTGCCGGTGCGGCCGCGGGCCTGGTCTGCGTGGTGGCCAAATGGGTGCTGGTCGGGCGGCACCGCAGCGGGGAGCATCCGCTGTGGAGCTCGTTCGTGTGGCGCAACGAGCTGGCGGACACGTTCGTCGAGGTGCTGGCGGTGCCGTGGCTGGCCGGCTCGGTTCCGGGTACCCCTGTGATGACGGCCTTTCTGCGCGGCCTCGGGGCGCGCATCGGCAAGGGGGTCTGGGTGGAGAGCTACTGGCTTCCGGAGACGGATCTGGTGACCCTGGAGGACGCGACCACGGTGAACCGCGGCTGTGTGCTGCAGACTCACCTCTTCCACGACCGGATCTTGCGGACGGATACTGTGGTTCTCCGTGAGGGCGCCACACTGGGTCCTGGCGGGATCGTGCTGCCCGGCAGCACGATCGGGGCCCGTACCACCCTCGGGCCCGCGTCGCTCGTCATGGCGGCGGAGTCGGTTCCCGACGACACCCGCTGGCTCGGCAATCCGATCGAGGCATGGCGTCCCTGAGCGCGGGCCGTCCGGTGGCCGCGGGTGTCGGCGCGCCGAGAGACGGTTCGAGCACAGCGCAGGGAGCGAACGCGGAAGTGGCAGTGCAGCAGTCAGCGGGTCCGGACCCGTATTTCCCGGACAACGGCGATGCCCGGTACCGGGTGCATCGCTATGAGCTCACGCTGGACTACCGGCCCGGACCCAATCGGCTGGCCGGCATGGCCCGGATCAACGCGATCGCGGGCCGGGCGGCCCTGTCCGAGTTCCAGCTGAACCTGGCCGACTTCAAGATCGGCCGGATCCGGGTGGACGGCCGTCAGCCGCACTGGACGCACCGGAACGGCAGGCTGCGGATCAAGCCCGCGAAGCCGTTGCGCGCCGGGGCCGCCTTCACCATGGAGATCCACTGGTCCGGCAACCCGAAGCCGGTGAACAGCCCGTGGGGCGGGATCGGCTGGGAGGAGCTGACGGACGGCGCGCTGGTGGCCAGCCAGCCGGTCGGCGCGCCCTCCTGGTTCCCGTGCAACGACCGGCCGGCCGACAAGGCGTCGTACCTGCTCTCGGTCACCTGCCCGTCGGCGTACTCGGTGGTGGCCGGCGGCCGGCTGCTCACCCGCACCACGAAGGCGTCCACGACGACCTGGGTGTACGAGCAGGCGGCACCGACGTCGAGCTACCTGGTGAGCCTCGCGATCGGCAAGTTCCAGACCGTGCTGCTGGGCGACCCCGGCCTCGGCGGGGTGCCCATGCACGGGCACATACCGGCGCATCTCCTGCCTGAGTTCTCAAGGGACTTCGCGCGGCAGCCCGCGATGATGGACCTGTTCCAGCGGCTGTTCGGACCGTACCCCTTCGACGAGTACGCGGTGGTCGTCGCCGACGAGGAGTTCGATGTCCCCGTCGAGGCCCAGGGGTTGTCGCTGTTCGGCGTCAACCACGTGGACGGGGCGCGGGGTTCGGAGCGGCTGGTGGCGCACGAACTCGCCCACCAGTGGTTCGGCAACAGCGTGTCCATCGCCGACTGGCGGCACATCTGGCTGAACGAGGGGCTCGCCAAGTACGCGGAGTGGCTGTGGTCGGAGCGCTCCGGCGGCCGCAGCGCCCAGCAACTGGCGGCAGCGGCCCACCGGTTGCTGTCCGGGCTGCCGCAGGACATCCGGATCGCCGCTCCCGGCAAGAAGTCGATGTTCGACGACCGCCTCTACGAGCGGGGCGGTGTCACGGTGCACGCGATCCGCTGCGCGCTCGGCGACGACCGGTTCTTCCACATGCTGCGCGCGTGGGCGGGGCTGCACCGGGGCGGGTCCGTGACGACGGCGACGTTCACGGCCCATGTCAACCGGTTCGCGGACGAGCCGCTGGACGGCCTCCTCGACGCCTGGGTGCACCGCACGGCGCTGCCCGCCCTGCCCACGCCGGCCGTCCCGGCCCGCCCGGCCCAGCCGCCCACCAACGCCGAGTCGGCGTAGGGGGGCGGGCCCGTGACACCGAAACGCTCCCGGCAGCGGCCCCCCGCCGCCTGCCCGTGCGGGCTGGCGGAGACGTACGAGAAGTGCTGTGGCCGGTTCCACCGGGGTGAGGCGGCGGCGCCCACGGCCGAGGCGTTGATGCGCTCGCGCTACAGCGCCTTCGTGAAAGGTGACGAGCCGTACCTGCTGCGCACCTGGCACCCCCGGACCCGCCCGGCCCGGCTCGGCCTGGACCCCGGCATGCGCTGGACCGGCCTGGAGATCCTGGCGACGGCCGACGGGTCGGCCTTCCACACCACCGGCACCGTGACCTTCCGGGCGTCCTTCGAGGGCGGCTCGCTGGAGGAGCGCAGCCGGTTCGAGCGGGTCGACGGAGCCTGGGTGTATCTGGACGGGGTGTTCCCGCGGGAGTAGCGCTACGGCGCCAGGACGTCCAGTTCCTGGAGGGCGCCCGTCGTGATGGCGCGGGTCAGTTGTTCGGCGCGGGGGGCGTCGCCCTCGCGTACCGCCTCCGCGAGCTGGACGTGGAGGGTGACGGCGGCCGGGTCAGGGTCCTCGAACATCACTTCGTGGTGGGTGCGGCCGGAGAGGACCTCGGCGACGACGTCACCGAGCCGGGCGAACATCTCGTTGCCGGACGCGGTGAGGATCACCCGGTGGAACGCCATGTCGTGGACGAGGTAGGCCTCCAGCTTGTGGCCGCGTGAGTTGGCCACCATGCCGAGGGCGCACTCGGTGAGTTCGGCGCACTGCGCGGCCGTGGCGTGCCGCGCAGCCAGGCCGGCCGCCGCCGGCTCGATCGCCGAGCGCAGCACGGTGAGTGAGCGCAGCTGGTGCGGGCGGTCGGCGCCGGCCAGGCGCCAGCGGATGACCTGCGGGTCGTAGACGTTCCACTCGGCCTTGGGGCGGACGGTGACGCCCACCCGTCGGCGGGACTCGACCAGGTGCATGGATTCGAGGACCCGGACCGCCTCGCGCATCACGGAACGTGACACCTCGAAGTGCTGGGCCAGCTCGTCGGTGCGCAGGACACTCCCCGGCGGGTACTCGCCCGCGGTGATGGCGGGGCCGAGGGCGTCCAGTACTCGGCCGTGCAGGCCCCGGCCCGGTGTGCTCATGCACTCAGCGTACCGAGTGGATCACGGGGCCAAAAAGTCAGACTTATATGTCACAGACTCTTGAATTCGTCGTACCTAATGGGTTTCAGTGAGGCCGACGCCGGATGTCGTAGGCCGGTGTCTGTTGTCGGGATCTCCCCGTAGGAAGACAGCGAGGCAGTGATGCGGACCCCATACGTCGTCGCGGTGATGGGCGTCGCGGGCACGGGCAAGACCACGATCGGTCCCCTGCTCGCCGCCCGGCTCGGCGTCCCGTACGCCGAGGGCGACGACTTCCACCCGCCGGCCAACATCGCCAAGATGTCGGCCGGGCACCCCCTCGACGACGCCGACCGGTGGCCGTGGCTGGACGCCATCGGCGCCTGGGCGCACGGCCGGGAGGGGCTCGGCGGGGTGGTCAGCTGCTCCGCGCTGAAGCGGGCGTACCGCGACCGGCTGCGGGTCTCCGCCCCGGACCTCGTCTTCGTGCACCTCACCGGCGACCGGCAGCTCATCGAGGACCGGATGTCGCACCGGCAGGGTCACTTCATGCCGACCGCGCTGCTGGACTCCCAGTTCGCCACGCTCCAGCCGCTGGAGGCGGACGAGGCCGGCGTCGCCGTGGACATCTCGGGCAGCCCCGAGGAGATCACCGCACGGGCCGTGCGGGCGCTGGACGCGCTGCCCGACCGCACCCCGCAGTAACCGCCCCCCTTTCCTGTTCCCGTCATCGCAAGGAACCCCGTGACCAGACTCAGCGTCGAGATGCTGGCAGCGGACGCCGTCGCGCCCATCACCTCGGCCGGACATGCCCGACTCGGCATCGCCGTCCTGTTGGGCATCGCCGTCATCGTCCTGCTCATCACCAAGTTCAAACTCCACGCCTTCCTGGCGCTCACCATCGGCTCGCTCGCGCTCGGCGCGTTCGCCGGGGCGCCGCTCGACAAGGTCATCACCAGCTTCACCACCGGGCTCGGCGCCACCGTCGCCGGCGTGGGTGTCCTGATCGCGCTCGGGGCGATCCTGGGCAGGCTGCTGGCCGACTCCGGCGGCGCCGACCAGATCGTCGACACGATCCTCGCCAAGGCCCGCGGGCGGGCGATGCCCTGGGCGATGGTGCTGATCGCCTCCGTGGTCGGGCTGCCGCTGTTCTTCGAGGTCGGCATCGTGCTGCTCATCCCGGTGGTGCTGATGGTCGCCAAGCGCGGCCACTACTCCCTGATGCGCATCGGCATCCCGGCCCTCGCCGGTCTGTCCGTGATGCACGGCCTGGTGCCCCCGCACCCGGGCCCGCTGGTCGCGATCGACGCGGTCCACGCGAACCTGGGCGTGACCCTGGCACTCGGTGTCCTGGTCGCGATCCCGACCGTGATCATCGCCGGTCCGCTGTTCTCGAAGGTCGCGGCCCGCTGGGTGGACGTGCAGGCCCCCGACCGGATGCTCCCGCAGCGCCCGTCCGAGGAACTGGAGAACCGCCCCGGCTTCGGCGCCACCCTCGCCACCATCCTGCTGCCGGTCGTCCTGATGCTGGCCAAGGCGCTGGTCGACATAGTCGTCGACGACCCGGCGCACACCGTCCAGCGCGTCTTCGACGTCATCGGCTCCCCCTTGGTCGCGCTGCTCGCGGCCGTGATCGTCGGCATGTTCACGCTGGGCCGGCCGGCCGGGTTCTCCAAGGAGCGCATCTCGGAGACCGTCGAGAAGGGGCTCGTGCCCATCGCGGGCATCCTGCTGATCGTCGGCGCGGGCGGCGGCTTCAAGCAGACGCTGATCGACTGCGGCGTCGGCCAGATGATCCTGGAGATCTCCAAGGACTGGTCGATACCGGCGCTGCTGCTGGCCTGGCTGATCGCGGTGGCGATCCGGCTGGCGACGGGCTCGGCGACGGTGGCCACGGTGTCGGCGGCGGGCCTGGTGGCTCCGCTGGCGGCCGACATGTCGACCGCCCACACCGCTCTCCTCGTCCTGGCCATCGGTGCGGGCTCGCTGTTCTTCAGCCACGTCAACGACGCCGGTTTCTGGCTGGTGAAGGAGTACTTCGGCCTGAGCGTCGGCCAGACGCTGAAGACCTGGTCCGTGATGGAGACGATCATCTCGGTGGTCGGGGGCGGCCTGGTCCTGCTGCTGTCCCTGGTGATCTAGGAGCGGGCGGAGTCCGGCGGTGCCCCCGGTGGCGCACCGCCGGACTCCGCCGTCCCGGCTGACCGCCGTCGCGGTGGAGAGAAGTACCGAAGCCGAACAGGCGCGACGGCTACGGCCGCCACAACGGGTGCTCGCGCTTGGCCCACTCCTGGCTCACCGTTCCCGTGCGCAGGCCTCGTCTTGCCTCCGGGTCGCCCAGGGCCATGCCGATGTGGCCGGCCAGGACGATGCCGATCGTCAGGGCCAGCCAGTCGTGGACGAAGGTGGCCGAGGTACGCCACATCAGCGGGGCGAGGTGGGTGAACCACATGAGCAGGCCCGTGCCGAGCATGACGAGGGTGGCGCCGGCGATCCAGTTCGCGTAGATCTTCTGGCCGGCGTTGAACTTGCCCGCCGGGCGCGAGGAGCGGCGCTTGTCGCGGCTCAGGGCGGCGTGCAGCCAGAGCCTGTCGTGGGGGCCGAAGCGGTTCAGGAAGCCGAGGTCCCTGCGGAAGGCACGGGAGGCGAGGCCCAGGAGGACCGGGACGGGGAGGGCGAGGCCCGCGCACTCGTGGATGCGGACGACCAGTTCGCGGCGGCCGACGAGGACCGCCAGCTGCGGGATGTAGAGACAGGCGGCCGTCGCGACGCACAGGCCCATCAGCAGTGCCGTGGTGCGGTGCACCCAGCGCTCGGCGGCGGTGAAGCGGTGCAGCCGGTCCGTGGCGGCCGGGGCCTCAGCTCGTAGGCTCATCGTCACGTCCGTTCGAACGGCCGACCCAGGCGTCGACGTCGTAGCCCAGCCTCTCCCAGTACCCCGGGGCGACCTTGTCGGTGACCGTGATGCCGGAGAGCCACTTGGCCGACTTGTAGAAGTACATGGGAGCGACGTAGAGACGGACCGGACCGCCGTGGTCGTGGGTGATCGCCTTGTTCTGCATGCGCAGCGCGACCAGGACGTCCGGGCGGCGCGCCTGGTCGAGGGTGAGGCTCTCGGTGTACGCGCCGTCGAAGCAGGTGAAGTGGATGGCCTTCGCGGAGTCCCGGACGCCCGCCAGGTCCAGGAGATGGGAGAGACGGACGCCCTCGAAGGGCGTGTCCGGCACCCGCCAGCCGGTCACGCACTGGACGTCCTTGACCAGCTTGGTCTGCGGCAGCGCCCGCAGGTCGGCCAGGGTGTACGTCCGCGGCTTGTCGACCAGTCCGCCGATCTTCAGCTGGTAGTCGGCGGCGGTCTTGTCCGGCACCGACCCGGTCACCGAGTAGTAGCGGAAGCCGCCGCCGTTCGGGAGGAGTCCGGTCAGGCCCGTGGGGTCCTTGCCGGAGAAGGCACCGAGGACCGACTCGGTGACGCGTTGCAGCACGGGCGCGGTCACCAGGCCGAGCGCGCCGAGGCCGATGGTGCCCAGGAACACCCGGCGGCCGACCGGGCTGCCCTCCTCGGTGCGCCGCGGCTCCTCGGACTGTTCAGAGTTCACGCACTCATTCGAACACCATCGGGGCGGCCTCGGCCACGAAATCCCGCGGCCGTAAGGAATCCACAACCTCTTCTCATGAACCTCGCCTCAACCTCCCAGCACCCGCTCCCGGGCCGCCCGGAACGCCTCGCACGGGTCACGGTCCGGGTACGACCAGGGTGCCGCGGTGGCATGGCGGCCGATGCGCTGGAACAGGGCCGCGGCCTCGGCGTACCGGCCGGCGCCGAAGGTGGCGTGGGCGAGGTGGTTGAGGTCGATGTGGCGGCGGGGATGTTCCTCGATCCCCCACTCCAGCCACCAGTCGAAGGCGGCGCCCAGGGCGCGCAGCGCGGACGGCTCGGCCCAGTGCCCGGCGGCGGCCGGGTCGGCGGGGGCCTGGCCGGTGGCGGCCAGTACCCGGTGGCGTTCGGTGTACGCGACGACCGGCAGGACGGCGAGCGGGGAGTCGGCCGGGGCCTCGGCCGCCGCGCGTTCGGCGAAGGCGCACAGTTCGTACGTGCCCCGGAGCTCGGTCTCCGCGATCCGGGCCGCCATCAGGTGGTGCGCGTGGTGGTGCTCGGGATGACGGCGGCGCACCTCGGTGAAGGTACGGCGCGTCTCCTCGCCGGTGCCCAGGTAGCGGGCCACCAGGAGGAGGCCGAGCCACGGGGTGGGGTCGGCGGGGGCGAGCGCGGCGGCGCCGGCGCAGGCCTCGCGGGCACGCTCCGGGTCCGCCTTGCCGCGCAGGGCGCGCCTGACCAGGGTCAGGGCGTACAGGGTGGCGGCGCCGGCGGAGCCGGGCTCGGCGAGCAGCCACTCGCGGGCCCAGGCGACGGCGTAGGGCTCGCTGGCCAGGGCGGTGACCCGGTGGCCGCGGCGGTCCCAGTCGTCACCCGTGTGGAGCAACAGGGAGCGGGCGGACTGCCAGCGGCCCTGGGCCAACGCGGCCCGCGCCGAGATGAGTTCGGCGTCCCCGAGGGCGTCGTCGGGGCAGTGCTCGCAGCCGGGGTGCGTGGCCGCGCGGGGGCCTTCGGCGACGGCCGGGCCCGGGCCTGACACGGTCGGGCCTGGGCCTAAGAGGGGCGGGGTTGGGGGCACCGCGGAACTTCCTGGTTGTCGGGCTGCCATCGGCCGATCACGCACAGCAAACCCCCAGCCAAGACTTTGCGTCAAGCCGAACGAGGCTGGTACTCCATTCAACTACCCTGTACCCAGGGGAACTTGACGCGCGCCGGGGGCCGATGGGCGTACCGTGGCCGTGGGGCACCGGGTGCCGGCTGTGGCGTACGCCATGGCGCCGGCCGCCCGGGCGTCGGACCATGGCCGTAGGGTCCCGTAGCAACCGCCCCGATCCGCCCACCGTGGTCGACCCGGGCAGCGTGACCGAGTCAACCGCCCGGTTCCGGGTACCCCCGGAGCAATCCCCACCCGGGAGCGCTACAGTCGGCCACTACGCACTCCGTAGCCCGGCCGCAGATCGAGGTACGCAGCGTGTCCGTTCTGGTTCTGATTCTCGCCGTGAGTGCGGCCTGTTGCCTGGGCTTCGGGTTCGTGCTCCAGCAGAACGTCGCCCAGAAGGCACCGCTCAGCGACTTCCTCTCGCCCCGGCTGCTGCTCGACCTGATGCGGGTGCCGCGCTGGCTCGGCGGCATCGGCCTGATGGTGGCCGGCATGATCCTCGGCGCGATCGCCCTCGGCAAGGGCGAGATCTCCCTCGTCGAACCACTGCTCGCGACGAACCTCCTCTTCGCCCTCGCGCTCTCCCGGCACCAGACCAGGCATCCCCTCAGCCACCAGGGCTGGGCGGGCCTCGTCCTGCTCGCGGGCGGGGTGACCGCGTTCATCCTGGCGGGCCAGCCACGCGGCGGCGACGCCGTCACCAACCCGGCGCGCCACTGGCTCATCATCGGCGTGATGGTCGGCACAGCCCTGCTGCTCACGACCTACGCCAAACGGTCCCGCCTCAGCGCCGGCCCCACCCTGCTCGCCCTCGCCGCCGGCCTGCTCTACGGCGTCCAGGACGCGCTGACCCGGGTCACCAGCACCCGCTTCTCGGAGGGCGGCATCATGGAGGTCCTCACCGGCTGGCAGCCGTACGGCGTGCTGGTCCTCGGGGTCACCGGGCTGATCCTCGTCCAGAGCGCGTTCGAGACGGCGGAGCTGCGCAACTCGCTGCCCGCGCTCACCGCGGCCCAGCCGCTCGCCGGGATCCTGTGCGGGGTCGGCTTCCTCGGGGACCGGCTGCGCACCGACACCGGGGCGCTGGCCTGGGAGGCGGCGGGGCTCGCGGCGATCGTGGCGGGCATCGTGCTGCTCGGGCTGCATCCCGCGATGCCGCGCGGTGCGGCGCCGAAGGAGCCGTCGCTCGACCTCCAGCCGCGCTGACGCCGGGGGCCGTCCGCCTGCTTGGATGACGGCATGAGCGCTGCTGACGAGATCCTCGACATCGTCGACGAGCACGACCAGGTCATCGGACAGTCCCCACGCGGTGAGGCGTACGCCCGGGGTCTGCGCCACCGCTGCGTCTTCATCCAGGCCCGCGACGCCGCCGGCCGCGTCTTCGTGCACCGCCGCACCGCGACCAAGCTGGTCTTCCCCTCCCTGTACGACATGTTCGTCGGGGGCGTGGTGGGGGCGGGCGAGTCCTACGACGACGCGGCGCTGCGGGAGGCCGAGGAGGAACTGGGCGTCTCCGGACTGCCGCGGCCGAGGTTCCTCTTCAAGTTCCTGTACGACGGCGGGGCCGGGCGGAGCTGGTGGTCGGCGGTGTACGAGGTGCGCTGCGAGCTGCCGGTTCGGCCGCAGGTGGAGGAGGTGGCGTGGCACGACTTCCTGACGGAGGAGGAGGTGGTGTCACGGCTCGGGGAGTGGGAGTGGGTGCCGGACGGGGTGGCGGCGTGGAAGCGGCTGCAGGCCCATCGGGGCTGAGGTGCCCCAGCGGCACGACCGCCCCGCGGCTATGCAGCTGACGCGACCGCAGCGCCCCGTAAGGGGCGCGGGGAACTGCGCGGCCAGCCCCCACGCGCCCGCAGCCGAAGGAGACCGGCGACCACCCCGGTAGGCTTCCGGCACGTGATCGGATTCGTACGGAACGTCCGCCTGTGGTTCGCCCCCGAGGTCGTGCGCCAGGAAGGAACCACCCCCGACTACCGCTTCTCCCTCGCCAACGAGCGGACCTTCCTGGCCTGGCTGCGCACCGCCCTCGCCCTCATCGGCGGCGGATTCGCCGTGGACCAGTTCCTGCCCGACCTCGGCCGGGGCTGGCGCATCGGCCTCGCCCTGGCCCTCCTCGCCGCAGGCGTGCTCTGCTCGCTGCGTGCCGTCAATCACTGGATGCGCTGCGAGCGGGCGATGCGGCGCGGTGAGGATCTGCCGGTCTCCCGGTTCCCGGCGCTGCTGAGCGTGGTCATCGCCGTGGTCGCCGTCGCGATGGTCGTCGTCGTGCTCGTCGGGTGGGAGGGATGACGGAGCCGGCCCGCGACCCCGGGCTCCAGCCGGAGCGGACCCGGCTGGCCTGGCGCCGTACGACTCTGTCGGCGACCGTCGCCGCCATACTCGCGGCGAAGACCGCCCTGCACGGCAGCACCTCGGACGCCGGCGTGGTCGCCTGCGCGGCCTGCTGTGTCCTGTGGCTGGGCTTCCTGCTCGTGGCCCACCGCCGCATCCGCGCCCTCGCGGCGCCCCGCCCCCCGGCGCTGGCCCCCCGGTGGGCGACCGGGGCGGTGCTGTGCACGGTCGCCATCGCCCTGTGCGCCGCCGCACTGGTCGTGTAGCCCGCGCTCAGCCCTCCTCCGGCCACTCCACGGTGACCACCAGCTTGCCCCGGGTGTGCCCCTCCTGGCTGCGGCGCTGCGCGTCGGCCGCCGCCTTCAGCGGATACGTCTCGGCGACATGGACGGTGAGCGCGCCCTGTTCCGCGAGCGCGGTGAGCCGGGTCAGGTCCTCGGCGTCGGGGCGTACGAAGCAGTAGCGGCCGCCGAAGTCGACCACGTCCGGGTCGGCGATCGAGGCCATCCTGCCCTCGGGGGCGAGCAGGTTCGCCGAGGCGGTCAGGGCCTCCCCGCCGACGGTGTCGAAGACGGCGGCCACACCCTCCGGGGCCAGTCCCCGCACGCGTTCCGCCAGGCCCGCCCTGTAGGTCACCGGCTCACCGCCGAGGCCCCGGACGAAGTCGTGGTTGGGTTCGCTCGCCGTGCCGATGACCCGGGCGCCGAGATGGGCCGCGATCTGCACGGCGAGGGAGCCGACCCCGCCGGCGGCCGCGTGCACCAGGACCGTCTCGCCGCGCCTGACCTCCAGGGCGTGCACCAGCACCTGGTAGGCGGTGAGGCCCGCCAGCGGCAGCCCGGCGGCCTGGTCGAAGGTGAGGTTGCGCGGCTTGCGGGCAAGGGTGCGCACCGGGGCGGCGACGTACTCGGCGAAGGTGCCCCGGGAGAGGAAGTCCTCGCGGACGTAGCCGATCACCTCGTCGCCGACCGCGAACTCGGTCACGGCGGAGCCGGGCTGGACGACGACCCCGGAGACGTCCCAGCCGGGGACCACCGGGAAGACGGCGTCCAGGACGCCGTTCAGATGGCCCTCACGGCACTTCCAGTCGACCGGGTTGACGGCCGCCGCGCGGACCTTCACCAGCACCGAGTCGGGGCCGACCTTCGGGTCCTTGACCTCGCCGTACTCCAGCACCTCGGGGCCGCCGTACCGGCTGTAGCTGATGCCTTTCATGCACACGACCCTCCGGGGTACTCGGACGCCACGCAACCGGGATGCCCGCATATGCGCCGTTCGCGTGGCAGCCTGTCCGTCGGCATCACGCCACACTCCTGAACCCTGTACCCCCTGAAGGCGAGCACCATGACCACCCTTCATCAGGAACACACCGCACACGGCCACAGCCACGGGCCGGACTGCGGGCACGACCAGGTGCCGCACGGCGACCACGTCGACTACGCCCACAACGGGCATCTGCACCGCGAGCACGGCGGCCACTGGGACGAGTGCGAGCCCGACGGCCACGTCACCCACGAGGCGCACGAGCACCGGCACGGCGACGGCTGCGGGCACACCGGCGTGCTGCACGGCGACCACATCGACTACCTGCACGACGGCCACCGGCACGCCGAGCACGACGGCCACTGGGACGATCACTGAGCCGGTCCTCGCCCGTGGCGGCTCTCCGCTCTGCGCGCGGGGAGCCGCCGCCCGCCGTTCGGGCCGTAGGGTGGTCCCGGTCACGTTTGGCTCACGCGCTGGACGACATACCGACTGGTCGGCATCATGAGTCGGGTCCTGTTCATTCGTTCGTAGGAGCGATGCATGAGCCCCGACCACCCGCCCGGACTCGATCTCGACCGGCTGCGCGGCCTCCTGGACCGCGAGCGCCCCGGTCTGGTGACCGGCCCGCTGACCGGAAGGCTGATCGAGGGCGGACGGTCGAACCTCACCTACGCGATCAGCGACTCCACCTCGAAGTGGGTCGTACGACGGCCGCCGCTGGGTCATGTCCTGGCCACCGCGCACGACATGAAGCGCGAGCACCGGGTGATCAGCGCGCTGTACCCGACCGAGGTGCCGGTGCCGCGCCCGGTGCTGCTCTGCGAGGACGAGGAGGTCCTCGGCGCGCCGTTCTACGTGATGGAGTTCGTGGCGGGCACCCCGTACCGGACCTCCGAGCAGCTCGTCCCGCTCGGCCCCGAGCGCACCCGCGACGCCGTGCTGTCCCTGGTGGACACGCTCGTCGAGCTGCACGCCGTGGACCCCGCGGAGGTCGGTCTCGGCGACTTCGGACGCCCCGAGGGCTTCCTGGACCGCCAGCTGCGCCGCTGGGGCAAGCAGCTGGACGCCTCGCGCAACCGTGAGCTGGCCGGGATCGACGAGCTGCACGCGACCCTGGGCCGCCGGCTGCCCGAGTCCCCCGCGCCCACCGTGATCCACGGCGACTACCGCCTCGACAACGTCCTGATCGGCGAAGACGACCGGATCAAGGCGATTCTCGACTGGGAGATGTCGACGCTCGGCGACCCGCTGACCGACCTGGGCCTGCTGGTGATGTACAGCCTGCCGCTGGGTGCGCCGGACTCCCCGGTGTCCACGACCGCCGAGGCGCCGGGCCACCCGGCTCCGCGGGAGCTGGTCGAGCGGTACGCCGCCCGCTCGGGGCGGGACGTCTCGCACATCTCCTGGTACACGGCGTTCGCCTGGTTCAAGCTCGCCGTGATCCTGGAGGGCATCCACTACCGGTACACGCTGGGCCAGACGCTCGGGCAGGGCTTCGACCGCATCGGCGAGCTCGTCCCCGTCTTCATCGACCACGGACTGACCACTCTTCAGGAAGGCTGACCGGTCATGGACTTCGCGTTCGACGCGCGCACCGAGGAGCTTCGCGCCCGACTCCTCGCCTTCATGGACGAGTTCGTCTACCCGGCCGAGGCGGTGGCCGAGGAGCAGCGGGCCGCGCTGGCCTCGCCGTGGGACACCCCGGCCGTGGTCGAGGAGCTGAAGGCCGAGGCGCACAGGCAGGGCCTGTGGAACCTCTTCCTCCCCGACGCCGAGTACGGCGCCGGCCTCACCAACCTCCAGTACGCACCCCTCGCCGAGATCACCGGCCGCTCCCCGCACCTGGCGCCCACCGCGCTGAACTGCGCGGCGCCGGACACCGGCAACATGGAGGTGCTCGCCCAGTTCGGCGACGACGCGCAGAAGAAGCAGTGGCTGGAGCCGCTGCTGGCCGGTGAGATCCGCTCCGCGTTCGCCATGACCGAGCCGGAGGTTGCCTCCTCCGACGCCACCAACATCACCACCCACATCGAGCGGGACGGCGACGACTACGTCATCACCGGCCGCAAGTGGTACATCTCCGGGGCGATGAACCCGGACTGCAGGATCTTCATCGTGATGGGCAAGACCGACCCGGACGGCACCGACATCCGGCGCCAGCAGTCCATGGTCCTGGTCCCGCGCGACACCCCGGGCGTCACCGTGAAGCGCGCGATGAAGGTCTTCGGCTACGAGGACCACTACCACGGCGGCCACGCCGAGGTGGTCTTCGACCACGCGCGCGTGCCGGTGGCCAATCTGGTCGGCGAGGAGGGCGGCGGCTTCGCCATCGCCCAGGCCCGGCTCGGCCCCGGCCGGATCCACCACTGCATGCGGCTGATCGGCATGGCCGAGCGGGCGATCGAGCTGATGTGCCGGCGGGCGGTGTCCCGGACGGCGTTCGGCAAGGCGCTGGCCCAGCAGGGCGTGGTGCACAACTGGATCGCCGACGCCCGGGTGACGGTCGAGCAGCTGCGGCTGCTGGTGCTCAAGACGGCCTGGCTGATGGACACCGTCGGCAACCGGGGCGCCCACGCCGAGATCCAGGCCATCAAGATCGCCACGCCGCGTGCGGTCGTCGACATCATCGACCGCGCGATCCAGCTGCACGGCGCGGGCGGTGTCAGCCAGGACTTCCCGCTGGCCGACCTGTACGCCGGGGCCCGCACGCTGATGATCGCCGACGGACCGGACGAGGTGCACCAGCGCTCGCTGGCGCGGCGGGAGCTGAAGAAGTACCTGTAGGCGCTGTGCGCCGAGGGGCCGGTGCGGGTGTCCGCCGACCCGGCCCCCACGGCGGGCCGGGTCGGTGGTCGTCCGGTCCCGGTCGCCGGTCAAGGGCCGGTGCCTCCGGGCCGGGTCGGGGCGTGCGGGGTGCCGAGCATGTCGAGGAGGACCATGGCGTCGTGGTCGGGGGTCCCGGGCTCGGCGTAGTAGGCGTCGGGGTCGGTGCCGCCCAGGGCACGCAGGCGGGGGACGCAGCCGCGGATCTGGTTGTCCCGGTCGGGGAACACGTCCCGGGCGGCGGGGTGGGAAGTAGTACGCGGATCCGGCCGGCCTCCGGCTGCAGCCGGCCGGCCTCGCCGACCTGGACGCCATCCCGGCGCCGGCCGGCGCCCGGTACTGGGGACCGTGCCTACTTGAGGATCTGGAGCAGCCGGTCCGCCAGGATCGCGGCCGAGTGGGGATTCTGGCCGGTGATGAGATTGCGGTCCTCGACCATGTACGGCTCCCAGATCGGACCGCGGCTGAAGTCGATGCCGACCTTCTCCTTGAGTTCCGTCTCCAGCAGCCACGGTGCCCGGGAGGCCAGGCCGACGCCCTCTTCCTCCTCGTCGGTGAAGCAGGTGACGCGGTATCCCTCGAAGGGGGACCTGCCGTGGATCCTGGTGGCGAGGATCGAGGCGGGGGCGTGGCAGACGATCACGAGTGGCCTGCCCGAGGCGAGCTGGGCGGTCAGCAGGCGGCCGCAGTCGGCGTCGAACGCCAGGTCCGCCATGGGGCCGTGGCCGCCCGGCAGGTACACCGCGTCGTAGTCCTCCAGGCGGACGTCGGAGAGCTGGAGTGGCCGCCGCATCACCTCGGCGGAGCGGATGATCTCCTCCAGTTCGAGAGCCATCTCCTCACCGCCCGCCATCGACGGACGCAGGCTCATCATGTCGACGGCCGGGGTCACGCCGCCGGGCGTCGCGACCACGACGTCGTGCCCGGCCTCCGTGATCTTCTTGTACGGCATCGCGAACTCTTCGGCCCAGTAGCCGGTCGCGTGCCTGGTGCCGTCCTTGAGGACCCAGTAGGTGGCCCCGCTGACGATGAAGAGGACTTTCGCCATCGCACTCGGTCTCCTTCCCCCCGAGTCGACTCGTAGAGGAATTCAGCCGTTCCAGCCTAGGCACATCACGGGCGAAGTGCTCTCAGCAGCAGGTCGGCCAGGTGGTCGGCGACCTCCTGGGGGGCCATCGGGCCGTCGGGGCGGTACCAGGTCGACAGGTGGTGGACGGAGCCGAAGTGGTAGTCGACCACGAGGTCGGCCGGGGTCGCGGTGGAGAAGACGCCCTCGCGCTGGCCCTCTTCGACGAGCGCGCGGAAACGTTCGTGGTAGCGCCGGCGCTCGGCGCGCACCTGCTTGTTCTTCTCCGGGCTCAGGTGGTGCATGGACCGGAAGAAGATCATCGCGTCGTCGAGGTTCTCGATGGTCGTGACGACCACGTCCGCCGCCGCGCCGCGCAGCCGCTTCTCGATCGGCTCGTCCGCGTTCGCGAACGCGTCGAGCCGCTCCTGCTGGACGCGCAGCACGCGCGCGTACACCTCGTGCAGGAGATCGTCCTTGGAGCCGAAGTAGTGGTACAGCGCCCCCTTGGTGACGCCGGCCGCCTCCACGATCTCCTGCACGGAGGTCCGGTCGTACCCCTGCTCCGCGAAGAGCCGGGTGGCGGCGGCAAGAAGCCGCTGCGGAACAGGAGCCCCGTCTCCGTCCGTCGTCCTGGGCACTGCCGCCACCTGCCTTTCTCGTAGATCTGCTAACTCTGTTGCGGTCGGGAACGCAGTTCCCGTCGGAGGATCTTCCCACTTGCCGTCTTCGGCAGGTCGGGCAGGATCTCCACCTGGCGCGGATATTTGTAGGCGGCCAGTCTCTCCTTGCAATAGAGGGCGAGATCGTCCGGATCGGTTGCAGCACCGGGTCGAAGACTGATGTAGGCCTTGACGGTCTCCCCGCGGTACCCGTCCGGCACGCCGACCACGGCCGCCTCGCGTACCGCCGGGTGGGTGTACAGCACGTCCTCGACCTCGCGCGGCCAGACCTTGAACCCGGACGCGTTGATCATGTCCTTCTTGCGGTCGACGACGTAGAGCCAGCCCTGCGGGTCCATGAACCCGATGTCACCGGTGCGCAGTTCGCCGTCCGGGAAGGTCTCGGCGGTGGCCTCGGGCCGCCGCCAGTACCCGGGCACCACCTGCGGCCCGCGCACGGCGATCTCGCCCTGCTCGCCGAAGGGCACCTCCTGGCCCTGGTCGTCGATGATGCGGACGACGGTGTCCGGGCCGGGCACTCCGACCGCGAGGGTGCCGGAGACGGGGTCCACGGGCGCCTCCAGCTCCGGCGGCACTGAGGCGCAGGGCGCGGTGCACTCGGTCAGCCCGTAGCCGTTGCGGATGTACGGCCCGAACCCGGCGCGGAACTTCTCCACCAGGGCGGGCGGCAGCGGCGCGCCGCCGGAGGAGATGTTGACGAAGGAGGCGAAGTGCTCCGGGGTGACGTCCGGGTGGGCGGCCAGGGCCATGAAGGCGGTGGAGGGGCCCACCGTGTACTGCGGACGGTGCTCGGCGAACGCCTCCAGCACCAGGCCCGACTCGAAGCGGTACGTGAGCACGAGCGTACCCACGCTGGTGAGGCAGGCGCAGAGCTGGCAGACCATGCCGGTGATGTGGAAGAGGGGCGCGAGGGCGTAGTAGACCGGCGCGTCGGGCAGCGCGAGCCCGGTCCGCTGCCGCTCGGCGTTGTACATGATGTTGCTGTGCAGGTTGGTGGCGCCCTTGGGGGCGCCGCTGGTCCCCGAGGTGTAGCTGATCAGTGCGATGTCGGACGGCTCGGGGTCCCGCCCCGCGGGCGCCTTGCCGCCCTGCCGCGCGACGGCGACCAGGTCCTCGGCGTCGGCGGCCTGCGGCAGCCGCTCGAAGCTCAGCACGCGCGCGTCGTCACGCGTCTGGAAGTCCAGCTCGCAGGCGGTGAGCACGACCCGCACCGGCGAGTCGGCGGCCGTGTCGCGCAGGTACGACTCCCAGGACCGCTGCGAGCAGACCAGCGCGGTCACCTCCGCGTCCCGCAGGACGTGGGAGACCTCCCCCGACTTGTACATCGGGTTGACCGGCACGACGGTCGCGCCCGCCTTCCAGGCGCCGAGGAGCGCGAGCACGAAGTGCGGCGAGTTCTGCAGGATGACGGCGACCCGGTCACCGCGCTCCAGGCCCCGCTGGGCGAGATGCGCGGCGACCGAGTCGCTCAGCTCGTCGACCTCGCGGAAGCTGAGCCGGGCGTCGAAGTAGGTGAGGCAGGTGCGGTCGGGTGCCGCGGCCACGGCGGTGCGCAGCGCGTGCACCAGCGAGGCGGGCGGCGCGACCGGGCCGCGCTGGGCCTCGTTGAGCAGCCCCACCCAGGGCCGGGCGGCGTAGCCGGACTCGGTCTGCGACTGGGTCACAGGGTGGCCTCCCACTTCTGCTGGAGGTGGTTCATGTTCGTCAGCCAGCGGTCCGGGTCGGTGGCCCGCGCCTGGTAGAAGCCGGCGACCTCGGAGTGCGGCAGGATCAGGAACCGGTCCTCCGCCATCCCCTTGAACAGCGCGTCCGCGACGGCGTCGGGCTCGATCGCGGTCGGCTGGAGCACCAGGTCGCCCGCGGTGCCGGTGGCGGCGAGCATGTCGGTACGGACGCCCTGCGGACAGATCGCGTGCACCTTGAGCCCGCGGTGCCGGTACGTCAGCGACAGCCACTCGGCGAAGGCGTAGGCGGCGTGCTTGGTGACGCTGTAGGGCGCGGCCCCGATCATGGTGAGCAGTCCGGCGGCGGACACGGTGGACACGAACCGCCCGCTCCCCCGCTCCAGCCAGTCGGGCACCAGCTCCTGCGCGGCCCGCACATGGGCCATGAGGTTGACGTCCCAGGCCGACTCCCATACGGCGGCGTCGGCCGCCTCGGACCCGCCGGAGGCGAGTCCGGCGTTGGCGCAGTAGACGTCGACGCTCCCGTCGAGCGCGTCCCGGGCGGCGGCGACGATGCCGGACGCGTCACCCGGAAGAGCGATCCCGCCGATCTCCTCGGCGACCGCGGCGGCCTTCTCCCCGTCCAGGTCGTTCACGACGACGCGAGCACCTTCGGCGGCGAACCGACGGGCAAGGGCGGCCCCGATGCCACCTCCCGCCCCGGTGACCACGACTCGGGCATCTTGCACGGCTCCCACCATCGGTCTCCTTCGACACGACGCGACCAGACTCGGCTCAGCACGGACACACTAACCGGTCGGTATGTTTGAGAAAAGAGCGACTGTCGCACCCCCTAAGCTGCAGCGCGCCCCAAAAGGGGCGCGGGGAACTGCGCGACCAGCCCTATCCGGCCCACACCCGGACGACGACGGAGGCCACCCCATTGCACCCGTCCAGACGAAGCCTGCTCACCGCCGCCACGGCAGCGGCAACGGCAACGGCCGTGGCAGCCGTACCCACGGCAACCACGGCCGACGCCCACGGCACCCTCAAGACCGGTTTCGACCACCTCTCCGCCGACGGCTACGCCCTCCTCGCCGCCCAGAAGGTCGGCATCGTCACCAACCCCACCGGCATCACCGCCGACGCCCGCCACATCGTCGACGTCATGCACGCCGACCCCCGGGTGAACCTCACCTCCGTCTTCGGCCCTGAGCACGGCTTCCGCGGCACCGCCCAGGCCGGCGGCTCCGAGGGCCGCCACGACGACCCGGCGACCGGCCTTCCCGTCTACGACACCTACCTCAAGAGCGGACAGCCCCTCGCCGACGTCTTCACCGCCTCCGGCGTGGACACCGTCGTCTTCGACATCCAGGACGTCGGCGCCCGTTTCTACACCTACATCTGGACGCTGTACGACTGCATGGAGGCCGCTCGGCTGGCGGGCAGGCGCTTCGTCGTCCTCGACCGCCCGAACCCGGTGACCGGCCGCACGGCCGAAGGGCCGGTTCTGCACCGGGAGTTCGCCAGTTTCGTCGGCCGGCAGCCGATCGCACAGGCACACGGGATGACGGTCGCCGAGCTCGCGCGGCTGTTCAACGCGGAGTTCCTCGGCACACCGGTCGCTCTGGACGTCGTACCGATGACGGGCTGGCGGCGCTCGCGTTTCTACGACGCCTACGGCCTGCCCTGGGTGCCGCCGAGTCCCAACATGCCCACCCCGGACACCGCCCTGGTCTACTCGGGGACGTGTCTCTTCGAGGGCACGAACCTGTCGGAGGGGCGCGGCACCACCCGCCCCTTCGAACTGCTCGGCGCGGAGGGCATCGACGCGCGCTGGGCGGCGGCCGCCAACGAACTGGCGCTGCCGGGCGTGCGGTTCCGGGAGGCGTACTTCGCGCCCACCTTCTCCAAGTTCCAGGGCACGACCGTCGGCGGGGTGCAGATCCATGTGCACGACCGGGCCGCCTACGACCCCGTACGCACCGGAATCGGCCTCCTGGTCACCGCGAAGAAGGTGTGGAGCGGCTTCGCCTGGCGCTCGGACGACTGGATCGACAAGCTCACCGGATCCGCGCGCGTGCGCACGATGATCGACACCGGCGCGGGTCCGGACGAGGTCGTCGGCGCCTGGCAGGACGAACTCGCCGCTTTCCGCCGGGTCCGAAAGGAATTTCTCCTCTACAGGTGAGGCGCGCTGTATGGCCAACCTTGCCCCGTGGCGGGACGATGCGCGCACATCGCACCGGTTCGGGGGACGAGGAGCCTGGCATGGCGGATCCTGGGATGAGTGTGACTCCCTACTGGGAGCTGACCTTCGACGCGGACGGGGACCCGGACGGCGCCGAACGCGACCGGCTGCTGGGCGAGATCGGCGGCCATGACCTCGATGACCTGATCGTCTTCGCGCACGGCTGGAACAACGACCGTTCGGGGGCGACCGCCCTGTACCGGCGGTTCTTCGCACCGATCCCGAAGCTCGCGCCGAAGGCGCGGATCGGGTACGCCGGGGTGATCTGGCCGTCGATGCGGTTCTGCGACGAGCCGATCCCGGACTTCCCGAAGTCCGTGGTGGCCATGGAGGCGGAGCAGTCACCGGCGCCCGTCCTCGACAAGGACACCCGGCACGCGCTCCTGGAGACGTTCCCGGGGCGGGCCACCGTGGTCGACCAGATCGCGCGGATGCTGGACCAGCGGCCGGCGAACGAACTGGTGGAGTTCGGGCGCCTGGTGCGGCTGCTGGTCGAGGTCCTCCCCGGCGGCCCCCAGCCGCTGTTCGCGGCGGACACGCTCGCGGAGGGCGTCCCGCAGAGCGAACCCGTGCTGTTCAGCGGGGACACGACGGCCCTGTGCGAGGAGTTCGCGGCGGCGCTGGCCGGTCTCCAGGGAGGCGGCGGCGCGGCCGGGTTCACGGTGCCGAACCCGTGGGACGGCGCGAAGGAGCTGCTGCGGCAGGCGACCTACTACGCGATGAAGCGGCGCGCGGGGACCGTCGGGGAGCGCGGGCTCGGGCCGGTGATCGGCCTGCTGGCCGGGGCCGCACCGGACGTGCGGGTGCATCTGGTGGGGCACAGCTTCGGTGGCCGGCTGGTGTCGTTCGCGCTGCGCGGGCTGCCGGACGGGGTGCGCACGGTGAAGTCCGTGACCCTGCTGCAGGGGGCTTTCTCGCACTACGCGTTCGCCGCCCGGCTGCCGCACGATCCACGCGCCGGCGGGGCGCTCCAGGGGCAGCAGAACCGGATCGACGGCCCGCTGGTGTGCTGTTACTCCCACTTCGACGAGGCGCTCGGCACGCTGTATCCGATGGCCTCGCGGATGGCGGACGACTGCGAGTCGGCGCTGGGCGAGGACGTGGGGCGGATGCTGGGCGCCCAGTGGGGCGCGATGGGCCACGACGGCGTCCAGGAGGTGCCGGGCACCCGGTCGCTGGACCTGGCGGCGGCGCTGCGCGGCCCGCTCGCCGCGCCGGGCTGCGTGAACGTCGACGCGGCGGCGGTGGTGTGCAGGGGCGGCCCGCCGTCCGGGGCGCACAGCGACATCGTGCACCCCGAACTGGCGCGGGTGGTGCTGGCGGCGGGGCGCATCGGGTGACCCCGCCGCCGTGGGGCATCAGCTCACCGGTGTTCGGCTCACCGGTGTGACGTGAACTCCACGACCTGCTGGAAGGTCGGCCGGTTCTGCCAGCTGATGTTGTAGTGCTTGATGCCGCCCAGGGTGCGCTGGACGATCGAGTCGGCGCACCACTGGTCGCCCGCCGAGCACAGCGAGTCCCCGGGGTAGACGGTGGACGCGCTGGTGCCGGCCGCCGTCTTCAGGGTGCTGATGAGGATGTCCCGGCAGGCGCTGAGGCTGCCGCCGCCGCAGTACTGCTCGGCGAGCGGTCCCGACACGGTCTGCCCGAGCACCGATCGGATGTCCTTGTCGACATAACTCCACCAGCCGTACTGGAAGGAGCTTCCGGCATGCGCACCGGTCGGTCCGTGAGCGGCCGACGGGGTCTCGTCGATGTACAGGTTGTTGGTGAACGCGGTGTACAGGTCGTCACCGAGGCCGGGCTGGAACTCGGCCTTCACCAGCAGTGGCCACCAGGCGTCCAGGATCCGGATGGCGTCGGAGTTGGCGTACGTCTTCGAGCCCGCCGAGGTCTCCGTGCGCTTGCCGCCCGCGGTCAGCCAGGTCTGGAGCTTGGTGACGGCCGCGGCGGCCGTGGTGTCGGTCACCGTACTGCTGTTGATCACCTTCAGCAGGTCGGGCAGGACGTCCTCGGCACGCAGGTCCGTGAGCGACGCGTCTGCCATGGCCTTGACAAGCGCGGAGCGGGTGACACCACCGGCGGCGACGAGTTTCTTGACCCGGTCGTTCAGCAGGTTGCCACGGTGGACGGAGCCGTCACCCCAGCTCGCTGTCGTGTAGTTCAGCGCCTGCTTGTTGTTCCAGGAGACGTAGTAGTCCTGGTCGATCGACTGGGGGTGCTGGGCGGCCGGGGTGTAGTCCGCCGTGTTGGTGGTCGGGTCCCAGTTCTGCCACTCGTAGGCGGCCTGCCCCCAGATCGGGAACTCGGGGTCGACCCCGCTCGCCCGCACCGGGTTGTTGCCGCTGTTGTAGTACGCGGTGTGCGTGGAGTCGGCGTAGAACCAGTTGAAGGTGTAGTTGATGTGCTGCACCGCACTCTGGAAGGTCTGCGGGCTCTTCACGTAGTCGGGGTCGTTGAGCATCTGGAAGCCGATGATCGAGTCGGCCTCGTGCATGTACGAGGATCTCAGGGTGGTGTAGGCGACCTTCTTCCCGCCGACGGTGGCCCGGTATTCGACCGGGCCGTACTTCGTCTTCCAGACCTTCATGGTGTACGACCCGGCGGCCGTGCTGTCGGCCGTGGTCGGCTTCCAGGAGTTGGTCTGCTCGACCTCGTCCATGGCCGTGCAGGTGCCGTGGAACAGGTAGTGGTAGTCGTCCTGGCAGAGTTCGACCGCGTAGGAGTCGATGATGTCCTGCCCGGAGGTGGTCGCGGACCACGCGTAGTCCTGGCCGCGGCCCAGTTCGACGTACATGCTCAGGCCCGCGAAGGAGGCGCCGCGGGCGCTGATGCCCGGACCCTGGATCTCCTGGAGCATGAGCAGCTGCGGGGCGAAGTAGCCGGTCTGCGGTCCGAACACGGCGATCGGGTGGCCGCTCGCGGTGTACTTGCCGCTGACGACGAGGGCGTTGGACATGCCGCGTCTGGCCGAGCTGAGCGCGGTCTTGGTCGCCGTCTCCGCGGCGGCGGTGGCGCTCTGGTCGGCGCCGGTGCCACTGGCGTCGTAGACCAGCGGTTCGGTCGTCACCGACCCGGCGTCGGGCAGCGCCTCGCCCTGGGGGTTGTCGGGCTTGGTGCCGTAGGGGAAGCTCTCGCCGTTGTGGACGGTGAGCACGGCCTCGGGGTCGTTGCGCTCGCGGAACGACTCCCAGACCTTGGTGCCCTCGGTCACGCCGTACTTCTCCTGGGCGGCGAGCAGCGAGATGGCGTTGTTGACCTCGCCGCCGCCGCCGGAGCCGAACAGCGTGCCGATCACGGAGGCCAGCGCCACCAGGTCGGTGATCTTGAAGTGGTCGATCGTGCCGGCGTTGGTGATCGAGTCCTTGTGCCCGGTCAGCACGTACTCACCGGGGAAGTAACGGCCGCTGTCCGAGGCGTCTATGTAGGAGTTGATGCCGTCGAGGTAGGCGTCGGCGTCCGCGAGGGCCTGCTGGCCGCGGGTGCCGTTGTTGGCGACGGCGTTGTCGATCTGCGCCTGCAGGTCGGCCTCGGAGTAGGGGGCGTTGCGGTAGAACTCCTGTTCAAGGCCCTGGTTGGAGGCGGCGCCACCGGCGAAGGTGGTGAGCTGGCCGCGGCCGACGTGCCGGAACACGTCCATGAGCCACAGCCGGTCCTCAGCGGCGGCATACCCCGCGCCGAACTCCGTGCCGTATCTGGTGGTACCGGTGATATGAGGCACTCCGGTCGCCTTGTCGCGGACGATGGTGACATCGCTGCGGCCGGCCGGGTTCTCCGAGGAGGCGACTTGACTGGACGCGACTCCGAACGACGAGTCGTTGAAGAACGTGTTGATCTTCGCGTCGGTGAGGGTGGAGTAGCCCGTGGCCAGGTTGTTGTAGAGGCCGAGCTGGTCCTCCGCGTGGCTGGGCTGGGTGCCGAAGGCCTGGTTGAGCAGGATCTGGGCGAGGGTGGCGTTGCCGTTCTCGCCGGGCGGCAGGATGTCGGAACACTGGCCGCCGCAGTAGTCGTTGGAGGCCGCGGCCGCCGCCGGAGTCGCCTGGACCAGCGGGGAGAGCAGGCCGGCGATGAGGACGCATACGGATGCGGCTTTCAGGAACCCGGGGAGCTTGCGGGGAGTTCTCAGTTTGTCGAACAACGCGTGATGTCTGGTGCGCCGGGGCATGGCGGCTCCTCACGACGGGGGTGGTGCCGGACGTTACCGCCGGTATCCCCGGGATTGAAGATGAACATGCGTCAAGTTTTGGAGTGGTCGCCCGTGTCGGCGGTGTCACCCGTCGTCGGTCAAGGCGGGCGGCCTTATGGACGGCATCGGAAATCGGATGGAGCCGATTCGAGTGTCGATACGTCTATACGGCAACGCCGCGCGCAGCCCGTGCGGCGACGCCGAAGTGACCGATGTACAGCTGCAGGTGTGACGGAGGTGCAGGGCGATGGCCGGTTTCCGGAGTCTGGCGAGACAGGTGCGAGACCCACGGTGCGATCTGGCGCTACGGCGTTACTCGCTGCGCAAGTGCCTGGAGCGGTTCGCTCCTTACGGGCACCGCGCGACCTGGGACCATCTCTGCTCGCGGGCCGGGTTCGGTCCCGAGGACCGGGCCCCCGATCCGGTGCGTCTCGTGGGCGCGCTGGAGGAGCTGGAGGAGGCGCGGACGGTATGGCTCGCCTATGAGGTCGAGTTCGCCGAGCGCCGCAAGAAGGAGAAGCACGACGGGCTGCGCCGCCCGGGCAGCGTGGACGACTGGCACCGGCTGACCTGGGGCGGATTCGGAGTGGCCTGGTGCGACGACCCACGGGTTCATCCCGACGAACCACTCGCCGAGGTGCTGCGACGGCTGATCGCCGCCCTGGAGCGCGAGCCGGGCACGGCCTGCCCGGTGTGCGAAGGGGAGCGCCTCATCTGGAAGTACGACCTGGACCACGAGCCCTCCGCCGGTCCGGTCTGCGCGGACTGCGGGATCCTGGTGCCGCGTCCGGTGCTCACCGCCGAGGCCCTGGCCTATGCCAGGCGCGGGCGGCTTCTCATGTCGGCCTGACCACGTGGGGGTGCGCCGGGGATGCCGCACCCCCCAACTGCCGGTGACCCGACCGTCGTCAGCGGCGACCGGCAGAGGCCGCTCCAGTACCGGCGGTGACCGACGCGCCCTGGCGCGTCCGCTCCGCCCGTTCCGGCAGCAGACGGGAACCCGCCCGCCGTTCGCCGAACGCGTCGTCCGGGTTGGAGAGCACACACGTGTCCAGCGACAGACAGCCACAGCCGATGCAGTCGGTCAGATGATCCCGCAGGCGGTTGAGCTGCCTGATGCGCTCCTCCAGCTCCGCTCGCCAGGCCTCCGAGAGCCGGGCCCAGTCCTCGCGGGTCGGCGTGCGCTCCTCGGGGAGTTCCGAGAGGGCCTCCCGGATCGTCGCGAGGGGGATGCCGACCCGCTGTGCCGCCCGGACGAAGGCGACCCGGCGCAGCGTGTCGCGGGTGTAGCGGCGCTGGTTGCCGGGGGTGCGCCGGCTGCTGATGAGCCCCTTGGACTCGTAGAAGTGCAGCGCGGACACGGCGGCGCCGCTGCGCGCGGACAGCTGACCCACGGTCAGCTCGTGGATCTTCTCGGGAATCTGCGGCACCCGTCAGAGACTACCCAGCGGGTGCGGGTCGCGGTCCGTTGACAGAGGACCCGCACCGGACCATGCTAAGCAGTTGCTTAGACATGGCAACGCGTGATCCCGACAGTGCGAGAGGGCCGGCAACATGGCAGAACCGAGGATCTTCACCTCCCCCGACGAGCTGAAGGCGGCCGTGGGCGAGCAGCTGGGCCACACCGACTGGCTGGAGATCGACCAGAAGCGGATCGACCTGTTCGCGGACGCGACCGGCGACCACCAGTGGATCCACGTCGATCCGGAGAAGGCGGCCGCCGGCCCGTTCGGCACGACCATCGCGCACGGCTATCTGACACTGTCGCTGCTCCCGCTCTTCGGCCCCCAGCTGATCAAGGTCGAGGGCGTGAAGATGGGCGTGAACTACGGCACCAACAAGGTCCGTTTCCCCTCCCCCGTCCCGGTCGGCTCCCGGCTGCGCGCCACCGCCACGATCACCGATGTGACGGATGTCACGGGCGGTGTCCAGGTGACGGTCGCTTTCAGCGTGGAGCGCGAGGGCGGCGACAAGCCGGTCTGCGTCGCGGAGTCGGTGTCCCGCTACTACCTCTGAGCGGCTCCGCGGCTACTTGGCCCCGACCATCCGCAGCACGAGGTCGGCGTAGAGCGCGCCGACCTCCTCGGGGGTCCGGGGCCCGTTGACGTTGAACCAGCGGGCGACGTCGATGCAGAGCGACAGCACCGCGAGGGTGGTGCCGTGCACGTCGAGGACGTCGAACTCGCCGGACGCGACGCCCTCCTGGATGATCCCGCGCACCTCGGCGTCGACCTGGCGGCGCAGGCCGAGGATCTCGGCGCGGGCGTCGGGGCCGAGGGCGTCGAGTTCGTACTGCACCACCCGGGCGGTGGTGCGCCGCCCGGCGTGCCAGCGGACGAAGGAACTCACGGCGTCGGCGAGCCGCTCGGCGGCGGTGCCCTCGCGCCGGGCGGCCGTCCGGAGAATGTCCAGGGCCTTGTCGTGACCGATGCGGCTGATCCGGTGGAGCAGCTCTTCCTTGGTCTTGTAGTGGATGTAGAGCGCGGCGGGGCTCATGCCGGCCCGGCCCGCGATGTCGCGGGTGGTGGTGGCGTGGTAGCCACGCTCGGCGAAGGCCTCCACGGCGGCGACCAGCAGTCGCCGGGCCGCGTCAGGGGTGACCTCTTCCCACGGCTCGACCTCGCCGCCGGTCGTCTCCTCCGCCGTACTCATCGCTCGCTCGCCCCTCTCGATACCGGAGCTCCACCATACCGCCGAAGCTGAGCGAGCGCTTAGTGTGCCCGCTCAGAGCTTTTTCCGGGCGGCAGGGCTTCAGAGCTTCTCGAAGGGGTCGTGCGCGGCGAGCAGCTTCTCCAGCCTGGCCTGGTCGACCCGGCTGACGATCTGGCCGGCCTCCTGGCGGTCGCGGACGACCTTCGCGAGTGTGAAGGCGGAGGTGACGAGGTAGAGCACGGCGATACCGAGGAAGCCGCGCACCCAGGCGTCGGCGTGCAGCCGGAAGATGCCGATGACGGTGGCCGTCATGGCAAGGGCGAAGGAGACGACGGCCTGGCCGTAGAAGGCCGCCGTGTTCTGGTGTCTGACCGGTGTGTCACTCATGGTTCGAGCATCGCCGCGCGTGGCCCGCCCCACATCCGTCGGGATACTCAGGGACGTACTCAGAACGCCGAAACGCCCGTCAGCGCCCGCCCGATGAGCAGCTTCTGGATCTGGCTGGTGCCCTCGTAGAGGGTCATCACGCGGGCGTCGCGCAGGAGTTTGCCGGCCGGGTACTCGTCGATGTAGCCGTAGCCGCCGAAGACCTGGAGAGCGTTGTTGGCGGCGCGCACGGCGGCCTCGGAGGCGAACAGCTTGGCCTTGGAGGACTCGGTGGCGAACGGCAGCCCGCGGTCGATCAGGTCGGCGACCCGCCAGGTCAGCAGCCGGGCCGCGTCCACGTCGACGGCGATGTCGCTGATCAGCTCCTGGACGAGCTGGTGCCCTGCGATCGGCGTGCCGAACTGCTCACGCTGCCCCGCGTACCGCACGGCCGCGTCCAGCGCGGCCTGCGCTATCCCGACGCAGCCGGCGGCGACCGACATCCGGCCCTTGGCCAGCGCCGACATGGCGACCGAGAAGCCCTTGCCCTCGGGGCCGAGCATCGCCGAGGCGGGGACCCGGACGTTCTCCAGGACGAGTTCGGCGGTGGCCTGACCTCGCAGGCCGAGCTTGCCGTGCAGGGGGCGGCGGGTGAGGCCGGGGGCGTCGGCCGGCACCAGGAAGGCGGAGACGCCCTTGTGGCCGGGGGCGTCGGTGGAGCGGGCGAAGAGGAGGACGACGTTGGCCCAGGTGCCGTTGGTGATGAACACCTTGGTGCCGTTGACGACGTAGTCGTCGCCTTCGCGAACGGCTCGGGTGGTGAGGTTGCCCGCGTCGGAACCGGTGCCGGGTTCGGTGAGGCCGAAGCTGCCGACGTACGCGCCGGAGGTGAGCCCCGGCAGCCAGCGCCGCTTCTGCTCCTCGGTCCCCCAGGCGGCGAGGGTCTTGGCGACGAGGCCCAGGGAGACCGACACGATTCCGCGCACCGAGGAGTCGCCGCGGCCCAGCTCCTCAGTCACCAGGCAGTACGCGAGATGGTCGCCGCCGGAGCCGCCGTACTCCTCGTCGATCGTCAGCCCCAGGAAACCGACCTCGCCGAGCTTCTTCACGATCCCCCGGTCGACCTCCTCGGCACGGTCCCAGGCGATCGCGTTCGGGGTGATCTCGCGGTCGACGAAATCCCGGGCGAGCTGCCGTACGGCGGTCTGCTCCTCGCTGAGCCCCAGGTTCACCATGTGATCACCCTTTAAATTAGCACCGCTAGTTTCTTCTCCCGGCCCTACTATGTGCGCCATGGCCCGACCGCGCAAGCCCCTCCTCAGCACCGACCGGATCGTCCGTGCGGCACGGGAACTCGTGGACGCGGAGGGTCTCGCAGCCCTCTCCACGCGCCGGCTCGCGGCCGAGCTGGGGGTGAGCGGGCCCTCGCTGTACAACCACTTCCGCACCAAGGACGAGATCCTGGAGGCGGTCGCGGACTCGGTCAGCGCGCAGGTCGACCTGTCGATGTTCGAGAACCTCGGGCAGGGCGACGGCCGGGACTGGCGGACCGCGCTGCACGACTGGGCGGTGTCGTACCGCAGCGCCCTGCGCGACCACCCGAACATCGTCCCGGTCCTCGCCCGGGGCCCCGGCCGCCGCCCGTCCGGGCTCCGGCTCGCCGACGCGGTCTACGGCGCGATGGTGGGGGCGGGGTGGCCGCCGGCGCAGGCGACGTCGATCGGGGCTCTGATGCGGTACTTCGTCATGGGGTCGGCGCTGGGGTCGTTCGCCGGGGGCTTCGTGGACGACGCGAGCGCGTACGACCCGGCCGACTATCCGCATCTCGGGCAGGCGCATCTCCTCTCGGAGCGCCAGGAGAAGATCGACGAGCGGGCGTTCGAGACGGGGTTGCGGGCGCTGCTGGACGGGTTGAGTGAACAGTTCGCGCGCGTGAAGGAGACGGCGGGGTAGGGGCCGGTTCGGTCGGTCGCCGACTGCGGGCCGGTGGGGGCCGGCCGCGCAGTTCCCCGCGCCCCTTTGGGGCGCGCTGTCCAGCCGCGGCGCTCATGTCAGCTCATCCAGCCGCGGGCAGTCGTGCCGCTGGGGCGGCACGGGTGGGCGCGGGCAGTACCGTGCCAGCGCCGGTAAGTGTCCCCACCTCGGCCCCAGCCGCGCCCAGCCGTCCGAAATCCGCCAGCGTCGGGGCGGTGGCGTCCTTACCCTCGGGGCTATGACCAACCAAGCCGCCCCGGCCCGAGCAGGCCTTCTCCCGGCCGTCGCCGCCGGTCTCACCGTCGTGCTCTGGGCCTCCGCCTTCGTGTCGATCCGCAGCGCGGGCGACTCCTACTCCCCCGGCGCGCTCGCCCTGGGCCGGCTGCTCTCGGGCTCCGTCGTGCTCGGGCTCCTCTGTGTCGTGCGGCGCGAAGGGCTGCCACCCAGGTCAGCCTGGCGTGGGATCGGGATGTCCGGCGTGCTGTGGTTCGGCTTCTACATGGTCGTCCTCAACTGGGGCGAGCAGCAGGTGGACGCGGGGACGGCCGCCCTCGTGGTGAACGTCGGCCCCTTGCTGATCGCCCTGCTCGGGGCCCGGCTGCTGGGTGATCCCATGCCGCCCCGGCTGCTCGCGGGGATGGCGGTGTCGTTCGCGGGCGCCGTGACCGTGGGGCTGTCGATGGCCGGCGGGGGCGGCTCCTCGGTGCTGGGTGTGGTGCTGTGCCTGCTCGCGGCGGTGGCCTACGCGGCCGGTGTCGTCTCCCAGAAGCCCGCGCTGGCCCGGGCGAGCGCGCTTCAGGCTACGACGTACGGGTGTCTCGTCGGCGCCGTCGCCTGTCTGCCGTTCGCCGGGCAGCTGGTGCACGAGGCCGCCGACGCGCCCGTGTCCGCCACCCTGAACATGGTGTACCTCGGTGTCTTCCCGACCGCGCTCGCCTTCACCACCTGGGCATACGCCCTGGCCAGGACCACCGCGAGCCGGATGGGGGCGACGACGTACGCCGTGCCGGCGCTGGTGGTGCTGATGGCGTGGCTGGTCCTCGGCGAGGTGCCCGGGCTGGTCACCCTGGCGGGCGGCGTGCTGTGCCTGGCCGGTGTGGCGGTGTCCCGGTCCCGGGCGCGGACGCACGCTCCCCGGACCGTGGCCGCGGCCGGGGAGCCCCGCTCCGAACAGGTGCCGTGACGCCGGTCAGAAGACGACCAGCGCCCGCCCGCCCTTGCCCGCCGTCATGTTCTCGAAGGCCGCCGGAATGCCCTCCAGGGCGATGTGTTCCGTCACCATCGCCCCGAGGTCCAGGCGCCCGGCCCGGACGTGTTCGGCGAGCACCGGCAGGTCGCGGGCCGGGTCCGAGTTGCCGTAGACGCAGCCGGAGAGGGTGCGGCCCCAGTGGAAGAGCTCCAGGGCGTTGAAGGTGACCTGTTCGGTCTTGGCGCCGATGCCGACCACCGTCGTACGGCCGCCCCGGCGGGTGGACTCCCAGGCCGCCCGGATGCTGACCGCCCGGCCCACGCACTCCACGGCGACGTCGACGCCCTGTCTGCCGGTGAGGGCGCGGATCGCGCGGGGCGTGGTGTCGGAGGCGAGGACGTAGTCCGTGGCGCCGGCCGCGCGTGCCAGTCCTTCCTTCTCCGCGGAGAGGTCCACCGCGATGATCTGGGAGGCGCCCGCGATCCGGGCCGCCTGGACGGTGGCCAGGCCCACCCCGCCGACGCCGAACACCGCCACCGTCTCGCCCGCCCGGACCCGCGCCGAGTGGTGGACGGCGCCGTAACCGGTGAGGACCGCGCAGCCGAGGAGGGCCGCGCCGGTGAGCGGGATGCCCGCGGGCAGGGGGAGGACGCAGGACTCGGCGACCACGGTCTCCTCGGCGAAGGCCGCGACGTTCAGGCCTGGGTGCAGGTCGGTGCCGTCCGCCGTACGGGCGTGGACGTCGGCGGAGCCGTTCAGCGCGTTGGCGCAGAGCCAGACCTCGCCGAGCGCGCAGGCGTGGCAGCTTCCGCAGGAGGGCGCCCAGTTGAGGACGACCGGGTCGCCCGGCGCGAGCCGGGTGACCCCCTCCCCCACGGCCACCACGGTCCCCGCGCCCTCGTGACCGAGGACCGCCGGGACCGGCACGCGCATGGTGCCGTCGGACAGGGAGAGGTCGGAGTGGCAGACACCGGCGGCGGCGAGCCGGATCCGGACCTGGCCGGGGCCGGGGTCCGGGAGTTCGATCGAGGTGACCGAGAGCGGGGCGCCCACGGCGGGCAGTACGGCGGCTCGGACCGTGAAAGTCATCGGAGCGGCCTCCTCAGAATTGCAGGGACTTGGTCTGGAGGTACTCGGTGAGCCCGTGCGCGCCCAGCTCCCGGCCGACGCCCGACTGCTTGTAACCGCCGAACGGCGCACGGGGGTTGAACCGGCCGCCGTTGATGTCGACCTGCCCGGTGTCCATGCGCCGGGCGAAGGCCACCGCCTCCGCCTCGTCCCCGGCCCAGACGGCACCCGCGAGCCCGTAGACCGTGCCGTTGGCGATGCGCAGGGCGTCGTCCTCGTCCTCGTAGCGCAGGATCGACAGGACCGGGCCGAAGATCTCCTCCTGCGCGATCGTCATCTCGGGGGTGACGTCGGCGAACACGGTAGGGCTGACGAAGTAGCCCCGCTCGCGCGGGGATTCGGGGCCGCCGGCGACCACCCGGGCGCCCTCCGCGATGCCCTTCTCGATGTAACCGCGCACCCGTTCCTGCTGGCGGGCGCTGACGACCGGCCCGATCCGATCGCCGTACTTGGCGGCGGCCGCGGCCGCCAGCTCCACCGCCTCCTCGTACCGGTCGGCGTGCACCAGCATGCGGGTCCAGGCGCTGCAGGTCTGCCCCGAGTTGGACATCACGTTGGCCACGCCGACGTTGACGGCCCTGGCGAGGTCGGCGCTCGGGAGGATGACGTTCGCGGACTTGCCGCCCAGTTCGAGGGCGACCTTCTTCACGGCGGCCCCGGCCACCGCGCCGATCTGCCTGCCGACGGCCGTGGAGCCGGTGAAGGAGACCAGGTCGACGCCCGGGTGTTCGGCGAGGGCCTGCCCGGCGACCGGGCCGAGGCCGGTGACCAGGTTGAACACACCGGCGGGGAAGCCCGCTTCGTGCACGGCCTCGGCGAACAGCTGGGCGGTGAGCGGGGTGTTCTCGGCGGGCTTCAGCACGACCGTGCAGCCGGCGGCCAGTGCCGGGGCGGCCTTGGCGACGATCTGGTGCAGCGGGTAGTTCCAGGGCGTGATGGCGCCGACCACGCCCACCGGCTCCTGGTAGACGGTGGAGTTGCCGACCCGCTCCTCGAAGGGGTGGGTGGCCGCCAGTTCGGCGTAGGAGCCCGCGACCGCGATCGGCACGCCCGCGTGGACCGCCTGGGAGAACTGGAGCGGTGAGCCCAGTTCGGCGGTGACCGTCTCCGCGATCTCGTCCTTCCGGGCCGTGAGCACGTCGCGCAGGGCGGCGAGCCGGGCGGCCCGCTCCGCGGGCGAAGTGGCGGCCCAGCCCGGGAGGGCGGCACGGGCGGCGCGCACCGCGGTGTCGACATCCAGCGCGCCGCCCGCCGGGACCCGGCCGACGACCTGCTCGTCGACCGGGTTCACCACCTCGATCACGTCCCGGCTCTCGGCGGCGCGCCAGTCGCCGTCGATGTACAGGCCGTCGTGTGCCTTCATACTGCTTCCTCCCGGCAGGGCCGCGTCGTCCGAGTCACAAACTAGCGGCGATAGTTTTAGCGCGCCAGACGTGCCCCGGGGCCATCAGAAGTCGACCTGGGCGCGTTCGTCCACCCTGCCCACGCTCTCCTGCGCGAAGGCCTTCTCGTAGGCCCGCCGGATCTCCTCGATCTTCCGGTCGCCGGCCTTCGCCGCCGACTCCGGATACAGCAGGAGCAGCACGTACGACCGCTCCTTCTCGATCGTCCCGTGCGCGTCCCGCCACTGCCCGCGCCCGTTCTGCACGGTGAGCCCGTCGGGGAAGTCCGGGGTGATCTCCTTGTCGACGAACGCCGTGAACTGCCGGTCGGTGACGGCGGGTCCGCCGTCCGGCCGGGCGGTGCCGAAGAGCAGCCGGGTCTCGATGTACGGCCTGCCTCGTACCGGCACGGGCGGGGCATGGCCGTCGGCCAGCGCGGTGTACGCGGCCGGAGCGCCGGCGAGCAGGACCCCGGCCACGGCCAGGGCCGACCGGTTGCGGAGGAGTTGAGTGCGCATGCCCCCTTCTTAGAGGGGTTGTCCCTCGCAGGTCCCCGCTTCCCGCCGGAGTTCACTCGTCCAGGTCGAACCGCGGCCCCCGCCCGGTCATTTCGTCGCGGTCAGGTGGGCGAAGACCACCACGTTGCTGGTGTAGCCCGTCCGCCGGCTGAAGAGGCCACCGCAGGTGATCACGCGGAGTTCGGGACGCCGGGTCGGGCTGTACACCTCCTCGTCGGGGAAACCGACCTTGTCATAGACCTTCACCCGGTCCACGGTGTACACGGCGGTACGGCCGTCGGCGCGTCCGGCCTCGATCCGCTTGCCGGGCTTGACCTGGGCGAGCGCCGCGAAGACGGCGGGTCCCGTCCTGGTGTCACGGTGGCCGACGGCGATCGCGAGGCCGGACTCGCCCGGCGTGGCGCCGCCCTGGAACCAGCCGATCAGCTTCGGGTCGTCGACCGGCGGTGTCTCCAACTGCCGGCCCCGGTCGAGCCGGACCCCGGTGACCGGCGCGTCGACACCCAGGAACGGGATGCGCATCGACGTCGGCCGGGACCGGGGCAACGGGCGGGGCGGGGGCCCGGACTCGGCCGCGCCCGGCCCGGACGCCGCCAGGGCGTCCGACCCGTCCGGCGTGGCCGACCCTTCGTGCCCCCACCACCGGACCACTGTCACCAGGACGATCGCCAGCAGGGCCGTCCTGGCGAGGCGGTAGGCGCGGGTCCGGTACCAGGGCCTGCGTCTGCGCCTACGCGGCGCCATGGGGCCGGCGGCGGATCAGCCGGACGTACACCACACCGCTGGCCGCGACCAGGGTGACGGCCGTGGCCGCGGCCACGGGCGAGAACGCGGCCGCCGTGTCGGCGATGCCGCCGCCGCCCGCGTGCACACCGCCCTGCGGGCCGTTGTGGTCACCGCCGCCCTCCCCCCAGGACGAGTCGCCGCGCTGGTTGTCCTGGATCTGCCCGTTCGGACTGTTCTGGCCGTTCTGGCCGTTCTGGTCGTTCGGACCGTTGGGGCCGTTCGGACCGTTCGGACCGTTCTGGCCGTTCTGGTCCTGCGGCCCGTCCTGCCTGCCGTCATGGCAGTTGACCCGGAAGACCTTCTCCTTCCGGGCGCCGTCCACGATCCACGTGAGCCTGTACTGCCCGTCCGCCAGCCCCAGCGGGTCGGTGTGACCGGCGCCTCCGGCGAGCTGGATGGAGCCGGCGACGGTGGCGGCGGTGGGCAGCGGGGGCTGTGGCGTGATCGTGTAGCCGATCGAGGTGAGGATGTCGAAGTTGACGGCGTCGAGGTAGAACTTGCAGACCAGCGGGTCGTCCTTCGAGACGCCGAAGGGCACACCCACGCGGTGGAGCCTGATGTCGCCGTTCTCCCCTTGGGCCGCCGCGTTCGGCGCCGCCACCCACGACGCACCCGCCACGGCGAGGGCGGAGAGGACGACGGTGGCGCCCGCACGGGAACCGGCGGTGCGCGGAAGTGTGAGCGTGACCATGCAAGCTCCTCCGAGTTAGATGATTTTCATACAAATCGACCTTTCGTTCTGGACTGTCACTCATGCACACCAAGGACCGTGGCAGCCACGTCCGACGCGCCGTCAGATATCGCTCGTGCGGCGCAACGCCTGGCCCTTGCGGCGCGTCCGCGGCACCGGACCGGCGCCCCCGCCCCGCCCGGCCGACCCCGGCGAGCGCACCGCCACCCCCGCCGAGACCAGCAGCAACGCGCCCAGCATCACGAACGGCGCGGCCACCCCCGCCACCCCCGCCACCAGCCCCGCCCCGGCCGGCGCGGCCACCTGGCCCAGCCGGTTGCCGGTCAGCCGCAGGGCGAGCGCCGTGGAGCGGGCGCCGTCGGGTGCGGCCTGCACGACCGTCGTCATCGACAGCGGCTGCCCGACCCCCAGGCAGAAGCCGAGCGCGCCGAGCATCAGGCACAGCGCCCACACCGGCGCCGGCACCGCGATCCCCGCACAGAGCAGGGCCGCCAGGAAGCAGGTCACCGTCAGCAGCACCGGCCGCCCGAGCAGCCGCAGCAGTGGTGTGAGGACGAGCCGGCAGGCGATCGTCGCCCCCGCCCGCACACTGAGCAGCACGCCGATCACGGCCGGGGAGATGTCCCGGTGCTCGCCGACCACGGGCAGGTACGCGGTCAGGATGTCGGTCGCGGAGAGAACCGAGAGGCTGACCAGCATGCCGGCCGGGACGCCCCGGGCGCGCAGGATGCGGCCCACCGGCACCCGGTCCCCCTCCTCCGTACGGGACTTGACCGCCGTACGGTCCTCGACGCGCCACAGCGACGTGACCGCGACCGCCGCCCCCGCACCCGCCACCACCAGCGCGAGCGCACTCGTGCCCGCCATGTCCGGGCCGCCGATGAGCGCACCCGCGGCGATCGGCCCGATCAGCTGCCCCAGCGACGCCCCGATGGTGAAGTGACCGAAGTTGCGGTCCTGTTCGTGCGGCGCCGACTGACGGGCCACCAGGGACTGCGCGCCGATCACGAAGCAGAGGTGGCCGAGGCCCATCACCCCGCTCCACAGGGCCATCGCCCACAGGGAGTCGGCGAGTCCGCTGAGCGCGCAGCCGCCGGATATCAGTACGACGCCGACGGGCAGCAGGGGTGCGCAGCGGCCGTGGTCGGTGCGGCGGCCGAGCGGTACGGCGGCGAAGAGCGGGAGCAGGGCGTAGACACCGGCGATGACGCCGACGGCCCGTTCGTCGGCGCCGAGGGCGAGCGCCCGGTAGGAGACGGCGGGCCGGGCCATCGACACCGCCCCCTGGGCGAAGCCGAAGGCGATGACGAGACGGAGCAGCCAGCCGCGGTTCCTGGCGGGCGCCATGGTGAAGTCCTCCAACAGACGGCTCAGATGATTCCGAACAGGATCCCTGCCCCGAGCACCACCAGGGATGTCAGAGCGGCCCACTTCACGACGAAGCGGGTGTGGTCGCCGAACTCGACCTTGGCCATGCCGACCAGGACGTAGACGGCGGGCACGAGCGGGCTGGACATGTGCAGCGGCTGGCCGATGATCGAGGCGCGGGCGATCTCGACGGCCGGGACACCGTGCGCCTGGCCTGCCTCGGCGAGCACCGGGAGGATGCCGAAGTAGAAGCCGTCGTTGGACATGAAGTACGTGAGCGGGATGCTCAGCACGCCGGTGACGAGGGCCATGTGCGGGCCCATGCCGTCGGGGATGTTCCCGACCAGCCAGTCGGCCATGTGGTCGACCATGCCGGTGCCCTGGAGGACGCCGGTGAAGACGGCGGCGGCGAAGACCATGCCGGAGACGTTGAGGACGTTCTCGGCGTGGGCGGCGATCCGGGCCCTCTGGGCGGGCATCTGGGGGAAGTTGACGGTCAGGGCCAGCGCCGCGCCCAGCAGGAACAGCACCGGGATCGGCAGCCACTCCATGATCATGGCGGTGAGCAGGGTGACCGTCAGCAGCGCGTTGAACCAGTAGAGCCTGGGGCGCAGGGTCGCGCGGTGCGGGTCGAGGCCCTGGAAGCCGTCGTCGCCCTCCGGCTCGTCCGGGAGGTCGGCACCGGTACCGGAGACGCCGGTGCTCCGGTCGCCTTTGCCCGCACCGGCACCGGCACCGACCAGGACGGTCTCCGTCCGGGGCTCCTCCACCAGCGCCTCGTCCAGCGTCAGCACGCCGAGCCGTTTGCGCTCGCGGCGGCCGAGGACGTAGGCGAGCGCGAAGACGAACAGCAGGCCCATGGCCAGTGCCGGGATCATCGGCACGAAGATGTCGCTCGCGTCCAGCTTGAGCGCGGTCGCGGCACGGGCGGTGGGGCCGCCCCAGGGCAGGGTGTTCATCACGCCGTTGGCCATCGCCGCGACACCGGTCATCACGACCAGGCTCATCTTCAGGCGCTTGTACAGCGGGTACATCGCCGAGACGGTGATCATGAAGGTGGTGGAGCCGTCGCCGTCGAGCGAGACGATCGCGGCGAGTACGGCCGTACCGACGACGATCCGCAGCGGGTCGGCCTTGCAGAACCTCAGGATCCCCTTGACGACCGGGTCGAAGAGGCCGACGTCGATCATCACCCCGAAGTAGACGATCGCGAACATGAGCATCGCCGCGGTGGGCGCGAGGCTGGTGACGCCGTCGATGACGTAGTCGCCGAGTCTGGCGCCCTTGCCGACGACCACGCAGAACAGTGCGGGGATCAGCACGAGCGCCGCGATCGGCGACATCTTCTTCAGCATGATCAGGACCAGGAAGGTCGCGATCATGCCGAAGCCGAGGATGGTCAGCATGAGTGGATTACCTAACGTTCGCCCTTGAACTCCCACCAGGGCCGGCGGTGCGACGACGTTAGGTCGCGCCGAACGTCGTTAACAAGACGTTGACACGCGAGCAATAAGCGCAAAACTCCAGGTCACGGGGTTGCGGTCACTTCGATGGGGATGCCGTTGAGGACGGCGTTGCCGGACAGCGGGTCGAGCAGGCTGCCGTCGAGGAGCTGGTTGACGTTGACGCCGGGGGCGGTGGTGGCGTGGCTGAGCCGGGTGCCGGGGCGGTCGTGGCCCCACCCGTGCGGGAGGCTGACGACACCGGGCCGGACGCCGTCGGTGACCTCGGCGGGGGTGACCACCTCGCCGCCGGCGCCCTTGACCCGTACGTCGGCGCCGTCGCGCACGCCGAGCCGTTCGGCGTCCTCGGGGTGGATGTGCAGGGTGCAGCGGTTGGAGCCGCCGGTGAGGGCGGGCACGTTGTGCATCCAGCTGTTGTTGGAGCGCAGGTGCCGGCGGCCGACGAGGACGAGGGCCGCGGGGCTGGTGTCGAGGGCCGCGCGCAGCCTCGGCAGATCGTCGGCGATGGGCCGGGGCAGCAGTTCGACCTTGCCGCTCCGGGTCTTCAGCGGCTGCGGCAGGCGGGGCTGGAGCGGCCCGAGGTCGATGCCGTGCGGGTGGGCGAGCAACTGCTCCAGGGTGAGTCCGCCGGGGTGGACGCCGAAGCCGTCGCCGTAGGGGCCGAGGCGCAGCATCAGGTCGAGCCGGCGCTCGGGGCCGGTCTCCCCGGTGAGCAGGCCGGCGAGTTCCCGCGGGTCCCGGCCGTGCACGGGCGAGTGGGTCTCCTTGACCGCCTTCCCCAGGGTCTGGCCGATGACCATGTCGTCGACGGCGGACGGTTCGGCGCCGTGCATGCCACCGGCCGCGAGGATCAGCCGGGCCAGGATCTCGGTCTCCGCCATCCTGCCCGGCTCCAGCGGGACGGCGGGGCGGGAGTAGCGGACCTGGTTGCGTACGGCGAGGGTGTTGAAGGCGAAGTCGTGGTGCGGGCTCTGCGAGGGGGGCGGCGGGGGCAGCACGACGTCGGCGTGGCGGGCGGTCTCGTTGAGGTAGGGGTCGACGCTGACCATGAAGTCGAGGGAGTTCAGCGCCTTGTCGAGGCGGTCGCCGTCGGGCGCGGAGAGCACCGGGTTGGTGGCGACGGCGATGAGCGCCCGGATCGGTTCGCCCTCCGCCGTCGCGGTGTCGATCTCCTCGGCGAGCGCGGAGAGCGGCAACTCGCCCTTCGCCTCGGGGTGTCGACTGACCCGGGAGTGCCAGCGCCCGAGCGCGAAGCCCCGGCCGGGACCGGCCGGTCGCGGGGTCCGGTCGGTGGCGGCCTGCGGGAAGAGCGCGCCGCCGGACCGGTCGAGGTTGCCGGTGAGGACGTTGAGGACGTCCACGAGCCAGCTGGCGAGGGTGCCGTGCGGGACGGTGCAGCTGCCGATCCGGCCGTATACGGCGGCGGTCGGCGCGGCGGCGAGTTCGCGGGCGAGGACGCGGATCGTCCCGGCGTCCACGTCACAGGCGCGGGCGACCGCGTCCGGGGTGAAGTCGCCCAGTTCGGCGCGGAGTTCGTCGAGTCCCTCGATGTGCGGGGCGAGGTGACCGAGGTCCACCAGGCCTTCCTCGAAGAGGACCTGTGCCATCGCGGCGAGCATCAGGGCGTCGGCGCCGGGCCGGATGGCGATGTGCCGGTCGGCGAGTTTCGCGGTGCGGGTACGGCGCGGATCGATGACGGTGAGGGTGCCGCCGCGGGCCTTGAGCGCCTTGAGCTTGCCCGGGAAGTCGGGGGCGGTGCACAGACTGCCGTTGGACTCCAGGGGGTTGGCGCCGATGAGGAGGAGGTGGTCGGTGTGGTCGAGGTCGGGCACCGGTATCGCGTTGGCGTCACCGAAGAGCAGTCCGCTGGAGACGTGCTTGGGCATCTGGTCGACGGTGGAGGCGGTGAAGACGCTGCGGGTGCCGAGGGCGCCGACCAGCACCTGCGGGTAGAGGCCGCCGGCCACGGTGTGCACATTGGGGTTGCCCAGGACCACGCCGACGGAGTGGGCGCCGTACCGCTCGACGACGCCCCGCACCCCGGCGGCGACCGCGTCGAAGGCCTCGGCCCAGGTGGCCTCGCGCAGCTCGCCGTCCCTGCGGACGAGCGGGGTCCGCAGCCGGTCGGGGTCGGCGTCGACGGCGCCGAAGGAGGCCCCCTTCGGGCAGATGAAGCCCTTGCTGAAGACGTCCTCGCGGTCACCGCGGGCACCGGTGACACGGGTGCCCTCGATGGTGAGGGTCAGGCCGCAGGTGGCCTCGCACAGGGGGCAGACGCGCAGGGCGGTGCGGGGCATGGGTCCTCCTGAGAGCGGCGGTGCCTGGTGCGGCGAGCATACCGACCGGTAGGCATGACGGGGAGGGGGTTCCGGGGGTCAGTCGAACAGGATCACGCCGTTCTCGGTGCCGACGATCAGTTCGCCCGCGGGGCCGGTGGCCAGGGCGGTGCAGAGCGAGGGCAGGTCGATCGTGCGGAGCACCTCCCCGGAGCGGACACGGAGGACGGCGACGCGGGTGCCCTCTGCCATCGCGTAGGTCTCGTGGTCCGGCAAGAGGACGATGTGATCCGGGTAGGGAAGGGGGATCCCGTGCTCATGGGCGGCGATCGGCGCGGTGCCGGAGTGGAGAAGGGAGCGGGGGACATACCGGCGGAGCGGGCCGAGCCACCGAAGCCGTCGGGGCCGTGGCAGCGGTTCGCCGGGCGCCCCGAACCGGGGACGCAGCGCCTCCCAGGGGACGATCGCGGCACCGTCGTCGCTGACCAGGAACAGTTCGTCGCCGGCCGGGCCGGGAATCACGAAGACCGCGAGCAGCCAGGTGTCCGGTACCGGCAGGAGCGCCCAGCGGGCGGCAACCACGTCAAACACGTGCGCGAAGCCGTCGCCGACGGGAACGACCACCAGCAGCGCACCCGCGCAGCGCACCGCCCGGGGCCGGTAGGCGGACTCGTGGACCGTCAACCGGTCGGCCAGGGACCGGTCCCGGGTCACGTCGTGGACCCAGACGAGGTCGTAGTCCGGGCACGAGACGGACACCAGCGACGCTCTCCCACCGCCGTCCGCCGGCACCACCGTCAGTCCTCTGTCCTGGACGGCATGGGGCAGCGGCAGGTACTGCGGGGTCCCCACCGAGGTACGCGGGCCTTCCGGGCCGAAGTCCCAGTGCTGAAAGAGCCCTTCGGTGTCGAGGGAGAACAGCCGGAGTCCGGCGTCCGTCGCCACGCCGACCAGTTCTTCCACCTCGGCCTCCCCCACCGGCCGCAGCCGCCGCACCAGGGTGCCGTCCTCCGCCTCCCGGACCTGGAGCGAGCCGTCCCGGCCGCCCACGGCGACGGCGAGCTCTCCCCCGACCGCCAGCGCGGCGACAGCCGTGACCGGCCGGACCGCGTCCAGCCCCTCCACCACCCGACGTCCCTCCGCCCCCTCCCGCAGCCGCCAGATCTGCCCCCGGTCGTCCCCGCACAGCAGCCCGTCGTCCGCCAGGTGCAGTGAAGCCGGCGGACGTGGCATCCGCCGCTCCCACCCGTCGTCGTAGGAGACGAGCCGCATGTCGAGCCCGCAGCCGACCAGCCCGGACGGCGTGTACACGAGCCCCCGCACGGCCCCGCGGTGCGCGGCGCGGACCGGGCCGAGCGGGCGGCAGGACGGCAGTGCCCACTCCCGCACCGACCCGTCGAGTCCGCCCACGGCGAGCCTCCCGGAGCCGTCGGGGCTCAGGGCGAGCGCGCTGACCCACACCTCGGCGTCCGGCCGCGGGCCGTAGGCGAACATACGGCCGCCGCCCACGTCCCAGCAGACCAGCCGGCCGGTGTCCGTGCCGACGACGACCACGTCCCGGCCGCGCACCCGGCCGACGGTGAGCGCGGTCGGGATCTCCGGGATCGTGAACTCCTGCTCGGCGACCGGGAGTCCGTCCCTCAGCACCAGGATCCGGACCTGCCCCCGGTACTCGGCGGTGGCGACGAAGTCCCGGCCGACGGCGGCGCGGTGGACCAGCGGGTCCTGCCAGCCGCTCCGGTCGGCGGGATGCCGGTGCCGCCACAGCTCATGCGGCCGCTCCAGGTCCCAGCACCGGACTTCGTGGTCCGCACCGACGCTCACCAGCGCGGGCGCCCCGGACGGCCCCCGGATCTCACCGACCGCGAGCACCTCGCGCTCATGGGCGGTCAGGTAGACGGAGTCCGCGGCGTGCGGGGACGGCCACAGTCGTACGACGCCGTCGGTGCCGCCGACGCACACCGTCCCGCCGGCCCGGCACAGGGCGGCGGCCTCGTGATCCATGACCTGGCCGCCGACGCGGTCGCCGGTGAGGAGGTCGTACACCTGGACGCCTCGGTTGTGGCCCTGTACGGAGACGCAGGGGGTGAGTCCGAGGTCGAAGGTCTCGGCCCGGACGTATGCGCCCCGGTCGACGCGCAGGGGCAGCCCGACGGGACGGCCGCTGTCGAGGTCGACGCGGTGCAGCTGGCCGTCGGCGGTGACCACGGCGACGATCCACTGGCGGCCGACGCGGTGCACGGCGATCGAGGCGACGTGGGCGGGGACGCGCAGCAGGGTGCGGACGGGCTCCCCCGTGGTGAGGGAGGAGAGCCGTACGGTGCCGTCGTTCCCGGCGGTGACGAGAAGCCGGCCCAGGGGGTGGCCGTACACCGGCGCCATCTCGGTGACGTGGCCCGCGTGGCCGGTGGCCGTCTCCGCCTCGGTCTCCTCACCCAGCGGCCAGTACTGGGTGACCCTGCCGTCGGCGTGGCCCAACAGCAGGGTCCCCGGGGACAGTTCGCGGGGTGCGGCACATGCGGTGATGTGCCATCCGTCTTTCGGGGAGAGCACCCGGACGCAGGGGGCCGCCAACTGGTCCAGTCGTTCCCGCCAGTCATCGATCTCCCAGGACCACAGCCCCCGGCGGGCCCGGCGGTCGAGCGGCGCGTAGAACGGAACGGTGGTGAGCGAGTGGACGAGGAGATGGCCGGTGTCGAAGCGCAGGGCCGCCGTGGCCGGGAGACCGTCCAGTCCCCCGAGCACGGTCAACTGGTCGGCGGCCATCGGGAACTCCCGTCGGGTGTCGAAGGCCGGGTCGGTCGGCATCACCCAGGTCCACTTCCGGTCCTCCCGCCAGACGTGGAGCAGCCGTGCGTATCTCCCCGACTCCAGCCGGCCGTTGTCCAGGACGAGCTGCCGGTCGAAGAACAACGCGGCTGCCGTGTCGCCCAGCTGGGGCACCGCGGTCAGTGTCCCGTTGAACCAGCGGGCGTCCGTCTCGGCGGCGTGGGTCACCGCGCCGTGGTCCAGGTTCACCCACCGGGCCCCGCCCCGCCGCGTGAGGTCCAGGAACCTTGCCCCGTTCGCCCTCGGGACGACCACGCCCTGTCCGAGCCCGACGCTCATCCTGTCGTACCGCCGGTCCCCCTCATGCGGATTCCACGCCGCCCACCGGGCCCGCCACGGCAGCTCCGCCTCCCCCACGTCGCACGATTCGGCCAGCGCCCCCGCCTTCCGGCACACCGCCGCCAGCCGCAGTCGCGCTCTGCCCTCCGGGTCGGCCCCGCTCCCCGCTCTCTTCCGCAGCCGAGGCTCCAGGTCCCGCACCGCCTGCCCGGCCCGCCGTCCCTCCGGGGTGCGCAGTCCGGGCAGCGCGGCCAGCAGGCGCCCCGGTTCGGCGCCCAGCACGAAGGACGCGTCCTGGACCAGCCCGTCCAGCACCCCGCCCTCGCCGGCGTGGAGTGCCAGGTACCGTCGCACGTAAGGATGTTCGATGTCCCGCAGGACCTCGGTGACGGTCCGCTGGACGGCCTGGGCGTCCCGGCCCTCCCGCAGATGCTCGATGAGGGCCCGGTGGTACACCCGGTACACCGACCCGCCCTCCTCCACGCCCTCCACGACGTAGGACCCTGCCGCGTGCCGCAGCCAGACGATGTCCTCGTCGCCGTACTCCCGGCCGGTGAGCGCGGTGGCGATACGGGCCCACACGCCCGCCCAGGGCAGGCCCGCGCCCTGGGCGTAGGCGAGCGGGAGGAGGAGTTCGCGGGCTCGCCGGGCGAGCGGACCGAGGCGCTGGACGAGGTCGCGTTCCATGGCCTCGCCCGGCAGGCGCGGCAGTTCCTCGCGCCAGCGCCGGTCGGACGGATCGGGCAGCCGCGGTTCCCGGGCGAGGGTCCGGGCGGTGATGCGGGCGACGAGGAAGGAGCGGCCGGCCGCCTCGGCGACGGCCTCGGCGATCGCGTCGAGGAGTGGGGGCTCGGCGGTCCGCAGCAGCGAGCCGGGGGCGCACAGCAGCTTGCGGGTGTAGGCACGGACGGCGTCCGGGTCGCCGTGGCGTTCGGAGTCGAGGTCGATGCGGGGCGCGTCGGCGGGGAGCCGGGCGGCGACGTGCGGGCGGGCGCCGACCAGGAGGCGTACCGGGAGGCGGCGGGCCGGGTCGGTGAGCGGCGCGACGAGTTCGTCGACGGCCTCGTGCGGCGCCAGGGCCTCGTCGAGGGAGTCGATGAGGACGACGAGCGGACGGGTCCGGGTCTGGAGGTGCGCGGCGAGGGCGCCCAGGGAGTCGGCGGCGCAGCCCGCGGCGGCGCAGAGGGCGTCCAGGAGCTGCCGGGTGGAGAGGTGGCCGGCGTTGACGCGGACGTCGATGTCGTCGGGTCCGGGCAGCACGGGCGGCAGCTCCTGGCGGGGCACGGCGGCGGCGCGCTGTGGGTCGGTGAGGACGGCGGCCATGCCGAGCAGCGAGGACTTGCCGGACCCGGGGTCGCCGGTGACCACGCAGAGGCGTTCCTCGGTGCGGCGCGGGTCGAGCCAGGTGGTGAGGTCGCCCAGGGCCGTATGCCGGCCGGTGAAGTCCCAGACCTCCTCGGTGGGGACGTCGGTGCCCCGGGCGCGGGGCAGGAAGAAGCCGCGCATGTCCTGTTCCCGGCTCTCGCGTTCGCGGCTGCGGACGGCGGCGATCCGGTCGATCTCGTCCAGCTTCAGCCCGGCGGCGTCGCGGATGTGGCGGGGGTTGGGCAGGAAGGCGGGGATGTCCCCGGTGGCGTGGGTGAGGGACCAGACGGGGCGCTGGGAGGCCGGGACCTCGGGGTCGACGCTGATGGCCGCCATGACCTGGTCGAGGCCGATCCGGTCGGGCGCGTGACCGGCGACGGCCTCGCGCCGTACGGCCCGGTCGAAGGCGGCGGCCAGGGCACCGGACCAGCTCTCCTCCTTGCGGCGGGAGGACGCGACCAGGACGAGCCCGGTGCCGCCGTGTCCGGTGACGGGTTCCCGGAAGCGCCGGTCCTCCAGGGCCCGGCGCAGCGCCCGGTCCGTACCCTCCTCCGCGTAGCAGGCGTCGATGAGGACGAGCAGGCGTTCGACGGCGGTGTCCTCCCACAGGTAGGACACCAGGTCCTCGGTGGGCAGGGCGGTGCCGCGCAGATCCCGTGCGTCGCTGTCGTGCAGCAGCAGGTAGTGGCGTCCGCTGTGCTCGGCGGTGACGCCGTGCGTGGCGAGATAGAGAACCACGTAGTCCTCGGGGCCGCGGTCCGGGTCTGTGGCGAACGCCCGCAACGCGTCCTGGAGTTGACGGCGGGTCGGGTCGGGGGCGAGGTCCGCGCCCCGGCGGTAGCCGAGCGGCCCGAGGAAGAGCTCCTCGATCCGGCGCACGTCGTCGGCCAGTTCGGCGCGTTCCGCCTCGGGGTGCGCGGCGACGGAGGTGACGGCGGCGGCGATGAGGAAACGCCGCGAAGCACCCATGGGGGTGCCGGCGGCCTTCGCCTCAGCGGGGCCCGGCGCCGCGCCCACGGTCCACCGCCCGGCGTCTGTCGCTCATGCCCCGGCCTCCCCCGTGTCCCGGCAGGCCTCCTCCACCGCCCGGCCCGCCTCCGCGGTGTTGAGATACCTCGTCGCGTCATGGGCCCGTGCCCCGTTGTGGACCACCTGACACCTGACCCGCTCGCCGAACAGTGGCCGCAGGTCCTTCACCAGGGCGACGACGTCACCCTCGTCCGCGAGATTGGTCCAGTACCGCACGGAACCGGGCCAGTCGCCGGGCGAGCCCGTGGCGCCGACGCGCAGCCGGTCGAAGACGAGGTTGCGGATGCCCAGCGGCGAGCCCAGCGTCAGCAGGGCGCGCACCGGCAGGTCCGGGAGGGCGCACAGTGACTCGTAGGCGACGACGCTGCCCAGCGAGTGGCCCACGACCACCCGGGTGCGTTCCGTGATCGCGTCGGCGACCCGCTGCTGGACGGCGTCGCGCAGCCCGGGGTCGCACAGGTAGCGGCGGACCTGCCTGAGGTCGAGGACCAGGCCGCGCAGTGCGACACCGGCGAAGAACCGGGAACGGCTGAGGGCGCCCAGGGCTCGCTGCACGGCCCGTGGGGTGCGGGCCAGGGTACGGGAGTCGGGCGGCAGCACCGCGGCGTCCGTGCGGGCCGCCTCCGCCCACCAGGCCAGCAGCAGTTCGGTCTCCAGGCCGTCCTCGACGTCGGAGGCGTCCAGGGGCGGGTCGCCGAGTGCGAGCGTGCGGCCCGGCGGGCGGAACAGGTCGCCGTAGAAGACACAGCGCACGTCGTCCGCCGCGAGGGCGGTGGTGGCGCCGGCCCGCAGGAGGCCGTCGGGGAGCGCGGGGTGCCAGGCGCCCCGCAGCTCGTGCTCCCCCGTGTGCTGTTGCCCGATGCCGTGGATGCAGACCACCCGAGCCATGGCGTTCCCCCCGTGCGCGCCCCAAGCGTCGGATCACCTTAGCAACGGGGCGGCCCGGGGGACCCGGTCAGTCCAGCACCCGCCCCAGATAGGCCCGCAGCAGCTCCCGCATCTCCCTGATGATCGCCTCGTCGCCCTCCGGGTCCACCCGGAAGGAGAGGTGGACCAGTGTGTCGGCGGTTTCCACGGCCACCAGGAAGGTGCGGCGCAGTGCCTCGTCGGGGGTGCGGCCGAGGTAGCCGGAGAGGAGGTCGGTCAGGCGGTCGGCGACTCTGTGGTTGGGCTCGGAGTGGCGGGCGCCGACCGGGATCTGGTTCCCGAAGTCGACGAGGGAGAAGCCGGGTGCGGTGCGCTTCATGGCCAGGTACTCGTCGAGCACCGCGTCCGTCGCCGCCCGCCAGTCACCCTTCGGCGCGTCCTTCAGCCGCTCGGTGACCCGCTCGGAGAACCGCTCCAGGTTGCGCTGGGCGAGGGCGTCGGCCATCTGCCGCTTGTTGCCGAAGAAACGGTAGACCGAGCCAATGGGCACCCCGGCGCGCACCGCGACGGCCCGGGTGCTCAGGTCGTCGTAGCCCACCTCGTCGAGGAGGTCGGCACAGGCGTCGAGGATCCTGGTCAGCCGTTCGGCGCTGCGGCGCTGCACGGGCGCTTTGCGAAGCGATGTCGCTGGGGGCACGGGCTTCATGATGCCTTTCCGCCGGGATCAGGTGAACCTCGCCCCCGAGTACGCAGACGGATGGCCCATGCACTCATCCGGCGTCCGGGCTGCTCGCGCGGGTGCCGGCGGCCGAAGGGGAGGCGGGCGTGGGCGCCGAGGCCGACGGCTTGGTCGTCTCCGCGCCCGACGCCGTGACGTCCGCCGTGCTCTCCACCGGCTTGCCGTGCACGGCCCAGACCGTGCCGTCGTCCGCGTAGAGCCGGGCGGTGACGTGATGGGTGCCGTGCGGGACGAGGCCGGCGGGCAGGTGGTAGGCGGCGGTCCGCAGCCGCGTCACCAGGCCGCCGTCCACGAAGAGGTAGGCGAAGCCCCGGCCGACGACGGCCTTCGCCGCGGTGCCCGCCGGGGAGAAGCGGAAGCGGTGCACGTCGAGCCGGACGTCCCAGCCGCCGGCGGCGTCGGGGGTGACCACCGTGCCCACCTCGGGCGCCTGCTTCCTGTCCAGCTCGCGGTAGTGACGCCCGCTCGCGTCCGTGTCGTCGAGGATCTTGCCCACGGGCGAGGGCGATCCCGTCCCCCGCCGCCCGTGCGCCTCCCCGGTCCCGCATCCCGCCGCCGCGACCAGCAGCAGCGCGCAGACCGCGAGCGCACCGGGCAGTCCACGCGTCCACGACATGCCCGGGAGCGTAGAACAGCGCGCCCGGTACCGGATCCCCCTGAAGTCGGGTTCTCGCCATACCCCGCCGGGATGATCGGACCCTCTTGCAGCCGGCCCCGCGCAATCCTACGGTGATACATAGGAATCAACGGCGTTCAGGCAGGTCCAGGGAGCGATCATGAGCGATGGGGGCACCTCCCGCGGGAGCGAGTCCGAGCGGGAGCGCGGGGAAGCGCGGAAGACCGCCGAGGGGCTGTCGTACCTGTCCGGGTTCGGCAACGAGCACTCCTCCCAGGCGGTGCCCGGCGCCCTGCCCGAGGGGCGCAACTCCCCGCAACGCGCCCCCCTCGGCCTGTACGCGGAGCAGCTCAGCGGTACGGCCTTCACCGAGCCGCGGGCCCACAACCGCCGCTCCTGGCTGTACCGGATCCACCCCTCGGCCGCCCACCCGGCGTTCACCCGCGCCGCCGGCAACGGGGCGCTGCGCACCGCCCCCTTCACGGACCTCGCCCCGGACCCCAACCGGCTGCGCTGGAACCCGCCGCCCCAGCCGCCGCCCGGCACGGACTTCCTGGCCGGTCTGTGGACCCTGGGCGGCAACGGCGACGCCACCCAGCGCACCGGCATGGCCGTGCACCTCTATCACGCCAACGCCTCCATGGCGCGGGTCCTCTCCGACGCGGACGGCGAGCTGCTCGTCGTCCCGGAGCGCGGCGGACTGCTGCTGCACACGGAGTTCGGCCTGCTGCATGTGGAGCCGGGACATGTGGCACTGATCCCCCGTGGGGTCCGCTTCCGGGTGGAGCTGCTGGAGGACACGGCCCGGGGATATGTGTGCGAGAACTACGGCGCGCCCTTCCGCCTCCCCGACCTCGGCCCGATCGGCGCCAACGGTCTCGCCAACGCCCGGGACTTCCTGGCTCCCGTCGCCGCCTACGAGGACGTGGCGGGTCCGGTGGAGGTGGTCAACAAGTTCTGCGGCAACCTGTGGACCGCCACCTATGACCACTCCCCACTGGACGTGGTCGCCTGGCACGGCACACATGTGCCGTACATCTACGATCTGCGCCGCTTCAATGTGATCGGCACCATCTCCTACGACCACCCCGACCCGTCGATCTTCACGGTGCTGACGTCGCCTTCCGACACCCCAGGCCTCGCCGGCGTCGACTTCGTGGTCTTCGCGCCGCGCTGGCTGGTGGGCGAGAACACCTTCCGGCCGCCGTACTTCCACCGCAACGTGATGAGCGAGTACATGGGCCTGATCGAGGGCGCGTACGACGCGAAGACCGCCGGAGACGGGGGTTTCGTGCCGGGGGGCGGGTCGCTGCACAACATGATGTCGGCGCACGGCCCGGACCGGGAGACGTTCGACCGGGCGAGCGCGGCCGAGCTGAAGCCGCAGAAGATGGACGACGGCCTGGCGTTCATGTTCGAGACCCGCTGGCCGGTCACCCTCACCCCGCAGGCGGCGACCGCCGAACACCTCCAGCCGCGTTACGACGACGTGTGGCAGGGCCTGGAACGGCACTTCCGCCCCTTGCACTGAAGATCCCCCCACCGGTACGGATGGCCCGTGACCTCCTTCGCCCCGGACTCGATCGTCCTGAACCGCAAGCTGCCGCTCTGGTACCAGGTGTCGCAGTCGCTGCGCGCCTCGATACTCGGCCGCTCGCCCCGGGACCCGCTCCGGCTGCCCACCGAGGAACAGCTCGCGGAACACTACGGGGTGAGCGTGCTGACCATGCGGCAGGCGCTGAAGGAGCTGGAGGACGAGGGCCTGATCAGCCGGCACCGCCGCCGCGGCACCTTCATCGAGCCGGACGTCCGGCGGGGCACCCCGGTACGGCTGCTCGGCTCGGTGGACGCCATCGTGGCCCAGCAGTCGGGCATGACGGCGGAGCTGCTGGACCACGGCACGGTGCCCGTCACCGGCGAACTCACCGAGTACTTCCCGGACCTCGCCGAGGTGGCGGCGTATCACCGTCTGCGCAGTGACGAGCAGACCGGGGAGCCCACCAACCACGCCCGCAACCACGTCCGCCCCGAACTGGCCGAGCGCATCGACCCGGAGGACCTCACCCGCCGGCCGATGACCAAGGTGCTCCGGGACGTCGCCGGTGCGGACATCAGCCGCATCACGGACACGGTCGAGGCCCGTCTGGCCGACCCGGAGACGGCCCGGCTGCTCCAAGTCCCGCTCCTCAGCCCGATCCTGCACTACACGGGCGTCACCTACGACACCGCCGGCCGCGTGCTCGACCTGGCGGTCATCCACTACCGGGGCGACCGGTTCTCCTTCACGGTCACGCTCGACGCCACCTGAACTCGTCGTACGATGCCGGGCGTGACGCACGACGACGCTCCGCCGCTGGCGGACCTCATGCCGTGGTCCGTCGCACCACTACGGCTCGGCCGGGGGTGGCCGACGGCTCCCGATCCGGCGATCCTGAAGGCCCGCTGGGACGCGCTGCTCAAGGCCGAGGGCGCCGACCGCGAGACCCTGTTCGAGCCGACCCGGTCCCGCACGGTCCACTCCGCGGTCGCCCAGCTCCCCGGCCAGCCCAGCGGCACCGAACCGCTCGCCGCCGCGTCGGGTCCCTGCCCGGCTCCGGTCCGCGTCCTGGCCGCCCCGTTCGACGACCAGTGGCTGATCCCGGACCACCGCCTGATCGACGCGGCCCGCCCGGAGTTGTGGCGGGTGACGGACGACCACCAGATCTTCGCGGTGGAGTCTCCGGAGGGCATGCCCCTGCTGGCGACTTCCCTCCTCCCCACCCTGCGTGCGGGCCGCATCCGCCCGCTGTATCGCCGTCCGGGCGGCAGGGAACCCAACCTGGCGCCGGGGCTGCTGGAACACCTGGCCGGCCGGCTGGGCCGAGGCGTCGCCCCGCTGGACGTCCTCGCATGGGCCCTGGCCGTGATCCGCCCGGACCGCACCGTCCCGCTCACCGACGACACCGCGCTCTGGGCACAGGGCGTGGAACTCGGCCACCGGGCCCTGTGGCTGCTGCGCCGGGACGGCGAACGCCCCAAACTCCCGGGCGGCCGCCGCCCGTACGTCCGGGCCCCGCTGCCCGCCCGCCCCCGCACGATCCGCTACGACCCCGAGGAGGAGGCCCTCCACCTCGACGAGGGCCGTGTCTCCCCGGTACCGCGGGAGGCGTGGGACTTCAGGACGGGTGAGGCCCGGGTCCTGGAGACGTGGTTCGCGGCCCGCACGGCGGACCCGGCGGAACCGGGGACCCTGACCGCGGTCACCGCGCTGTCCTGGTCCCAGTCATGGACCTCGGAACTGCTGGAACTGATCACGGTCCTGACCCTGCTGGCAGACGCACGCGCGCAGCAGGCCGCCTTGGAGATCAGGACACGGATCACGGCGAGCGACCTGACGGCAGGGGGCGTACTCCCGCCTCCGGAGACGGCCCGCAAACCAGCGTCGATCCTGGAACACACCGAAGAAGGCCCAGCGGGTCAGCTGACGCTGCTCTGACTCCTGGGGGCCCGGGACCGTGTGCGAGGTGCGGCTGCCGCCGCGGAAAACCCCCTCCATGTCGACCGGACCCGAATCCTCCGCGAACGCCTCGGGCCGTCCAGGCCGCTCAGGACACCCGTCGAGGTGTGACCGACCGTTTCAGGAGCATGCCGGTGAGCCGGGCCGCCGTACCGCCGGCCCAGGCGGCGGCCGACCTCGTCGTCACCACGGTGGGCACCGTGCCCCTGCTCCTGGTGGGGCTCGCCGTGGGCCGGCGCGTCGAGGGCCCGGCAGCGGCGGCGGCCGGCGCGGTGGGCCTGCCGCTCCTGTTCCGGTTCGCCTGCACGACCGTCGGCATCCACCTCGGCCTGCTCACCCGCAGTGAGGAGGCGGCCGGTCAGCTCGGGGCGTCCTTCTTCGTGCTGCCGCTCCTCTCCGACGCCTGCATTCCCACCGGCAACCCCCCGGGCCGGCTGCGCTCGCTCGCCGAGTGGAACCCGATCAGCGCGGTGACGACGGCCCTGCGCGACCTCTTCGGCAACGCTCCCGTCCCCGACGGCGCGGCCTGGCCGGTGGCGCACCCCGTGCTGGGGTCGGTCGCCTGGAGCGCGGTCCTCATCGCCGTCTTCCTGCCCCTCGCCGTCCGCCGGTACGGGCGCTGCTGACAAACCCGGCGGTCACCGGACATGATCCGGTCCATGGACCGTCTCCCCCTGCCCCTCGCAGGCATCACCGTGGTAGCCGTCGAACAGGCCGTCGCCGCCCCCTTCGCCACCCGGCAGCTCGCGGACCTCGGGGCTCGCGTCATCAAGGTGGAGCGGACCGACGGCGGGGACTTCGCACGTGGCTACGACACCGCCGCCCGGGGGCTCGCCTCGCATTTCGTGTGGTGCAACCGGGGCAAGGAGTCCATCGCGCTGGACCTCAAGGACCCGCGCGGCCTGGACGCCGTACGGCGGCTGATCGCGGACGCGGACGTCTTCGTGCAGAACCTGGCCCACGGTGCCGCGTCCCGGCTCGGACTCGACGCGGCCACGCTGTGCGCCACGCACCCCCGGCTGGTCGCGGTGGACATCTCCGGGTACGGGGCGTCGGGGCCGTACGCCGGCAAACGCGCGTACGACATGCTCGTGCAGTGCGAGGCGGGGCTGGTGTCGGTCACCGGGACGCCGGAGCAGCCCGTGAAGGCGGGGATCCCGGCGGCGGACATCGCGGCGGCCATGTACGCCTTCTCGGGGGTCCTCGCCGCGCTGGTGCGGCGCGGGACCACCGGACGGGGCGGGCCGGTGGAGGTGTCGATGCTGGAGGCGCTGGCCGAGTGGCTGGGGCATCCGCTGCATCACACGATGCACGGCGGGACGCCGCCCGAGCGCACGGGTCTGGCGCATGCCGTGATCGCGCCGTACGACGCCTACCCGACCGCGGACGGTGGGCGGGTGCTGCTGTCGGTGCAGAACGACCGGGAGTGGCGGCGGCTGGCCGAACAGGTGATCGGCCGACCGGAGTTGGGCGCGGACCCGGCGTTCGCGACGAACGCGGCGCGGGTGGCGAACCGGGCGCGGACCGACGAAGTGGTCGGGGCCGCCCTCAAGGCGCTCGGCGCCGACGAGGCGCTGGCACGGCTGGAGGCCGGGGGTATCGCGTGCGCACGGCTGCGGGATCTGCGGGAACTGGCCGGGCATCCGCAGCTTGCGGCCCGGGAGCGGTGGCGGGAGGTGGGTTCGCCGGTCGGGCCGCTGCGCGCGTTGCTGCCGCCCATCACGCTGCCGGGCGGGGACGAGGCGCGGATGGGGGATGTGCCCGCGCTCGGGCAGCACACCGAGGCGCTGCTGCGTGCCGTGGGGATGACGGACGCCGAGATCGCAGCGCTGCGCCGGGACGGTGTGGCGGCCTGAGCGCGGGCCTGACGGTCAGGCGGTCAGTGCTTGCTGCCGCCGAACAGCGAACGGCGCAGCCGTCGCAGCGGCGCGAAGAGGGAGACACGGCTGACCCGCGCACCCCGGTCGCTGCGCCGCGCGGGTTCGCGCGCGGTCAGCTCACGCATCAGCGACGTCGCCTCGACCGCCTGCTGCTGCGGTATGGCGGGACCCGCCAGCACCGACAGATGGCGGTCGAGGCGCGAACTGGTCGCACCGCTCCCGCAGGTGATCGCAGGAACCCTCGCCCTGCTGCGTGTTATCTGATCCATGTCACTCCCCACCCGTACGAGTCCACCCGGCCCGGGCAGGGTAACCCTATCGCCCCGATGGGGCACTCGTGTATCGCGGTCACAGGATTCACCTTCCCCGCAAGGGTGTTGACGACCCCTCTTGAACCACGCTTCGACTACTCTCCGAATCCAACCGATTTCAGGGCGAGTTGGACAACCGGCTGGCTGGTGGGCTGTGCTGACCCACCGGCGGGCTCGACGGTCACCGCGAGTGACGTCGCGGACTTGCTCAGCCCCGTGGCGACCAGGGGCGTGTCGGCCTTGAAGAGCCCCAGGGAGCGCGGTTGCAGACGGGGGCGCATGAGCCAGAGCTGGTGCACTCGGCCGTTCGACGGGGTGCCGTATCCGCTGAGCGTGACGACGGCCCGCCCCTCCGAAACGGAGGCCACCGCTCCGATACTTCCGCCCTGGGCGTCCTGGTAGCTGGTCGCGCGGGCGTCGGTCGCGGCAAGAACGTGGGCGATCTCACGCGACTGGGAGCGCGCGGCGTCGAGCTGACCCTGCGTCCGGTCGGCCTGCACGGCGAACAGCGAGGCGACGACCAGCGCGGCGGCCGCGGTGGCGGTGGCGAACGGCACGAACAGCGGGCGCCCCCGCCGCCGCGGCGGCGGGGGCTGCACGCCCCAGACGTGCGGCGGCAGATTGGGTACGTGCTCCTGGCCGGGGGCCGGCTCCTGCGGGGTGGCGCGGACGGCAGCCAGCACCCGGTGGCGCATCGCGAGGGGCGGCGGGGCCGCCGCGGACCAGGCGAGCCGCACCGCGTCCTCGGTCAGCGCCCGGACCTCGTCGGCACACCGGGCGCAGTCCTTGAGGTGCTTCTCGAAGCGGCGCCGCTCGCCGGGCTCCAGAGCGTCCAGGGCGTAGGGCGCGGCCAGCGAGTGCAGGTCCTCGCGGTGCAGCAGGCGGCCGACCAGGCTCATGCGGCGCCTCCCAGGCAGTCGCGCAGCCGGGTGAGTCCGTCGCGCATCCGTGTCTTGACCGTGCCCAGCGGCAGCCTGAGCCGCTCGGCGACCTCACGGTACGTGTAGCCGTCGTAGTAGGCGAGCGTGACGGACTGGCGCTGCAGGGCGGTGAGGCGGTCCAGACAGCGGCGTACCCATTCGCGTTCCAGGCCGGCCTCCACCGTTTCGGCGACCTGGTCGAAGGCGGGTTCGCCGGCGCGCAGGGCCTCGCGTTGTTCGCGTTCGCCGGCCGCGCGGGCGCTGCGCACCCGGTCGACGGCGCGGCGGTGGGCGAGGGTGAGGATCCAGGACAGGGCACTGCCCCGGCCGGGATCGAACCTGGCCGCGGAGCGCCAGAGTTCGAGGAGCACCTCCTGGGCCACCTCCTCGGACTGGGCGGGGTCGCGGACCACGCGTCGCACGAGCCCGAACACCGGGCCGGACACCAGTCCGTAGAGGTCCTCGAACGCCTTCTGGTCGCCACCGGCGACGAGCACCAGCAGTTCGTCCGCCTCCACCCCGTCCCCCCTCCTGTGGCCGCACCCGGCCCGTCCTCCCACACCAGGCATTCGCAACTGACGCACCTCCGGCAGAAGTACGTACGCGAGCGCCCGAAACGCGGGTTGACCATGAAAAAAAGATTTTTTTCTTCGGACCAATCCAAACGGCCTCCCTGCTCCGTATACCCGTCCGTCAAGCAAGTTGGGACCGAGGGACGGACGGCATGACACCTCTAAACTCCAGGAGCCGCGCGGGGCGCAAGGGCCTTGTCACGCTCATCTGTGGGGCACTGGCCACCGGCGGGATCACAGCCGCCAGCGTCGCCGCGCTGGAACCGGGGGCGGCCTCCGCCTCCTCCCACCGCGAGGCCCCGCTCATCTCGGGCACCCCGCAGTACGACAACACCGACCTGTACGCGTTCGTCAGCCCGGACAAGTCCGACACCACGACGATCGTGTCGGACTACATCCCCTTCGAGGAGCCGGCCGGCGGCCCGAACTTCTACCAGTTCGCCGACGACGCCCAGTACGACATCCACATCGACAACAACGGTGACGCGAAGGACGACCTGATCTTCCGTTACACCTTCAGCACCAAGATCAAGAACAAGAAGACGTTCCTCTACAACACGGGCGTGGTCGACAGCCTGAACGACCCCGACCTGAACGTCACGCAGTCGTACGACCTCGACCTCATCAAGCTCAAGAACGGCCGGCAGCAGTACAAGACGAGGATCGCCGACAACATCCCGGCGGCTCCCTCGGACGTCGGCAAGGCGTCGATGCCCGACTACGCGAAGCTGCGCTCCCAGGCCATCTACAAGACCTCGAACGGCGGCGCGACCTTCGCCGGCCAGGCCGACGACCCGTTCTTCGCCGACCTGCGCGTCTTCGACCTGCTGTACGGCGGCAACCTCAGCGAGGTCGGCAACGACACGCTCAAGGGCTACAACGTCAACACGATCGCCCTCCAGGTGCCGAACTCCCTGATCCGGCAGTCGGCGTCGCGCCCGACCGTCGGCATCTACGCGACGACCCAGCGCAGGAACGCGCAGGGGTACTACGCGCAGGTCTCACGCCTCGGCAACCCGCTGGTCAACGAGGTCGTCAACCCGCAGAAGGACAAGGACAAGTTCAACGCGTCCGAGCCCAAGGACGACGCGCAGTTCCTGAAGAACGTCACCAACCCGGAACTGCCGAAGCTCATCGAGGCGATCTACCACATCAAGGCTCCGTCGGAGCCCCGCAACGACCTCGTCAGCGTGTTCCTCACCGGCGTCAAGGGTCTCAACACGGAGCAGCCGTACGCGACGCCGTCGGAGATGCTCCGTCTGAACACGTCCATCAAGCCCACCGCCAAGCCCAAGCGGCTCGGTGTCCTGGACGGTGACAACGCGGGCTTCCCGAACGGCCGTCGGCTCACCGACGACGTGATCGACGAGGCTCTCCAGGTCATGGAGGGCGAACTGGTCGGTTCCAAGAACGACCTGGGCGACGCGGTCGACAAGAACGACAAGAGCTTCGAGAAGTACTTCCCGTACGTGGCCGAGCCGACGGCCGGCTCGCGCGGCAAGATCGCCAAGGCGGCGGCCGGCAGCACCACGAAGAGCGCGCTGGGCGACGCACTGACCGGTTCCGGTGACAGCAACACGACGCTGATCGCCGGGTCGGCGGCCGCGGGTGCGGCGGGCGTGCTGCTGATCGGGACCGGGTTCGGCTGGTGGCGGCGGCGGATGCGGCGACCGTACTGATCGCCGTTCCTACCGGGGCAGTCGGGTGACTGCGGATCGGCGGTGGCTGATCGCGCAGTTCCCCGCGCCCCTTACGGGGCGCTCGATTCACGCCCCTCATGTACTGGCGCGGCCCGCACCCACCCAATCCCCCACGGCGCGGGCCGCGCCGCCCCGCGCGAACAGCTACTAGGAGAGGGCATGGCCCCGGGTACGAACGACAAGCAGCCCGCCGAGACGAAGGACGACGGGCGCGACGAACAGCGCGTCACCGCGCTGCGCCGGTTCGCCGCCGCGGGGCGGAACTGGCGGCGGGCCCAACTCGCGGGCTCCGCCCTGCTGATGGCGATCGCGCTGACCGGCGGGGCGATCGCCTTCGGGTCCGATCCGGACGGCGGTACGGCGCCGGTGGCCACGTCGAGCGCGGTGGACCCGGCGATGCTGGCGAGCGGGGACCTCGACACGACCATCGCCTCCCTCCAGGCCCATCTCCGCACCCAGCCGAAGGACTCCGACAGCTGGGCCACCCTCGGCCTCGCCTACGTCGAGCAGGCCCGCACCAAGGGCGACCCGTCCCGCTACCCACAGGCGCAGAAGGCCCTCAAGCGCGCGCTCCAGATCACCCCGGGCAACGACCAGGCGCTGGCCGCCGAGGCCGCGCTCGCCGCCGCCCGGCACGAGTTCGCGCCGGCGCTCACCTATGCGGACCAGGCCCTCAAGCAGAACCCGTACAACGCCAACGCCCTGTCCTCCCGCATCGACGCCCTGGTCGAACTCGGCCGCTACGACGAGGCGAGCAAGGCGGCCGACCTCGCCGACCAACGCAAGCCGGGTGTACCGGTGTTCACGCGGTACGCGTATGTGCGGGAGCTGCGCGGTGACGTGAAGGGCGCCCAGCGGGTGCTGGAACAGGCCCTCTCCACGGCCACCTCGAAGGGCGACATCTCCTACGTGGCCGCCCAGCTCGGCCTGCTCGCCTGGAACCAGGGCGACTACAAGAGCGCGCTGAACTACTACGCCCGCTCCCTGACCGCCGACGAGAACTACCTTCCCGCGCTGGAGGGCCGGGCCCGCGCCCAGGCGGCGACCGGTGACCGGGCCGACGCCATCAAGGGCATGGAGCTGGTCGTCTCCCGCTACCCCCTGCCCCAGCCCCTCGTCGAACTCGGCGAGCTGTACGAGAACCGGGGCGCCAAGGGCGACAAGGAGAAGGCCGAGGACCAGTACGCCCTCGTCGAGGCCTGGATCGCGCTCGCCCGCGCCAACGGCGTCAACGCCGACCTCGACACCGCCCTCGCCGCCGCCGACCACGGCAACAAGGCCGAGGCGCTGAAGGCCGCGCGCACCGAGTGGGCCCGCCGCCACACCGTGCACACCGCGGACGCGCTGGCCTGGGCCCTGCACGTCAACGGCAAGGACAAGGAAGCGCTGCCCTACGCCCGGCAGTCCGTCGCCACCGGCTACCGCAATGCCTCCTTCACCTACCACCTGGGCATGATCGAGCTGGCCAACGGCGAGAAGGCGGCCGGCCGGGCCGCCCTCACCAAGGCCCTCAAGCTCAACCCGGGCTTCTCCCCGCTGGGCGCCCGCGCGGCCCGCAAGGCGCTGGAGGCCTCGAAGTGAACCTGCGCCGGATCGCCGCCCTCTTCACCACGGCCTGCGCCCTGGCCCTCCTCCCCGCCACGGCCGCGAGCGCCCACCCGCTCGGCAACTTCACCGTCAACAAGTACGACGGTCTCGTCGCCGCCCCCGGACAGCTCCGCGTCGACCACTTCGAGGACCTCGCCGAGATCCCGGCGACCCAGGCCAAGCCCGACCTGAAGCGGCTCGGCGCCGCCAAGTGGGCCGAGCAGCGCTGCACGACGGCGGCGGACGGCAGCAAGCTCACCGTCGACGGCACGGCGACCCCCCTGACCGTCACCACCAGCCACGCCGAACTGCGCCCCGGCCAGGCGGGGCTGAACACCCTGCGGGTGTCGTGCCGGTTCACCGCGCCGCTCCCGAAGGGCACCGCCGTCACCCTGGGCTTCCACAGCGCCGGCACCGACTCCGGCCCCGGCTGGCGGGAGATCACCGCGCGCGGCGACCGGATGACGCTGACGAGGACGGACGTACCGAAGACGTCCCTCTCCCACGAACTCACCAGCTATCCCAAGGACCTGCTCTCCTCCCCGGCCGACATCACCACCGCCGCCGTCCACGTACGGCCGGGCGGCCCGGCCCTCGCCCAGGAACGGCAGGCCACGCCGGGGGCCGAGATCCTCCCCCGGGGCATCGACCGCTGGACCCAGGCCCTGACCGACCTGGTCGCCCGCCACCACCTCACCGTCGGGTTCGCGGTGCTGGCGCTGTTCATCTCGATCGGCCTCGGCGCGGTGCACGCCCTCGCACCGGGCCACGGCAAGACCCTGATGGCGGCGACGGCAGCGGCCCGAGGCGGCCGCGCCCGCCTGCGCGACGTCCTCCCGCTGGCCGCGTCGGTCACGGTCACCCACACCCTGGGCGTGGTCGCCCTCGGCGTCCTGGTGACGGCGGGCTCGGCGGCCACGCCCTCGGTGATCGCCTGGCTGGGCATCGCGAGCGGCGTCATGGTCCTGGCCGCGGGCGCGAACCTGACCCGCAGGGCATGGCGGAACAGGACCCACGAACACGCCCACGGCGACCACCACGACCATGAGCACGGCGACCACCACGACCACGAGCACGGTCACCACCACGACCATGAGCACGACCACGATCACGAGCACGAGGCGGCCGAGGAGCGGGAGCCCGCCCTGGTCGGCGCCCACGAGCACACCCGCGCCCACGCGCACACGCACGATCACGGCCACCCTCATGACCACGACCACTCTCATGGCCATGACCACGGCGCTCAGCCACATTCTTCAGCCCGTCCGGCGTTCGAGGACGAGGCCGTTCAGGCCGAAGGGGGGTCCGGGGGCGCAGCCCCCGCTGACGGCCGCACCAACATGCCGCACAGTCACGGCGGGTTCACCCACACCCACCCCACGGCCCCCACCCTCCGCGGCACCATCCTCCTCGGCTTCGCCGGCGGCCTCGTCCCCAGCCCTTCCGCCGTCGTCGTGCTGGTCGGCGCCGCCGCCCTCGGCCAGGCCTGGTTCGGGCTGCTCCTCGTCGTCGCCTACGGCGTCGGTCTCGCGCTGACGCTGACCGCCGCCGGGTTCGCCGTCGTCAAGCTGGGTACGGGAATGACTCGGGTGATGGACAAACGCCCTCGCTGGACCACCCACCCCATGGCCGCGCTGGTCCGCAGGACCACCCCGCTCGCCTCGGCGCTCGTGGTCGTGGCCCTGGGCGCCGGACTGGTGCTCAAGGGGGCCGCATCCGCACTCCTCTGAGTTACGTTTGTGATGAATTCGCGCGAGCTGCCGTGGGGGGCACCCGTGACCGAAGAGCCGGGTCGTGAGCGAGTGATCGCGGGCCGCTACCGATTGCTGTCCCCGCTGGGCGAGGGCGGCATGGGCACCGTGTGGCGGGCCCGCGACGAGGTGCTGGGCCGTGACGTCGCCGTCAAGGAGGTGCGGGCGCCCGCCGGGCTGCCCGGCTCCGACGTCGAGCGGATGTACGCCCGGCTGGAACGCGAGGCGTGGGCCGCGGCCCGGATCGCGAACCGCAATGTCGTCACGGTGTACGACGTGGCGATGGAGGGCGGACGGCCCTGGGTCGTCATGGAGTTGATCCCGGGCGTGTCCCTGGCCGACGTGCTGGAGGCGGAGGGGCCGATGTCGCCGCAGCGGGCGGCGGGCGTCGGCGCCGAGGTGCTGTCCGCGCTGCGGGCCGCGCATGCCGCCGGGGTGCTGCACCGGGACGTGAAGCCAGGCAACGTGCTGCTGTCGAACGACGGCCGGGTGGTGCTCACCGACTTCGGGATCGCCACGGTCGAGGGCAGCTCGGCGCTGACCATGACCGGCGAGGTGGTCGGCTCACCGGAGTACCTCGCCCCGGAGCGGGCGCTCGGGCGGGCGTTCGGTCCCGAGTCCGACCTGTGGTCGCTCGGCGTGCTGCTGTACGCGGCGGTCGAGGGCACCTCGCCGTTCAGGCAGGACACCCCGCTGAGCACCCTGCGGGCCGTGGTGGACGAGGAGCTGCCGCCGCCGTACCGGGCCGGGCCGCTCACCCCCGTCATCGAGGGGCTGCTCCGCAAGGACCCGGCGCACCGGCTGTCGGCCGAACAGGCCGAGCACGACCTGCGGTTGACCGCGGCCGGGGGCACCCCCGGCACGGCCCCCACGGTCCCGGTCCCGGCGCCGTACGAGGCCCGGACACTCGTCGCCCGGCAGCCTCGGCCGTCCTCGCCCACGCCCCCGATGCCCACCCCGGCGGACACCTGGCCGCCCGCGTCGGACCGCGACGGCAACCGCAGGGCCGGTACCGTGCTGCTCATCGGCCTGGTGCTGGTCGCCCTCGCGCTCGGCGGGCTGACGTACGCCCTTCTCAACCGCGACAACGGCGACGGCGGCGGCAGCGCCGGCGCCAGTCAGTCGGCCAGCAGCCTCAGCTCCCCGGCGCCGAGCACGAGCAGCACAGCCCCGTCGAAGTCCCCGTCCGCCTCCGCGTCCGCGAGCAGCAGCGCGGCCGCGCAGAGTGTGAAGGTCAGCGTGACCGGGTCCCGTACGGACTACTCGGGGGCCTGTCCGCCGTCGTCCGCGCAGGCGCCGACGTTCACCGCGACGTTCACGGTGGGGAGGGTGCCCGCGGAGGTGCAGTACCGGTGGGTGCTGAAGAACGGGACGCTCGACGACCAGGGCTGGAAGACGCTGTCCTTCCCGGACGGCGGCGGGAGGACCCGGCAGACGGGGGTGACCGTGACGACCTGGTCCGACAGCGGGACGCTGAGCGACGCGATCGCCGTGGAGGTGCGCAGCCCGGTGGAGACCACGTCCGGCTCGGTGCCGTTCTCGGTGACCTGCACCAAGACCACGGAGACCCCGACCGGCGGGGCCTCCGCTTCGCCTTCGCCTACGAGTTCGGACTAGGGCTCAGGACGCGTCGGCGGTCAGGACCGGCAGGTAGCCGCCGGAGTGGCCGGCCGCGGTGGGGTGGTACGACTCGGTGATGTCCAGCCAGTTGACGCTGTGCAGCCAGGAGTTGCTGGAGCAGATCTCGTGGCTGGAGAACGCGGAGCGGATGTCGCCGAACGTGAACCCGTGGTCGGCCGCGCGCTTGGCGATCGCGGTGTCGATGTAGTCGGCGGCGTTGTTGATGGCGGTGCGCTTGGCCGTGGAGAGACCGAGGCAGGTGGTGCCCAGCAGATAGAAGCGGGGGTAGCCGAGGACGACGACCTTGGCGTTGGGGGCCTTGGCGCTGATCGCGTCGTAGACGTTGTCGAGCTTGCCGGGGAGCGTGGAGTCGACGTAGGCCTCCGCGGTGCTGATGCGGGACAGGCAGGTGCTGTCGGAGCTGAGCACGCAGGTCGTCATGACGTCGGCGAAGCCGGCGTCGTTGCCGCCGATGGTGATGGAGACCAGGGCGGTCGAGGAGCTGAGCGTGCCGAGCTGGCCGGAGAGCACGTCGTCGGTGGTGGCGCCCGAACAGGCGAGGAACGAGAACGAGGACGGGCTGTGGGCGGCGTTCCACAGGTAGGGGTAGGCGTTGGTGCTGCGGTCGCAGCTGCCACTTGAGCTGATGTAGCTGCCGGCGCCGACGCCGGACGAGTACGAGTCGCCGAGCGCCACATAGCCCCCGGTCGCGGCCTGCGCTTCCGTCGCGGCCGCCCCGGTGAGGGCGAGGCCGGTGGCCAGGAGGAGTGAAGTCACGTATGCCGTAATTCGGGAACGTCTCATGGAACCTCCCTTTAGCAGGATCTCTGCCACAACTGTCGTAGCAACGACGCGTGTTGACGGGAAGTGTCCATGCCAAAACTGTTCAGGATCCCAACCAGCCCTTACCGGACCGGTCCTGTGCATTCCCGGCACGTTTGAATACGCTCGACGGGACCGAGGGGTTCGTGTCGCAATCGATCAACGGAACGCGCCGGAATCGAGCGACTTGTTCCCCGGAGGCATCAGGTGTCTCCGAGGAACGGTCATGTCCGGAGGCCCGCTTGACGCCCCGCATTCGCCTGCGCGACATTGAAACCCGGCATCCGGCGCCTTGGGGGGCAAAGTCGGCCATGCAGACCATACGACTCAAGACCTCGTCAACTGCGGACGAACGGGCACGTCCAGGGCCAGGGAGGGACCTGGGGCCCCTGCTCACGGGGGCCGCGACGGCCGTCGCCGGGACCGGTGCGCTGCTCGCACTCACCGACTCGGGCTCGTCGTTACGCGGGCCGTTGGCGCTGTTCTACCTGCTCGCCGCGCCAGCCGCGGCGATCGGCCGGGCACTGCGCGGACTCGATCCGTTCGCCCGGGTGCTCACCGCACTGGCGGGCGCCGTCGCCCTGGACATGCTGATCGCCCAGGGCATGCTCGCCACCCACCACTGGTCCTGGCGCGGCGGCATCGTCGCCGTGACCGCGATCAGCCTTCTGCTGCTTCTGCTGGTACTTCTGCGACCGGTGGAACGCATTCTCGAACGGACACCCCGGCGAGCCGGGAATATCCGTTCGAGTTGAAGAACAAGGTCGGCCAAAGTTTCGCAACGGCCAAACCAACAAAAACGTGAGGCCCACTTCCGGGTCTTGCCATACTGGTTCAATCATCAATACCGTCGTACATCTCACCCGCATCGGATCATCACCAAGCGGCTCTAGGGGAGGGCTCAAGACCGCGATGTTCCGGAGCGGGGCGCGGTAGGGGGGTGCCGTGCTCGGTGACCGCAATGACCACTGTCGTTTCCGAGCCGTGCCGCGCGACCGGCTGCCGTCTTCCGGCAGACCGGCCAGCTTTGCCAGCTCACCTGCGGATACGGAGACCCGTTTTCCGCACCACGGGTGAGAACCCCCCTTTCGAACCGGACACAGAAGCGGGCCACCCAAGGGGCGGGCGGTCCACCGGACGAGAGGGACAAGACTCATGAGTTCTGTTCTGCGCCCACCGGCCGCGGGCCAAGATCCGTTAATCGCGGGCGAATACCGGCCGATCTCCTCTCACCTGGCGATCACACCGCCGGTGAGTGTGGTGATTCCCGCCATGAATGAGGCGGAGAATCTCCCCTACGTCTTCAAGACACTTCCCGGCTGGATACACGAAGTGGTCCTTGTGGACGGCAATTCCACCGACAACACCGTGGAAGTCGCGCGGGAGTTGTGGCCCGACGTGAAAGTCGTCGAACAGCGTGGCAAGGGCAAGGGGGACGCCCTGATCACCGGGTTCGAGGCGTGCACCGGCGACATCGTCGTCATGGTGGACGCGGACGGCTCGGCCGACGGCCACGAGATCGTGTCGTACGTCTCCGCCCTGGTCTCTGGCGCCGACTTCGCCAAGGGCTCGCGCTTCGCCAACGGCGGCGGCACCGACGACATGACCTTCATCCGCAAACTCGGCAACTGGGCGCTGTGCACGGTCGTCAACCGCAAGTTCGGCGCCCGTTACACCGACCTCTGCTACGGGTACAACGCGTTCTGGCGGCACTGCCTCGACAAGATCGACCTCGACTGTACCGGCTTCGAGATCGAGACCCTGATCAACATCCGGGTGGTCAAGGCGGGCCTGAAGGTCCAGGAGATACCCAGCTACGAGTACCTCCGCATCCACGGCACCAGCAACCTGCGTGCCGTGCGCGACGGCCTGCGGGTGCTCAAGGTGATCCTGAAGGAGCGCTCCAACCGGCGTGACCTGCGCCGGCAGGTGCGGCACTCCCCGATGCTCACCACGGGCCAGGGAGAGTCGTCTTGAGCGATCCCGACATCTCCGTCGTGATCTGCGTGTACACCGAGGACCGCTGGGAGGACATTCTCGCGGCGGTCTCCTCGGTGCGCGCCCAGTCGTGTCCGGCGCTGGAGACCCTGCTGGTCGTCGACCACAACCCGGCGCTCCTGGAACGGCTCACGAAGGAGTACAAGGAGGCCACGGACGTACGGGTGCTCGCCAACGCGGGCCCCCGCGGCCTGTCCGCGGGCCGCAACACGGGCATCGCCGCCTCCTACGGGGAGGTGATCGCCTTCCTCGACGACGACGCGGTGGCCGAGCGGGACTGGCTGCGCCGCTTCGCCGAGGGATACGCCGACCCGAAGGTGATGGCGGTCGGCGGCCGGACCGTGCCCGTCTGGGCCTCGGGACGGCGTCCCGACTGGTTCCCTGAGGAGTTCGACTGGGTCGTCGGCTGCACCTACCGGGGCCTGCCACCGGGCCGTGTCCGGGTCCGGAACGTCCTCGGCGGAAACGCTTCTTTCCGGCGTACGGCCTTCGACGCGGCGGGCGGCTTCGCCACCGGCATCGGCCGGGACGGCGACAGACGCCCGCTGGGCTGCGAGGAGACGGAGCTGTGCATCCGGCTCACCCGGGCCCGCCCGGACGCCGTCCTGCTCATCGACGACCGCGCGGTCATCCACCACCGGGTGCCCGAAGCCCGTGAGCACTTCGGGTACTTCCGCACCCGCGCCTATGCCGAGGGTCTCTCCAAGGCCCTGGTCGCCCGCAGCGTGGGCGCCGGCAAGGGGCTGGAGTCCGAACGCCGGTACACCACACGTGTGCTGCCCGCGGGGGTCGCTCGTGGCCTGCGGGACGCACTGCTGGCCCGGCCGGGCGGCGCGGGCCGGGCGGGCGCGATCGTCGCCGGGGTGCTGACGGCGGCGGGCGGCTACGTGGTGGGGAGCGTGCGGGCGCGGCGGGGCGGGGCGACCTTCGCGGTCGCCGGGATCGAGGGGGGACCGCCCGGCGAGCCCGCCCCCGCCGACGGGGGTGCCCGATGAGCGACGCCCCGGTCCCGATCCTCATGTACCACTCGGTCGCGACCGCGCCCAACGACGCCACCCGCGCGCTGTCGGTGGCGCCGGAGGCGTTCGCCGGGCAGATGGCGCTCATCGGCGACCTGGGCCTCACCCCGGTCAGCACGGCCGATCTGGCCACGCGCTGGCGCTCCGGCGCCCCGCTTCCCGCCCGTCCCGTCCTGATCACCTTCGACGACGGCTACGAGGGCGTGCACCGGCATGCCCTGCCCGTGCTCGCCAAGCACGGCTTCGCGTCCACGCTGTTCGTCTCGACGGGCTGGATCAGGGGCGCGTACGACACCGGGGGCGGCCTGGACGCCATGCTCGACTGGGACCAGGTGCGCGAACTCGCGGGCATTGGCTGCGAGATCGGCGGGCACAGCCACACCCACCCGGAGCTCGACCAGCTGGACGACGACCGGCTGCGCACCGAGCTGGTGCGCAGCCGCGAGATCGTCACCGACGAACTCGGCACCGCACCGGCCTCGTTCGCCTACCCGTACGGCTACTCCAGCCGCCGGGTCCGGCAGGCCGTGCGGGCGGCCGGGTACGCCCAGGCGCTCGCCGTCGGCAACGGTCTCGCCCACCGCCGTCAGGGTCCGTTCGCACTGCAGCGCATCACCGTGCGCCGCAGTACGGACGCCGCGGAGTTCGCGCGGCTGCTCGAAGGCCGTGCGATCGCCCGCAACTTCGCCAGGGACCGTGCCCTCACCAAGGGGTACGCCGTTCTCCGCAGAGCCCGCCAGGTCCGCCGGAAGGCCATCCGTTCCCGTGTCTGACACGACCACAACAACCGAGACCGCGACCCCCGAGACGTCGGCGCCCGAGCAGTCGGGGCGCCGTCTTCGCCTGCCCGGACGGGTCGGCCCGTCCGGCGGCAGCCCACTCTTCAGGAACGCCTACGCGCTGATGCTCAACACCGGCATCTCCGCCGTCCTGGGCCTCGGCTTCTGGCTGGCCGCGGCCCGCTACTACTCCGAGTCGGCCGTCGGCCAGGGCTCCGCCGCCATCGCCGCCATGAAACTCCTGGCGGGGCTCACCGCGGTGACCCTGACCGGCGCCCTTGCCCGCTTCATCCCGGTCGCCGGGCGCCGGACCGGCACGTTCATCTTCCGTACCTACGCGGGCAGTTCGCTGATCGTGGCGCTGGCGGCCGGCGTCTTCCTGATGACCCTGGGCGTGTGGGGGCCGTCGTACCGTTTCCTGCACGGGCCGCTGCCCGGCCTCGGGTTCGTCGTGTCGGTGATCGCGTGGAACCTGCTCACGCTGCAGGACGGGGTGCTGACCGGGCTGCGCAACGCGCCCTGGGTGCCGGTGGGCAACACCGTCTTCTCGGCCGTCAAGCTGGCGCTCCTCGTCGCCTTCGCGGCGGCGATCCCGATGGCCGGTGTCTTCGTCTCCTGGGTCGCCGCGATCGCCACCTCGTTCGTCCCGCTGGGCTGGCTGGTGTTCCGGCGTCTGGTGCCCCGGCACGTCAAGGCGACCGCGGAACACGCCAGGCCGCCCACGCTGAAGGAGATCGGCAGGTTCCTGGCCGGGGACTACACCGGCTCGCTGTTCTCCCTCGCCGTGGTCTACCTGGTCCCGGTCATCATCGCCTCGCAGGTCAGCTCCGAGGACAACGCGTACTTCTACATCACCACCACCATCGGTGGCACCACCAACCTGCTCGCCATCAACATGGGCGCCTCGCTGACCGTCGAGGGCTCGCACGACCCGGCCCGGCTGGCCGGCAACACCCGGGCCGCGCTGAAGCGGATGGCCCGGATCATGATCCCCATCTGCGCGCTGCTGTTCTTCGGGGCGCCCTGGATCCTCGGCGTGTTCGGCCCCGGCTACGCGGACGCCGCGACCCCGCTGCTGCGCTGGTTCGCGGTCGGCGCGCTGCTGAGGGTCGTGATGGAGACGTACTTCGCGGTGCTGCGCGCACAGAGCCGTACCGCGGGCCTCGCCTGGCTGCAGGGCCTGTTGTGCGTGCTGGTGCTCGGACTGACCCTGCTGTTGCTGCCCCGGATGGGGCTGACCGGCGCGGGCGTGGCCGAGATCTCCAGCCTCGCGGTGATCGTGACGATCGCGGCGCCCCGGCTGTGGAGGACGCTGCGGGCGGCACCCGCGGAGATCCCCGAGGGCACGGCACCGGACGGCGACCTCGCCGACCTGGGCACCCTCCCCCGCTTCCGGCTTCGCTCCAGCGGGGGGACCCCCATGGTCCAGCCCGCCACCGCGCCGCGCAGGCGGGGTCCGGCGTGGGCGCTGGACACCGACACCCTCGCCCTCGGCATCCACGTGGACTTCGACCACGTGGAGCGGCGTCCGGACGTACGGCCCGGGCCGGGAACTCCGCCCACGGGCACACCCGTTGTCCGACCGGAGGACCGGCCGACGTGGGCGTTGCGGCCGCCGCGGAACCCGGGGGCGCCGGTGGAAGAGCGGGAGCCGCACTCGGAGGCTTCGCTCGGTCCTGCCGAGGTCTCGCTGCTGAAGGAGGCGGAGGTCGACGCGCCGTCCGGGAAGGCGGCCGTACCGGGGGCGGCAGAGATGCCGGCCGAGGCTCCGGGGGAACCGGCACGCTCGCTGCGGGAGCGGCTGACGCCCACCCGCGCGGGAGTCGTCCTCGGCTGTCTCCTGGTCGCCGCCCTGCTGCTGTACTGGGTGCCGGCGGCCCGGCTCGACGACGCCGACCTGGACCGGATGGGCGGGCTCGGGCTGATCTCCGTGCTGCCGCTGCCGACGCTGGTCGGGGCGGCGCTGCTGGTCACGGTGTTCGCTGGGCTGCTGTGGCTGCGCCGGGAGCACAAGGCGCTGCTGCTGGTCACCCTGCTGGCGACGGTCGTTTCGCTGCATGCCCTGCCGGCCGTGATCGAGACCGAGCCGCGCTTCCCGACCGCCTGGCAGCACCTCGGCTTCATCGACTACATCGACCGCACCGGGTCGGCGGTACCGGACCTGGACGCCCGCTGGAGCTGGCCGGGCTTCTTCGCGGCGGCCGCGTTCATCGGCCGGACGTGCGGGGTCACGGACTTCACCGAGGTCATCCGCTGGTGGCCGACCTTCATCCAGCTCGCCTATCTGACACCGATGTTCCTGCTGGTGCGGTCGCTGCGGGCGAGCTGGCGGGCGAAGTGGACCGGCATCTGGATCTTCGTGCTGTGCGGCTGGGTCGGCCAGGACTACTTCTCCCCGCAGGGCTTCACGTATCTGCTCTATCTGATGTTCGTGGCGATCCTGCTCGTCTGGTTCCGCGCCCCGCACGTCATATGGACGAGGTTCCGGCCCGGCGAGGCGGAGGTCGAGCCGACCGACCGCCGTCAGCAGGCCGTGCTGCTCATGGTGCTGGTCGGCCTGTACGCGGCGACCGTCCCGGCGCACCAGCTCACCCCGTTCGTGATGCTGGGCGTGCTGGCGGCCCTGGTACTGATCGGCAGATCCGAACTGCGGGGCCTGCCCGTCCTGTTCGGGGTGTTCGCGGCCGTCTGGCTGGGTTTCATGGCGGAGCCGTACTGGTCCGGTCACTTCAACGAACTGTTCGGCGGGGTCGGCGGGGTCGGCAGCAATGTCTCCACCTCGGTCTCCGGCCGTATCCAGGGCGGCAGTTCGACCCACAAGCTGGTGCTGTACATCCGGGTTCTGCTGGCCGGCGGCATGATGGCGTTCGCCGTCTGGGGCTGGTGGCGCCGCCACTTCCACAGGTACCGCGAGCGTTCCCTGCTGGTCCTGACCTTCGTGCCGTTCCTGGGCTTCGGCATGCAGTCGTACGGCGGCGAGATGGCGCTGCGCGTCTTCATGTTCGCCGTGCCGGGTGCGGCCCTGCTGGCCGGGCTCGCCCTGTTCCCGCGCACCGGGGCCACGGCGAAGGAGCGGGAGAAGGACCGGGGCGGTCTGGCGCCGGTGGCCGCGCTGCTGGCCGGCCTGCTGCTCATGGGCGGCTTCCTGGTGGCCCGTTGGGGCAACGAGTCCTTCGAGCGGGTCAGGCCCGGCGAGGTCGCCGCCATGGACTACGTCTACGCCCACGACAAGCCGACGGTACGGCTGCTGTGGCTGAGCAACGACACGGTCAACGACGTGACCCCGGCGATCCCGTGGGGCGCCAAGGACATGGAGCGGGTCGACTACGTGCCGACGCTCGCGCCGACCGACCCGGTCCTGGTGTCGGGCCTGGTCAAGGGGCTCAAGGACGCCGGCCCGAACTCGTATCTGGTGATCAACAGGAGTCAGGTCACCTATCTCCAGCTGGACGCCGGCTACTCGGCGACCTGGGAGAGCCGGCTGATCGAGAACCTGGACGACCGGCAGGATCTGACGAAGGTCCTGGTCAACGACGACGTCACCATGTACGCGCTGCGCACGCAGCCCGCGGGTGCGGTGGCCGAGCCGGATCCGGGGCCGATCGGGCCGCGGATCACCTGGACGCCGTGGTCGGTGATCGGCGGGCTCGCCGCCGTCGTGCTGATCCTGCTGCTGACCGCGCGCGAGGTGGTCCGGGTCGCGGTCCGGCCCGGGGTGCGGCAACTGCGCCGGCTGCAGGGCAGCTTCTGGTTCTCGCTGCCGCTGCTCGCGGTGGTGCTGGCCTCGCTGGCGCAGCGGTTCCTGACGCTCAAGTGACGGGGTGCGGGGTCGGGTGGCTCACCGGGTTCACCTGGTGAGCCACTTCACCTCGTAGGCCTTCATCTCGAACCGCTTCCCGTCCACCTGCGCGCTGATCGCCCGGTCGAGGGTGTTGACCACGAGAACGGTCCTGTCGCCGGCGAGGACGCGGACGCCGGGCACGTCGTCCTTGGCGACGGGGACCGTCTCGTACCTGGTCCCCGGCCCGAACGCCTTCCCGAACCGCGACACCAGGTCGTACATGGGCAGTGCCTGGCCGCCGTTTCCGCTGTCGGTCGTGGTCCACAGGCAGCCGGCGCAGTCGCCGCCCTTCTCGTCCTCCGGATTCCAGTAGAAGCCGGAGTCGGCGCCGCCCTCGACCAGAGCGATCATGCCGGTGGCCTGGACGGCGACCCGGTGGTCCTCGGTCCAGCCGTCGCGTTCGTCCTGGCCGTCGGCCGGCTCGACGTAGTACTCGGCCCACCACAGCGGCAGGTCGTGCGTCTGTCCGCGCACCCACTCGCTGACGGCGGTGAGCTTCTGCGTGGCCGCGAACTCGTCGGGCAGCAGGTCGTCGTCATCGGTGTAGCTGGACCCGTCGACGACCACGAAGTCGGCGCCCGCCTTGTGGGTGTTCCAGTAGTCGAAGGCGTCGAGGACCCGCTGGTCCATGACGCCCCACGCGCCCTTGAGGGTGGTGGAGGCGTTCTCGGTCCGGCGCGGGTCGAAGCTGTCCATGGCGAGGTACGGCCCGCCGACCATGATGTCCTTGTCGACAGCCTTCAACGCCTTGTAGACGAGGTTGTAGAGCTCGGTGTAGCCCTCGTAGTCCCAGCGGCCCTTCGCGTTGTCCCAGAAGCCCTTGAACTCGTTCCAGACGATGAAGTGCCGTACGTCCGGATAGCGCCTGGCGACGGTCGCGGCGAGGTCGGCGTAGTCCTGGTAGTGGTCCGGGGTGGGCGCGGTCTCCAAGGCCGCCTGGCTCCAGTCGGTGTTGTTCACACCGGGCCTGCCGCCCTTCATCCAGTCCGGCGAGCAGCACAGGGTGACCACCGGGGTGCCGCCCGACCTGCGCATGAAGTCGACGCGCCGGTCCAGCGCCGCGAAGTCGTAACGCCCCTTCACCGGCTCGGGATTGTCGGCGCCCCAGCCCATGATGGCCTGGTTCTGCGGCAGCCCGGCGTCCTGGGACAGCAGGTTCTCGACGCGGTCGGTGGCGGTCGTACTGCCCTCGTCGGCGCTGTACTGGGTGTGGGTGAAGCCCCAGCCCACGTACGGCTCGGTGGTGTCCGGCGGGGTGGCGGGGGTGCCGTGCACCTTGTCGCCGTCCCGGGTCGTGCCCGCGGTGCCGGTGCCGCCCCCGGGAAGTGTGCTGACCAGTGTCACGATCAGGGCGAGTGCGGCCACGCCCACCCCGAGCAGGGCGGTGAGCCGCCACCGCCCAGCCCCCGAATTCCACCCATGACGTCCCATCAAGGACAACAGTATCGGTGGAAATCGACCCCGGGGGCAGGTATCGGCGATCGACAGCCGTGTAACAGGATCGGGGGCGCGCCGGGCTGTGCGCGTGGCCTCTTCTGGGTACTCCGGAAGCTCGGCGCACACCCGACACTCCCCTCCCACTGCGGAAAACGGGTGCGCAGCGGGCGCCGGTGACGGATCATGGCGACATGTCTGTCAAGCCGCACGAGACGCTGCCGATCCGGCTGAACGTCGACGACTCCGACTCCCCGTCCGATGTCGTCGACGCGCTGTTCCTCGGCCGCTTCGCGACGGGCGAGCAGCCGTACTCGCACGCGGCCAACATCGACCGGGTGCGCTCCGGGGCGACCCTGCTGCCGAAGGAGGCGCGGGTGCTGCGGGTGGCCCGCGACGACGACCGCAGCGCGACCCTGGCGGAGGGCGACGGCTGGACCCTGCTGGTCTCCCGCTGGAACCGGGGCGCGGACGTCACGGTCACCGCGACCACCGCCGAGTTGGCCGCGAAGGTGCTGAACGAGGCGACGGACGGCGCGGCGGACGAGCCGGAACCGCAGCCGGAGAACGTGACCATGGGTTTCTGGTACGTCTCACCGCGCCGTGGCCCGCACCGCACCACCCGGCAGATCTCCGCGGGTACCTGGGACGAGGTCCGCGCCAACTACACGGCCCCGGTCGCGGACGCGATGGACCGCCTGATGAAGACGACACCGGAGGACATCGCCGGCCGTCTTCTGCTGCTGCACGGGCCGCCGGGCACCGGCAAGACCTCCGCCCTGCGCACCCTGGCCCGGTCCTGGCGGGACTGGTGCCAGGTGGACTGCGTCCTCGACCCGGAACGGCTCTTCTCCGACGTCGGCTATCTGATGGACATCGCGATCGGCGAGGAGGACGGCGCAGGCAAGGGCCGCTGGCGGCTGCTGCTGCTGGAGGACTGCGACGAACTGATCCGCGGCGAGGCCAAGCACACGGCGGGCCAGGCGCTGTCCCGGCTGCTGAACCTCACCGACGGCCTGCTCGGCCAGGGACGCAACGTCCTGGTCGGCGTCACCACCAACGAGGACCTGGAGCGGCTGCACCCCGCGGTCGTCCGCCCCGGCCGCTGCCTGGCCCGGATCGAGGTGGGCCAGCTGACCCATCGCGAGGCGGTGAACTGGCTCGGCACCGAGGAGGGCGTGGGCCGGGACGGGGCGACCCTCGCGGAGCTGTACGCGCTGCGCCGGGGCACGGCACCGACCTCGGTACCGGGGGCGCGGGAGGGCGCGGACGCGGGGCTGTACCTGTAGTGCTTTGATGGGGGTATGCCCCTGTTCATCGGAACGTCGGGCTGGCAGTACAAGGACTGGCGGGACGTCCTGTACCCGGCCGGGCTCCCCATGCGCTCGTGGCTGGAGGAGTACGCGCAGCACTTCACCACGGTGGAGCTGAACAACGCGTTCTACCGCCTCCCGTCCCGCGAGAACTTCGAGTCCTGGCGGGACCGGGTCCCGCCGGACTTCGTCGTCGCGGTCAAGGCGAGCCGCTACCTGACGCACATCAAACGCCTCAAGGACCCCGCGGAGCCGGTCGACCGCCTGATGAGCCACGCGGCGGGCCTCGGCGACCGGCTGGGCCCGGTCCTCCTCCAACTCCCGCCGACGCTCAGGGCGGACCCGTCGCTGCTGGACGCCTGCCTGGCGTGTTTCCCGCGCGGTACCCGCGTCGCGGTGGAGCCCCGGCACGACTCCTGGTGGACGCCGGAGACCCGGGAGGTCCTGGAGTCCCGGGGTGCGGCCCTGTGCTGGGCCGACATCCAGGCCCGCCCCATGACCCCGCTCTGGCGCACCACCGACTGGGCGTACGTCCGCTTCCATCAGGGCCGAGCCCGCCCTTGGCCCCGCTACGGCCGCCGTTCCCTGGAGACATGGGTCGACCGCATCGCCACGGCGTACCCAAAGAAGGCCGACATCTACACGTACTTCAACAACGACCCGGGCGGGGCGGCGGTGCGGGACGCCGTGGCATTCGGAAGAGCGGCGCAGCGGGCGGGACTGACGGTGACCAGGACGCCGGAGCTGAGCACGAGCGGCTGACCGACGCCGACCTGGCTGAGCAGGGTCCGGCACCGCCGGATCGCGCCGCGGTGGCTGATCGCCGTTGCGGCGGAAATAGCAAGCGGCGGAAGTCTCTCTCCGCCACCCATCAGTCCCTTCTCCCCGCCGCAACGGCGTTCAGCCACGACGGTGGAATCCGGCGGTGCCGAGCCCTGCTCAGCCGAACCCGAAATCCCCTACCCCCCATAAGCCGCCCGCAGGGCATCCCGCGCCGCGGACAGCGCCGCCTCCTCCCCCAGCCCCAGTCGGCGCACCCGCTCGGCGTAGGCCTGGGCGGCCAGCGACGCCTCGCGCTCCGCCGCCGACCCCGCCGCCGCAACGAACGTGCCGTTGCGCCCCCGTGTCTCGATCACCCCGTCCGTCTCCAGCGCCCGGTACGCCTTGGCCACCGTGTTCACCGCCAGGCCCAGCGACTCGGCCAGCCCCCTGACCGTCGGCAGCCGGTACCCCACCGGCAGCACCCCGCCCCGCGCCTGCTCGGAGATCTGCGCCCGTACCTGCTCGTACGGCGGCGCGCTGTCATCGATGTGGATCTTCAAGGTCACGGCCCGATTCTCCCGTACCCGCCGGAAAATGAGAGGCATCCGGCCCACGTCCCGCATAGCGTGCGCCCCATGACAGTGATCGTGCGTGACCTGCGCGCCGACGTCCGGTCCGACGCCGAGGGCTTCGCCCGGGTCCGGCAGCTCGCACTGCCCTACATGCTGTACACCCCGGAGTCCCTGGTCCACGACCTCACGCACGCCCACCCCGACGCCCGCTTCCGCCAGCTCATCGCGGAGGAGCACGGCGAGGTCATCGGTACCGCCCAGGTCGGTCTCGCCCACGAGAGCACGGAGCCGGGCCAGGGCTTCGCCAACGTGTACGTGCACCCGGAGCGCACCGGCCGGGGCGCCGGCGCCCTCCTCGTGCGTACGGCGGAGGGGCACCTGTCGGCGGTGGGCGCGAGCACCTCGTACGCCTGGGTCCTGGACGCCCCGTCCAACCGCGCCTTCGCCGAGCGTCGCGGCTACACCGCGAGCCGCTCCGCCCACTTCCTCCGTCTCGACCTCGCGCACGGCGCGCTGCCCCCGCTGCGGACTCCCCCGCCCGGGGTGGAGCTGCGCACCGCCGCCGACTTCGCCGACGACCCGCGCCCGCTCTTCGACCTCGACGCGGAGACGTTGCTGGACGAACCGAGCGACATCGACATCGAGTTCGCCGACTACGAGGCCTGGCTGAACGAGACCTGGCGGCACCCGCTGCTCAGCCATGAGCTGACCTCGGTCGTCCTGGTCGACGGCCGCCCCGCGGCCTTCAGCGCGGGCCGCACCGACGGCGGCACACGGTACGGCACCGTCATGACCGGCACCGCCCGCGCCTTCCGCGGCCGGGGGCTGGCCAAGCTCGCCAAGAACGACTCCCTGCACCGTGCCCGCGCCGCCGGCTGCACGGAGGCCTTCACGGGCAACGACAGCGGCAACGGCGCGATGCTGGCGATCAACAAGTGGTTCGGGTACGAGATCTGTGCGACGGAGGTCAGGTATGTCCGTGAACTCGGGTGATTCGACGGGCACGGTGGACGTCGTGCTGGTCAAGGCCGGCCGCACGAAGATCTGTTATCCCGCCGAGCTGCTGCACGACGACGGCGACCGGATCACCGTGCGCGCCCCCTGGGCCGGTGACACGCCCCGCGACTTCGGCTTCGTCCGCTTCGAACAGGGCGATGTCTTCACCGAGTTCTACTGGCGCGACCGCTGGTACGCGGTGAAGGAGGTGCGCGCCGCCGACGGCACGCTGAAGGGCTGGTACTGCGACGTCACCCGCCCCGCGACGCTGACCGGCGGCCGGCTGGTCGTCGAGGACCTCGACCTGGACCTGTGGCGTTCCGCCGACGGCTCGGACGTGCTCCGGCTGGACGAGGACGAGTTCGCCGAGAGCGGGCTGGCGGAGCGGGACCCGGAGGCCGCCGCGGCAGCGGTGTCGGCGCTGGACACCCTGGAGGCACTGGCCCGTGAGGGCGGCGGTTTCGGGACCCTGCTGTCCTGACGCGCCCTGGGCCGTCACAGCGTCGCCACCACCGCGTACCGCTCGTCGTCCACCGCCTTCCCCCAGAGCGCCGTCTGGGCCGACAGCCGTTCCACGCGCACGTCCGCGCCGAGCGGTGCCAGGAGGGCGGTGAGCCGGTCAGCGGGTATGCCGACGGGGGCCACGGTCCCCCACACCCCCTCGACCAGCACGAACCGCCCTCCGGGGCGCAGCAGGCCGCGCCAGTGCCGCAGCACGCGCGCGGGATCGGGCAGCGTCCACAGCACATGCCGTACCAGCACGGTGTCGAAGAGCAGCTCGCCCACCGGCGGCGCCGCCGCGTCGCCGAGGAGGAACGCCGCGTCACGGCCGGCGAGCTTGGCGCGGGCCCGCGCCACCATCGCCGGGGAGCTGTCGACCCCGGTGACGCGATGCCCCTGCTCGGCGGCGAGGAGGGAGAGGCTGCCGGTGCCGCAGCCGAGGTCGAGGACGTCTGCGGGGCGGGCGGGCAGCCACGCCCGGAGCCGCGCCGCCCAGGCCGCGCGCACCTCGGGCGCGCCCAGCCCATGATCGGGCTCCGCGTCGAAGGTGGCGGCCTCCGCATCCCAGTCGACACGTACCGCAACTGTCCGATCACTGTCGTTCGTCATGCCCCCAGCGTGACACCCACCACTGACACTCGATCCGTGTGACAGCGACCACTGACAGACCGGCATCGATGAGGAACTCTCGCCAAAAGGGTCTACCTCCGTGACAACGCGGAACTCGGTAGGCCCTGAAGGAGGCAGCCATGCGCCGCACCACTGTGCAGAAGCCCCTGAAGAGGACGGACAGCCGTCGGATCCGCGAGGAGGCCGACGAGCGCCCTGCCGGACGCCCGGAGGTGCGGAAGGACATCGCACGCACCTGGTGGCCGGACGGCTGACCGTGCCCGTCCCGCGCGCCCTTCAGCCCAGCCGCTTGCGGTAGTGGACGCGGTCGTACGGCCCGTCAACGCGCCGCTCGACGACCTCGTAGCCGTACTTCGGGTACAGCTTCCGGTTCTCCCACATCAGCACGTTGGTGCAGAGCCTGACCTCGGGCAGGCCGAGCGCACGCGCGCGTGCGTCCACGAACTCCAGCAGCCGCCCTCCCACCCCCCTGCCGTGCGCGGCGGGGTGGACGGCGATGCTGTCGAGGAACAGGTGGTCCTCGTGCGCCTCGATGACGACGAGCCCGATCACCGGCTCCCCTGCGACGAACACCCGGCCCACGGCCACATTCGCCATGTGGTCCGCCTCCATGGGCTGCGGCACCACCCCGATCCGTGCGACGTAGGGGTGGTACGCCATGTCGGTCACGGCCTTCACGGCCGGTACGTCGGCGGCCCGGGCCAGCCGGATCTCGTCGTTCGTCATGGCGTGAACGCTAGCTACCTGAGCGCAGTCTGAGCACTCCCTTAAGGCGACCATAAGGATCTCCGTCGCCTGCTCCCAGCAGGCGATTTCCCGGTTTCCTGGGGCTAGCTTTCTGATCGCCCCCACGGGATCCGCTCCCGGCCGGGGCGGCGGCGGGCGCCCCGGCGCCGACTCTCATGGCTCCGGGGCCTGACCGGCGGCTCAGGCCGGACAGGCCCCGGCGGCGTTCGGTCGGGCCGTGGCTCAGCTGAACGCCGACGCACAGGTGGTGGCGGTGGCGTGCGCCGGGTCGAGCGCGTTGGCCACCTCGTGGAAGGCGATGCGGTCGAAGAGCCCGATCGCCACGTGCTCGGAGAGGTCGAGCGAGCACAGGTCCTGGAGCAGGACGTTGTGGACGTCGGAGCCGCTCAGGTACTGGCTCTGCCAGGGCGTCGCCACCTCGTCGTACTTGGTGGCGATGACCGTGTAGTGCACTCCGGGGACGGTGTCGCCGCCCGCGTTGAGCTTGGTGAGGAAGTCGGAGCCGGGCATCTGGTCGGCGAGGCCGGGGGTGGTGGCCTTGATCAGGTCACTGGCGCCGGGGAAGTACGGCAGCAGGTTGGTGAGGCCGCTGAGGGTGGCGCCGTGGTTGTCGGGGGCGAGGCCGACGAGGGCGTTCACCTTGGCGGCGCCGCCGAGGAACCTGAGGTAGTAGCGGGGCATCATGCCGCCCTGGGAGTGGCCGACGAGGTCGGCCCTGGCGGCGCCGGTCGCGGCGAGCACCTTGTCGACGAAGGCGGCGAGTTGCTCTGCCGACTTGTCGATGGGGCCCAGGCCGTAGAAGACGGGGACACCGTCCAGCCGGCCGTAGTCGAGGGAGAAGACGCAGTAGCCGCGGTCCTCCAGGTACGGGGCGAGGGAGAGCCAGTTGTCGACGGAGTTGCCGAGGGTGCCGTGGACCAGGACCACGGGGCGGGGGTGGGCGGCGGAGGGGCGGCAGGAGTAGTCGTTCCAGCCGGTGCTGGGGGCGCTCGACGCGTGGGCGGTGGCGGCGGGAACGGTGGCGACGGCGGCGGCGAGGAGCAGCGCGGTCAGGGGTCTGAGCACTCGTTTCCAGGGCAGCATCGTGTGATCTCCTTGCGGCTCAAGGGAGGTGCGACGGCCTTACGCCCTGTGATCCGGATCACGAGGATGCTGTTCACTCATCAAGTTACGGACGAGTAGCAGAAGCGTGAAGTTACGCGTCAGTAAAAACTTTCAGCGGTAACCAGTGGCTCATACCCGACCCTGACGGAACATCACCAGGCAGGCCTGATCGGACCATAGGGAGCGATCCGCCCCAAACGCTCACCCAACACGCGCACTTCACCCTCGCCCAGCAGTTCGGCCCACTCCCCCACGACCCCGGCGGCCGCCTCCTCCGCGGCCCGCGTGCACGCCCACCCGCGCTCGGTGAGGACGATCAGCCTCGCCCGCGCGTCCCCGGGGTGCGGCCGGCGCTCGGCATACCCCTTGCGCACGACTTCGTCGACAAGCTGACTTGCCGCCTGCTTGGTCACCCCGAGGTGCGCGGCGAGTTCGGTGACGGTGGCCCCGTCCGGGGCGAGCCGCGCGAAAGCGAAGCCGTGGGCGGGCCTGATCCCCTCGAAGCCGCGGGCGACGACCCCTTCGTTGATGCGCTGGGTCAGCTCACCGGCGGCGGCGAGCAGGGCTGCGGACAGGGCCATGGCCTCGGAGTTCTGCACGGAGGCATTGAAACACCCTTGACGAATCGGTCAAGCAACTTGACCATATGCGTTATGGTCAAGCTCCTTGACCATCTCGCCCGTCCCACCGAGAGGCATCCCATGCCCGTCGTCCGCTCCGCCGAGGCCACCACCCACGAGCTCCACGGCGCCCGCTTCGTCTCCTACGCCACTCCCCGCACCGGCAGCACGGAACTGTGCGCCTGGCGAGGGGAGATACCGGCCGGGACCAGGGCCCCCGCCCACACCGTCACCCGGGAGGAGATCTTCCACCTGCTCGTCGGCGAACTCCTGGTCACCCTCGACGGCCGCACCGAGCGCGTGCGCGCCGGCGACACCGTCATCGTCAACCCCGGCGCCACGCTCACCGTCGAGAACCCGACCGACCACACCGCGCTCTCCTGGGTCACCACGTCCATCGGCCTGGAGGCCGAACTGACCGACGGCACCCGCATCGCGCCACCGTGGGCCGGCTGACCGTCCGGGCGCGCGCCTCAGCCGCTTGGACCGAGATGAAGCCGACGCTGCCCTGTTTTGTGGGTCAAGCCGTGAGCAAGGCGCTTCTGACCTCCGCGTAGTTGGCGAGCACCCGGCGCAGAGACGCCACGTGCTCCTCGTCAAAGGCGAGCTTCTGGTGCTTCTCAAGGTTCTCCAGAAGCCGTGACCAGCGCGGTGAACACCTCGGGACATGCCGTGCTGTTCGCCGGCGCCACCGTCTGCATCGCGCTGCTCGGCATGTTCGTCGTGGGGTGAACTTCCTCGACGGGATCGCCGTGGCCGGGGCGCTGACGGTGGCATCGACCGTGCCGGCCGCGGTGCCCCTGCCGCCGGCCCTGCGCGTGGTGACGCACCGCGGTCGCGGGCGCCGAGTTCGTCGTGGGACTTGCCCTGGTTCGACGGCGACGGGTCAGTCGGCCAGAGTCGCCGGGCGGACGGCCCAGGGGCCGAAGCGGCGGCGGGCGCGGTCGGCGGCGGCTTCGGCCGCGCGGGCGCGATCGTCGCCCGGGTCCATGGAGAGTTGCCGGTAGGCGCTGCCCGCAGGCAGCAGGGCGTCGGCTCGGATCACGAAGGCGCGAACCCTCGCCCGCTGCAGCCCGAGGGCGTTCAGCAGCCCCAGGGCGGTCGCCGCGAGGGCGGGTGAGTGGTCGGTGGGTTCCGGCAGGGTGCGCGTGCGCGTGGTGAAGCTGCGGTCCGCGTACCGCACGGTGAGGGTGAGCCGGCCGGTGATCCGGCGTTCGGCGCGCAGCCGTTGACCGATCTGGTCGGCGAGTCCCAGGACGGCTCGATGCTGCTGCGCCGGGTCGAGGCAGTCCCGTTCCAGCGCCAGGTCGGCGGTCAGGTGTGCCGCCGGTTCCAGAGGGGTGACCGGGCGCGGGTCGTGGCCGCGGGCGCGCTCGGCCAGCAGGCGGGCGGGGCCCACGCCGAGGAGCCGCTGCAGGGTCCCCGCGGGCAGGTCGGCGACCTGGCCGATGTTGTGCAGGCCGTATCTGGCGAGTGTCTGCGCCGTGGTGCGGCCGATCCCGGGCAGTGCGGTGACCGGCCGCGGGTACAGCCAGTCGGCCGCCTGCCCGGTGGGCACCCAGGTGGCCTCCCCCGGCGCGGAGGCGTCGGCCGCCATCGCCGCCAGCATCCGGTTGCCCGCGAGCCCGGCGCTGCTGTCGATGCCGTAGAGGGCCTTCAGCCTCATCATCGTCGCCTGGACCATGTCGTAGGGGGACAGGTCGAAGTACCGGAGCGCCGATGTCAGGTCGAGCTGGACGGCGTCGGGCGGAACCGCCTGGACGTGCGGCGTGATATCGGACATCAGTTCGATTATATCGCCGTACTGGGCCTCGTTCAGTGAGGCGTGCAGGTGGAGGTGGGCGATGTGCCGCTGCCGTGTGGTCGTCCCGCTCATCCCGCGCTCCCGGGGCTTCGGTGGCCGAACTTCTTCAGGTCGGCCGAGCGGGTGCCGGCCGGCTGGAGGTCGGCGTACGGGTGCAGTCGGGCGCCGGTGGTGCCGTTGACCAGGGTGCGGTGCGGCTGGGCGGGGGTGGGATGCGGACGGCTCGCCCCGAGGAGCGCGAGGGCGGCCTCGGGGCCGTCGTCACGGCGGGCGGCGGCGATCTCGTCCAGGTCCCAGGCCATCGTGCCGACGACGGTGCGACGGGTGCCGCGCACCTGGACCGTGCCGCGCACCAGCAGCAGCCCGCTGTGGAAGACGGTGTACGCGCACGCCGGGTGCGAGTCCTCGAAGAAGGCCAGGTCGACCAGCCCGGAACCGTCCTCCAGCGTGACGAAGATGATCCGCCTGCCGCTCGCGATCGGCGGGGTCTGGGTGGACGCCCGTACACCCGCGACCAGGACCTGCTGACCGGCACGCAGCCCGGCCAGGTGCGCCGCGTCGGTCGCGCCGATCTCGCGCAGCAGCCGGTGGTGGTGCTCCATCAGGTGCCTGGAGACGTCGATGCCGAGGGTGCTCAGCTCGGCGCTCAGGGCCTCGCGGCCGGTCATCTCCGGCAGCCCGCTCGGCTCGGCCCCGCCGACGGCGTCCGCGGTGAGGGGCAGTTGCCCCTCGTGCGCGGACCGGGCGCGGGACTGACGATGGAGTTCGGCGATCTGGAGCAGCAGGTCGCGCCGGGTGAGGCGGCCGTCGTGCAGACCGTTCAGGGCGCCGATCTCGGCGAGGCGCTCGGCGACCGGCCTGCTGGGGTGGGCCCGCTGCCAGAAGTCCGACAGCGATCCGTACGGCTGCCCCTCCTCGATCCGGGCGCACTCCCCCTCGCTGATGCCGCGCACCGCGGAGAGCGCCAGCCGCACTCCCCACCGGTCTCCGTCGGTCTTCTCCACGGTGTGCTTCACCCCCGAGTGGTTGATGTCGACCGGCAGGACGGGGACGCCGCGGCGGCGGGCGTCGGAGACCAGGACCCGCTTGGGCCACATGCCGGGGTCGTGTTCGAGGAGGCCGGCCAGCAGGAACGCCGGGTAGTGCGCCTTGAGCCAGGCGCTCTGCAGGGCGGGCACGGCGAAGGCGACCGCGTGGGCGCGGCAGAAGCCGTACGCCCCGAAGGCCTCGACGGTCTTCCACACCTCGTCCCGCACGGCCGCGCTGTAACCGCGCGCGCGGGCCCGCTCGTGGAACCAGTCCCTGATCCTGGGCAGTTGCTCCTTGTCGCCGAGCGCCCGCCGGGTGACCTCGCCGAAGGCCCGGTCACAGCCGGTCAGCACCCGCAGCGTCTCGATGATCTGCTCGTGCCAGATGGTCACGCCGTAGGTGTCCGCGAGCACCGGCTCCAGGTCCGGGTGCGCGTACGCGGGTCTGCCGCCGTGGCGGGCGGCGATGTACCGCTCGGGCATGCCACCGGCGACCGGGCCGGGACGGAAGAGGCTGATGTCGGCGATGACGTCCTGCACGTCGCGGGGCTGGAGCCGGGACAGCAGGTCCTGCTGTCCGGGCGACTCCAGCTGGAACAGGCCGAGGGTCTGGCTGGCCTGGATGAGTTTGAAGGCGAAGACGTCGTCCAGCGGTACCTGCGCGGGGTCGTCCAGGTCGATACGGCTGCCGGTGGTGCGTTCGATCTCGGTGACGGCATGCGCCATCGCGGACTGCATGCGCACACCCAGGACGTCGAGTTTGATGTTGCCGAGCGCTTCGATCTCCTCCTTCGCGGCCATGGCCATGGGGTAGTCGCCCTGCGGGGTGGGCTGCACCGGCAGCCGGTCCAGGAGGGTGGCGTCGCTGATGACCACGCCGCAGGGGTGCATGGCCATGCCGTGGACCAGGGAGTCGAGGCCCTCGGCGAGCTCCCACAGGGGGCCGTACCGGTGTGCCTCGGCGGCCAGTTGCCGCAGTTCGGGCAGTTCGGCGAGGGCGCCGGTGATGTCGCAGGCGCGCAGGTGCGGGAAGCTCTTGGCGATCCGGTCGACGTCGGCGGGCGGGATGCCGAGGGCGAGGCCGGTGTCGCGCAGGGCGCGGCGGGCGCGGTAGGTCTCGGGCATGGCGGTGACCGCCACCCGTTCCTTGCCGAAGCGTTCGAAGATCGTGTCGTAGCACTCCAGGCGCCGGGCGGACTCCACGTCGATGTCGATGTCGGGCAGCGACTCCCGGCGCCTGCTCAGGAACCGTTCGAACAGCAGGCTGTGGTCGAGCGGGTTGGCGGTGGCGATGTCCAGGGCGTGGCAGACCAGGGAGCCGGCGCCGGAGCCACGGGCCGCGACCCTGATGCCCTTGGCCCGGATGTCGGCGACGACCTGTCCGACGGCGAGGAAGTACGCGTCGTAGTTCCAGTGGGAGATGACGGCGAGTTCCTCGTCCAGCCGGGCGAGTGCCTCGCGGTCGCGGTCGAGGCCGCGGCGGACCAGGCCGGCCTCGCAGCGCAGGCGGAGCAGCCGGGCCGCGCCGCCGGCCCCCGGCTCGGCGCCGAAGAGCGCCGGTTCGGGGAGGTGCGGAGTGCCGAGGCCGAGGTCGGCCGCCGGATCCACGGCGCATACGGTCGCGGTGTCCGCGGTGTCCGTCATCAGCCTGCGGGCCCGGCGGGCATCCGCTCCGGCGGATTCGGTGATCATGCGGGCGACGGCCGCCATTCCGCTCTCGTCCCTGAGCCAGCGCTGTCCGCTGTCCAGCCGGCGCCGGTCGATCGGCCGCAGCAGCCGGGCGGCGTCCAGGACGTCGGCGAGGCGGTGCTGGCCGGGGTCGGCGTAGCGGACGGCGTTGGAGAGCACGGCGGTGGTGCGGGTGCGATCGGCCAGCGCGAGGGTCCGGGCGGCCAGGCGCAGGGATCCCGGACCGATGCCGGAACGTTTCTGCGCGACGGCTTCCAATCGAACATCCCTCCCGAAGATCTCCTGCCAGGGCGCCAGCAGCTTCACCGCGACGTCCTCCCGGCCCACCGACAGCGCCCGCACCGGCTCCGAGAGCGGCCCGAGCAGCACGGTCAGCCCCGGGCCGCCGTACTCGCGCAGCGCCTCCCACGGCACCACCGGCGGGGTACCGGACACGGCACCGACATGGGCGGCCGACGTGATCCGGCACAGCCGCGCCCACCCCTCTCCATCCCGTGCGAGCAGCACGAACCGCAGCGGCGGCTCGACCACGTGCGCACCGCCACGCACCGGGGTGCGGCGCCGCCGGCCCGGCGGCGGGGGCGCCAGGGCCTCCACCGCCAGATCGATACCGAAGACCGGCCGGACCCCCTCCTTCGCACAGGCCTGCGCGAATCGAACAGCCCCGGTGACCGTGTCCCGGTCGGTGAGCGCGAGCGCGGACATGCCCCGCTCGGCCGCCCGCCGGACGAGCTGCTCGGGATGGGAGGCGCCGTAGCGGGCGGAGTAACCGGACGCGACGTGCAGATGAGCGAAGCCCGTCATGCCGCACCTCCATCACTCCACCCCTTTTCAGACATACGCCCGATATGTTCATCGTACTCGCGTTCGATTACTCTAACCCCATCAGCCCCGGTCAGCGACCCGCAAGCGACTTACATTCGAACGCATCAGCGATTCTTCACGGGATGGACGAGGCCCGAGCCAGGCACCGCCCCGTCAGCTCTCCGGCCGGTCACCGCAGTTGAGGAAAACCGCCACCACGCCACGCACCTCGCCCTGGCCGGTCGGCACCCTGGGGGAGCGCGCCGACAACGATCCGCCACATGTGCGACACTCTCCGTGACGGACTGCGGCCGGCTCCCGGGGATCCATGGCCACGCGGCCACGGCAAAGGCCCCGCCCCCACGGAAGGGGCGGGGCCTCACAGGGATACGACGGATGCCGGCCGAGCCGGGTGCCGGTGCTGGTCAGCCGAGCCGGGTCCCCGTCGCGGTCAGCGCCTCCGTCACCGGCTGGAAGAACGTCTCCCCGCCGGAGGTGCAGTCACCGCTGCCGCCGGAGGTCAGGCCGATGGCGTTGCTGCCCGAGAAGAGGGAGCCGCCGCTGTCGCCGGGTTCGGCGCACACGTCGGTCTGGATGAGGCCGCTCACCGTGCCCTCGGAGTAGTTCACGGTGGCGTCGAGGCCGGTGACCGTGCCGTCGTGGACCTGGGTGGTGGAGCCGCTGCGGGTCACCTTCATGCCGACGGTGGCCTCGGCCACGCCGGTGATCTGCCGCGCGGAGCCGTCGTAGAGGTCGACCTCGCTCGGACGGGCCACGTCGGATGTGTACTTGACCAGGCCGAAGTCGTTGCCCGGGAAGCTGGACAGGGCGTTCTTCCCGATCACGTTCCCGGCGGAGTCCGACCAGGTGGAGATGGCCTCGGTGCAGTGCCCGGCGGTCAGGAAGTACGGCTCACCGTCCTTGACCACGTTGAAGCCGAGCGAGCAGCGCCCGCCCGAGCCGGTGATGGCGTCGCCGCCGGCCATGAAGGGCTTGAACTCCCCGTGCGAGCGGCGGAGTTCGGCCTTGCCGCCGAGTCCGTCGACGACCTTGGTGAGCTTGGCCAGGTCGGTCCCGGTGACCGTCCGGTCGACGGTGACGACGACCTTGTTGCCGACCGGGTCGGTCGCCCACGAGGTGCCGGGGACGGTCGCGTCCTGCTTGAGCGTGGTGCGCGCGCCGTCGAGTTCGGCGAGGGAGTTGGCGACGAGTCTCGCCTTGGCCCCGGCCGACTCGACGGCCTCGGCGGCGGTGTCGTCGAGCACGTTGACGACCAGGCTCCTCGACCGGGCGTCGTAGTAGCTGCCCGCCGCGTCGGGGCCGAGGTCGGCGACGAGCGTCGAGGCGAGCTTTCCGGCCGCCGGAGCGGACAGGACCTGCGGCACGGCGGCCTCGGCGGGCTCGCTCGCGTTCGCACTCTGGAAGGTCACTCCGGCGGCGACGAGCGCGGCGGCGCCCGCGCCGGCGAGCGCCGCCCGGCGCCGGGATATGCGTCGGTGCTTCAACTCGCGTCCTCCTGTGGGGGGTGGCCCGCAAGGTGATGGGGACCTCAAGGGCCGGAAGGCTGGTTGACGGCCGCCCACTATTCCGAGCCCCACAGGGAGCACACAAGGTCGACTCCAGGTCTCGCGTGCGCGGATGTTGTGCGCCCCCGTGCGCGGACCGTTCACAGTTCACCGGTGCCTCAGGAGGATTCGCGGTGCAGACACCACGGGCGGGCAACGGACGGCGGGCAGTGCCGGCCGCCCCTGGCTGCCGCCCCGGCTACCCCTGGCCGCCCTGGCCCGAATTCAGCGCTGCCGACCCGCCGGCCCCATCCGCCCCTCCCGCCGGGGGCGGTTGCTGCTGTGCCCGCTCCAGGAACCGCAGCAGCTCCACCGGGAACGGCAGCACCAGCGTCGAGTTCTTCTCGGCGGCGACCGCCACCACCGTCTGCAGCAGCCGCAGTTGGAGCGCGGCGGGCTGCTCCGACATCTCCTTGGCGGCCTCGGCGAGCTTCTTGGAGGCCTGCAGCTCGGCGTCGGCGTTGATGACGCGGGCCCGGCGCTCCCGATCGGCCTCGGCCTGCCGGGCCATGGACCGCTTCATGGTCTCGGGCAGCGAGACGTCCTTGATCTCGACGCGGTCGATGGTGACCCCCCACTCCACGGCCGGGCTGTCGATCATCAACTCCAGGCCCTGGTTGAGTTTTTCGCGGCTCGACAGCAGGTCGTCCAGCTCGCTCTTGCCGATGATGGACCTGAGCGAGGTCTGCGCCATCTGCGAGACCGCGAACCGGTAGTCCTCGACCCGGACCACCGCCTCGGCGGGCGAGGTCACCTTGAAGTAGACGACGGCGTCGACGCGCACGGTCACGTTGTCCCGGGTGATGCCCTCCTGCGCGGGCACGGGCATCGTGACGATCTGCATGTTGACCTTCTGGAGCCGGTCCACGAACGGGAGGATCATGGTGAACCCGGGCCCACGCACCTCCGGTCGGAGCCGGCCGAGCCGGAAGACCACACCCCGCTCGTACTGTTTGACGACCCGTGCCGCGGACATCGCGTAGACCGCTCCGACGGACACGAGAGCGGCTGCGGCCGCCACCAGCGCCTCGACCATGCCGGCCCCCAGGGGGAGGTGACTGACTTCAACGGTCCTTCGACGGTAACTCCGGGTTCGTACAAGAGCGAGCCCCCGTACGCCGGTTGCGTACGGGGGCTCGCCGGGAGCAGATCCGAAGGGTCGTCAGCCGACGCTCACGCCGTAGTAGCTCAGCGCCTCGGTGACCGGCTGGAAGAAGGTCGTACCGCCGGAGGTGCAGTCACCGCTGCCGCCGGAGGTCAGACCGTAGGCCACGGAACCGCCGTAGAGCGGGCCGCCGCTGTCGCCGCCCTCGGCACAGACCGTGGTCTGGATCATGCCGTAGACGATGTCACCGCTGCCGTAGTTGACGGTGGCGTTGAGCGCGGTGACCCGGCCGCTGTGCGTGCCGGTGGTCGAACCGCGGCGGTACACCGTCGTCCCGACGCTGGGCGTGGCCGCGCTGGAGATGGTCTGGCTGCCGACCGCGCTCGGGTGCGCGATCGAGCTGTTGGTGTACTTCACCAGCGCGAAGTCGTTCGTCGGGAAGCTGTAGCTGACGTTCGTGCCCAGGACGGTGGTGTGCCCGGAGTTGCTGTACCAGGTCGAGGCCACCTGCCCGCAGTGCCCGGCGGTCAGGAAGTAGTACGTGCTCCCGCTGTGCACGTTGAAGCCGAGCGAGCAGCGGTAGGCGCCGCCGTAGATGGCGTCGCCGCCGGTGATCAGCTTCTTGAAGGTGCCGGGGGTGTGCTTGATGGTGAGCGCGCCGGAGTTGACGCCCGCCTGCCGCTTGATCTTGGCGATCTCGGCGTTGGAGACCGTGGAGTCCACGGTGACCACCACACGGTTGGTCTTGCTGTCGACGGACCAGGCGGTGCCGGGGACGTCGGCCTTCAGAACGGAGCTGTTCGCGGCCTTCAGCTCGGTGGCGCTGAAGGTGTGGACGGTACTCGCGCTCGCGGTGGGGACGGCGAACGCGGCCGCGGCCAGGAAGCCGGTGCCCACGGCGGTCAGCCGGGTCCGTCTCGTGATACCGCTGCGTGGGGTCGTGCGCTTGATCCTCACTTTTCGTTCCCTCCCAGGGGAAGTCGGGGGCCCGCGTGGGGTCGGGGCCCGTGAGGCGCAGCCAGGGGTGGTGCCCGGATTTCGGACACGCAATGCCCCTGACAAGCGCTGAGGGGGAGTATTCGGGCGAACGACCGGTACCCGCAAGGGTGCCTTTTGGCCGTGCGACAGTGTTCGAACCACGCCGTCTTTGGGTGATCTCGTCGTGGTCCGGGTGAGTTGAGGGCCTGTCGCAATTCCCTCGAAAGGGTCAGGCGAGGTTCCGCTCCCCCGCCTCGACCGCGAGGTCCAGCGTGTTGCCCGGCGGCGGGAAAGGGCAGATGAAGTGGTCTCGCGAAGACGCACTGCGGCAGCTGTGCCCGGTTGAAGTCGACGGTGGCGGAGCCGTCGGCGGCCGGGGCGGCCGAATAGAGGAACCTGAACCGGACGCTGGTGACCCCGCTGGTGGTGTCGGCGAAGACCGCCCACAGCCGGCCGTCGGCCTGCTCGGCGACCTGGAGCGTCAGCTCCCGGCCGGCCACGGTGAAGCCGAGTTCCCCCGCGAGCACGAGCGCGCGCTCCACTCCGTCCGCGGTGCCGACGCGGACGGTGCGCGGGTCGTCGCCGTACGGCGTGAAGCGTCCCGCCGTCCAGGGCCAGGCCGTCGGCCGCCGTCGCGGTGAGCACGACGCCATCCTCGGCGGCCGCCCGGATTCCGGGGACGGCCGGGAGCCGGCCGTCCGGATGGTCCTCGATCACGGGGATGCCCCCAGGCCGTTCAGGCACCGGGGAAGGCGGCCGGCCAGCGCGAGGTGCGCAAGGTGGTTCAGGGCGCCGCGAGCTGCCCGGCGGGCCGGGCGAGGCCGAGGTGCTCGCGCAGGGTGCTGCCCGGGTAGAAGGTGCGGAACAGGCCGCGGTGCTGGAGGAGCGCCACCGTGCCGTTGACCAGCCGCTCCAGGTCGCGGCGCGGTTCGGCGGGGACCAGGTGGAAGCCGTCGGTGGCGCCCTCACCGTGCCAGCCGGCGACCAGTTCCGCCAGATCCACCGGGCCGCCCCGGTACAGCGGTCCCCGCACGGTCTGCCGGGGCCCTCCGCCACCGTGCCCCGGCTCGGCCGCGCGCTCCCCGTCGCCCAGATCCACCACCAGGCTCACCAGCACCCGCAGCGTTTCCGGATCCCGCCCGAACTCCCGCGCACAGGAACGCAGTTCCTCCCGTACGGCGGCGGCCTGCGCGGAGCTCGCGGCCCGCACCAGGGCGACATCGGCGTACCGGGCGGCGGCCCGCCGGGCGGCGGGCTCGGTGGCGTCGGCCACCCGGACCGGCTGCTCCGGCGCGGGTCCCGGGGCCTCGCTCCACCGGCCGGCCCGGCCCCGGCTGATCCGGTCCAGGTGGGCGACGGCGGCCTCGGGGGCGGTCGTGACCGGCACCAGCCCGATCCGCCGGGTGGCCGGGGCCACCTGCGCCAGCACGGTGAGCGCGTCGGTCTCCGGCCACCCGAACCGGTCGTCGAGCGTCACGAAGTCCAGGCCCCCGCTCTCGGCGAGCCGCACCAGCTCGACGTGACGCTCCGCGTCGAACACGCCGTCCTGGTCCACGGCGGCGGCCAGATGCAGCAGCCCCCGGCCGTACGAGCCGCTCATCACCACGAACCTCCCGGTAAGTCACCCGATGCGCCCAAGCCGCCGCGATCGCTTCCCAGCACCACCGCGGTGCCTCTTCGCACGCGGTGCGTCTTCGCGCCCCGCCGCCGTTCCTGCCGCCGGGCGGACCGCGCACCTCCGGCGCGCGGGACTTCCCTGTGCACGGCTGTGCTGTCGGCCCTGACGCTCATGACACGGATCTCGCCGGGTCGGCCAGGAAGGCCAGCGCCGCGCGTGCCGTGGCGTCGTTCTGCCGGAACGCGGGCCCTCCGGTGCGCGGCCGGGTGAACGCCCCGGGCGTACGGCCGTTCGTGAACGGCCCGAGCGCGAACCGCCGGGGATGCGGCCGCCCGCCCCCGTCGAGGATCCGCCCGTCGGCGGGGTCCACCCTGAGCAGCCCGTCGGCCGTCTCGGCGGCCTCGCCGGCATGCAGCTCGCGCAGCAGCGTGTCCCGGGCACGCCCCATGGTCGGTTCGGGCAGCCGCGCCTCGACAAGGGCCCGCGCCTCCACGGCGAACCCGGGCACCGTGTCGGCGGACGCCCGGAACACCCCGTCCTCGGCCGTCACCGCCATCCGGGCGCCGACGAACCGCAGCACCCCGGCCCGGGACAGCGCGAGCATCTGCCGCAGCCGGGGGCCGGGCGGCCCGGAGGCGAGGTAGCTGAAGAACCCGTGCCACCAGGACCCGATGTCGCCGAGCCGCACCAACTGCCCGTAGACGGAGAGCAGTCCGAGGAACACCGCCAGGTCCGGGCTGTACCCGGGATCGTGCCGGCGGTCCAGGTCCGCCTCGATATAGCCGCGCAGCCCGTCCTGGAACTCCTCGTGCGACCCGTACCGCACCCCCTCCAGCGGGTGGTCCAGCGCCGCGAGATCGAGCCGGTCGGCCGGATCCGGTACCGCGGCCGCCACCAGGGCCCGCACTTCGGCGTCCCCCTCGGCGGCGGCGTACTTCTCCTCGAAGTCCCGCCAGGCGACGGCCGTCCGCTCGGGGTGGACGGTGAACAGCCGGTGGTAGTGGGCGAACCCCAGCTCCTTCTGCACCAGCGGCCACACGTCCCGCCGGAAGTCGAGGCCACCCGGCCGGGCGAGCAGTTCGTCGATCTCGCCGAGCCCGAGGAAGCGGGGCAGCGGCGGGCGTTCGCCGGTCCAGTCGTACCCGATCTTCGAGTGGTACGGCACTCCGCGCCGCGACCCGACGTACAACACCGGTTCCTGCCCGGAGGGCACATAGGTGTCCCCGTCGTAGCGGCCGCCCCGCCCCTCGGTGAGCAGCACCATCAGGTCGACGAAGGCGAGCCCGAACCCCCGGACCAGCACCGGCTCGCCGGGCCGCAGCGCGGACAGGTCGCTGTCGGCGGTGAAGTCGGGCGGCAGGTGCAGCAGGCCGTGCGCGTCGGCGTACGCGGCCAGCGCCTCCTGTTCCGGGTCGAGTTCGGCGTCCAGGTGGCCGAGGGCGAGGACGACGAGGTCGGCGAGGAGCGGGCGCGGCCGGCCCTCCAGCCAGACCTGCTGACGGCCCTCGCGCGGCCCGCTCACCCGCAGGGCACGGCGCGGGTGGTGCCGGACGGTGATGCCGTCGGGGAGGTCGGCGACGGCACGGTCGTAGACGTGGCGCAGATAGCGGCCCTGGATCTGCCGGTCCGCGAAGGTACGGCCGTCCAGGCCCGCCCACTCGTGCAGGGTGGGGCCCTCCCGCACCGGCCCGGCCATCCGCACCGTCTCGTCCGTGAACATGGTGACGTCCTCGGCGTGCGAGTTCATCCACAACAGCGGCGACTGGGCGGCCCGCCAGATGCGTCCGGCGCCCGGCGGATGCGGGTCGACCAGATGGATGTCGAGGCCGGAACCGGCGTAGAGCTCGGGCGCGTTGGCGGCGATGCGCTCCAGGAGGCCGGTCCCCCGCGGCCCGGCTCCCACGATCACCAGCTGGGGCCTCATCGGGCGGCCTCCGAGGTGAAGCGGTCGGCCGCGGGTCCGGGTATGCCGGGGACGGTGGTGGGTCTGGCGAGGGTCTCGGAAGACATGCGAAGGCTCCGTGGCGGATCAATCGAACACGGTGGACGCGCACACGGTGGTGCGGGTGCCTTCACACGGAGCGCCGCGGTGCGGCGCTCTTACGGCCGAGCCCCTCAGCAGGGCCGTCCGTCGACTCTACGGCGCCGTTTCCCCTCGCTGTCAAGGGTGTCCGGAGTGTGGGCAGCGCGTCTCAGGTCAGTTGACGGAAAACCGGAGACCTGTTCCACTTGGCCCATGCATCCACAGCAGTGGCTGGTCACCCGCTCCCACATCGACTTCGGTCGCGTGTGGTCCTGTTCCTGTTGAGCTGACCCCCTGCGCGCCCCGCGGACAGCGGGGACTCTTCGCGTTCTCCTCCGCGTTCCACCCTTCGCCTTCACACGCGCACCCCTCCCCTCGCGCTCCGCACGTCCGCTGATCCAACCGCGGCAGCGCCGCCGCACCCTCCTCTTCCCTTGGCCGGCAGCGGTCAGCCGATCAGGTTTTTGTTTTACCTCACGGAAACAGGATCAAGGCGAATTCCGAGGCGCCCGCCCAGACGCCGCGCATCCGTATACGGTGACGGATCCGCACGCCGGTTGACGCCACCCGCCACCACATCCGAGCCGGCCGACCTCTCCTGAGCCTCCGTCAGAGTCGTTCGCAGAAGCCCGCGATCGCTGCGGCGGGGCATGCCCCGGCCCCGGCCCGACCGCGCCCCGGCCGCCCCGAGTGAGCCGTTCACCAGGGCTTTCCCCCCTGCCACCCGGCCGGACAACCGCGCGGTCCGAGCGTCCCGGAGTCAGCGCGAAGAGACTCGGAAGGCACTCCGAAGGCGCCTCGAACCACCTCGACCCGTTCACCCGGACGCACCCTTCATCACTCGGACGCCGGAGACAATCATATTTCACTCACAGTCAGCAGCTGTGTGAGCTAACGCCCTTGGGGTACCTGGGCTCTCGACGTTTTGGCTCTGCACCAGTACCGTCACAAACCCCCCGTGCGGCGTCTATCCACTTGGCGCGACATCCGCATCATGGACGACGATAGGGATGCGGAAGCAAGAAAGACCGCTGTGAGAGGAGGCGTCCATGGGATCGGTACGCAAGGCGAGTGCCTGGCTTGGCCTCGTCGACGACAACGATGACGAGCGCTATTACGACGACGACTACTCCGAAGGGACCGAGCAGCCCGGGGATGCCTGGGTCACCGACCCCAGGGTCAAGGTGGCCTCGGACACCGCCGAGGAGAAGGGCCGCCGGATCGGCACGGTCACCCCGGACAGCTTCCGGGACGCCCGCGCGCTCGGCGAGCTGTTCCGCGAGGGTGTGCCGGTCATCGTGAACCTCACGGCCATGGAGCCGGCCGACGCCAAGCGTGTGGTCGACTTCGCGGCCGGGCTGACCTTCGGTCTGCGCGGCACGATCGAGCGGGTCGCCAACCGGGTCTTCCTGCTGACCCCGGCGAACACCGAGATCGTCAGCGGCGAACCGGCCTCGCGCCGGGAGGACGGCTTCTTCAACCAGAGCTGAGGCAGGGCCGCTCGTCGGCCCTGCCCTGGCGCGGGGTCACCGGAAGGCGTCGAGTCCGGTGAGTGCCTTGCCCAGCACCAGCTGGTGCATCTCGACGGTGCCCTCGTAGGTGAGCACCGATTCGAGGTTGGTCGCGTGCCGCATCACGGGGTACTCCAGCGAGATCCCGTTCGCGCCGAGGATCGTCCGCGCCGTACGGCAGATCTCGATGGCCTCGCGTACGTTGTTGAGCTTGCCGAAGCTGACCTGCTCGGGACGCAGGCGGCCGGCATCCATCCGCCGCCCCAGATGATGGGCGAGCAGGATCCCCTTGTGCAGTTCGACCGCCATGTCGGCGAGTTTGGCCTGGGTGAGCTGGAAGCCACCGATGGGCCGACCGAACTGCTCCCGCGACTTCGCGTAGTCGACGGCGGTCTCGAAACAGGTGCGGGCCGCGCCCATGGCGCCCCACACGATCCCGTACCGGGCGTGCGACAGACAGCTGAGCGGCCCCTTGAGCCCGGTGACCTCCGGCAGTACCGCGTCCGCGGGCAGCCGCACGTCGTCCAGCACCAGCTCACTGGTGACACTGGCCCGCAGCGACCACTTGTGCTTGATCTCGGGCGCGGAGAACCCAGGCGTGTCCGTGGGCACGACAAATCCCCGGATCCCGTTCTCCGTCTGCGCCCACACGACGGCGACGCCCGCCACCGACCCGTTGGTGATCCACATCTTCCGCCCGCTCAGCACCCAGTCGCCGCCGGCGTCGCGCTTGGCGTACGTCCGCATGGCGGCCGGGTCGGACCCGTGATCCGGCTCGGTGAGCCCGAAGCAGCCGATGACGTCACCGGCGGCCATGCCCGGCAGCCACCGCGACTTCTGTTCCTCACTCCCGAACCGATAGATCGCGTACATGGCGAGCGACCCCTGTACGGACACCAGCGACCGGATGCCCGAGTCGGCGGCCTCCAGCTCCAGGCAGGCGAGCCCGTACTGGACGGCGGACGCCCCGGCGCAGCCGTAGCCGCTGAGCGACATACCGAGCGCCCCGATCGACCCGAGCTCCTTGGCGAGCTCTCTGATGCCGGGCAGCTCCCCGCTCTCGTACCACTCGGCGACGAACGGCAGCACCCGATCCGCCGCCCAGCTCCGCACGGTCTCCCGTACGGCCAGATCCTCCGGCTCCAGAAGATCGTCGATCCCGAGCGGGTCACCGGCATCGAACGGAGGCAACTTCACGGACGCGGACATCAGAACCCTCCCAAAACTAGCACCGCTAGTTACACCAGCTTAGGCACAGTCTCCCCGTTCCCCCACCCCCACACCACCCACGTCGGCCACAGATCCCCCCATACCCGCACCCGCCAACGACGAGGCACCCCCACAGGTCGCCCCACCCCTCCCCCAACCCGCACGGGCGGTGCGCGGGTGGGCAAAGTCCTGACCCGCACCCGCCAACGACGAAGCACCCCCACAGGTCGCCCCACCTTCATCCCCACCCGCACGGGCGGTGCGCGGGCGGGAAAGGACCCCGCCGACGACGCGGCACCCCCGCGAACCGGCCCCCTCCCCGGAGGGGCTATGCCGAGACGCGGGAGCGTTGGGGTCCCCGGGGAGCGGGGAGTTCCACCGGCGCCTCCTCACAGTGCATGGCACGCGGCAACCGCAGCGCCATGACCGCCCCCAGCAACAACAGCCCCGCACTCACCAGCAACGTCACATGCAGCCCGTGCACGAAGGAATCCCGCGCCGCCCGCCGCAACCCCGCCCCCGCCGTCCCACCCAGCCGTCCGGCGACCGCGTACGCCTCCCCCAGCGAGTGCCCCGCCGCGGCCGACGCCGACGCCGGCACCCCCGGCACCCCCGCCAGCCCGGGCGTGTACGCCGCGTTCATCACGCTGCCGAGCAGCGCGATCCCGATCCCGGCACCCAGCTGGTACGACGTCTCCCCGATCGCCGCCGCCCCACCGGCCTGCGCCGCCGGCGCCTCACTCAGCATCGACTCGTACGCCCCGAAGAGCGTGGTCTCCAGCCCGAAGCCGAGCAGCAGGAAGCCGGCGAGCAGCAGGCCCGCGTTGTCCACCCCGCCCATCGCCGTCAGGGTGAGCACCGCCGCCGCGGTCAGGCAGAAGCCGAAGCACACCATCCGGCGCGGCCCGAACCGCCGCAGCATCCGCGCCCCGGCCAGTCCCGCCGCCATCGCGGCGAGCGTCAGCGGCAGCAGCCGTAGCCCGGTCTGCAACGGAGAGAGCCCCAGCACCAGTTGCAGATACTGCGCGGCGATCAGCTCAAGGCCCACCAGCGCCAGCATCGCCAGCACGATGCAGCCCACCGCCGTACTGAACGCCGGCCGCGCGAACATCGTCAGGTCCACCAGCGGGTACGTCCGCCGCCGTTGCCGTCGTACGAAGAGGATCAGCAGCAGCGCGCCCAGCAGCAGCGGCGCCACCGTCAGCGCACTGCCCGTCGGCTCGCCGCCGCCCAGCCGCTTCACCGCGAACACCACGCCGAACAGGCCGGCCGCCGCCATCAGCGCGCCGACCACGTCCCAGGGGCCGTCTCGGTCCCCGCGCGACTCGGGGAGGAAGAGCCGTCCCACCGGGAGGCTGACCAGCATCAGCGGGATGTTGACCAGGAAGACCGAGCCCCACCAGAAGTGTTCGAGCAGGAAGCCGCCGAGGAGGGGGCCCACGGCCGCGCCGACCGCCGCCACCGCGCTCCAGATGCCGATGGCGAGGGCCCGCTCACGGCGGTCGGGAAAGACCTGCCGGAGGATGGAGAGCGTCGCCGGCATGATCATCGCTCCGCCGACGCCGAGCAGCGCCCGGGCTCCGATCAGCGCCGCCGCGCTCGGCGCGAGGGCGGCCGCCGCGGAGGCGACGCCGAACAGGGCGTAGCCGAGGAGCAGGACGCGGCGCCGGCCCACCCGGTCGCCGAGCGTGCCGAAGAGGATCAGCAGCGAGGCACAGACCAGCGGGTAGACGTCGACGATCCAGAGCAGTTCCATGGCGCCGGGCTTGAGGTCCTCGGTGACGGCGGGCACCGCGACGTGCAGCACGGTCGCGTCGAGGGCGACCAGCAGCAGGCTGACGCAGAGGACGACGAGGACGACCCAGCGGTTGGCACCGTCACCGGCCCTGGACGCCGCCCGACGGCGCGGTCGTACGGCGGCCGTGGTCGTCCCGGACATGTACGTACCTCCCAGATGGTCCCTCGCGTGCGGCGGACCGGCGGGGTGGGGACGCCCCGTCGTACGGCCGGGGAGGAGCGGGGTCCCCGGCCCGCGCATACGAACGCGAGTGACATGTCAGCGTACGCGAGTTCGTTCCGGGGGCACGTGGCGGACCTCTCACACGCTCCGGAGAACTCATGTGGCGTACACCACTGCCCCCGCTCCGGACCACGCCCGCGTGAACCGCGCGGTTCCGCCGCCCGTCGATAATCGAGCCCGTGACCGCTCTTGAAACGCCCGTGACGGCCCCGCGCGCGCCCGCTCTGCGCCGGGCGGCGCCGGCCCTGCTCGGGTACGCGGCCGTGCGCGCCCTCGGCCTGGTCGTGCTGGCCGGGTGGAGTGCGGCACGCGACAGGAGCGCGTACACCTTGCTGACGGCGCGCTGGGACTCGCTGTGGTACACGCGGGTCGCCGACCTGGGCTACGGCTACGAGGTGCGGCTGCCGAACGGCGACGTCCACTCGAACCTGGCCTTCTTCCCGCTGCTGCCCTGGCTGGAGCGCCTGTTGCACGCGCTCACGCCCCTGTCGTACGCCGACGCCGGGTTCACGGTGAGTCTGCTCGCCTCGCTCGCCGCGGCCTGGGGGATCTTCGCGGTCACGGACGTCGTGTACGGCCGGCGGGCGGGGATCTGCGCGGTGCTGCTGTGGGCCGTACTGCCCGTCGGGATCGTGCAGTCGATGGCGTACAGCGAGTCGCTGTTCACGGCGCTGGCCGCCTGGTCGCTGTACGCCGTCCTGACCGGCCGCTGGGTGAGCGCGGGGGCGCTGGCCGCGCTGGCGGGGCTGACCCGGCCGGTGGGGCTCGCCGTGGTGGCGGCCGTGTGGACGGCGGGGGTGGTCTCGTTCGTGCGGGATCGGAGCGCGGGCGCGCGGGACCGTGGTGCGGACCAAGCGGACAGCGCGCGCCCCGATGGACACGCCCCCGAGGGGGCCGGCGCCGCCCGCGCCGGGCGCACACCGCAGGCAACCGGCGCACCACATGAGACACGCGCCCCCCTCGTCTCCTCTTTCACCCCTTTCTTCACCACCTTCTTCAGCACCTTCTTCAGCACCTTCTTCACCACCCCCTCGGCCACTCCTTCCGACGCGCCTGCTCGGCGCCGCGCCCTCGCCATGACCCTCGCCCCCGTGGGCGCCGCCGCCTACGTCCTGTGGGTCGGCCACCGCACCGGCCGGGGCCCGCTCGGCTACCTGGACGTCCAGGCAGGCTGGCGCAACGGCTTCGACGGCGGCTACGCGTTCGCGCGCTTCGTCGCCGACAAGTTCACGTCATTTCCGTCCGCCCTGGCCGGAGCGGGTTTGATTCTCGGCGTCGGCCTGCTGCTGTGGCTCTACGTGATCGGCGTCCGCCAGCGGCAACCGCTCCCCCTGCTGGTCTACACGGGTGTCGTCCTCGCCCTCGCGCTCTGCGCGTCGAGCTACTTCGGGTCCAAGCCACGGCTGCTGATGCCGGCCTTCCCGGTCCTGCTGCCGCTCGCCCGAGCCCTGGCCCGGCTGCGCGCCAGCAGATCAGTGCTGGTCACGACGGGTGTGGCGGTGGCCTCGGCGGTCTATGGCGCGTTCTGGCTGAACGGCTCCGGACCTCCATGATCGTTCCCATGGCCCCGATGAGCAGCCGGAGAATTCCACCCCATGCTTCGGTTAACGAATTCATAAGTGCCACAAAACGGCGACCCGGCATGATCAAAGGAATTGAAGGGCGGACCCGCCGAGGATTACGGAATCCTTAGAATTCGGAGACCTCCTGAGAGGTTTCCCACATCACATCGTCATCACAAAGCCGCTGTTTCGATCGGGAACAGAGCTCACTCGCTGTAACGTCGATTGGGTGCGTACCGAACGAAACCTCACCCGTCTGGACCGGGTGTTCGCCAGGCTGGACCGTGAGCCGGAACGGCCGGCCCACATTGATGTGCCGAAGATGAGCCGGCACCGGGTCGTGTTGTTCACCGCGACCCTCGCCTTCTACCTGGCGATCGTGTGGGCCGTCGTGATCACGTCGTGGCTGGTCCGGCTCGACTGGCAGGTCATGTTCTTCCGGCCGTACCAGCAGTGGGCGGGAATCCACTGGTTCGTCGACTACTACGTGGTCCTCGGTCAGCGCGGTCCGACCGCCGTGATGGTCTCGGCCTGGCTGGGCTGGCGCTCATGGCGGCAGCACACCGTGCGCCCGCTGCTCACGCTCGGCGCCTCCCTGCTGCTGCTCAACATCACGGTCGGTGCCGCCAAGCTCGGCATGGGGCGCCTCGGACCGCACTACGCGACCGTCATCGGCTCGAACGAGATGGGCCTGGGCGGCGATATATTCCCCAGCGGACACACCGCCAACGCGGTGGTGACCTGGGGAATTCTGGCATATCTGGCCTCCACCCCGAGAGCCCGCCGCTGGCTCTCCGCCGCCTCGGCGGTCACCTCGCTCGGCGTCGGCATGTCCACCGTCTACCTCGGTACGCACTGGCTGAGCGACGTGTTGCTGGGCTGGGCCGCGGGGCTGCTGATCCTGCTTGCCCTGCCGTGGTGCGAGCCGTTCATCGCCCGCACCGAGACCTCGCTCTTCGACCTGCGCGACCGCTGGCGCGCCCGCCGCGGCAGTACGCTGCCCGCGCCCGTCCCGGTGCCCGTGGTCCTCAAGCCGCGCCCGGCGCCCGTCGAGCAGACGACACCGGAGCCCGAGCCGGTCTCCCTGACCCGTGCGCCCCGGACCCCGATCCATCTGGCACCCGGCCCGCACACCGCCCGCTCGGAGCGCACCCCCGTGACCCCGGTGGGCAGCCGCCGCCCGCAGCACCCCGACCGGCAGCCGCGCGGCACCGCCGCCCAGGCTGCCCGCCCGCTGACGGGCGGCTGACCGCGCCGCACGGAGGCAACCAGCGGGGTCAGGTACGCACAGCCGGCCTCCGGCACGGTGAAGGCCCCGGTTCCCGCTGCGGGAACCGGGGCCTTCACCGTCGCACGGTCAGCCTTTCCAGGAGCGCGCCACGACGCCGTCGCGCACCTCGAAATTGAGCCGCCCCACCCGGTACTCCATGGTGATGATCGCGCCCGGCGGCAGCGAGCGCACCGTCGCCCACCCCCGCTGCCGGGCGAGCCGTTCCGCGTCGCCCGCGTCGAGGCCTACGTACCCTTGCGGGCTGTCCTGGGGCTCCGTCGGCGGAGCGGTGTCCGGTGCCATGAGGCCCACGCTAGGCCGCTTGCGGCGGAGACGGAAGCGGAGACGGGGCCGAAGTCCCGGGTCCGTCCCCGGTCACACTTCTGTCACAGAATCACGACACGCGTTTCGATCGAACTCCATCACACGTACGAGCGGTTCCATGCGTCTTCCTGGCGCATTCGAGCGCAATTCCCGGATGCCGGTAGGGTCTTCCGAAAAGCCTCCGGAAAGAACCGGGAGCGGGGATCCGGGGCCTTCGGCGCATGCATTCCATTCCGATTCCGGCGGCCCGCGCCGAAGCCGGCACCGCATAAGAGATTCACCGCTTCGGCACAGAACCCCCGTACCGGGCGGGCCTGCAGGGGGTCACGGCAGCGTGAACTCGAAGCGCGCCGTCCGCACATGAATCGCCCTCACATCAGGATGCCCGCTCTCATTCAAAGCATGTACATGCCCCCAAAACGCACCGGGCCCCGCCCGGTCGGACCGGGCGGGGCAGGGCGGTGCGGGGACGTGCCAGGCAGGGGTTCGCGTCAGAGCGCGAGGCGCTGCCCGGGCACGATGAGGTTCGGGTCGTCGCCGATGACGGCCTTGTTGGCGGCGTAGAGGTGCCGCCAGGTGGTGCCGTGCCGCTCGGCGATCCCGCTCAGGGTGTCGCCCTCGCGGACGGTGTAGTCGCCCTTGGACGAGGTGCGGCCGGTGCGGTCCGTCGAGCGCTGCGGCGCCTTCGCCGCGGGGGCCGACTTCCTGGTGGTCGACGTGGTCGACGACTTCGTCGCCGACTCCGTGGTGCTCTTCGTGGTCACCGAGGCGCTCTCGGGCGCCGAGCCGGTCGCTCCGGCCCGCCCCGAGCAGACCGGCCACGCGTTCCAGCCCTGGGCGTGCTGGACCTTGGTGGCGACGGCTATCTGCGCTTCCCTGGAGGCCTGGTCGGCCGTCGCCGCGTAGGCGGTGCCGCCGTACGCGCGCCAGGTGGAGGCGGAGAACTGGAGTCCGCCGTAGTAGCCGTTGCCGGTGTTGATGTGCCAGTTGCCGCCGCTCTCGCACTGGGCGATGCGGTCCCACACTCCGTTGTCCGCCGCCGCGGCGTTGCCGGTGGCTGCCAGCAGGCCCAGCGGGGCGAGCAGCGCCGCCCCGGCCAGGGCGGCCGTCGTACGGCCCTTGCGGGAGCCGTTCTTGTTCGCGGCGGTCTCACGGGTGGTATCGGCACACTCGGACATGTATTTCCCTCTCCACATACCCGGGGTCCCCCCAGGCGGGGCGCGGTCCCCGCGCGATGGACGCGGTTCCTCGCGCTCGCCCCGTCCGCCACGGCCGGTGGTGCGGTGGTGCTCTGGCTGGTGTGGCCGGCGGACGTACCCGAGCGGTGCTCGTTGCACACGGCGGAGGAATCTAGAGATCTGGAACGCCCGAAATCAACCAACTCCCTGTCGAGCCAGGCCAGTTGGGTGTTACCGTGAGTAGCGGCGATTTTCGGCCACCCACTACATTCCCCGATTTCGTGATTTGTCGACCACGGGTTCGACGGATCTGTGATTCACTTCACCGCGTCAAACTCCTTTGGCTTGCGAAGAGTTGACGGGGAGTGCCGGATTCCGCACCTGGAGTGACCCTGCGCAGTGGATGGTTCGATCCCGATCCCCCCACTGCGTGACCCCCACCACAGATCGCCCGTTGTCTTCTTCATGAGCCCGCCACCCCGGGGGCTCACGGACCGGGAGCCACCCGGGCCTTCATGCACCGCATCCCGAGGGAGCCACCGTGCCGCGCATGCTCGACGTCAGCGACGAGGTACGCGCCGAGATCGGCGACGAAGAAGCCGACCGGCTGCTCGCCGGAGACAACGCCCCCGGCAGTTACGACTGCACGTCCTGCCGCACCCCGGGCGACTCCGAACAGGAGCGCACCAGCACCGTCCTGTTCATCGGCGACGAGACCGCCGTCCTCGCCTTCGCCCACGCCACCTGCCTGCCCTCGCAGGTCGTCCAGGTCACCGAGGAGCAGTTGCAGGGCGCGGTCCGCTCCATCAACGGCGACAGCGCGCCCGGCGGCGGCCCGCAGAAGTCCGTGCCCGAGCAGGCGGTGCTCGGGGTGACCAGCGGACTCGTGCTGATCACCGGGGAGTTGCACCCGGCGCTGGTCGTGGAGCCGACCTCGCCGATCGTGCGGCCCGGCACCGACGGGGTGGGCGACGACTTCCTGCCGCTCCTCATCGAGCAGGGCTTCATGCCGGTGACGGAGCTGTCCGCGGTGCCGCCGGTGCTGCACGGGTGGTCGGTGCTGCTGGCGGTGGGTCAGCTGCACGCGGTGCTGCAGCCCGGGGCGGCGGGCGGGCAGCCGGTGGCGTGGTGGCAGGCGCATCAGCCGCTGCAGGTGACCGACGGGTGGCGGGCGGCGGCCAACAAGCACCAGCAGGTGCTGATGTTCGCGGCGCCGGTGGGGTCGATCGGGCGGCAGCCCCGGGAGGATCTGCTGCGCGACGCGATCGACAAGGCGGCGGCGAACGGGAAGCTGGTGGCGGCTGCGTTGCCGCTTGCGGGAGTTTGAGGAGCGCCCACGGGGGAGGGACTTCGGTCCGGGTGGCGACTGCGGCAACGTCGTGGCTGGTCGCGCCCGCGCGGCGGCGGCCGCACATCCAACACAGCCCCGTTCCCCTTACGGAGCGCAAGCGCCCCTAAAAGCAAACTACTGGCCGCATCTCTTCAGGAATCCGGTCGTTTGGACATACGTGCACGCATACGACTTTCCTCACCACCGGCCGTCCTTCTCCGCCGTTCCCGCTGCTCGGGTGGCTCAGGAAGCCACGGGCGGGCACTCGGCCACGCCGATCTATGACTCGCTCTACACGGAGTGGGTCAAGGCCTTCCGTACGCTGCCGGGTGATCGCAGCGGTGAGGAGTCGCTGGGGTTCGTCGCCTTCGGGAGCGCCCCGTTCAGTACCGGCACGCATGGGCTGGGGTCGTACGGAGGGAACTCGTACAGCGCGTACAGCGCGGGTGCCTACAACGCCCGGCACGGCGGCGGGCAGCCGCAGCCGCCGCAGTGGCAGCGGGTCGGAACGCTCGGGCGGACCCAGGGGACCGGCATGACGCCGGTCCCCGCGGCGCTTCCGCCGGGTCCGCGCCAGGGGCACTGACACAGGTGAGAGGGGCGGCCACCGATCCGGTGGCCGCCCCTCTCACCTGTGCCCCTACTTCTTCTTCGCGCCGCGCTTCTCGCGCACCCGCACGGAGATATGGATCGGCGTGCCCTCGAAGCCGAACTCCTCGCGCAGCCGGCGCTCGACGAAGCGGCGGTAGCCCGCCTCGATGAAGCCGGAGGCGAAGAGGACGAACCGCGGCGGCTTGGTGCCGGCCTGGGTGCCGAACAGGATGCGCGGCTGCTTGCCGCCCCGCACCGGATGCGGGTGGGCCGAGACCAGCTCGCCGAGGAAGGCGTTGAGGCGGCCGGTGGGGACGCGGGTCTCCCAGCCGGCGAGGGCGGTCTCGATCGCCGGGACCAGCTTCTCCATGTGGCGGCCGGTGCGCGCCGAGACGTTCACCCGCGGTGCCCAGGCGACCTGGCCGAGCTCGGTCTCGATCTCGCGCTCCAGGTAGTAGCGGCGCTCCTCGTCGAGGGTGTCCCACTTGTTGAAGGCGAGGACGACCGCGCGGCCCGCCTCGACGGCCATGGTGACGATGCGCTGGTCCTGCACCGAGATGGACTCGGATGCGTCGATCAGGATGACCGCGAGCTCGGCCTTCTCCACCGCCGCCGCGGTGCGCAGCGAGGCGTAGTAGTCGGCGCCCTGCTGGAGGTGGACGCGCTTGCGGATACCGGCGGTGTCGACGAACTTCCAGGTGACGCCGCCGAGTTCGATCAGCTCGTCGACCGGGTCGCGGGTGGTGCCGGCGAGCTCGTTGACGACGACGCGCTCCTCGTTCGCCACCTTGTTGAGGAGGGAGGACTTGCCGACGTTCGGGCGCCCGATGAGGGCGATCCGGCGGGGGCCGCCGGCGCCGGGGCCGCCGAAGGACTGCTCGGGCGCCTCGGGCAGCGCCTCCAGGACGGCGTCCAGCATGTCGCCGGTGCCGCGGCCGTGCAGGGCGGAGACCGGATGCGGCTCGCCGAGGCCGAGGGACCAGAGGTAGGCCGCGTCGGCCTCGCCGCTGGGGCCGTCCACCTTGTTGGCGGCCAGTACGACGGGCTTGCCGGCCTTGCGCAGCAGCCGGACGACGGCCTCGTCGGTGTCGGTCGCGCCGACCTTGGCGTCGACGACGAAGACGACCGCGTCGGCCGCCTCGATCGCGTACTCGGCCTGGGCCGCCACGGAGGCGTCGATGCCGAGGACGTCCTGCTCCCAGCCGCCGGTGTCGACGACCTTGAAGCGGCGGCCCGCCCACTCGGCCTCGTAGGTCACGCGGTCCCGGGTGACACCGGGCTTGTCCTCGACGACGGCCTCGCGGCGGCCGATGATGCGGTTGACCAGAGTCGACTTGCCGACATTGGGGCGGCCGACGACGGCGAGGACGGGCAGCGGGCCGTGGCCGGCCGCCTCGATGGCGCCCTCGACGTCCCCGATGTCGAAGCCCTCTTCCGCGGCGAGCTCCATGAACTCCGCGTACTCGGCGTCGCCGAGCGCCCCGTGGTCGTACTCGTGCTCAGCCGAGTCGCCGGGCTGGATGTGGTCGTTCATGAAGTGCGTACCTCGTCGTTCATCGTGGTGATCGGTGGCCCGGCCGCACAGGGGGGCTGAGCCACTACTCAGTGTCGCCTAGCGTCCGGTCAGACGCCTGGCGTTTTCCAGGTGGCCGGCGAGCTGCTTCTGGATGCGCTCGGTGGCCTCGTCCAGGGCCTTGCGGGTGCGTCTGCCGCTGCCGTCGCCCGCTTCGAAGGGGTCGCCGAAGACGACGTCGACGCGGGACCGCAGCGGGGGCAGCCCCTTTATCAACCGTCCGCGCCGCTCGGAGCTTCCCAGCACGGCCACCGGGACGATCGGCGCCCCGGAGCGCACCGCGAAGTAGGCGAGCCCGGCGCGCAGTGCGGCGAAGTCGCCGTCCCCCCGGCTGCCCTCGGGGAAGATGCCGAGCACTCCCCCGGCCTCCAGGACGCCGAGCGCCCGGGTGACGGCGGTGCGGTCGGTGGAATGCCGGTCCACCTTCAGCTGCCCGATCCGGGTCAGGAACGGATCGAGCGGCCCGACGAACGCCTCCTTCTTGATGAGGAAGTGCGTCGGCCGGGGTGCGACGCCCATGACCATCGGGCCGTCGATGTTGTGGGAGTGGTTCACCGCGAGGATCGCCGGGCCGTGCGCGGGCATCTTCCAGGCACCGAGCACGCGCGGCTTCCACAGCCCGTACATCAGGCCGACCCCGATGCGCCGCCCGGTCTCGGCGCCCCGCTGCGACGGAAGACTCACTTCCCGGCCCGCTTCTCCTCGACGAGGGTGACGACACACTCGATGACCTGGGCCAGCGTCAGCTCGGTGGTGTCCACCTCGACCGCGTCGCCGGCCCTGGCGAGCGGCGAGGTCTTGCGGGTCGAGTCGGCCGCGTCCCGCTTGACCAGGGCCTCGCGGGTGGCGTTGACGTCGGCGCCCTTCAGCTCGCCGCTGCGCCGGGCCGCGCGGGCCTCGGGCGAGGCGGTGAGGAAGACCTTCAGGTCGGCGTCGGGCAGCACCGTCGTACCGATGTCCCGGCCCTCGACGACTATGCCGGCCGCGGCGGCGCGGGCCAGGGACCGCTGCAGCTCGCTGATCCGGGTCCGCACCTCCGGCACCGCGCTGACCGCGCTGACCTTGGAGGTGACCTCCTCGGTGCGGATCGGGGCGGAGACGTCCACGCCGTCGACGGTGATCGTCGGCTTGACCGGGTCGGTCCCCGAGACGATCTCCGGCTTGCCGGCCACCGCGGCGATCGCGGTCGGGTCGGTGAGGTCGATGCCGTTGGTCACCATCCACCAGGTGATCGCCCGGTACTGGGCCCCGGTGTCCAGGTAGCTGAGGCCGAGCTGCTCGGCCACGGCCTTGGACGTGCTCGACTTGCCGGTGCCCGAGGGGCCGTCGATCGCGACAATCACGGGCTTTACGGCGCCGTTTTCCACGGGGGGACACCTTCCGGGTGCAGGGTGGTGGGTGGTGTGGGGGCGGCGGTGCGCCCCGCACAAGGTTACCGGCCCCCGGGACCGTCGTTCTCAGCGCTACTGCCGCAGCGCCCAGCCCCGGTCCCGCAGCGCCGACGTGAGGACGGGCACCGCCTTCGGCTCCACCCAGAGCTGGACGTGACCGGCCTGCTGACCGGTCGCGTGCTCGATCCGCACGTCCTCGATGTTGACGCCGGCCGCCCCGGCGTCCGCGAAGATCCGGGCCAGCTGGCCGGGCTGGTCGTCGATGAGCACCGCCACGACCTCGTACGCCCGCGGCGCCGAGCCGTGCTTGCCGGGTACCCGTACCTGGCCGGCGTTACCGCGGCGCAGCACGTCCTCGATGCCCGCGCCGCCCTCGCGCCGCTTGGCCTCGTCCGAGGACTGCAGGGCGCGCAGCGCGCGGACCGTCTCGTCGAGGTCGGCGGAGACGTCGGCGAGCAGGTCGGCGACCGGGCCGGGGTTCGCGGAGAGGATGTCGATCCACATCCGGGGGTCGGAGGCGGCGATCCGGGTCACGTCCCGGATGCCCTGTCCGCACAGCCGTACGGCCGACTCGTCGGCGTGCTCCAGGCGGGCCGCGACCATGCTGGAGACCAGGTGGGGCATGTGCGAGACCAGGGCCACCGCGCGGTCGTGGGCGTCGGCCTCCATGACCACCGGCAGGGCCCGGCAGTGCGAGACCAGCTCCAGGGCGAGGTTCAGCACCTCGGTGTCGGTGTCCCGGGTCGGGGTGAGCACCCAGGGCCGGCCCTCGAAGAGATCGGCGGTGGCGGCGAGCGGCCCGGACTTCTCCCGGCCCGCCATGGGGTGGGTCCCGATGTACGACGAGAGGTCCAGGCCCTTGGCCTCCAGCTCCCGGCGCGGGCTGCCCTTGACGCTGGCCACGTCGGCGTAGCCGCGGGCCACGCCCCTGCTCATCGCGTCCGCGAGGACGGACGCGACATGGGCGGGCGGGGCGGCGACGATCGCCAGGTCGACCCGGCCCCCGGGGGCCTCGTCGGTGCCGGCGCCGAGCGCGGCCGCGGTCCGGGCCTGCTCGGGGTCGTGGTCGGCGAGGTGGACGACGACGCCCCGCTGGGCGAGGGCGAGCGCGGCGGACGTACCGATGAGACCGGTACCGATGACGAGCGCGGTTCTCACTGGGCGATGTCCTTGCGCAGGGCTGCCGCGGCGCCGAGGTAGACGTGGTTCACGTCGGCGCGGGCCCGGTCGGTCTCGATGTGCGCCAGTATCCGTACGACGCGGGGCATCGCACCCGCGATGTCCAGCTCCTGGGCGCAGATCAGCGGTACGTCGACGATGCCGAGCTTCCGCGCGGCGGCCGCCGGGAAGTCGCTGTGCAGGTCGGGGGTGGCCGTGAACCAGATGCTGATCAGGTCGTCGGCGGTCAGGCCGTTCCGCTCCATGACGGCCGTGAGCAGCGCTCCGACCTGCTCGTCCATGTGACCGGCCTCGTCCCGCTCCAGCTGGACGGCCCCCCGGACCGCTCGTACCGCCACGGCGCTGCTCCTGTTCTGACGTCGGCCTCTTGGTCCGGCCAGCCTAGTCAGACCGCCGCCGGGCCCGTGCGTCGCGCCCGCCCGCTGAGACGCCGCCTAGTCCTTGCGGACGGCCGGAGCTGACTTCGCGAGGGTCTCCAGGAGCCCGCCGAGCGAGCTGCCGCCCTGGCCGTGGCTCATCGCGCCGATCAGCGTGGTCAGCAGCCCGGCGCCCTCGTCGTCGCCGAGGAGGCTGCCGAGTATGTTTTCAAGGTCATTGCCTGCCATGGCCCCAATGTCACGCATATGACCTAATTCCGCTACTTGGAGTGAAAAACCCCTGTGGGTCTCTTTACGTCGGGCCCGCCGGTCCGCTCTGATGGCAGCCAGACCCGCCTCGGGGGAGGTCCGCCATGAAACGTCCCGGTCCGTTGCTGACCCTGCTCGCGGGTCTGCTGCTCGGCCTGCTCACGCTGGCGCTCGACGCCACGGCGGGGACGAGGAACGCCTCGTCGTCGTACCAGGAGAAGCCACCGGCTCCGACGCCGACGAGCAGCACGGCGTCCCCGGCCTCGTTGCCGTCGCCGTCGAAGATCGCCGACGCCTCCTACGCCGGACGCACCGACGACGACTCGTCCTCCGTCGCCGTCTCGGTCCGTGACGGGAGGGCGATCGCGTACTTCTGCGACGGGCGCAGCAAGGAGTCCTGGCTCAAGGGCCGGGTGCGGCCCGACGGCAGCATGCGGCTGACCGGCGGCCACGGCGCCGCGTTGAACGGGACGCTGCAGGACGGCGGCCGCATCCGCGGGGCCGTCGACCTGGACGGCGGCCACTACGCCTTCACCGCCCGGAAGGCCGTCAAGGGGTCGGGGCTGTACCGGGCCACCGCGACCGTGCGCGGAGCGAAGGTCGACGGCGGCTGGATCGTGCTCGCCGACGGCCGCCAGGTCGGCATGGTCGACCGCGAAGGCACACCGTCGTCCGCACCCCGCATCGACCCGGAGACCGGCGCCGTGACGGTCGACGGACAGCCGCTGACGGCGAACCCGGTCCTCCCCTGACATCCGGCCGTGACCCGAGGGAGCCGACATGAGCGTCGACCCGAACGCCGCCACCCAGAGCTGGCCGCCGCCCGAGCCGAACCGCCGAAGCCCGAACCCCGCCCGCTATCTCGTCCCCGTCCTGGTGGCCGGGGCGGTCGCGGTCGCCCTCGGCGTGTACGGCAGGGTCCACCACCCGACCGGGGCCGTCTTCGGCCTCGGCGCCTTCAGCAGCACATTCGCGGGGAAGACGTGGCTGGCCTCGATCGCGTTCTTCTTCGCGCTCGTCCAGCTGGTCTCCGCGCTGATGCTGTACGGGAAGCTGCCGGGACCGCGCTGGGCGTCGGGCCTGCACCGCTGGTCGGGGCGGATCGCCTTCCTGGTCGCCGTCCCCGTGGCGGTGCACTGCCTGTACGCGTTGGGCTATCAGACGTACGAAACACGCGTTTTGTGGCACTCCATCCTGGGTTGCTTCTTCTTCGGTGTTTTCAGTGCCAAGATGCTGCTGCTCCGTTGGGAGCGACTCCCTGGCTGGCTGCTGCCGATCGTCGGTGGGCTGGTGTTCGCCGTGCTCACGCTCGTCTGGCTGACGTCCGCATTCTGGTTCTTCCGCACGTTCGGGGTGACGACATGACCGAGGGCTCCACTCGGCGCACCATGCTCGCGACGGGTACCGCGGCGCTCGCCGCGACCTGCGTGGGCTGCGGCAACAACAACGGCTCCTCCGGCTCGACCGAGACACCCACCTCGTCCGAGACGCCCACCGCCTCCGGGGCCGCGAGCGCGGCCGCCGGGAGTGCGCTGGCGCAGACGAGTGAGATCCCGGAGGGCGGCGGCACGATCTTCAAGGACCAGAAGATCGTGGTGACCCAGCCGGCGAAGGGCGAGTTCAAGGCCTTCTCGGCGATCTGCACCCACATGGGCTGCACCGTGGCCAAGGTGGCGGACGGCACCATCGACTGCCCCTGTCACGGCAGCAGGTTCCACATCGCCGACGGCGCGGTGGCCCACGGCCCGGCGACCAGGCCGCTGCCGGCGAAGTCGATCACGGTGAGCGGAAATTCGATCACCCTGGGCTGACCGGCCGCGTACGCTCCCCGGCATGCAGCCCGAGGACCTGGTACGCGACCACACGATCTACGCCTGTGTCATGGGGTCGCGCGCCTTCGGCCTGGCCACGGAGGGCAGCGACACCGACCGCCGGGGCGTCTTCCTCGCCCCCACTCCCCTGTTCTGGCGCTTCGAGAAGCCTCCGACCCATGTCGAGGGACCGGAGGAGGAGCGGTTCTCCTGGGAGCTGGAACGGTTCTGCGAGCTGGCGCTGCGGGCCAACCCGAACATCCTGGAGTGCCTGCACTCGCCCCTGGTCGAGCACATCGACGGCACCGGCCGCGAACTGCTCGCCCTGCGCGGCGCCTTCCTCTCCCGGCACGCCTACGACACCTTCACCCGGTACGCCCTGGGCCAGCGCCGGAAGCTCGACGCGGACCTGCGCGCGCACGGCGCCCCGCGCTGGAAGCATGCGATGCACCTGCTGCGGCTCCTGACCAGCGCCCGCGACCTGCTGCGCACCGGCGAGCTCACGATCGACGTGGGCGAGCGGCGCGCGGGGTTCCTGGCGGTGAAGCGGGGCGAGGTCTCCTGGGCGGAGGTCGAGTCCCGGATGGCCCGGCTCGCCGAAGAGACCGAGCGGGCCCTGCACGGCAGCCCGCTCCCGGCGGAGCCGGACCACGCGCGCGTGGCCGACTTCCTGTTCCGGACCCGCCGGGACTCGGCCCTCCGGACGCACGCGGACCACGGGGTCGTGCAGGGCGTCGTGCGCGCGGAGCGCGCCGGGCGGCGTTAGCTGCTCCGCGCCTGTCGAGCAGGTCGTCGAGCGAGCGCTCAGGCGTCCCAGAGCGCGCCGAGGGTCAGCAGGTCGCCCGCGTACTCGATCCGGTCGGCCCACTCCGTAGGCCAGGCTTCCGCGCCCAGCCAGGCACCCGCGAACGCCCCGGTGAGGCAGGCGATCGAGTCCGAGTCGCCTGAGGAGCAGGCGGCCCGGCGCAGGGCGAGCAGCGGTTCGCCGGGGAAGAGCAGGAAGCAGAGCAGTCCGGTCGCCAGGGCCTCCTCGGCGATCCAGCCGGCCCCGGTGGCCAGGCACGGGTCGGCCTCCGGAGAGGCGGTGCGCACGGCCTCCTGGAGCCGGTCGAGGATCTCCAGGCACTCGTCCCAGCCGCGTGCGATGAAGTCCTCGGGGGTGGCGTCGTGGCTGCGCGTCCACAGGTCGCCGAGCCAGGTGTGGTGGTAGCGGGTGCGGTTCTCCCGGGCGTACCCGCGCAACTGCCCGACGAGCCCGTCCGGTTCGGCTCCCTGCGCGAGCAGCCGTACGGCACGTGCGGTGAGGTCGGAGGCGGCCAGGGCGGTGGGGTGGCCGTGGGTCAGCGCGGACTGCAACTGGGCGGCGCCGGCGCGCTGTTCGTCGCTCAGCCCGGGCGCGAGGCCGACGGGCGCGACCCGCATGTCGGCCCCGCAGCCCTTGGAGTCGATCTGGCTGGCGTCCTGCCAGAGGCGCCCCTCCTCCTTCAGGAGACTGCAGGCCCGCAGGCAGGTCCGGCCGGGCGCCCGGTTGTTCTGGGGCGACTGGTACCAGTCCACGAACTCCTCGCGCAGCGGCCGCTCCAGCCGCTTGGGCGCGAGCACCCCCCGGTCCATGGCAGTGCGCATCGCGTGTCCCACGGCGAGGGTCATCTGGGTGTCGTCCGAGACGACGGCCGGCCGCGGCAGCGCCATCTCCCGCCAGGGACCGAACTTGGCGAGGATCGAGGGCACGTCGTTGAACTCGGTGGGGAAGCCGAGCGCGTCGCCGAGGGCGAGACCGATCAGGGAGCCGGTGGCGGCGCGTTTGTCGCCGATGTTCGTGGTCATGCGGGGCGTCCTTCCCGGGACGGGCGGAGCAGGGGCGGGTGGAGCGCGGTGGCGGTGCCCGCGCGGTAGAGGGCGGCCGGTTTGCCGCGGCCGCCGGTCAGCCGGGCGGCGCCGGGGGCGGGTTCGACGAAGCCGGGGGTGGCGAGCACCTTGCGGCGGAAGTTGGGGCGGTCCAGGGTGACGCCCCACACGGTCTCGTAGACGTTCTGCAGCTCCCCGAGCGTGAACTCGGGCGGGCAGAAGGCGGTGGCGAGACAGCTGTACTCCAGCTGCGCGCCGACCCGTTCATGGGCGTCGGCCAGGATCCGGTCGTGGTCGAAGGCGAGCGGCCGGGCCGGGTCGTACGGCTGCCAGCGCGCCTGTGCCGCGTCACCGCCGCCGTGCGGTTCGGGGGCGTCGGGCAGCAGCGCGGTGAAGGCGACGGAGACCACCCGCATCCTCGGATCACGGTCGGGCTCGCTGTAGGTGCGCAGTTGCTCCAGATGCAGTCCGGACACGTCCGACAGGCCGGTCTCCTCGGCGAGCTCCCGCCGGGCCGCCGTCTCGGCCGACTCCCGCGGCAGCAGGAAGCCGCCGGGCAGTGCCCACTCTCCGGCGTACGGCTCCTGCCCGCGCTCGACGAGCAGCACGTGCAGAGCGCCGGCGCGGAGGGTGAGGACGGCGAGGTCGACGGTGACGGCGAAGGGTTCGAAGGCGTACTTGTCGTAGCCCTGCATGCGCCTGTCCACCCCTCGTTGATCGATGCGAATAATAGTCCCTACGACTATAAAGAGCGCGCGGGGGCGCGCAAGCCCTCAGTGGCCGCCGGAGCCCCGTTCACGGAGACGACGACGGCCGGTCCCGGGGTGCCCGGGACCGGCCGTCAGGAAGCCGTACACACCCCTTCACGGGGTTCGGAGGATCAGCAGGAGGTCTAGAGGTCGACTTCCTTCATGAGCATCCCGACCTCGGTGTTGGACAGCCGGCGCAGCCAGCCCGACTTCTGGTCGCCGAGGGTGATGGGTCCGAAGGCGACCCGCACCAGCTTGTCGACCGGGAACCCGGCCTCGGCCAGCATGCGGCGCACGATGTGCTTGCGGCCCTCGTGCAGGGTGACCTCGACGAGGTAGTTCTTGCCGGTCTGCTCGACGACCCGGAAGTGGTCGGCGCGCGCGTACCCGTCCTCCAGCTGGATGCCGTCCTTGAGCTTCTTGCCCAGGTCGCGCGGGATCGGGCCGACGATGTGCGCGAGGTAGGTCTTCTTCACGCCGTACTTGGGGTGGGTCAGCCGGTGCGCCAGCTCGCCGTGGTTGGTGAGCAGGATGACGCCCTCGGTCTCGGTGTCGAGTCGCCCCACGTGGAAGAGCCGCGTCTCCCGGTTGGTGACGTAGTCGCCGAGGCACTGCCGGCCGTCCGGGTCCTCCATGGTGGAGACCACACCGGCCGGCTTGTTCAGCGAGAAGAACTGGTACGACTGCGTGGCGACGGTCAGCCCGTCGACGCGGACCTCGTCCTTCTCCGGGTCGACCCGCTTGCCCTGCTCCAGGACGATCTCGCCGTTGACCTCGACGCGGGCCTGCTCGATCAGCTCCTCGCAGGCGCGCCGGGAGCCGTAGCCCGCGCGGGCGAGGACCTTCTGCAGCCGCTCGCCCTCCTGCTCGGCGCCCGGGAAGGTCTTGGGCAGCTTGACGTCCTTCTTGCCCGCGTACCGCTCCCGGTTGCGCTCCTCGGCGCGGGCGTCGTACTCCCGGGAACTCGCCGGAGCGGTACGGCCGCGCCCGGTGCCCTGGCCCTGCCTGGGGCCGCCCTTGGCGCCGCCGCGCGCCGAGGCGCCACGACCCGACTTCGGGCCGTCCTGGGTGGCGCCGGGGCCCACGTCGTAGCGCCGCTCCTCCGGGCGCGGCTTCTTCGGCCGGCCGCCCTGCTTGTCGTCGCGGGCGTTCCCGGCGCCGCGGTAGTTACCGCGGCCACCGCTGCTCCCGCCGCGGCCGCCGCTGTTGCCACCACGGCTCCCGCCGTTGTTTTCGCTGCTGTTCCTGCCGCTGCTGCTTCGCATCAAAGTTCCGTCTTGTCGTCTGCGTCCTCGGAATCCGGAGCGTCCGGATCGAACGACGGCACCCCCTCCTGGGTCTCGGCCTCGATCGCCTCCGCCTCCGGGAGGAAGGGCGCGAGCTCCGGGAGCTCGTCCAGACCGCGCAGGCCCATCCGCTCCAGGAAGTAGTTCGTCGTCCTGTACAGGATCGCACCTGTTTCGGGTTCCGCGCCCGCCTCCTCGACCAGACCGCGCTGGAGGAGGGTGCGCATCACACCGTCGCAGTTGACTCCACGGACGACCGAGACGCGGCTGCGGCTCACCGGCTGGCGGTACGCGACGACCGCGAGGGTCTCCAGGGCGGCCTGGGTGAGCCTGGCGGTCTGGCCCTCCAGGACCAGCCGCTCGACGGCGGGCGCGTACTCGGCGCGCGTGTAGAAACGCCAGCCGCCCGCGACGAACCGCAGCTCGAAGCCGCGGCCCTGCGCGGTGTACTCCTCCGCCAGCGCCCGCAGCGCCTTGGTGATCGTCTGCCTCGGCCGCTCCAGGAGCTTGGCCAGGTGCTCGACGGTGGCGGGCTCGTCCACGACCATGAGCACCGCCTCCAGGGCCGGCTTGAGGTCGAGCTCGGCGACGGGCCGCAGCCCCGCCGGCAGCTCCGCGGTCTCCTCACTCACGCCTTCTCCTCCTTGGGCGGCTCGGGCGGCCGGTCGAACTCGTCGGTGACCATCGGCCGGGTCTGCTCGTCACCGCCGGTCCACCGCACGATCAGGTCTCCGAGGGCGGTCTCCTGGTCGAGGGCCACGGCCTTCTCCCGGTACAGCTCAAGGAGCGCCAGGAAGCGGGCGACGACGGTGAGCGTGTTGTCGGTGTCCTCGACGAGCACCCGGAAGCTGGCCTCCCCCAGTTCCCGCAGCCGCGCGACCACGATCCCGGCCTGCTCCTGCACGCTGACCAGCGGGGCGTGGATGTGGTCGACGTACACCTGCGGCTTGGGCTTGGGCTGCATCGCCTTGACCGCGAGCCTGGCGAACCCCTCCGGCCCGATGCTGATGACGACCTCGGGCAGCAATGCGGCGAGATGCGGTTCGAGGCCGACGGTACGGGGCCAGCGGCGGGCCTCGTCGTCCAGACGCCGGTTGAAGATGTCGGCGATCTGTTTGTACGCGCGGTACTGCAGCAGCCGCGCGAAGAGCAGGTCACGGGCCTCCAGCAGCGCCAGGTCGGCCTCGTCCTCGACCTCGGCGGCGGGCAGCAGCCGGGCGGCCTTGAGATCGAGCAGGGTGGCGGCCACCACGAGGAACTCGGTGGTCTGGTCCAGGTCCCAGTCCGGCCCCATCGCCCGGATGTGCGCCATGAACTCGTCGGTCACCTTGGAGAGCGCGACCTCGGTGACGTCCAGCTTGTGCTTGGAGATCAGCTGGAGGAGGAGGTCGAAGGGCCCCTCGAAGTTGGCGAGCCGCACTGTGAAGACGCCGTCGGGCGCTTCGGCAGCGCCGGGTTCCTCTGCGGACACGCCGCCGTTGTGGGCAGTCGTTCCGCCGGGCGACGGGGGTCCCCCCGCTCGAGCGGAGTCGAGAGTGGCGGAGGGTGGGCCCAACGGTCCCCCGGCCTCAGCCGGAGAGTCGACCTCAGCCGACGACGGCCTCTCGTCGACCACCGGCAACGCTTCCGGCGCCGGAGGCGAAACCCCCGGCCCCCGCCCCAGCGCACGCCTGCGCCCGGCACCGGGGCCGGAAGCGGGAACGTCGTTCGAGGTCATGGCCGTCGCAGGCTACCGCTTACCGCCCACTCGGCCGACTACCGACCCCGCAGCCGTCGTACGAGGATGCTCGCTTCCCCGCGGGACTCCAGGTCGGCCAGGACCACGGCGACCGCCTCGCGGACGATCCGGCCCCGGTCCACGGCGAGCCCGTGCTCTCCTCGGAGCACGAGACGGGCGTGCTCCAGGTCCATCAGCTCCTCGGCGGAGACATACACGGTGATCTTCTCGTCGTGCCGCTCGCGCCCGCTGGGCCGCCGGGCGGGCGCCCGGCCACCGCGCTTGCGCGGCTGGCCCTGGGCGTCGGCGCCAGAACCTTCCTGCACATCTTGCCGGCGCGGACCGGAGGGCACCACCGTGGCCGACGTCCCGCGGTTGCGGGACTCCCCGGCGTCGGCCGGATCGGCCTCCGCCGCCACGTGCTCAGCGCCCTCGCCGTCGCCGCCCTGCACGGGCACCGACTGGGGCACGTCCTCGGCGGCCGCGGCCGCCGTCTCGTCGCTCTCCCCCGCGGGGGCCGGCACCCGGGCCTCGCCGTTGGCCGGGCGCCTCGGGGTGGACGGCTGCAGCGCCGTCCCCCCGGTCGTACGGAACAGTTCGTCGGCCCCGGGCAGACTCACTCGGCGTGACACCGGGCGAGCACCTCCCTGGCGAGCTGGCGATAGGCGGCGGCACCGACGGAGTTGGAGGCGTACGTGGTGATCGGCTCACCGGCGACCGTGGTCTCCGGGAAGCGGACCGTGCGGCCGATGACCGTGTGGTACACGTGGTCGTCGAACGCCTCGACCACACGGGCCAGCACCTCACGGCTGTGGACCGTGCGCGAGTCGTACATCGTGGCGAGGATGCCGTCGAGCTCCAGCTCCGGGTTGAGCCGCTCCTGGACCTTCTCGATGGTCTCGGTCAGCAGGGCGACACCGCGCAGGGCGAAGAACTCGCACTCCAGCGGCACGATCACCTTGTGAGCGGCCGTCAGCGCGTTGACCGTGAGCAGGCCGAGCGAGGGCTGACAGTCGATCACGATGTAGTCGTAGTCGGGCAGCAGCGGCTTGAGGGCGCGCTGCAGGGTCGACTCGCGGGCGACCTCGGAGACCAGCTGGACCTCGGCGGCCGACAGGTCGATGTTGGAGGGCAGCAGGTCCATGTTGGGGACCGCGGTCTTCAGGAGGACCTCGTCGGCCGCCATGCCCCGCTCCATGAGCAGGTTGTAGACGGTGAGGTCGAGCTCCATCGGGTTGACGCCGAGACCGACCGACAGCGCGCCCTGCGGGTCGAAGTCCACGAGCAGCACCCGCCGGCCGTACTCCGCGAGCGCGGCACCCAGGTTGATGGTCGACGTGGTCTTGCCGACGCCGCCCTTCTGGTTGCACATCGCGATGATCGTCGCGGGGCCGTGACTGGTCACCGGGCCCGGGATCGGGAAGTACGGCAGCGGGCGCCCGGTCGGGCCGACGCGCTCGCGACGCTGGCGGGCAGCGTCGGGCGCGAGCGTGGCCGCGTACTCCGGATCGGGCTCGTACTCGGCGTCGGGGTCGTAGAAGTGCCCGTCGGGCAGTTCGTCGTAGTCGGCGAGTTGGTTGTGGGGCGCGCCACTTCCGTCGCCGGCCCTGGCGTTCACGTGATGGCCATCCATGCTCTGGTGTGCTGTCCGCGTGATCAGCGGACTCTGGGCTGCTGCGAAGGTACGCACCGCGACGGAGCCGACAGCCTCGAACCCCGCGGGACCCTGGTCCCGTACCGGCATTCCTGGTTGACCACCCCCGGGAGAAAATGTCGACTCATTCACAAGTCGTCTTACCTCCTTGGTGACCAGGAAACTTCTAGACAGGTCAGCGTGGCACCATGCCGACGGTTGGCGACTCTATGGCGTGTCGGGTGTTCGCAGCAACACAATCCGCCGGACCCGGCAGGATGTGTCGGCAATGAAACATCCCGCTGTCAAGGGCGTACGGCCGTCGCACAGCAGGTTTCACCGGTGTGCGAATCGGTCGAAGGGTTACGTTCGAGGCGAGTTGACCGCAAGTCGCAAAGTGACCATACACACATCCGGCCGGACCTTGTCGGGCAAGGTCCGGCCGGATGTGCGCGATTGACGCGGCTTGTTGACGTATCGCCTTTACGAAAAGGTGACTTGCGGGTCGGGGCCGGTTCAGCCGATCAGCGTGTCGAGGTCCACGTGCTCCAGGCCGTGCGCCTCGGCGACCTCCTTGTAAACGACCTTGCCGTCATGGGTGTTGAGACCCCTGGCCAGCGCGGCGTCACGGCGCAGCGCCTCCGCCCAGCCGTTGTCCGCGAGCGACACGATGTACGGCAGCGTGGCGTTGGTGAGCGCGTAGGTGGAGGTGTTGGGCACCGCGCCGGGCATGTTGGCGACGCAGTAGAAGACCGACTCGTGGATCTTGAAGGTCGGCTCGGCATGCGTGGTGGGACGGGAGTCCTCGAAGCAGCCGCCCTGGTCGATCGCGATGTCGACAAGGACACTTCCCTGCTTCATCCGGGAGACCAGCTCGTTGGTGACGAGCTTCGGGGCCTTGGCGCCCGGGATGAGCACCGCGCCGATCACGAGGTCGGCCTCCAGGCAGGCCTTCTCCAGCTCGAAGGCGTTGGACATGACGGCCTTGACCTTGGTGCCGAAGATCCGGTCGGCCTCGCGCAGCTTGTTGATGTCGCGGTCGAGCAGGGTCACGTCGAAGCCCATGCCGATGGCGATCTGCACGGCGTTCCAGCCGGAGACCCCGCCGCCGATGACGACGGCCTTGGCGGGCAGTACACCCGGGACACCACCGGGCAGGACGCCACGGCCGCCGGCGGCGCGCATCAGGTGGTAGGCGCCGACCTGGGGGGCGAGCCGGCCGGCCACCTCGGACATCGGCGCGAGCAGCGGGAGCGCGCGGTTGGGCAGTTCGACGGTCTCGTAGGCGATCGCCGTGGTGCCGGACTCCAGCAGGGCGTCGGTGCACTCCTTGGAGGCGGCCAGGTGCAGGTAGGTGAAGAGGGTCTGGTCCTTGCGGAGGCGGTGGTACTCCTCCGCGATCGGCTCCTTGACCTTCAGCAGCAGGTCGGCGGTGGCCCACACCTCGTCGGCGGTGTCCAGGATCGTGGCACCGGCGGCGACGTACTCGCCGTCGGGGATCGACGAGCCGACACCGGCGCCGCGCTCGATGACGACCTGGTGGCCGTGACGCACCAGCTCGTGCACGCCGGCCGGGGTGATGGCCACCCGGAACTCGTTGTTCTTGACCTCGCGGGGGATGCCGACCTTCACGTCGATCACGGTCCTTGGCTCAGAGGGTGTGTGGGGGCATAGATACACATACCCGGCATGCAGCGGCATACCAGGAGACACCGCGGAAGAACCGGCGGCAGAGCCAGTTTAATGAAGGTGTTCCGACTGTCTAGCCTTTCATTGCATCAATCTTCGCCGGATGTACTACGGATTTCGCAGGTGTTAGCGCCGCGTTCCGGCTCGGAGTCATGGTCCGGGGGGCCCACGGGGTCCAGAGGCTCCTCACCCAGCATGCGCTCGGCGGCCGACCGGTGCAGGCTCGCGGCGGTGGAGTCGCCGAGGCGCTCCAGCGTGTCGGCGAGCCGCAACTGGAGCGCCGCCTGGAGCCGGGTGTCCTCGGCGCGGCGCGCCCACTCGACCGCCTCCTGGCAGGTGCGCAGCGACTCCTCGGGCCGGCCGGCGTACTCCTGGACCCGGGCCAGCTCGCTCAACGCCCTTGCCTGCGCGGGCACATCACCGTTCTTGCGGTGGCCGGAAACAGCCGCCCGCCAGGACCGCAGCGCCTCGCCGTACCGGCCCGCGTAGGTGTGCGCGCCGGCGATGCGGCCGTAGAGCCGGGCCGCCTCGGCACGCTCGCCGCGGGCCAGGCGCTCGGCGAGGGCCCGGCCGAACCAGTCGGCGGCCCGGTCGTAGTCCCCCAGCTCCTGATACGTGCCACCTACGGATTCCATTGCACGACCGGTCGCGTACGGGTCATTTGCTTTGCGTCCGGCATCCAAAGCAGACCGATAGCGCACCAGCGCGGCCGCGGTGCGCCCGGTCTGCGCGTCCAGGTCGCCGAGGTTCAGCAGCGCGGCGGCCTGCTCGCGGTACAGCCCGCGGCGCCGGGCGACATCCAGGACGAGCCCGTGGACGCCGTACAGGTCGGGGGCCGCGGCCTGGGTGCCGAGGTGGGCCACCATGGCCTTGACCAGCTGCGCCATCAGACGGCGGGCCAGCGTGTCGAGCTCGCCGTCGGCGACCGCCGCGCGGGCGGCGGCGAGCAGGGCCGGGCGCCGGCCGCACAGCCAGTCGGCGGCGGCCCGGGGGGTGGGGAAGCGCAGCTCGCGGGGGAGCGCCTGGAGCTTCTCGCGGGCCTGCGGGTTGTCGGTCTCGGTGATCGCCCGGCAGGACTGCAGCAGCCGTACCGTGCGCTCCAGCATCCGGGCGCGGGCCAGCTGGAGCTCCGCGGCCCGCTCCTGGCTCTCGGCCAGCGCCCGGAGCAGCGGGTGCAGGCAGCCAGGGACCTCGTACTGGGGCAGCGAGGAGGTCACGGGGCGCAGCAGGCCCAGCCGGACCAGCTCGTCCAGGGTGGTGCGGGCGGTGTCGACCGAGCAGCCGGCGAGGGCGGACGCGGTGTGCGGGTCGGCCAGGCCGGCCGGGGCCAGGCTGAGGAGGCGCAGTATCCGGGCGGACTGGGCCGGCAGCTGGTCGTGCGCGAACCGGAGGACCCGGGCCAGCGCGGTGCCGTCGTCCGGCTCGGCGTGCAGCCGTTTGGCGAGGTCGGAGACGGCGGCCTGGGGGCGGGCGGCGAGCCAGCCGCCGGCCAGGGCGAGCGCCGCGGGCTGCGCCTGGCACACCTCGACCAGCGACTCGGCGGACCGGGGGTCGACGGTGATGCGGACCGAGCCGGTGTACCGGCTGAGCAGTTCCACGGCCGACTTGGTGTCCAGGCCGCCCAGGGTGCACGGGCGGACGTCCGAGATGCCGGTGAGCGGGCCGCCGGAGACGGCGACGGCCAGGCAGTCCGGGGTGTCGGGGAGCAGGACGTCGACCTCTTCGGCACCGGGCGCGTCGTCGAGCAGGAGCAGCATCCGGCGTTCGGCGAGGGCGGTGCGCAGGGCGTGGGTGAGGTCGTCCGCGGCGGCGCCGGCCGGGGTGGGCAGCCGCAGGGCGGTGAGGAGGTCGCGGGCGGTGCGCTCGACGGGGACCGGGGTGCCGTCGGGCTCGGTGAGGCGGGCGCGCAGCACCCCGTCGGGGTAGGCGGCGGCGACCTGCCGGACGAGTTCCCCGGCGAGGGCGGTGCGGCCGGAACCGGGTCTGCCCGCGATCAGCAGTACCCGGGCACGGGGGGCCTTGCGGCCGGCGATGGTGTCCAGGCCCGCGCGCTCGATGTCGGCGCGCAGTTCCTTCAACTCCCTTGTACGGCCCAGGAACCGGTCGTCCGTGGCCGCGGGCGCCGAGCGCCGTGCGCCGCCTGTGTCCACCGCCTGATCCGTCACGGGCCACACTCCCGTCCCACCGCACACGCAGGCCCGCCGGGGCTCCGGTTCGGGCGTATCGGCTCAATCGCGTCGAGCCTAGTTCACGTGCGCGGACGTTCCGGGCGGAGCGCGGCGGGCGCATCGCCCGATCGGATCAGGCGATGGTCACACCGGGTCGTCCGATCGGTGGTTCAGGACTCGAAGGGGCGGGCCGGCCAGGGCGCGTCGGCCGGGCGCAGCGCGTCGAGGCCGTCGCCGGTGCGGGCGGCGACCAGCGAGAGGACGCCCGTCACCAGGCAGTTGTTGTGCAGATCACCGGCGAGCAGCAGGCGCACCAGCTCGTCGACCGGCACGCGCGCGTACTCCAGGTCGGTCTCCTCGTGCTCCGACGCGAAACGCTCCCCCTCGGCCGCGGACAGGTCACGGGCGAGGAAGATCCGTACCGCCTCGTCGCAGCCGCCGGGGGTGGTGTACAGGTCGGTCAGCACCCGCCAGTCCTCGGCCTTGACGTGCGCCTCCTCGTACAGCTCGCGCTGGGCCGCGTGCAGCGGGTTCTCGCCGGGGACGTCGAGCAGGCCGGCCGGGATCTCCCAGAGCTTCTGCCGGACCGGGTGCCGGTACTGGCGGATGAGCAGCACGCGGTCCTCCTCGTCGAGGGCGAGGACGGCGACCGAGCCGGGGTGCACCTGGTAGTCGCGGCGGACCACCGACCCGTCGGGCATGACCACCTCGTCCGTGCGGACCGAGGTCTTGTTGCCCACGAAGGGGGTCTCGGTCGCCCGGATCTCCCACTCCTCGGGGGTGTCCTTGATCGTCATGCCGTGCCGCCCTTCCACGCGCCTGCCACCTGCAGAAAAGAAAACCGGGGTGCTCACCTTTGAAGGTATGCGCCCCGGCCACCGTACAACCGGTGTGTTACTTCGAATTCCCCTGCTCGACGGCGCCCTGCTGACGCGCGACCGCGGCCTTCACCAGGCCTGCGAAGAGCGGGTGCGGGCGGGTCGGGCGGGAGCGCAGCTCCGGGTGGGCCTGGGTGGCGACCAGGTAGGGGTGGACGTCGCGCGGGTACTCGACGTACTCGACGAGCTTGCCGTCCGGGGAGGTGCCGGAGAACAGGATGCCGGCCTTCTTCTCCAGCTCCGCGCGGTAGGCGTTGTTCACCTCGTAGCGGTGGCGGTGCCGCTCCTCGACGTACTCCTTGCCGTCGTACACCTCGCGCACGATGGAGCCCTCGGCCAGCTTGGCCGGGTACATGCCGAGCCGCATGGTGCCGCCCATGTCGCCTTCGCCGGCGACGATGTCCAGCTGCTCGGCCATGGTGGAGATGACCGGGTGGCCGGTGGCGGAGTCGAACTCGGTGGAGTTGGCGTCCGGGATGTCGGCCAGGTTGCGGGCGGCCTCGATCACGATGCACTGCAGGCCCAGGCAGAGGCCGAGCAGCGGGATCCGGTTCTCGCGGGCGTAGCGGATGGCGCCGACCTTGCCGAGCACACCGCGGTCGCCGAAGCCGCCGGGGATGCAGATGCCGTCGACGTCGGAGAGCTGGGCCGCCGCGCCGGCCGGGGTCCGGCAGTCGTCCGACGTCACCCACTTGATCTTCACGCGGGCCTTGTTGGCGAAACCGCCGGCGCGCAGCGCCTCGGTGACCGAGAGGTAGGCGTCGGGCAGGTCGATGTACTTGCCGACCAGCGCGAGGGTGATCTCGTGATCGGGGTTGTGGACGCGGTCGAGCAGGTCGTCCCAGGTCCGCCAGTCCACGTCGCGGAACGGCAGGTCCAGCTTGCGGACGACGTAGGCGTCCAGGCCCTCGCCGTGCACGGTCTTCGGGATGTCGTAGATCGAGCGGGCGTCCGGGCAGGCCACGACCGCGGCCTCGTCGACGTCGCACATCAGCGAGATCTTGCGCTTGATCGCGGTGGGGACCTCGCGGTCGCAGCGCAGCACGATCGCGTCCGGCTGGATACCGATGTTCCGCAGGGCGGCCACGGAGTGCTGGGTGGGCTTGGTCTTCAGCTCGCCGGAGGGCCCGATGTACGGCAGGAGCGAGATGTGCACCACGAAGACGTTGTCCCGGCCGACCTCGTGCCGGACCTGGCGGACCGTCTCCAGGAACGGCAGCGACTCGATGTCGCCGACCGTGCCGCCGACCTCGGTGATGACGACGTCGACCTCGTCGGTGGCCATGCGGCGGATGCGGTGCTTGATCTCGTTGGTGATGTGCGGGATGACCTGGACCGTGTCGCCCAGGTACTCGCCACGCCGTTCCTTGGCGATCACCGTCGAATAGACCTGACCTGTGGTGACGTTGGCGGAGCCGTCCAGGTCGCGGTCGAGGAAACGCTCGTAGTGGCCGATGTCCAGGTCGGTCTCGGCACCGTCGTTGGTGACGAAGACCTCACCGTGCTGGAAGGGGTTCATCGTGCCCGGGTCGACGTTCAGGTACGGGTCGAGCTTCTGCATCACGACGCGCAGGCCCCGGGCCTTGAGCAGCATGCCCAGGCTGGAGGCCGTCAGGCCCTTGCCGAGCGAGGAGGCGACACCCCCGGTGACGAAGATGTGCTTGGTCGTCGTGGCTGCGCTGTTTTTGAAAGCATGCGGCGGCATGGCCAAGAGGGGGCTCCCGTGGTCGCGGTCTGTCGTGCGGTACGGCTGCCGTCCGGGAGTTTCCGGGGGTGGGGCCGTCGCTGCGGTTCGGGGGTTTCGTGCCCACCGGTCCACGGGCTACCAGGGTATCAGCGCCGTGGAGAGATGGCCTCCGGCCACGCTCCGTACACAGGTCGGCACAGACGTGGTATCTGCCTTACCGGCTTTTCACTCGGCGCTCACCCGTTCGGCCCACACAGGTTGCCCGGAGCGGCACGCAGATCATCTACGTGCGTCGTATCCTGCTCGGACACTCGCTGCCGAGCCGGCCGGAAAACACGGCACACCCCCGCCCGTCACTCCCGGAACACGAGAGCTTGGCAGTTCGTTGAGCTATGACTGTCGTTTTGCCTCAGGGCACGGCGGGCTGCTTTGCTTCACCGCTTAACGACGCACAACAACAACCCCCCTTGACCGCACTAGCGACAGCCCCCCTCTGCCTGGGGGGTGACGTGGCCGTTCGACTGGAGTTGCACGTGGCCGGGCGCATCGAAGACTACGCACTCATCGGAGACATGCAGACCGCCGCCTTGGTCTGCCGGGACGGCACAGTGGACTGGCTGTGCCTGCCCCGCTTCGACTCGCATGCCATCTTCGCCGGTCTGCTCGGCACGGAGGAACACGGCTTCTGGCGGCTCGGCCCGGCGCACGCGGCCGACTCCCAGCCCGCGACCGCGACGCGCCGCACCTACCGGGGCGACTCGCTGATCCTGGAGTCGGAGTGGGACACCCCGCGCGGCACGGTCCGGGTCACCGACTTCATGCCCCCGCGTGACGGCGCGCCCCAGCTGATCCGCATCGTCGAGGGCGTCACCGGCCGGGTGCCGATGCGCTCGGTGCTGCGCATGCGGTTCTCCTACGGCCGGGTGGTCCCCTGGGTGCACAAGCACGACGGCCGTACGGTCGCCGTGGCCGGCCCCGACTCGGTGTGGTTCGACACCTCCGCGGAGACCTACGGCAAGTCGCTGACCACCTACGCGGACTTCACCGTCGCCCCCGGCGACCGGATCGCGTTCACCATCTCGTGGCAGCCCTCGCACAAGGAGCCGCCGCCGCTGCCGGAGCCGGAGCAGTCGCTGCAGGCGACCGAGGACTTCTGGCGGGAGTGGGTCGAGCACTGCACGTACCACGGCCCGTACCGCGAGGCCGTGATCCGCTCGCTGATCACCCTCAAGGCCCTCACCTACGCCCCCACGGGCGGCATCGTCGCCGCGCCCACGACCTCCCTCCCCGAGGACATCGCCGGTGTCCGCAACTGGGACTACCGCTACACCTGGCTCCGCGACGCGGCCATCACCCTGTCCTCGCTGCTGCGCACCGGCTACCGCGAGGAGGCCCGCGCCTGGCGCGAGTGGCTGCTCCGCGCGGTCGCCGGCGACCCCGAGAACCTGCAGATCATGTACGGCATCGCGGGCGAGCGGGAGCTGGGCGAGGCCGAGCTGGACTGGCTGCCCGGCTACGAGAACTCGGCGCCCGTCCGGGTCGGCAACGGCGCCGCCCACCAGCTCCAGCTGGACGTCTACGGCGAGGTCACCGAGGCCCTGCACCTGGCCCACATGACCGGCCTCGCCCGCAACGACTACGCGTCCCTGCTCCAGCTCAAGCTCATCCGCTACCTGGAGGACCACTGGGACGAGCCGGACGAGGGCATCTGGGAGGTGCGCGGGCCGCGCCGGCACTTCGTGCACTCCAAGGTGATGGCCTGGGTCGCCGTCGACCGCACCATCAAGCTCATCGAGTCCGGCGACGCGGACGGCCCGCTGGAGCGCTGGACGGAGCTGCGCGACGACATCCACCGGGACGTCTGCGAGCGCGGCTACGACAAGGAGCGCAACACCTTCACCCAGTCGTACGGCTCCCAGGAGCTGGACGCCTCGCTGCTGCTCATCCCCCAGATGGGGTTCCTGCCGCCGGACGACAAGCGGGTCATCGGCACCATCGAGGCGATCCAGCGGGAGCTGTCCACGTCGGACGGTTTCATCCTGCGCTACCCGACCTCGGGCGGCGACGAGGGCGTGGACGGCCTCCCCGGTGACGAGGGTGCCTTCCTGGCATGCTCGTTCTGGATGGCCGACGACCTCGCGATGATCGGGCGCGTCGACGAGGCCCGCAAGCTGTTCGAGAAGCTGCTCGGGCTGCGGAACGACCTCGGGCTGCTGGCGGAGGAGTGGGATCCGCGGCTGAAGCGGCAGGTGGGGAACTTTCCGCAGGCGTTCAGCCACGTGCCGCTGATCGACACGGCGCTGCGGCTGACGGCGTCGGGCGCGTACGGGGGGTAGCGCCGTCGGTCGTCGGTTGTCTGCGGGTGCGTGGGGGCTGGTCGCGCCCGCGCGGCGGCAGCCGCATGTCAGACGGAGCCCCGCGCCCCTGAGGGGCACGCCCCTCCTTAGGCTGGTCAAGAAGGAATCCCCCCTTTCCGGAAGGGGGCAGCCATGGCTCCCCTCTCGAAGGCACGCACGGCACTCGTTGAGCTCCGCGAGGATCTGGTCGGCGAGGTGTTCGCCCCCGGGGACCCGGGGTACGACGACGCCCGTGCCGTCTTCAACGGCATGATCGACCGGCGGCCTGCCGTCATCGCCCAGTGCGCCGCCGACGCCGACGTGGTCCGCGCCGTGCGGTTCGGCCGGGAGCTGGACCTGCACGTCGCGGTGCGGGGCGGTGGGCACGGTGTGGCGGGCTCGGCGGTTGCCGACGCCGCGCTGGTGGTGGACCTGCGCCGGATGCACGAGGTGAGCGTCGACCCGGTGGCGAAGACCGTACGCGTGCAGGGCGGCGCCACCATCGGCCGTCTGGACCGGGCGACCCAGCCGTACGGTCTCGCCACCACCGGCGGCCGAGCCTCCGGCACGGGGGTCGCCGGTTTCGTGCTCGGCGGCGGGACGGGCTGGCTGGACCGCGCTTTCGGCCTGGCCGTCGACCACCTGCTGGGTGTCGAACTGGTCACCGCCGGCGGGGAGCGTGTCCGCGCCGACGCCGACGAGAATCCGGAGTTGTTCTGGGCCCTGCACGGCGGTGGCGGGAACTTCGGCGTCGCCACCGCGCTCACCCTCGGACTGCACGAGCTGCCGGTGTTCACGACCGCGCTGCTGCTGTTCCCGCCGTCGTCGGGCCCGAACGTCCTCCGCGCCTTCCGCGAGGTGATCCGCACCGGCCCCGACGAGGTGGGCGGCACGGTGCTGTACCTCACTGTCGGCGGCGATCCGGTGTGCGCCGTCCTCGTGACGTACGTGGGGGACGAGGAAGGCCTGCGCGGGGTCGCCGAGCCGCTGCTGGCGCTGCCGCACGCGGCGGAGGTCGTCGGCGCGATGCCGTACAGCGAGGTGCAGGGCATGCTCGACGTTCCGGCCGGGCTGCGCAACCACGGGTCGGCCGAGTGTCTGGCCGGCCTGCCCGACGCGGCGGTGGACGCCTGGTGCGGTGGCGCGGCGGGGATGCCGGTGCCGACCGGCAGCCGGCTGGTGCTGGTCCCGCTGGGCGGCGCGATCGCCTCCGGACCGGGTCAGTACCCGGTGCCGTACCGGGACGCGGCCTGGGTGGTGCATCCGTTCGGGATCTGGGCGGACCCGGGCGACGACGAACGGGTGATCGAGTGGGTGCGGGGCGCCGGTACCGCGGTCCGGCCGTGGTCCACCGGCGCGGTCTGCCTGAACCTCGTCGGTGACGAGAGCCCGGAGCGGGTGCGGGCCGGTCTGGGCGTGGGGAACGCGCTGCGGCTCGGCAAGGTGAAGCGGCGCTGGGACCCCGACAACGTTTTCCGCTTCAACCACAACATCAGACCGCTCTAGCGGAAGGTGCCGTGGACGCGTTCACCCAGGTAGCGTCCGCTCCATGGACAGCGGTACGGGCAGCGGACTCGACACCCAGGGCGCCGGAATCACCGTGCAGCGGGCGCTGGAGCTGCCCACGCTGCGCAGCGGGCTCCCGGAGATCCTGGCGGGCGCCGACCGGCTGGGCCGCACCGTGCGCTGGGTGCACGCGGGCGAGGTGCCGAACATCGCCTCGCTGCTGAAGGGCGGCGAACTGCTGCTCACCACCGGCTACGGGCTGGGCACCCGGCCGACCGACCAGCGGGCGTTCGTCCGCACGCTCGCCGAGCGGGGCATCGCCGCCCTGGTGGTGGAGCTGGGCGCCCGGTTCTCCCGGCTGCCCGCCACCCTCGTCGACACCGCCCGCTCGACGGGACTGCCGCTGGTCGTGCTGCACCGCGAGGTGCCGTTCGTGACGGTGACCGAGGAGATCCACACCGAGATCGTCAACCACCACTACGCGCTCCTCCAGCGCGCCGAGGAGATGCACCGCCGCTGCACCGAGGCCCTGCTGGGCGGCGGCGGGGTGCCGCAGGTGCTGGCGATCCTGGCCGACTTCAGCGGCAACCCGGTCTTCCTGGAGACCGCCGACGGCCGGCTGCTGTACGCGGCCGGATCGGGGCCCGAGGGGGCGGATCCGCTCCAGGTGTGGGAGGGGCTGCGCGGTCAGCACAAGGACGCGCCGCCGCCGACCGGGGCGGTGCTGGTCGACGTGCCCGGCGGCGGCCCGGGGGCGGGGTCGGTGCGGGCCCGGCTGGTCCTGCTTCCGGTGCGCGGACCGCTGGCGCCCGTGCACCGGATCGCCGCCGACCGCGCGGCGGGCATCCTGGCCGTCGTGCTGATGCAGGCCCGCCAGGAGGAGGAGCTGGCGGCGCGTGGGCGCGGCGACTTCCTGACCGACCTCGCGGAGGGCCGGATCACCGCCGAGGACGCCCCGGCGCAGGCCCGTGTCCTCGGTTTCAAGCCCGGCGGCAGCCCGCTGCTGCCGGTGGTCATGCGGGTCGGCGACTCCCTGTCCCCGGGCGGAGGCTGGGCGGTGCTGGCCCGGGCGGTCGGCGAGGAGCTGGCGGCCGTGGGCGTGCCGGTCCTGCTGGGCGTACGACCGGTCGAGGGCCGCGTGCCGCTGCTCGTGGGCCTGCGCTCGGAGGCGGAGCGGACGACGGTCGCGGACCGGGTCGCGGCAGCGCTCCGGGCGGGGGTGGAGCGCGCCGGTATGCAGCGCCCCGGAGCCGCTCCCCCGGTCGTGGTGGTCGGGGTGGCCGGCGGCTGGGCGGCGGCGTCGGCTGGACTGCGGCACTCGGCCGCGACGGCGACAGCGGCCCAGGGCCTCTCCGACCGGCCCTGGTACGACGCGCGCCGCCTCGACATCGACCTCCTGCTGTGGCGGCTGCGCGACCACCCCGACCTGGCGGCCTTCGTGGACCGCGCGATCGGCCCGCTGCGCGACCACGACCACCGTTCCAAGCCGCCGCTGCTGCCCACCCTGGAGACCTATCTGGCGCACGCGGGCCGCAAGGCGGAGACGGCCCGGGAACTCCACCTCAACCGGCAGACCCTCTACAACCGCCTCGCCCGCATCGGGGAGTTGCTGGGCACCGACCTCGACGACCCACAGGTGGTCCTGGCGTTGAGCCTGGCACTGAGAGCCAGAAGGCACGTGCCCTGACGCCTCACGGCAGCGGCCTGAGCTGCGTCAACTCGTCGTACACGCTGAGCACTTGGGCGACGGTCTCGTCCTCCGTGGGCCAGCTCGCCGCCTGCCGTGCCCCCCGCTCGCGCAGCTCCGCGCAGCGCTCGGGGTCGCCGAGCAGACGTACGACGGTGTCGGCGAGGGCCCGTGCGTCGCCGTACGCGACCAGCTCGGCCGCGTCCCCGACCAGGTCGGGGATACCGCCGACAGCGGTGGCGACGAGCGGCACGCCCGCCTGCAGTGCCTCCTGGGCGAGGACGGAGCGGGGCTCCCAACTGCTGGGCAGCAGCGCCAGATCGGCGGCGGCGAGCAGCTCGGCGACATCGTCACGGCGGCCGATCAGCCGCACGGGCAGCTCCTCGTCCTCGATCCGCCGCTGCAACGCCGAACGCAGCGGCCCCTCGCCGGCGATGACGAGGAGCGGCACCGGATCGAGCCGGCACCAGGCACGTGCCGCGTCCAGCAGGACGTCATAACCGCGATGCCGGTCGAGGGAGCCGACCGCGATGAGCAACGGCCGCCCCATGGCGCCGAGTTCGGCCCGGACCTTGGGCCGCAGCCGCTCCGCCTCGTCCTCGTCGGCGGGCCGCCGCAGGCCGGGCAGCGCCACGGCGGCGAGCCGGGCGTCCCTGGCGCCGGTACGGCGGGCCCGGTCCACCAGGTCGGAGGTGGTGCCGAGCACCACGGCGGCCGTCCTCACCACCCGCCGCTCCAGCATCCTCAGCAGATGCGCCCGCGCTCCCTCGGCATGCGCCCGGTTGTGCCAGGTGACGATCAGCGGAGTGGTGCGGCCGCTCAGCGCCAGTACCGCGCGGAAGGAGGCGTGCAGGCCGTGGGCGTGCACCAGGTCGGCGTCCGTGCAGGCGGCGCGGAGCGCGGCGACCGAGCCCGGGTCGCTGCTGCGGGGCACATGCACATGGTCGGCGCCGACGCCCGAGAAGCCGTAGGCGCGATCGGCCTCGGCGGGGGCGCACACCGTGACCCGCACGCCCCGCGCGACGAGGCCGGCGGCCAGCGAACGCACGTGCGCGCTGCTGCCGGCGTTGCCGCCGCCCAGCACCTGCACGGTGCGCAGCGACGACTGAGCGTGCGGTGCGTTGCTGCTCACGGGGCTCACGCGGCCGGGGCTCCTGGTTCGGCGTGGGGCGGTCACGAGGGAACGTACAGAAGGTATCGGGGCCGACGGCATCACCGCGCGTACCTCCCCCGGACACCGCGCCCCCCTCAAGCATGCCAGCACACAAGGGGGTTCCGGGTATTCCGAGAGGTCACATACCGAGGCGGGCCGGGGCAATGCGCCGAACCGTGTCACCCGGGAGGGTGACGCCCTGGGGGCCTTCACCCACCGCCCTCTGCCCGCCGCCCGCCGATCTCCGCTCTCTTATCTCCGTCCGTGGTCCGTCAGCGCTCCGCCCGTGCCGTCGCCAGCAGTTCCTCGGCGTGCGCCCGTGCCGTCTCCGAGTCCTCCTGGCCGGCCAGCATGCGGGACAGCTCCCGTACCCGCTCCTCGCCCTCCAGGACCTTCACGCCCGAGCGGGTGACCGAGCCGTCGTTGGTCTTCTCCACGAGCAACTGCCGGTCGGCGAAGGCGGCGACCTGGGGAAGGTGCGTGACGACGACCACCTGTGCGGACTTGGCGAGCTTGGCCAGGCGCCGCCCGATCTCCACCGCCGCCTTGCCGCCGACACCCGCGTCGACCTCGTCGAAGAGGTACGTCGGGACCGGGTCCGTACCCGCGAAGACGACCTCCACCGCGAGCATCACCCGCGACAGCTCACCGCCGGAGGCGCCCTTGGCGATGGGGCGGGGCGGGGCGCCCGGATGCGGGGCGAGAAGCAGTTCGACCTCGTCGGCACCCGCCGGGCCGTAGGCCACCGCCCGGCCGCCGACCTCCACGCCTTCCGGATCCTCGGTCTGCCGGATGGCGAAGGAGACGCGCGCGTGCGGCATCGCGAGGGAGCCCAGTTCGGCGGTGACGGCGGCCGCGAAGCGTTCGGCGGCCTCGGTGCGCGCCTCGGTCAAAGCCTGTGCGAGACCGCCCAGTTCGGCGCGCAGGCCGTCCCGCTCGGCGGTCAGTTCGTCGATCCGCTCGTCGTCGCCGTCGAGCTCGGTGAGCCGCGCGGCGCTCTGCTCGGCCCACGCCAGCACCGCGTCGACGTCCGAGCCGTACTTGCGGGTCAGCGCGGTGAGCGCGGCGCGCCGCTCCTCCACGGCCGCGAGCCGCAGCGGATCGGCGTCCAGGTCGTCGGCGTACCCGGCGAGTTCACCCGCCACGTCGCCGAGCAGGATCCCGACCTCGCCGATCCGGTCGGCGAGCGCGGCCAGCGCCGGGTCGTGCGAGCGCACGGCCTCCAGGGCCCGGTTGGCGCCCGCGACGAGGGTGGCCGCGTCGATGCCCTCGGGGTCCTCGGGGTTTCCGGCGAGCGCGGAGTGCGCGGCGGTCGCGGCGGACGACAGCGCCTCGGCGTGCCCGAGCCGCTCGGCCTCCTCGGCGAGCTCGACGTCCTCGCCGGCCCGTGGTTCGACGCCGGCGATCTCGTCCAGCCCATAGCGCAGCATGTCGGCCTCCTGGGCCCGCTCACGCGCGCGCGTGACGATCTCCTCCAGCTCGGCCGCGACGGCCCGCAGCCGCCGGTACGCCTCGCCGTACTTGGCCAGCGGTACGGCGACCCCGTCGCCCGCGTACCGGTCGAGGGCCTGCCGCTGCCGGGACAGCTTCAGCAGCCCCTGCTGGTCGGTCTGCCCGTGCACGGCCACCAGGTCGTCGGCGAGCTCGGCGAGCAGCCCCACGGGCACGCTGCGCCCGCCCAGGTGCGCTCGCGAGCGCCCCTCGGCGGAAACGGTACGGCTGATCAGCAGCGCCCCGTCGTCCAGCTCGGCACCGGCCTCCTCGGCCCGTACGCCCGCCGAGGCGCCCTCGGGCACGGTGACCCGCCCCTCCACGACCGCCTTCTCGGCCCCGATCCGCACCAGCGCGGGATCCGCCCGCCCACCGAGCAGCAGCCCCAGGCTCGTGACCACCATGGTCTTGCCCGCACCCGTCTCACCGGTGACGGCGGTGAACCCCGGCGACAACTCGACGACAGCGTCGTCGATGACTCCGAGGGACCGTATCCGCATTTCTTCCAGCACGGGGAAGACCTTACGAGGTCGGGCCGACGAAGTGCGAGGCCCCCTGTCACCCGGGCGAGTGGAGAAACCGCGAGGGGCAGTCGGCGGGGAGCGAAGACGCCCCAAAGGGGCACAGGACTGAACCGACATGCAGCCACCACCGCGCGGACGCGACCGGCCACCTCGACACCCCGGCGGGTGGACCTGCCCAGGGGCGCGGGACCGTATCGACATACGGCCACCACCGCACGGACGCGACCGACCACCTCGACACCCCGGCGAGTGAACCTGCCCAGGGGCGCGGGACCATATCGACATACGGCCACCACCGCACGGACGCGACCGACCACCTCGACACCCCGGCGGGTGGACCTGCCCAGGGGCGCGGGGAACTGCGCGAGCAACCACGAACCACCCGCAGTCGCCGAAGCTCCCCGGCCACCCCCGCAGACCGCTAGTGCGGCGCCCCCCGCCACCCGGACACCGGCAACGCGAACTTCGCGACCAGCCGGTCCGTGAACGACGCGTGATGCAGCCGAGCCAGCCGCACGGGCACCGCCCCCCGCCGCACCTCGACCCGAGCCCCGGGCGGAAGCTCAACCGTCCGCCGCCCGTCACACCACAGCACCCCCGGCTGGATGTGCGGCAGCACCTCCACCGCCAGCACCGAGTCCGGCGAGGTCACCAGCGGCTTGGCGAACAGCGCATGCGCGCTGATCGGCACCATCAGCAGCGCCTCCACCTCCGGCCACACCACCGGCCCGCCCGCCGAGAACGCGTACGCCGTGGACCCGGTCGGCGTCGACAGCACGATGCCGTCGCACCCGAACCCCGTCACCGGCCGCCCGTCGATCTCCAGCACCACTTCCAGCAGCTTCTCGGCGCCCGCCTTCTGCACCGCCGCCTCGTTCAGCGCCCAGTCGGTGTGCACGATGTCCCCGTTGCGGTGCACGACGACGTCGACGGTCATCCGCTCCTCGACCTCGTACGCCCTGCTCACCACCCGGTCGACCACCTTGTCGAGGTCGTCCCGCTCGGCCTCCGCCAGAAACCCGACGCTGCCGAGGTTGACGCCGAGCATCGGCACCCCGGACGCGCGGGCGAACTCGGCGCCGCGCAGCAGCGTCCCGTCACCGCCGAGCACGATCAGCAGCTCGCAGCCGTCGAGGCTGTGCGGCGAGGCCTCCTCGACGAGTTCGACCTCGTCGGGCAGCGGCAGGTCGCGGGCCTCGAAATCCAGTACCCGTACCCCCACTCCGGCCGCCAGCAGCCCCTTCACCACGAGCTCGGCGCTGCGGATCGCGGCCGGCCGCCCGGTGTGAGCGAGGAGGAAAACAGTACGAGCTCGGTTCTGTGTCAACGCGGCCCCTCCGCCACTGCACGGTCAACGTCGGCCGGATCCAACTGGGGTGCGCCGGCCCGCAGCCACAGAAAGTACTCGACGTTGCCGGACGGCCCGGGCAGCGGACTGGCGGTGACACCCTTCACCCCGAGTCCCAGCTCCCACGCCTTCCCGGCAACCCCCCGCACGGCCTCCGCCCGCAGCTGCGGACTCCGTACGACTCCCCCGCTCCCCAGTCGCTCCTTGCCCACCTCGAACTGCGGCTTGACCATCATCACCAGGTCGGCGTCCGGCCTCACGCACCGCGCCAGGGCCGGCAGCACCAGCCCGAGCGGGATGAAGGACAGATCACCCACGACAAGATCCACAGGCTCCCCATCGATCGCTTCAAGCGTCAACTCGCGTACGTTCGTACGGTCCTTGACGGTGACGCGTTCATCGCTCTGCAGAGACCACGCGAGTTGGCCGTACCCGACGTCGACGGCGACGACATGCGCGGCCCCCGCGCGCAGCAGCACATCGGTGAATCCTCCGGTCGACGCACCGGCATCCAGCGCCCGCCGCCCCTCGACCACCAGGCCCTGCGGGACGAACACCGCCAGCGCGCCGGCGAGCTTGTGGCCGCCCCGGGACACGTACTCGGGATCGCTGCCGTCGCTCTGCACGACGATGGCGGCGGCGGTCTCCACCTGGGTGGCCGGCTTGGTCGCGAGGGTCTTGCCGACGGTGACCCGCCCGGCGGCGATCAGCTGGCTCGCGTGCTCACGCGAGCGCGCGAGCTTCCGGCGGACCAACTCCGCGTCCAGACGGCGACGTGCGACTCCTGCCACGGTGGGTTCAGCTCCTGCTCTGGTGGTACGACGGCGCGGGCGCCCTGTTGCCGTACGGCGGTGCGGGCGCCGGGGGTCCCGGCGGACGGGCGTCGAGCGCGGTCAGCGCGTCGCGCAGCCCCCGGTGCACATCCTCGTACATCTCCAGATGCCCGTCCGTGGCGAGGTGGTCGGCGTCGGCCAGCCGGTCGAGCTGTGCGTCGACCTCGGCGTTGCCGGTGGGGGTGCGGGGGACGTTCAGCGGGGCGGGCGCGGCGGGGTCGTAGTCGGGTTCGACGGCGGCCGCTTCCTCGGCCTCCGTCACCCGGCCCTCGGGCACGGAGTCGGTCATGCCCCGACGCTACATCGAACCGCTGGGGTACCGTCGATCGCGATGGCCACGATCGAGGAGTGCCGCGCCGCACTCGACAAGCTCTCGCACAGCATGGGCGGCACCGAGGGCGACGTCCGTGCGGCCGCCGCCATGGACCGCACGGTGAGCTGCCACATCACCGACCTGGATGTCACCTTCGCCGGCCGGCTCACCGGTGGCCGGATCGAGGTCGAGGAGACGTTCCCCGGTCCACCGCGGGAGAAGGCGCAGATCAGACTCGCCATGGCCGGCGACGACCTGGTGGCCCTGGTCGACGGCGAGCTGAACTTCGCCGGGGCCTGGGGCTCGGGCCGGGTGAGGCTGGACGCCAACCTGCTCGACCTGTTCCGGCTCAGGAAGTTGTTGTGACCCTCGCCTTCCGGGCGGCCGGCACCACCAGCGGGGTCCCCGTCTCCGGGTCGTCGATGATCTGACAGCGCAGCCCGAAGACCTCCTCGACCAGCTCGGCCGTGACGATGTCGTTCGGGGCGCCCTCGGCGATCACCTGGCCGCCCCGCAGCGCGATCAGGTGGGTTGCGTACCGGGCCGCGTGGTTGAGGTCGTGCAGCACGGCGACCAGCGTCCGCCCCTGCTCCTCGTGGAGTTCGGCACACAGGTCGAGGACGTCGATCTGGTGCTGGATGTCCAGGTAGGTGGTCGGCTCGTCGAGGAGCAGCAGCGGGGTCTGCTGGGCGAGCGCCATGGCGATCCAGACGCGCTGCCGCTGACCGCCGGAGAGCTCGTCGACGTACCGGTCGGCGAGTTCGGCGATCCCGGTCCGCTCCATCGACTCCTGTACGACCCGTTCGTCCTCGGCGGACCACTGGCGCAGGATGCCCTGGTGCGGGTACCGGCCGCGGCCGACCAGGTCGCCGACGGTGATGCCGTCGGGCGCGATGGACGACTGCGGGAGCAGGCCGAGGGTGCGGGCGACCTTCTTCGCGGGCATCGACTGGATGACCTGACCGTCGAGCAGCACCCGGCCCTGGCTCGGCCTGAGCATCCGGGACAGCGCGCGCAGCAGCGTCGACTTGCCGCAGGCGTTGGGGCCGACGATCACCGTGAAGGAGTTGTCGGGGATCTCCACCGACAGCTGCTCGGCGATGACCCGCTGGTCGTAGGCGAGGGTGACGTTCTCGGCGGACAGGCGGTTCACGGTGCTCCTCTTGCTGTCTGACTCGGGTGTCGCGCTCATATCCGGCCCGCCCTGCGCTCGGTGACGAGCAGCCACAGCAGATAGACACCGCCGAGGACGCCGGTGACCACGCCCACGGGCAGCTGGTCGGCCCCGAAGGCGCGCTGGGAGGCCCAGTCGGCGGTGACGAGCAGGGTGGCGCCCATGCAGAGGGAGGGCAGCAGGTTGGGGCCGGGCGCGCGGGTGAGGCGGCGGGCGAGTTGGGGCGCGGTGAGCGCCACGAAGCTGACGGGTCCGGCGGCTGCGGTGGCCGCCGCGGTGAGCAGGACGGCGGCCACCATCAGCAGCAGCCGCACCCGCTCCACCCGCACCCCGAGCGCGTACGACACGTCGTCGCCCATCTCCATCATCCGCAGGCCCCGCGCGTTGACGAGGACCAGCGGGACGAGGACCGCGCAGAGCGCCAGCAGCGGCCACACCTGGCTCCAGTCGCGGCCGTCGAGGGAACCGGTCATCCAGACGACCGCGCGGGTCGCGTCGACCAGGTCGGCCTTGGTGAGCAGATAGCCGTTGACCGCGGTGACGACGGCGGAGACGCCGATACCGACCAGGACCAGCCGGTAACCGTGGACGCCCTGCTTCCAGGCCAGGAGGTAGATGGCGAGGCCGGTCACCAGTCCGCCGGCCAGCGCACCGACGGTGACCTGGGCGGCGGTTCCGGACAGCAGCACGATGACGACGAGCGCGCCGGAGGTGGCGCCCTGGGAGAGGCCGAGGACGTCCGGGCTGCCCAGCGGGTTGCGGGAGATCGACTGGAACAGCGCGCCGCCGAGCCCGAGCGAGGCGCCGACCAGCAGGCCGACCAGGACCCGCGGCAGCCGCAGCTCGTTGACGATGAAGTCCTGCCCGGCGGTGCCGTTCCCGGCCAGTGTCTTCAGCACGTCACCGAAGGAGATCGGGAAGTCCCCGGTACCGATCAGCACGACACTCGCGGCGCACGCGGCCAGCAGCAGCGCGACGACCACGACCAGCGCGCGCACGTCGGCCCGCAGGGAGAGCCCGCCGGGGGTGCGCAGGGTACGCGTGTTCCTCACAGCTGGGCCGTCCTCCGCCGTCGTACGAGAAGAATGAAGACCGGCCCGCCGATGACCGCGGTGACGATGCCGACCTGGAGCTCCGAAGGGCGGGCGACCATCCGGCCGATGACGTCGGCGCCGAGCAGCAGCACGGGCGACAGGACCGTCGCGTACGGCAGGATCCAGCGCAGGTCGGGGCCGGTGAACGAGCGCACGACGTGCGGGACCATCAGGCCGACGAAGGCGATCGGGCCGCAGGCGGCGGTGGCCGCGCCGCACAGCACGGTGGCGGCGAGCATGGCGAGGGCCCGGGTGCGGCCCAGGTTGGCCCCGAGGGCGCGCGCGGTGTCGTCGCCCATCGCCACCGCGTTCAGCGGCCGGGCGAGGCCGAGGGCGAGCAGGGTGCCGGCCGCGAGGAACGGCAGCACCTGCAGGATCGTCGAGTTGCTCGCCGAGGCCAGCGAACCGACCGTCCAGAAACGCAACTTGTTGAGCGCCGCGTCGTCCGTGATCATCACGGCCTGGAGGTAGCCGTAGAGCGCGGCGCTGATCGCCGTACCGGCCAGCGCGAGCCGGACCGGGGTGGCGCCCCGGCTGCCGCCCAGGAACCACACCAGCGCGCCCACCACGGCCGCCCCGAGGAAGGCGAACCACACATAGCCGCTCAGGCTGCTGACCCCGAAGTAGGTGATGGCGGTGACGACCGCGGCCGACGCGCCCGCGTTGATGCCGAGCAGTCCGGGGTCGGCGAGCGGGTTGCGGGTGAACGCCTGGAGCACCGCCCCGGACAGCCCGAGGGCGGCACCGGCCAGCAGGCCGAGGACGGTCCGCGACAGCCGAGCGTCGACGACGACGTCGCCGTATGTCCCCGTGTCGTGGAACAGGCCGTGCCAGACCTGGTCCAGCGGCAGCTCTTTCGCCCCGATCGAGATGCTCGCCAGAGCGACGAGCAGCAGGATCACGACGGAGACGAGCAGCCCGAAGGCTCTGATCGCCCGACGGGTCGGGGGCGCGGAGGTGGTGTCCGCGCGCTGTTCGGGAGGACTGTCGACCAACACGAGGTTAGGTTAGCCTACCCTCGCATCTTCTCTCGATGCCGTGTCCCCGTTCCCCCTCGTTCCCGCTCGCAGCGCGGCAACTCCCCGGAGATACCGGGTCTCAGAGCCCCAGCCGCGCCAGTGCCTTGCCTCCGTCCAGCTCGCAGGAGCCCTCCCCGGCCGCCGTCCAGGCCGCCGCGCACAGCGCCCGCAACCCGTCGATCGACTCGCCGTCACCCTCCAGCTCCAGCCGGCCGTCCCCCGCCGTCGCCGACCAGCCACCGCACCGGAAGCCGTCACCGTCCGCCGTGACCTCCGGCTGCCCGGTGAGCAGCCCCCGGAGATCGGCGTCGACATAGGTCGGCCGGTGCTGCGGCGGCGCGGCGAGCAACTGACGCCCGTCGGTGACGCCGGTCAGCACGAGCAGCGAGTCGACCCCGCCGTTGAACGCGCCCTCGATGTCGGTGTCCAGCCGGTCCCCGACCACCAACGGCCGCTCCGCCCCCGTCCGCAGGATCGTCTCCCGGTGCATCGGCGGCAGCGGCTTGCCCGCCACCTGCGGCTCGGCACCCGTCGCGATCCGGACCACCTCCACCGCCGCCCCGTTGCCCGGCGCGATCCCGCGTCCGCTCGGGATCGTCAGGTCGGTGTTGGACGCGAACCACGGCACCCCGCGCGCGACGGCGTACGACGCCTCGGCGAACCGCCCCCACGGCAGGTCGAGACCGCCGTATCCCTGCACCACGGCCGCCGGGTCGTCGTCGGCGGACTCCACCGGCTCAAGACCCCGCTCCCGCAGCGCGACCCGCAGTCCCTCCCCGCCGATCACCAGCACCCGCGCCCCGGCAGGCACCTGCTCACTGATCAGCCGCGCGACCGCCTGCGCCGAGGTGATGACGTCGTCGGCCCCCGTCGGGATCCCCAGCTCGGTGAGGTGCTCGGCCACCGTGTCCGGCGTCCGCAGCGCGTTGTTGGTGACGTACGCCAGACGCATGCCGCCCGCGCGGGCGACCTCCAGCGACTCCACGGCATGCGCGATCGCACTGCCCCCCGCGTACACCACCCCGTCCAGATCGAGCAGCGCCGTGTCGTACGCCGTGCTCAGGGCCTGTCCGCTGCCCTCGGGACCAGTCCTGACGCCCTGGCTCATCCCCATCGCTCCCCATCGCTCCTCGTCACTCCTCGTCACTCTTCGTCCGCCCGCCTTTCACCGTCGATCATCCCGCACGCCACTGACACACGTACGATGCCGGGATGAACACTGCAGGTCACTCGGAAGCGACGGAGCGCCGAGGCCTGGAACTCACCCCGTTCCGAGGCCTTCGCTACGACCCGGACCGGGTCGGCAGCCTGGCCGCCGTCACCTCCCCGCCGTACGACGTCGTCGTACGCCCCGACGGAGTACACCACCTCCAGTCCGCCGACCCGCACAACATCGTCCGCCTCATCCTTCCCCAGGCCGGTACCCCCAGCGCCGGTACCGAACAGGCGGCCGACACCCTGCACCGCTGGCAGGCCGAGGGCATCCTCGCCGCGGATCCGGAACCGGGCCTGTACGTCTACGAGCAGCACGACGGGAACGACCTGCTCCAGCGCGGCATCATCGGCGCCCTGCGGCTCTCGGAGCCGTCCGAGGGCGTGGTGCTCCCGCACGAGGAGGTCATGCCCCCGGTCGTCGCCGACCGCGCGGCCCTGATGCGTGCCACCTCCGCGAACCTCGAACCCCTCCTGCTCACCTACCGGGGCGACGGCACGACCGCCGAGGTCGTCGAAACGGTGGCCGACCGCCCCCCGCTCCTCGCCACCACCACGGAGGACGGTTTCCACCACCGCCTCTGGTCGATCACCGACCCCGCCGAGGTGACCCTCGTCCAGTCCGACCTGGCCCACCACCAGGCCCTGATCGCCGACGGCCACCACCGCTGGGCCACCTACCTGCGTCTACGCGCGGAGCACCCCTCGCCCAGCCCCTGGGACTACGGGCTGGTCCTCCTCGTCGACACCGCCCGCTACCCGCTGCGCGTCCGCGCCATCCACCGCCTGCTGCACGGCCTGCCGGTGGCGGAGGCACTGGAGCACGTCAAGGGCCTGTTCCGGGTACGACGGCTCGACGTCCCGCTCCCGGCGGCGCAGGAGGCGCTGGCGGACGCGGCGTGCGTCGGCAACGCGTTCCTGCTGGCCGGCGACGGCGCGTTCCACCTCATCGACCGCCCGGACCCGGACCTCCTCGCCCGCACGATCCCCGACAGCCGCCCGGCCGCCTGGCGCACCCTGGACGCGACCGTCCTGCACGCCACGCTCCTCGACCACGTCTGGCGGATCCCCGAGGACTCCCCCGCGCATATCGCGTACATCCACGACACGGCGGCGACCGTCGCCAAGGCCGAGCGGGACGGCGGTACGGCCGTCCTCATGCACCCGGTCCGCGAGGAGGTCGTCCGCGATCTGGCCCGCCAGGGCGTGACGATGCCCCGCAAGTCGACGTCCTTCGGCCCGAAGCCGGCATCGGGGCTGGTGCTCCGGGCGCTCGACGTCTGAGCACGCCCAAGGGAGCCCCGAAAGCGAGAGGGCAGACCCCGCGATCGGGGCCTGCCCTCCGACAGTCACCGTCACTCGGTCACTGCGCTCAGTCCTGCTCGGAACCAGCCTCGGACTCGACGTCGGACTCGACGTCGGACTCGGCGCCGGACTCGGCGCCGGACTCGGCGCCGGACTCGGCGCCGGACTCGACGTCGGACTCGGCGCCGGTCCTGGTCTCGGCCGCTGCCTCCGTGTCCGACTCCATGTCGGCCGCGACCTCGGTCTCCTCCGGGGTCTCCTCGGCGCTCTCCTCGTCCAGAGCGTCGACGAACTCGACCCCGTCCATCTCGGCCAGCCGGTCGGAGGCGTCCGTGCTGCCGTCCCGATCCGCCTCGACGGCCTTGGCGAACCACTCCCGGGCCTCGTCGGCACGCCCGGCGGCGAGCAGGGCGTCGGCGTAGGCGTACCGCAGCCGGGCGGTCCACGGCTGTACGGAGTTGGACGCCAGTTCAGGGCTCTGCAGCGTCACGATCGCCGCGTCCAGCTGCCCCATGTCACGCCGGGCACCGGCGGCGACGAGCCGCATCTCGACCTGGCCGGCCTTGTCGAGCTTGTGCACCTCGGGGGCGCCGGCCATGTCCAGCGCCTTCTCCGGCCGTCCGAGCCCACGCTCGCAGTCGGCCATCACCGGCCACAGGTCGACGGTGCCGGTCATGCGCCGCGCGGCCCGGAACTCGGCGAGTGCCTCGGCGTACTTCTGGTTCGCGTACGCGGCGAACCCGGCCGCCTCACGGACGGCGGCGACACGGGACGCCAGCCGCAGGGCCACCCTGGAGTAGCCGTAGGCGCCCTCGGGGTCCTCGTCGATGAGCCGGGCGACCATCACCAGGTTCTTGGCGACGTCCTCCGCGAGCGTCTTGGGCAGGCTCTGCAGCTCCTGCCGTACGTCCCTGTCGATCTCCTCGCCGGTGACGTCCTCGGGGATCGGCAGCCGCTTGATCGGCTCGCGATCGCGGTCGCGGTCCCGGTCGTCGCGGCCGCGGAAACCACCGTCACGCCTGTCGTCACGCCTGTCGTCCCGGCGATCGTCACGGCGGAAGCCACCGCCGCGGTTGTCGTCACGGCGCGGGTAGCCACCGCCACCGCGACTGTCGTCACGGCGGTCGTCCCGGCGGGGGTAGCCGCCGCCGCGGTTGTCGTCCCGGCGGGGGCCACGGCCGCGGTCGTCACGCCGGTCGTCATGCCGGTCGTCCCGGCGGCCGTAACCACCGCCGCCGCCACCGCGGTTGTCGTCCCGACGGCCGTAGCCGCCACCGCCGCCACGGTTGTCGTCCCGACGGCCGTAGCCGCCACCGCCGCCACGGTTGTCGTCCCGACGGTCATCACGCCGGAAACCACCACGGTCGTCGCGGTCGTCACGCCGGAAGGCCGGACGCTCGTCACGCCGATCGTCCCGGCGGTCATCCCTGCGGTCATCACGGCGATCGTCACGCCGGACAGCGGGACGGTCACCGCGGTCGTCACGCCGGACAGCGGGACGGTCACCGCGGTCGTCACGCCGCGGACCACGGTCACGGTCATCACGACGCCCATAGCCGCCACCGCCACCGCGGTTGTCGTCCCGACGCCCGTAGCCGCCGCCGCCACCGCGGTTGTCGTCCCGACGCCCGTAGCCGCCACCGCCACCGCGGTTGTCGTCCCGACGGCCGTAGCCGCCACCGCCGCCACGGTTGTCGTCCCGACGGTCATCACGCCGGAAACCACCACGGTCGTCGCGGTCGTCACGCCGGAAGGCCGGACGCTCGTCACGCCGATCGTCCCGGCGGTCATCCCTGCGGTCATCACGGCGATCGTCACGCCGGACAGCGGGACGGTCACCGCGGTCGTCACGCCGGACAGCGGGACGGTCGCCGCGGTCGTCACGCCGCGGACCACGGTCACGGTCATCACGACGCCCATAGCCGTCCCGGTCGTCACGGCGGTCGTCACGCTGGAACCCCGGGCGGGAGCCGCGGTTGTCGTCGCGCCGGCCGTAACCACCGCCACCACCACCGCGGTTGTCGTCGCGGCGGAAACCACCACGATCGTCACCGCGCCGGTCGTCGCGACGGCCGTAACCACCGCCACCGCCCGCGCGGTTGTCGTCACGACGCGCGTACCCGCCACCACCACGGTTGTCGTCACGACGGCCGTCGCGACGGCCGTAACCACCGCGATCCCCACGGTCGTTACGGTCACCACTGTCCCGTCGCCGCTGGTCGCGCTCCGGTCGGTCGTCGGGAGAGTTGGTGGACATGGTGACTCCTGTCTTCGGTACCGCAAGCATTGTAAAAACAAAAGGACCCCTGGTCCCAGCTGAACGCTGGGACCAGGGGTCCTCCAAAGATTGTTCGGCGGCGTCCTACTCTCCCACAGGGTCCCCCCTGCAGTACCATCGGCGCTGTAAGGCTTAGCTTCCGGGTTCGGAATGTAACCGGGCGTTTCCCTCACGCTATGACCACCGAAACCCTAATGGTTTCGAGCGAACAAGCACACTCTTCAATTGTGTGTTCAGCTCTAGCCGGCAACGGTCGTTGCCTCAGAACTAACACAGTGGACGCGAGCAACTGAGGACAAGCCCTCGGCCTATTAGTACCGGTCACCTCCACCAGTTACCTGGCTTCCAGATCCGGCCTATCAACCCAGTCGTCTACTGGGAGCCTTACCCCATCAAGTGGGTGGGAGTCCTCATCTCGAAGCAGGCTTCCCGCTTAGATGCTTTCAGCGGTTATCCCTCCCGAACGTAGCCAACCAGCCATGCCCTTGGCAGAACAACTGGCACACCAGAGGTTCGTCCGTCCCGGTCCTCTCGTACTAGGGACAGCCCTTCTCAAGACTCCTACGCGCACAGCGGATAGGGACCGAACTGTCTCACGACGTTCTAAACCCAGCTCGCGTACCGCTTTAATGGGCGAACAGCCCAACCCTTGGGACCGACTCCAGCCCCAGGATGCGACGAGCCGACATCGAGGTGCCAAACCATCCCGTCGATATGGACTCTTGGGGAAGATCAGCCTGTTATCCCCGGGGTACCTTTTATCCGTTGAGCGACGGCGCTTCCACAAGCCACCGCCGGATCACTAGTCCCGACTTTCGTCCCTGCTCGACCCGTCGGTCTCACAGTCAAGCTCCCTTGTGCACTTACACTCAACACCTGATTGCCAACCAGGCTGAGGGAACCTTTGGGCGCCTCCGTTACTCTTTAGGAGGCAACCGCCCCAGTTAAACTACCCATCAGACACTGTCCCTGATCCGGATCACGGACCCAGGTTAGACATCCAGCACGACCAGACTGGTATTTCAACGACGACTCCACACGAACTGGCGTCCGCGTTTCAAAGTCTCCCAGCTATCCTACACAAGCCGAACCGAACACCAATATCAAACTGTAGTAAAGGTCCCGGGGTCTTTCCGTCCTGCTGCGCGAAACGAGCATCTTTACTCGTAGTGCAATTTCACCGGGCCTATGGTTGAGACAGTCGAGAAGTCGTTACGCCATTCGTGCAGGTCGGAACTTACCCGACAAGGAATTTCGCTACCTTAGGATGGTTATAGTTACCACCGCCGTTTACTGGCGCTTAAGTTCTCAGCTTCGCCCCACCGAAATGGAGCTAACCGGTCCCCTTAACGTTCCAGCACCGGGCAGGCGTCAGTCCGTATACATCGCCTTACGGCTTCGCACGGACCTGTGTTTTTAGTAAACAGTCGCTTCTCGCTGGTCTCTGCGGCCACCCCCAGCTCAGGAAGTAAATTCCCTCACCAGGCATGGCCCCCCTTCTCCCGAAGTTACGGGGGCATTTTGCCGAGTTCCTTAACCATAGTTCACCCGAACGCCTCGGTATTCTCTACCTGACCACCTGAGTCGGTTTAGGGTACGGGCCGCCATGAAACTCGCTAGAGGCTTTTCTCGACAGCATAGGATCATCCACTTCACCACAATCGGCTCGGCATCAGGTCTCAGCCTTGATGTGCGACGGATTTACCTACCGCACGGCCTACACCCTTACCCCGGGACAACCACCGCCCGGGCTGGACTACCTTCCTGCGTCACCCCATCACTCACCTACTGCAAGTCTGGTTCGCCGGCTCCACCACTCCCCTTTGCCCGAAGGCTCCGGGGCGGCTTCACGGACTTAGCATCGCCTGGTTCGATGTTTGACGCTTCACAGCGGGTACCGGAATATCAACCGGTTATCCATCGACTACGCCTGTCGGCCTCGCCTTAGGTCCCGACTTACCCTGGGCAGATCAGCTTGACCCAGGAACCCTTAGTCAATCGGCGCACACGTTTCCCACGTGTGAATCGCTACTCATGCCTGCATTCTCACTCGTCAACCGTCCACAACTCGCTTACGCGGCTGCTTCACCCGGCAGACGACGCTCCCCTACCCATCACAGCCTCCGTTGGGAGTATTGCTGCAATGACACGACTTCGGCGGTACGCTTGAGCCCCGCTACATTGTCGGCGCGGAATCACTAGACCAGTGAGCTATTACGCACTCTTTCAAGGGTGGCTGCTTCTAAGCCAACCTCCTGGTTGTCTGTGCGACTCCACATCCTTTCCCACTTAGCGTACGCTTAGGGGCCTTAGTCGATGCTCTGGGCTGTTTCCCTCTCGACCATGGAGCTTATCCCCCACAGTCTCACTGCCGCGCTCTCACTTACCGGCATTCGGAGTTTGGCTAAGGTCAGTAACCCGGTAGGGCCCATCGCCTATCCAGTGCTCTACCTCCGGCAAGAAACACACGACGCTGCACCTAAATGCATTTCGGGGAGAACCAGCTATCACGGAGTTTGATTGGCCTTTCACCCCTAACCACAGGTCATCCCCCAGGTTTTCAACCCTGGTGGGTTCGGTCCTCCACGAAGTCTTACCTCCGCTTCAACCTGCCCATGGCTAGATCACTCCGCTTCGGGTCTTGAGCGTGCTACTGAAACGCCCTGTTCGGACTCGCTTTCGCTACGGCTACCCCACACGGGTTAACCTCGCAACACACCGCAAACTCGCAGGCTCATTCTTCAAAAGGCACGCAGTCACACCACAAGGATGCTCCCACGGCTTGTAGGCACACGGTTTCAGGTACTATTTCACTCCCCTCCCGGGGTACTTTTCACCATTCCCTCACGGTACTATCCGCTATCGGTCACCAGGGAATATTTAGGCTTAGCGGGTGGTCCCGCCAGATTCACACGGGATTTCTCGGGCCCCGTGCTACTTGGGTGTCTCTCAAACGAGCCGTTGATATTTCAGCTACGGGGGTCTTACCCTCTACGCCGGACCTTTCGCATGTCCTTCGCCTACATCAACGGTTTCTGACTCGCCCTGCCGCCGGCAGACGACAGAAGAGAGATCCCACAACCCCGTATACGCAACCCCTGCCGGGTCTCACACGCATACGGTTTGGCCTCATCCGGTTTCGCTCGCCACTACTCCCGGAATCACGGTTGTTTTCTCTTCCTGAGGGTACTGAGATGTTTCACTTCCCCTCGTTCCCTCCACACTGCCTATGTGTTCAGCAGCGGGTGACAGCCCATGACGACTGCCGGGTTTCCCCATTCGGAAACCCCCGGATCAAAGCCTGGTTGACGACTCCCCGGGGACTATCGTGGCCTCCCACGTCCTTCATCGGTTCCTGGTGCCAAGGCATCCACCGTGCGCCCTTAAAAACTTGGCCACAGATGCTCGCGTCCACTGTGCAGTTCTCAAACAACGACCAGCCACCCATCACCCCCGGAAGAAACCGGAGTTCACTGGGGCCGGCATCGAGGGACACTCGTTCCCTCAGACACCCAACAGCGTGCCCGACACGTTCCTCATCCAGACTCACGTTCCACGCCGAAGCAGTACTGGTGATCCATCAAAGTTACCGTGCCGAGTAGTCAACGTTCCACCCATGAGCTGACCACCGTCGGACGTTTGCCGACGTAGTGGCTCTGGCTGCCTTTACGGCAGCTAGATGCTCCTTAGAAAGGAGGTGATCCAGCCGCACCTTCCGGTACGGCTACCTTGTTACGACTTCGTCCCAATCGCCAGTCCCACCTTCGACAGCTCCCTCCCACAAGGGGTTGGGCCACCGGCTTCGGGTGTTACCGACTTTCGTGACGTGACGGGCGGTGTGTACAAGGCCCGGGAACGTATTCACCGCAGCAATGCTGATCTGCGATTACTAGCGACTCCGACTTCATGGGGTCGAGTTGCAGACCCCAATCCGAACTGAGACCGGCTTTTTGAGATTCGCTCCACCTCACGGTATCGCAGCTCATTGTACCGGCCATTGTAGCACGTGTGCAGCCCAAGACATAAGGGGCATGATGACTTGACGTCGTCCCCACCTTCCTCCGAGTTGACCCCGGCGGTCTCCCGTGAGTCCCCAGCACCACAAGGGCCTGCTGGCAACACGGGACAAGGGTTGCGCTCGTTGCGGGACTTAACCCAACATCTCACGACACGAGCTGACGACAGCCATGCACCACCTGTACACCGACCACAAGGGGGCGCCCATCTCTGAACGTTTCCGGTGTATGTCAAGCCTTGGTAAGGTTCTTCGCGTTGCGTCGAATTAAGCCACATGCTCCGCCGCTTGTGCGGGCCCCCGTCAATTCCTTTGAGTTTTAGCCTTGCGGCCGTACTCCCCAGGCGGGGAACTTAATGCGTTAGCTGCGGCACCGACGACGTGGAATGTCGCCAACACCTAGTTCCCACCGTTTACGGCGTGGACTACCAGGGTATCTAATCCTGTTCGCTCCCCACGCTTTCGCTCCTCAGCGTCAGTAATGGCCCAGAGATCCGCCTTCGCCACCGGTGTTCCTCCTGATATCTGCGCATTTCACCGCTACACCAGGAATTCCGATCTCCCCTACCACACTCTAGCTAGCCCGTATCGACTGCAGACCCGAGGTTAAGCCTCGGGCTTTCACAATCGACGTGACAAGCCGCCTACGAGCTCTTTACGCCCAATAATTCCGGACAACGCTTGCGCCCTACGTATTACCGCGGCTGCTGGCACGTAGTTAGCCGGCGCTTCTTCTGCAGGTACCGTCACTTTCGCTTCTTCCCTGCTGAAAGAGGTTTACAACCCGAAGGCCGTCATCCCTCACGCGGCGTCGCTGCATCAGGCTTTCGCCCATTGTGCAATATTCCCCACTGCTGCCTCCCGTAGGAGTCTGGGCCGTGTCTCAGTCCCAGTGTGGCCGGTCGCCCTCTCAGGCCGGCTACCCGTCGTCGCCTTGGTGAGCCACTACCTCACCAACAAGCTGATAGGCCGCGGGCTCATCCTGCACCGCCGGAGCTTTACAACCCGGGAGATGCCTCCCAGGCTCATATCCGGTATTAGACCCCGTTTCCAGGGCTTGTCCCAGAGTGCAGGGCAGATTGCCCACGTGTTACTCACCCGTTCGCCACTAATCCCCACCGAAGTGGTTCATCGTTCGACTTGCATGTGTTAAGCACGCCGCCAGCGTTCGTCCTGAGCCAGGATCAAACTCTCCGTGAATGCTTCTCACGGGAGCGGAACAGGCCGGAGGAATAATCCGACCGTTCACAGCGTCCTCGCTGTATTTTTCTTCAAAGGAACCTCGACCATCGGACAGTGTCCGACGGACGGGGTATCAACATATCTGGCGTTGACTTTTGGCACGCTGTTGAGTTCTCAAGGAACGGTCGCTTCCTTTGTACTCACCCTCTCGGGCTTTCCTCCGGGCTTCCCTTCGGTCTTGCATTTCCGACTCTATCAGATCCTTTCGGCGTCCGATTCCCGGTCGGCGGGATTGTCTTGAGGCTTTCCGGCTTCCGCCTGTCGGCCTTTCGACATTCACTACGTTAGCCGATTCCCGCCGGGACTCATAATCGAGTTCCGTGAGTTCGAATTCGGGCATGCAGGCATGCCGAAGTCGACCCCGTCAGGGGAAATCGCAGGTAGTGGGTGGCCGCTTCCGGCTGCTGGCGATTGCCGTACCCGGTTCAAGCGGCTCGGGCTACATTACGCACCTTCCAGGGACGCGTCAACTTGAGCGGCGCCTGGGGACGTGGGCCCGATAGGGACTCACGGTGGGGTCGTTGGCGATCCAGTAGCGCCAGGGGTGCGCGTCACCATTGCCGCCCTCGCCGGCGACCCCGGTGCGCGGACCGTTGCGTACCTGGTCGGACGGGGCGGGCGAGCCGGCCAGTATCCGCAGCGGTGTCCCGCCGGCGGCGCAGGCGTCCGTGCCGTCCATGGCTCGGTCGACGCCCAGGGCGGTGGCCAGGCGGGCAGGCCCTTTGGCCAGTTCTCGGTCATATCGGGCCGAAAGTCGACGTTTACGTGCGAGCTCGGCACCCTCGATGATCTCGCCGGCGCGGAGCAGGACCGCGCTCGCGGTGCCCTCCGGACCACAGACGAGGTTCATGCAGAACCACATGCCGTAGGTGAAGTAGACGTACACGTGTCCGGGCGGACCGAACATCACGTCGTTGCGGGGGGTGCGGCCGCGATAGGCGTGCGAGCCGGGGTCGTTCGGGCCGTCGTACGCCTCCACCTCGGTGAGGCGCACCGCGATCGGACCGTCCGGTGTGGTGCGGACGAGGATGCGACCGAGGAGGTCGGGGGCGACCTCCAGTACAGGTCGGTCGAAGAAGTTCCTGGGGAGTGGCGTACGGTCCGGGGGCGCGATCATGGCGTCCGAGCCTAGTCCAGACCGGGGACGCCAAGGGCTGGTCAAGGATTCGTCAGCTTGCCAGGGTGTGGACCGGAACCGGTCGGGACCGGATCGCGTTTGTAGGGATCAAGGGTCCGTACGTAGTAAGTAGAGGAGTGTCATGGGGTTCAAGAAGCTGCTCGCGAGCCTGGGGGCCGGTGGGGCGTCCGTCGAGACGGTGCTCACCGAGGTGAACGTCGTACCGGGCGGTGTCGTCCAGGGCGAGGTGCGGATCCAGGGCGGCTCGGTGAACCAGGAGATCCAGGGGCTGTCCGTGGGGCTCCAGGCGCGGGTCGAGGTCGAGAGCGGCGACGAGGAGTACAAGCAGAACATCGGCTTCGGCAAGGTGCGGCTGGGCGGTGCCTTCGAGCTTCAGGCCGGGGCGGTGCACGCGGTGCCGTTCGGGCTGGAGATTCCGTGGGAGACGCCCGTCACGATGATCGACGGGCAGGCGCTGCGCGGGATGAACATCGGGGTGACCACCGAGCTGGAGATCGCGCGTGCCGTCGACTCCGGGGATCTGGACCCGATCAACGTGCACCCGCTGCCCGCGCAGAAGGCGATCCTGGACGCCTTCATCCAGCTGGGCTTCCGCTTCAAGAACGCGGACCTGGAGAAGGGGCACATCCGGGGGACGCGGCAGACGCTGCCGTTCTACCAGGAGGTCGAGTTCCACCCGCCGTCCCAGTACCGGGGTCTGAACCAGGTCGAGCTGAGCTTCGTGGCGGACGCGCACGCCATGGACGTCATCCTCGAAATGGACAAGAAGCCCGGTCTGTTCAGTGAGGGCAGCGACACCTTCCGTTCGTTCCAGGTGGGACTGCACGACTTCCACGGGACCGACTGGGCGGCGTACCTCAACCAGTGGCTGTCCGAGGTCGGCAGCAAGCGCAACTGGTTCTAGGCTCGGGAACTGCGGATTCCGTAACGGGTTCCGTAATCGATCAGTATCGATCAGGAGGTACCGAGGTGACCGAGCTCAAGCGGCGGCCGCTCCCCCATGACTTCCATCCGCCCGTCCCGTCGTTCACGGTGACGAGCGAGGACATCGAGGAAGGGGCGACGCTCAAGGACGCTCAGGTCTACGCCAAGGGCAACACCTCGCCGCAGCTGCGGTGGGAGGGCTTCCCGGCCGGGACCAAGAGCTTCGCCGTGACCTGCTACGACCCGGACGCCCCGACGGGCAGCGGGTTCTGGCACTGGTCCGTGTTCGACATCCCGGGCTCGGTGACCGAGTTGCCGGCGGGCGCGGGCAGCGGCAAGTTCGAGGGGCTGCCCGAGGGCGCGGTGCAGGTGCGCAACGACTACGGGTCGAAGGACTTCGGCGGTGCCGCGCCGCCGCCCGGGGACGGGCCGCACCGGTACGTCTTCACGGTGTACGCGGTGGACCAGGAGAAGCTCGGTCCGGACGCCGACGTGTCGCCTGCCGTCGTCGGGTTCAATCTGCGGTTCCACGCGATCGCGCGTGCGCAGCTCATCGGGGAGTACGAGAACCCCGGGCAGGGCTGACGCCGCGCGCGAAATCAGCTGAGCGTTCATAGAACGTTTGCCCGCCTCTGGTCATGGAAGTGATCAGAGGCGGGCAGTTTTATTGCGTTGTCCATCTCGGCGCGCCCGTCCAGAGTTGATCCAAGCCCGCCGGGGGTGGGCAGGTGCACATGGGAGGTGGGCTGGATGCGTGACACGCTGGTGCTGAACGCGAGCTTCGAGCCGCTGTCTACGGTGACGTTGAACCGCGCCGTTGTTCTGGTGCTCCAGGACAAGGCCGTCGTCGAGCAGGCCCACCCCGAACTGCGCATGCGCGGTGCGGATGTGGACATACCCGCGCCTCGGGTGATCAGACTCTGCAGGTATGTACGGGTGCCGTTCCGGAGACAGGCGCCCTGGTCGAGGCGGGGGGTGCTGGTCAGGGACCAGCACCGGTGCGCGTACTGCGGGCGGCGGGCGACCACCGTGGACCATGTGGTGCCTCGGGCCCAGGGCGGTCAGGACTCCTGGCTGAACACGGTGGCCTCGTGTGCGGAGGACAATCACCGGAAGGCGGACCGGACGCCGGAGCAGGCGGGGATGCCGTTGCTTCGGAGGCCGTTCGAGCCTTCGCCGCAGGATGCGATGCTGTTGGCCATGGGGGCCGAGGATCTGGCGGCCTTGCCTGAGTGGCTGGCGGGGGATGTGGCCGCCTGAGAGAGTGCCTGGTCCCGGTCGTTCGGCGACTGCGGCTGTGGCTGATCGCGCCCACGCGGCGGAGCCGCATATCAAATGCAGCCCCGCGCCCCCAGGAACAAGAAGGTGGGCGCGGGGAACGTTGGTTTTGAGGCGCCTCTAGTCGATGTTCGGCTTTTCCCTGCGCTCCTGGGCCGGGACGTTGCCACCGCCGTTCGAACCGCCGCCGCCCAGGGAGCCGAAGTTGCCCATCGCACCGGAGAGGCCCTTGAGGGCGTCGCCGATTTCGCTGGGGACGATCCAGAGCTTGTTGGCGTCGCCCTCGGCGATCTTCGGGAGCATCTGGAGGTACTGGTAGGAGAGGAGCTTCTGGTCCGGGTCGCCGGCGTGGATCGCCTCGAAGACCGTACGGACCGCCTGCGCCTCGCCTTCCGCGCGCAGTGCCGCCGCCTTGGCCTCACCTTCGGCGCGCAGGATCTGGGACTGCTTCTCGCCCTCGGCGGTGAGGATCGCGGCCTGGCGCGTGCCTTCGGCGGTGAGGATCGCGGCGCGCTTGTCGCGGTCGGCGCGCATCTGCTTCTCCATCGAGTCCTGGATGGAGGTCGGCGGTTCGATCGCCTTGAGTTCGACGCGGTTGACGCGGATGCCCCACTTGCCGGTGGCCTCGTCGAGGACGCCGCGCAGGGCCGCGTTGATCTCCTCGCGGGAGGTCAGGGTGCGCTCCAGGTCCATGCCGCCGATGATGTTGCGGAGCGTGGTGACGGTGAGCTGCTCGATGGCCTGGATGTAGCTGGCGACCTCGTAGGTGGCCGCGCGGGCGTCCGTCACCTGGTAGTAGATGACGGTGTCGATGTTCACGACCAGGTTGTCCTGGGTGATCACCGGCTGCGGCGGGAACGGTACGACCTGTTCTCGCAGGTCGATGCGGTTGCGGATGGTGTCGATGAACGGGACCACGATGTTGAGGCCCGCGTTCAGTGTCCGCGTGTAGCGGCCGAAGCGCTCGACGATGGCGGCGCTCGCCTGTGGGATGACTTGGATCGTCTTGATCAGGGCGATGAAGACCAACACCACCAGAATGACCAGGACGATGATGACCGGTTCCATCGTCGCTCCCCGTACCCTTCTCCGCCTCGGCGCTTCGGCAGATCTTATGGTTGTTGAAGATCTTGCTGGATGAGTCTGACAGACGCACGCGCAACTCGGGGACTCTTCTGTTCAGTTGAGTCTTTCGAGGTCAGATGACAATCGCGGTGGCCCCCTCGATCTCCACGACGTCCACTTCCTGCCCCACTTCGTAGGCGCGGTCCGGGTCGAGGGCGCGCGCCGACCAGATCTCACCGGCGAGCTTGATCCGTCCGTCCGCGCCGCCGTCGACGCGTTCGAGTACGACGGCCTGTTTGCCCTTCAACGCGTCGACGCCGGTGGCGAGTTGCGGGCGCTGGGCGGCGTGCCGGTTCGCGATGGGCCGTACGACGGCGATCAGCGCGACCGAGACGACGACGAAGACGAGCACCTGGATCACGGTGCCCGCGCCGAGTCCGGCGGTACCGGCGGCGGCCACGGCGCCGACCGCGAACATGCCGAATTCCGGCATCGCGGTCACCACGAGCGGAATCCCGAGGGCCGCCGCGACGACGAGCCACCACACCCACGCGTCGATGCTGTTCACACAGTCATGGTAGGGCCGGGGGTGCCGACCCCGACAGTGCGCTTTGCCGGGTGAGAAACCGTCAGGCTACGTCAGGACAGGGGCAGTCCGTGGGCGGTCCAGCGGTCGCCGAGCTGTTCGACGACGAGCGGGAGGCCGAAGCAGAGGGAGAGGTTGCGGGAGGTGAGTTCGAGCTCCAGCGGGCCGGCGGTGAGGACCTTGCCCTGACGGATCATCAGGACGTGGGTGAAGCCGGGGGCGATCTCCTCGACATGGTGGGTGACCATGATCATGGAGGGGGCGATCGGGTCGCGGGCGAGCCGGCCGAGGCGACGGACCAGGTCCTCGCGGCCGCCGAGGTCGAGTCCGGCGGCGGGTTCGTCGAGGAGGAGCAGTTCGGGGTCGGTCATCAGGGCGCGGGCGATCAGGGTGCGCTTGCGCTCGCCCTCGGAGAGGGTGCCGAACTTCCGGTCGACGTACTCGGTCATGCCGAGGCGGTCGAGGAAGGCGCGGGCGCGCTGCTCGTCGACCTCGTCGTACTCCTCCTGCCAGTGGGCGGTCATGCCGTAGGCGGCGGTGAGCACGGTCTCCAGGACGGTCTGGCGCTTGGGGAGCTTCTCGGCCATGGCGACGCCGGCCATGCCGATGCGCGGGCGCAGGTCGAAGACGTCGACCTTGCCGAGGGTGTCGCCGAGGACGGTGGCGGTGCCGTTGCTGGGGAAGAGGTAGCTGGAGGCGACGTTGAGGAGGGTGGTCTTGCCGGCGCCGTTGGGGCCGAGGATGACCCAGCGCTCGCCCTCCTTCACCGACCAGGAGACCTGGTCCACCAGAGCCCGGCCCTCCCGGACCACGGATACGTCCTGAAGCTCCAGAACATCGCTCATGAGCGCGTTGTCTCCCCTTGCAGTGTCGCCGTTCTCGGCTGTCGCGTACGCCTGTGGCCCGGGCGGCGGCGCCGGTGGGCGCGGCCTTTATGAAATCTACGCCACGAGTGCGGCGCTCCATTCCATCGGTCCGGTCCTTAGGGTGGACGCATGCTTTCGGAACCGCGTTCAGGACGCCTCGCCGCTTGGGGAAATGCCCTTTTGGCCGGACTTGTCTCTCCGGATGACGCCGTGCTCGCCGTCGTCGGCGAGGACGCGGTGCACCGGGTGGAGGGGCTGCCCGGTGAATCCGCTCCGGTCGGGCTCACGCTGGCGCTGGGGCGGCTGCGGACGCTGGGGGCGACCGGGCTGCGGGTCGCGTTGCCGGCGTCGGGGCATCCGCTGGGGCTGAGCGGGCCGCCGGAGTTCAACGCACGGGCGCTGGAGGCGGAGGAGGCGGTGATCTGTCACGGCGCCGCGTTCGGGCTGGTGCCGGAGGTGTACGAGGCGGGACCGGCCGGTGATGTGCATGTCGAGGTGGTCTGGCATGTGCTGCCGGTACGGGAGGCGCCGCCGGCCGACGTGCCGTCGCTCGGTGAGGCGGAGCGGGAGCTGGCGGAGGCGCTGCGGGACGCGACCGATGTCCTGTCGAAGCTGGACGTCGCGGGGTCGGGGCCGGTGGCGGAGGCGGCGATCGACGCGTACCGGGCACGGGCCGAGCGGGGTCGGGAGGTGCTGGCGCCGGGATATCCGCCGCGGGCGGTGCGGGTGCTGGAGCTGGCGCAGCGGGTGGGGCTGCTGGTCTCGCTGGCCTATGAGAACGGGCACGGCGCGGCGGTGAGCGCGTCGGAGATGGCCGCGCGGTCGCTGGCGCTGCGGCCCGTGGAGCGGACGGCTCGACGGGCGCAGGTCGCGGCGTACAACTCCGTTGTGGAAGAGCGTGAGCGAGGGCGCTGAGCGCTTCGCTGGAAGGGCCGCGAAGTGCCACGGGATGTCGTTGGTCGTCTGCGGCGCCGTCGTGGCTGGTCGCGCCCACGCGGCGGTAGCGGCAGATCCGACTACGCCCCGCGCCCCTTCGGGGGCGCTGCCCAACCGGGCGCTGGGCGCAAAAGCCGACCGGCCTTCCGGGGGCGCCCGGAAGGCCGGAGGTCGATGCCGCCGTGCGGCGCGGTCTCAGTGGTTGAGGCCGAGGTTGCCGAAGGCGGGGTTCAGCACGCCGACGACGTTGATGCTGTTGCCGACGACGTTGACCGGAACGTCCACCGGGGCCTGGATGACATTGCCCGAGACGACGCCCGGAGAACCGTGGGCCGCGCCTGCCGCGGCGGCGCCGGTGTGGGCGGAGGCCATGCCCGCGCCGGCGGCCACGATCCCGCCGGCCACCATCGTCACGGCCGCTGCCTTCTTCAGGTTCTTCACTTCTTGAGCCCTCCTTGGCGATCGCCACGGCGTTCGCCGCAGCACGCCCTGAAGAACGGCGGCGGCCGCCAGAGGATGCGCCGTCCGGGTGACATTCCCACGACGGTATGAATCTCAGTCCGGAAGGCGACCCTCCGGGTTGCCGTCCGTGAAGCGTTGCGGAGGGCGTTTCAGCCGGTCACGCCGTGGCGAACGGCCCACAGGGCGGCCTGGGTGCGGTCGGCGAGGTCCAGTTTCATCAGGATGTTCGAGACGTGTGTCTTGACGGTCTTCTCGGAAAGCACCAGGGCACGCGCTATCTCGCGGTTGGAGCGGCCGTCGGCGATCAGCCCGAGCACCTCGCGCTCCCGCTCGGTGAGCGAACCGCTCCTGCCCTGGCCGGTGTTGGCCTCCTCCTGGGAGAGCAGGGCGCCGGCCACCTCGGGCTGCAGCAGGACGTGCCCCGCGTGCACGGAGCGGATGGCGGCGGCGAGCGCCTCGGGATCGACGTCCTTGTAGACGTATCCGGCGGCGCCCGCGCGCAGGGCCGGGACGACCGTGCGCTGCTCGGTGAAGCTGGTGACGATCAGCACGCGCGCGGGGTTGTCGAGTTCGCGGAGCCTGCGCAGGGCCTCCACGCCGTCGAGGCCGGGCATCTTGATGTCCATGAGAACGACGTCGGGGGTGAGCTCCTGGGCGCGCTCGACCCCTTCGGCGCCGTCGGCGGCCTCACCGACCACCTCGATGTCGTCCTGTACCTCAAGAAAGGTGCGCAGGCCCCGGCGGACGACCTGGTGGTCGTCGACCAGCAGCACCCGGATCGCGTCAGCCACCGGGGACCTCCATCTCGATCGTGGTGCCCTTGCCGGGCGCCGATTCCACGGTCAGCGTGCCGCCGACACCGCTCGCCCGGTCCCGCATGGAGACCAGGCCGAGATGGCGTCCGGCGCGCCGGGTGAGGTGCGGGTCGAAGCCGCTGCCGTCGTCGGCGACCCGCAGGACGGCTCCGCCGCCGCGCCGGTTCACGGTCACGTCGACGTGGTCGGCCCCGGAGTGCCGCAGGGCGTTGTGCAGTGCTTCCTGGGCGACCCGGAGCAGGGCCTCCTCCTGAGCGGCGGGCAGGGCCCTGAAGCCGCTGGCGGCGAAGGTCACGCGCGCGGTGTGGGCCCGGTCGAGGACCTGGACCTGGGTGCGCAGGGTGGCCAGCAGGCCGTCCTCGTCGAGGGCGGCGGGGCGCAGCTCGACGACGGCGGCGCGCAGTTCGTCGGTGGCCTCGGCGGCGAGCGCGGCCACCTGCTGCAACTCGCCCTTGGCGCGGGCCGGGTCGCGGTCCACCAGGGCGGCGGCGGCCTGGGCGGTCAGGCGCAGGGAGAACAGCTTCTGGCTGACCGCGTCGTGCAGCTCGTGGGCGAGCCGGGAGCGTTCCTCGGCGATGGTCAGCTCGCGGCTGCGCTCGTACAGCCGGGCGTTGGTGAGGGCGATGGCCGCGTGCTGGGCGAGGATGGAGAGCAGTTCCTCGTCCTCGGCGGTGAAGCCGCAGCCGCCCTGAGGTCTGCCGCAGTTCTTGTTGGCGAGGAACAGCGCGCCGATCACCTCGTCGCCGTCCCGGATCGGCAGGCCCAGGAAGTCGGACATCTCGGGGTGGGCGGACGGCCAGCCCTCGAAGCGGGGGTCCGTGCGGACGTCGGCGAGCCGCTCGACCTTCGCCTCGCGCAGCATCGCCGCGAGGATGCCGTGCTGGCGCGGGAGCGGGCCGATGGCCTTCCACTCGGCGTCGGTGACGCCGTCGACGACGAACTGGGCGAAGCCGCCGTGGTCGTCGGGGACCCCGAGCGCGGCGTACTGCGCGTCGAGCAGTTCACGGGCGGAGGCGACGATCGTCTTGAGGACGTCGCGCACCTCCAGATGCCGGCTCATGGCCAGCAGCGCGGAGCTCACCGCCGCGAGACCGGACCGGGGGCCTTGACTCATGCCCTCACGGTACCGGCGGGGTGTGACACCGCGGATCGGGCCGGCGGCGCAGGACCTGGGCCGGTGGCCGTAGGCCCGGGGACCTAGGGCGTGCGGCCCGGACCGGCGGCTTAGTCCGAAGGGCCCCGCCAGGTTGCGGCCCGCGTCCGAGGCGGCCGGGAGGGTCGCGTTCCTACGTTGGGACCACCGCCGACGCGGGCGGACGGAACCGAGGGGACGGTTGTCATGCCGGTAGCGATCATCACGGGGGCCTCGAAGGGGCTGGGGCGGGCGCTGGCAGAGGCGCTTGCCGCGCGTGGCTGGGATCTGGTGCTGGACGCCAGGGGAGCCGATGTACTGAAGGAGGCGGCGCAGGCCGTCGCGGAGCACGGGACGCGGGTGGAGGCACTGCCCGGCGATGTCACGGACGCCGGGCACCGGGCCGGCCTGGTGGCCGCCGCACGGGCGCTGGGCGGAGTGGACCTGCTGGTGAGCAACGCCAGCGCGCTGGGTGCCGAGCCGCTGGTGCGCCTGGGCGAGCTGCCGTTGGAGGGGCTGCGCCGGGCGCTGGAGGTGAACGTGGTGGCCGCGCTGGGACTCGTCCAGGAGGCGCTGCCGCTGTTGCGGGTGTCGGGGGCGGGTGCGGTGGTCGCGATCAGCTCGGACGCGGGCGCCGAGGCGTACGAGACCTGGGGCGGTTACGGCGCCTCGAAGGCGGCCCTGGACCAGCTGGCTGCCGTGCTCGGCGTGGAGGAGCCGGGTCTGCGGGTGTGGGCGGTGGATCCCGGGGACATGGCGACCGGTCTGTACGCGGCGGCCGTACCGGACGACGACGATCCGCGGCCGGCACCGGCGAGTGTCGTACCGGCGTTCCTGCGGCTGCTCGACGAGCGGCCGGCGAGTGGGCGGTACGGGGCGCCGGCCCTGGTGGAGGGGCGATGACGACGGTGGTGCGGGTGCCGGAGGAGCTGTCCGCGCGGGTGCCGGCCGAGCAGCGTGGGCCGGGGCTGGAGCGGGACGCCGTACGGCTGCTGGTATCGCGCGGGACGGCGGTGTCGCATCACGCCTTCGCCGAGCTGCCGTGCCTGCTGCGGGCCGGGGACCTGCTGGTGGTGAACACCTCTGCGACGCTGGCGGCGGCCGTGGACGGGCGGGTCGGGCACGCGCGCGTGGTGGTGCACTTCTCCACGCGCGGGGACGACGGGCGGTGGGCGGTCGAGCTGCGGGAGCCGGACGGGAACGGTACGACACGCGTGCGTGCGGGTACCCGCGCGGAAACCAGGGTGCGGCTGCCCGGGGGCGGGCGGCTGGTCCTGGAGGAGCCGATGAGCGAGCGGGGCGAGCGGCTGTGGTGGGCGCGGGCCTCGGTGGACGTACGCGGGGTGCTGCGGGAGCACGGGCGGCCGATCCGTTACTCCTATACGGAGCGGGACCAGCCGTTGTCCGTCTATCAGACGGTGTTCGCGCTGCCGTCGGCGGACGGGTCGGGGAGCGCGGAGATGCCGAGTGCGGCGCGGCCCTTCACCGCGCGGCTGGTGGCGGAGCTGGTGAGCCGGGGGGTGCAGTTCGCGCCGATCACGCTGCATACCGGGGTGTCGTCGGGGGAGGCGCACGAGCCGCCGTACGCGGAACGCTTCGCCGTGCCGGCGGCGTCGGCGCGGCTGATCAACAACGTGCGGGCGGGTGACGGGCGGGTGGTCGCGGTCGGTACGACGGCCGTGCGGGCCGTGGAGTCCGCCGCCGGGGCCGACGGGGTGGTGCGGGCGGCCGAGGGGTGGACGGAGCTCGTGGTGACGCCCGAGCGCGGGGTGCGGGTGGTGGACGGGCTGCTGACCGGGCTGCACGAGCCGGAGGCCTCGCATCTGCTGATGCTGGAGGCGGTCGCGGGGCGGGCCGCGGTGGACCGCAGCTACCAGGAGGCGCTGGGCGGGCGCTACCTGTGGCACGAGTTCGGGGACGTGCACCTCATCCTCCCGGAGGAGAGTCCTCACACAGAGCATTGCGACAGCAACTCCTGGTGAGATGGCTGTAGAGACGATGTGAGGCCGCACATAGGGCGCACATCACGTACGAACGGACATAGGAGATAAAGGGTCCCGGGGTGAACGGGGCAGACGTTCTAATCTGTCCCGATTTGTCACTCCGGGCTCCACTACCGGGGATCGTACGTCACACCTTTGCCACCGCATTTTGCGGCCGCTAAGAATGGCTGCCGTCGCTCAGCACCGCGGGTTCCCCCCGCGGTGCTTGCGCAGGAGGAGCCGGTCTCCCCCGCAGACAACGAGCGACCTCCGCGCTATTCGAAGAGGTCCACTCCATGCCCAAGCACAGCCACAGTCCCGCGCTGACCAAGCACCACAAGATCGCGCTCGCCGGTGTCGCCACGCTCGGCGCCGCCGCCCTCGCCTTCTCCGCCGTGCCCAGCAGCGCCGAGACGATCTCGTCCGGTGCCCCCCGGACCGCCGCCAAGGCGGCCCACGGCACCGAGCAGATCAAGGACGTCACGGGCACGGTCACGGACCAGCTGGCCCTCCAGAACGTCAAGGTCGAGGCCATCGCCGCCAAGAAGAAGGCGACCTCCGCCCACCAGCTGCACGTCGCGCACCTGAAGAAGGTCCACGCGGCCCACGTCGCGCACGTGAAGAAGGCGCACGCGACCCACGTCGCGCACGTCCACGCCGCCCATGCGAAGCACGTCGCCGCCGTCAAGAAGGCCGCCGCCAAGCGCGCCGCCCAGCAGGCCGCGAGCCGGTCCGCGCAGCGCCCGCAGATCCAGCCGGTCGCCGCGAAGACCTACGCCAACAACCTCGACGGCTGGATCCGCCAGGCCCTCGACATCATGAACGCCAAGGGCATCCCGGGCTCCTACAGCGGCCTGCACCGCAACATCATGCGGGAGTCCTCCGGCAACCCGAACGCCATCAACAACTGGGACATCAACGCGATCAACGGCATCCCGTCCAAGGGCCTGCTCCAGGTCATCCCGCCGACCTTCGCCACGTACCACGTCTCCGGCACGTCCTGGAACATCTACGACCCGGTCGCCAACATCACCGCCGCCGCCAACTACGCGGCGCACCGTTACGGCTCGATCGACAACGTGAACAGCGCGTACTGAGGCAGGCGCGGACCTCGGCACCGACGCGCCGAAGGGCGGCACCCCGTTGCGGGTGCCGCCCTTCGGCGTCGTACGGGAGCGACGGCTACTTGCGCATGACCTCGGGCTCGTGGCGGCGCAGGAAGCGGGCCACCAGGAAGCCGCAGATCACGCCGAGAACGAGCAGCGCGGCCATGTCCATGCTCCAGGCGCCGGCCGTGTGGTTCCACAGCGGATCCGTCTTGGTCGGGTCGTCGGTGTTGGGCGCGATGTTGTTGAAGTCGAGCGTGGCGCCGTCGGCGGCCACCGCCCAGCGGGACGGCATCAGGAACGAGACCTGGTTGACGCCGACCGCGCCGTTCAGGTTGAACAGGCAGCCGGTGAACACGACCTGGATGATCGCGAACATCACCAGCAGCGGCATGGTCTTCTCGGACGTCTTCACCAGCGAGGAGATGACCAGCCCGAACATCATCGAGGTGAAACCGAGCCCCATGATCGGGATGCACAGCTCGAAGAGGGTGGAGTGGCCGAGGATGACTCCCCGGTCGGGGATCGTGCGGCTGGAGAAGCCGATCAGGCCGACCATCAGTCCCTGCAGCACGGTGATCACACCGAGCACGACCACCTTGGACATCAGGTACGCCGACCGGGACAGGCCGACCGCGCGCTCCCGTTCGTAGATGACCCGTTCCTTGATCAGCTCGCGCACGGAGTTCGCGGCGCCCGCGAAACAGGCGCCGACGGCGAGGATCAGCAGGACCGTGGTGGCCGTGCCGTTCGGGACCGGGATGCCGGTCTTGTGGTTGACCGGGTTCACCAGCAGGGTCTTGTCACTGTCGATGAGCAGGCTGACCGCGCCGAGCACCGCCGGCAGGATCACCGTCAGCGCCAGGAAGCCCTTGTCGGAGGCGATGACCGAGACGTACCGCCGCACCAGGGTCAGCAACTGCGACCCCCAGCTCTGCGGCTTCTTCGGCTTCATCACCTGCATCGGCGGCATCTGTACGGACTGCGGCGCAATGGCGTCGATGTCCGCGGCGTACATCTGGTAGTGCTGCGAGCCCTTCCAGCGGCCGGCCCAGTCGTAGTCACGGTAGTTCTCGAAGGCGGAGAAGACGTCGGCCCAGGTGTCGTAGCCGAAGAAGTTCAGCGCCTCCTCCGGCGGCCCGAAGTAGGCCACCGCACCGCCCGGCGCCATCACCAGGAGCTTGTCGCACAGCGCCAGCTCGGCCACCGAGTGCGTGACGACGAGGACCGTGCGGCCGTCGTCGGCGAGACCGCGCAGCAGCTGCATGACATCGCGGTCCATGCCCGGGTCGAGGCCCGAGGTGGGCTCGTCGAGGAAGATCAGCGACGGCTTGGTGAGCAGCTCCAGGGCCACCGACACGCGCTTGCGCTGGCCGCCGGAGAGGGAGGTGACCTTCTTCTCCTTGTGGACGTCTAGCTTCAGCTCGCGCAGCACCTCGTCGATGCGGGCCTCGCGCTCCTCGGCCGTGGTGTCGGCGGGGAAGCGCAGCTTGGCCGCGTACTTGAGGGCCTTCCTGACCGTCAGCTCCTTGTGCAGGATGTCGTCCTGCGGGACCAGACCGATGCGCTGGCGCAGCTCGGCGAACTGCTTGTACAGGTTGCGGTTGTCGTACAGGACCTCGCCCTCGTTGGCGGGGCGGTAGCCGGTGAGCGCCTTGAGCAGGGTCGACTTGCCGGAACCCGACGGGCCGATGACCGCGATCAGGGACTTCTCCGGGACGCCGAAGGAGACGTCCTTGAGGATCTGCTTGCCGCCGTCGACCGTGACGGTCAAGTGACGTGCGGAGAAGGAGACTTCACCGGTGTCGACGAACTCTTCGAGCCGGTCTCCGACGATCCGGAAGGTGGAGTGGCCGACGCCCACGATGTCGTTCGGGCCGAGCAGCGCGCTGCCGCCCTTGGCGATCGGCATACCGTTGACGTAGGTGCCGTTGTGCGAGCCGAGGTCGCGGATCTCCATCCGGCCGTCGGGCGTGGAGTGGAACTCGGCGTGGTGACGCGAGACCTGCAGGTCGGAAACGACCAGCTCGTTGTCGAGGGCACGGCCGATGCGCATCACGCGGCCGATGGAGAACTGGTGGAACGTGGTCGGGCTGCGGTCGCCGTAGACCGGCGGCGCCCCCGCGCCACCACCGGAGGCCATGGCCGGGGCGCCCTGCTGCTGCGGGATCGCCGGCGGGGCCTGCTGCCAGCCCTGTTGCGGAGCCGGCTGCTGCGCGGCCGACGGCTGCGGAGCGGCCGGCTGGGACCAGCCGGCGGCGCCCGCGCCCTGCGCCGCGTACGGCTGCTGCTGGGGCTGCGGTTGGGCGACGGCCGCGGCGCCGGAGAGGCCCAGGCGCGGTCCGTCGTTCGCGTTGCCGAGATGGACGTCCGATCCCGGGCCGATCTCCGACCGCTGGACCCGCCTGCTCTGCACGAAGGTGCCGTTGGTACTGCCGTGGTCCTCGATGACCCAACTACGGCCGTCGTAGCTGATCGTGGCGTGCCGCCAGGAGACCCTGGCGTCGTCGAACACGATGTCCCCCTGCGGATCGCGTCCGAGGGTGTATGACCTGGACGGATCGAGCGTCCAGGTACGTCCGTTTGATTCCAGTACGAGTTCCGGCACGCCAAGCCCCATGAGTAGTCCCCCGAGTTACCCCCATCACAGGGAGTCTAGGGATGTCGAACATCGTCGGGAACTATTTCAGGCTCGGCTCTCTGACCGAAAGCCGGGCCTTGTGGAGTCCTCGTACGAGCGCTTCAACTCTTTCCGTTGACGGGGTTGAAACCGGGCCGGAGAGTGGTAATCCACGCGAGGGGGACAAGCGCGACGGAGTGGTCCGGGCGGCTGCGGATCGGGGGGTCTGTCATGAGTGCTGGTGCGTCCGGCACGGGAGCCGAGCACGCGAGGCACGGCGCACGGCTGCCGTGGGCCGACATCCTGCTGTCCGCGATCGCCGCCGTGAGCTGGGCGTTGATTGGTATGGCGGGTACGGCGGCGCTGGGTCTGCATCTGCTGCGGGCCGACGCGGCGGGCTCACTCGGCCCGATGACCGCGGCGGTTGTGGCGCTCGGGGCGGGTGGTTCGGTCACCCCGGACGGAGATCTGTCCGCTTTCGGCCTGAAGGGGGCGGAGGCCACCACGGCCATCGAGATCACGCCACTCGGGGTGAGCCTGGTCGGCGCGCTCCTTTTGTCATGGTTCTTCTTACGGTCCCTGCGCCCGGCCGGAGTTGTGATCGCCCCGGCCGAACTGCTGGCCCGGGCGGGCTCGGTAGTGGTGCTGTTCGTGGCGATCCTGGGCGGACTGGCCTGGGCGGGGCACTCCGTCGTGACGATCGACGGCGGTGCGCTCGGGCTGGACAGGCTGACGGGGGGAGGGAGCGGCGGCGGCGGTCTGAAGATCCCCGGCATCGGCGACATCGGCGGGCTGCTGCCGGACCGCCTCGGCGACCTGGCGCACGCCAAGGCGGCGGTCGGCTTCACCGTGGACACGGCGGCGACCCTGCTCGGCGGCCTCGGCTGGTCGGTGGGCATCCTGCTGATCGCTCTGCTGGCCTCGCGCCGGACGCCGCTGCCGGACGGCTGGGCGGCGGTGCACCGGGTGGTGAGGCCGGCGGCCTCGGCGCTGGTGACGGTGATGCTGGTGGCCGTGGCGGCCGGCTGGGCGGCCGCGGCCTACGCGGCGATCGGCGACCCGCACCCGGCCAGGATCCTCGGCGCGGCCCTGCTCGGCGCCCCGAACGGCGTCTGGCTGGGCATCCCGATCGGCCTTTTCGTCCCCTTCGACGGCAGGGCCACGGGCGTCCTGACCATGTTCCTGCCGCACCCCCTGGACGACCTCCTGAACTCGAAGTCCGACCAGTCGGTGACCTTGGGCCACCTGGCCGACCTGGACGGGCGGGTGTGGCTGCTGGGTGTGGCGGCGGCGCTGCTGATGCTGTTGGCCGGGGTGTTCACGGCGGTGCGGACTCCCGTGGGTCCGAGGGCCGGCTCGGCCGGGGTGGGGGTCACCGGCGGGCCGGGCTCCGGTTCCGGTGCGCTGGGATTCGCCGGGCGGTGTGCCGTGCGGCTGGGGATCGCCACCGCGCTCACCCTGCCGTTGCTGGCCTGGCTGGCGGACGTGTCGGTGGACGCCTCGCTGTCGGTGCTGGGCTTCGACGCGTTCGGCGCCGGGATCCGACTGCACGGGCAGCTGGGCATGGCGCTGCTGCTCGGAGCGGTCTGGGGTGCGGCGGCGGGGGCCGCAGGGGCGCTGCTGGCCTGGGTGACCGGCGCGGCCGGGTCACGGGCGGCTCCGCTGGCACTGGGTGACGCGGGGCAGGGCGGGGCAGGCGGCGGGCCGCCGTATCAGGGGGCCGGCGGGGCTTCGGGGCCGGTCGGCGGCGAGGGGGCGGGGCCCTACACGCCGGGGACGCCGTACCGTCCGCCGAATCCGAACACGAACCCCTATCTCCGAGTGCCGGAGGAGCTGCGGGAGCCACGGGGCGGCCGGGAGGCAGGGGGCGGCCGGGGGCCCTGGTCCGGTGGAGTCCAGGGGGCGGGGGCACCGCCGAGTGGTTCCGCCGCCCCGGGTCGTCGTCCGCCGGGCGCACCGCCCCCGGCGGACGGCGACCGGCGTGCCGAGGGCCGCCGGGCACCGCGGGAGAGTCGGCCGGATGGCAGCGGGCCCCCCTCCGACGCACCGCCGCCTGAGTCGGGCGACGTGTACGGCGCTCCCACCATGGCCCGGCCGCTCGGCCCGCCGCCTCGCTCCTCGCGGCCCCGGCCGGGCGCGCGGCGGCCCGACGGGTCCCAGGGCGGTCCGGGCGCCGGGCCCCCACCGCCGCCGCCTCCCCCACCCCCTCCGCCGCCGCCCAGGCGGCCGCGCGGATCGTGACGTCCGGCGTGCGCGCGGTCCAGGACCGAACCGCGTGCGGAGACACGGCCGGGTGCGCTCCCGCCCCGGCCCCCGACATCGCACGCACGTTCGCGCGTAGTCCGGAAGCAAAGCGTCCGACACCGGCCCGACACCTATTGTTCCGTGTCCGTCAGGCGGACCACCTGCGCCGCAGGCACTGGGTGCCGGTTACGGTGGTTACACCATGAGCGATCCGCAGACCTCCGAGGTCCCCACTCTCCTCGTCAAGATTTTCGGCAAGGACAGGCCGGGCATCACGGCCGGCCTCTTCGACACTCTTGCCGCCTACATGGTCGACGTGGTCGACATCGAGCAGGTCGTCACGCGAGGCCGCCTGGTGCTGTGCGCGCTCGTGACCCAGCCCCCGGCGGGGCTGGAGGGCGACCTGCGGGCGACCGTGCACAGCTGGGCCGAGTCGATGAAGATGCAGGCGGAGATCATCTCCGGCCGCGGCGACAACCGTCCGCGTGGCCTCGGGCGTTCCCTGGTCACCGTCCTCGGCCGTCCCCTGACCGCCGAGTCGACGGCCGCCATCGCCGCCCGGATCGCCAAGACCGGCGGCAACATCGACCGTATCTTCCGGCTCGCCAAGTACCCGGTGACGGCCGTCGAGTTCGCGGTGTCCGGCGTGGCGACCGAGCCGCTGCGCACCGCCCTGGCCTCCGACGCGGCCGAGCTCGGCGTGGACATCGCGGTCGTCGCGGCCGGTCTGCACCGGCGGGCCCAGCGCCTGGTCGTCATGGACGTGGACTCGACGCTCATCCAGGACGAGGTGATCGAGCTCTTCGCCGCGCACGCCGGCTGCGAGGACCGGGTCGCCGAGGTGACGGCGGCCGCGATGCGTGGTGAGCTGGACTTCGAGCAGTCGCTGCACGCGCGCGTCGCGCTGCTGGAGGGGCTGGACGAGTCGGTCGTGCAGAAGGTGCGCGCCGAGGTGCGGCTGACGCCCGGTGCCCGGACCCTGATTCGTACGCTGAAGCGGCTCGGCTACCAAGTCGGCGTCGTCTCGGGCGGTTTCACCCAGGTCACCGATGATCTGAAGGAGCGGCTGGGGTTGGACTTCGCCCAGGCCAACACGCTGGAGATCGTCGACGGGAAGCTGACCGGCCGGGTGACCGGCGAGATCGTGGACCGGGCGGGCAAGGCGCGGCTGCTGCGCCGGTTCGCCGCCGAGGCGGGGGTGCCGCTGGCGCAGACCGTGGCCATCGGCGACGGCGCCAACGACCTGGACATGCTGAACGCGGCCGGTCTCGGTGTCGCCTTCAACGCCAAGCCGGTGGTCCGCGAGGCCGCGCACACGGCGGTGAACTTCCCGTTCCTGGACACGGTGCTGTATCTGCTGGGCGTCACCCGCGAAGAGGTCGAGGCCGCGGACACCCACGACGAGAGCTGAACCGTCCGGCCGATCCGGACACGAGGGGCCCGGCGCCTGTCTTCAAGGTGCCGGGCCCCTCGTCGTGCCGCGTCAGCGGGGGTGCGGTGTCATTCGGAGGGAGCCCAGTAGTCCGCGAGCGTGGCCACGCCGGGCTCCAGGGCCTTCCAGGAGCCCTCGTGCGTCACCACGGCGAAGGCGGCGGTGGGAAAGCCCCGGCGGTTCATCCACTCGCGGGCGTCGGCCTCGGCGGTGCCGGCGAGGATCTCGGTCAGGCCGTGCACGCCGGGGTTGTGACCGATGAGGATCACGTTCTGTACGTCGTCGGGCACCTCGTTGAGCACGGCGATCAGCTCGCCCGGCGAGGCCTCGTACACCCGCTCCTCGTAGACGGTTTTCGGCCGGTGCGCGAGCTCATGGACGGCGAGCTTCCAGGTCTCCCGGGTGCGCACGGAGGTGGAGCACAGGGCCAGGTCGAAGGTGATACCGCTGTCCGCGAGCTTGCGTCCGGCGACGGCGGCGTCCGTTCGGCCCCGGTCAGCGAGCGGTCGCTCGTGGTCGGTCACCTGTGGCCAGTCGGCTTTCGCATGGCGGAAGAGGACAATCCTGCGGGATTCTGCGACGCTCATGGCACCCAGCTTCGCATGAAACAGGCCATCGGGCGCAGGGAGTTGACATGCGGCTTCGCCCTGCCCGGCGGTACGGCGGCTAGCGGGTGACGAGCTGCTGGACGCGCTCGAAGAGGTGGGTGACGGCGGGGTCGCCGGTGGCCGCGTGGGCGTCCACCGGGTTCAGTATGAGGATCAGCAGGGCCACGAAGGCGAGCGCGGGCAGGGCGAGCGCCCACCAGGGGAGCCGGATGTCGACGCTGCCCCGGGTCGCCGGGTGGTGCCGGGTGTGCGTTAGGGCCGGCATGATCGCCTCCGCTGGTCTCCGGGATCCCTCGGCCGCCCTCGCGGCCACACCTCGAAATTACGGAATCCGCGGTCGCCAACCCATCCGGTGATCCACCCACTTGACCCTGACCCTCACCCCCTAGGGGATGGTGGGGCTAGCCCCACCAGCGGCCGCGGGCGGTGGCCTGTGGTGGTCAGGGTGACGCGAGGGTCGCGATGACGGCGATGACGATGAAGATGGCGAAGAACGAGCCGAAGACGATCAGCATCTTCTTCTGACCGTTCTGGGGGTTCGGATCGAGCACTGGCATGGTGCCAGTCTGGCATCCCCGGAAGGGAACGCACCGGGCGGGGTGGCCGCGACACGGGCCGGCAGGGGCCGACACAGGCGGCGCCGACAGGGCGGGGCCGGCTGGGCAGCGGGGACAGGGTCGGCGGGGCGGCGGGGACAGGAACGGCAGGGGGCGGCGGGGCCGCGGGGCGGCGGGGACAGGAACGGCAGGGGGCGGCAGGGCCGCGGTGCCTCGGGACCGGCGGGGCGGGGCGGTGTCAGGCCGTCGCGGCTGCCTCGTCCTCCACCGTGCGGTCGCGGCCCGCCAGGATGCCGACGGCCATCTGCGGGAGCATCAGGCCGATCATGAGGGCGATCGGCAGGCCCCAGCCGCCGCTGTGCTGGTAGAGCACGCCCACCAGCAGCGGGCCGGGGATGGAGATGAGGTATCCGGCGCTCTGGGCGAAGGCGGAGAGCTGGACGACGCCCGCTGCGGTCCTGGCCCGCATCCCGACCATGGTGAGAGCCAGCGGGAAGGCGCAGTTCGAGATGCCGAGCAGCACGGCCCAGGCCCAGGCGCCGGCGGCGGGCGCGAGGTACAGGCCCGCGTATCCGGCGAGGCCGCAGACGCCGAGGGCGATCACGATCGGGCCCTGGCGCGGCAGCCGGGTGGCCACGCGCGGAATGACGAAGGCCAGCGGTACGCCCATCACCATGGTGACGGCGAGCAGCAGCCCGGCCGTGCTCGCGGAGACGCCGGCGTCCCGGAAGATCTGCGCCATCCACCCCATCGTGATGTAGGCGGCGGTGGCCTGGAGCCCGAAGAACACGGCGAGCGCCCAGGCGGTACGGCTGCGGGTGATCCGCAGGGCGGGCGGTTGCCGCTCCGCACGCGCGCGTGCCGCGGCCCCGGCCTCCGGGGCCGGCGCCGGTCCCCGGTCCCGGACCAGCGGCACCCACGGCAGCACCGCGGCCGCCGCGAGCCCGGCCCACACGGCCAGCCCGGATCGCCAGCCGCCGCCCAGCGCGTCGGTCACGGGCACGGTCACCGCGGCGGCCACCGAGGTGCCGGCGGCGAGGGCCATCGAGTACAGGCCGGTCATGGAGCCGACCCGGTCGGGGAACCAGCGCTTGACGATGACCGGCATGAGGACGTTGCTGACCGCGATGCCCATGAGCGCGAGCGCGCTGCCGGCCAGGAACCCGGCGGTGCTGCCGGTGTACGGGCGTATCAGCAGGCCTGCCGTGACGGCGACCATGGCGGCGCAGACGACGGCCGCCGGGCCGAAGCGGCGGGCGAGGCGGGGCGCCATGACACCGAAGACGGCGAAGCAGAGCGGGGGCACGGAGGTGAGCAGCCCGGCCACGCTGCCGCTCATGCCGAGGCCGTCGCGGACCTCCTCCAGGAGCGCGCCGAGGCTGGTGATGGCGGGCCGGAGGTTGACCGCGGACAGCACGATGCCGATGACGACCAGCCGTGTCGTCCACGCGCGCGTGGCGGTCGCGGGGGTCCCGTCGGGCGCCGTCGCCCGGGCTGCCACAGGTGTCTTCGCCCTTGCTGCCGTCCGTCCTGCCGTGGAGCTCGTGGTGCGGGTTTCCTTGCCTGCCATGAGACCCATCATAGAATCATGGGATGATTGATTGTCCATCCCCGGGCAGGCCCGGCCGCTTCCGGTGGGGCCTCGCGTGCGAAGGTGTGCCATGCCTCTGAGTCATCCGCGCCGCTCGGTACTGTCCGAGCAGGTCATCGCCGCGTTGCGGAACCAGATCACCTCGGGCGAGTGGCCGGTGGGCTCGCGCATCCCCACCGAGCCGGAGCTGGTCGAGCAGCTCGGGGTGGCCCGCAACACCGTCCGGGAGGCCGTCCGGGCGCTGGCGCACAACGGCCTGCTGGACATCCGCCAGGGCTCGGGGACGTACGTCGCGGCGACCAGTGAGCTGGCCGGCGTGATGCACCGCCGGTTCGCGGAGGCCGACCCCCGGCACATCGCCGAGCTGCGCTCGACCCTGGAGTCGTCGGCCGCCCGGCTGGCCGCGGTCCGTCGGACGGAGAAGGACCTCAGGCAGCTGGACGCCCTGCTGGCGCGCCGCGAGCAGGCCTGGCGGTCAGGGGACGCGGAGGCCTTCGTGGCGGCGGACGCGACCCTGCACCTGGCCGTGGTGGCCGCGTCGCACAACGACGTGCTGACGGCGATGTACGCGGACCTGGGCGAGGTACTGCGGGAGTGGCTGCGCGCGGACGTAGGCGCCGAGCTGACCCCGCAGGCGTACATGGACCACACCCGGCTGGTCGAGGCGATCCGCGCGGGCGACGCGGACGCGGCCGCGAAGGAGGCGGCGAGCTACCCGTTCCTGTGCCGTCCGGACCGGTTCAGCTCACCTTCTGGTGGCTGATCCACACCGCGCCGACCTCCTTCCAGCAGCGGCCGGCCAGGCGCACGGTCATCGCCGGGCCGATGTCGGCCGGGGAGCCGTCGGTGTCGATGTCCCACCACTGGGCGCACTCGATGTGCAGCCTGACCCGGTCGGTGTCGACGTAGGGGTTGTGGCAGTAGGCCACCACATGGGAGCCGCGGACGGTGCTCCGGCAGGAGGCGCCGAACAGCTGTGGGGCCGGCTTGTGTCCGCTCGGCACGAGCGCGTGGGACTCCGCGTCGTACGGCAGCGACAGCACGAGAGCGAGGGCCAGGGTCACCGGGGCCAGGCTGCGGGACAGGCGCACAAGGGGACCTCCTCGGCCGGGCTGGGGAGGGGCGTCGCGCGGTGAACGCTCGCTCCACGCGTAATCCAGGGTGCGCCGTCGTGGCGGCGACGGCCCGGCCGGTGGGCCGAACGGGTGAGGCCCGCACCCTCGCGGGGTGCGGGCCTCGGAGAGTCCGTGCGGGTCAGGCGCCGATGGCGTGCAGACCGCCGTCCACGTGGATGATCTCGCCGGTGGTCTTCGGGAACCAGTCGCTCAGCAGGGCGACGATGCCGCGGCCGGCCGGCTCGGGGTCCTTGAGGTCCCACTCCAGCGGGGAGCGGTGGTCCCAGACGGCGGCCAGGTCACTGAAGCCCGGGATGGACTTGGCGGCCATCGAGCCGATCGGGCCGGCCGAGATGAGGTTGCAGCGGATGTTCTGCTTGCCCAGGTCGCGCGCGATGTAGCGGCTGGTGGCCTCCAGGGCGGCCTTGGCCGGGCCCATCCAGTCGTACTGCGGCCACGCGTACTGGGCGTCGAAGGTGAGGCCGACGACCGAGCCGCCGTTCTGCATCAGCGGCAGGCAGGCCATGGTCAGCGACTTCAGGGAGTACGCCGAGACGTGCATGGCGGTCGCGACGGACTCGAACGGCGTGTTGAGGAAGTTGCCGCCGAGCGCGTCCTGCGGGGCGAAACCGATGGAGTGGACCACGCCGTCGAGGCTGCCGAGCTCCTCGCCGACGACGTCGGCCAGCCGCCCGAGGTGCTCGTCGTTGGTGACGTCCAGCTCGATGACCTTGGTGGGCTTCGGCAGCTTCTTGGCGATGCGCTCGGTCAGCGTGGGCCGCGGGAACGCGGTGAGGATGATCTCGGCACCCTGCTCCTGGGCCAGCTTGGCCGCGTGGAAGGCGATGGAGGACTCCATCAGCACACCCGTGATCAGGATGCGCTTGCCCTCAAGGATTCCACTCATGGTGATCAGTGACCCATTCCCAGTCCGCCGTCAACGGGGATGACGGCTCCAGTGATGTACGAGGCGTCGTCCGAGGCGAGGAACCGCACCGTCGCGGCGACCTCCTCGGGCTGCGCGTACCGGCCGAGCGGCACCTGCGACACGATGCCGGCGCGCTGCTCGTCGGTGAGCACCTTGGTCATGTCGGTGTCGACGAAACCGGGCGCGACGACGTTGAAGGTGATGTTGCGCGAGCCCAGCTCGCGGGCGAGGGACCGCGCGAAGCCGACCAGGGCGGCCTTGGAGGCGGCGTAGTTGGCCTGGCCGGGGCCGCCGTAGAGGCCGACGACCGACGAGATGAGGACGACGCGGCCCTTTTTGGCGCGCAGCATGCCGCGGTTGGCGCGCTTGACCACCCGGAAGGTGCCGGTGAGGTTGGTGTCCAGGACCGAGGTGAAGTCCTCCTCGGACATGCGCATCAGGAGCGTGTCCTTGGTGATGCCGGCGTTGGCGATCAGGACCTCGACCGGGCCGTGCGCGTCCTCGATCTCCTTGTAGGCCTGCTCCACCTGCTCGGAGTCGGTGATGTCGCACTTGACGGCCAGGCAGCCGAGTTCCTTGAGGACGGCCGGCGGCTCACCCGAGCGGTACGTGATGGCAACCTTGTCACCGTTGTCGGCGAATGCGCGGGCGATGGCGAGGCCGATGCCCCGGTTGCCTCCAGTGACGAGAACCGAGCGGCTCAACGGATCACCCTTTCGTTCGGTCTGGCACCCGCCCGAACAGCTGGCATGACAGGCGGCTTCATCGAAAACCTATCGGTCCCGCCGTCACCGCGGGCAAGCGGGCACCGACAGTGGCTGAGGAGTGTCGCTGTGGGGTCCCTACAGAAAGGCCCGACGCCGGACCGAAACCTGTGGTCCGCGCGCCCACGGGCGCGACATGATCGGACGGACAGGCCACGACAGCAGGGAGACCTCCGTGCCTCATTCCATCGACGAAGCCTTCACGGCGCTTCCGCTACGGGCCCTGGCCGACGCCGCGCTGGCACGCGCGCGTGCGCTGGGGGCCGAGCACGCGGACTTCCGGTTCGAGCGGGTGCGCAGCGCGTCCTGGCGGCTCCGGGACGCCAAGCCCGCCGGATCGTCGGACACCACCGACCTCGGGTACGCGGTCCGGGTCGTGCACGGCGGTACCTGGGGCTTCGCGTCCGGGGTGGACCTGACCCTGGACGCGGCCGCCAAGGTCGCCTCCCAGGCGGTGGCCATGGCGAAGCTCTCGGCACAGGTCATCAAGGCGGCCGGGTCGGAGGAACGGGTTGAGCTGGCCGGCGAGCCGGTGCACGCGGACAAGACGTGGATCTCGTCGTACGAGATCGATCCGTTCACCGTGCCGGACGAGGAGAAGTCGGCGCTGCTCGCCGAGTGGAGCGCGCGGCTGCTGGCGGCGAACGGCGTCAACCACGTGGACGCCTCGCTGCTCACCGTGCACGAGAACAAGTTCTACGCGGACACGGCCGGGACCGTGACGACCCAGCAGCGGGTGCGGCTGCATCCGCAGCTGACGGCCGTGTCGGTCGACGACTCCAGCGGTGAGTTCGACTCGATGCGGACCATCGCGCCGCCGGTCGGCCGCGGCTGGGAGTACCTCACCGGCACCGGCTGGAACTGGGACGCCGAGCTGGAGCAGATCCCTGAGCTGCTGGCCGAGAAAATGCGGGCGCCGAGCGTCGAGGCGGGTCTGTACGACCTGGTGGTCGATCCCTCCAACCTGTGGCTGACCATCCACGAGTCCATCGGCCACGCCACCGAGCTGGACCGCGCGCTCGGCTACGAGGCCGCCTACGCCGGCACCTCCTTCGCCACCTTCGACCAGCTCGGCAAGCTCAAGTACGGCTCCGACCTGATGAACGTCACCGGCGACCGCACCGCCGAGCACGGCCTGGCGACCATCGGGTACGACGACGAGGGCGTCGCGGCCCAGTCCTGGGACCTGGTCAAGGACGGCACGCTGGTCGGCTACCAGCTGGACCGCAGGATCGCGAGGCTGACCGGCTTCGACCGCTCCAACGGGTGCGCGTACGCCGACTCCCCCGGACACGTCCCGGTGCAGCGCATGGCCAACGTGTCCCTGCAGCCGGACCCGGGCGGGCTGGCGACGGAGGACCTGATCGGCGGGGTGGACCGCGGGATCTATGTGGTCGGCGACCGCTCCTGGTCGATCGACATGCAGAGGTACAACTTCCAGTTCACCGGACAGCGGTTCTTCAGGATCGAGAACGGCCGGATCACCGGGCAGCTGCGCGATGTCGCCTACCAGGCGACGACCACCGACTTCTGGGGCTCCATGGCGGCCGTCGGCGGCCCCCAGACGTACGTCCTCGGCGGCGCCTTCAACTGCGGCAAGGCCCAGCCGGGACAGGTCGCCGCCGTCTCGCACGGCTGCCCCTCTGCCCTCTTCAAGGGCGTCAACATCCTCAACACCACGCAGGAGGCCGGTCGATGAGCGCTCGCAACACCAAGCCGCACGAGGTCGTCGAGCGCGCGCTGGAACTGTCCCGGGCCGACGGCTGCGTGGTCATCGCCGACGAGCACTCCACGGCCAACCTGCGCTGGGCCGGCAACGCGCTCACCACCAACGGCGTCACGCGCGGCCGGTCGCTCACCGTCGTCGCCACCGTGGACGGCAAGGAGGGCACGGCGTCGGGTGTGGTGTCCCGGTCGGCCGTGACCGCCGACGACCTGGAGCCCCTGGTGCGGGCCGCCGAGGCCGCCGCGCGGGGCGCCGGGCCCGCCGAGGACGCCCAGCCGCTGGTCACGGGCGTACCGGGGTCGCCGGACTTCACGGACGCCCCCGGCGAGACCTCCTCCGCCGTGTTCGCCGACTTCGCCCCGGCGCTCGGCGAGGCCTTCGCACGCGCGCGTGCCGGTGGCCGTGAGCTGTACGGCTTCGCCAACCACGAACTCGTGTCGACGTACGTGGGCACCTCCACCGGGCTGCGGCTGCGGCACGACCAGCCCACCGGCACGCTGGAGCTGAACGCCAAGTCGCCGGACCGCACGCGTTCCGCCTGGGCCGGGCACTCCACGCGGGACTTCAAGGACGTCGACCCGGGCGCGCTCGACGCCGAGCTCGCCGTGCGGCTCGGCTGGGCCGAGCGGCGCGTGGACCTCCCGGCCGGCCGGTACGAGACGCTGCTGCCGCCGACCGCCGTCGCCGACCTGCTGATCTACCAGCTGTGGTCGGCGTCCGGGCGGGACGCGGCCGAGGGCCGCACGGTGTTCTCCAAGCCGGGCGGCGGCACCCGCGTCGGCGAGAAGCTCACCGACCTGCCGCTGACCCTGCGCAGCGACCCGAACGAGCCGGGTCTGGAGTCCGCGCCCTTCGTGGTCGCGCACTCCTCCGGCGCCGACCAGTCCGTCTTCGACAACGGGCTGCCCCTCGGCGCCACCGAGTGGGTCTCGGGCGGCGCGCTGAAGCACCTGACCACCACCCGGCACACCGCGGGCCTCACCGGGCTGCCGGTCGCCCCGGCGGGCGGCAACCTGATCCTCGACGGCGGCCAGGACCGGTCCCTGGACGACATGGTCGCCTCGACCGAGCGGGGCCTGCTGCTGACCTGTCTCTGGTACATCCGCGAGGTCGACCCGGCGACGCTGCTGCTCACGGGGCTGACCCGGGACGGCGTCTACCTGGTGGAGAACGGCCAGGTCACCGGGCAGGTGAACAACTTCCGGTTCAACGAGTCGCCGGTGGACCTGCTGGGGCGGGCGACCGAGGCGGGGCGCACGGAAAAGACGCTGCCGAGGGAATGGAGCGACTGGTTCACTAGGGCTGCGATGCCTGCGCTGCGGGTGCCCGACTTCAATATGAGCTCTGTCAGTCAGGGCGTATAACCTCGTAGCCGTGGTCGCACGACCGCCAGAAGATCACCAAGGAGATACGAGAACCGTGACGGACATCGTCGACGAGCTGAAGTGGCGGGGGCTGTTCGCTCTGTCCACTGACGAGGACGCTTTGCGCAAGGCGCTCGCGGACGGTCCCGTCACGTTCTATTGCGGTTTCGACCCGACCGCGCCGTCCCTGCACGTCGGGCACCTGGTACAGGTGCTCACCGTGCGCCGGCTCCAGCAGGCCGGTCACCGGCCGCTGGCCCTGGTGGGCGGTGCGACGGGTCTGATCGGGGACCCGCGTCCGACGGCCGAGCGGACGCTCAACGCCCCCGAGACGGTTGCCGGCTGGGTCGGCAAGCTGCGCGCCCAGATCGAGCCGTTCCTGTCCTTCGAAGGCGAGAACGCGGCCGTCATGGTCAACAACCTCGACTGGACCGAGGGCCTGTCGGCGATCGAGTTCCTGCGGGACATCGGCAAGCACTTCCGCGTCAACAAGATGCTGACCAAGGACTCCGTGGCCCGCCGCCTGGAGTCCGACCAGGGCATCAGCTACACGGAGTTCAGCTACCAGATCCTCCAGGGCATGGACTTCCTCCAGCTGTTCCGGCGGTACGGCTGCACGCTCCAGCAGGGCGGCAGCGACCAGTGGGGCAACCTCACCGCGGGTCTGGACCTGATCCACCGTCTGGAGCCGCACGCCGAGGTGCACGCGCTGGCGACGCCGCTGATGACCAAGGCGGACGGCACGAAGTTCGGCAAGACCGAGGGCGGCGCCATCTGGCTCGACGCCGAGATGACGACGCCGTACGCGTTCTACCAGTTCTGGCTGAACGTGGACGACCGGGACATCTCGACGTACATGCGGATCCTGTCCTTCAGGTCCCGGACGGAGCTTGAGGAGCTGGAGAAGCAGACCGAGGAGCGGCCGCAGGCGCGGGCCGCGCAGCGGGCGCTGGCCGAGGAGCTGACGACGCTCGTCCATGGAGCCGACCAGACGGCCGCGGTGATCGCCGCGTCCAAGGCGCTGTTCGGGCAGGGCGAGCTCGCGGAGCTGGACGACCGGACGCTGGCCGCGGCACTGTCCGAGGTGCCGCATGTCCGGGTCGCCGAGCTGGGTCCGGTGGTGGACCTGTTCGCCGAGGTCGGGCTGGTGGCCTCCAAGTCCGCCGCCCGGCGGACCGTCAAGGAGGGCGGGGCCTACGTGAACAACGTGAAGGTGACCGCCGAGGATGCCGTTCCGGATCCTGCGGAGCTGCTGCACGGGCGGTGGCTGGTGCTCCGGCGCGGGAAGAAGAATCTGGCGGCTGTGGAGGTCGTCGGTTCGTGAGCGCCTAGGGGTGCGGGTGCGTTGCCGAGTGCCGGCTCGTTGTGGCTGGTCGCGCAGTTCCCCGCGCCCCTGACGGGGTGCTTCAGATGCGCTGCTTTCGCTTTCCCAGGGTCGCCATGTACGCCATGTCCCCCAGGGCCACGATGATGATCGCGGCGACCAGCTGGAACAGGTGACGGGTCCAGTCGATGCCCGGGGTCGCCGCCACGCCGAACGCTCGCGCGATCGCGTTGCCCGCGATCGCGCCCAGCATGCCGAAGATCGTCGTCAGCCAGAGCGGGCTGTGCTGCTTGCCCGGGATGACCGCCTTCGCGATCAGGCCCAGCACGAAACCCACGATGATCGCCCACAACCAGCCCATGGCTGCCTCCTCGTCCGGCTCGACGTGAGCTTTACGCCAAGTCTCGGCCCGTACCCCGTACGGCGCATGTCGGTGCGCCTGTACGGGGTACGGCGCAGGGCGTTCACGCAGGCGGGTGGGCGCCCCGGTCTCGAAGGCGGCGCAGGCGCGGCGTACCGTGGAAAGGGTCCCGGCCCGGTTCCCCGAGCGGGTGTGGACGGGGTAGCGCCGGGGAGAGTCCGATGCGGGCGGATGGTGGATTGTGACGCGGAAGCAGCGCGGCGACGGCAACGTCCAGGTGTTCCGGATCACCGGGGCCCGTACGGGCCTCGCGGAGGACGTGCGCGGCCGGCAGCGGAGGTACGTCATCTCGATGACGGTCCGCACCGTGTCCGTGATCCTCGCGGTCGCGCTGTGGAACGTCGAACGGTACGTGGCCGTCGTGGCGTTGGTGCTGGGCGCGTTGCTTCCCTATGTCGCGGTCGTCATCGCCAACGCGGGACGGGAACGGCCGCCGTCGCTTCCGTCGACGTTCGGCATCGCGCCCACCCGGCTGATGATCACGCCGCCGCGGGCGGCGGACTCCCCCACGGAAGCCGTCCCGGAGGACGTGCCGGCGGACCCGGCGGCAGGGGTGCGCGGCGAGCGGCCGGAGTCGGTGTGAGCATCGGGGATACGCCGTAACCGGACGACGACCACCCACAAAGCTCAAGAAAAGCTCAGATCAATCGTGCTGTTCCAGTGCCGGGCCAAGGGTGACCCATGACATACTTCGTACGCGCTCCGCATCCCCCGTCGGAGCGACGGACCGACGCCGGGCAGCTCCCCCCGTGGCTGCTCGGCGTCGCCTTTTTTGCGGGGCTTTTCGGTGAGACGACCCAGTGCGAGACGACCCAGTGCGAGACGAAGCAGTGAGTGACGTTGTTTGTTCGGCGAAGGGCTGTCGCGCGGACGCGGTGTGGGTGCTGGCGTGGAACAACCCGAAGATCCACACCCCGGAGCGGCGCAAGACCTGGCTCGCCTGTGAGGAGCACCGGGAGCATCTCTCGCAGTTCCTCGGCGTCCGGGGCTTCCTCAAGGACGTCGTGTCGCTGCGGGAGTGGCAGTCGGCCGAGAAATAGCCGGCTCTAGCCTCCGATCGACGACATCGGCCGGTCCGGCTGCACGAACGTCGGGTCGTCCAGACCGGCTCCCGCCTTCTTGCCCCACATCGCCAGCCGCCAGATGCGGGCGATCTCCTCGTCCGCCGCGCCGGAGCGGAGCGCACCGCGCAGATCCGTCTCCTCCCGCGCGAACAGGCAGGTCCGTATCTGGCCGTCGGCCGTGAGGCGGGTGCGGTCGCAGGCCGCGCAGAACGGGCGGGTGACCGAGGCGATGACACCGACCCGGTGCGGGCCGCCGTCGACGAGCCAGCGCTCCGCCGGAGCCGAGCCGCGGTCGTCCGCGCCCTCGGGGGTGAGGTCGAAGCGGGTGCGGAGCGAGGCCAGGATGTCCCCGGCCGTCACCATGCTGTCGCGCTTCCAGCCGTGCTGGGCGTCGAGGGGCATCTGCTCGATGAAGCGCAGCTCGTAGTCGTGGGCCACTGCCCAGGCGAGGAGATCGGGGGCCTCGTCCGCGTTCAGGCCGGGCATCAGGACCGTGTTGACCTTGACCGGGGTGAGACCGGCGTCGCGGGCGGCCACCAGACCGGCCAGCACGTCCTGGTGGCGGTCGCGGCGGGTGAGGGTCTTGAAGACGTCCGGGCGGAGGGTGTCCAGGGAGACGTTGACCCGGTCGAGGCCGGCCGCCTTGAGGGCCGCCGCGGTGCGGCGCAGGCCGATGCCGTTGGTCGTCAGGGACATCCGGGGGCGGGGGGCCAGGGCCGCCACCCGCTCCACGATGCCGACCAGGCCGGGACGCAGCAGCGGCTCACCGCCGGTGAAGCGGACCTCCTCGACGCCCAGCAGACGGACGGCGATGTCGATCAGCCGGACGATCTCGTCGTCCGTGAGCAGGTCGGGCTTGGCCAGCCACTGCAGCCCCTCCTCGGGCATGCAGTAGGTACAGCGCAGGTTGCACCGGTCGGTCAGCGAGACTCTCAGGTCGGTGGCCACCCGGCCATAGGTGTCGATGAGCACGCGGGCCCCCTCCCTCGTTCCGGACCAGATATTCACCGTCACCTGCGAGCCTACGCGACGACACCGACATAGTGAGAGGCCCGATGCCACGAGGCACGACGCGGCCGCGTCGTAGGATCCTATGATCCCGTCGACGCGGCCAGTCGTACGAAGCTCAGTGCGCGCCGGTGCCCGTCAGCGACCGCACCTCCAGCTCCGCGTACTTGGCGGCGTCCGGGACCTCCTTCGACAGCAGAGTGCCCAGGACGCCGAGGAGGAATCCGACCGGGATCGAGATGATGCCGGGGTTCTCCAGCGGGAACCAGTGGAAGTCGACGCCCGGGAACATCGACGTCTCCTTGCCGGACACCACCGGCGAGAACAGCACCAGGCCGACCGCGGTGACCAGGCCGCCGTAGATCGACCAGAGAGCCCCGGCGGTGGTGAACCGCTTCCAGAAGAGGCTGTAGAGGATGGTCGGCAGGTTGGCGGAGGCGGCGACCGCGAAGGCGAGGGCGACCAGGCCGGCGACGTTCAGGTCGCGGGCGAGGGCGCCGAGGAGGATGGAGACCGCGCCGATGCCGACCGTGGCGTACCGGGCCGCGTTGATCTCCTGCTTCTCGGTGGCCTGGCCCTTCTTGATGACGTTGGCGTAGATGTCGTGCGCGAAGGACGACGAGGACGCCAGGGTGAGGCCCGCGACCACCGCGAGGATCGTCGCGAAGGCCACCGCCGAGATGGTGGCCAGTAGGACCGCGCCCCAGGTGGAGTCGACGCCGCCCAGATGGAGGGCGAGGAGGGGCGCCGCCGTGTTGCCGGACTTGTTGGACGCGATGATCTCGTCCGGTTTGATCAGCGCGGCCGCGCCGAAGCCGAGGGCGAGGGTCATCAGGTAGAAGGTGCCGATCAGGCCGATCGCCCAGAGGACCGACTTCCGGGCCGCCTTGGCGGTGGGCACGGTGTAGAAGCGGATCAGGATGTGCGGCAGGCCCGCGGTGCCGAGGACCAGGGCGATGCCGAGGGAGAGGAAGTCCAGCTTGCTGGTGCCGGTGGCGCCGTACTTCAGGCCGGGCTCCAGGAAGGCCGACCCCTTGCCGCTGTTGTCGGCGGCCTTGCCGAGCAGGTCGGAGATGTTGAAGTTGAACTTCGCCAGGACCATGAAGGTCAGCAGCAGGGCGCCCGCGATGAGCAGCACGGCCTTGACCATCTGGACCCAGGTGGTGCCCTTCATGCCGCCGATGGTGACGTAGACGATCATCAGGACACCGACCAGGGCGACGATGCCGATCTTGCCGCCGTCGCTGGTGATGCCCAGGAGGAGCGAGACGAGGACACCCGCTCCCGCCATCTGGGCCAGCAGGTAGAAGATGGAGACGACGATGGTGGAGGTGCCGGCGGCGGTGCGGACCGGCCGCTGGCGCATGCGGTAGGCCAGCACGTCGCCCATGGTGTAGCGGCCGGAGTTGCGCAGCGGCTCGGCGACCAGGAGCAGGGCGACGAGCCAGGCGACCAGGAAGCCGATGGAGTACAGGAAGCCGTCGTAGCCGAAGAGGGCGATCGCGCCGGCGATGCCGAGGAAGGATGCGGCGGACATGTAGTCGCCGGAGACGGCGAGGCCGTTCTGGAAGCCGGTGAACTGGCGGCCGCCCGCGTAGAAGTCGGCGGCGTCCTTGGTCTGGCGGCCCGCCCAGACGGTGATGACGAGGGTCGCGGCGACGAACACCGCGAACAGGGTGATGATCAGCGTCCGGTGGTCACTGGCCTCGCCGGCCGCAAACGTGATCGCGGGGCTCATGCGCCGCCCTCCATCCGGGACTTGATGGCCTCGGCCTTGGGGTCGAGCTTGGCGGCCGCGTGCCGGGCGTACCACCAGGCGATGAGGAACGTGGTGAGGAACTGGGCGAGGCCGAGGACCAGGGCCACGTTGATGTTGCCGACGACCTTGGTGCCCATGAAGTCGTCCGCGTAGTTGGAGAGCAGGACGTACAGCAGGTACCAGGCGATGAAGGCGAAGGTCAGCGGGAAGGCGAAGGAGCGGTAGGAGTGCCGCAGTTCGGCGAACTCCGGACTCTGCTGCACCTCGGCGAACTCCTCGCCGGAGGGGTGCCGGGTCTGTGTGTTCGAGGGCGGTGGTGTCTCGGTTGCCACGGAGTCTCCTCGCGATACGGACATGCGGATTCTGACCTCACAGACATGTGGATCACTCACCGGTGGTGACGGCGCGGCTCCGGCGAGTGATTCCGACGGGGGGCCTCGATCCTGCTGCGGCTCCCTCCTCAAGGTCACGGCGCCACGCGTGGGCAGGTTCAACCCGCCCGAGTTCTTTCGGAAGTCGTGGGCGCAAGTCCCCTCCGGTCATTGCTGGCCGGTGAGTGCGGGGGATAGCTTCGGCCCTGCACCACCCGTCATGTACCTGCCCAAGCGCCACTCGCGTCTTGGGCGGTCCCGTTTTCGGCCGATGTTTTCGGCTGATGTTCCGGATGATGTGGAGACCCCATGGCTCATCTGCGTTCCAGACGGGGGCTGGCGCTCGCCGTCCCGGTCGTCCTGTCACTGACCGCCTCGCTCGGCCTCCTGCCGACGGCGGCTTCCGCGGCCCCGCCGACCACCCGGGCGACGCAGGCGGCGGACGGGCCGACTCTGGCCTACGTCGTCAACACCAGGACGGACCATCGCACGGTCGAGTCGGTGCGGCGGGCGATCGCCCGCAATGGCGGCACGATCATCGCGACGTACGACAAGATCGGCGTGATCGTCGCGCACTCGGCGAACCCGGACTTCGGCGCGGCCCTGCGAGCGGTGCGCGGGGTGCAGTCGGCGGGCGCCACCCGGACGGCTCCACTGAGCGCGGCCGGGACCACGGACGAGGGTGCCGTGCAGGTGCTGTCGAAGGCCCAGGCCGCGAAGGCCGAGCAGCGGGCGACGGCGGGCCAGGAGCCTCTGGAAGCGGACCAGTGGGATCTGCGGACGATCGGCGCCGACAAGGCCGCCGTGATCAACCCGGGGAGCCGGTCGGTGACGGTCGGCATCATCGACACCGGCGTCGACGACACCCACCCGGACATCGCCCCGAACTTCTCCGCCTCGCAGTCCGCCAACTGCGTCAGCGGCAAGGCGGACACGACGTACGGCGCCTGGCGGCCGGTGGACGCCGACCACTACCACGGCACCCACGTCGCCGGCGAGATAGCCGCCGCCCGCAACGGGATCGGCGTGGCGGGCGTGGCACCGGGCGTGAAGGTCGCGAGCATCACGGTGGCCCAGCCGGACTCGACGCAGTTGTTCTACCCGGAGAGCGTCGTCTGCGCCTTCGTCTTCGCCGCCGACCACGGCATCGAGATCACCAACAACAGCTACTACGTTGATCCATGGCTGTACAACTGCATGGACGACCCCGATCAACGTGCCATCGTTGACGCGGTCAACAGGGCGCAGCTGTACGCCCAGCGCAAGGGCACGCTCAACGTGGCCTCGGCGGGCAACTCCAACGACGACCTCGACGCGCACGCCCTCACGGACGTCTCCAGCCCGGACGACTCGACCGCCGTCACCCGGACGGTCGATCCGCACGAATGCTTCGACGTGCCGACCCAGCTGCCCGGCGTGGTCACCGTGAGCGCGGTCGGCGTGGACGACACGAAGTCCTACTACTCCAGCTACGGGCAGGGCGTCATCGACGTGGCGGGTCCGGGCGGCGACAAGTACCAGATCCCGGACACCCCGTCGAAGAACGGCCGCGTCCTGTCCACCCTGCCGAACGGCCAGTACGGCTTCCTCCAGGGCACCTCGATGGCGTCCCCGCACGTGGCCGCCGTGGCCGCGCTGCTGAAGTCGACCCACCCGCATGCCACCCCGGCCCGCCTGCTGGCCCTGCTGAAGGCGGAGGCGGACAACCCGGGCTGCCCGGCCGGCCCGTACGACGGGGACGGCGACGGCGTCGTCGACGCCACCTGCGTGGGCGGCAAGCACGTCAACGGCTTCTACGGCTCCGGTGTCGTCGACGCGCTCCGCGCGGTGAGGTGACCACGGAAGAGCAAGCAGCCACAGAAGAGCAGGACCTTCCCGCACGGCACGCCCGTTCCGCGAACGAACTGGAGACCTCAGATGACCGCGCCCCAGCCGCGCCACCGTCGCGTCCTCGCCCTCCCGCTCGGCATGGCCATGGCCACGGCCCTCGTCTTCCTGCCCCCCGTCTCGGCGTCCGCCGCCGACACAGGCGTGTCCACGGCCGCGGTCGCGGCCGCCGCCAGTGACCCGACGTCCCTCAGCTACGTCGTCAACGTCCGTCCTGGGCACGGCACTTCCGAACGCGTCCAGCGGGCGATCGAGCGGGTCGGCGGTTCGGTGGTGATCGCGTACGACGAGATCGGTGTGATCGTCGTCCACTCCTCGAACCCGGACTTCGCCACGATCATCCGAAAGGTGCCCGGCGTGGACTCGGCCGGGAACACCCGCAACGCCCCGCTGCCCGCGCAGTCGACCACCGACGTGGGCACACCGGAGGTGCTCAGCTCCGAGCAGGTCGCACAGGCGGACGCGCGGGCGACCGACGGGCAGGACCCGCTGGAGCCGCTGCAGTGGGACCTGCCCGCCATCAATGCGGACAAGGCGCACGAGAAGACCCTGGGCAGCCCGAAGGTCACCGTCGCCGTCATCGACACGGGCGTCGACGACACCCACCCTGACATCGCCCCGAACTTCGACGCGGCCGCGTCCACCAACTGCGTCTCGGGCAAGCCGGACACCACGTACGGCGCCTGGCGGCCCACCGCGGCGGAGAGCCCGCACGGCACGCACGTGGCGGGCGAGATCGCGGGCGCCAGGAACGGGATCGGCATCACCGGTGTGGCGCCGGGCGTCAAGGTGGCGGGCATCAAGGTCGCCACCACCGCCGGGTACTTCTACACGGAGGCCGTGGTCTGCGGCTTCGTATGGGCGGCCGAACACCACGTCGACGTCACCAACAACAGCTATTACACCGACCCCTGGTACTTCAACTGCACCGACGACCCGAACCAGAAGGCTCTCGTCGACGCCATCACCCGGGCATCGCAGTTCGCCGAGCGGAAGGGCACGGTCAATGTGGCGGCGGCCGGCAACGAGAGCTACGACCTGGCCTCGCACTCGATCACCGACCCGGTCTCGCCGAACGACGGCACACCGACCGACCGGGTGATCGACCCGCACAAGTGCTTCGACATACCGACCCAGCTGCCGGGTGTCGTCACGGTCGCGGCGACCGGCGCGAAGGGCCTCAAGTCGTCGTTCTCCAACTACGGCCTCGGGGTCATCGACATCGCCGCGCCCGGCGGCGACTCCACGGCCTACCAGGCGCCGGCGCCCCCTGCCACCAGCGGCCTGATCCTGGGCCCGCTGCCGGGCGGCACGTGGGGCTACATGGCGGGTACGTCGATGGCGACCCCGCATGTCGTCGGCGTCGCGGCATTGATCAAGTCAACCCATCCGCACGCCTCCGCAGCCATGGTGAAGGCCCTGCTGTACGCCGAGGCGACCGCCACGCCGTGCACCGACCCGTACGACATCAACGGCGACGGCAAGATCGACGCGGTCTGCGAGGGCTCCAAGAACCGCAACGGCTTCTACGGCTGGGGCACGGCCGACGCGCTGGCAGCGGTGACCAGGTAGCCCCGGCCACACATATTGATCCAGTCAATAATGCATAGTGCAGTCATGACTGGAATCAAGTACGCATGGTCCGCGCTGGGCGGCGATCCGTCGCTGCCCGCGCGGGTCACGACCGTGACCCGCGCGGGCACGCTTCCGGCACACCTTCCGGTACGCCGGCTCGCCCGCGCCTGCGTCGGCGTGTGCGCGCTGGCCGCCGCCGAGCTGGGAGCACGGCGGACCGGGGCGGCCACGGTCCCCGCGGTCCGGGTGGACGACGGGGCCGTGGCGGCGGCGTTCACCAGTGAGCGGCACCTGCTGCTCGACGGGCGGGCGCCCGTACCGTTCGCCCCGCTGTCCCGGTTCTGGCGCGCGGCCGACGGGTGGGTGCGCACTCACGCCAACTACCCGCATCACAGGGCTCGGTTGCTGGGCGGGCTGGGACTGCCGGGAGACGCCTCCCCGGAGGACGTCGCGGCCCGGATCGCCGGGCGCCCCGCACTGGAGGTGGAGGACGCGGTCCTCGGTGCCGGCGGGCTCGCCGTGGCGCTGCGGTCGCCCGGGGAGTGGGCCGCGCACGAGCAGGCGGTCACTGTGGCCGCACGCCCCCTGGTCGAACGCGGTCACCCGGGCACGGCGCACGCGCGCGTGCTCCCGCCGCTCGACACCGGCGCCACTCCCCTGCTGCCCGCCGCCGGCCTGCGTGTCCTGGACCTGACCCGGGTCCTGGCCGGCCCGGTCGCCACCCGCACCCTCGGCCTGCTGGGCGCGGACGTCCTGCGCCTGGACGCGCCATGGCTGCCCGAACTCCCCGACCTGCACGCCGACACCGGCTTCGGGAAGCGCTCGGCGACGCTCGGCCTGACGACGGACCGGGCGGCCTTCGAGGAGCTGCTGGCCTCGGCGGACGTCGTGGTCACCGGCTACCGGCCGGGCGCCCTGGACCGGTTCGGGCTCTCCCCCGAGGCGCTGGCCGAGCGGCGGCCCGGGGTGGTCGTGGCCCAGGTGTCGGCATGGGGCGCGTACGGGCCCTGGGGCGGGCGGCGCGGCTTCGACAGCCTGGTGCAGGTCGCCACGGGCATCGCGGAGATCGAGGGCACGGCGGACCGGCCGGGCGCGCTGCCCGCGCAGGCGCTGGACCACGGCACCGGATACCTGCTGGCGGCAGGCGTGCTGCGGGCCCTGACCGAGCAGTCGTACGACGGCGGCAGCAGGTTCGTACGGCTGGCTCTGGCGCGGACCGCGCACTGGCTCATGACGGAGATGGCGGAGGAGAAGGCGGAGGCGGAGTCCGCGCCGGAGCGCGGCGAGCCGCACGAGGGGCCGGACGCCTGGCTCGCAGAGAAGGACAGCGCGCTGGGGCGGCTGCGGTACGCGCGCCCGCCGGTGTCCTTCGCGGGCGGCCCGGCCGACTGGGCGCGGCCGCCGGTGCCCTGGGGGTCGGATCCGGCCCGGTGGACATAGCCGCCCGGAGCGAAAGCGAGGGCGGACCGGGCGCGTTGCGCGCGACCGCGCGGGCCAGAGTGGCCAAAAACATATGAATGGGTGGTATGCCGGGCCGTCAGCTGTTTTCCTGTACTTGCCCGCTTCTGTCATGGCTGGTGGAGATCAGGGGGGCCGTTGACACGACCGACCGCCGAGGTGGCCGCCGGCGGCCTCGCGAGACGCCCCGGGACCTCGCGGGCCGTCGCCCTCCTGGTGCTGGCGGTGGTGGCCGCGCTGGTGCCGCTGCTCGGGCCGTCCGTCGCATTGCGGGGCACCGGTGAGGCCGCCGCGCCCGGGGTGGGCGGCATCGCCCTGCTGCGCGGGGTGCTGTTCGCCGCCCTGTGCCTGCCCGCCGGTGAGCTGTTCGTGGACCGGCTGGCCCGCCGGCTGCCGGACGCGCCGCCCGAACGGCCGCCCGACTGGGCGATGTTCGCGGCCGTCGCCGGTTTCGTCGCCGCGCTGGGGCTCGCCGCGGTCGTGTCCACGGGCAACCTCGTGCCGCGCTCTCTCGCCGACATCGACGTGGGCGGTCTCTACCGGTCGCCCGACGGCAAGTTGGCGCTGATCGAGGTGAACGCCTTTCTGCTGGCCGGTCTCTGCACCCGCTCGCGCCGCCCGGCGACCCAGGTGTGGCCGCTGGCGGCGGTGGCCGTCGCGGAGGCGCTGCGCGCGCATCCCGCGCCCGAGCACTACCCGTTACTCGGCTCCGCGCTGACGCTGGTGCATCTGACGTGCGCGACGCTGTGGGCGGGCGGGCTGCTGCACACGCTGCGCATGCTGCGCCGGTGGCGCGGCCGGGAGGCCGGGGCGGCGCTGCTCGGGCTCTACGCGCGCGTGGCGGCGGTCCTGCTCGCTGCCATCACCGCGACGGGCGTGTGGAGTTCGCTGCGGCGGATGCCCGCGGGCACGGTCCTGGAGCAGCTGACGACGACGGCGTACGGGCGCACCCTGCTGGCCAAGGTGATCCTCGTAGCCGCCGTCGCCGTGCTCGCGCTGTGGGCGCGGTTCCGGCTGCGCAGGGCGGCCGACCCACTGACCGCGTACGTCCCCGCGCGGGCCGAGGTGGCGGTACTGGGGGTGGTCGTGGCGGTGTCAGGGGTGCTGACGGCGCTGCCGCTGCCGATCAGGTGGACTTGATCAAGTGTTGATCGGAGCGTTGATTCACGCGTTGATCAGGCATTGACTCAGCCGTTGGTGACGAGCACCTTCAGGGCGGTCCGCTCGTCCATCGCCTTGTAGCCGTCGGGCACGCCCTCGATGCCGACGGTCAGGTCGAAGACCGGCGACGGGTCGATCGTGCCGTCGAGGACGTCGGGCAGCAGGTCGGGGATGTAGGCGCGGACCGGGGCGACACCACCGCGCAGGGCGATGTTCCGGTCGAACATGACGCCGAGGTCCAGGCCGGTGCCGCTGCCGTGCGGGACGCCGACGAAGCCGATCGCGCCACCGTCGCGGGTGATGTCGACCGCCGTCCGCATGGACTGCTCGGTGCCCACGGCCTCGACGACGGCGTGCGCGCCCTGGCCCCGGGTGAGCGCGCGGACGGCGTCCACGGCCGCGTCCCCGCGTTCGGCGACGACGTCGGTGGCGCCGAAGCGGCGCGCGATGTCGGTGCGGACCTCGTGCCGGCCCAGTGCGATGATCCGCTCGGCGCCCAGCCGCTTGGCGGCCAGCACGGCACACAGGCCGACCGCGCCGTCCCCGACGACGGCGACCGTGGCACCGGGGCGGGCGCCCGCGCCGAGCGCCGCGTGGTGGCCGGTGCCGAGGACGTCGGAGAGGGTGAGCAGGGCCGACAGCAGGTGGTCGTCGGAGGCCGCGTCCTTGGGCAGCCGGACCAGGGTGCCGTCGGCGAACGGGACGCGCACGGCCTCGCCCTGGCCGCCGTCGTACCCCACCGCCCCCCAGAAGCCGCCGTGTTCGCAGGACGTGGTCAGGCCCTCGCGGCAGTAGTCGCAGACGCCGTCGGACCACATGAAGGGGGCGACCACGAGGTCTCCGCGCCTCACCGTGCCCACCTCGGAGCCGGTCTCCTCGACCACGCCGAGGAACTCGTGCCCGATGCGCTGTCCCGGCTGCCGGGCCGCCTCGCCCCGGTACGCCCACAGGTCGCTGCCGCAGATGCAGGCGCGCAGCACGCGTACGACAGCGTCGGTGGGCAGCTGCACCACGGGCTCGGGCACGTCCTCCACGCGCATGTCGAAGGGGGCGTGGATGGTGGTGGCGCGCATGGCGAGGGTCCTTCTCGTACGGTGGCGTGGGGGCGCTCAGGGGGTGGTCGAGCGCACTTCACGGTACGCCGTGGCCGGTGCGGGGCGCGTGTCGAGGGTGCCCCGGACCAGCAGGAACTGTGCCGCCGCGTAGGTGAGCATGATCCAGAAGTCGGGTCGCGGCAGTTGCGGCCAGCCGGCGACGCCGGTCGCGATCAGGGAGTCGGAGAGCGTGAAGAGCGCGCCGCCGAACCCGGCGACCGGTCCGAGCCGGGTGCCGGCGGTGTACGCCATGGCGGTGAGCAGGGTGCTGTAGCCGGCCACGGGGACCCGCAGGCCGGTCGGCAGGTCCGGCCAGAGCAGGGTGACCAGGGTGACGAGGGCGACCCCGTAGACGAGGGCGAGGAGGCGCGCACGCGCGCGTGGCGGGCCCTGGCGGCGGAAGAGGCGGAGATAGCAGACGTGCCCGGCGGCGAAGGAGGCCATGCCCGCCATGAAGGCGGGACCGGCGCCGGAGAGGAGCAGGAGGTCGCCGCCCCAGCCGCACAGCAGGGCGGCGACGAGGAGCCGCGGGGCGCCCGCGCGGGCGGCGGACGCCGCGAGCAGGGGCATCAGGAGCACCTTGGCGGCGGCGTGTCCGGTGCGGAAGCCGACGGCCAGGCAGGCGAGGTCGAGGACGACGGCAAGGGCGAAGGCGGCGAGCAGCGCCCGGGACGCTCTCACGCTGCCACGGATTCCTCGGCCTGCTCCACGGCGGACGCCGGCGCCCAGCCCGGCCCCCGGAACACCCGCCCGGCCCGCTCCCGCCAACTGCGCGCGGCCTTGATGTCCTTGGCGATGGCGACGTACTCATGGGTGGCCACCTTGACGGGGTTGAACGTGTCGATGTTCTTGGTCAACCCGTACGCAGGGCGCTCGACCTCGGGCACCCAGGACCCGAACAGCCGGTCCCAGATGATCAGGATCCCGCCGAAGTTGCGGTCCAGGTAGCCCCCCTGGGAGGCGTGGTGCACGCGGTGGTGGGACGGCGTGTTGAACACGAACTCGAACCACCGGGGCATCCTGTCGATGCGTTCGGTGTGGATCCAGAACTGGTAGACGAGGTTGGCGGAGGAGCAGAAGGCGAGCGCGGCGGGGTGCACCCCCACGGCCACCAGCGGGACGTAGAACGGCCAGACGGTCAGCGAGGTCCAGGGCTGGCGCAGTGCGGTGGAGAGGTTGAACTTCTTGCTGGAGTGGTGGACGACGTGGCAGGCCCACAGGATGCGGATGACATGGTGACCGCGGTGGGACCAGTAGTAGAAGAAGTCCTGCGCGAACAGCATCAGCGGGACCGTCCACCACAGGACGGGAACTCGCAGCGGGGTCAGTTCGTAGACCGCCGTGTAGATCGCGACGATGGGGATCTTCCACACGAAGTCGAAGACGAGCGACCCGAGCCCCATGCCGATGCTCGTGGCCGCGTCCTTGGCCTGGTACCCGGCGGCGTCGTCGTCGGGATGGATGCGGTAGCTGATCACCTCGATCACGGTGAGCAGCACGAAGGCGGGTATCGACCACAGCACGACATCGGGCAGGTTCGGCATGGGGGCACCGTAGAACCGCTGGTCGGCCGCGGCTAGACGTTGTTACCCACAAGTATGAGGGGCGGTATGCGCTTGCTTGTTGGCGATCTCCGCCAACGGGCGGGCGGCCGCTAGACCCCCACCGCCCCCAGCAGACTCCCGGCCGCATAGGTGACTCCCATGGCCAGCGCCCCGCCCGCCATGTTCCGCAGCACCGCCGGTCCCGCGGCCGCCGCACCCAGCCGGGCGCTGCTCCACCCCGTCAGGACCAGGGCCGCCAGGACCGACCCCACCGTCACCGGCAGCCTCCAGTCCGCCGGCGGCAGGACGATCGCCAGCAGGGGCAGCAGCGCCCCCACCGTGAACGCCAGGAAGCTGGCGACCGCCGCGTTCCAGGGGTTGGTCAGCTCGTCCGGGTCGATACCGAGTTCCACGCGCGCGTGGGCACGCAACGCGTCCCGTTCCGTCAGCTGGACCGCCGCCTCGCGGGCCACCTCCCGGGTCAGGCCGCGGCGCTCCAGCAGTTCGGTCAGTTCCTCCAGTTCCGCCTCGGGCTGCTCCCTCAGCTCCCGCTTCTCCTGCGCCAGCGCGGCGAGTTCCGAGTCGCGCTGGGTGGACACCGAGACGTACTCCCCCGCCGCCATCGACATGGATCCCGCGAGCAGGCCCGCCAGGCCCGCCGTCAGCAGGGCGTTGCGGTCGGGCGTGGCGCCCGCGACGCCGACGACGATGCCCGCCGTCGACACGATGCCGTCGTTCGCGCCCAGTACGGCCGCCCGCAGCCAGTTGAGCCGGGAGCCGAGCGCTCCCCCGTGGGCCTCGTTGTCGTGCGTAGGTTCCGTCACAGCAGGGAGGATCGCACCCCGAGGCCCATGGGCACCGCACCGACGTCACCAGACCCGTACCGAGGCCCCCCGCGCGAACAGCGGGCTCGTCGCGTCCGCCGGAGGCTCCGGCAGCGGCTCGGCGATCTCCGCCACCGTCGGTCCGACCTTCGCCGCGATCGGGTCCAGGAGGTCCAGGTCGAAGCCGTAGACGCGGGCCGCGTTGCCGCCGAGCATGGCCGCGAGCTCGTCGCGCGGGACGCCGGCGAAGGCGAAGCGCAGGCCCTCCCTGGTGTACGGGTACGTCCCCTCGTCGTGCGGGTAGTCGCTGCCCCACATGATCTTGTCGAGGCCGATGCGGTCGCGCAGCGGCACCTCGTGCGGGCGCATGAAGCTGGCGCCGACGAAGCAGTTGTCCCGCCAGATCGAGGACGGCGGTTCGCCCATCGAGTCCGCCAGGCCTACCCCGAACTTCGACTCCGCCGTCGTCGCCCTGGTCGCCGCCGCCAGCATGCGGCCGTGGTAGTAGTCCAGCATGGCCAGGACGCCGGGGATCCAGCCGGAGCCCTGTTCGGTCAGGACCAGTCTCAGGTCCGGGTGGCGGCGGAAGGCGCCGCCGAAGACCAGGTGCCACAGCGCCCGGTGCGAGAACCAGGTCGTCTCGACCATGAAGACCGCGCGGGCGGCCGGTTCGTCGCCGAGCGGCGGGGAGGCCGAGCCCGCGTGGTGGTTGACCGGGACACCGAGTTCCGCGCAGACGGCCCAGATCGGGTCGTACACGCGCGCGTGCAGTTCGGGCAGGCCCGAGCCGGGCGGAGTGCCGGGGAGCATCAGACCGCCCTTCAGGCCGGCCCCGGCCGCCCAGCGGATCTCCTTCACGGCCTCCTCGACGTCGTTGAGGAGGATCTGGAAGACGCCCGCGCGGCGGCCGGGTGCGGCGGCGCAGAAGTCGGCCAGCCAGCGGTTGTGGGCGCGCAGGCCCGCCCAGCGCCGCTCGAACTCCGCCGCCGTCGGCGCGGGGGCCATGAGCGAGCCGGACGGGAAGAACGGCGGGATGGTGTTCGGGAAGATCACCTCCGCGACGATCCCGTCCTGCTCCAGCTCCGCGAGCCGCCGCCCGGAGTTCCAGTTCCGGTCCGCCGAGTCGGCGAGCAGGTCCTCGTAGGGGTTGACGTACGTCGCCGCCCACACGTCGAAGTCGTCGTGGTGACGCTTCTCCAGGTAGGGGCGGTAGTCGAGGAGGTCCGCCCCCGCGTGGCAGTCGGCCGAGATCACCGTGTAGCGGTCGTCGCTCACGACGTCACCCCCAGAGCCGGGAAGTCGTTGTCGGTCAGCCAGTGGCGGCCCACCTCGCGCGAGCGGGCCCAGGATGCCTCCACCGCCGTCTGGTCGGCCGGCTGGCCGAGGTCGGCAGGGGTGGGGCCGATACGCAGGGCGAGCTGGGTCAGACGGTCCACGTCGAAGCCGAAGGCCTCGGCCGCCGCGAGGCCGAGCATCCGGCGGGTCTCGGCCACCGGGATGTCGTGGAAGGTGCGGCGCAGCCACGCGCGCGTGTCGGGCCAGGTGCCCTCGGGGTGCGGGAAGTCGCTGCCCCACAGGATGTTGTCGACGCCGATCTCGTAGCGCTGGGCGAGTTCACGGCGCTTGGTGTTGGTGGCGCAGACGAAGACCTGCCGGTCCAGGTACTCGTGCGGCGGGCGTTTCAGTTCCCCGAAGGGGGAGAGTTTCTTGCCACCGTGCGCGCCGAGGTAGAGCCGGTCCATGAACCACAGCAGGTTCGGCAGCCACCAGCAGCCCGACTCGGCGACGCCGAAGCGCAGACCCGGGTGGCGTTCGAAGACGCCGGACCAGAGCAGGAACCACAGCGGGCGGGCCGGCCACCACGTCACCTCGCTGACGTAGATGCCGAGATGGTCGCCGTACTCCTCACGCGGGGCCGCCCCGGAGTGGGTGAGGACCGGCATCCCGCACTCGGCGGCCGCCGCCCAGACGGGGTCGTAACGGCGGTCGTGGTACGGCTCCTTGTCGACCCACATGGCGGGGATCATCAGCGCGCCGAGGCCGGACTCCTTCGCACGGTGGACCTCTGCTACCACGCGGTCGGCCGGGGCCGTGACCGGCAGCAGGGCGACCCCGCAGTGCCGTTCCGGGTGCTCCGACACGAAGTCCGCCAGCCAGCGGTTGTGGGCCCGGGCCCCTGCCATGCCCAGCTCCGGGTCGTGGTCCCCGGACAGGCCGAGGCCGACCCCGAACGGCGCCGCGGTCCGGCTGTCGACCGCGTCGGCGTCCGGGAAGACCACCTCGGCGGCCACCCCGTCGCCGTCCAGCTCCTTCAGCCGCTGCGCGGCGTCCCAGCCGCCGCGCAGTCCCTCCTCGTTGTCCCGGAACCACTTGGCCGCGAACGCCTCGTTGCGGATCCCGAGCCGGGTCATCTCCTCCCGGCGGCGGTCGCGCCCGGCGAGGAACTCGTCGAAGTCCCGGTGGAACCGGGCGTCCAGATAGGGCCGGTACTCCTCGGTGGGCAGCCCGGCGTGGCAGTCGGAGGAGATGATCAGATATGGGTCGTCGTACGCGGTCACCACTGCCCCCTGTTCAGTCCAGGATGAAGCTTTCGAGGTACGAGGGGTTCGTCCGGTCCAGCATCGAGCGCGCCCGCGCCCTGATCTGGGCGTCGCTGTGCTCGCTCTCCGGCAGCAGCCAGAAGCGGTCCGCGCGGATGCCCGCCACGACGAACTCGGCGACCTCCTCGACGGGCGTGAAGGCGACCTCCTTGCCCGCCTCGCGCATCGCGGCCTCCCACTGGTCGAGACTGCGGTACGGCGTCCTGCGCGGCCGTTCCTTGGCGTAGCGGCCCGGGCGGTTGCGGTGGGACTCCCACAGACCCGTGCGCAGCATGTGCGGCCCCGGGAAGAGCACCGAGGCGCCCACGCGCGCGTGCTCCGCTCTGAGATGGGCGTACAGGGACTCGGTGAGCGTGACGACGGCCGCTTTCGTGACCGCGTACACGGAAGCGGTGGGCAGTGGGGCGATACCGCCGTCGCCGGATGACGTATTGACCACATGGCCGGGGTGACCCGACTTGATCATCCTGGGCAGAAAGGCCTGGACGCCGTGGAAGACGCCCCACACGTTGACCTCGAACGCCCACTTCCAGTCGTTCGGTTCGTGCTCCCACATCCGGCCCTCGGCGCCCGAGCCGACCCCGGCGTTGTTGCACAGGACGTGCACCGCTCCGTAGGTGTCGTAGGCCGCCTCGGCCAGCTCCAGGACCTGTTCGCGGACGCCGACGTCGACCACGCGCGCGTGCACGTCGGCGCCCTCCGCGCAGAGCGCGTCGGCGGCCTTCTCCAGGGCGGCCGGCTCCACGTCGGCCAGGACCACTTTCAGCCCCTCGGCGGCGAACCGCCGGGCCATCGCGAGCCCGATCCCGCTCGCCGCGCCGGTGACGACGGCGACCTGTCCGGCACGGAGCTCCATCAGGCCTCGCTCCCTTCGGGCGGCGCGTCATGGATCTGGCGCGGGTCGTCGTAGCGCTGGTGGACGTACGGCAGCAGGGCCTGGGCGTCGACCCGCTCGGCGACCCGGCCGCGCTGGTCGCTGGACTTCTCGCCGAGGCTGAGGTCCAGCAGGCGCAGCACCGGCAGGTCGGCGACCGGGTCGTACGCCGACTCGCGGAGGATCACCTCCCCGGTGACACGTTCCAGCCGGCGGACCCTCTCCTCGCGTACGCAGTGCACCAGCAGCGGGTCCCCGTCGAAGCCCGAACCGTCCACCGCCGGGAGGAACTTGAAGTAGAAGTCGGTCTTCCGGGCGGGCTCGGGCAGCGGCAGCGGACCGTCGACGGTGCCACGCACCTCAACGAAGGCGACGCCGTGCCGGGCGAGGGACGCGCGGACGAGGTCGCCGTCGCGCTCGACGCTCACCTCGCCGAGCTTCTTGGGCTCACCGAAGACCTCGCGGCCGCCGGTGAGGGCGCGCTCGTGGGTCATCGGCATGACCAGCGGGTACCAGCCCTCAACCGTGCCGTGGGCGGCGGCGACCGCGAACGAGCCTGCGCCGAGCGGGTATCCGGGCAGCTCGACCTTGCTGATGTTGACGCGGGCCAGGGGCCGGCCGGCCGGTTTGAGCGGCGGCGGCAGGACGGCCGCGACCGCGTCCGGGTCGGTCTCCCAGACGGCCACCACCCCGGTGGACCAGACGTCCGGGAGCTTCGTGGTGCGGGCGGCCGCGATCTCCGCCTCGGTCCGAGCGCCGTACCGTACGCGTGCCATCCGCCGTACCGCCCTTCCGTCGACCCTCTGCGCGCCGGGCGGGGTGCACGCTTGCACCGGGCGGCGAAAAGGTCCATAGCCACGCGAAGGGCGATCAGGACAAAGTCCACCGCCGGGCGACGGGCCGTCAGGACGGACGAGCCGTCAGGACATTCGAACGAGCGGCCGCGGCAGGCGACCTGACGGACGGGGCTGTCGGTGCGGGCCCGTATCCTCAATGACCATGCTCGAAGACCGTACGACCGCAGTGTCCCCCGGCACCCCGTGGCCGGCCGCGTATCCCAAGGGCTATGCCGTCGTCGACGTGGAGACCACCGGACTGGCCCGGGACGACCGGATAATCAGCGCGGCCGTCTACCGGCTGGACGAGCGCGGCGAGGTCGAGGACCACTGGTACACGCTGGTCAACCCCGAGCGCGATCCGGGTCCGGTGTGGATCCACGGTCTGACGAGCGAGACCCTCGAAGGCGCGCCGCTCTTCACCGACATCGCCGAGGAGTTCTCGGCCCGGCTGGACGGCCGGGTGCTGGTCGCGCACAACGCGGTCTTCGACTGGCAGATGATCGCCCGCGAGTACGCGCGGGCGCGGCGCGAGGCCCCGGTACGGCAGCGGCTGTGCACGATCGCGCTCGCCAAGGAGCTGGCCCTGCCGCTGCCCAACCACAAACTGGAGACGCTGGCCGCGCACTTCGGTGTCGTGCAGCGGCGGGCGCACCACGCACTGGACGACGCGCGCGTGCTCGCGGAGGCGTTCCGGCCCAGTCTGCGGGCCGCGGCGGCGGGCAACGTACGGCTGCCGCTCCTTGAGTGCCGGCCGCTGGCGGAGTGGTCGGACACGCCCCGGATCGGGCCCCAGGCGAGCGCCGGGAACGGCGGATACGGCGGCTACCGGCCCAGCAGCTGGCGGCCGTCCCGCAAACGGCCGGCGTGCCCCTATCCGAACCCCGGGCGGTACGAGGACGGCAGCCCGCTGAAGCAGGGCATGCGGGTGGCGTTCTCCGGGGACACCTCGGTCGAGCGGGAGCTGCTGGAGGACCGGGCCGTCGAGGCCGGTCTGCACGTCTCCGCGAGCGTCTCGCGGCTCACCAGTCTGCTCGTCACCAACGACCCCGACTCGGGCACGTCGAAGGTCCTCAAGGCCCGTCAGTTCGGGACACCGGTGGTCGACGAGGCGGCGTTCGGGCAGCTGCTGCGGGACGTGGCGCCGGCCACGGAGAAATGACCGCGCCGGGGAGCCGTACACCCGTCCGCACGGTCCGTACGGACGGGTGATTGCCGTACGACTCGCCCGGCGCCCGCTCGCCCCCGCGCGGCCGACCGCCCACCCTGTGGCGCATGGCGAAATGCGAAGTATGCGGCAATGACTACGGAATGACCTTCGAGGTGCACGCGCAGGGCGCGGTCCATGTCTTCGACTGCTTCTCCTGTGCGATCCACCGCATGGCCCCGCTCTGCGAGCACTGCAAGGTCTCGATCATCGGCCAGGGCGTGGAGGCCGACAACCAGTGGTTCTGCGGCGCCCACTGCGCCCGCGAGGCCGGGAAGGCGGGCATCGTCGACCGCGTGTGACCCGGCCGACCCGGTACCCGCCCGTTCGCGCCCCACGACCGAGTTGTACGGTCGTGGGGTGTACCGCTTCCTGTTGACCCGGCAGTGGGTGATCCTCACCCTCATCTCGCTGCTTCTCATCCCCACCATGATCCGGCTGGGGTTCTGGCAGAAGCACCGGTACGAGGAGCGCAGCGCCCGCAACCAGCTGGTCGCCGAGGCGCTCGGCGCCAAGCCGGTGCCGGTCGAGCAGGTGACCGAGCCGGGGCACGCCGTGACGCGCAAGGAGCGGTACCACACGGTCACCGCGACCGGCACCTTCGACACCGCCGACGAGGTCGTCGTCCGCCGCCGTACCAACTCCGACGACGAGGTCGGCTACCACGTGCTCACCCCCCTCGTCCTGACCGACGGCAAGGTGCTGCTCGTCAACCGGGGCTGGATCCCGTCGGACGGCCCGAGCCAGACCGCCTTCCCCAAGATCCCGGCCCCGCCGGCCGGCAAGGTCACCATCCAGGGCCGGCTGATGCCCGACGAGACCACCGCGGCGAGCGGCATCAAGGACCTCAAGGGCCTGCCCGACCGGCAGATCATGCTGATCAACAGCGAGGAGCAGGCGCGCCGGCTCGGCAAGCAGGTGCTCGGCGGCTACATCGAGCAGACAGCGCCCCAGCCCAAGGGCGACACCCCGGAGCAGATCTCCGACCCGGGCAAGGAAGACGCCCCGCTGAACTACGCGTACATGATCCAGTGGTGGCTGTTCGCCGCGGGCGTCCCCTACGGTTTCTTCGTGCTGGTCCGTCGTGAGGCACGCGCGCGTGCCGAGGCAGCGGCGGAGCAGGAGACGGCCGCCGAAGCGGAACCGGCCGCCGTCTGAGAACGGCCACGTCACTCCCCCGGCCCTCCCCCCTGATTGGCCCCCCGGCCGGCAGGGAAACCGGCACCCGTGGACCGACGTATCGAGGACTACGCGCTCATCGGCGACGAGCAGACCGCGGCCCTGGTCGGCCGGGACGGCTCCATCGACTGGCTGTGCCTGCCCCGCTTCGACTCGGCAGCCTGCTTCGCGAGGCTCCTGGGCGACGAGGACCACGGCCACTGGCGGATCGCCCCCCGAGGCGCCACCACCTGCACCCGGCGCGCCTACCGCCATGACACCCTGGTCCTGGACACCGAGTGGGAGACCGACGAGGGCACGGTCCGCGTCACCGACCTGATGCCGCAGCGCGACCGGGCGCCCGACGTCGTACGCATCGTCGAGGGCGTCAGCGGCCGCGTCACGATGCACAGCACGCTGCGGCTCCGCTTCGACTACGGCTCGGTCGTGCCCTGGATGCGCCGCTCCGGCGGCCACCGGGTCGCCGTCGCCGGGCCCGACGCGGTGTGGCTGCGCAGCGATCCGTCCGTACGCACCTGGGGCGAGGACTTCGGCACGCACTCGGAGTTCAGCGTCGCCGAGGGCGAGCGGGTCGCGTTCGTGCTCACCTGGCATCCCTCGCACGAGCAGCGGCCGCCGCTCACGGACGCGTACGAGGCGCTGCGCGCCAGTGTCACCGACTGGCGGCGCTGGACCGCCCGCTGCACCTACGACGGCCCCCACCGGGACTCGGTCGTCCGCTCTCTGATCACCCTCAAGGCGCTCAGCTACGCGCCGACCGGCGGCATCGTCGCCGCGGCCACCAGCTCGCTGCCCGAGGAGCTGGGAGGGGTGCGCAACTGGGACTACCGCTTCTGCTGGCTGCGTGACTCCACCCTCACCCTCGGCGCCCTGCTCGCCGCCGGCTACCGCAAGGAGGCCGAGCGCTGGCGCGACTGGCTGGTCCGCGCGGTCGCCGGCGACCCGGCGGACCTGCAGATCATGTACGGCCTCGCGGGTGAGCGCCGGCTGCCCGAGTTCGAACTGGACTGGCTGCCCGGCTTCGCCGGCTCCCGCCCGGTGCGCGTCGGCAACGGTGCCGTCGACCAGCTCCAGCTGGACGTGTACGGCGAGGTGATGGACTCGCTGTCGCTGGCCCGCACCGCCGGTCTGCCCACCAAGCCGCACATGTGGTCCATCCAGTGCGCGCTGATGAAGTTCCTGGAGAAGGCCTGGCGGCAGCCGGACGAGGGCCTGTGGGAGGTGCGCGGCGGCCGCCGCCACTTCGTGCACTCCAAGGTGCTGGTGTGGGTGGCGGCGGACCGCGCGGTACGGACCCTGGAGGAGCACGCGGACCTGGAGGGCGAGCTGGAGGGCTGGCGCGCGTTCCGTGACGAGGTGCACCGGGAGGTGTGCGAGAAGGGGTACGACCCGAAGCGCAACACCTTCACGCAGTACTACGGCTCCCGTGAGCTCGACGCCGCGCTGCTGCTGATCCCGCGCGTCGGCTTCCTGCCGCCGGACGATCCCCGGGTGGTCGGCACGGTCGACGCGATCCGCGACGACCTGGGCCACGGCGGGTTCCTGCGCCGCTACGACACCGACGCGATCGGCGTCGACGGGATGCCCGGCGGCGAGGGCGCCTTCCTGGCCTGCTCGTTCTGGCTCGCCGACGCGCTGCACATGACGGGCCGCACCGACGAGGCGAAGGAACTGTTCGAACGGCTGGTGGGCCTCGTCAACGACGTGGGGCTGCTGTCCGAGGAGTACGACCCGGAGACCGGGCGTCAACTGGGCAACTTCCCGCAGGCGTTCAGTCACATCGGTCTGGTGAACACCGCCCTCACGCTCTTCGACGGCGAGCAGGCAGGATAGGGACCATGGATCTTGGGCTGAAGGACCGGGTGTACGTCGTCACCGGAGCGACCCGCGGGCTGGGTCACGCGGCCGCGCGCGAGCTGGTCGCGGACGGGGCGAAGGTCGTGGTGACCGGGCGGGACGAGAAGCGGGCCGCCGACGTGGCGGCCGAGCTGGGGCCGAACGCGGTGGGCGCGGCTGTCGACAACGCGGATCCGTCGGCGCCGGAGCGGCTGATCGCGATCGCGCGTGAGCGGTTCGGCGGGTTCGACGGCATCCTCGTGAGCGTGGGCGGGCCTCCGGCCGGGTTCGTCGCCGACAACACGGACGAGCAGTGGCAGACCGCGTTCGAGTCGGTGTTCCTGGGGGCCGTGCGACTGGCCCGCGCGGCCGCGGCCGAGCTGGAGGACGGCGGGGTCATCGGGTTCGTGCTGTCCGCGTCGGTGTACGAGCCGATTCCCGGGCTGACCATCTCCAACGGGCTGCGGCCGGGGCTGGCCGGGTTCGCCAAGTCGCTGGCGGACGAGCTGGGGCCGCGCGGGATCCGGGTGGTGGGGTTGCTGCCGTCCCGGATCGACACGGACCGGGTGCGGGAGCTGGACGGCATGTCCGCCGACCCCGAGGCGACGCGGGCCGAGCACGAGTCGCGGATTCCGTTGCGGCGGTACGGGGCTCCGGAGGAGTTCGGGCGGGTGGGGGCGTTCTTGATGTCTCCGGCGGCTTCTTATCTGACCGGGATCATGGTGCCTGTGGACGGGGGGATGAGGCACGGGTTCTGACGGTCGGTGCTTCGGGTGCGGGTGCGTGGGAGCTTGACGGCGTTGTCAAGTGACCCTCTCCGCACGGTGCTTCACTGACGTCAGTCGGACTTCTGCGGGCAGCTTCTCCAGCGCCGCCGAGTTCCGGGCGTGGGTCAGTGCCTGGTTCGTCAGGTCCCTCAGAGCCGTCTCCGGGGCCACGTCCGGCTCCAGTTGCAGCCACACCCGTACCTGCGGAGCCGTACGCGTGCCCCTCAGGACCGCCTCGGCGTGGGAGACGCCCTCCTGGTGGGCGGCGTCCGTCGCCAGGACCGTCTCCAGGGCCCTGCCGCGCAGCAACGCGTCCTCGCCGTCTCCGGTGTCCACCAGGACCTCGGTCAGGCGGCGTCGGCGCAGTTGCGCGGTCAGCCACCAGAGGGCGAGAAGGAACAGGACGGCCAGGGCGGCCAGGACCGTCGGCCACCACCAGCCCGCGGCACGCCAGTGGGTGCGCTCGGCCTGGGTGAGCAGGACGTCGTGGCGGCCGTCGTGGATCCACCAGGACGGGGGCGGGGCGCCGAGGCCGACGGCCAGGACCGAGCCGCCGAGGGTGAGGAGCAGGAGGCCCGCGAGGGCGATCAGTACGCGGTTGACGGTGCCGAGCACAACGTCACCCCTTCCGGCCGGGGCGGATCACGTGCAGGGTCAGCGTGGGCGGGCGGGCCAGCCCCATGGCGCGGATCGCGTCGGCCAGGGAAGCCTCCAGGTCACCGCGTACGTCGTCGAGTTCGCGGAAGTGGGAGACGGCGAGGACATGGGCGCGGGAGCGGTGCAGTCGTACCCGCACCCGGCGCACGCCCGAGATCTCCATGGCCCGGTCGCGCAGCACCATGGCGGCCGCGTCCCGGCGCAGCCCGGCGCGGACGTCGGGGTGGGTGCGGCGCATCGGCAGGAGGTCCCGCATGCCGGGCGTGACGGCCAGGACCAGCAGCCACAGGCCCAGGGCGGTGGTGATGCCCGCGCCCACCAGGACCCAGGTGCCGTCCAGGGGCTGCGCCGCGAGTCGGCGGGCCAGTTCGCGGCGCCAGCGCATGGCGGGGTGGTGGGCTCGTACGGCCGCGATGTCGTAGAGGAAGGCGCCCGCGATCACCAGGACGAGGACCGCGACCAGGGCCGCGGGGGCGCGGCGCGGGGACCAGAAGCGGGGCGCGTGACCGGCCGGGGGTGCGGCGGCCGGTGGCGGCGGCTTCTCGATGACCGGTGTCTGTTCGGCGCTCATCAGGCCCTCCCCTGGGTCTGGGCCGGGTGCAGCCGTTCGACGTGAACGGCGACCTCCCGGACGTCCATGTCCACCAACGCGCCTACCCGCTCGACCACATGCCGACGCACGGCCGCGCAGCGGGCGCCGATGTCCGACGGATAGTCCAGTTCCAGGTGGACCCGGACGCGGGCCGTGTCATGGTGGGTGACCACGGTGGCGTGCGGGGGTACGGCGTCCTTCGGGAGCGGGCCGAGCGCCTCGCGGGCCGCCTGTCCGGCGATCTTCGCCACCACCCGGTCGGCGATCCGGAGGTCACCGCGCTCGCCGGGCGCCACGACGGTCAGGGCGCCACGCGTCTCACCACTCGCGGAGGTCATCGCCGGCGGCCACGCCGGTCGTCGCGGGTACGGAAGAAGTCGCCGAGTTCCAGGTCCCCCTCCGCGAACCGGCCGACGACGAACCCGACGGCCCCGAGTGCCGCCACCAGCAGAAAGGCACCGAACCCGCCGAAGTACCCGGCGAAGCCCAGCGCCATGCCGGCGATCATGCCGACGACGGCCATGCTCATGGTGCGCTCCCCTCAGCGGTCACTGGAGCCGGGACTCCGGTTCCTCGTCCTGTTCCTCCGGGAGTGTCACATCACTCACCGCGATGTTGACCTCGACCACTTCGAGCCCGGTCATGCGCTCCACGGCGGCGATCACGTTCTCCCGGACCGCGCGGGCCACGTCGGCGATCGACACGCCGTAGTCCACGACGATCTCCAGGTCCAGCGCGGTCTGCACCTCGCCGACCTCGGCCTTCACGCCCCGGGACACGGACTTGGAGCCGCCGGGCACCCGGTCGCGGACGACACCGAAGGTGCGGGCGAGGCCGCTGCCCATCGCGTGCACGCCCACCACGTCCCGGGCCGCCAGTCCGGCGATCTTCTCCACGACTCCGTCGGCGATCGTCGTCCGCCCCCGGGTCGCCGGGTCGCCGCCGCCCCGTCTGACGGTCTTGCGGGTCTGTACCGTCGGGTCCTTCTCGGGCTCAGCCGCCATCTCGGTCATCGCCGTGCGTCCCTTCCCGTCCTCGTCCTGCGACCAAGGTACGTGCGGATGTCCTGTCGTGCCCCGAAGATGCGGCAGGCTGGAGCAATGACGGCGGACCGACGGACAGGCACGGTACGGCACCCTCTGGGCCTGGGCAGGCTGCTTCCGCTGGGCGGCCCGCACGACGGGGCCTGGCTCACGCAGGCGGCCGCGGACGCGGTCCTGCGGCGGGCGGCGGGCGAGGTGGCGGGGGTGCGGCTGGGTGCGGTGCGGATCGCTCTGGCGGATCCGGCGGACGTGGCGGAGGCCGTCGTACCGGCACCGCCCGGTGCGGTGCCGCCGGGTCCGCTGCGGCTGTCGGCGGACTTCGCGGCGACGGCCGCCGAGCCCCTCCCGGCGACGGCGTCCCGGCTGCGCCGGACTCTGGCGGCGGCCACGGGACGGCTCGGGCTGGCGGTGACCGAGGTGGACCTGCGGGTGACCGACCTGCTGGTGGAGGAGACGGCGGAGCCGGAGGCCGTACCCGCGCCTCGGCCGCCGTCCGTCCGGGCGGCGGCGGATCCCGAGGAGGCCCGGGTGGTGGCGGCGGCGCTGGGAGTGCCGGGGGTGGCGCGGGTGACCGGGGCGCTGAGCCGCCAGGTGCACTTCGACGCCGCCCTGCCCCGCAGGCACGTCCGGGTGGAGGTGGCGCTGACCGACGGCCCACGGGCGGTGGAGGTGGCCCGGCGGGTCCGCGCGGCGGTCGGCGAGGAGCTGGGCGATCAGCCGACCGTGGCTGTACTGGTGACAAGCGTCGCCTGAAACACGCCCCTTCAGGGGCGCGGGGCTGTGCCGACATGCGGCTGTCGCCGCGTGGGCGCGAGCAACCCCCACCGGCCCGCGGTCAACTACTCGCCCACCCCCGCGAGGTCCCGCAGCCGCCGAGCCTGAGCCTGCCGCTCCGCAGCCCGCTGCTCGTCATACGTACGACCGCCGGCACCCCGCAGCAGCGCCTTCGTCTCCACCACGGCGTCCCGCGGCGCAGCCAGCAGCGCGCCGGCCAGGTCGCGCACCGCCGCGTCGAGGTCGCCCACCGGTACGGCAACGCTCGCCAGCCCGGAAGCCACCGCTTCCGCGGCCTGGACGTACCGTCCGGTCGCGCAGATCTCCAGTGCGCGGGCGTAGCCCACCAGCGAGACGAGCGGGTGCGTGCCGGTCAGGTCGGGCACCAGCCCGAGGCTCGTCTCGCGCATGGCGAACTGCACGTCGTCGGCGACGACGCGCAGGTCACACGCGAGGGCCAGCTGGAAGCCGGCCCCGATGGCGTGTCCCTGCACGGCGGCGATCGACACGATGTCGCTCTGCCGCCACCAGGTGAACGCCTCCTGGTATTCGGCGATGGCCGCGTCGAGCTCGGCGTCGCCGCGGCGTGCGAGCTCGATGAAGGTCGGTTCTCCCGGGATCCCCTCCGGCGTGAACATCTGCCGGTCGAGGCCCGCGGAGAAGGACTGGCCCTCACCGCGCAGCACGACGACCCGGACCGACCCCGGCAGTGACCGCCCGGCCTCTGCCAACGCCCGCCACAGTGCGGGGCTCTGGGCGTTGCGCTTGGCCGGGTTGGTCAGCGTCACCGTGGCGAGCGCGTCGTCGACGGTGAGCCGTACGCCGTCCTTGTCGAGAACAGGAACGAGGTCCTGGTCGGGCGAAGCCATGGGGCGCCTCCGATGTGTGCGGTCATCACGCATTGCCGTACGGCATGCTAAGTGACTGCACAGTAACCACCCGGCCGATCACTCGACCGACCGGGTGGCCACCATCGAAGCCGATGGGCCGCCCGGGGTCAGGACGCGGCTTTCTTGCCCCGCGTCGCCCCGCCACGCCCACGCAGCGTGACACCCGACTCGCTGAGCATCCGGTGGACGAAGCCATACGAGCGGCCGGTTTCCTCGGCCAGTGCCCGAATGCTCGCACCGGAGTCGTACTTCTTCTTCAGGTCTGCCGCGAGCTTGTCGCGCGCGGCGCCGGTCACCCGGCTGCCCTTCTTCAGAGTCTCGGCCACCCGTGCCTCCTCATGGGAAGTGCGCTCTGGTCCCCTCATGATCACCCCTCCGGGGCGCGATGGCCACCCATTCGGCAAGGTCCGTGAGACATCGTTGTGACGACAGGAGCGCATCCCCACATGCGGAATCTGTGATTCCGCCGCGGGCCGTCCGTGCGGCCGAACGGGTACTTCCGTGAAGTGCCAGGTCAGGCGCAGAAAGCGGCCAACCCCTTGTCGACAAAGGGGTCGGCCGCGAAATCGATGTAGGACACACCTCGATACGAGGAGATCTCACACAGATGATGGATCACCGATAGGCCGAATGATCCATAGCCAGTGGATCAGGCATTCGATCAAACGACGGCGACGAGACCGGATCTCAGGCGAGGGCGACGAGATCCGCGTAGTCGGCGCCCCAGAGGTCCTCGACGCCGTCGGGCAGCAGGATGATCCGCTCGGGCTGGAGCGCCTCCACGGCGCCCTCGTCGTGGGTGACGAGGACGACCGCGCCCTTGTAGGTGCGCAGGGCGCCGAGGATCTCCTCGCGGCTGGCGAGGTCGAGGTTGTTGGTCGGCTCGTCCAGCAGCAGGACGTTCGCGGAGGAGACGACCAGCGTGGCGAGGGCCAGGCGGGTCTTCTCGCCGCCGGAGAGGACGCCGGCCGGCTTGTCGACGTCGTCGCCGGAGAACAGGAACGAGCCCAGCACCTTGCGGACCTCCACGAGGTCCAGGTCGGGGGCCGACGAGCGCATGTTCTCCAGGACCGTGCGCTCCGGGTCCAGGGTCTCGTGCTCCTGGGCGTAGTAGCCGAGCTTGAGGCCGTGGCCCGCGATCACCTCACCGGTGTCGGGCTGCTCGACACCGCCGAGCAGCCGCAGCAGGGTCGTCTTGCCGGCGCCGTTGAGACCGAGGATGACGACCCGCGACCCCTTGTCGATGGCCAGGTCGACGTCGGTGAAGATCTCCAGGGAGCCGTACGACTTCGACAGACCCTCGGCGGTCAGCGGGGTCTTGCCGCAGGGCGCGGGCTCCGGGAAGCGGAGCTTGGCGACCTTGTCGGAGACGCGGACGGCGTCCAGGCCGGCCAGCAGCTTGTCGGCGCGGCGGGCCATGTTCTGCGCGGCGACCGTCTTGGTGGCCTTGGCGCGCATCTTGTCGGCCTGCGAGTGCAGCGCGGCCGCCTTCTTCTCGGCGTTGGCGCGCTCCCGCTTGCGGCGCTTCTCGTCGGCCTCGCGCTGCTGCTGGTAGAGCTTCCAGCCCATGTTGTAGACGTCGATCTGGGAGCGGTTGGCATCCAGGTAGAAGACCTTGTTCACGACCGTCTCGACCAGGTCGGCGTCGTGGGAGATCACGATGAAGCCGCCGCGGTAGGTCTTCAGGTAGTCGCGCAGCCAGACGATCGAGTCCGCGTCCAGGTGGTTGGTCGGCTCGTCGAGCAGCAGGGTGTCCGCGTCGGAGAACAGGATCCGGGCCAGCTCGATACGGCGGCGCTGGCCGCCGGAGAGGGTGTGCAGAGGCTGGCCGAGCACCCGGTCGGGCAGGTTGAGCGCGGCGGCGATGGTGGCGGCCTCGGCCTCGGCGGAGTAGCCGCCCTTGGTGAGGAACTCGGTCTCCTGGCGCTCGTACTGCTTGAGCGCCTTCTCGCGGGTGGCGCCCTGGCCGTTGGCGATGCGCTGTTCGTTCTCGCGCATCTTGCGCAGCAGTACGTCGAGGCCGCGCGCGGAGAGGACCCGGTCGCGGGCCAGGACGTCGAGGTCTCCGGTGCGGGGGTCCTGGGGGAGGTAGCCGACCTCGCCGGAGCGGGTGACGGTGCCCGCGGCCGGGATGCCCTCGCCGGCCAGGACCTTGGTGAGGGTGGTCTTGCCTGCGCCGTTCCGGCCGACCAGGCCGATGCGGTCGCCCTTGGCGACCCGGAAGGTGGCGTTCTCGATGAGGATGCGGGCACCGGCGCGCAGCTCGATACCGGAGGCGGAGATCACGGACAGACTCCAGGGCGTACGGGTTTTTGACGGGTGGACGGCTGAGGACGTTCCCGCCGTCTAATGCGCGAGGAGAATGGCCATGGGACAAGTCTAACGGGGCGGCGCAAGCGCTTTTTCGGTGCGCGGGTGTTCGGGACGCCCCGCGCGGGGCGGGTCGTTGCCCAGCGGTGTGCGGTGCGGAGCGATTCCGCCCAGGTCGTCCACGGCGACGAGCTGCGCGGTCCAGGCACCGTGCACGCAGGGCTGGGCGACGAGCAGGGCGGAGCCGTGACGTACGGCACGTTCGGGGCGGAACGCGCAGCCCGCGCGGGCGGGCAGCACCCAGCGCAGGTCACCGTCGCCGGTGCGGTACGCCGCGATGCGGGCCGGGGTCACGATCGCGAGGATGCCGCCGTCCAGGAGCCGCAGGACACCGGCGCCGCCCCGGGCGCGCAGCCAGCCGGTCGCGGCGGGCAGGGCGCGGTGCCAGCGCACGGAGCGGCCGTCGGTGTCGGTGACGAGCCCGTCGTCCCAGACGGTGATCGCCTGCCCGCGCGTGGGCAGCACGCTGAGCGGGCGGCGGCCCACGCGGGCGTACCTCCACCGCAGGGTCCGCCCGTCGTACGCCTCGACGAGGTCGCCACGCGCGCGTGCGCCGGGCGCGGGCGGGCCGGGCGTGAGGTGGTCGCCGTACGGGGCGGGGCGGATCCGGTGGGCGCCTGTGACGAGCAGGAGCACGGCCGCGAGGAGGAGAGCGAGGGCGAGGAGGCCCTTGAGGGGGGTGCGGGCGGGGTGTCCTCCCGGGAGGCCGGACGGAGGCTGCCTCGGGACGGCGGTCGGATTCCGGTGCCGGACGGCGGTCGGAGTCCCGTGCCGGACGGCGGTCGGAGGCTGCTCCGGGCGGTCCTCCGTGTCGGACGGCTCGGTCCTCCCGTGCTGCAGAACGGCCACCCCTCACTCCTTCGGAGCCCGGTCGGGCGCCTCTGTGCCTGCGTCAGGCGCAGAGCGTAGCCACGCCCGTGACGAGCGGGCGGACGTGACGCGGGGGCGGGGCGGGACGTCGCCCGTTCGGGCGGCGCGAGCAGACGGCAGTCCCCCCGGTGGCATGTACCGCACCTCACGGGCTCGTTGAGAGGTCGCGGTCCGACCGAGAAGCAGCCGGCCGGCTGCTTCCGATGAGGCGCTGACCTGCAACGTCGGTCCGGGCCTGAGGCGTTGTCAGTGCCGGGTGCAAGACTGGGGACCAGGCCGGAACGACGGCTTTCGGGGACCGACGCACAAGGGAGTGATCGGGATGGCGGGCACGAGTGGCGGGCGGCCGAGCATCTATCCGTCGCTGCTGTACACGGACGCGAAGGCGGCGATCAAGCAGCTGACGGAGGCCTTCGGCTTCACCGAGCTGTCGGTGTACGAGGGCGAGGACGGCATGGTGCTCCACGCCGAGCTGGTGCAGGGCAACGGCGCGATCATGCTGGGCTCCAAGGGCCGCGGCGGCCGGTTCGACGCGGCGATGGAGGGCGCGGGCCCGACGGGGGTGTACATCGTCGTGGACGACGTCGACGCACACCACCAGCGCGCCGCGGACCACGGCGCCGAGATCCTGATGCCCCCGACGGACCAGGACTACGGTTCGCGGGACTACATGGCCCGGGACGTCGAGGGCAACATCTGGAGCTTCGGCACGTACGCCCCGGAGATAGCCGCCTGATCCGGCATCCCTAACCGCCGGTGTGCACCTGGAAGGCGGCCCGGCGGACGGCTTTGGCCAGTGCCGGGTCGGGGTGGGCGGCGGCGAGCGCGACCAGGACCTGCACCGTGCGCGGGTGACCGACCGCGCGCACCTCGTCGAGCAGCGCGGGGACGGTGGGCTGCAGTGCCGACTCAAGGTGGCGGACGAGCAGCGGTGCCTCACCGTGGTCGGCGACCGCTGCGGCCGTGTCCACCCAGAGCCAGGTCGCCTCTTCCCGGGTGAGCACCTCGTGGGCGTCCTCGGGGTCGACCCCGTCGTGCTCGGCCAGCCACAGCAGGGCATAGGGCCGCAGGGTCGGCTCGTCGACGACCGCGCGGACGTCCGGTTCGGCGGGGGCGCCGACGACCCGCAGCGCCTCGAAGGCGAGGCCGCGCAGCAGGGCGTCCTCGCCCCGGGCGGCGTCGACGAGTTCGGTGACGGCGCCGCCGACGGGGCGGGCGGCGAGCCAGGCGCGGTACTCGGCGCGGGCCGCGTTGGGGCGCAGCTGGGCGCAGCCGCGCAGCATCTCCTCGGCGGCGACCTCGATGTTCCCGGCGGGGCTCTGCGCGGCGACGCAGATCTGCTCCAGCTTGACCCAGACCGCCCAGCTGCCCAGCGGGGTGAGGGTGGCCTGGCCGTCTCCGTAGGTCAGCGCGCCGACGGAGGCGAGGGCGTGCAGGGACCAGTCGAGGAGGGGGGCGAGTTCGGCCTCGTCGGCGGGGGCTGGGTCCTCGGCCGGGACGTGGGCGGCCGGGGCGGCGTCGGCGGAGCGCACGGCGGCGAGGGGCTTGGCGGTCCCGGTGCCGTTCTCCGTCTCGTAGGGGACCTCGCAGCGTTCGGTGCGCAGTTCGGTGACCCGCTGTCCCAGCAGATCCAGGAGCTGCTCGACCGGGACGGGACCGGCGGACAGCTGGAGGAAGGAGAGCACCTGGGGCATGGCCGAGACGACCTCGGCGACGGCGGCCGGCTCGAACTCCGCGGGCTCCGGGTGAGCGAGCGACCACGCGTCGAAGAGGGCGACCCAGCCGCGCAGCACGGCGCTGTCGTCCCGGTCCCAGGCGCGCAGGCGCCAGCCGGGACGCGCGCTGTCGCCGTGCACCTCCACCAGACCGGCGAGGCGGGCGGTGTCCCAGTCGGCGCGGACCTGAGCGACGGTCAGGCCCAGGTCTTCGGACGCGCGTTCGGCGGACGCGTCGGACAGGGTGGCCTTGCCGTCGGCGGTCGCGCCGTCGCTTCCGGGCCCGAGTGCGGCGTCGGCCCAGTGGGCGACGCGGGCCGCGCCGGCCAGGCCGGAGCGTGCCATTCTGGCCAGCTCGGCGGGGGCCGGGGTGCCCTCCGGCGGGCGGGGTGCGGGGCGGCGCGCGGGCCGCTGGTTCATCGCTCGGGGGGCGGCGGCCAGGGGTCGCGTTCGGACGAGTCGAAGCCTTGAGTCGCGCGGGATACGGGACGTCACGGGTGCAGTCTTCCGGTTGACGGTCCGAAAACCCAAACGGAATGTCACGGCGGGCGACGGGGCTGGCCAACGCACGGGGTGGGAGGGGAGGCGAGGAGACGTGTTCAGGCCAGTGGTACGGGCTTAAACGGAACCTTTGGAACCGGCCGGAATCGGGGTCTCCGGCTTGTGACGAGGAGCGGCCGGGGAGGCGGAGGGGAAGGACCGGCGGGTGCGGGAAGAATCACATCGGGGGTTGTCATGGGAGCCGAAGGGGCGCGCGCGGCGAGCCCACGCGCCGAGGGTCGCGCACATCGGGGAGCGCACATCGGGGTGCACACGCAAGCACACGCCCAGGGGGGCGCACGCCCCGGGGTGTCACATCAGGGGCGTGAGGAACCGGCGCAGTCGCTCCTCGTACTCCTCCGGGTCGGCGTTCCACATCGCGCCGTGCGGGGCGTCCGGGACGGTGTGCAGGGCCACCCGGTCGGGCCGCCGCTCGGCGAGCCGCCGGGAGTACGCCCAGGGGGCCACGGTGTCGTCCGGCCCGTGCACGATCAGGGTGGGCACGGTGAGGTGTTCCGGGTCGACGGGGTCACCGGCATGGTCGGCGTGCAGGCGGGCGCGGCCCTGTGCGGCGCGCACCGCGAGCGGCAGCAGGGGCTCGGGGGTGTGCCGGGCCTGGGCGAGGGCGCGCAGGGTGGCTTCCCAGCTGAGCACCGGGGAGTCGAGGACCAGCCCGGAGATCCGCTCGCGCAGCGCCGAGTGGGCGGCGGCACGCAGCGCCATGGTGGCGCCGGTGGACCAGCCGTACAGGACGACGCGGCGGGCGCCGTAGCGGAGGGCGTAGCGGATCGCCGCGTCCAGGTCGCGCCACTCGCTCTCACCGAGGTGGTTCAGGCCGTCCGGGGGGCGTGGCGCGCCGAGGTCGCCGCGGTAGGCGAGGGCGAGCACCGGCAGGCGCAGGGCGTGCAGGAACGGCATGACGTTCATGGGGTGCTCGCGGGTGGTGCCGAGGCCGTGCACGGCGATCACCCAGGTCTCCCGGTGGCCGGGCACGAACCAGGCGGGCAGCGGGCCGAGTTCGCCCGGCAGGTCGATGTCGGCGTACTCCAGGCCCAGGGCCGTGCCGGGGTTGCCGACGTGGACGTTGGCGGTGAGCCAGGCGTTGTCTCCGGTCTCGAACGTGCCGTGGGTCACCCGCTCCAGCCGTCGTACGACGGTGTCGGCGGTGTCCGCGGCGGACTCCAGGACGGCGCCGACGACCGCGTGCGAGCCGTCGCCGGCCAGGCCGTAGGTGCCGGGGCGCAGCGAGGCGAGGTCGCGGGTGAGGGTGATGCGGCCGGCCGCGGTGCCGTGCACGGTGAGCCGGGGTTCGGTGGGCAGGGGCCGGCCGGGCGGTGCCTTCAGCGCGGCGTCACTGGCCAACCGCCCCGCGGCCACGCCGGCCGCACCGGCGGCGAGTACGGCACCGACGGCGGCGGCCGTGACTTTGACTGGGCGCACCTGTCCAGTGTCCGGGCGGACTCCGGTGTCGGCCAGTGGAGGAAGGAGAAATCGACGAAGCCACTGGACCCGTCTTCCCGTCAGGCCGGGGTTCACCCCTCTGTCTGGCCGTATCCCCTCAGCTTCTCCTCCGCCTCCGCCACCTGGCCGGGCGAGAGCAGGGTCGGGGTCAGGCCCGGGACCGTGGATGCCGTCAGCCACAGGTGGCACATCCACTCCAGCTGGGCGGTGCGGTCGTAGGCCTGGGTCAGGGTGGTGCCGTAGGTGATCGTGCCGTGGTTCTGGAGGAGGCAGCCGGAGCGGTCGGTCAGGGCGCGGAGCATGTTCTCGGCCAACTCGTCGGTGCCGTACGTCGCATAGGGGGCGACCCGGACGGCGCCACCGAGGGCGGCGGACATGTAGTGGATCGCCGGCAGCTCGGGGACGAGCGTGGAGACGGCCGTCGCGTGGACGGCGTGGGTGTGGACGACGGCCCCGGCGCCGGTGCTGCCGTAGATCGCGAGATGCATCGGCAGTTCGCTGGTCGGGACCAGGGTGCCGAGGACCTGGCGGCCGGCGAGGTCGACGCCCGTGACGTCGTCGGGGGTGAGTCGGTCGTACGGCACGCCCGACGGCGTGACCAGCACCGTGTCGCCGACGCGGACCGAGACGTTGCCGGAGGTGCCGACGACCAGCCCGTCGGACACCGTGCGGCGGGCCGTGGCGACGAGTTCCCGCCACGCGTCAACCTCCGCCGCCCGCGCATCCCGTCTTCGGGGCTCCGCCACCCCCTGTGCGCCGCCGCGCCCGCCCCGTTGGTCACGCTCGTCCCGCCGGTGTTCAGCCATGGCCCGATCCTGCCAGCCGGCGCCTCAACGGCCCTGCACGGCGGGGCACTTTAGGCCGGACGTCCGGAATCCAGTAGAGCGCAAAACCCCACAAAGGATTCCATTTCTAGGCTTGGCCGAAGATCACCGATCATACGCCGATCTTCCAATATTCTCTGGACGATTTTTCGTACACGCCGCCATTCCGGGGGGAAACGTGGCCCGTGACCGCACTCCGTCGACCCGCCACCGCATTCATGTCCTCGCGGCGGCCGCGGCGGCACTCGCCCTCGCGGGGACCGCGCCCGCGCTCGCCGGGACGCCGGCCTCCGCCGCGAGCACACCGAGGGGGCACGACGTCTCCTCGCACCAGAAGAACGTCGACTGGCCGGACGCCAAGGCGAAAGGCGCCGTGTTCGTCTACATCAAGGCGACCGAGTCCACCACCTACCGCAACCCGTACTTCGGCCGGCAGTACAACGGCTCCCGCCAGGCGGGCCTCGTCCGGGGCGCGTACCACTTCGCCCGGCCGGACCAGTCGTCGGGCGCCGCACAGGCCGCGTACTTCGTGAGCAACGGCGGCACCTGGACGGCGGACGGCTGGACGCTGCCGCCCGCGCTCGACGTCGAGTACAACCCGTACGACAAGAAGCACAGGTGCTACGGCCTGAGCCCGTCCGGGATGGTCGGCTGGATCAGGTCCTTCAGCGACGAGCTGCGGCGGGAGACCGGCCGGCGGCCGGTGATCTACACGACGACCAACTGGTGGGACCTCTGCACCGGCGGCAGCGGCGCGTTCGCCGCCGACCACGCGCTGTGGATCGCGCGGCACGGCTCGGCGGAGGCGGGAACGCTGCCGGCCGGATGGTCCTCCTGGACGTTCTGGCAGTACGGCAACAGCGGCAGCCTGCCGGGTGACCAGAATCTCTTCAACGGCTCACCGGGGCGGCTGAGGGCGTTCGCCCGGGGCCACTGACCAAGCGGCGACTGGGTCGCCGGACCGGAAGCGGAATGACGACCCCCCATCACTGACACCCCTAAGCCCACCCCAGTTCACCTACCGTTCACCCAGGTTGCCTACGGTCCAACAACCAATGACTTCGAAAGATTGCCTGGGTAAATGGAAAGCTTCTCGCTGATCCTCGCGATTGTGGTGGTCACCGCACTCGCGTTTGATTTCACGAACGGTTTCCACGACACCGCCAACGCGATGGCCACGACCATCTCGACCGGCGCGCTCAAGCCCAAGATCGCGGTGACGATGTCCGCCGCGCTCAACCTGGCGGGCGCCTTCCTCTCCGTGGAGGTCGCCAACACGATCTCGAAGGGTCTCGTCGACGAGAACGGCATTCGTCCCGAGGTCATCTTCGCCGCGCTCGTCGGCGCCATCCTCTGGAACCTCGTCACCTGGCTGGTGGGCCTGCCCTCCAGTTCCTCGCACGCCCTCATGGGCGGCCTGATCGGTGCCACCGTCGCCTCCGCCGGCTTCGGCGCGGTCCACGGCGACGTGCTCGTCACCAAGGTCCTGCTCCCGGCGGTCGCCGCCCCCGTGGTCGCGGGCCTCGCGGCGATGCTCTCCACCCGGCTCTCCTACACGATCGGCAAGAACGCCGACGACAACGCCACCCGCAAGGGCTTCCGCGCCGGCCAGATCGCCTCCGCCGGACTGGTCTCGCTCGCGCACGGGACCAACGACGCGCAGAAGACGATGGGCATCATCACCCTCGCGCTGATCGCGGGCGGTTCCATCGCCCCCGGCTCGAACCCTCCCACCTGGGTCATCCTCTCGGCCGGCCTCGCCATCGCGCTGGGCACCTACATCGGCGGCTGGCGCATCATCCGCACCATGGGCAAGGGCCTGACCGACCTCCAGCCGCAGCAGGGCTTCGCCGCCCAGACCAGCGCGGCCACCGCCATCCTGGCCTCCTCGCACCTCGGCTTCTCGCTCTCCACCACGCACGTCGTCTCCGGTTCCGTGATGGGCGCGGGCCTCGGCCGCAAGGGCGGCACGGTCCGCTGGTCCACCGCGACCCGCATGGTCGTCGCCTGGCTGCTCACCCTCCCGGCCGCCGCGCTGGTCGGCGCCCTCGCCGAGTCCGTGACGGACCTCGGCGACTGGGGCACCGCGCTCGTCGCCGTCTTCCTGGTGGCCACCAGCGCCGGCATCTGGAAGCTGTCCCGCCGCGAGGTCGTGGACAGCGGCAACGTCAACGACGCCGACACCGCCGAGCCGGCCGGCGTGGTGACCACGGCGATCGCGGCCGTGACCCCGCCGCCCGCCGGCCCGGTCACCGACGATCTCGTCGCCACCATCCCCGCCCCCGCTACCGCCCCCGCCGCTCCCGCGACCGACCCGGCCGCCACCGTCTGACCCCCGAGGAAGAAGCGACATGAACATCGACTGGGCAGCCATCGGCTCCGTCTTCGGCGTCAGCCTCGTGGTCACGGTGGGCCTGGTGGCCCTGTTCACCCTCGGCATCAAGGGCCTCTCCGCCCGCGAACGCGCCACCGCCCAGGGCGACTCCGCCGCCCTGGCCGTGACGGCCGCCTACCTCTGCTTCGCCGGCTGCGCGGCCGCGGTGGCCTACGGGATCCACCTGATCGTGGCGAAGGCCTGACACAACAGGGGCTCGCCCCCACCGAAGGCTCCTCTCCATCCGCTCGGAGAGGAGCCTTCGGCATGCCCCACAGACCTCGGCAGGTAACCGGTGTGGGCCTTCCCACACACTCCCCTCCCAGGTCAACGGCAAGTTGACGGGTCTTCCAGGGGCGTGGTGGACTTCCGGAGCCATGTACGGCGGCAAGGGAGGAAGCCGGTGTGAATCCGGCGCGGTCCCGCCACTGTCACCGGGGTAGCAGTCCCCGGAAGCCAGGAACTCTCACCGCCGGTCTCGTCGAACCAGGGCGCGGACACCCTGAGTGAGGACATATCGCCATGCACGGCTGCCGTTCGAGGTTCAGTACCCGGTCGTTCCCCCACCCCGCGGCCGGCTGAGCCGATGGGTGCCGATCGCGTCTTCGCGTACGGCGCCGCCGCCGGCCTTCTCGGTGATCTGCTGCTCGGCGATCCGCGCCGGGGGCATCCGGTCGCCGTGTTCGGCCGGACGGCCGGGGCCGTGGAGCGGGTGCTGTGGCGGGACCACCGCGGGTGGGGCGCGCTGCACACCGCCGTGTGCGCCGGCGGCGCCGTGGCGCTGGGCGCCGTGGCCCAGCGGATCGTACGACCGTCCACCGCGGCGTCCGTGGCCCTCACCGGCGCGGCCACCTGGGCCGTGGTCGGCGGCACTTCGCTCGCCCGCGAGGCCCGCGCCGTCGGGCGGGCCCTGGAGGCGGGCGACGTCGAGGCGGCCCGCGCGCGGCTGCCGCATCTGTGCGGGCGGGATCCGCAGGCCCTGGACGCCGACGGGATCGCACGGGCGGTCGTGGAGTCCGTCGCCGAGAACACGAGCGACGCGGTCGTCGGGGCGCTGGTGTGGGGGGCCGTTGGGGGTGTGCCGGGGCTGCTCGGGTTCCGGGCCGTGAACACCCTGGACGCCATGGTGGGGCACAAGTCGGCCCGCCACCGCCGGTACGGGTGGGCTTCCGCGCGGCTGGACGACGTGGCCGGATGGCCGGGGGCGCGGCTCACCGCCGTGCTGGCCGCGGTGTCCGGAACGGACCCCAAGGGAGCGGTACGGGCCTGGCGGGCCGATGCCGCGAAGCATCCGAGCCCCAACGCGGGGCCCGTGGAGGCGTCGTTCGCGGGGGCGTTGGGGGTACGGCTCGGGGGGACGTTGTCGTACGGGGGGCGAGTGGAGCATCGGCCGGTGCTGAACGGGGAGGGGCGCGCTGTGGAAGTCGCTGACATCGATCGGGCGGTGCGGTTGTCGCGGCGGGTGGGATGGCTGGCGTGGGGGGTGAGCGCGGCTGCGGCCCTGCTGCGCGGATCGCTTCGGGGAAGGGCGTCATGAACAACGGAGGCCTCCTCGTGGCCGGTACCACCTCCGACGCCGGGAAGAGCGTCGTCACCGCCGGTATCTGCCGGTGGCTGGTGCGGCAGGGTGTGAAGGTCGCGCCGTTCAAGGCGCAGAACATGTCCCTCAATTCGTTCGTGACGCGTGACGGGGCCGAGATCGGGCGGGCGCAGGCCATGCAGGCGCAGGCCTGCCGGGTGGAGCCGACCGCGCCGATGAACCCGGTGCTGCTCAAGCCCGGTGGCGAGCAGAGCAGTCAGGTCGTGCTGCTCGGCAAGCCGGTCGGTGAGCTGAGTGCGCGTGGCTACCACGGCGGGCGGCAGCAGAAGCTGCTCGGGACCGTGCTCGACTGCCTCGCCGAGTTGCGGGGCACGTATGACGCGGTGATCTGTGAGGGAGCCGGCAGTCCGGCGGAGATCAACCTGCGCCGGACCGACATCGTGAACATGGGGATCGCCCGGAATGCCGGGTTGCCCGTGCTCGTGGTCGGGGACATCGACCGCGGGGGCGTGTTCGCGTCGTTCTTCGGCACCGTCGCCCTGCTCTCGCCCAAGGACCAGGAACTCGTCGCCGGGTTCCTCGTCAACAAGTTCCGGGGTGACGTCTCCCTGCTGGAGCCGGGCCTCGACATGCTGCACGGGCTCACCGGGCGGCGGACGTACGGCGTGCTCCCGTTCCGGCACGGGCTCGGGATCGACGAGGAGGACGGGCTGAGGGTGTCGTTGCGCGGGACGGTGCGGGAGTCGAACACCGCGCCGCCCGTCGGCGAGGACGTCCTCCGGGTCGCCGTCTGCGCGATACCCCTCATGTCCAACTTCACGGACGTGGACGCCCTGGCCGCCGAACCGGGCGTCGTGGTGCGGTTCGTGGACCGGCCTGAGGAGCTGGCCGATGCCGATCTCGTCGTGGTTCCGGGAACCCGCGGGACGGTTCGCGCCCTGGAGTGGCTGCACGAGCGGGGGCTCGCGCGGGCGCTGCGGCGCCGGGCCGCCGAGCAGCGGCCCGTGCTCGGCGTCTGCGGTGGCTTCCAGATCCTCGGTGAGCACATCGAGGACGACGTCGAGAGCCGCCGAGGCCATGTCGAAGGGCTCGGGGTGCTGCCCGTGCGCGTCCGGTTCGCCCGGGAGAAGACGCTGACCCGGCCCGTCGGGGAGGCCCTCGGCGAGCGGGTCGAAGGGTACGAGATCCATCACGGGGTGGCCGAGGTGACCGGTGGGGATGCGTTCATCTCTGATGACCATGGACACAGCCTGGACGGGTGCCGGGTCGGGCAGACCTGGGGCACGCACTGGCACGGCTCCCTGGAGTCGGACGGTTTCCGCCGGGCCTTCCTGCGCGAGGTGGCGGCCGCCGCGGGCCGCCGGTTCGTGCCGGCCCCCGAAACCTCGTTCGCCGCGCTGCGCGAGGAGCAGCTCGACCGGCTCGGCGACCTGATCGAACAGCACGCGGACACGGACGCGCTCTGGCGGCTCATCGAGTCGGGCGCGCCGCAAGGACTGCCTTTCATTCCACCGGGAGCGCCCGCATGAGCACTGTGTTGTTGTTGTCGACCGCGGACACCGATCTGCTGGCGGCCCGGGCCGCCTCCGGTGCCGGCTACCGGATCGGCAATCCGACGCGCGTCGACGTCGCGGCGGAGCTGCCCGCGCTGATCGAGGGCGCGGACATCGCCGTCGTACGGCTGCTCGGCGGCAAGCGTGCCTGGGAGGACGGGCTCGCCGCGCTGAAGGCCGCCGGGATCCCGACCGTGCTGCTCGGCGGCGAGGCCGTGCCGGACGCGGAGTTGATGGCGGAGTCCTCGGTGCCGGCGGGTGTGGTGGCCGAGGCGCTCAGGTACCTCGTCGAGGGCGGCCCCGCCAACCTCACCGAGCTGGCCCGGTTCCTGTCCGACACCGTGCTGCTGACCGGTGAGGGGTTCGACGAGCCGCAGAAGATGCCCGAGTACGGCGTCCACGGCGCCCGGACCCGGGAGAGCGGCCGGCCGACCGTCGGGGTGCTCTTCTACCGGGCCCATGAACTGAGCGGCAACACCGCCTTCGTGGACACCCTCTGCGATGCCGTCGAGGCGCAGGGCGCCAACGCCCTCCCGGTGTACTGCGGTTCGCTGCGCGGGGCGGACGCCGGGCTGTACGAGCTCCTCGCCGAGGCCGACGCGCTGGTCGCGACCGTCCTGGCGGCCGGCGGCACGCACGCCTCCCAGGCCTCGGCCGGCGGTGACGAGGAGGCCTGGGACATCGGGGCGCTCGCCGACCTCGACGTGCCGGTGCTGCAAGGTCTCTGCCTGACCACGTCGAGAAGCGCCTGGGACGAGTCCGACGCCGCCCTCTCCCCCATGGACGCGGCGATGCAGGTCGCCATCCCGGAGTTCGACGGACGGCTGATCACGGTCCCGTTCTCCTTCAAGGAGCAGGGTCCGGACGACGTCCCGGTGTACGTCGCCGACCCGGAGCGGGCCGGACGCGTCGCCGGAATCGCCGTACGGCACGCGCGGCTCAGCCACAAGCCGAACGCGGAGAAGAGGATCGCGCTGGTCTTCACCGCGTATCCGACCAAGCACTCCCGGGTCGGCAACGCGGTCGGTCTGGACACGCCCGCGTCGGCGGTGCGGGTGCTGGACGCCCTCCGGGACGCCGGGTACGGCGTCAGCGAGTACCCCTCCGGCGGCGACGAGTTGATCCACCGCCTCATCGAGGCCGGCGGGCACGACGTCGAGTGGCTGACCGAGGACCAGCTGGCCGCCGCGCCCGCGCGGGTGCCGCTCGCGGACTACCGGGCGTGGTTCGAGAAGCTCGACCCGGAGCTGCGGGACGCGATGACGCAGGCGTGGGGCGAGCCGCCGGGCACGCTGTACGTCGACGGTGACGACATCGTGCTGGCCTCCCTCCAGTTCGGGAACGTCGTCGTCATGATCCAGCCGCCGCGCGGCTTCGGCGAGAACCCGATCGCGATCTACCACGACCCGGACATGCCGCCGTCGCACCACTACATGGCGGCCTACCGGTGGCTGGAGAACAGTTTCGGGGCGGACGCGGTCGTGCACATGGGAAAGCACGGCACCATGGAGTGGCTGCCGGGCAAGGGTCTCGGCCTGAGCGCGGGTTGCGCGCCGGACGCGGTCCTCGGCGACCTGCCGCTGATCTACCCCTTCATCGTCAACGACCCCGGCGAGGGCACCCAGGCCAAGCGGCGCGGGCACGCCACCGTCGTCGACCACCTGGTGCCGCCTATGGCCCGTGCCGACACCTACGGCGACCTGGCCAAGCTGGAGCAGCTGCTCGACGAGTACGCGCTGGTGTCGGATCTGGACCCGACCAAGGCGCCGGCCGTCCGCGCCCAGATCTGGACGCTGGTCAAGGCGGCCGAGCTGCACCACGACCTGCATGTGGACGAGCAGCCGGAGGACGGCGACTTCGACGAGTTCGTCATGCACATCGACGGCTATCTGTGCGAGATCAAGGACGTGCAGATCCGCGACGGTCTGCACATCCTCGGCGGCGGACCGGTCGGTGAGGCGCGGGTGAACCTGGTGCTGGCCGTGCTGCGCGCCTCGCAGGTGTGGGGCGGCCAGGCCAACGCGCTGCCAGGGCTCAGGGCCTCCTTCGCGGCCCATTTCGGGCTCAGCGAGAAGGAGTTGCTGGCCGAGCCGGGCGCGCCGGTGAAGGTCCCGGTGGAGCTGACGGATCTGGTCGAGGGCCCCTCACGTACCGCCGCCGACGCGATCGACCTGCTGGAGCAGCTGTGCCGCCGGGTCACGGAGGGCATGGAGCAGCGGGGCTGGGCCGTCGCCGAGAGCGGCGCGCTCGTACGGGAGGTGCTCGGCACCGAACTCCCCGAAGCCGTCGCGGTGCTGGAGTTCGCGTGCGCCGAGGTCGTGCCACGGCTCGCCCGGACCACGGACGAGATCGGGCACATCCTGAAGGCCCTGGACGGCGGTTACGTCCCGGCGGGCCCCTCCGGCTCGCCCACCCGCGGTCTGGTCAACGTCCTCCCCACCGGCCGGAACTTCTACTCGGTCGACCCCAAGGCCATTCCGTCCCGGCTGAGTTGGGAGGTCGGCCAGTCGCTCGCGGACTCGCTGGTGCAGCGGTATCTGAGCGACACCGGCGCGTACCCGCGGTCCGTCGGCCTGACGGTGTGGGGCACCTCCGCGATGCGCACCCAGGGCGACGACATCGCCGAGATCCTGGCGCTGCTGGGCTGCCGTCCGGTCTGGGACGACGCGTCGCGGCGCGTGACCGGTTTCGAGGTGATCCCCCTGGCCGAGCTGGGGCGGCCGCGCATCGACGTCACGGTCCGGATCTCCGGCTTCTTCCGGGACGCGTTCCCGCACGTGGTCGGAGTGATCGACGACGCGGTGCGCACGGTCGCCGAGCTGGACGAGCCCGCCTCGCAGAACTACGTGAAGGCGCATGCCGACGAGGACACCGCCGAGCACGGCGACCGGCGGCGCGCGACGGCCCGGATCTTCGGCTCCAAGCCGGGGGCCTACGGTGCCGGGCTGCTGCCGCTGATCGACGCGCGCAACTGGCGCTCCGACGCCGACCTCGCCGAGGTGTACGCGGTGTGGGGCGGTTACGCCTACGGGCGCGGGCTCGGCGGGCGGGCGGCGCGCGGCGACATGGAGACGGCGTTCAGGCGGATCGCGGTCGCCGCGAAGAACGTGGACACCCGCGAGCACGACCTCGTGGACGCCGACGACTACTTCCAGTACCACGGCGGCATGGTCGCCATGGTGCGTCATCTGACCGGCGCCAACCCCGAGGCGTACGTGGGCGATTCGGCCACGCCCGACCAGGTGAGGACGCGCACGCTCGGCGAGGAGACCCACCGGGTCTTCCGCGCCCGGGTGGTCAACCCCCGCTGGATGGCGGCCATGCGCCGGCACGGCTACAAGGGCGCCTTCGAGATGGCGGCGACCGTGGACTACCTGTTCGGGTACGACGCCACCGCCGGGGTCGTGGACGACTGGATGTACGAGAAGCTCAGCGCGGAGTACGTCTTCGACGCGGAGAACCGGGACTTCATGAAGAAGTCCAACCCGTGGGCGCTGCGCGGCATCACCGAACGGCTCCTGGAGGCCGCCGACCGGGGCCTGTGGGCCGAGCCGGACGCGGACACCCTGGAGCGGCTGCGCGCCACCTACCTGGAGCTCGAAGGCGACTTGGAAAGCGACTCGGAGGGCGACGACCAGTGAGTACCCCGTTCCCGTTCACGGCCGTCGTCGGCCAGGACGACCTGCGGCTCGCGCTGCTGCTGAACGCCGTCTCGCCGGCGGTCGGCGGAGTGCTGGTGCGCGGCGAGAAGGGCACCGCCAAGTCGACGGCGGTACGCGCCCTCTCGGCGCTGCTGCCGGCCGTGGACACCGTCGCCGGCTGCCGTTTCTCCTGCGACCCGGCCGCGCCCGACCCGGCCTGCCCCGACGGCCCGCACAACCCGCCCGGCGCGTTCGAGTCCCGCCCGGCGCGCATGGTCGAGCTGCCGGTGGGCGCCTCCGAGGACCGGCTGGTGGGCGCGCTCGACATCGAACGCGCCCTGGCGGAGGGCGTGAAGGCCTTCGAGCCGGGCCTGCTGGCCGACGCGCACCGGGGCATCCTCTACGTCGACGAGGTCAACCTCCTCCACGACCACCTGGTCGACCTGCTGCTGGACGCGGCGGCGATGGGCGCGTCGTACGTGGAACGCGAGGGTGTCTCGGTGCGGCACGCGGCCAGGTTCCTGCTCGTCGGCACCATGAACCCCGAAGAGGGTGAGCTGCGCCCGCAGTTGCTCGACCGGTTCGGCCTGACGGTCGAGGTGGCCGCCTCCCGCGAGCCCGACCAGCGGGTGGAGGTGGTACGGCGGCGGCTCGCGTACGACGACGATCCGACGGGTTTCGCTGCGCGTTGGGCCGGCGAGGAGGCCGCCGTGCGGCAACGGATCGTGGCGGCACGGGAACTGCTGCCGTCGGTGCGGCTGGGCGACGGGGTGCTGCGGCAGATCGCGGCGACCTGCGCCGCCTTCGAGGTCGACGGCATGCGCGCCGACATCGTGATGGCGCGGACCGCCGGCGCGCTCGCCGCGTGGGCCGGGCGGACGGTGGTGCTGGCCGAGGACGTACGGCAGGCCGCGCTGCTGGCGCTGCCGCACCGCAGGCGCCGCAATCCCTTCGACGCGCCGGGACTCGACGAGGACAGGCTGGACCGGACGCTGGAGGAGTTCGCCGGAGAGTCCGAGGACGACGATCCGGATCCGGACGGTCCCGGTGGGGGCGGCGGGCAGCCGCAGCCCGACGAGGGGCCGCAGGGCGACGGTGACACGGACGGCGCCGCCCGGCCCGAGGCCGGGGAGGGCGAGGGCGTGCCGCGGCAGGCCGGTGGCGGGGAGCAGGCTCCCGTACGGGCCGCCGAGCCCTTTCGTACCAAGGTGCTGAGTGTGCCGGGGATCGGCGAGGGGGCCGCCGGACGACGGTCCCGGGCGCGCACCGAGCACGGGCGGACCACGGGTGCGCGACGGCCGCGCGGTGCCCTGACCAAGCTGCACCTGGCGGCGACGGTGCAGGCCGCCGCCCCGCATCAGCGGGCGCGCGGGCGGTCCGGGCCGGGGCTCGTGCTCCGCCGGGACGATCTGCGGCAGGCGACCCGGGAGGGCCGCGAGGGGAACCTCGTGCTGTTCGTGGTCGACGCGTCCGGGTCGATGGCCGCACGGCAGCGGATGAGCGCTGTGAAGGGTGCCGTGCTGTCGCTGCTGCTCGACGCGTATCAGCGGCGGGACAAGGTGGGGCTTGTGACGTTCCGGGGGGCGGCCGGCGAGGTGGTGCTGCCGCCGACGTCGTCGGTGGACACGGCGGCGGCCCGGCTGGAGTCGCTGCCGACGGGCGGGCGGACGCCGCTCGCCGCCGGGCTGTTGAAGGCGCATGACGTGCTGCGGGTGGAGCGGTTGCGGGATCCGGCGCGGCGGGCGCTGGTGGTCGTGGTGACGGACGGGCGGGCCACCGGTGGGACGGAGCCGGTCGCCCTCGCCGGGCGGGCGGCCCGGCTGTTCGCGGCCGAGGGGGTCGCCTCGGTGGTTGTCGACTGCGAGTCGGGACCCGTGCGGCTGGGGCTGGCGGGACAGCTCGCCGGTGAGCTGGGCGGTACGGCGGTGACGCTCGACGAGTTGCGGGCGGACGCCATCTCCGGGCTGGTGAAGGACGTACAGAGGAGGGCCGCGTAATGCCGCAGGGGCAGCCGAGTGTCGTACCGGACGACGGACTGACGACCCGTCAGCGCCGTAACCGTCCTCTGGTGGTCGTGCACACCGGGATCGGGAAGGGCAAGTCGACGGCCGCGTTCGGGCTCGCGCTGCGGGCCTGGAACCAGGGGTGGCCGATCGGGGTGTTCCAGTTCGTCAAGTCCGCCAAGTGGAAGGTCGGCGAGGAGAACGCGCTGCGGGTGCTGGGCGCCTCCGGCGAGGGCGGGAGCGTCGACTGGCACAAGATGGGCGAGGGCTGGTCGTGGGTGCAGCGCGACGAGCAGCTGGACAACGAGGAGAAGGCCCGGGAGGGCTGGGAGCAGGTCAAGCGGGATCTGGCCGCCGAGACCTACAAGCTGTACGTCCTCGACGAGTTCGCCTACCCGATGCACTGGGGATGGGTGGACACCGACGAGGTCGTCTCCGTGCTGCGGGACCGGCCCGGCACCCAGCACGTCGTGATCACCGGGCGGAACGCGCCCGGGAAGCTCGTCGACTTCGCCGATCTCGTCACCGACATGTCCAAGGTCAAGCATCCGATGGACGTGGGGCAGAAGGGGCAGAGGGGCATCGAGTGGTGACGTCCTCGTCCGTGCCCCGGCTGGTCGTCGCCGCGCCCTCCTCGGGCAGCGGCAAGACCACCGTCGCCACGGGGCTGATGGCCGCGTTCGCCGCGCGGGGGCTCGCCGTGTCCCCGCACAAGGTCGGGCCGGACTACATCGACCCCGGGTATCACGCGCTCGCGACCGGGCGGGTGGGGCGGAACCTCGACGCGTACCTGTGCGGGACGGAGCTGATCGGCCCGCTGTTCGCGCATGGTGCGCGCGGCTGTGATCTGGCCGTCGTCGAGGGTGTGATGGGGCTGTACGACGGGGCCGCGGGGGAAGGGGAGCTGGCGTCCACGGCTCAGGTGGCGAAGCTGCTGCGGGCGCCGGTGGTGCTGGTCGTGGACGCGTCGTCGCAGTCGCGGTCGGTGGCGGCGCTGGTGCACGGGTTCGCGTCGTGGGATCCGGAGGTGCGGGTCGGGGGCGTGATTCTGAACAAGGTGGGGTCGGACCGGCACGAGGAGTTGCTGCGGGAGGCGCTGGAGGCCGCGGGGGTGCCGGTGTTCGGGGTGTTGCGGCGGGTGGCGCAGGTGGACACGCCGTCGCGGCATCTGGGGTTGGTGCCGGTGGCGGAGCGGCGGGGGGAGGCGGTTGCGGCGGTGGCTGCGATGGCCGCGCAGGTCTCCGACGGGTGTGACCTGGAGGCGCTGATGGGGTTGGCTCGGGGGGCCGGGGCGTTGCCGGGTGCGGCGTGGGATGCGGCTGCGGCCTTGGTTTCCTCGCCCCCGCCGCCCCTACCCGTCCCATCTCCAGGGGCTGCCGCCCCTTCGGCCCCGCCTTCGGGGGCTGCCGCCCCCGGACCCCCGCTTCGGCCTGAACGGCCTCGTCCTCAAACGCCGGACGGGCTGAAGGGAGTGCGGGACGGCCTGCGTCCTCAGACGCCCGACGAGCTGAGGGAGGCGCGGGACGGCCTGCGTCCTCAGACGCCCGACGAGCTGAGGGAGGCGCGGGACGGCCTGCGCCCTCAGGCGGCGGAGGGGTTGGTTGTTGCGGTTGCTGGAGGGCCTGCCTTCACCTTTTCCTACGCCGAGCACGCCGAGTTGCTTGTCGCCGCTGGGGCCGAAGTCGTTGTGTTCGATCCGCTTCGGGACGAGCGGCTGCCCGAAGGTACGCGCGGGTTGGTCGTCGGGGGTGGGTTTCCTGAGGTGTACGCCGGGGAGTTGTCGGCCAACGAGTTGCTGAGGAAGGACGTCGCCGCACTCGCGGAGCGTGGGGGGCCGGTCGCCGCCGAGTGTGCGGGGCTGCTGTATCTGTGCCGGGAGCTGGACGGGGTGCCCATGTGCGGGGTGCTGGACGCGCGGGCGCGGATGTCGGAGCGGCTGACGCTGGGGTACCGGGATGCCGTGGCCGTGAGCGACAGTGTGCTGGCCGTCGCCGGTACCCGTATGCGGGGGCACGAGTTCCACCGGACGGTGGTGGAGCCGGGGGCGGGGGCGGCTCCCGCGTGGGGGGTGCGTACGCCCCGGCCGCGTGTCGAAGGTTTTGTACAGCGGGATGTGCACGCCAGTTATCTGCACACGCACTGGGCGTCCGAGCCCGGTGTGGCCCAAAGGTTCGTGGAGAGGTGCCGGACGTCATGAGCAGCAGCAGGTTGATCGGAGTCGGAGTGGGGCCCGGTGACCCGGAGCTGGTGACCGTGAAGGGGGTCAACGCCCTGCGCGCGGCCGATGTCGTCGTGGTGCCCGTGATGGACTCCGGCGAGCGGGGGCGGGCCGAGGCCACCGTGCTGCACTACGTCGGCGAGGAGAAGGTCGTACGGGTCGTCTTCGCGCTGAACGAGCGCAGCGACCGGGGGCGGCGGGAGGCGGCCTGGGACGCGGCGGGGGCCAGGGTGGCCGAGCTGCTGCGCGGTCATGGGGCGGTCGCCTTCGCCACGATCGGGGATCCGAATGTCTATTCGACGTTCACTTATCTCGCGCAGACCATCGGTGAGCTGATACCCGAAGTCGTCGTCGAGACCGTCCCCGGGATCACTGCCATGCAGGACCTCGCCGCCCGCTCCGGGGCCGTGCTCACCGAGGGGACGGAGCCGCTGACGCTGGTGCCGGTGACGGCGGGGGCCGAGGTGCTCAAGGAGGCGCTGAGCGGGCCGGGGACGGTCGTGGCGTACAAGTTCGGGCGGCAGGCCGGTGCGGTCGTGGCGGCGCTGCGGGAGGCCGGGCGGGTCGACGACGCCGTATGGGGGTCGGCGCTGGGGCTGGCGGAGGAGTCCATCCGGTCCGCCGCCGAGCTGGACGGCTCCCCGCTGCCGTACCTGTCCACGCTCATCGCGCCCCCGCGCCGGGACGGCGGCAGAGGCGGGAAGCTGTGACCGGTCGGGCGTCAGCTGGACATGCCCACCACCAGCCAGATGAACGCCGCGCCGGCCACCGTGCACAGCAGCGTCGAGCGGGCCGGGTGCTCGTGGTGGGCCTCCGGGAGGATCTCCGCGGCGGCCAGGTAGAGCAGGACGCCGCCGAAGAGGCCGAGATAGCCGCCGAGCAGAGCCTCCGGGATGGTGACGAAGATCGTGGAGAGGGCACCGAGGACCGGTGCGCAGGCGTCGGCGACCAGCATCGCTATCGCCCGGCGCCGCGCGTTGCCGTACAGGCTCGTGATCGTGAACGTGTTGAAGCCGTCCGCGAAGTCGTGGGCGATGACCGCGAGCGCGACCGCCGCGCCCATGCCGCCGCCCACCTGGAAGGCCGCGCCGATCGCCACCCCGTCCATCGCGCTGTGGCCGACCATCGCGCCCGCCGCCGTCAGGCCCACCTCGGGCGCCCGGTGACCGTGCTCGTCGCCGCCGTGCGCGGCCTGGCGCAGGGCCAGGGTGCGTTCGACCAGATGGGCCAGGAGGAATCCGGCCACGAACAGGAGCAGGGCGGCCGGTACGCCGAAGACCTCGCGGCCGGCGGCGCGCAGCGCCTCCGGCAGCAGGTCGAGGCCGACCACCCCGAGCATCAGACCGCCGGCCAGGCCCAGGACCAGGTGACGACGGTCGGTCACACGCTGTGCCGTCCAGCCGCCGGCCAGCGTCATCAGGAACGCGCCGAGCGCGACGAAGACCGCCATGTGCCCTTGCTATCCGATCGACCCGCCCCAGCGCACATCCTGCAGCACCCGTAACACCCTTTGTCCAGAGAGGACCGATTTTCCATGGCCGATGCCGCTGACGCAGCCACTGCCGCCGCCCATGCCTTCGGCGCCGCCCCCACCGGCAAGGTGACCTTCGTCGGTGCCGGCCCCGGCGCCGCCGATCTGCTGACGTTCCGGGCCGCGCGCGCGATCGCCGAGGCCGACGTGGTGATCTGGGCAGCGAGCCTGGTCCAGGCGGAGGTCCTCCAGCACGCGCGCGAGGACGCGGAGGTCCTCGACTCCGCGACGATGTCGCTGGAGGACGTCGTCGCCGTGTACGAGCGGGCCCGTGCCGAGGGGCTGCGGGTCGCCCGGATCCACTCCGGGGATCCGGCCCTGTGGGGCGGCACGCAGGAGCAGGTCGACCGGTGTGCCGGGATCGGTGTCGAGGTCGAGATCGTGCCCGGTGTCTCCTCCTTCTCGGCCGTGGCCGCGCTGGCCCGACGTGAGCTGACCATCCCCGAGGTGGCGCAGTCCGTCGTGCTCACCCGGCTCGGCGGCGGCAAGACGCCGATGCCGCCGGGCGAGGAGGTGCGGGAGTTCGCGCGGCACGGGACCACCATGGCGATCTTCCTCTCCGCCGCGCGCAGCGGACAGCTGGTGCGCGAGCTGCTGGAGGGCGGCTACCCGACCTCCACCCCGGTCGTCGTCGCCTATCAGGCGACCTGGCCGGAGGAGCTGGTCGTGAAGTGCACGATCGAGACGCTGGAGGAGACGGTCAAGGAGCACAGGCTCTGGAAGCACACCCTCTTCCTGGTCGGCCCGGCCCTGGACGCCCATGGCACCCGCTCGCACCTCTACCACCCCGGCCACTTCCACGGCTTCCGCAAGGCCGACCCCGAGGCCCGGCGGACGCTGCGCGAGCGGGGGGCGAGTACATGATCACCGTCGTCGGTACGGGGACGGGCACGCCGCTTCCGCCCGATGCGCTGGCCGGCGCGCGGCTGGTCGTCGGGGGGCGGCGGCATCTGTCGGCCGCGCCGGTCCCGGAGGATGCCGAGCGGGTCGTACTCGGTCCGCTGGCGCCCGCCCTCGATGTCGTGGCACGGCACCTGGAGAAGCAGAACCGGGTCGTCGTGCTGGCCTCCGGTGACCCGGGGTTCTTCGGGATCGTCCGGGTGCTGGCCGAGCGGTTCGGGGCCGGGACGCTGGACGTGCGCCCCGGCGTGTCCTCCGTCGCCACCGCCTTCGCGCGGGTCGGGCTCCCCTGGGACGACGCGGTGGTCGTCAGCGCGCACGGGCGGGAGCCGCGGACGGCGGTGAACGTCTGCCGAGCGCATCCGAAGGTCGCGGTGCTGACGGGGCCGGGTGCGGGTCCGGCGGAGCTGGGGGCGGCGCTGCGGCCGGCCGGCGACTCGCCGTGGGGCGGGTCCGCGCACGGCTCCTCCGCACCGCGGACCTCGTCCGCGGACGAGACCGCCGCGGGCTCGTCCGCCCCGGCGCCGCTGTCCGGCGGGCGGGTCCTTGTCGTCGCCTCGGCGCTCGGCTCCCCGCGGGAGCGCGTCGAGTGGGTCACGCCCGCCGAAGCCGCCGCGCGGGACTGGGGTGCGGACGTCAGTGTGGTGCTGTGCCTCGACGAGAGGCGGGCGCTGAGCGCCGTGCGGACGGTGGCGGGCGGCCGGGCGGAGCCCGCCGGGTGGGCCCTCGGCGAGGACGAGTTCGCGCACCGCGACTCGATGATCACCAAGTTCGAGGTCCGGGCGCTGGCCCTGGCCCGGCTCGGGCCCCGGCTGGGCGACCTCGTCTGGGACGTCGGCGCGGGGTCCGGGTCGGTGGCCGTGGAGTGCGCGCGCCTCGGTGCCGCCGCCGTCGCCGTGGAGAAGGCCGCGGACGGGGCCGGGCGGATCGCAGCCAACGCCCGGGCGCACGGTGTGTACGTGGACGTGGTGCACGGCTCGGCGCCGGAGGCCCTGGCCGCGCTCCCCGACCCGGACGCCGTGTTCGTCGGTGGCGGGGGCCGTGAACTGCCCGCCGTCGTCGACGCCTGCGCGCGGCGCGCCCGGCGGACGGTGGTGGTGGCGATGGCCGCCCTGGACCGGGTGCCGGCGGCGCGTGCGGCGCTGACCGGTGCCGGGTTCTCCTGCGACGGGGTGCTGCTGCAGTCCTCCCGTCTCGCGCCGCTGCCGGGCGAGGTGACCCGGCTGGCGGCGACCAATCCCGTGTTCCTGCTGTGGGGGTCCAGGCTCCCCGCTTCCGAAGAAGGGTCCGACGACGGATCCGAAGAAGGAGTTGCCCAGTGATCGGCCTCATTTCCGCCACCGCGGCGGGGGCGGCGGCGCGCGACCGGCTGGCCGCGGCGTGGCCGGACCGCACGCGGGTGTACGACGGTGCCGTCAAGGACGCCGTACGGTCCGCGTTCGCGGAGTGCGAGCAGCTGGTGTGTTTCCTGGCCACGGGTGCGGTGGTCCGGCTGATCGCCCCGCTGCTGGGCGAGAAGGCGACCGACCCGGGCGTGGTCTGCGTCGACGAGGGCGGGCGGTTCGCCGTGTCGCTGGTCGGGGGGCACGGCGGCGGGGCGAACGAACTCGCCCGTGAGGTGGGTGAGTTGCTGGCCGCGCAGCCGGTGGTGACCACCGCGACCGACGCGGTCGGACTGCCCGGGCTCGACACTCTCGGCTTCCCGGTGGAGGGCTCGGTGGCGGCCGTGTCGCGGGCCCTGCTGGACGGCGAACCGGTCGCGCTGCGTGCCGAGACGGCGTGGCCGCTGCCCCCGCTGCCGCTGGCGGACGAGGGCGCCCACACCGTCCGGGTGACCGACCGCGCGGTCGAACCCGCCGGGAACGAGGTGCTGTTGCGGCCGCCGTCCCTCGTCGTCGGCGTCGGTGCCTCCAAGGACGCCCCCGCCGACGAGGTGCTCGCCCTCGTCGAGGACGCGTTGCGGGACGCGGGCCTGTCTCCGCGCAGCGTCGCCGAACTCGCCACCGTCGACGCGAAGGCCGAGGAGCCCGGGCTCGTCGCGGCGGCCGCGCGGCTCGGGGTTCCACTGGTGACGTACTCCGCCGAGGAGCTGGCCGGGGTCCAGGTCCCCAACCCCTCGGACGCTCCCCTCGCCGCCGTCGGCACCCCCTCCGTCGCCGAGGCGGCGGCGCTCGCGCGGGGCGGTGAACTCCTCGTCCCCAAGCGGAAGTCACGGCGGCCGGACGGCCGGCCCGCCATGGCGACCTGCGCCGTCGTACGACGTCCCGCGCGCGGCCGGCTCGCGGTGGTCGGGCTCGGCCCCGGCGCCCGCGATCTGCTCACCCCGCGGGCCAGGGCCGAACTGCGCCGCGCCGCCGTGCTCGTCGGCCTCGACCAGTACGTCGACCAGATCCGTGACCTGCTGCGGCCCGGCACCCGGATCCTGGAGTCGGGGCTCGGTGCCGAGGAGGAACGGGCGCGTACCGCGGTCGCCGAGGCGCGCGCCGGGCATGCCGTCGCGCTCGTCGGCAGCGGGGACGCCGGCGTGTACGCGATGGCCTCCCCCGCGCTCGCCGAGGCCTCCGACGACATCGACGTGATCGGCGTGCCGGGGGTCACCGCGGCGCTCGCCGCCGGGGCGATCCTGGGCGCGCCGCTCGGCCACGACCACGTCTCCATCAGCCTGTCCGACCTGCACACGCCGTGGGAGGTCATCGAGCGCCGGGTGCGCGCGGCGGCCGAGGCCGACATCGTCGTGACGTTCTACAACCCGCGCTCCCGCGGCCGCGACTGGCAGCTGCCCAAGGCGCTCGCGATCCTCGCCGGGCACCGCGAGCCGACGACGCCCGTCGGGGTCGTGCGCAACGCCTCGCGTCCCGACGAGTCGAGCCGGCTGACCACCCTGGGCACGCTAGACCCGGCGTGGGTCGACATGATGACGGTCGTGACCGTGGGCAACACCGCGACCCGGAACATCGCCGGACGGATGGTCACCCCGCGCGGCTACCGCTGGCAGGAGAGCGCTCAGGAGGAGGGCGAGTGAACCGCGTGGTCCACCCCATCGAGCAGGAGTCCTTCCGGCGGCTGCGCGCCCGCCTGGACACCTCGCACTTCCCGCCGCTGACCCGGGCGGTCGTGGAACGCGTCATCCACTCCGCCGCCGACCTGGAGTACGCGACCGACCTGGTGGCCGACGAGGGCGACCTGGTGAAGGCACACGCTGCACTGCACGCCGGGGCGCCGGTCGTCGTGGACGTGGAGATGGTCGCCGCCGGGATCACCCGCCGCGAGACGGTGTGCCGGCTGCGCGACGCCGAGTCCGGTCCCGGGCTGACCCGTTCGGCGCACGCGATCCGGCTCGCCTACGAGCAGGTCGGGCCCGGCGCCCTGTGGGTGATCGGCAACGCGCCGACCGCCCTGGAGGAGCTGCTGACGCTGGACGCCTCCCCCGCGCTCGTCATCGGGCTGCCCGTCGGTTTCGTCGGCGCGACCGAGTCCAAGGCCGCGCTGCGGGCGAGCGGGCTGCCCGCCGTCAGCAACGTGTCCGAGAAGGGCGGCTCGGCGGTCGCCGCCGCCGCGCTCAACGCCCTGCTGTACCACCCCACTTCCGAGGAGACGCTGTGACCACCCCGCCCGCCCTGCTCATCGCCGGCCACGGCACCCGGGACGCCGCCGGGGCCGAGGCGTTCCGCGACTTCGTACGGGAGCTGGGGCGCCGCCACCCCGAACTGCCCGTCGCGGGCGGCTTCATCGAGCTGTCCCCGCCGCCGCTCGGCGACGCCGTGGCCGAGCTGGTGGAGCGGGGGGCGCGGCGGTTCGCCGCGGTGCCCCTGATGCTGGTCTCCGCCGGGCACGCCAAGGGCGACATCCCGGCCGCGCTCGCGCGTGAGAAGGAACGGCACCCGGGGATCTCGTACACCTACGGCCGTCCGCTGGGTCCCCACCCCACCCTGCTGTCGGTCCTTGAGCGGCGGCTGGACGAGGCGCTGGGCGGCTCCTCGCGGGCCGCGGGGGACCGCGCCGACGTGACCGTGCTGCTGGTGGGCCGCGGGTCGACGGACCCGGACGCCAACGCCGAGGTGCACAAGGCGGCCCGGCTGCTGTGGGAGGGGCGCGGATACGCCGGTGTGGAGACCGCGTTCGTGTCACTGGCGGCGCCGGATGTGCCGAGCGGGCTCGACCGGTGTCTGAAACTGGGGGCGCGCCGGATCGTCGTCCTGCCGTACTTTCTCTTCACCGGGATCCTGCCGGACCGGGTGCGGCAGCAGTCCGAGGGCTGGGCGGCGGCGCACCCGGAGGTCGAGGTGCGTTCGGCGGACGTCATCGGGCCCGAGCCGGAACTGCTCGACCTGGTGATGGAGCGGTACCGGGAGGCGGTCGAGGGTGATCTGCGGATGAACTGCGACTCGTGCGTGTACCGGATCGCGCTGCCCGGCTTCGAGGACAAGGTCGGGCTGCCCCAGCAGCCGCATTTCCACCCGGACGACGACGGTCACCCACACGGACATGGACACCATCACCATGGCGGACACGCGCATGCGCACTGAGGACGGTTCCGGGGGTCCCGGAGGCGGCAGAGGCTCCACGGGGGCCGGAGGTTCCGGAGGGTCCGCGGACGGGCACGATCTGCGGCACCACGGCGATGCCGAGGTCCGGGACGGCGGTCCGGCGCTCGTCGACCTCGCGGTCAACGTGCGCACCGGCACCCCTCCCGTCTGGCTGCGGGAGCGGATCGCCGAGTCGCTGGGCGGGCTCGCCGCCTACCCGGACGGCCGGGCGGCGCGGACGGCGGTCGCGGCGCGGCACGGTCTGCCGGTGGAACGGGTGCTGCTGACCGCGGGCGCCGCGGAGGCGTTCGTCCTGCTGGCGCGGGCGCTGAAGGTGCGCCGGCCGGTGGTGGTGCACCCGCAGTTCACCGAGCCGGAGGCGGCGCTGCGGGACGCCGGGCACACCGTGGACCGGGTGCTGCTGCGCGAGGCGGACGGGTTCCGGCTCGATCCGGCGGCCGTTCCGGAGGACGCCGACCTGGTGGTGATCGGCAATCCGACCAACCCGACGTCGGTGCTGCACCCGGCGGAGGCGATCGCCCGACTGGCCCGTCCCGGGCGGACGTTGGTGGTCGACGAGGCGTTCATGGACGCGGTGCCGGGTGAGCGGGAGGCGCTGGCCGGGCGCATGGACGTGCCGGGTCTTGTGGTGCTGCGGAGTCTCACGAAGACGTGGGGGCTGGCCGGACTGCGGATCGGGTACGTGCTGGCCGCGCCTGAGATCATCGCCGACCTGGCGCGGGCGCAGCCGTTGTGGCCGGTGTCCACGCCGGCGCTGGCGGCGGCCGAGGCGTGTGTGGCGCCCCGCGCGCTGGCGGAGGCGGCGCATGCGGCGCACCGCGTGGCCGCCGACCGGGCCCATCTGGTGGCGGGGCTTGAGGAGTTCGCGCCGGAGGGAGTGCGGGTCGCGGGACCCGCGGAGGGGCCGTTCGTGCTCGTCCGGATGCGGGGGGCTGCCGCCGTGCGCCGGCAACTGCGGGTGCTGGGGTATGCCGTGCGGCGCGGGGACACCTTTCCGGGGCTGGACGAGGAGTGGGTGCGGATCGCGGTGCGGGACCGGGTGACGGTGAACCGGTTCCTGCTGGCGCTTGATCAGGCGTTGATGTTCATACGCGCGTGAGGGAAGGGGGAACTGCGGTCGGCTACGCGGCTGCGGGTGCGTCGTGGCTGGTCGCGCCCGCGCGGCGGCAGCCGCACAACGACCACCGCCCCGCGCCCCTGACGGGGCGCCTTCAGCGGGCGCTCTCAAGAACTCCTGCGACGAACCAGAAGAAACGCTCCTCCCCCGGCGACGACGAGCGCGAGCGCACCCCCCGCCACATACGGCGTCACCGAACTGCCGCCCGTCTCCGCCAGCTTCGTCTCCTTCGCCGGGGCGCCCTGGACCTTCACGTCGGACACCGGGTGCACCGGGTCGGCCGGCGGGGTCTCGCAGGTCGTCTTCGCCAGGGTCAGGGATCCTTCCACGGTGGCCACGTTCAGCTTCAGCGGGTTGACGGCGACCTTGAGTTCGAGGGCGACGGCCGCCGCCGACGTCGATGTCGTCTCGCGCCGGGACAGGTCGAGGCGGACCTCGCCGACGCCGGGGACCTTGACGTCGGTGGGGCCGCCCGCGCTCAGCGTGACGCGTCTGCCGAGCACGGTGACGGCGCCGAGCACGTTGGCGGCGGCCTCCGGCGCCCTGCCGGTCTCGCACGTGGCCTTGGACGTGACCGTGTCGAGTTCGACGAGGGACAGCAGCGGCAGGCCCGGCAGGTGCAGCCGGGCGTGGGCGAGGTGGACGGAGGCCTCGGCGCGGTCGGCGGTGACCGTCGCCTTCGCCGCCGCGGCGTCCGCACCGAGGACGTTGAACGGCTTGCCGCCGTCCACGCCGTCGAGGGTGGCGGTCAGCGCGGTCCGGTCGGCGCTCTGCGGTGCCTGGACCTGGTTCAGGGAGACCGCGAGCGGGACGTGCACGGTCTTGTGGAGGAGGGAGACGTCCAGGCTGGTGCGCAGGGCGGCCGCGCTCGCGCGGCCGTGGCCGGCGGTCGCGTGTGCGGTGCCCGCGCCGGCCAGGACCGCGGGACCGGCGGCCAGGGCCGTGGCCGTCGCGAAGGCCGCGAGACGGCGTGCGGGCAGACGGAATGTGTCGCTGTTCAAGGTGGTGGGACCCCCAGAGGAATCTTGCTCGGGACCCGCCAAGAATTACGCACTGTGGGTGAACGGGCGGCAATCCTGCGTCACTTCACTCAATAGTGGACTTTCCGTGCAGGCATTCGACTCGGCAGGCACAGGCGTTCCCTTACTCGACGACCTGCCCGTTCAGCACCACCCGGCGGGGGGACGCGAGGACGCGTACGTCGGCGCGCGGGTCGCTCTCGTACACCACCAGGTCCGCCGGTGCGCCCTCCTCCAGACCGGGCCTGCCGAGCCAGGCACGGGCCGCCCAGCTGGTCGCCGCGAGCGCGTCCAGGGGCGGGATCCCGGCGGTGACCAGTTCGGCGACCTCGTCCGCGACCAGGCCGTGGGCGAGCGAGCCGCCGGCGTCGGTGCCGACGTAGACCGGGATGCCGGCGTCGTAGGCGCCCCGGACGGTGTCGTAACGGCGCTCGTGGAGCCGCCGCATATGGGCCGACCAGCGGGGGAACCTGGTGTCGCCGCCCGCCGCGAGCTGCGGGAAGGTGGCGATGTTGACGAGGGTGGGGACGATCGCGACGCCACGGGAGGCGAAGAGCGGGATCAGGTCCTCCGTCAGGCCCGTGGCGTGCTCGACGCAGTCGATACCCGCCTCGACCAGGTCCTGGAGCGAGCTCTCGGCGAAGCAGTGGGCGGTGACCCGGGCACCGAGCCGGTGCGCCTCGGCGATGGCCGCCTCCACCGCGTCGCGGGGCCAGCTGGGGGCCAGGTCGCCGAGGTCGCGGTCGATCCAGTCGCCGACCAGCTTGACCCAGCCGTCGCCGCGCCGGGCCTCCTGGGCGACATACGCGACCAGGTCCGCCGGCTCGATCTCGTGGGCGAAGTTCCTTATGTAGCGGCGGGTCCGCGCGATGTGCCGGCCGGCCCGGATGATCTTCGGGAGGTCGTCGCGGTCGTCGACCCAGCGGGTGTCGGAGGGCGAACCGGCGTCCCGGATGAGCAGGGTGCCGGCCTCGCGGTCGGTGCGGGCCTGCTTCTCGGCCGTCGCCGCGTCCACCGGGCCGTGCGGGCCGAGGCCGACGTGGCAGTGGGCGTCGACGAGACCGGGGAGCGCCCAGCCCTCGACGGTCCTGATGTCACGGGCGCCGGCGGGACGGTCGTAGGAGACCCGGCCGTCCACCACCCACAGTTCGTCGCGGACCTCCTCGGGTCCCACGAGGACCCTGCCCTTCACGTGCAGCACCGCCTGATCGCTCATGGGCCTCAGCCTAGGACGACCGGCAGCCCCTCATCGATACGGCTCAGCAGCCTGGCACTGACAGCGGGGCCTCGCCCGCCTAGTCCGAGGTCTCCTCCTCCACCTGGGCCATGGCCGGGTCCAGGAGCCGGGAGAGGAAGTGGCGGGTGCGCTCGTGGGTGGGGTTGCCGATGACCTGGTCCGGCGGGCCGTCCTCGACCACGACTCCCCCGTCCATGAAGACCACCCGGTCGGCGACCTCCCGCGCGAAGGTCATCTCGTGGGTGACCACCATCATGGTCATGCCCTCCTGCGCCAGCATCCGCATCACCGCCAGGACGTCCCCGACCAGCTCCGGGTCGAGGGCCGACGTCGGCTCGTCGAAGAGCATCACCTCGGGGCCCATGGACAGCGAGCGGGCGATCGCCACCCGCTGCTGCTGGCCGCCGGAGAGGGAGGCGGGGTAGGCGTCCGCCTTTTCGGTGAGCCCCACGCGCGCGAGGTTCTCGGCGGCGACCCGTGCCGCCGTCGCCTTGTCCCTGCGCAGCACCCGGCGCTGCGGCAGCGTGAGGTTCTCGACCACCGTGAGGTGCGGGAACAGGTTGAACTGCTGGAAGACCATGCCGATCCGGCGGCGCACGGAATCGATGTCGACGTCCGGGTCCGTCAACTCGGTGCCGCCGACGAACACCTGCCCCCGGGTGGGCTCTTCGAGGAGGTTGACGCAGCGCAGCAGGGTGGACTTGCCGGAGCCGGACGGGCCGATGACGCAGACGACCTCGCCCTGGCCGATCTCCAGGTCGATGCCGCGCAGCACCTCGTTGTCGCCGAAGGACTTGTGCAGGCCCTTGACCTCGATCTCGGGTCGGCTCATTTCACGGCCTCCTGGGCCTTCGCCTCCATACGGCGCACGACGAAGCCGAGCGGGATCGTGACCAGCAGGTAGCACAGGCCGGCGACGAGGATCGGCGTGGAGTTGGCGGTCGTACTGGCCAGGTCACGGCCGTACTTGGACAGTTCGCGCTCCTCCAGGGTGACGCCGAGGAAGAGGACCAGGGACGAGTCCTTGAAGAGCAGGACCAGTTCGTTGGTGAGCGGCGGGAGGATGATGCGGAACGCCTGCGGGATGACGATCGAGACCATGGCGCGGGCGGGTGAGAAGCCCAGCGAACGGGCCGCTTCCAGCTGGCCCCTGGGGACCGCCTGGATGCCCGCGCGGATCGTCTCGGCCATGTAGGCGGCGGCGACCAGGCCGAGGGCGAGGGCGACCTTGCCGTAGGTGCCGCCGATGATCTCGGTGCCGGGGAAGGCGAGCGGGACGGCGACCCCGATGAAGATGAAGATCAGCAGGGCGGGCAGGCCGCGGAAGATCTCGATGTAGATGCCGGCCAGCCAGCGGTAGGGACCGACCGACGACAGCCGCATCAGTGCGATCACCATGCCGAGGGCCAGCCCAACGACGAAGCCGGACAGCGTGTAGAGCACGGTGTTCTTCAGCGCCAGCGTGATGACGTCCGGGAACATCTGCTTGGCGATGTCCCACTGGGCGAACTGGTTCTGCAGCCGTCCCCAGTCGGCGCCGGCCGCGAAGGCGATCACGGCGGCGACGAAGACGACGTACTGGGCGCCGCGCGACAGCCGGCGCTTCTGCCGCCGGGTCAGGCCCTTTTTGCGAGGCTGGAGTCCGGTGTCCGTGTCTGCGGTCATGAGGCGGCGGGGGACGCGGCCGAGGCCTCGTAGGGGCCGATCCACTTCTCGTACAGCTTCTTGTACGTGCCGTCGGCCTTGGCGTCGGCGATCGCCTTGTTGACGGCGGCGAGCAGCTTGGTGTTGCCCTTCTTCACCGTGAAGCCGTACTGCTCACCGGTGTTGATGTTGTCGGCGACCTGGAAGGCGTTCGCGTTGGCCTTGTCCTTCAGCCAGCCCTGGACCACCGGGTAGTCGATGACGACGGCCTTGACCTGGCCGGTGCGCAGGCCGTTGAGGACGGCGTCGGAGGACTCGAAGGAGACCGGGTCGAAGCCCTGCTTCGTGACGTAGTCCTCGCCGGTGGTCTGCGCCTGGGCGCCCAGCTCGACCTTCTTGGCCTTGGCGTCGGCGAGCGAGGTGATACCGCTGTCCTTGCCGACGAGCAGGGCCTGGGTCGCGTCGAAGTACGGGTCGGAGAAGTCGACGTTCTTCTTGCGCTCGGCGGTGATGGTCATGCCGGCCGCGGCCAGGTCGCACTCGCCGGAGTTGAGGAAGGCGCCGGTCTTGAAGTTCTCGAACGGCGTGTCGAGGATCTGCTGCTTCACGCCGAGGTTCTTGGCGACCAGGTCGATCATCGACACGTCGAAGCCCTGCACCTTGCCGTCGATCTCCGACTGGAACGGCGGGTAGGGCAGGTGGGTGCAGGTGGTGAGCTGTCCGGCCTTGACGAGTTCGACCCCGCCGGCGGCGGTCCTGGAGGCGCCGGAGCCGTTGCCGCTCGACGTGCAGCCGGCCACGAGGGCCAGCCCGGCCGCGGCGGTGACGGCGGCCAGGGCGCGAGCCCGGCGGCGCCCGAGGAGCGTGGTCACGAGACCTCCCGTGGGTCTGTGGGGGCTCCCCGCGATGCTGTGGAGGAGCTTTGGATTCCGTTTCTGCGGGTTCCGATTATAAGGAGATGTTTGGGTCTCTCAAACCAAACCGATGGCGCAGAAGCCGTCCGGCCTGAGAAGTCGCCGGTCGGAGGGGGTGAGTGAGGCCGGTTACGCTCGTCTTGATCCACCCTTTCGCGAGCAAGGAGAGCGCCGCCGTGACCCACCCCCTCCTCGACCTGCCCCCGCTGACCGCCGCCCGCTTCGCCGCGATCGAGGACCGGGTCGCCCGGCTCCTCGACACCCGCCAGGACGTCGTGATCACGCAGGGCGAGGCGCTGCTGCCGCTGGAGGGCGCGATCAGGGCGACGGCCGGGCCGGGGACGACCGCGCTGAACGTGATCACCGGTCCGTACGGGCAGACGTTCGGGGACTGGCTGCGGGACTGCGGCGCGACCGTGATCGACCTCGCGGTGCCGTTCCACACGGCGGTGACGGCCGAGCAGGTCCGGGAGGCGTTCGCCGAGCACCCGGAGATCGACTTCGTCTCCCTGGTGCACGCGGAGGCGGCGACCGGCAACACCAACCCGGTCGCGGAGATCGGCGAAGTGGTGCGGGCGCACGGCGCCCTCTTCTACCTGGACGCGGTCGCCTCGGTGGGGGCCGAGCCGGTGCTGCCGGACGCGTGGGGCGTGGACCTGTGCGTGATCGGGGCCCAGAAGGCGATGGGCGGTCCGGCGGGCGTCTCGGCGGTGTCGGTGAGCGCGCGGGCGTGGGCCCGGATGGCGGCGAACCCGAACGCCCCGCGCCGCTCCTACCTGTCCCTGCTGGACTGGAAGGAGCGCTGGGTCGACGGCGGCCGCAAGGTCCTGCTGCACGCGCCGGCGCAGCTGGAGATGCTGGCGCTGGAGGCGTGCATGGAGCGGATCGAGGCGGCCGGCCTGGAGACCGTGATGGCCCGGCACCGCACGGCCGCGCTGGCCACCCGGGCCGGTGCGGCAGCCCTGGGCGGCGGCCTGGAGCCGTACGTGCACGCGGAGTCGGACGCGGCGCCGGTCGCCACGACGCTGCGGGCGCCGGCGGGCGTGGCGGCGTCGGAACTGGTCGCCGAGGCCCTGGCCGGTGACGGCACCCTTCCGCTGGCCGCGGGCGGGGGCGCCCTGGCCCAGGAGATGATCCGGGTCAACCACTACGGGGTGGACGCCACGGTCGACGCCGTCCGGTCGAGCCTGGCGGCGCTCGGCGCGGGGCTGGCGAAGCGGGGGCTGCCGGTGGACCCCGAGGGGGCCCGGCGCGCGGTGGATTCCGCCTGGCGGTAGCGGGCCGACATCCATCGGGAGCGTATATACGGCGTTACCGGCGCCTGAATTCAAGGCAATTCCGAATTCCTTTTCGACGGATGGCTTACCCGAGTTCTTCTGCCCGCTTTTTGCGGAGCCAAACCAGGGGAATTTCATCCGGGTTTCAACCCTGTGACACACTCCACATAAGCGGGTCATTTGCCCGGTTTGTGGCAGGAAATATCGGCACATAACGGCACGGCAGATCGAGCCATCGGCTGCACCTGCCGTGCGTTTTTGCATTTGCCTCGCTAAATTCAAGCCGCATGACTGCCCCACAAGCAGACCTGATCGTCGACCGCCCACTGGTGACCGACGGTGCCGCTCTCTGGCGTATCGCCAAGGATTCCGGATCCCTCGATCTGAACTCCTCGTACAGCTATCTGCTGTGGTGCCGGGATTTCGCCGGCACCTCGGCGGTGGCGCGTGGCGCGGACGGTGAGCCCGTCGGATTCGTGACCGGATACACCCGACCGGACCGGCCGGACACGCTGCTCGTCTGGCAGGTGGCCGTGGACGCCGCGCAGCGCGGGCGCGGCATCGCGGCGCGGCTGCTGGACGGGCTCACGGCCCAGGTGGCGGCCGACCGGCCGCTCACCGCCGTCGAGACCACCATCACCCCTGGCAACACCGCCTCCGAGCGCCTGTTCACCTCGTACGCCGCCCGGCACGGCGCCGCCGTCGAGCGCTCGGTGCTGTTCGAGGCCGGTGAGTTCCCCGACGGTCCGCACGACCCCGAAGTCCTGTACCGCATCGGCCCCTTGACCCCCACATCGCACTGAGGAGCCCCGCCGTGACCATCACCCAGCCCGATCTCAGCGTCTTCGAGACCCTGGAGTCCGAGGTCCGCAGCTACTGCCGCAGCTGGCCCACCGTGTTCGACCGGGCCCGGGGCAGCCGCATGTACGACGAGGACGGACACGAGTACCTCGACTTCTTCGCCGGCGCCGGATCACTCAACTACGGCCACAACAACCCCGTGCTGAAACGGGCGTTGCTCGACTACCTGGAGCGAGACGGGGTCACCCACGGCCTCGACATGTCGACCACGGCGAAGCGGTCCTTCCTGCGGACCTTCCAGGAACTGGTGCTGCGGCCCCGCGACCTGCCCTACAAGGTCATGTTCCCGGGGCCGACGGGGACGAACGCCGTGGAGTCGGCGCTCAAACTCGCCCGGAAGGTGAAGGGACGCGAGGCGATCGTGTCGTTCACCAACGCCTTCCACGGGATGTCCCTCGGGTCCCTCGCGGTCACCGGCAACGCCTTCAAGCGGGCCGGGGCCGGGATCCCGCTGGTGCACGGGACGCCGATGCCGTTCGACAACTACTTCGACGGGACCGTGCCGGACTTCCTGTGGTTCGAGCGGCTGTTGGAGGACCAGGGGTCGGGGCTCAACAAGCCGGCCGCGGTGATCGTGGAGACCGTGCAGGGCGAGGGCGGCATCAACGTGGCCCGGCCCGAGTGGCTGCGTGCGCTCAAGGCGCTCTGCGAACGGCAGGACATGCTGCTGATCGTCGACGACATCCAGATGGGCTGCGGCCGCACCGGAGCCTTCTTCTCCTTCGAGGAAGCCGGCATCGTCCCCGACATCGTCACCGTCTCGAAGTCGATCAGCGGGTACGGGCTGCCCATGTCGCTGTGCCTGTTCAAGCCCGAGCTGGACGTGTGGGAGCCGGGCGAGCACAACGGCACGTTCCGCGGCAACAACCCCGCCTTCGTCACCGCGACCGCCGCCCTGGAGTCCTACTGGGCCGACGGCCCGGCGATGGAGAAGCAGACCCGGACCAAGGGCGAGCAGGTCGAGCAGGGGCTCATCGCGATCGTCGAGGAGAACCTCGCCGACGTGCGGGAGTACCGGGGCCGGGGCCTGGTGTGGGGCCTGGAGTTCCACGACAAGGACCGGGCCGGGCGGATCGCCCAACGCGCCTTCGAACTCGGGCTCCTCATCGAGACGTCGGGGCCGGAGAGCGAGGTCGTCAAGCTGCTGCCCGCCCTGACCATCACGCCGGAGGAACTGGACGAGGGGCTCAGCATCCTCGCCCGGGCCGTCCGCGAGGCCGTCTGACACGTCTGAATCGAAACAAGGAGGCTGTACACCACCGTGATCGTCCGTTCGTTCAAGGAGATCGAAGGCACCGACCGGCATGTGAAGTCCGCGTCCGGGACCTGGGAGAGCAAACGCATCGTCCTCGCGAAGGAGCGGGTCGGCTTCTCGCTGCACGAGACGATCCTGTACGCGGGCACCGAGACGTCGATGTGGTACGCCAACCACATCGAGGCCGTCGTCTGCGTCGAGGGCGAGGCCGAGCTGACCGACCACGAGACCGGGACGTCGTACACGATCACGCCCGGCACCATGTACCTCCTCGACGGGCACGAGCGGCACTCGCTGCGCGTCAAGGAGGACTTCCGCTGCGTCTGCGTGTTCAACCCGCCGGTCACCGGCAGGGAGGACCACGACGAGAACGGCGTCTATCCCCTGCTGACGGAGGAGGGCTGACCATGACCACCATCACCGACCTGTACCCGAGCCGCGGCCCCGTCGAGGTGGCCGTCCCCCGCAAGGACCCGGTCGTCTGGTCGGCGCCCGGCGCTCCCGGCCCGATCCCCACGGACCGGCTGGAGGCGTTCGAGCGCGACGGCTTCCTCGCCATCGACCAGCTCCTCGCCGACGACGAGGTCGCCGTGTACCGGCGGGAGCTGGAACGGCTGATCACCGACCCGGCGATCCGGGCCGACGAACGCTCCGTCGTGGAGCCGAAGTCCAAGGAGATCCGGTCCGTCTTCGAGGTGCACCGGATCAGCGAGGTGTTCGCGAACCTGGTGCGCGACGAGCGGGTGGTCGGCCGGGCCCGGCAGATCCTCGGCTCGGACGTGTACGTCCACCAGTCCCGGATCAACGTCAAGCCGGGGTTCGGCGCCAGCGGCTTCTACTGGCACTCGGACTTCGAGACCTGGCATGCCGAGGACGGCCTGCCGAACATGCGCACGGTGTCCGTCTCGATCGCCCTGACCGAGAACCACGACACCAACGGCGGCCTGATGATCATGCCGGGCTCGCACCGGACGTTCCTGGGCTGTGCCGGCGCCACGCCCGAGGACAACTACAAGAAGTCGCTGCAGATGCAGGACGCGGGCACGCCCTCGGACGAGGCGCTGACGGAGATGGCCTCGCAGTACGGCATCAAGCTGTTCACCGGCCGGGCCGGTTCGGCGACCTGGTTCGACTGCAACTGCATGCACGGCTCCGGCGACAACATCACGCCGTTCCCGCGCAGCAACGTCTTCATCGTGTTCAACAGCGTGGAGAACGCGGCGGTGGAGCCGTTCGCGGCCCCGGTGCGCCGTCCCGAGTTCATAGGCGCTCGGGACTTCACACCGATCCGCTGAGCGGGTCGTTCACCCCGGGGGCCGCCACATCGGACGTGGCGGCCCCCGGGGCGTGTCACCGTGCCCCGGGGTCAGCCCGCGAGGGCGTCGAGCAGGTGGTCCACGTCGGTGGGGGTGTTGAAGAGGTGGAAGGACGCGCGCAGGTTGCCGGCACGGTTGGAGACCTCGATGCCGGCCCGGCTCAGTTCGGGCTGACGGCCGCCGAGCCCGGGGACCGAGACGATCGCCGAGCCGGGGGCGGGCAGTGACTCGTGTCCGAGGGCCGCGAGGCCGGCGCGGAACCGGTCGGCGAGGCCCACGTCGTGGGCGTGCACGGCGGCCACGCCGAGCTCCTCGATCAGGTCCAGCGAGGGACGCAGCCCCGCGAACGTGAACAGCGCGTGGGTGAGGTCGAACCGTCGGGCGGAGTGGGCGAGTTCGGCGACCGGGCCGTAACAGCTGTCCCACGGCTCCTCGCCCGCGACCCAGCCCGCGAGCAGCGGGGTCAGCCCACCGAAGTCCTCGGGGACCACCAGGAAGGCCGCGCCGTGCGGGCCGAGCAGCCACTTGAAGGAGACGGACGCGGTGAAGTCGTACGCGTCGGCGTCCATCGGCAGCCAGCCGGCGGCCTGGGAGAAGTCGACGTAGGTGCGGGCACCATGGGCGCGGGCGGCCTCGCGCAGCGCGGGCAGGTCGGCGATCCGGCCGTCCGCCGACTGGGCCGCGCTGACCGCGACGAGGGCGGTGCCCGGACGGACGGACTCGGCGAGGCGCTCCAGCGGCACCACGCGGACCTTGAGGTCGCCACGGACGTGGAACGGGTTCAGTACGGAGGTGAAGTCGTCCTCCGCCGTGAGCACTTCGGCGCCGGCCGGCAGCGAGGCGGCGATCACGCCGGAGTGCGCGGCGACCGAGGCGCCGGCCGCGACCCGGGCCGCAGGGACGCCCGCGAGCCGGGCATAGGCGGCCCGGCACGCCTCCACGTCCTCGTACAGCGAGGTCAGGGGTCGGCCCTCGGCCCGCAGCAGCGCCGCCCGGTGCAGGGCGGCGACGGTACGGGCGGGCAGCAGACCGTTGCTGGCGGTGTTGAGGTAGGTGCTCTTCGGGGCGAACTCGGCGCGGACGAGGCTCTCGAACGTCTCCGTGGTCTCCATGCGTCCACTCTGCGGCCCGGGGAACCTCCCGTCCATTGCGGATTTCTCCGTGGATCCACTAAGCAACGCTTATACGACGGCCCTGACCTGGACCTTCTCAGTGCTGCGGCACCGCGCACCCGTCCGGCCCGCAGGCCTGTGCGCCACCTTCGTCGATCAGCTTCAGCGGGGACCGCGCGCCCCAGGCCTGGCCGAGCGCCTGCGTGAACACCTCGGCGGGCTGGGCGCCCGAGACGCCGTACTTCCGGTCGAGGACGAAGAACGGCACCCCGTTCGCGCCGAGCTCGGCGGCCTCGCGCTCGTCGGCGCGGACCTCGTCGGCGTAACGGGACGGGTCGGCGAGCACCTCGCGCACGGCCGCCGCGTCCAGCCCGGCCTCCACGGCCAGCTCGACGACCCGGTCGGCGCCCTCGGTGAACAGGGACCGCTCCTCGGCGAAGTTCGCCCGGTACAGGATCTGGATCAGCTCGCCCTGACGGCCCTGCTCCTTGGCGAAGTGCAGCAGGCGGTGCAGGTCGAAGGTGTTGCCGTGGTCCCGGCCCCGGGTGCGGTACGCCAGCCCCTCGGCCGCGGCCTGGGCACCCAGGTTGTCCTCGCCGGCCTGGGCCTGCGCCTCGCTCATGCCGTACTTCTTGCCGAGCATGGCGAGCACGGGCTGGACGTCGTCCTTGGCACGGCCGGGGTCCAGCTCGAAGGAGCGGTGGACCACCTCGACGTCGTCGCGGTGCGGAAAGGCGGCGAGCGCCTTCTCAAAACGCGCTTTTCCGACATAGCACCAGGGGCAAGCGATATCGGACCAGATCTCCACGCGCATGTTGTCGGCTCTCTCCAGGTAGTCGGACGTCCAGAACTACCTGAACCTTCAAACAGCCCGTTTCATTCCCCGGCCACCGCGTACCGCAGATACAGATGGTGATCGCCCTCGGCCGGCGGGTTCTCCGGATCCGGCACCCAGCCCTGGCGGGCGTAGAAGGCCTGGGCCCGCCGGTTGTCGACGTGCACGTCCAGTACGGCGGTCCGCCTGCCGTCGGCCCGCCACTGCTCCAGACACGCGGCGTGCAGGGCGGTGCCGGCACCGGCACGCCAGTGAACGGGGTCGACATGGAACTGGAACAGCTTGATCGTTTCGGCGGTGCCGCCCTCCGGGACGCGGAAGGAGGCGATCCCGATGATCACGCCCGCCTCGACCAGGCACAGCACCTGCCCGTCCGGCCGTTCGACGGCGGCACGCCAGGCGGCCGTCCAGTCGACGCCGTCGTCCGGGAGACCGTCCGGGTAGTACGTCGACCGGGCCCGGTGGTGCAGCGCGGCGATCGTCTCCGCCTCGGCGGACAGGGCCGTGCGGATCACCCGGGGCCTCTTCACACGGTCACTGATCACGCAACGGAAGACGTGCGCGCGTCGGCGCCGGTTCCGAGCCCTCAGCTTCCGTCGCGCAGGTCGGCCGGCCAGTCGGGCCTGAACTCGATGTGGTCGTACGTCACCACGCACCCCTCCCCCATCGGCGACTGGGTCATGAAGCCGACCAGGGCGTTCTCGGTCTCCTTCTCGCCGCCCAGGGTGAACAGCCGCACGAAGACCCACTTCTTGCCGTCCCTGGAGGCGTGGAAGGCGAGCGCCCGCCCGGTCCGGCTGATCCGCAGCCAGACCGAACTTCCCTCCACGGTGAAGGAGTTGGCGTCGTCCGAGTGCCCCCGGGTGACCACGGTGCAGACGGTGGGCACGTCCGGGGAGTTCTCCAGGCAGAGCTTGGCCCAGGCCCGGTCGCCGACGTGGACGTACAGCACACCGGCGTCGAAGGCGGCACCGAAGCCGACGGTGACCCGGGCGATCAGCTGGAAGTCCCCTTCGGGCGCCCCGAGCAGCCGGGGCGCGTCCGAGGCGGGATCCAGCGCCTCCCCGGTGGGCGACACGAACCGATCCTGCCGGGCCCCGGCCCAACCGGTGAGCACCCCGTCTTCATAGAACCAGTGCCCGTCGGGCCCATAGGTACGGAGAGAGAAAGGAAGTTCGGGAAGTTCCACGTCCATGGTCAGATTGTGTCAGCAGAACTGTTCGGCATGCGCAGGGGCAGGCGCCCCGGAAGGGGCGCTGGGGGTACCCCCGGCCGAAGGCCGGGGGAGGAACTGCGCGGGCAACCACCGACAACCCGCAGTCGCCGACGAACCCCACACCCCCACGGCGCTACCGCTCCAGAACCCCGTTGAACCGCCGGGGAAGCCCCAGCGGGTTCCCGTCCTTCAACTCCGCCGGCAGCAGAGCCTCCGGCGCCCCCTGATAGGCCACCGGCCGCAGCCACCGCTCAATGGCCGTACCGCCCACGGACGTCGACGTCGACGTGGTCGCCGGGTAGGGCCCGCCATGATGCTGGGCCGGGGCCACCGCGACCCCCGTCGGCCAGCCGTTCACCAGTACCCGGCCCGCCAGCGGCGTCAGCTCCGCGAGGATCTCCGCCCCCGCCCCCTGACCCGCGGCCTCCTCGGCGGAGACGTGCACCGTCGCCGTGAGGTTGCCCGGCAGCCGCGACAGCACCGCCGTCGCCTCACCCCGGTCCTCGTAGCGGACCACCACGGTCACCGGCCCGAAGCACTCCTCCAGGAGCAGGTCGTAACCGCCCTCCTCGGCCAGCTTGCCCGCCGGCACCGTCAGGAACCCGGCGCTCACGGTGTGCTCGCCGCCCGCCCCCGGCGTCACCGGGCTCTCCACCTCGGGGAGTTCGGCGCGCTCGGCGACCCCGGCGATGAAGTTGTCCCGCATCCGGTGGTCGAGCAGCACGCCCGGGTCGGTGTCGCTGACCGCGTCCGTCAGGGACTTGAGCAGGCCGTCACCGGCAGCGCCGGCCGGCACCAGCACCAGGCCCGGCTTCACACAGAACTGGCCGACGCCCAGTGTCATCGACCCGGCGAGCCCGGTGCCGATCTCCTCGGCCCGCTCGGCGGCCGCGGCCTCCGTGACGAGGACCGGGTTCAGGGAGCCCAGCTCACCGTGGAACGGGATCGGCACCGGTCGCGCGGCGGCCGCGTCGAAGAGCGCGCGCCCGCCCCGGACGGAACCGGTGAAGCCCGCGGCGGCGATCAGCGGATGCCTGATCAGCTCGATGCCCGCCTCGAAGCCGTGCACGAGACCGACCACGGCCTCGGGGATGCCGTGCCCGGCGGCGGCCCGGCGCAGCACCCACGCCACCAGCTCGGACAGCGCCGGGTGGTCGGGGTGGGCCTTGACGACGACCGGGTTGCCGGCGGCCAGCGCGCTCGCGGTGTCGCCGCCGGCGACGGAGAAGGCGAAGGGGAAGTTGGAGGCCGAGTAGACGGCCACGACACCCAGCGGAACCTTGTAGCGGCGCAGGTCCGGGATGGGCGGGGTGGCGGTGGCGTCGGGGTGGTTGATGATGACGTCGAGGAAGGCGCCCTCGTCGACGATGTCGGCGAAGGCCCGCAGCTGGTAGGCGGTGCGGGCGATTTCCCCGGTCAGCCGGACGGGGCCGAGGGCGGTCTCGGCGTCGGCGACCTCGACCAGCTGGTCCTTGGCCGCGTCGAGTCCGGCGGCGGCGGAGCGCAGGAAGGCGGCGCGTACCGTGCGGTCGGCGAGGGAGCCGCGGGCGGCGTGCGCGGCCTTGACGACGGCGTCGACCTCCTCGGCTGTGGCCTCCACCGCAACCTGCTCACGCTGCTTCCCGGTGCGCGGGTCGACACTCCAGACTGGTGCTGCTGCCACCGCGGGTCCCTCCATGAGTTGCGTACTGCCGCATTGTCCGGGTCATGTCCGGGTCATTCACCAGGCGCGTTCGATATACTGAACGCTGTCTCCGATGATGAATATGCTGTTGGAGACTATAACCTCGGTTTCTCGTCCAACGAAGGGGTAAAGGGCGATGTCGGCAGGCGAGACAGGCGGCGGGGCACAGGTCAAGTCCGCGGTACGGACCGTGGAGTTGCTGGAGTACTTCGCCGGCCGGCCCGGAATGCACTCCCTCGCGGCCGTCCAGGAGGCCGTCGGGTATCCCAAGTCCAGCCTCTACATGCTGCTGCGCACCCTGGTGGAGCTGGGCTGGGTGGAGACGGACGCGACCGGCACCCGGTACGGCATCGGGGTACGGGCCCTGCTGGTCGGCACGTCGTACATCGACGGCGACGAGGTGGTCGCGGCGGCCCGCCCGACCCTGGACCGGCTCTCCGACGACACCACGGAGACCATCCACCTCGCGCGTCTCGACGGCACGAACGTGGTCTATCTGGCCACCCGCCAGTCCCAGCACTACCTGCGCCCCTTCACCCGGGTCGGCCGCCGCCTGCCCGCGCACTCCACCTCGCTCGGCAAGGCGCTGCTCGCCACCCACACCGACGAGCAGGTCCGCAAGCTGCTGCCGGAGACCCTGCCGGCCCTGACCGAGCACACCATCACCGACCGGGAGAAGCTCATCGAGGAGCTCCGCCAGATCCGCGAGCAGGGCTTCGCCATCGACCGCGAGGAGAACACGCTCGGGCTGCGCTGCTTCGGTGTCGCGATCCCCTACCGCACTCCGGCCCGCGACGCGATCAGCTGCTCGGTCCCGGTGGCCCGCCTCACCCCCGCCCACGAACAGATGATCAAGGACGCCCTGTTCGACGCGCGGGACCGCCTGACGCTGGCGACGCGGAGGCTCTGAGGCCGGCAGAGCGGGCCGAGCGGCGTTCGGCACCGCCGGAGACCGCCGTGGTGGCTGAGCGCCGTTGCGGCGGAGGAGGTTTTTCCGGCGATGCCGGATGAGCGACCGGATGAGCGATCGATGAGAAACCGGCCGTACGGGAACGCACACCCCTCATTCGCTCGTCTGTCTGAGCGGGATGAACAAGACGATCAGGCGGGCGTCCGTCTTCGCGCTGCTGCTCGTGCTCACTCTGCTGGTCAGGGCGACATGGGTGCAGTTCTACGACGGCCAGGCCCTCGCGGACGACACGGACAACCGGCGCAACGTCATCGAGACGTACTCGCAGCCGCTCGGGAACATCATCGTGGCCGGTGAGTCGATCACCGGCTCGGCGCAGACCCTGAGCAACAGCGACCTCAAGTACAAGCGCACGTACACGAACGGCAAGCTGTACGCGGCGGTGACGGGCTACGCCTCGCAGAGCTATGCCCCGACCCAGCTGGAGGGCATCTACCAGGACCTGCTCAACGGCACCGACAGCCGGCTCAAGACGGTGATGGACACGGTCACCGGCGAGCGCGCCGAGCCGGGCAACGTGATCACGACGATCGACCCGGACGTCCAGAAGGCGGCGTACGACGCGCTCGGCGACAAGAAGGGCGCGGCGGTCGCGATCGACCCGAAGACCGGCAAGATCCTGGCGGTCGTGTCGACCCCCTCGTACGACCCCTCCTCGCTCACCGACGCCAACACCGCCGGCGCGGCCTGGAAGAAGCTGAACGCCGACAGCGACAAGCCGCTCACCAACCGGGCGCTGCGCCAGCCGCTGCCGCCGGGCTCGACGTTCAAGCTGGTGGTCGCGGCGGCCGCCCTGGAGGACGGCCTCTACGCGAACGTCGACGACAGGACCGACAGCCCCAACCCGTACACCCTGCCGGGCACGACGACCCCGCTGCGGAACGAGAGCAGCTCGGCCCCCTGCGAGAACGCCTCGATCCGCACCGCCCTGCGCTACTCCTGCAACAACGTCTTCGGCAAGATGGCCGTGGACCTCGGCCAGGACAAGGTCCGGGCGATGGCCGAGAAGTTCGGCTTCAACGACGACAAGCTGGACATCCCGGTGCGCGCCTACGCCAGCGTGTACCCGTCGAACATGGACACGGCCCAGACCGGCCTCTCCGGCATCGGCCAGTTCGACGTCACGGCGACCCCGCTCCAGATGGCCATGGTGTCGGCCGCGATAGCCGACGGCGGCAAGCTGGTCTCCCCGCACATGGTCTCGCAGATCACCGACAGCGGTGGCGATGTGCTGAAGGACTACGACGACGAGGCGAGCAGCAAGGAGATCGTCAGCTCCTCGACCGCCGAGCAGCTCCAGTCCGCGATGCAGACGGTGGTCGAGCAGGGCACGGGAACGAACGCGAAGATCGACGGCGTGACGGTGGGCGGCAAGACGGGCACGGCCCAGCACGGCGAGAACAACAGCCAGACGCCGTACGCCTGGTTCACGTCGTACGGCAAGTCGGACAGCACGGGGAAAGAGGTCGCCGTCGCGGTACTGGTCGAGCAGTCGGACGCGGCGAGGTCGGAAGTGAGCGGCAACGGGCTGGCGGCGCCGGTGGCGAAGGCGATGATGGAGGCGGCGTTGAAGAACTAGGGGGTTCCCTGCGCGATCGGCTGCGGTTTCGTCGTGGCTGGTCGCGCAGTTCCCCGCGCCCTACGGGGCGCTCTACTTCACGCCCAGCACCTGCTCCACCGGATCAATCGCGAAGTACACCAGGAACAACGCCGACACGGCCCACAACAGCCAGTTGACCTCCTTCGCCTTCCCCAGCACCGCCTTGATCACGACGTATGCCAGGAACCCCGCCCCGATGCCGTCCGTGATGGAGTAGGTGAACGGCATCGCGGCGATCGTCAGGAACGCCGGGACGGCGATCTCGTACCTGTCCCAGTCGATGTGCTTGACGTGGGTCATCATCAGGAAGCCCACGGCGATCAGCGCGGGCGCCGCCGCCTGGAGCGGGACGATGGTCAGCAGCGGCGTGAGGAAGAGGGCGAGGCCGAACAGGCCGCCCGTGATCAGGTTGGCGAACCCGGTGCGCGCCCCCTCGCCCACCCCGGCCGCCGACTCGATGTACGCCGTGTTGGAGGAGGCCGAGCCGATGCCGCCGGCCACCGCCGCCGCGCCGTCGATGAACAGCACCCGCCCGATGCCCGGCACCTGCCCCTGCTCGTCGAGCAGCCCGGCCTCGGCGCTGATGCCGACGATCGTGCCCATGGCGTCGAAGAAGTCGGACAGGATCAGGGTGAAGACGAGCAGGACGGCGGTGAGGACACCGGCCTTGGCGAAGCCGCCGAACAGGCTGAAGTGACCGATGAGCCCGAAGTCGGGCGCGGCCACGATCTTGTCGGGGACCTTCGGCGTGGTCAGGCCCCAGCTCTTGATGTCGGCCGCCGAGTTGATGACGATCGCCACCAGGGTCATCGTGACGATGCTGATCAGGATCGCGCCCTTCACCTTCCGCGCGACCAGCGCGATGGTCAGGAGCACGCCAATACAGAAGACGAGCACGGGCCAGCCGGTGAGCCGTCCGACGGCACCCAGCTGCACCGGCACGGTGGTGTCCGCGGCGTCCGGGATCCGGCTGACGAAGCCCGCGTCGACGAAACCGATGAAGGCGATGAACAGGCCGATGCCGACGCCGATCGCCTGCTTCAGCTGCTGCGGGATGGCGTTCATGATCGCCTCGCGCAGACCGGTCAGGACGAGCACACAGATCAGCAGGCCTTCGAGGACGACCAGGCCCATCGCGTCGGGCCAGCTCATCAGCGGGGCCAACTGGAAGGCCACGACGGCGTTGAGGCCGAGGCCGGCCGCGATCGCCAGCGGCAGGTTGCCGCCGACGCCCATGATGATCGTCATCACACAGGCCACCAGCGCGGTGGCGGTGACGAGTTGGCCGGTGTCGAGGCTGTGCCCGAACTTGTCCTTGGCACTGCCGAGGATGATGGGGTTCAGGACAAGGATGTAAGCCATGGTGAAGAACGTGGCGAAGCCGCCGCGTATCTCCCGGCCGAAGGTGGATCCCCGTTCGGAGATCCTGAAGAACCGGTCGACGCCGTTCCCGGCAGGTGGCGCGGCCCCTTGCGGCCGGGCCGCCTTCTGCGTCTCGGACATGGTCGAACTCCTCGTCCCCTGAGCGTGCGTGTGCGGATGCTGGCTGGATTGTTCCCACGTCGCACCGGTTTCAGGTTTTCCCCGTGTTACGGAATCGGTCTCGGTGTGGTTCGGTGGACCACACCGCGTCCGGTACCTCGCACGAGGCGCACCGAACCCCCGTACGACGCACACGAAATGATCACTGCTACGCTCCGGATCCCGCCGGAACGTTCCTCCGGACATCCACCTGGCACCGCATGTCATCTACATGACACAGAATCCTGACAGAAGAGGTCACCCGTGGGCTCAGTCGTCGACGACGCCGCCTCCGTGGAGTTCCATGCCTTCTTCGAACGCCACTACGCCGAACTCTCCCGTCTGGCCCATCTGCTGACCGGTGAGCCGGACGCCGCCGACGATCTGGCCGCCGACGCTCTGCTGGCACTGTGGCACCGCTGGGACCGGGTCCGGGCCGCCGACCATCCGGTGGCCTACGCCCGCGGTGTCGTCGCCAACCTGGCCCGCACCCGCATCCGCAGCGCCGTGCGCGAGCGGCGCCGTATCGCCCTGTTCTGGTCGCACCGCGAGGAGACCACCGAGAACCCGGACGTCGCCGGAGTGGTCGACGTGCAGGGGGCGCTGGCCCGCCTGCCGTTCCGCAAGCGGGCGTGCGTGGTGCTCCGGCACGCGTTCGACCTCTCGGAGAAGGACACCGCGCTCGCCCTGGGAATCTCGGTGGGTACGGTTAAGAGCCAGACGTCGAAGGGCATGGCGGAGCTGCAGCGGCTGCTCGGCGGTTCCCGGGGGGTTCCGCAGCGGGTGCACGCGGCGATGGCGCCGCGTACCGGGGAGAGCGGAGGAAGGAACCGATGAGGCAGCAGGACGTGCACGGCGAGCTGCGCGCCCGGCTGCACGAGGCGGCCGAGGCGCACGAACCCGACCGGGCCCGCATCCTGGCCCGGGTCGAGCGGGGCATGGCCGCACAGGGCCGCACGAGCCATCGCGCCACGCTGCCGCCGGTGTTCGGCTGGGTCCGGGTGGTCAGTGCCACCGCCGCGGTCGCCGCGGTCCTCGGAATCGGTGGCTACGCGGTCGCCTCGGCCGTGAAGAACATGCCCACCGAGAAGACCGTCGCGGTCTCCCCGACGCCCTCCGCGTCCCCGGACGCGACCAGCAGCCCGCCGTCCCGCACGGCCGCCCCGCCGCCCCCGAGCATGTCCTCGAAGGGCTCCTCGCCCAAGGCGAGCGCGACGCCCTCGCCGACGCCGACGGCCTCCGCCACCCCGGCGGCACCCGTCGCGAAGAGCGAGGAGGACGGCCCGCTCTGGTCGGACGGCTCGGTGGACCCGCACAGCAACGACTTCTGGGCGCAGTCCGACCTGACCCTGAAGACCTCCCGCCAGCTGACAGCGCTCACCGTCCAGTTGAAGGTGGCCGAGACGGGCGGGGTGTCCGACACCGGGGCCTGGCGCTCGCTGCCGGAGACCGACTTCACGCAGACGGTGACCGAGCAGGACGGCTTCCTGGTCTACACGTGGACGCTCAAGCCGGGCAGCAAGGTCGCGGTCGGCGAGTGGGTGTTCGCGGGCCAGTACAACCACGAGCAGGGCGGCCGCGACGCGAAGAACGACAGCTACACGATCACCGGCAGCGCGGACGGCAAGCAGTACGCGGTGACCGGCGACTTCGCGGCGCACACCAGCGGTGAGGGCGACTCGTAGAGGATTTCTCGAACCCGGCGGCAACCATGTCCTCGGCGGCGGCAACCAAGAAGCGCAACGCGACCTCTTCACCTGCAGCTGAGTGAACATCCGAGTACGACGGGATCCGCACCCTTGAGCACGCACAAGAGAAACCTCACCCGCCGACGGGTGCTCGGCGCCTCCGCGATCGGCGTGGCCGCCACCGGCGCCGCCGTCGCGGGCGGCACCGGCCTCCTCGGGACCGCCTCCGCCGCGGCCTTCGGCTACCGGGACGACGGCACGAACTACGTCGTCGACACCGGCGCCGCCCTTGTCTTCAAGGTCTCCAAGTCGACCGGGGACATCACCTCGCTCGCCTACAAGGGCAAGGAGTACGAGGGCTACGGCGGCAAGCACTCGCACGTCGAGTCGGGTCTCGGCGCCTCCACCGTCACGATCAGGCAGACCGGCTCCACGATCCTGGTCAAGGTCGTGCACGGCCCGATCACCCAGTGGTACGCGGCCCGCAGCGGCCAGAACAACGTGTACCTGTGGACGAACAAGGCGGACGCGTCCTTTACCGCGACCCGCTACATCGTCCGCGTCAAGCCCGGCATGTTCCCCGACACGGGCTCGGACGCCTGGGACTCGACCCGGGACAAGATCATCGAGGCGGGTGACGTCTGGCGGAGCCCCGACGGCACCACGCACTCCAAGCACTACTCGGGCAAGCGCACCATCGACTACGACTACGTGGGCTTCACGACGGGTTCGGCCGGCCTGTGGCTGGTCCGCTCCAACCACGAGAAGGCCTCGGGCGGCCCCTTCTACCGCTCCCTGCTCCGGCACTCCAACGACGGCGGCGCGGGTCTGTACGAGATCCTGCACTACGGCGAGGCGCAGACCGAGGCGGAACGGTTTGGCCTTCAGGGTCCGTACGTCGTCGGCTTCACGGACGGCCAGGCGCCCTCCTCCTCGCTCTTCCACAACAACCTCGACACCTCCTGGGCGGACGGCCTCGGCATCACCGGCTGGGTGGGCAAGGCGGGCCGCGGCAAGGTTGCGGGCGTCGGTCTCAAGGGCATGGACGCCAAGTACGCCTACACGGTGGGCTTCGCCAACAAGGACGCCCAGTACTGGGCGAAGGCCGCGGCCGGCACCGGTGCCTTCTCCTGCAAGGGGATGCTCCCGGGGACGTACACGCTCACCGTGTACAAGAGCGAACTTGCCGTGCACACCGGGTCGGTCACGGTGGCGGCGGGCGCCACGACGTCCCTGCACACTCTCTCGCTCACCGGTGACCCGTCCGTCGCGGCCACGATCTGGCGGCTCGGCGACTGGGACGGCACACCCGGCGAGTTCAAGAACGCCAAGCTGATGACGTACGCGCACCCCTCCGACGGCCGCGCCGCCAAGTGGACCGGCAACGTCACGATCGGCAGCGGCAGCGAGGCCGCGTCCTTCCCGGCATACCTGTGGAAGGACGTCAACGACGGGGTCCTGATCTACTTCAGGCTGACCAGGGCGCAGGCTGCGGCCGCCCACACCCTCCGGGTGGGCGTGACCGACGCCTTCGCGAACGGCCGTCCCCGCGTCACCGTCAACGACTGGGTCTCGGCCGTCCCGACGGCCCCCACCCAGCCCGACACACGCTCCCTGACCACGGGTTCCTACCGCGGCAACAACCACACCTTCGTCTTCAACGTCCCCAGCACCGCGTGGAAGACGGATGCGAGTCAGTACAACGTCCTCAAGCTCAACATAGTGAGCGGCTCGGGCGGCACGGCCTACCTCAGCGCAGGCACGGCGTTCGACTGCATCGACCTGCTGGCTTGAGCGCCCCGTACTTGAGCGCCCCGTAGGGGCGCGGGGCGGTACCGATATGCGGCTCACCGCGGGGGCGCGACCAGCCACGACGGTCGCGCAGCCCGCAACGCACCATCAGTCCATGGTGGATCCGATGGTGGACGAACCCGTAGTAAGGAACGTCGTAGCCGGCAGCGAGCCATCCGACTTCCGAGCCCCGTACGCACTGGTCGCGTCGGTCGACTTGAAGGAAGGCGTCGCCACCCCGCTGTCCCAGTTGTTCGCCGCTGACACCGTGGCGGAGCCCAGCGTGGACAGCCCGCCCTTGTTGCTCACCGACAGGTTCCGCGCCAGCCGCGACCTGCTCGTCTGGAAGAAGAACCCAGCCTCGCCGTTGGAGTACGCGGTGTTGCGGTTCAGGACGATCGCCCCGGTGTTGGAGTTCTCGGTGAACCCGTTGAGTGTGTTGTCCCAGGCCGCGTCGTCGTTGACGACATGAGCGACGGCGACGCCCCCGCCGCCCAGCTTGAACCCGTTGCCGTTGCCCTCGAAGGCGGCGTCGTTCCAGCGGTTCTTGCCGTTGCCGAAGGCCCAGCTGTGGTCGATCGTGACGGGGGACGAGAACTGCCACAGGTCCAGCCCGTCGTCCGAGTTGTTGTACAGACGTGCGCCGGTCACCTTGTTGCCCGTGCCCGAGCCGAACTTGATGGCGATGCCGTCGGCGTTCTGCCCGTGCCCGGCCTTGTCGTAGTTCCCGTAACTGTCCAGGTTCTGGACGAGGTTGTTCACGGTGTTGTCGCCGCGCAGCGTGAACCCGGAGTCGCCGTTGTCGGCGGTGACGAGGTTCTTGAAGACGCCACCCGTGGACGAGGTGACGACGAAGCCCTGGGCCGGGGAGTTCTGGAAGGTGAGGTCCTGGACGGTCCAGTAGCTGCCGTAGATCCCGGTGAGCCACTGCCCGGCGGGGAGCTTCGAGCCGTCGATCTTCACCTTCTCACCGCTGTACGCCTTGAGCGTGATGCGGTTCGAAGCGCTGCCGCTCGCCGTCGACTTCAGGGTGGCGGTCGGGTAGTAGGTGCCCGCGCGCACCTGGATGACGGTACCGGCGACGGCGTTCGCGACGGCCGACTGCAGCTGGGCGGTGGTGGAGACGGTGACGGTGCTGGTGGCGGCCTGGGCACCGCCGTTCGACAGGCCGAGGTAGACGCCTGCCGCCCCCGCGGCGACGGCCACCGCCGCGGCGATCGAGAGGGTACGCGTCCTGCGGTGGCGTCCGGTGCTGAAGCGCACTGGCCGTTCCTTTCCTTGACGTCCTTGAGTGCTGGACGTGTTCGACGAGGGAGCGAAACGGGCCGGAGGGGCCGCCCCGGCCCGTTTCTGTCTCCCAGTCGCCACGGTCACCGGAAAGGGTTGCCGTCTTTCTCGACTACGACACGAAGTACGTCGGGTTCGGCAGCTTGTACGTGCGGTTCGCGTAGCCGCCGTCCAGGTCCGAGTACTGGTCGCCGAAGTTGGCGACGATCTCGTACCCGAGGTCCTTCTCGATGTGCTTGCGGGTGCCGGACTTGTACTGCACGGTCGTGCAGGTCCAGCTGCCGGCGGTGGCGCAACCGCTGAGGTACGACGGCGGGTTGGCCGCGTCCTTGAGGAACATGTGCGCGGTGTCGAGGTTGACGTCGGCGCCGATCTTCTTCAGGTTCTCGACGGCGGCGGTGCGCTGCGCCTCGCTGAGACCGGAGTTGTAGAAGACCTCCACTCCTTCCTTCGCCGCGTACTGGACGAGGTCGGCGCTGCCGAAGACGCCCGGGCGGTCGGCCTTGTTGACGTAGGCCGCCCAGGTGGCGGAGTTGTAGGTGTAGTTGTAGCGCTTCTCGTAGTCGAGGCTGAGCAGCAGCGTGTCGTCGATGTCGAAGACGACCGCGGGCTTCTCGCCGTGGCGGTGCGCCTTGCGCGCGGCCCGGTCGATGTAGCGCTTGGCGTCCGCGTCGATGCGTGCCAGGTCCTTGGCGTAGGGGCTGGTCGGCGAGGCCTGGTAGACGCCGTTGGCGTCGGCGGCGGTGCCGTAGTAGGTGTCGATGTCCTTCACCAGGAGCCCGATGTTGTACGGCTCGTGGGTGGAGTTCGCGGTCGACTGGCCGGCCGTGGCGGCACCGGCGCCGTAGAGGGCGCCGCCGGCGAGCGCACAGGCCGTGGCGATCGCGGCGAGACGAAGTGACTTATGCATGACACGAGTTCTACGCGCGTCATCCGGGTGGGCGCGAGACCCGTTGCCCGATCGATATCTCATCGGCGGGCAAAAAGCGGGTCAAGCGCCCTGGACGGCGTCCTTCCGGTTGTGCCGGTCCGGCCGGTGGTCCCGGTCCGGCCGCGGGTCAGTTCATGGTCGCCCCGATGGTCGTGCTGCCCGTCGTCAGGAAGGTGGTCGCCGGCAGCGAGCCGTCCGACTGCCGGGCGTTGTAGGTGGTGGTCGCGTCCGTCGACTTGAAGGCGGGGGTGCTGATGCCGCTGTCCCAGTTGTTGCCGGCGGACACCACCGAGGAGCCCTTGCTGACCGGACCGCCGCCGTTGCTCACCGCGAGGTTCTTGCCGAGCCGGGCCGCGCTGGTGGCGAAGTAGTAGCCCCAGCTGCCGTTGGCGTAGGCGGTGGTGCGGTTGATGACGATCGCGCCGGTGTTCGAGTTCTCGGTGAACCCGTTGCCGGCGTTGCCCCAGGCGGCCGAGTTGTTGACGACGTGCGCGACGGTGACGCCGTTGCCGCCCAGCTTGAAGCCGTTGCCGTTACCCTCGAAGGCGGAGTCGCCCCAGCGGTTGACGCCGTTGCCGAAGGACCAGGTGTGCTCGATGGTGACCGGCGAGGAGAAGGACCAGAGGTCGATCCCGTCGTCCGAGTTGTTGTACAGACGGGCGCCGGTGACGAGGTTGCCGGTGCCGGAGCCGAACTTGATGGCGACGCCGTCGGCGTTCTGGCCGTGCGTGGCGGCGTCGTAGTTGCCGTAACTGTCCAGGTTCTTGACGGTGTTGTTGACCGTCCCGTCCCCGGTCAGGGTGAAGCCGGAGTCGCCGCCGTCGATGGTCTTGATGTTGCTCCAGTTGGTGCCGGTGCAGGACTGGCAGACCACCGCGCTGTCCGGGGAGTTCTGGAAGGTGATGTTGGAGACGTTCCAGTAGTCCGCGGTCAGCTTGAAGATCCACTGACCGGAGGGCAGCGACGAACCGTCGATCTTGACCGTCTCCGAGCCGTACGCGGTGAGCGTGACCGGCGCGGAGGATGTGCCGTTGGCCGTGGACTGGAGGGTGGCCGTCGGGTAGTAGGTGCCGCCGCGGACCTGGATGACCGTGCCGGCGGTGGCGTTCTTGATGGCGTTGGACAGGTCGGTGGAGTTGCTGACCACGACGGTGGCCGCGTGCGCCGGGGTGGCGAGCACGGCGACACCGAGCGATGCCGCGGTCACGGCGAGCGCGGTGAAAGAGCTGATACGACGCATGACGTGCGGGTCCTTTCGTCGATCAGAGCGATTCGGAGTGATTCAGAGTGAGCGGACCGGTTTCCAGTCGCCGAGGTAGGCGGCGGGGGTGTGCCACGCGGCCTCGGCGGCGGTGAGCTGGGGCCGGTTCTCGGGGACGGTGATCACCGCGCCCGGCCCGGAGTTGCGGTACTCGCGGAACCGCATGGACTGCCACGGGTAGGCGTCCCGCATGTTCGTGTAGGGCGCGACGGGGTCGATCCCGGGGCCGATCAGACTGTCCCGCACGACCAGCGAGGGCCAGGCGGTGGTCTCGTAGGTCGGCACCCAGGGCCGCGCCAGCTTGTACGCCCCGTCCTCCGCGCCGGACGAGAACCGGCAGCGGACGGCGAGGAACCCGTGCGGGTCTGCACGGGCGGTCGAGGGGGCGAACACCATGCCCTTGGGAGTGAAGGTCACGTCCCGTCGCAGGGTGCGGAAATGGCAGTGCTCGTAGACCGCGGTGGCCCGCCCGAAGACGAAGTCGACGTCGCCCTCGATGTGGCAGCGGTGGAAGAACTGCCGGTCGAAGGAGCCGAGTTCGGTGGTGTCGGCGAACAGCGTGTCCTGGTGGGCGAGGAGCCGGACGTTCTCGAAGTGCGTCCGGTCGCCCGTCAGGTACGCGGCGACGGCCTGGGTCCCGGTGATGTCCGGGTGGTCGGCGCGCAGCCAGTCGTTGGCGAGGGTGAGGTCGCGGACGGCAAGCCCGGGCGCCGCCGAGGTGAAGGTGGCCGAGCCCGCCGTGCCGTAGGTCCCGGAGCCGTCGGGTTTCTGCGTCCCGTTGGCGTTGTCGTGGACGATGACGGCGGCGCGTGGATCAGGACTGGCCCCGCGCAGAGTCAGCTCCGCCGTCCCGGCGGGCACGTTGACGACCTCACGGTAGGTTCCCGGGTGCACGACGATCGTCCAGCCGGGGCCGGGCACCGCGTCGACGGCCGCCTGCACGGAGTCACCGGGCCGTACGTGCAGGACACGGCGGTCGCGGGTGAACGCCGTGACCGGTCCCATGGCCGCAGCCGCTCCGGCGGCGAGGAGTGCGCGTCGGGTCGGCACGTCAGCACTCCTTCCACGGGGTCCAGTCACCGAAATAAGCCGCCCGGGTCACCGACTCGGCCTGTTCCGCCGTGAGTTGGGGCCGGTTCTCGGGGACGGTGATCACCGCGCCCGGCCCGGAGTCGCGGTACTCGGCGAAGCGCTGGCTCTGCCAGGGAAAGGCGTCCGACATGTTCGTGTAGGGGGCGACCGCGTCGATTCCGGGGCCGAGCCAGGAGTCACGGACGACGAGCGAGGGCCGGGCGGTGGTGTCGGAGCTGGGAACCCAGGGGCGGGCCAGCTTGTAGGCGGCGTCCGGGGCTTCGCTGCTGATCCGGCTCCGGCTCACCAGGTAGCCGTGCGGGTTGGCGGCCGCCGTCGAGGGCGCGAACACGAACCCGTAGGGGGCGGCCGCCAGGTCGGTCCGGTCCAGGGTGCGGAAGTGGCACTCCTCGTACACCGCACTGGCCCGCCCGAAGACGAAGTCGACGTCGCCCTCGACGTAGCAGCGCGCGAAGTACTGGCGGGCGAAGACGCCGAGCGCCGTCGTGTCCGCGTACAGGGTGTCCTGGTGGCCGAGGAACCGGCAGTGGTGGAAGGCGCTGCGGTCGCCCTGCACCTTGAGGGCGACGGCCTGGGTGCCGCTGATGTCGGGGTGGTCGGCGCGCAGCCAGTCGTTGGCGAAGGTGATCCAGCAGGCGGTGAAGCCGTCGGCCTGCACGGTGGTGGTGGCGGAGCCGGTGGTGCCGTAGGTGCCGCCGCCGGGCTTGGGGGTGCCGGCCGCGTTGTCGTAGACGATGACGACGGCACGCGGGTTCTCGGCGGCGCCGATCCAGGTGGCCTCGGTGCGGGTGGTGTCGACGGCGACCGTCTCCCGGTAGACGCCCGGGGCGAGGACCAGCGTCCAGCCACTGCCGGTGGCAGCGGTCACCGCGGCCTGCACGGTGGTGAAGTCGCCGCGGCCGTGCGGGTCGACGTACAGGGTTTGCGGGGTGCGGCGGCGCTCGGGGGAGCCGTACCGCCCGAAGGGGCGGGCGGTGGCGTGCGCGGGGAGGGCGGTCAGGGCGAGCGCGGCGCCCGCCCCGGCGCCCGCGAGCAGGAAACCCCGTCTGGACAGGGGAAGGTGGGGCGAGGACATGCGGGTGCTCCTTGGCGAGGGAGAGGGGTGGCGGTACGTCCTTCGCTGTGGGGGGTGGGGCGGGCCGGGGCCGGTCGGGCCCCGGCCCGGTGACGCAGGCGCGTCAGCGCAGCCGGCCGGCGCCCGCGCCGCAGTCGACGATGCGCGGTACCGCCCGCGCCGGATCGACCTTCGTGCGCAGGGCCGGGGTCCAGGTGGAGCCCGCCGTGAGGGTCTCGGCCGGGATCTGCGCGTTGTGGACGGCGATCAGATCCGTCGGCTCACCGTTGACGTAGTTGTCGTCGGCGGTCAGCGTCGACTCGTTCCACTTCTTCAGGATCGAGCCCGCCCCGACCGTGTCGGGCAGGGTGAAGGCGTTGTGCTCGGCGACGAGTTGGGACTCGATCCCAATGCCGTAGCTGTAGCCGTAGCCGTCCTCGGCGACGAAGTGGTTGTTGTAGGAGTCGACCTGCCCGAACCGCACCCGGGGTGCCCGCTCCACCAGGTTGGAGAACAGGTTGTGGTGGAAGGTCACCTTGAGGTGCCCCCGGTCCACGGCGGCGGTGGAGGCGCTGTCGCTGTTGCCGATGAGGATCGTCTTGTCGTGGTCCGCGAAGACGTTCCAGGAGGCCGTGACGTAGTCGGCGCCCTTGACGATGTCCAGCTCGCCGTCGTGCTGCTCGAAGATCCGCCCGAAGTAGTAGGGCAGCGTGCTGTCGGGGTGATCACCGTCGGTGAACGTGTTGTGGTCCATCCACACATGGGTGGACCCGTAGATCACCGCGCTGTCGTACTCGGAGTTCCAGTTGCCGTCGGCGGTGTCGGTCGGGTCCCACTGCGGGAAGCAGTCGAGCGGGCTCTCGAAGCTCAGGTTGCGGACGATGACGTTGTCGACGGCCTTGATCTGCAGGCTGGCGCCCTTGAAGCCGGCGTCCTTTCCGATGCCGACGATGGTGGTGTTGGCCGGGACGTAGGCCTTGATGTAGGCGTCCTGCTGGGCCTGCGAGGCGCGCCGCAGCCCCTCCGGGCTGTCGTCGGGCTCGTTGTCCAGGTTGGTGGAGTGGCCCCAGGCCTGCGGTGAGTACTTGGCGAGGTAGGCGTCGAAGTCGTAGCCGGGCACGGCGAACGAGTCACAGCTCGGCCCGTCCGCGTCGATCGTCCCCTTGACTCTGATGATCTTCGGCGCGCTGCCGCCGTCGGCGAGGGCGGCCTTGAACTGGTCCCAGGTGGTGACCGTGTAGACGTGCGCGGAGTCCGCGGCGGCCCCGCCGGTGGTCCCGGTGGTGGCGGCGCCCCAGCCGTCGTTCGCGGACAGCACCTGCCGGTCGAGCGCGGCCCGGTGCGGGGCCGCGGCCTGGGCGGTTCCGGTCACGGCCAGCACGAGAGCCGTGCAGCCCACGACCGCACCAATGACGCGTCCATGACATTTCTGTGTACGCACTGTGCGGGTCTCCTCAGCTTGCGGGTGGCCAGGTGATCCAGGAGGTGGGGATGTCCTTGTGCAGCCGGATGACGTCGTGCCGGGCCAGCACCCGGGTGCGCAGCAGCTCCTGCGCCACGAGCCGGGCCACGGCGATGGCCCCCGGCGGGTTGAAGTGCGTGTTGTCCTGCTCGGTGTCCGTCCAGTTGAAGTACGTCTTGGTCGCCTCGACCCCGAGCGCCTGCCACAGCGCGAGCGACAGCGCCTCGATGTCGAGCAGCGCGACCCGTTCCTGCGCGGCGAGCGCCCGCATGGCCGCCGGGTAGTCGCCGTGCGTCGGCACGGCGTTGCCGTCGGCGTCGAACCGCCGTCGCTCGACGGGGGTGGCCAGAACCGGCCGCGCCCCGTGCGCGCGGGCGCCTTCGATGTAGAGCCGCAGGTAGTCCTGGTACGTGCTCCAGGGCTCGGTGTACCGGGTGGGGTCGTCGCTCTTCTCGTCGTTGTGCGCGAACTGGACGACGAGAAGGTCGTGCGGCCGAATGGTCGCGAGGATGGCGTCGAGCCGCCCTTCGTCGACGAAGCTCTTGGAACTGCGGCCGTTGACGGCCTGGTTGGAGACGGCGATTTCCTTCCGGAGGAAGAAGGGGAGCGCCATTCCCCACCCGGTCTCCGGCGCCGCGTCGGCGTATTTCTGGGCGGCGGTGGAGTCTCCGGCGACATAGAGAGTGCGCTGGTTCCTCTCGGGAGAACGACCGACGAGAGGAACGGCGGCGAGGCCAGCCGCGGTGACCTGTCTACGGGTAAGTGACACGATGTTCACCTTTCCTGTTCTTAGGGGCGCGGGCCTGTATTGATTTGCGGCTCCGCCGCGTGGGCGCGACCAGCCACAACCGACCCGCGGCCCCCCACAACCGCAACCACCCGAGCTCTCAGTGGTTCTTCTTCCAGTCGGCCTGGGCCTTGTCGAGCTGATCGGCCAACGTGTCCAGAAACTCCTTCGCCGTCATCTTCCCGAGCAGCACCTTCTGGAAGTTCGGCTCGTTGTCGGCCTTGGAAATGGTGTTCCAGTCCGGCAGATAGTAAGGAAGCTGCACGATCTTCGTCGTGGCCCCGTTGAGCGCCTCGGCCGCCAGCTTCGTCGGCTCCGACGCCTGTACCCACGAGTCCTGCGCCGCCTCGTTGTTCGCCGGCACCTGCCCCGCCGACTCGTTCCACTTGCTGTTGGCCTCGTGGGACGCGGCGAACTCGATGAACTTCCAGGCGGCGGCCTTGTTCTTGCTGGACTTGAAGAGACCGAGACCGTCCACGGGGTTGGAGACCTGCACCCGGGTGCCGTCGTCCAGCGTGGGGTTCGGAATCCCCTTGAACTTCCCGCTCAGCGCCTTCTCGTGGTCCGCATAGGAACCGAGGTTGTGGCTCAGCATCCCGATCGTGCCGGAATCCCACTGCGCGACCATCTTGGTGAAGTCGTTGTTGACGTCGGCGGACGGCGTGTCCTTCTTGTAGAGCCCGACGTACTTCTCCAGCGCGGTGACGTTCTTCGGGTCGTTGACGGTGGTCTTGTCACCGTTCCAGAAGGAAGTGATCCCGCTCTGCCCGTACATGGCGTCCAGTGCCTGGGCGATGGACCCCTCGCCGCCGCGGATGGTGTATCCGAACCTGTTCTTCGCCTGGTCGGTGAGTCTGTCGGCGGCCGTGTAGAAGTTCGTCCAGGTGGTCGGCGGGTCCAGTTTGGCCGCGCTGAACAGATCGGTCCGGTACCAGAGCGTGCCGTTGTTCGCGGAGGTCGGCACGGAGTACGTCTTTCCGTCACCGCCCGCCGACTTCACGCTCTCCAGGAACTTCTCGTTGAGCTTGCCGTTGAGCGAGCTCTTCGCGAGCCGGCTGTCCAGCGGCTCCAGCGCGCCCTGCGCGGCGACCTCCGCGAGCATCGCGGTGCCGACCCCGCCGACGTCGGGCAGCCCGCCGCCCTGGATGGCGGTGTCGTACTTGGACTGGACACTGGCGGCCGGCACCCCGACGTACTTCACCTTGATGTCGGGGTTCTGCTTCTCGAAGTCGGCGATGATCTCCTTCCACACGTCGGTGCGGACACCGCCGTTGTTGTCCCAGAAGGTGATCGTGCCCTTCCCTGAGCCCTCGCCGCCCTTGTCCCCCGCGCCGCCGCTGCCGTCGTCGCCGCAGGCGGTCGCGGTCAGGGCGAGCACGGAGCCCAGGGCGACGGCTACGGCCGCGCGCCTGCTTCTGCGGATGCTGCTCTTCATTGATCGGCTCTCTTCTGTCTGGGATCAGCAGGGAGTGACGCGGAAGTGCGTGAAGGTGGCGGTCCCGGCGGCGCCCGGTCCCTCGGGCGCGGCGCCGAAGAGCCCGAGCAGGGCGCCGGTCCAGCGCCAGGGCGTGGCGGCGAACACCGGTCCGGACGGCACGGAGCCCGCCCCGACGTCGTACGAGAACCGGCAGCGCGCCCCCGGGCCGATCTCGATACGCAGCCGGGCGTGTCCCTCGGGCGCGGGGCGTGCGGGGCCGGCGTCCCGTTCCCGGTCGGCGGTGGCCTCCGCGAACCGGTGCACGAGCCGCACGCTCCCGCCCGGCCCGCACTCCAGCCCGATCCAGCCGAACGCGTCCCCGAGCACCGCGAGCCCCGCCCGCGCGCCGGGCTCCGCGCCGTCCAGCCGCAGGTCCACCTCCACCACGCACGGTGTCCCGGGCAGCCGCTGGGTCAGCACCTGCGGCAGTCGGCGCAGGTCGTGCGCATCCCCCGAGCGCACGCACGCCAGCCACAGGCCGTCCCCCGAGTGCTGGGTGGCCCAGCCCGCCCCCGGATTGGCCGTCCACTGCCACTGCCGGCCGAACCGCCCGCCGGGGAAGTCGTCGCCGGTGGCGGGCGCGGCGGGCGGCTGCGCCGGCAGCGCGGGCCTCGGGTGGACGGCGACGGGCGCGCCGGCGTCCCCGATCACCGGCCAGCCGTCCGCTTCCCACCGCATCGGCTGGAGGTGGACGACCCTGCCGTAGGCCCCCCGCTGCTGGAAGTGCAGGAACCAGTCCTCGCCGGCCCGGGTCCGCACCCAGCCGCCCTGGTGCGGTCCGTTGACCTCGGTGTCCCCCTGCTCCAGGACGATCCGCTCCTCGTACGGCCCGAAGAAGCCGCGGGAGCGGAGGGCGCCCTGCCAGCCGGTCGCCACTCCCCCGGCGGGGGCGAGGATCCAGAACCAGCCGTCGTGCCGGTAGAGCTTGGGGCCCTCCAGGGTGAACCATCCCGGTATCCGGTCCCCGTCCACGATCACCTTGCCGGCGTCCAGCAGCGAGTTGCCGTCGGGGTGCATCCGGTGGCCGGTGAGCCGGTTGTTGATGCCGGAGCGGGACTTCGCCCAGGCGTGGACGAGGTATGCCTCGCCCGTCTCGTCGTCCCACAGCGGGCAGGGGTCGATGAGTCCCCGGCCCTCCTTCACCAGGTGCGGGCGGCTCCAGGGGCCTCTGATCTCGGGGGCGTTGACCTGGAAGATGCCCTGGTCGGGGTCGCCCCAGAAGATCCAGAAGCGGTCGTCGTGGTGGCGTAAGGAGGGGGCCCAGACCCCCTGGTCGTGGCGCGGGGCGGTGAACCGCTCCTCGGGTTCCAGGCGTTCCAGGGCGTGACCGACCAGGGTCCAGCCGACCAGGTCACGGGAGTGCAGCAGGGGCAGGCCGGGGGCGCGGCCGAAGCTGGAGGCGGTGAGGTAGAAGTCGTCGCCGACACGGACGACGTCGGGGTCGGACCAGTCGGCGTTCAGGACGGGGTTGGTGTACGTCTGCCCGTCGTCCGTCATGTGCTCACCTCGTTCGGCGGGGCCCAGGGGACGCCCAGTTCGGAGTAGAGGGAGAGGGTGTCGGCACACGCCGCGACCAGTGCGTCGATGCCGGTCACGACCCGGCGCCCGTCCCCGGGCAGGCGCTGCCAGGCGTCGGCGGGGAGCGCGGTCGGGTCCTCGGCCAGTCGAATCGCTTCCACGACCTTCATGAAGGCGCCGGTCGCGTCCGGCTCCACCAGCAGGGCGGCGCCGGTGGTGAGATGGTCGGCGAGGTTCTCCAGCAGGTCCGTGCTGCCGTACTCGATCTCCTCCGGGCCGCGGCCCGCCCGCTGCACCAGCACCCGGTCCTGCTTGTACCAGTGGGTGATCCGGCCGCTGGTGCCGTGCACCAGGACATAGGGGTCGCCGGGCTCCTCGGCGCAGAGCGTGGCGGCGACCGTGACCGGGCCGCGCGGGGTGGTGACGCGGACGCAGGAGGTGTCGTCGGACTCGATGTCGTTGGCGCGCAGCAGCTCGGTCTCGATACGGGTGACGTCCTCGGCGCGGTCGGTGCCGAGCAGGGCGAGGCCGGTGGCGACGGCGTGCGCGAGGGGGTTGGTGAGGACCCCGTCGACGACGTCGACGCCGTGCAGCCGCCGCCGGCCGGCCCAGGGCGCCCGCCGGTAGTAGGACTCGGGCCGGGCCCAGGCGCCCGCGCCGCCCACTCCCACCACGTCGCCGATGGCGCCCTCGGCGATCAGCCGCCGGATCGCGGGCACGGCGTGCGAGCCCAGCGACTGGAAGCCGATCTGGCAGGCCACGCCGGCCTTCGCGACCCCGTCGGCCATACGCCGGAACTCGGCGTACGACGGCGCCGGCGGCTTCTCCAGGAGCAGGTGCACGCCCCGCTCGGCGGCCGCCAGGGCCAGGTCCGTGTGGGTGGGGATCGGCGTGCAGATCACGGCGATCCGGGCGCCGGTCGCATCGAGCAGGGCACCGAAGTCCGCGGACTGGGCGGGCTGCCCGAGCCCCTCCGGCAGCTCGTCCGCGCCGAGCGGCGTCAGCTCGCAGATCCCGGCGAGCCGTACGATCCCCTTCTCCTGGAGCCGGCGGATGTTCTCCAGATGCCAGCGGCCGTGGCCGCGCGCCCCTGCCAGAACGAGGTCGATGGGCGAAGAGTTCACAGCGTCCTCCCTGCGTTGTCGATCTTTGGGTGCAGGGTAAGCGTTTGCCCCGGTCCGTCCGCGAGGTGTCTCATCCCTTCACCGCCCCCGCGCTGAAGCCGGTGATCAGCCACTTCTGGATGAAGGCGAAGACGATCACGACGGGTACGGCGGCGATGATCCCGCCCGCGGCCAGCGCGCCCAGGTCCACGCTGTCGGCGCTCATCAGGGTGTTGAGGCCGACCGGGATGGTCTGCTTGCTCTGGTCGGACAGGAACATCAGGGCGAACAGGAAGTGGTTCCAGGCGTGCACGAAGGCGAAGGAGCCGACCGCGATCAGCCCCGGCCGCAGCAGCGGCAGGACGACGATCCTGAAGGCGGTGAACCGGTTGCAGCCGTCGACCCAGGCGGCCTCCTCCAGGGAGTACGGCACGTTCCTGATGAAGCCGCTGATCAGGATCATCGACAGCGGGAGCTGGAAGACGGTCTCGGCGATGACCACACTGCCGAGCGAGTTGATCATCTGGAGCCTGGCGAAGATCTGGAAGAGCGGGACCAGGAGCAGCGCGCCCGGCACGAACTGGGAGCAGAGCAGGGCCAGCATGAATCCGCGCTTGAGCCTGAAGTCGAAGCGGGCGAGGGCGTAGCCGCCGGCCAGCGCGACGACCGTGGTCAGCACCAGCGTCGAGACGCCGACGTAGACGCTGTTGGTGAAGTAGGTGCCGAAGCTGCGCTCGGTCCACACCTTCTGGAAGTGCTCGAAGGTGGCCGGCCAGGGGACGAGCGAGGTGGAGCCGGCCGGGCGGAGCGCGAAGAGCAGGATCCAGTAGAAGGGGATCAGGGTGAAGAGGAGGTAGATCCCCAGGGGCAGGTAGATCTGCCAGCGGGGCACCTCGTCCCAGGCGCGGCGCTTCTGCCCCGGCCGGGCGGGCTCGGTCGCGGCGGGCCTGGCCGCGGGGGCGATCTCGGTGATCACTTCGCCTCGCCTCCGAACTTGCTGAGCCGCAGGTAGACGACGGAGCAGAAGAGCAGGATCACGAAGGCCACCGTGGTCAGCGCCGAGGCGTAGCCGAAGTCGTGGGCGTCGACGCTGGTGTTGGCGATGTAGAGCGGAAGGGTCGTCGTCTCCCCCGCCGGGCCGCCGCCCGTCAGCGTGTAGAGCAGGTCGACGTTGTTGAACTCCCACACCGCGCGCAGCAGCGTGGACAGGACGATGGCGTCCTTGAGGTGCGGCAGCGTGATGTGCCAGAACTGCTTGAGGCGGCTCGCCCCGTCGACCTCCGCCGCCTCGTACAGGTCCCTGGAGACGGACTGGAGGTCGGCGAGGATGAGGATCGCGAAGAACGGCACGCCCCGCCACAGGTCGGCGACCACGGCCGCCGGGAAGACGGTCGAGGGGTCGGAGAGCCAGCTGGTGCCGTACGAGCCGATGCCCGCGTCGGCGAGGTAACGCGTGATGCCCGTCTGGGAGTTGTAGAGCAGCACCCAGATCGCGGAGGTCAGCACACCGGAGACGGCCCACGGCGAGAAGACCAGTGCCCGGCCGAGCGCCCGCCCCACGAACGTCTGGTTGACGATCAGCGCCAGCGCGAGCCCGAACAGGAGCTGCAACCCGACTTCCACCACGACCCACTTGGCGCTGAAGGTCAGCGTGTCCCAGAACTGCGGGTCGTGCGCGAAGGCCTGCGTGAAGTTGCCGAAGCCCGCGAAGCCGTTCCGCCAGGGCTTGGTCGGGTTGTAGTTCTGCAGGCTGTAGTAGAAGACGCTGAGCACCGGATAGGCGATGAAGCCCAGCATCAGCAGGGCCGCCGGGGCGATCAGCAGATACGGCAGCCTGCGCGGCGTCGCGGAGGCACGGCGCCGCCGGGGTGGCGCGGGCGGGTTCGCCACGGCTGCGGCTTGGGCCACGACTGTTCTCCGTTCGCATCGGTTACAGCGGGTGCAGGAAGCGCTTGCTTGATGCATGTGGTTGAAGCGCTTCGACGATCGTCGTGAGGAAGGGCGCTAGCCCGCGTACGGGTCCGGGACTTCGCCCGGCCGGGCCAGGAACTCGAAGTCGCAGCCGGTGTCGGCCTGGGTGATCTGCTGGTCGTAGAGCGCGCCGTACCCGCGCTCGTACCGCACGGGCGGCGGCGTCCACGCGGCCCGGCGCCGGTCCAGCTCCTCCTCGTCCACGTTGAGCCGGAGGGTGCGGGCCGCGACGTCCAGGGTGACGGAGTCCCCGGTACGCACGAGTGCGAGGGGTCCGCCGACGTACGACTCGGGCGCGATGTGCAGCACGCAGGCGCCGTAACTGGTACCGCTCATCCGGGCGTCGGAGATCCGCACCATGTCCCGCACGCCCTGCTTGAGGAGGTGGTCGGGGATGGGCAGCATGCCGTACTCGGGCATGCCGGGGCCGCCCCTGGGCCCGGCGTTGCGCAGCACGAGCACGCTGTCCGCGGTGATCCCGAGGGACGGATCGTCGATGGTGCGCTGCATGGTCCGGTAGTCGTCGAAGACGACGGCCGGGCCGGTGTGCTTGAGCAGGTGCGGCTCGGCGGCGATGTGCTTGATGACCGCGCCGTCCGGGCAGAGGTTGCCGCGCAGCACGGCGACCCCGCCCTCGGCGGCCACCGGGTTGTCGCGGGGCCGGATGACGTCGTCGTCGTGCACCCGGGCGCCGGCGAGCTGCTCGCGGTAGGTGTCGTACGACACCGTGGGCCGGTCCAGGTGGAGCAGGTCGGGGATGCGGGAGAGGAAGCCGGGGAGGCCGCCCGCGAAGTGGAAGTCCTCCATGAGGTACGTCCGCCCGCCGGGGCGGACGTTGGCGAGGACGGGCACGGTGCGGGCGATGCGGTCGAAGTCGTCGAGGGTGAGCCGCACCCCCGCCCGTCCGGCCATGGCGATGAGGTGGATGACGGCGTTGGTGGAGCCGCCGAGCCCGAGGACGGTGGTGACCGCGTCCTCGAAGGCGTCACGGGTGAGGAGCTGGGAGAGCCGCCGGTCCCGGTGGACGAGTTCGACGATCCGCATCCCGGAGCCGGCGGCCATCCGGTCGTGCCCTGAGTCGACGGCCGGGATGCTGGACGCGCCCGGGACGGTCACGCCGAGCGCCTCGGCCGCGGCGGTGAGGGTGGAGGCCGTGCCCATCGTCATGCAGTGACCGGGCGACCGGGCCAGACCGCTCTCCAGCTCCAGCAGCTCGCAGTCACCGATGAGACCGGCGCGCTTGTCGTCCCAGTACTTCCACATGTCGGTGCCGGAGCCGAGGACCTCGCCCCGCCAGTGGCCGGGGAGCATGGGGCCCGCGGGCACGAAGACGGTCGGCAGGTCGACGGAGGCGGCGCCCATGAGGAGGGCCGGGGTGGACTTGTCGCAGCCGCCCATCAGCACGGCCCCGTCGACCGGGTACGACCTCAGCAGCTCCTCGGTCTCCATGGCGAGGAGGTTGCGGTAGAGCATCGGGGTCGGCTTCTGGAAGGTCTCCGAGAGGGTGGAGACCGGGAACTCCAGCGGGAATCCGCCGGCCTGCCAGACGCCCCGTTTGACCGCCTGCGCCCGGTCGCGGAGGTGCACATGGCAGGGGTTGATGTCCGACCAGGTGTTGAGGACGGCGATGACCGGCTTGCCGAGGTGCTCCTCGGGGAGGTAGCCGAGCTGGCGGGTGCGGGCGCGGTGGCTGAAGGAACGGAGGCCTTCGGTGCCGTACCACTGGTGGCTTCTGAGTTCCTCGGGTTTCTTCACAGGGACCATCCGGCGGCTATGGCGGCGACCTCGGCGCGCTCCGCCTCGGGCAGCTGCCTGCTGGGCGGGCGGACGTCGCGGCGGCAGAGGCCGAGGGAGGCGAGGGCCTCCTTGACGACGGTGACGTTGTCGGCGGAGCCGTTCGCGGCGCGGAGTTCCTCGAAGCGGCGGATCTGTTCCCAGACCTTCATGGCGGCCGGGTAGTCACCGGATCGAAGCGCTTCGATCATGTTCAGCGAAACGGCCGGGGCGACGTTCACCAGGCCGGAGGTGAAGCCGGTGGCACCGGCCGAGAAGTAGGAGGGCGCGTAGGGCTCGGCGAGCCCGGCGACCCAGACGAAGCGGTCGAGCCCCGCGTCACGGGTGAAGGCGGCGAACTTGGCGGCGTCCGGGACGGCGTACTTGACGCCGATCACGTTGGGGCAGGCGTCGGCGAGCTCGGCGAGGCGGGCGCCGGGGAGCTGGGCGTTGCGGACGTAGGGGACCACGCCGAGTTCGGGGACGGACGCGGCGATGGCCCGGTGGTAGTCGACCCAGCCGGACTGGGAGACGTACGGATGGACGGGCTGGTGGACCATCACCATCTGCGCGCCGTGCTCGCGGGCGTGCCGGGCGGCGGCGACCGCGGTCGCGATGTCGTGCCCGACCCCGACCAGGACGACCGCCCGGCCGCCGGCCTCGTCGAGCGTCGCCTCCGTGACGAGCTGCCGCTCCTGGGGGGCGAGGGCGTAGAACTCGCCGGTGTTGCCGTTGGGGGTGAGAGTGCGGACGCCGCCGTCGAGGAGCCGGCGCAGCAGGGCCCGGTGGGCGTCCTGGTCGACGCCGCCGTCCTCGGCGAAGGGGGTCACCGGGATGGCCACCACGTCGGCCAGGGCGGCCCGTTGGGTCTCGAACGCCGCGCTGCTCATTCCTGGCCCTCCTGCTCGGCTGCCTGGGGGAACGCTCGCTCCACGAAGGACGCGATGTGGGTGTGCAGGGTGCGGGCGGCGCCGTCGGCGTCGCCGTCCAGCGCCAGCCGCAGGATCTCGCGGTGCTCACCGGCCTCGTGTTCCCAGGAGGGGGAGGCGGCCCAGGCGACGGCGGAGACGAGGGCGGCCTGGTCGCGGACCTCGTCGAGCATCCGGCCGAGGAGCGGGTTGCCGCACGGGAGGTAGAGGGCGCGGTGGAAGTCGCGGTTGGCGAGGGAGCGTTCGGCGGTGTCGGTGGCCTGGTCGGCGCGAGTGAGGGCGGAGCGGGCGGCGTCGAGGGAGGCACCGCGCCGCACGGCCCGCCGGAGGGCCTCGGGTTCGAGAAGCAGCCGCACGTCGTAGACCTCACGCGCCATGTCCGCGTCCACCATGCGCACCGTGACGCCCTTGTACTGGCTCATCACGACCAGCCCCGTCCCGGCCAGGGTCTTGAGCGCCTCCCGCACGGGCGTCTTGGACACCCCGAACTGTGCGGCGAGTTCGGTCTCCACCAGGGCCTGACCGGGCGTCAGCTGCCCGGTGAGGATGCGGTGTTTGATCGCGTCCAGCACGAACTGCGTCCGCGACGGAATCGGCATGGGCACAGAGGTCATGCGCGCCTCTCGGGGTCACGTACCAGGTCCGGGACCTGATCTGACATATCTGATCTCGCGTATCACGTCTCATATATGACGTACGAAGTACGACGCGGACGAAGCTAGGAGGACGGCTGTGTTTCGTCAATGCTTCTGACAAAGATGGTGAGAGAGGGAGGGAGCCCGAGTCCGGGGCTCGGCAGCCATGACGGTTCTGATCACGGTGTGGGGAGCGTCGCCCGGAGTGGGCAAGTCGACGCTCTGCGCAGGACTGGCTCGATGGCTGGCCGAAGCGGGACTGCGGGTGGACCACTTCCGCGAGGAGGAGATCCTGACCAGGCCGCAGTTCGCCGAGGTGGCCGAGGCTTTCCGGACGACCGGCACCGTCGGCCCGCAGATGCTGACCGCGGCGACCGCCGAGTTCGTCGACTCGGCTCTGGTGAGCGGCGACGACGTGGTGATCGCGGACGCGCTGGTGCCGTTCGTGCCGACCCTGCTGGCCATGGGCCACGACGAGGGGACGATCGACGCGTTCATGATCGACCTCACCGAAGTGCTCGCGCCCGTTTCCCCGGTGATGGTCTTTCTCGACGGGAACGCCGAGTCCGCGTTGTCCCGAGCCGCCCGCCGGGAAGGAGAGGGATGGCTGGACCGGTATGTCGGAAAGCTGGCCCGGTACGAGGTGAGCCCTCCGGTGACGGACCTCGCGTCAGCGGTGCGGTACCTGGTGCGCGAGCGTGCGGTGACCCTTGACGCGGTCGCCCGGCGGGGATGGCACCTGGTTGTCGTCGAGCGAGCCGATGAGCTGCCCCCGAGCGATGTGCTGCGGGCCGCGCAACGGGCCCTGAGGCCGTGGCCGGCGGATCGGGGCGAGGGCGAGGCGGCCCGCGAAGAGGGACGCGACTGAGCCCCGCCCCGTCGAGCCGCCGCCGTTTCAGAAGCCCCTCGTCTCCCCCTCCCGGGCCACGCCGGTGGGTCGGCTCCACACCGCAGCCGCGCGGGCCGCCGCCATCTCGCGGGTCAGGGTCGGGCCCACATGGGTGATGAGCAGTTCCCGTGCTTCCGCCTGACGGGCTGTCCGTCCGGCGTCCTCCGGGGTCATGTGCACCCGTTCGCCTTCGCGATGCCTGTCGAGGTCGGCCTCGCACAGGAAGACGTCCGCCCGGGCGGCCAGCTCGGTCAGGGCGGCGCACGGGCCGCTGTCGCCGGAGTAGGCGAGCACGCTCCCCTGGCACTCGGCGCGCAACCCGTAGGCCTCGGTGCCGTGGGCCACCGCCCGGGTGACGAGCCGCAGGTTCCAGTGCTGGACGGCGTGGCCGTCGTACAGCGGCCGGAAGTCGAACACCCCGCTCAGGAAGGCCAGGTCCGGCCGGCCGAGGAAGCCGGCCAGCCGCTGGGCGCATTCCTGCGGCGCGTAGACCGGGATCGGTGCGGCCGGTGTCAGTCCGCCGAAGGCGTAGGCGTACGCGGCGGCCAGCAGGTCCGCGCTGTGATCCGCGTGCAGGTGCGAGAGCCAGATCGCCGTCAGCCGGGCCGGGTCCGTGTGCCGCTGCAACTCCGCGAAGGTTCCCGTCCCGGCGTCCACCCACACCTCGGCGCCTCCGCCCCGCAGCAGGTAACCGGAGCACGGGCGGCCGGGCCGGGGGTGGGGGGAGGCGGTACCGAGGACGGTGAGGCTCAAGGGCATGGCGAGGAGAGTACGGATCCGGGTCCCCGCCCGCTCACCGGTTGCGTCCTTCTACGGCTTCCGTCCCGGGTCCCGGCCGCTCGGCCCCACCGCCCGGTCCAGCAGCCGCGCGTCCTCCGGCACCGGCACGAGGGGCCCGAACGGGCCGCGGCACTCGCGGAGCGGGTGACGGGCGGGAGGCCGGCCCCGCGGGTGACAGGTCGCGCGGCCGGCATGCCCCCTCTACTGCCCCTGGCCTGCCCGCAGCACGTCGCGCAGAACGCGGATGACGTCCGGTATCCCCTCGAGGACCTTCAGCGCGTATTCCGCCGGGTTCTTCGCGTGCAGCGACCCGCGCACCAGGACGAACGCCAGTGTGCCGGCCAGGGGCAAGATCACCGCCAGCCCAAGGATCAGAAACGTGTTCACGGTCCGTGCCACCCTCTCCTGCGTGCCGGCGCCTGCCGCCGACAACGGAAAGGTCCAGCCGGGGCGCTGCGCACCCGATGCGGCAGGCGATGCGGCTCGCTGCAATTGCGCATCACGGGGAGCGGCGCGTCGCTACCCTGGCGTTCATGGGGGACGGGACAGACATGGCAGACATGACAGACATGCACGACGATCTGGTGGTCGTCATGGAGGCGGTCCTGCGCAAGCGCACCGCCCCTCACGACCAGCTCTGCGCCGCACTCACCGCGTGCCGACAACTGCCTTTTTTCCAACGCACGTTGGCCAAACTGGGGTCCATCTCCCGCGAGTCCGAGGCCAAGTGGGCCGTGGACAGCGTCCGCTCCCGGCTGCGCCACACCCTTCCGGGCAGTTCGCACGAGGTGGCAGCGGAACTCGCGATCACACCCGATCAGGGAACCGTCCTGCGCTGCGTCCTCGCCGGCATGTCCGCGGCGCAGGCTGTCAAGCAGATCGACGAGGGCAGGCGCCCGCACCCCACCACCGCCACGCGCTGGATGGGCGACACGGCGTCGCTGCTGGCCGACTGGCTGTTGCGCGACCGGGAGGGCGACCACCCCTGGTCCGACGTGGACGTGCGCGCCTACCTGGACCGGCTGACCCGCCACTGCGAACAGTCGCCCGGCTGGTTCCCCGAGGGCCTGCGCTTCACCGACGTCCTCCAGCGGGTCACCGTGCACCCGCCGCAGCGCGACGACGACCGGGCGCCCGCGCCCGCCGAGGGCAGCGGGGCCGAGACGCCTGTCAAAGGACCGCAGGACTCCTACGCCGCCCCGCTGCGGATGCCCTGGCGCATCGCGATCCGGCAGTTCCGGCACATCCTGCTGGTCGGCGAGGCCGGCTCGGGCAAGAGCTGGGCAGTGCGCTCCCGCTGCCTCGAACTGGCCCGACAGCGCGCCGAGCGGGTGCAGGACTCCCCGATCCCCGTACTGGTCCTCGCGCCGAAGCTGGAGGAGGTGCTGGCCGAGGACCGCCGCGACAGCCGCCGCGCCCCGCTGCCCGACCTGATCGCGGCCGCCATGCCCGACGAGGTGGCCGCCGACGACCGCTGCGTGGACCTGGTCCGCCACCTGCTGCAGGAACGCGCGGCGGTGGAACTCCTCATCGACGGCTATGACGAACTCCGCGACGAGAAACCGCTGTTGGCTCAGCGGCTGGACAGGATCACGGAACTGCTCTCGCCGCGCAGCGGCAACCTGGTGCTCACCAGCCGTCCGGCCTCCGTCCCGCAGCGGCGGTTCGCCCGCCAGACCACCACCTGCATGATCCAGCCCTTCGCCGAGCGCGAGCAACTCCAGTTCGTGCAGAACTGGTTCGCCGAGGCACCGGGGACCGCCCGGCGCATCCAGCGGCTCATCCGCGAACGTCGTCTGGAGTTCCTGCGCACCCCTCTGCTCCTTGCCCTCTTCTGCACGGCGGCCGGCGGCGCCGCCACCCCACCGCAGAGCGAGCACGACCTCTGGTACCGCGCCCTGCTCCGCCTCGCCAGCGACGAGGACCGTTACGACCAGGTGAGCGAGGGCAGCGAGAAGGTGCGGCTGCGGCTGGAGGTCCTCAAGAACGCCGCCGCCCTGTTCCACGACGAGCGGGGGCTGCTGGACACTGTCCCGGTATCCACCGTGGAGGATGCGCTCGGGGCCACGTCCGCCTGGGCCGACCTCGGGCGCATCACCACCTGCGACACGGTCGTGGAGGACCTGGTCGCCACTGGCATCGTCCGCAAGGCGCTCGGCGACCACGCACAGAGCCTGGAATTCCTGCACAGCGCCATCCGCGACTACCTGATCGCCGATGCACTGGCGGCGGACGGCAGTTGGGCCGACCACGTCTGGCGCGTCTGGTCCCAGCCGGAGTGGGAGCCCGTCATCGGCTACGTGGGTGCCCTCGTCGCCGACCCCGACCCGCTGCTCCTCGCCCTCCAACACCACTATGACGACGACCCGTTGAACGCGGCCCGGTTCACCGCGGGCCGGGTGCTCGCCGTGTCGGCCGCCGCTGCCAGCCCCGGGCACCGCAGCCGGGTACGCGACGAACTCCTCGTCATGCTCGACTCGCTCGATCCCATCGACCGCAACCGCAGCGCCCAGCTCCTGGCTGGGCTCCAGGACCCCGAGACCGCCCAGCTCCTGCGGGACCTCGTGCATCCCGCCGCACCCAGCCGGGTGATCACCGCCGCGCTGACCGCCATCGCCGGCGGGGCTTCCGCGCAGTCACTCGACACCCTGACGAGCTGCGCGCGCGACGGCGACTTCACCATCGGCGAGCGCGAGGCGGCCGTCGAGTCCCTGGCCGAGACAGGCTCGGCGCACGCCCTGCGACTACTCGGCGACCTCGCGGACGATCCCGGGGCTGCCCCGGCCGTGCGCGCGTGCGCCGCGTTCTCCGCCCTGCGCCTGTTCGGCCACGACGATCTCGCCCGCCGTCTCCTTCAGCAGTCCGACGAGGAGTCCCGGCCCTGCCGCTGGTCGCTCGCGGAGCGGGTGGTACGCGGCGAGACCGGCCGGCCGCTCATCGCCGAAGTACAGGCCGGCCGCCTGGAGGTGCAGGACGCCTACTGCCGCGCGCTCCTCCTGAGCGTCGACGGAGCGACCGAGGAGTCCGTGGCGGCACTGGCCGAAGCTCTGCCGTCCGACGACATCGTGGACACCTGCGCCCGGGCTGTCGAGGCGGTCCGGGCCGCGGTCGCCACCGACCCCTTGACGGCCACCTGCGCGCGCTTCCTCCTCAATTCGGGCCAGCCGGCCCAACTGCGGTGGCGCATGGCGCAACTCGTGCTCGGTACCGAGGAGCTGGTCGCAGCGGCGCTCTGGAACGAGTTCACGAGCCAGTTCAACGCCTCCGCCACCGCCCTCGTCGTGGACTTCCTGGTGCTGGAGACCGTGCGCCTGCCTGCGCCGCTCGGCGACCGCCTCGCCGACGACATCGCGTCCGGCCTCTTCGGCGGCAGCGCAACCGACGCCCTCGCCAAGTACCGTGCCGCCACCGCGCTGGAGGGCGAGGCGCCCGAGCCACCCGCGCACGGGCAGGACGCCGCGCCGCCGCCGGCCTCGGAGCAGGAGACACCGAGCCTGGAAAAGGCACTCACCGCCTCCACGCCCATGCAGTCCCAGTACCAGCTGCTGCGCGATCTGCGCAGGACGATTCCCCGTGAGGGGGCCGTCCGCGAACTCGCCGCGTCGCTCACGCACGCTGTCACCACGACCGAGGCCACCAGCTGGATCGACGCCCAGCCGGCCATGGCGCCCACGGTGGAGAAGCGTCTGGTGGCCGCGCTGCGTCACTCTGCCGCGTCCTTCACCCTGGCCCGGCTGCGAGCCCGCTGGCCGGGCCGCCACACCGAGGTGGGCATCACCCGGCCGAGCCTGGAGTTCGGCTACCTGGACGCGCGCGCCGAGGCTGCGCTGCTGGCAGGTGACCTGGACGAGGCGGCGACCCTCGCACTCGCCTCCATCGGGGCACGCCAGGGCGAACTCGGGCTCCCTGCACCGGAGGTGTACGCGACGCTGTTCGCGGCGAGCGGCAGCCCCCAGGGGGTGCACAGCGCCTTCCGTAAGGTGTCCACGTACCTCGCCTCCCGCAAGGTGAACACGATCGCCTCCATCCTGCTCAACGCCTGGCGGGCGGCGGCAGCAGCCCAGTACGCACAGGTAAGGGAGCAACTCGGCCTGCTCCCGCCGTACGTCCTGGCCGTCGACGCCGAGGCGGCCGGCCTCGGCTACTGTGCGGGCCTCCTCGGGGAGGACGCCTTCGAGTCGGTGATTTCGTGGGCCGGATGCAGGCGGACATCAGCTCTGCTGACCGCCCTCACGCACTTCCGGAATTCGTCGCTCGTCACGGAGCGGATCACGAGCGCCATCGGCCTGGCCGACCGGCGGGCCGCCGCGCTCGCGGACCGCTGGCCCGACCCCGGCCTGTCCTCGCCCGGCCAGGGCGGGGCGCCCCGCTGGACCGACACACTGCTGCGGATGGCGGCCCGACTGCTGTACCAGGGACGCTCCACGACCGCCGCCGAGATCTACGCCGCCGCCGTCCTGGAGGAGCCCACGCACCCCGCCCTCGTCAACAACCTGGGCTTCTGTCAGATGCCGGACGATCCGGACACGGCGATGGAGACCCTGGAACGCGCGGCCACCCTCTTCGTGCAGCCGTTCGGCGTCAATGTCGCCAACCGCATGCTCCTGCACTCCGTGAAGGGCGACGCCCGAGCGGTGCTCGCCCTCGGCGAGGACTACTACCAGCGCGGCATCCGGGACACCGGCAACCCGTATCTGTGGGAGATGGACGACCCCCGGCAACTGCGTGAGTATCCCGACTCGTTGGGTTACATCATCGAACTTTCCAGAAGAGCCGCATTCCAACTGGACCTGCCCGATGCCGTCGAAGAGTGGGAGCGGCGCCACCGCTTGCACTACCCGCGTGAACAATCTCCCGAAGAGAGGTAGACGGACGTGGACGAACTGCTGCCCTCGCCCGCCGAGGTCCGCTGCCTGCTCGCCCAGCAAGTCGAATTGCGACTCTACGTGCTCTTCGAGCTGATGAACCTGCCGATCGAGAACGAGCTGGTACGCCAGAGCATCTCCTACCGGGACGAGCGCTTCCTGCACAAGCTCAGGGCTCTCGTCCCTGCCGAGGAGCTCCAGCGCGCCTCCCGCCAGGGCCGACTCGTCCTTGAGGACCTCATCGCCGCCCGCCCCTACATCGAGACGGTGTACATCATGGAGACCGCCAGGGCCATCGGCGAGATACAGCGGCTCCCGCGGAACGCCAAGGCTCAGGGCGCCGCGGAATAAGGCGTGGGCGGCATGACGTCCACGTCCAGGCCCGCCGCCTCCATCGCCTTGTACACCCGGTCCGCCTCGGAGCCCGTGAGCCGCTGCACGTACTCGATGCCGTCGAGGTGGTCGATCTCGTGCTGGAGCACGCGGGCCAGATCGTCCCCGGCCTGGATCAGCACCCGGTGACCCGTCGGGGTCAGGGCACGCACCAGGACCTTGCGCGGCCGGCCCACGACGGCCCGCGAGCCCGGCAGGTTGAGCGACAGGCACCCCTCCCGGTGGTGGTACCACCCCTCGCTCGACAGGAGTTCCGCGTTCACCAGCACACCGGGGGCCCGGTCGGCGAGGCCGTGCACCAGTACCCGCACGTCGGCGCCCACCTGATTCGCCGCCAGCCCGATGCCACCCGCCCGGCCCAGGGTGGTCACCATCCGCTCCGTGAGCGGTCGTAGCAGGTCAACCGGTCCGGAGAAATGCCGGGTGGGGGCGTGCAGCACCGGGGTTCCCACCGGAACGCAGCCGATCCTACCGACACCCTCCACCCGGTCGGCGGGCCACAACTCCGCCGGCGGCTCGCTCGTGGCCGCCGCCACGCCGGGCGCGGAGGGCGTGGCGAGCAGTGCCCGGGCATGAGCGATGCGTCTGTTGGCGGTGGCGATCCTCCGACCGCACGCGCAGGTGGCGCGGTGGTCGAGCAGAGCGCCGCTCACCGCGAAGATCCAGTACTGGTTGACAGCTTTGCACGGGCCGCCGCCCCAGCGCCGCGGACACGGCGCCTCCTGACCACGCCGCCCGTTTCCCATACCTGCCCCCTGCCGGAATCGTAGCGGCAGGGGCACGGTCGGGCGGCGCGTCGCCGTAGGCCGCCAGGCCCTTCCAGCTCGTGCACCGTGCTCTACGACCACGCTGACCACGGGAGTACTCACCTCGTTCCGGTGGCCGTTGTAAGGCATCTGCCCGATCCCCGTACCCCCGCCTTAGACCCACCATGACCAGGCATGACGACCTCCTCCTGGGCCGTGGTCCGCCTGCTGCGCGACCGCAACGCCGTCCTGTACCTCACCGGCGTCGTGGTGTCCGGCTTCGGCACCTCCGCGCTCTGGCTGGTGTCCGGTGTCTGGGTCAAGGACCTCACCGGCTCCGACGGCCTCGCCGCCCTGTGCACCGCCGCGCTCTGGGCCCCCACCCTCCTCGGCCCCGTCCTCGGCACGCTCGCCGACCGCGTCCGCCGCAGACCCCTGGTGATCCTCACGAACCTCGGCCTCGCCCTCCTCCTGCTGCCCCTGTGGACGGTCGCCTCCCCCGCCTCCGTGTGGCTGCTCTTCGCCGTCCTCGTCCTGTACGGCGCGGCGGGCGTCGTCGAGGACGCGGCCACCTCCGCCCTGGTCGTCGCCGCCGTCGACCCGGCGCTCCTCGGTGACTTCAACGGGCTGCGGATGACCGCGCGCGAGGGCATGAAGCTGGTCGCCCCGCTGACCGGCGCCGCGCTGTACACGGCGTACGGCGGGCCGAGCGTGGCGCTGCTGGACGCCTGCACCTTCGTGCTGGCGGCCGGGCTGTGCGCGCTGCTCCGGGTACGGGAGGAGCGGCCCGAGTGGCCCGCGCGGGCTCCCGGCACCTGGCGGCGGCAGTCCGCCGAGGGGGTCCGGCTGCTGTGGGCGCACCCGGCCCTGCGGCCGCTGGTCCGGGCCGGCGGCGTCACGATGTGCCTCGCCTCGCTCGGCAGCAGCCTGAACTACGCCGTCGTGGCCGCCCTCGGCCACTCCCCCGCCTACACGGGGGTGATGTACGCCGTCCAGGGCGTCGGCTCGGTCGGCGTCGGGCTGGTCTCGGGGACCGCGCTGCGGCGGCTCGGGGAGCGGCGGTTCGCGGCGTACGGGATCGCGCTGACCGGGGTGGCGGTGGCCGGCCGTGCGGTGCCGTGCGACATGGCACTGCTCGCCTGCAGTCTCGCCGGCGGTCTCGGCCTCCCCTGTGTGCTGATCGCCGCCCACACCGCCGTACAGCGCGCGATCCCGGCCGCCGCGCTGGGGCGGGCGACCGCGACGGCCGACACGCTGATGTTCACACCGAACGTGCTCGGACTGGCCGCCGGGGCCGCTCTCGTCGAACTCGTCGACCACCGGCTGCTGTTGCCGGTCTTCGGTGGCGCACTCCTGGTCACTGCCCGGTCACTGGCTCAGCGCAACGCCTCCCGCACCGCGGCCAGGTCCCCGTCGGACGCCAACCCGGCGTGATACAGCCGCAGTTCGGTCGCGCCGCGGGCGCGGGCCCGCTCCGCGTCCGCCGCGAGGGTCCCGGGGCTGCCGCCCATCCCGGAGACCACCGTGAAGTTGGCGGCGAGGACCGTGTCCCCGCGTGCGTGCTCGGCGAAGGGTGTCAGCAGGGCCGTACCGCCCGCGCAGGGCACCACGACGCCGTCCGCGACGGACAGGATCCAGGCCGGGTCCACTCCGGCGTTGGCTCCGCAGTGGTACGTCACCGGGTCGGCGTGGAGGAGGACCTGGAAGCCCGCGGGCGCCGCGGCGCGTACGGCGGCCACGGCTGTCTCCTGGAGCGTGCGGGCCTGCCCGTCGCGCCACGCGCGCGTGGCCGCCGCCACCGGCTCGCCGAGCAGCTTCTCCACCGTCGGCCAGCCGGCGTCGTCGCCGGTGCCCCGCCACAGCGGCTCCAGCGCCTCCCGGACGGCGGCGGCCAGTTCGTCGGTGTCCAGGCCCTGTTCGCCGTACCCGGTCCGGCAGGCCGGGCAGAAGCAGAGCGCCATCAGGTACTGGCCGGCGTCCCCGAGGCCGACCCCGGCCGTCTTGTCGTGGGCGTGCAGGTGCTGGAGGCCGTACCAGCCGAGGGACTCCAGTTCGGTGCCGGCCGCGCCGGGGCGCACGGCGGCCTCGGCGGCGAGGTCGGCGAGGTACGCGCGCGTGGCGGGCTGGGCGATGCAGGGTGCCCAGGGGTAGCGGTCGCCGTAGGCGTTGACGACCGAGGTGTCCGGGCGGTCGGCGCCCAGGCGGGAGTTGTGGGCGAGGATCACCCAGGTGTGGACGTCGAGTCCGGCGCCGCGCAGGGCTTTCGCCGCCTCGCCGTAGGCGTCGCCGCGGGCCCAGTCGCCGGCCGGGTAGGGGCGCAGCTCGCGGTCCGTCCAGCGGTCGTCCACCGGGTAGTAGACGGCCGCGTGTTCGGCCGTGACGATGCGGTGGCGGGGGTGGCGGGGGGTCAGCGCGCGGGTGGAGTGGTAGGCGGATGCCAGGGTCACCTGGTCGACGCCGAGCGCGGCGATGCGGTCCGGGGCCTCGGGGTCCCCGTTGACGTCCCAGGGGTAGACGAAGGCCGACCTCCGCAGGCGCCCCGCCCCGGTTCCTCCCGACGGCGTCACGCGTCCTCCTCCAGCAGTGCGTACCCGCGCTCGATCAGCTGGGCGAGCTGCTTCACATGGTCCTCGGCCGGTTCGTGCAGCGGGGGGCGGACCTCGCCGACGTCCAGGCCGCGCAGCCGTACCCCGGCCTTGACGAGCGAGACGGCGTATCCCCGGCCCTGGGCGCGGAGTTCGACGAACGGGCGGTAGAAGCCGTCGAGCAGGCGGTCCGCCGTCGCCCGGTCCCCCTCGCGCAGGGCCGTGTGGAAGGCGAGGGCGATCTCGGGGACGAAGCAGAAGACGGCGGAGGAGTAGAGGTCGATGCCGATGGCCCGGTAGGCGAGCTGGGTCTGTTCGGCGGTGGGCAGGCCGTTGAAGTAGAGGAAGCCGCCGGGGACCTCGGTACGCACGGCGCTGACGATGCGCTGCATGAGGTCCAGGTCGCCGAGGCCGTCCTTGAAGCCGATGACGCCCTCGGTGCGGGCGAGTTCGACGACCGTGGGCGGGGTGAACACGGCGTTGTCGCGCTGGTAGACGATCACGGGGAGGCCGGTGGCCGCCGCCACCTCCCGGTAGTGCCGCAGCAGGCCCTCCTGGCCGGCGACCACCAGGTAGGGCGGCATGGCGAGGAGGCCGTCGGCGCCCGCGGCCTCGGCGAGACGCGCGTAGCGGACGGCGAGCGCGGTGCCGTAGCCGGCGCCGGCGACCACCGGTACCCGTTCGTCGGCCGCCGCCACGGCCGCGCCCACGCAGGCTTCGAACTCCTCCGGCAGCAGCGCGTGGAACTCCCCCGTGCCGCAGCAGGCGAACACCGCGGCGGCGCCGGCCTCGACGCCCCGGCGGACGTGCTCGCGGTAGGCGTCGAGGTCGAGGGAGCCGTCGGGGCCGTAGGCGGTGACGGGGAAGAAGAGCGGCCCGCGCGGGTCGCGGAGCCGGGCGGCGAGAGGGGCTGGCGTCACGGGCGCTCCCTGTCGATGCATGCCTTTATAAGTGCATGTCTCTGATCGGTGTCCATATTCATGAACGCGACCACGTTACGAGGCCTCATTGCCGCCGGTCAAGCCGGGAAACGGGCAACACGCAGACGGATTACCGCACCCCACGGCACACTTGACTCCGTACGCCCCAGCTCCCTAGCGTGTCCATGAATGTGAATGCCATACACGGACGCGACCGGCGCTGATCCAAGGAGACCGTGGATGCCCACTCCCCGCACGCTACTGCTCACCGGTGCCGCCGGCGGACTCGGCACCCTGATGCGGTCCCTGCTCCCGGAGTACGGCTACGAGCTGCGCCTGTTCGACGTGCGCCCGATCGAGGGCGAACCGGACGCCATCACCGCCGACCTCGGCGACCAGGACGCGGTGCGGGCAGCGGTGCGGGGCGTGGACGCGGTCCTCCACCTCGCGGGGATCTCCCTGGAGGCCCCCTTCGAGAAGATCCTCCGCTCGAACATCGAGGGCACCTACAACCTGTACGAGGCCGCCCGCGAGGCCGGCGTGCCGCGCGTCGTCTTCGCCTCCTCCAACCACGCCGTCGGCTTCACCCCGGCCCCGCAGGCCGGTGACCCCCTCGTCCCGATCGACACCCCGCGCCGCCCGGACACCTTCTACGGCCTGTCCAAGTCGTTCGGCGAGGACCTCGCCCAGCTCTACTGGGACAAGCACGGCCTGGAGACGGTCTCCGTCCGCATCGGCTCCTGCTTCGCGGAGCCGGCCGACGTGCGGATGCTCTCGGTGTGGATGAGCCCCGCCGACGGCGCCCGCCTCTTCCACGCGGCCCTGACCGCCGAGGAGGTCGGCCACACCGTCGTCTACGGCTCCTCCGCCAACACGAGGCTGTGGTGGGACCTGACCACCGCGCGGGCGCTCGGCTACGAGCCGCAGGACGACTCCGAGCAGTTCGCCGCCAAGCTGATCGCCGAGCACGGCGAGCTGGACCCGGAGAAGCCGGCCCACACCCACCTCGGCGGCCGCTTCGTCGACGACCCGCCGATCTGGCCGTACTGAACGGCCGCACCGAGGGCGGGCTCCACGGCCGGACCGACACCGACGGCCGTACCGAAAACGATCGCTCACGACGGCGGGCGGGCACCGAACGGGCCCGCCCGCCGTCGTGTTCGGGCACGGATCATGCCCGATCTCACGTGGCCCACAGCAGCGCCCCAGGTCCGAGACGGGCACGCCGCCGCGCAATCGGGCACATCCGGGCAGCATCGGACCGGCAACAGGCCTGGTCAGCGTCGTGCGCCGGAGGTACAACTTCCCCCATGGCCCGAACGGGCAGCTCCACAGGGAAGTGGGTGAGGGCATGAGCACCAGGACGGCGGAAGAGCGCCAGCGCGAGATCGTGCGGGCCGCCCGGACCACCGGCTCCGTGGACGTCACCGCGCTCGCCGCCGAGCTGGGCGTGGCCAAGGAGACCATCCGGCGCGATCTGCGCGCCCTGGAGGACCACGGGCTGGTGCGGCGCACCCACGGCGGCGCCTACCCGGTGGAGAGCGCCGGTTTCGAGACCACGCTCGCCTTCCGGTCGACCAGCCATGTCCCGGAGAAGCGCCGGATCGCGTCCGCCGCCGCCGAGCTGCTGGGCGACGCCGAGACCGTCTTCGTCGACGAGGGCTTCACCCCCCAGCTGATCGCCGAGGCGCTGCCCGGGGACCGGCCGCTGACCGTGGTCACCGCGTCCCTGCCGGTGGCGGGCGCGCTCGCCGAGGCCGAGAACGTGTCCGTACTGCTGCTCGGCGGCCGGGTCCGCTCCGGCACCCTCGCCACGGTCGACCACTGGACGACGAAGATGCTCGCCGGCTTCGTCATCGACCTCGCCTACATCGGTGCCAACGGCATCACCCGCGAACACGGCCTCACCACCCCCGACCCGGCCGTCAGCGAGGTGAAGGCGCAGGCGATCCGGGCCGCGCGCCGCACGGTCTTCGCGGGCGTGCACACCAAGTTCGGGGCGGTCAGCTTCTGCCGGTTCGCGGAGATAGGCGAGCTGGAAGCCATCGTCACCAGCACCCTGCTGCCCGCCTCCGAGGCCCACCGCTACTCGCTCCAGGGCCCGCAGGTCATCCGCGTCTGACACCCCGGACACCGTCTCCGATCAGCACACCACGCCCGCGTGAATCCGTTATATCCGCATAAGTTCTCCAGGAGCACCTCATGCGAACCCAGAGCCGACGAACGCCCCGCGCCCTGTTTGCGGTGGCCGCCGCAGGAACGCTGATCACCCCGCTGCTCGCCGGCTGCTCGGGCGCCGGCGCGGGCGGCGGTTCCTCCGCCCACTCCATCAACGTCCTGATGGTGAACAACCCGCAGATGGTCGAGTTGCAGAAGCTCACCAAGGCCAACTTCACCAAGGACACCGGGATCAAGGTGAACTTCACCGTCCTTCCCGAGAACGACGTCCGGGACAAGATCAGCCAGGACTTCGCCAACCAGGCCGGCCAGTACGACGTCGCGACCCTCTCCAACTACGAGATCCCGATCTACGCCAAGAACGGCTGGCTGGAGCCGATGGACTCGTACGTCAGGAAGGACACCGCCTTCGACCAGCAGGACATCCTCAAGCCGATGCGGCAGGCCCTCACCGCGGCGGACGGCAAGCTCTACGGCGAGCCCTTCTACGGCGAGTCGTCCTTCCTGATGTACCGCAAGGACGTCTTCCAGAAGAAGGGGCTGACCATGCCGGCCCGTCCCACCTGGCAGCAGGTCGCCGACCTGGCCGCCAAGGCGGACGGCGCCGAGTCGGGCATGAAGGGCATCTGTCTGCGCGGGCTGCCCGGCTGGGGCGAGATGCTGGCCCCGCTGACCACGGTCGTCAACACCTTCGGCGGCACCTGGTTCGACAAGGACTGGAAGGCCCAGCTGGACGCCCCCGCGTTCAAGCAGGCCACGCAGTTCTACGTCGATCTGGTCCGCAAGCACGGCGAGTCGGGCGCCGCCCAGTCCGGGTTCGCCGAGTGCCTGAACGACATGACGCAGGGCAAGACCGCGATGTGGTACGACGCCACCTCCGGCGCGGGCTCCCTGGAGGCCGCCGGCTCCCCGGTCAAGGGCAAGATCGGATACGTCCCGGCGCCGGTCGAGAAGACCGACAGCTCCGGCTGGCTCTACACCTGGGCGTGGGGCATCCAGAAGGCGTCCAAGAACCCCGGCGACGCCTGGAAGTTCATCTCGTGGGCGTCGGGCAAGGACTACGAGAAGCTCGTCGGCGAGAAGGCGGGCTGGGCCAACGTGCCGGCCGGCAAGCGCACCTCGACGTACGACATCCCGCAGTACCGCAAGGAGGCGGCCGCCTTCGCGGACGTCACCCGGGACGCCATCGCCAGCGCCAGGCCAAACGACCCGGGCGTGCAGCCGCGGCCCGCGCCCGGCATCCAGTTCGTCGACATCCCCGAGTTCACCGACCTGGGCACCAAGGTCTCCCAGGAGATCAGCTCCGCCGTCGCCGGCCAGCAGTCCGTGGACGACGCGCTGAAGAAGGCCCAGAAGCTCGCCGAGGCCGTCGGCAAGAAGTACGAGGGATCATGACCGCCACCGCCTCTGCCCGGGTCGCCGCCGCCACCGCGCGGCCGGCGCCCCGGCCGCCCTCCGACCGTCTGCGGGCCTGGGCCACCCGGGCCCCGCTGCTGCCCGCGCTGGTCTTCATGATCGTGGTGACCCAGCTGCCGTTCGTGGCGACCGTGGTGATCTCGTTCTTCGACTGGAACGCCCTGTATCCGAAGGACCGCCACTTCACCGGCATCGACAACTACCGCCAGGTCCTGACCGACCCGGATCTGCGCCACTCGGTGTGGACGACGGTCCTGCTGACGGTGACCGTGGTGCTGGTCAGCCTGGTCCTGGGGCTCGGGGTCGCGCTGCTGCTGAACCGGAGGTTCCGGGGCCGCGGCGTGGTCCGCACGATGATGATCGCCCCGTTCCTGATCGTCCCGGTCGCGGCGGCGCTGCTGTGGAAGCACGTTCTCTACAACCCCGAATACGGCCTGCTCAACGGCCTGTTGCACTACGTCGGCGGTCCGCAGCCGGACTGGATCTCCGACACCCCGCTGCTCGCGGTGGAGGCCGCCCTGGTGTGGCAGTGGACGCCGTTCATGATGCTGATCCTGCTGGCCGGCCTGCAGAGCCGCGACCAGCAGCAGCTGGAGGCGGCCCGGGTGGACGGCGCGAGCGACTGGCAGATCTTCCGCTACCTGACCCTCCCGCACCTGCGCCGGTACCTCGAACTCGGCGGCCTGCTGGGCTCGATCTACATCGTGCAGAACTTCGACGCGGTCTTCACGATCACCTCCGGGGGCCTGGGCACCGCCAACCTCCCCTACACCGTCTACCAGAGCTTCTACCAGGCGCACGAGAACGGCCTCGCGTCGGCCGCGGGCGTCGTGGTGGTCATCGGCTCGATCATCATCGCGACCTTCGCCCTGCGTGTGGTGTCGTCCCTGTTCCGCGAGGAGGTGTCCCGCGCATGAACCCCGCCCTGACGGTCGTACGGCGAGGCGGACTCGGGCTGGTCGCGTGGCTGACCGGGATCGTGTTCTTCCTGCCCATCGCCTGGATGGCGCTGACGTCCTTCCACTCCGAGTCGGACGCGGCGACCAACCCGCCGTCCTTCACCGCCGCCCTCACCCTGGACGGCTACCGCGAGTTCTTCGGCGTCGGCGGCGGGGCGAGCCCGTGGCCCGCCCTGATCAACTCGACGATGGCGTCGGTGGCCTCGACGCTCTTCGTCCTCCTCCTGTCCTTCCCCGCGGCCTACGCGCTGTCGATCCGCCGGGTGCGGAAGTGGACGGACGTCCTGTTCTTCTTCCTCTCCACGAAGATGCTGCCGGCCGTGGCGGGCCTGCTGCCGATCTACCTGTTCGCCAAGAACGCCGGGATGCTCGACAACATCTGGCTCCTGGTCATCCTTTACACCTCCATGAACTTGCCGATCGCGGTGTGGATGATGCAGTCCTTCCTCGCCGAGGTCCCGGTCGCGGTCATCGAGGCCGCGCGGGTGGACGGCGCCCGGCTGCCGACGATCCTCGCGCGCGTGGTCGCCCCGATCTCCCTGCCGGGCATCGCCGCGACCGCCCTGATCTGCTTCATCTTCAGCTGGAACGAACTGCTCTTCGCCCGCGTGCTGACGGGTGTCGTCGCCGAGACCGCCCCTGTCTTCCTGACCGGCTTCATCACCAGCCAGGGCCTGTTCCTGGCGAAGGTGTGCGCCGCGTCGCTCGTCGTCTCCCTGCCGGTGCTCGCCGCGGGGTTCGCCGCCCAGGACAAACTCGTCCAGGGCCTGTCCTTGGGAGCCGTGAAATGAAGGCCGCCGTCATCGAGTCCGTGGGCCGCGCCGTCGTCACCGAGGTCCCCGACCCGGCACCCGGCCCCCGGGAGGTCGTCGTGGAGGTGGCCGCCTGCGGTCTGTGCGGTACCGATCTGCACATCCTCCAGGGCGAGTTCGCCCCCAAGCTGCCGATCGTGCCGGGCCACGAGTTCGCCGGCGAGGTGGTCGGCGTCGGCTCCCAGGTGACCGAGGTGGCGATCGGCGACCAGGTCGCGGTCGACCCGTCCCTGTACTGCCACGAGTGCCGGCAGTGCCGAGGCGGCCACAACAACCTGTGCGAGCGGTGGGCCGCGATCGGCGTGACCGTGCCGGGCGGGGCCGCCCAGTACGCGGTGGCCCCGGCCGCCAACTGCGTCAGGCTCCCCGAGCACGTCCGCACCCAGGACGCGGCCCTGGTCGAGCCCCTGTCGTGCGCGGTGCGCGGCTACGACATCCTCCGGTCCCGGCTGGGCGCGCATGTGCTGATCTACGGCTCCGGGACCATGGGCCTGATGATGCTGGAGCTCGCCAAGCGGACCGGCGCGGCGAGCGTGGACGTGGTGGACCTGAACCCGGCCCGCCTGGAGACCGCGCGGCGGCTCGGTGTCTCCGGCTCCGCCGCGGGCGCCGACGAGCTGGACCGGCCGCAGGGCTGGGACGTGGTGATCGACGCGACCGGCAACGCGGCGGCGATCCAGGACGGTCTGGAGCGGGTCGCCAAGGCGGGCACGTTCCTCCAGTTCGGGGTCGCCGACTACGCGACGCGGGTGACGATCGATCCGTACCGCATCTACAACCAGGAGATCACCATCACCGGCTCCATGGCCGTGCTGCACAGCTACGAGCGGGCGGCGGAGCTGTTCGCGAACGGGGTGCTGGACCCGGACGTCTTCATCAGCGACCGGCTGCCGCTGGACAGCTATCCGCAGGCGCTGGAGCAGTTCGCGGCGGGGGTGGGACGGAAGATCGTGGTGGTCCCCTGAGCCGATCGGGGGCCCGTCCCCGGGTAAGGGAACGGTAAAGCGGTGTTGTGCGTTCATTGGGGCATGACAGCTATGACCCCTGGCTCGAACATCCCTCTCCCCGCTCCCCGGGTGGCGGTGGACGTCGCCGCCCCGGTGCGGCTCGACGTTTCGGGCCTGCTGCTCACGGGCGACGGCAAGGTGCGCTCCGACGACGACTTCATCTTCTACAACCAGCCGAACGGGCCGGGTGTGACGTACCGCTCCGGCGGCGGTACGTCCCCGGACGCGATCATCGTCGACACGGCCGTCGTGCCGCCCGGGATCGAGAAGATCGTGGTCACCGCGAGCCCCGACGCGGCCGGCCAGACCTTCCAGGGCGTCGAGCCGACGGCGACGATCCGCAACGCGGACGACGGCTCGGTGCTGGCCACGTTCACGCCGCCGCAGCTGGGCACGGAGACGGCCCTGGTGGTCGTCGAGATCTACCTGCGGGGCGGCGCGTGGAAGGCCCGCGCGGTGGGCCAGGGGTACGCCGACGGGCTGGCCGGGATCGCGACGGACTTCGGCGTGACGGTGGAGGAGCCGACGCCCGCCCCGGCCGCCCCCGTCGCCCGGTCCGCACCCCAGCCCGCGCCGCCGGCGGCTCCCCCGGCCCCGCCCGCGCCGCCGGCCCCGGGCACCGGGAAGATCAACCTCGACAAGGGCAGGGTCAGCCTCCAGAAGAACCAGACCGTGTCCCTGGTCAAGGGCGGCAGTCCGCTGCTCTCCCAGGTCAAGATGGGCCTGGGCTGGGAGCCGGCGTTCCGTGGCAAGGACATCGACCTGGACGCCTCGGTCATCGCCTACGGCCCGCAGCGCGACCACGTCGACAGCTGCTACTTCGGCAAGCTGTCCATCCTGAACGGCGCGATCAAGCACTCCGGCGACAACCTCACGGGCGAGGGCGGCGGCGACGACGAGGTGATCGTGGTCGACCTCGGCCGGATCCCCCCGGAGGTCACCGGCCTGGTCTTCACGGTCAACTCGTTCTCCGGCCAGAAGTTCACCGAGGTCGCCAAGGCCTACTGCCGGCTGCTGGACGCCGCGAGCGGCGAGGAGCTGGTCCGCTTCGACCTCACGAGCGCCGAGGCGCAGACGGGCGTGATGATGGCGAAACTGGTCCGGCAGTTCTCCGGGGAGTGGGACATGACGGCGATCGGCTCGTTCGTGAAGGCCCGCACGGTACGGAACATGGTGAAGCCGGGGGCGGAGGCGCTCTGACGCCGGCTCCGCGACGGGCGTGCGGCCGTGGGCGCTACGGCCGCAGCCCCTCCGTGAGCAGTGCCAGATAGCGCCGGATCTCCCTGCCCTGCCCGTTGGCCAGTTCCGAGGCCGTGGCCAGTCCGTGCGCGAGGCGCAGGACCTCGATCGGCTCGATGTCGGGACGCAGGGTGCCTTCCTTCTTGGCCGCGTCCACCAGGCGGGTCGCCGCGCCGCGGACCGTCGTTCCGCAGGCCGCGACCGTGGCCGAACTGCCGTCCGTGACGGCCGAGCCCAGCAGGGCCTTCAGACCGCGCACCTGGATGGTGGCGACGCACAGTTCGTTCAGCCACTCCGTCAGCGCCGCGCCCGGTGGCAGCTCCGCGGCGAACTCGTCGGCCTTCGCCGCCAGCCCTTCCAGCCGGTCCACGAACGCGGCCTCCAGCAGCGCCTGCCGGGTCGGGAAGTGCCGGTAGAGCGTGCCGGAGCCGACGCCCGCCCGTTTGGCGATGTCGTCCAGCGACGCGTTCTCCCCCTGCTCGGAAAAGGCCTCGACGGCGACCGCCAGCAGCCGCTCGTAGTTGCGCCGAGCGTCCGCACGCATGGGCCTGACCTGCGTCATCCAGTTACTCCTTGCGAACCGGGGACTCTCTCCGTATCTTATCGGAGACTAAACGGAGACAGTCCCCACTTACCGCCGTGCGCTCCACGGGCAGTCCGCCTGCCCGTACTTCTCCATGCCCGCGCCGGGGACGCACAGACCGGGAGAACCTCATGTCCGCCCCGTCCAGCCCGCCCGCCCCGTCCACCGCCGCCGACGCCCCGCCGGGCACCCCGCACCCCGCCAGGCTCGGCTCCGCCCTCCTTGTCATCGTCGCCGCCTACATGATGGTGGGCGTCGACTCCACCGTCGTCAACGTCGCGCTGCCCGACATCCAGCAGGGCCTGGGGTTCAGCCGTACCGGCCTGTCCTGGGTGCTCAACGCCTACACCCTCGCGTTCGGCGGTCTGTTACTGCTCGGCGGGCGGGTCGGCGACATCGTCGGCCGCCGTCGGACGCTCGGTGCCGGAGCGCTGCTCTTCGCGCTGGCCTCACTGCTCGGCGGGGTCGCCGCGGAGGGCGGCTGGCTGCTGGCGGCACGCGCGCTGCAGGGCGTCGGCGCCGCGCTGATCGCGCCCAGCACCCTGGCCCTGATCACCACCAACTTCCCCCAGGGCCCGCGCAGGCACCGCGCCCTGAGCGTCTACTCCTCCATGGCGGGCATCGGCGGCTCCGTCGGCCTGGTCCTCGGCGGCATGCTCACGTCGTGGGCCTCCTGGCGCTGGGCCCTGCTCATCAACGTGCCCATCGGCATCGCCCTGTTCCTGGCCCTGCCCCGGTTCGTCGCCGAGACCCCGCGCCACGCGGGCCGCTTCGACCTCGCGGGCGCGCTGACCGGGACGGCCGGGACGACCTCGCTGGTGTACGCGTTCATCCGGGTCTCGGAGCAGGGCTGGACCGACACCCGGTCCCTGCTCGGGTTCAGCTGCGCCGTCGCGCTCCTGTCCGGCTTCGCCCTGGTCGAGTCCCGGGCCCTCCAGCCGATCATGCCGCTGCGGCTGTTCGCCGACCGGGACCGGGCGGGCGGCTATCTCACCATCATGCTGCTGCCCGCCGGCATGTTCGGTGCCTTCTACTTCCTCACCCTCGTCTGCCAGCAGGTCCTGCAGTACAGCCCGTTGCGCGCCGGGTTCGCGTTCCTGCCCATGACCCTGGCCATGTTCACGATGGTGCGCCTGCTGCCGAAACTGCTGGCCCGCTTCGGGACCAAGCCGGTGCTGCTGACCGGCATCTCCCTGCTCGTCGCCGCCGACGGCTGGCTGTGGCGACTGCGGCCCGGCGACGGCTACGCCACCGGGCTGCTCGGTCCGCTGCTGCTGCTCGGCACGGGCGTGGGGCTGAGCTTCATGCCGCTCAACGCGACCATCCTGGCCCGCATCGGGCCGCGGGAGGCGGGTGCCGCGTCCGGTCTGCTGCAGACACTGCAGTGGCTGGGCGGCACCCTCGGACTCGCGGTCCTGGTCACGGTGTACGGCATGGCGACCCGGCACGCGACGGGCACACCGGCCGACATCCTCACCCACGGCGCGGCCCGCGCCTTCGGCATCGGGTCGCTGGTCGCGTTGGCCGCGCTGCTGGTGGCGGGGGTCGTGATCACGGCGCCACGGAAGCAGGAAGCGTGACGGTACGCGTCCCGGGGGGCCGTGCGCCAACTGCCGGTACATGGAGGCGGGTCGCGCAGCTCCCCGCGCTCCTGACGGGGCGCTGGGGGTACGCCCGGCCGAAGGCTGGGGGAGGAACTGCGCGACCAGCCACGACGGCGCCGCAGTCGACAACCGGCGCACACCGCCCGGATGTTCAGCGAGCCGTCTAGAACAAGGCGCTGTACGCGTTCAGCGCAGGCTGGCCGCCCAGGTGGGCGTAGAGGACCGTGGAGTCGGCGGCGATCTCGCCCCGCTCCACCAGGTCCACCATCCCCGCCATCGACTTCCCCTCGTACACCGGGTCGGTGACCATGCCCTCGGTGCGGGCGGCGAGGCGCATCGCCGCCAGGGTGGTGTCGTCCGGGATGCCGTAGATGCCGCCGTGGTACCGGTCGTCCAGCTCCACGGTCAACTCACCCTTGACCCCGATGAGTTCGCCGGTGCGCCGGGCGATCCGGGCCACCTGCTCGCGGGTCTCGGCCGGCTTGGCCGAGGCGTCGATGCCGATGACCCGGCGCTCGCGACCGCCCGCCTCTGCCAGTGCGGCGAACCCCGCGACCATGCCGGCCTGCGTCGACCCGGTCACCGAGCAGACGATCACCGTGTCGAAGAAGACGCCCAGCTGCTGTTCCTGCTCGGCGACTTCGTATGCCCAGCCCGCGAAGCCGAGGCCGCCGAGCGGATGGTCGGAGGCGCCCGCCGGGATGGCGTACGGCTTGCCACCGGCCTCCTCGACCTCGCGCAGCGCCAGCTCCCAGCTCTCCTTGAAGCCGATGCCGAACCCGGCGCGGACCAGGCGTACGTCGGCGCCGGCCAGCCTGCTGATGAGGATGTTGCCGACCTTGTCGTACACCGAGTCCGGCCACTCCACCCAGCTCTCCTGCACCAGTACGCACTTGAGCCCGGCGCGGGCGGCGACGGCGGCGACCTGGCGGGTGTGGTTGGACTGCACCCCGCCGATGGAGACGAGGGTGTCGCAGCCCTTGGCGAGCGCGTCCGCGACCAGGTACTCCAGCTTGCGCGTCTTGTTCCCGCCGTACGCGATCCCGGAGTTGCAGTCCTCCCGCTTGGCCCACAGCGCGGCACCGCCGAGGTGGGCGGTGAGTCGCTCCAGGGGATGCACGGGCGAGGGGCCGAAGAGGAGGGGGTAACGGGCGTAGGAGGAAAGGGACATGGGAGCTCCTGGGGTCAGTCGGGGTCGGCCAGGTCTGCGAGGCTGCGCCAGATGTCCGCCGTGACGCGGACCGCCGCCTCCGTGTCACCGGCGGCACAGGCCGCGATCAGCCGCCCGTGCAGTCCGGCCGAGCGGCAGGAGCCGCCCTCGCCGAAGCGGCGGCGCTCCAGGCGCCGGATGAGCGGGGTGTAGCGGGCGACGGTGGCGGCGGCCGCGCGATTGCCGGCCACCCGGACCAGTACGTCGTGCAGCTCGTCGTCGGCGCGCAGGGCCCCGTCCACGTCGCCGGCCTGTACGGCGGCGGCGAACCGGACGTTGGACGCCCGCATCAGATCCAGGTCGGCGTCCCGCAGCCGGGGTACGGCGGCCCGGGTGACCAGCTCGTGCATGGCGCCGACCACGGCCGCCGCGTCCCGTACGTCAGCGGCCACGACCGGTGTGACCCGGGTGTAGCTCTGCGGCTTGCTCTCCAGGAGCCCCTCGTCGACGAGCCGCGCGAACGCCTCCCGCACGGGCGCCCGGGACAACCCGAGCCGCTCGGCGAGCTCGGCGTCGCGCACCACCGCGCCCGGTTCGATCTCACCGGCGACGATGGCGTCCCGGATCGCGGCGTACGCACGGTCGCGGAGCAGGGTGCGGGCGACGGGTCGCAAGGCCTCCATGAACTGAAATGTTAGATATCAATTTCCTCGCAAACAAGGGTGAGGCAGAGGGCGGCTTCCGGCGGTGACCACAGACATCCCAGAGGGACCGCGACACAATCGGGCGAGTCACGCCCCTTGAGGAGGTAAGCCGTATGAACGCCGCTGACGACCCGGCACAGGCCCAAATCAAGTGGACGGCAGGCGCCTGGGAGCGGCAGCACAGCCAGAGCCTGGACGAGTGGCGAAGATCTGACGCCAGCCTCTCCACGCCACAACTCACCACTCTGTGCCAAGCCGTCAACAGAGCTGCGCATCAGTTGCCTGACGACCCACACGCCTTGGGCGCCCAGTTGCCCAGAACCCGGGGCAACTGCAACGAGCTGTACTTCAGGGACTCAAACGAGACCACCGCATACACGGTGCAGCACCTCACCGATCGATACGGCAGAGTGACAGAGGTACTTGAGCGGCTCTTCACCGCAGGCCATCTGCCACTACGACTCCAGCAGTCTGCGTCGTCCCCTCATCGAAATTTAGCGCGACACAGCAACACTATTTCGATACGGGGACGACTTTAGAAGCTCAGGAGGGGGGTCACTCGTTTGAGTGGCCCAATGCCTCAAGCGCGCTGCTGGCGCTTCCAGGGCCCGGTGATCGCGAGCATGATGCCCGGAGTCTGGATGTTGGCGTACAGGGTCCGGCCGTCGGGCGAGAAGGTGACGCCGGTGAACTCGCTGTACTCGGGCTCCTCCGCGGTGCCGATGTTCAGCTCGTTGCGGGCGATGGGGTAGGTGCGGCCGCTGTCGGTGGCGCCGAACAGGTGCTGGAGGCCCTCGCCGTCCTCGGCGATGACCAGACCGCCGTACGGGGAGACGGTGATGTTGTCCGGGCCGTCGAAGTCGCCCTCCACGGACGGGTCCGGGTTGACGCCGATGCGGACCTTGAGGGTGAGGGTGCGGCGCTTGGGGTCGTAGAACCACACCGAGCCGTCGTGCTGGACGGGGCTCTCCGCACGGGCGTACGAGGAGACGATGTACACGCCGCCGTCGCCCCACCACATGCCCTCCAGCTTGCGGGCGCGGGTGACCTGGCCGGTGGTGAACTGCTTGCGGACGGAGGTGGTCCGCGCGTCCCGGTCCGGGACGTCCACCCAGTCCACGCCGTAGACCGTGCCGATCTTCGTGGCGCGGGAGAGGTCGTCGACGAACTGGCCGCCGGAGTCGAAGCACTTGAACGCCTGCAGGGTGCCGGCGTCGTCGGCGAGGGTGCGCAGCTTGCCGCGGCCGTGGTGGAAGTGCTGGGGCGGGGTCCAGCGGTAGAGCAGGCCGTTGGGGTTGGAGGCGTCCTCGGTGAGGTAGAGGTGGCCGCGCTTCGGGTCGACGACGACGGCCTCGTGGGCGTAGCGGCCGAGCGCCTTGACGGGCTTGGGGTCGCGGTTGGCCCGGCGGTCCTCGGGGTCGACCTCGAAGACGTAGCCGTGGTCCTTGGTGAAGCCGTTGGTGCCGGCCTTGTCCTCGGTCTCCTCACAGGTCAGCCAGGTGTCCCAGGGGGTGTTGCCGCCCGCGCAGTTGGTGGCGGTGCCGGCGATGCCGACCCACTCGGCGACGTGCCCGCCGGGGCGGACCTCGACGACGGTGCAGCCACCGGCGGCGGCCGGGTCGTAGACGAGGCCCTCGGTGAGCGGAACCGGGTACGCCCAGTTGGCGCGGGGGCCGGCCAGCTCGTGGTTGTTGACGAGGAGGGTGGCGCCGCGGGGGCCGTCGAAGGTGGAGGTGCCGTCGTGGTTGGAGGGGGTGAACTCGCCCGATTCCAGCCGGGTCTTCCCGCTGTACGTGATGACGCGGTACTTGAAGCCGGCGGGGAGCGCGAGGATGCCGTCGGGGTCGGGGAGCAACGGCCCGTAGCCGACGCCGCCGTGCGCGTGCCCGTGCGCCGCGTCGGCCGCCTCGGTCTCGGTGGCGGCGAGCGCGTTCGGGGCGGTGGCGAGCGCGCCGACGCTGCCCGCCAGCGCGACACCGGCACCGGTGATCGCGGATTTCCTTGTGAAGTCCCTGCGGGTGAGCGACATGGTGTCTCCTGTGACGGTCGGGTGTCGTGGAGGGTGGCGGGCCTCAACTCGGCGCACACGCTCCCGGCCCTCCTTGAACTCCGGCTGAACGCAGGGCGACATCACGGCCGTCTGTTCCATGAATCCGTAATCCCCACCCCACGCCACCCAAAAGCCCACCCCAAGAGAACCCCCCAGAGCGCCCCATTACCCCTAACCGCTTCACGCCCGCCGCGACAGCGCCTTCATCCCTGCCCGCCGCGACAGCGCTCCCATTCCTTACCGCCACGGCAGCGCTTTCACTCTTTCCCGCCGCAACGGCGCCCAGCCCGAACGGCGGCATCCGGCGGTGCCCAACCTCCCGCACACCCGCACCGCACCGCACCGCATGCACTTGCAACACCGCGCCTGTTGATCTTTTTCCGCCGCAACGGCGCTCAGCCCGAACGGCGGTGCCCGGCGGTGCCACGCCTCCCGCAGGCCCTTTCGGCCCTACCCCCCGTGCTGCGAACGGGCCTTGAACGCCGCCTTGCGGGCCTCCTTGGCCACCTTCTTGTCCGGGTGGAGGCGGCCCATCGCCTCCAGCACGTCGGCCGTGTCGGGGTGGCCCACCCGCCACGCCTGGGCGAAGAACCCGCTGTGCTGCTGGGCGAGGCCCTCCACCAGGGCCTGGAGCTCCTCGGAGTTCCCCTCGGCGGCCAGTTGCGCGGCCACCGTGTCGATGGTCAGCCAGAAGATCATGTCCTGGGAGGGCGCCGGCACGTCGGCGGCGCCGCGTTCGGCCAGCCAGACCCTCGCCAGGCCGCCCAGCTCGGGGTCGCCGAGGACCTCGCGCAGGGCGGGTTCGGCCTCGGGGCCGAGCAGGGACAGCGCCTGCTGGCAGCGCAGCCGCCGCAGCGGGGCGCCGGCGTCCGCTCCGCGCGCGGCGGCCAGCAGCTCCCGGGCGGCCGCGAGGGACTCGCGGCGGGCCAGCCACTGCTCGGTCTCGGCCTGCGCGGCCCCCTGCGGGAACGTGGCGGTCCCGTCGAGCAGCGCGTCCGCGCCCTTGTCGGCGAGCTCCCCCACCGCCGGCGCCTCGAAGCCGGCCTCCAGCAGCCGCGCCCGCAGCCCGTAGGCGCCGAGCGGCGTGAGCCGCACCATGCCGTACCGGGAGACGTCGGCCTCGTCGACCGGCCCCGCCGCCGGCTCCTCCTCCGCGTCGGCCATCAGCGCCTCGTCGACCGGCTGGTACTCGACGAGCCCGACCGGCTCCAGCAGCCGGAACTGGTCGTCGAGCCGCATCATCGCGTCGGAGACCTGTTCCAGGACGTCGTTGGTGGGCTCCCCCATGTCGCTGGGCACGATCATCGACGCGGCGAGCGCGGGCAGCGGCACCGACGTCTCGCCGGGGCCGCCCTCGCTCACGCTCAGCAGGTACAGGTTGCCGAGGACACCGTCGAGGAACTCCGCCTCCGCCTCGGGGTCCCAGCCGAGTGACGAGAAATCGACCTCGCCGCCCTCGTCGAGCGCGTCCACAATTCCGTCCAGGTCGGGCACGCTCGCGTCGGCGATCACGGTCTCCAGCGCGGCCAGCCACACCCCGAGGACGTCGTGCGGTGAGCCCCCGGTGAGCAGCGCCAGCTCCTCCCCCGCCGCCACGGTCCCGGTCTCCTCGTCGGCGATCTCGACGAGTCCGGTGTCCACGGCGACCCGCCAGGCCTCACCGGCGTAGGCGGCGGCGTCGTCCCCGGTGAGCCCGAGCTCGTCGGCGGCGGCCGGGAGCTGCTCCTCGGCCAGTTCACCACCTGCGTCCACGCGGGTGTCGGGGCCGGCCCAGCGGGCGAGCCGGGCGGCCCGGGCGAGCAACGGCGTGGACAGCGCGGCGTGCGCCAGCTCCGCTTCGGAACGCAACCGCACCGGGGGCAGGGGGGCGCTGTCAGACATCGGCTGGTTCTCCTCGGACGCCTCAACGGTCGTACGGCGACTTGGACACCGTATCGACGGCCGTACGGCCACCTGGACGCGGTACGGCTCAGCCGCTCAGCCTAGACGGATTTCCACCCATGCCGCCCGGTTCATCTCCCCGTCGGGCCTCGTACGTGGCTGAAACCTTGACAACTGCCTTGATCAGGCAGGAGATTGACGCGCGTAGAAATCGAGGGAACAACTGTTCACCCGGTATCTACGCGTGTCACGTCCGCGTCACACGGCATACATGAACGTGTCATGAACGCTCCATAAACCGCCCTTGTCCCGGCGCTTCCGATGTCCCCGGAGGGATTCCCTTGCCGAGCAGGTCTTCCGCGCGTCTCGCCGCGCTCACCGTCGCCGCCGTCTGCAGCGCGGCGTCCACCGTCGCCCTCACCTCGCCCGCCCAGGCCGACGGGCTGCGTATCCACGACGTCCAGGGCACCACGCGCATATCGCCGTACGCCGGCCAGAAGGTGACGGACATCCCCGGCATCGTCACGGGCACGCGCACCTACGGCTCCTCCAGAGGCTTCTGGATCCAGGATCCGACGCCGGACGACGACCCGGCCACGAGCGAGGGCGTCTTCGTCTTCACCAGCTCCACCCCGAAGGTCGCCGTCGGCGACTCGGTCACGGTGACCGGCACGGTCTCCGAGTACGTCCCGGGCGGCGCCTCGACCGGCAACCAGTCGATCACCGAGATCACCAAGCCGACGGTCACCACCGTCTCCACCGGCAACGCGGTGCCGGCACCGGTCGTGATCGACAAGAAGTCGGTGCCGAGCGCCTACACCCCCGCGGGCGACACGGCCGCGAGCAACTCGGTCAACGGCCTGACCCTTCGGCCGAAGAAGTACGCCCTGGACTACTACGAGTCCCTGGAGGGCATGAACGTCCAGGTCAAGGACGTCCGCGTGGTCACCGCCACCGACCCGTACGCCGAGCTGTGGGTCACGGTGAAGCCGCACGAGAACCGCACCGTGCGCGGTGGCTCGCTGTACCGCTCCTACCGCGACCAGAACACCGGCCGCCTGCAGATCCAGTCCCTCGGCTCCACCGCCGACTTCCCGGCGGCGAACGTCGGCGACACCCTGTCCGGCGCCACGACCGGCCCGATGGACTACAACCAGTTCGGCGGCTACACCCTCGTCGCGAGCGAGCTGGGCACCCTGAAGAGCGGTGGCCTGCAGCGCGAGACGACGAAGAAGCAGTCGCACGGCCAGCTGGCGGTGGCGACCTACAACGTCGAGAACCTCGACCCCTCCGACGGCACCTTCGCCGCGCACGCCGCCGCGATCGTGAACAACCTCCAGTCGCCCGACATCGTGTCCCTGGAGGAGATCCAGGACAACAACGGCGCGACGGACGACGGCACGGTCGCCGCCGACGTGACGGTGAACAAGCTGATCGACGCGATCGTCGCGGCCGGCGGCCCGAAGTACGACTGGCGTTCCATCAACCCCGTCAACGACCAGGACGGCGGCGAGCCCGGCGGCAACATCCGCCAGGTCTTCCTGTTCAACCCGGAGCGAGTGTCCTTCGTCGACCGCGCGGGCGGCGACTCCACCACCGCGGTGGGCGTCACCAAGGTGCACGGCAAGGCCCAGCTGACGGCCTCCCCCGGCCGCGTCGCCCCGGCGGACTCCGCCTGGACGGCCAGCCGCAAGCCGCTCGCCGGCGAGTTCGTCTTCCAGGGCAGGACGGTCTTCGTGATCGCCAACCACCTGAACTCCAAGGGCGGCGACCAGGGGCTGACCTCGCAGTACCAGCCGGTGGTGCGCAGCTCGGAGACCCAGCGTCACGCGCAGGCGACGCTGGTCAACGCGTTCGTCAGGAACATCCTCGACGTCCAGAAGGACGCCGAGGTCATCGCGCTCGGCGACATGAACGACTTCGACTTCTCCGGCACCACCAAGATCCTGGAGAGCCACGGCGCGCTCTGGTCGGCGATCCAGTCGCTGCCGACGAAGGAGCGCTACACCTACGACTACCAGGGCAACGAGCAGGTCCTGGACCAGATCCTGATCAGCAAGGAGATCCGCGGCAAGGGCGACTTCCAGTACGACAGCGTGCACATCAACTCGGAGTTCCACGACCAGATCAGCGACCACGACCCGCAGGTGCTGCGCTTCCGCCCGTAACCGGACACCGTGGCTCAGGACTGGCTGTACACCCCGTTCAGCCAGTCCTGCCAGGCGGTCTCGTTCGCCTCGGCGTCGGCGTCGGGCGCGAAGTCGTGGATGCTGATGCCGACCGGGGCACCCCAGTGGTTGCGCCCGAAGAACCGGACGAGGGCGTCGTCGGTGCGCAGTCCGATGAAGTACGGGTCGCGGTAGTCCACCACCGCGTCCAGGGCTCGCCCGCCGGGTCCCCGGAGGCTCGTCTTCGCGCCCGCGGCGAGGTCGTCCGGCAGGCCGAGGGCGCGGCCCACGGCCGTGAAGGCGTCCGGCACCTGGGACGCCTCCGGCCCGTTCAGCTGGGCGAAGCTCACCGGACGGGGCGCGAAGTGGGTGAGGTACTCGCGCAGGGTGTGCAGATAGAAGTCGGTGTGCCGGCTCGCGCCGTCGTACTGGTTGTCCCAGTCGTCGGTGAAGATCCCGCTGTGCACGTAGCGCACCCAGGCGCGGCGGCCGCCGTCGCGTTCCTCGATGACGTGCTCCAGCTGGTTGGCGCTCTGCGTCGGGAAGCCGACGTCCGCGCTGCGGGTGACCAGGTGGTGCGGCGGGTCGTAGGCGGTGACGGTGGAGCCGAAGGCCGCCGTGCCGCCCACCCGGGGCTCGGGCGGCTGCATCGGCCACAGGTAGCCGCCGGTGCCGGTGGTGATCGCCTCCCACACCTCCGCGGGCGTGGCGTCGACCTCGAACTCGCGGGCGATCTCGAATTCCTTGGACATGGTGGGGCTCCTGCCGCTCACTGTTCCAGCTCGGGGGTGGGCCGGTCCTTGACCGTGGGATGGACGGCGACCACGATCCGGTGGTCCCGGCCGCCCTCCGCGTCGGGTGCGTCGTACTTGCGGATCAGCGCGCTCACACCCGCCGTCAGTTCCTGCACGAAGGCCGCGCGGTCGGCGGCGGAGGCGAAGCGGACCTCGCCGTCCAGCGCGTACGTCGCCAGCCGCTTGCGGGCCTTGGCGGCCCCGGTGATCAGCATGCCGACATCGCGCACCAGGCGCGCGCCGAGCGCGAGCAGCCAGCGGGCGGAGAGCTGGTCGCGGAAGCGGTCCGGGTCGGGCTGTACGGCGGGCAGGGCGGCCGGCGAGATGACGTACGACGCGGCGGTCGCGCGCATCAGCCGCTCGGTGACATTGCCCTTGCGCCGCTCTCCTGCCAGCTCGACCAGGCCGTGCCGCTCCAGCGCCTTCAGGTGGTAGTTCACCTTCTGCCGGGGCAGCCCTACCCGGCCGGCCAGCATCGTGGCCGACGCGGGCGCGCCGGCCAGTTCGGCGAGCAGCCTGGACCGTATGGGGTCCAGCGACACGACCGCCGCCTCGGGGTCCTCGATCACGGTGACGTCCAGCATGGCTCCACCGTCTCACCGAAAACTTTTTTTGTCCACGCAGGTGGAGTTTTCGGTGAGACGGTGGAGTGGAGCCCTCGGCGGATCTCAGCTGTGGCGCCCCCGGCGCAGCACGCCCACCGTCACCGCGGCGGCGATCGCGCCCGCGATCAGCACCGGCCCCCGGTGCCGTACGACGGCCCGGACGACCATGCGTGCGGGCTGCGGGACCCGGCCCTCGACGGCGCCCCCCGCCACGGCGGCCTTCCCGGACGCCAGCCGCCCGGCCTGCCCGGCCCGTTCCTGGACGGCGTGCCCGGTCCGCAGCGCCCGTTCCTGGAACGTGTGCCGCGCCCTGGCCATCTGCTCCTGCGCCGTGTGCCCGCCCTTCGCCGCCCGGCCCTGGGCCTGGTGACCGGCCCTGGCCGCCCCCTCGCGCAGATGTACGGTCAGCGCGCCGGCCTTGTCCTTGAGGTCGGCGGCGCGCGCCTGGGTGCGGCCCTTGAGGTCGGCCTTCGCCGCCAACGCACCAGCGGTGTCCGTCAGTCGGGCCCCCGTTCCGCGTGCGGTCCTCTTCGTCATGGGTGCTGCCCCTCCTGGTCTCGTCGGCGGTCCGCTCTGCTTCAGAACCTCCGGGTACCCAGGCGGGCCGCTCTCAGCCCTGCTCCCCGTGCTCCCCGCGCTCGCCGAGCTGGGCCAGCCGGCTCTGGAACCAGTCGAGGCGGGCCTGCAACAGGGCCGCCTCCGCGACCAGTTCGGGCACACCGAAACCCTCGTCCGGCACCGGCCGGCCGGCACCGGCCCCGGCGATCACCCGCAGCCCCTGCCCCGCCAGCCGGGCGAAACCGGCGAGCGAGACGGACGCACGCGCGCGTACGCAGCCCGCACAGGCGGCCGACAGGGCGCGCCAACCCGGCCTGCCCCAGCCCGCGTCGGCGAGCGCGACGGCCGGCGCACCGCAGGCGCACGGCCCGACGGTGGCGGTCCGCACCCGCTGCCGGGCACAGCGGAAGCCGCGCTCGAACCGGATGTAGGCGCCGAGGACGGAGACTTCGAGCAGCACGGCGGCCCGGTGCTCGGCGGTGCACAGCAGGGCCTCGGCGGCCTCGCGTCCGTGCACACAGTGGAAGCCGCAGTCGCACAGCCGCGCGGGCGGCCGATGCCGTCGGCCGTAGACGCAGGACGCGTCGTCCAGCACTCCGTACGGCAGCGCGCCGCCCAGCGACACACCGGTGAACCCGGCCCGTGCGCCGTCCTGGGACAGCATCGGGTGGGCGATCTTGTAGCCGGTCGGCGGCTCCGTCGGGCGTTCTGCCGGGAGCCACAGCCTCATCGGGCGGCCGGGGCCTCTTCGGACGCGGACACGACCTGCGGTTCATGGCTCTTGTGGATCTCTTCGGCGAGCCCGGGGCGTTCGGGTACTTCGTCGTGGACGAGCGGCCGCTCCTCGGCGACCCCGGTGGCCAGTGCCTTGCCCAGCTTCATGGCGCCTCCCATGACCCATGACCGGCCGTCGTGACCGCCCCGCCCATAGTGGCCCATGAAGGGCCGAGTTGGACACAGGGCCTCGGATCCCCACAGGTCAACGTCTTAGCATTACTAAGACGTACATGGTAGAAAAATTAAGTAGAGCTAAGTCGTTGCGCTGCCGACACTATCCCCATGACGAACCCACGCGACACCGCCCGCTCGCCCCGCCCCTTCGGCCGCACGCTCTGCGCGATGGTCACCCCCTTCACCGAAGCGGGAGCGCTCGACCTCGACGGCACCCGGCGGCTGGCCGCGCGTCTGGTGGCCGAGGGCTGCGACGGTCTGGTGCTGAACGGCACCACCGGCGAGTCGCCGACCACCTCGGACGCCGAGAAGGCGGAGCTGATCGCGGCCGTCCGGGAAGCGGTGGGCGACCGGGTGCCGCTCGTGGCCGGCGTCGGCACCGCCGACACCCTGCACACCGTCGAGCTGGCGCGGGCGGCGGAGAAGGCGGGCGCGGACGGCGTGCTGGTGGTCTCCCCGTACTACAGCAGGCCGCCGCAGGACGCGCTGGAGGCGCACTTCCTGGAGGTGGCCGACGCCGGCGGGCTGCCGGTGATGCTGTACGACATCCCCGGCCGCACCGGCACCCGGATCGAGCCGGAGACGCTGATCCGGCTCGCCGCGCACCCCCGGATCGTGGCCGTGAAGGACTGCTCGTACGACTTCCTCGGCAGCCAGAAGGTGCTGGCGCGCACGGACCTGGCGTACTACGCGGGCTGCGACGAGCACATCCTCGCCCTGTACGCGGCGGGCGCCGCCGGCTGTGTGAGCACGGTGGCCAATGTCGTCCCGGCCCCGGTCGCCGCGATCCTGGACGCGTTCGACGCCGGCGACACCGCCCGCGCGACCGAACGCCAGCTGCGGGCGACCCCGTTGATCGAGGCGATGACGGCCGCCGGCCTGCCGGGCACGGTCACCTCGAAGGCGCTGCTCGGCGCGCTCGGTCTGCCGTCGGGACCGGTGCGGGCACCGCTGCGGCCCGCCGGCCGGGAGGCGGCCGACGGGCTGCGGGCGGTGTACGAGGAGCTGGTGGCGGCCTGATCAGCGCGACTCGGCGAAGACCGGTGTCCAGCGGCCGGCGTCGCCGTCGTTGCCCTTGCGGAAGCCGCTGAGCGGGACGATCTTGTCGCTGCCGACGGTGACCAGGACCAGGCGGTTGTGGAACTCGTTGCCGCCGTCCTTGCCGATGTCCCAGGCGATGAGGGACCGGTTGTCGGCCCAGGCGAGGAGTTGCTGCCCGTGCACCTCGGTCTTCCTGCCGGTGCCGATGTCGGTGATCCAGGAGGAGGTCTTCATCGTTCTGCCCGCGAAGTCACCGGCGACCCGCTCGCCGTCGGGCGACAGCCCCGCTTCGACGTACCACTTCAGGTTCCGCTCGCCGGCCGGGGCGGGGACCTGGTGGCCGTGGAGGTCGTAGAACTGTATCCCGGGTTCGCCGGTCAGACCCGCCCATACGTACTGGCCGGAGCGGCTGGGGGCGAAGTCCTGGCGGGCGTTGATCGTGGGCAGTCCCATGCTGTCGTGCGGGTTGCCGGCCTTGCTCCAGGAGCCTTTCCCGGAAGCCACGCCGAGGACGTAGAAGCCGGTACGCGGCATGGTGACGGGCAGGGAGACGGAGGTGCCGTCCTGGTCGTCCGCCGCTCTGGTCACCACGTCGGGGTCGGCGGAGTAGGTCGTCGCGACCAGTTCACGGCCGTCGTGGGAGAACGCGACCCCGCCGACCCCGTGCTCGACCGGGATCCAGCGGGCCACCTCGCCGGTGGTGAGGTCGAGCAGGCCGATCCGCCGGGCGGGGAGCGTCCGCTCCAGGACGGCGGCCGTCTTCAGGCCGGGGGCGACGGCGACGTACGACCAGCGGGTGTCCTTCTCGTAGCGGCCGGTGTGCTGGTCCAGCAGCCAGTAGGTGCGGGTGGTGTGGGACCGGCGGGCCGTCTGCCTGACACTGTCGGTGATGAAGTAGGCGGCCATCGTGGCCTCGCCCGCGCGGATCAGCTCGCGGGGCGGCGACTGGTCGGGGTGGGCGCGGGTCTCACCGGGGTCGAGGACGCCGGCGGGCCGTACGTCGTCCTTGCCGCCGTCGAGCAGCGGCACGCCCACCGCGACGGCGACCACGGCCGCGGTGGCCACGGCGACGGAGGCGAGCCGGCGGGCCCGGCGGCGCCGCCGGACGGCCAGCACCTGGTCGGCGAACCCGGCGCGCAGCGGCTGCAGTTCGACGGCCTGCTCGCGCAGTGCGTCGCGCAGGAGTTCCTCGGCGTTCACGGCCGCACCTCCACGGGCGAGCAGTCACGGGACGGCGGCTGGTCACGGCCGGTGTCGGGGGCGAGGGCGGCCAGTTCGGGCGCGAGGGTGCGCAGCCGGGCCAGGGAGCGGTGGGTGGTGGACCGTACGGTGCCGACGGAGCAGCCGAGCAGCCGGGCCACGTCGGCCTCCGGGAGGTCCTCGAAGTAACGGAGGACCAGGACGGTGCGCTGGCGGGTGGTGAGCCGGGCCAGGGCCGCGCGCAGGACCAGGCGCAGCTCGGCGGTGGCGGCGGCGTCGGGAGCCGGCTGGCTCTCCGGTGGTTCGGCGACGCTGAGTTCGCGCCGCCGCCACTTCAGCCGCCAGCGGCTGATCTGCTGCCGGTAGAGGACCTGCCGTACATAGGCCTCGGGCTCGTCGATCCGCTGCCAGCGGCCGGCCGCCTTGATCAGGGCGTTCTGCAGCAGGTCCTCGGCGGCGTGCCGGTCGCCGCCGGTCAGCAGCACGGCCGTCCTCAGCAACGCCGTGGCCCGGCTGTCCACGAACTCCCGGAAGCTCTCCTGCAGTTCCGCATCCATCGTCACCGTCTCTTCCCCCGGGCCCACCTGATGTCCGGGCCCTCCACCCGTGGTGACGCGTGCGGCGCGGCGCCACTATGTCTGCCCGGCGCGAGAATATTCACCGGCGCTCCGCGCGCCCGCTGCCGTACGTTGGCCCCGTGAGCCGCCCCCTGCTGTTCCTGGACGTCGACGGCCCCCTCAACCCGTACGCGGCCAAGCCCGAACGACGCCCCGAGGGTTATACGACGATCCGGGCGAGCGTCCACCCGGGGCGCCCGCTGCGGGTGTGGCTCAACCCCTCGCACGGCCCGGCGCTGCTCGCCCTCGGCTACGAGCTGTGCTGGGCGACCACCTGGATGGCCGAGGCCAACCGCTGGATCGGCCCGGTCGTCGGCCTGCCCGAGCTGCCGTACGTCGACTTCGGCCGGGGCCTGCTGGCCGAGCGGCCGGACGGCGTCCACTGGAAGACGGAGGCGATCGTGGCCTACGCCGGGGGACGGCCGTTCGCCTGGGTGGACGACGAGCAGAGCCCGGCGGACACCCGGTACGTCCGGGCCCACCATCCCCGCCCCGCCCTGCTGCATCATGTCGACCCCCGGATCGGGCTGCGCGAGGCCGACTTCACGGCACTGGCGGAGTTCCGGTCCTCCCTGCCGGACGACGACTGAGCGCCCTCCCAGCCGGAAGGGCGCTCAGCTCGACGGCACGGCGGCGTACGTCAGTTGTGGCTGTGCAGGATCTCGTTCAGGCCGCCCCAGACCGCGTTGTTCGGGCGGGCCTCGACGGCGCCGGTGACCGAGTTGCGGCGGAAGAGGATGTTGGACGCGCCGTTCAGCTCGCGGGCCTTGACGATCTGGCCGTCGGGCATGGTGACGCGGGTGCCCGCGGTGACGTACAGGCCGGCCTCGACCACGCACTCGTCGCCGAGGGCGATGCCGACGCCCGCCTCGGCGCCGACCAGGCAGCGCTCGCCGATGGCGATGATGACGTTGCCGCCGCCGGACAGCGTGCCCATGGTGGAGGCGCCGCCGCCGATGTCCGAGCCGTCGCCCACCACGACACCGGCCGAGATCCGGCCCTCGACCATCGAGGTGCCGAGGGTGCCGGCGTTGAAGTTGACGAAGCCCTCGTGCATCACGGTGGTGCCCTCGGAGAGGTGCGCGCCGAGGCGGACCCGGTCGGCGTCGGCGATGCGCACGCCCTTCGGGGCGACGTAGTCCGTCATCCGCGGGAACTTGTCGATCGAGGTCACCTGGAGGTGCAGGCCCTCGGCGCGGGCGTTGAGCCGGACCTTCTCGAGGTCGTCGACGGCGACGGGGCCGAGGGAGGTCCAGGCGACGTTGGCGAGCAGGCCGAAGATGCCGTCCAGGCTCTGGCCGTGCGGCTTGACCAGGCGGTGCGAGAGCAGGTGCAGACGCAGGTAGGCGTCGTGGGTGTCGAGCGGCTTTTCGTCGAGGGAGGCGATGACCGTACGGACCGCGACGACCTCGACACCCCGGCGGGCGTCCGGGCCGAGCGCCTTCGCGGCGCCCTCGCCGAGCAGTTCCACGGCCTTCTGCGCGGACAGCCGCTCGGTGCCGGACGGGCCGGGCTCGGCCAGCAGTTCGGGGGCGGGGAACCAGGTGTCGAGAACGGTGCCGTCGGCGGCGATCGTGGCGAGGCCCGCGGCGGCGGCACCGGTGGAACGAGGAGCAGTGGTGTCGGTCATGAGGGCAACCTAACCGGCCGGGGGCCGGGGAGGCGAACCAGCGTGCGGGGCGTCTCAGGGGACGGGCGGCGAAGACGCGCCGGGCCCCGCCCGCGCTCCCCGGAACGCCTCCGTTCAGGGAATCACCCGCCCCAGCGCCTCCCGGGCGTACCCCTCGTCGTACGGCGTCCCCGTCAGCAGCACCTGGAGGCAGATCCCGTCCATCAGTGCGACCAGTGCCCGTGCCGTGACCGGGTCGGTGCGCCGGGCCAGCCGTTCGGCGAGGTCGTCGGCCCACTCGGCGGCGACGGGGCGCAGGGCCGGGCGGCGCAGGGCGGCGAGGTAGAGCTCGTACTCCAGCTCCACGGCGGTACGGTCACCGCTCAGCCAGTCGCCGAGGATCCGGGCGAGGGTGGTGGCGAGGTCCGCCGAGGGTTCGTCCAGGCCTCCGTACGCGGCGACCGCCTTGGCGAAGCCCTCGTTGGCCTGGCGCAGCGCGGCGACCATCAGCTCGTCGAGGGTCTTGAAGTGGTAGGTCGTGGAGCCGAGCGGGACATCGGCCTCGGCGGCGACGGTGCGATGGCTCAGTCCGGCGAGCCCCTTCTCGCCGACGACCCGGATCGCCGCCTCGATGATCCGCTGCCGGCGATCGGGGTCGTAACGGCGGGGCATCAGTGCGCGCCTCCCAGGTTCAGGACCACCACTCCGCCGACGATCAGCACGATCCCGGCCACCTTGGCCAGGGTCAGCGCCTCCCCGAACAGCAGCAGGCCCAGCACGGCGATGGCGGCGGTGCCGGCCCCGGACCAGATCGCGTAGGCCGTGCCGATCGACACGGTCTTCAGCGTCTGGGCGAGCAGCAGGAACGAGACGACGTATCCCAGTGCCGTCAGCAGCGAAGGCCAGAGTCTGCTGAAGCCGTCCGCGTACTTCATCGCCGTCGTGGCGGCGACCTCGGCGGCTATGGCGCCGGCGAGCGTCAGATATCCCATGCGTACGAGTGTACGCAACGTTGCGTACGGTCGTACACAACCATGCCGGGACCGCCCCGGCCTCAGCGCACGGGACCGCCCCGGCCTCAGCGCAGGGGCCGGGCCGCTGCCACCGGACCCGGTTCGCGCAGCCGTGTCGCGTGGTCGAGCAGCCGGCGCTTGGCGTGGGCCGCCCGGCGCAGCGCGAAGACGCGTCGGTAGCGGAGCAGTTCGGCCGGGTCGGGCCGGACCGCTCCGCTCGGTTCGTAGCCGTATCGGGCGAGCCGGTCGTCCAACGCGGCGTCGGCGAGCCGGATCTGGTCCGGTGTCAGCCGCTGCTGCCAGCTGCCGGCCCGGGAGGTGTCCAGGGCGCCGCGGGTACGGCGGTGCCAGGTCTTGCGGGCCGGTACGGCGGTACGCGCGATGCGGTGCGGCTCGGTCGTCCGCGGGTCGTAATCCTCGCCCAAGTAGGCGCAGATGACTCGGAGTTGGTGTTCAGGGTCGGCGATCAGATCCTCGAAGCGGACCTCGTGCCAGGCACCCGGTCCGAGCCGGCGGGCGTAGCGCCGGGTCACGTCCATCACCTGGGCCCAGGTGGCGACGGCCTCGTGGAAGCCGCGGTGCCACCAGGGCATGCCGAGGAGAGAGGCCACGCAGTCCCGGCCGTCGCGGACGAGATGCACGAACTGGGCGTCCGGGAAGAGCCGCAGGATCTCCTCGACATGCAGGGCGTAGGCGGGCCGCTTGTCGCCCCAGCGCGCCTTGCCGTGGCTCTCCGCGTACGCCTTGAGGGCGATACCGAGGGCCGAACCGAGGGTGGGCGGGCCGTCCGCGATCCGGCCGGCGACGGCCTCGGCATCCAGGCCGAGTTCGTGGAAACGGGTTTCCCTGCGGCCGGTGATCCAGTGCGCGAGCGCCGCCCGATTGACCGGTTCGCGCAGGTCGCCGAAGCTGAGCCTGCGTTCGTAGGCGGGCAGGACGAACCGGGTTTCCGGCGGCAGGGCGATCCTCGGGTGCGCGTGCAGCATCAGCTGGAGCAGGGTCGTCCCGGAGCGGGGACAGCCGAGGACGAAAACGGGGCGTACGGGGGGAAGCACTGAGGTAGCCATCGGCGCCAGGGTGCCGTCGGACGATGAGCCGGCCCTGGGAAGTCACTGAGAACGCCGTTTGAACTCCCGTGCGCCACACGAAGATGTTCAATGGTCACAGAAACCGCTAGCTGAAACGGCTCCCCGCAGCCCCGTTACTCCACTAGTGTGTGCACCTCTGTGATCCACCTTTGCTTCACGCTTCACCCACTCCACCCTTACATCCCCGGCCGCTGCCTTGGCGCCGCTGGAGGAAACGCGCATGCCAGAAACCACCCCCCAACCCCCGCCGCATCCCGCCTGGGAGAACGGCTGGGCCCCCGACACCTCCCGGGCTCCCGGCACCCGAAGACTCTGGCTGGCGGGCACGCTGGCCATCGCCACCGTCGTCGCCTGCGTCACGGCGATAGCCGTCAGCCACGGCACACCTGACCAGACGGCCTCGCCCGGGCCCACAGCGTCCGGGAACACCGAAAACGGCCCGGGTCTGCTCTCCTTCGCCTCGCCGTCGGCGTCAGGTTCGACCACTCCGCCCAAGGGCACGTCGGGGATGTCGGCGACCTCGCCGACCGCGTCCGCCACCGCGACGACCGCGGCGCACCCCAGCACCCCGAAGGCCGCGCCCTCCAGCGAGAAGCCCTCCAAGGCGGCGCCCTCCAAGGGAAGTTCGGGCGGCTCGGCACAGCAGCCCAGCACCACCCAGAAGTCGGTCCGCTCGGTCAACTACCCGGACCGCTACTGGCATGTGAGCGACGGGCTGGTGAAGCTGGACGCGCCACGCGGCTCGGAGTCCCGCGAGGACTCCACGTTCACCGTGGTCAAGGGCCTGGCGAACAGCTCCTGCTACTCGTTCCGGACGTCCGACGGGAAGTACCTGCGGCATCGCGACTTCCTGCTGCGCGCCGACAGCAACGACGGCTCGTACCTCTTCCAGCAGGACGCCACCTTCTGCGCCCGGGCCTCGTCCTACTCCGGCGCGGTCATGCTGGAGTCGGTGAACTACCCCGGCCGCTATCTGCGCCACCAGAGCTTCCAGCTGAAGCTCGACCCGTACCAGAACAGCGACCTGTACCGGGCGGACTCCGCGTTCCGGTTCGTGGACCCGCTGGCCTGATGCCCTGTGACGGGAAAGCGGCGGCACCCGGAAGGTGCCGCCGCTTTCCCGTACGCGGTGCGCTCAGACGTTGAACCCGAGGGCCCGGAGCTGTTCGCGGCCGTCGTCGGTGATCTTGTCGGGGCCCCACGGGGGCATCCAGACCCAGTTGATGCGCAGTTCGTTGACGATGCCGTCCGTGGCGGACTTGGCCTGGTCCTCGATGACATCGGTCAGCGGGCAGGCCGCCGAGGTCAGGGTCATGTCGACGGTGGCGATGTTCGCGTCGTCGATGTGGATGCCGTAGATCAGCCCGAGGTTGACGACGTCGATGCCGAGCTCGGGGTCGACCACGTCCATCAGGGCCTCGCGGAGTTCTTCCTCCGAGGCGGGCTTCATCTCAACGGTGTCGGTCATGCGGTCTTCCTTTCGGCGTCGGCCGCGCCACCCAGCGCCTGCGCCGTCGCGTCCTTCCACGCCATCCAGCTCAGGAGGGCGCACTTGACCCGGGCGGGGTACTTCGAGACACCGGCGAACGCGACCGCGTCCTCCAGGACGTCCTCCATCGCGTCGTCGGGCTCCAGCCGGCCCTTGGACTGCATCAGCTCCAGGAAGGTCTCCTGGATCTTCTGCGCGTCCGCCAGCTCCTTGCCGACCAGCAGTTCGTTCAGCACGGAGGCCGAGGCCTGGCTGATGGAGCAGCCCTGGCCCTCGTACGAGACGTCCTCGATCGTCGTGCCGTCGTACTTCACTCGGAGGGTGATCTCGTCGCCGCACGTCGGGTTCACATGGTGCACCTCGGCGTCGCCATCCCTCAGACCACGCCCGTGCGGGTTCTTGTAGTGGTCCAGGATGACTTCCTGGTACATCGAATCCAGCTTCACGACGACAAACCTCGCATCCCAAGTTCCGTGGCGTGGTCCTGCGGCCGGGGGTCCGGGGGTTGGCCCCCGGGATAACACAGCACGGTCTCAGCTCACGCCCTTCAGCCGAAGAAGTTCCGTACGTGCTCCAGGCCCTCGACCAGAGCGTCGATCTCGGCCGGAGTGGAGTACAGATAGAACGACGCTCGCGTGGTCGCAGGAATTCCGTACCGCAGGCAGACGGGCCGCGCGCAGTGGTGACCGACCCGGACCGCGATGCCCTGCTCGTCGAGGACCTGGCCCACGTCGTGCGGGTGGATGTCCCCGAGGGTGAAGGAGATCGCGGCGCCCCGGTCCTCGGCCGTGGTGGGGCCGATGATCCTCAGGCCCGGGACCTGCTGGAGCCGCTGCACCGCGTACTCGGTCAGCGCGTGCTCATGGGCGAGGATCTTGTCCATGCCGATGGCGTTGAGGTAGTCGATCGCCGCGCCGAGGCCGACGGCCTGGGCGACCGGCGGGGTGCCCGCCTCGAACTTGTGGGGCGCCGGGGCGTACGTCGACGAGTGCATCGACACGGTCTCGATCATCTCGCCGCCGCCGAGGAACGGCGGGAGGTCCTCCAGGAGCTCCTGGCGGCCCCAGAGGACGCCGATGCCGGTCGGGCCGCACATCTTGTGGCCGGTGAAGGCCACGAAGTCGGCCTGCAGGGCCTGCACGTCCAGCGGCATGTGGGGAGCGGCCTGGGAGGCGTCGATGCAGACGAGCGCGCCGACCTCCTGGGCGCGGCGCACTATCGCCTCGACCGGGTTGACCGTGCCCAGGATGTTGGAGACCAGGACGAAGGAGACGATCTTCGTCTTCTCCGTGATGACCTCGTCGATGTTGGTGAGGTCGAGGCGGCCGTCGTCGGTGAGGCCGAACCACTTCAGCTTCGCGCCGGTGCGCTGCGCCAGCAGCTGCCACGGCACGATGTTGGAGTGGTGCTCCATCTCCGTGATGACGATCTCGGTCTCGTGGTCCACCCGGTAGGGCTCGTCGGCCCAGCCGAGCATGTTCGCCACGAGGTTCAGCGACTCGGAGGCGTTCTTGGTGAAGATCACCTCGTCGCGGCTGGGCGCGTTGATGAACTCGGCGACCTTGTCGCGCGCGCCCTCGTACATCGCCGTGGCCTCCTCGGCGAGCACATGCACACCGCGGTGGACGTTGGCGTTGTGGCGCTCGTAGTACTCGCTGAGGACGTCCAGTACCTGGCGCGGCTTCTGGCTGGTCGCCGCGTTGTCCAGGTACACGAGCTTCTTGCCGTCGTGGACCAGACGGTCCAGGACGGGGAAGTCCTTGCGGATCGCCTCGGTGTCGAGGAGGCCCGGCAACTGTGTCACGCGGATACGCCACCCTTCGTGTATGCCTCGTAGCCCTCGTCCTCCAGCTTGTCGGCGAGCTCGGCGCCGCCGGACTCGACGATCCGGCCGGCCGAGAAGACGTGGACGAAGTCGGGCTTGATGTAGCGCAGGATGCGCGTGTAGTGCGTGATCAGCAGGGTGCCGACCTCGCCGGTCTCGCGGACGCGGTTGACACCCTCGGAGACGATGCGAAGGGCGTCGACGTCGAGGCCCGAGTCGGTCTCGTCGAGGATCGCGATCTTCGGCTTGAGCAGTTCGAGCTGGAGGATCTCGTGGCGCTTCTTCTCACCGCCGGAGAAGCCCTCGTTGACGTTGCGCTCGGCAAAGGAGGAGTCGATGGAGAGCCGCTCCATGGCCTCCTTGACCTCCTTCACCCAGGTGCGCAGCTTGGGGGCCTCGCCGCGGATGGCGGTGGCGGAGGTCCGCAGGAAGTTCGACACGGAGACACCCGGGACCTCGACCGGGTACTGCATCGCCAGGAACAGGCCCGCGCGGGCGCGCTCGTCGACGGACATCTCCAGGACGTCCTCGCCGTCGAGCAGCACGGTGCCGCCGGTGATCGTGTACTTCGGGTGACCCGCGAGCGAGTAGGCGAGGGTCGACTTGCCGGAGCCGTTGGGGCCCATGATGGCGTGCGTCTCGCCCTGCTTCACGGTGAGGTCGACGCCCTTGAGGATCTCCTTCGTGGCGTTGTCGGCCTCGACGGTGACGTGCAGGTCTCGGATTTCAAGCGTTGCCATGGGTGCCTCAGGACTCCTGGGTGAGGGAGACGAGCACGTCGTCCCCTTCGATCTTTACGGGGTATACGGGGACGGGGCGCGTGGCCGGGAGGCCGGACGGCTTGCCGGTGCGCAGGTCGAAGCTGGAGCCGTGCAGCCAGCACTCGATCTGGCAGTCCTCCACCTCGCCCTCGGAGAGCGAGACGTTGGCGTGGGAGCAGATGTCGTGGATGGCGAACACCTCCCCCTCGGTCTTCACGACCGAGACCGGCGTGCCGTCGAGTTCCACCCGCTTCGGGGTGTCCTCCTCCAGCTCGCTCAGCCCGCAGGCGCGTACGAACGCGGTCGAGGTCATGCGACCGAGGCCTCCAGCTCCTCCTCGATCCTGGCGAGCAGGCGCTCCTGGATGTCGGCGACACCGATCTGCTGGACCAGCTCGGCGAAGAAGCCGCGGACGACGAGGCGGCGGGCCTCGTGCTCCGGGATGCCGCGGGCCATCAGGTAGAAGAGCTGCTCGTCGTCGAAGCGGCCGGTGGCGGAGGCGTGACCGGCGCCGACGATCTCGCCGGTCTCGATCTCCAGGTTCGGCACCGAGTCGACGCGCGCGCCGTCCGTGAGGACCAGGTTGCGGTTCATCTCGTAGGTGTCGGTGCCCTCGGCCTTGGCCTCGATGAGGACGTCGCCGATCCAGACCGCGTGCGCCTGCTCGCCCTGGAGCGCGCCCTTGTAGGCCACGTTGGACTTGCAGTGCGGGGTGTTGTGGTCGACCAGCAGGCGGTGCTCCTGGTGCTGCCCGGCGTCGGTGAAGTACAGGCCGTACAGCTCGGCCTCGCCGCCGGTGCCGGCGTAGGCGACGCGCGGGTGCAGGCGTACGAGGTCGCCGCCGAAGGTGACGACCACGGACTTGAAGCTGGCGTCCCGGCCGACGAGGGCGTTGTGCTGGGCCACGTGGACGGCCTTGTCGTCCCAGTCCTGGACGGAGACGACGGTCAGCTTGGCGCCGTCGCCCAGGACGTACTCGACGTTGGCGGCGGTGACCACGTCACCGGTGTGGTCGATGACGACGACGGCCTCGGCGAAGGCGCCCAGCTCGATCACCTGGTGGCCGTAGGCGACCCCGCCCTGGCCGTGCACGCTGATCCGGATCGGCTCGGTGAGCACCGTCTCCTTGGGGACGGTGACCACGCCGGCCTGCTCGAAGGCGGAGTACGCCTGGGCGGCGACCCGGTCCACCGGGGCGCCGGCCCGGCCGAGCCGGGGGTCGTCGCGGCCGACCAGCTCGACGGTGACGCCCTCGGGGGCCTCCACCGCGACCTTCAGGCTGTCGCCGGACGCGACCGCCGTGCCGTCGTGCAGCCCTCGCAGGCGCTCCAGCGGGGTGAACCGCCATTCCTCCTCGCGGCCGTGCGGGACCGGGAAGTCCGCGACGTCGAAGGACGGGGGCGCGCTCATGCGCGTGGCGACGGTCGACTCGGCGGCCACCGCGATGGCGCCGGCGGTGGTGGAGCCCACCGGGGAGTTCTGAGCCTCAGCCATGGCTGTCGTAGTGCTCGCTTTCGGAAATCGTGTGTGGCGTGGCGGTCGGGCGGTGGTCCTTAGCCGACCGCGCCTTCCATCTGGAGCTCGATCAGCCGGTTGAGCTCAAGGGCGTACTCCATCGGCAGCTCCTTGGCGATCGGCTCGACGAAGCCGCGCACGATCATGGCCATCGCCTCGAACTCGGAGAGACCGCGGCTCATCAGGTAGAAGAGCTGGTCCTCGGAGACCTTGGAGACGGTCGCCTCGTGGCCCATGGACACGTCGTCCTCGCGGACGTCGACGTAGGGGTACGTGTCGGAGCGGGAGATGGTGTCGACGAGCAGCGCGTCGCACAGCACGTTCGACTTGGAGCCGTGGGCGCCTTCGCCGATCTCGACGAGACCGCGGTAGGAGGTACGGCCACCGCCGCGGGCCACCGACTTGGAGACGATGTTGGAGGAGGTGTTCGGCGCCATGTGGACCATCTTGGAGCCGGCGTCCTGGTGCTGGCCCTCGCCCGCGAAGGCGATGGAGAGGGTCTCGCCCTTGGCGTGCTCGCCCATCAGGTAGACGGCCGGGTACTTCATCGTCACCTTGGAGCCGATGTTGCCGTCGATCCACTCCATGGTGGCGCCCTCGTAGGCGACGGCGCGCTTGGTGACCAGGTTGTAGACGTTGTTCGACCAGTTCTGAATGGTCGTGTAGCGGCAGCGGGCGTTCTTCTTGACGATGATCTCGACGACCGCGGAGTGCAGCGAGTCGCTCTTGTAGATCGGAGCGGTACAGCCCTCGACGTAGTGCACGTAGGCACCCTCGTCCACGATGATCAGGGTCCGCTCGAACTGGCCCATGTTCTCCGTGTTGATGCGGAAGTAGGCCTGGAGCGGGATCTCCACGTGGACGCCCGGCGGGACGTAGATGAAGGAACCGCCCGACCACACGGCGGTGTTCAGCGAGGCGAACTTGTTGTCACCGACCGGGATGACGGTGCCGAAGTACTCCTTGAAGAGGTCGGGGTGCTCCTTCAGCGCGGTGTCGGTGTCCAGGAAGATGACGCCCTGCTCCTCCAGGTCCTCGCGGATCTGGTGGTAGACGACCTCCGACTCGTACTGGGCGGCCACACCGGCGACCAGGCGCTGCTTCTCCGCCTCCGGGATGCCCAGCTTGTCGTAGGTGTTCTTGATGTCCTCGGGCAGGTCCTCCCAGGACTCCGCCTGCTTCTCCGTGGAGCGCACGAAGTACTTGATGTTGTCGAAGTCGATGCCCGACAGGTCCGAGCCCCAGTTCGGCATGGGCTTCTTCTCGAAGAGGCGCAGGCCCTTGAGGCGGAGCTTGGTCATCCACTCCGGCTCGGACTTCTTCGCCGAGATGTCCCGGACCACGTCCTCGTTCAGACCACGCTTCGCAGAGGCGCCGGCCGCGTCGGAGTCGGCCCAGCCGTATTCGTACTTGCCCAGGCCTTCGAGCTCAGGGTGGGCAGTCTCCGTGGGGAGAGTCATGCGGGGTTCCTCCCGGCCGTGCTTGCAGATGCGTCAGTGGATGTCTTGGGGATGAACGTCGTGCAGACGCCGTCGCCGTGCGCGATGGTCGCCAGTCGCTGGACGTGCGTTCCGAGCAGCTCGGCGAAGATCTCCGTCTCCGCCTCGCACAGCTGGGGGAACTGCTCCGCGACATGGGCGACCGGGCAGTGGTGCTGGCACAGCTGTTCGCCGACCGGTGCGCTGCGCGCCGTTGCAGCGTACCCGTCCAGGCTCAGGGCCTTGGCCAGCGCTTCCGTGCGCTCGTCGGGGCTCACGCTCTCGATCGCCGTGCGGTAGGCCCTCGCCTGGGCGGTGATCCGGGCCCGCGCGAAGGCGGCGACCGCCTCCTGGCCGCCCCCCTGCTCGGCGATCCAGCGCAGCGCGTCGGCGGCGAGCTTGTCGTAGGACTGGTCGAAGGCGTCTCGGCCGCAGTCGGTGAGGGCGAAGATCTTGGCGGGCCGGCCGCGCGTCCGTGTGCCGTACACCCGCTGCTCGCGTGCTTCCACGACGTCGTCGGCGACCAGCGCGTCCAGATGCCGGCGGACGGCGGCCGGGGTCAGGCCCAGGCGCCCGGCCAGCTCCGTGACGGTCGACGGCCCGTGGTCCAGGATCGACCGCGCGACCCGGTTGCGCGTCGAGCGCTCTCCGGTCGCGAGCTCTTCCTGCGGGGCCCCCTGGGGGGTCACCCGAACCTCGCCGACGTTTTTCACAACACCATTGTTGCGTAATTCCTCAGAGGCAGGCAAGCGGCGTCCGGGCGAGAGGGCGGTGCCCTGCGTCACTTAGGCATACCTAACCTGACACCCGCCCTGACCTGCGAAAACGATCTTTGATCGATCATCCCTTGGCCGATTTCGATCACCCCTGGGCCAATGGGGTGGCGGCCGGGCGGCCCCCTCAGGAACACTCCCGGACCATGCCCACACCGCCTCCGACCGGCCCTCTTGTCACGCGGGACGCCCTCGCGAAGCAGCTTCGCCTGCTGGGCGTCAAGACCGGCGAGATCCTCCTCGCGCACACCTCGCTCAGTTCCCTCGGGTGGGTGAACGGCGGAGCCGTGGCCGTCGTCCAGGCCCTCCTCGACGCCCTCGGCCCCGACGGCACCCTGGTGGTCCCCACCCAGACCGGTGACCTCTCGGACCCCGCGGTGTGGGGAAATCCGCCGGTGCCCGAGGAGTGGTGGGCGACGATCCGGGCGACCATGCCGCCGTACGACCCCCGGACCACGCCCAGCCGCGCGGTCGGCGTGATCCCGGAAACCGTGCGGACCTGGCCGGGTGCCGTGCGCAGCGCCCACCCGCAGACCTCCTTCTCGGCCGTCGGCCCGCGCGCGGCGGAACTCCTCGACGGCCACGCCCCCGACTGCCGGCTCGGCGAGCGGAGCCCGCTGGCCCGGCTGGAGAAGCTGCACGCGCGCGTGCTCATGCTCGGCACCGGTTACGCCACCTGCACCAGCTTCCACCTCGCCGAGTACCGGATCCCGTCCCCGCGCGTGCGGGTCGGCCGCCCCGCGCCCGGCGGCGGCTGGGAGGAGGTCACCGAGGTGTCGATCACCTCCGACCGCTTCGACGAACTGGGCTACGACTTCGAACGCGACCGCCCGGTCGTCGTCCGCGGCACGGTCGGCGCGGCCGAGGCCCGGCTCTTCCCGGTGGCGGAGGCCGTGGCCTACGCCGAGCGGTGGCTGGCCGTGCACCGACCCCGTGAGGAGGAGATCTAGCACCCGGCCGTCCGGGTGACGGGAGGCGTCCTTAGACTCTGTCACCATGCGAAGTGAGCCGGTGGTCCAGGTGCGGGACCTGGTGAAGCGGTACGGCACCAAGACCGCCGTGAACGGTCTCGGTCTGGTCGCCGAGGCGGGCGTGACGGCCGTACTCGGCCCCAACGGGGCGGGCAAGACGACCACGATCGAGACCTGCGAGGGGTACCGCAGGCCGGATTCCGGCACGGTGCGTGTCCTGGGCCTCGATCCGGTACGGCAGTCCGCCGAGCTGCGTCCCAGAGTGGGCGTGATGCTCCAGTCCGGGGGCGTCTACTCGGGCGCCCGCGCCGACGAGATGCTGCGGCACGTGGCGAAGCTGCACGCGCATCCGCTGGACGTGGACGCGCTGATGGAGCGGCTGGGCCTCGGCAGCTGCGGCCGGACGTCGTACCGCCGTCTCTCCGGCGGCCAGCAGCAGCGCCTGGCCCTCGCCATGGCCGTGGTCGGACGTCCGGAACTGGTCTTCCTGGACGAGCCGACCGCCGGCCTCGACCCCCAGGCCCGCCGCGCCACCTGGGACCTGGTCCGGGACCTGCGCGCCGACGGCGTCTCGGTCATCCTCACCACCCACTACATGGAAGAGGCCGAGCAGCTCGCCGACGACGTCGCCGTCATCGACGCCGGCCGGGTCATCGCCCAGGGCTCACCCGAGGAACTGTGCAAGGGCGGCGCCGAGAACACCCTGCGGTTCTCCGGCCGCCCCGGCCTCGACGTCGGCTCGCTCCTCAAGGCGCTGCCGGCCGACTCCACGGCCGCCGAGCTGACCCCGGGCTCCTACCGGATCGTCGGCAAGGTGAACCCGCAGCTGCTGGCGACGGTGACCTCGTGGTGCGCCCAGCACGGCGTCATGCCCGACCGCATCTCGGTCGAACGGCACACGCTGGAGGACGTCTTCCTGGAGCTGACCGGCAAGGAGCTGCGCTCATGACCACCGCGACCGGCACGGACACCGGCACCGGCACCTACACCCCGAAGCCGGGGGCCGCCCCGCTCCCCCGCATGATCGCGGCGCAGGCGGCCCTGGAGACGAGGATGCTGCTCCGCAACGGCGAGCAGCTGCTCCTGACGGTGGTGATCCCGACGCTGATCCTCGTGCTCTTCAGCTCGGTGGACATCGTCGACACGGGCACGGGCAAGTCGGTCGACTTCCTGACCCCGGGCGTCCTCGCCCTCGCCGTCATGTCCACGGCCTTCACCGGCCAGGCCATCGCGACCGGCTTCGAGCGCCGCTACGGAGTCCTGAAGCGCCTCGCCTCCTCCCCGCTGCCCCGCTGGGCCCTGATGACGGCCAAGACCGCGTCGGTCCTGGTCACCGAGATCCTCCAGGTGATCCTCCTGACGGTGATCGCCTTCGCCCTCGGCTGGTCCCCGCACGGCAACCCCCTCGCCGTCCTGCTCCTCCTGGTCCTCGGCACGGCCGCCTTCTCCGGTCTCGGCCTCCTGATGGCGGGCACCCTCAAGGCGGAGGCGACCCTGGCGGCCGCCAACCTGGTGTTCCTGCTGCTGCTCGTGGGCGGCGGGGTCATCGTCCCGCTGGACAAGTTCGGCGGCGCCCAGTCGGTACTCGGCCTCCTCCCCATCTCCGCCCTCTCGGACGGCCTGCGGGACGTGCTCCAGCACGGGGCGGCCATGCCGTGGGGCGACCTGGGGATTCTCGCGGTGTGGGCGGTGGTGGCGCTGGGGGCGGCGGGGAGGTTCTTCCGCTGGGAGTGACGGGCCGGCCGTGGCGGAACGGAAGCCGTCGCCGGGCCACAACCGTCGATGACGCCGGACGCGGCACCCTCGTGAACGCATGCACAAGCAGCCCCCTACCATGGTTCCCGTGCCAAAGCTGACCCCCACCGACCTCGTAGCGGCGCTGCGCAACCCGCTCGCCTTCATCGCCGACCGCTGGACGCCGGATCCGCGGACCGTCCGGCGGGCGGCTCTCGCCGCGCTCGTCATGTCGGTGGTCATCGTGGTCACCGGCGGTGCGGTGCGGCTCACCGGCTCCGGCCTCGGCTGCCCGACCTGGCCCGAGTGCACCGACGGCTCGCTCACCCCGACGACCGCGCTGAGCTACCACAGCGCCATCGAGTTCACGAACCGCATGCTGACCTATGTGCTGTGCGCGGCGGTCGGGTGGGCGATCATCGCCGCCCGGTCCCAGAAGCCGTACCGGCGCAGCCTGACCCGGCTGGGGTGGGCGCAGTTCTGGATCGTGATGAGCAACGCGGTCCTCGGCGGCATCGTGGTGCTCGTCGGCCTCAACCCGTACACCGTCGCCGCGCACTTCCTGCTGGCGACGGCTCTCATCACGGTCGCCGCCGTGATGTGGCAGCGCACCCGCGAGGGCGACGGGGAGCCGCGTCCGCTGGTCGGCAGGGCCGTGCAGCAGCTGGTGTGGGCCCTGGTGGCCGTGACGCTGCTGCTCATCGCCGCGGGCACGGTGGTGACCGGCGCGGGACCGCACCCGGGCGACTCCGGCGATGTCGAGCGCATCGACGTCAGCTGGTCGGGCGTCGCCGAGCTGCACGCGGTGTTCGCCTGGATCGTGGTGTCGCTGACCTTCGCGCTGTGGTTCTTCCTCAAGGGGGTCGACGCGCCCCGGGGGCCACGGGACCGCGTCCGCGACCTGTTCCTGATCCTGCTCGGTCAGGGCGTGATCGGGTACGTCCAGTACTTCACGCATCTGCCCACGGTCCTGGTGGGCCTGCACATGTTCGGCTCCTGCCTGGTCTGGATCGGGGTGCTGCGCGTCCTGCTGTCCCTGCGGGAACGCGCCGAGGTCACGGCCGACGTGCCCGCTCAGTCGTACGACGCCGTGAGCGCGTCGATCGCCGGGCCCAAGTAGTCCCGGGTCAGCCGGGCCCGGCGCGCCGTCCACTCCTCGGTGGGCGCGGCGGGGTGGGCGTCGTAGCGGCGGCTTCGGATGTCGTCGACGACCTCGGTGGGGGCGCCGAGACCGGGCAGCAGGTCCAGCGCCTCGCGTTTGGAGATCAGGCGGCCCTCGCGGGCGGTGACGGTCGCCCGGGCGAGGGTGATCAGGTCGCTGCGGCCCTCCTGGTAGTCGTCGCCCTCGGCGAGCGAGCCGTGCGCCCAGACGGCCACGGGGTCCAGTACCGACAGTTCACTGACGAAGCGGTCCAGTAACGTCTCGGTGTCCATGCGCTCAGTCTGGACAGGTCACGCCAGCCCGTACACCCGTTTCGCGTTCCCCGCCGCGATCAGCCTGGCCACGCGCTGCGCGTCGCCCAGGGACCAGGCGCCCTCGGCGACCCAGGCGCCGAGGACCCGGGCGAGGGACTCGCGGAACAGACGGGCGCCGACCACGTGCAGCTCGGGCAGGCCATGGGCGCCGCTGGAGAAGAGGATCTTGCCGAACGGGGCCAGTTCCAGGATCTCGGCGAGGATCGTCGCGGCGCGGGCGCCGGTGCGGACCAGGGCCGCGCCCGAGTCGGCGTACACGTGCGGGAAGACACCGGCGAGGTGGGCGGCGTGCCGGTGGTAGGGGTAGCCGTGGAGGAGGACCAGGTCGGTGCCGAGGCCCGCGGTGGCGCGGACGAAGTCGGTGAGCAGGACCGGGTCGGTGCGGTCGATCCGGGCACCGGGCTCGCCGAGGCCCGCGTGCAGCTGGAGGGGGAGGCCGGAGGCGACGGCGATCCAGAGCAGGTGTCGCAGCAGGACCGGGTCGGTCAGCTCGCCGCCGACGCGGCGGCCCGCCAGCCAGCGGCCGGCCGCGCCTCTCACCTCACCGGGGCCGGGAGGTTCGGGGGCCAGGGCCAGACCGTGCCGGAGACCGGCGACGGAGGTGAAGGCGACCGCGTTCGCCGCCGCGCCGTGCACCGCCTCGGCGAGGTTGGCGAGGAAGGACTCGACGGTGCCGGAGGTGTCGGCGACCTGCTCCGCGAGGAGTTCCAGACGGACGATCTCACGGGCCTCCGCGTCGCCGGTGGAGGCCATCTCGGTGGGGCCGGTGAGGTCGCCGGGGAGACCGGTGTCGACGAGGTAGGTGGTGATGCCGCTGCCTCGCAGGAGCCGGCGGCCGGCCTCAAGGACGCCGAGTTCGCGGCGCCGGGCGAGGTAGCGGGCGGGCCGGCAGTGGGGTTCCAGGCCGAGGAGCGGCGGGCACCAGCGTCGTACCGCGAAACCGGTCTGGGTGTCGAAGAGGGTGGTGCCGGGGGCCGGGGGGCCTTCGGTACGGGCGAGCTGGGCCTCGAAGGTGCCGAGGCCGAGCTCCGTACGGAGGACGCCATGGCAGTACTGGTCCACCAGGGACGGCGTTTCGATCATCCTGGCTCCCCGAGGTGGACGGTTGCTCAACCGTCTTAACGGGTGAACCAGGACTGAGGTCGCGGTTCAGCTCCGCGCCCCTTCGGGGCGCGTTGTTCAGCCGCCGATCTGAATGCCGGCCATCCGCTTCCACTCGTACGGTCCGGTCTGCACCTTCGCCGCGAACTCGCCGTCGAAGGACTCGTGGACCGTGATGCCGGACTTGGCGACCGCCTGCTCGGCGATGTCGTACGTCGGGGCCACCAGGTCGCCCCAGCCGCCGTCCTCGCCGACGAGGACGATGCGGGCGCCGCGTTCGCCGATGTAGGCGACCTGACCCTCGGCGCCGCCGTGGGCCTTGGCGAAGGAGCCGATCTGCTTGGCGAGGCGCGCCACCGTGCGCTCGGCCTTCTGGTCAGCCTTCTGCGTGTCAACCTGCTGCGTGTCTGCCATGGACAGGATGCTACCGACGAGTAGATCGAATGGCGACGGCCGGGGTGAGTGACCCCTACCTCAGGAAGGGGTCCACGGCGACGGCCACGAACAGCAGCGAGACGTAGGTGATGGACCAGTGGAACAGCCGCATCTCCTTGAGCTTCCCGCCCGTCACATCCGCCTTGGCGCGGTGCTGCAACGCGTGCGCCTCCCACAGCCACCAGCCGCCCGCCACCAGGGCGACCAGCGTGTAGAACCAGCCGGTGTAGCCGAGCGGGGTCAGGAGCAGGGAGACGGCGACCATCACCCAGCTGTAGATGACGATCTGCTTGGCGACCACCTTGTTGGAGGCGATGACCGGCAGCATCGGCACGCCCACGCGCGCGTAGTCGTCCTTCACCTTCATGGAGAGCGGCCAGTAGTGCGGCGGCGTCCAGAAGAACATGACGAGGAACAGGATGATCGGCGCCCACGACATGGAGTCCGTAACGGCCGACCAGCCGATCAGTACCGGCATGCAGCCGGCGATGCCGCCCCACACGATGTTCTGCGAGGTACGGCGTTTGAGGATCATCGTGTAGACGACGACGTAGAAGAGCAGCGCTCCGAGTGACAGCCAGGCGCTCAGCCAGTTGACGGTGAGACCGAACAGCAGGGTGGAGACGACCGCGAGGCCGACGCCGAAGGCGAGGCACTCGCGCGGGCTGACCATGCCGGTCACCAGTGGCCGCTGTGAGGTGCGGTCCATCAGCGCGTCGATGTCCCGGTCGATGTACATGTTCAGCGCGTTGGCGCCGCCCGCCGAGAGGTAACCGCCGACACAGGTGAGCAGCACCAGCGTCAGGTCGGGCACGCCCTGCTGCGCCAGGAACATCACCGGAACGGTGGTGATGAGCAGCAGCTCGATGATCCGCGGCTTGGTCAGCGCCACGAAAGCTTTGACACGGGCCCCGAACGGCCGGTGGCTCGGGCTCTCGCTCGCACCGAGTACCCCCGCTGGACGGGATTCGACGGCCGTCACGCACACCCCTGACAGAGACTCCCAGCGAGCCCCGCCGTGTGAACTCACGGTAAAGGCTCGCGCGTACCACGCCACTTTAGACGTTGCCCATACCTCGACCTTCGCGGGGGTGGGGTCGTGTTGAGGGGCGGCTCGGGAGAGGGGGGAGGCGGCTCGATTGAGCAGTCAGATGAGCGGCTCCGTATTCATGTGCCGAATGCCTTCCCGGCCAGTCGGGAGGCGGATCCCCGAGAGTCCCGGCAGTCTGGAAACTCTCGAAAAAACGCACGTCCTTACGGGGGTAGGCTCGACAGCGGCCGGTGGGCACCCAGTGCACCGGCAGCCGGTGTGGGCGTGTGCCCGTGGACCGGTAACCGAACATGTGGAGAGGAGCCCTGACTCAGGGTGAGCACCAAGCCGACCACCACAGACCTCGACTGGACCGAGTTGGACCAGCGGGCCGTCGACACCGCCCGCGTCCTGGCCGCCGACGCCGTACAGAAGGTCGGCAACGGCCATCCGGGTACGGCGATGAGCCTGGCGCCGGCCGCGTACACCCTCTTCCAGAAGGTGATGCGGCACGACCCGTCCGACCCCGACTGGGTGGGCCGCGACCGCTTCGTGCTGTCCGCCGGTCACTCGTCGCTGACCCTCTACACGCAGCTCTACCTGGCCGGTTTCGGTCTGGAGCTGGAAGACCTCGAAGCCTTCCGCACCTGGGGCTCGAAGACCCCCGGTCACCCGGAGTACGGCCACACCAAGGGCGTCGAGACCACCACCGGCCCGCTGGGCCAGGGTGTCGCCAACGCCGTGGGCATGGCCATGGCCGCCCGCTACGAGCGCGGTCTGTTCGACCCGGACGCGCCGCAGGGCGAGTCGCCGTTCGACCACTACGTCTACTGCATCGCCGGTGACGGCTGCCTCCAGGAGGGCATCTCCGCCGAGGCGTCCTCGATGGCCGGCCACCAGAAGCTCGGCAACCTCGTCCTGCTGTGGGACGACAACCACATCTCGATCGAGGGCGACACCGAGACGGCCGTCTCCGAGGACACCGTCAAGCGGTACGAGGCGTACGGCTGGCACGTGCAGCGCATCGCCCCGAAGCCGGACGGCGACCTGGACCCGCACGCCCTCTACAACGCGATCGAGGCCGCGAAGAAGGTGACGGACAAGCCGTCCTTCATCGCGATGCGCTCGATCATCGCCTGGCCCGCCCCGAACGCGCAGAACACCGAGGCCGCGCACGGCTCGGCGCTCGGCGCGGACGAGGTCGCGGCCACCAAGCGCGTCCTCGGCTTCGACCCGGAGAAGAGCTTCGACGTCGCCGAGGAGGTCATCGCCCACACCCGGCAGGCCGGCGAGCGCGGCGCGGCCGCGAAGGCCGAGTGGGAGAAGTCGTTCCAGCTGTGGCGGGACAACAACGCCGAGCGGGCCGCCGACTTCGACCGGATCGCCGCGGGCGAGCTGCCCAAGGGCTGGGAGGAGAAGATCCCGGTCTTCGAGCCCGGCAAGGGCGTCGCGACCCGCGCGGCCTCCGGCAAGGTGCTCCAGGCCCTCGGCGCGGTCATCCCCGAGCTGTGGGGCGGTTCCGCGGACCTGGCGGGGTCGAACAACACGACCATCGACAAGGACAGCTCGTTCCTGCCGGCGGACAACCCGCTGCCGGGCGCGAACCCCTACGGCCGCACCATCCACTTCGGTATCCGTGAGCACTCCATGGCCGCGGAGATGAACGGCATCACCCTGCACGGCAACACCCGTGTCTACGGCGGTACGTTCCTCGTCTTCTCCGACTACATGCGCAACGCCGTGCGGCTGTCGGCGCTGATGCACCTGCCGGTGACGTACGTGTGGACCCACGACTCCATCGGCCTCGGCGAGGACGGCCCGACCCACCAGCCGGTCGAGCACCTCGCCTCGCTGCGCGCCATCCCGGGCCTGAACGTGGTCCGCCCGGCCGACGCCAACGAGACCGCGACCGCCTGGCGCGAGATCCTCAAGCGCTACACGAAGGTCTTCGGCAAGGGCGCCCCGCACGGTCTGGCGCTGACCCGTCAGGGCGTGCCGGTGTACGAGCCGAACGAGGACGCGGTCAAGGGCGGTTACGTCCTCTTCGAGGCGTCGAACCAGGCCCCCGAGGTCATCCTCGTCGCGACCGGTTCCGAGGTGCACGTGGCCGTCGAGGCGCGCGAGCGGCTGGAGGCCGACGGCGTGCCGACGCGGGTCGTGTCCATGCCGTGCGTGGAGTGGTTCGAGGAGCAGGACCAGGGGTACCGGGACAGCGTCCTGCCGCCGTCCGTCCGGGCACGGGTGTCGGTCGAGGCGGGTATCGGCCTCACGTGGCACAAGTACGTCGGGGACGCCGGCCGCATCGTTTCCCTGGAGCACTTCGGTGCTTCCGCCGACGGCAAGGTGCTCTTCCAGGAGTTCGGCTTCACTGCCGAGAACGTGGCCGCCAAGGCCAGGGAATCCATCGCCGCCGCCCAGCGCTGACGCTCATATACGACACGTAGGAGATGTAATTCCATGACAGACGCACTCAAGCGCCTCTCCGAGGAAGGCGTCGCGATCTGGCTGGACGACCTGTCGCGCAAGCGGATCACGTCCGGCAACCTCGCCGAGCTGATCGACCAGCAGCACGTCGTGGGCGTCACCACCAACCCGACGATCTTCCAGAAGGCGATCTCGCAGGGCGACGGCTACGACCAGCAGGTTTCCGACCTCGCCGCCCGCAAGGTGACCGTCGAAGAGGCCATCCGCATGATCACCACGGCGGACGTCCGCGACGCCGCCGACATCCTGCGCCCGGTCTTCGACGCGACCGACGGCCAGGACGGCCGTGTGTCGATCGAGGTCGACCCGCGCCTGGCGCACAACACCAAGGCGACCGTCGCCGAGGCCAGGCAGCTGGCCTGGCTGGTGGACCGCCCCAACACGCTCATCAAGATCCCGGCCACCGAGGCGGGTCTGCCGGCGATCGCCGAGGTCATCGGCCTCGGCATCAGCGTCAACGTCACGCTGATCTTCTCGCTGGAGCGTTACCGCAAGGTCATGGACGCCTACCTGACCGGCCTGGAGAAGGCCAAGGAGCGCGGCCTCGACCTGTCGCTCATCCGTTCGGTGGCGTCCTTCTTCGTGTCCCGCGTGGACACCGAGATCGACAAGCGCCTGAACGACCTGGGCACCGACGAGGCCAAGGCGCTGCGCGGCAAGTCCGCCGTCGCCAACGCCCGGCTCGCCTACCAGGCGTACGAGGAGGTCTTCTCCTCCGACCGCTGGCAGGCGCTGGAGAACGCGGGCGCCCGCAAGCAGCGTCCGCTGTGGGCCTCCACCGGCGTGAAGGACCCGGCGTACAAGGACACCCTGTACGTCGTCGACCTGGTGGCGCCGAACACGGTGAACACCATGCCGGAGGCCACCCTCCTCGCGGTCGAGGACCACGGCGACATCGCCGGCGACGCCGTCACCGGCACGTACGAGCAGGCCCGCGCCGACCTCGACGCCGTCGAGGCGCTCGGGATCTCGTACGACGACGTGGTCAAGGTACTGGAGGACGAGGGCGTCGAGAAGTTCGAGGCGTCCTGGAACGACCTGCTCAAGTCGACCCAGGCGGAGCTGGAGCGCCTGGCCCCTTCGGAGGGCTGATCACTTGTCAAGCAGCAACCCGCTGCGTGACCCCGCAGACCGACGGCTCCCGCGTATCGCGGGGCCGTCGGGTCTGGTCATCTTCGGCGTCACGGGCGACCTCTCCCGTAAGAAGCTCATGCCCGCCGTCTACGACCTCGCCAACCGGGGTCTGCTGCCGCCGGGCTTCTCCCTGGTCGGCTTCGCCCGCCGCGAGTGGGCCAACGAGGACTTCGCCGCCGAGGTCCACGACGCCGTCAAGGAACACGCCCGCACGCCGTTCCGCGAGGAGGTCTGGCAGCAGCTCATCCAGGGGATGCGCTTCGTCCAGGGCACCTTCGACGACGACGACGCGTTCGAGCGCCTGCGCTCCACCATCGAGGAGCTGGACAAGGCGCAGGGCACGGGCGGCAACTTCGCCTTCTACCTCTCCGTACCGCCGCGCTCCTTCCCGGTGGTCATCCAGCAGCTGAAGAAGCACGGCCTGGCCGACCAGTCCGGCGGCTCCTGGCGGCGCGCGGTCATCGAGAAGCCCTTCGGCCACGACCTGAAGTCGGCCGAGGAGCTCAACAAGGTCGTGCACGAGGTGTTCGAACCGGACCAGGTGTTCCGGATCGACCACTACCTCGGCAAGGAGACCGTCCAGAACATCCTGGCGCTGCGCTTCGCCAACACCATGTACGAGCCGATCTGGAACCGGTCCTTCGTGGACCACGTGCAGATCACCATGGCGGAGGACATCGGCATCGGCGGCCGCGCCGGCTACTACGACGGCATCGGCTCGGCCCGTGACGTCATCCAGAACCACCTGCTCCAGCTGATGGCGCTGACCGCCATGGAGGAGCCGGCCTCCTTCGACGCGGACGCGCTCGCGGCGGAGAAGGAGAAGGTGCTCGGCGCGGTACGGCTGCCGAAGGACCTGGGCAAGTCGACCGTGCGCGGCCAGTACGCGGCCGGCTGGCAGGGCGGCGAGAAGGTCATCGGCTACCTCGAAGAGGACGGCATCGACGGCAAGTCGAAGACCGACACGTACGCGGCCGTGAAGCTGGAGGTCGACAACCGCCGCTGGGCGGGCGTCCCCTTCTACCTGCGCACCGGCAAGCGGCTCGGCCGCCGGGTCACCGAGATCGCGGTGGTCTTCCAGCGGGCCCCGCACTCCCCCTTCGACTCGACGGCCACCGAGGAACTGGGCCAGAACGCGATCGTCATCCGCGTCCAGCCCGACGAGGGCGTCACCGTCCGCTTCGGCTCCAAGGTGCCGGGCACCTCGATGGAGATCCGGGACGTGTCGATGGACTTCGCGTACGGCGAGTCCTTCACCGAGTCCTCCCCCGAGGCGTACGAGCGGCTGATCCTGGACGTGCTGCTCGGCGACGCCAACCTCTTCCCGCGCACGGAGGAGGTCGAGCTGTCCTGGAAGATCCTCGACCCGATCGAGGAGTACTGGGACAAGCACGGCAGGCCCGCGCAGTACAAGTCCGGCACCTGGGGTCCGGCCGAGGCCGACGAGATGCTGGCACGAGACGGACGGAGCTGGCGCCGGCCATGAAGATAGACCTCACGGACACCACGGCCGGCAAGGTCAACAAGGCGCTGGTGCAGGGCCGCCGGGCCATCGGCACGCCCGCCGTGGGCATGGTGCTGACCCTCGTCGTCGTCACCGACGAGGAGAACGCGTACGACGCCCTCAAGGCCGCCGGCGACGCCTCGCACGAGCACCCCTCGCGCACCCTGGTCGTCATCAAGCGCGTCTCCCGCTCCCCCCGCGACCGTACGGCCTCCCGCCTGGACGCCGAGGTCCGGGTGGGCGCCGACGCGGGCTCCGGCGAGACGGTGGTGCTGCGGCTGTACGGCGAGGTCGCCGACCACGCCGACTCCGTCGTGCTGCCGCTGCTGCTGCCGGACGCGCCGGTCGTCGCCTGGTGGCCGGTGAACGCGCCGCTCGACCCGGCGAAGGACCCCCTCGGCGCCCTCGCCCAGCGCCGGGTCACCGACACCTACTCCTCCGAGCAGCCGGTCCGGGAGCTGTCCGCCCGCGCGGACGCCTACACCCCCGGCGACACGGACCTGTCCTGGACCCGGATCACGCCCTGGCGCTCGATGCTGGCGGCGGCCCTGGACCAGGTGGTCTGCGAGGTCAAGGCGGTCGAGGTGGAGGGCGAGGAGTTCAACCCGAGCTGCGAGCTGCTGGCGATGTGGCTCGCGGACCGGCTGGACGTCCCCGTCAAGCGCTCCCTGTCGGCCGGCCCCGGTCTGACCGCGGTACGGCTCGCCACCAGCGAGGGCGCGATCGCGCTCGACCGCGCGGACGGCTCCCTCGCCACCCTGTCCATCGACGGCCAGCCGGACCGTGCGGTGGCGCTGAAGCGGCGCGACACAGCCGAGCTGATCGCGGAGGAGCTGCGCCGGCTCGACCCGGACGACACCTACGCGTCGGCGCTGCGCTTCGGCGTGGACCGCCTGAACGCCTCGTCGGCGCCGGCGCCGACTCCTGCTCCCGCACCGGCCGCCGCCGCTACGACGGACCCGTCACCCAAAGGAGAACCGGTCACCCACGCAGCAGCCCCCGAAGCCGCTGCCGAGGCTCCCACGACAGAAGCGGCGCCGCAGGAACGGGCGCCGCTGAAGAAGAGGGCGAAGACGACATGAGCACCCCCCAGCTGGTCGTGCACCACGACAAGGAGCTGATGGCGCAGGCCGCCGCGGCCCGCCTGATCACGAAGATCGTGGACGCCCAGGCCTCCCGGGGCGAGGCGTCCGTGGTCCTCACCGGCGGCCGCAACGGCAACGGCCTGCTGGCGGCCCTGGCGGCGGCCCCGGCCCGGGACGCCATCGACTGGAGCCGGCTCGACCTGTGGTGGGGCGACGAACGCTTCCTGCCCGAGGGCGATCCGGAGCGCAACGTCACCCAGGCCCGAGACGCCCTGCTCGGCCAGGTCCCGGTCGACTCGAAGCGCGTGCACGCCATGCCCGCGTCGGACGGCCCCTGGGGCACGGACGTGGACGCGGCGGCCGAGGCCTACGCGGCGGAGCTGGCCCGCGCGGCCGGACCCGAGAACCACGGCTCGGTGCCCACCTTCGACGTCCTGATGCTGGGCGTCGGCCCGGACACCCACGTGGCCTCGCTCTTCCCGGAGCTCCCCGCGGTCCGCGAGACGGAACGCACGGTGGTCGGCGTCCACGGCGCCCCGAAGCCTCCGCCGACCCGCGTCTCCCTCACCCTCCCCGCCATCCGCTCGGCCCGCGAGGTCTGGCTCCTGGCGGCGGGCGCGGACAAGGCCGAGGCCGTCGCCATCGCCCTCTCGGGCGCGGGCGAGATCCAGGCTCCGGCAGCAGGCGCCCAGGGCCGCCAACGCACCCTGTGGCTCCTCGACACGGCAGCGGCCTCCCAACTGCCACGGTCGCTGTATCCGCCGGCTTCGCCCTGACGAAGTACCGGAGAGAACCCGTACGGCCTGGGCGGCCGTACGGGTTCTCTCATGACCGGGCCTAACGCCCGCGCAGCTCCCGGTACTTGGCCACGAGTGCCTGTGTCGACGCGTCCAGGCCCGGTACCTCCGTGCCCTCCGTCAGGGCCGGTTCCAGGCGCTTGGCGAGGACCTTGCCGAGTTCCACGCCCCACTGGTCGAAGGAGTCGATGTTCCAGACGGCGCCCTGCACGAAGACCTTGTGTTCGTACAGCGCCACCAGCTGGCCCAGGACCGACGGGGTGAGTTCCTTCGCGAGGATGGTCGTCGTGGGGTGGTTGCCCTGGAAGGTGCGGTGCGCCACCTGCTCCTCGGGGACGCCCTCCGCGCGGACCTCGTCGGCGGTCTTGCCGAAGGCCAGCGCCTGGGTCTGGGCGAAGAAGTTCGCCATCAGCAGGTCGTGCTGTGCCTTGAGTTCACCGCTCAGCTCGGCGACGGGCTCGGCGAAGCCGATGAAGTCGGCCGGGATCAGCTTGGTGCCCTGGTGGATCAGCTGGTAGTACGCGTGCTGCCCGTTGGTGCCGGGCGTGCCCCACACGACGGGGCCGGTCTGCCACCGCACCGGACGGCCGTCCCGGTCCACCGACTTGCCGTTGGACTCCATGTCCAGCTGCTGGAGGTAGGCGGTGAACTTGGAGAGGTAGTGCGAGTACGGCAGCACCGCGTGCGACTGTGCGTCGTGGAAGTTGCCGTACCAGACACCCAGCAGGCCCAGGAGCAACGGCGCGTTGGACTCGGCGGGGGCGGTGCGGAAGTGCTCGTCGACCAGGTGGAAGCCGTCGAGCATCTCGCGGAACCGGTCCGGGCCGATCGCGATCATCAGGGAGAGGCCGATCGCCGAGTCGTAGGAGTAGCGGCCGCCGACCCAGTCCCAGAACTCGAACATGTTGGCTGTGTCGATGCCGAACTCCGCCACCTTCTCGGAGTTCGTGGAGAGGGCCACGAAGTGTTTGGCGACGGCTTCCTGACCGGCCTTCAGCTCGGTGAGGAGCCAGTTGCGGGCGGAGGTGGCGTTGGTGATCGTCTCGATCGTGGTGAACGTCTTGGAGGCGATGACGAACAGCGTCTCGGCCGCGTCCAGGTCGCGGGTGGCCTCGTGCAGGTCGGCTCCGTCGACGTTGGAGACGAAGCGGACCGTGAGGTCGCGGTCGGTGAAGCTGCGCAGCACCTCGTAGGCCATCGCCGGGCCGAGGTCGGAGCCGCCGATGCCGATGTTGACGACGTTCCTGATGCGTTTGCCGGTGTGGCCGGTCCAGGCGCCGGAGCGGACGCGGTCGGCAAAGTCGCTCATCCTGTCCACGACTGCGTGCACCTGCGGCACCACGTTCTCACCGTCGACCTCGATCACCGCGTCGCGCGGGGCGCGCAGGGCCGTGTGCAGCACCGCGCGGTTCTCGGTGACGTTGATCTTCTCGCCGCGGAACATGGCGTCCCGCAGCCCGAAGACGTCGGTGGCGGCGGCCAGCTCCCGCAGCAGCCGCAGCGTCTCGTCGTTGACCAGGTGCTTCGAGTAGTCGATGTGGAGATCGCCGACCTGGAGGGTGTAGCCCGTGCCGCGTCCCTGGTCGGCGTCGAACAGGTCCCGCAGACGGGTGTCGGCGAGCTCCTCCCGGTGCTTGGCGAGCGCGGTCCACTCGGGCGTCTGGTTGAGCCTGGTACGGCCGTCTGCGTTCATTCCGACTTCAGCCTTCTTCCTTGCACCTGTCCTGTTGCGTGCCTGTGCCGCTGCCGTTCCAACCTAGTTGATCAGCTCGGGGCACGGCCTGCCGTCGCGCTCTCCCGCGGCGCAACAACAGGTACGTCCGGCTTGCGCGCCGGTATCAACGAGGTGACGGCGAGGCCGAAGAGGGCGGCGGCCAGCAGCGCGGGGCCGTTCAGGCCGTAGGCTCCCGCGACGGCTCCGCCGAGGAGCGCGCCGAGCGGCGCGCCCGATGTGGAGGAGGTGCGGAAGGCGGCGGCGATCCGGCCGGTCATCGACTCGGGCGCGCGTTGCTGCATCAGCGTGACCTGGTTGACGTTCCACACCATGTTCATCGCGCCGAGCAGCAGCATGCCGGCGACGAGAGCGCCGAGGTACCGGACGGTGCCCATGAGCAGCAGGGCCGACGTCTGGACCGTCCCGGCGGCCAGCAGGGCCCGCACCTGCCCGGTGCGGCGGGCGACGCGCTGGGCGAGGAAGCCGCCGGTGACGCTGCCGGCCGAGTACGCGGTCATGGCCGCCGCGTATCCCGCGGTGCCCGCGTGCAGCCAGCGCGTGACGTGCAGCACCAGGGTCGCGATCAGGGCGCCCATGCCGATGTTGCAGAGCAGGGTGGCGACGCAGACGGCCCGCAGGGCGCGGTCCCGCCACAGGGTGCGCAGGCCCTCGCCGATCTCGGTGCGCAGGGTGCTGCCGGCCGGGCGTGGCGCTCGCTCCGGGGGCCGTGTCCGCAGGGAGGCGACCAGAGCGGCGGCCGCCAGGTAGGTGCTCGCGTCGGCCGCGAAGGGCATGAACGCGCCGGCCGCCAGGAGCAGCGGCACGAGCGGGGCCCCCAGCAGGCCGCCGGCGATCTGCTGGCCGGTCATCAGCCGGGCGTTGGCTGCGCCCAGGGCGTGCCGGTCCACCAGGGAGGGCAGCAGGGCGGTGGAGGCGTTGTCGAAGAGTGTCTGCAGGGTGGTGAGCGCGAAGGCGAGCAGGAGGAGCAGCGGGATCGAGGCGTGACCGAGGGCCACGGTGAGCGCGAAGGCGGCGACGAGCAGCCCTCGTACCGTGTCCACGGCCCACATCGCGCGCCGCTGGTCCACCCGGTCCGCGACGGCACCGCCGAGCAGCCCGAACAGCAGCCACGGCACATAGCCGCAGGCGGTCACCGAGGCGATGGCCAGCGGGGCGTCGGTCAGGCGCGCGGCCAGCAGAGGCAGCGCGGACGTCCGTAACGCGTCCCCGAACCGGGAGACCACGGCGGCCGTCCACAGCCGCCCGAATCCCCCGCGCCACGCGGGCGCTCCTTCGCTCACCGTCACCGCCGCCCCCTCACGATTCGCCGATACGCAAACCGTAGAGGGCACGACTGACAATGGGCCGGACACGGGCCCGGACCCCGCCGCGAAGACAGCTCCGGCCAGGCACCCTCGGGCACCCGGCCGGCCTCAACTCCTAGATCTCGCCCCGCAGTTTGGCGAGCGCCTCGGCGAGGATCGCCTCGCCGTCCGCGTCGCTGCGCCGCTCCCGTACGTACGCGAGGTGCGTCTTGTACGGCTCGGTGCGCGGCGGGTCCGGCGGGTTGTCCCGGTCCTGACCGGCCGGGAAGCCGCAGCGCGGGCAGTCCCAGGTCTCGGGCACCTGCGCGTCGCTGGCGAAGCTGGGCTGCGTCTCGTGCCCGTTGGAGCACCAGAAGGAGATGCGCAGACGCGGCGCGGACTCGCCGCGCTCGGCCTCGCCCATCGGCCCCGCCCCGACCCGGCTACCTCGGATCGCGTTGCCACTTGCCACGGTCGTAACTCCCTGCGTGATGGTGCCGCGAAGCGAGTCGGCGTGTCGCTTCGTTGCGAGCGCCTCAGTCTACGTAAGGCCCAACGCGCGTCCAGTGGTGGGAGTTACCGCCCCCGCACCTAGACGCAAGCCCCATGATAGGCCGCGCTCAGGTGCGCGTACCGAACATGGGGCCTCACGTACGGATTGTGCGTGTGTGCGAGTCGCGGGTCAGCTGTTCGTCTTCATCACGAGGCCGAGGACGATGATGCACGCGAGCCACAGCAGACCGATCACCAGGGTGATCCGGTCCAGGTTCCGTTCGGCGACCGAGGAGCCGCCGACGGAGGACTGCATACCGCCACCGAACATGTCGGAGAGGCCGCCGCCCTTGCCCTTGTGCATCAGCACCAGCAGCATCAGCAGCAGGCTGAAGACGATCAGGGCGATCGAGAACCCCAAAACCACGGCTGGACCAACTCTCTCGGATTCGGATGAACGACTTCGGATGAACGACGGGGACAAAGCGGCAAGCCACCTTGTCCCCGCAAGGGTACGACGGATCGTCCCCTGGGCCTACTCGCTCGGCCCGATCACTGATCGCGGAAGCGCACGATCTTGACGAATTCGTCCGCGTCCAGCGAGGCACCGCCGACCAGGGCACCGTCGATGTCGGCCTGCGCCATGATCTCGGCGACGTTGCCGGCCTTGACGGAGCCGCCGTACTGGATGCGCACCTGGTCGGCCAGCTCCTGGCTGTACAGCTCGGCGAGCTTGGCGCGGATCGCGGCGCAGACCTCCTGCGCGTCCGCGGCGCCGCAGACCTTGCCGGTGCCGATGGCCCACACGGGCTCGTAGGCGATCACGACCGACTCGGCCTGCTCGGCGGGGAGGTCCTTGAGACCGCCCTCGAGCTGGGCGAGGGTGTGGGTGACGTGGTTGCCCGCCTCGCGGACGTCCAGTTCCTCGCCGACACACAGGATCGGGGTCAGACCGTGCTTGTATGCGGCCTTGACCTTGGCGTTCACGATGTCGTCGGTCTCGGCGTGGTACTGGCGGCGCTCGGAGTGGCCGATGACCACGTACGTGCACTTCAGCTTGGCCAGCATGGGGCCGGAGATCTCGCCGGTGTAGGCGCCGGAGTCGTGCGCCGAGAGGTCCTGGGCGCCGTACTTGATCTTGAGCTTGTCGCCGTCGACCAGGGTCTGCACGGAGCGCAGGTCGGTGAAGGGCGGCAGGACGGCGACCTCGACGGCCTCGTAGTCCTTGTCGGCCAGGGCGAAGGCGAGCTTCTGGACGTGCGCGATGGCCTCAAGGTGGTTGAGGTTCATCTTCCAGTTGCCCGCCATGATCGGCGTGCGCCCGGAAGAAACAGTTGCAGCCATGTGGGTCAGTCCTCCAGTGCGGCGAGGCCGGGGAGCGTCTTGCCCTCAAGGTATTCGAGGGAGGCGCCGCCACCGGTCGAGATGTGTCCGAACGCGCTCTCGTCGAAGCCGAGGATGCGCACGGCGGCGGCGGAGTCACCGCCGCCGACGACGGTGAAGCCCTTGGACTCGACGAGGGCCTGGGCGACCGCCCGCGTGCCCGCGGCGTAGTCGGGGTGCTCGAAGACGCCCATGGGGCCGTTCCAGAAGACGGTGGCGGCGTCGGCGAGCTTCGCGGCGTACAGCTTGGCGGTCTCCGGGCCGATGTCCAGCCCCATCTGGCCGGCCGGCATGGCGTCGGCGGGGACCGTGGCGGGGTTGCCGGGGGTCTTGGCCGACAGGTCCGGGAACTCGGGGGCGACCAGGGTGTCGACGGGCAGCACGAGCTCGACGCCGGTCTTCTCGGCGCGCTCGACGTACTCGGCGACCGTGGCGAGCTGGTCCTCCTGGAGGAGGGAGCTGCCGACCTCGTAGCCCTTGGCCTTGAGGAAGGTGTACACCATGCCGCCGCCGATGAGGATGCGGTCGGCCTTGCCGAGCAGCTGGTCGATCACGGCGAGCTTGTCGGAGACCTTGGCGCCGCCGAGCACGACGACGTAGAGCCGCTGGACGTCCTCGGTGAGCTTCTTCAGGACGCCGACCTCGGTGGCGATCAGGTAGCCGGCGTAGTGCGGCAGCCGGGCCGGGAGGTCGTAGACGGAGGCGTGCCCCCGGTGCACCGCTCCGAAGCCGTCACCGACGTAGACGTCGGCGAGGGCGGCGAGCTGATCGGCGAACTCGCCGCGCTCGGTGTCGTCCTTGGACGTCTCACCGGCGTTGAAGCGCAGGTTCTCGATGACCGCGACCTGGCCGGGCTGCAGGCCGTTCACCGCGTCGTGGGCGGCGGGGCCGACGGTGTCCTGGGCGAACGCGACCGGGGCGCCGAGCAGTTCACCGAGCCGCTCGGCGGCCTGGAGCAGGGAGAACTTCGGGTCCGGGGCACCCTTGGGGCGGCCCAGGTGGGAGGCGACGACCACCTTGGCGCCCGCGTCGGCGAGGGCCTTGACGGTGGGGAGGACGGCACGGATGCGGCCGTCGTCGGTGATGAGACCGTCGGCCATCGGCACGTTGAGGTCGGCGCGGACGAAGACCCGCTTGCCGTCGACCCCTTCGGCGAGGAGTTCGTCGATCGTCTTCATGGTTGGGGACTCCTACAGGAGGGCTCTTGATCGTACGAGGACTGATCGAACCGTATGTCGTCGGGTCGATCCTTACGTGCGTCAGGGCCCGGGCGGCGCGACCTTGCGCTGCCCGAGCCCTGCTACCGCATCGAGGTGCCTGTTCGGCCGATCAGAGCTGTTCGCCGACGAAGACCGTGAGGTCGACGAGGCGGTTGGAGTAGCCCCACTCGTTGTCGTACCAGCCGAGGACCTTCACCGTGTTGCCCTCCTGGACCATGGTCAGGGAGGAGTCGAAGGTGCAGGAGGCCGGGTCGCTGACGATGTCCGAGGAGACGATCTCGTCCTCGGTGTACGCCAGGTAGCCCTTCAGGTCACCGTCCTCGGAGGCCTTCTTGAACGCGGCGTTGACCTCGTCCTTGGTGACCTCGCGCTGCAGCGTCACGACCAGGTCGGTGGCGGAGCCGGTCGGGACCGGGACGCGCATGGCGATGCCGTCCAGCTTGCCCTTGAGCTGCGGCAGGACCAGCGCGGTGGCCTTCGCGGCACCCGTGGTGGTCGGGATGATGTTCTCGGCGGCGGCACGCGCGCGACGCAGGTCCTTGTGCGGGAAGTCCAGGATGCGCTGGTCGTTGGTGTACGCGTGCACCGTCGTCATCAGGCCCTTGACGATGCCGAAGTTCTCGTCGAGCACCTTCGCCATCGGCGCCACACAGTTGGTGGTGCAGGAGGCGTTGGAGATGACGTGGTGGCTGGCCGGGTCGTACTTGTCCTGGTTGACGCCCATCACGATGGTGATGTCCTCGTCCTTGGCCGGAGCCGAGATGAGGACCTTCTTGGCGCCGCCGGCGATGTGCTTCTCGGCGTCGGCCTTCTTCGTGAAGATGCCGGTCGACTCGATGACGATGTCGACGCCCAGCTCACCCCAGGGGATGTCGGCGGGGTTGCGCTCGGACAGCACCTTGATGGTGTGACCGTCGACGGTGATCGTGTCGGCGGTGTGCGACACCTCGGCCTTGAGGCGGCCGAGGATCGTGTCGTACTTCAGCAGGTGCGCGGTGGTCGCGGTGTCACCCAGGTCGTTGACAGCCACGATCTCGATGTCAGCGCCCTGCTCCAGCAGCGCGCGGAAGTAGTTGCGACCGATACGACCGAAGCCGTTGATGCCTACGCGGATCGTCACGAACCGATCTCCTCGTTGGTACGCCGGCCATGCGGTGCCGGCGAGCTGTATTTGGGATGTCCCCGACCACCCACGACCCTACCTCCCTGAGGCTCCCGTGGTGACATCCAGATGCCCCATACACGGCGAGGCGGTCCGTACCCGCCAGTAGGGGTACGGACCGCCTCGGATCGGGGGGCATATCGCACCGTTTTGCCCCGGAATGCCGACCCGTTCTTACCGTGCTTTCACTCGTTCGTGAGCGGGTCGGCTCACTTGTCGAGTGCCGTCGGGGTCAGTTGTCGAGTGATGTCAACGCCTTCTTCACCAGAGCGGCACGATCGGCCGCGGACGTGACCTGCTCCAGACCGAAACCGAGCAGCACGGTGCGGTCGGTGGTGATCGCTCCGTACGTCTTGAAGAGAGCTCCGGTGCGCGTCCAGTCCTTGAGGACGGCCGGGCTGCCCGCGGGCGGCCCGGTGACGCTCCAGGGACCGAGGGAGGTCTCGAAGCCCTCGGTCTCGGTGGCCGTGCCGCCGACCACCAGCGAGGCGTCGTCGACGAGGACGCCATGCCCGCCGGTGCCCGGGTCGGTGATGTAGCCGATGGAGATCTCGACGGACTTGCCGGCGTAGGCGCTCAGGTCGAAGTCCACGGACTGCCAGCCCGCCGAGCTGCCGGTGAAGCTGTTCCAGGAGCCGCTGGTGCCGCCGGCGGTGCACTGGTTGTCCGCGATGGTCAGGTAGTGCTTGAGCCACGGGTGCTCGGCGATCAGGAACCCGGCCCCGCACTCGCTCGGTACGGCACTGCTGGTGGCGCCGTTCCTCTCCGGCAGGGTCGTCCAGTCGTCGCCGCCCACGACGTGTGCCTCGACGACGGCGTGGTCGTAGCCCGGTTCGGTGTCCCACAGCAGCTTGGCGCTGAGGGCCGGCTGCTGGGCCGCGGTGACACCGGTGAGGTCGATGGTGCGGGTGAGGCGCTTGTAGGCGTCGTCGGTGTGGACGGCGGCCGCCATGTACGACCCGGAGTACGGCCCGTACGGGTTGACGGTCCCGGCGAACTGCCCGGCGCCCGCGCCGGCGAACTGCGGGTACGTGGCGGGCGAGAGCTCGTCGGAGGTGACGGCGTAGGTCCCCGCCCTGTCGAGCGGGTTGGTGGCGGTGCCGCCGAGGGCCCCGCTGAAGCCGTCCAGCGCGCCGGAACCGCTGAAGCCGGTGGCTCCGGGCGTCGACGTGCGGGAGTACGCGCCCAGGTAGTACTGGCTGAAGTCGTTCGACGGGGTGCCGTCGGCGAGGTTCACGCTGCCGCCGGCCAGCTCGCCGGCCTCGATCAGCTTGCCGCCCTCGTTGAGGTAGGCGCGCAGCTGGAGCTGGGTGTCGTTGCCGGGGCCTGCGGTGCCGGAGTAGTGGACGACGGTCTTGAAATGCTTCAGCACGCCGAGCGCGTCGGGCGTGCCCTGAGTGGCGACGTCCCAGACGGCCGCCTTGTGACCGGCCGCCTTCAGCGCGTCGACGTAGGTCTGCGCCTGGGTGGCCTTGGCGCCCTCCTCGGCGACCACCAGGGTGTCCGCCTTGGGCCGCTCGGCGACGGTGTACGTGAAGTGCGTGCTGGAGACCTTCTTGCCGCTCTTCGTCTCACCGGTGAACCACACCTCGACCTTGTCGCCCGGGTCGCCGTCCCTCACCTTGGCCCGGTACTCGTCGAAGTAGAGGTTGTCCGCGCCGCCGTAGGTCTCGCCGCCCTTCCAGGGCTTGAGCGCCCTGTCCCGCGTGCGGCCGCCGTTGACGCGGTACTTGAGCTCCTTGCCGCGGACCGCCTTGCGGACGACGACGGAGACCTCCTGGTCGGCGCCGCGCGAGTACGACGTGGAGAACGTCGCCGGGGTGAAGTCGGCGGCGCTCAGGCCGACCGAGGAGCTCGGCCGGTCGGGATGGGCGGCGGTCTCGGCGACGGAGAGCGCGAACGGGATGTTCTTCTCGAACTCGTCCTGGATCAGTTTCTCGTCGTCCGGGAAGTTGAAGACCGACTGGCAGTCGGCGGCGTTCCAGGCGTCGTTCGGGTCGATGTCCGAGGCCGTCTGGCAGGTCGACATCTCGGGGGTGAACATCGCCATGCCATTGACGTTGGACGCGTGACCGTCCGCCTCGCCGTTGGTGGTGTACAGCTCCGAGGAGACCTGCGAGTGGTAGCCGGGGATCGCCGGGTTGTCCGGGGTGCCGGCGAGCGCCTTGTAGAGGACGTCGTCCGGGGTCGGGGTGGCCACCTGCCAGCCGACGCCGTAGAGGAGGAGTTCGGCGGCGGAGTGGTAGTTGATGCCGTACGTGAACCCGATCCGCTTCTCGAAGTCGTCCAGCGCCCTGGTCTCGGGCTCGGACTCGGGGCTCGCGCCGCGGTAGGTCTCACTGGTGGGATTGGGCGACGAACCCTCGTCGTCGTAGCCCCACTTGTAGCCGAAGTTGCGGTTGAGGTCGACGCCGTCACCCGTGCTGATGACACCGTCGCCGTTGACGTCCCGCAGATTCTTGCGCCACAGGCGGGTGTCGGAGTTCTGGAAGGTGTAGTCGTAGCCGTCCGGGTTGGCCGAGAGCACGAACCACAGCTCGGTCGAGTCGACGATCTTCTTGATGCGCTTGTCGGTGCTGTAGTTGTCCAGGTAGTAGTGCATCAGCCGGCGGGTCATCTCCGGCGTGATCCACTCGCGGGCGTGCTGGTTGGACACGTACAGCACGGAGGGCCTGGAGCCGTCCTTGGCCTTCTTCGCACCCTTGGTCAGTTTGAGCGCGAGGATGTTCTGGCCGTCGACCGTCCTGCCGATGGACTCGACCTTGGTGAGACCCGGGTTGGCCTGGGCGGTCGCGAGGATCTCCTGTTCGAGGCCGCCGGTGCCGCCGTACGGGCGGAACACGCCCTGGGAGGCGCCCTCGACCCGCGCCTCGGCCCTCGCCGACAGCGTGTGCTCGGTGAGGTCGACGCCCTGCTTCTCCAGCGTGTTCGCCTGCTGGTCGGTGAGGTACAGCTCGACTTCCGTCTTGCCGGATCCGGTGATCTGGTCGCCGAGTTCATGGCCGTCCTGCCCGGCTTTGAGCAGGAGGGGAATCTGCTTCTTGGTGACGTCGGCGCGGTAGACCTTGACCTGGTCGGGGTCGGGTTTCGCCGAACCGCCGGTCTGCGCCTGGGCGATGGGTGCGAGTGCGGCTCCGCCGATCAGGAGCGCGCCGACAGCGAGGATCGATCTCGCCCTGTGTCTCATGTACCCCCCTAGCAGTGGTCCGCCACGGCGGCGAACTCATGCCAGGCTCATGACACTTCATGATCCAGTCAAGGGCGCCTCATGGCCAGTTCATGGTGGCTTAAAAGGGACGCAAACACCGGTGCCGACGACCGTCACGGCCGCCGGCACCGGAGGGTGACGGTGTCTCAGCCTGCGAGGTTGTCGGCCAGCTCCTCGGAGAGGTTGGCCTCGGTGCCCGGGATACCCAGATCGGACGCACGCTTGTCGGCCATCGCGAGGAGACGGCGGATCCGGCCGGCGACGGCGTCCTTGGTGAGCGGCGGGTCCGCGAGCGCGCCGAGCTCCTCCAGGGAGGCCTGCTTGTGCTCCATGCGCAGCCGGCCGGCCGCCGCCAGGTGCTCGGGCACCTCGTCGCCGAGGATCTCCAGCGCGCGCTGGACCCGGGCGCCGGCCGCGACGGCCGCGCGGGCGGAGCGGCGCAGGTTGGCGTCGTCGAAGTTGGCGAGGCGGTTCGCGGTGGCGCGGACCTCGCGGCGCATCCGGCGCTCCTCCCAGGCCAGCACCGACTCGTGCGCGCCGAGCCGGGTCAGCAGGGCGCCGATCGCGTCACCGTCACGGACGACCACCCGGTCCACCCCGCGCACCTCACGGGCCTTCGCGGCGATGGACAGCCGGCGGGCGGCGCCGACCAGCGCGAGCGCGGCCTCCGGGCCCGGGCAGGTCACCTCCAGGGAGGAGGAGCGGCCCGGCTCGGTCAGCGAGCCGTGCGCCAGGAAGGCGCCGCGCCAGGCCGCCTCGGCGTCGCAGGTGGCCCCGGAGACCACCTGCGGGGGCAGGCCCCGGATCGGCCGGCCCCGGCCGTCCACCAGGCCGGTCTGGCGGGCCAGCTGGTCGCCGCCCGCCACCACCCGCACGACGTACCGGGAGCCGCGGCGCAGCCCGCCGGGTGCCATCACGATCAGCTCGGAGCTGTGGCCGAAGATCTCCAGGATGTCCCGCTTGAGGCGCCGGGCCGCCATCGCGGTGTCCAGCTCCGCCTCGATCACGATGCGCCCGCTCACCAGGTGGAGGCCGCCCGCGAACCGCAGAATGGCGGAGACCTCCGCCTTCCGGCAGCAGGTCCGGGTGACGGGTAGCCGGGAGATCTCGTCCTTCACCGCTGCCGTCATCGCCATGGGCCGATCCTTCCATGCATCCGAAAAATACGGTCGTACGCGGCGGCCAACAGCTCCGGGTCGTGCCGGGGTGAACCGTCGGTCCGGGCCACGGGGCTCAGCTCGACCGCGGCTCCCAGCCGCTTGGCGGCCTCGGTGAGCGAGTCGCGGTCGGGCACGGCGGCCTCGTCGGCCAGCACCACGTCCAGGGCGAGTTTAGGGGCGTGTCGCCCCAAAACCTCCAAATGACGCTGCGGTGAGAAGCCTTCGGTTTCTCCCGGTTGCGGTGCCAGGTTCAGCGACAGCACCTTGCGGGCCTTCGTCTCGGTGAGCGCGTCGAGCAGATCGGGGACGAGCAGGTGCGGAATCACCGACGAGAACCAGGATCCGGGACCGAGCACCACCCAGTCCGCGTCCAGGACGGCCGCCACGGCCTCGGGCACGGCCGGCGGGTCGTGCGGGACCAGGTGCACGGACTGCACCTCGCCGGGCGTGAGCGCCACGGTGGCCTGCCCGCGGACGATGTCCACCTCTTCGGGCCGCTCCGGGTCGTGCCCCTTGACCAGCGCCTGCAGCTCCAGCGGCACGGCGGACATGGGCAGCACGCGCCCGTGCGCGCCGAGCAGCCTGCCCACCAGGTCCAGGGCCTGGACGTGGTCGCCGAGCTGCTCCCACAGGGCGACGATCAGCAGATTGCCGACCGCGTGCTCGTGCAGGTCGCCCTTGGACTGGAAGCGGTGCTGGATGACCCGGGCCCAGGTCTGGCCCCACTCGTCGTCACCGCACAGGGCGGCGAGCGCCTTGCGCAGATCACCCGGGGGGAGCACACCCAGCTCGTCGCGCAGGCGCCCGCTGGAGCCGCCGTCGTCGGCCACGGTGACGACGGCGGTGAGGTCGCCGGTGATCCGGCGCAGGGCGGCGAGCGAGGCGGACAGCCCCATGCCGCCGCCCAGCGCGACCACCTTGGGCTGGGCACCGCGGCGGCGCGGCCGGGCGCCGCGGGCCTCGACGGGACGGCCCGCGCGGGACTCGGGCACCATCCGGCGCAGCCTGCTCAGCCGTGGAGAGCGCTCGGTCACTCGCGCCCCATGTCCCGGTGCACGACTACGGTCTCCACTCCCTCGGCGGCCAGGCGGGCGGCGAGCTTCTCGGACACGGCGACCGAGCGGTGCTTGCCGCCCGTGCAGCCGATGGCGATCGTCACATAGCGCTTGCCCTCACGCCGGTACCCGGTCGCGACCAGCCGCAGCAGCTCGGCGTAGCGGTCGAGGAACTCCTTGGCGCCGGGCTGGTTGAAGACGTACGCCGACACCTCCTCGTTGAGGCCGGTGTACGGGCGCAGCTCCGGCACCCAGTGCGGGTTGGGCAGGAACCGCATGTCGGCCACCAGGTCGGCGTCGACCGGCAGGCCGTACTTGAAGCCGAACGACATCACCGTGGCCCGCAGCTCGGGCTCCTCCTCGCCGGCGAACTGGGCGTCCATCTTGGCGCGCAGCTCGTGCACGTTGAGGCTGGAGGTGTCGATCACCAGGTCGGCGTCGCCGCGCAGCTCGCGCAGCAGCTCCCGCTCGGCGGCGATGCCGTCCACGATCCGGCCGTCGCCCTGCAGGGGGTGCGGGCGGCGCACCGACTCGAAACGGCGGACCAGGGCGTCGTCGGACGACTCCAGGAAGACGATCCTGCGCGTGACGCCCCGGCTGTCCAGGTCGGCGAGGGACTCGCGCAGGTTGTCGAAGAAGCGCCGGCCGCGCACGTCGACCACGACCGCGATGCGCGCCACGTTGCCCTGGGAGCGGGCGCCCAGCTCGACCATGGTGGGGATGAGGGCCGGCGGGAGGTTGTCGACGACGAACCAGCCGAGGTCCTCCAGACACTTCGCCGCCGTCGACCGGCCTGCCCCCGACATGCCGGAGATGATCACCAGCTCGGGGATGGCCGCTTCGGGCAACCCGGCCGCAGTGGTGTCCGTACTCACTTCTGCTCCGTTTTCCTGGACCGCTTCGGCTTCCGCCGCCTGCGGCCGATCCTGGCGCGCCTCGTTGTGCGTTTCCTCGGGCCCGCCCTGCGTTTCGCTGAACGCCGGATCTCGCTGTGCTGTGGGCTGTGCGTCGCGCTCGGTCATCTCTCCTGCCCCCGTCGATCGTCCGGGGCGCCCGCGGGTACGGGCTCCCCCGAGGCGTCCGCCGTCGTCTCGGGCGCCTCGTCTTCCCTGTCATCCATGATCTCTCCGGTGGCCGTGTTCACGGCGGGTGCGGCCGGGGCCGCCTGGGCGAGGGCCACGGCGATGGTCTCGGCCGTCTTCCGGCCTATCCCGGGCACTTCCTGGATCTGCTCGATTGTGGCGGACCGCAGCTTCTTCACCGAGCCGAAATGCTTGATCACCGCCTGTTTGCGGGTCTCGCCGAGGCCCGGCACGTCGTCCAGGGGGCTGGAACGGAAGCGCTTGGCCCGCTTGGTGCGCTGGTAGGTGATGGCGAAGCGGTGCGCCTCGTCACGCACGCGCTGGAGCAGGTACAGGCCCTCGCTGGTGCGGGGCAGGACCACGGGATCGTCGTCCGCGGGCAGCCAGACCTCTTCGAGGCGCTTGGCGAGGCCGCAGACGGCGATGTCGTCGATCCCCAGCTCGTCGAGCGCCCGCTTGGCGGCGGCGACCTGCGGCCGGCCACCGTCGACGACCACCAGCTGGGGCGGGTAGGCGAACTTCTTGGGGCGGCCGTCATCGTCCTTGAAACCGTCGACCGGAGCGGCGTCGGGGTCGGGGGTGGGGGCAGGGGTGCCGGAGTACGGAAGGGCGTCTTCGGCGCTGTCCTCCACCCATTCGCCGGTCCGCTCCTTCTCGGCGAGGTAGCGGCGGAAGCGGCGGGTGATCACCTCGTGCATGGAGCGCACGTCGTCCTGGCCGGCGAAGCCCTTGATCTGGAAGCGGCGGTACTCGCTCTTGCGCTGCAGGCCGTCCTCGAAGACGACCATGGAGGCCACCACGTCGTCGCCCTGGAGGTGCGAGATGTCATAGCACTCGATGCGCAGCGGGGCGCTGTCCAGGTCCAGGGCGTCGGCGATCTCCTCCAGCGCGCGCGAGCGGGTGGTGAGGTCGGAGGCGCGCTTGGTCTTGTGCAGGGCGAGCGCCTGCAGGGCATTGCGCTGCACGGTCTCCATGAGGGCCTTCTTGTCGCCGCGCTGCGGGATGCGCAGCGAGACGTTCGCCCCGCGGCGGCCGGTGAGCCACTCCTGGACCGGCTCGACCGGCTCGGGCAGGGCCGGGACCAGCACCTCCTTGGGGACGGCGTCCCCGGTCTCCTCGCCGTAGAGCTGCTGGAGGGCGTGCTCGACGAGAGCCCCGGTGGTGACGTCCTCCACCTTGTCCGTCACCCAGCCGCGCTGCCCGCGCACGCGTCCGCCGCGCACGTGGAAGATCTGCACGGCCGCCTCCAGCTCGTCCTCCGCGACGGCGATGAGGTCGGCGTCGGTCGCGTCGGCGAGCACGACCGCGTTCTTCTCCATGGCCTTCTTCAGGGCCTCGATGTCGTCGCGCAGCCGGGCGGCCCGCTCGTACTCCATCTCCTCGGCCGCCTCCATCATCTGCTTCTCCAGACGGCGGAGGTAGGTGCCGGTGCGGCCGGCCATGAAGTCGCAGAACTCGTCGGCCAGTTCGCCGTGGTCCTGCGGGGAGATCCGGCCGACGCAGGGGGCCGAGCACTTGCCGATGTAGCCGAGCAGACAGGGGCGGCCGGTGCGGGCGGCGTTCTTGAACACCCCGGCGGAGCAGGTGCGCACCGGGAACACGCGCAGCAGCAGGTCGACGGTGTCCCGGATCGCCCACGCGTGGCCGTACGGCCCGAAGTAGCGCACGCCCTTCTTCTTGTGACCGCGCATCACCTGGACCCGCGGGAACTCCTCGTTCATCGTCACCGCGAGGTACGGGTAACTCTTGTCGTCTCGGTACTTCACATTGAAGCGGGGGTCGTACTCCTTGATCCAGGAGTACTCCAGCTGGAGCGCCTCGACCTCCGTGGACACCACGGTCCACTCCACGGACGCCGCGGTGGTGACCATCGTCCGGGTGCGGGGGTGCAGGCTCGCCAGGTCCTGGAAGTAGTTCGCCAGGCGCTGGCGCAGGCTCTTCGCCTTTCCGACGTAGATCACCCGACGGTGCTCGTCACGGAACCTGTACACCCCGGGAGAGTCCGGGATCTGTCCCGGCTTGGGGCGGTAGCTGGAGGGATCGGCCATGTCTCACACCCTACTGGCGAGCACCGACACCGCGACGAGCCTGTGGACAACCGTCGACCGGAGGGCGGGACGGCGGGCCGGACGGGCTCCAGGGACACGTGGCCGTCGGCAGCTGGGCACCGGCGGCAGTCAGGAGGCTGGGGCGGAGGTACCGCGATCCGCCGTCGGAGCGAGCACCTCGGCCCGGTACCTGCTCCACCCCGTACCTTCGAGCCCTCTGCCCCCTGCCCACCGCCACACCCCGGCTGGAACGCGGATCGCGGATTCGGACACCTCGGGGACATCGCGAGCGGTTCCGGCATGCCGCCCACGCGGACCCGGTTCGCGACCGGCACGGCGCCGTCGGGCCGAGCGTGACGGATCTTGCGCCGCTTCCTCCCCAAATAGGCGGCTCCCCCGCGAACGATCTCCGGCCTCCTGACCGGCGGCGGCACCGCCGACCCGCACGATCCCGCCGGTCACGGGGACGCGCGTCGGCCAGGCGGGCACTCTCGACCAGCCGAAGGTGTTGTCGGGGATTGGTCAACACGCTTCAATGCGGGGGAACTCGGGGCCGTGAGCGACGGCCTGCGGACGCGGCGTGCCCAGGTGCGGCCGCCCCCGGCGCAGACGGGGTGGCCCCGAACCGCGTCAATGGCCCGACCAGCCGTTGAACCCCCCGACAGAGAGGCCCCCTGCATGCGGCACGGCACACAGCACGCGGACGTCGCCACCGCGGAACTGGACTCGGCCCTGCGCGGCGGCCCCTTCCATGTGGCCCTGCGCGCCGCGATCGCCGCCCGCGGACTGCCGCTCCAGCGCGTGCAGCACCATCTGTCGCGCTACGGCGTCAAAGTGGGCGTCACCAGCCTGAGTTACTGGCAGCAGGGTGCCCGCCGCCCCCAGCGCCCGGAGTCGCTGCGAGCCGTCCGCGCACTGGAGGAGATCCTCCAGCTCCCGGACGAGTCCCTGATCCGGCTGCTCGCCGACACCGAGCAGGGTCCTGCCGTGCGCCGGCCCGCCGCCCGCTCGTACCGCTCGTTCATCGAGGCCTGTGACGTCCTGGACCGGCTCCAGGACGAGCTCGGCTGGTCCCTCGACGGCGGCCTGCACACCCTGGGACACCACGAACGGGTGCGGATCGGCGGCCACCGTGAACTGGCCGCCCGCGAGTCCCAGCACATCGTGCGCGCCCACCGGGACGGCGTCGACCGCTTCGTGGCCGTCCACCACGGCGACCCCGGCTGCGCCCCGCAGCACATGACCGTGCACGCGCTGGAGAACTGCCGTGCCGGACGCGTCCGTTCGGACCAGGAGACCGGCCTGCTCGTCGCCGAACTCCTCTTCGGCACCCGTCTGCGCTCCGGCGACACCTTCCTCTTCCGTTACGCCGTCGAGGACGGCACGGCCGGTGTCTCACGCGAGTACGTCCGCGGTTTCGGTTTTCCCGGCGGTCAGTACACCCTTCAGGTGCGTTTCGCCGCCGAGGCGCTGCCGACCCGCTGCGTCCGGTTCGCCCAGCATTCGGCGGCGGCCCCGCGCAGCGGCCGGCAGACCCTGCCGCTGAGCGGGCTGCACCGCTCCGTCCACCTGGTCGAGCCCCGGGTCCGGCCGGGCCTGCTCGGGATCGGCTGGGACTGGGAGTGAACCGGCGCCGAGATCCAGCCCTCGTCGGTCAGGCGCCGGGTCCCGCCACGATCCGACCGTTCGCGGTCTTCACCGGCAGTTCGTTCAACGGCTCGGTGGCCGGCGATCGCACCACCTTCCCGGTCAGGGCGTCGAACTCGCTGCCGTGGCAGGGGCAGACCAACGTCGTGCCCTGGAGCCTGTCGATCGGGCACCCCGCGTGCGTGCAGATCGTGCTGTAGGCCTTCAGGGCACCGTCGGCGGACCGGCTGACGACCACGTTGTGCTCCCGGTAGAGCTGAGCGCCGCCGTTGGCGACCTCGCTCTCGGCTCCGAGGTCGACCGGCGCGGTCGGCGTGGCCCCGACCGTGGCCGCTCCGCTGGGTGCCTTGCAGGCGGCCGCCCCCAGCCCGGCGATCGATGTGACGGCCGCTCCGCGCAGGACGGTACGGCGATTCGCGAAGGGGCGGGCGGGCACGAGGGGCTCCTGGGGGATCGGGGTGGGGCGGACTCCGGGAAACAGCCGCCCGGGACCCGTTCGGGACGACACTACCTGGGCGGATCGTCCCGATTCGGGGTGGGGTGCGACGGGGGACGCGGTGAGGCGGAGGCCCACTCATGAGGGCGTAAACGCTTGCGCAAGCGTTTACGCGGCCGTATCGCATGGGGTAGCTTCCCGGCCGAAGGCGCCACCGCTGTCCGGACAGGAGTCGGCGGCCCGAGCCGGAACCAGTGAGCCCCTGGCCGGGGCGGGAGTCGACGAGGGGAGCCCCATGCCCACCATGGCCGACGTCGCCCGGAGCGCCGGTGTCTCGGTGGCGACCGTCTCCCATGTGCTGAACGAGACCCGCCCGGTGCTGCCCCACACCCGTCAGGCCGTGCTCGACGCCATCGAGGAGCTGGGCTACACGCCCAACACCCTCGCCCGCTCCCTGGTGACCTCCCGCACCCGGTCCATCGGGCTCGCGGTGTCGGCGATCAGCAACCCCTACTTCACGGAGATCCTCCAGGGCGTCGAGGCCGCTGTCCTGGAGCACGGCTACAGCCTGCTCATCGCCGACCCGCACGACGACCCCCACCATGAACGCAAGGTCGCCCAGCTCCTCCACGAACGCCGCGTCGACGGCCTGATCGTCGCCCCCTCGGCCCACCCACACGCGCTCCTCGCCTACCTGGGCCGTCATGCCGTACCGACCGTCCTCCTCGACCGGGTCATCGACGGTCGCGCGGACACCGCCCCGCCCTTCGACCAGGTCTGCGCCGAGAACACCGGGCCGACGGCCCGGCTCGTCACCCATCTCGCCGGTCTCGGGCACCGCCGGATCGGCCTGGTCGCAGGGCTGCCCGGGCTGAGCACCACCGGCGAACGGATCACCGGATACCGGCAGGGGCTGGCCGCGGCCGGGCTGGCCCTCGACGACGAGCTGATCCTCCCCGGCAACTCCGAATCCGCGGGCGCCGAGCAGGCCACCGCCGCTCTGCTCTCGCTCGCCGCCCCGCCCACCGCACTCCTCACCGCCAACAACACGATGACCATCGGTGCTCTGCGCACCCTGCGCGCGCGGGGTCTGTCCGTACCGGACGACATCGCCCTGTGCTGCTTCGACGACTTCGCCTGGGCCGACCTCTTCTCGCCCCGGCTCACCGCCGTCGCCCAGCCCAGCAGGGAGCTCGGGGCCGAGGCGGTCCGGGTGCTCCTCGAACGGCTGGCCGTACCCGACCGGCCCGCCCGGACCGTGCGGCTCCCGTGTGCCTTCGTGCACCGGACGTCGTGCGGATGCCGGGAGGAGGACGGCGCCGCGGGCACCTCCAGCGCCCCCCAGGACCCCCAGGACCCCTGGGACCCCCAGGACTCCGAGAAAGGAACCCTCTCGTGATCGTCGTCGCCGGTGAAGCACTGATCGACCTGGTGCCGCAGAGCACGGGCGCCCTCGCCGCCCTGCAGCCGGCACTCGGCGGCGGCCCGTACAACACGGCCGTGGCCCTCGGCCGCCTCGGCTCTCCCACCGCTTTCTGCTCCCGTGCCTCCGACGATCCCTTCGGCGAGGCCCTGCTGGACGGGCTGCGGCGGTCGGGTGTGGACGTCTCCCTCGTGGCGCGCGGCCCGGAACCGACCACCCTCGCGGCCGCCACGATCGATCCGCAGGGCTCCGCCTCCTACTCCTTCTACGTCGAGGGCACTGCCGACCGCCTGTTCACCGCCCCCGCCGGCCTCCCCGCCGCCACCCGTGCCGTCTCCTTCGGCACGCTCTCGCTCGTCCTGGAACCGGGGGCGAGCGCCTACGAGGAGCTGATGCGCGACGCGGCCGGGCAGGGCCTGTTCACCGCACTCGACCCGAACATCAGGGCGGGCCTGGTCGCGGATCCGGACGCCTACCGGACGCGTTTCAAGAGCTGGCTGCCCTCGGTGACTCTTCTCAAGCTCTCGGAGGAGGACGCCCTGTGGCTGGGCGGCACCCCGCACGAATGGCTGGCCGCGGGTCCCGCGGCCGTGGTGATCACTCATGGCGGTGACGGTCTCAGTGCCTTCACCCGCGACGGCACCGTGTACGCCGTCCCCGGTGAGGAGGTCGCCGTCGTGGACACGATCGGCGCCGGTGACACGGTGAACGCGGCTTTGCTGCACGGTCTGGCCGCTCAGGACGCTCTGTCCGCCGAGGCGCTCCTGGGACTGGGCGCCGACGGCTGGACGAGGCTGCTGCGATTCGCGGCGCGGGCGGCCGCGATCACTTGCTCCCGGGCGGGTGCGGAACCGCCGTACGCCTCCGAACTCGGAGAGCTGCCCGTCTAGATCTCGCTGTTGAGGAGTCAAGGTCCGTCACGGCCGCGGGGATCGGGCGGCTGATCGTGGAACGAGCGGCGCCCCATGGGAAGTTCCCGTGGGGCGCCGTGTTTCATCGGGTCTGCCAGGATCTGCCGGGATCTGCCCGAGCGGGTGGACCGGCGGGGACTCAGGCCTTGCGGGCCCGTGTCGTCTTCTTCGCGGGCGTCGCCTTCTTCGTGGCCCCGGCCGCCTTCTTCGTGGCCGTGTTGTTGGCGGTCGTGGCGGTCGCCGTCTTCCTCGCGGTCGACTTCGCCGCGACCGTCTTCTTCGCCGCCGTCCTGCGCGGAGCCTTCACCGAGCTGGCGTCGCTGACGCGGTCGGCGCCCAGGACCTCGCGCAGGAACTTGCCGGTGTGGCTGGCCGGGACCGCGGCGACCTCCTCGGGGGTGCCCTCCGCGACGACGAGTCCGCCACCGGCGCCGCCCTCCGGGCCCATGTCGACGACCCAGTCGGCGGTCTTGATGACGTCGAGGTTGTGCTCGATGACGATGACCGTGTTGCCCTTGTCGACAAGGCCGCCGAGGACCTTCAGCAGCTTGCTGATGTCCTCGAAGTGCAGACCGGTGGTCGGCTCGTCGAGGACGTAGACCGTGCGCCCGGTGGAGCGCTTCTGCAGTTCGCTGGCGAGCTTCACGCGCTGCGCCTCACCGCCGGACAGGGTGGTCGCCGACTGGCCGAGGCGGACGTAGCCGAGACCGACGTCGTTCAGCGTGCTGAGGTGACGGTTGATCGCCGGAACGGCCTCGAAGAAGTGCATGGCCTCTTCGATGGGCATGTTCAGGACCTCGGAGATGGACTTGCCCTTGTAGTGGACCTCCAGGGTCTCCCGGTTGTACCGGGCACCGTGGCAGACCTCGCACGGGACGTAGACGTCCGGGAGGAAGTTCATCTCGATCTTGATGGTGCCGTCGCCCGCGCAGTTCTCGCAGCGGCCGCCCTTGACGTTGAAGGAGAACCGGCCCGGCAGGTAGCCGCGGACCTTCGCCTCGGTGGTCTCGGCGAACAGCTTGCGGATGTGGTCGAAGACGCCGGTGTACGTCGCCGGGTTCGATCGCGGGGTGCGGCCGATGGGTGACTGGTCGACGTGTACGACCTTGTCGACCAGGTCGTCGCCGTCCACGCGCGTGTGCCGGCCCGGGACGTTGCGCGCGCCGTTGAGCTCGCGGGCCAGGTGCGTGTAGAGGATGTCGTTGACCAGCGTCGACTTGCCGGAGCCGGAGACGCCCGTGACGGCCGTGAACACACCCAGCGGGAAGGACACGTCGATGTCCTGGAGGTTGTTCTCCCGGGCGCCGTGCACGGTGAGCCGGCGGGACGGGTCCTGCGGGCGGCGGATGTCGGGCAGCGGGATCGACTTCTTGCCGGACAGGTACTGGCCGGTCTGGGACTCGGCGTTGGCGAGCAGTTCCTTGAGGGAGCCGCTGTGCACGACCCTGCCGCCGTGCTCGCCGGCGCCTGGGCCGATGTCGACGACCCAGTCGGCGACCTTGATGGTGTCCTCGTCGTGCTCGACGACGATGAGCGTGTTGCCCATGTCGCGGAGCCGGACCAGGGTCTCGATCAGCCGGTGGTTGTCGCGCTGGTGCAGACCGATCGACGGCTCGTCGAGGACGTACAGGACGCCGACGAGGCCGGAGCCGATCTGGGTGGCCAGGCGGATGCGCTGGGCCTCACCGCCGGAGAGGGTGCCGGCCGCGCGGTTCAGCGAGAGGTAGTCCAGGCCGACGTCGACCAGGAACCGCAGCCGCTCGTTGACCTCCTTGAGCACGCGCTCGGCGATCTTCTTGTCGCGCGCGTTGAGCTTGAGCTCGCCCAGGAAGTCCGCGCAGTCGCTGATGGACATCGCGGAGACCTCGGCGATCGACTTCTCCATGACCGTGACCGCGAGGACGATCGGCTTCAGGCGCGTGCCCTGACAGGTCGGGCAGGGCACCTCGCGCATGTAGCCCTCGAAGCGCTCACGGCTGGCGTCGCTCTCGGCCTCGCTGTGCCGGCGCTTGACGAACGGCACGGCGCCCTCGAAGGGCGTGGTGTACACGCGCTCGCGGCCGTACCGGTTGCGGTAGCGGACCTCGATCTGGGTCTTGTGGCCGTGGAGCAGGGCCTTCTTGGCGCGCTGCGGCAGACCGGCGAAGGGGATGTCGGTGCGGAAGCCCAGCGCGTCCGCGAGGGCGCCGATCAGGCGGCCGAAGTAGTCCTTGGTGTGGCCGTGCGACCAGGGGTGGATGGCACCCTCGTCGAGCGACTTGTCCTCGTCCGGGACGATCAGCTCCGGGTCGACCTCCATGCGCGTGCCGATGCCGGTGCACTCGGGGCAGGCGCCGAAGGGCGAGTTGAAGGAGAAGGAGCGGGGCTCCAGCTCCTCGAAGGACAGGTCGTCGTACGGGCAGTACAGGTGCTCCGAGTACATGCGCTCGCGCTCGGGGTCGCCCTCGGGGAGGTCGACGAAGTCGAGCACGACCATGCCGCCGGACAGGCCGAGGGCGGTCTCCACGGAGTCGGTGAGGCGGCGCTTGGCGGTGTCCTTCACCGTGAGGCGGTCGATGACCACCTCGATGGTGTGCTTCTCCTGCTTCTTCAGGGTCGGCGGGTCGGAGAGCTGGACGGTCTCGCCGTCCACGCGTGCGCGGCTGTAGCCCTTGGTCTGGAGGTCGGCGAAGAGGTCGACGAACTCGCCCTTGCGCTCGCGCACCAGCGGCGAGAGCACCTGGAAGCGGCTCCCCTCCGGCAGCTCCAGGACCTTGTCCACGATGGCCTGCGGCGACTGGCGCGAGATCGGGCGGCCGCACTCGGGGCAGTGCGGCTTGCCGATGCGCGCGAAGAGCAGACGCAGGTAGTCGTAGACCTCGGTGATGGTGCCGACCGTCGAGCGCGGGTTGCGCGAGGTCGACTTCTGGTCGATGGACACCGCTGGGGACAGGCCCTCGATGAAGTCCACGTCCGGCTTGTCCATCTGCCCGAGGAACTGGCGGGCGTACGAGGAGAGCGACTCCACGTAGCGACGCTGGCCCTCGGCGAAGATCGTGTCGAAGGCCAGGGAGGACTTGCCCGACCCGGACAGGCCCGTGAAGACGATGAGCGAGTCACGAGGCAGGTCGAGCGAGACATTCTTGAGGTTGTGCTCGCGCGCGCCACGGACGATGAGACGGTCGGCCACAGCCGGTCCGCACCTTTCTTGAGAGAAGTGACAGGGGCAGGGCCCCGTGCTTCTTCAGACTAGGGGGAGCCACTGACAACGCCGGTCGGATTCCTGGATGCGTAAACAATCCCGGACCATCCAGCATGCCCGACGCCGCCACCGACGATATAGCACGCCCATTCGATTTACGGAGCCCGTGCGAAACCTTCACCCGAAGGTGTGGCAGGGCTACTGTCAGCCCCATGATTGATCACGCTCATGACCTGGCGTCTGTACAGGAAGCGACCGAGCGGCTCCTCACCGCTGTCGCCGCTCTGGACAACGCGGCCGGCTCGCGACCGTCACGGCTGCCCGGCTGGACGGTCGGCCATGTCCTGGCCCACCTCGCGCGCAACGCGGACGCGCTCGCCAACGTCCTGGACGGGCGTCCCATGTACGCCTCCGCCGAGGCACGGGACGCCGACATCGAGCGCGACGCGCCGCGCGCGCTCGACGTACAGCTCGACGACCTGCGCGCGAGCCACGCCGGATTCCGGGCCCGGGCGGCCGAGCCCGCGGACTGGTCGCGCACGGTGGAGCTGCGCAACGGGGTCACCGACACCGCGGCCCGGGTGCCGTTCCGCCGCTGGGCCGAGGTCGAGCTGCACCATGTCGACCTCGGGATCGGGTACGAGCTGGAGGACCTGCCGGAGGAGTTCACCGAGCGGGAGGTCGACTTTCTCGCGGAGCGCTTCGGCGGGCACCGGGAGGTCCCGTCGACCGGACTGCGCAGCGACAGCGGCCGGGTCTGGACGACGGGCGGTGGCGCGCCGGGGGATCCGATCGCCGTCGAGGGGCCCGCCGCCGACCTGCTGGGCTGGCTCGCCGGCCGCCGCGACGGCTCGGGCCTGGTCGTGAAGGGCGGCGCCCTGCCCGCACTTCCGCCGCTGTAGCGCGGCGTCGGCGCCCGCTCTCCGCTATAGGCTGATCACCATGACGTACAGCGGAGAGGTCACGGTCGGCGGACCGGCGGACGTGCACGAGCTCAAGGACCTGATGATCACCAAGATCGCGGTCGGGCCCATGGACAACAACGCCTATCTGCTGCGTTGCCGCGCCACCGACGAGCAGCTGCTGATCGACGCGGCCAACGACGCGGAGACGCTGCTCGGCATGATCGGGGACGACGGCATCGCGTCCGTCGTCACCACCCATCAGCACGGCGACCACTGGCAGGCGCTGGCCGAGGTCGTCGCCGCGACCGGAGCGCGGACGTACGCGGGCCGCGAGGACGCCTCCGGCATCCCGGTCACCACCGACGTCCTCGTCGGCGACGGCGACGTGATCCGGGTCGGCCGCGTCGAGCTGACCGCCCGCCACCTCGTCGGCCACACCCCGGGCTCCATCGCCCTGGTCTACGACGACCCGCACGGCCACCCGCACGTCTTCACCGGGGACTGCCTCTTCCCCGGCGGCGTCGGCAACACGTTCAAGGATCCGAAGGCCTTCGCCAGCCTGATCCACGACGTCGAGACGAAGATCTTCGACACGCTGCCGGACGAGACCTGGGTGTACCCGGGCCACGGCAACGACACCACGCTGGGCACCGAGCGCCCGCACCTGCCGGAGTGGCACGCGCGCGGGTGGTGAGCGCGGGCGCGCGTTCCTTCACGCGCGCCCCGTGTGAACGGTTCGCACACGCCGGTCTCCGGCGCACGCTCCCGGCGCGCGTCACAACGCAGTCAACTGGTGGCAGCCCCGCACAGGATGACGGCTCCTGCGCGGTACGGGCCGCCGGTCATCATTCCCCGCCCCCGGCCGGCGGCCCCGGCCTGTCCGCTCCCCCACCGTCAACGTTCACAAGACCGCAACACCCGTTCCCAGTATGCGGACAGATACCCGCTTGACCTGGACAAACGCGGCGTTCGCTGTCACTCTCCCGCCATGCACCCTGCCCCGAGCGCACTGCGTCGCGCTGCCGCCGCCGCCACCATAGCCCTGCTCACCACCGCTGTCGGCTGCGCTCCGCAGCCGGACGACAAGGCGTCCGGCGGGTCCTCCTCCTCGGCCTCCTCGACCGGAACCACCTGCGCCAAGGGCAAGTTGGCCACCGAGAGCTCCGGCAAGCTGACGATCGCGACGGACGAACCGGCGTACGAACCGTGGTTCAAGGACGACAAGCCGGCCAACGGCCAGGGCTTCGAGTCGGCGGTCGCCTACGCCGTGGCGAAGCAGTTGGGGTACGACAAGAGCGCGGTCGTCTGGCAGCGGGTGCCGTTCAACAAGGCGTTCGCGCCCGGCGTGAAGACCTTCGACTTCGACATCAACCAGGTGTCCATCAGCACCGAACGCAAGAAGGCCGTGGACTTCTCGTCCGGCTACTACGACGTCCGCCAGGCGGTCATCGCGCTCAAGGGCAGCAAGGCCGCGAAGGCCACGAGCATCGCGGATCTCAAGGGCCTCAAGCTGGGCGCCCAGGTCGGCACGACGAGCCTCAACTACATCGGCGACGTGGTGAAGCCGTCCCAGGAGGCGGCCGCGTACTCCAAGAACGACCAGGCCATCTCGGCGCTCAGGAACGGCCAGGTGGACGCGATCGTCACGGACCTGCCCACCGCCTTCTACGTCACCGCGGCCCAGGTGACGAACGCCGAGATCGTCGGCCAGTTCGAGAACCAGGGCGGCACGCCCGAGCAGTTCGGGCTCGTCCTGGACAAGGGCAGCGACCTCACGTCCTGCGTGACGTCGGCCGTGGACTCCCTGCGCAAGGACGGCACCCTGGCGAAGCTGGACAAGCAGTGGCTGTCCGACGCCGTCGGCGCTCCGGTGCTCAAGTGACGGTCACCAAGGACGAGTCCGGCCGGGAGGGCGCGGACGACAAGGGCGACATGCCGGCCGGTGCCCCTGCGGGCGCCGACGGTTACACCCCCTCCGAACGACGGCTGGAGCGGGAGCGCTACAAGCGTGGCCGCGCGCGTCGCGCGACCGCGATCGCCGCGCTGTCGACCCTGGTGACGGTTGTCGTCCTGTACGTGGTCGTGGTCAGCGCGCCGGGCTGGGAGCGCACCAAGGAGACCTTCTTCGACGGGCAGTACGCGCGCGAGGCGTTCCCCAAGGTCCTCGAAGGCCTGTGGCTCAACGTCCGGCTGCTGCTGATCTGCGGCGTGCTGGTGCTCGTCCTCGGCATGCTGATCGCCATCGCCCGCACGCTGCCGGGACCGGTGTTCTTCCCGCTGCGGGCGCTGGCGGCGGCGTACACGGACTTCTTCCGTGGTCTGCCGCTGATCATCAACCTGATGATCGTGGTCTTCGGGGTGCCCGCGCTGCGCCTCCAGGGCGTGACCGTCGATCCCGTGCTGCTGGGCGGTACGGCGCTGACACTGACGTACTCCGCCTACGTGGCCGAGGTGTTCCGTGCGGGCATCGAGTCCGTGCACCCCTCGCAGCGCGCCGCGGCCCGCTCGCTGGGGCTGACCAACCGGCAGGCACTGCGGTACGTGGTCCTCCCCCAGGCGGTGCGCCGTCAGGTGCCGCCCCTGCTGAACGACCTGGTGTCACTGCAGAAGGACACCGGACTCGTGTCGATCGGCGGCGCGATCGACGCCGTGCGGGCGTCCGACATCATCGCCCAGCGCAGCCTCAACTACACCCCGTACATCGTCGCCGGGCTGGTCTTCGTGGCGCTGACCATCCCGATGACCCGCTTCACGGACTGGGTGACGGCCAGGATGGACCGGCAGCGGGCCCAGGGAGGATCCATATGAGCGACGCGCCTGTCCTGCGCTTGGAGTCCGTCCGCAAGACGTTCGGGGATGCGGTCGTGCTGCGGGACGTGGACCTGGAGGTCGCCCCGCACACGGTGACGGCGCTGATCGGTGCCTCCGGGTCCGGCAAGTCGACGTTGCTGCGCTGCGCCAACCTCCTGGAGGAGATCGACGACGGCGCGATCTGGCTGGACGACGAGGAGATCACCGACCCGCGTGCCGACCAGGACGCGGTGCGCCGCCGTATCGGCGTGGTCTTCCAGGCGTACAACCTCTTCCCGCACATGACCGTGCTGGACAACATCACCCTGGCGCCGCGCCGGGTGCACGGCGTCGCCCGCGCGGAGGCCGAGGAACGGGCCAGGGAGCTGCTTGAGCGCCTCGGACTGGGTGACAAGGCGGGCGCCTACCCCGACCGGCTGAGCGGCGGCCAGCAGCAGCGGGTGGCGATCGTGCGCGCCCTGGCGGTACGGCCCCGGCTGCTGCTGCTCGACGAGATCACCGCCGCCCTCGACCCGGAGCTGGTGGGCGAAGTGCTCACCGTGGTCCGGGACCTCAAGGGCGAGGGGATGACCATGGTGCTGGCGACGCACGAGATGGGCTTCGCCCGGGACGTCGCCGACCAGGTCTGCTTCCTCGACGGCGGCGTCGTTCTCGAAAGCGGCACGGCCGAGCAGGTGTTCGGCGACCCGCGGCAGGAACGCACCCGGCGCTTCCTGCGGCGGATCGTGGAAGCCGGACGGCTCTGAGGAGCTACGTGTCCGCGGTGGTGGCGCCGACCAGCGCTGCCACCCGCTCCACGCCGAAGACGTAGCCCTGCACACCGCATCCGGCGATCACTCCGTCGGCACGCAGGGAGACGTAGGAGTGGTGCCGGAACGACTCGCGCTTGTGGATGTTGGAGATGTGGACCTCCAGCACAGGCATGCCGTCACAGGTGTTGAGGGCATCCAGGATCGCGACCGAGGTGTGCGAGTAGGCGCCCGGGTTGATGACGATCCCGCAGTGGTGGAGGCGTGCCTCGTGGATCCAGTCGACCAGTTCGCCCTCGTGGTTGGACTGCCGGAAGTCCACGGTGCCGCCGTGCGCGGCCGCCGCCTTGACGCACAGGGCCTCTACGTCGGCGAGCGTGTCGGAGCCGTAGATCTCGGGCTGACGCCGGCCGAGCAGGTTCAGATTGGGCCCGTTGAGGATCATGATCGGGGTGTTGGCCAGGGAGCGGGGCACGATTCCTCCGGTCCGTCGGGACGATGAACGGTCCTGGCAGGACCGCGGCTCAGACCGGTTTATCACGGTGCGCCGAGGCGCCCGTGAAGGACGCCGTGCGCCCCCGTAACCCGCGATCACCCTGGGTAGTTGACGGAGCATGCACCATGCACGCACCGTAAGGGCCCCCTCGATGCTGCGGCTGGCGGCCGCCTCGCTCGCCGGGACCGCGATCGAGTTCTACGACTTCTTCGTCTACGGCACGGCCGCGGCGCTCGTCCTGGGACCGCTGTTCTTCCCTACGTTCTCGCCGCTGGCGGGGACGCTGGCGGCGTTCGGGACGTTCGGTGTGGGGTTCGTGGCCCGGCCGCTGGGCTCGGTGCTGTTCGGGCACATCGGTGACCGTCGCGGCCGGCGGCCGGTGCTGGTCGCGTCCCTGCTGCTGACGGGCGCGTCGACGGTCGCGGTCGGGTTCGTGCCGTCCTACGACAGGATCGGCGTTGCCGCTCCCCTGCTGCTTCTCCTGCTGCGTTTTCTGCAGGGGCTGGGGCTCGGCGGGGAGTGGGGTGGGGCGGTGCTGCTGACCACTGAGCACGCGCCCGCCGGGCGGCGCGCCCTGTGGTCGAGTTTTCCGCAGATCGGTCCGGCCATCGGTTTTCTCCTCGCCAACGGCGTGATGCTGGCCCTCTCGACGTCCCTGACGGACGCCGAGTTCGCGCGGTGGGGGTGGCGGGTGCCGTTCTGGGCGGCCGGGGCGCTGGCGCTGGGCGGGCTCTGGCTGCGTTCGTCGCTCGCCGAGACTCCGCAGTTCCTGGAGATCGACGAGCCCGCGCGCATGCCGTTCGCCGAGGTCGTACGGCACCACTGGCGGCTGGTCCTGCTGACGGCGGGGGCGCTCGCGGTCGGGTACGCGGTGTTCTACGCGGTGACGACCTGGTCGCTGGCGTACGGGACGGAGCGGCTCGGGGTGAGCCGTACCGTCATGCTGACCTGTGTGATGGCCGCCGTGGTGGTGAAGGGGGCGCTCACGCCGGTGATGGCCCTGCTGGGCGACCGCTACGGGCGGCGGCCGCTGTGCCTGGCGGGGTGCACGGCCTCGGCACTGTGGATGTTCCCGATGGTCGCACTGCTCGCCACCGGTCAGCCACTGCTGATGTTCCTCGGGTTCACGGGTGCCCTGGTCGCCTTCATCACCATGTTCGCGGTGATCGCCGCCTATCTGCCGGAGCTCTACGAGCCCCGGGTGCGCTGCACCGGTGCCGCCGTCGGCTACAACCTCGGCGGGGTCCTCGGGGGCGCGCTGACCCCGATCGTGGCGACGGCGCTGGCGGAGCACAGTGGGCGCGTGCCATGGGCCGTGGGTGCGTATCTGACGGCGATCGCGCTGCTGAGTCTGGGGTGCTTCGCGCTGCTGCCGGAGACCCGTCCGGCACCGGTGGCGGCGGTCGAGCCGGTCGCCGGGTGAGCGCTTGCGGACCGGCTACGGGTTGTTCGCCAGTTCCAGGCAGGCGGCGAACAGCACCAGGTGGACGCCGCCCTGCAGCGGTGTGGCCCGGCCCGGCACCACCGTCAGGGAGCTGACCACCACGGTCAGCGCGAGCAGCAGCATATGGGTGGCGCCCAGGCCGAGGACCAGGGGGCCGGAGAACCAGACGGAGGCGAGGGTCACCGCGGGGATGGTCAGGCCGATGCTGGCCATGGCCGAACCGAGCGCCAGGTTGAGACTGGTCTGCACGCGGTCACGACGGGCCGAGCGCAGGGCGGCGATGGTCTCGGGCAGCAGCACCAGCAGGGCGATGACCACACCGACGACTGCCTGGTGCAGACCGGCCGCCGCCACCCCGGACTCGATCGTCGGCGACACACCCTTGGCCAGTCCTACGACCCCGACGAGAGCGAGGCCGAGCAGGCCGAGGCTGACCCAGGCGGCGCGCGCGGACGGGGCCGCGGCGTGGTCGTCGGAGGTGATCACCTCGCCCTGCCGGGTGATCGGCAGGAAGTAGTCGCGGTGCCGCACGGTCTGGGTGGCCACGAACAGGCCGTACAGGATCAGTGAGGACAGGGCCGCGAAGGTCAGCTGCACGCTGGAGAACTCCGGGCCCGGTCTGCTGGTGGTGAAGGTCGGCAGCACCAGGCTGAGCGTGGCCAGCGTGGCCACGGTCGCCAGGGCGGCGCCGGTGCCCTCGGGGTTGAAGACCGCGGTGCCGTGGCGCAGTGAGGCGACGAGGAGGCAGAGGCCGACGATGCCGTTGCAGGTGATCATCACGGCGGCGAAGACGGTGTCCCGGGCCAGAGTGGAGCTCTTGTCGCCGCCGTCGGCCATGAGGGTGACGATCAGGGCGACCTCGATGATCGTGACGGCGATGGCGAGGACCAGGGAGCCGAAGGGTTCACCGACCCGGTGGGCCACGACCTCGGCGTGGTGGACCGCGGCGAGGACCGATCCGGCGAGGACCACGGTCACCAGCGCGACGACCGCGCCGGGCAGAGCACGGCCCCAGGTGAACAGGAGCAGGACGACCGCGAGCACCGGCACGAGGAGCGCCCACTGGGTGGTGAGCGGCCTGAGCCGAGTGATCATGCAGCGATGGTGGCAGAGGCGTACGGGCTTCGCATTCGGGTCCTTCCGGGCTCCGGGGGCCCGCCGCCGGCGCGGCACGGCCCCCGGGTCGTAGGGGTGCGGTCGGTGGGGCGGTTACGTGAAGCATCCGCAGCGGTGGGTCGGCAATGCGCTTCGCACCGCTGCGCGGGGTTGTTCCTACGTCCGACGTGGTCAGACGTCGATGCTGTCCTTCGGAGCGCCTTCGCTCCGAGCCTGCGCCGCCTCGGCCGCCGCCTGCTTCCCGGAGGCCCTCAGGCTGGTGATCGTGGTGACGATCAGGACCACGCAGATCACGCCGAGCGAGACCGGGATGCTGATCTCGGGGACGTGGACGCCGGACTCATGCAGCGCGTGCAGCACCAGCTTGACGCCGATGAAGCCGAGGATGATCGACAGGCCGTAGGAGAGGTGGACCAGTTTCTTCAGCAGTCCGCCGATGAGGAAGTACAGCTGCCGCAGACCCATCAGTGCGAAGGCGTTGGCCGTGAAGACGATGTACGGATCCTGCGTCAGGCCGAAGATCGCGGGGATGGAGTCCAGCGCGAACAGGACATCGGTCGTACCGATCGCGAGCATCACGACCAGCATCGGGGTCATGACCCGCTTGCCGTTCTGCTGGATCCACAGCTTGGTGCCGTGGTAGCGGTCGGCCACGCCGAACTTGCGCTCCGCGGCCTTGAGCAGCTTGTTCTCCTCGAAGTCCTCTTCCTCCTGGTCGGCCCGGGCCTCCTGGATCAGCTTCCATGCGGTCCAGATCAGGAAGGCGCCGAAGAGGTAGAAGACCCACGAGAAGCTGGCGAGGATCGCGGCGCCCGCGGCGATGAAGACGGCCCGCAGAACCAGGGCTATGAGGACACCGACGAGCAGCACGCGCTGCTGGTACTGCGAGGGCACGGCGAATTTCGCCATGATCAGGACGAAGACGAAGAGGTTGTCGACGCTCAGCGACTTCTCGGTGATGAAGCCCGCGAAGAACTCCCCGGCGGGCCGGCCGCCGCCGAAGACGAGCAGGCCGAGGCCGAAGAGCCCGGCCAGGGCGATCCAGACGACGGTCCAGATTCCGGCTTCCTTGACGGATACGTCGTGCGGCTTGCGGCCGATGAAGAAGTCGACCGCGATCAGGGCGGCCAGCCCCAGGATGGTGAGGACCCACAGGGTCACGGATACATCCACTGTTGCCTCCGGTTAGTGAACGGCAAAGATTTCGCGTTGCGCTACCGGAGGTCTCTTCCACCCGAAACGGGCCGACGCCCCGGGATCCGACCGGATCCGTATTGACGGGTACGCCGCAGCAGACAGGGAGTACTCCCCTCCGTGAGGAAAACACTACCCCAATCACCAAGGGAAGGTAAAGGACCTGGCAAAGAAAAGGCCAAGTTGGCTGTTCAGAGTCCTTTACGCAGGCTTGGTGCGAGCTGTCGCGACCTGGCTGAGCACCTGCTGGAGCACGTGACTGCCAGGCGGTACGAGGCAGGGAGCGTACGTCCACGCATGCCCCACCCAGGGGTCGGCCAGGTGATCGTCCGGGATCGGCGTGAGTCGCATCAGTGAACGCCAGAGCGGATCGAGCAACGGGCCGTAGGCGGCGGCGTCCTCACGATCGGCGACCAGCAGGAGATGGACGCCGACGTCCGGGCCTTCGTCCGCGAGACAGCGCAGTTGGGTGACGGCCCGGTCGTCGAAGCCGTACGGGAAGTCGTTCACGATCAGCAGCTGCCGCGAGGTGTCCGGACCGGGTGGCAGCGCGTCGGACGCACCGCCGCGCATCGCCATCTGCACCAGGTCGACGCGCTCGGTGAGGCGCCCCAGGATGCCCGCCACACCGGCGGCTCCCGTCGCGGGCGGCGCGTCCAGCGCACCTGTCCCCGTCAGCGGTGCGAGCGCGGACGCGCCGGCCCCCGCCGGATCGATGACCCGCACGCCGAACTCCCCCGCCGGATGGACGGCGAGCAGCCGGGCCGCGACCGCCACCGCCGTCTGCAGCGCGAGGTCCCGCAGCCCACCCGCCTCCTCGTACCGGGAGTCGTCGGGCACCCCGCTGTCGATCCACAGGCCCCGCTCCAGGGGCAGCCGGACCAGCATCGGAATGCGCAGCGGGTCGCTCTCCGGCAGGTGGAGGTCGCCCAGCCGGACGGCCATCGGCGGTTCTGCCGGCACCCGGTAGCCGTGCCAGACGGGGTTGTCCCAGCGGGCGTACGCCGGTGGCAGCGCGGGCTCGACGACCTCGGACTCGGCGGTGAGCTGGGCGAGGTCCCGGTCGAGAGCCGCCCGCGCCTGGTCGACCAGCTGGGCCTGCCGGGCCTGGGCCGCCTCGCGGGCGGCGTCGCCCGCCGAGCCCAGCCGGCTGCGCGGATCGGCGAGGACCTGGTCGAGCTCCTTCTCCAGGCGAGACTCGGCGAAGTCGACAGCGCTGCGATACGCGGCGGTGGAACGGGCCAGGTCCTCGAACATGCCCCAGACCTGGTTGTAGAGCCGCTCGTCCATGGACCAGCCGGCCGCGTCACCCGCGACAGGCGGCGCGGGGCCGTCCGCCGGGGCCGACACCTCGGGGGCCGGGAGGCGGGACGGCCGACGTCGCTTCGGGTGCGTGTAGTCGATGGGACCGCTGCCCGGCGTGGCGGCCGCCGGTTCCCCGGAAGGGCCGGGCCGGACCGCGCTGTCGCCGGGGGCCGGCACGCCCTGCGGCGATCCGGCGGCGGTGGCCGGCAGGTCGGGGCCGGTGGCGGAGGCGGCCGTGCGGCGGGGGCGGTCGGCGTCCGTGGCGTGCGCCGGGACCGCGCGGGCCAGGCCGCGCGCCACCGCTTCCTCGATCCCGCGGGCTAGTTCGGCGGCCTGGGGCAGGCCCTGGTCGGCGAGGAGCGCCGGGAGGCCCGCGGCGTACCCCTGGCCCACCGCGCGGATCTTCCAGGCGGTCTGGCGGCGGTAGAGCTCCAGGACGACGACCGCCGACTCGGCGTCCAGGCCGGTGAGGGTGTAGCCGGCGACCTCGGTACCGTCGAGTCCGGTCACCGCGGCGCGCGGGGCCGCGAGGGCACCGAAGCGGGGCGGGCCGCCGGGCGTGGCGGGCAGGGCGATCAGGACGCTGACCCGGTGCACGGTCTCGGGCATGGCGTCGAGGTCGACGGCGAGCCGGTGCTCGGCGGCCGCCTGCCGGGAGACCTCGATGCCGGGCAGCGTGGGCGCGCCCGGATGGGCCACCCCGTCGGCGCCCCGCACCCGGCCGCTCTCGTCGGCGAGGGTGGCGCCGGCCACGACCGGCGCGTCGGCCGAGATCCGGATCTCGATCCGGTTCCGCGAGAGCGGATGGTTCTGCCCGCGCACCAGCTCGGCCGCCATTGCCCACGTCCCCCAGTGTGTCGTGTCCGCGTGTGCCGCCGGGCCGCTGCTAGAGGCTCGGCAGGATCGCCGGCACCAGGTCCTGGAAGGTGCGGCCCTTGGCCGGGACGCCCAGGGCCGTCATCGTCCAGCCGGATCCCGACCGGTGCACCTTCGCCATGATCTGGGCGGTGTACTCCCCGCCGCCGTCGAGCGTGTAGCGCGCGAGCTCCTGGCCGGTGGTCTCGTCGACCAGTCGGCAGAAGGCGTTCTGCACTTCCTGGAAGGTCTGCCCGGTGAAGGAGTTGACGGTGAAGATGATCTGGTCCACGTGGACCGGGACACGCGCGAGGTCGACGAGGATGGCCTCGTCGTCGCCGCCCTGGCCGGCGCCGCCGACGAGGTTGTCGCCCGTGTGGCGGACCGAGCCGTCGTCGCTCACCAGGTGCCGGAAGAACACGACGTCGACGGGCTGCTTGTCGGCGAACAGCACCGCCGAGGCGTCCAGGTCGATCTCACGGGTGCGCGAGCCGAACAGCCCGCGCCGGGGTGCCGCCTTCCAACCAAGACCCATGCGGACCGCACTCAGGGAGCCGCCGTCCTTCTTCTCCAGGCTGATGGCCTGACCCTTGGTCATGTTGACGGTCACGGCTGCTTCCCCTCGTCGGATGTCCCCGGTTGCCGCGAAGTGCGCGGTTGCCCGAAACCCTATGCAGCGCCGCTGACAGTGCCGAACCCCGGCCCGCGCTTTGTGTCGGTCCTGCAACACTTCGCGCCCTTGCCGGGGTCCGGCGGCGGCCCAGGGGTCAGGCCAGGCCCGCCTCCCTCATCTGGCGCAGCTCCTTCTTCATCTCGGAGACCTCGTCGCGCAGCCGGGCCGCGATCTCGAACTGCAGATCCGCGGCGGCGGCCCGCATGCGCTCCGTCATCTCCTCGATCTGCTCGGCGAGTTCGGCCGCCGGACGGTCGGTGGGCACCGTTTCCTTGGCCTTGCCCTTGGTGGCCTTGCCGGCCTTCGCGCCCTTGGCCGCCTTGTCGCCCAGGGCCGGGACGGGAGCCTTGCCGGCCTTGCCGTCCTTCAGCTTGCGGTAGCCCGAGCCGAGCAGTTGTTCGGTGTCGACGTCTTCACGGGCGATCTGGGCGACGATGTCGTTGATCTTCTTGCGCAGCGGCTGCGGGTCGATGCCGTTGGCCGTGTTGTAGGCGACCTGCTTCTCCCGCCGCCGGTTGGTCTCGTCGATGGCCTTCGCCATCGCCGGGGTGATCTTGTCGGCGTACATGTGGACCTGACCGGAGACATTGCGCGCCGCGCGGCCGATGGTCTGGATCAGCGAGGTGCCTGAGCGCAGGAAGCCCTCCTTGTCGGCATCGAGGATCGCCACCAGGGAGACCTCCGGCAGGTCGAGGCCCTCGCGCAGGAGGTTGATGCCGACCAGGACGTCGTACTCACCGGAGCGCAGCTCGCGCAGCAGCTCGACGCGGCGCAGGGTGTCGACGTCGCTGTGCAGATAGCGCACCTGGATGCCGAGCTCAAGGAAGTAGTCGGTGAGGTCCTCGGCCATCTTCTTGGTGAGCGTGGTGACCAGGACACGCTCGTCCTTCTCGGTGCGCTTGCGGATCTCGTGCACCAGGTCGTCGATCTGGCCCTCGGTGGGCTTGACGACGACCTCGGGGTCGACGAGGCCGGTGGGGCGGATGATCTGCTCGACGACGCCGTCCGCGCGGGAGATCTCGTACGTGCCGGGGGTCGCCGACAGATACACGGCCTGTCCGATCCGTTCCTGGAACTCCTCCCACTTCAGCGGGCGGTTGTCCAGCGCGGAGGGCAGCCGGAAGCCGTGGTCGACCAGGGTGCGCTTGCGGGAGGCGTCGCCCTCGTACATGGCGCCGATCTGCGGCACGGTGACATGCGACTCGTCGATGACGAGGAGGAAGTCGTCGGGGAAGTAGTCGAGCAGGGTGTTCGGCGGGGAGCCGGGCGAGCGGCCGTCGAAGTGCATCGAGTAGTTCTCCACACCGGAGCAGGTGCCGATCTGGCGGAGCATCTCGATGTCGTACGTGGTGCGCATGCGCAGCCGCTGGGCCTCCAGGAGCTTGCCCTGCTTCTCCAGCTCGGCCAGACGCTCCCCCAGCTCCTTCTCGATGTCGTTGACGGCCCGCTCCATGCGTTCGGGGCCGGCGACGTAGTGCGAGGCCGGGAAGACGTACAGCTGCCGGTCGTCGCTGATGATCTCGCCGGTGAGCGGGTGGAGGGTGGAGAGCGCCTCGATCTCGTCGCCGAACATCTCGATGCGGACGGCGAGCTCCTCGTAGACCGGGAAGATCTCGATGGTGTCGCCGCGGACGCGGAAGGTGCCGCGGGTGAACGCCATGTCGTTGCGCGTGTACTGGATGTCCACGAAGCGGCGCAGCAGGTCGTCGCGGTCGATCTCGTCGCCGACCCGCAGCGGGACCATCCGGTCGACGTACTCCTGCGGCGTACCGAGGCCGTAGATGCAGGAGACCGAGGCGACCACGATCACGTCGCGGCGGGTGAGCAGCGAGTTGGTGGCGGAGTGGCGCAGCCGCTCGACCTCCTCGTTGATCGAGGAGTCCTTCTCGATGTAGGTGTCCGACTGCGGGACGTACGCCTCGGGCTGGTAGTAGTCGTAGTACGAGACGAAGTATTCGACCGCGTTGTTCGGGAGGAGCTCGCGGAACTCGTTGGCCAGCTGGGCGGCCAGCGTCTTGTTCGGCGCCATCACCAGGGTGGGGCGCTGGAGCTTCTCGATCATCCACGCGGTGGTGGCGGACTTGCCGGTGCCGGTCGCGCCCAGGAGGACGACGTCCTTCTCACCGGCCTCGATGCGCCTGGCCAGGTCGGCGATGGCCGCCGGCTGGTCGCCGCTGGGCTGGTACGGGCTGACGACCTCGAAGGGCGCCACCGTGCGTTCGATGTGGGAAACGGGCCGCATGGGTTCCACCGTACGACCCCGCACTGACAACCGGTTCTGATCAGCGGTTCTGCGGGGTGCGTGAGCTGTGGTGGCTCTGCTGGCGGCCGACGCGGAGGGGCGGGCGGCGGCTCGGGTGGTGGGTGACCTCGTCGGCCGGGACGCCCGGCTTGTGCTCCGCGCGGAGCCGGTCGGGCCTGCCCGTGACCATCAGCGGGTCGAAGATCACGACGACGGCGGCGAGACAGAGGAACGCCATCGGGCCGATCAGCATCGGGGCGAGCAGCGAGGCCGGCGAGTCCCCCGGCGTCGTCACGCCGGAGCTGTGGAGGTGGACGGAGAGGGCGGCCATGCCGGTGTAGTGCATGCCGCTGACAGCGAGTCCCATCACGAGGCTCGCGCCGACACTCCACAGGAAGCCGCGTACCTTCCCGGCCGCCCACAGGGCCGAGGTGGCGGCCACGACCCCTATCACCACCGACACGGCCACCGTGAGCGTGTTGTACTCCAGGGTTCCGTTGAGACGCAGGCCGGCCATGCCGAGGTAGTGCATGGAGGCGATGCCCAGACCGGTGATGGTGCCGCCCGTGAAGAGCGCCGTTCCGGTGGCGCCGCGGTAGCCGACTATGAAGATCCCGACACTCACCATGACGATGGCGAGACCGAGGCTCGCATAGGTGATCGGTTTGTCGTAGTGGATCGGCGTCTCCTTGACGCTGAACCCCATCATGGCGACGAAGTGCATGGTCCATATGCCGGAGCCGATCGCCGCCGAGCCCAGGGCGAGCCAGGCGGGCCGCCAGGAGTGGGTCACCAGCATCGCCCGGGTCGTGCAGCGCAGCCCGAGGGCGCCACCGAGGCAGGCCATGAGATAGGCCACCAGCGGGGTGACGACCCCATAGCTGAATCCGTCGACCGTGCCCTGCATGCGCGGCTGCCCTTCACCCTTTGCGTCCCGGAATATCTGCAATGCGCCCCGTCCCAGGACCGCCCGAGCGGTCAGGGTTGACGCAGAGAGTATGACCCGCACCGGAATGGTCGAACGATTTTCCGGCAAAGAAACACGCCCTTGCCGCAGTTGTGCGGCAACAGTGAGCGAGCTTGGGCAACTCCGTTCAATCTGTGGCCATCCCGTACCCGACCGCCACCCGACCGCCGTTGACTCACTGCTGTCACTCTTGTGCTGTCCGTATTCGCTCGACGTGAGGACTACGCATGCACGCGCGCGCAGTCGCCGCCACGGCCGCCGCGGTCCTGGGAACGGCCGCCCTGCTGAGCCCCGTCCCCGCCGCCCGGGCAGGCGACGCGGCCGAGCCCACGGTGCTCGCGCACCGGGGTGCCTCCGCCTACGCCCCGGAGAACACCCTGGCCGCCATCGACAAGGCAGCCGCACTGGGCTTCACCTGGGTCGAGAACGACGTCCAGCGCACCAAGGACGGCCGGCTCGTCGTCATCCACGACGACAGCCTCCAGCGCACCACCGACGCCGAACAGGTCTTCCCCGGCCGGGCGCCCTGGAAGGTGAAGGACTTCACCGCGGCCGAGATCGCCCGGCTGGACGCGGGCAGCTGGTTCTCCCCCTCGTACCGGGGCACGCGTGTGCCGACGCTGGCGCAGTACATGCGCCGGGTCGAGCACAACCACGAGAAGCTGCTCCTGGAGGTCAAGAACCCGGAGCTGTATCCGGGCATCGAGCAGCAGATCCTCAAGCTGCTGGGCAACGAGGGGTGGCTGGACCGCCGGCACCTGGACCGGCTCGTCGTGCAGAGCTTCAGCGCGGACAGCCTGCGTATCGTGCACGATCTCCGGCCTGCAGTGACGACCGGCTACCTCGGCACACCGTCCGTGGCGTCCCTGCACCGCTACGCGGGCTTCGCCGACCTGATCAACCCCTCGGTGAACTCGATCTCCGCCGGCTATGTGAACACCGTGCACTCGTTCGACGGGCCGCACGGCAGACCGCTGCGGGTCTTCACCTGGACGGTGAACGACGCGGTCACCACCTGGAAGGCCGTCGGCTACGGCGTGGACGGGATCATCACCAACAAGCCGGACGTGGTGCGGGCCGCGCTGCGCGCGAGCTGACCCCGGGCCGGGGCGGCGGGCATTGTCAGTGGCCGGCCGTACGGTGGGACGCATGGACAGCGAAGGGCAGTACGGGCAGCGGGTGGTGTGGGCCGTCGTGGGCACCGACATCGGCCCGCTGCTGCTCGCGGCGACCGGCAGCGGGCTGGTCAACGTGGTGTTCCACGCCACCGACGCGGTACGGGAGCGGACGGTGGAGCGGCTGGCGGCCCGCCTGGGCACCGAGCCCGTCGAGGATCCCATGGACCCGGTGCTGGCCGAGGCGACGTCCCAGCTGGAGGCGTACTTCGCGGGCCGGCGGCAGGACTTCGACCTGCCGCTGGACTGGTCGCTGATCTCCGGCTTCAACCGGCAGGTGCTGCGCGAACTGGCCGCCGGAGTCCCGTACGGCACGGTGGTCGGGTACGGCGATCTGGCGGGGCGGGTCGGGCAGCCCGGCGGAGCGCAGGCGGTGGGCACGGCGATGGGCGCCAATCCGCTGCCGGTCGTCGTGCCGTGTCACCGGGTGGTGGAGAGCGACGGCGGGATCGGCGGGTTCGGGGGCGGTCTGGAGACCAAGCGGAAGCTGCTCGCCCTGGAAGGTGTGCTGCCCGAGCCGCTGTTCTGAGGCGCGGTCCCCGAGCCCCCGTCGTGCGGCGCCCCGCCGGCGCTGTCAGCCGTAGTGGCGTGCCTCCACCACGTTGCCGTCGGGGTCGCGGAAGTAGAAGTTGCGCGGAGCCCTGCCGCGGGCGCCGAAGGAGTCGTGTCCGATGTCGGTCATGGGGACGGCGTGCTCGGCGAGCCGGGCACGCAGGGCGTCGAAGGCGTCGGACGGCAGGGACAGACACACGTGGTTCACGGGGTGGCCCGCGCTGTCGGCGGCGCCGGGGAGCGCCGGCGTGCGCTCGACGAGGGTGAGCGGTGCGAGGTCGATGATGGTCTCCTCGTTGACGCGTACGGAGGGAAAGGGCACCTCTCCCGCGGTGAACTCGGCGACCCGCAGCGGCTCCAGGCCGAGCATCCGCTCGTAGAAGCCGGCCGCGGCGGCCGGGTCGGCGACCCAGAGGACGACGTGGTCCAGACGTGCCGGGTGATTCGTCATGCCGCCCAGGCTGGTGGCGTCCCCCACAGGCCGCAAGCGTTTAGCCGGGTGTGGCCCTCGCCAGAGATGAGGGAAGACCGACGGACAGGAGGCAGGCGTGGTGCTGGTGGTGTCGGAAGAGGTCAGGGACGCGCTCGACGCGGGTCGTGCGGTGGTCGCCCTGGAGTCCACGATCATCGCGCACGGGCTGCCGCGCCCGCGCAACCTCCAGGTGGCGCTGGAGCTGGAGGACACGGTACGGCGTGCGGGCGCGGTGCCCGCGACCATCGCCGTGCTGGACGGGCGGCCCCATGTCGGGCTGGACAAGGAGCAGTTGGAGCGGATCGCCAACGAGGACGGGATCCGCAAGCTGGGCCACCGCGACCTGCCGCTCGCCGTGGCGGCACAGGCGAGCGGGGCGACCACCGTGTCGGCGACGGCACAGCTGGCCGCGCTGGCCGGCCTCCGGGTGTTCGCGACGGGCGGTCTCGGCGGCGTGCACCGGGAGTGGACGGTGACCCAGGACGAGTCCGCCGACCTGGGCCTGTTGGCGCGCACCCGGATCACGGTGGTGTGCGCGGGCGTGAAGTCGATCCTGGACGTGCCGGCGACCCTCCAGCGCCTGGAGACCCTGGGCGTGGCCGTCGCCGGATACGGTACGGACCGCTTCCCCGGCTTCTACCTGTCCGACTCCGGGTATCCGGTCGACTGGACGCTTCGGAGCCCGGAGCAGGTAGCGGACGTCATGCGGGCGCAGGACGCGCTCGACGCGGCGGACACCGCGCTGATCGTCGCCAACCCCGTCCCGGAGGCGGAACAGCTCGACCCGGCACTGCACGGGCGCGTACTCGCCGACGCGCTGCGCGCGTGCGACGCGGAAGGGATCACCGGTCAGGCGGTCACGCCGTTCCTTCTCGACTATCTGGTCCGGCACACGGACGGCGCCTCGCTGGAGGCCAACCTGGCGGCCGTGCGCGGCAATGTGCGGCTGGCAGCACGGATCGCCTCGGCGTGGGCCAGGGGGTGACGGCCGGGCGGGAGGCAGGGCCGGACGGGGGTGGGGCGCTGCTGGTCGTCGGGGACGTCGTCACCGATGTCGTCGCGCGGTACCGGGGGCCGCTCGCGGCCGGCACCGACACGGCCGCGGTGATCCGGACGCTGCCCGGCGGGGCGGGCGCCAATGTGGCCAGCTGGGCCGCTCACACGGGCTGTGCGGACGTACGGCTGCTGGGGCGGGTCGGCGCGGACGCGGTGCGGTGGCACGAGCGGGAGCTGGTCGCCGCCGGGGTGCGGCCCCGGCTCGTGGTGGATCCGGAGGCGGCGACCGGGACGGTGATCTGCCTGGTCGACAACGGTGCCTCGGCCGAGCGCACCTTCCTCACGGACAGCGGGGCCTCCCTGCGGCTGGAGCCCGCCGACTGGTCGGACGCGCTGCTCGACGGGGTGGCCCGGTTGCACCTGTCCGGTTATCTGCTGTTCTCCGAACCGAGCCGGGCGCTGATGGCGGTGGCCCTGGCGGCGGCACGCGCGCGTGGCGTGCCGGTGAGCCTGGACCCGGCGTCGGCGGGGTTTCTCGTGGCGCTGGGCGTGGACCGCTTTCTGGCGCTCGTCGAGGGGGTGGACGTCCTGCTGCCGAGCCGGGACGAGGCCTGTCTGCTGACGGGGCTGCCCGATCCGGCGGACGCCGCGGCCAAGCTGAGCCGCCAGGTGCCGCTGGTGGTGGCCAAGGCAGGGGCGGACGGCGCGCTGGTGGCCCGGTCGGGCCACATCCTCGCGCGCATCCCGGCCGCACCGGCGAGGCTCCGGGACACCACGGGCGCCGGTGACGCCTTCACCGGGGCGTTCCTCGCCGCGCTGGTCGCCGGCGCGGATGCGCGGGAGGCGACGGCGCGGGGCTGCCGGGCGGGCGCCCGAGCCGTGGAACGCGTGGGCGCGAGACCACCCGCCCGCGAGTGACCACGGCACCGCGCCCGGCAGCGGCGGGCTACGGCTTGCGGCCCCACGCCGCGCGACCGACCACGGCACCACGCCCACACGCCGCGACCGACCACGGCACCGCGCCCGGCAGCGGCGAACTACAGCTTGCGGCCCCACGCCGCGCCGCCCGGCAGCGGCGGGCTACGGCTTGCGGCCCCACGCCGAGATCATCGGGGCCGTGGCGAGGTCCATGCTGCCCGACGCGACGTTGGCCAGGTGCTGGTCGACGTCCGCGTCGGTGGCCAGGCCGGCCGCGACCAGTCGGCCGCGGATCTGCCGGACGGTGGCGGTCTCCAGGGCGGTGCAGGCGGACGAGGCGACGGGAAAGTAGGCGTCGGCTTCCACCTCCTGCAGCCCGGCCTCGCGGAGCAGCCGGGGAAGCTTGCGGCCGTACGAGAGGTCGGCGCCGCGTTCGGCGAGGAGCTTGCGGAAGCCCTGGCGCAGGCGGTTGGCGAGCTGCTGCTCGGGGCCGTACTCGTAGGGGCAGGTGAGGGGCTGGAGGGCGGGGTCGGCGTCCTCGATCAGCAGTCGTCCGCCGGGACGCAAGGCCTTGATCATGGAGCGCAACGCCCGTTCCCGGTCCGGCACATGGACCAGCACCAGCCGGGCGTGCACCAGGTCGAAGTCCTCCCCCGGCGGCTCCTCGGCGCCGACGTCGTGGGTGCGGACCTCGACCGGCGCCCGGGCGGCCGCGGCGAGCAGCGAGGTGTCGATGTCGGTGGCGACGACCCGACCGGTCGGCCCGACCTTCTCGGCCAGCCAGGCCACCACGGAGGTGCCCCCGGCCCCGACCTCCCAGCAGCGCCGGCCCGGTCCGAGACCGCATGCCTCAAGGTGGCGGAAGGTGGTCGGGTCGAAGAGGCTCGCGAAGGCGTCGAAGCGCTGCTTGGCCTCGCTCTGGCGGTTGTCGAGGAGATACCCGTCGGCCTGTGTCATGAAGCGATGATCCCAGTTGCCCGGCTTGTCCGGGACGGCCGACGCTCCGCCGTGGCGGGCGTGCCGTCGGCGGGGACGGGGAACTCCGATACGGGGACAACTCGCTGTCGACCGGCAGGGGTCCGAGCCGGGCATCCGGTTGTCCACAGGCGGGAACCAAGCGGAACTCGCCGTTCCCACAGGCTTACCCGTGTCTCACACCGGGCTGGCAGACTTGCCGGGCAAGGCGGGAAGCGTTGCGCGAGTGGATCCACGCAAGGAGATCCGGATGACGATGGCAGGGAATCTGCGGAAGGTCACGGGGCTGGGCAGGGTCGGCGGCCTGCGCAGGGTGGCGCGGCTGGCCCGGCGGCTGCCCCGCGTCGACCTGAACCATCACGCACGGTCCCCGCTGGGTTCCTCGGTGGTCAACTGCGTGACGTACGAGGACGGGGCGCGGGTCCCGGAGTGCAGCGATCTGTTCTCGGCCGTGGAGCGGGTGCGCAAGAAGGGCGAGGGGTTCGTCTGGCTGGGGCTGCACGAACCGACGGACACGGAGTTCGCGGGCATCGCCGAACTGTTCGACCTGCACCCGCTGGCCGTGGAGGACGCGGTCGAGGCCCATCAGCGCCCAAAGGTGGAGCGGTACGGCGAGACGCTGTTCGCGGTGTTCAAGACGGTCTGCTACGTCGAGCACGAGAAGCTGACGGCGACCAGTGAGGTGGTCGACACCGGCGAGATCATGGTGTTCCTCGGCGAGGACTTCGTGATCACGGTACGGCACGGCCGGCACGGTTCGCTGGGGCCGCTGCGCGAGGGGCTGGAGGCCGCGCCGCACCAGCTCGCCAAGGGGCCGGCGGCGGTGCTGCACGCCATCGCGGACCACGTGGTCGACGACTACCTGAACGTCACGGACGCGGTGCAGGGCGACATCGACCAGGTCGAGGCGGACGTGTTCGCGGAGAACGGCGCGCGGGCGGACCCGGGCCGTATCTACCAGATGAAGCGGGAACTCCTGGAGCTGAAGCGGGCGGTGGTGCCGCTCGGCAGGCCGATGGAGGAGCTGACCACCCGGCCGATACGGGTGATCGCCCCGGAGATACAGGCCTACTTCAGGGATGTGCTCGACCATCTGATGCGGGCGAAGGAACAGATCGCGGCCTTCGACGAGTTGCTCAACTCCATTCTCCAGGCCCATCTGGCACAGGTGACGGTCGCGCAGAACGAGGACATGCGGAAGATCACGGCCTGGGCCGCGGTGATCGCCGTGCCGACGATGGTCTGCGGTGTGTACGGCATGAACTTCGATCACATGCCGGAGCTGCACTGGCGGTTCGGCTACCCGCTCGTCATCGGCGTCATATCCGTGGCCTGTCTGGTGCTGTACCGGGGCTTCCGGCGCAACGGCTGGCTCTGAGCCGTCCGCCCGAAGAGCGGCGCTTCAGGCCGAGAAGGCGACGACTCTGCGCGGCACGACCCTGATGATCAGGCGGGTCTCCTCGCCCTTCTCCGCCGGCGGGTCGATACCGAGGTACTTGTGGGAGAGCTCGTGCGGCAGCCGCTTGTCCGGGTCCGGGAGGATCTCGGCGGTGCCGCGGATCTCGGCCGAGTGGTAGGGGTTGGCCAGGTCGAAGACCGTGAGACTGACGCGGGGGTCGCGGCGGAGGTTGCGCACCTTCTGGCGGCCCTCGGTGGAGGAGAAGAGGACGGTGTCGCCCTCACGCTTGATCCAGACCACCGAGTTGTGCGGGGCACCGTCGGGACCGAGGGTGGCCACGCCGGCGAAGTTCCTGGCGTCGAGGAGGGCACGGAGGGAGTCGTCGAAAGCGACGGGAGCGATCAAGGAGCTCGTCATGCGACCAGACTACTTAGATGCATGCGCATGTAAAAGCGGTTTGCCGGATCACATCGCGCCGCAGAGCCGCTCAGCCGGTCCATGCCGGATGCCGCGGGTCGTCGGCGCGGACCAGGACGTCGGCGGTGCCGGCGGGGTCGGTCTCGGCCGCGTAGCGCTCGAAGGCGGGCAGGGTCCAGTGGTCGGTCTCGGGGGTACGGCGGCGCAGGGCACCGGGGGTGAGCAGGAGGTGGACGGTCAGGTCGAACGGGAACCAGTGCCGCAGCAGCAGCGGCCCGTGCAGCAACAGGAGACCGCCGGGCGGGAGTTGGACATAGGGGCTGCGGGTGGCGCGGTCGGTCGCCGGGTCCCACAGGTCGGGCAGGACACGGCCGGTCCCGCCGGGGTCGAGGGGGCCGAAGACCTCACGCCACAGAGCGTTGGTGTCGAACCAGCCAGCGTAGTAAGACTCCGCGTCCCGGCGCCCGTGCTCCAGGCGCAGCGAGGCGGGGCGCATGAAGCCCTCGGCGCCCACGACGAGCGACGGCCGTCCCCATACGCGCAGTGCCTCGCCGACGCGCTCCGCGAGGTCGCCGGGCCGGGCGGCCGGGGCACCGTCGAAGGCGACGCGCGGCCAGGCACTCCCGTCGGCGGGCTCCAGTCCGGCCAGCCGCTCGGCGAGCCGCTCGGCGAGCCGGTCCCAGGTGATCGCTTCGAGTCGCACAGGATCATGATGCCGGGTCGGCCGTTGGGCACGGCGGGGTGGTTCCGGGGCCGGGCAGTGATGGCGGTGGCGGGACGGGCCGCGAGCAGGGCGGCAGAATGACGCAGACCGGCTCACAGGGGGCGCGAACGACGTGAGATCACTCCCTGGAGCGGGGAAAGTACCGCATATGACGCGTCTTGCAACTCCCCCTCACCACGGTGGCCTTCTCGTCGTACAGCCGCTGAGGCACAAGCGGTGTGCGGCGTGCCGACGGGGGCCGCTGTCGCTGCTGGTGGTGGAGGACGGAATGCCGCGGTGCCTGGACTGTGCCGACCTCGGGCATCTGGTGTTCCTGCCGCGTGGCGACACGGCGCTGACCCGGCGGTCACGGGAGGAGAGCACGCTGTCGGCGGTGGTGGTGCGGTTCAACCGGCGCAGGAGCCGCTACGAGCGGCAGGGCGTCCTGGTGGAGGAGGCCGCGCTGGCCCGGGCCGAGGCGCGCTGCCTGGCCGACGCCGAGGCGCGGCGGCGGCGCCGGGCGCGGGACGCCAAACGGCGGGCGGCCGAGGACGTGCGGTTCACGGACGCGTTCGCGGCGGAGATCCTGCGTCTTTTCCCGGGCTGTCCAGCGGAGCGGGCCCGGGCGATCGCGGCGCACGCCTCGGTGCGGGGCAGCGGGCGGGTCGGGCGGACGGCGGCCGGGCGGACGCTGTCGGAGGGTGCGGTGATCTCGGCGGTGGTGGCGGGGGTACGGCACGTGGACACACCGTACGACCAGCTGCTGATGAGCGGGGTAGCGCGGTACGAGGCGCGGCGGCGGATCGCGCGGACGGTGGAGGCGGTGCTGCGGGAGTGGGAGGCCGGGGTGGAGATCCGCCTGACCGGGTGACGGCGGGCAGCGGCGGGACGGCGAGGCGACGCGATCTGTCGGGGCGCGCGGTTTCGCCGCAGGCAGCAGCCCCTCGGGACGTCGCCGCCGGACGCCGTTCCGGCGGCGACGTGAGGACGGGCCGGGCACGGGACGGAAGTGCGCACGGGGGGTGAATCCGGTCGGATGTGTATGGGGACGGGCTTCACAGTCATGGGGAGGGGTGACTCGTGGGCATTGACTTGAGTGGCGCGGGTGTCCAGGGGCGAGAGTGGGTGTGGTGGTCGTGATCGAGGGGCCGTATTACGTGCTGGTTCTGCTGGGGGTGCTGGGGACCGGACTGGTGGCAGGGGTGTTCTGCGGGTTCTCGACCTTCGTGATGCGTGGGCTGGCCTCGCTGCCGCCGGCGCAGGGCGTCGCCGCGATGAACGCGATCAACCGGGCGGCCCTGGCCCCGGCGTTCATGCTGGTGTTCGCGGGGCCGGCGGTGCTGTGCGCGATGATCGCGGTGGTGACGTTCGTGGTGTGGCCGGACGACGGGAAGGTGGAGCTGCTGCTGGGCAGCGGGCTGTATCTGTTCGGTTCCTTCGGGCTGACCGCGATGGCGAACGTGCCCCGCAACGAGGCCCTGGCCAGACTGGATCCGGGCACTTCGGAGGCCGTCTCCTACTGGCCTGTGTATGTGCGTGAGTGGACGCTCTGGAACCACGTGCGCACCGTCGCGTCGGCCGCGGCGGCGGTCGTCTATGTACTGGCCCTGTCCTGAGGGAGACGTGGGAGAAGACTGACCCCTGGCTGGCTTTCTCCTGAGGAAACCCCGCCAGAAAGCGCTGTCAGCCACCCTGCGGGCGTCACCGAGGGGACGTATCGTGGCCGAAAGAGTGCCGCCCGATGAAGCACGGCCTGGGGCAACCGCACGCGAGGAAGACGACCATGGCCGATCCCAAGGGGTTCATGACCACGCCGCGCGAGGAGTGGCCGCGGCGGCCCGTGGAGGAGCGGGTCGGGGACTGGGACGAGGTGTACGTCCCCGGGGCGCTGCTGCCGATCATCAGCAAACAGGCGGACCGCTGCATGGACTGCGGGGTGCCGTTCTGCCATGACGCGTGTCCGCTGGGCAACCTGATCCCCGAGTGGAACGACCTGGTGTCGCGGGAGGACTGGCGGGCGGCGAGTGACCGGCTGCACGCGACGAACAACTTCCCCGAGTTCACGGGACGGTTGTGCCCGGCACCGTGCGAGGCGGGGTGCGTGCTCGCGATCAACCAGCCCGCCGTCACGATCAAGAACGTCGAGTGCGCCATCGCGGACCGGGCCTGGGCGGAGGGGTTCGCCTCGCCGCGGCCGCCGGAGCGGCTGTCCGGGCGGACCGTGGCGGTGGTCGGTTCCGGGCCGACCGGGCTCGCGGCGGCGCAGCAGCTGACCCGGGCCGGGCACACGGTCGCCGTGTACGAGAAGGACGACCGGCTCGGCGGACTGATGCGGTACGGCATCCCCGCGTTCAAGATGGAGAAACACCACCTGGAACGGCGGCTGGGCCAGATGCGGGCCGAGGGGACGAAGTTCCGTACGTCGGTGGCGGTCGGGCGGGACCTGCGGGCCGCGGAGCTGCGGGCCCGGTACGACGCGGTGGTGATAGCGACCGGGGCGACGGCGTGGCGGGAACTTTCGGTGCCGGGCCGGGAGTTGTCGGGAATACACCAGGCGATGGAGTATCTGCCGCTGGCCAACCGGGTGTGCGAGGGAGATCTGGCCGAGTCGCCGATGTCGGCGGCCGGGAAGCACGTGGTGATCGTGGGCGGGGGCGACACGGGGGCGGACTGCCTGGGTACGGCGGTGCGGGAGCGGGCCGCGTCGGTGACCCAGTTGGACATCTACGCGCAGCCGGGCGCGGATCGGGACGAGGACATCGAGCCCTGGCCGACGTATCCGAAGATCTACCGGCTGTCGGCGGCGCACGAGGAGGCGCGGGACCTGGAGACGGCGCCCTCGGCGGACGCGGACGCGCGGTTGTTCGCCGCGTCGACGCTTCACTTCACGGGTGACGGGAGCGGGCATGTGCGGTCACTCCACCTGGTGGAGGTGGACGAGGCGCGGCTGCCGGTGCCGGGGACCGGGCGGACGCTCCCCGCCGACCTGGTGCTGCTCGCGCTCGGTTTCTCCGGGCCCGACCGGGAGGACGGGCTCCTCGACCAGCTGGGGGTGGCGACGGAGCCGCGCGGCACCGTCTCCCGGGACGCGGGGTTCGCCACGAACGTGCCCGGTGTGTTCGCCGCCGGGGACGCGGCGCGCGGGCAGTCGCTGATCGTGTGGGCGATCGCGGAGGGGCGGGCGGTGGCGGCGGCCGTCGACCGCTATCTGACGGGGAGTTCGCGACTGCCGTGGCCGATATCGCCGCACGACCGGCCGATGACGGTGTAGGCGCAGGCCCCTGCGGGGCCCTGGTCAGGGGGAGGCCCGGCGGGCCTCCCCACGCTTCAGCACCATTACGAAGAAGCTGAACAACGATTAAGGGACAGAAGAGAGAAAGAAACAGGATCAGGAGAGCAGGAAGTCGGCCTCCCCCGCCTTGGCACCCTCGATGAAGGCCGTCATCTCGTCCGTGGTGTAGATCAGCGCCGGCCCGTCCGGGTCGGTCGACTGGCGGACGGCGATCCGGCCGTCCGCCAGCTTCATCGCCTCCAGGCAGTTGCCCCCGTTGCCGCCGCTCCACGGCTTGTGCCAGCCCTCGCTGCCCAGTTCCCGGGCAGGCATGCCGTTGTAGATCCGCTCGGTGCGGTTCCGCGGCCCGGACTGGGGCTTTATGCGATCCATTCACAGCTCCTTGCGGAGATCCCGGAGGATCTCCTTCGTGCGTTGTGCCGTAGCGGCCTGCGCCGCCATGCGGTCCATGACCTCAAGGTGGGTCGCCACCTCGGTGCGCGCGTCCAGGTAGACGGCGCCGGTCAGGTACTCGCTGTAGACCATGTCCGGCAGTTCGGGCATGGCAAATCGGAACAGCACGAAGGGCCCGTACGTCCCCGGGTGCGGCCCGCTGGAGAACGGGACGACCTGGAGCGTCACATTGGGCAGCTTCGTGACTTCGAGCAGTCGGTCGATCTGCGCGCGCATCACCTCCGGACCGCTGACCGGGCGGCGCAGGGCGGTCTCGTCCATCACCGCCCAGAAGCGGGGGGCATCGGTACGGGTGAGCAGTTGCTGACGTTGCATGCGCAGGGCGACATGGCGCTCGATCTCCTCCGGCTCGGTCTGGCCGATGGCGCCCGACTTCAGTACCCCGCGCGCGTAGTCCTCGGTCTGCATCAGCCCGGGCACGAAGTGCGGCTCGTAGGAGCGGATCAGGCTCGCCGCGCCCTCCAGGCTGACGTACATGGAGAACCAGCTCGGCAGGATGTCGTGGAACCGCTGCCACCAACCGGGCTTGTTGGCGTCCTCGGCGAGCCGGACGAAGAGGTCGGCCTCGTCGTCGGCCACCCCGTAGGCCTTCAGGAGCAGTTGGAGGTACGGGATCTTGAGGGCGACCTCGGCCATCTCCATGCGGCGGACGGTGGCGGGCGCCACGCGGAGCACCCGGGCGGCCTCCTCGCGCTTGAGCCCCGCGCGTTCCCGCAGGTCGAGGAGGCGCCGACCGAGGACCACCTGACCCACCGTCGGCGCGGACCGCGGCTCGCTCACGCCCCACCTCCACGAAGTTCCCTGGCCGGGCTCACCCGTCGGGCTCGCCGGCGTTCCGGCCGTCACGCACATACAGGTGTCACCCGGCACGCTGACAGCCCAGCGGCGCCATTCGAAGACTCATTCGAAGATCTGACGGAACGACCGTGCCGACCAGGAGAACCGAACTCATCCGAACAGCCGGAACAATCCTGTTCGGTGACATCGGTCGCATTGGCCGGATCGGTCCGCCGGATCCTCACTGATCCCAACTGGCGCCGCTCGACATGCTGTTGCGAGCAGTGTGCCACGGCCCTTCACCGCGTCACACAGCACTCTGCATTTTTCAGAGTGACACTTGCCAAGTGTTCACGGCGGGGCGATAGTGGCAAGCGTGATTCCGTCCGCGCCCTTAGGAACAGACGCCGCCGCAGACCGTCTCGGTCTCGGTGCTGATGGGGGTCCTCCCGTGCGCACTCGTTCGAGCGTGGGAGAGGCAGTCGACCCAGGTGAGGGCACTGCCATGCGCCGGTTCCGGTTCGAGCTGGCCGCCCATCCGGGTTCCCCCGCCCAGGCGCGACGCCTGGTGCGTGCCCGGCTGACCGGCTGGTCGGTCTGCGCGGACACCTGCGACACCGCCGCGCTGGTCATATCCGAGCTGGTCACCAACGCGATCGTGCACACCGCGAGCAGTCGCGTCGTGTGCGAGTTGCACGACCATGACGACACGGTGCGCATCGCCGTGCACGACGAGGGCTGTGCGCCCGACGAGCCCCACCCGTCCCCCCAGCGCCCGGAGGAGGAGCACGGGAGGGGATTGCTCCTCGTCGACGCGCTGTGTCAGGCCTGGGGGGCTCAGGAACACGGGCTTGGGCTGCTGGTCTGGGCGGAGCTGCCGCGCCAGACCGACGCCGCCCGGGACACCGACGAGCCATGCAACGACCTGGGCTGGGGCGCTCGCCCCGCTCCCGGTCCGTCGCGCGGCTCGTCGCACGGGCCCGCGCACACTCCGGCGCGCCCACCGTCGTCGGGCTCCGGCGCGGAGGGGCAGTCCAGGGCGCTGGGGCCGGTACCCCGGCGGAGGCAGGCATGAACGGCGCGCCCGGCTCCGCCCGGTCGCTGGGCCTCGACACCCTGGTCCGCCTGAAGCGTGACCGGCGGTCGTCGTCCGCGGACGGTATGGGCGGGTACGGGTCGTTCCCCGTGCCGGAGGGCATGACGGCACCGCTGGGCTGCGACGCCGTGGCGGTACCGGCGCGACTGGGGCCGCTGGTCGTGCCGCGGCTGCCGCGGGTGGGGTGCGTGTTCGCCGATGGCACGCACTGGTGGTGGATCGTCCCGTCGGACTCCGACGACGCCCTCACCTGGCCCGCCCCGGCCCACTACAGCCCGGGCGCCCTGCTCCCGGACACCGCCCGCCTCATCCACCGGCCCGACGGCACGGTGCCGTACACCCCGCCGATACCGCTGTACCTCGCCCTGTGCCGGGCGACGGGGACGACACCGGAGTGGTCCCGCCCCCTGAGCGCATGACGCCGCGCGGCCTCGGCCGACAGGGACGAAGCCGGCCGGTGCGAGCGTGAGTCGGCGGCGGCGGGCCTCGGCCCGCACCCCTCGCGCACTCCCCCCGCGCCCCGCGAGCCTCGTCGCACGCCCTGCCCGGTGGCGGCTCCGGCCGCGATAGTGGCCGTTCGTCCACGGACACGGCCCCGGGGAGGATCGCGGTGAGGAAGAGGCGGGACACGGCGGCGCCCGAGGTGTCGGAGTCGGAGCAGCTGCTGTTCGGGGGGCCGCTCCGCTACGACATGGGCTGGAACCAGCACCGGGACGCCTTCCTGGAGCTGGACTTCCGCGCCATGATGACCCGGCTGCCCGGCATGCTCGCGTCCAGCCTGCGGCTGGCCCGGCAGGCGGACGCCAGGGCCACGCGGATCGTGCTGGTCTCGCAGGTGGGCGTAGGAGTGGCCCAGGCGGTGAGCCTGCTCGCCGTGAACAGCGTGCTGGGCCGGCTGATCGGCACCGGCACCATCGAGGAACGGCTGCGCAGCGCCGCGCCCGCCCTGGTGATCATGTCCGCCGTCCTGTTCGTGGCCGCCCTGCTGCGCGCGGCGTCCACGTACGCCACCGGCCGTCTGGAGCCCAAGGTCGAGCGGGTGGCGACCGAGATGTACCTGGAGCGGGCCGCGGCCGTCGAGCTCGCCGCGATCGAGGACCACGCCTTCCACAAGCTGCTGGACACCGCGCAGTACGGCGCCTCCTCGGCCCGCCGCATGATCATGTACGGCACGCGGGTGGTGAACGCGATGATCTCGCTGGTCACCGCCGCCGGTGTGCTGACCGTGCTCCATCCGGCACTGCTCCCGCTGCTGATCACGATGACGATCCCGAGCGCCTGGGGCGCGCTGACCAATGCCCGGCGCCGCTACGAGTCGTTCCACACCTGGGTACAGCACGCCCGAGCCGGGCACCTGATCAGCGCCCTGCTCACCGAGCCGGAGGCGGCGCCGGAGATCCGCGTGCACGGGGTGGGACCGTTCCTGCTGCGGCACTACCGGGCGATGTCGGAGACCGCGGAGGCGGAGCAGGCCCGGCTGGCCCGGCTCGCGGCCCGGACGGGTCTGATCGCGGCGGCGTGGACCGGCCTCGCCACCGTCGCCACGTACGCGACACTGGGCGGCCTGCTGCTGAGCGGCGCGATGGCCCTGTCGGTGGCCGGTACGGCGGTGATCGCGATCCGCAGTGGCTCGGCGAGCCTCAACACCCTCGTGCTGGAGATCAACACCCTGCACGAGGAGGCGCTGTTCGTGGGCGACCTGGAACGGCTGTACGTCGAGGCCGCCGAACGGGCGATCCCGGTCGGCGGCGACCCTCTCCCCGAGGACCCCCAGGAGATCCGCTTCGAGAACGTCACCTTCGCCTATCCCAGCGACCATCCGGATGATGCCGCCCGCCGTCCCGCCCTGGACGACGTCACGCTCACCCTCCCCCTCGGCCGGATCGTCGCCCTGGTCGGCGAGAACGGTTCCGGCAAGACCACCCTGGTCAAGCTGCTGGCCGGGCTGTACCAGCCGGACCACGGCCGCATCCTGTGGGACGGCGTCGACGCGGCCCGGGCCGACCGGCACCGGCTCGCCGAGCGCATCGCCATGGTCGCCCAGGACTTCAAGCGCTGGCCGTTCACCGCCAAGGTCAACGTGGCCGTCGGCCGCTCGTCGGCGCCGCTCACCGACGAACGGCTGGCCGCGTCGGTCACGGAGGCGGGCGCGGAGGAGGTGGTGCAGGATCTGCCGCGCGGCCTGGACACCCTGCTGGCCCGCAACTTCAGCGGCGGGCACGAGCTGTCCGGCGGCCAGTGGCAGCGGCTGGGCATCGCGCGGGCCGCCTACCGGCGCGGTCACATCCTGATCGTGGACGAGCCGACGGCCGCCCTGGACGCCCGGGCCGAGCTGGAGGTCTTCGAGAAGATCCGCGCGCTGGCGGGCAACGGGCAGACCGTCGTACTGATCACCCACCGACTGGCGTCGGTCCGCCACGCCGACCTGGTGCACGTGCTCGACCAGGGCCGGGTGGTGGAGTCGGGCACCCCCGACGAGCTCCTGGCGAGCGGCGGGGTCTACGCGGAGCTGTACGCGCTCCAGGCGGACCAGTTCACGGCGAAGCTGCCGGTCCGCAAGGCCGGCTAGCCGCCAAGACCGGTCAGCCGTCGAGGCGACTAGCTCTCGACACCGCCGGTGCCGCGCACGATGACCAGGAACGTGTCCGTGGCCAGATCCATCACGACCTCGGCGGGCAGCCCTTCCAGCCGCCGCGCCTGCGCGAACTCCTCCGCAGGCCATGATCCTCTCGGTCCGCCTGCGGGAAAGCCTTCGAGCACGGTTCGCCCGTTCACCATCCTGCACCTCCAGAAAAGCGTCGTACTTGTAGGAGTTAACGCTCTGGAGAACGCGAATGGCTCGCCCGGTGACACTACTGAGACATAGCCGACACGCCGTCGGGGCGGACGGTGAGGGTCCGTTGACTTTCGGCCACTGTCGTGACCGGGTGTGTCAGTCCTCGTACTCGTCGTGATAGCGGACCCGGTCGCTGCCCTCCGGCACCCGGCCGAGGGCCGTCAGGTCGAGCAGGGAGGTGGTCGGGCCGAGTCCGTCGAGGCCGCCGTCGTACACCGAGTAGGTGTGGAAGACCCGGTCGTGCTCGCGCAGGAAGCAGCTGAGCCCGGGCCGTTCGACCGGTTCGTCGTCCACGACGATGGTCGCCTCGAAGTCACGGTTGAAGTCGCGGCCGGAGTCGTTGTGGCAGGACGAGTACCAGGGCACCGCCCAGCCCATCCGTGCCTTGAACGGCAGGATCCTGGTGAACGGCGCCCGGGAGACCACCGCGAACGAGGTGCCGCGCGCCCGCAGATGGGCGAGGTGGCCGATCTGGTCCAGGAAGGCGGCGCAGCCGGGACAGCCGGCCTCCCACTCCGGGGCGAACATGTAGTGGTGGACGACCAGTTGGGCCCGCCCGTCGAAGAGGTCCAGCAGGGTCGCCTTGCCGTCGCCGCCCTCGAAGACGTACTCGGCGTCCACCTCGACCATGGGCAGCCGGCGCCGTTCGGCGCCGAGCGCGTCCCGCGCCCGCGTGAGCGCCTCCTCCTTGCGCAGTAACTCCGCGCGCGCGGCACGCCACCGCTCACGCGAGACGATCTCCGGAAGCGACATGGGCCCTCCTGTACAACGGTCGGTTCCGGGTGGTGACCGTGGGAGGGAAGAGAACTCATCGGTGCGGCCGAAGATTTTTTCCGCACCTTCACCGCCTTCACGCGGCGACCGGCATCCGGGGCACCACGAGCCCGAGCCGCTGCCCGTCCCGCTCCAACTCGGCAGCCAGGTGTTCGAGTTGGCGGGTGTGCCGGGCGGTGAGCCGCCCCGTCTCGTCGAGATGCACGGCACACGCGGTGGTGGTGTCCACGAGCCGTTCGAGTACGGCGGCCACGGCGTCCGTGCCCTCGGTGTGCCGGGCGAGGGCGGGGAGTTCGGCGGCGGCGACGGCGATGGCGGTGCGGGCCTCGGCGAGGGTGCGGTAGGCCTCGCGGCGCAGGGCCCAGCGTTCGCCACGGTCGGCGGACTCGCTCAGGACGTGGTCGAGATAGGCGTGCGCGGCCCGACCGGCCGCCGCGAGCCGGGCCCGTACCCCGCCGCCCCGCTTCCCCGCCATCGGCAGGTGCCCGACGATCAGTACGAGCGCGCAGGCCAGCAGCGTCTCGCCGATCCGGCTGACGGAGGCCTGCGGCTCGCCGCCGACCATGACCAGGGCGAGCACGAGGACGGTGACCACGGCCGTCTGGGCGCCGAAATGCCGAGTGGACACGGGGATGACCGCCCCGCAGACCGCGACCAGCGCGACGAGTCCCTCGGGCCGGGGCAGTACGGCGGCGAATCCCGCGAAGACGAGGGCACCGAGCACGGTTCCCGCGGCCCGGCACAGCACCCGCGAGGCGAGCGGCCCGAGGTCGGGCTTGACGAGGAAGACGGCGGTGGCGGGGAGCCAGTACCAGTGCTGGTGCTCGCCGTACCAGCGGGCGTGGTGCAGGGCCTGCGCGATGGCGGCGCTGGCCCCGAAGCAGAGGGCGACCCGCAGCCCGTACTCCCGTCCGCCGCTGCCCAGTGCGGCCCGCAGGATCTCCGTCGGGCCGCGGCGCCGGGCAGGCGGCCGCTGCTCCCCTCCCCCGGCCCGGTCGAAGGACTCGGCGGCACGCAGCAGGGCGTCGTCGAGGGCGCGCAGTGCGGGCGCGGAGCGGTGGGGCGCGGGCAGCGGGCCGGTACTGCCGTTGTCCCGTACGGCGGCGGCGAGCCGCCGGGGCCCCTCGGCCGCCCGCGCGGACACCGGCTCGCCGGACCAGGCGAGGGCGGTGGCCGCTTCGGCGAGGGGCAGGGCGGCGGCGTACTGCGCGTGCAGCCGGCGTTCGGCGGCGGAACTGGCGTACCGCCGCAACCGGGGCCCGGTCAGCGCGTCCTGGGCGTGGTCGAGCGCGGCGCTGAGGGCGGCGCGCCTGCGGCCCGCGGCCTCGCCGCCCACCGCGTCGAGCAGGTCGGCGACGGCGTCGTACACGGCGGCGACGGCGTCCCGCTCGCCGTCGAAGCGGAAGTCACCGGCGATCGCGCCGGGGGTGGGCAGGGCGAGCCGCAGCACGACCAGCCACCCGGCGCCGGCCAGGAAGGCGAGGGCCCGCTGCCAGCCCGCCTCGGCGACCGGCATTCCGGCGCCGATGGCGGCGGCGACCAGCAACTGGGTCGCGGCCCCGGAGGCGACGGGCCCGACGGCGCTCATTCCGCCGGCGACCAGCCCGAGCCCGGTGAGCAGCAGGGTGAGGGGTACGGCGGTGAGGTGCTCCCCGCCGTACGTCCCGACGAGCAGCCCCAGCGCCCCGGCCGCCGCGGGCACCCCGAGCCGCCGTACGGCGGACCGCCGGCTGCCCGGCCGGTCGTTGATCCCGGCGAGCATGGCGGCGATGGCCGCGACGACGCCGAGGGAGGTGCGGTGCAGCAGGACGGCGGCGAGCAGCAACGGCCCGGCGGCCAGCGCCCCTCTCGTCACGGCGCTCCAGGGCACGGGCCCGCGCTGGGCGCGCAGGGCGTGGGCGAGCCAGGGCGGCAGGGCGATACGACGGGACACGGGGCTCCTGTCCGGACGAGGGCGGGGTGTGCCTTCGGGCGACGGTGGCCGGGCTGGTGGTCTGTGTGTCCACCGTAGATCGTGTTCCGGTACGGAAAGGTGCGTTCGTATTTCGTGTGTGTGACAAGTACCCGGGAGAGCCGCGTTCTTTATGAACGCAATTCCCTGCCGGTCCGGTTCGGGGCGGAACGCGAGCGGGCCCGAGGGCGTAGCCTGCCCCCGGGCCCCGGAATGCCACCCATCGTCACACGCCGGCACACTTGAGAACCCGGGTCAGTCGTGAGGTCGTCGCGTCCTTCCTTTGGACCACCACGCATCGAGCTGCGCGGGCAGGACTTGAACCTGCATTTCGACGTGCTGGGGCCCGGGCCCGGTCGATCCGGCGATCGGCGGCGAATGCTGAGTCTGGAGCGAGAGTCTGAGATTCAACGCGGTCCGCGCCAGGTGCACTTCATGCACTGTGTGCCCTGTGGGTAAGACCGCTCTTCACGACAAGCCTCAGCTTCAGCTTTGCGCTCCTCGCGCACCCCGGCCGCAGGGGCCGGGGAGTCCGAAAGGCTATCCGAAGAGATAGCCGAACACGGCGTCCCCGACCCGCTGGTCGACGACGTCGGCGCCGTTCGCCTCCTCGCGGGCGAACTTGACGGCCTGCTGCAACTTCTCGAGCCGGTCGAGGAGTTCGTTGACGCGCCGCGCGGGCAGGGCACCCGAGAACTTCACGGTGGTCCAATACCCCACCGGAACGTCCTCGTAATACACCTCGACCTGGGCCGGATGTTTCTCGGTGGCCTCGGCCTTCACATGGTTGCGGGGCACCTTCTTGGTGCGGAGGGTCCGCACCGGTTCGGTCTTCCAGGCGTCGGTGGAGGGATCCTGCGCCCACGACTCGGAAGCGTCGAGCACAGGCAGCTTCCTCACAAAGGTATTGAGATCGACGAGCTGTTTCTCCAGGAACAGCAGATGGGCGACGGGCACGCCGGCGACCAGCACCCGCCCGTCCACCTTCACATCCGCCCTGGCCTCGCAGTTCGCCCAGTCCTTGGTGGCGGTCACGTCGAAGAGCCGCGTCAGCGTGGCCGAGGTCTCCCGCAGCACGTCCTCGGCCTTGACCTGAACCCGCGTGGACTCGGGCGGCAATTGCTCACCCTCCTCGTCCTTCGGCTGATAAGTCCGCGAGATACCGGCCAGCAAAGCGGGTTTCTGCAAACCCTGATGAGCTGCCGTCAGGTCCTGATGAGCCTTGGACTTGATGCCCTTCTCGACCGCGATGATCTGATTGAGTTTCGCCACGTGGAGGACGGTAGCAGCGGCAACTTGCCTATTCCCAAGTATTTTTCATGCCGGAAATTCAGGTGCGGGTGCCCGGTGCGGGCGTGGATGATCGGCAGGTTGCCCGTCGTCGACTCCAGGAGTGCCCGTGATCCAGCGCGTCACCGCCCCGGCTCTCTTCCCACCGCCCGGCTACTCCCACGTCTCCGTCGTCGAGGCCGGTACGAAGCTCGCGTTCCTCGCGGGCGCCGTTCCGCTGGACGGCGAGGGGAGGCTCGTCGGGGAGGGCGATCCGCCGCTGCAGGCCGCGCAGGTGATCTCGAATCTGCGGGAGCAGCTGCGCACCGTCGGCAGCGACCTGGAGCATGTGCTGTCGACCGACGTGTACGTCGTGAGCAGTGAGCCCGCGGTGCTGTCCAGCGTCTGGGAGGTCGTCGAGGCCTCCGGTCTCAGCGCCGGGCCGCACGCCTCGACGCTGGTCGGGGTCGCCTGCCTGGGCTATACCGGGCAACTGGTGGAGATCACGGCCACGGCCGTGGTACCCGAGGGGGCGCGGGCATGAACGCCGAGGTCGTACTGCGCCGTGCCGCCGGGCCGGATGCCGCCGGGGTCGCCGACGTCTGGCTGCGGTCGTTCGGCGCTGCCCTGCCCACCGTCGTCAGGCCGCGCTCGGACGACGAGGTGCGCGCGTACATCCGGGACGTCGTGGTGCCGGGGCGGGAGACGTGGGTCGCGGAGGCCGGCGGCCGGGTCGTGGGCATGATGGTGCTCGCGGGGGACCTGTTGTCGCAGTTGTACCTGGCTCCCGAGTGGCGGGGCCGTGGCATCGGTGACCGGTTCGTCGCTTTGGCCAAGGAGCGCTCGCCGCAGGGGCTCACGCTCTGGACCTTCCAGGTCAACAGGCCCGCCCACCGCTTCTACGAGCGGCACGGCTTCGTCGCCGTCGAGCACACGGACGGAAGCGGGAACGAGGAGCGGGAGCCGGATGTGCGGTACGTGTGGCGGCCCTGAGCCGGCCGCCGTCGCCCGGGGCCTGAGGCAAGAGGCCGAGAGACGCGGCGGCCGGCACAGGTCCGTTCGTCGTCGCCGGTCACGCGTGGACCCCCGCGAACGGGCCGCGCCGGTGGCCGCGGCGCGGTCCCAGGTGGTCACCGATGTTCGGGAAGACCGGCAGGACGGCGCGGTGATACGTGGAGTTGGTGACGCCGGCGAACGAGGCGTACCAGGCGCACCCGGCCGTGACCAGACCGAGCCAGCCGCCGGCCTTGATGGTGCCGGGCGACTGGGCGAACTCGCTGATGCACAGGACGATGAACGTGGCCGACAGGGTGACGAGCACGGCCGGCAGGGCTCCTGTGGTGCGGGTCGCGGCGACGGTCATGTGGACCGTGAAGATCGCGAAAGGCCGTGGCTCCGAAGGTGTTGCCCTTCCGGAACTCCCACGTGCTCGCGAGCAGTTGGGCGAGGCCGCCGTAGAAGAGGGCGAGCGGGCCGGGGTCCGCGACGGTCCCGGCGCCGGTTCCGGATTCGGTGGTCGGTGTGGTGGTGAACGATTCTCCTGTGATGTGCATCACAAGTATGTGAGACCGTGCCGGGCACCATCGAGGACACGGCGGTGCCGCGTGTCCCACGGGGTCCGTGGTCCCGGAGTCCACCCTTGTGCCCGCCACGACCGCCCTCGCCCCATTAACGGCCGCTCGCGCTACGGCCGCCCCGGTGCGGCCCCCCAGACCCGTCTCTTCACCAGCGGCTTCGGGTAGCTCCCCGCCCGGCTGGTCGTGAGTCCCAGTGTCACCAGCGACTCGGCCAGCTTCACCGCCGCGCCCACCCCGTCGACCACCGGCACCCCCAGCTTCTCCCCCACCGCCCGCTGCAGTCCCGTCATCCCGGCACAGCCGAGGACCAGCACCTCGGCGCCGGCGTCCCGGACCCGCTCGGCCGCCGCGAGGAACGCGGCCTCCGTGCGCCCGGGGTCGCCGGCGAGGTCGAGGACGCCGAGTCCGGTGCCGGCGACGGCGACGCAGTTGCGGGCCACCCCGGCGGTCTCCAGGCTGTCCTCGATCTGCCCGCGCGACCGCTCCAGGGTGGTGACGACGCCGTAGCGGCGGCCCAGCAGACAGGCCAGATGGGCCGCGGCCTCGGTGATGTCGACGACGGGTACGTCCACCAGCTCCCGCACGCCCTCGCGCCCGTGCTCACCGAAGCCGGCCAGGACCACCGCGTCGTACGGCGGGCCGTCGTACGACCGCAGCGCGTCCAGGACCGCCGCCGCCGACAGATAGCTGTCGAGCCAGCCCTCCGCCGACTCGGGGCCCCAGCCCGGGGTCAGCCCGGCCACGGCGGTGCCCGGGCCTGCGGCGGCCCGGGCACCTCGTACGATCTCCTCGGTCATCTCCTGCGTGGTGTTGCAGTTGGTGACGACGATCCGCACGTCTGTCAGACCTCCTCGGCGACGGCGACAGCGGCGGGGGCGGAGGCGCGGTCACCGCGGCACAGTGTCAGGTACAGGCCCGCGGCCAGTGCCGTACCGATGAACCAGGAGTACGGCGCCACGTCACTGAACGTCTTCACCAGCGCGAGCACGGCCGCGACCGCCGCCGAGGGCAGGAACGCCCACAGCGCCTTGGGGTTGACGCCCTTGCGGTAGTGGTACGGGGAGCCGGGGGCGGCGTTGAAGAGCTGCCTGACGTCCACCTGGCCGCGCTTGATCGCGTAGTAGTCGACCATGATCACCCCGAACAGCGGGCCCAGGAAGGCGCCGAGTCCGCCGAGGAAGTAGTTGACGACGGTGGGGTTGGAGAAGAGGTTCCAGGGGGTGACGACCAGCGCGGCGACGGTGCTGATCATGCCGCCGACCCGGAAGCTGATCTTCTGCGGCCAGACGTTGGCCAGGTCGTACGCCGGCGAGACGAAGTTGGCGACGATGTTGACGCCCATGGTGGCGACCGCGAAGGTCAGGGCCGCCACGACCAGGACCCAGGTGTTGCCGACCTTGGCGACGAGCTCCGCCGGGTCGGTGATGGCCTCGCCGAAGACCTCAAGGGAGCCTGCCGTGACGATGACGGAGACGACCACGAAGGCAGTGGAGTTGACCGGCAGACCCCAGAAGTTGCCGCGGCGCACGGTGCGGTAGTCGGGCGCGAAGCGGGAGAAGTCGCAGAAGTTGAGCATCAGCGTGCCGTAGGTGGCGAGGATCAGACCGATCGCGCCGAACCACTGCCGCCACTGCTCGCCGGTGGAGACCGGGTGCGGGGTGGAGGTGAGCGAGATGGTCCAGTGGGCCTTGGCCAGGATCCAGACCGCGAGGGCGATCATGACCAGCCAGATCGCCGGGCCGCAGAAGTCCTGGAACTTACGGATCGTCTCCATGCCCCGGCTGATGATCGCCGCCTGGATCAGCCAGAGCGAGACGAAGGAGATCCAGCCGAGCGTGTCCAGGCCGAGGAAGGAGCTCTCGGTCAGGGACTTCAGGCCCGGCCAGGCCGCCAGCAGCATCACGTTGACGGCGACGGACGCCAGATAGGTCTGGATGCCGTACCACATGATGGCGATCACGGCCCGGATGAGCGCCGGGATGTTGGCACCCCAGACGCCGAAGCTGATGCGGCTGACCACGGGGAACGGCACGCCGTGGCGCTGGCCGATCCGGCCCATCCAGTTCATGCCGACGTAGATGAGCACGAAGCCCACGAGGAGCGAGGTGAAGACCTGCCAGACGTTCATGCCGAGGACGAGCAGGCCGGCGGCGAAGGTGTAGTTGCCGAGGTTGTGGACGTCGGACATCCACATGGCGAAGAGGTCGAAGACCTTCCAGTTCCGCTGCTCGGCGGGGGCGAGGTCTTCGTTGGTGAGCCGGGGATCGGGGACGGACACGGGTGCGCCGGTGGCTTCGGCGCGGTCGGCGAGGGACACAGGGCCTCCTGGGAACCAACCGGTGTACCAGCTTTTGGTATACCAAACTGGGGTCATGGTGCTCCCGTCAAGCGTTCCGACCGATGTCCGTCCCGTTACGGCTCCGTAAAAGCCCCCCGGGTCGGCGAAAATGACCTCATGGGCTCCCCCACCACGAAGATCGAACCGTTGGGCGCGGTGCGCGAGCGCGTCCTCGCGACTCTGCGGCAGGACATCATCGCGGGGCGTCTGGGTCCCGGCGACCGGCTGGTGGAACGGGAGCTCGCCGAGCGGTTCGGGGTGTCCCGGGTACCGGTCCGGGAGGCGATCCGGGCTCTGGTCGCCGAGGGCTTCGTGCTCTTCGAGTCGGCGCGTCGTACGGTCGTGCGCCGGCTGACCCCGACCGACGTCAAGGAACTCTTCGAGCTGCGCGAGGCGTTGGAGGTGTACGCGGCCGGGCTGGCGGCGGCGCGGGCGACACCGGAGGCACTGGCCGAGCTGCGGGAGCTGCTCGACCGGGCGGCCACCGCGACCGAGGCGGACGACGCCGAGACCATCACCGACATCAACACCCGTTTCCACGACCGGATCCTGGCCCTGGCCGGCAACAGCCTGCTCATCTCGGTCATGGAACCGGTCGACGGCCGGCTGCGCTGGCTCACCCGGCGCAACGAGGAGTGGCCCCAGCTCCTCACCGAGCACCGCGAGTTGTACGACGCGATCGCCTCCGGCGACCCGGACCGCGCCCGCGCCCGCGCGCTCGGCCATGTCCAGGCCAACTACCGGTCGACGGTGCGGCACCTCTTCGGTGACGAAGCCGGCGCCTTCGGCGAGGATATCGGCGGTTAGCTGCGGAACCCACCATCCACAGGAACACCAGTTCGCACAGAAATCTCCTAGAGTTCTCCGCACCAGGGAAGATCGAAACGGATCCGAACGGACCGGACGGGGAGGGCATGACCATGGTGAGCAGACGGGGGCTGCTGAGCGGAGCGGCGCTGGTGGGGATCGGCGCGGTGGCCGGGACCGCGGCGGGTGCGGGGACCGCCGCCGCCGACGAGCCGCTGGACACGCCGTTCACCCCTCTCGGCACGCCGCATCTGGCCGAGGCCGAGCAGCTGGTGCGGTACCAGCGGCTGCTGGCGGCCGGCCATCTGGCGGCGGACCTGGCCGGACACTGGCCGCTGGACGGCTCCGGCGCCGACCGGTCCGGCCTGGAGCACCCGGTCACCTTGGGCTCCGGAGCGAGCTGGACCACTCTGCGGGCGGGCGGCGAGCTGAGCTTCGACGGCACCTCCGGGGCGTACGCCGCCACCGCGTCCGTCCTGGACACCACGGCCCCGTTCACGGTCACGGCCTGGGTCCGGCTGGCCGACGACGCCGCGCTCACGAACATGTACACGGCCGTGAGCCAGGACGGCAGCAGCGCCAGCCGCTTCCTGCTCCAGTACGACGACACGGCCGGGACCTGGGCGTTCAAGGTGCGCAGCGAGGACCAGAGCACCAAGGTCTCGGCGCTCGCCGCCACACCGGTGACCAGGACGGGCGTCTGGACCCATCTGGCAGGCGTCTGGGACGGCACCCGCGTCCAGCTCCATGTCGACGGCGTCCTGGAGGGCGGTGCCGACACCACCCTGTCCTGGGCCGCGACCCAGGGCCTCAGTATCGGCCGGGCCCGCTGGGACGGCGGTTACGTGAACCGCTTCAAGGGCGCGGTCGACGACGTCCGCGCCTACGGCCGTGCCCTCACCGCCGACGAGATCGCCCTGGTCAGCGGGCGGACGGCACGCGCGAACAACGTCTATCTGATGGACACGTCGGCGACCGTGGCCTGGGGCCGCCCGGACGACCTCGCCGGCTGGGTGGCCCGGGCCCGCTGCTCGTCCTTCGTCACGGCACTGCTCAAGCACACCTACGGCTGGGCGACCGACGCCTACTTCCTCCAGTACTTCCAGGAGAAGGGCCCGGAGGCCGCCGACTACTGCTCGGCGTTCCGGAACAACACCGCCGGCCCGCGCTTCCGCCGCATCCGCAAGGTCACCGATCTGCTGCCGGGCGATCTGATCGCCGTCGACTACAACGGGCAGGACCCGGAGAACACCGGCCACATCGTCATGGTCCGCGAGGTCAAGGGCGTCTTCAGCGGGGTCGCCGACTTCACCGGTGAGACGCAGTACGCCGTCGAGATCGTCGACTGCACCTCCGACCCGCACGGTGTATACGGCCTCAGCAACTACCCGACGTACCCGGACACCCGCATGGTCAGCAACGTGGCCGGCGAGAGCTTCCAGGGCGTCGGCATCGGCCACATGATGTTCTACGCCTCCGATGCCACCGGCGAGTTCTCCCGGTACCGCTGGAGCGTCAACTCCTCGGCGTCCACCGGAACCCACACGGTGGCCGACCGTCCGGTGGCCGCGGCCCGGATCGTCTGAGCCCCGCCCCGCCCCGCCTCTCACCCCAGCCCGGCCGCCTCCGCCGCCGTCCGCAGCACGTCACGGAGCATCTCGGGGGTGAGCCGGCCGGTGAAGGTGTTGCGCTGGCTGACATGGAAGCAGCCGAAGAGATCCAGGCCCCCGAGACCGACCCGGGTGCCGTGGGCGAAGGGCGGGCGGGGCCGGGGCACGGTCCAGCCCGCCTCCGCGAACGCCGGCAGCGCCGCCTGCCAGCCGAAGGCACCGAGTACGACGGCGGCGCGCACCGTCGGCCGCAGCAGCGTCAGCTCCTCGACCAGCCAGTGACGGCAGGTGTCACGCTCCTCGGGGGTCGGCTTGTTGGCGGGCGGGGCACAGTGCACCGGCGCGGTGATGCGCACGCCGTACAGCTCCAGGCCGTCGCCGGCGCTCACCGACGTCGGCTGCGAGGCAAGCCCGACGTCGTACAGCGCTTGGTACAGCACGTCACCGGATCGGTCGCCGGTGAACATCCGCCCGGTGCGGTTGCCGCCGTGCGCGGCCGGGGCAAGACCGATGATCAACAGGCGGGCGTCGGCGGGCCCGAAGCCGGGGACGGGCCGGCCCCAGTACGTCCACTCGGCGAACGCGGCGCGTTTGGTACGTGCCACGTCCTCCCGCCAGGCGACCAGGCGAGGACAGGCTCGGCAGCCGCTGACGCGGTCGTCCAGGTCGGCGAGGGGGGTGCGGTGCATGCCTCAACGGTAGGGCCGCGGTGCGGAGACCGTTCATGTGAGGGCTCGGCCGCGGGTCGGCTCCGGCCGCTCGCGCGGTTCCCCGCCCCCCTTTGAGGCGCGTTAAGGTCGGGGCATGTCTTCTCAGGACGTGAACGGCGGCGAAGAGCACGAGGGCGACGGTGCCGATGCCGGTGTCGGTGCCCCTGCCGCGGCCGAGCAGGCACCGGGTACGGAGGCCCCCGATCCCGCAGCCGTCGCCGCCGCGATCGCCGCCGCCGAGGCCGCCGCGCCGGCGCCCGGGGAGAGCGTGCGGATCGACAGCTGGATCTGGGCCGTGCGGCTGATCAAGACCCGCTCCATGGGGGCCACCGCGTGCCGGGGCGGACATGTCCAGCTGAACGGCGAGCGGGTCAAGCCCGCCCACTCCGTGCGCGTCGGTGACGAGGTGCGGCTGCGCCAGGAGGGGCGGGAGCGGATCGTCATCGTGAAGCGGCTGATCCGCAAGCGGGTCGGCGCCCCGGTGGCCGCCGTGTGCTACATCGACAACTCCCCGCCGCCTCCGCCTCGCGAGGCCACCGCCCCCATCGGGCTGCGCGACCGCGGCACCGGCCGCCCCACCAAGCGCGACCGCCGCGAACTGGAACGGCTCCGCGGCCTCGGCGGGACAGGCGGCATGGGCAGCATGGGCGGTAAGGGGCGGGCGAGAGGTGGGAACCCCGACGGACGGTGATCCAGCGGGACTCCACAGGGCTCGGTCCGCACCCGTTCACCGGGCGCTTCAGGCCCGTCGCCCTAGCAGCGCCCACAGCCGCGCGTTCTGTTCGCGTCGGGCCCGGGCGATCAGGGCCAGCGGCACGATCAGGATCAGCGGGGTCATCGCGTACTGACCGTGGAAGACGGTCAGCTGGACGATGAACGCGCCTACCATGAGCCCGCTGAGCGCCGTCGCCGCCACCGACTGCAGCACCGGTATCAACAGGGCCACGGCACCGGCCAGTTCGAGCGTGCCGATGGTGTACATGCCCGCGGTGCCCCAGCCGATCCTGTCGAAGGACTCCACGGCGGAGGGATGCGCGATCAGCTTGGGCAGCGCACTCGCGACGGCATAGAACAGGGCGAGCAGCACCTGCACCGTGCGCAGGGCGAGGCGGGCGGCACGGCGGCCACGAGGCGTCTCCCGCTCGGCGACGGCCGAGGTCACGGGGGCGGTGGAAGCGGCGTGGGCGACCGGAGCGGTGGTCTCGGACATGGGGTTCTCCTGGGGGAAGCGGTCCCTGTTGCTGTCACAGAGGCAGACCCGCCGCCGACGGAGAACTCATCGCCGCTGACCCGGATTTCCCGGGTTCCCCCCTGCCTGGTCGAACCGGCGCCGGGTCGCCTCGTCGGCCGGCAGGAAAGTCTCCAGACGCAGCCCCTCCAGGGCGGCGTCGGTGGCGGTGCTGAGCGTTGCGGAGGTGCTGAAGAACCGGAGCCGGGTGCCGTCCACATCGATTTCGAGAGTGACCACCGGTCCCGTGACGGGGGTGTCCGCGTCGGAAGGGTCGAGGTACCCGGTGATCTCCACGGCCAGCTCATGAAGACGCTGGTCATGGCTGCGTTCGGCACGGTGGCGCACCTGCTGCAGCAGATGGCCGCACCACTCCGCGCGGTTACCGATCCGGGCGGCCAGCCCGTCCGGATGCAGGCAGACCCGGACCACGTTGACCGGCGGCTCCAGCAGCTCCGGCGCACAACCGGTCAGCAGCCGATCAACGGCGGCATTGGCGTCGACGATGTCCCAGTGCTCGTCCAACAGCAGCGCGGGATACGGCAAGTGGGCGTCGAGGAGCCGGCGCAGGCCGTCCATCACGACCGCGATCGCCGCGTCGTCCAACTGATGATCCTGATAGCGCGCCGCGTAGCCGGCCGCCAGCAGGAGCCGGTTGCGATCACGCAGCGGTACGTCCAGGTTGTCGGAGAGATGCATGATCATCTCCGGTGACGGGTGTGCCTTGCCGGTCTCCACCCGGCTCAGGTGCCGGGTGGAGACCCGTGACCGGTTGGACAACTCCTGCTGGCTGAACCGGCGTCGTTCACGCCAGGTCCGCAACAGTGCACCGACCGGGGGGACTTCGGCTGCAACGCTCATGCCCGTGAGTCTAGGAGGCCGTGTCCGGGGTGCCATGACCTGTGAGGTCATGGATCGGACGCCCCGCCCGGGTCAGGATTCGGGACATCAGCCGATCGAGACGAACGGGAGAGACGAACATGAAGGACATCGTCGAGAAGTACCTGGCCACCTGGAACGCGAGCGGTGACGACCGGGCGGCGTTGATCTCCGAGCACTGGGCGCCCGAGGCCACCTACACCGATCCGATGGCCGAGATCTCCGGCCATGACGGGATCGCCGCGATCGTCGACGGCGTCCAGGCGCAGTTCCCGGGGTTCGTGTTCACCCAGGTCGGTGAGGCCGACGCCCACCATCGCCAGGTGCGGTTCCGCTGGGGCCTGGGTCCGGAGGGAGCCGAGCCGCTGGTGATCGGATTCGACGTCCTGGTGCTGGACGAGTCGGGGCGGATCCAGGACGTGCGCGGTTTCCTGGACAAGGTGCCGGCGTGACGGCACGCAAACCCTGTCGCTGAGTCGTCGGCGGCCGGCGACGTCGCCTGCTCGTGTGCGGCCGGTGTCACGAACTCGGGCCAGGACCCCTGGGCCCGCTAGTCCGTCGGCACCGCCCGCACCCATGTGCCGTCCTCGGTGAGGTACTCGGTCACCTCCAGTCCCGCCTCCGCGAGCGCGTCCTCGAACTGTTCCTTGCTGAGCGGCCGGGCCAGGAAGGTCTGGGTCCAGGTCGCGTCCGGGAACTCGTACTCCGCGCGGACCGAGTTCACCCCGTCCCCGACGGGCTCGGCCGACACGATCCGGACGGTGTAGCCGCTGGGGTCGACCCGCTCCCTCGGGACCTTCGCGTGGTAGTCCGCACCCTCCCGCTGGATGAGCACGCAGCCGCCGTCCGCCACGTGCGCCGCGCAGGTCCGCAGCATGGCCCTGCGCACTTCCACGTCCCCGGTGTGCACCAGGAAGGACGCGAACATCACCACGTCGAACTTCTCACCCAGGTCGAGCCCTTCGATGGTGCTGCGTATCGTGCGCGCCCCGCGCACGCGCTCCAGCATCTCCGCCGACTCGTCCACCGCCGTGACCGTGAATCCGCGCTCCACGAGCGGGTGCGTCATGCGGCCCACACCGCTGCCCAGCTCCAGGATGCGGGCACCGGCCGGGACCGCCGCCTCGATGATGTCCGGCTCGTCCCCGACGGTCAGCCGCGAGTAGAGCTCGACCGCGCAACCGTCCGGGGTGATCGCCCCGGGACCCGTACCCTCATACCCCTCACGCATTTCAACCGTCATGCCCGAACAACGGCCCGTCGCCGCACCGCCGTTCCCGCACCTCGACGATTCACTCGTTCGAGCTGTTCGAAGTCCGACGGGAACTTTTCGGCAGCCGGGCGCAGTTGACGGTTGTCACCGGTCCCACGGGAACCATCCGTGCCCGACATACCAGTGGCCGCCCGCCCGCAGGTGGTCGCCGACCACCCGCTCCACCGACGTCCGCCGGGGCAGGTCCCGTACTGGCAGGTCCGGGTCGCCGAAGACGAAGCCGACCGGTGTGGTGTCGGACGGCTCCGGATCCTCCCACCCGGGCCGGAACCGCTCCTGGAAGCGGACGACGTTGGAGGTCGCCGGGAGGTGCCGCCGCAGCTGCGGATCGAGCAGCCAGGAGTGGCAGGTCGCGACGGCGTGGGGCTCTTCGGGGAAGTGCCGGGCGAAGAACTCCCGGGCGTATTCCACGGAGCGGTCACAGGCAACGGGGGTGAGCGGCCCGCGGAAGTCGGGAATGTGCAGGTCCAGGGAGGGCTCGCCGCCGGTCACGTCGGTTCCCGACGCCCTGATCGCCTCTGCCGTGCGCTCGCCGAGCCCCGTCCGCTCGTACTGCAGGCGTCCCAGCTGGTAGAGCCGACCGCAGAAGTGGCGGGTGAGCCAGTGGCCCTGGCGCGCAGCGAGCCCACCGCTGCCGAAGCGTCTGCGGTGCAGCGCCATGGTGCGGCCGAGGTCGGCGAGCGTGTGGCGGGAGACGTCGTCGGGGATGCCGCGCGCCCGGTGCACCGCGCGCGCGTGTGGCACCGCCGCGAGGAAGACGTACACGAGGAAGTACTCGCCCAGCGCGGCCGGAGCCTGGGCGGCCCGGTCACCGAGCCCGGCCGGGTCGTCCACCTCCCGCACGGCACCGGTGACGTCCTCGGCGCCCTCTTCCAGCAGCCGCCGGAGCCCCGGGTCGGCGGCCACGGTCCGCCGCAGGGCCACCACCTCGTTGATGTCCTCGTGCGGTACCGCGAGGTCGAGGAGCAGGTCGGGCAGGTCGTCGGCGTCCGGCAGCACGGCGGGGTCCCCCTTGGTGAAAGTCCGGTCGAAGAGTACGTTGCAGGAAGGAGTGGTGATCCGGGATGCGTACAGGCAGTGAACCGGCGACCGCGCGCAGTGCGCTGCGAGCGCGGTTGTGGCTGAGCGTGTGGGGGATGGCCTGGGCGATCTTCGGCACGGCGGCGTTCGCGCTGGTCGGGCGGCCGGGCTGGGCGGCCGCCTGCGGGGTGCTCTGGCTGGTGGCCACCGTCGACATGGCCGTGATCATCAGGCACCTCCGGCAGGGCCCGCACTATCAGCCGGGCCGGGACGTGCCGCCGTACCGGCCCGCGGACACCCGCCCGCCACCGTACCGGCGCCCGCCGCAGCACGGTCACCCGTGAGGGAGCATCCGCTCACACGGCACCGGCTCGCGCGCCGCCGGCTCACGCGCTGCTGTCGAAGCGGGCCGCCTTCAGGTACTCCGGGTTCGGGTCCAGGGCGGCCGCCAGCCGGAAGTGGCGTATCGCGAGGTCGGCGCGCGCCTGGCGCTCGTAGGTACGCGCGAGCGCGAAGTGGGCGAACGCGTTGTCCGGCTCACGCTCCAGGACGATGGTGAACTCCAGCTCGGCGGGGCGCAGTTGGGCGGCAGCGAAGAAGGCACGCGCGCGCAGCAGCCGGGCGGCGGTGTTCTCGGGGTGCGCGGCGATGACTCCGTCGAGCAGTTTCACCGCACCCCGCGGGTCCCGGGCGTTGAGCAGTTGCTCGGCGGCACGGAAGTCGATGACATGCGTCTCCGGAGTACGTCCGGTCGAACCGCTGGTCTCGGGCACGGCAAAGTCCTTCCCTCACTGAAGCGGTTCAACGCCCGGACAGGTGCCCGCTATTTCGAAGACGCGTTCCGCTCGTTCGAACCGGCCGCCCGGGCCCGCCGCACGAGGTCGGCCCACACCTCCTCGACGCGGCTGCGGAGCGCGTCCAGGGGGACGTCGTTGTCGATCACGATGTCCGCGATCTGCAGGCGCTTCTCGCGCGTCGCCTGCGCGGCCATGCGGGCGCGGGCGTCCTCCTCCGTCATGCCCCGCAGCCGGGTCAGCCGGTCCAGCTGGGTCTCGGGAGCGGCGTCCACGACGACCACCAGGTCGTAGAGCGGGGCGAGGCTGTTCTCCGCGAGGAGCGGGACGTCGTGGACCACCACCGCGTCGGCGGCGGCCGCGCTCTCCAGCTCGCGGGAGCGGGTCCCGACGAGGGGGTGCACGATCGAGTTCAGTACGGCGAGTCTCGCGGGGTCGGCGAAGACGATCGAGCCGAGCTTCGGCCGGTCCAGACTGCCGTCGGCGGCCAGCACCTCCGGGCCGAAGGCCTCGGCGACGGCGGCCAGACCGGGGGTGCCGGGCGCGACGACCTCACGCGCGATGCGGTCCGAGTCGATCAGCACCGCGCCATGCCCGACGAGCAGCCGGAACACCTCGCTCTTGCCGGCGCCGATGCCGCCGGTGAGGCCAACTTTCAGCATGCCCCGAAGCTTAGGCCCTGCCACCGACACCAGCCGTGACGGGGCCCGGCCGCCGCCCCCGCCCAGAGGCGCCGCCCCGGCCCAAGGGCTCGCCATCCCCGGCCAAGGGCTCCCCCCGGCCAGGGCTTGGCGCCCGGCCGGTGCGGGCCGCGTGCGCCCGGAGGGGCGTCAGCTGTCGCCCTCCCGCTCCGCGAGGAAGCGCTCGAACTCAAGGCCGATCTCGTCGGCCGAAGGGATCTCCACCGGCTCGGCGAGCATGTTGCCCCGGGTCTCGGCGCCCGCGGCCGCGTCGTACTGGTGCTCAAGACCCTGCACGAGGGCGGTGAGCTCCTCGTCGCCCTCCTGGATCTGGCTGTCGATCTCGGTCTGGGTGCGGTGCGCGTCCGTGCGCAGGGCGTGCGCGATGCTCGGCAGGACCAGGCCGGTGGCGCCCGTGACCGCCTCCAGGACGGTCAGGGCGGCGTCCGGGTAGGGCGAGCGGGCGATGTAGTGCGGCACGTGCGCGGCGACGCCCAGGACGTCGTGGCCGGCCTCCATGAGGCGGAATTCGAGCAGCGCCTCGGCGCTGCCGGGCACCTGGGCCTCGTCGAAGGGGCTGCGGTGTCCGGGGACCAGGTCGGTGCGGTTGCCGTGCGGGGTGAGGCCGACGGGCCGGGTGTGCGGGACGCCCATGGGGATGCCGTGGAAGTTCACGGACAGGCGGACGCCGAGCCGCTCCACGATCTGCTGCACGGCGGCGGCGAAGCGCTCCCACTCGACGTCGGGCTCGGGACCGGACAGCAGCAGGAACGGCGCGCCAGTGGCGTCCTGGACCAGCAGGACCTCGATGCCGGGCTCCTCGTACTCGGTCCAGCGGTCCCGCTTGAAGGTCAGCAGCGGGCGGCGGGCCCGGTAGTCCACGAGCCGGTCGTGGTCGAAGCGGGCGACGACCTGGTGGGGCAGCGAGTCGAGGAGCCGGTCGACGATCTGGTCGCCGGTCTCACCCGCGTCGATGTATCCGTCGAAGTGGTAGAGCATGACAAGACCGGCCGACTCCTGGGCCAGCGCCATGTCGACGACTGCCAGGCCCTTCGGCTCCCATGCGTACAAACCCTGCGGATCAAGCACTGTGACCGCTCCTCCTCGTGTTCGTACGGGTCAACGCGGCACTGACCACAGGCATTCCCACCGACACGCTGAACAGGCGCCTCTCACCGCCTTCTCATGCCCGGAGAGGGCGCACGCGTGGAGTGCCGTGACGCACCTGGGTGCCGTACCCGTTTCGATCGGCGGCCACCCCAACTCCCCCGAAGGACAAGAAACAACAAGCGGACAGCACTGAGGGCCCGCACCTCGAAAGGTACGGGCCCTCAGCTGTCGGCTAAGCCCAGCGGCTGGGGTTGCCTCCTCTGGGGGAGATCAGCTCTGGCCGCCCGCGAGCTTCTCGCGCAGCGCGGCCAGCGCCTCGTCCGAGGCCAGCGCACCGGAGGTGTCGGCGCCCTCGGAGGAGTACGAACCGCCACCGGCGGCCGGAGCCGCACCCGCGGCGTCGCCGCCCTCGGCAGCGGCAGCGGCGTCGGCCTCGCGGCTCTTGATGACCTGCTGCTGGTGCTGCTCGAAGCGCTGCTGCGCCTCGGCGTACTGGTGCTCCCACGCCTCGCGCTGGGTCTCGTAACCTTCGAGCCAGTCGTTGGTCTCGGGGTCGAAGCCCTCGGGGTAGATGTAGTTGCCCTGGTCGTCGTAGGACGCGGCCATGCCGTACAGGGTCGGGTCGAACTCGACCGTGGCCGGGTCGGCGCCGAAGGCCTCGTTGGCCTGCTTCAGCGAGAGGCTGATGCGGCGGCGCTCAAGGTCGATGTCGATGACCTTGACGAAGATCTCGTCGTTGACCTGGACGACCTGCTCCGGGATCTCCACGTGGCGCTCGGCCAGCTCGGAGATGTGGACCAGACCCTCGATGCCCTCGTCGACGCGGACGAACGCACCGAACGGAACCAGCTTCGTGACCTTGCCGGGCACGACCTGGCCGATCTGGTGGGTGCGGGCGAACTGCTGCCACGGGTCTTCCTGGGTCGCCTTCAGCGACAGGGAGACGCGCTCGCGGTCCATGTCGACGTCGAGGACCTCGACCGTGACCTCCTGGCCGACCTCGACGACCTCGGAGGGGTGGTCGATGTGCTTCCAGGACAGCTCGGAGACGTGGACCAGACCGTCGACGCCACCCAGGTCCACGAAGGCACCGAAGTTGACGATCGACGAGACCACACCGGAACGGACCTGACCCTTCTGGAGGGTCGTGAGGAACGTCTGGCGGACCTCGGACTGGGTCTGCTCCAGCCAGGCACGGCGGGACAGGACCACGTTGTTGCGGTTCTTGTCCAGCTCGATGATCTTGGCCTCAAGCTCCTTGCCGACGTACGGCTGGAGGTCGCGCACGCGGCGCATCTCAACCAGGGAGGCCGGGAGGAAGCCACGGAGGCCGATGTCGAGGATGAGACCACCCTTGACGACCTCGATGACGGTACCGGTGACGATGCCGTCCTCTTCCTTGATCTTCTCGATGGTGCCCCAGGCACGCTCGTACTGGGCGCGCTTCTTCGAGAGGATCAGGCGGCCTTCCTTGTCCTCCTTCTGGAGAACAAGGGCTTCGATCTCGTCACCGACGGCGACGACCTCGTTGGGGTCGACGTCGTGCTTGATCGAGAGCTCGCGGCTCGGGATGACACCTTCGGTCTTGTAACCGATATCGAGCAGGACCTCGTCCCGGTCGACCTTCACGATGACGCCGTCGACGATGTCGCCGTCGTTGAAGTACTTGATCGTCTCGTCGATCGCGGCGAGGAATGCTTCCTCGTTACCGATGTCGTTGACCGCTACCTGCGGGGTGGTGGCGGTGGTCTCGGTGCTGCTCGTCATGTGAGAAAGGGCTCCGGTACGGACATTGAAGTCGTAGGTACTGCTTACGCCGGGAGCCTGTTTCGCTCTGTAGAAGCCGGACAGCCTAGGAAGCGCCACCCGAAAACACCGGTGACGCCTCGACAACCGAGGGGACATACAACAGATGCGAGCGCAGCCTGCTACGTCTGAGGTGCGCAGGCCCGCAGCGCAACTTGTAGCATACGGGGGCAGCCGGGCAGGGTCAATGCGCGAAGGCGCACACCCGGGGCGGATCGCCGCATACCCGGCACAAGAAACGTCCCATCAGGCCACGCACGCCTGTGAGACCCCCTCCGTGACACACCCCTGACGGGTTGCACGGAAGAGTACGACGAGGGAGCCGATCATCCAAGAGCCCGATTCGTTCGACCTCGAAGGGGCCGGTGCGACGACCGGCACCGAGGCCGAACCGGAAGCCACCCGGCGTGCCGCCGGGGTCGTGGAGAGCAGCCGCGCCAACCGGGGCTGGTGGGACCGCAACGCCGACGACTACCAGATCGAGCACGGCACGTTCCTCGGCGACGGCCGTTTCGTGTGGGGTCCCGAGGGCCTCGACGAGATGGAGGCGGAGCTGCTCGGCCCGCCGGAGGAGCTGAAGGGCAAGGACGTCCTGGAGATCGGCGCCGGCGCGGCCCAGTGCTCACGCTGGCTGGCCGCCCAGGGCGCCCGGCCCGTCGCCCTGGACCTCTCGCACCGCCAGCTCCAGCACGCGCTCCGCATCGGCGGATCGTTTCCCCTGGTCTGCGCCGACGCGGGCGCGCTGCCCTTCGCGGACGCCGCCTTCGACCTGGTGTGCTCGGCGTACGGAGCGCTTCCCTTCGTCGCGGATCCGCGCCTGGTGCTGCGCGAGGTGCGGCGGGTGCTGCGGCCGGGCGGACGGTTCGTCTTCTCGGTGACGCACCCGATCCGCTGGGCGTTCCCCGACGAGCCCGGCCCCGAAGGGCTCTCGGTCTCCGCCTCCTACTTCGACCGGACGCCGTACGTCGAGCAGGACGAGGACGGCCACGCGGTGTACGTCGAGCACCACCGCACGCTCGGCGACCGGGTCCGGGACATCGCCTCCTCGGGTTTCCGGCTCGTCGATCTGGTGGAGCCGGAGTGGCCGCTCTGGAACACCTCCGAATGGGGCGGCTGGTCCCCGCTGCGGGGCGGTCTCATCCCGGGCACGGCGATCTTCGTGTGCGAGCGGGACTGAGCCTCGGCCAGGGCCGACTGCCGAATGAGGACCGCGCGCGCGTACGAGGCACTTGCGGCCGCGTACGACACTGGGTGCGTGATCCGTTACGACGCCCTGGACGCGCTGCCCGTGCGGCAGGCCCTGCCCGGTCTGCGCGCCGCCCTGGAAGGGCACGGCACCGCCGTCCTGGTGGCACCGCCCGGCACCGGCAAGACGACGCTGGTTCCGCCGGCGCTGGCCGGGCTGCTCGGCGAGGGGCCCGCGCGACGGGTCGTGGTGGCCGAGCCGCGCCGGATCGCCGCCCGCGCGGCGGCCCGCCGGATGGCCTGGCTGCTCGGCGAGCCGGTCGGGCGGAGCGTCGGCTACACCGTGCGCGGCGAACGGGTCGTGGGACGGCACGCGCGCGTGGAGGTCGTCACGACCGGCGTGCTGTTGCAGCGTCTGCAACGCGACCAGGAACTGTCCGGTGCCGACGTCGTGATCATCGACGAGTGCCACGAACGCCATCTGGACGCCGACACGGTGGCGGCCTTCCTCTGGGACGTACGGGAGACCCTGCGGCCGGAGCTGCGCCTGGTGGCCGCGTCGGCGACGACGGACGCACAGGGGTGGGCGCGGCTGCTGGGCGGGGCGCCGGTGGTGGAGGCGGCCGGTGTCGCCCACCCCGTGGAGGTGGTGTGGGCGCCGCCGGTGCGGCCGGTGCGGCCGCCGCACGGGATGCGCGTCGACCCGGCGCTGCTGGCCCACGTGGTGTCGGTGGTGCGGCGGGCCCTGGCCGAGCGGGACGGGGACGTGCTGTGCTTCCTGCCGGGTGTGGGCGAGATCGCGCGCGTGGCGGGCCGGTTGGGTGACCTCGGGGACGTGGAGGTGCTCCAGGTGCACGGCCGGGCACCGGCCTCCGTCCAGGACGCGGTGCTGGCGCCCGGGGTGCGGCGCCGGGTGGTGCTGGCCACGGCGGTGGCCGAGTCCTCGCTCACCGTTCCCGGGGTACGGGTGGTCGTCGATGCGGGGCTCGCGCGGGAGCCGAGGGTGGACCACGCGCGCGGGCTGAGCGCGCTGGCGACGGTGCGGGCGTCCCGCGCGGCCGGGCGGCAGCGGGCGGGGCGGGCCGGGCGTGAGGCGCCGGGGGCCGTGTACCGCTGCTGGTCCGAGGCCGAGGACGCCCGCCTGACGGCCTATCCGGCCCCGGAGATCAGAGTGGCCGACCTGACCGCGTTCGCCCTCCAGGCGGCCTGCTGGGGCGATCCGGAGGCCGCGGGACTGGCGCTGCTGGACCCTCCGCCGGCCGGGGCGCTGGCGGCGGCGCGGGAGGTGCTGACGGCGATCGGCGCGGTCGACTCCGCCGGCCGGGCGACCGAACGGGGGATGCGCCTGGCCCGGCTGGGGGTGCATCCGCGGCTTGGACGGGCGCTGCTGGACGTCCCGGGCGGAGGTGCGGAGGTGGTCGCTTTGCTGAGCGAGGAGGCTCCGCGCGAGTACGGGGACGATCTGGCGTCCGCGCTGCGCGCCGCCCGGCGGGGCGGTGACGCCTATGCCGGGCGGTGGCTCGCGGAGGTACGGCGGCTGAAGGCGGACGGCGAGGGCGGGGCGGCGGACGGCGTCGAGGACCGCGCCGTGGGGCGCGTCGCCGCCCTCGCCTTCCCCGAGCGCGTCGCCAGGGCCGACGGAGGGTCGTATCTCATGGCTTCCGGCACCCGGGCCGAGCTCGGCGCCGGCAGCCCGCTGCGCGGCGCCCCATGGATCGCGGTGGCCGTCGCGGACCGTCCGGTCGGCAGCGGGCACGCGCGCGTGCGGCTCGCCGCGGTGGTGGACGAGGACATGGCCAGGTCGGCGGCCGCGTCACTGTACGCGGAGGACCAGGAGGTCCGCTGGGCCGACGGGGACGTCGTCGCGCGGCGGGTGGAGCGGCTCGGGGCGATCGAGCTCGCCGTGCGGCCCTTGCGGGACGCCGACCCGGCCCTCGTACGCGACGCGCTGCTCGACGGGCTGCGCCGCGAAGGGCTAGGTCTGTTGCGGTGGACGCCCGACGCCACCGTGCTGCGGCAGCGGCTCGCCTTTCTGCACCTGTGTCTCGGGGAGCCCTGGCCGGAGGTGTCCGACGACGCGCTGCACGCGCGCGTGGACGAATGGCTGGAGCCGGAGCTCGGCCGGGCCCGGCGGCGGGCCGATCTCGGGCGCATCGACGCCGGGGAGGCGCTGCGGCGGCTGCTGCCGTGGGCGAGCGGGGCGGCGGGGCGGCTGGACGAGCTGGCACCGGAGCGGATCGTCGTGCCCAGTGGGTCACGGATCCGGGTCGACTACGGGAATCCCGAACAGCCCGTGCTCGCCGTGAAGTTGCAGGAGATGTTCGGGTTGCAGGAGTCGCCCGCCGTGGCCGGGGTGCCGGTGCTGGTGCATCTGCTGTCGCCGGCCGGGCGGCCCGCCGCCGTCACCGCCGACCTCGCCTCGTTCTGGAAGGACGGCTACCGGGGCGTACGGGCCGAGCTGCGCGGGCGGTATCCGAAGCATCCCTGGCCCGAGGATCCCGCCACCGCCGAGCCCACCCGGCACACCAACGCGCGGCTCAGACGCTGACCGGTTCCGGGACCGGGGTGCCGACCGGTGCCGGGTCGCCGGGGCGGCGGCCGCGGGCCTCCAGGTAGAGGGAGAGGGCGAGCAGCGCGACGCCGAGGGACAGGAACCCCCAGGGGAGGTATGAGGTCAGCATCAGGACGATCGTGCGGTTGTGCTTGACCAGGGCGACCGTGTGCTCGACGTAGTCCTCGCGCATCTTCACGTCACCGGCGAAGGCGGTCACCTTGGCCCGGCCGCCCAGCAGGGTGCCGCCGCGCAGTTCCTCCTTGTGGATCTCCTCGCCGCAGACGGGCGCGCCGGTGACCGGTTCGACCCAGAACTTGCGGACGGTGGTGTACCAGCGGGTGGTACCGGTCTTGGCGACCGACTCCGGGGTGATGCCCTGCACCGGCATCTTCTTGGGCATGGAAACCTTGGTCCACGGGATGGTCTGCTCGAAGTAGTAGACCTTGACGCCCCGGAACGTCTGCGTCCCCTTGTAGTGGATGGGGTTGCTGGTGCGGGTCTGCGCGTCGAAGTACTCGTAGTCCCGTTTCTCGGTCAGGAACGGGAACTTGAACTCGATGCCGTCCCGTTTCACGGGGTCGCCGTCGACCATCTCGCCGGTCGCGTGCACGGGTTCCTGGCTGTGGGCGTCGAAGATGTAGCGTTCGGGGATCTCGGAGACCATCTTGCCGTCGGGTCCCTGGACGTAGGACAGGCCGTCCCAGACGACGACGTCCCGCCCCGCCGTCTCCTCGATCTTCTTCGCGGCCGCCACGTCGCCCTTGAGGGTCTGCACGATGGTGACCTGGGGGACCTTCTTCGCCTTCATGGTGCCGTAGTCGAGGAGCGTGGCGTTCTTCGCCACCATGACCACGGCCTGGTACTGGTTCGCCGGGATCTTCGCGAGCCGCGGGAAGGCGTACCAGCGCAGCAGCGGGGACAGCGTCGCGAAGAACACGGCACAGGCGAGCAGGACCAGACTGGCCTTGCGGCGCATCGCGGCCTCCCTGGGCGGCGGTTACGGGTGTGCGGGCACCGTCGTGAGCAGCGGCTTCGGGGATGTCTTTCCGTCCGGCGCCCCGAGGGCACCGACCGTCACGACCAGGACGATCGCGAGAGCGAGACCGGTCGCGGCGGCGATCAGGGCACGCATGCGGGCCTCCCTACGGCCGACAACTTCCTGATGGATCGTCAGGTCCGGGCACCGTAGCAACGGGAGGGTGAGATGAGAACAGGTCGTACGACGACGAGGGCGCCGTCCCGCGTCGGCGGGAGGGCGCCCTGGTCGTCGTACGACGGTGGTTCAGGAGGTGGCGGAAGCGCTCGGGGAGGCGGAGGCCGACGCCGAGGCGGAGGCCGACGGGCTCGGTGACGGGCTGGACGACGCCTCGGCCGCGGCGACGGTCAGCTCGACGGTGAGCGTCGCGCCGCCGGTGGTGGTGATGCGGAGCAGGAACGTGCCCGTGGTGTCGTCCGCGTACAGCTTGGGCAGCGTGAGCAGGCCGTTCGCGTCCGTCTGGAGATCCGTGAGGGTACGGACGGCGTTGCCGTTCGCGTCCTTGAAGTACGGGCCCTTGTCGTTCTCGCTCGTGTCGTCCGCCGACTTGACGAGCGTGGCGGCGGCGGCGACCTTGTCGGCGACAGCGCCCTGGTAGGTGGCCTTCGCCTGGACCTGCTCGGTGAACTCGCCACCCGGGGTGCAGGTCGGCGCGGTGGTGTTGACGAGGGCGAGGGTGTCGGCGGCGCGCGCGGTGACGGTCGCGTCGTAGTCGATGCCCTTGGCCGTGCGGCCGACCACGGCGGCGCGGACCGTGAAGTCGCCGGTCTTCTCGCCGGCCTGGAGCGCCGGGGCGACGGCGACGCCCTTGCTGTCGGTGACGACCGTGGCGACGCTCTCGCCGCCTGCGAAGGTCGCGTCCGTGTCCCCGACGATGGTGAAGCGGACCCGGATCTTGGCGACGATCCGGTCGGCCTTGGTCTCCGCGCGCGTGCTGATCCGCTTGGCGAACGCGTCACCGGCCATCGCCGTGAGCGTGGCGGTGCCGGTGCCCGCGTCCTCCAGGTGGTCCACGGTGTCGGTCGCCGTGGGCGGCAGGCTCGGCTTCGTGCTCGGGGTGCCCGGCTTGGGCTCGTCGGGCGTCGGCGTGGTCTTGCCGGGCTTCTGCGTGGACCCGTCGGAACCGGAACCGGAACCGGAACCCGAACCCGAACCCGAACCGGAATCGGAGCCCGAGCCGGTCGAGCCGTCGCTGCGGTTCTGCGGCAGCGTGCCGGTGCCGTCCGGGACCGAGTAGGTGCCCTTGCGGTAGTACTCGTACCAGGACAGGACAAGGTCGAGGTAGTCCTGCGAGTTGTTGTAGCTGAGGATCGCGCTGTTCATGTCGGCCTGGACGGACAGGTCCCAGCCGTTGCGGCACAGGTAGTGGCCGGCGGCGAGTGCCGCGTCGTAGACGTTGTTGGGGTCCTTGACGCCGTCGCCGTTGCCGTCGCGGCCCGCCCACGCCCAGGTCGACGGGATGAACTGCATGGGGCCGACGGCCTGGTCGTACTCGCTGTTGCCGTCGTACTTGCCGCCGTCGGTGTCCTGGATGAGCGCGAAGCCGTTGCCGTCGAGCTCGGGGCCGAGGATGCGGTGCAGGGTGTTGCCCTCGGCGTCCACGTCACCGCCGCGGGCCTGGCCGGACTCCACCTTGCCGATGGCGGCGAGCAACTGCCAGGGCAGCTTGCAGCCGGGCTTGGAGCCGCGCAGCTCCGCCTCGGCCTTCTTGTAGGCGTCCAGGACGGTGGCCGGAATGCCGGCCTCGGCCGCGCCCCGGGAGACGGCGGTGCCGATGCTCGACGAGGAGGCGGTGGGGCTCGCGCTGGAGCTCGGACCGGGGTTCGGGCTGTTGAGCGGCGGCAGGTCCGTGTAGTACGGCGAGTCGCCGGTGGCGCCGGACTCGTCGGACGCGGAGGTGCTGGCGCCGGCGTTGGCCTGTCTGCCCATGTCTCCGGTCGTGGCGCCAGGTGCCTGGGACGCGGACAGAGCCGCTACCGCCAACGCGGCCGCGGCGGTCGTCGCCGCTCCCTTGCGCAGCCGCCTGCCGAATTGCGCCGCCATAAGGTGAACCCCTCCCATGGGCGCCTTCTGAGCGCCCGTCTCCGTCTGTCTGCTCGCCCCTGGTGTGACGGTCGACCCGGTGCTGTGGTTGCCCCCTGTTACCTCTTTCGCGTGGTGAGGTAGCGCGTCCGGCCGTGCACGCCGGGCGGCGACCCAGGCGACCCTACGACAACTTCCTTGCCACGGACACCCGGCGGTGCCCGGTTTTCACCAGTTGGCCATCTCCCGTTGAACGATGGTGGTGTCGCGGATACTTGTCGTACGCGATCACTTGTTCGGCACTCCGGCCGACGACTGCTCCAGGGGGCCCGGATGCCGTTCACGCTCAGCCACGCCGCCGCCGTACTGCCCGCCGTGCGCGGCGACGGGACCGGGCGGGGGCGGCTGGTACCCGCGGTGCTCGTCGCGGGGTCCTTCTCCCCCGACCTCACCTACTACGCGGCGAGCGCGGTGCCGGACGCGATGGAGTTCGGCGAGTTCACGCACTCCTTCACCGGTGTGTTCACCGTCGACGTGCTCATTTCCTGGGCGCTGGTGGCGCTGTGGCTGCTGGTCCGGGAACCGGTCGTGGCCCTCGTGCCCCGCGCCCGGCAGGGGCGGACGGCCGCGCTGCTGCGCTGCGGGGCGCCACGCGCGCGTGCCGGGCTCCGGGTGGCCGCGTGGTGGTACGTCTCCGCCGTGCTCGGCGCGCTCACGCATGTCGTCTGGGACGCGTTCACGCACCATGACCGCTGGGGGACGCGGCTGATCCCGGCGATCGGCCGGAACTTCGCCGGCGTTCCGCTCTACACCCTGCTGCAGTACGGCAGTTCGGCGGTGGGCGCGGCCGTGCTCGCCGTGTTCGCGGTCCGCGCGGTGCGCCGGGCGCCGGCCGGGGAGCCGGTGGGGGTGCCGCTGCTTTCGGTGCGGGACCGGTGGTGGGCCGGCGCCGCGGTCGCCGGCTGCGCCCTGTTCGCGGCGGTGCGGCGGGCGGTGCGGTGGTGGGACTACTGGGGGGCTGCGGCGAAGCCCTGGGAGCTGCTGCCCACGGTGCTCTTCGGAGCGGGCGCGGGGCTGCTGCTCGGGGTGCTGGGGTACGCCGTGGCGGTCAGGGTGTGGCGTCCGGCTCCGGTGGCCGAGGACGTGCGGCGGAGTCCGTCTGCCGTCCGGTGAGGCTCGCCACGAACACGGTCATGGTGCGGGGGCGGCGGGGGACGGGGAGCGCGGCGAGGAGCAGCGCGAGGTAGCTGCGGGCGAGGTCGAGCCACTGCCGCGGGTCGGGGCGGGTGCGGAGCCTGCGCCGGAGCCGGGTGGCCGTTCGGCGTGCGGTGACGGCGAGGTCGGCGGGGATGCGGGCGGAACTGGCATCGGCCGCCTGGGCCGGGGCCGGCGAATCCGCCGTGACCTGGGCAGCGGCAGAGGCGGAACGAGCCTTGGCCCAGGGCCTGCTCTGGGGCGTCCGGCGGTGAACCATACGTATACCCATGGTCGCATCCTTGCCGGTGGCGGGTGCGGGGGCGTTCTGACGGGGGCCACGCGAGTGACCGGGCGGCGGACAGGAAGGCGGTAAGGCGCCGCTCCGCCGGTCGGCGGGCGGCGCCCTCCTTCGGCCTCCTTGGAGACGAGCCCGCTGTCGGCTCGCGCCGGAGGCTAGTGCGCGGCTGATTCCCAGTCCGGGCCGACGCCCACCGAGACGTCCAGCGGAGCTCTGAGATGGACCGCGTTGGACATCTGCTCGCGGAGGATGGATTCGACCCGGTCCCGCTCGCCGGGGGCGATCTCCAGGACGATTTCGTCGTGGACCTGGAGGAGCATGCGGGACTTCAGCTCTGTCTCGCGCAGTGCGCCGTCCACCCTCAGCATGGCGATCTTCACGATGTCCGCCGCCGTGCCCTGGATGGGCGCGTTGAGCGCCATCCGCTCGGCCGCCTCCCGGCGCTGGCGGTTGTCGCTGTTGAGGTCGGGGAGGTAGCGGCGGCGGCCGAAGAGCGTCGCCGTGTAGCCGGTGGCACGAGCCTCGTCGACGACCCGGTGCAGGTAGTCGCGGACCCCGCCGAAGCGCTCGAAGTAGGTGTCCATCAGGACCCGGGCCTCGCCCGCGTCGATGTTCAGCTGCTGGGAGAGGCCGAACGCCGACAGGCCGTACGCCAGGCCGTACGACATCGCCTTGATCTTGCGGCGCATCTCCGCTTCGACGGCCGAGCGGTCGACGTCGAACACCTGGGAGGCGACCGTGTTGTGCAGGTCCTCCCCGGAGGTGAACGCCTCGATCAGCCCCTCGTCCTCGGAGAGGTGGGCCATCACGCGCAGTTCGATCTGGCTGTAGTCGGCGGTCATGAGCGACTCGAAGCCCTCGCCGACGACGAAGCCCCGGCGGATCGCCCGGCCCTCGTCGGTGCGGACCGGGATGTTCTGGAGGTTCGGGTCGGTGGAGGAGAGGCGGCCGGTCGCGGCGACGGTCTGGTTGAAGGTGGTGTGGATCCGGCTGTCGGCGGCGACGGTCTTGATCAGGCCCTCGACCGTGACCCGGAGCTTGGCCTGCTCGCGGTGCCGGAGCATGATCACCGGCAGTTCGTTGTCGGTCTGGCCGGCGAGCCAGGCGAGTGCGTCGGCGTCGGTGGTGTAGCCGGTCTTCGTCTTCTTCGTCCTGGGGAGGGCCAGTTCGCCGAAGAGGACCTCCTGGAGCTGCTTGGGCGAGCCCAGGTTGAACTCGTGGCCGGCCGCCGCGTGCGCCTCCTTCACCGCCTGCTGCACCGCGCCCGCGAACATCTGCTCCATGGCTTCGAGGTGCGCGCGGTCCGCCGCGATGCCGTTCCGCTCCATCCGGGCGAGCAGGGCGGAGGTGGGCAGCTCCATGTCACGCAGCAGGTCCCCCGCGCCGACCTCCTGGAGCCGGGCCTCGAAGGCCTCGCCGAGGTCGAGGATCGCGCGGGCCTGGATCATCAGCGCCTCGGCCTCGGCACCGTCGTCCGCGCCGAACGCCAGCTGGCCGTCGGCCGCGGCGGCGGGGGCCAGCTCGCGGTGCAGGTACTCCATGGACAGCGCGTCCAGGTCGAAGGAACGGCGGCCGGGCTTGACCAGGTAGGCGGCGAGCGCGGTGTCCATGGTGACGCCCTCGATGGTCCAGCCGTGCTCGGCGAAGACCCGCATGGCGCCCTTGGCGTTGTGGAAGACCTTGGGACGGACGGCGTCGGTCAGCCAGGCCGCCCACGCGTTCTCGTCGGCCTCGTCGAGCTCCGCCGGGTCGAACCAGGCCGCCGCTCCCTGGGCCGCGGCCAGCGCGACCTCCGCGACCGAGCCGGTGCCGAGCGCCCAGGTGTCGACGGTGGCGACGCCGAGCGGCCCGGTGCCGTGCTCGGCGAGCCAGCCGGCCAGCTCGCCGGTGCCCAGGACGGAGCCGTCGACCTCCACGCCCGCCTCGGTGATCGGCGTGGACTCGGCCTCCTCGGCGCCGGGGTCGACGGCGTAGAGCCGCTCGCGCAGCGACGGGTTGCGGATCTCCAGGGTGTCCAGGATCATCGCGACGCTCTTGCGGTCGTACGGTGCGCGCTCCAGGTCGGCGACCGTCTTCGGCAGTTCCACGCCGCGCTCCAGCTCGGTGAGCCGGCGGTTGAGCTTGACCGACTCCAGGTGGTCGCGGAGGTTCTGGCCGGCCTTGCCCTTGACCTCCTCGACGCGCTCGACCAGTTCGGCGAAGGAGCCGAACTGGTTGATCCACTTCGCGGCGGTCTTCTCGCCGACGCCGGGGATGCCGGGGAGGTTGTCGGACGGGTCGCCCCGCAGGGCGGCGAAGTCGGGGTACTGGGCGGGCGTCAGGCCGTACTTCTCGAAGACCTTCTCCGGGGTGAACCGGGTCAGCTCGGAGACGCCCTTGGTCGGGTAGAGGACCGTGGTGTGCTCGGTGACCAGCTGGAAGGAGTCGCGGTCGCCGGTGACGATCAGCACCTCGAAGCCCGCGGCCTCGGCCTGGGTGGCGAGGGTGGCGATGACGTCGTCGGCCTCGAAGCCGTCGACGGCGAAACGCTGGGCGTGCATGGCGTCGAGCAGCTCGCCGATCAGCTCGACCTGGCCCTTGAACTCGTCCGGGGTCTTGGAGCGGTTCGCCTTGTACTCGGTGAACTCCTCGGAGCGCCAGGTCTTGCGGGAGACGTCGAACGCCACCGCGAAGTGCGTGGGCGCCTCGTCACGCAGGGTGTTGGCCAGCATCGACGCGAAGCCGTAGATCGCGTTCGTCGGCTGGCCGGTCGCGGTCGTGAAGTTCTCCGCGGGCAGCGCGAAGAACGCGCGGTAGGCCAGCGAGTGCCCGTCCATGAGCATCAGCCGGGGGCGGATACCGCCGGGGGTCTTGTCGGTCTGCTTCGCTGCTGTCTCTGCCACGCCCCCGATCCTGCCACGCCGCACTGACAGTGAGGGCCGACGGTCGTGGGCGCGGTCTGCTCGGCACCGCCGGACAGCGTCGTCGTGGCTGCTCGGAGCCGCGGCGGAAGCATCGGCGCCCGCGGCAGGCAGACGGTCCGGGTGCTCAAGCATTGGTTCCGTTCCTTGGGCGACCCGTGCTCGATCGATGTCGGTGGCGCGTGCGAGTATCGAGGGCACATGGCAGCCGTGCCGGTGTAGAGAGAGAGCGTGCGATGGCGACGAAGCCGCCCAAGGGGGATCCGGTCCAGGACGCGCCGCGGGTCGCGGAGCCGAAGCACGCGGCCGCGGGGCTGCCCGCCATCAGGCACACCCTGCGCATCGCCCAGCAGCAGATGGGTGTGAAGCGCACCACGTTGACGCTGCTGCGCGTCAACCAGAAGAACGGCTTCGACTGCCCCGGCTGCGCCTGGCCCGAGCCCGAGCACCGGCACACGGCCGAGTTCTGCGAGAACGGCGCCAAGGCGGTGGCCGAGGAGGCCACCCTGCGCCGGGTGACGCCCGAGTTCTTCGCGGCGCACTCCGTGGCCGACCTGCACCACCGCAGCGGTTACTGGCTCGGCCAGCAGGGGCGGCTCACCCACCCCATGTATCTCGCCGAGGGCGCCGAGCACTACGAGCCGGTCAGCTGGGAGCGCGCCTTCGACATCATCGGCGAGGAGATCGCGGCCCTCTCCTCCCCCGGCGAGGCGGTCTTCTACACCTCGGGCCGGACCAGCAACGAGGCCGCGTTCCTGTACCAGCTCTTCGCGCGCGAGCTGGGCACCAACAACCTGCCGGACTGCTCCAACATGTGCCACGAGTCCTCGGGTTCGGCGCTGAGCGAGACGATCGGCATCGGCAAGGGCAGCGTCTCGCTTGAGGACCTGTACAAGGCCGACCTGATCATCGTCGCCGGGCAGAACCCGGGTACCAACCACCCCCGGATGCTCTCCGCTCTGGAGAAGGCCAAGGGCAACGGCGCGAAGATCATCAGCGTCAATCCGCTCCCGGAAGCCGGCCTGGAGCGGTTCAAGAACCCGCAGACCCCGCAGGGCATGATCAAGGGCGCCGCCCTCACCGACCTGTTCCTGCAGATCCGCATCGGCGGCGACCAGGCCCTGTTCCGGCTCCTCAACAAGCTCGTCGTGGAGACGGAGGGCGCGGTCGACGAGGAGTTCGTCCGCGAGCACACCCACGGGTACGAGGAGTTCGCGGCGGCCGCGCGTGCCGCCGACTGGCAGGAGACGCTCACCGCCACCGGCCTCACCCGCGCGGAGATCGAGGAGACGCTGCGCATGGTGCTCGCCTCGCGGCGCACCATCGTCTGCTGGGCCATGGGGCTCACCCAGCACAAGCACTCGGTGCCGACCATTCGCGAGGTCGTCAACTTCCTGCTGCTGCGCGGCAACATCGGCCGCCCCGGCGCCGGAGTCTGCCCGGTGCGCGGCCATTCGAACGTGCAGGGCGACCGCACGATGGGCATCTTCGAGCGGCCGGCCCCCGCCTTCCTGGACGCACTGGAGAAGGAGTTCGGTTTCGCACCCCCGCGCGAGCACGGTTTCGACGTCGTCCGCGCCATCCGCGCGCTGCGTGACGGCGAGGCGAAGGTCTTCTTCGCGATGGGCGGCAACTTCGTCGCCGCCACCCCCGACACGGAGGTCACCGAGGCGGCCGTGCGCCGGGCCCGGCTGACGGTGCACGTGTCGACGAAGCTCAACCGCTCGCACGTCGTCACAGGCGCGCGGGCGCTGATCCTGCCGACGCTCGGCCGGACCGAGCGCGATCTCCAGGGCGGTGGCGAGCAGTTCGTCACCGTCGAGGACTCCATGGGCATGGTGCACGCCTCGCGCGGCCGTCTGGAGCCCGCGAGCCCGTACCTGCTGTCGGAGCCCGCGATCGTGTGCCGGCTGGCCCGCCGGGTGCTCGGCGAGGGCAGCCGTACCCCGTGGGAGGAGTTCGAGAAGGACTACGCGACCGTGCGGGACCGCATCGCGCGCGTGATCCCCGGTTTCGACGACTTCAACGCGCGCGTGGCGCACCCGGGTGGTTTCGCGCTCCCGCACGCCCCGCGCGACGAGCGCCGCTTCCCGACCGCCACCGGCAAGGCGAACTTCACGGCGGCCCCGGTGGAGTACCCCGAACTGCCCGAGGGCCGGCTGCTGTTGCAGACGCTGCGCTCGCACGACCAGTACAACACCACCATCTACGGCCTGGACGACCGCTACCGGGGTATCAAGAACGGCCGCCGGGTGGTCCTGGTGAACCCGGAGGACGCCCGGCTGCTGGGCGTCGCCGACGGGTCCTACGTGGACCTGGTCAGCGAGTGGAAGGACGGCGTGGAGCGCCGGGCGCCGGGCTTCCGGGTGGTGTACTACCCGACCGCCCGGGGCTGCGCGGCCGCGTACTACCCGGAGACCAATGTGCTGGTGCCGCTCGACGCGACCGCGGACACCAGCAACACCCCGGCCAGCAAGTCCGTGGTGATCCGTCTGGAGACCGGGGTGCAGCGGCCGGCAGCCGGCGGCTGAGCGCCTGCTCAGCGCGTCTGGAAGAATCGGCGGCCTACTGAGCGTTTGCTCAGCAGGGAGACAGCCGCAGACGAACGGAGCCGGCCCATGGGCGAGCAGCAGCACGTGAAGTTCCCGCAGGAGGTCATCGACGAGTACGCCTCGCTCGGTGTCGACCTGCGGGCCCTGTTCTCGGCGGGCCACCTCGGCAACCGCATGGGCGTGCAGATCGTGGAGGCCTCGGCGGACCGGGTCGTCGGCACCATGCCGGTGGAGGGCAACACCCAGCCGTACGGGCTGCTGCACGGCGGCGCCAGCGCGGTGCTGGCGGAGACGCTGGGCTCGGTCGGCGCGATGCTGCACGGCGGCAGCTCGAAGATCGCGGTCGGTGTCGACCTGAACTGCACGCATCACCGGGGGGCCCGTTCCGGCCTGGTCACCGGCGTGGCCACCCCCGTCCACCGAGGGCGCTCGACGGCGACGTACGAGATCGTGATCAGCGACGAGGAAGGGCGGCGGGTGTGCAGCGCCCGCCTGACCTGTCTGCTGCGTGACGTGCGCCGGGGCGACGAGGTCCACCTCCGGGGCGCCGGCGCCTGACCGGTCCCCGGCGGGGCGAGGGGCCTCGGCACCGCGAGCCGAGGTCAGCGCCCTGCCTGGTAAGAGCACGGCGAGCGGTCCCCCTCGCCTCTGGTGCGCCCCGCCCGCCCCGCCATGAAATGCGAAAAACTTCCGAAGCCTTGACTTTCTTTCTCCGGCGTAACTCTACGTAATACGCGTGTAATCCACATTCGCTGTTTCACCCCCAGATCCCGGGGTAGGCCGCGTCCCACGCCCACCCCGGAAGTCGCCCACAGCAACGGTCGCCGGTCATGGCCAAAACCGTCGAGACGCCTGAACGGATCACGCAGGGTCCTGCAGGTTCTCAGAATGCGGACGGGGCGAATCGGGCTTAATTCCTGCTTTCCCCCCACGTTGTACCGCTCTGCATTACCTCGTGTCATAACAAGAGCGTCACAGCCTTGGTCAAGCACTCCTCCACGTTCCTCGCCCGCGCTTAGAGTCACGGCCAGTCACCGCTCCATGGGGAGTTCGGTACCGGCGCGGCACTCGTCGTTCCCTGCAAGGGGGCGCACTGCCCACGGAAAGGATCGATTGTGCGACAGCGTTCTCTGGTGATTCTTACCTCCATTCTGACCACCGGAGCCCTGACCCTCACCGCCTGCGGCTCCCGCGACGACAACAGCAAGAGCGGCGACAGCGGCAACGTGACGGTCACGATCGGCGTCGACGCCCCGCTGACCGGCGCGAACTCCGCCACGGGTCTCGGCATCCAGTACGGCGCCCAGATCGCCGTCGACGACGCCAACAAGAACAAGACCGTCCCGGGCGTCACCTTCAAGATCAAGGCGCTGGACGACAAGGCGGTTCCGGCCACCGGCCAGCAGAACGCCACCCAGCTCGTCTCGGACAAGACCGTGCTCGGCGTCGTCGGCCCGCTCAACTCCGGTGTGGCCACGCAGATGCAGCAGGTCTTCGCCACCGCCAACCTGGTGGAGATCTCGCCGTCCAACACCAACCCCGAGCTGACGATGGGCAAGAACTGGCAGACCAGCCCGTCGCGCCCGTTCAAGACGTACTTCCGCACCGCGACCACCGACGCCCTGCAGGGCGCCTACGCGGCGGACTACGCCTACAACGTCGCCAAGAAGAAGAAGGCCTTCGTCGTCGACGACAAGCAGACCTACGGCGCGGGTCTGTCGAAGATCTTCTCGGAGCAGTTCGCCAAGCAGGGCGGCAAGGTCATCGGCACCGACCACGTCAACACCGGCGACCGTGACTTCTCCACCCTGGTCACCAAGATCAAGAACTCGGGCGCCGACATCCTCTACTACGGCGGCCAGTACGACGAGTCCGAGGTGCTGACCAAGCAGCTCAAGGCCGCGGGCGCCAACATCCCGCTGTTCGGCGGCGACGGCATGTTCACCCCGACCTACATCAAGACCGCCGGCAAGGCCTCCGAGGGCGACCTGGTGACCTCGATCGGTGTCCCGGTCGACACCCTGCCCGCCGCCAAGGACTTCGTGGCCACCTACAAGGCCAAGAAGTACCCGGGCGACTACGGCACCTACGGCTCGTACTCCTACGACGCCACCACCGCGATCATCAAGGCCGTCGGCACCGTCGTGAAGGACGGCAAGATCCCCACCGACGCCCGCTCCCAGATCGTCAGCGCCGTCCAGAGCACCTCCTTCGAGGGCATCTCCGGCAAGATCGCGTTCGACCAGTACGGCGACACCACGAACAAGCAGCTGACCGTCTACAAGGTCGTCAGCGGTGCGTGGAAGTCCGTCCAGAGCGGCGTGGCCACCCCGAAGTAACCAGCCGTAACACATCGCACCACCAGGGCCGCGCGGCGCAGACCAACCGTCACCGCGCGGCCCGACCTCTACCGCCCCCCTGACTCTCCCCACCACATGGAGGCCATGCGGTGAACACCCTGCCGCAGCAGCTGGCCAACGGGCTGTTCCTCGGCTCGATGTACGGTCTGATCGCCATCGGCTACACGATGGTGTACGGCATCGTCCAGCTCATCAACTTCGCCCACGGCGAGATCTTCATGACCGGAGGCTTCGGCGCCCTCACGGTCTACCTTCTCCTGCCGGACGGCATATCCATGTGGGTAGCCCTGCCGGCGATGCTCATCGGCGGTGCCCTGGTCGCCGTTCTCATCGCCGTCGGCGCCGAACGCTTCGCCTACCGACCGCTGCGCGGCGCACCACGCCTCGCGCCACTGATCACCGCGATCGGCCTGTCGCTCGCGCTGCAGCAGGCGGTCTTCAACTGGTACCACGTCGACGGCGACGCCAAGACCGCCCGGGTCTTCCCGCAACTGCCGTTCGGCCCGCTGCACATCGGCTCGGTGACCGTGCAGAGCGGTGACATCTTCCTGATCATCGCCGCCCCGCTGTGCATGGCGATCCTCGCCCTGTTCGTCCGGCTCTCCCGCACCGGCCGCGCCATGCAGGCCACCGCCCAGGACCCGGACACCGCCCAGCTGATGGGCATCGACACCAACCGCATCATCGTCATCGCCTTCGCGATCGGCGGCTTCTTCGCGGCCGTCGCCGGTGTCTCCTACGGCCTCAAGTACGGCTCCGTCTCGTACGACATGGGCTTCATCGCCGGTCTGAAGGCGTTCACCGCGGCCGTCCTCGGCGGCATCGGCAACATCTACGGCGCCATGCTCGGCGGCCTCGTCCTCGGTATCGCCGAAGCCATGGCCACCGCCTACATCGCCAACGTCCCCGGCATGCAGCAGCTCGGCGGTGGCGGCTGGGCCTCCGTGTGGGCCTTCGTCCTGCTGATCCTCGTACTCCTCTTCAGACCACAGGGTCTGCTCGGCGAACGCGTCGCGGACAGGGCGTGAGCAGCATGACCGACACCACCACCATCTCCCCGGCGGCGACGGAGCGCGGGCCGGTCCCGCTGCCCCTGTCGGCCGCCCGGCTGCTCGTCGTCGTGGGCGCCGTGGGCACCATCGCCAGCACCTTCCTCAGCTGGACCTGGACCTCCGACTTCCCCGGCGACCTGACGGTCTACGGCTACCCGGCCGGCCTGCAGATCCTCGCCCTCGTGGGCGGCGTCCTCACCCTGCTGTTCGGGCTGACCCTGTGGGACGTGAAGTGGCTGCGCTGGCTGAACCCGGCCGGCGCCACCTCCCCGGTCTTCCTGACGGCCCTCTCGGCGTTCGCCGTCTGCTGGTTCACCGGCATCGCCATCGCCGTCGACCTCGGCGGCCTGGTCAACCTCGACCCCGGCGCCTACGTGGCGATGGCGGCCTCCGCGCTGCCCGTCGTCGGCGCCCTCGCGCTGCCCCACCCGGCCCCCGGCACCGGCATCCGCGGCTACCTGACCAAGCCCCAACTGCCCGCCCCCGCCAAGGCGTCACCGCTCACCGAGCGCATCATCGTCACGGTGGGCGTCGCGCTCGCCCTGCTGGCCTTCACCTACGGCATCGGCATCGACAACGACGCGAGCGAGACCTTCATCGGCTACCTGCTGCTGTTCGTCTTCGCCGCCTGGGGCCTCATGCACACCGGCCTCGTCGACCGCTTCGCGACCACCGCGGCACACCACAAGGGGTTCGCCTCGACGCTCGCCTTCGTCGCCGCCGTGATCTTCCCGTTCACCCAGAGCGACGACCACAACGCCAACGTCGGCGTGAACATCCTGATCTTCGCCACCGTCGCCCTCGGCCTGAACATCGTCGTCGGCCTCACCGGTCTGCTCGACCTCGGTTACGTCGCGTTCCTCGGTGTCGGCGCCTACGCGGCCGCCCTGGTCTCCGGCTCGGAGTACTCCCGGTTCTCCGGAGTGCACTTCCCGTTCTGGGCCGCCGCCCTCACCGGCATGGCCGCCTCGCTGGTCTTCGGTGTGCTGATCGGTGCGCCGACCCTGCGGCTGCGCGGCGACTACCTGGCCATCGTGACGCTCGGCTTCGGTGAGATCTTCCGCATCACCGTCAACAACCTGGACGGCGACTCCGGCCCGAACATCACCCGCGGCCCCAACGGCATCACCCAGATCCCGGACCTGAACATCTTCGGGTTCAACCTGGGCGAGGCGCACGACGTCGGCGGGTTCACCCTGGGCCGGTTCGCCAACTACCTGTTCCTGATGCTCATCGTCACGGCGATCGTCGTGCTCGTCTTCACCCGCGCCGCCGACTCCCGTATCGGCCGCTCCTGGATCGCCATCCGCGAGGACGAGACCGCCGCCACCGCCATGGGCATCAACGGCTTCCGCGTCAAGCTGATCGCCTTCGCCCTCGGCGCCTCCCTCGCGGGCCTCGCCGGCTCCGTGATGGCGCACGTCAACTACAGCGTGAACCCGCAGCCGTACCAGTTCGCCGGCGCCGCCCCGCCCAACTCGGCCTTCCTGCTGGCCGCCGTCGTCCTCGGCGGCATGGGCACCGTCAGCGGCCCGCTGCTCGGCGCGAGCGTGCTCTACCTGGTCCCGGAGAAGCTCCAGTTCCTGCAGAACTACGAGCTGTTCGCCTTCGGCGTCGCCCTGATCCTGCTGATGCGGTTCCGGCCGGAGGGCATCATCGCCAACCGCCGCCGCCAGCTGGAGTTCCACGAGACCGGCCAGCTCGACGTCCCGGCGCAGGCGACGCTGAGCGACGATCCCGCCGTCACCAAGGCAGGGGCGTAAGGAACCATGACGACACCTGTACTCGAAGCCCGTGACGTCACCATGCGGTTCGGCGGTCTGACCGCCGTCCGGTCCGTGGACTTCACGGTCAACAGCGGCGAGATCGTCGGCCTGATCGGCCCGAACGGCGCCGGCAAGACCACCTTCTTCAACTGCCTCACCGGTCTGTACGTGCCCACCGAGGGCACCGTCTCCTACCAGGGCAAGGTGCTGCCGCCGAAGCCGCACCTGGTCACGCAGGCGGGCATCGCGCGCACGTTCCAGAACATCCGGCTCTTCGCCAACATGACCGTTCTGGAGAACGTCCTCGTGGGCCGCCACACGCGGACCAAGGAGGGCCTGTGGTCCGCGCTGCTGCGCGGCCCCGGTTTCCGCAAGGCGGAGAAGGAGTCCGAGGCGAAGGCCATGGAGCTCCTGGAGTTCATCGGCCTCGCCGCCAAGCGCGACCACCTCGCGCGCAACCTGCCCTACGGCGAGCAGCGCAAGCTGGAGATCGCCCGGGCGCTGGCCAGCGAGCCGGGCCTGCTGCTGCTCGACGAGCCGACGGCCGGCATGAACCCGCAGGAGACCCGGGCCACCGAGGAACTGGTCTTCGCCATCCGGGACAAGGGCATCGCCGTCCTCGTCATCGAGCACGACATGCGCTTCATCTTCAACCTGTGCGACCGGGTCGCCGTGCTCGTGCAGGGCGAGAAGCTCGTCGAGGGCACCTCCGACGTCGTGCAGGCGGACGACCGGGTCATCGCCGCCTATCTGGGCGAGCCCTTCGAGGGCGACCCCGGGGCGGCGGAGGCCACCGAGGTCGAGGCGGCGGAGGCCGCCGCCGGGGCCGGCACCGCCGACGCGGAGAGCACCGCGGCCACGGAGAGCACCGAGGCGGACAGCACCACCAAGGGAGAGGCCCAGTGACCGCACTGCTGGAGGTCGAGGACCTCAGGGTCGCCTACGGCAAGATCGAGGCCGTCAAGGGCATCTCGTTCAGCGTCGAGGCCGGTCAGGTCGTGACCCTCATCGGCACCAACGGCGCCGGCAAGACGACGACCCTGCGTACCCTGTCGGGGCTGCTCAAGCCCTCCTCGGGGAAGGTCGTCTTCGAAGGCAAGCCGCTCAGCGGGGTCCCGGCGCACAAGATCGTCGCGCTCGGGCTCGCTCACTCCCCCGAGGGCCGGCACATCTTCCCGCGCCTGACGATCGCGGAGAACCTGCAGCTCGGCGCCTTCCTCCGCAAGGACAAGGCAGGCATCGACAAGGACATCCAGCGGGCCTACGACCTCTTCCCGATCCTGGGCGAGCGGCGCAAGCAGGCCGCGGGCACCCTCTCGGGCGGTGAGCAGCAGATGCTGGCGATGGGACGCGCGCTGATGTCCCAGCCGAAGCTGCTGATGCTGGACGAGCCGTCGATGGGGCTGTCGCCGATCATGATGCAGAAGATCATGACGACGATCCTGGAGCTGAAGTCGCAGGGGACGACGATCCTGCTGGTCGAGCAGAACGCGCAGGCGGCGCTGTCGCTGGCCGACCAGGGGCATGTGATGGAGGTCGGCAACATCGTGCTGTCGGGCAGTGGGCAGGATCTGCTGCACGACGAGTCGGTTCGTAAGGCCTACCTGGGCGAGGACTAGGCAGTCGGTCGGCTGCAGGTGCGTGGGGGCTGGTCGCGCCCACGCGGTGGAGCCGCAAATCGACAACAGCCCCGCGCCCCAAAAGAACGTAGGCCCGCGCCCGTTTCTCCGGGGCGCGGGCCTACGTACGCATTGCTTGCATCAGCCCTTGCTGGACTTCTTCTCCTCGCTGTCCGCGATGACGGCCTCGGCGACCTGCTGCATCGACATGCGGCGGTCCATCGACGTCTTCTGGATCCAGCGGAACGCGGCCGGCTCGGTCAGGCCGTACTCGGTCTGGAGGATGGACTTCGCGCGGTCGACCAGTTTGCGGGTCTCCAGGCGCAGGGTGAGGTCGGCGACCTCCTTCTCCAGCTGCCGCAGCTCGTTGAAGCGGGAGACGGCCATCTCGATCGCCGGGACCACGTCGCTCTTGCTGAACGGCTTGACCAGGTACGCCATCGCACCGGCGTCCCGGGCCCGCTCCACCAGGTCGCGCTGCGAGAAGGCGGTGAGCATCAGGACCGGGGCGATGGACTCCTCGGCGATCTTCTCGGCCGCCGAGATACCGTCCAGCTTGGGCATCTTGACGTCGAGGATGACCAGGTCGGGGCGGTGCTCGCGGGCCAGTTCGATGGCCTGCTCGCCGTCACCGGCCTCGCCGACGACCGTGTACCCCTCCTCCTCCAGCATCTCTTTCAGGTCGAGCCGGATCAAGGCCTCGTCCTCGGCGATGACGACACGGGTCGTCAGCGGAGGCACATGCGACTTGTCGTCGGGTGCGTCGACTGGCTGGGGCGACTCGGCGGCGGTCACGGGGGCTCCTCGTTCAGGGCAGGGGTACTGCTGACAAGAGCCTACCTAGCTACGGTATGGTGGACGCGCGGAGGGTCGGGGATCACCTTTGATTCTTCGAGCCCCGGTAGCCCAATTGGCAGCAGGCAACGGATTCAAAACCCGTACAGTGTCGGTTCGAGTCCGACCCGGGGCACTTTTCCTTGGTTTCCAAGGTCGCGTTATTGCGTGACCCAAGGGCCTCTCCGCCTGGCGGAGGGGCCCTTCGCGCGTCACCTCGGGCTGTCGTCCTCACCGATGTGGTGCACCCGGACCATGTTGGTGGAGCCGGAGACGCCGGGCGGGGAGCCCGCCGTGATGACCACGACGTCGCCCTTCTCGCAGCGCCCGTACTTCAGCAGCAGCTCGTCGACCTGGTCGACCATCTTGTCCGTCGAGTCGACGTGCGGGCCGAGGAAGGTCTCCACGCCCCAGGTCAGGTTGAGCTGGGAGCGGGTGGCCGGTTCCGGGGTGAAGGCGAGCAGCGGGATCGGCGAGCGGTAGCGGGACAGCCGGCGGACCGTGTCGCCCGACTCGGTGAACGCGACCAGGAACTTCGCGTTCAGGAAGTCGCCCGTCTCGGCGGCGGCCCGGGCGACCGCGCCGCCCTGGGTGCGGGGCTTGTTGCTCTCGGTCAGCGGCGGCAGGCCCTTGGCGAGGATGTCCTCCTCGGCCGCCTCGACGATCTTCGCCATGGTGCGGACGGTCTCGATCGGGTACTTGCCGACGCTGGTCTCGCCGGAGAGCATCACCGCGTCCGTGCCGTCGATGACCGCGTTGGCGACGTCGGAGGCCTCGGCACGGGTGGGCCGCGAGTTCTCGATCATCGAGTCGAGCATCTGGGTGGCGACGATGACCGGCTTGGCGTTGCGCTTGGCCAGCTTGATCGCGCGCTTCTGGACGATCGGCACCTGCTCCAGCGGCATCTCCACGCCCAGGTCGCCACGGGCGACCATGATGCCGTCGAAGGCGGCCACGATGGAGTCGATGTTCTCGACGGCCTGCGGCTTCTCGACCTTGGCGATCACCGGGAGGCGGCGGCCCTCCTCGTCCATGATGCGGTGGACGTCCTCGATGTCCCGGCCGCTGCGCACGAAGCTGAGCGCGATCACGTCGAAGCCGTTGCGCAGCGCCCACCGCAGGTCGGCCTCGTCCTTCTCGGAGAGGGCCGGGACGGAGACGGCGACGCCGGGGAGGTTGAGGCCCTTGTGGTCGGAGACCATGCCGCCCTCGACCACCGTGGTGTGCACGCGGGGGCCGTCGACGTGGGTGACCTCCAGGCAGACCTTGCCGTCGTCCACGAGGACGCGCTCACCCGGGGTGACGTCGTCCGCCAGACCCCGGTACGTCGTCCCGCACTGGTGCCGGTCACCCTCGGCGCCCTCCTCGACGGTGATCACGAACGTGTCACCGCGTTCGAGGAGTACGGGGCCCTCAGTGAAGCGGCCGAGCCGGATCTTCGGGCCTTGAAGGTCGGCGAGGATCCCGACACTGCGACCGGACTCGTCGGAGGCCTTGCGGACGCGGTGGTAGCGCTCCTCGTGCTCGGCGTAGCCGCCGTGGCTGAGGTTGAATCGGGCGACGTCCATTCCGGCCTCGACCAGTGCCTTGATCTGGTCGTACGAGTCGGTGGCGGGCCCCAGAGTACAAACGATCTTTGCTCGGCGCATGGTTCGAGCCTAGGCCTTACCGGCGGGTAGAGAATTGGTCGTACATGACGACCCAACAACCTTTACGTGAAGGCCTATTGACAAGTGTTGAATTGTGCGCACGTCCGCTCCGATGAGCATCTCGCATCTGTTGAACGCGAGGGATCACCCGCGGGTCACAACCGAGGCGGCGCCATCGTGAAGTGCGCGCCGACCTGAGCGGTCACGCGCAGTTGCGGCGGTTCGAGATCCAGGGGCTCGGCGGGCGCCGGCATGTCGGCCACCGCCCGGCTGCGGAGTGCGCCGCCGAAGGCCGCCCGGTGCGGCCGCGGACCCTCGACACCGGTGTCGGCGAGCTCGACCAGGGCGGCGAGGGAGGTGCCGAGGGCGCTCGCGTACTCCCGGGCCCGCTGCACCGCGTCGGCGACCGCCCGCCGCCGGGCCTCGCCGTGCACGGGTGAGTCGGGACGCAGCGACCACCAGGGGCCGTCCACCCGGGTCAGCTCCAAGTCGGCGAGTCGGGTGACGAGTTCGCCGAGCACGGTGAAGTCGGTGAACTCGGCGGTGAGCTGCACCCGCCCGTGATAGGTGCGCACCCGCTCGCCCCGGCCGCGCTCGGTGAACTCAGGGGCGATGGAGAAGGCCCCCGTGGACAGCTGCTCCACCGCGTCGCCGTACGACTTGATCAGGTCGAGGGCGGTGGTGTTGCGGCGGGTGAGGTCGTCGAGGGTCGAACGGCGGTCCCGGCCCCGGGCACTGACCATGACAGTGATCCGGGCCAGCTCCGGCTCGACCTCCAGCTCGGCCTCGCCGCGCACGACGAGAAGGGGTGCGTCGGGCGTGCCGGCCGGCCGGCGTTCCTCGGTCATACGCCCCACCCTGTCACGCCATCCCCACGTGTGCGCCGGTCGCGTACGTCAACCAGGTCGTCGTCACCGCGACCGGGACCCTGACCACGGTGGAGGCCCGTTACCAGGACGCCCCGATCATCGACCTGATCACCACGGTCCAGGAGGTCGTGGTCAGGGCGGCCCTGGCGGACACCCCGTACGCGTCGCTGCCGGTGATCGCGCAGGCCTCGCCGTTCTCCCGGACCTCCGAGATCCCGGCGGGCGACGTGACCATCCGGGACCTGTCGAGCCTGTACGTGTACGACAACACGCTGGTCGCCAAGGTGATGACCGGCGCCCAGATCCGCGCGTACCTGGAGTACTCGGCGGAGTACTACGTCCAGACGGCCGCCGACGCCGCCGTCGACGTGGAGAAGCTGACCAACGCGAACAGCCGACCGGACTACAACGACGACTACGTCTCGGGTCTGCGGTACGAGATCGACATCGCGCAGCCGGCCGGTTCGCGGATCAAGAACCTCACCTACGACGGGGCCGCTCTCGACGACGCCCGGCAGTTCGTGCTCGCGGTCAACAACTACCGTGCCAACGGCGGCGGCGCGTTCCTGTACGTCGCCTCGGCCAAGGAGCTGTGGTCGGAGTCGACCGAGATCCGTACCCGGATCGCGGAGTGGGTGACCGCCAAGGGCGTCCTGGACCCGAAGGACTTCGCGTCGGTGGACTGGAAGCTGACGCGGCACGGCACGCCGGTGTTCTGGTGCGTTCGAACGGGCGCCGGCCCGCACGGGCCGGCGCCGTTCCTCAGTCGACGAGGGGCGTGAGCTGCCTCGGCTGCTGCTGCGCCGGGACCCTTTCCTCCGGCCGCTCCAGGCCGAAGCTGGTGAAGGCCGTGCGCGCGGGCAGCGGGTAGGGGTCCTTGCCGGTCAGGGAGTTGAGGATGGTGGCGGAGCGCCAGGCGGCCAGACCCAGGTCCGGTGCACCCACGCCGTGGGTGTGGAGTCCGGCGTTCTGGACGTACGCCGCTCCGGTCACCGACGGGTCGAGGACGAGCCGGAACCGCTCGTCCACGCGCGGGCGTTCGCTGTTGTCCCGGCGCAGATAGGGGTCGAGTCCGGCGAGCAGGCGGCCGAGGGGCCGCTCGCGGTAGCCGGTGGCCAGGACGACGGCGTCGGTGGTGAGCCGGGAGCGGCTGCCCTGCTGGACGTGTTCGAGGTGGAGCTCGACCTTGGTGGTGGCGACGCGTCCGGCGGTGCGGACCTGGACCCCGGGGGTCAGGACGGCTTCGGGCCAGCCGCCGTGCAGCGTACGGCGGTACAGCTCGTCGTGGATGGCGGCGAGGGTGTCGGCGTCGATGCCCCTGTGCAGCTGCCACTGGGAGGAGACGAGCCGGTCCCGGACGGATTCCCTGAGGGCGTGGAAGTAGCGGGTGTAGTCGGGGGTGAAGTGCTCCAGGCCGAGCTTGGAGTACTCCATGGGCGCGAACGCCTCGCCGCGCCCGATCCAGTGCAGCTTCTCGCGGCCGGCGGGCCGGTGGCGCAGCAGATCGAGGAAGACCTCGGCGCCGGACTGCCCGGAGCCCACGACGGTGACGTGCTCGGCGGCGAGGAGGGCCTCGCGGTGGTCGAGGTAGTCGGCCGCGTGGATGACCGGGACGCCCGCGGACTCCACGAGGGGCTTGAGCGGGTCGGGCACGTACGGGACGGTCCCGACCCCGAGCACGACGTTCCTCGTGTACGTACGGCCGAGCGACTCGGCCTCGCCCTCGGCGTCGAGCCGGGTGAAGTCGACCTCGAACAGGTCGCGTTCGGAGTTCCAGCGGACGGCGTCGGCCTGGTGGGAGAAGCGCAGTCCGGGCAGGTTCTCGGCGACCCAGCGGCAGTAGGCGTCGTACTCGGCGCGCCGGATGTGGAAGCGCTCGGCGAAGTAGAACGGGAAGAGCCGGTCGCGGGCCTTGAGGTAGTTGAGGAACGTCCAGGGGCTCGCGGGGTCGGCGAGGGTCACCAGGTCGGCGAGGAACGGCACCTGGATGGTGGCGCCGTCGATCAGGAGCCCGGGGTGCCAGTCGAAACCCGGGCGCTGTTCGTAGAAGACGGCGTCGAGTTCGGCGAGCGGGTGGGCGAGTGCGGCGAGGGAGAGGTTGAACGGTCCGATGCCGATGCCGACCAGGTCGCGGGGTGCTTCGGGCTCGTGGTGTGGGGGGTTGGGCGTCGAGCTCATTGGGGCGTCGTTCCTTCCACGAGTTTCAGGAGGAGGGCCAGTTCGTCCGGCCGGGTGTGGGGGTTGAGGAGGGTGGCCTTGAACCAGAGCCGGCCGTCGAGCCGGGCCCGGCCGAGGACCGCCCGGCCGTCGTGCAGCAGCCTGCGCCGTACGCCGGCGACGTCGTCGTCGGTGGCTCCGGTGGGGCGGAACAGCACCGTGCTGATGTTCGGCCGGTCGTAGAGCTCGAAGCCGGGGTGCTCGCGGACCAGGGCGGCGAAGTCCCTTGCCCGGGCGCACACCTGGTCGACCAGCGTGCCGAGTCCGGTGCGGCCCAGGGTCTTGAGGGTGACCGCGATCTTGAGGATGTCGGGACGCCGGGTGGTGCGCAGGGAGCGGGCGAGCAGGTCGGGGTAGCCGGCCTCGGTGTCGTCGTCGGCGTTGAGGTAGTCGGCGTGGTGGTGCAGGACGCCGAGCTCGGCCGGGCGGGCGACGGCGAGGAGACCGGCGGCGACCGGCTGCCAGCCGAGTTTGTGCAGGTCGAGAGTGACGCTGTGGGCGCGCTCCAGGCCGGCGAGTTTGTCTTGGTGCCGGTCGCTGAAGGCGAGGCCGCCCCCGTAGGCGGCGTCGACGTGCAGCCGGGCGCCGTGGGCGGCGCAGAGCCCGGCGATCTCGGGGAGCGGGTCGATGAGCCCGGCGTCGGTGGTGCCGGCGGTGGCGGCGACCAGCAGCGGCCGGGGCAGGCGGGTGAGGGCGTCGTGGAGGGCGGACGGGTCGAGGGTGCCGTTCGGGGCGGGGACCACGACGGGGTCGGGCAGGCCGAGCAGCCAGGCGGCGCGGGGCAGCGAGTGGTGGGCGTTGGCGCCGCAGACCAGCCGGACGGAGCCGCCGGAGGCTTCCCGGGCGAGGAGCAGGGCGAGCTGGTTGGACTCGGTGCCGCCGGTGGTGACCATGGCGTCGGAGAGGCCGATGGCGTGCGCGAGGGTGCGGGTGACCAGGGCTTCCAGGGCGGCGGCGGCCGGGGCCTGGTCCCAGGAGTCCAGGGAGGGGTTGAGGGCGCTCGCGGCGAGGTCGGCGGCGGTCGCGACGGCGAGCGGCGGGCAGTGCAGATGCCCCGCGCACAGCGGGTCGGCGGGATCGGCGGCGCCCTCGGCGAGGGCGGTCACGAGGGTGCGCAGGGCGTCGGGGTCGCCGTCGTCCGGGAGCACGTCCCCCACGGCGTCCGCGACCCGCTCGGCCACCGCCTCCGGGCCGCCCGCGGGCAGCGGTCCGCCGCGCGCCCGGCCGCCCTCGCGCAGCGCGTCGAGCACGGTGTCCAGCAGAGGCCGCAGGGCGTCGGGGCCCTGGGGTCCGGATGCGAGGGGCGGCGTGCTCATGGGCTCTCCTCGGGGCGCTGGCCGAAAGGGGGTGTCCGCAGGGGAGGTTCCAGCTTGTACGGGATTGGGTCTGCGCGTCCCCAAAGTTCAACGATCGGAACCCGAAAGTGGGTACTGCCGTGCGGGGAAAACCTGTCGGGGCGGTGCGCCCCGGGCGCGTCGGAGCAACCGGTGAAAGGGCGTTGAGACCGTGGCTGACCGGGGTTAACGTCGGTCGGGTGGTTGACGCGTGGATGATCGACGTGCCCGGTGAGCGGGTGCTGGTGCGGGAACCGCGGCCCGCGGACGAGGCGCCGCTGCTGGACCTCTTCGAGGCCTGCGAGGACTGGTTCGTGGCGGCGACGGGGCTGCCGTCGGGGCCGGGTGACGTGCAGAGCCTCTTCTACGGGCTGCCCGAGGGTGCCGACCCGGACGACAAGGTGCTGCTGGTGCTGGAGCGGGACGGGGTCGTCTCGGGCCTGGTGGACGCGGTACGGAACCATCCGGTGCCCGGCGCGGTCGCGGTGGGGCTGTTCCTGCTGGCGCCCTGGGCGCGGGGCCGGGGCCTCGGGCGGGCGCTGGCCGAGTCGCTGCTCGCGCATGCCGAGGGGGTGACCCTCGTGACGGCGTCGGTGCCGCCGGGCTGGCGCTCCGGGGAGTGCTTCCTGGAGCGCCTGGGCTTCACGCTGGGCGCGGAGAAGCCCGGTGCGGCCGAGGTGGGCAACCGGCGCGCGGGGCCGCGGGAGGGCGCCGTGCGCCGGGCGGAGCTGCGGCCGGCCGCGGGCTGAGGCCGTTGCCCGGGTGGGAACGGTCCTTCAGGGGCGGAAGTCGGGTGCGTGATCGGCGGCCCCCTGGACGTACAGGAAGACCTTGGTCGCCCCCGCGAGCAGCGGGGCCGGGTCCTCCGGCCGGAACCGCACCACATCGGCCTTGGCGGGCAGGCCGGCCGGCCCTCTCCGGGGCGCGGGTGAGCGCCCGCACGGGCTGTCCGTCGGCCACGAGACGTGCGACGAGGGCACGGCCGACGTTGCCGGTGGCACCGGTGACTGCGATCACGGGTTTCTCCCTGGGGCCGTGGTGCCGGGTCGGCACCGAGCTCAGGAGCGCACGGCCGGTCCCCGCATCGTCGTGGAGGACGGCCGCGCCCGTGTCGTCGTACGTCCGCGGTCCTAGGCCTCGCGGACCCGCAACGCCCTTGCCAGGTCGTCGAGTTCGTCGGTCAGGCGGCGGCGCAGGGCCGTGGCCGGTTCGGCGTCGTCCAGGCAGGCCCGGCCCAGGGAGAGGTTCTCGGCGTCCACGGCGTGCGCGGGGAAGGCATCGCGGCCGACGACCGTGGCGATGGCGGGGCCGCGCCGGGCGGCGACGGCGACCGCGTCCTGGTAGTAGCGCGGCACGTACTCCCGGACCAGGTCGGCCTGTTCGGGGTGCCAGAAGCCCTGGGCGGTGGCCGCGAACAGGTAGTTGGACAGGTCGTCGCCGCCGAACATGGCCTCCCAGGCGGCGTGCTTGGCCCCGGGGTCGGGCAGTGCGGCCCGGCAGCGGGCGGCGCCCTCCTGGCCGCTGGCGCTGGGGTCGCGCTCCAGCTCGGCGGCGATCCGCTCCTCGTCGACGGCGCCGAGGACGGCGAGCCGGCTCATGATGCGCCAGCGCAGCTCGGGGTCGAGCTCGGGCCCGCCGGGCACGGTGCCCTCGGCCAGCCAGGCGGCGATGGTGTCGGGATGGGCGGCGGCCCGGATGAAGTGCCGTACGGCGATCAGGCGCAGCCCGGGGTTGTCGCCGTCCTCGGTGCGCCGGATGAAGTCGCGGCACAGCGCGGAGACCGTGGCGAGGGCGGCCGGGCGGTCCTCGGGCCTGAGGTACCGGTCGACGAGGTAAACCGCGGTGAAGTTCAGCACGCCCTGGACGAGGGCGAGGTCGGTCTCGTGCGGGAGGTGGGCGCGGGCGGTCTCCAGGTAGGCGGCGGGCGGGAGCTCCCCGTCGCGGACGGCGTCCCGCAGGGCGTTCCACACCACCGCGCGGGTGAGCGCGTCGGGCAGGCCCGACAGGTCGGCCCGGATGGTCTCGGCGGACTCGGCGTCGAAGCGGATCTTGGCGTAGGTCAGGTCGCCGTCGTTGAGCACGAGCAGGGCGGGACGCTTGCCGAGGACCTGGGGGGCGGTCTGCGGGATGTCGAGGTCGATGCGCTCGCGCAGGGTGAGCCGGCCCTCGTCGGTGAGGTCCTGGTCGTAGACGCCGACGCAGATGCGGTGCGGACGGCTGCCGGTGCGCTCGACGGTGAGGGTGCGGGTGCCGTCGGCGGCGGTGGCGGGCACCGCGGTGAGGGTGTCGACGCCGGTGGTGCGCAGCCAGGTGTCGGCCCACGCGTGCACGTCGCGTTCGGTGGCGGCGGCGAGGGAGTCGATGAAGTCCGCGAGGGTGGCGTTGCCGAACCGGTGCCGCTGGAAGTGGATGTTGATGCCGGCCAGGAAGTCCTTCTCGCCCATCCAGGCGACCAGCTGGCGCAGCGCGGAGGCGCCCTTGGCGTAGGAGATGCCGTCGAAGTTGAGCAGGGCGGCGGCGGTGTCGTCGACGGCCTCGGGGGCGACCGGGTGGGTGGAGGGGCGCTGGTCGGCGTCGTAGCCCCAGGCCTTGCGGGCCACCCCGAAGTCGACCCAGGTGTCGGTGAAGCGGGTGGCCTCGGTGAGGGTCTGGTAGCCCATGTACTCGGCGAAGGACTCGTTCAGCCAGATGTCGTCCCACCAGCGGAGGGTGACGAGGTCGCCGAACCACATGTGGGCCATCTCGTGGGCGACGACCATCGCGCGGGTCTGCCGTTCGGTGTCGGTGACGGCGGAGCGGTAGACGAACTCGTCGCGGAAGGTGACCAGTCCGGGGTTCTCCATGGCGCCGGCGTTGAACTCCGGGACGAACGCCTGGTCGTAGGAGTCGAAGGGGTAGGGCTCCTCGAACTTCTCGTGGTAGCGGTCGTAGCACGCGCGCGTGATGTCGAGGATCTCCTCGGCGTCGGCGTCGAGGTGCGGGGCCAGCGAGCGGCGGCAGTGGATGCCGAAGGGCAGGCCCCGGTGCTCGGTGCGCACCGAGTGCCAGGGGCCGGCGGCGACGGCGACCAGGTAGGTGGAGATCAGCGGGGTGGCGGCGGCCCGCCAGCGGCCCTCGCCGAGGTGCTCGGTGACCCCGTTGGCAAGGACGGTCCAGCCTTCGGGAGCGGTCACGGACAGCTCGAAGACGGCCTTCAGGTCGGGCTGGTCGAAGGCGGCGAAGACGCGCTGCACGTCGTCCATGAACAGCTGGGTGTAGACGTACGTCGCGTCGTCCGTGGGGTCGGTGAAGCGGTGCATGCCCTCACCGGTGCGCGAGTAGCGCATGGTGGCGTCGACGCGCAGCTCGTGCTCACCCGCGGTGAGGCCCTTCAGGGGCAGCCGGTCCTGCTCCAGTGTCTCGGGGTCGAGGGGCCGTCCGTCCAGGGTGACGGCACGCAGGGCGGCGGGCTTCATCTCGACGAAGGTGTCGCCGTCGGACCGGGCCGTGAACCTGATCACGGTACGGGAGTCGAAGGTCTCGTCCCCGGTGGTCAGGTCGAGGTCGATCGTGTAGCGGTGGACGTCGAGGAGCTCGGCGCGGCTCTGCGCTTCGTCGCGAGTCAGTACGGACATGCGGGCCATGCTGCCCGATGACACCGACATCGCACAGGGGCAGGAGCGGTACGCGGCTTATGTCCGGCCGGAGAGCGCGGGCCGGGACGAGATCGCGCTGGTGGGCGCCCCCATTTGCGCCTGGAGCGCCTGTTCGAGCGCCTCGTCACCGCACGGGGGTCGCCCTGCGGTGCCGGACGCTCTTCGAGGCGTACGGCGGGTTCCTCGGATCAGTGTCCGTCCGTCTCCCGGCCGTTGACGGTGTCCTCGGCGATGGACTCGTGGTGCCTGATCACCTCGGCGATGATGAAGTTCAGGAACTTCTCGGCGAAGGCGGGGTCGAGCTTGGCGTTCTCGGCGAGGGCGCGCAGCCGGGCGATCTGCCGGGCCTCGCGGGCCGGGTCGGCCGGGGGCAGCCGGTGGACCGCCTTGAGGCGGCCGACCTGCTGGGTGGCCTTGAAGCGTTCGGCGAGCATGTGGACGACGGCCGCGTCGATGTTGTCGATGCTGTCGCGCAGCCGGCCGAGTTCCTCGCGGACGGCGGGGTCGACGTCACCGGTACCGGTGATGCTGGTGGTCATGGACGTCAACCCTAAGGGGGGCGGCGGGGGATCCCTATGGGCCGTGGGCGGGTTCGGCCACCGGCGGACCCGGTTCGCCGTCCGGCTGAAGGCCCTCGTTCCAGTCGTCGGGCACGGCCCGGCTCTGCTGGGCGCGGAAACGCACGGGAGCCGTGCCCACCCGGCGGGTGAACAGGCGGGAGAAGTAGGCCGGATCGTCGTAGCCGACGCGGCGGGCGACGGCGGCGACGGACAGTTCGGTGGTGGCGAGGAGTTCCTGGGCGCGGCCGAGCCGGATGCCGATCAGATAGTCCTTGGGGCTGCATCCGGCGACCCGGCGGACGGCGGTGCGCAGCTCGGCCGGGGTCATGCCGTGCCGGGCCGCGTGGTCGGCGACGGTCATCCCGGTGCAGGCGTCCCGCGCGAGCGCGTGCAGCACCGGGTCGCCGTCCGGGGCGAGGTCGGCACGCGCGCGACGCAGGGCGACCAGGAGCTCGTGCACGGCGGCGCCGGTCTCGACCTCCAGGAGGGGGTTGCCCTGGCGGGCGGCCCGGGCGATGCGGGCGATGACGTCGCGGGGGCCGGTGGCGTCCGAGAGGGGCACCACGGGCCGCTCGGGCTCGATGTAGCCGAGTTCCGTGTAGGTCGTGATGTCGGGGCCGGTGAAGGTCACGAAGGCCTCGTCCCAGCCGCTGTCCGGGTCGGGTCCGTAGTGGTGCGGGACGCCGGGCTTGAGCCACACCAGGGCGGGGGCGGTGACGGTGGTGCGGCGCCCGTCGGGCGTCCGGTACCAGCCCCGGCCCGAGCTGATCACCACGGCGACGTGTCCGTCCAGCACGCGCGGGCCGACGGCGGGCACCGCGCCGTGCTGGAGGCCGACACCGAGGCAGACCAGGCCGAGGCGGTGGTGGACGGCGCCGGGCGTGAAGAACCGCATCCAGGTGCGGAAGACCGGCGCTCCGTGCGGCACTGCGCGCCCCTTCCGTGCGTCTCTTCCGTCCAAGTGCTGCTGATCTTTGTCCATGGTCTCGGCGCATGCCAGCAGGCCAAGGTGAGCGTATGAGCGACTTCACGGTGGGCGAAACGGATTTCCTGCTGGACGGCCGGCCGGTACGGCTGCTGTCCGGCGCGCTGCACTACTTCCGGGTGCACGAGGAGCAGTGGGGTCACAGACTGGCGCTGCTGCGGGCCATGGGCCTGAACTGCGTGGAGACGTACGTCCCGTGGAACCTGCACGAGCCGCGGTCCGGCGGCTTCCGGGACGTCCGGGCGCTCGGCCGGTTCCTGGACGCGGCGCGGGAGGCGGGCCTGTGGGCGATCGTGCGGCCGGGGCCGTACATCTGCGCGGAGTGGGAGAACGGCGGGCTGCCGCACTGGGTGACGGGCGAGCTGGGCGCGCGGGCACGCACGCGTGACGAGCGTTTTCTGCGGTACGTGGACCGCTGGTTCCGCCGGCTGCTGCCCGAGATCGTGTCCCGGCAGCTGGACCGGGGCGGCCCGGTGATCATGGTGCAGGTCGAGAACGAGTACGGCAGCTACGGCTCGGACGCCGTCTACCTGGCTCATCTCACCGACCTGCTGCGGGCCGAGGGTGTCACGGTGCCGCTGGTCACCTCGGACGGTCCCGAGGACCACATGCTCACCGGCGGCTCGGTCCCGGGGCTGCTCGCGACGGCGAACTTCGGCTCGCACGCGCGCGTGGCCTTCGAGACGCTGCGCCGTCACCAGCCGCACGGCCCGCTGATGTGCATGGAGTTCTGGTGCGGCTGGTTCGACCACTGGGGCGGCGAGCACGTCGTACGGGACGCCGAGGACGCGGCGGCGGCGCTGCGGGAGATCCTGGAGTGCGGGGCGTCGGTCAACGTCTACATGGCGCACGGCGGCACCAACTTCGCCGGCTGGGCGGGAGCCAACCGCCCCGGCGGCGAGCTGCACGAGGGCCCGCTGGAGGCGGACGTGACGTCGTACGACTACGACGCGCCGATCGACGAGTACGGCCGCCCCACGGAGAAGTTCTGGCGCTTCCGCGAGGTGCTCGCGGGGTACCACGACGGTCCGCTGCCCGAACTGCCGCCGACGCCGGCCTCGTTGGCTTCGCCGACGGACGTGGAGGTGACCGCCTGGGCCTCCCTCACCGGCGTCCTGGACGCCCTCGGCGGCGCCGAACGCGTCCACCCGGTCCCGCCCACCTTCGAGGAGCTGGACATCGCGCGGGGCCTGGTCCGCTACGAGGTGGACGTGCCGGGACCGCGCCAGCCGTACCCGCTCACCGCGCGGGGCCTGCGCGACCTCGCGGTCGTGTACGTCGACGGCGAGCGGGCCGGGGTCCTCACCGAGGAGGAACCCCAGCTCAAGAAGCCGATCGCCGGTCCCGCGCACGTGGAGCTCTGGGTGGAGTCCCTGGGCCGCGTCAACTACGGCCCCCGCTCCGGCGAGCCGAAGGGCGTCACCGGAGGCCTCCTGCACGAGCGCCAGTTCCTGCACGGGGTACGCGCGCGTGGGCTCGATCTGGACGCGTTCGAGGGGGGTGTGGCCGCGGTGCCCTTCGGCCCGCTGCCGGAAGAGGGCGCACCGGGCCTGTACCGGGGGACGGTGACGGTGCGTGGTGCCGGGGACGCCCGGCTGGAGCTGCCGGGCTGGACGAGGGGCTTCGTCTGGATCAACGGCTTCAACCTGGGCCGCTACTGGTCGACGGGCCCGCAGCAGTCGCTGTACGTGCCGGGTCCGGTCCTGAAGGAGGGCGAGAACGAGGTGTGGGTCCTGGAGCTCCAGGAATCGAATCAGGCGACGGTACGGCTGGCGCCCCTCTAGGGGCGCGGGACGGTATCGATGTGCGGCTGCCGCCGTGTGGGCGCGATCGGCCCCACCGGCCCGCGGTGTCCGCACAGCCTTCCGCCCCCATTTTCGCCCATCCCCCGCATACTGTGAAAGAAGCTCTGGCGGCGTCTGTGGGGGTAAGGGACGTGGCGAACGGCGGCCCGGTGGAACACGGCTACCCGCACCTGGACACCGTGCGGGCCGCCATCACGGCGTTGTACCGGCGCCTGTCGTACGACACCGTCCAGACCTTCGCCACCAGCGTGCTCCCCGCCGACGTCGCGTTCTGCGACACCGACGACCTCCACCTCGGGTCGCAGCGCGTCGCCCGCGAGCTGGTCCGGCACTTCCGGCTGCCCGACGCCCGCATGGTCGTCGGCTTCAAGGACATGACCCACGCGGCCAACGTCGAACTCACCGCAGGCCCCGAGTACTTCGTCGAGCTGAACGACCGCTTCCGCACCCATCGGAGGGACATCGGCGCGGCCCTCGCCCACGAGGTGATGCACGTGTACCTGCACCGCCTGGACCTGTCCTTCCCGAGCATCCGGGAGAACGAGATCCTCACGGACACGGCGACCACCTACCTCGGGGCCGGCTGGCTGCTCCTGGACGCCTACCGGGAGCACGGCGAGGCGTCCCAGAAGCTCGGCTACCTCACACCGGAGGAGTTCGGTTACGTGCTGGCCAAGCGCTCCCTCGTCTTCCACGAGGATCCCTCGGTGTGGTTCACCAGCCCGCAGGCCTACACGGCGTACCAGAAGGGCATGGCGAGGGCCCGCCAGGACGAGGAGCAGCCGCCGCTGACCGCGGCGGGCTGGGCGGGCCGCCGCCGCTACGCCCGCGACCGCCGTCACGCCCCCGCCGCGCCGCCCGCGCTGCCCGGCGCCTCCTATGCCTTCACCCCCGACAGCGGTGGCCGTCTGCGGGTCTCGTTCCCGTGCCCGACCTGCCACCAGCGGATCAGGGTGCCGGTGCGGGGCCGGGTCCGGGCCCGGTGCTCGCTGTGCCGGACGGTGCTGGACTGCGACACCTAGCTAGTCCGCGCAGCCGCTCACCGCCCGCTCACGCCCCGTACACCGCGCCCGGCGCCGCCGCCTCGGCCAGCAGCTTCAGGGCCGCCTCCCCCGCCTCGGCCGGGGTCCGGCGGGCGCCCTTGTCGGCGGTCGGACCCGGCCGCCAGCCCTCCATGACGGTGATCCGGCCGCCCTCCGTCTCGAACACCCGCCCGGTGACCCCGGCGCTCCCGGCGGAGCCCAGCCAGACCACGAGCGGGGAGACGTTCTCGGGGGCCATGGCGTCGAAGCCGGTGTCGGGGGCGGCCATGGTCTCGGCGAAGGCGCGCTCGGTCATCCGGGTGCGGGCGGCCGGGGCGATGGCGTTGACCTGGATGCCGTAGCGGGCCAGTTCGGCGGCCGCGACCAGGGTGAGACCGATGATGCCGGCCTTGGCGGCACTGTAGTTGCCCTGCCCGACCGAGCCCAGCAGGCCCGCGCCGCTGCTGGTGTTGACGACGCGGGCGGCCGGGGTGCGGCCCGCCCTGGCCTCGGCCCGCCAGTGCGCGGCCGCGTGCCGCAGCGGCAGGAAGTGGCCCTTGAGATGCACCCGCATGACCGCGTCCCAGTCGTCCTCTCCGAGGTTGACGAGCATGCGGTCGCGCAGGAAACCGGCGTTGTTGACGAGGGTGTCGAGGCGGCCGTAGGCGTCCAGGGCCGCCGCCACCAGGGACTCGGCACCGGCGTCCGTCGCGATGTCGCCGCCGTGCGCCACCGCCTCGCCGCCGGCCGCCCGGATCTCGGCGACGACAGCCCCCGCCGGGCTCTCCTTCCCCGGCCCGCCGTCCAGGCCGACGCCGAGGTCGTTGACGACCACCCGGGCGCCCTCGGCGGCGAACGCGAGCGCGTGGGCCCGGCCGAGCCCGCGCCCGGCACCGGTGACGGCCACGACCCGGCCCGCGCAGATTCCGCTCATGTCATTCCTCCTTGTCGGACGGCCTGTTGACATCTGCCGCGTCCAGGAAGGCGGGCCGCTCCCCGCCCCCGTGCACGAGCAGGCTCGCCCCGCTGATGTAGGCGGCCGCGTCGGAGGCGAGGAAGACGGCGGCGGCGCCGACGTCGGACGGAGCGGCGAGACGGCCGAGCGGCACGGTGCGGGCGACGGCGTCGATGCCGTCCGGGCCGCCGTAGTGGAGGTGGGCCAGCTCGGTGCGGACCATGCCGACCACGAGCGTGTTGACCCGGACCTCGGGCGCCCACTCCACCGCCATGGACCGGGCGAGGTGCTCCAGCCCCGCCTTGGCCGCCCCGTAGGCGGCGGAGCCCGGCGAGGGACGGCCGCCGCTGACGCTGCTGATCATCACCACCGCCCCCCGGGCCCGCCGGAGGTGCTCGTACGCGGAGAGGGAGGCGGTCAGCGGGGTGAGGAGGTTCAGCTCGATCACCCGGGCGTGCCGCTCGGGGTCCGCGTCGGCGAGCCGCCGGTAGGGGGTGCCGCCCGCGTTGTTGACGAGCACGTCGACCCGGGGCAGGGCGTCGAAGAAGGTGCGCACGGCGGGCGGGTCGCGCAGGTCCAGGGGGACGAACTCGACGCCGTCGAGGGGTTGTTCGGGGGGCCGGCGGGCACAGGCCAGGACCTGGGCGCCGGTCGCGGCGAAGGCCCGGGCGATCCCCGCGCCCACACCTCTGGTACCGCCGGTGACGACGACCGTCCGGCCGCTCGGCGAGTTGTCCACAGGGCCTCCCGCTTGTCCGCACCGACTGCTAGCTTCGAAGCCTCACACCTAACAAATGTTTGGTGGAAAGGCAGCTGACTGCGAAGGTAGCTGATGCGTCCATGGGTGTCTCCACCTCGCGTCCGGAAAAGGGAATCGCGCTCGTCACGGTCGACCATCCGCCGGTGAACGCGCTGCCGGTGCGCGGCTGGTTCACGCTGGCCCAGGCCGTGCGCGCGGCGGGCCACGACCCCGAGACCCGGTGCGTCGTGCTGACCGCACTGGGCAGGGGGTTCAACGCGGGCGTGGACATCAAGGAGATCCAGGCGGAGGGGAACGAGGCACTGCTCGGCGTCAACCGGGGCTGTGCGGAGGCCTTCGCGGCGGTCCACGAGTGCGAGACACCCGTGGTGGCGGCGGTGCACGGCTTCTGCCTGGGCGGCGGCATAGGCCTGGTGGGCAACGCCGACGCGATCGTGGCCAGCGAGGACGCCGTCTTCGGGCTGCCCGAGCTGGACCGGGGCGCCCTCGGCGCGGCCACCCACCTGGCCCGCCTGGTCCCGCCGCATCTGATGCGGACGCTGTACTACACCTCGCGCACGGTGACCGCTGCCGAGCTGCACGCGCACGGGTCGGTGTGGCGGGTCGTCCCGCGCGAGGAACTGCTCTCCGCGGCACTGGAGCTGGCCCGGGAGATAGCCGCCAAGGACGGCCGGCTGCTGCGCCTGGCCAAGGCCGCCATCAACGGCATCGACCCCGTCGACGTGCGGCGCAGCTACCGCTTCGAACAGGGCTTCACCTTCGAGGCCGCCCTCAGCGGGGTGGCCGACCGGGTCCGCGACACCTTCGGGAAGGAGGGCGCTGGGAGTGACTGACAAGACGATGACCGCCGACGAGGCCGTCGCCCGGCTGGCCAGTGGCATGACCCTCGGAATCGGCGGCTGGGGTTCACGGCGCAAGCCGATGTCCCTGGTCAGAGCCGTGCTCCGGAGCGGAATCGACGATCTGACCCTGGTCTCGTACGGCGGCCCGGACGTCGGGATGCTGGTCGCGGCCGGCCGGGTGCGCAAGCTGGTGACGGCCTTCGTCACCCTCGACTCCGTCCCGCTCGAACCGCACTACCGCGCGGCACGCGAACGCGGCGCGTTCGAGCTGATGGAGATCGACGAGGGCATGTTCATGTGGGGCCTGCACGCGGCGGCGAACCGGCTGCCCTTCCTGCCGGTGCGCGCCGGGATCGGCTCGGACGTCATGCGGGTCAACCCCGCCCTGCGGACGGTCACTTCGCCGTACGACGACGGGGAGACGTTCGTGGCGATGCCGGCCCTGCGTCTGGACGCGGCCCTGGTGCACGTCAACCGCGCGGACCGGCTGGGCAACGGACAGTACCTGGGCCCGGACCCGTACTTCGACGACCTGTTCTGCGAGGCGGCGGACGCGGCCTACGTCTCCTGCGAACGGATCGTGGACACGGCCGAGCTGACGAAGGACGCGGCTGTGCAGTCGCTGCTCGTGAAGCGGCTGAACGTGACGGGGGTGGTGGAGGCGCCGGGCGGCGCGCACTTCACGTCGTGCGCGCCCGACTACGGGCGGGACGAGGGCTTCCAGCGGCTGTACGCGACGACGCCGTGGGCGGAGTTCGCCGAGCGGTTCCTGCCCGGGGACGAGCAGGCGTACCGGTCGGCCGTGCGGAACTGGCAGGAGGGGCAGGGGTGACGGACACACCGCGCACAGACGCACCGCACACCGAGGTACCGGACACGGAGGTACCGCACACGCAGGTGCTGCGCTCCGAGTACTGCGTCATCGCCTGCGCCGAGGCCTGGCGGGGCTCGGGTGAGATCCTGGCGAGCCCGATGGGCCTGATCCCCTCCCTCGGCGCCCGCCTGGCCCGGCTGACCTTCGCGCCGGACCTGCTGCTGACCGACGGCGAGGCCACCCTGGTCCGCCCGGACGGGACGCCCGAGGGCTGGCTGCCCTACCGGCAGCACCTGGCCCTGGTCTCCGGCGGACGCCGGCACGTGATGATGGGCGCGAGCCAGCTCGACCGGTACGGCAACCAGAACATCTCCTGCGTCGGCGACTGGTCCCGCCCCCGGCGCCAGCTGCTGGGTGTACGGGGCGCGTCCCTCAACACACTGAACAACCCGACGAGTTACTGGATCCCGAAGCACTCCCGGCGGGTGTTCGTGCCGAAGGTGGACATGGTGTGCGGGGTGGGGTACGACCGGGTCGCCGCGCACCCGGGCGCGGAGCGTTTCCACCGCATCCCGAGGGTCGTCACCGACCTGGCCGTCCTCGACTTCGAGACCCCGGACCGCTCGATGCGGCTGGCGGCGCTGCACCCCGGGGTGAGCGTGGACCGGGTCCGGGAGGCGACGGACTTCGAGCTGACCGTGCCGGAGGAGGTGCCGTACACCAGGGAGCCCACCGGGGAGGAGCTGCGGCTGATCCGTGAGGTGCTCGATCCGGGCGGCGCCCGGACCAGGGAGGTCGCGGGCTGATGGAGACCGCGCTGACCCGGCTGGCCGGGATCCGGCACCCGATCGTGCAGACGGGCATGGGCTGGGTGGCGGGCCCCCGCCTGGTCTCGGCCGCGGCCAACGCCGGAGCCCTCGGCATCCTGGCCTCCGCCACGATGACCCTCGACCAGCTGCGGGCCGCGATAGCCGAGGTGCGGTGTCGCACGGACGCTCCCTTCGGGGTGAACCTGCGGGCGGACGCGGCCGACGCCGGCGACCGGGTCCGGCTGATCGTCGAGGGCGGTGTGCGGGTGGCGTCCTTCGCGCTCGCCCCCTCCCCCGGGCTGATCGCCGAGCTGAAGGAGGCGGGGGTGGTGGTGATCCCGTCCGTCGGGGCGCGGCGGCACGCCGAGAAGGTGGCGGCGTGGGGTGCGGACGCGGTGATCGTGCAGGGCGGTGAGGGCGGCGGGCACACCGGGGAGGTCGCCACGAGTGTGCTGCTGCCGCAGGTGGTGGACGCGGTGCGGATACCGGTGGTGGCCGCCGGGGGCTTCTTCGACGGCCGGGGGCTGGTGGCGGCGCTGGCGTACGGGGCGGCGGGGGTCGCGATGGGCACGCGGTTCCTGCTCACCTCGGACTCGACGGTGCCGGACGCGGTGAAGGCGAGGTATCTGGCGGCGACGGTCAGGGACGTCACGGTCACCCGGGCGGTCGACGGGCTGCCGCACCGGATGCTGCGGACCGATCTGGTGGCCGCGCTGGAGCGCTCGGGCCGGGCCCGGAGTCTGCTGCACGCGGTACGACGGGCGGCGGGGTTCCGGAAGCTGTCCGGGCTCACCTGGCGGCAGATGGTTCAGGACGGCCTGGCCCTGCGGCACGGCAAGGACCTGACCTGGAGTCAGGTCCTGCTCGCCGCGAACACGCCGATGCTGCTCAGATCGGCGATGGTGGACGGCCGCACGGATCTCGGGGTCATGGCGTCCGGGCAGGTCGCGGGGGTGATCGACGACCTGCCGTCGTGCGCGGAGCTGGTGGAGCGGATCATCAAGGAGGCGACGGAGGCCCAGGAACGGCTCACAGCTCTCCGCTGAGGTCTCAGACCCGCTCGAAGAGCGTCACGTTCGCCTGTCCCCCGCCCTCGCGCAGGGGCACCATCCCCGACGGCCACCCCTTGTCCGCTCCGTTCACAGCCGCTCGATGATCGTCACGTTCGCCTGCCCTCCGCCCTCGCACATGGTCTGGAGGCCGAAGCGGCCCCCGGTGCGTTCCAGTTCGTGGAGGAGGGTCGTCATCAGTTTGACGCCGGTCGCGCCGAGGGGGTGGCCGAGGGCTATCGCGCCGCCGTTGACGTTGACCTTCGCGGGATCGGCGCCGGTCTCCTTGAGCCAGGCGAGGACGACCGGGGCGAAGGCCTCGTTGATCTCGACGAGGTCGATGGCGTCGATGGTGAGGCCGGTCTTCTTCAGGGCGTGGGCGGTGGCCGGGATCGGGGCGGAGAGCATCCGGATGGGGTCCTCGCCGCGGACGGAGAGGTGGTGGACGCGGGCGCGGGGGCGCAACCCGTGCTCGCGGACCGCGCGTTCGGAGGCGAGGAGCAGGGCGGCCGCGCCGTCGGAGACCTGGGAGGAGCAGGCGGCGGTGATGGTGCCGGCGTCGAGGACCGGCTTCAGGGCGGCCATCTTCTCCAGGGAGGTGTCCCGGCGCGGCCCCTCGTCCACGGCGACCGGCCCGTAGGGGACCGTCTCCCGTTCGAAGCGGCCCTCGTCGATGGCGCTCAGGGCCCGCCGGTGGGAGCGCAGGGCGAACTCCTCCTGGTCCTGCCGGCTGATGCCCCACTTGGCGGCGATCATCTCGGCGCCGGCGAACTGGTTGACGGGCCGGGTGCCGTACCGGGCCCGCCAGCCCTCGCTGCCCAGGAAGGGGCCGTCGGTCAGCCCCAGGGGCTCGGCGGCCTGGCGGGACGCGAAGGCGATGGGTATCTGGGACATGTTCTGGACGCCGCCGGCGACCACCAGGTCCTGGGTCCCGGAGAGCACGGCCTGGGCGGCGAAGTGCACGGCCTGCTGCGAGGATCCGCACTGGCGGTCGACGGTGACACCCGGCACCTCCTCGGGCAGCCCGGCGGCCAGCCAGCAGGTGCGGGCGATGTCACCGGCCTGCGGCCCCACCGCGTCGAGGCAGCCGAAGACGACGTCCTCGACGGCGGCCGGGTCCACCCCGGCCCGCGCGACCAGTTCCCTGAGCACATGCGCGCCCAGGTCGGCCGGGTGGACCGCGCTCAGTCCTCCCCCGCGCCGCCCGACGGGCGTCCGGACCGCTTCGACGATGTAGGCCTCGGCCATGGCAACTCCCCAATGGGTCACGTGCGTACGGCGATCCCGTCCAGCACCATCGACAGGTACTGCCGGGCGATCTCCTCCGGGCTGTGCTGCCCGCCGGGCCGGTACCAGGAGGCGGCGACCCACACGGTGTCGCGCACGAACCGGTAGGTGAGGCGGACGTCGAGGTCGGCGCGGAAGACGCGCGCGGCGACCCCGCGCTCCAGCGTCGACAGCCACGCCTTCTCGAATCTGCGCTGCGACTCGGCGAGGAAGCCGAACCGCTCCTGCGCGACCAGCTGCTTGCTCTCCTTCTGGTAGATGGCGACGGCGGCACGGTGCCGGTCGATCTCCCGGAAGGACTCGGTGACCAGGGCTTCGAGGGTCTCGCGAGGACCGAGCCCGGCGTCCAGGACGGTGTCGTAGCCGCCCCAGAGCTCGTCGAGGAAGGTCCGCAGGATCTCCTCCAGCATCGATTCCTTGGAGTCGAAGTGGTAGTAGAGGCTGCCGGCGAGCATGCCCGCGTGGTCCGCGATCTTGCGTACGGTGGTGGCGTTGTAGCCCTGCTCGGCGAAGACCTCGGCGGCGGTTTCGAGGAGTTCGCGGCGCCGGGCGGGGGCCGCGGTCACCTGGGGCTTCTTCTTGGTCGGCACGGGTACATTCTCGTCCTACGGGTGCTGGCTGCTGACGGAGACGACCTCTCCGGTGAGGTAGGAGGAGTAGCCGGACGCCAGGAAGACGATGGCGTTGGCCACCTCCCACGGCTCGGCGTATCGGCCGAAGGCCTCCCGGGCGGTGAGCTCCTCCAGCAGCTCTGCGGAGGTCACCTTCACCAGGTGCGGGTGCATGGCGAGGCTCGGTGCCACGGCGTTGACCCGCACGCCGTAGGCGGCCGCCTCGACCGCCGCGCAGCGGGTCAGCGCCATCACCCCGGCCTTGGCGGCGGCGTAGTGGGCCTGTCCGGCCTGCGCCCGCCAGCCGACGACGGAGGAGTTGTTGACGATCACCCCGCCCTGCCCGGTCTCGCGGAAGAGCTCACGGAAGAGCCGCAGGGCGGCGCGCACGCACCGGAAGGTTCCGTTGAGGGTGACGTCGAGCACCCGCGACCACTGGTCGTCACCCATGTCCACCAGGTCCGAGGTCCCGCCGAGACCGGCGTTGTTGACGACGATGTCCAGCCTGCCGTGCGTTCGCACGGCGGTGTCGAACAGGGTCTGCACCTGGGCCTCGTCGGTGACGTCGCAGGGCAGGGCGGTCACGGCCCCCGGATGGAGGCCGGCCAGTTCGGCCTCGTACTCCTTCAGCCGCCGCGCGTGCGCGTCGCTGATCAGCACGCGTGCGCCCTCCTCCAGGAAGCGGCGCGCGGTCGCCCCGCCGATCCCCGCCCCGGCCGCGGCGGTGACGACGGCGGTGCGCCCCTCAAGCAGCCCGTGCCCGGGCACGTACTCCGGACTCTCGACGCCTGTCATGGGCCCACGCTAACCTACCAAACACTTGTTAGGGAAGGATGGTGACGGCGACCGTGGACCTGACCCACAGCACGGCGGACGAGGAGTTCCGCGCCGAGGTCCGCGCCTGGCTCCGGGCGCATGTGCCGCGCCGCCCGCTCCCCTCCCTGGAGACGGCGGAGGGCTTCGCGGCGCACCGCGCCTGGGAGGGCGAACTGGCCGCGGACCGCTGGTCGGTGGTGTCCTGGCCCGAGGAGTACGGCGGCCGGGCCGCGGGGCTGCTGCGGTGGCTGGTGTTCGAGGAGGAGTACTGGGCGGCGGGCGCGCCCGGCCGGGTCGGCCAGAACGGCGTCAGCCTGCTCGCGCCGACCCTGTTCGAGCACGGGACCGAGGAGCAGCGTGCGCGGGTGCTGCCGTCGATGGCCACCGGGGAGGTGGTCTGGGCGCAGGCGTGGTCCGAGCCCGGGGCCGGCTCCGACCTCGCCTCCCTCACCTCCAGGGCGGTGCGGACGGACGGCGGCTGGCTGCTCGGCGGCCAGAAGACCTGGTCGTCACGGGCGGCCTTCGCGGACCGCGCGTTCGGCCTGTTCCGCAGCGAGCCGCACCCGCCCAAGCCGCACCAGGGGCTCACCTACCTGATGTTCGACCTGCGCGCGCCGGGAGTGACCGTGCGCCCGATCGGCCGCCTCGACGGGAAACCGGCCTTCGCGGAGCTGTTCCTGGACGAGGTGTTCGTGCCCGACGAGGACGTGATCGGCGAACCGGGCCAGGGCTGGCGGATCGCGATGTCGACGGCGGGGAACGAGCGGGGGCTGACGCTGCGGTCACCGGGGCGGTTCCTGGCCGCCGCCGACCGGCTGCGGGACCTCTGGCAGGCCCGGGGCGGTCCGGAGTCCGCCGCGGCCCGGGTGGCCGACGCCGTCGTCGGCGCCCGCGCGTATCAGCTGTTCACCTACGCGGCCGCCGCCCGCGTCCTGGACGGCGAGTCGCTCGGCCCGGAGTCCAGCCTGAACAAGGTGTTCTGGTCCGAGCTGGACCTGGGGCTGCACGAGACGGCGCTCGATCTGCTCGGCGCGGACGGCGAGCTGGCGGACACCTCGTGGTCCGAGGGCTACGTCTTCTCCCTGGCCGGTCCGATCTACGCGGGCACCAACGAGATCCAGCGCGACATCATCGCCGAGCGGCTGCTCGGCCTGCCGAAGGGACGCCGCTGACATGCGTTTCCTCCTCGACACCGAGCAGCGGGACTTCGCCGGCGCGCTGCGGGCGCTGCTGACGGCAGCGGACACACCGGCGGTGGTACGGGACTGGAGCCGTGGCGAGCGGGCGAGCGGCCGGGCGCTGTGGGGTCGTGTCGCGCAGGCGGGGGTGTTCGGGCTGGCGGTGCCGGAGGAGTACGGCGGGGCGGGCCGTCGACCCGTCGAACTCGCCGTCGCCTTCATCGAGTTGGGGCGGCACGCGGTACCGGGGCCGGTGGCGGAGACAGTGGCGGCGGCGGTGCTGCTCGATGACGGCGAAGGCCTCGCCAAGCGGTTCCTGCCGGGGATCGCGTCGGGAGAGACGATGGCCACGGTGGCGTCCGAGAGCCACGGGTACGGCTTCGCGCTGGACGGGGACGCGGCCGATGTGCGGCTGGCGGCCACACCGGAGGGCCTGCGCCTGTCTCCCGGCGCCGGGGCGGTACGACCGTCCATGGACCCCGCCCGCCGGCTCACCCCGCTCTTCCCGGTCGGTGAGCTGATCAGCGCGGAGCCGCCGTGGGCGAAAGCACAGGCCTGGGCCCGGCTGGCGACGGCCGCGCAGGCGCTGGGGGTGGGGCTTGCCCTGCTCGACAGAACGGTGGCGTACGTCAGGCAGCGGACTCAGTTCGGCGTGCCCGTGGGGTCGTTCCAGGCGGTCAGGCATCGGCTGGCCGACGTGAAGATCGCGTTGGAGTTCGCGCGGCCGATGGTGTTCGGGGCGGCGGTGACCATGGCTCCGGCGGACGTGGCGGCGGCGAAGCTCGGCGCGTGCGAGGCGGCGTATGCCGCGGCGCGGGCCGCGCTGCAGCTGCACGGGGCGATCGGTTACACCGCCGAGTACGACCTGTCCCTGTGGCTGACCAAGGCACGGGCCCTGCGGGCTGCTTGGGGAACGCCGGAAGAGTGCAGAGGGGTGGTTCTCGGTCGTCGTTAGGCTGCGGGCCGGTGGAGGCTTGTCGCGCCCACGCGGCGGCAGCCGCATATCGAGAACAGCCCCGCCCCCCTGAAAGCCTGGAAGAAGGGGCGTTGACCCTCGGGGTGACTAATGGTGATCCCCGCTCGTGATCTCCCGGTACTCCTCCTGCGTCGGCTTCGGGATGTGGGTGTCCGGGCCGAACATGCCCTTGGCCAGGCTCGCCCGTACCCGCTGGGAGACGGTGACCTTGCGCCGTACCCCGTTCGCGTCCTCGGCCGGTCCGATCTCGTACGGCGGGTTCTGTTCGTGCTGGGTCAGGACGAACAGGCGGTCCTGGCTGAGAGGTTCGTGGACCTCGATGTACTCGCCGTGCGGAAGCAGCTTGATGAGGCCGGTCTCCCTGCCGTGCAGGACCTTGTCGCGGTCCTGGCGCTGCAGGCCGAGGCAGATCCGTTTGGTGACGATGAAGGCGAGGACGGGGACGACGAAGACGGAGATCCGGACGAACCAGGTGATCGAGTTGATGGAGAGATGCAGATGGGTGGCGACGACGTCGTTGCCGCCGCCGATCAGGAGGACGAAGTAGAGGCTGAGCCAGGCCACGCCGAGGGCGGTGCGGACGGGGACGTTGCGCGGGCGGTCGAGGATGTGGTGCTCGCGTCTGTCGCCGGTGATCCACGCCTCGATGAACGGGTAGATCCCGATGGCCAGGAGGAAGAGCGGGAAGAGCGAGAAGGGGATGAAGACGCCCAGTTCCAGGGTGTGGCCCCAGACGTTGATCTCCCAGCCCGGCATGACGCGGATGAGCCCCTCGGAGAAGCCGAGGTACCAGTCGGGCTGGGCGCCGGTGGTCACCAGGTCGGGACGGTAGGGGCCGAAGGCCCACACCGGGTTGATGGTGGCGATGGCGCCGATGAACGCGAGGATGCCGAAGACGAGGAAGAAGAAGCCGCCGGCCTTCGCCATGTAGACCGGCAGGAAGGGCATGCCGACCACGCTCTTCTGGTCCCGTCCGGGCGCCGGGTACTGGGTGTGCTTGTGGTAGAAGACCAGGATCAGATGGGCGACGACCAGTCCCAGCATGATCCCGGGCAGCAGCAGCACGTGGATCGGGAAGAACCGCGAGATGATGTCGTGGCCCGGGAACTCCCCGCCGAACAGGAACATCGAGAGGTACGAGCCGACGATCGGGATGGACAGGATCGCGCCGTCGGCGAACCGGACGCCGGTGCCGGAGAGCAGGTCGTCGGGGAGCGAGTAGCCGGTCAGGCCGGTGAGGATGGCCAGGAACAGCAGGGTCCAGCCGAACAGCCAGTTGATCTCGCGGGGCTTGCGGAAGGCTCCGGTGAAGAACACCCGCATCATGTGGACGACCATGCCGGCGACGAAGACCAGCGCCGCCCAGTGGTGGATCTGCCGGATCAGCAGGCCGCCGCGCACGTCGAAGCTGATGTGCAGCGTCGACTCGTACGCCTTGGTCATGATGATGCCGTTCAGCGGCTGGTAGGTGCCGTGGTAGACCACCTCGGCGCCGCTGGGCTCGAAGAACAGGGTGAGGTAGATGCCCGTGAGGATCAGGATGAGAAAGCTGTAGAGACAGATCTCGCCCAGCATGAAGGACCAGTGGTCCGGGAACACCTTGCGCATGTTCGCCTTGGCCAGGGCGTAGATCCCGAGCCGCCCGTCGGCCCAGTCCGCGAGCTTCTCGCCCTTGCCGGGCGGCTCCGCCCGGTCCGCGGAACTCCCCACCCGTGCCTGCCCGTTCACCGTTCGTGCGCCGTCGTCCATACGTCGCCCGCCTCCCCGCCGGATCACCCCTCAGGGTGGCACGCCGGAGCGCTACAGCCAACGGGGCCGCGTAAACTCAGCCCGCCCCGACGATGCCCGCCGCCCGTGCGGCCGCCAGCCACTGCGGGAACTCGCCGACGAGACGGTCGTACAGCTCGCCGTCCGGCACCTTCCGGGGGTCCGAACCGGCGTGGAAGAAGCCCGCGTTGTCCACCGCCCGCTTCCCCGGCACCGCCAGTTCGTCGAGTTTGCGCAGGAAGTCGAACTGTCTGCTGTGCGGGTCGCCGAAGCCGACGAACTGCCAGAACAGCGGAAGCCTGGCCGCCTTGCACAGGTAGCGTTCCGCGGCGAGCTTGTTGATCGGGCCGCCGTCGGTCTGGAAGACGACCAGGGCGGGATCGGTGGCGCCGCTGTCGAGGTAGTGGTCGATGACGGCGTCCATCGCCAGGTGGTAGCTGGTCTTGCCCATGTGGCCGAGCCCGGCCGCGATCTTCTCGATGCGGCCCGTGTGTTCGGCGAGTTCGATGTCGGTGACCGCGTCGATGTCGGTGGAGAAGAAGACGACGGGCACCCGGCCGTCGTCGTCCAGGTGCGCGGAGAGGCCGAGCACCCGGTCGGCCAGCGCCTGCACGCTGCCGTCCGCGTAGTACGGCTTCATCGAGCCGGAGTGGTCGACGACCAGGTAGACCGCGGCGCGGAGTCCGTCGAGTCCGTGTTTGGTGAGGGAGATCCCGGCGGAGCGGTAGGCGCCGACGAGCGCGGGCGCGGTCTGCTCCACCTTGCTGAGACTGATCGCGGCCATCGCCTGCTCCCCCTCCACCCATGGTCAGGAGGCCGACATTACTTGATCGGCGAACATGCGGCGGCGCCTGCCCAGTCGTCCGGTCGGGGACTGTGGGGCAGGCGCCGTCAGTGTTCCGTACGCCGTTGTACGGGACGTTCTCAGGGGGTGACTCAGACCATCAGCGAGCGGTCCGTCGGGCGGATCGGGGCCGGGAGTTCGCTGACACCGGTGAGGAAGCGGTCGACGCCCTTGGCCGCCGAGCGGCCCTCGGCGATCGCCCAGACGATCAGGGACTGGCCGCGGCCCGCGTCACCGGCGACGAAGACGCCGGGGACGTTGGTCTGGAAGTCGGCGTCGCGGGCGACGTTGCCGCGCTCGTCCAGTTCGAGGCCGAACTGCTCGACCAGGCCGTTGACCCGGTCGGTGCCGGTGAAGCCCATGGCCAGGGTGACCAGCTGGGCCGGGATCCTGCGCTCGGTGCCCGGCTTGGGGGTCAGCCTGCCGTCGATGAACTCCACCTCGGTGAGGTGCAGCCACTGGACGTTGCCGTCCTCGTCGCCCTCGAAGTGGGTGGTGGAGACGGAGTAGACGCGCTCACCGCCCTCCTCGTGCGCCGAGGTGACCTTGTAGAGCATCGGGAACGTCGGCCACGGCTGGTGCGGCGCGCGGTCCTCGCCCGGGCGGGGCATGATCTCCAGCTGGGTGACCGAGGCCGCGCCCTGGCGGTGGGCGGTGCCCACACAGTCCGCGCCGGTGTCGCCGCCGCCGATCACGATGACGTGCTTGCCCTCGGCCGAGATGGGGGCCGTGACGTAGTCGCCCTCCTGGACCTTGTTGGCCAGCGGCAGGTACTCCATCGCCTGGTAGACGCCCTTGAGCTCACGGCCGGGGACCGGGAGGTCACGGGCGGTGGTGGCGCCGGCGGCGATGACGACCGCGTCGTACCGCTTCTTCAGGTCGGTCGCCTTGAGGTCGCGGCCGATCTCGATACCGGTACGGAAGCGGGTGCCCTCCGCGCGCATCTGCTCGATGCGGCGGTTGATGTGCCGCTTCTCCATCTTGAACTCGGGGATGCCGTAGCGGAGCAGGCCGCCGATGCGGTCGGCGCGCTCGTAGACGGCGACGGTGTGGCCGGCCCGGGTGAGCTGCTGGGCGGCGGCCAGGCCCGCGGGGCCCGAGCCGATGACGGCGACGGTCTTGCCGGACAGGCGCTCGGGGGCCTGCGGGGCGACGGTGCCCGCGTCCCACGCCTTGTCGATGATGGAGACCTCGACGTTCTTGATGGTGACGGCCGGCTGGTTGATGCCGAGCACGCACGCCGACTCGCAGGGGGCCGGGCAGAGGCGACCGGTGAACTCCGGGAAGTTGTTGGTCGCGTGCAGCCGCTCCGAGGCGGCCGTCCAGTCCTCGCGGTAGGCGAAGTCGTTCCACTCGGGGATCAGGTTCCCCAGCGGACAGCCGTTGTGGCAGAACGGGATGCCGCAGTCCATGCAGCGGCTGGCCTGCTTGCTGATGATCGGCAGCAGGGAGCCGGGAACGTAGACCTCGTTCCAGTCCTTGACCCGGTCGGCGACGGGGCGGGTCTTGGCGACCTCACGGCCGTGGTTCAGGAAGCCCTTCGGGTCAGCCATTGATCGCCGCCTCCATCATCTTCTCGTGGGTCTCGGTCTCGGAGAGACCGGCTCGCTCGGCGGCGTCCTTGGCGGCGAGCACTGCCTTGTACGTGCTGGGGATGATCTTGCTGAACCGCTGCACGGCCGTGTCCCAGTCGGCGAGCAGCTTCTCGGCGACCGTCGAGCCGGTCTCCTCGGCGTGCCGGCGCACCACGTCGTGCAGCCACTGCTTGTCGGAGTCGTCGAGGGCCTCGACGGCGCTGACGTTGCCGACGTTGACGTTGTCGACGTTCAGGTCGATCACGTAGGCGACACCGCCGGACATGCCGGCCGCGAAGTTGCGGCCCGTCTCGCCGAGGACCACGGCGTGACCACCGGTCATGTACTCGCAGCCGTGGTCGCCCACGCCCTCCGAGACGACCAGCGCGCCGGAGTTGCGGACGCAGAACCGCTCGCCGGTACGACCGCGCAGGAACAGCTCGCCGCCGGTCGCGCCGTACGCGATGGTGTTGCCCGCGATGGTGGAGTACTCGGCGAGGTGGTCGGCGTTCCGGTCGGGACGCACGATCACCCGGCCGCCGGAGAGCCCCTTGCCGACGTAGTCGTTGGCGTCGCCCTCCAGGCGGAGCGTGACGCCGCGCGGCAGGAAGGCGCCGAAGGACTGGCCGGCCGAGCCGGTGAAGGTGATGTCGATGGTGTCGTCGGGCAGGCCGGCGCCGCCGAACTTCTTCGTCACCTCGTGGCCGAGCATGGTGCCGACCGTGCGGTTGATGTTGCGCACCTTGATCTGGGCGCGCACCGGCTGGGCGTCGGTGGCGCTGGAGGCGGCCAGGGCGTCGGAGGCGAGCTTGATCAGCTCGTTGTCCAGGGCCTTCTCCAGGCCGTGGTCCTGCGCGACGGTCTGGTGCAGCGCCGCGCCCTCGGGCAGCTCGGGCACGTGGAAGAGCGGTGCCAGGTCCAGGCCCTGCGCCTTCCAGTGGTTGACGGCGCGGGTGACGTCGAGCGTCTCGGCGTGGCCGACGGCCTCCTCGATGGAGCGGAAGCCCAGCTCGGCGAGGATCTCGCGGACCTCCTCGGCGATGAACTTGAAGAAGTTCACCACGTACTCGGCCTTGCCGGAGAAGCGGTCGCGCAGCACCGGGTTCTGGGTGGCGACGCCGACCGGGCAGGTGTCCAGGTGGCAGACGCGCATCATGATGCAGCCGGAGACGACGAGCGGCGCGGTCGCGAAACCGAACTCCTCGGCGCCGAGGAGTGCGGCGATGACGACGTCACGGCCGGTCTTCAGCTGGCCGTCGGTCTGGACGACGATCCGGTCGCGCAGGCCGTTGAGCAGCAGGGTCTGCTGGGTCTCGGCGAGGCCGAGCTCCCAGGGGCCGCCCGCGTGCTTCAGCGAGGTCAGCGGGGAGGCACCCGTACCACCGTCGTGACCGGAGATGAGCACGACGTCCGCGTGCGCCTTGGACACACCCGCCGCGACCGTGCCGACGCCGACCTCCGAGACCAGCTTCACGTGAATCCGCGCCTGCGGGTTCGCGTTCTTGAGGTCGTGGATCAGCTGGGCCAGGTCCTCGATGGAGTAGATGTCGTGGTGCGGCGGCGGGGAGATCAGGCCGACACCCGGGGTGGAGTGCCGGGTCTTGGCGACCCACGGGTAGACCTTGTGGCCGGGCAGCTGGCCGCCCTCGCCGGGCTTGGCGCCCTGGGCCATCTTGATCTGGATGTCGTCGGCGTTGACCAGGTACTCGGAGGTGACGCCGAAGCGGCCGGAGGCGACCTGCTTGATGGCGGACCGGCGGGCCGGGTCGTACAGGCGGTCCGGGTCCTCGCCGCCCTCACCGGTGTTGGACTTGCCGCCCAGCTGGTTCATGGCGATGGCGAGGGTCTCGTGGGCCTCGCGCGAGATGGAGCCGTAGGACATGGCGCCCGTCGAGAACCGCTTGACGATCTCGGAGACCGGCTCGACCTCGTCGACGGAGATGGCTTCCCGGTCGCTCTTGAAGCCGAAGAGGCCGCGGAGCGTCATCAGCCGCTCGGACTGCTCGTTCACGCGGTCCGTGTACTTCTTGAAGATGTCGTAGCGGCCCGAGCGCGTGGAGTGCTGGAGGCGGAAGACCGTCTCCGGGTCGAACAGGTGCGGCTCGCCCTCGCGGCGCCACTGGTACTCGCCGCCTATGTCGAGGGCACGGTGCGCCGGGGCGATGCCGGAGGCCGGGTAGGCCTTGGCGTGGCGGGCGGCGACCTCCTTGGCGATGACGTCGATGCCGACGCCGCCGATCTTGGAGGCGGTGCCGTTGAAGTACTTCTCCACGAAGTTCTCTTCGAGACCGACGGCCTCGAAGACCTGGGCGCCGCGGTAGGAGGCGACCGTCGAGATGCCCATCTTGGACATGACCTTCAGGACGCCCTTGCCGAGGGCGTAGATCAGGTTGCGGATGGCCTGCTCGGACTCCATGCCCGGCAGGAAGGTGCCCGCGCGGACCAGGTCCTCGACGGACTCCATGGCCAGGTACGGGTTGACGGCGGCGGCGCCGAAGCCGATCAGCAGGGCGACGTGGTGGACCTCGCGGACGTCACCGGCCTCGACCAGCAGGCCCACCTGGGTGCGCTGCTTGGTGCGGATGAGGTGGTGGTGGACGGCCGCGGTGAGCAGCAGCGACGGGATCGGCGCGTGCTCGGCGTCCGAGTGCCGGTCGGACAGGACGATCAGCCGGGCGCCGTTCTCGATGGCCGCGTCGGCCTCGGCGCAGATCTCGTCGATCCGCGCGGCGAGCGACTCGCCACCGCCGGAGACCCGGTACAGGCCGGACAGGGTCGCGGCCTTGAAGCCGGGCATGTCGCCGTCGGCGTTGATGTGGATGAGCTTGGCCAGCTCGTCGTTGTCGATCACCGGGAAGGGCAGCACGACCGAGCGGCAGGAGGCCGCGTTCGGGTCGAGCAGGTTGCCCGCGGGCCCGAGGGACGAGCGCAGCGAGGTGACGAGCTCCTCGCGGATGGCGTCCAGCGGCGGGTTGGTGACCTGCGCGAACAGCTGGGTGAAGTAGTCGAAGAGCAGCCGCGGCCGCTCGGACAGCGCCGCGATGGGCGAGTCGGTGCCCATGGAGCCGATCGGCTCGGCGCCGGCCTTGGCCATCGGCGCGAGGATGACGCGCAGCTCTTCCTCGGTGTAGCCGAAGGTCTGCTGGCGGCGGGTGACCGAGGCGTGGGTGTGCACGATGTGCTCGCGCTCGGGCAGGTCGCTCAGCTCGATCTCGCCGGCCTCCAGCCACTCCGCGTACGGCTGTGCGGCGGCGAGGCTCGCCTTGATCTCGTCGTCCTCGATGATGCGGTGCTCGACGGTGTCGACGAGGAACATCTTGCCGGGCTGGAGGCGGCCCTTGCGGACGACCTTGGCGGGGTCGATGTCGAGGACGCCGACCTCGGAGCCGAGGACGACCAGACCCTCGTCGGTGACCCAGTAGCGGCCGGGACGCAGACCGTTGCGGTCGAGAACGGCGCCGACCTGGGAGCCGTCGGTGAAGGTGACGCAGGCGGGGCCGTCCCAGGGTTCCATCATCGTGGCGTGGAAGCCGTAGAAGGCGCGGCGGGCCGCGTCCATGGAGTCGTGGTTCTCCCACGCCTCCGGGATCATCATCAGCACGGAGTGCGGCAGCGAACGCCCGCCCAGGTGCAGGAGCTCCAGCACCTCGTCGAAGGAGGCCGAGTCGGAGGCGTCGGGCGTACAGATCGGGAAGACCCGGTCCAGCTTCTCCTGCGGGCCGAACAGGTCGGAGACCAGCTGCGACTCGCGGGCGACCATCCAGTTGCGGTTGCCCTTGACGGTGTTGATCTCACCGTTGTGGGCGACGAAGCGGTAGGGGTGCGCGAGCGGCCACGACGGGAAGGTGTTCGTGGAGAACCGGGAGTGCACGAGCGCGATCGCGGACGCGAAGCGGCGGTCGGACAGGTCCGGGAAGAAGGGCTCCAGCTGGCCGGTGGTCAGCATGCCCTTGTAGACGATGGTCCGCGCGGACAGCGACGGGAAGTAGACGCCCACCTCGTGCTCGGCGCGCTTGCGCAGCACGAACGCCTTGCGGTCCAGCGCGATGCCCTCGCTGGCGTGGTCGGTGACGAAGACCTGCCGGAAGGCCGGCATGGTGGAGCGGGCGGTGGCGCCGAGCAGTCCCGGGGCGACCGGAACCTCGCGCCAGCCGAGGACGGTGAGGCCCTCCTCGCCCGCGATCGTCTCGATCCGCGAGACGGCGTCCCCGGTGCCGTCCTCCGGGAGGAAGGCGATACCGACGGCGTACGAACCGGCCGCCGGCAGCTCGAATCCGGCCACCTCGCGGAAGAAGGCGTCGGGCACCTGGGAGAGGATGCCCGCGCCGTCACCCGAGTCGGGCTCGGAGCCGGTCGCGCCGCGGTGCTCCAGGTTGCGCAGAACCGTGAGCGCCTGCTCGACCAGCGCATGGCTCGCCTCGCCGGTGAGGGTGGCCACGAAGCCGACGCCACAGGCGTCGCGCTCGTTGCGGGGGTCGTACATACCCTGCGCAGCAGGGCGAGCATCCATGAACGACCAGTTCTGGCCATTCGTGGAGTGCTGGGACGGCTGGCGCGGCGTACGCATCGGCTCTCCCGTCGTCGTCAGTGGCATATAGCAGGTGCCGAGGGACGACGCTGGCCCTCTGCGTTTTTGTTGCGAAATTTCACGCAGGTTACATGATGGAGCGATTCTCGGGAACTGGATACACCGTTCCAACATGCGGACGCCGCAGGGGTTTACGGCGAGGTACCGCGCAAAGCGGTCAAGGTGGTGGGGGACCGATCCGGACAGATCCGTGTCCATCGGCCCACGGGGGGCGGGGTGAGCGTCGCGCCACCCCACAGGTGACCGGCAGGCGTCATTGCCCGCGGCGCTTACGGCTCATGCCCGGTGGTTAAGCATTCGAAACCAGCGAGTAACGGGTACTTATGCGGCCCAACGCATAGGTACCAGTCGCACTATCCTACGGCCGTCCCGAACAGGGTGCCCAGGGCGTACGTCACACCGGCCGCCGCACCACCCAGCGCGAGCTGCCGCAGACCACTGAACCACCAGCTCCGCGCGGTCACCTTGGCCACCACGGCACCACACCCGAAGAGCCCGGCGAGCGCCAGCAGCAGGGCGGGCCAGAGCGCGGTGGCGCCGAGCAGGAACGGCAGCACGGGCAGCAGCGCGCCCAGCGCGAACGACCCGAAGGACGAGACGGCGGCGACCAGCGGGGAGGGCAGATCGCCGGGGTCGATGCCGAGCTCTTCCCTGGCGTGTATCTCCAGCGCCTGCTCCGGATCGGCGGACAGCTGCCGGGCGACCTCCCGCGCCAGCTCCGGCTCGACACCTCTCGCCTCGTACAACGCGGCCAGCTCGGCCTCCTCGTCCTGCGGATGCTTGCGCAGCTCGCGCCGCTCCACGTCCAGCTCGGCCTCGACGAGCTCGCGCTGCGAGGCGACGGAGGTGTACTCGCCGGCGGCCATCGAGAAGGCGCCGGCGGCCAGCCCCGCGAGCCCGGTGATGACGATGGTCTGGTGACCGACGGCCCCGCCCGCCACACCGGTCATCAGGGCGAGGTTGGAGACCAGTCCGTCCATGGCACCGAAGACCGCGGGCCGCAGCCAACCGCCGTTGACGTCCCGGTGGGTGTGGTTGTCGCGGTGGGCGTCGTGCAGAGTCGCCTGGGTCTCGATGACGGCCATGAGGGGTCCCCCAAAAGTCTCGCTGTACGCCTCGAATAAGCTGAGGCAAAGCTAAGTTTGGACAAGTTCTATCTTTCGACAACGCTCACGTTACGTCGACGCATTCCTCGCCGCCAGCAAGGAAAGGCTCGGCTAACCTGCGGCTTTACCCTCTTCCGCTCACACGTGCAAGGCACCGCACAGATGTCGACCGGGTGATGTGAAGGCCCTTCAGGCTGCGGTCAACCGCCGTTGGTGGGACACATCCGCAAACGGTTCCGCGCCCCGCGCGAAGCCCCTCCCGGAGAGGCCCGCCCATGTCATCGATCGTCTGCACACCGCCGCTCCCCGCTCCCGACGAGCCCGCCTCCGAACTGCGCGACCGGGCTCGGGGCGCGCTGCTGGGCCTGGCCGTGGGCGACGCGCTCGGGGCGCCGGCGGAGAACATGAAGCCCTCCGAGATCCGCGCCCGCTGGGGGCGCATCACGGGATACGTGACCGACCGCCCCGCCGGTACGGACGACACCGAGTACGCGATCTTCTCCGGCCTCCTCCTCGCCCGCCACGGCTCGGCGCTGACCGCGGCGCATGCCGAGGCGGCCTGGCACGAGTGGATCGCCGACCGCGCCGAGGGCCCCTTCAAGGGCGCCGGCTTCAGCGAGCGGGGCACCCTGGAGAACCTCCGCCGGGGCCTGGCCGCCCCCATCTCCGCCCAGCACCGGCACGCGTGGAGCGACGGCCTCGCCATGCGGGCGGCCCCCTTCGGCGTCTTCGCGGCGGGCCGCCCCGTCGAGGCGGCCCGGCTCGTCGCCGTCGACGGCTCGGTGAGTCACGAGGGCGAGGGCATCTACGGCGGGCAGGCGGTGGCGGCGGGGGTCGCGGCGGCGATGGCCGGGGCGCCTCCGACAGCGGTGGTCGCGGCGGCCCTCGCGGTGATCCCGGACGACTCCTGGACGGCCCGCTCCCTGCGCCGCGCGGTGACGGTCGCCCACCGCGGCGAGCGGGCGGTCCGCACCGCGGTGGTCATCGGCGGCTACCCCTGGACCGACCTGGCCCCGGAGGCGGTGGCCCTGGCCTTCGGCGCCTACGCGGCGGCGGACGGCGACTTCCGGGACGCGGTGCTGACGGCCGTCAACATGGGCCGCGACGCGGACACCACGGCCGCGGTGGCCGGCGCGCTGGCGGGCGCGACACGGGGCGAGACGTCGATCCCACCCGAGTGGAGTTCGGCGATCGGCCCGGCCCGGGGCAGCTGCCTGCCGTCCATGGCAGGACACCATGTACTGGAGGTGGCAGAACTACTGACGAACGCGACTCAGGGGGCAACCGAGCCGCGCCCGTCGCCCCCGGCACCTCCCCCCACCGAGCCACAACCCTCCCCACCAGCCCCTCCACCCACCGAGCCACAACCCTCCCCACCAGCCCCTCCGCCGACCGAGCCACAACCCTCTGCGCCGGCTTTTCTGCCGAGCGAGGCAGGTAGTGGGTGGGCGAGGGGTCGGGGGGCCAGGGGGCGGAGCCCCCTGGGGGCCGGCTGTGGCGAGGGGCTCCGGTGAACCGGCGTCGTATCGAGGGCCTCCTCATCGGGCTCGCCGCAGGCGACGCCGCCGGCTGGCCTTCCGCGCGGCACCGCGCATCCCGGATGCCGGAATGGACCCGCCGCCTCACCCGCGAACTCGACACCTTCGCCGAGCACAACGCGACCACCACCCTCCCCGTCCCCATCGCCCTCAACCAGCCCCCCGAGCCCCTCCGCCTCGGCCCCTCCGACGACGCCGAGTGGGCGGCCTTCGCCGCGGAAGCCGTCCTGCGCGCCGGCGACGACACCGTCCTCGGCGACCTGAGCCGTGAGCTCCGTACCCGCGCCGCCATCGACCTCACCTGGACCGCCGTCGCCTCCGAGGTCGCCGCCGCGGCCGAACGCGCCCCGGAGATCGAGTCGGCCGTACTCCCCCTGCGCGCCCGCATCTCCGTCCGCGCCGGCCTCGGCAACCTCGCCGCCGGCCTGCGCCCGCCCGCCACCGGCCACGACAACCCGCACTACTTCGACGACGCCGCCTGCGTCCGTGCCTGCGCGCTCGCCGTCGCCCACCCCGGCGACCCCCAACGCGCCGCCGACCTCGCCGAGTTCGACGCCCGCTACACCCAGGACGGCGACGGAGTGCACGGCGCCCGTGCCATGGCCGCGGCCCTCGCCCTCGCCCTCGTCGGCGCCGAGGTCGAGACCTGCGTGGCCGCGGCCCTCGCCGAACTCCCCGAGGCCACCGAGATCGGCCGCAACGCCCGGCACGCCCTCACCCTCGCCGGCGCCACCGACACCGCGTTCGCCCTGATCCCTCTCCTCGAACACCAAATCGTCGACCACGTCTACAGCTACGGCATCGCCGCCGCCGAGACCGTCCCGGTCGCCCTCGCCCTCGCCACCGCCGCACGCGGCCGGATCGCCGAGGCCGTGCCCGCCGCCGCCTGCCTCTCCAGGGTCGCCGACTCGGCCCCCGCCCTGGCCGGGGCGCTCACCGGCGCCCTCGGCGGCACCGAGTCGATCCCGCCGTCCTGGCGGGACGCCTGCCGTACCCTCTCCGGCTGCGCCCTCCCCCGCCTCACCGGCACGGACCTCGTGGAACTCGCCGAACTCCTGGAAGCCACACAACCGGCCCGTCCAGGTGGATGATTCGGTGCATGACGCCCAAAGGAGAAGAAAGCGCCGGAGCTTCGCTCGACGACCGGATCAGCGGAGCACTGGTAGGGGCCGCCGTCGGTGACGCCCTCGGCGGTCCGGTCGAGGGCTACTCCCCCGACCAGATCCTCGAACGCCACGGCGGCCGCGTCCACGGCATCGTCGGCCCCTGGAACGGCGACACCTGGCGCACCGCCCGCCCCATCGCGCCGTACCACAAGGGCGACGGGCACGTCACCGACGACACCCTGATGACCCATGCGCTGGTACGGGTGTACGACAGGGTCCGCGACCACCTCGACGCGTACGCGATCGCCGACCACCTGGTCCCGGACCTGATGACCAACCCCCGCTGGATCCCGGAACTGGAGGCGGAGGCCCTTCCCCTGCACCGCGTCTTCCTCGCCGAGAAGTGGCTGGCGACCCGCCTCCACTACGGTCACGCCGACCCCCGCGAGGCCGGCGTCGGCAACATCGTCAACTGCGGCGCGGCGATGTACATGGCCCCGGTCGGCCTGGTCAACGCGGCGAACCCGCGGGCCGCGTACGCCGAGGCCCTGGACATCGCGGGCGCCCACCAGTCGTCGTACGGCAGGGAGGCGGCGGGCGTCTTCGCGGCGGCGGTGGCGGCGGCGACGGCGCCCGGCGCGACACCGGACTCCGTGGTCGGCGTCTGCCTGTCCGTGGCGAAGGACGGCACCCGCGAGGCGATCGAGAAGGTCTGTGAGGCGGCGGCGCACCACACCGACTTCGAGTCGGCGCTCGTCCCGGTCCGCGCCGCGATCGCCCCCTACGACACGGTGGGCCCCGACTACCGGTCCCCCTCCCTCGGCGCCCGCCGCCCCTCCCGCCTCCACGCCATCGAGGAACTCCCCGTCGCGCTGGGCATGTTGACGGTGGCCGACGGCGACTACCGGCACGCCGTCCTCGGTTCCGTCAACTACGGCCGGGACTGCGACTCGATCGCGACGATGGCGGGCGCGATCGCCGGGGCGCTGGGCTCACCGGTTCCGCAGGAGTGGTCGAAGCGGGTCGCGGAGGCCAGCCGCCTCGACCTCTGGGAACCGCCCCGCACGCTGGCCGCCGTGACCCGCGAGATCTTCACCCGCGACACGGAAGGCCGCCGCGTCCACGAGGAGTGCTTCGCCCGTCTCGGAGGCCCGAGTTGCTCCGCCTGACCTGGGTCCAGCCGGAGGACCTGCTCGGCCACGAGCTGCGTCAGGCCCGGCAGGACGGGCGGGAGCCGTCGGCCGTCGAGGCGAGGTGGCGGGCGGCGGGAGGCATGGACGCGCCGCCGCGGTCGGGCGCCTCGCCGCACCGGGCGTCCCGCTATCTCCGCCAGCTGGCGGAGGACCTGCTCGACGAACTCGCGGACCTGCCGAGCAGGTTGAACGAGCCGACGGATCTGGAATCGATCAAGGCGCTGTGTCCGCAGTGGCCGAAGACGCCACGCGGAGGGCAGTGCGGGCCGTCGTGCGACTGCGGGTGCGCGCGGGCTGATCGCGCAGTTCCCCGCGCCCCTGAAGGGGCGCTACAGCCGCCGCTTCTTCGCAGTTCAGCCGCGGGCCGTCGTGCCTCCCCCAGTGCCTCAAGGGCCTGGGAGGTGCCCCCAGGGGCGACGGAGGTCCCCCCGCGCGAGCGAAGCCGAGCATGGGAGAGGGTGGGCGCTGGGGGTCCCTCCTCTGCGGGAGGGACCCGGCCGGCGCCGGTGAGCGTCCCCACCCCCGCGCCGCCCCCCACCCCCCGCACCTACCACGCCGCCTGGCTGGGCCGAGCCGTCGGCTGTCTGCTCGGCAAGCCCGTGGAGAAGCTCCCCCTCCACGCCATCCGCGAACTCGCCCGCGCCACCGGCAACTGGCCCCCGAACCGCTACTTCACCGCCCACGGCGTCCCCGCCGAACTCCTCTCCGCCCACCCCTGGAACCGGCGCTCCGCCCCCACCTCCCTCGCCGAGAACATCGACGGCATGCCGGAGGACGACGACCTCAACTACCCTCTCCTCAACCTCCTCCTGCTCCAGCGCCACAGCAGAGACTTCACCACCACCGACGTGGCCGCCCTCTGGCTCGACGAGCTCCCCGCCGGCCGCACCTTCACCGCCGAACGCGTCGCCTACCGCAACCTGCTCACCGGCATCGAACCCCCGCACACCGCCCGCCACCGCAACCCCTTCCGCGAGTGGATCGGCGCCCTCATCCGCGCCGACGCACACGGCTGGACCAACCCCGGCGACCCGGCCGCCGCCGCCGAACAGGCGCACCGCGACGCCACCCTCACCCACACCGCCAACGGCGTCTACGCGGCGATGTTCACGGCGGCCGTCATCGCCACCGCCGCCACCGGCACCCACGACGTGCACGCCTGTCTGCGCACCGGCCGATCCGTCGTCCCCTCCCACTCGCGCCTCGCCCACGCCATCGACCACGCGATCCGGCTCGCCGGGGAGCACGACGACTTCGACACCGTCGTCGACGAACTCCACGCCACCCACTCCGCCACCCACCACTGGGTGCACGCCATCCCCAACACCGCGCTGATCGCCGCCGCCCTCGCCCACGCCGACGGTGACTTCACCGGCTCCGTCAGCCGTGCGGTGAGCGGTGGTTGGGACACCGACTCGAACGGCGCCACGGCGGGATCCGTCGCCGGACTGCTCGCCGGTGACCCCGACGCCCTCCCGGACCGCTGGACGACCCCGCTCAAGAACCGACTCGCCACCTCCGTCGCCGGCTTCGACGGCACCGGCTTCGACGCCCTCGCCCACCTCACCCACCTGGAGGCGACCCGCTCATGACCCACATCGCCGTACTAGGCAGCATGAACATGGACCTCGTCGCGTACGCCGAGAAGGCCCCACAGCTCGGCGAGACCGTGACGGGACGAGCGTTCCGCACGATCCCCGGCGGCAAGGGCGCCAACCAGGCGATCGCCGCCGCCCGCGCCGGTGCCACCGTCTCCATGATCGGCGCGGTCGGCCATGACGCCTACGGCGTCCGGATGCGTGAGACCCTCGAACACTCCGGTGTGGACACGGACTCGCTGCGCACGATCGAGTGCCCCTCCGGCACCGCGCACATCGTCGTGGACGACGAGGGCGGCAACGCGATCGTCGTGGTCCCCGGCGCGAACGGCACCGTCGACCACCTCGCCCCCGGCGACGAGGGCGTCATCGCCTCCGCCGACATGCTCCTGCTCCAGCTGGAGATCCCCCTGGCGGCTGTGGTGGCCGGTGCGCAGGCCGCCCGCCGGCACGGCGTCCGGACCATCCTCACCCCCTCCCCCGCCCGCCCCCTCCCGTCCGAACTCCTCGACAGCGTCGACCTGCTGGTGTCGAACGAGCGGGAGGCGGTCACCCTCACCGACCTCACCGACCCGCGCGACGCGGCGGCCGCGCTCCTCGACCGGGTGCCGCAGGTCGTCGTCACACTCGGCGGGGCCGGCAGCCTCTACCTCACCCGCGACGCCGCCCCCATGGTCATTCCCGCCCCCCGGGTGACCGCCGTGGACTCGACGGGCGCGGGCGACACCTTCGTCGGCGCCCTCGCGGTGGCCCTCGCCGAGGAGAAGCCGATCCGTGAGGCCCTGTCCTGGGCGGCCGCAGCGGCGGCGATCTCCGTACAGCGGGAAGGGGCGACGGAGTCGATGCCGTACCGCCCGGAGATCGAGGCCCAGTACACCGCATGAGTACGACACCCACGGCACCCAAGGGCCCGGCGACCCACCCCCGGCCCCCGCTCCCGCCCCTCACCGGTCTGCGCGTCCTCGATCTCGCCACTCTCTTCGCCGGCCCGCTCGCCGCCACCCTGCTCGGCGACTTCGGCGCCGAGGTCGTCAAGGTCGAGCACCCCGCCAAGCCCGACCCCTCCCGGGGGCACGGCCCGGCGAAGGAGGGCGTCGGCCTGTGGTGGAAGCTGCTCGGCCGCAACAAGCGCACCCTCACCCTCGACCTGTCCAAACCCGGCGGCCGCGCCACCCTGCTCCGGCTCGCCGCCACCGCGGACGTGATCATCGAGAACTTCCGCCCGGGCACCCTGGAGAAGTGGGACCTGGGATGGGAGGAGCTGTCCGCCGCCAACCCCCGGCTGGTCCTGACCCGGGTCACCGCCTTCGGCCAGTTCGGCCCCTACGCCCACCGCCCCGGCTTCGGCACCCTCGCCGAGGCGATGAGCGGCTTCGCGGCGATCACCGGCGAACCGGACGCCCCGCCGACGCTGCCGCCGTTCGGGCTCGCCGACTCCATCGCGGCGCTGGCCACCGCGTACGCCGTGCTGACCGCGCTCGCGGCCCGGGACCGCACCGGCGAGGGCCAGGTCGTCGACATGGCGATCATCGAACCGATCCTGGCCGTCCTCGGCCCCCAGCCCACCTGGTACGACCAGCTCGGCTACGTCCAGGAACGCACCGGCAACCGGTCCGCCAACAACGCCCCGCGCAACACCTACCGCACGGCGGACGGCAGCTGGGTCGCCGTGTCCACGTCGGCCCAGTCGATCGCGGAACGGGTGCTGCGACTGGTCGGACGTCCGGAACTGATCGACGAGCCGTGGTTCGCGACCGGCGCCGGCCGGGCCGCGCACGCCGAGGTCCTCGACGCGGCCGTCGGCGGCTGGGTGGCGACCCGCTCCCGTGCCGAGGTGCTGGCCGAGTTCGAGAAGGCGGAGGCGGCGGTGGCGCCCGTCCAGGACGTACGGGACGTCATGGAGGACCCGCAGTACCAGGCGCTGAACACGATCACCACGGTTCCCGACCCCGAGCTGGGTCCGCTCCGCATGCAGAACGTCCTCTTCCGGCTCTCGGCCACCCCCGGCGCGATCCGCTGGACGGGCCGCCCGCACGGCGCCGACACGGAGGAGGTCCTGGCCGAGCTGGGCCTGACGCCGGCCCAGGTACGGGCCCTGCGCGCGGAGGGCGCCGTATGACCACCGCGCCGTTCCCGCTGACCTGGCTGTACGTGCCCGGCGACCGGCCGCATGTCGTCACCAAGGCGCTGGCCTCCGGAACCGACGTGGTGGTGATCGACCTGGAGGACGCGGTCGCCCCCGACCGCAAGGACTACGCCCGTGCCGCCACAGCGGACCTCCTCACCCACCCCCAGCCGGTCCCGGTGCACGTCCGGATCAACGCCCTCGACACCCCTTGGGCGCGGACCGACCTCCAGGCCCTCCTCTCCCGACCCGGCCTCGACGGCCTGCGCCTGCCCAAAGTGACGAGTCCCGACGACATCCGCCACCTCGCCACCCGGACCGCCCCCCTCCCCCTCTACGCCCTGCTCGAATCGGCCCTCGGCATCGAACACGCCTACGCCATCGCCGCCGCCCACCCCGCCCTGCGGGGCATCTCCCTGGGCGAGGCGGACCTACGGGCCGACCTGGGCGTACGTGACGACATCGGCCTCGACTGGTGCCGTTCCCGGATCGTGGTCGCCGCGCGGGCGGCGGGCCTCGCCCCACCGCCCCAGTCGGTCCACCCCGACACCCGCGACCTCAACGGTCTCGCCGCGTCCTGCGCCCACGGCCGGGCCCTGGGCTTCCTGGGCCGCGCCGCGATCCATCCCCGCCAGCTCCCGATCATCGAACGGGCCTATCTCCCCACCGAGGCCGAACTGGAACAGGCCGAAACAGTCATCAAGGCAGCCACCACGGAACAGGGCGCCCAAGCCCTCCCCGACGGCAGCTTCATCGACGCGGCAGTAGTAGCAGCGGCCCGCAGAACCCTCTCCCTGACAAACCGCCGCTGACCCCTTCAACCACCGCCCCCACCCACCGGCGGCCCCACCCACCGGCGGCCCCTTCCCTCCGCCGGTGAGCTTTCCCGCCGGTGAGCTTTCCCGCCCGTCGTGTTCGCCGCCGGTCCACTTCTTCCGCCGCGACGGCGAGAACCACGACGGCGCTGTCCGGCGGTGCCGATCCGGCGCAACTCCCCGACGGCTCACACACGAAGAGGGCGCCCGGTTCGTTCCCGGGCGCCCTCTTCGTCGTACCGCGGCAGGTCAGCTCTTCTTGGTCCCCGACCCGGCCTCGTCCTTGACCTCGTCCTTGGCCTCGTCGGCGGCCTCGTCCCCGGGAGCCTCGGCCTCCGGAGCGTCCTTGGCCTCAACCGCCTCGGCGTCAGCCCCGGCCTCGCCGGCACCGTCGGCCTCCGCGTCGGAGACGCCCGGCTCGACCACCGTCTCCCGGCCCGGCCGCTTCTTCGCGGAGAGCACCATGTACAGCACCGCGAGCAGGAACACGATCATCGCGGTCCAGTCGTTGAGGCGCAGGCCGAGAATGTGGTGGGCGTCGTCGACGCGCATGTACTCGATCCAGCCGCGGCCCACACAGTACGCGGCGACGTACAGGGCGAAGGCACGGCCGTGTCCGAGCGTGAAGCGGCGGTCGGCCCACATCACGAGGAAGGCGACGCCGATGCACCACAGCGACTCGTACAGGAACGTCGGGTGGTAGTAGCCCGGGATCCGGCCGCCCTCGGAGGAGGTGATGTGCAGGGCCCACGGCAGATGCGTCTCGCGGCCGTACAGCTCCTGGTTGAACCAGTTGCCCCAGCGGCCGCACGCCTGGGCCAGGGCGATGCCGGGGGCGATGGCGTCGGCGTAGGCCGGCAGCGGGATGCCCCGGCGCCGGCACCCGATCCACGCCCCCACCGCACCGAGCGCGATCGCGCCCCAGATGCCGAGGCCGCCCTGCCAGACCTTGAACGCGTCGACCCAGTCGCGGCCCGCGCTGAAGTACAGCTCGTAGTCCGTGATCACGTGGTAGAGACGCCCACCGACCAGGCCGAACGGCACGGCCCAGACCGCGATGTCGGCCACAGTGCCGGCCCGCCCGCCTCGGGCGATCCAGCGCTTGTTGCCGAGCCAGACGGCTACGAAGACACCGATGATGATGCAGAACGCGTAGCCGCGCAGCGGGATGGGTCCGAGGTGGATCACTCCGCGCGACGGGCTGGGAATGTAGGCAAGTTCTTCCATGGCAGGGTCGACGCTACCGTGCCGGACCGGGCCGACGGCAACCAGCCCGGCTACGGCTCCATAACGGGGGCGTGAGAAACGCTCACCCCTTCCTACTGCTTGTTCGCGTCCTCGACCAGCTGCTTCAGCTTGGCCGGGGTCATGGTCTGGTCCTGGTAGATGTTCTTGCCGTCGAGCAGGACGGTCGGGGTGCCGTTGAACTTGGCCGCCTGGAAGGCCTGGTTGGATTTCACGACCCAGGAATTGTGCGTGCCGTCCTTGACGCACTTCTGGAACGCCGGAGTGTTCAGCCCCTGCACCTTGCCGGCCAGCTCGATCAGCTTGTCGTTGCTCGCGAACGCATCGTCCGTTTCCTTCGGCTGGTTCTCGTACAGCACGTCGTGGAAGTCCCGGAACTTCCCGGCGTCCTGGGCGCAGGCCGCCGCGTTGGCCGCGTTGCGGGAACCGCTGCCGCCGAGGTTTCCGTCGATCAGCGTGACCAGGTGGTACTCGATTCTGAGCTGCCCGGCGTCGACCAGCTCGTGGAGCGTGGGACGGTACGCCGTCTCGAAGGCCTGGCAGGCCGGGCAGCGGAAGTCCTCCCAGACGGTGAGCGTCGCCTTGGTGCCGTCCTTGCCGACCGGGATCGCGAGGCTGTCCTTGCCCTGCGCGCCGGAGGGCGCCACGACCGGTCCGGAACTCTCGCCGCTCTTGTCCTTGCCCGCGTTCGCGGCGACCACGCCGATCACCGCCGCCAGGCCGAGGACGCAGACGACGCTCGCGCCCACGATCAGCGCGCGCCGCCGCTTCTCCGCGGCCCGATGCTTCTCGCGCTCGGCCGCCAGCCGCTCGCGGGCCGTCCGCTTTCCGTCACGATTCTTCTCGCTCACACCCCCAGAACGAACCGGGGAGGCGCACCGCGCCTCCCCGGTCCCAGGTCCACCCGTTCGAGTGACCGATTGTTCTGCCGTGCAGAGCGATGCCCCGTATGGGTCACGCCTGTCCGCGCACGCCCTTCGCCAGGTCCCCGGCGAGTTCGCGGACGGCCGCCACGCCGGCCGCGTGGTCCGGCGCGTCAAGCATCCGCTTCACGAAGGCCGAACCGACGATCACGCCGTCGGCGAAGCCGGCGACCTCGGCGGCCTGGGCCGTGTTGGAGACACCGAGGCCGACACAGACGGGCAGCTCGGTGCCGGTGGCCCGGGTGCGCTCGACCAGGTCCTGGGCCTGCGCCCCGACCGATTCACGGGTTCCGGTGACACCCATCAGCGAGGCCGCGTAGACGAATCCGCTGCCCGCCGCCGTGATCTTCGCGAGCCGCTCGTCCTTGCTGCTCGGCGCCACCACGAAGACCGTCGCGAGGCCGTGCTTCTCGGCGTGCTCCCGCCACAGGGCCGACTCCTGGACCGGCAGGTCGGGCAGGATGCAGCCCGCGCCGCCCGCCTCGGCGAGCTCCGCGGTGAAGCGCTCGACGCCGTAGCGGTCGATGGGGTTCCAGTACGTCATGACGAGGATCGGCCTGCCGGTGGCCTCGTAGGCCTCCTTGACCGTCCGCATCACGTCCACGATCCTGACGCCGCCGCGCAGGGCGATGTCGTCGGCGGTCTGGATGACCGGCCCGTCGAGAACCGGGTCGCTGTGCGGCAGCCCGACCTCGACGACGTCCGCGCCGCCGTCCAGGACGGCCTTGATCGCCTCGATGCCGCCGTCCACGGTCGGGAACCCGGCCGGGAGGTACGCGATGAGCGCGGACCGGCCTTCGGCCTTGGCGCCGGCGAGGGTGTCGGACAGCAGTTGGATGTTCCCGCTCACTTGGCGTCCCCCTCGATCTCGGCGGTGGCGGTGGCGTCGGCGGCGACCTCGGCGTCGGTGTCGTACAGCCCGAAGTAGCGCGCGGCGGTGTCCATGTCCTTGTCGCCGCGCCCGGACAGGTTGACGACGATCAGCCCGTCCTTGCCGAGCTCCCTGCCGACCTCCAGGGCGCCGGCGAGGGCGTGGGCGCTCTCGATGGCCGGGATGATGCCCTCGGTGCGGGAGAGCAGGCGCAGGGCCTGCATGGCCGCGTCGTCGGTGACGGCGCGGTACTCGCCGCGGCCGGAGTCCTTGAGGTAGGAGTGCTCCGGGCCGATGCCCGGGTAGTCCAGACCGGCCGAGATCGAGTACGGCTCGGTGATCTGGCCCTCGTCGTCCTGGAGGACGTAGGACCGGGAGCCGTGCAGGATGCCGGGCTCGCCGGCGGTGAGGGTGGCCGCGTGCTCGCCGGTCTCGACGCCGTGGCCCGCGGGCTCGCAGCCGATGAGGCGGACGCCCTCGTCGGGGATGAAGGCGTGGAAGAGGCCGATGGCGTTGGAGCCGCCGCCGACGCAGGCGATGGCCGCGTCGGGGAGCCGGCCGGCCCGCTCCAGGAGCTGGCGGCGGGCCTCCACGCCGATGACCCGGTGGAAGTCGCGGACCATGGCCGGGAAGGGGTGCGGTCCGGCGACCGTGCCGAAGAGGTAGTGGGTGTGGTCGACGTTGGCCACCCAGTCGCGGAACGCCTCGTTGATGGCGTCCTTGAGCGTGCGGCTGCCGGACTTCACGGCGATGACCTCGGCGCCGAGCATGCGCATCCTGGCCACGTTGAGGGCCTGGCGCTGGGTGTCGATCTCGCCCATGTAGATGGTGCAGTCGAGGCCGAACAGCGCGCAGGCGGTGGCCGTCGCCACGCCGTGCTGGCCGGCGCCGGTCTCCGCGATCACGCGGGTCTTGCCCATGCGCCTGGTGAGCAGGGCCTGGCCGAGCACGTTGTTGATCTTGTGCGAGCCGGTGTGGTTGAGGTCCTCGCGCTTGAGGAAGATCCGGGCGCCGCCCGCTTCCGCCCCGAACCGAGGGACCTCGGTGAGCGCCGAGGGACGGCCCGTGTAGTTGAGGAGCAGGTCGTCGAGCTCTCGGGCGAACTCGGGGTCGTGCTTGGCCTTGTCGTACTCGACGGCGACCTCGTCCACGGCGGCGACGAGGGCCTCCGGGATGAACTTGCCACCGAAGGCGCCGAAGTAGCCCTCGGGGGAGGGCACCTGGCCTTCTGGGTCAGGGAAGAAGTACTCGCTGGGCATGCGGAAACCTCACGGTGAGTGCCGATGAAAAAACACTGTGCGCCGTGGGGCGTGGGGGTGGTCAGTCGACTGCGGGCCCGTCGTGGCTGGTCGCGCAGTTCCCCGCGCCCCTATCGGTCGGCTGCTGCCATCGCATGCCGTTCACTTGCCCTGGCTCATCACCGATGACGTAGCGCACCCGGCGGCCGTGGACACGCCTCGCAGGGGCTCGGCAGCCCCTGGGACGGCAGCCGCGCGCGAGGCGGGCGTACCGGTCCACGGTCGTCACGGTGAGAGTCATCGGGGTCAGCCTAGCGGGTGATCAGGGACGGCCGTGCCGGAGCGCGGGGTGTTCGCCCGCCGCCACCAGGTCGGCCACCGCCGACTTGGGGTCGCGGCCCGTCACCAGGGACTCGCCGACCAGGACCGCGTCGGCGCCCGCGTTGGCGTACGCGATCAGGTCGTGCGGGCCGCGGACGCCGGACTCGGCGACCCTGACGATGCGGTCGGGGATCTCGGGGGCGACCCGCTCGAACGTGGCGCGGTCGACCTCCAGGGTCTTCAGGTTGCGCGCGTTGACGCCGATCACCTTGGCGCCCGCGTCCACCGCGCGCTCGACCTCGTCCTCGTCGTGGACCTCGACGAGCGGGGTGAGGCCGATGGACTCGGCGCGCTCGATCAGCGACTCCAGGGCCGACTGGTCGAGGGCGGCGACGATCAGCAGCGCGAGGTCGGCGCCGTACGCGCGGGCCTCCCACAGCTGGTACGACGTGACGATGAAGTCCTTGCGCAGCACCGGGATGTCCACCCGGGCCCGGACCGCCTCCAGGTCGGCCAGCGAGCCGCCGAAGCGGCGCTGCTCGGTCAGGACCGAGATGACGGCCGCGCCGCCCGCTTCGTAGTCCGCGGCGAGCCCGGCCGGGTCGGCGATCGCGGCCAGCGCGCCCTTGGACGGGCTGGAGCGCTTGACCTCACAGATGACCTTGACGCCCTCACCGCGCAGCGCGGCCACGCCGTCCTTGGCGGCCGGTGCCTTCGCCGCGCGCTCCTTGAGCTCGTCGAGGCTGACGCGCGCCTGCCGCTCCGCGAGGTCGGCACGGACTCCGTCGATGATCTCGTCGAGCACACTCACGCGAGCGGCCCCCTTCCGGTTCCGGACGGTTCTTCCAGTCGAGTCAAAACCCATGGTCATATCGATGGTATCCGCAGGACGGCACAGGCCCCGCATCCAGCGCACTCCGGTCCCAGTACCTGGACCTTCGCAGTTGATCAAGGATGCAGCCAGCCACCGAAGGGCAGGTTCCGGACAACGGTGAAGACCAGCACCAACACGCCCAGGCTCCACATCTGCGCGGGCCTGAGCTCGATCCGGGCGGGCCGTCCGCGCACCGCGCGCATGACCCAGACGGTCCACACCACGGCGAAGCCCACGTACGCGAGCACGCCCGCCGCGTTGTCCCGCAGCGCGGCCAGGAAGTCGCCGTGGATGAACGCGTGCGCGCTGCGCAGGCCGCCGCAGCCGGGGCAGTACAGGCCGGTGAGCCGGTACAGCGGGCAGACCGGATAGTGGCCGGGCTGCTCGGGGTCGACGGCGCCGACGTAGGCGAAGGCTCCGACGACGGCGCCGAGCACGGAGACGGGCACGGTCAGCCGGCTCCGCAGGGAGGGCATCACCGTCGGGGCGGCTGCGCTGTGGCTGTCGGCGTTCACGCCTCGCATTGTGCCCCGTACGGTCGGCGCACGCGCGCGAGGGGCGCCCCGAGGAATCGGGGCGCCCCTCGGGACGCGGTGCGGATCAGCTCTCGGCGGCGGCCGGCTCGCGGGTGGCGGCCGGGGTGGTGGTGTACGAGATCGCGCCGCTCTGCTTCGGCTGGCCGAGGCCCATGGAGCGCATGATCATGCCGACCACGCCACCGAGGAGCACGATCGCCATGCCGGCCCAGAAGCCCACCGGCTGGGCCATCACCATGAAGGCGCCCGAGACGCAGAAACCGATGAAGGCGATGGTGACGCCGGTCCAGGCGGCCGGGGTGTGACCGTGGCTGCTGCCCGCCATGACTTGCTCCTCGTTACTGGTACGTGTCGTACGGGCCCGAGCTCGTACGTGTCCTTCCGGACGCTCGCCCTCCATTGTCCCGTACCCACCCACGTGCCAGGAGCTGGGGTGGCGTCTGATTCGCCACATCCGTTTTCAGCGCCCCGAAGTTCCACGCCCCGAAAGGGGCGCGGGGCTGTATCTGATATGCGGCGCCCCGGCGAAGCGTCACGCCCCTGTGGGATCCTCGCCCCGGTCCAGCGCCTTCCAGATGTCCTCCGGCCGGTCCGGATCCACCGGCTTCGGCGCCCGGCGCGGCCGCTCCGCCCCCGTGCCGCGCTCGTAGCGGCCGGACATGGCCGGCCACAGCCGGCCGTAGCGCAGCGCCAGCAGCCCGGCGACCAGGATGAGCGCACCGCCGGCCGCGGCGACGTACGGCCAGCCGGTGTGGCTGAGCGCGTCGACCGTGGCGGACGTGTCCCCGCTGGCCTCGGCGGCCTTGTCGTCGAGCGCGGAGCCGTCGGACGCGCCCAGCAGGGCCGCGGCGACGATGCCGGCGCCGGAGAGCGCGAGAAGCCCGGAGACCAGGAAGCGGCCGGCCCGGCGGACGGCGAAGACGGCGACGAGCGCGGCGAGGCCCACTATGGCGAGGGCCGCGGGGACGCCCGTGACGTCGCTGCCCTTGGCGGTCAGTGGGAAGGCGCCACCGGCCACCGTGGCGGTGCCCTCCGCCCAGCGCTGCCGGGTGGACAGCAGGGCCACGGCCGCGCCGAGCGCGCCGAAGAGCAGCGCGACGGCGAGGCTGCGGCGGCCGGACCGGGCGGGTTCGCCGGCTTCGGAACGGGAGTGAGGAACAGCAGTCACGTACTCCACTATCGCCTGAACCCGTGGCGAACGGTCACCCGGGGTGGGGTGAGAAGCGCCCTACTTGCCCAGCCTGTTGGCCGTGTGCACGGCCCGCAGGACCGCCGCCGCCTTGTTGCGGCACTCCTGGTCCTCGGCGACCGGGTCGGAGTCGGCGACGATGCCCGCGCCGGCCTGGACGTACGCCGTGCCGTCGCGGAGCAGGGCGGTGCGGATGGCGATGGCCGTGTCGGAGTCGCCGGCGAAGTCCAGGTAGCCGACGCAGCCGCCGTACAGCCCCCTTCTGGACGGCTCCAGTTCGTCGATGATCTGCATCGCCCGGGGCTTGGGGGCGCCGGAGAGGGTACCGGCCGGGAAACAGGCGGTGAGGACGTCGAAGGCGGTGCGGCCCTCGGCGACCTTTCCGGTGACCGTCGAGACGATGTGCATGACGTGCGAGTACCGCTCGACGGACATGAAGTCGACGACCTCGACGGAGCCGGGCTCGCAGACCCGCCCCAGGTCGTTGCGGCCGAGGTCGACGAGCATCAGGTGCTCGGCGCGCTCCTTGGGGTCGGCCATCAGTTCGTCGGCGAGGGCCTGGTCCTCCTGCGGGGTGGCCCCGCGCGGCCGGGTGCCGGCGATGGGGTGCACCATGGCCCGCCCGTCCTCGACCTTGACCAGGGCCTCGGGGGACGAGCCGACGACGTCGAAGCCGTCGAAGCGGAAGAGGTACATGTACGGCGACGGGTTGGTGGCCCTGAGGACCCGGTAGACGTCCAGCGCGCTGGCCGTGCAGGGGGTCTCGAAGCGCTGGGAGGGGACGACCTGGAAGGCCTCGCCCGCGCGGATGCGCTCCTTGATGTCCTCGACGGCCACCTGGAAGTCGGGGCCACCCCACAGAGCGGTGTACTCGGGGAGCTCGGAGGGCGGCAGGACGGCGGGCGGCTGGGCGACCGGGCGGGAGAGGTCCGCCTCCATCGCGTCCAGGCGGGCCACGGCGTCGGCGTGGGCCTCGTCGACGCCCGTGTCGAGGTCGTTGTGGTTGATCGCGTTGGCGATCAGCAGGACCGAGCCCTCCCAGTGGTCCATGACGGCGAGGTCGCTGGTGAGGAGCATGGTCAGCTCGGGGAGCCGGAGGTCGTCGCGCTCCCCCGGGCCGATCTTCTCCAGGCGGCGCACGATGTCGTAGCCGAGGTAGCCGACCATGCCGCCGGTGAAGGGGGGCAGGTCCTGGGCGTGCGGGGTGTGCAGGGCCTCGATGGTGGCGCGCAGGGCGGTCAGCGGGTCGCCGTCGGCCGGTACGCCGACGGGCGGGGTGCCGAGCCAGTGGGCCTGGCCGTCGCGGGCGGTGAGGGTGGCGGCGGAGCGGACGCCGATGAAGGAGTACCGGGACCATTGATACGCCGTGCGGCCGTTCTCCGCGGACTCCAGCAGGAAGGTGCCGGGGCGCTCGGCGGCGAGCTTGCGGTAGAGCGCGACCGGGGTGTCGCCGTCGGCGAGGAGCTTGCGGGTGACCGGGATGACACGCCGGTCGGTCGCGAGCTTGCGGAAGGTCTCAAGGTCCATGGCGGCAGACCTTACTGATCGGAGGACGGGACGCCGGAATCGGCGCCGTCCTTGAGGAGCACGTCGGCGTCGAAGCAGGTGCGGTCGCCGGTGTGGCAGGCGGCGCCGACCTGGTCGACCTTGACCAGCACGGTGTCGGCGTCGCAGTCGAGGGCCACCGACTTCACCCACTGGAAGTGCCCGGAGGTGTCGCCCTTGACCCAGTACTCCTGGCGGCTGCGCGACCAGTAGGTGCAACGGCCGGTGGTGAGGGTCCGGTGCAGCGCCTCGTCGTCCATCCAGCCGAGCATCAGCACCTCGCCGGTGTCGTACTGCTGGGCGATGGCGGGGAGGAGTCCGTCGGCGCTGCGCCTGAGGCGGGCGGCGATCTCCGGGGCGAGGCCACTGGACGGGGGGGTGCCCGTCGTACCGGTCGTACTGGTCATGGGTGCCATTGTGCCGCGCGGCACCGACAGTCACGTTCCGTGTCCACTGTCCGGACGGTGCGTGTGGTCGTAGGCTGGCGGTATGTCGACCTTCGCCAAGCGTGAACGGCTTCTGCTCGCCGACCTCTTGGAGACCGCCGGTCCCGAGGCACCGACCCTCTGCGAGGGCTGGACGACCCGTGATCTGGCGGCGCACGTGGTGGTGCGAGAACGCCGGCCGGACGCGGCCGGGGGCACGGTGATCAAGCAGCTGGCGCCGCGCCTTGAGAAGGTGACGGCCGAGTTCGCGGCGAAGCCGTACGAGGAGCTGATCCAGCTCATCCGCACCGGTCCGCCGCGGTTCTCGCCGTTCCAGCTCAAGCAGGTGGACGAGGCGGCGAACACGGTCGAGTTCTACGTGCACGCGGAGGACGTCCGCCGGGCCCAGCCGGACTGGTCGCCGCGGGAGCTGGACCCGGTCTTCCAGGACGCCCTGTGGTCCCGGCTGGAGCGCACCGCCCGGCTGCTGGGCCGGGGTGTGCCGACGGGCCTGGTCCTGCGCCGTCCCGACGGCCAGACGGCGGTCGCCCACCGCGGCGCCCCCGTGGTGACGGTGACCGGCGAGCCCTCCGAGCTGCTGATGTTCGCCTTCGGCCGGCAGAGCACGGCCAGGGTGGAGGTGGCCGGCGACGAGAACGCGATCGCCAAGCTGCAGGAGTCCAGGAAACTCGGCATCTGAGGAGCTCTGGGTGATCAGGGTCGCGATGACGAGTGTGTACGTGGACGACGTGCCGAAGGCGCACGCCTTCTACACCGACGTCCTCGGCTTCGAGACCCGGACCCGGCTGGACCTGGGCGACGGCACCCTGTTCGTCACGGTCGGCGCCCCGCAGGGTGCCCAGCCCGACCTCCAGCTCCTGCTGGAACCCGGCCAGGGCGCCCTCGCGGACCCCTACCGCAGAGCGGTGTACGAGGCGGGTCTGCCGGCCATCGTCTTCTCCGTCGACGACATCCGTTCGGAGTACGACCGCCTGCGCGCCCTGGGCGTCCGCTTCCCGCACGAACCACAGGACCAGGGCCCGGTGGTCGCCGCCGTCCTCGACGACACGGTCGGCAACCTGATCCAGCTGACCCAGCCGAAGGGCCGAGGCGCTAGCGAACCGGGTGCCCGGCCGCCCGCAGGGTCTGCTTGACCTCGCCGATCCGCAGGTCGCCGAAGTGGAAGACGGAGGCGGCGAGGACCGCGTCCGCGCCCGCCGCGACGGCCGGGGGGAAGTGGGAGAGGGCGCCGGCGCCGCCGGAGGCGATGACCGGGACGGTGACGTGCTTGCGGACGGCGGTGATCATCTCCAGGTCGTAGCCGTCCTTGGTGCCGTCCGCGTCCATGGAGTTGAGCAGGATCTCGCCCGCGCCCAGCTCCGCGGCCCGGTGGGCCCACTCGACCGCGTCGATGCCGGTGCCGCGGCGGCCGCCGTGGGTGGTGACCTCGAAGGTGCCCTCGGGGGTGCGGCGGGCGTCGACCGACAGGACCAGGACCTGGCGGCCGAAGCGTTCCGCGATCTCGCGGATCAGGTCCGGGCGGGCGATGGCCGCCGTGTTGACGCCCACCTTGTCGGCGCCGGCGCGCAGGAGCTTGTCGACGTCCTCCGCGGTACGGACGCCGCCGCCCACCGTCAGCGGGATGAACACCTGCTCGGCCGTGCGGCGCACCACGTCGTAGGTGGTCTCCCGGTTGCCGGAGGACGCGGTGATGTCCAGGAAGGTCAGCTCGTCCGCGCCCTCCGTGTCGTACACCTTGGCCATCTCGACCGGGTCGCCCGCGTCGCGCAGGTTCTGGAAGTTGACGCCCTTGACGACCCGGCCGTTGTCCACGTCCAGGCAGGGGATGACTCGGACCGCCAGGGTCATGAATCCACGGCTCCTCTGTATGCCTCTAGCTCTGCCTCGACCAGGATGCGCGGGTCGACGAAACCGGTGACCACGACGAACGTGGTCACCGGACGGACCCGGTCGAAGATCTCCTTGTGGGCGCGTCCCACCGCGTCCATGTCGCGCGCGTGCGCGAGGAAGAGACGGGTGCGGATCACGGACTCGGGTCCGAGCCCGAACTCCGCGATCGCCTCCAGGGCGGTGGCGAAGGCCACCTTGGCCTGCTCGTACGGGTCGCCCTCCCCGTACAGCACGGTGCCCTTGAAGGACGTCGTACCGCCCACCACCACACGGTCGCCCGCCGCGACGGCGCGGGCGGAACCGAAGGTCTCCTCCCAGGGACTTCCGCTCTGCACGCGCCGTACGGCCTCTGACGTCATCGGGACACTGCCTCCAGAGCTTCTTCCAAGGTGAACGCCTTGGCGTACAGCGCCTTTCCGACGATGGCGCCCTCGACACCGAGGGGTACCAGGTCGGCCAGGGCCCGGAGGTCGTCCAGCGACGACACGCCGCCGGAGGCCACGACCGGCCGGTCCGTCGCCGCGCACACGGTGCGCAGCAGTTCCAGGTTCGGGCCCTGGAGGGTGCCGTCCTTGGCGATGTCGGTGACGACGTAACGCGCGCAGCCCTCCTTGTCGAGGCGGGTGAGCGTCTCGTAGAGGTCGCCGCCGTCGCGGGTCCAGCCGCGGCCCCTGAGGGTCGTGCCGCGCACGTCCAGGCCCACCGCGATCTTGTCGCCGTGCTCGGCGATGACCTTGGCGACCCACTCCGGAGTCTCCAGGGCGGCCGTGCCGAGGTTCACCCGGGTGCAGCCGGTGGCGAGCGCGGCGGCGAGGGTGGCGTCGTCGCGGATGCCGCCGGACAGCTCGACCTTGATGTCCATCGCCTCGGTGACCTCGGCGACCAGCGCACGGTTGTCGCCGGTGCCGAACGCCGCGTCCAGGTCGACCAGGTGCAGCCACTCGGCGCCCGACCGCTGCCAGGCGAGGGCGGCCTCCAGGGGGGAGCCGTAGGAGGTCTCGGTCCCGGACTCGCCGTGCACGAGGCGGACGGCCTGGCCGTCGCGGACGTCGACGGCGGGGAGGAGTTCGAGCTTGCTCACAGTGTTCCGATCCAGTTGGTGAGGAGCTGGGCGCCGGCGTCGCCGGACTTCTCGGGGTGGAACTGGGTGGCCCACAGGGCGCCGTTCTCGACGGCGGCCACGAACGGCTTGCCGTGCGTCGACCAGGTCACCCTGGGGGCACGCAGGGCCGCGTTGTGCGTCTCCAGGGTCCAGTCGTGGACGGCGTAGGAGTGCACGAAGTAGAAGCGCGCGTCGGCGTCCAGGCCGGCGAACAGCTCGGAGCCGGCCGGCGCGTCCACGGTGTTCCAGCCCATGTGGGGGACGATCTCGGCCTGGAGCGGCTCGACCGAGCCCGGCCACTCGTCGAGGCCCTCGCTCTCGACGCCGTGCTCGATACCGCGCGCGAACAGGATCTGCATGCCGACGCAGATGCCCATCACCGGCCGTCCGCCGGACAGCCGGCGGTCGATGATCCAGTCCCCGCGCGCCCCGCGCAGGCCCTCCATGCAGGCGGCGAACGCGCCGACGCCGGGCACCAGCAGGCCGTCCGCGTTCATGGCTCTGTCGAAGTCACGGGTGATCTCGACGTCGGCCCCGGCACGGGCGAGGGCGCGCTCGGCGGACCGGACGTTGCCGAAGCCGTAGTCGAAGACCACCACACGCTTGGGAGCGGTCAATTCCACACCTCCAGCCTCATGACGCCCGCCACCAGGCACATCGCGGCGCCGATCGAGAGCAGCACGATCAGGCTGGTGGGCATCTTCTGCTTGGCGAAGGAGATGATTCCGCCGACCAGGAAGAGGCCGACGACGATCAGTAGGGTCGACAGGCTGTTCATCGCTTACAGCGCGCCCTTCGTCGAGGGGAGGATTCCGGCCGCGCGCGGGTCGCGCTCGGAGGCGTAGCGCAGCGCCCTCGCCAGCGCCTTGAACTGGCACTCCACGATGTGGTGCGCGTTGCGCCCGTAGGGCACGTGCACGTGCAGGGCGATCTGCGCCTGGGCGACGAAGGACTCCAGGATGTGCCGGGTCATGGTGGTGTCGTACTCGCCGATCATCGGGGCCATGTTCTCCGGCTCCGTGTGGACGAGGTAGGGGCGGCCGGACAGGTCGACGGTGACCTGGGCGAGGGACTCGTCCAGCGGGACCGTGCAGTTGCCGAACCGGTAGATGCCGACCTTGTCGCCGAGGGCCTGCTTGAAGGCGGCGCCGAGGGCGAGGGCGGTGTCCTCGATGGTGTGGTGCGAGTCGATGTGCAGGTCGCCGTCGGTCTTCACGGTGAGGTCGAACAGACCGTGCCGGCCGAGCTGGTCGAGCATGTGGTCGTAGAAGCCGACACCGGTCTTGATGTCGGTCTTCCCGGTGCCGTCGAGGTCGATCTCGACCAGGACCGAGGTCTCCTTGGTGGTGCGCTCCACGCGCCCTACGCGGGTCATGCGTCCAGCTCCTTCTTGACTTCACGGACCGCGTCGAGGAACGCGTCGTTCTCTTCGGGGGTTCCCGCGGACACCCGCAGGAAGCCGGGCACGCCGTTGTCGCGGACCAGGACTCCCCGGTCGAGGATCTTCTGCCACACCGCGTGCGGGTCCTCGAACCGCCCGAACTGCACGAAGTTGGCGTCGGACTCGGTGACGTCGAGGCCCGCCGCCCGCAGCTCGGTCACCAGCCGGTCCCGCTCCGCCTTCAGCTGCTCGACGTACCCCAGCAGCGTGTCGGTGTGCTCCAGGGCGGCCAGGGCGGTCGCCTGGGTGATCGCCGACAGGTGGTACGGCAGCCGTACGAGCTGTACGGCGTCGACCACCGCGGGGTGCGCGGCGAGGTAGCCGAGGCGCAGGCCGGCCGCGCCGAAGGCCTTCGACATGGTCCGGGAGACGACGAGATTCGGCCGGCCTTCGAGCAGTGGCAGCAGTGAGGCGCCGTGGCTGAACTCGATGTAGGCCTCGTCGACCACGACCATGGAGGGCTTCGCGGCCTGGGCGGCCTCGTAGAGCGCGAGGACCGTCCCGGGCGGGACCGCGTTGCCGGTGGGGTTGTTGGGGGTGGTGATGAAGACGACGTCCGGCCTGTGCTCGGCGATGGCCGCCGAGGCCGCCGCCACGTCCAGGGTGAAGTCGGCGTTGCGCGGGCCGGAGATCCAGCCGGTGCCGGTGGAGCGCGAGATGAGCGCGTGCATCGAGTACGACGGCTCGAAGCCGATCGCGGTGCGGCCGGGGCCGCCGAAGGTCTGCAGCAGCTGCTGGATGACCTCGTTGGAGCCGTTGGCCGCCCACACGTTCTCGATGGAGAGCGGGTGGTTGCCGGTCCTCGTCAGGTACTTGGCCAGCTCGGTGCGGAGCTGGACGGCGTCCCGGTCGGGGTAGCGGTTCAGGTCGCGGGCGGCCTCGCGCACCCGCTCCGTGATCCGCTCGACCAGCGGTTCGGGCAGCGGGTAGGGGTTCTCGTTGGTGTTCAGCCGTACCGGAACGTCCAGCTGGGGCGCGCCGTAGGGGGACTTGCCGCGCAGCTCGTCCCGTACGGGGAGATCGTCGATGCCTGTCACTTGCCTTCGGGTACCTTCCAACCGAACCTTGCCTTGATCGCCGCGCCGTGCGCGGGCAGGTCCTCCGCCTCCGCCAGCGTCACCACGTGCTGCGCGACCTCGGCCAGCGCGTCCTTCGTGTAGTCGACGATGTGGATGCCGCGCAGGAAGGACTGCACGGACAGTCCGGAGGAGTGGCAGGCGCAGCCGCCGGTGGGCAGCACGTGGTTGGACCCGGCGGCGTAGTCGCCGAGGGAGACCGGCGCCCAGGGTCCGACGAAGATCGCGCCCGCGTTCCGTACCCGGTCGGCCACGGCGGGGGCGTCGGCGGTCTGGATCTCCAGGTGCTCGGCGCCGTACGCGTCGACGACCCTGAGGCCCTCGTCGACGCCGTCGACCAGGACGATCGCGGACTGCCGGCCCTTCAGGGCGGGGACGATCCGGTCGTCGATGTGCCTGGTGGCCGCGGTCTGCGGCTCCAGCTCCTTCTCCACCGCGTCCGCCAGCTCCACCGAGTCGGTGACCAGCACCGCCGCCGCGAGCGGGTCGTGCTCGGCCTGGCTGATCAGGTCGGCGGCGACGTGCACCGGGTCTGCGGTGGCGTCGGCGAGGACCGCGATCTCGGTCGGGCCGGCCTCGGCGTCGATGCCGATCCTGCCGGTGAAGTAGCGCTTGGCGGCCGCCACCCAGATGTTGCCGGGGCCGGTCACCATGTTGACGGGCGGGCAGGACTCGGTGCCGTACGCGAACATCGCGACCGCGGTGGCGCCGCCGGCCGCGTACACCTCGTCGACGCCGAGCAGGGCGCAGGCGGCGAGGATCGTCGGGTGCGGCAGGCCGCCGAACTCGGCCTGGGCGGGCGAGGCGAGCGCGACGGACTCGACGCCGGCCTCCTGTGCGGGCACCACGTTCATGACCACGGACGAGGGGTAGACCGACCGGCCGCCCGGCGCGTACAGCCCGACGCGCTCCACGGGCACCCACTTCTCGGTCACGGACCCGCCCGGCACCACCTGGGTCGTGTGGGTCGTACGGCGCTGCTCGCGGTGGACGAGACGGGCGCGCCGGATGGACTCCTCCAGGGCCGCGCGCACGGCCGGGTCGAGCTCGTCCAGCGCCCGGGACAGTGCCTCGGCCGGGACCCGCACCTGCTCCAGCGTGACCCCGTCGAACTTCTCGGCGAAGTCGATCAGCGCCGCGTCGCCCCGATGATGCACGGCCTCGCAGATCGGACGCACCTTCTCCAGGGCGGCCGAGACGTCGAAGTCGGCTCGGGGCAGCAGGTCACGCAGGGCGGGGCCCTCGGGAAGGGCGTCGCCTCGCAGATCGATTCGAGAGATCACGGAATCAATTCTCTCAGACGGCACTCGGGACCCGTCCGCACGTATCAATGGCTGATACAGAACACGGGCCGACGGCCGGTACATAGCCTGGCCTGAAACCCGGAAGATCACCCTCACTTTCTGTGTTCGGGATCTCACGCACCGGGCATCACCGGTTGTACCGAACATGACTCACGAGTAGCTGAGGAAGAAGGAAGAGCCGTGACCGAGGGGGACGACGTCCGGTACGGGGATCTGCCGGACGATCTGACCGCGGCCGAGGCCGGTATGTGGCAGGCGTTCCGCAACGGCAGTGTGTACGACCTGAGCAGCGGCGACATGCACGTGGACGACCCGCACGGCGGCCACCCGTGGGGGCCCGAGCGGACCGTGCGGGCACGGATCGTCTGCTGGCTGCTGCTCGACGGGCCGCCGGCGCTCGCCGGCCGGGTCTCCGCGCTGAAGCTGGCCGGCGTCCGGATCACCGGCACGCTGGACCTGGCGGGCGGCACGGTCAAGCCGTACGTGGAGCTGCGCGGCTGCCGGTTCGACGACGAGATCCTGCTGCCGGAGGCGTACTTCACGACCGTGCGGTTCGTGGACTGCGCGGCGCCGCGCCTGGAGGCGGCCCGGGTGCACACCGAGGGCGACCTGCATCTGCCGCGCTGCCGCTTCCTCGGCGGGGTCCGGCTGACCGACGCGCACATCGGCACCGACCTGCTGCTGAACCAGGCGGTGGTGTACCGGGACCGCAGCGGGCGGTCGATCGCGGCGGACGGCATGACCGTCGGCCAGGACCTGCAGGCGGAGCTCCTGGAGACGCACGGGGAGCTGAGCCTGCGCAGCGCCAAGGTGGGCGTCTCGCTGAGCCTGCGCGGGGCGCGGCTGCACAACCCCGAGGGGCGGTTCGCGCTGAACGCGCCCCAGCTGACCGTCGGCCGGACCCTCTACCTCACCCCCGCCGGGGTGGGCGGCCCCTGGCAGAGCGGGACGACCCCGGCGCGCGGGACCCGGATCCAGCGGTTCGAGTGCCAGGGCGGGATACGGCTGGACGACGGGCGGTTCGGCGACGCCATCGACCTGGAGCGGGCGCGGTTCACCTTCACGGACAACCAGGAGCTGTCACTGCGTCGGGTGCAGGCTCCGGAGCTGCGGTTCCTCGGCGAGGAGCCGCAGCGCGGCGGGGTGCTGCTGTCGGGTGCCCGGATCGTCAACCTGGTGGACCGGGCGACCAGCTGGCCGGGGCCGGGCCGGCTGCACATGGGCGGGTTCGGCTACGAGAACCTGGTGCCGCAGGGCCCGTTCCCGCTGACCCGGCGACTGGACTGGGTGGCGGCGGCGACCGCCGAGTACAACCCGGAGCCGTACGAGCGGCTCGCGACCGTGCTGCGGGCCGCGGGCGAGGACGAGGACGCGCGCGAGGTGCTGCTCGCCAAGCAGCGGCGGCGCCGCGAGACGCTGCCGCCGGCCGCCAAGCTGTGGGGGTACGCGCAGGACCTGACGGTGGCCTACGGCTATCGGCCGGGCCGGGCCGCGGTGTGGATGGCGGTGCTGTGGGCGGCGGGCACGCTCGCGTTCACGCACGCCCCGCATCCGCCGATGAACTCCGGTGGTCACCCGGCCTGGGATCCGGCGCTGTTCGTCCTGGACCTGCTGCTGCCGGTGATCGACCTGGGCCAGGCCGGCCAGTGGCGGCTCACCGGCGGCTGGCAGTGGGCGGCGGCGGCGATGATCCTGCTGGGCTGGATCCTGGCGACGACGGTGGCGGCCGGGGCGACGAGGCTGCTGAGGCGGGGCTGACCCCTGGTGCGGCTGGGGCAGCTGAACGGTGCCCGCGAGGTAACCGAACGGTGCCGGTGAGTCAGCCGACGGTCCGGTGACAGGTACCGAGCAGATGAGCAGGAGTCACCTTTTACCCGCCCTTGACCGCCGACCGTACAACTTTCATGGAGTTGGTCATACCGTCTGGCGCTGCCCCGACCTGCGGACTTTCAATGGATGACGTCATGGCTTCGCTGCGCGCGCTCTTCCGTTCCGCACGGAGGGCAACGACCGCCTCGCCTCTCGCCGCCGGAGCCCTGCCGGCCGACGACGAGGTGTTCCTCGACGCGCCCGACGAGCGGCTCGCTCCCGCGCTGGTCGCGGCCGGCCGGGGCGAGTACGAACCGGCCGCGGAGCTGCTCGCCGGCACCCGGAGCGCGGCCGAGTGGGAGGAACGGGACCGGTACGCGCGCCGGCTCGCCCTCTTCGCCCGCTCCCGCGCCGAGTGGCTCGACCGGTGGGCCATGGCCGCCCCGCACGCCCCGGACCTGCTGCTGGTCCAGGCGCAGCTCGCGGTGGACCACGCCTGGGACTCCCCCGCCCGGGCGGAACTCCTGCGCCCGCTCAGCCCCCTGATCACGGCGGCGGCGCGCGCCGACGACCGGGACCCGGTGCCGTGGCGGCTCGCGCTCGACCACGCGCGCGGGACGAACGCCGGCCACAAGTACTTCGAGGAGCTGTGGGAGGCCGCGGTCCGCCGCGCCCCGCACCACTACGGCTGCCATGTGGCGGCGCTGCGCTATCTGAGCACGTACTGGCACGGCTCGCACCGCGAGTGCTTCGACTTCGCCGACCTGGCCGCGCAGGACGCGCCGGCGGACTCGCTCGTCCAGGCCCTGCCGGCCCGCGCGGCCTTCGCCTACCTCACCGACGACTGCGGCCCCGAGGTGCCGCGGGCCCGCCTGGACGCGGCGGCCGACCGGGCGATCGCCCTGTCCGCGCGGTTCCCGGCGGCCGATCCCTGGCCGGCCGAGGTCCGCAACAAGTTGATGTACGTGCTGGTCCGCCTGGACCGCTGGGAGGACGCCCGCACCCAGCTGCGGCTGATCGGCCCGTACGTCACGTCCTTCCCCTGGGACCGGCTCTCCGACGACCCGCTGGGCCATTTCGTACGCCTGCGCGACCATCTGCTGGCCGGTTCGCAACCGCCGCCCGAGGCCGGGCTGATCACCTCGCCGAGTGCCGCGGGACGCCCACGGACCGAGCACGGCGGACATGTCCGCGCCGATGACCACTAGGCTGTGGCGCCGTGACCACCGTCCGTCTCCCCCTCTTCCCACTGAACTCGGTGCTGTTCCCGGGGCTGGTGCTGCCGCTGAACGTCTTCGAGGAGCGCTATCGCGCCATGATGCGCGACCTCCTGAAGACGCCCGAGGAAGAACCACGCCGGTTCGCCGTCGTGGCGATCCGCGACGGCCACGAGGTGGCACCGAGCGCGCCCGGCATGCCGGACCCGACGGCCCAGCCCGAGAAGGGCCCGGCGGCAGGCTTCGGACCCGAGCCTCTCAAGTCCTTCCACCGGGTGGGCTGTGTGGCGGACGCGGCGACGATCCGGGAGCGGGCGAACGGCACGTTCGAGGTGCTGGCGACCGGGACGAACCGGGTGCGGCTGCTCTCCGTCGACGCGTCGGGACCGTTCCTGACGGCGGAGCTGGAGGAGCTGCCGGAGGAGCAGGGCGACGAGGCGGGCGCGCTGGCCGAGGGCGTCCTGCGGGCCTTCCGCCAGTACCAGAAGCGCCTGGCGGGCGCGCGGGAGCGCTCGCTCTCGACGGGCGTCGACCTCCCCGACGAACCGTCCGTGGTCTCCTACCTGGTCGCCGCCGCGATGATGCACGACATCCCCACCAAGCAGCGCCTGCTCCAGGCCCCCGACACGGCCTCCCGGCTGCGCGACGAGCTGAAACTGCTTCGCGCCGAGACGGCGATCATCCGTAACCTGCCGTCACTGCCCGCGGCGGAGCTGACGCGGGCGCCGACGAGTCTGAACTGAGCCGGGGTTTTCCTGACATGCCGAAGAAGCCGAAGAAGCAGCAGTCCGGGGGCGGCGGCACCCCGGCGACGGTGGCCCTGACCACGGCTGGGGTGGACTTCACGGTCCACTCCTACGACCACGACCCCGCCCACCCGTCCTACGGCGAGGAGGCGGCGGAGGCGATGGGGGTCTCCCCCGACCGTGTCTTCAAGACCCTGGTCGCGGACGTGGACGGGGCGCTCACGGTCGCGGTCGTCCCGGTGGCGGGCACCCTGGACCTCAAGGCCCTGGCCACGGCGGTCGGCGGCAAACGCGCGGCGATGGCCGACCCGGCCCTGGCCGAGCGCACGACGGGCTACGTCCGCGGCGGCATCTCCCCGCTCGGCCAGCGCAGGAAACTCCCCACGGTCCTGGACGCGTCGGCGTCGGCCCACCCCACGATCTGCGTCTCGGCGGGCCGCCGAGGCCTGGAGGTGGAACTCGCCCCGACCGACCTGGCCACCCTCACGAACGCGACCCTGGCCCCCATCGGGCGTGCGTGACCTCTCGACGAAGTCTCCGTGGTGGGTTAAGTACGGAAGACATGTCGAAGAAGACACGGAAAAGGAAGTGGCGCGTGAAGAAGGCCCGCTCCAACCACGGCCGCCGTCCGGCATAGGGGGGTGGGGGTGCGGCGATCTGCCGACCGCGGGCCCTCCGTGGCCGGCCGCGCAGTTCCCCGCGCCCCTGACTCCCGCACCCCACCGCCACCCTGCAGCCCCGTAGCACTCTCCAGCCCGTCCGGCGTCCGAGGACCAGGCCGTACCCGACGCCCGACCCGCACCCCCACTCTCCAACCCGTCCGGCGTCCGAGGACCAGGCCGTACCCGACGCCCGACCCGCACCCCCACTCTCCAGCCCGTCCGGCGTTTGAGGACGAGGCCGTTCAGGCCGATGCGGGGGGCCGGGGGCGGCAGCCCCCGGAACGGGCGGTCGAAGGGGGCCCACCCCCTGGAGGACGGGACGGGTAGGGGCGGCGGGGGCGAGAACCCTACGCCGGTGGAGCGGCGTACGGCCCGTCCTCGTACGGCGGCTCCGGGTCCCGCGGACCGAACAGCGCCATCAACCCCAGATGCACCACCAACGCCGACAACGACCACGCCAGCAACGCCCCCTTCGCCCCGAGCTTCAGCGGCGCCGAGAACGTCACCCCCTTCCCCACGGCCTTCGCATGGGCGATCACATCGTGCTCCGGCCCCAGCCACACCCCGAGCCGCCAGGCCAGGAAGGACGCGAGCAGCCCCCCGACCCCCAGCGCCACCACCAGCGGCACACCCCCACGCCGCCGCCACAGGAACACCGCGACCGCGCTCACGGCGCCGAAGGCCAGCGCCAGCAGCGTGAACGTTCCGTCCACCCCCGCCGCCTGCTCCCCCTCGCTGTCCTTGAGGTAGACCGCCCAGCTCTTGCCGGACTGGTCCCCCACCAACGGCACGTGCGGCGCCAGCCACAGCCACAGCAGCCCGAGCAGCACCCCGCTCACCGCCACCGCGACGGCGATCACCGCGGCCTCCCGCAGTTCGGTCTTCATCCCGGGACCGTCCTGTCCGTACTCTCCGTGCTGTCCGTACTCTCCCGCGGCCTCCCCCGCAGGCGGCGGCGCCTGCCAGGCCTGGTGCGAGGACTGGTCGTGCGGCGGCGGAGGCGGCGTCAACGGTGCGGTCACGATGCCATCGTGCCAGGCCGGCCTGTGGGGCGCGTCACCGGACGGCGGCCCTGCGGTACGCACGGGTGGCGACGGCCAGTGAGACGACCCCCACCCCCGCGCACACGCCCAGGTCAGCGAGGACGACGGCCCAGTCGGGCCGCGCCCCGAAGGTACGGGCGTAGGCCTCGACGCCGTACGTGGAAGGCAGCAGGTCGCGCGCGAACTGGAGGACCCCCGGCATCCGGTCGGGCGGCAGCACCCCGAGCAGCAGCGCCGCCGACATGCCCAGCTGGCCGAGCAGCGTGGCGAGTTCGGGGCGGGGCGCGAGCAGCCCGCAGGCCGCGCCGACCCCCGCCAGGGCCGCCCCCGCGAGTGGGATCACCGCAAGGAGGATCCACAGGTTCCCGAGCGGCAGCCCGAACAGCACGCATCCGAAGACGGCCGTCACCAGTGTGCCCGGCACGGTGAAGGAGGCGTACGCCGCGGCCGCCCCGAGCACCACCGAGGCCGGCGGCACGGGCAGCGTGGCGTAATGGTCGAGCCCGCCGCTCGCCCGCAGCTGTCCGAAGTACTGCGCCAGCAGGTTCAGGGCCACGAAGGCCACCACGACCACCGACGAACCCGCCACCACGGACTGGGCCTCACTCCGCGAGTCCACCACCCCGCGCATCATGATCATGATGCCGACGGACTGGAAGGTCGCGACGAACAGCAGGGGGATCCGGGCCACCCGGGCCCGGGACAGTTGCGCCCGGTAGACGGCCACCAGCGCCGGCCACAGCCGCGCGCGGGGGCCCAGCTCGGCCACCGGGGCGCCCGACGCCGTCTGATCCACGGCCAGGGCACCGCCCGGCAGAACCTCCGCGGGTACGACACTCACGTCGCGCTGCTCCCTTTCCGTGCGGCACCTGCGGCCCGTACCGCTGCCGCGTCTGTCCGTACGCGCCCGGCCGCCGTCCTGTTCACCCTCGCGTTCACCCTCACGCCTTCACCAGCCCCTGCCGTGCGGCGCCGCCCAGCGCCAGGTAGACGTCCTCCAGGCTGGGCGTGGCCAGGGTGAAGTCGTCGAGGGCGGCGAACGCGGCCCCGCCGGTCACCGTGGCGACGGCGGCACGCGCCTCCTCGGGCGCGAGCCGCAGCGTCCAGCGCCGGCCGGACTCGACGGCACGCTCCCGCAGGACGGCCACCTCGGGCACGTCCAGCGGCGCATGCTCCCGCCACACCAGCTCGACCCGCACCTCGCCGGCGACCCGTTCCTTGAGCCGGGCCGGGGTGTCGCAGGCGATGACCCGGCCCTGGTCGAGGACGGCGACCCGGTCGAGGACCGTCTCGGCCTCGATGACATTGTGGGTGACCAGCACCACGGTGGCCCCCCGTTCGGCCCGCCGCCGGTCCACGGCGGCCCACACGGCCCGCCGGGCGACGGGGTCCATGCCGGTCGTCGGCTCGTCGAGCACGAGCAGCGGCCGCTCCCCGACCAGCGCGGCGGCGAAACAGGCGAGCCGCCGCTGTCCTCCGGAGAGCTTCTTGAGCGCCCGACCGGCGATCGGCGTCAGGCCCAGCTCCTCCAGCACGGCGTCGCGCTCGCTGCGGGCCTTCCGTACGTCCAGGCCGCGCAGCCGGCCGGTGGTCTCGGCGGCGAGGGACACGGTCAGCTCGTCGAGGGCGCTGGACTCCTGCCCGAGGTAGGCGAGGATGCGCGCGGCCCGCTCCGGGTGCCGCACGATGTCGTGCCCGAGGATCTCGACGCTGCCCGTGTCGGGCCGCAGCAGTCCGGTGAGCTGCCGTACGAGTGTCGACTTGCCGGCCCCGTTCGGCCCGAGCAGTCCGAAGATCTCGCCACGCCGGACATCGAGCTCCACCCCGTCGGTGGCCCGCACCGCGGGCACGGCGGGGGCGCCACGCCGCCCTTTGACCGCGGCGTAGGTCTTGGTCAGCCCACGCACGGCACACACGACATCACCCTGCTGCCGAAGTGCCTGCCCCACGCCCGTACTCACAAGGCACGAGACTACGGGGTCGGGCCCCTTTACTCACCGTTGGGGCAGTTGGCGCCCCAAAGGGGGCGCGGGGCTGCATCGAACATGCGGCTCCGCCGCGTGGGCGCGACCAGCCCGCACCCGAAATCACACCCGCAGCCCTTGCGGTCACTCCGCCGACGCGTGCTCCCCGGCCCCCGCAGGCACATCGAACTCTCTCCAGAACCCCGCCCGGATGGCGTACCGGTCGTGCTCGTCGATCTGGTCGTCCTTGTGCGCCAGCAGCCCGAACCGCGCCGCGTACCGCAGCAGCTCCCCGTCGATCCGGTGCGGAATCCGCGGATACATCCCCGACAGCTTCTGCAGATGGCTCTGGTCCCCGAGCCGCGACATCCACCGCCGCGCGAACACCTGCCCGACCTCGTACGGATCCCCGCCGACGGTCGTGATGTCCTCCTCCCGGTCGGCCCACCGCTGCTCCGCGGTGGTCAGCTGCGCCAGCGTCGGCATGGAGGCCGCCTCCGCCGGCTCCGCCGCGACCCCCGGCCGGTCCACCCACCCCTTGTCGGAGGACCACCGCAGCGTGGCGGTCGTCGCCGGATGCTGGACCGGCTGTGCTCCCGGCGCCCGCAGCGCGGCGAGATCCTTGGGCGTCGGCACCCCCTTCGGCGTCGGCATCCGCTCAGCCGACCCGTTCTCCACCGCGCGCGCCGCGGGAGCCCGGTCGGCCTCCTCGGCCTCCGCCTCCGCCACGGCCGCGGCCGTCAGCGACGACTCGGGCAGCGGCGCCGAGAGGATCGCGGCGATCTCCGGCCGCGGCACCGGGGGCGGCGCACAGACCGCGGTCAGTTCCTTGGCCCGGACGGCCTGGATGATCCACGCCCGGTCCAGGACCCGCCGCTCGTCGGCCTCGGCGACCAGGTCCTCGGACTGGTTGTAGTCCCCGTCGGCGGCCTGCACGGCCCACAGGTGCACGGCGACCCCGTGCTCCTTGGCGGCCATCATCCCCGGCAGCAGGTCCCCGTCGCCCGTCACCAGTACGACGTCGGAGCAGGCGCGGTTGCGGGCCAGCTCGGTCAGCTCGGCGTGCATGGCCGCGTCCACGCCCTTCTGGGCCCAGCGTCCGTCGCTGCGGGTCAGTGCGCCGAGCCGGACGGTCACCCGGGGCATCACGCGCAGCCGGCGGTGTTCCGGCTGGGGGACGCGGTCGGGGGCGCCGTCGAACCAGTAGATGCGCAGCAGTGGACGCTCGGTGTCGGATTCCGCGCGGTCGCGCAGCGCCTGGATCAGCGCGGCGTGGTCGACGGTGATCCGGGATCGGGAGGGCTCACCGGCGAGGAGACTGGCGGCGGCACCCAGCAGATACCCGGCGTCCACCAGGACGATGCAGCGGTCCACGCGACTCACCCTCTTTCCGGGAGGTTTGCTTTCGGGGCTTCCTTCGAGTCTGCCCGACCACGCGGGGGTTAACGGCCCGAACTCGATCTTCGGCGTGGCGTTTCGGGACCTGGCTCTCCGACAAACCCTGTTACAGACGGTAATTATCCGAAATGCGCCTGTTGTCAGCCTATGTGAATCTGAATTCGGCCCCTAGATCCCCCACAGGAGGCAGATCACCATGGCCAAGAACAAGAACCGCAAGGGTGGCTCCCAGAACCGCACCTCGCAGGCCGAGCAGACCCACGAGCACGGGCAGCGTACGTCGCACGAGCCCCAGGACTCGCCGGTGTCGCACATCCAGGGCAGCCCCGCCGACGTCGCTCGCAAGAAGCAGAAGAGCTTCGGCCACAACTGAGCGGACCGACCAGGTCCCACCGGGCTGTTGAAGCCCAGGCACACAGGAGGGGCGCACCCGCCACGGGTGCGCCCCTTCCGCGCGCGTACGGCCGGAAACCCTATCCGGCCAGGCAGGACGGGCCGAGCAGCACCTTGAGGTCGCCGAACAGCGCCGGGTCCGGCTTCACCCGGTGCCGGTCCAGCCGCAGCACGGTGGTCTTGGTCGGGCCCTGGAGCTTGATCCGGACCTCGCTGTCGCCCTTGTGGTGGCTGAGGATCTCGCCGAGGCGGCTGACCATCGGCGGGGTGACCCTGGTGGCCGGGATGGTGAGGATCACGGGCGCGTTGGTGCCGGCGTTCGAGAGGTCCGGGACGGCCAGCTCCATGGCGACGAGCCGGGGCACGTCCTCGCGCTTGTCCAGGCGGCCCTTGACGAACACGACCGCGTCCTCGACGAGTTGGGTCGAGATCAGCTGGTAGGTCGCCGGGAAGAACATGCACTCGATGGAACCGGCGAGGTCCTCGACGGTGGCGATCGCCCAGGCGTTGCCCTGCTTGGTCATCTTGCGCTGAAGGCCCGAGATGATGCCGCCGATGGTGACCACCGCGCCGTCCGCGTGCTCGCCGCCGGTCAGCTGGGCGATGCCCGCGTCGGCCTTGTCGGAGAGCACGTGCTCCAGCCCGAAGAGCGGGTGGTCGGAGACGTACAGACCGAGCATCTCCCGCTCCTGGGCGAGGAGGTAGGTCTTGTCCCACTCCTCGTCGGTGAACTGCACGTCGAGTCCGAAGCCCGGCTCGCTGGTCTCCTCCTCGCCCATCCCGCCGAAGAGGTCGAACTGGCCCTCGGCCTCCTTGCGCTTGACCGCGACCACGTTGTCGATCATCGGTTCGTACTGGGCGGTGAGCCCCTTGCGGGTGTGCCCGAGGGTGTCGAACGCGCCCGCCTTGATCAGCGACTCCGTGGTGCGCTTGTTGCACGCGACGGCCTCGACCTTGTCGAGGTAGTCGGGGAAGGAGGCGTACTTGCCCTTGGCCTTGCGGCTCTTGATGATCGACTCGACCACGTTCGTGCCGACGTTGCGCACCGCCTCCAGGCCGAACAGGATCACGTCGTCGCCCTGGGCGGCGAAGTTGTGCACCGACTCGTTGACGTTCGGCGGGAGCACCTTGATGCCCATGCGGCGGCATTCGTTGAGGTAGATCGCCGACTTGTCCTTGTCGTCCTTGACGGAGGTGAGCAGCGCGGCCATGTACTCGGCCGGGTAGTTCGCCTTGAGGTAGGCGGTCCAGTACGAGACCAGGCCGTACGCGGCGGAGTGCGCCTTGTTGAACGCGTAGCCGGCGAACGGGACCAGCACGTCCCACAGGGCCTGGATCGCCTCGTCGCTGTAGCCGTTCTTCTGGGCGCCTGCCTGGAAGATGGTGAAGTTCTTGGCCAGTTCGTCGGGCTTCTTCTTGCCCATCACGCGACGGAGGATGTCGGCCTCGCCGAGCGAGTAGCCGGCGATGATCTGGGCGGCCTTCTGCACCTGCTCCTGGTAGACGATCAGGCCGTAGGTGACCGCGAGGACCTCTTCGAGGGGCTCCTCCAGCTCCTTGTGGATCGGGGTGATCTCCTGGAGCTTGTTCTTGCGGAGCGCGTAGTTCGTGTGCGAGTCCATGCCCATCGGGCCCGGACGGTAGAGCGCCGACACGGCGGAGATGTCTTCGAAGTTGTCGGGCTTCATCAGGCGCAGCAGGGAGCGCATGGGGCCGCCGTCGAACTGGAAGACGCCCAGGGTGTCACCGCGCTGGAGCAGTTCGAAGGTCGTCGGGTCGTCCAGCGGCAGCGACAGCAGGTCGATGTCGACGCCCTTGTTGGACTTCACCATCTTGACGGCGTCGTCCATGATCGTCAGGTTGCGCAGGCCCAGGAAGTCCATCTTCAGCAGGCCGAGCGACTCGCAGCTCGGGTAGTCCCACTGCGTGATGGTCACGCCGTCGGTGTGCCGCACCCACACCGGGACGTGCTCGGTGATGGTCTCGCTGGACATGATCACGCCGGCGGCGTGCACACCCATCTGCCGGACCAGGCCCTCGACGCCCTTGGCGGTGTCGATGACCTTCTTGACGTCCGGTTCGTTCTCGTACATCCCCCGGACCTCGCCCGCCTCGTTGTAGCGGGGATGCGCGGAGTTGGTGATGCCGTCCAGGTCGATGCCCTTGCCGAGGACGTCGGCGGGCATGGCCTTGGTGATGCGGTCGCCCATCGCGTACGGGTAGCCCAGCACACGCGCGGAGTCCTTGATGGCGTTCTTTGCCTTGATCTTGCCGTAGGTGCCGATCATGGCGACCTTGTCGGCGCCGTACTTCTCGGTCACGTACCGGATCACCTCGACGCGCCGGCGCTCGTCGAAGTCGATGTCGACGTCGGGCATGGAGACGCGCTCGGGGTTGAGGAACCGCTCGAAGATCAGGCCGTGCGGGATCGGGTCGAGGTCGGTGATGCCCATGGCGTAGGCGACGATCGAGCCGGCCGCGGAGCCTCGGCCGGGGCCGACCGCGATGCCGTTGTTCTTGGCCCACATGATGAAGTCGGCGACGACGAGGAAGTAGCCCGGGAACCCCATCTGGATGATGACGTCCATCTCGTACTCGACCTGCTTCTGCCGGTCCTCGGGGACACCGCCCGGGAAGCGGCGGTCCATGCCCCGGCGGACCTCCTCCTTGAACCAGCTGACCTCGGTGTAGCCCTCGGGGATGTCGAACTTCGGCATGAGGTTCCTGGCCTCGAACATGCCGGTGGTGTCGACCATCTCGGCGACCAGGAGCGTGTTGGCGCAGCCCTCCTGCCAGGCGTCCGAGGAGTCGATGGCGTACATCTCGTCCGTGGACTTCAGGTAGTAGCCGGTGCCGTCGAACTTGAAGCGGTCGGGGTCGGAGAGGTTCTTGCCGGTCTGGATGCACAGCAGGGCGTCGTGGGCGGTCGCCTCGTGTGCGTACGTGTAGTGCGAGTCGTTGGTGACCAGCGGGGGGATGCCGAGCTTCTTGCCGATCTCCAGGAGGCCGTCGCGGACCCGGTGCTCGATGTCGATGCCGTGGTCCATCAGCTCCAGGAAGTAGCGGTCCTTGCCGAAGATGTCCTGGTAGTCGGCGGCGGCCTTGAGGGCCTCGTCGTACTGGCCGAGGCGCAGCCGGGTCTGGAGTTCGCCGGAGGGGCAGCCGGTGGAGGCGACGATGCCCTCGGACCACTGGGCGATGGTCTCCTTGTCCATCCGGGGCCACTTCTGCAGCCAGCCCTCGGCGTACGCGTCCGAGGAGAGCCGGAAGAGGTTGTGCAGGCCGGTGCTGTTCACGGCCCACATCGTCTTGTGGGTGTAACCGCCGGAACCGGAGACGTCGTCCCGTTTCTGGTGCGGCTGGCCCCACTGGATCTTGCGCTTGTTGCGCCGGGACTCGGGGGCGACGTACGCCTCGATCCCGATGATCGGGGTGACCCCGGCCTTCTTGGCGGAGTGGAAGAAGTCGTACGCCCCGTGCAGGTTGCCGTGGTCGGACATGGCGATGTGCGTCATGCCCATCTCGTTGCAGGCGTTGAACATGTCCTTGAGCCGCGCGGCACCGTCCAGCAGCGAGTACTGGGTGTGGACGTGCAGGTGCGTGAAGGGCGGCTTTGACACGGTTTCGGCCTCCAAGGGAAACGGGCGTCGACGATCTCCCCACCGGCTGCGGACAGTCTGGTGGGACAGCGGAATCCTATGCCTCGGCACTGACACCCGGCGGGCTCCCCCGCGTACCTTCGTCCGGAGAAAGCGGGCACTCCCGGGGACCTTCGCACGTTGGTCCGGGCGAGAGATCCGTGCCACATGTCAGGCATCACCCGTACCAGGAGGCATCCAGCGATGTCGGTCCCCCAGCTCAACGACGAGCAGCGCGGCGAGGAGATCCTCGCCGTCTTCGACACCGCCTTCGGCGAGCTCCTGGCCGCCGACCCGGCCGCGTTCCGCGTGAAGTTCCGGAAGATGGCGGCCTCGGCGTTCGCCTTCTACCGGGGCACGGCCGCGCTCTTCTACCACGACCTGGACGCGGAGCACGCCGGGCCGGGCGGCGGGCGGATATACACGGGCCCGTACCTGGACGAGCGCACCTCGCGCGTGTGGATCCACGGCGACCTGCACGCGGAGAACTTCGGCACCTACATGGACTCCAACGGCCGCCTGGTCTTCAACGTCAACGACTTCGACGAGGCCTACGTCGGCCCGTTCACCTGGGACCTGAAGCGCTTCGCCGCCTCCGTCGCGCTGATCGGGTACGCCAAGGCGCTCAGCGACGAGCAGATCACCGAGCTGGTCGAGGTGTACGCGGACGCGTACCGCGAGCGCATCCACGCGCTGGCGACGGGCGCGAAGAGCGACGAGGTGCCGCCCTTCACCCTGGACACCGCCGAGGGCCCGCTGCTCGGCGCGCTGCGGACGGCCCGCTCGCTGACCCGCTTCGAGCTGCTGGACTCGATGACGGAGATCCGTGACTGGGAGCGCCGGTTCGCCTCCGGCGGCGGCTCCATCGAGCTGGACGCGGCGACCCGCTACAAGGTGCTCGCGGCCTTCGACGGCTACCTGGAGACGCTCCCGGAGTCGTCCCTGTCCCGTCCGGACTCCTACCGCGTGAAGGACGTCGTGGGCCGCCGCGGGATCGGCATCGGCTCGGCCGGCCTGCCCTCGTACAACATCCTCCTGGAGGGCGCCACGGACGCCCTGGAGAACGACGTGGTGATCTACATCAAGCAGGCCCAGACCCCGGCCGTCTCCCGGCATGTCACGGACCCGGCGATCCGGGACTACTTCCAGCACGAGGGCCACCGCACGGTGATCTCGCAGCGCGCCCTGCAGGCGCACGCCGACCCGTGGCTGGGCTGGACCGAGCTGGACGGCGCGGGGCAGCTGGTCGCCGAGGTGTCGCCGTACGCGGTGGACCTGGACTGGAGCGACATCGACGACCCGGAGGAGATCGCGGCGGTCGTCGCCGACCTCGGCCGGGCCACGGCGTCCATGCACTCGGCGGCCGACGACACCTCCGGCGAGTCCCTGGTGCCGTTCTCCACCGAGCGGGCCATCGACGCGGCGATCGCCGCCGACGAGGACGGCCTCGCGGGCCTGCTCACCGACTTCGCACACAGCTACGGCGCACGCGCGCGTGCCGACCACCAGATCTTCGTCGACCTCTTCCGCAACGGCCGCATTCCGGGGTTGTAACCTTCGCCGATTCTCAGGGCCTTTTTAGGGGTCTCTTACATGAGTCCGTGACAGACTCTCCACCGCTATGGACATATCCGGGACCCAGCTCAGAGCCGTGCGCGCGGCGCTGTTCACGGCCTTCGTCGTGACGCTCAGCACCGCGTCGCACGTGCTGCTGTCCCGGGCCCCGCTGCCGCTCACAACGGTGGCCGCGGTCGCCGCCGGCGTGTTCGGCACGGCGTACGCGCTGGCGGGCCGCGAGCGGGGCTTCGGCCGGATCGCGGCCCTGCTGATCCCGCTGGAGCTGGCCGCCGACACGGTCTTCACCACCGGCCAGCACGCCTGCTACGGCCGGGCGGGCGGCCCCATCGCCGGCCCGCTGCGCGCGGTCGGCTTCGACGTGCTCTGCCACGGCGGCACGGTCGGCACCCCGCTGGCCCGGATGACCGGTGGCTCGCGCGCCACCGCGGCCCTCGCGCACGCCGACCCGGCCGCCGCCTGGCTGCTGCTCGCCGCGCACGTCGGCGTCGGGCTGCTCGCCGCCGCCTGGCTGCGCCGCGGCGAACGGGCCCTGACCCAGCTGCTGCGCGCCGTCGCCGCCACCACCTTCCGCCCGCTGCTCCTCGCGGTCGCCGCGGGCACGGTCCGGCCGGCGCCGGTACGACGGCTGCCGCGCCCGGCGCCGCGCCCGGCCGCCACCCGTGACCTGCTCCTCGCGCACTCCCTGGGACGGCGCGGACCGCCGTGCTCCGGGGCGCTCGCCCTGCCCTTCGCCTGAGCGCCCCTCCTTCCCGAGCACGCCCCTCGTCCGAGCACGACGAGTCCCCCACACGTATCCCGCGTACGACATGTGCGCGTCCTCTATGGAGATCACCAACATGAGCAAGCGGAACAGCGCAGCTGCCAAGAACGCGGCCCGGGAGCGACTGCGCATCGAGCGCGAGAAGCAGGCCAAGCGCGCCAAGGTCAGGCGGCAGGCCATCGTGGCCTGCTCGGTCGTGGCCGTGCTGGCCGCGGCGGGCGGCATAGGCTACGCCGTCGTCCAGGCCAACAAGCCCAGCCACTGGGAGGCCGTGAAGGACGAGAAGGTCGTCGCCCCGGCCCACACCACGGGCACCGACGGCACCACCGTCATCATCGGCAAGTCCACCGCCCAGAAGACCCTCAAGGTCTACGAGGACCCGCGCTGCCCGATCTGCGCCCAGTTCGAGCAGACCGTCGGTTCGACGGTCAAGAAGGACATCGACGACGGCAAGTTCAAGATCCAGTACATCGGCGGCACGTTCCTCGACGGCGACGCGCTCGGCAAGGGCACGATCGGCTCTCGCGGCGAGGGCTCCAAGAACGCCATGGCCGCCATGGGCGCCGCGCTCAACGTCAGCGACGAGGCCTTCCTGGAGTACAAGACCGCGCTGTACTCGAAGAAGTGGCACCCCGACGAGACCACGGACAAGTTCAAGAACGACAGCTACCTCATCGAGGTCGCCAACACCGTCCCGGCGCTCAAGAACAACAAGTCCTTCCAGGCCGACGTCAACTCCGGCAAGTACGACGCCTGGGCGCTGGCCATGTCGAAGACCTGGGACACCAACAAGGACGGCGTCACGGGCACTCCGAGCTTCGTCATGAACGGCAAGATCCTGACGGCCGACTCCAGCGGCAACCCGCCGATGACCGTCGCGGCCTTCAACTCCGTGGTGGACGCGGCCCTCAAGGCCTGACGCCCGACCGGAATCACCGGCTCCACGTGAAGAGCAGGCGAACTTTCCCCGGTTCGCCTGCTCTTGTTCATACTGGTCAGTAACCTGAGCGGTCGTGACCAGTCGAAACAGATCAACACAGTCTTCCGAGAGTGCGCAGACCCTCTCTCCCCGCCGCCGTACGGTCGTCAAGGCCGCGGCGGCGACCGCTGTCCTGGCCGCCCCGCTGGCCGCCGCCCTGCCGGCCCGGGCCGCCTCGGACGCGCCCGCCTTCCTGCACGGCGTCGCCTCCGGCGACCCGCTGCCCGACGGCGTCCTGCTGTGGACCCGGGTGACGCCGACCGCCGACGCCGCGCCGGGCTCCGGGATCGGCCCGGACACCGAGGTCAGCTGGGTCGTCGCCACCGACAAGGCGCTGACGAACGTCGTCTCCAAGGGCTCCACCACCGCCACCGCCGCCTCCGACCACACGGTCAAGGCCGACATCCGCGGCCTCGCCCCGGCGACCGACTACTGGTTCCGCTTCTCGGCCGGCCCCACCGACTCCCCGGTGGCACGCACCCGCACCGCGCCTGCGACGGACGCCACCGTCTCCGGCCTGCGCTTCGGCGTCGTCTCCTGCGCCAACTGGGAGGCCGGCTACTTCGCCTCCTACCGCCACCTCGCGGCCCGCGGCGACCTCGACGCCTGGCTGCACCTCGGCGACTACATCTACGAGTACGGCACCGGCGAGTACGGCACCCGCGACACCGTGGTCCGTGAGCACGCCCCCACCCACGAGATCATCACCCTCGCCGACTACCGCGTCCGGCACGGCAAGTACAAGACCGACACCGACCTGCAGGCCCTGCACGCCAAGGCGCCGGTCATCGCGATCTGGGACGACCACGAGTTCGCCAACGACTCCTGGTCCGGCGGCGCCGAGAACCACACCGAGGGCGCCGAAGGCACCTGGACGGCCCGTCAGGCCGCCGCCAAGCAGGCCTACTTCGAATGGATGCCGGTCCGCCCGGCCATCGCCGGCACCACCTACCGCAGGCTGCGCTTCGGCAAGCTCGCCGACCTCTCCCTGCTCGACCTGCGTTCCTTCCGCTCCCAGCAGGTGTCCACGGGCAGCGGCTCGGTCGACGACCCGGACCGCACCATCACCGGCCGCGCCCAGCTCGACTGGCTGAAGGCAGGGCTGAAGGCCTCCGACACCACCTGGCGCCTGGTCGGCAACTCGGTGATGATCTCGCCGTTCGCCATCGGCTCGCTCTCCGCCGACCTCCTCAAGCCGCTCGCCAAGCTGCTCGGCCTGCCCCAGGACGGCCTCGCCCTCAACACCGACCAGTGGGACGGCTACACCGACGACCGCCGCGAGCTGCTGGCCCACCTGCGCTCCAACGCGATCACCAACACGGTGTTCCTCACCGGCGACATCCACATGGCCTGGGCCAACGACGTGCCCGTGGACGCCGGGACCTATCCGCTCTCGGCCTCCGCCGCCACCGAGTTCGTGGTCACCTCGGTGACCTCCGACAACCTCGACGACATCCTCAAGGTCTCCCCCGGCGTCGTCTCCACCGTCGCCGCACCGGTCATCCAGCTGGCCAACCGCCATGTGCACTGGGTCGACACCGACCGGCACGGCTACGGCATCCTGGACATCACGGCCGCGCGGGCGCAGATGGACTACTACGTCCTCTCCGACAAGACGAAGGCCGACGCCACCTCGTCCTGGGAGCGGTCGTACCGCACCCGCAGCGGCACCCAGAAGGTCGAGCGCACCTACGACCCGGTGTGACCGTCGCCTACAGCGTGTCGAGGAAGCCGAGCGCCACCCGCCAGGTGGCCTCGGCGGCCTCCGCGTCGTAGTCGGGCAGACCGGGGTCGGTGTAGAGGTGACCGGCGCCCGGGTACCGGTAGATCTCCACGTCGGCGCCGGCCCGGCCCATCTGCAGATACCAGGCGCTCAGCCAGTCGTCCGTCTCGAAGGCGTCCGGCTCGGCCACGTGCAGCTGCACCGGCAGCTCGGCCACCGAGGCGCTGGGCGCGATGTCCGACGTGCCGTGCAGAAGCAGCAGCCCCCGTGCCCGCTCGTCGCCCAGCGCCAGCGTCTGCGCGACCGAGGCGCCCAGCGAGAACCCCGCGTACACCAGCCCGCGCTCGGAGTAGGGCGCCGCCGCCAGCACGGACCGCTTCAGCAGCTCGTCCTTGCCGATCGACTCGTTGAACTCCATGCCCTCCTCGACCGTGTCGAACGTGCGCCCCTCGAACAGGTCCGGCGTCCACACCTCGTGCCCGGCGCCGCGCAGCCGGTCCGCGGCCTCGCGCACCGCGGGCCTGAGGCCATAGGTCGAGTGAAAGAGCATGATGTTCATGCGCCCATGGTGCCAGCCGTCACCGAGGGCACCGACCGCCCTCCGATCCGGACGTGACGTCCTTCTCACCCGGCGGCATGTTCAGGACCCCGCAGATCCGGTTACGTTCGAAGCCATGGAGATGGAGAACGTACTCCGCCCGCTGATCGTGTTCGGCGGCGCCGTCGTCCTCACCCTGCTGATCGGCTGGGCGACCGATTTACTGCTGCGCAAGGTCGACGCACGGCACAGCGAGACGCCGCTGTGGGGCCTGCTGCGCCGCGGTCGCATCCCGTACCAGCTGGTACTGTGCGCGGCCCTGCTCAGAGGCTCCTACGGCCAGGCCCAGCTGATCCTTGAGCACCGGGTCGCCGTCGGCCAGATCCTGACCCTGGTGCTGATCGGGTCGGCCGCCTGGCTGGTGGTGCGGATCGCGGCGGCCGTCGTGCAGTCGACCTACGACCGCTATGCCCGCGCCCACCACGACGCGGCCCGGGTCCGCCGGGTGCGCACCCAGGTGTCGCTGATCATGCGGGTGGTGACGGCGATCGTCGGCGTGGTGGCCGTGGCGGCGATGCTGCTGACCTTCCCGGCCATGCGTGCGGCCGGCGCCTCGCTGCTGGCCTCCGCCGGACTCCTCGGCATCGTCGCCGGTGTGGCCGCCCAGTCCACGCTGGCGAACATGTTCGCCGGTCTGCAGATCGCCTTCGGCGACATGGTGCGTCTCGGTGACACCGTCGTGGTCGACGGCGAGTGGGGCACGGTGGAAGAGATCACGCTGACCTTTCTGACGGTACGGACCTGGGACGAGCGCCGGATCACCATGCCGGTGTCGTACTTCACCTCCAAACCCTTCGAGAACTGGTCGCGGGGCACCCCGCAGATGACCGGGATCGTCTACTGGCACCTCGACCACTCGGCGCCGATCGAGTCGATGCGGGAGAAGCTCCAGGACATCCTGCGCGAGTGCCCGGCCTGGGACGGGCGGGCCTACGGCCTGGTGGTCACCGACTCCACGCCGAACACCATCCAGGTGCGGGCGCTGGTGACCGCCAAGGACGCGGACGACATCTGGACGGTCCGGGTCACCGTCCGGGAGCAGATGATCACCTGGCTGAGCGCGGAGCACCCGCACGCCCTGCCCCGGGTCAACACCGCCGACGCGGTCCTGCCGCCCGGCGGGATCATCCCCTCCCAGGACGGGGTGGCGGCCGGCCGGCGTCTGTACGAACCGCGCCGCACCGGCCGCGGCTGACCGCTCCCGCGGCCCTCAGTGGCCGCGCTCGGCACCACCGTTGACCTGGATGATCTGCGAGGTGATGTGCCCGGCGGCCGGGGAGGCCAGCCAGTGGAGCGTGGCGGCGACGTCACCGGGTGTGCCGGCCCGCCCGGTCGACGTCTCGGCGACGAGCTGCGCGCGCCGGGCCTCCTCCACCGGGCCGCCGAAGAAGTCGGTGTCCTCGATGTACCCCGGTGCGACCACGTTCACGGTGACCCCACGCGGCCCCAGCCGCCGGGCCAGGTCATGGGCATAGGGATGCAGGGCGGCCTTGGAGGCGGCGTAGGACCCGGTCCCCGAGCCCCGGAAAGCCGCTATGGAGCTGAGGAACAGCACCCGCCCGCCGGGGTCGGCGAGCCGGTCCTTCAGCGCCTCCGTGAGCAGCACGGCGGTCAGCGTGTTCTGCCGGAAGTTGCCGCTCCAGACGCGGGCGGCGGCGTCGAGCGGGTCACCGCCCTCCGCGTCGGGCGCGAACGCCGCGTTCCCTCCGGCACTGTGGACGAGCACGTCCACGGTGCCGAACTCCTCCGCGACGAAGCGCGCGACTCCGCGCACCTGCTCGGGTTCGGCCAGATCGGCGGCGTACACCTCCGCCCCGGGCACCCCCGCCTTCTCCAGCACCTCTCTGCGCCGCCCGAGCAGCAGCACCCGATCCCCGTCCCCGGCGAACACCCGCGCCGCGGCGAGCCCGATCCCGGTTCCTCCACCACTGATCACAATGTTCCGAGCCATGATCCGAGACTACGAGTACAAAGCCGACGGCGCCTCTGACTGTCCACAGCCGCCATGTACTTGTATTACTGCCGCTGTACATCCCGGCGAAAGCCGAGCCGGGGGGAGGAACTGCGCGACCAGCCACGACGGCGCCGCGGTCGACCGACGGCACGTCACGGCACTTCCAGCGGAGCGCTCAGCGCAGGCTGCGGACGTCCAAATGCCTCAGCACCCGGTCCACGATCTCCGGGTCCGCCCCCGGCTCACTCCGCGCCGCCAGCACCTCGTGCCGTGCCGCGCTGAGCATCTCCTGCTGGATCCGCCGCAACCGCTTCAGCCGCCGCATCCGCTTCTCGTGGCCCTCCCGCCGCTCGTCCTCCACCACATCGGGACTGATCCGGAACCCGATCTCGAAGGCCCGCCGCAGCATCTGCTCGGTGACGTCGTCCGGCAGCTCCTCGACCTGCTCGATCTCCTTCAGACGCCGCCGTGCCGCCTTCGCCGCCCGTACCGCCAGCTCTTTCTCGATCTCCTTCTCGCGGTCGGTGTCGGCCCGTACCCCCAGCCGTTTCACCAGCCACGGCAGGGTCAGCCCCTGGAGCACCAGCGTCGCCATGATCACGCCGAACGCGATGAAGACGATCTCGTCCCGGTCCGGGAAGGCCGATCCGTCGTCCGTCTTCAGGGGAATCGCCAGGGCCAGCGCCACCGACGCCACCCCGCGCATCCCGGACCACCACATCACGATCGTCTCCCGCCAGCTGGTCGGGATCTCCTCGTCGTAGTCCCGCCGGGCGTGCAGCCGCTTGGTCAGCCAGGTCGCCGGCAGCAGCCAGAGCAGCCGTACCACGACGACCACGGCGACGATCGCGGCCGCCCACCCCAGCAGTTCGCCCCAGCGGCCGGCCGCCGTGCGGATCGCGTTGTGCAGCTCCAGGCCGATCAGCCCGAACGCGACACCGGTGACGAGCGTGTCGACGATGTCCCAGAAGGTGTAGCCGGCGAGCCGGGTCATCACGTCGTCGGCGTCGGTGGCGTACTCGGCGATGAACAGCGCAGTGGTGAGCACGGCGAGGACACCGGAGCCGTGCAGCTCCTCGGCGACGACGTAGGAGACGTACGGGACGAGCAGGGTCAGCCCGATCTGCAGGGTCGCGTCGCCGAGCACGTCCATCAGCTTGTTGGCGCCCCAGCCGAGCACCAGCCCCACGACGACCGCGACCACGGCGGACAGCAGGAAGTCCAGCCCGGCCCGCCACGGCGAGAAGGCACGGCTGACCACGGCGGCGATGGCCACGTGGTACAGGACGATGGCCGTGACGTCGTTGAAAAGCCCCTCGCCCTCCAGGATCGACACCAGCCGGCGCGGCAGCCCGAGCTGCCCGGCGACGGCGGTCGCGGCGACCGGGTCGGGCGGGGCGACCAGCGCGCCCAGCGCGACCGCGGCCGCGATCGGCAGTCCCGGCACGATCGCGTTGGCGACGACGGCGACGCACACCGTGGTGACGAAGACCAGGGCCACGGCGAGCAGGAAGATCGGCCGTTTGTTGGCCGCGAACTGGCGCCAGGAGGTCCGCCGTACGGCGGCGTAGAGCAGCGGCGGCAGCAGGCCGGGCAGGATCAGCTCCGGCGGGATGTTCACGTTCGGCACGAAGTCGGCGACCGCGAGGACGATCCCGAACAGCGTCATCAGCACGGGCGCCGGCAGTCCGAACCGGTCCCCCAAGGGGACACTCACCAGGGCCCCGAGCAACAGCACGAACAACAGGGCCAACTGATCCACGGCCAGCACTCCGGGAGTCGACGATCACACAGCAGGCCTCAAGCCTGCCATGCGACCCCGGTCAGAGCGCGCGCCGCATCCCCCGGTGCGCGATGCCCGCCTTCTCGTACTCCGGTCCGTACGGCTCGTAGCCCAGCCGCTCGTAGAAGCCCAGCGCGTGGGTCTGCGCGTGCAGGTCCACCGCGGTCAGGCCACGCGCGCGTGCGGCCTCCTCGATGGCCCGGACCAGGGCGACGCCTATGCGGAGGCCGCGGGCCTCCGCGGCGACCGCGAGCCGGCCCAGGGAGCCCAGGGACAGGTCGCCGCCGGTCTTGGCCGCGGCCGGCTCGCCGTACAGCAGCCGGCCGGTGCCGAGCGGTACACCGTCCTCGCGGACCGCCAGGACGTGCACGGCGACGGCATCGTACTCGTCGTACTCCAAGTCCTCGGGGACGCCCTGCTCGACCACGAAGACCTGCTTGCGCACCACGCGGCAGGCCTCCAGGTCGGCGGGATCCTCGGCGACCCGCACCCGGTACGCGCGCGTGCTCATCCGTACGTCTCCTCGCGGACCTGGTCGAGCGCCTTCTGCAGGTCGGCCGGGTAGTCGCTGGCGAACTCGGCCCACTCGCCGTCCCCGGGGTGCTCGAAGCCGAGCCGGACGGCGTGCAGCCACTGGCGGGTCAGGTGCAGCCGCTTGGCGAGCGTCGGGTCGGCGCCGTAGGTCAGGTCGCCGACGCAGGGGTGGCGATGGGCGGCCATGTGGACGCGGATCTGGTGGGTGCGGCCGGTCTCCAGCTTCACGTCGAGCAGGGAGGCCGCGCGGAACGCCTCGATGAGGTCGTAGTGGGTCACGGAGGGCTTGCCGTCGGCCGTGACCGCCCACTTGTAGTCGTGCTGCGGGTGGCGGCCGATCGGGGCGTCGATGGTGCCGCTGGTCGGGTCGGGGTGGCCCTGCACGAGCGCGTGGTAGCGCTTGTCGACCGTGCGCTCCTTGAACTGGCGCTTCAGCGAGGTGTACGCCCGCTCCGACTTGGCGACCACCATCAGACCCGAGGTGCCGACGTCGAGGCGGTGCACGATGCCCTGGCGCTCGGCGGCGCCGGAGGTGGAGATCCGGTAGCCGGCGGCCGCGAGACCGCCGATCACGGTCGGGCCGGTCCAGCCGGGGCTGGGGTGCGCGGCGACGCCGACCGGCTTGACGATCACGACCACGTCACCGTCGTCGTGCACGATCTCCATGCCCTCGACGGGCTCCGCGACGATCTGCACGGGCGCGGGCGCCCCGGGCATCTCGACCTCCAGCCAGGCCCCCCCGCGCACCCGCTCGGACTTGCCGACCACCGAGCCGTCGACCTGGACCTTGCCCGCCGCGGCCAGCTCGGCCGCCTTGGTACGGGAGAAGCCGAACATGCGGGAGATGGCGGCGTCGACGCGCTCGCCCTCCAGGCCGTCGGGCACGGGCAGGGTTCGGATCTCGGGAAGGGTACTCACCCGTCGAGTATGCCGGACACCGCCGACAGCCCCGTACGCAAGTCCGTGCGGTCCGTGCGGCCCCGTCAGTCCTTGTGGACGGTCCCGTCCGGGTCCAGGCCACGGAAGGAGAGCAGCACGATCAGGATGCCGCCACAGACGATCGCCGAGTCGGCCAGGTTGAACACCGCGAAGCCCTTGGGTGCGATGAAGTCGACGACCTGGCCCTCGAAGATCCCCGGCGAGCGGAAGATCCGGTCGGTGAGGTTGCCGAGCGCGCCGCCGAGCAGCAGGCCGAGCGCGACCGCCCACGGGAAGCTGTACAGCTTGCGCGCCAGCCGGAAGATCACCACGATCACGGCCGCCGCGATCACCGTGAAGATGATCGTGAAGGCGCCGCCGAAGCCGAAGGCCGCGCCCGGGTTGCGGATCGCGTGGAACTCCAGCCAGTCGCCGACGACCTCGATCGGCGCATGGTGCTCCAGCTTCGCGACCACGATCATCTTGCTGACCAGGTCGAGGGTGTACGCGAAGGCGGCCACCGCGAAGAGCACGGCGATCCGGCGCCCGCGCCCGGGCCGCCGTCCCGCGGTGGACTGCTGATCCGCACCGGACGTGTCAGAGGCGCCGGGCGCCGCCGTCCGCTCGCCGCCGTCGTCCGGGGTGCCCGGCGTACCGATGATGCGTTCCGCCTCTGCCACGTGAGTCCCTCAAACCTAGGTGCCTGCCTCGGGACGAGACTACGGCACGCCCCAGGCGCCCCCGACGCTCAGTAACGGCGTTCCTGCTTCTGCTTGCACTCCACGCACAGGGTGGCCCTCGGGAAGGCCTGCATCCGGGCCTTGCCGATGGGGTTGCCGCAGTTCTCGCAGAGGCCGTAGGTGCCCGCGTCCAGCTTCTGCAGGGCGCGCTCGGTCTGTTCGAGCATCTCGCGCGCGTTGGCGGCCAGCGCGAGTTCGTGCTCGCGGGTGATGTTCTTGGTGCCGGTGTCGGCCTGGTCGTCTCCGGCGCCGTCGCCGGAGTCCCGCATCAGCCCGGCCAGAGCGCTCTCGGACGCCTCGATCTCGGCACGCAGCCGCATCGCCTCGGTCGTCAGCTCGGTGCGCGCCTCCTCGACCTCCTGCGGCGTCCACGGGTCCTCGCCGGGGCGCACCGCGAGCTCACCCGGAGCCGCCGCGGCGAGCCGCGCCTTGGGGACGGCGGTCTCCGCCGCCGTGGCCGTGCCAGGAGTCTTCTTCGCAACCACCGTCGTGGCTCCCGTCTGCTTCGCGGCCCGCGCCGCGCCCGCTTTCTTGGCCGTACTTTTCTTGGCCGTGCTCTTCTCCGCCGCGGTCTTCGTCGCCGCGGCCCCGGACGTGCTCTTCTCCGGCTTCCGGACCTTCTCCGTCCTGGTTCCGTCGGCCTTCTTCACAGCGGCCTCCTTCTCGGCCGCCTTCCCCACCGGTGCCTTCTTTGCGGCCTCTTTCCTGGCGGAGCCCTTCTCGCCCGGCGCCTTCCTGGAAGGAGCCGCCGCTGTCGCGCGCGTGCTCTTCTTTTCGGCGTCCCCCGCGGTCTTCTTCGCCACCATGGCCGCGGCCCCTTCACATATTGTGATCTTGCACGCGTATCGTGCTGGGACGATAAATCGACTTGAGTCCCGCGGCAACGGGGCACGCCGCCCGATCCGCCTGCCCCGCACCCCCCACGCAGCAGGTATGCATGCGTTGTGCCCAGCTCCCCGCGCGGTAATCCGCCGAGCCGGACATCGCAGGATGCGAACACGCGTACCGCGCCATTCGGGTCATCTCGGCAGACGGACGGTCCCGCGCCGCCGGCGCCCGGAAAACGGGTCGGCCGCTGTCCGTGCGGCGCCGTACACTGGGCGGAGCGAGAAGCGTGGATGGGGACGAGTAGCGGCGTACGCAGCCCAGAGCGACCCGGGGACGGTGGAAGCCCGGGGGCGAGCGCGACGTGAAGATCACCCCGGAGCCGCCGGAAGAACGCCCCGCAAGGGCCAGTAGAACCGGCTTCGCGACCCCAATGAGGGGGCTCACCGGCGCGTACGGCGTCCGGAGAGCCAAGGAGGGTGGTACCGCGGGAGCGCGCCGCACACGGCGTACGGAAGGCAAGGCTCTCGTCCCTCCGACGGAAGGCAGCAAGTCCGTTGGAGGAAGCTCGCAGATGACAGCGCCGACGTACCGCCAGGTGCCCGCACAGGTCGACCTGCCCGCCCTTGAGCACGCCGTGCTCGACTTCTGGCGCGAGCAGAAGATCTTCGCCAAGACCCTGGAGCAGTCCGAGGGCCGCCCCGAGTGGGTGTTCTACGAGGGCCCGCCCACCGCCAACGGCATGCCCGGCGCCCACCACATCGAGGCGCGCGTCTTCAAGGACGTCTTCCCCCGCTTCCGCACCATGCGCGGCTACCACGTGGCCCGCAAGGCCGGCTGGGACTGCCACGGCCTGCCCGTGGAGCTCGCGGTCGAGAAGGAGCTGGGCTTCAGCGGCAAGCCGGACATCGAGAAGTACGGCATCGCCGAGTTCAACGCCAGGTGCCGTGAGTCGGTGACCCGCCACACCGACGCCTTCGAGGCGCTGACGACCCGCATGGGGTACTGGACCGACCTGGACGACGCCTACCGCACGATGGACCCCGAGTACATCGAGTCGGTCTGGTGGTCGCTGAAGACGATCTTCGACAAGGGTCTGCTGGTCCAGGACCACCGCGTCGCCCCCTGGTGCCCGCGCTGCGGCACCGGCCTGTCCGACCACGAGCTGGCGCAGGGCTACGAGACGGTCGTCGACCCCTCCGTGTACGTCCGTTTCCCGCTCACCTCCGGTCCGCTCGCCGGCCAGGCCGCGCTCCTGGTGTGGACGACCACCCCGTGGACCCTGGTGTCCAACACGGCGGTCGCCGCGCACCCGGAGGTCACCTACGTCGTCGCCACCGACGGCGAGGAGCAGCTCGTCGTCGCCGAGCCGCTGGTCGCCAAGGCGCTCGGCGAGGGCTGGGAGACCACGGGCCAGACCTTCACCGGCGCCGAGATGGAGCGCTGGACCTATCAACGTCCGTTCGAACTCGTCGAGTTCCCGAGCGCCGGCGAGGGAACCATCGGGCACGGCCCGCAACCGGCGCATTATGTCGTCAACGCCGAATACGTCACGACCGAGGACGGTACGGGTCTGGTGCACCAGTCCCCCGCCTTCGGTGAGGAGGACCTCAAGGTCTGCCGCGCCTACGGCCTGCCGGTGGTGAACCCGGTCCGCCCGGACGGCACCTTCGAGGAGGACGTGCCGCTGGTCGGCGGCGTCTTCTTCAAGAAGGCCGACGAACGGCTCACCGAAGACCTCAAGCAGCGCGGCCTCCTCTTCAAGCACCTGCCGTACGAACACAGCTACCCGCACTGCTGGCGCTGCCACACCGCGCTGCTCTACTACGCGCAGCCGTCCTGGTACATCCGCACGACGGCGATCAAGGACCGTCTCCTCGCGGAGAACGAGACGACGAACTGGTTCCCGGACACGGTCAAGCACGGCCGGTACGGGGACTGGCTGAACAACAACATCGACTGGGCGCTGTCCCGCAACCGCTACTGGGGCACCCCGCTGCCGATCTGGCGCTGCGAGGACGACCACCTCACCGTGGTCGGCTCCCGCGCGGAGCTCACCGAGCTGACCGGCACCGACCAGTCGGAGCTGGACCCGCACCGCCCGTTCATCGACGACGTCACCTTCGCCTGCCCCCAGTGCGCCAGGACGGCCACGCGCGTGCCGGAGGTCATCGACGCCTGGTACGACTCGGGCTCGATGCCGTTCGCGCAGTGGGGCTACCCGTACAAGAACAAGGAGCTGTTCGAGAGCCGTTACCCGGCGCAGTTCATCTCCGAGGCGATCGACCAGACGCGCGGGTGGTTCTACACCCTCATGGCCGTCGGCACCCTGGTCTTCGACAAGTCGTCGTACGAGAACGTGGTCTGCCTGGGGCACATCCTCGCCGAGGACGGCCGCAAGATGTCCAAGCACCTGGGCAACATCCTGCAGCCGATCCCGCTGATGGACCAGCACGGCGCGGACGCGGTGCGCTGGTTCATGGCGGCCGGCGGTTCGCCGTGGGCGGCCCGCCGGGTCGGCCACGGCACGATCCAGGAGGTCGTCCGCAAGACGCTGCTGACGTACTGGAACACGGTCGCCTTCCAGGCGCTGTACGCCCGTACGTCGAACTGGGCGCCGTCCGCGGCCGATCCGGCCCCGGCCGACCGCCCGCTCCTCGACCGCTGGCTGCTCTCCGAACTGCACGCGCTCACCGACCAGGTGACGCAGTCCCTGGAGGCGTACGACACCCAGCGCGCAGGCAAGCTGCTGTCGGCGTTCGTCGACGACCTGTCCAACTGGTACGTCCGCCGGTCGCGGCGTCGTTTCTGGCAGGGCGACAAGGCCGCGCTGCGCACGCTGCACGAGGTCGTGGAGACCGTCACCAAGCTGATGGCCCCGCTGACCCCGTTCATCACCGAGCGGGTGTGGCAGGACCTGGTGGCGCCGGTGACCCCGGGCGCCCCCGAGTCGGTGCACCTGGCGGCGTGGCCGGAGCCCGACCTGGGAGCGATCGACCCGGAGCTGTCCAAGCAGATGGTTCTGGTACGACGCCTCGTCGAGCTGGGCCGGGCCACGCGCGCGGAGTCGGGCGTGAAGACGCGGCAGCCACTGTCCCGGGCGCTGGTCGCCGCGGTCGGCTTCGACGCGCTCGACCCGGAGCTGCACACGCAGATCACCGACGAGCTGAACGTGTCCTCGCTGGCCTCGCTGTCCGAGGTGGGCGGTTCGCTGGTGGACACCACGGCCAAGGCCAACTTCCGGGCGCTGGGCAAGCGGTTCGGCAAGCGGGTGCAGGAGGTCGCCAAGGCGATCGCCGTGGCGGACGCGGCCGCGCTGTCGCTGGCGCTGCGCGAGGGCACGGCGTCGGTGGAGGTCGAGGGCGAGACCGTGACGCTGGCATCGGACGAGGTGATCATCACGGAGACGCCTCGTGAGGGCTGGTCGGTGGCGTCGGACTCCGGGGCGACCGTCGCGCTCGACCTGGAGATCACGGAGGAGCTGCGGCAGGCGGGGCTCGCCCGGGACGCGATCCGGCTGATCCAGGAGGCGCGGAAGAACAGCGGGCTGGACGTGGCCGACCGGATCGCGCTCAGGTGGGTGTCGACCGACCCTGCGGTGATCGCGGCGCTGGCGGAGCACGCTTCGTTGATCGCCGACGAGGTGCTGGCGACCGACTTCTCCCAGGGCGAGGGGGATGACGGTTACGGCGCTCCCTTCACCGACGAAGGGCTGTCGCTGACGTTCCGGCTGCGGAAGGCGTAGGCACCGGCTCATACCAGAAGGGCCCGGTCTCCACGGTGGGATCGGGCCCTTTCTCATATGCGCGGGTCGGAGCCCTTGAGGGGGCGGTTCCCCGCGCCCCTGATCTACAAGCCCCTTCTCGTACCTGCGGGTCGGCGTCCTTGTCGGGCGCGGTTCCCCGCGCTCCTGGGGGCGCAACGCGCGTCAAAAGGGCGGGCCCCGGATCGAGATCCGGGGCCCGCCCTTTTGAACGCCTGCCGACGACTACGGCGTACTACGCGGCCGCCGTCAGTTGTCGTCCTCGTCGATGAGGAAGCCGCGCATCGGGGACGGCGCCTGGCCCATCGGGGACGGGCCCTGCGGGCGTACCGGTGCCATCGGCTGGGTCATCGCCGGCGTCATCTGCTGCTGGCCGCCGTAGGACGGGGCAGCGGGAGACGGGCCGCCGCCCATCGGCGGGTTGCCGCCGTAGGACGGGGCACTCGCGCCGGCCGGGGCCATGGAGGGCGCCGGGGACGGCGGGAGGGAGGCCGCGGCCGGGGTGCGCGGCGGCGCCAGGGAGTCGTCGGCCTGGGTCTCCAGCTGACGCAGCTGCGACTCCAGGTACGACTTCAGACGCGTGCGGTACTCGCGCTCGAAGCCGCGCAGGTCCTCGACCTTGCGCTCCAGCGTGGCGCGCGCGGACTCCAGGGAGCCCATGGCGACGCGGTGCTTCTCCTGCGCGTCCCGCTCCAGCGCGTCGGCCTTGGCACGGGCGTCGCGCTCCAGACCCTCGGCGCGGCTGCGGGCCTCACCGACGATCTTGTTGGCCTCGGAGCGGGCCTCGGCGATCGCCTGGTCGGCGGTCTGCTGGGCCAGCGAGAGGACACGGGCGGCGCTGTCGCCACCGGGGCCCTGACCGGGGCCGCCCATCGGACCGCCCATGGGGCCGCCCATCGGGCCACCCATCTGCTGCTGCATGGGCGGCTGGCCGCCCATCGGGCCCATGCCCTGGCCCATCGGACCGGGACCCTGGCCCATGCCCTGACCCATCGGACCCTGACCCATCGGGCCCTGACCCATCGGGCCCTGGCCCATCGGACCCTGACCCTGCGGACCACCCTGACCACTGGGACCGGCCGGCAGCTGCGGGGCGCCGCTCGGCAGCTGCGGGGGACCGCCCATGGGGCCACCCATCTGCTGCTGCGGCGGGCCCGATATGCCGGCGGGCACCGGAGCGCCGGGACCTCGCATGCCCTGCTGGGGCATTCCACCTTGCTGAGGCATGCCCTGGGGCATTCCGCCCTGCTGAGGCATTCCACCCTGCTGGGGCATTCCACCCTGAGGCATGCCGCCCTGCTGCTGGTCCTGCGGCTCCGGAGGCTTGCGCATGTTCTGCTGGTTCTGGGCAGCAGCGCGCGTGGCCGCGGCCAGCTTGGCGCGCAGGTCCTCGTTCTCGCGGAGCAGGCGCGTCAGTTCGGCTTCGACCTCATCGAGGAAGGCATCGACCTCGTCCTCGTCATAGCCTTCTCGGAGGCGGACGGTCGTGAACTGCTTGTTCCGCACGTCCTCGGGGGTCAACGGCATCTCTTCACCTCAACGTAGTCGTCGGCGTTCGGCAAGACGGTAGGTCACATCGCTCATCACAGCCGACCAACGATGGCGATCAGGATGTAGACGATGATCATCAGTACGAAGAAGGACAGGTCGAGCGCCACGCCCCCGAGACGCAGCGGCGGGATGAACCGCCGCAGAAGCTTGAGCGGTGGATCGGTGACAGTGTAGGTGGCCTCAAGTACGACCACCATCGCCTTGCCGGGTTGCCATGAGCGGGCGAACTGGAACACGTAGTCCATGACCAACCGGAAGATGAGCACGATGAGGAAGCACATCAGCGCGATGTAGATCACATCCAGGAACACGCCCATGATCCGTGCTTTCCCTCTCCCCTGTTCCGTGCCTTGTACCGGTCTTGCGTCTCAGCTCTGGTTGAAGAACCCGCCCTCTGCGATGCGGGCCTTGTCCTCCGCCGTGACATCGACGTTAGCAGGCGACAACAGGAACACCTTCTGCGTCACCCGCTCGATGCTGCCGTGAAGACCAAACACCAAACCAGCCGCAAAGTCGACAAGTCGCTTCGCGTCTGTGTCATCCATCTCAGTCAGATTCATGATCACCGGGGTGCCCTCACGGAAGTGTTCCCCGATGGTACGGGCCTCGTTGTAGGTCCGGGGGTGAAGCGTGGTGATCCGGTAAGGCTCTCGTTCCGACACGACCTTGGGCATGATCACCGGTGCGTTCTTCTCCAGGCTTGCGCGTTCTTGTGTGATGGACGCCACGGGGGCGATGCGCGCCGGGCGTCCCGATTCCGCGGGTAGCGAAGCGGAATGCGACACCGGTTCGCGCGGGGGCGACGGCTGTACCACTCGTACCGAATCGTCCCTTTGGGACTGGTGTGCTCCGTGGGACTGGTGCGACGGCTCGTGCCGTCGATGGTCCCGCTCGGGCTCCGGGTCCAGTTCGGGCTCGAAGTCGTCATCGGGGTCGAATCCGCGGCCGTCGTACCCATCGTCCTCCACGAGGCCGAGGTAGACCGCCATCTTGCGCATCGCGCCGGCCATGCTCTGAGTCCTCCGCTCTGTGGTGGATCGGTGACGACTGCCAAGTCCCGCGATCCACGCGGTCGTTGCGCCCGCCTAAGGCGGCATTGACCATATTTTCTGCTGTGGTCCGACTTCCTGGCGACGTTACCCGAGCCTGGGGCGGACTCCGAGTACCGCAGTGCCGACGCGTACATGTGTCGCCCCGGCGGCCACGGCTTCCTCAAGGTCCGCACTCATCCCTGCGGAGACCATGTTCGCAGCCGGATGGGCTCGGCGCAGGTCAGTCGACAAATCCATCAACCGATCGAACGCCGCGCGTTGGCGCCCCGCGTACTCCCCAGTGAGCGGAGCGACGGTCATGAGTCCGTCGAGCCGCAGTCCCGGCGAGCCCGCGACGAGGGCGGCCAACTCTTCGATTCCGCCCGGCGCGACGCCGCCGCGCTCCCCCCTTCCGCTCGCACCCGCGTCGAGCGCGACCTGAAGGAGACACCCGATCTCGCGCCCGGCCCGCACCGCCTCCTTGGACAGTGCGTCCACGAGCTTGGAACGATCGACGGACTGCACGAGATCCGCATAACCCACGACGGATCGCACTTTGTTGGTCTGCAATTGGCCTACAAAGTGCCAGTCAAGGGGCAGATCCGAGCATTCGGCGGCCTTGGGGGCCGCGTCCTGGTCCCGGTTCTCGGCGACATGGCGCACCCCGAGCCCGGACAGGATCCGCACGTCGCTCGCCGGGTAGGTCTTGGTGACCACGATCAGGGTCACCTCATCCCGCCTGCGCCCCGCCGCCGCACAGGCGGCGGCGATGCGCTCCTCCACTTTCGCCAGGTTTCCGGCGAGTTCGGCCCTACGGTCCGTCATGTCTCATCAGTCCAGCCACACATAGCCGGCGAGCCGCCCGGTGGTGCGGTCCCGGCGGTACGAGAAGTGATCGCCCGATTCCAGCGTGCACACCGGCGACTGCGCCCGGTCGAGCACCCCGGCGCGCGCGAGCTGTGCGTGCACTCCCGCGCTCACGTCGACCGCCGGAGTGCCCCAGCTGGTCTCGGCGTGCGCCGCCGGCTCGACGGCGGCCACCTCGGCGCGCATGGCTTCCGGCACTTCGTAGCACCGGCCGCAGACGGCCGGGCCGGTGCGGGCGACGATCCGGGCGGGCTCGGCGCCGAGCCCGGCCATCGCGCGTACGGCGGCGGGGACGACCCCGGCGACCATCCCGGGCCGGCCCGCGTGGGCGGCGGCCACGATCCCGGCGACCGGGTCGGCGAGCAGCACCGGCGTGCAGTCGGCGGTGAGGACGGCGAGGGCGAGCCCCCGGCGCGCGGTGACCACCGCGTCGACCTCGGGCACCGGACGGTCTCCCCAGGGCTCGTCCACGACGGCCACGCCGTTTCCGTGGACCTGGTTCATCCAGACCACCCGGCCGGGGTCCAGGCCGAGCGACTTGGCGGCGATCTCCCGGTTGGTCCGTACCACGCCGGGGTCGTCGCCGACCGCTCCGCCCAGGTTGAGCTCCTCGTACGGAGCGGCGCTCACCCCGCCCCACCTGTCGGTGAAGGCGAAGTGCGCGCCGCTCACGGTCTCGCGCTGTCCTATCACGTCGTAAGGATCACTTGAGGAAGTCCGGTACGTCCAGTTCCTCGGCCGCGCTGTCCGTGTAGGTCCGCGACGGCGGGACCGGCGGGGCGACCGGGATGTCGGCGACCGGCTCGGGCGCCGGCTCCGGCTCCTCCTTGGGGGTCACGCTGCCGAGCGAGCCGAAGGAGGGACGCTCGGCCTCCCGCCGGGCCGGGGCGGGCTCGTCGCGGCGGGCGGAGGCCGAGGACGAGCCGAGGACGTTGTCCCGGCGGGCCGGGGGCTGGCCCCCGTCGAACCCGGCCGCGATGACGGTGACGCGGACCTCGTCGCCGAGGGCGTCGTCGATGACCGCGCCGAAGATGATGTTGGCCTCGGGGTGGGCCGCCTCGCTGACCAGCTGGGCGGCCTCGTTGATCTCGAACAGGCCGAGGTCGGAGCCGCCGGAGATGGAGAGCAGCACGCCCCGGGCGCCGTCGATGGAGGCCTCCAGGAGCGGCGAGGAGATCGCCATCTCGGCGGCGGCCACCGCGCGGTCGTCGCCGCGGGCCGAGCCGATGCCCATGAGGGCCGAACCGGCTTCCGACATGACCGACTTGACGTCGGCGAAGTCGAGGTTGATCAGGCCGGGGGTGGTGATGAGGTCGGTGATGCCCTGGACACCGGAGAGCAGGACCTGGTCGGCCGACTTGAACGCGTCGAGCACCGAGACCTGGCGGTCCGAGATGGACAGCAGCCGGTCGTTGGGGATGACGATGAGGGTGTCGACCTCTTCGCGGAGTTCGGCGATGCCGTCCTCGGCCTGGTTGGCCCGGCGCCGGCCCTCGAAGGTGAACGGGCGGGTGACCACGCCGATGGTGAGGGCGCCCAGGTTGCGGGCGATGTTGGCCACGACGGGCGCGCCGCCGGTGCCGGTGCCGCCGCCTTCACCGGCCGTCACGAAGACCATGTCGGCCCCCTTGAGGACCTCCTCGATCTCCTCGCGGTGGTCCTCGGCCGCCTTGCGGCCGACGGCCGGGTTGGCGCCGGCGCCGAGTCCCCGGGTGAGTTCACGGCCGACGTCGAGCTTGACGTCGGCGTCGCTCATCAACAGCGCCTGTGCGTCGGTGTTGATGGCGATGAACTCGACGCCCTTGAGACCGACCTCGATCATCCGGTTGATGGCATTGACACCACCGCCGCCGACACCGATGACCTTGATGACTGCGAGGTAGTTCTGCGGTGCTGCCACGTCGAAGGCCTCTCGCCTCGAATTACGTTGCCGTCCACGTGCGGTTGCCCCGCGCGGGACGGCAGATGCCGATTGGGACGGTCCGTAGCGCCGACCCGAACCCTAACCCTGAAGTTTAGGGTTACCAGTGTGTCTGTTCCCTGGAGTCTTCTGAACAGGACACTAAGTCGACAAGTGGCGCCCGTTCAACGAACACGCCGAACCTCCCGTTTTTCTTTTCACCCTATGTGATCAGGCATAGCAGTGCCCAACCAGGGTGCTGGCCTGCGCTGATGTGCGTCAACTCGCTGATGACGCAGGGGCGGTGGGAACACTCACGTCGAAGTGCCGGGAGGCGGAAGCGGCTTTCAGGAGCGCGGTGAGCGTGCGCGCCTTCGCGGCGCCGTTCTCGGAACTGCCCCACTCGACGACGCGGTCGCCGCCCAGCTCCAGCGAGATGTCGTCGTAGGAGCGGACCTTGAGGGTTCGGGTGTCCCGGCGGACCGCGGCCGGAAGGGCACGCGCGACCTCGACCGCTTCCCGCACCAGCCGGTCGGTGCCGAATCGGCGCAGGCTCGCGGTGGCCGAACCCGACCGGGGCAGACTCAGTTCCAGTGCCGGAACGCCTTCGGGCGCCTGCGGCACCGTGGCGAAACGGACGCCTTTCTTGTCCACTTCGGTGAATTTTCCGCCCTTTTCAATGAGCAGTACCGGAGTGCGCTCGACCACTTTCAGCCCGATTCCATGGGGCCAGGAACGGACGACGTCCACCGCGTCGATGCGGGGCAGCCTCCGGCGCAGCCGGGCCTCGATCCGGTCCGTGTCGACCGAGACCATCGGCGCTCCGACGGGGACGTCGGCGGCCGCGAGGACCTGGTCGGGGGTGAGAACGGCCGTACCGGACACGGAGACATGGCGCACCCGCAGCCACGGGGAGCCGTACAGCAGCCAGCCGGAGCCGGACCCGAGGAGCACAACGGCCAACCCCAGAATGACGATCCTACGAAAGCGGCGGTTCCGCAGTCGGCGGACGAGCGGCGGGCCGGACGACTCCTGCCGGCGTTCACCGCGTTCGGCGGTGGTGGTCGGTCCGGCCACGCTACTCACTTGCCTTTCGTCATACGGTCCTATCGGCTTGAGGCGATCGCCTCGTACACCATGCCGACGAGCAGGTCGTCGGCGTCCCGGCGGCCGAACTCGCTTGCCGCGCGGGACATCTCGTACAGCCGGTGCGGGTCGGCGAGTACGGGCAGGACGTTCTGCTGCACCCACTCCGGGGTGAGTTCCGCGTCGTCGACCAGCAGGCCGCCGCCGGCCTTGACCACCGGCTGGGCGTTCAGCCGCTGTTCGCCGTTGCCGATGGGCAGCGGGACATAGGCGGCCGGGAGTCCGACGGCGGAGAGTTCGGCGACGGTCATCGCGCCCGCGCGGCAGAGCATCATGTCGGCCGCGGCGTACGCGAGGTCCATCCGGTCCAGGTAACTTACCGGGATATAGGGCGGCATTCCCGGCATCTGGTGCACCTGCGGCAGTTCGTTCTTCGGGCCGACCGCGTGCAGGATCTGGATACCGGCCTGCTGGAGCCAGGGCGCGACCTGCTGGACGACCTCGTTGAGGCGGCGGGCGCCCTGGGAGCCGCCCGAGACCAGCAGCGTGGGCAGGTTGGGGTCGAGGCCGAAGCGGTGCCGGGCCTCGGGGCGGGCGGCCGCCCGGTCCAGGACGGAGATGGAGCGGCGCAGCGGGATGCCGATGTAGCGGGCGTCCCGCAGCTTGCTGTCCGGGGTGGAGACCGCGACCCTGGCGGCGTACCGGGAGCCGATCTTGTTGGCGAGACCGGGGCGGGCGTTGGCCTCGTGGATCACGATCGGCACGCCGAGACGCTTGGCGGCCAGGTAGCCGGGCAGGGCGACATAGCCGCCGAAGCCGACGACGCAGTCCGCCTTGGTGCGCTCCAGGATCTGCTCGGCGGCCTTGATGGTGCCCCGCAGCCGGCCCGGGACGGTGATCAGTTCGGGGGTGGGCTTGCGGGGCAGCGGCACCGCCGGGATCAGTGCGAGCTCATAGCCGCGCTCCGGGACGAGCTTGGTCTCCAGACCGCGCTCCGTGCCCAGGGCCGTGATCCCCACGGTGGGGTCCTGCCTGCGCAGGGCGTCCGCGAGGGCGAGCGCCGGCTCGATGTGGCCGGCGGTCCCCCCACCAGCGAGTACGACATGCACCGAAATTCACCGCTCTCCGGACGAGCGCGCCACCGAGGCACGCCGTCGCATCGTGTTCCATCTCCGAGGCCCCTGAGGGCCCCCGGCTCCCCGCTTTCTACCAAAGCGAGGTTGCCGCATCGCAAGCGCCGCCCGCGCAGCGGGCTCGTCGCGCGCGAAGGCGATCAGCAGCCCGATGGCGAACATGGTCGGCAGCAGGGCGGAACCTCCGTAGGAGAACAGCGGGAGGGGGACGCCGGCGATCGGCAGCAGACCGAGCACCGCACCGATGTTGATCACCGCCTGGGCGGTGATCCAGGTGGTCACACCTCCCGCGGCGTACCTCACGAAGGGGTCCTCCGTGCGTCCGGCCACGCGGATACCCGCATAGCCTAGAGCCGCGAAGAGGGCCAGTACCGACAGCGTGCCCGCCAGGCCCAGTTCCTCACCGGTGACGGCGAAGATGAAGTCCGTGTGGGCTTCGGGGAGTTGGCCCCATTTCTCCACACTCGCACCGAGTCCGGATCCGAAGAGCCCGCCGCTGGCCAGGGCGTAGATGCCATGAACCGCCTGCCAGCAGTCGGCGACGCCGGTCTTCGGCTCGGTGGCGCCGATGCAGGCGAGCCGGGCCATCCGGTTGGGGCTGGTCTTGATGAGGATCACACCGAGCACGCCCGCGATCGACAGCACCCCCGCGAACAGCCGCGTCGGCGCCCCCGCCAGCCACAGCAGGCCGAACAGGATCGCGGTCAGGATGATCGCCGTGCCCATGTCGCCGCCGAGCATGATCAGCCCGAGCAGCAGGAAAGTCACCGGCACGAGCGGCACCAGCATGTGTTTCCACTGGGTCAGCAGCCGCTTCTCCTGTTTGCGCGCCATCAGGTCGGCACCCCACAGCACGAGGGCGAGCTTGCCGAACTCGCTGGGCTGGATCTGGAAGGAGCCGCCGAGGGAGATCCAGTTCTGGTTGCCGTTGACGGACATCCCTATCCCCGGCACCTGCACGAGCGCCATCATGAAGACGGCTCCGGCGAGGATCGGGTAGGCGAGCGCCCGGTGCAGTTTCACCGGCATGCGGGACGCCACGAGCAGCAGCACGCCCCCGATGCAGGCGGCCAGGAACTGTTTGCGGAAGAAGAACGAGCCGGGCAGTGACATCTGCAGCGCGGTGATCTGGGAGGCCGAGTAGACCATCACCAGACCCAGCACGATGATCAGCAGGCTGCCGCCGAGGATCAGGTAGTACGCGGTCAGCGGCCGGTCCCAGGCCCGGTTGGCCCGCGTGTAGAGCCGTCGCAGCGGGTTGTCGCGGGAGGCGCGGGGCGCGGCGGGCCGGCGGACCGCTCGCTGTACGGGCGGCCGGCCGGTGCGGCTACCGGGCATCAACGCCTCCGCTGAACGTCGGGCGTTCCACGCGTCCCTCCCAAGGTCGCCCGGCAGGCGGCCGGGTCAGGCGCCGAGTTCGCGAACGGCCTGAGCGAACGCGTCACCGCGCTTGTTGTAGTTGGCGAACATGTCCATGGAGGCACAGGCGGGTGCCAACAGCACCGTGTCTCCGGCGACGGCGAGTCGCCGCGCCTCGCGGACCGCCGCGGGCATCGCCCCAGTGTCGGTCCGGTCGAGGTCGACGACGGGTACTTCCGGCGCGTGTCGCGCGAGGGCCTCCCGGATGAGGGCGCGATCGGCGCCGATGAGCACCACACCGCGAAGCCGCTTTGCCGACTTGGCGACCAGCTCGTCGAAGGTCGCGCCCTTCGCCAGACCGCCCGCAATCCATACGATCGACTCATATGACGCCAACGAGGCTTCCGCGGCGTGGGTGTTGGTGGCCTTGGAGTCGTCGACGTACGCGACCCCGTCCACGTCGGCGACGTGCGCGATGCGGTGGGCGTCCGGCGTGAAGGCCCGCAGCCCGTCCCGTACGGCGGTGGGGGGGACCCCGAAGGCGCGCGCGAGGGCCGCCGCGGCAAGGGCGTTGGCGATGTTGTGCGGGGCCGGCGGGTGGACGTCGGAGACCTCGGCCAGCTCCTGGGCGTTCTTGTGCCGGTTCTCGACGAAGGCACGGTCGACGAGGATGCCGTCCACGACGCCGAGTTGGGAGGGCCCCGGGGTGCCGAGGGTGAAGCCGATGGCCCGGCAGCCCTCCTCGACGTCGGCCTCGCGCACCAGCTCCTCGGTGAGCTTGTCGGCGACGTTGTAGACGCAGGCGACCCGGTTGCCCTCGTAGACGCGGCCCTTGTCCTTGGCGTACGCCTCCATGGAGCCGTGCCAGTCGAGGTGGTCGGGGGCGAGGTTCAGCACGGCCGCCGAGTGGGCGCGCAGCGAGGGCGCCCAGTGCAGCTGGTAGCTCGACAGCTCCACCGCGAGGACGTCGTACTCCTGGTCCCCGAGGACCGCGTCGAGCAGCGAGACGCCGATGTTGCCGACCGCGGCCGTGCGCAGGCCCGCGGCCTTCAGGATCGACGCCAGCATCTGGACGGTGGTGGTCTTGCCGTTGGTGCCCGTGACGGCGAGCCACGGGGCCGCCTCGGGGCCCCTGAGCCGCCAGGCCAGCTCGACGTCGCCCCAGATGTCGACACCGGCCGCGCGGGCCGCCTGGAAGAGCGGCTTGTCCGGCTGCCAGCCCGGCGCGGTGACGATCAGCTCGGTGCCCTCGGGCAGGGTCGCGCCGTCACCGAGCCGTACCGTGACGCCGAGCGCCTCCAGTTCGGCGGCCTGCTCACGCGCGCGTGCGTCGTCGCCGTCGTTGACGACCGTGACGACCGCCCCGCGCGCGTGCAGCACCTTGGCCGCCGGGACACCGGAGACGCCGAGCCCGGCGACGGTGACGTGCATGCCCTGGAAGTCCGGGGACACCGAGGAGGTCACTTGTCCGCTGCCCATCCTGCGTAGAAGAGGCCCAGTCCGACGATCACACAGATGCCCTGGATGATCCAGAAGCGGACCACCACAAGGACTTCGGACCAGCCTTTGAGTTCGAAGTGGTGCTGGAGTGGTGCCATCCGGAAGACGCGCTTGCCGGTGAGCCGGAAGGAGCCGACCTGGATGACGACCGACATGGTGATGAGGACGAACAGACCGCCCATGATGGCGACGAGGAGTTCGGTGCGGGAGAGGATCGCCAGGCCCGTGAGGACACCGCCGAGCGCGAGCGAACCGGTGTCACCCATGAAGATCTTGGCCGGCGAGGTGTTCCACCACAGGAAGCCCAGGCAGGAACCCATCAGCGCGGAGGCGATGACCGCGAGGTCCAGCGGATCGCGCACCTCGTAGCAGGCGTTGGGGTTGGTCAGGGTGACGGCGTTGGCGCAGGACTCCTGGAACTGCCAGACGCCGATGAACGTGTAGGCGCCGAAGACGAGCACGGAGGCGCCGGTGGCGAGGCCGTCCAGACCGTCCGTCAGGTTCACGCCGTTGGACATCGCCAGGATCATGAACAGCGCCCAGACCACGAACAGCACCGGGCCGATGGTCCAGCCGAAGTCCGTGATGAACGACAGCTTGGTGGACGCCGGGGTGTTGCCGCGGGCGTCCGCGAACTGCAGTGAGAGCACCGCGAAGGAGATGCCGACGATCAGCTGGCCGGCCATCTTCGCCTTGGCCCGCAGACCCAGCGACCGCCGCTTGACGATCTTGATGTAGTCGTCCAGGAAGCCGACCAGGCCCATCCCGCACATCAGGCCGAGCACCAGCAGGCCCGAGTAGGTCGGGGTGTAGCCGGTGATCACCTTGGACAGGAAGTAGGCGGCGACCGTGGCCAGGATGAAGGCGATACCGCCCATCGTGGGCGTACCACGCTTGCTGGCGTGCTCGCGCGGGCCGTCGTCACGGATGTACTGGCCGTAGCCCTTGCGGGCGAGGAGCTTGATCAGCAGCGGGGTGCCGATCAGCGTCAGGAAGAGACCGATGACGCCCGAGAAGAGGATCTGCTTCATCATCGGGCATCAACACCCTCGGCACCGGGCTCCAGGAGCGCCTGCGCAACGCTCTCCAGGCCCACCGAACGTGACGCCTTCACGAGGACGACGTCCCCCGGGCGCAACTCGCTGCGCAACAGGTCGACCGCCGCCTGTGCGTCGGACACGTGCACCGACTCCTCACCCCACGAACCCTCGTTATATGCGCCCAGTTGCAGCCAGGAGGCTTCCACTCCCCCGACGGCGACGAGCTTGCCGACATTGAGCCGGACGGCGAGCCGTCCGACCGCGTCGTGCTCGGCGAGCGCCTCGTCCCCGAGCTCGGCCATCTTGCCGAGCACCGCCCACGTGCGGCGCCCCTGGCCCATGGCCGCGAGCGCGCGCAGCGCGGCTCGCATGGACTCGGGGTTGGCGTTGTAGGCGTCGTTGACGATGGTCACGCCGTCCGGGCGCTCGGTGACCTCCATACGCCAGCGGGAGAGGGAGCCCGCCTCGGAGAGCGCGAGGGCGATCTCTTCCGCGGACATGCCCAGCTCATGGGCGACGGCGGCCGCGGCGAGCGCGTTCGACACGTGGTGCTCACCGTACAGGCGCATGGTCACATCGCTTGCACCGGAGGGTGTGTGAAGACTGAACGCGGGCTGTCCCGTGTCCGTGAGTCGTACGTTCTCGGCCCGTACGTCCGCTTCGGCCGACTCTCCGAAAAGGACCACCTTCGCCTTGGTACGGGAGGCCATGGCCCGCACCAACGGGTCGTCGGCGTTGAGGATCGCGGCGCCGCCGTCCTCCGCGGCGGGCAGCGCCTCCACCAACTCGCCCTTCGCCTGGGCGATCTGCTCACGGCCGCCGAACTCGCCGATGTGGGCGGTGCCGACGTTGAGGACCAGGCCGATCTTCGGGGGCGTCAGATCGGTGAGGTAGCGGATGTGTCCGATGCCGCGGGCGCCCATCTCCAGCACCAGGAACTTCGTCTCCTCGGTGGCGGACAGGGCGGTCAGCGGCAGCCCGATCTCGTTGTTGAGCGAGCCGGGCGTGAACACGGTCGGCGCCTTGGTGCGCAGTACCTGGGCGATGAGGTCCTTGGTACTGGTCTTGCCGGCCGAGCCGGTCAGCGCCACGAGGGTCGCGCCGAGCCGTCGTACGACGTGCCGGGCGAGAGCGCCGAGGGCGGTCCGGACGTCGTCCACGACGATCGCGGGCACGCCGACGGGGCGCGACGCCAGTACGGCGACCGCGCCCTGCCCGACGACCTGGGCGGCGAAGTCGTGGCCGTCCACGCGCTCGCCCACGAAGGCGGCGAACAGACTGCCCGGCCCCGCCTCGCGGGAGTCCCGGACGACCTCGCCGGTGACCAGGACGGACGGATCCGGTATGTCGTGCGTCTGCCCGCCGACGACTGCTGCGATCTCGGCGAGAGAGAGGGCGATCACAAGTTCATCCCCTGGGTCTTCTGGATTTTCATCCCTGGGTTTTCTGGATGGCTTCGCGGAGGACCTGACGGTCGTCGAAGGGACGGATCACGCCGGCGATGTCCTGGCCCTGCTCGTGGCCCTTGCCGGCGACCAGCACGGTGTCGCCCGGGTGCGCGCGGGCGACGGCGGCCTCGATCGCGGCGGCCCGGTCCTCGAAGAGGAGCACCTCGCCGCGCTCGTGCACGGGCACCGAGGCGGCGCCTTCGAGCATGGTCGCGAGGATGGCGAGGGGGTCCTCGGAGCGGGGGTTGTCGGAGGTCAGTACGGCGATGTCGGCGAGCCGGGCCGCGGCGGCGCCCATCGGGGCGCGCTTGGTCCTGTCCCGGTCGCCGCCGCAGCCGAGGACGATGTGCAGCCGGCCCTTGGTGACCTTGCGCAGGGCCCTGAGGACCGACTCGACGGCGTCCGTCTTGTGGGCGTAGTCGACGACCGCGAGGTAGGGCTGTCCGGCGTCCACGCGCTCCAGGCGGCCCGGCACGCCCGGCACGCCGGCGATGCCGTCGGCGGCGGTCTGCGGGTCGAGCCCCGCGGTGGCGAGCGCGACGATCGCGGCGAGGGTGTTGGCCACGTTGAAGGGGCCCGGCAGCGGCGACTTGGCGGCGACCCGGACGCCCTCGGGCCCGGTGACGGTGAACGTCGAGTCCATCGGGCCGATGTGGACGTCGCTGGCCCGCCAGTCAGCGTCCGGGTGGCCCTCGGCGGAGTAGGTGACGACCGGTACGGAGGCCTCCCGGGCGAGCCGGCGGCCGTACTCGTCGTCGACGTTGACCACGCCCCGTCTGCTGCGTTCCGGGGTGAACAGCTGTGCCTTGGCCCGGAAGTAGTCCTCCATGTCGGAGTGGAACTCCATGTGTTCCGGGCTGAGGTTGGTGAAGACGGCGATGTCGAAGACGCAGCCGTCGACCCGGCCGAGGACCAGGGCGTGGCTGGAGACCTCCATGGCGACCGCCTCGACCCCGCGCTCGCGCATCACGGCGAACAGGGCCTGGAGGTCGGTGGCCTCGGGGGTGGTGCGCTCGGACTTGATGCGCTCGTCGCCGATGCGCGTCTCGACCGTGCCGATGAGCCCGGTGTTGCGGGTCGACTTCAGGCCACCCTCGACCAGGTAGGCCGTGGTGGTCTTGCCCGAGGTGCCGGTGATGCCGATCTGGAGCAGGTCGCGGCCCGGACGGCCGTAGATGGTGGCCGCGAGTTCGCCCATCAGCGCGCGCGGGTCGTCGACCACCAGGACCGGCAGGCCGGTCGCGGCGGCGCGTTCGGCGCCCGTCGGGTCGGTCAGCACGGCGACCGCGCCGAGGCCGGCGGCCTGGGCGACGAAGTCGGCGCCGTGCAGCCGGGCGCCCGGCAGGGCGGCGTACAGGTCGCCGGGACGGACCGCGCGCGAGTCATGGGTGATGCCCGTGACCTCGACCGTGCTGTTCGCGGGTTCCGGGGCGGCGGCACCCAGCTGGTCGGCGAGCTCCGCGAGGGGTGTGGCGGAGTTCTGAACCGGCCTGGGCGGCCCCGGATATGTCACGGAAGCGCCCTTCTGGGTGGTTTGGGACTGATCAGCGTGTGGCACGGCGGTGAGCGTACCGGGCGCACCCGCTTCGGAGCGAAGCGAGGGGCGCGGCGTCCCGTGGTTCCCGGGATCGGGGGTGATCGTTGTCACGAGCTCGTTCCTGGTGGTCTGTACGAAGTGCTGACGCGCTGATCAGGGCTTGTAGTCGACGGGCAGGTCGGCCGCCTTGGCGCCGGTCGGCGGGATCTGGAGGGTCTTGAGGGCGAACTCCATCACCTGCTTGTAGATCGGGCCGCAGATCTGGCCGCCGAAGTAGCTGCCGGCTGTGGCGTTCTGGATGGCGCAGTAGACGGTGATGCGGGGCTTGTCCGCGGGTGCGAACCCGGCGAACGACGAGGTGTAGCCGCGGTATCTGCCGGTGGCCGGATCCACTCGGTTGGCGGTGCCGGTCTTGCCGGCGACGTTGTAGCCGGGAATGGCCGCCTTGGCGCCGGTGCCCTGCTCGTCGTCCACGACGGACTCCAGCATCTCGGCCAGGGTCCTGGCTGTCTTCGCGCTGATCACGCGGGTCTTCTTGGGCTGGGCGGCCGGCGTGTACCGGCCGTCGGCGCCCTTGGTGCCGCGCACCAGGCTCGGTTCGACGCGGACCCCGCCGTTGGCGATGGTCGAGTAGACGGAGGCCGCCTGCATGGCGTTGATGGAGAAGCCCTGGCCGAAAGGAATCGTGTACTGCTGCGACGTCGACCACTTGTCCGGGGCGGCGAGGATGCCCTTGGTCTCGCCGGGGAAGTCCAGACCGGAGTAGCTGCCGATGCCGAACTTGCGCAGGTACGAGTAGAGGACCCGGTTGGCCTGTTCCTGGGTCTTGCCGAGCTGGCCGGTGGCCAGGATGGTGCCGATGTTGCTGGACTTGGCGAGCACGCCGTTGAGCGTGAGGTACCAGGTGGCGTGGTCGACGTCGTCCTTGAAGAGCCGGTCGCCGCGGTGCAGCCGGTTGGGCACCACCACGTGGGTGAGCGGGGTGGCGGCGTTCCGCTCCAGCACGGCCGCCATGGACATCACCTTGGCGGTGGAGCCGGGCTCGTAGGCGTCCTGGAGGGCCGCGTTGCCCAGGTCGGCGGCGTCGGCCGTCGACAGGTCGTTCGGATCGAAGCCGGGTGAGTTGGCCATGGCCAGGATCTGCCCGGTCCGGGTGTCCTGGACGACCACGTAGCCGCGGTCCGCCCTGGACTTCTTGACCTGCTCGGTGATGGCGTTCTGCGCGGCCCACTGGATGTCGCGGTCGATGGTCAGCTCGACGTCGGAGCCGGCCACGGCCGGGGTCTCGGTGGAGCCCGCGGTGGGCACCTCGCGACCGCCGGACTGGGCGTAGCGGATCTTGCCGTCCTTGCCGGTCAGCTCCTTGTCGAGCTGCGACTCGATGCCGCCGCCGCCCTTGCCGTCGGCGTTGACCCAGCCCAGTATCCCGGCGGCCAGGTCGCCGTTCGGGTAGACCCGCTGGCTGCTGGGGTCGGCGAAGACACCGGCCAGCACGTTGACGGTGTTGTCGTCGGTCCCGGCCTTGGCGGTGAGCGCGGCCTTCAGGTCCTTGATCTGCTTCCAGACCTGCGGGGTCTGCCGGGTGGCGAGCCGGACGTAGCGCAGCTCCTTGTTCGCCGGCCGCAGCAGCTTGACCAGGTCGGTCTGGTTCTTGCCGAGGATCGGGGCGAGCAGCGCGGCCGCCTGCTCGGGGCCGTCGGCCACCTTGAGCTGCTTGCTGGTGAACATCGTGGGGTCGGCGGTGATGTCGTACGCGTCCTCGCTGATCGCCAGCGCCACGCCGTTGCGGTCGGTGATCCCGCCCCGCTCGGCGGCCAGCGTGTGCACGACGTACCGGTTCTGCTCGGCCTTCGCCGCGTACGCGCTGGCGTCGACGGCCTGGACCTGGAGCAGCCGCCCGACGAAGACCATCAGCACCAGGGTCAGGGCGAGGCCGACCATGCGCAGCCGGGGGCGGGGGCTGCCGAGGCGCAGCGGGGGCGCGGCCGCGGGGCGCGGGGCGCCCGGGCGGCGGACCGGGCGGGCGCCGGGGCCCGGCTGCCGCCGGACGGCGCCTCTGGGGTCCCGGGGGCGGGGCGGCTTGGGAGGGCCGGGCACGCGGCGGCGCGGCGATTGCCTGTCTCCAGAAGTGTCTGGCACTTCCGTCACCTGCCGGGGGTCGGGGTCGGGGTCGTCACGGGGGTGGGACTCTGGGCCGGCGTGAGGGTCGCCGTCGGGTCGGTCGCCGGCGCGGCGGCAGTGGGCGTCGGGGCCGTCGCACCGGCGGACGGGGTGCCGAGGGCCTCGGGGGCGAGGGGCACGGTGGTCTCCCGGAGGGCGGCGGGGCCGGGGACGCCCTTGACGGTGCCGTCCGGGTCGAGGAAGGCCGGGTCGCCGCCGGGGACCATGCCGAGCTCGCGGGCGCGGCGCTGGAGGGCGTCGGGGGCGGAGTAGGCGTCGATGTCCCGTTGCAGGGCCTGTTCCTCGTCGGTGAGGTTCTTGGTCTGCTTCTGCAGGTCGTCGAGTTTGAACGAGCCCTCGCTGAGCGCCGAGTTCAGCACCAGCAGACCGATCAGGCCGCCGCCGAGGAGCAGGACGACGAGCAGGACGAACGGGGTGCGGGCGGCCTGGTTGGCCCGGCCGGCCGGAAAGAGCCGGGCGAGCCGGGCCGCCCGCCCCCGCAGCTCGGGTTTCCTACTCACGTGTCCTCCGGTGGGTCCGGAAACCCCGCTCGCTCACTCGGCTTCCTCCCTGATGCGCTGGGCTCCCCGAAGACGCGCCGGCGCGGCCCGGCGGTTCTCGGCGACCTCTTCCTCGGTGGGAAGTTCGGCACCGCGCGTGAGCAGCTTGAGCCGGGGCTGGTACTGCTCGGGCACGACCGGCAGCCCGGGCGGCGCGGTGATGGCGGCGCCGGCCGCGAACACCTGCTTGACGAGGCGGTCTTCGAGCGAGTGGTACGACAGTACGGCGATCCGGCCGCCGACCGCGAGGGCCTTCACGGCGGCCGGGATCGCCCTTTCCAGGACGGCCAGTTCGCCGTTGACCTCGATGCGCAGCGCCTGGAAGGTGCGCTTGGCCGGGTTGCCGCCGGTGCGCTTGGCGGCCTGCGGGAGCGCGTCCCGGATCAGCTCCACGAGCCGGGCGCTGTTGCTGAACGGCTCCTTCGCACGCTCCCGGACGATCGCCGAGACGATCCGCTTGGCCTGCTTCTCCTCGCCGTACGCGTACAGGACGCGGACGAGGTCGCCGGCCGGGTAGGTGTTGAGCACCTCGGCGGCGCTGATGCCGGTCGTCTGGTCCATGCGCATGTCCAGGGGTGCGTCCTGAGCGTAGGCGAAGCCGCGGCCGGCCTCGTCGAGTTGCATGGAGGAGACACCGAGGTCGAAGAGCACGCCCTGCACGCGCGCGATGCCGAGCCGTTCGAGTACCTCGGGGAGTTCGTCGTAAACGGCGTGCACCAGGGTGGCGCGCTCGCCGAAGGGGGCGAGGCGCTCGCCGGACAGGCGCAGGGCCTCCCTGTCGCGGTCCAGGGCGACCAGGCGGGCCTCGGGGAAGCGGGTCAGCAGCGCCTCGCTGTGGCCGCCGAGGCCGAGGGTGCAGTCGACGACCACGCTGCCCGGCCGCTCCAGGGCGGGTGCCAGCAGATCCAGGCACCGCTGGAGCATCACCGGGACGTGTCGACTCTGGCTCAAGGGGGCCTCTCAGTTCCGGCACGGGGGACGCACCGCCGGGTCCCCGCCCGCTCGGTACGCGCGCCGCGCACGTGGGGAGACGGCCCGGACTCCGCGCCGGGGTCTCCAGGGGATTTCACCAGCGGGGAGAGCCTCGCCTCCCGCTTCGCGTCACTTTAGTCCACCGTGTCGCGCGGTCAATCAACCGGCCTGCGCGGCGCGTACGGCGTCCCGGCCGGGGCAGGGATTCACCGGGAATCACCCGGGCGGCCCCGCTTTGCCCTCCGTGTGGGTTCGCTCACAACAAGCCACGATGACGTTCTTTGTCCCCTCTCACAGGAGGCCGTGACCACCCGTGACCAGTAACGTCATGACTATGACGACTTCCGCAGCAGTTCCCACTGGATCCGAAGGCGCCATAACCACGGACGGCTCCGTGACGGATCGCCTGGTCGACGCCAACCGGACCTACGCGTCCGCCTTCACCGACCCCGGCATGGACGCCCGGCCCGTGCTGCACGTGGCCGTGGTGGCGTGCATGGACGCCCGCCTCGACCTGCACAAGGCGCTCGGCCTGCAGCTCGGCGACTGCCACACCATCCGCAACGCCGGCGGCGTGGTCACCGACGACGTGATCCGCTCCCTCACCATCAGCCAGCACAAGCTCGGCACCCGCAGCATCGTACTGATCCACCACACCGGCTGCGGCCTGGAGGCCCTCACCGAGGACTTCCGCACCGAGCTGGAGATGGAGGTCGGCCAGCGCCCGGCGTGGGCGGTGGAGTCCTTCCGGGACGTCGACCAGGACGTACGGCAGTCCATGCAGCGGGTGCGCACCTCGCCGTTCCTGCTGCACACCGACGACGTCCGCGGCTTCGTCTTCGACGTCCGCACCGGCCTCCTGCGCGAGGTCGACCCGGCCTGACCGGGTCCCCGCCCGGCTGCCCGCGAGGCCTCACCCGGCCGAGCGGCCCGACGGCGCCGACCGCCGGCAGCCGGGCCCCGGACGACCCGCGGCCCGCGGCCGCCCCTCGGGGCCGCCGGGCCGCGTCCTCCTCCCCTGCTTCTCCCCGCCTCGATCCGGGCACCTCGGACCGTCGAGCAGACCGTGCGCCCCGGAACGCGCCCGCCGTAAGCTGTCGACCCGCTGTCGAATAGGTGGTCGAAAGGCCGTAAGACCGACATAGTGCGGGCAGTTGTCCACAGGCGAGTGACACGAATCGGTAACGGCAGCAAGAATGCGGTGTGGGACGTCGCGCGGAACCATTCACGCGTGGTGTCCGTGATTCGGGGTGGGCCGGAGATGCGAGACGGAGCGCCGGCCCGAGCAATAACGGGCCGAGGAGGGCCGGGTGACGACCTATGACGATCGAGCGAGCCTTACTGATCTGACCACCACTGTGGAGCGGGTCCGCAGTTCGGTTGAGGGTGTGATCGAGGGCAAGCCGGAGGTCGTACGGCTTTCGCTGACCGTACTGCTCGCCGAGGGGCATCTTCTGATCGAGGATGTCCCGGGCGTGGGCAAGACGATGCTGGCGAAGGCGTTGGCGCGGTCCATCGACTGCTCGGTGCGGCGCATCCAGTTCACGCCGGACCTGCTGCCCTCGGACATCACCGGTGTGTCCATCTGGGACCAGCAGCGCCGGGACTTCGAGTTCAAACCGGGCGCGATCTTCGCCCAGATCGTGATCGGCGACGAGATCAACCGCGCCTCCCCCAAGACCCAGTCGGCGCTGCTGGAGTCGATGGAGGAGCGGCAGGTCACCATCGACGGGCAGACCTATGAACTGCCCAGCCCGTTCATGGTGGTGGCCACCCAGAACCCGGTCGAGATGGAGGGCACCTACCCGCTGCCCGAGGCCCAGCGCGACCGCTTCATGGCCCGCGTCTCGGTCGGCTACCCCAGCGTCGAGGCCGAGTTGCAGATGCTCGACACCCACGGCTCGGTCAACCCGCTCGACGACCTCCAGCCGGTGGCGCACGCCCATGACGTCGTGAAGCTGATCGAGGCCGTGCGCGGGGTCCATGTCGCCGAGCCGGTCCGCCGGTACGCGGTGGACCTGGTCGCCGCCACCCGCACCCACCCGGACCTCAGACTCGGCGCCTCCCCGCGCGCGACGCTGCACCTGCTGCGCGCGGCGAAGGCGTCCGCCGCCCTGAGCGGCCGGGAGTACGCACTGCCGGACGACGTGCAGGCGCTCGCCGTCGCGGTGCTGGCCCACCGGCTGCTGCCCACCGCCCAGGCCCAGCTCAACCGGCGCACCGCCGAACAGGTCGTCCAGGAGATCCTGCAGTCCACCCCGGTGCCCGCGGCCCCCCAGCAGCAGACCGGCTTCGGCGGTCTCGGCCGGGGCGTGCCGGCGTATCCCCAGCAGCCTCCGCGGAGTCTGTGATGAGCGCCCCGGCGGAGGCCGGCCGCGAGGAGACGGGCGGGATCCGCACGGCCCTGGCCGGGCTGACCACCCGCGGCCGGTCCTTCCTCGCGGCCGGTATCGCGGCGGTGATCTGCGCGTACATACTCGGCCAGGCCGATCTGCGCCGGGTCGGGCTGCTGCTCGCGGTACTGCCGCTGATCTGCGCCACCGTGCTCTACCGCACCCGCTACCGGGTGGCGGGCAGCCGCCGGCTCTCCCCCGCACGGGTGCCGGCCGGCAGCGAGGCCCGGGTCCACCTGCGGATGGACAACGTCTCGCGGCTGCCCACCGGCCTGCTGATGCTCCAGGACCGGGTGCCCTACGTGCTCGGCCCGCGGCCCCGCTTCGTCCTGGACCGGGTGGAGCCCGGCGGCCGCCGCGAGGTGTCCTACCGGGTCCGCTCGGACCTGCGCGGCCGCTATCCGCTGGGTCCGCTCCAGCTGCGCCTGACCGACCCGTTCGGCATGTGCGAACTGACCCGTGCCTTCTCGACGTTCGACACCCTGACCGTCATCCCGCGGGTTGAGCCGCTGCCGCCGATCCGGCTCAGCGGCGAGGCGAAGGGGTACGGCGACGGGCGGCAGCGCTCACTGGCCCTGGCCGGCGAGGACGACGTGATCCCCCGCGGCTACCGTCACGGCGACGACCTGCGCCGCGTGCACTGGCGCTCCACCGCCCGCTACGGCGAGCTGATGGTGCGCCGCGAGGAGCAGCCGCAGCGCGCCCGCTGCACGGTGCTCCTCGACACCCGGGGCGGCGCCTACGAAGGAGCGGGCCCGGACTCGGCGTTCGAATGGGCAGTGTCCGGTGCCGCCTCGGTCCTGGTCCACATGCTCGAACGCGGCTTCTCGGTCCGGCTGTTGACGGACTCCGGCAGCTCGGTGCCCAGCGAGGGCGCCGACGGTTTCGCGGGCTTCGGCCAGGAGTCGGCGGAGGCGGCCGGGCTGCTGATGGACACCCTGGCCGTGATCGACCACTCGGACGGCACCGGCCTGTCCCGGGCCTACGACGTCCTGCGCGGCGGGAACGAGGGGCTGCTGGTGGCCTTCCTGGGCGACCTCGACGAGGAACAGGCGACGGTGGCCGCGAAGATGCGCCAGCGCAGCGGCGGTGCCGTCGCCTTCGTGCTGGACCCGGACGCCTGGGTCAGGGAGCCGACCGACGTGCCCGCGCCCGGCAACGCGCACGAGGAGCGGCTGCGGATGCTGCGCGAGGCCGGCTGGACGGCCCTCGGCGTGGAGCGCGGCGCCTCGATGACCGAGCTGTGGCGGCAGGCCGACCGGGAGCGCAGCGGGCTCGCCGCGCTGGGCGGGGAGGCACGGTGATGAGCGGACGGGCCCGGCTGGCCCTCACCGCGGCGGCGGCGACGCTGATGGCGTCCTGCGCCCTGCTGCCCCTGGTCTCCCCGATGACCTGGCTGTTCCAGGCGGCGTTCCTGGTCGCGGTCCAGACCGGCGTGGGAGCGGCCGCCCGGCGGGTGCCGCTGGCCCGGCCGCTCACCGTGGCCGCGCAGGCCCTGGTCACGCTGCTGACGCTGACCATGGTCTTCGCCCGGGGCCATGCGCTCGCCGGGATGATCCCCGGTCCCGACACCTTCCGCTACTTCGGCGATCTGCTCCAGCAGGGCTCGGAGGACGTCAGCCGGTATGCGATACCCGCGCCGCTGACGCCCGGCATCCGGCTGATGGTGATCGGCGGCGTGCTGGTCGTCGGCCTGGTCGTGGACACGCTCGCGGTGACCTTCCGCAGCGCGGCCCCGGCCGGACTGCCGCTGCTCGCGCTCTACTCGGTGGCGGCGGGCCTGTCCGACGGGCCGACCGACTGGCTGTGGTTCCTGGTGGCGGCGGCCGGCTATCTGATGCTGCTGCTCGCCGAGGGCCGGGACCGGCTCTCGCAGTGGGGCCGGGTCTTCGGCGGGGCCCCGCGCACCCCGGGCGGCCAGGAGAGCGGTGCGGTGGCCCCGGTGCGCACCGGGCGCCGGATCGGCTTCGCCGTGCTGAGCGTCGCCCTCTTCGTGCCGCTCGCGATGCCCTCGATCCAGGGCGGCCTGCTGGACGGCGCCGGGACCGGTGTCGGCGTGGGCGACGGGAACGGCGGCACGATCTCCGCGGTCAACCCGCTGGTGTCGCTGCGGGACAGCCTCAACGTGGACGAGGACCGCCAGGTGCTGTCCGTGCGGACCAGCGCCAACGCCGACGTCTCCGACCTCTACCTGCGGATCGTCTCCCTGGACGACTTCGACGGCACCACCTGGAAGCCGGCCCAGCGGCACATCACCGGCGTGCCGGGCAAGTTCCCGACCCCGGCCGGCCTCGGCGGCGACGTCAAGCGGACGACGGTGAAGTCGACGATCACGGCGGCCGACTGGTACGCCCAGGACTGGCTGCCGATGCCGTACCCGCCGAGCGGGGTGAAGGTGGCCGGCACCTGGCGCTACGAGCCCGTCGGGATGACCCTCGTCGGCGACCACGGGCAGAACACGCGCGGTGAGACCTACCAGGTCACCAGCCTGGACGTGCAGCCGACGGCGGAGCAGCTGGCCGCGGCGCCGGAGCCGTCGGCGGCGATGAAGACGGAGTACACCAAGGTGCCCTCCTCGCTGCCGTCGGTGGTGGCGAAGACGGCGAAGGAGGTCACCGCCGGCTCGGTCAACCACTACGAGCAGGCGGTCAAGCTCCAGGACTACTTCGCGGTGTCCGGCGGCTTCCAGTACGACACGCAGGTGGAGGTCGGCCGGGGCGAGGGCGCGATCGCGAACTTCCTGAAGCAGAAGCGCGGCTTCTGCGTGCACTTCTCCTTCGCGATGGCCGCGATGGCCCGGACGCTGGGCATTCCGGCCCGGGTCGCGGTGGGCTTCGCGCCGGGCACTCCGCAGGCCGACGGCACGGTGTCGGTGGGCCTGAAGGACGCCCACGCCTGGCCGGAGCTGTACTTCGAGGGCGTGGGCTGGACCCGCTTCGAGCCGACCCCGACCCGGGGCACGACGCCGTCGTACACGGTGTCGGACACGCCCGGCTCCTCCGTCCCGGACGAGACCCTGCCGTCCAAGGGCGCCTCGACGGCGCCATCGGCCTCGGCCTCGGCGAGCGAGAGCTGCACGGCCCAGCTGCGCAAGCTGGACGCCTGCGCGAGCCCGTCGGCGGCGGCCGCGGCGCAGAGCGCCGACGGCGGCCCGCCGTGGTGGCAGCTGGCCCTGTGGGCGCTCGGCGGTCTCGCCGTACTGGCGGTGCCGCTGGCGCCGCTGCTGTACCGGCAACGGGCGCGGGCCGGCCGGCTCGGGGCCCACGACCGCACGCCCGAGGGCGTGGCGGCGCACACGCTCGCGGTCTGGCTGGAACTCACCGACACCGCCTGGGACTTCGGCATCCTGCCGGACGAGTCGCAGACCCCGCGCAACGCGGCCGCCCGGATCGTCCGGCTCGGCCGTCTGGATCCGGCCGCGGGGGCTTCGGTGCACCGGGTGGCGGACGCGGTCGAACAGGTGCTGTACGCGCCACGGCCGCGGCTGACGGCGGGCCTCGCGGACGACGTCCGCAAGGTCTCCGCCGCGTTCAACGGCATGGCCGGGGTCCTCGTGCGCCTGCGGGTGCTGTTCGCTCCGCGGTCGGCCGTGCGCGCGGTGTGGGCGGCGTCGGCGGGGTGGGCCCGGCTGCGGGAGCGGGCGGCGGCGGCTCGGCCGACCCTGCGAAAGCCGTCGGGGCAGGAGGGCTGACGGGGGGCGGCGGGGGTGGGGACGCTTACCGGCGCTTGCAGGGTGCCGCCGCGCCCACCCGTGCCGCCCCAGCGGCACGACTGCCCGCAGCCATGTAGCGGGCGCGACCAGCCCACCGGCCTGCCGGCAACGACTGAGGGGTGACCGCCCGGTGGCGGTCACCCCTCAGTCACGCTCTGTTCGGCCTCCCGGCGAAGCCGTCAGTGGCCCTGTTCGTCGCGGCGGCGCTGCCAGCGCTCCTCGATGCGGTCCATCACGGAGCGCTTCGGCCGGTTCTGGCGGCGGGCCTGCGGGCCTCCCGCGGGCTGCTCACCGGGCTTGGGAGCCTTGCGCCAGCCGGTCACGGCGAGGACCGCGCAGCCCAGCATGACGAGGAAGCCCACCACGCTCACCCAGACCTGCTGCACGACCATTCCGGCGATGAGGAGCGCGATACCCACGAGGAAGCCGGCGACCGCCTGGTAGACCCGTCGCCGGGTGTACGTCCGCAGGCCGCTTCCCTCAAGCGCTGTCGCGAACTTGGGGTCTTCGGCGTACAGCGCTCGCTCCATCTGCTCAAGCATTCGCTGCTCGTGCTCCGAGAGCGGCACGGCGTCCTCCTCATCGTGCAGTCGCCGGGGCGACTCGGGGGGTCCCTTCAGGATAGGCAGGGAATCGCCCCCGTGAAACCCGCCCCTCTAGGCCAATTGGCCAACCGAAATCCGCCATGACAGTCCCGGCTCGCTGAAGCTTCCATTCCCCAGGAGCCGCCCCGTCATGCCGGGCGATCTCCCTCGATCATACGGCGCAAACCCCTCGATCGGGGGGCCTGTGGCGTACTCCATCCGCTGTCGAGCCCCTGATCAGCGGGCTCGTCCCAGGACCCTCTCAGACCCCGGCGGCACCCGGTGTCTCGCCGAGCACGTGGAGCTGGGTGGCGACGGCGTGGAAGGCGGGGAGCTCGGCCGCGGCGGCCTCCAGCTTGAGCAGGGCGTCGAGGGCGCCGGGCTCGGTGTCCACCAGGACGCCGGGGACCAGGTCGGCGAAGACCCGCACGCCGTGCACGGCGGCGACGGCCAGGCCCGCGCCCTCGACCAGGCCGGTGAGCTGCTCCGCGGTGAAGCGGCGCGGCATCGGGTCACCCTCGCCCCAGCGGCCCTCGGGGTCCTCCAGGGCCTGCTTGGCCTCCTTGAAGTGGCCGGCGAGGGCACGGGCGACCACAGCTCCGCCGAGCCCGGCGGCGAGGAGGCTGAGGACGCCCTCGGAGCGCAGCGCGGCCACCGTGTTGCGCACGCCCTGGGCCGGGTCGTCGACGTACTCCAGGACGCCGTGGCACAGCACCACGTCGTGGCCGCCGCGCTCGACCACGTCGAACAGGCCGAGGACGTCGCCCTGGACGCCCTTGACCCGGTCGGCCACGCCCGCCTCGGCGACGCGGCGCTCCAGCGCGAACAGCGCGTTCGGGCTGGGGTCGACGACGGTGACGCGGTGGCCGAGGCGGGCCAGGGGGACGGCGAAGTTGCCGCTGCCGCCGCCGGTGTCCAGGACGTCCAGCGCGTCCCGGCCGGATGCCTTGACCCGGCGGTCGAGGGCGTCCTGGAGGACCTCCCAGACCACGGCGGTACGGAGAGAGGCGCGGGGTCGAGTGGGGTCCGGCACGGCAGTTGACTCCTCGGCGCGGCACCGCCTGTTGCCCGGCGGCGCGAACTCGGTGCCTCCCCGGCCCGGGTGCGGGAGGAAGGAAGGCTTCAGGCGCTCTCCACCCTATTGCCTCGGCACCTGATTGCCGCCGCCGCCTTGCCTGGTCATCCCGCGTCGGGCAGCTCCCTCCCCGGGTCGCCGGCCGGCCGCTCGCCGTCCTCTCGGCGCGGCTGGGGCAGCACCGGCTGGAGGACGAGCATCCGTTCGGCGATGCGGAGGAACATCGCCACGTCGCGTATCAGGTCGTCGGCGTCCCGGCGGGTGGCCGCACCCTGGATGCCGGCCTCGGCGCGGGCCCGGCGGCGGGCGCCGGAGGCGAACAGGGCGCTCCACTCGGTGAGCTCGGGCGCGACCTCGGGGAGCACCTCCCAGGCGCTGCGGATCCGGGCCCGGCGCCGGGGCGAGGTCTCGGGGCGGGCGCGGGCGGCGAGCACGGCGGCCGCGGTGCGCAGGGCTGCCAGGTGGGCGGTCGCGTAGCGCTCGTTGGGGGTGTCGAGCAGCTCGGCCTCGTCCAGCGCGGCGCGGGCCTGGGTGAGCAGGTCGAGGGCGGCGGGCGGGGCCGTGGCCCGGCGGAGCACGGGGTGCACATCGCTCGCCGGGCCGGTCAGTGAGGGGGCAGGGCCGGTGGCGCGGCGCCGGTGGGCGGCCGCCGCTGACGAGTTGGCCATGACGAACCTCCTGTCGTCTCAGTGACGGCGCCCTCACACGGGGTGCCGTATGTGCCCATCGTGGGGTATGGCACTGACAATCCGTTCTGACCTGGTCTTTTGCCTCGATCGCGAGTTCGGGGTAGTTTTTGCACTGACCAGTCAGTTCAAAAACGATGCCGCAGGGGGGACCTGTGCACGGCGTACCTGTCACAGCCGAGCGCCTCGGGCTCAGGGGCCCGCGGGGCTGGCCGTTCCGCGGGGTCTGCCTGGACGCCGGGCCGGGCGCGCTGATCGTGGTGGAAGGGCCGTCCGGCTCCGGCCGCACGTGTCTGCTGCTCGCGCTCACCGGCCGGATGCGGGCAACCGAGGGCACCGCGAACGTCGGCGGGGCCCGGCTGCCCAAGCAGCTCGCGGCCGTACGGCGGATCAGCGCGGTGGCCAACATGGCCGGAGTCACCGACCTCGAACCCGCCCTGACCGTCGGCGAGCACCTGCGCGAACAGGCTCTGCTGCAGCGCCGGTTCGGCGACTCCCTGCGCGCGCTGCTGCGGCCTCGCGCGGAGCGGCGGGCGCGGGCGCAGCAGCGGATCGACGACGCCCTGGCCGCCGCGGGGCTCGACCTTCGGTCGCTGCCGAAGGGCCCCCGGACCGCCGTACGGGATCTGGAGCGGATCGAGGAGCTGCGGCTGTCCGTGGCGCTGGCGCTGGTCGGGAAGCCGCGGCTGCTGGCCGTGGACGACGCCGACCTGAAGCTGTCGCAGGCCGAACGGGGCAAGATACGGACGCTGTTGGCGTCGATCGCCGCGTCCGGGACGACGGTGGTGGCGGTGTGCGGGGAGGCACCGGAGGGGGCTCTCGTCGTCCGCACCGGGAACGCGGAGGCATCACAAGGGGAGGAGGCCGGCGATGCGCTCGCCGCGACTGGCCGCGCTTGAGCTCAGGCGCTTCGGACGGGGCAGGCTGCCACGCGCGGCCCTGGTGGCCCTGCTGGTGCTGCCGCTGCTGTACGGCGCGCTGTACCTGTGGTCGTTCTGGGATCCGTACGGCCGCCTCGACCGCGTCCCCGTGGCGCTCGTGAACGACGACAAGGGGGCGACCGCGAGCGGCAGCCGGATCACCGCGGGCGACGACATCGTCGCCGGGCTCAGGGACAGCAAGACCTTCGACTGGCACGAGGTGAGCGCGGCCGAGGCCCGCCGGGGCGTCGAGGACGGCACGTACTACCTGTCGCTGACCATGCCCGCCGACTTCAGCGCGCGCATCGCCTCCAGTGCCGGCGACTCCCCGGAGACCGGCGCGCTCCAGGTGCGCACGAACGACGCGAACAACTACATCGTCGGGCAGATCTCCCGCACGGTCTTCAACGAGGTGCGCTCGGCCGCGTCCGCCAAGGCGTCCCGGTCCTTCCTGGACCGGATCTTCATCTCGTTCTCCGACATCCACGGGCAGACCGTGCGGGCCGCCGAGGGCGCCGACACGCTCGCCGGTGGCATCGGGAAGGCCGAGCAGGGGTCGAAGGACCTCGCGGACGGCCTGTCGGACGCCAAGACCGGCAGCGGGAAGCTCGCCAAGGGGATCAGGAAGCTCGACGCGGGCGCGGGGACGCTGGCGGACGGCTCGCGGCAGGTCGCGGACGGCACCCAGGTGTTGGCGGACCAGGTCAACGGCGTCTACGGCAAGGTCGGCCCGTACCTGGCGAAGAACGAGAAGACCATCGGTGACACCGCCCGGCTGGTCGCCGACTCGGCCGGGACCGTACGCGACAACCTGGGTGTCCTCGTGAAGACCGCCCCGGCGGCCGCGAAGACCGCGCACGCGGCCGCGGACACCCTGGACGGGATCTACACGGCTCGCTGCCCGGCGCAGCCGCCGGCCGACTCGGTCTGCCCCGACCTGAAGAAGGCCAGGGACGCGGCGGACGACGTGGCGTCGGTCGCCGACGACCTCAACACGCTGATCGCCGACCAGAACGGCGACCTGAGGACGCTCGACGCGAACCTCGGCACGCTCCAGACGCAGGCGCAGGCCCTCGCCGACCGCGCCCCGCACCTCTCCGAGGACGTCACCGACGCCGTCACGAAGATCAACAAGCTGAACGACGGCGCGGCCCAGGTCGCCGCGGGCGCCGCGAAGCTGCACACCGGCCTCGGCACCGCCACCACCGGCGCCACCGGCCTCGACGCGGGCATAGGGAAGCTCAAGGCCGGCGCCTACGACCTCGACGGCGGGCTCTACAAGCTCGTCGACGGCTCCAACACCCTCGCCGGCGGCCTGCACGACGGGGCGCGCAAGATCCCCGACTACGACAAGCAGGACCGCGACCGGCGCACCGGGGTCATGGCCGACCCGGTCCAGCTCGCCTCGCAGGACCTGCACAAGGCGCCCAACTACGGCACCGGCTTCGCCCCTTACTTCATTCCGCTGTCCCTGTGGGTCGGCGCGATGGTCGCCTACATGCTGATCCAGCCGCTCAACCGGCGGGCCCTGGCGGCCGGTTCGGCGGCCTGGCGGATCGCGCTGGCGGGCTGGCTGCCGGTGGTCGCGGTCGGGGTGCTGCAGACGACCGCCCTGATGGCCGTACTGCACTGGGGGATCGGGCTCCAGATGGTGCGCGCGGCCGGGACGGTCGGGTTCCTGTTCCTGGTGGCGGCCTGCTTCGCGGCGATCGTCCAGTGGCTGAACGCACGCTTCGGGGCGGCGGGGCGGATCCTGGTCCTCGCCCTGCTGATGCTCCAGCTGACCTCGGCCGGCGGCACGTATCCCGTGCAGACCAGTCCGGGCTTCTTCAACGCGATCCACCCGTTCCTGCCGATGAGCTACGTCGTGGCGGCGCTGCGGCGGCTGATCACGGGCGGCGGGCTGGGGCCGGTGTGGCAGGCCTGCGCCGTCCTGGTGGCGTTCACGGCGGGTGCCCTGGCGCTCACCGCGGTGTCCGCCCGGCGCCGCCAGGTCTGGACGCTGGACCGCCTCCATCCCGAACTGAGTCTGTGAGGCCGCCATGACCTCCTCTTCCGTGCCCGCTCGGGCCGCCGTTCCTGTGAGAATCGGAACCATGGAAAGCAGCAGCACCACGGGCGGCAGCACACGTCGTGAGGCCACCCGGCAGAAGCTCTACGAGGCCGCCGTCACGCTCATCGCCGAGCAGGGCTTCTCCGCCACCACGGTGGACGAGATCGCCGAACGGGCAGGCGTCGCGAAGGGCACCGTCTACTACAACTTCGCGAGCAAGTCGGTCCTCTTCGAGGAGTTGCTGCGGCACGGTGTGGGCCTGCTCACCGCGTCCCTGAGAGACGCCGCGGAGCAGACCGCCCGGGAGGGCGGCAGCCGGGTCGACGCCCTGGACGCGATGGTCCGCGCGGGCCTCGTCTTCATCGACCGCTACCCGGCCTTCACGCAGCTCTACGTGGCGGAGCTGTGGCGCACCAACCGGGCCTGGCAGTCGACGCTGATGGTGGTCCGGCAGCAGGCCGTCGCGGTCGTCGAGGGCGTGCTGCGCGAGGGTGTGGAGAACGGCGAGTTCAGCGACGAGATCGACGTCCAGCTGACGGCGGCCGCGCTGGTCGGGATGGTGCTGGTGGCGGCCCTGGACTGGAAGTCCTTCCAGCCGGAGCGCTCCCTGGACGACGTCCACGCGGCCCTGTCCCGGCTGCTGCAGGGACGGGTGAGCGGGAAGGGCTGAGCCCTTCCCGCCTTTCGTGCGCCCCCGTTTTCCCCCGGGTCCCCTCTCCCCCGTGTCTCGCTTCCGCCGACGCGAATCGGCGGAAGGAGCGGTCAAGGGCGCGGTCACCGTTCCGCCGCCCCGTGTCGGCGGTGCCGGACCCGCGCCCTGTTCCGTGCCTCCACTGTCTCGTTCACGCAGGTCGCGGCCCATCCGCGCGCGTACTCAACTCGGCGCCTAGGTACGCGTACTCAGGTGTGCGCACCCAGGCCCAGGACGTACGGCCGCCCACTGGTTACGATCGCGTCCGTGTCGGTACTCCCCTTGGTCTTCACCAGCGGCTGGGCCAGCGGAATCAACGCGTACGCGGTGGTGCTGCTGCTCGGTCTCTTCGGCGCGACGGGCCTGAGCGACGACGTCCCCGAGACGCTGCAGCGCCCCGAGGTGCTGATCGTCGCGGGCGTGCTGTTCCTGTGCGAGGCGGTCGCCGACAAGATCCCGTACGTCGACTCGGCGTGGGACTCGGTGCACACGGTGATCCGGCCGGTGGCGGGCGCCTGGGTCGGGGCGCTGCTCGCCGGGCACAGCGGCTCGCTCCCGGACGTGGCGGCCGGGCTGGTGGGCGGTTCCACGGCGCTGGCCAGCCACACCGTGAAGGCCGGCACCCGCATGGCGATCAACACCTCGCCGGAGCCGTTCAGCAACATCGTGGTGAGCCTGGCGGAGGATCTCGGGGTCGCCGGGATCGTGACGTTCGCGATGTTCCATCCGCTGGCGGCGGCGATCATCGCTGCGGTGCTGCTGGCGAGCGGCCTGATCGTGCTGGTGTTCCTGGTCTCCCGGATCCGGCGGTTCTGGCGCCGCCGCGCCCAGCGCCGGGAGGAACGGCGGCTCGCGGCGCAGGTGGAGCGGCCACCCGGCTGACGGGCCGCCGGGCCGGACTGTCAGTGGCGGTCGATAAAGTCGTGGGCATGGGACGGATTGCGGTGATCGGCGCCGGGATGGGCGCCATGGCGGGGGCCGCCCGGCTGGCCGTCGCGGGCCACCGGGTGACGGTGTACGAGCGTACGGAGACGTACGGCGGCCAGGTGCGCCGGTTCGAGCGGGACGGGTTCGCCTTCGACACCGGCCCCGGACTGCTGCCGCTGCCGGCCGTGTACCGCGATCTGTTCGTCAAGACCGGCAGGGAGCCGCTGGAGGACTGCGTCGAACTGGTCCAGGTGGACCCGTCGGTGCGGCACGTCTTCGCGGACGGCACGGAGGTGTCCCTGCCGAACGCGTCCCGCGCGGGCGTCGTCACCGCCCTGGACGAGGCGCTGGGGGCCGGTGCCGGGCAGCGCTGGGGCGACTTCCTGGTGCGGGCCCGGGAGGCCTGGGACCGCACCCGCCGCCCGCTCCTGGAGGAGCCGCTGTGGCCGAACTGGCAGGTGCTGGCCGAGCGCGAGCCGTACCCGTCAATCCCGCACAAGAAGCTGCTGCGCACGCGCCGGGCCACGACGCTGGCCGAGATCGGCGCGTGGGAGCTGCGCGACGAGCGGCTGGCCGCCCTCCTGAACAGCCACGCGCTCGCGTACGGCCTCAACCCCCGTGACACGCCGGCGAGCGCGGCCGTGCTGCCGTACCTGGAGCACGCCTTCGGCACCTGGTATGTGCGCGGCGGGCTGCGGGAGTTGGCGCGTGCGGTGTACGAGCGGTGCGTGCAGCGGCGGGTCGAGTTCGTCTTCGGTGCCGAGGTCACGGCGGTGCTGGCGAAGGACGGCCGCGCGGCGGGGGTGGAGCTCGCCGACGGCTCTGTGATCGACGTGGACCATGTGGTGGCCGGAGTGGATCCGGTGCGGCTCGACGCGCTCACGCGGCTGACGGGGTGCCGGCTCGACGCCGACGGCGATGTGCGGGCCGACAGGAAGCCGGCGCGCCCGGGCCGCCTCACCGTGCTGCTCGCGCTCCGTGGCGGGCCCGGGGCCGGTACCGCGCACCGCACGATCGTGCACGCCCCGGACGGCGAGACCGAGCTGGACCTGCTGACCGCGCCCGGCGGCGACCGGCCGGTGCGCCCCACGGTGACGGTGCTGCGCCCCGACGACCCGGCGCTCAGACCGGACGACGACCACGAGTCCGTGGTGTTGTCGGCGGTGCTGTCGGCCGAGGCCGGCTGGGAGAAGGACGGCACGGCCCGGGCCTGCACGGACTTCCTCCTCGAAGCCGCCGAAGCCGCCGTCCCGGGGCTCCGGGAGCGCCTGCTCTGGCACGAGACGCGGCTGCCGGAACACGCCACGGGCACCCCGGAGTTCGGGGAGGTCTCGGCTCCCGCCCTCGCCGCCGGCAAGGGACGTTTCCTGCATCCGGCCAACACCACTCGGCTCCCGGGGTTGTACCGGGTGGGCGGCTGGTCACACCCCGGTGGCGGGCTCGCGCACGCCGGCATGTCGGGGGCGCTGGTGGCCGGACTGATCGTGGAGGGGCCGGAGTTCCGCGGCTCGCAGTGAGCCGGGCTCCTCGGGACGGCTTCAGAAACGGTACTGCTGCTCGTCGTACCCGTTGCCCTGCTGGCTCTCCTGGCCCTGTCCGTCGCCCTGGTAGGGGTACGGCTGCTCCTGCGGGAGTTCGCCGCCGTACGTCTCGTCGGCGCGCTGCTGCGGGACCCAGACACCACCGGCCGGGGTCTCGCCGAAGCCGCCGGTGCCGTACTGGCCCTGGGCGTACCCCTGCTGGTCGTACTGCTGGGTGCCGTACGACGACTGGTCGTACCCCTCGCCGCCGTAGGTCTGGTTGCCGATGTACGGGTCGGAGTAGTTGGCGTACTGCTGCTGGCCGCCGCTCGTGTCGTAGCCGTACTGCTGCTGGCCGTAACCGGAGTAGTCGTAGGCGTAGTTCTGGTCGGTGCCCTGGGCGGCGTACGCCTGGTCCTGGCCGGCGGTCGCGTAGGCGGCCTGCTGGTCGCCGGCGGCGTAGCCGGAGTCGCGGTAGACGCCGTAGGAGCCGGTGTCGTCGGGCAACGGCTGCGGCTCGTACACCGCGGTCGACTCGGCCGCGCCGGGCTCCATGGTGCGGGCCGCCGGGGTGAAGACGTCGTCACGGTCGTAGTCGTCACCGCCGTAGGACGGCGTGCCGCCCGTGGCGTAGCCGCCCTGCTGCTCGGCGTAGGCGGCGTCGGCCGCGTCCGGGTCGGTGGCTTCCAGGCCCGGGTCCTGGTCCGGCTCGCCGCGGCGGCGCTTGGTCAGGCCGCCGCCGTCACCCTCCGCACCCGGGCGCTTGACGGCCCAGCCCGCCTCGAAGCCGCGGCGGAACGACAGCGTGACGTAGGTCTGGCCGACCGCGAAGGCGATCGCGCCCACGCCGATGACGATCACAGACGGGATCAGGACACCGAAGACGACCCCGAGGAAGCCCACGAAGGCGAGCAGCCGCCAGCGCAGCCGCGCCTTGTACTGCAGCAGTACCTCGCCGAGCAACCACAGTGCGACGATGCCGAACGCTACGTAGAGGACCGTCCAGCCCATGTACGCCCCTCCTCCAGTGACCGCTACGCAGTGTGTCGTACTCCGGTGCGGCCGGTCTAGGCCTGCGGGGGATGGTGCAGGCCCAGGTTCTCGTAGATCTCCAGCGTCGCCGTGGAGCTGTTCAACGTGATGAAGTGCAGTCCGGGCACTCCCTCGGCCAGCAGCCGGGCGCAGAACTCCGTGGCGTGTTCGATGCCAATGGAGCGTACCGCCGCCGGATCGTCTTTGGCTGTGAGGATCCGCTCTTTCAGGGCGTCCGGGAAGGCCGCGTTGCTGAGTTTGGGCAGCCGTTCCAGCATCTTCACACTGGTGACCGGCAGAATTTCCGGGATGACCGGAGTTTCACAGCCGGCCGCGGCGACCGAGTCGCGAAGGCGAAGATACGACTCGGGCTGGAAGAACATCTGCGTGATGGCGTAGTCGGCGCCCGCGCGGCACTTGTCGACGAAGTGCCGGACGTCGGTGTCCCAGTCGTCGGAGCGCGGGTGCATCTCCGGGAACGCGGCGACGCCCACGCAGAAGTCGCCCGACTCCTTGATGAGCCGGACGAGTTCGGCCGCGTAGGTCAGCCCTCGCGGGTGCGCCACCCACTCGCCCATCGGGTCGCCGGGCGGGTCGCCGCGCACCGCGAGCATGTTGCGGATCCCGGCGTCCGCGTACTGGCCGATGATGTTCCGCAGCTCGGCCAGCGAGTGGTCGACCGCGGTGAGGTGGGCGACCGGGGTGAGCGTGGTGTCGGCGACGATCTGCTCGGTCTCCTTGACGGTGCCCGCGCGGGTGGAGCCGCCGGCGCCGTAGGTCACGGAGACGAAGTCGGGAGCGACCGCCTCGACCCGCCGGAGCGCGCTCCACAGGTTCCGCTCACCCTTGGGGGTCTTCGGCGCCGAGAACTCGAACGAGTACGTGATCTTGCCGGTGGCGAGCATGTCGCGCACGGTGCGTGCGCGGTCAGTCCTGGTGGATGCGGTTCCGAGGGCCATACCCGCAGGTTAGTCAGGGGTGGACGGTCACCCAACCGAACTCGGGATATTTGCCCGAATTGTCGACCTCGCGTCCGGATACTGGACAAGTTTCCGGACAGCGCCCCCCTGCGCGCTACCGCGAGCGCAGCCGCTCGGCGAACTCGGCCGCCGCCGCGCCCGGGTCGCCGGCGGCGGTGAGCGCGCGGACCACGACCACCCGGCGGGCGCCCGCGTCCAGCACCTGGTCGAGGTTGCCGAGGTCGATGCCGCCGATGGCGAACCAGGGGCGGTCGGTACCCAGGGCGGCGGTGTACCGCACCAGGCCGAGGCCGGGGGCGGGGCGGCCGGGCTTGGTGGGGGTGGGCCAGCAGGGGCCGGTGCAGAAGTAGTCCACACCGTCCTGCACGGCGGCCGCGGCGGCCTCCGGCTCGGCGTGCGTGGAGCGGCCGATCAGGACGTCCGGGCCGAGGATCGCGCGGGCGGCCGGGACCGGCAGGTCACCCTGGCCGAGGTGGAGCACGTCGGCGCCGGCCGCGTGGGCCACGTCCGCGCGGTCGTTGACCGCGAGCAGCTTGCCGTGCCGGGCGCAGGCGTCGGCGAACACGGCGAGGTGCTCCAGCTCCTCGCCGGCCTCCAGGCCCTTGTCGCGCAACTGCACGATGTCGACACCGCCCGCCAGGACCGCGTCCAGGAACCCGGCGAGGTCGCCCTGCTCCTTGCGGGCGTCCGTGCACAGGTAGAGCCGGGCGTCGGCCAGCTGGGCGCGGGCGGTGTCGGTCATCGGTTATCCCCCGTTGTGTCAGTACTGGTCGCCTCAGACGGCGAGCGCCTGGGCGCGGCGCTTCACCTCCGTGCCGCGATTCTCGCTGAGCGCCTGCGCGGGGGTGCCGGGCAGGGTGGCGTCGGGGGTGAAGAGCCACTCCAGCATCTCTTCGTCCGTGAAGCCGTCGTCCCGCAGGAGCGTCAGGGTCCCGGACAGGCCCTTGACGACCTTGTCCCCGTCGATGAAGGCGGCGGGGACGTGCAGCGCCCTGTTCTCACCGCGGCGGACGGCGATGAGCTGGCCCTCCTTGACCAGCTGCCGCACGCGGGTCACCTCGACGTCCATCATTTCCGCGATGTCGGGGAGGTTGAGCCAGGCGGGGACGAGAGCATCGATCTTTGCGTCAATCTCGGTCACGGGATCTAGGGTAGGCGCTCCGACGAGCGGGCCGCGATGGCAGTGCCGGGACGGGTCGTGGTTCGGGTGCGGCGCCACGGGGGCTGGTCGCGCCCACGCGGCGGAGCCGCACATGTCACGGCCCCGCCCCTATCGGGGCGCTGTAGTCGCGTTCTTCAAAGGGCGGGCCGGGTCGGACAGGGCCTCGGCGTCCATACGGGTACCCGCCTCGATCAGGCGGCGGCCCTGGGCCAGGTCCCGGGGGCGGCCTACCGCCAACAGGGCTACCAGGCGGTCCTCGCGCAGCCAGCAGACGCTCCAGGACGGGCCGGTCGGGTCGCCGCGCCAGACCATGCGGTCGGCCGCGGCGTGGTGGCCGGCGTACTGGACGAAGCGGCCGAACTGTTCGGACCAGAAGTACGGGACCGGGTCGTAGACGGCGTCGGTCTCGCCGAGGATGTTGGCGGCGACCGTGCGGGGGCCCTGGAGGGCGTTGTCCCAGTGGTGGACCAGCAGGCGCTCGCCGTAGCGGCCGGACGGGAAGGAGGCGCAGTCGCCGACCGCGTAGACCTCGGGGGCGGTGGTGCGCAGGCGGTCGTCGGCCAGCACCTCGCGATGCGCGCCCAGCTCGATGCCGGAGCCGGTCAGCCAGGCCGTGGCGGGGCGGGCGCCGATGCCCACCACGACGGCGCCCGCGGGCAGCCGCGAGCCGTCGTCGAGCACCACAGCGCCGGGCTCGACGCGCGCCACGCGCGCGTGCGTGCGCAGTGCGGTGCCGCTGTCCGCGTACCAGGCGGCCATCGGCGCGGCGACCTCGGCGGGAAGCGCTCCCGCGAGCGGGCGGTCGGCGGCCTCCACGACGGTCACCGCGCAGCCGGCCTCGCGGGCCGCGGTGGCGAACTCGGCGCCGATCCAGCCCGCACCGACGACCACGATGTCGTGCTGCCGGGCGAGTACGGGCCGCAGCCGCTCGGCGTCGTCCAGGGTGCGCAGCAAGTGGACGCCGGGCACGCCCTCGGTGCCGGGCAGCGTGATCGGCTCGGCACCGGTGGCAAGGACCAGGACGTCGTAGGGCACCGGTCCGGCCTCGGTGTCCAGCTCGTGGTCGGCGGTGCGCACGCCCAGCGCCTCGCGGCCGAGCGCCAGCTCGATGCCGAGCGCCTCGAAGTCGACCTCGAAGGCGGAGCCCTCCGACTTGCCGAGCAGCACGGCCTTGGAGAGCGGCGGCCGGTCGTACGGCTGGTGCGGCTCGGCGCCGATCAGTGTGACGGTGCCGGTGAATCCCTGCTCGCGCAGGGCGACGGCGGTCTGCACCCCGGCCATGCCCGCGCCCACGACGACCACGCGCCGTGCCTGTGACGTGCCCCGTCGCTGCGTCTGCTCGCTCACCTGATCACCATAGACAAGAACGATAGACAACTGACAAAGAGTCAGTCAGGGGTCGTGGCGAGTGACCTGTTGCACAGCGCCGTCCGAGGCCGTCTTACAAGGGTGGAGCCGCGCGGGCTAGGGTGGCGGGGAAGCACACGCGGGAGCCCGGACGCACCGGGCTGAGAGGGAGGCTGGCGGCCTCCGACCGTACGAACCTGATCCGGGTCATGCCGGCGAAGGGAGGGGCTGGACGCCCATGTCCTCACGTACGTCCGACGTCCTCGTCATCGGGGGCGGGATCATCGGCCTGGTCACGGCCTGGCGAACGGCTCAGCGCGGGCTCGCCGTCACCGTGGTCGACCCCGGGCCCGGCGGCGGGGCCGCGCAGGTGGCGGCCGGGATGCTGGCCGCGGTCACCGAACTGCACTACGGCGAGCAGACCCTGCTGGGGCTCAACCTGGCCTCGGCCCACCGCTATCCCGGCTTCGCCGCCGAGCTGACCGAACTCACCGGCCACGACCTCGGCTACCGGCGCTGCGGCACCCTCGCGGTCGCGCTGGACGCCGACGACCGGGCCCATCTGCGCGAGCTGCACGCCCTCCAGCAGCAGTCGGGCCTGGAGTCCGAATGGCTGTCCGGGCGGGAGTGCCGGCGCCTGGAGCCGATGCTCGCGCCGGGCGTGCGCGGCGGGCTGCGGGTGGACGGCGACCACCAGATCGACCCGCGTCGGCTGGCGGCCGCGCTGGTGGCCGCGGGCGAGCGGGCCGGGGTGGTGTTCCACCGCGACTGGGCGGAGCGGCTGGAGGTGGTCAGGGAGCGGGCCGCCGGTGTCGTCACCCGCGCGGGTGAGGCGCTGGGCGCGGATCAGGTGGTACTCGCCGGCGGAAGCCTGAGCGGGAGGCTGGCGGGCGTCCCCGACGAGGTGCGGCCGCCGGTGCGGCCGGTGAAGGGGCAGGTGCTGCGGCTGACCGTGCCCGCGCGGTACGCGCCGTTCCTCAGCCGGACCGTACGGGCCGTGGTGCGCGGCGGGAACGTCTACCTGGTGCCCCGGGAGAACGGCGAACTGGTCGTCGGCGCGACCAGCGAGGAGCTGGGCTGGGACACGACGGTCACGGCGGGCGGCGTGTACGAGCTGCTGCGCGACGCGCACGAGCTGGTGCCCGGCATCACCGAGCTGCCCCTGACCGAGACCCGGGCCGGACTGCGCCCCGGCTCCCCCGACAACGCGCCGCTGCTCGGGCCGACCCGCCTCGACGGGCTGCTGCTGGCCACCGGGCACTACCGCAACGGGGTGCTGCTCACACCGGTCACGGGGGACGTGATGGCGGAGCTGCTGGCCGGCGGCGAGCTGCCGCCGGAGGCCCGTCCGTTCACGCCGAAGCGGTTCGACCCCGTCCCCGCCGTACTCGTGGAGCAGACCGTATGAACATCTCCGTCACCATCTCCGTCAACGGGGAGCGCCGGGAGATCGCCCCGGGCACCGCGCTCGACACCCTCGTACGGTCCCTCACGGCGGCGCCGTCCGGCGTGGCCGCGGCCGTCAACGAGACCGTCGTGCCGCGCGGTCAGTGGGCGGCGACCGGGCTCGCCGAAGGTGACCGCGTGGAAGTTCTCACCGCCGTGCAGGGAGGCTGAGCCATGGCCGACGATCCGTTCGTCCTCGGGGGTACGACGTTCTCCTCCCGGCTGATCATGGGGACCGGGGGTGCGCCCAGCCTGGAGGTGCTGGAACGGGCGCTCGTCGCGTCCGGCACCGAGCTGACCACGGTGGCGATGCGGCGGGTGGATCCGGGGGTACGGGGCTCCGTGCTGTCGGTCCTCGATCGGCTGGGGATCCGGGTGCTGCCGAACACGGCGGGGTGCTACACCGCCGGGGAGGCCGTGCTGACCGCCCGGCTGGCGCGGGAGGCGCTGGGAACCTCCCTGATCAAGCTGGAGGTCATCGCCGACGAGCGGACGCTGCTGCCGGATCCGGTGGAGCTGCTGGACGCGGCGGAGACGCTGGTGGACGACGGGTTCACGGTGCTGCCGTACACGAACGACGATCCGGTGCTGGCCCGGAAGCTGGAGGACGTGGGGTGCGCGGCGGTGATGCCGCTCGGGTCGCCGATCGGCTCCGGGCTCGGGATCCGCAACCCGCACAACTTCCAGCTGATCGTCGAGCACGCCCGGGTGCCGGTGATTCTGGACGCGGGAGCCGGTACGGCGTCGGACGCGGCGCTGGCGATGGAGCTGGGGTGCGCCGGGGTGATGCTGGCGTCGGCGGTGACCCGGGCGCAGGATCCCGAGCGGATGGCGTTCGCCATGCGGGCCGGGGTGGAGGCGGGGCGGCTGGCCCGGCTGGCGGGCCGGATTCCCCGCCGGTACCTCGCGGAGGCGTCGTCTCCGGCGGAGGGCCTGGCCGTGCTGGACCCCGAGCGCCCCGCGTTCTGAGCGCCGGTCCGCTCCCGTCTGCTCTCCCACCCACGCACCGCCCGAAACGGTTCGTTGGAGGGCCGGACTCTCCCGTGGGGGCCGATCGCCGTCGGCGGCTGCGGGAAGGGGGAGAAAGCACGCCCGGGGGTGATCACCATCGGCGCCTGCGGGTGGGTGCGTATTTCAGCCGGGTGTGAAGCGTCACAGGTGCGCTGCAGTCCTCCGGGGTAAGCGGTCTCACCAGTGGGGGTGTCAGCCGGTGCTCGTACACTCGCTGCGTGGATACGACCCTTCAGGACCCCCTCGTCGGGCAGGTGCTCGACGGCCGTTATCGCGTCGACGCGCGGATCGCCGTCGGCGGGATGGCCACGGTGTACCGGGCCCTGGACATCCGGCTGGACCGGGTCCTCGCGCTGAAGGTGATGCACCCGGCGCTCGCCGCCGACGCGTCCTTCGTCGACAGGTTCATCCGGGAGGCCAAGTCGGTCGCCCGGCTGGCCCACCCCAATGTCGTCCAGGTCTTCGACCAGGGGGCCGACCGGTCGTATGTGTATCTCGCCATGGAGTACGTGGCCGGCTGCACCCTGCGTGACGTGCTGCGCGAGCGCGGCGCGCTGCAGCCGCGGGCCGCGCTGGACATCCTGGAGCCGGTGCTGGCCGCGCTGGGCGCCGCGCACCGCGCCGGGTTCGTGCACCGGGACATGAAGCCCGAGAACGTGCTGATAGGGGACGACGGGCGGGTCAAGGTCGCCGACTTCGGGCTGGTGCGGTCGGTGGACTCCGTGACCAGCACGACCGGCGCCGTGCTCGGCACCGTGTCGTACCTCGCGCCCGAGCAGGTCGAGAGCGGAGCCGCCGACCCGCGTGTCGACGTGTACGCGTGCGGTGTCGTGCTGTACGAGATGCTCACCGGGCAGAAGCCGCACGACGGGGACTCGCCCGCGGTCGTCCTGTACAAGCATCTGCACGAGGACGTGCCGGCGCCGTCCGCCGTCGTGCCGGGGCTGGCCTATGAGCTGGACGAGCTGGTCGCGCTCGGGACCGCCCGCAATCCCGAGGTCCGGCCGTACGACGCGGTCGCGCTGCTCGCCCTGCTGCGGGAGACGCGCGACGCGCTCGGTGCCGAGCAGCTGGACGCCGTACCACCGCAGGCGCTGGCTCAGGCGCATGACATCGCCGGGGACCGGACCAGTGTCATACCCCGGTCGCTGACAGTGCCCCGGCCTCTGCCGGTCAACGAGGAGGACGAGGGGGTACTGCGGACCAGCAGGTTCGAGGCGCCGCCCGTTCCTGACCGGCGACGCGGAGGACGCCGGTCCCGGCGCGGGCTGGTGACGCTCGTCATCGCCGTGCTGATCGTCTTCGGCGCCGGCGCCGGCGTCTGGTACATCAACTCCGGGCAGTTCACCAAGGTCCCGCCGCTGCTGTCGAAGAGCGAGGCCCAGGCCACCGCGCGGCTGAAGGCGGCCGGGCTCGACGTCGGATCGGTCGAGCACGCCTACAGCGACACGGTGAAGCGGGGCACCGTGATCAGCACCGACCCGGCGGCCGGCGAGCGGATCCGCAGCAACGACTCGGTGGCGCTCACCATCTCGGACGGCCCCGAGACGGTGAACGTGCCGGACACGCAGGGCCGGACGCTGGCCGGGGCGAAGGCGCTGCTGACCGCCGACGGGCTCGAACCGGGCATGGTGACCCGGGAGTTCAGCGAGAGCGTGCCCAAGGGGTCGGTCATCTCCACTGATCCGGGGGCGGGCACCAAGCGGCACGCGGGGGCCGCGATCGCGCTCGTCGTCAGCAAGGGTGCCCCGGTCGACGTCCCGGACGTCACCGGCGACGACCTGGAGGACGCCCGGCAGGAGCTTCAGGAGGCCGGGCTGAAGGTGACGGTCTCCGCCACCGAGATCAACTCCGAGTACGACCAGGGGCAGGTCGCCCGGCAGACCCCGGCCGGCGACGCGCAGGCCGCCGAGGGCGACACGGTGACGCTGACCCTGTCCAAGGGCCCCGAGCTGGTCGAGGTGCCGAACGTGGTCGGGGCGAGCGTCGACGCCGCGACCAAGCTGCTGGAGCAGTCCGGTTTCCAGGTCAGGGAGAACCGCGGGCTGCTCGGGCTGTTCGGCGACACCGTGAAGAAGCAGTCGGTGGACGCCGGGGAGCAGGCGCCCAAGGGGTCGACGATCACCATCACCATCCGGTGACGGGGTGCCGGCCGCGCCGTGACACCCTTGACGGGTGAAGAGTCAGCAGTCAGGCCCCGCCCGCAACCCCGTCGGCGGCCATGTCCCGGTGGCCGGCGGGCTGCACTCGGTGGGGCTGTCGTACGCCCGTGAGCTGCGGGCCGAGACCGTGCAGGTCTTCGTCGCCAACCCGCGCGGCTGGGCCACCCCGGCGGGCAGCCCGAAGCAGGACGAGGCGTTCCGCGCGGCCTGCGCGGAGGGTTCGATCCCGGCGTACGTGCATGCCCCCTATCTGATCAACTTCGGCTCGCACACCGAGGCGACGGTGGAGAGGTCGGTGGAGTCGCTGCGGCACTCGCTGCGGCGCGGCCGGGAGATCGGGGCGCTCGGGGTGGTGGTGCACACCGGGAGCGCGACCGGCGGCCGGGCCCGGGACGTGGCGCTGAAGCAGGTACGGACGCATCTGCTGCCGCTCCTCGACGAGCTGACCCACGACGACGACCCGTTCCTGCTCCTGGAGTCCACCGCCGGGCAGGGCGCCTCGCTCTGCTCGCGGACCTGGGACTTCGGCCCCTACTTCGAGGCGCTGGACGCCCATCCGAAGCTGGGTGTCTGCCTGGACACCTGCCACATCTTCGCCGCCGGGCACGACCTGACCGGGCCGAGCGGGATGCACCAGACCCTGGACCTGCTGGTGGCGACCGTCGGCGAGGGGCGGCTGAAGCTGATCCACGCCAACGACTCGAAGGACGTCGTCGGCGCGCACAAGGACCGGCACGAGAACATCGGCGCCGGGCACATCGGCGAGGACCCGTTCCGTGCGCTGATGACCCACCCGGCGACCGCGGGCGTACCGCTGGTCATCGAGACGCCCGGCGGCAAGGAGGGGCACGCGGCGGACGTCGAGCGCCTCAAGCGGCTCCGGGACGGCTGACACCCGCCACGGTCGGCTCAGAGTTCCGGGCCGTCCCCCGGGCCCTCCTGGTAGGAGTAGCGCTGCTCCCGCCAGGGGTCGCCGATGTTGTGGTAGCCGCGCTCCTCCCAGAAGCCGCGGCGGTCGGCGGTCATGTACTCGACGCCGCGGGCCCACTTGGGGCCCTTCCAGGCGTACAGGTGGGGCACGACCAGGCGGACCGGGAAACCGTGCTCGGCGGTGAGGAGTTCGCCGTCCTTGTGGGTGGCGAAGACGGTGCCCTCGGCGGCGAAGTCCGCGAGGCGCAGGTTGGAGCTGAAGCCGTACTCCGCCCAGACCATCACATGGGTGACCTCGGGGGCGGGTGGCGCGAGCTCCAGGACGGTCCGCGCCGGGATCCCGCCCCACTCCGCGCCGAGCATGCTGAACTTCGTCACGCAGTGCAGGTCGGCGACCACGGTGGCGTACGGCAGGGCCGTGAACTGCTCGTGGTTCCAGATGCGCGCGCCCCCGTCGGCGGTGGCGCCGAAGACCCGGAACTCCCAGCGCTCGGGCCGGAACCTGGGCACCGGGCCGTAGTGCGTGACCGGCCAGCCGCGCTGCAACCGCTGCCCCGGCGGAAGCCCGGCTCCCGCGGTTTCCCGAGACGCGTGTTCCACCGGATGACCCATGCCTTCCATCCTGACAGACCACGGGCAGTGCACCTGACCAGGCAGACCACACAAAGATCTGCAAATCGCTCAACTGGCACCAGGCATGCACTTACTTACTAAGTCCGCACTTACTGGACGATCTTCGGTGCCGGTGCAATCATGCGCCGCAGACGTCCCATCCGTCCGGTACGGAACCCACGCGGAAGGAGCCTCTGCGATGCAGGGCGACCCCGAGGTCATCGAATTCCTCAACGAGCAGCTCACCGGCGAGCTCACCGCGATCAACCAGTACTTCCTGCACGCGAAGATGCAGGAGAACTTCGGCTGGTACAAGCTCGCGAAGTACACCCGGCACGAGTCGTTCGACGAGATGAAGCACGCCGAGGTGCTCACCGACCGGATCCTGTTCCTGGAGGGGCTGCCCAACTACCAGCGGCTGTTCCACGTCCGTGTGGGGCAGACCGTGAAGGAGATGTTCGAGGCCGACCGGCAGATCGAGGTGGAGGCGATCGACCGCCTCAAGCGCGGGACCAAGGTGATGCGCGACAAGGGCGACATCACGTCCGCGAACATCTTCGAGGACATCCTGAAGGACGAGGAGCACCACATCGACTACCTCGACACCCAGCTGGAGCTGGTGGAGAAGCTCGGCGAGGCGCTCTACATCTCGCAGCTCATCGAGCAGCCCGAGAGCAGCTGAGCGCCGGGCCTCAGGCCGCTTCGTCGAGCGCGGAGGCCGCCTCGCCGGCGTCGACCGCGGCGAGCACCGGGCGGCCCTGGTCGGCCGGCTCTCGGCGGGGGCAGGCGCCCCGGCCCAGAATCGCCTGGATGCGACGGACGCACGAACCGCAGTCCGTGCCCGCCTTGCAGGCGGACGCTATCTGGCGGGGGGTGCAGGCGCCGTCCGCGGCGTGCCGCTTGACCTGGCTCTCGGTGATGCCGAAGCAGCTGCAGACGTACACGCGGTTCACCTCCCGACAGGATGGGTCTCTTCACTGCTGCCATCCCGTTTTCCGGTGAGGCAAACCTAACCTTACCCATCCCTGGGGAACCGCAAAAGTGCGAGGGGCGCGGATCCGGTGTGATCCGCGCCCCAGAGCACTGCCGGGAGCCCTACTGGTCCCGGTACATCTCCGCGACCAGGAAGGCCAGGTCGAGGGACTGGCTGCGGTTCAGCCGCGGGTCGCAGGCCGTCTCGTAGCGCTGGTGCAGGTCGTCGACGAAGATCTCGTCGCCGCCGCCCACGCACTCGGTGACGTCGTCACCGGTGAGCTCCACGTGGATGCCGCCCGGGTGGGTGCCGAGGGTCTTGTGGACCTCGAAGAAGCCCTTGACCTCGTCGAGCACGTCGTCGAAGCGGCGGGTCTTGTGGCCCGAGGCCGCCTCGAAGGTGTTGCCGTGCATCGGGTCGGTCACCCAGGCCACGGTGGCACCCGAGGCGGTGACCTTCTCGACCAGCTCGGGGAGGTGGTCGCGGACCTTGTCCGCGCCCATCCGGACGACGAAGGTCAGCCGGCCCGGCTCGCGGTCCGGGTCGAGGCGGTCGATGTACCTGAGCGCGTCCTCGGCGGTCGTCGTCGGACCGAGCTTGAGACCGATCGGGTTGCGGATCTTCGAGGCGAACTCGATGTGCGCCCCGTCCAGCTGCCGGGTGCGCTCACCGATCCACACCATGTGCGCCGAGACGTCGTACAGCTTGCCGGTGCGCGAGTCGACCCTGGTCAGGGCGGACTCGTAGTCCAGCAGCAGCGCCTCGTGCGAGGAGAAGAACTCGACCGTCTTGAACTCCTCCGGCTCCGCGCCGCAGGCCCGCATGAAGTTCAGCGCGTTGTCGATCTCTCGGGCGAGCTGCTCGTAGCGCTGGCCCGACGGAGAGGACTTCACGAAGTCCTGGTTCCAGGCGTGCACCTGGCGCAGGTCCGCGTAGCCGCCGGTGGTGAAGGCGCGCACCAGGTTCAGCGTCGAGGCGGAGGCGTTGTACATCCGCTTCAGCCGCTCGGGGTCCGGGATGCGCGAGGCCTCGTCGAAGTCGAAGCCGTTGACGGAGTCGCCGCGGTAGGTCGGCAGTGTCACCCCGTCGCGGGTCTCGGTCGGCTTGGAGCGCGGCTTGCTGTACTGGCCGGCGATCCGCCCCACCTTCACGACGGGCACCGACGCGGCGTACGTGAGCACCGCACCCATCTGGAGGAGCGTCTTGAGCTTGTTGCGGATGTGGTCGGCGGACACCGCGTCGAAGGCCTCGGCGCAGTCGCCGCCCTGGAGAAGGAACGCCTCTCCCTTGGCGACGGCCGCCATCCGGGCGCGCAGCTGGTCGCACTCGCCCGCGAAGACGAGCGGCGGATACGACTCCAGCTCCGCAACGACTGCGCGCAGAGCCTCGGGGTCGGGGTACTCGGGCTGCTGCGCCGCGGGCAGGTTTCGCCAGGTGTTGCCAGCGCCAAGGCTGGTCTTAGCGTTCACGGTCACCTCGTAAACATTACGGGGTCGTGTCGCCATATTTTCCTCCGGCTCGACTGGTGAGACACAGCGATTGTCCTGTGGACAGGGCGGTTGGTGGGGTAGGGTTTTCCGCATGTTCGCGCATTCGACCCAGAACTGGTGGTGGACCGCTTCTCCGGCGGCCCACTGACTGCGCGTACGCAAGACTTCGCGAAGGCCGCCCGGAGGGGCGGCCTTCGGCGTTCCCGGGGCCGTTCCTCTCCCACCTGTCTCACCTGACAAAGGACGCAGAGGAACCATGGACCTGCAACAGCTGCTCGCCGACGACCGACCCTTCGCCCTGCTCCGGCGCCGCACCCCTGGCCACGACGAGAGCACGGTGGAGGTCCTGGTCGGTCCGGTCACCGCCCACGACCGGCTCGCCGACCTGCCCGAGGAGGCGCTCGCCCTGATCCCGTACCGGCAGATCCGGGAGCGGGGGTTCGACGTGCGGGACGACGGGACGCCGCTGCTGGCGCTGACCCCGACGGTGGTAGGTCACATTCCACTGGACGAGGCCCTCGCGACCCTCCCCGCCCACGACGTCCGCGTCGAGGCCGGGGGCTTCGACGTCGACGACGACGCGTACGCGCGGATCGTCGGCCGGGTGCTGCGCGAGGAGATCGGCCGGGGCGAGGGCGCGAACTTCGTGATCCGGCGGACGTACGAGGGCGAGATCCCGGGCTTCGGACGCGCCGACGCGCTGGCCCTGTTCCGGCGGCTCCTGGAGGGCGAGCGGGGCGCGTACTGGACGTTCGTCGTGCACACCGGGGACCGGACCCTGGTCGGCGCGAGCCCGGAGGTGCACGTCCGGGTGTCCGGCGGCACGGTGGTCATGAACCCGATCAGCGGCACGTACCGCTATCCCGCCGAGGGCCCCACCCCCGAACATCTGCTCGGCTTCCTCGCCGACGGCAAGGAGATCGAGGAGCTGTCGATGGTCGTCGACGAGGAGCTCAAGATGATGTGCACGGTGGGCGACATGGGCGGAGTGGTGGTCGGCCCGCGGCTGAAGGAGATGGCGCACCTCGCGCACACCGAGTACGAGCTGCGCGGCCGGTCCTCGCTGGACGTGCGGGAGGTCCTGAAGGAGACCATGTTCGCCGCGACCGTCACCGGGTCCCCGGTGCAGAACGCCTGCCGGGTGATCGAACGGCACGAGGTGGGCGGCCGGGGTTACTACGCGGGTGCGCTGGCCCTGCTCGGCCGGTACGCGGGTGGCGGGCGGGAAGAACCTGCCGGCGCCCAGACCCTGGACTCCCCCATCCTGATCCGCACCGCCGACATCGACGCGGACGGCCGGCTGCGGGTTCCCGTCGGCGCCACGCTGGTGCGCGGCTCGGACCCGGCGAGCGAGGTCGCGGAGACGCACGCCAAGGCGGCGGGTGTGCTGGCGGCGCTGGGGGTACGACCGTCACGGCCGCGGGGCGAGGAGACGCGGCCCCGGCTGGCGGACGACCCGCGGGTGCGGGCCGCGCTGGACGGGCGGCGGGCCGCGCTGGCGCCGTTCTGGCTGCGGATGCAGGAGCGGACCGGCGAACTGGCCGGGCACGCGCTCGTGGTGGACGCGGAGGACACGTTCACGGCGATGCTCGCGCATGTGCTGCGGGCCGGCGGACTCGACGTCACCGTCCGGCGCTACGACGAGCCGGGGCTGCGGGCGGCCGTGCTCGCGCACGAGGGGCCGGTGGTGCTCGGCCCCGGGCCCGGTGACCCGTCCGACCTGGACGATCCGAGGATGCGGTTCCTGCGGGAGCTGACGGCGACCGTGATCCGGGAGCACCGGCACGGGGTGCTCGGCGTCTGCCTCGGGCACGAGCTGATCGCGGCGGAGCTGGGGCTGGACATCGTCCGCAAGCAGGTCCCCTACCAGGGGACGCAGACGGCCGTTGACCTGTTCGGGCGCCCGGAGACGGTCGGCTTCTACAACAGCTTCGTGGCCCGCTGCGACGGGGAGGCGGCCCGGGAGCTGGCCGCGCACGGCGTGCAGGTGAGCCGGGCGGACAACGGCGAGGTGCACGCCCTCAGGGGCCCCGGGTTCGCCGGGGTGCAGTTCCATCCCGAGTCGGTCCTGACCCTGAACGGGGCCGCGATCGTACGGGAGTTGGTGGGACAGCTGCGTGGTACCGGCACGGTTCCGGCTTGAGTTTCGGGTGCGGCCGGCGGGGGCTGGTCGCGCCCACGCGGCGGAGCCGCATGTCGAACACGGCCCCGCGCGCCGTCACGGTGACCGTGACGGCGCGCGGGCCGAGGAGAGGCGGCCGACGGCTGTCAGCCGAAGAACACCCCGACCTCCTCGTAGAGCTTCAGGTCGACGGTCTTCAGCTTGGCCGTGGCCTCCGCGATCGGTACCCGGACGATGTCGGTGCCGCGCAGCGCGACCATCTTGCCGAAGTCCCCGTCGCGGACGGCGTCGACGGCGTGCAGGCCGAAGCGGGTGGCCAGCCAGCGGTCGAAGGCGCTGGGCGTGCCGCCGCGCTGGATGTGCCCGAGGACGGTGGTCCGGGCCTCCTTGCCGGTGCGCTTCTCGATCTCCTTGGCCAGCCACTCGCCGACCCCGGAGAGCCGGACGTGCCCGAAGGAGTCGAGGGACCCGTCCTTGAGGACGACCTCCCCGTCCTTGGGCATGGCGCCCTCGGCGACGACCACGATCGGCGCGTACGACGCCTTGAAGCGGGAGGTGACCCAGGCGCACACCTGGTCGACGTCGAAGCGCTGCTCGGGGATGAGGATGACGTTGGCGCCGCCGGCGAGGCCGGAGTGGATGGCGATCCAGCCGGCGTGCCGGCCCATCACCTCGCAGACCAGGACCCGCATGTGGGACTCGGCGGTGGTGTGCAGCCGGTCGATGGCCTCGGTGGCGATGCCGACCGCGGTGTCGAAGCCGAAGGTGTAGTCGGTGGCGGACAGGTCGTTGTCGATGGTCTTCGGGACGCCGACGACGGGGACGCCGTACTCGTCGGTGAGGCGCGCGGCGACGCCGAGGGTGTCCTCGCCGCCGATCGCGATCAGCGCGTCGACCTCCAGTTTGGCGAGGTTGTCCTTGATCCGGCGGATGCCGTTCTCCTGCTTGAGCGGATTGGTGCGCGAGGAGCCGAGGATGGTGCCGCCGCGGGGCAGGATGCCGCGTACGGCGGGGATGTCGAGGCGGACGGTGTCGCCTTCGAGGGGTCCGCGCCAGCCGTCCCGGAAGCCGACGAAGTCATAGCCGTACTCCTGCACGCCCTTGCGGACGATGCCCCGGATGACGGCGTTGAGCCCGGGGCAGTCGCCGCCTCCGGTCAGTACTCCGACCCGCATGGAAATGTCCCTTCGCCGCGGTTGCCTGGTGAGGGTCACGCTAGTGGTGATCCAGGTCACACAGGGATGGGCGGGAAGGGCAATTCCGGTGAATTGTCGGGCGGTTGGTTTACGCGCCGCCCGAAGATCAGATCAGATCAGTCGTCGTCTCAGTCGTCGTCGAGCCCGGCCTCTATCGCGTACCGCACCAGCTCCACCCTGTTGTGCAGCTGGAGCTTGCCGAGGGTGTTCTGCACGTGGTTCTGGACCGTGCGGTGGGAGATGACCAGGCGCTCGGCGATCTGCTTGTAGCTCAGGCCCTTGGCGACGAGGCGCAGCACCTCGGTCTCGCGGTCGGTGAGCCGGGGCGCGTCGGGCCGGTCGGCGTCCGCGGCCGGGGCGGGCTCGGAGGCCAGCCGGCGGTACTCGCCGAGGACCAGTCCGGCGAGGCCGGGCGTGAACACCGGGTCGCCGACGGCGGTACGCCGGACCGCGTCGAGCAGTTCCTCGGTCGAGGCGGACTTCAGCAGATAGCCGGTGGCGCCGGACTTCACCGCCTCCAGGACGTCGGCGTGCTCCCCGCTCGCCGACAGGACCAGGACCCGCAACGCCGGGTTGTGGCCGACGAGTTCCTTGCAGACCTGGACGCCGGGCTTGGCCGGCAGGTTGAGGTCCAGGACGAGGACGTCGGGCGCGGCGGCCTTGGCGCGGCGCACCGCCTGGTCGCCGTCCCCGGCGGTGGCGACCACCTCGAACCCGGACTCGGCCAGGTCCCGGGCGACCGCGTCCCGCCACATGGGGTGGTCGTCGACCACCATGACCTTGATGCTCATCGCCGCTCCGCCTTCCCCGGGGAGACCCTCGGTACCGTCAGCTCCACTTCCGTGCCCTGCCCGGGGACCGAGAGCAGCTCGGCGCTGCCGCCGAGGTCGCGCAGCCGCCCCCGGATCGACTGGGCCACCCCGAGCCGCCCCTCCCCCTCGGCCTGGGCGAGCCGCCCCTCCGGGATGCCGGGGCCGTCGTCCCGTACCGTCACCACGACCTCGCCGGGCTCGTCCTCGACCAGGATCCAGGCCCGTGCCCCGTCCCCCGCGTGCCTGCGCACATTGTCCAGGACGGCACCGACAGCGGCGGCGAGTTCCCGCGCGGCGCCCGGTGGCAGCTCCACCGGCGCGCCGGGCTCGGCGAGGCTGACCCGGGACCCGGCATACGGCGCGAGCAGGGCGCGCAGGTCGACCGGGCCGCTGTCGTCCGGCTCCTCGACCAGGCGCACGACGGCGCCCTGGGCCTCGTCCTCCGAGAGCCTTGAAGGGGGCACCAGGCCGCCGGAGACCAGCATCCGCAGGGCCACCTCCTGCTCCCCGGCCAGCCGGCCCAGCTCCCCCGCCTCGCCGCCGAGGACCGCGCCGCGCCGCTGCACCATGGCGAGCACCTGGAGCACGCTGTCGTGGATGTCCCGGGCGAGCCGCTCGCGTTCCCGGGTGGCCGCCTCGATCTCCAGGGCGCGGGCGAGGGTGCGCTCGGAGGCGCGGGCGACCTCGACGACGTACCCGATGGCGATGGAGGCGACCCAGACCAGGATCACGTTGTGGACGGTGTCGCGGGCCGGGTGGCCCCGCTCGGCCAGGTTGGCGGCGGCGACCGGCGTGGAGGCGAACGCGGCCCAGCGCCAGCCGCCCTTGAGGGCGTAGGCGAGGACCGAGCCGGCGGTCCATATCGACGGCAGGGTCGGGCCACCCCGGTCGATGTGGCCCTGGGTGACCACCCAGGGGGTCAGCAGGATGCCGGTGAGCGCGATGGCGAGGTCGACGGCGAGGAAGCGCTTGGTGCAGGCCGCCGCGCTCTGCACGCGGGGCAGGGTCGCCAGGGTCCAGACGGTCAGGACGGCGTAGTAGGCGATGGCGGCGCCCACCCGGTCGTACTCGTCGTAGGCCGAGGCGAACAGGCCGATCGCGTACAGCAGCGTCAGCACGCGGTAGCCGGTGAGGGCACGCCACAGGGGCTGCTCGACCGACATCCGTATGACGCGTTCCCGCTTGCTCATGTCCCCCCGGTCCCCCTGCTCGTCCCCCGGTCGCCGGTCTAGGACTCGGCGGCCTTCTTCTCGGCCCTCGCCGCGTCCTTCTCGGCCTTGGCGGCCTCCGCGATCTGCCGTTTGGCGGCCGTCGCGTAGATGTCCACGTACTCCTGGCCGGAGAGTTTCATGATCTCGTACATGACCTCGTCGGTCACCGCGCGCAGCACGAACCGGTCGTGCTCCATGCCCTGGTAACGGCTGAAGTCCAGCGGCCTGCCGATCCGGATGCCCGGCCGCATCAGCTTGGGCATCACCTGCCCCGGCGGCTGGATCTTCTCCGTGTCGATCATGGCGACCGGGATCACCGGGGCGCCGGTCGCGAGCGCCACGCGCGCGAGGCCGCCGGGCTTGCCCCGGTAGAGACGGCCGTCGGGCGAGCGGGTGCCCTCCGGGTAGATGCCGAACAACTCGCCGCGCTCCAGCACGTCTATGCCGCTCTGCACCGCGGCCTCGCCGGCGCCGCGCGCGCCGGAGCGGTCCACCGGGAGCTGGCCGACGCCCTTGAAGAAGGCGGCCGTGAGGCGGCCCTTCACGCCGGGCGTGGTGAAGTACTCGGCCTTCGCGATGAAGGTGACCTTGCGGTCCAGCACCGCGGGCAGGAAGAACGAGTCCGAGAAGGACAGGTGGTTACTCGCCAGGATCGCCGGGCCCTCGGCCGGGACGTTCTCCAGGCCCTCCACCCAGGGCCTGAAGGTGACCTTCAGCGGTCCCCCGATAGCGACCTTCATCGCGCCGTACAACAACCGAGTGCCTCCTGTTTCCGTGGATCAGACCTTAACCCGGAGCGCCGGGAATGGGCCCGACGACCCTGGTCGGTGTCAGTGCCGTCGCGTACGGTGAAGCACAACCGAAGTCGTCGTCCGTGCCTCACTCAGTTCCGCCCCCTCTCATGAATTGGAGACCGAAGGTGCCGGTTCTCCCCGGAGCCGAGCCGTTCCGCCATGACGGCGGGGAGGTCGGCGTCCTGCTCTGTCATGGTTTCACCGGCTCGCCCCAGTCGCTGCGCCCCTGGGCCGAGCACCACGCGGCACACGGCCTGACCGTCTCCGTGCCCCTGCTGCCCGGGCACGGCACCCGCTGGGAGGACATGCAGGTCACCGGCTGGCAGGACTGGTACGCGGAGGTGGACCGCGAGCTGCGGCTGCTGCGCGAGCGCTGCTCCCGGGTGTTCGTGGCCGGCCTGTCCATGGGCGGCACCCTGGCCCTGCGGCTGGCCGCGAGAAACGGTACGGGTGTGGAGGGCGTGGTGATCGTCAACCCGGCGAACAAGGTGCACGGCCTGTCGGCGTACGCCCTTCCGGTGGCCCGGCATCTCGTGCGCACGACGAGGGGCATCGCCAGCGACATCGCCAAGCCGGGCGCCGCGGAGACCGGGTACGACCGGGTGCCGCTGCACTGCGCGCACTCGCTGCGGAACTTCTTCCGCCAGGTGGACAAGGAACTGCCGCAGGTGACCCAGCCGCTGCTGCTCCTGCGCAGCACCCGGGACCACGTGGTTCCGGCGGTCGATTCCGCCCGCATCCTGAGCCGGGTGTCCTCCACGGACGTAACGGAGGTCGTGCTGGAACAGAGTTACCACGTGGCGACGTTGGACCATGACGCGGACCGGATCTTCGAGGAGAGCCTCGCCTTCATCGGCCGGCTCGCACCCAGTGTCGGCAAGGAAGGGACGGCCGCAGTTGGCTGAGCACGACTCCGACCGCGAGGACCGCGAGCCGGACGAGACGGGGGTGCCCTTCGACGAGGAGGCCGCCTGGGCGGCGATCGTCGCCGGGTACGGCGACGAACCGCCGGACCCGCCGGGCACGTCGCCCTACAAGCCGGTGAAGGATCTCGCGCTGCCGGCGATGGAGGAGGACGAGACCGATCCGGCCGCCGAGGCCGCCGGGACCGGAGCCGGGGCGGCCGAGGAGCAGCGGCCCGTGCGGCCGCTGGGCAGTTCCGTCTCCTTCGCGCCCGGCGTGGGCGGCCCGCGTGACTACACGGCGCCGGAGCCGTCCGAGGATGACTTCGACGAGGACGACGAGGGGCACTTCGTGCCGCCCGAGCCGCCGCCGCTGCCGGAGGCCGACACCACGGCCAAGTTCGCCTGGCTGGGCGTGGCGGGCGGGCCGGTCCTGCTGCTGCTCGCGGTGCTGCTGGGCTGGGACATGACCTGGTGGCTGGCGACGCTGGGCATCGGCGGCTTCCTCGGCGGGTTCGTGACCCTGGTGACGAGAATGAAGACCGACGACGACGAGGACGGCGACCCCGGGCGGGGAGCCGTCGTCTGACCGGTCCGCTGCCGCCCGAGGGCCCGTCCGGAACCACTGCCGGACGGGCCTTCGCGTTGCCCGGCGCGCTCTCGGCCTCGCCGGGCTGCTGAAGCCGGTCCGGTGATGCCGGGATGGGAGGGGCCGCGGCCGGCGGCGGGGGCGGGGGACGGCGGGGACCCTGAGGGCGGTGCCTCTCGACGCCGTCAGGCCGCGGGCACCCGAAGTGCGGCCAGCACGGGCAGGTGGTCCGTCGCCCGCGCGAGGTCCGCTTCGGCCACGCCTGGCTGGTCCAGGGGCACGCCGCAGCCGAGTACCTCGATGCCCTTCGTCGCGAAGACGGCGTCGATACGGCGGTGGGGCGCGTCGCGGATCCAGGTGTGCTCGCCGCCCCAGGGGGCCGCGGCACGGCAGTCCTGGAAGGCGTCGGCCAGGCGGCGGAAGGTACGGCCGTCGGGAAGGTCGTTGAGGTCGCCGCCGGCGATGGCGTGCTCCACGCCCATGCCGGCGACCCGGTCGAGGAGCATGCCGCCCTGCTCGTAGCGCTCCTCCTGCTGGAGGCTGAGGTGGAAGCTGGTGACGCCGAGGCGGGCACCGCCGAATCGGACGACGGCGGTCGCGAGGCCGCGGCGGTGCAGGCCGGGGGTGAGGGGGAGGAGGACGTCCTCGGTGCGCTCGACGGTGGCGCGCAGATCGCAGAGGATCGCCGGGCCCGCCGCGGTGGCGCCCCCGGTGAGGATCACCAGCCCGGATGCCGAGGCGAGGCGGGCGAGCTTCTTGCGCCAGCGGAAGAAGCGGGGTGCTTCCTGGACCAGGACCAGGTCGGGGGCGCAGGCGGTGATCACCCTCGCCAGGGCCTCGGTGTCGTCCCGCATCGAGCGGATGTTGTAGCTGAGGACGCGGATGACGGCGGAACCGTCGGGCTCGGTGTGGGAGTTGGGGAGCGACGCCATGTGGATCAATGTACGCGGCGCGGGAAAGGACCGCGCGCCCAATACCTCGGGGCGCGAGGTTTGTGCGCGACTGCCGGTTGTGTGTGGCTTGTCGCGCAGTTCCCCGCGCCCCTGGGGGGGTTGCGGTTGCCGCATCCCGAAAGCGCACGGCGTTACATGATCGGGTCGGGCTCTCTCGCCAGGTCGGCCGCGCCCACCAGGCCGGCCTCGTTGCCCAGCTGGGCCGCGATGACGTCGGCCACCGGGCGCCAGTTGCCGCCTACCAGCCAGCGCTTGTAGGACTTGCGGATCGGGTCCAGGACCAGTTCGCCCTCGTCCGAGAGGCCACCGCCGACGATGAACGCGGAGGGGTCGAAGAGGGAGGCCAGGTCGGCGAGGCCGGCGCCGGCCCAGCGGGCGAGCTCGCGGTAGGAGTCGACGGCGACCGGGTCGCCCTGGCGGGCGGCCATGGAGATGTGCTTGCCCTCGATGCCGTCGGGGGTGCCGTCACCGAGGCCGAGCAGGATCTCCGCGTGCTCGGGGGTGGCGTTGGCGCGCTGCTTGGCGTACCTGACCAGGGCGCGGCCGGAGGCGTACTGCTCCCAGCAGCCCTGCGAGCCGCAGCCGCACAGCAGCCCGTCGGGGACCATGCGGATGTGCCCGAACTCGGCGGCGACCCCGAAATGCCCGCGGCGCAGCTTGTTGCCGATGATGATGCCGCCGCCGAGGCCGGTGCCGAGGGTGATGCAGATGACGTTGCGGTGGCCCTTGCCGGCGCCGAACTTGTACTCGCCCCAGGCGGCGGCGTTGGCGTCGTTCTCCACGACCACGGGGAGGCCGACGCGGGCCTCGACCTCCTCCTTCAACGGCTCCTGGCGCCAGTCGATGTTGGGCGCGAAGTAGACCGTGGAGCGCTGCCGGTTCACGTAACCGGCGGCTCCGATGCCCACGCCGACGATCTCGTGCCCGGCGCGGGCGCCCTCTACGGCGGAAGCAATGGCGTCCACGATGCCCTCGGGCGTGCCCGGGGTCGGCACCTTGTGGGTCGAGAGGATGTTGCCTTCCTCATCGACCACGCCGGCCGCGATCTTCGTGCCGCCGATGTCGACGCCGATGGTGAGTCCCATGAATCCCTCAGTTTCGGTCGAGCCCCGCTACGGCCAACCGTACCCGAGCCCCTGTCGTCGGGTTCCCGTCGTCCGCCCGGAGCCCGGCAGGCGGGAACCCGGCGACAGGACCTCAGGAGGGCATTCAGTCGAGATCGATGCGCTCGCCCGGGCCGGTGCCCTCGCCCTTGTCGTCGCCGCCGGAGGTCCAGCGGGTCTCCGCGGTCTGGACCGCGGAACGGTAGGCGGCGAGGAGTTCGCTGCCGGCCGCGGCCAGGTGGTCGAAGACGTCCGGGTTGCGCTCTATGACGGGCTCGACGGCGTTCTTCGCCTGCTGCACGACCTGCCGGACCACCTGCTGGGCGGCGGGTCCGGCGACCGCCCCGAGCAGCGGGGTCTGGATGCCGGAGAGCTTGTCGGCGACGGCGTCGACGAGTCTGCGCAGCTCCTCGGCGGCCGACCCGGGGGGCGGGCCGTACTGGGCGCGGCGGCGGGCCTTCTCGGCCTCCAGGTCCTCGGCGCAGGCGGTGGCCCAGGCGTCGTCGTCCGTCGCCCGTACCTCGTCCGCGGCCTCGGAGGCGTCAGCTGTGGGGCGCTCTTCGCTCATGACGGACTCCTGACTACGGTTCGTCTCTACGACGTTACCCGAACGGGCGTACCGGTTTCACCGTCAGCGCGGCCACAGCGCCGGGTCCGGCGCGAACCGCAGCCGCAGCTCGCCGTCGCGCAGGGCGGCCCCCGCGACGGTGCAGCGGCGCAGGGCCGACGGGAGGGCGACGATCCGGCGGAAGCCGCCCACGGTGATGACGACCTCGTCGCCGCGGCGGACGAGGTCGAGGTCGTCCCGTATCGCGCCGGGCAGCGGGATGTGCCAGACGAGGACGCCGTCCGCCTCGATCCGGTCGGCGACGGGCCACTCGACCGGGGCGGGCGTGGTGTTGACACCGGGCACGGCGAGCGCGGCGAGGTCGTCGGTGCCGCGCGGGTCGTGGCCGAGGTGGGCGACGGGGGTGACGTCGTACGCCTCCCCCCACTCCGCGAGGGCTTTGCGCTGCTGGGCGACGAGGGCGTGCAGAGGGGTGGCCTCGGGCAGCACGCGGTTGGCGACCAGGGTCGCGGCGGGCAGGCCGCGCAGGGCGAGGCCGAGGCGGGCGGCGCGCACGGCGTCGGCGCCGGCCGGGCCGGGTTCGGCGACCAGGCGTACGGCGGTGCGGCGGTCGGCGAGGACGGCCTCCACGGCGGCCAGCTCGGCGTCCCAGCGGGCGGCGGTCTCGTAGAGCCAGTCGGCGGGCATCGGGACGCCGGCGAGGCGGCCGAGGACGGGGCGCAGGGCGCGGGCCGCCTGCCGCTCGGACGGGAGCAGGCGGCGCAGGTAGCGGCGGAGCTCCTCGGCGAGGGAGAGCAGGCCGAGTGCCTGGGGGGCGGGCGGCAGGTCCACGACCAGCAGCTCGTACCGCTCGCAGAGGGCGGCGTCGCGCAGGGCGCGGAGGAAGGAGAGCTCCTCGGCGCCGGGGAGGGGGGTGAGTTCCTCGGCGTCCAGGCTGGAGGCGCCGAGGAGGTCGAGGACGTTCGCGGCGCGGCTCTGGAAGGCGGTGAGGTCCTCGCGGAAGCGGGCGGCCGCGTCGGGGCGCCAGGCGGTGAGGGTGGGGGTGAGACGGGTGGGCTCCGCTCCTGTCGCCGCGCCCAGGACGGTGCCGAGGGTGTCCGTGCGGTCGGCGCTCAGGACGAGGGTGGGGGTGCCCTCGGCTGCGGCGCGCAGGGCGGTGGCCGCGGCGACGGTCGTACGGCCGCTGCCGCCCGGGCCGGTGATCAGGATGGTGCGCATGAGGGTGAACCGTAACTGAAGCGGGCCTCGCTTGATCGGTACCCGGCGCTGGGGGGCCGGGGGGGCGCTTACCGGCGCTGGCAGGGTGCCTCCCCCAGCCTTCGGCCGGGGGACCCCCAGCGCCCACCCGTGCCGCCCCGCGGCACGACTGCCCGCAGCTGTGCAGGAGGCGGCTGAAGAGCGCCCCGTCAGGGGCGCGGGGAACTGCGCGGCCGGCCACCGCGGACCCGCACCCGGGCGATCACGCGTACCCCCGCGACGCGTCCCTACCTCACTTCTCCCCCGACTCGACCCTCTTCTTCAGTCCGGCCAGCGCCCGGTCGATGATGACCTTCTCGGCCTTCCTCTTGATCATGCCGAGCATCGGGATCTTCACGTCCACGGTCAGCGAGTACGTGACCTCGGTCGAACCCGCGCCCGCCGGCTTCAGCAGGTACGAGCCGTCCAGGGAGCGGAGCATCTGGGACTTCACCAGCGTCCAGGAGACCTCGTTGTCGCCGGTCCAGGTGTATCCGAGGACCTGGTCGTCCTTGATCGCGCCGGCGTCCATGACCAGGCGGACCTGCTCGGCACGGCCCTGGGCGTCGGTCTTCAGGACCTCCGCCTCCTTCACTTCGCCGGTCCAGTCCGGGTAACGGCCGAAGTCGGCGATGACCGCCATGACGTCGGCCGGGGCCGCCTCGATCGTGATGTTCGAGCTGGTGTGTTCCGCCATCGCCGTGGCTCCTCCAGATGCGGGCCGGTGGGACCGGTGGGACCGGTAAAGGGGTCGGCGTGCGCGGGCGTGCGCACACGCGTGCCGCGTGAAGGCTACCGCGCGCCCGACCAGCCGACTTCACCCCCTGTCCTGGTCCGTCACCATTCCAGCGCCCAGGGCCGGCCGGTACCGGCGAAGTGCCCGACGTTCACGCACTCGGTGGCCCCGATCCGCATCCGCTTCACCAACGGCTGGTGGACATGCCCGAAGAGCGAATACCGGGGGCGGGTGCGGCGGATGGCGTCCAGCAGCGCCCGGCTGCCCCGTTCGAAACGGCGCGCGACGGTGTCGTACACCAGCTCCGGTACCTCGGGCGGGATGTGCGTGCAGAGCACGTCGACCTCGCCGAGCGCCTCGATCTTCGCCGCGTACTCCTCGTCGGAGATCTCGTAGGGGGTGCGCATCGGGGTCCGCAGTCCGCCGCCGACGAAGCCGAAGACCCACCCGCCGATCTCGACCCGCTCGCCGTCCAGAACGGTGGTGCCCGGGCCCGCGTACTCCCGCCACAGCGGCGGCATGTCGACGTTCCCGTAGGTCGCGTACGTCGGCGTCGGGAACGCCGCGAACATCTCGGCGTACTGCTTGCGCACCGCCTTCTCGATCGCCGTCGCCCGGTCCATGGCGATCCCGCCCCACAGCCGGGCGCCCAGCTCCCGCGCCTCCTCGAAGCGGCGGGCGGTGCGCAGTTCGACAAGGCGGTCGGCGTTCTCGACGCCGAACAGGTCGGGGAAGATGCCGCGGGAGTGGTCGGCGTAGTCGAGGAAGAGGACGAGGTCGCCGAGACAGATCAGGGCGTCGGCGCCGTCGCCGGCTCTGGCCAGGTCACGGACGTTGCCATGCACGTCGCTGACCACGTGGACGCGGGTCCTTCGGGTGCCGGAGGGTGTGGCTGCCATGGTGATCAAGGGTAGGCCTGTGCGGCAAACGTGAACAGGCGGTGGGCGGGCCTGCGGTTACTGGTCAGTCACTAAGGCCGTGGACTACCGTACGCGAAGGAACACCAACCTGTGTGACGCACCGAACATCTCGCCGGGACCCCCTGTCGAAGAAGCCATACCGGCGGGTAACGTCCGGGCAGTCCAGTCGTGCTCAGGATTTCAACCAACGGATCTTCCAGCCCGTGGCGAGCCCTGAGCACCTGCCCGAGCCTTGGACCGCACCGTCGCATCGCACAACGTCGTGGCGCCGGCGCCCTATGAGGAGCAGCAGTCTTGCGCGAGTTCAGCCTTCCGGCTTTGTACGAGGTCCCCGCGGACGGCAATCTGACCGACATCGTCCGCAGAAACGCCGCGCAGCATCCGGACGTCGCCGTCATGGCCCGCAAGGTCGGGGGTGTCTGGCAGGACGTGACCGCCACGGCCTTCCTGGCCGAGGTGCACGCCGCCGCCAAGGGCCTCATCGCCTCCGGTGTCCAGCCGGGCGACCGGGTCGGCCTGATGTCCCGGACCCGTTACGAGTGGACGCTCCTCGACTTCGCGATCTGGAGCGCCGGCGCGGTCACCGTGCCGGTGTACGAGACCAGCTCGCCGGAGCAGGTGCAGTGGATCCTCAGCGACTCCGGCGCGACCGCCTGCATCGTGGAGCTCGACAGCCACGCGGCCGCCGTCGAGTCGGTGCGCGAGACGCTGCCCGCCCTCAAGCACGTCTGGCAGATCGAGGCCGGCGCCCTGGAGGAACTCGGCGGACTCGGCCAGGGCGTCACCGACGCCACGGTCGACGAGCGCAGCTCGCAGGCGAAGGCGGACGACCCGGCGACCATCGTCTACACGAGCGGTACGACCGGCCGCCCCAAGGGCTGTGTCCTCACCCACCGCGCCTTCTTCGCCGAGTGCGGCAACATCGTGGAGCGGCTGCGGCCCCTGTTCCGCACCGGCGAGTGTTCCGTCCTCCTCTTCCTGCCGCTCGCGCACGTCTTCGGCCGGCTCGTGCAGATCGCCCCGATGATGGCGCCGATCAAGCTGGGCTGCGTCCCGGACATCAAGAACCTCACCGACGAGCTGGCCGCGTTCCGGCCGACGCTGGTCCTCGGCGTCCCCCGCGTCTTCGAGAAGGTCTACAACTCGGCGCGCGCCAAGGCGCAGGCGGACGGCAAGAGCAAGATCTTCGACAAGGCGGCCGACACCGCGATCGCGTACAGCAAGGCGCTGGACACCCCGTCGGGCCCCACCCTCGGCCTGAAGATCAAGCACAGGACCTTCGACAAGCTCGTCTACAGCAAGCTGCGCGCGGTGCTCGGCGGCAAGGGCGAATATGCGATTTCCGGCGGCGCCCCCCTTGGCGAGCGTCTGGGCCACTTCTTCCGCGGTATCGGCTTCACGGTCCTGGAGGGCTACGGCCTGACCGAGTCGTGCGCGGCGACCGCGTTCAACCCCTGGGACCGGCAGAAGATCGGCACGGTCGGGCAGCCGCTGCCGGGCTCGGTGATCCGGATCGCGGACGACGGCGAGGTGCTGCTGCACGGCGAGCACCTGTTCAAGGGCTACTGGAACAACGAGGCCGCGACCGCCGAGGCGCTGGCCGACGGCTGGTTCCACACCGGTGACATCGGCACCCTCGACGAGGACGGCTACCTCGGGATCACCGGCCGCAAGAAGGAGATCATCGTCACCGCGGGCGGCAAGAACGTCGCCCCGGCCGTGATCGAGGACCGGATCCGGGCGCACGCGCTGGTCGCGGAGTGCATGGTGGTGGGCGACGGGCGGCCGTTCGTGGGCGCGCTGGTCACCATCGACGAGGAGTTCCTGGGCCGCTGGGCGGCCGACCACGGCAAGCCGGCGGGTGCCACCGCGGCGTCGCTGCGTGACGACCCGGATCTGAACGCTGCGATCCAGGCCGCTGTCGACGACGGCAACGCCGCGGTGTCGAAGGCGGAATCGGTGCGGAAGTTCCGCATTCTGTCCTCCCAGTTCTCGGAGGAGTCGGGCCACCTGACGCCGTCGCTGAAGCTCAAGCGCAATGTGGTGGCGAAGGACTACGCGGACGAGATCGAGGCCATCTACCAGAAGTAGCACGGCACTTCAGGCATCCGGGAACTCCGGAACTCAGAAGTCCGCGGCGAGAACCCGTTCCATCGTCCGCTCGGCGAGTGCGGTGATGGTGACGAACGGGTTCACGCCGATGTTCCCGGGCACGAGGGAGCCGTCCGTGACGTACAGCTTGGAATACCCCTTCACCCGGCCGTAGTTGTCGGTCGCCTGCCCCAGTACGCAGCCGCCCAGCGGGTGGTAGCAGAAGTCGTCCGCGAACACCTTGCTGCTCGACCCGAACAGGTCGTACCGGTAGATCGTCGCGTTGGCCGAGTTGATCCGGTCGAACAGCTTCTTGGCCATGGCGACCGAGACCGCGCTCTGGGCCGCGGTCCAGCCCAGCTTCACCCCGTCGCTCGCGGAGTCGTAGGTGAAGGAGGCCCGTTGGGGATTCTTGGTGATCGCCAGGTAGAGGCTCACCCAGGTCTCGAACCCGATGGGCAGCGGGGCGATCTCCGCGAAGACCGGGTTGTCGGTGTTGGCCCAGTCGTCGATGCCCATCACCGGCATGGTCGCCTGGTTGGCGCCGGTGGTGTCCCAGATGTGGTTGGCGCGCCCGAGCATGGTGTTGCCGTTGGTGCTCCAGCCGCCCCCCACACTGGAGTTGAGGGCGGGCAGCGCACCGGTGTCCCGGGCCCGGACAAGCAGCTCGGTGGTCCCGAGGCTCCCCCCGCCCAGGAACAGGTAGGTGCAGCTGTACTGCTTGCTCTCGACAACGTTGCCCGACGTGTCGATCCGGTCGACGCTCAGCAGCCAGCTGCCGTCGCTCGCCCGCGTGACGGCCTTCACCTTCTCCAGGGTGTGGATGGTGACGTTGCCGGTGCCGAGGGCGGCGGCGAGATAGGTCTTGTCGAGGCTCTTCTTGCCGTAGTTGTTGCCGTAGATGACCTCCTGGGCGAGCGCGGACCTGGTGGCGGTGCCGGCGGCCTCCTGCTCCATGTACCCGAAGTCGTAGACGTTGGGCACGAAGGTGGTCTTGAGCCCGGTGTTGGTGGCGGCCTTCCGGGACGTCCGGGTGAACTGGTACCACTCGGTCGACTCGAACCAGGTGGCGTCGATGGTGTTGACGCCGAGCATGGTGCGGGCACGCGGGAAGTACGTGTTGTACATCGCCGTCGCGTCCACGGTGGGGAACTGCTCGGTGAAGTACGACTGGAGCGGTGTGACGGCCATTCCGCCGTTGACCAGCGAACCGCCTCCGACACCCCGGCCGACGTACACGGACATGTTGTCGTAGTGGACCCGGTCGAGCACTCCGGCGTAGGGGGTGATGTCCTTGTTGACGACGTCCAGCCAGAGGAAGGTGGCGAGCGGGGCCTCCGTGCGGGCCTTGAACCACATGGACCGCTTGTCCGGGGCGGCGGTGGAACAGAAGATCTTGCCGTCGGAGCCGGCCGTGTTCCACAGCTGGCCCATCTCGATCATGACGGTCCGGATCCCGGCCTGGCCGAGCCGGAGCGCGGCCACGGCCCCGCCGTACCCGGAACCGACCACGACGGCCGTGGCGTTGTCGACGTCGGCCGCTTCCTCGGCGGCCTGCGCCGACTGGAGCCCGACACGGGTGAGACCGGCCGCGGCGGCCGTCTGGAGGGCGATCATGCCCAGAATCTGACGCCTACTCAGCTGACGCTGCATCAGTTTTACTGTCATGCGCGCAGCATGTGCGGATTTTTCGGTTCCGCCTAGAGGTACGACAGAGTTAGTGACAACGCGCCCCACAGGGGCGCGGGGAACTGCGCGACCAGCCGCAACGCACCCGCGGACGAAACGCGACCCCACCCTCTACAGCAACGCCTTCAACCTCTCCGCAAGGAGATCCCACCGCCACCGCTCCTCGACCCACCGCCGCCCGCGCTCCCCCATCCTCTGACGTAGTTCGGAGTCCCCCAACAGCGCCACAATGCGCTCGGCGGCCTCCTCGGGGGACCCGCCTCGCACCACCCACCCGGTCTCCCCGTCGAGCACGGCATCCGGCGCCCCGCCCGAATCCCCCGCCACCACCGGCAGCCCGGTCGCCGAGGCCTCCAGGTACACGATCCCGAGCCCCTCCACGTCCAGCCCGCCCCGCCGGGTCCGGCACGGCATCGCGAACACGTCCCCCGCACCGAAGTACGCCGGCAGCTCCGCCCACGGCACCGCCCCCGTGAACCGCACCGACGCCTCGACCCCGGTCTCCCGCGCCAGCCGCCGCAGCTCCTTCTCGTACGGCCCGCCGCCCACGATCAGCAGCACCGCGTCCGGCTCGGCGGCCAGGATCAGCGGCATCGCGAGGATCAGCGTGTCCTGCCCCTTGCGCGGCACCAGCCGCGACACGCACACGACCACCGGCCGCTCGCTCAGCCCCAGCCGCGCCCGCACCGCGTCCCCGCCCGACCCGGGATGGAAGGTCTTCTCGTCCACCCCCGGCGGCAGCCGCACCATCCGCCCCGCGGCCTGCGCGCTCAGCGCGCCCGCGATCCGGGACCGCGTGTACTCCCCGAGATAGGTGATCGTGTCGGTCGCGTCCCCGATCCGCCCGAGCAGCTGCCGGGCCGCGGGCAGCTGCGCCCAGCCGGCCTCGTGCCCGTGCGTGGTGGCCACCAGCCGCTCCGCCCCGGCCCGGCGCAGCGCCGGCGCCATCAGGCCCAGCGGAGCCGCCGCCCCGAACCAGACGGACGTGCACCCGTGCTCCCGCAGCAGCCCGACCGCCGTCCGGGTCGCCCCCGGCGTCGGCAGCAGCATCGTCGTACGGTCGCGTACGACGGTGAAGGGCTGCTCCGCGTCGAACGCGGCAGTGGCCTCGGCGCCCTCCCGGCCCCGCTTCCACGTGGACGCGTAGACGACCAGCCGCTCGGGGTCCAGCCGCAGGGCCATGTTGTGCAGGAATGCCTGGATACCGCCCGGCCGGGGCGGGAAGTCATTGGTCACGACCAGGGTCTTGTTCATCGGCGCCGACCCTACCCGCACAGTGTGTTCGGCCGTGCTTCATGGCCCCCGCACAGGACGTCGGGAGATCATGTGGCCCACTCGACACGGCGACGCCGACGGACAGGGGCTCAGGTGGACAGGACGGGCGTGAAGCGTGCCCTGGCGTTGCTGCTGGTCACCTGGGGTGTCACCCGGCTGGTGCTGCTGCTCTTCGTCCTGAAGGTGTTCGCGTTCCCGGGCGCGGACGTCACGAGCGACGTGTCGGTCATCTACCAGGGCTGGTACGAGGTCCTGCGGCACGGAACGTTTCCGCTGGACGACGTCACCTGGCAGTACCCGCCCGCGGCCGCCCTGGCGATCCTCTCCCCTGCGCTCCTCCCCTTCCTGGACTACCCGACCGCCTTCTTCGTCCTGGCCTGCCTCGCCGACCTGGCGGTCCTCTCCCTCCTGCTCTACGCCGGCCTGCGCCCCGGCCGCACCCTGCGCGGCGCCCTCGTCTGGGTGCTCGGCGTCCCGCTCCTCGGCCCCACCGTCTACTCCCGCTACGACCTGATGGTCACCGCAGTCGCCGTCGCCGCACTGCTCGCCGGGGCCCGGCACCCCCGGATCATGGGCGCCCTCGCCGGCCTCGGCGCGATGGTCAAGGTGTGGCCGGCGCTGCTGCTCGTGGGGGCAGTACGGCGGCGGGCCTGGGGGGCGGCGGCGGTCACGGCGGGCGCGGTCGGCGCCCTGTTCGCGGTGGCCATGCCGGGCGCCTTCGCCTTCCTGACCTTCCAGCGGGACCGGGGCACCGAGGTGGAGTCGCTGGGCGCGCTGGTCCTCCACATCGCCCGGCACTTCGGCTGGCACGGCGAGGTGCTGCTCAACTACGGCTCGATCGAATTCCTCGGCCCGCACGTGCAGGCGGTGAGCACGGCGGCCCTGCTGCTCACCGCGCTCGCCTTCGGCTGGCTGCTGCTGTGGCGGCTGTCGGCGGTCCGCTTCCGGTCCCACACGCTCGCGGACGCGGCCTTCACCGCCGTCCTGATGTTCACGATCACCAGCCGGGTGATCAGCCCGCAGTACATGGTGTGGCTGGTGGGCCTGGCCGCCGTCTGCCTGTGCTTCCGGGCCGGCCGCATGACCCTCCCGGCCGTCCTGGTCCTGCTGGCCACCTTCGTGACGGTCCTGGAGTTCCCGGTCGGCTTCTCGCACGTCGTGGTCAGCGACTGGTACGGCATCACCCTGCTGGTCCTGCGCAACGGCCTGCTCCTCGCGGCCACCGCCACGGCGGCCCGCGTGCTGTGGCGCTCCACGGTGGCCGAGGCCGCCACCGCCCCCTTCCCGGCCCAGGCCACCCGCACGAAGGAGACCCCGGTCTCCTCCTGAGCCCAGCTCAGTCGCCGAGCTGAGCCGTCACGTAGTCCCGCCAGCGTGCGGTGAAGTCCGGCAGGGTGGTCCCGAGTTCCGTCTTCAGCGCGTCCTCGACCGCGCCCGCCCGCTCCCTGTGCGCGCCGACGGCCCGGTAGAACGCGCCGAGCCTCGCCTCGCCCCAGCGGCCGGCGATCATCCGGCAGGCCAGCCAGCCGCCCTCGTAGGCCTGGGCCAGCTTGGTGGGGTCGTCGGTGAAACCGAAGTCCTTGTCCGCCGGGAGGTCCTCGGGGGCGTCCTGGGCCTCGACGGCACGGGCGAGTTCCGGCGCGACCTCGGTGGGCGTACGGCCGGTGTCGAGGTAGCCGATCCAGTCGGCGTAGCCCTCGGAGAGCCAGAGCGGGGTGGCCGCCGTGGTGTGGGCGCGGGTGGCCACATGGGTCGTCTCGTGGGTGAGGACGACCTGCCTGCCGACCGAGCCGAGGACGGCGTACGCCTCCGGGTTGAGGATGACCCGGTCCGCCGGGGCCTGGCCCGACCCTCCCGCCTCGCCGGTGGTGACGGCGGCGATGCCCCGGTAGTTGGCGGCGGGGGCGGCCAGCAGGCCGGCCATGCCGTTCAGCGACCCGGGCACCAGCAGGACCACCCGCTGGGTCCAGTCCCTGCCCCAGGCCCTGGTGACCTCGGGGACCGCGGTGTCGGCGAGCCGGGCGTAGCCGCGCAGCGTGGCCCCGGACTGGCCGACGCCGAGGACGAGGCTGTGGGCGCTCCTGACGGCGCTCACCCTGCCCTGGTCCCAGAGCTGCTGCCCGGACTTCCGGGCGGGCTTGTCGTGTGTGACATACCACTGACCGTCGGCGGTGCGGCTGAGGGTGAGCGTGCGGTCCGTCGTGACCGGCGCCTTGTCGTAGCCCCGTATCCGGTAGCTGAGCCGCGCGTCGGCGGTGGCGCCGGCACCGTCGGTGTGGAGGGCGGTCAGCCGGTAGCTCCAGTCGGCGAGCGGTACGGCCCGCAGGTTCGCGTACGAACTCCGGGTGCCGGTCTCGGCGTACGCCTTCTCGTCGTGGCCGAGGACCGCGGCCGCGCGGCGGTCCAGGACCTGCTGCACCTCGGCCATCGCCGTGCCGGTCGGCGTCTGTCCGCCGCCGCATCCGACCAGCGGCAGGAGCAGCAGACACAGCCCCACCGCTCCTGAGCGCCACGCCCGTCCACGACCAGCCACTTTCCGATCGTAGGGGTAGGAGCCCGCGAATCAGGGCCGGGTGACGGAGGAGACGGGCATCATTCCGACCGGGTCGTAGCGGACCGGGGCGCCCGGATAGGGGGCGTGGATGACCTGGCCGTTGCCGACGTACATGGCCACATGGCTGGCGTCGGAGCGGTAGACGACCAGGTCACCGGGTTGCGCCTGGGAGAGCGGGACCTGACGGCCGACGTGGCGCTGCTCCTGCGAGGTGCGCGGCAGCTGGATCCCGGCGTGGGCGTACGCCCACTGCATCAGGCCCGAGCAGTCGAACCCGGAGGGGCCGTTCGCGCCCCAGACGTACGGCTTGCCGAGGGCGGAACGGGCGGCGGCGATCGCGGCGGCGGCGCGGCCGTCGGGGGCGGCGGCACCGGAGAGGCCGGGCAGCTCGTCGCGGCCGTCGCCGCGGGAGGCGTGCTCGAAGGCGGCGCGGTCGGCGGCGGGCATCGCGTTGAGGAGTTGCCGGGCCCTGGCGAGCTTCCGCTCCACGACGGCCTTGTGGGAGGCGACCGCCTTGCGGCTGCGTTCCAGTTCGGCGAGTTTCCCGGCGGCCTCGGCGCGCTCCTGGGCCAGTTCGCGCATCGCCGTCCGGAGGTCCTTGAGCCGGCCGGCCTGGCGGACGTCGATGCGGTCGAGGAGGGAGGCCCGGTCGAGGTAGTCCTGGGGGTTGTCGGAGAACAGCAGGGCCACGGTGGGGTCGATGCCGCCGGAGCGGTACTGGGCGCCGGCGAGCGAACCGAGCGCCTCCCGCATGGTGTTGATGCGCTCCTGCTGGCGGGCGACGCGGTCCTGGGAGTCGTTCACCTCGCGGCGCAGCGCGCCGGCCCGCTCGTCGGCCTTGTCGTAGGCCTGGGTCGCCTCCTCGGCCTGCTGGAACAGCCGGTCCACCTCGGCCCGGCCGTCGGCGTGCGGGGCGGCGCTCGCCGGTACGGCACCGAGCGCGGCGGCCGTGGCCGACAGCACGCAGAGAGCGGCACCGGCGCCCCGGTTGAACCCGGACGACGGTGCGATACGGCGATGAGACCCCACGGGAAACGGCACCCCTTCCGCTTGTCGGACGCCGACGGTCTCCCCCGGGTACAGGGGGAAACGCGCCAGACCTTGACGCCCTCCCCCGCCCGAAGACGGGGAATTCCGGTCCGCACCGCACTGCGGCGCCACCACGGGTTCCTGTTTCACAGGCCGCCGCCAACCCATGTGGGCTGGTCCTACGCGGCCTCCGCAGGCGTGACTTCCCGCCCGTCCGGCGGTAGGTCCGACAACTCGGTCGCCGGACGCGGCGATGCTAGCCATATGACCGGCCGACGGCCAAAGACCTCGACGGCAACAGAACGTGACGCCCCGCCGCTGACGCAGGTCACCGGCGGGGCGTGGAGTCAGTTCTGGTTGCCGCGATTCGCCCGTTCGGGCGCCACGGCGAGTCGATCTTCGGCCGTACGGGTGTCGGCGTAACCCGGTGGGGTCAGATGCGGACGCCGAACTCGAAGGTCATGTCGCTCATCGCCTCGTAGCGGACGACGGCGCCGGTGTGCGGGGCGTGCAGCACCTGGCCGTTGCCGGCGTAGAGGCCGACGTGGTGGTAGTCGCCGTAGAAGATGACCAGGTCGCCGACCTTGAGGTCGCTCGCGCTGTAGATGCGGGTGCCGGCGTTGGCCTGCGCCTCGGAGGTGCGGGGGATCGTCACGCCGGCCTGGGCGTAGGCCCAGGAGGTCAGGCCCGAGCAGTCGAAGGAGGACGGGCCGGAGGCGCCGTAGACGTACGGGGAGCCGATCACGGACTGGGCGGCGGCGAAGGCGGCGGCGGCCCGGCTGGAGGCGGAGCCCGTGTTGCCGAGGTCGACGCGGGAGGAGGCGCGGCTGGCGGCCTGGGCCTGCTCGGCGTCGAGGGCGGCCTTCTCCTTGGCGGTCAGCGTGTTCAGCAGCTTCTGCGCGTCGGCGAGCTTGGACTGGACGGCCTTCTTCTGCTTGGCCAGCTCGGTGCGGGTGGCGGAGAGGTCCTTGAGCTTGTCGGTGGCCTCTGCCCGCTCCTGGGCGAGTTCGCGCTGTTTGTCCTGGATCTTCTTCAGGGCCTCGACCTGCTGGCTGCTCAACTGGTCGAGCGTGGACGCCTTGTCGAGGTAGTCGTCCGGGTCGGACGAGAGGAAGAGCTGGACCGACGGGTCGATACCGCCGGAGCGGTACTGCGCGGTGGCCAGCGAACCGAGGCTGTCCCGCAGCTTGTTGAGATCCTCCTGACCACGAGCCACGTTGTCCTGGATCGTGGAGATCTCCTTCTGCAGCTTCTGCTGCTTGTCCTTGGCGCCGTCCAGCTTCTCGGTGGCCTGCTCGGCCTCCTCGTAGAGCTTGTCGACCTTCGCCTTGACCTCGTCCTTGGTCAGCTTCTCGCTGGGCGCCGCGTTGGCGGCGTTGGCACTGAGGACTACGGCGGCTGCCGCTGCGGTCGTGAGCACGGTCACGCGCGCACGGTTCGGCTGCTTGGGTCGACGATGGGACGCCACGGAGACGGGCTCCTTCGTTTGAGTGATCACCCGTGTGGAGGTTCGAGGCCAGACCCTAGTGACCTACCTGTGATCAGTTCAAACCCAGCAGCCAAAAAAGTGGTCACGCAACGCACTCTTTGCACATAACTCACGACCAGTAATGCGCGATTGACGCTACGTTGCGTGACGGTTCGGTCAATTCGGGCATTGCATATGCAGGTTGCACGTTCAGGACAGTCGCTTCAGAAGCATCGCAGAAGCGACCGGTCGGGCACCTGCCCTGGCGACCCCGTCGGCGACCTCGCGGTCCGTGGAGGCGACGATCACCGGGCGGCCCGGCGGCTCGGCGCGCACCAGCTGGCGGATCAACTCGTCCGCGGTGACACCGGGCTTGGAGAAGAGGACGCGGACCCCGCGCGGCGGGGCGAGCAGCACCGGCGCGGCCAGCTCGGCGCCGTCGAAGACACAGGTGACCTCGGCGCCGGTCTGGGCGGCGAGCTGGGAGAGCTGGCCGAGCAGCCGCAGCCGCTGCTTCTCCAGCGGCATCTGCGGATAGCCGGTCTTGGTCACGTTGTAGCCGTCGACGACCAAGTGCGCCTGCGGCAGGGCGAGTAGCTGATCGAGGATGGCCGGATCATGCTCGGACAGGGCACGGGCGGCGATGTCCTTTGGCGTCATCCGTCCCGGTTCGACCGCATCCGCGGTGTCGGCCGGCCGCATCGACACCGGCGGCAACGCCAGTTCGCGGCGCAGCCCCTGGGCCGCGTCCAGCACGGTGTCGAGCAGCAGCCGCAGCCGCATGTCCTCGACGCTGCGCCCCTCGCGGGCGGCCCGGCGGCTGGCCTCCAGGGCCGCCTCGACCTCGCCGAGCCGGGCCTTGAGCCGCCGGCTCTCGCTCTCGGCGGCGGAGACCAGCAACTGCCCCTCCGCCCGCCCCGCCTCCATCTCGACCTGCAGCTTGCGCAGCGCCGCCTCGCCGCGCTTCACGTCGCTCAGCGCGGCCCGCAGTTTGCGGTGAAGCGATTCCGCTTCCTTCTTCACCGCGTCCAGCTCGGTGCGCAGCCGCTCCGTCTCGGACCGGGTCTGCTCCCGGGCCCGGTCCAGCTCCTCGCGCAGCCGCTCCAGTTCGGCCCGGCTCTCCTCGTCGGCCCGCTCGGCGTCGGCCCGCTGGGCCTCCTCGCCGGCCGCCGCCACCAGCTTCACCCAGCCGGCGGGGCGCAGCACATAGGCCGCGGCCGCCACATCGAGCGGGTCCGCGGCCGGGGGCGGGGAGCCGGAGTCCAGGGCGCCGGCCAGTTCCGGCTGGGCCTCTCTCAGCTTCTCCCCGATCCGCTGCCGGAAGAGGGTGTCGGTCTCCAGCGCGGCGGCCATGGCGTTCCCGGCGAACTTGGCCCGGCGATTGGGGGCGAAGCGGGCGTACTGCCGTAGCTGCGCCGGAAGTTCGGCCACGGTCAGCCCGCCGAACCCGTCCGACACGATCTGCACGACACGCCGTCGCACACCGTCCGGCAACGGACGGTCAAGCACCTCGGCGGTGCCGTCGCCCGGCCCCCCGCCTGTGGTCTCCACCATCCGTCACACCCCATCGCCTGTACGGGGCCGGCTCCCGGTCTCAGGAGTCGGCGCCCGGCCTGTCCACTAGTTCCACCTGGTCCACCGCGTTGCACCAGCGGCAGCGCACCGACTCGATGGTCTCACTGACCACCTCGCGCTCCTCGACCTTGGGCTCACCGGCCAGGTCGAGGTGCACGTACTCGACCACCTTGGACGAGCGGGTCACGTCGAAGCGCGTGAGGTTGCCGCAGAGGGTGCAGCGCCACCGCGTCGTGGCGGTCGGCAGGGGAACCGTCATCGTGGCTTGTTCGCTTCCTTCTAGTGTCCGTGACGCGCCGCCCCGACGCGTGTGGCTCGTAACCCTACGGCCTGGCGGGTACTCGACGCCGCCCCGTCCATGGCGGCGAGGCGATCTGCACCACTGCATCCCGTTACGCCATGCTCTATGTCCATGATCGGCAACCGGAACACGACGGCCGCCCGGACCCTGCGCAGCCTGCGGGGGACGTCGGCGCCCATGACGTACGCCCTGATCGCCGTGTGCTGCCTGATCTTCGTGCTGGGCCCCGCCTCGGGCCTCACGCCGTCCTACGGCATCGGAGAGGCCCTCGCCACCGCCCAGCAGGCGTATTTCCGGCGGTGGGGAGTGGTGCCCGCCGACCTGTTCGCCGGTCCTGCACGGGAGGCGCTCACCCCGGCCACGGCGCTGTTCATCCACGGCAGCTGGGTGCACCTGCTCGGCAACATGCTCTTCCTCTTCGTCTTCGGGGCGATGACCGAGGAACGGATGGGCCGGGTGGAGTTCACTCTCTTCTACGTCGGCTGCGGCTATCTCGCGCTGCTCGGTTACGCGGCCGCCAACGCCACGTCCCAGCAGTCGCTGGTGGGGGCGTCGGGGGCGATCTCGGCGGTCCTCGGAGCGTTCCTCTACCTGTTCCCCAGCGCCCGTGTGACCAGTCTCCTCCCCTTCCTCTTCTTCCTCCCGCTCCGCTTCCCGGCCTGGGTCGTCCTGCCCTTCTGGGCGGCCCTGCAGTGGGTGGCGCTGAGCCAGGCCCCGGCCGGCCCCGGCGTGGCCTACCTCGCCCACCTGGTCGGCTTCGGACTCGGCTTCGGCTACGCGTGGGTCCGGTACGGAAAAAAGAAAGGCGCGAAGCGCGGCCCTGGAAGGGCGGTGGTGGACGATGGGCGGGCGACTAAAGTGAGCTCCGCCCCAGCTCCGGCACCCGAGGGAGAGAACCAGCCGTGATCACCGCGATCGTCCTCATCAAGACCAGCGTGGACCGGATCCCCGAGATCGCGGAACGGATCGCCGCGCTGGAGAGCGTCAGCGAGGTCTTCTCCGTCACCGGTACGTACGACCTCATCGCCATGGTCCGGGTGAAGCAGCACGAGGACCTGGCCGAGGTCATCCCCGGCTCCATCAGCAAGATCCCCGGCGTCGAGGCCACGGACACGCACGTGGCGTTCCGCACGTACTCCCAGCACGACCTGGAGGCGGCGTTCGCGATCGGCCTGGACAGCTAGCAGGCGCCGCCGGCTGCAGCGCGCCCCAATGGGGCGCTGGGGGTGCCCCCGGCAGAAGGCTGGGGGAGGAAGTGCGCGCTCGGTCCCCACCGGCCCGCAGTGTGGTTCCCTGCGGGTGCGTCGTGGCTTGTCGCGCAGTTCCCCGCGCCCCCAAAAAAACAGGTAGGTCAGCTCACCGCCGGGACGCAGCGGCCGTCCTCCGTGCGGTACGTCCACTTGGCGCCGTCGGTCACCAGCTCCCGTACCGCCGTCACAAAGCGCTCCACGTGCTCGTCCGGCGTTCCCGCCCCGAAGCTCACCCGGATGGCGTTGAGGGACTTCTCGCCCGGTGCCGCCTCCGGCGCTCCGCACTCGCCCTGGGTCTGGGGGTCGGAGCCCAGCAGGGTCCTGACCAGCGGGTGGGCGCAGAAGAGGCCGTCGCGGACGCCGATGCCGTACTCGGCGGAGAGGGCGGCGGCGAAGTGGGAGCTGTTCCAGCCCTCCACCACGAAGCTGATCACGCCGACGCGCGGGGCGTCGTCGCCGAAGAGGGAGAGGACCTTGACCTCGGGGACCTCGGCGAGGCCCGCGCGGACCTCGGCGATCAGGTGCTCCTCCCGGGCGACCAGGGTGTCCCAGCCCGCCTCGGTCAGCGCCTTGCAGGCGGAGGCGATGGAGTAGGCGCCGATGACGTTGGGCGACCCGGCCTCGTGCCGCGCGGCGCTCTCGTGCCACTCGACGGCCACTCCCCCGTCCTCGCGCCGGGTGACCTTGCGGCTGGCGCCGCCGCCCGCGAGGTAGGGCTCGGCGGCCTGCAGCCAGTCGGCGCGGCCGGCCAGGACGCCGGCGCCGAAGGGGGCGTACAGCTTGTGACCGGAGAAGGCGACCCAGTCGACGTCCAGGTCCCGGACGGAGACGGGGTGGTGCGGGGCCAGCTGGGCGGCGTCCAGGACGATCCGGGCGCCGTGGGCGTGTGCGGTGGCGGCCAGTTCGCGCACCGGCCACAGCTCGCCGGTGACGTTGGAGGCGCCGGTGACACAGACCAGGGCCGGGCCGTAGCCCCCTTCGATCGGCGCGGTACGGTCGGCGAGGGCCTGCTCCAGGGTCGCCACGGCCTGCTGCGGGGTGCGCGGGGCGTCGAGGTAGGTGACCCGGGTGTCCTGCCAGGGCAGCAGGGAGGCGTGGTGTTCGGTCTCGAAGACGAAGACCTGGCAGTCCGCGGGCAGGGTGCGGGCCAGGAGGTTCAGGGAGTCCGTCGTGGAGCGGGTGAAGATCAGCTGGTCGTCGGGGCGGCAGTCGAGGAACTCGGCGACGGTCCGGCGGGCGTTCTCGAAGAGGTCCGTGGAGAGCTGGGAGAGGTAGCCGGCACCGCGGTGGACGCTGCCGTAGTAGGGGGCGTACGCCGCCACGTCGTCCCAGACCCGCTGGAGGGCGGGGGCACTGGCCGCGTAGTCGAGGGCGGCGTAGGTGACCTCGCCGCCGGTGACGAGCGGGACGGTGACGTCCCGGCCCAGAACGGGCAGCGGGGCACAAACGGACCGGGCGGCGGCAGCGGTGGAGACGGACATGGGTGAACTCCCGTGTGAGCAGGTGAAATCCGCCGTGCGAGCGGATGCGCTCAAGCAGCGGCAGGGGAAAAGGGGGATGCGGAGGCGGGGCTCTGCGGCCCTATCGCATTCGCTTGCTCACGGAAGGCTCCTCGACGACCAGGACCCCTGGTGTGCGAGGGGTCCGCGCTTGCCGTGGACCTCACTGCCCACGGCCTGGTCCTCACCCGGGGCACCCCGCCACGGACGGAGGGTTGCCGGACAGTCGGCCGGGGCCTCATGACTGTCACTCATGACCTGGGAAGAAACGTAAGTGAGATGATCGCCGCCGCGCAACTCCTGTCCGGATGACGGGATGGGGGCGAGGACGGTTCGGCACCGCCGGGAAGGCCGCGTGTGGTTGCGCACCGTTGCGGCGGAGAAGGAAGGTGCACGCCGGCCGATTTCATCGGCACCGGCGCCGGGTTTCCTTCTCCGCCGCAACGGCGGCCAGCCACGACGGCGCGGTCCGGCGGTGCCGTACCGCGCCTCAGCCCCCTGACGGCGCCGCCCCTACTTGTTCGTCGCCGCCGCCCAGCGTTCCAGCACCCGCTTGGCCGAACCCGAGTCGATGGACTCGGCCGCTCTGGACATGCCGGCCCGGAGCTGTTCGGCCAGCGTGCCCGGACCCGGGTCCAAGGCCACCAGGGCCGCCGCCGAATTGAGCAGCACCGCGTCCCGTACCGGGCCCGTCTCGCCGTCCAGGAGCCTGCGGGCGACCTCCGCGTTGTACGACGGGTCGCCGCCCCGCAGGGCCTCCACGGGGACCAGGTCGATGCCGACGTCCCGGGGGTCGAAGGTCTCCTCGGTGACCTTGCCGTCGCGGACGGTCCAGACGTGGGACGTGGCGGTCGTCGTCAGTTCGTCGAGGCCGTCGTCGCCACGGAAGACCAGGGAGGAGTTGCCGCGCTCCGCGAAGACGGCCGCGACGACCGGTGCCATACGCGGGTCCGCGACACCGACCGCCTGGGCCCGGACCTTCGCGGGGTTGGTCAGCGGGCCGAGGATGTTGAAGACCGTGCGGATGCCCAACTGGCCGCGCGCGGCGCCCGCGTGACGCAGCGCGGGGTGGAACTTGATGGCGAAGCAGAAGGTGATGCCGGCCTCGTCGGCGACCTCGGCGACCCGCTGCGGGGTCAGGTCGAGGTTGACGCCGAGCTTCTCCAGGACGTCCGAGGCACCGGACGCGGAGGAGGCCGCGCGGTTGCCGTGCTTGACGACCTTCGCCCCGGTGCCGGCCACCACCAGCGCCGACATCGTGGAGATGTTCACCGTCTTCGCGCCGTCGCCGCCCGTCCCGACGATGTCGACCGTGCGGCCCGGCACCTCGATGACGTTGGCGTGCTCGTACATCGTGCGGACGAGCCCGTTGATCTCCTCGACGGTCTCGCCCTTGGCCCGCAGGGCGACGACGAAGCCCGCGATCTGGGCGTCGGTGGCCTGGCCGCGCATGACCTGGTCCATCGCCCAGGCCGTCGCGTCGGCGCTCTGGTCCTGGCCGTACAGCAGCGCGTTCAGCACCTCGGGCCAGGAACGGCCCGCCGCGGTGTCGCCTCCAGCGGGGGTCACAGCGCTCATAAGGCCGCTCCTGATCGTCGTACGGGAAAGGGAGGTTCTCCAGGCCTACCCTATCCAGCTCCGGGCACGGCGAAGGGCCCCCGTCCGTACCCCGGACGGGGGCCCTTCGGCTGTGGCGTGGCGACGCCGCGGATCAGTGGTGGCCGTGGCCGCTCGTGATCTCCTTGTACTCCTCGACGGTCGGCTTCGGGATCTGGTTGTCCTCGCCGTAGTAGGCGTTGCTCAGCTTGGCGCGGAGCTTCTCGGAGCCCTTGATCTTGCGCTCGACACCGTTCTCGTCGACCGCCGGGCCGACCTGGGCCGGCTCGTACTGGTGGTGCGCCGTGAGGGTGTGCAGCTGCTCCTGCGAGAGCGGCTCGTGGACCTCGATGAACTCACCGTGCGGCAGCCGCTTGATGATGCCGGTCTCGCGGCCGTGCAGCACCTTGTCGCGGTCCCGGCGCTGCAGGCCGAGGCAGATGCGCTTGGTGGCGATGAACGCGATCACCGGTCCGGCGAAGAAGAAGATCCGGACGAACCAGGTCACGTCGTTGATCGACAGGTGGAAGTGGGTGGCGATGAGGTCGTTGCCACCACCGACCAGGCCCACCATGTACACGGTCACCCAGGCGACACCGAACCCGGTACGGGTCGGGGCGTTGCGCGGCCGGTCCAGGATGTGGTGCTCGCTCTTGTCGCCGGTGACCCAGGACTCGATGAACGGGTAGAGCGCGATCGCCGCGAGGACCACACCGAACAGGATCAGCGGGATGAAGACGCCCAGGACCAGCGTGTGGCCCCAGAAGTTGATCTCCCAGCCGGGCATGTACCGGATCAGGCCCTCGGCGAAGCCCATGTACCAGTCGGGCTGGGCGCCGGTGGACACCTGGTCCGGGCGGTAGGGACCCATGGCCCAGATCGGGTTGATCTGGGTGGTCGCCGCGATGGCCGCGATGACACCGAAGACCAGGAAGAAGAAGCCTCCGGCCTTGGCCATGTAGACCGGCAGCAGCGGCATGCCGACGACGTTCTTCTCGGTCTTTCCGGGACCCGCGAACTGCGTGTGCTTGTGGTAGAAGACCAGGATCAGGTGGCCCACCACCAGGCCGAGCATGATGCCCGGCAGCAGCAGGATGTGGATCGAGTAGAACCGGGCGACGAAGTCGTGGCCGGGGAACTGCCCGCCGAAGAGGAAGAACGAGATGTACGTGCCGACGATCGGCATCGACAGGATGGCGCCCTCGGTGAAGCGGACACCGGTGCCGGAGAGCAGGTCGTCCGGGAGCGAGTAACCGGTGAAACCGGTGAACATGCCGAGGACGAACAGCAGGAAGCCGAACAGCCAGTTGATCTCACGCGGCTTGCGGAACGCGCCGGTGAAGAACACGCGCATCATGTGCACGAACATGCCGGCGAGGAAGATCAGCGCGGCCCAGTGGTGGATCTGCCGGATGAGCAGACCACCGCGCACGTCGAAGGAGATGTGCAGGGTCGAGCTGAACGCCTCGGACATCAGCTGTCCCTGGAGCGGGACGTAGCTGCCGTGGTACTCCACCTCGTTCATCGACGGGTGGAAGAACAGCGTCAGATACACACCCGTCAGGATGATGATGATGAAGCTGTACAGGCACACTTCGCCCAACATGAACGACCAGTGGTCGGGGAAGATCTTGCGCATGTTGGACTTGGCCAGGGAGTAGATCCCGAGCCGTCCGTCGGCCCAGTCGGCGACGCGCTCGCCGGCCGGTGCCTTCCCGCGTTCGCGGGCCTCGGTGTTCTCTGTAGTACTCATCCGCGCTCCCAGAATGCAGGACCGACGGGCTCCTCGAAGTCGCCGAGCGCCTGGAGGTAACCCTCTTCGCTCACGCCGATGCGCAGCTGCGGCAGGGCGTGACCGGCCGGGCCGAAGATCACTCGGGCGCCGTCGGAGAGGTCGAAGGTGGACTGGTGGCACGGGCAGAGCACGTGGTGGGTCTGCTGCTCGTACAGCGAGATCGGGCAGCCCACGTGGGTGCAGATCTTCGAGTAGGCGACGATGCCTTCGTGCGACCACTCCAGCTCGCGCTTGTCCTTGATGTTGTCCGGCTGCAGCCGGATGATCATCAGGGCGGCCTTCGCCATCACGTTCTGGAAGTCCTCCTGGGACTCCTCGACGCCTTCGGGCTTGGCGAAGGTCAGCGAGCCGACGGCGACGTCGGAGGGACGCAGCGGCTCGTTGGTGTTCATGTTGACGAGCAGCTTGCCCTTCGACCACGCCGTGTGCCGCAGCGAGGTGCCGGGCAGCGGGCCGAGGTCGCGCAGCAGCACGACACCGGAGAGCGGGACCAGGGTCAGCGCGCCGAACATGGTGTTGCGGATCAGCTTGCGCCGGCCGAGCGCCGACTCCTTGGCGCCCTGCTTGAAGTCGGCCAGGACCTTGGCCTTGACCTCCGGCGGGGCCGAGATGGCGTGCCGCTCGTCGGCGACCTCCACGTCGGACATCAGGGTGCGGGCCCAGTGGACCGCGCCCGCGCCGATGCAGAACAGCGCCGCACCGAGGGTCAGGCCCAGCGCGAAGTTCAGCGCGCTGATGTGACCGATCGGGAAGACGAAGATCGACTTGTCTTTCGGGATCGTCACATAGGAGGCGATGAAGCCGACGGTGGCCAGCATCGACACCGTGAACAGCATGGCCACGACGCGCTCGGACCGCTTGGCGGCCCGCTCGTCGATGTCCTGGATGCGGTGCTCGTGGGGCGGCAGACCCGGGTCCGAGAACGGGTCCTTCTCGTCCGCCACACTCACGGCGGTGTGCGCGTGGTCCTGCTCAGCGGGCAGGTTCTCTTCTGGAATGTCTTGGCTACTCATGACTTCTTGGCCTTTGCGGTCCGAGCGGCGACCCAGACGGCGACCGCGATCAGTGCACCGAGACCGAAGATCCACGCGAACAGACCCTCGCTGACCGGCCCGAGGCCGCCCAGGTCGAGACCGCCGGGGTTCTCCGTGTTGCTGCTGTTGACCGCGTTCAGGTACGCGATGATGTCCTTCTTGTTCTTCTCCGTCAGCGTCGTGTCGGGGAAGGACGGCATGTTCTGCGGGCCCGTCTGCATGGCCTCGTAGATGTGCTTCGGGTCGACACCCTCAAGGCTCGGCGCGAACTTGCCCTTGGTCAGCGCACCGCCCGAGCCCACGAAGTTGTGGCACTGCGCGCAGTTGGTGCGGAAGAGCTCGCCACCCTTGGCGATGTCGGCACCGTCCGGGCCGTACTGCTCCTTGGTCGGAACCTCGGGACCGGCGCCCAGCGAGGCGATGTACGCCGCGAGCTGGTCGATCTGGGCCTGGGTGTAGATGTTCTTCTTCTTGACGACCTGCGGGCCCTGCGAGGTGGCGGCCGGCATACGGCCGGTGCCGACCTGGAAGTCGACGGCCGCGGCGCCCACGCCCACCAGGCTGGGGCCGTCGGACGAGCCCTGACCCCCGGTGCCGTGGCAGCTGGCGCAGCCGACCGAGTAGAGCTTCTTGCCCTCCTCGATCGTCAGGGACTGGGAGGTCTCATCGGCCTGCGCCTTGCTCGCCGGTGCGAGCGCGGCGTAGGCCCCCCCGGTGCCCACCAGCGCGAGGAGTAGGACGACGACCGCCGCCAGCGGATGGCGTCGTCGTGCGGAGAGCTTTTTCACGGATTACCCCGGTGTCAGGATCTTCTGCGTCGATGCTTCTGGAAAGTGCGCTTCTACGGCGCGTGGAGCCGGCCCGGCTACTTGATCAGGTAGATCGTGGCGAAGAGGCCGATCCAGACGACGTCGACGAAGTGCCAGTAGTAGGACACGACGATGGCCGCGGTCGCCTGCTCGTGCGTGAACCTCTTCGCCGCATAGGTGCGCCCCAGGACGAACAGGAAGGCGATGAGGCCGCCCGTCACGTGCATGCCGTGGAAGCCGGTGGTCAGGTAGAACACCGAACCGTACGGGTCGGAGGAGAGGGAGATCCCGTCCTCCCTGACCAGGTTCGTGTACTCGTAGATCTGACCGCCGATGAAGATCGCACCCATGATGAAGGTGACGATGAACCAGCCCCGGAGCTTCTTCACGTCCCCGCGCTCGGCGGCGAACACGCCGAGCTGGCAGGTGAGGGAGGAGAGCACCAGGATCGTGGTGTTGGTCGCCGAGAAGGGGATGTCGAGATGACTCGCCATCTCCTTCCAGTGAGCCTCGCCGGTCACCGATCGCAGGGTGAAGTACATCGCGAAGAGGGCCGCGAAGAACATCAGCTCGGAACTCAGCCAGATGATGGTTCCGACGCTGGTGAGGTTCGGCCTGTTGACCGACGGGTGCGCGTGCCCGGTTTCTACTGTCGTTGCTGTCGCCACGACCGACATTATGTCGGTCGCTTATCTCGCGCTCACTCCGGGGGGTGCCGTTCGGAGTGTTCGCCCCCTGTGTAGTGCCCGGATGGCCCATCGAAGCGGTGTTCCAACAGGTGTTGACGAGGTGTCCAGGGGAGTAGCATCCGGCGCATCGGTCCTGTTCGTACGACGCTGACGTCTCGGAGGAACAATGCAGCCGACCGCCACGGTGCTGGTCTACAGCGACGACTCCAACACCCGCGAGCAGGTACGGCTGGCCGCCGGCCGGCGACCGGCTCCCGATGTGCCGTTCGTCGAGTTCGTGGAGTGCGCCACGCCCGCGGCGGTGGTCGCCGAGCTGGACAAGGGCGGCATCGACGTGTGTGTCCTGGACGGCGAGGCCGTGCCGATGGGGGGCATGGGGGTGTGCCGGCAGATCAAGGACGAGGTGTTCAACTGCCCGCCGGTGCTGTTGCTCATCGGGCGGCCGCAGGATGCGTGGCTTGCCACGTGGAGCCGGGCGGACGCGGCTGTGACGCTGCCTGTGGAGCCGGTGGAGTTCGCGTCGGCTCTGGCTTCGTTGTTGCGGCAGAAGAGGCTGCAGAGCGCCTAGGAGGGGGTGGGGCGCGGTGCGTGCGCGGGTGCGGGCCGGTGGGGGCCGTTCGCGCCCACGTGGCGGTAGCCGCATTTCGAGCACAGCCCCGCGCCCCTGACGGGGCGCTTGCCGCTGGGGGCGTTTCAAAGGGCTGCCGGTTGCACTCTCACCGCGTCCTCCGGCTTCGGGCCGTCCGGGGTGCCGTTGGTGAGGGCGCTGCCCTTGCGCCAGTCCTTCCAGGCCAGGTTCCAGTCGCCGAAGCCGTTGCCGAAGTTCTCCATCTCCTTGCCGTTGGAGTTGACGACCTTCACCAGGTCGCCCGGGTGGAAGGTGTCGAAGAACCACTCGGCGTTCGCGGTGTTCATGCCGGTGCAGCCGTGGCTGACGTTCTCGTAGCCCTGGGAGCCCACCGACCAGGGGGCGGCGTGCACGTACTCGCCTGACCAGGTCACCCGGGTCGCGTAGTAGACCGGCAGGTCGTAGGAGTCCGAGGTGCCCGCGGCGATGCCGACCGTGGTACTGCGCATGCGTACGAAGGACTGCTTCTCCAGGACGACCTTGACGCCGTTGCGGGTCTCGTAGCCCGGTTTGCCGGTCGTGACGGGGATCTGCTTGATCTCCGCGTCGTTCCTGTAGACCGTCATCTGGTGGTCGCCGGCGTCCGTGACGGCGAGCAGTTTGTCGCCGGTGGTGAGCGTGAGGGGCTTGGCCGCGCCGCCCCACAGGCGGTCGCTGATCCGCACGCCGTCCAGGTTGCTGTGCACCTGGACGGTGGCGTGGGCGGGCCAGTAGTCCTTGGGCCGGTAGTGGAGCTCCTTGTCGCTCACCCAGTACCAGGAGCCTTCCACGGCCGGGATGGAGTCGACCCTCAGGGCACGCTCGACGACGGCGCGCTGGGCCTTGTCCTTGACCTCGTGGTCGAGTTGGGCGGTGACCGGCTGGCCCACGCCGTACTCGCCCGCCTTCGGGCCGAAGGTGACCTTCAGCCGCTGCCGGGTGGTGGGCATGCTGGTGTCGAAGGTGAGGACCTTGCGGCCGGGCGCGCCGTCCTCGTCCTCGGTGCTCACCTGGACCGTGTAGTGGGCGTTGGCGGCCAGCGGGGAGGTGCTGTGCCAGCGGTGGCCGTCGGCGTCGAGTTCGCCCGCCACATGGCGACCGGTGGCGTCCTCGGCCGTGACGTCCGTGATGCGGTCCTCGTCGCTCTTGGCGACGACCTCCAGGGGCTTGTCGGGGTCGGCCCGCTTCCCCGCCCCGGTGGGGGTGTTGAAGGTGATCTGGTCCGCCGCGTCGTACGGCTTGTCCGCGAGGGGGTTGCCGTCCGACCCACAGGCGGTGACGCCCGCGCCGAGGGCGATCACCAGCAGGGCGCAGCTGACGACGGTACGGGCGCACGGAGAGTGACTCATATTGTCACGCTATGAGATGTTTTCCGGACCGGCACGACAGGTGGTCCGGACGAGGGACCGCCACCGCATCGAAGGCGGGTCCGGGCCCGGACCGGGCCGGGAACGGCGGGAGCCCGGACTCTCCTGACGGAGGGTCCGGGCTCCCGGTGCGCTCGGCGCGTGCCTACTGGGTGCGGTTCTCACCGTGGTAGTACTCGAACACCCAGCCGAAGAGACCGATCACGATGATGGGCGCCGCGAAGTACAGCAGCCACCATCCGACGGCGACACCGAGGAAGGCCAGCGCGCCGCCGACGCCGAGGGCGAGCGGCTGCCAGCTGTGCGGGCTGAAGAAGCCGATCTCGCCCGCGTCGTCCGCGACGTCGGCCTCCTTGTTGTCCTGGGCACCGGCGTCCACCCGCGAGGCCGTGAAGCCCAGGTAGAAGCCGATCATGATGCACAGGCCGAAGGCCATGAAGAGTGCCGTGGTGCCGGCCGCCTCCTTCGACCACACGCCATAGACGATCGCCATGGCGAGGACGAAGACGGCAAGCCACACGAACATGCGGCCCTGGATCTTCACTTGCCGGCCTCCTTGCTGCCCGCGACAGCGGTGGCGGCGTGGCCGTGCTCCAGCTGCTCCAGGGCGGCGATCTCAGGGTGGTGCAGGTCGAACGCCGGGGATTCGCTGCGGATCCGCGGCAGGGTGACGAAGTTGTGCCGCGGCGGCGGGCAGGAGGTCGCCCACTCCAGCGACCGGCCGTAGCCCCACGGGTCGTCGACCTCGACCTTCTTGCCGTACTTCGCCGTCTTCCACACGTTGTAGAGGAACGGCAGGATCGACAGGCCGAGCAGGAAGGAGCTGATCGACGAGATCGTGTTCAGCGTGGTGAAGCCGTCGGCCGCCAGGTAGTCGGCGTACCGGCGCGGCATGCCCTCGGCACCCAGCCAGTGCTGCACCAGGAAGGTGCCGTGGAAGCCGATGAACAGCGTCCAGAAGGTGATCTTGCCGAGCCGCTCGTCGAGCATCTTGCCCGTCATCTTCGGCCACCAGAAGTGGAAGCCGGAGAACATCGCGAAGACGACCGTACCGAAGACCACGTAGTGGAAGTGCGCCACCACGAAGTACGAGTCGGAGACGTGGAAGTCCATCGGCGGCGAGGCCAGGATGACACCGGTCAGACCACCGAAGGTGAAGGTGATCAGGAAGCCGGTCGCCCAGAGCATCGGTGTCTCGAAGGACAGTGAGCCCTTCCACATGGTGCCGATCCAGTTGAAGAACTTCACACCGGTCGGTACCGCGATCAGGAAGGTCATGAAGGAGAAGAACGGCAGCAGCACACCGCCGGTGACGTACATGTGGTGCGCCCACACCGTCACGGACAGACCGGCGATCGAGATCGTCGCGGCGATCAGGCCCATGTAGCCGAACATCGGCTTGCGGGAGAAGACCGGGATGACCTCGCTGATGATGCCGAAGAACGGCAGCGCGATGATGTACACCTCTGGGTGTCCGAAGAACCAGAAGAGGTGTTGCCAGAGCAGCGCTCCGCCGTTCGCCGCGTCGAAGACATGTGCCCCGAATTTCCGATCCGCCTCCAGCGCGAACAGCGCGGCGGCGAGGACGGGGAAGGCGAGCAGGACCAGGACGGCGGTCAGCAGCACGTTCCACACGAAGATCGGCATGCGGAACATCGTCATGCCCGGGGCACGCATGCAGATGATCGTGGTGATGAAGTTGACCGCACCGAGGATGGTGCCGAAGCCGGAGAAGGCCAGACCCATGATCCACATGTCGGCGCCGATGCCCGGCGAGCGGACCGCGTCCGACAGCGGGGAGTAGGCGAACCAGCCGAAGTCGGCCGCACCCTGCGGGGTGAGGAAGCCGCCGACGGCGATGGTCGAGCCGAACAGGTAGAGCCAGTAGGCGAACATGTTCAGCCGCGGGAAGGCGACATCCGGCGCGCCGATCTGCAGCGGCATGATCCAGTTCGTGAAGCCGGCGAACAGCGGCGTCGCGAACATCAGCAGCATGATCGTGCCGTGCATCGTGAACGCCTGGTTGAACTGCTCGTTCGACATGATCTGCAGACCGGGGCGAGCGAGCTCGGCGCGCATCAGCAGCGCCATCACACCGCCGATCAGGAAGAACGCGAACGACGTGACCAGATACAGCGTTCCGATGGTCTTGTGGTCGGTGGTGGTGAGCCACTTGATGACCACGTTGCCGGGCTGCTTGCGCCTGACCGGCAGCTCGTTCTCGTACGAGTCCTCAGCTGCCGCGGCACCCTGGGGTTCGTTGAGGATGCTCACAGGTTGTTCGTCTCCCGGTTCTTCTCGTGGCTCGTCTGCGCGATGCCGGCGGGAATGTAACCGGTCTGCCCCTTCTTGGCGAGGTCCTTGAGGTGCTGCTGGTAACGCTCAGGCGAGACGACCTTCACGTTGAACAGCATCCGGGAGTGGTCGACGCCGCAGAGCTCGGCACACTTGCCGAGGAAGGTGCCCTCCTGGTTGGGAGTCACCTGGAACGCGTTGGTGTGGCCCGGGATGACGTCCATCTTCATCAGGAACGGCACCACCCAGAAGGAGTGGATGACGTCACGCGAGGTGAGGACGAAGCGGACGGTCTCGCCCTTGGGCAGCCAGAGCGTGGGACCGGGGTTGCCGGTCTGCGGGTTCTTCGTGCCCGGCGTGCCGACGTCGTAGACACCGCCGGCGGCCGCCGGGAAGTCCTTCTTGAACCGGTCCGGAATGGCGTCCAGGTTCGTGTCGGTCTTCGCGTCACCGGTGACACCGTCGACGGGCGTGATGTAGTTGAAGCCCCAGCTCCACTGGAAGCCGACCACGTTGACCGTGACGTCGGGCTTCTTGTCGGTGAGGCTGAGCAGCTTCGTCTCGTCGCGGGCCGTGAAGTAGAACAGCACCGAGACGATGATGAGCGGCACCACCGTGTACAGGGCCTCGATCGGCATGTTGTACCGGGTCTGGGCCGGGACCTCGATCTTGGTGCGGCTGCGCCGGTGGAAGATGGCGCTCCAGATGATCAGACCCCACACCAGCACGCCGACGGCGAGCGCGGCGGCCCAGGAGCCCTGCCACAGGGAGAGGATCCGCGGAGCCTCTTCCGTGGTCGGGGTGGGCATACCAAGGCGGGGGAAGTCCTTGTATGTGCAACCGGTAGCGGTCGCCAGGACCAGGCCCGCGGTCATTGCCTGCAGCAGCTTCCGCCGCATCGGGCGCCGCGGCGAGCGGTCGGAGCCGTTGGGACTCACGTAGCGCCTTCCCGAGAGTCTCGCCCGCGCGGTCGGCTGCGGCCTTCTCGCTGGTCGGTCGCCGCCCTGCGTCGGGCAGGGGTTTGGATGTTTATGCGGACCAAACCCTAGCCGACGCGATTCAGGGGGTCGCGGGGAGGGGGGCATACGCGTCGCCTGTCACTCGGTTGGGGTGGGAATGGGCGCCCAATAGCTCGGGTTGTCGCGGTTTGCGGTGCGGGTGCGGGTGCGTTGTGGCTGGTCGCGCCACGCGGCGGAGCCGCATCTCGGCACAGCCCGCGCCCCTGTTCGGTGCAGGGCGTTTTAACGTTGCTGTGTGCCCTACTTCGACGCCGCATCGGCCGCTCCCCTTCATCCCGTCGCCCGTCAGGCGTTGTTGGCATCGCTCGACGACGGGTGGGCGGATCCATCGCGCCTGTACCGGGAAGGGCGCAAGGCGCGGATGCTGCTGGACGCCGCGCGGGAGGCGGCTGCCGAGGCCGTCGGCTGTCGGGCGGACGAGCTGGCGTTCACGCCGTCCGGGACGCGGGCCGTCCATACGGGCATCGCGGGCGCGTTGGCCGGGCGGCGCCGGACCGGACGTCACCTGATCGTGTCAGCCGTCGAACACTCCTCGGTACTCCATTCGGCCGAGGTGTTCGAAGCGGAGGGCGGGGCGGTGACCCAGGTGCCGGTGGGGCGGACAGGTGGCGTGGAGGCCGGGTCCTATGAGGCTGCCCTGCGGCCCGACACCGCGCTCGCGTGCCTCCAGTCGGCCAACCACGAAGTGGGCACCGTGCAGCCGGTGGCGGAGGTGGCCGAGGTGTGCCGCGCGGCCGGGGTGCCGTTGCTGGTGGACGCGGCGCAGTCGCTGGGGTGGGGGCGGGTGGCGGGCGACTGGTCGCTGCTGACGGCGAGTGCGCACAAATGGGGTGGGCCGAGCGGGGTCGGGCTGCTGGTCGTGCGCAAGGGGGTGCGGTTCGCCGTCCAAGGCGCCTCGGACGAACGGGAGTCGGGGCGGGCGCCCGGCTTCGAGAACCTGCCGGCGGTCGTCGCCGCCGCCGCATCGCTGCGGGCCGTACGGGCGGAGGCCGAACAGGAGGCGGTACGGCTGCGGGGGCTGACGGCACGGATCCGGGCGCGGGTGCCGGAGTTGGTGCCGGACGTGGAGGTGGTGGGCGATGCCGAGCGGCGGCTGCCCGGGATCGTCACCTTCTCCTGTCTCTATGTCGACGGAGAGACCTTGCTCCACGAGCTGGACCGGGAGGGTTTCTCCGTCTCGTCCGGATCGTCCTGCACGAGCAGCACCCTGACACCGAGCCATGTGCTCAAGGCGATGGGAGTGCTGAGCGAGGGGAACGTACGGGTGTCGCTGCCGACGGGGGCGACGGAGGCGGATGTGGAGCGGTTCCTGGAGGTGCTGCCGGGGGTGGTGGCGGGGGTGCGGGAGAAGCTGGGCGCGCCGGTGCCGGCGACGACCGTGCAGCAGACGGAGGAAGTGGTCGTCGACTCACTCGGGAAGCGCTGCCCGATCCCGGTCATCGAGCTGGCGAAGGTCATCGGCACCGTGCCGGTGGGCGGCAGGGTACGGGTCCTGTCCGACGACGAGGCGGCCCGCCTGGACATCCCGGCGTGGTGCGAGATGCGGGGCCAGCGGTACGAGGGTGAGGAAGCGGCGGTAAAAGGAACGGCCTACTTGGTACGCCGGCTCACCTGACCGCCCCCCTTGGGGGCGCGGGGCTGTGTCGACCTGCGGCTGCCGCCGCGTGGGCGCCACCAGCCCCCGCGCACCCGCGGCCCAGATCAGACCAGGTAGCCCCGAACCTCTTCCGCGGCCTCGTCCCCGTACGCCTTCGTGAACCGCTCCATGAAGTGGCCCCGACGCAGCTGGTACTCCTGCGTACCCACCGTCTCGATGACGAGAGTCGCCAGCATGCAGCCCACCTGAGCCGCCCGCTCCAGCGAGACCCCCCACGCGAGGCCCGAGAGGAACCCCGCGCGGAACGCGTCGCCGACGCCCGTCGGGTCGGCCTTGCGCTCCTCGTCGGGGCAGCCGACCTCGATGGTCTCCTCGCCGACCCGCTCGATCCGCACCCCGCGCGCGCCGAGCGTCGTCACCCGGTGGCCGACCTTCGCGAGGATCTCCTCGTCGCTCCAGCCGGTCTTCGTCTCGATGAGCCCCTTCTCGTACTCGTTGGAGAAGAGGTACGTCGCGCCCTCCAGCAGTATCCGGATCTCGTCGCCGTTCATCCGGGCGATCTGCTGGGAGAAGTCGGCGGCGAAGGGGATGGCCCGGGCCCGGCACTCCTCCGTGTGACGGAGCATGCCCTCCGGGTCGTCCGCGCCGATCAGGACCAGGTCGAGTCCGCCCACCCGGTCGGCCACCGTCTTGAGCTCGATCAGCCGGGCCTCGCTCATCGCGCCCGTGTAGAAGGAGCCGATCTGGTTGTGGTCGGCGTCGGTCGTGCACACGAAGCGCGCGGTGTGCAGGGTCTCCGAGATGCGGACGGAGTCCGTGTCGACGCCGTGCCGGTCGAGCCAGGCCCGGTACTCGTCGAAGTCGAAACCCGCCGCGCCGACCAGGATCGGCCGGGTGCCGAGCTGTCCCATGCCGAACGCGATGTTGGCGCCGACGCCGCCCCTGCGGACGTCCAGGTTGTCGACCAGGAAGGACAGCGAGACCGTGTGCAGCTGGTCCGCGACCAACTGGTCCGCGAAGCGGCCGGGGAAGGTCATGAGGTGGTCGGTGGCGATGGAGCCGGTGACTGCGATGCGCACGGCGGAGACTCTCCTGACGGGGAGGCGTAATTGACAGTTAACGCTACCGGGTCGGCGTGGGCACCCTGAAGGTGCCAAAACTACCCGATAGTAGATCTTTCTTCGCAGCCCCTGACGTGCGTACGGTGCCGTCATGACGAACCTCAAGGTCCACGCCCCCGCTCCGGCCGACCTCGACGGCGACCTCGCGTCGCTGCGCGGGGACTGCGCCCGGATGGCCCGGCACTGGGCGGTTCCTGATCACAGCGATGCCCGTCCGGTGCCGCCGTCACTCATCCACGGGGTGACCGTGCCGAAGAAGTCCGCCAGGCTTCTGGACGCGATGTCCGACTACGGCGACTGAGTCTCGCCCGGCGCGTTCCCAGGGAACCGCGCGCTCCCCTCCCGCGTCCCATCGCCGTCCCCCGCGAGGGGGAGGCGGGATACGACACGGCAAGGAGCGATGCGGTGAAGAGCGAGCGACCCGAGAACGACGACGGCGCGGCCGCGGGCAGCACCGGGGAGCCCCCCGAGGACCGGCAGGCAACGGAGTCGCCGAAGGCTGCCGAGGCCGAAGCCGCCGCCGAGGCCGAAGAGGCCGACGCGCAGCCCACCGCGGAGTCCACCGAGCCCACCGAGCCCGCCGAGCCCGCCGAGCCCGCCGCAGCAGAGGTTCCGGAACCGGAGGAGACCCCCGAGCCGGACGTGGCCCCTGCCGCCGAGGCCGCCCCGGAGCCCTCGGACTCCCCCGCCGAGCCGGAAGCGGCTCTCAGTGCCTCCCATGCCCCCCAGGCTTCCGAGACGGCGCCCGAGGCCGAAGCCGAGGCGGACACCGAGGACCTCGCCGCCTCCCGCCGCCGCTCCCCCGTCCTCGTCATCGCCTCCGTGGCCGCCGCCGTCCTCCTGATCGGCGGTGGCAGTGCCTACCTCGCCGCGAGCACCGGCTCCGGCGGCGGTACCGGCGCGGGCGCGGGCGCGTCCGGCGGGTCCACTCCCCCGCCCCTCGCCCTGGACGGCTACTCCTCCGGCGGCAACGGCATAGCCCCGGGCGAGCCCAACCCCTACGGCGTGACCTACCGGGCGAGCGGGACGCTGCCCGCAGGCCCCGGCTCGGCCGCCGTCTACCAGCCCTCCGGCGCGGTCTCCGAGGACCGGGTCGCCGCGCTCGCGAAGGCGCTCGGGGTCGAGGGGACGCCGGTGGCCGAGGGCCAGGTCTGGAAGGTCGGCACCGACAACGACGGCTCCGGCGGGAGCCTCCAGGTGAACCGGACCGCCCCGGGTATCTGGACGTACAGCCGCTACGCACCGGGCACCGACAACTGCAAGAGCGGCCCGGTGTGCGGGCAGGACCCGATGGCGCCCGCCGGTGACCCGGTGAGCGTCGCAGCCGCCGAGAAGGCGGCGGCGCCGGTGCTGAAGGCGCTCGGCCAGGACGCCGCGAAGCTCGACGCGAGCCAGGTGATGGGCGCCCAGCGGGTGGTGAACGCCGAACCGGTGGTCGGCGGGCTGCCGACCTACGGCTGGGCGACCGGGCTGACCGTCGGCGAGCAGGGCGAGGTGGTCGGCGGCAACGGGATGCTCGCCACGCCGGCGAAGGGCGACACGTATCCGGTGCTGAGCGCCGCGAAGACGCTGGCCCTGCTGAACGCGGCGCCGGTCTCCGGCCACCGGATGGGCATCGGGGGCTGCGCAAGTTCCGTACCGCTGAAGGACCGGCTGGAGCAGCCGTGCGGCGCGTCGACGCCGTCCGCGTCCTCGGCCGTGATCGACAAGGCGGTGTTCGGGCTGGCGTCGCAGTCGGTCGGCGGCCGGCAGGCGCTGGTCCCGTCCTGGCTGTTCCAGGTGCGCGGCGCGGCGGACTCGTACACCGTGACCTATCCGGCGGTGGACCCGAAGTACCTGGCGTCCGCCTCGACGCCGGCGCCCTCGGCGAGTGCGAGCGCGAGCGCCTCGGCGGGCAGCACGAGGGACGTGAAGGTGGACGGCTACACGGCCGACGGCCGCGATCTGACCGTCGCCTTCACCGGCGGGGTGTGCGCCGACTACAAGGCGACGGCGGACGAGGGCTCGGAGCAGGTGGTGGTGAAGGTGACCGCGACGCCGTGGCCGGACAAGATCTGCGTCATGATCGCCAAGCAGTACCACCAGACGATCCGCCTGGACGCGCCGCTGGACGGCCGGAAGGTGGTCGGCACGGACGGCAGGGCCGTCCCGAAGGAGAAGGCGACGACGCTGGACCCGCAGGTGGGCTGAGCACGTACGCACGAAGGCGGTGGCCCCTCAGGACGAGGGGCCGCCGCCTTCTTCGTGCCGTTCGCCCTTCGGCTCAGCTGAAGGAGTCGCCGCAGGCGCAGGAACCGGTCGCGTTCGGGTTGTCGATCGTGAAGCCCTGCTTCTCGATGGTGTCGACGAAGTCGATCGACGCGCCACCCAGGTACGGAGCGCTCATGCGGTCGGTGACGACCTTGACCCCGCCGAAGTCCTTGACGACGTCGCCGTCGAGGGAACGCTCGTCGAAGAAGAGCTGGTAGCGCAGGCCGGAGCAGCCACCGGGCTGGACGGCGACGCGCAGGGCGAGGTCGTCACGACCTTCCTGGTCGAGCAGGGCCTTGACCTTGGCCGCGGCGGCGTCGCTCAGGATGATGCCGTCGGTGGCGGTGCTGGTCTCGTCCGATACGGACATCTACATCTCTCCCGGGTTGTACGGAGTCTGCTTGCCGACGAGTGCAACCGGCGGGTCCGCTGATTCATTCCGGGCCGCGGCGTTCGCGTTCTCGCGTTCTCGCTTCTTCTCTACCTCTTCATGCTCGCACATGTGCGGCACCGGGATTGATGTCACATCGACGCTATCGCCATCGTCAAAGTGACGTGAAGCAGTTATGATAGATAACGTCAGAACGACGAAAAGTAGAAAGGGTGCGTGTCGTGACCACCGCCCAGACCACGGAGCTCGACGTACAGCCGACTCCGCTCGCCCTGCTGCTGCTCGGCCGTGAGGCCGACCCGAAGAGCGAACGGGGCGTCGAGTGCCCCGGCGACCTGCCCTCCCCGTCCGACCCGGACCTGGTCGCGCGGGCCCGCGCCGCCAAGGAGAAGCTCGGCGACAAGGTCTTCGTGCTCGGCCACCACTACCAGCGCGACGAGGTCATCCAGTTCGCCGACGTCACGGGCGACTCCTTCAAGCTGGCCCGGGACGCGGCCGCCCGCCCGGAGGCGGAGTACATCGTGTTCTGCGGTGTGCACTTCATGGCCGAGTCCGCCGACATCCTGACCTCGGACGACCAGAAGGTGGTCCTGCCGGACCTGGCTGCGGGCTGCTCGATGGCGGACATGGCGACCGCCGAGCAGGTCGCCGAGTGCTGGGACGTGCTGACCGAGGCCGGCATAGCCGAGCAGGTGGTCCCGGTCTCGTACATGAACTCGTCCGCCGACATCAAGGCGTTCACCGGTAAGCACGGCGGCACGATCTGCACCTCGTCGAACGCGCAGCGGGCGCTGGAGTGGGCCTTCGAGCAGGGCGAAAAGGTGTTGTTCCTGCCCGACCAGCACCTGGGCCGCAACACCGCCGTCCGGGACATGGGCATGTCCCTGGACGACTGCGTGGTCTACAACCCGCACAAGCCGAACGGCGGCCTCACGGCCGACCAGCTGCGCGACGCGAAGATGATCCTGTGGCGCGGCCACTGCTCGGTGCACGGCCGCTTCGGCCTGGACTCGGTCAACGACGTCCGCGAGCGCATCCCGGGTGTCAACGTCCTCGTCCACCCCGAGTGCAGGCACGAGGTCGTGGCGGCGGCGGACCACGTCGGCTCGACGGAGTACATCATCAAGGCGCTGGAGGCCGCGCCCGCCGGCTCCAAGTGGGCGATCGGCACCGAGCTGAACCTGGTCCGCCGCCTCGCGAACCGTTTCGCTCCGGAGGGCAAGGAGATCGTCTTCCTCGACAAGACGGTCTGCTTCTGCTCGACCATGAACCGCATCGACCTCCCCCACCTCGTGTGGACCCTGGAGTCGCTGGCCGAGGGCAACCTGGTCAACCGCATCGAGGTGGACAAGGAGACGGAGGCGTTCGCCAGGCTGGCGCTGGAACGGATGCTGGCGCTGCCGTAGCCGTCGCCGCAGCCGTTCACACCGTGTGTCACCCCGGGCCGGACTTCCGCTCGGGGTGCGCGGGGTCGAGGCTGAAGAGGGTGCCGTCGGGGGTCATGACGGTCACCACGCCTCCGTAGAGGAGCGCCTTGGGATCGGACGCGTCGTCCGTCGAGGCCGTGCCGACGCGGGGGGCGGTCTCCCACAGGAGGGTGCCCTTGCGGGTGTCCAGAGCCGCCACCCGGCCGCTGGGACTGGCCAGGTAGAGGGTGTGGGTGCGGGAGTCGTACGTCGGGGAGCCGGAGTTCTCCACGCTGGTGCGGGTGTGCCAGAGTTCCTTGCCGGTCAGCGGGGACACCGCCGCCACCTCGCCGTTCGCGCCGGTGATCCACAGGGTGTCCGAGGCGAGGGTCACCGAGCCCTGGTACGTCTTCGCGAGCTTCGTCGTCGTCTGACCGCCGGTCGTCGGGTCCGTCAGGAGGATCTTGGCGAACGTGGAGTCCTGCAGGGACGTCGAGCCGCTCTCCTCGTCGGCCAGGACCATGGCCGGATGGCCGTCGACGACGCCGAGGAAGCCGCTCTCGAAGGGGATCTGCCGACGCGCGAGGACTGTTCCGTCGGCGCGGTCCAGCTGCAGGAGCGCGGAGTACTTGGCGTTCTGCTCGGTGGGGAAGCACTGCGCGTACAGGTCGGTGCCCGCCGACAGGAACGTGCAGTAGTCACGGGCCGGAAGCGTCATGGCCCAGCGCGCCTCGCCCGTGCGCGGGGAGCGGGCCGTCACCGTCCGGCCGTCGCTCTCGGCGGTGAGCACGACGTCGCCGGCCATGATCAGGTCGACGTTCTCGTCGTTGACCTTGCGGCTCCACAGTTGCGAGCCGCTCGTCGCGTCGAGGGCGACGATGTGGGTCGGGTTGTCCGCGGCGCCTTCTTCGGTGATCGTCTCCCGGACGAGGACGATGCCGTCGTACACCCCGAGGACCCAGGAGTCGTACTGGGTGGGGTCGTCGCCCGGCGCCGCGAGCCCGGCGCGCCAGAGGGTCCTGCCGGTCCGGCCGTCCAGCCGTACCGGCAGGACGCCGTGGCCTCCGCAGTAGACGCTGGCTCCCTGGCTCAGGCAGTCCGACTGGCCTTCCGCCGCCGAGCCCAGCGCTTTGACCTCGCCCCGGTCCGCCGGCTTGTACACCGTCGTCTGCCAGGCCCGCCAGCCGGTGGGCACCGCGGCCCAGCGCGAGGCCGAGGAGGAGCTCGCCGTCCGGGAGTCGTCCGGGAAACCCGGTCCGAACCGGATGTACCCCAGCAGCCCCAGCGTCAGCGCGCCCACCGTGCCGACCGCCGTCCAGAGAGTACGGCGGCCCCGGACCCGGCCCCGGCCCCGGCCCCGGCGGCGGCCGGAGCCGGTGCCGGTCGTCCGGTCGAAGTCGGCGCCCTGGCCGGTCGCCGCGCCGGCCGGCCAGGCCTCGCCGCGCAGCCCCATGGTGCGCGGATCGTCCTCCGGCGACTCGTACACCGCCGGGTCGCCCGCCGCCGGTTCGGGCAGGGCGGTCGCCAACTCCTGTGCCAACTGGTCCAGTTCGGGCCGGTGGGCGGCCTCCTTGTGCAGACAGCGCTCCAAGACCGTGCGCAGCGGGCCGCCCACGCCGTCGAGTACGGGCTCGTGGTGGACCACCCGGTAGGCGGTCAGGTAGGGGCTGTCGGCGTCGAAGGGGCCGCGCCCGGTGACGCAGTAGACCAGCAGCGCGCCGAGCGAGAAGACGTCCGAGGGGGGACCGACGGTGCGGGCGTCGGTGAACTGCTCCGGGGACATGAACGGCGGGGTGCCGATCATCTGGCCCGTCTCGGTGAGGGTGTGGTGGTTCTCGGCCGCGCGGGAGATGCCGAAGTCGATGACGCGGGGACCGTCCTCCGCGATCAGCACGTTGGCCGGTTTGAGGTCCCGGTGCACCACCCCGGCCCGGTGGATGTCCCGCAGTGCCTCCACCAACCCGAGGGCCAGCCGCCGCAGTTCGACGCCGCGTACCGGGCCCCGGTCGCGCAGCCGGTCGGCGAGCGAGCGCCCGGCCACGTACTGGGTCGCCATCCAGGGCCGGGCGGCCTCGGGGTCGGCGTCCACGACGGGCGCGGTGAAGGCGCCGCTCACCCGGCGGGCGGCCTCGACCTCCTGCCGGAACCGGGAGCGGAAGACGGGGTCCTCGGCGTACTGGGCGTGCACCACCTTGACGGCGACCTCACGCCCGGAGCGCGACCGCCCCCGGTAGACGGCGCCCATGCCGCCGGCCCCGAGCCGGTCGACCAGCTTGTAACCGCCGACGGACCTCGGGTCGTCCTTGCGCAGCGGCACGCTCAAACTCCTCTTCGCCGCATGGCTGTTCGAGGCGTCAGCATACGGAACGGAAAACGCGTCGGCGGCCGTACCCGGTGGTATTCCGGGTACGGCCGCCGATCACGGGACCGTCACACGGCCGCGGGCTCGGGCTCGTCGGCCGCCGGGGCAGGCTCCGCGGACGGCAGGCCCACCGGCCGCGACGGTCGCGCCGGCCGCCTGGAGCAACTGGGCGAGGGCGGCCGGGGTGAGTCCGGCCTTCGCCGTCGGCCCGTTGCCTTGTCCGGCCCCTACTCCGCTCGCGGTACGCCCGGGTGGAGATCAGTCCGTCCTCGGGCGGACCAGTCCCGACTCGTAGGCGATCACCACGAGCTGCGCCCGGTCCCGCGCGCCCAGCTTGGCCATGGCCCGGTTGACGTGCGTCTTCACGGTCAGCGGGCTGACTTCGAGGCGTTCGGCGATCTCGTCGTTGGAGTGCCCGCCGGCGACCTGCACCAGGACCTCGCGCTCCCGGGAGGTGAGCGCGTCGAGCCGCTCGGTGCGGGCCGGGTCGCGGCCGGCGTCACCGAGGTCGCCCTGCGCGAGGAAACGGGCGATCAGGCCCTTGGTGGCCGTCGGGGAGAGCAGCGCCTCGCCACCGGCGGCGAGGCGGATGGCGCTGAGGAGTTCCTCGGGTTCGCTGCCCTTGCCGAGGAAGCCGGAGGCGCCCGCGCGCAGCGCCTGGACGACGTAGTCGTCGACCTCGAAGGTCGTGAGGATCACGACACGGACATGGACGAGGGAGGGGTCGGCGCTGATGAGCCGGGTGGCGGCCAGCCCGTCCGTGCCCGGCATCCGGATGTCCATCAGGACGACGTCGGCCTCGCGCTCCTTGGTCAGCCGCACCGCCTCGGCGCCGTCGGAGGCCTCGCCGACCACCTCCATGTCGGACTCGGAGTCGACGAGCACCCGGAACGCGCTGCGCAGCAGTGCCTGGTCGTCGGCGAGCAGGACACGGATCGTCATACGGAATCCCCCAGGGCGGCCGTACGGCCCCTCGTACGACCGCTCGTACGGTCGTCGGTGCCGGTCTTGACCGGCAGGATCGCATGGACGCGGAAGCCGCCGCCGTAGCGGGGGCCGGTGGTGAGGGTGCCGCGCAGGGCGGTGACACGCTCGCGCATGCCGAGCAGGCCGTGGCCGCCGCCCGCCTCGGGGGCGGTGTCCTCGCCGGAGCCGTTGTCGAGGACGGTGACCTCGATGTGCGGTCCGACGCGTACGACGCTGACCTCGGCCTTGGCATGGGGTCCGGCGTGCTTCTGCACGTTGGTCAGGGCCTCCTGGATGATCCGGTAGGCGGCCAGGTCGACGGCGGCGGGCGGGGTGGTGCCCTGGTCGGCGCGGGCGACCTCGACCTGGAGGCCGGCGTTGCGGAACGTGTCGGCCAGCTCTTCCAGACGGTGCAGGCCGGGGGCGGGCTCGGTGGGCGCCTCGGGGTCGCCGGACTGGCGGAGCAGACCGACGGTGGCGCGCAGCTCGTTCAGCGCGGAGCGGCTGGCCTCGCGGACGTGGGCGAGGGCCTCCTTGGCCTGGTCGGGCCGCTTGTCCATGACATGCGCGGCGACTCCCGCCTGCACGTTGACCAGGGCGATGTGGTGGGCGACCACGTCGTGCAGGTCCCGGGCGATCCGCAGCCGCTCCTCGGCGACCCGGCGGCGGGCCTCCTCCTCACGGGTCCGCTCGGCGCGCTCGGCACGCTCGCGGATGGCCTGGACGACGGCCCGCCGGCTGCGGACGGCGTCCCCGGCGGTGGCGCCGATGCCGGTCCAGGCGAAGATCGCGAGGTTCTCCTGGGCGTACCACGGCAGGGGGCCGGCGACCATCGCGGCGGTGGTCAGCACGGTCATGGTGAGCAGTCCGGCCCGCAGGGTGGTGCGGCGGTCGGTGGTGGCGGCGACGGTGAACAGGGCGATCACGGCCGCCATCGCGACGGGGGCGCGGGGGTCGCCGGTGACGCACTCCGCGACGGAGGCGGCGCCGGTGACCGCGAGGACCGTCTTCGGGGCGTGGCGGCGGAAGACCAGGGCCGCGGCGGCCAGCGTCATCAGGACCAGGCTGAGGGGGGCCGGGGTGCGGATGCCCCAGGCGACGCCGTGTGCGCCGTGCGGGGCGGCGAAGGAGCTCACGACCATGCAGACGAGGGCGCCCGCGGCGATGACCGCGTCCACGGCGAGCGGATGGGCGCCGGCTCTGCAGCGGGCTCTCTCGAAGGGGCTCACGCTGTGAACAGTACGGCTGGTTCGTGCGGGCCGGAACTGTCGGTTCGGCCCGCGGCGGGCACCGCCCGCGGGGGCTGCCGCCCCAGACCCCCGCTTCGGCCTGGACGGCCTCGTCCTCGAACGCCGGACGGGCTGTTTCCCAGCCGTCAGCCTGGAATGAGACCGTCGTCCCGCAGCAGTGCCCGGACCTCCTCCAGGGTCGCGTCCGGGGAGGGGAGGATCAGGTCCGAGGGTTCCAGGGCGTCGTCCGGGAGCGGTGCGCCCAGGTCCCGGACCTTGTCCAGGAGAGCGGTCAGGGTGCGGCGGAAGGCTGCCTCGTCGCCGGACTCGATCTCCGCGAGGAGCTCGTCGTCCAGCTTGTTGAGTTCGGTGAGGTGGCTGTCGGCCAGCCTCACCTGGCCCTCCCCCATGATCCTCACGACCATGTCGGCCATCTCGCCCTCCAGGCGTCGGCTACTGCTTGTCGAAGCGCGGGGTGTCCTGCGGCTGCTGCGACTGCTGGCCCTGGCCGGTGCCGCCCTCGATCGCCTGCTGGGGCGAACCTCCGGCGAGCTCGGCCTTCATGCGCTGCAGCTCCAGTTCCACATCCGTACCACCGGAGAGGCGGTCCAGCTCGGCGGCGATGTCGTCCTTGGCCGTGCCGGTCGGGTCGTCGAGGGCGCCGGAGGCGAGGAGTTCGTCGATGGCGCCGGCGCGGGCCTGGAGCTGCTGCGTCTTGTCCTCGGCGCGCTGGATGGCGAGGCCGACGTCGCCCATCTCCTCGGAGATGCCGGTGAAGGCCTCGCCGATGCGGGTCTGGGCCTGGGCGGCGGTGTAGGTGGCCTTGATGGTCTCCTTCTTCGTACGGAAGGCGTCCACCTTGGCCTGCAGGCGCTGGGCCGCGAGGGTGAGCTTCTCCTCCTCGCCCTGGAGGGTGGCGTGCTGCGTCTCCAGGTCGGTCACCTGCTGCTGGAGGGCGGCGCGGCGGGAGAGCGCCTCGCGGGCGAGGTCCTCACGGCCGAGGGCGAGCGCCTTGCGGCCCTGGTCCTCCAGCTTGGTGGACTGCTGCTGGAGCTGGTTCAGCTGGAGTTCGAGGCGCTTGCGGCTGGTCGCCACGTCGGCGACGCCGCGGCGGACCTTCTGCAGCAGTTCCAGCTGCTTCTGATACGAGTAGTCGAGGGTCTCGCGCGGGTCCTCGGCCCTGTCCAGGGCCTTGTTCGCCTTCGCGCGGAAGATCATCCCCATACGCTTCATGACACCGCTCATGGGCTTCGCGCGCCCCCTTCTGACGGACTCCAGCTCACCGATCCTGCGACAGAACCCACAGTACGGGCCCTGCCTCCATTACCGCACTGTTCGGGGACCGATGCGCTCATCCCCAAGGACGACTACCGACAGCTCCGCTCCGGCACAGGTAGTAGGTGAGCCCCCGAGCGAAGCGCCTGCAACGTCCCCTCTGTCCCCCATGGAGACGACTGGCGTTGCGGGATCGTTCCCCGCCGGACTAGGGCCCACACCCCACCACCCCTTACCCTTGGGTTTTGTGTTCCGTAGCCGCGCCAAGGACGAGAAGGCCCCCGCCGACAAGGCGGGCATGACCGACTCCAAGCAGACCCGAGACCCGCAGGCCCCCAAGGGCAGGCCCACGCCCAAGCGCAGTGAGGCCCAGACCCAGCGGCGCAGCGTGGCCAGCACGCCGACGACGCGCAAGGACGCCGCCAAGCGTCAGCGCGACGAGCGGCGCACCGCCATGGAGCGGCAGCGCCAGGCGCTGGCCACCGGCGACGAGCGGTACCTGCCGGCCCGTGACAAGGGCCCGGTCCGCAGGTTCGCACGCGACTGGGTCGACTCGCGCTTCAACGTGGCGGAGTTCTTCCTGCCGCTGGCCGTGGTCATCCTGGTCATGAGTGTGGTCAACAACACGGCGATCAAGAACATCGCGCTGCTGATGTGGCTGGTCGTGATCGTGCTCATCGTGCTCGACGCGGCGATCAGCGGCCTGCGGCTGCGCAAGCGTCTCGCCGAGCGCTTCCCCGACCAGAACAAGAAGGGCGCCGTCGCCTACGCCCTGATGCGCTCCCTCCAGATGCGCCGGCTCCGGCTGCCCAAGCCGCAGGTCAAGCGCGGAGAGCGGCCCTGAGCGCAGAGCCGTTCTCCGGGGGTGCGGCGAAGGCCTGGCTGACCAGGCTGGGCGGGCTGCGTGATGTCGTACGGCAGGAGCTGGTGGCCCGGCAGCTCGACGAGCAGATAGCCGGGCGGTTCCCGGTCGGGCAGCGGCTGCGGGTGCTCGACGTGGGGATGGGCCAGGGCACGCAGGCGCTGCGGCTGGCCCGGGCCGGTCACCACGTGACCGGCGTCGAGCGGGAACCGACGATGGTCGCGGCCGCGCGGGAGGCCCTGGCCGGTGAGCCGGAAGGCATCCGCGAGCGGGTGCGGATCGTTCAGGGGGACGGGCGGGACACCGGCGTCCACTTCCTGCCGGGCAGCTTCGACGTGGTGCTCTGTCACGGGGTGCTGATGTACGTCGCGGAGCCGGACGCGCTGCTCGCCGGGCTGGCCCGGATGCTGGCCCCGGGCGGGCTGCTGTCCCTGCTGGTGCGCAACGCCGACGCGCTGGCCATGCGGCCGGGGCTGAGCGGCGACTGGGCGGGCGCCCTGGACGCCTTCGACACCGTCTCCTACCGCAACCGGCTGGGCCTGGACGTCCGGGCCGACCGGCTGAGCACGCTCACCGGAGCCCTCGCCGGCATCGGCGCACCTCTGCAGTCCTGGTACGGGGTACGGGTGTTCACGGACACCGCCGCGGACGACGCCGAACCACCCGCCGGCCTGGAGACGCTGCTCGCGGTGGAGGAGCGGGCCGGGCGGACGGATCCGTACCGGGCGGTCGCGGCACTGCTGCACCTGTGCGGGGTCCGCGGCTGACTCCTGCCGCGGTGCCGCTCGTTCGGGCCAGCAGCACGCGCCGGAGCGTCACCGCCGCGGCGAGACTCGGGGCATGGACGCTTCCCCTGCCCGCCGGACCCTCCGTACGGCCGCCGCGCTCGGCTGCTGCTGCCTCGCCCTCGTCTCCGGGTGCTCCGCCTTCGGCAGCGACGCGACGGCGGACACCTCGGCCGTCCGGGCGGCGGCCGTCCCGCCGGCGGCGACCGATCTGCAGAACCAGTACCAGAAGGTGATCAAGAACGTCCTGCCGTCGGTCGTACAGATCCAGGCCAGCAGCGACCTGGGCTCGGGCGTGGTCTACGACGGCGACGGACACATCGTCACCAACGCGCATGTCGTGGGGGACGAGAAGAAGTTCAAGGTGACGACCGCCAACACGGAGGAACCGCTCACCGCGACCCTGGTGTACTCCTATCCCCAGCAGGACCTGGCGGTCATCAGGCTCGACAGGATCCCGCAGGGCCTGAAGGCGGCCGTCTTCGGGGACACCGAGAAGGTCCAGGTCGGGCAGATCACGCTGGCCATGGGGTCACCGCTCGGGCTGTCGTCCAGCGTGACCGAGGGGATCGTGTCGGCGACCGGACGGACCGTCAGCGAGAACAGCGCGGGCGGCGGGACCGGCGCCACCATCCCGAACATGGTGCAGACCTCGGCGGCCATCAACCCCGGCAACAGCGGGGGCGCCCTGGTCAACCTGGACGGCCAGGTCGTCGGCATTCCGACGCTGGCCGCGAGCGATCCCAACCTGGGCGGCAGCGCGGCACCGGGGATCGGGTTCGCCATCCCGGCGTCGATGGTGACGACGGTCGCCGACCAGATCATCAAGCAGGGGAAGGTCACCGACTCGGGCCGGGCCGCGCTCGGCATCACCGGGCGCACGGTCGTCGACGTGGACTACCAGCCGGCCGGGGTGGCCGTGGTGACGGTGAAGCCGGGCGACGCGGCCGACAAGGCGGGCATCCGCCCCGGGGACATCATCACCAAGGTGGGTCACGACGGCATCACCACCATCACCTCACTGGCCGAGTCGCTCGCCTCGGACCGGCCGGGGCAGAAGACGGCGGTGACCTACAGCCGGGAGGGCATCACCAGGACGGTGGAGGTGACGCTGGGCGAGCAGTGACCCGGCGCCGGCGGGGGCGGCCGACGGCGGCCGCCCCGGACCGGCACGTCTCAGGACTCGTCGGCGTGCAGACTCATCGGGCCGTAGATCTCGGTGGCGTCCTCGTAGAGCCGCACCTGGTCGGCGCCGCCGGCCAGCAGGGCCTTCCACTGCTCACCGAGCCACGACTCGGCGTCGCCCTGTGTGGTGAACTCCTCGGGCTCCACCGCGGGCTGGACCTCCGTCCCGTCGGCCTTCTCGAACCGCCACGTCCATGCCGCCATGTAGGCCTCCCTTTGATCCAACTGATGCATCGTATGCCGTGGGACGGGGGCGTCGATACGACTCCGCTGGTTGTGGGCCGGTTCCGGGCCGGTGGGGGCTTGTCGCGCCCACGCGGCGGAGCCGCATGTGAATACGGCCCCGCGCCCCTTGGGGCGCGTCGCAGGGGTGTCCGCCGGAGCGGGAACCGTCGGGACGGGTGAAAATCGAGGCGTGGAAGTGACTTTGCTCGGTACCGGTGGTCCCGCTGGGCTGCCTCGGCCCGGTTGTTCCTGTGCGGTCTGCGCGTGTGCCGTCGGGGCGGACGCGCGGGCCGCCACCGCGGTGCTCGTCGACGGGACGCTGCTGCTCGATCTGACGCCGGGCGCGGCGTTCGCGGCGGCACGGGCCGGGCGGTCGCTCGGCGGCGTACGGCAGGTGCTGCTGTCGCACCCGCACGACGGGCCCGCCGTCGAGGTACCGGCCGGGCTGCCGCAGCCGGCGCGGGTGCCGGACGGGCGGGAGCTGGCGCTGCTGACGGGGCATCGGGTGCGGGCGGTGGCGATGGACGCGGGCGGCACCGGGTACGCGGTGACCGGCCCCGACGGACAACGGCTGCTGTACCTGCCGCCGGGCGGGGCGCCGGCCGGGCTGGCGAACGGGAGCGCGGACTCGTACGACCTGCTGCTCCTCGACGTCGTGGGGCGCCCCGACGCGCTGGCGCGGCTGCGGGCGGTCGGCTCGGCCGGGCCGACCACGGATGTCGTCGCCGTGCATCTCGACCACGACGTGCCGCCCGGCCCGGAGTTGAGCCGGCGGCTGGCGGCGGCCGGCGCGCGGGCGGTGCCGGACGGTACGACGCTGACGGTGGGGGTGTACGAGGACGTGCCCGACGTACCGCGGCGGACGCTGGTGCTCGGCGGGGCCCGGTCCGGGAAGTCCGTGGAGGCCGAGCGGCGGCTGGAGTCCTTCCCCGACGTCCTGTACGTCGCCACCGGCGGTACGCGCGGCGGGGACACCGAGTGGGCGGAGCGGGTGGCCGCGCACCGGGAGCGGCGGCCGGGGTCGTGGCGTACGACGGAGACGTGCGACCTGGTGCCGTTGCTGGCGGAGGACGGGCCGCCGTTGCTGGTCGACTGCCTGTCGCTGTGGCTGACGGACGCGATGGACTCCGTCGGGGCGTGGGACGACACGGAGTGGGCGTCGGGCGGCGAGAAGGCGCTGCGGGAGCGGGTGCGGGAGCTGACGGACGCGGTGCGGGCGAGTCGGCGGACGGTGGTCGCGGTCTCCAATGAGGTGGGGTCGGGGATCGTGCCCGCCACGGCGTCGGGGCGGCGGTACCGGGATGAGCTGGGGCGGCTGAACGCGGCGTTCGCGGACGAGTGCGAGCAGGTGGTGCTGGTGGTGGCGGGGCAGGTGGTGGTGCTGAGGTAGTGGGGCCGGGGTGGGGACGCTCACCGGCGCTTGCCGGGTGCCGCCCACCCGTGCCGTCTGGGGGTACCTCCCAGGCCCTCAAGGCACTGGGGGAGGCACGACTGCCCGCGGCTGAAACCTGAGGGGCGCGGGGAACTGCGCGGCCCGCCCCCACCGGCCCGCAGCCGCGCGACGGCCCTCACCACCCCTTTCTCGCGACGATCCGGTACGCGTTCGAGAACGGCGTCCGGCGCAGCAGCGGGGCCAGGGCGTGGTCGGCGGCGCTCGCCGCGGCGATCAGCGGCGCCGCCGCCCGCAGCCATCGCTTCGGCAGGAGCCGGCCCAGGGCCAGGCCGAGCGCCGCCGAGATGTCGTACGGCGTGTGGGGCGACCTCCGGTCGGTTCTGAGGATCTCGCAGCCCTGGGACTCCAGTTCCGCCCGTAGGTTGTCGAGCGGCATCAGGTGCAGATGGCGGGGCTGGCCGTAGGGGATCCACCACTTGCCGAGGAGCCGGGCGTACGCGCTGCGCGGGTTCGGGACGTCGATCAGGACATGGCCGCCGGGGCGCAGCGCCGTGAGGGCGGCGCGGAGTTCGGCGCGCGGGTCGGGGGTGTGTTCGAGGTGATGGAACATGCTGACGACGTCGTAGCGGGCGCGCAGCCGGGCCAGCACCTCCGGGGCGGCCAGGTAGCCGCAGTGGGCCTCCTCGATGTGGCCCTCGGCCTGGGCCCGCGCCACGCGCAGGGTCGGGTCCAGGCCGTCGAAGGACGTGTAGGTGAAGAGTTCCTTCGCCTGGCGTGGGAAGTGGGCGTGGCCGGTGCCGACGTCCAGCCAGCTCTCCGGCTCCGGCACCGCCAGCATCACGCGGGCGGCGGCGCGGTGCCGGCGGCGGCCGCCGCGGGTGGCGTGGAGGCGGTCGGCGTAGTCCTCCAGGCGGCCGTCGTAGAAGTCCCGGTGGTAGAGGGCGAGGCCCGCCGGGGACAGCCGGGGGTTCTGGAAGGCGTGGGCGCAGTCCCGGCACTCGTCGACGGTGAACGTGCCGGGCCGGTGGTGGAGGAGGTCGGGCGTGCGCAGGCGGGTGCGCAGGCGCCTGGAGCCGCACCAGGGGCAGTCCTCGCGGCGCGGCTCGTGGAACCGGTCGGGGCCCGGGGCGGGTTCGGGCGTGGGCGGCGGCATGGGCGGCTCCCTGTAGCTCCCTGTACTCCATGAACGCAATCCACTGCAAACCGGAACGTATGGGATACCGATCTTCCGTGCCAAGGCGCCGTGCGGGTGTGGTGTCGATCTGGCGCCGAAGCGTTCGTTCGGTGCCGGTACTGTTCGGCGAATGAGCTCGCTTAATCTCGACGACTTCACCGATCTGATCGAGCGTCCCGACGGCGGTGTGCGCCGTGACGCCGAGGCGCGCCGGGAGCGGCTGATCGTGCCGCCCGGGTCGCTGGGCCGCCTCGACGACCTGGGTGAGTGGCTGGCCGCGGCGCAGGGTTCGGTACCGGTACGGCCGGTCGAACGGCCTCGGGTCCTGCTCTTCGCCGGTGACCACGGCGTCGCCGGACTCGGCGTCTCCGCACGGCCCGCGGGCAGCGCGGAGCTGCTGGTGCGGGCGATCCTGGAGGGGGCCAGCCCGGTGGCGGTACTGGCCCGGCGGCTCGGGGTGCCCGTGCGGATCATCGACATGGCGCTGGACTGCGACCCGGACTCGCTGCCCGAGGAGGTCGTACGGCACCGGGTGCGGCGGGGCAGCGGCCGTATCGACATCGAGGACGCGCTGACCCTGGAGGAGGCCGAGACGGCCTTCCGGGCGGGGGGCGCGCTGGCCGACGAGGAGGCCGACTCGGGGACCGATCTGGTGGTGCTCGGCGACGTCAGCGTCGGCGGCACCACGGCGGCCTCGGTGCTGGTCGCGGCGTTGTGCGGGACGGACGCGTCGGTGGTGACCGGGCGGGGCGGGCTCGCCATCGACGACCTCGCGTGGATGCGGAAGTGCGCGGCGATCCGGGATGCGCTGCGGCGGGCGCGGCCGGTGCTCGGGGACCAGTTGCAGTTGCTGGCGACCGTCGGCGGGGCGGACCTGGCGGCGATGACCGGGTTCCTGTTGCAGGCGGCGGTGCGGAAGCTGCCGGTGGTGCTGGACGGGGTGGTGGCGGCCGCGTGCGCGCTGGTCGCCCAGCGGATCGCGTTCCGGGCGCCGGACTGGTGGCTGGCCGGGCACGACAGCGGGGAGCCGGGGCAGGCGAAGGCGCTGGACCGGATGGCCCTGGAGCCGCTCCTTTCGCAGGGCGTGACGGTCGGCGAGGGCGCGGGCGCGCTGCTCGCCCTGCCGCTGGTCCAGGCCGCGGCGGCACTGGCGGCGGAACTCCCGGAGAAGCCGGAGGCCGAGGAGAAGCCGCAGGACTGACGAGCCGACGGGGCACGGCCGGGACGGCACCGCCGGGGCGCGCCGTCCCGGCTGATCGCCGTTGCGGCGGGCAGAAGAGACCGGCAGAAGCGTGAAGCCGACAGGGATGAGCGGGGCGCCGACCCGGGCAACCGGCACAAACGCCCCTCAGGGGCGCGGGGAACTGCGCGACCAGCCACAGCGGCCCCGCACCCGGTACGTGCCGGCGCCGACAGCGGCACCCCTCAGGGCCGCGGGGAACTGCGCGACCAGCCACAGCGGTCCGGCACCCGGCATGTGACCGGTGGTGGCAGCGGCGAGACCCCGCGGCCCCCGTATGCCCGGCGGAAACAGGGGGCGTGTGGCGGGGTTTGATGTGGTGACGCCCATATGATCGCTCTCCATGGGAGATGTCCGAATTGCCGTGGAGCGGTGTGATGGACGTGCGGCGGGGCGGCGGGGTGCCGGGGTTTCCGGGCGGGCCGCCGCCTTTGCTGTGTGGTACTTGCGGGCCGTCGCCTTCGTCAACTTCCTCAGCGCGGTGTGGCTGTCGCTGGGGCAGGACGTGCGGCGGCACAACCAGGAGAACTTCTTCACGCCGTACCTGCTGACCGCCGGCTTCGCCTCCGGTGTGTTCACCGCGTTCCTCGCGATCACCATGCGGCGGCGCAAGCGGGCCGCGTGGATTCTCAACCTGGTGCTGAGCGGGCTCTTCCTCGCACTGTTCGCGTTCGCCATGGCGTTCCCGGAGATCCGGCGGTACGCGCAGAACTGGATCTCGATCGTGCTGACCGCCGCCTTCGTGGGGTCGCTCCTCGTCGGCCGGCGGGAGTTCTACGCGAAGGGCGACCGGTCCAACCCGCGGCTCGCCGCCACCGTCGCCGTCGGCGGCGGCCTCGCCGCCTCGCTGCTCGCCGCCCTCCTGGTGACCGCCACCGACCAGGCACCGCACGCCGCGCGTTCGACGTTCCTGGAGCGCTGGCACTACGGCACCCTCCGCCTGGTGTCGGTCGCCGCCGACCCCTCCCGGTTCCCGTACATCGCCCCGCCCAACTGGGTGAACGTCGTCATCAACGTGCTCAGCACGCTCCTCGTGCTCGCCGTCTTCTACGCCGCCTTCCGCTCCCGCCGCGCCGTCGACCCGATCACCGAGGACGACGAGAAGCAGCTGCGGGCGCTGCTGGAGCGGCACGGCGAGCGGGACTCGCTCGGGTACTTCGCGCTGCGGCGGGAGAAGAGCGTGGTGTGGTCGCCGACCGGCAAGGCGGCGGTGGCGTACCGGGTGGTGGGCGGGGTGAGCCTCGCCTCCGGCGATCCGCTCGGGGATCCCGAGGCCTGGCCGGGGGCCATCGTGCCGTGGCTCGGCGAGGCGCGGGCGCACGGGTGGATCCCCGCGGTGATGGGGGCGAGCGAGGAGGCCGGGACCGTGTACGCGCGGCACGGGCTTGACGCGCTGGAACTCGGGGACGAGGCGATCGTCGAGGTCGCCGAGTTCACGCTGGAGGGGCGGGCGATGCGGACCGTACGGCAGGCCTGCAACCGGGTCGGGCGGGCGGGGTACGCGGTGCGGATCCGCCGGCACGAGGACATCCCGGCGGACGAGATGTCGTACCTGGTCCGGCGCGCCGACGACTGGCGGGACGGGGCCACCGAGCGCGGGTTCAGCATGGCGCTGGGCCGGCTCGGGGACTCCCGGGACGGGCGGTGCGTGATGCTGGAGTGCACGGACGGGGAGGGGGAGTTGCGGGCCCTGCTCTCCTTCGTGCCCTGGGGGCCGGGCGGGCTCTCCCTCGATCTCATGCGGCGGGACCGGGACTCCGACAACGGGCTGATGGAGTTCATGGTCATCGAACTGCTGCGCCGCGCCGGAGAGATCGGGATCACGCAGGTCTCGCTGAACTTCGCGATGTTCCGCTCGGTCTTCGAACGTGGTGCGCGTCTCGGCGCGGGACCGGTGCTGCGGCTGTGGAGGTCCTTGCTGAGCTTCTTCTCCCGGTGGTGGCAGATCGAGTCGCTGTACCGGGCCAACGCCAAGTACCGGCCCATCTGGGAACCCCGGTTCCTGCTCTTCGAGAAGAGCGCGGACCTGCCCCGCATCGGCCTGGCGTCGGCGCGCGCCGAGGGGTTCCTGGAGGCGCCGGGGCTGCCGAAGTGGGTGCACCGCAAACACCTGGAAACCCGGACGGACACACCCCACGCCACATCGCGAGACACGCACGGATGAGGACCACCGCATGAAGCCGCCCGCCCGCTGGGGCCGCGCCGAATGGGGGCTGTTGTACGCCACCGTGCGCGGCCCGCTGGCCAAGCGCCGGCTGCGGGCGGTGCCGATGACGGTAGGGGCGGTGTGCCTGACCGCGCTGCTGCAGTTCGCCCAGAACCAGTCGTGGGGCTACCGGGTCGTGCAGGACGTCGGGGCGGTGCGCGTGGCGGACCCCCTCTGGGCGGCACTGCTGCGCACCCCCCTGTCGCTGTTCGTGCCGGCCCTGGACCTGCCGGTGTGGGGCGCGCTGCTCCAGATCCTGGTGGTGTTCGGCATCGCCGAGGTGTGCCTTGGCTGGTGGCGGACCCTGGCCGTCGGGTACGTGGCGACCCTCGCCGGCACGCTGTACGCCCGGGCCGGCATCGCGCTGGGGCCGCACGCGCTGGGTCTGCCGGCCGCGGACGCCCGGGTGGTGGACACCGGGCCGTCGGCCGCCGTCGTCGGGCTCGCGGTCTACCTGGGCTGGCGGTACGGCGCCTACGTCACCGCGGGGGCGGTGGCGGCCGCGATGGTGGTCGAGGTGGGGCTGAAGGACAACCTCGCCGGCAAGGAGCACCTGGCGGCCATCGCGGGCGTGGCCGCGCTGTGCACGGTGGTGCCGGTGGGGCGGCGACGGTGGCACCGCCGGCGTCATCGGCGGCCGGGGTCAGGACCTGGTCCGGGGCCGGGTCCGGGGCCAGGGCCGGGCAGCCGTGCCGGTTCGGGGCGGTCGGGTTTGCCGCCGATCCAGTCCTGAAGGGTCCGGGTGAGCCGGGACCAGCGGCGGTCGTGGTGGTAGGAGCGCAGTCCGGCCCTGGCCCGGGCGCGCGGCCGGTCGCCGTAGAAGCGGCGGGCCCAGGCCGAGCCGGGGCGGGCGAGGCGGACCGCGCCGACGATGGCGACCAGCGGGACGATCACCCCGAAGATCGCCGTGCGGGTCTTGCCCTTGCTCAGGGCGACGAGGGAGAAACCGAAGTTGGCCACCACGTTCGCGATGACGGTCCCCCGGTCCTGGAGTTCGTCCGCCGTGAGGTCGTTGACGCCGAACGGCGAGAACCCGGCGAGGAGCAGCCCCACCAGGGCGGCCGTGATGACGACGATCTCGACGCTCTTGCGGCCCTCCTCGGTCCAGTAGACGTCGCCGAGGTGCAGGATCAGCGCGAACTCGTCGAGGACGAGCCCCGCGCCGATCCCGAAGACGACCGCGGCGAGGGCCGCGCCGAGACCGTTGCGGGAACTGGCGACCGCGCCGAAGCCGCCGATGACGACGAGGACGACCCCGGGGACCACGTGGTGGATGTGCAGGCCGCCCGCCCGCACGTTGCCGAAGGGGCCCTTTCCGGCGCGGATGAGCCGGGTGATGACCCGGGTGATCACAAAGGTCAGGACGAAGGCGGTCAGGGCCAGCAGCAGCGGGAGTTTGCCCGGCTCGATGATGTTCCGCTCCAGCCAATGTCCCATGTGCGCACTTTATCCCTGGCCGTTCTCCCGGCCGGGTGGCCAGGGGCCCGGCCGTTGCTGACCACCGGGTAACCTGCGCCGGTGGCTGCGACCTCTGCGACTCCCTGGCCGGACGGCGTCCGCTTCGCCTTCGGCACGCTCACCGTCTTCCCCGTGAAGGTCACCCGCTGGGACCGCGAGGCGGCCCGCGGCGGCATGCTGTCCGCACCGCTGGCCGGCCTCGCGATCGGCCTCTGCGCGGGGGCGGTCGGCGCGCTGCTGGTGGTGCTCGGGGCGAGTGCGCTGCTGGCCGCGGTCGCCGCCGTCGCGACACCGGCCGTGCTCACCCGGGGGCTGCACCTGGACGGTCTCGCCGACACCGCCGACGGTCTGGGCAGCGGCAAGCCCGCCGAGGACGCCCTGCGGATCATGAAGCAGTCGGACATCGGACCGTTCGGGGTCATCACGCTCGTCCTCGTCCTGCTCGCCCAGGTGGCCGCGCTGGCCCAGGCGTACGGCGACGGGTGGGCCCGGGGTGCCCTGGCGGCGGTCGTCGCGGCGACGGTGGCCCGGCTGGCGCTGACGCTGGCCGCGGTGGAGGGGGTGCCCGCCGCCCGGCCGGAGGGGCTGGGGGCGGCGGTGGCCGGGGTGGTGCCCAAGGTGGGGGCGACCGTGGTCACGTTCGCGGTGATGCTGCTGGCAGCCGGCGCCGGGGCGCTGGTCGGGGCGGGCGACAGCCTGCGGGCGCTGCTCGCGGTGGTGGTGGCCGAGGCCGCGACGGACGGGCTGCTGCGGCACTGCCGACGGCGGTTGGGCGGAGTGACGGGCGATGTGTTCGGGGCGCTCGCGGAGGTGGCGGCTACTGCGGCCCTGGTGGTCTTCTCGATCGGCGGCCACTGAACGAGGGCCGTGGACGGGCGCTTCAGCAGGCCTTCCGCCACGCCCCCAGCTCGTACTTCTTCTCCAGCGAGCTCAGCCTCAACTTCCGTGACCGGCCGCAGAACTCGCTCGCCGGCAGTTCGTACTCCACGTGGAAGACCGCCTTGTCCGCCTTGATGAACGGCTTCAGGTCGTCGCACTCGCCGTACTGGGCGCACTGCTCGTTCACCGCGAAGTCGAAGTCCCGCACCAGCTGCGGGATCTGGTCCAGGTCGTTCTTCAGGCCCACCGCCAGGCCCCGGTCGTGGGCGAGCCGGGCTATGAGCCGGTTGTAGCGCAGCTGGTCGGCCGCCGTGAGGGGGAAGCCGGTGCGGTTCTTGTAGCCGTCCATGTTGTCGGGCTCCACCGCGTCGAAGCCCTTCTTCCTGCACATGTCGAAGCGGGCCGCCATCAGCGGCTTCAGCACGTCCGTACGGCGGATGTCCAGCCAGCGCTCGCCCTCCCAGCCGTTGCCGCGGCCGAGCACCGACGCGGGGAACTTCTTCGCGTCGGGGCGCCAGTCCTCGTAGGCGCCGGTGGAGATGTAGCAGATGGTCCTGCGGCCCTTGCCGTGCAGCGTGGCGACCGTCGCCTTCGACTGGTCGAAGCCGTCGATGTCGTAGACGGATGCCTTGACGGAGGTGTCGACACGGCCGCTCAGCTGCCACTGCCAGCTGACCCCGGGCCGCGGTTGCCAGCGCCCCACGTCCTCGGGGGCCCGGGTGCAGCCGGACAGCACGACCGGCAGGAGCAGCAGGGCGAGCAGAGGCGGGGTACGGGACATCACGGTGTGAGCTCCAGGGCGGCCGGCGGGTTACCTGGTCGATGATCTCCCATGCCGGGCGCGGGACGGCAAGTGGCCCGGATGCCACCGCCAGGTGAACGCCCGTAGGAACGAGCGAGCGCATACACACGCGTAGGCTCGTCCCGGGTGTTCGCCGACAGGGTGAAGGCCCCCGGTCGCAACGCGCCCCGAGGGCATTGCCCAGGGCCGCTTCCCGGGCCCGGTCGACCCACCCGTTCGGCCACTGCAACTCAACATCGGAAGCGAGATTCCACCACCGTGACTGCTCTCACACTCAGCACCTCAGCGGCGCCCGGCCTCCGGGCCGACGCGATCGTGATCGGTGTCGCCAAGGGCGCCAAGGGCCCGGTCGTCGCCCCGGGCGCCGAAGCCGTGGACACGGCCTACGACGGCAGGCTCGCCGCCGTCCTGGAGACCCTCGGAGCCTCGGGTGCCGAGGGCGAACTGACGAAACTGCCCGCTCCGGCCGGCTTCAAGGCTCCGCTCGTCATCGCGGTGGGCCTGGGCGCCGAGCCCGGCCGGGACGCGGACTACGAGGCCGAGGCGCTGCGCCGGGCCGCCGGTGTCGCCGCCCGCGCGCTGGCCGGGGCCAGGAAGGCCGCCTTCGCGCTGCCCGTCGAGGACGCGGCCGCCGTGGGCGCGATCGGCGAGGGCGTGCTGCTCGGCGCCTACTCCTTCGACACCTACAAGGACAACGGGGCCGGCACCGGCAAGAACCTGAAGGCGAAGAACGGCAGGACGCCGCTCGCCGAGGGCGTGCTGCTCGGCGGCAAGCCGCGGGACGCGGCCCACAAGGCGGCCCTGGCCCGCGCCACGGCCGTCTCCGAGGAGCTCAACCGGGCCCGCGACCTGGTCAACACCCCGCCGAACGACCTCACGCCGGCCGCGTTCGCCGCGATCGCGCAGGGCGCCGCCAAGGAGCACGGCCTCAAGATCCAGGTGCTCGACGACAAGGCGCTCGCCAAGGGCGGCTACGGCGGCATCCTCGGCGTCGGCGGCGGCTCGGCGGCGACCCCGCGGCTGGTGAAGCTGTCGTACACGCACGCGGAGGCGGACAAGCACCTCGCCTTCGTCGGCAAGGGCATCACCTACGACTCGGGCGGCATCTCGCTCAAGCCGGCCGGCCACAACGAGACGATGAAGTGCGACATGAGCGGGGCGGCGGCGGTGTTCGCGGCCGTCGTGGCGGCGGCACGGCTCGGCCTGGCGGTCAACGTGACCGGGTGGCTGGCGCTGGCCGAGAACATGCCGTCCGGCACCGCCGTGCGCCCGGGGGACGTGCTGCGCATGTACAGCGGCAAGACCGTCGAGGTGCTCAACACGGACGCGGAGGGCCGGCTGGTCCTCGCCGACGCGCTGTGGGCGGCGTCGGCGGAGCGGCCGGACGCGATCGTGGACGTGGCGACGCTGACCGGCGCGATGATGCTGGCGCTGGGCAGCCGGACGTTCGCCGTCATGGGCAACGACGAGGCGTTCCGCTCCGCGGTGCACGAGGCCGCGGACGAGGTGGGCGAGCCGGCGTGGCCGATGCCGCTGCCGGAGCACCTGCGCAAGGGGATGGACTCGCCGACCGCCGACATCGCGAACATGGGCGAGCGGATGGGCGGCGGGCTGGTCGCGGGGCTCTTCCTGCGTGAGTTCGTGGGTGACGGGATCACCTGGGCGCACCTGGACATCGCGGGGCCGGCCTTCAACGAGGGGGGTCCCTTCGGGTACACGCCGAAGGGTGGCACCGGGTCCGCGGTGCGGACGCTGGTGCGGCTGGCGGAGCTGACGGCTGAGGGCGACCTGGGCTGACGTCGGGTTTTGTGGGCGGGGCCTCGCGTGCGGGTAGGGCGGGGCCCCGTCGCCCAAGAGCTCGGGTGGTGCTGCTGTACGGCGGCCGCAGGTCGTGGGGGCTTCTCGCGCAGTTCCCCGCGCCCCTTGCGGGGCGCTGCGTGTGGTGTCTCACACCCCAGCCCCGCGTCTCGTTCACCTCCGACAAGTGCGAAGATGGGGCTCGGCAGGACAGGGCCCCACCCACAGGGCCGAAGAAGAGCGGCCGGACACCAGCCGCCGCGCGGTCACTGGAGACCGGCGTACGGCGCACATGCATGGAGGACGTGACGTGGCGAACGACGCCAGCACCGTTTTCGACCTAGTGATCCTCGGCGGTGGTAGCGGTGGTTACGCCGCGGCCCTGCGCGGGGCGCAGCTGGGCCTGGACGTCGCCCTGATCGAGAAGGACAAGGTCGGCGGTACCTGCCTGCACCGGGGTTGCATCCCCACCAAGGCCCTGCTGCACGCGGGCGAGATCGCCGACCAGGCCCGCGAGAGCGAGCAGTTCGGTGTCAAGGCCACCTTCGAGGGCATCGACGTGCCGGCCGTCCACAAGTACAAGGACGGCGTCATCGCCGGTCTGTACAAGGGTCTGCAGGGTCTCGTCGCCTCGCGCAAGGTGACGTACATCGAGGGCACGGGGCGGCTGTCCTCCCCCACCTCCGTCGATGTCAACGGCCAGCGGATCCAGGGGCGCCACGTGCTCCTCGCCACCGGTTCCGTGCCGAAGTCGCTGCCGGGTCTGGAGATCGACGGCAACCGCATCATCTCCTCCGACCACGCCCTCGTCCTGGACCGCGTGCCGAAGTCCGCGATCATCCTGGGCGGCGGTGTCATCGGCGTGGAGTTCGCCTCCGCCTGGAAGTCCTTCGGGGCCGACGTCACGGTCATCGAGGGCCTCAAGCACCTCGTCCCGGTCGAGGACGAGAACTCCTCCAAGCTTCTTGAGCGCGCCTTCCGCAAGCGCGGCATCAAGTTCAACCTGGGCACCTTCTTCTCGAAGGCCGAGTACACCGCCGACGGCGTCAAGGTCACCCTCGCCGACGGCAAGGAGTTCGAGGCCGAGATCCTGCTGGTCGCGGTGGGCCGCGGTCCCGTCTCCGCGGGCCTCGGCTACGAGGAGCAGGGCGTCGCCATGGACCGCGGTTACGTCCTGGTCGACGAGTACATGCGGACGAACGTCCCGACCATCTCCGCCGTCGGTGACCTGGTCCCGACGCTCCAGCTCGCGCACGTCGGCTTCGCCGAGGGCATCCTGGTGGCGGAGCGCCTGGCGGGTCTGAAGACCGTCCCGATCGACTACGACGGCGTGCCGCGGGTGACGTACTGCCACCCGGAGGTCGCCTCCGTGGGCATCACCGAGGCCAAGGCCAAGGAGATCTACGGTGCGGACAAGGTCGTCGCTCTGAAGTACAACCTGGCGGGCAACGGCAAGAGCAAGATCCTCAACACCGCGGGCGAGATCAAGCTCGTCCAGGTGAAGGACGGTGCCGTGGTCGGTGTCCACATGGTCGGCGACCGCATGGGCGAGCAGGTCGGCGAGGCCCAGCTGATCTACAACTGGGAGGCGCTGCCCGCCGAGGTCGCCCAGCTCATCCACGCCCACCCGACGCAGAACGAGGCGCTCGGCGAGGCCCACCTGGCCCTGGCCGGCAAGCCCCTTCACTCGCACGACTGACCCTCGGTCGACACACGCGACGACTCAGACTTCCGCAATTCGTAAGGAGCAACCGAAACCATGGCGGTTTCTGTAACCCTTCCGGCGCTCGGCGAGAGCGTCACCGAGGGCACTGTCACCCGCTGGCTGAAGGCCGAGGGCGAACGCGTCGAGGCCGACGAGCCGCTGCTCGAAGTCTCGACCGACAAGGTCGACACCGAGATCCCGGCCCCCGCCTCGGGCGTACTGGCCTCGATCAAGGTCGCCGAGGACGAGACGGTCGAGGTCGGCGCCGAGCTGGCCATCATCGACGACGGCACGGGTGCGCCCGCCGCCGCTCCCGCCCCGGCCGCCGAGCCCGCCGCCGCCCCGGCCCCCGCGCCGGTCGCCGAGGCCCCCGCCCCGGTCGCCGAGACCCCCGCCCCGGCCCCCGCGGCCGCCCCCGCCGCTCCGGCCGGTGGCGCCTCCGGCACGGACGTGGTCCTGCCCGCGCTCGGTGAGTCCGTCACCGAGGGCACCGTCACCCGCTGGCTGAAGTCGGTCGGCGACTCCGTCGAGGCCGACGAGCCGCTGCTCGAAGTCTCGACCGACAAGGTCGACACCGAGATCCCGGCGCCCACCTCCGGTGTGCTGCTGGAGATCGTGGTCGGTGAGGACGAGACCGCCGAGGTCGGCGCCAAGCTCGCCGTCATCGGCGCCCCGGGCGCCGCTCCGGCGGCCGCCCCCGCCCCGGCCGCCCCGGCTCCGGCGCCCGCCGCCGCTGCCCCGGCCGCGCCCGCCGCCCCGCCGGCCCCGGCTGCTCCGGCCCCGGCGCCCGCCGCCCCGGCTCCGGCCCCGGCGCCCGCTCCGGTCGCCGCCGCTCCGGCCCCCGCGCCGGCCGCTCCGGCTCCGGTCACCCCGGCTCCGGTCACCCCGGCCGCCGCGCCCACCGCGCCGACCGCCACCCAGGCGACCGACGAAGGTGCCTACGTCACCCCGCTGGTGCGCAAGCTCGCCGCCGAGAACGGTGTCGACCTGGCCTCGGTGAAGGGCACCGGCGTCGGCGGCCGGATCCGCAAGCAGGACGTCCTCGCCGCCGCCGAGGCCGCGAAGGCCGCCGCCGCTCCGGCCCCCGTGGCCGCCGCTCCGGCCGCCGCCGCTGCCAGGAAGGCGCCGGCGCTGGAGGCCTCCCCGCTCCGCGGCCAGACCGTCAAGATGCCCCGCATCCGCAAGGTCATCGGCGACAACATGGTCAAGGCGCTGCACGAGCAGGCGCAGCTGTCCTCGGTCGTCGAGGTCGACGTCACCCGCCTGATGCGGCTGCGCGCCCAGGCCAAGGACTCCTTCGCCGCGCGCGAGGGCGTCAAGCTCTCCCCGATGCCGTTCTTCGTGAAGGCGGCGGCCCAGGCGCTGAAGGCCCACCCGGCCATCAACGCCCGGATCAACGTGGAAGAGGGCACGATCACCTACTTCGACACCGAGAACGTCGGTATCGCGGTGGACTCGGAGAAGGGCCTGATGACCCCGGTCATCAAGCACGCCGGCGACCTCAACATCGCCGGTATCGCCAAGGCCACGGCCGACCTGGCCGGCAAGGTCCGCGCCAACAAGATCACCCCGGACGAGCTGTCCGGCGCGACCTTCACCATCTCCAACACCGGCTCGCGCGGCGCGCTGTTCGACACGATCATCGTGCCGCCGAACCAGGTCGCGATCCTCGGTATCGGTGCCACGGTCAAGCGTCCGGCCGTCATCGAGACGGAGGAGGGCACGGTCATCGGCGTCCGCGACATGACGTACCTGACCCTGTCCTACGACCACCGTCTGGTGGACGGCGCCGACGCGGCCCGTTACCTGACGGCCGTCAAGGCGATCCTGGAGGCGGGCGAGTTCGAGGTCGAGCTCGGTCTCTGATCCCTCACGGGTTCCACGGTGCCCCGTCCGGAGTTCCTCCGGGCGGGGCACCGTCGTGTAAGTCTCGTCTCACCTGCGCGAAAGCGCCCCCGTGCGCCTCTCCCGAACGGCGGTCCGGCCTTATTGTCTAAACGTCAAACGCCCTTAAGGAGCTCTCATGACCGCGCCCGTCGTCCACTCGCTGCGCGAACAGATCCGCGAGCACATCGTGGAGGGGATCGTCAGCGGGCGCTGGCAGCCGGGCGAGCGGATCGTGGAGCGACGGATCGCGACGGAGCTGGAGGTGAGCCAGACACCGGTGCGGGAGGCGCTGCGCGAGCTGGAGTCCCTTCGTCTCATCGAGTCGGCGCCGAACAAGGGCGTACGGGTGCGGAACCTGACGGCGGCCGACCTGGAGGAGAGCTATCCGGTGCGGGCCGGTCTGGAGGCGATCGCGGCGGAGCTGGCGGCCGAGAAGCTGGCCGAGGACTGCTCGGCCCTTGAACCCCATGTGGCGGCCCTCTACGACGCCGACCGGGACGCCGACGGCACGGCCCAGGTCCGGCACACCGTCGGCTTCCACCGCGAGCTGGTCCGGGCGGCCGGCAACTCGGTGCTGCTGCACACCTGGGAGGGCCTGGGCATCGAGGTCTTCACGGCGCTGTCGATCCGCTGGCTGGGCACGGTCCAGCAGTCGTACGCGGAGGAGCACGAGGAGCTGGTCGCCGCGTTCCAGCGCCGGGACCCGCGGATCGCGGAGATCGTGAAGGCCCATGTCCTGGGTTGCGCGCCGAGGGCGTGACGGCCGTACGCCGGCGGCGGACCGGACGGCGAGGAGGGCGGACGTGATGGCGGGCGAGACCGCGGTGAAGCAGCGGCGGGTGTGGGTGCTGTGGTGGGTGGCCGGCCTCGCGTACGCCATCGACCTGGGGAGCAAGGCCGCGGTGGTCGCCTGGCTGGAGGGGCGTGCCGCGGTCCCGGTGCTCGGGAGCTGGATGGAGCTGCGGGTGCAGCGCAACCCCGGCGCGGCGTTCGGCATGGGCCGGACGACGACCATCGTGTTCACGCTGATCGCGGCGGCCGTCGCCGTCGCCGTGGTGCGGGTGTCGCGTCGGCTGACCAGCGCACCGTGGGCGGTCGCGTTGGGGCTGCTGCTGAGCGGGGCGCTCGGCAACCTGACCGACCGGGTCTTCCGTTCTCCCGGCGGTATGCGGGGAGCGGTGGTCGACTTCATCTCGGTCCGGGACTTCAGTGTGATGAACCTCGCCGACTGGGCGATCAGCTGCGGATGCGCCCTGGCGATCCTGTTGTCGGTCCGGGGACAGGCGTTGGGCCCTGCCAGTGGCGCCGCCCCCGACGCGGCGCCGACCGCGACTCCGTCCTGACGCGTCTGGCGAGTACGACGCGCCCGACACGTCCGACGCACAAGAGCGCACCCCCGCTCAAACACCTCCTCACCTGCGCAAACGTCGATCACATCGCGTCACCCGGTGCCACCGCCGAAGGCACCGCGTGCCGACTTTCTCGAAATCGAGAGGTTTTGCCCGTCAAACCTTTGATCGATCATCGATCAGGGAGTTAGAGTCGCCGACGGGCTCGCACCCGGGCCCTCTGCCCTGTCCTGCCAAAGACCAAGGGCACCCCGAACCCCTTACCGATGAGGGAACCCCCTTCGACTGAGGAAGGCGGCGACATGACCGACCCCAACGCCATCCAGCCGAGCGCGCTCGACCAGCTCCCGGACCGGGATCCGGAGGAGACCGCCGAATGGCAGGCCTCTCTGGACGCCGTGGCCAGGGAGGCCGGGCCGCACCGCGCCGCGTACCTGATGCGGCGCACGCTGGAGCGCGCCGAGGCGGGCGGCATCGCGCTGCCGAAGCTGCTGGAGACCGACTACCTCAACACCATCCCCACCGCCGCCGAGACGGCCGTCCCCGGCGACGAGGAGATGGAGCGGAAGATCACCGCGTGGAACCGCTGGAACGCGGCCGCGATGGTCACCCGGGGCAGCAAGCACGGCGTCGGCGGCCACATCGCCACCTTCGCCTCCGCCGCCTGGCTCTACGAGACCGGCTTCAACCACTTCTTCAAGGGCAAGGAGGGGGACGGCTCCGGTGACCAGCTCTACATCCAGGGCCACGCCTCCCCCGGCATCTACGCCCGCGCCTTCCTCGACGGCCGCCTGACCGAGGCGCACCTCGACAACTTCCGCCAGGAGGCCGGCGGCAACGGCCTCCCGTCGTACCCGCACCCCCGCCGCCTGCCCTGGCTGTGGGAGTTCCCGACGGTGAGCATGGGCCTCGGCCCGCTCTCGGCGATCTACCAGGCCCGCTTCAACCGCTACCTGACCGCCCGCGACATCAAGGACGTCTCGGCGTCCCACGTCTGGGCGTTCCTCGGCGACGGCGAGATGGACGAGCCGGAGTCCACGGCCGCCCTCGCACTCGCCTCCCGCGAGGGCCTGGACAACCTCACCTTCGTCATCAACTGCAACCTGCAGCGTCTCGACGGCCCGGTCCGCGCCAACTTCAAGATCGTGCAGGAGCTGGAGGCCCAGTTCCGCGGCGCCGGCTGGAACGTGATCAAGACGCTCTGGGGCACCGCCTGGGACGAGCTGTTCCAGCTCGACACCACCGGTGCGCTGGTACGACGGCTGCGCGAGGTACCGGACGCGCAGGTGCAGACGTACCAGACCCGCGACGCCGCCTACATCCGCGCCGACTTCTTCGGCAAGGACCCCGCGCTCGCCGAGATGGCGAAGCTGCTGAGCGACGACAAGATCCTGGAGTGCTTCCACCTCTCCCGCGGTGGTCACGAGGCGCGCAAGGTGTACGCCGCGTACAAGGCCGCCGTCGAGTTCAAGGGCGCGCCGACCGTGATCCTGGCCCAGACGGTCAAGGGCCACACCCTCGGCGAGGGCTTCGCGTCGAAGAACGCCAACCACCAGATGAAGAAGCTGACGGTGGACGAGTTCAAGACGATGCGTGAGCTGCTGGAGCTGCCGATCCCGGACAGCGCGTTCGCCGACGGGGTCGTGCCCTACGGCCACCCCGGCGCCGACTCCCCCGAGGTCCGTTACCTCCAGGAGCGCCGCGCGGCCCTCGGCGGTCCCGCCCCGGCCCGCCGCACCCACGCCCTGGCGCCCCTGCCCGCCCCCGCCGACAAGGCCTTCGCCTCCTTCGACAAGGGCTCGGGCTCGCAGAACGTGGCCACCACCATGGCCTTCGTCCGGCTCGTCAAGGACCTGGTCCGGGACAAGGAGACCGGGAAGCGCTGGGTGCCGATCGTCCCCGACGAGGCGCGCACCTTCGGCATGGAGAGCCTCTTCCCGTCCCTGGGGATCTACTCCCCCAAGGGCCAGACGTACGAGCCGGTCGACCGTGACCAGCTGATGTACTACAAGGAGGCCAAGAACGGCCAGATCCTCAACGAGGGGATCACCGAGGCCGGTTCGATGGCCGACTTCATCGCCGCGTCCACCGCGTACGCGACGCACGGCGAGGCGATGATCCCGTTCTACATCTTCTACTCGATGTTCGGCTGGCAGCGGACCGCCGACCAGATGTGGCAGCTCGGCGACCAGCTCGGCCGCGGCTTCCTGGTCGGCGCGACCGCCGGCCGTACCACCCTGACCGGTGAGGGCCTCCAGCACGCCGACGGCCACTCCCCGGTGATCGCCGCGACCAACCCGGCGGCCCTGACGTACGACCCGGCCTTCGCCTACGAGATCGCCACGATCGTCAAGGACGGTCTGCGCCGGATGTACGGCGAGCCGGCCGCGGGCGAGGACCCGAACGTCTTCTACTACCTGACCGTCTACAACGAGCCGCTCCCGCAGCCCGCCAAGCCGGCCGGGCCCGGCGTCGACGAGGGCATCGTCAAGGGCCTGTACCGCTTCAACACGGCGGAGTCGGCCGGGCTGACCGCGGTGGCGAACGCCCCGCGCATCCAGCTGCTCGGCTCCGGCACCGCGATCCACTGGGCGCTCAAGGCGCAGCGGCTGCTCGCCGAGGAGTGGGGCGTGGCCGCGGACGTCTGGTCCGCGACGTCCTGGTCCGAGCTGCGCCGGGACGCCATGGAGGCGGACGCGGCCCTGCTGCGCGGCGAGGAGCGGATGCCGTACGTCCGCCAGGCGCTGCACGGCGCGGAGGGCCCGGTCCTCGCGGTCTCCGACTACATGCGCCAGGTCCCCGACCAGATCGCGCAGTGGGTCGAGCAGGACTGGTCCTCCCTCGGCGCCGACGGCTTCGGTCTCTCCGACACCCGTGACGCGGCCCGCCGCCACTTCGGTGTCGACGCCGAGTCGATCGTCGTGGCGGCCCTGGCCCAGCTGGCCAGACGCGGCGAGGTCAAGGCGACCGCGGTGAAGGAAGCGCGGGAGAAGTACGGGCTGTGAGCCCGTGCGCCCCTGAGCGCGCCCGGCGCGTCTGAACGCGCCCGAACGGCCCCGGCGGACCCCTCCGTCGGGGCCGTTCGGGCTGTGGGGCGGAGCGGAGCCGTCGGCCGTCGCCGCGCACACGCGAGTCGAGGGGGCGTGGGGTCGACGGGCGCCGGATAACAATCCGCACCACTCCGCGTGCGCCCCCGCCGCCCAGGCACGATGCTGGACCCGTGATGGACGAGACGGAGTTCTGGGAGCTGGTCGACGCCACCCGCGAGGCCGCCGGGGGCGACCCGGAGGAGCAGGCCGACCTGCTGGTGGAGCGGCTGCTCCAGATGGAGCCGGACCTGGTCCTGGACTTCGCCCGTCACTTCGAGGCCCGCTACAACCGCGCCTACCGCTGGGATCTGTGGGGCGCCGCCTGGGTGCTGCTGGACGGGGCCAGCGACGACGCGTTCGACTTCTTCCGGTGCTGGCTCATCGGCCAGGGCCGGGAGATCTTCGAGGGCGCCCTGCACGAGCCGGACGCGCTGGCGGAGCTGCTGGACGACTTCGACGAGGAGATCGACGGCGACGGCGAGGAGCTGGGGTACGCCGCCGACGAGGCGTACGAGCAGCTCACCGGGACCGTGGCGCCGGACCTGGGGATCGCCCCCGCACCCTCCGAGCCGGAGGGCACCCCGGTCGACTTCGAGAACGCGCGGGTGCTCGCCGAGCGGTTCCCCAGACTGTGGGACCGCTTCAAGGAGTAGGGGTCACGCGGCGCGGCGTCGGGTCACGTCGGACGGGATGTACGCCTGTGTCTGCTCGGCCTTGACCGCGTGGTGCATGGGTGCCGCGTTGGCCTGGTCGAGGGCGGACGCGGTGACCGCGGCCGGGCCGAGGACGACCGTCGCGACCGCGCAGACCACGGCCCACGGCCCCCTGGACGACCTGACCCGGCCGGCCTTCTCCGCGGCCTCGGTACGGGCTTCGGCTTCGGTACGGGCTTCGGTACGACTGCTGTTCATGATCCCCACCTCCAGTCGGCTGCTGATGTCCTTGACCGTAGGACGCGGGGATCTGAACGGCCTGCGTGCCGCCTATGGCGTTCCTGTGGACGTTTTCGCGGGTGGTCCGAGAAACCTTCCCGGCGGCGTTTCCAGGAGTGTGCGCAGCGGAGTTCCGGCCGGCGCCGCCGATGGCGCGGGTGTCCCGGAAGGCGAGGGTGCCGCCGCCCCGGCCCTGCCCTGCAGCCGGGCCGCCGTCTCCCTGATCTCCGGGAGGCGGGCGACGAGTGCGGCTCCGGGGCAGTTGGTCCGGTAGCCGTCCTGGTGGCCGGCCACCGCGGGGAGGGCGACGACCGCGCCCTGCCGGTAGCGGCTGCGGTCGTTGCTGGAGACCAGCCGGGCGCTGCCGCGCGGGTCGACGCCGGCCAGGCCGAGTTTCCAGGCGGCGACGGCGGCGATCGAGTCGGCCATGGCGGTCGGCACGGGCACCCCGGCGGTGAAGGTGCCGAGGGCGGCGATGCCGGCGGTGCGGTGGTTGAAGCCCTGGGTGTGGGCGCCGGTGACGGCCCGGTCGGCGCCGCCCGCGCGGCCCTCGTAGATGGTCCCGCACCGGTCGACGAGGAAGTTGTAGCCGATGTCGTCCCAGGCGCGGTCGCCGGTCTGGCCGGTGTACAGGCGGCGGATGATCTCGGGCGCCTGGGCGCAGGAGTAGCCGTTGGGCGAGTCGGTGTGGTGCACGAAGACGGCGACGACCTGGTCGTCGTAGCGCGGCGGCGGCTGGGTGCGGCGGACGGCGCCGGTCAGCCAGGCCGAGCGCGGCACGATGTGCGGCCGGGGTGCCCGGTAGCGGGTCGCCGGGCTGGCGGGCGCGGGCGCGGAGAGGTGGATCGCGACGGTGCGGTCGACGCCCTGGGCGCACAGCACCAGGGCGAGGACGGCGGCGAGGCCGGGCAGGCAGCCGAGCAGCGTCAGGGCGGTGATCCTGGTGCGCCGCCCCGCTCTTGGGAAGACACGCATGGCACTCACTCTCGGGTCGATCGAAGCCGCCCGCGATGTGTGCTGTGCCACCTGGTGGAACCATCGTCCTGGTCCGAGGCGTTTCAGGGGGTACACGCACACGTGGCCGGTCCCCGGGGGCCACGGGCGCGTGAACTGATCACTGGGCCTGTCCCGGCCGTATTAAGGGCACCGAGAGAAAGGCGGCTCCGTGGACCTGCTCGACCTGGTGCTCGTACTGGTGGTCCTCGTCTACGCGGCGTCGGGTTACCGGCGCGGGCTGGTGGCCGGCTGTGTCTCGCTGGCCGGGTTCGTGGGCGGCGCGGTGATCGGCGTGTGGGTGCTGCCGTGGGTGATGGAGCTGGTCACGCGCGGGACGGCGACGGCGACGGTGGTCGCGGTGCTGACGGTGCTGGTGCCGGCGGTGGTGGGGCACGAGCTGGCGGGCCGGCTGGCGCTGCGGCTGCGCCGCGAGCTGGACGAGGGGCCGCTGCGGGTGGCCGACGGGATGGGCGGGGCGGTCGCCAACTCGGTGGCGGTGCTGATCGTGGCCTGGGTGGCGGCGAGCGTGCTGGGGGCGTCCTCGTCGCCCGCGGTGACGACGGCGATCCGCGACTCGAAGCTGCTCGGCGCGGTGCAGAACACCATGCCGGACACCACGCCGGACTGGTTCTCGCGGGCCACCTCGGCGCTGACCGAGGCGGGTTTCCCGCAGGTCTTCAACCCGTTCGAGAACGAGTCGACGGCCCGGGTGGCCAAGCCGTCCGGTGACAACGTCACGGCGGCCGCCACGAACGCGGCCAGGCGCAGCACGGTCAAGATCGAGGGTTCCTCCGGCAACCAGGGCCGCGAGGGCAGCGGGTTCGTGTTCGCGCCGGAGCATGTGATGACCAACGCCCACGTGGTGGCCGGCATCGACAACCCGAGCGTGCGGATCGGCGGGGTCGGGCCGTCGTACGACGCGGAGGTCGTGCTCTTCGACCCGGACCGGGACGTGGCGGTGCTGTACGTGCCGCAGCTGCGGGCGCCCGTGCTGCGGTTCGACACGACGGCGGCGCGCGGGGACTCCTCGGTGGTGGCCGGCTATCCGCAGGACGGCGACCTGAACCTGCAGGCGGCCACCGTGGCGAACAAGGTGCAGGCCACCGGCCAGAACATCTACAGCGACGCCACGGTGACCCGGGAGATCTACTCGATCCGCTCCACGGTCCGCCCCGGCAACTCCGGCGGCCCGCTGCTGACCACCGGCGGCAAGGTGTACGGCGTGGTGTTCGCCCGCTCCACGTCGGACGACGAGACGGGGTACGTGCTGACCGCCGACGAGGTCGCCCCGGACGCCACGCGCGGGGCGACCGCCACCGCGCCGGTGGACACCGGCGAGCTCATCAGGTCCTGACCGTCACAGCGGCCGGCCCATGACCACGTCGTCGACGTACTCGCCGTCCAGGAAGAACTCCCCCGGCAACACGCCCTCGACGGCGAAGCCCTCCGACTCGTAGAGCCGGCGCGCCGGGGTGTTGTGTCCGAGGACGGCGAGCCGGATCCGGCGGGCGCCGCGGCGGCGGGCCTCCTCCATCGCCGCCCGCAGCAGTGCCCGGGCCACGCCCCGGCCGCGGACCTCCTCGGCGACCGCGAGGCCCTGGATCTGCCGGACGTGCGCGTTGGAGGCGAGCTTGTAGGCGAGGCCGAGCCGGACATAGCCGACGATGCGCCGGTCGACCTCGGCGACCAGGGTGTCCTCGGGGGCGTGGCGCTCGCTGAAGAAGGGGTCGTACGGCGGCTGCGGGCGCGGCATGACCGCGTGCAGGGACGACCAGGTGGCGCGGTCGAGGGCGGAGAGCTCCTCGTCGTCGTCGGGCAGGGCGGTGCGTATGTACGGCTCTGGCATGCGCTCACCCTAGGACGGCCGCCCGTCGGGGCCCATCGGGTTTTCCGCGGCCGGTACCGGCATGCTGTGACGCATGGAACGTTCTCGTATCGCGGTGGCCGGCGCGTCCGGCCTCATCGGCAGCGCCCTGGTGCGGTCCCTCCGGGCGGACGGGCACGAGGTGGTGCGCCTGGTGCGGCGCGCGGCCCACGGCCCCGCGGAGGTCTGCTGGGACCCGGCCGGGCAGTACGTGGACGCCGCCGGACTGTCCGGCTGCGACGCGGTGGTGAACCTCGCCGGTGCCGGGATCGGCGACCGGCGCTGGACGCCCGCCTACAAGCGGGAGATCCGGGACAGCCGGGTGCTCGGCACGGCCGCGCTCGCCGAAGCCGTGGCGGCCCTGCCGGACCCGCCGCGGGTGTTCGTGAGCGGCAGCGCGATGGGCATCTACGGCGACACCGGCGACCGGGTCGTGGACGAGGACGCCCCGCCCGGGGACGGCTTCCTGCCGTCGCTGTGCGTGGAGTGGGAGGAGGCGGCGGCCCCGGCCATGGAGGCCGGCGTACGGACGGTGTTCCCGCGCACCGGCCTGGTGGTGTCCCGTGACGGCGGGGCCTGGGGCCGGCTGTTCCCGCTCTTCAGGGCCGGGCTCGGCGGCCGGCTGGGCGACGGGCGCCAGTACTGGTCGTTCATCGCGCTGCACGACGAGGTGGCCGCGATCAGGTTCCTGATGGACACTGAGGGTCTGTCGGGCCCGTTCAACCTCACCGCGCCCGACCCGCTGACCAACGGTGAGATCACCGCGGCCATGGCCCGGGTGCTGCACCGCCCGGCCCTCTTCCCGGTGCCCTCCCCGGTGCTCCGCGCGGCGCTCGGCGAGATGGCCGGGGACGTGCTCGGCAGCCAACGCGTGGTGCCGAAGCGGCTGCTGGAATCAGGGTTCACCTTCGCGTTCCCGGGCATCGAGGACGCGATCCGCGCGGCGTGACGGCCCCTGTGACCGTATGCGACCGGCGTGCGACCGTGCCCTGTTCATGCGCGACTGTCCTTGACCGGTCACCGCCCTAACCTCGACCCGAACTCGGGTATCCCCGGAGCGGGTTGGGGGCATCACGTCTCCACCGGACGCGCAATCGAGGAGGGGCCTCGTGCATGAGCCCGCGTACCAGGCGGACGTCGTCGTCGTGGGAGCCGGTATCGCCGGACTCTCCGCGGCTCATCGGCTGAACAGCGCAGGAGTGACGACCGCGGTCCTGGAGGCCGCCCCTTACGTCGGCGGCCGTATGTCGACCGAGAAGGTCGACGGCTTCCGGCTGGACCGGATCGGACAGCTCCTGTCCACGTCCTACCCGGAACTACGGCTGGCCCCGGGGCTGGACGCCCTGGTTCTGCGCCGGTACGCGCCCGGCGTGCTGCTGCATCGCGACGGGCGCAGGCACCGGGCCGGCGCTCCGGCGGGCGGCGGAAGCGCGAGGGGCGCACTGTACGCCGTGCGCGCCCTGGCAAGCGCCCCCAGGGGCGGCTCGCCGGTGGCGCCGGCGCGGGCGACCGCGCCGATGGGCGGAGCGGTCGACCAGGCCCGCCTGGGTGCCGCGCTGGGCCGCCTCGCCGGCACTCCCGTCGAACGGATCCTGGCCCGTCCCGAACTCCCCGCCGCCCACGCCCTCGCGGAGCGCGGGGTGCCCACCCGGACGGTCGACGGCTTCCTGCGCCCGCTGCTCGCGGCCCTCCTCAGCGACCCGGAGCTGACGACGTCCAGCCGCTGCGCGGACCTCGCCCTGCGCTCCTTCGCGAGCGGGCGGCTGTGCGTGCCGGAGGGCGGCGCCGAGGTCCTCCCGGAGCTCCTCGCCCGCACCCTGCCGCCCGGCACGGTCCACACCGGCGTACGGGTCACGTCGGTCTCCACCACCTCGGTGACGACGGCCGAACACGGCGAGATCCGCTGCCGTGCGGTACTGCTGGCGACGGACGCGAGGGCCGCCGCCGAGCTCCTCCCGGGGCTGCGCGTGCCGGACTTCCACCGGGTGACGGTGGTCCACCACGCGACGGACGAGCCGGCGGCGCTCACCACCGGGACGTCCCTCCTCCTGGACGCGGACCGGGGCGGACCCGTCTCGCACACCTCCGTCGTCAGCAACATCGACCCGAGCCGGGCCCCGCAGGGCCGCGCCCTGATCTCCTCGACGCTCCTCGGCAAGCCCCCCTCGGACGTCGACACGGCGGTCCGCATGCACCTGGCCCGCCTCTACGGCACGTCGACGCACCGCTGGGAGACCCTCGCGGTCCACCACACCCCCGAGGCCATCCCCGCCATGCGCCCCCCGCACGACCTCCGGCGCCCCGTCCGCCTCCTCGCCGGCCTCTACGTCTGCGGCGACCACCGCGACACCAGCACGGTCCAGGGAGCGTTGCATTCGGCCCACCGGGCAACGGCGGCGATCCTGGCGGACCTCGGCGCCTCGGGCTCGATGCACAGCGCGGAGCCTCTGCAACGCCGGGCAGCGTAAGCGCGGCCACGACCACGGTCCGGCACCGCCGGGCCACGACAGCGCCCCGAAAGGGGCGCGGGGAACTGCGCGACCAGCCACGACGGCACCGCACCAAGCCGACCACCACCGCCCGCGACGGCGACGGTGCCGCCGGAGAACGCCGTCGTGGCTGAGCACCGCCGCGGCGGAGAAGCTGTGCGGCGACGGTGAGACGAGCAGAACGTCAGCTCAACGCGGCGACCTTCTCCCGGTACCCCTTCACCGGCGCCGCGTCCTTGTACGGCTCCAGGCGGCGTTCGAAGTCCCTGACGTACTCCGTCGCCCGTACCGAGCGCATCTCCGCCGCCGCCCCCGCCGCCTCCACGCCGAGCGCGCACGCCTGGTCCAGTTCGCCGAGGCCCAGGCGGGCCGTGGCGAGGACGACCCGGCAGAACAGGCGGCTGCGCGCATAGGAGGGCGCACGCAGCTGCAGCGAGCGCTCCGCGTGCTGGGCGGAGGCCCGGAACTGCTGGAGGTCGCGGTGGCAGTGGCCGAACTCGTCGGCCAGTTGCGCCTCGTCGAAGAAGCGGGCCCAGTAGGGGACCTCGTCACCGGGCCTGGCCGCCTCCAGGGCGCGCTCGGCACGGACCAGGGCCCCCGTGCTGGCGCGCACCTCGCCGAGGACCCCGTGTGCGCGGGCCTCGGCCGCGTGGAGCAGGGCCTGGACGACCGGCGGGGCGCTCGTGCCGACCCCCTGCTGGGCCACCCGGGCCAGTTGCACCGCTTCCCGGCCGTGGCCGAGGTAGACCGCCTGGCGGCTCATGGTGACGAGGACGTAGGAACCGTAGGCCCGGTCCCCCGCCGCCTGGGCGAGCCGCAGCGACTGGACGAAGTAGCGCTGGGCGAGGCCGTGCGCGGCGATGTCGTAGGACGTCCAGCCCGCGAGCCTGGTCAGGTCGGCCGCGGCGCCGAACAGCCTGCGGCCGGTCTGCTCGCCGTACGTGCCGCGCAGCATCGGCTCGCACTCGTGCTCCAGATAGCGGACGAGGGCCTGCCGGGCGTGGCCGCCGCCGTACTGGTCGTCGAGGGAGCGGAACAGCTCGCCGACCGAGCGGAGCGCGGCGATGTCGCCGCCCGTCACCCGCTGGCCCGGCCCGCGCTCGGCCTGCCCGCGCGGCCGCACCGGTGCGAGCGGCACCTGCCTGGGCGCGGCCGGCCGGGTCTGCGCCGGCACCCGGGCGACCGCGGGCGCCGCCGGCTCGCCGCGGGCCACCTTGTCGTCGGCGCGGCCGATCAGCCAGTCCCGGCTGGGGACCACGAGCCCGGCCGGGGTGAACGCGATCTTGCGGAGCTCGGCGTGGCTGCCGGAGTCCTTGCGCCACAGCCCGCCGACGATGTCGACGGCCTCCTCGGGGGTGGCGGCGAACTCCAGCCCGGCGTACACCGGGGCGCACGCGTCGAGGCCCAGGTCCTGGGCGGTGAGCCGGCGGCCGAGGCGCCGGGTGAAGACCTCGGCGATCAGGGCGGGAGTGGTGCCCCGGGGCTGCTGACCGCGCAGCCAGCGGGTGACCGACGTCTTGTCGTATCTGAGATCCAGCCCGTGTTCGAGTCCGAGTTGGTCGACGCGACGGGCCAGACCCGCGTTGGAGAACCCCGCTTCTGCGATGAGCGCGGCGAGCTGGCGGTTGGGGGTGCGCTGCGCGGGACGGTCCGTCATCTGGGGTGCGGTCTCCTGCCTTCTGGGTCAGCTCGGTCGCTTGTGCCCGGATTGCCGGTGAGCAGCCCTTTTGGCGCTCGTGGACGGCGCGAATGTAGCGGAGAGTGAGCAGTCGATCGCACATCTCGACATTCATTCATCCGATCGTGTGAGGATTAACCCCGGGGCTGACGCGTGACGGGCGGACGTACAGTGGCTTGGGCGCGTTATGTGCCTGACACACCCATCGCCGAGGGAGGCGCTTGCCGTGAGTGAGTTGCGGTTCGTCCGCATGGGGTTCGGCGCGGATGCCGTCGAGTACCAGGAGGCGTGGGACGAGCAGCGCCGGGTGCACGCGGCGCGGTTCGCCGACGAGGTGCCCGACACGGTCCTGCTGCTCGAACACCCCCCGGTGTACACGGCGGGCCGCCGTACCGCGGACAACGAGCGGCCGCTCGACGGCACCCCGGTCATCGACGTGGACCGCGGCGGCAAGATCACCTGGCACGGCCCGGGCCAACTGGTGGGCTACCCCATCCAGAAGCTCCCGCGCCCGGTGGACGTGGTCGCGCACGTACGGCGCCTGGAGGAGGCGCTGATCCGCGTCTGCGCCGAGTTCGGCCTGGAGACCACCCGGGTCGAGGGACGCAGCGGCGTGTGGGTGCTCGGCGACCCGGTCGAGCAGCGGCCGCAGGCCCTCGGAGGACTCTCCCTGGACTTCGACCCCCGGCTGACGGACGACGAGTTCGACCCCCGCCTCAACGGCCCGGAGTACGCCCCCTCCAACGCCGGCCAGCGCCGCGAGGACCGCAAGATCGCCGCGATCGGCATCCGGGTCGCCAAGGGCGTCACCATGCACGGCTTCGCGCTCAACGTGAACCCCGACAACAAGTGGTTCGACCGGATCATCCCGTGCGGCATCCGCGACGCCGGCGTCGCCTCCCTCGCGGCCGAGCTGGGCCGGGACGTGACGATCGAGGAGGTCCTGCCGGTGGCGGAACGGCACCTGAAGGACGTCCTGGAGAACGCGGAACTCAGGCCGAGGGTCGTCGAGAAGGCCCCGGCGGCATAAACCGGCCCGCCCGGCACTTGAGGACGAAGGGCGCCACAAACAGTCCGTCCGGCGTTCGAGGACGAGGCCGTTCAGGCCGAGGCGGGGGTCCGGGGGCGGCAGCCCCCGGCAAGGCCGGCACCCTCGCCGGGCAACAAATCAACGGGCGTACCCTTGGGATCGCCGAAGAATCAATCGCTAGGGAGCCGGTCGTGTCCGCAGTCTCACCCGACGGACGCAAGATGCTGCGCCTGGAGGTCCGCAACAGCCAGACCCCCATCGAGCGCAAGCCCGAGTGGATCAAGACCCGGGCGAAAATGGGCCCCGAGTACACGAAGATGCAGAACCTCGTGAAGAGCGAGGGCCTGCACACGGTCTGCCAGGAAGCCGGCTGCCCGAACATCTACGAGTGCTGGGAGGACCGCGAGGCGACCTTCCTCATCGGCGGCGACCAGTGCACCCGGCGCTGCGACTTCTGCCAGATCGACACCGGCAAGCCCGAGGCGCTGGACCGCGACGAGCCGCGCCGCGTGGGCGAGTCCGTGGTCACCATGGACCTGAACTACGCGACCATCACCGGCGTCGCCCGCGACGACCTGGAGGACGGCGGCGCCTGGCTGTACGCGGAGACGGTCCGGCAGATCCACGCGCAGACGGCACAGCGCGAGGACGGCCGCACCAAGGTCGAGCTCCTCGCCCCCGACTTCAACGCGGTCCCCGAGCAGCTCGCGGAGGTCTTCTCGGCCCGCCCCGAGGTCTTCGCGCACAACGTCGAGACCGTGCCCCGGATCTTCAAGCGCATCCGCCCCGGCTTCCGCTACGACCGCTCGCTCAAGGTCATCACGGCCGCCCGCGACTTCGGCCTGGTCACCAAGTCCAACCTCATCCTCGGCATGGGCGAGACCCGCGAGGAGGTCAGCGACGCGCTGCGCCAGCTGCACGAGGCCGGCTGCGAGCTGGTCACCATCACGCAGTACCTGCGCCCGAGCGTGCGGCACCACCCCGTGGAGCGCTGGGTGAAGCCGCAGGAGTTCGTGGAGCTGAAGGAGGAGGCCGAGCAGATCGGCTTCTCCGGCGTCATGTCCGGCCCGCTCGTGCGGTCCTCGTACCGCGCCGGCCGCCTGTACCGGATGGCCGTCGAGAAGCGCGGCTCGTTCGTCGCCGCGCAGGCGGTCTGACGGCCCGCACCGGCCCCTGCCGCCGAGCGTGTGAATTCACGCACAAACTACTACTGGCCAGTAATGACCGAATGGACGCGGTCCTGACCGTCCTCGCTGATGAGGGCGCACGTCAGGGCCGCGTCGGTGTTCCGGGCCCGCGCATCAAGGCTTCATGGGCGTTTGACCGGTCGGTCACGCCCTGGTAACACCGAACAGTGACCCTGGTATCACAGCACGTACACCCACTTCGAGGGGGACCTCCACCATGCAGGCCGCGCCCGTTCGCGCCACCGCGATCCCGTCCTTCACCGACGCGCTGCGCGCCGTCGAGTCGCTCCTCATGAGCGGCGGCCAGCGCACCGCACGCCAGAACGCCTGGACCTCCGTACTGGAGGACCGCCGTCGCGCCAAGGACCGGGTCGAGGCCCAGCGCTTCCTTGAGCAGGCCGCCGGCCGCTCCTGACGCCCCCTTCCACGGCCCTGTAGGGACACTGCCGTCGTCGGCACTCCCGGGGCCACGTAGACTTCGGGGCATGGCGAGGAAGGAACCCGCAGCGGACGCTGCGAATGCCGGACGACTGAAGCAGATCGTCCTGACGTACAAGATGACCCGCAAGGCCGACAAGACGATCGGTCTGGTGCTTGCCGGCGTCGGTCTCGGCACGCTCGCGGTCTTCCTCGTGATCGGCTTTTTGATCGGTCATCCGGTCTATCTGGGCATCCTGGGCCTGCTGCTCGCCTTCCTCGCGACGGCGATCGTCTTCGGCCGGCGGGCCGAGCGGGCGGCCTTCGGCCAGATGGAGGGCCAGCCGGGCGCCGCGGCCGCCGTTCTGGACAACATCGGGCGGGGCTGGACGACGACGCCGGCGGTGGCGATGAACCGCAGCCAGGACGTGGTGCACCGGGCGGTCGGCAAGGCCGGCATCGTCCTGGTCGCCGAGGGCAACCCGAACCGGGTGAAGACCCTGCTGGCCGCCGAGAAGAAGAAGATGGCCCGGATCGTGGCCGACGTGCCGGTGCGCGACGTGATCGTGGGCACGGGCGAGGGCCAGGTCCCGCTGAAGAAGCTGCGGACCACGATGCTGAAGTTCCCTCGTGTGCTGACCGGGCCCCAGGTGACGACGACCAACGACCGGCTGCGGGCGATGGGGGACCTGATGTCCAACATGCCGTTGCCCAAGGGGCCGATGCCGAAGGGGATGCGGATGCCCAAGGGCGGGCCTCGGGGGCGGTAAGCGGCGGTAAGCACGCCCACGAGCTCGGGCGCGGTGGTTGCGTTTGCGACCGCCGCGCCTTCGTGGTTTCTCGCGCCCACGCGGCGGAGCCGCATATCGGCACGGCCCCGCACCCCTTCGGGGCGCTCATGACACGCCACCGAACGGAGCATCCCGCCGTTTATCGGGTCATCTGCTCCTAATCTGCCCAATGTGACAAAACGCCATATCACATACCTCGCGTGCAGCGCCGCCCTGTGCGGCTCCCTTCTCGGTGCCGCTCCGGCGGACGCCACGCACCGCGTGCTGACCGTGCACCCGGGTGAGTCCATCCAGAAGGCGGTCGACGCCGCCGAGCCCGGCGACACGGTGATGGTGCTGGCCGGCACCTATCACGAGAGCGTCAAGGTGACCACGCCCGGCCTCACCCTGCGCGGCATGGGCGCGGACACCGTGCTCAAGCCGGCCAAGAAGGCCAAGAGCACCGCGAAGAAGGCCGCCGAGAAGTCCTGCGCCGAGATGGGCAACGGCATCTGCGTGGTCGGCGCCAAGAAGCAGGCCGTCGAGGACGTGACCATCGCCCACATGACCGTCACCGGGTTCTCCCGGATCGGCGTCATGGCCGTGGGCGCGGCCAACCTGCACGTGCACGGCGTGGCCGCCGTGAAGAACGGGCAGTGGGGCATCGCCGAGGAGCGCTCGGTCCACAGCACGTACCGCGACAACGTCGCCCGGAACAACGGTGACGCGGGCATCTTCCTCGCCAACTCCGTCACCACGGAGAAGGGCGCCGTCGACACCGACGGCACGGTCGTCGAGCACAACCTCCTGCAGGACAACAGGATCGGCGTCACCGTCCGCCGGCTGCGCAACCTCACCGTCGCGGACAACTCGGTGACCGGCAACTGCGCGGGCGTCTTCGTCGTCGGCGACGAGAACAAGCCGAAGGCCGGTCACCTGACCGTCGCCGACAACCAGGTCGTGAAGAACAACAAGTACTGCAAGAAGACCGCGCGGCTGGCCTTCCTGCAGGGCTCCGGCATCGTCCTGACCGGCACCGAGAACACCGTGGTCACCGGGAACACGGTCACCGGGAACTCCGGCAAGTCGCCGCTGTCGGGCGGTGTCGTGGTCTTCAAGAGCTTCGTGGGTGTCACCAGCGACAAGAACCAGATCACCCGCAACAAGCTGTCGGGCAACGCCCCCGCCGACCTGGTCAACCAGGAAGCCGCCAAGCACGGCAACGCCTTCAAGCAGAACACCTGCAAGAAGTCCAAGCCCGCGGGTCTGTGCTGACCTGACGGCCGTACGACACCTCACACGGAAGGAAGGCGGCACATGACCGCACCAGCACGCGACCTCCCGACGCCGGCCAAGGGGCTGGAGGAGGACGCTCCGCCGCCGTCGATGCGGCTGCGCGAGCTCGTGTTCGGGGCGGCCTGTGCCGCCGCCGTCCGCGCGGCCGCCCGGCTGCGCGTGGCCGACGCGCTCGGGGACGCCCCGATGACCGTGGAGTCCCTGGCGTCGGCGGTGAAGACCGACCCCAAGCCGCTGCGCCGGCTGCTGCGCGCCCTGTCCTGCTACGGCGTCTTCGCCGAGCGGCCGGACGGGACGTTCACCCACACCGAGACCTCGCGGCTGCTGCGCGAGGACGACCCGCACAGCCTGCGCCACATCGCCCTGTGGTGCACCGAGCCGTGGACCTGGGACGCCTGGCCCAAGCTCGACGAGGCCGTGCGCAGCGGCCGTAACGTCGTCGAGGACCTGTACGGCAAGGAGTTCTTCGTCTATCTGAACGAGGACGCGCCGGAATCGGCGGAGGTCTTCAACCGGGCGATGACCACGTCCAGCGAGCAGTCGGCCCGGGAGGTCGCCGCGCTGCTCGACCTGTCCGGCAGCCGGTCGGTCGCGGACCTCGGCGGCGGGCAGGGGCATGTGGTGGCCTGTCTGCTGGACAAGTACCCGGCGATGAAGGGCTACCTGCTGGATCTGCCCAAGGTGGTGGAGAAGGCGCTGCCCCGGCTGCGCGAGGGCGGGGACCTCGCGGACCGGGCACTGGTCGTGCCCGGTGACATCCGGGAGGCCGTACCGGTCGACGCGGACGTCTACATCATCAAGAACATCCTGGAGTGGGACGACGAGTCCACCGCGCGGCTGCTCGCCAACGTGGTCGCGGCGGGCGGGCCCGGGGCCCGGGTCGTGGTGATCGAGAACCTGGTCGACGACACCCCGTCGATGCGGTTCAGCACCGCGATGGACCTGCTGCTGCTCCTGAACGTCGGCGGGGCCAAGCACACCACCGACAGCATGGTGCGCCGGCTGACCGAGGCGGGCCTGAGCGTCAACGACATCCGGCCGGTCAACCCGTATCTGCACGCCTTCGACTGCACGGTGCCCGCCTGAGACGGCACCCCCGGCATGCGCCGGTGCCGGGCCCGCGTCGTGTGCGGGTCCGGCACCGTTGGCGTACGGCGTTACGCGGGGTCACGCGCCGCCGTCGCGCTCCCAGAGGTAGAAGCGCTGGGCCATCGCGTCCTTCGGGGAGCGCCAGGTCTCCGGGTCGTACGCGCTGACGTACGCCGTGAGACGTTCGCTGATGTCCCGGAACTCGGGGTGCGAGGTGGCCTTGGCGATGGCCGGTCCCGGCTCGCGCTCGGACTCGACGAGGTGCATGTACACATCGCCGAACTGGAAGAGGCTGCGCCGGACCACCCCGACGAGGTGCGGCAGCTCTCCCCGGTCGGACTCCGCGAACACCTTCGCGATGTCGGGGGCGGAGCCCGGTGCCATACGGGCGACGATCAGGGCCTGGTGCACGGTGTCTCTCCTGTTCGTACGGCTCGCGCGGGTCAGTCGGCCAGGGCCGGGTCGGGGCGCCGGCCGGTGGCGGCCTTCTCGATCTTGTCCCGGATCAGGGCCATCTGGACCTTGGAGTTCCTGTTGATGTTGTCGGTCATCCAGTCGTCGTCGACGGGGGCCTCCGGCTTCATCGCGAAGTCCTGGGTCCAGACCATCCGCGTGCCGGCGGGCACCTCCTCGTACTGCCAGAGGATGTCCATGTGCGCGAACGGCCCGGTCTCGACCCGGCGGGCCTTGACCCGGAGGTTGCGGCGGTCCGCCTCGCGCTCGGAGACCCAGCTCCACACCTTGCCGTTCTCGTCGGGGTGCATGGTCAGCCGGAAGGTGACCTTGTTCCCGTCCTCTTCGAGGATCTCGGCGCTGGCGTACTCGCTGAACAGCTGGGGCCAGTTGGCCACGTCGTTGGTCATGTCCCAGACCAGGTCGACGGGGGCGGCGATGGTGATCTCGTTCTGGGTGTGTCCGGTCATGTCAGGCTCCCGCGGGCATGGCGCTGTTGACGAGGTCGAGGAACTGGCGGGGCGTCCTGCACCGCTCGGCGTCCACCGGCATGGGCACGCCGTGCCGGTTCTCCAGCTCGCCGACGATGCCGAGCAGGCCGAGCGAGTCGACGCCGAGGACGTCGAAGCCGCTGTCGGCCCGGTCCTGCAGGTCGGCCGGGGAGACGGTGACGCCGGCCGCCTTCTTCATGAGTTCGGACAGTTCGTCCACGGTGATGCTCATAGCAACTCCTTCTGCTTCGCTGCTGGGCAGCTGGTGTGTTCGACTCACCCGGCCGCGCCGTGGCGCAGCACGAGCGCCGAGTTCGACCCCATGAGGCCCCGGCTGAGCACCAGTGCCGTGCGTGGCCGCGCGGCTCGGGCGCTGCCGGTCACGAGGTCGAGGTCGTGGCAGATGTCGAAGACGCCCGGGGTCGGCGGGATCAGCCCGTGCTCCATCGCCAGCACCGCGGCGGCGGTGTCGAGGACGGGGGCCGCGCAGTAGCCCCGGCCGATCCCGGCCTTGGGCGCGGTGACCGGCACCCGCCTGCCGTGCCCGCCGAGGACGTCGGTGATGGCCAGCGCCTCGGCCCTGTCCGCTTCCGGCACGCCGAGGGCGTCGGCGAAGACCACGTCGATCTCCTCGGGGGCGCAGCCGGCCTCGGCCAGCGCCCCGCGGATCGCCTGGGCGAGCCCGGCCCGGGACTCGGCCCAACGGGAGGCGCCGGTGAAGGTGGACGCGTGGCCGTCGAGGGTGGCCCGTACCGGCAGTCCGCGTCTGCGGGCCGAGCCGGTGTCCTCGACGACGAGCATGGCGCCGCCCTCGGCCGGCACGAACCCGCAGGCCTGCTCGGTGAACGGGCGGTAGGCACGGGCCGGGTCGGTCTCCCGGCTGAGCTCCTCGTAGCCGAGCTGGCAGACCACCGAGTACGGAGCTATCGGCGCCTCGGTGGAACCGGCCACGATGACGTCCGTACCGCGGCGCACCGCGCGGGCGGCGTGGGCGAGGGCGTCCAGGCCGCCGGCCTCGTCGGCGGCGACCACCGAGCAGGGTCCCTTGAAGCCGCGCCGGATGGAGATCTGGCCGGTGCTGGCCGCGTAGAACCAGGCGATGGACTGGTAGGGGCCGACGAACCGGCTGCCCTTGCCCCACAGTTGCTGGAGCTCGCGCTGGCCGAACTCGCCGCCCCCGGAGCCGGCCGCGGTGACCACGCCGACGTCGAACGGCGAGCCGTCGGTGTCGGCGCGGCCGAGGCGGGCGTCTTCGAGGGCCAGGTCGGCCGCGGCCATGGCGAAGTGCGTGAAACGGTCGGTCTGGACGATGAGGCGTTCCTCGACGGCGGCCGCCGGGTCGAAGTCGCGGACTTCTCCGGCCACCTTCATGGGCAGGTGCTCGCAGCCGTCGCGGGTCACCTTGTCGAGGACGTTGCGTCCCTCCTGGACGGATTTCCAGAAGGTCTCGGTGCTGGTTCCGTTGGGCGCGACGACACCGATGCCGGTGACGGCCGCCCGCCGAGAACGGGGTTCGCTCATCGTGTCCGTCCTCTCTGCCGGGTCAGGATCACCGCGGACTGGAAGCCGCCGAACCCGCTGCCCACGGACAGGACGCCGCCGAGGCTGCGTTCGCGGGCGACGCGCGGCACGTAGTCGAGGTCGCACTCGGGGTCGGGGGTCTCGTAGTTGGCGGTGGGAGGGACGACCTGGTGGGCCAGGGCGAGCACACAGGCGACGACCTCGATCGCGCCGATGGCGCCGAGCGAGTGGCCCACCATGGACTTGATGGAGCTCATGGGCGTGCTGTAGGCGTGCTGTCCGAGCGCCTTCTTCACGGCGGCGGTCTCGTGGCGGTCGTTCTGCCGGGTGCCGGAGCCGTGCGCGTTGACGTAGTCGATGGCGGTGGGGTCGAGGCGGGCGTGGTCCAGGGCGGTCTCGATGGCGCGGGCCATCTCCAGGCCCTCGCTGGTGAGACCGGTCATGTGGTAGGCGTTGCCGAAGGTGGCGTAGCCGTCGAGCCGGCAGTAGATGTGCGCGCCGCGGGCCCTGGCGTGCTCCTCCTCCTCCAGGACGAGCACCGCGCCGCCCTCGCCCATCACGAACCCGTCCCGGCGGTTGTCGAAGGGGCGGGAGGCGTGCTCGGGGTCGTCGTTGTTCGGGGAGGTGGCCTTGATCGCGTCGAAGCAGGCCATGGTGATCGGGGAGATCGGGGAGTCCGAGGCGCCGGCGATGCAGATGTCGGCGCGGCCCTCCTGGACGGTGTGGAAGGCGTAGCCGACGGCGTCCAGGCCCGAGGTGCAGCCGGTGGAGACGGTCTGCACCGGACCCTGGGCGCCGAATCGCTCCGCCACCGCGGAGGCCAGGGTGCTCGGGGAGAACGCCCGGTGCAGCTGGGGCTGCGCCTGCCGGTGGTCCACGTCCCAGCGCCGGCCCGCGCCGCTCACCAGGACGTAGTCGTGCTCCAGGCGGGTGGTGCCACCGACCGCCGTCCCCAGGGAGACCCCGATCCGCCAGGGGTCCTCCCGGCCGAGGTCGAGCCCGGAGTCCCGGACCGCCTCGTCACCGGCGACCAGGGCGAACTGTATGTAACGGTCGGCCCGCTCGATCTCCTCGGCGTCCAGGCCGTGCGCCGCCGGGTCGAAGTCGCACTCGGCGGCGATCCGCGACCTGAGGCCCGAGGGGTCGAAGAAGGTGATGCCGCGCGTCGCGGTCCGGCCCGAGGCGAGCAGATCCCAGAACGCCGGTACGCCCACACCCCCCGGAGCCACGATGCCTATGCCCGTAACCGCCACGCGCCGGGTCACGACCGGACCTGCCCCACGGCGACGGCTTCCGTCTCCTCGGTGTCGACGTGGCCGAGGCTCGGGCGCGGGGCCAGCGGGCCGAGGTGGAAGACCATCCGGGCCTCGACGTTGCCCACGTTGCGGAAGCGGTGCTTCATGTTGATGGGAATCATCAGCCCCTGCTCGGGCCGCAGCGGATGCGGTTCGCCGTCCAGGTCGACCTCCATGTCGCCGCAGACGACGTACACGAACTCCTCGGAGTACGGGTGGTAGTGCTCGGCGATGCGGTCGCCCGGCTGCACGATGGCCACACCCATGAAACCGCTGGTGGAACCCACCGTGGCCGGGGTGAGCATGGCGCGCAGATCGCCGCCGCGCCGGGTGTTGGGCTCGACCTCGCTGAGGTCCACGATCTTCGGAATGGGCTGCATGTCTGCGTTCCTCCGTGGGGGTGATGCGACGGTGAAGGGTCAGGCGTCCGGTGAGCGGCGGTCGGTGATGAGCTGCATCCGCACCGCGTCGCCGTCCAGCAGGGCGGTCAGCGCGTGGGCCGGGGTGACGTCCGCGGGGGTGCCGGGCCGCTGCTCGACCAGGCGGACGACGACGTCGTCGCGCTGGAAGACCGTGCTGTGCAGCACCGCGCTCGCCGGGTCCTCGGCCGCGGCCTCGTCCTGCTGCGCGAGCAGTTCCGCGAGCCGCATCCCGCAGCCGGGGCGGGCCGGGTAGTAGAGGGCGTGCCGCTCGCCCTCGGCCAGTTCCTCGGCGCTGACGTGATGGACGGCCGGCAGCGCCGCCCGGGTGAAGAACACCCGTGCGGACTCCTGGTCGTCGAGGTCGCGCTCCTGCTCCAGGTAGGGGTTGATGGCCTCCTCGACGGCCCGCACCTCGGGCTGCCGGGCGACGTGGCGCAGGGCGGCCATCAGGTCGCCGCGCACCTCGATGGCCCGCACCACCCGGTTGCCGTGCATGAACAGGGAGGTCCGGCAGAGCCGGGTGGAGTCGTCGACCTTCGCCTCGGGCGAGGCGTAGTCCGCGAGGATCTTCGCGACCTTGGCCTCGCTTCCCGGCGTGACCGTGAAGGTGAGCGCGTGGCGGATCACGCCGTCGCCCATCCGCGGGTTGGCCTGCAGGACGCGTACCGCGTCGGCCGACGGGCCGCCGGTCTCCCGTACGACGTGGAAGCGGAGCGAGCGGGTGTCGCGGACGCAGTTGTGCAGCGGCTTGACCATCTCCACGTGCTCCTCGCTGTTCACCCAGGCGAGGAACGGCGGGGCGCTCTCCCACTCGCTGGTGATCAGCCACTGCGAGGGGTTCTCGATCGACTGGCAGAGCTGGTCGCTGACATGTCCGGGCACCTGGGCGACCTGGCTGCACAGCTGCTCGTAGGCCTCCAGGAACTGCTGCTGCGCGCCGTCGTGCACGTCCACCAGCAGGACGACCCGCAGCCGGGAGCCGTCGAAGACGGACTGGGAGACCCGTGTCGAGACCGGGCGGGTTGTTCGGGTCGGCTTCTTGGAAACCTTTTCCGAGATCGTCGTCATGCTTCGCACATCTCCTTCGCGGGGGCAGCGGCCTGCGCCTTCGCCGATGACGCGGCGTCAGCGCTTCTTGATCCTGTGCCGGTCCTCCGAAGCGCGCGACTCGCGTGAACCAGGTGGGTGATTGAGCACGCGGAACCCCTCCGGAAGGGGCCCGGACGGGGCATGGACGTTCCAACGCACCTGACGCACCAACACCCGCCTCTGGAGTGCCCGATGCACCAGAAAACCGATCACCAGGTCCCCGTCCTCGTGGTGGGCGGCTCCCTAGTGGGCCTGTCCATGTCCCTCTTCCTGGGCCGACTGGGCGTCCGCCACATGCTCGTCGAGAGACACTCCGGGACCTCGGTCCACCCACGCGGCCGGGGCAACAACGTGCGGACGATGGAGCTGTTCCGGAGAGCGGGCATCGAGCCGGACATCAAGGCCGCGGCCTCCCTCCTCGCCGACAACCACGGCATCCTGCAGACCCCGACGCTGGTCGGCGACGCCGGCGAATGGCTGTTCAAGGAGATCGACCCGGGAGGCGGACTCGCGAGGTTCAGCCCTACGGGTTGGTGCCTGTGCAGCCAGAACGACCTCGAACCGGTGCTCCGCCGGGCAGCCGAGTCGCTCACCGGCGAGCTGCGCTACTTCCACGAGATGGAGTCCTTCGAACAGGACCCCGAAGGAGTGACGGCGTACGTCCGCGACCGTGACTCCGACCGGATGTACACCGTCCGCGCGGACTACCTGGTCGCGGCCGACGGCCCGCGCTCCCCGGTCCGCGGCCGGCTCGGCATCGGCCAGACGGGCCCCGGCGACCTGTTCGCGAACGTCAGCATCACCTTCCGCTCCAAGCTGCTCCAGAACACGGTCGGGGACCGCCGCTTCATCTGCTGCTACCTCACCGACCCGGAGGCCGACGGCGCCCTTCTCCCCGTCGACAACAAGGAACGCTGGGTCTTCCACGCGCCCTGGCACCCCGAACGCGGCGAGACCCTCGACGAGTTCACGGAGGAGCGGCTCACCCGGCACATCCGGCGGGCCGTCGGCGTCCCCGACCTCGACGTCGAGATCACCGGCCGGGCGTCCTGGCGGGCGGCCGAACGGGTCGCGGAACGCTACTCCGACCGGCGGGTCTTCCTGGCCGGCGACTCCGCGCACGAGATGTCCCCGACCGGTGCCTTCGGCTCCAACACCGGCATCCAGGACGCCCACAACCTGGCCTGGAAACTGGCGGCGGTCCTCGACGGCTGGGCCGGCCCCGGGCTCCTCGACTCCTACGACGCCGAGCGCCGCCCGGTCGCCCTCGCCACCAGCGCCCGCGCGTCCGCCCGCTCCGTCGAGCACAGCCACCCCGGTTTCGCGCCCGCCCCCGGCGTCGGCGCCGACCGGCGCGGCGGCATCCTCAACATCGTCCTCGGCTACCGCTACCCGAAGGGCGCGGTCGTCGGAGCCGACCCGGACCAGCCGCTCGTACCCGATGGGATGAACCTCACCGGCCGGCCGGGCAGCCGGGCCCCGCACCTGTGGCTGCGCCGCGCGGACGAACGGCTCTCCACGCTCGACCTGTACGAGCGGTCACTGGTCCTGCTGAGCGACGCCGACTCGGCCGGGGGCGCTGCGTGGCACGCGGCCGCCCGGCGGATCGCGGACACGGAGCGGCTACGGCTGGACACGTACCGGATCGGGGCGGCGGGGACGGCGGCCGACCTCGTGTACGACACGGAGGGCGGCGACTGGGCGACGGCGCACGGCACGACGGCGGACGGGGCGGTGCTGGTGCGCCCGGACGGCTTCGTGGCGTGGCGCTCGGAGGGAGCGGCGCCCGACCCGGAGGCAGAGCTGCGGGAGGTACTGGCGCGGGTACTGCGGAGGAGGTGAGCGGGGGGGCGGGGACGCTCACCGGCGCTGGCAGGGTGAAGCTGACGCGACTGCGGCGCCCCGTCAGGGGCGCGGGGAACTGCGCGGCCGGCCACCACGCGCCCGCAGCCGCCGACGACGAGACGGGACCCGGCAGACCGCGGGGCGACGCCGCCCTGCCGGGCCCGGAGTCAGATACGGACCTCGACGGTCCTGGCCAGCCGGTCGTGCAGCCCCCTGCCGTCCCGGTCCCAGACCAGTGCCGGGATCGCGACGCACAGCAGCGCCGTGCGGGCCAGCGCACGCAGCGGCTGCACCCGGCCCGTCCCGACGCCGACCACCCGCAGCCGGAACAGCCGCTTACCCGGCGTGAAGCCGATCGTGCCCACGGTGAGGACTCCGAGGACGAAGAAGATGAGGAGGGCCCAGTTGCTGGTCGCCGGGGTGTAGCCGTGAGTGATCAGGCCGTATGCGATCAAGACGCACAGCGCCCAGTCCACGGCCAGCGCCGCGAGCCGCCGCCCCGGGCGGGCGATGGAGCCCGGCCCGTCCTGGGGCAGACCCAGCTGCTCGCCCCGGTACCCGAACTCCGCGCCGGCCTCTTCCATGGCCGCGCGGGGCCCGGAGAGCCACGATCCGATTGCTTGCCTGTTGTCCACCCGTCCACGGTACTGGGCCCGGCCCGGCCCCTGGGTCGGCGGGGTACCACGGGCTACGGTGGAACCGGGGCCGGTTAACTTCAGCGAAACAAATGGGTCACGCCCGAGAAATCACCCGTCCCTAGTGTCGAGGACAGCGTGTGCCACCGCACTGGCCGCACGAACGAACTACCACCCCGGCACGGGAACGGCCGGGAGTAGGAGGAGCTGGATGTTCCAGAACGCCGACGAGGCCAAGAAGTTCATCGCGGACGAGGACGTCAAGTTCATCGACGTCCGTTTCTGCGACCTGCCGGGCGTCATGCAGCACTTCACGCTGCCCGTCGAGGCGTTCGACCCGGACGAGGAACTCGCCTTCGACGGATCGTCGATCCGTGGTTTCCAGGCGATCCACGAGTCCGACATGGCGCTGCGCGCGGACCTGTCGACCGCCCGGGTGGACTCCTTCCGCCGGGACAAGACCCTCAACATCAACTTCTTCATCCACGACCCGATCACGGGCGAGCAGTACTCCCGTGACCCGCGCAACGTGGCGAAGAAGGCCGAGGCGTACCTGGCGTCCACCGGTATCGCCGACACCGCGTACTTCGGCCCCGAGGCCGAGTTCTACGTCTTCGACAGCGTCCGCTTCGCCACCTCGGCGAACGAGAGCTTCTACCACATCGACTCCGAGGCCGGCGCCTGGAACACCGGTGCGCTGGAGGACAACCGCGGTTACAAGGTCCGCTACAAGGGCGGCTACTTCCCGGTCCCGCCGGTCGACCACTTCGCCGACCTGCGCGCCGAGATCTCCCTGGAGCTGGCCAAGTCCGGCCTCCAGGTCGAGCGCCAGCACCACGAGGTGGGCACCGCCGGCCAGGCGGAGATCAACTACAAGTTCAACACGCTGCTCGCCGCCGCGGACGACCTGCAGCTCTTCAAGTACATCGTGAAGAACGTGGCCTGGCGCAACGGCAAGACCGCGACCTTCATGCCGAAGCCGATCTTCGGTGACAACGGCTCGGGCATGCACGTGCACCAGTCGCTGTGGGCGGGCGGCGCCCCGCTCTTCTACGACGAGGCCGGTTACGCGGGTCTGTCGGACACCGCCCGCTACTACATCGGCGGCATCCTGAAGCACGCCCCGTCGCTGCTCGCCTTCACCAACCCGACGGTGAACTCGTACCACCGCCTGGTCCCGGGCTTCGAGGCGCCGATCAACCTGGTGTACTCGCAGCGCAACCGTTCCGCCGCGATGCGTATCCCGATCACGGGTTCGAACCCGAAGGCCAAGCGCGTCGAGTTCCGCGCGCCCGACTCCTCCGGCAACCCGTACCTGGCCTTCTCGGCCCTCCTCCTCGCGGGTCTGGACGGCATCAAGAACAAGATCGAGCCGGCCGAGCCGATCGACAAGGACCTCTACGAGCTGGCTCCCGAGGAGCACGCCAACGTCGCCCAGGTCCCGACCTCCCTCCCGGCCGTCCTCGACTCCCTGGAGCGCGACCACGAGTTCCTGCTCGCCGGTGACGTCTTCACGCCCGACCTGATCGAGACGTGGATCGACTTCAAGCGCACCAACGAGATCGCCCCGCTGCAGCTGCGCCCGCACCCGCACGAGTTCGAGCTGTACTTCGACGTGTGATCGGCGCCTCCCCGGCGGCCCGGCGCCCCCGTCCCTGTTTCTCAGGACGGGGGCGCCGTCGTATCGTGCCCCGGTACTGATGTTCGAGACGGGGGTACGGGGTGTCCCAACAGGACAACGAGGAGCAGGAGTTCGACTTCAGGTGGGCCGCCGAGGCGGAACACAGGGAGCCGTCCGCGCGGGCGCGCATGCTGGCCGCCCGGTGGCGGGAGAACCCCCCGGACCCGGCGCCGTTCCGGGCGGATCCGGGACCGGTGGCCCCGCGGCGGTCGTCGTGGGTGTCGACGGCGATCGTGCTCGGCTGCGTGGCGGCGGTGATCGTCCTGCTGGGGTACATACAGACGCGGTCGCCGTACTGAAGAAGCCCCGCACAAGCGCCCCGGAAGGGGCGCGGGGCTGTATCCGACATGCGGCTCCGCCGCGTGGGCGCGAGCAGCCCCCACGGCGCCGCACCCTTCACAGGGACCTTTTGCCGCTACTAGGGACGTTCGGAACCTCTCCATGGCCCCCGGTAGGTGCACACTGGACAGCGGGACGAGTGCCTGACTGCGGGGTGATGCAAGATGCAGAGCCGCTTCCGGAGCGACCGGCGGCTGACCATGCGGATGACGGTCACGCTGTTTTTGCTCGGGTTGTTGTACGTCGGCTTCGTTGCCGCGTTGATCGTGTTGCTGAAGTCGTGGCTGCTGGTCGTCGTCCTGGTGGGCGCGATGTTCGTGGCGCAGTTCTGGTTCTCCGACCGGATCGCGATGTTCGCCATGCGCGGGCGGGTCGTGGAGCGGGAGGAGTACCCGGAGCTGCACGCGGTGGTGGACCGGCTGTGCGCCATCGCCGACATGCCGAAGCCGGTCGTCGCCGTGTCCGACATGGACATGCCGAACGCGTTCGCGACCGGGCGGAATCCCGATCACGCGGTGGTGTGCGTGACCACCGGACTGCTGCGGCGGCTGGAGCCCGCCGAACTGGAGGGCGTGCTCGCGCACGAGCTGTCGCACGTGGCGCACAAGGACGTCGCCGTGATCACGATCGCCTCCTTCCTGGGCGTGATCGCCGGACTCATCGTGCGGTTCACGTTCTACTCGCAGCTCTTCGGCGGGGGCCGGCGGGACCAGAACACCGCCGCCGTGTTCGCCGCGGTCATCGGAGTCTCCGCGGCCGTGTACGCGATCAGCTTCCTGCTGATCAGGGCGCTGTCCCGGTACCGGGAGCTGGCCGCCGACCGGGCCGCCGCCCACCTGACGGGCCGGCCCTCCGCGCTGGCGTCGGCGCTCACCAAGGTCTCCGGTGACATCGCCCGGATCCCGACCAAGGACCTGCGCACGGCCCAGGCCTTCAACGCGTTCTACTTCACCCCGGCGACCGGCAAGGAGCCCGGCATCGAGCGCATCTTCTCCACCCACCCGACCCTGGAGCAGCGGCTTGAGCAGCTGGGCCGGATCTCGGCGGAGCTGGGTGAGGCGGCGACGCCCGGAGAGGCCGGGTGAGCATGGGGTTCCTGGACATCCTGCTGGGCCGTACGAAGCCGGTCGCGCCCAATCTCGACCAGTTGTTCGCGCTGCCGTCGGCGGCGGTGACGCTGGAGGCGGCGGCCGGGTTCAGGCCCACCGGCGGGGGCGCGGTGTGCTTCGCCACCGTGGAGGGCGCGGCCTTCGAGCAGACCCACCGGGAGGTCCAGGCGCTCCTCGACGCGGACACGGACCGCGGCGGGGTTCCGGTGGAGCTGCACCAGGACGACTACGGCTACTCCTGGCTGGTCTCGCAGCGCTCCCCCGACCAGCTTCCGCAGCTGGTCAACGACCTGCACGCGGTGAACAGCTCGATGGAGGTCAACGGCTTCGGCCCGCAGCTGCTCTGTTCCCTTGCCGCCTTCGAGGACGAGCGCGGGCGCAGGCTCGCGCTCGTCTACCTCTACAAGCGGGGCACCTTCTACCCCTTCGCGCCGCTGCCCGGATCCGGGCAGCGGCGGGACAGCGCGCTGGAGTTGCAGGTGAAGGCGGCGCTCGCGAGCGACCTGCGGATCGAGCAGGACCTCAGCCGCTGGTTCCCGGTCTGGGGTGCCCCCGGCCTCTGACCGGCCGGAGACCACGCGCTGCCTACTTCCCCTTCTCGTTCTGCTGGCGCCGGGACTCCAGGGGGCGCTCGCGACGGTAGCGGCGCTCCCACTTGGCCTGCTGGTCACGGCGGTCGCGGTACGTCTTGTAGTCGTTGGCCATGCCCCCTCCCCCGCCGGACGAACCGCCCGACGAGGAGGCCGACGACGAGCCCCGCCCGTACTGCACGTACAGGAAGAGCAGGGCGACGGCAGCGAGCCACCAGTTGTGGTTGCCGAATCCGAGGATGACCAGGACGACGGTTCCGGATAGGACGATGGTGCCCATGACGGGCCTCCGTGGCGTGGGTGTGTGAGCGGTCGACGGATCCGACGGCGCGCGGGGGACGGGCGGCCGTCCGTCGGTGCGCGGCAGTGTAGTCCCGGCTCCCGGGGGCGCGGCCTGCCCTTCGGAAAGCGGTGGTGGACGCCTCCGCAACGCGTGTCCAGCGTAGGGAGCCGGTCACTCGGCGTGCATCCCCTTTTCGTGCGGGCACGCGTGCGTGCGCAGCCGCGGGCGTGGGTGAATGTGCGGCACGGTTCAACTCACCGCCTCCACCCACGAGTACGCCGGCGAACGGCTCAGCGGGGTCCGCGCCCCGGCCACCGAAGGGCCCGGACGGACCCGACGGCCCCGGCGCCGCCGGGGGACCGGTACCCGGTCACGGCCGCGCGGGCGGCGGCGCGGGCCTGCGGAACGCCGTGCGCGTTCTCGCGGGCGGCGACGGAGGCGGCGAGCCGTTTGACGTCCGACTCGAAGGGCCCGGGGAACCTCGTCGAAGTCGTTCAGGTCGAAGAGCAAAGACCGCTCGGGGGGAGGCGTAGAGCCCGAAGTCCATCAGATGCGCGTCGCCGCAGAGCTGCATGCCGAGTCCGGCGAACAGGTGATTGTCAGTGGCGTCGGGCAGGATGCGGTCAGGAGTCCATGGGGAGGTCGGCATGAGCGGCGGGCGGCGGCACATCGGGGTGGCGGAGCGGCGGGCCAGGCTGGCGGAGCGCCACCTGCTGGCGGTCACGGCGCGGGTGACGGCGCCGGAGGAGGTCGCCGAGGCACTGGTGGCGCTGCACGGCTCGGATCCGGCGACGGTGCACCTGGCGGTGGGGGCGCGGCTGGCCGAGGCGGCGAAGACCGTGCCGGAGACGGAGCGGGCCCTGTACGAGGACCGCACCCTGGTGCGGATGCACGGCATGCGGCACACGGTGTTCGTCTTCCCCGCGGATCTCACGGCGGTCGTGCACGCCTCGACGGGCCTGGCGGTGGCCGCCCGCGAGCGTGCCGCGCTGCTGAAGGACATGGCGCGGGCCGGTGCCCCGGACGCGGCCTGGCTCGCGGAGGTCGAGTCCGCCGCCCTGGCCGCGCTGGCCCGGCTCGGCCAGGCGACGGCGACGGAACTGGCGGCCGTCGAACCACGTCTGCGCGAGCAGTTCACGTACGCCGCGGGCAAGAGCTACGAGGGCATCCACACGGTCTCGACACGCCTGCTGAGAGTCCTGGGTGTGGAGGGCAAGGTGGTGCGGGGCCGTCCGCTGGGTTCCTGGACGTCGAGCCAGTTCCGCTGGGCACCGGCGCCGGACCATCCGGAGCTGGACACGGCACAGGCCCAGGCGGCCCTGCTGAACCGCTGGCTGCACGCCTGCGGCCCGGCCACGGAAGCGGACCTCAAGTGGTGGACGGGATGGCGGGTCACGGAGGTCCGGCGGGCGCTGACCGCCATCGGAGCGCATCCGGTGACCCTGGACGAGGGCGGCACGGGGTACGTGACGGCCGACGACCTGCCGGCGGTCACCGAGCCCTCCCGTCCCTGGGCGGCGCTCCTCCCCGCCCTCGACCCGACGGCCATGGCGTGGCAGGAGCGGGACTGGTACCTGCCGCCGCAGCTCCGGCCGCTTCTCTTCGACAGAAGCGGCAACGTGGGGCCGACGGTGTGGTGGAACGGGCTGGTGGTGGGTGGCTGGGCACAGCGCCGGGACGGCGAGATCGTCTGGCGGATCGCCGATCCCGGCATCCGCAGAGAGGCCGAGCAGGCGATCGCGGCGGAGGCGGAGCGGCTGCGCGGATGGGTGGGCACCACGAAGGTCACGCCACGCTTCCGGACGCCGGTGGAGCGGGAGCTCACCGGGTGAGCGGGGGCTGAGGCGGCCGGGCGCCGCGGGAAGACACGGCGCCCGGCACCACCGGCTCAGCGTGAGTAGCGCATCAGGGCCCGCACCATGTGGCACGTGGTGTCCGACGGCGGGTGGACACCGATGCTCTCCGCCGTGCTCCGTATCGTCTCGTTCCGGGCCTGCCCCGGCATGTGGACACCGGAGTCGAGCAGGGCGATGGCGAGGCGCATGGCCTTCAGACGGCGGTTGTGCGTGACATACCACTCGCGTGGCCGCCCGGCCGGCAGCGGGCGCTTCTCCACCGGCGCGTACGGCGAGTCGAACAGGACCGCACGCTTCGCGGTGGACTGGGTCGGCAGGGACTTCGGCTTCGGCTTCAGTGCGGCAGCGGGCACAGGCATCCTCCTGTCGCGGTCAGAGGGCCGCCGGACACCCCGGCGACTCTCTCGAACACTGCCTCCAGTGTACCGGCCGGCACTGACAACGAGACAGCCCGCGACTTCGCCGAACAGCCAGGTGGAGACGGGTTTTTCAGGTGGTGAGGGAGGTACGTACGAGGTTCTCACGGCACCCCTCAGAATTCGAACAGAGCGCCCCCTGGCGGCGGCTCGCGTACCGTTTCCCGCATGGAGATCTGGATCAACCCCGCCTGCTCGAAGTGCCGCAGCGCGATCAGCCTGCTGGACGCCGAGGGGGCCGACTACACCGTCCGCCGCTACCTGGAGGACGTACCCACCGAGGACGAGATCAGGGCCGTACTCGAACGGCTCGGGCTCGAACCGTGGGACATCACCCGCACCCAGGAGGCGGTCGCCAAGGAGCTGGGGCTGAAGGAGTGGGCACGGGACGCGAGCGCGCGCGACCGGTGGGTCACGGCCCTCGCCGAGCATCCCAAGCTCATCCAGCGGCCGATCATCACCGCCGACGACGGCACGGCGGTCGTCGGCCGCACCGACGAGGCCGTACAGGATGCGCTGGCCAGGCGCAAGAGCTGAGCAGCACTCAACTCCAATGTGACGTAGGTTACTTCGGCGTCTCCTGTGACCGGTGAGTAACGACGTTCGGCATCTCGTACATAGCGGCGAACGCTCCCCTACCCCCTCTCACAGGAGGCGCGCATGTCGCGTAGGAGAACTCTCGGCGCCAAGAAGACCATCGCCCTGCTGGTCGGCGCCGCAGCCGTCGCCGGCGGCGGGGCCTTCGCCCTGGCGTCCACCTCGAACGCCGCGCAGACCTCGCAGAACGCGAAGACCCTGTCGTCGGCCGCGGACTCGACGGTCTGCTCGGGGCTGGCCACGGCCCTCGGCAACAACCAGAAGTTCATCGCCGGGCAACAGGCGAACCCGGACGCCCAGTCGGCGGCCCGGATCGCCAACCGCCAGGCGGTCATCGAGCAGATCAAGGTCCAGCAGAAGGCGTCCGGTTGCGTCGTTGGGGAGTCGGCTCAGGGCTCCCAGGCGGCGAGCGGTACGCAGACGGGCCAGACCGGGCAGACCGCCACCGCGACGCCCGCACAGAGCGCGGCCGCCGGCAGCACCGGGGGCGCCGCCTCCGGGCAGCAGGTCTGCAAGGGCTCGACCGTCACGCTCTCCGGTGAGGCCGGTGCACCGGCCGCCTCCAGCAACCAGTTCCCGGCGGGGACCACGCTGAAGGTCACCAACCTGGACAACAACAAGTCCACGACGGTGAAGGTCACGTCGGTCTCCGGCAGTTGCGTGCTGCTCAACAACGCGGCGTTCGAACAGGTCCGGGAGCCCGGCAAGTTCCTGATCCGCCGGGCGCTGATCGAAAAGGTCGGCTGACCCAAAAGGCCGGCTGACCGAAACGGCCGGCCGACCGGGGCAACGGTCCCGGGCGCGGCCGCCGGCTTTCACGGAGGGAGAGCCGGCGGCCGCCGCGCGGGCTCCCTGGCGGCGCCCGAAATGGGCTCGCTACCCCGGCCGTCCCGCCCTCACAACGTGAGTCGCACCACAGAACCGCCAGGTAACACCGGGTTCACATTCGAGCAATGATCGGGAAATCGCCTGTTGACAGGCTGCCGGGCAACACCGAGGCGCCCCAGTGCCGTAGCGCCGCTGCACCCGCAAGTGCGCCCGACCACCCCCGAAGGATGTGGCCCGTGACCTTCAAGGCTGAGTACATCTGGATCGACGGCACCGAGCCGACGGCCAAGCTGCGTTCGAAGACGAAGATCATCGCGGGCGCCCCCGCCGGTCTCGACGCGCTGCCGATCTGGGGCTTCGACGGGTCCTCCACGAACCAGGCCGAGGGGCACTCCTCGGACCGTGTGCTGAAGCCGGTCTTCACCTGCCCGGACCCGATCCGCGGCGGCGACGACGTCCTCGTGCTGTGCGAGGTCCTGGACATCGACTTCACCCCGCACTCCTCCAACACGCGTGCGGCGCTGGCCGAGGTCGCCGAGAAGTTCGCCTCCCAGGAGCCGATCTTCGGCATCGAGCAGGAGTACACCTTCTTCGACGGCTCCCGTCCGCTGGGCTTCCCCGAGGGCGGCTTCCCGGCCCCCCAGGGCGGTTACTACTGCGGTGTCGGCGCCGACGAGATCTTCGGCCGCGAGATCGTCGAGGCCCACCTGGACAACTGCCTGAAGGCGGGCCTCGCGATCTCCGGCATCAACGCCGAGGTCATGCCCGGCCAGTGGGAGTTCCAGGTCGGCCCGGTCTCCCCGCTGGAGGTCTCCGACCACCTGTGGGTGGCCCGCTGGCTGCTCTACCGCACCGCCGAGGACTTCGGCGTCTCCGCCACCCTCGACCCCAAGCCGGTCAAGGGCGACTGGAACGGCGCCGGCGCGCACACCAACTTCTCCACCAAGGCGATGCGCGAGGGCTACGACGCGATCATCACCGCCTGCGAGTCGCTCGGTGAGGGCTCCAAGCCGCTCGACCACGTCAAGAACTACGGCGCGGGCATCGACGACCGTCTGACCGGCCTGCACGAGACCGCCCCGTGGAACGAGTACTCCTACGGCGTCTCCAACCGCGGTGCCTCGGTGCGTATCCCGTGGCAGGTCGAGAAGGACGGCAAGGGCTACATCGAGGACCGCCGTCCGAACGCCAACGTCGACCCGTACGTCGTGACCCGGCTGATCGTGGACACCTGCTGCACCGCCCTGGACAAGGCCGGCCAGGCCTGATCCGCGGACGACTCCCCCGAAGGGGCGCCCACCGTGACGGTGGGCGCCCCTTCGGCATGAGGAGCGGGCAACGTCAACCTCACGCCGAGGAAGCGTCCAAGCAGTGAGAGGAGGGTCCTGTTTCCCGGCTGTGTCTGCTTCAATGGGCGCATGGTCGGCTTCCAGAAGTACAGCGCGACAGGTCGCCAGGACCTTGAGCCGTTCTGGCCTTCCCGTCAGCACCACGACTTCGACCGGGTGTGTTGCCGCGCGACGAACGCGCGGGCCCTCTAAAGCCGTACACCCCGGCCTTCGGCCAGCGCGGAAAGCAGTACGTCCCCGGCGCGCCCGACCACGAGTCGCGGCCGTCGTCCCGACCGACTGACTCCTCGCGCGAAAGAGCTGACGTCTCATGGCGACCACTCGTTCTCTCTCCCCCGCCTCCCCCCTCGCCGCTTCCTCGCCCGCCCGGCACCGGCTGCGCGCCGTCGACCGGGACGAGGTCGTGGACATGGCCGACCTGCTGCCACCGGGCGCCACCTGGCTGCCCGCCCCGCAGCACGCCCTGCCCACGCTGCCGGGCCAGCCGCCGATGATCGGCTACCTGGTGCTGGTCCCGGCGGACCAGCAGCCGCCATTTTTGCCGGTCGCGGTGCAGGACCCGCAGGAGCCGGCCACGGGGCCTGCCCCGGCACCGGCCGCGACCGGCCTCCGGCCGCTCGTCACCGTGGACACCGTGGAGCGCACCGCCCAGGTCGACGGGCGTGAACTCGACCTCACCTACCTGGAGTTCGAGCTGCTCGCCCATCTGGTGGCGCATCCGGGCCGGGTGCACACCCGCGACCAGCTGGTCACCACGGTCTGGGGCTACGGCCATGTCGGCGACGGCCGCACGGTCGACGTCCATGTCGCCCGGCTGCGCCGCAAGCTCGGCGCGGAGCACCGCCGGGCGATCCAGACGGTCCGCCGGGTGGGATACAAGTACACGCCGCCGACGGGCCGCTGAGGCCGTACGAGGCCGTACGAGGCCGTACGAGGCCGTACGAGGCCGTACGAGGCCGTACGAGGCCGCCAACGGGCCGGTCGGCCCTCGGCTGAACCGGACGCGGGCCGTGCCCGGCGCGCACGGGGGCTGCATGAGGCTGCTGGTCCTGGGCGGTACGGAGTTCGTGGGGCGGCGGTCGTCGGGGCGGCGCTCGGGCGTGGCCGGGAGGTGACCGTCTTCCACCGGGGCCGCCGCCGGCTCCCGGCCGGGGTGCGGTCGCTGCACGGCGACCGCACCGCGCCCGACGGCCGCACCGCGCTCACCGACGGCACCGAAGGGGACCCGGCCGTCGGCACTCCCCCCACTGCCTTGAGGGCGTGGGCGGTACCCCCAGGTCGCGGCCGCGCCCCGGACGGTGCGCGGGACGGCACGGCTGCTGCCGGGCGTCGGCGGTGCGGCGCCGGTGCGGGTGGGGGTGGGGCTCGACCCCGATGTCGAAGCGGGGTGCTTGCGGTGCGGCGCATCGGGTCGTGACCAGGCTGCGGGCCGGTGGGGGTTGATCGCGCCCGCGCGGCGGAGCCGCATATCGGCACAGCCCCGCGCCCCTGAACGGGCGCGCTGCAGCCCGGGTGTATCCAGCACCACCCCCTGACATGGGGCCTCGGGCCAGTGACCCGCCGGCCGGCGGTTCGGGAGACTGGTCGCATGACGACGAACACAGACAGCGGGGGCTTCCGTCCCAGAGTTCGGGAGATCGTGCTCGCCGCCGTGCGGGGGCTGGTGCTGGCGTTGGTGATTCTGCCGGTGTCGGTGCTCTGCTTCACGTTGACCGCGGTGTCGGTGGCGCTGATCCCGGTCGGGGTGGGGATCGTCACCACGCCGTGGGTCCTGGGCGGCGTCCGGGACGTGGCGGACGTGCGACGGCGGCTGGCGTACGAGTGGTGCGGGGTGCGGATCCGGTCGGCGTACCGGGCGATCCCCGCGGACGCCAACCCGTGGGCCAGGACCTTCGGGATGCTGCGCGACCCGCAGGTCGGGCGGGACGTGCTGTGGCTGTTCACGGACATGACGGCCGGGTTCGTGACCGCGCTGCTGCCGGCGGTGCTGCTGTTCTATCCGATCGAGGGCTTCGCGGTGGCCGCCGGGCTGTGGCGGGTGCTCGCCGACGGTGAGACCTACTGGTACGGCTTCGTGCCGGTCAGCGGGCAGCCCACCGCCCTCGGGGCCGGTGCCACCGCCGCCGTGCTGCTGGTCGGTGCCTGGTACCTGTGCCCGCGGCTGCTGGCCGCCCACTTCCGGCTGACCCGCGCGGTCCTCGACCCCGGTCGGGGCGAACTCGTCGAGCGGGTGCGGGTGCTGACCGAGACCCGGAAGGACGCGGTGGACACCTCGGCGGCCGAACTCCGCCGGATCGAGCGGGATCTGCACGACGGGGCGCAGGCCCGGCTGGTCGCCATGGGCATGGACCTGGGGACGATCGAGATGCTGCTGGAGAAGGATCCGGAGAAGGCGCGGCAGTTGCTCGCGCAGACCCGGCGGGCGTCCGTCGAGGCGCTGGGCGAGCTGCGGGACCTGGTGCGGGGCATCCATCCGCCGGTGCTGGCCGAGCGCGGACTAGGGGACGCCGTACGGGCGCTGGCGCTGCGGCTGCCGGTGCCGACCGAGGTGACGGTGGAGCTGCCGGGGCGGGCGGACGCGCCGGTGGAGTCGGCCGTGTACTTCGCGGTGAGCGAGGTGCTGACCAACGCGGTCAAGCACTCCGGTGCCGACCGGATCTGGGTGGACCTGCATCATGTGGCGGACGGCGGCGGCATGCTGCGGATCTCGGTCACCGACCACGGCAGGGGCGGCGCGGTGATCGGTGCCGGGTCGGGGCTCGCCGGAGTGGAGCGGCGGCTGGGTACATTCGACGGTGTCCTGGCCGTCAGCAGCCCCGCGGGCGGTCCCACCATGGTCACGATGGAGATTCCGTGCGCGTTGTCCTAGCCGAGGACCTGTTCCTGCTCCGCGACGGACTGGTCCGGCTGCTGGAGGCCTACGGCTTCGAGATCGCGGCGGCCGTCGAGTCCGGCCCCGAACTCACCCGCGCGCTGGCCGAGTCGGAGCCGGACGTGGCCGTGGTGGACGTACGGCTGCCGCCCACGCACACCGACGAGGGGCTGCAGTGCGCGCTCCAGGCCCGGCGGGAGAGGCCGGGGCTGCCGGTGCTGGTGCTCTCCCAGCACGTGGAGCAGCTGTACGCGCGCGAGCTGCTGGCGGACGGCACCGGCGGGGTGGGGTATCTGCTGAAGGACCGGGTGTTCGACGCGGAGCAGTTCGTGGACGCCGTACGGCGGGTCGCGGGGGGCGGTACGGCCATGGACCCGCAGGTGATCCAGCAGCTGCTGTCCCGGCGTGCCGACGACCGGCCCCTGGGGGGCTTGACACCGCGGGAGCTTGAGGTCATGGAGCTGATGGCGCAGGGCAGGTCCAACGCCGCGATCGCCGGGCAGCTCGTCGTCACAGAACGGGCCATCGCGAAGCACACCTCCAACATCTTCACCAAACTGGGACTTGAGGTGTCGGACGATGACAATCGGCGCGTCCTCGCGGTGCTCGCGTACCTTGACCGCGACCGGTGATTTTCCGGAACTTGCCCTGCTCAAACAGCAGTTGTGCCCCAAGTGCGTAACAAATCTCTGATGAATTTGTGAGGCGGCTGAACACGCCTGAGACGGGGTGCGTATGAAAGGACGCCGCTTCACTCCTGTCGGGCGCCTCGATGCCGCCCCGCAAGGAAGGTCTGAGGAGTTCCATGGGACGCAACATACGCAAACGCCGTTCGCCGCTGACCGTCAAGGTCATAGCCGCATCGGCGGCTGTCGCACTCGGCGGGGGCGGGCTGCTCTATGCGCAGATGAACGCTTCGGCACACGAGTCGAACAACTCTGCGCAGAACTACACCAAGGCCGCTGCCGCGACGGTGGCGACCATCTCCTGCCCTGACGTCGGCCAGAAGCTGACGAACGTGCCCGACAAGGCCAAGCAGGGGGTGGCGACGGAGCTGGCGAACCTCGACAAGCAGATCACCGAGGCCTACTCCCGGCTCGCCTCCACGCGTCAGGCTCAGGCGAACGACGCCAGCTTCGTGCAGAACGCGATCACCGGCCCCCTGAAGGAGAAGCGGGCGGCCACGATCGACCGGATCCGGATCGACATCACCCGGGTCGGGGGCACGTTCGACAACGCGCTGTCGCAGCTCGCCGCCTGCACCACGCAGGCCGCCAACCAGACCAACGCCGGGCAGGGCAACAACACCGGCGGCCAGAACAACAACAACGGCGGCCAGAACAACGGCGGTCAGAACAACGGCGGCCAGGCCAGCGCAGCTCCGAGCGCCAGCGCCAGCACCCCGGTCGACGTCGGCGCCGGCGGCCAGGCCGGCAACGGCCCGTCCGCGGCCGACTTCGTGGACATCACGAAGGTCGCGGCGAACGTCCAGGCGAAGCCGCAGAAGTCCGGCCAGGCCTCGACCGGCTCGTTCACCACCCGCTGTGGCACGAACCAGAACAAGAACCACAACACCGACAACGTCATCGTGGCGCCCGGCGTGACCAACGGCGCGCACCACGAGCACGACTACGTCGGCAACCAGAAGGTCAACGCGTTCTCGACGAACGACTCGCTGCTGGCCGCCCCCTCCAGCTGCCAGAACCAGAGTGACCTCTCGGCGTACTACTGGCCGGTCGTGCGTGAGCAGGACGGTTCGCAGGAGTTCGACGCGAACGCGGACGGCGGTGGCAAGGAGGGCAACGTCGGCAAGATCATCACGCCGGTCCAGGCGCAGATCAAGTACGTCGGCAGCCCGGCCAGCAAGGTCGTCGCGATGCCGCAGTTCCTGCGCATCATCACCGGTGACGCCAAGACCACCACCAACGGTCTGGCCAACGCCAACGCGCACTGGAGCTGCACCGGCTTCGAGAACAAGGTCCAGCTGACGACGCAGTACCCGATCTGCCCGAAGGGCAGCCAGGTGGTGCGTACGTTCGCCTTCCAGAGCTGCTGGGACGGCGTGAACATCGACAGCGCCAACCACCGTACGCACGTTGCCTTCGCGGACCCCGCGAGCGGTGTCTGCGGCAACGGCTTCAAGGCTATCCCGCAGCTGACCATGCGTCTGGTGTACAACCTGACCCAGCCGAGCATCGTGAACGGCCAGGTCAAGAACGCCTACGCGGTGGACGGTTTCCCCGAGCAGCTGCACAAGGCGGCGACCGACCACGACGACTTCATCAGCGTCACCAAGAACAACCTGGCGGCCACGATCGCCAACTGCATCAACTCCGGCAAGAAGTGCCAGTGAGCAGTAGCTAGCCGGCAGCACGCAGACCGGTAGCACGAAGCGGGCGGTGGGAGTCTCCCACCGCCCGCTTCCGTATGTGCCGCGGACCTCGGCCGAGCGGACCTCAGCTGGTGTGCTTGCTGTGGTCGACCCCGATCTCCTCCTCGCCGCCCAGCGTGGTCTGCAGCGCCTTGACGACCTTGTCGGTGCCGACGGCGACCCACTTGCGGCCCACGAGGTAGAAACCGCCGTAGTCCTTGGCGTCGTTGATCCACTCGCGCTGGCCGCGGTCGGTGGCGAAGGTGGCGAAGACGAACTTGCCGGCGGAGACCTTGCAGATGGCCTGGCGGACTTCGTCGGAGTCGATCTGCATGTCCGGGGCGCACTTCACCTTGGCGGCCAGGCTCTCCAGGCTGCCGGTCGCGGTGACCGGGATGCCGGCCTCCGCCTTGCCGTCTCCGGATCCACAGCCCGCCAGCGCCAGTACGGCCACGGCGCCGGCCACGGCGAGCATCGGTCGGGTCAACCTCATCTGTTCCTCCGGTCGCGTTGCCGGCCCCGGTGCCTTCAGGGGCCCGTCCCCTTCGATACGGCTGCGGGCCGCGAAGCACTCACCTCGTGCGGACACCGCAGTGTCACCTGTGTGGCGGTGACCAACCAACGGTTCGCTCGTTCTCAAGGACGTGCAGTCACAGGATGTAGCCCAGCGTCACGCAGCCGCCTCCGCCGGAGCCCCCCATCCGGCCGTCGACGTCGAGCAGGCCGAGGCCGCGCTCGTCGAGCACTACCCACGGCTGGTCCGGCTCGCCTACCTGGTACTGCCACCGGGCCTCGCGCGCGGCCGCCGCGTCCTGACCGCGCACTCCCTGGTCCAGCGGGCCCTGCCCCGGGGCCGCCGGCAGGTCCCGGTGATCCCGGCCCAGTCGGACGGGCGGCAGACCGACCCCGGGTACTCCCTCGTCCGCCTCGAAGTGGTGCGTACGGCACTGGAGGCGGGCCGGCCGCTGCGGCTCACCGCGTGGCCGAAGCGCGCCCAGTTGCCGCCGCTGCTCCCCCAGGTGTGGGGCCTCAGGCTCTTCCCGCGCTCCGGCGGCGCCGACGAACTCGCCCTGGACCAGCGGCTCGCCGGCCTGTCCGGGCCGGCCCGGGCGGCCTACGCGCTGCGCGGCCTCGAACAGCTGCCCGACGGCGACGTCCGCAAGATGCTCCGGGCGGTCGGCGTCGAACACCCCGAGGGCGCGCTCGCCGAGGCGAACGGCGTCCCGGCCGAGTACCCGCTGCTCGACTCCCCCGAGTTCGACCCCTGTTCCCTGCAGGCCCGGCCCACCGATCTGATGCGCCGCCGCCAGCACACCAAGGCCGCGCTCGCCGCCGCTGCCGCCCTCGCGGTGTGCGGGGCGCTGGTCGCGCTGCCGGGCGGCGGCTGGGGTGCCGACGGCGCGGCCGCCCCGGTGTACGCGCAGAACCCGGCCGCCCAGGCCGCCCTGGACCCGGCCCAGGTGACAAAGGTCCCGGCGACCGTCTGGCAGACCGCCGCGCGCACCGACTTCTCCGTCTGGCCGGCCCGCGGCGCCCTCACCGGCGACACCGCGCTGCTGCGCCGCGCTCTCGCCGTCTGGGCCCGCCCCGGCGCCACCGTCCGCGTCTCGGCGACCCCCGGCACCCAGACCGGCGGCCCGGCAGGACCGCCCCAGCTGCTGTACGCGGGCGTGGTCGACAGCGCCCGGGTGGTGGTCTTCTACGACGGGCTGCGCATCGCCCGCTACGCCGAACCGAAGGACGGCGCCCAGGGCGCGGCCCTGGACTTCGCCCGTGTCGACGGCGCGACCGGCGCGGAGGCGAGCGCCCTGGTGCTCGGCCGCGCCGACGGCAACGTCCGCTATCTGACGGCTCCCTGGGTGACCAGGGCGGCCGAGCGGGACCTGATGAAGCCGAGCGCGGGGGCGATGGACCTCGGGCTGACCGACGGGGTGACCGGGCCGCAGGCCAGTTCCGCGCTGCGGCAAGGGGCGTGCACGTCCTGGAACGTGCTCCAGCTGACCGACGCGCAGGGTGTGCACCTCGCGACCGACCTGGGCGAACTGGTGCCGGCCCGGCTCACCGCCGGGCGGCCCGGCGAGAGCGGCGAGGCATCGGAGGCGGCGGCGCTGCGCGACTGGGCGCCGTTCGCCTGCTCGCTGGCCGCGGAGCGGTCGGCCGGGGTGCGCAGCGTCAACGCGTGGGCGTTCGCCGAGCAGCAGCTGCCGGACGCCGGCGGCACCGGGTCGTGGGTGTGCACGCGCGCCGAGACCTGGCGGGGTGACGGGACGGTGTCGCTGGCCCAGTTCCGGACGCCGGGCAGCCGGTACGGGGCGGTCGCGGCGAAGGGGGCCGATGTGACGGCCTGCGGCCCGCGCGATCCGCACGTGCTGGCCGGGGTGCTGTGGAAATCCGGGGGCGGCGAGTGGTACCTGCTGGCCGCGGGCAGCCGCGACACCGCGTCGATCCGGGCGACCGGCGGGGTCACGGCGTCGGCACAGGGGACGCGGTTGGTGGCCGCGGCGAAGCAGGGGGCGCAGGCCGAGCTGACGGGAACACTGGACGACGGCAGCGAGATCAGCGGGTTGCGGTGAGTCCGGCACCGCCGGGGTGAGCCGCGACCACCACCCCTCCCAGGAAGGTCCACCGCCCAGGCGGCCGCCTGTCCGGACTCCTCCGCTGCTGGTCGCCTCGCACCGGACGATCACCGACGGGGTCGTCCAACTGCGTCTGGAGGGCGGGTGGTTGCCGGGCTGGGAGCCCGGCGCCCACCTCGACGTGGTGCTGCCGTCCGGACTGGTCCGGCAGTACTCGCTCTGCGGGGCACCGGCCGACACCTCGTCGTACACGATCGCCGCATCCAGGCCGACTCGACGGGGCCGGCCGCCGTGCGGGCGGAACTGCCCGACACGCCCTGTTCCCTGCGCAGGGGTTCTGCGGGACCTGTCAACAGCGTGTGCTGGAAGGGGAAGTGGCACACCGGGACGAGCTGCTGACGGACACGGAGCGTGCCGACTCCATGCTGATCCGTGTGTCCCGGGCGCGAAGCGGGAGACTTGTGCTGGATCTGTGAACACCCGTGAAGGGTCTGGTCCGTGGGAGGCCGGATCTGATCGGTAAGGTGTTCGCATGACAACCGGGGTACGCCGCAGGATGGGAGTCGAGGAGCGGCGGCAGCAGTTGATCGGCGTCGCCCTCGAACTGTTCAGCCGTCGCTCGCCCGACGAGGTCTCCATCGACGAGATAGCCTCGGCCGCGGGTATCTCGCGGCCGCTCGTCTATCACTACTTCCCCGGCAAACTCAGCCTGTACGAGGCCGCGTTGAAGCGTGCCTCGGAGGATCTCGCGGGCCGCTTCATCGAGCCCCACGAGGGCCCGCTCGGGGCCAGGCTGCTGCGCGTGATGCGCCGCTTCTTCGACTTCGTCGACGAACACGGGCCAGGTTTCGCCGCGTTGATGCGCGGCGGGCCCGCGGTCGGCTCCTCGGCGACCAACGCGCTCATCGACTCCGTACGGCAGGCCGCCTACGAGCAGATCCTCTCCCACCTCGACATCACCGAGGCACCGGCCCGCCTGGAACTGGTCATCCGCTCCTGGATCTCGCTCGCCGAGTCGACGGCACTGATCTGGCTGGACGGGCGGCGCATCCCCCGCGCGGAACTGGAGATCCAGCTCGTCCACGACTTCGCCGCGCTGACGGCGGTCAGCGCGGCGTACGACGCGGAGATGACCGCGCTGGTCAAGCGGATGGTCCGGCACGAGCCGACCGACGGCCCGTTCGCGGACCTGGCCGCCCGGCTGATCGCTCTGGCGGGCTAGCCCCCCGGGTACGGGGCGCCGGGGCCGTCGGTCGGCTGCGGCGCCATGGGGGCGCGGGTCCGGCAGCGCCCCGTAAGTGGGGGGCGGGGAACTGCGCGACCAGCCCCCGCGGCGCGACAGCAACCGGCAGAAGAAAGTCCTAGCCCTCGTACTTCCGGTACGACGGGTCCAGGTCACGCACCTCCGCCGAGGCGTGCAGCACGGCCCCCTCCGGCTTCAGGTGCTCCCGCAGCAGCTCCAGGGTCGTCTCGGTCAGCTTCGCCTTGGTCTCGTCGGTGCGGCCGGCCAGCAGGCCGAAGGTCACGTGGACGATGACATGCGCCCCGTCGGTGCCGTAGCCGAAGGCGGTCTCCTCGGCGGCGCGGAACAGTGTCTTGCAGGCCTCGGGCTTGGCCGCCGCGATCTCGACCACGGCGCCGTGCAGGGCCCTGGCGAAACCCTTCCGGTCGAAGTCGGGGCCCGCCGTGGCGGTGTAGTCGACGGTGATCTGCGGCATGAGCACTCCTGTTCTGCGGTGGCTGGGGTCAGCCTAGTTCGCCAGGCTCAGCGCCAGCATGGCGACGTCGTCCTCGCGGTCCCGGCCGAAGCAGGCGAGGAGGGTGTCGCACAGGGCCTCCACGCCGGGCAGGGCGCCGCCGGCGGCGGCCCGGAGGTGTTCCATCGAGACCGCGAGGTCGGTGCCGCGGGTCTCGATCAGGCCGTCGGTGACCATGAGGAGCCGGTCGGTGGGTGCCAGGACCAGCTCGGTGGGCGGGGGGTGGGACAGGCCCACCCCGAGCAGCGGACCGGACGCCTTGACGTACTCGGCGCTGCCGTCGTCGCCCAGTATCAGCGGCGGGATGTGGCCGGCGTTGGCGATGCGGGTGCGCCCGGTCGCCGGGTCGATCAGGGCCAGGCAGACGGTGGCCGTGACCTCGGCGTGGTAGTGCTGGAGCACCAGGTCGAGTCGTTCCGCGAGGGCGGCCGGGTCGCTCTCGGTGAGGCAGTAGGCGCGCAGCGCGTGCCGCAGTTCGACCATGACGGTGGCCGCGTCCAGCGAGTGCCCCACGACGTCCCCCACCGCGGTGAGCACCCCGTCCCGGACCCGCAGCGCGGCGTAGAAGTCGCCGCCGATCTCCGTCTCCTGGGACGCGGGCTCGTAGCGCACCGCTATGTCGACGCCCGGCAGCTCGGGCAGCTGGTGCGGGCGGGGCAGGAAGCTGTGCTGGAGGGTGAGCGCGACATGCCGCTCCACCTGGTACATGAGCAGGGGCTCGGCGGCGAGCGCGGTGGCATGGGCGAGTTGGGCCAGCAGTGCCTCGCCCTCGGGACTGACCCGGCGCAGCCCGCGGGTGGGCGTGGCCAGGCAGACCGGGGCCTTGCCGTCCTGAGTGAGGACCAGTGCCAGCCGGGCGTCGTGCTGCACGCCGGGCCGGAAGAACCCGGCGGGCCACTGCGGCGACGGCACGGTGGTGATCTGCACGTCGGACTGTCCTCGGGTGAGCCGCCGCATCAGGTCGCGCACGGTGCGGTGGGCGTCCTCGTCGGGCAGCGCGAGTGAGGTGCGCTCCCCGTACAGGCCCCGGTACAGCTCGTCGTCCTGGTCGAGGACGAACACGGCGGCGGGGCAGCCGAGGAGCCGGGCGGCGCCGTCCGCGGCGGCGTCGGCGAGTTCGTGCAGCGAGCGGGCCGCCTGGATGGTGACGATGGTCTCCGACAGCAGCCGCAGCCGTCGTACCAGCGCCTGGTCGTCGGCGCGCAGCCGGGCGGCGCGCACCACGGCCCGGACCGTGGCCTCGATCTCCTCCGGCTCGGCGGGCACCGTCAGATACGCCTCGGCCCCCGAGTCCAGCCCCGGGCAGCGGTCCGCGGGAACGACGGACAGCGCGGAGAAGTGCACGATGGGCAGACCGGCCATGTGCGGCCGCTCCTTGAGCCGGCGGCACAGCTCGAAGCCGCTCATGTCCGGCAGGTGCACGTCGATGAGGGCCACATCGGGCAGATTGCCCTTGCGCCGCCGTACGTCGAGTTCGCTGAGCGCCTGGCGGCCGCCGGTCACCGCGACGACCTCGTGACCGGCCCGGCGCAGTACGGTGCCGATCGCGTAGCGGCTCGCGGCCGTGGCGTCCACGACCAGCACGGTCGCGTCTGTCAGCTTGCCGTTGACGTCCATCTCCCCAGCCCCTGGACAACACCGGTGGGGCAGTGCCCGGTCCCGGGCCTGCCCCACCACAGTAAGGCCGCGGTCACGTGGTCCGGGAGAACACCGCCACCGTGCGCCCCGGAACCACGAAGGTACCCGTTTCCCGCTCGTACAAAGCGGTCTTGACGACGGAGTCCGCGCCCGACGCCTGCACCGGGTGCAGCCGGTAGCCGGTTCCGGCCAGGGTGCCCACCCGCTGCTCCTGCCGCTCGGGGCTCGCGTTGAACACGACGACCAGGTCACCCAGCTCCATCGTGATCACGCCGGGCGTCTCGTCCTTCCCGGAGAGCGGGAAGGAGAGCTCCGACTGCACCTGCGCGGCCGTGTCCAGCGAGAACGCCTTGTCGGTCGTACGGATCCGCAAAAGGTCCCGGTAGGCGGCCGAGGCCCCGTCGATCTGGGCGCATCCGACCTTCACCGAGGTCAGCAACGGCTTGGCGTAGGACCACTTGGACTGGTTGTCGGCGGCCATGGGCAGCCCGCGGCCGAAGCCGTTGCCGTCGGCGCAGTTCCAGTGGATGGCGTTGAACCAGTCGCCGCTGTCGAAGGAGTTGCGGTCCAGGGACTTGGAGCGCAGCAGGTCGGTGCCGGCCTGGGAGAGCGACGGTCCCTGCGAGAGGGCGGCCGTGGCCATCGCCAGGACCTGCATCCGGGCCCGGTCGGACGCGGAGGTGCCGGACGGGAGCTTGTACGTCAGCGCGTCGAACAGTGACTCGTTGTCGTGCGCGTCGACGTAGGCGAGGGCGTCGCCGGGCACGTCGGCGTATCCGGCGGGCGAGCCGTTGTAGTCGACCTCGGCGCCGGTGACCTCCTTGCCGTCGGTGTCGGTGAACCGGTACTTGGCGAGGTTTCCGGTCAGGCCGATCTTGATCAGGTCCTGGTAGTGCAGCAGCCGGGCCTTCTGCTCAGCGGAAGTACCGTTCGCCGTCGAGGGGTTGGGGTCGGTGTACAGGCCGGACGCGAAGCCCTGGACGCCTGGGTCGTCGTCGAAGGGGCTGCCACCGCGTACGGCGTCCCGGGCGCGGTCGGAGAAGGTGGCGATGCCGGTGCCCGCCATGTTCTGCTGCGTCGCCTGCACGAAACGCGCGTCGTCGGCGACCTCGCCGAAGTTCCAGCCCTCCCCGTACAGGATGATCTTCTTGCCGTCGACTCCGTCCTTCTTCAGGGTCAGCGCGTCCAGGGCCTTGCGGACCGCGAGGATGTTGGCCTTCGGGTGGTGGCCCATCAGGTCGAAGCGGAAGCCGTCGACCTTGTACTCCTTCGCCCAGGTGACGATCGAGTCCACCACCAGCTTGCCCATCATGGCGTTCTCGGGCGCGGTGTTGGCGCAGCAGGTGCTGTTGGCGACACTGCCGTCGGCGAGCAGCCGCTGGTAGTAGCCGGGCACGATCTGGTCGAGGACGGAGGTGTCCGCCTCGCCGCTGGCCGCCGTGTGGTTGTAGACGACGTCCATGACGACCCGCAGCCCGTCGTCGTTGAGCGACTTGACCATCTTCCGGAACTGGACCGTACGCGCGGTGCCGTCCGGGTCGGTGGCGTACGACCCTTCGGGGACCGTGAAGTGATACGGGTCGTAGCCCCAGTTGTAGGCGTCGGTGGCGGCGGTCTTCGCGACGCACGCCTGCTGCTGGTCGGAGTCGGCCGGGTAGGAGGCGAGGTCGCAGGCGGGGCTCGCCTGGTCGGCCTTCTTCTCGGGCACGGTGGCGAAGTCGAAGGCCGGGAGCAGGTGGACGTACGACGTCCCGGACTCGGCGAGGGCCTTGAGGTGCTTGGAGCCGTCGCTGTTCTTGTCGGTGAAGGCGAGGTATGTGCCCCGGTCCGCGGCCGGGACCGTGCTGTCCGCCGCCGAGAAGTCCCGGACGTGCAGCTCCTGGATCTGGGCGTCCTTCAGCGGTACGGCCTTGGGCTTGGTGTATGTCGACCAGCCGGTCGGCGCGAGCGACCTGTCGTTCAGGTCGACGACGAGGCTGCGCTCGGAGTCGGCGGTGAGGGCGACCGAGTAGGGGTCGGTGACCTTGTTGGTGACGACCTTCTGGACGGTGGGCGCCCAGACCTTCACGACGTACCGGTAGGGCTTGTTCTTCCAGGACGTGGGGCCGGTGACGGACCAGACGCCGGTGGCGGGGTCGCGGTGCATCGTCTTCAGCGAGCCGTCGAGTTCGAGGGCGACGCTCTGCGCGGTCGGCGCCCACACGGAGAGCGTGGGCTTCCCGTGGTGGAAGACCGGGCCGAGGTCCGCCGTCGTGGCCTTGGCGTACACGTCGTCCAGCACCCCGGCGAGCTGCACGCCGGTCGCGGCCAGCACCGCGCCGTTGGCGGCCCGCTGGGAGGCGACGAGCTGTCCGCCGAGCGCCTCGCGCACCCGGTCCCGGTCGCGCGGGTCGACCGACCAGGCCGTGTAGTCCTTCAGGTACGGGAACTTGGCCTTCTGGGCGTCGGTGAGGGTGCTCTTCGTCAGCCGCAGCCACCGCTCGTCGTCGCTGGTCAGCGTCCCGTCCTTGGCGGCGATCGAACCGTCGTGGGAGTAGAGCAGCTGGGTGGAGACCGCGCCGTCGACGCCGTCCCAGGCGACCGTGTCCCGGTCGATCCAGACCGCCTTGGAGGTGGACAGGTCGAGTGCCGCGGCACTGCCGGCGGGCTGCGGGAGCAGGTACTTCTCCTGGCCGTTCAGCAGCCACACCTCGTAGCCGTCGGACTTGAGGTCGAGTGACTGGTCGGCGGCGAGGTCCTTCTCGTCGCCCTTGTGGATGATGTAGCTGAGGCTGGTGGCACCCTCGGTGAGCGGCACCTCGAAGACCGCGCCGTAGGCGTCGGTCCTGACCGGCTTGAGCGGCGCCGACCAGTCGGTGGGGCTGGCCGCGCCCGTCCAGACGTGCAGGCCCCAGCCGTCGTAGTCCCCGTCGGCGCGGTGGTAGTGGATGACCGCCTTGGTGGTGTCCTGTGCCGGGTAGTCGCCGGCCGGCTTCTCCGTGAGCATGTCCGCCTTCCCCTGCTCGATCCAGACCTCGCCCGTCCTGGTGACGTCGATGGAGCGGTCGGCGGAGACGTCCTTGTCGCCGTCCTTGTCGACGACGAGGAAGCCCACGTTCGTGGCGCCCGGCTTCAGCTTGACGTAGGCGAAGGCGCCGTACGCGTCCCGGCCGGTGAAGGGGTGACCGGCGGGCCAGGTGGTCGCCTCGCCGTCGGCGAGGTCGCCCCAGGCGTACAGACCCCAGTTGCCGTAGTCGCCGTCGGTGCGCTTGTAGTGGACGACGACGTAGTCACGGGAGGAGGCGGTGGGGGTCTCGGCGGCGGGCGGGGTGCCGCTGGTGCTCTCGGCGAGCGCGCCGGCGGTGTGCCCGGCGGAGTCGACGACGACCGCCTTGTAGCGCAGGGCGGTACCGGCCGGGACGTCCTTGGCGAGGGTCTGGGTGACCTTGTAGGGGGCGTGGTCGGCGGAGCCGAGGGTGGTCCACTTGCCGTTGCCGACCTGGGCGGCGAAGACGACCCGGTCGAGCTGCCCGCCGGTGACGGCCGCGGTGAGGTCGACGGTGCCGGTGGCGCCGGCCGCCGGAGCCTGGAGCGTGATCGCCGGGTTGGTGGCGGGCTTGGCCAGGGGGTCTGCCGCCTTGTAGACGACGGCGGACTCGGCGGGGACGGTGACGGTCAGCTCGGCCGAGCCGTCGGAGGTGAGGGTGCCGTCCGTGCCGTGGATCGCCCGGTAGCGCATGCCGGCGGAGCCGGTGGCGAAGGTCGCCGTCCTGGCCGTGCCGGCGTTGTTGAAGGCGACCACGTACTCCTGGCCGGTCTTGGCGTCCGTCCGGGTGAACGCGTAGATGCCGGCACCGTCGGCCGCGTAGCGCTCGGTCTGGACGCCGTCGGCGAGGGCGGGGTTGTCCTTGCGGAGCTTGCTGAGAGCGCTGATCTGCTTGTAGAGGGGTGCACTCGTGTCGTAGGAGTCGCCGGCGGCGGTGCGGTCGGTGCCGATCTCGTCGTCGTCCAGGTAGTCGGCGACCTTCGAGGCGAACATCGTCTGCCGGGCGTCCTTGTCACCGCCCGAGCCGGTGAAGCCCTGCTCGTCGCCGTAGTAGACGACCGGGTTGCCCCGGCTGAGGAACATCACCTCGTTGGCCAGCCTGTCCTTGGCGAGCAGTTCGGCGTCCGTGGCCTGCGGGTTGTCCTGCTCCAGGAAGTACCCGATCCGGCCCATGTCGTGGTTGCCGAGGAAGGTGACCTGTTCGTAGGCGTTGGCCTTGTCGGTCGTGTACTTGTAGTCGTCGCCGAAGACACTCGACAGCTTCTGCGCGCTGCCGCCCTGGGAGGCGTAGGAGCGGGCCGCGTCCTGGAAGGGGAAGTCGAGGGTCGCGTCGAGCCGGCCCTGCGTGACGTACGGGGACGTGACGGAGGTGTCGGCGGAGTACGTCTCGCCGAACATGAAGAAGTTCCTACGGCCGTGGCCCGCCGCGTACTTGTCCAGTGCGGTCGCCCACTGGGTCCAGAACTCCATGTCGACGTTCTTCACGGTGTCGATCCGGAAGCCGTCGATGGCGAAGTCCTTCACCCACCGCTCGTAGATCTTCTCCATGCCGTGCACGACCTCGGGCCGCTCGGTCCACAGGTCGTCGAGCCCGGAGAAGTCGCCGTAGGTCGCGGACTCGCCGGCGAACGTGGAGTCGCCCCGGTTGTGGTACATCGTCGGGTCGTTGAGCCACGACGGCACCTTGCTGTCGCTCGTCACGGTCGGCGTCCGCGGGAAGGAGGCGGCGGAGACGGCCGGGAACTTCTTCTTCCCGTCCGCGTAGTCGGCGTCGTCGAAGGGCTGCCCGTCCTCGGTCAGGTAGGGGAAGGCGCCCTTGGAGAGGTAGTCGTAGGACTTCTCCTGGTAGTCGACGACGTCGGCGGTGTGGTTGGTGATGACGTCGAAGAAGACCTTCATCCCCTTGGCGTGCGCCTTTGAGATGAGGGTCTCCAGGTCCTTGTTGGTCCCGAAGTGCGGGTCGACCTGGGTGAAGTCGGTGATCCAGTACCCGTGGTAGCCGGCCGAGGCGTTACTGCCCGTGCCCTGCACCGGCTTGTTCTTGAAGATCGGGGCCATCCAGATGGCGGTGGTGCCGAGCCCCTTGATGTAGTCGAGCCGCTTGGTCAGGCCCTTGAGGTCGCCGCCCTGGTAGAAGCCCTTGTCGGTGGGGTCGTAGCCGGTGGAGAGGCGGGAGCCGGTGAGCCCGCCCTTGTCGTTGCCGGTGTCACCGTTGGCGAAACGGTCCGGCATGACGAAGTAGAACTGCTCGCGGGTGTCGTCGTGCCGGGCTGGCTCGGCGGCGAGCTTTGCGTCGGAGGGTGGTGCGGGCGGGGCGGCGGCGTGTGCGGCGAGGGGCTGCACCAGCGCGGCGGCGTGTGCGGCGAGGGGCTGCACCAGCGCGGCGGCGAGGGCGGCGACGGCGACGGCCGCGACCCGTCTGACATGTATCACCGGCATGGACTCCTAGCGATAGCTGCTCTCTTGGGTCCGACCCCGCGCGACCGTATCGCTAACGAAAGGTTTACAGCAAGAGGCTTGAAACTCACAGCAAGAACTTTCACGAGGCGTATTGACGCGGTGTCTCAACTGCCGCACGCTCACGGGTTGTTGAAACCTGCCTCATCCCTCCTGGAACCTTTTGGAGCCGCACATGACCAGACACCGGCCCCCGGGTGTCTTCCGACGCACGGCCGGCGCAGTCGCCGCGGGTGCCCTGGCGCTCGCGGGTGTGATCGCCCTGCCGGCCACCTCCGCACAGGCGGACACCACCGCCAAGGGCGATGTGATCGCCAACCTGTGGGAATGGAACTGGAACTCGATCGCGAGCGAGTGCACGAACGTCCTCGGCCCGGCCGGTTACGGCGCGGTGCAGGTCGCCCCGCCCTCCGAGTCCCTCAAGCAGTCCAACTACTACTGGTGGGACGTCTACCAGCCGTACTCGTACACCCTGAACAGCCGTTTCGGGACGGCGACGCAGTTCGCGTCGATGGTCTCCGCCTGCCACGCGGCCGGCGTGAAGGTCTACACCGACGCGGTCATCAACCACACGGCCGCACAGACCGGCGTCGGCTACGACGGCACCACGATCACCAACAAGTACGACACCCCCGACTGGGACCCCAGCGACTACCACACCTCCGCCGACTGTCCCACCTCCGACCTGACCATCCAGGACTACTCGAACCTCACGCAGGTCCAGAACTGCGAACTGCTCGGCCTGCCCGACCTCAAGACAGGTGCGGACAACGTCCGTTCGGGCCTGGCCGCCTTCCTGAACAAGCAGATCGCCCTGGGCGTCGACGGTTTCCGGGTGGACTCGGCCAAGCACATCCCGGCCACCGACATGGCGGCCATCGTCGCCAAGCTGAACACCACGACGTCCGGCGCGGCGCCGTACGTCTTCGACGAGGTCTACCCGGGCTCCACCCCACAGCCCAGCGACTACTACGGCTCCGGTGACGTCCTGGACTTCACGTACGCGAGCAAGATGAAGTCGGCCTTCCAGGGCAACGTCAGCGACCTCTCCTCCCTGTCCAGCAGCGGCATCCTGCCGGCCGCGAACTCGGTGTCCTTCGTGACCAACCACGACACCGAGCGCAACGGCCTGGACATGTCGTACAAGGACGGCGACGCCTACAAGCTGGCGAACCTCTTCGAGCTCGCCTACAAGTGGTCGACGCCGACCATCTACTCCAGCTGGCAGTGGACCCAGAGCGACCAGGCCCCGCCGAACTCGTCCGGCTTCGTCACCGACACGGACTGCTCCAACGGCTGGAACTGCCTCGACCGCGACACCGCTGTCGTCGGCATGGTGGCCTGGCACAACGCCGCCGGCTCCGCGGCGGTCTCCAACTGGCAGACCATGTCGTCGAACGTGATCGGCTTCGGCCGCAGCGGAGCGGGCTTCTTCGCCGTCAACAACGGCTCAAGCGCGGCCACCTACACCTTCGCGACCGGCATGGCCGACGGCACGTACTCCGACGTCATCGACGGCGGCGCCACCACGGTCACCGTCTCCGGCGGCAACGCGAGCATCACGATCCCCGCCAAGGACGCCGTCGCCTTCTACAACTCCTCCTACACCTGCACGGTCGGCTGCGACGACAGCGGCAGCGGCGGTGGCTCCACCTCCACGGTGACCGCGACCTTCAACGAGTACGCGTCCACCACGAGCGGCACCAACGTCTACGTCGTCGGGTCCATCGACGCCCTGGGCGCCTGGGACACCTCGAAGGCGATCCAGCTCTCGTCCACCGGATACCCGATCTGGTCCGGCGCGGTGAGCGTGCCGATCAACACGTCGTTCACCTACAAGTTCATCAAGAAGGACAGTTCCGGGAACGTCACCTGGGAGTCGAACGCCAACAGGTCGGCCACCACGGCAAGTTCGGCGATCTCCCTGAACAACTCCTGGAACGTGGCGAGCGCGGACGCCACCGACGTCACCTTCAACGAGTACGCGACGACCGACTGGGGCACCAACGTCTACGTCGTCGGCTCCACCGCCTCCCTCGGCTCCTGGAACACCGCCGACGCGATCCCGCTGTCGTCGGAGTCGTACCCGACGTGGAGCAAGCTGGTGATCGTCCCCAAGAGCACGGCCTTCACGTACAAGTACCTCAAGAAGGACAGCTCCGGGAACGTGACGTGGGAGTCGGGCACGAACCGGTCGTACACGACCGGCACCTCGTCCGGCTACACCACCAGCGACACCTGGAAGTAGCCGAGCAAGCTCAAGCACCTACGAGCGGGCTCTCGTCGACGTACACCGGCGAGAGCCCGCTCGTCCGCGCACATGTCGGCAGGGACGCGAGTGCCGCCTGTCCGCACCGCATGGGGCACTCCAGAATCGTCGGATGGATGACCACCAGAATCCGCAGTCGTTGAGGTCGCCACGTTTGCGGCCCGGAGATCGGGTACGGATTGTCGCTCCTGCTTGTCCGCCGAGCCGGGAAGAAGTCGCCCGGGGCGTCGAACTGCTCACCTCCATGGCCCCTTCGCCAAGTGCGTCCGGCTGCACGACGAGCGACACCGGAGGTAAGTCGAGCGGCCGCGGACAGGTACGGAATTTTCCTGCCGTTGCTTCTGAACAATTCCGGAGCACCGCGCATCTGACCATGTGTACGGCACACGAAGGCGGCGCGGGCCGCACGCCGCGGCCCGCGCCTCAGAGCGCGAGTGGAGCACTGTCACCGTGAACGCACACCGGAAGACCACCGATCTGTCCACCACCACCCGGCACCGCACCGACCGCAGGCTCGGCCGTACGGTGTTCGCCGCGACGGCCGTCGCCGCCCTGGGGCTCGCCTGGGCCGGTACCGCCCAGGCCGCCACCCCGAGCACCGTCAAGGCCACGCCGACCTGTTCCGCCGCCGCACTCAAGGCCACCTTCGGGCAGCAGCTCGCCGGTGGCATGAACCACCAGGGCGTGGTCATCAGGCTCCGCAACCTCAGCGGGAAGACCTGCGCGCTGCGCGGCTACCCGGGCCTGGGCCTGGAGAACTCCGCGCACAAGGCGATCAAGACCCACACGCACTGGGGCAGCACCTGGTACGCCAAGGATCCCGGCAAGAAGACCCTGGTCCTCAAGGACGGCCAGAGCGCCGAGGCCGTCGTCGCCTGGACCCACGTCAACACCGGCACCTCCGGCGCGGTGCATGCCTCCTACCTGGAGATCACCCCGCCCGCCTCGACCAAGCACAAGACGCTGGCGTTCCACGAGTGGGTCGACCACGGCGACCTCTCCGTCACCGCGCTGGCCAGGCACATCGACGTCGCCGACTGACCTTCCCAGCCCTGCGGGGCCGGCCCCGGCGATCCCGTCGGGGCCGGCCGTGCGTCCCGGGCTCAACCGTTGTCGGTGGTCCAGCGTCGGCGTCCGTCCCGCAGCAGGCAGGGGTGCACCGGTTTCGAAGACGTCGTCCGGGGCCGCTGGTACCTGGCCGCGTCCTGGACGGTCCCCGATCAGGAACGGTTCCTTCGCCGTTGAAGGCTCTTGCAGAAATGTTGCTGAAGCCTTGCGGTCGCGCGGACGTCGAGGGCCCGCCACCCAGTTGGGTGGCGGGCCCTCGGAAGTTGCCGCAAGGAGTTACCGAATGACCGTCCGTCAGGCGGTGGTCCACCACACGGTCGTGTCGGCGGGCAGCTTCGCCTCGCCGTCCGCCTCGGTCAGCTCACCGCTGGCGAGCAGCACCCTGCCGTACGCCGGAGTCGTCACCGACTCCCCGCTCGTGTTCGCGACGCAGACGAACTCCCCGCGCCTGAAGGCGAGGACGCCCTCGGGGGCGCGCAGCCACTCCACCGCGTCGCCCGCGCCGAGGTCGGCCTGCTCACGGCGCAGGCGCAGCGCGCCGCGGTACAGCTCCAGGGTGGAACCGGCCACCCCCGTCTGCGCCGCCACGCTCAGCTCGCCCCAGCTCGCGGGCTGCGGCAGCCAGCTGCCCCCGGCCCCGAAGCCGTACGACGAGCCCTCCCGCTCCCACGGGATCGGCACCCGGCACCCGTCACGGAACCCGTCCTGGCCCGCGCCCCGGAAGTACGCGGGGTCCTGGCGGACCTCGTCGGGCAGGTCCACGACGTCCGGGAGGCCGAGCTCCTCGCCCTGGTAGATGTAGGCCGAGCCGGGCAGCGCGAGCATGAGGAGGGTGGCCGCCCGCGCCCTGCGCAGCCCCAGCTCCCGGTCGCCGGCCGAGCGGATCTGGGTGCCGAGGCCGGGCGGGTTGGCGAAGCGGGTGGCGTGCCGGGTGACGTCGTGGTTGGAGAGGACCCAGGTGGCCGGGGCGCCGACCGGGCGCATCGCCTCCAGGGTGCGGTCGATGACGGCCCGCAGCTCCTTCGCGTCCCACTCCGTGCTCAGGTACTGGAAGTTGAAGGCCTGGTGCAGCTCGTCCGGGCGGACGTAGTTCGCGGTGCGCTCGACGGTCGGGGTCCACGCCTCCGCGACGAAGATGCGCTCACCGGCGTACTCGTCCAGCACGTGCCGCCACTGGCGGTAGATCTCGTGGACGCCGTCCTGGTCGAAGAACGGCATGACATCGTTGCCCAGCAGTTTCAGCTGGTCGCCGCCGCCGATGTCCGGCAGCCCCTCCGCCTTCACCAGCCCATGGGCGACGTCGATACGGAAGCCGTCCACGCCCATGTCCAGCCAGAACCGCAGGATGGAGCGGAACTCGTCGCCGACGGCGGGGTGTTCCCAGTTGAAGTCGGGCTGCTCCGGGGCGAAGAGATGGAGGTACCACTCCCCGTCGGCCACCCGCGTCCACGCCGGCCCGCCGAAGATGGACTCCCAGTCGTTGGGCGGGAGTTCGCCGTTCTCGCCCCTGCCCGGCCGGAAGTGGTAGCGGTCCCGCAGCGGCGAGCCGGGGCCCTCCGCCAGCGCCCGCCTGAACCACTCGTACTGGTCGGAGGAGTGGTTGGGCACGAGGTCGACGATGATCCTCAGGCCCAGCGCGTGCGCGTCCCGGATCAGTGCGTCCGCGTCCAGCAGGTTGCCGAACATGGGGTCCACGGCCCGGTAGTCGGCGACGTCGTAGCCGGCGTCGGCCTGCGGGGAGGCGTAGAACGGGCTGAGCCACACGGCGTCGACACCGAGGTCACGCAGGTACGGGAGTCTGGAGCGCACGCCCTCCAGGTCCCCCATCCCGTCGCCGTTGCTGTCGGCGAAGCTGCGCGGATAGACCTGGTAGATCACCGCGTCCCGCCACCAGTCGCGGCGACGGGCGACGGTGGCGATGGCGGGGGCCGGTGCGGCGGATTGCTGCTGGCTCATGGCGTCCTTGATGCGTCGTAACACGGTCATCGGGTCAGAGGATGGATGGAGAGGCGGCCGTGGTCACAGCGGGGTCGGATGGAGACCACGACCGCCGGCCCGCGCCCGAGGGGCAGCGCCCCGAAGGGGCGCGGGGAACTGCGCGACCAGCCACAACGGCGCCGCAGACACACAACGACCGAAGCAGCTTTTCGAGCAAGCGGCGTTACCCCTTCGTGCCGCCGGCTGTAAGCCCGGTCACCAGGTTCTTCTGCACGAGGTAGAAGAACACGGCCACCGGTATCGCGATCAGCACCGCCGTCGCGGTCATCAGGTTCCGTTGCGCGTCGTGCTCGCTGATGAAGCTCTGCAGCCCCACCGCGAACGTGTACTTGTCGTCGCTGAGCATGAACGTGGAGGCGAACGCGACCTCGCCGAAGGCGGTGAGGAAGTTGTAGAACGCGGCGACCGCGAGACCGGGCTTGGCGAGCGGCAGGATCAGCCGGCCGAACGTGCCGAACGGCGAGAGCCCGTCGACGCGGCCGGCCTCGTCGATCTCGAAGGGGATCGTGTCGAAGTAGCCCTTGAGCAGCCAGGCCGTGTACGGCACGACGGTGGTGCAGTAGACGAGGATCAGGCCGAGGTAGCTGTCGATGAGGCCGAGCCGCGACATGATCTGGTACATCGGCACGATCAGTACGGCGATCGGGAACATCTGGGTCACCAGCAGCAGCCACATGAACTTCCGGTAGCCGGGGAAGCGCATGCGGGAGACCGCGTAGCCGGTGGTGGAGGCGAGGATCAGGCCGATGACCGTCGTACCGCCGACGACGATCATCGTCGTCCTGAACCAGTCCCAGAACCCGGTGTGCTGGAGGACGAACGAGTAGTTGTCCAGCGTCATCTTGTGCCAGATGCCGCTCGGGTGCAGGTAGTCGTCCTTGTCCGGGCCGAGGGAGAGGTAGATCAGCCAGCCGACCGGGAAGAACGCGACGAGGCTGGCGACACCCAGGATGCCGTGGGTGACGGTGGTGGCGAGCGGGCCGCGCTCGCCGCGGCCGCGGACGCGGCGCGGACTGCTGGTCACGGGGGCCTCCTCGGCGACCTGGGCGGAGGTCTGGACAGTGGTCGTGCTCATGGGAACTCCTGCCTCAGATCGCGAGCTGCTGGTCGTTGCGGTTGAGCCAGCGGCGGTAGAAGGAGGTGAAGACGATCAGGATGGCCAGCAGCAGCATGCCGTAGGCGGCGGACTGGGCGAAGTCCCTCGGCTGCTGTCCGAAGCCGAGGTAGTAGGCCCAGGTGACCAGGATCTGCGCGTCGGGGGCGGTGTCGCCGAAGAGCAGGAAGATGACGGCGAACTGGTTGAACGTCCAGATGATGCCGAGGAGTACGACGGTGGAGCTGACGGACCTCAGGCCCGGCAGGGTGACGTACCTGAAGCGCTGCCAGGCGCTCGCGCCGTCCATCTCGGCGGCCTCGTACAGCGTGCCGTCGATGGCCTGGAGGCCGCCGAGCAGCGAGAGCATCATGAACGGCACACCGCACCAGGTGTTGACGAGGATCGCCGCGGCCCGCTGCCAGAAGGTGTCCTCCAGCCAGGCGGGTTGCGGTAGGTGGAGGAAGTGCAGGGCGCTGTTGATGATGCCGCCGTCGGCGAGCATGAACCGCCAGCCGAAGACGGTGACGAAGGTGGGGACCGCCCAGGGAAGCACCAGGACCATGCGGTAGAAGGTGCGGCCGCGGAACTTCTCGTTGAGGAGGAGGGCGAGGCCGAGACCGATGGTGTAGTGCAGGACGACGCAGAGCGCGGTCCAGACGATGGTCCACAGGAAGTGGGACCAGAAGCGGTCGTAGGACGTCGGTCCGAACAGGATGTCCTTGTAGTTGTCCAGGCCGATGAACTTGTAGGTGGCGTCGATGTGGTTGACGCCGATGGTGCGGGCGGTGTTGAGGCTGTTGGCGTCCGTCAACGTCAGGTAGAACCCGTACACCAACGGGTAGACGACGAGGGCCCCGAGGACGACGGCCACGGGGGCGATCATCGCGTAGGCGTACCAGTACTTCTGGTAGCCGTTCTTCAGCCGCTGGCCCAGCCCGGGGCGGGGCGCGCGGTCACCGTGGCGCTGGCCGGTCGCGCGGTCGATGGCGACTGTCATGGGTTCGACACCTTCTGGTTCCTCCGGCTGGCTCTGCCGGCCGGTTCTTCCGGGGTTGGGCTGGGCGGCTGGCACAGGCCGGTGGCCGCCGGAGCGCTCCCCCCGTGACAGGGCGCTCCGGCGGCCACGCGGGCTTACTTGCTGAAGTCGGGGACGAGCTTCTCGATCCCGAGTTCAGCGGTGCTCAGGCCCTTGTCCAGGGACTCCTTGCCGCCGGCGATCTTGGTCAGCTCGGTGCCGACCGGGCCCCACAGGGAGGAGTACTCGGCAAGCGCGGGGCGCGGCTGGGCGGAGGGGAGGACGGCCTGGTAGCCGGCGATGCCCGGGTCGGCCTTGACCGCGGCGGTGTAGGCGTCGGAGCGGGTCGGCAGGGTGGAGTTCTTCAGGGCGATCTCCGTCTGGGACTTCGCGGAGGTCATGAAGGCGACGAACTTCTCGGCCGCGGCCTGGTGGGCCTTGTCCGAGCCGGCGTAGACCGACAGGTTGTGGCCGCCGGTCGGGGCGCCCGCCTTGCCGGTGGAGCCGGCCGGGACGGTGGCGATGCCGAGGTTGGACTTGTCGCTGAACGCGGAGCCCTTGTAGAAGTTGGTGATCTCCCAGGGGCCCTCGATGGTCATGGCGACCTTGCCGTTGACGAAGGCGTCCTGGCGGTGGGCGTAGGCGTCGGCGGTGACGTCCGCCTTGTGCAGGCCCTTGCCGGAGTAGAGGTCCAGCCAGGTCTGGTAGCCCTTCTTGGCCGCCGCCGAGGTGATGGTGATCTTCTTGGCGGAGGCGTCGACCATGTCGGTGCCCTCGCCGTAGAGGAAGGGCTGCGTGTAGTACGCGGCCTCGGGGCCCCAGTAGCCGGTGGTCTTGGCCTTGTCCTGGATCTTGGCGGCGTCGGCCCTGACCTCGTCCCAGGTGGTGGGGGCGGCGGTGATGCCGGCCTTCTTGAACAGCGCCTTGTTGTACACGAGGGCGAGGGTGTCGGTGACCAGCGGGACGCCGTAGGTCTTGCCCTCGTACTGGGCCTGGGTGATCAGGCTGGACTGGAACTTGTCCTTGTCGGCGAGGGCGGCGGTGCCGTCCAGCGGCACGAAGTAGCCGGCCTTGGCGAAGGCGGGGGTCCAGCCGACCTCGGAGCGCAGCACGTCGGGGGCGCCCTTGCCGGACTGGGCGGCCGTGTCGAACTTGTTCTGCGCCTGGTCGAACTGGACGTCGACGTAGTTGACCTTGATGTCCTTGTTCGCGGCTTCGAACTCCTTGACCAAGGCCTTGTACGTCGGCGACTCGTTGGTGGCGTTGGAGGTGTCCCACCAGGTGATGGTGACCGGGCCGTCCGACTTGCTGTCGCTGTCGCTCCCGCCGCACGCCGTCGCCGTGAGGGCGAGGGACGCCACCAGCGCGGAGGCCGCTATGCCACGCCGCATGAGTTCTCCTTGAGGGTTAAGCCCGAGTGATGCGGGGGCGGTCCCGTCCGCCGTCCCGCTGTCGTGCCGACTGCGCCGTTGCTGCGGCGGCCGGGCGTCAGGGAACGTAACAGCGATGCAATCCTTGCGAAAGACCTTGCAGAAAAAAAGTGCAAGAGATCTCTGAAGTTATCCGGGCGTGACCTGTCGGCGACCGCCGTGAGACGCTTGTTTACGGCGCTTGAGCGCTACGGCGGCCGCTTGTGCAAGACTCTGCAAGCTCTTGCCGTCAAGTTTCAGTAGGGAGTGCGATGACGCAGCAGCCCAAAATGGGCCGCCCCCCAGGCCGCATCAGGCGCCCGATCGGTGTGCAAGGGGACATACGGCCGGTACAGTCCAGTGCCGTGACCACACGGCTTGCCGACATCGCAGCGCAGGCGGGGGTGAGCGAGGCGACGGTGAGCCGGGTCCTGAACGGGAAGCCGGGCGTCGCCGCCACCACCCGCCAGTCCGTGCTCGCCGCCCTGGACGTCCTCGGCTACGAGCGTCCGGTACGGCTGCGGCAGCGCAGCGAGGGCCTGGTAGGGCTGATCACCCCCGAGCTGGAGAACCCGATATTCCCGGCCCTGGCGCAGGTCATCGGGCAGGCGCTGACCCGGCAGGGCTACACCCCGGTGCTCGCCACCCAGACCCCCGGCGGGTCCACGGAGGACGAGCTGACCGAGATGCTGGTGGACCGCGGGGTCGCCGGGATCATCTACGTCTCCGGCCTGCACGCGGACACCACCGCCGACATGCAGCGCTACGAGCGGCTGCGGGCGCAGGGCGTGCCGTACGTCCTGGTGGACGGTTTCTCGCCGAAGGTGCAGGCGCCGTTCATCTCCCCCGACGACCGGGCCGCGATGACGCTGGCCGTCACCCACCTCGCCTCCCTGGGCCACACCCGGATCGGGCTCGCCCTCGGCCCGAAGCGGTTCGTCCCCGTGCAGCGCAAGATCGAGGGGTTCGTGCGGGCGATGCAGGACCAGTCGGGTCTGCCGGCGGCCACCATCGAGTCCGAGCTCGTCCAGCACTCCCTGTACACCCTGGAGGGCGGCCAGGCCGCCACCACCGCGCTCATCGACCGGAACTGCACGGCGATCGTCTGCGCCAGCGACATGATGGCGCTCGGCGCGATACGGGCGGCCCGCCAGCGCGGCCTCGACGTCCCCCGGGACATCTCGGTGGTCGGCTTCGACGACTCCCCGCTGATCGCGTTCACCGATCCCCCTCTCACCACCATCCGCAAGCCGGTCCCGGCGATGGGCCAGGCCGCGGTGCGCACGCTGCTGGAGGAGATCGGCGGCACCCCCGCTCCGCACAGCGAGTTCGTTTTCATGCCGGAATTGGTGGTACGCGGTTCCACGGCCGCAGTACCTGGGAAGTAGTCGCCCCGCCGTAGAAGATGCACCGTGAACCCAACCTTGGGATGATCTGTCGAAGACGTCTTTTCTGGCAGACTCTGTGCCTATGAGTGACTCGACCGTGACAGAGCCGGAAGGTCGCGCACAACAGACCCTTCCGCGGACCGTCACGGGCGAGGGGGACCAGGGCGTCCTACGGCGGTTGCGGACGCCGCGCCGGCCCCGGCTCTGGTTCGAGATCCTGCTGATCGGGGTGAGTTACTGGACCTACTCGCTGATCCGCAACGCGGTTCCGGAGCAGAAGGCGCAGGCGCTGCGCAACGCCGACTGGCTCTGGAAGGCCGAGCGCCATCTGGGGATCGCCGTCGAGGAGTCGGTCAACCACGCCGTGAACTCGGTGTCTTGGCTGATCGTCGGCATGAACTACTACTACGCGACGCTGCACTTCGTGGTGACGCTGGGCGTGCTGGTCTGGCTCTACCGCAGCCACCCCGGGCGCTATGCGGCGGCCCGTCTGGCCCTCTTCGCCACCACCGGGGTGGCCCTTCTCGGCTACTACCTGTTCCCGCTCGCCCCGCCCCGCCTGATGAACGGCGGCGGCTTCGTGGACACGGTGATGGTCCACCACACCTGGGGCTCGATGGCCTCGGGCGACCTCAAGCACATGTCCAACCAGTACGCCGCGATGCCGTCCATGCACATCGGCTGGTCCCTGTGGTGCGGCCTGACGATCTTCGCCCTGGCCTCGGTCCCCTGGGTCCGGCTGCTGGGCCTCCTCTACCCCATGGCCACCCTCCTCGTCATCGTCGCCACCGCCAACCACTTCTGGCTCGACGCGGTGGGCGGCGCCCTGTGCCTGACGTTCGGCTTCCTGGTGGCCCGGCTGTGGTACGGGGCGCTGCCGTACAACCTCCCGCGCCAGCCGTCGGCAGTGACCTCGCTGCGCAGCCCTGCGGGCGGCTGAGGCGAGGCCCTGCGGGCGGGGTGCGGGGCGCAGCCGGTTCGGCACCGCCGCCCGCCACCGCGGTGGCTGAGCGCCGCTGCGGCGGAGAAGCGAGAGCCCTCGGCTCAAGAACAACCCACGCATCAAGACCAGCCTCGCCCCAGAGTCACCTCCGCCCCGGAACAGCCGCCGCTCCTCTTCGCCCGCCGCCACGGCGCCCGGCCACGACGGCGGTGATCGGCGGTGATCGGCGGTGCCGGACCTGCTCAGCCCACCCGGGCGCCTGTTGCTCCCCCCGGTGCACCACATGCCCGCCGCGTGGGGCGCGGGCCGTCGCCAGGACGGCTCGGGCGTCGTAGTGGGCGATCGGCCAGTCCGAGCCGAGGGCGACCGTCGCGCCCGCGTCCCGCAGGTCGCGCCTGGAAGGCGAGCAGCGAGGCGATGACGCTGGTCACGATGAAGACGTGCATTGCCCGCGAGCAGCAGGAGGATCCCGGTCTCGGCGACCAGCAGCACACCGAGCACCGTGGCGCCGAACCCGATGGAGCGGTAGCCGCCGTAGCCGATGAGGAGCAGTCCGGCGAGGGCGATCGGCAGCCAGGGGACGTCGACGCCGAAGAGGGCTTTCGCGGAGCCCCGCCCCGCGCGGCCGAGCAGGCCGTAGACGCCGATCTCCATGCCGTTGCAGTGAGCCGCGTTCGCCGCGCACCCGAGGACGCTCCCGCTCCTGACGACCTCGCGGTGCGGGCCCCCGGGTGCTGGAGCAGTACGAGCGCGCGGTCACGCTGCCGCTGGCTGCGGGCTTCGCCCGTGCGGACGTGATGCCGCTGCTGGTCGCCCTGGAGAACCTGCTCCTCGGCTCGGCCCTGGACCTGGCGGCCCCGGAGACGATGTGGGAACTGACGACGCAGACACCGCCCCCCACCTGGCCGAGGCACTGGCAGCGGTGGGGGCGGGTAGAGCGGACCGCGCGTCCGAGGTGGGCCTCACGGGTCTCATGAATCACGCGAGAGCGTTGCTGTCTTGGCTTGCGTGGGCTTGACGCGCCCCGAAGGGGCGCGGGGAACCGCGCGACCGGCCCTCCACGACCCGCACCCGAACGGCGACCGAGCGCCCCCCGATCAACCCCCTATGCCCCGTAGAAGAGCTCATCCACAACCGTCCGAGCCCGCCGCGCCGTCCGCCGATAGGCATCCAGCATGTCCCCCGCATGCCCGTCCCCGTACCCCAGGTACCGCCCGACCGCGGCCAACTCCCGGCTCTCCGAAGGAAACGTGTCCCCCGCCCGCCCCCGCACCAGCATCACGGCGTTCCGCACCCGCGTCGCCAGCACCCACGCCTCGTCCAGCGTCCCGGCCTCCTCGGTCCCCAGCAGCCCCGCTGCCGCCGCCGCGGCCAGCGCCGCCCGGGTCCGGGTGGTGCGCAGCCCCGGCTCGGCCCACCCGTGGCGCAGCTGCAGCAACTGCACGGTCCACTCCACGTCGGACAGCCCGCCGGGCCCCAGCTTGGTGTGCAGCTTCGGGTCGGCGCCGCGCGGCAGCCGCTCGGACTCCATCCGGGCCTTCAGCCGCCGGATCTCGCGCACCGCGTCCTCGCCGAGCCCCGCCGCCGGATACCGCAGCGGGTCGATCAGCTCGATGAACCGGCGCCCCAGCTCCTCGTCCCCGGCCACGGGTTCGGCCCGCAGCAGGGCCTGCGACTCCCACCCCAGCGACCACCGGCGGTAGTACGCCTCGTAGGACTTGAGCGTGCGCACCAGCGGCCCGGACCGGCCCTCGGGCCGCAGGTCCGCGTCGATGAGCAACGGCGGGTCGGCGCTGGGGATCTGGAGCAGCCGGCGCATCTCCGCGACGACCTTGTTGGCCGCGTCGGTGGCCTCCCGCTCGGCCACGCCCTCCCGCGGCTCGTGCACGAAGAGGACGTCGGCGTCGGAGCCGTAGCCCAGCTCGTGCCCCCCGAACCGGCCCATGCCGATCACGGCGAACCGGGTGGGCAGGGTGTCGCCCCAGCCGGCCCGGACCACCGCCCGCAGGGTTCCCGCCAGGGTCGCCGCCGTCAGGTCGGAGACGGCGGCGCCGACCCGGTCGACCAGGGCGCCCTGATCGGCCTCGGCGGGCTTGGTCTCGGTGCCGTAGGAGTCGACGATGTCGGCGGCGGCCGTACGGAACAGCTCACGGCGGCGCACGCCACGGGCCGCCCGCACGCCGTCCTCGGCGTTGTCGGCGCGGCCGGCGGCGGCGAGGATCTCCTGCTCCAGGTGAGCGCGGCCGCGCGGCTCCAGGCCCGACCCGTCGCCGTCGCCGAGCAGGGCCACCGCCTCGGGGGCGCGCATCAGCAGGTCGGGGGCGAGGCGGCCGGCGGACAGCACCCGGGCGAGGTTCTCGGCGGCGGCACCCTCGTCCCGCAACAGCCTTAGGTACCAGGGGGTCTTGCCGAGGGCGTCGGAGACCTTGCGGAAGTTCAGCAGGCCCGCGTCCGGGTCTGCGGAGTCGGCGAACCAGCCCAGCAGGACGGGCAGCAGGGTGCGCTGGATGGCGGCCTTGCGGGTGACGCCGGAGGCGAGGGCCTCCAGGTGGCGCAGGGCGGCGGCGGGGTCGGCGTAGCCGAGGGCCACCATGCGTTCCCTGGCCGCCTCGGCGCTCAGCCTGGCCTCGCCCGGGGCGAGTTGGGCGACGGCGTCGAGCAGTGGGCGGTAGAAGAGCTTCTCGTGCAGGCGCCGTACGACACCGGTGTGCTGCTTCCACTCGCGGATCAGCTCGGTCACCGGGTCGGTGCGCAGGCCGAGTGAGCGGCCGAGGCGGCGCAGGTCGGCCTCGTCCTCGGGGACCAGGTGGGTGCGGCGCAGCCGGTAGAGCTGGATGCGGTGTTCCATGGAGCGCAGGAAGCGGTAGGCCTCGTCGAGCTGGACGGCGTCGGCGCGCCCCACGTAGCCGCCGGCGGCGAGGGCCTGGAGGGCGTCCAGGGTCGTACCGCTGCGCAGTGAGGCGTCGGCCCGGCCGTGCACCAACTGCAGCAGCTGGACGGCGAACTCGACGTCGCGCAGGCCGCCGGGGCCGAGCTTCAGCTCGCGGTCGATCTCGGCGGCGGGGATGTTCTCCACCACGCGCCGGCGCATCTTCTGCACGTCGACGACGAAGTTCTCGCGCTCGGCGGCCTTCCAGACCAGGGGGTCGAGGGCGGCGACGTACTCCTGCCCCAGGTCGAGGTCGCCGGCGACCGGGCGGGCCTTGAGCAGGGCCTGGAACTCCCAGGTCTTGGCCCACCGCTGGTAGTAGGCGAGGTGGCTGCTGAGCGTGCGCACGAGGGGGCCGTTGCGGCCCTCGGGGCGGAGGTTGGCGTCGACGGGCCAGATCGACCCCTCCACCGTGGTCTCGGAGCAGATCCGCATCATGTGCGAGGCGAGCTTGGTGGCGGACCTGAGTGCCTTGCTCTCGTCGGCGCCTTCGGCGGCCTCGCCGACGAAGATGACGTCGACGTCGGAGACGTAGTTCAGCTCGTGGCCACCGCACTTGCCCATGGCGATCACCGCGAGCCGGCAGGCGGCGGCGTCCTCGGGCGCGGCGGCCTCGGCGAGGGCGAGGGCGGCGCGCAGGGTGGCGGTGGCCAGGTCGGCGAGTTCGGCGGCGGTCTCGGCGACGTCGGTGGTGCCGCAGACGTCACGGGCGGCGATGGACAGCAGGCAGCGGCGGTAGGCGACGCGCAGGGCGACCGGGTCGGCGGCCTCGGCGAGGCCCCGTTCGAACTCGGCGACGCCGGGGTGCAGGTCGCGGGGCTCGTAGGTGACCAGGGCCTCCCAGTCGCGCGGGTGCCGGGCGAGGTGGTCGGCGAGGGCCGCGGAGGCGCCGAGGACGCCCAGCAGGCGGTCCCGCAGCGGCTTGGCGGCTATCAGGGTGTCGACCAGCTCGCGGCGGGCGGTGGCGCCGGGCTGGGCCTCCAGGAGCCGTACCAGGCCGTGCAGGGCGAGGTCGGGGTCGGCGGTGGCGCCGAGGGCTTCGAGGAGCACCGGGTCGTCGCGTACGGCGGCCAGCTCGGTGCTGTCGAGCAGCCGCTCGGCGGCCGAGGCATCGGTGAAGCCGTGCCGCAGCAGTCGCGTGAAGGTACTGCTCCTGCGCCCCGGCGTCATCTGCGGCCTCCCCTGGGATCACGGTCCTGGCCAGACGAGCCTAACCGGAGCGGCCGGGGCGGGCTTCGGCCGCGCGGCCGGTGAGACGCGGCGGCTGTCCGGGCGACGGGGCGCCGCGCTGGTGCGGCAGGTGGGCCGTGAGCAGTTCCGCCATCGTCCGTGCCGCCTGCGCGGCGCTGTCCGCGCAGCAGTTGTTGAACAGGACATGGACCTCTTCGGCCTGCTCGGCCAGGGTGCGCACGCGCGGCAGCCACTCCATGAGCTCGGGGACGGTGTAGGTGTGGCGGAAGCGGTCCTCCTTGGTGCCGGTGCCCCAGTGGGGGCTGCGTCCGTGGAGGCGGACGACCGCCAGGCGGGCGGTGGTGACCTGGGCCGTCGGGGGGAGGGAGCCGGGCAGGCCCCGGGCCGTGTCCACGGCCACGGCGGTGGCGTCCAGGTCCCGGAGAAACGCCGTCGTACGCTCGCTCCGCCACCACGCGGGGTCGCGGAACTCCACGGCGAACGGCCAGTCGCGGGCGCGTTCCCTGGCGGCCCGGACGACGGCCTCCGCGCCGGGGCCGGGGGCCAGGGAGGGCGGATACTGGAAGAGGAGGGTGCCCAGGCGGCCGGAGCGGCGCAGGGGGTCGACGGCCTCGGCGTAGCGGGCCCAGACCTCCGCGCGCAGGCCTTCGTCACGGGGGTGGCCGCGCAGGTCGGCGGGGAGGGCGGCCGGGCGGGTGGGGTGGCCGGTGAGAAGGGAGAACGCCTTGACGTCGAAGCGGAAGCCGTCCGGGGTGCGCTCCGCCCAGAGCCGGGTGGTGCGGGAGGCCGGGAGGGCGTAGTACGGGGAGTCGGCCTCGACGACGGGGAACCGGCCGGCGTAGTGCCGCAGCCGGCCTTCCGGGTCGCGCCGGCCGGGCGGGTACCAGCCGCTCGCCACCAGGGCGCGGTCGGTCCAGCCACAGGTGCCCACGAGGATGCGTGCCATGGGAGCGCAAGTACCCGGCGTTCACCGGCTCTTCACCCATGGGGCCGGATTCCGTGAGGCATGGGAGTCTTGGCGTGTGCATGCTCTGTCCGCACCGCCAGTCCTTCTTCCCCGTCCTCTCCCCCGGAGGTTGATGTGTCCGGCAGTTCCGCACGTTCGGCGATGCTCCGCCGCGCCCGTACGGCGGTGGCCTCGGCCACCGCCTTCACCGCGGCCGCGATCGGCCTGTGGACCGGGCTCGGCGGCACGTCCGCCGAGGCCGCGAGCGCCGTACCGACCCCGGACCACGTGATCGTCGTGGTCTTCGAGAACCACGCCTACAACCAGGTCATCGGCTCCTCCAGCGCCCCGTACATCAACTCGCTGGCGACCGGCGGCGCCAACCTGACCCAGATGTACGCCGAGACCCACCCGAGCCAGCCCAACTACTTCGCCCTGTTCTCCGGCTCCACCCAGGGCATCACCGACGACAGCTGCTACACCCCGGGCTTCTCCTCGGCGGCGAACCTGGCCTCCGAGCAGCTCGCGGCCGGCCGCACCTGGGCCAGCTACAACGAGACCCTGCCCAGCCAGGGCTCGACCACGTGCAGCAGCGGCAACTACGCGCGCAAGCACAACCCGTGGTTCGGCTTCAGCAACGTGCCGACCTCGACCGCGAAGACGTTCGCCCAGTTCCCGACCGACTACTCCACCCTCCCCCAGCTGTCCTTCGTCACCCCGAACCTGTGCAGCGACATGCACGACTGCTCGGTGTCGACCGGTGACACCTGGCTGAAGAACAACCTGGGCGCGTACGCCACCTGGGCCAAGACCCACAACAGCCTCCTCGTCGTCACCATGGACGAGGACAACCGCCTGGCCGGCAACCGCATCCCGACCGTCCTGTACGGCCAGCCGGTGACCGCGGGCTCCACCTCGTCCACCACGTACGACCACTACGACCTGCTGCGCACCCTGGAGGACGGCCAGGGCCTGTCCGCGCACGCGGGCAACGCGGCGTCCGCGTCCGACATCACCGGGATCTGGGCGTCCTGACGTGTACGTAGCGGACAGCCGCGCGAGCACTCCGGCGACGGCGTCCGTGGAAGGTACCGCCCGGCCCGCGACGGCCGGGCGGTACCGCTCCACGATCGCGCCCACCGTCCTCGCCCTCGGCACGGTCAGCCTGGTCACGGACGTGTCCTCCGAGATGGTCACGGCGGTGCTCCCGCTGTACCTGGTGGCGGGCCTGGGCCTGTCCCCGCTGGGTTTCGGCCTCCTCGACGGTGTCTACAACGGCTTCTCGGCGGTCGTACGCCTGGTCGGGGGGCACCTCGCCGACCGCGGGGGCGGCCGGCACAAGTGGGTGGCGGGCGCGGGCTACGCCCTCTCGGCCCTGTGCAAACCCCTCCTGCTGATCGCCCACACCCTCACCCCCATCGGCCTGATCCTGGCGGCGGACCGCACCGGCAAGGGGCTGCGCACGGCCCCCCGGGACGCCCTGATCTCGCTCTCCAGCACCCCGGAGACCCGGGGCCGCGCCTTCGGCGTGCACCGCGCCATGGACACGGCGGGCGCCCTGCTCGGCCCGCTGGCCGCGTTCCTCATCCTCCGGGCGACCGTGGACGGCTACGACGCGGTGTTCACGGTGAGCTTCTGCGTGGCGGTGCTGGGCGTGCTGATCCTGGTCCTGTTCGTACCGTCCGGCGGCCGTACCGAAGCGAGCGTCTCCGCCGCGCGCCCCACGCTGCGCGCGGCACTCGGCCTCCTGGCCGACCGCGACCTGCGCCGCATCACCGTCTGCGCCCTTCTCCTGGGCCTCGCCACGGTGAGCGACTCCTTCGTCTACCTGCTGCTGCAACGCCGGCTCGGCGTCCCGGACCGTCTGTTCGCCCTCCTCCCCCTCGGCACGGCGGCCGCGTTCCTGCTGCTGGCCGTCCCGCTGGGCCGCCTGGCGGACCGCTGGGGCCGCTGGCACGTCTTCCTGGCCGGCCACGCGGCCCTGCTGCTCGCCTACGCGCTGCTCCTGACGTCCTGGCACGGCACCGCCCTCCCCTACGTGGTGCTGGCCCTGCACGGCACGTTCTACGCGGCGACCGACGGTGTCCTGATGGCGGCCGCGTCGGACAGCGTTCCCCAGGCGCTGCGCTCGTCCGGTCTGGCGCTGGTCCAGACGGGTCAGGCGGCGGCGCGTTTCGCCTGCTCGCTGGGGTTCGGGGCGGCGTGGACGCTGTGGGGCGACCGTACGGCGCTGAGCGTGTCGGCGGTGGCCCTGGCGGTGTGCGCGGCATACGCCCTCACCCTCCGTCCCTTCCGGAAGGCCGCCGCATGACCGTCCGCTCCCGCCTCCTGATCCTGCTCTCGGCGCTGGCGGTCCTGGCGGCCGTCGCGCTGGCCTCCGTCCTGCACGCCTCCGCCCGGGCGGAGCGCCGCGACCGCACCCAGGCGGGCGGCCCGAAGGTCACCTCGGGGACGGTGACGCTGACGGCCCCCGGCCGCATGATCTTCCGCAACATGGCCTGGGGACCGCACCGGGACGAACTGTCCACGGTCCCCGCCTCCTCCCCCTCCGGCCCCCGGACCGCCTCCGGCGTGAAATGTCTTCGCTTCTACGCCGCCGCGGGCACCGGCGTCTGCCTCCAGGCCGTTCACGGCCCGGTCTCGGACACCTACCGCGCCCTGATCCTGGACGCGCGCCTGCGCACCACCGCCCACTACGACGTCCCGGGCATCCCGTCCCGCGCCCGTGTCTCGCCCACCGGCCACTACGCGGCCTGGACGGCGTTCGTGGGCGGCGACTCGTACGCGGGCACGAACTTCTCGACCCGCACGGCGATCGTGGACACCCGCACGGGCGCCCTGATCCCCTCCCTGGAGGCCTTCCGCGTCGTCAAGGACCGCAGGACCTACCACGCGGCGGACGTGAACTTCTGGGGCGTCACCTTCGCTCCGGACGACCGCACGTTCTACGCGACGCTGGCGACGAAGGGCTCCACCTACCTCGTCCGCGGCGACCTGCGCACCCGCACGCTCACCACCCTCCACACGAACGTCGAATGTCCCTCCCTCTCCCCCGACGGCACCCGCGTCGCCTACAAGAAACGGGTGAAGGGCCTACCCAAGGACGCCCCCTGGCATCTGTACGTCCTCGACCTCCGGACCATGCACGAGACCCCGCTCGCCGAGCCCCGCAGCGTGGACGACCAGGCGGTGTGGAAGGACGCGCGCACGGTCGTGTACGCGTTGCCCGGCGACTACGGGGCGGACCTGTACTCGGTCCCGGCGGACGGCACGGGCAAGCCGCACCGGATCAGCGTGTCGGCCGTGTCACCGGCATACGTGGGCTGACCCGGCAGGAAGCTGCGCTCGGAAACAGACGACGCGAAGAGCACGGACAGTGCCGCCGACTGCTACGTACCGGCGACCTCCCCGTTCGGGCACGGCGACAGGCTGCTCCCGTACACGGACGGCGTCAGCGAGGCCCGGAACGCGGACGGCGACTTCTACCCGCTCGCCGAGCGCGCCACGGCCGGGGCGGACAAGGCACCCGGTCCGCTCGTCGAACAGCTCGCCGCGGACGTCCGGGCACACACGGGCGGCCGGCTCAACGACCTGGCCATGATCGCCCTCCAGCGCGACCGGACGGCGCCGCGGGCCGCATGAGCCCCCGCGGCCGCACAGCGCGGTGCAGGGTGCCGGATGGTTCGCGGACGGGACGCGGCGGGGGCCGGCGACCCCTGGCCGCCGGCCCCGCAACACCCTGACGAACAGGACAAACACCCGAACCGGCCCCTACAGCACCGGCAGGTTCTTCCGCAGTTCGAAGGCGGTGACCTCGCTGCGGTACTCCTCCCACTCCTGCTTCTTGTTGCGCAGGAAGAAGTCGAAGACGTGTTCGCCGAGGGTCTCGGCGACCAGGTCGCTGCCCTCCATGAGGGTCAGGGCCTCGCCGAGGTTCTGCGGGAGCGGCTCGATGCCCATCGCGCGGCGCTCGGCGTTGGAGAGGGCCCAGACGTCGTCCTCGGCGCCCGGCGGGAGCTCGTACCCCTCCTCGATGCCCTTCAGGCCGGCCGCCAGCAGCAGGGCGTAGGCCAGGTAGGGGTTCGCGCCGGAGTCGATGGAGCGGACCTCGACGCGCGCGGAGCCGGTCTTGCCGGGCTTGTACATCGGGACGCGGACCAGCGCGCTGCGGTTGTTGTGGCCCCAGCAGATGTACGAGGGCGCCTCGCCGCCGGCGCCGGCCGTGCGCTCGGAGCCGCCCCAGATGCGCTTGTAGGAGTTCACCCACTGGTTGGTGACCGCGGAGATCTCGGCGGCGTGCCGCAGCAGGCCCGCGATGAAGGAGCGGCCGACCTTGGAGAGCTGGAACTCCGCACCCGACTCGTAGAACGCGTTGCGGTCGCCCTCGAAGAGGGAGAGGTGGGTGTGCATACCGGAGCCGGGGTGCTCGGAGAACGGCTTCGGCATGAAGGTCGCCTGCACCCCCTGCTCCAGCGCCACCTGCTTCATGACCAGCCGGAACGTCATGATGTTGTCGGCCGTGGAGAGCGCGTCGGCGTAGCGCAGGTCGATCTCCTGCTGGCCGGGCGCGCCCTCGTGGTGGGAGAACTCGACCGAGATGCCCATCGACTCCAGCATGGTGATCGCCTGGCGGCGGAAGTCCATGCCGACGTTGGTGGGCGTGTGGTCGAAGTAGCCCGAGTTGTCGGCCGGGGTGGGGCGGGAACCGTCCAGCGGGCGGTCCTTCAGGAGGAAGAACTCGATCTCGGGGTGGGTGTAGAAGGTGAAGCCGAGGTCGGAGGTGCGGGCCAGGGCCCGCTTCAGGACGTACCGCGGGTCCGCGAAGGACGGGGAGCCGTCCGGCATGAGGATGTCGCAGAACATGCGGGCCGTGCCGGGGGTCTCCGCGCGCCACGGCAGGACCTGGAAGGTGGACGGATCCGGCTTGGCGATCATGTCGGACTCGTAGACCCGGGCGAAGCCCTCGATCGCGGAGCCGTCGAAACCGATGCCCTCGTCGAAGGCCTGTTCAAGCTCGGCCGGGGCCACGGCGACGGACTTGAGGAAGCCCAGCACGTCCGTGAACCACAGGCGTACGAACCGGATGTCACGCTCCTCCAAGGTCCGGAGCACGAACTCCTGCTGCTTGTCCATCTTGCGCTTCCCCATCCTTGCTGGTCAGGCCGCCTGTCTCCCTGTCCCGCAGGAGGCGGTCGGGCACCTGAGCATCACACCACAACAGCATTTCATGCGCGTTGCGGACCTTGATCGCCCGAGCGACCTCGGCCTGAACGGCTCTCGTACGGCAGGTGTCCTGCCCTGCCGCCCATCTTGCCTGCTCGCAGCGACATCCGTAATGGCCGATCGGGATCCGGGGTGACCGACGCCACGGTTCTTAAATTTGAATCTGAGATGCAAGTTTTAATAGCGTCGGGGTGTCGAACCGGCGAGCCACAAGGAGCCCCGATGCTGTCCGAGCCGTCAGCCGCCACCGTCCGCGCCACCCTCCCGGCCGTCGGCGCGGCCATCGGCGAGATCACCGAGCGTTTCTACGCCCGGCTCTTCGCCGCCCACCCCGAACTGCTGCGCGACCTCTTCAACCGCGGCAACCAGGCCGCCGGCACCCAGCGGCAGGCCCTCGCCGGCTCCATCGCCGCGTTCGCCACGCACCTGCTGGACCGTCCGGACCAGCGGCCCGACGCGATGCTGGGCCGTATCGCCCACAAGCACGCCTCCCTCGGGGTGGCCCCCGAGCAGTACACCGTCGTCCATGAACACCTCTTCGCCGCCATCGTCGAGGTGCTGGCCGACGCCGTCACCCCCGAGGTCGCGGCGGCCTGGGACGAGGTCTACTGGCTGATGGCCAACGCGCTGATCGCGATCGAGAAGCGCCTATACGAGGAGAGCGAGACCACCGGGTTCCGCCCCTGGGAGGTCGTCGAACGGGTGACGGAGACCGCCGACGTCGTGACGTTCCGGGTGCGGCCCGCGGACGGTGGGGCGGTGCGCGGCTTCCGCGCCGGACAGTACGTGTCCGTGGGCGTCACCCTCCCCGACGGCGCCCGCCAGATACGCCAGTACAGCCTCTCCGGCGCGCCGGGCGAGTCGGTCCGCCAGTTCAGCGTCAAGCGCGTGCCCGGCGACACCGCGACGCCCGACGGCGAGGTCTCGAACCACCTGCACGCGCGCGTGCGCGAAGGTGACGTCCTGGAGCTGTCGGAGTCGTACGGCGACCTCGTGCTGGGCGATGTCACCGACCGGCCCCTGCTCCTCGCGTCCGCGGGTATCGGTGTCACCCCGATGGTGTCGATGCTGGCCGCGCTCGCGACCGACGGCCACCGCGCCCCGGTCACCGTCGTGCACGGCGACCGCTCCCCCGCCGACCACGCCCTGCGCGCCGACCACACCGCGTACGCCGGGAAGCTGCCGGACACGGCCGTCCACTTCTTCTACGAGCGCGACGCCGAGCCGGGCACCCGCACCGGCCTGGTGGATCTCACCGACGTCGAGGTGGCACCCGGCACGCGCGCGTACCTGTGCGGGCCGCTCCCCTTCATGCGCTCGGTACGCACCCAGCTGATCGACAAGGGCGTGTCCCCGGCCGACATCCACTACGAGGTCTTCGGCCCGGACCTGTGGCTGGCAAAGGCCTGAGGCTGCAGCGCCCCGAAGCGGCGCGGGGCCGTGTCCGACGTGCGGCTACCGCCGCGTGGGCGCGACCAGCCTCGATGGCGCCGCAGCCGCCGGCGGCGGACCGCGGCAACCCGGTAGGCGCCTAAACCGCCCCGGGCCTCCTGGAGATACCGAGCAGCAACGGCCCCGTCGGCTCCGCCACCATGTCCGCCACGGTCACCGGGTCCAGGGCCGCGTAGAACGCCTCCTGGGCCCGGCGCAGCGCGCCCCGCAGACGGCACCCGGAGTTCAGCGGGCAGGGCGTCGCCCCCTCGCACTCCACCACCTCGCCGTCCCCCTCGAAGGTGCGCACCAGCGCCCCCACCGAGGCCGTACGGCCCTTCTCGGTCAGCGTGAGCCCGCCGCCCCGCCCGCGGCGGGCGTCGACCAGGCCCAGATGCTGGAGTTCGGCGACCACCTTCGCGGCATGCGTGTACGGCACGTCCATGTCGGCCGCGACCTCGCGGGTCGTGGGGGTGGACTCGCCCGCGACGGCGAGCCGCATCAGGAGGCGCAGAGCCAGGTCGGTGGAGCGCAACAGCCGCATACCGGCCAGCGTAGGTAATACGCATCCGCCATTCAAATTATCGGTTTCCTGTCGGACGGGGGGTCTTTCCGGTTCTTTCCTGTGCCCTCCCTACGACTCGCCCCATCTCCCCCATTACGATCAGCGGGCCCCATCCTCCACGTCCCTTTCCCCCAAGAAGGACACGGCCATGGCTACCGCCAAGAAGAGCAACAACGCAGCGCGCAAGGCACGCATAGAGGAGATGCGGCGTGCCGAACAGGCGCGCGAGCGGCGCAACCGGATCCTGACGATCGGCGCGAGCGTCGTGGTCGTCGCCGGTCTCGTCGTCGGCGCGGTGGTGCTGGTCAACTCGCAGTCGGACAAGAGCGACAGCGCGAGCGACGCGAAGGGCGGCTCCTCCGGGGACTCCGGGCACTTCGTGACCGGCAGCGACGGCGTGCGGACCTGGACGGGCAAGCTCTCCCGCACCCACGTCACCGGGACGGTCAAGTACCCGATGCACCCGCCGGTCGGCGGCAACCACAACCCGGTGTGGCTCAACTGCAACGGCAACGTCTACACGAAGGCCGTGAAGGACGAGAACGCCGTGCACGCCCTCGAACACGGCGCGGTCTGGGTGACGTACACCGACAAGGCGAGCAAGTCGGACGTGGACAAGCTGGCGGCGAAGGTGAAGCAGACGCCGTACTCGCTGATGAGTCCGTACGCGAACCAGACCTCGCCGATCGAGCTTTCGGCGTGGGGGCACCAGCTGAGCGTGACGAGCGCCGACGACCCGAAGGTCGGCAAGTTCTTCGAGACGTACGTGCAGGGCAAGCAGACTCCCGAGCCGGGTGCCTCGTGCACCGGCGGGACGATGTGACGTGAGGAAGCACATCGGCTGGATCGCCGGGACGACCGCGGCGGCGCTGGTCGCCGCCGGCGCGATCACCTACGCGGTCGCCGAGGACGGCGGCGGTGGCGGGGGCCTGGGCGTCCCGAGCGCGGACGGGGCGGACGCGGGGTTCGCGCGGGACATGGCGGTCCATCACCAGCAGGCCGTGGAGATGTCGTACATCGTCCGCGACCGCACGACCAACGTGGAAGTGCGGCGGCTCGCCTACGACATCGCGCAGACGCAGGCCAACCAGCGCGGCATGCTGCTGGGCTGGCTGGATCTGTGGGACCTGCCGAAGGTGTCGGCGAAGCCGCCGATGTCCTGGATGGGCATGGGCGACATGCCCGAGCGCGGGGACGGTTCGCTGATGCCGGGCATGGCGACCGACACCGAGCTGAAGAAGCTGGGGACCCTGAACGGCAAGCAGGCGGAGATCTTCTACCTGCAGCTGATGACGGACCATCACAAGGGCGGTATCCACATGGCCGAGGGGTGCGTGGCCAGGTGCACCGTCGCGGTGGAGAAGAACCTCGCCCAGGGCATGGTGGACGCGCAGCAGTCGGAGCTGACGACGATGAAGCAGATGCTGACGGAGCGGGGCGCCGAGCCGCGCGACTGAACCGCGCGACCGAACCGCCTTGCAAGATGAGGGATTTGTCGACTTAACGGCACCGCAAGCTTTCAACAACAATCGCAACCGATCTGTAATGTTCTGCGCGCCACCGAAAGTGGACCAAAAGCCCCTAATCAACGCCCACTTGGGATTTCCTTGGGTTTCCCATTCCCCTGGCATGAACAGTTCACCGAGAGAGTGACCTCCACCGTGTGATCCATTCACGGGCCCTTCCGCCGCAGGCCTCCCGGTGATCACGGACGACCGACCACTCCATGCGTCGAACCGCATAGCAGGGGGCAGTATGAGATCCAACCGTGCCAAGGTGCGGGCCAGCGTGAGCATGGCAGCGACACTGCCGATGATCGCCGGTGCGCTCGCGCTCGGCATACCCGCGGCGCACGCCGCGGACAACCCGGCCCGTGACACCCTCAAGGGCACCAAGCCCCTCTGGGCCACGGCCAAGGCGGACAAGGGCGCAACCTCGAACAGCGCGCAGGTCAAGGCCCGGGTCTACCTGGCCGGCCAGGACGCCAAGGGCCTCGCGGCGTACGCGAAGGCGGTGTCCGACCCCAGCTCGCCGCTCTACGGCAAGTACCTCAGCGCCAAGCAGGTCCAGGCCCGCTTCGGTGCCACCAAGGCCCAGGTGAAGGCCGTCAAGTCCTGGCTGACCGCGTCGGGCCTGACGGTCACCGAGGTCACGCAGCACTACATCGCCGTCACCGGCGACGTGTCCGCCGCCGAGAAGGCGTTCGGCACCCAGCTGCACAACTACGCCAAGGGCTCCAAGACCTACCGCGCCCCGGCGCAGACCGCGTCCGTGCCGGCCTCCGTGAGCTCCGCCGTCCTGACCGTCACCGGTCTGGACAACGCGCCGCACAAGGCGACCCACGACGACACGCTGCCGCCCCCGGCGACCGTGTTCAAGAACTCCGGGCCGTTCTCGTCGTACTACGGCTCGAACATCGCGACCACGCTGCCGGACGCGTACGGCAGCAAGATCCCGTACGCCGTCGAGGGCTACACCGGCAAGCAGCTGCGGGCCGCCTACGGCGCCGGCAGCTACACCGGCAAGCACGTGCGCGTCGCCATCACCGACGCGTTCGCCTCGCCGACCATCGCCTTCGACGCCGGCACCTACGCCAAGGCGCACGGCGACTCCGCGTGGAAGACGAGCCAGCTGCACCAGGTGCTGCCCTCGAACTACACGAACACCGGCGCCGACGAGTGCGACGCCTCCGGCTGGTACGGCGAGGAGACCCTCGACGTCGAGGCCGTGCACGCGGTCGCGCCGGACGCCGACGTCACCTACGTGGGCGCCGCCTCCTGCCAGGACAGCGACCTGCTGGACGCGCTCGGCAAGATCGTCGACAACCACCTCGCCGACATCGTCTCCAACTCCTGGGGCGACATCGAGGGCAACGAGACCCCGGACATCGCGGCCGCCTACGACCAGGTCTTCCAGCTGGGCGCGGTGCAGGGCATCGGCTTCTACTTCTCCTCCGGTGACAACGGCGACGAGGTCGCCAACACCGGTACGAAGCAGGTCGACACCCCGGCCAACTCCGCCTGGGTGACGGCGGTCGGCGGTACCTCGCTGGCTGTCGGCAAGGGCGACAAGTACCTGTGGGAGACCGGCTGGGGCACCGAGAAGGCCGCGCTGGCGGCCGACGGCAAGAGCTGGACCAACTTCCCCGGCGCGTTCACTTCGGGCGCGGGCGGCGGCACCAGCAAGACGGTCGGTGAGCCGTACTACCAGAAGAACGTCGTCCCGAAGGCGCTGGCCACGGCCAACAGCGCCGGCGGCAACCGGGTCGTGCCGGACATCTCGGCGATCGCCGACCCCAACACCGGGTTCAAGGTCGGCCAGACCCAGACCCAGGCGGACGGCACCGAGGCGTACAGCGAGTACCGCATCGGCGGCACGTCGCTGGCCGCGCCGGTCATCGCCGCCGTCCAGGCCCTCGCCCAGGAGGCGCGCGGCGGCCAGGCGATCGGTTTCGCCAACCCGCTGATCTACTCCAAGTACGGCACGAAGGCCTACCACGACGTCACCGACAAGCCGACCGGCAAGGACCTCGCGGTCGCCCGCGTCGACTTCGCCAACGGCTACGACGCCACCGACGGCCTGCTGACCTCGGTCCGCAGCCTCGGCAAGGACAGCTCCCTGTCCGCGGTCAAGGGCTATGACGACGTGACCGGCGTCGGCACCCCGGCGAACGGCTACGTCGAGTCGTACAAGCAGTCGCACCGCAAGCACTGACGGCACTGAGCAGCTGATCCGCTGAGCACAGGGGCGTGGGGTTCTTATGGACCTCACGCCCCTGTGCGTTACGCCTACTTGAGGAAAGCGACGAAAGGGGCCCAGGCGGTGCCGGGGAGGAGGAGGGTGGGACCCTCGGGGGACTTGGAGTCGCGTACGGGGACGAGGCCGGGGAAGTTCGCGGCAACTTCTGGGCAGTCGCCGCCGTCACCATTGCTGTAGCCCGGCTTGCGCCATGGGGCGGCACCGGGGAAGTCGCGGGCCACTTCGACGCATTCCCCGCCGTCACCGTTGCTGTAGCTGCTCTTGAACCAGAGCGCGTCACTCAAGTCGATCCGGCTGCTTGCCATTTCGGTATTCCCCTGCCGCTGCCTCGATCATGGCGCGAGGTGTCCGACTCAGATCCACGGACGCTGCCCGCCCTGCTCCCCGCCACGTCGACGGAGGAATCGGGGCGCGGCCTGGCCGTCCTCGACGCGCTGACCGGTCGCTGGGGCGCGGACCGGGGCCCTGACCGAAAGACGGTCTGGTGCGAGATCAGTCATCCGGCCCTTCGCAAGGAATCCCCGGCGCGGCTTTCGCCGCAAGCACCAACAGGCCGGCATCGAGGACGATGAAGAAGACCGATTCGGCCCCCGTCCCGCTCGACCACCTCAGGAACGGCCGATTCACGTGGTCGAACCTGAATGCCGACCCGGTTGCGCCCAGAGGCCGTTCATGTGGGCGTACGCCGGCAGGTCGCCATGGAGCCGCTGATCGGCCGACTCGCCGAGCGGAGGGGCGTGGGGTCCTGGTCCTGGTGACCCCACTCCCTCCGCATGACGACGAGCGGAAGGCTTTCGCCCTGGCCCGGAGTACCCGGAGTATCCGGCTCGCGGGCCGGGAGAGGGAGCTACCCGGTCATGGACGGGGCGAAGGGAGACAGGGCCGGGCCGAGCTGGGGGCCGTGGGCCAGGCCGAGGGCGGCAAGGGCGTCGGGCACGCCGCACCCGGTACGGGCCGCGTCCAGTGTTCCCAGTGCGGCGAGCGGGCGGCAGCTGGCGGCGAGAATCCCGAAGAGGTGCTGCACGCGGCCCGGCCCCCGGGGCAGCAGTTGGCCGTGGAAGTCCTCGTGATGGGCCAGCACGAGCGCGGCCAGGCCCGCGATGTGGGCCGACGCGGTGCCGGTGCCGTCGAGGGCGGTGTAGCCGCCGTCCGGGGCACAGGACAGGACCGAGACGCCGGGGGCGGCCGCGTTCACTCCGGGACCGTGGCAGCTGAACGGAGCGGCGAACAGCCCCTCTGCGCTCAACTGCGGCCCGATGTGGGTGGCCTGGGAGGTGTCGGGCGGGTAGGTGCCGAAGGCTCCCAGGGCGCCCACGGCGAAGACGGTGGGCAGGGAGGCGGGGAAGGAGACCGGTCCGCCGCTGTCGCCGACCGCAGCGATGCAGGCGATGCCCGCCGCGGTGGCATCGGCGAGTTTGCGGGAGACCAGCGACGAGGGGTACGGGGTCGCCACCTGGATGTGGGCGATGTCGACCTCGTGCTCGACGCAGTGGTCCAGGGCTGCGATCAGGTCGCTGAAGTGGCCGTCGGGCATGATCCCGCAGACCTCAAGTTCGGCGTCGACGGCGATGCCGATGACGCCCTTGCCCGTGTCCGCCCCGACGATGATGCCTGCCGCGTGGGTGCCGGTGCCGACCGGATCGTGGGCCCAGCCCTCCTTCGTGCCGCGCACGAAATCGGCGCCGGAGCGCACCCGTTGCTTCAGGTCGGGGTGGTCGATGCTGACGCCCGTACCAATGACGGCGATCTTGGTGCCGAAGGCACGGAACGTGGGTGGCAGCCGGTCCAGCCGCATGGCCTGCTGGCCCCAGCCGTAACTCTGCCGCTGTTCCAGTTCCGGGTAGACCCCGGAGAGCGGGGTGAGCGTGACCAGGTTGTCCTGCGTCACCGAGAGTTCGGGGCGGTGGATCCAGCGGTCCGTGTAGCCGCCCGCGGGCCGGACGTACAGTGCCTGCACGGACTGCGCGGTCTCCGTCGCCAGCGTGAGGGTGACCCTCCCGTCGGGGCCGGTGACGCCCTGGCTCGGCCATGCCGCCCCGATCAGGAACACCCCTGCACCGGCAAGCGGTTCGCCGTCCGGACAGCAGACACTGATCGAGACCTGCAGGGGCTTCTCCAGCGGCATGACCAGCCCCGGGTCGCGCAGCGGCAGCAACCCCGCGGCCGGCATGGCGACGGGTACGGCCGTGGACAGCGGCAGATCCGGCTCGATGTGCACATGCAGCGACTGCATCGCCGGTACCTGGGCTTCGGCGGCCTCGACGACCACGAGTTCCGGGCAGGAGGGCTGCACTCCCGCCGACTGCAGCTTGTCCGACGGGGTGAGTCTGCGAACCACCGTGACCTCGGGCATCCGCTCCAGGTGGTCACACACCGCGTCCATGCCGAGTTCGGGCACTCCCACAGGCAGCAGCTGCTGCGGCAGCGGGGTCACCATGTAGCGGGACCGGCGCGGCTGTACCGCGATCGGCGACGGTCCGCCCTTCTTGCGCGGCGCCGCTTTTTCCTCGGGGCCCGGCCCGCCGGCCCCCGCGCCCTCGGATTCGCTCTGGCGGCTGCTCCTGGGCTTACTTCCGGGCCTGTCCTTGACCATTACATCCACCTTAACCATGCCTACGTCGGTTTCCGCGCTTCTGATCCGTATGACGGGCGGCTCGTGCCTTCCGTGGCTGTGCGGTGTGCTCGGGAACCGGTCCCGGGCACACCGCACTGGTCACTGCCTTGCGTCAGCCGATACCGAAGTGCTGACCCATCGGGCCGAAGCCGAAGCCGGGCTGCTGGTACTGCTGCGGGTACTGCTGGCCGAACGGCTGCTGACCGAACGACTGCTGGCCGAACCCGCCGCCCCACTGGTGCTGGCCCTGCTGGCCCTGCTGGCCCTGCTGGCCCTGCTGGCTCTGCTGGCCCTGCTGCACCAGCGTCAGGATCGCGGTCGGCAGCGCCTGCTGCACGGACTGCTCCACGGCGCTGCGCACGCCCTGCACCAGGGAGTGGTGCAGCGCGACGGCCAGGTAGGGGTGGGCGTGGTGGGCGATGCCCTGCTGCTGCAGCTGCTGCTGGACCTGGTGGAGCTGCTGCAGCGTCTGCTGCATGCGCTGCGCGATCTGCTGGCTCGCCTGCTGGCAGGCCTGCTGGATGGACTGCTGGACGACCTGCGCGAGCTGCTGCTGCGGCCCGGCGAACTGCTGGCCGAACTGCTGCAGAGGCGGGGTACCGGTCATCACCGACATGAATACTCCGTTCGATGTCACAGGAAGGTAAACATAAGACAAGCTGTTTACCTTTTCGGAATATTTCCGACATGTCGAAGTTATGACCACGCCGAGCGGTCCCGCAATCGGGCGAGGTGATCGGCGCAAGGAATCCCCCGATCGGCTCCGGTGACCGGCGAACCGGCCCCGGAGGCCGCAGGATGAGCTTCTGTCCGAAGGCACCGAACGAGCGCGCGGACCTCGCCCCGCCACTGTCGGCGCCTGCGGCGCGGCGGGGGCTTCGAGGACCGGCGACGCGCAGGACCGGCCGAAGCCCTCGGCGGGTCCGGGAGGAGAGCACGGGCAGGACTCCGGTCGACACACCCCGCGCACCTCACGGCGCACCGCGGAGAGCGCGGATAGGTTGGGCAAGGCCCTACAGCAACACGCGGTAGGGCGACGCCCGGCTGACCGAGCTCCGGCGGTCTTCGGTGCGAATGGGATATGGGGTAATTGGCAGCCCGACGGTTTCTGGTTCCGTTAGTTCAGGTTCGAGTCCTGGTATCCCAGCAAGCGCGGACACCGCCCCTCCGACAGGAGGGGCGGTGTCCGGTGCACGACGTGAGGCTCGTCGCCGGGGAGGCGGACGCGGTCAGTCGGCCTTCTTCTGGGCGGCCTTGAGGATCTGGTCGACGTCGAGGGTGACCTGGGCGCCGATCGACCGGGGCAGCGTGATGGTCTCGCCGGGCGAGTACGGACGGTGGTGCTCGTACTGCTCCCCAGTGGGATCCGTGAGCACGTGGACGCGCTGGTGCTTGCGGTCGACGATGACGTAGACCGGGACCTTGGCCTGGGCGTAGGCGACGGCCTTGGTCTTCAGGTCGTCCTTCCAGTTGCTGGAGGTGACCTCAAGGACGAGACGGAAGCACACGGGGTCGTAGGCGTTGTTCTCGACGAGGTGGTCGTCGATGTCGGCGTCCACGATCGCGAGATCGGGGATGACGTAGTCCTCGGCTCCGGTGGGCAGCCACACGCCGACGTTCTGGAGGACCTCGGTGTCGCCGTCGTCCAGCCCCGCCGCGATGAAGGGTCGCATGAGCTTGGTCAAGGCACGGGCGTGCGGGGCATCCGGTGATGGGGTCACGAGGAGGTGGCCTCCGATGATCTCGACTCGGTAGCCCGGATGCCGTTCCATGATCTCGTCGGCGATGGCCGTGAGCGAGAACGGCTCGTCGTCGAAGGGCTGCCCGATGGCTGCGGCGGACATCGCGTGCCTCCCAGGGGCCGGTGTCGAGAGCATCATCGTAGGCAGATCCGATCGCCGACGCCCCGTCCTAAGCGCTTCACCCGAAGGTGAACACCGCGCCTGCCCCTTGACGGGCGGATCCGGCGGCGCACCGTGCACCGCGGTGTCCCGGCCGGCCTCCGTGTCGGCGGTCGGCCGGGACACGGCCGGTCAGGAGGAGTGCACCGGCTCCACGGCCTCCGGGACGTGCGAGGCGATGACCCGGTCACGGACCGCGACCGGCACCGTCCGGCGCCGGTCCACCGCGTACGCAACGCTCGCCACGCCCAGGCCCAGGACGGCCAGGGCCGTGCCCGCCAGCGCCGGGGAGGTGACGCCGAAGCCCGCCGCCAGGGCCACGCCGCCGATCCAGGCGCCGCCCGCGTTGGCGAGGTTGAAGGCCGCCTGGTTGGCGGAGGAGGCGAGAGAGGGGCCCGCGGCGGCGCGTTCCATGACCATCAGCTGGAGCGGGGAGCCGGTGACGAAGGCCGCCACGCCCAGCAGGACGACCGCGACGGCCGCGCTCCCCTCGGTCCGCATCAGGACCGGGAAGAGGAGCAGCACCGCCACCATGGACACCAGGCCGCCGAAGAGTGTGCCGCGCATCGCGTGGTCGGCGAGGCGGCCGCCGACCAGGTTGCCGATCGTGGCGCCGACGCCGAAGAGGGCGAGGAGGAGGGTCACGCTGCTCTGGGTGTAGCCGGCGGACGCCGTCAGCATCGGCGTGATGTAGCTGTACGCGGAGAAGAGGGCGCCGAAGCCGACCACCGTGGTGGCGAGGGCCAGCCACACCGGGAGGGAGCGGAGGGCGGTGAGTTCGCCGCGCAGGCCGGACGCCGGGGCCGGGGTGTGCGTGGGGCGGATCAGGAAGAACACCGCGGCCATCGCCGCGACGCCTATCAGGCTCACGCCCAGGAAGGTCGCCCGCCAGCCGAGGTGCTGGCCCGTGAGGGTGGCGACCGGGACGCCCGCGATGTTGGCGACGGTCAGGCCCATGAACATCAGGGAGACGGAGCGGGCCTTGCGCTCCGGTGCCACCAGGTTGGTGGCCACGACCGCGCCGACGCCGAAGAAGGCGCCGTGCGGGAGGCCGCTGAGGAAACGGGCGGCCAGGAGGGAGTCGTAGCCGGGAGCCAGCGCGGAGAGCGCGTTGCCCGCGACGAACAGGCCCATCAGGGAGATGAGGACCGTGCGGCGGGGCAGGCGGGCGGTGAGGGCGGCCAGGAGCGGGGCGCCGATGACGACGCCCAGCGCGTACGCCGAGACCAGGTGGCCGGCGGCGGGGATCGAGATGTGCAGGTCGTCGGCGACGTCGGGCAGCAGGCCCATCATCACGAATTCGGTGGTGCCGAGACCAAAAGCGCCGACGGCCAGGGCGAGCAGGGCCAGAGGCATGAAGGGCTTTGCCTTTCGGGGAGCAGGGTTCCGTGCGTTCTATGTTCAGCTACGGAACAAAGTCTCCCAGGCCAAGTATTCCGCCAGGTTGCGATGCGGTGTCCAGTTGTCCTTACAAAGCCGACCACACGCCGATGACCAGCGGTTTTCACGAGCCCGATGTGGTCAGGTTCACACGCGCGGCGATCGGGAGGTGGTCGCTTCCGGTCCTCGGGAGGGTCCAGGAACTCTCCGGGTCCACGCCCTTGACCATGATCTGGTCGATGCGGGCCATCGGGAACGAGGCCGGCCAGCTGAACCCGAAGCCGCTGCCCGCCGCGCCCTGTGTGGAGCGCATCTGTGAGGTGACGGCGTTGAGGGAACGGTCGTTCATCGTGCCGTTGAGGTCGCCGAGGAGGATCACCCGGGGCAGGGTCTCGTCGGCGATGGCCTCGCCCAGCGCGTCCGCGCTCGTGTCGCGCTGCCGGGCGGTGAAGCCGGCGTTCAGCTTGACCCGGACGGAGGGGAGATGGGCCACGTAGACGGCGAGAGGGCCGTCCGGGGTGGCCACCGTGGCCCGCATCGCGCGCGTCCAGCCGAGCTTGATGTCGACGGCCTTCACGCCGGTGAGGCGGTACTTGCTCCACAGGCCGACGGTGCCCTCGACCGCGTGGTACTTGTACGTCGGCGCCAGCGCTTTCTCGTACGTGGGCACGGCCGTCGCCGTCAGTTCCTCCAGGGCCAGCACGTCGGCGCCGGAGGAGGCGAGCTGAGTGGCCGTACCGGTCGGGTCGGAATTGTCGGCGTTGACGTTGTGGGTGGCCACCATGAAGTCGCCGCCGGTGCCCTGCTTGTCGGTGAGCAGTCCGCCGAACATGTTCAGCCAGACGATCGCCGGGAGCAGTACGGCGATCAGCGCGGTCGCCGACCTGCGTACCAGGCCGAGCAGCAACAGCACCGGGATCAGCAGGCCCAGCCAGGGCAGGAAGGTCTCGGTGAGACTGCCGAGGTTGCCGATGGCGTTGGGGATGCGGGAGTGCAGCAGCATCACACCGGCCAGCAGCAGCGCGATGACGGCGAGGACGATGCCCCGGCGCCAGATGCGTGGATCGTCCCGCCAGCCCGACAGCAGCCGTTCCACCAGGCGCCGGAACCGGTCTCCCCGACGCTCGGGCCCCGAGCCGCCGCTGTCCGTCTCCGTCATGTACGCCTGCTGCGCCATACCGTCTGCCTCACAACCTGCCGTGCACACCGTCGTCCCCCGGTTACGACCCTAGGGGATGATCGGCTCCTCTCCCGCCGTCACATGACGGCCGTACGGAAGACGAGGACGAACAAGCCGAGGGGAGGAGTTCCGGTTACCGGCGGGTCGGCGGGGTCTGTGACAGAACGCGCACACTCCCGCTCACGACTCCGGCGGGGTGACGGGCCCGAGACCCGCCAGTACGGCGTCGACGATCTGTTCGGGCAGGCTTTCGGGGAGTTCCGCATCCGGGCGCAGGATGGCCCTGAGCAGCATCGGGCCGGTGAACATGTCGTTGGCCAGTTCGATGTCGACGCCGGCGCCGAGTTCGCCGTTGCGCTGGCCGCGGCGCAGCACTTCCTTGCCCAGTTCGCGCCGGGGGTTGACGACGTTGGCGTGGTAGGCGTTCCAGATGCGGGGGCTGCTCTTCATCTGGGCGTAGACGTTGTGCAGGATCGCCGACGAACGGTTCATCAGTCCGCGCTGCCGCAGCGATTCGAGGAGCACGACCAGGTCGTCGCGCATGGAGGTGCCGGGGAGTTCGGGGTCGGGGGGCTCGGCGGCGCGCATGACGTCGACGAAGAGCTCCTCCTTGCCGTTCCAGCGGCGGTAGATGGTGGCCTTGCCGACGCCGGCGGTCCGGGCGATCCGCTCGATGGACAGCTCGCCGAGCGGAACGCCGTCCTCCAGGAGCTTCATCACGCCCTCCAGAATGGCGATTTCCACCGCCTCGCTGCGGGGGCGGCCCCGGGCCGGAGCCATCGACCGCGGGCCGCTGTCGGCAAGCGTCACGTCATACCGTCCTCTCACTGGCTACGAGAATCCTCCCGCAACCGAAGCCTCCCCCCGTGGTCGCCCACGAGGTTTCCCCCCTGTGGTCCTGTGTGCTCCTGTGGTCTCCGCTGGGTTCCCGTAGGGCCGTCGGGGTTCCCCGGCTTTCCCGTAGGGCCGTCGGGGTTCCCCGGCTTTCCCGTAGGACCGTCGGGGTTCCCCGGCTTTCCCGTAGGGCCGTCGGGGTTCCCCGGCTTTCCCGTAGGACCGTCGGGGTTCCCCGGCTTTCCCGTAGGGGGCCGTCGGGGTTCCCCGTAGTTCCTGCCGCTGCCGGTGCCTCGGTCGTTCGTCAGTCCGTCGCCGCGACCAACTCCTGTTCCCGGTCGCCCTGCTGACCGGCCGGCGGTTTGCCCGGCAGGAAGAGGGCCACGACCACGGCGCCGATCAGCGCGACGCCCGCGCCCCACAGGGCGGTGGTGTGCATGGCGTGCAGGAAGGCGTCGTTGGCGGGGGTGACCAGGGCCTTGCCCTGGGCGCCGAGCTTCGAGGCGACGCCGAGCGTGGCCTCGATGGACTCGCCGGCGGTCTCGCGCAGCCCGGGCGGCAGCGCGCCGAGGCTGCCCTCGATGCCGTTGCGGTACGACGTGGACAGCACCGAGCCGAGCACGGCGATGCCGAGGGCGCCGCCGACCTGGCGGAAGGTGTTGCTGAGCGCGGAGGCGGAACCGGCCTTCTCGCGGGGCAGGGCCTGCATGATCACGACCGAGGTCGGCGTCATGATGTGCGCCATGCCGAAGCCCATCAGGAAGAAGACGATCTCAAGGATCCAGATCGGCGTGTCGGCCTCGAAGGTGGCGAAGGCACCCAGGGTGGCGGCGATCAGCAGCAGGCCGCCCGTGGTGGTGGCCTTGTTGCCGAACCGGTCGACGACCAGCCGGGCCCGCGGCGCGAAGATGATCTGCGCGACGGCCAGCGGGAGCAGCAGCAGACCCGACTGCAGGGGCGAGTAGCCGCGCACGCTCTGGGTGTAGAAGACGGAGAAGAAGGTCACGCCCATCAGCGCGAAGAAGACCAGCGCGATGGCGGCCATGGCGGCGGAGAAGATCTTGTTCTTGAAGTAGGTGACGTCCAGGGACGGGTGGTCGCTGCGCTTCTCGAAGATCACGAAGGCGGCGAGCACCACGAGGCCCGCGGCGATGGTGGCGAGCACCTTGGCGTCGGTGAAGTCGGCGAGTTCGCCGCCCTTGATGATGCCGTAGACGAGAAGGACCAGGCCCACGACGGAGAGCACCACGCCGACAGGGTCGATGCGGCCCGGGCGCGGGTCGCGCGAGTCGGGCACCAGCCAGAACATCAGGGCGAGCGCGATGATCACGATCGGAACGTTGATGAGGAAGACCGAGCCCCACCAGAAGTGGTCCAGCAGCACACCGCCGGTGATCGGGCCGATGGCGATCGCGAGGCCGACGCCGCCCGCCCAGATGCCGATCGCCTTGGGCTGCTCCTGACGCTCGAAGACGTTCATCAGGACGGCGAGGGTGGCGGGCATCACGAATGCGGCGCCGAGGGCCATCAGGGCCCGGAAGGTGATCAGCTGGCCCGCGGAGCCGGACTCGGCGGCGAGGGCCGAACCGGCGCCGAAGACCACCAGGCCGCCGATGAGCACCTTCTTGCGGCCCAGGCGGTCGCCGACGAGACCGGCGGTGAAGAGCAGGCCGGCGAAGACGAGGGTGTAGGCGTTGATCGCCCACTCCAGCTGGCTCTGGGTGGCACCGAGGCCGACCGGAGCCGGGGTGGAGATGGTCTTGACGGCGACGTTCAGGATCGAGTTGTCGAGCACCACGATCAGCAGGCTGAGCATGAGCACGCCGAGGATCGCCCAGCGGCGCCGGTGCACTGCCTCGGGTATGCGCGGACCGGGCGGAGCGTGGTCGGCAGGAGTTGTCATGCAGACGAGCCTAGTCCCATTTCAATACGGCACCGTCTCGTATTTGAATCACTTTACCTGAACCTTACATAACGCGACAGGGTGGAGCGGGGAGGGGGCGGCCGGGGGGTGGTGACCGATGGATCACACGGGGGCGCTCTGGCCGAGGGCGGCACGAAGTGCCACCATGGGAGGGATCCGGGGACACCGTGAGGGTGCCACGAGATGACTTGAAGGAGCCGTTGTCATGACGCAGGTTTCGGCTGCCCAGACTGTGCAGAACAGCCCCTCCGACGGCAGCAAGGCGCTGTACGGGGGTAAGGGCACTCGCCGCATCACGGTCCGCGACCTCGCCCTCGCCAAGGAACGCGGCGAGAGGTGGCCCATGCTCACCGCCTACGACGCGATGACCGCGTCCGTCTTCGACGAGGCCGGCATCCCGGTGCTCCTGGTCGGCGACTCGGCCGGCAACTGTCACCTCGGCTACGAGTCGACGGTCCCCGTCACCATGGACGAGATGACGATGCTGTCGGCGGCCGTGGTCCGCGGCACCCAGCGCGCCCTCGTCGTCGGCGACCTCCCCTTCGGCTCCTACCAGGAGGGCCCGGTGCAGGCGCTGCGCTCGGCGACCCGGCTGGTGAAGGAGGCGGGCGTCGGCGCGGTCAAGCTGGAGGGCGGCGAACGGTCGCACGAACAGATCCGGCTGCTCGTCGAGTCCGGTATCCCGGTGATGGCGCACATCGGCCTGACCCCGCAGTCCGTCAACGCGATGGGCTACCGGGTGCAGGGCCGCGGCGAGGAGGCGGCCCAGCAGCTGCTGCGCGACGCCAAGTCGGTGCAGGACGCGGGCGCGTTCGCGGTCGTGCTCGAACTGGTCCCGGCGGAGCTCGCGGCCGAGGTGACCCGGGTGCTGCACATCCCGACCGTCGGCATCGGCGCCGGTCCCGAGACCGACGCGCAGGTCCTGGTCTGGACGGACATGCTCGGCCTGACCTCGGGCCGGGTCCCGAAGTTCGTGAAGAAGTACGCGGACCTGCGCGAGGTCATGGGCAACGCGGCCAAGGCCTACGCCGAGGACGTCGTCGGCGGGACGTTCCCGCAGGAGGAGCACTCCGTCCACTGACGCTCCGCTGGGCCAGCCGGCCACGATGCGCCGTCTTCGTCTGCGGCCTCGTCGTGGCCGGTCGCGCCCACGCGGCGGAGCCGCATACCGAGTACAGCCCCGCGCCCCTTACGGGACGGCCTTCGGGGCGCTGCCCAGAGCCACTGCGGAAACACCGGGGCCGGCCCGCCGATCTTCCCCCGTCGGCGGGCCGGCTGCCGTTCGCGCCCGGTCCGGCCGGACCGTCGGCGGGCCGGCTCCGCCGTCCACCAAGCGAACCGTCGGCGAGCTATCGACGGACTATCGGTGGGCTATCGGCGAACTGTAGGTCGGTGTCGGCGGGCTGTCGGTGGTTTGTCGGTGGGGCCTGGCACGGTTCTTCCCATGACGCGAATCGACAACAACGCCGTGTCCGTACGGGGGCTGGTGAAGCACTACGGCGACACCAAGGCACTCGACGGAGTTGATCTGGACGTCCGCCAGGGCACCGTGATGGGCGTGCTCGGACCGAACGGGGCGGGCAAGACCACCCTGGTGCGGATCCTGTCCACGCTGCTGCGGCCCGACGCGGGAGAGGCGACCGTCGCCGGGTACGACGTGCTGCGCCAGCCCCGCCGGCTGCGCCGGGTGATCGGGCTGACCGGGCAGTACGCCTCCGTGGACGAGAAGCTGCCGGGCTGGGAGAACCTGTACATGATCGGGCGGCTGCTGGACCTGCCGCGCAAGGACGCGCGAGCCCGGGCCGACGAGCTGCTGGAGCGGTTCTCGCTGACCGAGGCCGCCAAGCGGCCCGCAAGCACCTACTCCGGTGGTATGCGGCGCCGGCTCGACCTCGCCGCCTCGATGATCGGGCGCCCCCAGGTGCTGTTCCTGGACGAGCCGACCACCGGTCTCGACCCGCGCACCCGCAACGAGGTGTGGGACGAGGTCAAGGCCATGGTCGGTGAGGGGGTGACCGTGCTGCTGACCACCCAGTACATGGAGGAGGCCGAGCAGCTCGCCGCCGAGCTGACCGTCGTGGACCGCGGGAAGGTCATCGCGAACGGCAGGGTGGAGGAGCTGAAGGCGAAGGTCGGCGGCCGGACGCTGCGGGTGCGGCCCGTCGATCCGCTGCAGGTGCGGCCGCTCGCCGCCATGATCGACGAGCTGGGGATCACCGGGCTCGCCGGTACGACCGTGGACGGCGAGAACGGCACCCTGCTGGTGCCGATCCTCAGCGACGAGCAGCTGACCGCCGTGGTCGGCGCCGTGACCGCCCGCGGCATCACCATCAGCTCCATCACCACCGAACTGCCCAGCCTGGACGAGGTGTTCCTGTCCCTCACCGGCCACCGCGCCAGTGCCCCGCAGGACGCCGTGCCCGCCGACGACCGTCAGGAGGTCGCCGTATGAGCTCCCACCCGTCGCCCACCACCACCCTGAACGAGGCGCTTCGCGCCGCCCCTGCGACTGTCCCTGTTCCCGTGGCCGACACGCCGATCTCGCTGCGCGCCCATCTGCGGCACACCGGTGCGCTCGTCCGCCGCAACCTGCTGTGGATCCGGCAGGACCCGGAGTCGATGTTCGACGCCATCCTGTTCCCGGTGATCTTCACGCTGCTGTTCGTGTACGTCTTCGGCGGCTCCATCGGCCAGTCGCTGGGCGGCGGCCAGCAGGCCTACGTCCAGTACGTCGTCCCCGGTCTCATGGCCATGATGGGGATGAACATGGCCCAGGGCGTGGGCACCGGCTTCAACCAGGACTTCAACTCCGGTGTGATGGACCGCTTCCGGTCCCTGCCGATCGGGCGCGGCTCCGTGCTGTTCGCCAAGATCGCGGTGGAGCTGATGCGGATGCTGTTCGCGACCGCGGTCCTGATGGTCGTCGCCGTCCTGGTGGGCTTCGACATCACTCACTGGTCGGGCCTGCTGGCCTCGGTGGGACTGTCGGCGGTGTTCGGCTCGGCCCTGATGTGGGTGTTCATCACCCTCGGTGTGGTGATGAAGAGCGCGCAGTCGGTGCAGGCGATGGGCTTCCTGGTGCTGATGCCGCTGCAGTTCGGCTCCTCGATCTTCGCGCCGACCAACTCGATGCCGGGCTGGCTCCAGGCCTTCACGGACTACAACCCGCTGTCCGCGCTCGCCGACACCGCGCGCGGCCTGATGCTCGGCGGTCCGGTGGCGCACAGCCTGTGGATCACCCTGGCCTGGTCGGTCGGGCTCACCGCGGTGGCGGCACCGTACGCGATCTACAAGTTCCGTACGAAGAGCTGACGTCTCCGCCGGCAGGAAGACGTCAGAGCAGGGCGGTGACCTCCGCGCGGGAGAGGTCACCGCCCTCGGCGTACGCCGACTCGTAGGCCCGGTCGTCGGTGAGGGCGGCCCGGACCCGGGCCTCCGACCGGTCGCGTGCCGTGCGCTCCAGACCGACCTGGAGGTGGCCGGGCGGCAGCAGGGCCTCGGCGGCGCCCAGGCAGCGGGCGGCGTCCAGGGCGCGCACACCCCCGTCGAGGCCGGACAGGGCGACCGCGGCGACGGTCAGGCACAGGGAGGTCAGGTGCGGGGTGATGGCCTCGCTCAGCGGGTCGGCGGCGAGCCGCAGCGCTTTCCGCAGCCGGGCCAGGGCCTCCGCGTGGAGGCCGTCCAGGGCGTCCACCCAGGCCTCCTGGGTGAGGATCAGGGCGTCGAAGACGACGAAGTGCGCGATCTTGAACTCGCTGCGCACCAGCCGGACCTGCTCGCGGGCCTCGGGGACGCGGCCGCTCAGCAGGAGCCAGGTGGTGAGGAAGAGCCGGGCGGCGGGCATCGCCTCGTTGTTCAGGCCCTCGTTGTCGGCGACGACCTGGCGCAGCAGCCGTTCTCCGCGCTCGGTCTGGCCCGATTCGATCAGCACACTGCCGAGGCGGGCGTGCAGCACGGCGATCTGGGCGCGGGCGCCGAGCCGGCCGACCCGCTCGATGGCGGCCTCGTAGTCGGCGGCCGCGGCCAGGTAGTCGCCTCTGCGCTCCCGGGCCTCGGCGCGCCCGGAGAAGGCCTCGGCGGTGCCCCAGTCGTCCCCGAGGCGCCGGAAGATCTCCAGTGCCTCGTCGGCGTCCCGGGTGGCGTCGCCCGCCCAGGCGGCGCGGTTGGCGAGCAGGTTGGCGCGCATGGCGAGAGACCCGGCCAGTTCCCACTCGTAGTCCGGCGTCTCGCGGCAGGTGCGGACGGCGGCGTCGAGGATCTCGCGCAGCCGGTCCATGCCGCCGGTCAGCATCACGGCGAAGAACCAGAACATGCCCGGCGCCCGGCAGGTCTGCGGCATGCCGGGCTCGTAGATCTCGGTGACGGCGCGCAGTCTGGCCTGCGCCTGCGGTGTCTGCCAGACGTCCAGTTCGGTGTCCATACAGGCCAGATGGGCCAGGTGCACGCCCCGCCAGGCCTCGGCGAGGACCTCGCCGGCGTACGGCGGCGGGGTGTCGGTGCAGCGCTGCCACACGGGTTCGGCCCGGCGCAGCGGTTCGGCGAACGGGTCGGGGCCGAGGGCTATGACGTCGGCGCACCAGGTGCGGGTCTCGATGCGCTGGTCGTGCAACTGCCAGTACCAGAACAGGGAGTGGAGCAGGCAGAGGGCCTCGTGCTCGTCGCGCACGGCGATGGCGTGCCGCAGCGCGGTGCGCAGGTTCTCGTACTCCAGCTGGAGCCGTGCGATGGCGGCCCGCTGGCGGGTGCCGCGCAGCAACGGTTCGTTGGTGCGGGCGAGTTCGCGGTAGTACGTCAGATGGGCGCGCTCGGCGGCGGCGCGCCCGCCGCTCTCGTCCAGGCGCTCGCCGGCGTACTCGGCGACGGTCTCCAGGAGCCGGTAGCGCATCCCCTCGTGATCGGCCTCGCCCGAAGGGGCCGCCACGACCAGGGACTTGTCGACCAGGGAGCCGAGCGCGTCGAGGGCGGCGGGGCCGCAGACGGCCTCGGCGGCGGCCAGGTCGCAGCCGCCCGCGAAGACGGAGAGGCGGCCGAGGACGTCGCGTTCGCCGGCGTCCAGCAGGTCCCAGGACCAGTCGACGACCGCGCGCAGGGTCTGCTGGCGGGGCAGCACGGTGCGGCTGCCGGAGGTGAGGAGGCGGAAGCGGTCGTCCAGCCGGTCGGCTATCTGGCGCGGGGTCAGCATCCGCAGCCGGGCGGCGGCCAGTTCGATGGCGAGGGGCAGTCCGTCCAGGCGGCGGCAGATCTCGGCGCAGGCCGCCGCGGTCTCGTCGTCGCCGTCGACCGTGAAGCCGGGGCGGGCCGCGGCGCCCCGCTCGGCGAGCAGCCGCAGCGCCACCGGCTCGGGCAGCGGTTCCACCGGACGCAGCAACTCCCCCGGCACGCCGAGGGGTTCGCGGCTGGTGGCCAGGATGGTCAGGTCCGGGCAGCGCTCCAGGAGCCGGGCCGTCAGGTCGGCCGCCGCGTCGACGACGTGCTCGCAGTTGTCGAGGACGATCACCATCCGGCGCCGGGCGCAGTGGTCGACGAGCCGCTCGACCGGGTCGTCGTGCCGGTCGGCGGCGGCCCGCATGGCCTCGGCGCCACCGCCGTACAGCACGGCCTCACGGGCGCCGAGCGCGCTGAGCACGGCCTCGGGGACGTCGGCCGGGTCGTCGACGGGGGCCAGCTCGGCCAGCCAGACGCCGTCCCGGGCGTACCCCACGGTCTCGGCGGCCTCCTGCGACAGCCGGGTCTTGCCGGCCCCGCCCGGTCCGAGCAGGGTGACCAGCCGGGCGGCGGCGAGGTCGCCCCGGATGGCCTCGATGTCGGCCTCGCGTCCGACGAAGGAGGTGAGCCGGGCGCGCAGGTTCCCGGGCCGGGCCGGCTGCCCGGTGGACACCGCCGGTGCCGGGTCCAGCAACTCGGTGTGCAGGGCGCGCAGTTCGGGTCCGGGGTCGGAGCCGAGGCGGTCCGCGAGGAGGTGGCGTACGTCGTCGTAGGCGGCCAGCGCCCCGGCGGTGCGGCCGGTGGCGTGCAGGGCGCGCAGGCGCAGGGCCTGGAGGGGCTCGTCGAGGGGGTGGGCGTCGCACAGGGCGGTGAGCTCGGGCAGGGACTGCTCGGCCTGGCCGAGGGCGAGGGCGGCGGTGTGGCGGGCGCGCAGGGCGTCCAGGCGGCGGACGTCGACGCGGGCCGCCTCGGCGGTGCGGTCGGGCAGGTCGGCCAGGGCCGGTCCGTGCCACAGGGCGAGGCCGTCGTCGAGGACGGTGGCCGCCTTGGCAGGGTCGCCGTCGGCGAGGGCGCGCAGGCCCTCGCCGGTGAGCCGCTCGAAGCGGTGCAGGTCGACGTCGTCGGAGGCGGCGGCGAGCCGGTAGCCGCCGTCGGTGGACTCCACGGCGTCCGCGCCGAGCGCCCGCCGCAGCCGGCCGACCAGCGCCTGCAGCGCGCCGCCGGCGTCGGCGGGCGGATCGTCGCCCCACACCTCGTCGACGAGCAGTCCGGCGGGCACCGCGCGCCCGGGGCGCAGCGCCAGCACGGTCAGCAGGGCACGCAGCCGCGCCCCGCCCACGGGGACGGCCGTGCCGTCGGGGCGGAGTGCCTGGGTGGTGCCGAGGATCGCGTAGCGCACGGGGTCCATTCTCCCTGGGGACGTCGGGAGCGGTCACGGGGTTTCGCCGAGGGGGGTGTCGGGGTTCGCCGGCGGCCGTCAGGAGGGGGGCACGCGCAGGATGCCCGAGGTGTCCGAAGCGTCGAGCGTGACGAGGGCACCGCAGGTGCGGCGGACCCGCCGCAGGCCGTCCACGATGCCGAGGTCCGCCTCCGCGAACCACTTCGGGCAGCTTTCGGCGGGCTCCAGCGCGAGGGTGCCGGGCACCGGTTCCAGGCCGCGTCCGGTACCCCGGATCACGACCCCCTCCCCCGGTTCGACCGGCACCGGGTCGGCCGCGGGGAAGCGGAACTCCCCGTGGACCAGCTCGACAGCGTGTACCCGGCCGGTGGTGGGGCGGTCGGGGCCGCCGTGGTTCTCCACCCAGGCCTCGGCGCCGTACCCGGCCCGCTCCCGCCGGGCTCCGGCGCCGTAGGCGACCAGTTTCCAGGCCACGTCGTCGCCGACGGCGAACGGTTTGCCGCAGCACTCCATCTGCCAGTCCTCGTAGAACACCTTCAGCAGTCGCATGCCCTCATGCTTCCGGGAACCGATCGCCGGTCGCGATCCGTTTTCACTTGCGCCCAGAGGTATTTCCCCAGCACCTGAGGCGTTTTCCGGCCGCGCCAGGTACGGTCGGACCCGCGTCGACCGCCCCAGCCCTCCAGGAGCCCCGCCCATGACCGCCACCACCACCCGCCCCAGTGACCGGCGGATCAGTCCCGTGTTCGTCGGGATCCTCGCCGTCACCGCGGTCACCGGGTGGGCCACCTGGTCCGGGTTCGCCGAGCAGCCCGGCGTCGCCGTGTTCCTGTTCGTGACGGCCGCCTGGATCGTCTCCCTCTGCCTGCACGAGTACGCGCACGCGCGCACCGCCCTGCACGGCGGCGACATCACGGTGGGCGCGAAGGGCTACCTGACCCTGAACCCCCTGAAGTACACCCATGCGCTGCTGAGCATCGTGCTCCCGGTGCTGTTCGTGATCATGGGCGGGATCGGTCTGCCGGGCGGCGCGGTCTTCATCGAGCGCAGCCGGATCCGGGGCCGCTGGCGGCACAGCCTCATCTCGGCCGCGGGCCCGCTCACGAACGTCCTGTTCGCCGCCGTCTGCACCGCCCCCTTCTGGCTGGACGCGCTGGACGGCGTCCCGCGCGACTTCCGGTTCGCCCTCGCCTTCCTCGCCCTGCTCCAGGTCACGGCGGCGATCCTGAACTTCCTGCCGGTGCCGGGCCTGGACGGCTACGGCGTGATCGAGCCCTGGCTGTCGTCCGGCATCAAGCGCCAGGTGGAGCCGTTCGCCCCGTTCGGCCTGCTGTTCGTGTTCGCGCTGCTGTGGGTGCCGTCGATCAACAGCGCGTTCTTCGACGTGATCGACGCGCTGCTGCGCCACCTGGGCGTCGGGGACCTGGACCAGTACTGCGGGCAGCAGCTCTACCGCTTCTGGCAGGGGACGGACGAGTTCTGCTCCGCCGTCGGCTGACCCTCACGCCGACAGCGGGAACTCCTCGCCCAGCGCCCGGAACACCGCCGTGTTGAGGGCGAACGCCCGCTTGCACTCGGTCACGATGCGCTGCTTCTCCAGGTCGTCGGCGTCCACCGCGTCCAGCAGTTCGCGGTAACCCCGCTTGAAGGCGGCCGGGTTGGCGATGTCCTCGAAGACGTAGCAGCGGACGCCGTCGCCCCTGCGCTCGAACCCCCAGGTCCGCTCGGCCCGGTCGCGGATGATCTGGCCGCCGGAGAGGTCGCCGAGGTAGCGGGTGTAGTGGTGGGCGACGTAACCGGCGGGCCAGCGCTCGGCGCACTCCCGCACCCGCGCCGCCGCGTACTCCTCGGTGGCCGGCAGCGCGGTGAGCCCCGTGCGCCAGCGGGGCCCGCGCAGATGTGCCAGGTCCCGCTCCAGCGCCGCCAGCCGGTACAGCTCGGGCCGCACGAACGGCCCGGCCACCGGGTCCGAGGCCAGCCGCCCGGCCGCGCCCTCCAGCGCGTCGTACACGAACCACAGCTGCTCGGTGTAGCGCGCGTACGCCTCCACCCCGAGCCGGCCGCCCAGCAGATCACTCATGAACGTCGAGGTCTCCGCCGCCACGTGCTGCTCGTGGGACGCGGTGCGGATGAGTGTCGAGAACGAATCCATGGACACCACCTTCCCAAGGCAAGCCTTACCTAAGTCGACGACCTTGCCGACGCTTCGCCGGTAAAGTTACCGACACCTTGTCGGTAAAAGCGTACCGGAAGAAGGCCCGCCCTCCGAGCGGAGGACGGGCCTGGTCGACAGGGGTCAGGGCAGCGTGAGGACGTCCGCGCCGGTGTCCGTCACCACCAGCGTGTGCTCGAACTGCGCGGTCCGCCTGCGGTCCTTCGTGACGACGGTCCAGCCGTCGTCCCACATGTCGTACTCGTACGTCCCGAGCGTCAGCATCGGCTCGATCGTGAAGGTCATCCCGGGCTGCATCACGGTCGTCGCGTGCGGGCTGTCGTAGTGCGGGATGATCAGCCCCGAGTGGAAGGACGAGTTGATGCCGTGACCGGTGAAGTCACGGACCACCCCGTAGCCGAAGCGCTTGGCGTACGACTCGATGACCCGGCCGATGATGTTGATCTGCCGGCCCGGCCGGACCGCCTTGATCGCCCGGTTCAGGGATTCCCGGGTCCGCTCCACCAGCAGCCGGCTCTCCTCGTCGACATCCCCGACCAGGTAGGTCGCGTTGTTGTCGCCGTGCACCCCGCCGATGTACGCCGTCACGTCCAGGTTGACGATGTCACCGTCCCGGAGCACCGTCGAGTCCGGAATGCCGTGGCAGATGACCTCGTTGACGCTGGTGCACAGGGACTTGGGGAAGCCGCGGTAGCCGAGGGTGGACGGGTAGGCCCCGTGGTCGCACATGTAGGCGTGCGCCACCCTGTCGAGCTCGTCCGTGGTCACACCCGGCGCGATGATCTTCGCGGCCTCCTCCATCGCCTGTGCGGCGATACGGCCGGCGATCCGCATCGCCTCGATGGTCTCCGGGGTCTGCACCTCGGGCCCGGTGTACGGGGCCGGCGCGGGTTTGCCGACGTACTCGGGGCGGCGGATGTTTCCGGGTACCGAACGGGTGGGAGAGAGCTCCCCTGGTACGAGCAGCGACTGGCCAGACATGCAAGCGAGTCTAACCAGCGGGCATGCGGGAACATGTGGATGGCGAAAGGAGCCGGTCATGGCCCTGTTCAAGAAGCGGACCGTCGCGAAGGCGGGCGAGTGGTACTACTGCCTGCAGCACCACAAGGTCGAGGAGGGCCCGGAGTGCCCCGCCAAGGACCGGTTCGGCCCTTACGCCAGCCGCGCGGAGGCCGAGCACGCGATGGAGCTCGCGCGAGAGCGCAACCTCCAGTGGGAGAACGATCCGCGGTGGCACGACGCGCCGGCGGGTGACCCCTCGGACGAGGGCTGAGAGAGTCCGGTCAGGGCTGGGTGGGGGCGCCGGCCACGGTCGCGCGCCGGGTGCGCTCCGGCGCACGGCGTGTTCGTTGGTCCGCGCGTCGTACGACATCAGGGCGAGCAGGCACCGGGCCGGCAGGCCCACCGCGCCGGTGCACAGCAGGCCGCCCGCGCCGACGGACTCCCGTACGCCGAGCCACCCGGCCATGCCGCCGGACCGGACCTGACCGAGGGTCGGGCCCACCGAGTACGACAGCAGTTCGATCCCGGCGAGGCGGCCGCGCAGCTCGTCGGGGATCGTCTGGTTCCACATCGCGGTCGACAGCACCACCATCCGCCCGTGCCGGCGCACCCGCGCGGCCCAGCCGCTGACCAGGCTCACCAGAGCGACCCGGCCGGGACGCTCGCGTACTCCCCCAGTGCCTTGAGGGCCTGGGGGACCCCCATGCCCCAGCGACCACGGCCGGGGTACCGCCCGGTGGGGGCTGGTCGCGCAGTTCCCCGCGCCCCTGAAGGGGCGCGGGGAACTGCGCGAGCAACCACTACGCGCCCGCAGCCGACGTCTCACCAGGGAGTCGGCGGCGGGGCCATCACCGTTTCCGCCAGCTTCGCCAAACGGTCCCTGAAGCTGCGGCGCCCCCTCGGCGACGGCCCGTTCTCGCCGGCCGCCGCGCTGACCAGGTGCTGGACGGTGTCCAGGTCCAGCTCCGCCGCCTCGGGGACGGTGAGGGTCTCGTGGGACATGGCGCTCAGCGCGTCGTCGGCGGTGGTGGACAGCGTCAGGACCGTCACGCCGGCGCGGCGGGCCGTGTGGACCCGCTCCAGCAGGGGCTCGGCGTCCCCCGGCGCCACCACCAGCAGCGTCTCGCCCCGGCGGGCCGTCTCGATGCGGGCGGGACCGACCGCGAGGTGCGCCGGGTCGGTGGGGCGGGCGTCGTGCCGTACGAGGGTCGGCGCCAGTTCCGGCGTACCGGACCACGCGGCCTCGTCCACCAGGTGCGCGGCGAGATGCCACGGCTCGTACTCCGGGGTGCCGAGGAGGAGCAGTCCGCCGCCGTGGGTCACCACCGAGCCCCGAAGGGCGCCCGCGAATCTGCGTGTCGCGGTCAACCACTCGGTCCCGGCCAGCACTTCACGCAGCAACGCGACCCGTACGGCATCCATGCCCCCGCATACTGCCGCAATCGGGCACTCGTGACGCGGAGTTCACCCCGAATTCGCCCGCCCCGGGGAGAAGGCGGCCCATGAGCGACGCAGAAGCAAGCATTCCCTTTCGCGCGGGCACAGAGGGCTACGCCAGTTTCCGGATCCCGGCGGTGGTGGTCTCCCGGGCGGGCACCGTGCTCGCCTTCTGCGAGGGGAGAGTCGACTCCGCCGCCGACCACGGGCACATCGATGTCGTACTGAAGAGGTCCCGGGACGGCGGGCGCACCTGGGAGTCTCTCCAGGTCGCCGCCGGTAACGGCCCCGGTCTGGCCGGGAACCCCGCTCCCGTGGTGCTCGACAGCGGGCGGATCCTGCTCGTGCACGTCCGCAGTGCCGCCTCGGCCACCGAGGACGCCATCCTGCGTGGGCAGGTGCCGGACGCCGACGGGCGGCGGGTGTGGGTGCAGCACAGTGACGACGACGGGGTGACGTGGTCCGCGCCGAAGGAGATCACCCGGTCGGTGAAGAAGGCCGGATGGCGGTGGTACGCCACCACGCCCGGACACGCGCTGCAACTGCGCTCGGGGCGGGTCGTCGTGGCCGCCAACCACACCCTGCCGCCCACCGGGACGGACAACGGCACCGAGGGCAGGTACAACAGCGGGCACTGCCTGCTCAGCGACGACCGCGGGGAGACCTGGTACCTCGGCTACCTCGACGAGAACACCAACGGATACGTCAACGTCAACGAGACCACCGCCGCCGAACTGCCCGACGGGCGCGTCTACTTCAACACGCGCAACGATTCCCCGGCGCCGGGGAACAGGGCCGACGCCCACTCGGCGGACGGCGGGCGCACCCTCGTGAAGCCGTTCAGGCCGCAGGCCGGGCTCACCGCACCCGTCTGCGAGGCCGCCGTGCTCCAACTCCGCGATCCCGACCTGCTGCTGTACTCCGGGCCGGCCGATCCGGCGGCCCGCGCCCTGATGACGATCCGTGTCTCCACCGACGGCGGTACCACCTGGCGGCCCGCGTACACGGTCGACGGACTGCCCGCCGCCTACTCCGACCTGACCCGGATCGACGCGGCCACCGTCGGTCTGCTGTACGAGACCGGGGACTTCGGCGCGTACGAGACGATCACCTTCCGCCGGGTGCCCGTGAACCGGCTCACCTGACCGGGTACGGTCGTCGGCCCGGACGTAGAGTCGGCCCATGACCTCTACCGACAGTGCACAGCAGCCGCCGGCCGAGAAGGCCGCCGCCAAGGATCCCTGGGACCTGCCCGACGTCTCCGGTCTGGTCGTGGGTGTGCTCGGCGGCACCGGCCCGCAGGGCAAGGGCCTCGCCTACCGGCTGGCACGGGCCGGCCAGAAGGTGATCATCGGTTCCCGGGCCGCCGAGCGCGCGCAGGCCGCCGCGGACGAGCTCGGGCACGGTGTCGAGGGCGCCGACAACGCCGAGTGCGCGCGCCGCAGCGACCTGGTGATCGTCGCCGTGCCGTGGGACGGGCACGGCAAGACGCTGGAGTCACTGCGCGAGGAGCTGGCCGGCAAGCTGGTCGTGGACTGCGTCAACCCGCTCGGCTTCGACAAGAAGGGCGCCTACGCGCTGAAGCCGGAGGAGGGCAGCGCGGCGGAGCAGGCCGCCGCGCTGCTGCCGGGCTCACGGGTCACGGCCGCCTTCCACCATCTCTCCGCGGTGCTGCTCCAGGCCCCGGAGATCGAGGAGATCGACACCGATGTGATGGTGCTCGGCGAGGTGCGGGCCGATGTCGAGATCGTGCAGGCGCTGGCCGGACGCATCCCCGGGATGCGCGGGGTCTTCGCTGGGCGGCTGCGCAACGCCCACCAGGTGGAGTCCCTGGTCGCGAACCTGATCTCGGTCAACCGCCGCTACAAGGCACACGCCGGGCTCCGCGTCACGGACGTCTGAGCCGATGGGGGACACTGGTGGACGCCAGCAGTGTCCCCCGCACTCCTCAGAAAGCGACTTCATGCCCCGCCTCGCCCTCTACGCCCTGGTCGTCTGCGTCCTCGCCGTCGCCGCCGCTGTCGTCTCCTTCGTCCAGGGCAGCTGGCTGATGGGTGTGGTCTGGGTGCTGCTGACGGGTCTGTCGTCCAACATGACCTGGTACTACGTGCGGCGGGACCGCGCCGGGAAGTCGGTCACCGGCTGATCCCCGGCTGCTTCTCCTCGCCCTCCAGGAGGACCCGCCCGCCGATCTCCACCCAGCCGTAGGGCTGGGGCGCGGTCAGAATCTGTGAGCCCCTGCCCTGGGTGATGTTCAGGGCCCGGCCCAGCTGTGCGGTCAGCAGCAGCGCCGCCGCGCCGGTCGCCTCCTCCTCGTCGATGCCGTCGTCGCGGCCGGGGAAGGCGCGGGCACGCACCCGTCCGGCCGCCTCGTCCTCCCACGCCCAGGCGTAGACGCTTCCCCGGACTTCGTCCGGGGGGACCCCCGTCTCGCTTCGCTCGTACGGCGGCGGCACCTGCAGCGCGTCGACCTCGGCGGCCGTGGCGTAGCGGCGCAGGGTGTGCGGCGGGACCCACTCCGGCAGCGCCTCGATCCAGCTGAACTCGCCGTCCAGCCGGGCGCCCACCACACCGGCCGGGGTGACCAGTTCGGGCACGTCCAGCAGCCAGGCCGCGCCGACGCAGGGGAGCCCGGCGAACGGCAGGCGCAGGGTGGGGGTGTAGATGTCGACGGCCCCGCGCTCGGGATCGTCCACGAACACGGTCTCGCTGAACCCGAGTTTCACGGCCAGCGCCTGCCGGTCCTCCCGGTCGGGCAGCACGGAACCGTCCCGGACGACCCCGAGTTCGTTGCCGTACCCGCCGTTCGCCGCGCAGAAGACACGCAGCACGTCGTAATCAGTCACTCCGGAATTGAAGCACCCACCGACCACTTGACCATCCCTTTACCTTTCCTTGGTGTTTGCTTTGAGCCGTCGACATCAAGCCGTGTCTGTGATCTTTCTGTGTCTGGTGAATCACCACCCGGGTGGGTAAGGGTGAGGTAAGCCTCAGGTAAGTTAGGCCAGCCTCACCACACCATCCCGCTTGGAGCCTGCATGCGTGCCGTCCGACTCACCGTCACCGCCGCCGCCACCGCGGCCGCCTTGACCGCCCTCTCGGCCTGCACGGCGAAGAGCGATGCCGAGGGCGATGACGCGATCAAGGTCACCGCCGCCGACGCCAGGTGCGAGACGTCCACGAAGTCGGTTCCGGCCGGGCACGTCACGCTCGCCATCGAGAACAAGGGCTCCAAGGCCACCGAGGTCGAGATCCTCTTCCCGGACGACCGGATCGTCTCCGAGAAGGAGAACATCGGGCCGGGGACCAAGTACACGCTGACCGCCGAGGTGAAGGCGGGGTCGTACGAGATAGCCTGCCGGCCCGGGATGAAGGGGCACGGGGTGCGGCAGAAGCTGACCGTCACCGGCTCCGGCGCCGTCGCCAAGCGCAACCCGACGCTCGACAAGGCCGTCGCCGACTACCGCGAGTACGCCCAGGAGCAGGCCGACGCCACCGTCCCGCTGGCCCGGACCTTCGCCGACGCCGTCAAGGCCGGTGACCTGGAGGCCGCCAGGAAGGCGTACTCCCCCTCGCGGCTCGGCTGGGAGCGCACCGAGCCGATCGCCGAGTCCTTCGGAGACATCGACCCGAAGACCGACACCCGCGCCGACGGTCTGGAGGAGGGGCAGAAGTGGACCGGCTGGCACCGGCTGGAGAAGGCCCTGTGGGCCGACAAGAAGATCGGTGCCACCGAGGCGGCCCTCGCCGGCCAGCTCGTCACCGACCTGACCGACTGGCAGAAGCGGGTCGGCAAGGCCGAGATCACCCCGACCTCCATGGCCAACGGCGCCAAGGAACTCCTCGACGAGGTCGCCACCGGCAAGGTCACCGGCGAGGAGGACCGCTACTCCCACACCGACCTGGTCGACTTCAAGGCCAACGTCGAGGGCGCGCAGAAGGCGTACGAGCTGCTGAAGCCGGTCGCCGCGAAGAACGACGCGTCGCTGACCGGCGAGCTGGACAAGCAGTTCACCGCGCTGAACACGCTGCTGGACAAGTTCCGGACGGACGCGTCGGACAGGACGTCGTACGACTTCGTCTCGTACGACAAGGTCACCAAGGACCAGCGCAAGGAGCTGTCCGACGCCGTCAACGCCCTCGCGGAGCCGCTGTCCAAGCTCGCCGCGACCGTGGTCAAGTAGGGGGCGGGGCATGAGCGAGAAGACCAGTCCGTCGCGTCGGACGCTGATCGGCTGGGGTGGTGCCGGGCTCGCGCTCGGGGCGGCCGTGGCCGGCGGCGCGGTGGCGATGGCCGACGCCGGCGACGACGTCGACCCGGCGGCCGCCGAGACAGGGGGCGCGGTCGCGTTCCACGGCGCCCACCAGGCCGGGATCGCCACACCCGTCCAGGACCGGCTGCACTTCGCCGCGTTCGACGTGAAGACCGGCGACCGGGCCGAGTTCGTACAGCTGTTGAAGGACTGGACGGCCGCGGCCCGGCGGCTGACCGCGGGCAGGGCGGTGGGCGAGGGCGCGTACGGCGGGCTCGCCGAGGCGCCGCCGGACGACACCGGTGAGGCCCTCGGCCTCAAGCCGTCCCGGCTGACGCTGACGATCGGCTTCGGGCCGTCCTTCTTCGAGAAGTTCGGCCTGACCGGGCAGCGGCCGGCCGCCCTCGTCGACCTGCCCAAGTTCCCCGGGGACAACCTCGACGCGGCCCGCACCGGGGGCGACCTGTGCGTCCAGGCCTGCGCGGACGACCCTCAGGTCGCCGTGCACGCCATCCGCAACCTCGCCAGGATCGGCTTCGGCAAGGTCGCCATCCGGTGGTCCCAACTCGGCTTCGGCAAGACCTCGTCGACGACCCCGGACGCCCAGACGCCCCGCAATCTCATGGGGTTCAAGGACGGCACCCGCAACATCGCGGGCACCGAGACCGACCGGCTGCGGAAGTTCGTGTGGGTCGGGGACGGGGACGGGCCGGAGTGGATGAGCGGGGGGTCTTACCTCGTCGCGCGGCGGATCCGGATGAACATCGAGACCTGGGACCGTACTTCGCTCCAGGAACAGGAGGACGTCTTCGGGCGGGACAAGGACGAGGGCGCCCCGGTCGGCAAGGCCAGGGAGCACGACGCGCCGTTCCTGAAGGCCATGAAGCCCGACGCGCATGTGCGGCTCGCGCACCCGGACTCCAACGACGGGATCACCATCCTGCGCCGCGGCTACTCCTTCACCGACGGGACGGACGGACTCGGGCGGCTCGACGCCGGGCTGTTCTTCCTCGCCTACCAGCGCGACGTGCGCAAGGGCTTCATCCCGCTGCAGCGCAGGCTGTCGGCGTCCGACGCGCTCAACGAGTACATCCAGCACGTGGGTTCGGCGGTCTTCGCGGTCCCGCCCGGCGTCCGGGACAAGGACGACTGGTGGGGCCGGACGCTGTTCTCCGAGTCCGCCGAGGGGGCGTGATCCGTGTTCTCCAACTACCTGATCGGGCTGCGGGAAGGCCTTGAGGCGTCGCTCGTCGTCTGCATCCTCATCGCCTATCTGGTCAAGACCGGCCGCACCGACGCCCTGAAGCCGATCTGGATCGGCATCGCGGTGGCGGTGCTGATCGCCATGGGCTTCGGGTGCGCGCTCGAATTCGGTTCCCAGGAGCTGACGTTCCAGGCGCAGGAGGCGCTCGGCGGGTCGCTGTCGATCGTCGCGGTGGGCCTGGTGACCTGGATGGTGTTCTGGATGCGGCGCACCGCCCGGCACCTGAAGGCGGAGCTGCACGGCAAGCTGGACGCCGCTCTCGCGATGGGCACGGGGGCGCTCGTGGCCACCGCCTTTCTCGCCGTGGGCCGGGAGGGCCTGGAGACCGCCCTCTTCGTGTGGGCGTCCGTGCACGCGGCGAGCGACGGCACCCCGCGCCCGCTGATCGGCGTGGCGCTGGGCCTCGCCACCGCGGTCCTCCTGGGCTGGCTGTTCTACCGGGGCGCCCTGCGGATCAACCTCGCCAAGTTCTTCACCTGGACCGGCGGCATGCTGGTCGTGGTCGCGGCGGGCGTCCTCGCCTACGGCTTCCACGACCTCCAGGAGGCCGACTGGATCCCGGGCCTGACCCACCAGGCCTTCGACATCAGCGACACCATCCCGCCGGACAGCTGGTACGGAACGCTGCTGAAGGGCGTCTTCAACTTCCAGCCGGACCCGACCGTGCTCCAGGTCACGGTGTGGCTGCTGTACCTGATCCCGACGCTCGCCCTCTTCTTCGCCCCGGTAGGGTTCGGCTCCGGGAAGGGGAAGGTGAAGGCACCTGATGACGCACCTGACGACCAGGGATCGCGGCCCTCGACGGCTCCGCAGGCGTGACCGGAACGCACTCATGGCGGTCTCGCTGACCGCCCTGTCACTGACGGCGAGCGGATGCGTGGTGGTGCACGGGGAGCGCGAGATCCTCCCCACCACCACCCGCGCCGAGGCCGCCAAGGCGCTGCGGCAGTTCACGGACGCCTACAACAAGGCCGACAAGGCCTACGACGGCTCCCTCGACGCGGACTACACCACCGGCGCCCTCGCCGACATCGACTCCGCGCGCCTGAAGGCCGGGCACGCCAACAGTCCGGGCGGCAACTCCGGCCACTCGCCGCTGAAGTTCGACGACGTCACCTACACCATCCCGAAGAAGGCCGGCTGGCCGCGCTGGTTCGTAGCGGACGCGCACGGCAACAAGGGCGGCGACGAACGGTGGCTGCTGGTCTTCACCCGCAACAGCCTCTCCGACCCGTTCCAGGTGGCGTACCTGACCCTGGTCGCACCGGGCGACGTACCGAAGTTCACCACCGACAAGGACGGCTGGGCCACGGCCGTACCGGTGAACAGCGCCCGACTCGCCATCTCCCCGGCCGACTTGAGCCGGGACTACGCCACGTACCTGAAGAGCGGCGGCACCGACTTCGCGGACGGCCCGCACACCAGCGGCTGGCGCGCGGACCGCAAGAAGTCCACCAAGCCGGGCCTGGCCACCCAGTACATCGACGAGCCGCTGACCAACGGCGACTACGCACCGCTCGCGCTGCGCACCGCCGACGGCGGGGCGATGGTCTTCTTCACCACCCGCTACTACGCCAAGCAGACGGCGGCCGCGGGCACCTCCGTGCCGACGCAGAACCAGGACGTCAAGGCGCTCACCAAGGGCGAGATCAAGCAGTCGCTGACGATGGAGTTCGTCTCCAACCAGGTCGCGCTGGACCCGGCGGGCACCGGCAAGGTCACGATCCTCGGCCGCGTCCAGGGCCTGACCTCGGCACAGGGTTCCTGAACAGCGCACCCGTAGGGGGCGCGGGGCAGTGTCCGACATGCGGCTACCGCCGCGTGGGCGCGACCAGCCACGACGGCGCCGCACCCGACCGACGACCCTGCACAACCCGACCCGGCGCTTCCAGCGGAGCGCTCAGCGGCGCAGCGGCCAGGCCGCGCCCACCTGGTCGGCCCCTTCGCCCGCGTACCGGGCGCCCGCGTCGGTGAGGATCTCCAGCAGGCTCAGCGGATCGGGGAGCGCGTGCTCGGGGCCGCGCACCCAGTGCACCCGCCGGTCGTCGTCGCCGGGCAGCCGGGCGGGCGGTACGAGGACGTAGGAGCCCCGGCAGTGCCAGCGCAGGCCCGGGTGCTCGTCCATGGTCTCGGGGTGGCAGTCCAGCTCGCAGGGCCACCACTCGTCCTCGTCCTCGGGGGTGCCGCGGGTGAGGGTGAAGAAGAGCATGCGCCCGTCGTCGCTCTCGGCGACCGGGCCGACCTCGACGCCGTTCGCGAGCAGCCGTTCCAGCGCCTGCCGGCCCGCCTCCAGGGGCACGTCCAGGACGTCGTGGGTCATGCCGGTCGCGGTGATGAAGTTGGCCTGCGGCTGGTGCCGGGCCCAGCGTTCGATCTGGGCGAGGTCGGTGGTGGACTGCGTCTGCCACGCGAAGGAGACCGGATGCCGGGCCGGGGTGGGACAGCCGACGCGGTCGCAGGAGCAGCCGTAGCCGGGGGCGGGGTGGGCGGCCGGGGCCAGCGGGAGGCCCGCCTCGGCGGCGGCGAGCAGCAGAGCCGCGCGGCCCGAGTCGTCGGCGGCGGCCTCCTTCGGGCGGCGTCCGCGCAGCCACCGGGAGAGTTTGCCCTGCCGGCCGCTGGGGCCGCCGAACGTCGCGCTCATCTATCGCCTCGCCTCGCTGTGGTCCGGCCAGGATGCCTTATGGTCCCGTCTGGGTGCGAAGCGGGGGGTACGGGGGCTGTGTCACGGACCGTGTCACGCGGCTCGGCACCGGGCCGCGTCACCGCGGCGGCCAGGCGTCTCCCCAGTCCGCGTCGCGGGCCGCCTTGTACAGGTCGCCGTGGCGTTTGGTGACCGTCGTCCGGCGCAGCCGTTCGTCGGCCTCGCACAGGTCGAGCAGGACCTGGCCCTTGCGGATCTGGGGGCGGCGGACCACCCGGGCCGGTGCCGGGGCGGGCGGGAAGCGGGTGGCGGCCACGTAGCTGAACTTCTCGTCCTCGTAGGGCAGTGATCCGCCCTTGACCTGACGGTGCAGGGAGGAGCGGCTGACCCGGGCGGAGAAGTGGCACCAGTCCGTGCCGGGGGTGATCGGGCAGGCGGCGCTGTGCGGGCAGGGGGCGGCGATGTGGAAGCCGGCGCCGGTCAGGCGGTCCCGGGCCTCGATGATCCGGGCGTAGCCGGCGGGGGTGCCGGCCTCGACGATGACGACGGCCTGCGCGGCGGCCGCGGCGGCGGCGACGAGGGCGGCTCGGCCGGCCTCGTCGAGCTCGTTGAGGACGTACGACACCGTGACGAGATCAGTGCTCTCGATGGTGAGCGCCGCTCCGATCCGAGAGCGCTGCCACGTCGCGTCCCGCAGGGCCGGGTTCGCCGCGGCGATCTCCCGGCCGAGGGCCAGCGCGGGCTCGGCCCAGTCGAGGACCGTCACCGGCCGCGCGCCGTCCCAGGTGTCGGTCACCGCCCAGGTCGCCGCGCCCGTCCCGCCGCCGACGTCCACATGGCTGCCCGGCACCCATCCCTCCGGCACCGCGTCGGCGAACGCGGCCAGCGCGGACCGTGCCGCCTCGAAGGTCGCCGGCATCCGGTACGCCGCGTACGCCACCACGTCCGCCCGGTCCCGCAGGATCGGCGCGTCGGTCGGGGTGGCCCCGCGGTAGTGGGCGATCAGCCGCTCGACGGCTGTGGCGGCCTGCTTCGGGGGCAGGCCGTCGAGCAGGTCCAGGAGCGTGGCGCGGAGCCGGTCGGCCGGCCGGCCGGCCGGTGCGGTGGGGTGGTTCACCCGGCGATTGTATGGACAGCCCTGGCAAGGCGGGTCGCCGCCGCCGCTCGCGGAGCGCTGTCGCCGGGGCGGCGGCGCGGATGCACGGTGTTGGCCAGCAGCACCAGGAACGTGTCCGTCGCCGGGTCCAGGACCAGGCACGTCCCCGTGAACCCGGTGTGGCCCGCCGCGCCGTGTCCCGCCAGCTCGCCCATGAACCACGGCTGGTCCACCAGGAAGCCCAGGCCGGGCGGGGCCAGCAGCAGGTCCACGAAGTCGGGGCCGAGGATGCGTGCGGGGCCGTACGCGCCGCCCGAGAGCAGGGTGCGGCAGAAGATCGCCAGGTCCCGGGCGGTGGAGAAGAGGCCGGCGTGCCCGGCCACTCCGCCCAGCGCCCAGGCGTTCTCGTCGTGCACGACGCCCCGCAGCATCCCCCGGTCCGCCTTGGCCCACGGCCGCCGCTGGTCCTCGGTGGCCGCCGCTCCCGGGCAGGGGCCGAAGTCGGTGTCGGTCATGCCGAGCGGGCGGGTGATGCCGTCGCGGACGAGGACGTCGAGGGGGCGGCCGGTGATCCGCTCCAGGACGTGCTGGAGGAGGAGCATGTTGAGGTCCGAGTAGCGGTAGGCGCCGGGTGCGCTGCTCGGGGTCTCCGCGCGCAGCAGGTCGAGACGGGCCGCGTCGTCGGGGCAGTCGTGCAGCGGGAGTTCGGGGCGCAGGCCCGAGGTGTGGGTGAGGAGCTGGCGGACGGTGATGCGGTGGGCGGCGGCCCCGTGGAAGTCGGGGAGGTAGGCGCCGACGCGGGCGTCGATGCCGAGGGTGCCGCGCTCCAGCTGCTGCACGGCGGCGACCGCGGTGCACAGCTTGGTGAGGGAGGCCAGGTCGAAGGGGGTGTCGACGGTCATCGGGACCCGGGCGGCGGGCGGGAGTTCGACACCGGCGTCGGTCGCGGGGTCGTACGCGGAGTACCGCACGGCCCAGCCGGCCGCCTCCTGTACGGCGATCACGGGGCCGCGTCCGGCGACCACGACGGCCCCGGCCGCCCAGGGCCGCTCACCGGTGGTGAGCTCGCGCACTTCACGGACGAGATGTCTGAGTTCCGCGGGGTCGAGACCGGCCCGTTCCGGTGTCTCGACGCGCAGTCTCGTTACGCTCAGCTCTCTGCTCCCTCCGCGTTCGCACGGGCGTTCCCACGTGCTGCCCAGGGACGGCACATTCCCATGAAGCAGGCCAGCGCCACCAGTGCCCCCGCCAGTTGGACGATCGCCATGGGCACGGCGGTTCTCTCCCCGGCGATCCCGACGAGGGGCGAAGCGACCGCGCCGACGAGGAACGAGGAGGTCCCGAGCAGCGCGGACGCGGAACCGGCGGAATGCCGGGTGCGCAGCAGGGCGAGGGACTGGGCGTTGGGGAGGGTGAACCCCATCGCGGACATCAGGACGAACAGGGCGGTGGCGACCGGGGCGAGGCCGACGGGGCCGAGGGCACCGGCCGACATCAGCAGCAGGGCGGTCGCGGCGAGCACGGTCACGGCCAGGCCCACGCCCAGCACCTTGTCCAGGCTGACCCGGCCGACCAGCACCTTCCCGTTGACCTGCCCGGCGATCACCAGGCCGACCGAGTTGAGGCCGAAGAGCAGGGAGAAGGTCTGCGGGGATGCGCCGTAGATCTCCTGGATCACGAACGGCGAGGCGCTGATGTACGCGAACAGCGCGGCGAAGGCGAAGCCGCCCGCGAGCATGTAGCCGGTGAAGGGCAGGTCGGCGAGGAGGCCGCGCATGGCGCGGACGGCGGCGGCCGCTCCCCCGGCGTGCCGGCCGGCCGGCGGCAGCGTCTCCGGGAGCCGCACCCAGACCAGCACGGCGAGCAGCGCTCCGACGACCGTGAGGACGACGAACACGCCCCGCCAGTCCGTCACCCGCAGGATCTGCCCGCCGATCAGCGGGGCGATGACCGGGGCGACCCCGGAGACCAGCATCAGGGTGGAGAAGAACCGGGCCATGGCGACCCCGTCGTAGAGGTCGCGCACGACGGCTCGCGCGATGACGATGCCGGCCGCGCCCGCGAGACCCTGCGCGAGGCGGAAGGCGACCAGGGTCTCGACGTCCGGCGCGAGGGCACACAGGGCGGTGGCGACGACGTAGACGGCGAGGCCGGTCAGCAGGGGGCGGCGACGGCCCCAGCGGTCGCTCATCGGGCCGACGACCAGCTGGCCGAGGGCCATGCCGGCGAGGCAGGCGGTGAGGGTGAGCTGGACGGTCGCGGCGGGGGCGTGCAGGGAGCGGGTGACCTCCGGCAGGGAGGGGAGGTACATGTCCATCGCCAGCGGGGGCGTGGCGGTGAGCCCACCGAGGAGCAGCACCAGCAGGAGGCCGGCCCGACGGGTCGCGGGGGCGACGGGCGGGCCGGGTGTGGCGGGCGTGGCGGGGCTGTGCGCCGCGGGTGCGCCGGTCATCTGCGCGTCCTGCGTGTCCTGCGCATCCGGTGTCGGCGGCGCCGGCTGCTCGGGCATGTGTCCCCCGTCTGTCGTCGTCAGGTCTCACGGTCTGCGGCGGCTGCGCGGTCTCCGTCGATCGCTTCGCCGGTCCTCGTGGGCCCACGGTCAGCGTCGGTCCCGCGGTCTTCGTCGGCCGCTTCGCCGTTCTTCGCCGGTCTCGCGGTCCGGTCCGCTCTTGATGGACACCGATGGCCCCCACATATGCTCTCAGCTCGTACAGACTGCCGGGAAACACATGAGCGAGGGTGGGGCGGCCGGGATGGGTGAGCAGAGCGTGCGGTGGGGGATCCTGGCGACGGGTGGGATCGCGGCCGCGTTCGCGGCGGACCTGGTCGATCTGCCCGACGCGGAGATAGTGGCGGTGGCCTCGCGGTCCCCGGAGTCGGCGGCGGGGTTCGCGGAGCGGTTCGGGATCGGGCGGGCGTACGGGGACTGGGAGTCGCTGGCCCGGGACGAGGACATCGACATCGTGTACGTCGCCACCCCGCACTCGGCGCACCGGGCGGCCGCCGGGCTGTGCCTGGAGGCCGGGCGGAACGTGCTGTGCGAGAAGCCGTTCACGCTCAACGTCCGCGAGGCCGGGGAACTGGTCGCGCTGGCCAAGGAGCACGGCCGCTTCCTGATGGAGGCGATGTGGATGTACTGCAATCCGCTGATCCGGCGGCTGACGGCGCTGGTCGCGGACGGGGCGATCGGCGAGGTGCGGACGGTGCAGGCGGACTTCGGCCTGGAGGGGCCGTTCCCGCCGGCGCACCGGCTGCGGAACCCGCTGCTCGGCGGGGGCGCGCTGCTCGACCTGGGGGTGTACCCGGTGTCCTTCGCGCAGCTGCTGCTCGGCGAGCCGGACGGGATGTCGGCGCGAGCGGTGCTCTCGGACGAGGGCGTCGATCTCCAGACCGGAGCACTGCTCTCCTGGGAGAGCGGCGCTCTCGCAATGTTGCACTGCTCCATCGCCGGCGGCACCGGCACCACGGCATCGGTCACCGGTTCGCAGGGCCGGATCGACATCCCGGACGGCTTCTTCCACCCCGAGCGCTTCGTGCTGCACCGCGACGGCCGCGCCCCGGAGGAGTTCACCCTGCCCCCGGAGGACGGCCCGCGCAGCACCTTCCGCCACGAGGCCAGGGAGGCGATGCGCGCCGTCCGGGCCGGCGAACAGGAATCCCCCCTCGTCCCGCACGACGGCACCCTCGCCATCATGCGCACCCTGGACGCCCTACGGGAGCAGATCGGCGTCCGCTACCCAGGTGAAACTGCAGCGGCCTGACCTGGTAGGGCGCCCCGGTCGGAACGCCCCGAAAGGGGCGCGGGGCTGTAACTGACATGCGGCTCCGCCGCGTGGGCGCGACCAGCCCCCACAGCGCCGCACCCGACCGACAACCCGACACGGCCCGCCCAGCGGAGCGCCTACGCTGCGCGTCCATGGATGCCAACCAAGCAAAGATCGCCGTGGTCACCGGCGCCGGCTCCGGTATCGGCCGGGCCGTGGCCACGGAACTGCTGCGGGCCGGCTGGTCGGTGGCGCTGGCCGGCCGGCGCCCGGCGCGGCTGGAGGAGACGGCGGCACTGGCGCCCGAGGGCACCTGCGTCGCCGTACGGACCGACGTCTCACAACCCGACGACGTGACCGCGCTGTTCGCGACGGCCGTGCGGCGGTTCGGGCGGGTGGACCTGCTGTTCAACAACGCGGGGACGTTCGGGCCCGGCGGGGTGGCCGTGGAGGACCTGCCGTACGAGGCGTGGCGGCATGTCGTGGACACCAACCTCAACGGCGCGTTCCTGTGCGCGCAGGCGGCGTTCCGACAGATGAAGGAGCAGGAGCCGCAGGGCGGCCGGATCATCAACAACGGGTCCGTCTCGGCGCACACGCCCCGCCCGCACTCCGTGGCCTACACCGCGACCAAGCACGCGCTGACCGGCCTCACCAAGTCGCTGTCCCTGGACGGGCGGCCGTACAACATCGCGGTCGGGCAGATCGACATCGGCAACGCGGCGACGGACATGACGACGGGGATGCAGACCGGCGCACTGCAGGCGAACGGGGAGGTCGCCCCGGAACCGGTGATGGACGTGGCCGACGTGGCCCGGACCGTGCGGCACATGGCCGAGCTGCCGCTCGCGGCGAACGTGCAGTTCGCGACGGTACTGGCGACGGCGATGCCGTACGTGGGCCGGGGCTGAACCTCCGTTCAGTCGGACAATCCACAACCTGCACAAGCGGAATGCGTACGTCCGCAGTATTGCCGCCGGTAACGGGCCTATGCTCAACTCTCCTTCACCAGAACTTCACAGTTGAGGCTCTGGCATTCCGCCGACCACTCCGAGGGGGAGGCGGCAGCCGTTCCACCGGACCGGGGCGGGGGTGGACCCGCGTGGGACCGCGGGTACGCACCGGTGGGTGGGGCGGCTGCCGCGAGACGTCAGCCCGCGGGAGTGCCGGCCGAGTCGGCCGGCGTGTCCCCCGGCTCGGGGACGGCCGCGGCAGCGGCCGCCCGGCGTCGCCGGCGCAGCGCCCACGCCCCCGCGCCCAGCAGCGCGAGCGTCCCCGCCCCGCCCTCCGCGAGCCGCCACGGCGACGGTCCGGACGAGCCCGAACCGGCCGCCGTCCCCGTCCCGGCCGCCCCCGCGGCCCCCTTGCCCTTCGACGGCGACGCACTCGCGCTCGCCCCGCCCTCGCTGAGCGGATCGACCAGTACGCCCACCGGCTGCGCCGAACTCCCTTTCCCGAAGCCCCAGTCGAGCAGCGCGGCGGTCTGCTCGTACACGGCGTTGGTGCCGAGAGCCGGGTGCATCACGGTCACCAGGAGGGTGCGGCCGTCCCGGGTGGCACCGCCGGTGAAGGTGTTGCCGGCGTGGCTGGTGTAACCGTTCTTGACGCCGAACAGGCCTTTGTAGACGTCGAGCCCCCAGGCGCCGGTGAGCAGACGGTCGGTGTTCTGGATCTGGAAGGTCTTCTTGCCGCCGGCCGGGAAGTTCGCGGTCCGCGTGGAGCAGTAGCCGCGGAAGTCGTCGTCCTTCAGCCCGTGCCGGGCGAAGAGGGTCAGGTCGTACGCCGACGACAGCTGGCCCTTGTGGTCGAATCCGTCGGGGCTGACCACATGGGTGTCCAGGGCCTGCAGGTCGGCCGCCTTGGCCCGCATCTCGGCGACGGTCTTCGCGATCCCGCCGTTCATGTGGGAGAGGACGTGCACGGCGTCGTTGCCGGAGCGCAGGAAGACGCCCTGCCACAGCTGCTCGACGGTGTAGGTGAGGCCGGGCTTGATGCCGACCAGGCTGGAGCCGGCCGGGACGTCGGAGATGTCGGAGTCCTTGACCCGGTACCGCTCGGTCCGCTCGAACTTCTTCAGCACGGTGTCCGCGAACAGCATCTTCAGGGTGGAGGCGGGTGCCAGCCGCCGGTGCGCGTTGTACGAGGCGAGCACCTCACCGCTGTCGCAGTCGGCGATCAGCCAGGCGTGGGCGGTGATCTTCTTGGGCAGGCCGGTGGTCCCCTGCACCTGTATGCCGCCACGGGCCAGCCGCTCGCCGCCTATGACGGTGGCGGCCGAGGCGGGAGCCGCCGCGGACAGGGGGAGAGCGGCGGCCGTCAGTCCAAGGGCGGCACGCCGGGTCAGCCGAGAGGAATCGCGCATCCCGGGACCGTACACCGCAGGCCACACGTGTTACCTGGCGGTACCCCCTCGCCCGCCCAGGAATGTGCTGCCTTATGAAAGTTTGCTAAGACCTCACCGTTTCTCAGCTCTGACACATCTTTTACCCAGTGTGACTCAAAGGTTTCTCCCTAACTTGAGCTCGCGTCCACAGCGGGCGCCAAGAACCTTCGAGGAACGGGATGTTTGGCATCTATCTCAAGCGCGAGCTGGGCCGCAGGAAGAAGGCGGCCCTGGTCATCGCTCTGGGTCTGGCGCTCGGTATCGCGCTGGTCATCACGGTCAACTCAGTGTCGGCCGGCATGACCCAGGCGCAGGACAAGGTCCTCAAGTCGCTGTACGGCCTCGGGACCGACATGACGGTCACCAAGGCCCGTACCGCGCCGACCTCGGGCAGCTCCGGCGGCCCGAACTTCAAGTTCGACGCCAAGTCCAGCAGCAGCTCCACGCAGAGTTCGGACCGGGTGCAGACTCAGGGCGGTCAGGCCCTGAAGTCGTCCCTGGTCACCAAGGTCGCCGGTCAGAAGGGTGTGGAGAGCGCGGTCGGAGCGCTCTCCCTCAACGTCACCAAGGTCGACGGCTCCTTCACCCAGGGCAAGGCGAAGACCTCCACCAGCAGCAGCACCAGCGGCGGCCAGGGGCAGCCGAGCGGCGGCAGCAGCAGCGGCTCGGGCGGTGCGCCGCAGGTCCAGGGCGGCGGCGCCAACTTCGACGTCAACAGCTACTCCGTGGCCGGCGTCGACGTGGCCCACCAGGGCCTCGGCCCGCTGTCCACCATGAAGATCACCTCGGGCAAGACCTTCACCTCCGCGCAGACCAGCGGCAAGGTCGCGGTGGTCAGCAAGTCGTACGCCAAGGAGAAGAAGTACAAGGTCGGCTCGACCTTCAAGATCTCCGGCACCAAGTTCACGGTCATCGGCATCGCCACCCCGGACAGCAGCGAGTCCGACACCGACGTCTTCATCCCGCTGAAGGTCGCGCAGACCCTCGGCGACGCCAAGAACCAGGTCACCACGATCTACGTCAAGGCGAGCGACTCCAAGCAGATCTCCACCGTGAAGAAGGAGATCACGGCCAACATCTCCGGTACCACGGTCACCACCTCCGCCGACCTGGCCTCCACCGTCTCGGGTTCCCTCTCCACCGCCTCCAGCCTCGCGACCAGCGTCGGCAAGTGGCTGTCCATCGCGGTCCTCGCGGCGGCCTTCCTGGTGGCGGCCCTGCTGACCTCCTCCGCCGTCTCCCGCCGGGTGCGTGAGTTCGGCACCCTGAAGGCGCTCGGCTGGCCCTCGCGCAACGTGACCCGCCAGGTCGTCGGCGAGTCCATGGTCAACGGCCTGATCGGCGGCGCCCTCGGCATCGCCCTCGGCGTCGGCGCGGCCTACGCGGTCACCGCGATCAGCCCGAAGCTCACCGCCCAGCTGGGCAGCACCGGCGGCAGTGGCGGCGTGGGCGGCGGCCCGGGCGGCGGCGGCCCCGGCCAGCAGGCCTCCCAGAACACCCTGGAGATCGCGCTGTCCGCGCCCGTCTCCCTCACCACCATCGCCCTCGCGGTCGGCCTCGCGGTCACCGGCGGTCTGATCGCCGGCGCGATGGGCGGCTGGCGCGCCTCCCGGATGCGCCCGGCCGACGCCCTGCGCAGCGTCGCGTAACACCCCGCCCCCTCCAAGCCGGGGCGCCGCTTCCACTCCCCCCGGGACGCGGCGCCCCCACCCCCTTACCACCCAGTGGAGAACCCATGTACAGACTCACCGGAGTCACCAAGCGCTACACGCGGGGCAAGGAGACGGTCGAGGCGCTGCGCGGCGTCGACCTGACCATCGAGGACGGCGACCAGCTCGTCATCCAGGGCCCGACCGGCGGCGGCAAGTCGACCCTGCTCCAGATGATCGGCGGCCTGGACCGCCCGACCGAGGGCAGCGTCGAACTGGACGGCGTCGACCTGGCCCGGATCAGCGAGACCAAGCTGACCCGGCTGCGCGCCGAGAAGATCGGCATCATCTTCCAGTCGTTCAACCTGATCCCGACGCTCACCGCCCAGGAGAACGTCGAGACGGCCCTCGTCCCGCTCGGCATCAAGCCGGCCGACCGCCGGGAGCGTGCCGCCGAGGCCCTGCGCTCGGTGGGCCTCGGCGAGCGTCTCACGCACGCCCCCTCCGAGCTCTCCGGCGGCCAGCAGCAGCGCGTCGCGATCGCCCGCGCGCTGGTGAAGAAGCCGAAGGTGCTGCTCGCCGACGAGCCGACCGGCAACCTCGACGAGGGCACCCGCGACGACATCATGGCCCTCCTCGAAGGCCTGTGGCACGAGTACGGGCTGACCTTCATCATGGTCACCCACGACTCCTCCATCGCCCGCCGCGCGCCGCGCCTGGCCACCATCAAGGCCGGCCAGATCACCCTCACCGAGCAGGGCGGCGGCCAGCGGTACGCGCAGCAGGCGGCGGGACCCGACGGCGGCGGCCGGCCCCAGGAGGCGGCGGCTCACAGCCAGCAGCCCTACGCGCAGCAGCAGTACGGCGGCGGCCAGGGTCACTAGTTCCGCGCCAGGCCGCCTGTCGGGGCCGCTCAGCGCCCGAGGAGGCGGTCGATCTCGGCCATCTGCCCGGCGGTGAGCGGCCCCTTCGCCATCGCGCCGGCGTTCTGCTCGGCCTGGGCGACGGACCGGAAGCCGGGGATCGGGATCGTGCGCGGGCTCCGGGCCCAGATCCAGGCGAGGGAGCCCTGGGCGAGGGTCCGCCCGTCGCTGGTGAGGACCTCGCGCAGGGCCTCGATCCGCTCGACCCACGCGGGATCGGCGCCGTCGCCGTCCCCGAACCCGGGCAGCCAGGCCGGCGGCCTGCTGCGGATGTCGCCCGCCGTGGCCCCCGCCCGCCGTCCGCCGAGCAACCCCATGGCGAGCGGGCTGCGGTTGACGGCGGCGAGCCCCGACTTCTCGGCCAGCGCGACGAGTTGCGGAGCGTCCTGGAGCACGTTGAGGGTGTGCTGTACGGCCGTGCAGTGCGGCCCCTCGGCGAAGACGGCGGCGCGGGCCGGGTCGTCGGTGCTCCAGCCGTAGGCCCGGATCAGCCCCTCGCCGACCAACTCCTCGCACACGTCGCGGAGTTCGGCGGCGCGGGCCGGGTCGGCGTCGGAGAGGTGCAACTGGTAGAGGTCGACGTGGTCGGTGCCCAGACGGCGCAGGGAGGCGGTGAGGGCGCGGCGGACGTGGGCCGGGGAGTCGTCGCCGCCGGTGAGCGTGCGGGTCTCCTCGTCGAAGACGTTGCCCCACTTGGTGGCGACGACGACGTCGTCCCGCCGCTTGCCGAGGGCACGGCCGAGAACCCGCTCGCTGTGGCCGGCGCCGTAGGTGTCGGCGGTGTCGAAGAAGGTGACACCGAGGTCGAGGGCGCGGCGGATCGCCCGGACGGACTCCTCGTCGTCGACCTTGCCCCAGCCGAGCGGCTGCCCGGTGGCGTCCTGCCACTCGCCGCCGATGGCCCAGCAGCCGAAGCCGAGCGCGCTGACGCGGATGCCGGAACGGCCCAGGGTCCTGGTGGTGCTGTCGGTTTCCATGCCTGAGACGCTAGGAGTTGAAGCGCACACGAAGGCAAGGGGATCACCGTAACCGCCGCTACGCCTGACCGGTCTCGAAGCGGGAGATACGGCCGTCGTCCTCGACGGTGAAGTCCCAGCGGGTGACCATCTCGCCCCAGGCGTCGTTGCGGTAGTGGGCGAGCAGGGAGCGGCCGCCGTTGGACTCGTTGTCGACGTCGATGTGGCCGTTGGAGGAGAAGATCTCCCGGTCGATCCAGTCGTCCAGGTCCCGGTCGGAGCCGTCGTCCGCCATGGTCGCGCCCGGCGTGAACAGATCCCGGAAACGCTCGCGGTCGCTGGAGTTGACGGCGGTGACGAAGGCCCGGACGGCCGGGTCGCTGAGCTTGGCTGTCTTGATCGTCATGCCAGCCAGCGTCACATCGGTCCCGGCGGTCCGCCACCCGCCCGCCACCCGAACGGCGGCGAGGACGGGCCGACCGGGTGTGACCGGTGCGACGGTGGAAACCCGTGATCCGTTGCCGACAATGGGAGCCGCCGTGACCTGCTACGACCGACGCGACGTGGGCCTGCTGCTGCTCCGGCTGGGCACCGGCGGGGTGCTGGCCGCGCACGGCACCCAGAAGCTGTTCGGCTGGTTCGGCGGGGGCGGGATCGAGGGCACGGGCCAGTACATGGAGTCGGTCGGGTACGCACCCGGCAGGCAGAGCGCGCTGGCGGCCGGGCTGGCGGAGGCCGGCGGCGGGACGCTGCTGGCGCTGGGCCTCGCGACCCCGGCGGCGGGCGCCGCGGCGGCCGGCTCGATGGCGGGCGCGACCGCCCTGCACAAGCCGAACGGATTCTTCGCCCAGGAGGGCGGCTACGAGTACGCGGCGACCCTGGGCCTGGCCACCGCCGGTCTCGCGGTCACGGGCCCCGGCCGGCTCTCCCTGGACCACGCGTTCGGCCATGTCTTCGACCGCGGCTGGATGGTCCCGACGGCCCTGGGCGTGACGGCGGCGGTGACGGCCGTGGTCATCGGCGCACGGAACCGGCGGGTACGGCGGGCGAAGGAGGGCGAGCAGGAGGCCCTGTTCGAGGAGTAGCGGCGCGGTAGGGCAGGCTACGGGCCATGACGGATCAGCGGACGACACCGCCTGCGGACACCTCGGACTCCCCGGACACCCCGGACGCCCCGGACGCCCCCGACCTGTGGACCTCCGTCGAGGACCTCTGGACCTGGCTGGACGCCAACCGCAGGCACGAGGGCGAGACCGGCCTGGTGCTGCGCATGCTCAAGCTCACGGAGGAGGTCGGCGAGGTCGCCCAGGCGGTGATCGGCGCGACCGGCCAGAACCCCCGCAAGGGTGTCACTCACACCTGGGAGGACGTGCAGGGCGAGCTGTGCGACGTGGTGATCACGGCGCTGGTGGCGTTGCGGACACTGACACCGGACGCGGCGGGGGTGTTCGAGGCCCACTTGGAAGCCGTCAGGAAGCGATCACTAGGCCCGTCGGCGTGAGACCGGTCAGAACATGTGTCCCGGCGTCTCTATGTCTCGGGCGAGACCGGTAGCCGTAGGGGTAGCGGGCCCGTACCTGGACCCAGGCAGAGGCCCGGCCCAGGTACGTGCCTCGGCACTGGTCTAAGCCTCGGCCTCGGCCCCGGCGTCGGCCTCCGGTGTCTGGGGTCCCTCCGGTGCCGACAGGGTGTAGAAGACCGCCCTGCCCTGCTTGGTGCGCCGGGCACGGTTCCTGGCGACCAGGTTCTCCAACGTCGTACGGATCACCGTCGTCTTGATGGTGCGACCGGGCTGACCGGCCCTGATCGCCTCGGCGACGTCGGTCGCTGAGACCGGTTCCTGCTGCTGGGCGAGATAGGTGTTCACGGCTTCGACGAGGCTCGGCTTCGTCTCCGCGGCACTCGGCTTCGCGGCACTCGGCTTCGCGGCACTCGGCTTCGCGGCACTCGGCTTCGCGGCACTGGGCTTCGCGGAGGCACGGCGGTTCGGCTTCGCGGCGGCACGGCGGTTCGGCGCGGGCTCGGTCCGCTGGTGCGGCACGGCGGCCTCGACGGCTTCGTTGGCCTCGGCCGGTTCGGCGGTCCCGGGTGCGGAGGCGGCGGTCGCGGGGACGGAGGCGGTGGCCTGCGGGGTGAGCGCCTGCTGGAGCCGTTCCAGCACCACCCTGTTCTCCCGTACCGCGCGCAACTGTTCTTCCAGGGCGGCGATCTCGGTGGCGAGGCGGTCCTGTTTCTCCGCGTTGAGTTCGAGGTCCTGCGCGATCCGCGCGCTGTACTCGGACGCCAGCTCGGTCCCGGGTGACTCGGACATAGGGTCGGACCTCTCGTCGATGTGCTCCGCGCGGAATGTCGATGTCTCCGCGCGGGGATACAGCCTACGCACATGAGCCGCCCCACGGGCATGACTCGGGCCGACAGGTGTCTCAACCGGCGGCGGTGGCCCCTCCGATGACACCGACGACCACCTATGGCCGCGACACACACATGGCATGACTGCCGGGCCCCTCGACGACCGTGGTGTCCGCGCGCTCGGCCATCGGCCGTCGGCCCGGCGGCGGTTCACCGGGAACGCCCGGCGCTCCCCGTGCGGCCGAGGTGACGGCGGACCGGAGGGTCACTCCGCGTCGGCGACGACGGAGCCGACCCGGTCGGCCAGCAGGGGGTCGCGGCGGACCAGCACCGTGGCGTAGCCGACGGCCGCCAGCAGGACGGCCAGGGCGGCGTACGGGAACCAGCTGTACGGGGCGGGCTGGCCGGGCTTGGTGAGGTAGTAGAGGGGAACCAGGATCGCCAGGGCACCGGTCGCCGGCAGGACCAGATGCCGCACGGTCCGGAACTCCTGCGGCCGGTACCTGCGGTAGTACAGCGGCAGGGCGATGTTGGAGGCCAGGTAGACCAGCAGGATCAGGATCGTGCCCAGACTGGAGGACTCGGTGAAGAAGACCACCGGGTCCATCGGACCGCCGTCGGCGCCCAGCAGGTGCCCGAGCCCCCAGCCGCCGATGATCAGCAGGGCGGTGACGGCGAAGGTGACGATCGCGTTGTTCGGCGTGCGGCGGGTGGGATGGACGTAGCCGAAGAAGGACGGCAGCAGCCCCTCCCGCCCGGCGTTGAAGATCAGCCGGGCCTGGGAGTTGATGCCCGCGATCAGCACGCCGAGGGTGGAGGTCAGGCCGCCGACGTATGCGAGGACGGCCAGCGTGCCGAACGTGTTCTGGGCGAGGTCGACGAAGGGGATGGGTGAGTCGCCGAGCCGCTCGACGTCGTAGCCGAAACCGGTCACGGTGGCGTAGGCGAAGAGGATGTAGCTCACCGTCATGATGGCGACGGAGGAGAACACCGCGCGGCCGACGTTGCGCCGGGGGTTCTCGGTCTCCTCGGCCAGCGCCGCCGAGTTCTCCCAGCCGACGAACAGGTACACGGCGAGCGGGAAGCCCGCGGCCAGCCCTCTGACTCCGTGGGTGATGTGACCGGGCAGGAACGGGTCGGCGGACAGGCCGCCGCGGTGCTCGGCGAGCGCCGCGACCGAGACCACGACGAGGACCAGCATCTCCACCGCGAAGAAGTAGCCGGCCCACTTGGTGGAGACCACGATCCCGCGCAGCATCAGAACGACGGACAGCCCCGTCAGCAGCAGTGTCCAGATGATCCAGGGCACGTCGAGGCCGGTGTAGTGGTGCAGGGTGATCTGCACGAAGCCGCCCGAGATCGCGATGACGGAGGCCATCGCGATGATGTAGCCGAGTCCGGCGAGCAGGGCCGTGGTCACCGCGCTGACCGGGCCGAAGGTCCGGCCGACGAAGGTGATGAAGCTGCCGGCCGAGGGATGCGCCCGGGAGAACTCGGCCAGGGTGTTGCCCAGCAGGGCGACGGCGACGCCGGCGGCGGCGATGGTCAGCGGGGAGGCGACGCCCGCGGTGGTGGCCAGGAAGGCGAAACCGAAGAAGAAGCTCATGGCCGGACCGACGTTGGCCATGGTGGCGGCGGCGATGTCGGCCATGCCGAGAACACCGCCGCGCAGCCGCTGGGGCGCGGATCCGGCGGGGTCCGGTGTCGGCGGCGGTCCGACGGCTGCGGGGTCGGGCATGGCGCCAGCTCCTTGTGCGGGTGGTGAGGGGCGGGGCGAGGAGGTGGTCCGGACCAGGCGGTCGTCGGAGCGGAGTGGTCGTCGGGACTGCGTCGGGGCGGGGCGGTCGTCAGGACTGGGTCGGGGCGAGGCGGTCGTCGGAGCGGGGCGGTCGTCAGGACTGGGTCGGGGCGAGGCGGTCGTCGGAGCCGGCGTACGGCCGGCGTCAGGCAACCGGTTCGGTGTCCCGGTGGGCCTTCACCGCGGCCACCGCCTCGGCCATGGCTCCGCGGGCCAGTTCGTCGAGCAGGCCGGCGTGGTGGTGGTTGCGCGCCCGGACGACTTCGGGCGCCGGGGCCGGCACCAGCAGGCACTGGCGGCCGAGCAGGTCGGCGGCGAACTCGCGGATACCGGGGCCGCCGAGCGCCTGGGCGAGGTCGAGGTGGAAGCGGGTCTCCAGTTCGAGCAGCCGTGCCGGCGCTTCGGACCGGTCCATCTCCTCGACCAGCGCCCGCAGCCCGTCCAGCCCGCCGTCCGGGAGCTCGCCCACCGCGTGGGAGACCAGGCCGCACTCCAGGAGCACATGGACGGCGTCCAGCGCGGCCGCCTCGGCGGGATCGTGCAGCACGGCGACGACGGTGTCCCACTCCCCGGCCACGAACGTGCCGCCGGACCGGCCGCGGCGGCGGTCGAGCAGGCCGTCCTGGCACATGCCCTCCAGGGCGCGGCGCACGGTGATCTCACTGATCCCCAGTTCCTCGGCGAGCACCCCGGCGTCCGGCAGCCGGTCTCCGGGCGTCGCGGACCGCAGCCGCACCCGCAGGGCGATCCGCGAGCGGACGAGTTCCGCTCCCGTCAGGCCCCGGCCGGGCAGGACACGGGGGTCCAGGACCCCGGCACCCGGCGCGGGCCGCCCGGGACCCGGCTGGCTGTACGGGCCGAACTTGCCCGCTGTGTTCACCACGACGCCACCCTAACGGCGACCACTGCGCTGCTACGTGCACGAGTTCCCCTCAGGGCCGGAACACGGGGGGACGGGGCGACGGCCGCGCCCGGAGGGCGTGGCTCCACGCTGAACGGAAAATAGAGCAAGGTGAACATTTAAACAAGACTGTTTTTTTAGATCGTGCTGAACTAATTTCCGTGGCGCCCCCGTCCGCACCCCTCCATGGATGGCGAGATGACCACAACCCTGCCCGCAAGCCCACCCACCGAGCCCGGCCTGAAGGCCGGACTCAAGAACCGCCACCTGTCGATGATCGCCATCGGCGGTGTCATCGGCGCCGGCCTGTTCGTCGGCTCCGGCTCCGGCATCGCCGCCGCCGGCCCCGGCATCCTCGTCTCGTACGCGCTGGTCGGCGTCCTCGTCGTCCTGGTGATGCGCATGCTGGGCGAGATGGCCGCGGCCAACCCCACCTCCGGCTCGTTCTCCGCCTACGCCGACCGGGCCCTGGGCCGCTGGGCCGGCTTCACCATCGGCTGGCTGTACTGGTTCTTCTGGGTCGTGGTGCTCGCCGTCGAGGCCACCGCCGGGGCGAAGATCCTGGCCGGCTGGATCCCGGCGGTCCCGCAGTGGGGCTGGGCCCTGATCGTCATGCTCGTCCTCACCGCCACCAACCTCGTCTCGGTCAGCTCCTACGGCGAGTTCGAGTTCTGGTTCGCCGGCATCAAGGTGGTCGCCATCGCCGCCTTCATCGTGATCGGCGGCCTCGCCCTCTTCGGCCTGCTGCCCGGCTCCGACCACCCGGCGTCCGGCTTCACCAACCTCACCGCGCACGGCGGCTTCCTCCCCCACGGCCCTGGCGCGATCCTCACCGGTGTCCTGATGGTGGTCTTCTCCTTCATGGGCAGCGAGATCGTCACGCTGGCGGCGGGCGAGACCCCCGACCCGAGGGCCGCGGTCACCAAGGCGACCAACAGCGTCATCTGGCGTATCGCCGTGTTCTACCTGGGCTCCATCCTGATCGTCGTCTCCCTGCTGCGCTGGGACGACCCGGCGATCCTCAAGGACGGCTCCTACGTCGCCGCGCTCAGCTCCATCGGCATCCCGCACGCGGCCCAGATCATGAACACCATCGTGCTGACGTCCGTGCTGTCCTGCCTCAACTCCGGCCTGTACACGGCCTCCCGCATGGCGTTCTCCCTGGGCGGCCGCAACGACGCCCCGGCCGCGTTCGCGAGGACGACCGGCCGCGGGGTGCCGCGGACGGCCATCCTCGCCTCGGTGGTCTTCGGCTTCGTCGCCGTCGCCTTCAACTACCTGTGGCCGGACACGGTCTTCCAGTTCCTCCTCAACTCCTCCGGCGCGATCGCCCTGTTCGTGTGGCTGGTCATCTGCTTCTCCCAGCTGCGGATGCGCCGCATCATCGAGCGCGAGGCGCCGGAGAAACTGATCGTGAGGATGTGGCTCTACCCCTACCTGACCTGGGCCACCATCGCCCTGATCACCTTCGTGCTCGGCTACATGCTCACCGACACGAGCAACGGCGGCGGCCGCGACCAGGTGGTCCTGTCCACCCTGGTGGCCGTGGCCGTCGTCGTCTTCGCCCTGCTCCGCCAGCGCATCTCCGGCCGGGCCGGGGCACGGGAGACGGCACCGGACACGGCCTCCGTTTCCTGACTCGCGCCGCGGGAGGGGGGCGGCGGTCCCGAGCCGGACCGCCCGAGGGCCTGAGCGGTCCGTCCAGGAGGTGAACGCCGTCTCCCTCTGGTGCGAGGAACCTGCGGCCGCTGTACCTGGTGCGCGGGGCGTGCGAACACGCCCCGCGCACCGGCGCCCCGCTCCCCTCCCGCCGTCATGGCTTCCGCGCGAGTCCCCCGTGCTCGGCGACGACCTCCACAGCACCCGCACCGGGCTCCGGCCGCCACTCCGTCACCGACACGACACCGGGTCCGACGAGCTCCAGACCGTCGAAGAACATGGTGATCTCATCGATGCTGCGCAGGTCGTACGGCACGGCGCCGCTGTCGTTGCGGGCGTCCTGGGCCCGGTCGCGGTCGGCGGCATGGCCGGGATGGTGTGCTCAGGCCGCGTCGATACGGCGTGGGGCAGGACCGGCCGGGCTCGACTCCGTCGGAGGGCGGCTGTCGCTGTGGACCAGCCGAAGGTGACGGTCCCGGGCGTGGCGTGCGGTCGGTGGTCCGCCGCCCAGCCAGTCCTCCACACGGTCCATTCCGTACAGCAGCAGACCCAGCACGGGCAACAGCGACGCAGCCACAGCGATCACGACGGCAGGTCCCTTCCGGTGGACGGCACCTGACCGGGTTGCCCTCCGGGCCGCCGTCAGCCGCCGTCTCGTGTGAAGTTTTGGTGACGGTCGGTGTACATCAGCGGCTGCGGGCGTTGCTCCGCCGACCAGACACACCGGGGCTTCCGGTCAGCGAGGCCGGACCGGCGGCATGGACCGGCGAGCTGGTGGCACCTGCAGTGGCATGCAGGGGATCCGAACGGCGGCGCAGACGGCGAAGCGTCAGGTGCGGGCCGCCGGGCAGGCGGTGGGGCGCGCCTGGGCGGGGCCGGGCCGGGAGCGGGACCTGGTCGTCCAGGCGGGCAAGGCCGCGCTGGCGGCGTGGCTCGCGTGGGCGCTGGCCGGCTGGTGGCTGAAGGCGCCCATGGCGTTCGTGGCGCCGTGGGTGGCGGTCGTACTGGTGGAGTCGACCGTCTACCGGTCCATCGCGCACGGGCTGCAGCAGCTCGCGGCGATCGCCACGGGCACGGTCGTGGCCACCGCGGCCGCGCTGCTGCTGCACGACACCATGCTGGCGATGGCGCTGGTCCTGCCCACGGTGGTGTTGCTGGGCAACTGGCAGCGCCTGGGCAGCCAGGGCATCTACGCGGCCACCGGTGCCCTGTTCGTCCTCACCGGCGGGGACGTCGGCATCTCCACCGCCGCGGCCCGGATCACCGAGGCCGTCTTCGGCGCCGCGGTCGGCATCGCCGTCAACGCGCTGATCCGTCCGCCGGTGTACCTGCGGGACGTCCGAGCGGCCCTGCGGGACGCCACCCGCGAGGCCCACGACATCCTCGATGCCGTGGCCGACGGGCTGGCCGACGGCCGGTGGGACGCCGACGAGGCCGGCACCTGGCACGAACGCGCCCTTCGCCTGCACCGTCTGGTCGACCAGGCCCGCTCGGCCCTCGGCCACAGCCGGGAGAGCCTGCGCGTCAACCTGCGCCGCCGCACCCGCGCCGCCGCCCCGGGCAAGGACTACGACGACGCCGTGGTGGTCCTGGACTACGCCGCCGTCCACACCGTCGGCGTCACCCGCACCGTCCTGGAGGCCTCGGCCGAGGGCCGCCGGGCCGCCCGGCCCCACCCCGCCCTCGCCCGCCGTTACGCGGCCTTCCTCCGCCAGACCGCCCAGGCGCTCCAGCTGTACAACGACAGCCGCTTCGGCCACCGGCACGACCACCGGCTGCGTCCCGCCGTCGACGACCTGCACCGCGCGCTCGACGAGCTGCGCCGCCAGCTGTCCCGCTCCCGGCCCGCCGATCCCGACGAGGTCGCCACCTTCGGCACCCTGCTGACCCAGGCCCACCGCCTGGCCGACCAGCTCGTCGCCTCGAAGCCGTGATTCATGGGTGGCGGCAGCCGTCAGATTGTTCAGGTCGTTCGCCCGGAACCGCTGCCGGGGTGGAGTCTGCCGGACTCGTCGAGGTCGTCGAGCACCGCGGGCAGGCCGACGCGCAGCATCCTGCGCCGGACGTGGCCGAGGATCTGCGCCATGAAGAACCCGCCGGTTCCCGCGAAGCCCGTGTGGTCGTAGGTGAAGCGGGTTCCCGTGGCCCGGGGCTCGATCAGGTAGGTGACCTCGGTGGTTGCGCCGCCGCCGTGGTCGGTCCACGAATAGCGCAGCAGCCGCGGCTCGTCCACCTCCAGCACGACGCAGTCGACGATGCCGCTCCAGCCCGGTTTGGGTTTCGCGACGAACCGGAACTCGGTGCCGACGGCGGTGGCGAATCCCTCCGGCCGGGCCCCGGCGCCGGTCGCGGTCCAGAGGGGGATGAGCGCCGGGTCGGTGAGGGCGCGCCAGACCTTCGTGGCGGAGTGCGGGTAGTCGTGGACGATGTGGATGGCGCTCACGGAGGCTCCCAAGGCAGTGTGGACGGCTCGCCAGCGGAACGAACTTACAGCAACTGAAAATATATAGCAGCAGTAAGAATATCGGCGCTGGATTACGCTGTCCCGCGTGAGCACGGTGGACTGGACGGGATGGCGCAGGCAGGCCGGGGAACCCGAGGCCGAGGGACTGCGGGAGCGGAAGAAGCGTCTGACGCGGCAACGCCTGTCGGACACCGCGACGGAGATGTTCCTGGAGCACGGCTTCGACGGCGTTCGCGTGGCGGAGATCGCCGAGGCGTGCGGAGTCTCGGAGAAGACGGTCTTCAACTACTTCCCCACCAAGGAATCGCTCATCCTGGACCTGGGCGAGACCACGATGACCGCCCTGCGCACCGGTCTGGCCGTCCCCGGCCGTCGTCCGGTCGACGCGGTACTGCGGGTGCTGTCCGACGAGTTGCACGGCATGACGTCCTGGATCGCGGCGCAGGACGACCCGGTCCGGGCCGCCGACACGATCAGGCGTTTCCGCGAGCTGACCCGGTCCACGCCCTCACTTCGGGCCTATCACCGCGACATGATCGACCGGCTCATCGGCGTCGCGGCCGAGGCGCTGGCCCAGCGCACCGGGATGGTCCCGGACGACCCGGAACCGCAGATCGCGGCAACGGCTCTGCTCGGCCTGTGGCCCGTCCAGTTCCGGAGCCTGGGAAAGCACCTGGCGGGCGACCGCACACCCGGGCAGGTACATCAGGCGGTGACCGCCGACGTCCGCCGCGCGGCCAAGCTCATCGAGGACGGCCTGACCTCTTTCACGGCTCTGGAGGAGCGCGGCGGGGCGGGGGCACGTCAAGGAGACGCACCCCCGGCCCTGCGGGGTCACCAGGTGTGAGCCACGTCCACCACGAGATGGTTGGCCGTCTGGAAGACCCGGAACGGCAGCCGGGCGCGGACGCCCAGTCCGGCCTGGGTGTATCCCTCGGACCCACCCGTGAACTTGAACTCGCGGAACGTCCGGTACCCGGTGACGTCGACGGCCGGAAGCGGCGGATAGGGCTGCCCGGTCGCCGGGTCGTAGCGCGGGGAGAACAGCGAGATCTCCAGAATGGCTCCGCCCTTGATCGGAACCACGATGTCGGACGGGTCCTGGTGCAGGACGTCGACATAGCGGACGCTGTAGCCGATCGGGTCGGCCGTCGTGCCCTGGGCGTCGAAGACCAGCCGGTCGTAGCACTCGTGCTGTCCGGTCCGCACGTCGGCCAGTCGCCTGGAGACAACGGAGTCACCGGTCTTGTCCAGGCTCCCCCACGTCACGGCACAGTCCACGGCCGTCGGTGCGGCCACCGCCGGCACCGTGCCGGCCAACAAGCCACCGCCCGCCAGCATCATCGCGGCCAGTGCAGTACCTATCCGTCGCATGACTACCCCCCAGCAGCTCGCGCAGGTGTGTGTCTGTTCAGACCGGTGGCCTGCCGGAAGGTTGTGCGTGGCGGAGCAGTCCATTGCGGCCCAGGGGCCCTTCCAGCACCAGCTGTCCCATGAGGTCACAGCTCTTTCCGCGTGCGCAGCCGCCCGACGCTGTTCTTCCTGCGGCGGCGGCTGTAACTCGTCGGCCGTACGGCGCCCTCCCCCTCGGTCGGTGTCGTCGACGAGCCGGGAAGGACCAGAAGTGCGGGAAATGGACCTGGCCCTTCCCGGTCGCCGCCACATGGTCGGCCCTGAGGCACCCGGTCCCGCTAGGGCCTAACAGTCCCTTTCCTGGGGGCCGGTAGGGCCGAACGGCCCTTCTTCGCGCCGGCCGGCCCGGACGCTTTGCGAACCCGTGACGAGCCCAAGAGGTTCTGCGGATGCCTCGCATCCGTATCTCCGGGTGTGCGGGATCCGAAGAACCGGATCAGGAGACACGGTGTTCGTTTCAAGGAAGGCGGCGGGAACCCTCTTCGTGGGTGGTGCGCTCAGCATCACCCTCGGCTCCCTCCTCTACCCCTCCATGCTCGGAGTTCAGACGGTCAGCGGCGCACCCGCGCGGGTGGTCGCCAAGCCGGCGACCGGGACGCTGACGGAAGCCGACCGGGATTTCGTGGTCAAGGTGCGCTCGGCCGGACTGTGGGAGTACCCCGTCGGCCAGACGGCGTCGAAGAAAGGGACGACGAAGGCCGTCCGGAGCGCCGGGGAGCAACTGGTCGACGGGGATGCCGCGTTGGACGCCGCCTGCCGCGATGTCGCCAATCAGTTGGGCATCGCGCTGCCCAACCAGCCGTCGCCGCAACAGCAGAGCTTCGAGTCCCGGCTGAACGCGGAGCGGGGCAGGCAGTTCGACACCGACCTGGCCACCACCGTGCGTGCGACGAACGGCCAGTTCCTCACCACGATCGCCAGTGTCCGCACCACCACGAGGAACTCGCTGGTCCGCGCTCTGGCCGACCAGGCCAACGACACCGTCCTGGACCACATCACCGCCGTGGAGAAGACCGGCCTGGTCGACTTCGGTCAGGTCCTCGTCCAGGAGACCACCTCGCCCAGCCTTCCGGCTCAGAGCCTGACCCCGCCGCCCGCGGTCGCGGGCCAGCCGCAGGTCGTCCTCACTCCGCCGGCGAACAGCACGGTGTCGCCGAGTCCGACGGTGGGGTGAGGGGGCACCTGATGCGGGGCCAGGCGTACGAAGGCTCCCCGGACGGCAATCCTGGTGGCGGGTGCGCATCGCAGGCGAACCCCCACCGTCGTGCTGGTGCACCGGGTGTTCCGACGGCGACATGTCTGTGGCGGGCGCCCGTTTCTGGGCGCCGCACCCTCGGGGTCGCCCATTTCGCTCCCCCGGCAGTGAGAACCGTTCCCGCTCCCCCGGCAGTGAGAAACCGGCGGGGGAACGGCGCCGGGTGTCACCTCCCGGCACCGTCCCGGGGCCGGGCGCCGCTCAAGGCACGGCCCGTCCTGGGGGCGGAGGAGGCCGGGTCCTGGGCTCCGGCCTCCGGTGTGGGGGGCTCAGGCACCCACGGTCTCGGTCCGCTCCTCGCTCGTCTCCGCCGCTTCTTCCTGACCGCGCGTGGTGTCGCGCTTGCGGCCGGGCAGGACGGCGATGACGATCACCGTGGCGACGGCCATGATGATGCCGCCGATGAGACTGGTGTGGGCGATGGCGTGGGCGAAGGACTCGTGCACCGCGCCGAGCAGGACCTGGGCCTGTTCGGCGCCGCCCTGCGGGTTCTTGCCGACCTGCTCGGCGACCGCGATGCCGCCGCCGACGGAGTCCTTGGCGGTGTCCATGGCCTCGGCCGGGAGCCGGCCGCCGATCAGGTCGGTCAGCTTGTCCTTGTACGAGGTGGCCAGCAGCGAGCCGAGGATCGCGATGCCCAGGGCGCCGCCGAGTTCCAGCGCGGTGTCGTTGGCGCCGCCGCCGACACCCAACTCGTCCTCCGGGAAGGACCCCATGATGGTGTCGGTGGCCGGGGACAGGCTCAGGCCGATCGCGAAGCCGAGCAGCAGCAGGGGCGCCAGGAAGTCGGTGTACGTCGAGCCTGACTCGATGCGCGTGAGCAGGAGGACGCCCGCCGTGCCGATCACCATGCCGCCGCCGACCACCAGCTTCACGCCCAGTTTCGGGGCGATCCGGCCGGTCACCGCGGCGCCGACGAAGACCGCACCGGCCAGCGGCAGCAGCCGTACGCCGGTCTCCAGGGCGTCGTAGCCGAGGACGAACTGCAGGAACTGGGTGGAGTAGTAGATCGAGCCGAAGGTGCCGAAGAAGAAGAACAGCACCGCGAGCATCGAGCCGCCGAAGGGCCGCTCGGCGAACCTGCGCACGTCCAGCATCGGGTTCGGGTGCCTCGACTCCCACGCCACGAAGGCCAGCAGCCCCACGCCGGCGACGACGGCCGCGGTGATCGGGCCGACGCCCCAGCCGAAGTGCGGGCCCTCGATGGTCGCGTAGACCAGGGAGCCGACCGAGACGATCGACAGCAGACCGCCGACGTAGTCGATCCGGCCCATGCCCTCCGCCTTCGACGGCGGCACCAGGAGCAGCGCACCCACGACGCCGAGGACGGCGACGGGGACGTTCATCAGGAAGGTCGAGCCCCAGGCGTGGTCCCGCAGCAGCCAGCCGGCGGCCAGCGGACCGGCGGCGATGGCGAGTCCGGAGGTGGCGGACCAGGCGGTGATCGCCTTGGCCCGCTCGGCCCTCGGGAAGATCGCGACAAGCAGCGACAGCGTGGCTGGCATGACGACGGCCGCACCGACGCCCATGATCGCGCGGGCGGCGATGACGAGGTTCGTCTCGTCGACCAGGCCGCCCATCACCGAACCGCCGATGAAGATCAGCAGGCCCAGGACGAGCGCACCACGGCGGCTGTACTTGTCGCCTGTCGCGCCCAGCACCAGCATCAGCGCGGCGTAGGGGACGGTGTAGCCGTCGATGACCCACTGGAGATCGCTGCTGCTCAGCCCCAGGTCCCTGGTCATGTCGGGGGCGGCCACGATCAGCGACGTGTTCGCCATGACGACGATCAGCAGGCTCAGGCAGAGCACCAGCAGGGCCCACCAGCGGCGCGGATACGGCTCGGTCGTCGTCTCGACGGGTGTCTTCGCAAAGAGCGGCATCGTCAGGCTCCTCGGCAGGAGGTGAAGCGGAGGCTTCGGGGTGCGGGATGGGAGCGGTGCGGCCGCGGACAGGGGTGGCACGGCACCGGGGCAGTTAATTGCCCGATGATGTGCAGACTATTTTATTGCCCGCCTATGTGCAACTATCGATTCGCCCTCCCCGTCAACCAGAGGTCCGACATGATCACCACCCCCGTCACAGCCGCCCCGGAACGCGGCCGAACCCTGCTCACACGGGCCCGCATCCTCGAAGCGGCCCGGCAGCAACTCGGCCGTGACCCCGACAGCAGCCTCGGCGACATCGCCGAGGCGGCAGGCGTGGTGCGTCGTACGGTCTACGGCCACTTCAACGGCCGGGCCGCCCTCGTGGAGGGGCTGGTGCAGGAGGCCGCGCAGGCGTTGCGGCAGGCGCTCGCCGTCCCGCAGGTGCCGGTGGCGGATGCCGTCACGGAGTTGGCGCGCTTCGTCCTCGCCGTGTGGCCCATCGGTGACCGCTACCGCATCCTGCTCCGCCTCGCCCCCCAGGACCTCGGGCCCGAACGGGTCGCCGAGGTCCTCGCCCCCGCGCGCGACATGGCGGAAGCGGTCATCTCCCGGGGCCGGCGGCAGGGCGTTTTCCAGACCGGCATTCCGCCGGCCGTGCTGACCCGGGCGCTGGAGGGGCACCTGCTGGGGCTTGTGGACTGCGTGAACAGCGGGGTCTGGGGCGACGACGGCACCGGCACCGCGACCGCCGCCCTGATCGCGATGGGCGTGGACGGCGACAGCGCCGCGAGGTGTGTCCACGGTCTCGCCCGGCCCGAGAGCGACGACGCCGCGTAGACGCACTTCCCCGGGCACCACTCGAAGAGGAGAGACATGTACCAGCCCCGGTACGACGCGGAGTACGTCGATGAGCCCTACTACGGCGACGGCTCCGTGTACGTGAGCGCCCCGACCCGGACGAGGCGGCGCCTGATCGTCGCCGCCGCCTCCCTGGCGGCCTTGCTGGTCGGCGGAGTCACGGTCGACCGGATCGCCGCAGCGCGCGCGGAGAGCCGTACGGCCAAGGCCTTCCAGGACGGCATGGGAACCACCGAGCGGCCCTCCGTGCACGTCAGCGGGTTCCCCGTGGTGACCCAACTCGCCGCGGGCCGCCTGGACCACGTCGACCTCACCGCCCACGACATACCCGCGAACGGCACGACCCGGCCCCTGCCGGTGACCAGACTGACGGTCGGGATGGACGGACTGGAGACCTCGGGGAGCGCCGACGAGGCCCACGCCCGCAAGGCCGAGGCGACCGCCTACCTGTCGTACGCGGACGTGTCGAACGCGCTCGGCGTGGAGGTGTCGCGGGGTGACCGGGCGGACCGGATCAACGCGACAGCCACTCTTCCGGTGGTCGGCGACATGACGCGTCGGGCTGTACGCCGGGGAGAGTCATCGCATCCCTACGGCCTGGACAAACACGCCAGGCCGCTCTGAGCCGTTGCCGAGACGTGGTCCGACTCCTGCCCTCCCCCAACCGCGACGTCTCACTGACCGTCCTACGGCGACGCTGCACAGCGAGCAAGGGCCGATCCTGGATCATCGACGGGCACGACTTCCTTGCCCACTGGCTCGACGACCCCGGCACCGAACAGGTCGTGACACGGACGATCTACACCCGTGACGAGAAACCCGCCCAGAGCACAGCACGACTGCTCGGAAGCAGCTGATCAGCGAAGGACGAACACCTCGGAGCCAGAGGTATTGACGATGACTCACCGCCCCCCGCGGGCGTGAGTCCTTTCAGACCGTGATCGCCAGCTTGCCCTGCACGCCGCCGGCAGCCAGCACCTCGTGCGCCTGCGGCAACTTCTCCAGCGGGAACACCTGCTGCAAGTGCACCCGAAGCCTCCCCGCCTCGACCAGCTCGGTCAGCGCTTCCAGGCCGGCCGGGTCCGGTTCCACGCCGACCGCCGCGAAGCGTACGCCGGACTGCTCCGCCAGCTTGGGCAGGGTGGTGCTGAGCCGCTCCACCGCCGTCACCAGCACACCGCCCCGCCGCAGCACGCCCAAGGAACGCTCGGCGTTCCCACCGCCCAGGGTCTCCAACACCACGTCCACCGGCGCGTCCTGGAGCACCTCGGTGTAGTCCTGGGTCCGGTAGTCGACCAGCTGGTCCGCGCCCAACCCGCGCAGGAAGTCGTGCTTGGACGCGCTCGCCGTGCCGATCACCTCTGCGCCGAGGTGCTCGGCCAGCTGCACCGCGACGTGACCGAGCCCGCCGCCCGCACCGTGGATCAGCACCCGTTGCCCCGGCCGCAGCTGCGCGATCTCCACCAGCGCATGCCAGGCGGTCAGTCCGACCAGCGGCAGTGCCGCGGCCTCCTCGTGGCTGATCCCTGTCGGCTTGCGAGCCAACTGCCGTGCGGGGGCGACCAGGTACTCGGCGTTCGCCCCGGCCGCGGCCGGGAAGTACGGCATCCCGTAGACCTCGTCGCCGACCTTGAACCGGTGCACACCCGGATCGACCTGCTCCACCACCCCGGAGACGTCCCAGCCAAGGACGAAAGGCGGCTCGCCCAGCAACGGGAAGGCGCCGGAGCGGACGAACAGTTCCACGGGGTTGACGCTGGTCGCTCTGACTCGGACCAGCACCTGCGTCGGTCCAGGTGCCGGCTTGGGCGCGTCGTCGACGAGCTCCAGCACCTCGGGGCCGCCGAAGGTCTTCTGAGTGATCGCACGCATCGTCATGCACTCCTGTTGGGAAAGCCGTTCGGGATGTCCCTATCCTTCGGCAGGGCGGTACCCGTTGAACAGAAGGCACTTCAAAGGTATATAGGTACCTCATGGGTACTACTGACAACCTGCGCTTCTACGGCGGCGCGGATGCCTATCTGGCTGCCTGCCCCTCCCGCCAGATCCTGGACGTACTCGCCAACAAGTGGACCATGCTGGTCATGGGCGCACTGTCCCGCGGCCCGATGCGCTTTGGCGAGCTGCGGCGCCGTCTGGACGGCATCACTCAGAAGATGCTCACCCAGACCCTGCGTACCCTGGAGCGGGACGGCCTCGTCGCCCGCACGGTCTACCCGACCATTCCGCCGAAGGTCGAATACGCGGCCACCGAACTGGGCGGGAGCGTCACCGCGCTGATGCAGGCGATCCGCACATGGTCGGAGGAGAACATCAACGCCGTCCTGGATGCCCGCGACGCTTACGAAGCGCGAGCCGCCCAGGAGGTACAACCAGTCACGGCCTGACCGCCTCGCGCCACCGGTGGTCCCGCGTCGCAGCTCAGCTCATCTCAGAACACCCAAGTCCAGCGATCCACAACTCTTGACAATTACTCTCGAATCACGACCTCCCCATTCAGGTGTGGCCGTTGGCTCGCAGAGCGCCCACCGCCCCCTGAATGCTTCGCACCGCCGACGTCACGCGGCCCGCATTGACTTTCAGGCACACGGCGACTTGACCGTCACACCATGATGTGCACCATGAACAGCTGTGCATAATCGCTGGCTACGCCGGAAAGTACGGGACGTGACCCGCCACAAGCAACCGCGGCACACAGCCACACGAGGACACACGTCACACTGCGTCACCGCCGGCGAAAGGCCGTGGAACAAGCCGGGCTTCCAGGCAGAACCCGCTTCCACGACCTCAAGCACTTTTACACCACCTCGCTCGGCGGCTCTGGCAAGCACGATCCAAAGACCGTACAAGCGCTCTCCCGGCACGCCAAATTCTCCGAGACCTGGGACACCTACGCCCACCCACCAATTGCCGTCGAGGAGGTCACGGTCACAGTATTCGGAACCACGTTCTCACACGTAGACATGCCGACGGGCCCACCGCAGAATGGGGCAACCATTGTTGCCCGCGTACCTGATTCCGGCAGAAGGCCGTTCTGAGGCGGAGACTAACCCTGGTAGCCGTCGTAAGAGTCCGCGACCTCGTACACATCCGGGACCGCCCTATCGTCTCCGTTTCCGCGTAATAGCGGGTCTTCGAAGTTGAGCGGTGCGCTGGCTCGGTCTGCTGATCGGGCGTCACTATTTGTGTTGGGCCGGCAAGATGCCCGGGGTGCTGCGTGATCATTTCTGTTCTCTACGCAGAACGATCACGCAGGAGCCATGAGCTTGCTTGATTGATGGGGCCCACCGGCCTTCTGCCTCAAGGCGGCGGTGAGGGGAACCGTCAGGGTTCCCCGGCATGTGCCTCGTCGGCAAGAAGGCCCAGCAGGATGATGTCGAGCGCCCCGGCGAGGCGCTCGTGCAGGTCGAAGGGGGCCGGTTCCTCGCGGATCCAGCGCAGGATCGTCGAGAAGTAGCAGGCGGCCAGCAGTTGGCCGGCCTGGTCGCAGTCGACGCCCGCCCTGATCTCCCCGCGTTGCCGCCCTTGCTCGACGATCCTGGCGAGTTCGACTTCCAGGGACGGATCCTGCAGGAGGTACCCGTGCCGCGCTGAGGCGTCCATCAGGACGGTGGTCTCCGCGCGGGAGGCAACGTTGAGGTCGCCCATCTCCTTCAGGTAGCGGCGCAGCCGGTCGCCGACCGGCAGGTCCTCGGCGTGCTCCGCGCCGAGGATCTCAGCGACGCGGGCGCGGCGGCGGACTCCCCATTCCTCGAGGAAGCCGACCTTCTGCGTGAAGTGGTTGAAGACGGTGGCCCGGGCGACATCGGCGGCCGCGGCGATCTGCTCCATGGTGGTCGCCTCGTATCCCTGGGCGACGAAGAGACCGACCGCCGTCTCATACAGCTGGTCGTGCAGCTTCCGACGCCTGCGCTCCTGGCGTCCGACGGCCGCGCCGCCCTCGGAGGCGGCTGCCGCGTCCCGGATCTTCATGGCCCTCAGTACAGCACAAGGCCGCACAGCTCTTGACCCCACCCCGGGACCGCTCTAGATTCCTCGCCACTGCTGGACCCGAGTCCAGCAGTGGATGAAAGTCTCGCGCTGTTGGTCGCGGGACGCTGACAAGGAGGCAACGTGGCTTCCGTGACATCCCGGACGGGCCTTGTCGAGCTCGGACACGGCTGTTACGCCTGGATCGCGGGCGATGCCGGATGGGGCATGAGCAACGCCGGGCTGATCACCGGCCGGGGCGCGTCACTGCTCGTCGACACCCTCTACGACCTGCGGCTGACCAAGGCCATGCTCGACGCGCTGGCACCGCTCACCGCTCCCGCACCGATCTCCACCGTGGTCAACACCCACGGCAACGGCGACCACTGGTTCGGCAACCAGCTCGTGTCCCACGCCGAGATCATCGCGGCCCGCGGGTCCGTGGCGGACATGCGGCAGGTGGGCCCGGCCGAAATGCGCGCACTGACCGGCATGGACAGCCCGGCCGGACACTTCGCCCGCCGGATCTTCGGCCGCTTCGACCACACCGACATCGAACCCGTCCTCCCGCACCGGGTCTTCGACGGCGAGACCGTCCTCGACATCGGCGGGACCGAGGTCCGCCTCATCGACGTGGGGCCCGCGCACAGCGCCGGCGACACGATCGTCCACGTGCCGCAGGCCCGGACCGTCTACACCGGCGACATCGTCTTCGCCGGAGCAGCGCCGGTCGTCTGGCACGGTCCCTTCGCCCGCTGGCTCGCTGCCTGCGACCTGCTGCTGGGCCTCGACGCCGACATCGTCGTACCCGGCCACGGCCCCGTCACCACCAAGCAGGCCGTCCGCGAGATCCGCGACTACCTCGCATACGTCCACGAGCAGGCCACCGCCCGCTTCACCGCCGGCATGCCCGCCATGGACGCGGCACGCGACATCCGCCTGGGCCGCTTCGCCGACCTGGACGAGAGCGAACGCCTGGCCGTCAACGTGCACACCGTCTACCGGGAGCTCGACCCCTCACTGCCTCCGCTCGACGGCCCCGGACTGTTCGGCTGCATGGCCGAACTGCTGTACGGCTCCTGAACCCATCCGCACGTCCCTCGCCCTTGGGAGAAGACATGGTCTCCATCGCACCACCCTTGGCGCACGCCGGGCCGACCACCACCTCGCGACGGCGCCTCGGCACGCTGATCGCCGCCTGCCTGGCAGTTTGCGTCGCCCAGATCGGACTGGTGCTGCCCGCCGCGATCAACGGGGAGATTCAGCAGACCCTCCACACCAGCGGCTCCCAGCTCACCTGGATCAGCGCCGCCTTCCTGGTGCCCACCGCCATTCTGGAACTGACCTTCGGCGTCCTCGGTGACCTCTTCGGCCGTAAGCGGCTGATGGTGGCCGGCGCCGTGATCGGTGCCCTCGGCTATCTCATCGCGGCCACCGCCGATTCGGCGGGCCAGCTGATCGCGGGCCAGGCCATCTCCGGCATCGGGGCCGCCGCACTGTTCCCCTCCTCGCTCGCCCTGGTGGTCACGGCCACGCCGGATCCGGAGTCCCGGGCCCGGGGCCTGGCCTCCTGGACCACGGCGCTGTCGCTGGGCGCGTTCATCGCGCCGCTGCTGTCCGGCGCGATCGTGGAATACACCGCCTTCCAGTGGGCCTTCGCCGCCGTCGGGATACTGGCCGTCGCCTCGGCCGCGGTGAGCCTGCTGCTCGCCGGAGAATCCAGCGCGCCGCAGGGACGGTCACTGGACTGGCCAGGGCAACTCACCATCGCCGGAGCGCTGCTGGCCCTGCTGTACGGGATCATCCAGGGGCCTACGGCAGGCTGGGGCTCGGAGTCAATCGTCGGGGCGTTCGCGATGGCGGCCGCGCTGATGGTGGCGTTCGTCGCGGTGGAGAACCGGTCGGCGTCGCCGATGCTGCGGCTGGAGCTGTTCCGTAACCCCGCGTTCACCGCCGCAGCGGTCGTCGCCGTGATCGGGATGTTCGGCTTCCTCGGCGGTGCGTACGACCTGAGCATCCGGGTCGGCGCCATTCAGCACCAGAGTCCGCTGCAGGCGGCCGTTCCTTTTCTGATCATCCAGGGAATCACCCCCTTCGTCTGGCCGCTGCTGGTCAGGCTGCTGCGCAGGGTCAGCCCCGGATTGATGCTGGTGGCAGGCTTCCTCAGCGTGGGGGCCGGGCAGCTGTGGCTGAGCGGCGTCCCGATCAGCGACACGGCGCTCACGTCGATCCTCGGGCCGCTGCTCCTGAACGGCACCGGCTTCGGTCTGATCGTCTCCGCACTCACAGCCGCAGCGGTCAACATCGTGCCGAGCGAGCTCACCGGCATGGCCAGCGCCGCCACCAATCTCGTCCGCGACTTCGGCCAGACTCTCGGCCCGGCCATCATCGGCGCCGTCTCCCTGAGCATCGCCGCCACCGACCTCGCCGGAAAGCTGGGCTCGGCCGGCCTCACCGCGCAGGAGGGCCACATCGTCGACGCCGTCTTCGCCCAAGGCGGACCGCTGGCTGTGCTGTCAGCCCCGCTCGGGCCGGCGAGCGCCAAGGTCGCCCCGCTGGCACAGCAGGCCCTCGCCCACGGCTACGACACGGGCCTGATCGTCACCTCCGTCGCCTGCCTTGCCGCCGCAGTCATCTCCGGCATCTTCCTCACCCGCAAGCCCCAGACCGTAGAGACCTCGGCACCCGCCGCCCACTGACCCACCCGCCCGCAACGGAGGGCAGATCATGCGACTGGCCACATTCGACCACTACGGAAAACGGCTGTCGGGAGCCGTCGTCGGCGACACCGTCCACGCCTTCCCCGAGGGCACGGACCTGCTGGATCTGATCAGGCGCGGCTCCCAGGCCCTCTGGGACTGCGCGGCCGCGACCCCCGCCGGAGGGGTGTACGCCCTGAGCGACGTCACGCTGCTGGCGCCCTTCCTGCCGCCGACGGTCCGGGACTTCATGACCTTCGAAGGCCACGTCGAAGGCATCGCCCGGGGCTTCGGCGACTCCGTGCCCGAAGAGTGGTACGCCGAGCCGGTGTTCTACTTCACCAACCCCTACTCCGTGATCGGCACCGGCGCCGACGTACCCGTTCCACCCGGATGCGAGCTGTTCGACTTCGAAGTCGAGGTCGCGGCCGTCATCGGACGCGGGGGCAGTGACCTCACACCGGAACAGGCACGAGAGCACATCATCGGCTACACCCTGCTCAACGACTGGAGCGCCCGCGATCTCCAGGGGCGGGAGATGCGGGTCAAGCTGGGGCCGTCCAAGGGCAAGGACAGTTCCACCACGCTCGGGCCCTGGCTGGTCACTCCGGACGATCTTGAGGCCTACCGCACCCCTGAAGGGTTCCTGGACCTGGAGCTCGTCGTCGAGGTCAACGGCACCAAGGTCGGCGGTGACACGCTCGCCAACATGGCCTGGACGTTCGAGGAGATGACCGCCCATGCCTCCCGCGGCACCACCGTCCGCCCCGGCGACGTCCTCGGCTCCGGCACGTGCGGGGGCGGCGGCTGTCTCGCCGAACTCTGGGGCCGTTCCGGACGCCACGACCCTCCGCCGCTGCGCCCCGGCGACACCGTCACCATCACCGCCACGGGACTAGGTGCCATCACCAACACGGTTGTACAGGGGCGCTCGCCCGTCCCTGTACGGCCGGCCCGACGCAGACCCTGACTCTCCCCGTTCCCCGCCCACAGAAGGACTCGACAATGCGCCTCTACGGCTCAGCCGCGAACCGGCTCACCAGGCTCAACGATCTGCCGCTGCTCGTCCTGCGGACGACGATCGGCTGGCTGATGATCCTCCATGGCCTCTACAAGATCAACATTCTGGGTCTCGACAACTTCGAGAACTACCTTTTGCGGCCCGCCGGGCTGCCTCTCACCTCGGTACTGCGCTGGCTCGTGCCATCCATGGAGCTCGCCTGCGGCGGACTGCTCGTGCTGGGCCTCCTGGCCCGCGTCGCCGCGGCGCTCCTCAGCCTCGAAATGCTGGGCACGGGGGTTCTGGTCAAACTCAACACCCTCCACCTGGGTGTCCTCGGACCAAAGGGCTCAGGGGGAGCTGAGATCGACTTCCTCATGCTCGCCGCGCTGCTGGCACTGCTCACGCTCGGACCGGGCGCCCTGTCGCTCGACTCCCTGTTGGGGCTCGACCGCAGGCACACAGCGGCGCAGTCGACACCGCCGCAGCAGCCCGCGCTGCCGGGGGCAGTCAGCGTCTGACCCGAGAGCCATTGTCGGACTACAGTCCAGAAGGAAACTGATCGCCGGGCATGAAGGCGGCACTCCGGGCCCGCCGCCGACGCGCCGCCCCCCGGAGGAGGACATCATCCCGCCCGCCAACCGCCGCGAACGCAAGTGGCGTCGGGTTCATGACGAGTTGTACACAGCCGCGATCGGACTCTTCGTCGCTCATGGCTATGAGCCGACCACCATGGACCAGATCGCCGAACGCGCCGATGTCGCCCGGGCCACTGTCTTCAACCACTTCTCCCAGAAGGTCGGCTTCCTGGAGGAGTGGGGCGCTCGCCGCCGGGCCCGCGTGTCGGAGATCCTCGGCCAGGAACACTCCGAGGATCTGCCGGTTGCCGATCGACTGCGGCGCTACCTGCGGGAGATGGCCGAACTGAACATCGCGTTGCGCGCGGAGACTGCCGTTCTCATGGAAGCCTCCGCCCGCTTCGGCCGCCTTCTTCAGGACCCCTCCCTGGAAACGGAGTTGACTCGCATCATCGATGACGGCGTGCGCCACGATGAGGTGAGGCCCGAGGTGGACCCGCACCACGCTGGAGCGCTCCTGGCAGCGGGATACTTCTCCGGCATCATCCGGTGGATCGGCGCGGAACCAGAGCCGTTCGACCTGCCCGAGCGGCTCGACCGCACACTCGACATCGTCCTCAGCGGGATCCTCAAAGCACAGCCATGACCTGGGCGGCGTACGGGACGAAGCCGAGCCCACTCGGCCGAACCGCTCGGGCCACGGGAGACCAGAGCCTGTACACCACCATCCCGCCACAACTGCTGCCACCGGTGAGCCGACTTCCGGCTCACCCGCAATAGCCGCGCGACATCCGACGGCTTGACCTTCCGCTCGAACATCTCGGCCGCCTGCATCCGCACGGTCTTCCGGCGCCGGCGTCCCGCGGCACTCAGCCCGCCCCCATCCGCATATCTCACACAGCACGAGATACGGCCACCGCCCCAGACTCATCAGGGACTTCGCCGAAGTTCACCCTGACGAGCCGAAGTCGGTAACCACCGTGCGATGAGCTCTGGCACCACCCCGGTGCCGGACACTGCGTCCGGCACCGGAGAAAGGCATGAACAACGTGGACAAAGTCATGGCCTCGGCCGCCGAGGCGGTCGCCGACATACCGCAAGGGGCGTCGCTGGCGGTGGGCGGCTTCGGTCTGTGCGGCATACCCACCGTGCTCATCGACGCCCTTGACGCCCAGGGCGCCGGCGGACTGCGCGTCGTCTCCAACAACTGCGGCGTGGACGGCCAGGGCCTCGGCGTCCTGCTGGCGGCCGGCCGGATCGCCCGGGTGACCGGCTCCTACATCGGCGAGAACAAGGAGTTCGCCCGCCAGTACCTCGCCGGTGAACTGGAGGTGGAACTCACCCCGCAGGGCACCCTCGCCGAACGGCTGCGCTCCGGCGGCACCGGCATCCCCGAGGTGAGGCAGCTTGCCGTCACCGTCGATCGTTGGTGGCCGGAGATCGAAGCGTTCATCGACACCGGGCACAGCAATGCCAAGAGCGAAGGCATCAACCGCGTCATCAAGCTCGTCGCTCGCAACGCCTTCGGTTTTCGCAACGCCGACGACCAGCGACTACGGACACAGTGCGTCACCACACGCCGGGCCCGCGGACACCTCCGCACCGCTCAACTTTGAAGACCCCCATTCCGAGCTGGTCTGGCATCCCACGAAGAAGATCGTCTACATGCAGGACCCGCCGGACCGATCCAGCCGGAAGATCAAAGGCCGCTACCGTGGCAGCCGCGGGCGCACCTTCTTCACCCGGGTCTGCCGCACGATCGGGTGACATCTCTTCACCCGGACCTGCATCAGCCCCGGTTGGGCGCGAGTGCGTACTGCGGGAACATCAACGCCTCCAACCACAGCATCACTACGGCGATCCGGCCCAGCGGAAAGCGGCGCGTGGCCCTGTCCGAGACCAGCGCCCCCGCCATGGCACCGACCGCCGCGCCGCTGAAGATGACGCCGATCCGCAGCGGTGAGGCGCCCACTTGCCGGGCGAGGGTGATGATCAACAAGTAGCCGGCGCCGTAACGCACCTTGTCCGCGGCCGAGACCAGAGTGAGGAAGCGGATGACTGGCTGGCGCCAGAGCCAGCCGAGCCCCTCTCGGATCTCGGTGGTGAGGCGGGACGTCGTCCGCACGTCCTGCCGGTCCACTTGGAATCGAGCACGCATCAGACGCAGCGACGCCGCGGACACGGCAAAGGAAACCGCGTTGACGGCGAATGGCACGGCTCGGCCAACGGCATGGAGCGCACCGGCGAGTGAGGCCCCGAAGATGCCCACCGCGCTAGCGGCGGAGTGCGAGTAGCCAAGCGCAGCGGAGAGTTGTCGAGGACCGACCACGTTGGGGGGTCGGTCAGCCCGCATCGACTCCGAGTTCGATCACCGGTCCGACCAGGGCAAGAGCCTGATCGACGACCTCGTCCAGGCTTTCGCTGCCGTCGCTGTCCACCCAGCGGCGCAGGGCGGCCTGGAAGGCCGTCAGGGCGACGCCGGCAGCGACGGCAGGACGCAGGTCGACGTCCGGGTCCAGTCCGGCACGCAGGGCGAGGATGTCGGTCATCTCGGCCTGCCACTGGGACTGCCGCTCCAGGAAGCGGGCCAGAAGGGCCGGGGTGTCGAGGATCAGCCTGCTCACGCGCAGCATCTTGGCCGGATTGCCGACGCTCATCGAGGTGAACACCGACAGGGCACGACGCAACGCCACCGCGGGCGGCTCGTCGGCGGGCCGGGCGTTCAGCTCCGCGCACAACTTCACGCCGGCTTCCGCCAGCATGTGCACGATCACGTCTTCCTTGGAATCGAAGTAGCGCGAGAACGTACGGCGTGACATGCCCACGGCGGCCACTATCTGGTCGACCGTCGTCTCTTCGAATCCCTGGTCGGCCAGCAGCTTGACCGCGGCCTCCGCCAGTTCGCTGCGCACGAGCAGGCGCTTGCGCTCCGCCATGGTGGCCGCCGGGGCCGTCTTCGCATCTCCCACGACACCGATGCTAGACCGAGCCAGATGAGTCCCGCCAGGCCCTAGTTGACTCACTGTGCCAGTAACGGCAGTCTGGGTCTCATGCCAGACAGCACATGGACCGCATCCCTCATCCCCGACCTGACGGGCCGGACCTTCGTCGTCACCGGAGCCAACAGCGGCCTCGGCCTGGCCACCACCCGCCACCTGGCGCGGCACGGTGCACACGTCGTCATGGCCGTACGCAACGAGTCCAAGGGCCGCCGGGCCGCCGCCGACATCCGCGCCGCCGATCCCGACGCAAGCCTTGAGATGCGCCATCTCGACCTCGCCGATCTGGACTCGGTCAAGGCGTTCGCCGCCCGCGCGCACGTCGACGCCCTGCAGGTCGACGTCCTGATCAACAACGCGGGGGTCATGACGCCGCCCCGAACGCTGAGCCCCCAGGGGCACGAGTCACAGTTCGCCGGTAACCACCTCGGCCACTTCGCCCTCACCGGCCTGCTCATGGACCTGCTGCGGCAAGGTCGGGACCCGCGTGTGGTGACCGTCAGCTCGATCGGGCATCACGGCGGGCAGATCCACTTCGACGACCTCTCCGGCGCCCGGAAGTACCAGCGCGTGAAGTACTACGACCAGTCGAAGTTCGCCAACGTCCTCTTCGGCCTGGAACTCGACCGCAGGCTCCGCGCGGCCGACAGTCCGGTGCGCAGCCTGCTCGCCCACCCCGGGATCACAGCCACCAACCTCCAGCGCACCGGCCCGACCGGCCTGTTCCGGGTGGGAGGCGCCCTGGTCAACCGGCTGTTCGCCCAGGACGTCGAGATCGGCGCGCTTCCCCAACTGCGCGCCGCGACGGCACCGGACGTCGAGGGCGGGCAGTTCTTCGGCCCTGACGGATGGAAGGAGTTGCGCGGACATCCCACGGTCGTCCGCCCCGACCCTGCGGCGGAGGACCCTGACACCGCACGCCGCCTGTGGGTGCTGTCCGAGGAGCTGACCGGTGTGGCCTACGCACCCGCCCTATCGGCATGACCCAAGGCCGTCTTCGGCCCGCATACAGCTGCAGCGGTGAGCGAGTGCCCGGGAGGAGCGCGTGCTGCCGCGCCTCGGCCTCACGGCTCCGAACGGCGATGAGACTCTTTGAAATCCGGCCAGAGCTGCTTCTCTTCCTCACTTGTTCCGGTTTCGGACGATGTGGGGAGGGTGGGGAGTATGAGCACGCTTGAGGCGCCGCCGACCGTCAGGTCGGCGGCCCCTGGCCTCGGTTACGCGCTGGGCCGACGTTGCGGACGGCATCCGGGCACTTGGCTGGCGCGCCGGCTCCGATCCGGCGGCTGGAGCGGCAAGGCCCAGACGTTTCTGACGCGTCACGGCGGAGCCGCCGTGCTCACCGGCAGGTTCGTCGGAGTCATCCGGGCCTCCCTGCCCTTCGCCGCCGGAGCGTCCGGCATGCCGTACCGCCGCTTCTTCTTCTACAGCGCGGCCGCATCGCTGGTCTGGGGCACCGGTAACGTGCTCCTCGGCTACTTCGTCGGCACGGCGGCGACCAGGGTCCTGCACTCGGCGGGGCTGATCGGCGCCGCCGTGTTTGCCGCCGTTGCTGTGGCGCTGTTCTGCGTTGTTTGGGTCCTCAAGCGCCGTCGCGGCCGCGTGCAGGCCGCGAGTGGCGTGGTGGCGTCGGGCGGGGTTCCTCGAACCTCCGAACGCGGCCAATGCGCGTCGTCACGTATTCCGAGGAGAAGTAGTCCATGGGACGCGCCGGGCAGCGCATGGAAACCGGCGGCCGGCTCGCCCACCCCGAGAACTCCCCGGGGGGACCTGCACTGACCGCGCGGCACCGCCGTAGGCACGGGCCGGCCGCACCCTCGACAGACCCACGCCGCCGCACGCCAAAGGCGTCGGATTCGGCACCGACGCTGGTGATCGCCGACGCCCCTCCCTTCTCCCCCGGTACCCCAGCGGCCGCGCATGTCAGCACCCGGCGCGAACTCGGTGAGAACGGCAATGAGGCTTCTCAGCACCGCGGAGTGAGGTCGGACGGGACGACCGGGGCACTGGCGGGCGGCGGAGCAGCCGCCTCGACGCTCCCACGGACGCTGAATGCCGTCGAAGGCCAGACCGGTGTGGAGCTTGTCGCGACGATCAGCCGTCCGTCACGCCCTCGGCCCATGCCCCCCATTCGCAGGCCCCGGGCAGCGGTTCGAACCGCTCCGGCGTTGTCGGTCAGGCCGTCCACCGCCACCCCGTCCTGCGTGGACGGCGGCGAACTGCCTGACCGCCAGCGAAGCCCGACGGCGCGTCAGAGCACGCCGGTCCAGACAAGCTTGGCGCCCGAGTCGCCGGCCAGGTACGAGTAGACGAGATTGAGGCCGGAGAGGCCCACCACGACGACAACGAGCGCCGCAGGCGCCCAGCGTGGCATACGGGCTCCGCGCTTCGAGCGAACCTGCAGCAACAACAGAATGGTCGTTATACCGAGTCCCAGACTGAGAAGCTGCAACGTGTCGGCGTAGTCCGCGTGTTGCGCCACCTTGTGAAGCACGCTGCTCGGGTAGTGCTTCTCGGTGACCACTTCCTGCAGGCTTTCACCGGACTCCCGGGCGACGATCGCCATGAGAGGAGTCACCACCGCGAGCACCCACACCACCCAGCCCAACTGGGGGCGGAACCGGGGCAGCATGGCGTATCCAGCAGCGCCCAGCGCCAGCAACGGGATGAGCACTACCGCCGCGTGCACCGCAAGCGGGTGCAGGGGGAGACCCATGAATTCTTTGAACACTGCTCGCTCTCGTTCCCTAGTACGTGAATGCCGGCTCGGCCGTGGTCGACTCGTGCCAGCCCTCTGACGAGTCAGCCGACGTGCGGACGAACGGCGCCGTCTGCTCCACACCGGTCCCCAGCTGGACCGTGGTGACAGTGACGGCGCCGTTGGCCTGGTTGCCCGGCGAGACGCCTCGAATGGCCATGGGACCGGCCACCGCCGTGGTGACGAGGGTGTTCAGCAGGGTCTGCCGAGCGAGGCGCCCGACTGTCGGCGCCGGCTCCCGGTGCGCCGGGCGCGTCGGCGTCATGGTTGCCGAGGCCGGACAGTGCGGTGTTCGGCATCGGTACGTGCATCCGGCCCGGACCGAAGCCGCTGTTGACCCCGGTGAAGAGGACCTGGCCGCCGGTCCGCTCGCTCTAGGCGTGTGGCCCAACATGCATCAGATGGCACAGCATGTCAATGTTGGCCTGATGTGATCTATCTAGACGATGCGTCGGGCATCCGCGCTGCACGCTGCACCCGACGCCGACAGCCGATCGCTGATCCTGCGGTCAGGACCGGGCTGCTGGTGCCGCGGCGCGGGCCCGGTGCGCGCGGATCTCGTCGTGGTGGTCGGCGGCCCAGCCGATCAGGGATGTCACGATCTCGTGGAGGCCGCGCCCCAGCGGGGTGAGGGAGTACTCGACGCGCGGTGGAACCTCCGCGTATGCGGTGCGGGTGATCAGACCGTCCTCGTGGAGCTGGCGGAGCGTGAGGGTGAGCATCCGCTGGGAGATTCCGGGGACCTGGCGCTGAAGGTCGGTGTAGCGCAGCGGGCCGGCCTCCACCACCGCGATGAGCAGCAGGCTCCACTTGTCACCGACGCGGTCGAGGACCTGCCGGATGAAGGCCATGTGCTCGGCGGGGATGCGGGCACAGGGCCCCACCGCCGCCGCGCCGCCCGAACTGCCGGTGACCTCCATGACGCACATTCCTCTCCGGCACGAACACCGATGTGCCTTTTGTATCGACTTCCATACTGGCCCATCATGACGCTACGAACAAAAAGTAGGAAGCAAGCGCAGGCACGGGAGGCGCGTCATGAAGATCGAGATCTGGGCCGAGGTCACCTGCCCCTGGTGCGGACTGGGCAGCCACCGTCTGGACCGGGCTGTGGAGCGGTTCGAGCACGGCGACGAGGTGGAGGTCGTCCACCACTCGTTCCCGCTGAGCAGCTCCTTCCCCGTGGATGAGACGTTCAGCGTCCGTGAGGTGCTGCTGCGCCGGCACGGCATGGGCGGCTCCCAGGCCGAGGCGTCCACGCGTCGGATCGAGGCGCTGGCCGAGGCCGAGGGACTCACCCCCTACAGGGTGCTGGACAACCTGGTCGGCAACACCGACCTGGCGCACGAGTTCCTCGCCCACGCCTCCGCCGAGGGCAAGAACCGCGAAGCCTGGGACGCGATCTTCCACGCATACTTCGGCCAGGCCCGCCCCGTCTTCAGCCTCGACGACCTGCTCGACCTGAGCCAGGAGATCGGCCTGGACCGCGAGGGCACCCGCCGGGCGCTCACCGAGCACCGCTACCAGCGCCACGTCCGCGACGATGCCGCCCGCGCCCAGCGCCTGGGCGCCACCGGCGCGCCCTTCATCGTCGTCGACGGCAAGTACGGCATCCCCGGGGCCCAGGACAGCGACGGCCTTCTCGACGTGCTGCGCACGGCCTGGGACGCATCCCACCCGCTCACCCTCGCGACCGACGGCGACGCTGCGGTCTGCGGCCCCGACGGCTGCGCCGTACCGGCCCGCAGCTGACCTCCACCGTTCACCCCACGACACACCCCTGATCATGTCGAAAGGCTGACCTCTCCATGTCCTACCTGCTGCACATCGACGCCTCCTCGCTCGGCGAGGCATCCGTCTCCCGTCAGGTCGCCCGGTCCTTCCGTGACGCGTGGCAGGGCGCGGTCGTCCACCGTGACCTGGCCGTCGCCCCCGCCCCGCACCTCAGCGCGGCGGGCATCACCGCCCGCACCACCGACCCCGCCGAGCACACCCCCGAGCAGGCGAAGGCCGCGGCGGTCCAGGACGAACTGATCGAGGAGTTCCTCGGCGCCGACGCCTACCTCTTCACCGTGCCGATGTACAACCTCACGATGCCGTCCGTGTTCAAGGCATGGCTGGACCAGATCATGGTCGCCGGGCGCACCCTGAGCTTCGACGCAGCCCCGCCCACCCTCGGCCGCCCCGGCGTGCTGATCTCCGCGCGCGGCGGCGGCTACGGCCCCGGCGCCCCCAAGCACGGCATGGACCACCTGGTGCCCACGCTGGAAACCGTCCTGGGCCACCCGGCCAACCTCGGCCTCGACCTGACGACGGTCCTACCCGAACTGACCATGGCCCCGTACGTGCCGATGATGGCCCCGCTGCTGCCGATGCACGAGGCATCCCTGACCAAGGCGCACGACGAGGCCCGCCGCCTGGGCTCTGCCCTGACCGGCCGGCCGACCGCCTGATCCAGCTCTGAACTGCCCGAAAGGCGTTTGATCACCATGAGCAACCTCCTGGTCCTCGGCGGCAGCGGCCGCACCGGCGCCCACGTCCTGGAGCACGCGGCCCGGCGCGGCCACCACGTCCGCGCCCTCGTCCGCAACCCCGACAAAGTGCAGGCACCGGCCGGCGTCGAACTGATCCAGGGCACACCCGCCAACATCGACGACCTCCGCAAGGCAGCCGAAGGCACCGAGGCGGTGATCAGCGCGCTGAACAACGCCCGCACCTCCGACAACCCGTGGGCCAAGCCGGTCAGCCCGCCGATGTTCATGACCGACGCCGCCCGCCGCACGCTCACCGTCATGGGCGAACAGGGCATCCGCCGCATCGTGCTGACGTCCACGCAGGGCGCGGGCGACGACTGGGCCCGGCTCAACCCGCTGGTCAAGGCGTTCATCAACCTGTCGAACATCAAGGCGGGCTTCGAGGACCACACCGGCGTCGACCAGGTCGTGCGCGCCTCGTCCGGCATCGACTGGACCCTGGCCCGCGCTGTCACCCTCACCGACAAGCCCCTGAGTGGCCCCGTACGGGCCGCCGAGGCCGGCACCGAAAAGCCCGGCGCCCGGATCAACCGCGCCGACCTCGCCCAGTTCCTCGTCCAGACGATCGAGGACGACACCTGGATCCGCAAAGCCCCCCTCGTCTGGAACACACGAGGATGACCCACCCCATGATCCACACCCACCCCATGCACAACAGCTTTCCGACCTCATGCACAACAGCGTTCCGACCTTAGGCGCGCCGTCCCTCGACGGCGACGCCGGACTGGAGTGACATGACCACCACCGACACCCCCCACACCGACATCGCGTTCAACCAGCGTCTGCGCGTGGTGTTCGACGATCTCCAGAAGACGTTCGGGGACGTGGCGCTCAGGCAGGGCCTCACGTTCGAGGAGCTGGGTCAGGCCATCACCTACGTGCAGAAGCTGGTCGCGTCAGGGGAGTTCCCGCTGGCGACGATCCAGCTCCTCGCCAACCGCACGATAGAGGTCAGTTACGGCAGGGCCTACGCCCACCCGGAGAAGGACGGCGCCTCCCCGTGGATGGCGACCGGGCCCGCCTACGTGCCCGGGGCACCGCAGATCGACAACCCCGGCGTGCTGCCGATGGCACCCGACGAGCCCGGCGAGACCCTGCTCGTCTCCGGCACCGTACGCTCCACCTCGGGCAAGCCGCTGCCCGGCGCGGTCATTGATCTCTGGCAGACCACCGCCGAAGGCCAGTACTCGGGCCTGACACCCGAGCAGGCGGGACCCCTGGACGGCCTCGACGTCGTCGACTTCGACCTGCCGAAGTACCACCTGCGCGGCAAGATCGTCACGGATGCCGAGGGCCGCTACGAGTACCGCACCGTCGTGCCGGGCGTGGAGGCCGCGGCGGTGCCGGGCGGCATGCTCGACGACCTCCTGCTCATGCTGGGACGGGCCAACTCACGCGCCAGGCACATCCACGCGCACATCACCCACGACGACCATCACATGCTCACCCACCAGATCCACTTCGACGGCGACCCCCTCGTCGACGCGGTCAGCGAGGGCGCCATCGCCCGGGAGCTGATCCACAAGACCGAACTCCACGAGGACCCCTCCGAGTGGGAAGCACGCGGTCTGACCGGCCCCTACCGGACCCTCACCTGCGACTACACACTCCGCCCCATCGGCTTCGACGAGGTCAAGGACCCCTACGGCCTCGAAGGCTTCTGGAAGCAGTGACCCGGAGCGGCCACGCCGCACCTGCCGGCCGACCGCCGACGTACCCCCGGTGAACAACGCGGTGTGGGCGACGCCTGACAGCGCCGCCCACGGCCTTCGAGCCCGGCGGCGCCTCAAGCTCAGGCTTGATCCCGTGGCGAGGGAGGCATCCACCAGACCGTCTCGGTAGCTGCCTCAGAATCCAGCGGTGGTAGTGAGCGTTGTGGCCCCGGGGATAGGCGGCATCGAACCGTTCAAGAGCCCGAGGGACACGAGGCGACAAGATCTTCATCCACCCGGTTCATCAAGTCCCGGCAGCATGCACGCCCCGTTCCGGAACAAAGATCGACAACGCCGGAAGGAAGAAAAAACACCCACTTGCCTACGGCTGCCTGCGCGGCCACGACGAGATGCGGATCGCCGAAGGCGGCCTGGAGCAACGGAAGTTCACCGCTGTCTACCGCACCGGTGACCACCTCGCCGGCGTCCTGACCGTCGGCATGCCACCCAAGAGCATCAGCCCCTGTCAACAGGCCCTCGCCGCCCGCACGCCCTGGCGGCAGGCCGTGTCCCTCCTGGAAGGAGCAGCAGCATGAGCAGCACCACCGGATCACAAGGTCGCGGCGTCGTCGTCACCGGCGCCGGGTCGGGGATCGGACGCGCCACGGCGCTGCGGTTCGCGCAGCTCGGCGACAAGGTCCTCGTCGCCGATCTCAACGCCGACGGCGCCGAGGCGGTCGTCAAGGAGATCGAAGCGGGCGGCGGCACCGCCCGCGCGGTCGTCGGCGACCTGAGCGACCAGCACACCGCCGACGAGGTGATCAACACGGCCGTGGAAGCCTTCGGCGGCCTCGACGTCCTGGTCAACAACGCCGGGATCATGGACACCATGACCGCCACCGCCGACGTGAGCGACGCGGAGTGGGAGCGGGTCATACGGATCAACCTCACCGCTCCGTTCCTGCTCACCCGCGCCGCCCTGCCCCACCTGCTGGCCCGCGGCAACGGCGCCATCGTCAACACGGCCTCGGGGGCGGCCCTGCGCGGCAGCGCCGCCGGCACCGCGTACACCGTCTCCAAGCACGGGATCATCGGCCTGACGAAGTCGACCGCGGTCATGTACCGGGACCGTGGCGTCCGCGTGAACGCCGTCGCCCCCGGCGGCACCCGGACCCACATCACCGACACGGTCACCTTCGATGGCGACGGCGCCTCGATCGTGGGCCGCTACCAGGGGAACGTGGGCCGCGTGGCCGCGGCGGAGGAAGTCGCAGCGGCCATCGTGTTCCTTGCCTCGGACGCGGCGAGCAACATCAGCGGCGTCGTACTCCCCGTCGACAACGGCTGGTCGGCCGTCTGACCCAGTCACCCATGCGGTGTCGGCCCCCCTCGTCGGGACCGGACACCGCATGCCCATGGCCCCATGAGGTCCCCCTCCCGAGGGGCGAGCGGATCCTCCTCGTGCGGGCGCGGACGCGGCACGGGTGATGCGCTCGGTCACCGAGGCCGCCTGAGCGCCCCGCAGCCTGGCGCCCACCCACCACCCACCGCCCATCCAACTATCGAATCCCAACTACCCGATTCCACAAAGGACTTGGAGGTCCATTTCGATGCGAGCAGTGACCTATCACGAGTACGGCGACCCGTCGGTGCTGAGGGTCGAGGACGTGCCCGAGCCGCACGCCGGTCCGGGCGAGGTCCGGATCCGGGTCGAGGCCGCCAGCGTCAACCCGATCGACGTCAAACTCCGGGCCGGGTACCTGAAGGAGATGATGCCGCTGCAGTTCCCGAAGATCCCGGGCCGGGACGCAGCCGGAGTGGTGGACGAGGTCGGTGACGGCGTGACGGGTGTCGCCGTCGGCGACCGGGTGTTCGGGAACTCGGCCGTGGGGACCACGGCCGAGTACGCGGTGCTCTACGAATGGGCGCCGGTACCGGACGCGTGGACGATGGAGCAGGCCGCAGCCGTGGGGGTGGCGGCCGAGACGGCGGTCCGCGTGCTGAACGAGCTGAAGGTCGGTGCGGGCAGCACGCTGCTGATCGAGGGTGCCTCCGGTGGTGTCGGCAGTGCCTTGGTCCAGTTCGCCGTCGCCCGTGGAGCCACCGTGATAGGCACCGCCGGCGCGGGCAACCACGAATACCTGCGCTCGCTCGGCGCCACGCCCACGACCTACGGGCCCGGGCTGGCGGACCGCGTGAGCGCGCTCGCTCCCGCCGGTGTGGATGCCGTCGTCGACGTGGCGGGCGCCGGCTCCCTGCCGGACCTCGTCAAGATCGCGCCCACTCCGGCAGCCGTCGTCTCCATCGCCGACCCGACCGCTCAGCAGCACGGCGCCCGTCTCTCGCTCGCCCCCGACGTCCCCACGCCGGCCTCGCTGGTGGAGGCCGCGGACCTGGGGGCGGCCGGAGCGTACGTCCCGCACATCGAAGCCACCTACCCCCTCGACCGGATCGCCGAGGCCCACGCCCGCAGCCAGGCCGGCCACGCCCGGGGCAAGCTCGTCATCAAGATCTGAGCAGGCCGCACGGCCCCGGCGATCGGCACCGCCCTGCTCGACACGATCGCCGCCTACGCCAAGACCTTCCGCATCACCGACCACGTCACCACGGCCACGACAAAGCCACAGCCCGGGCCGCCGACACAACGGCCCATGTCCCAGAATGGTTCATGATGGACAGACGAGCATTCCTGACCGTCGGCGGCGCTGCCACCGGACTGGCACTTCTCGGTTCCGCTCCGGCCGCCGGGGCCGCACCGGCGACGACACAGTCCGGACCAGCCGAACGCCGCGTCGGCATCTACCCGGACGTCGCGGACACCAGCCACGCCTCCAAGAAGGCAGTGGCCTTCTTCCGCAGCTACTTCACGGCCAAGAGCCTGCATGACCCCGACGCCTTCATGGAGCACTTCCTCCGGTCCCAACTCGGCTACTACGACGCCACTCTCGGCGGCAGCGTCGTCATGACCGACTGGACCACGATGAAGGAAGCGAACACCCAGGCCATGAGCAGCTGGGCACCGGGCGCGCTGGCGTACCCGCTGCGCATCTTCGGCGACACCAACAGCGCCATCGTCCACTTCGTCGACACACCCGAAATGTTCGGCGCGGAAATCCGCTCGCTTTCCACGTTCGACTTCAAGGACGGCAGGATCACCCGCCAGGTCGACTACTGGGACGGACGACGCAATCCCGCCATCACCGGCCGTGCCCCGGTCGACCAGTACCCGCGCACCCTCGGCGTGGAGAACGTACGGCAGAACGCATCCCCGGCCATCGACAGGGTCGCCCGTCAACTGGGCTCCGCGATGGCGGCGGGCGACGCCACACAGAGCGCAGCGCTGTTCTCCGCCGACGCCGTCTTCGAGGACCTGACCACGAGAGCCGGCCTGCAGGGACGGCTGGCGATCGGCCGCTACCTCCAGCGAGCGCTGCCCCAGCTACCGTACGGGCCGGGGGCGGTGGTCCGCCACGTGCTCGGCAGCGCACAAGGCGGCGGCTACGAGTGGGTTGTGGACGGCAGGCCGGAGCTGAGCGGCGTCACCGCACTAGAGCTCGACAGCGCGGGCAGGATAACTCGGCTCAACACCGTCTGGGACGGTTCGCGGCACAGTGATCCGGCCATGCGGTCCCTGGCGGCCCTCTCCATCGAGGACTGACGCAGCTGTCCCGCCCGAGCCGAGAACGGGTGATCATTGACGGTTCTCGGCATCGCCGGCCCTGGCGGTCGGACCGGGGCCACCGGCATAGCCCCCGTACTGACGCCGCTGGCCGCGACCGGCCTGGTAGTGGTGATGGTGCTGGCCGCGATCACCCACGCCCGACGCAAGGAACCCGGCGCCATCGCCTTCAACGCCGTCCTGCTGATCCTGGCCGCCCTGGTGGCCTGGGGCCGCTTCGGCCCGTACAGCTTCTGACCCCTGCCGCCAGGAACCGGGCGGACGCGGCGATCAGTGCGCCCGGTCCGGCCCTGAAGCTGTCCCCAACCGGTACCCGGGCCACAGATCTTTTCCATGGAGGTGATCCTCATGTCCCACCTGCTCATTATCGGCGGCAGCGGCCGCCTCGGCATCCACGTCCTCAACGAGGCCGCACGGAGCGGCCACCGCGTCCGCGCGCTCGTACGCAACCCCGACACCGTCCAGGCCCCGGCCGGCATTTCGAACTGATCCAGGGCACGCCCGCCGACATCGACGACATCCGCAAGGCCGCCGGCGGAACGGAGGCGGTGCTCAGCGCGCGCAACAACTCCCGCGCCTCCGACAGCCCGGGATGACCGGCTCCCACCCCATCGTCACCGAAGAGGCCAAGAACCTCACCATCACCGGCAACTACCTCAACGGCGCCTGGAACAAGGGCAAAGGCGGCCGCGGCTACTTCCGCGGCTCCCGCGTCTGGGACTCCGTCTACGCCGGCAACATCTCCCGCAACCTGCGCCACTTCACCTTCCAGTGGTCCGCCAGCGGAAACGTCGCCATCGGCAACGACCTCGACTCCGACCTCAACCTGCACGGCGGCTACGAACGCAACAACCTCTTCGAACTCAACACCGTCCACGTCCCCTACGCCCACCGCTCCGCGAACTGCACCGTCAACTGCGGCGAGGAAGGCGGCGGAGGCACCGACGACTCCGACTGGTACCCGATCTGGTGGGCCGCCGGCCAGAAGGCCGTCAAATGGTGCGGCTCCTCCGGCTACCGCAACGTCTTCTTCAACAACACCATGACCAAACGCCTCGACAACGACGTCACCGGACCCATCGTCACCTTCTACAGCGAACCGCACCGCATCTTCGAGTTCGGCTGGGACGGCACCGCCTTCCACCACCTCGACGTCGGCGGCACGCCCATCAGCGACTGGGCCCACAACGAGACCAACAACTACTCACCCGACATCACCGGCACCAGCCACGGCGTCGACAACACCATGACCGACCCAGGATCATCCCTCTTCCTGGCCACCGTTCCCACACCATGACCCCAGGCCACAAGCCTCCGGGTTAAATCTCCGGCCGACCGGTATGCCATATCTTTGCCCCACGGCACACCGGTCGGCCGGTCACCTCGTCACCCACTCGGCGTGCAAGGTCCCAGAGGCGGAAGTGTGAACGGGGACAGCTCCGGCGGACGGCAGTACCCGACGAATCGGAGGAAGGCTGCAGGTGAAGCAACACGTCCAAGGGCGAGGGAGGAAAATACTCGCCTGCATCTGCGTGCCATTCGCGTTGGCGGGCCTCACCTCCTGCGAACCGGCGCCTCAGTTCAAGATCAAGAACGAGACCACCGAGGGAATCCACTTCGAAATCAATCGCATTCCGACAAAGTACGACCCAGCGAGCCATCTGGTGCAGGTCGCGGGCGCAAGGCCAGGAGGAGACACCGGCTGCAACATCAATCGCCTGGGAGGCCGTGACGGAGAGTGTCACCAAAACTATCAAATAGTCGGCACGACCCAGTCGGGCAAGAAATACACATACGGCCCACCGGTCTGTAACGGTGACACCTGGACCATCAACGGGTCGACTTCACCCTGAAGCTGCTGAGCATGTGAAGTGTCCTGATCAACGGGGCTGACATGGGTCAGGGCTTCGGCGTAGTTACTGGATATCCGGTTCGTGATCGTGCGACGACGCCAAAGCCCTGCCGCGTGCGGGGGCCGGCTGCCATTGATGAGTCACATCGGGACCGGTACAAGTGACGAGTGACAGAACCTCTTGCTCCTCGCCCGGATGACCGCGTCGCGTCGAAGCCGGGACGGTGGACCCGGCAGTCAGCCGGTGCGACGTTCGCCGCCGTCGCAGCATTCCTCATCACTCGCGACGTCTCGTTCGGGTTCTTCAGGCAGACACTGCCCGACTGGGCGTATACCTCTACGGTCTTCGACGGACTTGTTGTGTCGGCTGTCGTCTACGGCCTTGCCGCGGTGTGGCTCAGGCGATTGCCCTAGCAGGGTGGCACACGGCAGGGCTTCAGCGTTGCCGCACGGGTGTCCGCTTCGTGAAAATCCGTCGGATTGGCGGTCATCGGGGAGTTGGCAGGCACGGGCTCCCAAGATCATGGAGTTCTCTACGCCCCGTGATCCAAGTGGAAGTCCGTGTCTGCCGACGCATCATTATCTGCGCGGGGATTGCCACCTCCGTCGGTCGCCACCACCCGTTGCTGGATCCGGCGCGGATCGTCGGTAACCCGAGCGATCTGGATCTATTGCGTGCCCTTCTGATCCTGCGGATCGCCGTCTTGGACGCGCGTGGCCGGTCCACCGAGCACATCACCGGATTGCTGGCAAAAAACCCGGTCTTCGCCGATCCCAAGCCTGACACGGATCAACTCACCAGCCTGGTCGAACATGTCCGCCAGCACGTGGAGCGCGACGGCCTTGTCGGTTCGGTCCTGCTGTTCGGCGTCGGACTGCGTGCTGAGGATCCAGAGAGCACGTATGCCCTGCTCCTGGACCACTGGTCCTGTCGGCTGGCCCGCGCGGCGACCGCTGCCCAGGTGGCCAGAGAACTGGACCGGCACTGGGGCGTGGAGGCTCGCACCGGCGAGGCTTTGGTGCCTCAATCAAACGGGCGACGCCCTTCAAGGGGCTCCGGGTCAGGTCCGGCAGCAGCCGCAGAAGCCGGGCGGTGAAAACTGCCCATTCAGCGTGGCTGTCGAGTGGGCTCGTCAGCAGGTCGTGCAGAAGCAGGCGTGCCCGGCCTCCAGCTGTCGCCGGGTCTCGGTCCAGTCGTCTCAGCGGGGGCAGGGCGCCGGAACTGGCGAGTCGGGCTACATCACGGACGGCTTTCCACAGGAGCGTGACGGCTGCGTGGTTGTCGCCGGATTGCCGAAGCGCCTGGGCGGTGCGGGTCACCGTGATGAAACTGCCGGTTACCTGGACCGGCGTGGCGGTGAAGCCGGGTACGTAACAGGAGAGGGACTGCGGAAAATCCTTGGCGCTTCCCCGGATGAGGCGGGCGCCCAGTACGCGGGGCGGGTTGTCCAGCAGCAGTTGGCGGGGGACCGTGATCGCTGCCATCCGTTCGAAGGCCGGTACAACATCGGCGACGGTGTCGTCGTCGAAGAGCAGCAGGGCGATCTTCCCGTCGTGGCCGGCGCCGTCGATGTATTGGCGGCGGTGGACCGTGAGGTCGCTGGCGAGTGCTGCGATCTTGCTGCCGAACCGGCGGCTGACGGGGAGTTGGGCGGCGTGCGGCAGGGGAAACGACGAGGGCTGTGCGGCGTCCGGTCCGTCGGCGAAGATGCGCTGGTTGACGTCACCCACACGCTGGACGACCGTGCCCGGCGGGCCGAAGACCTTGTCGAGCAGGCGTTGCTGGAGGTCGCTGGTGTCCTGCATTTCGTCCAGGAGGACGAAGGGAAAGCGGTGGGCGACAGCCGGAGCGAGCTGGGGGTGATGAAAGAGGTGGTGCTCGGCGAGGGCAAACATGTCGTGGTAGCGGAAGACGCCTCGCTCGGTGAGCATCTCTTTGAGCGCGGCGAATTGTTGGCCACTGTCGCTGGACGCTTTGAAGGGCGGGGTGCCATCAGGGCCCGTTGCGATCAGGTCTCCGGCGTCGCAGACGTAGCGGGCCTCGGCGACGAGTGCGGGGCCGTTCGTGCGGTGCCCGAGTGCGGTGTTGAGTTTCCGGTACTGGGGGTGGCGTTCGAGCAGCCGGAGGGCTTCGTCCGCGTAAGTGTCGTCGTCGACGGTCTGGACTTCAATGCCCCGGGACCGTAGGGCCGGCAGGGCGAGGAAGGTGTTGGTGAAGGCCTGGATCGTGCCGATGAAGTGCGGGTACTGCAGGAGACGGCGTCCCGCCGGTGTGGCGGTGAGACGGTTGGTGATCTCGTCCTTGGCCGTGTTGGTGTGGGACAGGACGCAGATGCCGCGCGTGGGCGAGGTCCACCCCTGGCTCAGGAGCGCGAGCTTGAGCCCGATCAGGCTGGTCTTGCCCGAGCCGGGAGCTGCTTGCAGGTCCAGGGATTCCGCGCTCTGGATGAAGTCCCACTGCTCCTGGTGCGGCAGTTCGAGGCCGAGTTGCTGGGCGAGTGCCTCGACCTTGTCCTTGATGAAGACGTCGGGGGCATAGAGGGGTGTCATCGCTCAGACCTCGCTGCACAGATACGTGAAGGCGGCCACGAGGTAGGGCGGCAGATCGCCATCGGTCACCGAGGTGGTCTGCAGGAGGCGGGCCGCGTGTTGGGCGGCGATCGGCTTGTTGCCCCGGCCCATCCGCAGCGGCTCATAAATGTCCAAGGCCGCCTTCTCCAGGGGGACGTTGCTCTCTCGCCACTTGGTGACCTCCTCCTGCGCCAAGCGGTCCAGGTCGGCGAGCCTGTCCGCAGTGGGCCAGCTGGTCTTGGAGGCGACAGCAGCGCGGACGGCCTGGTGCATGAGGGTCGCCATGGTCCAGGAGGCGGCGGCCAGGTCGTACTCCAACGTCCAGTGGTCGGAGACGAAGGTGCGCACGTGGCCGCTGTCCTTTTCCTTCAGCGCTGCGACGTGATCGGCGATCTGCTGCCCGGTCATCTCCGCGGAGCACTTCAGCTGCTTGCGCATCTCCTCCGAAGTGCCGGCGGGCACCAGGTCCCGGTCCCGGATGCAGGCCACCGCGACCGGTATCTGCTCGCCCTCGCGCTGGAAGATCCGGCTGTAGCGGAAGAGACCGACGCCGCCGACATTGACGACGCTGACGCCGCATTCGCTGAAGGACCGGCCGACAGCCTGTGCGAGGGCGGGCAAAACGATGGCTTCGGCGTCGCCTTCGACGATGGCGACGCTGCGGGCGAAGAACAGGTTGGCCTTGGTCACGTCGAGGAAGCGGGTGAGGAAAGCGTAGTCGCCCTCGTCGAGACAGGTCAGTCCCGGGGCCAGGCGAAAGGCTGCTCCGCGGGCTACGAGGGTGAGGTGTTCCACCGGGATGGCCGAGGCCAGGTTCGGGCTGTGGGTGGTGAGGATGACCTGGACCGGCGGCGTCCCGGACGTCTTGGCGGCCTCGGCGCGTTCGCGCAGCAGGTCCATGATGCGGGTCTGAAGTTGCGGGTGGAGGTGGGCTTCGGGTTCCTCGATCAACAGCAGGGGTGCGAAGGCGCTGTTGCCGAGCAGCAGCAGTTCGGCTGCCATGAACAGGGCGTTGTTGTAGCCCAGTCCGTGTCTGGTCCACTCCCCCGTGCCCGCGAACAGGGTGAGTTCCAGCCGTTCCAGGGCGCGGGCGAGGGTGGCGTCGCCGGCGACGCCGATCTCGGCGCGCAGGACGTCGGAGCCGATGGAGAACTTGTTCAGGTAGCCGGTGTTGATGTCGTTGCGGGCCGCGGCCACCGCATCGTTGTCACCGATGTGGCGTTCAGCGCGACGCAGGATGCCGACCAGGGTGGTGGCGCTGTCGCTCTCCTCGTCGAAGTCGTCTACACCCTGTGCGCGCATGACCGGGTAGCCGGCGAGGATCTGCGACAGCCGCGATCCCCGGCCGGAGCGCAGTTCGGCCTCGGCATCCCGCAACGGGCGCAGGTAGGTGGCCTTCAGCAGTTCGCGCGCGGCACCGTCCAGAGCGGGCCCCTGCCCGTCGCGGCCGGTGCGCGTGGTGGCCGAGACCCTGCAGGGAGGCAGCGGCTCCATCAGCTCCGCTTTGACGGTGACATAGAGGGCGACGTTGCCGTCGTCGTCGGTGGTGAGCAGTTCCAGGAAGACCCCTTGTTCTTCCGTCGTCAGATCCTTGAAACCACAGGTGATCTTGAAGGCCTCCGCGCGGCCGCCTGGCCCGACATGGAAGTCGTCGCGCGTGATCCGGTAGTAGTCAGCCGCTGTGGTCAGCAGGCACAGGCGGATCGCGTCAATGATGTCCGACTGTTCAGTACACAACCGTCCTGGGCTCACCGGACAGGCCGCGTGCACGCCTGGCGCCATCACCGTCCCGTCGCTGCACCTCCACGGGGCCGACGACAACTTCTTTTCCGCGGAGGTGAGCGACGGCATGGACGACCTGTTCACGAACAGCTTCGAACGCATCGTCATACCCGGCGCGGGGCACTTCCCGCATGTCGAACAGCCCAAGACGGTCGCCGACCACATCCTGGACTTCCTGAACAGCTGACCTACCCCCCTTCCGACCACCCAGAACTCAAAGGGCTGACCGATCCATGACGGACAAGGAAAGGCAGGAGGCCACGGCTGTGACGACTCCTTTCGTGGAAAAGCACCGCCGCACCGAGGCCATGCTGGCCCTCCTCGACGCGATGGACCAGATGCCGAGCGCCATCCTGCTGCGGGCCCGCTCCTACGAACTGTTGTCTCTTGTCCCGGGCTCGTCCGTCGTGGACGTCGGCTGCGGTGCCGGGCGGGCCGTCGCCGAGCTGGCCGAGCGTGGCGTCCACGCGGTGGGCGTGGATCCCGATCCGTGGATGCTGGCCGAGGCCCGGAAACGGTGGCCGGGGGCCGAGTTCCGGGAGGCGGGGGCGGAGGATCTGCCGTTCGCCGACGGAAGTGTGCGCGGCTACCGTGCCGACAAGGTCTTCCACGCACTTCAGGAGCCATGGCGCGCGGTGGCGGAAGCGCGGCGCGTCCTCTGCCCGGGCGGCAGGATCGTCCTGGTCGGGCAGGACTGGGACGCCATCATGGTCGACTCTGATGATGCGGCGCTCACCCGCACGATCGTGCACGCCCGCGCCGACCTCCTGGGCACCCCCCGCGCCGCCCGCCAGTACCGCAACCTGCTCCTGGACGGCGGTTTCAACGACGTCACCGTCGAGGTGCACACCAACGTGTTCACCGATCCCGCGATGCTGTCGCTGCTCACCGGGCTCGCCGAGTCGGCCTGCATGAGCGGTGCCGTCGGCCGTGACCAGGCCGATGAGTGGCTCGCCGAACAGCACCGACGCGCCGAGGCCGACCGCTTCCTCATCGCCATTCCGTTCTTCGTCGCTGCCGCCTCCGCCTAGAGAGCAGATGGAGCACGGGCTGCGGGGATCCGCTTGACCGGGAAACGGTGACCATGCCTGCCAGGCGCTCGTGGCCCATGTGGGTTTCCTTGGCCGGCCGGGGGTGGCCTCCTTCCGTGCGAGACGCCTGGTCATGAGGGTGACGATGGCCCAGACGATCAGGGTCTCAGTACTGGATGAGCCGTTCGTAGCGATGGGGCAGCACGACGAAACCAGAGGCGTCCTGGGGCGGCTCACCGGCTTGACGGTCAGGTTGTCACCGGCCCGGTCGAACGGCCGGTCAGCTCGGCGAGTTCACGGCGGGCCTCAGCCGGTCGTCGAGTACGACGGCGACAATCCCGACCCGCACGAGCAGTGACGCGACCTGGCGTCCGCGCCGATCGCCAACGACGAGTCCGCGTGGTCACCCCGGCCGACTGGTCACCGTCGCCCGGCTCGGTCAGGGACCTCTCCGACCGCCCCCTTTGTCGGCCCTGAACGTCACCTTCAGCAAGGCGATGACGTCGTTGTTGCCGGTCCCCCGGAGGTCGGGATGTTCGAGGTGAACGTCCAGGCGGTGCCGGTGAATTGTCGCCGGCGTAGCCCATCACCTGGTAACCGTCGTGGCGCACTCTGTGCCAGAGCCCGGAAGAATCCGCCGCGGCGAAACTCCCCCGCACCTTCGCCGTGGTCGACCCGGGGAAGAGCCGAGGGCGTCATGCGCCAACTCGAAGAACTGGTCGCCTACTTGCGGCCGACCTCAATCGCTGTCCTGGACGTCGGCGGCGAAGTGTTGGCCCGAGGCGACGAACCGACGCTGAAGAGCCCACTCGTCGACTCGCTGACACTCACAGCGTGCGGCCAAGTGAACGTCACCGTACGCCTGTTGACCGCAGGACCCGGACTCGACGACGAACTGTCACACGAAGATCCTCGGGCGGCTGCCGCGAGCATGCCTGTTGCCTCTGAGGGGTGCCATTCCAGGACTGAGCCGATCGGTTGCGCGTCCTCGGCAGTGAAGGCGTGGACAAGTGGGCCGAGCATGCCTTGGAGGCGCTGAGCCGCGAGGTCGGCGGCTTCTTTGAGATCGACACCTCACACTCGTCCGTCACGCCGTCGACTACGAGGGCCGACAGGCCCGAAAACACCGCACCCACAAGATCATTGACATCGCGCACACGATGGCAACGACGACCGTCACCCTTCGCTACCACCGAATACGTGACAGAGCCGAACGTTTCGCGGTCCCGACCGAGGTACTCGCGCGAGGGGGCGTGCGGCGCTGTCCTGGTGAATCCCCGCCTGGCTGGACCGTCTGCTGCCCGACCTGGACGTCGAGGGCGACAAGCTCGCGCAGAAGATCCCGCTGCCCCGCTCCGCCGCCTACGGCGGCACGCGGCACACACGTATCCGGCAGTCCTCAGGCGTGATCGACGCCCCGCCGGCATCGGTCACCGACGCCGACGCCCGCGGGTGATCGCCGTCCTCCTCCGCCCGCTGAGCACGTAGCCGCAGCTCGCGACCTCGCTCCGGCCGGTCCGGCCGACCGCAGGACGGCGGCCGGGTCAGGCGGCCTCAAGTCAACCCGTTCCGCTGTCGTTTCGCGCGGTCGCCGGACGCGTCGGCCTTGGCCACCAGGGACGGCGTCGGAAGGAAGCGCTCACCGTAGCGGTCGGCCAGTTCCCTGGCACGCGTCACGAAGCCCGCCACGCCTCCCGGGTAGCCCTTGACGTACTGCGCGACGCCCCCGGTCCAGGCCGGGAAACCGATCCCCAGAAGAGACCCGATGTTCGCGTCCGCTTCGGAGAGGATCACTCCTTCGTCGAAGCACCGCGCAGCCTCCAACGCCTCGGCGAACAGCATCCTTTCCCACATGTCCTCGAAGGGGATCCGGTGCCGGCCGGAGCCGAAGTGCTCCGCCAGGCCGGGCCACAGCCGAAGGCGCCTGCCCTCGGCGTATTCGTAGAAGCCGGCCCCCGCTGTCCTGCCTCCGCGGTGGAAGTCCCTCACCATGCGGCGCACGACGTCGTCCGCGCCGAAGACGGGAGCGTCCCGCCCCTCCTTCTCCAGGGCCTCGATCGTCTCCTCCCGGACCTTGAGCCAGAGGGTCAACGAGAGTTCGTCGACCAGTTGCAGGGGCGGCGCGGGGTACCCGGCCTGGGCGCCCGCCTGCTCGATGGAGGCGGGCGGCAGCCCCTCCCCCACCATGCTCACGGCCTCGTTGACAAACGCCCCGATCACCCGGCTGGTGAAGAATCCCCGGCTGTCGTTGACCACGATCGGAGTCTTGCCGATCTGGCCCGCGAGATCGATCGCCCGGGCCAAGGTCGCGTCGCTGGTCCGCTCGCCCCGGATGATCTCCAGCAACGGCATCCGCTCGACCGGCGAGAAGAAGTGCAGCCCGATGAAGTCCGCCCGGCGTTCGACGCCTTCGGCCAGCCCGGTGATCGGCAGGGTGGAGGTGTTGGAGCCGAGCAGCGCGGCGGGGGCCACGATCTCCTCGATCTCGGCGAAGACCTTGTGTTTGAGTTCCTGGCTCTCGAACACCGCCTCGATCACGACGTCGCAGCCGGTCAGGTCCGAGGGGAGTGCGGTGGCCGTGATCCTTGCCAGGACGGTGTCGGCGTCCGCCCGGGTCATCCGGCCCCGCTGTACCGCCTTGGCAAGGAGCCCGGCCGAATGGTCCCTGCCCTTCTCCGCGGCCTCGGCCGACACGTCTTTGAGGACGACCTCCAGTCCGGCCAGGGCGCAGACGTGGGCAATGCCCGCCCCCATCATGCCCGCGCCGAGGACACCGACCTTGTGTGCGACCGCCTTCTCGTGGCCTTCGGGCCGGGAGCCGCCGGACTGGATGTGCTGAAGGTCGTAGAAGAACGCCTGGATCATGTTCTTGGCGGTCTGTCCGGTCGCCAGCTCCACGAAGTAGCGCGACTCGATACGCAGCGCGGTGTCGAAGTCCACCTGCGCGCCCTCGACGGCCGCCGCCAGGATGGCCCGCGGTGCGGGGACCGGTGCGCCCTTGAGCTGCTTGCGCAGATTCGCGGGGAGGGCGGGCAGGACGGCGGCGAAGGAGGGGGTGGACGGGGTGCCGCCCGGGATGCGGTGGCCCTTGGTGTCCCATGGCTGCACCGGCTCCGGGTTCGCCCGGAGCCACGCCCTGGCCCTGGGCAGGAGTTCCGCGGCCGTGTCGACGACCTCGTCCACCAGGCCGATGGCCACAGCCGCCTGCGGCCGGTGTTTTTGCCCCTGGAGCAGCACCTTGAGCAGCGCCTCCTGGACCCCGAGCATGCGGACGGTGCGGACGATGCCGCCACCGCCGGGCAGCAGGCCGAGGGTGACTTCGGGCAGGCCGATCCGGCAGCCCGGGGTGTCCGCGGCAATACGGTGGTGACAGGCCAGGGCGATCTCCAGGCCGCCGCCGAGGGCACTGCCGTTGATGGCGGCGACCACGGGCCTGCCCAGCCGTTCCAGTCTGCGCAGCTGGTCCTTGACCCGGGTGGCGGTGTCGAGGACCGAACGCGCGTCCTCGGGGCGTGCGGCCACGATGTCGTGCAGGTCGCCACCGGCGAAGAAGGTCTTCTTGGCGGAGGTGATCACGACTCCGGTGACGGTGTCGCGCTCCGCTTCCAGCCGGTCGACGGCCCGGCCCATGGACGCGACGTAGGCGGCGTTCATGGTGTTGGCCGACTGACCCGGGGCGTCCAGGGTCAGTACGACGACGCCGTCCTCGTCACGGGACCAGTGAATGGTGTCCTGCTCGCTCATTTCTTGTCTTCCTCTTCCCTACGACGTGATGGACGGCGTCAGATGCGTTCGACGAGGGTTGCCACGCCCATGCCGCCGGCGACGCACAGGGTGACCACGGCCCGCCGGGCGCCACGGCGTTCCAACTCGTCGAGGGCGGTGCCCACGAGCATGGCGCCGGTCGCGCCGAGGGGGTGTCCCAGGGCGATGGCGCCGCCGTTGACGTTGAGCTTCTCCATGGGCACGCCCAGGTCCCCCGCGTACTTCAGGACCGCGGAGGCGAAGGCCTCGTTCATCTCGAACAGGTCGATGTCATCGACTGTCAGCCCGGCACGGGCGAGCAGCCTGCGGGTGGCCGGGATCGGGCCGGTCAGCATGATCGTGGGATCCGCCCCGGAGGTCGCGGCGCCGGTGATCCGGGCCCGGGGGGTGAGCCCGAGGTCGTGTCCAGCCTGCGCGGAGCCGAGGAGCAGCAGGGCCGCTCCGTCCACGACGCCGGAGGAGTTGCCGGCCGTATGCCGATGGTCAACGGACTCGACGTGGTGGTACTTCTGCAGGGCGACCGCGTCGAACCCGCCCGCCTCGCCGGCCTTGGCGAAGGCGGGCGGCAACAGGCCCAGGCTCTCCGTGGTGGTTTCGGGCCGCAGGTGTTCGTCGCGGTCGAGGACGACCAGGCCGTTCTGGTCGGTCACCGGGATCACGGAGCCCGCGAACCGGCCCTCCTGCCAGGCGCGTGCCGCTCGCTCGTGCGAGCCCGCCGCGTACCGATCGAGATCCGCGCGGGTGAAGCCCTCCATGGTGGCGAGGAGGTCGGCGGCGACGCCCTGCGGCACGAATCCCAGGTCGTAGGCGGTGGCCGGGTCGGCCGCGAGGGCTCCGCCGTCCGAGCCCATCGGTACCCGCGACATGGACTCCACACCGCCCGCGAGGAACAGGTCGTCCCATCCGGAGCGGATCTTCTGCGCCGCGGTGTTGACCGCCTCCAGGCCGGAGCCGCAGAAGCGGTTCAGCTGGACGCCGGTCACGGTGTCGGGCAGTCCGGCCACGAGGGCGGCGGTGCGCGCGATGTCGGCGCCCTGGTCCCCCACCGGCGTGACGACGCCGAGGACGAGGTCGCTGAGACGGTCGAGGTCCAGGGTCGGGTTGCGCTTGCGCAGGGCGTCGATCAGCCCGACGACCAGGGAGACCGGTTTGGTGCCGTGCAGGGCGCCGGTGTTCTTGCCGCGGCCTCGCGGCGTGCGGATCGCATCGTAGACAAAGGCTTCGGTGGTCACAGGCGGAGGCCCTTCCCGCAGTGGATTTGAATCTTGAATAGATTAGAAAAGATGCGTGTAGGTGACCGGGGCGCACCCGGCGGGGCACCCCTCGGGGACAGACCGGCTGCGCGCGGATCAGACCAGGCGTGAGGCCTGGTCCGCCCAGTACTCGTCCTTCAGCAGCCGCTTCAGGAGCTTGCCGTTGGGGTGCCGGGGCAGTTCCGCCCGGAAGTCCACCGAGCGCGGGCACTTCACGTGCCCCGCGTGGTCGCGGCAGTAGGCGATGAGCCGTGCGGCCAGGGCCTCGTCGGAGTCGGGGCCCGGCACCCGTGTGACGACGGCCTTGACCTGTTCGCCGAACTCCTCGTCCGGCACGCCGATCACCGCGACGTCCTCGACGTCGGGGTGGCTCGCCAGCAGGCTCTCGATCTCCTGCGGGTAGATGTTCACCCCGCCGCTGATGATCATGTTGCTGAGCCGGTCGGTGAGATGGAGGTAGCCGTCCTCATCCAGCCTGCCGATGTCGCCCATGGTGGCCAGACCGCCGGGCAGCTGTGCCGATCTGGTCTTGTCCGGGTCCTTGTAGTACTCGAACGGCGGCCCGCCGGAGAAGTAGACGACACCCTCCTGGCCGGGGCCGAGTTCCTCTCCGCCTGCGCCGACGATGTGCACCCGGCCGACCACCGCCCGGCCGACGGTGCCCGGGTGCTCCAGCCACTCCGGGGTGGTGCACACGGTCATGCCGTGCCCTTCGGAACCCCCGTAGTACTCGACGAAAATCGGCCCCCACCAGTCGATCATGGCCTGCTTCACCTGCGGCGGGCACGGCGCCGCCGCGTGGATGGCGATTCGGTGGGAGGACGGGTCGTACCCGCGCCGTACCTCCTCGGGCAGCCGGAGCAGACGGGTGAACATGGTGGGCACCCACTGGCTGTGCGTGACATGGTGCTTCGCGATCGACTCCAGGGCCAGGGCGGCATCGAACTTCCGCAGGAGGACCACGGTCCCGCCGACGGCCGTGACGCTGCGGGTCCATCTGGCCGGCGCCGCGTGGTAGAGCGGGGCCGGGGAGAGGTACACGGTGTCCTCGTCGACCTGGAACATGGCCAGGGCAGGTGCGGGGATCGGGGGCGTGGTGCCGAGCGGGGCGCCGACCGAGGTCGGCCTGATGCCCTTGGGCCTGCCCGTCGTACCGGAGGAGTACAGCATCTCGGAGCCCTCGACCGCGCCGGGGAGCGGTTCGGCGGGCCGGCCGCTCATGAGGACGGACAGTTCCTCGGTTCCGTCGTAAGGCGTTGCGTCGAGGGTCAGAACGGCGACGCCGGGGACCGCCGCCCGTACCGCATCGAGGTGAACTGCCGCGGTCGTCGCGGAAAGGACCACGGCGCCGGCCTCGCAGTCCCGGACGATGTGCGCCACCTCGTCCGGGGCGAGGTGGGTGCTGATCAGCGTGTAGTAGAGACCCGCGTAGTGCGCGCCCCACACCACCTCGAGGTAGTCGACACGGTTCTCCGCGCAGATCGCCACGTGGTCGCCCGGGGCGAGCCCGAGGCTCCCGAACACGCGCGCGATCCTGTTGGCGGCGTCGTCGAGCTCGCCGTAGGTGAGGACCTCGCCGGTGTCCGCCATGACGACCGCCGGTTTGGTCTCCTTGTCCCCCCGGTGCGCTCCGGGGTACCACGTGGGTGAGTCTGGCGCTGGGTTGGGCATGGCGTCCTCACTGGGGTGTCGGTCCGGCTGCGGGTCAGAGGATCCGGCGCATCATGCTCAGCGCCTTCTCGGTGTACGGCGGGTACATGGCGCGGGGGTCGGGTCTGAAGGTCTTCGCCAGTACGGCCTTGCGGTGGCTGAGCCGCTGAAAGCCCCATTCCCCGTGGTAGGCGCCGATACCGCTGGCGCCGACCCCGCCGAACGGCAGGGAGGGGACGAGGCAGTGCATCGCCGCGTGGTTGACGACGGCGCCGCCGGCGGGGATCTCGTCCACGAGCCGGGTGCGTGCCGCCCTGCCTCTGGTGAAGACGTACAGGGCCAGCGGCTTCGGGCGCCGGGTGACGAAGCGTATGGCCTCGTCGGCCGAGTCGACGGTCAGCACGGGCAGGACGGGTCCGAAGATCTCCTCGGTCATGAGGGGTTCGTCGGGGGCCGGGTCCACGACGACTGTCGGCTCGACGGTCAGCGCGGCGCGGTCGGTGCCACCGCCGGTCACGACCGAGCCTTCGGTGGCACCGAGGTAACCGGCGATCCGGTCGAACTGGCGCTCGTTGACAATGCGCATCCCGCCGTCCTGGTCGGCTCGGAAAGCCTTCATGGACGCGACGATCCTGTCGACCAGTGCATCCCGGACCGTACGTTCCACGAGCACGTAGTCCGGTGCGATGCAGGTCTGTCCCGAGTTCATCAGCTTGACCCACGCGATGCGGCGCGCGGCGACGTCGAGGTCGGCGTCGGCCAGGACGATCGCCGGGCTTTTTCCGCCGAGTTCGAGGGTCACCGGGGTCAGCGTCGGAGCCGCTCCGGCCATGATCTTCTTGCCGATCTCGGTTCCGCCGGTGAACAGTACGTGGTCGAAGCCCAGGGCGAGGAGGTCCTGGGTCACCATGGCGTCGCCCTCGACCACCTTGACCGCCTCGGGGTCCAGGTACCGCGGGACCAGCCGTGCCAGCAGCGCGGAGGTGGCCGGGGCCAGCTCGGACGGCTTGAGTACGGCGCAGTTGCCCGCGGCCACCGCAGCGACCAGCGGGCCCAGGCTGAGGTACACCGGGTAGTTCCAGGGCCCGATGACCAGCACGACCCCGAGCGGCTCGTACTGCACCCAGCCTGACGCCGGCTGCTGGCTCAGCGGCACGCGCTGTCGCTTCCGCTTCATCCACGAGCGCAGACGCCGGCGTGCGTAGAGCGCCTCTCCCCGGGTGGAGGTGATGTCGCCCAGCCAGGACTCCGCGGCGCCGCGCCCTAGGTCCATGGCCAGGGCTTCGGCGATCTCCGTCTCGCGCTCCTCCACGAGCCGCGCGATGCCGTCGAGCTGCCGCTTGCGCCATTCCGGGTTCCGGGTGCGGCCGTCGGCGTGGACCGACCGCAGGGTCGCCATCAGTGCGTCGAGTCCGGCCGCCTCCTGGGCGGCCCGGGTGCTCGGTGAGGTGGCCATGTCCGTCCGCCCCTCAGACCTGGGGCGCCGGGACGTTGCCGGAGAGGACCGAGGCGGTGATGCCGCCGTCGACGGTCAGTGGGTGACCGTTGATCCAGCGGGCTTGGTCCGTCAGCAGGAACAGCACGGCGCCGGCGATGTCGTCCGGTGTGGCGTGCCGGCCGAGCAGCGCCTTCACACCGTCGAGCTGGTCCTTGCCCATCGACTGCTCGAAGTCGGCCAGGATGGGTGTCTCGACCGGCCCCGGCAGTACGGCGTTGATACGCAGGCCCAGCTCTCCCAGGGCGAGCGCCATCGCCATCGTGTAGACGGTCGTCGCCTCCTTGGAGAAGTTGTAGGCGTTGCCCTGCTGGGGATGGTCGGCGAACCATCGCGCGCCTTCTTCGAAGGTGTCGGTGGCCATCAGCTCCCTGATCGCCCCGAGTCGCTCCTGCCAGCCGAAGCCGGCGGTCGACGACACGATCACGACACAGCCGCCCGGCTTCAGCCGCTCCAGCAGCGACTCCGTCAGGTGCCGTACGGCCAGGAAGTTCACGGCGAACACGGTGTCGCCCGGAGCCGTGCCGGGGATGCCCGCGATGTTGAGCAGCCCGTCGAAGGTGCCATCGAGCCGGCCGACCGCCTCGTCGATGGAGGCGGGGCCGGAGAGATCGACCTCGATGTGGGCATGGACCTTCGCCGTGGGCTCGTTACGGTCGAGGCTGAACACCTCCGCGCCGGCGGCGACCAGCTTCTCCGCGACCTCGTGACCGATGCCGGAGGCGGCTCCGGTGACGAGGTAACGCTTTCCCGCGAACTGTGACATCTGACTGCCTCTCAACACGCTCAGAGGGTGTACGGCATGCTCTTGACGGCACGCACGAAGTTGCCGGCGAGGTACACGGGCTCGCCCACCCGAAGGGTCGGCGCACGGTGCAGCAGCTGGTCGAAGATCTCGGTGAGCTGCATCTTCGCCAGGAAGTTGCCCATGCAGTAGTGCGGACCGCCGCCGCCGAAGGCCAGGTGGTTGTTGGCCGGCCTCTGGATGTCGAGGAGGTGCGGGTCCTTGAAGACGCGCTCGTCCCGGTTCCCGGACGCGTACATCATCAGGACCCAGTCGCCCTCCCTGATCTCCTGCCCGCCCAGCACGGTGTCGCGGGTGGCGGTACGGCGGAAGGTCTGGACGGGGGTGACGTACCGGACGAACTCCTCGACGGCCGGGGCGATCCGGCCCCCGAAGTCCTCAAGGAGCAGTGCCTTCTGGTCGGGGAAGTCCTGGAGGGCGCGGGCTGTCACGCTGATCGTGTTGCGGGTGGTGTCGTTGCCGGCCACGGACAGCAGCACGAAGTAGGCGGCGATCTCGTCGTCGGTCAGCCGCCGGCCGTCCACCTCGGCCTGGACCAGGCTGGTCCACAGGTCGTCCTTCGGCTCCGCCCGGCGGCGTTCGACGTGTTCCAGGCCGATCTGCAACAGGGTGACCAGGGCCTCGTTGAGCACCTCGCCCGGCTCGCGCCCCGCGGCGACGTCCTCGTCCGCCCAGGAGACCATGCCGTCGGCGTGATGGGCGGCCAGTTCGCGCTGGCCCTCGGGGAGTCCCATCATCTCGTAGACGGTCCACATGGGGAGCCGCTTGGAGACCTGGCTGACGAAGTCGCCCTCCCGCGTGGCCAGGAGGTCGTCGACGATCGTCGTGGCCTGGCGCCTGATCTGGTCGTGGATCCTCGCGACCTGCCTGGGCGTGAACGCCGAGCTCACCAGGCGCCGGAGCTGGAAGTGGCGTGGAGCGTCCATGGCGAGGAACGAGGACGCCGCCTCAAGGATGTCCTCGGGGATCTCCTCGACCATCACTCCGCGGGCCGAGCAGTAGATCTCCGGGTTCTTGCTGACCTCGGCGATGTGCTCGTGCCGGGTGACGGCCCACACGCCCTCGTTCTCCGGGGGCATCAGAGCGCCTTCGAGGGGCGGATGCCAGCTGACCGGGCGCTCGTCGCGGAGCGTGCGGAACGCCTTCTCCCGTTCCTCCCAGGTGCCGGCCCAGAAGGACAGCGGGGAAATGCTGACCGGGTCGTACGCCCGCGACGCGGTTTCGGTGGATTGGATGGCCATCTTTCCTCCGTGGGTGGGGTGGCGGGCCCGGGCTGGCTCAGAGGACGAGGTCGTCCCGGCCGTCGCCGCGCAGGCTGTCGACGTAGAGGGGGAAGAGCTTCTTGCCGAGCGGCGCCAGCTTGAGCAGGCTCGCCACGTTGCCCTCGACCTTGATCCTGCTTTTGGCCATCGCCAGCGGGAGGTTGACCTTGCCCTGCCAGTAGGCGTTGCCGACGTCGGCCGCCATTCTCATGACGGCCTGCGGGGGTGCACCGCCGGTGCCGTCCCCGACGGTGCCCGCCGTCGTGTCCACTTCCACGACCGTGTCCGGCTCGGTGAAGGCGAACTGCAGCACCATTGCGGTGTCCCGGAGCTTGGGCCCGATCTCCGCGTCGGCGAACGCCGCCTCGAAGATGCCGCCGATGTACTTCCTGACCTCGTCCGCGTCCCTGAATCCCACGGTTCCTCCTGACGTCCGCGAGGAAGATCGCCCGAATCCGATGAGCGATTCAAATATAAATTTGATTAGATTCCACACCCAACGGGTCCCCGACGGGCAGCACCTCACGTGCCGCGGCCTCGAAAGGGGGTGCGTTTCGGGAACGTAACATAAGTCTTCTTATGGCGACTAGAGCTCGGCACCGAACTCATACGCGCGGGGCGCCTACCATGACTTCCCACACCCCCGACCAGGAGTCCGCGCATGCCCGCACACAAGGACGCCGCCCGCTACTTCGACTGCGCGCTCGCCATCCTCGCCACACAGGGCTACGGCGGACTCAAGCTCGCCCCCCTGTGCGAACGGATGGGCGTGACGACAGGCGCCTTCTATCACCACTTCGCGAACTGGGGCGCCTTCACGGAGGCACTGCTGGACCACTGGCACCGGGAGCGCACCCACCGGCTCGTCGAGCTGGCCCGACGCGAACCGGACCCGCTGGACCAGCTCCAGGTCCTCCTCGACGCGGCCATGGAACTCCCGCACGGCGCGGAAGCCGCGATCCGGGCGTGGAGCACGATCGACCCGGCGGTCCACCGGATCCAGGAGAGCGTCGACCTGGAGCGGCACAGCTTCGTCCGGAAGGCGTTCGCCGCCCTGGTCGACCCGGAAGAGGCCGACCGACTCGCCACGCTCGGCATGTACCTGCTGATCGGGTTCGAGCAGGCCGAGTCACTCCGCGACCCGGAAGTGCTCTCGTGGGCGCTGCACGAGCTGAAGAGGACGGCAGCCAAGGGAGCGGCATCGCGCTCCGCGCCACGATGAGCCGTCCTGCCGTATCCGCCACCTGCGCTGCTCCCGACCCGCCCGGTGGGAGGCTCTCTCACCCACCTGCAAATTTTAATATACGATAGATAAAATCCCTCGCCGTCAGCTTGCAGGAGCACACCTTGGCGCCCCCACTGCTCGAACAACCCGACGACTGGACCGAACCCGGTGCCCACGCCGTTGTGGACCACGTGTACCGCATCCCTCTGTCCCTGCCGTTGGACGGGCTGGCGGCGGTCAACGTCTACCTGATCCAGGATGACGACGGCCTGGTGCTGATCGACTCGGGCTGGGCCGGGCCCGACACCGAGAAGGCACTGATCGAGGCGGTGCAAAGTCTCGGACACCGCCTGGACGACATCGGCCAGATCATCGTGACCCACGCCCACTGGGACCACTACACCCAGGCCCTGGCGTTGCGTGAGTCGATCGGCAGCCGGGTCCGGATCGGCTGGGAAGAGCGCCACACGATCGAGGGCTTCGATCTGGAGGACGGGGTATGGCCCCGCCAGGTAGAGCTGCTGCGCGAGTGCGGCGCCCCCGAACTGGCGGCCCTGATCGCCGCCCTACCGGTCGAACAGAGCGACCGGGACATGCCGTTCGGGCCTCCGGACGAGTGGCTGAGGGACGGCGAGCGGATCGATCTCGCACACCGCCGCCTGGACATACGGGCCACGCCCGGCCACACGCGGGGGCATGTCGTGGTCGGGGACCCGACCGACGGCCTGCTGTTCTCCGGTGACCATGTGCTGCCGCACATCACTCCGTCGCTGGGCTTCGAACGCTCGCCCGAGCCCTACCCGCTACGGTCCTATCTCGCCTCCCTGCGCTTGACCCGACAGCTGCCGGACGCGCTGCTCCTGCCCGCCCACGGCCCCGTGACCAGGAGCGTCCACACCCGGGTGGACCAGCTGATCGCGCATCACGAGGAGCGGCTGGACGAGGTCCTCCGGCAGGTCGCGGCCGGCGCGGACACGGCCCACGCGGTGGCCCGCGCCCTGCCGTGGACCCGTCGGCGGAGCCGGCTCGACGAACTCCCGCCGGTGCACCGGATGACCGCGGTGCTGGAGATCGACGCCCACCTGGATGTCCTGGCCCAGCTGGGAGCGGTCAGCCCACAACGCGTCGACGGGGTCCGGCGGTTCACGTCGGCCGCGTGACGGTGCTCCTCATGCGAGCACGACCGCGTAGCGCCAGTCCAGGACGGAGCGGGCGGGCTCGTCGCCGCCGACCGCGCGAACCTGCGAGCGCAGGTGCGCCAAGCCGCCGTGTTCGCCCAGCGACCGCAGGCGCTCCACTGCCACCGTGCTGTACAGGGTGTCCCCCTCATGGACGGGACCCAGGTGGTCGCAGCCGTGCCAACCCGCCACGGTGACGATGGAAGGCAGGGCTCGGGCGGCCTGCGCGAGGGCCACACCGATCGTGTGGCCGCCGTAGACGAGCCGCCGCCCGCCCGCGGCATGCCGGTCGTGGTGCACCATGGCCACGTTGAGCGTGAGCCGGGCCAATTCGGGAGCGCCCGACACTACGTCCCCACCGCCGACCTCCCAGAACATGCCCTCGGCTAGATCGGCGAACCTGGGCCCGGCCACGCGCCGCGCGAACCGGTCCAGTCGCCATCCCCGCACCACCGCGGCGAGCGCCGCGTGGTCCGGTTCCGCACCCACGGTGTCGAGGTCGGTCGCGTGGCGGGTACCGGCGTCCGGGTCCCGCAGGGGCAACATGGCGCACCGCCAGAAATCCAGTACCGGGCGATCATGCTGGTCGGTGGTGGTGATCCGCAGGGCGGCCAGACCAGTGGGACGGCGCCCGGGACGGTCCTTGTTGCGACGCAGGGCGACGACCTCTGTGGAGGTGCGCAGCGTGTCGCCGATGAGCGGGGTGCGGCGAAGGACCAGACCGCGGTAGAAGAGGTTGGCCTTCACATGATGGGTGGCCAGCGTGGACTGGCCGATCGCCATGTCCCAGACCAGGGCGGGGTGGGCGAGGGGGGCCTGGCCCGTCACGGCGCGGCTCAGTTCCTCGTCCAGCGGGAGCGTGAGCCGGTCCCCCACGATCGACTGGTGGGTGGCGGCGTGACCGGAGGTCAGGGTCACCCCGGGCGCCCCGCCGAACACCTGCCCCACGGCCAGTTCGTCGAAGTACGGCCCCTCGGCCGTACGTGCCGTCTCCTCAGGGATCACCACACTCACTCCCGTGCCCCTCTCTTCCTCGGCCGTCGATGACCCGCCTTCAGGAACCGCGCTCACGCTGTTGCCCTTCCCACCCGGCCGAGTGTCCGGCGTGCGGCGACCGCCACGGCCTCGTCGACCATCCGTCCGTCCACGATGACGGCGCCCTCGGCGCGCGCGTGCCCCCGCTCCAGGGCGGCCAGCACCGTCCGGGCCCTCGCCACCTCCTCGGCCGACGGTGTGAACGCCTCGTTGACCTGCGCGATCTGGCGGGGATGGATGACCCACTTGCCGTCGAAGCCGAGTCGCGCGGCACGGCGCACCTGTCCGGCGAACTCCTCGTCGGCGGCCACCCCGAGATACGGACCGTCCACGGCGGCGAGGCCTGCCCCGCGAGCCGCCGTCAGGATCTCGTCCTGCGTGCGCAGCCAGGTCTCCGCCGGCGCGTCGGCGGCCCGCCCGAGCGACGCGGCCAGGTCGGCGTAGCCGATGATCAGGGTGGTCAGCCGGGGCGTCGCCGTCACGATCTCGCGCAGGTTGGCCAGTCCCGCCGCCGTCTCGATCAGCGCCTGTATCGGGACCGGATCGACGCGGTTGACGGCTGCCTCCGCGCCCGCCAGCAGCCGGTCCACGAAGGCGAGGTCACCGGCCGACTCCACCTTGGGCAGGACCACGGACACCCGCGCGCCCTGCCGCGCACACGCGACGACGTCCTCGTGACACCACGGCGTCCGGGGCGCGTTCACCCGGACCGCGATCCGCGGACCGGCCTCCGGCGCACGGGCCAGCCAGGCGGCGACGCGTTCCCGTGCGTCCGCCTTGGCCGTGGCCGCGACCGCGTCCTCGAGGTCGAGCACGATCTCGTCCGCTTCCGACGCGAGGGCCTTCGCCATCTTGTGCTCGTCCGAGCCGGGTACCGACAGACGTGCCCTGAGCGCACCCGCCGAAATGTTCGCGGTCACCTCATCCCCTCTCATTATCTAATCTAAATTAGACTATAATCGATCGACGCAAGTCCGGTAGCCGAGTGAGGAGACCTGTATGCCCACCCTGTCCGAGGAGGAACAGGACGTCGTCGATGTCGTCCGGGCGTTCGTCGACCGGGATGTGCGGCCCGTGGTGCGGGAGCTGGAGCACGCCAACGAGTATCCCGAGAAACTGATCGAGCAGATGAAGGCGCTCGGGATCTACGGCCTGGCCGTCCCGGAGTCCTACGGCGGGGCGCCGGTGTCCACGTCCTGCTATGTCGGCGTGACCGAGCAGCTGGCCCGCGGCTGGATGAGCCTGGCCGGGGCGATGGGCGGCCACACGGTCGTCGCCAAGCTCCTCCTCGCCTTCGGCACCGAGGAGCAGAAGAGCCGCTACCTGCCGAAGATGGCGACGGGGGAACTGCGGGCCACGATGGCGCTCACCGAGCCGGGCGGCGGCTCCGATCTCCAGGCCATGGGCACCGTCGCCCGTCGGCGGCCGGACGGCGACTACGTCGTCTCCGGCGCCAAGACCTGGATCAGCAACGCCCGCCGCTCCGGGCTCATCGCGCTGCTGTGCAAGACGGACCCCGACGCCTCGCCCCGCCACAAGGGCATCAGCATCCTGCTCGTCGAGCACGGCCCCGGCCTCACCGTCTCCCGCGACCTGCCCAAGCTGGGCTACAAGGGCGTCGAGAGCTGCGAACTCTCCTTCGACGACTACCGGGCGCCGGGCGACGCGCTCCTGGGCGGCGTCGAAGGACACGGGTTCGCACAGATGATGAAGGGCCTCGAGACGGGCCGTATCCAGGTCGCCGCGCGGGCACTCGGCGTCGGTCAGGCGGCCCTGGACGACGCCCTGCGTTACGCCCAAGAGCGCGAGAGCTTCGGCAAGCCGATCTGGCGGCACCAGGCGGTCGGCCACCGTCTCGCCGACATGGCCACGAAGCTCGTCGCGGCACGACAGCTGGTGCTGTACGCCGCGGAACGCCACGACTCCGGGGACCGGTGCGACATGGAGGCGGGCATGGCCAAGCTGTTCGCCTCCGAGACCGCCATGGAGATCGCGCTCGACGCGGTCCGGATCCACGGGGGATACGGCTACTCCACCGAGTACGACGTCGAGCGCTACTTCCGCGACGCCCCCCTGATGATCGTCGGCGAGGGCACCAACGAGATCCAGCGCAACGTCATCGCCGCCCAGCTGGTCGACAGGGGCGGACTGACGTGAACCGACCACCGCAGTCCACGACCGACCGGAGGACCACGTGAAACTCTCGATGCTGCTGTCCAGGTACACCGGCGATCCGGTGGCCACCGCCGGCCTGGTGCGCGACCTGGAGTCCGCGGGCCTGGACCTGGTGTGGGTCCCGGAGGCCTACGGTTTCGACGCCATGACGCTCGTCGGCTATCTCGCCGCGACGACCGAACGGATCCGGATCGGCACCGGCATCGTCAACGTCTTCAGTCGCACCCCCACCCTCCTGGCCATGAGTGCCGCCGCCGCGGACAGCCTCTCCCGGGGCCGTTTCTCCCTCGGTCTCGGCGCTTCCGGGCCGCAGGTCGTCGAAGGCTTCCACGGAGTGCCGTTCGACCGGCCGATGCGGCGGATCACCGAGACGATCGAGATCTGCCGGAAGACATGGCGGCGCCAGGAACCCCTCACCCACGACGGCAGGGTCTACCAACTGCCCCTGCCCGCCGACCGCGGAACCGGGCTCGGCAAGCCGCTGCGGCTGATCAACCATCCGTACCGCGCCGACATCCCCGTCTACTGGGCCTCCCTGATGGAACGTTCGGTGACCGCGACGGCAGAAGTGGCGGACGGCTGGCTTCCGTTGTTCTTCATGCCGGACAAGGCGGCGGAGGTCTTCGGGCCCGCGCTCGCCGCGGGGACCGCACGCCGCTCCCCCGAACTGCCGCCGCTCGACATCGTCGCCGGCGGCCCGGTCGCCGTCGGGGAGAACCTCCCGGTCGACGACCTGCTCGACCTGGAACGGCCGACGGCCGCCCGGTACATCGGCGGTATGGGCTCCCGCGACAAGAACTTCTACAACGACCTGGCCCGCCGATACGGCTTCGAGGCCGAGGCCGAGCTCATCCAGGACCTCTACCTGGACGGCAAGAAGAAGGAGGCCGAGGCCGCGGTCCCCCGGGAGTGGCTGGCCCGGACCACGCTGATCGGTCCGCCGGGTCTGGTGGCGGAACGGATCCACGCGTACCGGGAAGCCGGCGTGACGACCCTGAACCTGGACCCGGTGGGGCCGGACCCGGCCGGCACGGTGGAGGCCGTCCGGCGGCTGGTCGACAACCTATAGTTGACCCGTGCCTAGAAAATCCGCGGGTAAGCCGCCGGCCGATCCGTCAGACTCCAAGTCGGCGCGCACGCGCGAACGCATCCTCGACGCGGCGGCCCACGTCCTCAGCCGCAAGGGCTACGCCGGAACACGGCTGAGTGACGTGGCGGAGCAGGCGGAGATCCAGGCTCCCGCCATCTACTACTACTTCTCCTCCCGGGAAGTACTGATCGAAGAGGTCATGTGGGTCGGTGTGGCCCGCCTGCGGGAGCATGTGGCGGAGGCGCTCGAAGCGCTCCCGCCGGACACCACCCCCATGGACCGCATCGACACCGCCGTGGAGGAACACCTGCGCTTCCAGCTGGCCATCTCCGACTTCGCCACCGCCGCGATCCGCAACGCGGGCCAGGTCCCCGAGGACATCCGCACCCGGCAGCTCGCCGAGGAGGGCAAGTACGGAGACATCTGGCGCACACTCGTCCACGACGCCCAGAAGGCGGGTGAACTCCGCGCCGACCTCGAACCCCGGGTCGCCCGGATGCTGGTCCTGGGCGCCCTGAACTGGGCGACCGAGTGGTGGAATCCCCGCCAGGGCTCGCTGGACGTCGTGGTACGCACCGCGAAATCCCTGGTGCGGCACGGCCTGGAAGTGCCCACCGCACAGGAGCAGGGCGGCTCGCGGCCGTCAAGGGGTTCCCGGGGCCGGCGGACGGCCACATCGGCGGGCTGAACAGCCTGAGAGGCACATGCAGGGGCCTCAGGGACTTCCCCGCTTCAAAACGTAATCTAATGTAAATTAGAGAATTGACCGTGCCGAACGGTCAGGCCTGCACGGCGGCGCCCGACGACAGCAAGCCCTCGGCGTTCTCGACCTCCCACGAATCGAGGACGTCGGCGGTGTGCCGGCCCGGCACCGGCGGGGGCGAGCCGAGAGCGGTGGGCGTCGCCGAGAAGCGGGGTGCGGGCGCCGGCTGGAGGACGCCGTCGCGTTCCACCAGGGTGCCGCGGGCCCTGATGTGCGGGTGGTCCGACGCCTCGCGCAGGCTCAGTACCGGCGCCACGCACGCGTCCGACGCGGAGAACACCTCGGTCCATTCGTCCTGGGTACGGCTCGCGAACGCGGCCGCGAGGCGCTCGCGCAGCCGCGGCCAACCGGTGCGGTCGTGCTGGGCGGCGGGGTCCTCGTCGAGTCCGAGAACGGCGAGCAGTTCCGCGTAGAACTTCGGCTCCAGGGCGCCGACCGCCATGTGACGGCCGTCGGAGGTCTCGTACACCGCGTAGAACGGCGCCCCGCCGTCCAGGAGGTTCACGCCGCGCTCGTCCTGCCACGTTCCGGTCGCCAGCAGCATGTGGGTGCCGGCAAGCAGATGGGCCGTACCGTCCACGATGGCGGCGTCCACGACCTGCCCCCGGCCAGTTCGCTCGGCCTCACGCAGGGCGGCCAGGACTCCGATGACGAGATACGTCCCGCCGCCACCGAAGTCGCCGACGAGATTGAGCGGGATCTGCGGCGGGCCGCCGGCGCTGCCGACGGCGTGCAGGGCGCCCGTCAGGGCGATGTATCCGATGTCGTGCCCGGCCAGTTGGGCCAGCGGCCCGTCCTGGCCCCAGCCGGTCATACGGCCGTAGACCAGGCGCGGGTTCCTGGCGAGGCAGTCGTCGGGGCCGAGACCGAGCCGCTCGGCGACTCCCGGGCGGTAACCCTCGATGAGGACGTCGGCCCGGGCCGCCATGTCCAGTACGGCCCGCACGGCGTCCGGTCGCTTCAGGTCGAGCAGGACCGACTTCTTCCCCCGGTTGAGGACGTCCACGTGCTCGAAGCCCGCGAACAGCCCGCTGCCGCCGGGGCGGTCGACCCGGACCACCTCGGCGCCCAGGTCCGCCAGGGTCATGCCCGCGAACGGGCCCGGGCCAATGCCCGCGAGTTCCAGCACCCTGCATCCCGACAGCGGGCCCTCTGCCATCTTCTTCCCTTTCATACGTCGGCGGTCTGCCGGGATTCGCTCCGCGACCGGGCGAACGCGAGCCCTTCCTCCCACGAGGCGCCCCGGGCGACGAGTCGCCGGTATTTCATGATCTCGGTGGGCCTATTGACGGCCAGGGCCCCCACCAGCCGGTCACCCGCGCGGTACAGGGCGACGCCCTGGTGGTCGCGCTCGATGTCGCCGTCGGCCACGGCGATCTCCTCCGCGTCGGGGACGCCGACGAACTGGATACGGGTGTCGTACTGGTCGGACCAGAAGTAGGGCACTGTCGCGTAGCCCTTCGCCGCCCCGGGGTTCAGGGCGTTGCGGGCGGCGAGGGCCCCCTGTTCGGCCGCGCTGGTCCAGTGCTCCAGGCGCATGGGCCGGTCAAAGACGGGGTTGTGCCAGCGGGCGACATCGCCCGCCGCATACACGCCTTCGGCTCCGGTGAAGAGCGTCTCGTCGCAGACCACGCCGTCGTCCAGGGTCAGACCGGAACCCACCAGCCAGTCGGTGGCGGGTACCGCACCGGTGCCGACGACGACCAGGTCGGCGTCGAGGACGCTCCCGTCGGAGAGCCGGACCCTTTCGACCCGGCCCTCCCCCTCCAGCGCGGTGACGCTCAGCCCGCAGCGCAGATCGGTGCCGTGGCGCCGGTGCAGGGAGGCGAGAGCGCCTCCCATGGTCTCGCCGACAGCACGTACCAGCGGCGTCGCCTGTGCCTCGACCACGACGACGTCCAGCCCGCGCTTCCTGGCGGCGGCCGCGGTCTCGGCGCCGATGAAACCGGCGCCGATCACCACGGTCCGCGCCCCGGCGTCGAGGGCACGTCGGACGGCGGCCGCGTCGTCCAGGGTGCGCAGCGTGTGAACGCCTGCCAGGCCCTCGGTGCCGGGCAGCCGACGGGCGATCGCGCCGGTGGCGATGACCAGGGCGTCGTAGCCGATGGGCCGTTCGCCGACGACGACCGTGCGGGCCGCGGTGTCCAGGCACGTGGCGCGGGCGCCGAGCAGGAGTTCCGCGCCGAGGTCGGTGCGGAGCATCTCCTCGGTGCGGAAGGTCGGCGGGGCCCCGTGCGCACCGTTCGCGTCGAGGAACTGCTTGGAGAGCGGGGGCCGGTCGTACGGGAGGTGCGGCTCGGCCCCGACGAGGGTGATCCGCCCCTCGAAGCCGCCTTTGCGTGCGGCCTCGACGGCCCGGAGCCCGGCCAGGGACGCGCCGACGACGACCAGTCGGCGGGTTCCCATCAGGGCTCCAGCCGGAGGGCCTCGGTCGGGCAGCCCGCGATGGCTTCCTCGACGTCGGAAAGAGTCCCCGGGGGGACGGTCTGCGTCTTCAGCACGAGTTCGCCCTCGTCGTTCACTTCGAACACGTCGGGTGCCAGGGACTCGCAGATACCCAGACCTGTGCATTTGGAACGGTCAACGGTGATCTTCATCAGTGCTCCCTCGGGGCTCCGGTCGGCTCGGCCGCGACGCCGACCGGGTGGTGTCGCAGGATCTGTTCGACGACGAGCTTCGCGGTCTCCGCGCAGGCCGTGGTGCCGCCGTTGGCGTACTCCTTGACCGCGTCGCCGACGTTCCAGAGGTTGGGGACGGGAGTGGTGTTCGGGAGGTCGAAGCCCGCCACGGCACGTTGCGGAGGCCAGCCGTCGCGGGTGACGACGGTGGACAGGATCCGGGCGCGATCGAAACCCGGGATCTGGTCGCGGAGATCGGCCATGAGCAGCTCGGTCTCGGCCGCCTCGTCGAAGTCGCCGACAGCCGGCTGCGGGACGGCCGTACCCACGTAGAGGTGCCAGCCCTCCGGTGCCATCTCCGGGCAGGTCGCGGTGAAGTTGGCGACGTAGCACATGCGGCGAGTGCTGGCGAAACTGAGGAGGCCCGGTGCCTCGACCAGGCGCTCCTGGCTGGCGAAGTTGACCGAGATCATCGCGCAGGGCCGGTCGCCGCGCCGTACCGAGGTCAGGTACTCCTCGGAAAAGTGCTGCTCGCCGGCGAGTGTCACGGTGGCGGCCGGCCCGACGTCGCTGACCGCGAACCGGCAGGCGACCTCGGTGTCCTGGCCGCCGCGGGCGACGACGGCGCCGGTGACCCGGCCGGCGTCCACCGTCAGGCTGCGCACCTCGCTGTCCAGCCAGACCTCACCGCCGCCGGCGGTGACCACGTCGGCGAGCGCGCGCCAGATCCCGATGGTGCCGTCGGGACAGAACCCGAACTTCTTGAAGGCGCTCTTGCGGGTGAAGTAGGTGAGGAAGACACGGGCGGGCAGTTCCTCGGAACTCACCGCGAAGACCGATCCGCACATGTTGCGGAAGACACCGTGCACGGATTCGTTCTTGGTGTACCGGCGGATCCAGTCGGCGGTGGACAGTTCGGCGTCGGGCAGACCGCTGTCCTCGCGGGCGGCACCGAGGCCGCCGAGGAGCTTGGCGCCCTGGCGGGTGAGCTTGGACAGCAGCATGCCCCAGCCGCCACCGGTCACGTCGATGTCCTTGCCGCCGATGCGGTACAGGATGGGCGGGTTGGCCCGGCGGACGTCGAACTTGGCGCCGACCTCCTGGAAGGTCTGCTCGGTGATGCCGCCCACCTCGATGACGATGGCTCCGTTGTTGACCTTGAAGCCGTCGATGTCGTGGGTGGAGGCGCGCCCGCCCACACGGTCGAGGCGTTCCACCACGAGGGTGCGGTAACCGTGGTGGGTCAGGCGGGCGGCGGTGAACAGGCCGCCCGCGCCGGCGCCGATGACGAGGGCGTCGAAGGATGTCACGAAGGCTGTCTCCTTTCCGGGCTCAGGTTTCCGGGCTCAGGCCAGCGGATTGGTGCCGAGGGCGGAGCCGTCCATGTCGGTGATGTCGGACCAGCGGTCGGCGACGTCACGCAGGCTCGGGGTACCGGTGAAGGTCACCCCCTTGGAGGCGAAGTACGCGACCCGCTGGACGCGGTCGCCGCCGGCGATCAGCACCGTGCCAGTGTCGGTGCATTCGTCGGTCAGCAGATGGGCGACGACGGGTGCCACGAACTCCGCCGGCAGCCGCTCCAGGAGCTCGGCGGGGGCGGCGTCCTCACTCATCCGGGTCCTGGCCAGCGGTGCGACCGCGTTGGCGAGGATGTTGTACTTGCGCCCCTCGACGGCGAGTGTGTTGACGAGGCCGACCAGGCCGAGCTTGGCGGCGCCGTAGTTGGCCTGTCCGAAGTTGCCGTACAGCCCGGAGGTGGAGGTGGCCATGACCACCCGGCCGTGTCCCTGCTCGCGGAAGTGCGGCCAAGCGGCGCGTGTGACGTGGTAGCCGCCGAAGAGGTGCACGCGCTGCACGGCCTCCCACTGGTCCACCGTCATCTTCACGAAGGAGGCGTCCCGCAGGATGCCCGCGTTGTTGACCACGCCGTGCACGGCCCCGTACTCCCGCAGGGCGGTGCCGATCAGGCCGGTGGCGCCCTCCTCGGTGGCCACGCTGTCGTAACTGGCGACCGCCCGGCCGCCCTCGGCCCGGATCTCGGCGACGACGGCGTCGGCCATCGCGTTGCCCGATCCGGTGCCGTCCCGCGCGCCACCGAGGTCGTTGACGACGACTCGGGCGCCGTGCCGGGCCAACAGCAGCGCGTACTCGCGCCCCAGCCCGCCGCCCGCGCCGGTCACCACGACGACCCGGTCCTGTACTCCTGCCATGTGGGTACTCCTCGTTGCTCGGATGGGGGGATCAGTACGAGTTCGGCAGGCCGAGGCTGTGCTGGGCCACGAAGTTGAGCACCATCTCCCGGCTGACCGGGGCGGTGCGCAGCATGCGGGCGACGAACCACAGGTCGGCCAGGCCGTACTCGCGGGACAGTCCGTTGCCGCCATGGGTCTGGATCGCCTGGTCGAGGGCCCTGAGAGAGGCTTCGGCGGCGGTGAACTTCGCGATGTTGGCCGCTGCCGCGGCGTCCTGTCCGGCGTCGAACAGCTCCGCGCTGCGGGCGGTGGCGAGCCGGGCGAGCTCGACCCCGATGTGCGCTTCGGCGAGGGGGTGGGAGATGCCCTGATGAGCTCCGATCGGAGCGGACCACACCGTGCGTTCGCGGGCGTAGTCGCGGGCCTTGCCCACCGCGTAGCGGCCGATGCCGTTGCTGAGCGCCGAGGCGGTGATGCGCTCGGGGTTGAGGCCGGCGAAGACCTGCCGCAAGCCCTTGCCGCGCTCCCCGATCAGGGCGTCGCCGGTCACCCGGACGTCGTCGAAGAACAGGGTGAACTGTTTGTCCGGGCAGACCAGTTCGGTCTCGATGGGCTGGAACTGCAGGCCGGGCGAGTCGACGGGAACAACGAACAGGGACAGCGGGCTGCGTCCGGACGCCGAGGGCGCGAGATCGCCGTCCCGGGTGACGACGAGCACGGCGTCCGCCTCGTTCAGGGCGGAAATGAAGTACTTGGAGCCCGAGATGCGCCAACCGTCGCCGTCGGAGCGCGCGGTGGTGGTGATGGCGTGGCTGTTGGATCCGGCGTCCGGCTCGGTGATGGCGAACGCCATCCTCCGGCGGCCCGTGGCGATGTCCGGGAGCCAGGCCCGTTTCATCTCCGGCGAGGCGTGGGCCGCGAGGATCGAGCCGCAGATGGCGGGCGAGATGACGCTGCTGAGGATCGGCATGCCGTGCGCCGACAACTCCTCGAGGACCACGACGAGTTCGGCGAGACCCGCGCCCCCGCCCCCGTACTCCTCGGGAAGGTGGACGCCCAGCAGTCCGGCCTCCCCCAGTTCGCTCCACAGCTCCTCCACGCCCGCGCCCGTCCGGGCACGTTCGCTGTAGTACGCGTGCCCGTAGCGGGCGGCGATCTTGGCGGTGCTCTCCCGGATCAGCCGATGCTCGTCGCTGTCCGTGATCAGTGCTGTCATCGCTACCGTCCCTGGAACGTGGGCTTGCGCTTGTCGATGAAGGCGGCGACGGCCGCCGAGGCGTCCGATGTCCGGGCGGTGCGGGCGATCGCGTCCGCCTCGGCCGCCAACTGCTCGGCCAGCGTGGCCGACCAGGTTTCGCGCAGCAGGCGGCGGATCTCGCCATGGGCGCGGGTGGGGCCGTCGGCCAGTCGCCGGGCGACCGCGAGGGCCTCGTCGGCCAGTTCACCGGCCGGCAGCACGCGTGTCGCCAGGCCCCATTCGACGGCCTCGTGAGCGTCGAGCACCCGTTGTTCGAGGTAGAACTCGGCTGCCCGGCGGGGGCCCACGAGCCTCGGCAGGAACCAGGAGTTGCCACCATCTCCGGACAGCCCGAGCGCCGTGAACCCGGAGGCGAACTTGGTGCCCTCGGCGGCCAGCACGATGTCGGCGCAGTAGAGCAGCCCCAGCCCGCCGCCCGCGACCGCGCCGTGCGCGGCGCACACGATCGGCGCGTCGAGCCTGCTCAGCAGACGAAGCGCCTCGTGGTACGGCGAGATCATCCTGCGCAACGTGCCGGGCAGTCCGGCGCCGGCGCTGTCCGCGAAGACGGCGATGTCGCCGCCCACGGTGAAGGCGGGACCGTCACCCGTGATCAGTACCGCCCGCACGTCCGGATCGGCGGCCAGTTGCTGGGCGACCTCGTACAGGTCGTCGGCCATGGCCTGGTCGAGGGCGTTGCGGGCGTGCGGGCGGTCGAGCCGGAGCTCGGCGAGTCCGTCGGTGACGCGGAAATCCACGGTCGACAGGGCCCGGCCGGCCCCCAGTGCCTCGGACCAGCGTGCGCTGTCCGTCAGTTGGACGAGGCCGGTGATCCGCTCACCCTCGAAGCTCAGGAGGTGAAAGAACTCCGCGTCGAGCTTGCCGCCGCCCTGTCTCGCCTCGCCCACGTACCGGCCGGTGACCAGCAAGTCACCGTCCTCGAGGTGGCGGAAACCGGCGGGTTCGGCCCGGGCGTCGTAGCTCCTGGCGATCCGGCCCCAGAACCCGCGGCGCATGGCTTCGGTTCCGGTGTACGTCCCGCCCAGGCCCAGCGGCAGCCCCTCGGTGGTCCGGCCCTCGAACCCGGGATGCAGGATCCGGTCGAGCCCCTCGCGGTCTCCGTGGGCCAGTGCCCGGTAGAGCTCGGCCGCCACCGCCTCTTTCCCATCGTGTCGCACGCTCACAGCCTCCAGTTTTGAATCTAATATAAATAAAGTTTCGACTCCGGGTCAACGCCCGTTCGCCGGGCGGGACCGGTCACCCCGCGTCGGGACCCACGACCGAGACGAACGAGACACATCCGCCCGGCCGCCCGCCCAGGTTGTGTGTGAGGCCGAGACGTGGATTCGTCAGCTGACGCTCGCCCGCTTCACCGCGGAACTGCAGCCAGCACTCGTACAGCATCCGCAGGCCGCTCGCCCCGACGGGATGACCGAAGGACTTCAGCCCGCCGTCGGGGTTCACGGGCAGCCGGCCGTCCAGCTCGAAGGCCCCGTCCAGGACGTCCTTCCACGCCTGGCCGCGCTCGGCGAAGCCCAGGTCCTCCATCAGGACCACCTCGGTCGGGGTGAAGCAGTCGTGCACCTCGGCGAGCGATATCTGCGTGCCCGGGTCGGTGACGCCCGCCTGCCGGTAGGCGTCGGCGGCGGCATGGACCACCTCCGGGAAGGTGGTGTAGTCGTAGCCGGGGTCCATGGCTCCCCTGACGGCCCCCGCGACCAGGGACAGACCCTTCACGTACATCGGCCGGTCGGTGTAGCGCAGGGCGTCCTCGGCCCGGACGATCAGGGCGCAGGCGGCGCCGTCGGAGACCCCGGAGCAGTCGAAGACCCCGAGCCGTCCGGCCACCAGCGGCGCCCGCTCGATCGTCTCCTTGGCGACCACGGAGCGGAACTGGGCCTTGGGGTTGCGGGCGCCGTTGGCGTGGTTCTTCCACGCGACGTGCGTCATCGCCTCCCGCATGGCGGCCGGATCCACCCCGTACCGTGCGCAGTACGCCGGATCGAGCAGGGAGAAGGCGGCCGGCGCGGTCAGTGACAGCTCGGGCGCCGTGCCGTCGCCCGGCGGGTCGGAGCGCAGCAGCCCGGAGAAGCCGGAGTCCTTCAGCTTCTCCACGCCGACGGCCATCACCGTGTCGTACGCCCCGGAGGCGACCGCGTAGCAGGCGTTGCGGAAGGCCTCCGATCCGGTGGCGCAGTAGTTCTCGACCCGGGTGACGGGCTTGTGATCCAGGGCCAGCGGGCGGCTGAGCGTGAGGCCGGACTGTCCGGAGCCGAGGGTGCCCAGCCAGTAGGCGTCCACGTCCTCGGCCGCCAGGGCTGGGGTCCCCGCGAAGCACTCCTGGGTCGCGTCGAGGAGGAGGTCGTCCGCCGAACGCTCCCAGTGCTCGCCGAAGGAGGTGCACCCCATGCCGACAACCGCGACCCTGTCGCGGATCCCGTTGCTGCTCATGCCGTGCCCTCCCGCTCACTCGTGTCCGCCGCATCGGAGGCCGTCGTACCTGCCCTCGTACCGGCCGTCGTACGGGCCTTCCAGAAGTAGTTGTGCACGCCATTCGCGGTGTGCAGCCGCCGGAAGACCGGCTCGACCCGTACGCCCACGTCGAGTTCGTCGGCCACCGTGTCGGCGATCTCCAGCGTGCAACGCCCGCCGCCGTCGAAGTCGACCACCGCGTCGATCAGCGGGGGCGAGGGCGAGTGGGCGAGCCGGTCGACGGTGTACGTCGCCACCGTGCCGGTCGTCCCGGCCAGCGGCACGGCCGCCATCGCGTCCACCGCGCCGCAGTCCTTGCACACCCGGGCGGGCGGCAGGTGGACGAAGCCGCAGTTCTCACAGCGGCTGCCGGTGAACCCGAACTTCCACCCCTCCCCGCGTGCCGAGGGCGGTCCTGCCGGCCGATCCGGTTCGGGCCTGCGCGGCGGCTCCCGCTCCAGCCATCCGCGCCAGGTCAGATACGTCGGGTACGGGACGGACCGGCCCTCGGCGAGTTGCCGGGCCAGGGGGTCGTGCTGCCTGGCCGAGGGGAGGCGGTCGGTGGTCCGCAGCAGGAGGGCGTCGCAGCCGTCTGCGGCGGAGAGCAGCAGGATGGTCTCGTCGGCGCCGGCGCGGTCGAGGACATCGGCCAGGGCGAGCCCGGCGTCGGCCGCCCCGGAATACCCGAGAGGTGAGCCGCTCGCCGACAGGCGTGCGGGGAAAACCTTGGGGGCGCGCTTGCGGACGGCCGCGTTCGGCGAGACGAGCAGCACGTGGTCGGGTTGTCCGGTGCCGGCGGCTTTCAGAGCGCGCTGTCCGGTGTCCTCGATCAGCGGCAGGTAGCGTTCCAGGCCGAACCGTTCCTCCCACTGCTCGCCGGACGGGCTCCCCGGGGTGCGCCAGCGGTCGAGGAACTCGGCGGTGGCCGAGGTGTGGGCGAGGATCTCGGCGACCGCCGCGTCCGCCGCGCCGAAGAGGAAGGCCGCCGCGCCGTCTCCCCCGTCCCGCTCGTCGGCCGAGCCGGGGCGCCCGGTGCGGACGTCGGACAGTACGGCGAGACCGCCGTCGAGCCCGGCGGCGCGGAGCGCGGCGATCCCGGAGCGCGCGGAGCCTGCCAGGTCCGCCGCGAAGGTGTCGCGCGGCAGGCCGAGTGCGGCGTGCAGGGCGCAGGCGTTGGTCTTGTCGAGGTAGGCGGGAGAGGTGGTCGCGAAGTACAGCGACGCCGGTGCGAGCTGGGCGGATCGTAGCCGGCGAGCGGCTTCGACACCCATGGTGGTGCTGTCCTCGTCGAAGGATGCGGCGACACGGGCGCCGCGGCCCGCTCGGACACCGAGGGCGGTGCCCAGTTCGTCGCGCATGACGCGGTGCCGGGGAAGGTAGGTGGCGTAGGAGACGATGCCGTAGGGGCTGCGGGGCAGGGTGGTCGTCATGGTGGTCAGGCCGCCTCGAAGATCGCGGCCATGCCCTGGCCGCCGCCGATGCACATGGTCTCGAGGGCGTACCGGCCGCCACGGCGCCGCAGTTCGTGCAGCATGGTGGCGAGGACGCGTACCCCCGTGGCGGCGATGGGGTGGCCGAGCGAGATTCCCGAGCCGTTGACGTTGAGCCGGTCGTCGTCCTCGTCGTACTTGAACCCCCATTCCTTCACGACGGCGAGCACCTGGCAGGCGAACGCCTCATTCAGCTCGACGAGGTCGAGGTCGTCGAAGCCCAGCCCGGTCCGGGCGAACAGCTTGGCGACCGCCGGCACCGGGCCGATGCCCATGACCGAGGGCTCGCAGCCGGCGGCCGCCCAGCCGCGCAGGAAACCCATGGGTTCCAGGCCGAGTTCGCCGAGCTTGTCCTCGGCAACCACGAGACAGGCCGCGGCGGCGTCGTTCTGCTGGCTGGAGTTGCCCGCGGTGACGGTTCCGTCGGGCAGCAACGGACGGAGTCCGGCGAGGATCTCTTCGGTGGTGCCGGGGCGGATGCCCTCGTCGCGTTCGCACGACAAGGGGTCACCGGGTCGCCGGCGAGGAAGGTCGACCGGCACGATCTCGTCGGCGAAGCGTCCGGCGTCCCGGGCTTCGGCGGCCCGCCGGTGACTGCGGGCCGCGTACGCGTCGGCCTCCTCGCGGGTGATGGCGTAGCGCTCGGCGAGGTTCTCGGCCGTCTCGATCATTCCGCTGATGGGGCCGAACCGCTCCTGCGGCTGCGAGCGTTCCCGGCCCCGGTCGAGGCGGTCGTAGAGCTGTACGGTGCCGGAGCGGCTGCCCCAGCGGACGTCCGGGGAGTAGTGCTCGATGTTGCTCATGCTCTCCACGCCGCCCGCCAGGACCACGTCGGCGGCTCCGGTCTGGATCATCATCGCGGCGGTGACCACGGCCTGGAGTCCGCCGCCGCAGCGCCGGTCGAGCTGGAAGCCGGGCACCTCGACCGGCAGACCGGCCCTCAGGGCGGCCCAGCGGCCGATGCACGGGGCCTCGGAGTTGGCGTACGACTGGGCGAAGACGACATCGTCGATGCGGTGCGGGTCGACGCCGGAGCGCTCGACCACGGCCTTGATGACGGTGGCGGCCAGGTCGTGCGCGGGTACGGGGCGCAGGGTGCCGCCGAAGGTGCCGACGGGGGTGCGCAGCGGTGTGACGATCGCTGCGCGGCGCAGGGCTGTCATGCCGGGGCTCCTTGCTCTTCGAGCGCGGCTTCCAGCGCCGCTCGGTGGTCGGGGTGGGCGATGGCGAGCATGCGTTCACGGCGTACGCTCAGCGGCTGTCCGCGCAGGTCGGCGACGCCGTACTCGGTGACGAAGAGTCCCGCGTCGCTGCGGGAGGTGCTGACCGGGCCGGACAGCCGGGCCACGATGCGGCTGGCGGTACCGGCGGTGGAGGGCAGGGCGACGACGGGCAGGCCGCCGGGTGACTGGGCGGCTCCGCGCAGGAAGTCACCGGCTCCGCCGACCGCACCGACGTAACTCCCCCTGACCAGCTCGGAGTTGACCTGCCCGGTGAGGTCCACCTCGATGGCCGAGTTGATGGCGACCAGCCGGTGCTGGGCGGCCAGCGTCCGCGGGTCGTGGGTGTAGGCGGTGTCGCGCAGCTGGATCGCGGGGTTGCGGTGGGCGTAGCGGAACAGCCGCCGGGTGCCCATCAGCAGGCCGCCGACCGAGCGGCCCCGGTCGAGGGTCTTACGGGCGCCCGTCACCACTCCCCCCTCGATCAGGTCCATGGCCGCGTCGTTGATCAGGCCGGAGTGGATGCCCAGGTCACGGCGGTCCGTCAGCAGCCCGAGCACGGCCTCCGGAAGCCCGCCGACGCCGAACTGGAGCGTGACCCCGTCCTCCACCAGGCCGGCCACGCGGGCCGCCACTTGTGCGGTGACGACGTCGGATACGGCGGGCCGGATCTCGGCGGGCGGGCGGGACGTGTGGATCACGACGTCGAGGTCGGCGGCACCCAGCGTGCGGGAGCCACAGGTCTGCGGGACCTGGTCGTTGACCTCGGCGATCACCACCCGCGCGGTGTGCAGGGCCGCGCTCAGGTAGTCGTCGGCCAGCCCCGGGCTGTGGCGACCGTGCTCGTCCGCCGGAGGGAGCTGGATGAGCACCACGTCGGCGCGGACGGGGCCCGTGGTGAGCAGACCGGGGAGGCTGGAATAGGGGGCGGGGAGCACGTCCAGCTTTCCCGCCCGGTGCAGGGCCCGGTTGCCGCCGCTGCCGGTGTAGGAAACGAAGGAGACCATGTCCGCGTGGTCCGTCCGCACGGTGTCGGTGGCCGGGATCCCGAGGAAGCAGCTGAAGGGCCCGATCCCGGCGCGCTGACGCATCAGCCGCTCGGTCAGGGTCAGCGGCTCGGCGCACGCCTGGCCCCAGGCAACGGTGTCGCCCGCCCGGACGTAGTGGGACAGGTCGAGTTCGTCGGGTGCGATGACATCCATGTGCCGGCCCGTCAACTGCCGGCGTCTTCGCGCCAGCGGTCCGCCGAGGGGTCGAGCAGCCTGGACATGTGTCCGTCGGGGAGCCACACCAGGGCTTCCAGTTCGAGTGCGTCCAGGTGTCTGACCCGCCCGGTGCGCCGGTCCTCCAGCCGGAGCCGGGGACCGTTGGCGGTGGTGTCCACGCTCACCGCGACCTCGGCGAACTCGCTGCCCACGATCTCGTTGTCGTTCATCGGCGCCGCCCTCAGATCAGGAAGGACAGGGTCGGCAGCGCACGGTCGTGGTCGACCAGGACGACCTTCTTGTACGCCAGCCGCAGCCGTCCGTCGACGAGACGCAGCCGGTACGTGGTGCGCCCGGCCCAGATCTCCTTGCCGCGCTCGCGGGACTCGACCAGCACGAAGTTGGCGCCGACGGTCAGGTCTCCGGGCTCCCGGCCCGGACCGGCGTCGTCGTCGTCGAGGATCTCCACGTTGGAGACGATCCGGCGCAGATGGGAGGGCGGTGACTGGGCGTACCGCTTGCCGGTCCTGAGCTGCCCCAGCCGGGTGGCGATACGACTGCGGTTGTCGCTGATCACCGACATCTGCTGTACGGGGTCACCGTCCGGGGCGCCGGCGGGCACCCAGTAGAGGGCGTCGTCGGTCCACAGCGCCTCCCACGCGTCGTAGTCGTGCTCGTCCGCGTAACGGGCCTCGCGGTACAGGAACTGCTCCACCTGGCGCAGGTCCAGTGCGGTGTCGTCGGTGGTGGCCGGTGCGGTCACTTCTCAAGCCTCCATCAGGTTCCGGTAGTGCGACCAGAAGCCCCGCATGCCCGTCTCGTCGGTCGCGGTGCCGATACGGAATCCGTTGTCGTCGGTGCGTTCCCGCTCCACTCCGCGCCGGATGTCGACCCATTCCGGCTCGCGCAGGGCGACGCCGCGCTGGTTGCGCTCGTACATCTCGGTGTCGTCGGCGAGCAGCATCCCGGCCGGCCCGGCCGAGCCGACGCACTGCGACACCATGCGCCGGTTGAGTTCGGGGGCGCCCTTGAGCTGGATGGCGGTGGCGTGCTGGACGCACTCCCCGGCCGCCAGCGGCTGGATGACGAAGAGCTGGATCTCGGCGATGAAGAGGTTGGGGAAGATCATCACGTGCGGGGAGCCCTCCACGAGGATCTCCTCGGCGGCGGGGCCGTGGACTTCCCTCATACGCGCCACGTACTGGGGCACCCGGTCCTCGGTGGTGCCGAACCAGCGCATCGGCTCGCCGAAGCGGCGGAACTCCGGGCGCAGGTCGTTCTCGCTGTGGCCGCCTCCCAGGTCGCGGGTCACGGCCGTGGAATTGTCGCTGTACAGGGCGCCGATCGGACTGCCGGTGACGCTGAAGATGGAGCCGTGCACGAACTGCGGGTGGTAGCCGTCCGTCTCGTTCTCCGCGAGGAGCTTCCAGTTGGCGCGCGTGCGGTGCTTGAGCCAGCCGGCGGTGAGTTCGACCTCGCCCTCCGGGGAGAGCCGTGCGAGCCGGTCCAGTTCTCCGGCGGCGGCGCCGAGGTGTTCGGTGAGCGTCGGGCCGTCGGATGCGAAGCTGCCGAAGACGAAGCCCTGGTGGGAGGCGACCCTGGGGAGACGGCCGAGGCCAAGGGCGAGCTTGCCCTTGCCGCCGTAGCCCTTGTTGTAGGGGTAGCCCAGCAGGTCGCCGTTGTTGCGGTAGGTCCAGCCGTGGTAGGGGCAGCGGAAGGAGTTGGAGTTGCCGCTGGGCGCGTCGCACACCAGGTTGGCGCGGTGTGCGCAGCGGTTGAGCAGCAGGTGCACCTCGCCGTCGCGGTCCCGGGTCATGACGACGTCCTGCGGACCGATGTTCTTGCGTACGTAGTCGCCCGGTTGGGGGACCTCGCTCTCATGCCCGACGTAGACCCAGGTGCGGTACCAGATGCGCTCCAGTTCTTCGGCGAAGATCTCCGGATCGGTGTAGAGCGATCCGTGCACCCTGGTCGGCTGGATCAGCCGTGCGTACTTGTCCGTCTGCTGGTGTGCCGTCTCCGGCAGCGTGGCCGTCATGCTTCGCCATCCTCGATTCGCTTCTGGGCGTACTGCGCCAGCCGGAACTTCTGCACCTTGCCGGTGGGGGTGGTGGGCAGTTCGGCGGCGTCCAGGAACAGCACGTGCTTGGGGACCTTGAACCGCGCGAGCCGTTGCTTGCACAGCGCGACGACATCCGCGGCCAAGAGGTCCGCGCCGGGAGCACGGACCACACAGGCGCAGCCGGCGTCGCCCCACCGTTCGTCGGGCACGCCCACCAGGTAGACCTGGCTGATCGCGGGGTGGGCGGTGAGCAGGTCCTCGATCTCCTTGGGCATGACCAGTTCGCCGCCGCTCTTGTACAACTCCTTTGTACGGCCGGTGACTTCGAGGTAGCCGTCGTCCCGGACCCGGCCCAGGTCGCCGGAGTGCACCCAGCCGTCCCGCAGGGCCTTCGCGGTCTCCTCGGGTTTCTTCCAGAAGCCCCACATGTGCGTCGGGCCCCGGGAGACAAGTTCGCCCTCGGCTCCGGGAGGAAGGTCCTCGCCGGTGAGCGGGTCGATCGCCTTGTACGTGGCGAGCGTGCCGTCGGGCAGTCCGGCCACGCCGGCGAGTTTGGGTCTGCCGACGGTGCCCGCGTGCCGCTCCAGCGGATCTTCGGGAAGGGTCAACGTCATCGCGCCGCCGCACTCGGTCATGCCGTATCCCGTGGTGATCTCCTCCACGCCGAGTTCCGCACGCACCCGCTTCCAGAGCCAGACCGGGGCCGGGGCCGCGCCGGACAGCAGCGCGGTGAGCGAGGAGAGGTCGTGGTCCTCGCGTGCGGGGTGTTCCAGCAGGGCCACGGTCATCGTGGGCACGCAGAGGATGTCGGTGGCGCGGTGGCGCTGGATCCCGGCGAGGTAACGGACCGGGTCGAAGGCGGTCTGCGGGACGATCGCGCCGCCGACCGTCATCGCGGCGAGCATCCCCTCGACGTAGCCGAACATGTGGTAGCAGGGCAGCGAGAACAGGATCCTCCGGCCGTCCTGGAACGCCCTGGTCAGGGCCGAGGCGTAGGCGGTCCGCAGCACGGAGTCATGGGTGACGAGGACCCCCTTGGGCGAGCCGGTGGTGCCGGAGGTGTAGAGCAGGTCCCCGATGTCGTCCGGCCGGGCAGCTCCGGCGGGGCACTCCCCTCGGTGGCGGTCGCCCAAGTCCGCGAGCGAGTCCACGGTCGGCACGCCGTCGCGCGGCTCGGTGCCCTCGGTGGGCAGCAGGACGACCTGCCGCAGGTGCGGCAGCGCGGTCGCCGCGCCGGTGTCCCAGCCGGGTGCGACGGCGTCGAGCATGCTCTGGTAGTCGAGGTCGCCGAACGCGGTCATGGAGATCAGGACGGAGCACTCGGACTGGGCCAGGACGTAGGCCAGTTCCTCCTGGCGGTAGAGGTAGTTGAACGGGATCGCCACGGCACCGGTCCGGGCGACGGCGAACTTCAGTGGGGCGAACTCCAGGAAGTTCGCCATTAGCAACCCCACCCGGTCGCCGGGGCACACACCGAGCGCGGCGAGGCCGTCCGCGAGGCGGGCGGCCCACTCGGCCGTCTCGGCGTAGCCGATGGTCCGCTCGTCCGTGATGACGAAGGGACGGTCTCCGTACCGCGCGGCGCAATGGTCGAGCCAGTCGTCGAGGGTGCGTGGGGTCCAGCGCGGGAACCGGGCACTCAGGTGCTCGCGGCGCCGCTCGATTTCCGATGTCACGAAACACCTCCTTTTTCTAATTGACGTTAGATTAAATGACGAGGGCGGAGATAGGCAACCACCGCTTCACGGGACTCACCCCAGACGGCGCAGGATCCCCGCGGCGGCGGCCTCACGGAGCTTGAACTTGCGCACCTTGCCGGCCGGAGTGACCGGCATCTCGTCGGCGACGTACCAGTACTGCGGGACCTTGTACTTGGCCAGGCGGCCACGGCAGTGCTCGACCAGGGCCTCGTGCAGGCCGTCGTACACCTGTCCCCGAAGACGTACGACCGCTGCCACGGCCTCGCCCCACCTCTCGTCCGGCAGGGCCACCACGGCTGCCTCCAGCACGGCTCCGTGCCCCAGCAGGCAGGTCTCTATCTCGGCCGGCGCGATGTTCTCGCCACCGCGGATGATCAGGTCCTTCAGCCGTCCGGTGATGGTGATCACCCCGCGCGCGTCCATGGCGCCGAGATCACCTGTGTGCAGCCAGCCCTCGGCGTCGACCGTGCGCGCGGTCGCCTCCGGATCGTGCAGGTACCCGATCATCTGCTGGTAACCGCGGGCGCAGATCTCACCCGGCGTGCCGAGCGGCTGCACCTGGCCGGTCACCGGGTCGGCGATCTTGCACTCCACCTGTGGCAGCGGCCGCCCCACGGTGTCCCTGACGTCCGTGTCGTCGTCCGTGACCCGGGTGGCGGTCAGGGTGGGGCCCAGTTCCGTCTGGCCGTACAGGTTGTGCACGCGGGCGCCGAACAGTTCCCGGGTCGCCTCGATCAGGGGTGCGGGCACATTGGCGCCGCCCACGAGGACCTTGCGCAGTGCGGGGGCCGGGCCACCCGTCTCCCGGGCGGTCTCGTTCAGGGCGGACAGCATGGTGGGCACGCAGAACAGGAGGGAGGCCCGCTCCTCGCGCATCGACTCCAGTACCGGGCCGGGCCGGAACTGCTCGACCAGTACGAGGCAGCCTCCCAACCACAGGGTGCCGAGGGTGGCGACCACGCACCCGGCCGTGTGGAACATCGGCAGCGGGCTGACGTGCACCGCTCCCCGCTCGGCCTGAACCGTCTCCAGGTTCAGTCGCGCGACGTTGACCAGAGACCGATGGCTCAGCAGCACGCCCTTGGGCAGGCCGGTGGTGCCCGAGGTGTACTGGAGCATCACCGGTGCACCGGGGTCCTGGGCAGCCGCGTCCGGCAGATCCCGCGGCTCGGCGTTCCACCGGTCGTGTTCGGCGAGGGAGACCACGTGCCGCAGCCCGGGGCACCGGGGCCGGACGGCCGCGGCGACGGCCGCGAGGTCGTAGTCGCGGCTGACGTCCGCGTGCAGCAGCGCGACGGCTCCGGAGTGGTTGAGGGCATGGACGAGTTCCTCGCGCCGCAGTACGGGGTTGAGGGCGACCAGGGTCACTCCGGCCAGCGCGGCGCCGTACTGGACGATCGGCCACTCGACGACGTTCGGCGCCCACAGGGCGACGAACTCCCCCGGCTCGGCCAGCCTGAGCAGGGCTGCGGCCACCCGCCGGGCCTCGGTGTACAGCTGCCCGTAGGTCAGCCGGCGTTCCGCACCACCGCCGTGCGCGACACCTGCCAGGGCCGTGGCGTCGGCGTGGGTCACGGCCCGTTCCGCCAGCAGGGAGCCGATGGTGTGGTCGACCAGGGGCACACTCTCGTCCCTCGGCCACAGTGAGGACACCAGTGGTTCTGTCATGTTCAGCATCCCTTGAACTCGGGGCGGCGCCGTTCACGGAAGGCGGCGACGCCTTCGGCGAAGTCCGCCGAGTCGAAGAGCCGGATCTGGTGCTCGACCTCGTGGTCGAGTGCCGCGAGCGGATCGCCCCCGGCGCGGACGCCGAGCATCGCCCGCAGAGCGGAGAGCGCGAGGGGCGGGCCCTCGGCGATGCGTTCGGCGTCGGCGAGCGCCCGGTCCAACGCGGCCCCGGGCTCGGTCAGTACGTCGGCGAGGCCGAGGGTGAGCGCTTCCGGGCCCTGGACCGGGCGGGGCAGCAGGAGCAGCTGCCGGGCGGCGGCCGGACCGGTCCTGGCCGGCAGGGACACGGTGATCCCCATGTCACCGGCGAGACCGACGCTGGTGAACGCCGTGCTGAACGACGCGTCGGTCGCGGCGACCACCCGGTCGCAGGCCAGCGCGAGCGCCGCCCCCGCGCCGTACGCGAAACCCTCGACGGCTGCCACCACCGGTGTGGGCCCGTCCCAGATGGCCCGGATCACCCGCTGGGCCGCCTCGGCCCTGGGGCGGGTCTTCTCGGGACTCTGCCGACGCATCGTGGAGATGTCCCCGCCCGAACAGAAGGTGCCGCCGCTGCCGGTCAGCACGATCGCCCGTACGGTGTCGTCGGCCATCGCGGACTCCAGCATCTCCGCGAGCACCACCCGCAGCGCGAGGTCGATCGCGTTGCGCTTCTTGGGCCTGTTCAGGGTCAGTATTCGGACGGTGCCGTGGTCCTCGGCCAGCACGATGTCCTCGCCGCTGTGGTCAGTCATGGCGTCTCATCCCCTGTCACCGTCCCGTGAAGGCCGGGGGCCTGCGCTCGATGACCGCCGCCAGCCCCTCCCTGGAATCCGCCGTGCCCGACAGTTCGGCGACCGTACGGGCCTCCTCTGCCAGTCGCTCCTCGACGCCCGCGCCCACCCCGCCCCACACCAGCCGCTTGGTCGCCGCCAGCGCCAGGGGCGCACCCGCGGCGAGGCCTCCGGCGAACGCGAGGGCCTCGTCGAGCAGCCTGTCGTCCGGCACGACCCGGGTGAGCAGCCCCGCGTCCAGCGCCTCGGCGGCGGTCAGGGTGGGGTTGGTCAGCAGGATCTCCATGGCCTTGCGCAGACCCACGAGCCGGGTCAACGTCACCGAGACTCCGGCGTCCGCGACCATCCCGACCCGGACCGCGCCCGACATGAACCGCGCCGACTCCGCGGCGATGACGAAGTCCGCCGCGCACACCAGCCCGAAGCCACCGCCTCCGGCCGCGAAACCGTGCACCGCGGCGACGACCGGGGCACGCAGCTGGAGCAGCGCGGAGGTGGTGATCTGCAGCCAGGAGGTGGCCTCCCGCAGGTACTCGGGGAGTTTCTCCCCCCGGTCGGCGAAGGTGTGGACATCGCCGCCCGCGCAGAAGTGGCGGCCCTCTCCGGTGATCAGCACCACGCGCGCCCTGTCCTCGGCGTGGCAGCGCATGACGGCCGCGTGCAGTGCGCGCAGGAAGGGCACGTCCATGCCGTTGGATGCCTCCGGGCGGTTGAGCCGCAGCCGTGCGACTCCGTCCGTGTCCAGGTCCAGGAGCACCGGCCCGGAGTCGATCAGTTTGTCCGTCATCTCACTCACCTCTCGCCGTGAAGGTCTCGATTCCGGCACCGGCGGCCGCCCCGCCCAGGTGGTCGAGGACCGCGGCCCGCTCCAGGGCGAGGCCGTCCGCCAGCGGCAGCCGCAGTCCCTCGTACACCAGGCGTTTCGCGGTGCCGAGTGCCCGGGGGTCCATGCCGCCGAGCCGTTCGGCGAACGCGGCGACCGCCTCCTCGAACCCGTTGTCCGGCAGGCACTGGTACGCCAGCCCCCAGGCCACGGCCTCCGTGCCGGACAGCCGGTCCCCGGTGAGGATGTGGGCCAGGGCCCGTTGACGACCCACGAGGCGGGGCAGCCGCTGGGTGCTGCCGCCGCCCGGTATCTGGCCGAAGTTGGCATGCGTGTCGGAGATCCGGGCGTCCTCGCTCACCAGAGCGATGTCGCAGGACTGCATCAGTTCGAAGCCGCCGGCCATGGCGTACCCCTCGACGACGGCCACCACTGGGACCGGCAGGGTCGCGATGAGGGCGCAGGCCCGGCCGAAGTTGTCGAACAGCGGCGCCATCTCCCCCGGTCCTCCGGCGCGCAGCCGCTGCAGCTCCTTGAAGTCGCCGCCGGCACAGAAGTTGCCTCCCGCGCCCCGGATCAGGACGACTCGTGCCGCCGACGCCACCTCCGTCAGGGCGCGCTCCAGCTGTGCGCCGAGTTCGACCGTGATCGCGTTCATCACTTCGGGACGATCGAGCAGGACATGGCCGACCGCACCCTCCACGCGCGTGCGCACGACCTGGGTGACCTGGGTACTCACATCGACCGCCCGCCCCCCACCTCGAGAACCGCGCCGGTCGTGTAGCTGGACAGCTCGCTCGCGAGATAGAGGACGGCCCCGGCGACCTCCTCGGGCCGTCCCGCCCGCCTCATGGGGACGTCGGCCTCGCGGGCCGCGAAGACGTCCGGCTCCATCGCCTCGGTCATGGCGGTGCGGATTAGGCCGGGCTGCACCGCGTTGACCCGCACCCCGTGGTGGGCGAGTTCCTTGGCCGCCGCCTTCGTCATGCCGACGATGCCCGCCTTGGCCGCGCTGTAGTTGGTCTGGCCGGGGTTGCCGGACTTCCCGGACAGCGAGGAGATGTTCACGATCGAGCCGCTTCTGGCCTCGCGCATCACCGCCGCGGCCGCCCGGACGCCGAGCCAGGTCCCCCTGAGGTGCACGCCGATCACGGCGTCGAAGTCCTCCGCGGTCATCTTCCTCAGCGAGGCGTCACGGGTGATCCCCGCGTTGTTCACCAGAACGTCCAACGCGCCGAACCGCTCGACGGCCCGCCCCACCATGTTCTCGACCGCCGACTCGTCCGTGACGTCACAGCCGAGAGCCAGTACGGAAGCCGGGTCGTCACCGCCGATGTCGGCTGCGGCCCGCTCGGCGCGTCCGGCGTCCACGTCGGCCACGGTCACCCGTGCGCCGTGCTCGTGCAGCAGCCGGGCGATCGCCAGACCGATCCCCTGGCCGGCGCCCGTGACGATCGCGGACCGGCCCGCTATCAGCCCGCCCATCAGCCGAGATACCGTACGACGGACTCCACGACGCAAGCCGGCTTCGCGCCGCCCTCGATCTCGATGACCGTCGACAACTTCAGCTGGACCGCGCCGTCGAGCGGCGTGACCTCGGTGATCGTCGAGGTGGCCCGCAGCTTGGCACCGACGGGCACCGGGGCGGGGAAGCGCACCTTGTCGAGCCCGTAGTTCACGGCCATGCTCACCCCCTCGACCTGGTAGAGCCGCTGCAGGAACACCGGCAGCAGGGACAGCGTGAGCAGGCCGTGCGCGATGGTGGAGCCGAAGGGCCCCTGGGCCGCGCGCCCGGCGTCCACATGGATCCACTGGTGGTCCCCCGTGGCGTCGGCGAACCGGTCGATGCGCTCCTGGTCCACCTCGACCCAGTCGGTGGTGCCGAGCGACACGCCTGCCGCGGCGGCGAGTCCGGCTAGTCCGTTGAAGATCTTCATGTCGCGCTCCGGGGCTGGTCAGAATTTTGAATCTAATCTAGATTCATAAATCGCAACGGGTCAACGGTTGCGCAACGGGCCAACGGTTTGCAGCGGGCCGCGCACCACGAGGGAGCGAGCGGATGGATCTGGAACTCGGCGGGGCACGGGTGTTGGTCACCGGTGGTGCCTCGAACATCGGCCGGGGCATCGTGCACGGCTTCGCCGCGGAAGGCGCCCGTGTGCTGATCTGCGACATCGACGCGGAGCAGGCCGCCAAGACACATGCCGAAGCGTTGGAACGGGGAGCGGCCGGGGCGGAGGTCGCCGTCATCGACCTGACGGCCGAGGGTGCCGGCGCCACGGCCGTCGAACACATCGTCGCCGCCTGGGGCGGAATCGACGTGCTGGTGAACAACGCGGGGCTGAGCCTGCCGGGGTTCGTCGCCCAGGACGCGGACCGCGACGGCTGGCGGCGGATGGTGGACCTCAATTTGTTCGGTTCCGTCGAGTGCACCCGTGCGGCCCTCGACGTGATGCGGCCCGAGGGCCACGGATCCATCGTGTTCATCTCCAGCGACGCCGCCTTCGGGGAGATACGGCAGGGGGTGTACGGGGCGACCAAGGCGGCGGTGATCGCCTTCGCCCGCACGGTCGCCCGGGAGCACGGCCGGGACGGCATCCGGTCCAACGTCGTCTGCCCGGGACTCGTCGTCCCCCAGAGCCCGGACGCGATCGGGACGGGCAGCCTGTGGGCCCGGGGCGACCAGTCGCCCGTCTTCGACGACCGGCAGATCGAGGCAGTCCGCAAGAACATCCCACTGCGCCGGCTCACCACGCCGGAAGACATCGCGGACGCCGTGGTCTGGGTCTCCTCGGCGCGTCGCGCCCGGCAGGCGACGGGCCAGGTCTTCTCGGTCAGCGGCGGCTACTCGATGCCGTAGGAGGCGCGCTCAGTGAACACCACCAGCAGCAACGGCACCGGGACACCGGCCGTCAAGGCGGCGGCGACCCGAGACCGCATTCTCGCCGCGGCCGCTCGGACGCTGAGCCTCAAGGGCTACTCCGCGACCAGGCTGGCCGACATCGCCGAACGGGCCGGTGTGCGTCCGCCCGCCGTGTACTACTACTTCCCCTCCCGCGAGGAGCTGATCGCCGAGGTGATGGCGGTCGGCCAGCTGCGGCTTCGGGAGCACGTCGAGACCGCGCTGGCCGCGCTGCCCGACGACACTCCCCCGATGGACCGGATCTGTGCCGCCGTCGAGGCGCATCTGCAGGTCGAGCTGCACCTGTCGGACTTCGCGACCGCGGTCAGCCGCAACAGCGGACAGCTGCCCGAGGACATCCGCGCCCGCCTGCGGGCGGACAGCGGCGCCTACTTCGACCTGTGGCGGGACCTGCTGGCGAGAGCCAGGGCCGCGGGAGCCATCAGGAACGACATCGACCTGCGAGCGGCGCGCATGCTCGTCATGGGAGCCCTCAACTGGACGCCGGAGTGGTGGAACCCGCGGCAGGGTTCGCTGACCGGTGTCATCCGCACCGCGCAGAGCCTGGTGCGGCACGGCCTGGGTGTGCCCTGACCCCGGGCCCGCCCTCATCACCCCTTCGCACAGCACACTGGAGGATCGTCATGCCCGAGGCCTACATCGTCGACGCGGTACGCACCCCGGTCGGCAAACGCGGCGGCGGCTTCGCCGGAACACACCCGGCCGATCTCGCCGCCCACGTCATCCGCTCACTGGTCGCACGCCACGGCTTCGACCCTGCCGCCGTCGACGACGTCATTCTCGGCTGCCTCGACCAGATCGGCTCGCAGGCCGGCGACATCGCGCGGACCAGCGCGCTGGCCGCCGGGCTGCCCGAGTCGGTGCCCGGTACGACCATCGACCGGCAGTGCGGCTCGTCCCAGCAGGCGGTCCACTTCGCCGCGCAGGCCGTCATGTCCGGCACGGCCGACCTCATCGTGGCCGGCGGTGTGCAGAAGATGAGCCAGTTCCCCATCCTGTCCGGGTTCACCGCCGGCGAGCCCTACGGGTCGACCGATCCGTGGACCGACTGCAAGGGCTGGCACGCCCGCTACGGCGACCAGGAGATCTCCCAGTTCCGCGGCGCGGAGATGATCGCGGAGAAGTGGGGCGTGGAACGCGCGGTCATGGAGGAGTTCGCGCTGGAGAGTCACCGCCGGGCCCTGACAGCCCAGCGGGAGGGCCGGTTCGACGCGGAGATCATCCCGTTCGAAGGGGTCGTGTCGGACGAGGGTCCGCGGCCGGACACCACACTGGAGAAGATGGCGGGACTCCCGACACTGACGCCCGGCGGACGATTGACCGCCGCAGTGGCCAGCCAGATCTCCGACGCCTCCTCCGCGATGCTGATCGCCTCGGAGGACGCCGTACGCACGCACTCCCTCACGCCCCGGGCCCGCATCCACCACATGTCGGTGCGTGGCTCCGACCCGGTCATGATGCTCACCGCTCCCATCCCTGCCACGGAGCACGCCCTCAAGAAGTCCGGACTCACCATCGACGACATCGATCTCGTCGAGATCAACGAGGCGTTCGCCTCCGTGGTGCTCGCCTGGCAGGCCGACATCGGCGCCGATCCCGCCCGGGTCAACGTCAACGGCGGTGCCATCGCCCTCGGTCACCCGCTCGGGGCCACCGGCACACGGCTGATGACCACCCTGCTCCACGAGCTGGAGCGCACCGGCGGCCGCTACGGTCTGCAGACCATGTGCGAGGGCGGCGGTCAGGCCAACGTCACCATCATCGAGAGGCTCGGCTGACCTGATGCGACGGGGCCTGTACACAGACGATCACGAGCAGTACCGGGAGACCGTCCGCGAGTTCCTCGCGCGTGAGGTCGTCCCCCACCACCAGCGGTGGGAGGCCGACCGGTGGATCGACCGCAAGGTGTTCGCCGCGGCTGCCCGGCAGGGTGTCTACGGCCTGCAGATCGGCGAGGAACACGGCGGCGCCGGCGAGCGGGACTACCGCTATCGCATGGTCGTCTGCGAGGAGATCGCCCGCGTCCACGCGCTCTCCTTCGGACTCACCATCTCCCTCCAGGACGACCTGGTGCTGCACTATCTGCTGGACCTGACCACGGACGAACAGAAGCGGCGCTGGCTGCCGGGCTTCGCCTCCGGCGAGATCATCGGCGCGCTGGCGATGACCGAACCCGGGACCGGCAGCGACCTGCGGGGCATCCGCACCTCGGCCCGCCGCGACGGCGACGACTGGGTCCTGAACGGACAGAAGACCTTCATCACCAGTGGCATCATGGCCGATCTGGTGATCGTCGCCGCGCGTACGGATCCCGAAGGCGGCTCGCGGGGCTTCACTCTCCTGGTGGTCGAGCGGGACATGCCCGGCTTCACCCGCGGCCGCAAACTGGACAAGATCGGACTGCCCGGCCAGGACACGGCCGAACTGTTCTTCGAGGACGTGCGGGTACCGGCCGCCAACGTCCTCGGCCCGGTGGGATCCGGCCTCCAGGAGCTCATGAGCCACCTTCCCCGGGAGCGTCTCGGCGTGACGGCCACGGCCATCGCGACCAGCCGAGCGGTCTTCGATCTGACCCGTGCCTACTGCTTCGAGCGCCGGGCTTTCGGCCACCCCATCGGCGACCTCCAGCACATCCGCTTCGAACTCGCCGAGATGGCCACCGAGATCGACGTCGCCGAGGCCTACGTCGACCGCTCGGTACACGCCTACAACGCCGGTGACCTGACCGCCGTGGACGCGGCGAAAGGCAAGTGGTACGTAAGCGAACTACAGAAGCGGGTCATCGACCGCTGCCTGCAACTGCACGGCGGCTACGGCTACATGACGGAGTATCCGGTCGCCCGCGCATTCGTCGACACAAGAGTCCAGACGATCTACGGCGGCACCACCGAGATCATGAAGGAGCTCATCGGACGCGATCTGGCACCCAACGGGTGACGCGGAGACGCCGGGGAGCAACAGGCATCCTCTGCGGCGGTGAACGGCTGGCCCAGCGGAGAAGGCTCTCCGCCTTGTCGATGGTGAGGTAGTAGCTGCGGTAGATGTGCTCGGCCTCTACCGCAGCGTGCTCAGGGCTCGTGATCGGGCGGAAGTCCGGCCAGGACCGCGGGCTCGCAGGAGGCGTCCGTCGCCGGTGGCGGGCGAGGCGCGAGAGCCTGTCGGTCAGTCGCTGCTGGAGGTGTCGCCCATGAGTTTCCAGTAGACGTCCAGGAAGCGGAGGTTCTCGACCTCGTAGATGTCGTTGAAGGGGCCTGGGACGTAGGCGGGGTTGGTGACGCCCTTCTGTACCGAGGTGCAGAGTTGGTTGTCCTGTTCGCGTGCCAGCTTGTGCAGTTCGAAGAGAGTGCCGGGGTCGTAGTCCGTGCCGGCTTCGGCCTTCTCGGGCACGAGGAAGGTCTGGGTGATGCGAGTGCGGTTGGGAGCCAGCGGCGTGTAGGTCATCACGGCGACGCAGTCCGGGCTGGCGACCATCTCGAAGGTCGACGTGTGCCACTGGAAGAAGCCGCGTGCCTCGTCCAGGGGGGTGGTGCACTCGAAGAGCACCTTGCTCTCCAGGTGGCCCGAGAGCGTCACCGACAGCGAGTCGCCGAGGAGCGGGTTGACGAAGTAGACGTAGTCGTCGCCTCCGTCGGCGCCGCCGGCGTCGCCGTCCTGATCGAAGACGCGAACGAGTTCGGGGTGGTTGATCGCGCAGTGGTAGCACTCGAGGGCGTTCTCCCAGCAGATCTTCCAGTTGGTCTCCACCTCGTAGGTGGCGACTTCGGCGACCTTGGCCCGGTCGAGGTCGGCGTAGGGCCAGACGACCTCGGCTAGGCTTTCGCGGACCGGGGTGGGGGGCTGGTCGCCGAGGTGTACGAAGACGCACCCGTTCCAGATCTCGGTGTGGGCGCGCTTCAGACCGAACTGGGTTTTGTCGAAGTCCTCGCCCATCTTGGGAGCGCCTCGGAGGCTGCCGTCGTGGTTGTAGGCCCACCCGTGGTAGTGGCAGGTCAGGGCGCGTTTGCAGGTTCCGGTCTCGTCGGAGACGAGTTGTGCCCCGCGGTGACGGCACACGTTGTGCAGTGCGTTGATCGCGCCGTCGCCGGCACGGACCAGGAGGAGGTCGACGTCGCCGACGGCGAAGCGCTTGTAGGAACCGGTCGTTGGGAACTCCGAGACGTGCCCGGCGTACTGCCACGTCGAGTAGAAGATCCTTTCCAGTTCCTTCTGGAAGTGCTCCTGCGACAGGTACGCCTCGCGGGGCAGTGCCTGGGCGGTCTCGGGGGGACGAATGGCGGGGGCCATATGGGTTTACCTCGATGTGTTGGAGTGGCGTGTTGATCTGCGGGTCAGTCGGCGGCGTGCACGAGGGCGCCCTCGACGTAGGTGCGCAGGACTCGCGTGTGAGCGATGTGCTCGGGTGGTCCGTCGAAGGGGTTGCGGTCGAGGAGCACCAGGTCGGCGCGATTGCCGACGGTGATGGAGCCGGTGTCGTCCAAGTGGTTGGCGTAGGCACTGCCGGAGGTGTAGGCGCGGATCGCGGTGGCCAGGTCGAGGCGCTGCTCGGGCAGGAACACCTCACGCTTGCCGTGTAGTTCGGGGAGGACGCGGTTGACCGCGACGTGGATGCCCAGGAGGGGGTCGGCCGAGGTGACACCCCAGTCGCTGCCGGCGGCGAGGGTGACGCCGGCGCGCCAAAGATCCCCGAAGGGGAACTGCCAGGCGGCGCGTTGCTCGCCCAGGACCGGAATGCACAGGTCGTCCATCTGATCGTCGTGGGCGGCCCAGAGGGGCTGGATGTTGGCGGCTACGTCCAGTGCTCGGAAGCGGGAGACGTCTTCGGGCCGTACGACCTGGAGGTGGGCGATCTGGTGGCGCAGCCCGGTGTCGCCGTTGGTCTGCCGAGCGTGTTCCAGGGCGTCAAGGATCTCTGTGAGCGCCCGGTCTCCGATGGCGTGGAAGTGCAGCTGGAACCCGTGGGCGTCGAGTTGCGCGACGGCACGTTTGAGGCGTTCGGGCTCCACCATGGAGTGGCCGCGGTTGTCCGTGGGACAGCCGCACTTGTCCAGGTACGGATCGGTGAGCGCAGCCGTCCCGTTCTCGGGGATGCCGTCCTGGACGATCTTGACCGTGCCCGCCGTGAACCGGCCGGCTCGGCCGCGTTCCCTGCGCTCGATCAGCGAGCCGACCTGCTCGAGGCCCCGATCCGGGTCCCACCCGAGGGCGCCGCGCACCCGGGCGGTCAGCAGGCCGGAGCGTGCCCCGTCGAGGTATACGTCGAGTGGGTCGGGCTGACCGCCGTACGAACCGACAAAGGCGTCCTGCCAGGCAGTGATGCCCAGAGCATGGAGGTGGCGCTGCGCGGTAGCGAGAGCGGTCCGCAGGTCGTCCATGGTCGGCTCCGGGAGAAACCGTGCCACCAGCTCCATGGCCTGTTCGTGGAGGACCCCGGAGGGACGGCCGTTCGCGTCGCGTTCGATCCGGCCGCCTACGGGATCGTCGGTGCGCTCGTCGATGCCGGCCAGTTCCAAGGCGCGGCTGTTGACCCAGGCGCTGTGGACGTCACGTACGGAGAGGTAGACCGGCCTGTCGCTGACCACGCTGTCCAGCAGCTCCCTGGTGGGCATGGCGGTGCCAAAAGCCGTGAAGGTCCAGCCTCCACCCCTGATCCAGGACCGTTCGGGGTGGCTCGCCGCGTAATTCGCGACGACCGCTAGATAGTCGTCGGCGCTCCGCGCAGAGCCCAGGTCGCAGTCAAGGAGCTGGAGGCCGGCGAAGACGGGGTGGACGTGGGCGTCCTGGAAGCCGGGAAGCAGGAGCTTGCCCTGGAGGTCGACGACTTCGGTCCGCGATCCGATGAGGTCCCGTACATCACTTTCCTGACCGACGGCGGCGATGCGGCCCGCGCGGACCGCCACCGCGGTACACCAGGGACGGGCGGCGTCCACGGTGTGGACGGGGCCACCGAGGAAGACGGTTTGAGCGTGCATGAGGTGTGGCTCTTTTCGGTTCTCGGGGTCAGGCGTCGGTGTCGGCGGCCGCGACGGCACCGTGGCCGCGTCGAAGGCGGCTTACGAGCGCCACGAGGAGCAGGGCGGCGAACGGCAGGGTGACGGCGAAGGCGTTGACGGCTCCCGTGCTGGCGGTCATGAGCGCGACATTGTCGATGAGCAGGTACGTCACGGTCCCGAGCAGGAGTGCGGAGACGGAGGACACCGCGACGATCCAGCGGTCGCGCGAGGACTGCTGCCTGCGCCAGAAGAAGACGACGACGGCTACCGCGGTCAGGGTCATCAGCACGATGATGCCGAGGACACCGGGCGTGCTCATCCAGACCGTCATGTTCGTGTAGGGGTCGAGGCCCGCTGCGGTGAACAGGAAGACTGCGCCGACGGTGATGATGGCCTGCAGGTTGCCGTTGTTCGGGGAGCGGTACACGGGATGCACGCGCGACATCCTCTTGGGCAGCATGCCCTCGCTGGACATGCTGTGCCCGTAGCGGCTGATGGCGTTGAAGTAGGCCAGGCCGGAGGCGATGCTGCTGGTGACCATCAGGATCTGCGTCACGTCGCCTGCCCAGGTGCCGACGTAGCGTTCGGCGACCAGGTAGATCATGTCCGTCGGGTGGTCACCGGCCGCCGTCGCGATGGCCGAGTCGCCGAAAGCCTGGACGATGGCCCAGCTGACGAAGCAGTAGAAGACGGCCAGAAAGATCAGGGAGACGTATGCGGCGCGGGGGAGGGTGCGCTCGGGGTTCCTGGTCTCCGGTCGGTAGATCGCGGTGTACTCGATACCGAGGAAGGCGCCGAACCAGACGACGGACGACGCCGCCATGCCGGAGGTGAACACGTTCGACGGGGCGAACGAACCGGCGTGGATGCCCTCGCTGCTGCCTCCCTTGACCAGCACGCACACGGCGATGACGGCGAGGATGCCGATCTCGGCGAACAGCAGGACTCCCAGGACCTTCGTGCCGATGTCGATGCCCCGCCGCCCCAGGTACCAGACGATCACCTGGAGGACGACAGCGATGATCGCCCAGTGGACGTGGAGGCCGAAGAAGTTGTCGATCAGTGACTGGGCGACCGTGGCCAGAATGCCCATCGCGCCCACCTGGATCGCCAGGTAGGAGATCAGCGCCACCGCGGCGGCCCCGCGGCCCAGGTCCTTGCCCAGCCCGCGCTCGACGTAGGCGTAGAACGTACCCGGGCGGTGCATGTACCGGCTCATCGCCATGAAACCGGCGACGAAGGTGGCGAGCACCAGGCCGGCGAGCACGAACCCGGCCGGGGCACCGAGCCCGCCGACCATGTAGCCCAGGGGGCCGTAGCCGGCCAGGAGATTCAGCGGAGCGGCGGCTGAGATGACGAGGAAGGCCACCGCGGTCACCCCGAGCACACCCGGTTTGAGGGTGTGGGCGTGACTGTCCGTGTTTCCACGCTCGGAGTTCGTTTCGATGGTGCCGTCGGCAGTCGGTGGCATCGGGGGTTCCCTTCGGGCAGGTAAGGGCGGACAAACCGGAAGGCAGAGCAAGTGACGGGGTATGGGGGTCCACCCGGTGTCCGGCTGTGCCTGCTGATGGCGGCGGGACGGCCGCGCGAGGGCAATGGAGTGACGGCATGGGGGCCGCGGAGACGACGGAGCGTGACGACAACCCCGCTTTAACATGACGGTGTCATAAAAACCCGGGGCTGGGTCGGCGTCAAGAGGGTGAATGCAAAAATGGCGACCACCGACCTCTGGCACGGCTCTGACCAGCACCGGAGCAGGGCATTCACAACAGTCGCCGAGTCAGGCGTAACACGGGAGGAAGCGTGCCCAAGATCGTCGACCACGGCGAGCGCAAGAAGGATCTCGCCCGCGCCCTGTGGGCGGTGGTGGAACGCGAGGGCATCGAGGGGGCCACGATCCGTTCCGTGGCCGCTGAGGCAGGGTGGACGCGGGGTGTGATCGCCCACTACTTCCGTGACCGTGACGACTTGCTCCTCTTCGCCTACAGGCTGGCTCTCCAGCGCGAGCAGGAGCTGGGCCCGACGTCGGAGACACCCCCGCTCGAACGCCTCGTCGGCGTTCTTCTCCGCGCGCTCCCCGTGGATGCCCAGTCGCGACTGGACTTCAAGATCTGGCTCGGGTTCATGGGGCGAGTGGCGGACCATCCGGCGCTCGCCGAGGCGGTGCTGGAGGAGCACCAGGACTACCACGGCCGGATACGGGGGCTGGTCGAGTCCTGCATCGAGGAAGGAATCCTTGCCCCGCCCTGGGAGGCGGCCCGCGCGGCCTCGACCCTGGCCACATTCGTCGACGGCCTCGGCGTCATGGCCGCCCTGGACCCGGCCACCTACTCCTCCGCCCGGCTGGAGCAGGAGGTGCGGGACTTCCTCCAGAGCTGGAGTCCGCACGGAACGGCCACGCGGGACGCGTCCCTGCCCTCGCCTTCCGACTCGGATGCACCGAGTCACGAGGTCCGCGACTGACCCCTGCCGACCGCAGGCAAACCGCCGCACCCCAGGGCGCATGTCCAAAACGCTGGCGCACCGAACCAGATAGCAAAATTCCCTGGTTTCGAAGTGTAGTGTGCGGACCCCCCTCGGGGGTCCTACACGCGGAGGTATTGCTCATGCCACGGCAGCACGATGACCGGAGCGCCGATCCGGAGACCCCCAAATCCGGGGCGGCCCTTGACCCCGTGGACGAGAAGTTGATCAGACTTCTCACGGCGAACGGGAGGGCCGCGTATGCAGAACTGGGCGCCGGTGTCGACCTGTCGGGGGACGCGGTCCGTGAGCGGCTCAAGCGCCTGATCGCAGAAGACGTCATCCAGGTGGTGGGGAGCATCCCCGCCCCCCTGCTCGGGCTGGAGAGCTTCGCACTGCTCGGCATCACGGTGAGCGGCCCGGCCCTGCCCATCGCTCGCGCGCTGAACGCGCTTCCGGCAGCCGATCTCGTCGTACAGACGGCCGGGGTGTTCGACATCGTCGCCGAGCTGGTGGCCCGGGATGACCGCGACCTGCTGCGGATCCTCGACGAGTCGGTCCGTACGCTGCCCGGTGTCGCCCAGTGCCTGACCATGCAGTACCTCTCCGTGGAGAAGTACGAGCCCGCCGGGTCGCAGCACGCTCTCCTCGGCGGCGCGCGGCAACACCCCCCGGTCCCCCGTCGTTCCGCCGATGAACTCGACGAGGCCGACAGGGCGCTGATCCGGATACTGCAGCGGGACGGGCGCGCCAGCTACCGCCAACTCGCCGAGGAGTCGGGCGTCCCGTACGCCCAAGCGCGCCGGCGGGTGCTGCGCCTCCTCGACAACGGCCTCGTGCAGATCGTCACCATCACCAACCAACTCCGCTACGGCCATCGGGTGCAGGCCGGCGTGGGAGTACGCGTGCAGGGCCCCCTGCCCGAGGTCGTGGAGCGACTGCGTCAGGTGCCGGAGATCGATGTCGTGGCCGCCACGATCGGCCCTTACGACCTCCTGCTGGAGGTGAGCTGCGCCGACAGGGCCGATCTGTACCGCTTGACCGGGAGCGTCCTGCGCGGCATCCCGGGGGTGCTGACCACGGAGACCTTCAACTACATCGACATCCACAAACTTCCGTACACCTGGTCCGCCCTGTAAAACCCCGCGAGAAAAAAGCTTCCCCGGCGAGGTAGATCTGCAAAATTAGCGCCTCAAGTTGCACGCGTTCGTTAGATTCCCTTGCCGAACCAGTCTCCTCATGTCATCGTGAGGGTGTCCGGCGCTGCCGTGCCCCTACGGCGCAGCAGTGAGTTGCCGCGGGTTCGTAAGGGGAAGTCCATGACCAGGTCACGCACCGTCGTGGTCACCGGAGGGGCGTCGGGCATCGGTGAAGCCGTCGTCCGTCGTTTCACGGCGCGGGGGGACGAGGTCATCGTTCTCGACCGCAGGAAGCCCGGCTCTCCGGTTCACTTCGTCGAGACCGATCTGAACGACTGCTCGTCGATCGACACGGCCGTGGACGCGCTGGACCGGCCTGCCGATGTCCTGTGCAACGTGGCCGGGGTCTCCGGAGCCTCCCCGGTCCCGCTGATCCTCGGCGTCAACTTCTTCGGGCTGCGCCACCTGACCGACCGGCTGGTGCCGCGCATGAACGAGGGCGGCGCCGTCGTCAGCGTGGCGTCCACCGCCGGCTGGTACTGGCGCGATCACCTCGCCGAGGTGACCCGGCTGATCGAAGCGCCCGACTTCCGAAGCGGCGTCGACACAGGCGCCGCTCTGCTTCGCGACGGCAAGGACGCCTATGCGCGCAGCAAGGAGGCCCTCATCGTGTGGACCTCCCTCGCCGCCCAGCGCTACCGCGGTCACGTGCGCCTCAACACCGTGAGTCCGGGTGCGGTCGAGACTCCCCTCCTGCCCTCGTTCTACGCGTCGATGGGACACGCGGAGCTGGACCCTCTGACGGAACTCGCCGGTGGACGCAATGGGCGTCCTGAGGAGATCGCCGCTGTCGTCGAGTTCCTGGCCAGTGCGCAGGCCACGTGGGTCAACGGCACCGATGTCGTGGCTGACTCAGGAGCCGAGATGGCGTTCGCGCTTCGTCAGAACTCCGCCGCCTGACCGGTGGAGTGTCCGGGCGTTCGCCGGCGGACGATCAGAAAGAAAGTGAGACACGGGTCATGAGCACCAGCATTGCCGGAGACCGACCGGTGAGTTCGCAAGAGCAGACGTCGAGTCCCGGGGACCGGCGAGTGAGGATCGCCGGCCGGCGTGAAGCGGCCGAGGGCGTGATGGAGCTGACCCTCGTACCGGCCGAAACGGCCGACGGGCCGTTCGAGGCGTGGGAGCCCGGCGCGCACATCGACCTCGTCCTGCCGTCGGGAACGGTCAGGCAGTACTCCCTGTGCGGGCCCGGGGAACGCTCCGACGAGTACGTAGTGGCCGTGCTCCGGGAGCCGGATGGGCGAGGCGGCTCCGCCGAAGTACACGACCGGCTCACCGAGGGCTCACTGCTGTCCATACGCGGACCTCGCAACCACTTCCGCCTGGCCGAGGCCGACCGGTATCTCTTCCTGGCCGGCGGCATCGGTGTCACTCCGATCCTGGCGATGGTGCGGCGAGCCGCCGCCGCGGGGACTCCCTGGACGCTCATCTACGGCGGGCGGACCCGGTCGTCCATGGCCTACACGGCCGAACTCTCCGAACTGGCCGCCTCCTCCGGGGGCGAGGTGGCGCTGGTGCCGCAGGACGAGCTGGGGCATCCGGACTTCGCCGCCGCCTTCGCCGACCTGCCCGAGGGAACCGCGGTCTACGCGTGCGGTCCCGAGCCGATGCTCCAGGCCGCCGAGACCCTCAGCGAAACGTTGCTGCCCGTCGGCACGCTCCACCTGGAACGTTTCGGCGCCAAGCCCGTACCCGACGGCGAGCGAACCGACACCGACACCTCGTTCGAGGTCGAACTCGCCCGCTCCGCACGGACCCTGACCGTGCCGGCGGACAAGCGGCTGATCGACGTGGTCCGAGAGGTCGTGCCGCAGGTCCCCTTCTCCTGCGAAGAGGGCTACTGCGGCTCCTGCGAGACGACCGTCCTCGACGGCACGCCCGACCACCGCGACCAGGTCCTCACCCCGGAGGAGCGCGACAGCAACGAGACGATGATGATCTGCGTCGGCCGCTGCCTGTCCCGCAAGCTCGTCCTCGACCTCTGAGCCGTTCGGCACCCCTCCCTTCCCACAGCCAGCAGAACAGGCCGAACCTCATGCATGACATCGACACACCCACCAACCCGGCCCTGCCGGAGTTCTGGACACAGCCGGATCCGCAGGCGGCGTTCGCCGCGATGCGCCGGGAAGGCGCCGTGCACTGGCACGACGAACCGCCCTCCTCCTGGTTCCCCGAGGGCGGCCGGGGGTTCTGGTCGGTGGTCCGCTACCAGGAACTGGTCGAGGTCAGCCGCGACCAGGACACCTTCACCTCCGCTCACGGCACCGAGATCGTCGACATGACGCCGGAGATGGTCCACATCTTCGGCGGGATGCTCAACATGAGCGGCGCCGCGCACGCCCACCACCGGGCCATCGTCAACCGGGTCCTCACCCCCCGTACCGTCGAGGCCCTCAGCGACACGATCCGCGCACACGCCCGCCGGTGCATCGACCGCGTCGTCGACAAGGGCTCGTGCGACTTCATGCAGGACATCGTCGGTGACTTCCCGGCGCAGATCATCTGCGAGCTGCTCGGCGTCCCCGCCGACGACCGGCCCCGGCTCGTCGCGCTCACCGGCACCGCGCTGTCCGCGTACGGCACCGCCGAGGCGTACGACGCCATGCTGGAGATCATCGCCTACGCCGAGGAACTGGTCGCGCGGGCACGGGAACAGGTCGACGACTCGGCCTCGTTCCTGCGACGCCTGCTGGCCGCCGAGGTCGACGGGCAGCGGATGAGCGACCACGAGATCGCGGTGTTCTTCGCCCTGTTGGTGACCGCCGGCATCGAAACGACGGCGACCAGCATCGGGCAGGGCATGTACGCCCTGTCGCTCCACCCCGAGCAGCGGCGCAGCTGGCAGGAGGACTTCCATCGGCTCGCGCCGCGCGCGGTGGAGGAGATCGTCCGCTGGGTGACCCCGGTGATGTACTTCCGGCGCACCGCGACCCGAGACACGCAGATCGCCGGGCAGCCGATCGCCAAGGGCGACAAGGTGGTGCTGTGGTACACCTCCGCGAACCGCGACGAGCGCGCGTTCGAACGGGCCGGTGAGCTCGACTTCGAACGGCCAGAGGAGCAGCATGTGGCTTTCGGCGGCGGCGGCCCCCACTTCTGCCTGGGGGCGGTACTGGCCCGCAAGGAGATGACGATCTTCTTCGAGGAACTGTTCGTCCGTCTGCCGGACATCGAGGTCAGCGGCGAACCGGTGCGCCTGCACTCCAACTTCGTCAACGGCCTGGCCTCCCTCCCGGTGAGGTTCAGCCCGGCATGAGCGTGCTCCTTCCCCGGACCGTGTTGGCGGTGCCCGCCTCCTCCGAGCGGTTCCTGCACAAGGCCCGGACTTCCACCGCCTCGGCGCTGATGGTCGACCTCGAGGACGGCGTCGCCGCCACCGGCAAGGAGGAAGCCCGCTCGCTGGTGCGGATGTCGGCACATCGGCTCGCCTCGACACAACGGCTGCTCTGGCTGCGGGTCAACGCCGTCGGCTCACCACATCTGGCCGCCGACCTTGCCCTCGCGAACGCGCAGGGAGAACACCTCGATGCCCTCGTGCTGCCCAAAGCCACCCCCGACACTGTGCGCGAGATCGCGGCCCGCACGGACCTGCCGCTCGTGGCGCTTGTCGAAAGCCCCGACGGAGTCGAGGACGCCCGCGCCATCGCTGCCCACCCGGCCGTACGGGCCGTGATGTTCGGCGAGCTGGACTACCGTGCGGAACTCGCCGCGGCGGGCGGACTCCGCGCCCAGGACACCTCCTGGGCCCAGGCGCGCATCGTGAACGCGGCGGCCTGCGCCGCCATCCCGGCGATTGCCGGCCCCACCGCCGCTGTCGAGGACGAGCCCCGGCTCCGGGCCGACTGCCAACGACAGAGCGACCTCGGCTTCACCGGCAAGCTCTGTATCCACCCAGCTCAACTCGAGCTCGTACAACGGGCGTTCGCTCCCTCGGCCGACATGGTCGCCTGGGCACGCCGCGTGACGACCGCCGCGGCCGACGCACCCGCCGACGGCGCGATCGCCGTGGACGGATCCATGGTCGACAAACCCGTCGTCGACCGCGCCCGTCGCATCCTCGCGGAAGGCCGGCAATGAGCGAACAGAACACAGCCCACCCCTGGGACGGCCCCTACGGCGACGACTTCGTCATCGGTGAACCCCTGCCCAACGCGCCGGCCATCACCATCGACGAGGGCACCGCCGCCCTGTACCAGGCCCTCAGCGGTGACCCGGCCCGGCTCTCCCTCAGCACACCGCTGTCGCACGCGGTCACCGGCGCGGACGCGCGAGTGGTGAACTCGGCGCTCGCCCTGCAGGTCGCCATCGGTCAGTCGACCGTCGCAACGAAGATCGTCATCGCCAACCTCTTCTACCGCGACGTCACCTTGCACCGACAGGTGCACATCGGAGCGACGGTGACCTCGACCGTCACTCCCGTCGCCCGTGCCTTCACACGCGACAACGGCAAGGGCAGACGGGCCAAGGTCCTGCTCTCCATCGAGACGCGTGACGAGCACGGCGCCCTGGTCGCCTCTCTGGAGCGTCTGGCCCTGCTGCCCCTGCGCGACCAGGGCCGCCTGGAAGAGGCCGGAGACATCGGCAGTGCCGACTCCACCCGCCCCCTCGCCGATTTCCTGCCCGCCGTACCCGGGCACTGGGATCTCGCCCGACTGTCGCGAGCTCCGCTGCCCGCCGAGGGCTTCCAGGCGGCCGATCCGCTGCGCGACTCGATCAGCGGCGCCCTGGACCTCGTACGCCTGACCCAGAACCAAGCCGCCGCCCATCGCGACCCCGCCCGCGGGCAGCGGGGCCGGCGGCTGGTCTACGGCGGTCACACCGTCGCTCTCGCCCAGGCGTCACTGTCCCGGCTGGTACCGGGGCTGGCAGCGGTCGTCGGCTGGCGCTCGTGCGACCACCTCGCCCCCTGTTTCGAAGACGACCTGCTGTCGTTCGACCTGACCTTCGAAGACATCCTGCCGGTCACTGACGGTGCGCTCGTCGGCTTCCGGCTCCGGGGACGGACCCTGGGGCCCGAGGCCGAGCCGGTGGACGTCCTCGACTTCCGCCCTGTGGCGCTGGTCGCCGGCACTTCTGGAGGGACCCATGTCTGACGGACTCCACTTGCTCGACGGCATCCGTGTGGTGTCGCTGGAGCAGTTCATCGCCGCCCCGTACTGCACGCAGATGCTGGCCGACGCCGGCGCTGAGGTGATCAAGGTAGAACGGCCCGGGACCGGGGACCCCCGTCGCTGGTACGACCCCAAGGTCGGACCCGACGACGACTACATCAGCGGCGGCTTCGCCTCGTACAACCGCGGCAAGAAGTCCGTCGAGCTGGACCTGAGCGCCGAGGACGACCGGGAGATCTTCGACCAACTCCTCGGAACGGCCGACGTCCTGGTCAGCAACCTGCGCCCGGGCTCCCTCGCCCGGCAGGGGCTGGCACCCGATGTGCTGCGCGAGCGCCACCCCCGCCTGGTGATCTGCGAGATCTCCGGCTTCGGCACGACTGGCGGGCCGTACGCGCAGTGGCCGGCCTTCGACTCGGTCATCCAGGGCATGAGCGGCCTGTCCAGCCTCATCGGTGAGCAGGACGGCCCGCCTGGTCTGGCCCCGATGGGCACGATGGACCTGATGTCCGGCATCTACGGCACCATCGGCATCCTCACCGCCCTTGTCGGCAGGGCCGCCACCGGTCAGGGCTCCCACGTCGACGCCGCCATGTACGACATCGGCGCGGCCTTCCTGGAACGCCCCCTGACGCTGCACGAGTACACCGGTGAGGTGCCCACGCGCGGCATCGACCGCTTCAGCCCGGTCGGTGCCTTCCGGGCCGGCGACGGAGCGTGGGTGTCCATCGTCATCCCCACCGACGAGATGTGGCGGCGCTGCTGCGCCGCGCTGGGGAATCCGGAGCTGGAGACGGACCCCGAGCTCGATACCACCCTCAAGCGCGCGGAACACATGGCGGACCGCATCGTCCCGTTGCTGGAGGAGTGGGCCAAGGACATGGACCACCACGAGGCGGCGGCGGCGCTGCGTGCCGCGGGTCAGCCGGCCGGAGTCGTGCAGACCGTCGCCGACGTCCGCGCCTGTGCACAGCTCGCCCACCGCGGCCTGTTCGCCCCCATCGACGACGAGCGCGCCCGGCGCCCGGACGGATCGCTTCTCAGCCTGCCACGCCTCCCCCTGCTCTTCGACGGCCAGGGAGCGCGACCGGGGCCGGTGCCCCGACTCGGCTCCGACAACGACGAGTTCCGCCCGAACCATCCCGCAGAGGTGTCCTCGTGATCCCTACCACTCCCACCGACCTCTTCATAGACGGGACCTGGCGGAAGGCCGCGAACGCCGGCACCTTCCAGGTGGAGGACCCCGCCACCCAACAGGTCATCGCCGAAGTCGCCGACGCGGACGTCGAGGACGCCAAGGCCGCCGCCGCAGCAGCCGCCGCCGCGCTCCCGGCCTGGAGCCGGCGTCCTCCCCGCGAGCGCGCTGAGATCCTGCGCCGTGCCTACGAGTTGGTGATCGGCGCGAAGGAGCAGCTCGCGGCGCTCATCACCGCCGAGAACGGCAAGGCCCGCGCGGATGCCGAGGCAGAAGTCGTCTACGCGGCGGAGTTCTTCCGCTGGTATAGCGAGGAGGCGGTCCGGATCGACGGTCACCTCAGCCTGTCGCCGGCCGGTGACAAGCGCATCATCGAGATCTCGCAGCCGGTCGGTGTGGCCCTGCTGCTCACTCCGTGGAACCTGCCGGCCGCCATGATCACGCGAAAGGTCGCACCCGCCCTCGCCGCGGGCTGCTCGGTCGTCGTCAAACCGTCCTGGCAGACACCGCTGACCGCGCTGTTCCTGGCCAGGCTGCTCGCCGAAGCAGGCGTTCCCGCCGGAGTGGTCAATGTCGTACCGACCTCCCGTGACGTCACAGTGACCGCCGAGCTGGTCGCCGACGGCCCGGTGCGAGCCCTGTCCTTCACCGGATCCACCCGGGTCGGCAGCGCCCTGCTCGCGCAGGCCGCCGAGCGCGTGCTGAAGACGTCCATGGAACTGGGCGGCAACGCCCCGTTCCTCGTCTTCGAGGACGCGGACATCGACGCGGCGGTCGCCGGAGCACTGGTCGCCAAGATGCGTCACAATGCCGAGGCGTGCACCGCGGCCAACCGGTTCTACGTGCACAGATCCGTGCACGACGAGTTCGTCTCCCGCCTCGCCGACGGCCTCTCCGCCCTGGAGGTCGCGCCCGGCACCGTTCCTTCCGTGCAAGTGGGCCCGATGGCATCCGCATCCACGCGCGACACGCTGGCCGAGGCAGTGCAGTCCGCCGTGGACTCGGGAGGCAGAGTCGTCCTGGGCGGCAGCGCTCCTGACGGCACGGGCTACTACTTCCCACCCACCCTGATCGACGACGTCCCGCCGAACGCCCCCGTGCTCGGCCACGAACTGTTCGGGCCAGTCGCCCCCATCGTCTCCTTCGACACCGAGGACGAGGCGATCAGCATGGCCAACAGCACAGAGATGGGTCTGGGCTCATACGTCTACACGCAGGATCTGCGTCGCGGACTCGGGGTGGCGGAGCGGCTGGAGTCGGGCATGGTCGGCCTGAACACCGGGGTCTTCTCCGACCCCGCGGCTCCGTTCGGCGGAATCAAGCAGAGCGGCATCGGCCGCGAAGGCGGTCGCCACGGCATTCACGAGTTCCTGGAAACCAAGTACATCGCCACCCAGTGGTGACGGCCATGACTCCGTCATCGACACCGGAGAGTGAACAGCCATGACCACCCGTCTCGCGCCTGTCGTGCGCGACAACCTCCTGGCCTCCACCCGCGCCTGGCTGGAGAAGCCGCCGCTGGAGCCGTTCATCGGCGGTTCCTTCCGCGCCGCCCGCTCCGACGACCGCATCGCGGTGATCGACCCGGGCACCGGACTGACTCTCACCGAGTACACCGCCGCATCCGCCCAGGACGTGAACGACGCCGTGGCAGCCGCCCGGACCGCGTTCGACGACGGCCGCTGGAGTGAACTCGACCCCGAGCAGCGGGAGTCCGAGCTGCGCCTCCTGGCCGACCTGCTGGAAGGGACCACGGAGACCGTCGCCCAGCTCGAAGCGCTGGACACGGGCAAGACCCTGGCCGAGGCCCGACTCGACGTCGACGAGGCCGTCGCCGTGCTGCGCTACTACGCGGGTTGGGCCACGAAGGCAGAGGGTGCTGTCTATCCCGCACCCCGCAGTTTCCTGGCGACCGGAACCCGCGAGCCGCTCGGGGTGTGCGCAGCGATCACGCCCTGGAACTATCCGCTGCCCATCCTGATGTACAAGCTCGCGCCCGCACTCGCCTTCGGCAATACGTTCGTCGCCAAGCCGTCGGAACAAACGGTGCTGTCGACCGCGTACTTCGCCCAGTTGTGCGCACAGACCGGCATCCCGGACGGTGTGGTCAATGTCGTACCCGGTGCCGGCGCGACCGGTGCGGCCCTCACCGCGGCCGAAGGTGTCGACAAGATCGCCTTCACCGGCTCGACCCGCACCGGCCAGTCGGTCATGCGCGCCGCCGCCACCACGATGACCAGGGTGAGCCTGGAACTCGGCGGCAAGAGCCCACAAATCGTCTTCGCGGACGCCGACATGGACGCAGCCATCGAGGGCGTGATGGCCGGCATCTGGACCAACGCCGGCCAGGTATGTGTCGCTGGCAGCCGCCTGCTGGTCGACCGCCGCGTCCACGACGAATTCGTCACCGAACTCCTACGGCGGACGGCGGACGCGACCTCACTCGGCCACGGTCTGGCACCCGGCACGACGCTGGGCCCGCTCATCTCGGCCAAGCAGCGTGACCATGTCGTCACGCTGGTGGAGAAGGCCGCCGCGGAGGGCTCCAACGTGCAAACTGCGTGCTCGCTGCCGGCGGAGGACGGCTTCTTCGTCGCACCGACCCTGGTCACCGGTGTCCGCCCAGGCCAGACCGTCGAGCGGGAGGAGGTGTTCGGGCCCGTCCTGAGCGTGCTGCCCTTCAACGACGAGGCAGAGGCGATCCGCCTCGCCAACGGCACCGCCTACGGCCTGGCCTCCTCCGTGTGGAGCAAGGACGTCTCCCGGGTGCACCGCGTCGCCCGCGGCCTGCGCGCCGGCACGGTCTGGGCCAATACCTACGGCATCTTCCACCCGACACTGCCCTTCGGCGGCGTGAAGGCGTCCGGATTCGGCCGTGAGCTCGGCTCGGCCGCCGTTGACCACTACACCGAACTCAAGACCACAGTGATCGGTCTGTAGCCACCCCGCAGTCGGCCGCCTGTCGTCACCAGCGCCTCTGGCCCCCGCGCACGCCCGCACCCTGCATCCCCACGACACAAAGGACAGCGCAGTGAGCCTCCCCCTGCCCTCGCAGCCACGGGTCCACCTCGACCAAGTGGTCGGCCAGGTCGACTTCACCCAGGTCCCCCGCTTCGCCGGACCCACCACCTTCGCCTCCCTGCCCCGCCCCCACGAGACCGGAGACCTGGACGTCGCGGTCGTCGGCGTGCCCTTCGACGCAGGTGTGAGCTACCGCCCCGGCGCCCGCTTCGGCCCGCAGCACATCCGCATCAGCTCCCGTCTGCTACGGCCGTACAACCCGGAGGCCGACGCCTGGCCCTTCCTCGGCCAGCAGGTGGTCGACCTCGGCGACATCGCCGCCCACCCGTACGACATCCCGGCCGCCATCGCAGCCATCGAGGACGGCACCCGCGCCGTTCTCGAACGCGCCGGGAAACTGCTCGTCCTCGGCGGCGACCACACCATCGCCCTGCCCGTCCTGCGAGCCCTGCACGCTCAGCACGGGCCGATCTCCGTCCTGCACTTCGACGCGCACCTCGACACCTGGGACACCTACTTCAACTCGCCCTACCTGCACGGCACCCCCTTCCGCAGAGCCGCCGAGGAAGGACTGCTCGACCCCGAGGGCTGCATGCACGTCGGCATCCGCGGCGGCCTGTACGGCCCGGGTGACATGAAGCAGGACCGCGCCCTCGGATTCGTGCCCATCCGCTGCGAGGAGATCGAGGACATAGGCGTGCGGGGCACCATCGAGCGGATGCGCGCCCGCCTCCAGGACCGCCCGGTCTACATCTCGGTCGACATCGACGTCCTGGATCCCGCGTTCGCACCGGGCACCGGTACGCCGGAGTCCGGCGGTCTCACTTCCCGCGAACTGCTCATGATGCTGCGCGCGACGAGTGGGCTGAACATCGTGGGCGCGGACATTGTCGAAGTGGCCCCGGCCTATGACCACGCCGAGATCACCGGCGTGGCCGCCGCCCATGTCGGTTACGAACTCCTCTCCGCCTGGGCGCCGAAGCCGACACCGGGGCGAGCGCCCGACACGACGCGCGGAGCCTGACTGTGACCGGCTCGGCAACCGGGCGAGGGCTCGGGCGGGTTGTAGAGGTTCAACACGTAGGGCTTGACAGGGAACGGACCTGGTCAGCACATGCCACTTGGGCCAGAACCGGACCTAGGTGACGATATCGAACACCTGCCGGACGGGGCCGTTGATGGTCGAATCCAACGGTTGGAGGAGGTCATGTTGCTCCCCTGTCCCCGCGCACCTGTAGCTGGCGAGCTTCGACAACTGCTTCCTCGCCAAGATCCGCCACCTCTCCCTCACCAGCGTCGACATCGGCGTTCACGAGGTGGGCCGACGCGTCACCCGCGCCCCGCTCGACTGGACTCCCGCCGAGAACGGCAGTAGTACCCGGCAGGAGCAAGCAGCGAAACGCTCTCACCAGTGATCACTTCTAACGGGCTCCACTGCCGGACGCGCCATAGGTGATCGAGGTTCAGCCGGAGCGGGTCGGCAAGGAGACACCTCGCACATGTACTTCCAATGCATCCGTGCCGAGATGTCTGCTACAGAGCGGCCGCGGACCGCATTTGACACCCGGAATGCCCGGATATACGGCATGGGCAGCAGACAGAAACGACGATACCTGTAGTACGGATTCGACCCGGATTCGACCCCGATGGTTTGTTTAGCTGGTAAACATTGCCTCTGACCTGCGAAAATGAGGAGCGGCAGACGAGTCAGGCTGTACGCCGGGTTCTGTTCCGAGGGTTCCTCGCGGAGCCCTCGGCGACGGCCATCCATCTAGGGCCGGCGTTGCCGCCGGCCTCGTGCGGTCTACCCGCGGACTCGGGCGGGCAGCCCTCGAACGTCCGCGCAGAAACACCGGGGTGTTTCCTCTTGACCTTGCTCCGGGTGGGGTTTACCTAGCTGCCCAGGTCACCCTGGGCACTGGTGGTCTCTTACACCACCGTTTCACCCTTACCGAGGACCGAGGTCCCCGGCGGTTTGCTTTCTGTGGCACTGTCCCGCGAGTCGCCTCGGGTGGCCGTTAGCCACCACCCTGCCCTGTGGAGCCCGGACGTTCCTCGGGAAGCCCCCCGTCAAGGGGACTCCACGCGGCCGTCCGCCCGGCTCGTCTGCCGTGTCGACCATGTTACCGGGCGCGCGCCTCGCCTCGTTCCGGCCGGGGGTCCGGCCCGCGGCGGAGCCGCTGTCGGGTGCTGCGTCCCCCGGGACGACGCGGCACCGGGCGTGCCACCCCCTTCGGTGCCGAGGCCATCGTCGCCAGCACCGATCCCGTCAGGATCAGCGCGAAGGAGACGGCGATCGTCGGGGTGAAGCTCTCGCTCAGGAAGAGGGCGCCCGCCGCCACCGCCACCGCCGGGTTGACGTACGTGATCACGGTGGAGCGGGTGGGGCCTATCTCCTTGATCAGCTCCAGGAACGCCACGAAGGCCACCGCCGTGCAGAGGACCCCCAGGGCGAGCAGGCAGAGCAAGGCGTTCGTCGAGGGGACGGAAGAGGGCCAGGTCGCCGCGGCCGCCGGGGCGTAGACCAGGGTCGCCAGGGTCAGGCACGGGGCTATCAGCTGCAGCGTCGGGACGTCCTTCAGGCGGCGGGCCGCTATCAGGGGCGCCGTCGCGTAGCCGACGACGGTGAGCAGGACCTCGCCGAGGGAGCGGGCGTCGCCGCCCGTGAGGTGCGGGACGGTCAGGACGCCCACGCCGGCCAGGCCGATCAGGAGGCCCGCGATCCGTCGTACGCCCAGGTGCTCACGGTCGCCGCCGAAGTAGCGGGCCGCCACCACGCCCACGATCGGCACGCCCGCTATGAGCAGGCCCGCCGTCGAGCTGGACAGGTGGCGTTCGGCGTCGGTGAGAGTGAACCAGGGGCCCATGATCTCGATACACGCGAAGGCCAGCATCGGGCGCCAGTGGGTTCGGAGGGTGAGGAGGAGACCTCCCTGGCGGATCGCCAGGGGGAGGAGCAGGGCCGCGCCCACCGCGCACCGCGCGAACACCACCATCGACGGGGACACCTCGTCCACCGCCACCTTGATCATCAGATAGGGGATGCCCCAGATCACTCCCATGAGGGAGAACAGGAACCAGCCGCGTGCAGTCATACCGGAAGCATCGGCGTCAGTACCGTGCCGCGTCTTGAACGCTGTTGCGGTACGCCGCCGGGGTCACCCCCAGCACCCGGCGGAACCAGCGGGTCATGTGGGCCTGGTCCGCGAAACCCACGAGCGTGGCGGCCTCCGCGGGGCGCAGGCCCGCTTCCAGCAGCGCGCGGGCCCGGTTCACCCGGTACTGGGCGAGCCAGGCGTACGGCGGTACACCCATCGTCGTACGGAAGGTCCGCAGGAGCTGGTAGCGGGAGAGGCCGAGGTCGGCCGCCAGGTCGGCCAGTGAGGGTGGGCAGGTCAGTTCGTCGGCCAGGCGGTCCCGGACCAGGAGCGAGATGCGGTGGGCGCCGGGGATCTCGTCCCGCGCCGGCCGGGCCGTGGAGTGGCGGCGGGACAGGGCCGTCAGCAGCCAGGGGAGGCGGGTCTCGGCCTCCAGGGGGTCCGGGCAGGCGGCCAGCTCGGTGTGGGCCTGGCGGATGGCCGCGGCCAGCTCGGGGTCGTCGACGACCGGGTCGCGGAAGTGCGGTACGGCGTCCAGGGTGCCGTCCGCCAGCAGGGACGAGTCCGCGTACAGGGCGCGGTAGGCGTAGCCGTCGGTCGGGGTGGCCGGACCGCCGGTGTGCATCTCGCCGGGGCCCAGGACGACGATCGAACCGGGGCCGGTGTGGATGTGGCCGCCGCGGTAGGCGATCACCTCGGAGCCGTCGACGCACACCCCGATCGAGAACTCGGCGTGGGTGTGCGGGGCGTACACGTGTTTCTCGAAGCGGGCCGTCAGCATGTCGAGCGACGGGCCGCAGCGGCCCAGCCTCGCCCTTGTCCACCGTGCGTGTTCGGCCATCGTCCTACCCCCCTGTGGCGTGCTGAGGGTGCAACGCCTTCAGGCCCCGTTTCCATGCCGCGTCCAGGTCGGCGTCGTCGGGAAAGCGGCCGTGGATCTCCAGGATCACCATGCCGTGCGCGAACGCCCAGGTGGCGCGGGCCAGGTCGAGGTCGCCGCCACAGGCTCGCAGCGACGGGAGGGCGGCCCTGTCCCCCAGGCCGGACGGCAGAGCGGCCCGCGGGAGGGGGCGTTCCGTGGCCAGGCAGTAGAGGTGGGGATGGGCCAGGAGAGTCGGACGCGAGGAGCATCGGACGCCGGGAGAACCAGACGCAAGGAGCGTCGGACGCCGGGAGAGCCAGACGCAGAGAGAGTCAGGCGCCGGGAGGCATCCGCTCCAGCGCGTCGAACGCCGCCGCCATCCGCGCCCGGTGGTCCTCGACGATCTCCGTGAACGGGTCGCCCGCGAGCTGGCGGCGCACCGAGGCGACGCACACCGAGCGGTACGCGGCGACGGTCACGGCCGCCGTCAGCTCCGGGTCGGCGAGCCCCGCCTCGGCGAGCGCTCCGGCCAGCGCCCGCTCCACCTCCTCCACCGCCTCACGGGCCCGGGCCCGCAGCGCCGGCGAGTCGGCGACGACCGGCCAGAAGCCCGCGAAGTTCTCGCCCACACCGCCCAGCGGATGCCGTGCGTCGATGAACCGGAAGGCCAGGCGGCGCAGCGCCGCGAGCGGGGGCTCGCCGGGCGCGCGGTCCCGTACCGCCCCGGCGAAGGCCGCGACCGCCTCCGGGATGCGGTCGAGGAACAGGTCCTCCTTGCGCGGGAAGTAGTTGAAGACGGTCATCGCCGAGACCCCGGCCGCCCGCGCGACCTCCGCGACCGTGACCTGGTCGAAGCCGTGCTCCCGGAACATCACCGTCGCGACGTTCGAGATCCGCTGCCGCGTCTCCCGCTTCTTGCGCTCCCGCAGGGACTCCCCTGGCCTGTTCTCATCGATCACAAGAAAACTATAGCCGCTCGAAACTTTTAGTGACTACAGTGAAGTCATGAGCGAAGACATCGAGAGCATGACGCGCAGGACGTCCACCGGGGACAGGAACCGCGTGGACTACGACGTGGTGGTCGCCGGCGGCGGGCCCGTCGGCCTCTTCCTCGCCGGTGAGCTGCGGCTCGGCGGCGCGAGCGTGCTGGTCGTGGAGCGGCTGGCCGAGGTGGACGAGACCATCAAGGCGGGCGGGATCAACACGGCGGGTGCGGTGAGCCTCTACCGGCGCGGGCTGCTCCCCGACCTCGCGGCGGCCTGGGAGCGGAACCGGTGGCGGATGCGGGCCTTCCTCGGGGACCGCGCGGCCGACGCGCCCCGGACTCCCCCGAAGTTCGCCGGGCACTTCGCCGGGATCATGATGCGCGGTGACCTGTTCGACGGCTCCGACCCGGCGTTCGCCGACATCGGCCCCGCCGACGGCGTCGGCCTCGGCGTCCCCCAGGTGGAGCTGGAGCGGATCCTGGGCGCCCGTGCCGACCGGCTGGGCGTCGAGGTCCGCCGGGGCGTGCAGCTGACCGGCTTCGAGGCCGACGACGACGGCGTCACCGTACGGCTCGACCCCTCCGAAGCGATCCGGGCCCGGTGGCTCGTGGGGTGCGACGGCGGCCGGAGCACCGTCCGCAAGCTCGCCGGGTTCGACTTCCCCGGGACCGAGCCGGAGATCACCGGTTATCAGGCGGTCGTCGAGATGAGCGGGGGCGAGCGGCTGGGGGTGGGCTGGAACACCACCGACGTGGGGACGTACGTCAACGGGCCCTTCCCCGGCCGTGTCCTCACCGTCGAGTTCGACGGGCCGCCCGCCGACCGGTCCGCGCCCGTCACCGCAGAGGAGCTCCAGGCCTCGCTTCGCCGGGTGTCGGGCGTGGCCGAGGTGACCATCGACGAGGTGCACTCCTCGACCCGGTTCACCGACAACGCCCGCCAGGCGAGCACCTACCGCAAGGGCCGGGTGCTGCTCGCCGGGGACGCGGCGCACGTGCACTCGCCGTTCGGCGGGCAGGGGCTCAACCTCGGGCTCGGCGACGCCATGAACCTCGGCTGGAAGCTGGCCGCCGTGGTGCGCGGGGCCGCGCCCGAGAACCTGCTCGACAGCTACACGGCCGAACGGCACCCGGTCGGCGCCTGGGTGCTGGACTGGACCCGTGCCCAGATCGCCGTGATGCGCCCCGACCGGCACGCCCGCGCCCTGCGCCGGGTGGTCACCGATCTCGCGCTGACGACGACCGGGACGACGTACCTCGTCAAGCAGATCTCGGGCGTCTGGCAGCGCTACGATCTGCCCGGCGGCCACCCGCTGACCGGGCAGAGCGCCCCGGACCTGGAGTTCTCCGACGGCACCCGGCTCGGCGACCGTCTCCACGACGGCCGCGCCCTGCTCCTCGACCTCGCCGACGACCCGAAGCTGCGCGCCCGCGCGGAGGGGTACGGCGACCGGGTGGACGTCGTCACCGCGGCCTGCCCGGGGCGGCCCGAGCTGACCGGTCTGCTGGTACGGCCCGACGGGTTCGTGGCCTGGGCCGCGGACGAGAACGACCAGGGAGACGACGTCGACGACGCCCTGGCCCGCTGGTTCGTCGCCGTCTGAGCCCCGCTCGCTCCGGCGGTCGCCGAGCCGGAGCCGGGGCACGGGCTCGCCGAGGACGTGCTCCACTCCGGCAAGGGCCTGGGCGAGGTGCTCGCCGAACTCGACGAGGACCGAGGGCCGAGGACTTCGCCCGAGGGGATCGCGGAGATCTGGGGGGCAACGCCGTGCGGTGGCTCAGGCGGGCGCGAAGCGCACCTTCGTCGTCCCCGGGTCGGCCTCGGTGAGGCGCACCGGCAGCCGCTCGCCCAGCGGGAGCGGTGCGCCGGCCTCGATCCGGCCTATGACGGCGGGCTGCTGCAGCAGCACCTTCCCCACGGTCGGCCTGCGCTCCTCGACCTCCACCACGCAGCCGTCGAAGACCTCCCCGACCCGGTCCTTGAGCAGGGCCGCCTCGACGATGTCGACGCACTCCCGCTCCACCGTGCCGGCGCGCCGCGCTCCTTCGGCCATCTGCTTGGGGAGCGTGTCCAGCGCCATCAGCACCCAGTCGGACGGGGCCTCGCCGGCGGCCGCCGCCAGGCACAGCTCGGATGCGTAGCGGTCGGCCAGGCGGCGCAGCGGCGCGGTGCAGTGGGCGTAGGAGGCGGCGACGGCCGCGTGGGTGGTGTTCGCGGGCAGGACGCCGTCCCGGAAGACCGTGTAGCCGGCGCCGCGCAGGAGGCTGGTGCACTCCTGGAGGAAGGCCGCGTGGCGGGGGCGGCGCGGGTTCAGGGAGCGGATCAGCGCGGCGTACGAGACATGGTGCGGCCACTCGATGCGCAGCGCGTGCGCGGTACGGCGCAGGCGGGCCACCGCGCCGTCGGGGGCGGTCGGCAGGGTACGCAGCACGCCGGTGCCGTGGGCCAGCATCAGATCGGCGGCGGCCATGCCGGTGAGCAGGGAGATCTGGGCGTTCCAGGCGTCGGCGGGCAGCGGGGCCCGGTAGCTGAGCTCATAGGTGTGGTCGTACTCGACGATCTCCTGCTCGGGCACGTTGAGGGAGATGCCGCCGCGTTCCACCTCCAGGCGTTCGCGGGCCTCGCCGATCTCCCTGAGCAGGGCGACGGGCTCCTCGGCGGTGCCCTCGTCGATCCGCTGCTGGACGCCCGCGTAGTCGAGCTTGGCCCGGCTGCGGACGAGGGCCCGGCGGACGTCGGTGGTCAGGGTCCGGCCCTCCCCGTCCAGGTCGATGGTCCACAGGACGGCCGGGCAGGTCCGGCCGGGGAGCAGGCTGGCCGCGCCCTCGCTGAGGACGGCGGGGTGCAGGGGGACCTTCTCGTCGGGAAAGTAGAGGGTGTTCACGCGGTGGTGCGCCTCGGAGTCCAGCGCGCCGCCGGGTACGACGAAGGCGGCGACGTCGGCGATGGCGTACCGCACGCGGAAGCCGCCGTCGTGCCGGGACAGGTGCATCGCCTGGTCGAGGTCGTTCGCGGTGGGAGGGTCGACCGTGAAGAAGGGGATGTCGGTCGCGTCGTGACCGGGCACGGCCGGGAACCTGGCGACGCCCTCGGCCTCCGCGAGGACCTCGGGCGGGAAGGTCTCGGGGGCATGGAGGTCGGCCCGGAGCGCGGCGAGCGCGGCCCGGAGGGGGGCCTCGGGGGCACCCTTGACACGGATGTGACGGCGGGGCATAGGACGAGCGTAGTCACAGGCGGCCGGTCCGGCGCCTTACGCTGACGCGAAGCGTTGATGACGGACGCCGATGAGCGTCGTGGTGAAGAGGAGTACCTGTGCTGGTCCTGCTGCCGCCCTCGGAGGGCAAGGCGTCCTCGGGCCGTGGTGCGTCGCTGAAGCCGGAGTCGCTGTCCCTGCCGGGGCTCGCGGCGGCGCGCGAGGCCGTACTGGCCGAGCTGGTCGAGCTGTGCGCCGGTGACGAGGAGAAGGCCCGCGGGGTGCTCGGGCTGAGCGAGGGGCTGCGCGGCGAGGTCGCCAAGAACGCGGCGCTGCGGACCGCGGGCACGCGGCCGGCCGGGGAGATCTACACGGGGGTGCTGTACGACGCCCTCGGCCTCGCCTCCCTGGACGCCGCGGCGAAGCGGCGGGCCGCGCGGTCGCTGCTGGTCTTCTCGGGGCTGTGGGGCGCGGTGCGGGTGACGGACCGCATCCCGTCGTACCGCTGCTCGATGGGTGTGAAGCTGCCGGGGCTCGGCCCGCTCGGCGCGCACTGGCGGGGGCCGATGGCCGAGGTGCTGCCGGAGGTGGCCGGGCGGGGGCTGGTGCTGGACCTGCGGTCGGCGGCGTACGCGGCCGCCTGGCAGCCCAAGGGTGAGGTGGCCTCGCGGACGGCGACCGTGCGGGTGCTGCACGCGCCGACACGGAAGGTGGTCAGCCACTTCAACAAGGCGACGAAGGGGCGGATGGTACGGAGTCTGCTGAGCGCCGGGATCGCGCCGGCCGGTCCGGGTGAGCTGGTGGAGGCGCTGCGGGAGCTGGGGTACGAGGTGGAGGCGCAGTCGCCCGCGAAGGCGGGGCGGGCGTGGGCGCTGGATGTGCTGGTGACCGAGGTTCACTGAAGCGCCGGACGCGGCATCGCACCTATTGCAACATGCGCAACGGCCTTTGCGCGCTCTGCATCGCCTCGGCAGGATGACGCCATGCCCACCTCGCTGCTGGATCTCGCGCCCGTCGTGCCCGTCGTCGTCATCGAGGACGCCGCCGACGCCGTGCCGCTGGCGCGGGCGCTGGTGGACGGCGGGCTGCCGGTCATCGAGGTGACCCTGCGGACACCGGCGGCGCTGGACGCCGTCCGGGCCGTCGCCGGTGCGGTGCCGGAGGCGGTGGTCGGGGCGGGGACCGTGCTGACGCCGGAGCAGGTGACGCAGTGCGTGGCGGCCGGGGCGCGGTTTCTCGTCAGTCCGGGGTGGACGGACGGGCTGCTGACGGCGATGGCCGCGTCCGGGGTGCCGTTCCTGCCGGGGGTGTCGACCGCCTCGGAGGTGGTGGCGCTGCTCGAACGCGGGGTGCGGGAGATGAAGTTCTTCCCGGCGCAGGCCGCCGGCGGCACCGCGTATCTGAAGTCCCTCGCGGGTCCGCTGCCGCAGGCCCGGTTCTGTCCGACGGGAGGGATCGGGCCGGGCAACGCGCCCGAGTACCTCGCCCTTCCGAACGTCGGCTGCGTGGGCGGCACGTGGATGATCCCCGCGGATGCCGTGGCCGCCCGGGACTGGGGCCGCGTCGAGTCGCTGGCCCGGGCGGCGGCGGGGCTCAGGGACGCAGGTGGGACGTGTCGTTGAAGAGCCGTACGCTCGCGTTGCCGTCCGCGTAGTACGCCACCGCCGACAGCGAGGCCGCCGACAGTTCCATGCGGAACAGGGACTGGAGGGGGGCGCCGAGGGCGAGTTGCACGAACGTCTTGATCGGCGTGACGTGTGTGACGAGGAGGACCGTGCGGCCCGCGTAGGCCGCGATCAGTTTGTCGCGGGTGGCCGCGATGCGCGCCGCCGTCTCGGCGAAGCTCTCGCCGCCGCCGGTGGGGTGGGCCGACGGGTCGGCCAGCCAGGTGGTCAGGTCGTCGGGGTGGCGCTCGCGGACCTCGCCGAAGGTCAGGCCCTCCCAGGCGCCGAAGTCCGTCTCCTTGATCCCCTCCTCGATGGTGACGTCGAGGCCGAGGCGGTCGGCGACGGCCGCGGCGGTCTGCCGGGTCCGGGTGAGGGGGGAGGCGAGGATCGTCTCGATCGTGCCGCGGCGGGCGAGGGCTTCGGCGGCGCGCCGCGCCTGCTCCAGGCCGACCTCGGAGAGGGCGGGGTCGGTGCCGCCGCTGCCGGAGAAGCGTTTCTGGGGGGTGAGGGGGGTTTCGCCGTGGCGGAGGAGTACGAAGGTGGCCGGGGCGCCGAGGTCGGGGGCCGAGCTCCAGCCGGGGGACGCTACCGTGCGGGCGGCGCGGGTGTCGGCGGCGGGCGCCTCGGCTGTCGTCACAGTGCCGGTGAGTGGGGGCTGGTCGCGCCCACGCGGCGGAGCCGCAAATGTCTCAGCCCCGCGCCCCTTACGGGGCGCTGCCAGTGCCGCGTCCGCCACCGCGTCCCCGGTCACGCCCGACCGCTCAGGTCCGCGCTCCGCACGGGGCGCTGTCGCCGCCGTCCGTGGTTTCGCCCCGCCCGGCCGGTCAGGCCGCGCGTCCAGCTCCGCCGTCGATGCCGCGGCCGACCACTGTTCCCCCCGCTTCCCCGCGTCCATCGCCTCGTTCGCCAGTCGGTCGGCGTGTTTGTTCTCGGCTCTCGGGATCCACTCGTACGTGACCTGGTCCGGCGGGAACACCCGGGACGCCTCTGTGGCCAGGGGCTTCATGTCGGGGTGTTTGATCTTCCAGCGGCCGGACATCTGCTCGATGACCAGCTTGGAGTCCATGCGGACGTGGACGGTGGCGGCCGGGTCCAGGGCGTGGGCCGCGCGCAGGCCTGCCAGCAGGCCGCGGTACTCGGCGACGTTGTTGGTGACGACGCCGAGGTACTCGGCCGCCTCCGTCAGCGTCTCGCCGGTCGCCGCGTCGACGACCACCGCGCCGTAGCCGGCCGGTCCCGGGTTGCCCCGGGAGCCGCCGTCCGCCTCGACGATGAACTCCCTTGCCACGTAAGCCCCTTCAGTGTTCCTACAGACCCGACTCGGCCGTGCGCACCAGGATGCGGCGGCAGTTCTCGCAGCGGACGACCGTGTCGGGGGCGGCGGAGCGGATCTCGTTCAGCTCGGTGATGGCGAGCTCCTGGCGGCAGCCCTGGCAGGTGCGCGCGTACAGCTTGGCCGCGCCGATGCCGCCCTGCTGCTCGCGCAGCTTGTCGTAGAGCTTGAGGAGGTCGGCCGGGACCGAGCCCGCGATGACCTCGCGCTCCTTGGTCACCGTCGTGGCCTCGGTGTCGATCTCCGCGGACGCGGCGTTCCGGCGCGCGGTCGCGTCGTCGATCCGGCCCTGGACCGAGCCGACCCGCTCGGTCAGCTCGGCGACCCGCTCCTGCGCGGACTCGCGGCGCTCCATGACCTCAAGGACGACGTCCTCCAGGTCACCCTGTCGCTTGGCGAGGGAGACGATCTCCTTCTGGAGGTTCTCCAGGTCCTTCGGGGAGGTGACCGCGCCGGAGTCCAGGCGCTGCTGGTCGCGGGCGGCGCGCTGGCGCACCTGGTCCACGTCCTGCTCGGCCTTGGTCTGCTCGCGGGCGGTGTCGCTCTCCTCGGTCTGCGCGGCCACGAGCAGGTCGCGCAGCTGGGTGAGGTCCTTGGTCAGCGACTCGATCTCGGCGTGCTCGGGCAGCGACCTCCGCTTGTGCGCCAGCTGCTGGAGGCGTACGTCCAGGGCCTGGACGTCGAGGAGTCGGATCTGGTCGGCGGGCGCTGCGTTCAGTTGGGGGCTCCAAGGGACGGTGAGTGGCTGGTCCAGGGGTCGGTGACCGTCTTGGAGACGTGCACGCGAAGGTCCCAGCCGTGGCGGTCGGAGATCTCGTCGAGCTGGGTGGCGGCCAGCTCGCACCAGGGCCATTCGGTGGCCCAGTGCGCCGCGTCGAGCAGCGCGAGGGGGCTTTGGGCGACCGCTTCCGACGCCGGGTGGTGGCGCAGGTCGGCGGTGAGGAAGGCGTCCACGCCGGCGGCGCGTACGACGTCGAAGAGGCTGTCGCCGGAGCCGCCGCTGACGGCGACCGTGCGCACGAGGGCCTCGGGGTCGCCGGCGACGCGGATGCCCTGTGCGGTGGCGGGGAGCCGGGCCGCGGCGCGTTCCGCCAGTTCCCGGACGGTGACGGGGTGGTCCAGCTCGCAGACGCGGCCGAGGCCCCGGCGGCCCTGCGGGTCGGTGGGATCCGGGACGAGGGGGCGTACGACCCGCAGGTCCAGGGCGCCCGCGAGCGCGTCGGAGACGCCCGGGTCGGCGGTGTCGGCGTTGGTGTGGGCGACGTGCAGCGCGATGTCGTTCTTGATCAGGGTGTGCACCGCCCGGCCCTTGAAGTGGGAGGCCGCGACCGTCGTCGTACCGCGCAGGTAGAGCGGGTGGTGGGTGACCAGCAGGCCGGCGCCGAGCTTCACCGCCTCGTCGACGATGTCCTGGACCGGGTCGACGGCGAAGAGGACGCGCGTGACCTCCTGGTCGAGGTCGCCCACGACCGTACCGACCGCGTCCCAGGACTCGGCGCGCTCGGCGGGCCACAGGTTGTCCAGCGCGGCGATGACTTCTGACAGACGGGTCACGGGGAAAAGGCTACCTGCCTGTTCCCCGGGGCTGTACCTGCTCGCCCACGGGAGCAGGCGGACAGCACACCGGCCCCTGTTTCCTCAGGCGAATCGTCCAGCGTGCACCCGTATGTGTGAAGCCGTGTGCGGCCGGTCCGCCGTCTGTGCGTGCGAAAACTAGCTTCGTAGCCGGAGGTGACCGAACGATGACGGCCTGTGCGATCGGACCCTCGGCTGCGGACGAGGACGACAGGGCGCCGGGGTCGGGCTGCGCGATCACGGTGGACGGGGCGTACGCGGCCCGGCTGGCTCAGCAGGAAGGTTCCTGGTACCCGGAGCGGTGGACGCTGGACGGCCCCGAGCCCTACGCCGTGCCCCTCCCCGGCAACCAGCCGGAGGAGCCGGACACGGAGGTGCAGCCGATGGGCGACGGGCGGGTGCTCATCCGGCGGCTGGTTGACGGGCGGCACCACTTCGCCCTGCTGTACCCGACCGGGCCGGGCACGGGTGAGCTGCCGCTGGGCGCGGTGGAGTGCCTGGACGAGGGTGGATCGCTGCGGCTGCTGCCGTCGGCGCCGGGGGGTGCGCGGGCGTACGCGCTCGCCGTCGGGCCGCGTTCCTCCACCGTCTGGCTGGTGGCGGGCGGGGCCTTCGGGCCCGAGCGGCTCGCGGTGGTGCCGGGGCGGTGTTCGGGCGGGGTCTGGCTGGACCGGGCCGGGCGGATGCTCGCCCTGGACCGGGAACTGGGCGGCCGGACCAAGGCCGTCGTGGTCGATCTGGAGCGGGGTGGCGAGGTGTCGCCGCTGCTGCAGATCGCGGCGGACAGCGACGACCGGCTGCTGCTCGCCGACCCGGACAGCGGGCTGATCCTGGTCGGCTCGGACGCGCCCAGCCCCGGGCAGGAACGGTTGGGCTGGGGCGTCCTCGGCAGCACGCTGCCGGTGCGCTTCCCGGAGAGTCTGCGGGTGCCGGAGTGCCCGGACTGCGTGGTGACGCCGTTCGCCGTGCAGCCGGGGCAGATGCTGGTGCCGGAGAACTGCGGGGTGGCGCTGCGCATCGCCGGGCCGCTCGGCAGCTGGGTGGGCGCCTGGCGGCCGAGAGCGCGCGGGATGTGTCATCTCCCGGCGCCCGAGGGGTGGTTGACGGGTGCCGGGGTGTGGACAGCGGACGGGGTGCTGCGGCTGCCGTACGCCACGGGGGAGATCCCGTGCGGGGTGGCGGCGGTGGCGGTGCCCTGGGCGGAGACGGGGGGATCGGGGGAGGCGGGGGAGCACGGGGGCCCGGGGGATCCGGTTCATGACGGCGCGGCCGCCGGGGCGTCGGGTACGCCCGGGAAGCCGACGGAACCGGATCCCCCGGAACCGGTGGTGGCCCGGCCGGTACCCCTGCAACAGGCGCCCCTGGCACGGCTTGTAACGAACTAGCACCGGTCGGCGTGCCTGCCTGGATTCGCCCCGCCGCGGGCCCGATAAAATCGCCGCGCTGTAGAAAGATCATGTTGACGGGGTGAATTCTTCCGATGAGCGACGCCAGCACGTCCCAGCCGCTGTCCGCCGACCTCCAGGAAAGGGGTGGCCACGGCAAGCACCGTGGTCACGTCTCGGGGCAGGACAGCGAAACGGCCCCCAGCGGCCGGCACCGCAAGCCGGAGCCGGCCGACAGCGCGGCCTGACGGTACGTACGACAGCGGCTCCGCCCCCTCGGGGGCGGAGCCGCTGTCGTACGCGGTCCAGCCGCTGTCGTCCGCCGTCCTACTGTCGCTTCAGCCCCAGCACCTCCGCCGCCGCGAACGTCTCCCCCGCCGGCCGGTCGGCGTAGTGCGGGGTGAGCAGGGTGTCGAGTTCGTCGTAGCTGAAGAGGTCCTGCTTGCTGTCGAACTTGGCCTGGACGCGCGGGCGTTCAACGATCGCGACCATGCCTCCGTGCACGACCAGCAGCTGTCCGTTGATCCGTTCGGCGGCCGGGGAGGCCAGGTAGCCGACGAGCGGCGCGACGTGTTCGGGGGCGAGCGGGTCGATGCCCTCGGCCGGCTGCTCGAACCCGGCGAAGACGTCCTCGGTCATCCGGGTGCGGGCGCGCGGGCAGATCACGTTGGCGGTGACGCCGTACTTGGCGAGGGCGAGGGCGGTGGAGGTGGTCAGGCCGACGATGCCGCCTTTCGCGGCCGCGTAGTTGGGCTGGCCCGCGGAGCCGGCGAGGAAGGCCTCGGAGGAGGTGTTCACGATCCGGCCGTAGACCTTCGCGCCGCCCGCCGCCTTGGAGCGGTCCCGCCAGTGCGCCGCCGCGAAGTGGGTGGTGTTGAAGTGGCCCTTGAGGTGGACCCTGATCACCGAGTCCCACTCGTCCTCGGTCATGGAGAAGACCATGCGGTCGCGCAGGATCCCCGCGTTGTTGACGAGGATGTCCAGCTTTCCGTAGTGGGCCGTCGCCAGGGCGAGCAGGTCGCGCGCCTGTGCGAAGTCGGCGACGTCCCCCGTGTGGGCGACCGCCCGGCCGCCCGCCGCGCGGATCTCCTCGGCGACCTGCTCGGCGGGCGCCGCGGAGGCCGCCCCCGAGCCGTCCCGGCCCGGCCGGCCGAAGTCGTTGACGACGACGGCCGCGCCCAGCCGGGCCAGTTCGAGTGCCTCGGCCCGGCCCAGGCCCCGGCCAGCTCCGGTGACGATCGCGCTGAGCCCTTCGAGCGGCCTCTCCGACGTCCTTTCCGGCATGCGTCGGCCCCTCAGATCTCTATGCAGGTGCGCAGGGCGGTGCCGGTGCGCATCTGGTCCAGGGCCTCGTTGATCTCGGCCAGCGGCACCCGGTGGGTGATCAGGCCCTCCAGGTCGATCCGGCCGGCCCGCCACAGGGCGATCGTCCGCTCGTAGGAGCGCACCACGTCTCCCCCGCCGTACATCGACGGCAGGATCCGCTTCTCGTCGAAGAACAGCTCGAACATGTTGAGCTGGAGGAAGTCGTCCATGGCGCCCGCGCCGACGACCACGAGGGTGCCGCCGCGCCGGGTGTTCTCGTACGCGGTCCGGGCGGTGGCGGACTTGCCGACGACCTCGAAGACGTAGTCGAAACCCTCGCCGGCGGTGGCCTCCTGTTTGGCGCCGGGCAGTTCGTCGGGCGAGACCGCCTTCGTCGCCCCGAACCTGAGCGCCGACTCGCGCCGCGACTCGACCGGGTCGACGGCGACGATCTCGGCGGCGCCCTTGAGCCGGGCCCCCTGGATCGCCGAGATCCCGACGCCTCCGCACCCGATGACGGCGACCGACGAACCGGCCTCCACGTCGGCCGTGTTGAGTGCCGCGCCGAGCCCGGTGGTGACCCCGCAGCCGATCAGCGCGGCGATGTCGAAGGGCACGTCGTCCGGGATCGGCACCGCGCACCCGGCGTCGACCACGACCTCCTCGGTGAAGGTGCCGGTGCCCGCGAAGCCGAAGACGTCACCGCCGGGGCGCCGGAAGTTGGGGGTGCCGGCGTTCATGAACCCGGCCAGGCACAGCTCGGTCTGCCCGCGCCTGCAGGCCGGACAGGCGCCGCAGGCCGGCAGCCAGCAGACGACCACCCGGTCGCCGGGCTTCACCCGGGTGACGCCCTCCCCCACCTCCAGGACCTCGCCCGCGCCCTCGTGGCCCGGCACGAACGGCCCCGGCTGTGGCAGCACCCCGCTCATCGCGGACAGGTCCGAGTGACACAGCCCCGTGGCGCGCACCCGGATCCGCACCCTGCCGGGCCCGAATCCCACCGCCTCGACGTCGTCGAGGACGTCCAGCTTCTCCTGTCCGATCTCGTGCAGTACGGCTGCGCGCATGGTGCGGCTCCCCTCAACTGCTCAGCTGCTCAACTGATCAAGAGTGTTCGACGATCGTGTCGGCGAGAACGGGCGCGTCCTCGCGCTCTACGGCGCTCACGGCGACCCGGATCCGCCCGTCGCCCCGCCACATGCGGATCCGCAGAGTCTCCCCCGGGTACACCACCCCGGCGAACCGGGTCGTGTACGACCGCACCCGGCTCACGTCCCCGTCGAGCAGCGTGTCCACGACCGCCTTCAGGGTCATGCCGTAGGTGCACAGCCCGTGCAGGATGGGCCGGTCGAAGCCGGCGAGCTTGGCGAACTCGGGGTCGGCGTGCAGCGGGTTGTAGTCGCCGGAGAGGCGGTAGAGCAGCGCCTGGTCCTCGCGGATCGGGCGCTCGACGGTCCGGTCGGGCTCGCCGGTGGGCGGCTCCAGCCGGGTCGAGGGGCCCCGGTCGCCGCCCCAGCCGCCCTCCCCCCGTACGAAGATCTGCGCGTCGTTGGTCCACAGCGGGCCGTCGGCGTCCGCGACCTCGGTGCGCATCACGAGGACGGCGGCCTTGCCCTTGTCGTACACGGCGGCGATCCCGCCGGTGGCGGTGGCGGTGCCCGCGGCCGGGATGGGGCGGTGCAGGGTCAGCGACTGGCCGCCGTGCAGCACCTTGGCGAGGTCGACGTCGATGCCGGGCATGGACAGTCCGCTGATCACCTCGGGAGAGCCGTTGCCCGCGACGGTGGCGAAGCTGGGCAGGACGTGCAGCCGGGTCTCCAGGGTGTAGCGCAGTTCGTCGGGGTCGGTCGCGGGGCGGCCCGCGCCGATGCCGAGGTGGTAGAGCTGGACGTCCCGGCGCTCCCAGTGGATCTCCCCGGACCGGGGTTCGGCGGCGAGGGCCTTGGCTGCGTCGATGGGCATACGGCTCCTGAGGTGTCTCAAGACCTCGGCACGGCCGTCCGCACCGTCGGTCGCACCGAGGTCGTCCACGGGGCGGGTCTAGAACGCGTTCCAGTCCAGCGCACCTTGTATAGCCCAGCCCTCCGCAGTTGTGAAGACTCCTGACGTCGTGTCAGATCCGGCTCCGGCGGACCATGACATTTGTCCTGCCCATCGCCGTACATCCGCCTCTGCCGGACCGGCGCCGCCTTTCGTAGGGTCGTACCGCCGGACAGCACGGAACGGATCCGATCGGGGGAAGCGGTATGTCGTGGCGGCAGCAGGTGAGGTGCCAGGTGGACGCCTGGCGGACGGCGCGGGCCGAGTGGCGGGCGGAGATGGACCGTTTCCGGGCCCAGCAGAAGGCCGCGCGGAAGAACGGCGAGGTGTCCGAGCACGCCGGCCCGCCGCCCTCCGGGTTCGCGCTGCTCCCCTGGCTGCTGATGGGGCTGGGCTCCCTCTCCAACCTGCTCCAGGGCAAGACGCCCAATCCGCTGATCGGCTCCTTCGGCCTGCTGGCCTTCAACTCCCTGTACATCTACGTGTCGTTCCGCTCCTTCCGCAAAGAGGCCCGGGAGGCCACCTCCACCCGCGTCGCCCTTGTGCTGATGGGCCTGCTGACCACCGGCCTGGCCCTCGGCTACGGCGACAACTGGCTGATGTTCTTCCCGCTGCTCGGCCTCGCCGCGGGCGCGGCGCTGCGCGGCCCCTGGCTGGGCCGGACCGGCATCCTGCTGGCCCTCTTCGCCGGCGCGGTCTCCTGGTACCGGGACGGCTCGGACGCCATCACCATCGCCTACGGCACCTTCCTGTCGACGATGATCACCGCCGCGATCCTCTCCCTCTCCGAGGCCGTCCGGGAACTGCGCGCCGCCCGCGAGGAGCTGGCCCGGCGCGCGGTGGAGAAGGAGCGGCTGCGCTTCTCCCGGGATCTGCACGACCTGCTCGGGCACACCCTCTCGGTGATCGTCGTGAAGTCGGAGGCGGCCCGCCGGGTCGCGCCCCGGGACCTGGACGCGGCGCTGTCGCAGATCTCCGACATCGAGTCGGTCGGCCGGCAGGCGCTGACCGAGATCCGCGAGGCGGTGACCGGCTACCGGGAGGGCAGCCTGGCCGCCGATCTCACCCGGGCCCGCTCGGCCCTCACGGCGGCGGGCATGGAGCCGGTGGTCCGGCAGTCGGGGGCGCCGCTCGCCCCGCAGACGGAGACGCTGCTCGGCTGGGTGGTGCGCGAGGCGGTCACCAACGTGGTGCGGCACAGCGACGCCACGCGCTGTGAGATCACCGTCGACAGCGCCGCCGGGCAGGCCCGGCTGACGGTCACCGACGACGGCTCGGGCGCGGTGGCCGCCGAGCCCTGCCGGGAGGGCATCGGCGGCACCGGCCTGAAGGGGCTGACCGAGCGCCTGGCGGCGGCCGGCGGCTCCCTTCAGGCCGGCCCGGCGCCCCGCGGCGGCTTCAAGGTCACCGCGGAGCTCCCCACCGAGGCCCTGGAGCTGCTGTCCCCGGAGAGGGCTGGGGGCTGTCCGGCGGATCAAGTCGCAGGAAAGCAGCGGTGACTGGTGAGCGCGGGGGAGCGTGCGACTGCAAGGCGGAGGAGGCGTAGGCCATCAGCCGCCGCCCCGGCGGGCGACGCGGTGGGGGCACCTCCCGGCCGAAGGCCGGGGGGCGTCGGCGACCGACGACGACGCCGCTGGGGGTACCCCCTCTGGGGGAGGGCGTGCCAGACCCCGCGCCTGCGGCATGATCCGCCGGACAGCCCCTAGGGCGCCCACGGCGAGCTGACGGCCCAGCTCACGTCGTCGGTCCAGGAGGTGGCGCTGTCCCAGGCGTTGGAGCCGCCGTCGCTCGCTATGTAGAGGTTGTAGTTGTAGTGACGCAGGTATTTCGTCGGGTAGTTGTACGAGGCGAAGGATGTGCCCGTGCCGCTCTTGCCGGTCGTCGGGCAGAAGGTGGCGTCCTGTCTGAACGTGGTGGTGCCGTCCATGGGCTGCCGGTAGATCTTGAAGTTGTAGTGGCGCAGGTAGTCGCCGGGGTAGTTCCGGGACTCGAAGGAGACGCAGGAGCTGCTCGCGAGGCCGGGACGGACGATCCAGGTGGCGTCGCTCTTGTCGAGAGTGGAGCTGGCGGAGGTGATGGCCGACAGGACACCGGCGTTGTTCTGGTGGCGGACGTAGTCGGCGGTGCAGCAGGACGTGGTGGCCTGGAGGGAGATCTCCGAGGCGGAGCCCAGGCTGCCGGTGGAACCGGTGGCGCCGCCGTAGCCGACGGAGACGATGTTGGACTGGACGGCGTCGTCGGCGGCGTCGGTCGGGATGCCGGAGGTCATCACGCCCTCGAAGAACGAGCCGATGGAGCCGTTGCTGTTGTCGCCGCCGGTGCCGAGGACGATCGCGCCCTCCTGGTGCATCGGTGAGTAACCGCTGCTGGTGCTGGGTTCACCGCCGGAATACGTGGTGGTGAGTCCGCCGGATTGGGCGTTCCCCCATTTCAGTGCGAAATGGTCCTGCCCGTTGTTCTTCAGCAAAGCGGTGACGAACGGCAGCGCACCTGTGCCCGTGTTGGACGAGTTGGTGCTGTAGCCGAGATTGGACTCGAACAGCCCGTTCTCCAGGTCCGCCTGGACCCAGGGGCCGGAGCCGTAGCAGGGCGCGAACCAGCACTCGGTGCCGAAGTTGATGGCGTCCATGTGGCCGTTGCCGGTGTCCTTGTTGTTGGTCTCGGCGTTGCCGTAGTCGAAGCAGCAACTGCCGTTCACATGAGTGCCGGAGGTGACCATGTACATCCCCTCGGCGGCGCCGTTGGTGGCGACCCCGGAGGTGGAGTTGTCCCGGTAGCCCATGCCGGCCGAGATCTCCAGGCCGTAGACCTGGTGGCCGCCGACGGTCACCGGCAGCGCGTCCGCCGGGGCCCCGACATCGGCCGCGCCGGCCCCGCCGGCGCCCTCGACGGTGAGGTCGTTGTGCTTGCTGGACTGGTCGTAGATCTTGGTGATGATGCAGGTCGTACCGGCGCAGAAGGAGTTCTGCGCGGCCGCGTTGGCATAGCCGCCGGTGGCCAGCAGGCCGATGTCGGCCGTGGCGCTGTCCGAGGCGCGCTGCACCTGGTAGAGGGAGCCGCTGTACGACGAGTACAGCGCCCGGACCATGCTGTGCGCGGCGACGCACGGGGTGCCTGCGGCGGCGTAGACGTCACAGGGCAGCGAACTCGCGGCGGACGCCTCGGGGGCGCCGGCCCCGACGACGAGCGCGGCGATGGTCGCGAACGCGGCGAGCACGGAGAGCACGGCTCTCCGGATACGCGGCGGACAGGAGCGCAGGGCTCGTACAGGCACTGAGAACACGGTGCACCTCATTCTTGGTTCCTCGTAGGGCGGTGCGGGTTCTTGGTGTCCGATATTCCGAACACCGTTCGATCGAAATACCGAACCTGTCCAGCTGTCGAAATGCCGACCATTCGCCGACCATTCGGGGAATTGCAGAGGCGATTGTTTGAGCACGGTCAACCCCCGTCAAGCCCTGCGGCACGGAACAATGACTGTTCTTTAATTGCCGGGCCCGAGGCTAGGCTTGGGCTGTGTACGAGCCTGCGAACGAGATGCCCCGGGACCATCGGCCGGCCAGGTCCATCAGGGTGCTGCTCGCCGAGGACCAGGGGATGATGCGCGGGGCTCTGGCCTTACTGCTCGGAATGGAGCCGGACATCGAGGTGGTCGCCCAGGTCGCGGCGGGCGACGCGATCGTGGACGCCGCGCTCGTCCACCGCCCCGACGTGGCCCTCCTCGACATCGAACTGCCGGGCCGGAGCGGCCTGGACGCGGCGGCGGAGCTGCGCGAGCAGGCGCCGGACTGCCGGGTGCTGATCCTCACCACCTTCGGCCGGCCCGGCTATCTGCGCCGGGCGATGGAGGCCGGGGCCGCCGGGTTCCTCGTCAAGGACGGGCCGGTGGAGGAACTGGCGCAGGCGATCCGGCGGGTGCTCACCGGGGAGACCGTGGTCGACCCGGCGCTCGCCGCCGCCGCGCTCAGTGCCGGGCCGAACCCGCTCACCGCCCGCGAGTGCGACGTGCTGAAGGCGTCGGTGGACGGTGCGACCGTCGCCGACATCGCGGCGAGACTGCATCTGTCGGAGTCGACGGTCCGCAACTACCTCTCCGCCGCGATCGGCAAGACCGGCACCCGCAACCGCGCGGAGGCGGTGCGGGAGGCCCGGCAGCAGGGGTGGCTGTGACCCACCGGCCCGCGTCCTGGCCCACCGGGGTCTTCCGGCGCGGCAGCCGCAGCGGCATCAGGACCGCCCCCGCCGGCAGCAGCCCGGCGCACGCCGGTGGCACCACCAGCCAGGCGGGGGCGCGGTACGGCGGGACATGTGCGAGGCGTCCGCGGCTTCCAGCATGGATGTCGTGCTCTCAAGCCGGTTACGGTGCTTGCTCAAGCCGGTTACGGTGCTTGCTCAAGCCGGTTACGGTGCTTGCATCGGCTTTTCGGCCGACCCCGGCCTCGGTCGTGCGCCCTGGACCAGCCGCCGGAAGAGCGTCACCACCGCGGCCCCGCCCAGCCCGATGTTGTGCGCGAGCCCGACCCGGGCGCCGGGGACCTGCCGGTCGCCGGCCGTGCCGCGCAGCTGCCACACCAGTTCGGCGGTCTGCGCGAGCCCGGTCGCGCCCAGCGGGTGCCCCTTGGAGATGAGCCCGCCGGAGGGGTTCACCACCCAGCGGCCGCCGTACGTGGTCGCGCCGGACTCGACGAGCTTGCCCGACTCACCGGCGGCGCACATGCCGAGCGCCTCGTAGGTCAGCAGCTCGTTGACGGAGAAGCAGTCGTGCAGTTCGACGACGTCGACGTCCTCGATGCCGAGGCCGGAGCGTTCGTACACCTGCCGGGCCGCCGCCCGTGACATGGGCTGCCCGACGACGTCGATGCACGAGCCCGACGCGAAGGACTCCTCGGTGTCGGTCGTCATCGCCTGCGCGACGATCTCGACGAGGCCGGTGAGCCCGCGCCGTTCGGCGAACCGTTCGGAGACGACGACGGCCGCCGCCGCGCCGTCGGAGGTGGGCGAGCACTGGAGCCGGGTGAGCGGGCGGTGGACGGTGCGGGCCGCGAGGACGGCGTCGACGTCGTACACGTCCTGGAACTGGGCGTACGGGTTGTCCGCGGAGTGCCGGTGGTTCTTGGCGGCCACCGCGGCGAGCTGCGCCTCGGTGGTGCCGTACCGCTCCATGTGCTCGCGGGCCGCGTCGCCGAAGATCTGCGCGGTGGGCGGGGTCATCTCGAAGCCGTGCCGGGCGGCCATGATGCCGTAGTGGCGGGCGACGGGGGAGGCCGAGCTCCAGTCATCAGCGGCCCCGCCGCGGGCCCCTCCGTCGGCGCCGCTCCCCAGCGCGCCCTTCTTCATCTTCTCGAAGCCGAGGGCCAGGACGCAGTCGGCCGCCCCGCCCTCGACGAGCTGGCGGGCCAGCATCAGGGCGGTCGCGCCGGTGGCGCAGTTGTTGTTGACGTTGTAGACGGGGATGCCGGTGAGACCCAGCTCATAGGCGGCCCGCTGACCGGCGGTGGAGGGCTGGAAACAGTAGCCGACGGGAACCTGTTCCACCTCGGCGTAGGCGATTCCGGCGTCGGCGAGGGCAGAGCCGCCGGCCTCCCGGACCATGTCCCAGTACTGCCAGTCACGGGTCTCGGGCTTCTCGAACTTGGTCATACCGACGCCGGCAACATAGGCCTTCATGGCGCGCACACTAGAACGTGTTTCATAAATGCGCCATCCCCTGACGGCAGATCAGAAACCCATGGGACGGTCAAGGATTCGTTAGCAGCTCGAAGCAACGGAATAGTTGCCTGTGCATACGAGGTTTAGCCGGTACTTACCACTCGGGGAGGCCTCACTCAATGACGCACACGACGACCGACCAGCCCGCCCGGGGCGCGAGCGGGGCCGTGGTCCCGGTGCTCGCCTTCGCGGGCATCGTGGTCGCGGTGATGCAGACCCTGCTCGTTCCGGTCATCAAGGACCTGCCGCAGCTGCTGGGCACCGAGCCGAGCAACGCCACCTGGGTGCTGACCTCGACGCTGCTGTCGGGCGCCGTGGCCACCCCGATCATGGGCCGCCTCGGCGACCTCTACGGCAAGCGGCGGATGCTGATCCTGAGCCTCGCCGTGATGGTGGTCGGCGCGCTGGTCAGCGCGCTCACCAGCGACCTGCTCACGATGATCGTGGGCCGTACCCTCCAGGGCTTCGCCATGGGCGCGATCCCGCTGGGCATCGGCCTGATGCGCGACATGCTGCCGCGCGAGCGGCTCGGCTCGGCGATGGCCCTGATGAGCTCCTCGATCGGCGTCGGCGGCGGCCTCGCGCTGCCCGCCGCGGCCCTGGTCGCGCAGCACACGGACTGGCACGCCCTGTTCTACGGCGCCGCCGGCCTCGGCGTGCTCTCCATAGCCCTGACGCTTCTCGTCGTACCGGAATCCCCGATGCGCGCGAAGGGCTCATTCGACGTGCCCGGCGCGATAGGCCTGTCGGCCGGCCTGGTGCTGCTCCTGCTGCCCATCACCAAGGGCAGCGACTGGGGCTGGTCCTCCGGCACCACACTCGGCCTGTTCGCCGCCGCGGTCGCCGTCCTCCTCCTCTGGGGCGTGTTCGAGCTGCGCCACTCGGCCCCGCTGGTCGACCTGCGCACCACCGCCCGCCGCGAGGTGCTCCTCACCAACCTCGCCTCGATCATGGTCGGCGTCAGCTTCTACGTGGTCTCGCTGGTCCTGCCGCAGCTGCTCCAGCTCCCGAAGGCCACCGGCTACGGCCTCGGCCAGTCGATGGTCACCGCCGGTCTGCTGGTCGCCCCGCTGGGCCTGACGATGATGTTCACGGCGCCGGTGTACGCCCGCCTCTCGGCCAAGCACGGCCCCAAGACCACCCTCATCCTCGGCATGCTGATCATCGCGATCGGCTACGGCGCGGGCCTCGGCCTGATGAGCGCGGCCTGGCAGAGCCTGGTCATCGCGGTCGTCCTCGGCGCGGGCATCGGCCTCGCCTACTCCTCGCTGCCGGCGCTGATCGTCGGCGCGGTCCCGGCGTCCGAGACGGGCGCCGCGAACGGCCTCAACACACTGATGCGGTCCATCGGTACCTCCGTCTCCAGCGCCGTCATCGGCATGGTGCTGGCGAACACCGCGAACAACGTGGGCGGCGTCGCCATCCCGACGATGCACGGCTTCCGGGTCTCGTTCCTGATCGCGACGGCCGCGGTGGCGGTGGGTCTGCTCCTCGCGGTGTTCCTGCCGAAGCGGAGCCTGCCGGCCCAGCACACGCAGCTGCGGGCCAGCAGCGAGGAGGACGCCGCGCTCGCCCACGCCGAGGAGGTCCTGCGGGGCTTCCGCGGCCGCGTCCTGGACGCCGCGGGCGTGCCGGTGGCCCGCGCCAAGGTGACCCTGATCGACCGGCGGGGGCGGCAGGCGGGAGCGACCCTCTCCGCCGAGGACGGCAGGTACGCGCTCGCGGTACCCGCCGAGGGAGCGTACGTCCTGGCCGCGAAGGCCGCGGGCCACGGTCCGCTCGCCTCGTCGGCGACCCACGCCGGCGACGACCGCGCGATCGACCTGGACCTCGCACTGCCCGCCGAGACGGTCGACGCGTGACACCCGGCGGGTGCGGGCGACCGTGACACATCACGGCCGCCCGCACCCCCGTCCCACACACCGATGACACGGCAACCCACCACCGCCGAAGGCGTCACCCACCGGGACCCCTACGACGCCCTTACCCCGACCCCGCACCAGCCGCAGCGGGATACCGGCGTGATCGCCCCGGACACCTCGGTGGCCACGGGCCGGCCACCCGACACGGTCGCCCCGACACCGCATCAGCCGCAGGCCGGGAAACCCGCGTGATCGCCCCGACACCCCGGCGGCCATGGGCCGGCCAACCCACACGGTCGCCCCGACACCGCATCAGCCGCAGGCCGACGGACCGCTTGATGGCCCCAGCACCGCGCCAGCCGCAGGCCAGGGAAACCCGTGTGATCGCTCCGACCCGTCGGCGGCCGCCGAACCCGTGACACCGAGCGACTCGCGGGAGGCCGGGCCGCGGGCGCGGGCGACGTGACGGTCAGGGTGTCGTGACGCCGGAGCGGTTGAGGTCGGGCACGGTCGGGGCTCCCATCAGGGCCATGACCTCGTCGAACTCGCGCATGAGCAGGCGGAGGACCGCGGCGACGCCGTCGGCGCCGGAATGTGCCAGGCCCCAGAGCGCGGGGCGGCCGATCATGACCGCGTCCGCGCCCAGGCACAGGGCCTTGGCGATGTCGGCACCGTGCCGGATGCCGCCGTCGAGAACGACCTGGCAGCCTCCCTCCACGGCGTCGACGACCTCCGTGAGGCAGTCCGGGGCGCTGCGGGCGAAGTCGAGCTGCCGGCCGCCGTGGTTGGAGACGACCAGTCCCGAGACCCCGTGCTTGACGGCCAGCCTGGCGTCGTCCCCGGTGAGTACGCCCTTGAGCACCACCGGCAGGGACGACACCTCGTGCAGCCAGGCGAGGTCGTCCCAGGTGATCGAGGAGTCGAACTGCTCCGCCGAGTGCCGTGCGATGGCCGATTCCCCGGCCCGGCTCCCGTGCGAGGCGGCCATCACCTCCGCGGCCAGGTTGACCGCCCGGATGCCGGGCGGCACCGCGAACCCGTTGGCGGCGTCCCGTGGGCGGAACGCGACCCTGGGCGCGTCGACCGTCAGGACCAGCGCCCGGAAACCGGCCGCCTCGGCCCGGCGGATCAGGTCCGCCATCAGGTCCCGGCGCTTGAGCCAGTAGAGCTGCAGCCACAGAGGACCGGTGGCCGCGGCGGCGATGTCCTCAAGCGTGCGGCTCGCGAACATGCTGACGGTCAGGAGCGCCCCCGCGTCGCCCGCGGCCCGTGCGGTCGCCACCTCGCCCTCGGGATGGGCCAGCTGGTGGTAGGCCATGGGCGCGATGCCCAGCGGAGCGGCCAGTCGCGCACCCAGCAGCTCGGTGGCCGGGTCGCAGCGGGAGACGTCGACGAGACAGCGCGGCCGCAGCCGGATGCGGTCCAGCGCCTCCCGCCCCGCCGTCAGCATCGACTCGGTGCCGCTGCCGCCGGCGAAGAAGTCCCACACCGGTCCCGGCAACCGCTCCTTGGCCGCCGCCTCGTAGGTGTGCAGCGCCAGCACCACGTCTTCTCCGTTCGCCGTGCGGTCCATGGATGTCGGTCACCCGCCCTCAGGCGGTGGTGTCGCTGATCTGCGCGGTGATGAAGGCGGCCAGCCTGGCGATGCCCTCGACGATCACCTCCGGGCTCTGCGAACTGCACGACAGCCGCAGCTGGTGGGTGCCGCCGCCGTCCAGGTGGAAGTCGCTCATCGGGGTCCACAGCACGCCGAAGGCGCGTGCGGAGAGTTCCAGGGCCTGGTGGTCGGCGGCGAAGGGCACGTCGACGACCAGGAAGAAGCCGCCGTCCGGACGGTTCCAGGAGATGCCGAGCCCGGCCCGGCGCGCCGCGGGGAAGTGCCGCTCCAGCTCGCCGAGCAGCGTGTCCATGTTCGTGCGGTAGTACGCGACGGCCGCGGAGTTCGCCTCGCGGAGCCGGCAGTCGTGCTCGACGAGGATCCCGCCGACGACGGCCTGGCTGACGGCCGAGGTGTTGACGGTGGTCATGCTCTTGATCTTCGACAGCTCGTCCGCGAGCAGCGTGCGCCGCCCGTCCGGGCCGACGACCTCCTGGTCGGCGATGGCGTAGCCGACCCGGGCGCCGGGCAGCGCCGTCTTCGCGAAGGACCCCAGATGCACCACCCGCCGGCCCCGGTCGAGGGCCTTCAGCGTCGGGCGGGCCGAGCCGGTCCTGACGAAGAACCCGTACGGGTCGTCCTCCAGGACCAGCAGGTCCTCCTGCGCGGCCAGGTCCAGCAGCCGCCCCCGTGCCGCGACGCTCATGCTCGCGCCGGACGGGTTGGCGAAGTCCGGGACGACGTAGAAGGCCCGGGGGCGTTCACCGGCTGCCCGGGCGGCGCGGACCGCCGCCAGCACGGCCTCCGGGTCGGGTCCGGCGGGGCCCTCGGGCACCGGGCGGACCCGGATGCCGAGGAGCCGGGCCACGCCCGTGATGCCCACGTAGCAGGGCGAGCTGACCAGCAGGGTGTCCTCGGGACCGGCGAACAGGGCCCGCAGGACGAGGAGCATGGCCTCCTGGCACCCGGTGGTCACCACGATCGCTTCCGGCGGGACCTGGATGCCCTCGTCGTTGGCGACCGTCCTGGCGATCAGTTCGTGGATGACGCCGTTGGTACGGCCGTACTGGAAGAGCTGGGTCCGCACCCGGTCGCGGGACCAGCCGAGGGTCTTCTCCAGGTACGTGGTGTACGTCTGGAGATGCCGGGCGAGGTCCTCCGGTTCGAAGTCGCCCTCGGTGGGCCGGCCGGGGGCGAAGGAGATGGCGTCCGGGAAGCGGCCGACGACCTCGTTGAGGAAGTTCATCGCGTCGAGGACCGGGTCGCTGAGCGAGGCGTGCAGCCCGGCGAGGGGCAGGGCCTGCGGGAGCGGCGGGGCGGCTTGGGTCATGGTTTCAGACTCCCCTCGGCGCGGTCGCGTAAGCGGCGCTCAGACCCCGAACTCCCGTACCGCGCGCGGGAATCCGGGCGCGGCCCTGCACACCGCGGGAGAGGGCCGCCGAGAGCCGGTCGGTGTGTGCGCGCCGCTGTTCCGGCTCCCGGACGGCGCCGAGCCCGCGCAGGGCGTCCACCACCACGTGCACGTCGTCCGCGAACTCGGCGAGGATCTCGGCGACCGCGGCGGCGTTCGAGCCGAGGATGTCGGTCCACAGCTCGACGTCGCCGCCGGCGAGGCGGGTGACGTCCTGGAGCCCCTGTCCCGCGAGCCCCAGCTGGGACTGGTCGCCGTGCAGCAGCCGCGCCGCGAGCAGGCTCGACACCAGGTGCGGGGCGTGGGAGGTGAGCGCCACCGCCCGGTCGTGCTCGGCGTGGGCCATCACGACCGGCCTGGCTCCGCACAACTCGGCCAGTTCCCCGGCGCGTTCGACGGTCCGCTCCCGGGTCTGCGGGGAGGGGGTGAGCACCCAGGGCCGGCCCTGGAACAGGTCGTCCCGGGCGGCCAGCGGCCCGGACAGCTCCCGGCCGCCCATGGGATGCCCGCCGACGAAACGCGTCAGGTCGCAGCCGGCCTGGGCGGCCTCCCGCTGGGGCGACTCCTTGACGCTCGCCGCGTCCGTGAAGTCGTCCGCGAGCCGCTTCACCTGATGCTCCTTGAGCGCCCCCGCGACGTGCTGCGGCGGCACCGCGATGACGGCCAGCTCGACCGGTTCCCGGGGCCTTCCGGCGATGCCGGCCCCGAGATCGGCGGCGGTCCGCGCCGCTTCCGGATCCTTGTCGATCAGGTACGTGGTCACGCCCCGGCCCCGAAGGGCCAGGGCGATCGAGGTACCGATCAGACCGGTCCCGACCACTGCGGCACTGCGCATCAGCGGTTGCTCCACAACAACGGGAGGAACTCCGGGTCGCTGTAGTCGGGGGTGCCGGCGGCGGTGCGCCGTACGAGCACGTCGTGGTTGTAGGCGACCTTGCTGCCGTCCGAGCGGAAGAAGTCGCGGTAGCGGTTCTCGCCGTCCTGCAGGTGGAGGGAGATGGCACGGCGCGGGCGGTCGCTGATGTTCGCACCGCTGCCGTGGTAGGTGCGGCAGTGGTGGAAGTTGACGTGGCCCTTCGGGATGAAGACCGGGATCTTGCGGACCTCGACGCCGTTGTAGGCGGCGTTGTCCTCCAGCATCTGGTCCAGTTCGGAGCGGTCGCGCTCGGCGAAGTGGAGGGAGGTGGCGTCGTTCTCGGCGGTCTCCTTCCAGCGGTGGCTGCCGTCGACCATCGTGATGGTGCCCATCTCCTCATCGCAGTCGTGGAAGGGGATGAACGCGGTCAGCATGCGCTCGGAGGTGGAGGTGGACCAGTAGTGCCGGTCGAAGTGCCAGGGCACGATGTTCGACTGCTCCTGGGCGACCGGCGGCTTGAAGATGAGGGTCGACTGGAAGACGCGTATCTGCTCGGCCTCCGCGAGCCGGGCGGCCACGGCGCCCAGCAGCGGCTTGCGCAGGATGTGGCCGATGGTGTCGTCCTCGTAGTGGATGTAGTCGTTGTGCCGCTGGACGGGGCCGTGCTCCGGCTCCCAGTACGCCAGCTTGGGCGGGCGGACCGGCAGCGTTCGGTCGCGGTGCCCGGCGTAGAAGCGCTCGCTGGCGGCCTCCAGCTGTTCGACCTCGTCGTCGGTGAAGAGCTTCTTCGACAGGTACCAGCCGTGCTCGGCGTAGAAGGTGACGTCCTCGTCGGTGGGGAGAAGGCCGAGTTCCTCGTCGGTCAGGGAGAAGTTCCGGGCGTCTTGAGCAGTCATGGTCTTCCTCACGAGTCCTTGGTTCGGTGATCGGGATGCGTGTGGTGCCAGGGTCAGGAGACGGCCTTCTCGCGGGCCACGGCCTCGTAGAGCGCCTTGATGTTGCCGCTCCCGAAGGTGCGGGCGCCGTGCCGGTCGATGACCTCCCAGAAGAAGGTCTTCCGCACGTGCGGGGACTGGGTGAAGATCTGGAACACCTGGCCCCAGTGGTCCTCGTCGATCAGCACGTTGGTGCGGCGCAGATCCTCGATCTTCAACTCCGGCCGGGCGAAGCGCTCCTGGAGCTGGTCGTAGTAGGCGCCCGGGGTGTGCAGGAACTTGACGCCGCGGGTCTCCAGGGTGGCGACGGTGGACACGATGTCGTCGCACAGCAGCGCCAGGTGCTGTACTCCGGCGCCGCCGTGGCGGGCCAGGAAGGTGTCGATCTGGCCGGGCTCGCGGCTGGTGACCGGCTCGATCAGGGTGAAGGTCACCTTCCCCGACGGGCTCTGCACCACCTTGGAGTCCATGGCCTGGCTGCCGACCTCGATGAACTCCTCGAAGATCTGGGAGAACCCGAAGACCTTCTCGTAGAAGGCGACGGTGGGCCGGAGCTGTCCCGCCGGCAGGCAGATCGCCGCGTGGTCCACGGTGCTCAGCAGGTGCTCGCCCTCGTCGGGGTCGGGGGCGAAGATGTCCATCACGCCGGGCAGGAACTGCTCGCGGTCCCCGGTGCGCTGGACGAACCGGTGGGCGACGTCTCCGAAGCCCAGCACCGACGCGGTGACCACCTCGGTGCCGTCCTTGCTGTGGACGGCGGGCTGTTCGACGGGGGTGGCGCCGCGCTCCACGGCGGTCGCGAACGCCTTGGCCGCGTCGGTGACCTCGAAGGCGATGTTGGCGACGCCGTCGCCGTGCCGGGTCACGTAGGCCGCGGCCGGGTGTCCGGGGCTGAGGGCGGAGGTGAGCACGATCTCGATGCCGCCCTGCCGCAGCAGCAGTGAGCGGTGGTCGGCCTGTCCGGTTTCGGGGCCGGCCTGTCCGCAGACGCGGAAGCCGAACGCCGTGCAGAGGTAGAACGCGGACTGCTGGGCGTCCCCGACGTAGAACTCGACGTGGTCCACGGCTCCGATGTCCATGCGATGCCTTTCTGTTTGAATGACCGGCAGTTGCGTGCGGTGCTTCCTCAGAAAGCCGAGAGTTCTTCCGCGTCGGCGTTCTGCAGCGACCAGACGCCGTAGTCGCCCCGACGGTAGAGAAGTGGTTCGCGGGGGAATACGGCAGTGCCTTCGACCCGGGCGATGATGAGCCAGTGATCGCTCACCTCAATGGCGCTTTCCACCCGGCATTCCGCGTAGCTGAGGGCGATGTCGACGAGCAGCGGCGCGCCTTTCGCGACGGCCGACGACTGCCATGTGAAATGGGTGAACTTGTCCGTCGCCTTGCTCGCGAAGATCTGCGAGGCGGCCTGCCCGGACGAGGAGAGGAAATTGACGGCGAACGCCTGCGACGACATGATCGCCGGCAGGGTCCGGGACCCCTTGCCCACGGAGATGAGCAGCATCGGCGTCGCCGCCGACACGGCACACACCGCGTTGCTGGTGAATCCGAACGGCTCGCCCGCCCCGTCCACCGCCGTGATGACGGCGACCGGGGTGGGGAAGGAGCCGAAGAGTTCGCTGAACCGTGCAGAACCGACACCCATCAAGTTCCTCCGCGGAACAGCTTGTGATCGGGTTTCGAGGAGAGTGAATGATTCGACAAAAGAATTTCCATTGGTTTTCCTGCCGTCATGATTCGGCGCCGGCACCCACGAGGGAGACCTCCTGCGCGGCGAATGCGTGACCGAATGCCCGCACCGTCAGCGGCAGCATGACCGCGCCGAACAGGGTGAGCGCGATCGCCAGTACGGCGACGAGTCGCTGCGGGCCCACGCTGGCTCCGGAACCGGCCACGAGAAGGCCGGCGAGGGGCATGGCCAGCATGTTGAGCAGATAGAACGGCCCCATCACCTTGCCCAGGTGCTCCTGCGGCAGAACCTTGATCCGCTGCGTCCGGTTGAAGACGTTGAAATACGTCACGCCGAGCATGGCCACGACGAATGCCGAACCGTAGAGCAGCATCGAGTTGGCGAACCCGATAAGCAGCAGGCAGAGGCAGAGAAGAGCGAGCCCGAAAGCGCCGAGCAACCGCACTTCAACATATCTCAGCAAGAACGGAATCACCAGGAGATTGATGATTCCAAGAACGCCGATGCAGATGTTGAGCAATGCGTACGACGTCTCGGGGGCGTGGAAGACACCCGTGACGAGCGCGGCGTTGGCGCTGAGCACCGTGGCGAAGACCAGGTTGATGGAGAAGTTGAGGGACGCCAGCAGGACGAGCGGCCTGCTGCGCATCAGAAGCGACCAGCCCAGGCGGAGTTCGGCGAACGTCTCCCGCGCTCCGGCACCGCCCGGTGAGCGCTGCCCGCGGGGCAGGGGCAGCCAGCAGGCGGCCGCCGCGGCGAAGACGGCCGCGGCGCCGGCCAGCAGCCAGACCTTGTCGATGAAGACCACGCCCAGCATGGCCAGGGCGGGGCCGACGGCCATCGCCGAGACCTCCATGCTCTGCACCAGGCCCTGGATCTTGGGCAGTTCCGTGCCCTGGGCGAGCTGGGGCACCACCTTCTCGACCGACATCCGGACCGGTGCCATCAGCAGGGACAGCAGCGCCCCGGAGGTCATCAGGACCGGTGTCAGCAAGGACGGGGCGGCCAGACAGCCGACGAGGGCGCCGCCGAGGACGACGGCCCGGCCGGCGGTGACCAGGGAGAACAGCCGTGGGCCGCCGTCCCGGTCGGCGAGGAGCCCGGCGAACGGATACGCCAGCAGGGGCGGCAGCCATTCGATGGCGTAGGCGAATCCGAGGGCGGACACCTCTTTGGTGTCCTGGAAGATGAGCAGCGGAACGGCGAACAGCACGATCTGCTCCGCGACGACTCCGAGGAGGACACCGCAGGCGAAAAGCCTGAGGTGCAGCCGCGAGCGCGGGGTCACGGAACTCCTCACTCCGACACCGGAACGGTTTCGAGCTGCACGGTTTCGAGGTGGAATCCGGCGATGATCTTCCGGATGTCCTGCTCCACGGCCGCCTCGTCGCCGGTCAGGATGAACCGCCCGCTGTGCACCGCGTCGTAGCTGCCGCCGGGCTCCATCACGTCGCCCGGCCTGGGCACCAGCTCGCGCCAGATCGTCCCGAACTCCTCGCGCATGGACGTCACCGAGACGACCCGGGCCGGCAGCCCGGCCGGTTTCGGGATGATCAGCCAACCGCCCGACGGATCGCCGGACTTGGGCGCGAGTGTGGCCTGCCCCTCACAGAGCGCGTCCAGCCAGGCCTCGAAGAGGTTGATCCCGAAGAGCTTCTCGGTGAGGTAGGGCACCTCGGCCCCGCCGATGCGGCCCGCGATCTCCAGGAAGACCAGGTCCTCGTCCGGCGTGACGAAGATTTCCAGGTGGAACGGCATGGAGGTCATGCCCAGCGCCGCCACGCAGCGCCGCGCGAACTCCTGGACGCGGTCCCGCAGCGGGGACGCCTGTACGACGACCGAGCCGAGCGGCTGCCTGCCCGCCTCGAAGGCCAGGCAGTCGTTGATGTAGCGGGACACCGCCATGAACGGGATCCGCGACTCGGCGTCCGCGAATCCGTCGACGTGGTGGATCGCCCCGTCGATGAACTCCTCAAGTTCGTAGTCGCCGGTGTCGATCTCCGTGAGCAGCGTCGCGAGCGTCTCCTCGTCCTCGACGCGGTGGACGCCCATGCTCGCCGCCCCGGCGACCGGCTTGAGAATGAGCGGGAAGCCGGTCTTCCGGGCGAACGCCAGCGCCTCCTCCGGGGTGTCGCAGGACGCGAAGCGGGGCACGCGCAGGCCGGCCCGGCGGACCAGTTCCTTCATCCTCAGCTTGTTGCGGTAGACCGCCACGTCCGCGGGGCGCGGGCCGGGGATGCCGAGTGCCTCGCGCACCTCGGCCGCGATGCCGAGGGTGAACTCGGAGACGGCGACGAGCCGGTCGACCGGGCCGACCTGCCGCGTGAGCTGCCGTACGGCGTCGCGGAGTGCCTCGAAGTCGTTGACGTCGTCGATCTGGACGAGGCCGGCGATCCGCGCGGGATCCGCGAGGACGCCCGTGGCGCCGACCGGGTCGACCACGTAACTGACGCGATGGCGCTCGTGGTCGATGAGGTCCTCGAAGCGGCCGAGCGAGAAGTCCCAGCGCTCCTCGTCATGGAACCTCGGCCAGCGGTTGACGACAACAATGTGCATGGGGCACTCCTCAGTCGACGTGGGGGGATGCGTCTTGGTCAGATCTGTGCGCCGGGTGGACGCGTCGGCTGCTGCGGGGACCGCCAGGTCACGCGGCCTGTGCTTCGAGGCGCCGGATCAGGGGGGCCACGTGCGTGAAGAAGTTCCGCATCTCGTCCCGGGTGGGCCATCCGGAGAAGATGAACTCGCTGATGCCCGCGGCCTTGTAGCTGTGGATGTACGTGGCGACTTCCTCGTAGCTGCCGACGATGCACAGCGCCGGCCCGCCGCGGTAGGCGACGGCACCGGTCCAGATGTACGGCGACAGCCACTCGTCGGTGGCGCCCTCCGCCAGCCGGTAGGAGGACTTCACGGCCTCGGAGTCGGTGGTGTCCACCCACTTGCGGATCCACGCCTCGTGGTCCTCGTCCGGATTGCGCATGAGGCGGGCGAGTTCGGCGACCGCCTCCTCCCGGGTGGGCCGGGCCAGCACGTGCATCCGGGTGCCCACCCGGCGCCCGCCGTCGAGGAGCGGCCGGGTGGCCTTGGCGATCGCCTCGGGGGTGTCCCCGTACCGCAGCCAGCAGTCGCCGGAGGCCAGTGCCGTCTGCTGGGCGACCGCGGACGCCCCGCTGATGTAGATCTCGGGCCGCCCGCCGCCCTTGTGGCCGAGGCCGAGCGCGGCGTCCTTGACGGTGTAGTGCTGTCCGTCGTAGCTCATCGGCGACTCGCCTTCCCAGAGCTCGCGGATGATCTCAAGGAACTCGTTGCACCGCGCGTAGCGCTCGTCGTGGCTGAGGAAGTCGCCGTAGCCGGCCTGCTCCGCCGGTGAGATCCCGGACACGATGTTGAGGGACATACGGCCGTCGGTCATCCAGGACAGCGTGTTGACGACCTGCGCGAACAGGGTCGGCGACATCAGGCCGGGGCGGTAGGCGAGCATGAACTTGACGCGTTCGGTCACCTGCGAGAGCGCGCCGAGCACGGGCAGCGGGTCGGGCAGGTAGTTGGAGATCCCGAACAGCAGGCTGTCGACGCCGAGTTCCTCGGCCTCCTGGACGAAGTCGACGACCTCACCCATGTCGAGCGCGCCGATCCGGTACTTGTCCGTCGGCGTCGACTGCCCCGTGTCGGGCGGCGAGCACCAGTGAAGCCGCAGAGCGTCCATCGTGTTGTTCCCTTCCATGGCGGGCGTCAGGCGTCAGGTATCGGGGGCGGGGGGCGGCGGACGTCAGGCGCCGAGCACGCGCACGCGGTCACCGATCTCGGTCCAGCGTTCGTGGGCCTCTTCGGGGGAGTCCGCGGTGAACACGACGGCGGCGACCCGGCAGCTGTAGTCCGCCTCGTCCGTCTTGATCGGGGCGCCCGGTGCGATGAGCACCGAGCTCGCCGCCACCCACGGCTCGGCGGCGAGGTCGTCCCAGCCGTCGAGCCTGGCGTACGAGCCCGCTCCGCCCGCGGTCAGGAAGCGGATCCCGGCCGCCTTGGCGACCGGCTCCCGGAACGCCCCCGCGGCGACCGGATCGGCGCCGGTGATGTCCGCGAGGACCTTGCCCGGCAGCGCCAGGCCGGTGGCCATCTCCATGAGCTCGGTGATCTTGTCTCCGGGCAGCCGCGCGGCCACCTCCATGAGGACGGGGCGCCCGTCGTCCAGCCGCAGCTCGCAGTGGAACGGCCCCGTGGTGATCCCCACGGCCCTGACGACGCCCTGCGCGTACGCGGCCAGATCGTGCCGGGTGGGTTCGTCGAGGGGGGCCGGGGTGAGATGCCCGAGCTCCAGGAACCGCGGCTCGGGGCCGAGCAGCTTGCGTGTCACCGCGACGACGACCACGTCGCCGTCGCACACATAGCCGTCGGCGCTGTACTCCGTACCCGGCACATACTGCTCGACCATGGCGTCGGTTGTCAGCGGCCGGTCGAATTCCAGCCCTTTTTCGGCGTGAATCGCGTCCACCGCCGCGCGCGCCTCTTCCAGGGTGTCGACGCGTGAGACATGGACGCTTCCACCGGAATCCACCGGCTTGACGACGGCGGGAAATCCTACGTACGCGCACGCCTCGTCGATCTCCGCGGCTCCGCGGACCATGGTGAACTTCGGCACTTCCAGGCCGGCCTCGGCCACCGCCTCGCGCATTCTCGCCTTGTGCCGTACCCGTTCCACGGCGGCGGGGTGCAGACCGGGCAGGCCTAGCCGGGCGGAGAGGAATGCGGCGGCCGGCACATAGTATTCGCCGCCGGCGACCACGGCATTGATGGGATTCCGCTCGTGGACTCGGTCGACGACGGTCGCCAAGGCAGCGTTGTCATTGGTGTCCACCGTGAGTATCTCCGTGGCGAGAGAGCGCACGGTGTCCGCGACTCTACGGCCTTCGTTTTCGTATGAGGCCACCACGACGTCCCAGCCAAGGGAACGCGCGTGCGTGACATAGGCGATCGCGGAGAACGCCGGCTGCACCACCAGGACACGATGAGACACAGGAATTCCTCGACATCCGAACTCGGCGACAGTGGGCATGGAAAGCGCTCGCCGCCAGGTCAGGGCAGCGAGATGCACCATCGTTCGTGGGCACGAGTGATGACAAGGTGCCGCGAGACGTCGCGAACACCTCGGTAATCGTAGAAACTGACGGGTGAGGTTGAACCCGGTTTACCTTGAGACAGTCGGCCTGCGGGGCGCTCGCCTCAAGTCGGGCCTACGCGCAACTACTCACAGGCAGAAGAAAAACACAACAATCGGGGCCCCCCGTGGCCTTTGGTACCGGCAATCTTCCCGTGTAGCGGTCAATATCTTATGGGTAACGGTGTGCGAGGTCAACCGATCCCCGACCTCAATTCGTCCGTCCCGATCGCTGCTCGTATGCCCGACTTGGTGAACCAAGGTCGGGATTTATCCGCCGACCAGGCCCGTGACCTTCGGTTCTTCACCTGCGCGGGGTTGAACAGTTACCTCTCAGCCACTAATGGAGTGCGTAGATCCGCCACTGTAAGCAGGGCGTCCGACCTGAAACTCGCCACGTTTTACAAAGCATTGACAAGTGCCGAATCACCGGACAACACCGCGCACGACGCACGACTTCGCGAAATCCGATCGGCGGGAGCATCGCAAGGAACAACCCGAGGACCGCACGAGGCCACCGACAACGGCTCGAACCGCGCGCAGGCGGACCGGGGGAACCCGGGGCCGGCGACCGAACGCCCGAATCCGGCTGCCCGCAACCGGCCGACCGAACCCACCGGAACCGGCCGACCGGCCACCACGACCGGACCGCGACCGCGACCGCGACCGGCGAAGCCGAGCGCACGCGAACCAGCGGGCCCACTCACGCGGACCAACCAGGTGGAAGCGCCTTGCGGAAGCGCCGAGCGGACACACGAACCGGACGCGCGGGGCCGGCCCGGACACACGAACCGGACCCAAGAACCGGACACGAAAACCGGCGGACACGACACGCGCAGGCCAACAGCCCGACAGGCCAGCCCCTGCGACCCGGCGGACCAGGCCCGCGCAGACCGGCAGGCCAGGCACATCCGACTCACCCGACCCGCCAGGCGCAGACCAGCAGACCAAGCACTTCAGACCCGACCGATCACACACGCAGACCAGCAGCCCAACCACATCCGACCCGACGGACCAGGCACACGCAGACCAGCAGCCCAACCACATCCGACCCGACCGACCAGGCACACGCAGACCAGCAGCCCAACCACATCCGACCCGGCCCACCAGGCACACGCAGACCAGCAGCCCAACCACATCCGACCCGGCCCACCAGACACACGCAGACCAGCAGCCCAACCACATCCGACTCGAGCCACCCGGCACACACAGGCCGGCAGGCCAGGCACATCCGACTCGACCGACCAGGCACACGCAGACCCACATCCGACCCGACCACCCCGGCACACACAGGCCGGCAGGCCGAGCATGTGCGGCTCGGCCGGGCAGGCGTGGCGGGCCAGCCCCGGCGGCGTCGAGTCCGTGGGAGTCGGCGGACTCAGGGGAATCCGGGGCGCAGCGGCTCGGCAGCCGGGCGCCTGCTGTGTTCCGGCCGCTCGCCCCTGCCCCTCCCCGGTCCTACGGCATACGCCGGTCAGCCGGCCGCGGCCGCGCGTTCCCCGGACGGGCGCCTGCGGGCGGCAGGGTCGGTGAGGGACGGTGGCTGCCAGACGCCGTCGGCCCGGTAGAGGTCGGTGCCGGGGGCCACGATCTCGTCGATGCGGTCGAGCACCGCGTCGTCGAGGACCAGCTCGGCGCCCTTGAGCGACGCGGTGAGCTGGTCCATCGTGCGCGGGCCGATGATCACCGACGTCACGGCCGGGTGCACCAGCGGAAAGGCGACGGCCAGCTCCGGCAGGGTGCAGCCCACCTCCTCGGTGAGCGCGATGAGCTGCTCGACGGCCGCGTACTTCGCGGCGTTGCCGGGGACGGCGGGGTCGAACCGGCTCGGGTAGCGCTTGGCCCGGCCGGTGGTGAAGTCGACCGGCCGGCCCTCCCGGTGGGCGCCGGAGAGGAATCCGGAGGCGAGCGGCGACCAGGTCAGCACGCCCATGCCGAGACGCTGCGCGGTGGGCAGCACAGCGCGTTCGATGCCGCGGGCGAGAATCGAGTACGGCGGCTGTTCCGTGCGCATCCGCATCAGCCCGCGCCGCTCCGCCACGTGGTGCGCCTCGACGAGATCCTCGGCGGGGAACGTGGAGCAGCCGAACGCCCGGATCTTGCCCGCCCTCACCAGGTCGCTGAGGACGGACAGCGTCTCCTCGATGTCGGTGGTGTGGTCGGGCCGGTGCACCTGGTAGAGGTCGATCCAGTCGGTGTCCAGCCGCCGCAGGCTGTCCTCGACGGCCTTGAGGATCCAGCGGCGCGAGTTGCCGCTGCGGTTGCGGCCCTCCCCCAGCGGAAAGTGCACCTTCGTGGCGAGCACCACGTCGTCGCGTCTGCCCTTGAGCGCCTTGCCGACGATCTCCTCGCACTCACCGGCCGAGTACATGTCGGCGGTGTCCACGAAGTTGATGCCGGCGTCGAGCGCGGCGTTGATGACGCGGGCGCCGTCCTCGTGGTCGGGGTTGCCGAAGGCCCCGAACATCATCGTGCCGAGGCAGTGGGTGCTGACCTCGATGCCGGTCTTGCCGAGGACGCGATAGCGCATACCGGTGCTCCGTCACAGGTGGGGCGGGTTGGCGGCGTCAGTGTAGGTCTTGGAGCGCACTTGAAAACCGGTCCGCTGCCGTCAGTTTGACCGGCGGACGACCGTCCTGTGCGGGGCGGACCGGACCACCGGGGGCGATCGCCACCGCGAGCTGCGCCCTGGCTGGTGACAGCGCTTCCCCGTGGTGTGTCGGCCTCGCCCCCGGAGCGGCGGACGGGCCGCGTACGCGACCGCAACCTCCCTGGAACGCGGGCCTCCTGGGGATCACCGTGGATGCCTGGCGGCCTGCGGGCATCGCCGGACCGACGGCGTGTCGGCCACAGCTCGCAGACAGGGGTTTCGGCGCCGTGAGCGCGGCGGGAGGGGGTCCGCGGGGCGGCGGACCGGCAGCCGGCCGATCCGAACACTTTGGCTGATACACACCGGGTCGGTGCGGCGTCCCCCGCGTGCCGGGGTGCCGTCCGCACCCCTGTCGAACAGCCGGAGCAGGTGTGCGGCAGCATGGCTGTCCGGACAGTCGGACAAGTGCAGTGACCAGCGCGGCGACGCTTGCGGTGTCGAGCGCAGTGAAGGGAGAGGACGCCCATGACCGCGGCAGCCCCCAAGCCCGAGATTCTGGCCGCGTTCGAGGCGGCGAAGGGATTCATGCCCGCCGGTGAGGGGCTTGCGCTGTACGCGGCCGCCGTCGAGGCGGGGCGGCTCGGCCTCCCGTTGCTGGAGGTCGGGACGTACTGCGGGCGCTCGACGGTCCTGCTCGCCGACGCGGCCCGCTCCGCCGGGGTCACCGCGCTCACCGTGGACCACCACCGGGGCAGCGAGGAGCAGCAGCCGGGCTGGGACTACCACGACCCCGAGACGGTCGACCCGGAGCTCGGGCTGATGGACACGCTGCCGGCCTTCCGGCGCACCCTGCACCGGGCGGGCCTGGAGGAGCACGTGGTCGCCGTCGTCGGCCGTTCCCCGCAGATCGCCGCGTTCTGGAACTCACCGCTCGGCTTCGTCTTCATCGACGGCGGCCACACCGACGAGCACGCCACCGCCGACTACGAGGGCTGGGCCCCCCATGTGGCCGAAGGCGGGCTGCTCCTGATCCACGACGTCTTCCCGGACCCGAAGGACGAGTTCACCGGCCAGGCCCCTTACCGCGTCTACCTCCGCGCCCTGGAGTCGGGCGCCTTCACGGAGGTCTCGGCCCACGACTCGCTGCGTGTCCTGCGGCGGACGGGGGCGGGGATCTGAGAGCGCGGTTAGAGTCGCAGACGTGTCGTACACAGGCCCGGAATTCGATGCCCCGCGGCAGCGCCGGCTCCGGCGGGCGCCGCTCGCCGTCGGTCTTGCCGCGCTGGTGCCCGGTGCGCTGCTCGGATGGGTGGTGTACGAGGGGGTGGGCAAGCCCGGCGGGAGCCCCGGCGGCAGCGCTGCCGGACAGGCGGGCACGGCGGCGCCCGAGTCGGCGCCCGTGTCACCGACCGACGACGCGAAGGTACCGAGCCCGGACGCGGCCCTTCCGCTGCGGGGCAAGGTCGTCGTCATCGACCCGGGTCACAACCCGGGGAACTTCCAGCACACGTCCGAGATCAACCAGAAGGTGAACATCGGGACGAACTGGAAGGAGTGCGACACGACGGGTACGTCCACCAACGCCGGGTACAGCGAGGCCCGCTTCACCCTCGACGTCGCGCACCGGCTGCGGACCCTGCTGGAGCGGCAGGGTGCCACGGTGAAGCTGACCCATGACGGGGACCGGCCGGCCTGGGGGCCGTGCGTGACCAGGCGCGCGGAGATCGGCAACGCCGCCCACGCCGACGCGGCCATCTCCATCCACGCCGACGGAGCGCCCGAGGGCGACCGCGGCTTCCATGTCATCCTGCCCGCGTCCGTGCACTCGGGCGCCGCCGACACCCGCCCGATCGTCGCCTCCTCCCGCACCCTCGGCGAGCACGTCGAGAGCGACTTCGCGAAGGTCACGGGTTCCGCGCCGTCCAACTACGTCGGCAACGGCACCGGTCTCGACGTACGCAAGGATCTCGGCGGTCTCAATCTGTCGACTGTTCCCAAGGTGTTCATCGAGTGCGGCAACATGCGCGACAGCAAGGACGCGGCACTGCTGACCAGCGGTGCCTGGCGGCAGAAGGCGGCGCAGGGAATCGCGGACGGCCTTGCGGACTTCCTGAGGAAGTGACGGGCCGACTTCCGAACGCTGAAGAATCACTGAGACTTGAGTGACGGAATCGTGAGTTTCCTGCGCGGGACGGCCATCGGCGGGCAGTACCGGGCGGACACCCTGATCGACTGGGCGATAGTGTCCTTCCTACCATGAGAGGCCACGCGCGACGCCTCCTCCGCCGACGAGACGACCTACGAAGGACCTGAAGTGAATATCCGCTCCCTCACTAGAGGCGACGGCGTGGTGATCGGTGCAGCGGTATTGCTGTTCATCGCGTCGTTCCTCGACACGTTCGACAAGTCCGGCAACGGTGCCCCGAACGCCTGGGACAACCTCGGCCTGGTGATGAGCATGTACGTCGGCGGCATCGCCGGCGCGGTCCTGATCGTCCTCGCCCGCGCACTGCCGCAGCCGCTGAGGTTCGTCGGCCTCGACCTGGGTCAGATCGGCGTCGGTCTCACGGTGTTCTCCGTGTGGACCGCGTTCTGGTCGACCATCGACCCGCTGGGCCCCTTCACCGACGAGTTCAAGAGCCTCGACGTGGGGGCGGGCACCGGTCTGATCCTCGGCCTGATCGCGGCCCTGGTCCTGGCCGCGGCCGCCGTCACCACCCCGCTGGTCCCCGCTCTCCAGGCGGCCCTGATCCCGGCCCCCAAGCCGCAGGCCCCGCAGCCCTACGGCGCCCAGCCCCCCGGCGGCTACGGCTACCCGGGTGCCGCCGCCCCGCAGCCCGGCCAGCCCTACGGGGCCCAGCCGCAGCCCGGTCAGCCGTTCGGCCAGCAGCAGCCCCCGGCCGCCGCGCCGCAGCCGCCGGCCGCGGACTTCTCGCCGTTCTGGTTCGCCGTCCCGGTGGCGCGGCCGCTGTTCGCGGAGGACGGCTCGACCGCTCCGATCGCCGAACTGGCCCCCGGCACCTGGTACTTGGCGGTCGAGCAGCGCGGCGCCGCCCTGGTGGCGCAGACCCAGGACGGCCGCCGTGGCGTACTGCAGGACACCTCCGGGATCCAGCGCGGCTGATCCGCGGCCGGACCGCATACGGCCCCTTGCCCTTCCGGGTGCGGGGCCGTTGTCGTACAGTCGCTCAGCAATTTCTCTGACGGTACGTCAGGAGGTGGCCATGCGGCTCGGGTTGGCACTCGGCTACTGGGGGCGCGGGCCCTCCCCGGACCATGTGACGCTGGCGCGGGAGGCGGAGCGGCTCGGGTACGACTCGGTGTGGACGGCGGAGTCCTGGGGCTCGGATGCCTTCACCCCGCTCACCTGGATCGCCGCGCAGACGTCGACGATCAAGCTGGGTACGGCCGTTGCCCAGATGGCGGCCCGGTCGCCGACCACCACCGCGATGCACGCGCTGACCCTGGACCACCTCTCCGGGGGCCGGATGCTGCTCGGGCTCGGGCTGTCCGGCCCGCAGGTCGTCGAGGGCTGGTACGGCCGCCCGTTCCCCAGGTCGCCGCTGACCGCGACCAGGGAGTACCTGGACGTCGTACGGCAGGTGCTGCGCCGGGAGGGGCCGGTGGCGGTGGACGGGCGCTTCCACCCGCTGCCGTACCGGGGGCCGGACGCGACCGGTCTCGGCAAGCCGCTGAAGCCGATCACCCACCCGCTCCGCCCCGGCCTGCCCGTCCTGCTCGGCGCCGAGGGGCCCAAGAACGTCGCCCAGACCCTGCGGATCGCCGACGGCTGGCTGCCGCTGTACTGGGCGCCGAGCCGGCCCGAGGTGTACGGCCCGGCGGTCGCCGACCTCCCCGAGGGCTTCCTGGTGGCCCCCATGGCCCAGGTCAGGGTCTGCGACGACGTGGCGGCCGGGCTGCTGCCCGTGAAGGCCATGCTCGGCTTCTACATCGGCGGGATGGGCCACGCGGCCCGCAACTTCCACGCCGACCTCATGGCCCGCATGGGGTACGAGGCGGAGGCACGGCGGATCCAGGAGCTGTTCCTGTCGGGGCGCCGGCAGGAGGCGGTGCTGGCGGTGCCGGACGCCTTCGCCGACGAGATCTCGCTGGTCGGCCCGCGTGAACGCATCGCCGAGCGGCTGGAGTCGTGGCGCAAGGGCCCGGTGACCGACCTGCTGGCCGTGGCCCCGGACCCTCACACGCTGCGGGTGCTCGCCGAGCTGAACTCCTAGCGTCCGGCCAGCTGGCCGGCCGAGGGCACCTGGTTCTGCACCGGGGCGCCGGCGCTCTGCCCCGCCTCCTTGACCTTGTTGATGACGTCCTCGAAGGCGCCGGCCGCGTTCCCGTCGCCCTTGCGCAGCTTGGACGGCAGGTCCTTCAGCCCGTCGATCCCGGCGGAGAGGGGGGCGATGGCCTTCGAGAGCAACGGGTCGCCCTCGGCGTTCCGCTTGGCGGCCTTCAGCCTGTTGTAGGCGAACCCGCCCGCGGCGGCGGCCTTGAGCAGGGCGAAGGTGCGGCCGTGGGCGCCCTTCTTGAACTTGCCGGCCTTCCACGGCTTCACGATCCACTGGTAGGTCGCACCGGCGGCGAGACCCGCGTTGGCGACGAACCGCGTCTTGGCGAACTTCTGCTTCTGCGCGGACGTGCTCGGACTGGGTGTGTCGGCCACCGGGGCCGCCACCATGCCGGTGCCCACGGACTTGCTCCGGGTGCTGCCGGCGCAGGCGGTGACGCCGGCGACCAGGGCGCAGCAGACGGTGAGCGCGACGACCAGGCGCCGTATCGGTACGGGCACGGGGTCCTCCCGTGTGTCTCGATGTCGTCCCCGAGCGGGTGCTTCCTCCGGCAGCGTCACCCAGATGGAGGCACCTCGCCACTCGGGGAGAACGCGGTTCAGGTTTCAAGGACCGTTCAGCGGCAAGCCGCAGGGTATGTCCTCTGAACGCGGTGCCAATCAGGCCGGTAGGGTCGTCGCGATCGTCGCCGACATCATGGCTCTCATCCTGGGCCTCTGGATCCTGATGTACCTGTTGGACGCGAACCGGGCGAACAGCCTGGTCCAGTTCGTCCACGACGCGGCCAGCTGGCTCGCCGGCTGGTCACACGACCTGTTCACGTTCGACAAGGCATGGGCGAGGGTGGTGGCGGGGTACGGCCTGGCAGCGGTCGTCTACCTGTTCATCGGCCACGCGATAGCCAATCGCATGCACCGGCACTGAAAGCGCCCCCGAAGGGGCGCGGGGCTGTGTCCATATGCGGCTCTGCCGCGTGGGCGCGACCAGCCCTCACGGCGCCGCACCCGCCGTAGCACAGTTCCCCCGCCCCACTAGGCGCAACAATCCACCTCAAGCCCAGAAGGAAGCTCCCCGCCCCCGAACACCGCGCACGTCGCGTCATGCCCCCCGAGCGCGGCGACGGCGAGCAGCAACGACCCCGCCGTCCACGTCGTCAGCTCCCGCGGCCACACCGCGTCGTCCTCGAAGACGTACCCCGTCCAGTACAGCCCCGACCCGTCGTCCCGCAGATGCTGGATGGACTGGAGTATCTCCAGCGCCCGGTCGGACTCCCCCACCGCCCACAGCGCCAGCGCCAGCTCGGCGGACTCCCCGCCCGTCACCCACGGATTGGGTATGACGCACCGCACCCCGAACCCGGGCACGACGAACCGCTCCCAGTCCTTCTCGATCCGCGCACCCGCCTCCGCACCGGTCAACGCCCCGCCCAGCACCGGGTAGTACCAGTCCATCGAGTAGCGGTCCTTGTCCAGGAACCGCTCCGGGTGCCGCCGTATCGCGTGCCGCAGCGCGCCCACCGCCAACTCCCAGTCCGGCTGCGGCTCTTCCCGCTGCTCGGCGATGGCGAGGGCACAGCGCAGCGCGTGGTGGATCGACGAACTCCCGGTCAGCAGCGCGTCGTCGGTGGCCGTGCCGTCGTCCTCGCGCCGCCAGCCGATCTCGCCGCCCGGCTGCTGCAGCCGCAGCACCCACTCGACGGCCGCGTAGACGGCGGGCCACATCCGGTCGAGGAACGTGTCGTCGCCGGTGGACAGGTAGTGGTGCCAGACGCCGACGGCGATGTAGGCGACGAAGTTGGACTCGCGGGCGCGGTCGGTGACGTCGTCGTGCGCGCCGTCGGCGTAGGCCGCGTACCAGGAGCCGTCCTCGTTCTGGTGGCGGGCGAGCCAGCTGTAGGCCCGCTCGGCGGCCGCGTGCTCCCCGGCCGCGTCCAGCGCCATCGCGGTCTCGGTGTGGTCCCAGGGGTCGAGGTGGTGCCCTCTGAACCACGGGATCGCGCCGTCCTCCCGCTGCACGGCGAGGATGCCGCGGACGGTCGCGGCGGCCTGCTCGGCGGTGAGGACCCCGGGCAGGACGAGGTGTTCTGTCCGGGGGGTGGTCACTTGGCGGCCACCTTGGCGTCGTCCGACGGGGCCGCGGCCTCGGCCTCGGTCCGGGGCAGATGCGGCTTCGTGGCGTACACGACGAAGCTCTTGCCCATGACGGGGTTCAGCGCCTGCTCGGCGACCCGCGTGGCCAGCGGCTTCTTCATGATGTCCCAGACCAGCAGCTTGTGGTACGCCCGCACCGGCAGCGCCTTGTCGTTGTCGACGCCGAACGCGCACTTCAGCCACCAGTACGGCGAGTGCAGGGCGTGCGCGTGGTGGGAGCCGTACGGCCGCAGACCGGCCTCCTTGATCTTCCCGACCAGCTCGTCGGCCTTGTAGATGCGGATGTGGCCGCCCTCGACCTCGTGGTAGGCGTCGGAGAGCGCCCAGCAGACCTTCTCGGGGCCGTAGCGGGGCACGGTGACGGCGATCCGGCCGCCGGGCTTCAGCACCCGCACCATCTCGGCGAGCACGCCCTTGTCGTCGGGGATGTGCTCCATCACCTCGGAGATGATGACCACGTCGAACGACTCGTCGGGGAAGGGGAGGGCCAGCGCGTCGCCCTCCATGGCGGTCGCGGTCGCGCCCGCCGGGGCCTCCCCGGCCTCCTTCATCGCCGCGAACCACTTGGCGACCTCGCGGATCTCCTCGGCGTTCTGGTCGAGGGCCACGACCCGGGCGCCCTGCCGGTAGCACTCGAAGGCGTGCCGGCCGGCCCCGCAGCCGAGGTCCAGGACGCGGTCGCCCGGCGCGAGCGGGAACCGGGAGAAGTCGACGGTCAGCACGTGGCCCTGCTTTCACTCTCGTGACGAACACCGGCGGAGGCCGCGGAGCGGCCGGGACTGCGGGGTGCGGGGCGGGCCGGTACGGTCTCGCCCGCTGAGCGGGCGATCGCCTCGCGGTAGTGGGCGACCGTGCCCTGTGCGGCACGCGCCCAGGTGTAGTGCCGCAGCACCCGCTCACGGCCCGCCTGGCCGAGCCGCAGCCGCAGGTCCGCATCGCCCAGCAGCCGGCCGAGCCCGGCGGCCAGCGCGCCCGCGTCGCCCGGGGGTACGGCCAGGCAGGTCTCGCCGTCGCGCCCGGCGACCTCGGGGATCGCCCCGCCGGTCGTCGCGACCAGCGGGGTGCCGGTCGCCATGGCCTCGGCGGCGGGCAGCGAGAAGCCCTCGTAGAGCGACGGCACGCAGGCCACCTCGGCAGAACGGACCAGGTCGACGAGTTCGGTGTCGGAGATGCCCTTGACGAACTCGACGGCGCCGTGCAGGCCGTACCGCTCCACGGCCTGCGCTACGGGCCCCTCGGTGGGCCGCTTGCCGACGACGACGAGGTGGGCGGCGGGGTGCTCGGTCCGTACCTTGGCGAGGGCCTCGACGAGGAAGACGAGCCCCTTGAGCGGGACGTCCGCGCTGGAGGTGGTGACGATCCGGCCGGGCACCTGGGGGACGGCGGGATTCGGCGCGAAGAGGTCGGTGTCGGCGCCGATGTGGACGACGTGGACGCGGTCCTCGCGCACGCCGAGATGGTCGACGATCTCCTGGCGGGAGGTGCCGGAGACGGTGAGCACGGAGGGCAGCCGGCGGGCGACCCGCTTCTGCATCCGGGTGAAGGCGTACCAGCGCCGTACCGAGTACCGCCGTTTCCATCCCTCGGCGGCGTCCAGCTCCAACTGCCGGTCGACGGTGATGGGATGATGGATGGTGGTGACGAGGGGTGCGCCGATGTCCCCCAACAGGCCGTATCCCAGGGTCTGGTTGTCGTGGACGACGTCGAACTCCCCGGCGCGGGCACGCAGATGGCGGCGGGCGCGCAGGGAGAAGGTCAGCGGTTCGGGGAAGCCGCCGGTCCACATGGTGGCCACTTCGAGGGCGTCGACCCAGTCCCGGTACTCGTCCCGCTTCGGCGTCCGGAAGGGGTCCGGGGAGCGGTACAGATCGAGGCTGGGCAGCTCGGTGAGGGTGAGGCCGGGGTATCCCTCGTCCAGGACGGGGTACGGCTGCGATCCGATGACCTCGACCCGGTGCCCGAGCCGGGCCAGCTCGCGCGACAGATGCCGTACGTAGACACCCTGGCCGCCGCAGAACGGGTTCCCTTTATAGGTGAGGAGCGCGATGTCGAGCGGTCGCTCGCCGTCGGCGGCGGGTTCCTCGTCGGCACCCGCCCGACTGGCCTCAGCGGTCACTCCGGGCCCCCTTCTCCCTGCACTTTCCCGTGAGGTTACGCCGGGACGCTAATCTAGAACAAGTTTCAGACTTGATCGTTCAAGAGGCTCTGAATCTACCGGCAGGTAGGGGTGGAGTGAGCAGTGGATCAGGTGATTCGCGCCACGGCGGGAACCCCTGCCATGCTGTCTGATCACTCGCCCTGAGCACTGCCCTCACCGACTGTCACGGACGGGACCCATGCCTGCGGAAGCCAAGGTGGACATCGGCGCCAGATCGGCCACCCCGCCGCTCACCGAGCGGCAGGAGGCCCGGCGCCGCCGGATCCTGCACGCGAGCGCCCAGCTGGCCAGCCGGGGCGGTTTCGACGCGGTGCAGATGCGCGAGGTGGCCGAGTCCTCCCAGGTGGCGCTGGGCACCCTGTACCGGTACTTCCCGTCCAAGGTGCATCTGCTGGTCGCGACCATGCAGGACCAGCTGGAGCACATGCACGGGACGCTGCGCAAGAAGCCGCCGGCGGGCGAGACGGCGTCCGAGCGGGTCGCCGAGACCCTGATGCGGGCCTTCCGCGCCCTCCAGCGGGAGCCGCACCTGGCCGACGCGATGGTCAGGGCCCTCACCTTCGCCGACCGCAGCGTCTCCCCCGAGGTGGACCAGGTCTCCCGGCAGACGACGGCGATCATCCTGGACGCGATGGGCCTGACCGACCCCACCCCCGCCCAGCTGTCCGCCGTCCGGGTGATCGAGCACACCTGGCACTCGGCCCTGATCACCTGGCTCTCGGGCCGCGCCTCCATCGCCCAGGTGAAGATCGACATCGAGACGGTGTGCCGCCTGATCGACCTGACGGAGCCGGACGCAAAGCCGGACGAGAAGAAGTAGGCACACGAAGACCTACGAGACGGGTTCCCTTCGCCGGCATGGTCCGGATCAGGTGATGGGGGTCGCCGTCAGGCCCTACTGCTGCCTTCCGGCCTCTCAGCCCGACCGTCGACGTCGGCACCGGCGGATGCTTGTGCATCTGCGTCACGCCTGAGTCGGCTACTCCGCTCGGACTCCCTCACTCGCCTCGTAGGCTGTTTCCAGCATAGAACGGGTAGGGCAAATGAGAACCCCCCAAGAGGGGATTTTTTGGACTTTTCCGGGCATCGCCGCGCGACCCGGGAAACCGCCTGGCGGGGCACCCTCGCCCGAACGCAGAATCCCCCCATGGCACTCATCCACCACACCACCCTCAGGCCCACCAAGCTCGAACTCCTCGCCGGCTGGCTGCCCACCCGGCCCTGGTACCACGGCTCCGCGGCACCGGAGTTGGTGAAGGCCGGCGGCTTCCGGCTCGACGACCCGGCGGGCGAGGTCGGGATCGAGTTCATGGTCGTCACCGAAAGCACAGACGACACAGACAGCACAGACGGCGCAGGAGCCACCGCGGGCGCGGCGGGCGCCCAGGGCCCGGGGGCGTACCTCGTGCCGCTCACCTACCGCGCGGCCCCGCTCGACGGCGCCGGACACGCGCTCGTGGGCACCATGGAGCACGGGGTCCTCGGCACCCGCTGGGCCTACGACGGCTGCCACGACCCGGTTCTGACCGCCGAGTTGCTCGCGCTGATCGAGGGCCGCGCACAGGCGCAGGCGCAGAGCATCACCGACACCCCCGACCGGGAGGTCGCCCGCTCCTACGCCGGCGAAGGACCCGTGGCCGGCCTCGGCGCCCCCGTCGACACCGACGACAGCACCGAGTTCGCCGTAGCGGACAGCGGGCTGGTGCTGCGGCTGCGGCGCGTGCTGACCCCCGGCTCGACCGCGCCCGAAGGCGCGGTCGGACACGTCACCGGCGCCTGGGACCAGCCGGACGGCACCCGCACCCGGTCCCTGTTCGCGGCTCTGCAGGCCCTTCCGTCCTCCTAGCTAGTCCTCCGGCGGGAACACCGGCTCCCCGCTGCCCAGCAGGGTGATCGTGATCGCCTCCACCGGGCAGTTCTCCGCCGCGTCGAGGACCTTTCCGTTGGCGTCCGTCTCCGGGTCCACGGGGTGGGACTGCATGGCGGAGTCCAGGCGGAAGGAGCCGGTGGCCCGGTGGACGCACTGGGCCGAGCCGATGCAGAGGGCGCGATCGACCTCGACGTGCCAGCGGTCACCCATGGCGGCCTCTCATCCTTCCCAGCCGGCCGGCAGGTGGATCATCTTGTGTTCGAGGAACTCGCCGTACCCCTCCGGGCCGAACTCCCGCCCGAGGCCGGAGTTCTTGTAGCCGCCGAAGGGGCCCAGCATGTCGAGGCTGAAGGTGTTCACGGAGTAGGTGCCCGTGCGGACCTGCCGTGCGACCTCGATGCCGTGGGCCACGTCGGCCGTCCAGACGCTTCCGCTCAGCCCGTAGTCCGAGTCGTTCGCGATCTTCAGGGCCTCGGACTCGTCGCCGTAGGGGAGCAGGCAGATCACCGGGCCGAAGATCTCCTCGCGGGCGATCCGCATGGAGTTGTCGACGCCGCCGAAGAGGGTGGGTTCGACGTACCAGCCCTTGTCCAGGCCCGCCGGCCGGCCGCCGCCGGTGAGGATCTTGGCGCCCTCCTCCTGGCCGATGCGGATGTAGTCCAGGTTCCGCTGCTGCTGGCGGCGCGCGACCAGCGGGCCCACCTGGGTGGCCGGGTCCAGCGGGTCGCCGACCTTCAGGGCGCTCGCCGCGGCCGCGAAGGCGTCGGCGAACTCGTCGTAGCGGGAGCGCGGGACGAGGATGCGGGTCTGGGCGACGCACGCCTGGCCGTTGTTCATCCAGGCCGCCGGGACGATGCCGGCGACGGCGGCGGCCACGTCCGCGTCCGGCAGCACGACGGCCGCCGACTTGCCTCCGAGTTCCAGGGTCACCCGGGTGAGGTTCCTCGCGGCGACCTCCATGACACGCTTGCCGGCCGCGACCGAGCCGGTGAAGGAGACCTTGTCGACGCCGGGGTGGGAGACGAGGTACTCGCTTACCTCGCGGTCCGCCGGAAGGATGGACAGCACGCCGTCCGGCAGCCCGGCCTCCTTCGTGATCTCGCCCAGGATGTACGCGTCCAGCGGCGACTCCGGGGACGGCTTGAGCACCACCGTGCAACCGGTGAGCAGCGCCGGGGCCAGCTTGGCGGCGGCCACGAACTGGGGCACGTTCCAGGGCACCACGGCCGCCACGACCCCGACCGGCTCCCGCCGCACCAGGATCTTCCCGAGCACCCCGTCGCGCGTCTCCTCGTACGTGAAGTCACGCGCGACCCTGATCGCCGCGTCCCACACCATCATCGCGCCGAGCGCCTGCGCGAGCACGCTCCAGGAGTACGGCGAACCGTTCTCGGAGGAGATCACCCGGGCGATCTCCTCGTGCCGCACCGCGATCGCGTCCTTGATGCGGGTGACGACCTCGATCCGCTCGTCGAGCGTCATCCGCGGCCAGGGCCCCTCGTCGAACGCCCGCCGCGCCACCGCCACCGCCCGGTCCACGTCCTCCCGCGAGGCATGCGGCACCCGCCCGAAGACCTCCTCGGTATGCGGAGAGACCACCTCGATGACGTCCTTGCCCAGGGGGTCGGTCAACTCCCCGCCGATGAACAACTGTCCGTGTTCCAGGAACTCGGTCATGGCGCCCCGCCACCCTTCCTGACGATGTCTCAGAACTGATACCAGTTCTAGTTGAACTAAGCCAGGCATGGGACCGAACGAGCTCTCACCAGCGCCTTTGACACACCGGGGGCTGCCACTCCACCCCCCTCACGGCTCAGGTCTTCGAGACCGGCCGCCACTCGCCGGCGAGGAGGCCGAGCAGGACCTCGTCCAGGAACTCGCCCATCACCCAGGCCGAGGAGCGCAGCACGCCCTCGCGGGCGAAGCCGTTGCGTTCGGCGGCGCGCAGCATCGCGGTGTTGTCGGCCAGCGTCTCGATCTGCAGCCGTCGCAGGCCGCGCACGACGAAGCCGTAGTGGCACAGGACCGCGACCACGTCGGTGCCGTAACCCTTGCCGCGGGCGGCCGGCAGCAGCCCCAGCCCGATGTGCGCGCAGCGGTTGTGGGTGTCGATGCCCCACAGCGTGGCGGAGCCGGCCAGCGTGCCGCCCGCCAGCTCGACCACGGAGAACCTGACGACGTCCTCCCCGCCGTGGTCCACCGTGAGCCGCGCGTCGTTCGAGCCGGGTGCGACCGGCCGCCACGGACGGCTGTCGGCCCGCGAGGAGTTGACCGCGTCGTCCCAGAGTTCGGCCCGCAGGACCGGGATGTCCTCCTCGTGCCGGGCCCTGAGCCCGACCCTGTCGCCTCTCAGCATGCGAGCTTCCTATCGGGCCGGTCCGGTCGGCGGCAAACGGATTTGCGGCCGCCCCGGCCCGTCCCGAGCCGCTCACCCTCGGCCGCCCCGCCGGACTTCGGCCACCCGCTATCTGACGTGCCATCAGTTCTCGTTATAGTGAGGCAAGGCCGTGGGGCCGGCGGGACCGGGCGGGGGCGGAGGCAGACCGATGGCGGACAGTCTGGGTGAGTCGGCGAAGGCGCGGCCGGAGGTGGCGGTGCGGGATCTCGGTGGGGGCGTGCGGTCCGTCGCCGTACCCATTCCGGACAATCCGCTCGGCTACACGCTGGTGTACGTGATGGACACCGACCGGGGGCCGGTCCTGGTCGACACCGGGTGGGACGATCCCGGGTCGTGGGACGTGCTGGAGGCGGGGCTGGCGGCGTGCGGTACCGGCGTCGGCGAGGTGCACGGAGTCGTCATCACCCATCACCATCCCGACCATCACGGGCTGTCGGGGCAGGTGCGTGAGGCGTCCGGGGCCTGGATCGCGATGCACGCGGCCGACGCGGCGATCGTGCGGCGGGCCCGGGAGACCCGGCCGGAGCGGTGGTTCACGTACATGGCGGCGAAGCTGACGGCCGCCGGAGCGCCGGACGAGCACGTGGCGCCGCTGCGCGACGGGCCCCGCCGCCGAAGCACGCCGCCCGGCCTGGCCCCCGCCCTCCCCGACCGTGAGATCCTCCCCGGCGAGCTCCTCGACCTCCCGGGCCGCCGGCTGCGCGCCGTCTGGACGCCGGGACACACGCCCGGCCATGTCTGCCTGCACCTGGAGGAGGAGCATCCCGCCCGGCTCCCCGGCCATGGGCGGCTGTTCTCCGGCGACCACCTGCTCCCCGAGATCACCCCGCACATCGGCCTCTACGAGGACCCCGACGACGCGACCGTCACCGACCCCCTCGGCGACTACCTCGACTCCCTGGAACGCGTCGGCCGCCTCGCCCCCGCCGAGGTGCTCCCGGCCCACCAGCACACCTTCACGGACGCGCCGGGGCGGGTCCGGGAGCTGCTCGCCCACCACGAGGAGCGCCTCGCCGGTCTGCTCTCGCTCCTCCAGCAGCCGCTCACGCCCTGGCAGTTGGCCGTGCGAATGGAGTGGAACCGGCCCTGGGAGCAGATCCCGTACGGCTCGCGCAACATCGCCGTCTCGGAGGCCGAGGCCCATCTGCGGCGCCTGGTGAAGCAGGGCCGGGCGGAGGCGGTGGCGGGGAGCGAGCCGGTCACCTACGTGGCCGCGTAAACCGTTCAGGTGGCCCTGCAGACCGTTCACGTGGCCGTGAAAATCGTTCGGCGGCCTGCCCCTTCGGCTGTTAGACAGCCTCATGGACCCCTTGGAACGGCTCCTCGCCGAACGCGCCTGCGAGCGTCTCGTCATCGACTTCGTCCGCCGTCTCGATCTCGGCGAACCGTCCTCCGTGGCCGAGCTGTTCACCGCGGACGGCTGGTGGGAGTGGCCGCCGCCCGGGGACGGGCGGCGGGCCGAGGGGCGGGCGGCGCTCGCCGCGTACTTCGGCTCCCGGCCGCCGGGCCGGCTCTCCCGGCGCGTGATGTCCAACATCCTCGTCACGGTGACGGGACCGGAGACGGCGACCGCCACGTCCTACTTCCAGACGTACCGGGTCGACGGTCACGACGGGGGACGCGACGGCGGAATGGTGCCGGCCGGGCCGCCCGTGCAGGTCGGTCACTACGAGGACCGGTTCCGGTGCCTCGACGGCGGCTGGCTGCTGGCGTCCCGGACCCTGGTGCTGCCGTTCGGCGGGCCGACGCCCACGGCGGGCGGCTGAAGCCCGCCTGCCCGAGGCTCAGTTGACGGCACCCTCGGCGGTGATGAGCATCTCCGCCAGGTCGGCGAGAGTGGCCAGCTGGCGGGCGTTCATCTGCGGGGCGCGGGCCGCCAGGCGGACCAGGCCGCTCTCGCGGAGCCGGGAGAGCGGGTCGGCCCGCACTTCCAGGCCCTGCAGCACCGGCTGGAGCGCCTCGTGCAGCGCCTCGGGCTCGTCGGCGGTGAAGAACCCCGCCGGCAGACCGAAGAACCGCCGCAGCCGGTCGATGTGTTCGAGGCTCGGCAGTCCGCTCTTGCGCCACTCGCTCAGCCACTGCCTGCTGGTGCCGGCGATCGCCGCGAGCTCGCCCAGCGAGTACCGCTTGCCGTCGGGACGGCGCCGGTTCTCGCGGATGAAGTCCAGCCGCTGCCGCACCCGTTCGGCGAGCCCCACCTCCGGCGCGGCCCCGCCGGCGAGGAGTTCGGTGACCACCGCGACCGGGATCCCGGTGCGGTACGACAGGTCGGCCACGTCCAGCACCTCGAAGAGCCGTCCGGGACGTCCGGTCAGCTCCCCGAGCCGTTCCAGTACGCCGGCCAGCGGGACATGGGCGTCACTCACCAAGGTCCCCCTGGACACACGTGGTTGGTCGGTCGGCCGAGCAGACGCGAGGCTATCGAATCACCGGTGCCGCCCACCAGACATGACAAGGACCACTGCCCAAGGGGGCAGTAATCGTTGACATGTGACGGATCGACACGAAAGGATCACATCACCAGGCCACGGTCGAACCTACCCGTCCCTGGTGCCGCCCGTGGGGGAGCGGCATCCGGGGCGACCAGCCGCCCGCCTCCTCCCCAGAAGGTGAGGCGAACCGATGCCGCAGCCCGTCCTGCTCCTCGGTGCCGGCCGCCGGCGCGCGTACGACGAGTTCGTGCTGACGCGCATCGCCGCGGCCCGTCCGGTGCTGCTGGTGGACGCCGCGCCGCCCGACTGGGCACAGCCGTACCTGGCCGGCCACCTCGCGGCGGACCCCGGCAAGGGCGGCGCCACGGCGTCGGCCGTGATGCGGTTCGCGGCCCGGCACCGGGTCCGCGGCGTGCTGACCCACTCGGGCGAGTACGCGGTCGTCGCCGCCAGGATCGCCGGGCAGTTGGGGCTGCCCGGCGCCTCCCTCGCCGCGGCCGTCGCCTGTGGCGACCCGCCCGCGCTGCGCGCGTTCCCGGCCGGCCACACCGTTGCCACCGGTGACCCGGGTGACCCCGGGGCGCCCCGTGTCTCGGCCGAGACGGTCGTCCTCGACGGCGAGATCCGCATCGCCGCCATCACCCGTACGACCCTGGGCCCGGCGCCCGCCCGGCAGCCGCTGCGGCACACCGTGCACGCCCACGACGGCCTGCTGCACAACCGTTTCCTGCGCCTGGCCGTCGACCGCACCGTGCACGCCCTCGGCGTCGACCGGGGTGTCCTGCACATCGGCCTCACTCTCACCGACCGCGGCCCCCGGGTCACCGACGTCGCCCCGTATCTGCCGGGCGACCTGATCCCGCTCCTCGTCCGGCGGGCCACCGGCGTCGATCTCGCCCAGGCCGAGGCCGCCCTGGCCACCGGCGAGGTGCCGGACACGACGCCCACCCGGCAGCGGGCGGCGGCGATCCAGTTCGCCTACCCGGCCGCCACCGGCCGCCTCGACCGCCTCGACCTCTCCCCCGACGCCGCCCAGGAGCCCGGCGCCGACCGCATGCTCCTCACCCAGCACACCGGCAACCACGTCACCGCCGGCCCGCACGCCACCGTCGCCGACCGGCTGGCCCTGTGGGTGGCGGTCGGCGAGACCCCCGCCGGCTGCGACGACGCGCTGCGCCGCATGGCCCGCCACCTGTCGGCGGGCATCGCACCGCTCGCGAACGCGGCCTGACACCGCGCCGGCGCCCTATGGTGGCGCCATGACCCAGCACTCGCAAGCGCCTGTCGCGCCCGTCGAGGCCTACGAACCCCCCTACTACGTGGCTGTCTTCACCGCGGTGCGGACCGAGGACCAGAGCGGCTACGGCGAGACGGACGCGCGCATGGAAGAGCTGGTGAAGGACATCCCCGGGTACCTGGGTATGGACCACGCGCAGACCCCCGGCGGGCTGGGCATCACCGTCGGGTACTTCCGTGACGCCGACGCCCTCACCCAGTGGCGGACCAACGCGGAGCACCGCGCGGCGCAGAAGCGCGGGCGGGCCGAGTGGTACGAGAGCTACACCCTGCATGTGGCGAAAGTGGAGCGGAGTCACAGCTTCGCGCGCGGGTAGCCCTGCGCCGCGACGCTAGAAGGCGATCGCCCGGACCAACTCCCGTGCCGCTGCGAGCACTTCGACTTCCCCTCGACTCATCGTCGGATTGGCCGCCCGCCGTCGCAGCGCCTCCGCCAGTCCCTCCTCGGTCAGCTCGCCCGGATCGGCGAGCAGGGCCGTCAGCAGGTCGTGTGCCAACGGATATGCGCCCAGGGCCACTTGGGCGAGGATCACCGCGGACATCCCCCAGTCGAGCCCGGGCGGCCCGTCCTCGGCGTTGGTCCAGTCGATGACCCGCGGGCCGTCGGGGGTCAGCATCACGTTGTCCGGATGCAGGTCCAGATGGAGGACCCGGGCGCCGGGGCGGGCCGGATCCCGGCCGGGCACGGCGTGCAGCCGCCGCAGCAGCGAGGCGAGCAGCGCGCCGCCCTCCCCGGCGCCCATCTCCCCCGCCAGCAGCGCCGCGAGCATGGTCGGCCCGGACAGCCGCTCCATGACCAGTTCGGTACGGGACGCGGAGGGCCGCACCCGGGGCGCCGGATACCCGTGCTCCCGTACGTACGTCATCACCGCGCCCTCGGCGGCCGCGTCACCCCAGCCGTCCCGGTCCCGGCGCAGCACCCACGCCTCGTCGAGCTCGTACACGTCGGCCGAACGCCCCGACCCGAGCAGTCTCCCCGTCATGGCATGACCATAACGAGACGGTCCAGCCTCCTTCGCACCGCACAGCCCCCTCTCAGCCTTCCGCGGGCGACCGGTAAGGTAGCTGGGTCGTCATCACCCGTACGGGGGAAGCCGGTGCAATTCCGGCGCTGGCCCTTCCCCACATCTCGGCTTCGCTCGAACCGGGGACACCCCTGTCCGTGCGCCACAGACCCGCTGTGGCGAGCCGGACCACCCCGCCCGGGACGTTGATCGGCTCAGGTGCGCCGGCACCCGTCGTCGCACGGCACCGTCGAGGTTTACGGAGCCGAGCCGCCGGGGTGTCCCGTGCTGCCCGGCTCCCCGCAGGGAGAGGCACCCGCCGACCATGACCGTCCTCCGCCGCACCGCCGGAGTGCTGGCCGCCACCGCCGTCATCGGTACCGCCACACCCGCGACGACCGCACTGGCCGCCGACGCCCCGTCCGCGTCCGCGTCGGCGGTCCTCCCGTCAGGTCTGTACGGCAGCTCGGACCCCCGGTACGACGGCGTCTGGCGCCAGTCCCTCGCCCTGCTGGCCCAGCGCGCGGTGGGGGTGACCCCGGCCGCGAAGGCGGTGGACTGGCTGGCCGGGCAGCAGTGCGCGAACGGCTCGTTCGCCGCGTTCCGCGCCGAGCCGACGGCGGCCTGCGACACCAAGGTGACCGTCGACACCAACAGCACGGCGGCCGCCGTACAGGCGCTGAAGGCGGCCGGCGGGCACGACGCCGCCGCGGACAAGGCCGTGATCTGGCTGAAGTCGGTGCAGAACAAGGACGGCGGCTGGGGCTACACCCCGGGCTCGCCCAGCGACACCAACTCCACCGCCGTGGTGATCGGCGCGCTCACGGCGGCCGGTGAGAGCGCGGACAGGTCGCCGTACGGCCTCCTGTCCAAGTGGTCGGTGCCCTGCGGCCAGGACGGCGGCGGCGCCCTCGCGTACCAGCCGGACAAGCAGGGGAAGCTGACCGCCAACGCCGACGCGACCGCGGCCGGGGTGCTCGGCGCCCTCGGCAAGGGGTTCGTGACGACGGCCGGCAAAGCCCCGGCGGCGGGCCGTGGCTGCGCCGGCTCCGGCAAGGAACTCACCCGGGAGGAGGTGGCCCGCAACGGCGCCGCGTACCTGGCGGACGCCACGTCGGGGACGGGCCACCTCGTCTCCGCACTCGCTGGAGCCAAGTCCCAGCCGGACTACGGCAACACCGCCGACGCGGTCGTCGCCATGGCCGCGCGGGGCTGGACGGAGCAGGCGCGGAAGCCGTACGCCTGGCTGGAGGCGCACGCCGCGCGATGGGCGGAGCAGAGCGGGCCCGCGGCCTGGGCCGAGCTGATCCTCGCCGCGCACGCGATGGGCGCGGACCCGCGTGCCTTCGGCGGCACGAACCTGGTGACGGCGCTGAACGCGACGGGACCGGCCCCGCGGTCGGCTGCGCGGCACACCGAGGAGAAGGCGAAGTCCGGCACCGGCGTGTGGTGGGTCGTCGGCACCGGTCTCGTCGCCGGCATCGGCATCGGCTTCCTGTTCAGCGGGCGCCGGAAGCAGCAGCAGCTGTGACCGCGGCCCGCCGTGCGGCGCTGCTGCTCCTGGCCGCGCTGACGCTGTACGCGGCCGCCGCGGGGCCGGCGGCGGCCACCGGCTACCGCTACTGGTCCTTCTGGGAGCGGGACGGCGCGCGCTGGACGTACGCCACGCAGGGGCCCTCGACCACGCGGCCCGCCGACGGCTCGGTCGAGGGTCTCCGGTTCGCGGTGAGCGAGGACTCGGGGGACGCGTCGCGGCCGCGCGGCACGGCGGACTTCGGGACGATCTGCGCGCAGACGCCTGCCGTCGGGGGCCGGAAGCGGGTGGGGCTGGTCGTCGACTTCGGTACGACGGCGGACGCGCCCTCGGGGGAACGGCCGCCGGCTCGGCGGACGGCCTGCGCGGTGGTGTCCGAGGACGCGACGACGGCGGAGGCACTGGCGACGGTGGCGAAGCCGCTGCGGTACGACACGAACGCGTTGCTGTGTGCGATCGGGGGGTATCCGGCGCGCGGGTGCGGGGAGAAGGTGGCGGCGGGGGCCGGGGGTACGACGTCGGGCGGCGGACCGTCGCTGGGACTGGTGGCCGGTGCGGGAGTCGTCATGGTCCTCGCCGCGGGAGCCTTCTGGCAGACACGGCGGCGCAGAAATGCCTGACACCGCGGGCCGGTGGGGACTTCTCGCGCAGTTCCCCGCGCCCCTGACGGGGCACGTCCTGGCTGCGGGCAGTCGCGCCACCGCGGGCCGGTGGGGGCTGACCGCGCGGTTCCCCGCGCCCCTGACGGGGCACGTCCTGGCTGCGGGCAGTCGTGCCACCGCGGGCCGGTGGGGACTTCTCGCGCGGTTCCCCGCGCCCCTGACGGGGCACGTCCTGACTGCGGGCAGTCGCGCCACCGCGGGCCGGTGGGGGCTGACCGCGCGGTTCCCCGCGCCCCTTACGGGGCGCTGCGGTCCCCTGCACAGCCTGCGGGCAGTCGTGCCGCTGGGGCGATGGGGGTCCCCCCGTGCGAGCGAAGCCGAGCGTGGGGGAGGGTGGGCGCTGGGGGTACCCCCTCTGGGGGAGGCACCCCGCAAGCGCGGGCGAGCGGCCCTGCCCCCGCGCCGGCCCCCGCGCTCCCGCGCCGTGCACCCCGGTGCCTGGTGGCTCTGGTCCCTCTCCCTCGGTGTCGCCGCGTCCCGGACCACCAACCCCCTCCTCCTCGCCCTCCTCATCACGGTCACCGCCTACGTCGTGGCCGCCTGCCGAACCCGGTCCGCCCCCTGGTCCCGCTCCTACGCCGCCTTCGCCAGGCTCGCCCTCGCCGTCCTCCTCGTCCGCCTCGCCTTCACCGTCGTCCTCGGCTCCCCCGTCCCCGGCGCGCACACCCTCGTCACCCTCCCCGAAGTGCCGCTCCCCCACTGGGCGCAGGGCATCCGCCTCGGCGGCAAGGTCACCGCCGAGGCGCTCGCCTTCGCCCTCTACGACGGCCTCAGGATCGCCACTCTCCTCGTCTGCGTCGGTGCCGCGAACGCGCTCGCCCACCCGGCCCGGCTGCTCAAGTCCCTCCCCGGCGCCCTGTACGAGCTGGGCGTGGCCGCCGTCGTCGCCCTCACCTTCGCGCCGCACCTGGTCGCCGACGTGCAGCGGCTGCGGGCCGCCCGCCGGCTGCGCGGCCGCCCCGACTCCGGCGTCCGTGGCCTGCTGCAGGTCGGACTCCCGGTCCTGGAGGGCGCGTTGGAGCGTTCGGTCGCCCTCGCCGCCGCCATGGACGCGCGCGGGTACGGCCGCAGCGCCGACGTCCCGGACCGGGTCCGCCGTACGACGGCCGCGCTCACCCTCGGCGGTCTGCTCGGCGTCTGCGCGGGGACCTACGGGCTGCTCGCCGCCGAGGGCGGCGGCTACGGCCTGCCCGTGCTGCTGGCCGGGGTGGCCGCCGCGCTGGCGGGGCTGCGGCTCGGCGGCCGGCGTTCGCCGCGCACCCGCTACCGGCCGGACCCCTGGGACGCGCGGGCCTGGCTGGTGTCCGGGGCGGGCGCCGCCGTGGCCGCCCTGCTCACCCTGGCGTCGGTCCGCGATCCGGACGCCCTGCGTCCCGGGGTCGTACCGCTTGTCGCCCCCACGCTTCCGCTGTGGCCCGCGGCCGCCGTGCTGCTCGGCCTGCTGCCCGCCCTGATCCTTCCCGAGGCCCTTTCCAAGGAGGAGCCGTCGTGATCCGCTTCGAAGACGTCTCCGTCACCTACGACGGCGCGGCCCGACCCGCCGTCCAGGGCGTCGACTTCGAGGTGCCGGAGGGTGAACTCGTCCTTCTGGTCGGCCCGTCCGGCACCGGCAAGTCGACGGTTCTGAACTCCGTGAGCGGGCTCGTGCCGCACTTCACCGGCGGCACCCTGCGCGGCCGGGTGACGGTCGCCGGCCGGGACACCCGTACCCACCGGCCGCGCGAACTCGCCGACGTCGTCGGCACGGTGGGCCAGGATCCGCTCGCCCATTTCGTCACCGACACGGTGGAGGACGAGCTCGCCTACGGGATGGAGTCGCTGGGGATCGCCCCGGCCGTGATGCGGCGGCGGGTGGAGGAGACCCTGGATCTGCTGGGGCTGGCCGAGCTGCGGGACCGGGCGATCGGCACGCTCTCGGGCGGGCAGCGGCAGCGGGTCGCGATCGGGTCGGTGCTCACCCCGCATCCCGCGGTCCTGGTGCTCGACGAGCCGACCTCCGCCCTGGACCCCGCCGCCGCCGAGGAGGTGCTGGCCGTGCTCCAGCGGCTGGTGCACGACCTGGGGACGACGGTGCTGCTGGCCGAGCACCGGCTGGAGCGGGTGGTGCAGTACGCCGACCGGGTCGTGCTGCTCCCGGGGGACGGGGCCGCGCCGGTGTGCGGGACGCCCGCCGAGGTGATGGCCGTGTCGCCGGTGTGTCCGCCGGTGGTGGAGCTGGGCCGGCTGGCCGGCTGGTCGCCGCTGCCGATGACCGTGCGGGACGCCCGGCGCCGGGCGGCGGCGTCCGGGCTGCGGGACCGCCTCGCCGGGCGGGTCCCGGAGCAGCGGTCCGCGGCGGGCCCCGCGGCCGCCCTCGCCGAGGTCCGCTCCCTCGCCGTCCGCCGGGACCGGGTCGACGCACTGCGGGGCGTCGATCTCACCGTCGCCCCCGGGGAGACCATCGCCCTCATGGGGCGCAACGGTGCCGGGAAGTCCACGCTGCTGGGCGCCCTGGTCGGGCTGGTCGCGCCGGGCTCCGGCGCGGTGCGGGTCGGTGGCGCGGTCCCGCACCGCACCCGCCCGCGTGACCTCGTCCGCCTCGTCGGCATGGTCCCGCAGGAACCCCGTGACCTGCTGTACGCCGACACGGTCGGTGCCGAGTGCGCGGCCGCCGACCGGGACGCGGGGGCGGCGGCCGGTACCTGCCGGGGGCTCGTGTCCGGTCTGCTGCCCGGGGTCGGGGACGACACGCACCCCCGTGATCTCTCCGAGGGGCAGCGGCTGGCCCTCGCGCTCGCCGTCGTCCTCACCGCCCGGCCGCCGCTGGTCCTCCTCGACGAGCCGACCCGGGGCCTGGACTACGCGGCGAAGGCCCGGCTGGTGGGTGTGTTGCGCGGGCTCGCCGCCGACGGGCACGCGATCGTGCTGGCCACGCACGACGTGGAGCTGGCCGCGGAGCTCGCGCACCGGGTGGTGCTGCTCGCGGAGGGTGAGGTCATCGCGGACGGGCCGACCGACGACATCGTCGTCTCCTCGCCGTCCTTCGCACCGCAGGTGACGAAGATCCTCGCGCCCGAGCGGTGGCTCACCGTGGCCCAGGTCCGGGAGGCGCTGGCATGACCGGCCCGGTGCGGCTCGGCCCCCGCTCCCTCGTGGCCCTTCTCCTCGTCAGCGCCGTCGGGGTGGTCGCCGTCGGCTGGCCCTTCCTCGCCCCGCCCTCCTCCCGGATCGCCTCGCACGCCCAGGACGCGCCCTGGCTCTTCGCCGGCCTGCTGGTGCTGCTGGTCGCGGTGCTGGCGGCGACGATCGCGGAGTCGGGGCTCGGTCCGAAGGCGGTCGCCATGCTGGGCGTGCTGGCCGCGACCGGGGCGGCGCTGCGGCCGGTCGGTGCCGGCACCGCCGGGATCGAGCCGATGTTCTTCCTGATGGTGCTGAGCGGGCGGGTGCTCGGGCCGGGCTTCGGGTTCACCCTGGGCTCGCTCACCATGTTCGCGTCGGCGCTGCTCACCGGCGGGGTGGGGCCTTGGCTGCCGTTCCAGATGCTGGCGATGGGCTGGTTCACGATGGGGGCCGGTCTGCTGCCGGGGCCGGAGCGGCTGCGGGGGCGGGGAGAGCTCGCGCTGCTCGCGCTCTACGGCTTTGTGGCCGCGTTCGCCTACGGCGCGGTCGTCGACCTGGCCGGCTGGCCGCTGCTGAGCGGCACCGCGTCGGACATCGCCTTCGACCCGCATGCCGGGCCGGCCGCCAACCTGGCCCGTTTCCTCGCCTACAGCCTGGCCACCGCCATGGGCTGGAACCTGGGCCGGGCCCTGTGCACGGTCGTGCTCACCCTGGTTCTCGGTCCGGCGCTGCTGCGGGCGCTGCGCCGGGCCACTCGGAGGGCCGCCTTCGAGACCGCGGTCACATTCGACGGTCCCGGGACGTGAGGCGTCGTACGCGCGCGGTGACGGGACCGGTGAAGCACCCCACATGACGCACGTCACCTACGATCCGGAACAGTAGTCAGACCTTTCCGTTATGTCCGTTTCGCCACCCTTACTGACCTGCGGTTTGAGAGCCACGCCACACGACGGACCATCGCCACTTATGCGACCACCACTAGTAAAAGGGGTGATTGCGGACGGGGTTCCGGCCTGCTTCTCTGGACGACGTCGCCAGGCACCACGAGCCCACAGCGGGCCGCGGCGCCGACGCACACGGACCGCCCCGCGGGTGGTTCCGGAGCACACGGCGACTCCCTGTCCCCGACGAACGAGGTTCTCCGTGTCCGTGTCCTTCATCCGCCGCATCGCTTCCCCGAAGAAGGCCCTCACCACCGCCGCCGTGGCAGCTGCCGCCGCCGGCATGGCCCTGACCGCGGCGCCCGCCCAGGCCGCCCCCGCGTCGGCCTCCTCCGCCCAGGCGATCGCGCACAAGATGATTCCGGACGCCGCGCAGTTCAACGCGTTCAGCAAGATCGTCGAGCACGAGAGTGGCTGGAACCCCTCCGCCACCAACTCCTCCTCCGGCGCCTACGGCCTGGTCCAGGCCCTGCCCGGCTCGAAGATGTCGTCTGCCGGCTCCGACTGGAAGACCAACCCCGCCACCCAGATCAAGTGGGGTCTGGACTACATGAACTCCCGCTACGGCAGCCCGACCGCCGCCTGGAGCTTCTGGCAGGCCAACGGCTGGTACTGAGCCGGCCGGACCGCGCGCCCGCGGTCGATCGCGGCCGAGCCACGCACCCGCCGCCGATCCCCGGCGCCGCGCGCCCCTGAACCACGGCACCCTCGCCTCCCTCCTCCTGGGCGAGGGTGCCGCCGTATGCCCGGACGTGGTGCACTGGGCCCGGAGCCAGCCACCCGCCGGAGGAACGATGACGACGGCCACCCCGCCCCGCGACCCCGAGACCCGCGGTGTGCGGCTGGTGGCCGTACTGCTGGCGCTGATGCTGGTGAGCGGCCTGATCGACGCCGTCAGCTATCTCGGGCTGGGCCATGTCTTCACCGCCAACATGACCGGCAACGTGGTGATCCTCGGCTTCGCGGCCGCCGGGACGCCCGGCTTCTCCGTCCCCCGCTCGGCGACGTCGCTGGCCGCCTTCCTGCTGGGAGCGGCGGTGGGCGGCCGGGTCGCGGCCCGGTTCGGCGCCGGCTCCCGCCGGCGGTGGACGCGGGTGACCCTGGCCGTGGAGGCGGCCCTGCTGGCCGTCTCGGCAGTGGCCGCCCTCGCCTGGTCCGGCACCACGGCGACCAGGTACGTCCTGATCACGCTGACCGCCTTCGCGATGGGCCTGCGCAACGCGAACGTCCGCAAGCTGGGCGTGCGCGACCTCACGGCGACCACGGTCCTCACCACCACCCTGACCGGACTTCTCTCCGAGTCCCGCCTCGGCGACGGCAGCAGCGACCGCTCCCCGCGCCGCGCGGCCGCGGTCGCCGCGCTGTTCGCCGGCGCCGTCCTGGGCGCCTGGCTGATCCTCCGCCACAGTCCGGGGGTCCCGCTGGCCGTGGCCGCGGCCGTGTCCGGGGCACTCGCGCTGATCGCCTCGGGGCGGGAGTGACGTCGCGTCCCGGGGGAGGGTCGCGTCTCGGGGGAGGCAGGAACGGGGCGTAGGGAGGGGGTGCTCCTGCCTCCCTCGGGACGGGCCGGCGGCGCCGGGAGCCGTCGGCCCGGGTCGAGGGGGCTACGACGTCGTCACCCGCAGGTGTTTCACGCCGTTGATCCATGCCGAGCGGAGCCGGTCCGGGTCGCTCACCAGGCGCAGGTTCGGCATCGCGTCGGCGATCGCGCTGAAGATCAGGTCGATTTCGAGGACGGCCAGGGACTTGCCGAGGCAGTAGTGCGGGCCGCCGCCCCCGAAGCCGAGGTGGGGGTTGGGGTCGCGGGTGATGTCGAAGGTGTCGGGGTCGGTGAAGACCTCGGGGTCGTGGTTGGCGGAGGCGTAGAAGACGCCGACCCGGTCACCCTTGCGGATCAGCTTGCCGCCCAGCTCGGTGTCCTGGGTGGCGGTGCGCTGGAAGGAGTTGACCGGGGTGGCCCAGCGGACGATCTCCTCGGCGGCGGTCGACGGGCGCTCGCGCTTGTAGAGGTCCCAGGCGTCGGGGTGGGTCAGGAACGCGTGCATGCCGTGGGTGATGGCGTTGCGGGTGGTCTCGTTGCCTGCCACCGCGAGCATCAGCACGAAGAAGCCGAACTCGTCGGAGTTCAGGTTGCCTTCGTCCTCCGCCGCCACCAGGGTGGAGACGATGTCCTTGGCCGGGCACTGTTTGCGGTCGGCCGCCATGTTCATCGCGTAGGCGATCAGCTCGGTCGCGGACTCGGCGCCCACCGCCTCGGTGATCGCGTACTCCGGGTCGTCGTACGAGATCATCTTGTTGGACCAGTCGAAGATCTTGGCCCGGTCGTCCTGCGGGATGCCGATCAGTTCCGCGATCGCCTGGAGGGGGAGCTCGCAGGCGACCGCGGTGACGAAGTCGAAGGGGCCGGCGTGGGCGCGGGCCGCCTCGACGATCGCCCCGGCGCGGGCGCGCAGACGGTCCTCCAGGGCGCGGATGGAGCGCGGGGTGAAGCCGCGCTGGATGATCTGGCGGACCCGGGTGTGCTCGGGCGGGTCCATGTTGAGCAGGATCAGCCGCTGGGCGTCGATGGCGTCCCGCTGCATGTGCTCGCCGAAGCGGATGATCGCCGTGTTGAGCCAGGACGAGAAGATCTCGGGGTGCGTGGAGACGTACCTGACGTCCGCGTGCCGGGTGACGGCCCAGTAGCCGTCGTCCGCGAAGCCGGCGAGGCCGTGCGGCTGTTCGATCCAGCGGACCGGTTCCGCCTGGCGCAGTTCGGCGAACTCCGGGAGCGGCACCCGGTGATGGAGCAGATCGGGGTCGGTGAGGTCGAACCCGTCGGGCAGCGCGGGACAGGGCATGGCGACTCACTCCCACCGTGTACGAGCCTGGACAAGTGCTGCTGGCGCATTCTGACGGTCCATCAGAAAAGGCCGACTGCCGTGAAGGTAATAACGGGTTCTACAAGTCGCAAGGGGCACGGTCACCCCAATTGCATGCAACCCCCTTGCGGTTGTGGACGCGCTGTCAGCAGACTGCACACAGAACTAGTACGCGTTCTAGTTCTGCGTGGCGGGCCGGGCCGGGACGCCCCTGCGCCGCGCGGGTGACCGAGGAGAGGACCGAGCCCCCATGGCCGCGGAACCCGTGATCGTCGAAGCCGTACGCACCCCCATCGGCAAGCGCGGTGGCGCGCTCGCCAATCTGCATCCCGCCTACCTCCTGGGCGAGACCTACCGAGAACTCCTCGGCCGCACCGGCATCCCCGCCGACGCGGTCGAGCAGATCGTCGGCGGCACCGTGACCCACGCCGGCGAGCAGTCCATGAACCCCGCGCGTACGGCCTGGCTGACCATGGGGCTGCCGTACGAGACCGCGGCCACCACCGTCGACTGCCAGTGCGGCTCCTCGCAGCAGGCCTCGCACATGACCGCCAACATGATCGCCGCCGGGGTCATCGACGTCGGGATCAGCTGCGGGGTGGAGGCGATGTCGCGGGTGCCGCTGGGCTCGGGCTCCAAGCACGGGCCGGGCAAGCCGTTCCCCGACGAGTGGAACGTCGACCTGCCCAACCAGTTCGAGGCCGCCGAGCGCATCGCCCGCAATCGCGGCCTGACCAGGGAGAACGTCGACGCGCTCGGGGTGCTGTCGCAGGAGCGGGCGGCACACGCCTGGGCCGAGGAACGCTTCAAGCGCGAGACCTTCGCCGTGCAGGTGCCGACGACGGAGGAGGAGCAGCACGCCGGACAGGGCATGTGGCGCCTCGTCGACAAGGACGAGGGGCTGCGCGACACGTCGGCCGAGGCGCTGGCGGGCCTGAAGCCCGTCATGCCCACCGCGATCCACACCGCGGGCAACTCGTCCCAGATCTCCGACGGGGCGGCGGCCATCATGTGGGCGTCGAAGCGGATGGCCCGCGCCCTCAGGCTTCGCCCCCGGGCCCGGATCGTCGCCCAGGCCCTGGTCGGCGCCGACCCGCACTTCCACCTCGACGGCCCGATCGACGCGACCCGCGCGGTGCTCGGCAAGGCCGGCATGAGCCTGAAGGACATCGACCTCGTCGAGATCAACGAGGCGTTCGCGTCGGTGGTGCTGAGCTGGGCCCAGGTCTTCGAGCAGAACCTGGACAAGGTCAACGTCAACGGCGGCGCGATCGCCCTCGGCCACCCGGTGGGAGCCACCGGCGCCCGCCTCATCACCACCGCCCTGCACGAACTGGAGCGCACGGACAAGGAGTTCGCCCTGATCACGATGTGCGCGGGCGGCGGCCTGGCGACCGGGACGATCATCCAGCGGCTGTAGCGGAGCCGGCCGGCCGCTCGGCCGCCGTGTCGCTCAACTCCTTTCTGTACCCTGCCTATTGGGTCGTGGCGAGGACGGGGGAGGCACCGACGGTGTTGACGGAAGCGATTGCGGCGGCCGCGGCGGCCGGTGGTACGACCGTGGTGCAGGCCGCGTCCACGGACGCCTGGGCCTGGTTCCGGACCAGGTGCGCTCGGCTCCTGGGCCATGGTGACCCCGAGCGGGAGAGCGAGGCGCTGGACCGCCTGGACCGGACGGCCGCGGTGCTGGACGCGGCGGACGAGAGCGAGCGGGAGCGGGTGCGCGGGGTGCACGCGCGGCTGTGGCAGGGCGAGTTCGGCTCCCTGCTGGAGACGCTCGGGGAAGCCGACCGGGACCGGCTCGTGGCCGGACTCCGGGAGCTGGAGCGCGAGTTCGGATCTGATCAGGGCGCTCGGGGTGCGGTGACCGGGAACGTCTTCAACGGCAACACCGTCATCCAGACCGGCGACCACAGCAGCCAGACGATCACCTTCGGGAACGACGGGTGAGCGGAGCCGGCACCGGCGGGGCCGGATCCACCGGCGGGGTCGGATCCACCGGCGGAGGCGCCGTCACCGGCAACGTCTTCCATGGGGGCGCCGCCATCCAGACCGGCGCCAACAGCCGTATGAACGTCGAGTTCCGCACCCAGGAACGGGCGCCGCTCGACATCGCCGCCGACGACCTGGCCCGGGCGGTGGCCGAGCAGTGGAACGAGGAGGCCGGGCTGCGACGGCTGCTGGATCCGGCACCGCTGCCGGTGCGGTGGCGCGTGACCGGCCGGAAGGTGGCGGGCCGGGTCGCAGGCGCGACCACCGAGGCTGGACGGGCGCGGTTCGATCCGCTTCCCGGACTGGCCGCGACCACCGGCGAGCGCCTGCGCGAGGGCGGTGGCCTGACCGAACTGCACGACGTGTACGGCGGGTTGGCCTCGGGCCGCGTCCTGCTGATCGGCCCCGCCACGGTCGGCAAGACCGCGACGGCCATCCTGCTGCTCCTGGCGGCGCTCAGGTACCGCGCGGCACAGCCGGACCCGGGCGTCCGGGCCCGGATCCCGGTACCGGTCCTGCTGCCGCTGGAGGACTGGAACCCGGCCGAGGAGCGCGCGGTCGACTGGGCCGCCGGACAGTTGTCGCGACGCTACACACTGTTCCGGGACCGGGACGGCCGGGAGCGGGCCCGCGACCTGCTGGCCGAGGGCCGTATCTCCCTGGTCCTCGACGGACTCGACGAGGTCGAGGGCCGGCTGCGGGCGGCCATGGTCAGCGCGCTGGAACCGGCGCCCTGCCGGCTGGTGCTGGTCTCCCGGGCCAGGGCGGCCGAACGCACCGCCCGCAAAGCCCGGTTGGGCGGTGCCGTGGCCCTGGAGCTCCAGCGGGTGGAGCGCGCCGACGCCGTCGCGTACCTGCTCGACGCCGTGCCCGAGCCGCCCCCGCCGGCCTGGCGGGCGCTCGCCGGACGCGTCCGGGAGGAACCGGACAGCGCCGTCGCCCGGGCCCTGGCCAGCCCGTTGGTGGTCTCCCTGGTCCGGGACGCCTACTCCCCCGACGGCCCGGTGGACGAACTCCTCGACACGACCCGGTTCCCGCGCCCGGTGGACATCGAGGACCACCTTCTCGACCATGCGGTCACCGCCGCGTACACCCCGAGACCGGGGTACCGGCGTCCCCGCTACTCCCCCGAGACCGCCGAACGGACCCTGCGCCACATCGCCGTACGGCTGACCGAGGAGGGCACCCGGGATCTGCGGTGGTGGCACATCCCGGGGTGGGGGAACCGACGGTCGCGGGCGATCGCCGTGGGATGCGTGGTGGGCCCCTTCTACGGGCTCGTCGGAGCCTTCGGTCTGTGGCAGGCGCCGGGACCGTCCTTCGCCCTGTTGTCGGTGCCGTTCCTGACGGTCATGGCCGGCTTCATCGCCGGTCACCGGGTCTGGACACTGGGTGACCGGCAGCCGCTCGCGAGTGCGGGGTGGCGGGACATCTTCAGCCCGAAGTCGCTCGGCATGGGGGTGGCGGTCTTCGTGCTGTGCGGGCTGGGTCTGGAGTTCTTCCCCGTGACCGGCTTCCCGGTGCCCGCGTGGGTCTGCTGGCTCGTCGCCCTGCCCTCGGGATACGCGGCGGTGCTCGTCACCGGCCCCGGCCACCGGATCATGGCGGGCAGCTTCCTCGCCCTCGGTTCGGGAGACCGGTCCGAGGGCCTGCGCAAGCTGCTCAACCCGCGTCCGCCCTCCGCGGGCCGGTCGATCGGGCCACGCGAGGTGTGGCGGCACCACATCGGGCTCCGGCTGGTCCTGGGCCTGTTGGTCGGGCCTGCCGTGGCCCTGTTCATAGGCCCGCTGCGGGCGCTGCGGTTCGGATTCTGGCCCGTGGCCCAGAACACCCTGGGAGCCGCCCTCTGGGCCGCCCTCCTGTCCGGCCCGTTCGCCAACCTCGCCGTGGCCACCGGCCTCACCGCACTGCAGCTCCGCATCACCCAGGGCACCCCCGTCCGCCTCGTCGCCTTCCTGGAGGACGCCCGCCGCCGCAACCTCCTGCGCACGGTCGGCCCCGTCTACCAGTTCCGGCACGCCCGCCTCCAGGAGCGCCTCGCGCGTGTCAGCCCGGCGCCGGAACCGCCCTCGGCTCCTCCTGGCTGATCGGCGCCGTCCGCCCCGGGCGGGCCCGCGGCCCCTGCAGCAGATAGCCCACGCCGAAGCCCGCGCCGACCACCGCGGCGCCGCCGACCGCGTCCAGGACCCAGTGGTTGCCGGTGCCGATGATCGCCGAGACCGTGAAGAGGGGGTGGATCAGGCCGAGCACCTTCAGCCACCACTTCGGGGCGACGACTGCGATGACGATCCCGCACCACAGCGCCCACCCGAAGTGCAGCGAGGGCATCGCCGCGTACTGGTTGGTCAGCTGGGTGAGGGTGCCGTAGTCCGGCTTGGCGAAGTCCTGCGGACCGTGCACCGTGTCGATGATGCCGAGGCCCGGCATCAGGCGGGGCGGGGCCAGCGGGTAGAGCCAGAAACCGATCAGGGCGAAGGCGGTGGCGAAGCCGAGGGCGGTGCGGGCCCAGCGGTAGTCGACCGGGCGGCGGACGTAGAGGACGGCGAGGACCGTCAGCGGGACGACGAAGTGGAAGGACTCGTAGTAGAAGTCGAGGAAGTTCCGCAGCCAGCCGACGCCGTAGACGGTGTGGTTGGCCCAGTGCTCGATGTCGAGGTGCAGGAACCGCTCGATGTCGTGGATCTGGTGCCCGTGGCGCTCCGCGCGGGCCCGCCCGGAGGTGCCGTTGCCGTCCCCGGCGGCCGCGAGCCGGATCTGCTGGTAGGCGAAGTAGACCAACCGCATCGCGACCAGTTCGAGGAAGAGGTTGGGGCGGGTCAGGACCCGGCGCAGCGAGGGGGCGAGCGGGACCTGCCGGAAGCGGGCCGGGACCGGCTGCGCGTAGTCCGTCGGGACCGGGCGGACGAACTCCGCGGCGGTGCGGGACAGGAAGGGGACGACCGTGGCCGCGGCGAGGGCGGCGAGGAGGATCGTGTTGTCGCGCACGGGCACGAAGAGCGACTGGTTCGGCAGCATCGCCTTGCCGGGCAGCGTCATCACGAGGACGACCACGACCGGCCACACGGTCCGGTCGGCGGCGCGCCGTCCGGCCCGGCCGACCACCGCGAGCAGCACCCACAGCAGCTGGTGCTGCCAGGCGGCCGGTGACACCGCGACCACCGCGCAGCCGGTGATCGCGACCGCGAGCAGCAGCTGCCCGTCCCGGGCGTAGCGCACCGCGCGGCGCAGCGCGAGGGTGGCCACGGCCGCGGCGAGCGCCAGGAACAGGACGATCTCCAGCGGGCCGCTCAGCCCGAACCGCAGCAGGGCACCGTGCAGCGACTGGTTGGCGAGCGCGTCGGCCTCGCCGCCGAGGCCGACACCGGCGATGTGGTGGACCCAGTAGGTGTAGGAGTCGTGCGGCATCGCCGCCCAGGCCAGCGCGGTGCACACGGCGAAGGTGGCGCCGGTGGTGACGGCGGCCCGGCGGCGGCCGGTGAACCACAGCAGCGGCGCGAACAGCAGCAGGGCAGGCTGAAGGGCGGCGGCCAGGCCGATGCACAGCCCGCTGTCGCGCTGCCCGCGGGCGGCGAAGCAGCCCAGCAGTACCAGCAGGACCGGGATGATGCTGGTCTGCCCGAGCCAGAGGGTGTTGCGGACCGGCAGCGAGACCATCAGCAGGCTGATCGCGACCGGTGCGGCCAGCAGCGAGGTGCGGCGGCTGACCGGCTGGGGCAGCGCGCGGGCGGCGACCAGGCCGAGGGCGACCACGAGCAGCAGCGTGCCGAAGGTCCAGCCCCAGCCGAGGGCCTGCTCGGCGGCTCTGGTGAGCGGCTTGAGCACCAGCCCGCCGAAGGGGGTGCCGGTGAACTGCGTCGAGTCGTACAGAGACCCCTTGACGTGCAGCACGCCGTCGGGGCCGACCCAGGTCTCCAGGTCCGTCAGCCGGTCCCCGCTCGGCGTGCCGAGGACGACGGCCAGCTGCCGTAGGACAAGGATCGCCGCCACCGCCCACAGGCCGAGACGGACCATTCTGAACCGCGCCCCGGCCTCCGCCGCACCGAAAGACTCCCCCGCTCCCCCGCCATGCTCCACGTTCGCCACGCCTCGCCGGCCTCCCGCCGCGTCCCGCACATCGTTCTGAGAACCCTGATCAGGCTCCCACCGCCTTTGGACACAGACGCAGGCAACTCCCTCTTCACCTGACATCCGCCCGCCTTTTGTCCTGAAGACGACAGTGCGTGGGCGGTGGGGTTGCGTCCACGGAGCGCGACAAGGATCACACTGCGCGCCGCGCGTACGGCCACCGAGGCGGGCAGACGTCCCTGCATACAGCACATTTAGCTGCACTGCGCACGTAAATGCGTACGCGACGTAACGCCCCCAAGTACTCCTATCGTCGCTTTTCGGCCCGCCCATCGCCGTACGGGCCGCGCCCCTTGTCCCCCACGAAAGGTAGGCGAGCCCCGTTTTGGCGACCGTCACAGCAGTCACCCCGTCCGTCCGGCTCCCCGGCCCCCGTAAGGCCCCCGCCCCCACCGTCACCGACCCCGCTCTGGTCAGGCGCGCCGTGAAGGCGGCCGCGCTCGGCAACGCCATGGAGTGGTTCGACTTCGGCGTCTACAGCTACATCGCGGTGACCCTGGGCAAGGTCTTCTTCCCGTCCGGCAACCCGACCGCCCAGCTGCTGTCGACGTTCGGCGCGTTCGCCGCGGCCTTCCTGGTCCGTCCGCTCGGCGGCATGGTCTTCGGCCCGCTCGGCGACCGCGTGGGCCGTCAGAAGGTCCTCGCCCTCACCATGATCATGATGGCGGCCGGCACCTTCGCGATCGGCCTGATCCCCTCCTACGCGACGATCGGCGTCGGTGCCCCGCTCCTGCTCCTCGCCGCCCGCCTGGTGCAGGGCTTCTCCACCGGCGGGGAGTACGCGGGCGCCTCCACGTTCATCGCCGAGTACGCGCCGGACAAGAGGCGCGGCTTCTTCGGCAGCTGGCTGGAGTTCGGCACGCTGGCGGGCTACATCGGCGGCGCCGGCCTGGTGACCCTGATGACGGCCCTGCTGTCCACGGACGACCTGACCTCCTGGGGCTGGCGCGTCCCCTTCCTGATCGCGGGCCCGATGGGCATCATCGGCCTCTATCTGCGACTGCGCCTGGAGGAGACCCCGGCGTTCGCGGCGGAGGTCGAGAAGGCGGAGGCGTCCCGCCCGAAGGTCCCCCTCCGCGAGATGATCACCAGCCAGTGGCGGGCCCTCCTGCTGTGCATGGCCCTGGTCCTGGTCTTCAACGTCACGGACTACATGCTGCTGTCGTACATGCCCAGCTACCTCACCAGTGAGCTCAAGTACGACGAGACGCACGGCCTCCTGGTCGTCCTCGGCGTGATGGCGCTGATGATGATCGTCCAGCCGTTCGCCGGAGCCCTGACCGACCGCGTCGGCCGCCGCCCGGTGATCGCGGCGGGCTGCGCGGGCTTCCTGGCCCTCTCCGTCCCGGCCCTCCTCCTGATCCGCCAGGGCAGCCTGCTCGCGGTCGCACTCGGCATGGGCGCCCTGGGCCTCCTCCTGGTCTGCTTCACGGCAGCGATGCCGGCCGCCCTCCCGGCCCTCTTCCCGACCCGGGTCCGCTACGGCTCCCTGTCGATCGGCTTCAACATCTCGGTCTCCCTGTTCGGCGGCACCACCCCCCTGGCGGTGACGGCCCTGATCGGAGCGACGGGAAACCTGATGATGCCCGCGTACTACATGATGGCCGCGGCAGTAGTGGGCGGCTTCGCCGCCTGGCGCATGGCCGAAACAGCAGGCAAGCCCCTTCCGGGCTCGGCGCCTTCGGTGGAAGCGTCCTGACGAAAGCACTCATGGCAGGGACGCGGGGCTGATGCGGCTCCGCCGCGTGAGCGCGCTCAGCCCCCACCGGCCCGCAGCCGACGGACACGCTCAGCTTCCCTCACGGCCCCCACTCACCTGCGCCGTTCGAACGATCCGCCCCGTCGGCCCGTACCGTCGGTAGACAGACGGTGGCTGTCCGGAACGGCCTCAGGAACCACGCCCTCCGCTATACCGTCTGTAGTCCTGATCGACGGTAGGGCGGAGGGCATCGCTCCATGATCGGCCAACGGCGACCCCGCCGGCGCACGCGTCTGCTCGCGGTCCTCCTCGTCCTCACCACCATCCAGCTCGGCTGGCTCGCCGCCCCCGCCTTCGCCTGCGCCTGCGGCGCCCTCGTCCCCGACGCCACCCACCGGATCACCGTCGGCCGCGAGGAATCCGTCCTGCGCTGGGACGGCACCCGCGAACAGATCGTGATGCGCCTGACGGTGGGCGGCGACGCCGAGCGCGCCGCCTGGATCATGCCCGTCCCGCACCGCGCCACCGTCGCCCTCGCCGACCCCGCCCTCTTCGACCAGCTGCACACCCTCACCGCTCCGGCGCGTCGCACCCGCTACCACTTCTGGCCCGAGAACGGCGACTGGCCCCTCACCACCGGCGGTGCCGACCCCACCGGCCGCCCACCCGGCGCCGGCGCCGCCACCGCCCCCGGCGTCGGCGTGGTCGACCGCCAGCGGCTCGGCCCGTTCGACGTGGCCCAGCTGACCGCCACCGACTCCGGCGCCCTGGACGGCTGGCTGCGCAGCAACGGCTTCCCCTTCCCGCCCCGCCTGAACACCGCGCTCCAGCCCTACGTCGCGGACCACTGGGAGTACGTCGCGGTCAGACTCGCCCCCGCGACCGCGGCCACCGCGCTGCACGGCGCCCTCGACCCGCTCCACCTCGCCTTCGCCAGCGAACGCCCGGTCTACCCGATGCGGCTGTCCGCACTCTCGGCCACCCCGCAGTCGCTCGGCCTGTACGTCCTCGCCGCGCACCGCATGGAGCCGCGTTCGGCGATCGGCGGCGAGCGCCCGCGGGTCGTCTACGCCGGCCGTCTCAGCCGCCCCACCGGCGAGCTGGGCGCGCTGGCCGCGGGCACCCCCTACCTGACGGCGGTCGGCCAGGAGTTCCCGTATCCCGCCCGGATCTCCGGCGACCACGTGCTGCGGCGGGCGTCCGCGGACACGCCGTTCCAGCAGGTCGTCTACGCGGACCGGCTGCGCGAGGTGGCCGGGATCCCGGCGTGGCTGCTGACGCTCGGCACCGCGCTGCTGGTGACCGTCACGGTCACCGCCCTGAGGGCCGTACGACGCTCCCGGCGCCCGGCGCCGCCGCCCCCGCCGGTGCAGCCCCCGCCCCCGCCGGCCGGGCCGCCGCCGCCCCCTGCGCCGATCGGCTGAGTTCCGCCCGGCACGGGGGCGGTGGATCACCGGCGCGCCCGCCGCCTCAGTAGTGCTATCCAGGTAGCTGTCACCGGACAGCCATCTGAATAGGCGAAAGGCAGCGTACGCATGAGCGGCTCACAGCTCTGGGACGACGTCGACTTCTACTTCACCAGCCACCTGTCACCGGACGACGAGGCGCTCCAGGCGGCCCTGCGGGAGAGCGAGGCGAACGAGCTCCCGCATGTCAACGTCACCCCCAACCAGGGCAAACTGCTCCAGCTCCTCGCCCAGATCCAGGACGCCCGGAACATCCTGGAGATCGGCACCCTCGGCGGCTACAGCACCATCTGGCTGGCTCGCGCCCTGCCCGCCGACGGCAGGCTGATCTCGTTGGAGTACAGCGCCCGGCACGCCGAGATCGCGGTCCGCAACATCGCCCGCGCCGGCCTGGACAGGACCGTCGAGGTGCGGGTCGGCCCCGCCCTGGAGTCGCTGCCCAAGCTCGCCGACGAGAACCCTGCCCCCTTCGACCTGGTCTTCATCGACGCCGACAAGGCGAACAACCCGCACTACGTGGAGTGGGCGCTGCGGCTCACCCGCACCGGGAGCCTGATCATCATCGACAACGTGGTGCGCGGCGGCCGGGTCGTCGACGGCGGCAGCGCCGAGCCGGACGTGGTCGGCACCCGCGCCGCGATCGAGCTCATCGCCGCCCACCCGCGGCTGACCGGCACGGCGATCCAGACGGTCGGCAGCAAGGGCTACGACGGCTTCGCGCTGGCGCGGGTCCTCGACTGACCCGGCTGAGCCGCCCGCCGGGGCGTGCTCAACCCTCGTGGTAGAAGCCCACGTTGACGCTGCGCGGGGCGGTGCGGTCCCGGACGACGATCTCGCCGGAGCCGCCCCGGGGCAGCGCGACCGTGCCGCCGTAGGTGATGGCCTGGGCGTACTCCCCGACCTTCAGCAGCACCTCGGAGGAGGGTTCGGCCTGGGAGCCGCGCAGCCAGGAGACCTGCCAGCCGCCCTCGGGTCCGCACAGGAACTCCAGGTGCACCCGGGAGACGAACAGCCAGTCGTCGGGCGTGGCGAGCCGGCAGACGGAGGCGTCGCGGCCCACCCGCAGCACGGCGCCGGGGTCGCTGGGCGCGTCGGCCATGAGCATTCCGGCCGTCTCGCCCGCTTCTCCGGACACGGAGGCCATGGTGAGTTCGAGCACGTGCGTTCCCCCTGCGCGTTTCCTGAATCATTCGTGGATCTCCGGCGCATGATAAAACGCCCGGCCAGCCCGCGTCCGGCACAATGGAGTCATGACCGAGCGAAAGCCACCCGGGGTGCCGTTCGAGTCCTGGGTCGACAGGCAGATCCAAGACGCCCAGCGGCGCGGGGAGTTCGATCAACTGCCGGGCGCGGGGGAGCCGTTGCCCGCCGCGCTGGAGGCGCCGTACGACGAACTGTGGTGGATCAGGCGGAAGATGGCCCGGGAGGGTCTGGCGGCGCTGCCGCCGACGCTCGCCCTGCGCAAGGAGGCCGAGGATGCGCTGGCGGCCGCCTACGCGGCGCCGTCGGAGCGGATCGTCCGCAGGATCATCACCGAGGTCAACGTGAAGATCCGCGACATGATGTTCAGGCCGCCGCCCGGCCCCCCGCTGGGCAAGAAGCCGTACGACGTCGAGGAGGTCGTACGCGAATGGCGGGAGCGCCGGGCGGCGGCCGGTGCGGAACCGGCCTCGGAGCCGGACCCACACGGGGAGTGAGTCAGATGTGCAGCAGCCGGTCCGCCAGTTCGCGGTAGTCGCGCAGGGCCAGCCGGAGCTGCTCGGTGTCGGCGCTGCCGGGGTGGCTCGCGTCGGCGGACTGCCAGCTGCCGCGCAGGGTACGGCGGCGCCGCTCTACGGCGTCGGTGAAGCGGGCGCTGATCTCCTCCACGGCCCGGTCGGCCTCCTCGACGGCCGTCCGCGGCTCATCGACGAAACCGGTGACCGCCTGCTGGAGACGGCGCTCCAGCTCTCCGCACTCCTCGTGGGGCATCAGCTGCTCGCCGCCGCGGGCCGCGTCCGTCTCGTGCCCGGGGCCCTCGCCGGCCACCAGCACCGCCTGCCCGGGAGCTTCCCGGTCAGCCGTGCGTCCGGGTTCCTCCTGCCCCGGAGCTTCCCGGTCAGCCGTGCGTCCGGGTTCCTTCTGCCCGGGAGTGACCCCGCTCACGGAGGCGTCGCCCCAGTCGGTGGTCTGCTCCTCACGTCCCGGCATCGCTGTACCGCCGGGATAGCCGTCGCCGCCGAGCGGCTGGCGGCCGGATCCTGTCCTGGCATCGGTCATGTCGGTCAACTCTCCTTCGGGCGGCTTTGGTTGGCGGACCAGGGCAGATGGCCGCCGGTGTCGGCACCGGCGTCGGCGCGGTGGCGGCCGTGCTCATGGGACGCCGGGGTGACCAGGTCGTCGAAGAGGGAGCGGGCCTCGATCATGGCGGTCCGCATCTCCTCGGTCCCGGCCTGGCTGAGCGGGGAGCCGCCCACGGGTGCCAGGGCGGCGCGGTGGACGCGGCGGTAGCCGTCGACGTGGTCCGCATGGTGCACGGAGAGGGCGGCGACCTGCTCGTCGTACTGGGCACCGGCCGGGAAGCCGCGGGCGGCCGCCACCTCGGCGAGCAGCCGGTCTGCCTCGGTCACCGACTCGCGGGGCGATTCGACGAAATGCTCCTGGGCGGTCGTCCAGCGAGCGGCGTAGCGTTCGCGCTCCGCCGGGTCCAGTTCGCGCTCGTGCAGTCCGCCGTGGCGCTGCACCCGCTCGGCGAGCTCTCGCTCGGCCGCCTTGGTGTCGCCGCCGTGCTGGGCCACCGTCCGCTCGTACTCGGGTCCGAAGCGCCGCTTCAGACCCTGCGGGCCGCTGCCCCTGGAGCGCGCGGCCAGTACGGCCGCGACTACGACCACGGCGGCCACGATCACGATCGCGATGATCAAGCCTGTGGACATGGTTGCCTTCCGGTGTCTCGGCCCGACGGGCCGTCTCCCCCTTCGGGTGACCCGCACACCGCCCCGCAAACAGCCACGGAGAATTCCCCGGGAACCACGGCCACGTCGAGTGGCGCAGGACCCGGGTGCTCGACTCCCCCGAGGTCACGCATATCCGGTTGCGCAGGCACCCCGGGTCCGCCTGAGACTACGGTCCATGGCCTCCTGGACGATCACCACGGAACCCCCCGGCTCACCCTCGGCCCTCGCCCTGTGGCGGGCGTACTACACGGAGGTCAGCGACCGCTGGTACCTGCTCCACGAGGGCCGCCGCACCGACCCGGCCGAGCTGGAGCGGGAGATCGCCGCCCGGCCGGGGACCGAACTCGCCCCGCCCACCGGACGGTTGCTGATCGCGCGGTACGACGCCGAGCCGGCCGGCAGCGCGGGTGTACGGCTCCTGGACCCGGCCACCGCGGAGCTCACCCGGGTCTTCGTGCACGAGCGGCTGCGCGGCAGGGGCGGCGCGGCCCTCCTCGTCGCGGCGGCCGAGGACGCGGCCCGTGCCCTGGAGGCCGAGCGGATCCTGCTCGACACCCGCTCCGACCTGGTGGAGGCCCGCGCCCTGTACGCGCGGCTCGGCTACACGGAGACCGCGCCGCACAACGACGACGTCTACGCCGGGCACTGGTTCCGCAAGGAACTCCTCAGCTGAGCCGGCCGGCCTGCCGGGGCGCCGGGTGCTGCGGCTGTTCGCGTTCGGTGCCGCACAGTTCGTCGGTCAGCTCCCGGACCAGGCGGTCCAGGTCGGTGGGCCGGTCCGGGCTCCACCAGTCGCCGAGGAGTTCGGCCAGGGACTCCTCGCGGGCCTTGGTGAGCCGTTCGGCGACCTCGCGGCCCCGGTCGCTGAGGGTCAGGTCGAGGCCCAGACGGTCGGCGAGGTGCCGCTCCTCCAGCTGGCGTGCGCCCTCCAGCACCACGTTCAGCGGGACCGGGCCGCGCTCGGCGAGCCGCCCCGGCTCCTCCGAGCCGTATCTCCGGATCCGCAGCAGCAGCCAGCCGGCGGCGGGCAGCAGGTCCCCGTACCCGGCCCGCTCGTTGATCTTCCGGTAGATCTCCCGGCGGCCCTCCCGGGTGCCGAGCAGGGACAGCGCCCGGGAGCACTCGTCGTACGAGGACCGCTGGACCGGGTTGGGCGGGATGGTCTCGGAGGCGTCCGGCGCGGTGACCGAGCCGCGCAGCCGGTCCTCCTTGAGGAACCAGGCGAGGACGAAGCCGAGGAGGGCGACCGGGGCGGCGTACAGGAAGACGTCGGTGATCGAGGACGCGTACGCGTGCAGGGCCGCCGGCCGCAGTGCGGGCGGCAGGGTGGCTATGCCCCGCGGGTCGGCCTTGAGGGCGTCCGGGGTGGCCCCTGGCGGGAGCCGGACGCCCCGGAAGGCGTCGGCGAGCTTGTCCGCGAGGCGGCCCGCGAAGACGGAACCGAAGAGGGCGACGCCGAAGGAGGCCCCGATGGAGCGGAAGAAGGTCGCGCCGGAGGTGGCGACGCCGAGGTCCTCGTACGAGACGGAGTTCTGCACGATCAGCACCAGCACCTGCATGACCAGTCCGAGGCCCAGGCCGAAGACGAAGAAGTAGCTGCTCATCTCGGCGGTCGAGCTGTGCTCGTCGAGCCGGTGGAGCAGCAGCAGACCGATGGTGGTCACGGCGGTCCCCGAGACCGGGAACACCTTCCAGCGGCCGGTACGGCTGACGATCTGCCCGGAGAGGGTGGAGGACAGCAGCAGGCCGATCACCATCGGCAGCATGTGCACGCCGGACAGGGTCGGCGATATGCCCTGCACGACCTGGAGGAAGGTCGGCAGATAGGTCATCGCGCCGAACATCGCGAACCCGACGATGAAGCTGATCACGGCGGCGAGGGTGAAGGTGCGGACGCGGAACAGCTTGAGCGGCAGCACGGGTTCGGCGGCCCGCCGCTCGACGGCCACGAAGGCGACGGCGAGGACGACCCCGACGGCCGCGAGCCCGGTGATCCGCGGCGACCCCCACGCCCACGTCGTGCCGCCCAGCGAGGCCACCAGCACCAGGCAGGTCGCGACGGCGGCGATCAGGAAGGTGCCGAGGTAGTCGATGACGTGGCGGGCGGTCCGGCGCGGGATGTGCAGCGCGGCGGCGATCACGGCGAGCGCGACGACGCCGACGGGCAGGTTGACGTAGAACACCCAGCGCCAGCTCAGGTGCTCGGTGAGCACCCCGCCGAGCAGCGGCCCGAGCACGCTGGTGGCGCCGAAGACGGCGCCGAACAGCCCTTGGTAGCGCCCTCGTTCACGCGGCGGCACGATGTCCCCCACGATCGCCATCGACAGCACCATGAGCCCGCCGCCGCCCAGCCCCTGCAACGCGCGGAAGCCGATGAGCTCGCCCATGTTCCGGGCCATCCCGCACAGCGCCGACCCGACGAGGAAGATCACGATCGCGAGCTGGAAGAGCCGCTTGCGCCCGTACTGGTCGCCGAGCTTGCCCCACAGCGGGGTGGCGGCGGTGGAGGCCAGCAGGTACGCGGTGACCACCCACGACAGATGCTCAAGCCCTCCGAGGTCGCTGACGATGGTGGGCAGGGCCGTCGACACGATCGTCTGGTCCAGCGCGGCCAGCAGCAGCCCGAGCAGCAGCGCGCCGATCGGGACCAGCACGTTGCCGGGTACGCGTTCCGCGCCCTTGGCCGGGGTGTGCGTCGCTTCCAGGGCCATGGAGACCTCCCGGGGCTCTCGACCATCTTCCATGGTGGGCGGTGTCACCCGGTATGGCCCGTCGAGTCCTTTTCGGGACTGCTGAGACGAGGGGTTCCGGCGAACGTACGTGTGGGTGCTCTGCATAATCTGTGGAGTTCGTGAGGGGAGGGACGAACGCCGTGACGGATACGACCGGGGGCCACCAGTGCCCGGAGTGCGGGACACCGAAGGGGCCGGACGGCTCCCCCTCCTGCGACTGCAACCAGCGGACCTCCGACGCGCTGCGCGACGCGCGTACGGCCGAACAGGCGGCGGCGGAGGACTTCGACCCGCTGCGGATACGGCCGTACATCGACGTCGAGGGGGCGGGCACGGGCGCGGGGGCCGACGGCGAGGCGACCGCACCGTTGCCGGTGGCCGAGCAGTCACCGATGGCCGAGGCGACCATGCCGCTGCGGGCGGTACCGGGGCCGGGCGTCGGGCCGGACCTCGAACCGGACGCCGGGCCGGACCTCGGACCGGAGGCCTTCGATTCCGGTGCCGGGGAGGAGGAAGCCCGCCGTAGGCCCCGGCGGACGCTGCTGCTGTCCATCGCCGGGACGGTGGTGGCGATCCTCGCGGTGGCGGGCTTCGTGAACGGCCTCTTCTCCCACCTGACGCCGACGCGGGACGGGGCGGCCCCGAACGACGTACGGGAGAGCGTCCCGGACGTCACACCGGGTTCGCCGTCGGCCGCGTCGCCGACGAGGTCCCCGTCCCCGACGGCGACCTCCCCGTCACCGTCCGCCAGCCCGAGCCCTTCCGCCACCCCGTCGCCGACCGCGCCCAGCGCGACCCCGTCCGCGACGTCCTCCCCGATCGCCACTCCGACCCGGTCGGCGCCGGTGACCGGCACGTCCGCCTCCGCCCGGCCCAGCACACCGCCGGTCCTCCGCCCCGGCGACAGCGGCACGGAGGTCACGGAACTCCAGCTCAGGCTGGAGCAGGTGGGCCTCTTCTCGGGGACGGCAGACGGCCACTACGACACCAAGACCGAGAACGCGGTGCGGACGTACCAGGTGACCCGGGGCGTCCTGACCGACGAGGCGGGGGTGTACGGGGCGGCTACGCGGGCGGCGCTGGAATCGGAGACGACGAAGCCGTAGGGGGGCGGGCCGACGGGGGGTGTCTTGGCGGGCGCGGGTGGGTGATGGTGGGGGCGGTTGCGGCCGTGGGTGGCTGCGGGTGAGTGGGGGCTGGTCGCGCAGTTCCCCGCGCCCTGGAGGGGCGCCACTGCCGGCGCTTCTTCCCAGCCGCGGGCAGTCGTGCCGCTGGGGCGATGGGGGTCCCCGCGCGAGCGAAGCCGAGCGTGGGGGAGGGTGGGCGCGGCGGCACCCTGCAAGCGCCGGTGAGCGCCCCGACCCCCGGCCTCAGGCGCCGTCGACGTGCAGCCGGAGGGAACCGTCGGCCGCCGCTTCCACCCGCACGCCCGTCAGGTCCCGCACCACCACATCCGGCCCGTGCGCCGCGGCCCGCGCGCCGACCCCCACGACCCGCATCCCGGCCGCCCGTCCCGCGGCGATCCCCGCGCCCGAGTCCTCGAACACCACGCAGTCCGCCGGAGCGATCCCCAGCTCCGCCGCCCCCTTCAGAAAGCCCTCGGGGTCCGGCTTGCTGGCCCCCACCGACTCCGCGGTCACCCGTACCGCCGGCAGCGGCAGCCCCGCCGCGGCCATCCGGACCGTCGACAGCGCCACGTCCGCCGAGGTCACCAGCGCGTGCGGCAGCCCCTGGAGGGAGGCGAGGAAGGCCGCGGCGCCGGGGATCTCCACCACGCCCTCCGTGTCGGCGGTCTCCTCCGCCAGCATCCGCGCGTTGTCCGCGAGGTTCTGCTTCATCGGCCGGTCCGGCAGCAGCACCGCCATGGACGCATGCCCCTGGCGCCCGTGGACGACCTTCATGACCTCGTCGCCGTCCAGCCCGTGCCGCTCGGACCAGCGCCGCCAGATGCGTTCCACGACGGCGTCGGAGTTGACGAGGGTGCCGTCCATGTCGAGCAGGAGGGCGCGGGCGGTGAGGACGGTGGCCGTCATCGGGCAGCTCCTAGTGCACAGGCCGAAAGCGGGCCGGGAAGAAACAAGGCGGCCCCGCCCGCCGGTCAGGGAAAACGGGCGGGAGCCACTTTGTTTCTCCACGGTACAAAAGAGAGGGCCGATCCCGCCACCGCCTTCGCCGACCGTTCACCGACTCTTCAGCTCGCAGGCCCGCGGGAACGGGCCCAGCCGGCCGGGGCGGGCTCAGCCCGCGATCGCCTCCCACAGGCTCCACACACCCAGCGCCAGCATCAGCACCGCCGCGATCTGCGTGATCAGCCGCAGCGGCACCTTCTTCATCAGCGCCCTGCCGCCGACGATGCCGAGCCCGGCCACCGCCCACAGGCCGAGCACCGCGCCGAGGCCGACGGACAGCGGATCGTCGTAGCGCGCCGCGAGGTTCGCCGTCATGATCTGCGTGAGGTCCCCGAACTCGGCGACCAGGATGAGCATGAACCCGGTACCGGCGACCTTCCAGAAGGACTGGTCGGCCGGCTTGCGGATCTCCTCTTCCTCCTCGCCCTTCTTCAGCAGCAGCACGGCAGCGCCGCCGAGGAAGAGCACGCCGGTCAGCGCGTGCACGATCTGCTGCGGGAGCAGGGTCAGGACGCTGCCCGCCGCCACGGCGAGCACGACATGCAGCAGGAAGGCCGCGGCGACACCGGCGAAGACGTACGACGCCCGGTAGCGCGTACCCAGGACGAGACCGGCGAGCGCGGTCTTGTCGGGCAGTTCGGCGAGGAAGATGACGCCGAAGACGAGCGCCGTCACGGTGATGCTGATCAAGGGTCCTCAATCGGTCGGGGCCACCGCCCCACCGAGAGCACCACGCTTCGCAGACGAACACCTCGGCAGGGCAGCGCACACGGTCACCCGTGCCGTACGGCACGGGCGTGCACTGCTTGCCGAAGGTCTCGCTGGCGCCCCCACGGCCGCGATGGCCGAGGTCCGCCTCCGGGCGCCGGCTCAGACGGGCTGAGCAGTATGTCGACGGTCCGGCGAAGAGCTACTCCCCTTCAACGCCGTAAAGACTACGTGACCGCGCCATCGATCCCAAGGCCAAAGCTCCCGCCTGTGAGTCACGTCGCATGTCTTGTCGTGTCATGAACACGTCACTAGTTTCTTACCGAACGCTCACCCACCGGCAACACGGCGGCGCGAGCATTCCCTCGCTCACGCTCCAACACCCCACCCCCACCAGGGAGTTCGCATGCCGAAGTTCTACGCGCGTCGACGAGTCAGCATACTCGCCGCTCTTACCGGACTCATAGCCTCTGCCGCCCTCTTCAACTCCCCGAGCGCCTCCGCCGCCCTCCCCACCCCGGTCAGCGCCGCCACCGCCCGCACCTACCTCGCCTCGCTCACCGTGGCCACCGAGAACCGCACCGGTTACGACCGCGACCTCTTCCCGACCTGGGACACCATCAGCGGCACCTGCAACACCCGTGAGTGGATCCTCAAGCGCGACGGTACGAACGTCGTCACCAACTCCGCCTGCACCGCCACCAGCGGCAGCTGGTACTCCCCCTACGACGGCGCCACCTGGACCGCCGCCTCCGACGTCGACATCGACCACCTCGTCCCGCTCGCCGAGGCCTGGGACTCCGGCGCGAGCAAGTGGACCACGGCCCAGCGCGAGGCTCTCGCCAACGACGTCACCCGCCCCCAGCTCCTCGCCGTCACGGACAACGTGAACCAGTCCAAGGGCGACAAGGACCCGGCCGAGTGGATGCCCTCGCTCACGTCCTACCGCTGCACCTACGTCCGCGCCTGGGTCCAGGTGAAGTACTACTACAACCTCTCCGTGGACTCCGCCGAGAAGAGCGCCCTCACCAGCTACCTCTCCGCCTGCTGAACCAGCCCCCCGGCTCTCTCCCGGCCTCTGTCCCCGCCTCCTTCCCGCGCCGGAACCTCCCCGCCGGCCTCCGTCGTTCCGTACCGTACGGGGCGACGGGGGCGAACCGACCGAGGAAGAGGGCGGGCGATCGTGGCCGGACTGCGCCTGGGACCGCTGCTGAGATACACCGACGGCTCGTCGGCGACCGTCTGGGTCGAGGCGAGCCGTCCGTGTGCCGCCGAGGTGCGCTGCGCCGACGGCGCCGGCGGCACCGCGCGCACCTTCCAGGTGGCCGGCCACCACTACGCCCTGGTCCCGGTCACCGGGCTGACCCCGGGGACGCCACCGTCGTACGACGTCCTCCTCGACGGCACGCGCGTGTGGCCGCTGCCCGACTCCCCCTTCCCGCCCTCGGTGATCCACGTCCCGGCCGCCGGCGCCGGCCTCGACGTCGTCTTCGGCTCCTGCCGCTGGGCCGCTCCCCCGGCCGACGGCCATGACCCGGTCGGCCCGGACGCCCTGGACAGCCTGGCCACGCGCATCGCCGCGGGCGGTGACCGGCCGGACCTGCTGCTGCTCCTGGGCGACCAGGTGTACGCCGACGAGACCTCGGCGGCCACCCGGCACTGGCTGGCCGCCCGCCGCGACCTCACGGACGCGCCCGGCGCCGAGGTCGCCGACTACGAGGAGTACACCCGCCTCTACTACGAGTCCTGGCTGGACCCGGAGGTGCGCTGGCTGCTCTCCACCGTGCCGAGCTGCATGATCTTCGACGACCACGACGTGATCGACGACTGGAACACCTCCGCGGCCTGGCTGGCCGACCTGCGCGCCACGCCCTGGTGGCAGGAGCGGCTGCTGAGCGGGCTGATGTCGTACTGGGTGCACCAGCACCTGGGAAACCTGTCCCCCGCCGAGCTGGCCGCCGATCCGCTGTACGCGGCCGTACGCTCCGCCCCCGACGGCACCGACGAACTGCGCGCCTTCGCCGCCAGGGCCGATACCGACCCGGCCTCGGTGCGCTGGAGTTACCGGCGTGACTTCGGGCGGGTCCGGCTGCTGATGGTGGACACCCGCGCGGCCCGGGTGCTCGACGAACACCACCGCGCCATGCTCGACCCGGGCGAGGCCGAGTGGCTGCGCGAACAGGCGCTGGACGGCCGGGAGTCGTACGACCATCTCCTGGTCGGCAGCTCACTGCCCTGGCTGCTGCCGCACCTGATACACGACGTCGAGACCTGGGACGCGGCGCTGTGCCGGGGCGAACGCGGCGCCCGCTGGGCACGGTTCGGGGAACGGCTGCGCCGCGCGGCCGACCTGGAGCACTGGGCGGCCTTCCCGGCGTCCTTCGCCGAGCTGGCCGGCCTGTTCGCCCGGACCGGCTCCGGGCCCGGGGCGCCGGCCTCCATCTGCGTGCTCTCCGGAGACGTCCATCACGCGTACGTCGCCGAACCCGCGTGGCCCGCCGGAACCGCGCCCGACTCCCGTGTGGTGCAGCTCACTTGCTCCCCCGTGCACAACTCCGTGCCGCCGACGATCCGGGTCGGCTTCCGGTTCGGCTGGAGCGCCCTGGCCCGGCTCCTCGGGCGGCGCCTCGCCCGGCACGGACGCTGTGCGCCACCACCGGTGACCTGGCGGAAGAGGGGCGGCCCGTGGTTCGGCAACCAGCTCATGACCCTGACGCTGCACGGCCGTTCGGCCCGGCTGCGGCTTGAGCGGGCCCGGCGGAACGGGACCCTGGAGACCGTGAAGGAGTCCGTCCTCACCGCCCCATGAGGGAGTCGCACGCTGCCGCATGACCTTTCACCGACGGCCCTTTGCCGAAGACGCGGTTCCCCCGTGACCCTCCTGTCACACCCCCCGCGTACGCTGTATGGCTGTCGTCGGGGGGCGCACCAGGACAGTCGCGGGGGAACCGTCGTGTGGGAGAGCATGGGGTCACTGGAGGCCGGGCCATGGATATACGCCATGGTGGCCGTCTCCGTGCTGCTGGATGTGTTCCTGCCGGTCCTGCCGAGCGGGGTGCTCGTCATCACCGCGGCCACGGCAGCGGCGGCGGGCACCGGTGCGTCGGCCGGGCAGGTCCCGCCGCACGCCCTGCCGGACATCCTGGCGCTGACCCTCTGCGCGGCGACCGCGTCGGTCCTCGGTGACCTGGTCGCCTACCGGCTCGCCCGGCGCGGCGGGGCCCGCCTGGACCGCGCGATCGCCCGCTCCCGGCGGCTGAGCAGCGCGCAGGAACGTCTCGGCGAGGCCCTGTCCCGAGGCGGCGGCGCGCTGGTGGTGCTGGCCCGCTTCGCCCCGGCCGGCCGCTCGATCGTCTCCCTCGGCGCCGGCGCGACCCACCGCAGCGTCCGCGACTTCCTCCCCTGGTCCGCCCTGGCAGGCCTGACCTGGGCGATCTACAGCGTCGCCCTCGGCTGGCTGGGCGCCCAGTGGCTGGGCGCGACCTGGATGGCCACGGCGGTATCGGTGGCAGCACTGTTCGGCGCGGGGGCGGGCGCGGGATACCTGATGCGAAGACGCCGGCCGGTGTAGACCCGCTGCGGCAGGCCGCCGGGCCCGCGGGAGGCGGTCGCGGGCCCGGCGGCCGGTGTGCGCATCCCCGCGGTCCGGTGGGGGCTGGTCGCGCGGTTCCCCGCGCCCCTATGGAGCGCGGCCCACCTCAGCCCCCACCCGCGGCCGCCTGCCCCCGCACCTCCAGTCCCCCCAGCAGCGCGGCGGTCGCCTCCGCGACCGCGTCCACCGCCCGCTCGAACACCTCACGGTTGTGCGCGGCCGGCGCCCGGAACCCGGACACCTTCCGCACGTACTGCAACGCGGCAGCACGGATCTCCTCCTCCGTGGCCTCCTCGGCCAGCTGAGGCGGACGCAGGGTCTTGATACTCCGGCACATGTCCCCAGTCTCCCGCAGACCCCCTCCCTCCTGCGAGGATCTTCCCGAGGCGGCCACCGCTCCCGGGGCCGACCGACGAGAGGACAACTCCATGCCGAACATCCCGAACAGCCCGGGCACCCCGGACGGCCCGGGCACCCCGGACGGCCCGAACGCACCGGTCCCCCCTCTCACCGTCGCCGTCCTCGGCCCCGGCGGTGTCGGCGGCCTGCTCGCCGCCCTGCTCTCCCGCTCCGGCCACCGCGTCCTCTGCCTGGCGGGCCAGGAGACGGCACGCACCCTCCGCACCACCGGAATCCACGTCCGCAGTGCCCTGTTCGGCGACTTCAGGGCCCCCGTGGAGGCCGACACGGCCCTCCGCGAGCCGGTCGACGCCTGCCTGGTCACCGTCAAGGCCACCGCCCTGGACGCGGCCCTCACCCGGATCCCGCCCGCGGCCCTCGGCGACGCCCTCCTCATACCGTTCCTGAACGGCGTGGAACACCCCGCGCTGCTGCGCGCCCGCTACGCCCCCGACCGCGTGGCCCCGTCCGTGATCCGCGTCGAGTCGACCCGCACGGCCCCCGGCCGCGTCGAACACACCAGCCCCTTCGCGGAGATCGACCTGACCGGCGCCAAGGTCCCCCGCCCCCGCCTGAAGGCCCTGGCCGAAGCCCTCACCGCCGCCGGCCCGGCCACCCGTGTCCTGGAGGACGAGACCACCGCCCTCTGGGCGAAGATGGCGTTCCTCGCCCCCTTCGCCCTCCTCACCACCCGCTACGCCCTCCCCCTCGGCGAGGCCCGCACCCGGCACCGCGAGGAGCTGTCGTCCCTCGTGGCGGAGACGGCAGCCGTCAGCCGCGCCTGCGGCGCCCCCGTCGACCCGGCCCAGGCGCTGGCCCGGTACGACGCCTTCCCGCCCGCCGCCAAGTCCTCGATGCAACGCGACGCGGAGGCCGGCCGCCCGCTCGAACTCGACGCGATCGGCGGGGCGTTGCTGCGCGCGGCGGACCGGCACGGCGTGCCCGTGCCGGTGACGGCCCGCATCGTCAGGGAGCTGCGCGAAGCCGGCCGCTAGCGGCCGTCGCGCCCGGCGGCACGTCCGGGGGTGCGGGCGGCGGCGATGAACGCGGCCATCCTCTCGCGGCTCTTGACCCCCGGCGCGGTCTCGACGCTGCTGGAGACGTCCACGCCGTAGGGCCCGAACTCCTCGATGACACCGGCCACGTTGTGCTCGTCGAGGCCGCCGGCGATCACCACCTTCCCCGGCACGTCACCGACCCAGCCGGGGATGTCCGCGAACACGCCGCTGCCCGCGCTCGCGTCGTAGAAGAAGTACCGGAGCGCCTCCGGCCGCTCGGGCGGGGTGCCGGAGGCGAGGGCGAGGTTCGGGATGTCGGCCGTCTCGTAGATCTGGATGACGTCGAAGCGGTCCGCGACGGCCGCCGTCTCGGCATACGCCAGGGCCACGGCGAAGACGGGGATCCGCCCCCGGGCGTGGTCGGCGAGCGCCACGGCCCGTTCGGGCGGGCAGTACCGCTTGCTCTTCGGGGTGACGACGATCCCGACGGCGTCGTAGCCCAGCTCGACGGCCCAGTCGATCTGCTGCTCCTGGGTGAGTCCGCACACCTTCACGAACGTCGGCCGCTGCCCGCTCATCCGCCCTGCTCCGTTCTCCCGCCCGGCGGGAACGTGATCGTGGCGTCCAGGCTCTCATTGCGGGCCGGGGCCGTTGTCAGTGGCGGCTGCGAGGATCACCGGCATGACGGACACGAGCGACGGCTGGCGCTCTTTCCTGGTGCGGTGGAGCCAGGAGTGGGCGGACGCGCAGGACGGGGACGTACCGGCGCGGGACGAAGAGCCCCTGCGGACGCGCCGGCTGGGGTTCCCGCCCGCGTCGGAGGAACGCATACGCGAACTGGAGGAGCGGCTCGGGCACCGGCTGCCGCCGTCGTACCGGTCCTTCCTCGCGGTGAGCGACGGCTGGCGGCACGCGGGCGGCTTCGTCTGGGTGCTCGCCGGCACCGACGGGGTCCGGTGGCACGAGGACTCGGCGGGCCTGTCCGAGTACTTCCCCGGCGAACTGGACGACGACCCCACCCCCGAGGACGAACTCCTCGCCGGGATGTGGGGCCGGGCCCTGCAACTGGACGTGGAGTCGGACGCCGTCTACGTCCTGCTGGACCCGGGGGACGTGGACGAGGCGGGTGAGTGGGCCGTGTACACGTGGGCGTCGTGGCGCGCCGAACCGCCGACGCGGTACGGGTCGTTCCGGGCGTTCATGGCGTCGATGTACCGCGAGTTCCACCACCTGCAGGTGAGCCGCTCGGAGCGGGGCGGGTCGGTGTTCGCCAACGCGACGACCCGGGCCCTGGACGCCTCCGTGGCGGCCGCACGGCTGGACGCCCTCGCCGGGAGGTACGAGCAGGCCGCGGCCACCCTGGCGGAGGCGGTCGCCTACGGCAGGCCACGGGCGTCGGGGCTGCACGACCAGATCCGCCGGCTGCTCGGGCAGACGTACATGGTGTCCTTCCAGGGCCTGGCGGCCGACCCGGTCTACGCCCCCGAGATCGTGCCCGTGCTGGTGGCCGAGCAGGCCCGCATGCGCCGGGACGGCCCCATGGGGGCCTCCGACCTGCCGGGTTCCTCCGACACGGTGCGCGCCGCGGCGGACGAGGTCCGGCGGCAGATAGGGGAAGGCACCTACCGCTACACCGCCGAAGGCCCCTTCGGCCGGGCCGTCGAGGAGGCCCGGGAGCTGGCCCGCTGGGGCGACACCGACGCGGCCTGGCACACCCTGCGGGCCGCCCTGCCCGACTGGCGGCCGCTCAGCCCCGAGCACCTCGCCCCGCTCGGCCTGTGCGCCGACCCGCTCCTCGGCCCCCTGATCACACCGGACCGCGGCCGGGAACTCCTCGCCACACCCCGTGCCGGACAGCCCGGCGACATCCCGCCGCCCACCGCGGACGTGGACCCACCGGGCCTGGCCTGGCTGGCCGACGAGCGCCCCGGCACCCTCCTCACCTCGTACCGCTTCCTCCTCGTGGAAGGCGTGGCACCGCCGCAGCTCCCGTCCCGCCTGGCCGCCACCGACACCGGCCCCGCCGCCCTCAACGCCCCGGCGACCCTGTGGGACGCCCGGACGCGTTTCCGCCCCGGCGAGAGCGTCCCGCCGTGGGCGGACACGGCACTGACCGCCGTCGGCCGGGCGGGCCCCGCCTGGAGCTTCGCGTTCGAGGCAGCGCCGGGCGGGGGCTTCGACGCACGGCGCCTCGTCTCCCCGGGCCTGGCCGCCTCCCGGGGCACCCGCACGGTCACGGTGTGGAGCGAGCCGTCGCGCGGCCACCGCCCCGGCGTCTTCCACCTGTCCGTCGCGGAGAACGGCGAGGAGCGGTACGGCTTCACCGCCCGCGGCACCACGACCGAGCACCGGGGTCCCGTCCCGGAACCTCTCCGCTTCCCGCCGGGCGGCCCCGACGAGCACCGGCGGCACGAGCACCGCGCCCTTGAGGCCCTCACCACCGAGTTCGGCGTCCGCCTACCACGGCTGGCACTCACCCAGGGCCGCCTGCACACCCTCCGCACCCGCCCCTGGAACCGCACGCCTGGCCCGGGCGAGCCCTACCTGACCATCGGCTTCGTACAGCACCGGCCGTAGCGGACGCGCGGGGCGGCTCCCGGCCGGGGTCCCGTCCCCCACTCGAACACACGAACCCCCCGAACAAGCTCGCCACCCAAAATCGAACAGGCGTACCATTGCCGCGTGGCTGCGACCTATGACTTTCCGAGTGACCTCCTCGCCGGTCAGGAGGAGCTGCATCAGGTCCGGGCCGAGCTGTCGGCCCTGCTGAAGCGGCTCCCCTGGTCGGTCGAGCCGCTGGACGGATTCAGCGACCTGGGCGGCTGGCGCAAGGTGGAGCGCCCCGCCTCCCCGGGCTGGACCGAGGACGAACAGGCCGAGGTGGAGAAGCTGCGCCGCCGTGAACACGAACTCGCCGTGTTCGTCAGCGGCCACCGCTTCTGGGCGGAGGTCACGGCCCCGGACCGCATGGAAGCCCGGAGCCGGCTCAAGCACGCGCACGAGGAGGGCTGAGAACGCCAGAGGACCCCGGCCGGATCGGCCGGGGTCCTCTGTTCACGTGGGCGCGGACGGTTTCGAACCGCCGACATCCTGCTTGTAAGGCAGGCGCTCTACCCCTGAGCTACGCACCCGAGACGAGTCGACAGCCTACATTGCCCGGGGCACTGTCCCGCAAACACGTATCCGGAGCGGCCGCACGCACCGTTACAGGCCGGTCGTCCCGAGCGTTGCCGAATGATCGCCCCGACCGCGAACTGACCGGCCCGTGTGTTCGTCTTTCACGAGTGGGAGAATTGCAGCAACCGCCGGCACAGTGGGCGCAGCGCGGCACGGGAGAGGGATAAGTGACGGGGACATCGGGGACTTCGGTGGTATCCGAGCGGTCGTACTCGCCTCCCGTGCGGGTCCGGCGTACGCCGCTTCGGGATGTCCTCGGTCTCATGGGGCTGCCGTTGCTGGCCGTGCTGGTGGTGCCCGGGGCGTTCGCCGGTGGCGGGACCCGGCGGTGGTTCGGGGGGCGGGCGGAGAGTCAGCGGGCGGAGGCGCAGGCGGCCAAGGACGCCGCGGCCGCCGCGTTCTACGAGTTGGACACCGCCCAGCGGGACCTGCGGATCTCGATAGAGACCATCTCCGCCGTGGACGACTCGCCGGCCGCCCGTCGCGCCGTCTCGGACTTCGAGGCGCTGGGGCGGCGAATCGACGAGGTGAGCAACCGGTACATCCAGGCCATCGACGCCTATGACCTGGATCGGGACGACCTTGAGGCCGCCACGGCGGCGCGGGCGCGGGGGGAGATCTCCGGCGCCCGGGACGAGCTGGTCCGGGTCAAGGGGGAGTTGGACCGGTTCGGTGAGTCGCTCGGGCCGTTGCTCGGCAAGGCCGAGACGCAGCTGGCGCGGCTGGCGCCCGCAGTGGAGCGGGCCCGGCAGGCCCTGCTGGCGGCCAGCAACGCGCTCGATGCCGTGCGGAAGACCCCGATCAGGGCGGATGAGCTGGCGGCCCGGCTGGCCGCCCTGTCGCCCGAGCTGACCAGGCTGAACCAGGGTGCGGGCCGGCACGGCGTGCAGGCGACGCTGGAGCGGGCCGGGCGGGTGCAGCGGGAGGCCGAGGCCATCCGGGTCGAGGCCGAGCGGCTGCCGGAGAAGGCCGCGGAGATCGATCACCGGCTGGTGAGCCTGCGCACGCGTGCGCAGGCGCTGACCACCCGGGCCGGGCAGGTGGACCCGGTCCTGAGCGAGCTGCGGCGGCGGTTCTCGGCCGCCTGCTGGCAGGACCTGCAGCAGGTGCCGCAGCAGGCCGGCGAGAACGTGCGGCAGGCCGAGGTGAAGCTGCGGGAGGCGCAGGCCGCGCGGGACGCGCAGCGGTGGGCGGACGCCGGCTCACTGCTGTCGACGGTGCGGGCGCTGCTGAACAGTACGGACGAGGCGGTTTCCGCGGCCGGTGACCGGCTGAGCCGGCTCAACGCGGTGCAGAAGGATCCGCAGGCGGAGATCGACCGGACGCGGTTCGCGATCCGGGACGCGCAGCGGCTGGCGATGGCCGGGCGGACCAGTCCGGATCCGCGGCACGCGCGGCCGCTGGACGACGCGGTGGCGCGGCTGGACCGGGCGGTCGGGGGGCTGGAGGGACGGCATCCCGACTACTGGCACTTCCTGACCGAGACGGAAGCGGTACGGCAGTCGGTGGCGCGGACGGTGACGCAGATCCGGGAGGACCGGGGCACCGGTCACCCGTGAGCCGTTTGCCGTCCCTGCGGCACAGGCGGATATTGGGAGGCGACCCGCAATCCAGATGGGGAGGCGGAGATGGCCTCACACGCAGCGCACTCGGGGACGCGGCGGCGGATCATGTTCGACGAGGCACTGCCCGTCGACCACCGCCTGAACCGGGTCTACCGGATCGGGGCGGGCCTGATGGGCCTGTTCCTGCTGGCCTTCGGAATCCTTGGGCTCACCGACAACATCGGCTTCTTCGACACGGGCGGGAACACCGCGATCGGCCTGAACACCAACGGCGCGCTGAGCGTGCTGTCGATCTGCGTCGGGCTGCTGCTCTTCGTCGGGATGGTGATCGGCGGGAACTTCGCGTCCACGCTGAACATGGTGCTCGGCGTGCTGTTCATCCTGAACGGCTTCCTGTTCCTGGGCCTGCTCGACACGGACTCGGACTTCCTGGCCTTCAAGATCCAGAATGTGCTGTTCAGTTTCGTGGTGGGTCTGGTGCTGATGGTGTTCGGGATGTACGGCAGGGTCAGTACGAACCTGCCGCACGACAACCCGTACTGGCGCGCCCGCCACCCCGAGGAGGAGCAGCGGACCGCGGTATCGGCCGATGATCAGGTGCGGTAGGCGTAGTAGTACGCGTTCGGGTACGACGCGACGAGGCTCGCCAGCGACCTGCGGTAGGTGTTGTTGGAGTGGTAGGTCACGTACGGGATGCCGTTGGCCACGTACGTGACGATCATCGTGTGGTCCTTCGCCCCGTCCCGGTCGAAGTCCATCTGGATGACGTCGCCGACCTGCGCCTGGAAGACGTTGGCGAGCGGGGTGGTCCGCTTGGAGTTCTGGGCGAACCAGGACCACTCGTTGACGCCGACGAACGAGTCCGACTGGATGTCGGCGGTGCCGAACCACTTCGTGTAGTCGTACACGTAGCCCGGGACGTGCTTCCAGCCGCCGGCCTTGAGCGACTGGCTGACGAAGTTGGTGCAGTCGCCGCCGGCGGTCTCGTTGTTGTAGTCCGGGTAGTCCGGGTTGTAGTTGTACACGTACTTCTCGGCGTAGGCGGCCATCGCCTTGTAGTCGTACGTGCCGCCGGTGAGCGTCTTCGGCACGGGCGTCGGGTTGCGCGTGATGGCCGCGCGCGGCGCGTCCGGCGTGGTGTTGCCGTCGTCGCCGGTGGCGGGCGCCTTGACCGAGGGCTTGGACAGCGTGTTGACGGCGAGGCCGCCGTCGTCGGTGTCCTCGATGCCGGTCAGCTGCCAGGTGCCCTGCCGGTCCGCCTTGAAGGTCAGCTCGTGGTGGGCCTGGAAGCCGGTGGACTTCGGCTCCTTGCCGGCGGCCTTGGCGTAGGTCAGCGTCGTGGTCTCGGTGACGTCGGCCTTGGCGGTGCGGCCGGTCACGCGGGTCGCGTCGAGCGTGACCTGGGTGCTACCGGCGCTGTACGTCTCGCCGGCCTTGGCGATGCGGTTCTGGCGGCCGCGCAGCTGGGTCAGCGCCGCGTTCTCGTCGTGCGACTGGGTGCTGGAGAGCCGGACGTCGCCGGAGAAGCGGGACGTCTGCTGCTTCTGCGAAGCACCCCGTACGAGAGCCTGGGTACGGTCGGTGAAGACCGCGTCGGCCAGCTTCTGGAAGGTCGCCTTGGTCGCGGCGTTCACGGTCGGGTCGTCGACGACGGCCGCGCCCGCGCTCCAGTTGGCCGCGAAGGCGACGCCTGCGACGACCGAGGCAGCCGTCGCCGTGACTATGGCCGCGCGGCTGCGCTTACGGCTCAGTTTTCTGGATTTCAATGATGTTCCCCTCTACGCCGGTACTCCTACCGGGCGACGGCATCTTCGCACGGCGTGTGTGACTCCTGTGAAGGGGGTTGCAGGATTGGAATCCGCTTGCTGTCGCGCCGACTTGAACCGCCTGCCATAAGTCGGTGCAAGGCTCACTTCACGATGCTCGACCAGTCCGCCGGGGCCTGGGCGGGGTCCAGGGTGCGCAGCCGGGCCAGGGTCGCCGGGTCCTGTGCGTCCATCCAGTCGGCGAGTTCCTTGAAGGAGACGCACTTGACGCCCTTCTTGGTGCATATCTTCGGGATGATCTGGTCGATGGCCTTCATGTAGATGCCGCCGTTCCAGTCCTCGAAGTGGTTGCCTATGAACAGCGGGGCGCGGCTGCCGTAGTAGACGCGGTTGAAGCCGTCCATGTAGGAGTCGACCGTCTGCTGTTCCCATTCGGCGTACTTGGCGGGGTCGCCGTCGGTCTCGCCGTTGGACTGGTTGTAGAGGAAGTTGAAGTCCATCGAAAGGCCCTGGTAGTCACCGCCGGGGTAGGGGAGCATCTCCAGCGGGAAGTTCCAGAGGCCGTCCTTCTTCGAGGGCCAGATCTGGAAGTCGCCGGGGGAGCTGGCGTCGTACTTCCAGTTGTAGCCGTACTTCTGCAGGGCTTTCAGCAGGTTGGGCTGGCCCTCCAGGCAGGGGGCTCGGCCGCCGACGACCTCCTGCTTGAAGTCGAAGGGCAGGGCGGGGATGTCCTTGAAGCCGGTGTTGGTCTTCCAGTTCTCGACGAACTTGTAGAACTGGTCGATCTCGCTCTTCCACTGCTCGACACTCCAGTCGCCGCCGCCCTTCTTCTCGCAGAAGTGGCCGTTGAAGTGGGTGCCGATCTCGTTGCCGTCGTTGTAGGCCTCGCGCAGCTGCTCCAGGGTGGTGCGGATGTGCTCGTCGGTGGCGTAGTCGATGGCTGCGTCGCCTGGCTGGTGCATCGGCCCGGTGTAGAGGGTCTTCTTGCTCTTGGGCAGCAGGTAGATGCCGGTGAGGAAGAAGGTCATGTGGGCGTTGTACTCCTTGGCCATCTCCCGGTAGTGCGAGAAGAGATGGTCGGAGCCCTCCAGGGCGCCGTCCCAGGAGAAGACGACGAACTGGGGCGGCTTCTCACCGGGCTTGAGCTTCTGGGGCTTCAACTGGTCCTTCTGCGGCCCGGTGTACGAGGTGGAGCCGTCGCCCAGGACGTGGGTCTTGCCGTCCCACTTGGGGGTGGCCGACGCGGACGGGCTGGCCTTCGTGGTCCCGGCGGCGGTGGGCGCGGTGTCGTCCTGTCTGGTGAGCACCAGATAGCCCGCGACGAGGGAGGCCACGACCAGGAAGGCGGCCAGGCTCATGACCTCCGGGCGGGCGGGACGGCGGTCACGGGCGGGCGCCTTGCGGCGGTGGCCGCCGGCTGTCGGCTTCGTGCGGGGCTTCATGCGGGGCTCATTCTGCGGGTGGGTGGCGTGGGGAGCTGCGTGGCCTCGGGGGTCAGTCGAGGCCCATGGCCTGTGCCCAGACCGTGTACGGGACGTTGTCGGTGCCGGAGCCGGCGATTCCCTTGAGCGGGAGCGGTTCCAGGGACTTGTTCAGGTCGATGCGGTACACGACGACCGACGTCGTCACCTTCGAGAGTGTGCCGGTGTACCAGGCGGCGGTGTCCTTGCCGCCCGCGTAGGTGCTGCCGGCCTTTCCGGCCGCCGCGTGGGTGAGCGCGGGGGTCGGGTGGGCCAGCCGGAACGATTCGGTGAGCGCCTGTTCGACGTCCTCGGCCACGTCGTCGCGGACGGCGCGGGTCGGCTGCGGGGTGTCCAGGGCGACCCGGCGGCCGTTGCGGGTGATCTTGGAGACCGAGTACGGCTCGGTGTGGTCGCCGCCTGCCGCGAAGGTGGCGTAGCCGCTCGCCATGCGGATCGCGCTGGGGGTGGAGCTGCCGATGGACAGTGCGGGCACCTGGGGTCCCATGCTCTCGGAGAGCAGCCCGGAGGCCACCGCCGTGGACCGCACCCTGTCGAGCCCGGTGTCCATGCCGAGCTGCATGAACGGCGTGTTCACCGACTGGGCGAGGGCGTTGGCCAGACTGATCTGCCCGTAGGACTTGTCGCCGTCGTTCTTCGCGTAGACCTTCTTGCCGCTGCGGTCCCAGTACGGGCCGTCGGGCGTGGTGACGGGGACCTTGTCGTCGCCGTCGTAGAGCGTCTCGGGCAGGACGTCGGTGGCGGCCCCGCCGCGTTCCTTGTGGATGCCGTTCTGCAGCCCGGCGGCGTAGACGAAGGGCAGGAAGGAGGTGCCGGCCGGGACGGTGGTGGCGTTGGACTCGTTGTAGCCCTGCGTCCGGTGGTCGGGTCCGCCGTACACGGCGACGATCCGCCCGTCGGTCGCGACCGAGGCGGCGCCGTAGTGGGCGGCCTTGGCGTTCTCGGGGTCGCTCTCCTTGGCGTTCTTGCGGACCTTGGTCACGGCGTCGGTGAGCGTGCCCTCCTTCTTGCGGTCGAAGGTGGTGTAGATCTGGTATCCGCCGAGGTCGAACTGCTTGTCGGAGATGTGGGCGGACTTCTTGGCGTACTGCTGGGCGAGTTCCACCAGGTAGTCGCTCTGGTTGCCGGTGTCGTAGACCTTGTTGGTCGCGATCGGCTCGGGGAAGGTCTTGTACGTGGCCCGCTCGGCCGGCGACAGTTTGCCGATCTTGACCATCCGGTCCAGGATCCAGGACCAGCGCTCGACCGCTCGCTTGTGGTTGGCCTGGCTGAGCGTCGGGTCGTAGAGCCCGGCCCCCTTGAGCAGCGAGGCGAGCATGGCGGCCTGGCTGGCGTTCAGCTGGCTGACGTCCTTGCCGTAGTAGGCCTGGGCGGCGCGCTGGATGCCGTACGTCCCCCGGCCGAACCAGCTGGTGTTGAGGTACCCCTCCAGGATCTGGTCCTTGCTCATCTTGTTGTCGAGCTTGAGGGAGATCATCGCCTCGGTGAATTTGCGGCTGATGGTCTGGTTCTGGGTGAGGTACACGTTTTTCACGTATTGCTGGGTGATGGTGGAGCCGCCCTCGGTGTCCCCTTCGCCGACCGTGCGATACAGGGCCCGGGCTATGCCTTTGACCGATATGCCGGGGTCGGTGTAGAAGCTCTCGTTCTCCGCCGCGAGCACTGCCCAGCGCACGTCCACGGGTATGTCCTTGAGCGGCATGTCCTGCCGCTGCACCCAGCCGGTCCGGGCCATCGGCGTGCCGTCGGACCAGAAGTAGACGTTGTCCTGCTGGGTGGCGTACGTGTTGAGGTTCGACGGTATGTCCGTCGCCGCGTAGGCGACCACGAGGAACAGCCCGGTCAGTCCGATGCCGCCCAGCCAGGCCCCCAGCCACTGCCGCCAGGACGGCACCCAGCGCCGCCAGCCGGTACGGCCGGGCCGTGGGTACATCGGCCGCAGTTTGCGCGCGTACGGCGCCAGTGGCGCGAGTCGGGGCCCCACGAGGGCCCGGAACCTCGCGAGCGCCTCCAGCAGCCGTCCACGCGGCGACGGGCGGGCGCTGCGGCGGCGCTCGGCACGGCCGCCCGAGGCCGCCGGCTCCGACTCCGAGTCGCGCTCCGGCTTTCGTTGTTCGATCACCCGGATCTGCATGGTGGCATCCGCCCGCAGGGCGTCCACCTTCAGATGCAGGGTCTCGTCGTGCGCCGGCACATCCGGCTTCTTCCGCCGGGCCCCCTCACCACGCGCCGTGGCGCCGTCCTCGCCGCGGCGGGCGCCCTTGCCCTGCCCCGCCTTCGGAGCGTCGGACTTCGGAGCGTCGGCCTTCTCGGCGTCGGCCTTCTCGGCCCGCAGGGCGTAGTGCTCCTGCCACAGGGCCTGAGCCTTCTGCCGGGCGATCTCCTGGGCACGCTGAGCGTCGTCACCCTTCTGCCACAGGGCGTGCTCCGCACGCAGGCCGTCGACCTGCAGATGCAGGGTCGCGTCCGGCTCGAACGGCTTCCGATCCCGGGATTTGGCCCGGTCACGGCCATCCTCCGGGTCGCCCGTCCGCTCCGTTGCGTCCGTCACGACTGCGTCTCCCCTCGCACTCGGTCTTGCGCGCGCGGTTAGACACGACGGGTGGCAGGGCCACGGCGGGCGCGGCGCTACGAGCCCCCTCTTCCCCCGGTCTTTCGGCTCCTCGCGGCCAGCTCAAATTATCAGCGATCTTTTCAATATCTCCGCACAAGTATCGGACAGAAAGGAAGACTCATGAAATTCTGAGGTGCAGTGATGCCCATCACTCCCGTATCACTGCCGCTAGCCTGTCCCTCATGCCCCGCTACGAGTACCGCTGCCGCACCTGCGGCGACACCTTCGAACTGTCCCGCCCCATGGCCGAGTCATCGGCTCCGGCAGCATGCCCGGAGGGGCATCAAGATACGGTAAAGCTCTTGTCGACGGTGGCGGTGGGAGGTACGGCGTCCGCGTCCGCCGCCGGCTCCGCCACCCCCGCCGGCTCCGGTGGGGGCTGCTGCGGCGGCGGTTGCTGCGGCTAAGCCCCCGTACGGACCGTCCTCAGGAATTCCCGGAGAATTCGCTCACCGGCGAGCACCCCTCGCTCCGGCAACGCGCCGATGGCCGGCCCGGTCCACCCGGCCTCGGCCAACTCCCCGTGCCCCGGCCGCCAGCCACGGTCCGCGGCCAGCAACAGGTCGGCGTCGAGCAGCGAGTCACCGGCGGCCAGCGTCAGTTCGGCCCCGGTCCTGCGCGCCACCTCCCGCATGGCCGCGCTCTTGGTCAGCGGCTTCGGCACCGCGTAGATCTTCCGTCCCTGCAACGACACCGTCCAGCCGCGGTTGTCCGCCCACACGGCGAGGCTCTTCACCCACTCCTCGGGCAGCAGCTCCCGCTCCACGACCAGGTAGGCGAACAGGTCCTCGGCGACCCGGTGCTTGCGCAGCCACAGCGGGTCGGCCTGCTCCGCCAGATACGCCCGCACCTCCGCCAGCGGGGCGCACTCGTCGGCGAGCCGCGCCAGCACCCGCCGGTGCCAGTCCCCGTCGGACACCCCGTCGACCAGCAGATGCCCGCCGTTGGCACAGATGGCGTACCTCGGCGCGGGCCCCGGCAGGTTGATCCGCTCGTACTGCTTACGGGTCCGCGTGGTCGTCGGCACGAAGACGGCCGCGTCCCCCAGCTCGGTCAGCAGCTGCGCGGCCGTCTCCGTCATGTACGACAGCGGCCTGGCCTCGTGCACCTCGACGGAGAGCAGCCGGGGCGCCCGCGCGTCCGGCATGGTCAGCGCCAGGGCCGCCGAGGAGTAGATGAGCGTGCGGTCGAGGTCGCTCGCCACCAGCACCGCCATCAGACGTTCACCGCCCTGCCGTCGGCGCCGGTCGCCCCGCGCGTGTACCTGGGGTGGATCAGCCCGACACAGGTGTACGGCAGTTCGCCGACCTCCTCCACCGGTACCCCTCTCTGCTCCGCAAGGAGCCGCACATGGTCCAGGTCGGCGCCCGCCCCGGCCCGCGCCAGGATCTTCCAGGGCACCCGGCGCAGCAGCACCCGGGTGGTCTCGCCGACGCCCGGCTTGACGAGGTTCACGTCGTGGATGCCGTACTCCTCGCTGATCCGCTCCACGGCAGCCCAGCCCTCCCAGGTCGGCGTCCGGTCGGCTACGGCCAGCTCCTTCACGGCCGCGTCCACCGCGTCCACGACCTCCGCGAACCGCGCCGCGACCGCGTCGAGGAAGGCCACCGACACATCGGCCCCGGCCAGCTCGCGGTAGAACTTCGCGCCGTGGAAATCGTCCGGCCCCACCAGGTCGGCCCGCAGCACGGTCCGCGAGACGAGCCCGGAGACGGTCGAGTTCAGGCATGCGGAGGGGATCAGGAAGTCCTCCCGGGTGCCGTACGTGCGCACGCACGACCCGGGGTCGGCCAGCACCGCGATCTCCGGGTCGAACCCGAAGACGCCCGCCCGCTCCTCGAACTCCTCGACGGCGTCGGCCAGTTCCCGGGTGATCGCGCCCTTCCCCGTCCACCCGTCCACGAACACCACGTCCCGCGGGTCGTGGTGGGCGGCCAGCCAGCGCAGCGCGTTCGCGTCGATGCCACGGCCGCGCACGATCGAGACGGCGTAGTGCGGCAGGTCGAGGCCGTACCGGTACCGCGCCCAGCGGCGCATCAGCACGCCCACCGGGGTGCCGGCCCGCGCCAGCGACACCAGCACCGGCCGCGGCGACCGTTCGGCCAGCACGGTCTCGGTGACCACCCCGACCGCCTCCGCGAGCCGCGCCGCGGAGGTCTCCAGGGCCGCGTGGAAGAGGGCCTGGTAATGCTCGCTGGGCTGGTACTCCACCGGCAGCGACTCGGCGTAGTGCGCGCCGCCGCTCTGGATCGCCTCCTCGCGCTCCTCGGTCGGCGCCTCCAGCGTGACGTCCGAGAGGTCCTGGAGCAGCCAGCCGACGTCCTCCGCCGGGTACGAGGAGAAGGCGGGGCCGCGGAGGGGCTCGGGCAGCATGGCGGGGCTCTCTTCGGTCAGCGCGGGGACGTACGACGGTACAACCGCCAGCAGGACGTGCGGGACATGCGCGCCGAGCCGGGCCAGCAGGCCGTCCGGGGCGCGCAGTTCGGGGGTGTCACCGGTGGAGTCGACGAACAGGACGACGGCGTCGAAGCCGGCGCCGGCCACGTTGTACGCGTAGCGCTCGCCGGGGCCGTCGGCGGGGTTGTCGTGGGCCGGGAAGACGAGGCGGCTGCGGATGGCGTAGCCGGGGTCGTCGACGGCCAGGACGGGTGAGCGGGTGGTGGTGGAGTACCGCACCTCGGCGGCGACCAGGGCCTCCAGTTCGCGGGCGACGCGGAGGGGGGTGTACATCAGCTCCTCGAAGCCGAGCGTCAGCACGCGGCGGGCGTCTTCCGGAAGGGCTTCGGCGAGCCTCGCGGCGATGAGGGGGAGGGCCGACTCCAGGCGTATCCGGTGGGCCGGGGTGAAGCCGTGCCGCCCGCCGTCGGGGAGGCCGGGGGGCCAGTGCAGGTCGACGCGGGTGATGTGGGGGGTGGCGCGGTTGTCGGTTGTCTGCGGGTGGGTGGCGGTTGATCGCGCAGTTCCCCGCGCCCCTTGAGGGGGTTGCCCTGAACCCCCCAGGGGCGCGGGGAACTGCGCGGCCAGCCCCGACGGCGCCGCACTCGACCCGTCACCCGTCGGGGCACCCCCTTCGTACCGCGCCACCAGCTCCTGGCCCTTTTCCAGCACTCCCTCCGGTAGGAACACCGTCCCCGACGCCGCCGCCACCAGGTCCACCCGCGCGCCGATCTCCTCGGCGAACGCCGCCAGGCGACCCGCGTCCGCCGCCGAGCGCATATCCACCAGAGCCACCACGACGTAACGTTTCCGCGGATAACGGGCGTGCAGGTCCCGGATCGTGTTCAGGACGGTGTTGCCGGTGGAGAACTCGTCGTCGACCAGGACCAGCGGGCCGTCGGCGGCGAGCAGCGCGCGGTCCTCCGGCAGCAGCAGATGCGACGTGGCGTGGGAGTGGGACTCCTCGAAGCCGCCCGCAGGGGCCACCCCCGCCACCGGGCGGCGCGTGGAGTGGAGGTAGGGGGCGAGGCCGATGCCGTCGGCCACCGAGTGGCCGAGGCCCGTGGCCGTCTCGGCGTAGCCCAGGACGACCGCCTGCCCGGCCTCCCCCTCGCCGAGCAGGTCCCGTACCCGCCGGCCGAGGGCGAAGCCGTGCCCGTAGACCACGGAGGGCGACTGCGGTACGTGCTTGCCGAGCACGTTGGAGACCAGCAGGTGGGCCCGCTTCGGGTTGCGGCGCAGGGCGAGGCCGAGGAGGGCCGGCAGGCCGTCGTCTCCCACGAGTTCGACGCCGAGCCGCTCGGCGACCCAGCTGCCGGACCAGACCCCGTTGTTCGCTGCGATGTTCATGGGTTCCCTGTGTCGTCCCCTGGTGCCCGTCAAGCCGGTATCCCGGCGGCGAGCAGCTCCACGAAGCCGACGTCCTCGTTGGCCACGCCGAACACCTCGGCGCGGAGCATGGTCCGCTCGGCCCAGGCGCGGTGCGGCTTCACCTCGTTCATCTTGTTCGTGTAGGCCGAGCGAAGTACACCCCCGCCGCCTCGTTCCGGCCGCAGGATGTCCTGGGCGTCGGAGAACTCCTCGTGACTGACGACGGACAGCGCGTGCACGGGGATGACGTGGGACGGGTGGATGCAGGTCTTGCCGAGCAGTCCGTTGGCCTGGTCGAGGGAGATCTCTCTCAGCAGGCCGTCCATGGCGTGCTCGATGAGCCGGTCGCGCAGTTCCACGGCCTGCTCCGCCAGGAAGGGGCTGGAGCGCAGCATCGGCTTGAACATGCGCTCGGGAACCCGGAAGTACTCCCACACCGGGCCGGTCACCGTGAACCCGGTGCCGTCGGCCCGGCCCAGCATGTTCACCACGTCGGCGATGACGGAGGCGATGATCTGCACGTCGTAGGCGGTCATGTCGGGGGCCCGCCGCAGCCCGTAGGACGAGCAGAAGTCGGTCACGCCCAGGCGCAGCGCCAGCACCTTGTCGCGGTACTTGTCGACGGCGCGGGCGATGCCCTCCAGGGCGTCCACCCGCGTCTCCCGGTACATCAGCTCGGGGGTCTCAAGCACCGGCATCCCGAACAGCCGGCGCCCGCTGTACAGCGCGGCGCCGTCCAGGGCCTGCAGGAAGGGGATGCCGCGCTCCTCGGTGAACTTCGGGAACACGAATCCGGACAGCAGCGACACGCTCGCGCCGAGCCGTCGTACCAGGTCGGAGATCTGCTCGGGCTCCCGCACCCGGATGAAGAGCAGCGGCAGCTCCACGCCCGCCCGCTCCCGCTCGGCCAGCTCGGCGAACTGCCGGACGAGGTTCTCCTCGCCGGCCACCACGTCCTCGTCGCCGATGGAGTCCTCCAGGCACAGCACCATCGAGACCACGCCGAGGCCCGCCTGCTTGACGATGTCGTCGGCGAGCCGCGGCCGGGTGGCCGGGCTGTACAGCGTGGCGCCCAGGGCCGCGGAGAGCAGCCGGGCCGGGGAGTCGGCGGTGAACTCGCACGGCTCCTGATGGAACAGGCGCTGCCGCACCTCAGGTGCGATGTGCCCGAAATGACGCATAGAACTCCCCCGTGGCGTGGGCCGATCCTGTGAAATTGGTAAAGGGTGGCCGGTAATAGTACGTACAAAGCCATGTCGGGGTTCCCCGCCGGGCATGAATTTCAGGTAACCCGCCTGTGTCGGTCGCGGTGCCCCCCGCGTTGTCGTGACCAGGACCGAGAGGGCAGGATGACCGCATGACGCACGCGATGCTGAAGGGATCGAACGTCCCGCTGGAAGCCACCACGGTCCGGGCCGTGCTGCGCTGGACGCCCGGGCAGGGAGTCCCCGACGTCGACGCCTCGGCGCTGCTCCTCGGCCCCGACGGACGTGTGCGCTCCGACGAGGACTTCGTCTTCTACAACCAGCCCCGGCACCCTTCCGGGAAGGTGTGGCGGCTCGGCAAGAAGCGGGTGGCCGAGGGCCTCACCGACACGATCCAGACAGAGCTCCCCGGTGTCGAGCCCAACGTCGGCCGAATCCTCCTGGTGGCATCGGCGGACGGGGTCCCGTTCGAACACGTACCCGCCCTACGCATCCTGCTGTACGACGCCGCGGCGCCCGACGACGAGGCGCTCGCCCACTTCGACATCAAGCCGGAGACCGGCGCCGAGACGGCCCTGATCTGCGGCGAGCTGTACCGCAGGGGCGAGGGCTGGAAGTTCCGCGCGCTCGGCGAGGGCTACAGCAACGGCCTGAAGGGCCTGGCCACGGACTTCGGCATCTCGGTGGACGAGACGGAACCGTTGGAGGAACCGTCGCCCTCCATGCCCCTCCCGCCCGAGCAGCCGACATCGGTACCCACCCAGCCGGCCCCGGCATACGGCTACCCCCAGCCGTCGACCTACGGTTATCCCCAGCCCGCCTACACCCAGCAACAGCCGCCGCAGTCAGGCTACGGCTATCCCCCTCCGGCGCCGATCCCGGTGGCGACCCTTCCCAACCCCGATTTCCGGCTGCCTCCGCAGGGCCCGCAATTCATCGGGCGCTGAGGGCGACCCACCCAGGGGCGGGAGGCCGTATCGATGTGCGGCTCCGCCGTGTGGGCGCGAGCAACCACGACGGCGCCGCACCCGCAAACGCAACCACGCACCCCACCCCGGTGGGCGAACTACCGCTCCACCGTCTTGTAACCCCGCCCCCACTGCAGCCCCCACCCGTACAACCGGTCCAGCTCCCCCTGGAACCCGTACACGAACTTCACCTCGCGCCGCACGACCAGCTCCCCCTTCACGTTCTCGATCATCACCACCGCACACGACCGGGCCTGCGGATGCCGTTCGTCGAGGCCTATCTCGATGCGCGGGCCGTTGCTCGGGTACAGCGTGACGATCGCGTGGGTGCGGTCGAACGCCGGCGTCTGGTCGTAGATGTACACGAACACCAGCAGCCGCTTGATGTCGTCCCGGTGATCGAGGTTGACGTACATCGTCTCGCCGGACGCCGACCCGAACCGGTCGTCGCCGCTGAGCTTGACGTACGGCGGTGCGTTCACGTCCCCGAGCAGGCCGCCGAGCGGCTGGACGACGCCCTTCGTCCCGTCGGCCAGCTCGTACAGCGCCCCGAGGTCGAGGTCGACGTTGACCATGCTCTGCCCGTGCCCGATCACCTCCGGCGGCCTGAGCGCCTTGAAGGGGTGCCGCAGCAGACTCGTGCGCTGTTCGCCGTCGAAGTCGGACGTCCGCATCCGCCAGCTGAGGTTGATCCGCAGGTTGCCGGTGGCCGCGCCCTGCTTGGTGAGGGACACCTGCTGGTGCCGCTTGGTGAGCTCGATGGAGTTGGACGCGGCGCTGCCCGAGTCGAACTCGGCCGCCCTTCCGCCCAGCAGCCCGTCGAAGAAACCCATTCCCGCCCCCAGTAGCTCCTGCACGACGCCTGGGGGCGGCCGACCGGTCGGCCGCCCCCATCAGAGCGTTCCTCGCCGTGGAGGGCGTCACACCCTCCGTTTTCGGTCCGGCGAGCCGGTTCAGACCCCGGACGAGACCTCAGCCTTCTCGTCCGACCCCGCTTTTCCCTCGGCCGCCGCCAGCCGCTGGTTGCGCCGCACGGAGGACCAGAACGACCAGCCGATCAGGACGACGCCGACGAGACCGGTGATGACCTCGTTGATCTCGTACTGGATGGTGACCATCAGGATCACGGCCAGCGCGCCGATCGCATAGTGGGCGCCGTGCTCCAGGTAGACGTAGTCGTCCAGGGTGCCCTGGCGGACCAGGTACACGGTGAGCGAACGGACGTACATGGCGCCGATGCCGAGGCCGAGGGCCATCAGCACGATGTCGTTGGTGATGGCGAAGGCGCCGATCACTCCGTCGAAGGAGAAGGACGCGTCCAGGACCTCCAGGTAGAGGAACATGAAGAACGCGGCCTGGCCGGCCAGCAGGACCGCCGACTTCTTCTTGCCGGTGCGCTCGGCCTCTTCCTCCTCCTCGTGCTCGCGCTCCTCCGCGGCCTCCAGCCGGTCCTCGAAGAACCCGGAGAGACCGCCGACGATCATGTATGTGATCAGGCCGGCGATACCGGCGATCAGGACTGTCTGCGCCTTGTCGGCGTGACCGCCGCCGTGCTGGTGGGCGTGGGCGGCGAAGGTGAAGGAGGTGATCAGCAGGACGATCAGGGCGATGCAGACCGCCAGCATGTCGACCTTGCCGAGCTTGGCGAGGGGGCGTTCGATCCAGCGCAGCCACTGGATGTCCCGGTCCTCGAAGATGAAGTCGAGGAAGATCATCAGGAGGAACATGCCACCGAAGGCGGCGATCGCCGGGTGGGCGTCGGTCACCAGCTGCTGGTAGCGGTCCTTGTTGTTGAGCGCGAGGTCGACGGCCTCGATGGGGCCCATCTTGGCGGTGATCGCGACGATGACGACGGGGAAGACCAGCCGCATGCCGAAGACCGCGATGAGGACGCCGACGGTGAGGAAGATCTTCTGCCAGAAGGCGTTCATCTTCTTCAGGATTCCGGCGTTGACGACCGCGTTGTCGAAGGACAGGGAGATCTCAAGGACGGCGAGGATGGCCACGATACCGAAGGCCTCCCACCCCCCGTAGAAGACGGCGGCGACCAGGCCGAGCGCGGTGATCGCGAACGACCAGCCGAAGGTTTTCAGAAGCACTGGCTACCCAATCGTGTATGTACGGGTCTCGCGCGCGCCGTACTCGGCTTTACTCACTGTTGACCACGAAGTCTAGAGGGCACCGGTGTCCTACGGCTCGGTCGGCCCCCACATCCGGCTGTGAAGGTCCTATGAGACGTTCACGCCGAAGTCGAGGGCGATGCCCCGCAGCCCGGAGGCGTAGCCCTGGCCGACAGCCCGGAACTTCCACTCGTTCTGGTAGCGGTAGAGCTCGCCGAAGATCATGGCGGTCTCGGTGGAGGCGTCCTCGGACAGGTCGTAGCGGGCGAGCTCCTGGCCGTCGGCCTGGTTGACGACCCGGATGAAGGCGTTGGAGACCTGGCCGAAGGTCTGGCCCCGCTCGTCGGCCATGTGGATCGAGACCGGGAACACGATCTTGTCGCAGTTGGCCGGCACCTTGGGCAGATCGACCAGAATCGATTCGTCGTCGCCCTCGCCCTCACCGGTGAGGTTGTCGCCGGTGTGCTCCACGGAGCCTTCCGGGCTCTTGAGCTGGTTGTAGAAGACGAACCACTCGTCGCCGAGGACCCGCCCGCCCTGGCACAGCAGTGCGCTGGCGTCCAGGTCGAAGGGGGCGCCGGTGGTGGAGCGGGCGTCCCAGCCCAGTCCGATCATGACGTTGGTGAGGTTCGGTGCGGCCTTCGAGAGGGAGACATTGCCTCCCTTGGCGAGCGTGACGCCCATGGTGATGGTCCTCCCCTAGCGGTCTTTCTCCGGTTGTCCTGCGCGTCCGGCGCCGACCGTAAACGGTGCGGCGCCGGACAGAGCGGACTTTCGAACGCCCCGGGGCGTTCGCATGACTCAGACGTTGACGCCGAAGTCCTGGGCGATGCCGCGCAGGCCGGAGGCGTAGCCCTGGCCGATGGCGCGGAACTTCCACTCCGCGCCGTTGCGGTACAGCTCGCCGAAGACCATGGCGGTCTCGGTCGAGGCGTCCTCGGACAGGTCGTAGCGGGCGATCTCGGCGCCGCCGGCCTGGTTGACCACGCGGATGAACGCGTTGCGCACCTGGCCGAAGGACTGCTGGCGGTTGTCGGCGTCGTAGATCGACACCGGGAAGACGATCTTGTCGACGTCGGCGGGGACCGTGGCCAGGTTGACCTTGATCACCTCGTCGTCGCCCTCGCCCTCGCCGGTGAGGTTGTCGCCGGTGTGCTCGACCGAGCCGTCGGGGCTCTTGAGGTTGTTGAAGAAGACGAAGTTCTGGTCACTGGCGACCTTGCCCGCCGAGTTCAGCAGGAGTGCGCTGGCGTCCAGGTCGAAGTCGGTGCCGGTGGTGGTCCGGACGTCCCAGCCCAGACCGACGAGGACCGCGGTCAGGCCGGGGGCCTCCTTCGTCAGCGATACGTTGCCGCCCTTGCTGAGGCTGACTCCCACGAGTCCTCCCATGTGTGTCAAGGGGCGGGGAGCCCCCGTCGTGCTTCGGATACCGGATCAACGACTCGATCCTAGTGACGGGTTCCCGCCGCACGCAGGCCCTGGACCCCGAAGAATCACGGGGTGTCGACCTCTTCGCCCCCTAGGGGACCGGCGAGGGGGGTCACAGCGCGTCGAGCGCCGTCACGTAGTCGTTCAGGTCACGGGCGTCCGGCAGTCCGTTGACCACGGTCCACCGCACGACACCCTCCCTGTCGATGACGAAGGTGCCGCGGACGGCGCACCCCTTGGCCTCGTCGAAGACGCCGTAGGCCCGGGAGGTCTCGCCGTGCGGCCAGAAGTCGCTCAGCAGCGGGTACTCCAGCCCCTCCTGCTCGGCGAAGACACGCAGGGTGTGGATGGAGTCGTTGGAGACGGCCAGCAGCTGGGTGTCGCGGTCCTCGAACCTCGGCAGGTTGTCGCGCAGCTCGCACAGCTCGCCCGTGCACACGCCGGTGAAGGCGAACGGGTAGAAGAGCAGCACCACGTTCTTCTCGCCACGGAAGTCGGACAGCTTCACGGTCCGGCCGTGGTTGTCCTTGAGCTCGAAGTCGGGTGCCTTGTCGCCGACCTGGATCGCCATCGTCGTGCATCCCATCGTCAGGGGCTGTTCGGGTGAGAACACCCTATGCGGCGGCCCCCGCGCGGCGATCACGGCAGGCCGGTGGACGGACCGGCGTGCGGTCCGTCCACCGGCGGGGCTCAGCGCTTCTTGGCGGCGGCCTTCGGCGTGTTCAGCCGGCTTCCGTTCCAGTCCTTGCCGACGCTGACGCTCTTGGTCTGCGAGAGGCCGGCGGTCGTCACGGCCTCGCCGATGTCGCTCGGCTCGACGTAGCCGTCGCGGCCGGTCTTCGGGGTCAGCAGCAGGATCGAGCCGCCCTCTTCGAGGAAGCCGAGGGCATCGACCAGCGCGTCCGTCAGGTCGCCGTCATCTTCACGGAACCAGAGCACCACGGCGTCGGCCACGTCGTCGTAGTCCTCGTCCATCAGCTCGTTGCCGATGGTCTCTTCAATGGACTCGCGGAGCTCCTGGTCGACGTCGTCGTCGTAGCCGATCTCCTGGACCACCTGGTCTGGCTGGAACCCCAGCCTGACGGCAGGGGTGGTCCGCTCCTCCGCGTGGTCCGCGGTCGCGCTCACGGGTTGCCTCCTGATCATGTCTTGTTGATGAACTCAGCCACGCGCGTGCGCGAAGCATTGGCCGTAGTCCACACGGGCGGGGCGGATCGCGCAAGTACCCGGCCGTTCAGACCGCCGAAACGGTGACGATCCCGGCCGTGTCGCCGCAACTCCCGGCACCGTATCGCGAACGACTGTGACACACACCACTCCCTTTTGCCCGCAATACACCTTTCGGAATCATCCTCACATACGACGGTCGAACGAGTTTGCAAAGCGCGTCACACCCCGGGCGTATCGTTGCGTTTTGGCCGGTCCCGAGTTACCTCGCGGTAGAGATGACGTGTGCTGCCCCGGGGTGGACGATGGACAGCGGTGCAGGCAAGGCGCAGGGAAAACAGGGAAAAACAGGGAATCAGTGGCCCTCTGACAGGTAAGGAACAGCGTGGCTTCCGGATCCGATCGCAACCCGATCATCATTGGCGGCCTTCCGAGTCAGGTTCCTGACTTCGATCCCGAGGAAACCCAGGAGTGGCTCGACTCGCTCGACGCCGCCGTGGACGAGCGCGGCCGCGAGCGGGCCCGCTATCTGATGCTCCGCCTGATCGAGCGCGCCCGCGAGCGGCGCGTGGCGGTGCCCGAGATGCGCAGCACGGACTACGTCAACACGATCCCGACCCGGGCCGAGCCGTTCTTCCCGGGCAACGAGGAGATCGAACGCAAGGTCCTCAACGCGACCCGCTGGAACGCCGCGGTGATGGTCTCCCGCGCCCAGCGCCCGGGCATCGGTGTCGGCGGCCACATCGCCACCTTCGCGTCCTCGGCATCCCTCTACGACGTCGGCTTCAACCACTTCTTCCGTGGCAAGGACGACGGTCTCGGCGGCGACCAGGTCTTCTTCCAGGGCCACGCCTCCCCCGGCATCTACGCCCGCGCGTTCCTGCTCGACCGGCTCAGCGAAGCCCAGCTGGACGGCTTCCGCCAGGAGAAGTCGAAGTACCCGGACGGCCTCTCCAGCTACCCGCACCCGCGCTCCATGCCGGACTTCTGGGAGTTCCCGACGGTGTCGATGGGCCTCGGCCCGATCGGCGCGATCTACCAGGCGCGGATGAACCGCTACATGCACGCGCGCGGGATCGCCGACACGTCGAAGTCGCACGTCTGGGCGTTCCTCGGCGACGGCGAGATGGACGAGCCGGAGTCGCTCGGCCAGCTGTCCATCGCCGCCCGCGAGGGCCTGGACAACCTGACCTTCGTCGTCAACTGCAACCTGCAGCGCCTCGACGGCCCGGTGCGCGGCAACGGCAAGATCATCCAGGAGCTGGAGTCGGTCTTCCGCGGCGCCGGCTGGAACGTGATCAAGCTGGTCTGGGACCGCACCTGGGACCCGCTGCTCGCCCAGGACCGCGACGGCGTGCTCGTCAACAAGATGAACACGACCCCGGACGGGCAGTTCCAGACCTACGCCACCGAGTCGGGCGCGTACATCCGAGACCACTTCTTCGGCGACGACCAGCGGCTGCGCGCGATGGTCGAGAACATGACCGACGACCAGATCCTGCACCTGGGCCGCGGCGGCCACGACCACCGCAAGATCTACGCGGCGTTCAAGGCGGCCACGGAGCACCGGGGCCAGCCGACGGTCATCCTGGCCAAGACGATCAAGGGCTGGACGCTGGGCCCGAACTTCGAGGGCCGCAACGCCACGCACCAGATGAAGAAGCTGACGGTCGCCGACCTCAAGGGCTTCCGGGACCGCCTGCACCTGCCGATCTCCGACAAGGAGCTGGAGTCCGGCCTGCCGCCGTACTACCACCCGGGCCGGAACTCGGAGGAGATCCAGTACATGCACGACCGGCGCAAGGGCCTCGGCGGCTACGTGCCGACCCGCGTCGTACGCTCCCAGCCGCTCGCCCTTCCGGACGACAAGACGTACGCGACCGTGAAGAAGGGCACCGGCCAGCAGTCCATCGCGACCACCATGGCCTTTGTCCGGCTCCTCAAGGACCTCATGCGGGACAAGGAGCTCGGCCGCCGCTTCGTGCTGATCGCGCCGGACGAGTACCGCACCTTCGGCATGGACTCCTTCTTCCCGAGCGCGAAGATCTACAACCCGCTCGGCCAGCAGTACGAGGCGGTCGACCGCGACCTGCTGCTCGCCTACAAGGAGTCCCCGACCGGCCAGATGCTGCACGACGGCATCTCGGAGGCCGGCTGCACGGCCTCCCTCATCGCCGCGGGCTCCGCCTACGCGACCCACGGCCAGCCGCTCATCCCGGTCTACGTCTTCTACTCGATGTTCGGTTTCCAGCGCACCGGTGACCAGTTCTGGCAGATGGCCGACCAGCTGGCGCGCGGCTTCGTCCTGGGCGCGACCGCCGGCCGTACGACCCTGACCGGTGAGGGCCTCCAGCACGCCGACGGCCACTCCCAGCTGCTCGCCTCGACGAACCCGGCGTGCGTGGCCTACGACCCGGCGTACTCGTACGAGATCGCCCACATCGTCCAGGACGGCCTGCGCCGCATGTACGGCGGTGACGCCGAGCACCCGCACGGCGAGGACGTCTTCTACTACCTGACCGTCTACAACGAGCCGATCCAGCACCCGGCCGAGCCGGCCGACGTGGACGTCGAGGGCATCCTCAGGGGCGTCCACCGGATCAGCGCGGGCACGGCGGGCACGGTCCCGGCGCAGGTCATGGCGTCGGGCGTGGCGGTCCCGTGGGCCATGGAGGCCCAGAAGATCCTCGCCGAGGACTGGAACGTGAAGGCCGACGTCTGGTCCGCCACCTCCTGGAACGAACTGCGGCGCGAGGCCGTGGCCTGTGAGGAGCACAACCTGCTGCACCCGGAGGAGGAGCAGCGGGTGCCGTGGGTGACGCGGAAGCTGAGCGACGCCGAGGGTCCGTTCGTGGCCGTGTCCGACTGGATGCGATCAGTTCCGGACCAGATCGCGCGCTGGGTGCCGGGCACGTACCAGTCGCTGGGCGCCGACGGTTTCGGCTTCGCCGACACGCGGGGCGCGGCGCGCCGCTTCTTCCACATCGACGCGCAGACGATCGTGGTCGCGGTGCTGACCGAACTGGCCCGCGAGGGCAAGCTCGACCGCTCGGTGCTCAAGCAGGCCATCGACCGTTACCAGCTGCTGGACGTCACGGCGGCGCACCCGGGCGCGGCGGGCGGCGACGCGTAGCCCGTACCGGGCAGCGGGCCACAGGGGCGGCGGGACTCCGTTCTCCGCCGCCCTTGCGATTTCTTTACGATGCGCACATGAAGGAACAGTCCGCACAGGCCCGTTGGGAGCAGGTCAGTCAACGGCCTTTGCTGGCACTGGCGGTGGCATTCGCCGTCGCCTACGCGCTGCCGATCGTGGACCGTTCGGCCGGGCACGTCCTCACCGCCGCGTGCACGATGGCGGAGTGGGTGGTGTGGGGTTCCTTCGCCCTCGACTACCTGGTACGGCTGGCGCTGGCGCCCCGGCGCCGGGAGTTCGTGCGCACGCACTGGATAGACCTGGGCGCGGTGGTGCTGCCGCTCCTCCAGCCGCTGCGGCTGCTGCGGCTCGTCGCGACGCTGATGCTGGTGGGGCGGCGGGCGCGGATGGCCGAGCAGATCCGGCTGACGACGTATGTCGTGGGCGCGGTGATCGGGCTGCTGATGTTCGGGTCGCTGGCCGTGCTGTCCGTCGAACGCGACTCGCCGGACGGGAACATCCGGACCCTGGGTGACGCGCTGTGGTGGTCGTTCACGACGATGACGACGGTCGGGTACGGGGACCACGCGCCGACGACGGGGCTGGGCCGGATGATCGCCGTGGGCCTGATGCTCTCCGGGATCGCCCTGCTGGGTGTGGTGACGGCGAACATCGCCACGTGGTTCATCGCACGGTTCGAGAAGGACGACGTGGAGGAACGCCGGCAGACGGAGGCGATCGCTCTGCTGACGGAGGAGGTACGGGCGCTGCGGGCAGAGGTGGCTGCCCTGCGGGACGGGGTGGAGGCTGAGGCGACGGCGTTGCGCTCACCGGCGCTCGCCGGGTGCCGCTGCGCCCACCCGTGCCGCCTGGGGGTCCCACCAGGCCTTTCGGGCACTGGCGGAGGCACGACTGCCCGCAGCTGAGGCGCCCCTTCAGGGGCGCGGGGCTGTATCGATGTGCGGCTGCCGCCGCGTGGGCGCGACCAGCCCCCACCGGCCCGCAGGGAACCGCGCGAGCGGCCCCCAGCGGCCGCGGGCTACAGCGGTGACACGCCACCCAGCCACAGCAGCGCCAGCAGCGTGTCGATCGCTCCCAGCACCACCGCCACCAGCGCCGGTATGGAGCTCTTCGGGTTCCATGCCCGACCCATGGAGAGCCAGCCGCACACCACTGCCACCGGCCCCAGCACGATCCCCAGCGTGAAGAAGCCGGCGATCGCGCAGATCGTGCCGATGATGCCCAGCGTGTCGCGGTCCAGCCCGCTCCGTGTACCTGTGCGGCCACGTGAACGGGGGTACCCGCGTGTTCGTTGCCCGAAGCTCGCCATCATCAACTCCTCGGTCCCAGTGGACTGTTCGGGTTGATGACCGGGTACCCCTGTTCCGCTCCCGCAGACCTGCCCGCGCGCTGCCCCCCTCCAGCAGCGCGCCGCGGCAGCCCGGTTGCCCCACTGTCACCTGGCACGCAGGCCGAAGGCGAGGAATCTTTAGCGGAGTCACCCTGATAGGGGAACTCCGCCCCGACAGACCGGACATACCGGTGCGGCGCGTTGCGCTAGATGTGCCCGGCGCCCGCGCCGGAGTCCGCGTTCTCGCCGCGCTTGGTGAGCAGCGCGACCAGGATCGCGACCGCCGCCACGCCCGCCGCGACGAGCGAGGCGAGGCTCATGCCGGAGATGAACGTGTCGTGGGCGACGCCGGTGATCTTCGCTGCGACCGCCTCCGGCGTCCCCTTGGCGATCGGCGCGACACCGACCTGGACCGCCTCGGAGGCCTGGGCCAGCTGAGCGGAGGTCAGCTTCGGCAGCCCCGCGTCGGCCCAGTTGCCCGGCAGGTCGCTGTCGACCTTGGAGGCCATCACGGCGCCGAGAACGGCCGTACCCAGGCTGCCGCCGATCTGCATCGCGGCCTGCTGGAGACCGCCGGCCACACCGGAGAGCTCCATGGGCGCGTTGCCCACGATGACCTCGGTGGCGCCGACCATGACCGGCGCGAGGCCGAGACCCAGCAGGGCGAACCAGAGGGACATGAGCGCGCTGCCGGTGTCCGCGTTCAGCGTGGACATGCCGTACATGGCGATCGCGGTGGCCGCCATGCCGCCGGCCAGCGGGATGCGCGGGCCGAGCTTGGTGATCGCGGCGCCGGCCAGCGGGGAGCCGACGATCATCATGCCGGTGAGTGGGAGGAGATGGAGGCCGGCGTCGACCGGATCCATGCCGTGCACGTTCTGCAGGTAGAACGTCACGAAGAACAGGCCGCCCATGAAGGCGATGGCCATCAGGACCATGAGCACGACACCCGCCGAGAGCGGGACGGAGCGGAACAGGCCCAGTGGGACGAGCGGCTCCTTGACCCTCGTCTCCCAGAAGGAGAAGAGGGCGAAGCCCAGCACCGACACGGCGATGAACGTCCATGTCCTGCCGTCGCCCCAGCCCCAGCTCGGCGCCTTGATGAGGGCCCAGACCAGGCAGAACATGGCGCCGGAGAGCAGGGCGATGCCAAGCAGGTCGAAGGAGCGCGGCGCGTTCCCGGCGCGGTGGTCGAGCAGCATCACCAGGCCGAGGACCAGGGCGATCGCGCCGACCGGCACGTTGATGAAGAACACCGACTGCCAGCTGACGTGCTGGACCAGCACACCGCCGAGGATCGGGCCGCCCGCGGTGGAGGCCCCGATGACCATGCCCCAGATGCCGATCGCCATGTTGAGCTTCTCGGCCGGGAAGGTGGCCCGCAGCAGGCCCAGCGCGGCCGGCATCAGCAGCGCGCCGAACAGACCCTGGAAGACCCGGAAGGTGACGACCAGGCCGATGCTGTCGGAGAGGCCGATGGCGCCCGAGGCGGTGGCGAAGCCGACGACGCCGATCAGGAACGTCTGCCGGTGGCCGAAGCGGTCGCCGAGCTTGCCCGCGGTGATCAGGGAGACCGCGAGGGCCAGGAAGTAGCCGTTGGTGATCCACTGGACCTGCGCGAAGGTGGCACCGAGGTCCTTCTGGATCGCCGGGTTGGCGATGGCCACGATGGTGCCGTCGAGAGCCACCATCATGACCCCGACGGCGACGGTTATCAGGGTGAACCAGGGGTGGCCGCGCAGGCCGGAGGCCGGCGGCCGTTCCGACGGGGCGGATGGTGCCTTGTCCCCCGACCCCGCCGTGTCGATCGTGGTCTGACTAGTCATGCGCGCGAGGTTAGTGTCAGCCGCTGACAGTTGACAAACAAATTCACTAGTCAGTAACTGTCAGGCATGGAAACGCTGCGCGAACGCAAGAAACAGCACACCCGGGACGCACTGCTGCGCGCCGCGCTCGAACTGTTCGTGACCCAGGGCTACGAGCACACCACCGTCGACGAGATCGCCGCGTCCGTCGACGTCTCGCAGCGCACCTTCTTCCGGTACTTCGCCAGCAAGGAGGACGTGGCCTTCTTCGTGCCGCGGCTCACCGAGGAGCACTACGTCGAGGCGGTGCGCCGCCGCCCGCCCGAGGAGCCCCCGCTGGAGGCGCTGCGCCGGTCGGTCATGGACAGCTGGGACACCATCGAGCAGGCCATCGAGCGGTACGTGCCGGTCGAACTGTTCCTGCGCACGTACAAGATGATCGAGGCGACCCCGGCCCTGTTCGCCGCGCGTCTGCGGCGCCAGTCGGAGACGGAGGAGGAGATCGCGCGGATCGTCGCCGAGCGGGAGGGCGTCGACCCGGAGACGGATCCCCGGCCGCGGCTCGTGGTCGCGGTGTTCGGCGCGGTCATCCGGATCACCGAGCGGCAATGGTCGGTCGGCGAAGACTTCAGCGTCACGGCGATCCGCCAACTCACCGCGTCGTACCTCGATCAGGTGGGACCGGCGCTCACCGGGAACTGGCGCGAGGGCTGAACCCCTTCACAGGGGGCCTGAGATAGGCCTCACCTTTGCCGAAACGTGATACCTGTCACTCAGTTACCGCGAGACCCCTTCGTTCTCCTAGTGTGTCCTCCCAGTGACTTCCTTCGACACCTCCCCGCCCCTCAACGTCTGGCGCGCCCTGCTGGCCCTGGCCGTCGTGTTCGTGATGCTCGCGACCACCGGTTGGACCGCGCTGCGCACGCACCGCGAGACCACCGCCCTGCAGACCTCCCTCGCCAGGTGGGAGCACGGCAGCGTCCACGGCCTGCACCTGCCGGACCCGGAGGCGTCCCCCGCGCTTCTCACCCGGTTCTTCGCGTCGCTCACCGCGCAGGAGCGCGACCGGCTCGTGCACCGTTACCCGCTCGCCGTGGGCAACATGAACGGCGCCCCGGTCCAACTGCGCTACCGCGCCAACGACATCGCCCTCGACCAGCAGCGCGCCGTCGAGAAGAAACGCATGCACGACCCCCGGCTCAGCGCGGCCGGGCAACAGGACGCCGGCCGTCGTATGCACCGCTACGAGGCGCTGATGGCGAAGGGGCGGCAGATCCTCGCCTTCGACCCGGACGGCAGCGGCCGGGTCGCCGAGGTGTTCGGCGACCTCACCAGGGCCGAGCGGATCTCCGTCGTCGTCCCCGGTGTCGACACCGACCTGCTCACCTTCCAGCGGACGTACCGTCAGTACACCGCGCCGGTCGGCATGGCCAAGGCACTGTACAAGGCGGAGCGCACGGCGAGCCCCACGACCCGGACGGCGGTGATCGCCTGGGCCGACTACACCGCTCCCGACGGCCTCGGCGTGGGCGCGGCGACCGGGATGGCCGCCGAGCAGGGTGCCGTGCGCCTCAACGCGCTGCTGCGCGCGCTGCCCGGCAAGACGCCGGTGTCGATGTTCTGCCACAGCTACGGCTCGGTGGTCTGCGGGGTGGCCGCGCACGCCATGCCGGGCCAGGTGGCCGACATAGCGGTGGCCGCGAGCCCGGGGATGCGGGTCGAGAGCGCCTCCCACCTCGGCACCTCGGCCCGGGTGTGGGCGATGCGGGACGCCACCGACTGGATCCAGGACGTCCCCTATCTGGAGCTCGGCGGACTCGGCCACGGCGCCGACCCCGTCTCCTCCGCCTTCGGCGCCCGGGTGCTGTCGGCGCACGACGCCAAGGGCCACGCCGGTTACTTCGAGCCGGGCACGGACAGCCTGCGCAACCTCGCCGACATCGGGATCGGCGCATACGGCGCGGTGACCTGCGCCCACGACGATGACGGGTGCCGGGCGGGTTTGTCCGGCACGTTGATGGCCGGACGCGCGTAGAGACAGCAGGAAGTGCGGTATGCGCGGGGATGGGACGGGGAAGCACGTGCCGCATACGATGAGCCGCATGGGTGACGTACTGGCCGGATTTCATGCCGCCTGGGAGTTCGAGTCCGACTCCGTGCTCATCCGCTACGAACGGGGGATTCGAACACCCAAGCTGTTCCAGAGTCTGGGTGAACGCCGGGTACCGCTGGCCGCACTGGAGGGCGTGACGCTCACGCCCGGCAAACGCGGCACGGTCGTCCTGACGGCCCAGCCGCGCCCCGGCGCGGATCCCCTGCTGGAGGCGGCGGCCGGACAGCTGAAGGACGGCAGCGACCCGTACCGCCTGGTGGTACCGGCCGAACGGGCGACCCTCGCGGAGTACTACGCCGACGAACTGCGACCGCTGCTCACCGGGTCCGGACCGGCGGAGAGGTTCCTGGTGGCCGCGCCCGAGGGGCCCCGGCAGTTCAAGGCGTACGACGGGAAGGCTAGCTTCGACGGCAGGGCCGTGCACTTCCGGTGGTCGTGGACCGGCGCGTCCACGGCGAAGTGGAAGGCCGGCGACCAGAGCTTCGCCGTCGCCGACCTGGCGGGGGTGGAGTGGCGGTCGCCGGAGGTCTTCGAGGGGCATCTACGACTGCTGCGGCGGGACCTCGCGGGGGCGACGCCCACGGTCCCGGCCGACCAGGATCCGGCGACCGTGGTGTTCGGGCTGGGGTACGGCCCTGTGCACGAGTCGCTGCCGTTCGCGGCGGCGGTGCTGGAGGCCCTGCGGGCCAGGGGGGCCGCCGCGGTGCCGGCGCCGGCGGGGCGCCGGGACCCCGCGGACATCGCCGAGCGGATCCGCCATCTGGGGGAGCTGCATCAGGCGGGGCTGGTGACCGATGAGGAGTTCTCCGCGAAGAAGGCGGAGTTGCTGGCGGAGCTTTGAGCGGCAGTTGTTTGCCTGCTGGCCGGTGGGGGCTGGTCGCGCCCACGCGGCGGCAGCCGCACATCAAATGCAGCCCCGCGCCCCTGCCGGGGCGCTCTAGTTACCGCCTGTCTCGTAGAAACTGATCTTTCGGTCCAGAACCGAGAGGGTGTCGTGGAGTTCGGCGATTCGCGACAGGACGTCCCTCCTCGTCTGCTCCAGCAGCTCGCGGCGCTCGGGGTAGGTCGTCTCGCCCTCCCGTACCAGTTCCGCGTAGCGCACCATGTCGGCCACCGGCATGCCGGTCAGGCGGAGCTTGGTGACGAAGTCCAGCCAGTCGAGGTCGCGGTTGCTGTAACGGCGCTGGCCGGTGTGGGAGCGGTCGATGTGGGACATCAGGCCGATCCGCTCGTACCAGCGCAGGGTGTGGGCGGTCAGGCCGGTGAAGGCGACGACCTCGCTGATCGTGTAGTGGTCCTGGCCCTCGGGACGCGGGTGCCGCCGGGGTGGGGCGGAACAGATGTCGGCGGGCGCGATGTCGGGCTGCTCGGTGGGGGCCGCGGTCGTGGTCTGCATCACCGTCATGCGACCACGCTATGGCCTTGGAGTGCACTCGAAGCAAGCGGAACCCGGTAAGAAATACGCGCGACGAGCGCCGGGGGCGGTGGCTAGCGTGCGGGGCATGAGTCTCGTACGCCGTGCCACGGCCGAGGACGTGGTGGAAGTGCTGCGTCTGCGCCAGGTGATGATCGACGCGCTGCCCGGTGGGGACAGCTCCACAGGATGGCACGCCCAGGCGCGGCCGGCGCTGGAGGAGAAGCTGGGCGAGCCGGACGGGGACTTCGCCGCGTTCGTCGTCGACCATCCGCAGCGGCCGGGGGCGCTGGCGGCACTGGTCGCCGGGACCGTCGACTACCGGATCGGCAAGGCGGGCAGCCCGCACGGCCGCTCCGGGTACGTCTTCAGCGTGGCCACCGACCCGGACGCCCGCCGGCGCGGGTACGCGCGCGCGTGCATGGAGGAGCTGCTGGCCTGGTTCCGTGAGCGGGGCGCGGGGCAGGTCATGCTGACCGCGTCCGCCGAGGCGGAGCCGCTCTACGCCGCGCTCGGCTTCGTCCACAAGCCGGACCCCACGATGATGCTGACGCTCTGAGCCGCCTAGGCTCGACGGCATGTCGCTGAACAGCCTCGCGTCGATCGAGAACTGGCCCGTCCCCACCGCCGCGGCGGGTGTCGTACGCACCGACGGGACGGTCCTCGGGACCCACGGGCCGGTCGGACACCGCTTCCCGCTGGCCTCCGTCACCAAGCCGCTCGCCGCGTACGCGGTGCTCGTCGCGTACGAGGAGGGGGCGGTCGAGCTCGACGAGCCGGCGGGGCCCGAGGGGGCGACGGTACGGCATCTGCTCGCGCACACCTCGGGGCTGGCCTTCGACGAGCACCGGGTCACGGCGCCGCCCGGGGAGCGGCGGCTGTACTCCAACGCCGGGTTCGAGGTGCTCGGGGACCATGTCGCCAAGGCGACGGAGATGCCGTTCGCCGAGTACGCCCGGCAGGCGGTGCTGGAGCCGCTGGGCATGACGTCGACGTCGCTGGAGGGCTCACCGGCCAAGGACGGCGTGTCGTCCGTGTCGGACCTGCTCCGCTTCGCGGCGGAGGTGCAGGCACCGAGGCTGCTGGATCCGCGGACGGTGGCGGAGGCGACGCTGACCGTGCAGTACCCGGGAACGAAGGGGGTGCTGCCGGGGTACGGGCACCAGAGCCCGAACGACTGGGGGCTGGGGTTCGAGATCCGCGACTCCAAGTCACCGCACTGGACAGGCTCTTCGTCCTCGCCGCGGACGTTCGGGCATTTCGGGCAGGCCGGCACGTTCCTGTGGGTGGATCCCGAGGCGGGGTCGGCGTGTGTCGCGCTGGCGGACAGGGCGTTCGGGCCCTGGGCGATCGAGGTGTGGCCGGTGTTCACGGACGCGGTGCTGACGGAGTTGCGCGGCTGAGGGCGCCGTCGGGGCGCGGGTTGCCGGCAGGGCGGTCGACGGCGGTGAGCACCTGCCGCCCCCAGACCCACGAGGCGGCGCGGCCGTGCCTCACGGGGGCGGAGGCGTGGCCGTGCCGCTTTCGGCAGATGGTTACGCGGTGACGGGGCCCACGTACGTCCCGGGGTGTGTGGCGCTGTCCTGGCGGAGGATGCTGCTGCCGGGCCAGGGGAGCGTGACGGAGGTGGTCGCGCCGGGCGGGGTGATCACGGCGGAGGTCGCCTGGAACTCCGCACCGCTGCCCTGCTCCCACGAGATGTAGGTGATGACGAATCGTGCGCTCGTGCCCGGTGCCAGGCTGACCAGGTTCGCGGCGCCACTGCTGTGCAGCAGGGGCCAGGTGTCGCTGCCGGCCTTCAGGTCCACGCTGGGGAAGCCCTGGAGGCTGCAGGTCGCGTCGCTGGTGTTCGTCATCAGGACGGTCACGGGGATCTGCTCCCCCGGGGCGCTGTAGGCGGCCTTGCCGTCGAACGCGATGTGCAGAGCCGACGTGTCGCACGCCGCCGCGGGCGATGCCGTCGAGCCCGCCGGGTCGCCGCCCGTGCCGGCGCTGGCCGTGCCACTGAACGCGGCCGTCCCGAGGCCGAGAGCGACGGTGGCGGTGAGGGCGGCGGTGAGGTGCCGTAAACGCATGGTGTGTCTCCTTGTCCCCCGTTGATCGATCGATGTGATCATCATTATGGGGAGACTTCTTGATGGCTCTGTCACAGGCAGATGATCAACTGTCACAAGAAGTCCCGCCGCCGAAGTGCGCACAGTTTGGGCAGGCCCGAGCCCGCGAGGTACAGGCGCAGCACGCGGCGCAGATGCCGGGCCGAGTGCTCACCCAAGGCGAACTCGGCGCCGCAGTACGGCTGAACGTCCGTCGGACTGCGTCGACTGCGGACCAGTTGCATGATTCACATCACCACAATGCGACTCCTCGCATACGCTCGACTACGCAACGAAACCAACACCGCCAGGCGTTGCAGGCCGGAGGCGCCACCGTGGCCAACATCCAGACCCTCGACCCTGCTACCGAAATCGTTGAACTGCTGCGCGCTGAGGGCAATCCGCTGGCCGAGGTGATCGCCGGCCTGCCCTACTACGGGCCGTGCACCTGTACCGCTTCTTGCAACAACCTGCTGACCGCGCTTCCCGGTTCGTCGGGTTCCTCGGTGATCCAACTCGAACGCGATGGCGTGGACATCATCTGGCTGAGCTTGGATCGCTCCCGGACCACTATCACCGACATTGAGGTTCTGGACGGACGTGATCTCGGCCCGAGCGCCCAGTGATCTGGTTGACCACGTAGAAACAATCAGCTGACTCGGCTCCTGCGGACGCCCCTACGGGCTGGGTGGTGACCACCGAGGGCGGGTCTGTCAGACGAAATCCCCTGATCCCTCCCACGCAAGCCTCCATGCAGATTCGGCACCTTCGGAAGCCGCCACCAGCGACATGCCGACAGCTCTTCCGAGGAGAGCCCGGCCCGTGTCCGCGGCCGCTCCGCTCACCCCGCCGTCATCTCCCACAGCAGCAACTCCACGTCCGTGATCCCCGACGCCTCCAGGTCCTTCGCGCCGGTGATCCGTACGGAGTCCCCCGGCCCCAGCTCCTCGCCCCCCAGCCGCACATCCCCCCGCACCACGTGCACGTACACATACGCCCCGTCCGGCACCGCCGTCCGCTCCCCCGCTCCCAGGCGGCGGACGTGGAGCATCGCGCCGGACTCCGGGACGGCGTACGGGGTCGAGTCGGCGATGCCGCGGACGATGTCGTACGACGGTTCGCCGCCGGGTTGTACCGGGGCCAGCCACATCTGGACGAAGGTCAGCGGGCCCGGCCCGTCGTTGCGTTCCACGTGACGGACGCCGCCCGCCGCGCTGAGGCGCTGGACGTCCCCGTGGCGGACCACCGTCTCGTTGCCCGCGGAGTCCCGGTGCGTGAGTTCGCCCTCGACCACCCACGTCACGATCTCGGTGTGGCTGTGCGGATGCTCGTCGAAACCGGCGCCCGGTGCCAGCCGCTCCTCGTTGCAGGCGATGACCGCCCCGAAGCGCAGGTTGCCGGGATCGTAGTGCGGGCCGAAGGAGAAGGCGTGCCGGGATTCGATGCCGGTCGCCGGGTCGCCTCCCGGGTAGCGCTGCGCGGCGCGCCTGACGTCCATCACGGGACCACCGTAGACCGCAGTCGGCACCCGGCGGCGCAGGCTCCCGTCCGGATAAGGCAGTCTTGTCCCGTGCCCGAACCCGTAACGCGCAAGTCCGATCCCTCGGCTCATCAGGTCCACCCGCACTCCGCGACCCTGAAGCGGCTGGAGAAGTCGTCCGGCAGCCTCGCCGCCCAGGCCATCGCACGCATGGACGAGACCCTGCCGTGGTACCGGGCCATGCCCCCGGAGAACCGTTCCTGGATCGGGCTCGTCGCCCAGGCGGGTATCGCGGCGTTCACCGAGTGGTTCCGGCACCCCGACGCCCCGCAGGCGATCTCGACGGACGTGTTCGGGACCGCGCCGCGGGAGCTGACCCGGGCGATCACGCTGCGGCAGACCGTGGAGATGGTGCGGACCACCATCGAGGTCATGGAGAGCGCGATCGACGAGGTCGCGGCTCCGGGCGACGAGAACGTGCTGCGCGAGGCGCTGCTGGTGTACGCCCGTGAGATCGCCTTCGCCACCGCCCAGGTGTACGCCCAGGCCGCCGAGGCACGCGGTGCCTGGGACGCGCGGCTGGAGTCGCTGGTCGTGAACGCGGTGCTGAGCGGGGAGGCCGACGAGGGGGCCGTCAGCAGGGCCGCGGCGCTCGGGTGGAACTCGCCCGATCACGTGTGCGTCGTGCTCGGGACCGCGCCCGACGGGGACAGCGAGCTGACCGTCGAGGCGATCCGGCGAGCCTCGCGGCACGCCAAGCTGCAGGTGCTGACCGGGGTGCTCGGAGACCGGCTCGTCGTCATCGCGGGCGGCAACGACAATCCGCTCGCCGTGGCCAAGTCGCTGATCGGCCCCTACGCCGCCGGGCCGGTCGTCGCGGGGCCGGTGGTGCCGGACCTGCTGGCGGCCACGCGGTCCGCGCAGGCCGCCGCCGCGGGGCTCAAGGCCTGTTCCGCCTGGCAGGACGCGCCGCGGCCGGTACTGGCGGACGATCTCCTTCCGGAGCGGGCCATCGCGGGTGATCCGAGCGCGCGCGAGCAGTTGGTGGAGGAGATCTACAGACCACTGGAAGAAGCCGGTTCGGCGCTGCTGGAAACGCTGAGCGTCTATCTGGAACAGGCGAGCAGCCTGGAGGGCGCCGCACGCATGCTCTTCGTTCACCCGAACACCGTGCGCTACCGGCTTCGACGTGTGACTGACGTCACCGGATGGTCGCCGTCCGATGTACGATCCGCCTTCACACTGCGGATCGCGCTGATCCTGGGGCGTCTGGTCGATGGAGATCTCCAGCCATAGGATTTTGTCGGGGGTCCACAAAACCCCCTCGTGTTCTTCGTCCCTGTCCCCACGGGCGGCCGTGGCCGTCCCCAAGAGAGAGTGTGAGAGTGCTCGTACTCGTCGCTCCCGGCCAGGGCGCCCAGACGCCTGGCTTCCTGACTCCCTGGCTCGACCTTCCCGGTGTCGAGGACCGTCTGCGTGCCTGGTCGGACGCCATCGGTCTCGATCTGGTGCACTACGGCACGGACGCCGACGCGGACGAGATCCGGGACACCGCGATCGCCCAGCCGCTGCTCGTCGCCGCGGGACTCGTCTCCGGTGCGGCACTCGGTGCCATCACGGATGTCGCCCCGGGCGCGGTCGCCGGGCACAGCGTCGGTGAGATCACCGCCGCCGCCTTCGCGGGCGTCCTGGACGACACCGCCGCGCTGACCCTCGTACGCAGGCGTGGGCTGGCGATGGCCGAGGCAGCCGCGATCACCCGGACCGGTATGTCGGCGCTGCTCGGCGGCGACCCGGAGGTCTCCGTCGCGCATCTGGAGAAGCTCGGTCTGACCCCGGCGAACATCAACGGCGCGGGGCAGATCGTCGCCGCCGGCACCCTGGAGCAGCTCGCCGCGCTGGACGAGGACAAGCCCGAGGGCGTCCGCAAGGTCGTCGCCCTCAAGGTCGCCGGTGCCTTCCACACGCACCACATGGGTCCCGCGGTCGACAAGCTGGCCGAGGCCGCCAAGGAACTCGCGCCCCTCGACCCGAAGTTCACCTACGTCTCCAACCGGGACGGACAGGCCGTCGCGTCCGGCGAGGAGATCGTGGAGCGGCTGGTCGGACAGGTCGCCAACCCGGTCCGCTGGGACCTGTGCATGGAGACGTTCAAGGAACTCGGCGTCACCGCCCTCCTGGAGGTGTGCCCCGGCGGCACCCTGACCGGACTGGCCAAGCGCGCACTGCCCGGCGTCAGGACGCTGGCCCTGAAGACCCCCGACGACCTCGACGCGGCCCGCGAGCTCATCGCCGAGCACAGCTGAATTAGGAGCCCACTGCGATGTCGAAGATCAATCCCAGCAAGGGTGCTCCGTACGCGCGCATCCTCGGTGTCGGCGGCTACCGCCCGACCCGCGTGGTGCCCAACGAGGTGATCCTGGAGACGATCGACTCGTCCGACGAGTGGATCCGGTCGCGCTCCGGCATCGAGACCCGGCACTGGGCGGGCCCGGACGAGACCGTCGCCGCGATGTCCATCGAGGCCTCCGGCAAGGCGATCGCCGACGCGGGCATCTCCGCCGAGCAGATCGGCGCCGTGGTCGTCTCGACCGTCTCGCACTTCAGCCAGACGCCGGCCGTCGCCACCGAGATCGCCGACAAGCTGGGCACGAACAAGGCGGCCGCCTTCGACATCTCCGCCGGCTGCGCGGGCTTCGGCTACGGCCTCACGCTCGCCAAGGGCATGGTGGTGGAGGGTTCCGCCGAGTACGTGCTCGTCATCGGCGTGGAGCGGCTCAGCGACCTCACCGACCTGGAGGACCGGGCCACGGCCTTCCTGTTCGGCGACGGCGCCGGCGCGGTCGTGGTCGGCCCCTCGAAGGAGCCGGCGATCGGCCCGACCGTGTGGGGGTCGGAGGGCGACAAGTCCGAGACCATCAAGCAGACCGTCCCGTGGGACCAGCTCCACTTCGGTGACCGGTCCGGGCTGCCCGTCGACAGCCAGGGCAACGTCAAGTTCCCGGCGATCACGCAGGAAGGCCAGGCGGTGTTCCGCTGGGCCGTGTTCGAGATGGCGAAGGTCGCTCAGCAGGCGCTGGACGCGGCCGGGATCAGCTCGGACGACCTGGACGTCTTCATCCCGCACCAGGCCAATGTGCGGATCATCGACTCGATGGTGAAGACTCTCAAACTGCCGGAGCACGTCACGGTCGCCCGTGACATCCGCACCACCGGCAACACCTCGGCCGCCTCGATCCCGCTCGCGATGGAGCGGCTCCTGGCGACCGGTGAGGCGAAGAGCGGCGACACCGCGCTCGTCATCGGGTTCGGGGCGGGTCTCGTCTACGCCGCCACTGTCGTTACCCTCCCCTAGGCACTCCGTGCCGGATCATGCATCCGGTGCGGTCCGCCGACTGCTCAACACCGCAGCAACCGTCTGGAACATCTAAGAAGGAGCGCCTGACATGGCCGCCACTCAGGAAGAGATCGTCGAAGGTCTCGCCGAGATCGTGAACGAGATCGCCGGCATCCCGGTTGAGGACGTCCAGCTGGACAAGTCCTTCACCGACGACCTGGACGTCGACTCGCTGTCCATGGTCGAGGTCGTCGTCGCCGCTGAAGAGCGCTTCGACGTCAAGATCCCGGACGAGGACGTCAAGAACCTCAAGACCGTCGGCGACGCGACCGACTACATCCTCAAGCACCAGGCCTGAGGCAGTTAGCCAGCCTCCGGCTGCAATGCCCCGCCACCCGGCGGTGGCGCCGTCGAATCCCGTATCCGTTGGAGAAAGAATTCCCGTGAGCCCGACCAATCGCACCGTGGTCGTCACCGGTATCGGCGCAACCACACCGCTGGGTGGCGACGCAGCTTCGTTCTGGGAGGCCCTGATCGCCGGCAAGTCCGGCGTCCGCCTCCTGGAGCAGGACTGGGCGGCCGACCTGCCCGTCCGTATCGCGGCACAGATCGCCGTCGAACCGGGTGAGATCATCCCGCGCCCGCAGGCCCGCAAGCTGGACCGGTCCGCGCAGTTCGCGCTGATCGCGGCCAAGGAGGCCTGGCAGGACGCCGGTTTCACCGCCAAGGCCGGTGAGGACGTGGCCGCCAACCCCGACCGGGTCGGCGCCGTCATCGCCTCCGGCATCGGCGGTGTGACGACCCTGCTGGACCAGTACGACGTGCTCAAGGAGAAGGGCGTACGCCGTGTCTCCCCGCACACCGTCCCGATGCTGATGCCCAACTCGCCGGCCGCCAACGTCGGTATCGAGCTGGGTGCGCGAGCCGGTGTGCACACGCCCGTGTCGGCCTGCGCCTCCGGCGCCGAGGCCATCGGGTACGCCATCGAGATGATCCGCACCGGCCGTGCGGACGTCGTCGTGGCCGGCGGGACGGAGGCCGCGGTGCACCCGCTGCCGATCGCCGCGTTCGGCAACATGATGGCGATGTCCAAGAACAACGACGACCCCGAGGGTGCGTCGCGTCCCTACGACTCCGGCCGTGACGGCTTCGTCCTCGGTGAGGGCGCGGGCGTGATCGTCCTGGAGTCCGAGGAGCACGCGAAGGCGCGCGGGGCGCGCATCTACGCCGAGGCGGTCGGCCAGGGCATCTCGGCCGACGCGCACCACATCACGCAGCCGGAGCCCTCGGGCAACGGGATCGCGCACGCGCTGCAGAACCTGCTCGACAACACGGATCTGAAGCCGGCCGAGATCGTGCACGTGAATGCTCACGCGACGTCGACGCCGCAGGGTGACGTGGCCGAGATCAAGGCGCTGCGGAAGGTGTTCGGCGACGACGTCGACCACATGGCCATCTCCGCGACCAAGTCGATGACCGGTCACCTGCTGGGTGGTGCCGGCGGTATCGAGACCGTCGCGTCGATCCTGGCGCTGGTGAACCGGACGGCTCCGCCGACCATCAACCTCGACGACCTCGACCCCGAGGTCAACGCGGATGTGGTGCGGGGTGAGGCACGGCAGCTGCCCGAGGGCAGGATCGCCGCGCTGAACGACTCGTTCGGGTTCGGGGGCCACAACGTGGTCCTTGCGTTCAGGACCGTGTGAGGGACGTTTCAGAACTGCTTGTGGCCCGGACTCCGTTGGATGGAGTTCGGGCCACAGTGCGTTTCGTTGCCGGCTGCGGGCCGGTGGGGGCTTGTCGCGCGGTTCCCCGCGCCCCTGAAGGGGCGCGGGGAACCGCGCGAGAAGACACGACGGCGCCGCAGACGGCGACCGGCGTCAGACCACCTGGTGGAGCCACCTCACCGGGGCGCCCTCTCCCGCGTAGCGGAAGGGCTCCAGTTCGTCGTCCCAGGGCTTGCCGAGCAGCTTGGCGATCTCGGCCTCCAGGGCCGTCTCGCCGCGCTGGGAGCGGGTCAGGGCGGCCCTGAGGCGGTCCTCCGGGATGAGGATGTCGCCGTGGATTCCGGTGACCGCGTGGAAGATACCGAGGTCGGGGGTGCAGCTGTAGCGCTCACCCTCGGCCTTCGCGCAGGGTTCGGCCGTGACCTCGAAGCGGAGCAGGTGCCAGCCGCGCAGCGCGGACGCCAGTTTGGAGGCCGTGCCGACCTCGCCCTGCCAGGAGAACTCGGAGCGCCAGGTGCCGGGGGCGGCCGGCTGGCGGATCCAGTCGAGGTTGACGCGCGTGCCGAGCACCCCGGCGACGGCCCACTCGACGTGCGGGCACAGCGCGCGCGGCGCGGAGTGCACGTACAGAACTCCACGTGTCGTCACCGGAACCTCCGGGCAGAGCGGGACATCTTGCTGGCTGGCTGGCGGCAGTGGCACGACGGCCGCGTTGATGGCGAGGCTACCGTGCGGCGGCGCAAGGAGTGTGACGTACCGTCGGTCCCAGAGCCAGGAAACCTCCGCCATTCACCCAGGGGGACGCTTGTACGGGGGTGGTCCGTTGCAGGGCGGGGGCGGGAACTCCCGTGCGTTGTTATGAAGGGGGACGAACTGACCGACGGAGAGGACCTACGGGGTATGCGCAAGCAGCGACGCCGGCGTTGGCGTGCCCTGGCAGGCGCCGTCGCCGTCACCGCCGCGCTGGGGGTGGCCGGGTGCGACGTCCTGGGCGGTTCCTCCACCGCGACGAAGAGCAAGCAGACGCGGGCCTCGCGGACCGTGCAGGTGTGGGACCGCAGCCCGGCCTCGATCGCGGCAGTCGGTGACTCCATCACCCGCGGTTTCGACGCCTGCACGGTGCTCTCGGACTGCCCGGAGGTGTCCTGGGCGACCGGCACCAGCGACCAGGTGGACAGCCTGGCGGTACGGCTGCTGGGGCGGGCCGGGGCGGCCGACCACAGCTGGAACTACGCGCAGACCGGCGCCCGGATGGCCGACCTGCCGGGTCAGATGGCCGACGCGGTGGTGCGCAGACCGCAGTTGGTGACGGTGATGGTGGGCGCCAACGACGCCTGCCGTACCTCGGTGCGGGCGATGACCTCGGTGGCCGACTTCCGCGCCGGGTTCGAGGACGCGCTGGGCACCCTGCGCAAGGCACTGCCGAAGACGCAGGTGTACGTGGCGAGCGTGCCGAATCTGAAGCGGCTGTGGTCCGAGGGGCGGACCAATCCGCTGGGCAAGCAGGTGTGGAAGCTGGGCATCTGCCCCTCGATGCTCGGCGACGCCGACAACCTGACCAGCGCGGCGACCGTGCGCCGGGACAAGGTGCAGCAGCGGGTCGAGGCGTACAACAAGGTGCTGGAGGAGGTCTGTGCCAAGGACCGGCGGTGCCGGTTCGACGGCGGGGCGGTGTACGCGTACCGGTTCGGGACCGATCAGCTGAGTCACTGGGACTGGTTCCATCCGAGCACCGACGGCCAGTCGAAGCTCGCGGCGATCGCCTACCGCGCCATCACCGCGAAGGAGCCGGTGGCCTAGACCTTGCCTTAGGGTTTTCCACATGAGCGAACTTTTCGGCACACTTTCCGACGGCACCGAGGTGCACCGCTGGACGCTGGAGCGCGCGGGGACCCGGGTAGGGGTGCTGTCGTACGGCGGGATCGTGCAGTCGGTCGAGGTCCCGGACCGGGACGGGCGGACGGCGGACGTGGTGCTGGGGTTCGCCGGCCTGGAGGGCTATCTGGCGAACCCCGGGCCCTACTTCGGCGCCCTGGTCGGCCGGTACGCGAACCGGATCGCGCAGGCCCGCTTCCCGCTGGACGGCGTGACCTGTGCCCTGGAGCCGAACAACGCGCCCAACTCCCTGCACGGCGGCGCCCGCGGTTTCGACAAGCGGGTGTGGGAGGTCGCGGCCGTCGACCACGGGGTGCGGCTGTCGCGGGTGAGCCCGCACGGGGAGGAGGGGTTCCCGGGGCGGCTGGAGGTCGCCGTGACGTACACGCTGGACGCCGCCGGCGCGCTGCGTATCTCCTACGAGGCGGTCACCGACGCGCCCACCGTCGTGAACCTCACCAACCACAGCTACTTCAACCTGGCGGGCTCCGGGAACGCGGGCGGCCACGAGCTGCGGATCGCGGCCTCGCGCTACACCCCCGTGGACGCGGACCTGATCCCGACGGGGGCGCTGGAGGACGTCTCGGGCTCTCGTTTCGACTTCCGTACGGCCCGCAAGGTCGGCTCCGGATACGACCACAACCTCGTCCTCGACAAGGGCGTGACCGAGGGCCCGGTGGAGATCGCCGAGCTGCACGACCCGGGGTCCGGCCGCACCCTGACCGTGGCCACCACCGAACCCGGCATCCAGCTCTACACCGCCGAGCATTTGAGCGGCCCCTTCGCCCCCGGCGACGGTGTCGCCCTGGAGACCCAGCACTTCCCGGACTCCCCCAACCGGCCGGAGTTCCCCAGCACGCGCCTGGAACCGGGGTCGGTGTACCGCTCGGAGACGGTGTACGGCTTCGGTGTGCGGGGCTGACGCAGCCGACGGCACACAAGCCCCGGTCCAGGGGTCAGGTCCCGGACCGGGGCTGCTCAAGGGGGACGTGTCCCGGCTCCGACCTTAGCCGTGACTGTGAGCCTACGGCCGGTGATCCGGCGTCGCGTCGCGATCTCGTACGAACCCTTCACAAACGCCCTCGGGCCGTCTCTCCGCCCCGCACGGCCGGGCCGGGACCGTCCCGGTCGCCGGGCCGGCCTCGCAGCCGCAGTGGAACCACCACCACGCTCCCGTACGCGGCGATCGTGGCGGCGGACGCGTCCTTCAGGAACTGACGGGTTCGTCCGCCCGCTCGTCCTCCTCCGCCGTCTCCTCGCCCAGCAGGTCGCGGGCGAGGAGGGTGGCGCCCGCGACCGCGCCCGGCATCAGGAACACCGCGACGAACGGGACCAGGAAGGCCAGGCCCAGCGGGGTTCCGAAGCCCCACACCAGGGTCTTGCGGGAGCGCAGCAGGGTGAGCCGGGCGCGCAGGTCGACGCCCCGGCGCTGGAGGGCGACGGCGGTGAGTTCCTCGGTGAGGAAGAAGCCGGTCACGAAGAAGCCGACGACGGGGACGACGGTCTGCCCGACGAAGGGCAGGAAGCCGAGGGCGAAGAGGAGCACGCCCCAGAGGCAGGCGCGGACCAGGATACGCAGGCTGTCCCGGGCCGAGATCCACAGCTCGCGCCAGAACGGCAGCCCGGACTCGGGCGCGGTGCCGTCGGGCGAGACGTCCGCGTCGACCTTCTCGGAGAGGTTCTCGTAGAACGGCTGGCCTATCAGCAGTGTCACCGCGGTGAAGGTGAGGACGGCGAACAGCAGGCCGAGGGCGAACAGGACGGCGGTGAGGAACCCGCGGAACAGGCCGAGCCAGGGGCTGGACCAGTCGTCGGCGAACGGGGTGGCCCAGGCGACGAAGTCCTCCCCCCATATCGCGAGGGCGACCAGGGCCGCCGTGTAGAGGACCAGGGCGATCAGGCCGGGCAGCAGACCGAACCCGAACTGCCTGCCGTGCCGGCCGACCCACCGCTGGCCCTTGAGGAGATAACCGAAACCCGCCCCGAGATCACGCATGGCGAAAACTTTACCGGGGCTCGGCAGGGCACCGCGGGGTCGCGCAGGCGTCACCGCATGCCCCGGTTGAGTCGAACAGGCACATCTCGCCGTACCGATCTCAGGAACCGGCAGAGGAGGTAGGCGTGCACCCTGCACCGGCCCCTGCTGCGGGATTGTCCGAGGGGCAGGTCGCCCGGGTGGGTAGGGCGTTGTTCACAGTGGGAGCTGCCCCGGCGGCTCGGTTGAGGAGAACGGATGACGCAGGAGATCACCGTCCAGGGCACGGTCGCGGAGGGCTTCGAGACGGTGCGCGAGGAGTTCGCCGCCTTCGTCGCCGGCGAACCGGCCGACTACGAGGGACAGTTGTGTGCGTACGTCCATGGCCGGCGGGTCGTCGACCTGTGGGCGGGCGAGGGGGCCGACGGGGACTCCCTGTACGGCGTGTTCTCGTCCACCAAGGGGGCGGCGCACCTGGTCGTGGCGATGCTGGTGCAGGACGGCACGCTGGAGCTGGACCGTAAGGTCACCTACTACTGGCCGGAGTTCGGCGCGGAGGGCAAGGGCACGCTGACCCTGCGGGACCTGCTCGCGCACCGGGCGGGCCTGGTCGGCACCGACACCGGGTTCAGTCCGAAGGAGCTGACCGACGACCGGGCGATGGCCGAACGCCTCGCCGACCAGCGGCCGTTCTGGCGGCCGGGCACGGCCTTCGGCTACCACGCCCTGGTGATCGGGGCGCTCACCGGCGAGGTGGTACGGCGCGCGACCGGCCGTACCCTCCAGGACGTGTACGAGGAGCGGGTCCGGGCGCCGTACGGCCTCGACTTCTTCCTGGGCCTGCCGGCCGTGCACGAGCCGCGGTTCCGCACCACCCTGCCGATGCGGCCGACACCCAAGCAGCAGGCCCTGCTCGACTCCCTCCCGTCCGGCCCGCACACCCTCGCGGGGATCGCCTTCAACGAGCACACGGCCGACCCCACGGACCTGACGGCCCTCCCGAACGACCGGCAGGTCCGCGCCAAGGGCCCGGCGTCCTTCGGCGGGGTGGCGTCGGCGCGCGGCCTGGCCGGCATGTACGCGGCCCTGCTCAGCGAGACCGACGGCGAGGCCCCGCTGCTGAAGGAGGACACGGTGGCGGAGTTCGGCCAGTTCCACTCGGTGGGGTACGACCTGGTGGCCCGCGCCCACAAGTCGTACGGCCTGGGCTTCCAGGCGACGGCCGACACCTGGCACCCGTTCCTCGGCGCGGGCACGATCGGCCACAGCGGGGCGGCGGGATCGCAGGCGTTCGCGGACCCGAGGAGCGGGGTCGCCTACGGCTACACGAGGAGGAGGTTCGCGTTCCCGGGCGGCGCGGCCCCGGAGAACGACCGGTTGGCGTCGGCCGTACACAGGGCTGCGCTCGAAGCGCGCTGAGCGCAACCCGCCCAGGGGCGCGGGGCGGTACCGATATGCGGCTGCCGCGGCGTGGGCGCGAACAACCACCGGCCACCCGCACCCGCCGCTGAACCGCACCCCGCAGACGAGTAGGCCGCCCCCGCCCCCTCAAAGGCGCGGCCTACTCACCACACGCGAGCCTCGCCCCACCCCAGTCCGCGTGATCATGCGCGTTCCCGTCCCCGCCGTCCCCGACCACGAGATGCAGCTCCTGGACGCCGGTCACGTCGACGTCCAGCGCCACCCCCGCGGAATCCCCGGTCAGCACCGGCGTCGTCGCCAGCGTGCGCCCGTCCCCGACCAGGGAGAAGACGACCGAACCGTACGGCGCGACCTCGTCGTCGACGCCGACCGTGGCGGAGAACCGGCCGCAGTCGCCCCCGAGATAGAAGGCCACGTCACTGGCCGCGTGCACGCCGAGCCCCTTGTCGAACGCGGCGCCCCGGACGCTGATCGGCCGCCCGTCCCCCGCCGCCTGCTCCCCGTTGGACGAGTCGCGTTCCACCGGCCCCCACCCGTTGTCGGCGGAGACGAAGGACAGGTCGCTCAGGTACGGGTTCCCGGTCGGCGCCGGAATCGGCACCCGCGTGCTCGCGCCGCCGTACGTCCAGTGCCGTACCCCGCCGCGGTCGTAGGTCGCCAGCGGCGCGAACGTGTTGGTCACCGGGGTGTCCGTGGCCGTGGGCGCGGTGACGGTCCAGCTCGCCGTGACCGACCGGCCGGGGGCGACCTTCGCGAAGGTGACCGGCGTGGTGGGGGTGGCCTGCCAGTTCGCCGGGGTGCCCGGGGTCAGGGTGAGGCCGGTGGCCGCGCCGCCGGTCGCCGGAAGGGTGAAGGTGGTGGTGAGGGTTGCCGACGCGCCCCGCTGGATGGTGGCGGGCAGGCCGGCGGTGAGGGCGGCCGGGGGTGCGGCGGCGTGCCGTACGGGGGTGATGGCCAGGTTGTCGAACTCGTCGGTCTGGTAGCCGACGACACCGAGGCCGACCTGTCCTGCCGGGTAGGCGGAGTCGTCCACCGCCCCGACCCGGCGGCCGTCGACGCTCGCGGTGATGGTGGTGCCGCTGAAGCTCAGGGCGAGGGTGTGCCAGTGGCGGGTGCCCAGCGCCCGGGTGGTGCCGGACGCGAGGGTGGTCAGCCGGCCGCCGGTGTCGCTCCTGACGACGGACCAGGCACCCGTGTCGGCGGTCCGCAGGAAGTAGCCCGCCTGGTGGGACTGGGGGCGCTGCTGCTCGCCGGCCCTGCCGATGAGTTCGACGGTGCCGGGCTGCTCCAGGTAGACGTCCGAACTGACCGTGTAGTCCCGCCAGTTCGTGTCTCCGAGCAGGGCGAACGCGTCGCTGTCGTCCTGCCACTCGATGGGCTGCTGCGCCGCCATCTGCCGTACGCACCGCCCCGGCCGGCCGCCGCCGCATGCCGCGGTCTCGAAGGAACCCTGCATGTCGGAGAGGTACTTGGCCTCCCGGCCGGGGGCGGGCCGCTCGAAGGAGTCCCGGTAGGGCAGGGCGAGACGGCCCTGCGGCGGGCTGACGGCGGTGCCGTGGCCCTGGCCGGTGGTGGTGGTCAGGGAGTAGACGTGGCCGGGCTGGAGGGTCACCGAGAAGTGCCCCGCCCGGGGGGTCACGTCCGCGGTGTGGACGAAGCCCCGGCCGCCGGCGGCGAGGTCGGTGGCCCAGATGTGCACGGTGCCGGTCGGCAGCCCGCCGCCGACACTGAAGTCGGCGGTCTGCGCGGTGCTCGCGGTGGAGGTCTCGACGATGGTGCTGTAGGCCGAGTTGTCGGCGGGCTTGAGAGTGACGTAGCTGCCGTCGGTCCGGTCGCCGCCGAGATAGCCGCTCGCCTGGTCGTCGAACTTCCAGCCGGGGCGGGTGACCTGGGTGACCTGGGCGGTGGTCCACAGGCTGGTGCCGAGTCCGTACGCCCCGGACCACGGCTGGTTCGCGGTCGCCAGGCCGACCGTGTCGTACGGCAGGTTGGGGTAGATCGCGGCCAGCAGGGGCCAGTTGAGGTAGGCGGTGTACCGGCCGTCGAGGTAGCCGCGGGTGATGGAGCGGATCAGCGCGCCGGCGCCGGCGTTCTCGTCGAGGGAGCCGTTCTCGCTGGCCCACAGCGGTTTGCCGGTGGCCTGGGCGGTGTCGGAGCTGTAGCAGGTGTCGGCGCTGCCGCCGTCGCCGCCCTCGCAGGGGTAGTGGACGCCGACGGCGTCGACGGAGTCGGCGAACCGCGGGTCGGCGGCGATGGAGTCGGCGACGTCCAGGCCCGAGTCGGCGGCGACGATCCGAACCGGGAGGTGCCGGGCGGCGAGCGCGGTGTGCAGCTTCTCGTACCAGCCGGTGTCGTAGCCGCGTTCGTTCCAGCCGCCCAGGTAGTCGATGTCCAGGCCGTGCTGCCGGGCGCAGCCCAGCCAGTCGACCAGGTAGTCGATCATGTCCTGGGACCAGAAGTCGCCGCCGCCCGGGGTGTTGCCGGTGTTGCCGATCCAGCCGGGGGCGCCCCACGCCAGGCCGTACAGCTCGATGTCCGGGTTGCGCTTCTTGGCCTGCTCCATCAGCCACCACTCGTAGCCGCTGTCGCAGTGCACGGTGCCGCGGGTGTGCTCGATGCTGGGTTCGGAGCCGTCGGTGGAGTTGGTGTCGCCGCCGATCTCCACCTTGAGGAGTTGCAGGGCAGCCCCGTAGCCGGGCTTGAAGAGGTAGTCGAGTATGCGGCTGCGCTGCGGCTCGGGGTAGTCGATGAGCAGCCGGGAGTTGCCTCCGCCGCCGCTGATGGCGCCGATGCCGTCGAAGGTGCGGCCGGTGCCGGCACCGTCCACGGTGATCGTGGTGGGCGGCGGCGTGGCCGTCGTGGTGGCGGCTCGCGCCGACAACGATGTCAGAGCGCCGAGCACGAGCGCGAGGCAACTGATGACCGCGAGCCATGACAGCGCGCGGTACCGGACGGACTGGAGCATGCGGCTCTCCCGACCTGAGACCCAGCGGAGGCGAACACCTCCGCGCACATGGCTACAGGAACGCACAGCTCCCGGGAAGACTTCGGACAGGATCCAACATGGAAACCGGTCGGCGGCTCCCTCGCGCCGGGGCACCCCCGGCGCCCGGCGCGGCGCGCCGGAGGGTGCCTCCGGCGCGCCGCACTCCTCGCCTTCGACGCCCGCTCCGGGATACTCCCGGCCCATCGCCGGAGCCGGACGGGCGTCCGCGGCCCGCTTACAGCTTGACGATCATCTTGCCGGTGTTGTCGCCGCGCAGGACCCCGAGGAACGCCTCCAGGTTGTTCTCGATGCCCTCGACGACCGTCTCGCGGTACTTCAGCTGCCCGGAGGCCACCCACGGGCCGACCTCGGCGACGAACTGCGGCTGCAGGTCGTAGTGGTCGCTGACCAGGAAGCCCTCGATCCGGCCGCGGGTCTGGATGAGCCGGGCGAGGTTCTTCGGGCCGGGGACGGGCTCGGTGCTGTTGTAGACGGAGATCATGCCGCAGACCGCGATCCGGCCGTCCCGGTTCAGCAGGCCGATGGCCGCCTCCAGGTGGTCGCCGCCGACGTTGTCGAAGTAGACGTCGACGCCGTCGGGGGCGGCCGCGCGGAGCTGCTCGCTCACCGGGCCGTTCTTGTAGTTGAAGGCCGCGTCGAAGCCGTACTCCTCGACCAGCAGCTTGACCTTCTCGTCGGAGCCGGCCGAGCCGATCACGCGGGAGGCGCCCTTGAGCTTGGCGATCTGGCCGACCTGGCTGCCGACCGCGCCGGCCGCGCCGGAGACGAAGACCGAGTCGCCCTCCTTGAAGGAGGCGGTGCGCAGCAGGCCGGCGTAGGCGGTGAGGCCGGTCATGCCGAGGACGCCGAGGTACGTCGACAGGGGCGCGGCCGCCGCGTCGACCTTGACGGCGTTCTTCGCGTCCACGACCGCGTACTCGCGCCAGCCGAAGAAGTGCAGGACGTGGTCGCCGGCCGCGATGCCCTCGGCGTTCGACTCGACGACCTCGCCGACCGCGCCGCCCTGCATGACCTTGCCCAGCTCGAAGGGGGCGACGTACGACTTCGCGGCACTCATCCGGCCGCGCATGTACGGGTCGACGGAGAGGTACCTGTTCCGTACCAGCACCTGTCCCTCACCCGGCGTGGGGACCTCCGCCTCGACCAGGGCGAAGTCCTCGGGCTTCGGCCAGCCGACGGGACGGCTGAGCAGGTGCCACTCGCGGTTGATCATGACATGCGCCTTTCCGAAAATACTTCAGTACCTGAAACAACCATGCTCCTGAATATTTCAGGATGTCAAGTAACCGGGTACCCTGGAGTTCATGTCCACCCCACAGCCCACCCCGGCGCAGACCCGCAGACCCGACGCCCTGACCCTGGAGGTCGTCGAGCTCATCGGGGACGTCGTCTCTCGTTTCTACGCCGACTACGAGGAGGCCGCGGGCGAGCACACCCTCACCGGGGCGCAGGCACGGCTGCTCAGTCTGCTGTCGCTGGAGCCGCTGCCGATGCGGAAGCTGGCGCAGAAGCTGAAGTGCGAGCCGTCCAACGTGACGGGGATCGTGGACCGGCTGGAGGCACGCGGGCTCGTGGAGCGGCGGCCGGACCCGGCCGACCGCCGGGTGAAGCTGGCCGCGGCGACGGACGAGGGCCGCCGGGTCGCCCGCGACCTGCGCGAGGGCCTGCGCTTCGCACGCGAGCCGCTGGCGGGGCTGTCGGACGAGGAGCGGCTGTCCCTGCGGGATCTGCTGCGCAGGATGCTGGACGCCTAGGGCGACAGGCCGAAGGGGCCGGCACCCCAGGGCGCCGGCCTCTTCGGGGCGGGTTACGCGAACTGGCCGGGCCGGTAGTCGCCGGCCGGCTGCTGGAAGATGACGTTCAGCCGGTTGAAGGCGTTGATCGCGGCGATCGTCGCCACCAGGGCGACGAGTTCCTCCGAGTCGTAGTGCTTGGCGGCGTTCGCCCAGACCTCGTCCGGTACGCCGCCGGCCGCGTCGGCGATGCGGGTGCCCTGCTCGGCGAGTTCCAGGGCCGCGCGCTCGGCCTCGGTGAACACGGTGGCCTCGCGCCAGGCGCCGACCATGTGGAGGCGCTGCTGGGTCTCGCCGGCGGCGGCCGCGTCCTTCGTGTGCATGTCGAGGCAGTAGCCGCAGCCGTTGATCTGGCTGGCGCGGATCTTCACGAGTTCCAGGGTGGAGTCCGGGATCGACGTCTCGTGGGCGACCTTGCCTGCGCCGACGAAGTGCTTGATCAGCTTGTTGGCGGTGGGGCTGGCGAAGAGGTTCAGACGGGCTTCCATGGTGTGCTCCCTGGGATGTGGCTCAGCGGGTTGCACACCTACGACGGAGCGGGTTCGCCGAATGTGACACGTTTGCTGGATTTGCTTTGGTGGACTTTTTGCGCGCAGGCCGGTGGGGGCTGGTCGCGCCCACGCGGCGGAGCCGCAGATCGGTACGGTCCCGCGCCCCTGCGGGGCGCGAATCACGGAGCGCGTTCGAGAAGTGCCCGCTACGTACACCACCACAGGAACCGGCTGCACGTCTGGCTCGGTGACGGGGCCGGGGCCGACGTCGTGGGGTCTGCGGTCGGGGTCGATGCTCCCGTGGGCGTCGGGGTGGCCGCCGGGGCCGTCCCCGTGCCCGCGCCCGTCGTCGCCGACTGCGCGTTTGGGTCCTTCGGGGACGCCGACGGGGAGTCGGACGCCTTGTCCTTCGAGGAGGACGGGGACGGGGACGCGGAGGGGTCGGCCGAGGCGGAGCCGGTCGCGCCTGTCACGCCGGACGTGCTGTCCAGGGGCTGGGCCGTCGCACCCGGGGACGACGTCGAGGTACCGCCGTCGGTCGTGTCGCCGCCCGCCGAGGCCGGGCCGGGGCTGGTGAAGGGTATGGCGTCCGTGCCGAGTTCGGCGAGGCTCAGGCCGCCGGCAGCCAGTACGCACGCCGCGGTCACCAGCAGGACTCTGCGGCGCCGGCGGCGATGGGCCGCGGCCTTGCGGTCGCGACGGCTCCCGTCGGGGCCGGACGGCTCGTCGAGGTCCTCCTCGGCGGCGTTCTCGGCGGCCCGGCCCCGGCTCCGGCCACCGCGGCCGCGCGCCGCCCTGCGCCGCTCGGCCCGGCCACCCGCCGGCGGTTCGTCGTCCTCGGCGCCTCCGGCGCCCGCGTCGGCCTCCGGGCCGTACCCGTCGGCGCCGGACTCCGGCTCCGCGTACGGCGGTCCACCGGGCTCGGCCGGTTCGGAGGTGCCCGCCTCCCGCGCTGACGCGCGTAGTGTTTCGGCGGCGGTGCCGCACCCCGGGCAGGCGAGGGCGCCGTTGAGGTGCCGTCGGCACGGGTGGCAGTAGTCCATGACGCGGGAAGACTAAGTTCCCCGCGGGTCACTTAACCAGGCACCTCTGTGAAGGTTCCGTGGGGGACCGAAAAAGCTGTCGAAAGTCTTGCCGAAACCGTTACCTGTTCGACCCATTGACACTGCCCTCACCCCGTCCTTACTGTCACGCCAGCATTTCGAACGTGTGACGAAATCTCGAACAGCTGAGGGGCAACTGCCGTGCGCATCACCGGAATCAGCACGCACGTGGTCGGGACGCCGTGGCGCAACCTGACATACGTCCAGGTGCACACCGACGAAGGGATCACCGGAGTCGGCGAGACCCGGATGCTCGGTCACACCGACGCGCTGATCGGCTACCTGCGGGAGGCCGAGGCCAACCACATTCTCGGTTCGGACCCGTTCGCAGTGGAAGACCTCGTGCGCCGGATGAAGTACGGCGACTACGGCCGTGCGGGTGAGATCGTGATGTCCGGCATCGCCGTGATCGAGATGGCCTGCTGGGACATCAAGGGCAAGGCGCTGGGCGTGCCGGTGTGGCAGCTGCTCGGCGGCAAGGTGACCGACAAGGTCAAGGCGTACGCCAACGGCTGGTACACCACCGAGCGGACCCCGGAGGCCTACCACAAGGCCGCCCAGGGGGTCATGGAGCGCGGGTACCGGGCGCTGAAGATCGACCCGTTCGGCACCGGGCACTTCGAGCTCGACCACGAGCAGACGCTGTACGCGGTCTCCCTGATCGAGGCCGTGCGCGACGCGATCGGCCCGGACGCCGAGCTGATGCTGGAGATGCACGGCCGCTTCTCCCCCGCCACGGCCGTCCGCCTGGCCAACGAGCTGGCGCCCTTCAAGCCCGCCTGGCTGGAGGAGCCCTGCCCGCCGGAGAACCTGAAGGCGCTGGAGAAGGTCGCCGCCAAGGTCGACATCCCGGTCGCCACCGGTGAGCGCATCCACGACCGGATCGAGTTCCGCGAGCTCTTCGAGAGCCAGGCCGTCGACATCATCCAGCCGGACGTCGGCCACATCGGTGGCATCTGGGAGACCCGGAAGCTCGCCGCCACCGCCGAGACGCACTACGTGCTGGTCGCCCCGCACAACGTCGGCGGCTCCGTGCTCACCGCCGCCTCCCTCCAGGTCGGGTTCACCTCCCCGAACTTCAAGATCCTGGAGCACTTCAACGACTTCGCCGACGCCGAGATCAAGAAGGTGGTCAAGGGGGCGCCGGAGGTCGTGGACGGCTACTTCCACCTCTCCGACGCGCCGGGTCTCGGGGTCGAGTTCGACGCCGACGCGGCCGCCGAGTTCCCGCAGCAGCAGGCCCGGTTCGACCTGTGGGCCGAGGGCTGGGAGCAGCGCAAGCCGAAGGGCACGAAGTGAGTTCACAGGTCGTCGTGGAGGCACCGGGCGCCCACCGGGTCGAGGGGCACACGCCCCGCGAGCCCGGTCCCGGCGAGGCGCTGGTCTCCGTGCACGCCGTCGGGATTTGCGGAAGCGACCGGGAGGTGTACCAGGGGAACCGGCCCGAGGGGTATGTGCGCTACCCGCTGACGCCCGGCCACGAGTGGTCGGGGACCGTGTCGAAGGTGGGCCCCGGCGTGCCCGTCTCGCTCGTCGGCCGCAAGGTCGTCGGCGAGGGGTTCCGGAACTGCCAGGTGTGCGACCGCTGCCACGCCGGCGAGTCCACCCTGTGCACCGACGGCTACGAGGAGACCGGCTTCACCCAGCCGGGCGCCATGGCCGCCACCCTCACCCTCCCGGCCCGCCTGCTGCACGCCCTCCCCGACGACGCCGACCTCACGGCCGCGGCCCTGCTGGAGCCCGCCGCCTGCATCGCGGCCGCCGCCCTCAAGGGCAACGCCCAGCCGGGCGAGCGGGTCGCTGTGGTCGGCACCGGCACGCTGGGCATGTTCGCCGTGCAGTTCCTGCGCGCGATCTCGCCGAGCGCACTGCTGGTGGTCGGGACGCGGAACGACCGGGAGGCGATGTCCCGGCAGTTCGGGGCGACCGACTTCCGCACGAAGAACCAGGAACTGCCCGACGACTTCGACGTCGTCATCGAGACCGCCGGGTCCGCGTCCGCCGCGCGCACCGCCGCCTCCCTGCTCAGGCGCGGCGGACGCCTGGTCCTGACCGGTATCCCGGCCCCAGGCGCCGAGGGCCTGGACCCGACCGAACTCGTCGTTCGGCAACTGGAGGTGCACACCGTCTTCGGGGCACCGCCGGACGCCTGGGCGCACACGGTCCGCGTCTTCGGGGCCGGTCTCCTCGACCCGTTGCCGCTGGTCACGCACGAGCTGCCGCTGACCGAGTTCCCGCAGGCCATCGAGCTGGTGGGGGCCGGTGATCCGAAGGTGGGCAAGGTGCTGCTCCGCCCCTAGTCGTACGCCGGTCGCGGCGTGCCCTGACCTCGCCGTGGCCGGCGTACCACCAAAGCTTTTTCTCTGCCCCGAGCCGCGAACCTTGTCCGAAATACCGAACACGAAGGACAGCTTGTGACGACCGACGCTTCCGTTACGGCGGCCCGCCGACCCGGTGAGCAGGCGCTCACCGCCCTCGGTCTGGGCGCGCCCGCCCTCGACCCCGCCGACGCCTCCGCCCACAGCTTCCCGGGCGGCGGCAAGTGGCGCACCGAGATCCCCTCCTGCGAGGGTCCCGAGGCGCTGGCCGTCGTCCTCAAGGAGTCCTCGCGGCTCGACGTACCGATCCACCGGATCAGCCAGGGCAGCGGCGTCTGGATGCTCACCGACGCCGAGATCACCGAGATGGTCGAGGCGACGAACGAACGGGACATCGAGCTCTGCCTGTTCACCGGACCGCGCGGCACCTGGGACATCGGCGGCTCGGTGCGCTCCGACTCGCGGGGGGCCGGACTGCGCGCCCGCGGCCACGACGCCGTCGCCGGGTGTGTCGAGGACGCCGTCCGGGCGACCGAGCTGGGCGTCAAGTGCCTGCTGGTCGCCGACGAGGGCGTGCTGTGGACGCTGCACCGGGCCCGGCAGGCCGGGATCATCCCGGCGGACACCACGCTGAAGGTGTCCGCGCTGATCGGCCCGGTCAACCCCGCCTCGTACTCGGTCTTCGAGCACCTCGGCGCCGACTCCGTCAACGTGCCGAGCGACCTGACGCTCGATCACCTCACCGAGATCCGGCGGGTGTCGGGCGCCCCCATGGACATGTACATCGAGGCCCCCGACGACCTCGGCGGCTACGTCCGGATGTACGAGGTCGCCGAGCTGATCCGGCGCGGCGCGCCGGTGTACCTGAAGTTCGGTCTGTCCAAGGCCCCCGGCATCTACCCGTGGGGCAACCACCTGCGGGACGTGACCCTCAGCACCGCCAAGGAGCGGGTGCGGAGGGGGCGGCTCGCCCTGGACCTGCTCGCGCGGCACGGGGCGGACGGGGACATGGCGCCGCTCGGGTCGCGGTTGCCGGGGGCTCTTCGCCGGTTCCCCACCGAGGGTTCTGCCTGACGAACGTTGGGAACTGCGGGTCCGTCGTGGCTGGTCGCGCCCACGCGGCGGAGCCGCAGATCCAATACAGCCCCGCGCCCCTTCGGGGCGCTTCAACCTCTCAACGACGAGAAGAACAGGGACCGATCACATGCGTACTCGTAGAAGCGCCCTCACCCTCATAGCCGGGGCCGCCTCGCTCGCCCTGACCCTGTCCGCGTGCGGGCAGAGCAGTGAAGGCGGCAGCAAGGAGGACACGGGCAGCGCCAAGGGCGGCACCATCGGCATCGCGATGCCGACCAAGTCCTCCGAGCGCTGGATCAACGACGGCAACAACGTCGTCAAGAACCTCCAGTCCAAGGGCTACAAGACCAAGCTGGTCTACGGCGAGGACGACCCGGACACCCAGGTCTCCCAGATCGAGAACCTGATCACGCAGGGCGTCAAGGGCCTGATCATCGCGGCCATCGACAACAAGTCCCTGAACAACGTGCTGCAGGAGGCCGCGGACGCCAACATCCCGGTCATCGCCTACGACCGGCTGATCCTCGGCACGAAGAACGTCGACTACTACGCGTCCTTCGACAACGAGAAGGTCGGTGTCGAGCAGGGCACGTACATCGTGCACAAGCTGGGCCTGGACAGCGGCAAGAAGGGCCCGTTCAACATCGAGCTGTTCGCCGGCTCCAACGACGACAACAACACCAAGTACTTCTTCAACGGCGCGATGAGCGTGCTCCAGCCGTACATCGACAAGAAGCAGCTGGTGGTCAAGTCCGGCCAGACCGCGCTGAACAAGGTCACCACGCTCCGCTGGGACGGCGCCACCGCGCAGTCGCGCATGGAGGACATCCTCACCTCCTCCTACAAGTCGGCCAAGGTCGACGCGGTGCTCTCGCCGTACGACGGCATCTCGATCGGCATCATCGCCGCGCTGAAGTCGGACGGCTACGGCTCCAGCAGCCAGCCGCTGCCCGTCATCACCGGGCAGGACGCCGAGCTGGCCTCGGTGAAGTCGATCATCGCGGGCGAGCAGACGCAGACCGTCTACAAGGACACCCGGCAGCTCGCCAAGGTCGCCGCGACCATGGTCGACGACGTCCTGAACAAGAAGACCCCGCAGGTCAACGACACCAAGACGTACAACAACGGCACCAAGGTCGTTCCCGCCTACCTGCTGCAGCCGGTGAGCGTCGACAAGTCCAACTACGAGGACGTCCTGGTCAAGGGCGGCTACTACACCGACGCCGAGCTCAAGTGACCCCCGTCCCCCACTAGTTGTCCTACTGATTGGAAGGCACGACCATGGCGGGACCCGTCCTGGAAATGCGCTCGATCGTCAAGACCTTTCCCGGTGTCAAGGCGCTGTCGGACGTCACTCTGACCGTCCGCCAGGGCGAGGTCCACGCCATCTGCGGGGAGAACGGCGCCGGCAAGTCGACCCTCATGAAGGTCCTCTCCGGCGTCCACCCGCACGGCAGTTACGAGGGAGACATCCTCTTCGAGGGGGAGCTCTGCAAGTTCGGTGACATCCGGGCGAGCGAGCAGCGCGGCATCGTCATCATCCACCAGGAGCTGGCGCTGTCCCCGTACCTCTCGCTGGCGGAGAACATCTTCCTCGGCAACGAACACGCCAAGGGCGGGTTCATCGACTGGCGGGAGACCCTGCGGCACGCCACCGAGCTGCTGCGCCGGGTCGGTCTCGACGACCACCCGGAGACCCGCGTCACCGACATCGGCGTGGGCAAGCAGCAGCTGGTGGAGATCGCGAAGGCGCTGTCGAAGAAGGTGAAGCTGCTCATCCTCGACGAGCCGACCGCGGCCCTGAACGACGAGGACAGCGGCAAACTCCTGGACCTGATCCTGGAGTTGAAGAACCAGGGCATCACCTCGATCATCATCTCGCACAAGCTCAACGAGATCCGCCGGGTCGCCGACTCGGTGACGATCATCCGGGACGGCCACTCCATCGAGACCCTCGACGTGAAGTCGGAGGAGACGACCGAGGAGCGGATCATCTCGGGCATGGTGGGCCGCGACCTGGACCACCGCTTCCCCGAGCGCACCGCGTACGAGGGCGAGGAGGACGCGGCGCCGGCCCTGGAGATCCGCGACTGGACCGTGCGGCACCCGATCGACCACGAGCGCAAGGTCGTCGACGACGTGTCGATCCACGTCCGGCGCGGCGAGATCGTCGGTATCGCGGGCCTGATGGGCGCGGGCCGCACCGAACTCGCGATGAACGTCTTCGGGCGCACCTACGGCCGTTACGACGGCGGCACGGTCCTCAAGGACGGCACGGAGATCCGTACCAAGTCGGTCGCCGAGGCGGTCGGGCACGGCATCGCGTACGTCACCGAGGACCGCAAGCACTACGGTCTCAACCTCATCGACACCATCAACCGCAACATCTCGCTGACCGCGCTGAAGAAGGTGGCCAGGCGCGGGATCGTGGACGAGCACGAGGAGCGGCAGGTCTCCGAGGGCTACCGCAAGTCCATGAACATCAAGGCGCCGACGGTCTTCGAGCCGGTGGGCAAGCTGTCGGGCGGCAACCAGCAGAAGGTCGTCCTCAGCAAGTGGATCTTCGCGGGTCCTGACGTGCTGATTCTCGACGAACCGACCCGCGGGATCGACGTGGGCGCCAAGTACGAGATCTACACGGTCATCGACCAGCTCGCCGCCCAGGGCAAGGCGGTCGTCTTCATCTCCTCCGAGCTGCCCGAACTGCTCGGCATGTGCGACCGCATCTACACCATGGCCGCGGGCCGCCTGACCGGTGAGGTGCCGCGCGCCGAGGCCACGCAGGAAGTGCTGATGCGCCATATGACGAAGGACAAAGAGGTATCGCGATGAGCACGGATGTCACCGCCAAGAGCCCGGCGCCCGCGCCGCCGGGCAAGAGCGGATCGGCCGCCGACGGGAACCTGCTCCAGCTGGTCCTCGCCGGGCTGCGCCGCAACATGCGCCAGTACGGCATGCTGATCGCGCTCGGTCTGATCGTCGCCCTGTTCGCCGTGTGGACCGACGGGGATCTGCTGCTGCCGCGCAACGTCTCCAACCTGGTGCTGCAGAACAGCTACATCCTGATCCTCGCCATCGGCATGATGATGGTGATCATCGCCGGGCACATCGACCTGTCGGTCGGCTCGCTGACCGCGTTCGTGGGCGCCTTCGCGGCCGTGCTGACGGTCAATCACGGGGTGCCCTGGCCGGTCGCGTTGATCCTGTGCCTGGTGATGGGCGCCGTGGCCGGCTCGATGCAAGGGTTCCTGATCGCCTACCTGGGCATACCGTCGTTCATCGTCACCCTCGCCGGGATGCTGCTCTTCCGCGGTCTCACCGAGATCCTGCTCCAGGGGCAGACCATCGGCCCGTTCCCCAACGGCCTGCAGAACCTGGGCAACGGCTTCCTCCCCGCGGTGGGCCCGAACACCAACTACCACAACATCACGCTGCTGCTGGGCATCGTGCTGATCGCCGCGGTGGTCTGGCAGGAGTTCCGCGACCGGCGCCGCCAGCAGGAGTTCGCCCTGGACGTGCCGCCCACCCGGCTGTTCCTGCTGAAGCTGACCGCGCTGGTCGCCGCCATCCTCGTCATGACCATGCTGCTCGCCAGCTACAAGGGCGCCCCGATCATCCTGATCGTCCTGGGCGCGCTGGTCGTCGGCTACGGCTACGTGATGCGCAACGCGGTCTTCGGCCGGCACATCTACGCGATCGGCGGCAACCTGCCGGCGGCGAAGCTGTCCGGCGTCAAGGACAAGAAGGTCTCCTTCTACGTCTTCCTGAACATGGGCGTGCTCGCGGCCCTGGCCGGTCTGGTGGTCGCGGCCCGGCTGAACGCGGCCTCGCCCAAGGCGGGCGACGGCTTCGAACTGGAGGCGATCGCCTCCTCGTTCATCGGCGGCGCCTCCATGAGCGGCGGTGTCGGCACCATCCTCGGTGCCATCATCGGCGGTCTCGTCCTCGGCGTGCTGAACAACGGCATGAACCTCCTCAGCGTCGGCACCGACTGGCAACAGGTCATCAAGGGCCTCGCCCTCCTCGCGGCGGTGGGCTTCGACGTGTGGAACAAGCGCAAGTCCGGTTCGTAAGTCAGCTCGGGCCCCGCCGGAAGGCGGGGCCCCACCTTTGTGGGAGCCGCACATGGAACTGAACAGACGCACGGTCATCGCAGGAGCCGCGGCGGCGGGCATCGCCGCCACCACCCTCGGCACGACAGCGACATCAGCCGCTGCCGCGGGTGCCGAGGCCGCCTCGGGAGGCAGGAAGCCGGTGAAGGAGTCGTTCGGGAAGCTCGCCGACGGCACGAAGATCTACCGCTGGTCGCTGGAGAACGGCGGCACCCGGCTGAAGGTCCTCAACTGGGGCGGTGTCGTCCAGAGTCTGGAGATCCCGGACCGGCGCGGCCACTACGCCAACGTCTCGCTGGGCTTCGACAACATCGACGACTACGTCGCCAAGACCCCGTACTTCGGCGCCCTCATCGGCCGCTACGGCAACCGCATCGGCAAGGGCCAGTTCACCCTGGACGGCAAGAGCTACCAGCTCTCCGTCAACGACGGTGCGAACAGCCTGCACGGCGGCACCCAGGGCTTCGACAAGCACGTGTGGGACGTCGAGCCGTTCGTGAAGGGCTCGGACGTCGGTCTCGTCCTGCACTACACCAGCGTCGACGGCGAGATGGGCTACCCGGGCACGCTCAAGGTGAAGGTGACGTACACCCTCACCCGACGCGGCGAGTGGATCATCGACTACCAGGCCACGACCGACAAGGCCACGGTCGTCAACCTCACCAGCCACGTCTACTGGAACCTCGCCGGCGAGGGCAGCGGGACCGTCGAGGACCACGAGCTGACCATCGCGGCGGGCCGGTACACGCCGACGGACTCCGGCCTGATCCCCACCGGTGAGCTGGCCACCGTCCACGGCACCCCGTTCGACTTCCGGGAGACGAAGACGATCGGGCGGGACATCCGGGCCGGGCACGTCCAGCAGGTGCAGGCCAAGGGCTTCGACCACAACTGGGCCCTGGACAAGGGCGTCACCGCGAAGCCCGAGCACGTCGCCATGCTGCGCGACCCGCGCTCCGGCCGCACCCTGAAGATCGCCACCGATCAGCCGGGTCTGCAGTTCTACTCCGGCAACTTCCTCGACGGGACGCTGACGGGGACGGGCGGGCGGACCTATCGGCAGGGTGACGCGCTGTGCCTGGAGACACAGCACTTCCCGGACTCGCCGAACCACGCCGGCTTCCCGTCGACCGTGCTGCGGCCGGGGCAGGTCTACAGGACTCGGACGGTCCACACGTTCGACGCCTGAGGCGCGTGGGCGCGGCCGGTAAGGGGCTGGTCGCGCCCACGCCGGGGAAGAAACGTGAACTCACACTTTTTTCACACCGGTTGAACAGCGCCACACCCCCCTCCGTACTCAAGGGCGGCCCGTGCTCCCCCGCGCGAGCCGCCCAGGACGACGGGCCCGAACGTCCCCATCGGGCCCGCCTCATACGGAGGTTCAATGGCCGGCAGCGTCACCTCGTTGTTCCGCAGCGGTGCTCACAGCCCGTCGATGGCGGCGCTGACCCGTGAGGGTGGCGACGGAACCGGTCCGGTCGACTTCTGCATTCCCTGCAACCCCTACTTCCCCACCCCGGCCATGATGGAAACGATGGCCGCCCGGCTGAAGGACATCATCACCTTCTACCCGAGCAGCGCCGACACCATCACCGCCGAGCTGTGCCAGCTCCTCCAGCTCCCGCCGCAGGCCGTGGCCATGGGCAACGGGTCCACCGAGCTGATCACCTGGATCGACCACCTGCTGGTCCGCGAGTCCCTCGCCATCCCCGTCCCCACCTTCGGCCGCTGGACCGACCAGCCGATGGAGACCGGCAAGCGCGTCGACATGTTCCCGCTCCAGGAGTCCAACGGCTTCGCCCTGGACCTCTCGCAGTACGCCGAGTTCATCCGCAAGCGAGGCACCAGGGTCGCCGTCATCTGCAACCCCAACAACCCCGACGGCGGCTTCCTGCACAAGCAGGCGCTGGTGCAGTTCATGGACGCCATGGCCGACCTGGACCTGGTCGTCATCGACGAGTCGTTCCTGGAGTTCGCGGACGCCGAGGCCGAGCCCAGCGTCGTCCAGGAGGCCATGCTGCGGCCGAACGTCATCGTGCTGCGCAGCCTCGGCAAGAACTTCGGCCTGCACGGCATCCGCTTCGGCTACATGGTCGCCAACCCCTCGCTGGCCGGCAAGGTCCGCTCGATGCTCCCGAAGTGGAACCTCAACGCGTTCGCCGAGTACGTCGTCTTCATGCTCAAGGAGCACGGCGCCGAGTACGCGCAGAGCCTGCGCCAGGTGCGCAAGGACCGCCTGGAGATGGCCAGCCAGCTCGCCACCCTGCCCGGTCTGACGGTCTATCCCTCGCAGGGCAACTTCCTCTTCGTGCGCCTTCCCGTCGGCGCCGAGGGCACCGTGGTGCGGGACCGGATGCTCACCGAGCACCGGATCCTGGTCCGCGAGTGCGGCAACAAGATCGGGTCTTCCAGCCGCTTCCTGCGTCTCGTGGTGCGCCCCGAAGTGGACGTGCGTCGCCTGGTGTCCGCCATGGAACAGGTGCTCTACGGGACCAGGAGGGGAGCCGCCGTGCCCGAGCTGAGCACCGGGACCAGCTACAGCTCGGGTACGGCGGCGGTGGACCGGCTGGTGAGCGAGACCAACGGGGCGGGCCTGCAGCTCGCCCAGGCCGTCGGCGCGGGACCCGTTCCGGGGCTCGCCGCCGCTCCCGCCGCCGGCGTCGGCATGCCGCTCCCCGTCGCCGCGCAGCAGGGCGGCGTCGGGATGCCGATGCCGGCGGCAGCCATGCAGATGCCGCAGCCTCAGCAGATGCAGCAGCCGATGATGGCACCGGTGCCCCAGATGGCACCGGCGGCCCAGATGGCACCGGCGGCCCAGATGGCACCGGTGGCCCAGATGGCACCGGTGGCACCAGCGGCCCAGATGGCACCCGCGCCGGCACCGGCGCCGATGCCCATGCAGATGCCGACACCCGTCCCGGCACCGGCTCCCGCCCCGGCCGGCCCCACGCCACCCGGGGTCCCGGCGCGGGGTGGTCTCACGGCCGCCCAGGTACGCGGGATGACGGCGCCCGCACCCCCGGTCCCGGACCTGGCTCCGGCGCCGGCCACCGGCTGGCCGAACGCCCAGAGCTGGCCGAACGCGGCGGGCATGGGACAGGCCGGCTAGTCGCCGTAGACGGTGCGGCGCGTCGCCGGGCGCGGCCATGCCATGGCTGGTCGCGCAGTTCCCCGCGCCCCTTTGGCGGCGCTGAGGCCGGGCGGAGTCACACGCCACCGTGGCTGGTGGCGTCCTCGGTCACTTCCTGGGCCCCGGCGACGAGGTCCCGTACGAGCTCCTGCTGGGGGTCTTCCCGCGGGCCGACAGGCCCGCGGTGGAGGGCCGGGCCAAGGGGTTGCCGAAGGCGACGGAAGCTGCCGGGAAGTGGGGGAAACGGCGCGGTGCCCGTCCGCGTCGAACGCGAACGGGCACCGGATCGAGCGCCGGGCAGGCCTTGCACCTGCATTTCCCCGCAGGAAGCGGGGCGTCTTTCCTTGGACCACCAACGCAGCACCAGCCACCGTCGGTCACGGCGACCAGCTCGGTAACGATCATACCGTACGCCGTGCGGCGCCCTACCCCTCGTCGAGCTTGCTGACCAGGCCGCGCAGCACCGGCCCGTACTCGGGGTGGGCGAGGGCGAAGGCCATCTGGGCGACGAGGTAGTCGGCCGGGTTGCCGGTGTCGTACCAACGGCCCTGGATGACCTGCCCGTACACGGCCCGGCTGGTGGCGTAGGCGTTGATGGCGTCGGTCAGGTACACCTCGCCGGTCCGGTGCTCGTACCAGCGGCGGGTCTGCTCGCGCAGCTCGTCGATGATGCCGGGGGTGACGACGTAGCCGCCGATGGCCGCGTACGGCGACGGCGCGTCGGCCGGCGCGGGCTTCTCGACGAGGCCGGTGATGCGCAGCTGGCCGTCGCCGAGGTCCTCCTTGACTATGGGCACGCCGTAGCGCTGGGAGTCGGCGGGGTCCATGGGCAGCAGGGCCAGCACCGGGCAGCCGGTCTGCTCGTAGGCGCGGATCAGCTGCTGGGCCCGCGGCACCTCGGCGACGAACACGTCGTCGGGCCAGAGCACGAGGACGGGCTCGTCGCCGAAGGAGCGGGCGGCGTTCAGCACGGGCGTGCCGTTGCCGTACGGGCCGTACTGGTCGAGGTAGGTGATGTGCCCCTTGCGGGCCAGCTCGGCGACCTCCTCGACGGCGTCCGCGTAGGCGGTCTTCCCGTCGCCGCGCAGTTGCTCGACGAGTGCCGGGTTGGGCCGGAAGTGGTCCTGGATCAGGCTCTTGCCGCCCGAGACGACGATGGTGATGTCGGTGATCCCGGAGTCCACCAGCTCACGCACCGTGTGCTCGATCACCGGTTTGTCACCGACCGGGAGCATCTCCTTCGGCGTGGCCTTGGTCAGGGGCAGCAGGCGGGAGCCCAGTCCGGCGGCGGGGATCACGGCCCTGCGGATCGTCGGGGACATCAGGTCTCTCTCGGTCGGGCGGCAAGGGGGACGGCGTACGGAGTACGGGGACGCTATCAACGCGGACTGTGCCCCCGGGGAAACGCGGGCTGCCGGGGACGCTTCGTCCGGGCGACGTCCAGGTGACGTCTCAGTACGCCACCGGCCAGCCCGAGCTCCAGTCCAGCAGGTTGACGCCCAGCTTCGGGGTCCCGCCGTCGTTGCCGTCGTAGTAGTGGTAGACGATCAGGTCGCCGTCGACGTCGTTCATGACGGACTCGCCGCCGGGTCCGATGACGCTCCCGTGCGACTCCAGGACCGCCGTGCCGCCGTTGTTCGTCATCGCCACCCCGCTCTTGTCGTAGTAGGGCCCGGTGACCGACGTGGCCCGCCCCACCTTGACCTTGTACGTCGAGCTGGTGCCCTGGCAGCACAGGTCGTAGGAGGCGAAGAGGTAGTAGTAGCCGTCGCGTTCGACGATGTACGGCGCCTCGACCGCCTTGCTGCCGGTGGGGCGCGCGGCGAGGGAGTAGCGGGTGGTGTTGCCCATGTACTGCTTCCCGGTCGACGGGTCGATGCGGATCATCTTGATGCCCGTCCACCAGCTGCCGAACGACAGCCACCACGTGCCGTCGTCGTCGACGAAGAGGTTGGGGTCGATGGCGTTGTAGTCGCTGGCGGAGTTCGACGTGTAGACGATGCCGTAGTCCGTCCAGGAGCCGGGCAGGCCGGTGGTGGAACTGGCCAATCCGATGGCCGACGTGTTGGAGCCGAAGGTGGAGACGGCGTAGTACATCAGGTACTTGCCGCCGTGGTAGGAGATGTCCGGCGCCCACGCCTCCGTGGCGTACGCCGACCACCAGCCCGGCTTCGTGGTGAACGCGTCGGAGCCCGCCGTGAAGGCGACGCGGTCGGTGGAGGTCTTGTAGGCCAGGCCGCCGCCGGTGGAGTAGAGCAGGTAGCGGCCGGCGGAGGTGCGGATCATCGTCGGGTCGTGGACGACGACGTCACCGGTGACCGTCCCCGGGTTGGGGTAGGCCGACGCGCTCGTCGGGACCAGAGCGAGCAGGATCGCGGCGGGGAGGGCGAGGAGCGCGGTGCGGGTGCGGGGCACGCTGGGCCTCCTTGTGATGTTGTTCGAGATGTCGAATGACGATCGTCAATTCGGACGGACCGTAGAATCGAATCGGTTTGCCGTCAACGGTTCTCGCACGCATCACACGGCGACCCACCTGGCTCAACACATGACTTGACGAGTTCCCACTTTGCGAAACTGACAGCTTGCCGACAGGCGCCGTCCCTACGGTGCCGTGTCCATGACAGACACCTCAGATGGCGCCCGCTCCGTCGGCCGCCGTACCGTACTCGTCGCCACCGGGACGACCGCCGCCGCCCTGGCCGTGGGCGCAGCGATCTCGACCGAGGCCCCTGCGGCAGCCGCCGCCCCCGACCTCCAGCCGGCCGCCGCGGCAGCGGTCTGCACGCTCACGGAGGAGATGACCGAAGGCCCCTACTACCTCGACGGGGCGCTGGTCCGCTCCAACATCACCGAGGGCAAGTCAGGCGTCACCCTCAACCTCGCCCTCACCGTCGTCAACTCCGCCTGCACGGTGATCCCCAACGCGCTGGTGGAGGTCTGGCACTGCGACGCGCTCGGCGAGTACTCCGGGTACGTCGGCAACAACGGCCACAACGAGTCCGACGACGGCACCTTCCTGCGCGGCGGTGTCCTCACCAACTCCAGCGGCGTCGCCAACATCACCACGATCTATCCGGGTTGGTACCGGGGCCGGTGCGTCCACATCCACGTGAAGGTCCACACGGGCGTCACCCTGACCTCCGACGGCTCCTTCACCGGCGGTTCCACCCTGCACACGGGCCAGCTCTTCATCGACGAGACCATCACCACGGCGGTCGCCAAGGTCTCGCCCTACTCGACCAACACGGTCACCCGCACCACGCTCGCCCAGGACGGGATCTACGACGACGGAGGCGCCTCCTCGGGCCTCATGACCGTCACCGGCTCCACGTCCGCCGGCTACACCGGCACCCTCACCCTGGGCGTCTCGACCTGACGCCCCCGGGCCCCGGGGCACGCACCCCGGGGCCCCGCTCAGGGGCTGCGACGAAGCGGCAGGTCCACCTCGGCCCGTACGGTCTTGCCCGGTGCGCCGTCGCAGCCCCGCTCCAGCACCTCCCACCGATCGGCCAGCGCGTCCACGAGCACGAGCCCGCGCCCTCCGGCGTCCAGCGGCCCCGGCGGCCGTACGTCCCTGGGGCCGGGCGGCCGCCGTTCGGCCCGGGTGTCGGTGACCTCGACCCGCACGCTCCCCGTCACCAGCGAGAGCCTCAGCTCGAAGTCCCGCCCTGGCACCCGGCCGTGCGTCACGGCGTTGGCGGCCAGCTCCGCGACGATCACCGAAACCTTGTCGATCACCTCCGCCGCCGCGAACCGGCCACCCCACGCGTGGAGTTGCGCCACGGCGAGATGCCGTGCGAGCCGGGCACCACGCGGGGTGCAACTCAGCCGCAGGGCGAGTGTTCGACTGACGGTGACGGTGGTGGGGGGTGCGTCCATGCCCCCAATCTGCCGCCCGGAAAGGCTGGTTCTCCAGGTGAGAGCCGCGTACGCCGCACCCGCGTACACGGTCACCGACTGGACCATACTGGTCACTCGCCGTCACCATGAGGGGCGGGAGGTGGCCTACGTGGGCGATGGGGTGGAGCCGGAGTCGTCGGACAGTCTGCGGACCTTCGGCGCGGTGGTCCAGGCGTTGCGCGAGCACGCGGGGCTGAGCAGGGAGGAGTTCGGCGAGCGGGTGCGGTTCTCGAAACACACGGTGGCGTCGGTGGAGCTGGGCCGCCGCATGCCGGACGAGTCCTTCGTGGAGGCGGCGGAGGAAGCCCTGGGCAACACGGGGGCCTTACGGCGGGCGGCGGGTCATGTGGCTCGGCAGCCGGGGTTGGCGGCCTGGTTTCGGCGGTGGGCGCAACTGGAGCAGGTGGCCATCACGCTCTATACCTACGAGTGCAGGATGGTCCCGGGCCTGCTGCAAACGGAGGCGTACGCACGAACACTGTTCACGGGTCAGCTGCCGCCGCTGGACGACGAGCAGATCGAGGCTCGATGGGCAGCACGAGCTGAACGTCAGGAGTTGCTGCGGAACATGCCGAACACGGCGTTCGGCTTCATCCTGGAAGAGCACCTGATTCGGCGTCGCACGGGGGGCGTTGACGTCACACACGAGCTTATCGATCACTTGCTGGAGATCGCAGAGCTGCGCAACGTGGAAATTCAGGTCATGCCGACGGTCCAGGAGTCACATGCGGGACTCGCAGGCCCCATCCAGCTCTTGGAATCCCCCGAGAACAAGTGGTTCGCCTACTGTGAGGGACAGCGAGGCGGCCTACTGGTCCCCGACCCAAAAGAGGTCAGCATTCTCCAACGGCGCTATGCCAGGATGCGCTCACAGGCTCTTACGCTGGAAGACTCCCGGAGCCTGTTGCAGCGGATGCGAGGGGACTTATGAGCACCACCAACCCGGCTTGGTTCAAGAGCAGCTACAGCAGCGCTTCCGGCGACGACTGCATCGAAGTCGCCCTCTCCTGGCACAAGTCGAGCTACAGCAGCAGCGGCGACGGCGACTGCGTAGAGGTCGCCACCTGCCCCACCGCCATCCACATCCGCGACTCCAAGAACCGCCAGGGCCCCCAACTCGCCCTCTCCCCCGCCGCCTGGGCCGGTTTCCTCACGCACACCGGGCGGTGACGACCGTCGCATACCGGTCCGATCTCACTCACACATCGCCCGGATGGCGAAGCGGCCAAGGGGGCGCAAAGAACCCACACCCCTCCCCCACCCAACCTCCACATAGCGGAACGGCGTGATTGGATCCCGGTACTGCGCACCCACCGGGGGGATCCAGCCATGTCCAGACGCCTTTTCGCCGTGTTCCTGGCGCTGAGCGCCGCCGCCCTCACCTCGTGCTCCGACGGCGGGGGTACGGCCCTGGAGGGCGACGCGAAGCACGGCAATCTCGTCGGGTACGAGCACACCCAGGTCGGCAAGGAGTACTGGGTGACCATGCCGCAGATGGAGAACACGTCGGGGAAGCCGCTCACCGTCCTCAGCGGGAAGATCGCGCATGTGCCGGCCGGGCTGCGGATCTCGGGTTACCGGGTTGCCAGCGACGGCACCGGACCTCACCCCATGGGGGTGACACTCGTAGGCGTCACGGACGACCATGCCCTCGCCCACAAGGGCAGCTCGTTCCGGATCCCGGCGCACACCCTGTCGCACCTGTACTACGAGGCCCGGGTCAAGGTGACCGGCGCCGTACACGGTGACCTGACCACCTGCCACTACGCGTACCGGCAGGGCTCCACCACGTACAACCAGGACATCGGCTGCGACACCCGGCTCCGCCTCGGCAAGCCCTAAACCACCCACTTCCCGTCGCGCATCAGGGTCCGTCCGGCCAACTCGGGCACGGTTCCCCATGCCTGCAGCACCTGCGGGGTGACCTGGAAGAAGACATACGACGGGTGGTCCTCGCGAGGGTCCCAGCCGTCCTTGGCGGCGAAGGCGTCGCCCACCTCTTCCGGAAGCTCCTCGCGGGTCAGCATGCGCGCGGTGCCGTGCATCAGGACCACGTCGCGGGTAGGGCCGAAGGAGAGCCGGACCCGGCCCGACGCACAGAGGTTGCGCCCGGTCGGGTTGGTGTCGCGGGTGGACAGCCACACGCTCTCGCCGTCCCACCAGAAGGCCAGCGGAACGAGGCACGGCTCGCCGGCGCTGTCGGCGGTGGCGACCCATACGTCGTTGTCCCGCGCGAGCCGTTCCAGGGCCTCTTGCTTGCGCTGTTCCGGGCTTCGGGGCCCGCCGGGGCGAGAGTCAACTGATGCCATGCGGCGAGGCTATGACGTGAAGCACCCGGTCACATCCGGCGGCGGGACTAGGACGGAAGACGGAGTGCCGTACTCCTTCGGACCCGGCAACCCGATACGGCCTGGTCATGCGCCGCGGGGTCGAAGCCCTCGGGTGCCCGAAGGCAGTCGTCAGTTCTTCTTCAGCTCCTCGGCGAGCATCACGAGGATGCCGCTGGGACCGCGGACGTACGTGAGCTTGTAGATGTCCTCGTAGGTCGCCACACCGCGCAGCGGACGGCATCCGTGCTTCGCGGCCGTCTCAAGGGCCTTGTCGATGTCGTCGACCGAGAAGGCGACGCGATGCATGCCGATCTCGTTGGGACGAGTGGGCTCCGTCTCGATCGCCTCGGGGTGGATGTACTCGAAGAGCTCAAGACGGCCGTGACCGTCCGGCGTCTGGAGCATCGCGATCTTGGCGTGATTGCCGTCAAGGCCGACGGCGGTGTCGGTCCACTCGCCGCTGACCGTGTCTCGGCCGACGACCGTGAGGCCGAGGTCGGTGAAGAAGGAGATCGCCGCTTCGAGGTCGCGAACGGCGATGCCGACGTTCTCAAGTCTGATGGCCATGCGTCGCATGCTAACGAGCCGGGCCGACATGGCGTGATGTACGGCAAGCGATAGAATCGTGCCATGTCCGACGTCATCGACTTCCTGCCCGCCCGCCCTCACCGGGTCGTCGTCCTCGCTCTCGACGGGGTCTACCCCTTCGAGCTGGGCATCCCGAACCGGGTCTTCCCCTGCGTGCCCGGCGCCTATGACGTGGTGACCTGTGCGACGACCGACAGCCGCACGGTGGCGACCAGCGCCGACTTCACGGTCACCGTCGGGCACGGGCCCGAGGCGCTGGAGAGTGCGGACACCGTGGTCGTGCCGCCGTACGACATGACGCGGATCACCGATGAGCTGCCCGAGCCGGTCGCCGGCGCGCTGGCGCGGATCCGGCCCGGGACCCGGATCGTCTCCATCTGCACGGGGGCGTTCGCGCTCGCGGCGGCCGGGATGCTGGACGGGCGGCCGGCGACCACGCACTGGGCCCTGGCGCCGCGGTTCCGGCGGATGTTCCCGCACGTCGCCCTGGACCCGGACGTGCTGTTCATCGACGACGGTGACGTGCTGACCTCGGCGGGCGCGGCCTCCGGTGTCGACGTGTGCCTGCACATCGTGCGCTCCGACCACGGCAGCGCGGTCGCCAACAGCGTGGCCCGGCAGTGCGTCGTACCGCCGTGGCGGGACGGCGGCCAGGCGCAGTACATCGAGCAGCCGGTACCGGAGGAAGGTGCCACCGGTACGGCCACCACCCGGGCCTGGGCCCTGGAGCACCTGGACCGTCCGCTCGCCCTTGAGGAGCTGGCGGCGCACGCCCGGATGAGCCGGCGCACCTTCGCCCGCCGGTTCCAGGAGGAGACCGGGACCAGCCCGGGGCGCTGGCTGATCCAGCAGCGGGTACGGCGGGCCCGCGACCTCCTGGAGACCAGCGAGCTGCCGGTCGACCGCATCGCGGCCGAGGTCGGCTTCGCCACGGGCACCTCACTGCGACAGCACCTGCACGCGGCGATCGGCGTCTCCCCGCAGGCGTACCGGAACACCTTCCGTGCCACGGCGGCGAGCAGAGCCTGAGCGGGCAGCGCCTGAGCGGGCGTCTCGCCCCGGCGCGAGGTCCCGTCACCGGGACGCGTCGCACCGGGGCGAGCTGAAGCCGGGCCGGTGGGGCTACTTGCCGGGGCACTCCTTCCAGGCCAGGTGGTAGATGGTGCTGATGTCGCCGTCGGTGGAGTCCATGGTCATGAAGCTGACCTTGCCCGGGTTGGCGGTCCCCGCGGTCACCCGCAGCTCGGTGTTGATGTTGAAGTTGCGCTGGACTCCGCAGGGCGCCCAGACCAGCTGGGCCCAGTCGGTGGTGTCGGTGGCCTGCCAGTTGTCGTCGTACGGTCCGCTGAAGGGATGGCTCGCGGCGGCCGTGTTCGACGAGCCCTGGAAGTAGTACGACGCGCGCTGGGTGCCGGTGGCGCCCGGCTGGAGGGACGCGAAGCCCCGGTAGTCGGCGCTGGCGATGGCGTACGTGAAGCCCTGCGGAACGTGGACGACCAGGTTGAGCTGGCAGTTGCGGCGGAAGACGGTCGGGTCGGAGTTGCCGCCCGCCTGGGCGAGGTAGGCGCTGTAGGTGACGGTGAAGGCCTCGTTGTCCTCGGACACGGCGACGGCGGTGGTCCCTTGCGGGCACCCGGAGCCGTTCACCGTGGCGACGTTGATGACGATCTTGTCCGGCGGCGGGTCGTCGAAGACGGGCGACGACGAGGCCTGGGCCTGAGCGGGCAGCCCGGCGGTGAGCAGCGCGGCGAGCGCTCCGCCGAGCAGGAGTCCATGTCTCATGGTTTCTCCGGTTCGGTGATCGAGTGGGGGGTGACACCCACGGCCGTCCGGAACACCCTGTGGTTCACCATTGAAGAACCTGTGTGTTTCCTGTGAAGACCGGGGCGCTCGCATCGTAGGAACCCCCGTGCGAACCGGTCAGGGCGAACTCAGGCCATTCACAGCACCGGTTTTCACAGCGCCACCGGGGGCCGCGCACCACGGCCCGAGCAACTCCGATGTTTTTTCGCGATCTTGGGTGATATGGAGATCGCGAAACCATACATTCGAGCCATGCTACTCAGAGGCCTTCGCGCCAAGAACGCCCTGGAACTGCTCATCGCAGGCGCCTCGGGAGTGGGCTGCGCCGGCGCACTGATCGAGGTTCTCGCAGGGCAGTTGAGTCCGTGGTGGGTGCTGCTGCTCGTACCCTTGGGGATCTTCAACGCCATTGAGGTCCTGGGCTGGCTCGCCTACCGCCCGGTGACGGTGAAGCCGTACGTGCTCGACAGCGCGACGGACAACGGCGGGCGCGGCACGCTGCGGTGGCAGCTGGGCACCGGCGGGGCGCTGAAGGAGTCGTCCCCGGCGGTCGTCGACGGCACGGTGTACGTGGGCAGTTGGGACGGACACCTGTGGGCGGTGGACGCCGTGACCGGTACGGAACGCTGGCGGCTGCGCACCGAGGGGGTGGTGGCCGCGTCGCCGGTGGTCGTCGACGGCACGGTGTACATCGGCAGTTGGGACAAGAGCCTGTGGGCGGTGGACGCCGGATCGGGCCAGGTGCGGTGGCGGGTGCGCACCGACGGCATGGTGCGCACCACCCCGGTGCCGACCGACGGCATGATCCTCTTCGGCTCCAACGACGGCGTCTTCCGCGCGGTGGACGCCGGGTCGGGCGCGGCCCGGTGGCAGGCCGGCACCGGTGCCGTCCGCTCGGCGCCGGCCGTGGCGGGCGACTCGGTCTACGTCGGCTCCAACGACGGCGTCCTGTGGGCCCTGGACACCGCCACCGGCACGACACGGTGGCGGCTGCAGACGGCCAGCGGGCTGTGGTCGTCACCGGTCGTGGCCGACGGCGTCCTCTACGTCGGCAGCGCCGACCGGCACCTGTGGGCGGTGGACGCCGTCTCGGGGCAGGTGCGCTGGAAGATCCCCGGCGGCACCTGGGTGAAGGCCACGCCCGCGGTGGCTGACGGCACGGTCTACTTCAGCACCGTGGACGGCCTGCTGTGGGCGGTGGACGCCGCGACCGGGCAGCAACGCTGGCAGCGCAAGGTCGGCGTCAGTGTGCGCTGGGCCCCGGCGGTCGTGGACGGCACGCTCTACATCGGCACGAACGACAGCAGGCTGTGGGCGCTGGACGCGGTCTCGGGGGAGGTGCGCTGGCAGGCGCGCACCGGCAGCCCGGTCTTCGCCACCCCGGCGATCACCGACGGCCGACTGTACGTCGGCCTCCAGAACGGCCTGCTGCTGTGCGTCGACGCCTGACGGAGAACGCCGCGCGGAGCGGCCTGACGGAGAACGCCGCGCGGGAGCAGCCTGACGGAGAACGCCTGACCGAGTGGCCTGACGGAGTACGCCGGGCGGTGGGCCCCGGCCTACGGGTGCGACGGCCCGTGGGCGCGATGCCCGCGGACTCGGACGCCTACGGGTTCTCCCAGGCTGCCGGCTCCGCCGCCAGCGCCCGTACCGGCTCCGGCAGGGCGTCCGCCGCGATGTCGGCCACGGTGACGCCTTCGAGGATCTTGCGGACGTTGGCGCGCAGCGCGATCCACAGGGGCAGCAGCGGCTGGGCGGTGCCGGTGTAGGCAAGACCCGTGGGGCGTTCGCCGCGTACCGAGACGATCGGGCCGTCCACCGCGCGGATCAGGTCCGCCACGGTGATCGCGGTCGCTTCCCGCGCCAGCCGGTAGCCGCCGCCCCCGCCACGCCGGCTGTCGACGATCCCGGCGCGCCGGAGGTCACCCAGAATGCCCTCCAGGAACTTGTGCGGGATGTCCTGGGCACCGGCGATCTCCTCCGCCTTCACAGGGCCCTCCCCCTGCCGTACGGCGAGCTCCAGTACCGCCCGTACCGCGTAATCCGCTCGTGCCGAGATCCTCATGCGTCCATTGTGGGGCGTCCTCCCGTGGACAATGGCCGCACCCGCGCCCCGTAAGATCGCCCGGGAGGATCCCTTGGCGCTCAGCAGACGTACCTTCAGTGCCCTCGCCGGCTCGGCCGCGCTCGGTTTCGCCCTGGGCGGCAGCGGCGGCCCCGGGGCGCCCTCGGCGTTCGCGGCCCGCAGTGTGCCGACCGGCCCCCCACCGGCCGCGCCGAGCGCCGACGGCCTGCGGCACACCATCGGCTACGACCACCACTCCCTCGTCGTCGACGGCCGGCGGCTGGTCGTCTGGTCCGGCGAGATGCACCCCTTCCGCCTCCCGAGCCCGTCCCTGTGGCGGGACGTCCTGGAGAAGATGCGGGCGCACGGCTACAACACGGTCAGCATCTACGTGGCGTGGAACTACCACTCCCCCGCTCCCGGCACGTACGACTTCACCGGCGTCCGCGACCTGGACCTGTTCCTGCGCACCGCCGCCGAGACCGGCCTGTACGTCATCGTCCGCCCCGGCCCCTACATCAACGCCGAGGTCGACGCCGGCGGCTTCCCCGGCTGGCTCACCGCCACCGCGGGCGCCGCCCGCTCCACCGACCCGACCTACCTCTCCCACGTCGACGAGTGGCTGACGGCCGTCAACCGCATCGTCCGCCGTCACCAGCACACCGACGGCGGCGGCACCGTCCTCCTCTACCAGATCGAGAACGAGTACGACGGCCACGTCACGGACCCGACCGGCCCCGCCTACATGTCCCACCTCTACAAGAAGGTGCGGGCCGACGGCATCGACGTCCCCCTGTTCCACAACGACAAGGGCCGCAACGGCTACTGGATCCCCGGCTCCTTCGACACCGGCGGCGAGAGAGGCAGGTGGCTGTACGGCTTCGACGGCTACCCCTCGCCCTCCCAGACCCCGCCGGACTGGGGCGACTTCGGGATCGGCGGCCTCAAGGGCGGCGCGACCGCGAGCCCGCGCACACCCGGGTTCGTGCCGGAGTTCGGGGGCGGCTGGTTCGACCCGTGGGGCGGGGTCGAGTTCGGCGGCAAGGGGTACGCCGAGTCCCGGCGCACCCGGGACGCGGCCTACGAACGCCGCTTCTACCTCACCAACCTCGCCAACGGCCTCACCCTGCACAACGTCTACATGACCTACGGCGGCACCACCTGGGGCTGGCTGCCGGCGCCGGTCGTCTACACGTCGTACGACTACGGCGCGGCCATCGACGAGGCCCGCAACGTCACACCGAAGATCGCGCCGATGCACCAGCTCGGCCATCTCCTGCAGCGCGTCCCCGACTTCGCGAAACTGGACCGCGCGGCCGACGTCCACGTGACCGGGCTGGAGACGTACCACCTCACCAACCCCGACACCCAGGCCCACGTCTACGTCCTGCGCAACGACGGCGCCGACGAGGTCACCGCCACCCTCCGGACGGCCGCCGGCGACGACGTCGAGCTGACCGTCTCCGCCCACGACGCCCGGCTCGTCACCACCAACCTCTCCCTCGGCAGGCGGAAGCTGCGCTACTGCACCGCCCAGCCGATGTTCGTGCTCACCGCCGGCCGCCAGGACGTCGCCCTGTTCACCGGCCGCTACGGCGAGATGGCGCACCTGGTCCTTGACTGCCCGAGCGAGCCCTTCGTCCAGCGTCTCGACGCCGAGGCGGCCTGGGTCTACGACCAGGGCGTCCTGCACGTCACCGCACCGCTCGGGCAGGGCGGCCTGACCCGGGTCCTGGTCCAGCGCGGCGAGTCCGACACCCCGCTGCTCCTGCTCTTCGCCGACGACGCGACGTCCCTGCGGCTGTTCCCTTACGACACCCCCTCCGGCACGCTCCTCGTCTACGGCCCGGCGCTGCTGCGCCACGCGAAGCTCAGCGGGTCGGCCGTCGAGCTCACCGGGGACACCGTCGGCGCGACCGGCCTGGAGGTCTGGGGGCCCCGCGGAATCGCCTCGGTCACCTGGAACGGGCGGCCGGTGCAGACGCGGGTGAGCGTCTCGGAGAGCCTGGTCGCCCTGGCGGACATGCCGGGGGCGCCGCGGCCGGCGCTGCCGGTCCTCGCCGACTGGCGCCGGAGGACCGAGAACCCCGAGGCGGCGGCCGGCTTCGACGACTCCGCGTGGACGGTCGCCGACAAGAAGACGTCGTTCAGCACGACGGCCGTCCCGGCGGGTCAGCCGGTGCTCTTCGCCGACGACTACGGCTTCCACTACGGGGACGTCTGGTACCGGGGGCGGGTGGACGGCGACCTGTCGGACCTGGAGTCGCTCTCCCTCGCCTACAGCACGGGTACCCAGGGCATGCTGATGGCCTGGCTGGACGGGGTGCCGCTGGGCTCGCACCGGATGCCGGTGCCCGATGCGAAGACGGTACGGAAGGGCAGTTGGGCGGCCACGGCCGAGTTCTCCGCCGCCGGGCTGAAGAAGAAGCAGCGGAAGAAGCAGGGGCATGTGCTGTCCGTGCTGGTGCGGCGGATGCAGCACGACATGGACGGCGGGTCGCTGGACACCCACAAGGTGGCGCGCGGGCTGACCGCCGTCTCCTTCAAGGGGGTCTCGCCGAAGGTGAGCTGGCGGATCCAGGGGGCCGCTGCTCCGGATCCGGTGCGCGGGCCGCAGAACAACGGGGGGCTGTACGGGGAGCGGGAGGGGTGGCATCTGCCCGGGTTCGCGGACGGCGGCTGGGAGACGGTCTCGCTGCCCCGCTCCGACAAGGGGATGGGGGTCACCTGGTACCGGACCGGGTTCCGGATGTCCGTGCCGGGCGGGGTGGACGCGTCGGTGGGGCTGGTGCTGGAGGACGACCCGGGGCGGGCCTATCGGGTGCAGATCTTTCTGAACGGGTGGAATCTGGGGCAGTACGTGAACGATGTGGGGCCGCAGCATACGTTCGTGCTGCCGAACGGGATCTTGCGGACCCGGGGTTCCAACACGCTGGCGCTGGCTGTGCTTGCGGACGGAACGAGCGAGGTCGGGCCGGGGGTTGTGCGGCTTGAGTTGCTGGGGAGTGCGGCGGGGGGAGTTCCGGTGACTTCGGTGGTCTCCCCCGGCCGTTGACTGCGGGTTGTACGTGGTTGCTCGCGCCCACGCGGCGGAGCCGCACATCGATACAGCCCCGCGCCCCTGACGGGGCGCGTCGACCCCTACGTCAGTCGGATCACATTCCAGGAAAGGGGTTCGAGGACCGCACTGAGCGTGCCGTCGTTCAGCGATGTGCCCTCGGCCGGATGAGGGGTCACCCGCTCCGGTTCCTCCAGGGTGTTGCGGGCGTCCGGGTCGTCGTCCGACAGGACGCTGTGCTCCGTGACCTGGGTCAGGTCCAGGCCGCTCAGGGCCACTTCCAGGGGCAGCGGCTCCGTCTGGCTGCGGTTCACGGCGAAGACCGTGACCGTGCCGTCCTCGGCCCGGACCGCCGTCGCGTGCAGCAGGCTGGTCTCGCCGTACTTCTTCGTGTCGTACGTCGGTGAGTCCACCCGTACGTCCAGGACCTGGCCCCTGCCGTACCGGGACGCCTGGGCGAAGGGGAAGAACGTCGTCTGGCGCCAGGCCGGGCCGCCGGGCTCCGTCATGATCGGGGCGATGACGTTGACCAGCTGGGCCAGGCAGGCCACCGTGACGCGGTCGGCGTGGCGGAGCAGGGCTATGAGGAGGGAGCCGAAGACCACCGCGTCCAGGACGCTGTAGTTGTCCTCCAGGAGGCGGGGGGCCTCGGCCCAGTCCCGCGCGGCGGAGTTCTCGATCTCGTGCCACCTCGACGTGTACCAGACGTTCCACTCGTCGAAGGAGAGGTTGATCTTCTTCTGGGACTTCAGTCTGGCGCCCACGTGGTCACAGGTGGCGACCACGTTCTCGATGAAGGACTCCATGTCGACGGCGGAGGCCAGGAAGGAGTCGAGATCGCCGTCCTGGGGCTCGTAGTAGGCGTGCAGGGAGATGTAGTCGACCAGGTCGTACGTCTCCGCGAGGACCGTCGCCTCCCACTCGGCGAAGGTCGGCATGGACTGGCTGGAGGAACCGCAGGCGACCAGCTCCACGGACGGGTCCATCTGTCGCATGGCGCGGGCGGTCTCGGCGGCGATGCGGCCGTACTCCTCGGCCGTCTTGTGGCCGGTCTGCCAGGGGCCGTCCATCTCGTTGCCCAGGCACCAGACCTTGATGCCGAAGGGGTCCTTGTCGCCGTGCGCGGCCCGGAGGTCGGAGAGGGCGGTGCCGGAGGGGTGGTTGGTGTACTCCTGGAGTTCCAGGGCCTCCGCCACGCCCCGCGTGCCGAGGTTGATCGCCATCATGGGCTCGGCCTGCGGGCCGACCTTCTTCAGGAAGGCGATGTACTCGGCGAGTCCGAAGCGGTTGGTCTCCGTCGACCGCCAGGCGAGGTCGAGGCGGCGGGGGCGGTCCTCGACCGGGCCGACCGAGTCCTCCCACTTGTAGCCGGAGACGAAGTTGCCGCCGGGGTAGCGGATGGTGGTGACGCCGAGTTCGCGGACGAGGTCGAGGACGTCCGTGCGGAGGCCTGCGGCGTCGGCCGTGGGGTGCGTCGGCTCGAAGATGCCGGTGTAGACGCAGCGGCCTAGGTGCTCGACGAAGGAGCCGAAGAGGCGGGGGTTGACTTCGCCGGTGGTGAAGGCGGGGTCGAGGGTGAAGCGGGCGGTGCGCAAAGTTCGCCTTTCGGGGTGGGTGCCTTGTGTTCGTGGGCGGGTGCGGGTGCGTTGTGGCTGGTCGCGCCCACGCGGCGGAGCCGCAAATGGACACAGCCCCGCGCCCCTAACGCAAGCTGGGCCAGCCGTCTTTTGTCCAGCTCAGGGGGTTCAGCCCCAGCTTTGGCGTGCCGTTGTCGTCGGCGTCGTAGTAGTGGTAGGCCAGCCAGGTCTTGCCGTGGGTGCGGAACGTCGACTCGCCGCCTGGGCCCACGTAGCGGCCGTGGGAAGACAGCAGCAGGTCGCCGCCTCCGTCCAGCATCGGTGTCCCTGTGCTGTCCACGTACGGGCCCGTCACCGTCGTCGAGCGGCCCACTCTGATCTTGTACGTCGAGTTCACGCCCGCGCAACAGGCGTCGTACGAGGCGAAGAGGTAGTAGTAGCGGCCGTGGTGGAGGATCGAGGCGCCTTCGACGGCGTAGGGGGCGTCCGGGCGGGTGGCCAGGTGGGCGACCGGGGCGCCGGGGACTGCCTTCCCGGTGTGCGGGTTCAGCTCCACCATGCGGATGCCCGTCCAGTACGAGCCGAACGCCATCCACAGTCTGCCGTCGGCTCGGACGATCGCCGGGTCGATGGCGTTCCAGGAGTCGGTCGTCTCCGACGAGAACGCCTTGCCGTGGTCGGTCCAGGTGCCGGGGAGGCCGGTCGGGGAGGTGGCCACGCCGATCGCGGAGTGGTTGGTGCCCCAGGAGGAGACCGCGTAGTAGAGCCAGTAGCGGCCGTCGCGGTAGGAGAGGTCGGGGGCCCAGGGGTCGGCGGTGGAGTTGTAGTCGTACCACCAGCTCGGCGGTGCGGTGAACGCGTTGCCCGCGTCGGTCCAGTCGTGGAGGTCCGTGGAGAGGCGGGCGCCGATGATGCCGCCGGTGGAGTAGGCGACGTACTGGCCGTCTTCGAGTCGGTGGACGGTGGGGTCGTGGATGATCTGCTGGCCGGTCAGGGGGAGGGGGTCGGGGTAGGCGACGTCGGCGGTCGCGGTGGTGGGGAGGAGGGCTATCGTCGCGGCCGCGAGCAGGGCGGCGAGTCCGGGGAAGCGTTTCAACTTCGGCTCCTCACTGGCCGGCCAGGCCCGTGTGGGCCACGCCGCGGACGATCTGGCTCTGGAAGAAGACGAACATGATGATCAGCGGGAGGCCCGCGATCAGGCCGCCGGCCATCAGCTGCGGCCAGATGATGCCGAAGGCGTTCTGGACGGTCGCGATGCCGTTCGGCATGGTCATCAGGTCGGGGTTGTTCGTCACCATGTACGGCCACAGGAAGTTGTTCCAGGAGGCGATGAAGGTGAAGATGCCGACCGCCGAGAGGGACGGCTTGGAGAGGGGGAGGACGATGGTGAAGAAGATGCGCCAGCGGCCGGCGCCGTCGATGAAGGCGGCCTCCTCCAGCTCCTTGGGCAGGGACTGGAAGAACTTGTAGAGGATGTAGACCATCGCGGCGGGGGCGCACTGGGGGAGGATCATGCCCCAGTAGGTGTCCACCATGCCGAGCGACTGGACCGTGGTGAAGAGCGGGACGCCGAGGATGGCCGGGGAGAACATCAGGCCGGCCATGGTGAGCGAGAGCAGGACGCTCTTGCCGCGGAACTCCGTGCGGGCGAAGCCGTATCCGGCGAGGGACGCGACGAGCAGCACGATGAAGGTGACGCAGACCGAGACGACGACCGAGTTGACGAACCAGTTGGGGATGTTGCCGGCGTCGAAGATGCCTTTCCAGGAGTCCCAGGTGATGTGGTCCGGGATCCAGTGCGGGGAGGCGACCGACTCGGTGGAGGTCTTCAGCGAGGTCGACAGGGCCCAGAAGAGCGGGGCGATCCAGACGAGGGAGAGGGCCGCGGCGACGATCGTGAGGGCGATCTGGGCCGGGGTCCAGGTGGAACGCGGCTTGCGGACGACGGGGGGCGTGGTGCTGGTCATCGGGTGGCCTCCTCGCGGGTGCGCAGCAGCCACATCCTGGCCAGGGCGACGGCCGCGATGATGATGAAGAGGATCATGGAGATCGCGGAGGCGTAGCCCACGCGGTAGCTGGTGAAGCCCTGTTCGATCATGTACTGCACGAAGGTCCGGGTGGAGTTCTCGGGGCCCGAGCCGAACTGGAACATGATGACGACCTGGTCGTAGACCTGGAGCGAGGCCAGTATCTGGAGCGCGATGACCAGGCCCGTGATGTTGCGCAGGTTGGGGACCGTGATGTGGATCATGCGCTGGAAGGCGTTGGCGCCGTCCAGTTCGGCCGCCTCGTAGAGGTGCTGGGGGATGGTCTGGAGGGCGGCCAGGTAGAGGAGGAAGGAGAAGCCGACGGTCCACCACAGGGTGGCGATGACGCTCGCCAGCAGGGCCGTGGACTTCTGGGTGAGCCAGGGGGTGTCGAGGCCGAGGGTGTGGTTGACCAGGCCGTTGACCGGCTGGAAGAGCCACCACCAGAGGTTGGCGACGACGGCCGACGGGAGCAGGAACGGGGCGAAGAAGCAGAACCGCCACAGCCACTTGAAGTGGACGGTGTGGTGGGCGATCAGCGCCATCAGGAGCGCCATGACGACGATCAGCGGGACCACCCAGAGGGTGAACTTGACGCTGTGCCACAGGGACTGCCACACCAGGTCGTCGTGGAGGGCCTCGCGGTAGTTGTCCAGGCCGATGAAGCCGGTGTGGTCGCCGGAGATGTTGGCGTCCGTGAAGGAGAGATACAGCCCGCGGACGATGGGGACCAGGACGAACAGGCCGTACAGGACGAAGAACGGGGTGACGAACCAGCCGCCGTGCTGGAGGCGGCGGCCCCAGCGCAGGCGCAGGGAGTCGGTGCCGGTGGCGGTGCGCGCCGCGCGGGCGGCGGGTATGGCCGTGGTGGAGGCGGTGGAGCTCATGCGCCGGCTCCCTTCAGCTCCTGGGCGGCGGTCTTGCCGTCCATCGGGTTCTTCGAGGCGAGGAGTGCCTCCAGGGCGCTCTTCATGGCGCGGGCGGTGGCGTCGGGCTTGGTGGAGCCGAGGTTGGAGCCGGCGATGAGCGGGCCGACCCGCTTGGAGAGGGTGCCGGTGGAGCCCGCGAACCAGATGTGCGGCTCGGTGGCGAGGTGCTGCATGGCGTCCTGGGAGTACTCGCTCTGCGGCGAGAGCTTGGTGTACGCCGGGTCCTTGAAGGTCGGCAGGTAGGCGGGGACATGGCCGCCCTGGGCCCAGGTGGCCGCGTTCTTCACCAGGTAGGCGGCGAGTGCGTAGGCGCCCTCGTCCGCGGCGCCGCCGCGGCCTGCCTGGTGGGGCAGGACGAAGGAGTGCGACTCGGCGTGGGTGCCGGGGGTGCCGAAGACGGGCGGCAGGGGCGTGGCGCCGTAGTCGATCTTCGCGGGGGTGTAGACCGGGACCGACCAGTCGCCCTCCCACACGAAGGGGGCGCCGGCCAGGAACATCGCGGCGTCGTCCGAACCCGCGATCGCGTAGCCGTCGGTGACGTGCTTGCGGAAGAACTCCAGGACCCGGGTGGCCTTGTCGGTGTCGAAGACGACGCCGGTCTGGTCGGCGTCGAAGTAGCCGCCGCCGAGCTGCTGGTAGAAGGCGACGAAGAACCACCAGGAGAAGTTCTGGTCGTTGGCGTGCATGCCGAGGGTCTGCAGGCCGCCCTTGAGCTTGGACTTGGCGGCCTTGAGCATGGCGAACCAGTCGTCCTCGGAGGTGGCGTGCGGGAGCCGGCCGTCCGCGTCGAGCAGGCCCGCCTTCCGGCAGACGTCCTTGCGGTAGAAGTTCAGCTGGACGTGGACGTCCAGGGGCAGGGCGTACAACTGGCCGCCGACGATGCCGCGTTTCCACAGGGTGGGGTTGAAGTCGGCCTCGTGGACCCCGTGTTCGGCGAGCTTGCCGATGTCCCAGGGGTCGAGGAGGCGCCCCGGCGCGAAGCCGGTGACCCGGCCCTGGTGCATGACGGCCAGGTCGGGGGCGCGGTTGCCGGCGGCCGCCATGGCGAGCTTGGTGTAGTACGGGTCGCCCCAGGTGAGCGTGGACGCCTTGACGTCCGTGTCCGGGTTGGCCGCGTGGAAGGCGTCCACCATGGCCTGCATGTTGGCGCCGTCGCCGCCGGAGAAGAGGTTCCAGTAGCGCACCCGGGTGCGCGCGCTCGATGTCAGTGCGTCGGCACCGGTGCCGAGGGAGGCGAAGCCGAAGCTCGCCGCCACCGCCAGCCCGCCCGCCGTGCCCAGTAGCTGCCTGCGACTGAGGCCAGGTCGTCCCATTGCCTGCCCTTACCTTCGGGATCCGTCGTGCTCGTGATCCTGCTCGTGATCGCGCTCGTGACCTTGTTCGAGATATCGGCTCATGCCCGTAACTTCGAACGGGACCGTAAAATCGAAGCGCTTGCGCGTCAATGGGTCCGGCGTGACTTTCATGTATCGGAGAGTCGTTGTCATGTGAACCACCGCTCGAACTACCGGCGCCGGACGCGTAGTCTCGGACGGGCCGACGCAGCGCGGTGACCCCCGTGGGGGCGGTGTGAAGGGGGAGCGATGGACTTGGCCGGCGCGCGGCACCGGTGGGCCCGGATCACTGGGCGACTGCGGCGCTCCCGGCCGAACACGGGCATGCGCAGGCTCGCCGCCGACCTCACCGCCGCCGTCCGCGCCAGGCCCCGCAGACCCGCCGACGCACGGGAGTTGTGCCGGGCGCTGTGCGCGGAGATGAGCCGCCGACGCGAGGGCCGGCCCGTCGAGCTGCGTTTCGAACGGTTCCCCGACGAGATCGAGGTCACCGGACTGTGGGTGGAGTTCCTGGACTTCGACCTGGTGATCGTCGAGGAGCGCGCCGAGGCCGTACAGCAACTGGTCATCCTGGGGCATGAGCTGTGGCACATGCACGCCCGTCACACGCATCACCACGCGGCCGCGGCGAACGCCCTCGCCGGGCGGCCGGGCTGGGACTCCGTGGCCCTGACCGTGGCCGCCCGCAACGGCTCCCGGGAGGCCGACGAGGCCGAGGCCGACGACTTCGGGCACCGGCTCGCGGCCGCGCTCCGCTCCTTCCTGCCCGGACGGGGCGGCGAGGCTCCGCCCGATCCGGTCCAGCGGTCCCTCGGCTACCGCGGGCGCGAAGGCGGAGCGCGGTGACCTCCTCCCCCCTGGCCGAGGGCCCGGCCGCCTTCCTCACCGGGCTGTACATCTCCTTCTGGCTCCCGGGCCTCGTGCTCACCGCGGCCCTGGTGATCAAGCTGCCCAGCATCCTCAAACTGTGGCGGGACCCGCTGCTGCGCGCCGTCGGCGGCCTGCTGCTGTTCGCCTGCGCGGTGTTCGCCTTCGCCGCTCCGCCCACCATCGCCTGGACGAACCGGGTCACCGGCGTGCCGAACATCGCGGCCCCCCTGGTGTACTCGCTGATCACCGCGCTCTCCGCGTCCTGGCTGCTGCTGGTCGTGCACTGGCGCAACGGCCACACCGACCGCCGGGAGCAGACGCGGCGCGCTACCCGCTGGGTGGTCTGCGTCTACGCGGCCGTCGTCGTCGCCCTGTGGGTGCTGTTCGCGCTCGCCGACGTGCCCGTGGAACAGGTCCGGAACCTGGACACCTACTACGCGAGCACGCCGTTCATGCGCGAGGAGATCCTGCTCTACCTCCTCGCGCACACCGTGGCCTGCGCCATCACGACCCGGCTCGTGTGGAACTGGATCCGCACCGACGGCCTCGACGCCTGGCTGCGCTGGGGACTGCGGTTCCTGGGCATCGGCTATGCGACGAACCTGCTGTTCAGCGCGGCCAAGTTCACGGCCGTGGCGGCCCGCTGGACCGGTCACGACCTGGACTGGCTGAACACCAACATCGCACCGTCGGCCGCCTGCATCGCCGCCACCTTCGTCGCGATCGGCTTCATCGTCCCGCACGCCGGCCAGTACTTCCAGGACCGCTGGCTGGTGCGCCGCCGGCACCGCTCCCTGAAGCCGCTCGCCCGGCTGCTGCGGACCGTCGCGGGCGGCCGTGAACCGCTCGCCCTGCGTGCCACCGCCGAGATACGCCTGATCCGCCGCGAGACGTACATCCGCGACGCGCTCCTGCAACTGTCCCGGTTCCTCGACGAGAACCTGCGCGGCCGGGCCTACGACGCCGCTCTCGTCCTCGGCCACGAACCCGGCCGGGCCCAGGCACTCGCCGCCGCCGTGACGGTCCTGGAGGCCGTCGAGAGCGGACGGCACACCCCGGACGACGACGCCGACGACACGGGCGAGACCGACACCTCCTATCTGCTCCAGGAGATCCAGGCCCTCTCCGAGGTCCTGCGCCACCCCGAAGAGATCACGGCGGTCCGCTCCCGCGCGGCCGTCCCGGCAGAGAGCATGTCCTCGCATGAGTGAACGTCCCTCCCCCGCCAGAGCCGCTGTCGTCCTGGGGGGATCCCACACCGGCATGCTCGCGGCCCGGGCCCTGGCCGGCCTCGCCGACCGGGTCGTCGTCGTGGAACGCGACGAGCTGCCCGAGACGGCCGGGCCCCGCAAGGGACTTCCGCAGGCCCGGCACGCCCACATGCTCTGGTCGGGCGGGGTGCGGGCGATGGAGGAGCTGCTGCCGGGCATCACCGCGGCACTCGTGGACGCCGGCGCGCGCCGGGCCCCGGTCACCACGGACATGGTCGCCCTGTCGGCGCACGGCTGGTTCCGGCGCTGGCCCGAGTCCCACCATGTGCTGCTGGCCGGACGGGACCTGCTGGACGCGACGGTCCGGGCCCGGGTCCTCGCGGACGGGCGCACAGAGGTGCTCGGGGGTACGGAGGTCCTCGGGCTCGCGGGCAGCGCCGAGGCGGTCACCGGGGTCCGGGTACGGGACCGCGACGGCCGGGAGCGGACCGTCGAGGCGGACCTGGTCGTCGACGCCACCGGCCGGGGTTCCGGAGCCTCCCGCTGGCTCACGGCTCTCGGGCTGCCCGCGCCGGAGCAACGGGAGGTCGACACCGGTCTCGCCTACGCCAGCCGGCTCTACCTGGCACCCGAGCAGGCCCGCGCCGGCTTCCCGGTGATCAACGTGCAGCCGGACCCACGGGAGAGCGGCCCCGGCCGGGCGGGCTTCCTGCTGCCCATCGAGAACGGCCGCTGGATCGTCACCCTCAACGGCACCCGCGGGGGCGAACCGACCTCTTCTGCCGACGACTTCGTCCCGTTCGCCCGCGAACGGCTGCGGCACCCGCTCATCGGCGACCTGCTCGCACGGGCCGAACCGCTGTCCGACGTCGCCGTCACCCGCGCCACCGTCAACCGCCGGTACTTCTACGAGCGGATGCCTGCCTGGCCCGGCAACTTCACGGTCCTCGGCGACGCCCTGGCCGCGTACAACCCCGTCTACGGCCACGGACTGGCCGTGGGTGCGCAGAGCGCCCTGCTCCTGCGGGAGCTGACGCGGCGCCACGGCCTCGGCACGCCCGGCCTGTCCCGCCGCGTCCAGAAGGCGGTCGCCCGGCCGGTCGGGGCGGCCTGGGACCTCGCCATCGGGCAGGACGTGTTCTACCCGGGCGCGACGGAGAACGGGCCCACGACCCGGGACCGGATCGTGGCCGCGTACGTGTCCCGCCTCATGCACACGGCCACCGGGAACGGCCGCATCGCCCGCCGCGTGACGGACGTGACCTCCCTGGAGCGCCGGGCGGAGGTGCTCCTCACACCGTCCGTCCTGCTGGCCGCGCTGGCGGGGCCGTTGAAGCCGACGCTGACGGGACCGCCGCTGACCGCCGAGGAGCTGAAGAGAGCGGGTCTGCAGTAGCGCCCCCTTGGGGCGCGGGGCCGTGTTGAATGTGCGGCTGACGGCGGCCGTTCGGCAGCGCCCCGCAGGGGCGCGGGGCTGTGCCGCATCTGCGGCTGCCGCCGCACGGGCGCAACCAGCCGCGACGGCGCCGCAGACGGTCGACCGCCTCGCGTGGCAGGGCCGCCTTTCGCCTGCGGGCGCGTGGGGGCTGAGCGCGCAGTTCCCCGCGCCCCTACGGGGCGCTGCCGAACGGCGTCGTCAGCCCGCGGGGGGCTGGTCGCGCCCACCCGGCGGCAGCCGCACATCAAATGCAGCCCCGCGCCCCTTACGGGGCGCTGCCGCAAGGTCAGCCTTGGAACGCCGGTTGGGCAACGCCCTTGCCCGCGTCCGGGATCACCAGCAGGGAGCCCGCCGTCGGGTGCGGGCGGTCCAGGCCCACTCGCGCCGTCGTGACGTACAGGTCCGTCAGGTCGGCGCCGCCGAACGCACAGGCCGTCGTCAGCGAGGCGGGGAGGTCGATGACGCGGTCCAGCTCACCCGTCGGCGTATAGCGGCGTACCGCCGCCCCGCCCCACAGCGCCACCCACACACAGCCGTCCGCGTCGACCGTCAGGCCGTCGGGGAAGCCGGCGCCCTCCTCGATCGTCACCAGCGGGCGGCGGTTGACGGGGAGTCCGTCGGCGTAGTCGAAGACGTCCACCCGCCGGGTCGGCGTGTCTATGTAGTAGACGAGGCGGCCGTCCGGGCTCCAGCCCGTGCCGTTGCTGACCGTGACGTCCGGCAGCAGCGTCGTCGCCGTGCCGTCGGGTGCCACCCGGGAGAGCGTGCCGCCCCCGGCCGTCTCGTCGTAGCGCATCGTCCCGGCCCACAGGGAGCCGTCGGGGGCGACCGCCGCGTCGTTGGCGCGGCGGCCGGGCACCGGCTCGCGGTGCAGCCAGCGGAACGTGCCGTCCGGGTCGAGGAGACCGACGCCGTCCCGGAGGTTGAGGACCAGGCCGCCGCCCGCACGCGGCTTGACCGCGCCGACGTGCTGGTCGGTGGTGCGGACCGTGCGCCGGCCGGTGGCCGGGTCGTAGGTGTGGACCCGCGCGCCCAGGATGTCGATCCATATCAGGCGGCCCGTCGCCACGTCCCAGGTCGGGCCCTCGCCGAGGGTCGCCTCCGCCGCGACCGCCACCTCGTACGCCGTCGTCATGCCACGCTCCGGTGGCCGAGGTGCTCGGAGAGTTCGGCCGCGCCCTTGGCCGCCAGCTGCTCCAGCTCGCGGCGGCGCTCGTCGCTCCAGCGGATCATCGGCACGGAGATGGACAGGGCCGCGACGACCTGCCCGGTGCGGTCGCGGACCGGCGCGGCGACACAGGAGACGTCCGGGTTGGACTCGCGGCTCTCCACGGCGATGCCGCGCGCGCGGATCTCGGCGAGGGCCACACGCAGGGCGCCCGGCTCGGTGATGCTGTTCGGGGTCATCGCGACGAGGTCGGCGTCGTCCGGGATGCGCGCGGTCAGCTCCGGCTCCGGCAGCGAGGCCAGCAGCATCTTGCCGACCGAGGTGCAGTGGGCGGGCAGCCGGCGGCCGGCCGCGGAGACCATGCGGACCGCGTGCGTGGAGTCGACCTTGGCGATGTAGATGACGTCGGTGCCTTCGAGGATCGCCACGTGGACGGTCTCGTCGCAGGTCTCGGCGACGGACCGGGCGACCTGCTGGCCCTCGGCGGCGAGGTCGAGCTGCTCGGCGTATCTGCTGCCGAGCTGGTACGGACGGACGCCCAGCCGGTACCGTCCGGGCTGTCCGGGTACGGGCACGATGTACGACCGGGCGGAGAGCGTGGTCACCAGCTCGTGCACGGTGGTCCGCGGCAGCTGGAGTCTGCGCACTATGTCGGGGGCGGAGAGGCTCCCGTCCCCGTCCAGAAAGAGCTCAAGAATGTCGAGAGCCCGGGTCACGGCAGGCACGAGGCGTCCCACGTCCGGCCCCCTCCCTTGGGTGTAGCGCCAGATACCGGTGCGGCGCGCGTCTCAGCTGCGGAGCCGTTCGAGATATCAACAGGCGATCGGCATGACGAACACAGGCTAACCATCGGGGATTCCGTGGGCAATGGCCTGGAAGAAGCCGGGTAGCGGCGCGTGCACCATGGGTGGCATGGAACTGGACTTCCAGCTGGTGCTGCTGCGTCGCATGGCCGACCACAACCCGGACCTGGTCGAGGACGCCCGGCGCACGCTGGGCGCGTCCATCGCGGACATGCGGGAGGCGAACAAGCGTTGGCAGGCGATGGCCCGCTCGCCCCGGTCCCGGTCCGCCGCATCCCGCTACCGCTCCGTCCTCGGCCCGCCGCGGTGGGAGACCAAACGCACCGTCGGCGACCTGGAGTGCGCGGCCTGGCAGTGGCCGCTCCCCCTGTGGCCCACCCTCCGCTTCGAGGTCATGGTCGGCCCCGGTGGTGCGGTGTGGAACGAATGGCTGGTCCGCGCCCCCGACGCCCCGGCACCGAGACTGGAGACGTACGACGACCTCACCCCCTGGTCCTGCACGGTCGACGAGGCCGCCCGCGCCTTCGCCCCCGCCCGTCCCCTGGAGGGCACGGCCCCCACTCGCTGGGGCCTCACCTTCAAGGTGCCCGACGGCCGTCAGGTGGTCGCCGAGTTCACCTGGGGCCTGCTCCAGCGCACCGCCGTCATCGACGGGCCGCGGTGAGGATCGCCTCGGCCACCGCGGCCACCGAGCCCGGGTGCAGGAACAGGAACAGGTTGGGTTCGACCAGTTCCAGCTCCATCACCCGCGGCTGCCCGTCCTCGCCGTCGACCAGGTCCACCCGGGCACAGAGCAGCTCAGGCGCCTCCGGTACGGCGGCCAACGCGCGCTCCGCCACGGCGAGTTCGGCCGGGGCCGGGGTCCATGTCTCCAGGTCCGGGTGGGCGACCTTGTCCGCGTCGTACGCCGTGCCCGGCGTGAGCACGGCCCGCTTGCGGCTGGCGTGCAGCAGCCGCCCGCCGAAGTACTGCAGGGCGCGCTCGCCGCCGACGTCGATGCCGGAGACGTACGGCTGGACCATCGCGGTCAGCCCCTCCTCGTGCATCCGGGCCAGGTGCCGTACGGCCGTCCCGTGCTCGTCGGGTGTGTAGCGGGCGGCGAACCGGGCGCCGGCGCCGAAGGTGGGCTTGACCACGTAGTCACCATCGGACGGCAGCTCCACCGGGTCGCCGGGGGCGAGATACCGCGTCGGCACCACCGGCACACCGGCCGCCGCGAGGTCGCCGAGATACCGCTTGTCGGTGTTCCACCGCACCACCTCCGCCGGGTTCGCGATCCGGGTCGCCTTCCCCACCCGCTCCACCCACGGCACGAACTCGTCGGCGCGCCAGCTGTAGTCCCAGGTGGAGCGGATGACGACCAGGTCGTAGCCGCCCCACTCCGTCTCCGGGTCGTCCCACGGGCGGGCGACGGCCTCGGCCCCCGCGTCGGCCAGCGCCCGCAGCAGCACCGGCAGGTCCTGGTCCTTGTGCGGTTCCGCGCCGGAGTCGTAGGTGGCGAGGGCTATGCGAGGCACGAGGGGGCTCCCTTGGCTGACGGCGGCTGCGGTCCTTCCCTCGGCAGGCTAACCCGGGAACGCTGTTGACCTTCACCTTCGGTGAAGCCCCAGCATCGGTGGCGGACGTCGGGGAACGTGAGGCGGGACCGGGACGGAGACGGCATGGAGTGGCTGACCATCGGGGCCTTCGCCAAGGCCTGCCGGCTGTCGCCGAAGGCGCTGCGGCTGTACGACGAGCTGGACCTGCTGAAGCCCGCCCGGGTCGACCCGGACACCGGCTACCGGTACTACGCCGACGCGCAGCTGGAACGCGCCCGGCTGGTGGCCTGGCTGAGGCGGCTCGGCATGCCGCTGGCTCGGATCCGCGAGGTGTGCGGGCTGCCCGCGGGGCAGGCCGCCCGGGAGGTGCGGGCGTACTGGGCCCGCGTCGAGGCGGACACCGCCGTACGGCGGGACCTGGCCGCGTTCCTCGTCGCCCACCTGTCCGGAGAGTCCGGAGAGTCGAGAAGGGACCCGAGGAAGATGCTGGAACTGCGTTATGCCGCCCGTTCGGACCGGGGTCAGGTCCGGCCGTCCAACCAGGACACCGCGTACGCGGGGCGCCGGCTGCTGGCCGTCGCCGACGGGTGCGGGCCGGCCGGGGCCTCGGCCAGTGCCGCCGCGGTGGCGGCGCTGAAGCCCCTGGAGGACGCCGAACTCTCGCCCGGGAACGTGCTGAACCTCCTGGACGAAGCGGTGCGTTCGGCGGCCGAGGCCGTGCGGCGCGTGGCCGCGGGCAGTACGGAAGGGCCGACGGAGGTCGGTACGACGCTCACCGCGCTGCTGTGGACCGGGTCCCGGCTGGCCCTCGTGCACATCGGGGACTCGCGGGCGTATCTGCTGCGGGACGGGGAGCTGTTCCGGATCACGCACGACCACAGCGTGGTGCAGGCGCTGATCGACGAGGGGCGGCTGACGCCGGAGGAGGCCGAGAGCCATCCGCAGCGGATGCTGCTGGCGAAGGCCCTGGGCGGCACCGCCGACTCCCCGGACCTGAAGCTGCACGAGGCCCGGGCAGGCGACCGGTATCTGGTGTGCTCGGACGGCCTGACCAGGGCGGTCCCCGACGAGCGGATACGCGAGTTGCTCGGGAGCGGGACGGCGCCCGACGTGACGGTACGGGCGCTGGTGGACGAGGCGAACGCGCTGGGCGGTCCGGACAACGTGAGCTGCGTGGTGGCGCACGCCGTGACACCCACGCGCCCGCAGGGCGGGGCCGGGTAGCGGCCACGCCGACGGTCCTCGCAACTCCGCTGCCTGTGGCGCGAGTTGTGCCGGGCGGGTGTTGTGCCGGGCGGGCGTTGTGCCGGGGCGGCCGGACGACGGATAGTTGAGCGACGCTCCGTCAGACCAACGTGCCGTACGCGCCGGAGGTGCCGTGACCGAGATCTTCGTGGACCGCGAGCAGGAACGGCGGCAGCTGCTGGACCTGGCCACGGCGGTGACCGGTGGTACGGGCGGGGTGTACTGCGTCGAGGGGCCGGCGGGCATCGGCAAGACGGCCCTGCTCGACACGTTCCGGGAGACGGCCGCGGCCATGCCCGGGCTGCGGATCTCGAAGGTCGCCTGCCACGGTCAGGTGGGCGCCGAGAACTCGTACGGCCCCATCATCGATCTCCTCGCGTTACAGCCGGCGCCGGCACCCGCCCGGCGCTGGGCACGGCGCCGCCGCATCGCCGCCGATCTGGCCCCCGACCTGCTGGAGCTGGTCCCCGTGGCGGGAAGCGCGCTCAAACTGGGCGCCCAGCTGCTGAAGGACGTGATCGAAGATCACTCCGAAGCCGATCCGAACGGACTGATCGGGCAGGTGGGCCGGGTCGCGCAGGTCCTCGCCGGCGCCCTGCTGCGCGCGGCCGCGACATGCGGGCCCACGCTCCTGGTCATCGACGACGCGGAGCGCATCGACCACAGCAGCTGCATCGTCCTCGACTACCTGGCCCAGGCGTTGTCCACGGCTCCGGTCGGGCTCGTCCTCGTCCATCGCGACTCGGTCCGGGCCGCGGAACAGCATCCGCTGGCCGGGCTGCTGCGCACCTGGCAGTCCCACGGCGCGGTCCGGGCCATCCGTCTGGAGGGCCTGCCGGACGCCGCCGTCGGGGAGTACCTCCAGCAGCGTCTGGAGGTACCGCACGACGACACGGCCGTCCGCCGCCTGCAGGACCTCACCGGCGGCCATCCCCTGCTCATGGCCCAGTACCTGACCCTGGTGCGGGACCAGCAGGCGGACGGCCGTACCGGGGACCGCGGCCAGATCGCCCTGCTCACCGATCCCGGTCCTGCGGAGCGCCCCCTGCTCGACACGGTCGAGACGGTGCTCTCCGAGCGGCTGGCGCTGCTGGATCCGGCCACGATCAGACTCCTGGTCATCGCCGCGACCCAGGGACGCGTCTTCCTCTCCGCGGTCGTGGAGGAGGCGTCCGGGATGTCGCGGGAAGAGGTCCTGGAGCGGCTGTACGAGGTCGAGGCGCGGGGCGGCCTCATCGAGGCGGTGCCGGTACCGGAATGGGCCGCGGACACCCGGTCCGACTTCTACCGGTTCCAGCACGCCCTCGTACAGCGTTCCCTGTACGCCCGGCAGAGCGGGCAGCTCCGCCGTGACCGGCACCTGGCCGTGGCCGAGGCCGTCGACCGCCTGCTCCGCCCGGTCCCCGACCCGCCGCGTGACCTGCTCCTCGAACTCGGCCGGCACTACCACCTCGGAGGCGCTGTGCAGTCGGCTGCCCGGCACAACTACCGCATGGCCCTGGACCTCGCCCACTCCGGTTCCTCGTATGCCGAGGTCGCCGCGTTGTGCACCCAGGCCATGAGCGATCTGTGGCGGCTGCCGGACGACGGCGGCGACAACGACCGGCTGCGGGTGAGCATCCTGGAACTCCTCCTGGTCACGTCGGAGACCTCCTGGGAGGGCTCGGACTCGGAGAACGGCATCCTGCGGCCGGCCGTGGAAGCGGCCCGCGCCGCCGACCGGGTGGGCGACCCGCGGCTCCGGGCCCGCGCCGGCTTCCTGCACGGCAAGATCCTCCTGCACACCAGCGGCGCGGAAGCGTCGCTGCCCGTCCTGACCGACGCGCTGGCCGCGACCCGCAAGGAGACGGACCCGGTCAACTGGTTCCTGCTCGCCGCCGAGTACGGCGCCCAGCTCACCCAGCGCGACCTGCGGCGCGGGATGGCGATGATGCACGAGGCGGAGGAACTGCTGCACCGGGCGCCGCAACTGCGTGACAGCCGGGATCCCGTGGTGCGCGTGGTCTCCGACCAGCTCGAACAGCATCTCGGCATCAACCATCTCGACGCGGGCGACCCGCCAGGAGCGCAGGTGCGGCTGACCGCCGTCCTCGCACGGTTGCGGGCTCGCGGCGCCACGGACCAGCTGCAGCCGCCGCTGAACTACCTGGCGCAGACCCGGATCTCGCTCGGTGACTTCGCGGGGGCGCAGGAACTGCTCGAAGAAGCCGTCGGCCTGACCGACCGCTCCGGCACGGACGGTTCCGCGGCCAGCGCCTGGCACGCGTACCAGACGGCGCTGCTGGGGCATGTCGCGCTGCTCCGGAACGACGGGGAGACAGCGCTGCGACGGCTGCGCGCCGCGGTCGACGAGGTCGATCGGTCCGGCATCGTCAGCATCGCCCCGCTCGTCCACAACTACCTGGCCGAGGCCCTGCTGGAGGCCGACCCCACCGGCCCCGCCGGCGACCGGCGCGCGGCCGAGGCGGAGCGGCTGGCCGCGGAGAACGCCGCCGACTGCCGACGAGCCGGTACGACGCGCAGCGAGGTGGTCGCCTGGTCGCTGGTGGCGCGCGCCCGGCTGGCGCAGGGGCGGCCCCAGGAGGCCCGGGAGGCCGGAGCCCGTGCCGTGGACATCCTCGACGCCAGCGGGGGCAGGCTGGCGGCGGTGAACGCCGAGGAGATCCACTACCACCACGCCAGGACGCTCCTCGCCCTGGACGACCAGGCCGGCGCGGCCCGGTTCCTGGAGCGCGCCTGGCAGGAGATCCAGCACAAGTCCGCCTCCCTGACCGGACCGGCACGCCGTCGTTTCCTGAACGACGTACCCGTCAACAGGGCGGTCGCCGAAGCCCTGGGCCACGCCGGGCAACCGTGACCCGGGGGGAGGAGCCCGGACCATGAGCGATCGCGGCACCGGCGCCCACTGCCGAGGTGTTCCGGGACCGCCCCGAGACCACGGTGACCTGCGGGGACTGGCAGGAGATCGCCGCCCACGGGCCGTTCGAGCCGCTCGTGCTCGACGGAGGCGGACAGGGGAAGGTGCCCGGTGACACGCCCGCCGACGTCGAACGGCTGCTGGTGCCCGGGGGGGACCGTCGTCGTCGACGGCTTCACCCCGGCCGGCCAGTGGCCGCCCCGGTTCGGCGGGGACGTCGACCGGGCGCGGCTGCACTGGCTGGAGCATCCCGCCCTGCGGGCGGTGGAGGTGCGGCTCGCGCCCGATCTGTGCGCGGTCGCCGGGACGCTGCGGCTGTGAGGGCCCCGCACTGTGATCAAGGTCGTGGTGTGGGGCGGTCTGGGAGTGCGGTAGCTGGTGTAGGAAGGGACTGTCGGGGTTCCGACCGGTGTTTCCGATGTGAGGAGTCGTCGCGTGTCGTTTCTGTTTCCGGCCGTGGTGGACGGTCCCGGCGAGCTGGTGGCGCTGCGGTTCGGCGCGCGGTCGTCGACGTACGGGCAGCTCGCCGCCGCGGCCGGCGCCCTGGCCGGGCGGATCGGGGACGCCCGCCGGGTCGCCGTGTGGGCCACGCCGGAGCTGGAGACGGCCGTCGCCGTCGTCGGCACCCTGCTCGCCGGGAGGGCGGCCGTACCGCTCAACCCGAAGTCGGGCGACAAGGAACTCGCGCACATCCTCGCCGACAGCGCACCGGCCGCCGTGCTGGCCGCGCCCGGTGCCGAACTACCCGCGGCCCTGGGCGGGTTGGCGCGGATCGACGTCGACGCGCAGGCCGTGGGGCCGGTGCCCGAGGACCGTACCGCCGAGTCCGACCCGGCCCTCGTCGTCTACACCTCCGGCACCACCGGTCCGCCCAAGGGCGCCGTCATCCCGCGCCGCGCGCTCGCCGCGACGCTGGACGCGCTCGCCGACGCCTGGCAGTGGACCGGGGCGGACGTCCTCGTCCACGGCCTTCCGCTCTTCCATGTGCACGGGCTCGTGCTGGGCATCCTCGGTCCGCTGCGCCGCGGCGGCTCCGTCCGCCACCTCGGGCGGTTCGACACCGCCGGGGTCGCCCGCGAGCTGAACGACGGCGCGACCATGTTCTTCGGCGTCCCCACCATGTACCACCGCATCGCCGAGGCGCTGCCCGCCGACCCGGAGCTGGCGAAGGCGCTCGGGCACGCCCGGCTGCTGGTCTCCGGCTCGGCCGCGCTGCCCGTCCACGACCACGAGCGGATCGCGGCCGCGACCGGACGGCGGGTCGTCGAGCGGTACGGCATGACGGAGACCCTGATGAACACCAGTGTGCGCGCGGACGGGGAGGCCCGGGCGGGGACCGTGGGCGTGCCGCTGCCGGGGGTGGAGCTGCGGCTGGTGGAGGAGGACGGGACGGCGATCACGGAGTACGACGGGGAGACCGTCGGCGAGATCCAGGTACGCGGCCCCAACCTGTTCACCGAGTACCTCAACCGGCCCGACGCCACCGCCGCCGCCTTCACCGCGGACGGCTGGTTCCGCACCGGTGACATGGCGGTGCGCGAGCGGGACGGCTATGTGCGGATCGTCGGACGCAAGGCCACCGACCTGATCAAGAGCGGGGGGTACAAGATCGGGGCCGGGGAGATCGAGAACGCGCTCCTCGAACATCCGGGGGTGCGGGAGGCCGCCGTCACCGGGGAGCCGGACGCGGACCTGGGCGAGCGGATCGTCGCCTGGATCGTCCCGGCCGACCCGCAGTCGCCGCCGCCCGCCGAGGAGTTGGCGGACCATGTCGCCGGGCGGCTGGCCCCGCACAAGCGGCCCCGCGTCGTCCACTACCTGGACGCCCTCCCCCGCAACGACATGGGGAAGATCATGAAGCGGGCCCTCGGTGCCTGAGCCCACGCATGAGCCGACGCCCGCGCCGACGCCCGAGCGGCTCTCCGCCCGGGAGGTCCTCGGCCTCGTCACCGACCCCGGCAGCTTCGCCGAACTCCCGCCCCCAGAACGGCGGTTCCCGCCCGACGGCCCGCTCGGCTGGCACGGGTACGACGCCTTGCGCGCCCGCGCCGCCGAGCGCACCGGCGAGGACGAGTCCGTCGTCGTCGGTACCGCCCGCGTCGAGGGCACGGCGGCCGTGCTGATCGCGTTCGAGTTCGGCTTCCTCGGCGGCTCGCTGGGCGAGCGGACCGGGGACCGGCTGGAGGCGGCCCACGTCCATGCCCGCGCCCACCGGCTCCCGGTCGTGCCGCTGGTCGCCACCGGCGGCAGCCGGATGCAGGAGGGCATGCTCGCCCTGTCCCAGCTCCAGCGGGTGGCCCGCCAGTCGGCGCTCACCCGGGCGGCGGGGCTGCCGCAGGTCGCGGTCCTGCGCGACCCGACGACCGGCGGCGGCTGGGCCACCCTGGGCGCCGGCGCCGATGTGATCCTGGCGCTGCCCGGTGCCCAGGTCGGCTTCGCCGGCTCCCGGGTCCGCCCGCCGGACGCCGACCCGGCCGCGTACACGGCCGAGGCGCAGCTCGCGGCGGGGTCGGCGGACTCCGTGGTGCCCCTGGCGGAGCTGCGGGCGACGCTCGGGCTGTGGCTGCGGCTGCTGTCCGCCCCGGCCCCGATACCCGCCGAGCCGCCGGCCGCGCTCGGCGGCAGCGCGCTGCCCGCCACCGGCTGGGAGGCCGTCCGGCGCGCCCGCGCCCCGCACCGCCCGCGCGCCGGCGCCTACCTGGACGCGTACTTCACCCGCCGGGTCGCCCTGGCCGGCGACCGGTGCGGCGGGGCGGATCCGGACGGGATGCTGTGCGGGTTCGGCGAGCGGGACGGCCGTACGGTCGCGTTCGCCGCGCAGACGGGGACGGCGACCCTGCCCGCCGGGTACCGCACCGCCGCCCGCCTGATACGGCTCGCGGACCGGCTGGGGATCCCGGTGCTGACCCTCGTCGACACCCCGGGCGCCGCCAACGACGCCGAGGCGGAACGGCAGGGCGCGGGCGCCGCGATCGCGGAGCTGTTCGGCGAGGTCGCCGCGGCCCGGACGCCGATCACCACCCTCGTCATCGGGGAGGGCGGCTCGGGCGGGGCACTGGCGCTGGCCGCGCCCGGCAACACCTGGGCCACCCCGGACAGCTACTTCTCCGTCATCGCCCCGGAACTGGCGGCGGCGATCCTGAAACGCCCCCCGGAGGAAGTCGAGCCCACCGCCGGCCAGTTGCGCATCCGGCCCCAGGATCTGGTGGAGCTGGGCGTGGTCCGGGGCATCGTGGGCCACGCCGAGGGCACCCTCGCCACACCCCCACCGCCCGGCTGACCTCCCGCGCGACCGGGCGCCCGCCCGCCGCGGCGGTGGTGGGCGTGACCTGGAAGTCGAAGGGCACGCCCCCCTGTCCTCCCCCTGCCGATCCTCGTCGGCCGCTCCCCATCGGTGTCACGGGGCCTCTGCCGCACACGCGTTGGGCGACAGCGTGGAACGGCACGGTCGGGCGGTTTCCTTCGTGGCGGGGAGACACGGGCCGTTTCCTTCGGTGACAATGGAGCGGTTACGGGGTCGGAGGACACGGGGGGACCGGGGGCGCCATGGCGAGGATGATGGAGTTCAGGACCGAGGACGGCGCCGTCGTCGTCGTGGAGTCGGCCGACAGTGTCCCCGGCAGCCGGCCGGTGTCCCGCGACGGCGGGGCAGGACCGGTCACGCAGGCCACCCGCTCCTTCGAGGGCGCCCTGGACGGGGTGCGGGCGGCGGCCCAGTCCGCGCTGCGGGTCTTCCGGGACGGCACCCTGCGCCCCGACTCGGTGGAGCTGGAGTTCGGGGTGAAGCTGACGGCGGAGGCGGGCGCCGTGATCGCCAAGGGCGCGGCCGAGGGACAGCTGGTGGTACGGCTGAGCTGGGCCTCCGGGGCTGCCGACGCGACATGAGCCGCGCTGCCTGGCACGCCCGGATCGAGTGCGGGGGCGCGGTGTCCGGAGCGGGTTTCCTCGTCGCCCCGCGCACGGTGCTGACCTGTGCGCACGTCGTCCAGGACCGGGAGTGGGCGCCGCTCACCGTGAGCTTCCCCAACCGCCGGGACCTGGGCGGGCTGAGCGCGACCGTGGCCGTGCACGGCGGCTGGGCGGGCGGCTGGACCGACCCTGGCGATCTCGCCGTACTGGAACTGGACCGTGAAGTTCCGTTACCACCGGCCCGGTTCGCGCCGCCGGGGGCCGAGCAGGGCGGGGCGCACCTGGTCGCGTACGGCTTCCCGGAGGGCTACGGCGAGGGGGTGCAGGCCCGCTACCGTGCCGTGTCCCGGACGCTGATCGCCGACGAGTGGCTGCAGTTGGAGGCCGCCTCGGCGCACGGGCAGCCGCTGGCGGGCGGGTTCAGCGGGGCGGCCCTGGCACTGCCGGACGACCGGGTGGTCGGGATGGTCGTGCAGGCCTCCGGCGATGCGGACGTCCGCATCGGGCGGATGCTGCCGACGGAGGTCATGGCCCGCTACTGGTACGACCTGGGCGCGCTGGTCCCGGCGGCCGAGGCCGACACCCCGGCCGCGACAGGGCTGCTGCACGCGTTGGTACGGCGGGCCGAGGAGGCCGGCCTGGACTGCCGGCCCGACCAGCTCTACCGGGACGCGGTGGGCCCCTTCGCCCCGGATCCGCCCCCCGGCGGGTTCGCCTCGCTGCGGGAGACGGCCGCGTACGTGCAGTGGCAGGTGGACGACCCCGAGGCGGTGCCGAACCTCACCGACCGGCTGCGGGCGCTGCTGGAGCCGCGGCCGGCGGCCCCCGCGCGGGCGGCCGCCTGGGCGCCTGTCGTCGTCGAGCTGGAGCGCAGCGGCGAGAGCGAGGAACAGGTCACGGTGCGGGTGTCGGCGTACCGGGAGGGACAGCGCCGGCCGGTCGGCGTGGAGCGGCTGCCGCGCGGCGACGTACGGGCGTACGTGCAGCAGCGCGTCGACGACGCCTTCGGCCATCTCGCCCAGGACGCCGAGGCGCTGCTCACCTTCGTGCTGCCCCGCGAGTGGCTGAACGAGCCGGTCGCGCACTGGGAGTGCGGTCCCGAGGACTCCACCCCGCTCGGCTGCGCGCACCCGCTGGTGGTGACCGACCGCTCCCGGCACCGCAGCGCGCGGCTGCGCCACCAGCTGGCCGGCAGGTGGCGGGCGCTGGAGCGCAGTCCGGGGAAGGCGGTACTGCACCGCGTCGACTGCGGCAGCCCCGAGCGCCCCCTCAGCCTGCGCAAGCGGCTGCGGGACGCGGACGCCGGCCTGGCGGGTTTCGGCGTCCCGCCCGCCGCGGCTCCGCACCACTTCGAGGCCGGCGTGAACTTCCCGGTTCCGGTGCTGCTGTGGCCGCGCACCGGCTGCCCGAGCACCGACCACGCGGGCCCGTGCGCGGGCAGCGCCTTCCTCGACGCCCTCGGCCCGCGCGTCGCCGACGTCCCGCCGACCGAGCTCCCGCGCCTGATCTGGCAGTTGCGGGAGGAGGCGGCGGCCACCGACCCCGAGGGTCACTGGGCGAGGGACGTTCAGCTCCTCTGGGACGACCCCCGCTGCTACCCCGAGCCGCCCGCCAGCCTGCACACCCCCGTCGCCTGACCCCGCCGCCACCCACGGAGAAGGACCCCATGCCCCTGTGGCCCGTCTACACCGGTACCAAGGAGCCGCACGACGGCATCACGAGGCTGCCCGCGCCACCGCCCTGGCGGGCCTTCGACGGCGGCCCTGAACTGGCGACGCCCGCCGACGCCGACGACACCTCGGCCACCTCCCCCGACCGCACCCACCGCGCCGCGACCTACCAGGCGACACCGCGCACGGTCCAGCTCGTCAACGCGGCCCTCTATCTGCGCCGCCCGCTGCTGGTCACCGGCCCGCCCGGCACCGGCAAGTCCTCGCTCGCCTACGCGGTCGCCCGCGAGCTGCGGCTGGGCCCCGTCCTGCGCTGGAACATCACCAGCCGCAGCACCCTGCACGACGGCCTCTACCAGTACGACCCGCTCTCCCGCCTCTACGCGGCCCGCCAGTCGGCCACGGTCCTCGACCCGGGCGCCCCGGTCCCCGAGTCCGGCATCGAGGACCATCTGCGCCTCGGCCCGCTCGGCACCGCGCTCCTCCCCTACGGCCGCCCTCGCGCCCTGCTCATCGACGAGATCGACAAGAGCGACCTCGACCTGCCCAACGACCTCCTCAACGTCCTGGAGGAGGGCCAGTACGAGATCCCGGAGCTGGTCCGCGCCGCCCGGATCTCCCCCACCGCCGAGGTGATGGTCGACGGCACCGACGAGCGGGTGCGGGTGGAGCGCGGCCGGGTGCGCTGCCGGGCCTTCCCGTTCGTCGTCCTCACCAGCAACGGCGAACGCGAGTTCCCGCCGGCCTTCCTGCGCCGCTGTGTCGCGCTCCGGCTGCGCCAGCCCGACGACCGGCAGCTCGCCGGCATCGTCCGCGCCCACCTCGGCGAACCGGACGCCTACGCCGAGTCGCTGATCACCCGGTTCCTGTCCCGGGTCGGCGGCGGCGACCTCGCCACCGACCAGCTCCTGAACGCGATCTACCTGGCCCGGTCCTCCGACCTGAGCGCCGAGTCGCTGGACGAACTGGCGGAACAGCTGATGCCGTACCTCGGCGAGGCCACCCGGACCGATGCCTTCTGATCACCTGGTTCCGCTCGCCCGCCTCGCCGACCTGCTGGCGCAGGCGGGGGACGGCGTGCGTCCGACGCCCCGGGAACTGGCCGAACTGCTCTGGCTGGCAGGGCGGATGGGCCAGGAGGAGGAAGAGGAGCGGGCGGCTCCGCCGGCGGAGGCGCCCGTACCGGTGGAACCGCCGTCCCCGGACCCGCCCGCCCCGCCGCCTGTGCCGAGCCCCGATCCGGCGGGGCCGCCGACCGCGGGGAGCGCGGAGGAGCCCGCCCGCGCCCCGCTGCACCTGCCCTCCCCGGATCCGGCCCCCGGCCCGTACGCCTCCCTCCTGGCGCCCGCGCCGCCCATGCTGCGCCACCCGCTGGCACTGCAACGCTCCCTGCGCCCCCTCAAACGCCGTACCGACGCCCCGTCCGGCCACCTGCTCGACGAAAGCGCCACCGCCGACCGCATCGCCCGCCTCGGCGCGGCACCCGAGTGGTGGCTCCCGGTCCTGCGCCCCGCGCGGGAGCGCTGGCTGCGGCTGAACCTGGTGTACGACGACGGTCCGACGATGCCGGTGTGGCACCCGCTGCTCCGCGAACTGCACACGGCGCTGGCCCAGTCAGGGGTGTTCCGGACGGTGGCCGGGTACCGGGCGGGCGCGGACGGGGCGGTGGGCGGCGACGGGCTGCCCGGCGAGGGGCGCACGGTCACGCTGGTGATCAGCGACTGCATGGGCCCGCAGTGGCGGCCGGGCGAGGCGGGGGCACGGTGGTACGGCACGCTGCGGCGGTGGGCACGCCGGATGCCGCTGGCGGTGCTCCAGCCGCTGCCCGAACACCTGTGGCGCGACACGGCGTTGCCGGCCACGCCCGGACTGCTGTCGGCGCCGTTCCCGGCGGCACCGGCCTCGGCGCTCACCTTCACGCCGTACGAGGGGGAGGTCCCGGAGGGAACGCCGGTGCTGCCGGTCCTTGAGGCCGGCCCGCGGTGGCTGGCGAACTGGGCGGGGCTGGTGGCGTCGGCGGGCGGCGCCCGGTTCCCTGGCGCGGCGGCGCGGTTGGCCGAAGGGGCCGGGGGCGACTCCCGTACCGACGTGTCCCGCCTGTCCGCCGAGGAACTGGTCCTGCGGTTCCGGGCGACCGCGTCCCCCGAGGCGTTCCGGCTCGCGGGGCATCTCGCGGTGGGCCGGCCCGATCTGCCGGTCATGCGGCTGGTGCAGCGGGCGGTGGAGCCGGATCCGCGGCCGCAGCATCTGGCGGAGGTGATCCTGAGCGGGGTGCTGACGGCGGTGCCGGGGCCGCCGGGGTCGTACGCGTTCCGGCCGGGCGCGCGGGAGCTGCTGCTGCGCAGCCTGCCGCGGGCGGCGCGCAGCGGTACGAGCGAACTGCTGGCCCGGGTCGGCGGACTGATCGAGGAACGGGCGGGGGCGGCGGCCGGGGAGTTCCGGGCGGTGGCCCCGATGGCGGGGGGAACCTCCGCGGCGGGCGAGGGCGAGGCGTTCGCGACGGTACGGGCGGAGAGCGTACGGCGACTGGCGGGGGGTGGGGCCGCGGCCGGGGCGGTCCATGGGGCGCGTGGGGTCGACGGGCGGTACCGGCTGGTGCGGCGGCTCGCGCCGGGCGGCTCGACGTGGCTGGCCGAGGACGTCGAGACGGACCGGACGGTGACGGTCAGGCTGCACGAGCCGTTCCGGGAGCGGGGGCGGCGGGAGAGGTTCCTCGGTGACGCCGGACGCCTGCGGTCGCTGGCGCATCCCAACGTGGCCACCGTGCTCGACTTCGGGTTCGACGACGGGTCGCCCTATGTCGTCACGGAGTGGCTGGACGGAGTCGCCCTGAGCAAGCTCGCGCCGACCGACGGAGACAGCCTGTCCGCGCCGCTTCTCGTGTCGGTCGGCGCCCAACTGGCCCACGCCGTCGAGGCCCTGCACGCGGCCGGCCTGTGCCACGGCTCGATCGGCCTGCCGGGCGTGATCCTGCTGCCCGACGGGACCGTCAGGCTCACCCGGTTCGAGCCGGGCAGGGCCTCGGGGCCGGTCGGGCAGGGGCAGGACCTGCGGGCGTTGCGGACCCTGCTGCTGCGGCTGGCCTCACCGGGCCGGCAGCCGACGCCGTCGGTGGCGCCGTCGGAGCTCGCGCACCTTCCGCCCTCTGTGCAGGGGGTGTACGCGGACGCCCTGGGCATGCTGGCGTCGAAGTCGCCGCGCCACCAGCGGCAGGGGCTGGAACTGCTCACGGACACCCGGCTGCGGCATGCCGCGAGCGACTCGTACCGGACCCGCTTCTACCACCTGCTGTCCGAGCCGATCCTGGGACTTCCGCACGACCGCCGGGACGTCGAGCCGCTCGCGGGCGCGGTGCTCGCCATGCTGCTGCTCAAGCACGGCCGCGTGGTGCCCCGGGACGAACTCGCCAGAGGGCTCTGGAACGCGGGCGAGGAGCCGCGCGGCGCGACGGCCGAGCTCGCCCTGACCGTCTCCCGGCTGCGCGAGGCGCTCGGCCCGGGGGCGGTGCTGGCGCGCCACCCCGACGGCTATGCGCTGCACGTCGGCGACGACTACGTCGACCTGCTCCAGTGCGAGGGGCTGGAACACCGGGCCACGGAACTGGCGGCCGAGGGCCGGCTCGCGGACGCCCGGGGCATGATCGACCAGGCGCTGCGGCTGTGGCAGGGCCCGGAGGCCCTGCCCGGCATCCCCGGGCCCGCGGCCCGCACCGCCCGCGCCCGCCTCCTCCAGCTCCGCCTCGCCCTGCACCGCAAACGCGCCGAACTCGACCTGGACCTGGGCGAGTACGAACGGGCCGGCGCCGAACTCGGCGAACTCCTCCGGGCGCACCCCTCCCGCGAGGACTTCCGCCGCCTGCTGCTCATCGCGCTCCAGCGGCAGGACCGTACCGACGAAGCGCTCGACGTCTACGAGGAGTACGAGCTCGCCGGCGGCACCGATCCCGAACTCACTGCCATAGGACACGAGTTGCGCGCCGAGTTCTACGAGCCGGGCGACGGCGGCGAGTACGAGGCGCCGGCCCCGGAGACCCGGGCTCCGGACGAACCGGTGGGCTCCTTCCCCACCGAGGAGTCGCTGCCGTCGATCTTCGCGATCGAGGAGGAGGCGGCGACCGCCGGCTGGGAGACGCCGCTGCCGCAGAACGTCGTGCCCGAGAGCCTGTTCGCGGTGGAGGATCCGCTGGGCGAGGAGGAGCCGCCCTGGGAGGAGCCCGAGGACGGGCACGATCCCGGCGATCTTTCGGAGGCCGCCCCCACCGCGGGTCCGCCGCCGCCCACCTACCGCACCCTGGCCGTCTTCGAGTTCGCCGACGCCCCGCAGAGCCCGGACGACGTGGCGGCGCTCGGCCGCGTGGTCACCCGGCTGGTGGCGGACGCCGCACTGCGCGCCGACGAGTACGTGCTGACCCCCCAGGGCCATGGCTGCTCGGTGCTGACGGAGCCGGAGGTCAGCGGGCTGGCCCTGGTCCTCGTCACCCTCGCGCGGTTCGAGGACGAGGTGCTGCGGCTGGGCGGTCCCCGATGCCTGGTGATCTTCTCCTGTGTCCTGGACGACGGCCGTACCGTGGCCCCGGCCCTGTCCACGGTCCGCCGCACACTGGACGCGGCCGAAGAGCGGCGGGGCATCATCGCCGTACCGCAGCTGCTCCGGGACGAACTGGAGGACGGCTCCGGCGCCGCCCCGCTGCTGCTGCCGCTGCGCCGCGGGACCGAGGAGGGCTGGTACCGGCTGTGCGTGCTGAGCCGTCCGCTGTACGACGGCACACGCAAGCCGACACCCGTGCACGGGCCCTACCCGCTGCCGGACGGAAGCCCGTTTCCGAAGCCGGTCCGGCAGACCAGAACCGTCGTCTACCAGAGCCGCGACGGCGGCGAACTCGACCTCGTCGCCTTCCCCGCGGCCACGCACTACCGCGAGGTCGACCTCACCGAACAACGGCTGAAGCTCGACGAGTCCGACGCGACCTTCCGCGCCGTCGGCGAAGCCCGCTGGCACATCACCGACCCCCTCCGGGCGGTGGCGCACAACACCGCCCCGTCCGCGCGCAGGGTCATCGCGGAGCTGCTGCGGGCGCGCCTGCGCTATCTGTCGGACCACTACCCGCGGACCTACCTCCGCCAGGCGAGCGCCGAACTCGCCGACGGACCAGGCGACCGGCGGACCCCGCCGGGCATCGGCGTCCGCTGGGACCTCACCCTCACGCCGACCCACGACGCCCACCCCGTGCCGCCGGCCCGTCCGGAGCGGGTCGACCTCAACGCCCGCCTGCGCCGGGCGGACGCGGTCGTGTTCGGCTTCGACGGCACGCTGGTCCGGCTCCACCCGGACAGCATGAACCAGCAGATCCCGCTCCTGGCCCGGCTGCTCGGTCCGGATCCGCTCGGCCGTCCCCCGGTGCTGGACCCGCGGGGCGTCTCCCCGGAGTTGCGCGCGCACCTGACGGCCCTGGAGTCGCAGGCGGCCGAGCGGTCCGTGCCCGTCGCCGACGCCGACCTCGTGATCCGTACCCTCGCCGACATGGGCCTGGAGCTGGCGGTCGTCACCGACTGCGATCCGTACACGGCCACCGCTTATCTGCGCCGGCGTGGACTGCTGGACTGTCTGCACGGAGGCGTCCACGGGCGCGACGGGCTGCGCTCGCCGCTGATGCCCGACCCGCACGTCGTGTCGCAGGCCCTGCGGCACCTCGGTGTCCGCCCCTCGAAGTGCCTGATGGTCGGCGCCACCGAGGCCGAGCGGGCGGCGGCCCGGCAGGCCGACATCCCCTTCTTCCACGTCGGCGGCGAACCCGGCCTGCGCCCCCTCCTGGAAGCCGCCCGAACCCTGTAGCCGGGAAACCCCCCATTCAGCCGCGCCCCGCCCGGACCCTCCCCGCAGGCGCGCCGCTGCGATCCCCCGGAGGATGCGAAGCAGGCCGCCGACCGGCGGTGTCACCCCGCACGGCCCGCGCACTCGGGAGGATCTGCCGTGACCGTCAGTCTGGAGCAGTTGCGCCGCTGCCATTTCGCCGTCGATCTGGGGGCCGCCCGCACCCGGGTGTATGTGAAGGGCATGGGCCTGGTCGTCGACCAGCCTTCCGTCGCCGCCGTGAACACCCGTACCGGCGCCCTGATCGCGGTCGGCGAGTTCGCGGAGAAGATGACGGGCCGTACGCCCGACTACATCCGTGTCGTGCGGCCCATCTCCGGTGGGACCATCGTCGACATCGAGGTGGCCCAGCGCATGCTGCGCCATCTGCTCGGCGACAAGATCCGCCGTTCGCTGCGCCGCAAGCCCCGGCTGCGGGCGGCGGCCTGCACCCCGCACGACGCCGACCCGCTGGCCCAGCGGGCGACCATCGAGACGCTGGTGGGGCTGGGGGCGCGGCGGGTGGAGCTGGTCGACACGCTGATCGCCGCGGCGGTGGGGTGCGGGCTGCCGGTGGAACGGCCGGAAGCGAGCATGATCCTCGTCTGCGGCGCCGCCGCCACCCAGGTCGCCGTGTTGTCGCTGGGGTCGATCGTGTGCGCCGAGCGGCTGCCCGTCGGCGGGGAGGCCGTGGACCACGCGATCGTGCAGCACCTGCGGCACGAGCACGAACTGATGCTGCCGAACCAGGCGGTACGGCCCCTCCAGCTGGCCCTGGACGGCAACGGCCTCACCCCGCACGGCCCCGCCTCCACCGAGATCCACGGGCGGGACGTGGCCACCGGGCTCGCCCGCAGCGTGCGCGTCGACACCGCCGCCGTACGGGACGCCATCCAGACGCCCCTCATGTCGGTCCTCGACGGGATCGGCAAGGTGCTGCGGGACTGCCCGCCCGACCTGGTCGCCGATCTCGCCGACCGCGGGATCATGATGGTCGGCGGGTCGGCGCTGCTCCCCGGCTTCGACCAGCTGCTGCGGGAGGCCACCGGTATGCCGGTGCACATCGCGGAGCGGCCTGACGTGTGCGCCGTGCAGGGCATCGGGGCGATGCTGGAGGGCCGGATCGAGCCGCTGGTCCTGGATCCGCTGGCCGCCTGAACCCCTCTCCCCCGCCGGCCGGGCAGCGGTGTGAGTCGATGCGCCCCCTGCGCTCCTTGGCGCCCCTGGATTAGGGTGGACTCACCGAAGGTGACGGGAGGGGACGTTCCGTGACAGCCGACATCACCGTGTTCACCGACCACCTCGCCGAGGCGGCAGCGGTCCCCCGCGTCGCCGTCACCCGGGTCGGTGTGACCGGGCACCGTGCGATCCCCCCGGCCGTCCTGCCGTACGTCCGCTCCGCCCTGCGGGACCGGTTCAGCCGCACCGACGTGGAGCTGGAGGCCCTCAGCTGCCTCGCGGCCGGCGCCGACCAGCTGTTCGCGGACATCGCGCTGGCCCACGGCGTCCCGGTGACGGCCGTGATCCCCGGTATGGACTACGAGGCCCACCTGGGCGACGAGGAGGCCCGGAGCACGTACCGCAGGATCCTGGGGTCCTGTACGACCCGCGTCGACCTGCCCCGCCAGCCGACGCACGAGCAGGCCTACTTCGCGGCGGGCTGCTGGATCGTGGATCACTGCGACCACCTGATCGCCGTGTGGGACGGTCGTCCGGCGCGCGGCATGGGCGGCACCGGTGACGTGGTGGCCTACGCCCGGCGCAGCGGGGTGCCGGTGACGGTGCTGTGGCAGGCGGGGGTACGGCGGGAGTGACACCCGGCCGGGCGGGAGCGGCACCCGGCCACCGGTCGTGGCGGGGCCACGAGGGGCCGTGACGGGCCAGGACGAGTGATGACGAGCCATTGCGGGCCATGACGGGCCATCAGGAGCCGAAACGCACCAGCCACTCCGTGTGCGCCGGGGACATCAGGCGCTCCGCCTCCCCCACCGCCTCGGCCCAGCCCGCCTCCGTCACCGTCGTGGTCATGGCGATCCGGGTGGTCTCCAGATCCTGTTCGATGAGGGAGTGCGCGTACGTCAGCGGGCCGTGCCGGCGTACCTCCTGCCAGGCGACGCCCGCCGCGGCGGCCGCGCTGAGCAGGCCCGCGAGGTCGGCGCCGCCGAGCAGGCCCACGGTCCGCAGCAGGGCGGCGGCGAGGGCGAGCAGGGTCAGTGCCGCGGTGACGGAGGACCAGCGGGCGGCGGCGCGGTGCGCGCGGGCGGCCCGGTTCTTGTACCAGACCGCCTGTTCCAGGAGCCGGTCGCGCAGGTAGAGGTCCCGGCGGGCCGCGTAGGACTTGGCCCGCTCGGCGCGCATCCGCGGGGTGATCTGGCCCTTGCCCCGTTCGCCGGGGTCGCTGCGCGAGTCCTCCCAGCCGCAGGTGCGCAGCTCGCGCAGGCGTTCTTCGAGGCGCTCGGCGAACACCGCGTCAGGGTCGGCGACCCGGGAGTGGAAGGGGCCGCCGTGCACCATGTACTGCCAGGCCAGCGACTTCAGCAGCTCGGCGGCGGCCCGGTGGGCCTGCCAGTGGGCGCGGGAACGACGGCGCGAGGTGCTCAGGCCGAGGGCTATCGTCAGCCCGTACAGCACGGCGGCCAGCACCGTCATCACATGACCTGACGCCTGCTCGGTCAGCACGGCGGCCGCGGTGGCCAGAAGCAGCAGGAGCAGATGCGTACGCACCGCCCGGAACGAGTCACTCTGATGGCGTAACGCCCACTCGTCACTCACCTGGAACAACGGCGGCAGATCCTGTCCGCCCAGCGTGATGCCCGGTACCGGAGTGGTAGCGGCCCCCATGAACGCCCCCCGAATGCCCTGCGCGCCCCCGAAGGCTTTCGCGCGCCCCCGAAAAACTGGCTTGAGAAATCTATGAGGACGGAAAGCCGGTCCTGGCACAAGACGTGCGCAGGGCATTCCTGGTATAGGGTCCGCACCATCGGGACCAGACTCGCTCGACGGTTCGTCATCCCTTGGGCCACCAGGGTCGACCACGACGACGGGACACCCGTGTCCAGGACCGTTCCCCTCACGCGAACCGGAGCGACGAAACGATCATGATGCCCAGCACGATGCCCAACGGGCACGCCCACCGCGCGGTCAGGCCGTCCGCCCCCCACACCCGCCTGACGGACATCGACCCGTGCAAGGCCGCCACGGCGCGCACCGCGGGTCGCGTGACCGATGCCGCCGACCGTCCCGCGGGGCAGTCGGTCGACTTCAACTCGGCGGTCTGACCGAGGACGTCACACGGACGTGGGTGCGCCCCGCGGCCAGCCTGCCGCCCGTGCCCACGTCAGTGACCCGACGGGCGTCAATGCGCCCACCGGTTGCGTGGTTTGGGGCGCCTCGGGCACGGGAACTCTGATTGACTGCCTCAGTGACGAGCCAGTCGCCCGACGACCCACCCCTGAGACAGCTGGTCCTCAAGATCCACAGTAGGTGCGATCTGCTTTGTGACCACTGTTACGTGTACCAGCACGCCGACCAGAGCTGGCGGTCCCGCCCGACCTTCATCCGCCCGGAGACCGTGCGCGCCGTCGCCGCCCGGCTGGCCGAGTACGCCGCCGCACGGGCCCTGGAGTCCGTCTCGGTCATCCTGCACGGCGGTGAGCCGCTGCTGGTCGGCCCGGCCCGGCTGCGGGACATCTGCGCGGAGCTCACCCGCGCCCTCTCCCCGCTCACCGCGCTCGACCTGCGCATGCACACCAACGCCGTCACCCTGAACCGGCGGCACCTGGACGTCTGCCGGGAGTTCGGGGTCCGGGTCAGCGTGTCGCTCGACGGCGACCGTGCGGCCAACGACCGGCACCGGCTGGACCGCAGGGGCCGCAGCAGCTACGACCGGGTGGTCCGCGGCATCCGGCTGCTCCAGGAACCCGAGTACCGTCACCTGTTCAGCGGAGTGCTGTGCACCGTGGACGTGGCGAACGATCCCGTAGCCGTGCACGACGCGCTCGCCGAGCTGGCCCCGCCGCGGATCGACTACCTGCTTCCGCACTCCACCTGGGACAGTCCACCGCCCAACCCGGCCCGGGCCACCACCCCGTACGCCGACTGGCTGCTCGCGGTCTTCGACCGCTGGGAGCGGCAGGGCCGCCCGATGCCGGTGCGGACCTTCGACTCGGTGCTCAGCACGCTGCGCGGCGGGCCGCCCCTGACCGAGGCGCTCGGGCTGGCGCCCAGCGAACTCGCCGTGATCGAGACGGACGGCACCTTCGAGCAGGCCGACTGGCTCAAGACCGCCTACGCGGGTGCTCCCGAGACGGGGTACGACGTCTTCCGGCACGGTTTCGCGGAGTTCGCCACGCACCCCGGGGTCCAGGCCCGGCAGACGGGTGTCGAGGGGCTCAGCGACACCTGCCGCAGCTGCGAGGTGGTGCGGTCCTGCGGCGGGGGCCTGTACGGGCACCGGTACAGCTCGGAGAACGGCTTCGGCAACCCCAGCGTCTTCTGCGACGACCTGCGCTCTCTCGTCGAGGGCATCACCGACCGGGTGACCGACCGCTCCTTCTCGCCCGCGGTGCTGGGCATGCCCCAGCTCACCTGGGCGCAACTGGAGTTGGACCGGGTGCTGGTACGCCGGGCCCAGGAGCACCTGGCGTCCGCACCGGACTGGGCGGACGCCTGGCGGCTGCTGCTGGCCCTGGACGCCGACCCCGGGACCGCCCCGCAACTGGACGCGGTGCTCGCGCATCCCTACGTGCGCACCGGCCTCCAGCGCTCCCTGCGCGGCCCCGCCGACACGGGCCGGTTCATGGCACTGGCCGCCGCCGCGGCCCTGCGGGCGGGGGTATCGGCCACGCTGTCGTGGGACCAGCCCGGCACCCGGCTGCACCTGCCCACCTGGGGCACCTACCGCCTGGACGCCCCCGGCCGCATCGAGGTCACCGTGGCCCCGAACGCCTTCCGGGTGCGCGAGGTCACCATGGCCCCGAACGCCTCCCCGGCACGCGAGGGCGAGGCAGCACGGGACGCCTCCCCCGTGCGCGAGGGCCAGGCGGCACCGAACGCCTCCCCGGGGCGCGAGGGTCAGGCAGCACCGGACGCCTCCCCAGGGCGCGAGGGCCAGGCAGCACCGGACGCCTCCCCGGGGCGCGAGGGCCAGGCAGCACCCGGTGCATCTCCGGCGGGCGAGGGCCGCGGGGTCGGGCCGGGCTGGGTGCGTCTGGACGAGGTCCCCGTCTCCGCGCGCTGGCGCCCGGTCGACCGGCTGCCGGTTCAGGACGGCCCGCTGGTCGACGACGCCGACCCGTACCGCGACTGCTATCCCTTCCCCGTCGCCCCGCCCCTGGAGTGCGGCGAGTTCGCGGAGCGGATGGCCCGGGCCCACGAACTGCTCGCGAAGGACGCACCGGCCCGGCACTCCGACCCGGACGCGTTCCACCCCACCGTCCTCACCCCGCTGGCGGCGGGCAGCGGCCTCGCGCTCGGTGCCCACGGGTTCGGGGCGCTGGGTGTGGCGGTCGACGTGAGCCCCGAGGAGTTCGCCCGGGAACTGCCGCGCATCGGCCGCCGGGCCCGCCTCACCGCCCTGCGCGAGACGGCCGACCTGCACCGGCCGGGCAGCCCCGCCGGAGCCCTGCTGGACCGGGCGGACGAGGCGCTGGGCCGGCGGAGCCACGAGGAGGCGGCACCCGCGCTCGCCGCGCTCACCCTGCTGCCGGAGTCCGAACTGACCTCGACCGGGGCCGTGCTGGTGGCCCGCATGTGGTCGCAGTGGTCGAGTGCCTGCGAGGGATCATGACCGAGGTGGCGCAGTCGGCGGAAGCGGAACTGGGCGGCTTACTGCGCTCGTTGGGCGTCCGGCGGGGCGGGGTGCTGATGGTGCACGCCTCGCTGAGCGGCACCGGGGTCGCCCCGGAGCTGGTCCGGGACGCGCTGCGGGACGCGCTGGGCCCCGAGGGCACCCTGGTCGTGCCCACGTTCACGCCCGAGAACTCCGACACCTCCCGGGCCTATCGGGAGGCCGTCGCGGACCTGAGCGAGGCGGAGGCCGACGAGTACCGCAGGACGATGCCACCGTTCGACCCGGACGCCACCGGGTGCCCGACGATGGGGGCGCTCGCCGAGTGCGTGTGGTCGACGCACGGGGCCGTACGCAGTACGCACCCGCAGACCTCCCTGGCCGGACTCGGGCCACGGGCACGGCAGTTGCTCCGGTGGCACGCGCGCCGCAGCCATCTCGGCAGGCTCTCCCCGATGCGGCGGCTGTACGCCGCCGACGCCCAGATCCTGCTGCTGCGGGTCGGGTTCGAGGTGTGCAGCGCGTTCCACTACGCCGAGTACCTCACGCGCCCCAGACCGGCCCGGCGTACGTACCGGTGCGTGGTCGGCGACAAGGGGCACTGGGTCGAGTACCGCGATCTCTCCCTGGACGACAGCGACTTCGGGGCCATCGGCGCCGGGCTGCCGCGCCGCATGCTCGCCGAGGGCGAGTGGGCCTCGCGGGCGGTCGTGCTCTGCGGCATGCGGGACGTGGTGGGCCACGCCAAGGGGCAGATGTCTGGATATCGCCGGGCTTTGGCCTGAAAGGAGTGAACCGGATACGGGGTCCGTCGGGCACATTGTTGAGTCCGGCGGAGGCACGCACCGGCGACGGGGGCCATCCAGCGGCCTGCCGACGGGCAGGGGGACGTGCGGACATGGGGGAACGGGTGCAGGATCGGGTTCCGGACAACCGGCCCTATTTCTTCCTGTCGTACGCCCACACCCCGCAGTGGAGCCCGGACAGCGGCGACCCGGACCACTGGGTGCGGGTCCTGTTCAACGACCTGTGCAGCCACATCATGGCCCTCACCGACCTGCCCGCGGGCTGCCCGGCCGGGTTCATGGACCGGGAGATGCGCTCCGGGGAGGGCTGGCCCGAGAAGCTGAGCGAGAACCTCGCCGCCTGCCGGGTGTTCGTGCCGCTGTTCTCGCCGCGCTACTTCTCCAGCGAGATGTGCGGCCGCGAGTGGTACGCGTTCCACGAACGGATGCTGAACGCCAGGACCACCGGCACGGCCACCGCCTCGGCCATCGTGCCCGCCCTGTGGAACGCGTCGACATGCGTGAACTGCCGGACTCGGTACGGCACATCCACGTCGAGAACGTGTCGTCGAGCGGGCGGTACCTCAGCAACGGGATCTACGGGCTGATCAAGCTCAGCCGGCTGCGCGACGAGTACGACGAGACCGTGTTCGGGCTCGCCGAGCGCATCGTGCAGGCGGCCCGCGAGTCCGGGCTGCCGCCCGGCCGCCCCCGGGACTACGAGAGCACGCCGAGCGCCTTCAAACCGCGCGGCACCGGACCCCGGCACATCCGGCTGACCGTGGCCGCCCCCACCGAGGACTCCGTACCGGAACACCGCGACTCCCGGCCGTACGGGGACGACGCGCTGGACTGGAACCCGTACCAGACGGAGTCGACCCGGGCGCTGTCCGCGCACGCCGAGGAGCTGATCCGGTCGCTGGACTACCGGGTGACCGTCGCCGCCTTCGACGACGAGAGCCCCGCCGAGGAGCCGCACGGATCCGGGGAGCGGCAGCCCGGCATCCTGCTGGTGGACCAGTGGGCGCTGAGCGACGAGGAGCGCCGGAGCAGGCTGAAGACGTTCGACGCGTACGCCCGCCCCTGGGTGAGCGCGATCGTGCCGCGCTGCCGGGCGGACCTGCAGAACCACGGGGAACAGGGACGCCGGCTGGCCGAGGAGCTGGAGCGGGTGATGCCGACGATCCTGGAGCGCGCCCGGCGCAGCGACACCCGGATCGCCGTCAACGGCGTACCCACCCTCAAGTCCTTCACCAGGGTGCTGCCCGAGGTCGTGGCCTACACGACCCGGCAGTTCCTGAAGAACGCGGAGGTCCGACTGCCGCCGGGCCCGCACGTCCCCAGACCCCGTCTGGCGGACCCCTACCCACCGTCCGACCCGGACGCGGGAGACGACCCCGGAGGAGAGGCATGACGGCCGCAGGTGACGGACGCATCATCACCTTCTACTCGTACAAGGGCGGCACCGGACGGACGATGGCGCTCGCCAACACGGCGTGGATCCTCGCCGCCAACGGCAAACGTGTCCTCGCCGTGGACTGGGACCTGGAAGCCCCGGGGCTGGATCGTTTCTTCCACCCGTTCCTGGATCCCAACGTGCTCGCCGCCACCGGGGGCGTCCTCAACATCCTCCAGGACTACGCCTGGGCGGCGACGGACGGCATCACCCGCACGGGCCCCTGGCACCTGGAGTTCGCGGACGTCGAGCAGCACGCCGTCTCGCTCTCCCCCGAACGGCAGGGGCTCGCCTTCGAGGACGGCGGCTCGCTCGACTTCCTCTCCGCGGGAAAGCAGTTCCGCGCCTACTCGGGCACGGCGTCCTCCCTGGAGTGGGACAACTTCTACGACCGCCTCGGCGGCGGCATGTTCCTGGAGGCGCTGCGCGACAGCATGAAGCGGTCGTACGACTACGTGCTGATCGACTCGCGCACCGGGCGGTCGGACACCGCGGACATCTGCACCCTCCAGATGCCCGACCTCCTCGTCGACTGCTTCACCTTCAGCGACCAGGCCCTGGACGGCGCCGCCGAGGTGGCCTACAGCGTCAGCGACGAACACCGCAAGCGGCGGATCCGGGTACTGCCCGTGCCGATGCGCGTCGACGACGGCGAGAAGGACAAGGTCGAGGCGGGCCGCGCGGTGGCCCGGACGAAGTTCGCCGGACTGCCGAAGGGCCCCGACGGGGAGCGGCTGAGCGCCGACGAGGTCACCGCCTACTGGGGCAGCGTCGAAATACCGTACAAGCCCTATTACGCGTACGAGGAGACACTCGCCGTCGTCGGCGACAAGAAGGGCGACCCGAAGTCGCTGCTGGCCGCGTTCGAGCGGCTCACCGCGTTCGTGACCGACAACGAGGTCACCGCGCTGCCGCCGATCCCGGATCCGGTGCGGCTGCGCTGCCGGGAAGCGTTCGTCCGGCGGCGGCCGCAGGCCTCCGCGCTGCGGGTGGAGATCGCCTACGCGGCGGAGAACCGGATGTGGGCCGACTGGGCCGAGTCGCTGCTGAAGCGGGCCGGGTGCACCGTCACCCTGCACGACCTGGCCACCGGGCCGCTGGGCAGCCCCGCCCCCGGCGCCCGCGCCGTGGCGCTGTGGTCCAAGGCGCTGTACGACTCGCGGTACACCGAGGACCTGCCGGGCCCGGCGGCCGGCGGCGACGCGCTCCCGGGATCACTGATACCGGTGCGGGTCGACGACGTCCAGCCACCGGAGTCGTACCAGCACCAGACCGACCTGGTCGACCTGCACGGCCTCGACGAACCCGGATGCGAAGCCGCACTGCTGGGCGCGCTCGAACTGCCCGCGCAACTGCCGAAGGGCGGACCGGCGGCGCCCCGGTTCCCCGGCCATGTGCCGGACCACTGGAACGTGCCGCAGCGCAACAGCACCTTCACCGGCCGGGGTTACATCCTCGAAAAGGTGCGCGAGCAGCTGCGCAGCGGCATGACCGCCGTACTGCCCCAGCACCAGGCGCTGTTCGGGATGGGCGGGGTCGGCAAGACGCAGATCGCCCTGGAGTACGTGCACCGGTTCAGCGCCGACTACGACCTGGTGTGGTGGGTGCCGTCCGAGAACGTCGACAACGTGGTGGCCTCGCTCGCCGAACTCGGCTCCCGCATCGGCGCGCCCGGCGGCGAGGACATGGCGCTGGCCAGCAAGGAAACCGTGCGCATGCTCTCCCGGGGCAACCCCACCAAGCGGTGGATCCTCGTCTTCGACAACGCCGACGGCCCGGAGGATCTCGCCGGTTACATGCCCACCACCGGCGGCGGCCACATCCTGGTCACCTCGCGCAACCAGGCGTGGTCGGACAAGGGGCAGACCCTCCCGGTCGACGTCTTCCAGCGGCAGGAGAGTGTCGAGCACCTGTCCCGGCGCGCCCCGGGCCTCACCCCCGCGGAGGCCGACCAGGTCGCGGAGGCCGTGGGCGACCTGCCGCTCGCGGTGGAGCAGGCCGGCGCCTGGCTGGCCGAGACCGCCATGCCCACGGCCGAGTACCTGCGCCGCCTCACCGAGGAGACCGCGGCGGTGATGGGGCTCAACCAGCCCTCCGACTACCCCGAGACGGTGGCCGCCACCTGGAACATCTCCATCGAGCGGCTGCGGGAACGTTCGCCCGCCTCGGTCCGGCTGCTGCAGCTGTGCGCGTTCCTCGCCGCCGAGCCGATCTCCTCGGAGCTGCTCTACGACAGCGACGAGATGCTCGCCGCCCTCCGCCTGACGGAGAGCATGCTGATCGGCCAGCTGGTGCGGGAGATCGGCAAGCTCGCACTCGCCAAGGTCGACCAGATCAACCGCTCGATCCAGGTGCACCGCCTCGTGCAGGCGGTGATCCGCTCCCAGATGCCGGAGGAGGAACGGCGCAAGGCCCGTCACACCGTGCACGAGATCCTCAGAGGCGCCCGCCCCAAGGGCGACGAACCCACCGACAACCGGGAGAACTGGGCGCAGTTCGACATCATCTGGCCGCATCTGACCGCCTCCGACATCCGCAACTGCACCGAGGCGGAGCCGCGCCGGCTGCTCATCGACCGCGTCCGCTACCTGTGGAAGCGCGGCGAGTTCCCGCGGGCGCAGCGCCTCGCCGAGGAACTCCTCGCCCACTGGAAGGAACCCCTCGGCGAGGACGACGAGCAGTACCTGTACCTGCGCTGCCAGCTCGCCAACGTGCTGCGCTCCCAGGGGCTGTACGTCGAGGCACGGGAGATGGACGACGACGTGCTGCGGCGGCAGCGCCGGCGGCTCGGCGACCGGCACCCGCACACGTTCATCACCACCTCGGGCCTCTCCAGCGACCTCGCGGCACTCGGCGAGTACACCAAGGCGGTGGAGCTGGCGAAGGAGGCGCACGACGGCTTCAGCGACCTCTTCTACGAGGCCCACCCGCGCACCCTGAACGCGGCCAACAACCTCGCCCTGGCACTGCGCATGGTCGGCAGGTACAAGGACGCCCTGCAGATCGACGAGGTCACCCTCGCCCGCCGCACGCAGGTGCACGGCGTCGATCACATCTACACGCTGTCGTCCGCGGAGAACCTCGGCCGCGACCTGCGCGAGGTCGGCGAGTACCGGGCGTCGGTGACCGTGCTGTCACGGGCGTACGACCAGCACAAGCGCGTGCTGGGCAAGGAGTTCCCGGGCACGTTGCGGTGCGCGAAGTCGCTCGCGGTGTCGCTGCGCCGGGCGGGCGAGCTGGAGGACGCGCGGCTACTGACGTCCGCGACGCTGGAGCAGTACCGGTCGCAGTACACCGCGCCCACCCCGGACTCGCTCGCCTGCGAACTCAACCTCGCCGCCGACCTGTTCGCGGCCGAGGATCCGGAGGCCGCGCGCGACGTCGCCCAGAAGGTGCTCACCGAGTACGTGAAGAAGCCGGGCGAGGCCCACCCGTACACGCAGACCGCGATGAACAACCTCGCCGTCTTCCACTGGGGCTGCGGTGACGTGGAGCAGGCCGAGCAGGTGTTCCAGAAGGTGCTGGAGCGCATGACCGAGGTCCTGGGCGCCCACCACCCGCACACCCAGTTCTGCTCCGCCAACTACGCCATCGTGCTCGCCCAGAGCGGCCGGCTGGAGGAGGCCTGGGAGCGGGAGCGGCTCAGCATCGACGCACTCCGCGCCGACCTCGGCAACGACCATCCAGAGGCCCTGGCCGTCGTCAGCAACGGCGCCCTCACCCTGAGCGCCCTCGGCCGCGTGGACGAGGCCCGGACGCTGCGCGAGGAAGCCGTCGGAAGGCTGCAGGAGCTGCGCGAGAAACTCGGCGAGAGCAACGGCATCACCCGCTTCGCCCTGGAGGAACGGCGGGTGTACCGGGACCTGGAGCCGCTGGCCGTGTGAACACCCCTGGCGGACGGCACGGCGCCGGCCCACGCCGTGTCATCCTCTGGGGGTCCCCGCCAGCAGCCAGTCCAGTACGTCGGGCAGGGCGCGCAGCGACGCGAAGTGCGCCGCCTTCGGCTCCAGGACGGCCTTGGCGCGCGGAATGCGCGCGGCCAGCCAGGAGAAGTGGGAGGCGGGCGAGAAGACGTCCTTGGCGCCGTGCCACAGCAGCACCGGCACCCCGATGTGCGCCGGATCGAAGCCCCACGGGCTGGTCAGCGCGAACGCGTCGTCGATCCAGCCGTACGGCGAGGTGCGCAGCGCCTCGTGATAGGTGCGCAGCAGCATCGACCGGATGCTGGCGTCGGAGACGATCAGCCGGTCCTCCTCGGTCAGGTCCGCGCGCAGGTCCTCCAGCAGCCGCGCCGGGTTGCTGCGGATGACGGCCGAGCGCGGGATGATCCGGGCCGCGTACCGCTCCGGGTCGGTGAAGGCGGTGTGGAACTCCAGGACGTTGAACGGGGCCATCCCGGCGAACCAGTCGAGCCCCTCGGCGTCCCGCGGCGCGAGCCCCACCAGGGCGGCCGCCCGGGTCACCCGGCCCGGCAGCAGCGCGGCGCAGGCGAGGGCGTGCGGTCCGCCGCCGGAGCGGCCGGCCACCGCGAACCGGCCCAGTCCGAGGGCGTCGGCCACAGCCGCCACATCCTCCACGGCATCCACGACCCGCCGCCCCGGCCGGCGGTCCGAGCCGCCGTACCCCGGCCGGTCGAAGCTGATGAGCCGGGCGCCGTGCTGGTACAGGAACATCGGCCGGGGCCGCGGCCCCACCCGGCTGCCGGGCATACCGTGCAGCAGGAACACCGGCCGCCCCCTGGGATCCCCGGACACCTCCACCCGCAGCCGCCGCCCGCCCGTCGTCCGCACCAGATCAGGCACCGCCGTGTCCCCCTCCCGCGGCCTTGGCCGGGCCCGCGTTGCCCGGCAATTGCCCGCAGATCCCGGCGGCGAAACGAACGGGCAGGTCAACCGGCTTGATTCCAGCCCGACTTGAGGCCACCCACCAGGTGCATGTGCACCCGGTCCCGACCGGCGTCGGATCTCCCGGGCGCGGGGCGGGCAGGACGAGCCGGGCTACCTCGGCGGCGAGGTGCCGGACCGACGGGAGGGCGCCCGCGCGCCTCGCAGCGGATCGCGGGACAGCCGCGGCCGGTGTGTACCGTCCGCGCACCCTGCTCCGTACCGCGATCCGGTCACCTGGTGCGGCTAGTACGGCAGGATGCGCCCGGAAGGCGTCCTGCGGTCGATCTCCTGCCCGCGGGGAGCGGGCCGACGAACAACGCGCACGCGGATCCGACCGTCCATGACGCCCTCCTCTTGCCGAGCCCTGACCGGTACCTGCTGTCCGGTAGGAGGGCTCTGCCCCGCACATGGCGGGTCCAAGCCTGGTGCGGGGCAGCAAAGTTGACGGGGCCGGGGTGGACGGGGGCCGGACACGGGCCTCGGCGCCCCGCGAAACCACGGCCTTGTGACACGTGCATCACAGGCGGCGCCCCCAGGTTCCGGTGCCCATGACAGACGACTTCTCCGCCTCTCACGGAAGGACATCCGTCCGGATATGAGCGAGCACAGGAACCGCCGGGCCGCGCGGGTCGTGGCCTTCGGAGCCGCCGGTGCGCCGGCGGTCGCCGCGGGCGTCACCGCCGTGGCGTCGGCGAGCCGGCCGGCCTCGACGACGGCCGCCACCTGCTGATCACCCGCCCGCCGCAGCCCGCCCGCCGGCCGCTTCTCAGGTGCCGGTGCCGGCGGCCAGCCAGCGGGCGACGTCGCGCGGGTCGGCGCCCGTGCCGGTCATGCGGAGCTCGCGGTGCACCGCGCGGGGCAGTTCGGGGCGGCGCAGCAGCGGGCGATCGCCGAGGGCGAGGACCAGGCCGGTCCACGCCTCGGCGTCCTCGGGGTCACCTGCCAGCAGGCGGGCGTAGGCCTCGGAGGCGGCGGGGTCCCCGGCGACCAGCGCGCGGTCGGCGGCGGACGGTGCGGGCCAGTCACCGTCGGACGGTACGGCGAGGCCCTGCCGGACGAGTCCGGTACGGGCCTGGGACCAGGGCGCGGCGAGATCGGGGACGACGGTGGACTCGGCGATGCGCCCGTCGGCCGCGGCACCGGCGGTGAAGGCCCGGGCCAGGGCCCGGACGTCGTCCGGGGCGGGGCTCAGATGGCGGACCCGCCAGCCGGTGCGGTGGTCGGTGGCCACGAACTCGGCCAGGGCGGCGATGTCCGGCCGGATCCGGCCGTCCGACCACCAGGCCGGCAGCCGCGCGGCCATGCCCCGCAGGAAACGGCGGCCGTGCGCGGTCAGGGCGGGATCGGCGAGCAGGGTGCGGATCGCGTCCTGGGTCTGCCGCCTGCGCAGCGCGAACTCGAACTGCGCCAGCGGACGCCCGTCCGGCGGCACGTGGTCCAGGTACCTGCACCAGAAGTCGGTGATGCCCAGGAAGGCGTAGGCGCCCTGCAGCAGGCCGCTCAGCGGGCGCGGGTCGTTGCGCCAGGGGGCGTAGTGCCGCTCGGTCCCGTCGTCCCGCTCCAGTGTCAGCAGGTGGAGCAGGGCGCCCAGTTTGGTGTGCTGGAACTCGTGGACCAGGGTGACCGCGAAGCTGACCGGATCCGGGGGCAGCGAGGAGAGCAGGCCACCGAAGGCGTCGCCGGAGGAGGCGCTGAGGACCGTCCAGGGCGGAGCACCCCGTACCTCCGTGATGGTGCGCAGCCCCTCGGCCATGGCGGCGGCCGTGCCCGGGTCGCTGCCCGCGAGCAGGTCCAGCGCGCGGCCGAACCGCTCCCGCCAGTGGGCGAGTCCGTCCTTGTCGAGACGGTGCGGGGGCAGCGGTTCACTCAGGTCCCGGTAGGGGTCGATGTCGTCCAGCCAGACGCTCACCGGCCGGCCCGCCGCGTCCGCCCGCAGGCTGCGCAGCCCCTGCCACCCGGGGGCGTCACCGTCGGGGGTCCCGGGCGGCTCGGGCGGGCCCACGCCGATGCCGTACGGGTCGACCTGCAGCCGCCCCGCCGCCACGACCACCTCCGCCGTCCCCCACCGCGGGCGGTCCGGCAGGCGGGCCAGCCCGAGGGCCGGGAACATCGCGGTGCCGTCCCGCAGCGGCACGGTGGTGCGCAGCGGCAGCCCGGCGCGCAGCGCGGCGACCGCGCACACCGCGTGCAGATGGCCGAGGTCGGTCCAGAGCGGCCCGTCGCCCCAGGCCCGGTGCCTGAGCCGGCGCAGGCTGTGTCCCAGCCAGATGCCGACCTGCGGGTGCAGCAGCAACTCCCCGAAGTCCTCCGGGGACCGCTGCTGAGCCGCCGTCAGGGTGTCCCACGCGGTGTCGACGGGTGGCAGCGGGCCCAGCGCGCCGGAGGTCTCGGCGATGGTGTCGAGCAGGGCCCTCAACAGCAGGAGCCGCCTGCTGTACTCGGTGGTCCACAGGAAACGAACCGCTTCCGGACCGCCCCGGCCCGCCGCCAGATCGTCGAAATACGCCGAGGGAATCACGTGGTGATCGGCATGGGCGGATGCGGAGCCTCCGTCGGCCTGCACGTGTCTCCTTCCGTAGGGACCGTCAGTCAGCCCGTCCGGGCGCTCCGTCTCCGAAGTTGATCCGGAGCCGTTCGACCTGGCGCAGCAGCCGGTCCAGTGCACGCGCGTAGACGTCCGGATGTCGCGACCGAAGGTCGAGGAGCGCGGTGTCGCTCACATCGGGCAGTTCGGATCGCACGGAGTCCGCGGACGTGTTCATGCTCCATCCCCCTGAGAACGTCCTCCCGTTGGTTTCATGATGACGCATCGACCAGGTGCCGGGAAGACCGTGATCAGGCCGGTCACCCCGCTGACCCGGGCGGCAGCCGGCGGGCCGCCCAGTCCTTCAGCTCGCCCTGCGCCAGCGAGCCCGGGTCGAGCGCCCCGAGCGCCTCGACCAGGGCGGCCAGGCCTCCCGGGTGCAGACGGCAGGTGCGCACGATGCTGATGATGTCGGCCCGGGCCGCGCCCAGCCGGGGGATGGCACCGGCCAGGTCGACGGGCAGCATGCCGATGACGAGTTGCCGCTGGTCGCGGTCGGCCAGGGCGGGCCACCCGGCCAGCAGCGTGACGAGTTCGGACAGGGCCGCGTCCGGCACCGGTTCCTCCCGGCGCCGGGCGGCGGGGAAGTCGTAATGGCGTACGTCGCCGGCCTCGGACCGGTACCAGAGCGAGGTGGGCCGCTGTCCCCCCTCGGTGAAGCGCCCGATGACGGTCCGGGCCACCGCGTTCATGTCGGGTGGCCAGTTCTCGTCGTCCGAGGCCTCCAGCGTGGCCAGCACGGCCCGGGAGAACGCCCCGGTCCGCCGCACCGGGTCGTTGACCGCTCGCTGTCCCGGCCCGGAGGCCAGCAGCACGAACTGCTCCCGGCCCGGCAACCGGTCGCCGCGGGACGGGAGTTCGCCGGGGAGGGAGCGCGCGAAGCCCAGGTCCTCGACGAAGGTCTGGCAGGAGTCCACCAGCCAGATCTGGCGCCGGAAGCCGGGCAGGGCGTCGGTGGTGAGGGTGGTCAGCCAGGCGTCCAGGTCGAGGTTGCGTTTGTCGTCGGCCGTGGCGTCGGCGTAGAAGAGCCTGCGGTGCCCCTGCGGGTCGGTGACCCCGTGGCCGCCCCATACGACGAACAGCAGGTCGCCCTCCAGCGCGGGCAGCCGGCGGGTCAGCACCTCCTGCACCGCCTCACGTCCGGCGGGACCGGCGGTCGCGTCCACCTCGGGCCCGCCGGTTCCGGGCAGGGCGTCCAGCAGCAGGGAGATGTGGGCCGCGGGGACTCCTCGGCGGCGCAGCCAGGCGGTGAAGCGGCGGGCGTCGGCGGCCGGGCCCGGCAGGTCCCAGGACGGGCCGGCGGCATAGCGTTCCACGCCGACGACGACGGCGTGGGTCCGGTCCGGGCGCACGGCGGTCACGGCAGCTCCTCGGCCAGGACGCGGTACAGCTCGGGGTTGCTCCAGTAGGCGCTGTGGGAGAGCGGGAAGGGCTGGCGGCTGTCCAGGGCGATGTCCACGACCCGGCCGGGGAAGACCCCGGCGCCGAGGTAGCTGAGCAGGTCCCGCCGGTCGTAGACGTTGAGCCAGCGAGGTACGTGCGCGGGCAGCGGGCTGCCGTGCTCCAGGCTGGGCAGGGCGCCCAGTTCGTACAGGAACGGGGCCTGTGAGCCGACGGTCACCAGCAGTGCGACCTGCGGCAGCGGCCGCAGCACCAGCAGGTCCAGCGCGGCTATCCCGCCGAGGCTGTGGGCGAGGAGCACGACCGGCGGCTCCGCCGCCGCCACGGCCGCCGCGACGGCCTCGCGGATCGGGCCGCCGCGCGCCAGGTAGAGCAGCACGTCCCCGGCGGCCGGATGGGCCGCGTCGGTGAGCGCCGACCGCCGCTTCACCGCCTGGGCGGAGGCCAGGCCGAGGGCCAGCCGTCCCGTCAGCCGCTTGATCCGCCGGGTCACCGGGCCGCGGTGGGTGCCGGGCTCGTCCCCGGTCGCGGCGGGGCCGGGGAGCAGGGCGGCGATCCGGGCGACCGCCGCGTCCCGGGCGGTGCCGTCGAGGGCCGGCGCCGGTTCCTGCCGTTCGGTCCGGCGGCGCACCGCCTCGGCCACGAAGGCCCGGGCCAGTTCGGCCGGGCCCGCGCCCTCGGCCGGGGCGCGCAGGAAGCGGCGGCAGTCGTCGGCGGTGAGTACGGCGGCCACGGCGGCGGCGAAGTCCGCCGGAAGGCCCGCCGCGCCCAGCGGCCCGCGCAGCCGGTCGTCCTGGGCGAGCGCCAGGGCCGCCGCGGAGAGGGCCTCGCCCGGCGGTCGGGTACCCGGTGCCGATTCGGTTCTCCCGGTGGTTTCCGCGGTGAGCAGGCGCAGTTCGAGGAGCGGGTCCAGATAAAGCAGTCCCCAGAATTCGACGTCCTCGTCGGGATACTCCTCCGGCGCACCGGGGGCGCCCACCCGTGGTAATTCACGCCCTGTCCCGTACCCCGGCACGGAAATACCGTTCGAATGCAGTACCGATCCGGCACTTCCTCCCCAATAGCAGGAAGATATCCGGACTTCGGGCCGTAACGGCCGTAATCCTTGCCGTACGGCATCCACGGTTCCGCTGAAACCCGGCTCACGCACGCCGGTGCCGTGTACGAATAAGACCGTCGTCACCGCCGACCCCCCGCCCTCGAACGGCATATTCCGAACGCGCCAAGAATAGGTCAGTTGCCCCGACACCGGCTACACTGCGTGTGAACTACGCTACAGGGTGCGGCACTTGCCGAAGGGGGATGCCGGTGAGCATCGACTCCGCTGTTACTCACGTCGTCGCAGCTCTCGCGATGGTGATCGCCGCCTCCTCGGCCCTGGGAGCGGCGGCCCGAAAACTCCGCCAGCCTCCCGTCATCGGGCAGTTGGTCGCCGGCATCGCCCTCGGTCCCAGCCTGCTGGGCATGGCCCCAGGCGGGGTGTACGAAACCCTCTTCCCGGACCAGATCAAGCCAATTCTGACTTCCGTGGCCCAGGTCGCGCTGGTGCTCTTCCTCTTCGCGGTCGGCTATGAACTCGACCTCGGCCAGCTGCGCAATCGCGGCGCGGTGACCGTCATCTCGCTGAGCGGGTTCGTGATTCCCATGCTGATCGGGGCCGGCATCGTTCTGCTGTATCCCGGAGGTTTCCGTTCCGCGAACGGCGGGCATCCGGTCGACGCGACATTCATCCTCTATATGGCCGTCGCCCTGTCCATCACGGCGGTCCCCGTACTGGCCAGCATCATCAGGGACCAGGGGCTGGCCGGCACCGGGCCCGCCACGATCGCGATGGCGGCCGCCGGTGTCATCGACGCGCTGAGCTGGCCGGTGCTGGCGATCGCCCTGATCGGCGGCGAGAACGGCTCGGTGGGCGCCTGGGCCGAGAAGGTGGCGCTGCTGGCGGCGTACGTGCTGGCGATGTTCCTCGTCGTGCGGCCGGCGCTGAAGTGGTGGATGCACCGCCCCCGTGCCCTGATGACCAATCACGTCCCCGTCGCCGCCGCTCTGGCGCTGGCCTCGTCCTGGGCCACCAGCGCGCTCGGACTGCACGTGATCTTCGGCGCGCTGCTGGCCGGGATCATCATGCCCCGCCAGTCCGACGGCGCTCCCGACAGCCAGGTGGTGCGCCCGCTCCAGGAGACCGGCGGCCTGCTGCTGCCGGTGTTCTTCACGATCTCCGGGATGTCGGTCCGGCTCGGCGGGTTGCACGGCTCGGACCTGCTGCTCCTGCTGGTGATATGCGCCGCCGCGGTGGTGGGCAAGGTGGCCGCCGGCTCCCTGTCGGCCCGGGGTGCCGCCCGGATGCCCTGGCGTGACTCGCTGCTGATCGGCGTGCTGCTCAACACCCGGGGGCTCACCGAACTCATCGTGCTCAACGTGGGGTTGCAGGCCGGAGTGATCGGCCCCCGGTTGTACGCGCTGCTGGTCGTGATGGCGCTGCTCACCACGGCCGCCGCCGGACCGCTGATCGGCCCGCTGCACCGCCCGGCCGGCGCCGCGCCCGCCGAACGCGCCGGGACCGGCACGGCCACCGGCGACGGGCAGACCCCGGACACCGGGCAGGCCCCGGCCGTGGACGCCGAGCCGACACCGCAGTCGTAGCACCACCGCTGCCTCAAGCCGCCGACCGGGACCTGAGCCCGGTCGGCGGCCTCTGGCGGAACGGCCCGGAGCGCCCTGGAGCCGCCTAGAACGGCACCGGGGCGATGTCCGCCTCGGCCCGCCGGCTGCTGGCGGCGGCGACGGTCGCCGGGTGGCTCTCGCCGAGCGTCCGCCGGAACCGGGTCAGGGTGTCGGTGTGCAGCACCGTCGCCTCGTCCACGCGGTCCAGCGCGCGCAGGTCCAGCGCGACGTTGTTGGCGCAGGCCAGGGTGGTCGGATGGTCCTTGCCGAAGATGCGGGTCAGGATCTCCAGGGACTTCTGGTCCAGTTCCAGAGCCTCCTCGTGGCGCGATCCGGCGCTGTGGTGATTGGCCATACCGAGGGCCGTCGTGACCGTGAGGACGTGCTCGTCACCGAGCGACTCGCGCATGCCCCGCAGCGCGACGCCGACCTGTTCACCGGCCGCGTCGAGATCGCCGAGGTGGCGCAGGGTGATGGCCAGGTTCGTGCGGGCCGACAGGGTGTAGGGGTGGCCGCTGCCCAGTTTGGCCATGTAACGCCGGAGCGTCGCCTCGCCCAGTTCCCTGGACCGCGTCAACTGGCCGTCCTGCCGGAGGTCGACGACCAGGTTGGCCGCGGAAGCGATGGCGTCCGGATGGTCGGCGCCGTAGCGGTTCTCGAACTTCGACAGCGCCAGCTCGCCGAGCTGCACCGCCCCCTCGTGGTCCCCGGCGCGCCGACGGCACACCGCGAGAACACGGGCGCAGCTCACCGTCGAGGGGTTGTCCTCGCCGTAGGTCGCGATGTAGCGGGCGTAGACGTCCTCCTGGTGGACGACGGCGCCCGGGTAGTCACCGGTCTCGCGGATGTCGATGGAGAGGTTGCTGAGGGTGTTCAGGGTGTCGAGGTGGTTCTCGCCCAGCGCGAGGGCACGCAGCCGGGCGGTCTCCGTGTCGTACTCGCGGGCCTCCTTGTACAGGCCCATCAACCGCAGCCCGACGCCCAGGCTGTGGGCCGCGCGAAGGGTGGCGGGGTCGTCGTCGCCGAAGGCCCGCAGGCAGCGGTCGTAGACCGAACGGTTGATCTCCAGCCCCTGTGCCATCTCGGCCCTCAGCCGCAGCCCGCTGGTCAGCTGGATGAGGGCGTCCAGGGTGCCCTCGTCGTCCTCGCCCGCGACCCGGATGTAGGTGTCCGCGGTGCGCTGCATCATGGCGGCGGCTTCCTCGTACTCTCCGACCATGCGCAGGAGATAGGCCAGCCACTTCGCCATTTCCAGCGTCTGCTGGTCCTCCCCGCCGAACTTCGCGGTCCACACGTCCAGCGCCTCGCGTGCCATGGAGACCGCGCCTTCGTGGTCGCCCCAGTAGTAGAGGAACTCCACGACGCCGCGGATCAGGCCGCGCACCCAGGGCGAGTCGCACTCCACGGCCCGCGACACCGCGATGTGCGGCAGCAGCTGCTGGTAGCGCGGCCACAGTTCCCGGGAACCGGGGCTGTTGGGGTTGGCGTCGGCGAGGAGCAGGTGTGCGCCGTGCCGCATGTCCGCCTGCTGCTGCGGGGACATGCGGTTGACCAGGACCGCCTGGACCAGACGGTGCAACTGGATGGTGTCGTGCCGGTGCTCGATGCGGGCCAGGGCGTAGACGTTGATCTCCCGGATGGCCCGGCCCAGCCTGATCGGGTGGCGCAGGGCCTCGTCGAGCTCGGGGGCGATGGTGCTCCGCGAGTTGTTGAAGAGGGAGCGCGAGATCGGCTCGGGGGCGAAGAACGAGCAGACCTGGAGGAGCTGGAGCGCCGCGGGGTTGCGCTGTTCGAGCTGGCGCAGCGAGACGTCCCAGGCGGCGGCCACCGACATGGGGTAGTCCGGCGACGGGACGAGTTCCAGCATCAGCTCGGCGATCTTCTCCCGGATCAGCCCCAGGTACTCGTCCACCGCCATGCCGGTGACGGCCTGCCAGGCCGCGGCCTGCTCGATGGCGAGCGGCAGGTCGCCCAGCTCCTCGGCGAGCAGGTCGGCGTCGGCGTCGGACAGGTCGCGGGCCCGGCGGCGCAGCAGGGCCTTGCTCTCCTCCCGGGTGAAGACGTCCACGGAGAGGGTCCTCGCCACCCGGTCCCACTCCTGGTTCCGGGAGGTGATGAGGATCTTCCCGGTGCCGCCGGTCGGGAAGTAGGGGCGTACGGCCTCGACGTTCTCGGCGTTGTCGAACACCAGCAGCCAGCGGTCGAACGGCTCGCCCCGGCGCAGGGCCTCGCGGACCGCCGGGACCGCCCGGTTGGCTTCCGTGCCCACGTTCAGGCCGAGCCGGTGGGCGAGTTCGGTGAGCGCGGTCAGGATCATCGTCGGCTGTTCGGACGGGATCCACCAGATCACGTCGTACTCGGACGAATGCCGGTAGACGTATTCGATGGCGATCTGGGATTTCCCGACACCGCCCATGCCGTGCAGGGTGTGGGGCAGCACCGCCGAGGTGTCCCCCGTCAGCAACTGGTCGTGCACCTGAGCGAGGAGTTCCTCGCGCCCGGTGAAATTGGGGTTGTTCGGTGGCACGCTGCCCCAGACCACCGGTACGGCGGCACGCTGCTGCACCTGGCGCGACTGCGGCTCGGCCGGACCCGGGACCACCCTGCCAGGTGATGAGAGTCCGGCGCCCGGCTGACCGTCGGGACTCGGGGCCGGAATCTGCTGCACCGGAGTCCCGCTGACGGAACCCCCGTCTCCGCGCTGGTGCTCACTGGCAGTGGTGTCGGTCATATTCAGGCCGTCCAAATCGGAATTTTCATGTTTATTGCTGACATCGTGACCTATTTGCCGCGAATTCTCGATGATAGACGCACCCGCCGGAGCCCTCTCCAGAGCCGCGCTGAGCCGGCGGGCTCGCAGCAGATAGGGCCCCGAGAGGGCGCGCAGCACGGCCAGCTCGACACGCACGAACGGCAGGTTGTCCGCGGTCACTTGCGGAACCGGCTCGGCCTCGGGGGCGAGCAGCGCACCGTGCAGCCCGCGGGCGGCCTCGAACCGGTCGCCGTAGAGCTCGGAGACCGAACTCACCACCCGGGCGGTGTCCGCGCGCATCGCGCCCGCCAGCAGCGCCTCGCGCGCCCCGTCGACGAACTCCAGCGGCGCGGGGGCGGTGCCGCCGTGCGGCGCGGTGGACGCGGGCTGCTCCAGCAGGCCGCTCAGGAAGAGCTCGGCGAGATGGGCGGGCTGCGCCTCGGGCACCAGTCTGCGCTGCACGTCCCGGACCAGGCGGGGCTCCAGGATGGCGGCGGCCAGATGGGTGGCCAGCCGGAAGGCGGTGGGGGTGGCATGGCTGCGGAAGCGCCGGATGCGCTCCTGCACCGAGGGCGCCGAGGGCGCCGAGGGCACCGGAGTGGCGAGCGGCGACTCGGCGGCGTCCCCCTCGGACGCCTCGGACGCCTCGGACCCGTCGGGTGCGTCGGACTCCTCGGGCGCGTCGGGCGCCCCGAGCAGCAGCACCGGGGCCTCCACCCAGTCGGACTCCGCACCGGCCACCAGAGCGGCCCAGCGGCCCAGCCAGCGCGCGTCCAGCTCAAGGACCGGCACCGCCGCCGTCCAGTCACCGGGCGGCGGGTCGAAGGGGTCGCGCCACTCGGCCGGTAAGTCCACGGCCAGTTCGGTGGTGCGGGCCCCCGCGCGGGGGCTGCGCAGCCGTGCCTGCCGGGGCGCCAGCGCGGTGCGGTGCCAGTCCCGCTGGGACAGCAGGTGCACCACGGCCACCGGCCCGGCCGCCGCCCACAGCTCCAGCGCCTGCCGGCCGGCCGCGGTCCGCCACAGCGGTCCCAGGCCGTCGGTCAGCACCAGGATGATCCGGCGGCCGGTGCGGTCCACCAGTTCGCCGGGGACGCCGAGGACGTCGTGCTCCGGGTACGGCCCGCGCAGCACCGCCTCCGGCCCCCGCGGGGTCTCGCGCAGGCCGAGCCGGCGCACCCGTACGTCACGGAAGGCGCCGAGCCGCTCCGCCACGGCGGCGAACTCGGCGACCGTCTGCTCCCAGATCACCATGGTCGCGTGGTCGTCCACGACCAGCACCAGGTCGAAGCGGCGCTCGTCCGCCGGCCGGGTATAGGGCATCCACAGGCCGTCCTCGGCGGCCCGTTCGGCCGTGGTCTCCTCATCCAGCTCGACCTCGAACGCGGAGGGCGTGAGCTGCTTCAGCGCGCGCAGCGCGCGGGTGATCCCCGCCGCGTCCCGCAGATCCGGCAGCGCCGCCACCGGCCCGGCCGCTTCGGCCCGGACGTGCCGGGCCGCCCGCTCCTGTCCCGGTTCGGCGGGCAGGAACGGCAGGAACACCACCTCGCCCGTGTCACCGGTGTGGCGGGCGTCGTCGGTGTCATGGATGTCATGGGCGTCGCCGGGCAGCTCCGGCACCGCACCGTCGGCGGCGTCCTCGCGTGTCGTTCCGCTGCCGGTCCCGGCTGACCGGCCACCACCGGCCCCGCCCCGCGCGCCCCCGCCCGTCCCGCCGGACGCCGGCGGCCCGCCGGGGGGTTCGGGCAGCCCGGAGAGCCCCGACAGCCCGGTCGGCCGGGGCTGCGGCGGGCGGTCCGACGCCGGCAGGCGCGCCGCCAGCGTCTGGTACGCGTGCAGCCAGAGGCCCTCCGCCACTTCGAAGGCCTCCGGACGGGCACGCGAGTCGTCACCCATCAGGGCGCCCCCGACAGTTCACGCCAGAGGGCCTCCAGCAGCTCGGCCCAGGACTCGTCGTCCTCCCGGACCCCGGCCGTCCGCAGGAACACCGCGTTGAGCAACTGGTCGGTCGCCAGCCCGCCGTTCTGCCGGCTGCGCTCCACGAACGCCCGGATCATGTCGTCGTACCGGCCCTCCTGGTCCCGGAAGTGCGCGGCGATCATGGCGGCCAGCTGGTCCTCGCGGGGCGGGGAGACGTCCAGCCGGACGCAGCGGCGCAGGAAGGCCGGCGGGAACTGCCGTTCGCCGTTGCTGGTGATGACGACGAACGGGAAGGCCCGGCACCGGACCCGGCCGTCCGCCACGGTGACCGTGGTGTCCGGGTCGTCGGTGAACACCCGCGCCCGGCTCTCGTGATGGCGGGCGCGGACCAGTTCCGGGATGTCGTACGAGCCGTTCTCCAGCACGTGGAGGAGGTCGCTGGGCAGGTCGATGTCGCTCTTGTCCAGCTCGTCGATGAGCAGGACGCGGGGCAGCTCGTACGGGAGCAGGGCGGTGCCCAGCGGGCCCAGCCGTACGAAGTCCCCGATCCGGGCCCCGGTGCCGCCCTCCGGTGCCGCCTCGGTGGTGGATCCGCCGTCGGGAAGGTCTGCCGGGCCTCTCCCGAGGGACGCCTGGGCGCGGCCGATGGCGTCGTACTCGTACAGCCCGGAGCGCAGGGTGCTGCGCGAGGTGATCCCCCAGTGCAGGACGCGGCCCAGGCCCAGTTCGCGGGCGACCAGGTAGGCCAGCGTGGACTTCCCGATGCCGGGCCGGCCGGTCACCAGCAGCGGCCTGCGCAGCAGCAGAGCCGTGTTGATCATGTCGATGTCGTGCGGGTTCTGCCGGGAGGTGGTGCGGCCCGCGCTGCCGAGCCGGCGGTCGGTCTCGGCGCTCTCTGCCGGTACGGGCGGCAGCACCGGGCCGCCGTCGAAGGCCCGCCAGCCGGGCGGCGGAGGCAGCACGTCGGCGAGGCGGATGTCGGGCAGCGGCTGCCCGGTGCCCCGGTAGATCCACCAACTACGGTTGACAGGACCGCCGTTGCGGCTGTTCTCGACCGGATGCTGGACGCGGTTCATGAGGTCCCCTCGTCGTCGTGACCGCCGCGCACGCTGCCGGGCTCCGACGCCGGGTCCCCCGGGTCCGCGGACCAGTCCACCATCCGGTTCGGGTCGTCGAGGAGCACCGCGAGGTGACGTCCGGTGTGCGCGTCCCGGTGCCCCGCCGCGGCGGTGGCCGCTTCGTTCCTCAACTGCCGTACGCGCTGCGGCAGTTCGGCGGCCGTTCCTTTCAGCAGCTTGTCGACCCGTTTCTTCAAGTCGCCCGGGGGCGTGGGCCGGCGGTCCCAGACGGCCAGCGGTACGCCGGCCCGCAGCGCGGCTTCGAGCATGGCCTGGCGGCCGCCGGGTCCGGGCAGCGGCGGCGCGTTGAGCGCGACCGAGACCAGTCGCTCGTCGGCGGCGAGCATGCTGTTCCACCGCACGGGGTCGTGGCCGCGCTCGCCCGTGGTGTCCCAGTGGCAGACGATCCGGGAACCGGCCGTCATCTGCTGCCAGCGGTTGCGCCAGCGCCGGTGGTAACGCCGGGCCCGCATCCGTTCCAGGCTCCGCAGCGCCACCGGGTAGTCCAGGCACAGCGCGGTGGCGGACGAGGAGTGGGAGGCCATCGGCAGCCATTCCATGGGCTGGTTCAGCAGCTGGAGCGGCAACACGAATTCGAGGACCGGTCTGCCGGGGCGCTCGCCCCAGTCCTCCTCGACGTCGCCGACCAACTGCTCCACCGCGGCCTCGACTTCGCCCAGGGCCACGATCTGGTCCTCTCCTCGCTCCGGCCGCCATGAGCCCGGACGCCGCTGACGCCAGTGGGAGAGCAGGTACTCGTCCGAGCTCATCCCGTGCTTACTCAACTGGACAACGAGACAGGCGGGAGCCGGTTCCGCCGCTCCGCGGGCGATCTGTGAGCGGAGCGCTTCGAGGGGTTTCGCCAGGTCAAGTCGCTTGCTCTGGTCGTCGTTCCAGCCGCGCAGGTCGTCGATGACATGCCGGTCGACGCCGGACGCCGCGCCCGCCGCGATCGCGTGCTCGACCAGGGCCAGCACGGGAAGCAGGCCGTCGGGGCGGGCGTTGGCCCCGGCGAGGAAGTCGAAGGCCTCCTGGAGGGTGGCGACCGGGTGGGCCGGGAGCGGAAGGTCACCGGCCGCCGCGTGCAGCAGGCCCTGCGGATCGGGATGCGGGAAGCGGCCGAGCAGCGAGCGGGCTCGGCGGAACTCGGCTTCGGGCAGTACCGCCAGAACCGGGGAGGCCGAGACGAGCTCCGCGATCCTCAGTACGGGAATGGAGCCGGGGTCGTACACCTGGAGGGTGTCCACCAACACGGAAAGCCCGGTGGGCCGTTGCCAACAGGCCCGGGCTATCTCCATTATGTCGTGCCGCTTCCGGTCGTGTCGCCGGAGGTTGGCCAACTCGGGTAACCGGCCCGCCAGCATGTCGATCAAGAGATCGCGCCCTCCCGGTGCATCGAGTCCCGACACCGCGCACATCTGCTCTACCAGCTCATGCTCGAATCCCGCCGCATGACCGCCGTTTCTCACACTGAACAAGCGTCCCCCCGTCACGGCTCCAGTGTCCCCCAACTCCCTCCCGTCGCAGGGCAGTCCGGGTGCTGTAGCCCTGGCTCCAGGGTATGGCCCAGGCCTTACACGTGGCCACCCCGGAACGGCCAATCACCGGCACGGCATCCGCCGTCCGGACGCCGCTTCGCGGCCCGCTCCGGGCACGGCCCGGGGCTGTCCGGCGGATCAAGTCGCAGGAGAGCAGCGGTGACTGTCAGCCGTGGTGAGCGGGGGCATGGGAGTCCCTCCCGCGCGAGCTTGTTCGAGCGTGGGGGAGCGTCCGACTGCAACGCCGGTGGGGGACCCCCTCTGGGGGAGGGCGTGCCCGCCCCCCGTCTGCGGCATGATCCGCCGGACAGCCCTTAAGGTCGTCCGGTGACGAACAGCAGCGCGACGCGGTCCCACGACCTCGACGGCATACGTCCGGCGGCGCCGGCGTCCCCCGGGTGGCAGGACCGGCTGCGCCGGTTCGGTTACGCCGGGGCCCCGCGCGCCGGTACGCACACCGGTGTCCAGGAGCGCCTGGTCCCGCCCTTCCCCGAGCCCGCCACCCGCGTCTGGCGGCTGCTGGGCCTCGGCCCGGCCCGGGCACAGGGCCTCGCGAAAGCGATGGAGTGGCTGGGCCCGCTGCTCGTCACCGCCCTGGCCGGCGCCCTACGTTTCTGGCGTCTCGGCCGGCCGCGGGACCTCGTCTTCGACGAGACGTACTACGCCAAGGACGCCTGGGCACTGCTGCATCTCGGGTACGAGGGCACCTGGCCGGACCGCAAGATCGCCGATCCGCAGATCCTGGCGCACCCCCAGGTGATCTCGCTCTCGGACACCGGCTCCTTCGTCGCGCACCCGCCCACGGGCAAGTGGGTCATCGCCGTCGGGGAGTGGCTGTTCGGCCTCGACCCGGTCGGCTGGCGTTTCATGACGGCGGCCCTCGGCACCCTGTCGGTGTTCATGCTGTGCCGCATCGGCCGCCGCCTGTTCCGTTCGACGTTCCTGGGCTGTCTGGCCGGGGCGCTGATGGCGGTCGACGGCCTGCACCTGGTGATGAGCCGCACCGCCCTGCTCGACCTCGTCGTCATGTTCTTCGTGCTCGCCGCGTTCGGCTGCCTGCTGATCGACCGGGACCAAGCCCGGGCCCGGCTCGCGGCGGCCCTGCCGGCCGACGCGGACGGCAGGGTCCGCCCGGACGCCGGCACCGGCGACCGGGCCACCACGGGCCGGCGGCCCTGGCGCCTCGCGGCCGGCGTGCTCCTGGGCCTCGCGGCCTCGACCAAGTGGAACGGCCTGTACGTCCTGGTCTTCTTCGTGGTCCTGACACTGCTGTGGGACGTCGGCGCCCGCCGCGTCGCCGGGGCCCGCCACCCGTACCGGGCGGTCCTGCGCCGGGACCTCGGCCGGTCGGTCCTCGCCCTCGTCCCGACCGCGGTCCTGACGTATCTGGTGGCCTGGACCGGCTGGTTCCTGTCCGACGACGGCTGGGGCCGGCACTGGGCGGACGGCCGCGGCGGCACCTGGTCGTGGATACCGGCCCCGCTGCGCAGCTTCTGGCACTACGAGTACCTGGTGTACCAGTTCAACGTCGGCCTGCACACGCCGCACAAGTACCAGTCGAACCCCTGGAGCTGGCTGGTCCTCGGCCGTCCCGTGCTGTTCGCCTACGACTCCCCGCAGCCCGGCCAGGACGGCTGCTCCACAGCGGGCTCCTGCTCCCGCACCGTCCTCGCCCTGGGCACCCCCATGCTGTGGTGGTCGGCCTGCTTCGCCCTCGCCTACCTGCTGTACCGGTGGGCGCTGCGCCGGGACTGGCGGGCCGGCGCGATCCTCTGCGGGGTGGCGGCCGGCTACCTCCCCTGGTTCCTGTACCAGGACCGCACGGTGTTCTCCTTCTACGCCGTGGTCTTCGTGCCGTACCTGTGCCTGGCCGTGGCCATGATGATCGCGGCCGTGCTCGGTCCGCCGGGCGCGACCCAGCGGCGCCGGCTGCGGGGCGCGGTGGCCGCCGGGGTGCTGGTGCTCCTCATCGCCTGGAACTTCGTCTACTTCTTCCCGATCTACACCGGGCAGACGATCCCCTACAGCGGCTGGCACGCCAGGATGTGGCTCGACACCTGGATCTGAGTCCCACCCGCGGCCGGGCTCAGCCCAGTGCGGCGGCCTCACCCGTGCGGACGGCACGCAGGACACGGTCGACGGTCTCCCGCTGCTCGCCGACGGGGGCCGTGTAGCCGACGACAGCGCGCACGGCCTCCTCGCCGAGGATCCGGGAGATCACCCAGGCGCCGAGATACTGGGAGGCCATGCAGCCGCCGGCCGTGGCGATGTTCCCCTCGCTGTGGAACGGCGCGTCCAGCACGGTGACGCCGCGGGCCTCGACGAAGGGCCGGCTGACCGGGTCCGTGCACGCGGGCCGGCCGTCCAGCAGGCCGAGCCTGGCCAGCACGAGGGCGCCGGAGCACTGCGAGCCGATCAGCTGACGCCCGGGGTCCAGGGGCAGCCGGGAGACCAGCCGGTCGTCGGCGACGACGTCCCGGGTCCGCACCCCGCTGCCGATCAGCACGCCATCGGCCTCGGCCACGAACTCCAGCGGCCGCTGCCCGGTCACCTCGACGCCGTTCATGGACGTGACGACCGGGGCGGGCGTCGTGATGAACGCCTCCAGCCCGTCCTTGCGGCACCGGTTGACCAGCGCGGCGGCGATGAAGGAGTCGAGCTCGTTGAACCCGTCGAAGGTGACCACGGCTACCTGCATCGCGCCTCCCCTGCTCCGGCACCGGCTGCCCACCCTACGACGCCGGGGACTTGTGACGCGCGGTCAGGAGTGAAGTCCGCGCTGCTGGTCCGGTTCCCCGGTCAGGGCTGCGGGCCGGGACGGCTCGGCGGCCGTCTGCACCGTGGTCAGGAACGCCTGCAGCGCGGCGGTGGTGTCCGCCGGCAGGCTCCTGCTGTCGAGAGTCACCACGGCCGAGCCGTCGGTCTGCTTCCTGAACGTGAGGCGCAGCCGTCCCCGCCGGGTGTGGAGCCAGGTGACCAGGACGCTGGTCAGCATGGTGCAGAGGTCGGGGGCGACATGGACGAGCAGACCCGTGAGTTCACCGCCCAGCGCGCCCTCCGGGACGGGCTCACGGACCTCCTCCACCCTGCCGACCACGGACTCCTGGTCGAGCACGTGGCGCAGATCGCGCAAGTCGTCCGAGTCGTCGTTGAGTTGCTCGACGAGAAATGTCATGTGTGTCCTCCAGTGGCTGGTGATGCGGGAGATCAGGTGCCCGGGCAGGCCGAGTCCGCGTTTCCGGGGGCGTAGCGCGGCCACAGAGCCGCGACCTGCGGAGTCAGCGGGGCCGCGCAGATCCGGTCGATGAGCGAGGCAGGCGCCAGATCGGAGACCCGGACCGTGTGGTCCTCGGCCGCTGTCAGGAGAACGCCCCCCGGCCCGAAGCCGATCCCGGTGATGGGGGCCGCTCGTGCGGGCAGGTCGACCGCCGACGTGGGCGTGGTGTGACCGTCGAGAAGGATGAGCGTCACACCTCCGCGCTCGGTGCCGACGGCCAGGACGGTGTCGCCGGGATCGAGGGCCACGGCGGTGACCGTCGCTCCGGAGTCGGGAGTCACCGAGATGGTGACCGCGTCGTCGTCCGTACCGCTGGTGAGCGTGACGGTCGGGCCGTCGCTGGTGACGGTCAGGTGGTGGTGCGTGCCGGAGGCGGAGACGGCGTCCGGGTCGAGAGGTGTGGTGGGAGTGGGTGCGGGGCTGGCGGCGCCTCCGGTCAGATCCCAGGTTCTGCGTACGCCTTGGGTGTAGGTGACGGTGAGACGCTCACTGCCCGGGGCGAATCGCAGGGTCGAGACGGACCGGGCTCCCGGCGGAGCGGGCAGGGCCGGCCGGCGTCCTGGATGCCGGGGGTCGTGAAGGTCCCACACGGCCACACTGCCGTCGCCGGTACCGACGGCGGCGACGGCGCCAGAGGGGTCGACGGAGACGGGACCCGGCATCTGTGTCGTCGTGAGCTCCGCGACCAGGCCCGGCTGTCTCAGGTCGGTGAGGTCCCAGACGTGGGGCGGGGTGCCGCGGACGGCGAGAAGACGGCCGTCGGCACTGAACTGGCCGGTCCTGGAACCGTGCACTTCGCCGGACGGGGTGTCGATGACGGTGATGCGCGACGCACCGTGCCGCGCGTCGAGTCCCCAGAGTTCGGTGGTGGCGCCGAAGACCGCCAGCATGCTGCCGTCCGCCGAGAAGGCGCAGGACACTCCCCGGGTGATGAAGCCGGCGGTCTGTGTCGTGGTCCGGCCGGAGGTGACCCAGATCCGGGTCCGGTCGGCGACCTGGGCGAACAGGCCGCCTCGCGGGCTGAAGCAGACACTCACCGGGGCGGACGCCCGGTCCAACGGCAGCTTCGAGGCCGGTCCGTGAACCGCTCCGGCTTCTCCAGAGGGGTCGACGGAGTGCAGGGCCCACGAACCCCGCAGATCACGGACGGCCAGGGTCGCACCCTCTCCGGTGAAGCGGGCGAACGATCCGGGAAGCGGCGCCAGCCTGACCGGCCGGGGACCACCGGCCGTACGCCACACTTCGCTGCCGTCCGTGGTCGCGGTGCCCGCGTCCGCGCCGTGATCGGCGGCGACCGCGAGGAGGGTGTCGTCCGCACTGAAGGTCAGCACGTACGTGTCCGCATCCGCGGTGCCCAGGGAGGTGGTGGTGAAGGAGCGTGGCGCAGCCTGTGGAGTCCTCAGGTTCCAGAGTCTGACGACCCCCTGTCCGTCCGTGCCGGCGAGCACGTCACCGCTGTGGCTGAAGGCCAGGCCCGCGGTGAATCCACGGCTGTCGGGCAGGACCGTGGTCAGGTGGCCGTCACCCACGGCACCGACAGCGACGCCCCCGTCCGGCTCCGCGGTCGCGACCCGCCGGTCGCTGATGACGACCTGGCTGCCGGACAGCCGGCTGGTGAGCCCGTCGGAGACACCGGTGGGGCGGGCCTCGGCCGCGGAGCGCAGCAGCGCACCCCAGGCCTGCGGACCGGGTGAGGCACGGTAGGCGGCGACGGCGAGCCTCGCGGCGAGCTCCGGATGGTCCTTCTGCACCGAGTCCGCGGCCGACGCCAGTCGGCCTGCGGCCTGCGCGGACCGGACCCCCTGCGCCGAGTCGTTCTGATGACGTCCGTACGCCAGCCCCGCCCCGCACGCCAGCAGCGCGACGGCGGCGACGGTCGCGCTGAACCGGTGCAGGGCCTCGGACCGGCGACGGCGGCGCGCCTGTCTCGTCCACCAGGCCATGGTGGCGTTGAGGTACTCCCAGTCACCCGGCGACAGACCGCTTCTGTCCCGTCTGCGGACCGCTTCCGCGAAGTCGTCGGGCAAGAAGATGTCCGGTGTGAGGTTCCCGTGGTCCGAGCCCTCGCCGCGCCAGTCCCGGGCCTGTTTCTGGATGCGTTCCCGGACGATGTGCCATTCCCGGTCCTCCTGCACCCATCGGGTCATGCGGGGCCAGGCGGCCAGCAGGATCAGATGGGCCAGGGACACACCGGACGCGCCGTCGACCACCAGCTGGTGTGTCGCGAGTGTCTCCAGGGTGCGGGCCGCCAGGTCGTGATCCGGCGGGTCGACTGAGTTCGCGGCGCGGTCGAGCAGAACCTCCCTGGGAACGGTCCTCAGACCGAACGGCCGCTGCCCGCTGATGTCCACCAGGTCGAGCAGCAGCACCCGGGCGATCGCGTGAGCGGGCTCCTCGATCCGGTGGAAGCACTCTTCGGCGGTCTGGCCGATGACGCCCGTCAGCCCGCCGCAGCTCTGGTAGGCCTCCAGCGTCAGACGGCCCGGCGACCTGTGCCAGGTGGCCCTCAGCGACTGCGCCAGGTGGGGCAGCAGTCGGGACGGAGTGAATCCGGCGGTGCCGCCGCCGTACGGCGACTGTGCCGCGGCGGCGAAGTCGGCGCAGATACGGGCGACGAAGTCGGTGTCCGGGACGATGCCCTCCATGCCGGCTGGTCCGACCACCGCCTGCCTCACGTCGGAGTCGCCGAACAGCGGCAGGATGTACTGGTTCACCGTCAGGGCCTGCCGCAGCCGGTCGTCGGACTCCGAGAGAACCGCCGCGAACTCCGCCTGGACGGCGAGCAGAACCCGTACGCGTACCCGCTCCCCCGCGGGATCTCCATGGACGGAACGCCGCAGCGACGGAATCTCCGTTCGGGCCAGGGCACACAGCGCGGTGACGAAGGCCGCGCGCTCACCGGGATCGACATCCGGATCGAATGCCCTCTCGAACTGGTCGACGACCACCAGCAGTTCGGGCGGCCTTCCGTCGGCATCGGCACGGCCCGTCAGCACGTCCCTGACGACCGATCGCACGCCCCGCTCGCCCGAGCGCAGCCGCGTCTCCACGTCGGCCACGTCCATGGCCTGTCCCAGGTCCGCCAGGTGACGTGCGAGGGCGTGCAGCGGGCGGGGCGCCGAGGGCTCCAGTACCGCGGTCACCCGCGAGGTCGCCGCTCCCTCCGGGGGCAGACCCGCCAGCCGGGGCAGCAGCCCGGCGCGGACGAGTGACGACTTCCCCGATCCCGAGGGGCCGTTGAGGATCAGCGGCAGCCGGGGGGTGCCGAGGGGGGTGAGTCTGAAGGCCAGTTGGTCGACGCAGTCCTCACGGCCGTGGAACCAGTCCCGTTGCCGCTCCGTGAAGGCCGCCAGACCGGGATAGGGACACACCCCACTCGGCGCCGCACTGCTGCCCGCCGGCAGCTTCTCCCGTTCCAGCGCGTCCGGGTGGGGGTTCGCGGCCAGGCACAACTCCCCCGCGGTCCCGTTGGCTCTGGGCGTCGGAGTCCCGAGGGGGGTGGTCCTGCGCAGCACCTCGCTGAAGGTGTCGAGCCTGACGGTGGGGCCGAACTCGGGGGCCCCACGCTCCAGCAGGTCGATGACCCGGCCGCCGAACACGGTGCGGTCCTGGTCCGGTGGTGCCAGCGCGCGCTGGTCCCTGGCCGCGGCCGCGAGGAAGTAGTACGAGTCGAGTCCGGCGAGCTCTTGATGACCCCTGTTGGCCTCGCAGCAGTCGAGGACCACGATCAGCGAACTCGGCCGCGGGTCGCCCCGCCGTACCGTCTCCACGACGTCCCTGAAGCTGACCTGCGAGTAGCCCGCCAGCGGGCCGAACGTGTGCGGAGGCGCCGACCGCCTTGTCATCAGCCGGAGCCGCCCGTTGTCGCCCGGCGCGGCATGACCGACGAAGTACAGCAGCAGTACGCCCCCTTTCGCGTCCGTGACGGCGTCGTCCACAGCCGTGAGCAGGGTCCTGGGCTCATCGGGGTCCAGCAGCACGGTGACGGCGTCCGGGGCCATTCCGCAGCGGCGGAGCAGCACCGAACGCAGGCCCTCCAGGGTCGGACCGGCAGCCCTGACCGCCGGCCAGCCTTCCGCTTCGTAGGTGCCGCAGCCGATCAGCAGGGCGTGGGCCCGCCCCGCGGCGAGCACGCCGATCGGGTCTGTCACGTGTGCCCCCCTGTCCGTGGCCGGTCGGACGGGCGGGTGCGCGCTGCCGGTACCGCGTGCAGGGAGCGTCGCAGCGCGCTGGCACGGGCACGCCGGACCAGGGTGCGACCCCGATCGGCGATCTCTGCCTCCAGTTGCCAGGCTCCGTCGGCGTCGGCGTCGGTCATCCGGGGCCAGTGCGGGTGGTGCCGTGCCTCGCCGGCGTCGGGTTCGCCGTAGCGGGCCTGGGTCGCCAGTACACCCAGCGCCGTGAGCTGCGGCGCCAGCGACTCCCGCGCGTCCGCGCGCAGCGCGTCCGCGATGCCCTCAGGTCTGCGGGGCGCCTGCCGGGAGATCAGCCGCTGTCTGGCCAGCCGTGCGGTGGCCACCTCCCAGGCACCCTCGACCCGGCCGACCGGAGTGGAGCGCCGTTTGGCCCGGAGCCGACGCAGGCGCGGGGCGGCCGCCCAGGTCCAGGCCGCGGCGGCCGCAGCGATGACGCCGGCGACCGTCAGCAGGATCCCCCAAGGGACGGTCCTGCGCCCGACGCCTCCGGTGGCGCCCGCCGGGGTGGGCGGCGGCGGGCTGGGCACGGCGGAGGCGGACGGCAGCCGGCTCGGACTGGAGGTGGGCGTCGGGGTGGGTGTGGGGCTGGGCGGTCGCAGCGTGGGCAGAGGAAGGGCGGCCGCGGGCCCCGCCGTCGGCCGGGGCAGGATGTCGAACGGCAGCCAGCCGACGCCTGTGAACCGCACCTCACCCCACACGTCGACGTCTGCTCCGGTGACGGTGCGGGAGGCGTCCGGCGCACGGGTACCCGCGGTGAATCCGACGGCGACCCGGGCGGGCAGGCCCATCTCCCTGGCTCCCAGCGCGAAGACGGTGGCGAAAGCCGCTGCCGGCCCCTGCCCGGTCGCGAGCAGCCGAGCGGCCCCGCCGAGCGTCTGGTCCTGCGCTTCGGCCGGACGGTAGGCGTAGTGCGAGGCAAGGCGCCTGGCGAGTGCCCCGGCCCGCTGGTAGGGCGTCGCGGAGGCGGGCAGCGCCGAGATGCTCCGGCTGACGAGTTCGGCCAGATCGGCGGGGGCGTTCGCGGGGAGGGCCAGGGTGGTCGGATCGGACCGGTCAGGGACCAGGGTGTCGTTCAGGTACCTCGTGACGTTCGGCCGGCGCGGCACGGTGGCCCGGTAGCCGCTGCCCCGCCGGAGCCTGCGCTGGGCCAGGACGGTTCCGTCATGCCTGCTCACGGTCACCGGCACTCCCTCGACGGCCACCGCGTTTCGCGGCAGCGGCAGATACGGCCCGGTCAACGCCTCGATGCGTACGTCCGTGCTGCCGACGCCGGACGTGACGCGCCCGGTTCCCGACAGGTAGGCGAGGGACGCCGAGGAGACGAAGCCGCCCGACGGCTGCCACTCGACTCCGTCGTAGCGATCGAGATCGGCGAGGACCCACCTCTCGGGGGCGGTTCCCGTCGCACGGAAGAGGGTCTGGCGCGGCCGGGACACCCAGGTCGCGGCCTGGGCCAGCGGGTCCAGGGCATTTTGCGGAGCTCCGCCGGCGTGGCGGACGACGTCGTGGGGCAGCCGTTCGGTGAGCCAGGGGGTACCGGTGGCGAGCGCTGTGGCCAGGACCACGCATCCGGTTGCCGGCAGGACGGTGCCCCATCGCCACCGCGAGTTCCCCGGCAGCGGCCCGGATTCCCGGCCGGCGAGGTCGGCCGCGACGGCGAGTGCGAACACGACGCCCGGAACGATCGCGCCCGCAGTCTGCGGCGCGCACATCAGCACACCGACGACCAGCGCTCCGGTCGGCGGCAGCAGCGCCAGGGCGTCCGCCCTGGCCCGCAGGCGGAGTTCGACGGCCGACACGGTCACCGCCCAGGTCAGCGTGAAGGGCGCTACCAGGGCCTCCGCGTCGCCGGAGGCCGGAAGACTGACTCCCAGGCTGGACCACACCCCGGCCTCCGCCGAGGCGGCGTCCCGCGCTGCTCGCAACAGCCCGTGCGCCGCCAGGACGTCGTGGAACAGCAGTACGGTGCCGACCGCGCATCCGAGGACCGTCAGAAGGGGCAGGTCGGCTGCCGGGCCCCATCCCGGGCGGACCCGTCGCAGGGCGGCGACCGCCGCCGTGGGCACGGCGACGCCGACCAGCACGGGAAGGGCCAGGTCCGCGTAGCGGAAGGCCGCTCCGAACGCGAACCCCGAGGCCGCGATCGCCACCACCAGGAAGGGCAGCCGGCGACAAGGTGACCCGCTCATCGGAACACCTCGGTCCTCGCCGTCCACTGGGAGATCGCCCCCCGTGCGTCGGCGGCGTCGATCAGGGACGCGCCGCGGGCCCGCGCCCACCGCTCCACCGGTTCGGCCGGCCGACGCGGCCCGATGCACACCAGGGTGAGCCGCATGGGAAGCGCCGAGTCCCGCAGGGCGCTCAGCAGTTCCGCCCCCGGTGCGCCGGTGACGATCGTGCAGGCGGCGGCGCCCACGAGCGTTCCGCGGACCGACCGGCCGAGCACATGCGCCCCGCCGGGAATCGCGCCCGGCACGGTGGCCCGCGGCTGCACGGAGACGAAGGCACTCGCGACGTCGTGTTCCGTGCACCGGTCGCCGGCCGACCACGTCCACACCCGTGAGCCGTTCGTCGTGCCGAGTCGCAGGGCCAGACCGACGGCGGTGGCGGCCGCGACGACCGAGGCCGAGAAGTCCACGGCTTCCTCGAAGTCCTCGACGGCGGCGTAGGAGGCCTCTGTCGTGTCGTGCAGAACGACGACTTCCGGTGCGGGCGGAGTGACCTGTCTGCGGACCAGGATCTCCCCGGTACGACCGCTGTTGGGCCAGTGGATCAGCCGGATGTCGTCTCCGGGCTCGTACGGGCGCAGGGTGTCCGACTCGCCCCGGTCGGCCGCGGTGCCGCGGCCGCCCACCGACGACCGCGCCCGGCCGGGCGGCCGCACCCGGCCGACAGGGAGCAGCGCGGGACGGACGAGCAGCGCACTCGTCCCGCTCGTGCGGGTCACACGCCGGCAGAGGCCGAGCGGATCGGTCTGCGTGAGCACAGGTGGGCCCACCGTCATCGCTCCGTGTCTCGTCGCTCCGAGCACCAGGATCCGTTCCGGGCCGCTCGCGGTCTCCGAAGGCCCGACCGCCGCGGGGACGGCCGGCACCGCGCTGAGGCCGAACGCCGTGCTGCCCAGATCCACTCCGGTACGGAGCAGGAGCCTCGTGGGAGCGAAGCGGATGCGCGCGGTCACGAGGCCTCCCCTGCGCACGGTTGCCGTGTCCAGCGAAAGGACCGCGGTCGGCCTTGCCGCGGTGATCGTCGACAACACCCCCGAGGCCAGCGCCAGCAGCCCGGCCACGGCCGCCAGGCCGAGCGCCGGTGCCGCCAACAGGACCGCGCAGCAGCCCAGTACGAGGGACGTGGCCAGCACACCGAGTCCGGTGCCGGTGATCCTCACCTGGTCGGCCTGGCACTCTCGACGGCGCGCTCGACGATCTCCTCGGCGGTCGTGTCGCGGTATGCCGCGCCGCTGTCGAGTACGAGCCGGTGCGCAAGCACCGGGCCGGCGAGCGCCTGCACGTCCTGCGGGGCGACGAAGTGCCGCCGCTGGCTGGCGGCCCGTACCCGGGCCGCGCGGATCAGCGCGATGCCGGCCCGCGGGCTGGCGCCCAGGCGTACCGAATCGCTGTCACGGGTGCGCCCGAGCACACGGACGACGAAATCGTGGATCTCGTCGTCGACCCGCACCTCCCGGGCGATCTCGATCATCTCCTTCAACCGGGCGCCCATGGTGGTCTCCCACAAGGTGTCGACCGACCTGCGCACACTCTCCTGTTTCAGGATCTCCCGCTCGGTCGCGGCATCGGGATAGCCGATCCGCATACAGATCATGAACCGGTCCAGCTGTGACTCCGGGAGCGGGTACGTGCCCGCGAAGTCGACCGGGTTCTGTGTCGCCACGACCATGAACGGCCGGGGTACGGGAACGGCCTCGCCGTCCGCGGTGACCTGCCGTTCCTCCATGACTTCGAGGAGGGCCGACTGCGCCTTGGGCGAGGCGCGGTTGACCTCGTCGCACAGCACGACGTTCGCGAAGACCGGGCCGGGCCGGAACACCAGCTCACTTCGGCTCTCGTTGAGGATCATCGAGCCCGTGATGTCGGACGGAAGGATGTCCGGCGTGAACTGGATCCGCTGGAACTTCCCCTCCACGGAGCGCGCGACGGCCTGGGCCAGTGAGGTCTTTCCGAGGCCGGGGAAATCGTCGATGAGGAGATGCCCCTCGGCGAGCATCGCGGTCAACGCGAGCTCGATCTCCTGCCGTTTGCCGAGAATGACACGCCCGACATGCTCGGCCAGGGTGCTGAAGCCGTCAGCGAACTGACCGTAGGGGTCGGAGTGCGGACCACGCCGGTAGGACATGCAACTTCCTTGGTTCAGTCGGTCTTCCACAGCTGCACGGTGGTGGCATCGGCCACACCGAGCAGCCCGGTGCGGGTGTCGAAGGAGACTTGGTCGATGGCGGAGGGCCGCCGAGTGAGGGTGCGCAGCAGAACCGGCCGCTGTCCCGGCCCCACCTTCCACAGCTTCACGGTGCCGTTCTTCTCGCCGGTGGCGAGGACGGACCCGTTGTGGCTGAACGCGGCGGCGGTGACGGTGGAGCCCGATGGCAGGCTGCCCACCGGACTGGTGAGGTCCCGTACGTCCCACAGGGCGGCCGAGGCGCCGATCCCGGGGGCGACGAGCAGGCGTCCGTCGGTGCTGAAAGCAAGCGGGGCGTAGGCCTGGCCGACATTGGTGACGGAGACCGGGCCGGTGGGACGGCGGATGTCGGAGACGTCGTACAGGTAGAGAGCGGCCGTCCCCTGGGCGGCGTGGCCGCGCCAGACGTGGACCACCACGGTCGCGCCGTCCGGGCTGAAGGCGACACCGTCGACGTGGTCACCACCGGAGAACGGTGCGAGGTCCGACACCTGGACCGGTGCCGTCGGGTCGGCGCTGCTCCAGAGAGAGACATGGCTCGCGCCGAGGCCACCGTCGTCGAGCGCGAAGGCTCCTCCGTCGGGCCGGACCGCGAGGATGGTGTCGAGGCCCCGGTCCTGGGTTCCGCCGATCACCTTGCTGGACAACACGCGCGGCTGCCCACCGCCCGAGTAGATGGTGAAGTCCTGGGCGTTGGTCGTCGTCTGCCGTCCCGTCACGAACAGCAGGCTGCCCTCAGCCGCGAAGACCGTGCCCCACGTCGCGCCTCCCGGACTGTCCGTCACCGGATACAGGGGGCGCGGGGTGCGGGGTGCGGAGACGTCCCACAGCTCGCCGGAGTCCGGACCGTGGGCGGTGACCAGCCGGGCGGCGGCCGGGTCCCAGGCGAGGGAGGTCCGTGCGCGGTCCGGGCTGGACGCCACCGTGATCGTCTTGAGCAGCGTGGGCCCGCTTCCCCCCGGTGCGTCGGACGGGGCCGGACCCGATACCGACGGCCGGACCGAGGGCAGCGGACTCCCGGCCGGCGACGGCGAGGGGGAGAGCCGGGGGTGGCCGGCACTCGGCGTCGGCGAGGACGTGTCCGGGCTCGGCGTCGGGGTGGTGGTCGCGGACGGGTGGGGGGCGACGGAGGGGCCGCCGGAATACGTGGGTGACGGCTGCGCGCTCTGCCCGTACTTGGCGAAGACACGCGTCGTTCCCTGGCAGACGACCATCGCGTACGGCCCCGTCTCGTCGTTGCCCCAGACGAGTCCGTTCTGCACGAAGACGCCGAGCCGCGCGCGGCCCTCGGGACGGGACAGCTGGACCGGGGCACGTAAGCGGCCTGAGGCGGTGTCCACGACCAGCACCGTGCCCGTCGTGTCGTCGGGTACGTACACGAGTGCCCCCGACGCCACCGGTCGGCCCAGCGAATCCGTCCGGGCGACGGGGAGCCGCGTGCTGGTGAGCGCCCCGGTCGCCGTGTTCACGGTGACGAGGGTCTGTGACGGGCGCAGGACCAGGGGGACGAGGGCCGAGGCGGTGGTCGGGATGCCCAGCTCGACGTCGGTGACCGCTTCGGCACGGTCGCCGGTCGGAAAGGATCTGGCCGTGCCGTGCGCGGGCAGGACGGTCAGCCGCAGAGTCCGGGTGTCGAGGACGACCGCCTCGGTGTTCGCGGCGGCGGTCAGCCGTAAGGAACCCTGGCCGTCACCGACGCGGACCCGTGCCACGACGTGGTTGCCCTTGATCCGCAGCACGCTGTCGGACGACTCCTGCGCGGCCCACAGCGAACCGTCGCTTCCGGCGACCGCCGACACGACCGGAGAGTCGAAGGTCACCGCCTGCGGGCTGGTCAGGGTCCGGGACGCGGCCGGGACCGATTCGACGGCGTAGGGATGCCGTTTCGCTCCAGCGCCCAGGTTCCGCGGGTGCGTGGCGATGCCGTAGACCCGCGGCCCGGAAACGGTGACGGAGTCCGCGTCGAGCCCCAGGTCCTGTACCGCGAACCGCTCGTTGGCGTCGTCCACGCTCCAGACGCTGCGGCCGGACAGCAGGACGACGCCGCTGCCCCGCTCGCTCAGCGCGACCGGGCCCGGACCGGTGCCCGCAGGCAGGGAGAGCTGCGCCACCGGCCGGGCCGATCCACCGTCGATCTTCGTCAGCAGTCCCTCGGACGACGACAGCAGCCATGCGGTACCCGAGTGAAAGCGGGGGGCGGCGGTGCCACTGGAGTGGTTCAGCAGGACCGGCCCGACCGTACAGGCGAGTCCGAGCAACCCGGCGACCGCGGCATGACGACCACGTTCGGCATGCGGAAAAGCCCACCGCACCGCCCACCCCCCTGAACCTGAACTTCGCTGTGGTCACGGCGGGCAGCACGCTATACGAAATTACATGATCACAATGGGTAAATGCGCCATCGGTGTCGATAGCGGCAATGATCCGGTGAATCGGACATGTCAGGTGTACGGCACAGCCGCAGTCAGCGGTGCGCCGTGGCCGTAGGGCTGGGCTCCGGGCCCTCCGCGCGCAGCGAGCGGTGGTCGTGGCCGGGGGTGGGGCCGGGGGTGGGCTTGCCCGCCGCCTCGGTGGCCGGCTTCTTGGCGTGGTGGCGGGGCACGACGTCCTGGGGGAAGGTCAGCTGGTCGTTCATCCACTTCAGGGCGGCCGGCATCTCCCTCACCCAGGTGGGGAAGTTGTGGCTGCCGCTCTCGGGGAGGATGGAGACGACCCGCATGGGCGCCCTGACGGCCTTGATGAAGGCCTGGGTCTCGGGGTAGCCCTTCTCGCCGTGCTTGCTGTTGGCGACCAGGACCGAGACCTGGGGCACGGGCAGGTGCTTCAGCCGCCACATCAGGTCGTGGCCGTCGATCCGGGCCTGGCGGCCGGGGCCGCTGCCGAAGAGGTTGCCGGTGGTGGGGTCGTCCTTGACCCGGTAGTCGGGCGACAGGGCGGCGGCCGTGGTGTAGACGCCGGGGTCGCGCATCGTGAGCTGGAGGGCGCAACTGCCGCCCGAGGAGTACCCCATGACACCCCAGGAGTTCGCGTCGTGGCCGGCCCGGTAGACGGACTTGATCGCGTCCGGGAGGTCCTTGGCCAGGAACGTCTCGGTCTGCGGTCCGCCGGGGACGTCCACGCACTCGGTGTCGCGCGGCGGCGCGATGGTGGGCCTGATCATCACCATGATCGTCGGCTGCATCTGGCCCTTGCGCTGGAGCTCGCCGGCGGTCTGCGAGACCCGCAGATGCTGGGCGAGGTTGTAGATGCTGCCCGGGTAGCCGCTGAGCGCGACGATCACCGGGAAGCGCATGCGGTGGTACGCCTTCTGGAAGTACTGCGGCGGCAGGTAGACGAAGGCCGGGTCGACCACGCCGGTGCGCCGGCCGATGATCTTCACCGACTCCACCCGGCCGACGGCCGCGGCAGGCCCGTCGGGCAGCCCGCTGACCCGGCTCAACTGCTGGTCACCCGCGGGCTGTACGAGCGAGGCCCCGTGGACACTGCTTATGCCGTTCACCGAGCCGCCGCCGTTCCCGCCGGCCGCCTGCGTCACGCCGACGGGAGCGGTGTCGACGTTGCCGAACAGCTCGTTCCAGGAGCCGAAGAACTGGTACGACGAGTTCACCGCGCACGCGAACGCCGCGACGATCGTCACCTGTGTCACCCCGATGGCCCCGAGCCGCCCCAGCACCGGCCACAGCCCCGGCCTGGCGAACCGCGGCCACAGCCAGACCAGCAGCGCCACACACAGGGCGGCCAGCGCCACCAGCGCGTATACCGTCGTACGACTGGTCAAACCCATGTCACTCAGTCCCTGTTTTCCCTGCCCGTGCTTCGTTGCTTCCGCACAGGAGGAGGGCGGAAGAGCCTTCCGCGTTCCGTAACGAGGGATTCAGGAAGAAGACATGACCTGTTACGCCATGTCGGGCAAGGCGTCGGGCGCCCAGAGGTGACGAACGTCATTGACACACCGGATCACGGAGGTTGTCATGAACACATGCAACTGACCGGGCGCCGTACGCTGCTCGACGCCGTCCGGGTCCAGGCGGCGGCGCGCCCCGGAGTGCTCCTCCACGGCCCCGCCGGCATCGGCAAGTCCACACTCCTGGCGGCCCTGACCGCCGACACCCCGGAGAGCGGCACCTTACTGCGCTGCTCGCCCGCCGAGGCGGACGCCCGGCTTCCCTTCGCCGGGCTCGTCGACCTGTTCGACCCGGTCCCCGAGAGCCTGCTGGAGGCCCTGCCGCCGGAACCCCGGGCGGCGCTGCGGACGGCCCTGCTGCGCGGCGGCGGACCGGCGGACGGCCGCGGCCTGCTCGCCGTGCGCGTCGCCGTCCTCGAAGCGCTGCGCGCCCTGGCCGCCGGCGGTCCGGTCCTGCTCGTCGTAGACGGCCTCCAGTGGCTCGACGAACCGACCGCCGAGATCCTCGCCTTCGCCGTACGACGGCTCGACGGCCCCGGCGTCCGGATGCTCGCCACCGAACGGGTGACGGACGGCGACCGGCCCGGACGGCTGCGCTGCTGCCCGCCTGGCACCCTCGAACTCCCCGTGCCGCCCCTGACGGACGGCGAGACGGCCCACCTCGTCCGCGCCGACCTCGGCACCGACCTGCCCCCGGCCATGCTGCGGGCGATCCAGCAAACCGCCGCCGGAAACCCCTGCTACGCACGGGAGTTGGGGCGCGCCGCCCGGCACGCGCCGACGCCCGCCGGGTTCGGCACGCTGCCGCCGGTGCCCCCGGGACTGCGCACCCTCCTGCTGGAGCAGGCCCGTTCGCTGCCGGAGCCGGTGCGGCGCACCCTCCTCGTCGCGAGCGCCGCCGCCCGCCCCAGCCTCACCCTGCTGCGCGCCGCCGGCCTGCCGGACCCGGCCGCCGACCTCGCGGAGACGGAACGGCTCGGCATCGCGACCGCCGACGCCGACGGAGCCGTACGTTTCCACCACCCCGTGCTGCGGGCCGCCGTGCACGCCGACGCCTCCGAGCACGGCCGGCGGGAGGCGCACGCACTGCTCGCCCGCGCGGTGCCCGAGCCGGTGGAACGGGCCCGCCATCTCGCGCTCGCCCACCCGTACGAGGACGAGGACACCGCCCGCACCCTGATGGCGGCGGCCGGCTCGGCGCGCCGTGACGGCGCCCCCGGCACCGCCTTCGAACTGGCCGCCCTCGCCGCCCGCCGCACCCCGGCCCGCCACCCGGCGGAGCGCGCCGAACGGCTGCTGACCGCGGCCGAGTACGCCTGCGACGCCGGGCGCACCGAGGAGGCGGCCGAGGCCGCCGGGGCGGTGCTCGCCCGGTCGGGCTCGGCGGCCCGGCGGGTGCGGGCCCGCCTGGTCCTGCTGCGCGGCGCCGGGCAGGCACTGGAGGGCACCGAGGACCTGATCGCCGACGGCCTGCGGGACGCGGCCGGCGATCCGCGCTCCGAGGCCCGGCTGCACCACTGGGCCGCCGTACGGGGCCTGCTGTGCGGGGAGTTGGCGGAGGCGGCCGGGCACGCCCGGCGGGCCGCGCGGCAGGCGGGCGCGGCCGGTGACACCGGCACCAGGATCGACGCGCTCGCCACCCTCGCCCGGGTGCGGTCCCTGGCCGGGGATCCGGTCGCCGCCGACGCCGCGCTCGCGGAGGCGCTGACCCTGGTCGGGGGTGCCGACGGCGGCCCGGAGAGCCGGCGGCTGATCCGGATGCGGGCGATCCTCGCCCTGGACTCCGACCGGGTGACCGAGGCCCGCGACCAGGTCGTCCCGCTGCTCGCCGCGACCGGCGAACCGGCGGGCGCCGAGGAGAACGTCGCGACCCTGGTGGCGCTGACCCGTATCCAGGTGCGCGCCGGGCACTGCCGGGAGGCGCTGCGCACCGCGGCCCGCTGCTCGCGGGCGCTGGCCCAGTCGGCTCCGGCCCTGTACGCGGCGGCCCTCGCCGCGACCGCCGGCTCGGCCGCCGACGAGGCCCGGAGGCTGGCCGCGCAGGCGGTCCGCGCCTCGGAGGCCGACGGCGACCGGCTGTTCCTGCTGCGCGCGCTCGCCGTGCTCGGGCAGGCCGAACTGCTCGGCGGCGATCCGCGCGGGGCGGCGGCCGCCGTCGAGGCGCTGCAGCGCGTCCGGGAACTCGGCGAGGCCATGTGCGCCGCCGACCCGCCGCTGCTGCACTGGTACGGCGACCTGGCGGAGGCCCTGGTCGTGCTGGGCGAGACGGAGGCGGCCGGGACCGTGCTGCACGACGCCCGCACACGCGTGCCGGACGGCGCGCCCGGCAGCGTCCTGGCGGCGCTGGACCGGGCGGAGGGACTGCGCGAGGCGGGTCTCGGCCGGGCGCGGGAAGGAACGGTACGGCTGCGTACCGCCGTCGACCGGCTGCGCCCGCTGCCGCTCCCCGTCGAGCTGGTACGGACCCTGATCGCGCTCGGCGCGGTCGAGCGCCGCGCCCGCCGCCGCAACGCGGCCCGCGCAGCGCTCGCCGAGGCCCTGGAGACGGCGACCCGCATCGGCGCGGCCCCGCTCGCGGCCCGGGCCAGGGACGAACTGGCCCGGCTGGCGGCCGCGGAGCGCGGCGGCGAGGCGGGCGCGGGCAGACGTGAACTCACGCCCACGGAGGCGAGGATCGCCGAACTGGTCGGTGGCGGGGCGACCAACAGGGAGGTCGCCGCGGAGCTGTTCATCAGCGTCAAGACGGTGGAGGGGGCGCTGTCCCGGGTCTACCGCAAGTTCGGCGTCCGCTCGCGCACCGCGCTGGCGCACGCGATGGCCGTCGCCGTCATCGCCGCGGGCGCGGCGGTGGACACCGGCGACGACGAGCAACCCGGTCCGGCCGCACAGACGGTGACGGTCAGCCAGGCGGTGCGGCCCCGGCTGCCCCGCCCTCTCGACACACGCCGTTGACGTGACATCCGCAGTTAACACGTGACGCAAGGGTTCCCCCGCTTACGGGGAGGGGGCCGGAGTTCCTACGGTGATCCCGTTCCGTCTCCGGGACGCATCCCCACCCCCCACTCTCCCTGTCCGGAGGACCCCAGTGAAGTCACGCCTGAAACTGCTCGGCCTGATCGCCGCGCCGGCCATGGTGACGGCGGTCGTCCCCGCCGCCTACGCGGCCGACGCCCCGCACACCGCCCGGGCCGCCGTCGCCGGCGACGTCCTGCCGCACCTGAAGCAGAGCGCCGCCCGCACCGGCGAGGTGGCGTCCGGCAAGCGGATATCCGTGGCGATCAGCCTGGCTCCCCGAGGCGGTACGGCACTCGACACCTTCGTGGCGAAGGTCAGCGACCCCCACTCGGCCTCCTACGGCCACTACCTGACCAGGAGCCAGTTCGCGGCCCGGTTCGGCCGGACCGACGCCGAGGTCAAGAAGCTGAAGAACTACCTGCGTTCGCAGGGCGTCACCGTCGGCAAGGTGCACTCCGGCAACCTGCTCGTCGACGCCAGCGGCACCGCCGCCCAGCTGCAGAAGGCCTTCGGCACCCAGCTGTCGACCTGGAAGGACGCCGCGACGGGCCGCTCCTTCTACGCCAACGACAGCGCGCCGACCCTGCCGTCCTCGCTGGCCTCCATCGTGAGCGACGTGGCGGGCCTCAACAACCGGGTCCAGCTGCACCACCAGGCGACCCCGCACACCGTCTCCCCGCACAACGGCCCCGGCGGCGGCTACACCCCGGCCCAGCTCAAGGGCGGCTACAACGTCTCGGGCACGTACACCGGCAGCGGCCAGAAGATCGCGCTGCTTGAGTTCGACGGCTTCCAGCAGTCCAACATCACCAAGTACGACACCAACTACAGCCTGGGCTCGCCCACTCCGACCGTGTCCAAGGTGGACGGCGGCTCCGGCGCGCTCGGTGACGGCCAGGTCGAGGTCGAGCTGGACATCGAGGTGCTGCACGCGATCGCCCCGAAGGCGAACGTGACGGTCTTCGAGGGCCCCAACTCCGACGCTGGTGAGGTCGACACCTACCAGGCCATCGTGGACAGCGGCATCCCGACCACCTCGATCAGCTGGGGCGCGGCGGAGTCCGCCCGCACCACCTCCAACATCAACGCGGTGGACGCCGTCTTCAAGACGGGCGCCGCCGAGGGCCTCGGCTTCTACGCGGCCTCCGGCGACGACGGCTCCGACGACGCGGGCGACGGCGGGACCTCCGTCGACTACCCGGCCAGCGACCCGTACGTCACGGGCGTCGGCGGCACCAAGCTGACCGTGACCTCCGCCAACGTCTGGAGCAAGGAGGTGGCCTGGTCCGGCGGCGGTGGCGGCAAGTCCTCCGTCTTCAAGATCCCGAGCTGGCAGACGGCGGTGCAGAAGAGCGCGGGCGGCGGCTACCGCCAGGTCCCGGACGTCTCGGCGCACGCCAACCCGAGCCCCGGTGTCTCCATCTACTCGCAGGGCTCCTGGTCCTCGGTCGGCGGCACCAGCGCGGCGGCCCCCGAGTGGGCGGCGTTCGCGGCCCTCTACAACCAGCAGGCAGCGGCGGCCGGCAAGGCGAACCTCGGCTTCGCCGACCCGGCCCTGTACGCGGCGAGCGGCACCGGCTTCCACGACATCACCAGCGGCAGCAACGGCGCCTACTCCGCGGCCACCGGCTGGGACTTCACCACGGGCTGGGGCTCGTACAACGCCTCGACCCTGGCGACGAAGCTCCTCGGCTGACGCCACCCGCCGAACCAGCGGACGGCCCCCGTACCGGGGGCCGTCGTGCTCACCCGAGGGCCGGCCTCACCTGACGTCGACGAAGTCGCCGGCGGCGGTGGCCGGACCGGTGGTGCCGGTGCCGGCGAAGACGAACCGGAAGTAGCCGTCGGCCTTGGCCTTGGTGGTCGTCTTCAGCGCACCGGCGCTGCCGCTGGTGACGGTCTTCAGGGTGGTGTAGGTGCTGCTGCCCTTCTTGCGGAACTGCAGCTTGACCTGCTGCCCCTGATAGCCGGTGTAGGTACCGCTCTCCCAGTTCGCGCGGCTGAGTCTGCCGGTGACGGTGACGGTCCTGCCCTTCTTCACCGGCTCGGGCGAGGCGTTCACCGTCACCTTGGCCAGCCGCTTGATCCGGGCCGTGCCCGCGGCGTCGATCTCCGTCCAGTCGTCGGTGCGGTCCTGGGCCCCGGCGAGCACCTTCCAGGTACCGGCGAGGCCGTTGTGGTCGAGGTCCCGTGCGGCGTCCACGGCGATGCTCACCTCGCAGGCGGAGGTGGTGGGGTCGGTGGACGACACCGTGCACGCACCCGTCGGCGGGTACAGCGGCAGGTGGCCGTCCTCGTCGTCGGTGTTCGGGCCGTGCCACAGGTAGGCCCAGGACGAGGCGACGCCGTCCGGGTCCGTCGCGGTCCAGGTGATGGTGACGGTCTTCTTGGTGGTCAGGCCGAGGACGAGGTCCTTGCCGCCGTTGACGACGACGTTCGAGAAGACGGTGTCGCTCGGCACGGCCCGGTCCGCCGCCTGGGCGGCAGTCGGCAGCACCGACGTGGCAAGGGCGAAAAGGCCGGTGGCAAGGGATACGGCGGTGACGGCCGGGCGGATGCGCATGGGATCCCCCTTAGGGATGGACGGCTCGCCGTCTGCGGACGGCGAGTCCTGATGCTGTGTCACACCCGCTAGACATGTGAGGGTCGGTCACGGTTGCCCCGGTGTTCCGACCGTGTTCACCGAGTCCGGTCCGATGCCGCTGCCGCCGCTCGGCCGGAGAGCAGAGCCGGCCGCCCCGGCACCGGGCGCGGCGGCGACGAGCAGCCACCGCAGGACCTCGGCCCGCACCTCCGGCACGTCCTCGCACCACTCGCCCCGCCGGTACGCCTCCCAGAGCCGACGCTCGTGGGCCTCCCATCCGTCCGGCAAGCCGTCGTCCGACACCCCGTGATCCCCCTTCACACACCTCCCCGCAAGCGACGGCGAAGCAGGACGTTGCTACCCGGGGGACAGGGAGATCACGCCTGCGAACCGCCTTGCCGGCAAGGGCCGTCGGGGTCGCGTGGGCCTCGCTGCCCATCCCCCGCCGCCGTGGCCGTCACGGCCGTCCGCGGGTCCGTGGGGGGCTGATCGCGCAGTTCCCCGCGCCGCTTGCGGGGCGCTGCCACACCCACCGAACGAGATACCCCAAGACGGCGGCTCTGTCCTCGCTTTGTACGTTCTGCCCCCGATGGGTCCTTCTCCGCTGTACCTCTGGCAGCACGCGTCGAGGCAAGGGGGGACGCATGCAACGCGCAGGGCGTTGGGTTGTCGCGGTGTGCGCGGGGGCCGGTTCGTTCGTGGTCTGCCTGTGGGCGGCGCGAGCCGCGTCGTTCGGCTTTCTGCCCCGCGCGGAGGCCGACCGGTGGGTGGTGGCGACGGCGTTCGCGACGACGATGGCCGCGCTGGTCGGGGCGGCGGCCGGTTGGTGGGCGGGGGCGGGGACCGAGGGAGCAGGGGCCGTGCGGCAGGCTGTCACAGCGTCCGACGACGCCCGGGTCACGCAGGTCGCCGGGCACCGGCGCCCCGGCCCCGGCGCCGCCACGGACCGTCCCGGAGGGCTGGCCCAGCACGTCAGGGCGGCGGGCCGGGCCCGGGTCACCCAGGTCGGCGGGGACGACGGCACGGCAGGTCCCGGGCGTGACCGGTAGGCGCACGGCCGCGCGGGCACAGGCCGCCGCGGCCTCCGGGCACGGCCATGTCATCCAGATCAGCGGCAGCGGCAACCAGGTCTGCGCGTCCGGCGCCGCCGACCGGTCACCGGTGCTGCACCTCCCGGCGGAGCCGACGCGTCTGGCAGGCCGCGAGAAGGAGGCCGAGGCCGTACTGGCGCTGCTCGCCCCCGTGTCCCGCGGCCGGCCCGACGCCGTCGTCTCGTTGCTGTCCGGGCTCCCCGGCATCGGCAAGACCGCCCTGGCCCTCCATGTCGCCCACCGGGCCGTGGCCCGAGGCTGGTTCCCGGGCGGCGCGGTCTTCCTGCATCTGCGGGGCTACGATCCGGCCGGGCCGGTCGGCGCGGACGAGGCGGTCGGCGCGCTGGCACGGGCGCTGGGCGTGGACGACGCGAGGACACCGGACGAGCAGACGGGCCTTTGCCAGGCCGCGCTGAACCGGCTCGCCGACGAGGACAGGGCGGTCCTGCTCATCGCCGACGACGCGGCCGACGCCGCACAGATCGAGCGCCTCGTTCCCGCCCGCTCCGCGCACCGGCTGCTGGTGACCTCCCGTCACCTGCTCGCCAGCCCCGCCTTCCAGCCCCGGCTGATCGGCCTGGACGAACTGACCCCGCAGGGTGCCGCCGACCTGATCGCCGAGGCGCTGCGGCATGCCAGGCCCGACGATCCGCGTCCGCAGCGGGAGGCCGACGCGCTGGCCGGGCTCGCCGGACACTGCGGCCACCATCCGCTCGCCCTGCGGATCGCCGCCTGCCTGCTCATCACCGACGCGGGCCGGCCCATCGCCACGCTCGCCACCGACCTGGCCGACGCCCGGACCCGCCTGGACGTGCTGTGCTTCGAGGACGGCGGGCACACGACGGCGGTCCAGGCGGCGTTCCGTCTCTCGTACCAGCGCCTGCCGTCGCCCCACCGCCGGCTGTTCCGGCAACTCGCCCTCAGTCCCGGCCCGGACATCGACACGGACGCCGCGGCGGCGCTCGTGGGACGGTCCCGAGCCTGGACCCGGGACTCCCTGGCCGCGCTCGCCCGGGCCGGACTGCTGGCGGAGCAGCCGGTGCGCTCGGGTCGCTGGCGGATGCACGACCTGCTCCGTGTCTACGCGGCCGCGCTGGTCGAGAAGGACAGCGCCAAGTGGCGGGACGCCGCGTTCACCCGTCTGCTGGCGCACTGCGGGAAGCTCGCGCGGGCGGCGGACGCGCATCGGCACAACCACGACGACGGGCCGTTGCCGGGCGAGTTCCCGGACCGGGCGCACGCCGTGCGCTGGCTGGAGGCGGAACGGGCGAACCTGGTGGCGCTCATCGCCCGGGCCGCGGCCACCGGACACGTGCGCGCGGTGCTGGACCTGGAGGAGCACATACGGCTGTTTCTGCTGGAACGAAGCAGTTACGCCATCGACGCCGTGACCGCCGCGCGGCTCGCCGTCGGCTGCGCCCGCGCGATCGGCCACACGTGCTGCGAGGCCAACGCCCTCGGGCACCTCAGCCAGGCTCTCGGCAACTGCGGACGGCTGCCCGAGGCGGTGGAGGCCGCCACCAGAAGCCTGGACGTCGCCCGGGCCCGCGGCGACGACCGGGAGCGCCAGATCGCGGCACTGCACATCCTCGGTACCTCGCTCCGCCGGGCCGAGCGGTTCGAGGAGGCCGTCAAGGCCCATGCCGAGAGCCTGGCGCTCTGTGAGGAACTCGGTGACCAGGGCTGGATCGGCAAGACACTCGTGGGCCTCGCCGACACGCTGCGCGACCGCCACGAGTACGAGGAGGCCGCCGGTCTGCTCACTCAGGCCGTACGGCACTTCGCCGAGAGCGGCGACTGGCATGCCGAGGGCCTCACTCTGATAGGGCTCGGAGACACGTTGTTCGCGATGAAGAGGTCCGACGACGCCGTCGAGGCGTACCGCCGCGCCCTCGCCGTCTACCAGGAGCGCGGCGACGAACACCACCAGGCCATCGCCATGCAGCACCTGTGGGCGGTGAGCGACCTGAGCCCGCAGGAGGCGGTGGACAACTACGAGAAGGTCGTGGCCATCTGCCACCGGGTGTTCGACCGCCGGCTGGAGGCCCTGGCGCTGAAGGCCCTGGCCGACCGGCTCCAGCGGCTCGGCCGGTACGACGAGGCCGTCACAGCCCACCGCAGGGCGGCGGCCATCCACGAGGAGCGCGACGAGGAGAGCCTGCTGACCGGTGCGCTGCGCGACCTGGGGAGCGCCCTGTGCGCGGCCGGACGTCCCACCGAGGCCGCCGAGGTGCACGAACGGGAGATCGCGCTGTTCCGGACCCGCGGGGACCGGCACATGGAGGCCGAGGCACTGGAACGTCTCGCCACGGCGCTGCGGCGCGGGCGCCGCCGGTCGCAGGCGGCGGAAGCCTCCGCCGCCGCGATCGGCCTCTACCGCGAACTGGACGACACCTGGTGCGAGCGCAGAGCACTGGGCGACCTGGGCCTGCCCGTCCGGGACACGCGACGAGCCGACCGCGCCATGGCCGCGTACCACTGGGTGCTCTCCTGTCTGCCGGAGAACGACTCGCGCGGCCGGGAGAGCGTGATTCTGTTGGCTGTCGCCACCGCGCAACGGCGGGCGGGGCGATTCACCGACGCCTTCTGGTCGTTGACGAGCATGGTCGGGACCGTGTGGCGGGACGACCGGATTGCGGAGCCGTTCGCCGAAGCCGTGCACCTCCTGGTGAAGACCTCCCTCCGCCCCCGCCCGGTCCTCACCGCCTTGCGGAACCGGTACCGCCGGCCGGCCGCCTGAGCCGCGCTCCGTTCGTCCGCGGGTCTACTTGCACTCGACCCGTCCCGCCGCGGCCGCCCCCGTCGTCAGCGCCTCGCACGCCGTCTGCCAGGCATACGGGTCGGACTGGAGCTGAGTGCGCAGGTAGGCCGCGGTGAGCTGACCGAGGGCGGTGACGCGGTCGGGGTTCTCGTCGGTGGTTTCGTCGGCGTCGTATCCCGATATGCCGCCGAGCAGGTGCTCGGCGTCGAACAGGGTGAGCAGGGTCTTGGGGGTGGGAGCGAGGTGGTAGGGGTCGGCGTGCCAGTCGGGGCCGATGTCGGTGAAGTGCGAGGGGTCGTCCTTGTCGCCGGCGACGACCAGGGTGGGCGCGGCCATCGTGGAGAAGTCGGTGGTGCGGAAGAACGGCACCTTCTCGGCCATCCGTCCGTTGAGAGCCTCGCCGCCCCTGCCGGGTGCGGCCAGCAGCACGCCCGCCTTGATCCGGGGTTCACGCAGGTCCACCGCCGTCCCGGTGTCAGGGTCGGCGATCCGGGCGCCCAGCAGGAGGCTCGCGGTGTGGCCGCCGAGGGAGTGCCCGGCGACCGCGATCTTCTCGTGGTCGAGGCGCCCGGCGAGCTGCGGCACGGTGTTCTCGATCTCGTCGAGCCGGTCGACGATGTGGCTCATGTCCTCGGCGCGCGAGCGCCAGAAGTAGGGGCCTCCCGGGGCGTCGGCGAGACGCCGGGCCAGGGTCCGGGAGCTGAGGTGGGTGGGCTGGACGACGACGAATCCGGCGGCCGCCCAGAGGTTGGCGAGGGGTGCGTAACCGTTCAGCGAGGAGAGGTTGTTGGAGCCGCCGTGACCGTGGGAGAGCAGGACGACGGGCAGGCCGGTCCCGGTCGCGGGCGCGGAGACGCGGAGCTGGAGGTCCACGGGCCGTCCGGGCACGGACAGGGTCACCGGGCCGTACGACAGGACGGGGGCGGTCGGGCCGAAGCCGGCGGCGATGTCGGTGGCGATGTCGGTGGTTGCGCTCATGAGGAACGGTTCCCTTCTGCGTCCGGCCGCGACGAAGCGAAACGGAACGCCGTCCCGATTACTATCCGGAACAGCGTCCCGCTTTGTCAAGCTCCGCCGGACCCGGCCACCGCCGGACCCGCAGTCGGTCAGAACGCCGACAGTCCGTTCGGGGTGCCGTTGCCGGTGGGGGCGTCGTAACCCGGCACCGCGGTGCAGAGGTAGTCGCCGTCGCAGCTGCCGTTCGAGCCGTCGACCACGTCGTTGAGGCCTGCCGCCGGGGCGGAGTAGAGCCGGGACGCGTCGGGGAGGGCGGCGGGGTCACCGGCGAGCGCGATCACTCCGGCCACGTACGGCGCCGAGGCGCTGGTGCCGCCGACGACCGTCCAGCCGCCGCTGCCCCGGGGCACGGAGGTGACGTAGACGGCGGGTCCGGTGTCGGGGTCGGCGACGACGGAGACGTCCGCGAGCGTGCGGCCGGGGCAGTCGGTGTCCTGCTGCCAGGCCGGCTTGTCGACCCAGGCCGAGCAGCCGCTGCCCGACCCGGACCAGGCCGTCTCCTGCCAGCCGCGGGCGTTGTCGGCACGGGTGAGCGAGGTACCGCCGACCGCGACGACACTGGAGTACGCCGCCGGGAAGCTCGGGACGGTGTAGCCGGAGTCGCCCGAGGAGGCGACCACCGCGACACCGGGGTGGCTGTAGTCCTTGGCGAAGGCGGTGGTGCCGTGCGATTCGGTGCCGCCGTAGCTGTTGGACACCTCGGTGGCGCCCAGGGCGACCGCGGTGTCCACCCCGGCGGCCAGGTCCGCCAGGTAGGGTTCGTCGGCCTCGACCAGCAGGATGCGGCACTGGGGGCAGGCGGCCGAGGCCATCTCCAGGTCGAGCGCCGTTTCGGTGGCCCAGCCGCTGGCGGCACCGGACTGCGGCAGCGGGGCGGTCTCGCCTCGCTGGTTGACCTTGCGGAAGCAGCCGTTGTCCGTGGTGCACGGGGGCAGTCCGTAGGTCGCGCGGTAGACGGCCAGGTCGGCCTCGGCGGTCGGGTCGTCGTAGGCGTCGACCAGGGCGATGGTCTGGTCCGCGCCGCCGGTGGACGGCAGGTTGTAGGCCGCGCGCAGGTCCGCCGGGCCGTAGCCCTCCGGCAGCGCGGTGTCGGCCGCGGTGGCCCTGGCGCGGTTCCTGACGGCCGGTCCGCGTACTCCCAGGCCGCCCTGGACGTCGGTGCGGACCAGGGCGAGGCATCGGGCCTGCCCGGCGGGGACGGTGGCGCAGGCGCGCTGGACGTGCGGCTGTGCCGTGGCGGTACCGGCCGCCCGGGCGGTGCCGGCCGCGGGGATCGCGAGGGCGACGAGCAGGGCGGTCACGGCGGCCCGCGCTCTGCGTGTCAGGCGGGCGGTGCGTATCGGGCGAGCGGTCATCCGGGGATCGTTCTCCTGGTTCTCGTGGGTCTCCTGACCGGGTCCGGCTGTCGTCATGAGGTGGTGGCCGCGACGGTGTAGGCGTGCGTGATGGTCTCGGTGAGGCCGTTGCCGTCGGCGTCGGTGGCGGTGACGCGGATGGCCGGGCTGGTGCCGCGCGCGGAGTCCGGGTTGGTCCAGCGGGCCCGGTAGTGGCCCTTCGAACCGTGCAGGACCGAGTTCTGCCAGGTCTGGCCGCCGTCGAAGGAGACCTGCACCGCTGCGGAGGTGATCGCGGCCCGGGAACCGGCTCCGCCGAAGGTCACGTGGGCGATGTCCAGGCCCATGCTCTGCGTGGTCCGGTGACTGGTGTTCAGATCGTCCGTGGCCGGCCGGAAGCGCGCGGTGAGCATCGGCAGGACCTGGCAGGGCGTGGCCGGCGACTGCCCCTCGCAGGTGAACCGGTCCGGCAGCAGGGAGTCGGTGTCGCCCGCCGAGGGCAGGCCGAAGGTCAGCTCGGTGTGGGCGGTGGTGGACTGGCTGAGGGTGGTGTCACCGCTGAAGTCCTGGTCGGCGACCATGCGGTAGCGGGCGTCGGGCGCCGTCTGGCCGTCGACGTAGACCGCCGTGTTGCCGGGCCTGTCGTCCACCAGTGTTCCGTCCCGGTAGAGCTGGGCCCTGAAGCCGTACGACTGCTCGCTGTAGACGCTGGGGCCGCCCGAGTGGTCGGGTTCGCTGTCGGTCATGGCGAGGAAGGCCAGCAGGTTGCCGTCCGCCACGCAGGCCGAGCAGTCCGAGCCGCCGAACGGGCCCGTCGTGTACTGGCCCAGCCCCAGGCCGATCGGGCCGCGGGCCCAGTCCTGCGTGTAGGTGCGGCCGGCGGCGAAGGTGCGGTCGCCGGAGTTGAAGGCGAGGCTCGTGCCGGGGAAGGACTGCTGGATCCAGACGCCGCCGTTGTTGCCGCTCAGGTAGTCGGTCACCCGGGCCGGCATGGTCTGCGTGACGGCCGCGGAGAAGGCGGCCGGGAGTCCGGCGCCGAGTTCACCGCTGGTGATGACGCCGTCCGGGGAGGCCGCCGGGTCGCGGACGTACCGTTCCCGGACGGTGGCGAGCTGCTTACCGGTGACCGTGATCCGCTGGTCGGCCGCCACCTGGTCGGAGAGGCGCCCCGTGAGGTCGTAGCGGTAGGGGTCGGCGGTGCCGGGGCCGTGGCCCGACCACTGGGTGAAGTAGGCGACCTTGCCGGTCGTGGCGGCCGGCTGGGGGTTGACGTAGACGGGGGTGGCGTCGGTGGAGACCGCCGAGGCGGTGGGGGCCGTGTCGATCGAGCCGTCGGCGGCGTCGGTGCGCCCCCAGGTGGCGGCAGCGTAGTCCGCGGTGGCCGGGCGGGGCGTGGCGGCCGCGACCTGCGCGGTGGCCGTACGGGCGTCCAGGTCCGTGGTGGTCGCGCCGGTCACGTCGAGGTCGGTCAGGGTGACCAGGGACTGCGCGGTGACATCGCCGGAGGCGTCGAAGTCCACCACGGGCGCGGCCAGGCTGTAGTGGCCGGTCGGGACGGCCACCTTCTCGATGCCGTCGTCCACCGGGAGGACCGCGGTCATCATCGCCGCGTCGTCCGTGTCGGTCAGGAGGACGGCCCCGTTGACCCCGGCACCGGACCGGTCCTCCGCCGTGATCTGGAGGATGTTCAGCTTGTACTTGCCCGCCACGCCGTTCACGGCCGGTGTGCTCACGCCGTTCGCGGCCGGTGTTCTCGCGGTGGTCGCGCCGGTCCGGCCGACGGAGGTCACGCCCGCGAACAACGGGGTGCTGCCCGGCCGGTGACCGGCCCGTACGTCGGCCGCTATCCGCTGCTTCAGCAGCCGCGCCAGCTTCCGGCCGGACGCGGCCGTGGTGTACCCGCGGGCGGAGGCACCGCGCGCGGACGAGCCGCTGGTGGAGGTCAGGGTCAGCCCGGTGGGGGTGCTCGGCTTCGCGCCCCGGGCGAAGGACACGGTCACCGGGACGCGGTCGGCCGCCGACGCGCCCGCGGCCAGCGCGGTCACGTCGAACAGGGAGAGGTCCAGCTGCCTGCCGAGGTAGGGCTGGGCCAGGGACGGGATCACATAGCGGTCACCCGAAGCGTCCTGGAAGGACAGGAACCCACCGCTGCCCTTGGCGTGCGAGGCCGGGCGCACGGCGAGGACGCGCTGCCCGGACCCGGTGGTGGTGACCATGACCTGATCGCCTGTCACCAGCGTGACGGTCCGGGTGGCGGACGTCGTCCGCGCGGCCGCCGTGCCCGGCAGGGCTTCCTGGGCGGCGAGTGCCGGAGCAGCCAGCGTGGCCGTGGCGGTCAGCAGGACGCCCAGGGTCAGGGCTCCGGTGGCGGACCGGGTTGATCTGAGGCGAAGCCTCGGAGATGTGGTCATGAGCGTTCAGGCTGACCCGGCAATGTGATCGGAACCCGGCTCGGAATATGACCGAACCGCAACAGCCTCGGCTATGTGATCGTCGTGTAACAGTGCCCCGACCGCCCGGTGATCGCCGCCGATACTGAGCGCATGCCTCGTGTCCTCCTCATCGAAGACGACCCCGGCGTCGGCGAAGGCGTGCGGCCGGCCCTGCGCCGCCAGGGGCACGACGTCGCGACCGCCGGCACCGGGGAGGAGGTGCTGGGCCTGCTGCGGTCGTTCCGGCCGGACGTCGTGGTGCTGGACCTGATGCTGCCCGGGACGACGGGGCTGGAGGTGTGCCGGCGGATCCGCGCGGACAGCCAGGTGCCGATCATCATGGTGACGGCCGTGGGCGACGACGTGGACATCGTGGTCGGACTCGAAACCGGGGCGGACGACTACGTGGTCGGCCCCGTCCGGGCCCGGGTGCTGGAGGCCAGGATCCGCGCCGTACTGCGCCGCCTGCGCGCCGGGCCCTCCCCCGACGGCGGCGCCCCGGCCGCCGAGACGTACGGCGAGCTCCGCATCGACCGGGCCGGACTCAGCGTCACCCGCGGGGACGACGCGGTCCCGCTGGCCCCGTCCGAGTTACGGCTGCTGCTGTCGCTGTCCGCCTCCCCCGGCCGGGTGTTCAGTCGTCAGCAGCTGCTGGAGGCCGTCTGGGAACGCGACAACCACGGCGACGTCCGGCTGGTGGACGCCTGTGTCAGACGACTCCGGACCAAGCTGGGCGAACCCCCACGGCACCCGCGCTACATCCAGACCGTCCGGGGTTTCGGCTACCGGTTCCACAGCCCCCGGTGAGGGCGCGGTTGTTCCGAACGCCTCGGCGAACTGCCCGCACTCGTCCGACTCGGCGCACTCCTCCACGACGGCGAAGTCCAGGCCCACGGACCTGCCGCCGGTCCGGCGGCCGCGGGACCTGTCGGCGCGCCAGAAGCGGTCGAAGACACGGGTCAGGTCGCCGGCGGCGATCCCGGTGCCGGTGTCGGTGTCGGCGACCTCGATCAGGACCTGTCCGCCCGCCTGGCGGCAGCGCAGACCAGCACTGGCCCCCGGTCATCCCTCCCACCTCGGTGACGGCCGGGCTGGCCGGCGCCGTCCTGATCGGCATGCCGGCCGACGTCTGCCCGTCCCTCCGAGCGGCCCGCCCGACCCCGGCGGAAGCGCTCGCGACGACCCAGTAGTGCTGCCCCCGACCGCCGGCCCGGTGCGGTGGGCGAAGGTTCGACCGCGCACCGAACACGACTAGCGAGGACTCGAGCACGGCCTGAGCCTGGACCACTTCGAGGGCCGCACCTGGCGCGGCGGCTAGACGGTCACATGGGCGTAGACCAGCGGCGCGGAGGAGTCGGTCTCGTCGACGGTCAGCAGGGCGGTTCCGGTGGTGCCTCCCTGCTCGGGGATGTCCGCGTAGAGGCCGGTGAGGTGTCCCTCGGTACCGATCTTCCAGGGCAGTCCGACGGAGTCGATGTCGTCCTGGTCCAGGCTCGCGTTCCCGGTCGTCAGGTCCCCGGTGGTCCTGCCCAGGGAGGTCACGAACTCCTTCAGGCCGTCGTCGGTGGTGCGGAAGCGCAGATAGATGTCCTGGCCGCTGTCCGCGCTGCCGTCGCCCGGGACCACCAGGTAGGAGGCGTCCCGGGCACCGGCCGGCACCGTGAGCCGGAAGGTCTTCTGCAGTGCGGCGCCGGGGACGCCCTGCTTCTCCGCCGTGGTCCCGGAGGAGGCCGCGGGGGGCTGGGGAGTGGCGGACACCACCGGCCAGGCCACCACCGCGACGGCGGCCAGCAGCAGCACACCGCAGAGCACGAGCAGCAGCGGGACGGCGGATCCCCGCGGGACGCGCTCCTCGCGCGCGGTGTGCGGCATCACGGCTTCTTCCTCATCTTGGACGTTCCCCGGACGTCGTAGTCCCGGGCGAGTCCCACGGTGTGCAGGTGGGCGATCTCCGGCTGGGCGATGTTGTAGCTGAGTACTCCGGGGATGGTGATCTTCAGGTTCGCCCGGTGCTCGCTCGGGACTCCCCAGTCGTAGCGCTTCCTGACCCTCAGGTTGTAGGTGAACCCGTACTTGGTCTGCAGTGAGCCGTCCGCCCGCCACTGGAAGTGGTTGAGGGCGTAGTACCAGTCCAGGGTCTTCCACTTGCCGCTGTAGTCGGCGTGGGTCTTCCGCCAGCCCGAGTCGAACACCCCGCGCTTCCTGCCGTTGAGGTAGGCGCGTACGTCGTGCCGGAAACGGGGGATCTCCTTGAGCATGCTGGAGGGGTGCAGGTGGAAGGTGGTTCCCTTGTTGTCGAGCCAGTGGTCGAGAAGAGCATAGGCGTTGTCCCAGCCGTGGTAGGCGAGTCCCCGGGAGACGTTGGCCATGCGGTTGAAGATGACCTGATCGTGCGAGGTCGGCCTCTCCTTCTTGTACTTGCGGTCCTCGGTGTCCTTGCAGGTGCCGCAGCCGGGGTACTCGCCGGTGGGGTCGCTGAGGACGGTGGGGCGGTTGAGGGCGAAGTCGTAGGGGTCGCTGTAGTCGGTGCCCTCCGCGGACGGCAGCGGGTCCACGGCGGTGAAGCGGCCGGTGCCGCTGTCGTAGTCGCGGGCGCGCATGTCGTACAGGCCGGTGACGCTGTCGAGGTACTGGCCCTGGAAGCGCAGCGGGTTGCCGGTCGCGTAGCTGCCGCTGGTGCCGAGCTGCTCGCCGAAGGCGTCGAAGGTCGCGGTGCCGGTGACCGCCGTCGAGGTGGCGGTGTCCTCGATGGTGCCGTCCGGGTCGTCCAGCAGCCAGGTGAAGGTGCCGGTGGTGGCGCCGGTGTCGGCGACGGCGGTGCCCAGGGAGTTGCCCGGGTCGGACCACCACTGGTGGACGGCGCCGCCGCTGCCGTCGTTCTCGGCGACGCGGGTGGCGAGCTGGTCCACGGTGTCCCAGGTCCAGGTCGCGTCGGTGGTGCCGGCGACGGTGCGGCTGACCCGGTCTCCGCTGTCGTCGTAGCCGTAGGAGACGGTACGGCCGTCGGCGAGCGTCACCGACTGGAGGTTGCCGTCGAGTCCGTAGGTGTACGTCCGCCTGCTCGTCCCGGTGGTCTCGGAGGCGAGGCTGCCGTTCGCGTCGTAGGTGTAGGCGGTGTCGGTGCCGTTGGCGGACTCGGTGGTGAGCCGGTCGTCGGTGTCGTAGGCGTACGTCGTCGCCACGCCGTTCTTGGTCATGGCGGTGCGGTTGCCGTCGTCGTCGTAGGTGTAGGCGGTGGCCGGCGCGGACGAGGTGCAGGTGCTGCCGGAGGCGGGCCGGCACTCCTTGGTGAGCTGTCCGGCGTTGTCGTAGCTGTAGAGGGTGGTGGTGGCCGTCGAGCTGCGGGTGGTGGTGAGGGTGGCCGGGCTGCCGGCGTCGTTCCAGGTGATGTCGTACTTGGTGAGGGTGGAGCCGCTCTGGGTGTGGGTGAGCGAGGTGAGTTCGCCGGCCGCGTCGTAGGCGCGGGTGGTCGTCGGGCCGTTCTGGCGGCTGGTGGTGAGGGTGTTGCCGGCGGCGTCGTAGGTGTAGTCGACCTTCGCGGTGGTGCCGGAAGTGGCGGTGAGGGTGGTGCTGGAGAGCAGGTTGTCGTCGCCGTAGACGTAGCTCTGGCTGCGGCCGTCGGGCAGGTCGCGTTCGGTGATCCGGCCCTGGGTGTCGCGAGCGTAGGTGAAGGCGGCACCGGCACGGTTCACCGAGGTGACGCGGCCCGCCGCGTCGTACTGCGTGGCCGTCGAGGTGACCGTGGAGTCGGCGGACGTCTGGACGGTGACCACGGGCCGGTCCGCGCCGTCGTAGACGTAGGCCACGTCGTCGCTGCTGTCGCTGTGGGTGACGGAGGTGGTGCGGCCCAGGGTGTCGTAGCCGTAGTCGACGGTCCCGCCGGGCAGCGCCTTCTCGGTGAGCCGGCCGCTGATGTCATAGGTGTAGGAGGTGGCCCGGCCCGCCGGGGTGGTGGCGGTCCTGAGCCGGCCGGCGGTGTCGTAGGCGTAGGTCTGGGTACGGCCCTTGGGGTTCTTGGTGGTGAGGAGGGCGCCGGACTTGTCGTAGGTGTACGTGGTCACCGCGCCGTCGGGGTCGGTGACCTTGGCGACCTTGCCGGCCGGGGTGTACGCGTAGGCGGTGCTGCCGCCCGCCGGGTCGGTGCTCGTGGTGAGGCGGCCGAGGGCGTCGTAGTCCGAGGTCGTCGACCGGCCCAGCGGGTCGGTCACCTTCGTCCGGTTGCCGTCGGCGTCGTAGGAGTACGTGGTGGTCTTGGAGCGCGGGTCGACCATGGAGACGCGTCGGCCGTCCTCGTCGTAGGTGTACGTGGTGGTCGAACCGCCGCCCGTGACGGTGCGGATGAGCCGGCCCACGCCGTCGTAGGTGTTGGTCGTGGTGACCGTGGAACTCTGCCGGGTGACCCGGCCCAGCGCGTCATAGGTGTAACCGGTCGCCGCGCCACTGGCGTCGGTCTGCTTGAGCACGTGGTCGAGGGCGTCGTACGCGGTGGTCGAGGTGTGGCCGAGCGGGTCGGTGACGGCGACGCTGCGGTCGTGGCCGTCGTAGGCGGTGACGGTGTCGAGGTACTGGCTGGTGTCCTCGGGGTCCACCTGGCGCTGGCGGACCTGCAGTCCGGCCTCGTCGTAGGAGTACAGGACCGTGTTGACGCGCTTGGTCTCGGCGTCGGCGCCGGAGACGTTGCCGGCCGGAGTCGTCATGGTCAGGACGTCGTGGTCGGGGCCGAAGGTGCGGGTGGTGGTGGCGCCGCCGGGCTCGACGGTGGCGGTCTCGTTGCCCGCCGCGTCGTAGGTGTGCGAGGTCACCCGGCCCATCGGGTCGGTCTCGGTGAGCGTCCGGCCGCTGCTGTCGTAGGTGTACGAGGTGACGCCGCCGGACTCGTCGGTGCTGCTCAGCAGCCGCCCGGTGTCGTCGTAGACGCTGGACGCGGTGTTGCCCAGCGGGTCCGTGCGGGTCAGCTCACGGTTGGCCGCGTCGTAGGTGAACGTGGTCGTGTGCTTCGCCGGGTCGGCGCCCGCGACGTTGCCGGCCGGGGAGGTCTCGGTCAGCTCGTTGTGCGCGCTGTCGTAGGTGTAGGTGGTGGTCCGGCCGCCCGGGCTGGTCTCCGAGATCTTGTCGCCGGCCTGGTTGTAGGCGTAGGTGGTGGTGTGCCCGAGCTGGTCGGTGCTGCTCTTCGGCAGGCCGAGGTCGTTGTAGGCCGTCGAGGTCTCGGTGCCGTCCGGGAAGCCGGTGCGGGTGAGGCGTCCGGAGCCGTCGTAGGTGTACGAGGTGGTCCTGCCGAGGGTGTCCGTGGTGGTCGCGGGCTGGCTGCCGCGGGTCCAGTCGTAGGTGGTGCTGTCGGTGGCCGTGTCGGCGTCGGCGAGATAGCCGGGGATGCGGACGCCGGTGGTGCGGGAGGTGAGGAGGTTCTTCACCACGGCCGTGCCGCCGGTGGGCCGCCCCTCGTCGTAGCGGTTGACGGTGTGGGTGCGGGCGGCGACGACGGTGCCCGCGTCGAGGGCAGGCATGCCGCCGGAGGCCGGGACGCTCCCGGTGAGCGTCACCGGGTGCAGCGGGCCGAGTGTCTCCAGCTGATCGACGCCGTCCTTGTCGTAGACGGTGGTGTCCGACAGCAGGTCGGCCCGCTGGGCGGTGGTCAGCGCGGACAGGCCCAGTTCGTCCAGGCGGTCCTGGACGGCGTCGCCGCCGAGCGCGAGCCGCCGGTTGGCGGCGGTCAGGGTGCGCACGGGGTTGCCGTGGGCGTCGTAGTCGGTGCCGGCGATGTCGCCGCCGGGCTCGGCGGTGTCGGTCTCCCGGCCGGAGGCGTCGAGGTAGTGGACGGTGGCCTTGCCGTAGTCGCCGGCGGCCAGATGTCCCTCGCCGGTGTGGCCGGACGGGGTCTGATCGGGCGGGAAGACGGCGGTGGCGTCGGTGGGCACCACCGCCTGGCCCCAGGAGGCGACGTCGGCGGCGCCGAGGGCGTAGGGCGCGGCGCTGCCGCTGGTGGGCACGGCGTAGACCACGGAGGTGGTGGCCACGCCGCCGATGTCGCTCTGGGAACCCGCGGTCACGGTGGGCCGGGAGGCGCTGAGCAGCATGCCGGGTCCGGCCGTGGCGCTGTCCCCGGCGCTGCCGTAGGTGAGGGTCCAGGGGAGTTCGCCGGGCGGGGTGAGGGTGGTGACGCGGCCGGCGTCGTCGTAGGCGTAGGCCGTCGTGGAGGCCGTCGAGGAGCTCTGCGCGACGGCGGCCTCGCGCAGCCGGCCCCGGTCGTCGTAGCGGTAGGTGGCGAGCACCCGGGCGGCAGGGGTGTCGGAGGAGGGCGTGGGCGACCAGGCCGTCACCGAGTGGAGGCGGCCGCTGTAGGTGCCGAGGGAGCCGGAGCCGGCCGTGGTCGTCGTGTCGTAGCCGAAGTCGACGGTCACGCAGCCTGCCGCCGGGGCGCTGCCGGGGTTCGTGGCGCAGGTGGTCGCCGGGGTGGTGGCGGTGGCCGACGGGGAGACGATCCGGACCAGACGCCGGCGCGCGGAGCCGCCGCTGCCCACGGTGTCGTAGACGTAGGTGGTGGCGTCGCCGGGTGCGGGGGTGCTGGCGTGCACGAGGTACACCGAGTCGTCGGCCGACTTGGTGAACGTGGTCGAGCCGCCGTCGCTGTCGGTGAGGGTGAAGACGCCCTTGGCCTTGTCGGAGGCAAGGGTCATGGACTCGGCTCCTGGTTCGGGCGTCCAGGTGCCGTCCTTGGCGAGGGTGAAGCCGATGACCGTGCCGTCGCCGAGGACGGCCTGGGCGGCGGTCGCCGAGGGGGTGCGGACCATGGCGTAGTCGGCGGAGGTCAGTTCGGCGACGCCGGAGACCGTCCACTGCGGGCCGAACGGGGAGACCAGTCCGTCGGACTCGCTGCCGTTGTCGGGGGTGCGGGAGGAGGCGGTACGGCTGAGGGTGACGTCGTAGGCGGAGACGTCGGTGGCGTCCACCTGGAAGTCGCCGGTCAGCAGGTTGACGTCGCCGGGGCCGACCTCGGTGGTGGCGGCGGCGCCCGCTTCGCGGTCGACGACGACGTCGACCGGGTCGGCCGCGGGAGGTGAGTCGGCCCCGTCGAAGAGGGCGGTGATCTGGATCGGCCCGTCGGCGGCGAGGGTGTCGGTGACCTTCCAGACCAGGCGCGGCGAGGCGCCGTCGGTCATGGCGACCGGCCAGCCGACCGCGGACCCGTCGGACGCCTTGACCGTGTCGGAGGCCGGGACGGGGGTCCAGACGTCGGACTCGCCGACCCGGTAGGCGAAGGTGACTCCGGTGAGGTCGGCGGGTCCGGAGGCGGCGAGTTCGACGCTGCTGGCCGGGCGGTCGCCGCTGCCGGGCGAGGTGATCTCGGCGGTGCCGACATGGAACGTCTGCACCATGGCCGGGGACAGGTTGCCGGCCAGGTCGAGCGTCCAGGCGGTCATCGTGTGGCTGCCCTCGGCGGCCGGGATGACCTGGATCTCGACCGGGTCGCCGTCCGTGCCGACGGTGACCGGGTCACCGGAGTCGACGCGGTAGCGCAGGGCCACCGCGTCACTCGCCGGCGGGGTGACGGTGAACAGGCCCGGGGTGCCGGCGGCACCGGCCCAGGCACCGGCGGGGTAGTCGTCGGAGGAGATCTCGGGAGCGGCCGGGGCGGTCGAGTCGACGACGAAGCGGAAGTGGGCGGTGGCGCCCCAGTTGCCGGCGCTGTCCTGGGCCCGGATGTGCAGGTACCAGGTGCCGTCGCCCTTGGTGACGCGGTACTCGGTGCCGGTGGTGTCGGCCGTGGTGTCCGGCACGGTGGTGGCGCTGCCGTCCACCAGCAGGCTGTAGGCGGTGGCGCCGCCGGTCGGCGCGGACCAGGTGGCGTGGAAGTCGCCCGACGGGTAGGCGGCGGACTGGTCCGGGTGGGTGTCGGAGCCGACGGTGGGCACCGCGGGCAGGGTGGTGTCCACGGTGAACTTCATCTGGGCCGCGCCCGCCGACCAGTTGCCCGCCTTGTCCTTGGCCCGGACGTGCACGTAGTAGGTGCCGTCGGCGCTCACGGAGGTCGTGTACGAGGTGCCGGTCTGGTAGTTGTCGGTGGTCGCCGGGAGCGTCCCGGAGGCGGTGTCCACCTTGATGGCGTAGCCGGCGGCGCCGGACAGGTCCGCGGGGGCGGTCCAGGAGAAGGAGGCCGTGCGGGAGTTGTAGGCGCTGGTGGTGAGCGGGTGGGTGCTGGAGGTGACTCCGGTGGGCGCGCCGGGGGCGGTCGTGTCGACGTTGAACGCGAAGTGTCTGGTCGCCGACCACAGTCCGGTGTTGCCCTTGGCCGCCGCGTGCACGTACCAGGTGCCGTCGGTCTTGCCGGCCGCGGTGACCGAGGTGCCGGTCTGGGTGACGGTGGTGCCGGCCGCGGTGGTCGGCGACTGGTCCGTCTTGACCGCGTACCCGGCGACCCCGCTCGGGGCGGAGGCGGCCAGGGTGCCCGCGAAGTCGCCGGTGGTGTACCAGGACGACGAGGAGGGATGGCTGGTGCTGGTGACGGTCGGGGTGGTGGGTCCGTTGCTGTCGACGGTCAGGGTGTTCCAGCCGGACCAGCTGCCGGAGTCCGTACCGTCGTAGGCCTGGACCCGCCACTTGTACGTGCCGTCCGCGAGCGCTGACGGCGTCCAGGACGCGGTGGAGCCCGAGGAGACGTACGCGGAGGTGCCGACGGCCTTGCGGGTGGTGCCGGTGCTGTCCCAGACCTCGAAGGTCAGCCGGACGGTGTTGGCGTCCGCGTCGGTGGCCTTGGCCTGCAGGGTGGGGGTGGTGTCGGAGGTGGCGGTGCCTCCGGTGGGGGCGACCGGGGTGGGGGTGCCGGGCTTGGTGTTGTAGGTGACCGTGAGCTTCGGCGCGTAGGCGCTGTTGGAGTAGTTCGCGGAGCGGAAGCGGCGCCAGGTCGTCGAGTCGGTCTCGTCGGTGCCGTAGACCATCAGGCCGTAGTTGTCGGCGCCGTCGGCCCAGGCCTGCACGATGGCGTCGATGTCCCAGTTGGACCAGGCCGCCGGGCAGGACGAGGAGTAGCCGTGCGCGCCGGTGTTGACGACGGCGCCGGTTCCGGTGGAGGAGGGACGGGTCGCCCAGGTGACCGACGTCGACGACCAGGAGGAGGTGATCCGGCGGACGGTGGTGCCGGATCCGGAGGTCGAGCAGGTCGACGAGTAGTACGAGTACAGCGCGAGGTTGGTGTCCGTGATGTGCTTGCCCGCGAACTTCGACACGTCGAACTTCAGGTACGAGCGGGCCTTGTCCGAGCCGGCGTCGTAGGTGCCCGACTTCAGTTCCGTGGAGGAGACCTGGGAGTCCGGGTAGTCCGGGGTCTGCAGCCAGGTGTCGGTGGTCACCGCCAGGGTGGAGGTCGGGTCGACGGTCACCGGGTAGGTGAGGTCACCGTCGGCGAGGAAGTCCGGGTCGGGGGTGAGGACGAGGGTCTGCGAACCGTCGTCGGCGGTCTCCACCCTCGTGTCGACCCGCGCCCGGTGTGCCGACTCCCCCGAGGCCTTGTCCTCGCTGGAGTCCCACATCATCGGCGCGGGGGCCTCGGCGACCAGCTTGCCGTCGGCGTCCTTGAGCAGCAGATGCCCGGAGTCGGCCCGGGAGAGCGTCAGGCCGTCGGTGTGCAGGGGTATTCGGTAGACGACAGGCTGGGTGGGTGCCTTGTCCAGGACGACCGACTGCTCGAAGCCCTGGGCGAGCGCCTTGACGGTGAGGGTGGCGTCGTCGCCCACGTCGTAGGAGGCGGTGTCCCCGTCCACGGTGGGGGCCGGCAGCTTCTCGGGCCAGTCCAGACCGAAGACCTTGCTGCCCCGGGTGACCGAGACCAGGGCCTTGTCCCCGCCGTCCGAGACGGATACGGCCGCCGGGGAGACCTGCGGTTCCAGATCGGGGCCGACGTCGGTGAGGTCGGTGTCGACCGTGCGCCAGGTGCCGTCCGCCTGCTTGACCCGGACCGGACCGGCGTACGACTCGGCGGTGGTGGTGCCGTCCGGGTTGGCGTAGACCGAGGCGTCCGCCGTCCGCTCCGACAGGATCTCGACGCGCCGCCCGAGGAGCTGGGCGGTCAGCCGCGCGGACTTCGCGTCCGGGGCCTGAGCGGGGCCCGCGCCTTTGGTGCTCGCCGCCGCGGGCGCCTGGCCGGCGGCTGCGGCGGCGGGCCGCGCGAAACCCACCACCAGTACCGACTGCGCCGCCAGGCACAGCGCGACCAGCCCGGACATCCCCACCACAGGCACCCGAACGCGCCTGCCGAACACCCCGTACATTCCCAGCTCCTGACAACCGTTCAAGATCAGCCAACCGGAGGCGCATCTTGTCAGCCATTGGCGATTCCGTGAAGACCAGTCCATGACAAGTTCGGACGACACCCGCGAACAAAAGGGAGCATTGAGCGACAGAAAGAACGCCCTTGCGGTGGAATCGTGATGATCATGTGTCGAGGGGACGTGATCTTGTCCGGTGCGGGAGGCCGGGCCGTCGCCGGCAGCGGATCTGCGCGACCGGGGTCGCCGGGAATAGCCTGGACAGGAGTGGCACCGGGACGGAACGGAGCCTCCCGATGCCTTCCCCTGACCGAGGGGGACGTGGAAGAGGGAGGCGAAGAGCCGTGCCCTGGAGTCTGAACGGCACCTATCTGGAGAGCTGCAACTGTGACGTGGTGTGCCCCTGCACCACCTCGGGCCTCACCGACCCGGCCGACCACGAGCGCTGTCAGGTGACCTTCGCGTTCCACGTGGAGCGCGGGGACGTGGACGGCGTGGACGTCTCCGACCGCAGCGTCGCCGTCTTCATCGACGCGCCTCGGGTGATGGCCGAGGGCGGCTGGCAGGTGGCGCTGTATCTCGACGCCTCGGCCGACGACGGCCAGGCGGAGGCGCTGGGCAGGGTCTTCTCCGGCCAGGCCGGTGGGCCGATGGCCGCGCTCACTCCGCTCATCGGCGAGGTCCTGGGCGTGGAGCGCGTCCCCATCGACTACCGCGACGACGGCCGCCGCCACGCCGCACGGGTGGGCGACGCCATCGACATCGAGATCGAGGACCGGGTTGCCCCGCAGTTCGGCGCGGACGGTCCGGTCATGGGCCTGACCGGCATGTTCCACCCGGTGAGCAGCACGCTGACCATCGCCCGCTCCACCCGGGCGACGGGCGACGGCGTGTACGGCCGGTCCTGGGACTTCTCCGGCGGCAACGGACACTCGGCGCCCTTCACGTGGTCCGCGTGACCGGTCGGCCGGTCACCGTCCGCGGTGGGGCGGGTCCCGCCGGGCTGCTGCTGGTCGCCGCGGCCGCCGCCTGGCTCTGGCTGGTGACACGCCGGGACGGCATGCCGGCGATGCCGGGCACCATGGGTTTGGGGCTGCCCGCCTTCCTGGTGGTGTGGACGCTGATGACGGCCGCGATGATGCTGCCCGCCACGGCGCCCGTAGCCGCGCTGTACGCACGCACCATCACCGCGCACCGGACACCGCGCATGGTCGTTTTCACGATGGCCTACCTGCTCGTCTGGGCCGCGGCCGGGCTGCCCGCGTACGGGCTGGCCGCCGGCCTGGGACGGGCGGCGGGCCTCCCCGCCACGGCGGCGACCGCGGTGGCCGCGGCCGTGTTCGCGGTCAACGGCGTCTACCAGCTCACGCCCCTCAAGGACCGCTGCCTGGCGAAGTGCCGCTCGCCGGTCGGAATGATGCTGCGCTACGCCTCGTACCCGAGACCCTCACGCGATCTGCGGGCCGGAGCCCATCACGGAGCCTTCTGCCTGGGCTGCTGCTGGTCGCTGATGGTGCTGCTGGCGGCGTTCGGCGTGATGAACCTGTGGGCCATGGCGGCACTGACCGCCGTGATCACGGCTGAGAAACTGGCCCCGGCCGGCCGCCTGGTGGCCCGCGGCGTGGGCATCGCCTCGATCGCCCTGGCCGTCGCCGTCTTCTGGCTCCCGGCACTGGCTCCGGGTCTCACCGCCGGCGGTGCCTCGGGGATGTAGCGCGGAGGGGAGCCGCGGCCACCCGGACCTCTGCCATCGGGCGCCGCCTCGGCCGGCTGACGGACGCGGGGCCGGCCACCGCCGGCCACGGCAGGCACGGCGGACCGCGCTTCCCGAGGCACCCCGCATCGGCTTTCGCCGACTCGGCGGCAGCGGCGGCTGTGGTGCCATCGCGGCGCTGGAAGTGGACGGACACTACGCCGTGACCCCCGCCAGGCGGGTGTTCGCGGACTTTTCCGTTGCGGGAGGCGGGATTTCATGGCCTCTGTGACGGTCCGTTAGCTTCGGACTCATGGATGGGAATCTTCGGCCGGCCGGAGAGCTGGCGGCCGCTTTGCGCGCTGGTGAGGTGTCCTCGGTGGAACTGACCGAGGCGGCGATCGCCGGGATCGAGCGGGACGAGGGAGTGATCAACGCGATCTGCGTGCCCGACTTCGATCGGGCCCGGGCGGCTGCGCTCCACGCCGACCGGGAACTCGGCCGGGGCGGGGATCGGCCGCTTCTGGGTGTTCCGGTGACGGTCAAGGAGTCCTACAACGTGGCCGGGATGCCGACGACCTGGGGCATGCCGCAGTACCGGGACTTCGTACCGGCCGAGGACGCGGTACAGGTGTCGCGGCTCGAAGCCGCCGGCGCGGTGGTGCTCGGCAAGTCCAATGTGCCATTGGGTCTGCAAGATCTGCAGAGCTTCAACGAGATCTACGGCACCACCAACAACCCGTGGGATCACGGTCGTACGCCGGGCGGGTCCTCCGGCGGATCGGCGGCGGCCCTGGCGGCCGGCTTCGGCGCGTTGTCCATCGGCTCCGACATCGGCGGCTCGCTGCGTACCCCCGCGCATTTCTGCGGTGTCTACGCGCACAAGCCGACACTCGGGCTGGTGGCGAACCGCGGTATGGTCCCGCCGGCCACGCCGGCATTGCCGGTCGACCTCGACCTCGCCGTCGTCGGCCCGATGGCGCGCACCGCCCGCGACCTCGCGCTCCTGCTCGACGTCATGGCCGGGCCGGACCCGCTGACGCTCGGCGTGGCGCACGACCTGGCCCTGCCGCCCGCACGCCACCAGCGGCTGGGCGACTTCCGGGTCCTGGTCCTCGACGAGCATCCGTTCATTCCGACCGGGTCCGCCGTGCGGGCCGGCGTGAACCGGGTGGCCGACGCACTTGTCGACGGCGGCGCCCACGTCGAACGGCACAGCCCGCTGCTGCCCGACCTGGCCGAAGCCGCGACGCTCTACACGCAGTTGCTGTTCTCGGCCTCCGTCGCGCGTTTTCCCGCCGACGCGTACGAGCAGCTGCGGACCCGCGCGGCCGGACTGAGCGCGGACGACCGGAGTCTCGGCGCGGCGCGGCTGCGCGGGATGGTGTTCAGCCACCGCGACCGGACCCGGGCGAACGACCGTCGCGAGCTCCACCGTCACGGCTGGCGGCAGCTCTTCGCCGAGTTCGACGCCGTGGTGTGCCCGATCACGCCGACTCCCGCGTTCCCGCACGACCACGACCCCGACCTGCTGGCACGCCGGATCGACATCGACGGCGTCGAGTACCCGTACCTGGACCAGCTCGTCTGGGCCGGTCTGGCCACCATGCCCGGCCTGCCCGCCACCGCGATACCCGCGGGCCGGTCCTCCGAGGGCCTGCCGGTGGGAGTGCAGCTCATCGGCCCGATGTTCGAGGACCGCACCACACTGCTCCTGGCCGACCTGCTCGAACAGCGGATCGGCGGCTTCCAGGCACCGAAGTGACGCCCGTCTCTGTGGCGCAACGGATGCGCCAGAGCCGTTCCAGAAAGCCACATGCGCGCTCCACCGCAGCGCACCACCGTCCGCGAGCCGCAGCACGCTCCAACACCACCAGCGTCTCGCCCCTCGCCGCGCCAGGGACGGCGGGCCGCAACCATGGCGGCGGCGCCAGAGACGCCGGTACCGCTCCATGGACGTGGCCCGGCGTCGGAAAGCGGAGGGTCGCCCCGTGCATGCGGGCTGCTCGGCCGGCCCGTCAGTCGGCCGAGTCCGCATGGAACGCCATGGCCAAGGCGTCGGGTTTGACTGTGATCACGGCCTGGGCACGCGGTGGACGGGAGGTCATCTCGAACCGGGGCCAGACCTGGAGGACGGTCGCGAGGATGATCTGGAGCTCGACCCACGCGAAGTTCTCTCCGATGCACTTGCGGCGGCCGTCGCCGAAGGCGAGAAAGGACCCTCGGGTGGTCGCGACGCGGTCCGCCTCCCAACGGTCCGGGTCGAAGGTGTCCGGGTCGGGGAAATGGGAGGAGTCGTGCTGGTGCAGATAGGGACTCCACACGACGTCGGCGCCCTCGGGTATGAGGTGTCCGCCGAGGACGGTGTCGCGGGCGGCGGTCCGCGTCACCATCCAGGACACCCCGTATTTTCTGATGGCCTCCTGCAGAACCCGTCGGCTGTACGGAAGTCGGTCGAGGTCGTCGTAGCGCAGCGGCCGGCCCTGGCACGCCGAGGCCAGTTCCTCGCGAAGACGTCGTTCGACGGCGGGATTGCCGGCGATCTCGTACAGCGCCCAGGCGAGTGTGGTGCCGGTGGTCTCGATCGCGCCGGCCAGGAGGGTGATGGCCTCGTCCTGGAGTTGCCGGCGGCCGAGTCGGTCTTCGACACCGAGCAGGGTCTCGAACAGACCCTTGTGCTGCCGGCGCGCCTCGGCCGCATGCGGGCAGGCCTCGGCGCCGGACGCACCGTCCGCCGAAGCGGATCCCGGTGCGGTGGCGTCGATGTGATGGTCGATGGCCTGGTCGATGAGGGCGCGCAGGCGGGCGACACGGCCGGCGTGCGCGCGGTTGGCGGGCAGCGGAAGCCGCGTGACCCAGGGCGGCAGAATGACCTGCCGAATCGTTCCTTTCATGATCTCGGGCATGAGGGCGGTGAACTCGCCCTCCAGGTGTGCGGGCAGGCCCGCGCCGAACACGGCGACGAGGAACGTGGCCAGGGTGATCTCGTTCATGCCGGCGAACATGTCGCGCGGCTCGGCCGCGGGCCAGGCACCGACCATCGTCCGCACCTGATCGATCATGGCGTTGCCACGCTCGGCGATATGCGCCTTGCTGAACATGGGCTGCATCAGGCGGCGGTTGCGCAGATGGGTGTCGCCGTCGGCGACGGTCGCGACTCCGTCACCGAGGAAGACCCGCAGCGCGTCGTAGTACTTGCCGCCCTTGGGGAAGTGGGCGGCGTCGGTCACCAGGACACGGCGGGCCAGTGCGGGGTCCGTGACCACGTAGGCCGGTGTGGGGCCGATGCGAATGCGCACCACACTGCCGTGTTCGCGCAGCGAGGTGATGAACGGCAGCGGGTCGCGGACCAGGCGGAGTCCGTGTCCGATCAGCGGCAGTCCGCCGGGGGCCGTAGGGGTGGGGATGGGTGCCGTGGGGGTGGCGCTCATCACGCGTTCACTCCTCGTGGGGGAGGGACCAAACGCCCGAATACATGCCCATGACAGCTACCCTCGATGCACCGTGGCGAGATCCTTGCGCCACATATCGGTCCGCCCGACGTCCCTGTCCGCCCCGGTGCGCCGCAGGCCCGCAGCAGGGCATTCAGCTGTGCCGCCCGCTGACGGCGCACGGGCGAGACAAGGCCGGTGCCTCGGAGCGCTCAGGACGCGGACCGCACGCCAGGGCAGCCGGCCACGGTGCTGACGGCGCCTCGGCGGAGGCGACCGGCGTGGCGCGCGGCCGCGCGGGTGGGATCCGGCTGCGCTCCGGCAGGCCCGGACTGCTGCGTCCGACGGTGCTCGCGGGGCTGCCGGACCCGCCGTTCCGGCCATGGTGGCGGATGCGCGTGGACCGGCCGTTCCCGGTGGCCGGCGCCGACGGGCTCGGGGGTGCAGGTCGCTGCGCGGACAGCCGTTGCCGGGCGGATCTCCCTCCGTCCCGGTTCGCATTAGCGTGACCAGCTGGAGATGACCATGAACCCGGATCAGGCGTGGAACGGGCATCGGACCATCGCCATTCGCCCTCCGAGCGGACACGACCGTCATCAAGGACGAGGAGATCCGCGAAAACCGGAGGACAACGCTCCTCAGATCAGCGCCTCCTCGCTTCACCCCCCGGCTCGGGAGGGTGCTCGCCCCCTCCGGCAGAGCGGGCGCTGGAGCGGCCTAGGCTCTGGCGGCGTCCCGGTAGCGCCGGGGCGCGACGCCCATGGACCGTTTGAAGGCGTTGCTGAAGGCGCTCTCGGAGGTGTAGCCGACAGAGCGGGCGAGGGCGGCGACGGGGGCCGTGTCCTGGCGCAGGGCGCGGGCCGCGAGGCTCATGCGCCAGTTCAGCAGATACGCCAGCGGCGGCACCCCGGCCGCCTCCCTGAACCGTACGGCGAAGGTGGTGCGGGACATCGCGGCAGCGCGGGCCAGCTCCTCCAGCCGCCAGGGGTGTCCCGGGTCGGCGTGCATCAGGCGCAGGGCCGGGGCGAGCCGCTCGTCGGCCAGGGCGCGCAGCCAGCCCGGGGGCAGCCCTTCGGCCTCGGCGAGGCAGACCCGCAGCACCTGCAGGAACAACAGCTGGGCCAGCTGGGCCGAGGCGAACTCGGCACCCGCCCCGCGCGTCCTCATCTCCCCCATCAACTGCCCGACCAGCCAGCGCAACACGGGCGCCTCGGCCGCGCCGGCCCGCACGTGGATCAGCTCCGGCAGCGCCCGGCGCAGCAGCTCGCCGCTGTCCCGGCTGAGGTCGATGTGCCCGGAGACGCAGGCGACGTCCTCACCCTCACCGAGCCGCCCCATGCGGGTGCCGGGATCCATCGCGACCTGGTCGGAGCTGACCGGCTCGATGCCGGGCCCACTGCACAGCACGTACGGCCGTCGGCCGTCGGAGACCACGATGTCGCCCTCCACCAGCGGCAAGGGCTCACCGCCGTCCGGCGGCACCATCAGGCACCGGCCGCGCACCACGGCGTTGACCTTCAGCTTGTCGCGCCCCTCAAGCCGGATCGCCCAGCCGCCTCCGGCCCTGAAACCACCGGAGAACACACTGCGGGCGTCGGCGACGGCGAGGGCGTCGGAGAGCGGATCCGCTGTCATGCTCGAACTATCACGCAAGTAATGCGCATTCTCAAGCATTCACCGTACGCAACCGCGACCGTACGGTGGCCTGGCCGGCTCATTTCGAGGAGAGGCCAGACATGACCACCGCACAGCACCCCGTCCGCTCCGGCTTCGGCGCCGCGTCCACCGCCGAGGAGGTGATCAAAGGCATCGACCTGACCGGCAGGGTCGCGATCGTCACCGGCGGCTACTCCGGCATCGGTCTGGAGACGGCCCGGGTGCTGCGCTCCGCCGGCGCCGAGATCGTCGTACCGGCGCGTGACCCGGAGCGGGGGCGGGCCGCGCTGAGGGACGTGCCCGGGGCCGAGATCGAGTACCTGGACCTGCTGGATCCGGCGTCGATCGACGCCTTCGCGAAGAAGTTCCTGGCCTCCGGACGGCCGCTGCACATCCTGGTCAACAGCGCCGGGATCATGGCGACTCCGCTCACCCGGGACGCGCGCGGGTACGAGGTGCAGTTCGCGACCAACCACCTGGGGCACTTCCAGCTGGTCCGGCGACTGTGGCCGGCGCTCGTCGCGGCGGACGGCGCGCGGGTCGTGTCCGTGTCCTCGCGGGGCATCCGCTTCGGCGGCGTCGACTTCGACGACCTGCACTTCGAGCACCGCCCCTACGAACCGTTCGTCGCCTACGGCCAGTCGAAGACGGCCAACGCGCTGTTCGCCGTCGAGCTGGACCGGCGCGGGTCGGCACAGGGCGTACATGCCTTCTCCCTGCACCCCGGGATCATCATCGACACCGGGCTGGTCAAGTACGTCGCCCCGGAGATCATCCGGGCGTCGGGCACGGTCGACGAGGACGGCAGGCCCGTCATCGATCCCGAGCGTCAGTGGAAGACGGTGCAGCAGGGGGCGGCCACCAGCGTCTGGTGCGCTACCAGCCCGCAGCTGGGCGGCCTGGGCGGGGTCTACTGCGAGAACTGCGACATCAGCCCCCTGGTGACACCCTCGACCGAGGCCGCCTGGTACGAGAGCGAGCAGACGCCCGGCGTGCTGCCGGGCGCTGTGGACCCGGAGTCGGCAGCCCGCCTGTGGGAGGTCAGCGAGCGCCTCACGGCGTGACGATCGCGTCGACCGGCGCGGAGGTCACCCGGCCGCCACGCGGCACCCGTGCGAGCATCCGGACTCACGTCGGCCGGACCTTCCTCCGTCACCACATGATCTGCTCAAACGGTGAACAGCGGCCGTGATCAGAATGCCGCTCCGGACCGACCTCGCCAACGGGGTTGCCTGATGCCGGGGCTGCGCTCCGTAGGTCCGGCACGTGCAGGCGACGGCCGGGTCCCACGGCTGACCGGCTCGGCTCAGGCCAGGGGGTCCTTCTCGCCGACCTCGAACCTGCGCACCTCATTGCGTATACGCGGACCCCACTTGGTGAGCCACCGAGAACGAGATCAGCACGTTCCCCGGGTTCGCCGCGGGAGCGGGTACGACGTCGCCCGTGCCTCGGCGACGAACGTCTCGACGTCCTCGACCGGGGCGAAGACCCGGCCGGCGATGATGACGGCCGTCCGGGCGTCGTCCTGGGGCTTGTTCGGCGCATTCATGGTTCTTCCTCGTCCTTCGTGTCGGTCAGGCGGTGTGCCGGTAGGTGAGGTAGGTCAGATAGCCCGCGTCGCCGCCCTGGTAGTACGTGGCCGGGTCGGCGGGCGCGAGGGGCAGGCCGGTGCGCAGCCTGCCCTCGCTCAGGGAGCGACAACGGCCGGCGGGTGCACGCCCCGGGGAGACACCCGCGCGTTCCACAGCCCTGACCGGCTGCACCACTCGACGGGACGCCGTTCGGCAGCCCGTACCGCGGGTGTTCCCTGTCCCATCAGGTCGTCTCCGCCCGCGTCCGATCTCGCCGAAGTATTCGGCCGCCTCCCGCAGCGCGGTGTCGAGCCTAATTAGACCCACGGAGAGCCGCCGCTGCCGCTCTCCGCTCGCGCATTCACGCCAGACCCGCATGCAGGTCTCCTCACGTACCAGCGCCCGTTCGGCGAGAAGGCCAGGACCGTCCTGGTCCGGCCGTCGGCCCCGAGGCTCCGAAACCGCCAGGTGGTACTGCTGGTCTCAGCCTCGCGTCTGGCGGCGTCGGGTCCCCGAAGAGGACCATGAAGATCCGAGCCCGGAGCCCCGGCCTGGCCAGGGCATGGGCACGGCACACCGCGCGCTGCCCGGCTCGCAGACCGTCCACCCCCTCCCCCGCCGGAGAGACAATGGCTGACACAGCCGGTTTAAACGAACGCACTATCGAGGAGTTCCGCGCGAACCATGGACAGCTGGGCGGGGGGTTCGCCGGGGCCCCGGTGCTGTTGCTGCACACCGTAGGGGCGCGCTCAGGTGCCGCCCGGGTGAATCCGATGACGTACCTGGCCGATCAGGGCCGTCATCTTGTCTTCGCCTCCGAGGCGGGCTCCGACCGCGATCCGGACCAGTACCACAACCACCTCGCGCAGCCCGATGTCCGGATCCAGGCGGATGACGACGAAATCGCCGTACGCGCAGAGGAGTTGCGTGGCACCGAGCGCGACACCGCGTTCGCGGAGCAGGCCCGCCGTTGCCCGGGCTTCGCCGGTTACCAGCGCAAGACGCGACGAGTGATCCCCGTCGTCGCGCTCATTCCCACAGGCGAGGGCGGAGCGCCCGCCGATCGCACAGGACGGACGTTGTCATGAGCATGGCCTATCTCGCTCAGCCCGATCAGCAGCAGAAACTCGAATGGCTCGACGGTGGTCAGTTCGCGGTACTCCTGGACAGCGCGGCCACCGAGGGCCAACTGACCGTCGGGCGGTTCAGCGTCTCCAAGGGAGAGGCACCGCCCTACCACATGCACACCCGCGAGGACGAGATCTTCATGCTCATCAAGGGCACCGCGCTGCTGTGGTCGGACGACCAGGAGATGGAACTGTCGGAGGGCGGCATCGTCTACCTGCCCAGGAACGTCCCGCACGGCTACCGGATCACCTCGGACACCGCGGACCTGTTGATGATCTGCACTCCGGGCGGTATCGAGGGCATGTTCCGGCACGCCGGGCGCGACCTGTCGGCCTCCCGGCCCGAAGGATTCGAGATGTCCAAGGACCGGATGGCCGAGGCCGCCGACCTGTACGGACAGATCATCCTCGGCCCGCCGCGCTGAGCGTCGGCACCCCCACGCTCCCTCCGCGCATCCACCCCGTACGAAAGGCACCGCCATGTCCGGGCAACAACGCCGCGCCCTCGACGAGATGCTCCGCCACGCGCCGCTCGACGTCGGAGGCGACGTGGCCGAAGCGCGCGCCGTCTTCCACCAGATGATGACCTCGATACCGCTGCCTCCGGATGTCACGACCGCCCCCGGGCACCTCGGCGGCGTGCCCGTCGTCACCGTCGACACACCCGGCAGCGATCCGTCCCGCGTGCTGCTGTACCTCCACGGCGGTGCGTACGCCATAGGTTCCGCGGCCGACGCGGCGGGCCTGGCCGCGGACGTGTCCCGGCGCTGCGGTGCCCGTGCCGTCTGCGTCGACTACCGGCTGGCTCCCGAGCACCCGTTCCCCGCGGCCGTCGAGGACGCGGTGGCCGCGTACCGCGCGCTGCTCGACCAGGCGATCCCCGGCGACCGGATCGCCTTCGTCGGCGAGTCCGCGGGCGGCGGCCTGACCGTCGCGACACTGGTCGCGGCCAGGGAGGCGGGCCTGCCCCAGCCTGCGTCGGCCACGGTGTTCTCGCCCTGGGCCGACCTCACGGTGTCCGGCGCCAGCGTGGCGGGCAAGGCCCGTCTGGACCCCGCGCTGACCCCGCAGGCCCTGCGTACCCGCGCCCGTGACTACCTCGTTCGGACGTCCGGCACCGAACCGCTGGCCAGCCCCGTCTTCGCCGACCTCACGGGCCTGCCTCCACTGCTCATCCAGGTGGGCTCGCACGAGATCCTGCTGGACGACGCCGTACGACTGGCCGCCCGCGCCGCCAACCACGACGTACCCGTCGCACTCCAGGTCTGGCCCCAAGTCCCGCACGTCTTCCAGTCGTTCGCCGCCGTCCTCGACGAAGCCGACGAGGCGCTGACCTCCGCCGCCGCCTTCACCCGGACCCACTGGGCCCCGGCCGCGAAGGGCACGGCGGACACCGCACCGGACCCCGCACTCCAGCCGTGAGCGCGACCGCCCCGCACCAGGACTCGCTGGTCACCGACGCCCCCATGAGCGACTTCTACGGCCAGAAAGCCGGGACCGGCACCTGCCACCACGACCGGTCGCGCCCCGCGGCGCCGCACCTGCACGAACGCCCGCGCTCCTGGTAGGGGGCGCACCGAGCCGCGAGACCTCCCCGGCTTTACCCAGAAGTGAGAAAGGAGGTCCTGTTCGGGCAGGGAATTCGAACGATGATGATCGCATGGCATCGACGAACCACTTCGGCGTCGCCCTGCGAGGCTGGCGGGAGCGCTTCTCGCCCCTGGCAAGCGGACTGGAGACCGGCCCCGCCCGGCGCATTCCCGGTCTACGTCGCGAGGAACTGGCCCATCTGGCCGGTCTGTCGGTCGACTACGTGGTGCGGCTCGAACAGGGCCGCGCCCGCAATCCCTCCGTCCAGGTCGTCACCGCCCTGGCCAGAGCCCTGCGGCTGGACACCTCCGAGCGCGACCACCTGTTCCGCTGCGCCAGTCTCGCGCCGCCCGCCGGCGGCCATGTACCGCTGCACGTGCCGCCGAGGGTGCATCGGTTCGTGCGGCAGATGAGTGATGCGCCGGTCGCGGTCTACGCCGCCGACTGGACGCTGGTCAGCTGGAACCGGATGTGGACCACCACCGTCGGCGACCCTCGTACCTACGGCTGGGACCAGGGCAATCTCGTCGCCGGAATGTTCCGTTCCAGCGGCGGTCACCGGGTCGATTCCATCGCCGCCTGGCCCATACGCTCCTGGGCGGGCGACGAGGCCGAGGAGGAGTCCCTCGTCGCCGACCTGCGGGTCACGGCAGTGGTCTACCCCCACGACGCCCGCCTCACCACACTTGTCGACCGGCTGCTGCACACCAGCTCCCGCTTCGCCCACCTGTGGTCCAACGGCACCGCGGGCCTCCACGACGGCGACCGCAAGACCATCGAGCACCCCCTGGTCGGTGACCTGGCCCTCGACCTCGACGTCCTCATGGTCCCTGGATCCGACCTCCGAATCGTCGCCTACTCGGCCGGCAGCGGAACCGAGGACGCCGAGAAGCTGGACAGCCTGCGCGGTCTGTGCCCCGGTGCGGCTCTCGCCGGGACACCCGAGCGGGCCGGACGGACGGCACACCGCCCTCCTCCCGGCCGTGTCCCGGGGGCACAACCGGCGGTCAGCCCCGGCTCGGCGAGTTCGGCGCGGAGTTCCTCGCGACCACGATGACCGCGGCTCTGGTGGTCCGGCCGCGCGGATGGTCGCCCGGACCGGCTCTGGCCGAGTGCGAACCGTGCTGGACCGACGGGGTCCGGACGGCGTCTTCCGGCTGCTGCGACTCCTGACTTTCGCCGTCCGCGTTCCTCGTCCAGTACGTGAACCAGGCCAGTACCAGGATCCGGCGGCCACACCGGCGTGGCGCCCCGCGCCCCCGTGGCTCCGGCCACCGCGCACACGGCGACTCCTGCGTCTCGCCTGCCGCCCCAGGGCCGGGCCGCAGCCCCTCAACGGTGGTACGCAGCAAGGACGGTGGTTGGGCGTGCGCTCCGTGAAGCCCGCGTCGTCGGCGGTGGCGGGTACGTCGGAGTCGCCGGCGTGCCTCGCGGCCGGAGTCTCGGCGCGGGCCCCGGTGTTCACCGCCGGGGCCCGGAAGGCCACGCATACGGCACAGGCCGGCACGACGACCATGGCAGGGCGCAGGCCGGCCTCGTCGCCGAGGAAGCCGAGTCCGTAGACCTCAACGGCGGCAGCCAGTCGTTGGCCGATCCCACGGCCGGCTCCATCGCCGGCACGATCACGCCGATGAGCAGAATCCGGCCATCCCTCGACACCGCCGGGCGATGCCTGTCGGCGTCGCCCTCGTGCGGCTGTCGGGGCGCGGCGCGGCCGGTGCCCTCCGAGATGACGCGCATCGCGTGAAGGAGCGGGCGACAGCCATCGGGGTGATCGCGTACACCTTCGGCTTCCCGGTCCGACCAGGTCCGCCAGGTGCGTCTCCAGGCTCGCGAGCTCGCTGGAACCGATCCGCTGTTTCCATTGATCGCGCAACTCGTCAAAGATCGATTCGCCTTGTCGCAGCACTTCGTAGCGGTCCACGGAGTTCGTGTGCCGGTCCTTGAGCGGCGAGAGTCGGGCCACGCCCTCGTCCCCGACGGCGTGGCCCTCGGCGCGGAGCCGGGCGACGGCGGCGTCGAGGTGGCGGGTGTTCCCAGGACCACGGCGTTGGGGACGAGATCCAGGCGGGCCGTCAAACGCGCCGAGACCCTCACGGCCATCCGCAGACCTGGTAGATCCAACGGCTCCGGCCAGTAGTGGGTGGTGTCGCTGGGTGTCCGTCAGGGCAGGAGGACGCGGTGGCGGAGGAGGCCGAATCCGGCGCGTCCTTGCATCTGTCTCACGATCCTCTTGGTGCGGCTGGCGCCTTCGGTGCGGCCGCTGCGGCAGGGCGGGGTGAGGCCGGCGTCCACGGCGGGCCGGTCGGTTTCGAGGCCGTTCGACGGCGCTCAGGGCCGGGCCGAGGCGACGGGAGCGGTCGAGCAGGCCGACGCCCCGGCCGAGGAGATCGTGGACAGGACCATCGCCTGCGCCCCCTTCTGGATCTGATCCTTTTCGACACCGACAGCAAATGCTTGGCTAGCCACATGTTTGCTGTTACGTTGATTATGTGTCCAGCCACCTAAATGGGTGGCGGCACGAGAGGAGTCGTCATGAGAGCCATCCTGTTCGACCGTTTCGGCGGCACGGACGTGCTGCACGAGGCGGACATCGAGGTCCCGCAGCCCGGCCCCGGGCAGATCCGCGTCCGCGTCAGGGCAGCCGGGCTGAACGCGCTGGACGGCAAGATCCGCTCCGGGGCCATGGAGGCCGCGTTCCCGACGCCGCTCCCCGCCGTCCCCGGCGGCGAACTCGCCGGCGTGGTGGACGCCCTGGGTGAGGGCGTGCGGGACGTGCAGGTGGGCGACGAGGTGCTGGGCTGGTCGGACACCGGCTCGTACGCCGAGTACGCGCTGGCCACCACCGTCGTCCCCAAACCCGCCGGCCTCGACTGGCAGCACGCGGTCGCGCTGCCGGTGGCCGCCGAGACGGCCGAGCGGGTCCTGGACCTGCTCGGCGTCACCGCCGGGGAGACCGTGCTGATGCACGGCGCGGCCGGAGCGGTCGGCACCCTGGCGGTCCAGCTCGCCACGGCCCGCGGAGCACGCGTCATCGCCACCGCCGGCCCCGCCAACCAGGACTACCTCACCTCGCTCGGCGCCACCGCGACCCTCTACGGCGAGGGCCTGGTCGAGCGGGTCCGGGCGCTCGCCCCCGACGGCGTGGACGCGGTGTTCGACCTGGCCGGGAAGGGAGCCCTGGAGGACTCCATCACCCTGCGGGGCGGCACCGAGCGCATCGTCACCATCGCCGACTTCCGCGCGCACCAGCTCGGCATCACCTTCTCCAGCGGTGGCCAGGAACGCTCGGCCGCCCGCCTGACCGCGCTGGCGCAGGACGCCGCGACCGGCAAGCTCGTCACCACCGTCACCGCCTACCCGCTCGACCAGGCCGCCACGGCCCAGCAGGTCAGCGACGCCGGGCATGTCCGGGGCAAGCTCGTCCTCACCGTCGACTGATCACGCCCGCCTTTCCCCCTGTTCCGATCATCACCGAACCGAAGGACCCCCCATGCTGAAAGCCCTGTGGACACCGACCACCGTCGGCGACATCTCCCTCCCGCACCGCCTGGTCATGGCCCCCATGACCCGCGACCGCTCCACACCCGAAGGCGTACCGACCGAGCTGAACGCCGAGTACTACGCCCAGCGGGCCTCGCACGCGCTCATCATCACCGAGGGCACCCAGCCCTCCGCCGACGGCCAGGGCTACCTCCTCACCCCCGGCATCCACAATGACGAGCAGATCGCCGGGTGGCGCAAGGTCACCGACGCCGTGCACGATGCCGACGGCCGGATCGTCATCCAGCTGATGCACACCGGACGCATCGCCCACCCCGACAACACCCCGCACGGCCGTCAGCCGGTCGCCCCCTCGGCGATCCAGCCGCAGGGCGCGATGTTCACCGCCTCCGGGCCCCAGGAGATGCCCGTGCCCCGCGCTCTGTCGACGCGGGAGGTCGCGGCGACCGTCGACGACTTCCGCCGCGCCGCAGCGGCAGCCGTCTCGGCAGGCGCCGACGGCGTGGAGATCCACGGCGCCAACGGCTACCTGGTGCACCAGTTCCTGTCCGACAACACCAACCAGCGCACCGACCGCTACGGCGGTTCCCTCGACAACCGCATCCGCTTCGCCGTCGAGGTAGCCGCCGCGGTGGCCGACGAGATCGGCGCCGAGCGCACCGGTATCCGTATCTCCCCGGGCAACCCCTACAACGACATCGCCGAGTCCGACACCGCCGAGCTGTACCCGGCGCTCCTGAACGCCCTGCGCCCGCTCGGCCTCGCCTACCTCCACGTGATGCACGCGGGCGACGAGGAGCTGCTGGGCACCCTGCGCGCGCTGTGGCCGACCACCCTGATCCTCAACCGGGCCGGCACCGACCTGCCCACCCGCGCCGAGGACGTCGACAACGGCACGGCCGACCTTGTCTCCGTCGGCGCCCTCGCGCTCGCCAACCCGGACCTGGTCGAGCGGCTACGCTCTGACGCGCCGCTGAACACCCCCGACCCGGCGACCTTCTACGGCGGCGGAGTGGCCGGCTACACCGACTACCCCACCCACACCGTCTGAGGAACCACATCATGCCCGCCTCCACCCACCGCACCCCCTCTACGGCCAACGAGGGGCCGATGAGTTACGCGATCTTCCAGCTCGCCCGCGCCCACCGCGCCCGCGCCGCGGCCATGCTCCGCGAGATGGATCTGCATCCCGGACAGGAACTGCTGCTGATGCAGCTCCTGGACCGGGACGGCCAGACCCAGTCCGAGCTGCTCGAAAGCGTCGGCCTGGACCACTCCACCGTCTCCAAGTCCCTTCGCCGCATGCAGGACGCCGGCCTGCTCGTGCGCGAGCCGGCCGCACACGACCGGCGCGTCATGGTCGTCCACCTCACCGACAAGGGCCGTGCCATGCGCGAGCCCCTGGCAGCCATGTGGCGGGCCCTGGAGGAGACCTCCGCGGTGAACCTGTCGGCGCAGCAGGCAGAGTCCTTCGTCCGCACCGCCTACGCCATCGCCGACGCGATCAACGGCCGCGCTGTTCCACGGGAAGACTCCGAGTAACTCCTCCGGGCCCGCACCCCGGTTCGGGCCTGGAGTGCGCTTCGTTTCCGGCGTTCCCGCGAAGTGGACGGTGCTGCAGCGCACTCGGCTCGTTCAGACCCGTGCTGAACGGAGCCGGCCGCCCCAACTGTCGCAAAGACCCAGTGCGCCGAGCCTCGGCATCCGGGGCAAGCGCGAGCTGTCCCGGTGGAGGCAGGACAGGACTCATCCGGGGCAGGGCAGCACCCCGCAGGGCCGGGGAGCCCTTCCCTGTCGCCGGCCGGCCGCACATCGAGGACGGGCGCAGCACCCGCGTCCGGGCCGCGTTGGACCTCGGCCGGCTCCTGCAGGCCGGCGGTGACCCGCGCCGCGGATCCGCCCACCACAGGCCGGCCCCTGAGCGGCCCGGGCCGACGGCGCCCGCGTCCGCGGCCACCACTGCCTCGCTCACCTGATCCCCCACCACTGACCTGATGGAAAGTGAGACTCCCATGACCACCGCACTCCCCGTCCTCGTCGTCGGCGCGACCGGCTCCCTCGGGGGCAAGGTCGTCGACGAACTGCTCAAGCGCGGTAAGAACGTCCGCGCTCTGGTCCGGCCGACCACCGACGCGAGCAGGCTCGAAAGGCGGGGTGTCGAGATCGCCCGCGGCGACATGCTCGACCTAGACTCGCTCGTCGCCGCCATGAACGGCGCCGATGCCGTCATCACCACCGCCGCCGGCTACACCCGCGGCGGCAAGAACGCGCACGACATCGACACCGTCGGCAACGCCAACCTCGCCGAGGCCGCCCACCGCACCGGCATCCGGCGGTTCGTCCTGACCAGCATCCTCACCAGCGACCAGACGCCCCACGTCCCGCACTTCTGGCACAAGAAGCTCGCCGAGGACAAGCTCGAACAGCTCGGCGTCCCGTTCGTCGCACTGCCCGAACCGACTCCGAGACACCGTCGTCCTGGACCCGTCTGCGCCGTCCCGGCCCCCGTAGGGCCCCTGGGGCTCGGCTCGGCCCTCGAAGCAGTCGCCCGGACCACGAGCCACGCCCTCGATCATCTACTCAGCCGCAGGTCAGAGGGGTCCCAGACCCCGAGCACCGCCCGACTCCAAATCCACGAGCAGTGGATTCAGTCCGTCCAGGCGAAGTTGCCGCCCCGACACCCAAAAATGAACGTTTCCGCAGGTCAGGGACCTGCAAAGGTGGGGCGGGTGGGACTCGAACCCACGGCCGACGGATTATGAGTCCTCTGAGGATCTTGGCGACCCTTGCCGAGGGGTACACCCGGGCTGACCGTGCCCCGCGCCGGTGCCCCAGGCCTGACCAGGGAGAGGACTTGCTCACGCACCGGCGGGTCGGAGGGTGCGAGGACTGGGCCGGGTCGCAGTTCGCCGTCGACGACGTACAGGCGGAGTACGAGCGTCTGAGCGGCCTCGGTGTCCGCCTCACCCAGGAGCCCCTGGAGATGGGGCCCGTCAGCACCGCCGTCTTCGACGACACCTGCGGCAACCTGATCCAGATCGCGACGCAGCCGAAGTAGGTTCATCCTTCGATGTATCCGGTGTCGGGGTCGACCTGCGAGAGGAAATCCCGGATGGACTCCTCCAGAAATGCCCTGCCGGCCTGCACCGGAGGGCGAGTGCTGAGCCCGAACCCGTACTGGGGGTCGGGCCCGGTCAGCCAGGTGAAGGAGTAGTCGCCCGGCCGGCCGTCCGGCTGGCTGACCTCGAACTCCTCACCGTCGACGGACATCCGCCACGGCTCGTTCGCGGCCATCACGACCTGCCTTCCGCCGACCCCAAAGACCAGGGAGCGGGTGCCCCCGGCCCACTTCGCACAACCGCCAACACCCCATCTACACGCACGATCACATGTCCGTGCGGATCACGCCACGGTGAAGTCCGCGGCCTTGGTGACCAGCTTCGTTTCGCCGTCCTTGGCGGTGGCCAGGACGGCGACGTGCCACGCACCGCGCGGGGACGCCTCGGAGTCGGCACCGGTGACCTTGACGGTGTAGGTGCAGCGCGCCGTGTCCCCACCGGACGGCTTGCACACGGCCGACTCCACGGCGGCCATGTCCTTGGCGGTCAGCCCCTCCTTGGCGAAGGACGAGTTCGCCGGCCAGGCCAGCACCTTCAGGTTCTTGACGCCGGCGGACGCCGTGACGTCAGTGGTGAAGGTGAACGAGCCGTCGCGCTCACCGACGGGGGCCGTGTAGCGGGCGGCACTGTGCGCCACCGAGAGGGGCTGCTCCCCGGCGTAGGCGAGAGCGAAGGCTCCGGCACCTCCGAGAACGACGACACCAGCAGTCACGGCCAGAACGGTACGACGCGCCATGAGAATTCCCCCGACACTCAGCAGGATCAACCCGGCGCACTTGGCTGCGCCGTTGCACCCATCCTGGCCGCGCAACGGTCACCGGGTATGAGCACACGTACTCAACTCCGGCCTGAGTAAGGGCTGTTCGACACTGAGGACGCAGGCGCGAGGCGGGCGGCCGCGACTGCGGTCACGACTGTGGTGGCAACCGCTCGCGACCGCGGCAGACCGCCTGTTCATGAGCCGGTCAGCGGCCGTCATCCCCGACCGAGGGCCGGAGCCCAGGACCCTGCGGTGACGTCCGCCCGCCGTGCGCATCTCTCGTGCTTGTGCACCCCGTCCAGCCCCAGATCCCGCCCCGCCGCTCGACCCCTTCCGTACGCCCCGTGATCAGTGTCCGGGCTGGACGGTAGAGCCGCCGCCGTACCGCTGGCTCGGGTATCGGCGATGTGCCCTGGCGGGACGGGGCAGGCTGCTAGAAGTACCCGCCTCTGCCGCAGGGCGTCGTCCTCGTCTCAGGTGACGAACTGCCAGGGCGCCCCGGACGGCGCGTTGGACTGGCAGCCTCCGCCCCATCGCCGCGCGGATGTTCCCGTCCCGCTCGCCGATCCTCCAGGTCTCGGTCATGGCCTCTGGGTGGCCCGGTGCACGAAAGCGGGCGGGAGGTTCGCCCACACCGCCTTCGAGCGCTCCAGCCGGTCGAAGCGGCAGGCGAGTTCGGCGGTGAAGTGACGGGCGGGCGGGGTCCAGGCCGCGTGCAGATAGGCGAAGGTGGTGAACTGGCCGCCGGGCGCGAGGACTTCGGTCACGGCGTCCAGGATGTGCCCGCGCCGGTCCTGCGGCATGACCGTCCACGGCAGCCCGGAGACCACGGCGTCGACCGGTTCGCCGACCACGGCGGCCAGGTCGGCGGCCGTGTCCTGGACCACGGTCAGCCGAGTGTCGCGCCGAGTGGCCGACAGCCGGGCCGCGAGCACCGGGTTGAGCTCGACCGCGACGAGCCGTGCGTCGGGTGCGAGCCGGGCGAGGATCGCGTCGGTGAACACCCCGGTCCCCGGGCCGAGTTCGGCGACGAGCCGGGCCCGCTCCAAGCCGATGCCCTCGGTCATCGCGTACGCCAGCCGCCGTGAGCTGGCCGCCACGGCACCGGTCATGAGGGGCCGTCTGAGGAACTCGGTGGTGATCGACATGCCGGCCATGCTGGAAGCGCCCGGGGTGGCCGCACGTCGTATCCCCGGCCGGTGTCCGTACGACTGCGGGAGGACCCCGTGACGCCCGCCAGGACGATGCCGGGGAGCGGGCCCCGGCCGTAGCGTGAGGCGGTGCAACGGCTGATCGAGACCCTGCCACGCCTGCGGCGTGGACATCCGTGGCTGACGGACCTGCTGCTGGTCGTGCTGGTGGCCGTGCCCCCGGTGATCCGCCCGCAGCCGGGCTGGCGCCCCGTCTGGGTACAGGCGGTCGTGTACGTGGCGCTGGTGCTGCCCCTGCTGTGGCGCCGCCACCGGCCGGTGCTGGTCGCGGCCCTGGTGACGGCCGCGTTCTGGGCGCAGTACCTCGGACAGGTGTGGGGACAGGAACCGGGACGCGGTGCCGTCGCCCTGGCCGCGGTCCTGGCCACCCTCACGGTACGCGGCCTGCGCCGCGCCGCCGCGGCGACGGTGATCTGTACCGCCGGCTGCGTACTGCTGTGGATCCCCGCCTGGCAACGGGACTACGGAGGCCCGGGCGCCCGCGGCGCCTGGCTCACCCCGCTCGCGGTGGGGCTCCTGCTGGCCGGAGCCTGGGTGTTCGGCGAGTACGTCCGTGCCCGGCGCGCCTATACCGCCGAGTTCGAGCGGCGGGCCGCGCTCGCCGAATCGGAGCGACTCGCCCTGGCCCGGGTCGCCGTCGCCGAGGAACGGGCGCGCATCGCCCGCGAGATCCACGACGTCCTCACGCACAGCGTGAGCGTGATGGTGCTGAACGCCGAGGGCGGCAGGCTGATGCGGCACGCCGACCCCACGGTCGTCGACCGCACCCTCGGCGTCATCAGCGCGACCGGGCGCGAGGCCCTGGACGAACTGCGCCGGCTGCTGGACGTGCTGCGCACCCCCGACACGGACGTCCCCACCGGTAGCCCGGGCGGCCCCAGCCTCGATGGCGGTGGGGCCGCCGAGTCCCTCTCGGCCGATCTTCGGCGGCTGGTCGGGCGCCTCAACACGAGCGGCACGCGCGCCCGACTGGACCTGCGCGGAGAGCGGGGCGGCCTCCCGGCGGATCTCACCGCGCAGACGTACCGCATCGTGCAGGAGGCGCTCACCAACATCGTCAAGCACGCGCCGCCGAACGCCACGATCCTCGTACGGGTCGACACCGGTTCCGACGGGCCCGGGCGGCTGGTCCGCGTCCGGGTCGAGAACTCGGCCGGAGCCGGACGGGGAACCGTCCCGGAGCACCCCGCCCCACCGCTCTCCTCCGGTCACGGACTCACCGGCATGCGCGAACGCACCGCCCTGTACGGCGGGAGCGTCGACGCCGGACCCACACCCGACGGGGGCTACCGGGTCACCGCCACCCTGCGCCCCACCCGGCCCGAGCCCAGCGCGGCGACCCCGTGACCGGCCCGACCCCGACCCCGACCCCGACTCCCGCTCCGGCATCGTCCCGGGTGCTGATCTGCGACGACCAGGAACTGATCCGGATGGGACTGCGCATGGTCGTCGACAGCCAGCCCGACCTCACCGTGGTGGGCGAGGCCGCCGACGGCCACGCGGCGATCACGGGCGTGGCCGCCCTGGAACCGGACCTCGTCCTGATGGACGTACGCATGCCCGGTCTGGACGGGCTGGCCGCGACCGAACACCTCTGCGCGCAGCCCCATGGGCCCAAGATCCTCGTTGTCACCACCTTCGACCTCGACGAGTACGCCTACGCGGCCCTGCGGGCCGGTGCGAACGGCTTCCTCGTCAAGGACGCCCCCGCCGAGGAGATCCTGGTGACCGTCCGGGCGGTGCTGCGGGGCGAGGTCATGGTGGCTCCCTCACTCACCCGGCGCCTGGTCGAACGCTTCGTCCGGGATTCCCCCGCGTCCGTGCCGGCCCAGCGCAGCCGCCTGGCCGCGCTCACCGACCGGGAACGGGAAGTCCTCGCCCTGGTCGCCCGGGGGCTGGCCAACGGCGAGATCGCCGGCCGTCTCTTCGTCGGGGAGACGACCGTCAAGACCCACCTCGGCCGCATCCTGACCAAACTCGGCCTCCGCGACCGCATCCACGCGGTGATCTTCGCCTACGAGAGCGGGCTGATACGGGCCGGGGACTGAACAGCGACGGGCAGAGCGCCAGGCCGCCCGTGTCGCCGTGGTTCCGGAACTACTTTTGGTGGGTCCCGCGTTCCTGCCCTGCGCCGGGGTCCAGCAGCCGGCGGATGCGCTCGTACTCGGCGGCCATCTCCGGTGTGGCGAGGAAGTCGTCGAGGTCGGCGGAGACCTCGTGGTCGATGTCCTCGATGGAACGGATGGCGAGTTCGTAGAGCTCGCCGCGCCGGTTCTGCTCCAGGTAGCTCTTCCAGTGCGCCAACGCGGTGATGGCGGTGAGGACTCCAGGGTCCAGATCGTCGTCGACCAGGATGCCGTCATAGATCGTCGCAAGCTCGTCGTGCAGCTCGGCGGCGCTGATCGTCAGGACGTTCGCGCACGCGGTGGCCAGTGCCGCCCGGGCCGCTTCGGTGAGTTCGTCCTCGGCCGCACCGCGCAGCAGCTCCGGCCGCACCAGACGAGTGACCGTCTCCTCGCCGAAGGCACGAACGCCGGCCTCGGTTGCCCCGACGACCAGCCGCAGAACGTCCGCCTCAAGCTCGCTGTAATCCACGCCCGCAGCCTAGGCGCGGTGTGACCGAGACCTGTACCGAGGGTCAACGGGATGAGCCCGAGGCCGCGACGCGCTCGGGTTCACCCGCACCGACGGGCGACGGCATCGCGTTCGACGGGGGCGGGACGCCGGGCCGCGCACACCGTTCCAGGCCGCGGACACAGGCGTGGCGGGAGGTCCGGCAGCCTCGGCGCGGAAGTCCCGCCCTCCGCGTCAGGACACCGTGGCGGACCGGGTGTCAGAGGGGCACAGGGCGGCGGTCATCAGGGCGAGGGCCGCAGGGTCGACGCCGGCGTCGGTGCCCCAGTCGGTCCAGTCCACGGTGGCCTGGCGGGTGCCGTCGAGCGTGTGGAAGGAGATGGTGCGGTAGCCGGGGGTGCCGCCGCCGTGGCCCACGATCGTGCCGCAGGGGAGCGTGGCGATCTCCAGGCCCAGGCCCCAGCCGCCGCCGCTGGGGTCGGCGCTCATCTCGCGCAGCTCGGCCGGGCGCAGGAGACCGCCGCCGAGCAGGGTGCGGAAGAAGCGGTCGAGGTCGGCGGTGGTGGAGATGATCTCGCCCGCGGCGCCGGCGACGGACATGTTGACGGTGGTGTAGTCGACCGGGACGAGTGTCCCGTCCGCTTTCTCCACCGGTTCGTAGCCGTGGGAGTGGGGCCCGGTGATGAAGGGAGAGGAGCCCGGCAGACGGGTGTCCCGGAGTCCGAGGGGCCGGATGATGCGCTGGTCGATCTCGGTGCGGTACGAACGGCCGGTGACCTTTTCGACGATCATGCCGAGCACGATGTAGTCCGTGTTGGAGTAGTGGTGATCGGTGCCCGGCGGGAACAGCAGAGGGCGGTCCCGGTCGCCGTCCTTGACGGCCCGTCGGACCAGCTCGGCCGGGGTCCAGGTGTGGAAGCGGTCACGCGGGGCGTCGCCGTCGAGCAGGCCGTCGGTGTACTCGGGCAGGCCGCTGGCGTGCTGGAGCAGGTCCCGGACCGTGATCCGGTCGCCTCCGGGGGCGGGGACGAGTCCGGGGAGCCACCGCTCGGCGGTGTCGGACAGGCGCAGTCGCCCCTCGCCCACCAGTTGGAGCACCACGGTGGCGGTGAAGGTCTTGGTGACGCTTCCGGCGCGGAATCGGCCGTCGACGGGGGCCGGTTGCCGGCCGCCGATCCTGGACTTGCCGCTGCTGCCGCGCCATACGGCGTCGCCCTGCCGGACCTCGGCGACCGCGCCGATCGCTCCGGCTGCCGTCACCCGGTCCAGCGCCGCCTGCAACGCGGTTCCGTCCGGTACCACGGCAGGTGGTGCGGCGACCGCGCCGCCCGCCGTGGGAACCAGCGCGCACGCCGTCAGCAGTGCCAATGTCCCGAATCGTGAGCCCCTCATGGTTCTCCCGCCCTCGCTGTTCCCTGTGATCTCCGTCGGCGTGGACGATGGTGCCCGTCCACGCCAGTACGACGAATCCACCCGGGGGACGAAGGGATTTCCCCGAACAACGGTCCGGCCGCCCCGAGGCCGGGATCAGGGGTTCCCCTGGCTTCGCCGTTTCGGTCGGGCACGGCGGCTGTTGTGGCGGAAACGCGAAAGTGCCTTCCTGACCTGGGGCGATGAACCTTGCTGAGGGGTTCCGTCGGTGCAGGCCTCGGTATGTCCGACCGCCCCCCGATCCTCGGCACTGACCTGGATCTTGGGACGCAACCTCATACCCCGCACGTAGAAAGTGCCCTCCGTCTCGCGCCAGTCGACGGTCGACGACGTCTCATCACCCCAGCCGGAAAAGCCCGGTTAGTCTGCCGGAATGGGGAGCGTCGAGCGTTCGCCCGCCGTCGGCGTGGCGCGATGAACGGCTTCGCGGGGCACGTGTGGGTCCTCGCCCTCGTCGCGGCGGTGTGCGCGCTGATCACGGTCCATCTGCTGGCCGTACGCAGGACCGCGGGTTCGTCCCTCACGGGAGCCGTCGTGCTCACGCTGGCCGTCGCCGCGATCCCCGCCCTACGCGGTGAACCGCCGCACTACGTGACGGGGGTCGCGCTGACGGCCGGTGGGGTGATGGCGGTCGTCTGGGCGAGGGGCCGCTCCCGCCGTCACCGGTCGGCCCGCCGGTCCGCGCGGGCGGACTACGAGGCCGGTACGGCGGCGGTCCCGCTGTTCGCGGCGCTGGCGGAACGGGACCGGCTGGCGGCGGAGTTGCACGACGTGGCCGCGCATCGGCTGACCGGGATCGTGGTGGCCGCGGGTGCCGCGCTCAGGCTGGCCGACCGGGTACGGACCGGTGACGCGCTGCGCCACGCCGGCGAGGCGGGCCGGGAGGCCGTCCGCGAACTGGAGCGCCTCACCGGGCTGGACGCGACCGCGGCCGGCTTCACCGAGGTCGACGCGCTGGCCTCCGCGCACGCGGTGGACTACCGGCGCACGGTCGGCAAGGCACCGCCGGGCAGTACGGAAGCGGCGTACCGGGTCGTCCGGGAGGCCTTGACCAACGCGGCCCGGTACGCCGCGGGCGCGAACGTGCGCGTCCGGATCGAGCCGACGGACGACCGGGACGAGCCCGTACGGGCCGGCGGCGATCACCTGTTCGTCGTCACCGTCACGGACGACGGCGGTACGGCCGTCGAGCCGGGCCTCGGGACCGGGCGCGGTCTCGCGGGACTGGCGGCCACGGTCACCGCGACGGGCGGGACGTTCCGCGCCGGACCTCATGGTGAGGGAGAGGGCTGGAGCGTGCGCGCCGCGCTGCCCGCGGCGACGGTTCTTCCCCTCCGCCGGTGGCCCCTGTGGCGTGGGACGGCCGCGCTCGACTACGCGCTGGTGGCCCTGGCGATCGCGCTGTCGCTCGGTGCGAGCCTGCTGTCGGCCGACGTACCGACTCCGTTCGGCGGCCTGCTGCCCGCACTGGTGACCGTCGTGCTGTCGGGGCTGCACGCCGTGCCGCTGGCCTGGCGCTCACGGGCGCCCGGCCGCGCGCTCACGGCGGTGCTGTCGGCGCTGCTGCTGTGGTGGGCCTGCGACCGGGCGGGCTGGACCCAGCCGCCGGTGAGCGACATCTTCCTGGTGTACGGGTGGGTCGAGCTGACGCTCGTCCACAGCGTCGGGGTGCGTCTGCCGTGGCGCCGAGGCCTGTGCGCGCCGCTCGCCGTGGCCGCCGTGGGCGGGCTCGCGCTGGCGAGCGGCAGCGGCATCACCGGCAGCCGGACGGCGGCCTGGGCCGTACTGGCGGGCATGCTGGCCCTCCCCGCCCTCGCCGTCTGGTCGTGGGGGTGCCGGACCGCCCGGCGGCATGAGCGGCTGCGGGCCGCGGACGCCCGGCGGCGGGTCCTGCTCGACGGGGACGCCGACGCGGCGGTGTCCGCGCAGCGTCTGCTGTTCGCCACCGCGTTGCGGGACACGGCGCTCCGGCACGCGCGGGCGGTCGTCGCCGCAACGGAGGAAGGGGACCTGCGGGCCGTGCGGGAAGAGGCCCGCGCCGGACTGACCGCTCTGCGGGACCTGTTGTCCGGGCTGCGAACAGGGGACGACGCAGACGACGCGGACGACGCCCCTCCGCCCACCGTCTCGGGGATCACCGCGCTGGCCGCGCGCTACGGCGCCGTCGTCCGGCACGTCGGAGCACGCCGTCCGCTGCCCGCCGCCGTGGAGGTCTTCGCGTACCGGACCGCCTCCGCGCTCATGGCCGTGGGCGTCACCCTCACCGTGCGCACGCTCCCCGACGGCGTGGAGGTCTCCGGTCCGGCACCCGCCGTTCCCGCGGTGGAGCGGCGGCTGCGCGCCCTCGCGGACGCCGCCGGCGGTACCCTCTCGACGACCGGCCGCGGTGCGGTACGCGTGTGGCTCCCGGAGGCGTTTCCATGGCGATCAGAGTGACCGTCGCGGACGACCAGGCCGTCGTACGCGCCGGGATCGCGGCGATCCTCGACGCGGAACCCGACCTGTGCGTCGTCGGGCAGGCCGCGGACGGCGACACGGCGGTCGAACTCGTGCTGTCGGCGCGGCCGGACGTCGCGCTGATGGACGTCCGCATGCCGGGGATCGGCGGGCTCGCGGCGACCGCCGCGATCACCGAACGCAGCCCCGGGACCCGTGTTCTGGTGCTCACCACCTTCGGTCTCGACGACTACCTGTTCGCCGCGCTGCGCGCCGGGGCCGCCGGTTTCCTGCTCAAGGACACCGAGCCGGAGCGGGTGATCGACGCGGTACGGGTGGTCCACGGGGGCGCCGCGCTGCTCGATCCGGCGGTGACCCGCAGGCTGATAGACCGGTTCGCGGACGGTCCCGGTCCGCTCGATGCGGCCCGGCTCGACCTGCTCACCCCGCGCGAGACGGAGGTGCTGCGGCAGGTCGCGCGGGGGCTCTCCAACGCGGAGATCGCGGCGGTGCTGGGGGTGAGTCCGCCCACCGTGAAGGACCACGTCTCCGTCCTCCTCGGCAAACTCGGCGTACGCGACCGGGTGCAGGCGACGATCGCCGCGTACGAGACGGGGCTGATCCGGCCCGGCAGCGGGCCGTGAGGTGGGTCGCCGGCGGGCCCTGAGGTGAGTCGGCACCCCGCCGTGAGGTGGGGGTGCCACCCCGCCGCACGGCGGCCCCCACACGCGGCGGGACCGTCCCTGAGCTGGACGGATCGACCGCGTTGTCTTCCTAGCCTCGAAGACATGTCACGCATACTTCCCCGCCGTGTCGCCGGCGGTGTCCTGCTGCTCCTGGCGCTCTTGCTGACCCCTGCCGTGGCGGTGGCCGGTTTCCTCGCCGCGGCGTTCGTCACCGCGAGCGTGCCGGTCCTGGTCATCGTCGGCCTCGTCTGCGGCGCCCTGGCCGGCGGGCTGCTGGGCCGGGCGGCGTTCGCCCTGTTCGGACTCGCCCGCCGCCCGGCCCTGCGGGCGTCCGCGTTCCTCACGGTCGGCCTGACCGCGGCCGTCGCCGTCCTCGCCGCCGTCACCGTCCTCCATCCGATGCCCACCACGACGGCCGCCCCCGCCCCGCCCGGCGTGCGGTTCTGGGATCTGCCGACCGGTTCACGCATCGCCTACGTCCACGCCCCCGCCACAGGCAAGCCCAGACCGACCCCGGTGATCTTCCTGCACGGCGGTCCGGGCACCCCCGGCGAGGGCGTCCCCACCGGGGGCCGTGACCTCGCGGCGGACGGCTTCGACGTCTACTCCTACGACCAGCTCGGCGCCGGCCGCTCCACCCGGCTGCGGGACGTCACCGGATACACCGTCGCCCGCCAGGTCGCCGACCTGGAAGCGATCCGGCGCACACTCGGCGCCGGCCGGATCATCCTGGTCGGCCAGTCCTGGGGCGGATCGCTCACCGCCCAGTACCTGGCCGCCCATGGCGAGCACGTCGCCAAAGCGGTCTTCACCTCGCCGGGCGCGCTGTGGGGCCGCCAATACCCCGGCCACAAGGCCGGCGAACCCTGGAGCCGCCTCTCCCCCGCGCAGAAGGCCCGGCTCGACCGGCTGAACAGCGAACCCCGCATCATCGCGGCGAGCCTCCTCCTCCAGATCAACCCCGGCGCCGCCCATGCGCTCGTCGGCGACCGCGAAGTCGACCACTGGATGCATGAAGTCGCGCTCCAGGGCAAGGACAGCACCACCTGCGCGGAGGCTCCGCCCGCCAAGGCGCACGACAACCCTCAGGGCTTCTACAGCAACCAGATGACCGTCAGGGACTTCGAGCAACTCCCCGACCCACGGCCCCGCCTGCGCACCCTGCGCGTCCCCTCTCTGATCATGCGAGGGGAGTGCGACTTCATCAAGCCCGCTGTGACCGCCGAGTACCAACACACACTCACAGGCTCCGAGTTGGTGACCGTCAAAGGAGCCGGACACTCCATCTCGGGCGAACAGCCCGGCCGCTACACCGCACTGCTGCGCGCCTTCCTCCTGGACGAACCGCTACCGACGGGCATCGGCTGAGTCCGGAACGGGCGGTCGAGTCGGGGGGAGCGTCGTGCCGGCCGGCGGCGTCTCCGGTCACCAGGACCTGCCGGGGTCCTGGAGACCGAAGCGGTCGTCCGGTGTTCAGCCGAGGAAGACCTGGATCTCCCGGAAGCCGTGGATGAGGAACGACGGCACGTGGTCGAAGGGATGATCCTCTATGAGGGTCAGGCGGGGAAAGCGGCCGAAGAGCGCGGGCAGGGCGGTAAGCGCCTCGGCGCGGGCCAGGGGGCCCGCCGAGGAAGTGGTGTGCGCCGTGACCGAAGGCCATGTGCCGGATTGTCCAGCCTGCGCGTTTCACTTGTGGCTCTGTCCAGATCATGAGTGCACCGACGAAGGCGCCTTCTGACCTGGGGCGATGAGGCTTGTCCAGAGTCTCTGTCAGCCCACCGGGAAGGCACCTTCGTCAGTGCGCGCTACCGGGTCACGGCCCCGCCTTGTGGTTTCGGCCGACAGGCGTGGAGTGGTCAGCCATGCCAGGTCCCGCCTGCTGGCTGATCTCGCCGACGCCACGGCCCGACCGGCGCCTTCACCGACACACTGCGCCGGCTGCGGCCACGCGGAACTGGGCACGATCCCGGACTGGTCGCGACCGACCGGGCGGTGATGCTCGCCGACGGCGGCGAGGCCATAACCGACCTCGCTGTTCTGCGCGACCAGCCTTCGACCCTGTCGCTTCCACCGCGACGGCCTGACGCCTGCTGGCCGGCATCGGCACGCCGATTGTGCCGCCGGTGGGGGCAGTTTCCTCTTCGGGCTGTTTCCTGGTTCCATCGGCCATCGACAGGACACGCGCTCAGCCGCCACCTGCCGCCGAACAACACCAGGTGCACCATCGGCACGCAGGCCGCCGACACACCTGGACGACTCACGGATCAACACGAAGGCGGCCGTGGCCTCACTGCGCGATGAGCAGCCGACATCGCCCATCTTGCGCCCACGCACCCGCCATGCCGGTATCTGCACTGTCTCCGCTGCCGACCCGGTCCTCGACTCCCACGCCGGGACAACAGGCTGTGCCGCGCAACCCGCAAATGGGGCAACGAATCCTCCCGGAGAAACTGTCGACCTGGACGCGGCTGCGCCGTCCCGGCCCCGGTACGGCCCCTGCGCCTTGACATCGACCATCAAAGCAGTCCCCCCGACGGTGCGCGACAACGACGCTCGCCTACTCCACCGCAGGTCAGATGGGTTGGAGCTCCCCCGAATACCGCCGGCCACCAAACCCACGAGCAGTGGATTCAGTCCGTCCAGGCGAAGTTGACGCCCCGACACCCAGAAATGAACGTTTCCGCAGGTCAGGGATCTGCAAAGGTGAGGCGGGTGGGACTCGAACCCACGGCCGACGGATTATGAGTCCGCTGAGGATCTTGGCGACCCTTGCCGATCAGTGCTCATCCTGGCCGTTTTCCCACGTCAGACGCGGTTTGGCGTTTCAGTCCTTCTCGGCCCTTGTCAGTCCTTTCCGATCCTTGGGTCCAACCTGCGTCCAGAACGCGTCCCGGGTGGGCAGGTCCGGCCGGGTTCCGAGACGATCGCTACAGCTCAACAACTGGCCTCGAACTCGCGCGCAACGGATTGCCCTTCCCGTGCCCGCGCCCCGCCCCTGCCCTGCGCGGATCCGGGAGCACCTCGCGCTCCGACGGGTGTGTGCGCCTGAAGCCGGCGAGGCCTCCGGGGCGGATACGGGTGACGTTGAGTACCGATAGATGGGACGGCCAACGGGAGACGAAGTTAAGGCACTTATACTTCCGCTGGACCGGAAGAACCGTTGATCCCTTCATACACACCGGCCCGTTCATGATCGCATCAAGAAAAGCGAGGAAGAGCCCGGTGAGTTCATCCGGACCGTGGGCGGGCGAAATCGTCGATCGGCTTGTGGGGCGAGATGCAGATCTCGCCCGGATATCGGGATTCTTCGCACACAGTGGTTCCGGCCGGTCCTTGCTGCTGTCCGGTGATCCCGGCGTGGGCAAGACAGCCCTGTTGCAGGCCGTGGAGAGGTCAGCCGCTGCCAACGGTGCGCGGGTGCTGCGGATCGCCGGCGTGCAATTCGAGGCGGATCTCAGCTACGCCGCTCTGAACCAGGCGTTCCTCCCACTGCGTGACACCGTGCAGACCCTGGACGAACTTCACCGCCAGGCGTTGAGCGCGGCCCTCGGCTTCGGCGCAGGCCCCCCTCCAGAACGTCTGGTCGTCTGCAACGCGGCTCTGGAAGTGCTGCGCAGAGCGGCGGAGCAGCAGCCGGTGCTGGTCATCGTGGACGACCTGCCGTGGGTGGACCGCGCGAGTGCTGCGGTCTTCGGCTTCGTCTCGAGGCGGCTGTCCGGGACAGGGATAAGTTTCCTCGCCGCTCTGCGGACCGGGACGGACAGCTTCTTTGAAAGCGGCGGTCTGCCGTGTTATGAGCTTCCACCATTGGATGCGGAATCGGCAACGCACCTGGTGAAAACCAGGTTCCCATTCCTTCCTCACCGTGTTCAACAGCGGGTGCTGACGACTGCACAAGGAAATCCGTTGGCTCTTCTGGAGATTCCGCGCGCCCTGGGCGATCATTCTCCCGCAGCCGTCGAGGGCTTGCCGGCAGTTCTTCCGCTCGGCCAACGGCTGCAGTCTCTCTTCGTCTCGCGCGTACGGCAGCTGCCGGAGAAGACTCAGGACATGCTGCTGCTGGCGGCGCTGAACGGCGGCGGAGACGTGGGGGTGCTGTGCGCCGCGGCGCGTGAGATGGGGGGCCATGCAGATCTGGAGAATCTGATACCGGCTGAGCGCGACCACCTGGTCCGGGTCGATCATGCCAGTCACCGTCTGGTGTTCCGTCACCCGTTGATTCAGTCGGCGGTGGTGGAGGCGACCACCAGCAGCAGACGCCGTTCGGCTCACCATGCGCTTGCCCGGGTGCTTGACAGGCAACTCGAGTCGCGCGCTTGGCATTTGGGACAGGCGACTCTTGATCCCGACGATCACGTGTCGGAGCTTCTGGAGGAGGCGGCCCGCCGGATCCTCAATCGCGGGGACGCGGTCGCCGCCATCGCGGCACTCACCCGGGCGGCCGAGTTGAGCCCTCATGACGCAGACCGGGCTCGACGACTGGCCGAGGCCGCATACATCGGCGCCGAGGCGACGGGAGCGTTGCACAGCGCGTCGGAGTTGCTGGAAGACGCTCGGCAGGCCGATCCGGAGCGGGCCGGCTCGCTCTACGCGGCCGCGGTCACCGTGCACCTTCTGCTGAGCGGCGACGGAGACGTCACGACCGCGCACCGCCTTCTGGTCGGTGCCATCGAGCAGGACAGCCGCGGCTACGACGCGAACAGTGCCGAACTCGTGGACGCGATGCATCTTCTTCTCCTGCTGTGCATCTACGGGGCGAGGGAGGACTTCTGGAGCCCGTTCCACGAGTTGCTCGCACGTCTGAGGCCGGAGCCGCCGGCCCTACTGTCCGTGCTCGGACAGTTGTACAGCGATCCGGCCCGTACCGAACAGGCGACGCTGCGGCAGCTTGGACAGATCTGCGATGCGGCGGTCAGGGAAACAGACCCCGCCCAGATCGTGCGGATCGGGACCGGCGCCGTCTACACGGATCGGTTGCCGCTGCTCAGGGAAGCCTCCCGGCGGATCCTGCGGCAGGGCAGAGAGGGTGGTCCGGCCCGCAGGCACCTCGGGGTGCTTTTTCATCTGGCCCTGGACGCCTACTACTCGGGGAGGTGGCAGGAGGCGGTCGAACTGGCCGACGAAGGGCTCGCGTTGTGTGAGAGTTCCGGCTACAGCTTTTTCTCCTGGTACTTCTACTACAGCAAGGGCCTTGCCACGGCTTCCTCGGGTGACGTGGACACCGCTCACGCGTTGGCCGACCACATGACGGATTGGGCTTCGCCGCGCGGCCTCCAAGCGATCGTCCAGTACTCCGACCATGTCCGTGCACTGGCCCATGTCTCGGCCGGCGACTTCGAAGAAGCATTTCGGTGCGCCGAATCGATCAGCCCGGCGGGCCGGCTGGCGCAGTACGCGCAGGCTGCTGTGTGGGTCTTCTTCGACCTCGTGGAAGCGGCCATGAGCACCGGCCGACACTCCGAGGCCGCCTCCCACGTGCAGGCCGTCCTCGCGTCCAACGTGGAGAACCTCTCCCCGCGACTGGCTCTGCTCGCCGCCGGCGCTCGGGCGGTGGCGACCGAGGACGATGCAACAGCTGAGCAGCTCTTCCAGCAGGTCCTTTCCGGTGCGGATACGGGCGAGTGGCCTTTCGACCGAGCGCGAATCCAATTGGCCCGGGGGGAAAGGCTGCGCCGGGCGGGGTCGGTCACGGCATGCACGGGGCCGCTCGAAGCGGCGCTCGGGGCCTTCCGGCGTCTGGACTCACGCCCCTGGGCCGAACGCGCGGCGAGGGAGTTGCGTGCGGCGGGGGCGAGCGTGCCCGGCCCGGCGGAGGGCTCCCGGGCGGAGGGCTTCCTGACGGAACTGACGCCACGCGAGTACGAGATCGCGGAACTGGCCGCGCGTGGGCTGACGAACAAGCAGATCGCCGAGAAGTTCTTCATCTCGCACCGGACGGTCGGCGCCCACCTCTACCAGATATACCCCAAGCTGGGCATAACGTCGCGCGGGGCGCTTCGGGACGCGTTGTCGGCCCGGCAGCACCGCCCGGCCCAATACCGCGCGGGTAACGGTGGGGGCTGACACGCCGGTCCGTGTCCGCCGCTAACCGCGTACGCGGCGGTGTCCGGCCGGCACCAGGACGCTGAGCAGTACGGCGCTGCCGCCCAGGGCGAAGGCCGCCGTGGTGCCTGCGTGATCGGTCAGCAGCCCTCCGGTGAACGACCCAAGGGCGAGGAAGGTCTGCGAGGCGGTGACCAGGAGCGCCAAGGCCGCGTCCGTGTCCTGCCCGGCCAGATCCATCACACGGGTCTGCGCGGCCGCGGGTACCGCTCCGAAAGCAGCGCCCCACCCGAGAACCAGGCCCACAACCGCAGGTTCATCGTGAACGCGGGTGAGTAGGACGACTGCCGCCGCCAGGATGAGCGCGGCAACCACCAGGACCCGGCGTGGTGAGCGGGACGAGAGACCGGCGAGGAAGTTTCCGGTCAGCCCTGCCAATCCATAGCCCAGTAGCACCGCGGTCACGGTACCGGGGCCGAAGTGCGCACGCTGTTGCAGGTAAGGGGTGATGTAGGTATAGGCGGTGAAGTGGCCGAAGAAGACGACGGCCGCGATCAGCAGGGTCAGGGCGACGGGCGGCCTGCGCAGGACGCTGCCCAGTGCGGCCGCCCGTACCGCTCCGGTGGGCCGGAGGGACGGGAGTGCGAGGCCGAGCACGACGAGTGTCAGCAGCGCGGCCAGCGCGGCGACGACGAAGGCCGCTCTCCAGTCGGCGACATGACCGATCAGGGACCCCAGAGGAAGGCTGATGACCGTTCCGCCCGAGATGCCCGCGGTGATCAGCGCGGTGGCCCGGCCCACGGAGGCGGGCGGGACGAGACGTCCACCTACGCCCGCGCCCATCGCCCAGAAACCACCGACGGCGAGGCCGAGCAGGAGACGGGCGCCGACCATGACCGCGAGGCCCGAGGCGGAGGCGGCCAACGCGTCCGAGACCGCGATCAGGGCAGCCAGGGCGAGGAGGACATGCCGCCGGTCGAGCCGACGGGCGGCCATGGTGAGAAGCGGAGCGGCTATGGCTGCCGCCAGCCCCGGCACGACGACGACCAGTCCCGCCGTGCCGGTGTCGACCTGGAGGCCGTGGCTGATGGACGGGAGGAGACCGACGGGCAGGAACTCGGAGAGGACGAGGACGAATGACACCGCGGCGACGGCTGCCACCGCGGGCCACCCGCCGGCCGGGGCGCGCTCCGCCTCGGGCGGTGCGGGTGTGGCCGGGACGGAGTGGGTGCCCATGAACTCCTCTTTCACCGGACCGGCTTGCTGGTGTCTGCCGATCAGATCTGGTTGGCGCCGCCGTCGATGAAGATCTCGGTGCCGGTGATGTAGCTGGACTGGTCGGTGGCGAGGAAGAGCGCGAGGTCGGCTACTTCCTCGGGCTGCCCCATACGGCCGAGGGGGACGGTGGTGGCGAGGTGGTCCCGGAGCTGAGCGGCCTCTTCTTCGGACGGGGCGAGGTTGTCGAGGCCAGGCGTGGTGATCGGGCCCGGGGCGATGGTGTTGACGCGGATGGCGCGGGTGCGCAGCTCGTTGGCCCAGGTGCGGGCGAAGGAGCGAATGGCGGCCTTGGACGCGCCGTAGACGCCGAAGGCCTCGTTGCCGACGGTTGCGGCGGTGGAACCGGTGAGGATGACGGAGGCACCGTCGTTGAGGTGCGGCAGGGACTTCTGGACGGTGAAGAGGGTGCCCTTGACGTTGGTGCCGAAGGTCGCGTCGAAGTGCTCTTCGGTGACCTGTTCCAGGGTGGCGAACTCGCCACCGCCGGCGTTGGCGAAGAGGATGTCGATACGGTCACCGGCCGCCTCGACGGTGGCGTAGAGGCGGTCGAGGTCGGCGAGGTCGGCGCTGTCGGCCTGCACCCCGATCACGTCGCCGCCGATCGCGGCGACGGCCTCGTCCAGGGTCTCCTTGCGGCGGCCGGTCACATAGACCCGGGCACCTTCCTTGGCGAACCGCTGTGCGGTGGCCAGGCCGATCCCGCTGGTGCCGCCCGTGATGACGGCCGTCTTTCCGCTGAGCTGTCCCATCGTGTCACTTCCTTGCTCGGGTGGCTCGGCACCCGAGCCACCATCTGTTGAATGTTCAATCACTATACGGTCTAGATAGGTGAAACGTCAACTACATGCCCGAGTGCCGCCGCCTTCCTGCCCGGAGGTCTGCACCCCTGCGTTGCCGGGCGGCACAGCGGGAGAGCGGCGGCGGGCAGCGCGCCGTCCAGACCCGCACCGCTCCCCTCCGGGGGCGTCACCGCCCTGCCAAATGGCGGACGCGGCCTTTCACTTGATCAGCCGGGCGAACTTCCTGACTTCCTGGGCGAAGAGCAGCGGCTGCTCGAACGCCGCGAAGTGGCCGCCGGCAGGAATCCGGTCGTTGAAGTAGACCAGGTCGCTGTACGCGCGCTCGGCCCACACCTTCGGGCTGCGGACCAGTTCGTGCGGGAACACGCTCAGACCGACCGGCAGGTCGAGGGTGGTCAGGCCCGAGGCGCCGTAGTTCTGCCAGTAGAGGCGGGCCGAGGACGCCGCGGTGTCGGTGAGCCAGTACAGGGTGATGTTGTCCAGCATCTCGTCGCGCGTCAGGACACCCTGCGGCCGACCGGTGTTGTCGGTCCAGTCGAGGAACTTCTCGAAGATCCAGGCAGCCTGTCCCGACGGAGAGTCGGCCAGGGCGTAGCCGATGGTCTGCGGACGCGTGGACTGCTCCTGGAAGTAGCCGGAGTACTGGGCGGAGAACGTCTGGATCTCGGCGAGAGCCCTCTGTTCATCGGCGGTGGGGCTGGCGGAGACCGGCGGGGCGAAGGTGTACTCCGGGAAGTTGAGCTCCACCCCCAGCAGGCCCTTGGGGCGCAGCTTGCCCAGCTGGGTGGTCACGCCGCCGCCCCAGTCGCCGCCTTGGGCGATGTAGCGGGTGTACCCCAGGCGCTCCATGAGCTCGGCCCAGGCCGCCGCGATACGCGCCGTGGTCCAGCCGGTCGAGGTGGGTCGGTCCGAGAGACCGAAGCCCGGCAGGGACGGAATGACCACGTGGAAGGCGTCCTGCGCGGTGCCGCCGTATGCGGTGGGGTCGGTCAGCGGACCGATCGCCTTCAGGAACTCCACGAAGGAGCCGGGCCATCCGTGGGTGAGGATCAACGGAGTGGCGTCGGCGTGCCGGCTGCGGACGTGCAGGAAGTGGATACCCAGGCCGTCGATACGCGTCCGGTACTGGCCGAACGCGTTGATCCTCCGCTCCAGCCTGCGCCAGTCGTACTGTGTGCTCCAGTACCTCAGCAGACTGGACAGCTTGTCGAGCTGGACGCCCTGCGAGGCGTCGGGAACCGTCTCCCGTTCGGGCAGGCGGACGCGGGCCAGTCGCCGGCGCAGGTCCTTCAGGTGCGCCTCGGGTACGCGCAGGTGCAGTCGCGTGATCTCCTCAGTGGCCCGTGGCAGGGAGAGCGAGCTCAGCTCTCCGTCGTCGGCGGACGCCAGGTCGGTGCCGAGCACGGCCGGCATGGCTGTGGCCAGGCCGGCGACGGTTGCGGTGCGCAGCAGGTTGCGGCGGGAGGGTTGGAAGGCGGCCGTGTCAGCCGACGCTTCCGGATGGCGGAACGAGTGCATGGGTTGGCTCCGGTCTCACATGGCGTGCCAGAGGGCACAGTTCGGTGACACGCGAGTGGAAGATGGGACGTTGAGCGGCCGCCGGACGTCGATCGAGTCGGGTCACAGGCTCCGACTCGTCGAGGCGCCCGTCACAGTCGCCTTCGCCGTGCAAGCGGTGGCGCGGCGAACGGACGCGGAACAGAGGAGTTCGGTCCGCGTGGCGGTCGGCCCGGGAAAGACGACCGCCACGGGTTGTTCACGCCCTTTCGACTCCGTCAGTTGGAGTGCAGGGCCTCCTTGAGGCTCGCGACCGCGAGCAGGACCGCGTGCTTGGCGGCCTCGGTGTCATGCAGCGAGTTCACCATCACGAAGTCGTGCACGATGCCGCCGAACCGGGCGTTCGTCGCCGGCACACCGGCCTGACGGAGCCTGGCGGCGAACGCCTCGCCCTCGTCGCGCAGCACGTCGGCCTCGGCGGTGATGATCAGCGCGGGCGGCAGGCCCGCCAGGTCCTCCAGGCTCGCCCGCAGAGGCGAGACGGTGATCTGGCCGCGCTCCTCCTCACTGCGGGTGTACTGGTCCCAGAACCACTTCATGCCGTCACGGGCGAGGAAGTAGCCCTCGGCGAACTCCTCGTACGACGCGGTGTCGAAGGAAGCGTCGGTGACGGGGTAGAACTCCACCTGCTTGACGAAGCGCACGTCGCCACGCTGCTTGGCCAGCAGGGTGAGCGCGATCGCCATGTTGCCGCCGACCGAGTCGCCGGCCACCGCCAGGCGCTGCGCGTCCAGGTTCTTGTCGGCGCCCTTCGTCGTCACCCACTGCGCCACCGCGTAATTCTGCTCCAGGGCGACGGGGTATCCCGCCTCGGGCGCGTGGTCGTATTCGGGGAAGACCACTGCGGCGTTGACCCCGACAGCGAGATCCCGCACGAGACGGTCATGTGTGTGGGCGTCGCCGAACACCCAGCCCGCGCCGTGCACATAGAGGATGACGGGCAGGCTCGTCCCGGACGTACCCACGGGACGCACGACGCGCACCTGGACGGTGCCCGTGGGGCCGCCCTCCACCTCCACCCACTCCTCGTCGACCTCGGGCTTGAAGATCTCGGCGTCCTGGACCTGGTCCACCGCCTTTCGCCCCTCCTCCGGAGGCAGCTGGTACAGGAACGGCGGTTCGGAGGTCGCGTCGACGAAGGCCTGCGCGGCGGGCTCCAGTGCGATGTTGCGGGGGTTGCCGGCCATGGTGGTGCTCCTTGGTGTCGAAACGTCAGGTGCTAGGGATACGCAGCCGTTCGCGGCCGAGGCAGGGCGCGGCTCAGTGCGCGAGCGCGGCCTCCAGGTTGTTCAGCACCCCGAGCTGCCCCATGAGGACGGTGCCGGAGGGGTAGCAGTTGAAGGACTCGATCTTGCCCTCGCGCAGTCGGAACACGTCGCAGCACGGGACCTGGATGGTGTTGCCGGTCGCACGGATCGACCCCATGGGAAGGGTCAGTTCACCCTGGTGAGTTCCGTTGAGGGACAGCTCGACGACAACGATGTCTCCGTTCACGTACACGTCGTAGAGCTCACGGTGCATGTCGGGGAAGGCCTGGGCGTAGTTGCGCACCGGGTCCGCGACCTCGGTGCCGCGGTAGGTGATGCCCACCGACTGGTCGGTGAAGGTTCCGTCCTCGGTGAAGCAGTCGATCCACCCAGGGATGTCCTGATCTTCCGCCACCCGGTAGGCGTTCCGAATGATCTTTTCGTTGTCGAGAGACATGAGGCTGTGTCCCTTTCGAGGAGGAAGGCAGCGACGAGACAGGGAGGGATGGCCGGGCCGAGACCGGCTGGGGGCCGCGGTCATCTGGAATCCCTCGGATCTGTCGTCACAGTAGCCCGCGTAAGTGAAATGTCAACCTAATGCCAAGGCGCCGGAGGTGATCACAGGATCTCAACGGATGTAAATCTGCAGGTCAGCATGGAGTGCGAGCCTGCTCTAACCGCGCAGCGATACAGACGTCTTCCACATATGGTTGAAACATCAACTCGATGCCTCCTATGCTCTCGCCATGCACCGCCCGGATCCAGCACAGGGAGAAGCCTTGACCGAACCAGCACAGCCCGTCTCGCCTTCCCCGTCGGCGCAGCAGGGAGAGCCCCGTCGAGGTTTTCTGCGCTCGGCCGCGGCCATGGGGGCGGTGCCGGGACTCCCGCTCTCCCACCTTCCCGTTCCCGGACGGGCCCGCCCGACGGAGGTCGCCGGTTTCCGCCTTGCACCGGTCGGACCCGGTACGGAACGCTTCCACCTGCACGTACCGCAGAGCGCTCTCGACGACCTGAACCAGCGCCTGCGCACCGTCCGCCTCCCCGAGCGGGAGACAGTCGACGACGTCTCCCAGGGCGTGCCGCTCGACCGGTTGCGGGACCTGCTCGATCACTGGCGCACGCGGTACGACTGGCGCGCTTTCGAGTCGCGGGTCAACGCGCTCGGGCAGTACCGCACACGGATCGAGGGGCTGGGCATTCACTTCGTGCACGTCAGGTCCAGACACCGAAACGCCCTGCCGGTGATCCTCAACCACGGCTGGCCCGGGTCGTTCGTCGAGTTCCTCGACACCATCGGGCCCCTCACCGATCCGACGCGGTACGGCGGAGCCCCGGAGGACGCGTTCCACGTGGTCATCCCCTCCATGCCGGGCCACGGGTTCTCCGACCTCCCCGCGCAGTCCGGTTGGGATCCGTCCCGGATCGCCACCGCCTGGGGCACGCTCATGGAACGGCTGGGCTACCGCCGCTACATCGCCCAGGGCGGTGACTGGGGCGGGGCCGTCACCACGCAGATGGGCAGGCAACGCCCGTCGGGCCTGATCGGCGTGCACCTCAACCTGCCCGAGTTCATGCTGACCAACACGGCTCTCGGGGACAGCACCCCGCAGGAGCAGGCGGCCATCGCCGAGCAGAAGCTCTTCGCCCAGCAGTACGCCGGATACTTCCAGGAGCAGGCCACCCGTCCCCAGACGGTCGGCTACGGGCTCGCCGACTCACCCGCGGGCCAGGCGAGTTGGATCTTCGAGAAGTTCATCGACTGGACGGACAGCGACCACCGGCCCGAGCGCGTCCTCGGTTACGACCGCATGCTGGACGACATAACCCTGTACTGGCTCACGGGAACCGGTGCGTCCTCCGCGCGGCTCTACTGGGAGTTCTACCGCGACAACCATGACCTGACGCGACTGGACCTCCCGGTGGGAGTCAGTGTCTTTCCCCACGAACTGGTGCGCACCCCGAAGGTGTGGGCCGAGAAGGCCTACGACAACCTCGTCTACTTCAACGACGACATCACGGCCGGCGGGCACTTCGCCGCGTTCGAGCAGCCCGGCATCTTCGTGGATGAACTGCGCGCCTACGCCCGCCACGTGAGGTGACCGCTGCCGGACGGAAACCGGCCGTAAGGACTTCCGCCGGGTATGCGCCTCGAGGGGCGGACCCGACTTCGCCGCGACCTCCGCGCCTACGCGGTGGTGAGGACGATGCACCGATGCCCACTGCCGCTTTCCAGCCTCCGATGGTCCTCGGCGGCGTCGCACCTCGGCAGCGTCGTGTGTCCGCAGCGGCCGGATCGGAGAGCGTGATCACGCGCCCGGGATCGCCGGCCGGCGCGATCGCGTCAGCCTGGACACTCTTGCCCGCCGCGTCGAACACGGCTTGGACACCACCCGGATCCCGCACCGCGTCGATGACGCCCGGACCGTAGCGCACAGGCGTTGCGCCGAGTTCCCGAACGAGGCTCTCGTCGGCACGAAGCCACCCTCCATCTAGTTGAAACGTCATCCACTTGTGGTTAGGGTGACGGCACGACTGCGGTAGACAGAAGAGGAGCATCGCAATGCACATCGGCAAGACAGGAATCTGGAGCCCGGAACTGCGTCTGCACCCCGACCCCGTGGAGATCCACGAGGCTGCGGCCGAACTGGACCAGCACGGCTGGGGCGCTCTGTGGATCCCCGGTCTGGGCGGCGGCGACATCCTGGGTGACGCAGAACGGCTGCTGCGAGCGACCGAGAACACCACCATCGCCACCGGAGTGCTCAGCATCTGGCGCCACCCGGCCGCCGAGATGGCGGAGGGCCACGCCCGACTTCGCCAGGCGTACGACCATCGACTCCTCCTCGGCCTCGGCGTCAGCGACGCCGCCGCCGCGCAGCACGCCGGCGGGACCTACCGACCCCTCGCGGCGCTCAACAGCTACCTCGACGCCCTGGATCAGGCGAAGGAAGCCGTTCCGGCCGATGAGCGCGTGGTCGCCGCCATGGGGCCCAAGCTCACCGAACTGGCAGGGCGGCGCAGCGCGGGTACCCACCCCTTCCTGGTCACCCCGGAGTTCACCGCCGGCGCCAGAGCCATTCTGGGTTCCGGCCCCATGCTCGCCCCCTACCAGGCGGTCGTCGTGGATCCGGAACCCGAGCGTGCCCGGGAGGCGGCTCGCGGTTTCCTCGCCCCCTTCATCCGCATGGGGCACTACGCCAAGAGCCTGCTCCGGCAGGGCTTCAGCGAGGATGACCTGTCCGACGGTGGCAGCAACCGTCTCATCGACGCCGTCGTGGCCTGGGGGGACGTCGACGCCATCGGTGAACGGATCAGGGCCCATCACGACGCCGGCGCCACCCATGTGGCCCTCCATGCCATCGGCAGAGGCAATGGGTTGCCCCTTGCCGAGTGGCGACAGCTCGCACCACTGGCCCACTGACCCGGACTCCGTACGGGAACCGAGCGCACGGCCGCGGCGCCTCCCCTCGCGGCATCCACCAACCAACGGATGTGACCAACGTCAGATCCAGTGCGGAGCCGGACCGACTCACGCCGATCCGAACAGGCGTCGAGGATGCCGTCCCCGGCGAGACAGCAGGTGAGACCGCGCATGGGGGCGGGGACCGCGCACGGCTAGTACCGGTGCACGTCGGCGCGCGCAAGGCCGGCGGTCAGGGCAGCGGTGAGCAACGCACCGACGGCCAGGAGGACGACCGCCTCTCCCCAGTAGTGGGGCGCCGGCCCCAGCCAGAGCACCTGCGCCAGTACCACCATCGCCGTGACCGCGCGGGCCAGCGCCCGGACGTCGCCCCGCCCGCGCTGCACCGTCCACCCAGCCCGCCCCAGCAGTGCCCCTCCCGCCGGTCCTGTCACCGACCAGACGGCGGCGGTTCCGAGCCCGACGGCCCCGAACGTCCCTCGAATACGGACGGCGCGTAGGAGCCACCCCAGGCGGCGAGCATCATCACCAAGTTGGTCGCCCGCTCCGACGGAGGGGCCCCGCGCAGGCCGTAGGTTGCCCCGCCGAGCAGCGGACCGAAGGCCGCGGCCATGGCGAGGAGGGTGGCGGGCATGCCGTGACGGGAGGCGGACTCCGTAGCCGTGGCCACGCTACACACGCGATGTGTCCACCCGACGCATAGCCGCCCAGCCCCCATCAGCTCCACAAAGGCGCGGGGCATTCGGTGCGCCGCGCTTCAGACGGCCTGGAACCGTGCGGCACCGGGAAGGCGCCGCCGCGGTGAACGGCACACCCACTTGGTGGTGAGGCGTTCCCATGCTCATCGCGGATCTTCGACCTACATCCGGTACCGACGCGGCCCGCCGCTGACCGCCAGAAACCCACACCTGTGAACCAAGATCGCCCGCCCCCTGGGGCCTCCTTCTGATATAGATCCTCAGCCGACTGCGGTCACGACGCGGGTGGAGTCACGACGGCCGGAGGTGACTGAAGTGTCAACTTTCTCATATGGTGGACTCATGACGGAATCACCCCGATGGCTGACCCCGGTCGAGGAACGGGCATGGCGAGGTCTGCTGCGCATGCACGACCTGCTGGTCAGCCAGGCCGGTCGGTCGATACAGAGCCACTTCGGGCTGTCCGCGACTGATTACAAGGTGCTGGCAGAGCTGACGCGTGCCAGCGACGACCGGTTGCGGGTACTGGAGCTCGCGAAAGTGCTGGGCTGGGAGAAGAGCAGGGTCTCCCATCACATCGCGCGCATGACCAAGCGAGATCTTGTCGACCGGGAAGAATGCGCCGACGACGGCCGTGGGGCGTACGTCAGGATCACTCCGACAGGTCGGGTTGCCCTGGAGACGGCCGCGCCCCAGCACGTCGCGGATGTACGGCGCCTGTTCCTGGACCACATGACCCCGGGCCAGACAGCCATCCTGGCGGAGATCGCCGACACGATCATCGAGAAACTCGAATCGCAGCAGTGACCCACACGCCGATCGCGCTGCCCCTCACCCGGAGGACGACGCGGGCAGGTGTGTGAACACCGGCGGCGGGCCGGTGCTCACACACCCGTTCCCCCGACTCCCCTTCGAGTACCATCGGCCCACCGTCGCTTCGGCACGGCCGGCCCTGCAGAGGAGGTCGTGCGCCGAGGAGACCAGCGGGGGTCGGTGCGCCGCACGACCAAGTGTCGGCACGCCCCATGCTGCCGCTCACCTCATGCCGTGTCATCGGTAATTTGACTGACGACTGCCGTCGGATTCACGGGTCACCACCGCCGTGCGGCCCGTCATCGCGTCCAGCAACTCGACGCCACCTGCCGGAGCGTCGACGTCCTCGCGACGGCCACCCAGGAAGCGTTCCACCCACCCGGACTCGGAAGTCATCACCAGCTTCCCCGGACTGTCGGTGACGTCCGTAGCCCGCAAGCACGCGCACGCTCTCGGGCTGCCTACGCACTGGTGGCCGACCTTGTTTTCCCGGCCTGTTCGTCATCGTGCCGACGCTCGCCGTCGCCGGCTCGCCGGGGCTTGGCGGGACCGGAGCAATCCGCGTTCGGCGGGCCCGCGCCGCGAGCGGGCCACCGACGCGTGCACCGCGCTGCCGTCCCTGACGAGCGTCGTCGCATGCCACCCCCCTCACGTCCCGGGAGACGCCCGTGCTTGAACTGCGCGCCGTCACCGCCGGATACGATCGCTACGCCCCCGTGGTTCGAGACGTCTCCCTTACCGTCGAGCCGGGCGAAGCCGTCGGCCTCCTCGGGCCCAGCCGCTGCGGCAAATCGACCCCGACCTGGGTCACCGCGCTCCTGCACCGCGTGACCTGCGCACCGCTTACTGCGTCGTCTTCCAGCAGCCGAGGTTGTCCGCGGATCCCCGACTGCAACTCAGGGACCTGATCGCCGAGCCCCTGCGTGCCACCGGCCGCCGCGACACCGTCACCGAGCGGGTCGCCGAACTCGCCGCCACCGTCGGCCTCACCCCCGACCTGCTGAGCAGAGGCCTCCACGAAGTCAGCGACGGCCAGCTCCAACACGCCTGCCTCGCCCGCGCCCTCGTCCTGCGCCCCCGCTGGCTGGTCTGCGACGAGATGACCGCAGTGCTCGACACGTCGACAACTGCCGTGCAGGTAGACATGGTTGAGAACTACCGGCGACACGCCGACGCGGGGCTGCTCGCCGTAGGACATGACCGTATGCTCCTGAACCGCTGGTGTGATCGCACGCTCCGCTGGGAGACACTCGGCGCGGTGAGCAGCCCCTGACGAAAGAGTCGCGCGTATTGGGCTTGCTGACCGACATTCCTGCCCGGCGTTCCTTGGTCGCCACGAGGCTGCCCAGAGCGGCATGAAAACCCTCAGCCGCCTGCCAACGCCCATCGTCCAAGGCCTGTCACAACTGACGTACCCGGACACCGGGAAGGTCGTCAAAGCGGGCCCGCTTGTCATGGGTGACCACCGTGCGCGCGGTGGTCAGCGTGGTGGCCGCGATGATCAGGTCATGGGCACCTCGGGGCTGGCCGGCTCTGCGGACGTGGGCGAGCAGCCGTGCGTGCGCGCGGGCCACGTCCACGGTGTATTCCTCGACCGGGATGGTGGCGAGGACGGTGTCGACGAAGGACTGGCGGGCGACCCGGTTGGTGTCGTCCGCCAGTTCCACGCCCTGGAGCAGTTCCGCCGCCGTGATGGCGGCGATCGCTGGATCGTCGTCGTCGGCCAGCGCCTGGTCGAGGGAGATCTTCCGGCGCTCGATCGCGATCAGCAAGCCGGTGTCCAGGATCAGTCGCTCCACGGATCGTCCAGCGTCAACAGATCACGTGTGGCGGTCACGTCGTCCTCGAAGGCGTCGTCGAGCGTGCCGACATGAGGCAGGAGAGCGTCCTTCACAGCCCGCCCCGTGGCCTTGGGTGCGGGAGCGAGCACGGCCAGACGCTTGCCTCCGCGGGTGATCACGATGGTTTCCCCGCGTTCCGCACTGTCCAGCACGGAGGCGAAGTTCCGTGACGCTTCGGTAGCGGTCATCGTCTTCATGACCTGATTTTCTCAGAGAATCTGATACCCGACAAGACATGTAGTAACGAGTGGTGGGGCGAACGGGACTCGAACCCACGGCCAGCGCATCCTTTTCCCAGGTCAGGCATGATTGGCACCCCGACCTTCTCCACCCTTGCCATTCCCTTCTGACCCTTGTCACGCACCGGCATCCCGAGCACGGCGCCGCGTGGCGTTCTGCTGAGCAGCCGTACTCGCCACCTTCGCCCTCGGCACCGCCGCCGACGACCCCACCGCCACCGTCGGCTTCGGCTACCCGGCGTTCGTCGCCCTCTTCGCTTCCACGCTGGCCCAGGGCGCGGTTGCCGCCCTCTGGACGGCCTATGCCATGACCCGCCCCCTCACCGCCTGGCCCCCCTTCCCCGCGCCCGCGGCGGCCTTAACCTCTACCTGCGCCGGTCACGCAAGGACGCGCTGGGCCGTTTTCAGTACGGCCGTTATCCCAGCAATCACCTCGGCCACCGCACCCTCGGACGGACGACCGCACCCACACGCCGCCCAGAACAGCGGGCCAACTCGAAGATCATCAGATGGCACTTGCGATTCCTCGCGTCCAGCCAGCGTCCAGAATCCAGTGCCCAACCAGCCACAGGATCCATGTATCGCAAGTTCAACCGCTGCGAACTGGAACATCCGTGCAGGTCAGGGGCATCCGCTCTCCCGACACCGGCAACGAGGCTGAGCTCACGAGCAGTGGATTCAGTCCGTCCAGGCGAAGCTGACGCCCCGACACCCAAAAATGAACGTTTCCGCAGGTCAGGGACCTGCAAAGGTGGGGCGGGTGGGACTCGAACCCACGGCCGACGGATTATGAGTCCATTGAGGATCTTGGCGGCTGTTGCCGATCATTGCCGATTCACGCCGTTCTTGCAGGTCAGACGTGCTGATCCGTGTCAGCCCTGTGCGGTGCTTGTTGGTCTGTTCCTGTCCTTGTGGCCCCTCAATGGCCCCTGGGGGGCGATGAGTCAGACGGCTTCTACGGCAACAGCCGCGTCCGCCCAGTCCAGCCAAGGGGATAGAACCCCGCACAGCGGATTCCCCTTCCACCGCGCAGAGGCTCCGCACGCTCCAGTTCCAGGTCAGTTGGTACGCGCATCCGGCGCCGCATCAGCGGCCGGACCGGCGCGGAGCATGGCCCTGTAGAGGGCGTCATGCTCGGGTGAGGCGGGCAGGGTGCCGCGGGCGGGGGCCTCGAAGGACTGGATGAACAGGGCGACAACGCGGCGCCAGGCGTCGGGGGCGGCGTCGCCGGTGGCGTTGACGACACCGGCGTTGGCCATGTGCAGCAGCACCAGGTCCGAGGAGTCGAAGTCCTCGCGCAGCCGACCCGTCGCCTTGGCCCGGCCGATGAGCTCCACCATGCCCTCATAGGCCTCGTTGCGCCGCCGCTCCAGCGCCCTGGCGGTCGGGAAGGTCGTGATGAGGACGTCGGCGAAGCCGCTGTCGGCGGCCTGCATCGCACAGGCGGTCTCGATGTAGCCGACGAACCCGTTCCAGGGGTCGGGGTCCTCCAGGGCGACGGCGACGGCATCAGCGTAGGCGTCCATGCGGTCGATGAAGACGGCGTCGACCAGCTCCTCCTTCGTGGGGAAGCGGCGGAACATGGTGGCGATCCCCACCCCCGCCTCACGGGCCACGGAGGCCATTGAGGCACCCAGACCGTCACGCGCAAACACCTTGCGCGCGGCCACGGTGATCCGCTCACGGTTGCGCTCGGCGTCGCTGCGCAGGGGCTGGCCGGCGGTGCCGTCGGGATGCTCGGTGGCAGGGGGCATACCGGGGAGTCTAGCAATCGGATTACCCTATCCATTTTTGGTGTACGGTGGCAGCGGCAAACCGGAGCGGCTTATCCGGATCTTGATATGGACAGAGCTATCCGGATGACGTTCCTCCTTCGACCAGATTTCTTGAAAGGATCCCTGTGACCAGCATCGCCATCGTTGGAGCCGGCCCCCAGATGGGCCTGGCCATCGCCCGTACCTTCGGCTCCCAGGGCTTCGACGTCGCCCTGATCTCCCGTAACCGCGAGAAGCTCGACGGTCTTGTCGGCAAGCTCGCCGCCGACGGCATCACCGCCGCCGCGTTCCCCGCGGACGTGCTCGACCGCGACGCGCTCACCCAGGCACTCAAGGACGCCGCCGCGCGGTTCGGCGGGATCGACGTCCTGGAGTACTCCCCGGTGGGGTCGTTCGGTGTCATAAAGCTGACCGCTCCGGCCGAGACCGAGCCGTCTCATGTGGAGTTCGAGATGAACTTCCAGCTCTACGGAGCCATCACTGCCACCAAGGCGGTACTGCCGGCGATGCAGGAGACCGGCGCGGGCACCCTGCTCTACACCACCGGCGCCGGCTCGATCTGGCCCGACCCACGGGTCGCCAACGTCAACGCCGCCGCAGCGGCGCTGCGCAACTGGGCGATGAACCTGCACAAGGAGCTGGACGGCACCGGCATCCAGGCCGCCCACGTCGGCATCGACTCGTCGATCGGCGTCTCCGTCATCCCCGGCGTCGAGGCGGCCAAGCCCGAGCAGATCGCCCCCCTCTACTGGGAACTGCACACCACCAAGCGCGACAAGGCCGAGCTCGTCTTCCGCCTCGATGCCGAGGGCTTCCCACGCGCCTGACACCGCGCCGGCTCTGCCGACTCGGCCCCTTGCCGAAACCCGATCGCGTCGCGGCGCCCCAGCGCCGCGACGCGACTGTGAACCCAGCTTCACAGCGGAAGGCCCGTACAACCAGGTGTCGGCCGCCTGTCGCGGCCAGGGCAGGACGGCTGAGAAGGATGCGTTCGTCATCGCCGACCAGGCACGCATGCGCCAAGACCTTGGTCTCCTGCGGCCCGGCGACGAGATAGCCGCCGACCTGCGCACTCTGACCGCACGCCGCCTCGACCTGGTCAACGATCGGACCCGTCAGACCACTCGGATCCGTTCGCACCCGCAGACTGTCCGGACGGCCGGCGCCGCGAGGCTTCAGTTACTCGGCCAGGTGCTGAGTGCCTGGTCGGCGACGCGGTGCATGTCTTCTCGGCTGGCGCCGCCGGCGGCCTGTACGGCGAGGCCCTGCCCGACGGTGTGCACATAGCGGGCGAGGGTTTCCGGGTCGGCGGTGAGTGGCAGGTCACCCTCGGCCTGGGCTTGTTCGAACCGTTTCCGCAGGGCGGCCACTCCGGCCTCGCGGCGTTCGGCCAGGTCGCGGCGGACCGCTTCGCTGTCCGGGCCGGCGGCCAGCGCGGACTGCACCAGCAGACAGCCGCGCGGACAGCCGGGCGCGGTGTGGGCCTCCACGCCTCCGTGCAGCATCGCCTCGGCCACCTGCCGGGCGGTGGGCAGCTCAAGTGCCGGGGCCACGAAGGCTCCCGGGCCCTGCACATAGCGGTCGACGGCCTTGCGGAACAGCTCCTCCTTGTTGCCGAAGGCGGCGTAGATGCTGCGCCGGTTGATCCCCATGGCCTCGGTCAGCGCGGCGAGCGAGGCACCTTCGTAACCCTCGGCCCAGAACACCCGCATCGCCACCTCCAGCGCCTCGTCGGTGTCGAAGGACCGGGGCCGTCCCGTGCTGGGCATCGAAGCCTCCTTGAGAAAAAGTTCGCCGCTACGGAATGACTCCCGTGGTTGCTCAGGTTAGTGTCATCGCGCATATAGTAACCGAGCGGTTCGGTTCGTAAATGGACGCAGACATCGGAGACCCCTCTTATGAGCACCCCGCTCGCCCCCGGCACCACCCAGTCGGGCATACGGCCCCTCGATGGCAAAATCGCCCTGGTCACGGGTGGATCCCGGGGCATCGGTGCCGCGATCGTGCGCCGTCTGACCGCCGACGGCGCCCAGGTCGCCTTCACCTACGCCAGCGCCAAGGACCAGGCCGCCGCCGTGGCCGAGGCGACGGGCGCCCTGGCCGTGCAGGCGGACAACGCGGACCACGAAGCCGTCCGGGCCGCGGTCAGCCGCACCGCACAGCATTTCGGCGGACTGGACATCCTCGTCAACAACGCCGGCGTCGCCCACATCGCGCCGATCGAGGACTTCCCGCTGGAGGAGTTCGACCGCCTGATCGCGGTCAACGTCCGGGGCGTGTTCAGCGCCGTCCAGGCCGCCACTCCCCACCTCGGCCCGGGCGGTCGCATCATCACCATCGGCAGCGTCATCGTCGACCGCGTCCCCTTCCCCGGCGCAACCGTCTACGCCCTGACCAAGGCCGCCGTCGCCGGTCTCACCCGCGGCCTGGCCCGCGAACTCGGTCCGCACGGCATCACCGTCAACAACGTGCAACCCGGCGCCACCACTACGGACATGGCCCCCGACTCCGGCCCGTACGCGGAATCCCTGAAGCAGCTCATGCCGCTCGACCACTTCGCCCAGCCCGCCGACATCGCCAGCGCCGTCGCCTATCTCGCCGGCCCCGAAGCCCACTTCATCACCGGCACCAGCTGGAACATCGACGGCGGCATCGCCGTCTGACCGCCCACCCCGGGCCGGCCGCAAGCAGGCGCGGTCCACCGGCCTCCAGCCGCACCGCCGTGCACGACAACACCCCCCCGTCACAAAGGACGTACCACGACCATGAACGCTTCCACCACAGCCTCCACGACCGCCCTGGCCGTCGGGTCGGAGGAGCCGCTCAGCCCCGGCTACGACGCGGCGACCAAGGACGACGCCGAGTTCAACGAGCTCTTCCGGCACGGCTTCACGACCATCGACGACGTGCAGATGCACTACGTCATCGGCGGCGACGGCCCGCAGGTCATGGTGCTGCTGCACGGCTGGCCGCAGAGCTGGTACGAGTACCGCCAGATCATGCCCTCGCTGCTGCCCGGCCGCACCGTCATCGCCATCGACCTGCCGGGCCTGGGCGACTCGACCGGGAACCCGCCCTCCAGGGCCAAGACGGTCCTGGCCACCTACGTCCACAAGCTGCTCGACCACCTCGGCCACCGCGAGAACGTGCAGGTCGTCGCCCACGACTTCGGCGTCAGCGTCGCCTACCCGCTGGCCGCCCAGTACCGCGAGCAGATAGCAGGCCTGTTCCTCATGGACTACGGCCTGACCGGCAAGAACCTGAAGTTCGCCGCCATCGAGTCGATGTTCTGGCACTTCTCCTTCAACAAGCAGCGTCCCCTCGCGGAGGAACTGGTCACCGACCGGGTCGAGACCTTCCTCACCCACTTCTTCCAGGGGATGAAGACCGCCGGCGAGAACATCTCCGCCGACGAACTGGCCGAGTTCGTACGGCTGTACTCCCGCCCCCAGGTCCTGCACGCCGGCTTCGAGCTCTACCGGACCGAGACCCAGGACGAGGCCGACAACACCAAACTCCAGGAGACCCCGCTGACCATCCCGGTCCGCATGATCACCCAGGCCGGCCTCGCCGACATGGTCCTGCCGCCCCTCCAGGACGCCGCCCCCCACGCCACCTCCGCCGACGTCCCCGGCGCCGGACACTTCCTCCTCCACGAAGCACCCGACCGCGTCCTGGCCGAGATCAACGCCTTCTACCCCACCAACCCCCCAGCCTGACCGACTTCGAGAACCGGCACACCGAAGTGAGAGGAAAACCCCTGATGAACAGCCACCCCACATCCGCCCGCGATGTCCCTACCCGCCTGTTCGCCGCCTTCGACGCGGGCGATATCGCCGCGCTGGACACCCTGGTCTCGCCCGATCTCATCGACCACAACCTGCCCCCAGAGGCTCCCTCGGCGATCGAGGGGATGAAGGCAATGGTCGCTGCCATGCGCGACGGGTTCACCAGCCCTCACCACGAGATCGTCTACCAGGCCGAGACCGACGACGGCTGGGTCGTCTCCCAGTGGGTGGTCACAGCGACCCACACCGGCCCTTGGTTCGGACTGCCCGCGACCGGCCGTGAGGTGACCTGCTCCGGCATCGATCTCGCGCGGGTGGTCGACGGCCGGATCGTCGAGGTCCGGCACGTCGAGGAGCTGCTGCAACTGCAGATGCAGATGCAGCTCACCGACTGAGGCAGCAGCAGGGATGCACCAACGCGGCGTGAGCTGACCAGACAAGGGACCCCCGGCGAAGAGTCGAAGTTGATCGCCCCATAGACCCTTCGCCGGGGGTTCTCATGGCTCACGCTGTGCCCCGTCGGCTCCTGAAGGCCGTCTGACGACATACCGGAGGCGCTCGCTCCATTGACATGGTGCAGAGAAGGATTAAGGCGCGGCCCCGCACACCATCACCGGCACGGAGCTCCAGGTCCCGGCCAAGCGCATCGCAATCGTGCGCACTCCAGCGGTTCGCCGAGTACCGCGCCGAACGCGCCCGCAAAGGCCGTATGGCCGAGGCCCGGCGCTGAGCCCCAGTCACAAAGAGCTGGACCCAAGTCCAGGACGCATTGCCGCACCGCGCGGCCAAGAGAACCGAGGAAAGAGATGTCGGGCAAAGAACCGGACCCCACGGACTTCAGCGTGGTGAACACCTTGCTGGCCGCGATCGAGAAGGGCGACATGGACGAGGTGCGACGCTGCTTCGCACCCGACGCGCTCACCTGGCACAACTTCGACGAGATCGAGCAGGACGTCCATGCCATGGCTGCGATGCTCGGCCACCTCTGTGCCCACTCGACGAGCCGGAACTACGAGGACCGACGCATCACGACAGTCGGCTCCCAGGCGTTCCTGCAGTACACGCTGACCGCGGCGCTCCACTCCGGAGGCCGGTTCCGAATGCCGGCGATGATGCGACTGGAGATCGACTCCGACGGGCTCGTGGCACGGATCGAGGAGTACTTCGACTCGCGCGTGCTCGACAGCCTCGCCGAAGTGTAGTGACGGCCTCCGCGTTCAACGAGAACGAGAGCGTGGCTCCCCGGGGCCAGAACGTCACGCCGAAAGGACGGCCCCACGTCGTTCCCGTCATTGTCGGCTTAGCCGACTCCGACACCCCGCCGACGATCGAGGCGGCGCAGGTCAACTGCCAAGGATGCCCCGCGCGACGAGCTCTTCACGGCCGCACCGTTAGCGAAGGACCGCGATCCACGGCCCACGACAGAACTGACTCACCCGTCTGCGATGTCCTCACGGGCATGATCGGCTCATGGACCGCCGATGGCCATGTCCACGGGGCGGGGAGCCAGTTCACAGCGACAGCTGGCTCAGACCTCCTGTGCGGCCCCGGCCGCCTCACCGGGCGGACGGCTTCGGAAACAGGCCGCCGACGACCCTGTAGTGCCCTTTCCTCTTCGGGCAGTTTCCTTCTCCCCCACCCTGCGAACCCAGACGTACCGGCAGCCGTGCCGCCCTCTCCGCTGGTCCGGTATTCGACTGGCCCTACGAAGGATGTCCACCCGATGCCCACGCAACGGTAAATCGGACAACGAATCGCCCCGGAGACACCGTCGGCCTGGACGCGCCCGCGCCGTCCCGGCCCCTGTACGGCCCCTGGGTCCCGGCATCGGCCCTCAAGGCAGTCACCCAGGCCGCGAGCGACACCCTCGATCATCTCCTCACCCGCAGGTCAGGAGGGTGGAGCTCCCCCGAGCACCGCCCGACTCCGAACTCGCGAGCAGCGGATTCAGTCCGTTCAGGCGAAGTTGACGATCCAACACCCAAAAATGAACGTTTCCGCAGGTCACAGCCCTGCACAAGTGGGGCGGGTGGGACTCGAACCCACGGCCGACGGATTATGAGTCCGCTGCTCTAACCGGCTGAGCTACCGCCCCATAGCGGCGTGTCGCGTACACGTGTGCGCGCCGTCTGCCGCAGCATAGCCGCTCATACGATCTCCTGCTTCGGCTGGTCGGCGAACTGCGACGTTCACGACCTTGAGGACATCGGCGCAGGCCCGGCGGTTCCCGTGGACATGAAAAAGGACCCCACCAGGGGTCCTCGTTCAGCATGCTCCCCCGACTGGACTCGAACCAGTAACCTGCCGGTTAACAGCCGGCTGCTCTGCCAATTGAGCTACGGAGGACCGAGCTCCCCCGACTGGACTCGAACCAGTAACCTGCCGGTTAACAGCCGGCTGCTCTGCCAATTGAGCTACGGAGGAATGCCTCGTTGCATCGAACGCACCTACCTGGGTATTCGCCAGGGGGCGGGCGCTCGCTGCGACACATACATTAGCGCAAGCAGGGGGGTGCTCCGCCAATCGGTACTCCCCCACACCGGAAGGGTCGCCGTCATGCGCTACAAGCTCACGTTCGTCGTCGGGCTCGCTCTCGGTTACGTGCTCGGCACGCGGGCCGGACGAGAGCGCTACGAACAGCTGAAGAAGTCGGCCCGCCAGGTCGCCCAGAACCCGGCCGTCCGCAACACCGCCGAGACCGCCGCCCAACAGGGCCGCGTCTACGCGGGCAAGGCCATCCACACGGTGAGCGAGAAGGTCGGCGACCGCATGCCCGACTCGGTCACGGCCCGGGTGCGTTCCCTGCGCGACCGCCACCCGAACGGCGCAGCCGGGGACGACTGGGGCACCAGCGCCACGTAGGTCGACCTTTTCAACACGCCCGGCTGCAACCCCCCAGGGGCGCGGGGAACCGCGCGACCAGCCCCGACGTACCCGCACCCGGACGCGGCCCCCACCCGAACGGCGCCCGTCGGCCGAACCACAGCGCAGCGTGCGGCAGAATTTCGGGCATGGGGATAGTCGCCGGGTTGGACAGCTCACCGGATTTCACTCGCATCGTGGTCTGCGACACGGACACGGGTGCGGTGCTCCGCCAGGGATACGCACCGCACCCGGTGGACACGCCGGACGGCACGGCGCGCCCCAGTGACGTCGACCCGCAGGCCTGGCTGCTCTCCCTCGGCGAGGCCGCCGGCGGCGGGCTCCTGGAGGGTGTGCAGGCCATCGGCGTCTCCGCGCAGCAGAACGCGCTGATTCCGCTGGACGCCCAGGGCAACACCGTCCGCCCGGCGATGGTCGGCGGCGACAAGCGCACCCAGGTCGCGGCCGCCGATCTCATCGACGCGCTGGGCGGCCGGGAGGCCTGGGCGCAGGCGGTGGGGTGCGCGCCGCAGGCCGCGCAGCCGGTCACCAAGCTGCGCTGGCTGGCGAAGACCGAGCCGGAGAACGCCCGGCGCACCGCCGTACTGCTGCAGGCCCACGACTGGCTGGTGTGGCAGTTGCTCGGGCGGCCGGTCAGGCGGACCACCGACCGTGGCGGGGCCTCCGGGACCGGGTACTGGTCCGCCGCCACCGGCGCCTACCGGCCCGACCTCGTCGAACTCGCCCTGGGGCATCAGACGATGCTGCCCGAGGTGATCGGGCCGTCCGACGCGGCCGGTACGACCCCGGAGGGGCTGCTGATCTCCGCGGGGACCGGCGAGACCATGGCCGCCGCCTTCGGGCTGGGGCTCGGGTTCGGGGACGCCGTGGTGTCGCTCGGCGCCTCGGGGTCGGTGATGGCCGTGCATCCGGAGGCGCTCGCCGACACCTCCGGGATGATCACCTCGCTCGCCGACGCCACCGGCATGCACCTGCCGGTCGTCACCACCCTCAACGCCGTACGGGCCCTGCGCGGTACCGCGGAGCTGCTCGGGCTGTCCGATCTGGAGGCCCTCTCCGACCTGGCGATGAAGTCGACGCCGGGGTCGCACGGGCTGGTCATGCTGCCGTACCTGGAGGGTGAGCGGACGCCGAACCTGCCGCACACCGCCGGGACGCTGGCCGGACTGCGCCGGGAGTCGATGCGGGCCGAGCATCTGGCGCGGGCGTCCTTCGAGGGCATGCTGTGCGGGCTGGCCGACGCGCTGGACGTGCTGCGCGGCCGCGGTGTCGAGGTGCGGCGGATCTTCCTGCTGGGGCAGGCCGCCGAGCTGTCGGCCGTGCAGGCGGCCGCGCCGATGCTGTTCGGCGTGCAGGTCGTCGTACCGCAGCCGGCGGACTACGCGGCGATCGGGGCCGCGCGGCAGGCGGCCTGGGCGCTCGGGGTCTCGCAGGGGACGCTGGACCCGCGTACCCCGCCGGTGTGGCAGGGCGCGGCGGCGCAGGTGCTGGAGCCCGGGGACGAACTGGCCGTCGGGCAGGCGGTGCGGCAGCAGTTCGTCTCGGTGCGGGAGCAGACCCATCCGGGGGCGTTCCGGGCGTAACCGTCGCGAAACGCACGCCCGCGTACGCCGACCTGCGTCCGCTGTTGGGTTAATCGGTTGAGGTAACGCGGGTGGAGTGTCGGACGATAGGGGCCTAGGGCAAGCGACCCGCTCGTCCGGGCAGACGCGACCCCGCCCCCACCGCCGACTCCGAGAGACGTAGCGTGCTCATACGACTTCTGCGGACCTATCTCAGGCCCTACAAGAAACCCATCTCCCTCCTGGTGCTGCTGCAGTTCCTGCAGACCTGCGCCACTCTCTACCTGCCCACGCTCAACGCGCACATCATCGACAACGGCGTCGTGAAGGGTGACACGGATTACATCCTGTCCCTGGGTGGCCTGATGATCGGCATCTCGCTGGCCCAGGTGGCGTGCAACATCGGTGCGGTGTACTACGGCGCCCGGACCGCTTCGGCGCTCGGCCGGGACGTGCGGGCCGCGGTCTTCGACCGGGTGCAGTCCTTCTCCTCGCGTGAGGTAGGTCACTTCGGGGCGCCCTCGCTCATCACCCGTACGACCAACGACGTACAGCAGGTCCAGATGCTGGTCCTGATGACGTTCACGCTGATGGTGTCGGCGCCCATCATGTGTGTCGGCGGCATCGTGCTCGCCCTCGGCCTGGACGTTCCGCTGTCCGGGGTGCTGGTCGCCGTCGTACCCGTGCTCGGCATCTCGGTGACGCTGATCGTGCGCCGGCTGCGCCCGCTGTTCCGCTCCATGCAGGTGCGGCTCGACACGGTGAACCGGGTGCTGCGCGAGCAGATCACCGGCAACCGGGTGATCCGCGCGTTCGTGCGCGACGAGTACGAACAGGGCCGGTTCGGGAAGGCCAACAAGGACCTGACCGAGATGCAGCTGGCCACCGGTAACATGCTCGCGCTGATGTTCCCGATCGTCATGACGACGGTGAACGTGTCCTCGATCGCGGTGGTGTGGTTCGGCGCGCACCGCATCGACAGCGGCCAGATGGCGATCGGTGACCTGACCGCGTTCCTCGCCTACCTGATGCAGATCGTGATGTCCGTGATGATGGCCACCTTCATGTTCATGATGGTGCCGCGCGCGGAGGTCTGCGCCGAGCGCATCGAGGAGGTGCTGGACACCGAGTCGAGCGTCGTCCCGCCGCTCGCGCCGGTCACCGAACTGCGCCGCCACGGCCACCTGGAGATCCGGGCCGCGGGGTTCTGCTACCCGGGCGCCGAGGAGCCGGTGCTCAAGGCCGTCGACCTGGTGGCCCGGCCCGGCGAGGTGACCGCCGTGATCGGCTCCACCGGCAGCGGCAAGTCCACCCTGCTCGGCCTGGTCGCGCGCCTCTTCGACGCCACGGACGGCTCTGTCCTCGTGGACGGGGAGGACGTCTCCGGGCTCGACCCGAAGCTGCTCGCCAGGACCGTCGGTCTGGTCCCGCAGAAGCCGTACCTGTTCGCGGGAACCGTGGCGACCAACCTGCGCTACGGCAACCCGGACGCCACCGACGAGGAGCTCTGGCACGCGCTGGAGGTCGCGCAGGCCAAGGGCTTCGTCGACAATCTGGAGGGCGGCCTGAACGCGCCCATCGCCCAGGGCGGAACGAACGTCTCCGGCGGCCAGCGCCAGCGCCTCGCCATCGCCCGTACGCTCGTGCAGCGCCCGGAGATCTACCTCTTCGACGACTCCTTCTCCGCCCTCGACTACGCGACCGACGCCGCCCTGCGCGCCGCGCTCGCCCAGGAGACGGCCGAGTCGACCGTCGTCATCGTCGCCCAGCGGGTGGCGACCATCAGGGACGCCGACCGGATCGTCGTCCTCGACGAGGGACGGGTCGTCGGCACCGGCCGCCACCACGAACTCATGGCCGGCAACGACACCTACCGGGAGATCGTGCTCTCCCAGCTGACGGAAGCGGAGGCTGCCTGATGGCCGGGCCCATGGGACGCATGATGGCCGGGGGCGGCCCCGACCAGCGCTCGATGGACTTCAAGAACTCGGGCAAACGGCTGGTCGCCCGGTTCAAACCCGAACGGTTCACGATCTACGTGCTGCTGGTCTGCGTGGTCGCGAGCGTCACCCTCAACGTGATCGGCCCCAAGATCCTCGGCAAGGCCACCGACCTGGTCTTCGCCGGTGTCATCGGCAAGCAGATGCCCGCCGGGGCCACCAAGGACCAGGTGCTGGCGGGCATGCGCGAGCGCGGCCAGGGGACCGTCGCCGACATGCTCAAGAGCACCGACTTCACCCCGGGCAAGGGCATCGACTTCGGCCAGGTCGGCGACGTCCTGCTCTTCGCGCTCTGTACGTACGTCGTCGCGGGCCTGCTGATGGCGGTGGCGACCCGGCTCGTCAACCGGTCCGTCAACCGCACGATGTACCGGCTGCGCGAGGACGTCCAGACGAAGCTGTCCCGGCTCCCGCTGTCCTACTTCGACAAGCGCCAGCGCGGCGAGGTGCTCTCGCGCGCCACCAACGACATCGACAACATCGGCCAGACCCTCCAGCAGTCGATGGGCCAGCTCATCAACTCGCTGCTCACCATCATCGGTGTGCTCGCGGTGATGTTCTGGGTGTCCTGGCTGCTGGCCCTGGTCGCGCTGGCGACCGTGCCGCTGTCCTTCCTGGTCGCCACCCGCATCGGCAAGCGCTCCCAGCCGCACTTCGTGCAGCAGTGGCGCTCCACCGGCAAGCTGAACGCCCACGTCGAGGAGATGTACACCGGGCACACCCTGGTGAAGGTGTTCGGCCGTCAGGACGAGTCCGCGCAGCAGTTCGCCGAGCAGAACGAGGCGCTGTACGAGGCCGGGTTCAAGGCGCAGTTCAACAGCGGTGTGATGCAGCCCCTGATGATGTTCGTGTCGAACCTGAACTACGTGCTGGTGGCCGTCGTCGGCGGTCTGCGGGTCGCGTCGGGCGCGCTGTCCATCGGTGACGTGCAGGCATTCATCCAGTACTCCCGGCAGTTCTCGATGCCGCTGACCCAGGTCGCCTCCATGGCCAACCTGGTGCAGTCCGGGGTCGCGTCGGCGGAGCGGATCTTCGAGCTCCTGGACGCGGAGGAGCAGGAGGCCGACCCGGTGCCGGGCGAGCGTCCCGCCGAACTGCGCGGGCGGGTGGCGCTGGAGCACGTCTCCTTCCGTTACGACCCGGAGAAGCCGCTCATCGAGGACCTGTCCCTGACGGTCGACCCCGGGCACACGGTCGCGATCGTCGGCCCGACGGGCGCCGGCAAGACCACGCTGGTGAACCTCCTCATGCGGTTCTACGACGTCTCCGGCGGCCGGATCACCCTCGACGGCGTCGACATCACCCGCATGTCCCGGGACGAACTCCGCGCCGGGATCGGCATGGTGCTCCAGGACACCTGGCTGTTCGGCGGCTCCATCGCGGAGAACATCGCGTACGGCTCCGCGCGCGAGGTCACCCGGGGCGAGATCGAGGAGGCGGCGCGGGCGGCCCACGCCGACCGGTTCATCCGGACCCTGCCGGACGGCTACGACACCGTCATCGACGACGAGGGCACGGGCGTCAGCGCGGGCGAGAAGCAGCTCATCACCATCGCGCGGGCGTTCCTGTCCGACCCGACGATCCTCGTCCTCGACGAGGCGACGTCGTCGGTCGACACCCGTACGGAGGTGCTGATCCAGAAGGCGATGGCCAAACTGGCGGACGGCCGCACGTCGTTCGTGATCGCGCACCGGCTGTCGACGATCCGGGACGCGGACACCATCCTGGTGATGGAGAACGGGTCCATCGTGGAGCAGGGCGCGCATGCCGAGCTCTTGGCGGCGGACGGTGCCTATGCACGGCTCTACAAGGCGCAGTTCGCGCAGGCGGTGGCCGAGGTGGACTGAGTCCGGCACCGGCCGCTGGGGCTGGGCACGGGTGGGGACGCTTACCGGCGCTTGCCGGGTGCCGCCGCGCCCACCCGTGCCGCCCCGGGCGGCACGCATGCCCGCGGCCGGGAAGCTGGCGCGAGCTGAGCGCCCTTCAGGGGCGCGGGGAACTGCGCGACCAGCCCCCACGCACCCGCATCCGGCGTCAGTCCAGATAACCCCGAAGCTGATCCGCGAAGGCATGGTCCCGCAGCTTGTTCAGAGTCTTCGACTCGATCTGCCGGATCCGCTCCCGCGTCACCCCGAAGATCCGCCCTATCTCCTCCAGCGTCCGAGGCCGCCCGTCGGCCAGCCCGTACCGGAGTTGGACGACCTTCCGCTCCCGCTCCCCGAGCGTCGACAGCACCGCCTCAAGGTGTTCCCGCAGCAGCAGGAACGCGGCCGACTCGACCGGACTCGCCGCGTCGCCGTCCTCGATGAGGTCGCCGAGGGCGACGTCGTCCTCCTCGCCCACCGGGGCGTGCAGGGACACCGGCTCCTGCGCCAGCCTCAGCACCTCGCCCACCCGCTCCGGCGCCAGATCCAGGTGCGCGGCCACCTCGTCGGGCGTCGGCTCGTAGCCCCGCTCCTGGAGCATCCGGCGCTGGACCCGGACGACCCGGTTGATCAGCTCCACCACGTGCACGGGGACGCGGATGGTGCGGGCCTGGTCGGCGAGGGCCCGGGACATGGCCTGGCGGATCCACCAGGTCGCGTACGTGGAGAACTTGTAGCCGCGGGCGTAGTCGAACTTCTCGACGGCCCGGATCAGGCCGAGGTTTCCCTCCTGGACCAGGTCGAGCATGGTCAGGCCGCGGCCCACGTACCGCTTCGCGACCGACACCACCAGCCGCAGGTTCGCCTCGATGAGGCGGCGCTTGGCCATGCGGCCCATGACGACCAGCCGGTCCAGGTCCAGCGCCAGCTGGCTGTCCAGGTCGGGGGTGCTGCCCAGCTTCTCCTCGGCGAACAGGCCGGCCTCGACGCGGCGGGCGAGTTCGACCTCCTCGACGGCGGTGAGCAGCGGGATACGGCCGATCTCGCGCAGGTACTGGCGGAACAGGTCCGAGGAGGGGCTGCCGGTGTCGGCGCGGGCGGCTGCGGGCGGCTCGGCGGGCTCGGGCTCGGTGTCGGGGGCGTCGGCCGCGAGCTCCTCCGGGGGCGGGCCCTCCGGCTCGGTCTCGGGGTGCAGCACGGCCCGGCTCTGCGGCGGCACGCCGGCATAGCTGCTGTCTGTCTGGGTCAGGGTCTGGGTCTGCACGGGGGCGACCTCCAGGATGATCGCTGCCAGAGGGTACGGCAGCGGTACTTCGGGGGCGGAGACGACGGCCTCGCCGCTGTCCGTCCCGTACGCGATGAGTGGAACGGCGGGGGTGTGGGACCCGTCCGGGACGGGCCGGCCGCGCTCCGAGGACTCAGGCACCGCCCCCCAGTGTGGGGTAAGACACATCGCCGCCACGAGGGGCGTGCGGTGACTTTTTGCGTCCGGTCCGTGACCGCGCGGTTATCGTGCCGGCCGGCCGGGGTTCAGAGGGCCGCCGCGCCGCGCTCGCGCAGCGCCTGCCCGTACTGCTGGAGCACCCACAACTCGTTCTGCACTGATGCGAGTTGGGCCGGGTCGCCGCCGCTGCCGAGGCGGGTGAGGGTGATCTGGATCTCGTGGATACGGCGGTCGACGGCCCGGCGGCGGACGGTCACGAGTTGCTCGCCGGCGTAGTTCTCGTCGACCGTGCGGCGCATGATCGCCTCGACGGCGAGCTCCGTGACCATCGCGCGGACGGAGTCGTCGGGCGCCGCCTCGCGGACCCGGACCAGGTATTCCTGGGGGTCCTGGACGCCGTACTCGGCGCCGCCCGCCTCCATGATGGTCCGGCGGACGGCCGCGTACTGCTCGGCGGTGAACTCGTCGATGCCGTACGCGTCGAAGGCCGGGGAGACCAGCTCGGGGCGCTGGAGGGCGAGTTTCAGCAGCTCGCGCTCGGTGGCGAAGACGGCGTTGCGCAGGTTGAGGGCGGGACCGGAGACGGCCGGGCGCGAGGCCGCGGTGTCGTACGACGGCTGCTGCGGGCCGCGCCCCGGGCCGGCCCCTCTGCCGCCGCCGCCCTTCTCCCGCGCCCAACGGGCCAGCTGGGCCACCCGCTTCACCACGAACTGGGTGTCGAGAATGCCGAGCATGCCGGCCAGTTCGACGGCGACCTCGTGCTGGGCGCCGCTGTTCTTGATCCGGGCGACGATCGGCGCCGCCTCGTCGAGGGCGGCCGCTCGGCCTGCCGGGGTGTCCAGGTCGTAGCGGGCGACGATCTGGCGGAGCGCGAACTCGAAGAGCGGGGTGCGCGGTTCGACCAGGTCGGCGACCGCCTCGTCGCCCTTGGCCAGCCGCAGCTCGCAGGGGTCCATGCCGTCCGGGGCGATGGCGATGTACGTCTCGGCGGCGAACTTCTGGTCGTCCTCGAAGGCGCGCAGGGCCGCCTTCTGCCCGGCCGCGTCACCGTCGAAGGTGAAGATCACGCGGGCCGAGCCGTTGTCCATCAGCAGCCGCCGCAGGATCTTGATGTGCTCGCCGCCGAAGGCCGTACCGCAGGTGGCGATCGCGGTCGTCACCCCGGCCAGGTGGCAGGCCATGACGTCCGTGTAGCCCTCGACCACGACCGCGCGGCTGACCTTCGCGATGTGCTGCTTGGCGAGGTCGATGCCGTACAGGACCTGGGACTTCTTGTAGATCGCGGTGTCGGGCGTGTTGAGGTACTTGGGCCCGTTGTCCGTCTCGTACAGCTTGCGGGCGCCGAAGCCGACGACCTCGCCGCCGATGTCCCGGATCGGCCACATGAGGCGGCCCCGGAACCGGTCGATGGGCCCGCGCCTGCCCTCCTGCGAGAGCCCGGAGAGCAGCAGCTCCTTGTCGGTGAAGCCCTGCCCGCGCAGGTAGCGGGTGAGATGGTCCCAGCCCTGGGGGCTGTAGCCGACGCCGAAGTGGACGGCGGCCGCCTGGTCGAAGCCGCGCTCGGCGAGGAAGACCCGGCCGGTCTCGGCCTCGGGGCTGGTGGCGAGCTGCTCCGCGTACCAGACGGCGGCGACCTTGTGCGCCTCGACCAGCCGGATCCGCTCACCGCGCTGGTGGGACGGGTTGTACCCGCCCTCCTCGTAGCGCAGGGTGATGCCGGCGCGGGCGGCCAGCCGCTCGACCGCCTCCGAGAAGGAGAGGTGGTCGACCTTCATCACGAAGGTGAGGGTGTCGCCGCCCTCCTGGCAGCCGAAGCAGTGGAAGAGTCCCTTGCTCGGGCTGACCTGGAAGGACGGCGACTTCTCGTCATGGAACGGGCACAGGCCCTTCAGGTTCCCGCCGCCCGCGTTGCGCAACTGGAGATACTCGGACACGACGGCGTCGATCGGGACCGCGTCCCGTACCGCCTTCACATCCTCGTCATTGATCCGTCCAGCCACGGGTGAATTCTACGGGGGTGCTGTGACAACTCCGGCGAGCCGGAGCGCCCCTCCAGGGGCGCGGGACTGTGTCCGATATGCGGCTCCGCCGCGTGAGCGCGACGTCACACACGACCGGCACCCGCGCACCCACCGACAGCGGAGCCCCCTAGGCGAGCGAATCCAACGCCACATGGGGGTCGGCCAGCGCGTCGAGATCCACCGGCGCCCCGGTGCGGATCAGCCGCTGGATCGGCTCTGTGACATCCCACACGTTCACGTTCATCCCGGCCAGCACCCGCCCCTCCTTCACCCAGAACGCGATGAACTCCCGCTTCCCCGCGTCCCCCCGGATCACCACCTGGTCGTACGACCCCGGCGGCGCCCACCCGCTGTACTCCATGCCCAGGTCGTACTGGTCGGTGAAGAAGTACGGCACCCGGTCGTAGGCGGCGTCCTGCCCCAGCATCGAGCGGGCCGCCGCCGGGCCGCCGTTCAGCGCGTTGGCCCAGTGCTCCACGCGGAGCCTCGTGTCGAACAGCGCGTGCGGGAAGGCCGCGACGTCGCCGGCCGCGTAGATGTCCGGGTCGGACGTCCGCAGCCGTTCGTCGACCATGATGCCGCCGCCCTGCGCCCGGTCGGCCAGCTCCAGCCCGGCCGCCTCGGCCAGCCCGATCCGCGGCGCCGCGCCGATCGCCGCGAGCACGTCGTGCGCCGGGTGCTCCTCGCCGTCGTCGGTGCGCGCGGCGAGCACCATGCCGTCCTGGCCGACGATCTCGGTGAGCCGCACCCCGAAGCGGAACCGCACCCCGTGCTCCTCGTGCAGCTGGGCGAAGACGTTGCCGAGTTCGGGCCCGAGCACGCTGTGCAGCGGGGTCGACCCGTGCTCGATGACGGTCACCTCGGCGCCGTACGTCCGCGCCGCCGCCGCGACCTCCAGGCCGATCCAGCCGGCGCCGGCGATGACGAGGTGCCCGTTGTCCCGGCCGAGCGCGGCCAGGACGCCCTTGAGACGCTCGGCGTGCGCGAGGCGGCGCAGGTGGTGGACGCCGGCCAGCTCGGTGCCGGGGATGTCGAGGCGGCGGGGCTCGGCTCCGGTGGCGAGCAGCAGCTTGTCGTAGCGCACCAGCGTGCCGTCGTCACCGAACCGTACGGTCTTCGCGGCGCGGTCGACGCGGTCCACGGTCTGGCCGAGGTGCAGTTCGATGTCGTGCTGCGCGTACCAGGCGGGCTCGTGCACGAAGACGCTGTCGCGTTCCGCCTTGCCGAGCAGGTATCCCTTGGAGAGCGGCGGCCGCTCGTAGGGGTGGTCGCGCTCGTCGCAGATCAGTATCACCCGGCCGCTGAAGCCCTCGGCTCGGAGCGTCTCGGCCGCCTTGGCGCCGGCGAGTCCGCCTCCGACGATGACGAATGTCTGGTCCGCGTCGACCACTTGATGCCTCCTCGTAAGGGTGCCGCCACATATGCCGCCCACATGCGCCGCACTGTGAGCCTCCCGCACGCAGCGTGATGCGGGAAGAGGGAGTGACCCCCACTGACGCGATCATGACCCGATCAGGCCACACAGAGTCACAAAGTGTTCACATACGTCCCGTCAGCCGCGCATGCAATGATCGCGCAGACGCGTCGGTGAGCGACGCGATCTGATCGACGATCACCCGCTTACGGGCGTGGTCGTCACCGGCCGTGTCGAACAGCACCCGGAACTGCGGGTCGAGTCCGCCGGGCGCCCGGGCGGTGAGCGCCTCGGCGAGTTCGGCGACGACGACGCGCTGGTCGGCCCGGAGCCGCTCCTGCTCGGCGCGCTGCATGACGTACCGGTGGGCGATCGCCTTGAGCACCGCGCACTCCATCCGGGCCTCGCGCGGTACGACCAGTTCGGCGCCGTAGCGGGTGAGCCGGCCGGCGCCGTACGCCTCGCGGGTGGCGCCCTCCGCGGCCAGACAGAACCGGCCGATGAGCTGGCTGGTGGCGTCCTTGAGGCGGGCCTGGGCCACCGCGGTGCCGTCGTAGCCGTGCGGCCACCACTCCTCGTCCTGGAGCCGGTCGAGGGCGGCGGCGAGTTCGGCGGGGTCGGTGCCGGCCGGCACGTACAGCCCGACGGCGACGGCGTACACCTCCCGGCGTTCCGGCTCCGCGTGCAGGCAGTCGGGGTCGATGTGACCGGCGTGCAGGCCGTCCTCGACGTCGTGCACGGAGTAGGCGACGTCGTCCGACCAGTCCATGACCTGGGCCTCGAAGCAGGTGCGGGTGGCGGGGGCCTCCTTGCGGACCCAGTCGAAGACCGGCCGGTCGTCCTCGTACACACCGAACTTGGGCGAGGCCGGGTCGGTGGGGTGCGCGCCGCGCGGCCACGGGTACTTGGTGGCGGCGTCGAGGGCGGCACGGGTGAGGTTGAGACCGACGGAGCCCTCGGGGGTGAACCGCTTGGGCTCGATGCGGGTGAGGAGCCTGAGGGACTGTGCGTTGCCCTCGAAACCGCCGCAGTCGTCCGCGAACTCGTTCAGCGCCTGCTCGCCGTTGTGGCCGAAGGGCGGGTGACCGAGGTCGTGGGAGAGGCAGGCGGCCTCCACGAGGTCGGGGTCGCAGCCGAGGGCCGCGCCCAGCTCCCGGCCGACCTGGGCGCATTCGAGGGAGTGGGTGAGGCGGGTGCGGGGGCTGGCGTCCCATGCCTGGCCGGGGGTGCCGGGGGTGACGACCTGGGTCTTGCCGGCGAGCCTTCTGAGGGCGGCGGAGTGCAGGACGCGGGCGCGGTCGCGCTGGAAGGCGGTGCGGCCGGGGCGTTTGTCGGGTTCGGGGGCCCAGCGGTCGGCTGACGCCTGGTCATAGGCCGAAGAGGGTGCGGGGACTGCCATGGTTCGACAGTACGGGGCGGTAGTGACAAATGGGTGTTTGGTGCGCCTGCTGATCTGCCGGGTCGGGGTGCGGGTGCGGGTGCGTGGGGGCCTGTCGCGCCCACGCGGCGGTAGCCGCAGATCAAACACAGCCCCGCGCCCCTTTCAGGTCGGCCCAGTGGACCCACCTTCTTGGGGCGCAGTTCCCCGCGTCCCTTTCAGGTCGGCGCAGTGGACCCACCTTCTTGGGGGCGCGGGGAACTGCGCGGCCGGCCCCACGCACCCGCAGCGATCCACGCGCCCCTAGGCGGCCGCAGTCACCGGCGTTCCCAGTGCTTGCTCGTACCGGTGGATGACCAGGTCGGCCATCGCGTCGTGGGCTCCCAGGGGGGCCGAGGCGATCCACGGGGCGTGTGCCGCGCACTCCGTCGCGAAGCGGCCCGGGGCCGTGAAGTAGGAGGCGATGGCGATGTGGCGGCGGCCCCTCGCCCGCAGGGCGGTGATCGCCTGCGGGACCGTCGGGGTCGCCGCCGAGGCGTAGGCCGCAAGGACCGGGACGCCGAGGCGGGCGGCGAGGAGGTCGGCCATGTGGCTGGTGTCGGCCCGGGCGTCGGGGTCGCGGGAGCCGGCCGCCGCCAGGACCACGGCGCTCGCGGGCCGGGGGCGCCAGCCCGCCTCCAGCAGCCGGGCCTGCAGGGTGTCGGCCAGGAGGGGGTGCGGGCCCAGTGGGGCGGCGACGCGGGTGCGGGCGCCGGCGGCGGCCGCCATCTGCGGGATGTCCTGCTTGACGTGGTAGCCGCGGCTGAGCAGGAGGGGGACGAGGACGGCCTCGGCGTTCCCGAGGGCGGCGAGGGTGTCCGGGAGCAGCGGCTCGTTCAGCTCGATGTGACCGACGTGCACGGGCAGGCCGGGGCGCAGCGCGCGCACCCGGTCCATGAGCGCCCGCACGGTGCTGAGCGCGCGCGGGTCGCGGCTGCCGTGGGCCACCAGGACCAGGGCGGGCGGGCCGGGGCGCGGGGAGAGGTCGGTCACCGTCATGCAAAGATCCTCGCCGGGCGAGGTTGCATGCCCGTTGCCTGACCGTCACGAGTGTTTTCCGGCGCTTCACGGCACGAACCCGCACGCTGTGAGCGAACCGGATCGTCCCGCGGTGCGTCCTCCATGGTCGAAGCCCACAGGGGGGAACAAGCGTATGAGGATCCGCCGACCGCGGCTGCCGCGGACCCGCACCGGCCGGCGGCGCCTGGTGCAGGGCGTGATGGCCGGATGCGTGCTGGCGCTGCTGCCGGCCACCTGGCTGTACGTCTCGACGGCCGGCCGGCTGCGCACCCTGGCGGACGTGCCGCGCACCGACGTCGCGGTCGTCTTCGGCGCGGGCCTGTGGGACGGCGAGCCGTCGCCGTACCTCGCGAACCGCCTGAACGCGGCGGCGACGCTGTACAAGGAGGGCCGTATCAAGGTGGTCCTCGTCACCGGCGACAACAGCCGCAAGGACTACGACGAGCCGGACGCCATGCGCACCTACCTGACCGGGCACGGCGTCCCCGCCCGGCGCATCGTCAGCGACTACGCCGGCTTCGACACCTGGGACTCCTGCGTCCGCGCGAAGAAGATCTTCGGCGTGGACCGGGCCGTGCTGATCAGCCAGGGGTTCCACATCCGGCGGGCGGTGGCGCTGTGCGAGGCGGCGGGCGTGACGTCGTACGGGGTCGGGGTCGACGCCAAGCACGACGCGACCTGGTACTACGGGGGCACCCGGGAGGTCTTCGCGGCGGGCAAGGCGGCCCTCGACGTGCTCTTCGAGCCGAACCCCCGGTTCCTGGGGAAGAAGGAACCAGGGGTGGCCAAGGCCCTGGCGGCGGCGCCGCGTTAGGGCGTGGTGCCGGTGTCCTCACCGGGTGGCCGCGACCGTGCCCGCCGTCCGTTCCCCGGTGCGACGCAGCGGGGCCCGGGTGCCGGGTGCCCCGGCCCGGTCAGGGCGGGGTCTGGCGCCGTGCGGGGGGTGCCTTGTCTGCGGGGCGACGGCGGTGGCGGACGACGACTCTAGTCGGGCCTTTCGAAGTCTCAACGGGGTGGGACCGGCCAACAGGGGTGGGGAACGAGCCACCCGCGGAGGGTGCTGTGCCACTCGGGCCGCGGCAGACCACGGCAGACCAGGCACCCGTCAGCGCCGCGGGGCCCGGTGCCGGCGGGCAGCGGGCCGGCATCGGTTCTCACGATGGCCGGCACATCGCGGGGAGTTGACCGTTTCGGCCGTGCAACACGGGTCCGTCAGGGGACGTAACACAACGGAAGCACGCTGGGCGACGTGGAGACCGCCTCGGCGTCCGCCCACCCCCGTACCGCGTCCCGCGGTTCGGGATGGCTCTGTCGCCCCTGCCCGCCGGGAGGGCGCCGAGGTCTCCGGCCGGCCCGGCGAGCCGGTGCGCGCGTACGACGGTGCGCGGGTACGCCGCTGCGCTTCCCCCCGGTCAGCCGTGGGCCCGCCAGTCGCCGCCGGCGATGCGCCGCCCGTCGAGGCGCAGCTTCTCGGCCACGGCGGGCCCGGCGACGTACACCCAGGCCCGGACGGCCGCCCCGTCCCGCAGCCGTACGACGTCCCGCGCGACGCGTACGTACAGGCTCGCCGGGTCCTCGGACACGCACTCCTCCAGCTCGTCGAGTTCCAGGAGGAGCCGGTCGTACGACTCGGGGCGCGCGGTGACGAGTTCGCCGCGCACCGCCGCCGCCCCGGGCTCCTCGACGGCGTAGGGATAGCCGGGCCCGTCGTAGAGCACCGCGCCGTCGAGGCGGCCGGGTTCCTCGGTCTCCGTCCGCCCCCGCAGGTACACGTCGTGGTTGACCTCGCCCGGGCGGAGCGTGCCGTAGACGAAGAACGGGAGGTGGTGGGGGTTCCGGGCGGTCACAGGAAGGATTCTGCACCCCCGCCACTTCCCCACACATCTCCATGGAGGCGCTATGGACATGACTTGTCATGGCCTCTTAAATCTCTGTCGTCATCAGCGCCACCCCCACGCCTTCGAGGCGCACCTCCAAGGAGACCGATGAGCCGGACACGGAACACCCGAGCCTCCCGTCTCGCCACGGCCGGCGTCGCCGCCACCACCGCGACCCTGCTGGCCGCCGCGCTCTCCCCCGCCGCCCACGCCGACCCGAGACCCACCAGGGCCACCGCGATCGAGAACGCGGCGCAGGCACTCGTCCAGCACGCCACCGCCCTGGGCCTCACGTCCGCCGAGGGCACCTCGGTCCGTGACGTGATCGTCGACAGGAACGGCACCCAGCACGTCCGTTACGACCGTACGTACCGCGAACTCCCGGTCCTGGGCGGTGACTTCGTCGTCCACCTCAAGTCGGACGGCGCCTACCGCAGCGCCGACCGGGCGACCCGGAGCAGGATATCCCTCGCCTCGATCGTCCCGAACGTCTCCGCCCCGAAGGCCGCCGACCTCGCGGTGAACGCGCTGCGGGCGGCCAACCTCGGCGACGCGCTGAAGCAGGTGAAGGCCAAGCCGGAGCTGGTCGTCGACGCCCTGCACGGCACCCCGAAGCTGGCCTGGCGCACCAACGCGGTCGGCAAGGACTCGCTCGGCAACCCGGTCGCGCGCACCGTGCTGACGGACGCCCGCAGCGGCGCCCAGATCGACGCCTGGGACAGCATCGAGACGGCGACCGGCGACGGTAAGTCGCTGTACAGCGGCACGGTTCCGCTGGAGACGACGCAGTCCGGTTCGACGTACAACCTCACGGACCCGACACGCGGCAACACCTACACCGGGGACGCGGCCAACAAGACCGACCTGTGCATCTTCGGCATCTGCATCAGCCGGGCGCCTTCGACGGTGTTCACGGACGCCGACAACCACTGGGGCACGGGCGCCACTTCGGACCGCTCCTCGGCGGCCGTCGACGCCCAGTACGGCACCAACGAGACCTGGGACTACTACAAGAACGTCCACGGCCGCAACGGCATCGCCGGCGACGGCAAGGGCTCGTACAACCGCGTCCACTACGGCAACAGCTACAACAACGCCTTCTGGGACGACAGTTGCTTCTGCATGACGTACGGCGACGGTGACGGGACGACCTTCGGCCCGCTGGTGGCGCTGGACGTGGCGGGCCACGAGATGACGCACGGCGTCACCAGCAAGACGGCGGCGCTGACGTACTCGGGCGAGTCCGGCGGCCTGAACGAGGCGACCTCGGACATCCTCGGCACGCTGGTGGAGTGGTACGCGAACAACTCGTCCGACCCGGGCGACTACCTGATCGGCGAGAAGATCGTCCGCTCGGGCTTCGGCAAGACGGCACTGCGGTACATGGACCAGCCGTCGAAGGACGGGAGTTCGGCGGACTACTGGAGTTCGTCGGTGGGCAATCTCGACGTCCACTACTCCTCCGGCGTCGCGAACCACTTCGCATACCTCCTGGCGGAGGGCAGCGGCGCGAAGACCATCAACGGCGTGAGCTACAACTCCCCGACGTACAACGGCTCGACGGTCACCGGTATCGGCCGCGACAAGCTCGGCGCGATCTGGTACCGCGCGCTGACCGTCTACATGACGTCCTCGACGAACTACGCGGGCGCCCGCACGGCGACCCTCAACGCGGCGAAGGACCTGTACGGCGCGGGCAGCACGGAGTACAACGCGGTGGCGGCGGCCTGGAGCGCGGTGAACGTGAACTGAGCGGCGGCACTTCAGGAGCATGACCACGGCCGCCCCGGATCCCCGGCGTCCCGGTGTCCCGGTGAACAAACCGGGGCGGCCGTAACCCATCCCGAACAATGGTGAATACGGTGAATACGCGGAATTCAAGGAACAGGCGGGGACAGCCGGGGCATTCATCCGGCACCCTGAGCAGATTCCATGGCCGATATGTGTGATTTCCGTGACGGTTTGCCGAATTCCATAACTCCGTTGTCCTGACAAGCCCTTGCGGCGATTTCGTGCGTGCACTAACTAGATAAACCATGAACTTGTTCAGCCGCCCCCACACCTCCCGGCGCACCCCCACAGCCCCCTCCCGCCCCCCGCAGGCGCCCTCCTCCCCCACCTCCGCACCCGTCCTCCTCGACCCCACCCTCGCCGCCCTCACCGGTGAGTGGGTCATCGACCCGGCGCACAGCAGAATCGGCTTCTCGGTCAGGCATGCGATGGTGACGACGGTCCGCGGGGCCTTCACCGAGTACAAGAGCCGCCTCTACTTCGACGGCCGCGACCCGTCCCGCTCCCAGGCGGAGATCATCCTCTCCACGGCGAGCGTCGACACGGGCGTGGAACAGCGGGACGCCCACCTGGTCGGCCGCGACTTCCTGGACGCCGCGACCCACCCCCGCATGCGCTTCGCCAGCACGGCGGTGCGTTTGAAAGCGCCGGATGTCTACGTCATGACCGGCGACCTGACCATCAAGAGCACGACGCGCCCGGTGGACCTGGAACTCACCTACATAGGCAACGTCACGGACCCCTTCGGCTACCAGCGCGCCGGCTTCGACGGCACCACCACCATCAACCGCATGGACTGGGGGCTGTCCTACGACTCCCGGCTCGCGGAGGGCGGGGCGATGGTGAGTGAGACGGTACGGCTGCAGTTCGACATCGCGGCGATCCGGACGGTGCCGGAGGGCTAAGGCACCGACCGGACGACGGCGGATTGCCGCGTGCTCCCGGCCTCACGCCTTCTCGCTCCTTCTCGCTCCTTCTCGCTCCTTCTCGCTCCTTCTCGCTCCTTCTCGCTCCTTATGCTCGGGTTTTACCGGACAAGGGACTTCCCGGTGTCACGATTGCTACCCTCATGTCCTGCCAGTGGTCCAGCTGGGGCTCAAGGGGGAGCATGAAGCCGCGTTTGCTCTTCGTGCACGGCGTGGGCGGCCCTCGCAATCCGGCCGCCGAACTCGACTCATGGCTGCGGGCGCTGGCCGAGGGAGGCCGCCACGCGGGACATGCACGGCGGTTCCTCGACCTGACTCAGGGGTGGGCGGCCGACGCACGGTTCGTGTACTACGGCCACCTGTTCGGCCGCCCTCAGGAGCAGGGCGGAGACTCCGACCACCTGGACGATCCGGAGAGCTGCGACGCGGCCGAGGCCGAGCTCATCCGTGAACTCTTCCGGGAGGCGGTGACCGAATGGCTGGCCGAGTCCACCGACGAGCAGGAAGCTGCACCGCTCCGGCACGCCCAGGCCCAGCTTGACCCCGACGGCGGAGCACAAGGTGCCGGTGCGGTCGTCAGGCAGGTCCTGGACTGCGCGAACACGCTCCTGTCCGCACCAGGACTGCGCACGGTCGGCACCTGGGCCAGCGCAGGTTTGATGGTGGGTCAGCTGCGTCAGGTCACCCGATACCTGCGGCGCGCGGAGCAGGACGGTACGGGAACGACCCTCGACACCCGGGTCCGCCGCTGCCTCGACCAGGAACTGGACTCCGGCGTTCCCACGATCGTGCTGGCCCATTCGCTGGGTACGGTGGTAGCGCTGGAGGCGCTCCACACACACGACGTAAAGGTTCCCCTGTTCGTCACCCTGGGCTCGCCCATCGGAATGCGCGCGGTCGTCGGTCGGCGAGTCCGGCCCCAGCCGTTGAGAGTTCCCGAATCGGTCGGCAGATGGCTCAACTTCTGGGACAAGGACGACTTCATAGCCGTCCGGCCCCGGCTGGAGAAGACACTTCTGCCCAATCACCAGGGTGTCCTGCCCCGCAGCAGGCGGATCGACTCGGACGGCCCCTGGGTGCACCCAGCCGTGAAATACCTGGCCCAGCCAGGAGTGGCAGGCCCCGTGATCGAGGCGATCGAGAGAGCCACCGCGTCATGACCGGGCCGGTCACGCGCAGACACGCGCTCGTCATCGCGCCGCAGTGCGCCGAACTGGAGGTGCTCGACGAACTGGACGTCGTGGCCCAGGACCTCTACCGGGCGCTCACCGACGAGTGGACCGGTGCCTGCAGGCCGAGCCCCGTCTCTGGTTCGTCGCCGCTGCACGGCGCCTCTGTCAGCCAGGCCCTCGTCGAAGGCGTGCTCCGTGAGGCGGCCTCGGCAGCGGCAGCCGATCAGGCCGTCCTCATGGTCGCCCTGATCGGTCACGGGATCATCTCGGGCAGGAATCCGACCCTTTTCCTGATGGCGGGCGACTCGCGCAGGGACGTCACCGGGTCCGCGGTGAACGTCGGGGAAATCTTCACGCGCACCCTGGAGACACCCGGACTGCCCGGGGTCATCCTCCTCGTCGACACCTGCCACGCGGGAGGGGGGCTGCCCGACCTCAGGGCATTCGATGGGGGCGTGCGCAGGGGCGCGGCGGATTTTGCGATGCTGACGGGGGTCAGTGCCGCGCAGACGGCCCACGGGCTCGCCTTCTCCCGGGGCATCTCGCGCGTCCTCACCGAAGGCATCGTCGGCGCCGGTGAGCTGCTGCATCCCACGACCGTGCTCCGCGCGGTACGGGACGCCGTCCCGGGGCAGGACGCGCGACACGTGAGCTACGAAGGGGCCAGGTTCGGCCGGCCTCTGTGGCTCGCCCGCAACGCGAGCCACCGGCTGGGCGGATCCGCGCTCGGTCCCCGGGCCACCGCCGAACTGCGACGCGCTCTGGAGCCGCTGGGCGGAATGTCCCTGCTTCCGGAACCGGTGTCCGGAGCCGACGCGCTCCGCCGACTGCACGCCGGCCTCCTGCAAGCACGGGAGCACGACGACTCCGCGACGCTGGCCTGGGCGCTGCGTGTCGTGCACGGCACCCTGGACGGTGTCCGCACCGTCGACTTCCTCTCCGCATGGCCAGGAGAGCGCCCCCTCACATCGGAACGGCTACGCCGCGCCCTGTGGCTGGCGGTGGGTCGGCCCGCGGCGCCCCTGCCCGGGAGCGCGGGCACGGCGTTGCTCACGGACGCCGTGGAGTACCTGCGACTGCACGCGCCGGGTGACGCCGAAGCGAGAAACGCCAGACTCGCGCACTTCGTCGCCGCACTGGCCGTCGACGACGGACTCACGGCGCAGCATCCGCAGCTCCGCGCCTGGGCGACCTCGATCGGCGTACGGGTCGAACTCGACGAGGCCTTCGACGCACTGGGCCGGCGCGGCACCGAGGCCCGGCTGCGGCTCGTCGTCAGTCTGCACGCCGCCGTGGCCGACCAGTGGCCCGAGACCCTGGAGGCATGGCTGCTGGACCGGGGTGAGGTGTTCGCCCACGAGGGCCGGTTCGCCTGTCCGCCCACCCAGCAGGGCGTCGAGCGCGAACTGGAGCGCGCGGTGAGATGGGCGTCCACGGAAGCCCGGAAGATCGGGGTGCGTCCGCGTTCCGTGGACATAGCCGCCTCGGCCGCGCTGCTGTTGCGCTGGCGGCCCGAGCTGACGTCCTTCGGCGAGCTGCTGGGCTTCCGGTACAACGTCCTGTTGCGCTGGAGCGAGCGGCTCTGCCCGCCCCAGCACCTGTGGTGGATCAACGACAGCGCCCGTGACCGGCTGGAACAGATCACCGCGTGGGGAGCGGGGCAGGCCCCCGTCGACTGGCTCGGTGAGCAGGACATGGCCCGCGCCGACGAGTTGAAGGAACGGCTGGGGCGAGGCGAATTCGACCGCGCCGTCGCGCTGGCGCACCGGCCGCCGCGCTTCGAGCAACTCATGGAGACGCTCCTGGCCTACGCCCCGATCGTGCTGTGGCCCGGCGTCGAGGACTGCACAAGGGAGGGGTTCCAGGCCAGCCTCGACAAGTTCTGGCACCTCCTGCCGGCGGAGTTCTGCGAGGCCTACCGGTGCAGCTGGCGGAGGAAAGCGCCTGGGCAGCCCGACGGCCGGGAGCAACTGGCGCAGTGGCGCACGATCTGGCACGACGCAGAGTGGCTCGACTTCTGCGACTGGTTCGGGCAGTACACCGTGACGGGGGAGAACGCCTCATGACCTGGCAACCCTTCTACGTCGGGGACGGTGTCCCGCGCGACGTCGAGCTCGGGGATCCGCCGCCGTGGCGGAGCTTTCCCCGGCAAGCCCTGCACAAGGAGTTCCAACCGCCGCCCGGTTTGATCAATGCCGTCAACGCCGCGCTGGCCCTGCGCCGCCCGCTGCTGTTGACCGGCGCGGCGGGGTCCGGCAAGTCCACGGTGATCGAACAGGTCGCCGCGGAACTGAAACTCGGCGAGGTGCTGCGCTGGCACATCACCTCCCGCAGCACCTTGAGCGAGTCCCTCTACCGGTACGACGCCCTCGGCCGGATCCACGCCCAGCGGCTCGGCGGCCACGACGACATCGGGCCCTTCCTGGAACTGGGGCCGCTGGGCACGGCGCTCGTCGCGGTGGGCCGCCCGCGCGCACTCCTCATCGACGAGATCGACAAGAGCGATCTGGACCTGCCGAGCGACCTGCTCGACGTACTGGAACGCGGCGACTTCGAGATCCCCGAACTGGCCCGGTACACGGAGACCGACGACACCGTCGAGGTACGCCAGTGGCGCAGCGACGACACCACGTCCGTGCACCGAGGACGTGTTCAGTGCCGGCAATTCCCCTTCATCGTGATGACGAGCAACGGCGAGCGGGACTTTCCGGCGGCCTTCCTGAGGCGTTGCATCCGGTTCACCATGCCGAAGCCTTCTGTGGAGGCTCTGCGCAAGGTGGTCGAGGCACACCTGCGGACGAGCGTCGACGAGGACCGTGCCGGCACGGTGGACGAGTTGATCAAGTCGTTCGTGCAACGGGTCGCGGCAGGTGAGAGCCTCGCCGTCGACCAGCTCCTGAACGCGATTCACCTGCTGACGGGACCGTCCGGACTGACCGGTGAGGACGGGGCAGCGGTGATGGCCCTCGTGCTGCGAGAGCTGTCCCGTGCCTGATCACGTCGCGCCGGAGAACGACCCGCTGGCACGGCTTCTCACCACGCTGACCACCGTCGCGCCGGACTGGGGCGCCATGGATCTGGCCGACGCGCTGTGGCTGGCCTCACGGATCGACGGGAACACGAGCGAGTGGGCCAGGCCGTCCGCGTCGGACCTGCCCGAGAACACGTCCCCCACGCAGGCGGCCGACGCGCCCGGTACCGATCCGCAGCCCGGGGCCCGGGCGGAAGACCTCCATGAGCGCCGCGCCGAGACCGACGTCCGGATTCCCGGTGACGCGGTGGCCGTGCCACAGGCGGCGGCCCTGCCGCTGGCGCTGGAGACCGGGCGTGCCGTGCGGCCGTGGAAGCGCCGCTGGCCACGGGGCCGCCGACTGGTTCTGGACATCGACGCCACCGTGGACGGTTACGCCCGCAGCGGAGAGCTGCTGCCGGTCTTCGGCCCCGAGCCGGAACGGTGGTTCGACGTGACCGTGGTGGTGGACCGGTCGCCCGCGATGCGGGTGTGGCAGGAGACCGTCACCGCCTTCGCGGCCGTGCTGGACCGGCTCGGCGCCTTTCGCACACTCCAGATGTGCGACCTGCTCCTCACGGACAGCGGGCCTGAACTCAGCGACCGGCAAGCCGAGCCCATGAGCCACGGGCGGCTTCGCTCCGCCGACGGCCGACGGCTGGTCATCGTGGTCTCCGACTGCGCGGCCGCCGGCTGGCGGGACGGTGCCGTATGGCGGTTACTGCGCGAGTGGGCCACCTCGACGCCCGTCGCGCTGCTCAATCCGCTGCCGGTGAAGCTGTGGCGCAGAACGGGACTCGATCTGCCGACGGTTCGCGTCTTCTCGGCGACGCCCGGTGCGGTCAACGCCCGGCTCTCCTTCGACAGGCCGCCGTTGCTGCCCGACGGGGAGGCGGCGCATGACGACGGATGGCAGCCCGTCCCCGTCCTGTCGCTGTCCCCGCACACGCTCGACCGCTGGTCCCGCACGGTGATGCGACGGGCTCCCGAAGGATGCGGGGCCGTACTCGTGCCTTCCTGGGGACGGCCCGCGAGCGCCGTTCGCGGCAGGCTGCGAACGGTGACAGCGGACGACTTCGTACGGACCGCGTCCGCACCGGCGGTGCGCCTTGCCGTCCTGTGCTCCACGTTCAGCAGGCTGAGCATCCGCCTGCTGCACCTCATCCGGCAGGAGCTGGTGCCCGAGGCGTCTACGGCGGACGTCGCGGAGGTCCTCGTCAGCGGGCTCTTCTCGCTCGGTACCGGCCACGACGGAACGACCGAGCTGAGCCTGTCCGAGCCGGTGCGCCGGCAGCTGCAGCAGTACCTCGCGCAGCACGAGATGTGGCGGATCACCGAGGCACTCAACCGCCATGTGGCCGCCCTGGAGGGCAGAAGCCGGCAGATCCCGTCCATGGCACACGACCCGGCAGCGACCACCGGGATCCAGGCGGAGATCCAGGCATTCGCCCAGGCGTCCCGGCACACTCTGGAGATGCTCGGGCTGGTCAGACAGGAGGACACGGCTGCCCCGGACCGGACAGCGGTCGAGGCGAGGGAGGAGCGGTCTCCGTCCCCGCCGATCGGGGCGGGACCGCGCCTGACGTCGGCGGGATGGTTTCCTCCGGAGCCCCACAAGCGACCGTACTTCTTCCTGTCGTACGCCCACACCCCGCCGTGGGGCCCGGGCGGCGACGATCCGGACCACTGGGTGCGGGTCCTGTTCAACGACCTGTGCAGCCATATCATGGCGCTCACCGACCTGCCCGCGGGCTGCCCGGCCGGGTTCATGGACCGGGAGATGCGCTCCGGGGAGGGCTGGCCCGAGAAGCTGAGCGAGAACCTCGCTACGTGCCGGGTGTTCGTGCCGCTGTTCTCGCCGCGCTACTTCTCCAGCGAGATGTGCGGCCGCGAGTGGTACGCCTTCCACGAACGGATGCTGAACGCCAGGACCACCGGGGCGGCCACCGCCTCGGCCATCGTGCCCGCTCTGTGGACGCGCGTCGACATGCGTGAACTGCCGGACTCGGTACGGCACATCCACGTCGAGAACGTGTCGTCGAGCGGGCGGTACCTCAGCAACGGGATCTACGGGCTGATCAAGCTCAGCCGGCTGCGCGACGAGTACGACGAGACCGTGTTCGGCCTCGCCGAGCGCATCGTGCAGGCGGCCCGCGAGTCCGGGCTGCCGCCCGGCCGCCCCCGGGACTACGAGAGCACGCCGAGCGCCTTCAAACCGCGCGGCACCGGACCGCGGCACATCCGGCTGACCGTTCTGGCACCCACCCGGGACACCGTGCCCGCCGACCGCGACCCCAGGTCGTACGGCGACGACGCGCTGGACTGGAACCCGTACTACGCGGAGTCAGCACGGCCGTTGCCCGCCTTCGCCGAGGAACTGATCCGTTCCCTGGACTACCGGGTGACCGTCTCCAGTTTCGACGACGAGAACCTGACCGGAGACGCCGATGACGTCCCCGGACCGACCATCCTGCTCGTGGACCAGTGGGCGCTGGGCGACGAGGAACGCCGCAGCAGACTGAGGACATTCGACGCCTACGCCAGCCCCTGGGTGAGCGCGATCGTGCCGCGCTCCCGGGCCGATCTCCAGAACCACGGGGAGCACGGCCGCCGGCTCGCCGGGGAACTGGAGCGGGTGATGCCGACGGCCCTGGAGCGGGCCCGGCGCAGCGACACCCGGATCGCCGTCAACGGCGTACCCACCCTCAAGTCCTTCACCAGGGTGCTGCCCGAGGTCGTCGCCTACACCACCCGGCAGTTCCTGAAAAACACGGTCGGGCTGCCCCTGGACCCGCACGTCCCCAGACCCCGCCTGGCGGCCCCCCACCCGTCGTCCGACCCGGACACGGGAGACGCCCCCGGAGGAGAGGCCTGACGGCGCCCTCGGCCGGGCCGGCCAGGGTCACCCGTTCACTCCCCCCGCCCCCACCATTCGTGTGTTCTTCATACTTGCGCTCGCGCAACCCCCTTGACCTGCTCGGATTCCCCCTCAACCGACCTCGCGGGCTCTCGCCGTGACACCCGTTCATCCCAAAACTGACGGTGTCTCAGGGAGCGGGGCCGGGCGGTTGGCTTTTACCTCGGTAGAGCAAGGGAGTGGACGACCTCGACCGAGGGAGCACCATGCGACGCACCGACCGTGTGCTGACCGGGACCGCGCTGGCCGTGGCCACCGTCGGACTCGCCGTCGCGCCGGCGTACGGCGGCGGCACCGGCAGCCTCGACGTGTACCCGTCGACGGCGGCGGCAGGTGCCCAGGTCACCGTGAACACGGCGGCGTGCGGCGAGAAGGGAACGGCGGTCGGGGACGCCAGTGCGGTCGGCGCCGGCCAGTTCACCCTTGCACCCAGTACGCACGAGGGCGAGGCGATCGGGCAGTTCCAGGTGCCGCCCAGCGCGCAACCGGGGACGTACGAGATCGTCGCGAAGTGCGCCGAGGGGAACCGGCAGGTGACCGGGGACCTGGTGGTGGCACTGGCGCCGGCCGCGGGGCAGCAGCTGCAGCCCCACGGCAGTGTGAAGACGGGGGTCGGTGGCGCTCTTGGCTCCGACCCCGTGCAGACCGCGGCGGGCGTGGCGGCTCTGGCCGTCGCCGCCGCGGGCGGTACCTGGCTCCTGCATCGCCGGGCGAGAGGCGATGTGATCTGACGGACACCCTCCGCTGTCCGTCCGCCGGTACCGCACATCCCACCCCCTCCGGGTCCGACGCCCCTCGCGGCCCGGAGGGGGTAGGGGGTCACCTCAGGGAGATGGGGAGAGGGGTTCGCATGCGCAGGATCGGGGACGCCGCGATAGCCACCGTAAGCGTCATAGCCCTCTGCTCCGGTGTCTGGCTGCTCGGCCCCGGCAGCGGACCGCGCACCCCGCCGCCCCAGCCGTCCGCCGCCGAGGGCCGCCCCGACCCCGGCGAGGAACGCCTCGAAGCCCCCGCGCTCTCCCCCTCCCCGCCCACCCGCATCCGCATCCCCGCCATCCGCGTGAACGCCCCCCTCATGGGCCTCGCCCTCACCCCCGCCGGCAGCCTCGACGTCCCGCCCGCCACGGAGAAGAACCTCGCCGGCTGGTACGAGGCCGGCACCACCCCCGGCGAGAGGGGCACGGCGATCGTCGCCGGGCACGTCGACAACACCGAGGGCCCCGCCGTCTTCTACGACCTCGGCGCCCTCCGGCGCGGCGCGACCATCGAGGTGGACCGGCGGGACAGGAGCGTCGCCGTGTTCAGCGTCGACGCGGTGGAGGTCTACCAGGCCCGTGACTTCCCCGACGAGAAGGTGTACGGCGCCGCGAAACGCCCCGAGCTCCGCGTCATCACCTGCGGCGGTGGCTACTCACGCACGACCGGCTACCAGGGGAACGTCGTCGTCTTCGCCCACCTGACCGGCAGCCGCTGACGAGGCAGGCCGGTGCCCCGGGGTCACCGGGGTCATCAAGGCCCCGGGGTCACCAAGGCCACCGAGGCCACGGGACAACCGGGCCGCCGGGGCCGCAGGACCACCGAGGCCACCGGGCCACCTGCGCCGCGGGACAACCGGACCACCGGGCCACCGAGGCCACCGGGTCACCGAGGCCGCCGGGTCACCGGGTCACCGGGTCACCGGGTCACCGAGGCCGCAGGACCACCGGGTCACCGAGGCCGCAGGACCACCGGGTCACCGGGTCGCCGGGGCGCCGGGGCGCCGAGCCACCATCGGCCGGCCGCGGTCCGAGACGACGTGCACGGAGACCTCCGCGCGCAGGCCTTCCGCGGAGGGCGTGCGTGAACGACGTACACAACCGTTCCCCGGCGTGGCCACCCCCGTCGCCGCCCCGCGTTTCCCCCACCTCACAGCCCGCACCGCTCCGCCCCCGGACCCCTCACACCCAAGCCCCTCGCCCGAAGAGGGCAGCGTTCCTCGCGGGAAACAGGAGTGATGCGGCCGGGTAACGTCGGCCCCGCACGCTCCTAGACATGACCTCGAATACGCGTGTGGTGGTGATCGGCGCCGGCCCCGCGGGTGCCCGTCCCGCCCGGCGACCCGGCGCGCTCGACGGCACCTCCGTGCCGTCCGGGACGCCCGTGGGCGACGAGGAGCACCGCCGGTACGGCAGGGCGCTCCGCGCCGAGGTGCCGGCCGGCCGCCGCGACGCCCCCGAGGTGACCGCCCGTGGCGCCGGCCGCGCGGACGGCACGGCGATCGCATACGACACACCGGCCCCGGCCACCGGCTCCCACGCCCACCACCGCGTGCTCCCGCCGCCGCGCCGCCCGCTCCCCCCTCTGCTCCACCTGCTCACCAACGATGGAGGCTCCTGATGACCACCACCCCCGGGGCCACCCCCACGCTCGTGCTCGTCGGTCACGGCATGGTCGGCCAGCGCTTCCTCGAAGCCCTCGCCGAGCGCGGTCTGACCGCCACGCACCGCGTGGTCGTGCTGTGCGAGGAGCCGCGTCCCGCGTACGACCGCGTCGCCCTCACCTCGTACTTCTCGGGCAAGACCCCCGACGAACTCTCCATGACCGACATGGAGTTCATCGCCGCCCACGGCATCGAGCTGTACGTCGGCGACCCGGCGGAGACGATCGACCGCGCGGCGCGGACGGTGACGGCCAGGTCCGGCAGGGTCTTCGCGTACGACACGCTCGTGCTCGCCACCGGCTCCTACCCGTTCGTGCCGCCGGTCCCCAACAAGGACGCGGCCGGCTGCTTCGTCTACCGCACGATCGAGGACCTGCTCGCGATCGAGGAGTACGCGAAGACGGCATCGACAGGTGCCGTGGTCGGCGGCGGACTGCTCGGCCTGGAGGCGGCCGGCGCGCTGAAGGGGCTCGGACTCACCTCCCACATCGTGGAGTTCGCGCCGCGGCTGATGCCGGTGCAGGTGGACGAGGGCGGTGGCGCGGCCCTGCTGCGCACCATCGAGGAGATGGGCCTGACGGTCCACACGGGCGTCGGCACCCAGGAGATCGTGGTCGGCTCCGACGGCGCCGTGACGGGCATGAAGCTGTCCGACGGATCCGAACTCGCCACCGACCTGGTGGTGTTCAGCGCCGGTGTCCGGCCGCGGGACCAGCTCGCCCGGGACTGCGGTCTGACGGTCGGCGAACGCGGTGGCATCACGGTCGACGAGCAGTGCCGTACCGTCAGTGACCCGCACGTCTTCGCGATCGGCGAGTGCGCGCTGGCGGCGGACGGCCGGGTGTACGGGCTGGTGGCGCCGGGTTACGAGCAGGCCGAGACGGCCGCGGCGACCATCGCGTCCGACGAGGCCGCCTTCACCGGCGCCGACCTGTCCACCAAGCTGAAGCTGCTCGGCGTGGACGTGGCCTCCTTCGGGGACGCGCACGGCACGGCCGAGGACTGCCTGGACGTCGTCTACTCCGACTCCCGTTCGGGCCTGTACAAGAAGCTGGTCATCGCCCGGGACGGCACCCTGCTCGGCGGCATCCTGGTCGGCGACGCGGACGCGTACGGCACCCTGAAGGCCTTCACCGGTTCGGTGCCGCCGGTCTCCCCCGAGTCGCTGGTGCTGCCGGCCGGCGCGAGCGGCGGCGCGCAGCTCGGCCCGTCGGCCCTGCCGGACGAGGCGATCATCTGTTCCTGCCACAACGTCAGCAAGGGCACGATCCGCGGCGCGGTGACCGAGCACTCCTGCACCACCGTGCCGGAGGTGAAGAAGTGCACCAAGGCCGGTACCGGCTGCGGCAGTTGCGTCAAGGTGATCGGTCAGCTGGTCACGGCGGAGCTGGAGGCGTCCGGCGTCGAGGTCGACAAGGGCCTGTGCGGCTGCTTCGGGCAGACCCGCGAGGAGCTGTACGAGATCGTCCTCGCCCTGCGCATCAACACCTACCAGGACCTCCTCGACCGGTACGGCCGCGAGGGCGCCCGGGGCGGCGACGGCTGCGAGGTCTGCAAGCCGGCGGTGGCGTCGATCATCGCTTCCCTCGCCCCGACGATCGGCGCGAGCGGTTACGTCCTGGACGGCGAACAGGCGGCGCTCCAGGACAGCAACGACCACTTCCTCGCCAACCTCCAGAAGAACGGCTCGTACTCGGTCGTCCCGCGCATCCCCGGCGGTGAGATCACCCCCGAGGGCCTGATCACGATCGGCGAGATCGCCCGCGACTTCGGCCTCTACACGAAGATCACCGGCGGCCAGCGCATCGACATGTTCGGCGCGCGGGTCGAACAGCTCCCGCTGATCTGGATGCGGTTGGTGGACGCCGGCTTCGAGTCGGGCCACGCGTACGGAAAGGCCCTGCGGACCGTCAAGTCCTGTGTGGGGTCCACCTGGTGCCGTTACGGCGTCCAGGACTCGGTCCGGATGGCGATCGACCTGGAGCTGCGCTACCGGGGGCTCAGGTCGCCGCACAAGCTCAAGTCGGCGGTGTCGGGCTGCGCCCGCGAGTGCGCGGAGGCCCAGTCGAAGGACTTCGGCGTGATCGCCACCGCGGCCGGCTGGAACCTGTACGTCGGCGGCAACGGCGGCGCCACCCCGCGCCACGCGGACCTGCTCGCCCAGGACCTCTCCGACGCCGAACTGATCCGGCTGATCGACCGTTTCCTGATGTTCTACATCCGCACCGCCGACCGCCTGGAGCGCACGTCGACCTGGCTGGAGCGGATCCCGGGCGGCCTCGACCACGTCCGTGACGTGGTGGTCGAGGACTCCCTCGGCATCTGCGAGGAGCTGGAGTCGCTGATGGCGGCGCACGTCGCCAACTACGCCGACGAGTGGGCGACCACCATCGACAACCCCGAGAAGCTCGCCCGGTTCGTGTCCTTCGTCAACGCCCCGGACACCCCCGACCCGGTCGTCGGCTTCGTGCCCGAGCGTGACCAGATGAAGCCCGACCTGCCGCTGCTGTCCATCGGCCTGCGCCGCGCGGACCGCACGGCGGACGTCCTGGAAGGAAGCACCCAGCGATGACCCTGGCACCCGAGACCACCGACCTGAAGGTCCAGCTCCAGCTGACGGACAGCTGGTTCACGGTCTGCGACCTGAACCAGCTGACTCCCGGCCGGGGTGTGGCCGTACTCCTCCCGGACGGCCGTCAGGTCGCCGTCTTCCGCGACCGCACCGACCGCCTGTACGCCATCGACAACCGCGACCCGTTCGGTGGCGCGGCGGTCCTCTCCCGCGGGCTGACCGGCACCCACCAGGGCCGCCCGTTCGTGGCCTCCCCGCTGCTGAAGCAGCGCTTCGACCTGGAGACCGGCGCGTGCCTGGACGACGAGGCGGTAGGGGTGGCGGCCTACGAGGTACGGGCGGCCTGAGACCTCCTCCCCCTGGAAGCTTGACTGACCGTTCCAGAAAATCCTAGGCTCTGGCACATGGCCAGGAGCAAGGAGTTCGATCCCGACGCCGCGCTGCTGGCAGCCCTGGAGCTGTTCTGGCGGCGCGGCTACGAGGCAACCTCGATGGCCGACCTGGTCGAGCACCTGGGCATCGGCCGGGCCAGCCTCTACGCGACCTTCGGCAGCAAGCACGACCTGTACCTGAAGGCGCTGGACCGCTACCAGCAGGACCGGCTCCCGGGCCTCCTGCACGCCCTCTCCCAGCCGGGGCCGGTCCTCCCGGCCGTCCGCGCGCTGGTACGGCAGTACGCCGACGAGTCCGCCGCCGACGACCTGCGCCTGCGCGGCTGCCTGGTCACGAACACGGCGGCGGAACTGGCCCCGCACGACCCGGCGGCGGCCCGCAGCGTCCAACAGAACTGGGACCGCGTCGAGACGGTCCTGCACACCGCCCTGGTCCGGGCCGGGGCCCAGGGCGAGCTGCCCGCCGGCCGCGACCCGCTGGCCCTCGCCCGCACCCTGCTGGTACTGCTCCAGGGCCTGCGGCTGGTGGGCAAGGCGTCGGCCGAACCGGCCCGGGTCCGGGACGCGGCGGAACAGGCACTGCGGCTCCTGGACTGAAGGATGCGGCTCTTTTTTTGACCTGATACTGAACCGATCGTTCAAGAAAAGGAGGCTCACGCATGACTGCCACTGGGGAACGTTTCCCGGGTCGTACGGCACTGGTCACGGGCGCCGGCAGCGGGATCGGCCGGGCCGTCGCCCTGGCGTTCGCGGCGGAGGGCGCGCGGGTGGTCGTGGCGGGCCGTCGCGAGGCGCCCCTGAAGGAGACGGCCGCGCTGATCGAGGAGACGGGCGGCGAGGCGCTGGCGGTGCCGGCCGACGTGGCGCGGGCGGGGGACGCGGAGGCGCTGGTGGCGGCCGCCGTACGGCACTTCGGCTCGCTGGACGTGGCGGTGAACAACGCGGGGATCTTCCGGGGCGGCGCCCCGCTGGCCGACCTCCCGGAGGCCGACTGGCACGAGCAGCTGGCGGTCAACGTCACCGGGGTGCACCTGGCGCTGGGGGCGGAGATCCGCCGGATGCGCACCCAGCCGGCGGGCGGTGCGATCGTCACCGTCTCCTCCACCTTCGGCAGCCACACCACCTCCCCCGGCGCCGCCGCCTACTCGGCGACGAAGGCCGCGGTGACGGCCCTGAGCCGGGGCGCGGCGCTGGACCACATCCGGGACGGCGTCCGCATCAACGTCGTCAGCCCCGGGGCGACGGCCACGCCGATGTCCCTGCGTGCGGGCGAGACGGAACAGGACCGCGCGGAGCGGGTGCGGACCGCCCTCCCCCTCGCCCGTGTCTCGTCGACGCGGGAGATCGCGGCGGCCGTGCTGTACCTGGCCTCCGACGCCGCGGCGTCGGTGGTGGGAACGGACCTGGTGGTGGACAGCGGCGGCTCCCTGTGACCGTACGGGCCGTCCGGGCCGTACAGGTACCTCGGTCGTACGCCGCGCGAACCGGACGGCGCGTAGGGTGCCAGGGTGATCGGCATTCCGGAGGCGCTGGTACGGGGCACCGTCGAGCGCGAGGGAGACCGCGGAGCGGCATGGATCGCCGGACTCCCCGCGGTGGTCGAGGAGTTGCTGGAGCGCTGGGAGTGCGCACCCGACGGCGAGGTGACGCACGGCGGTGTCGGGGTGATCGTCCCCGTCCGGCAGGGGACCGGGCCCGCCGCCCGCCCCCGCGTCCTCAAGGTGTCCTTCCCGCACCCCGGCAACGTGCACGAACCGGACGCGTTCGAGGCCTGGGCGGGCCGTGGCGCGGTCCGCCTGCACCGGCGCGACGACGCCCGCTTCGCCCTTCTCCTGGAGCGGGCCCACCTGACGACGCTGGCGGCGCTGGAGCCCGCCGACGAGACGGTGATGGCGATCGCGGGCCGCCTGAACCGCCGCCTCGCCGTCCCGGCCCCACCGGGCCTGCCCCGGCTGCGGGACCACGCCGACGCGTGGGCGGCGCAGCTGCGCGAGGACGCCGCCGAACTGTCCCACGCGCTGCCGCCCCGCGCACTGGACGCGGCCGTCGCCACCGCCCGTGAACTGGGCCGGACCCAGCCGGACACCCTCGTCCACGGCGACCTGCACGCACGCAACATCCTGCGGGCGGACCGGGAGCCGTGGCTGGCCGTCGACCCGAAGGGCTGTGCGGGCGACCCGGCGTACGACGGCGGCACCCTCCTCAAGTCCCGCGCCCTGAACCTCATGCGCGCCGACGATCTCCAGAGGACGGCCCGCCGCCTCCTGGACGTCTTCGCCGAAGCGGCGGAACTCGACCGCGAACGCGTCTGCCGCTGGGCCCAGTTCCACGCCGTCCAGACGGCGTTCTGGGGCCGCCGGCACGGCTTCCGCATCGCACGCACGGGCCCACGCCTGGACCGCGTCACGGAGTTCGCGGACCGGCTGGCGGAGTCACTGGTCGTCTAGACGTCGGTTCGTCCCGTCACCGGCGCCCGCCGAACTCCCAGTCGTGCACCTCCACATCCGCGTACCGCACCGCCCCCAGCACGGCCCGCGCCCGGTCCCGGTCCGGGGCCCGCACCAGGGCCGCCGTGCCCACCCAGGCGGTGCCGTCGTCGGAGAGCAGCGGGCCGAAGGCGATCAGGTCGTCGTGGTCCGTGCCGGGCGGGAGGCCGGGACCGGCGACGGCACCGGCGGCAGGTGCCGGTCCCAGGCCGAGCACCAGGTACCGGTTGCCGCCGGTGCGGCCGCCGGGGAACTCCCACATGGTGCGCCCCAGCAGGTTGCGCCACCGCCGCAGCAGAACGTCCCGGTACACGCCGGCCTGGTAGTTGGGCTCGTCGAAGGCGAACGCGCGGGCGGCGGCGGGGGCGGGCAGGTCGACGATGTGCACACTGCCGGCCGGCACCTCACCGCCCGCACCGAACGTCGGCCCCCGAGCGATCAGCCCGGCCGCGTAGCGGTCCATGTAGGCCCAGTGGTCCTCCGCCAACTCCGCACGCAACGCCACGGAGCCGACCCGGTCACGGTGGTAGCAGAAGAACTCCATGACCCAGCAGCCTCACCCAGAACGCCCCAGCACCTCAACCCGGTTGTTCCCGGCCGCGCTGAGGCCCTCGGTGGGCAGGTCATGGTCATGACCGCGGAGACCGGCCTGGCCGACCCCGTCTTGCGACAGCCGAACGTGGCGAAGACGGTGAGCGCCGCCGCGCGCACCCGCTCGCGGCGGCGGGTGTCCCCTCGGGTCACGCCCATGGGCACACCGTACCGACCGGGCGTGCTGTACATGTTCCGTCGGTTCTGTTCAGCGGCGGTGCACCGTCCGCCCCGGTCAGGCGACGCGGCGCAGCGTCTCGGGGGTGAGGTCGGCGAGTGCCGGGTAGCCGTCGACGGCCATGATCAGGTCGGCCTCGGCGAGCAGCGCGCGCAGGACGTGAACGAGGCCGGGCTCACCGCCGTGGGCGAGACCGTACGCGTAGGGACGGCCGACGCCCACCGCCGTCGCACCCAGCGCGACCGCCTTGATGATGTCGGCGCCCGTCCGGACCCCGGAGTCGAACAGGACCGGCAGGCCGTCGGCGGCCTCGACCACCCCCGGCAGCGCGTCGAGGGCGGGCAGGCCGCCGTCGGCCTGCCGGCCGCCGTGGTTGGAGCAGTAGACGCCGTCCACGCCGGCGTCCTTGGCGCGGCGGACGTCCTCGGGGTGGCAGATGCCCTTGAGGATCAGCGGCAGATCGGTGATCGACCGCAGCCAGGGCAGGTCGGCCCAGGTGAGCGGGTTGCCGAAGATCCCCGCCCAGAGCGCGACCGTGCCCTGCGGGTCCTCCTCGGGGCCGCGGCCGCCGAGCAGGGCGCGGAAGACGGGGTCGCTGGTGTAGTTGGCCAGGCAGTTCCCGCGCAGTTGCGGGAAGTTGCTGGTGCTCAGGTCGCGGGGCCGCCAGCCAGTGATCCAGGTGTCCAGGGTGACCACGATCCCCTTGAACCCGGCCTTCTCGGCCCGGTGCACCAGGCTCTCGGCCAGCTCCCGGTCGGTGGGGGTGTAGAGCTGGAAGAACCCCGGGGTGGAGCCGAACTCGCCGGCCACCTGCTCCAGCGGGTCGACGGTGAGCGTCGAGGCGACCATCGGCACGCCGGTACGGGCCGCGGCGCGGGCGACGGCGAGGTCACCGTGACCGTCCTGCGCGCACAGCCCGATCACCCCCACCGGGGCCATGAACAGCGGCGAGGGCAGCCGCATCCCGAACAGGTCGACGGACAGGTCCCGTTCCCTGGCCCCGACCAGCATGCGCGGCATCAGCCCCCAGCGTTCGAACGCGCTGACGTTGGCCCGCTGCGTCCGCTCGTCGCCGGCGCCGCCCGCGACGTAGGAGCGCACCGACGGGGGCAGCGCGGCCAGGGCCAACGGCTCCAGATCGGCGTACGACATCGGGAACGGCGGCACCACTCCGCGCAGCCCGTCGAGGTAGATCTCGTTCTGGTAGTCGGCGAACGCCATGACCCGGCCCTTCTTCACGACTGCGCCCGCGAGGTGCGGGCACCTGGAGGTCCACAAGGGAAGAGTGGCGCACAACGGCACCGAAACGCAGGATTCCGGCCCAGCAGGCGGAGAGACGCAGGACGCTGCCGCAGCTCCGGGCCTGCTGAGCGAGGAGGAGTGGCGCTGATCAACGCGCTGCAGCTGAGCCCGCGCGGCTCCTGGACCGAGTTCGGCCGCGCTCTGGGCGTCGACCCGGTCACGGTGGCCCGGCGCCGTCGTAAAGTGCGCCGTGGTGGGGACGCGACAGCCGTGCGAGGGGGAGCCTGCCCATGGGTGCGTTGAAGAAGGACCGGCCCGCAGCGGTGCCGACGAGTCCCGAGCAGATGATCGCGGAGGCGCGGAAGGCGTTCTTCGTGATGTTCGGCCTGCTCGCCGTCGTCTGGCTGTTGCAGCTGGCCAACTACTCCGACCACTACGCCTTCTCCCGCGACCACGCGGTGGTCTCCGGCGACGTCGGCACCCTGCCGGACATCCTGGTGGCGCCCCTGCTGCACTGGAGCTGGGCGCACATCGAGAGCAACTCCGGCCCGCTGTTCGTCTTCGGCTTCCTCGCCGCCTACCGGGGCGTGGTGCGGTTCCTCGGACTGACCCTGCTGATCGCGGCGAGCAGCGGCCTGGTGGTGTGGTTCTTCGAGCGCGGCGACGTGGCGACGGTCGGCGCCAGCGGCCTGATCTTCGGGTACCTCGGTTACGTCGTCGTCCGGGGACTCTTCGACCGGCACCTGATCGACACGCTGATCGGGATCGTCATGGGAGCGTCCTTCGCCTACCTCCTCACCGTGGCCGTGCCCGGCACACCGGGCGTCAGCTGGCTCGGTCACCTCGGCGGGCTGCTCGGGGGCGTGGCCGGAGCCTGGCTCTTCCGCGACCGCCGCGCGCCGCGGGCGGCCACCGGCGGCATCGCCCCGCGTACCGCCGCCGGCGGCAGCGCACAGCCGCGTCCCGGCTCGCCGCGCGCCGACCTCTACAAGGAACTCGACGACCTCGGCCTGCTCTGACCGGCAGGGCGTCCGCCCACGTCCACGTCCACGGCCGCAGCCGGTGCTCGCCTGAACGACCGTGAACGGGGCTGGACGACGGCTTGACTAGGCGGCCACGGACCGCCCCGCAGGCGTGCCCGGGTCGGGCTCCGGTGCGTCCCCGGACCAGAGGAGCTCGTCCTCTCCGAAGTCCGGGGCGTGGAAGGGCTGGGTCGTCGGAGGCGGCGACACCGCGGTGGGACGGCTGGGCTGCCCTTCCAGGGCGGAGAACAGCGAGGTGGCGTCGATGAGATTCTGCCTTTCGTTACAGGTCCCCAGGCACAACGGTCCTAGAGCTTGGTCATCTTGGCGTACGGACTCAGGATCCGCATCTGCGCCGAGCCGAAATCCACGAGCGCGGCGATTCCGTCCTCGACGCCGATGACCCGGCCGAGGCCGTACACGTCATGCGTGACCTGGTCGCCCATCGCGAAGTGCTTGGGAGCCGGTGTGACGGGGGCCTTGAAGGGGCTGGTGGGCAGATGACGCTTCGGTGCCGCGGGCTTAGTCATGACTCAGTATGAGCCCAGCTTGGCCCTCGTCCGCTGTGGCCGTCGGCACAGATCCACCGGAAAAACCCTGCATCCTGCCTCTGACCTGCTGTTTCAACTCTCGATGAAGCCCCGGCAAATACTTCCACCGCGGTAACCGGGTACACGAAGGGGCGGCACCCCCGCACGGGTGCCGCCCCTCTTTTGCGTGCCGGGGCCGCCGTCCATCGGTCTTGAGGGTCGGGGACGGACGGCGGACCCGGGGTTCACGGGGTTCCCGACGGGGTCAGCGGTGGTCGCTGCCCGTCGACTCGGTGGCCGCCCGGCCTGCCTCCAGGCGGGCCACCGGGATCCGGAACGGGCTGCAGGAGACGTAGTCCAGGCCCACCTCGTGGAAGAAGTGGACCGACTCCGGGTCGCCGCCGTGTTCGCCGCAGACGCCCAGTTTCAGGTCCGGGCGGGTGGCGCGCCCGGCCTTGGCCGCCGCTGCCACCAGGGAGCCGACGCCGTCCCGGTCGATCGTCTCGAAGGGGGAGACGCCGAAGATGCCCTTCTCCAGGTAGGCGGTGAAGAAGGAGGCCTCGACGTCGTCCCGGGAGAAGCCCCAGACCGTCTGGGTCAGGTCGTTGGTGCCGAAGGAGAAGAACTCGGCCGCTTCCGCGATCTGGGCCGCCGTCAGGGCCGCTCGCGGCAGTTCGATCATCGTGCCGATCGACAGCTTCAGGTTCGTGCCCGTCGCCGCCTCCACCTCCGCGATGACCTGGTCGGCCTCCTCGCGGACGATCTCCAGCTCCTGGACCGTGCCGACCAGCGGGATCATGATCTCGGCGCGCGGGTCGCCCTTGGCGTTCCTGCGTTCGGCGGCGGCCTCGGCGATGGCGCGGACCTGCATCGTGAACAGCCCGGGGATGACCAGGCCGAGGCGTACGCCGCGCAGGCCGAGCATCGGGTTCTGCTCGTGCAGGCGGTGGACCGCCTGGAGGAGGCGGAGTTCGTTCTCGTGGGGTTCCTGGCGGGACTCGGCGAGGGCCACGCGGACCGAGAGCTCCGTGATGTCCGGGAGGAACTCGTGCAGCGGCGGGTCGAGGAGGCGGACCGTGACCGGGAGGCCGTCCATCGCCGAGAAGAGCTCGACGAAGTCCTTCTTCTGGAGGGGGAGAAGGGCGCTGAGGGCCTCCTCGCGGTCCTCCTGGGTGTCCGCCAGGATCAGGCGTTCCACCAGTTCGCGGCGGTCGCCGAGGAACATGTGCTCCGTGCGGCACAGGCCGATGCCCTGGGCGCCGAAGCGGCGGGCGCGCAGGGCGTCCTCGGCGTTGTCGGCGTTGGCGCGCACGCGCAGCCGGCGCTTGCGGTCCGCGAAGGCCATGATGCGGTGGACGGCCTCGACCAGTTCGTCGGCGTCCTGGGCGCCCGCGTGCATCCGGCCCTCGAAGTACTCGACGACCGGGGAGGGTACGACGGGGACCTCGCCCAGGTAGACCTTGCCCGACGAGCCGTCGATGGAGATGACGTCGCCCTCTTCGACGACGTGGCCGCCGGGTACGGTCATGCGCCGGCGCTTGGTGTCGACCTCCAGGTCCTCCGCGCCGCACACGCAGGTCTTGCCCATGCCGCGCGCGACCACGGCCGCGTGCGAGGTCTTGCCGCCCCGGGAGGTCAGGATGCCTTCGGCGGCGATCATGCCGTCGAGGTCGTCGGGGTTGGTCTCGCGGCGGACCAGGATGACCTTCTCGCCCGAGCGGGACCACTTCACCGCCGTGTACGAGTCGAAGACCGCCTTGCCCACCGCCGCGCCCGGCGAGGCGGCGATGCCACGGCCGACCTGCTGGGCCTTCGCCTGCTCGTCGAAACGAGGGAACATCAGCTGGGCGAGCTGGGCGCCGGTCACGCGCTGGAGGGCCTCGGTCTCGTCGATCAGGCCCTGGTCCACCAGCTGGGTCGCGATCCGGAAGGCCGCGCCCGCCGTGCGCTTGCCGACCCGCGTCTGAAGCATCCACAGCTGACCGCGCTCGATCGTGAACTCGATGTCGCAGAGGTCCTTGTAGTGGTTCTCCAGCGTCTCCATGATCTGCATCAGCTGGTCGTACGACTTCTTGTCGATGTTCTCCAGCTCGGCCAGCGGGACCGTGTTGCGGATGCCCGCGACCACGTCCTCGCCCTGGGCGTTCTGGAGGTAGTCGCCGTAGACGCCCTGGTGGCCGGAGGCGGGGTCGCGGGTGAAGGCGACGCCGGTGCCGGAGTCCGGGCCGAGGTTGCCGAAGACCATCGAACAGACGTTGACCGCGGTGCCGAGGTCGCCGGGGATGCGCTCCTGGCGGCGGTAGAGCTTGGCGCGGTCGGTGTTCCAGGACTCGAAGACCGCCTTGATGGCGAGGTCCATCTGCTCGCGCGGGTCCTGCGGGAAGTCCCGGCCGGCCTCGGTCTTGACGATCTTCTTGAACTTGGTGACGAGCTTCTTGAGGTCGGCGGCCTCCAGGTCGGTGTCGACGGTGACCTGCTTGGCCTCCTTCGCCGCGTCCAGGGCCTCCTCGAAGAGCTCGCCGTCGACGCCGAGGACCGTCTTGCCGAACATCTGGATGAGGCGGCGGTAGGAGTCCCACGCGAAGCGGTCGTCGCCGGCCTGCTTGGCGAGGCCCTGCACGGACTTGTCGGAGAGGCCGATGTTCAGGACCGTGTCCATCATGCCGGGCATGGAGAACTTGGCGCCGGAGCGGACCGAGACCAGGAGCGGGTTGTCGGCCTGGCCGAGCTTCTTGCCCATCCGCTCTTCGAGGGCGTCGAGGTGTGCACTCACCTCGTCACGCAGTGCCGTGGGCTCCTCGCCGCTGTCGAGGTAGACCTTGCAGGCTTCCGTCGTGATCGTGAAGCCGGGGGGAACGGGAAGCCCCAGGTTGGTCATCTCGGCGAGGTTCGCGCCCTTGCCACCCAGGAGGTCCTTGAGGTCCTTGTTTCCCTCGGTGAAGTCGTAGACGAACTTCGCGACGTGGGGTTCTTTGTTTTCCGACACGGGTCTCGACTCCCTGGAAGACTCGGTGGCTGCCCTGACGGCCAGGAACATACCCAGATCGAAGGCGCCTGGGTACGTCTACTTGCGTGTCATGCGCCCGTAACCCGTCGTCCGCCACCGGATCGAAAGTCAAAGCTTGGCAAGCGGAGACCGGTTTGTGTTTTCACTTCTTGAACGCAAGACCGCTCAACACCGCACCTTTCCGCTCAGATGAGCAGGGATACTGCACGTCTGATTTCGATCGATGAACGATCAAGGGGTGGCACCCAGTGCCACCCCTTGGAGAAGTGCAGTCGCCCATGATCCGCTCATCTGAGCACAACCCTTATCAAGGGTGGCGAGAATCACGCTGCCACAGACCGCCCGAGTTCACCATGCGGACGCGACGGCGGACACCCGAACGCGCCCGAAACGCGCCGGTCACACGCCCAGCGCCAGCAACCGCTCCTCCACCCGCTCCGGCGCGTACAGGTGCTCCACGACCAGCGCCCCCGCCCCGATCAGCCCGGCCCGCTCACCCAGCCGCGAGGTCACGACGTCCAGGTGAGCGGTGGAGCGGGGCAGCGCCCGCTGGTAGAGCAGTTCGCGCACGCCGGTGAGGAACGGGGTGCCCGCCAGGTCGCCCGCGATCATCAGGACACCCGGGTTGAGCAGGGTCACGACCGTCGCCAGCACGTCTCCGACCACGCGGCCGGCCTCCCGCGCCAGGGCGGCCGCCTCCGGATGGCCCGAGGCGAGCAGGTCGCGCACGTCCGCACCGGAGGCCGCCGGCACCCCGGCCGCGGCCAGCCGCCGGGCCACCGCGCCGCCGCTGGCGACCGCGGCGAGACAGCCGTACGAACCGCAGCGGCACTGCGCGTCCGCGCCCACCCGGATGTGGCCGATGTCCCCGGCGCCGCCGTCGATGCCCCGGTAGACCGAGCCGTCCATGACGACACCGGCGCCGATACCCGTCGAGACCTTCACGAGGACGAACGCCGAGCAGTCCGGGTAGCCGGTGCGCTGCTCCCCGTACGCCAGCAGGTTCGCGTCGTTGTCCACCAGGACCGGGACCGGCGGGGCGCCCGCGTGCTCCGTGAACGCCCTGGCCAGGCGGGCCCGTATGTCGTAGCCGTCCCAGCCCGGCATGATCGGCGGCTGGACCACCCGGCCGGTCTCCATGTCGACCGGTCCCGGCACCGCGAGGCCGATCCCGCACACCTCCCTGGCGCGGCGGCCGGCCTTCTCCAGCAACTCGGCGAACCAGTGGCCGAGGTCGCCGAGCACGGCGTCCGGGCCGTCCTGGATGACCAGGGTGCCGGAGTGCTCGGCGAGGATCTCGCCGGTGAGCGAGAGCACGGCGGCACGGGCGTGGCGGGTCTCCAGGTCGGCGGCGAGGACGACCGCGTGCGAGTCGTCGAATTCGAGGGTGATGGAGGGACGTCCGCCCAGCGGGGAGTCGACCGGGCCGCCGGCTCCCTCGCGCAGCCAGCCCGCGCGGAACAGCCGGTCCAGGCGGTGACCGACGGTCGCGCGGGAGAGCCCGGTGGCCTGCTGGAGGGCGCCACGGGTGACGGCCCGTCCGCTGCGCACCAGTTCGAGCAGATCGCCGGCGCTCGCCTGTCCGCCGCCCTTGCCGGTCCTGCCGGGACGTCCGGTCATGCGCACCCCCTTGTGTTTCTCAAGCTTGCATTACATATTGAGTTTTGCGTGTTAAATAGACGTAACCCTACGGTAGCCACTACCAAACCCGGTCGGCCGGACGTCTTCGGGGAGTCCCGAGTGGATCGCACTGCCCAGCTCACCACCCAGTCGCTCGATCGACGCATTGCATACGATCCGCCGCCCGGCCACGCCACCTCCGCCGGCACCGCCGCGAGCGCCGGACGGTCCCTGCACGTCAGAGCGGCACGGGTGCTCGACGACAACTGGACCGGCAGCTCGACCGTGCCCTCCCGGAGCCTGTATCCGCACCAGTGGTCGTGGGACTCGGCGTTCATCGCGATCGGCCTCAGGCACCTCTCGCCCCTGCGCGCGCAGACGGAGCTGGAGACGCTGCTGGCCGCCCAGTGGGGCGACGGGCGGATCCCGCACATCGTGTTCAACCCCTCCGTGCCCCTCGACGCGTACTTCCCGAGCCCCGACTTCTGGCGCTCCTCGACCGCGGGGCGCGCTGCGGGCGCCCCGCGCACCGTACAGACCTCCGGGATCGTGCAGCCACCGGTGCACGCGCTGGCGGCCTGGCTGGTGCACCTCGCCGACCCGGGCCTGTCCCGGGCGCGCGGCTTCCTGCCCGGCGTCTACCCGCGGCTCGCCGCCTGGCACCGCTATCTGCTGCACCGGCGCGACCTGGGCGGGGGCGGCCTGGCGTCCGTCGTCCACCCCTGGGAGCAGGGCATGGACAACAGCCCCTGCTGGGACGCACCGCTGGCCCGGGTCACCCCGGCCCCGGCGCGCTCCTTCCGCCGCGCCGACCTGGACCACGGCGCCGCCGAGGACCGGCCGACCGATGTCGACTACGGGCGGTACGTGCGGCTCGCGGCCGACTACCGGGACGCCGGATACACCGACCGGATCAGGGACTTCGCCGTCGAGGACCCCGCCTTCAACGCACTGCTCGTCGCCTCCGAGCACGCCCTCGCCCGCATCGCACGGGAGCTGGGGGCGACCGGCACGGCCCGGCACGCGCGGGCCGAGCGGCTGACGACCGCGCTGGTGGACCGGCTGTGGGACCCGGAGAGGGAGATGTTCCTCTGCCGGGACCTGCGGGACGGCGAGGGCGGTGAGGGCGGCGGGCTGATCCCCGAGCGCGGCATCAGCGGGCTGATCCCGCTGCTCCTTCCCGGGCTGCCCCGGGAGATCGTCGCCGCGCTCGTGCGCACGCTGGAGGGCCCGCACTTCGGCACCGGTGCCCGTCTGGTGCCCAGTTACGACCTGCTCGGCGAGTCCTTCGACCCGCACCGGTACTGGCGCGGGCCCGCCTGGTGCAACACCGGCTGGCTGCTGGAGCGGGGGCTGCGCGAGCACGGCGAGCGCGAGCGGGCGGACGCGCTCGCCGAGGCGATCGTGCGGACGGCCGACGCGAGCGGGTTCGCCGAGTACGTCGACCCGTACACCGGTGCGGCGTGCGGCGCGACCGGGTTCAGCTGGACGGCGGCGCTCGCGCTGGACCTGCACCACCAGCGGCACGCCGCACCGCACGAGGCACCACACGAAGTGCTGCACAGCGAACGTCAAAACCTGGACAAGAGCTGACAAAACGAGGTGTCCTCGGCGGACACCGCACGTTCGACCAGAGGGACGAAGGAGGGGACCGGGGATGGCGGACCGGCATCATCTGCTCGTGCACGGCACGACGTTCGCGGCCGTGGACGACCGCGGCGACATCAGCGGCGTGCGGGGCGGCGGTTCCCCGGACGGGTTATTCGTACGGGACGCCCGGCACCTCAGCCGCTGGCAGCTGACGATCGACGGGGCGCTGCCCGAGGTGCTCACCCCGGTCGGCGACGGGGACGGCACACGCTGTGCCCTGGTCCCGCGCGGCGGCCGCCAGGAACCGCCCGCGCACACGCTCTTCCGGGAACAGGCAGTCGGCGACGGCTCGTTCGTGGAGTCCCTGCGGGTCACCAGCAACCGCCCGGTACCGACCACGCTCCGGCTCGCGATCACCGCCGACGCCGACTTCACCGACCAGTTCGAACTCCGCGCCGACCACCGCACCTACACCAAGTCCGGCGCCGTCCGCTCCCGCCAGACCCTCGACGACGGGCTGGAGTTCGGCTACCGCCGGGGCGAGTGGCGGTCCTGTACGACGATCACCGCCGAACCGGCCCCCGACGGCGTGGAGGAGACCGGCACCGGCGCCCGCCGGCTGGTGTGGACGCTGGAACTGCGACCGCACGGCACCGTCGAACTGCTGGTACGGGTGATGGCGCGTCCGCACGGCGACAAACGGGCGCTGCGGGTGCCTCGCGACCCGGCCGCGCTGAACCGGCAACTCCTCGTACTGGAGGGCGAGTTCGTCGAGGGCGTGGCCTTCCCGACGGGCTGGCCGGAGCTGGCGGCGGCCTGCGCCCGCGGCCTCGCGGACCTCGCCACCCTCCAGGTGCCGGCCACAGGCCCGGACGGCGAGGAGCTCAAGGTCCCGGCGGCCGGGGCCCCTTGGTTCCTCACCCTGCTCGGCCGCGACGCCCTCCTCACCTCCCTGTTCGCCCTCCCCTACCGCCCGCACCTGGCCGCCGCCACCCTCCCCGCCCTCGCCGCCACCCAGGCCACCGAGACCGGCGCGCACTCCGTGGCCCAGCCCGGGAAGATCGTCCACGAGGTACGGCACGGCGAGCTGGCCCACTTCGGGCAGGTGCCGTACGGGCGTTACTACGGGTCGGTCGACGCGACACCGCTGTTCCTGATCCTGCTGGGCGCGTACGTCGAGCAGACCGGGGACCTGGGCATGGCCCGGCGGCTGGAACGCAACGCGCGCGCGGCCGTCGGCTGGATGCTCGACCACGGCGGGCTGACCTCGCGCGGCTATCTCGTCTACCGCGCGGACAAGGGCGGCCTCGCCAACCAGAACTGGAAGGACTCCCCCGGCGCGATCTGCTCCGCCGACGGCGGCCGGCCGATGGGGACCGTGATGGCGGCGGGGGCGCAGGGGTACGCGTACGACGCGCTGCGCCGGACGGCGTGGGTGGCGCGGACCGCGTGGGCCGACGAGACGTACGCGGCGCTCCTGGAGCAGGCCGCCGGTGATCTGCGGGACCGGTTCCAGCAGGACTTCTGGATGCGGGAGGCCGCTTTCCCCGCGCTGGCCCTTGACGGGGAGGGGCGCCAGGTCGACGCGCTCGCCTCGGACGCCGGGCATCTGCTGTGGTCCGGGCTGCTGGACAAGGAGTACGGGGAGATGGTCGGGCGGCGGTTGCTGGAACCGGACTTCTTCTCGGGGTGGGGGGTGCGGACGCTGGCCGCGGGGCAGGCGGCGTACCACCCGCTGTCGTACCACCGCGGGTCGGTGTGGCCGCACGACAACGCGCTGATCGCGCTGGGGCTGGCCCGGTACGGGCTGCACGACGAGGCGCGGGCCGTGGCGCACGGGCTGGTGGACGCGGCCACGGCGGGCGGGCACCGGCTGCCGGAGGTGCTGGCCGGGTACGGGAGGGACTCGCATCCGGAGCCGGTGCCGTATCCGCATGCGTGCGTGCGGGAGTCGCGGTCGGCGGCGGCGCCGTTGGCGCTGCTCACTGCCGTGGGGGGTGCGTAGGGGGGTCGGCCGGGTGCGGGTGTGCGGGGGCTGGTCGCGCCCACGCGGCGGAGCCGCACACTGACACGGCCCCGCGCCCCTTCGGGGCGCCTCCCGCCGACCTGTGCTGTGTTTGCCCGGTGTTTGCCGAAAGGCCTGAACAGGGCCCAAGTGTGAGCCGTACGGGAAGTTGTCGGGTCCAGGCCTCTCCAGCGTCGACCCGCCGTTTCCGTTTCACGGGTCTCGCACGGAAGGACCTCCGGGTTGTCCCAGCACACGAGCATTCGCCAGCCATCGGACACGCCGTCCGGGCCGTCCGAACGCGAAACCCTGCCGGAGGAGTCCGAGACCCCGAAGTCCGGCCAGGAAGCGGCTTCCGGGACGCCCGAGCCCGCCGCCGAGGCCCCGGTACCCGGCTCGGCCGCCGTCGCCGAGCCCACGGAGGCCGAGCCGTCGTCCGCCACCGAATCGACCGACGCCCTACCCGAAGCAGCCGCGGGAGCCGAGGCCACGACGGAAGCCGCCACCGAATCCGACCCCGGCCCCGAACCCGCCACCGAGTCCACAGCCGACCCCGGCCCCGAACCCGCCGCCGAGTCCATAGCCGACCCGGAGAGCGACCCCGCCACCGCCGAGTCCGCAGCCGGCCCCAAGAGCGAAGCCGAACCCCAAGCAGCGGCCGAAGTCGAAGCCGAACCCGAGTCCGCCCCGGCTTCCGAGAGCACCCCCACCCCCGCCCCGGACGTCCCCCGTCCCCGTCGGCGTGGGTGGGCCGCCTGGAGCGGGCGGGTTCGGGAGCGGCGGGAGGCCTGGCGGGACGCGCATCCCACCGCGGCCTCCGTGCTGTCGATCGGCGTCACCGTGCTCTGTGCCGCGCTCGTGGTCGGGGCCCTGGTGATGCCGAACACCGTCGTCGCGTTCGGGCCCGCGAAGTTCGTGCGGCTGCCGTCCGAGGGGATCATCGCGGCCGCCGTCGCGCTGGCGCTGCCCCGGCGGCCCCGGACCGTGCTGGCCTCGGTGTTCGGCGTCGTACTCGGCGCGCTGACCCTGGTCAACGCCCTCGACATGGGGTTCAAGCAGTACTTGGGCCGGAGCTTCAACGCCATCCTGGACTGGAGCCTGCTCGGCGACGCCGAGTCGTACCTGGAGGACACGCTGGGCCGGACGGCCACCCTCGCGGTCAGCGTCGGTGCCGTCGTCCTCGTGCTGCTGCTGTGCGTGCTGCTCGCGCTGGCGACGGTCCGGCTGAGCGATCTGCTCGCCCGGCATCCCGGGCGGGCCACTCGCGGCACTCTGATCGCCGGTGTCGTCTGGATCACCTGCTCCTCCTTCGGCGTCCAGCTGGCCGGCGGCGTGCCGCTCGCCGCCGACAGCACCGCGACCGCGCTGGAGGTCAAGGCCCGTCAGGTGAAGGACACCCTTCACGACGAGGCGGAGTTCCAGAAGGTGGCCAAGGTGGACGCCTTCGGGAACACCCCGGGCGACCAGCTGCTGCCGGACCTGCGCGGCAAGGACGTCATCTTCACGTTCATCGAGAGCTACGGCCGCAGCGCGATCGAGGACCCGATCGAGGCGCCCGGTGTCGACAAGACGCTGGACGCGCAGACGGCGATGCTGAAGAAGGCCGGTTACGCGGCGAAGAGCGGCTGGCTGACGTCGGCGACGTACGGCGGCAGCAGCTGGCTGGGTCACTCCACCACCATGTCGGGGCTGTGGGTCAGCAACCAGCAGCGCTACCGGACCGTCATGGCCAGTGATCACCTGAGCCTGACGAAGGCCTTCAAGAAGACCGGTGACTTCGACACGGTCGGTGTGATGCCGGGCATCCAGAAGGGCTGGCCGGAGCAGAGCTTCTACGGCCTCGACAAGGTCTACAACGCCTTCCAGCTCGGCTACAAGGGACCGAAGTTCAGCTGGTCGACCATGCCGGACCAGTACGCCCTCCAGCAGTTCCAGGACCGGGTGCACAGCAGGAAGCCGGCCGACGGCAAGTCCCGGATGTCGTTCCTGATCCTGACCTCCAGCCACCAGCCGTGGGCGCCGATCCCGAAGATGGTGCCGTGGGACCAGCTGGGCGACGGTTCGGTCTTCAACGCCATCGAGAAGGCCGGCAACAAGGCGTCGGACGTCATCGCCGACACCACCAAGTCCCGGCAGGAGTACGGCAAGTCGGTGCAGTACACGGTGACCGCGCTCACCCAGTGGCTGCAGCGCTACGGCAACGACAACACGGTGCTCGTCTTCCTCGGCGACCACCAGCCGATCGCCCGGGTCAGCGGCAACCACGCCAGCCGCGACGTGCCGGTCTCGATCGTCGCCAAGGACCCGAAGGTGCTGGACGCGATCAACTCCTGGAACTGGACCGACGGTCTGCGCCCGGCGCACAGCGCCCCGGTGTGGAAGATGAGCGCGTTCCGCGACAAGTTCCTGACGGCGTACGGCTCCACCCCGCACCCGAAGACCAACTGAACGCTCCGCGGGACGTGCCGCGATGCACCGTCGTGGCCGGTCGCGCCCGCGCGGCGTGGCCACATGCCGGACACGGCGCCGCGCCCCTCACGGGGCGCGGCGCTCAGCCCCCGGAAGTGTCCAGTTCGGCGTCCTCGCCGATGCCCGCGCAGTCGTACGGGTCCTTGAGCCAGCCGTCCGGCAGCACCACCCGGTTGTTGCCGGACGTACGGCCGCGGGGCCCGTCGGCGCCGGCGGGCCAGGCCTGGCCGAGGTCCAGTTCGTCGAGTCCGGCGCGGAGTTCCGCCAGGGACGAGGTGATGGCGAGACGCTTGCGCATCTCGCTGCCGACCGCGAAGCCCTTCAGATACCAGGCGACGTGCTTGCGGAAGTCGACCACGCCCTTGGACTCGTCGCCGAGCCACTCGCCGAGCAGGGTGGCGTGCCGGACCATGATGTCGGCGACCTCGCGCAGGGACGGCTTGAGGATCTCCTGCTCGCGTCCCTCGAAGGCCGCGACCAGGTCCGCGAACAGCCATGGGCGACCCAGGCAGCCGCGGCCGACCACGACCCCGTCGCAGCCCGTCTCCCGCACCATCCGCAGCGCGTCCTCGGCCGACCAGATGTCGCCGTTGCCGAGCACGGGGATCTCCGGGACGTGCTCCTTCAGGCGCGCGATGGCCTCCCAGTCGGCGGTGCCGCCGTAGTGCTGGGCGGCGGTGCGGCCGTGCAGGGCGATCGAGGTGACGCCCTCCTCGACGGCGATCCGGCCGGCGTCGAGGTAGGTGATGTGGTCGTCGTCGATGCCCTTGCGCATCTTCATGGTGACGGGCAGCTCGCCGGCGCCGGACACGGCCTCGCGGAGGATCGCGCGCAGCAGGTTCCGCTTGTACGGGAGCGCCGACCCGCCGCCCTTGCGCGTCACCTTCGGGACCGGGCAGCCGAAGTTCAGGTCGATGTGGTCGGCCAGGCCCTCCTCCGCGATCATGCGGACGGCCTTGCCGACGGTGGCCGGGTCGACGCCGTACAGCTGGATGGACCGGGGCTGCTCGCTCTCGTCGAAGCGGATCAGCTGCATGGTCTTCTCGTTGCGCTCGACCAGGGCCCGCGTCGTGATCATCTCGCTGACGAACAGCCCTTTACCGCCGCTGAACTCTCGGCACAGGGTCCGGAAGGGCGCGTTGGTGATCCCCGCCATGGGGGCGAGGACGACCGGCGGGCGGACGGTGTGCGGGCCGATCTGGAGGGAGGACGTGGGCTCGGGCATTCCCCCATTGTCCCGTACGCCGCGCGGTGCTCGGCCGTGATCACCTGGCCGTGATCCTGTAATACTCATTAGTTAGACGCACTATCGAAACGGGCGTACGATGAGGACCATGCCCGAGCTCAGTCCCCGCCGCCGTATGCTCGTCCTCGCGATCTGCTGCATGAGCCTGCTCATCGTGAGTCTCGACACGACCGCCCTCAATGTCGGCCTGCCGTCAATGCAGCGCGAGCTGCACGCCTCGACGGCCGGGCTGCAGTGGACGATCGACGCGTACACGCTGGTCCTGGCCTCGCTGCTGATGCTCGCCGGTTCGACCGGCGACCGGGTCGGCCGCAAGAAGGTCTTCATGACCGGCCTGGTCGTCTTCTCGATCGGCTCGCTGCTCTGCTCCCTCGCGCCCAACCTCGACTCGCTGATCGCGTTCCGCATGGTCCAGGCCGTGGGCGGCTCGATGCTCAACCCGGTCGCCATGTCGATCATCACCAACACCTTCACCGACCCGCGTGAGCGGGCCCGCGCGATCGGGGTGTGGGGTGCGGTGGTCGGCATATCCATGGCCGCCGGACCGCTGGTCGGCGGCCTGCTCGTGGAGTCCGTCGGCTGGCGCGCGATCTTCTGGGTCAACATCCCGGTGGGCCTCGCGGCCGTGCTGCTGACGCTGCGCTTCGTACCGGAGTCCCGGGCGCCGAAGGCCCGCCGCCCCGACCCGGTGGGCCAGGTCCTGGTCATCGCCCTGTTCGGCTCGCTGACCTACGCGATCATCGAGGCGCCGACGGCGGGCACGGGCACGGTCCTCCCCTTCGCCGCGGTGGCCCTCGCCGCCCTGCTGGGCCTGCTCCGGTACGAGCCCAGGCGCGACGAACCCCTGATCGACCTGCGCTTCTTCCGCTCCGCGCCGTTCAGCGGCGCCACCGTGACCGCGATCAGCGCGTTCGCCTCGCTCGGCGGCTTCCTGTTCCTGTCCACGCTCTACCTGCAGAACGTGCGCGGCCTCGACGCCCTGCACGCGGGCCTGTGGATGCTGCCGATGGCGGTCCCCATGTTCCTGTGCGCGCCGCTGGCGGGCCGCCTGGTCGGCAGCCGGGGGCCGCGCCTGCCGCTGGTGATCGCCGGCATCGCCATGACCGCCAGCGCCGTCCTCTTCGCCGCGTTCGAGGCGGAGACCTCGGACACCACCCTCTTCGTCGGCTACGTCCTCTTCGGCATCGGCTTCGGTTTCGTGAACGCCCCGATCACCAACACGGCGGTCTCCGGCATGCCGAGGTCCCAGGCCGGCGTCGCCGCCGCGGTCGCCTCCACCAGCCGCCAGCTGGGCCAGACCCTGGGCGTCGCGGTGGTCGGCGCGGTCCTGGCCTCCGGGATCGGCTCCTCGTCGTACGCCGACGAGTTCGTGACCGCCGCCCGCCCCGGCTGGTGGATCCTGGCCGGCTGCGGCCTCGCGGTCCTGCTCCTGGGCGCGGTGACGAACGGCCGCTGGGCCCGCGCCACCGCCGAGCGGGCCGCGCAGCGCCTGGAGTCACCGGAGATCCGCGAGGCCGTCGGGGCGGCGCAGCGGGTCTAGGGGCGGTCCGGCGAACGGCCGCTCCCCTCCGTCCCGTTCGTCAGCAGGAACGGAGCGAGCGGCGGTGCCGGGCGAGGACGGCCTGGCGCAGGGCGCCCAGGGCCAGGGACTGCAGCAGGGCCGAGACGACGACCGTGGTGATGAAGAACCAGTCCGGGGTGTCCGCGCGCCAGGCCGTCCTGCCGAGTGCCGAGACCAGCGGGAACACCGGGAACGTGACCAGGGGCGGCCAGAGCCAGGCGTAGTCGGCGCCGTGGTCGTCCGCGTGGACGGAGTCGGCGGTGGCCTTGGCGATGACCACGGCGACCAGGCCGAGGTAGGCCACCGACAGGCGGTTGGTGAGCATCAGCCGGACAAGGGTGCGGGCCGGGCCGGATTCCATCGTCGTCTCCCCCGTGACCGGTCGTCGATTCCGCTGCCTGCCTGCATCGTCGGGGAAGGACCGCGCCCCGGTCCTGAGTACGGGTACTCAGTTGTGCGAACGAATTCCCCTGCCCCGGTCAGGAGTTCGGCTGCTGCTGCGCGCACGCCAGGTCGTACAGCTGCTCCAGGCGCTGCCGTGACTCGTCGTCCGCCGGGACGTAGGTGACCATCCGCGCCCCGGACGCCTGGTTCAGGAACAGGTCGGTGTGTTCCAGGGTGAGGCGGCCGACGTGCGCGTTGAGGAACTCCTTGGTCCTGGCGCGCAGGTCCATCACCTCGTAGCGCTCCCAGTTCTCACGGAACTCCGGGGACTCCGCGCTCAGGCGCTTGACCAGCATCTTCCAGGCCGGCTCGGCGAGATGGCCGGCCATCGACGCGCGGAGCTTCGCGGCCATGAGGCGGCGGGTCTCCTCCAGGTGCACGATGGAGCGCTGCCACTCGGGGTGGGTGTAGACGAGGATCATGCTGTTGCGGTCCTCGGGCGGAACCGCGTCGAGGTCGCCCATCAGGCGGGCATAGGTGCGGTTGTAGGCGAGGATGTCGTATCGGCTGTTCTGGACGGAGGCCGGCAGGGGTTCCAGGGCCCGGAGTATCTCCTGCAGGGCCGGGGTGACGCCCGTACAGCTCGCGGCCGGGGTCGGGTCGACGGCTTCGGCCAGCTGGAAGAGGTGGGCGCGCTCGCTGCCGTCGAGCCGGAGGGTGCGGGCGAGGGCGTCCAGGACCTGGACGGAGACCTGGATGTCCCGGGCCTGTTCGAGCCAGGTGTACCAGGTGACGCCGACCGCGGAGAGCTGCGCGACCTCCTCGCGGCGCAGGCCGGGGGTGCGGCGGCGGGTGCCGCGCGGCAGGCCCACCTCCTCCGGGGTGATCCGCTCACGGCGGCTGCGCAGGAACGCGGCCAGCTCGTGCCGCCGGATGTCCGCACCCCGGGCCGGGGCCGCCGTCGGACCGAGGTTCGTCTTCTCCTGCGCCGTCGTCGTCATGGTTCCAGCCTGCCGTGCCGCCGATCCTGTTGCCAGGTACTTCCGCTACCAGGACAAGGAGACTCTGGTACCAGTCTGAGCAAGGCCGCAGGCTCGGGTGCATGACCGAAACCGTCACCACCGCGACCGTACGGTCCCCCTCCGCGCCACCGGCGCTCGGCGGCCCCGGACTGTTCACCGTCCTGCTGGCCGCCGCCCTCCCTCTCATCGACTTCTTCATCGTCAACGTCGCCCTGCCCACCATCGGCGCCGACCTGCACGCGGGCGAGGCGGTCCTGGAACTCGTCGTCGCCGGGTACGGCGTCGCCTACGCCGTACTGCTGGTGCTCGGCGGCCGGCTCGGCGACCTGTTCGGGCGCCGCCGGCTCTTCCTCGGTGGCATGGCCGCGTTCGGGCTGACCTCGCTGGCCTGCGGGCTCGCCCCCAGCGCCTGGTCGCTGGTGGCCGCCCGGGTCGCCCAGGGTGCCGCGTCCGCCGCGATGCTCCCGCAGGTCCTCGCCACCATCCAGGCCGCCACCAGCGGCGGCCGCCGCGCCCGCGCCATGAGCCTGTACGGCGCCACCGCGGGCCTGTCCATGGTCGCCGGGCAGATACTCGGCGGGGTGCTGGTCGCCGCCGACATCGCGGGGACGGGATGGCGTTCCGTGTTCCTGGTCAACGTGCCGGTCGTGGTCGTCGGGCTGGTGCTCGGGGCGCGGTTCGTGCCGGAGACCCGGTCGCAGAAGCCCGAGCCCGTCGACGGCCCCGGGACCGTGCTGCTCGCCGTCTCGCTGCTCACCCTCCTCGCCCCGCTCACCGAGGGCCGGGCGGCGGGCTGGCCGCTGTGGACCTGGCTGTCGCTGGCCGCGTTCCCGGGCGTGGCCGTCGCCTTCTACACCGTGGAGCGCCGCGCCGACCGCGCGGGCCGTACGCCGCTGGTCCCGCCGAGCCTGTTCGAGCTCGCCTCACTGCGCCGGGGTCTGGTGCTGATGCTGCCGTTCTCGATCGGGTTCAGCGGGTTCATGTTCGTGATCGCCGTGGCCCTGCAGAGCGGCGAGCACCTGGGTCCGGTCCCCGCGGGGCTGGCGCTCGCGCCGATGGCGGTCGTCTTCCTGTTCGTCTCGCTCGCCGGGCCGCGGCTGATCGCCCGGTACGGCAGCCGGGTGGTGTCGGCCGGGTCCGTGATCCAGGGGATCGGCATCGTCCTCATCGTGCTCGCCGCGTGGCGGGACTGGCCGCACCTGGACCTCGCCGGGCTGCTGCCCGGGGTCGCGGTCGCCGGTGCCGGTCAGGCCCTGCAACTCCCCAACGTGCTGCGCCTGGTGATGTCGGAGGTGCCGCCCGCGCGGGCCGGGGTGGGCAGTGGCGTGATGGTCACCACCCAGCAGTCCGCGCTCGCCCTCGGCGTGGCCACCCTGGGCACCCTGTTCCTCTCCCTGGTCCCGCACCAGGGCATGCGGGACGCCCTCGTCACCACCCTGCTGGTGCAGCTGGGCCTGGTGGTGCTGACCGGCCTGCTCAGCCTGCGGCTGCCCCGCACCGTGAGCTGACCTGCCCCCGTGCTCCGCGGACTACCCGCCGCCACCGCCCAGTTCGAACCAGACGATCTTGCCGGTGCCGAGGCGGGTGGTGCCCCAGCGCCGGGCCAGCCGGTGCACCAGGTAGAGGCCGCGGCCGTGTTCGTCGGTGGCCTTGGCCTGGCGCACCCTCGGCAGTTGCGGCACGTCGTCGCCGACCTCGCAGCGCAGCACGTCCGTGTGCAGCAGCCGCAGGCTGATCGGGCGGGTCGCGTGCCGTACGGCATTGGTGACGATCTCGCTGACCAGCAGCTCGGCGGTGTCGGTGAGGTCCTCAAGGCCCCAGCCGGCCAGGGCCTGCCGGGTGAGCCGGCGGGCCCGGCCGGGGGCGCCCACCTCCGGCGCCAGCGTCCAGTACGCCACGTCGCTCGGCGCGATGCCGTCGAACCGGGCGGCGAGCAGCGCGATGTCGTCGTCCCGGTCGCCCGGCCCGAGCATGTCCAGCACCTCGTCGCACATGGCCTCAAGGGGCGGCGGCCGGTCGGGCCCGGTCAGCTGGGCGGTGGCGGCGAGCTTCTCACGCAGTTGCTCGATGCCGGTCCACACGTCGCGCAGCCGGGACTCCACCAGGCCGTCGGTGTAGAGGAGCAGGGTGGCCCCGGTGGGGGCGTCCAGCTCGACCGCCTCGAAGTCGATGCCGCCGACGCCGATCGGGGCGCCCGGCGGCACCGTGAGGACCTCCGTCTTGCCGCCCGGGTACAGCAGGATCGGCGGCGGATGGCCGGCGTTGGCGATGGTCATGCGGTGCGAGACGGGGTCGTAGACGACGTACAGGCAGGTGGCCATGCGGTCGGTGCCGAGCCGCTGGGCCTGTTCGTCGAGGTGGTGCAGGACCTCCTGCGGGGGCAGGTCGAGGCCGGCCAGGGTCAGCGCGGTGGTGCGCAGCTGGCCCATGACGGCGGCCGAGGTCATGGAGTGGCCCATGACGTCGCCGACGACCAGCGCCACCCGGCTGCCGGGCAGCGGGATGGCGTCGTACCAGTCACCGCCGACGCGCGCCGTCTCGGCGGCGGGCAGGTAGCGGGAGGCCAGCCGGACGCCGGTGGGCCGGGGCAGCGTCTGCGGCAGCATGGCGCGCTGGAGCCGGTCGGCGATGAAGGCCTCCCTGCTGTACAGCACGGCCTTGTCGACACCGAGCGCGGTGTGGGTGGCGAGCTGGGCGGCGACCAGCAGGTCGGCGGGTTCGAACGCCGGCCGCTCGGGGCGGCGCAGGAAGACGACCGCGCCGGTGACCCGGCGCCGGCCGCGCAGCGGGGCGAGGATCGCGTGCGAGCCGAGCCAGTCGTTCAACGCGCTGTCCGCGCCGATGAGTTCACCCATTGCGGCGCGGGTCGGCGGGGTGTCGGCGAACACCGGCCGGACCCCGCGCAGCACCTCGGCGAGGGCGCCACCGGGCACCACCTCGCTCCAGTCGGAGGCGTCCAGGTCGTCCTGCTCGTCGTCCACCGTCTCCGCGGGCCAGACCAGGCCCTCGGCGCCGGGGCCCTTGAGCCGGTCGGTGCGGCGCAGCCTCAGCACGGCCGGGCCGGTGGGGCGTTCGTCGCCGACGGGCAGCGGATCACGCAGGTAGACGAGGGCGGCGTCGGAGTACGTCGGTACGGCGGCCCGGCACAGGCCGAGCACGATCTCGTCGGTGTCGAAGCCGCGGGCGATCCGCCGGGTGGCGGCGCCGACGTAGCGCAGCCGGTCCTCGTCCGGGGCCTTCGGCGCGGCGGGCGGCCCGGCGCCGGGGGCGTCCTCGCGCACGCCGAGCGCGGTCTGCGCCGACAGCGCGTCGGCCAGGGCGATGTCGTCCTCCACGAAGTCCTCCCGGTCCGGGCGCCGCAGGAACACCGCCACGCCCACGACGGCGTCGCAGGCGCGCAGCGGGGCGAGCAGGACCCGGTTCCCCTGCGGGAGCCGGATCGCCGTCCCCAGGAGTTCGTGAAGGGCCTTGTCCATGTCGTCCGACCCGCGGCCGCGCGCCCTGCCGCACCGCAGGACCGCGGCGAGCGCGCCGTCGGGCGCCACCGGTCTCGACTGCGGGGGCATCCCGCCCATGACGCCGCCGAGTTCGGCGGGCACCCCGTCCAACTCCAGGTGCTCGGGCTCCGACCGGTCCGGCGACCGGTCGCCGAGGTAGACGAACATCCCGTCCGCAAGGTCCGGGATCGTCGCCCGGTACAGCTCACGGACGGCCTGAGCGCCGCCCTCGGCGCGGGCTATCCGGCGGCCGGCAACGGCCAGGAAACGTTGAGGATCCGGCAGCATCGCCTCTCCGTGCCGGTGGCCGCTTCACAAGGTCGCTTTCATCTTGAGCCAGGGTCAATTCCCTGTCCAGGGTTTCCACCGGTACACCAAGTCCGGCTCATGATCCGACGGTTGGGACGGGAACGGGCAAAAGGCGCCCCGGGGGCGCCCGGACCTCCGGCCGGCCGGCGTGGCGGGGCCCGGTCCGCCGTGTGAACTCCGGGCGCGTCCTCGCCAAAACCCGGTGAAGAAATCCCCGTTGATGTTGGTCTTGCTGCACACTCCTTGCCGTCGACCCGCCGTCGACACGTGCCGAGACAGCAGACGGAACAGCAGACCGGGCACAGCCTCCGGAGGCGTCATGTCGCAGATCGACGAGAGCAAGGTCAGCCGCTGGGACCAGCACGGCCGGGAACACGTGGTCCGGGTGCAGCGCACGGGTGTGCAGCGCGTGATCGCGTGCGACACCTGCGGCTGGCGCAAGGGCGCCCAGTTCCTGCCCTGGCTGAAGGCCCAGGAGCATCTGGCCGAGGCCCACCAGGCCACCGTGGACCCCGCGGGCACCCAGCCCTCGCGATGACTTTCCGCCGCCCCCCCCACCACCTGACGGCGGCCCATCGGGAGCACGCCGGCGTCTTCCTGGAGGGCCAGGGCTGGGGTGACGGCGGCCAGGTCGACCCACCCCGGCCGATCCCTGGTCGGTGCCCGGCCGCTACGGCTGGGTCGGCGGCACCGGCACCACCGCGCATCTCGTCCCGGTCCCCGGCACGGTCACGGTCCTGCTGACCCGGGCGGCCATGACGAGCCCGGCGCCGACCCCGCTGATGCGGGACGTCTGGCGGGTCACGGCACAGCGCGCGCATTACGCCGTTCGGGTGAGCTTCCGGATGCGAACCACGAGGTCAGGGCACCCATTGCCACCTGCGGACTTTACCGAAACCAGGAGCGGCGCCGGCCGCCCGGGCAGGGCCGTCCGGGTCGCTGCGGGGTCCGACCCGGCCAAGCCTGGAGTGGTCCCCGTCGTCCCCCGACAGGAGCACATCCATGCACACCATCCAGCGTCAGATCTCCCGGGCTCTCGCCGCCGGCACGCTCTCCCTGGCCCTGCTGTCGGCCGGGGGCGCCGGCGCGCTCGCCGCCGAGGCCAAGCCGAAGCCGAGCCCGTCCCCGTCCGCCATGGCCTCGATCACCATCAAGGCGAGCGCGACCTCGGTCCACGCCGGCGGCTCGGTGACCTTCTCCGGCAAGACCCAGGGGCTGAAGACCGGATGGCCCCTGGTGCTCCAGCACCAGAAGGGCGGCAAGTGGATCCCGCTCAAGGCGACCACGAAGACCAAGAGCGGCAACACCTACTCGCTGACCGCCAAGCTGAACACCGTGGGCAACGAGCACCTGCGGGTCTCGGCGGTCGGCAAGAAGGTCTACTCCCCGGCCGTCACGGTCAACGTGAGCTGAGGCCCCGCAGCAGCAGCTCCACCAGCGCCCTGAAGTCCGCCTCGGCCTCCGGCCGCTCCCACTCGCGGGCATAGCGCGGATCGTGGAAGCGGTCGGTGGCCTGGAAGACGGTCCGGGCCGCGACGGCGGGGTCGGGCACGGTGAAGACACCCGTCCCGGCCCCGTCCCCGATGATCCCGGTCAGCTGGCCGGTCAGATCGGCGATGTGCCCGGTGACCGCCGGGCCGTTCTCGTCGACCAGCACCATGTAGGTGGCGAACAGCTCCGGGTCGGCGCCCGCCTTGCGCCGCTTCGCCTCGAACAGGGCCCGCAGCCAGTCACGCAGCCGGGCCCGCGGGTCCCCCGCCCCGGCGGCGATGCCGGACAGCTGTTCCGAGGTGCGGTCCAGCCACCTCTTCGTCACTGCTTCCCGCAGCGCCGCCTTGGTCCGGAAGTGCCGGTAGACACTGCCGTGGCTGACGCCGAGCGCGCGGGCCACGTCCACCACGGTGGCCTTGGCCGGGCCGTGCCGGCGCAGCACCTCCTCGGTCGCCTCAAGGATGCGCTCGGCGGTCAGGGCCGGGGTCGGGGACATCGCTGCCATGGCCTAGACGGTACCCGGCGCCGCGATCAGCGCTCGCTGTCGAGCATCGCCATCTGCGCGGGGGCGTACCGCTCGCCGGCCGCCGCGTCCGCGGGTACGGCGGCCTCGATGGCGGCGAGGTCGGCCGCGTCCAGGGCCACGTCCAGGGCGCCCAGCGCCTCGCCGAGCCGCTCCCGGGTGCGGGCGCCGACCAGCGGCACGATGTCCTCGCCCCGGGACAGCACCCAGGCGATGGCGATCTGGGCGACGGAGACGCCCTTCTGCTCGGCGATCTTGCGCAGGGACTCGACCAGCGTGAGGTTGTGCTGGAGGTTCTCGCCCTGGAAACGCGGGGAGTGGGCGCGGAAGTCGGCGGCGGCGAAGCCCTGGTCGGCCTGGACATGGCCGGAGATCAGTCCGCGGGAGAGCACGCCGTACGCGGTGACGGCGATCCCCAGCTCGCGCAGGGTGGGCAGGATCTCCCGCTCGGGGCCCCGGGAGATGAGCGCGTACTCGATCTGGAGGTCGGCGATCGGGGCGGTGGCGGCGGCCCTGCGGATGGTCTCCGCGCCGACCTCGCTCAGCCCGATGTGGCGGACGTATCCCTGCTCGACGAGTTCGGCGATCGCGCCGACGGTCTCCTCGATCGGCACGTTCGGGTCGAGCCGCGCGGGGCGGTAGACGTCGATGTGGTCGACGCCGAGGCGCTGGAGGGAGTAGGCGGCCCAGGTCTTCACGGCGGCCGGGCGCGCGTCGTAGCCGTGCCAGGCGCCGTCCGGGCCGCGCTGGGCGCCGAACTTCACGCTGAGCAGCGCGTTCTCCCGCAGGGCCGCCGGGGCGGTGCGCAGGGCCTCGCTGATCAGGAGTTCGTTGTGGCCCATGCCGTAGAAGTCGCCGGTGTCGAGCAGGGTCACACCGGCCTCCAGGGCGGCGTGGATGGTCGCGATGGACTCGGCACGGTCCGCCTCGCCGTACATACCGGACATGCCCATGCAGCCGAGACCGAGGGCGGAGACCTGCGGGCCGGTGGATCCGAGGGAGCGGGTCTGAATCGTCATGACCTCCACCCTGGCATGACAGCTGACAGATTTCAATATCTGTCATTCCATAGTCGTCAAGCACCGCACCTCCACCGGGAGGAACCGCATGCTCCGCCGCACGGTGCGCCTGCGCGGTCAGGTCCCGCCCCGCGGGCACGGTGCTGCAGGGTTACTGGCAGAACTGGGACGGCGCCGCCAACGGCGTCCACCCGCCGGTCTGGTGGGCAGCGGCTCGATCACCCGGCTCTCCGTGTCCCAGGCCGACCTGATCCGCGTCATCGACGGCATCCTCGCCCGGATGCCGTCCGGCTTCGGCCTGACGATGGCCCCGGGAACGGCGTACGTCACCGGAGGCAGCGTCACCTGCGGCTCGATCTGGGGCGCGTACCTGCCCGTCATCAAGAAGTACGCCGACAACGGCCGGCTGTGGTGGCTGAACACGCAGTACTGCAACGGCAGCATGTACGGCTGTTCCGGCAACTCCCAACCGGCCGGCACGGTCGCCGGCTTCACCGCGCAGACCGACTGCCTCGACAAGGGGGTGATCGTGCAGGACACGACGATCAGGGTCCCCTACGACAAGCAGGTCCCGGGCCTGCCCGCGCAGTCCGGGGCGGGCGACGGCCCCCTGTCACCGTCCCTGGTCCCCCAGGCCTCGAAGCACTACGGCACATCCCTCAAGGGCCTGATGACCTGGTCGGTCAACTGGGACGGCTCGAAGAACTGGACCTTCGGTGACAACGTGAAGGCGCTCCAAGGGCGTTGAGCCCTCCTCGGCGCCGGGGCGGCCGGGCGGCGCGGCCGCCCCGGCTCTCCGTTCGACAGACCCCGGTCGAGCTCCGAGAATGGAACTGCCGGCGAGCAGTCACCGGCGGCGCCTGCCGCCGGCCGTTGCCCTCCGGTGCTCTCGCGCCGCCGAGGAGGCCCGCATGAGCATCCGGATCGCCACGTTCAACATGGAGAACCTCTTCCGCCGGCCCACGGCCTTCCGTCTGGAGAATCCGGCCGACCGGGAGCAAGTCATCGCCGACTTCGACAAGTTGGTCGCCACTCTCGACCTGCCGACGTACTCGGACGCCGACAAGGCGGAGATCGCGCGGATCATCACGACGTACCGGGCGTACGAGATCGACGACCCGAAGCACCCGGACCCGAAGGGCCCGCCGCCGATCGTCATCAACCAGTCCCGCCCGGGGAAGCACACCGGGCTCTTCGAGACGTCCGGGCCGCCGAAGACCCCACACGTCGAGATCACGGCCACCGGCCGGGGCTCGTGGACCGGCTGGGCCGAACTCGCGCAGGACGACCTCGACATGAGCATGGTGCGGAACACCGGCCGGGTGGTCGCGGAGGTCGACGCCGACATCCTGCTGACCGTGGAGGTCGAGGACCGGCTCACGCTGGAGCGCTTCAACACCCAGGTCCTGGCGGACGCGCTGGGCAGACGGCCGTACCCGTACAACCTGCTGATCGACGGCAACGACCCCCGGGGCATCGACATCGGGATCCTCAGCCGGCACCCGATCACGTCCGTCCGGTCCCACCTCTTCGACACCGATCCGGACCACCCGGCCGACCGGCTGTTCAGCCGTGACTGCCCCGAGTTCGAGATCCAGCTGAACGGAACGCCGCTGGTGATCTTGGGCAACCATCTCAAGAGCAAGTTCCGTGACGACCCCGAGCTGCGGCTGGCCCAGGCCAGACGGGTCGCGGAGATCTACCGGGAGGCGGCGGAGCGCACCCCGCACGTCATGGTCGCCGGAGACCTCAACGACGACCCGGAGAGCGATGCGGTGGCACAGCTGCTGGCCACCGGTCTGCGCGACGTCATGAGCCACCCGTCCTACCACGGGGAGCCCGGCACGCACGAGCCGTGCACCCGGCTCCAGGACAAGATCGACTACCTGCTGCTGCCGCCGCCGCTGTGGCACGGGGTCCAGCACGTGGGCCTGGAGACCCGCGGCATCTTCGCGCACGGCGTCAAGTCCTTCGACACGGTGACGTCGAAACTGACGGAGGCGTCGGACCACGCGGCGCTGTACGTGGACCTGGACCTGTGAACACCGGTTCCCCGCGGGCCGGTGGGGGCCGATCGCGCAGTTCCCCGCGCCCCTGAGGTCGGCCGACCTCGCCGGCCCCCGAAACGCCCACCCTCCCAGCCGACCGAGTCGGGTGGGAGGGTGCGCGAGAAGGCGTAAGGGCCGCGGACCTAGCAGCCCAGCAGGCGCCCGGCGAGGTAACCCTCGATCTGGTCCAGCGAGACCCGCTCCTGCTTCATCGAGTCGCGCTCGCGGACCGTCACCGCGTTGTCCTCAAGCGTGTCGAAGTCGACGGTCACGCAGTACGGCGTACCGATCTCGTCCTGGCGGCGGTAGCGGCGGCCGATCGCGCCCGCGTCGTCGAACTCGATGTTCCAGTTCTGCCGCAGCGCCTGGGCGAGGCCCTTGGCCTTCGGGGACAGCTCGGGGTTGCGGGACAGCGGCAGGACCGCGACCTTGACCGGGGCCAGGCGGTGGTCCAGGCGGAGCACCGTGCGCTTCTCCAGCTTGCCCTTGGCGTTCGGCGCCTCGTCCTCGACGTACGCGTCGAGCAGGAACGCGAGCATCGCGCGCCCGACACCGGCCGCCGGCTCGATGACGTACGGCGTCCAGCGCTCCCCGGCCTCCTGGTCGAAGTAGGAGAGGTCCTGGCCGGAGGCCTTGGAGTGGGCGCCGAGGTCGTAGTCGGTGCGGTTGGCGACACCCTCCAGCTCGCCCCACTCGTTGCCGCCGAACTGGAAGCGGTACTCGATGTCAGCGGTGCGCTTGGAGTAGTGGGAGAGCTTCTCCTTCGGGTGCTCGTACCACCGCATGTTCTCCTCGCGCAGGCCCAGGCCGGTGTACCAGTTCCAGCGCTGCTCCATCCAGTACTCCTGCCACTTCTCGTCCTCGCCCGGCTTGACGAAGAACTCCATCTCCATCTGCTCGAACTCGCGGGTGCGGAAGATGAAGTTGCCGGGCGTGATCTCGTTGCGGAAGGACTTGCCCATCTGCGCGATGCCGAACGGCGGCTTGCGGCGCGAAGTGGTCTGCACCTGGGCGAAGTTGGTGAAGATGCCCTGGGCGGTCTCGGGGCGCAGGTAGGCGACGGAGCCGCTGTCCTGGGTCGGGCCGAGGTGGGTGGAGAGCAGGCCCGAGAACTGCTTGGGCTCGGTGAACTGGCCCTTGTTGCCGCAGTTGGGGCAGTTCACGTCCGCCAGGCCGTTCTCCGGGAGGCGGCCGTGCTTGGCCTCGTAGGCCTCCTCCAGGTGGTCCGCGCGGAACCGCTTGTGACAGGCGGTGCACTCGGTCAGCGGGTCGGTGAAGGTGGCGACGTGACCGGAGGCCACCCAGACCTCGGGGGCCAGGATGACGGACGAGTCGATACCGACCACGTCCTCGCGCGACGTCACCATGTAGCGCCACCACTGGCGCTTCAGGTTCTCCTTGAGCTCGACACCCAGCGGCCCGTAGTCCCAGGCGGCACGCTGACCGCCGTAGATCTCACTGCACGGGAATACGAAGCCTCGGCGCTTGCTCAGGCTGACGATGGTGTCGATCTTGTCGGCGGCCACGGTGCTCTCTTCATTACGACGACGGGCGACGAAGCGAGACGCTTCACAGCGAATGCTTCAGCGTACCGGCGGGGCCTCCCCCTCAACCAAATCGGTTCCCCTTACCGACCTCCTACCGAAGCTTGTTGACAACGGTTTCCATGTTTGTTGAAAATGACTCTCATGAACGTACGACGCCGCCTGATACCCGCGGCCGCCGCGACCACCGTCACCGCACTCGGCATAGCGACCCTCACGGCCTGTGGCGGCGCCGCCACGGCGGCCCAGACCGGGAAGTTCGACGTCGTCGCGTCGTTCTATCCGATGGCCTTCCTCGCCGATCGGATCGGCGGCAGTCACGTCCACGTCACCAGTCTCACCTCGCCCGGCCAGGAACCGCACGACCTGGAGATCAGCCCCAGGCAGATCGTCGGCCTGGAGAAGTCCGACGCGGTCCTCTACCTCAAGAACCTCCAGCCCTCCGTCGACGCCGCGGTCGCCCAGTCTTCCGTCAAGACCAAGATCGACGCCGCCTCCCTGACCACCCTGGAGAAGCACGGCAACGAGGTCGGCGGCCACGCGGCCTCGCACGACACCTCCAAGAACGAGGAGCTCTCCGGCCTCGACCCGCACATCTGGCTCGACCCGGTGCGCTACGCCCAGGTCGCCGAGGGCGTCGGCAAGGCCTTCGAGAAGGCCGACCCGGACCACGCGGCCGACTACCGGAAGAACACCGCGGCCCTGGTCAAGAAGCTGGACGACCTGAACACCCGGTTCAAGAACGGCCTCGCGCACACGAAGTCCAAGGTCTTCGTCACCACCCACGCGGCCTTCGGCTACCTCGCCGAGCGCTACGGCCTCACCGAGGAGGCCATCAACGGCCTCGACCCGGAGTCGGAGCCGAGCGCCGCCCGCGTGAAGGACCTGGAGACCATGGCCAGGGCCGACGGCGTCACCACCGTGTTCTACGAGACGCTCGTCAGCGACAAGACCGCCAAGACCATCGCCGCCGACGCCGGCCTGAAGACGGACGTCCTCGACCCGATCGAGGGCATCACCGGCAAGTCCCGCGGCAAGGACTACTTCGCCGTCCAGGAAGCCAACCTCAAGGCGCTCCAGCAGGCACTGGGCACCAAGTGACGGGAGACGAGATGACCGGCGAGCCCGTCATATCACTGCGCGAGGTCACCGCCGAGCTGGGCTCGCGCCCCGTGCTGCGGGGCATCGACCTGACCGTGCGCCGCGGCGAGGTCGTCGCCCTGCTCGGCGCGAACGGCTCCGGCAAGTCGACCGCGATCCGCACGATCATCGGCCAGGTGCCGGCGAGCGGCGGCGAGATCGAACTCTTCGGCACCCCGCGCCGCACTTTCCGGGACTGGTCCCGGGTCGGTTACGTCCCGCAGCGCACCACCGCCGCGGGCGGCGTCCCCGCCACCGTCACCGAGGTGGTCTCCGCAGGCCGCCTCTCCCGCACCCGCTTCGGCCTCTTCCGCCGGGCCGACCACGAGGCCGTACGGCACGCCCTCGGCCTGGTCGGCATGGCGGACCGGGCCAAGGACAACGTGGAGGCGCTCTCCGGCGGCCAGCACCAGCGGGTGCTGATCGCCCGCGCGCTGGTCGCCGAGCCCGAGCTGCTGATCATGGACGAGCCGATGGCGGGCGTCGACCTGGCCAGCCAGGAGATCCTCGCGGGAACCCTGCGCGAGCAGGTGCGGCAGGGCACCACGGTCCTCCTCGTCCTCCACGAACTGGGCCCGCTGGAGCCCCTGATCGACCGCGCGGTGGTCCTGCGCGACGGCTGCGTCCTGCACGACGGCCCGCCGCCGCGCGCCGTCGGCCAGCATGCCCTGCCCGGCCACGACCACGTCCACCCCCACGACGAGCACACGTCACTGCGCACGGGACTGCTGAGCTGATGGACTTCCTGAACTACGCCTTCATGCAGCGGGCCCTGCTCGCCGCCGTCCTGGTCGGCGTCACCGCCCCCGCCGTCGGCATCTACCTGGTCCAGCGCCGCCAGGCCCTGATGGGTGACGGCATCGGCCATGTGGCGATGACGGGTGTGGGGCTGGGCTTCCTGCTCTCGGCCTCCCCCGTCTGGATGGCGACGGCCGTCTCCGTCCTGGGCGCCGTCGTCATGGAACTGATCCGCTGGTACGGCCGTACCCGCGGCGACATCGCCCTCGCCATGCTCTTCTACGGCGGTATGGCCGGCGGTGTGATGCTGATCAACCTCGCGCCGGGCGGCTCCAACGCCAACCTGATGTCGTACCTCTTCGGCTCGCTGTCGACGGTGTCCGAATCGGACGTGACCGCGATCTGCCTGCTGGCGGCCTTCGTTCTCCTCGTCACCCTCGGCCTGCGCCGGCAGCTGTTCGCGGTGAGCCAGGACGAGGAGTTCGCGCGGGTGACCGGCCTGCCGGTGCGGGCGCTCAACCTGCTGACCGCGATCACCGCGGCGGTGACCGTGACGGTCGCGATGCGGGTGGTCGGCCTGCTGCTGGTCTCCGCCCTCATGGTCGTCCCCGTCGCCGCGGCCCAGCAGCTGAGCCGCAGTTTCGCCGCCACGTTCGCGATCGCCGTCGCGATCGGTGTGACGGTGACGATCGGGGGCACGATCACGTCGTACTACCAGTACGTCCCGCCGGGCGCGACGATCGTGCTGCTGACCATCGCCGCGTTCGTCGCGCTGAGCGTGCTGGCCGCCCCGCTGGCCCGCCGACGCGCCCGCGCGGCCGCCGCGCGACGGCCCGCCGGGGATCCTGCGGAGTGCGCGATTCCGGCCACCAGGGAGGCCGCCGACGAGATCGGCGTCTGAACGCCCTCAGCCCGGGCTGGCACAATGGCCCGGCAGAGGCAGTGACGTGAGGAGGCAACCGGTGACGACCGCTGGACCGCCCGTGAAGGGCCGCTCGACCCGTCAGCGGGCAGCCGTGGCGGCGGCCCTGGACGAGGTCGAGGAGTTCCGCAGCGCGCAGGAACTGCACGACATGCTCAAGCACAAGGGCGACTCGGTCGGTCTGACCACGGTCTACCGCACGCTCCAGAACCTCGCCGACGCCGGCGAGGTGGACGTCCTGCGCACGTCCGACGGCGAGTCGGTGTACCGGCGCTGCTCCACGGGCGAGCACCATCATCACCTGGTCTGCAGAGCCTGCGGCAAGGCGGTGGAGGTGGAGGGCCCGGCGGTGGAGAAGTGGGCCGAGGCCATCGCCGCCGAGCACGGCTACGTCAACGTCGCGCACACCGTGGAGATCTTCGGCACGTGCGCGGAGTGCGCCGGGGCCGCGGAGGGCTGCTGAGCTATCCGCGCGTGAGGTGCCGGTCGAGGATCGCGCGCAGCCGGTCGGTGTCGCCGGGGTCCGTGAGGCCCCGCTTGGGCAGCACGGTGAAGCACGAGGCGTTCTTGTCGTCGCTGTAGGTGATGAAGGCGTCCTTCGTCTCCCGATAGCGGGGCTGCGCGGACCAGTTGACCGACGTCGTGCTGTTGTCGGTGGCCACCGTCACCCCGGCGTCCGACACGGTCGCGCGGAACGCGCCGTTGCGGGCGGCGAGCTTGAGGAAGGCGCGGGCCTGGAGCCGGGGTGTGAAGAACAGCAGGGCCGCGGCCAGGGGCATGAGGATCAGCAGGAACCAGTCGGGCTTCTCGCGCCCCGCCACCGAGAGCGAGGCGTTCAGCACGAAGGCGAACGCGATGAGACCGACGGCCCAGCGCCGTAGCCACCTCCGCCGCCGCAACCGTTCGCGTTCCCGCAGCGCCCCCTGGAAGTCCCCCACGACGTGCCGGTAGGCAAGCTCCACCACGCCCTGCCCGGCGTCCCACCCCATGTTCATGACCATGAGGCGGGATAGTACCGGCGCAGGTCAGTTCCGGTCGAAGCACTTCTCCAGCTCGTTCAGGTCGTAGAACTTGCTGTGCTTCGCGATGGGCTTGCAGCCCGCCTTGAAGGCGATCTCCTTCTCGTTGTAGAGCATGCGGACGAGGTAGTCGTCGCCCTTCTTGAAGACGTCCCACTGGATGTTGGAGGCGAGGGAGGCCACCTCGGCGCCGCGCCAGGAGTTGTCGGCGTAGGTGTAGTCGGTACCGGGGGTGGCGGCCTTCTCGCTGCCGGGCAGCTGCATCAGGGCCGCCAGCGGGATGATCTCCTCGGCGTGGGTGAAGCGGAGTTCCGCGCCGAGGTCGCTGGTGCCGGCCTTCTCCGCCTCGACCTGGTCGAAGAAGTCGTCGAGGAGGGGCTGGGCCATCTTGTAGGTGATGTCGCTGTCCGAGAAGCTCGGGCCCTTCTCGTAGAAGTCCTCGGCGTCGCTGAGGTAGCCGAACCAGGCCGCGTCGCGCGGGGCGATGTAGCGGTCGAAGTCCCAGCCGTCGCCGTCCGGGCTCTCCTCGCTCATCGCGGGCGCGATGGCGTAGAGGTTGTAGACGGCGGTCGCGGCGGTGAGGTCGTCGGCGGTGGCGGCGAACTCGCCGTCCACTATGCGCTGCACGAACGCCGGCTTGAAGATCCTGCCGAGGACCCGGGCCGCCGCCTTGTGCGAGGCCGGCTGGTCGGTGACCGACTTCAGGGTGGCGGCGAGACGCTCGTCGCTCGCCAGCCACTTCTGGTAGTCGGCGCCGCCGGCCGACTTGTGGAAGTAGAGGAGGTTCTTGTCGACGCGGGCGGTCCCCAGCGAAGCCTTCAGCGCCGGGTCGGCGTCGGTGAGGGCGGTGGAGAAGACCGTACCGCTGTCGACCGCGCGGCCCTGGCCGGAGCTGACGACGTCGATCTTCTCGCCGTTCGCGGCGATGGAGGAGAAGAGAGAAGGCAGGCGCTTCTCCAGGCGGACCGCCGTCGCGCGGAGTTCGTCCTTGCCGCGGTCGCTGAGGTTGCCGTACCCGATCGCGCTCATGGCCGCTTCGAGGGCCTGTACGTCCGGGCCGAACTTCTTGCCGCGCGCGGTGAGTTGGCCGTCGGCGCGGGCCTGGTTCCAGAGCGCGAGGACCGTGTCGCCGTCCTCGCCGTCGGTGGCGGAGCGGGAACCGTGCCGGGAGACGTTCTCGGTGAAGACGGCGGTGTAGCCGGCGGGCGGCTGCTGGTAGGTGCGCGGGTTCTGGCCCGGGGAGTACACGGCCTTGGTGCCGTAGCTGTCGCGGTGGGCGGGCCCGGTGTCCGTGGCGTGCGCGGGCAGCGCGGTCAGGAGCAGGGCGCCGAGCGAGAGGACGGGGATGACGCGCTTCATGAGGACCGTTCCAGTGGCGGGAGACCGGGGGTGGCCGGGGTGGATCTTCCGCATCCTCGACGGCCCTCATGAACGGCGGGTGGCCGTCAGATGCCGGACGGGTCCTCCTCCGTGCGGCCCTCCATGGCCAGCAGTTCCTCGTTGGGGATGGCCCCGCCGAACCGCCGGTCGCGGGAGGCGTACTCGACGCAGGCCCGCCACAGGTCGCGGCGGTCGAAGTCGGGCCACAGGACGTCCTGGAAGACCATCTCCGCGTAAGCGCTCTGCCAGATCAGGTAGTTGGAGGTGCGCTGCTCGCCGCTGGGCCGCAGGAACATGTCCACGTCCGGCATGTCGCCGTAGTACATGTGCTTCTGCAGGGTCTTCTCGGTGATCTTCGACGGGTCGAGGCGGCCCGCCTTCACCTCCTCGGCGATCGACTGCACCGCGTCGGTGATCTCGGCACGGCCGCCGTAGTTCATGCAGAAGTACAGGGTGAGCCGGTCGTTGTCCTTGGTCTGCTCCTGGGCGACCTGGAGCTCCTTGGCGACCGACTTCCACAGCCGGGGCATCCGGCCCGCCCAGCGCACCCGGACGCCGAGTCCGTCGAGCTGGTCGCGGGACTTGCGGATGAAGTCGCGGTTGAAGTTCATCAGGAAGCGGACCTCTTCGGGCGAGCGCTTCCAGTTCTCGGTGGAGAAGGCGTACAGCGAGATGTTGCGGACGCCGATCTCGATCGCGCCCTGCAGCACGTCCAGCACCTGCTCGGCACCGACCTTGTGGCCCTCGGTGCGCGGCAGCCCGCGCTCCTTCGCCCAGCGGCCGTTGCCGTCCATGACGATGGCCACATGGCCCGGGACCAGCTCGCCCGGGAGCTTCGGCGGGCGGGCGCCGGACGGGTGCGGTTCCGGCGCCTGGTACTCGCGGCGCTGACGCCCCAGGATCCCGCGTACGACCATGTGCTTCTCGTCTCCCTCTGGCTTTTCTCGCTAGCTTTTCTCTACGTACCTGAGCGAGCGCAGCCCGCGCTCCAGGTGCCAGTGCAGATAGGCGGACACCAGCCCGCTGCCCTCCCGGACGTACCGTGCCTCGGCCGCGTCCGCGGTCTCCCAGTCTCCCGTAAGCAGCGCGCCGAGCAGAACCAGGGTCTGCGGGGAGGGTACGACGCTGCCGGGCACCCGGCAGTCGACGCAGACGGTGCCGCCGGAGCCGACCGAGAAGAAGCGGTTCGGGCCGGGCATGCCGCACTTGGCGCAGGCGTCGAAGCTGGGCGCGTAGCCGTTGACGGCGAGGGAGCGCAGCAGGAAGGCGTCGAGGACGAGATGCGGGGCGTGCTCGCCCCGGGCGAGGGTCCGCAGGGCCCCCACGAGCAGCAGGTACTGCTGCACGGCCGGCTCGCCCTCGTGGTCGGTGAACCGCTCGGCGGTCTCCAGCATGGCCGTCCCGGCGGTGTACCGCGCGTAGTCGGCGACGATGCCGCCGCCGTACGGCGCGATGGTCTCGCTCTGCGTGCACAGCGGCAGCCCACGCCCGACCAGCTCGCTCCCCCGGGCGAAGAACTGCACGTCGACATGGGAGAACGGCTCCAGCCGGGCCCCGAACTTCGACTTGGTCCGCCGCACCCCCCGAGCCACGGCCCGCACCCGCCCATGCCCACGAGTGAGCAACGTGATGATCCGGTCCGCCTCGCCCAGCTTCTGGGTGCGCAGCACGATGCCGTCGTCGCGGAAGAGACTCATGCCGCACCGGCCCTCGGCTGGGGGTGCGGGGGTCGCCCCCCGCATGGCCGCAGCATGATCCGGTCCGCCTCGCCCAGCTTCTGGGTGCGCAGCACGATGCCGTCGTCGCGGAACAGGCTCATGGGCCTATTCTGCCCTGCCGCCGGGAGGGGCCGGCGGGCAAGGGAGGCTTCAGGGGGCCTCGCCGCGGCTGCGGGCGTTGGCGTGGGCGGTGGCCGCGCTGAGCCGTTCGGCCTGGGTGGCGACGCGTACGGCGTCCGGGTGCGCGTCCCACTCCCGGCCTCCCCCGTACGGCCGCAACTGCACGTAGGGACCCTCGTGGCCCATGACGATGCCCAGCCGTCCGGTGCGGGTGTCGACGGCACAGGAGCCGATGGGGAGGTTCATCGCGTTCACCTCAGCTGGCTCCCCCGCCCCTGGGAATTTCACGCTTCGCATCACCGATGTGGCGCTGCGTGCCTAGACTCGGCCGGAGTCTGTCCCGGGGCCTCCGGCCGGGAAGTAGGCGCGCGGCGTGACCCCCACCAGCCGGTGGAAGGCGGCGGCGAAGGAGCTTGCGGAGGCGTAGCCCACCCGGTGGGCCACCGCCTCCAGGGGCAGCCCGGTCGCGAGGAGGGGCATCGCGCACTGCATCCGCAGCCGCTCCCGCCACTGCCCGAAGCCCAGCCCGGTCTCGGCGGTGAACAGCCGGGCCAGGGTCCGGGCGCTGGCACCGGCCTGCCGCCCCCACTCGGAGAGCGGACGTCCGTCGGCGGGGTCCCGCCCGAGCGCCTCGGCGACGGCCCTGGCCCGCGGATCTTCCGGCAGCGGCACCGACACGCTGGTCACCGGCAGCGGACGCAGTTCGTCGAGGAGCACCGCCTCCGCGCGGGCGCGGGCGCCGGGCGCCAGGTCGGTGCGGACCAGGTGGTCGACGAGCGCCCGCAGCAGCGGGGTGACGGCGACCACGGTCGGCTCGGACCAGTCGATGCCGGGGCAGCTCTCGGGGCCGACGAAGGCGCCGCGCATGACGGCGTCGCCCTGCGACTCGGTGATGTGCGGCACCTGGGCCGGGATCCACAGGGCGCGGGCCGGGGGCAGCAGCCAGACCCCGTGTTCGGTTCGTACGCGCAGCACCCCCCGTGTCGCGCACAGGAGTTGGTGGACGGGGTGCCGGTGTGCGGCGAAGGAGGTGCCGCGGGGCATCACGAAGTGGCCGACGAGGATCCCCGTGCCGGGCAGCGCGTCGTACAGGTACGCGTCCCCGAGTCCGTGTCCGTTCCGCGACATGGGTCGGCAGCCTAGCCCGTGGTGGACATCGGGCCGCCGGGCCTAGCGTCGACGGCATGCCGATGAACCGCGTACACCAGAGGATCTGCAGTTCGGAGAAGTGGGCGCAGCGGACCAGGGAGCAGCTGCTGCCCTGGTCGCTGGCCGGAGTGGAACTCGGCGACGACGTCCTGGAGATCGGACCGGGCTACGGCGCGAACCTCCGCGTCCTCGTGGAGACGGTGCCGAGGCTGACAGCGGTGGAGATCGACGCCGGGACGGTGGCGCTGCTGGAGCGCACCTGGGGCGACCGGGCCCGCGTCCTGCACGGCGACGGCGCACAACTGCCGTTCCCGGACGCCTCGTTCGACTCCGTCGTCTGCTTCACGATGCTGCACCACGTCCCGACGCCCGAGCACCAGGACCGGCTGTTCGCCGAGGCGCGGCGGGTGCTGCGGCCGGGCGGCTGGTTCGCGGGCAGCGACAGCCGGTCGAGTCTGCGCTTCCGGCTGCTGCACATCGGGGACACGATGACCGCGCTGGACCCGGCGACCCTGCCGGCGCGGCTGGAGCGGGCGGGCCTCACGGACGTGACGGTGACCGGACACCCGACGGGCCGCAGACTGCGGTTCCGGGGCCGGCGTCCCTGACCGGACGGCCGGCGCCCTGCCCCGGGCGCCGGACCCTACAGCAGCCCCGCGCCGGCGAGGAACTTGCCCACGCACTCGGTCTCCTCCTGCGACAGGGGCACCTGGGGCTCCGCCGTGGCGGGACAGTCGATCACCCCGCGCAGGTGCAGCGCCGCCTTGAAGGCCCCGAGCCCCGCCGAGCTGCCGCCCATCCGGGCCGGGTCCCCGGCACCGGTCATCCGGAAGAGGCCGCACAGCCGCTCCTGTTCCGCCCGCGCCCGGTCCCAGTCGCCCGCGCGGCAGAGGCGGTGCAGGCGTACGTAGCCGTCCGGGTCGACGTTGGCGAGGCCCGGCACCGCCCCGTCGGCGCCCAGCGCGAGGGCGGCGTCGACGGTCAGCTCGGACCCGGTCAGGGCGCTGAAGCCGGCCAGGCCCCTGCTGCCCGTGACGACCTCACGGAAGCCCGCCAGGTCGCCGCTGGAGTCCTTCAGCCCGGCCAGCACCCCGTCGGCGGCCAGTTCCAGGACCAGGCCGGCGGGGAGCCTGGTGTGGACGGCGGCCGGGATGTCGTACGCGATCACCGGCACCGGGGACCGGTCGGCGACCAGGCGGAAGTGGCGGGCGGTCTCGGCGGGGTGGGTGCGGGTGTAGAAGGGGGCGGTGACGACGACCGCGTCCGCGCCCGCCGAGGTGACGGACGCGACATGGTCCAGGACCCGGGGGGTGGTCATGTCGATGACGCCGGCCAGGACCGGGACCCCGCCGGCCACGTGGGAGACCACCGTCTCGGTGACCAGCCGGCGCTGCCGGTCCGTCAGGTACGCCACCTCCGACGTCGAGCCCAGCACGAACAGGCCGTCCACCCCGGCCCCCGTCAGATGGTCGACGAGCCTGCGCAGGGAGGGGACGTCCACCTCGCGGTCCGGTGTCAGGGGCGTGCAGACGGGCGGTACGACACCGGTCAGCGGGGTGGGAAGCGTCATCGGGTCTCCCTGGGCAGGCGGTGGTTCGGCTGGTCCTCCTCCAACGGATGGTGACAGCGGTAGCGGTGGCCGGGCCGTGACGCGGCCGTGAAGTCAGGCATGCGGAGGGCACACTCGTCGTCCGCCCGCCAGCACCGGGTACGGAACGGGCACCCGGACGGCGGCCGGGTCGCCGAGGGCACCGGACCGCTGAGCGGGATCGGGTCGACCGGGTTCAGCAGGCCCGGGGCGGCCGAGAACAGGGCCCGGGTGTACGGGTGCCGGGCGTGGCCGGTGACGTCGGCGGCCGGGGTGTCCTCGACGATCCGGCCCAGGTACATGGTGATCACCCGGTCGCTCATCCGCCGGACCGTCTGGATGTCGTGGGAGACGAAGACCAGGGCGAGGCCCAGGCGTTCGCGCAGGTCCAGGAGGAGGTTGAGGATCTGGGCGCGGACCGAGACGTCCAGGGCGCTGGTGGGCTCGTCGGCGACCACCAGGTCGGGGTCCAGGGCGAGGGCGCGGGCGATCGCCACGCGCTGGCGCTGGCCGCCGGAGAGCTGGCCGGGCAGGGCCTCGGCGAGCGCCCGGGGCAGCCCGACGAGGCTCATCAGCTCCCGTACCCGGTCCTCCCGTTCGGCCTTCGTGCCGCGCTCGTGGACGTCCAGCGGGTCGCGCAGGACACGGCGGACGGGCAGCCGGCGGTTGAGGGCCGTCGACGGGTCCTGGAAGACCATGCCGGTGCTCGCGCCGACGGTCGTCCGGCGTTCGGCCGGCGGCATCGTCCACAGGTCGCGGCCGTGGAAGGTGACCGTGCCGGCGGTCGGCCGCTCGATGCCGACCAGCACCTTCGCCAGCGTCGACTTCCCGCACCCGGACTCGCCGACCACGCCGACCGTCTCGCCGGGCGCCACGGTGAGGTCGGCGCCGGTCAGCGCGTACACCCGGTCCCGGCCGAACACGCCCCCGCCGCGGGCCCGGTGGACCACGTGGACGCCGGTCAGCTCCACCGCGCTCATGACACCGCCTCCGTGCTCACCAGGTCGGCGGCCGGGTGGTGGCAGGCCGCGGTGTGGGTGGGGGTGCCGACGAGGGCCGGTGGCGTCGTACGGCAGACCTCGCTCGCCGCCGGGCAGCGGTCGCTGAAGCGGCAGCCCGCCGGGAAGTCGGCGGGGGACGGCACCACGCCGCTGATCTGGGTCAGCCGCTCGGCCCCGGACTCCAGCGACAGCACGCTGCCGAGCAGGCCGCGCGTGTAGTGGTGGGTCGGGGTCCCCACGAGTTCGGCGGTGACACCGGTCTCGACGATCTGGCCGCCGTACATCACCACCACCCGGTCGGTGACGTCCGCGACCAGGGCGAGGTCGTGGGAGACGAGGACCAGCGCGAAGCCGAGTTCCTCGCGGAGGCGGAGGAGGAGTTCCATCACCTGGGCCTGGACGGTGACGTCCAGGGCGGTGGTCGGTTCGTCGGCGATGATCAGGCGGGGGTCGCGGGAGAGCGCCATCGCGATGAGGACGCGCTGGCGCTGGCCGCCGGAGAGTTCGTGGGGATAGCTGCGGAGCGTGCCACCGGGGTCGAGGCCGACGAGGGTGAGGAGCTCGGCCGGAGTGCGGTGGCCGCCGCGCCGTGTGAGCTGCTTGAGCTGGGCGTTGATGGTCATGGAGGGGTTCAGGGAGGACAGGGCGTCCTGGTAGACCATCGCGATCTCGTGGCCGAGCAGGCGGCGGTGGGGGGTGGTGAGGTCGAGGGGCGGGTACGGGTGGGTGGGGGCTGGTCGCGCCCGCGCGGCGGTAGCCGCATGTTCAGTACGGCCCCGCGCCCCCGAGGGGGCGCTCCAGTCCCGTGGGTCGAAAAGGATCTCGCCCGTCACCCTCGCCGTCTTCGGTTGCAGGCCCATGATCGTCAGGGCCGTCAGGGACTTTCCGCAGCCCGACTCCCCCACCAGGCCCAGGACTTCACCCGGGTGGATGTCAAAGCTGATGCCGTTCACGATCTGCACGCCCCGGTGGCGGTCCGGGAAGGCGATCGTGAGGTTCTCCACGGACAGGACCGGCGGTCCCTCCCGGGAGGGCAGGGGCCGGGCACGCCGCCGTAGCCGGTCGGCCGCTTCGGTCAAGGAGGGCAGCTCCAGGACCTCCCCCGGCTCGGGCGCCTCGACCGGGTCCGGGGCCGGCTCGGTCTCCCTCCCCGCCGGTGACGCCCACGCGTCCGACACGCCCTCGGAGAGGATGTTCAGGGAGAGGACCGTGAGGAGGATCAGCAGGCCGGGGAAGAGCGTCGCCCACCAGCCGCCGGTCAGGACCATGTTCTTGCCGTCCGCGATGACGCTGCCCCAGGACGGGTCGGGGGGCCGCACGCCCGCGCCGACGAAGGACAGGGACGCCTCGAAGACGATGGCCTCGGCGACCTGGACGGTGCAGAAGACGAGGATGGGGGCGAGGCAGTTGATCGCCACATGGCGGACGACGATGTGCGGGGTGCGGGCGCCGATCACGCGTTCCGCGGTGACGTAGTCCTCGCCGTACTGGTCGAGGACGTTCGCGCGGACGACCCGGGCCACCGGCGGGGTGAAGAGAAAGGCGATCGCGCAGACCAGGACCGTGATGCCGCCGCCGAAGACGGCGACCAGGACGGCTGCCAGGGCGATGCCGGGGAACGCCATCACCACGTCCAGGCAGCGCATCAGGGTCTCGTCGACGGCCTTGCGGGAGGTCGCCGCGAGGGCACCGAGCAGTGCCCCGGCGACCAGGGCGAGGCCGGTCGCGCCGAGGCCGATGGCGAGGGACCAGCGGGCGCCGTACATCAGCCTGCTGAGGATGTCCCGGCCGAGGCTGTCCTGGCCCATCCAGTGGTCCGCGCAGGGGTGGCCGGTGCCGTCGACGGGGGCCTGCTGGGCGAGGGGGTCGTCGGGTGCGAGCAGGGGGGCGGACAGCGCCACCAGGACGATCACGGTGAGGAAGGCGAGGGCCGCCTTCGACAGCGGTGGCAGCCTGCGCAGTCGTACGCCGGGCCGGGCGAGGGCGGTGGTGAGGGCCGCGCGGGTGAACGTCGTCATGTCGCCTCCCTCAGGCGCGGGTTGACCAGGAGGTAGAGGATGTCGATGACGAGGTTGACGACGACGAAGCCGGTGGCGGTGGTCAGGACCACGCCCTGGACGACGGCGGGGTCGCCGTTCTGGACGGCGTCGATCATCAGCTTGCCCATGCCGGGCAGGGCGAAGACGGTCTCGATGACGACGGCGCCGCCGAGCAGGTAGCCGACCCGCAGACCGAGCACGGTCAGGGGGTTGACCAGGGCGTTGCGCAGGACGTTACGGCCGACCACGACGTGGGGTGGCAGGCCGTTGCCGATGGCGGTGCGGACGTAGTCCTTGTCGAGTTCCTCGACCACCGAGGTGCGGACGATCCGGGTGAGCTGGGCGGCCACCGGCAGGGAGAGCGCGAGGGCGGGCAGCGCCATCGTTCTCAGCCAGCCGGTGACGGAGTCCTCGGGGTTGATGTAGCCGCCGGCCGGGAACCAGCCGCGGTCGACCACCAGGTACTGGATCATCAGCAGCGCCAGCCAGAAGGCGGGGGCGGCGACTCCGACCAGGGAGAGGACGCGGATGACCTGGTCCGGCCGGCGGTCCCGGTGGATGGCGGCTGTCACACCCGCGACGAGGGCCAGGACGACGGCGATACCGAGGCCCAGGAAGGTCAGCTGGAGGGTGAGCGGCAGGGCGGTGAGGACCTGGTCGAGGACCGGGGTGCGGGTGAGGGCGCTGGTGCCGAGGTCGCCGTGGAGCAGGCCGCCGACGAAGTGGACGTAGCGCAGGGGCAGCGGGTCGAGGAGGCCGTTGCGCTCGCGGAAGTCGTGGAGTTGCCGCGGGGTGGGGTTGGCGCCCTGGAAGAACGCGGACGCCGGGTCGACGTCGGAGAAGCGCATCACCAGGAACACGAACAGGGCGATGCCGAGCAGCAGCGGCACCAGCAGGGCGGTGCGGCGCAGCACGATGCGCAGGACGGCGGTCATGCCGTCAGGTCCACTTGGCGGTGAGGACGTTGATGCCCGGGTAGGGCTGGGCCCTTATGCCGGTGAGTCTGCGCGGGTCCCAGGCGGTGATCAGCTCGTTGTGGACGACCGGGTAGAGGACGGCCTGTTCGGCGACGACGTCGATGTACTCCTGGATCATCGCCTTCTTCTTGTCCGGGTCCGGTTCGCGGGTGGCCGCGTCCATGTCCTTGAAGAGCCGCTTCGCGACAGCGTTGCCGGACCAGCGGGCGTAGCCCGTCCAGAGGTTCTCGGGGCCGTAGTTGTAGTGCATGATCAGGTCGGCGTCGAGGCCGAACTGGTTGGGGTTCGAGACGGCGGCGACGACCTGGTAGTCCTGCTTCTGGTCCATCTTGGTGAACACGGCCGTGGTCTCCTGCGGGGACAGGGTCGTGGCGACGCCGATCGCGTCCCAGGACGACTTGATGGTGGGCAGGCAGTCGACGAGCCAGCTGACGTCGACAGCGAGGATGTCGACCTTCAGGCCGCTGACTCCGGCCGCCTTCAGGAGCGCCTTCGCCCTGTCGGGGTCGTGGTCGTAGACCGTCTTCGCCCTGCGGTAGGCGGGGTTGGTCTCGTTCAGGAACGAACTCGCCGGTTTTCCGTGGCCCTTGAGGGCGACCTCGACGATCTTCTCCTTGTCGATGGCGTAGTGCAGGGCCTGGCGGACCCGGACGTCGTCGAAGGGTCTGTGCTCCGTGTTGAACATCAGGAACGCGTTGTTCATCCCGGCGCCGCCGCCGACCGACAGACCGCCCTGTTCGAGGCGCGGGATGTTGGCGTAGGGGATGTTGTCGGAGATCTGCGCGCCGGCGCCGGCGCCGGAGATCCTGGCCACGCGTGAGGCCGCGTCGACGATCGTCAGCCAGTTCATCCGCCGGAAGGCGGGTGCGCGGGGGCCGTTGTAGCGGTCGTACGCGGCGAAGGTCGTGTTCGACTTCGGGTGGTGTGCGGTCTGCCGGTACGGTCCGGAGCCGATCGCCAGTCCCCTGATCGCGTCGTCCCAGGCGCCGGGCCGGGAGAACACGTGTTTGGGCATGATCTTGGCGAGGGTGAGGCGGGCGATCCCGTCCGGGAAGGGGAACCTGAGGACCAGGTCGACGGTCCGGGCGTCGATCCTGCGGGCCTCCTTGAGCCAGCTCGCGAAGAAGCCCTGGGCGAGGGTCTGGGTGCCCGGGTCGAGGATCCGGTCGAAGACGAAGACCACGTCGTCGGCGGTGACCGGCCTGCCGTCGTGGAAGGTGGCGCCCGGGCGCAGGGTGAACCGCCAGGTGGTGGCGTGTGCGTCGGCGGGCAGCCGGGTCGCCAGCGCCGGGTAGGGGGCGCGGGTGATCGGATCGGTGTCGGCGAGGCCCTCGTAGATGTGGTTGTTGGCGGCCATCGCGAACGCGGACGCGGTCTGGGTGGGGTCCCAGCTGCCGTCGTTGCCGTAGCCGATCACGGCCGTGAGGGTGCGGTCGGAGCCGTTGCCGCCGAGGTCGATCGTGGACTTGGGGCCGCACGCCGTCAGCGTCGGCAGGGACGTCAGCGAGGCGGCCGCGCCCAGTGCGCCGGCGTGTTTCAGGAACGTCCTGCGGCCGCTGCCGTGGCCGTGGGTCGCCTCGTCGCGCACGGTGCCTCCAGCGTGGGGGAAAGGAGACGTCGGACGTCCGGTGTTCCAGCGCGACCATAGGAAAGGCTTAGGGGGCGGTCAAGACAAGGCGCGCGAATGGCGTAAACCGTCAGAGGTGGGACCAATGGCGCCGCGCGGGTGGAGGTCATGACTCTGAGCGCCCATGGGGCAACCCCCGCGCCCTCCGCGCGGAAGCCGGCCTCAGAGATGAGTCTCGCGGCCCCGAAGCGCGCCCGAGCCGGCCGCTGCGAGGCAGCGGGCCATGCCGTCTTCCCCGGCCTGTGACCACCACTGCCCGGACCACCGCCCGCCGAGCGCGATGGGCCTCAAGGTGCCGTGACGCGGCGGAACTCGATCGTGTCGTACGCCGTCCTGGTGCCCGTCTCGTACAGCACGCCCACTGTCCTCCTGTCCACCTGGACCAGGTCGGAGTAGGCGGCCTTGTGGTCGGACAGGGTGCGGAGTCTGCCGAAGGTGATGCCCTCGTCCGTGCTGGCCCACAGGGCCATGGACCTGCGGGCCGTCGGGACCGAGGGGGCCGAGAAGAGCAACGGTTCGTCCACGCCGCCGAGTTGGAGGACCGAGCCCTCGACCACGGGGACCCTGGCGAGGGTCGGCTGGACGGTGTAGGCGGCGTCCAGGGTCTCGCCGCCGTCGCTCGACCAGGCCTCCAGGCGGTTGCCGGGACTGGAGCCGTTCTGGTCGCGGGCGTTGAAGTAGAGGCGGCCGTCCGGGAGTTGGGCGGCCGTGGTCTCGTTGGCGTTGTCGTGACCGGTGTAGGAGTCGTCGACGAAACCGAGGTGCCAGCTGAGGCCGCCGTCGTCGCTGTAGATCGCGTGACCGCCGTAGTACTTGGCCTCCCGGCCGGTGTCCGCGGAGCCGGCCCGGGGGGCGGCGGAGTGGTCGGCGGCGACGACCAGGCGGCCGCGGTGCGGTCCCCGGGTGAGCGCGACGGCATGCCCGGGTCCGGTGGCGTACCAGCGCCAGCCGGAAGGTTTCACGTGGGCGGTGATCTCGTGCGGGCCGGTGAAGTGGCGGCCGTCGTCGCCGCTGCGCTGCACGTACACCCGGCGGCTCTGGGCCTCGGTGACCTGGCCGCGCATGATCTGCGCCTCGCTCACCGAGCCGTCGTTGTACGAGGTCACCAGGACGACCTGGCCGCTCCTCGGGTCCACCACCGGCGCCGGGTTGCCGCGGGTGTCCCCCCGGCCGTCGGTCACCACCCGGAGCGCATCCCAGGTGCAGCCGCCGTCGCTGGAACGTCTCAGCACGACGTCGATGTCACCGCTGTCGCCGGTGGTGGTGTGTCGGCCCTCGGCGAAGGCGAGCAGGGTGCCGCGCGGGGTGCGGACGACGGCCGGGATGCGGTACTGGGCGTAGCCGCCCTCGCCGGAGACATACGGTACGGACGACTCGCAGCCGGCCGCCCAGGCCCTCGGTTCGACCGTGAACGCCCCGAGCAGCAGGGCGGCGGCGAGGGAGATCCGGCTCGCACGGGTCACAGAAGACACATGGCTCACCCTCCCATGGTCCGCCCACCCACCCGCACCGCACCCCCACAACGGCTGAACGGGTCACATGTTCTGGCACACCGTCAGCTCCACCGTGGTCGGCGCCGGTCCGGTGAGCGGCAGGTCGGCCGGCCGTCCCCGGGCCGAGAACACCTCGGGACGGTCCGGCTCGGCGCCGCCGCCTCGCCTCGGGCGGCCGCGGCTCAGGTCGGTTGGGCGGGTTGCCGGACGGCAGGAGGTCAGGACGGCAGGCGGGCCGCCGCGAGCAGTCGGCTCACGTCGTCGGCACAGATGGTCAGGGCCGCGCCGACCGTGCCGAGGACCTCGCGTTCGGCGTTGGTGTAGGGGCCGTCGGCGAGTGCGATCCGGGCCGCCTGGAGGAGCAGGGCCTCGCGGCCCACCGGGGCGAGATGCGGGGCCAGTGGGTCGAGGGCCTCGTGCAGCTCTATCGCCAGACTCGCCCGGTACGGCTGCTCGAAGACCCGGCCGGTGTCGGCGACGAGAGCCTCGACCAGCGCGCTCAGCTGGTCCTCCGTGGCCTCCTCGAAGCCGGCCGCGCGGACCGCGCCCGCCGCCGCCTCCAGGGACGCACGGGCACAGGTGCCGCCCGCGGCGAGGACGGCGAGGGCGACGGTGTGCACGGCGTCGCGGAGCATCGCCGAGAAGCGGGCGGTGGTGGGGTGGTCGAGGACGTCCGTGCCGTAGTGGTGGCGGCAGGCGGCGCACTCCACGACCGGGCCGGTGGTGCCGCGCGGCAGCACGGGCACGCCGAGCAGGGTGAAGCGGCGACGGCCGGTGAGCCGCTGGTAGTTGCGGTCGCCGCCGCAGCCGGGGCAGAAGAACTCGCCGTCGCCGACGGGTGTCCATGCGGTGCGGGTGCCCAGAATGCGGGCAGGCCTGGCGGTTCGGCAGTCTCGTCCCCGTACTGGCAGCACGTCGCACCTCCGTAACGCCGTGGCAACATCGCCACCGCTGGCGTGATGTTAGCCACATGGAGGAGCCGGAGTCAGTACCCCGTACGAGACCTGTCCGTGACCTGCACGTCGTGTTGGCCGGGAAACGACGGGGCCCTGATCGCCACGAGAGCTGATCAGGGCCCCGAAACCGCCGGTCAGAGGGGTTATCGCGCCGCGCGGTTGACGGCGGAGACGACCGCCTTCAGCGACGCACGCGTCGTGTTCGCGTCGATGCCGATACCCCACAGGATCTTGCCGTCGATCGCGCATTCGATGTAGGAGGCGGCCTGCGCGGAGGCACCCTCGCTCATCGTGTGCTCCTGGTAGTCCAGCAGACGTACGTCGATGCCCAGGCCCTGCAGCGCGTCGAAGAACGCGGAGATCGGGCCGTTGCCGGAGCCGGTCAGGACGGTGTTCTCGCCGTCGACGGTCGCCTCGACGGTGAGGGTGTCCACGCCGTCCGTGTCGGTGGTCGACTGACCCGTGCGGACCTGGATCCGGCCCCAGGGGTTGTCCGGGTTCGGCAGGTACTCGTCCTGGAAGACCGCCCAGATGTCGGCGCCGGTGACCTCGCCGCCCTCGGCGTCCGTCTTGGCCTGGATGATCTTCGAGAACTCGATCTGCATCCGGCGCGGCAGGTCCAGCTTGTGGTCGTTCTTCAGGACGTACGCGATGCCGCCCTTGCCGGACTGCGAGTTGACCCGGATGACCGCCTCGTAGGAGCGGCCGACGTCCTTCGGGTCGATCGGCAGGTACGGCACCGCCCACTCGATGTCGTCGACGGTGACGCCCTTCGCGGCCGCGTCGGCCTCCATGGCGTCGAAGCCCTTCTTGATGGCGTCCTGATGGGAGCCGGAGAAGGACGTGTAGACCAGGTCGCCCACGTACGGGTGGCGCGGGTGGACCTCCATCTGGTTGCAGTACTCCCACACGCGGCGGATCTCGTCGATGTCGGAGAAGTCGATCTGCGGGTCGACGCCCTGCGAGAACAGGTTCATGCCCAGGGTGACCAGGTCGACGTTGCCGGTGCGCTCGCCCTGCCCGAACAGGCAGCCCTCGACGCGGTCGGCGCCGGCCATCAGCGCCAGCTCGGCGGCGGCTACGGCGGTGCCGCGGTCGTTGTGCGGATGGACGGAGATGCAGACGTGCTCGCGGCGGGAGAGGTTGCGGTGCATCCACTCGAAGCGGTCGGCGTGCGTGGACGGCGTCGACCGCTCCACCGTGGCCGGCAGGTTGAGGATGATCTCGCGGCCCGGACCCGGCTGGTAGACGTCCATGACCGCCTCGCAGACCTCCAGCGCGAAGTCCAGCTCGGTGTCGGTGAAGATCTCGGGGCTGTACTGGTAGCCGAACTCGGTCTCCGGACCCAGCAGCTTCTCCGCGTACTCCATCACCAGCCGCGTGCCGTCGACGGCGATCTGCTTGATGTCGTCCCTGGAACCGCGGAAGACCACGCGCCGGAACACCGGAGCGGTCGCGTTGTACAGGTGGACGGTGGCCCGCCGGGCGCCCTTCAGCGACTCCACGGTCCGCTCGATCAGGTCCTCGCGGGCCTGGGTCAGCACGGAGATCGTGACGTCGTCGGGGATCGCGCCCTCTTCCTCGATGATCGAGCGCACGAAGTCGAAGTCGGTCTGACCGGAGGCGGGGAAGCCGACCTCGATCTCCTTGTAACCCATCTTGACCAGCTGGTCGAACATCCGGCGCTTGCGCTCGGGCGACATCGGGTCGATCAGGGCCTGGTTGCCGTCCCGCAGGTCGGTGGAGAGCCAGCGGGGAGCGACGGTGATCCGCTTGTCCGGCCAGGTGCGGTCCGGGATGTCCACCTGCTCGTACCGGCCGTACTTGTGGATCGGCATGGTGCTGGGCTGCTGGCGGTTCGCCATGATGACGGGGCTCCTAGTGGGTGTCCGGAAGGACGGCCGACGACGCAACGCGAAGCTCCGCGGGGAGGGAGTCGACCTGGACTACAGGCCCTCGCCGCGGCAGCTAAGAAGAAGCAGCCCGAAACGCATGATGCACGCAACTGTAACCGAGCCCTCATGACGAAGCGGTTCTGTATCAGCATGCGGGACCACAGCGCCCGTCAGGGGCGCGGGGCTGTGACATGTGCGGCTCCGCCGCGTGGGCGCGACCAGCCCCCCACAGCCCGCGCTGAATAACACAGCGCAACCATCCACGGCAGGAGCATCCGCATTTTTCACCAATCATGCTCGCCCCTAGTGACACGGGGCTAACGCAGTGCAATCGTGGAGCATGACGACCAACGGGGGCTACAGGCCCGTCTTCTGCACCATCGTGCCGCCGCACATCCTCGACCACCTCGCCACCCACGAGGACCAGGCACTCGCCGACTCCGCGCTGCGCACCCTCCAGCACGACTCGGCCCAGCGCACCCGCCGCCGCGTGACCGCGGTCCGCACCCTGGCGGCCGCCGCCACCCCGGCCACCGCCGACAGCGCGCCCCACCGCACGATCTACGACGCCGGCCACCGCACCGACCTCCCCGGCACCGAGGTCCGCCAGGAGGGCTCGGAGCCCGGCCAGGACGCCACCGTCAACCGGGCCTACGCCGGTCTCGGCGCCACCTTCGAGCTGTACCTGAAGGCGTACGGGCGCGACTCCATCGACGGCGACGGCCTGCCGCTGAACGCGAGCGTGCACTACGACGTCGACTACGACAACGCGTTCTGGAACGGCGACCAGATGGTGTTCGGCGACGGCGACGGCCAGATCTTCACCGACTTCACCAGCTCCGTCGACGTCATCGGCCACGAGCTCACGCACGGCGTCACCCAGTACACCGCGAACCTGGAGTACTACGGCCAGTCCGGCGCCCTCAACGAGTCGGTCTCCGACGTCTTCGGCTCGCTCATCAAGCAGTACTCGCTCGGCCAGAGCGCCGACCAGGCCGACTGGCTGATCGGCGAGGGCCTGCTCGCCCCCGGCGTGCACGGTGTGGCGCTGCGCTCGATGAAGGCCCCGGGCACGGCGTACGACGACCCCCGCCTCGGCAAGGACCCGCAGCCGGCCACCATGCAGCACTACGTGCGGACCAGCCGGGACAACGGCGGTGTGCACATCAACTCCGGCATCCCCAACCACGCCTTCTACCTGCTCGCCACCGTCCTCGGCGGCAACGCCTGGGAGCGGGCCGGGCAGATCTGGTACGACGTGCTCACCGGCGGTGAACTGCGGTCGGACGCCACGTTCGTGGACTTCGCGAAGCTCACGGCCGCCGCGGCCAAGGCCCGCTACGGGGCGGGCGAGGAGAGCGAGGCGGCTCTCAAGGCGTGGGCCCAGGTGGGGGTGCAGGCCGCCTGAATCCGTACTACACAGGGACCCATGCGTATTCAGGTGAGGCGCACGGGCGGGTTCGCGGGCATCGAGCGCCGGTCCGAGGTGGACACCTCGGACCGGCCCGACGCCGCCGAGTGGCAGGCCCTGGCCGAGCGCGCGCTCGCGACCGGCCGGGACACACCGCCACCGGGGGTGCCGGACGGGTTCGCGTACGAGATCACGGTGGACGGCCGGACGGCGTACGCGGCCGATCCGCAGCTGTCCGAGGAGCAACGCGAGTTGATCTCACGAGTGTTGAAGGAAGGGGCGTGACCGGGGTCCGTGACGGGTAGTTCACGCCCGGGCGTTGACTTACGTTACCGGGGGTAAGGATGATCCCGGCCATGGCGACAGACGCGGTCCATCCGATCCCCCGCTTCCCCGACGGCTTCCTCTGGGGAGTCTCGACCTCGGCCCATCAGATCGAGGGCGCGGCCGACCTGCGCGAGCCGTCCGTGTGGGACGTGTTCGAGGCGGAGCCGGGCCGGATCAAGGACGGCTCCACGGCGGCGGTGGCCTGCGACCACTACCACCGGCACGGCGAGGACGTGGCGCTCCTGGCCGGCCTCGGCGTGGACGCGTACCGCTTCTCCGTCTCCTGGCCGCGGGTGCGCTCGGCCGGCGGCCTGGACTTCTACGACCGCCTGGTGGACGAGGTGTGCGCGGCGGGCGTACGGCCGGTCCCGACCCTCTTCCACTGGGACCTGCCGACGGCACTGCAGGAGCACGGCGGCTGGCTGGACCGGGACACGGCGTCCCGCTTCGCCGACCACGTCTCGACCGTCGCCGACCGGCTCGGCGACCGCGTCAAGAAGTGGATCACTCTCAACGAGCCGGCCGAACACACCCTGTTCGGCCACGCCCTCGGCGCCCACGCCCCCGGCAGGCAGCTGATGTTCGACGCGCTCCCGGTCGCCCATCACCAGCTCCTCGCGCACGGTCTGGCCGTACGGGCGCTGCGCGCGGCCGGCGCGGCCGACATCGGCATCGCCAACTCCCACGGCCCGACCTGGCCGGCCTCCCGGGACCAGCCGGACCTGGACGCGGCCGCCTTCTACGACCTCCTCCTCAACCGCCTGTTCGCCGAGCCCGTCCTGCTCGGCGAGTACCCGGACGGCATGGGCGACCTGATGCCCGGCGATGTCGCCGCCGACCTGAAGGTGATCGCCGAGCCGCTCGACTGGTACGGCGTCAACTACTACGCCCCGACGAAGGTCGGCGCCCCGCAGGGCACCGAGATCGAGTTCGGCGGGCTCACCCTCCCCGCGGAACTCCCCTTCTCCGTCCAGGACATCGAGGGCGTCCCGGTGACGGACTTCGGCTGGCCGGTCGTCCCGGACGGGCTGACGGAACTCCTCACCGGCTTCCGGGACCGTTACGGCGACCGGCTCCCGCCGGTCGTCATCACCGAGAACGGCTGCTCGTACGAGGGCGTCGACGACCGGGACCGCATCGTCTACCTGGACGGCCACATCCGGGCGCTGCACCGGGCCGTCGAGGCCGGGGTGGACGTGCGCGGCTACTTCGTCTGGTCGCTCCTCGACAACTTCGAGTGGGCCGAGGGGTACGCGCGCCGCTTCGGCCTGGTCCACGTCGACTACGCGACGCAGGCCCGGACCCCGAAGTCGTCGTACACCTGGTACCGGGACGTCCTGCGGGCGCAGAGATGACGACCCTCCGGGAGCCCGCCGCCGCCCTGGCGGAGCCGGTCGAGCGGGTGGGGCGGGGCTGGACGTCGGCGCTCAGTCTCGCCAACGGGGCGATCTGGGTGGGCTGGTACGGCCCCCTGCAGATCCTGCTCGCCTCCCAGGCCAAGGACTTCGCGCCCGGCTCCGGGATGTCGAAGGAGACGATGCTGGCGTGGGTGACCGGCGTCGGCGCGGTGGCGTCCCTCGCGGCGAACCCGGTCTTCGGCGCCCTGTCGGACCGTACGACGTCCCGCTGGGGCCGCCGTACGCCGTGGATCGTCGCCGGTACGGGGGGCGGGGCGCTGTCCCTGCTGCTCCTCGCGGGCGCCGGCGGCATGTGGACGATGATGCTGGGCTGGTGCCTGGTCCAGCTGACCCTGAACGCGGCGTTCGCGGCGGTCACGGCGGCGGTGCCGGACCGGGTGCCGAGACTTCAGCGGGGCTCGGTGGGCGGCTGGCTGGGGGCCGCGCAGATCCTGGGCGTGGTCGGCGGCACCGGCCTGGCGACGGCCGCCGGGGGCGTCGGGGCGGGCTATGTGGCGTGCGCGGTGTTCACGGCGCTGGGCGTCCTGCCGTACGTGCTGCGCCACCCGGACCTGCGGCTGGCACCGGACGACCGGCCGGAGTGGTCCTGGCGGGGCTTCCTCGCCGGTTTCTGGCTGAGCCCGCGCCGCCACCCCGACCTGGGCTGGGCGTGGCTGACCCGCTTCCTGATCAACCTCAGCAACGCGCTGGTCCTGCTCTACCTGCTCTACTACCTCCGCGACCGCCTGCACTACTCCGATCCCGACCAGGGCGTGCTGATCCTGACCGCCGTCAACGGGCTGACGCTGATGGCGACGGTCGTGGTCGGCGGGGTCTGGTCCGACCGGACGGGCCGCCGCAAGCCGTTCGTGATCTGGTCGGGGATGCTGATGGCGGTGGCGACGGCGCTGCTGTCGGTGTGGCAGACCTGGCCGGGGGCGATCGTGGCCGCGGCGGTGCTGGGCATCGGCTTCGGGGTGTTCACCTCCGTGGACTTCGCGCTGATGACCGACGTCCTGCCGAAGGCCCTGGACCGCGGCAAGGACCTCGGCGTCATCAACGTCGCCAACGCCCTGCCGCAGGTCGCGGCCCCCGCCCTCGCCGCGCCGATCGTCACCTACCTCGGCGGCTACCGGGTCCTGTACCTGGTGGCGGCGGTGATCGGACTGGCGGGGGCGTGGCTGGTGCGGCGGATCAGAGGGGTCGACTGAACACGTCCGGCACCGGCAGCGCGCCCCGAAAGGGGCGCTGGGGGTACCCCCGCCCGAAGGCTGGGGGAGGAACTGCGCGACCGGCCACGACGGCGCCGCAGCCGACCGACGACGCATCGCGCGGCCTACAGGGCTCCGGCGTCCCAGGCCGTCCAGGCGCTCGGGTAGATCGGTCGGAAGCCGAGATCCCGGCGGATCTTCTGGTTCGACATGATCCCGTGCCATGGGTCGCGGTCGGTATGGGTGGACAGGTCCTCGGGCGGCTCGACGCCGGCCAGCCGGTACAGTTCCACGGTCGTGACGGGTGCGTCGTCGGCGATGTTGTAGACCGGGCCGTTCACCGCGGGGGCGTACAGGAGCCGCATCAGCCCCTGCCCGACGTCCGCGTGGTGGGCCATCTGGAGCCGCTGCGCGGGGGCCCAGCGCGCGGCCCAGGGCATCGCGTTCGCGATGTGCGGGTCCCCTTCGCCGTAGACGAACGGCAGCCGCCCGATCCGCACCTCCATGCCGCCCGCCAGCGCGAGCAGCTCCCGCTCGGCGGCCGCCTTGGACTCGGGGTACGCACCCCACATCTCACCGCCGGGCCGGCTCTCGTCGTCCTCGGTCAGCGGCCGGCCGCGTCCGGTGCCGTACACGTTCCCGGTGCTGACCTGCACGAACCGCCGTACCCCGGCTGAGACCGCGGCCTTCCCCAGGGCCACGGCCGCGTCCCGGTTGACGGCCCAGGCCTCCTCGTCCGGCACCCCGCGGAAGGCGGCGGCGACGTTCACGACGGCGTCCACCCCGGCGACGGCCTTGCCGAGCGCATCCTCGTCCCGCAGATCGCCGACGACGACCTCGGCGCCCAGCACGGCGAACGGCTCGCCCCGGGCCGCGTCCCGCACGAGCACCCGTACCCGCTCATCCGCCTGCGCCTGCTGGATCAGCCGGGGGACGAACCGCCGCCCCACCTGCCCGGTCGTACCGGTGACAAGAGTGATCATGGTCTGCTCCTTCGCTCTGGTGCCACCACCCTCGCCGGGCCCGGGCGCGACCGGGAGAGACCTTCCGATCAGGGGACCGGCGGTCCCTGGATAAGCCGGACGCCCCGCGCCACCCTGGAGAGGTGAACCGTCCCGAACTCGCCGACTTCCTGCGCCACGCCCGCACCCGCCTGGACCCGTCCGACGTGGGCCTGCCGCCGGGCGCCCGGCGGCGCACCCCGGGGCTGCGGCGCGAGGAGGTGGCGGCGCTGGCCGGCATGTCCGCCGACTACTACACGCGCCTGGAACAGTCCCGGGGCCCGCGCCCGTCCCGCCAGATGCTGACGGCGCTGGCCCGGGCGCTGCGCCTGACGGAGGACGAACGCGACCACCTGTTCCACCTGGCCGGCGAGGAACCCCCGCGCCGGGAGGCGACCAGCACCCACGTGGGGCCGGGGCTGCTCCTGGTCCTGGACCGGCTGCACGACACCCCGGCGCTGGTGACGACCGACTGCGGCGAGGTCCTCGCCCAGAACGCCCTGTCACGGGCGCTGAGCGGCGACGTCCTGGCCCGCCCGCCGCGCGAACGCAACATGCTCCGCCGCTACTTCCTGGACCCGTCGGTCCGCGGCCTCTTCCCGCCGGAGGACCGCCCGGCACGGGCCCGCGAACACGTCGCCAACCTCCGCGCGGTGGCCGCCGCCCGTCCCGGCGACCCGGTCCCCGCCGCCCTCGTCGCCGAACTCCTGGCCGGCAGCGAGGAGTTCGCCCGCCTCTGGGCCGAGCACGAGGTGGCGGTACGCCGCGCGACGACGAAACGCTTCCTCCACCCGTCCGTCGGCCTCCTGGAACTGGACTGCGAGGTCCTCATCAACACGGACACCCACCAGCACCTGGTCATCCACACGGCCCGCCCTGGCACGGAGTCCCACGAACGCCTGCAACTGCTACGGGTGGTGGGCCTGCAGGACATGACCCCGAGCCGCTCCTGACCGCCCGGGAATCCGGGCCGCACCACACCTGCTTCCGGCAGCACGAGCCGGAGACCGGACGCTCGACCCGGACGTCCGGAGCGACCGTCCGGGGCTCTCGCCGGAGGAGTGCACGCGGTCCGTCTCCAAGGCAGATCCGCATCCGGGCCGGCGTTCCCTCCTCGTGCCCCCACGGTCCCCGTGGTGCCGGCCGGTCCTAGAACCCCAGCCGCCGCAGCTGCTTCGGGTCCCGCTGCCAGTCCTTGGCCACCTTCACGTGCAGGTCGAGGAAGACGGGTGTGCCGAGGAGGGCCTCGATCTGCTTGCGGCTCTTGATGCCGACCTCCTTCAGGCGCTTGCCCTGGGGGCCGATGATGATGCCCTTCTGGCTGGGGCGCTCGATGAACAGGTTGGCGTGGATGTCCAGGAGGGGCTTGTCGGCGGGGCGGTCCTCGCGGGGGAGCATCTCCTCGACGACGACGGCGATGGAGTGCGGCAGCTCGTCGCGGACGCCCTCCAGGGCGGCCTCGCGGATCAGTTCCGCGATCATGACCTGCTCGGGCTCGTCGGTCAGGTCGCCCTCGGGGTAGAGGGCCGGCCCCTCGGGGAGGAGCGGGACGAGCAGGTCGGCCAGCAGGCTCACCTGCTTGTCGCCGACCGCCGAGACCGGGACGATCTCGGCCCACTCGAAGCCGAGCTCCTTGCCGAGCTGGTCGATCGCGATCAGCTGCTCGGCGAGGGTCTTGGAGTCGACGAGGTCGGTCTTGGTGACGACGGCGACCTTGGGGGTCTTGCGGATCCCCGCCAGCTCCTTGGCGATGAAACGGTCACCCGGACCGATCTTCTCGTTCGCCGGGAGACAGAAGCCGATCACGTCCACCTCGGCCCAGGTGGTGCGGACCACGTCGTTGAGCCGCTCGCCGAGCAGGGTGCGCGGCTTGTGCAGGCCGGGGGTGTCGACCAGGATCAGCTGGGCGTCCTCCCGGTGCACGATCCCCCGTACCGTGTGCCGCGTGGTCTGCGGCTGGTTCGCGGTGATCGCCACCTTCTGCCCGACCAGAGCGTTCGTGAGGGTGGACTTGCCCGCGTTGGGGCGCCCGACGAAACAGGCGAAGCCCGCCCGGTGGGCGGCCTCCGGCGATTCCGACGGCTCGGTGGACTGGCTGCGAACGCTCATGGCTCCCATTCTCCCTGATCCACGAGGCCCCGCCGCACCGTGAGATTTCGGTAACCCCGGCGCAACGAAACGTCACGGAAACACAGCCGTACGCAACCGGAAACCAGGACCGGTGACTCTCTGACGAGCCCCGACCCCAGTGGGAGACGCCCGTGTTCCTCTCCGCCGCGCACGCCGACACCGGCGACACCGCCTGGCTGCTCGCCGCCACCGCCCTGGTCCTGCTGATGACCCCGGGTCTGGCCCTGTTCTACGGCGGCATGGTCCGCACGAAGAGCGTGCTCAACATGCTGATGATGAGCTTCGTGTCGATCGCCCTGGTCACGGTGGTGTGGCTGGTGGGTGGATACACGCTCGCCTTCGGGGACGACCTCGGCGCCGGGCTGCTCGGCGACCTCGCCCACGCGGGCATGCGCGGCCTCGGGCCGGACAGTGTGCAGGGCACCGTCCCCACCCTCCTCTTCGCCACCTTCCAGCTCACCTTCGCGATCGTCACGGCCGCGCTGATCAGCGGCGCGATCGCGGACCGGGCCAGGTTCGGGGCATGGCTGGTCTTCGTCCCCGTCTGGGCACTGCTCGTATACGTTCCCGTCGCGCACTGGGTGTGGGGCCCGGGTGGCTGGATCGCGCACCACCTCGGCGCCCTGGATTTCGCCGGCGGTCTGCCCGTCGAGATCACCTCCGGCGCCTCCGGCCTCGCCCTGTGCCTGGTCCTCGGCCCGCGGCTCGGTTTCAAGAAGGACGCGATGCGGCCGCACAACCTCCCGATGGTGATCCTGGGCGCCGGCCTGCTCTGGTTCGGCTGGTTCGGCTTCAACGCGGGCTCGGCGATGGGCGCGAACGGCCTCGCCGCCGCCGTCTTCCTGAACACCCTCGCCGCCGGCTGCACCGGCCTGCTCGGCTGGCTCTTCGTCGAGCAGAAACGCGACGGCCACCCCACCACCCTGGGCGCGGCCTCGGGCGCGGTCGCGGGCCTGGTCGCCATCACCCCGTCCTGCGGCTCGGTCTCCCTGCTCGGCTCGCTGGTCGTCGGACTGGCCGCGGGCGTGGTCTGCTCGTACGCCGTGAGCTGGAAGTTCAAGCTGAACTACGACGACTCCCTCGACGTCGTCGGCGTTCACCTGGTCGGCGGAATCATCGGCACCCTCCTGATCGGCCTGTTCGCCGAGAAGGCCATGACCGGCGGCGCCGAGGGCCTCTTCTACGGCGGCGGGCTCGCCCAGCTCGGCAAGCAGGCGGTGGCGGTGGTGGCCGTCGCGGCGTACGCGTTCGCCGGGACGTACGGCATCGGCAAGCTGCTCGACAAGACGATGGGCTTCCGGGCTGCCGAGGACCAGGAGCACACCGGTCTGGACCTTACGGTGCACGCCGAGACCGCTTACGATCACGGGGTCCTGGGCCATGGCGCCCCGGTCGCCCACTCCGTCGTCCCCGCCGCCCGGAAGGTCGATTCCCAGGCATGAAGCTCATCACCGCGATCGTCAAGCCCTACCGTCTCGACGCGGTGAAGACCGCGCTCCAGGAACTCGGCGTGCACGGCCTGACCGTGACCGAGGCCAGCGGATACGGCAGGCAGCACGGCCACACCGAGGTGTACCGGGGCGCCGAGTACCGCGTCGACCTGGTACCCAAGGTGCGCATCGAGGTCGTCGTCGAGGACGCCGACGCCGAGCCGGTGATCGAGGCGATCGTCAAGGCCGCGCAGACGGGGAAGATCGGGGACGGGAAGGTGTGGGCGCTGCCGGTGGAGACGGTCGTACGGGTGCGGACGGGCGAGCGCGGTCCCGACGCCCTCTGAACCACCCGGGGAACGGCTTCCCCCGGCCCCTGCCCCGGCGCGTCCGGGCGAACAGCGCGCCGGCCGCCGCCCCGGCGACGAAGACCACCGCCACCACCAGCCACGGCAGCGCGAGGAACGACGCGCTCGCCGACTCCTCGGTTCCGGTCGCGCTGGCCGTCACCGTCACGTCGCCCCAGTCGAGCTGGGGTGCGTCCCGCCAGCGCGCGGTGAGCTCCACCCGCTCCCCCGGCAGCAGCTCGGAGGGGACCCCGGTGAGGTCGCGGCTGAGCAGCGTACGGCCGAACAGGCCCCGCGCGCGCAGCCGTACCTTCGGATCCAGCGTGACGTTCCCGGTGTTGTGCAGGGTGTAGGAGATCGTCGCCGTGCTGTCGCCGAGGCCGGGCACGAGCGGCTGGTGGTGGGCGATGTGCACGTTCTCGACGGTGAGGGCCGGGAGCGTCGGCCCGCTCACCCGCAGATAGACGCGGGCGCCGACCGCCCGCTGCACGCCGAGCGCCAGGGAGCCCGACCCCGGGTCGACCTTCTCGTCCAGCGCGACGATCGCCCCCGGATGGTCACCGGGCTCGGCGCCCTTCGGCACCCGCAGGGTGAAGGGAACGGTGACCGTCTTGTGCGGGGGCACGGTGACCCGCGCCTTCCCGAGCTTCGCCCAGGCCCCCACGCCCCGCATCCGCTCCTTCACCGTGCGGACGGCGAAGCCGCCGTCGCGCGCGGTGTTGTAGGCGTCGGCCGCGTACAGCCGGAAGGTGAGCGGCCTGCCGGTCTTGTTGGCGACGGCCACCTTGTCGGTGATCGTCGATCCGGGGTCGAGGGAGAGATAGAAGTACGGCCGCGCCGCGATCCTGGAGGCGACCGGGTACACGGACCAGCTGCCGTTGTCGGCGGCGCGTGCGGGAACCGCCGTGCACAGGGCGCCGAGGATCAGGCTCAGGAGGAGGACATACGGCTTGACGCGACGCATGGGTGCGGACCCCCGGTCGGAAGCGGGTCGGTGGCGACCGGGTCTTTCACGGTGCGAAAGCCCGGCCGCCACAAGGGAGTTGGCAGTTGGCTCAGGTGAGCGTCAGGGTCAGGACTCCGGAGTACGACCCCGGCGGCGTGAACGCCGGGACGTCCAGGGAGAGTCCGGCGTCGACCGTGAACTCGCCGCCGGTCAGCGTGGCGTCCGGCGTCGACGCGAGGGTCGCTCCGGAACTGCCGACGGTGCCCGCCGAACCGGCCGCACAGGTGCTGGGGCTGCCCGACTTGGTGGCACAGCTCGGCGTCCAGCTCAGCTTCCCGGCGTCGATCTTGGCGCCGGGACCGGTGAAGTCGGTGACCTTGCCGGTGAGCGACCAGCCGGCCGGACCGCCGCGGAAGTCCTTGACGGTGACGGTCTGCAGGTTGCCCGTGGAGGCCCCGCCCTGCCCGAAGTCGACCGCCGACAGCGCGACGGAGTCCCCGGCCTGGGACATGGACAGGGTCCCCGCCTTGACCGTGGTCGTCAGCTTCTGACTCCCGTCGGGCACCGGCGTGGTGTCGTTGACGACGTAGGCGGCAGGTCCCGCCCCCGTGTCGGCACTCCACGAGCTCCCCTCGTACGCCACGATCCCCGTCGTCGTCTTGTCGTTGACGACGAGGGGCGCGCTGAAGGAACCGTCGGAGCCCGCGGTGGCCGTCGCCGTGTCGGCGGTCTGGGTGTCCCCGGACCGGCCGGCAAGGGTCACGGTCGCCCCCGGCGTGAAGTTCTGCCCGCTGACGGTCACGCTGTCACCGGGGTTGCCGGAGGCCTTGTCCAGGCTGATGGCACGGTTGTTGACCGGTGTGGTCGAGGTGGCCGTGACGGTCTCCGACACCGGGGCGGGCGGGGTGGTGACGGTGCACGGCGTGTCCAGCTCCAGGATGTAGCTGGTGTGGATGTTGTAGTCGCCGGGCGAGAGCGTGATGGCGCCCGGCGAGGTGACGGTGAACGTCCCCGTCATGGAGAACGACGGGAAGGTCCCGTACCCCGGCACCGGATCGTTCTTCTTCGGCCCGGTCACCGTCACGTCCCCGGTCTGCGCCCCGCCCAGCGTCACCTTCCCGGTCGGCGTCATGATGTCGGCCGGCAGGGCGAGGGCGGTGGGGTTGTTGGCGGCGGGCGTGACCACGGTGTAGGTCACGGTGACCGTGTCGCCGACCTTGGGGCTGGTGTCGTCCACCGAGATGTTGGCGGTGGTGGTGCCGTCGATCGGCGGGAGGCCCGCGACGGCGGGCGGGATGCAGTGCGTGGCGAAGTCGACGTTCGTCCCGGCGGCACCGGCCGGACAGGCCAGCGCGCCACCCGCCGTCACCGCGAGCGCGGTCGCCCCGAACAGTGAGATCCAGCGCCACCGTCGGGATCTTCGTGATCTTGGGGGTGAACCCATGGAAGCCCCCTCCTGAGGGTTGCGGGCGCAGCGGCTCCTCTGCGCCGACAGGGGGCCATTGATGTGGAGGCCGCGTGAGAAGTCAATGGAGATGCCGCAGAAACCTGACGGTTCATCAGGTTCTGCGGCATCCGGAACGAACCCGTCAACGGACTCAGAAGACGAACGGGCCCGGCGACTGGGCGGCGCTGGACGTACAGGTGACGGTGACGCCGAAGATGACCATCTTCAGCGAGCCCTTGTAGAAGTCGAGGCTGTCACCCGCGGCCACGGTGCCGGGAAGCGGGCCGACGGTGACCGGGGAGCCGGCGGCCATGGCCGGGTTCACGGTGCCGCTGAAGACCCGGTTGGCGCCGGTCGAGTTGGCCATGGTCAGCGTGGAGGCGATGGAGTTCGCCGACAGCGCGAGTGGGGTGGTGATCGCGCTGGAGGTGAGCGTGAGGGTGGCCGAGGTACCGCTCTGGGTCGCGGTGAGGGTGGCCGTGCCGCCGCCGAAGACGCCGCAGTTGGCGGTGACGGTGGCGGTGGTCGGGGTGACGGCGGCGGCCGAGGGCGCGAAGGCCAGCGCCGTGGCGGCGAGGGCCCCCGCCGCGAGTGCCGCACCGGTGACTGTTCGTTTCATGGGGATCGGTTCCCTTCCCGTTACGTGGGAATGCCATGTGGGACGGTGACCCCGGTCCGGGTGGGTGCGGACACACCGCGGGGCCGAATCTGACGGTCCGTCGGAACTTACGGTCCCATTGATGCGCGAGCGACACACACCGGCAAGGTTGAAATTTGGCCGACTGCGGCGAGGGGCGGCGGGGAGGGCGGCCGAGAGGGGTGACTGGGGTGCGTGGGCGGGTGCGGGTGGTGTGTGGCTGATCGCGCAGTTCCCCGCGCCCCTTTGGGGCGCCTGAGCTGGTCCCACCTGAAGGGGCGCGGGGAACGGCGCGCGCAACCACGACGGCGCCGCACCCGTCCCCGCACCGCCGCGCGCCCCGGTCAACCGGCCCCCGCCCCTCCCCCGACGGAGTCAGACAAGGCCTCGCTTCTCGGCGGAGCGGGTCGGGTGGGCGGAAGGGCTAGGCAGGGACAGTGAGCCGAACCTCCCCGTCCGGCCCCGCCAGCAGTACCGGCGTCCCCGGCCCCCCAAGATCCCGCACTGCCGCGAGATCCTCGGCCACAACCTCCTCGGCCCCCGACACCACCGCCGCCGCCTCCAGCGACTCCGCCCCCGACGCCACCGCCATCGCCACCGCCGTCCGCAGCGCGCTCAGCCGCAGCGAGGGCAACTCCACGGTCCCCGCCACATACGTCCGGCCCGTCGAGTCCCGTACGGCCGCCCCCTCGGGCACCTGGTTGCGGGCCCGGGCCGAGCGGGCCAGGGTGACGATCTTGCGGTCCTCGGGATCGAGCGCGTTGCTGGAGGTCATGCCCCGAGCATACGAACAACCCGGCCCGGCCCCCGCCCGCCCCCGCCACCGGACGGAGTCAGCCGAGGGTCTGGACGATCTGACTCCGTCCGGCGTCGTGCACCACCCGCCCCCGCGCGCCGTTCACCAGCGGCAGGAACGGCGGCACATGCCCGCACTCCACATCGGCGACGACCGGCACCCCCAGCGGCCCGAGCGCGTCGAGCACGGCCTCGTGCTGGCCGAGGGTGGGGCTGCCGGGGGCACGCGTGCGCCCCACGAGAACGGCGGCGGCCCGGTCGAAGAAGCCGGCGAGCCGCATGCCGTGCAGGTTCCGGCAGATGGTGAACGCACTGTCCTCGCACGCCTCGACATAGACCAGCAGCGGTTCGTCCCCGGCGAAGCCGCCGGTGTCCAGGTACGGCGTCCCGGCGAGGTTGGCGAGTGTCTCGATACAGCCGCCGATCAGCCGGCCCTCGACGTCCACGTCCCCGTCCCCGGTCCCGTCGAGCCGGGTCCAGCCGCCCGCGGCGTCCAGCGTGACCTCGCGGACGCCGGGCTCCGCGATCCAGTCGTCCCGGCCCGCCGCCCGGTACCGCCCGGGCGGGGACTGGGTGAACGGCTGCCCCTGCGCCGCGGCCACGACGTCCAGCCAGGACAGCAGACCCGCGGGCGGCCGGTAGGGCGTTTCCATGAGGCAGTTGCCGTGCACGGTGGCGACCCCGGTGCGCAGGGTCAGCGGGGTCATGAGGGTCGACATGTCCGAGTAGCCGACGACCCAGGTCGGTTCGGCCCGCCCGATCGCCTCGAAGTCGAGCAGCGGGAGGAGGTCGATCGCGGTCTCGCCGCCCCACGGTGGGACGACGGCCCGGATCGAGGGGTCGGTGAGCATCCCGGTGAGTTCGGCGGCGCGCTCGGCGGCCGGTGCGCTGACGTGGGTGGCCGCGTCCATGCACCGGCCGGTCACCACCTCGTACCCGCGCTCCTCGACCGTCCGGATCGCCACGTCGAGCCGCGCGCGAAGCTCCTTGGGCACACCGCTGGAGGGCGAGGTCACCCCGACACGGTCACCGGGACGCAGGGGACGCGGATATCTGACGGTCGGCGGATCTGTGACGGTCAGCGGATCTCGGATGGTCATACGGCACATCCGACCGCCCCGGGCGCCCGCGGGCAACGGTATTTACGGCCGGTCCAGCCGCAGCCGCTCCGCCCTCGGCAGGCCGGCGACGACAAGGTCGTACGAGTCCTCGATCAGCTCTCTGACGAGCCGGTCGGGGAGACCGCCGTCCACGGTCACGGTGTTCCAGTGCCGCTTGTTCATGTGATACCCGGGCGCGATCAGCCCCTCGTGCTCGCCGCGGAGCCGGATCGCGTCCTCGGGGTCGCACTTGAGGTTGACCTTGAGGGGCTTCGCGTCGATCCAGCTCAGCGCGAACATCTTGCCGAGCACCTTGAAGACGGAGATGTCCGGGTTGAAGGGGAAGTCCTCCTCGGCCGCGTTGAAGGACAGGCAGTGGGCGCGCAGCTGGTCCGGGGTCACTCGGTGCCGTCCCCCTCCGGGTCGTCGGCCGCCGGCACCGGCTCCACCAGCACCGTCACGATCTTGTTGCGGCGGCCGGCGGCGGACTCGGCGGTCAGGGCGAGCCTGCGCCCGTCGGGGAGTTCGACCTGGGCGGAGGCGCCGGCGATCGGCACCCTGCCGAGGGCCTTGGCGAGCAGTCCGCCCACGGTCTCCACGTCCTCGTCGTCGTACTCCTCCAGGCCGTACAGCTCGCCGAGGTCCGTGATGTCGAGGCGGGCGGTGACCCGGTGGCGGTCGTCGCCGAGGTCGGTGACGGGCGGGAGTTCACGGTCGTACTCGTCGGTGATCTCGCCGACGATCTCCTCCAGGATGTCCTCGATGGTGACGATCCCGGCCGTGCCGCCGTACTCGTCGATGACGACGGCGACGTGGTTGCGTTCCTTCTGCATCTCGCGCAGCAGGTCGCCGGCGTTCTTGGTGTCGGGCACGAAGAACGCGGGCCGCATCGCGGTGGAGACCAGGTCGGTCTCGGCGTCCCGGCTGATGTGCGTCTTGCGGACCAGGTCCTTCAGATACACGATGCCGACGATGTCGTCCTCGCTCTCCCCGGTGACGGGTATCCGGGAGAAACCGGACCGCAGCGCCAGGGTGAGGGCCTGGCGGATGGTCTTGTAGCGCTCGATGACGACGAGGTCCGTCCTCGGGACCATGACCTCGCGCACCAGCGTGTCGCCCAGCTCGAAGACCGAGTGCACCATCCGGCGCTCGTCGTCCTCGATCAGGGACTCCTGCTCGGCGAGGTCGACCAGGGCACGCAGTTCGGCCTCGGAGGCGAACGGACCGCGCCTGAAGCCCTTGCCGGGGGTGAGGGCGTTGCCGATGAGGATGAGGAGATACGGGATCGGGCCCATGATCCTGGCGAGCGGCAGCAGCACGTACGCGGCGGCCGTCGCCGTGTTCAGCGGATGCTGGCGGCCGATGGTGCGCGGGGAGACGCCGACGGCGACGTACGACACGAGCACCATCACGCCGATCGCGGCGAGCAGCGCCTGCCAGGTGGCGGGGATCTCCTGGAGGCAGGCGTACGTGACCAGCGCCGCGGCCGCCATCTCGCAGGCGACCCGGACCAGCAGCGCCACGTTGAGGTAGCGGGTCGGGTCGGCGGCGACCTGGGCGAGCTTGGCGCTGCCGCGCCGCCCGGACTTCACCGCCTCCTCGGCCCGGAAGCTGGAGACGCGGGCGATACCGGCCTCGGCGCAGGCGGCCAGCCAGGCCACGACCACCAGCGCGATCGCTCCGACGACGATCTGCGGACTCATACGAATACGACCCGGCCCGCCTACGAGACGGTCGGCGCCGGGGACGGGCCGGTCAGGCCCTGCTCCGCACGCCAGCCGTCCACGATGGCCGCCTGCAGGCCGAACATCTCGGCCTTCTCGTCGGGTTCCTCGTGGTCGTAGCCGAGCAGGTGCAGCACGCCATGGACGGTGAGCAGCTGGAGCTCCTCGTCCATGGAGTGCTGGGTCTCGGCCTCGGCACCCTGCTTCGCGGCGACCTCCGGGCAGAGCACGATGTCGCCGAGCAGCCCCTGCGGCGGCTCGTCCTCGTCCTTCGACGGCGGGCGCAGCTCGTCCATCGGGAAGGACATGACATCCGTGGGGCCGGGCAGGTCCATCCACTGGATGTGCAGCTGCTCCATGGCGTCGGCGTCCACGACGATCACCGAGAGCTCGGAGAGCGGGTGGATGCGCATCCGCGCGAGGGCGTAGCGGGCGATGTCGAGGATCGCCTGCTCGTCGACCTCGGTTCCGGACTCGTTGTTGACGTCGATCGACATGGCGCTGCGCTTGTCTACTTCCCCTTGTGCGCGGACTTCGAGCGGCCGCCCTTGGGCGTGCCGTTCTCGGTACCGTGCGTGCTGTCGTACTGCTCGTACGCGTCGACGATACGGCCCACCAGCTTGTGCCGTACGACATCGTGGGACGTCAGCCGGGAGAAGTGCACGTCCTCCACGCCGTCGAGGATCTCCTGCACCTGCCGCAGACCGCTCTTGGTGCCGTTGGGCAGGTCGACCTGCGTCACGTCACCGGTGATCACGATCTTCGACTCGAAGCCGAGCCGGGTGAGGAACATCTTCATCTGCTCGGGCGAGGTGTTCTGGGCCTCGTCGAGAATGATGAAGGCGTCGTTGAGGGTGCGGCCGCGCATGTAGGCGAGGGGCGCCACCTCGATCGTCCCGGCCGCCATCAGGCGCGGGATCGAGTCCGGGTCGAGCATGTCGTGCAGCGCGTCGTACAGCGGGCGCAGGTACGGGTCGATCTTCTCGTAGAGCGTGCCCGGCAGGAAGCCGAGCCGCTCACCCGCCTCGACCGCCGGCCGGGTCAGGATGATGCGGTTGACCTGCTTGGACTGCAGGGCCTGCACCGCCTTGGCCATGGCCAGATACGTCTTGCCGGTACCGGCGGGCCCGATGCCGAAGACGATCGTGTGCTTGTCGATCGCGTCGACGTACCGCTTCTGGTTGAGGGTCTTGGGGCGGATGGTGCGGCCGCGCGAGGACAGGATGTTCTGCGTCAGAACCTGGGCCGGGGTCTCCTCCGGGCCCTCCCCGTTCTCACTCGCCCGCAGCATGGCGATCGAGCGTTCCACTGCGTCCTCCGTCATCGGCTGCCCGGTGCGGAGCACCAGCATCATCTCGTCGAACAGGCGCTGGACGATGGCCACTTCACGGGCATCGCCGACCGCGCTGATCTCATTGCCCCGGACGTGGATGTCGGCCGCCGGGAAGGCCTTCTCGATCACGCGCAGCAGGGAGTCGCCGGATCCCAGCACGGTGACCATGGGGTGCTGGGCGGGAACCTCGAACTGGGCTCGGGCCTGCTGCTGCGCGGGAGTGTGAGCTGTCGGTGTCTGAGTCATGGGCCGGCGCTTAAGGCCTGCGGTTCCTCCTCGTCACGGCCGCGTAGCTGAGGGCGGCCTCGCGGTATCAAGCGTACGACGCGGGGCTGACAACGCCGTAGGTCTTTTCCCCGGGAAAGGCGCCCCCGTTGCCGCCGTGAGCCCTGCATGCGCTCCGGCACGCCGGGGCAGAATCCGTGCCGTCACTGCCATACGTGGTCGGGGGGCCGCGTCCGCTCCACGCCACCTGTCCGCACAGAAAGCAGGTAGCCGTGCTGCTGCGACTGCCCACGTCGGTGTCCGAGGCCCGGGAATGCCTGGCCGAGGGGGCGGTACCGGTCGGCGGAGCGACCCTGATATGGGCCGCGTGGCAGCGGGACGGCTTCCCGGAACAGGCGGTGTCCCTGCGGAAGGTACCGGAGGCGACGGCGATGGGGAACGGGGTCCTCGGAGGCGCGGTCCTTCTCCACCAGCTGGACGACCGGGTTCCCGAGCTGCTGCGGCAGGCGGCGAAGGGCGTGGGCACGGGGGCGGTGCGCCGGACGGCGACGGTGGGCGGGAACATCGCCGGGTCGACGCTGCGGGACCTGCTGCCGGCGGCGATCGCGCTGGACGCGTGGGCCGACGTGCTCACGGCGGACGGGGTGTACGAGGTGGATCTCGCGGAAGTCGAGGCCAAGTCACCGGTCCTGCTGGCGCTGCGCTGGCGGGAGCCGGTGAAGGGGGCGTACACGAAGGTGCCGGACCCGGCGGGCGGGGAGGTGCCGACGATCGCCGCCGCTGCGGTGGACACGGAGGGTGTGCTGAGGGTCGCGGTGCGGGAGGGCTATGTGGTGAGCAGCGGGAGTGTGGGGGCCGACGGGGGCGGGGTGGAGGAGCTGTTCGCCGGTGCGTTGTCGGGGGTGTCGGGGGCGGGGCGGTCGCTGGTGCGGGTGCAGGTTGCCAAGGTGCGGGGGGAGTAGGCCGGGGGAGTAGGCCGGGGGGGGACGGCTCGTTGTCGGGTGCGGGGGGAGTAGGCCGGGGGGGTGACGGCTCGTTGTCGGGTGCGGGCCGGTGGGGGCTCGTCGCGCAGTTCCCCGCGCCCCTTACGGGGCACGTCCTAGCTGCGGGCAGGCGTGCCGCAGGGCGGCACGGGTGGGCGCTGGGGGTACCCCCTCTGGGGGGAGGCACCGTGCCAGCGCCGTAAGCGAAAACCCCCTGCCCCAGCCTCCAGCCACCCGCACCCGCCCTCTCCGCAGTCACCCGGCCCGGCCGAACCCGATCGTCGGCACCGCCCTCCGCAGGGGCCAGGGCCTCACCTGGTCCTCCTCCGGCACCAGCCCCTCCAGGAACGCGTACCGCCGCAGCGCCGCCGGCTCCTGCCCCGTCACCGACTGCACCTTCCGCCACCATGCCCCGATCTCCGACCAGCCGGGAGCCGACAACGAGCCGCCGAACTCCTGGACGGACAGCGCCGCCGTCAGCCCCGCGAAGGCGAGCCGGTCGGCCAGCGGCCAGTCGGCCAGTGTCCCGGTGACGAAACCGGCGACGAAGACATCGCCCGCCCCGGTCGGATCGAGGGCCTCCACGGCGATCGCCGGCACCTCCGCGGACTCCCCGGTCCGCCCGTCGACCGCGTACGCCCCCTCCGCCCCGAGGGTGACCACGGCAACGGGCACGTACTCGGTGAGGGCGTGCGCCGCGGCCCGCGGGCAGTCCGCGCCGGTGTACCGCATGGCCTCCTCCGCGTTCGGCAGGAACGCCTCGCAGTGTTCGAGATCGGCGAGCGCGGCCAGGTCCCACTCGCCCGTGTCGTCCCAGCCGATGTCACCGAAGATCCGGGTGCCCTCAGCGGCCGCGCGGGCGATCCACGGGTTGCGTTTGCCGGGCGTGAGCGAGGCGACGGCGGCGCGTGCACGAGCGGGGTGGCCGGGTGCGTTCTGCTGGCGGAACAGCGTGTCGGCGGGCGGCTCGTGCCCGTGCGACACCATGGTCCGCTCGCCCTCGTACGCCATGGAGACGGTGACCGGCGAGTGCCAGCCGCGCACCGTCCGGGACGGGGAGAGGTCGATGCCCTCGCCCTGGGCGAGCGCGTCCCAGCAGTACTCGCCGTAGTGGTCGTCGCCGAAGGCGGCCGCGAGGGAGGTCCGCAGGCCGAGGCGGGCGAGGGCGGTGGCCATGTTGGCGATGCCGCCGGGGCTGGAGCCCATGCCCCGGGCCCAGGACTCGGTGCCGCGCACCGGCGCGGAGTCCAGGCCGGTGAAGACGATGTCGAGGAAGACGGTGCCGGTGAGGTAGACGTCCCAGGGCGGGTCGTCCGGCGTGCGCAGGGCGGCCAGCGGGTCGACCTGTGCGGCGCAGTGCGGTGTTGTTGCTCCCCTGTCGTCGTCGAGGTACTCGGGTTCCTCTCCGGCGAACGCGTTGGACGCGGTCACGGTGCGCTCCCTGACGTGTGCGGATCCGGCCAGTCTGCACCATGTCGGGTCCGAGGCGGCCGCTCTCACCGTACGACCGCCCGAACGAGGCGTCCCTGCCGGCGGCATCGCCGGTGCCGGCCGGCCGGGCGGGTACGGCCGCCGCACGCCCCGGCCGTGAGGCCTACAGTGCGGCCCCCACGAGGTCGAGGCCGGCGGTGAGCAGCGCCCTGAGGTCCGCGAGGTCGGCGGTGGTGGGGTCGGTGAGCGGGGCGCGCACGGGGCCCACCGGCCGGCCGCGCAGCCGGGCCGCCGCCTTCACCAGCGACACCGCGTATCCGGGCACCCGGTCCCGCAGTTCGACGAACGGCACGTAGAAGCCGCGCAGCAGTTTGTCGACCGTGCCCTGGTCGCCGGCGCGCAGGGCGCCGAAGAAGACGTCGGCGATCTCGGGGGCGAAGGCGTGCACGGCCGAGGAGTAGGCGGGGACGCCGACGGTGGCGTAGGCGCGGGCCTGGATCTCGGCGGTGGCGGCGCCGTTGAAGAAGAGGAAGCCGTCGGGGGCGGCGAGGGTGAGCCGCTGCAGCCGGTCGAGGTCGCTGTGCCCGTCCTTGAGGCCGATCACGCCGGGGATGCCGGCGATCCGGGCCAACGACTCGGCGGTGTACGTGACTTGGCCGCGCTGGTAGACGACGAGCGGCAGCCCGGTCCGGCCCGCGATCGCCTCGATGTGGGCGATCAGTCCGTCCTGCGGGGCGGCGACGAGGTAGTGCGGCAGCACGAGCAGGGCGTCGGCGCCGGCCTCCTCCGCGATGCGCGCGAACCGGGCGGCCTGCGCCCAGCCGTACCCCACCCCGGCGACCACCGGCATCCGCCCGCCGGCCTCCTCGACCGCCACCGTCACGACCTGCCGGTACTCCTCCTCGTCCAGCGAGAAGAACTCCCCCGTGCCGCAGGCCGGGAAGAGGGCGCCGGGCCCGGCGGCCAGCTGCCCGGCGACGTACGCCCGGAATCCGTCCACATCGAGGGACCCGTCGGCGTGGAACGAGGTGAGCGGGAACGACAGCACACCGCCCGCCATCCCGTCCCGCAGCCTCCGCACCACACGCTCCGGCTGTCCGGCCACCGCACCCATCTCCTGACATGGACGTCATCTATGTATGAAGACAGAGACTAGATATGCGAACGCCTCGCCGTCAACGGCGCGCACCGCCCCCACCCCCTTACGATCAGCGCATGTCGGAGACAGCAGGGGTCCGCGAGGTGAAGTCCGCGGCGCGCACGGTGGAGCTGCTGGAGCTGCTCGCCGCCCGCGGCGACCGCCCGGCCCGCCTCCAGGAGCTGGCGGACGAACTCGGCGTCCCGCGCAGCTCGATGTACGCCCTGCTCCAGACGCTGATCACCCGCGGCTGGGTGCGCACGGACACCACGGGCTCCCTCTACGGCATCGGCATCCGCACCCTGCTGACCGGCACCAGCTATCTGGACTCCGACCCGCGGGTCCGCCTCGTACGCCCCTACCTCGACGAGGCCTCGGAGGCACTCGGCGAGACGATCCACCTGGCCCGCCTGGACGGCCCGGACGTGGCGTACCTGGCGACCCGGGAGTCCCACGAGTACCTGCGCACGATCAGCAGGGTCGGCCGCCGCCTCCCGGCCCACGCCGGCGCCCTGGGCAAGGCCCTGCTGGCGGAACGCCCGGACGCCGGCCTCCCCGAGGGCCCCTACCAGCCCCTCACCCCCCACACCCGCACGACCCCGGACTCCCTCTCCGCCGACCTCGCCGAGACCCGCGCCCGTGGCTACTCGATCGACCGCGAGGAAAGCGTCCTCGGCATCACCGGCTTCGGCTTCGCCCTCCGCTACGACACCCCGCCCCAGGACGCGATCAGCTGCTCGGTACCGGTGACCCGGCTGACGCCCCGGCACGAGGCCGAGATCGTGGCGGTGATGCAGGAAACCCGCACCCGCATCGAGTCAGCGACAACAGGCGGCACGGTCAACTGGCGTTGAGGAGCCGGAGGGTACCGGTGCGTCGTCGGCCGCGGGCGGGTGGGGGCTGGTCGCGCAGTTCCCCGCGCCCCTTGCGGGGCGCCTTAGCTGCGGGCAGGCGTGCCGCAGGGCGGCACGGGTGGGCGCTGGGGGTACACCCTTCTGGGGGAGGCACCCTGCCAGCGCCGGCAAGCGTCCCCACCCGGCCCCCAGCCCCCGCTGGCCGCACTCGCCACTCCACCGAACCCCATGGCGCGCGGCGCCGCTACCCCCTCCCCCGCCCCCAAAACCTCACCGTGCCCCACATCACACCCCCCGCTCTTCTTCCGCTCCCCCGCCCTTGATACAAATTCCCCGCGCGTTCCTGTCCCTCGACGGCCTGCGCCGAACCCCCTTTCTCCGCCGCTCCTTTCGCATGCCCTGGGAACGCCCGTGTCCGCCCCCCGCACCACCCCCTGGCCCCTCGTCGCCCTCTTCACGGCCGGGTACCTGGCCCCTTACCTCCTCCCGACCACCGTCGGCAGGCTCGAATCGGGGCTCCCCGTCACCGCCACCCAGGCAGGCGCCATCGGCAGTGCCCTGCTGCTGAGTTCGGCGACGGCAGGCTTCCTCCTCGCCGCCCGGGTCGACCGCATCGGCCCCCGCACACTCGCCCGCCTAGGCCTGCTGCTCGCGGCCCTCGGCTACGGCGGAGCGGCCCTGACCACCGCCGTCCCCGCGGTCGTCGCCGGCGCAGTGGTCGGCGGATTCGGTTCCGGCACGGTCACCGCGGTCGCCGCCACCGGTATCGCCGCACAACGCGATCCGCACCGCACCACCACCCTCGGCCTGCTCGGCGTCTCCGCCCTCGCGGCGGCCGTCTACCTGTCGGTCCCGCACCTCGGCCCGGGCCACGCGCAGCCCCTCGCCGCGATCGCGCTCACGGCGCTCGCGGTCTGGCCGTTCACCGCCCGCCTGTCCCCACGCACCGCCCCGGCCCTCCCCCGCACCGCCGCCGGCTCCCGGCTCCCCCAGCTCCGCTCCGGCCTGCTGCTGGCCGCCGCGATGCCGTGCTGGTCGGCCGCGCAGAACTCGCTGTGGGGGGTCAGCGGCCGTATCGGCCTGACGCAGGCGCACCTCGGCGAGGCGACCGTCGGCGCGGTGTTCGCGGTGGCGCTCGGCACCGGCCTGCTCGGCGTGGTCGGCGCGGGTGCCCTCGGCCCGCGGCTCGGCCTGGCCCTGCCGATCGGGCTCGGCACCGTGCTGATCGCGGGCTGTATCGCGCTCAGCGCGTCCGCCACCGGCCTCGCGTCCTTCGCGGCCGGCGAGATCGCCTGGAACCTGCTCTACCCGGTCGTCCTGTCGTACGTCATCGGGCTCGCCGCCGCCCTCGATCCACGCGGCCGCTGGGCGGTGCTGGTGGGGTCGGCGTCATCGCTGGGGACGGCCCTCGGCCCGATGACCGGCAGCCTGCTGGCCGCGCGGGCGGGTTTCCCGGCGATGGGGACGGTCCTCGCGGTGGGCCTGCTGGCGGTCGCGGTACCGCTGACGGCGGTGGCGCTGCGGCGCAGGACCACCACCGTCACGACCGGCCCGGCACTCACCGACGGGACGGCGGTACGGCTGGACGTCGCGGCCTGACCGAACTCGGCGACTCAGCCGAACTCGTAGGCGTCCACCTCGGCGAGGTACCGGGCCCGCAGTTCCTCGTCGTCCTCCAGGAAGGACGCGCGGAAGGAGTTGCGGGCCAGCTCCCGCATCTGTTCCCTGGTCAGGCCCAGGGCGTCGCGCACGGCGTGGTAGTTGTCGGCGACGTAACCGCCGAAGTAGGCCGGGTCGTCGGAGTTGACCGTGCACAGCAGCCCGGCGTCGATCATGGCCGGAAGTGGGTGCTCGGCGAGCACGTCGACCGTGCGCAGGCGGACGTTGGACAGCGGGCACAGCGTCAGCGGGATCCGTTCCCGCACCAGCCGGGCGACCAGCTCCGGGTCCTCCACGCAGCGCAGCCCGTGGTCGACGCGCTCGACGCCGAGCACGTCCAGCGCCTCGGTGATGTACTCCGGCGGCCCCTCCTCACCGGCATGCGCCACCCGCCGCAGCCCGAGCGCGGCCGCGGCCTCGTACACCTCGCGGAACTTGACCGGCGGATGCCCGACCTCGGCCGAGTCCAGCCCGATACCGGTGATCCGGTCCAGGTACGGCTTCGCCGCCTGAAGCGTCTCCATCGCCGACTCGGCGGACTCGTCGCGCAGGAAGCACATGATGAGGCGGGTGGAGATCCCGTGGCTCTCGACGCTCCGGCCCAGCGCCCGCCACAGGCCCTCGACGACCGCGCCCATGGACACCCCGCGCACCAGGTGCGCCTGCGGGTCGAAGAAGATCTCGGCATGCCGCACGCCCTGCGCGGCGGCCCGCGCGAGGTAGGCGTCGGCGAGGTCGTCGAAGTCCTGCTCGGTGCGCAGGACGGCCATCAGCTCGTAGTACAGGTTCAGGAAGGACTGCAGGTCCTCGAACTGGTACGCCTTGCGCAGCGCGTCGGTGTCCGCGTACGGCAGCTCGACGCCGTTGCGCGCGGCCAGCATGAACGCCAGCTCGGGCTCCAGCGTGCCTTCGATGTGGAGGTGCAGTTCTGCTTTGGGGAGGGGCATCAAAGCATCGTACGGCCGTTTCACCTGCGCTTCGGGACCGGCACTCGGAGCAGGTCGCGGGCGACGGTCAGCTCGCCGTCGTATCCGGCGGCCCGGGCCTCCCGTTCGAAGGCGTCGGGGTCGCAGTAGCGCTGGCTGAAGTGGGTCAGCACGAGGTGCCGTACCCCCGCCTCGCGGGCGACGGCCGCCGCCTGTCCGGCGGTCAGGTGGCCGTGTTCCGCGGCGAGTCCGGCGTCCTCGTCGAGGAAGGTCGACTCGATGACGAGCAGGTCGCAGCCCTCCGCGAGGGCGTGCACGCCGTCGCAGAGCCGGGTGTCCATGACGAACGCGAACCGCTGGCCGCGCCGCACCTCGCTGACCTCGTCGAGCGTGACGGCGCCGAGGACGCCCTCGCGCTGGATCCGGCCGACGTCGGGGCCGGTGATGCCGTGCGCGGCGAGCCGTTCGGGCAGCATGCGGCGGCCGTCGGGCTCGGTGAGCCGGTAGCCGTAGGACTCGACGGGGTGGGAGAGCAGCCGGGCCTCAAGCCGGTACGACCGGGTGCTGGCGAGGTCGCCGTCCGCGTCGACCGGGGCCTCGGTGATGCCGACGGTCTCGCGGTAGGCGGTGGCGTACCGGAGCCGGTCGAAGAAGCGCTGCCCGGAGCGCGGGTAGTGGGCGGTGACCGGGTGCGGGACCTTGTCGAGGTTGACGCGCTGGATGACCCCGGCGAGGCCGAGGGAGTGGTCGCCGTGGAAGTGGGTGACGCAGATCCGGTTCAGGTCGTGCGCGGCGACCCCGGCCCGCAGCATCTGCCGCTGGGTGCCCTCACCGGGGTCGAAGAGGATGCCCTCGCCGTCCCAGCGCAGCAGGTAGCCGTTGTGGTTGCGGTGCCGGGTGGGGACCTGGCTGGCGGTGCCGAGGACCACCAGTTCACGTACGGACACGGCTGGTCACCCGGGCGGCCACTGCAGGCCGCGGCCGCCGATGACGTGGGCGTGGGTGTGCCAGACGGTCTGGCCGGCGCCGCTGCCGGTGTTGAAGACGACGCGGTAGCTCTCCAGCTTGTCCTCGTCGGCGACGGCCTGGGCCTCACGCAGTATGTCGGCGGCGATCGCGGGTTCGCCTGCGGCGAGCTCGGCCGCGTTCTTGTAGTGGACCTTGGGGATCACCAGGACGTGGGTGGGTGCCTGGGGGTTGATGTCCCGGAAGGCGACGGTGGTGTCCGTCTCCCGGACGATCGTCGCGGGGACGTGACCTGCGACGATCTTGCAGAAGAGACAGTCGTCCTGGGGTTCCCCTGCCATTCCGTTTCCTTCCTTGGCACCGTGATCGATCTTCCGGGGCATCGTATCGTCGTCGGGTGCGGGTTCGCGGGGGCTGGTCGCGCAGTTCCCCGCGCCCCTTGGCCGGCCGTGGTTGCCGCATGTCGGCACAGTCCGGCGCCCTTTCAGGTGGACCGGGCGCCCCTCCCTACAGGGGCAGCGTCGGCGGCGTCTTCGCGGGAGCCGTCTCCAGGGCCTCCAGCGCTGTCCGTACCGCCTCGTCCAGCTGGGGATCCCGGTCCGCGCCCCAGTCCTGCGGGGTCTGTACGACCTCCACGTCCGGGTCGACGCCGTGGTTCTCCACGCCCCAGCCGTAGCCCTCCAGCCAGAACGCGTACTTCGGCTGGGTGACCAGTGTGCCGTCGACCAGGCGGTAGCGGCTGTCGATGCCGATCACGCCGCCCCAGGTGCGGGTGCCGATCACCGGGCCGATGCCCAGGGCCTTGATCGCCGCGTTGACGATGTCGCCGTCCGAGCCGGAGAACTCGTTCGCGACGACGACCACCGGTCCCCGGGGCGCGTCCCTCGGATAGCTGTGCGGCCGCATGCCGCGCGGCAGGTCCCAGCCGACGATCCGCCGGGCCAGCTTCTCCACCACGAGCTGGGAGGTGTGCCCGCCCCGGTTCTCGCGGACGTCCACGACGATGCCCTCGCGCGCCATCTCCACGCTCAGGTCGCGGTGGATCTGGGCCCAGCCGGGCGCCTGCATGTCGGGGACATGGAGGTAGCCGAGCCGGCCGGCGGACAACTCGTGGACGTGGGCTCGCCGGTCGGCCACCCACGCGTGGTAGCGCAGCGGCTCCTCGTCCGCGACCGGGACGACGACGGGGTGGCGCAGTTCGCCACCACCGGCCGGGGACACGGTCAGTTCGACGGCCTTGCCGGCCGTGCCGACGAGGAGGGGGCCGGGGCCGGTCACCGGGTCGACGGGGCGGCCGGCCACGGCCACGATCGCGTCGCCGGGGCGTACCGCGGCGCCGGGGGCGGCGAGGGGGGACCGGGCTCCGGGGTCGGAGGTCTCGGCGGGCAGGATCCGGTCGATGCGCCAACTGCCGTCGTCATGGCGGGAGATGTCGGCACCGAGCAGGCCCTGGCGGGCGCCGTTGCCGTGGCCGCCGCGCGGGGTGACGTAGGCGTGCGAGGTACCGAGTTCGCCCTGGACCTCCCAGAGCAGGTCGACGAGGTCGTCGTGGGTGGCGACCCGGTCGACGAGCGGGCGGTAGCGGTCGAGGACGCCGTTCCAGTCGACGCCGCCGAGGTCGGGCCGCCAGAACTGGTCGCGCATGATGCGCCCGGTCTCGTCGAACATCTGCCGCCACTCGGCGGCCGGGTCGACGGTCTGCCGGACCCGGGACAGGTCGACGGTGATGTTGCTGTCGCTGTCGTCGTCGCCCGAGGCCCGGCGGTCGCTGGGTACGACCTTGAGTTTGCCGTCGGCCCAGAGCAGGACGCGTTTGCCGTCGCCGCTGACCTCGAAGTGGTCGGCGTCGGAGGAGAGGTACTCGATGCGCTGCTGGGCGAGGTCGTAGCGCTCCAGCTCGGTCTTGGGCGCCGGGTCCTCGGGGTGGGCGCGGGAGGCGCCGAGCACACCGCGCACCGGGTGGCGCAGCCAGAGCACGCCGTCCTTGGCGGCCCGGAGCGTGGAGTAGCGGCCGGCCTCGACGGGGAAGGGCACGATCCGGTCGGCGAGGCCCTCCAGGTCGATGCGGGTGGCGGGGGTGCCCTCGGCGTCCGGGGTCTCGTCCTTGTCGGGGGTCTCGAAGGGACGGCCGTGCCGCTGCGGGCCGAACGGCGAGGGGGTGGTGGCCGCGAGGGTGATCAGGTGCGGGCGGTCGCCGACCACGAACGCCAGGTCGAAGACGTGCTCGTCGTAGACCGGGTCGAAGGAGCGGGTGGAGAGGAAGGCGAGGTGTTTGCCGTCCCGGGTGAAGGCGGGGTCGTAGTCCCTGAACCGCAGCGGGGTCGCCTCGGTGACGGTCAGGTCGGTGGTGTGGGCGATGCGGAGCTGGCAGAGCCCGCCGGCGCCGGGGTGGGACCAGGCGAGCCAGCCGGAGTCGGGCGAGAAGGCCAGTCCGGAGACGTCACCGTCCTCGCTGCGGTCGACCTCGCGGACCTCGCCCGTCTCCCGCTCGACGAGGAGCAGCCGTCCGTCGTGGGCGGCGACGGCGACCCGGCCGCCGTCGGGGGCGACGGCGAGGTCCAGGACCCGGCCGAGCTGTCCGGCGGCGATCCGGCGCGGTGTGGCGCCGGGCACGAGCCCGGTCGCGGGGGCGAACTCCAGGGCGTCGTCGCCCTCGGCGTCCGTCACCCACACCACCCACTCCTCCGCGTCCACGCGGAAGGTGACGGGCAGCCGGGCCCGCACCCCCGGCTCGGCGACGAGCGCACGCGCCGGGCCCGAGCGGTGGGTCACCCAGTGCACGCCGCCGCGCACCAGGACGGCGCTGCCGCGCGCGGTGTGGTCGGGCGAGGCGTGGGAGAACCAGCGGGCCGCGTTGACCGGGTACGGCTGCCGGTCCACCCGGGACCCGCCGAGCCGGATGTCCAGGCGGCGCGGCTCGGCGCCCTCCAGGTCCTCCAGGAGCCAGAGTTCACCGGCCGAGGCGTAGACGACGCGGGTGCCGTCGCCGGACGCGTGCCGGGCGTAGAAACCGTCGAGCGGGGTGTGCCGGCGCAGGTCGGAACCGTCGGCCAGGGAGGAGTACAGCGCGCCCGTGCCCTCGTGGTCCGAGAGGAACGCGATCCGGTCGCCGGCCCACACGGGGTACTCCAGGTTCCCGTCCAGCTCCGCGTGCAGCCGTACGAACTCGCCGGCGCCCTCCCGGTCGATCCACAGCTTCCCGGCCGTACCGCCCCGGTACCGCTTCCACCAGGCCGCCTCCCGCCCCATCGGGGCGGACAGCAGCACGGTGTGCGGGCCGAGGGCGACATGGCCGACCGGGCCGTACGGCAGGACGGTGGACGGGCCGCCGTCGAGCGGGACGGTGTGGGCCCAGCTGCGGCGCAGGCTGGCCTGGCCGTGGGTGGTGATCGCGAGGACCTGCCCGTCGGCGGTCCAGCCGCGCACCTGGGTACGGGAACTCCCCCAGTGCGTCAGGCGGGTGGCGGAGCCGCCGTCGACGGGGGCCAGGTGGATCTCGGGGGCGCCGTCGCGGGTGGAGGTCCAGGCGACCGTGGTCCCGTCGGGCGAGATGCGCGGCAGGGTCACGGGGACGTTGTCGGCGCTGACCCGCCAGGCCCGGCCGCCGTCCAGGGGCGCCAGCCACACGTCGTCCTCGGCGGTGAAGGCGACTAGATCGCCGTGGACGTGCGGAAATCGGAGGTAGGACCGCGGTCCTGTCGCTGCACCCTGAGTCACTCGCTCAGCCTATGCATCGCGGTGTGTTCCCGGTGGCCGATTTCGATCACTTGCCCTGCACCGGCCGGCACTTGGGGTCGCCCTGGCACCAGATGGTCTTGGTGACGGTCACGGTGGGGCCGGGCTGCTGCCCGTAGGTGGGCGGCCGGTAGGTGCTGTACGTCGGTCCGGGCGTGGCGTCGCAGTCGCCCAGTCCGTTCACCCGGAACCACTCCTTGCCGCCGACCTTCGCGACGAGGTTCCCGCGCACGCAGGCCCCGCTGACCGCCTTCGTGACCCGGCCGGTGACGGTGATGGCCCGCCCGTCCTTGGTCCTGCCCTTGCAGTCCACGGAGACGACGGTGGTCTCGGTGGCCGACGGCGTCTTCGCGGACGATTTCGACGACCCGTAGTTGCCGGTGCAGGTGAGCCAACTGACGTCCACGTGCTGGCGTTTCAGCTCGGCGGTGGCGGTCTGGTCGGTGGTGTAGGCGACCGTCGCGGTGTTCAGGTCGCTCGGCTGACAAGCGACCGCGCCACCCACGGCGAGCACCACGAGCCCCGCCGCGGCCGCCACCCTGGTCCCGCGCGGCCGGCCCCAAATCCGCCTCAATGCCCCCATGGAGGGCAGCCTGCCACCGTCCCGCCGGTGGCGGTAGGGGACATACGGCCACTCACGTGTTCGGAACCATCACCCTTCAGGTGCGCAGCAGCAGCCACTCCTGCAGTTCCACCAGGTTCCCCTCGGGGTCCTTGAGGTGGGCGACCCGCATGCGTTCCGCCATCGCCGCCGGCCCGTGCACGAGGACCGCCCCCCGCCCCACGATCTGCTCGCAGTAGGCGTCGAGGTCGTCGACGCGCAGCACCACCAGCGAACGGTGCCCGGTCGCCGCGTCTCCCAGTTCGCCCAGTACCGCGGCCATCATCGCCCGGTCCTGCAGGGCGATCCCCGCCGACCCGGCGTGCGGGCTGAACTTCTCGTACGGCCCCTCGCTCGCCCCCGACTGCGGCTTCAGCCCGAGCACCTCGGCATAGAAGCGGTAGCAGGCGGCGAAGTCGGTTACCAGGAGCCGGACTTGGGCGAGTTCCACGGCGTGTCCCCCAGGGCTGGTGTGGTTCAGGACCACCGGCCGGTGCGGCCCAGCAGCAGGGCCGCGGCCGCCGTCCCGGCGGTCGATGTCCGCATCACGGTAGGCCCCAGCGTGTACGCCTTCGCACCCGCCTCCTCGAACAGCGCCACCTCGTCCCGGGCGATGCCTCCCTCGGGCCCGACGACCAGCACGATCTCGCCCTCGGCGGGCAGCCGGGCGCCGGCGAGCGGCTCGCTGCCGTGCTCGAAGTCGGAGTGCAGCACGGCGGCGAGGTCGGCTCTGGCGAGAAGCGCCGCAACCTGTCTGGTGCTCACCGCGTCCCCCACCTCAGGGAACCACACCCGGCGGGACTGCTTGCCCGCCTCGCGGGCGGTGGCGCGCCACTTGGCCAGCGACTTGAGCCCGCGCTCGCCCCTCCACTGGCTGATGCAGCGGGCGGCCTGCCAGGGCACGACCGCGTCGACGCCGACCTCGGTCATGGTCTCCACGGCGACCTCCCCCCGGTCCCCCTTGGGAAGTGCCTGCACCACGGTGATCCGGGGCCGCGGCACAGGTTCCTCGTGGACGGTCGCCACATCCGTCACCACCAGCCGGTCCTTGCCCTCGGCGGCCCGTACGACCCCCTCGGTCCAGCGCCCCCGCCCGTCGGTGAGGATGACGGGCTCGCCGGGCTGCAGCCGCTTCACGGAGACGGCGTGCCGCCCCTCGGGGCCGTCCAGGACGATCTCGCCGCCGGGGAAGCCGGGCACCACCAGCGGATCGAGCACGAACACCGGCGCGGTCATCCCCGGCCCCCCTCCCCCTTGGTCGACAACGCTGTCGACGCGGCGGCGAGTTCCTCGGCGAGGACCTCCACCAGCTGCCCGGCGGGCAGCTCGCGGGCCAGCCGGTGCCCCTGCCCGGCCCACAGGGCCATGCCCTGCGCGTCCCCGGCCTTCGCGGCGGCCTTGCGCAGCGGGGAGGTGAGGTGGTGGACCTCCGGGTAGGCGGCGGGCGCGTAGGGGCCGTGCTCGCGCATGAACCGGTTGACCAGGCCGCGTGCGGGCCGCCCGGAGAACGCCCGGGTCAGCGCGGTCCGCGTGAACAGCGGGTCGGTCAGCGCCTGCTTGTGCAGGTCGGCGGCGCCGGACTCCGGGCCGGCCAGGAAGGCCGTCCCCAGCTGTGCGGCGCTCGCCCCCGCCGCCAGCACGGCCGCGATCTGGCTGCCGCGCATGAGCCCGCCGGCGGCGACGACCGGGATCCGCACGGCCTCCCGCACCTGGGCGACCAGCGACAGCAGGCCGATCCCGGACCCGTCGTTCTCCGGTACGTCCCGGTGGGTGCCCTGGTGTCCGCCGGCCTCCACGCCCTGTGCGATCACCGCGTCGGCGCCGGCCCGCTCCACGGCGAGGGCCTCCTCGACGGTGGTGGCGGTGACCATCGTGACCGTTCCGGCACGCCGCAGGGAGTCCAGCACATCCCGCGTCGGCACACCGAAGTGGAACGAGGCCACGGCCACCGGATTGTCCAGCAGCACGGCCAGCTTGGCCTCGTACCCGTCGTCGCGGCCGCTGTCCGGATCACCGAGCTCGGTCTCGTACCAGGCGGCCTCACCGGCCAGCTGGTGCGCGTAGACCTCCACGGCCCCGGACTCGGCATACTCCGGCTGCGGCACGAAGAGGTTCACACCGAAGGGACGCCCGGTCAGCCCTCGCAACTGCTTGATCTCCTGGTACATCCCGTCGGCGGTCTTGTACCCGGCGGCGAGGAACCCCAGCCCGCCCGCCTCGGACACGGCGGCGGCGAGCTGCGGGAGGGAGACCCCGCCGGCCATGGGGGCCTGCACGATCGGAATGGGGAAGAGATCGGTCAGTGCGGAGGACATGACGGCATGTTGTCACGTCCTCCGAACAAGACCGAATCGGGCCGCCCCTTTGGCACATGCCAGAAATCTCCCCCACCCAGAGGCACCCAACCTCTTGATCGACCGAGCCGCGGGGACGGCCCCGACCCTCGATCGACCGAGCCGCGGGGCGGCCTCACTTCTTGATCGACCGAGCCGCGGGGCGGCCTTGCTTCTTGATCGACCGAGTCGGGTGGTGGGTGGGCGAGGGTTTCGGGGGTCCAGGGGGCGGAGCCCCCTGGCGGGGTCGAAGGGGCGGAGCCCCTTCACGGCACCATGTCAACGCCCGTTGAACGCGTCCTTCAGTCGGCTGAACAACCCTTGCTGACCCGGCTGGAACTGCCCCTGCGGCCGTTCCTCCCCACGCAGCTTCGCCAGCTCCCGCAGCAACCGCTCCTGCTCAGGATCCAGCTTCGTCGGCGTCGTCACCTCGACATGCACGATCAGGTCACCCCGACCGCCACCCCGCAGATGCGTGACCCCACGCCCGTGCAGCGGAATCGACTGCCCAGACTGGGTGCCGGGCCGGATGTCGATCTCCTCCAGCCCGTCCAGCGTCTCCAGCGGCACCTTCGTACCGAGCGACGCCGCCGTCATCGGAATCGTCACCGTGCAGTGCAGATCGTCCCCGCGCCGCTGGAACGTGGAGTGCGGCAGCTCGTGGATCTCGACGTACAGGTCACCCGCGGGACCCCCGCCGGGCCCGACCTCGCCCTCACCGGCGAGCTGGATCCGGGTGCCGTTGTCGACACCGGCCGGGATCTTCACGGTCAGCGTCCGCCGCGACCGCACCCGCCCGTCACCCGCGCACTCGGGGCACGGCGTCGGCACGACGGTCCCGAACCCCTGGCACTGCGGGCACGGCCGGGAGGTCATGACCTGCCCGAGGAAGGACCGCGTCACCTGCGAGACCTCACCACGGCCCCGGCACATGTCACACGTCTGGGCGGAGGTGCCCGGCGCCGCGCCCTCACCGTTGCAGGTGTTGCAGACGATCGCCGTGTCGACCTGGATGTCCTTGGTCGTGCCGAAGGCCGCCTCGTCGAGCTCGACCTCGATCCGGATCATCGCGTCCTGGCCGCGCCGCGTACGCGACCTCGGCCCGCGCTGGGACGCCGTACCGAAGAACGCGTCCATGATGTCCGAGAAGTTCCCGAAGCCACCGGCCCCGAAGCCCCCGGCCCCCGCGCCGCCGCTCTGCGAGAGCGGATCCCCGCCGAGGTCGTAGACCTGCTTCTTCTGCGGATCGGAGAGCACCTCGTAGGCGGCGTTGATCTCCTTGAACCGCTCCTGGGTCTTCGGATCCGGGTTGACGTCCGGGTGCAGCTCGCGCGCGAGCCGACGGAAGGCCTTCTTGATCTCTTCCTGCGACGCGTCGCGGCGCACGCCGAGAACGGCGTAGTAGTCCGTGGCCACTTACGACTCCGCCAGGATCTGTCCGACGTACCGTGCCACCGCTCGTACCGCTCCCATCGTTCCCGGGTAATCCATGCGCGTCGGTCCGACCACGCCGAGTTTGGCGACTGCCTCGCCGCCCGAACCGTAACCGACCGACACCACGGACGTGGAGTTGAGTCCCTCGTAGGCGTTCTCGTGACCGATGCGTACGGTCATGCCCGAATCCCCCGCCTCGCCCAGGAGTTTGAGGAGGACGACGTGCTCCTCCAGAGCCTCCAGGACGGGCCGGATGGTGAGGGGAAAGTCATGTCCGAAGCGGGTGAGATTGGCGGTGCCGCCGATCATCAGCCGCTCCTCGTTCTCCTCGACGAGTGTCTCCAGCAGGGTGGAGAGCACCGCCGTGACCGCGCCGCGGTCCTCGACCTCGAAGGCCTCCGGCAGGTCCTCCACCAGCCGGGGCACGTCCGCGAACCGGCGTCCCGCGACCTTGCTGTTCAGCCGGGCCCGCAGATCCGCCAGAGACGTTTCCCCGAAGGGCGCCGGGCAGTCGACCATCCGCTGCTCGACCCGTCCGGTGTCGGTGATCAGTACCAGCATCAGCCGGGCCGGGGCCAGCGCGAGCAGTTCCACGTGGCGCACGGTCGACCGCGTCAGCGACGGATACTGCACCACCGCCACCTGCCGCGTCAGCTGAGCCAGCAGCCGCACGGTACGCGCCACCACGTCGTCGAGGTCGACGGCGCCGTCGAGGAAGTTCTGGATGGCCCGCCGCTCGGGCGCGCTCATCGGTTTGACGCCGGCCAGTTTGTCGACGAACAGCCGGTAGCCCTTGTCGGTGGGGATCCGCCCCGCGCTGGTGTGCGGCTGGGCGATGTACCCCTCGTCCTCCAGGGCGGCCATGTCGTTGCGCACGGTCGCCGGCGAGACGCCGAGGTTGTGCCGTTCGGTCAGCGCCTTCGACCCGACCGGTTCCTCGGTGCCGACGTAGTCCTGGACGATGGCGCGCAATACCTGAAGCCTGCGTTCACTCAGCATCCGGCGCCACACCTCCAGAAAGTCGTCCCGCGGCCTTTCGGGTCCTTCGGGTCCTTCGTGTCTTTCGTCTGGCACTCTGTGAGCGCGAGTGCCAGCGTCCCCGGCCCAGTGTACGGCCGTGGGGTACTGACTGGGCAAGGTCGGTCAGGACCCATGGCGTTCTACGGCTAGCGTCGCGGCATGACGGTGACTTGGGAAGAGCTGGGCTGGGAGCGGGTGGCCGACGGGGTCGGCCGGTGCCGGCTGCCGGGCTGGGACTGCACGGCGGGTCTGGTGCTGGGCGCGGGCACGGCCCTGATGGTGGACGCCGGGTCGAGCCTGGCGGAGGGCGCACGGTTGCGCGTGGAGGCGCAGGCACTGGCCGACCGCCGTGTGACTCATCTCGCGCTCACCCACCCGCACTTCGACCACGTCTTCGGGGCGGCCGCCTTCGCTGGCGCGGACCTGTACGCGGCGGTGGGCACGGAGGCCGTCTTCGCCTACGACCGCGAGGAGCTCCGCCTGGACGCGGTCCGCAACGGCCTTCCCTCCCCGGAGGCCGAGGAGGCGGCCGACGCCCTCCCCCGCCCGCGCCACCTGGTCTCCGGCGAGTGGACGCTCGACCTGGGCGACGGCCGCCAGGCCCTGCTGGCCAACGTGGGCCCCGGCCACACCCCCCACGACCTCGCCGTCCTGGTCCCCGGCGACCCGGAGGTGGTGTTCTGCGGCGACCTGGTGGAGGAGTCCGGCGATCCGCAGGCCGGCCCCGACGCCGTACCGTCGCGATGGCCCGCGGCCCTGGACCGCCTGCTCTCGCTCGGCGGCGAGAACGCCCTGTACGTACCCGGTCACGGAGCGGTGGTCGACGCGGCGTTCGTGCGGGCCCAGCGCGACGCCCTGGCGGCCCGTTTCGGCGTGTCGTAGGCGCACCGGTTCGGCTTCTCCTATCGTCATCCGAATGCGCCAGTACTCCGCCGACCTGACCCCGCCGTGGAAGAAGCCGAAGCCGGTGCCCGAGGTGGCCGCCGAGCCCGGTCTGGTGGTGGAGGAGCCCGGTACCGGCTTCTGCGGCGCGGTGATCCGCTGCGAGGCGGGCACGGTCACCCTGGAGGACCGCTTCGGCAAGCACCGCGTCTTCCCGCTGGAGCCGCGCGGCTTCCTCCTGGAGGGCAGGGCGGTCACCCTCGTACGCCCCCCGTCCAATGGACCTTCACGCCCTTCGCGTACCGCTTCCGGCTCGGTCGCCGTCCCCGGCGCACGCGCGCGTGTCGCCCGCGCGGGCCGCATCTACGTGGAGGGCCGCCACGACGCGGAACTGGTCGAGAAGGTCTGGGGCGACGACCTGCGCATCGAGGGCGTGGTGGTGGAGTACCTGGAGGGCGTCGACGACCTCCCCGCCATCGTGGCCGAGTTCGCCCCCGGCCCCGACGCCCGCCTCGGCGTCCTCGTCGACCACCTGCTCCCCGGTACCAAGGAGTGGCGCATCGCCCAGTCGGTCACCAGCGACCACGCCCTGGTCGTCGGCCACCCGTACATCGACATCTGGGAGGCGGTGAAGCCGTCGGCTCTGGGCATCGGCTCCTGGCCCCGCGTCCCGCACGGCCAGGACTGGAAGACGGGCGTGTGCCGGGCCCTCGGCTGGCCCACGGACAACACGGGCGCGGTATGGCAGGCGATCCTCGCGCGCGTGGGCTCCTACAAGGACCTGGAGCCGGAGCTGCTGGGATGTGTCGAGCGTCTCATCGACCACGTGACCGTGCCCTGACGTCTGCCGAGCCCTTGATTCACCGGGACCGGTGGACTGCTCTCCGCCCGCGCGGAGGTGGCCCGTCGATCAGTCCGTCCGCACCGCCGAGCAGGTCATGCTCCCCGCTGTCGCGGGGGTGACCCCTCAGTCCACCAGGTCCCGCACCACCGCATCCGCCAGCAGCCGCCCCCGCAGCGTCAGGACGGCCCGCCCCTCCTCGTAGGGGCCGTCCGCCAGCAACCCCTCCCCCAGCGCCCGCCGCGAGGCCTTCAGCCCCTCCTCCTTCAGCAGGTCCAGCGGCACCCCCTCCCGCAGCCGCAGCTCCAGCAGGATCCGCTCCACGCGCCGGTCCTCGTCCGACAGGACCTCCCGCCCGGCCCCCGGCGATCTCCCGGACGCCAGCGCCGCCGCGTACGCCCCCGGATGCTTGACGTTCCACCAGCGCACCCCGCCCATGTGCGAATGCGCCCCCGGCCCCGCGCCCCACCAGTCGGCGCCCCGCCAGTACAGCTCGTTGTGCAGGCAGCGGCCGGCCTGCGAGGTGGCCCAGTTGGACACCTCGTACCAGTCGAAGCCCGCCTCCGACAGCACCGAGTCGGCGATCAGGTAGCGGTCGGCGTGGACGTCGTCGTCGGTCATCGGGACCTCGCCGCGGCGGATCCGGCGGGCGAGCTGCGTGCCCTCCTCGACGATCAGCGCGTACGCCGACACATGGTCGGGCCCGGCTCCGATCGCCGCCTCCAGGGAGGCCCGCCAGTCGTCGTCGGACTCGCCGGGGGTGCCGTAGATCAGGTCCAGGTTGACGTGCTCGAAGCCGGCCGCGCGGGCCTCCGCGACGCACGCCTCGGGGCGCCCGGGGGTGTGGGTGCGGTCGAGGACCCGCAGCACGTGCTGCCGTGCGCTCTGCATGCCGAAGGAGATCCGGTTGAAGCCGCCCTCCCGCAGGGCCGCCAGGTAGGCCGGGTCGACGGACTCGGGGTTCGCCTCCGTGGTGACCTCCGCGTCGGCGGCGAGCCCGAACTCGTCACGGATCGCGTGCAGCATCCGTACGAGATCGGCGGCGGCCAGCAGCGTCGGCGTACCGCCGCCCACGAACACCGTACGGACCTCGCGCGGGTCGTCGCCGAGGACCTTCTTGGCCAGCCTGACCTCGTCCGCCAACGTGTCCGCGTAGTTGTCGCGGGAGGCGAGGACACCGCCGCTGCCGCGCAGCTCGGTCGCCGTGTACGTGTTGAAGTCGCAGTAGCCGCAGCGGGTCGCGCAGTAGGGGACGTGCAGGTAGAACCCGAGGGGGCGGGCGGCGGCACCGGCGAGCGCGGACGCGGGGAGCGCGCCGTCGTCGGGGACCGGCTCGCCGTCGGGGAGTGCGGAAGGCATGTCCTCCATTGTCCCGTACTCGCCCCGTAGGGATTTCCGGTACGGCCTCGGTCACTCCGCCTGGAGGACGAGCAGCGCCAGGTCGTCCTCCGGCTGTCCGCCGCCGAACTCGTGGACGAGCCGTCTGATGCGTTCGGCGATCAGGTCGGCGCTCAGCCCCGAGCAGCCGGCCAGCGCCCGCGCGAGCCCGTCGCCGTCGTCGAACTGGGCGGAGCCGGAGCGCCGCTCGGTGACCCCGTCGGTCACGCACAGCAGGCTGGCGCCGGGCGCGAGCTCGACGGTCTCGCTGGTGTACGTCTCGTCCTCCACGACCCCGAGCAAAGTCTGCGGGCAGGCCGCGGTGCGGACCTCGCCGTCGGGGCCGAGGAGCAGCGGCAGCGGGTGCCCGGCGGAGGCAAGGGTACAGCGGACGCCGCCGCCGTCGAGGGGCGTGAGTTCGCCGTAGAGGAGGGAGAGGAAACGGGTCTGCGGGCCGTCGCCGGGCGGCATGGGCCGGCCGCCGGCGGCGACCAGGGCGCGGGCGGCGGCGTCGGCGACCTCGGTGGCGTCGTCGAGGAGGAGCTGGTTGAGCCGGTCCAGGACGTCGGCGACCCGGTACCCCTCGCGGGCGAGGAGCCGCAGCCAGGGCCGGGCGAGGCCGATGACGACGGCGGCCTCGGGGCCCTTGCCCTGGACGTCGCCCACGGCGAAGCACCAGCGGTCGTCACCGGCCGGGAAGAGGTCGTAGAAGTCGCCGCTGGGGCCGCCCTTGTCGCAGGGTTCGTAGACGAGCGCGCTGCGCACGCCCGGGATCTCCGCGACCGCGCCGGGCAGCAGCCCGCGCTGGAGGACGGCGCTGATGGTGGCCTGGCGGGCGTACTGGCGGGCCGCGCCGACGGCGAGGGCGACCCGGCGGCCGAAGTCCTCCATGAGGCCGGTGATCTCGTCGGGGATGCCGTCCGGACCGGACCGTCCGATGACGAGCGTGCCGAGCGGGCGGCCGCCCGCGATCAGCCGGTAGGCGAGCGCCGAGCCGACGGCGCCCTGCGGGCCGAGCGCCGCGCCGGGCCAGGGATACGGCTCGGGCCCGGACCGTAACCCGCCCTGCGCGCCCGGCGGGTCCTTCTCCAGCGCACGGCGCAGTTCCTCGATGCGGTTCTCGCTGCCGTGCCAGACCCGGGCCAGCCGCGGGCCGCCCGCACCGGCTTGGTCGCCCCAGCCGCCGCCGCGCCCGGTCGCCTCGTCCTCCAGCCACACCGCGCACCAGTCGGCCAGCCGCGGCACGATCAGCTGGCCGGTGAGCGCGGCCACCAGGTTCTCGTCGAGCTGCCCGGCGAGCAGTTCGGAGGCCTCGGCGAGGAAGGACAGCGCACCCCGGTTGAGCCAGTCCCGGTCGCGCTCGGGGCGATGCGAGCATCCTCCGCCCTCCGCTGCGGCCGAGGCCGCGTGCGGGGACGGGGCCACGTACGGGGACGGGGAGGGGGGCGGCTCGGGCGCGAGGATCTCGGCGACCTTCAGCTGCTGCTCGTCGGGGAGCGTGCCGCCGTGGCCGGTCAACCGCGCCCACACCGACTTCGCGCCGGTGCGGTACGTCACCCCCCAGGACTCCGCGAGCGAGGCGACCAGACGCAGCCCCCGCCCGAACTCCGGTATCTCGTACGGCGTCTCGCCCGGGTGGTCGCGCGGCGCGCGCGAGGGATGGTGGTCGGTGACCTCGACGACGAACGCCGTCTCCTCCCGCTCCTCCAGCCACCAGTCCACCTCGACGTCCGTCCCCGCGTGCACGACGGCGTTGGTGACGAGCTCGCTGACGACGACCATGGCGTCCTCGGCGACCCGCTGCTGTTCCGGGCAGAGGAGTCCGCAGGCGGTCCACTCGTCCAGGCAGGCACGCACCAGGGCACGGGCGGAAGCGGGCGCGAGGGGGCTTCCGGGCAGGGATGCGCGCCCCTGCGCACGCGGGCCCGCGGTGTCGTACACCGGTGCCGCGTCGTCCGCAGGCGCCTCACGGACCCGGGAGACGGTCTCCCGTTGCGTGGGTATGACCCCCATGTCCAGCTCCCCGAGCAGTTCGGACGAATACATCCCGATCGATGCGGACAGAGTGACAGACTGGCCGCGCCCATAAGCACGGAGTTACCGAAGTCGGCCGCCATGAGTGAGAACAGTGCTACGGGTGTGCTCGAAGACGGACAGAAACCGCAACGACTGCGAGCATCCGAACGGCGCCCTCCGCTCGCCGCGATGACCACCACCGGCGACGGCGGCTTCCCCGACGTCCCGGAGACGGGGATCGACGGGGGCGACGGAAACGACGCCGGTGCGCCACGGCCACCTGGACGAGCGGCTGTCGGCGAGCCCCTCGCAGGGCGCCTGGAGGTCCCGCGTCAACGGCGCGGCGATCTCACGGAGGACCGGTTGTCCGAAGAACTTCTCGACGTGGCAACGCCGAGAAAAGAAGTCAGGAAACTACGGCGGCTGCTGAGCAGAGCTGAGCAGTCCCGCTGAAAGGGCGCGGGGAACTGCGCGACAAGCCGCAAAGAACCCGCAGCCGCCGACAGTCCCCCGCAACCACCTACGCTTCGCGCGTCCCCGCGTACATCTCGTCGATGAGGTGCTTGTACTCCCGCTCCACAACCGGCCTCTTCAGCTTCAGACTCGGCGTGATCTCCCCGTGTTCCACATCGAGATCCCGGGGCAGCAGCCGGAACTTCTTGATGGTCTGCCACCGCTGCAGCCCCTCGTTGAGCTGCTTGACGTACCCGTCGACCATCTCGACGGTCGCCGGCGCGGCCACCACCTCGGCGTAGGACTTGCCGTCCAGGCCGTTCTCCTTGGCCCATTCCAGGATCGCGGGCTCGTCGAGGGCGATCAGCGCGGTGCAGAAGTTCCGGTCGGCGCCGTGCACGAGGATGTTGGAGACGTAGGGACAGACCGCCTTGAACTGTCCCTCGACCTCGGCGGGCGCGATGTACTTGCCGCCGGACGTTTTGATGAGGTCCTTCTTGCGGTCGGTGATCCGCAGATAGCCGTCGGGAGACAGCTCGCCGATGTCACCGGTGTGGAACCAGCCGTCGGCCTCCAGGACCTCCGCCGTCTTCTCGGGCAGCCCGTGGTAGCCCTGCATGATGCCGGGGCCGCGGAGCAGGATCTCCCCGTCGTCGGCGATCCGCACCTCGCAGCCGGGCAGCGGCTTGCCGACCGTACCGGTGCGGTAGGCCTCGCCGGGGTTCACGAAGGACGCGGCGGAGGACTCGGTGAGGCCGTAACCCTCCAGGATGTGCACGCCGGCACCGGCGAAGAAGTAGCCGATCTCGGGCGCCAGCGCGGCCGACCCGGAGACACAGGCCCGCAGCCGTCCGCCGAACGCCTCGCGCAGCTTGGAGTAGACGAGGCCGTCGGCGACCTTGTGCTTGGCGGCGAGCCCGAAGGGCGCGGTCGCGGCGCCGGTGCGCCGGAAGTTGTCCTGCGTGACCTTGGCGTACTCGCGGGCGACGTCGGCCGCCCACTGGAAGATCTTGTACTTGGCGGCGCCGCCCGCGCGGGCCTTCGCGGCTACGCCGTTGTAGACCTTCTCGAAGATGCGCGGCACGGCGGCCATGTACGTCGGCTGCACGACCGGCAGATTCTCGATGATCTTGTCGACGCGGCCGTCGACGGCGGTGACGTGACCGACCTCGATCTGTCCGGAGGTGAGCACCTTGCCGAAGACATGGGCGAGCGGCAGCCACAGGTACTGCACGTCCTCGCTGCTGATCAGCCCGGTCGCGGCGATCGCCTTCGCCATGTACGACCAGTTGTCCTGCGGCAGCCGTACGCCCTTGGGGCGGCCGGTGGTGCCGGAGGTGTAGATGAGGGTGGCGAGCTGGTCCTTGGTGATCGCGCCGACCCGCTCCTTGATCAGCTCGGGGTGCTTCTCCAGGTACTTGGCGCCGCGCTGCTCCAGCTCGGCGAGGGTGACGACCCAGTCGCTCGTCTCCACGCCGGCGGGGTCGATGACGACCACCTGGATGAGCTCGGGCAGCTCGGCGCGCTTCTCCACGGCCTTGGCGAGCTGGGCCGCGTCCTCCGCGATCAGCACCCGGCTCTCGGAGTCGGAGAGGATGAACGCCGACTCCTCGGCGTTGGTCTGCGGGTAGACGGTCGTGGTGGCCGCGCCCGCGCACAGGATGCCGAGGTCGGCGAGGATCCACTCGACGCGCGTGGAGGCGGCGAGGGCGACCCGCTGTTCGGGCTGGATGCCGAGTTCGATGAGGCCGGCCGCGATCGCGTAGACCCGCTCGGCGGACTGCGCCCAGCTGAGCGACTTCCAGTCGTCCGGACCCTGACCGGAGGCCGCGGGCACCGGGTAACGGTATGCCTCGGCGTCCGGTGTGGCCGCCACGCGATCCAGGAAGAGGGCCGCCACGGACGGCGGTCGGTTCTCGATCAGTGTCTGTGTGTCGGTCACGACATCCTCCGGGGCCCGCGACGGTGCGGCTGGCTCAGTGCGGCTGGGGTTTACTCACGGTGGGGTTCGCGCTGGTTGTTTAACTCGCGAGTAACTAGCGAGCAGGGATCAGAGTAAGCCGCGACCGGCCTGTACGTAAGGGGCATCGGCCTGTCTGTTTCGCCGCATGGTCCACGCAGAGCGACGCTACGCACGCGTAGGGGTCCGCCACACTTTCGCACGGCGAACCCCTGTTGTACCCGATTTACGGCCGCGACCGATCGTTACCCGCGGTTACTTCTTGCTCTTGGCCGATCCCGCGCTGTCATCACTGGAGAGCACCGCGATGAAGGCCTCCTGCGGAACCTCCACGGAACCCACCATCTTCATCCGCTTCTTGCCTTCCTTCTGCTTCTCCAGCAGCTTGCGCTTACGGGAGATGTCACCGCCGTAGCACTTGGCGAGGACGTCCTTGCGGATGGCGCGGATGGTCTCGCGGGCGATCACCCGGGAGCCGATGGCGGCCTGGATGGGCACCTCGAAGGCCTGCCGCGGAATGAGCTCGCGCAGCTTGGCGACGAGCCGCACGCCGTACGCGTAGGCCGCGTCCTTGTGCGTGATCGCCGAGAACGCGTCGACCTTGTCGCCGTGCAGCAGGATGTCGACCTTGACCAGGCTGGAGGTCTGCTCACCGGTGGGCTCGTAGTCCAGCGAGGCGTAGCCGCGGGTCTTCGACTTCAGCTGGTCGAAGAAGTCGAAGACGATCTCCGCGAGGGGGAGCGTGTACCGGATCTCGACCCGGTCCTCGGACAGGTAGTCCATGCCGAGCAGGGTGCCGCGCCGGGTCTGGCACAGTTCCATGATCGAGCCGATGAACTCGGTCGGCGCGAGGATCGTGGCCCGTACGACGGGCTCGTACACCTCGTTGATCTTCCCCTCGGGGAACTCGCTCGGGTTGGTGACCGTGTACTCGGTCCGGTCCTCCATGACCACGCGGTAGACGACGTTCGGCGCGGTGGCGATGAGGTCGAGCCCGAACTCGCGCTCCAGCCGCTCCCGGATCACGTCCAGGTGCAGCAGGCCGAGGAAGCCGACCCGGAAGCCGAAGCCGAGCGCGGCGGAGGTCTCCGGCTCGTAGACGAGCGCGGCGTCGTTGAGCTGAAGCTTGTCGAGGGCCTCGCGCAGCTCGGGGTAGTCGGAGCCGTCCAGCGGATACAGGCCGGAGAAGACCATCGGCTTCGGGTCCTTGTAGCCGCCCAGGGCCTCGGTGGCGCCCTTGCTCTGGCTGGTGACCGTGTCACCGACCTTGGACTGCCGGACGTCCTTCACACCCGTGATCAGATAACCCACCTCGCCGACGCCGAGTCCGTCGGCGGACAGCATCTCCGGCGAGTTGGTGCCGATCTCCAGCAGTTCGTGGGTGGCGCCGGTCGACATCATCTTGATCCGCTCACGCTTGTTGAGCTGACCGTCGATGACACGGACATAGGTCACGACACCGCGGTAGGAGTCGTAGACCGAGTCGAAGATCATGGCGCGGGCGGGCGCGTCGGCGACACCGACCGGCGCCGGGATCTCCTTGACGACCTTGTTGAGCAGTGCGTCGACGCCGACGCCGGTCTTGGCGGAGACCCGCAGCACGTCGTACGGGTCGCAGCCGACCAGGTTCGCCAGTTCCTCGGCGAACTTCTCCGGCTGCGCGGCCGGCAGGTCGATCTTGTTGAGCACGGGGATGATCGTGAGGTCGTTCTCCATCGCCAGGTAGAGGTTGGCGAGGGTCTGCGCCTCGATGCCCTGGGCGGCGTCGACGAGGAGGATGGTCCCCTCGCAGGCCGCCAGCGACCGCGAGACCTCGTAGGTGAAGTCGACGTGCCCCGGGGTGTCGATCATGTTGAGGATGTGCGTGCTGCCCTGGTCCGGGCCCTCGGTGGGGGCCCAGGGCAGACGCACCGCCTGGGACTTGATCGTGATGCCGCGCTCGCGCTCGATGTCCATCCGGTCGAGGTACTGAGCACGCATCTGCCGCTGCTCGACCACACCGGTCAGCTGGAGCATCCGGTCGGCGAGCGTGGACTTGCCGTGGTCGATGTGCGCGATGATGCAGAAATTGCGGATCAGAGCCGGGGCGGTACGGCTCGGCTCGGGCACATTGTTAGGGGTCGCGGGCACGCAGGGTCCTGTCTCTTGAGGCGCCTTATGCCTCGGGTCGGATCGATACGTAGTCTCCATGGTCCCATGGCGGGGGACCGGGGACCGGTTTGGGCCATTGTCCGGCTCGCTGGTAACGTGGGCGGCTGTGCCTCATGCCCTCTCAGCGCGAGGCACCACTTCAAGAAATCATCGGTACGGGACCTTCACGGCCCCGCACCAGAACCTGAAAAGGCTCATTCGTGGCGAACATCAAGTCCCAGATCAAGCGGATCAAGACCAACGAGAAGGCTCGGCTGCGCAACAAGGCCGTCAAGTCCTCCCTGAAGACCGCGGTCCGCAAGGCTCGTGAGGCTGCTGCCGCGGGTGACGTCGAGAAGGCCACCGAGCTGCAGCGCGCTGCCGCGCGTGCGCTCGACAAGGCCGTCTCGAAGGGCGTCATCCACAAGAACCAGGCCGCCAACAAGAAGTCGGCGCTTGCTTCCAAGGTCGCTTCCCTCAAGGGCTGACATTTGATTTGACGCCGGAAGGACCCGGGCGGGCCCTCTCTCATCCGCCCCCGACCGGCACCCGAGGATCGACGCGCGGCCTGCGTTCGCCACGCGGGCGTCGATCGACAGCCTGAACCGAAGGCCCCGGCAGCTCGCCCTTCCCCAGGGCGGACGCCGGGGCCTTCGGCATGCCCGGGCACACCTTCCCCGCCCGTTGCGCCCGCTCTCCGCCTGTTGACCCCGCCCCCGGCGTATGGGCGCAGCCCTCACGCTTATTGACCTCGCCCCCGTGGCGCAGCCCTCCGCCTATTGACCTCGCCCCCGTGACCGCGCCGCCCGCGCGATCGTCACCACGGCCTTCTCCAGGGCGTACTCGGGATCGTCCCCGCCGCCCTTCACACCCGCGTCCGCCTCGGCGACCGCCCGCAGCGCCACCGCGACCCCGTCCGGCGTCCACCCCCGCATCTGCTGCCGCACCCGGTCGATCTTCCACGGCGGCATCCCGAGCTCCCGCGCGAGATCGGCGGGCCGCCCGCCCCGCGCCCCCGCCAGCTTCCCGATCGCGCGTACGCCCTGCGCGAGCGCGCTCGTGATCAGCACCGGGGCGACCCCGGTCGCCAGCGACCAGCGCAGCGCCTCCAGCGCCTCCGCGGTACGCCCCTCCACGGCCCGGTCGGCCACCGTGAAGCTCGACGCCTCGGCCCGCCCGGTGTAGTACCGCCCGACGACGGCCTCGTCGATGGTGCCCTCGACGTCCGCGGCGAGCTGGGTCACGGCCGACGCCAGCTCGCGCAGATCGCTGCCGATGGCGTCGACGAGCGCCTGACAGGCCTCGGGTGTGGCGGACCGCCCGAGCACCCGGAACTCGCTTTTCACGAACGCGAGCCGGTCCGCCGGTTTGGTCATCTTCGGGCAGGCGATCTCCCGCGCCCCCGTCTTGCGCGCCGCGTCCAGCAGGCCCTTGCCCTTGACGCCGCCCGCGTGCAGCAGCACGAGGGTGATCTCCTCGGCGGGCGCCCCGAGGTACGCCTTCACGTCCTTGATCGTGTCGGCGGACAGGTCCTGCGCGTTGCGCACGACCACGACCTTGCGCTCCGCGAAGAGCGACGGGCTGGTCAGCTCGGCGAGCGTGCCGGGCTGCAACTGGTCGGGGCTCAGGTCCCGCACGTCCGTGTCGGCGTCGGCGGCCCGGGCAGCGGCGACCACCTGCTGCACGGCACGGTCGAGCAGCAGCTCCTCCTGCCCCACGGCCAGTGTCACCGGAGCAAGCGCATCGTCATCAGCAGTCTTCTTGGCCATCGCGCCAAGCATCCCACGGCCCACTGACAACAGGGCCGGCCGCGCGCTCCCCTCCCCGGGCCGCGCGCGCTGCTACGGCTCCTCCCGCCACCCGTCCCACTCCCCCGCGAACTCGTCCAGCTCCGCCGGGTCCAGCCGTCCCTGCTCGTCCCTCAGCAGCACCAGCCACTGCGCGTCCTCCGCGTCGTCCTCCCCCGCCAGGGCGTCCCGCACCAGCCGCGGCTCCTCGACGACGCCGAACCGCTCCCCGAGCGCCTCCGAGGCCTCCTCGGCCGCGTCCCGGTCGGGCAGCACCAGCACGTGTCTCACATCGCTCACGGCCCTATTCTCGGACACCGCTCTCGGGCACCGCCGACCGCGGGGAGCCGCAGGGAGCCGGAGGGCGTGGGAGGGAAGGGGAGCGAGCGGTCGCGGCCCGCTCAGCCCTTCGGGACGATCTGCACGTCCAGGTCGACGCGGATGCTCGGCCCGACCACCGCGATCCCGCGCGCCAGCATGGTCTGCCAGCTCACGGTGAAGTCGTCGCGGTGGAGTTCGGTGGTGGCCCGGCAGGCGGCGCGCACCTCGCCCTCCATGCCGTTGCCGAGCCCGAGGTACTCCGTGTCGAGGGTGACCGTACGCGTCACCCCGTGCAGGGACAGCGCCCCGGTGACGGCCCACCTCGTGCCGCCCTTGTGCACGAACCGGTCGCTGTAGAACTCCAGCGTCGGAAACCGCTGCACGTCCAGGAAGTCCGCCGACCGCAGATGGTCGTCGCGCATCCGGACGCCCGTGTCGATGGTCGCGGCGTCGATCACGACGTGCATGGCGGACCCCTCCACCCGCTCGCCGATCCGTACCGCGCCCGCGAACGAGTTGAACCGCCCGTGGATCCGGGCCAGTCCGATGTGGCGGGCGGTGAAGCCGATCGAGGAATGCGTCGGCTCGATCTCCCAGTCCCCCGGCGCGGGCAGGTCCGGCGGCGGGGCGACCTGGAGGGTCACGTCGCCGAGCGAGGCGAGGCAGTTCTCACCGACCTGCGCGGTGGCCCGGTACGGCGTGAACCCTTCGGCGGACACCGCCAGCCGGTACTCCCCGGCGGGCACGGTCGCCACGAACGACCCGTAGGGATCCGTACCCCCGCTGACGACCGTGCGCCCCATCGTGTCGCTGACCGCGAACTCGGCTTTCGTCACCGGTTCGTTGACCGGGTCGAGCACCCGGCAGCTCAGCACCCCGGCGTCGGGCGGAGTCTGCACCGCCGCGAGGGGGCTCGTCCGCTGCATCCGGTTCGTTCGGTTACCCATCAAGCGGCCGAACATCCTCGCCACCCCTGTACGCCTCGCCACCGTCCATTGCCGAAGAAACATTCGATCACTGATGCGGCTTTCGGGGCAACACGGGCCCACATCGCGGGAATCCGCCGCATGCGCCGGAACTGGGCACGAGTAGCACGCTACGCGCCAGTGGAAGCACGTTCTCCCACGGCACCCGAATTAGCCATTCCGGTTGACTTTCCCCGGATTTCGCACAGTGGGCACACAGGCCGGCTCGATCCCGAACCGCTCCCGGTAGACCCCGAGCACCTCGTCGTCGCGCTCCAACTCCCGTACCTCACGGGCCCCTCCGGCCGCCGTCTCCGTCAACGTCCGCCCGCTGAGCGTGATCCGCCCGCCGTCCTCGGTGATCCGGGAACAGACCAGCGACTGTGTGAAGTGCGACGACGGTGAGGTGCTGTGCCACCACGCCCCCGCCGTGAAGTCCCCGAGCACCCGGGGCCGGACCTCCAGCCGGTACTGCGGCTGCCCGTCGCGCAGCACGTCCAGGTCCCCGGCCGCCACCCGATCCGCGCCCAGTCCCTGCGCCCCCTCCCCTGCTCCTGCTCCCGCTCCCGCCGCGTCCGGCCCGGCCTCCGTGATCCGGAACGTCCCGCCGGGATCAGCCTGCTCACCCCGCTTGGCGAACGCCAGCGGGTAGTGGCCGTGCGCCCCGAACCCGACGTCGGCGAGCCACTCACCGCCGTCCACCGTCCGCACCCGCAGCGCGAGATGGTCGTACGGGATCCCGAGCCGTCCCTCCGCCCCGTACACCCGCCCCGCCAGCCGTGTCACCTCGAAACCGAGCTCGGTGAGCAACACCGAGAAGGCGCCGTTGAGTTCGTAGCAGAACCCGCCCCGGCCCGCGTCCACCACCTTGTCCAGCAGCCGCTTCTCCTCCAGCACGATCTCCTCACCGAGGTGGATCGACAGGTTCTCGAAGGGCACGGTGCGCAGATGCCGCAGGTGCAGCTCGCGCAGGGCCTCGGCGGTGGGCCGGTCCGGACGGGCGGCTCCGAGCCGACGGAGGTAGGCGTCGATCTGCGCGGGGTTCACCGAGTTCATGCCCTCAGTCTCGCGCCACGCTCAGCTCCCCCGCCTCCCCTCCCGCGCCGCCGCCGGTCACCGCGAGCGCCCCGTCCCGGTCGGTACGCAGCACCACCGCCCCCACGGCCCGCAGCTCGGCCACCGTGCCCGGCGCCGGATGCCCATAGGGGTTGTCCGCCCCGCACGAGATGAGCGCGACCCGTGGCGCCACCAGCCGCAACAGCTGCGGATCCTGATACGCGGACCCGTGATGGGCCACTTTCAGCACATCCACCCGGCCCAGCCCGGCGGCGGCCGGCGATCTCAGCAACTCCTGCTGGGCCGGCGGTTCGAGATCCCCGAGCAGCAGCATCCGCAGTCCGGCCGAACGGACCAGCAGGGCGACACTGGCGTCGTTCGGTCCGTCCGGTTCCGGTGCCGGGCCCGGAGGCGGCCACAGCACCCGCCAGTCCAGCGGCCCGGCCCTGCGCCGCTCCCCGGCGACCGCCCGCGTGATGGGGACATGATGCTCGGCGGCCTCTCTCCGGACGAACCCGGCCTGGTCCGCGGGTTCCTCGAACCCGGTCGTCTCGATCTGCGCCACCTCACGCCCGCGCAGCACCCCGGGCAGCCCCGCGACATGGTCGGCGTGGAAGTGGGTGAGGACGACGAGCGGGATCCGGGTGATGCCGAGTTCCCGCAGGCAGTGGTCGACCAGCGCCGGATCGGGCCCGGCGTCCACGACCACCGCGGTGCCCGCGCCCGCCGCGAGCACGGTCGCGTCGCCCTGCCCGACGTCGCACATCGCCAGCCGCCAGCCGGGCGGCGGCCAGCCCGTGATCACCCGGGTCAGCGGCGCCGGCCGCACCACCAGCAGCACGAGCAGCACCCCCAGCGCCCCGCACCACCACGGATGCCGCAGCAACCGGCGCCCCAGCAGTACGACGACCACCGTCACCCCGGCCAGCAGCAGCGCCCCCGCCCAGCTCCCGGGCCAGTCCACCCCCGCACCCGGGAGCCCGGCCCCGGCCCGGGCGATCCCCGCGATCCACCCGGCCGGCCAACCCGCGCACCACGCCAGCAGCCTGGCCACCGGCATCGCCACCGGAGCCGCCGCGAGCGCTCCGAACCCCAGGATCGTGGCCGGGGCGACCGCGATCTCCGCCAGCAGATTGCAGGGCACCGCCACCAGACTCACCCGCGCGGACAGCACCGCGACCACCGGCCCGCACACCGCCTGCGCCGCCGCGGCCGCCGCCAGCCCCTCGGCCAGCCGCTCCGGCACCCCGCGCCGCCGCAGCGCCTCGCTCCACCCGGGCGCCAGCATCAGCAGCGAACCGGTGGCCAGCACCGACAGCAGGAAGCCGTAACTGCGAGCCAGCCACGGGTCGTACAGCACCAGCAGCAGAACCGCCGTCGCCAGGGCCGGGATCAGGGACCTGCGGCGGCCGGTCGCCAGGGCGAGCAGGGCGACCGCTCCGCAGGCCGCGGCCCGCAGCACGCTGGGGTCGGGCCGGCACACGACGACGAAGGCGAGCGTGAGCGCCGACGCGAAGAGCGCCGTCGCCCGCAGCGACAGCCCGAGGCGTGGGGCCAGCCCCCGGCGCTCGGTCTGCTGGGCCAGTCCCGGCGGTCCGATGAGCAGGGCGAGCAGGATGGTGAGGTTGCTGCCCGACACCGCGAGGGTGTGCGCGAGGTCGGTCGCCTCGAACGCCTCGTCCAGGTCCGGGGTGATCCGTGAGGTGTCCCCGACGACCAGGCCGGGCAGCAGCGCCCGCGCGTCCTCGGGCAGCCCGTCGGTCGCCTCCCGCAACCCGGCCCGTAACCGCCCGGCCACGCGCTGCGGCCCGCTCGGCTCCCCCACCACCGCAGGCGCGGGACGCTCCCGTACCCGCAGCAGCGCCGCGACCCGGTCCCCGCCGGCCGTGGCCGGCACCAGCCGCCCGCTCACCCGCAGCCGCGTGGAGGGCAGCAGTCCCAGCCAGCGCGCCCGGCCGCCACCACCGGGTGCCGACACCCCCGTGTCCACGACCACCAGCACCGGTGAACGTGTCGTCACCGCCGTCCCGTCGCCCCTGTCCACCCGCCGCACCTCGCCGCGCATCAGCACGGCGGCCGCGGTGGCATGATCCCCCCGCACGCGTGGCCTCGCGGCCCAGGGGTCACCCGTGAGCTCCACCTCCGCGGTCACGGTGGCGTATGCGCGGGCCAGCCCGGGAACCGGTCCGCGACGCACGTCCGCCCCGTGCAGCCCCGCGGATGCCGCCGCCCCGGCGACGCAGAGGAGCAGCGCACCGGCCGAAGCCTGCCGCCAGCCAGGCCGGGCGGAGGCGACACCGGCGGTCGTCGCGCCCGGCCCGGGGCGCGTCCGGGCGAGCCGCAGCAGGATCACCCCGGCGACCAGGCAGGCGATCGCGGTCCCGGCCGTCCACCCCGGTGGCGCGTCCAGGGCCAGCGCCGCCGTCGCCCAGACGGCCAGCGCGGGCGGCACCAGCCGCAGATCGGCCCGCGCGCCCTGCCCGGCGTGCGCGGTCCCGAGCCGCTGCCCGGGGCCGGTGTGCCCGGCCCGGCGTACGGCCCCGGGTCCCGGGACGGCGTCGGCGGTCCCGCGCCTCATGGCCGTACCAGATCCCGCAGGTCGGAGTAGCGGCGGTCGCCGATGCCCTTGACCTGGCGGAGTTCGTCGACCGAGCGGAAACCGCCGTGCTGGGTGCGGAAGTCGACGATGTGCTGGGCCAGCACCGGGCCGACTCCGGGCAGGGCGTCGAGTTGCTCCACGGTCGCGGTGTTCAGGGAGACCGGGGCGGACGGGCCCGTCCCCGCCGCGGCACCACCCACGACCTGGCCCGGTGCGGCGGGCGGGGCGGGGCCCCCGACGACGATCTGTTCGCCGTCCGTCAGGAAGCGCGCCCGGTTGAGTCCGTCGGTGTCCGTGCCGGGCCGCACCCCGCCCGCCGCCCGCAGCGCGTCGGTCACCCGGGACCCGGCCGGCAGCGTGTGAACCCCCGGGTCACGGACCTTCCCGGTGACATCCACCACAATCTCCCCGCCGGGCCTGCCGGTTCCACCGAACCCCCCGGTCCCACCGGCCCCGCCCGTCCGGGCGGACGCGTCGGGCCCGGTGGCGGCACCGGCTCCGCCGAGCGCTCCTGCGGCCGGGGCCTGCTCCCCGCCCTTTTCGTACGGAGCCTCCGCGCGCACCACCTCCGGTGCGCTCACGGCCTCGGTCCGGCCCGCCCAGAAGTGCTGCACGGCCAGCGCCGCGGCCACGACGAGCACCACCCCGAGGGCGACCGCGCCCCGGCGTTCCAGTCCGCAGCGCGTCTGCAGCCACACCGGCATCCGCTCCCGTACGGCGAACCCGACCCGGGACCGCAGCCCCGGCAGCGCTGGCTCGCGCCGCGCCGTGGCCTCGCCCGCCAGCGCCCGGGCCGACGACATCACGGCCGCCGTCGCGGACAGTGCCGCCGCGGCGGTGCGCACTCCGGCCGTGGCCGTGCGCACCGCGGTCGTGGCCGCGTTCAGTCCGGTCGCCGCGCCGGTGCCGGACACCGTTTCCGCGGCGGGCGGTCCTTGCCCCGGCACCGGCCTGACGACGGCCCGTTCGCCGAAGAGGAGTTCCGCCCGGCGGCGCAGTTCGTCGGCCGGGGCGGGGCGGTGGCGGACACGGGTCCGGACCGGGGACCGCCGGTGCCGGGTGCGGCCGTCGGAGGTGGGGCCCCGGCCCGGGCCACTGGTCGCATGTGTCTCGTGTGAGCGTGATCGAAGTGCCATGCGACGAGGATCGGGCTTCCCGCCGATCCGCGACGATCTTGATCAGTTTCCGTGGACAGCGGCCGAGTTGTGGACAACTCCGCCACCCGCACGGGTGACGATGCCGAGGCTCGCACCCCCGGATCCACAGGTCACCGCAGCGAGACGACCGCCCCGAGCAGCCCGGGGCCGGTGTGCGCACCGATGACCGCACCGACCTCGCTCACATGCAGGTCGACGAGCCCGGGAACCCGCGCCCGCAGCCGGTCGGCGAGGGCCGCGGCACGGTCGGGGGCGGCGAGATGGTGCACGGCGATGTCCACCTCCGCGCCGCCCGCACGCTCGGCGGTGAGTTCCTCAAGGCGGGCGATGGCCCGGGACGCCGTCCGTACCTTCTCCAGGAGTTCGATCCGGCCGCCGTCCAGCTGGAGCAGGGGCTTGACCGCGAGCGCGGAGCCCAGCAGGGCCTGGGCGGTGCCGATGCGGCCGCCGCGACGCAGATAGTCGAGGGTGTCGACGTAGAAGTACGCGGAGGTGCCGGCGGCCCGCTTCTCCGCCGCCGTGACGGCTTCGTCGACGGTGCCGCCCGCCTCCGCGGCCTCGGCCGCCGCGAGCGCGCAGAAACCGAGGGCCATCGCGACCATCCCGGTGTCCACCACCCGCACGGGGACGGGTGCCTCGCGGGCGGCGACGACCGCCGCGTCGTAGGTGCCCGACAGTTCGGCCGACAGGTGGAGCGAGACGATGCCGGTGGCCCCGGACCCGGCCACCCTGCGGTAGGTCTCGGCGAACACCTCCGGACCTGGGCGGGACGTGGTGACGGGGCGCCGCTTCTGCAAAGCCTGGGCCAGGGAACGGGTCGAGATCTCGGTGCCCTCTTCGAGCGCCCGGTCGCCGAGGACCACGGTCAGCGGGACCGCGGTGATGCCGTGGCGCTCCACCGTCCGCGGCGGCAGGTAGGCCGTTGAATCGGTGACGATCGCGACATGGCAGGACATGAGCTGGAGGTTACCTGGCGTAGCCCGGACGCGGCAGCCCGCCCCCGGCCGCCCGGACCGGGACCGGCCGGGTCAAGTGGTGCTCTCCGGCCGGGGCTTCTTCTGCCAGGGATACACCCGAGGCCGGCCGGGCCGCGTGATCGCGGGCTGCGCCGGCTCCTCCGCCGCGGCGGACCGGGACTGCCCGGGCCAGGTCTGACGGTCGCCGGGGCCGGCGGCGGCCTCGGGCCACGGCGGGGTCTGCGCGGCCGGGTCCGGACGGGTCCAGTGCCGCAGCGCGTCCGCCTCGACGCCGATCTGGGTGCTCAAGGTGTCCAGATCGTCGTCGGCGAAGCGGCGGGCACGGTCGCGGGCCGCCCAGCGCAACGCGTCCGCGGACTCCGTGATGCGCTCGATACGACGGCGCAGCTCGGGCAGGCGCGTGACGAGCGTGGCCCGGTCGGGTTCGGACTCCAGGCGCCGGAGTTCGCCGTCCAGTTCGCGCCCGTGCGCGCTGAGGCGCTGGAAGAGGCCGAGGGACTCCTTCAGCGACTCGTCCTCGGCGACGCCCGCGTGCAACGCGTCCTGGGTCGCCCGCATCGAGGTCCGCAGAGTGAGCCGGAGCTGGGCGATATCGCCCGCCGGGCCGATCTGGACCATGGACTTGGCGCGCAGCGTGTGCTCCTCGACCGTGCGCCGGGCCTGGGTGATCGTACGGTCCACCCCGCGCTTGGCGGCGCCGACCGCCTTGAAGGTGACGTACGCCCCACCGGCGACGAAGAGCAGAAAGAGCACGGCGAATACGGCGATCACTGCTTCCACGGTGCTCCTCCTCGCTGCCCACCACCCCGGCCGTCTCGGGGCACGGCGTGGGTGGCCGTGCTCCTCAACCGTAAACGCAAAGGGCAGGCCCGGAGTTCCAGAAAAACCCCGAACCTGCCCGTAGGGGACCACCCGGAGGTGGTCGGCGGTGTCACGCCGTGACGATGTTCACCAGCTTCGGCGCGCGCACGATCACCTTGCGGATCCCGGCGCCGCCCAGCGCCTTCACGACCGTCTCGTCGGCCAGCGCCACCTTCTCCAGCTCCTCCTCGGAGATGGCCGGTGCCACCTCCAGGCGGGCCTTGACCTTGCCCTTGATCTGTACGACGCAGGTCACGGTCTCGTCGACGACGTAGTTCGGGTCGGCGACCGGGAAGTCCCGGTGCACGACCGAGCCGGTGTGGCCCAGCTTGCGCCACAGCTCCTCGGCGATGTGCGGGGCCAGCGGCGCGATCATCAGCACCAGCGGCTCGGCCACCGATCGCGACACCGCGCCGCCCGCCTTCGTCAGGTGGTTGTTCAGCTCGGTGACCTTGGCGATGGCGGTGTTGAAGCGCAGGCCCTCCAGGTCCTGGCGGACGCCGTCGATCGCCTTGTGCAGGGCGCGCAGCGTCTCGTCGTCCGCATCGGCGTCGGTGACGGTGACCTCGCCGGTGGCCTCGTCGACGATGTTGCGCCACAGCCGCTGCAGCAGCCGGAACTGGCCGACCACCGCGCGCGTGTCCCACGGCCGGGAGACGTCCAGCGGACCCATCGCCATCTCGTACAGGCGCAGCGTGTCGGCGCCGTACTCGGCGCAGATCTCGTCCGGAGTCACCGCGTTCTTCAGAGACTTGCCCATCTTGCCCAGCAGGCGGGTGACCTTCTCGCCCTGGTGGTAGTACTCGCCCCCCAGTTCCTCGACCTCGGCGGCCGGCACCGGGAAGCCGCGGCCGTCGCGGTAGACGTAGGCCTGGATCATGCCCTGGTTGAACAGCTTGTGGAACGGCTCGGCCGACGAGACGTGCCCCAGGTCGTACAGGACCTTCGACCAGAACCGGGCGTACAGCAGGTGCAGGACGGCGTGCTCGGCGCCGCCGACGTACAGGTCGACACCGCCGTGCGGCATGCCCTGGCGCGGACCCATCCAGTACTGCTCGATCTGCGGGTCGACCAGCTGCTCGCTGTTGTGCGGGTCCAGGTAGCGCAGCTCGTACCAGCAGGAACCGGCCCAGTTGGGCATGGTGTTGGTCTCGCGGCGGTACTTCTTCGGCCCGTCTCCCAGGTCCAGGGTCACGTTGACCCAGTCCTCGTTGCGCGACAGCGGCGTCTCGGGCTGGGTGTCGGCGTCCTCGGGGTCGAAGGTGCGCGGCGAGTAGTCCTCGACCTCCGGCAGCTCCAGCGGCAGCATCGACTCGGGCAGCGCGTGGGCGACGCCGTCCTCGTCGTAGACGATCGGGAAGGGCTCACCCCAGTAGCGCTGGCGGCTGAACAGCCAGTCGCGCAGCCGGAAGTTGACGGTGCCCTCGCCGATGCCCTTGCGGGCCAGCCACTCGGTGATGCGGGCCTTGGCCTCGGCGACCGGCAGGCCGTCCAGCTTGATGTCGTCGTGGGAGGAGTTGATGATCTTCGCGTCGTACGAGGCGAAGGCGTCCTCCCACGTCGACGTGTCGGTGCCGCGGCCGTCGGTCGGCTCGACGATGCAGACGATCGGCAGCTCGAAGGCGCGCGCGAACTCGAAGTCACGCTGGTCGCCGGCCGGTACGGCCATGATCGCGCCGGTGCCGTAGCCCATCAGCACGTAGTCCGCGATGAACACGGGAATCTTGTCGCCGTTGACCGGGTTGGTCGCGTACGCGCCCGTGAACACACCGGTCTTGTCCTTGGCCTCGGCCTGACGCTCCACGTCGGACTTGGCGCCGGCCTGCGCACGGTAGGCGGCGACGGCCTCGGCGGGGGTCGCGTGGCCGCCGGTCCACACGTCGTGGGTGGCCTCGGGCCAGGCCGCCGGGACGAACTGGTCGACCAGCGGATGCTCGGGCGCCAGCACCATGTAGGTCGCGCCGAACAGGGTGTCCGGGCGGGTGGTGAAGACGGTGATCTTCTCGCCGTCGATCGGGAAGTCGACGCGGGCGCCCTCGCTGCGGCCGATCCAGTTGCGCTGCTGCAGCTTGATGGCCTCGGGCCAGTCCAGCTCGTTCAGGTCGTCCAGCAGCCGGTCGGCGTAGGCGGTGATGCGCATGTTCCACTGGCGCAGCTTCGCCTTGAAGACGGGGAAGTTGCCGCGCTCGGAACGGCCGTCGGCGGTGACCTCCTCGTTGGCCAGCACGGTGCCCAGGCCGGGGCACCAGTTGACCGGCGCGTCCGAGGCGTAGGCCAGGCGGAACTCGCCCAGGACGTCGCCGCGCTCGGTGGCGGTCAGCTCGTTCCACGCGCGCGTGTGGCCCGGTACGGCACGCTCACCGGACTCGAACTGGGCGATCAGCTCGGAGATCGGGCGGGCCTTGTTCGCCTCGTCGTCGTACCAGGAGTTGAAGATCTGCAGGAAGATCCACTGGGTCCACTTGTAGTAGTCCGGGTCGATCGTGGCGAACGACCGGCGCTTGTCGTGGCCCAGGCCCAGCCCGCGCAGCTGGACCTTCATGTTCTCGATGTTGGCCTCGGTGGACACGCGGGGGTGCGTGCCGGTCTGCACGGCGTACTGCTCGGCGGGCAGGCCGAAGGCGTCGAAGCCCAGGGTGTGCAGGACGTTGTGGCCGGTCATCCGCTGGAAGCGGGCGAAGACGTCGGTGGCGATGTAACCCAGCGGGTGGCCGACGTGCAGGCCCGCACCGGACGGGTACGGGAACATGTCCATGATGAACTTCTTGGGCCTGGCGACCAGCTCGGGGTCGCCGGCCAGGTCGCCCGTGGGGTTGGGCGCCGCGTAGGTGCCGTCGGCGTCCCAGAAGTCCTGCCAGCGTGCCTCGATCCCGGCCGCCAGAGCGGCCGTGTAGCGGTGCGGCGCGGCCTCCGCCGACGTGGCGGCGGCAGCGGGGTTCGTCTCGCTCATGATCCTCAAAGCTCCATCGGTCGTCTCTGCCTGCGGCTGCGAACTTCTAGAAACGAAAAATCCCCTCGCACAGGAGGGGACGCCGCGCCGATGCCGACCAACCGTTTCGTCCGGCGGTCGGGACTGATCAGCGCGGCCCGCTAAGCAGAAGGCGTACGGCACGCATGGCGTCAGGGTACCGCAGCGCTTGAGCAACCTGCGACGCGCTTGCGTATCAATGGTTGACACGTGCGTCTGAGGCGACCATCGGAACGAGAGTTGAACCAGGTTCAAAAATTACTTCGCGTAACGTCCGCTAAGGGACATCACCAGGGATGCATCGCCCTTTGATAACAACGCAATAACTCAAACCTCGTACTGATCGGTATGGCGCCACTTAGGCTGCGGCACCGGGACCGCTTTCCCGAACTGCTCGGAGTTGCCCCCATGAACCCTCGTCGTAGTAACAGCTCGCTTCCCAAGCCAGGCCGCTCGGCCTATGGGATGGCGTCCGCTGTCGTCCTGCTGCTGATACCCATCGTCGTCCTGCTGGGAGGCGACTGGCTGCAGCAGTTCCTGAACTTCGGTGCGGGCGTCCTGGCGCTCGTCTGTCTGACCTGCTCGTGCATCTGGGGCCTGGTGGCCCAGGACCGCATCCTCCTCAACATCCGCCAGCGGATCGTGGCCCAAGCCATCCACCGGGTCACCGCGGTGGCCTCGATCGCGTTCCTGCTCGTGCACATCGGCGTGAAGATCGCGCTGGACCACGCCGACTGGATCGCCGCTCTGATCCCCTTCGGCTGGCTGGTCACAGGAGGCGGCGGCGCGAACCCGGGCAGCGCCACCCTCGTCGGCATGGGCTCCCTGGCCGCCTACCTCATGATTTTCGTGGGCATCACCGGCGCGTTGCGCAACCAGTTCGCCGCGCCCGCCGTGGTGGCCGCCCGCTGGCGCGCGATGCACATGCTGGCCTACCCGGCCCTGTGCTTCGCCCTGCTCCACGGTCTCTTCGCGGGCCGCCCGGCAAAGACGTTCTTCATGGTGTCGTACGAGCTGTGCCTGGCCGGGATCATGGCGGCACTCGCCCTGCGCGCCGCGCCCCGCCCGTTCAAGCGCCGCTTCGCCGACCGGCTCGTCACGCTCCTCGGGGACTCCGAGCGGTCCCGTCTGAACGATCTCGACGCGAGCCGTGCCCGAGTCGGCGAGTCCGGCCTTCCCGGCTACGACGCCCCGCGCGAGCGCGACCCCAGGCCCTCGCGCGCCGAGACCGCGTCCACGCAGTCGAACCCGCTGTTCCCGTCCGCCGCCCCCGCCCCCGAGCCGGCCTCCGGCTTCGCGGCCGCCTACCGGGCCACGAACACGCCGGGGCAGCCCCAGTCGCCGTTCGCGGCAGGCCAGACCGCGCGCATGGAGCGTGTCGACGGCCCGTCCAGCACCTCGGGCAGCTGGCCGATCCCGTCCCCTCCCCCGGTCGGCGAGGCGCCCCCGTCGGCGTACGACCCGCTCCGGGACACCGGATACAACATCCCGGCCTATGGCAATCCGGGCGCCGCGGGCACGAACGGACGTGATGTGTACGACACGGGTGAGACGAATGCCCGGTACGGGACGTACAACTCGAATGACACGTACAACAGCGGTCCCGCCAACGAACCAGCGCCCGGTGCGTCCTTCGACGCCCCGGGTTCGGGCGAACCTTGGAACACGCCTTCCGGAGGCTATAGGTGAACGAGGCCCTGCCCGACGTACCAGAAGTCCGCGTGGTCGGCCTTCCACAGCTCACGTCAGGCTTCGACCTTGTCGAAAGACTCGATCTGCCCATGCACCTCAAGGTGCACGGGCCGCTTGAACCCTTGGGCGGGGAGCAGCTCGCGCAGCTCTCCGAACGCATCAACCTGAGGGGCCGCGGCGGCGCGGGCTTCCCCTTCCACAAGAAGCTGCGCTCGGTCGCCGAGGCAGCGATCAAGCGCGGTGTACGACCGGTCGTCGTCGTCAACGGCAGTGAGGACGAGCCGGCCTGCCGCAAGGACACGGTGCTGATCAACCGTGCCCCGCATCTGATCCTGGACGGTGCGCTGCTGTGCGCCGAGGCGCTGGGTGCCCGCACGCTCGTGGTGGGGGTCACCCGGGAGTCCACGCAGCGCTCCATGGAGCAGGCGCTCGCCGAGCGCGGCCTGAGCAACGGCCGGCGTTCGGCGCTGAAGGCGTTCGTCCAGCGCAACCCGGTCCGCATGGTCACCGGCGCCGCCGCGTCACTGATCCGCTCGATCGACGGCGGCCCCGCGATCCCGCCCGGCCGCAAGACCAGTGCCTCGCAGAACGGTGTCGGCGGCGCGCCCACGCTGCTGTCGAACGCGGAGACGTTCGCGCAGCTTGCGATCGCCGCCCGGATCGGCCCGGAGCGTTACGGCAACACCGGCCTGTACGACGAGCCGGGCACCGTCATGCTGACGGTCTCCGGCGCGGTCGCCCGCCCCATGGTGATCGAGGTGCCCACGGGCGTGCCGCTGCGCTACGTCCTGCAGCTGGCCGGGGCCCCGCCGGTGCCGCAGGGGGTGCTGACCGGCGGCTACCACGGCAAGTGGATAGACGCGGCCACGGTCAACGAGGCGATCGTCTCGCGCAACTCGCTCGACGCGGTGGGCGGTGCGCTGGGCGCGGGCGCCATCCTGCCGATCACGCAGGAGACCTGTCCGCTGGGCGAGTCGCTGCGGGTCGCCCAGTGGCTCGCGGAGGAGAGCGCGGGACAGTGCGGTCCCTGCTACCTGGGTCTGCCGGCGGCCGCGCGCGGCATGGAGGACATTCTCAACGGTGGCGGACCGGCCGCTCTGGAGGCGCTCAAGCAGGTCGCGAAGAACGTGAAGCGGCGCGGCGCGTGCTCGCACCCGGACGGTTCCGCGATGTTCCTTGAGTCGACGATCAAGGCGTTCACCGACGACCTGGCCGCGCACGTTCTCGGAAACGGCTGCGGACGGCCCGTGGAGGGCGTTCTGCCGCTCTTCGAGGACGGCAAGATGCCCACCGGCATTCCGGGCGGCGGAGAGCCGGAGGACAACGGTGGCGGCAGCCGCCAGAAGATCTACGTCGACTGGACGCTGTGCCGGGGCCACGGCCTGTGCGCGGACATCCTCCCGGAGGTCTTCGAGCTGGGCGCGGACGGTTTCCCGACGGTCGCGCAGGCGAAGGTGCCCCGGTTCGCGGAGGCCAAGGCGCTGCGCGCGGTGCGCCGCTGCCCGGCGCTCGCCCTGCGCCTGGAGGAGGACACGCGCTCGCAGGCGCCGGCCAAGAACCTGCCGGTCCTCTCGCAGGGCCGCGGCCGCCGGGCGCTGGGACGCTGATCGCGTACTTCACCGCACGCATGTGGGGCGGGTCACCCTGGCCGGGTGGCCCGCCCCACGCGCGCGAAGAGCCGGAATGCTGCGGAAAAACGTCGAAGGCGGACCATCCGTTCGGATGGTCCGCCTTCGACTTCTGTGGAGCTAAGGAGAATTGAACTCCTGACCTCCTGCATGCCATGCAGGCGCTCTACCAACTGAGCTATAGCCCCTTGTTTTGGTCCGCCCGGTTTCCCTGGCGGCGACGCCAACATTACACGGTCGACGGGGTGCACCACCAAATCGTTTCCGTTCTGTGCGGATACGGGGGCTAGTGTCGGACTTCGTGACCGTGATCGCGTTCTCCGAGACCCGGCGCCGGGTGCCGGTGGCCCTGGGGGCGTGTCTCCTGTCGTTCACGGCGTTCTGGGTGGCCCAGCGGGCCGCGCAGGTGTCGATGATCGACCTGATGGTCTACCGGGCGGAGGGGGCGACCGTCCGCGCGGGCGGCGATCTCTACGCGCTGCGTACGACGGCGGCTCATCTGCCGTCCACGTACCCCCCGTTCGCGGCGCTGTTGTTCACTCCGCTGACGCTGCTGGACGTCGCGAGCATGCGCACGCTCGCGACGGCGGGGAACCTCGTCCTGCTGCTGGTGTTCGTCGGCCTGTCCATGCGGCTCGTCGGGCACGCGCGCGTGGAGCGCGTCCTGTGGGTCGCGGCGGCGGCGGTGTGGTGCGAGCCGGTCTGGACGACCGTGCGCTACGGGCAGATCAATCTGGTGCTGGCCGTACTCGTGCTGTGGGATCTGTCACGCCGTCCCTCCGAACGCCCGGGCCGCTGGGCGGGGGTGGGGGTGGGGCTCGCGGCCGCGGTCAAGCTGACGCCGGCACTTTTCGCGGTGTTCCTGCTCGCCACGGGCCTGGCCGCGCGCTTCGCAGGACGGGACGGGGGCCCGTGGCTCCGGCACGCACGCGGGGCGGGGACCGCGTTCGCGGGGGCGACCCTGCTGGCGGCGGCCGTCCTGCCGTACGACTCGTGGCACTTCTGGACCGGGATGGTCTTCCGGACGGGGCGGGTGGGCCGGGCCGAGGAGACCGCGAATCAGGCCCTGCGCGGCGTTCTGGCGCGTTTGCTGCACACTCCCGAGCCGGGAGCCCTCTGGGCCGCCGCGGCGGCCCTGACGGCCGTCCTGGGGCTCGCGGTGGCGGTGACGGCGGAGTTGCGGGGCCGGCGGGCATGGGCGGTGGCCGTCTGCGCGGTGACCGCGCTGCTGATCAGCCCGGTGTCCTGGTCGCACCACTGGGTGTGGTGCGTGCCGGTGGTGCTGCTGCTGTGGACGCGCGGGTGGCGGACGGCGGCCGCGGGCACGGTGCTGGTCTTCTGCTCGTACGCCCTGTGGTGGGTGCCGCACGGGCACGGGCGGCCCGAACTGCACCAGGGAACCGTCGCGTTGACGCTGTCGGGCCTCTACACCGTCACCGGGCTGCTGTTCCTCGCGCTTGCCCGGACATCGTTGCCGAAGCCGGGCCCCGCTCAGGCCGTGACGAACGAATAGAACCGCTTGAGCGTGCAGTGCTCTTCGAGGAGCCGGCCGTAGATCGGCTCGCCCTCCAGCTCACGGTAGGTCTCGATCGGGTCGCCTTTTATGATCAGCGCCCGCGCGCATTCCTCGCACCAGTACTGGTAGTCGGGGTTGATCGGCTCCATGTCGCGGACGATCGGGGTGCCGCTCCCGCACCAGTCGCATTTCCGCCTGTGTGCACCCATCGATCAGCTCCAGCTGTGGCCGCAGGCCGTGCACACGTAGGAGATCCCGCCGTTGTCACCCAGCACTTGGGCGACATGTGCGGAACCGCAGGAAGGGCAGAGCAGCCGGGTGATCGTGTCCCGTATCAACGCCGCACCGAGGAGGTAGCCGCCCTCCTCAAGGATGCTCGCAGGCATCGCTACTCCTCCCGTCGGGCCGCGCCCCCTTCCGGCCGTTTGATTCTGCCACGGCCGGACCAATACGGTCAGCGACGCCTCAGTACCAGTCCGGACACGGCACCCGCGGCCGCCGTCGCGGCGAGCGCCCATGCGCAGGCTGACAGCGCCTCCGCAGAGGTATACGCCCGCGGGCCCCCAAGTGACTCAAGCCGGTTCAAGAACAGTGTGCCGAACGCGGCGACACCGATGAGCTGACCGAGCTGGGTGACGGTCGCGAGGAGTCCGCTGGCGTCCGCCGCCTCCTCGGGGCGCACGGTTGCGAGCGCGCCGGTGAACGTGGGGCTGAACGCGAGCGCGAGCCCCGCGCCCGCGCCGGCGTACGCCACATAGCGCTGCACGCCCCCGTCGCCGCCCCCGTGGAAGGCCAGCCCGACGCCGGTCACGCCCAGTGCGGTGAGCACGAACCCGGCGGGGGTCAGCGCCCGCTGCCAGGCGGCCGGCCACCTGCGCCAGGTGAGGGCGACCGCGCCGAAGACGACGGCGGTCGGCACGAAGGTGAGACCGGCACGCAGCGCGCTGTAGCCGAGGCCGCTCTGGACGTGCAGGGTCAGGGTGAAGACGTGACGACGTGACGACGGGGGCGTGAGGATGGCGAGGGCATCACACCGCCGCAGGCCGGAGCTGGCCGCGTTCCTGCGCAGCAGGCGGGCCCGGGTGCAGCCGGCGGACGTCGGGATGCCGCCGGGGCTGCGGCGGCGCACGCCGGGCCTGCGCCGGGAGAGGTCGCCCAGCTCTCCGGCGTGGGTGTGACCTGGTACACGTGGCTGGAGCAGGGCCGGCCGATCAACGCGTCGGCGCAGGTGCTGGACGCGTGGCGCGGACGCTGAGGCTGGACCCGCCGGAGCGGGAGCATCTGTACCGGCTGGCGGAGGTGCCGTTCGCCCCGGTGCCGGAGGGGCTGTCCCGGTCGGTCGGCGCGGAGGTGCAGGGCATCCTCGACGCGCTCGAACCGCTGATGGCGGTGGTGTACACCTCGCGCTACGACGTGCTGGCCGCCAACGCCGCCTACCGGGATCTGTTCCTGGTGCCGGAAACCGTGCGGACCGGCGTGCCGAAACGTGCTGTGGACGCTGTTCACGGTCTCGGAGGAAGCCTGCCCGGTGGTGCACCGGGGGCGTGAACTGCCGGTGATGGTGGCGACCCTGCGGTCCTCCTACGGCGGACATGTCGGCGAGCCCGCCTGGGAGGTCTTCATACGGGCGGCGCTGTCCCAGGCCAGCCAGTAATTCGCCCAGTTGTGGGCGAACGGGGCGGTGGCGCAGCCGGGGCCGCGGGTGAAGACGTTCCGTCATGAGGCGGTGGGCGAGCTGCGGATGACGTCGCAGTCGCTGTCGATCGACGGGGATGCCGGAGGCACGGATCGTGGTCTACACGCCGGAGGACGAACGGTCTCGGGAGCAGACGGCGTCGCTGCGGGAGCGCAGGCAGCGGCTGTGGCCGGTGGAGGAGGAGATCACCGAGATCATCCGGGACTGGAACACAAGAAATCCCGCCCTCTGAAGAGGACGGGATTCTCATCACCGGTTTTTGACAACTCGGCAGTGTGTGGAGTGTCGATCTGTGGAGCTAAGGAGAATTGAACTCCTGACCTCCTGCATGCCATGCAGGCGCTCTACCAACTGAGCTATAGCCCCTTGCGTTCTTCCCGTCTTTCCGCTCGGCGGGGCGAACAAGAAGAACTTTAGCCTGCGACCTGCCGGAAAGTGAAATCCTGGTCCCGGCGAGGTCAGGTGGCCGGCGGATCCTCAGTCGTCGTCGCCGAGGACGGGCTCCGGGAGGGTGCCGGCGTTGTGTTCCAGGAGCCGCCAGCCGCGGGCGCCTTCGCCGAGCACGGACCAGCAGCAGTTGGTGAGACCGCCGAGGCTCTCCCAGTGCTGTGATTCCAGGCCGAGGAGGCGGCCGATGGTGGTGCGGATGGTGCCGCCGTGGCTGACCACCACGAGGGTGCCGTCCTCGGGGAGCTTCTCGGCGTGCCGGAGCACGACGGGGGCGGCCCGGTCGGCGACCTCGGTCTCCAGTTCGCCGCCACCGCGGCGCACCGGCTCGCCGCGCTTCCAGGCGGCGTACTCGTCGCCGTGGCGGGCGATGATCTCCTCGTGGGTGAGGCCCTGCCACACGCCCGCGTAGGTCTCCCGCAGCCCCTCGTCGAGGATCACGTCGAGGGAGGTGAGGGCGGCGAGCTGGGCGGCCGTGTCAGCGGCCCGCCGCAGGTCGGAGGAGACGATCGTGTCCGGGCCCAGGGAGGCGAGCAGACGGGCCGCGCGGCGGGCCTGGCCGATGCCGGTCTCGGTGAGCTCGACGTCGGTGGAGCCCTGGAAGCGGCGCTCCACGTTCCAGGCGGTCTGTCCGTGCCGCCACAGGATGATGCGGCGGCCGCGGCCCCGATGGTCGGTCACCTCGCCTGTGGCGCTCATCACCACTCCCCGTCCGGCTCGCCGGTGTCGTCGGCGGCCTGCAGCCTGGCGTGCTCCGCCGCCTTGCCGCGGGTGGCCTTGGCGTCGGCCGGCAGCTCGATCTCGGGGCAGTCCTTCCACAGCCGCTCCAGGGCGTAGAAGACGCGCTCCTCGCTGTGCTGGACGTGGACGACGATGTCGACGTAGTCGAGCAGGATCCAGCGGGACTCACGGTCGCCCTCGCGGCGCACCGGCTTGGCGCCGAGTTCCTTCTGCAGGCGTTCCTCGATCTCGTCGACGATCGACTTGACCTGGCGGTCGTTGGGCGCGGAGGCCAGCAGAAAGGCGTCCGTGATCGACAGGACGTCGCTGACGTCGTAGGCGATGACGTCGTGGGCGAGCTTGTCGGCGGCCGCCTGGGCGGCGGCGGTGATGAGCTCGATGGAACGGTCGGTTGCGGTCACTACGTGGCTTTCCCTCGGCGGTCGTTTGACCTCAAGGGTCTCACGGACCGCCGGGCGCACCCCACGTGATTACCGCGTCACGTGGGGTGCGAGGGCCGATTGTTCAGGAGGAGGACGGCTTGTAGTCCTGGCCGAGGACGACCGAGACGTCGGCGCCCGAGCCGACCGTGCCCTTCTGGACGGCGCCGGTGGCGAGGCCGAGGGTCTTGGCGACCTCGGTGGCGTTCTCCTTGTCGGCGGCGTCGGAGTACAGCACCTTGGAGGTGGCCTGCGTGCCGGCGGCCGTGCCGCCTTCCAGGAAGGTGTAGCCGCCGTTGACGAGGACCACGCGGGCCTTCTCGGTGTCGTCCTTGACGCCGGTGGCGTTCTGGACGGAGACGCGGACCGCGGAGCCCGCCGACGGGCTCTTGGCGGTGCCGCCGAGGATGTCCTTGACGACGCTGGAGCTGGTCTGGGCCCTGAGGGTGCCGTCGCTCTGCACGGGCAGCAGGGCGGTCTTGTAGTCGCCGCCCTTGGCGAGGTCGGCGAGTTTGGCGAGGAAGGTGCCGAGGTCCTTGTCGGTGAGGGACGGGTCGAGGATCTGCGCGAGGGTCTGCACGGTGGTCGTCGCGGCGGAGGCGTCGGAGGACATCTTGCGCAGCACGCCCTGCATGACCTGCCCGAATCGCTCCAGCTGGGCGTTCTGGGCCTCGCCGGAGGCGCGGTAGGTGGCGTAGGCGACGGCGGCCTTGCCGCCGAGGGTCTGGTCCTTGCCCTGGTGGACCAGGGGCTCCTCGCTCTTCTTCTTGGCGTCCGGGTCGGGGACGTCGGCGTTGGTGTCGATGTCGATGTTGCCGACGAGTTCGACGAGGTTCTGCAGGTAGGGGGTGTCCAGGCGCCAGGTGCCCTCGATGTTGGTGCCGAGGACGGTGTCGAGCTGGTCGCGGGTGCCGGAGGAGCCGTCGTCGTCGACGGACTTGGCGAGGGTCGTGGTGGTGCCGTCGTCGTCGGTGAGGGCGAGGGAGTTGGGCAGCAGGACGGTGCTGCCCTGCTTGGTGGTGGTGTTGTCCACGAGCAGCACGGTCGAGGTGCCGCCACCGCCGGTGTTGTGCAGGTGGACGACGATCACGTCGCGTTTCTGGGCGGCCGCGGAGGTCGTCGTGCCGGCCTTGGTGCCGGAGGAGGACAGGCCGGGGAGTTTCCCGGCGTACCAGAGGTAGCCGACGCCGCCGGTGGCGGCCAGGGCGAGGACGACGACCAGGGCGATCATGCGGCTGCGGGCGCGGCGCCTGGCCTCCTCGCGGCGCTCGGTGCGGTTCTCGGTGAAGTTCAGCCAGTCGATGACGTCCTCGGAGTCACCGTCGGGCTGTTCGACGAACGAGAACTGGCCGGTGTGGTAGTCCCGTTCGCCGTCGTCCTGCCGGGGAGCGGCGGACTGGTTGCCGTCCTGCCGGGGAGCGGCGGACTGGTCGGCCGGTCCGGCCTGCTGGGGGATGTGCGCGGTCTGTTCGGCGACCCGGGGCTGCCGGCCGCTGGTGGCCGCCTGTCCGTAGGGGTCGTAGGCGGCGTGGCCGCCGGTGCCGTACGGGTCGTACGGGTCGTACGCGGGCGTGGCCGGCTGCTGCCCCGTGTCGTGGACGGGCGCCTGCTGCCCGGTGTCGTAGGACGGCGCGGCCTGCTGTGCGCCGCCGGCGTACGGGTCGTAGCCGTAGCCCTGACCCTGACCCTGCCGGCCCGCGTAGGGGTCGTAGGTCTGCTGCTGTTGCGCCGGGATCTGGCGGTACACCGGCTGTCCGTACTCGTCGTAGCCGACGAGTTCGTACTGGTCGTTTCCGTAGCCCGCGTCGTATCGGTCGTTCACCGGTGCCCCTCTCGGCTCACTCGCCGCGGTACAGCTCGCGCTTGTCGATGTAGCGCACGACTCCGTCGGGCACCATGTACCAGATGGGGTCGCCCTTGGCGACTCTCGCACGGCAGTCTGTGGAGGAGATGGCGAGCGCGGGAACCTCCACCAGCGAGACGCCGCCCTCGGGGAGACCGCGGTCGGTCAGATGGTGGCCGGGCCGGGTGCAGCCGATGAAGTGGGCCAGGGAGAAGAGTTCCTCGGAGTCCCGCCAGGTGAGGATCTGGCCGAGCGCGTCGGCGCCGGTGATGAAGTACAGGTCGGTGTCGGGGTTGAGGGCGCGCAGGTCGCGCAGGGTGTCGACGGTGTAGGTGGGGCCGCCGCGGTCGATGTCGATGCGGCTGACGGAGAACTGCGGGTTCTCCGCGGTCGCGATGACCGTCATCAGGTAGCGGTCCTCGGCCGGTGAGACGGCGCGGGCGGTCTTCTGCCACGGCTGCCCGGTGGGCACGAACACCACCTCGTCGAGGTGGAACTGGGCGGCGACCTCGCTGGCCGCCACGAGGTGGCCGTGGTGGATCGGGTCGAACGTTCCGCCCATGACGCCGAGGCGGCGTTTGCCGGTGTGCGCGGGACCCGCCGGCGTGTACCGCGGGGTCGTCACCGTGTCGTCGGCGTGGTCGGCCTCGTCATTCGCCGGACCGGTAGGCATGTCCTGCTCTCCCATGCGTGCAGACCCTACCGGCCCGGTCCGTGGGCCCCGCCCGGAGGACCGGTGCCGGGCTCGGCGTCCGGCTCAGCGGTCGCGGTTGAAGCGGGTGGTGATCCACAGCAGGAGCAGCAGGATGACGAAGGCGCTGCCGCCCGTGACGGCCGGGTTGAGGCTGTTGTGGTTGCCGCCGTGCTCCTCGCCTTCGGCGGCGAGGGTGACGAACTGGGCAGCGGCGCTGTGAAGATTCATCATCTGCGGCAGGACCTATCGCGTGTGGACGGGATAAAGATGTCGGCTCATCGTATGCGGGCGGCCCGGCGGCGATCACGCCGACTCCTCCGTCGGGCCGACGTCCGGAACGATCCCGGCGGCTCAGTCGTCCTTCTGTTTGTACCCGCGCAGCAGGAACCAGGCGGTCAGTGCGCAGCCGACGAACATGACGACGAGGACGACCCGGAGCAGATCGCCCGAGCCCTGTTGCTGGGCGGCGCTCGCGGCCTGGGCGAGCCAGGCGGCCCGGGGGTGGTGCTCCATGAGGACTCCTTCGGCTGTACTGCCCGTCCACGGTATCTCCGCCTAGGCTGGGCCCTGCTTCGGGGGCACACAGTGGGCACTCACGCACCTGGGGGATGACATGTCCGACGACGGCCACGAGGAGAACGGGCACGAGCGCGTGCCGAGCAGGCAGCGCAGGCGGTTCCCGGGGATCTCCTCGCGTGCGTACGAGCATCCGGCGGACCGTTCGGCGCTGGTGGCGCTGCGGAAGCTGAGCGGCTTCGACGCGGTGTTCAAGGCGCTCAGCGGGCTGCTTCCGGAACGCAGCCTCAGGCTGCTGTTCCTGTCCGACTCGGTCCGGGTCTCCGACCAGCAGTTCGCACACCTGAACGACATGCTGCGGGACGCCTGTTACATCCTGGACCTGGAGAAGGTCCCGCCGATGTACGTGACGCAGGATCCGCAGCCGAACGCGATGTGCATCGGGCTGGACGAGCCGATCATCGTGGTGACCACGGGTCTGGTGGAGCTCCTCGACGAGGAGGAGATGCGGGCGGTCGTCGGTCATGAGGTGGGGCACGCGCTGTCCGGTCACTCGGTGTACCGGACGATCCTGCTGTTCCTGACCAGCCTCGCCCTCAAGGTCGCCTGGATCCCGCTGGGGAACCTGGCGATCCTGGCGATCGTGACGGCCCTGCGGGAGTGGTTCCGCAAGTCGGAGCTGTCCGCCGACCGGGCGGGTCTGCTGGTGGGCCAGGACGTGCGGGCCTCCATGCGCGGGCTGATGAAGATAGCCGGCGGCAACCACCTGCACGAGATGAACGTGGACGCGTTCCTGCAGCAGGCCGAGGAGTACGAGGCGGGCGGTGACCTGCGCGACTCGGTGCTGAAGATCCTGAACGTGCTGCCGCGCTCGCACCCCTTCACCACGGTCCGCGCGGCCGAGCTGAAGAAGTGGGCCGAGTCCCGCGACCACCAGCGGATCATGGACGGTCACTACCCGCGGCGCACCGAGGACAAGGGCACCTCGGTCAGCGACTCGTTCAAGGAGTCCGCGGCGAGCTACGCCGGCGATGTGAAGAGCTCCAAGGACCCGCTGATGAAGCTGGTCACGGACATCGCGGGCGGGGCGGGCGGTCTGGGCGGCCGGGTCAGGCGCGGCTTCGAGGGGTTCACGAGCGCGCCGCCGAACGACGCGTCCCCGAACGACGCGTCCCCGAAGGACGCGCCGCCGCAGGACACTCCCCCGCAGGGCGGCGAGGAGTAGCTGTCAGACCTTCGGTTCGGCCGCCGCGGCCAGCGTCCCGCACAGGGCGGTGGCGTTGTCCGTGGCGAACGGGTCCGTGCCCGCCGGGCCGCCCGCCTTGGCCGTCTGCCCGGCCAGCAGGGGGTGCAGGTGGTCGGCGGCGTCCTCCGCGCAGGACAGCGGGCCCGCCTGGACGTAGGAGACGACCAGCTGGGTCTGGTGCAGGCGCAGGTCGTCGCGGTCGAAGCGGAAGGTCAGCTCGCGGCGGACGGTGAACAGGGAGACCTGCGCGCCGGCCGGGGCGCCGGTGGGCCGCAGCGCGTAGACGAAGGTGTGGTCGGCGGTGACCTCCAGGGTGGCCGGGTCGGTCTCGGCGGCCGTCAGGTTGCCCTGGACGCGGATCTTCGGGTCGGCGAGCTCGGCGCGGGTGGGGTCGAAACGGATCAGCCATCCGGTGGGGGCGTGCCGGCCGTCCGCCGTGGGGTGGTCGACGCTCTGGTCGAACTGGTCGAGCTGACCGGGGTCGAGCAGCGCCCGCGCGGGCCGCACCTCGCTGCTGTCGAGGACCTCGGGGTAGAGCGAGGAGCGGACGAGGTAGTCCTTGGCCGTGGTCAGGGCGGTGACCACCTGGCTGTCGGAGAAGTGGGCGGTGCTCCGGGCGGCCGGCAGCGGTATCCCCTCGGCGCCGACCTCGTACTGCGCGGCCGGGCTGTGTGCGAACAGGGTCTCGGCGTCGGCGGCGCCGGGTACCTCGCCCTGCGGGGAGAGCGGGATGACGGTCATGCGCAGGGGTTCGACGGGCTGCTGGGCGTCGTCGGTGCCGTAGGGGTGGCGGACGCCCATGTAGATCGCGGTCCCGAAGGCGACCAGGATCAGCACGACGAGGATGAGGGCCTGCCGGGTGAGGCCCCGGCGCAGTGGCGGGCGGCGGCGTACGGCGGGCGCGTGGTCGCTCATGCGTTCGCGTGCGGAGGACTCCTGGAGGCGGGCAGCGCGGACGAACGATTCGTCGAAGACGACGGATCGGTACTCGTCCTCACCACCCACGGGGCCGCCCTCGGGTGTCCCCTCAGGTGGGTCTCCTGGCCCGCCCATACTTTCAGAGTAGGTCTCGGGAGCCTCAGGTAAACGCCCTGCTACACGACAACTTCTGACAGGTTCTCACCAGGACTGCCACCAGGGCGGCCGCGGCCGGTCAGGGGGTGCGCGGCAGCGCGGAGGCCGCCGGCTTGGCGGGCTGGGAGTAGTCGGCGGACACCGAGGGTGCCGCCGCGCTGCCCTGTTCCTGGCCGGTGGACGGGGGCCTGGGCACCTGGTCGCGGCTGCCGCCCGACGAGGCTCCGCGGTAGACCGCGGCGAAGGCGAGCGCGACCATGCCGACACCCATGACGAGGGCGAGCATCCAGGCGACGGGGCGGTGCCAGCGGACGTGTTTGCCGTACGTCCCGGCGGCGCCGTACCCGTCTTCGAGTACGTCGCTGTCGTCCAGGTCGTCGAGTTCGCCGGCGTGGCCGAATTCGGGGCCGTCGGTGCCGTAGCCGTCGTCGTAGCGCTCGCCTCTGGCGTGGGCGCGGCGGGCCTCGGCCTCGGAGGCCTCGGCTCTGGCCTGGGCGGCGGCAAGGAGGCGTTCGACGGCGGTCGGCTCGTGGACCACGGCCGCCTTCACGAAGGCCTCGTCGAACACCACGGCGTCGAACTCTTCGTCCGACATTCCGTGGTCATGGTCGTCGTCGGGGTCCCAGCCGTCGGAAAACGGCGTGCCCCCCACGTCCTCCGGCACGGATCCAGAGTAGACCTGGGGGGTCAATTTGGGCAGACGGTATGGAAATTCATAGGCCCGGTGAGACGCCTCTCACGCCGGTCCAAAGGCCCGTACGCCCCTCCGCGCGCCCTACGGCGCGCGTACGGCCTTCCGGGCGCCCCCCGCGGCAGGGGCGCCCTCGCACGAGGCACGCGTGTCAGCGGCGGATGTGGCCGTCGCCGGTGACGATGTACTTGGTGCTGGTCAGCTCCGGCAGGCCCATGGGGCCGCGGGCGTGCAGCTTCTGGGTGGAGATGCCGATCTCGGCGCCGAAGCCGAACTGGCCGCCGTCGGTGAACCGGGTGGAGGCGTTCACGGCGACGGTGGTGGAGTCGACCAGCTGGGTGAAGCGGCGGGCGGCCTGCTGCGAGGTGGTGACGATGGCCTCGGTGTGCCCGGAGGTCCACAGCCGGATGTGCTCGACGGCCCGGTCGAGGGAGTCGACGACGGCGGCGGCGATGTCGTACGACAGGTACTCGGTCTCCCAGTCCTCCGGGATCGCCTCGACGACGGTCGCCTTGGAGTCCTTGGCGTAGGCGAGGACGCGTTCGTCGGCGTGCACGGTGACGCCGGCGTCGGCGAGGGCGTCCAGGGCACGCGGCAGGAACTCGGAGGCGATGTCCTGGTGGACGAGGAGGGTCTCGGCGGCGTTGCAGACGCTGACCCGCTGCGCCTTGGAGTTGATGAGGATGTCGATGGCCATGTCGATGTCGGCGTGCGCGTCGACGTAGACGTGGCAGTTGCCGGTGCCGGTCTCGATGACCGGGACCTTCGACTCCATGACGACGGTCTGGATCAGGGAGGCGCCGCCACGCGGGATGAGGACGTCGACGAGGCCGCGGGCGCGCATCAGCTCGTGGACGGACTCGCGGCCCTCGCCGGGCACCAGCTGGATCGCGTCGGCGGGCAGCCCGGCGCCGCCGACGGCGTCGCGCAGGACCCGCACCAGCGCCGTGTTCGACTCGAAGGCGGAGGCGGAGCCGCGCAGCAGGACCGCGTTGCCGGACTTCAGGCAGAGGGCGGCGGCGTCGACGGTGACGTTCGGGCGGGCCTCGTAGATGATGCCGACGACGCCGAGCGGGACGCGGACCTGGCGCAGGTCGATGCCGTTGGGGAGGGTGGAGCCGCGGACGACCTCGCCGACCGGGTCGGGCAGCTTCGCCACGTCACGGACGTCGGAGGCGATGGCACGGACCCGCTCGGGGGTGAGGGTGAGGCGGTCGATGATCGCCTCACTGGTGCCGTTCTCGCGTGCCTTGGCGATGTCCTTGGCGTTGGCCTCGACGATCTCGCTCGTACGGACCTCCAGGGCGTCCGCGACGGCGAGCAGCGCGTCGTCCTTCACGGCCCGCGGCAGCGGCGCGAGGTCGGCGGCGGCGGCCTTGGCGCGGTAGGCGGCCTGGGTGACCGGGGACATGGCGTCGTACGGCGAGAGCGTGGTCATGAGGGAAGGGTAGTGCGCCCCGGCCGGCCGTTCACGCGTCATCCCACACCGCGAGACGTGGCCCAAAACGGGTGAATACCGACCGGTGCCGGGGGCGGTGTCAGAAAGGGTGGATGCCGACCGGTGTGGCGGGCGGCGGACCGTAGCCCTCGGCGATCCGCTGGTGGTAGGTGGCGCGGTCGATGACCTCCAGGCCGACGATCTCCCAGGCGGGCAGGCCGGCGGTCTGGCGGTGCTCGCCCCACAGGCGCAGGGCGACGGCGGCGGCGTCGTGGAGGTCGCGGGCCTCCTCCCAGTAGCGGATCTCGGCGTGGTCGCAGGCGTAGCGGCTGGTGAGCAGGAACGGGTGGTCGTGCGCCAGTTGTTCGAGTCCGCGGCGCAGTTCCGGCAGGGGGACCTCCCCACCTCGCACGCTGAGGGTGACGTGCCACAGGCGCGGCAGGTCCTGCGGCTCCTCGTAGGTGTCCCCGGCCGAGACGCTCGTCAGAGCACCGCGGGAGGCCGCAGCCCCAGGGCGCACTCGTCTCACGACGGCCTCCTTCAGCTGTGCTCGTGCGAAACGTGGTCCTGAGACAAAGTTGAGCAGGCCGCAAGGGTTCGTGTGGCGGTTTTACGGAACGTCCCCCACCGGGGTCCGTCGTTGCACCCCGTTTTACGGGTGCAGGATCACCAGGTCGTCCCTGTGTACGACCTCGCGTTCGTACGCGGGGCCCAGTTCCCGCGCCAGCTCCCTGGTCGAACGCCCGATCAGCTGGGGGATCTCCTTGGCGTCGAAGCTGACGAGCCCACGGGCCACCGCGTGTCCGTCGGTGTCGCGCAGTTCGACCGGGTCGCCGGCCGCGAACTCGCCCTCCACGGCGGCGATCCCGGCCGGCAGCAGCGACTTGCGGCCCTCGACGACCGCGCGGACGGCGCCGTCGTCGAGGGTGAGCGAGCCCTGCGGGGTGGAGGCGTGCTGAAGCCACAGGAGGCGGTCTGCGGACCGTTTGCCGGTGGGGTGGAAGCAGGTGCCGGTGTCGGCGCCGGAGAGCGCGTCGGCGGCGTGCACGGCGCTCGTGAGGACCACCGGGATGCCCGCGGCTGCGGCGATCCGGGCGGCCTCCACCTTGGTGACCATCCCGCCGGTGCCGACGCCCGCCTTCCCGGCGCTGCCGATCTCGACGCCCGCGAGGTCCTCGGGCCTCCTCACCTCCGCTATCCGCGAGGTGCCGGGCCTGCTGGGGTCGCCGTCGTAGACGCCGTCGACGTCGGAGAGCAGGACCAGCAGGTCGGCGTGGACGAGGTGGGCGACGAGGGCGGCGAGGCGGTCGTTGTCGCCGAAACGGATCTCGTCGGTGGCGACGGTGTCGTTCTCGTTGACGACCGGCAGCGCGCCCATCGCGAGCAGCTTGTCGAGGGTGCGGGAGGCGTTGCGGTGGTGGGCGCGGCGGCTCATGTCGTCGGAAGTGAGCAGGACCTGTCCGACGCGGATGGCGTAGCGGGCGAAGGAGGCGGTGTAGCGGGCGACGAGCAGGCCCTGGCCGACACTGGCGGCGGCCTGCTGGCGGGCCAGGTCCCGGGGGCGGCGGCGCAGGCCGAGCGGGGCGAGTCCGGCGGCGATGGCACCGGAGGAGACAAGGACGATCTCCCTCTCTCCTCCGCTGCGGCTCTTGGCCAGAACGTCGACGAGCGCGTCGACCCGGTCGGCGTCCAGGCCGCCCGAGGCGGTGGTCAGCGAGGAGGAGCCCACCTTGACGACGATCCTGCGGGCCTCGCCGACGGCCTGCCTAGCCCTTGCCACGTCCTGTCCCCACTTCCTTGCGCGTGGCAGCAATCTACGCGAAGGGGACCGGCGCCAGGCCCGCCGTCCAGCCTCCGGACACGCCGCGGAACGGTGATGGAAAGGCGATCGACCGAAGACAGGCAGAACAGTGCGTGACGGTATGCGTACGTGCCGCACATGGCAAAAAGGTTGTGTTGACTGTCTATGGAAATCGAAACGAACTCAAAGTTAATTTGAAGTTTGTGTCATCTAAAGATCGCCGCATGAAGCGCATCCTCCTCAGGTCGGGAAAGAGTCCCTACGACGTCGTCACCGTCGAGGAGGCCCTGCACCGGGACGTCATCGCCACCAACTCGGGCAATCTGATCTTCAGCGATGCCGCTCACAAGATCCTTGAGACGCCGGGCACCGAGATCGTCTCGAACGGCATGCCCTCGGACGTCTCCGCCGCCGCCCGCATCAACGAGGAGTACGACGCCTTCGTCGTGCCGCTCGCCAACGCCTTCCGGCCGTCCTTCGAGAGCGCGTTGAAGCGGATGACCCGGCTGATCTCGAAGCTGAGCATCCCGGTGGTCGTGCTCGGCGTCGGCGCGCAGACCGGGGTGAGCTACAACCCGGAACGGCTCAAGCGGATGGAGCCGACCGTGCGGGAGTTCTGCGCGGCCGTGCTGGAGCGCAGTGCGTCGATCGGCGTGCGGGGCGAGTTCACCGAGCAGTACCTGCGGAGCATGGGATTCAAGGACGTCGAGGTCATCGGCTGCCCTTCGCTGTTCATGTACGGGGAGCGGCTCCCGGTGCACAAGAAGGCGCTGGAGTTGACGGCGGAGTCACGGATCGCGATCAACGGCTCGCACAGCGCCGTACGCGCGCAGGGCCTGGACCGGATCATCAAGCGCACCCACGAGCGCTATCCGCACCTGCGTTTCGTCGGCCAGAACCTCAGTGACGCACGGCAGTTGCACTGGCGGGACCTGTCGGACCCGAACGCCGCGGTGACCGGGATGCCGACCCACCCGGACCATCCGATGTTCCGGGAGGACAAGGTGCGGGTCTACGTCGACCCGGTCACCTGGATCGACGATCTGCGCTCCTTCGACTTCTCCTTCGGTTCGCGCATCCACGGCAACATCGCGGCGCTGCTGGCCGGCACGCCGGCCACCGTGCTGTGCGGTGACTCGCGGACGCTGGAACTGTGCCGTTACTTCGAGATCCCGCACCGGCGGCTGGACCAGGCGGTCAAGGACCCCGAGTCGGCGGACCCGGCGAAGCTGTACGCGGAGGCCGACTTCGGCGGACTGGTCGGCGGTCACCGGGAGCGCTTCGAGCGGTTCACCGGGTTCCTCGACAGGAACGGGCTGGAGAACACCTTCACGCACGGCGACGGCGGGGCGGCCTTCGAGGAGCGGATGCGGACGCTGGCGTTCCCGGCGGGGATCCGCCCGTGGAACGACGCGGACGTCGCCTCACTCACCTCGCGGTTCGGCTGGCTGCACAGCCGTATCGACGAACTGTCGCTGGAGAACGCCCGGTTGGAGAAGGAACTGGCGCGTGCCGGGGCCCGTGCCGCGAAGGCGGCCACCGTGCCGCCGGCCTCGGTCTACCGGCGGGCCCGGCGGGCCGTGGGCCGGCCGATCCGCCGGGCGCTGGGCTCCGGCGGATAGCCACGCAGCCGGGTCAGGCGGCCGCCGCCTTCACGTCCCGGGACGGCAGCGACCGCCGCAGTTTGCGCATGGCGCGCCGCAGGAAGGTGTTGGCGGCCTCCTCACGGTAGCCCTGGACGGCGCGGGCCTCGCGGGGTTCGGCGAGATAGATCCAGTCGGGGACGCCGGCCGCCTTGGAACGGAAGTGCGGGTAGCCGAGGTAGACGCAGGTGCCGCGCTTCTCCAGGACCGGGGCGGGCTGCTTCTTGGCCCGCACGAACTCGACGACGTCCGGGAGGAGCTCGGTGCGCCGGACGGCGACCAGGTGCAGCTGGAGCCGCTCGTGGACCTTGAGACGGCGGGCCACCTCGGGGTTCCAGTGCGCGTCCATGAGGGGCTTGGCGAGCTCCAGTTTGTGCTGCCGTACCTCGTCGGTGTCCTTGAGGAACTTGGGGCCGAACTGCGGGAGCAGCGTGACCTTGAACGGCCGGACCATGAGGCTGTCGCGCCGCGGCCCGGCCGGGACCATCTCGGCGATCAGGTTCATCAGGGCGCGCGCGGAGTCGAAGCGGAGGGTGTAGCTGCCGCTCTTGGTGACGTGTTTGCCGTCCTCGCGGCCGACGAGGTAGTAGCACGGGTAGTCGGCGACCACGGAGACGCCGTCGGCGCGCAGGTAGGCCTCCATGGTGAACAGCGCGTCCTCGCCGGTCCACAGGGACTCGTCGAATCGCATGCCGTGCTGGTCCAGCAGGGCACGGCGGAAGAGTTTCTGGGCGCTGAGCGTGAACTTGATGTTGGAGGAGAAGACGTCGGTCCGGCCGAGGCTCTTGCCCCACATCGACTGCGGGGGTTTGCGGTTGATCCCCTCGACCTTGCCCAGGACGACGTCGGTGCTGTTCCTGTCGGCCATGGCGACCATGCGTTCCAGGGCCTCGTCGCCGAGGCGGTCGTCGGCGTCCAGGAAGAACACGTAGCGGCCGGCCGCCTTGGCGAGGCCGACGTTGCGCGGGCCGCTGGGGCCGCCGGAGTTCTCCTGACGGATGACGGTCACCGGCATGGCGGCGCGGGCCGCGAACTCCTCCAGGTACTCCCCCGTGCCGTCGGTGGAGCCGTCATCGACGGCGATGACCTCCATGCGGGCCGGGTCGAGGGTCTGACGCTCGACGGAGGCCAGGCACTCGACCAGGTACGGCATCGCTTCGTACGCCCCGATGATCACGGTCACATCAGGCTGCGCAACGACGGTCACGTTTCCCCCTAGTCAATGGTGCGTTCCCCCTGCGTCACCTCGATCGCAACGTCTTAGATGACTGATCGACGCGACTGGTTGCCTTGGAGTACGCACTCAGTGGCCCAGCTCACATGACGAACGCACAGCCGGGTGGTGTACAGCGGGTTACACCGGACAGTACGGACGTGCGGTAAGAGCTGCTCAAGCCGAACGGCGAAGCATGGGTAAGAAGAAATCCGCTCACTACTAAGCAGAGGTAAGAGAAGGCGCGTCTCCGGGAAAGCCAGAACGGGCTCGGTCCCGGGGAGATCCCCTGGAGCGAGCCCGTTCGCGGTCTTGGCGAGCGTCGGCGCGGGTGTCAGCCGGCGGCCGCGCCCTCCGCCTCGCCGGCGGTCGGCCGCGGCTTTCCGCCGGGCAGCGCCTCGGCGAGTTCGGCCGCCTCGGGGTCACCGGCCGCGATCCGGGCCTCCTGGCCCAGGTTGCGGGTCTCGGCCTTGCGGGCGAGCGCGGCCACGGCGCCGTTGAACTGGTCGATGGAGGTCGGCTCGTCCGGCCCGAGCAGGTAGTGCTTGAGCTCGTCCCGGTCCGCGGCCAGCGGATCGGCCGACGGGTCGCGTACGGCGTCCAGGAGGCCGCCGAGTTCCTTGGCGCTGTTGGAGAGGATCACGGCGGCGCGCACAGCGGTGTTCGCCCGCTTGAACTCCTCCACGCCGACGCCGGCGGAGTCGGTGACGGCGTACGGCTTGCCACTCGCGATGAAGTCGGAGACCACGCTGGAGATGTCGGAGACCATCGCGTCGGAGACGTTGAAGCAGTCGTACAGCCGGGGTTCGGCGCCGGTGATGACGGCGTGCTGGTACGACGGCAGGGCCTGCCAGTAGAAGTCGTTCCAGTCCGCGCGCAGCCGGGCGATCTCCTCGTGCTTGTTCAGGTCGACGACGTCGTCCCGGCTGGCCTCGGCCTCGTCCCGCTTGTCGTCGCCGGTGCCGACCAGCTCGGCCAGGCGGGTCTCGATGCGGGTCAGCTCGGCCTTCGCCGCCGCCTGGGCGGCCGTATCGGCGGCGAAGCGGGCGTCGGCGGCGCGGGCGGTGGCGGCCTTCTGGACGAGGGCGGTGACGCGCCGGTGGGCGGCGCCGGCCTCGGCGCTGACGGTGCCGGTGAAGGGGTGCGGCTTGTACAGGACGCGGACCGGCGGGTCCGCCTTGACCAGCTTCTTCACGATGTTCTCGCCGGCGAGCACGAGGGAGGTGTTCCCGGGATCGCCGTCCCAGCCTTCCCAGGTGGGCGCGTAGAGCACGGTGGGGATACGGCCGTCGGGAACGCCCTGCCAGCTCTGGATGGGGGCGAGCTGGGGGCGGCCGACCTCGACGATGTCGTCGTCGCGGACGCCCACGTCGGCGATGGCGTAGCGGTCGCGGCCGGCGCGGCCCGCGGTCCACACCTCGTCGTAGACCTTGCTGAACGGGTTGACGCTGGCCAGCTTGTCGCTGTCGCCGTGGCCGATGAAGACGTGCTTCATCGTGGGGACGCGCAGCAGGTGGATGTTCTTGCCGACGTTGGCCGCGTAGAGGGCGACGCGGACCGTGGAGAGGTCCATGTTCATCAGGTGCACGCCGCCGGGCACGCAGATGACGGGGACGGCGGTCGGGGCGAGGCTCTGCAGGATGACCCGCTCGCGCAGCAGGATCAGCGGGCGGGACTCCAGCTGTTCCATGGTCTCCAACCACATGTTGACCTGGTAGGCGGAGTCCTTGGAGCCGGAGAAGTAGAGCACGGTCCCGGGCTGGTACTCGGCCAGCCAGTCGTCGACGGCGGCCAGCACGGTGTCGGCGTCCGGCGGGGTCTTGCGGCCGCGCACGTACGGCGTCAGCACCAGGACGTACAGGGAGCCCAGGGCCAGGGTGGTGCCGATGCCGATGAAACCGGCGACCGCGCTGTCCGTGACCGCCGAGACCAGCAGGCCGACGACGGCCGCGAGGTCGAGGTGGAGCATCTTCTCGGCGGAGCGGTCGAGCAGGCCGCGCGCCGGGGCGTCCGGGATGCGGATGCGGGACTTCAGGTCGACGTTGCGGGTGGCGACCGGCATCCGGCGGCGGTTACGGATCAGGGTGACCAGTGCGCCGTGCGGGGCCTGCAGGCCGTAGAAGGCGATGAAGCAGGCGATCGCGCCGTAGAAGATCAGGCCGTTCGAGAGGTCCATCCGGGCCAGCAGCAGGATCAGCAGCAGCTGCCGGATCAGGAAGCGGATCGACAGCCCGGCCCGGACCTTGCTCAGGCGGTTGACGAGGTAGCTGCCCTTGCGGTGCAGGTAGTGGTCCGCGAGGTATGTGACGGCGGCCGCGGCCGCGAAGGCGTACATGCTCGGGACGAGTGCGGCGACCATGAGGGCCGGGAAGCCCAGCATCATGAGTGCCGCCGCGGCCAGCTCGGCCGCGCTGCCCACCCGGGCGACGCGAATAGCGGTGGATATCACGGAGAACCTTTTGCTGACAAAAAGGCCGGAATCTGACCTTGCGGACGATCTGGCAGGTGGTCGATCTGGGTTTTTACGGCTTCAGGCCCCTGTGAATGATTTGCGAACGCGCAACCCACAGAGGCCTGAATTACAGATGACTAATGTCTGTTGATTATGCCACGCCGTCCTGTCGGTCCAGGACACTGGCCAGGGCCTGCTCGAAGCCGGAGGCCTGGCCGGCGGCCGCCATCGGGTCCTGCTGGCGGACGTCGATGACATGGCCGGTGAGTTCGGAGAGCAGCACGTCGAGGGAGGTGCGGGCGACGGCCTCGGAGGAGAGCAGGGAGCCCGTCGGCTCCTGGCCGAACGCCTTGGTGCGCATCGGGGTGGCGGTGCGCTCGGGGTTGATGCAGTTGACGCGGACGTCGTCGCCGGCCCACTCGTCGGACAGGGCCTGGGTGAGGTTCACCATGGCGGCCTTGGTGGAGGAGTAGAGGCTGTACTCGGCGCGGCCGCGGGTGTAGCTGCTGGAGGTGTAGAGGAGCAGCTGGCCCTTGGTCTCGGCGAGGTACTTGTAGCTGGAACGGGCGATCTGCACCGGGGCCAGGTAGTTGACCTTCAGCGCTTCCTCGATGGTGGCGTTGTCGGTCTCGGCGAGCTTGCCGATGCGCAGCACGCCCGCGGTGTTGACGACGTAGTCGATGCGGCCGGTCTCGGCGTACGCCTTGGAGAGCGCGTCGTCGACCTCCTCCGGGTTCTCCACGTGGGTGCCGGTGGTGGAGCGGCCGAGGGCGTAGACGTTCGCTCCGTAGGACTCGGCGAGTTCGGCGATGTCCTTGCCGATGCCGTACGAGCCGCCGAAGATCACCGCGGTCTTGCCGGTGAGGAGTTCGCGGTAGGCCTCCTCGCCGTTCTGCTCGGGGGCGGCGGTGGAGGCGAGCTGGAAGAGCTTGTCGGCGATGAAGACGTCGACGGGCTGGGTCACCTTCATGTTGTACTCGTCGCCGGCGACGACGTGGATCGGCACGTCCGGCAGGTACCTGAGGACGACGGTGCAGTCGTCGGTGGCCTGGAAGTTGGGGTCGCCTGCGGCGACGTCGTAGGCCCGCTTGATCGTGGACAGCTTGAACGCCTGCGGGGTCTGGCCGCGGCGCAGCCGGGAGCGGTCCGGGATCTCGGTGATGAACTCGCCGTCCTCGCCGTGGGTGCGGGTGACGATGATGGTGTCGGCGGAGGGGATGGCGACGTCGACGGCCTGGTAGCGCTCCAGTGCGGTCACGCAGTCGTCGATGACGCGCCGCGACAGCAGGGGGCGTACGGCGTCGTGGAAGAGGACGTTGAGGTCCTCGCCCTCGGCCAGGCCCTCGCCGAGGGCCTCGATGGCGCGCTCGGTGGTCTCGTTCCGCGTGTTGCCGCCCTCGATGACCTTCTTGACCTTGGTGAGCCCGGCCTTGGCGACGATCTTCTCGACGTCCGCGACGTAGCCCGGTGCCATCAGCACGATGATGTCGTCGATCGAGTCGGCCTTCTCGAAGGTGGCCAGGGTGTGCTCGATGACGGCCTTGCCTGCGATCTTCAGCAGCTGCTTCGGGATCGACAGACCCACCCGCTGGCCGGTGCCACCGGCCAGGATCACTGCGGTGGTTCGGGGCTTGGCTATGTGCTGGGACACAGGTGACCTACCTTGGGGCATCAGGGAACCAGGAAATGGTCCCACTTCCGGTTACCGCTGTGCAAGGTGAGCGCCGTCCACTGCATATGTGCCCGCAACCTTTCATTCACCTTGCATCGCTGGTGATGGGCGCCGCCCGGCGGACCGTGGGAAGAGTTCCGCGAATTTGCTGTGAGTAACTACACAGCACATTTCGATTGCTGTGCGTGACATGAGGCACGTCTCAGCAGCGCTACGCCGTGCTGGAGGGACGGCTTGGCCGAGCTAAGCCACCCCCTGTGACACGCCCTGCCGGCACCTCACCGTCGGCGCAGCTTCTTGAGACATCGGTGCCCCAGGACCCGTACGAGTTCCTTCGACGACGTCTGGTGCACGGTGCGGGCCTTCGCCTCCGCGGTGTGGCGTACCGGTGCCGCGGCGGCCGCGGCCAGCGCGCCGTACAGGGCCTGAGCGGCGACCTCCGGGGCGATGCGGGCCTCGGCGGCGGGCGGTCCCGGCTGCGCGGGGATGGCGGGCAGGGTGTGGAGCAGGGCGGGGTCGCCGATGACGCGGACGCCCATGGTGGCGATGCGCTCCACCATCTCGGCGCCGATGCGGCCGGCGGCCTCGACGGCCCAGGCGGGGGTGGAGATCTTCACGTCGGAGGCGGTGGGGCTGCACGAGTTCTTCATATGCATGACGGCGCCGTTGCGGACGAGCCTGGAATACAGCTCGTCGGGGAGTCCATTGCCGCGGAATTCCACGTTGAGCTTTCGCAGCATTTCGGTCTCGGCGAGAGTGAGGGAGCGGTTCGCCGTGTCCGGGACGGGCTGGAGGAGATTTTCGGGGAGTCCGAGGAGGGCTTCGAAAGTACGCATGAGGCCCTCGCGGTCCCGGTCGTCGACCACGACGACGGTGATCCGGTCGGCACCGGCCGCGCGGGCCCAGCGTTCGACGAGCCGGTCGTGCCGGTGCCGGTGCCAGAAGCTGGGGTTGGGCTTCTCGTAGGGGGCCTTGCGGAGCATGTGCTCCAGCCAGTCCTCGTAGCCCATGCGCAGTCCGTTCTGCACGTACTGCTGCCACTGCGAGGGCATGATCCTGGCGAGCGGGCGGAGGGTGACGAGGACGTGGACGCGTTCGCCGCCGAGCTGTTCGACGATGCGGGCGACGGTCTCGTCGTCGGGGGCGTCGGCGAAGAACTCGCTACTGATCACCGAGGTGCGCGGGCCGGTGGCCTCGACCTGCTTGAGCAGCCGCGTCCAGTGCTTCTCGGTGGGCGCGGTGTCGCCCATCATCGCCGGCCGGGCACACGCGGCGAGGGCGGCCTCCATCGGGTGCCGGGTGGTCGCCGGGAACTCCACACCGTGTTCGGGGAGTCTGTCCTTCGCGGCGAACAGGGCGCCCTGGATGGCCGTGGTACCCGTCTTGTGCGGGCCGATGTGCAGCAGCCGGGTGCCGGCGGGCAGGGCGGCAAGGGAACCGGTGGGGCTCGTGGAGCCTGTGGGGGCGTTGTTCACCGGGGCTTCGCCTCTCGTACAGTCCGTCTCCATGGTTAACGGAAGGTAAGACGTTTACCTTAGGTTCACCTGAGAGGAGCCTGGGACACAGATGAGTCCCAGGCTCTCGTTATAAAAAATTGACTTTCGGAGGGCCCGCTTCGTACGTCAGACGACCTGTACGCCTGGTTCGTCCGTCTCGACGCGCAGGGTGGCGAGCGTGCTCGCGGTGGCCTGCGGTCTGACGACGGTGTCGACGACACGCACGCGCGCGTCGATGCCGTCGCGGCGGATGTCGAAGAGGTGGTAGCCGCGGTGGGCGTCGATGACCTTCCAGTGCGGGTTGTCGGCCTTCAGCGGGTCCCACTGGGCGTGGAAGGCGGCCTGGTCCTGGTCGCCGTTGCTGGAGATGGAGGTGCCGACGAACTCGGTGCCGACGACGTTCGAGGAAGGGTCCGCGAAGTCCTTCTTCAGGTCGCTGATCATGGTGAGGTGGCGGTCGCCGCTGAGGACGACAGGGTTGCGGACGGTGCCGAACTCCTCCAGCAGCGCGTTGCGCTCGACCTGGTAGCCGTCCCACGCGTCGTAGTACCAGAGTTTGCCGTCGCCGGGCGCGATGTCGGTCTCGGCCATCATGATCTGCGAGGCGATCAGGTTCCAGCGGGCCGGTGAGTGGTGCAGTCCGTCGAGGAGCCACTGTTTCTGCTCGGCGCCGAGCATGGTGAGGGAGGGGTCCTCGGCGGCGGCCTGGCTGGTGACCTGGTCGCTGCGGAACTGGCGGGTGTCGAGAACGTTGAGCCGGGCGAGGCGGCCGAACTCCAGACGGCGGTACATCTGGATGTGCGCTCCCGTGGGGATCGCGGTGGCGCGGACCGGCATGTGCTCGTAGTAGGCCTGGAAGGCGGCGGTCAGGCGGGCGACGAACGCGTCGTGGGTCTGTTTGTCCGGGTCCTGGGGGACCTCGCCGGCCCAGTCGTTGTCGACCTCGTGGTCGTCGAAGGTGACCACCCAGGGCGCGTTCGCGTGCATGGCGGCGAGGTCGGGGTCGCTGCGGTACTGGGCGTAGCGGTTGCGGTACTGCGCCAGGGTGTACGGCTCTCCGGTCCCCTCGTGGCGGCGGGGTCCGGCGGAGGACGGGGTGGACTCGTAGATGTAGTCGCCGACGAAGAGGACGACGTCGGGGTCCTGGGCGAGCATGTCGGCGTACGGGGTGAAGTAGCCGTGCTGCCAGTTCTGGCAGGAGGCGAGGGCCATGCGCAGGGAGCCGCCCTTGGCGTGCGGGTGGGGGGCGGTTCGGGTGCGGCCGGTCGGGGAGATCCGGCCGCCGGCGCGGAAGCGGTACCAGTAGGCGCGGCCGGGGCGCAGTCCTCGTACGTCCACGTGGACGCTGTGTCCGTACTCGGGGCGGGCGTGGGTGGTGCCGCGGCGGACGACCCTGTGGAGGCGCTCGTCCTCGGCGATCTCCCATTCGACGGGGACGGTCTCGTCGGGCATGCCGCCGCCGTTCAGGGGGGCGGGGGCGAGCCGGGTCCAGAGCACGATGCCGTCGGACAGCGGGTCGCCGGAGGCGACACCGAGGCTGAACACGTTGTCGGGCAGCGGGGTTTCGGCGGCCCGGGCGGCGGAGGGCAGCCAGAGCTGGGCGGATGCGGCGGCCCCGAGGACGGCGGCACCGGTGGTCAGAAAGCGGCGTCGGTCGGGCGATGGTGCTCCGGTCATGCGCGGACTCCCTTGCGGCAGTGGCCTCTTGGAGGGTCTGGCCTTCGGAAGCTCCCACGGCTTGCCGGCCCGTCCGCCGAACACGGATGTGCGTGCGCATGACAACCAGGTGGACAACAGAAAACCCGTTGCGGCCGGGAAACGGGTTCCGGCCGCAACGGGTCTGAGAGGTCTGGCAGCAGGTCAGCGATGCCCGGGAACCGGGGACGCCGCCGGCCTCACTCGAACGGGTCGAAGTCGCTGTACTCGCCCAGGGACTCGTCGCGTTCCGCCTGCCGGTCGCGGCGGCGCTGCACGGCGGGCCGCTGTTCCTCGAAGCGGTGGTCCTCGCCGCGGCGGCCGAGCATCTCGGCGCCGGACATCATGGACGGTTCCCAGTCGAAGACGACGGCGTTGTCCTCGGGGCCGATGGCGACGCCGTCGCCGGCCCGGGCGCCCGCCTTCATCAACTGCTCTTCCACGCCGAGGCGGTTGAGGCGGTCGGCGAGGTAGCCGACGGCCTCGTCGTTGTTGAAGTCGGTCTGGCGGACCCAGCGTTCGGGCTTCTCGCCGCGCACCCGGAAGAGGCCGTCGTCCTCCTGGGTGACGGTGAAGCCGGCGTCGTCCACGGCCTTGGGCCGGATGACGATCCGGGTCGCCTCCTCCTTGGGCCTGGCCGCGCGGGCCTGGCCGACCAGCTCGCCGAGCGCGAACGACAGCTCGCGCAGTCCCAGGTGGGCGACGGCGGACACCTCGTAGACGCGGTAGCCGCGGGCCTCCAGGTCGGGGCGGACCATCTCGGCGAGGTCCTTGCCGTCAGGGACGTCGATCTTGTTGAGGACGACGATCCGGGGCCGGTCGCCGAGACCGCCGTACTGCTTGAGCTCCTCCTCGATGACGTCGAGGTCGGAGACGGGGTCGCGCTCGGACTCCAGGGTCGCGGTGTCCAGGACGTGCACGAGGACGCTGCACCGCTCGACGTGGCGCAGGAACTCCAGGCCGAGGCCCCGGCCCTGGCTGGCGCCCGGGATGAGCCCGGGCACGTCGGCGATGGTGTAGACGGTGGAACCGGCCGTCACCACGCCGAGGTTGGGGACCAGGGTGGTGAACGGGTAGTCGGCGATCTTCGGCTTGGCCGCGGACAGCACCGAGATCAGCGAGGACTTGCCGGCACTCGGGTAGCCGACCAGGGCCACGTCGGCGACGGTCTTCAGCTCCAGGACGATGTCCCCGAGGTCCCCGGGTTCGCCGAGCAGCGCGAAGCCGGGGGCCTTGCGGCGGGCGCTGGCGAGAGCCGCGTTGCCGAGGCCGCCGCGGCCGCCCTGGGCGGCGACGTAGGAGGTGCCGTGGCCGACGAGGTCGGCGAGGACGTTGCCGGCCTTGTCCAGCACCACCGTGCCGTCGGGCACCGGCAGGACGAGGTCCTGGCCGTCCTTGCCGGCCCGGTTGCCGCCCTCGCCGGGCTTGCCGTTGGTGGCCTTGCGGTGCGGGGAGTGGTGGTAGTCGAGGAGAGTCGTCACGGACTGGTCGACGGTCAGGATGACGTCGCCGCCCCGGCCGCCGTTGCCGCCGTCGGGGCCGCCGAGCGGCTTGAACTTCTCCCGGTGCACGGAGGCGCAGCCGTGGCCTCCGTTACCCGCGGCGATGTGCAGCTCGACGCGGTCCACGAAGGTGGTCATGGTGCAGTGCCTCCAGTTACTTACGGGGTAATACCAATGTCAACACGCGAAAGGCGGACCCGCCTTCCCGATCGGGAAGTGAGGTCCGCCTCGCGAAACGTTCGGTCTGAGCCGTTGAGTCAGTGGATCAGCAGATCAGCAGACTCAGGCGACCGGAACGATGTTCACGACCTTGCGGCCACGGTGGGTGCCGAACTGCACCGAACCGGCCTGCAGCGCGAACAGCGTGTCGTCGCCGCCACGGCCGACGCCCGCACCCGGGTGGAAGTGGGTGCCACGCTGGCGGACCAGGATCTCGCCCGCGTTCACGACCTGACCACCGAAGCGCTTCACGCCGAGGCGCTGAGCGTTGGAGTCACGACCGTTACGGGTGGACGATGCGCCCTTCTTGTGTGCCATCTCTCCTCAGTCCCTTACTTCGCAGCCGCGGGGATCTCAGTGACCTTGATCGCCGTGTACTGCTGGCGGTGGCCCTGACGACGGCGGTAGCCGGTCTTGTTCTTGTAGCGAAGGATGTCGATCTTGACGCCCTTGTGGTGGTCCACGACCTCGGCCTGGACCTTGATGCCGGCCAGCACCCACGGGTCGCTGGTCACAGCGTCGCCGTCGACAACGAGCAGGGTCGAGAGCTCGACCGTGTCGCCAACCTTGGCGGTGGAAATCTTGTCAACCTCAACGATGTCGCCGACAGCAACCTTGTGCTGGCGACCACCGCTGCGCACGATGGCGTACACGCGGATCTCACTCTCTCGCTCGGGAACGGCACCCCCGCAGTCCAGCCGCCCGACGAACGCGGGCGGCCTCTCCGGAACACCCTGTGCTCCGGAGGAAGAGGTTTACGGGGATGTGGCGCGTCCTCATATCCATGGACACGCCGACGGTCAAGGTTACGGGGCAGTGGCCGAGGGGGTCAAACCGGGCCCCGGGGGTGTGGGGCCGGTCACTCGGACCAGGGCCCGCACAGCGCGGGGCCGGTCACGTGGACCGGCCCCTCGCCCTGGTGTCAGCCCTCGTCTGAGGCGGTGGCGACCGTGGTGGTCTTCTTCGCCGTCGACTTGGCGGCGGCCGTCTTGGCGGTCTTGGCCGCCTTCTTGGCCGTCGTCTTCTTCGCGGCCGTCTTCTTGGCAGCGGTCTTCTTGGCGGCCGTCTTCTTCGCCGCGGTCTTCTTGGCGGCCGTCTTGCGGGCCGTCTTCTTGGCCGGGGCGGCCTCCTCGACGGTCTCCTCGGCAGCCTCGGACCCAGCGGCCTCGGCGGGAGCCTCGGCGGCCGCAGGCGTCTCCGCCGACGGCACGACCACGACGGCCGCCTCCTCGGACGCGGTCGGCGCGGTGGCCTTGCGCACCGCACGGCGGCGCGGGCGGGCCGGAGCGGCGCTCTCGGCGGGCGCGGCCGCCTCGGACTCCGCGACCGCTTCCGGCGCCGTCTCCGCCGGCGTCTCAGCCGACGTGTCCGCCGCCGGGGCGCTGTCCGCGACGACCGTCACCACGGCCGCCTCGGCCCCGGCCGGGGAACCGGCGGGCGCCGACACCTTCCGGGTGGCACGCCGGCGCGTGCGGCCCTTGGGCGCGGTCTCCTCGGCGGCCGGAGCCGCGGCGGCCTCGACCACCGGGTCCTCCGCGGCGACCGGCTCGGCGTGCGCCTCGGCGGCCGGCTCCGGCAGCACCGGACGCTCGGCCTCGAAGGCGGCCGGTACGTCCTGTGCGGTCGGCGCCTCGGCCCCGGCAGCGCCGACGGCCGTCCCCGCGGTCTCGGTACCGGTGCGTGCCGTGCGGCCCTTGGGCGCGCCGGCCGGAGCCGAGGCCCGGCGGCTCGCCCGGCGGCGGCCACGGCCGCGGCCGGCCGCGGCCTCCGCCTCTGCGACGCTGCTGTACAGCTCCTCGTCCGGCGCGAAGTCGGGCGCGGGCAGCGCGACGGGCTCGGCGGCCTCGGCCGCGATCTCCGCCGCCGTCTCGACCGCCTGGACGGCCTCGGCGTGCTCGACGGCCCCGTCGGACACGACCTCGTGCGTCTCGTGCACGTCGTGGTCGTGCTCGTGTCCGTCACCGCCGCGCCCGCGCTTCTTGCGCTTGCCGCCGCCACCGCCGCCGGAGCCGGGCTGCTCCATGTGGACGATGACGCCACGGCCGTTGCAGTGCACGCAGGTCTCGGAGAAGGACTCCAGCAGGCCCTGCCCGACGCGCTTGCGGGTCATCTGGACGAGCCCCAGCGAGGTCACCTCGGCCACCTGGTGCTTCGTACGGTCCCGCCCGAGGCATTCGAGCAGGCGCCGCAGCACCAGGTCCCGGTTGGACTCCAGGACCATGTCGATGAAGTCGATGACGATGATGCCGCCGAGGTCGCGCAGCCGCAGCTGGCGGACGATCTCCTCGGCCGCCTCCAGGTTGTTCCTGGTGACGGTCTCTTCGAGGTTGCCGCCCTGGCCGGTGAACTTGCCGGTGTTGACGTCGATGACGACCATCGCCTCGGTCCGGTCGATGACCAGCGAACCGCCACTGGGCAGCCAGACCTTGCGGTCCAGGGCCTTGGCGAGCTGCTCGTCGATCCGGTAGGTGGCGAAGACGTCGACCTCGGAGGTCCACTTCGACAGCCGGCCGGCGAGGTCGGGGGCAACGTGCGCGACGTATCCGTGGACGGTCTCCCAGGCCTCGTCACCGCTGACGATGACCTTCGAGAAGTCCTCGTTGAAGATGTCGCGGACGACCCGGACGGTCATGTCCGGCTCGCCGTACAGCAGTGACGGCGCGTTCGAGCTGCCGCCGTTCTTCGACTTCTTCTGGATGTCCTCCCACTGCGCCTGGAGCCGTTCGACGTCGCGGCGCAGTTCGTCCTCGCTCGCGCCCTCGGCGGCGGTGCGCACGATGACGCCCGCGTCCTCGGGGACGATCTTCTTGAGGATGGTCTTCAGACGTGCGCGCTCGGTGTCGGGCAGCTTGCGGCTGATGCCGGTCATCGAGCCCTCGGGGACGTACACGAGGTAGCGGCCCGGGAGGGAGACCTGGCTGGTGAGGCGCGCGCCCTTGTGGCCGATCGGGTCCTTCGTCACCTGGACGAGAACGGACTGGCCCGACTTCAGGGCGGACTCGATGCGCCGCGGGCCGTTGGCCATGCCCAGCGCCTCGAAGTTGACCTCACCGGCGTACAGGACGGCGTTTCGGCCCTTGCCGATGTCGATGAAGGCGGCCTCCATCGACGGCAGCACGTTCTGGACCTTGCCCAGGTAGACGTTGCCGACGTACGAGGTCGACTGCTCCTTGTTGACGTAGTGCTCGACGAGCACGCCGTCCTCCAGGACGCCGATCTGGGTGCGGTCGCCGTACTGGCGTACGACCATCACGCGCTCGACGGCCTCGCGCCGGGCGAGGAACTCGGCCTCGGTGATGATCGGGACGCGTCGGCGGCCCTGCTCGCGGCCTTCGCGGCGGCGCTGCTTCTTGGCCTCCAGACGGGTCGAGCCCTTGATGGACTGCACCTCGTCGGACGGCTCGGAGGGCTTGCGGGGCTCGCGGGGCTCGCGGACCTTGACGACCGTGCGCTCCGGGTCGCCCTCGCCGGGCTCGGTGTCGGGGGTGTCTCCGGCGCGCCGGCGACGCCGACGGCGCCGGCGGCTGCTGGAGGAGGAGGACAGGCCGGCCTCGTCGTGGGCCTCCTCGTCGTCCTCTTCCTCCTGCTCGGCGGTGTCCTCGGCGTCCTGCTCGGCCTGCTCGGCGGCGAGCTCGTCCGTCTCGCCGTCCGCGTCGCCGTCGGCGGCGTCACCGCGACGGCGGCGACGGCCACCGCGACGGCGGCGTCGGCGGGAGCCGGACTCCTCGGTCTCGTCGTCGCCGTCGGCGGTGTCCTCGACGGACTCCTCCGGCTCCTCGGCCTCCTCCTCGACGGCGGCTTCGGCGACCGGGGCCTCCTCCACCGCGCCCCGGCGGCGGCGACGGCGGCGCGAACCGGCGTCGGCCTGCTCGGCCGGCTCAGCGGCGAACGCCGTGGCAGCGGAGGCAGCGGGGGAAGCCGGGGCGGCCGCGAACTCCTCGGGCTCCTCGTCGCCCGCGGCCTCGGCGGCCGCTTCGGCGGCGGCGCGCTCCGGTGTCTGGAACTTCGGTTCCGTGAACACGGGCGCCTGGAAGACGGCGACGGCGGGCCGGGCGGGCCGGCGCTGCGACTCCTCCTCCTCGACGGCGGCGGCCGCGGCGGGCTCGGAGAACCCGGTGGCGGCCTGCCGCACGACACGGCGCCTACGGCGCGGCGCCTCGGGAGCCTCGACGGTCTCGACGGCCGGGGTCTGGGCGGCGGCCTGGGCCTGCGGCTCCTCGGCAGCGGGGGCCTCGGTCACGACCGTCTCGGCGGCCGGGTTCTCGGGCGCGCCGACGGGCGCGGACACCCGGCGGGTGGCACGGCGACGCGTACGCGGAGCGGGCGCGGCCTCCTCGACAGCCTCGGCTGCCTCGTCCGTCTCGGGCGTCTGCACGGCCGCGGCGGGCGTGACCTCTTCGGGGGTCTCGGCGGGCGCCGGGACCGGGGCGCCGACGGGCGCGGACACCCGGCGGGTGGCACGGCGACGCGTACGCGGAGCGGGCGCGGCCTCCTCGGCAGCCTCGGCGGTCTCGACCGTCTCAGGGGTCTCGGAGACCTCGGCGGCGACAGGGGCTTCGGTGGCCTCGGCGGTCGTCCGGGTCTCGTCCTGTGCGGTCTCGGCCACGGCGGCCGGGGCCCCGGCGGGCGCGGAGGCGCGGCGGCGGGTCCGGCGCGGGGTGGCCTCCTCGCCGCTCTCGGCGGCGGTGTCGGCCTCGGCCGTGGTCCCGGCGGGCGCGGCGACGTCGGCGGCGGGCACCGTCGTGGCGGCCTCGGCAGCGGTGGGCGCCGGAACACCGGCGGGCGCGGACGACCGACGGGCGGCACGGCGACGCGTACGCGGAGCGGGCGCGGCCTCCTCGGCAGCCTCGCCGGTCTCGACCGTCTCAGGTGTCTCGGCGGCCGCTATGGCCGGTGCGGTGGTCTCGGCCACGGCCTCGGTTCCGGCAGGCGGTCCCGCGGGGCGGGACGCGGCACGGCGACGCCTGCGCGGCGGCAGGGTGTCGCTGGGGGTGGTCTGTTCGGAGCCCTCGGTGGGCTCGGTCGGTTCGAGCATGCGGGCGTTTCTCCCGTCAGGCTCCCGGGCGCCGCGCCTGTTCCGGCGTCGATCTGTCGAGCGACCGCCGGTGACGTCCGCGGCTCGCGCTGTGCGCGGTGCCGCCGTGTGGGGCGCGGGCGCCGCACAGGAGCTCTCTGTGTCATGGTCTCGCCGGTTCCGTACGCCTTGTCGCGGACGGCCTGGCGAAAGTCTTCTGGTCGGTGCGCTGCCCGACCCAGGTGGCTCCCGAGTACGAGGGCGGCGCTACGACGTACGTCCTTCGCGGGACCTTCCTTACGCCGGCGCCGGCGCGGCGGCAGTCGGTTCGGCCTTCGAGAGGGCCTCGGCTGCCTCGCGGTCGGGCGCGAGCGGGTCGGTCACCGTGCCGGTCTCTTCATCGAGCAGCCCCTGCGCCAGCCTGGTCACCGCTGCGGGGACCGGCGGCGCCAGGTCGGCCACGGCGCGGAGACCGGACAGGACGTCGTCGGGTCGTACGGCAGGCGTCACGTGCCGAACAACCAGCCGCAGTATCGCACAGGGCTGGTCGGTCGGCCTATCAGCCGTTTCACTCTGTGTTTCAAGTTGTACGACGGCGGGGCGGGCGTCGAAGGTGCGGACGCCGTTCTTGGTGGTGCGCTGGACCTCGACGGACTCGGTGGCGTTGAACGCCGCGACGGCCTTCTCGGCCTCCGCGGGGTCCTGGCCGGTCAGCCGCAGCTCCCACACGGAGGCGGTGAGCCGGTCGGCCAGTCCGGACGTGTGTGCCTCGACCGCGTCGACGATGTCGAGCCCGGCGGGCATGGACTCGTCGAGGAGGGCGCGCAGCCGCTCCGGGTCGCGGGGTGCGGTGAGCGCGATCTCCAGATACTCCGCCTCGCTGCCCGTGCCGGTGGGTGCGGCATTGGCGTACGACACCTTCGGGTGCGGTGTGAACCCCGCCGAGTACGCCATCGGTACCTCGGCGCGGCGCAGCGCACGCTCGAAGGCGCGCTGGAAGTCACGGTGGCTGGTGAACCGGAGGCGGCCGCGCTTGGTGTAGCGCAGTCGGATGCGCTGCACCGCGGGTGCCGGCGGCGGGCCTTCGGGCTGTCGCTTGCCCAGTGTCGTCAGTCCTTCGTGGTTCTCGTGAATCGCGTGATTTTCGTGATTCTCGTGCTGCTCTTGCTGCACAGCCGTGGTGGCGTGTCGGCCGTACGGCTGCGTACTGCTCTATCCGTCAAGAGTACGTGTGTCGCGGCCGACAGGTTCCCGTCGGTTCACGGGTGCCGGCCGGGCGGGAGCGCCGAAGAGGGCGCGGCGGAGGTCGGCGCGGGCCTGGCGGACGGCTTCCCCGATCACACGGGCGGCCCGGCCGATCGCGCGGGCGGCCTGGGCGGCGGGGCGCAGGACGAGGTCGCGCACGACGTGTCCGACCGGAGTGAGGACACGTCGGTACGCCCAGCGCGCGGGCTCCATGAAGATCCACCGGAAGAGGGTCCCGAGAACCCGTCCGACGGCACGTGCGACATGTCCGGCGGCCTGCCAGGCGTGGCCGAGGGCCTCCCCGGTCTCGCGCAGGACGATACCGAGGACGCGGGCGACCGGGGCGAGGAGCCGGCGCCACAGGAAGAGGGCGGGCAGGACGAGGAGCACGCGCGCGGTCCAGTACAGGCCTACGGCGATTTTCCCGGCCGCCCGGGCGACTTGTCCGGCCGCCCAGGCGACGGCTTTCACGAGGGTTGCCACGACGGGTGTGAGGAGCCGTACGAGCGTCTGGCCGATGGGGGTGAGCACGCGCGCGTGGAGCCACAGAAGGCCGTGGCCGAGCGGAGTCAGCAGGTGGCGGTACAGCCAGATCAGCGGAACGACGAGCAGGGCCCGCAGGAGCAGGCCGACGGCGCGGGCGAGGGCGCGGCCGGCGGGGGCGAGGACGTACTGCCACAGGAACCGTGCGACGGCGGCGAGGGCGTCCCAGAGCAGGCGTACCGGCAGCACCACCAGGAACGCGAGGATCCGCACGGGGATCCGGATCGCGACGACCAGGCACCCCTCGGGGTGCTGCGTCTGCTGTTTCTCCATGTCCATGGCCGGAATGACGTTATCGCGTACCGTGCGCATTGCTGTCGACCCCCTTGATCACCGTACGGCGGCGAGACGATAACGGTTGACCCGCACACGCCAATCTGAATGGAACCGGCCACGTCGGCTTGATTTGCTGGGGAACCAATCAAGCCTTGATCCCCGGGGGGACGAGTAATGAACTGGTACCTGGATGTACTGAAGAAGTACGTGGTGTTCAGCGGACGCGCGCGTCGGCAGGAATACTGGATGTTCACGCTGATCAACACGATCATCGCGATTGTGCTCATCGCCGTCGGCGCGGCCATTCACTTCTCCGCCCTCGCCGCGATCTACGACCTCGCGGTCCTGCTGCCGAGCCTCGGTGTCGCGGTCCGCCGGCTGCACGACACCGGCCGTTCCGGCTGGGCGATCCTGGTCGGCATCATCCCGCTGGTCGGCTGGATCTTCGTGCTCGTCTGGCTGGCCTCCGACGGCAAGCCGGAGGAGAACCAGTACGGCGTCAACCCGAAGTACGCGGCCGCCGTCTGACCCGCAGTCACCCCGAAGGCCCGCCGGAACCGTCCGGCGGGCCTTCGCCTGTGTGGCGGGGCGACTGTGCGGCACGGCGGCTTGTCGGTTCGGCGGCTCGGCGGCTCGGCGGCTCGGCGGCTGTGCGCCTACGCGGCCGAGGACGAGTTCCTCCGGTTGCGCTCGGTCTGCAGGTGCAGGACCAGGAAGAGGACGCGCAGCAGGTCGTCGGGGAGGGCGGACAGCCCGGCGGGCAGGATGACGCGGCGGGGCCGGCCGCCCAGCAGGTCGTACTCGACGGAGAGCGGGCCGATCCCCCGCACCCGGCCGCTGAGCCTGGGGTGGTCGATCGGGTACGGCCCGATGCGCCGCGGGATCCCGGACCAGGCGGAGCAGTCGACGTCCCAGGTCCCGAACGTTCGGGGAACGCTGCCCAGGCGGCCGTAGCCGATCTCGACGTCGCCGATCCGGCGCAGCCGGCTGCCGAGCATGTCGTACTCCAGCGGATACGGCCCGAGCGCGCGGGGCCGGCCGCCCCACCGGCCGTAGCCGATCTCGACCTCCCCGATGCTGCGCAGCCGGCCGCCGAGCAGGTCGTACCCCAGTTCCAGTTCCATGCCCGCCAGCTCCCCCGCTGTCCGCCGGTGTTCGGTTCTCCTGATTGTGCGGCCGGTCCGGTGCGGCTTCCATGGCGGTGGTGTCACGGTTTCGTCCGCGGCGCTCGGACGTCGCTTGCGGTCGACGGCACGTCATGTCCGCGGCGCGGGCCTGCCGTTCCAACGGGCGAGGAACGTGCCGAGCTCCCACAGTGCCGGCAGCGCGAGCGCCGGGAGCAGCGTCCAGCCGAGCTGGGCCAGGCCCAGTTCAGTCGTGCCGCACCGTGCTGCCGGGCTCGACGGGCAGGGGCTCGATGAACCGCGCGACGCGGCCGGCTCTGCCGTCAGCCCTGGCCCGCCCGCCCTTCCGCCCTTCCGGCCCGTCCACCCTCCCGCCGGCCGGGACGTCCTCATCCCTCGCGGGTGGTTCCACCGTCCCCGCGCAGCGGAAGGACACCGGCGGCGACGAGGGTGTCGTACAGCCGCTGCTGTTCCGGATCGAGGCCGGAGTACAGCATGTCGTACGCCTCTTCCTCGCCCCGCACCATCTCGACGGGGTCCCAGTCGTCGCCGAGCGCCGCCATGACGTGCGCGCGGCGGGTCAGCTCGTGACCCGTGAGGTCGACGGAGAACTCGACCGGCTCGGTGGGACGGGAGGCATCTTTCTCGGACATATATCCGAATTTAGGTACGGCGACCGGGTGACGACAAGAGTCCGTGGGGTACGTCACAGCAGGTCGGAGCGCATGCCTCGCGCCTGGTCACGTGGGCGGTTCGGTCCCGGCCTGCTCGCTCACCAGGTACCGCGCGTACCAGCTCGGCCAGTCCGGGTCCTCGGCGCCGATGCGTGCCTCGTGTTCACCGTGCGCCGCCGCGGCCCGGCGCAGGGCGGCCGCCAGGTCGTCGGCCGAGGAGAACGTGGTGACCGCGGGGTCGAGCCGTCCCGGGAGCCGGGTGGTGACCTCCTGGAGGAGCCAGCCGTTGCCGTCCGGGTCGCTGAACGACAGGAAGGAGCCGTAACTGCCGTCGGGCCCGGCCACCCGGGCGTCGGAACCGGCGTGGTGGAAGATTCCGCCCGCGTCGTGGAACACGTCGCTGGGGTCGGCGCCGTGCTGGGCCAGTTCGTCGTGGGCGGTCTTGATGTCGTCGACGATCAGGTGCAGGCCCTGGGCCGAGCCGGGAGCCTGGCCGGTGACCGACGAGCCGAAGATGACCGAGGCCGGGGAGCCGGGCGGGGTCACCTGCACCACCCGGAAGTCCCCGTCGCCGGCGATGTCCGCGTCGAGCCGCCAGCCCAGCGTGGTGTAGAAGTCCTTGGCCCGGTCGACGTCGGCGACCGGCACCACGACGACCTCCAGTTTCATGTCCATGGCTTGCGCCTCCCGTCTCGTGGAAAAAGAGGACTACGGGCCGCGGTCAGTGTGCGAGCAGCTGCTGGCCGCCGTCGATGTCGTAAGTGGCGCCGGTGAGGGCGCCGTTGACCATGATGTGCAGGGCGAGTGCGGCGACGTCCGCCGGACCGACCACCCGGCCGATCGGCAGCGTCTTGCGCAACTCCTCGCGCCTCGCCTCCAGTTGGTCGCCGAGGAGGGTGGCGGACAGCGGCGTGTCCACGAACCCGGCCGCGATGAGGTTGACCCGGACCGGGGCGACCTCCAGTGCCAGGTTGGCGGTGAGCGCCGGCAGCGCCGCGGTGACCGCGCCCGCCACGGCCATCCCGGGCGCGGGCCGCCGGCCGCCCGTCCCACCGATGAACAACAGCGTTCCCCCGGCCCTGACCTTCTCCCGGCCGGCCCGTGCCACCGCCAGCACCATCGCGACACGCCCGCCGAAGTCCCGGGCGGCGTCGGTCGGATCGAGTTCGCTGAGCGGGGTGTACGACGGGCTGCCCGCCGTCACCAGCACGTGGTCGACCCGCCCGGGCAGCTCCCCGAGGAAGCGCTCCAGGTGCGCGGTGTCCTGGGCGTCGAGCACGGCCGTGCCCAGCGGGCGCAGCTCGTCCGCGGCCCGCCGCAGACGCTCGGCGTTCCGCGCCACGAGCACCACGTCACCGCCGGCGGCCCGCACCTGCCGCGCCGTCTCCAGGCCGATGCCGGCGCTGCCGCCCACCACGACGACCGTCTGTCCGGCCAGTTCGCCGTGCGCTCCGCTCAGCTCAGCAGGCATGACCGCCTCCACGTCCGCCGGCACCGCCCACCTCGTGGGCCCGGCCGGCCGTCACCGGGAGCCCCCGCCGGCCCCGCCGACCCCGCGGCCGATGAACTCGGCGGCCGACGAACTCGCCGGCGGTGAGCACGGCATGGGCGTACAGGGGAGCGTCGAGGTCGAACGTCGCTGTCTTCTCCTCCCGTCCGAAGGAGCCGATGGCGTCGCGGACGAGGGGTGGTAGCCCACGACCGGCCAGGCGAGCGGGCCGAACTCGCCGCCGCGGCCACCCGTCTCCGAAACCTCAGTCTGTCACCCGCCCGGCCCAACGGCATCCGGGCCCGCCCGGGCTGCCAGGGCACACCCGATACCGGAAGGGATCCGGTCGCCACGCCGGAAATGTCGGGGTAGACCGTAAGGGGGAAGGTACGGAGGAAGGCGCGGAGAAGCGTGAGGAGGAACGCGGGGAGGACCGGCGGGGAGGACCGTGAGGAGGTACGCCCGGAAGCGGCTCGGGGCGGGCCGTCGCCGGGCGGCGCTGGAGGTGACTGACATGGCGGACCCTGTCGCCGGCCCCGGCGCGGGCAGCGACGCGGGCAGCGGCACGCGAGATGCCGACGGCGTCATACTGGACGCCCTGTTCACCCAGTCCCCGGTCGGCCTGACCGTCCTGGACGGCGACCTTCGGGTGCTGCGGGTCAACACCGCCACGCCCGCCATGCACGGCACACCCGCCGACGAGGTCGTCGGACGCCGTTTCCCCGCATCGCACCACGTGGTCGAGGAGGAAGTGGCCGAGGCCCTGGTACGCGACGTGCTGGACACCGGTGTGCCGGTGCGCGGCCGGGTGCTGCGGGCGCGGCCTCCCGCCCACCAGGGCCAGGAACGCCAGTACGAGATCTCGGCGTTCCGCCTGAACGACCCGCGCGGCGCGGTGGTCGGGGTGGCCCTCACCGCCGTGGACGTCACCGACCGGGAGCGGGCCCGCAGGCGCCTGGGCATCCTGGACACGGTGCGGGAGCGGGTGGGCAGCACCCTGGACGTGGTGGTGACCTGCCAGGAGCTGACCGAGGTGCTCGTGCCGGCCTTCGCCGACGTCGCGGTCGTGGAGGTGGTGGACTCCGTCATCCGGGGCGACGCCCCGCCGGCCTCGCCGCTGCCGCCCGGTGTGGCCCTGCGGCGGGCGGCCTTCCGCAGTGTGGCCGGCGCGCATCCGCCCGAGGCCCACCCGGTGGGAGACATACGGAGCCTGCCCTCCCCGACCCCCTTCAGCCAGGCCCTGGCCGACCTCCTGCCCCGAGCTGTCACCCTCCGCCCCGGCCTGCCGTGGCTGGCGGCCGACCCGGCCCGCGCCCGGGCCATCCGCGAGTCGGGCGCCCATGCCCTGCTCGCCGTCCCGCTGGCCCTGCGCGGCGGCGTGCTCGGGCTGGTGAGCCTGTATCGCAGCGGGACGCCCGACCGGTACGACGACGCCGATGTCGCCCTCGGCCGGGACGTGGCCCGCCACACCGCCCTGTGCGTCGACAACGCCCGCCGCTACACGAGAGCCCACACGGTGGCCGCGACGGTCCTGCAGCGGATGCTCCCGCTGCACCCCTCCTCGCACACCGGGCTGGAGGCCGCGGGCATCGCCCACCGAGGAGACAGCGGGGCCTGGTACGACACCATCGCGCTGTCGGGCGCCCGGACCGCGCTGGTCGCGGGGGCGGTGTCCGGCCGCGGCATCCGCGCGATGGCGGCGATGGGGCAGTTGCGGACCGTCGTCCGTTCCCTGGCGGCCATGGACCTGGACCCGGAGGATCTCCTGGCCCGTCTCAATGACACCGCGATGTTCCTCGCGGCCGAGCGGGCATCGCTGTCGCCGGTCGACCCGTGCCGTCGCGGGCCGGGGACGGCCAGTTGCCTGTACGCCGTGTACGACCCGATCTCGCTGACGTGCACCGTGGCGACGGCCGGACATCCGGCACCGGTCGTCGTCCGTCCGGACCGCACGATCACCTGCCCCGAGCCGAGCGGCCCCTGGCTGGGCAGCACCGACAAGTCGCCGTTCGCCGCCGCCCGCGTCCAGCTCCCGCACGGCAGTGTGATCGCCTTCCCCGGCACGCCCGGCCTGGGCACGCTCCTGTCCGGCGCCGGGAGCGCGCTGCGCACGGCCCCGGACTACGCGGACCGCCCGCTGCAGAACCTGTGCGACGACATCCAGTACAGCCTGGCGGCCGGCACCGACGTGGAGGGCTCCGTACCCGTGCTGCTGCTGGCCCGCACCCGCCCCTTCCCCGCGGACCGCGTCGCCGGCTGGCACCTGGACCACGAACCGACCGCCGCCGCCACGGCCCGCAGATGCGTCAGCGGTCAGCTCGCCGCCTGGAAGGTGGCCGACGAACCCGCGTTCAACGCCGAACTCATCGTCAGCGAACTCGTCACCAACGCCCTCCGCTACGGCAGCCCCCCACTGGAGTTGCGCCTCATCCTCGACCACTCGCTGACCTGCGAGGTCACGGACTGCGCCACCACCGCACCGCGGCTACGGCACGCCCGCGCCACCGACGAGGGCGGCCGGGGCCTGTTCATCGTCGCCCAACTGGCCGAGGCATGGGGAGCCCGCTACTCGACCGACGGCAAAACCATCTGGACCGAACAGACGATCACCCCGAGGCCTCCTGAACCGGTGCCGCCCACCCAGCCCGCGCCGAACCCCGGTGAAGACGTCGGACGGGCCCGGGGACATTATTGAACGCACTGTTGCAGACCTGTTGAAGTCAACCCACTGTCCATCGACGGATAAACGGGTACATGCTGGAAATATGAACAACCCGTCGGGTCAACGACGACGCCCCCGGAACCAAAGTCCTGTTCGGGTACATCAGCACCAGCAGCCCCGCCAGGTTCGACGACGGCTTTTATGGACAAGCATAACTTCGACTGCTCTGGTCACAGTGGTCACCGTGTTTGCCACGGGATTCTCCACGGCTATAGCGAGTAAAGTCGGATCCCTTTTCTCACCCTCCGAGGCGCCACGCGTCACGAGGACCGACGTGCGATACGTCAGACTCTTCGACGAGGAAGGTCACCCCGCGGCTGGATTCACGGAAGACCCCCGCACAAGGACGCACGGAAAATGCTGGGAATCCAGCATCGTGAGCGAGGACCCGGGGGCCTACCGGTGCATTGACGAAAGCAGCGGCAACTACCTCTACGATCCGTGCTGGGAGGTACGGCCCGCGAGGAATATCGTCGGCTGCATTGAAGACCCGTGGAGCAGGAAGATCATTCTGGTTCGTTTGTCGTCAGATCCAAGCTACGGCCACATGCCCTCGGCGGTCGACCCCTGGGGTCTTGAAGTACAGGATCCAAGCGACCCGTGGAAGTTTCTTCGATGCACGTTCCGAGGAGGCGCCAATACACCCATAGGCGGACAGGCCACTCCCTGGGAATGCAAGGACAAGGAAGGACACCACGCTGGATGGATCATCGGGAAGGTTGACGAGAAGGAATCTGGCCCTTGGTGGGTCTACTTGGCCACTGACGGGTCCGACGCGATTGTCCGAGCACCGGTTCGCACGGCATGGAAATAGCTGCACGCGGCCCTGCTGCGAGTACGCCGGGGCATCCTCCACGCACTCGCCACTCACCTGTCTCGTGCTCTGAACGATCCATGAGCGGCGGCTCGTCGCAGGTGATCACGACCGGCGCGTCTGCCTCCGCCCGCACGCGGTCCGACGCCGTGGCGATCTCCCGGCGGGGCCCGCGGGAGGGCGACTTGGAACAGGCGCTCGTCACGGGCGAGCGCACCCTCGAAGGCGAGCGCCAGCCCGTCCCACCGCTCATCATGACGAGCCGCGAGCCTCGAGCCGGCAGCCGGCAGCCGGCAGCCGGCAGCCGAGATGATCGCCGCCCTGCTCGCACTCACCCGGGGTGAGGCTGGCGGCGGTGGCGGAGGCTGCGCCTGTGAGGCCGAGTCCGGCGAGGGCTGCCGTGGCGATGACGGCGGCGAGGATTCGTCGAATGCGCATGTGGTTCCCCTTTCACGGATTGCCTCAATTGGGGCATTGGTCAGCTTGACCTTCACCCATGTGGGTGGCGCGCCATGGTGCGCCATTCGGGTGACATCGCCGGCGGGTACGGGGTCGGCCCCGGCCTCGATCAGATCAGCGGCTTCGAACCGCCGAGGGGCGCGTTCCCGCGGATGCCTTTGCCGCCTGCGGCATGGCCAGGAACCCGGCCGAGCGGTGCCGGCGCGGCCAGGACAGCATCCGGCTGCGGCTGCCAGGGCTGATCCAGACACGACCGAGCCCCCTCCTCGATCAAGGAGGGGGCTCAGAAGTTCACAGAGCGGTTCTCGGGCAGCCGACGGGATCAGACCCACTCCACCTCGGAGAGGATCCCCGGCGAGCCCCCAGGCGGCGGCAGCGGCGTTCTGGGCCCATCCGCCACCTGGCTCTGCCGCCCCGGCAGCCCTCCGAGAGTGCCCAGCACTGCGGCCACCTCCTCCTCTGCGGCCTCCGCCACAGCCTCAGCGATCCGCCGCGGTGCCTCACTCACCTCAGTGCCCGTGTCCGCTGGTCGCAGCGTCCTTCTTGACCGTAAGAGGCAGCAGCTTCTTACCGGTCGGCCCGATTTGAATAGCCGTATCCATCTGCGGGCACACCCCGCAGTCGAAGCAGGGGGTCCAGCGGCAGTCCTCGACCTCTGTCTCGTCGAGGGCGTCCTGCCAGTCCTCCCAGAGCCAGTCCTTGTCCAGGCCCGAGTCGAGGTGGTCCCAGGGAAGGACCTCCTCGTAGGTGCGCTCGCGGGTGGTGTACCAGTCGACGTCCACGCCGAAGGGGGCGAGGGCCTTGTCGGCGCAGGCCATCCAGCGGTCGTAGGAGAAGTGCTCGCGCCAGCCGTCGAAGCGGCCGCCGTCCTCGTAGACGGCGCGGATGACGGCGCCGATGCGGCGGTCGCCGCGGGAGAGGAGGCCCTCGACGATGCCGGGCTTGCCGTCGTGGTAGCGGAAGCCGATCGAGCGGCCGTACTTCTTGTCGCCGCGGATCTTGTCCCTCAGCTTCTCCAGGCGGGCGTCCGTCTCCTCGGCGGAGAGCTGCGGGGCCCACTGGAAGGGGGTGTGGGGCTTGGGGACGAAGCCTCCGATCGAGACCGTGCAGCGGATGTCGTTGGAGCGGGAGACCTCGCGGCCCTTGGCGATGACCTTCGTCGCCATGTCGGCGATCTGGAGGACGTCGTCGTCGGTCTCGGTGGGCAGGCCGCACATGAAGTACAGCTTCACCTGGCGCCAGCCGTTGCCGTAGGCCGTGGAGACGGTGCGGATGAGGTCGTCCTCCGAGACCATCTTGTTGATGACCTTGCGGATGCGTTCCGAGCCGCCTTCGGGGGCGAAGGTCAGGCCGGAGCGGCGGCCGTTGCGGGTCAGTTCGTTCGCGAGGTCGATGTTGAAGGCGTCGACGCGGGTGGAGGGGAGGGAGAGGCCGATCTTGTCCTCTTCGTAGCGGTCGGCGAGGCCCTTGGCGATGTCGCCGATCTCCGAGTGGTCAGCGGAGGACAGGGAGAGCAGGCCGACCTCCTCGAAGCCGGTGGCCTTCAGGCCCTTGTCGACCATCTCGCCGATGCCCGTGATCGAGCGTTCGCGCACCGGGCGGGTGATCATGCCGGCCTGGCAGAAGCGGCAGCCGCGCGTGCAGCCGCGGAAGATCTCGACGGACATGCGCTCGTGGACGGTCTCGGCGAGCGGGACGAGGGGCTGCTTGGGGTACGGCCACTCGTCCAGGTCCATGACGGTGTGCTTGGAGACGCGCCACGGGACGCCCGACCTGTTGGGGACCACGCGGGCGATGCGGCCGTCGGGGAGGTACTCGACGTCGTAGAACGCCGGGATGTAGACGGAGCCGGTCTTCGCGAGGCGGAGGAGGACCTCCTCGCGGCCGCCGGGGCGGCCCTCCGCCTTCCACTCGCGGATGATCTTCGTCATGTCGAGGACGGCCTGCTCGCCGTCGCCGATGATCGCCGCGTCGATGAAGTCCGCGATCGGTTCCGGGTTGAAGGCGGCGTGGCCGCCGGCCAGCACGATGGGGTCGTCGATCGAGCGCTCGCGCGACTGGAGGGGGATGCCGGCCAGGTCCAGGGCCGTGAGCATGTTCGTGTAGCCCAGCTCCGTGGAGAAGGACAGCCCGAACACGTCGAACGCCCGCACGGGGCGGTGGCTGTCCACGGTGAACTGGGGGACGCGGTGCTCGCGCATCAGCGCCTCCAGGTCGGGCCACACGCTGTACGTGCGCTCGGCGAGGACGCCCTCCTGCTCGTTGAGCACCTCGTAGAGGATCATGACGCCCTGGTTGGGCAGGCCGACCTCGTAGGCGTCCGGGTACATGAGCGCCCAGCGGACGTCGCAGGCCTCCCACGGCTTGACCGTGGAGTTGAGCTCTCCGCCGACGTACTGGATCGGCTTCTGCACGTGCGGGAGCAGAGCTTCGAGCTGCGGGAACACAGACTCAGCGACCTGGGAGGCGGCTTCGGCAGGCATCTCGCGGACCTTTGTGAGGTGGCTGGGGGCAACCCCCGGCCGGTGGCTGGGGGAGGGTGACCATCAAGCCTAACCCGGTCGGCGGCCTCCCCCGTACGCCCGGATCACACCGGCGCCTTCGCCGTGATGCTCTTCCAGGCGTGCGGTGTCTCGGCCTCGACCGCCGCCGCCCGCCGCTCCTCACGGCCGTACAGCAGCCCGTACGTGAACGCGCTCTCCCCCGCCGCGTGTGCCACCGCGGACAGCTCACGCAGGGTCTCGCGGGCCATCACGCTGTCCTGGTGGTCGCCGAGCATGCTCTGGAGGGACTTCATGAATTTGGTCATGGTCTTGGCCGGCTTGCCGAGGGCGGGGCGGGCCGCCTCGGCCGCGTAGCGGGTGCGCTTGGCCTTCTTGCGGGTCTCGTGCAGGCCGAGGTCGCGGTCGTGGCCGGGGGGCTCGGCCATGGCCGCCTCGATCAGGTCGGTGACCTTGCCGAAGTCCTTGCGTACGGCTTTGGTGAGCACCTTCTCGGGGTTCTTGGCGGCCGCCTTGAGCAGGGGCGGGTCGGCGATCAGGGCGTCCAGGGTGTCGAGGAGGTCGAGGTAGCGCCGCGAGTTCAGGACGCCGAGCAGCCGGTGCCGGGAGCCGCGCTCACCGGCGTCGGCCCAGGCCTGGAGCCGGTCGTGCACGGGGCCGGAGACCAGGGCGGGGGGAACGTCGGCGAGGGAGCCGGTGAGGCGTTCGGCGAGGACCTCCAGGTCGCGGCCGAGGCCCAGTTCGCCGGCCAGCCATTTCAGTTCGGCGGCGACCGGGTCGGTGATCTTCCGGTCGAGCACCTTGCCGAAGGAGCGGAACGTGCTGCGCAGACGGCGGGTGGCCACCCGCATGTCGTGCACGCCCTCCTCGGTGTCCAGGCGGACGGCCGGGTCGAGGGCGACGATGGCGTCCCGCTGGGCGCGGACGTAGGCGAGGACGTGGTCTCCCGCGGTGGCGGGCTTGCCGGGGGCCGGGGCGGGGTGCGGCTTGCCGCCCTTGGTCTCGGCGAGGGCGCGGGCCAGCTTCGACGGGGAGTCGGAAGGCCGTACGCCCGCCTTGCCCAACCGTTTCTCCACCTTGTCGAGGAAGGCCGGGTCGCCGCCGTCGGCCAGTTCGACCTCGATCTCGGTCCACTGGGCGGTTCCCTCGCCGCCGAAGAGCCGTTCGGCGCGAACGCGGTCCACGCTGACCTCGGCGAGCAGCCGGCCCCGGGCGTCCACGAGGTTCCGCACGTCGCGTGTGGTGCGCAGCCGGATCACCGGGACGAGCTGTCCTTCACGGACCCGGGAGCGGGCGAGGGCGGCGAGTTCGTCGGGCACGGTGTCGGCGAGCGGGGCGTGGATCTCGTCGCGGACGCCGGGGGCGACGGGCAGTTTCAGGTGCCAGCCGGCGTCGCTGCCGCCCTTGCGGCGGCGCAGGGTGATTCCGGCCGCGGCCAGCCGCAGGTCCGAGGTGTCGTGGTAGGTCGCGTCGAGTTCCGTGGTGCCCTTGTCCAGGACGCTCGCCACGCCCGCGACGCCGGTCAGATCGGGCAGGCCACTGTCGTCGGACTCGTACTTGCGCTCGATTTCACGCTTCGTGTCGGCCATGAGCTGAATGTAGTGGTTCGGCCGCCGCGGGGGCAGACGGCGAGGTGGATGAATCGGAGGGAAACGGAGAATGCGGCTGGGGTGAAGACGCCGTGACCGGTGCCTTCACCCCCGGCGGGTTCCCCGGCCCGCTCCGGCTATGCCGACATCGGCCGCTGCACCCTGATCGACTGCAGCAGCCCCACCGCCACCCACACCGCGAACATCGACGAGCCGCCGTACGACACGAACGGCAGCGGAAGGCCGGTGACCGGCATGATGCCGAGGGTCATGCCGATGTTCTCGAACGCCTGGAACGCGAACCACGCCACGATCCCCGCCGCGACGATCGTGCCGTACAGCTCGGTCGTCTCGCGGGCGATACGGCAGGCGCGCCACAGGACGACGCCGAGGAGCACGATGATCAGGCCCGCGCCGACGAAGCCCAGCTCCTCCCCCGCGACCGTGAAGACGAAGTCGGTCTGCTGCTCGGGGACGAACTGGCCGGTGGTCTGCGAGCCGTGGAAGAGGCCCGCGCCGGTCAGGCCGCCGGAGCCGATCGCGATGCGGGCCTGGTTGGTGTTGTAGCCGACGCCGGACGGGTCGAGGCTCGGGTTGGCGAAGGCGGCGAAGCGGGCGATCTGGTACTCGTCCAGGATGTGCAGCTGCCAGATGGCGACGCAGCCGATCACGCCGGCGGCGAGCAGGCCGAAGACCCAGCGGTTGGAGGCGCCGGAGGCGAGCAGCACGCCGAGGATGATGGTCACCATGACCAGGACCGTGCCGAGGTCGGGCATGAGCAGCACGATCAGGATCGGGACCCCGGCCAGGCCCAGGGACTGCAGGACGGTGCGGTGGTCGGGGTACTTCTTGTCACCGGCGTCGACCCGCGCCGCCAGTATCATCGCCATGCCCAGAATGATCGTGACCTTCACGAACTCGGCGGGCTGCAGCGAGAAGCCCCCGCCGAGGACGATCCAGTTGCGGCTGCCGTTGATGGTGGCGCCCAGCGGGGTGAGCACCGCGAGGATGCCCAGCAGGGAGAGGCCGTAGAGGATCGGCACGGCGTTGCGGAGCTGGCGGTGGCCGACCCAGATGGTGCCGATCATCAGGGCGAGCCCGATGCCGGTGTTCATCAGGTGCCGGACCAGGAAGTAGTACTGGTCGCCCTGGTTGATCTCGGTGCGGTTGCGGGTCGCCGAGTACACCAGCACGGAGCCGAGCAGGGACAGGGCGACCGACGCCAGCAGCATCGGCCAGTCCAGGCGGCGGGTCAGCGAGTCGCGGGCGAAGACCCTGGTCCAGCCGGGGCGTGCCGGGCCGTACCCGGAGACGGAGAAGCTGTTCACGCCGGTCATGTGAGGATCCTCCGGCTTCCCCTCCTGCGCGGCCGCCTGCGGGTGGTGCGGTTGCCCGTGGACGGTGAGGCCGTGGTGGCGGCCGGGGTCTGCCCGTTGTCGGTGTTCTTGTCGCCCTGCTGGGAGAAGACCTGGAAGTCCTTCGCCGGGTCCTTGGAGACCTTCGGAGAGTCGATCGTGCCGTCCGTGCGGACCTTCGGCAGGCCCTTCTGCGGGGTGTAGAGCAGCGCCTTCGACTTGTCGACGGAGCCGTCGGCCGACACGCCGTACAGCGCGCTGTAGATGTTGCGGACCGCCTCACCGGAGGCACCCGAACCGGTACCGGCCTGGGCGATGGTCATGATGACCGTGTAGTCCTTGCTGTAGGTGGCCAGCCACGACGTGGTCTGCTTGCCGTAGACCTCGGCGGTACCGGTCTTGCCGTGCAGGGCGATCTTGTCCTGCGGCCAGCCGCCGAACTTCCAGGCCGCCGTACCGCGCGTGATGACGCCCGCGAAGGCCTCGTCCATGCCCTTGAGGGTGGCCTGGGTGACCGGCAGCTTGCGTACCACCTTGGGCTTGATCTCCTGGACGGTCTTGCCGTCGGCGCTGATGATCGCCTTGCCGATGGTCGGCTGGTACTCGGTGCCGCCGTTGGCCACGGCGCCGTAGATCATCGCCTCCTGTATCGGCGTGACGAGGGTGTCGCCCTGGCCGATGGAGTAGTTGATCTCGTCGCCCTCGCGCATCTTGTTGCCTTCGAGGCAGTTCTCGTACTCGATCTTCTCGACGTAGGTGCCGTCCTTCTTCCCGGACTTGCACCAGGCGTCCTTGTTGGCCTTCCAGTAGTCGATCTTCCACTGGCGGTCCGGGACCCGGCCGGTGACCTCGTTGGGCAGGTCGATGCCGGTCTCCTTGCCGAGGCCGAACTGGTGGGCGGTCTTGAAGAAGTAGTCCTTCGGCTCGCCCGGCTTCGGGTTGATCCCGCCGTCCTTCTTCCACTCGCGGTCGGCGAGACCGTAGAAGACGGTGTCGCAGGAGACCTCCAGGGCGCGGCCCAGGGAGATGTCGCCGAAGTTCTCGCCCTCGAAGTTCTTGAAGACCTGGCCGCCCACCGAGTAGGAGCTGGTGCAGGGGTAGCCGCCGTCCCAGGCGTAGCCGGCGTTGACCGCGGCGGCGGTGGAGACCACCTTGAACGTCGAACCGGGGGCCGCCTGACCCTGTATGGCCCGGTTCAGCAGCGGGTAGTCGGAGTCCTTGCCGGTGAGGGCCTTGTAGTCCTTGGCGGAGATGCCGCCGACCCACACGTTCGGGTCGTAGGTCGGGGCGGAGGCCATGGCGACGATCCGGCCGGTCTTGGCCTCCATCACGATGACGGCGCCGGAGTCGGCCTTGTAGTTCTCGTGGGTGATGCTGTCGTACTGCTGGCGGGCGGCCTTCATCGCCTTGTCCAGCTCGTACTCGGCGACCCGCTGGACCCGGGAGTCGATGCTGGTGACGAGGTTGGAACCGGACTCGGCGGCATCGGACTTGGCCTTGCCGATGACGCGGCCGAGGTTGTCGACCTCGTAGCGGGTGACGCCGGCCTTGCCGCGCAGCTCCTTGTCGTACTCCCGCTCCAGGCCGGAGCGGCCGACCATGTCGGACCGCAGGTAGGGCGAGGAGGTGTCCTTGGCCTGCTCGATCTCGTCGTCGGTGACCGGGGAGAGGTAGCCGAGGACCTGGGCGGTGTTGGACTTGCCGGGGCTCGCGTAGCGGCGCACGGCTTCGGGCTCGGCCGTGATGCCGGGGAAGTCCTCGGAGCGCTCGCGGATCTGCAGGGCCTGCTTGGCGGTGGCCTCGTCGGTGATCGGGATCGGCTGGTACGGCGAGCCGTTCCAGCAGGGCTGGGGGGTCTTGGCGTCGCAGAGGCGGACCTTCTGCATGACCTCCTCGGGCTTCATGCCGAGGACGGCCGCGAGCTTGGTCAGGACCGCCTTGCCGTCGTCCTTCTGCTTGAGCAGGTCGGTGCGGGAGGCGGAGACGACCAGCCGGGTCTCGTTGTCCGCGAGGGGGACTCCGCGGGCGTCCAGGATCGAGCCGCGCACGGCGGGGTCGACGACCTGCTGGACGTGGTTGCCGGAGGCCTCCTTCTGGTACGCGGCGCCCTCGCGGATCTGCAGGTACCACAGGCGGCCGCCGAGGGTGCCGAGCAGGGAGAGCACGAGGATCTGGATGACGACGAGACGGATCTGGACCCGTGGGGTCCGACCGGTCTCGGGAATGTTGGTCACTGGGCTGCCTCCCCCTCTCCCTGCACACAGGCGCCTGCGCGTACGAATGATGAACGATGGACCTGTGAGGCCGCGTTCCGGCCCGGTGTACCCGTTCGGGTGAACTCCCTGCTGCTCACAGGCGCTTGACCCCCTTGATGCGGCCGACGCGGACCGTGCGGGTGCGGGCCTTGGCCTTGAGGCCGCCGAGGCCGCCGCGCTGGCCGCCGATGCGCATTCCGGTGCCGGAGGAGATCCAGCCCGAGGAGATGTCACCCGCCTTGCCGCCGGAGTTGGCCTCGGCCAGCGGGTCGTTGTCGGCGCGGCGGGCCAGGGCCATGACGCCGGGGACCACGAACGGGGCGAGCAGCAGGTCGTAGAGGGCGGCCGTGATCAGCAGGCTGGTCATGCCGACGTGCCGGGCGGCGGTGTCGCCGACGAGGGCGCCGACACCCGCGTACAGCAGGGTGGAGCCGATGGCGGCGGCGACCACGACGAGCATCGGGCCGGTCGCGGACTTCAGGCGGCCGTTCTCCGGCTTGATGAGGCCGGCGAAGTAGCCGACGACGCACAGGACCAGGGCGTAGCGGCCGGCCGCGTGGTCGGCGGGCGGGGCGAGGTCGGCGAGGAGCCCGGCGCCGAAGCCGACGAGGGCGCCGCCCACATGGCCGTAGACCATGGCGAGGCCGAGAACGGTGAGCAGCATGAGGTCGGGGACGGCGCCCGGCAGGTGCAGGCGGGCGAGGACGCTCACCTGGATGACCAGGGCGACGACGACCAGGGCGGAGGAGAGCAGGAGCCGGTTGACACGCATGAAGGGATTCAGCTCCTACCGCTGCTGGTCGTTGGTGTCGGTCGCGTCCGTGCCCGAGTCGGTGCCGGAGTCCGACGCCGTGTTCGCGTCCGTGTTGCCGCTCGCGCTCGCGGACGGGGTGACCGTGACGGTCACCGTCGGGGTCGGGGTCGGCCTGGGCTTGGCCGGGAGCACCTCGTCACGCGGGTCCTTCTTCGGTGCCTCGACGACCACGCCGACGATGTCGAGTTTGGTGAAGGACACGAACGGCGTGACGTACAGGGTGCGGGTGAGGCCGCCGTTGGACGGGTCGACGCCGGTGACCGTGCCGACCGGGACACCGGGCACGAACGGCTTGTCGTCCTGCGAGCCGAAGGTGACGAGCCGGTCGCCCTTCTTCACCTCGGCCTTGCCGTTGAGGAGTTCGACGCGCAGCGGGCGGTCGCCCTGCCCGGAGGCGAAGCCGAGTTCGTCGCTGCCCTCCATGCGGGTGCCGACGGTGAAGTCGGGGTCGTTGGCGAGGAGCACGGTGGAGGCGTCCGGGCCGACGGTGGTCACGCGGCCGACCAGGCCGTCGCCGTTGAGGACGGTCATGTCCCGCTTGATGCCGTCGTTGTAGCCGACGTCGATGGTGATGGTCCAGGAGAAGCCCTGCGCCGACCCTATGGCGATGACCTGGGCGCCCTTGATGCCGTACTGGCCCTCGGCGGCGATGTTCAGCATCGTGTCGAGCTGCTTGAGACGGCTGCGGTTGCGGTCGTCGCTGCCGAGCTTCGCCTTGAGGGCGGCGTTCTCCTTCTCCAACCGGGCCAGCCGGTCGTGCCGTTCGCCGGAGTCACGGACGGCGGAGACGGCGTTTCCGACCGGGTCCACCACCGTCGACATGCCGTTCTCGATCGGGCCGAAGACCGCGGCCGCGGCCTGCCGGGCGCCGTCGACCGGGGAGTTCCTGCCACCTCGGATGTCCACCGTGATCAGCGCGAACGCGATGGCGATCAGCAGCACCAGGAGCAGCCGGCTCTCTTTCGTGTCCCTCACGTGCGGCGGCCGTGCCTTCCTCAATAGGAACTTGCGGGCTTGGTTGCGGAAGCTTGTGAAGCATGTGGGGGGTGCGGAGGCTTGTCGGTGGGTGGGGGGACTCGCTCGGTGCGAGCCTATGCCTCCATATCAACGATCCGCCGCACGAGAGGAGATCATCTCGTACGGCGGAATCGAAGAGTTGCGTCATCTGCGCGGCTGGGCGTCCAGGACCTGCTGGAGCGCCTCGAACTCCTCGACGCACTTGCCGGAACCGAGCGCCACGCTGTCCAGCGGGTCCTCGGCGATGTGGATGGGCATGCCGGTCTCGCGGCGCAGCCGCTCGTCCAGACCGCGCAGCAGTGCTCCGCCGCCGGTCAGAACGATTCCCCTGTCCATGATGTCGCCGGACAGCTCCGGCGGGCACTTGTCGAGGGTCGTCTTGACGGCGTCGACGATCGCGTTGACGGGTTCCTCGATCGCCTTGCGGACCTCGGCGGCGGAGATGACCACGGTCTTGGGCAGCCCGGACACCAGGTCCCGGCCGCGGATCTCGGTGTGTTCGTCGGAGTCGAGTTCGTACGCCGAACCGATCGTGATCTTGATCTGTTCGGCCGTCCGCTCACCCAGGAGGAGGCTGTACTCCTTCTTGATGTGCTGGATGATCGCGTTGTCCAGTTCGTCACCGGCGACGCGGATCGACTGGGCGGTGACGATGCCGCCGAGCGAGATGACCGCGACCTCCGTGGTGCCACCGCCGATGTCCACCACCATGTTGCCCGTGGCCTCGTGGACCGGCAGTCCGGAGCCGATGGCGGCCGCCATGGGTTCCTCGATGATGTGCACCTGGCGGGCACCGGCCTGCGAGGACGCCTCGATGACGGCGCGGCGCTCGACACCGGTGATACCGGAGGGCACACACACGACGACACGCGGACGGGCCAGATACCGCCGCTTGTGGATCTTCAGGATGAAGTAGCGGAGCATCCGCTCGGTGATCTCGAAGTCGGCGATCACGCCGTCCTTCAGCGGGCGCACGGCGACGATGTTGCCGGGCGTGCGCCCGATCATCTTCTTCGCCTCCGCGCCGACCGCCAGAATTCCACCGGTGTTCGTGTTGATCGCGACAACGGACGGCTCGTTGAGTACGATCCCGCGACCCCTGACGTACACCAGCGTGTTGGCGGTCCCGAGGTCGACAGCCATGTCACGGCCAATGAACGACATTGAGTTCCCCATCAGGATTCGTCTGGCCTTCCCGGGAGCTTTTGAGGGCATTTCAGGTCGGCGAAGTGGGTGCTGTGGCGTGAAGGCTTCCATCGTAGACGCGCCTGCACGAACACTGCGCGAGGGTCTTCGCCATTGTCAGCACGTACCGGGCCGCCTCGCTTGTGGAGACGGGCCAACGGGGCCACTCGTTCCCCCGATCGGCACGCATATGCCGAGGGACGGCCGAAATCATCCGGCCGCCCCAGGTCATACGGCCCAATGGGCTGACACCACGTCAAAAACATCCACCAAAACTCCGTACGGGCCTGTCGCGGACCCCGGAGGGCTACGCGCGGCCCGGGAAGAAGATCTTGACCTCGCGCTCGGCGGACTCCTCCGAGTCGGAGGCGTGGATCAGGTTCTCGCGGACGATGACGCCGAAGTCACCGCGGATGGAGCCGGGCGCGGCGGCGATCGGGTCGGTGGGGCCGGCCAGCGCGCGGATGCCCTCGATGACCCGCTCGCCCTCGACGATGAGAGCGACGACCGGACCGGAGGACATGAACTCGACCAGCGGCTCGTAGAACGGCTTGCCGACGTGCTCGCCGTAGTGCTGCTCCAGCGTGGCGCGCTCCAGGGTACGCAGCTCCAGCGCGGTGATCTGCCAGCCGGCCTTGCGCTCGATACGGCTGATGATCTCGCCGGTCAGGCCCCGACGGACGGCGTCGGGCTTGAGCAGGACGAGGGTGCGCTGGGTCACGGGAGAGCTCCTTCGGTACTGGCCGGGTGCGGTGAGGAGAGGCTACAGGGCTGGTCTGAGCGTCCGTTACACAGTGTGCAGGTCGGCGGTGCGGCCGCCTTCGGGGGCTGCCGCCCCCGGACCCCCGCTTCGGCCTGAACGGCCTCGTCCTCAAACGCCGGACGGGATGATTCGTGGCACCGGCCGGCCTTCGCCCCCACACGCCCGACGGGCTGATTCGTGGCACCGGCCGGCCTTCGCCCTCACACCCCCGACGGGCTGATTCGTGGCACCGGCCGGCCTTCGCCCTCACACCCCCGACGGGCTGTCCTGGGTGCTCTGTGCCGCGAAGCGGGCCTTCGCCTCGTCGATCTTCCTGCCGTAGTGCACCGACGCCCACCACAGCCCTCCGAACACCGCGCCCAGGAAGTACATCGTCGGCACGAAGATCCCGGACGCGATCAGGGCGATCTGCAGGGCCCACCCGAGGGCCACGCCGCCGGGGCGGCTGATCACCCCGCACAGGGCCACGCACAGGAGCATCGCGATGCCGCTGACCAGCCACACCGTGGAGGTGGACAGGCCGGGGTCCTTCATGGCGACCAGGGCGGCGAAGCCGATGACGAAGAACTCGCCGATCAGGGTGGAGGAACAGAGCGTGCGCATGGTCAGCCCCTCCCGAGGAGCAGTCGGGCCTCGCCCACGGTGATGACGGAGCCGGTGACCAGCACCCCGCCGCCGGCGAACTCGCCCTCCTCCTCGGCCAGCGTGATCGCGGCCTCCAGGGCGTCGGGCAGCCGCGGCTCGACCTGGACGCGGTCCTCGCCGAACACCTCGACGGCGATCGCGGCCAGCTCGTCCGCGTCCATGGCGCGGTGGCTGGAGTTCTGGGTGATCACGACCTCGGCGAAGATCGGCTCGAAGGCCTCCAGGACACCCCGGACGTTCTTGTCGCCGCTGGCCCCGACCACTCCGATCAGCCGGCTGAAGTCGAAGGCCTCGCCGACGGCCTCGGCGGTGGCCCGCGCTCCGGCCGGGTTGTGGGCGGCGTCGAGGACGACGGTGGGAGAGCGCCGTACGACTTCGAGGCGGCCCGGGGACGAGACGGCCGCGAAGGCCTTGCGGACCGTGTCGATGTCCAGGGGCTCGGGGCGCTGCGCGCCGACCCCGAAGAACGCCTCCACCGCGGCGAGCGCGACGGCCGCGTTGTGGGCCTGGTAGGGGCCGTGCAGGGGCAGGTAGAGCTCGTCGTACTCGCCGCCGAGGCCGCGCAGGGTCAGCAGCTGGCCGCCGACGGCCACCTGGCGGGCGACGACCCCGAATTCGAGGCCCTCGCGGGCGACGGTGGCGTCCACCTCGACGGCCTTCTTCAGCAGCACCTGCGCCGCGTCCACCGGCTGCTGGGCCAGGATCACGGTGGCGTCCTGCTTGATGATCCCGGCCTTCTCGGCGGCGATCTCCGCGGTGGTCCCGCCGAGCCGGTCGGTGTGGTCGAGGTCGATGGGGGTGACGACGGAGACGTCGCCGTCGATGACGTTCGTGGCGTCCCAGGAGCCGCCCATGCCGACCTCGACGACGGCGACGTCCACGGGGGCGTCCGCGAAGGCCGCGTACGCCATCCCGGTGAGCACCTCGAAGAAGGAGAGCCGGTACTCCTGCCGGGCGTCGACCAGCTCGATGTACGGCTTGATGTCCTGGTACGTCTCGATGAACCGCTCGGCGGAGACCGGGGCGCCGTCGAGGCTGATGCGCTCGGTGATCGACTGCACGTGCGGGCTGGTGTAGCGGCCGGTGCGCAGGTCGAAGGCGCCGAGGAGCGCCTCGATCATGCGGGCGGTGGACGTCTTGCCGTTCGTGCCCGTGATGTGGATCGAGGGGTACGACCGCTGCGGATCGCCCAGGACGTCCATCAGCGCGGCGATCCTGCTGACCGACGGCTCCAGCTTGGTCTCGCCCCAGCGGGTGGCGAGCTCCGCCTCGACCTCGCGCAGGGCCAGGTCGACCTCGGGGTCCTCGGGGCGGCCGGGGACGTCGGCCTGCTGCGGGCCGCCGTGGCTGCGCAGGGTCCGGCTGCCGGCCTCGATCACCGCCAGGTCGGGGTCACGGTCGGTCTCGGCCTCGACGATGTCGTCGAAGTGCTCGTCGAAGCTCTCATGCGGGTCGTGCGGAGGCAGATCACTCACGTCACCAGTCTACGGAGCCCGGTGAACGCGTGGACGCGTCGGTCACCGGCAGCGCCTGCTCGCACCAGATCGTCTTGCCCGCGGCGGTCTGCCGGGTCCCCCACCGCCGGGTGAGCCGGGCCACCAGCAGCAGCCCCCGGCCGCCCTCGTCGAAGACCCGGGCCCGCCGCAGATGCGGGGCGGTGCTGCTGCCGTCGGAGACCTCGCAGATCAGCATCCGGGTGTCGCGGATGAGCCGCAGCCGGATCGGGGAGCCGCCGTAGCGGATGGCGTTGGTGACGAGTTCGCTGACCACCAGCTCGGTGGTGAACGACAGCTCGTCCAGCTTCCACGCGCCGAGCCGGCCGGTGGTCAGGGTCCGGGCGTGCGCGACCTGCTCGGGGTCCGCGGGGATCTCCCAGGTGGCCACCTGGTCGTCGGGCAGGGCACGGGTGCGGGCGAGCAGCAGGGCGACGTCGTCCGCGGGTTCGCCGGTGCGCAGCGCGGCCACCACCCGGTCGCAGTCGGCCTCCAGGGACTCCCCCTCCCCGGACGCCGCCAGCGCGCGGCGCAGCCGGTCGAGACCGTGGCTCAGGTCGAGGTCGCGGGAGTGCACCAGGCCGTTGCTGAACAGGGCGAGGGTGGCGCCCTCGGGAAGGACGAGGTCGGTGGTCTCGAACGGCAGCCCGCCGAGCCCGAGCGGCGGTCCGGCCTGGCCGGGGGCCGGTTCCACCGTCCCCCGGGGAGAGATCACGAAGGGCAGCGGATGGCCCGCGCTGGCCAGCGAGCAGTGGCGCGAGACCGGGTCGTAGACGGCGTACAGGCAGGTCGAACCGACCTCACCGGCCTGTTCCCCGGCGCCGTCGTCGAGGTGCAGGACCAGGTCGTCCAGGTGGGTGAGGAGTTCGTCGGGTGGCAGGTCGACGTCCGCGAGGGTGCGGACCGCCGTGCGCAGCCGGCCCATGGTGGCGGAGGCCTGGATGCCGTGGCCGACGACGTCCCCGACGACCAGGGCCACCCGGGTGCCGGACAGCGGGATCGCGTCGAGCCAGTCGCCGCCGACGCCGGCGCGGGTGCCGGCGGGGAGGTAGCGGTAGGCGAAGTCGACGCTCGGGCAGTCGGGCAGGACGTGCGGCAGCAGGCTGCGCTGGAGCGCCAGCGCGGTCTCGCGCTCCCGGGTGTAGCGCCGGGCGTTGTCGATGGCGGTCGCGGACCTCGCGGCGAGTTCCCGGGCGTCGGACAGGTCGTCCTCCTCGAACGGCGGCGAGTCCCGGGTGCGCCAGAAGACGACGACGCCCATCAGGACGCCCTGGGCCGACAGCGGCGCGGTGATCAGCGAGCTCATCCCGTAGTCGAGGAGCCGGTCGGTGTGGAGCGCGTCGGGGAAGGCCGCGCCCCGGGCGGCCCGCAGATCGGCGATGAGAGCCGCGCCGGTGCGCGGGTTCCGGGCGACCCCGGGCGGCGGCTCCACGGCGATCAGAGCGCCGGCCGCGTCCAGCGGGGAGTCGTCGCGGAGGCCGCCCCGGGCGACGCGCCGCAGGACGGTCTCGCTGGCCGTCGGTTCCTCGCCGAGCAGCAGCACGGACTCCTCCAGGTCGACGGTGACGAAGTCGGCGAAGCGGGGCACGGCCACCCGCACCAGCTCGTCCGCGGTCCGCCCGATGTCCAGGGTGTTGCCGACGGCGGTACCGGCGTCGTAGAGCAGCCGCAGCCGCCGGTGGCTCTTCTCCAGCGAGCCGGCCATGGTGTTGAACGCCGCCTCCAGCTGCCCGATCTCCCGGCGCCCGGAGAGCGGTACCCGGGCGCCCAGGTCCCCGGCGGCGAGCCGGGTCGCGAACCGGGCCATCCTGCGCACCGGCCAGACGATCACCCGGGTGACATAGGCGCCGAAGCCGACGATCAGGAGGACGGCCACGCCGACGCCGGCGGACGCGGCGATCGTCAGCGTCCGCATCCGGGCCTCCAGCGCGTTCTCGCGCTGGTTGATCGCGAGGCGCTCGTCGCGGAGGTAGCGGGAGAGCTGGGCGCGGAGCGCGTCGAGCCGCTGCTTGCCCTCCAGCGTCCGTGCCGTGCTGGCGGCGTCGGGGTCGCCGCGCCGGGCCGCGGCCACGAGCGGGACCGAGTAGTCGTCGACGAAGGACTGCCCGGCCCGCTGGATCTGCCGGGCGAGCTGCCGCTGGGCGGGGGACGTGCTCACCTCCACGAGCCGCTGTGCCTGCGCGGGGAACGCGGCCCTCGCGGCCCGCCAGGGCGTGAGGAACTCGTCCTGCCGGGTGATGACGTAGCTGCGCTGGCCACCCTCCATGTCGAGGACGGTCCCCTGGACCACCCCGACCTGGTCCAGGGCCGGCCGGCCGCTGCGGGCGGAGAGCAGGGAGTGCCGGGCGTCCTGGATGGCCAGCACCAGCATGAGGAAGACGAGGCCCATCAGCACGGCGAGCAGGGCGCCCGCGACAGTCGTCAGGGGGACCAGCCCCCGGTGCGGAGGTGTCCTCGTTCGGCCCCTGCGCTGCATGTGGGCGTTCCCTCCGCCACAAAGCACCAAAACGGAACATTAAGGTCATGTTCCTACTTTTGGATTGTAGGGCGGGACGCTGCGCGCAGGCGCCCGGCAGCCCCGTGGGAAGGGGTCGCCGGGCGCCTGCGAGAACGCCTCGGTACGCCTGCGAGGGCGCCGCTTCGGCTACGCCTGCGGAAGGCGGTCCAGCTGGGTCCGGATGCGCGCGATGTCGTCGTCGGCCTTGGCGAGCCGGGTGCGGATCTTGTCCACCACGTTGTCCGGGGCCTTCGCCAGGAACGCCTCGTTGCCCAGCTTCGCCGTCGCCTGGGCCTTCTCCTTCTCCGCGGCGGCGAGGTCCTTGGCCAGACGCTTGCGCTCCGCCGCCACGTCGATGGTGCCGGACAGGTCGAGGGCCACCGTGGCACCGGCCACCGGGAGGGTGGCCGTCGCCGCGAAGGCGTCGCCCTCCGGCTGGAGGCGCAGCAGCTGGCGGATGGCGGCCTCGTGCGGGGCGAGGGCCGTGCCGTCGAGGGTGAGGCGCGCCGGGACCCGCTGGCCGGCCTGCAGGCCCTGGTCGGCGCGGAAGCGGCGGACCTCGGTGATGACGGACTGGAGGGCCTCGATCTCCTTCTCCGCCGCCTCGTCACGGAAGCCGCTGTCGGACGGCCACTGCGCGATCACGACCGACTCGCCGCCGGTCAGCGTCGTCCACAGGGTGTCCGTGACGAACGGGACGACCGGGTGGAGGAGCTTCAGGGTGACGTCCAGGACCTCGCCCAGGACGCGCTGCGAGACCTCGGCGCCCCGGCCGCCCGCCTGGAAGGTGGTCTTGGACAGCTCGACGTACCAGTCGAAGACCTCGTCCCACGCGTAGTGGAAGAGCGAGTCGGAGAGCTTCGCGAACTGGAAGTCGTCGTAGAACGCGTCGACTTCGGCGACCGTCTTGTTGAGACGGGAGAGGATCCAGCGGTCCGTCGCCGACATCTCCGACGGGTCCGGGAGCGGGCCGTCAACCGTGGCGCCGTTCATCAGGGCGAAGCGGGTCGCGTTCCAGACCTTGTTGGCGAAGTTGCGGGACGCCTGGACCCACTCCTCGCCGATCGGCACGTCGGTGCCCGGGTTGGCGCCGCGGGCCAGGGTGAAGCGGACTGCGTCGGAGCCGTACTTGTCCATCCAGTCCAGCGGGTCGACGACGTTGCCGAAGGACTTCGACATCTTCTTGCCGCGCTCGTCACGGACCAGACCGGTCAGCGCGATGGTCTTGAAGGGGACCTCGCCGTCCATGGCGTAGAGGCCGAACATCATCATCCGGGCGACCCAGAAGAAGATGATGTCGTGGCCGGTCAGCAGGACGTCCGTCGGGTAGAACTTCCGCAGGTCCGCGGTCTGTTCGGGCCAGCCGAGGGTGGAGAACGGCCACAGGCCGGAGGAGAACCAGGTGTCGAGGACGTCGGTGTCCTGCTTCCAGCCCTCCGCCTCGGTACCCGGCGGCTCCTCGTCGGGGCCGACGCAGACGACCTGGCCCTCGGGGCCGTACCAGACCGGGATGCGGTGGCCCCACCACAGCTGGCGCGAGATGCACCAGTCGTGCATGTTGTCGACCCAGTCGAAGTACCGCTTCGACATGTCCTCGGGGTGGATCCTGACCCGGCCGTCGCGGACCGCGTCACCGGCGGCCTTCGCCAGCGGGCCGACCTTGACCCACCACTGCATCGACAGCCGCGGCTCGATGGTGGTGCTGCACCGCGAGCAGTGGCCGACGCTGTGGACGTACGGCCGCTTCTCGGCGACGATCCGGCCCTGCGAGCGCAGCGCCGCGACGATCGCGGAGCGCGCCTCGAACCGGTCCAGACCCTCGAAGGGGCCGTGGACGGTGATGACCGCGCGCTCGTCCATCACAGTGATGGACTCCAGGCCGTGGCGCTGGCCGATCGCGAAGTCGTTCGGGTCGTGGGCCGGGGTGACCTTGACGGCGCCCGTGCCGAACTCCGGATCGACGTGGGTGTCCGCGACGACCGGGATGGTGCGGTTGGTCAGCGGCAGTTTGATGCGCCTGCCGACGAGGTGCCGGTACCGCTCGTCGTCCGGGTGGACGGCGACCGCCGTGTCACCGAGCATCGTCTCCGCACGCGTGGTGGCGACGACCAGCGTCTCGTCGCCCTCGCCGTACTTGATGGAGACCAGCTCGCCGTCGTCCTCCTGGTACTCCACCTCGATGTCCGAGATGGCCGTCAGACAGCGCGGGCACCAGTTGATGATGCGCTCGGCGCGGTAGATCAGCTCGTCCTCGTAGAGCTTCTTGAAGATGGTCTGGACGGCCTTGGACAGGCCCTCGTCCATGGTGAAGCGCTCGCGGTCCCAGTCGACACCGTCGCCGAGCCGGCGCATCTGGCCGAGGATCCTGCCGCCGTACTCTTCCTTCCACTGCCAGACGCGCTCGACGAACGCCTCCCGGCCGAGGTCCTGACGGGACTTGCCCTCCTCGGCGAGCTGCTGCTCGACCTTGTTCTGGGTGGCGATACCGGCGTGGTCCATGCCGGGCAGCCACAGCGACTCGAAGCCCTGCATGCGCTTGCGGCGGGTCAGCGCGTCCATCAGCGTGTGCTGGAAGGCGTGGCCCAGGTGCAGTGAGCCGGTGACGTTCGGCGGGGGGATGACGATGGTGTACGCGGGCTTGTCGCTCTTGGCGTCGGCCGCGAAGTAACCGCGCTCTACCCAGCTCTCGTACAGCGGCCCCTCTACGTCGGCCGGCGCGTACTGGGTCGGCAGTTCGGTGCTGGGCGCTGTGGGCTGCTGCTGAGCATTCTCGGTCACGGGGCTCAGTTTAGAGGTGTCCCGACGCTGTCCCGAAACGCGTTTGTTCTGTAACGGTGGGCACACCCGCGCCATGAGTCCCCTGTGACTGAGCCAGGATGTCAGGAACACATAAGCATCTGGAGGGGAACCCAGAGATGAGCCACAACCAGCCGGGCCCGTACGGCGGGCCGCCGCCGCAGCAGCCGGGACCCTACGGGCCGCAGCCTGGTCCGTACGGCCGGCCGCCGCAGGCGCCCCAGCCCGGCTACGGCTACCCGCAGCAGGCTCCGCCGGCGGCGCCGCCGCAGCAGGGGCCCTACGGTCAGCCGCCGCAGCCCCCGCAGCCGGGCTACGGCTACCCGCAGCAGGGCGTTCCCCCGCAGCCGAACCCGTACGGCCAGCAGCCCCCGTACGGCCAGCCTCCCTACGGCGTTCCGCAGCCACCCGCTCCGGGCGGCGGGAAGAAGAAGACGGGGCTGATCATCGGGGCGGTGGCCGTGGTGGCGGCGATCGGCGTGGGGGCGTACTTCGTGCTCGGCGGGACCGGATCCGGCGCGCTGAAGGACGACGGGCCGCACAAGCTGACCGCGCCGGCCTCAGTGCTGTCCGGCAAGTACAAGCGGTACGGCGACTCCTCGCAGGAGAAGGCCAGTTCGAGCGATGCGAAGGACCTCGCCAAGGCCGGTGTCACCGACGCCACCTCGGTCGGCGCGGTCTACTCGACACTCGACCTGAACTCCCTCGACACCAGCGACCCGACGAGTGTGGCCAAGGCGCAGACCGCCGAGAACTTCACCTTCTTCGGCGTCTACGGCTCGGTGAAGGACCCGCAGGCGGCACTTGACACCACCTTCGCGCAGATGAAGGCGAACAGCTCCTCCGACGACGACGTGAAGCTGGTCGGCGACGCGCGGTCCGTCTCGCCCACCGGTCTGGACGGCGCGGTGATGAAGTGCCAGCAGGCGAAGGGCAAGAGCCAGCTCACCGGCAAGGACCAGACGGCGTACATGTGCATCTGGGCGGACTACAGCACCATCGGCATCGTGGAGCCGACGGCGGGTGTGAAGACGTACACCCTGGACGAGTCGGCGAAGATCGCGGCCGATGTGCGCGGTGACGTGCGCGTCGCCAAGTAGGCACGGCGGGCACACCCGCACGCGCACACGCACGCACGCGAAAGCGCCGGGCCCTCCTCGGAGGTGGGCCCGGCGCTTCGGTGTTGACGGGGGTTACGCCGACTTCTGCTCGCCCGGGCCGCGGCCGTTGCGCGCGTCGCGCGGGATCAGGGTCGGGTTGACGTTGGAGTGGACGACGTCGGCCGTGATGACGACGCGGGCCACGTCCTTGCGGGACGGGACCTCGTACATCACCGACATGAGGACTTCCTCCATGATGGCGCGCAGGCCGCGGGCGCCGGTCTGCCTGAGGATGGCCTGGTCGGCGATGGCCTCCAGGGCCTCGCGCTCGAAGTCCAGCTCCACGCCGTCGAGTTCGAAGAGGCGCTGGTACTGCTTGACCAGCGCGTTGCGCGGCTCGACGAGGATCTGCAGGAGGGCTTCCCGGTCGAGGTTGTGGACGCTCGTGATGACCGGAAGGCGGCCGATGAACTCCGGGATCATGCCGAACTTGACCAGGTCCTCGGGCATGACGTCCTCGAACTGGTCCTTGGCCTCCAGCTCGCGCTTGGAGCGGATGGTGGCGCCGAAGCCGATGCCCTTGGCACCCGCCCGGGACTCGATGATCTTCTCCAGGCCGGCGAAGGCACCGCCCACGATGAACAGCACGTTCGTCGTGTCGATCTGGATGAACTCCTGGTGCGGGTGCTTGCGGCCGCCCTGCGGCGGGACGGAGGCCGTGGTGCCCTCCAGGATCTTCAGCAGGGCCTGCTGCACGCCCTCGCCGGAGACGTCTCGCGTGATCGAAGGATTTTCGCTCTTACGGGCGACCTTGTCGATCTCGTCGATGTAGATGATCCCGGTCTCGGCCTTCTTGACGTCGTAGTCGGCGGCCTGGATCAGCTTGAGGAGGATGTTCTCCACGTCCTCGCCCACGTAGCCGGCCTCCGTCAGCGCGGTGGCGTCGGCGATCGCGAACGGGACGTTCAGCATGCGGGCCAGGGTCTGCGCCAGGAGCGTCTTGCCGGAGCCGGTGGGGCCCAGCAGGAGGATGTTGGACTTCGCCAACTCGATGGCGTCGTCGCGGCCTTGGGCGCCGCCGTTCTCCCCTGCCTGGACGCGCTTGTAGTGGTTGTACACCGCGACCGAGAGGGCCTTCTTGGCGGGCTCCTGGCCCACCACGTAGCCCTCCAGGAACTCGTAGATCTCGCGGGGCTTCGGGAGTTCCTCCCAGCGCACCTCGCTCGTCTCGGCGAGCTCCTCCTCGATGATCTCGTTGCAGAGATCGATGCACTCGTCGCAGATGTACACACCGGGCCCTGCGATGAGCTTCTTGACCTGCTTCTGGCTCTTGCCGCAGAACGAGCACTTGAGCAGATCGCCGCCGTCACCGATGCGTGCCACGGTGTGCTTCCCCTTCGCCTGGGAGACGCCTGGACTCTTCCGAATCCAGCGACTCCTGGTGCTGCCTTATGTCGACGGTACCTTGCCGGGCCCCCCGTACGGGCCCCCCTTGGCACGGTTCACTTTGACGTGCACCGTGCGGTGCGTGCGGTCAAACCGTGCCAAGGGCGGCAGAGAATACATTCTCTGCCGGCGGCTTCTGTCAGCGGACGTCAGCGTTGTTCATCTTCCGGGTGGAGATGATCTGGTCCACGATGCCGTACTCCAGCGCTTCCTCGGCCGTGAGGATCTTGTCGCGCTCGATGTCGTCGCGGACCTGCTCGATCGGCCGGTTGGAGTGCTTGGCCAGCATCTCCTCCAGCTGCGTGCGCATCCGGGTGAACTCGTTGGCGATGATCTCCAGGTCGGAGAGCTGGCCGCGGCCGGTGGAGCCGGCCGGCTGGTGGATCAGCACGCGGGAGTTCGGCAGCGCCATGCGCTTGCCGGGCGTACCGGCGGCCAGCAGGATCGCGGCGGCGGAGGCCGCCTGGCCCATGCAGACCGTCTGGATGTCGGGCTTCACGAACTGCATCGTGTCGTAGATCGCCGTGAGGGCGGTCATGTCGCCGCCCGGGCTGTTGATGTAGATCGAGATGTCCCGGTCCGGGTCCATCGACTCCAGGCACAGCAGCTGCGCCATGACGTCGTTGGCGGAGGCGTCGTCGATCTGGACGCCGAGGAAGATCACGCGCTCCTCGAAGAGCTTCGCGTACGGGTCGTACTCGCGGATGCCCTGGGAGGTGCGCTCGACGAAGCGCGGGATGACGTAGCGGGCGTCGGGCCGCGGACCGTCGTAACGGGCGTCGGCGGCGACGGGGAAGTTGCTCATGAGGGTGTTCACCGTCCTGGTGGCGTTCGGGGGAGCTGGAGTCTCGGCGGTGCGTGGCATGGCCGGGGCCTGGCGTCAGGCGCCGGTGCCGCCGCCTCCCGGAACACCCGAGGCGTTCCTGATGATCTCGTCGATGAGACCGTACTCCTTGGCCTCGTCCGGGGTGAACCAGCGGTCGCGGTCGGCGTCGCGAAGGATCGTCTCGACCGGCTGACCGGAGTGGAACGCGGTCAGCTCGGTCATGGTCTTCTTCGTACGCAGCAGGTACTGGGCCTGGATCTTGATGTCCGAGACCGTACCGCCCAGGCCCGCGGAGCCCTGGTGCATCATGATGTCCGTGTGCGGCAGGGCGAAGCGCTTGCCGGCGGTGCCGCCGGTGAGCAGGAACTGGCCCATCGAGGCCGCCATGCCCATACCGATCGTCACCACGTCGTTCGGGATGAACTGCATGGTGTCGTAGATCGCCATGCCGGCCGTCACCGAGCCGCCGGGACTGTTGATGTAGAGGTAGATGTCCTTGTCGGGGTCGGCCGCAAGGAGCAGCAGCTGCGCGGTGATCTTGTTGGCGATGTCGTCGTCGACCTGCTGGCCGAGGAAGATGATCCGCTCTCCGAGCAGCCGGTTGTAGACCTGGTCGCCGAGGCCACCACCGATGGAGGGGTCGCCGGCGGCGGAGGGCATCAGATTCGTCACGTATCCACCTGCTCGTCTTACGACGGCGCCGGGCCGTCTCACGTTTCCGTAGCCGGGGGCTTGGCTGCCCTCGTACTCATGGACCCTAACGCGATGGTCCCTTCGGGGAATCCCGGTAACAGCGCTGTTCGCCGGGGGCGTAGCGCCGTTCGGGGTGCGGTACGGGGACGTGTGCGGGTACGTGGGGGCTGGTCGCGCGGTTCCCCGCGCCCCTTGGGCGGGTTCCTGCGACGCCCATGGCAAAGGGGCCCCCGAAATGGTCCCAGGGGCCCCTGTACGCCGTTACGGGCGCCGGAGGGCTCAGCCCTCGGCCTTCTCCTCGTCGGCGGCGTCCGTGGCCTCAGCGGCGGCCTCAGGGGCCTCCGTCTCGTCCTCGTCCTCGTCGTCCAGGTCGACGATCTCGCCGTTGGTGTCCTTCACCGTGGCGGCCTCGACCACGACGGCCAGGGCCTTGCCGCGGGCGACCTCGCCGACCAGGAGCGGGACCTGGCCGCCCTCGACGACGGCCTGGGCGAACTGGTCGGGGGACATGCCGGAGGAGGCCGCGCGCCGCATGAGGTGCTCGGTGAGCTCCTCCTGGTTGACGTTGAGCTTCTCCTGCTTGACCAGCTCGTCGAGGACGAACTGGGTCTTGATCCCCTTGACCGCGGCTTCCTTGGTCTCGGTCTCGAACTCCTCCTCGGTCTTGCCCTGGATCTCCAGGTACTTCGCGAGGTCGAGACCCATCTGGCCGAGCTGGTGGTGCTCCAGGTTGTGCTTGCGGGTGTTGATCTCGTCCTCAAGCAGCTTCTCGGGGACCGGCACCTCGACGAGCTCCAGCAGCTTCTCCAGGACACGCTCCTGGGCCTGCGTGGCCTGGTCGTACGTCTTCATGTCGGCGAGGCGCTTGCGGCTGTCGGCCTTCAGCTCGTCCAGGGTGTCGAACTCGGAGGCGAGCTGCGCGAACTCGTCGTCCAGCTCGGGCAGTTCGCGGGCGGCGACCTGGGTGACCTTGACGGTGACCTCGGCCTCCCGGCCGGCCGCGGAGCCGCCCTTGAGCTCCGAGGTGAAGGTGGCCTCGGCACCGGCCTCCAGGCCCTTCACGGCGTCGTCGATGCCGTCGAGCAGCTCGCCGGAGCCGATGGTGTAGGAGACACCGCTGGCGATGCCGTCCTCCAGGACCTCGCCGTCGACCTTGGCCTCCAGGTCGACGGTGACGACGTCGCCGTCCTCGGCGGCGCGCTCGACCGGGGAGGTGGAGGCGAAGCGCTCACGGAGCTGCTCGACCGACTTCTCGACGTCCTCGTCGCTCACCTCGACGGCGTCGACCTCGACCTCGATGCCCGTGTAGTCCGGGATCTCCAGGGCCGGGCGGACGTCGACCTCGGCGGTGAAGTTCAGCGTCTCGCCGTCCTTCAGCTCGGTGATGTCGACCTCGGGCTGGCCGAGCGGGCTGAGCTCGGCCTCGTTGACCGCCTCGGTGTAGAACTTCGGGAGCGCGTCGTTGACGGCCTCCTCCAGGACCGCACCGCGGCCGAACCGCTGGTCGATGACGCGGGCCGGGATCTTACCCTTGCGGAAGCCCTTCACCGTGACCTGCTGGTTGATCTTCTTGTACGCCGCGTCGAGGCTGTCCTTGAGCTCCTCGAAGGGCACCTCGACAGTGAGCCGAACCCGGGTCGGGTTCAGGGTCTCCACGGCGCTCTTCACGGTTCGGTCTCCTTGTGGCTGACTTCTCGGGTTCCGCCGGTACCAGAGGGGCCCGGCGGAGTTTCGCCGCCCGGAGGAGTTCGCAGGCCGCCGTCTGGGGGCCGGGACACGCGGGCGCGCAGCTTGCATAGTAACCGCAGCGGCTCAGGGCCCCAAAAAGGCGATCAAGACGGACGCCGTCAGGTGGTGGTCGGGGTGGCGGGATTTGAACCCACGGCCTTCCGCTCCCAAAGCGGACGCGCTACCAAGCTGCGCCACACCCCGTTTCGGTGCGACACGTAGGGTACATGCCCGGGCCGCCCGCGTCGGCCGCTTTGTTCACCCGGGTCGGCATCCGGTCCGCGTCCCGTCCGTATCCCATCCGTGCAGACCAACACGTTGGCCTACCCGGCGGACGACCCGCTACGATGCCTTCTGTGCCGCGGTCACCGACGTGCGGCGCGTGTTGTGCGGGCGTAGCTCAATGGTAGAGCTTCAGTCTTCCAAACTGACTACGCGGGTTCGATTCCCGTCGCCCGCTCTGTCGGCGAAGGCCCAGGTGAGAGGTTGCGGACCTCCTCTCCCTGGGCCTTCGGCGTTCTCAGAAGTTGATCGAGTTTATGGTCTGCGCCAGCGAGTCGAGGAACCGCTGGATGGACGGGGCCATCCCGGTCGAGGCGAGGAAGAAGCCGAAGAGGACGGCGACGATGGCGGGGCCCGCCTTGATGCTTCCCCCTCTCATCATCACCACAAGGATGATCGCCAACAGCAACACCACAGACAGTGAAATGGCCACAACTGATCACACCCTCGGTCGGTCCGCTCTCCGGCCCTGGGGTACGACCCCCGCACCCCCGCCAGATCCATCGTGCCACCAACCCGGCCGCACTATGCGGTTCGTGACACAACGTCGACATCACGCCCCACACCGACAACCGCCCGCACTGCAATTCGAGGGCCCACCCCCCGGTGGATCCAGGGCAATTGACAGACATGGTTTCAGTGTCCACACAACTCGCGCGCAGCTAATTCGAATTGCCGACACAGGCACGGCAAAGGGCGATCATCGGCGGGCGCTATGCACCAATTAGTAGGGATTAACAAGGACATCCCGGGCGTAAGCGTCCCATGGGGCGGCATAGGCCCAGGCATCTGTTCCGGTAAATCACCCGGTTGTTCACAGGCCGTCGTCACCGATGTCCAGGACTCGCATCGGTGGTTTTACGCAATCCCACAGGCGACGCTAGGGTGCCTCAAATGTCTGACGCCGCCATGTCCCCCGGCCAGAACCGAACACCCCGTCCCCCGGCCCGGCCGCCGGTGGACAGACACCGCGACGCGTTCTTCGACAACGCCAAGTACCTGGCGATCGTGCTCGTCGCGATGGGTCACTCATGGGAGCCGCTCAAGGGCGACAGCCGCGTCCTGGAAGCGATGTACTGCGTCGTGTACGCCTTCCACATGCCGGCGTTCATCATCGTCTCCGGCTACTTCTCCCGGACCTTCGACATGCGTCCGGACCGGCTCAGGCGGCTGGTCACCGGGGTCGTCGTCCCCTATGTCCTGTTCGAGACCGCCTACTCGCTCTTCCAGCGGTTCGTCGTCGGCGCCCCCGACCAGGACATCAGCCTGCTCGACCCCTGGTACCTGACCTGGTTCCTGTGCGCGCTGTTCGTCTGGCGCCTGACCACGCCCCTGTGGAAGGCGGTCCGCCACCCCCTGCCGGTCGCCTTCGGCATCGCGATGCTGGCATCCGTGTCCCCGTCCATCGGTGACGACCTCGACCTCCAGCGGGTCCTGCAGTTCCTGCCGTACTTCGTGCTCGGCCTGTGCCTGCGGCCCGAGCACTTCCGGCTGGTGCGCCGGTGGCCGGTGCGGATCGCCGCGGTGCCGGTGTTCGCCCTCGCGCTGGCGTTCGCCTGGTGGTCGGTGCCGCGGATGAACACCGCGTGGTTCTACCACCGGGACTCCGCGCAGGAGCTGGGCGCGCCGTGGTGGTGCGGGCCGGTGATGGTGCTCGCCATGTTCGGCTGCTCGATGGTGCTGACGGCAGGCTTCTTCTCCTGGGTGCCGGGCCGGCGGACGTGGTTCACGGCGCTGGGCGCAGGCACCCTGTACGGCTATCTCCTGCACGGCTTCGTCGTGAAGTACGGCGTCCACGCGGGCTGGTTCGACCCGACGTGGCTGCACGGGCCGCTCGGCGAGATCCTCGTCACCGCGCTCGCGGGCGGCTGCGTGACACTGCTGTGCACCCGGCCCGTGCGGCGGGTGTTCCGGTTCGCCATGGAGCCCGGCATGGAGTGGGCGTTCCGGCGGGACGCGGCGGAACTGGCCCGGGAGCGGAGTCCGCGGAGCGGGGAGAGCCGGGAGCGGAGTCCGCGGAGCGGGGAGCGCCGGGAGATGGCCGACGCCTGACGCCGCTCGTTCCGCTTACGCGGGGAGACCGAGGAGGGCGCGCATCCGGGCGTACTTCTCGGTCAGCCGGTTCCGGGTGGCCTCGTCCAGGACGGCGAGCCGGGCGGGGTCGGCGTTGTGCGCGAGGTCGGCCTCCTTGACGAGCAGGGCGCCGGGGGTGGCGAGGATGCGGCGGGCGTACGACTCGGGGGGCTCGCCGGGGTGCTTGGTGAGGGCACGGACGACGGCCTTCGTGCGGGGGCTCAGGGCGGCCGTGTCCAGCCACTCCTCGGTGAGGGCGTGATCCTCGACGGAGTCGTGCAGCCAGGCGGCGGCGATCTGGTCCGGGTCGCCGCCGCGGGCCTGGACGCCGTGGGCGACGGCGGCGAGGTGCTCCGCGTAGGGGCGGCCGGCCTTGTCGGTCTGCGCCGCGTGCACGGCTCGGGCCAGCTTCTCGACTTCGGGGAGGGTGAGAGGGGTCGGGGTGGTCACGGTGCGAGTATGTCGTGGCCGGGGTGAGGGGTGTCACCTACCGGCGCTTGCAGGGTGCCGCCCGCGCCCGCCCTCCCCCACGGCTGGACGAAAGACACGGCTGGGCAGCGCGCCCCACAGGGGCGCGGGGAACTGCGCGACCAGCCACATCGCACCCGCAGCCGCCGACGATCCACGGCCACCCCCGGCAACCCAGCCGCACCCCGGCCCACGGCCACCCCACCGCCTCCCCACAACACAGCCATACCCCGGCCCACGGCCACCCCGCTGTCCCCGCGGCGCAACCGCGCCGCGGCTGGGGTTCACCTTGCTGCCTCGCGGCAGATCAGCAGGAGCGCCCTGTCGTCGTTGACGTCCTTCGCGACCGCCTCGATCAGGTGCCAGGCGGCGCCGTGGAAGCCGCCGGCGACGTAGCGGTCGGCCTCTCCGGTGAGGCGGTCTATGCCCTCCACGATGTCGCGCTCGGACGTCTCCACCAGGCCGTCCGTGAAGATCATCAGGACGTCGCCGGGGCGCAGGGAGCCCTTCACCGGGTCGAACTGGGCGCCGTCGTAGACGCCGAGGAGGGGGCCCTCGGCCGCCTTCTCCTCCCAGCGGCCGCTGCCGGCGCTGAGCTGGAGGCCGGGCGGGTGGCCCGCGGAGTACAGCTCGTAGTCGCCGGAGTCGAGGTCCAGGACCAGGTGTATGGAGGTCGCGAAGCCCTCGTCCCAGTCCTGGCGCAGGAGGTAGCCGTTGGCGGCGGGGAGGAAGGCGTGCGGCGGGAGGGAGCCGAGGAGGCCGCCGAAGGCGCCGGAGAGGAGGAGGGCGCGGGACGCCGCGTCCATGCCCTTGCCGGAGACGTCCGTGAGGACGACCTCCATCGTGCGGCCGTTGTTCGTGCGGGCCGCGACCACGAAGTCGCCGGAGAAGGACTGCCCGCCCGCCGGCCGCAGGGCCATCTCACGGTGCCAGCCCGGCGGCAGCTTCGGCAGCTTGCTCTGTACCCGGATGCGTTCGCGCAGGTCGAAGAGCATGGTGCCGCCGCGCCGCCAGGGCACGCCGACCCGGCTGCGGAACTGGGCGGTGAGGAGACCGAAGAAACCGCAGGCGGCGACCACAAGGACGACGCCGGGGGTGACCCGGGAGGGGCCCTCGGTGTAGGGGCCGAGCCGTACCGACTCCACGATCAGGGCGGTGGCCGCCGCCGCGTACAGACCGAGCAGGCTCGCCGGGCGCAGCAGCAGGCCGCCCGCGATGATCGGCAGGACCAGCGAGGCCGGGGAGAACCAGACCGAGTTGGCGAGGGTCATGGCCGCGAGGACCGGGACGGTCAGGAACAGCCCGATCAGGGCGATCCAGTCGGAGCCGTCGCCGCGGAAGTAGTCCACGGCGCTTCTGCGCACGCCGACGCGGACCCGGTGCCACTGCACTTTCCACCGGGCCGGAAGCGTCTCGGCTTTCGCGCGCCGCTCTCGGTCTACTGCCATTAGTTCGGGACCCTATCCATCGAACCAGCTGCTTGGCACGGGAGGTCCCACTTGTCCCCCGTCCGAGGCTGCCCTGCGAGTGCGACTTCACAGTGAACTTCACCGACGGCCCCCGCGTCGCCGTACGGGAGAAATTCGCTGGCTCGCCCTGCAATGCCCTGGTAGGCATGGCTCATGGCGACCGAGCGTGCGACCGAGTTGAAGGTGCTGCGTCCCGAGGAGTTCGACGGGTGGTGGGAGCACCTGGTGCGGGCCTTCGGCGCGGGTCCGGCGCCGGCCGAGGAGCGCGACCTGGACCGGTCCCTCACGGAGTCCGAGCGGTCGCTGGCCGTCTGGGACGGCTCCGAGATGGTGGGGACGGCGGGCGCGTTCCGGTTCCGGATGACGGTGCCGGGCGGTGCCGTGCTGCCCACCGCGGGGATCACCATGGTGAGCGTGGCCGCGACGCACCGGCGGCGCGGGGTGCTGACCTCGATGATGCGCCGTCAGCTGGACGACATACGGGAGTGGGGCGAGCCGCTGGCCGCGCTGACCGCCTCCGAGCCGGCGATCTACGGCCGCTTCGGGTACGACGCGGCGACCTTCCAGCTGCAGGCCGAGATCGACACGAGCCGGGTGACCCTGGACGTGCCGGCCGGCACCGGTGACGTACGGCTGCGGTACGCGGCCCCGGCGGACGTGCTCGGCGCGTGCGAGGCGGTCTACGCGGAGCTGGTGCCGCTGCGGCCCGGGATGCTGGCCCGGCAGCCCGGCTGGGAGCGGGTCGGGGTGTTCGACCCGGAGAGCGGGCGGGACGGGGCGTCGGCGCTGCAGTGCGTGCTCGCCGAGCGGGACGGAAAGGTCACCGGGTACGCCCGGTTCCGTACCAAGCTGGGCTGGTCGCCGAGCGGGCACGACGGCACGGTGTCGCTGGAGGACCTCGCCGCGCTCGATCCGGCGAGCGACGCGGCGCTGTGGCGGTTCCTGTTCGGCATCGACCTGATGTCCAGGCTGACGGTACGGGGGCGGCCGGTCGACGACGCCTGGCAGTACCAGGTCTCCGACATCCGGCGCTGCCTGACGCGGGTGCGGGACATGGGGTACGTCCGTCTCGTCGACGTCGGTGCGGCGCTCGCGGCGCGCACCTACCAGACGCCGGTGGACGTGGTGCTGGAGGTGGCGGACGCCTTCTGCCCCTGGAACGCGGGGTGTTGGCGGCTGACCGGGGACGCCAAGGGGGCGTCCTGCGAGCGCACCACGGACGCCGCCGAACTGACGCTGTCGGTGCGGGAGCTGGCGGCGGCGTACCTCGGCGGTGTGTCCCTGCTGTCGCTGGCGCGGGCCGGCCGGGTGGGCGAACTGCGGCCGGGGGCGCTGGCGGAGGCGTCGGTGGCGTTCGGCTCCCCGGCCCTGCCGTGGCTGCCGCACGGTTTCTAACGGCGCTGGCAGGTGGGGCACCAGAAGAGGTTGCGGGCGGCGAGGTCGGCGGTGCGGATCCCGGTGCCGCAGAGGTGGCAGGGCAGGGTGGCCCGGCGGTAGACGTACACCTCGCCGCCGTGGTCGTCCACGCGCGGCGGGCGGCCCATCGCCTCCGGGGTGTGCTCGGGCCGGACGGTGTCGATGCGGTTGTTGCGGACGCCCTCGCGCATCAGGGCGACGAGGTCGGCCCAGACGCGGTCCCACTCGGCGGGGGTGAGGTCCCGGCCCGCGCGGTACGGGTCGATCCCGTGCCGGAACAGGACCTCGGCGCGGTAGACGTTCCCGACGCCGGCGATGACCTTCTGGTCCATCAGCAGGGCGGCGATCGTCGTACGGCTGCGGGAGATCCTGTGGTACGCCGCGTCCGGGTCGGCGTCGTCACGGAGCGGATCCGGGCCGAGGCGGGCGTGTACGGCGTTCTTCTCGTCGTCGGTGATCAGGGCGCAGGTGGTGGGGCCGCGCAGGTCGACGTAGGCGGTGGGGTCGGCCAGGCGGAGGCGGACGGTGTCGGTGGCCGGGGGCGCGGGGGCGTCGCCGAAGGTGACCTTGCCGAAGAGGCCGAGGTGTATGTGCACCCAGTCGCTGTCGCGGAAGCCGAGGAAGAGGTGCTTGCCGTGGGCTTCCGTGCGGGTGAGTTGGGCGCCGTCGAGAAGGCTCGCCGCGTCGGAGAACTTGCCCTGCGGACTGGTGACCCTGACGGGTCCGGTGAGCCGACGGTAGTCCAGCGCGAGCCGGTGGATCGTGTGCCCTTCTGGCACTGAGGTGATTCCTTTCCCATCCGCCCGCCCGACCCGGTCAGCCGGAGGGTGAACGTCGAAGAGCGCCCAACCGCAGGGCCCCGGTAAGGGGCCGGCCCCCGCGCGCCCGCAGCCGAACGCCTGCCGGCCGTCGGTTACCGGTCGTCCCCGGAGGGGTGGTGCGCCGGGATCGGCGGGAGGTCGCCCGTCGTCTCGTAGGCCGCCAGCATGTCGATGCGGCGGATGTGGCGCTCGTCCTCGGAGAAGGGCGTGTTGAGGAAGGTCTCGACGAACTTGGTCGCCTCTTCCTGGGTGTGCATGCGCGAGCCCACCGCGACGACGTTCGCGTTGTTGTGCTGTCGGCCGAGCGACGCGGTCTCCTCGCTCCAGGCGAGGGCCGCCCGGACGCCCTTCACCTTGTTCGCGGCGATCTGCTCACCGTTGCCGGAGCCGCCGATCACTACGCCGAGGGACTTGGGGTCGGCCGCCGTCCGCTCGGCCGCGCGAAGACAGAAGGGCGGGTAGTCGTCCTGGGCGTCGTAGATGTGGGGGCCGCAGTCGACGGGGTCGTGACCCGCCGCCTTCAGCCACTCGACGAGGTGGTTCTTGAGTTCGAAGCCCGCATGGTCGGAGCCGAGATACACGCGCATGGGATGAGTGTGACATGGGTGTGAACGCTCGGCAGGGGCGGGGCCAGGCCTCGGAAATTGTGAGCAATGCTACAGAACCTCAGGAAAACCTCAAATAACGATCTGGATTCAAAGGTTCAGGAATGAGTTCTCCTCCGTTTCACTGGACCAACTCGTACGCCGCTCGTGCGAGGGCCCGCTCACCCGGCGCAAAGGAATTCCCCCCATGACTGGCAACGGTCCCCAAGACGGTCTCCAAGCAGGACTCAAGAACCGCCATCTGTCGATGATCGCCATCGGCGGTGTCATCGGCGCCGGCCTCTTCGTCGGCTCCAGTACCGGTATCGCCACCGCGGGACCCGGCATCCTGCTGTCGTACGCGCTCGTCGGCACGCTCGTGGTGCTGGTGATGCGGATGCTCGGCGAGATGTCCGCCGCCAACCCGGCCTCCGGGTCGTTCTCCGCACACGCGGACCGCGCGCTCGGCCGCTGGGCCGGCTTCTCCATCGGCTGGCTCTACTGGTTCTTCTGGGTGGTGGTGCTGGCGGTCGAGGCCACCGCCGGCGCCAAGATCCTGGAAGGCTGGATCCCGGCCGTGCCCCAGTGGGGCTGGGCACTCATCGTGATGGTGGTGCTCACCGCCACCAACCTGGTCTCGGTCGGCTCCTACGGCGAGTTCGAGTTCTGGTTCGCCGGCATCAAGGTCGTCGCGATCGGCGCGTTCATCGTCGTCGGCCTGCTGGCGGTGCTGGGCGTGCTGCCCGGTGTCGACGACGACAAGGCGAGCTTCTCCAACCTCACCGGCCAGGGCGGCTTCCTGCCGCACGGTCCCGGCGCCGTCCTCACCGGCGTCCTGCTCGTCGTCTTCTCCTTCATGGGCAGCGAGATCGCCACCCTGGCCGCCGGCGAGTCGGAGGATCCGCAGCGCGCGGTCACCAAGTCCACCAACAGCATCATCTGGCGGATCGGCGTCTTCTACCTCGGCTCGATCCTCATCGTCGTCTCGCTGCTCCCGTGGAACGACCCCTCCATCAAGGAGAAGGGCTCCTACGTCGCCGCCCTGGACTCCCTCGGCATCGCGCACGCCGGCCAGATCATGAACGTCATCGTGCTGACGTCCGTCCTGTCCTGTCTCAACTCCGGCCTGTACACGGCCTCCCGGATGGCCTTCTCGCTCGGGCAGCGGGGCGACGCACCCAAGGCGTTCGCCCGGACCACCGCCCGCGGGGTGCCGATGGCCGCGATCGTCGCGTCCGTGCTCTTCGGGTTCGTCGCCGTCTTCTTCAACTACAAGTTCCCGGACTCCGTCTTCCTCTTCCTCGTCAACTCCAGTGGCGCGGTGGCCCTGTTCGTCTGGCTCGTCATCTGCTTCTCCCAGTTGCGCATGCGGAAGATCATCCAGGCCGAGGCGCCGGAGAAGCTCGTCGTGAAGATGTGGCTGTACCCGTACCTGACCTGGGCGACGGCCGGGCTGATCGTCTTCGTGCTGGGCTACATGCTGACCGACACGGAGGGCGAGAGCAGCGGCCGTACGACGGTGCTGCTCTCGCTGCTGGTCGCGGCGGTGGTGGTCGTGGTCGCCGTGGTCAAGCAGAAGGTGACCGGCGGCCGTATGGCCGAGGCGGTCGCCGAGCCCGCCGACAAGGTGTCCGTCGGCTGACCCTCACAGCAGGGTGAAACCCTCCTTCACCTGCTCGTACGTCCGCACGGCCTGGGCTTCGACCGCCGGCTGGTACCAGGTGTTGATCTGGTACGACTTGCCGCCGGCGTCGAAGCCCAGCAGTCGTGCGTGCCAGGGGGTGCCCTTGAGGGTGAAGGTGTACTCCCAGACCACCGCCGGGTAGCCGCGGAAGGTCGTCTCGGCCAGCCGGATCTTGGTGTAGTCCTGGCCCTGGTGGGCGCTGCGTTCGGAGGCGCTCCAGGTCTCCATGAGGTCGCCGCGGGCGAGCGAGGACCTGGCGACGAGTTCCTGGCGGCCGTCGGGGGAGGTGTAGTGGACCTCGGCGCCCGTCTTCACGTCCCTGCGCCAGCCGGCGGGGGGTGCCCACGCGTAGCCGCCGGCCTCCTCGTGGGTGCCGGGCGGGAGGGAGCGGGGGCGGGCTGTGCCCTCGACTGTGGGCGCCGATGAAGTGGGCGTCGGGGCCGAGGGCGTTGAGGAGGTGCCGGTCGCTTTGCCGCTGTCGCCGCTGCCGGTCGTGGTGGTGAGGAGGATGGCGAGGGCGGTGGCTACGGCTGCGATCCCCAGTACGGCGAGGAGAGTCGTGCGTTTGGGGGGTGTGCGGCGGTGGGTCGCTGCGGGTGCGTTGTGGCTGGTCGCGCTCCGCGGCGAAACCGCTGACCGATGCGGCCCCGCGCCTCTTCCGGGGCGCTGTGGTGCGGGGCGCCGAAGTGCGGGGGCTGCCTGAGGTTGGGCCGGGAGGGTCGGGACCTTCGAATTGCCCGACGGGGTTTCCGAGCGGGTCTCCGAGCGGGGTTCGGACGGGGCCTCCGTCGATGCGCTGTTCGGTGGTGGCGGCTGCGGGGGTTGGTCCTCCGGTGTCTGGAGGCGTAGCACGTACGGCGGCGTCGGGCGTTCCGTGGGGGCCGGGTAGGTCTGCGTCGGAGTCTGGGCCGGGTACGCCACCGGGGTCAGTTCCCGTTCCACCTCCGCCAGTCCGGGTCGCACCGTCGGTTCCTTCTCCAGCAGGGCTGCCAGCAGGTCGCGCAACGGGCCTGCCTCCGACGGGAGTTCGGGCTCCTCGTAGAGGACCGCGTGCAGGGTCGCCAGGGTGGTGTCGCGGGTGAAGGGGGAGCGGCCGCCGAGGGCCGCGCACAGCGTCGCGCCGAGCGACCAGAGGTCGGACGGCGGGCCCTGCGGGCGGCCGGAGACGCGCTCGGGCGCCATGTAGTCGGGGGAGCCGACGAGCATGCCTGCCATGGTGAGCGCCTTGGCGTCCTGGATCGCGGCGATGCCGAAGTCGGTGAGGACGACCCGGCCGGCGGTGTTCTCGACGAGCACGTTCGCGGGTTTGATGTCGCGGTGCAGCACTCCCCCGGCGTGCACCTGCCGCAGCGCCGCCACCAGACCGAGGCCGATCCGGGCGGTCGCGCGCGGGCTCAGCGGCCCCTCCTCGGCCATGATCCACTCCAGCGACCGGCCGTTGACCAGCTCCATGACGATCCACAGGCGTTCGCCCTCGTCGACGACGTCGTAGACCCGTACGACGTTGGGGTGGTCGATCCGGGCGGTGGCCCTGGCCTCGCGCAGGGTGCGTTCGCGGCGGGTGCGGGTGTCCTCCGCGTCGAGGCCGTCGATCCGCATCTCCTTGACGGCGACCTGCCGGTCGAGTGTCTCGTCGGCGGCCCGCCACACCCGCCCCATTCCGCCCTGCCCGATGCTCTCGGCCAGCCGGTAGCGGCCGGTCACCAGCAGCCCGGGCGCCCCACCCTGCCCCGCGCTCTCCGGACTCACCGCGCCAACTGAATTCCCTGAGTTCTCCGAATTCCCCGAGTTCCCTGAACTCCCTGAATTCCCCGGCAATTCGCTGCACCCCCTCAACGACCGCCCCTGCCGACACGCAATGGTCACACTTACGGCCGTACCAGCATAGTGCGGAGAAATCTTGTGGTACCTCTTCAAGTGACCGCGAATTCAGGCGCGGTCCAGGGGGTTGCAAGGGGGACGAACATGAGTTCTCGTCGTATGGCCCGGCGGCTGGCCGTGGTCACGGGATCACTGGTCACGGCATCTTTTTCGGCCGTGATGATCCTGCCGTTCACGGCCGCCGCCGACGACCAGGGACCGGGAAGCGGCAAGGGGGGAAAGGCGGTTGACCAGGCACCGGCGGGTGTGCGGCTGACGACCACGCTGCCCGAGAAGATCTCGGTCGACAACAGTTCGCAGAAAACGGCGATCACGGCCACCGTCAGGAACGGGGGAACCAAGGAAAGCGGCGACATCAGGCTTCTGGTGGTCGGTTTCGACGGCCTGCGGGTCAACGGCGTCCAGGGCTGCGACGCGATCGCGGCGAAGGATCTGCCGGCCGGTTCGAACAGCGGCTTCAGCTGCTCCGTCGGCGCGCTCGGCGCGGGCGCGTCGAAGTCGTACGCGGTCGACGCGACGTTCGACCTCGGCAGGACCGGGAAGATCTGTCTGCCCGTGCAGAGCGCGGACGGGAAGAAGACGTTCTGGCAGCAGGGCCCGGTGCCGTTCGGTACGACGAACCCGGCGCCGAACGCCCCGGCCACCCCGCTGCTGCTGGGCACCGACAACAAGCCGGTGGGGCCGGGCGGCGACCAGTTGCCGAAGACCGGCGCGGGACGTGACCTGCTGCCGCTCGGCGCGGCCGGCGCGGCGCTGATCACGGCCGGGGCGGCGGGGGTGTGGTGGTCGCAGCGGCGGCCGCGGCAGCAGTCGTGACACGCCCGAAAGCGGCGGGGCCCGGGATGCCGAAGCATCCCGGGCCCCGCGCGGTCGTGGCGGGTCAGCGCCTGTCGGCCAGCTTCCACGCGGCGGGCAGCGCGCCCATCGCCAGGACCGCCTTCACCGCGTCGCCGATCAGGAACGGGGTCAGGCCGGCGGCGATCGCCGCGGACGCGGACATGTCGGCGGCGTAGGCCAGGTACGGCACGCCGATCGCGTAGATGATCGCCTCGCCGAGGAGCATCGTGCCCGCCATGCGCAGGACCCCGCGGTCGGCGCCGCGCCGGGCCAGGGCGCCGACGGCGGCGGAGGCGAGCATCATGCCGAGGATGTAGCCGAAGGAGACGGAGACCCCGGAGGTGCCGCTCGCGAACCACGGCACGCCCGCGAGGCCGGCCAGCGCGTACAGGGCGAGGGAGAGCAGGCCGCGGCGGGCGCCGAGGGCGGTGCCGACGAGCAGGGCCGCGAAGGTCTGGCCGGTCACCGGGACCGGGGAGCCGGGCACCGGGACGGCGATCTGGGCGGCGAGGCCGGTGAGCGCGGCGCCGCCGGCCACGAGGGCCACGTCGCGCACCCGGGACGCGGGCAGAAGGTCGGCGAGGACGGTGCCGGGGCGGGTCGGCGCGGCGGCGGTGGCGGTGCTCATGGGGACTCCGCGGGGTGGGGTGGGCAGACGGACACGGACATCGTGACGCTATCCCGGCCGGTCTGAGCCGGACACGTCAGCGATCGACAAAGGCCGGAAGCGGCACTTGGTGGGCTCCCCACAAAGGATGTGGGTTACACGCGGTACGGGGTGACGCCGATCACTGAGGCAGAGATGTTTCAGTCACGTCAACGGCATTCGACAGGGCTGTGGAGTTCCGCCAATCGAACCCTAGCGGTCTGGTGGGATTCCCTGTTTCTGGCCTACTCTTCGGGACATGGTCGCCCAGTCCCTGAACCTCACGTCGCGTCGCTATGTCGACCTGCGGCGGCAAGGGGCTGCCACCTGTCGCCGTCCGGCCTGAGGCCGCGCCGCGGGAGACCGGTCCGGCGCGCCTCGCACCCCGAGACGTGTCGGCCCCCGTTCCCGAGGACGGTTTCCCATGCCCCGTACCGCGGCACCCCCGCTCACCTCCGCGCCCCGTGACCGGCGGCGGACCAGCGCCAGTGTGGTCCTCCGCTCGGTGCTGGAGCACGGGCCGGTCGCCCGCTCCACCATCGCCCGGCTGACCGGGCTGTCCCCGGCCTCCGTCACCGACTACTGCGCCCTGTTCGCCGAACTCGGCCTGATCCGGGAGACGGAGGTACCGCGGCGCGTCAGGGGGGTGGGCCGGCCGCATGTCCCGGTCGACCTCGACGACTCGCGGTTCGTGGTCGGCGGGGTCCATGTGGCCGTGCCGTACACCACGGTCGCCCTGCTCGACCTGCGCGGACGGGTCGTCGTACGACGGGAGTTGAAGCACCGGGACACCGAGCCCGGCGGGGTGCTGGCGCGGGCCGGCGCCGGTCTGGCCGCGCTCCTTGACGAGGTGCCCGGCAGCCGGCCGCTGGGCGTCGGGGTCGCCGTGGGCGGCTGGGTGGACCGGGACACCGGGACCGTGGTCGAGCACCCGCTGCTGGGCTGGCGCGAGGTGCCGGTGCGCGAGCTGCTCGGCGCGCGCACCGGACTGCCGGTCCATGTGGACGGGCACGCGCGGGCGTTGGTCAACGGCGAGCGGCTGTTCGGGCGGGCCAGGGGCAGCCGGAGCGTGCTGCATCTGTTCGTCGGGAACGTGGTCGACGCGGCCTTCGCCACCGGCGACGAGGTGCATCACGGTCCGCGCTCCCAGGCGGGCACGATCGCCCATCTCCCGGTGCCGGGCGGCACCGAACCGTGCGGCTGCGGGCGGACCGGCTGTCTCCAGGTGGAGCTGAGCGAGCTGACGCTGGTACGGCGGGCGCGGGCCGCCGGGGTCGTCGAGGGCGGCAATCCGATGGACGTCCTCGCGGCGGCGCGGGCCGGCGACCCGGTGGCGGTACGGCTGCTGGTGGAGCGGGCGCGGCTGACCGGGCGGGCGGCTGCGCTGCTGCTCGACGTCCTCAATCCGGAGAGCGTGGTCGTCACCGAGGTGGGTGCGCTGTACCGGGAGGACTGCCTGGCCGCGCTGCGGGAGGCGGTCGGGCCCCGGCGGGCGCCCGTGGCGCCGACCAGTTTCGGGGCCGGCGTGCTGGCGGTCGCGGGCGGTTCCGTGGTCCTGGACGTGCTGTACCGGGACCCGTTGAGCGCGTCACCAGAGCTTATTTAATTCAGAAACTCGGAATATTGACAGCCGTCGCGCACGACAAGGAACATCTTTCTCATGACCTGTCGCACTCTTTGTTGCTGACGTCTTGGCGCGCCCAAGGCGCGCGTTTCCCCGCATGCCCCGCATGCTCTGCATGAGATCCCCCGCTGCGAGATCTCTCTTTCCGGCCCTGCGTCGCCGGTAATTCACGCTGCCTTTCTGCTGCTTTCCTCCCCGGAGTACTCCCATGCCTTCTGCGTCCCCTTCCGGCGTCGACCGCCGGGTCTTCCTCACCTCACTGCTCGGCGCCTCGGCGGCCGTGGCCGGGCTGAGCGGCTGCGCGGGCGGCAGTGCCGCCGCCGACACGGCGGCCGCCTCCACCGTTCCGCCGGCCGCCAAGGTGCCGGCCGGCACCAGCCTGAAGATCGCCTCCTATCTGGGCCAGCAGCAGCTGCAGTTCAAGCTGGCGAAGCTGCCCGAGCTGCCGTTCACGGTGTCGAGCTGGCTGAACATCGGGGCCGGTCCTGATGTCATCAACGCGTTCCGCGCGAAGTCGCTGGACCTCGCGAACAACGCGGGTATTCCGCCGATCCAGGCGCAGTTCCAGGGTTTCGCGGCGAAGATCGTGGCGATCGACATCACCCGTAAGCCGAACTACCTGTTCGCCACCAAGCCCGGCAGCGACATCCACACGGTCGCCGATTTCAAGGGCAGGAAGCTCGCGTTCTCACAGGGGCAGGCCCAGGGGGTCGTACTGCTGCGGGCGTTGAAGAAGGCCGGGCTCTCGTACGACGACGTGCGGCTGGTGCAGCTGACCAGCAACCAGTTCCTCACCGCCCTGCAGTCCGGTCAGGTGGACGTCGCGCCGCTGGCCAACACCCAGGTGCCCGCCTACCTCCAGCAGTACGGCTCGAAGGGTGCCCGCACGATCACCACCGGCGTCGTCGACCTGCTGAACCTGCTCTGGGCGCCGCAGGCGGTGCTCAACGACCGGGCGAAGGCCGCCGCGATCGCCGCGTACATCCCGGAGTGGGCCAAGGGCCAGGTCTGGCAGTGGGAGCACCCGGACACCTGGAACGAGGAGTTCTACGTCAAGACCCAGAACCTGACCCTCGCCCAGGCCCAGGGCATCACCAAGCTCGCCAACAAGCCTCTGTTCCCGCCGAGCTGGGACGAGGCGATCAAGTGGGAGCAGGAGACCGCCGACCTGCTGGCGGAGGGCGGCTTCGTGAAGAAGACCGACGTCTCCTCGCTCTTCGACCACCGCTTCGAGGGCCTCGCCGCGAAGGCCGTACCGGAGGAGTACCGCAAATGACCGCCGTGACCACCGGCACCGTTCCGGTCCCCGTCGCCGAGGAGACCCACCGGGTCCGCCCGCGGCGCCGCCTGTCCCCCGGCAGACGGCTGCCGGCCGCCCGGCTGGCCGGCCCCCTGGTCTTCCTGGCCGCGTGGGCGATCGCCTCCGCCGCCGGGCAGCTCGACCCGAACGCGATCCCGGCGCCCTGGACCGTCCTGGACACCGCCGTCCACCTGTGGACCGGCGGGACGCTGCGCACCGACATCCTGACCTCGGTCGAGCGGGCCGGGTACGGCTTCGCGATCGGGCTGACCGCCGGGGTGCTGCTGGCCCTGGCCTCCGGGCTCACCCGGACCGGCGAGGCGCTGATCGACGGGACCGTGCAGATCAACCGGGCGATCCCCACCCTCGGACTGATCCCGCTGTTCATCCTCTGGCTGGGCATCGGCGAGACCTTCAAGATCGCCATCATCGCGATCGTCGTCTACATCCCGGTCTACCTGAACACCCATGCCGCGCTGGCCGCCATCGACAGCCGCTACGTCGAACTGGCCGAGGTGCTGGACCTGTCCAGGCCCCAGTTCATCCGGCAGATCGTGATCCCCGGCGCGCTGCCCGGATTCTTCGTGGGACTCCGGCTCGGCGTCACCGGCTCCTGGCTGGGCCTGGTCGTCCTGGAGCAGATCAACGCCACCAGCGGCCTCGGCTACATGATGTTCCAGGCCCAGAACTACGGGCGCAGCGACATCATCCTCGTCGGTCTGCTGATCTACGGCGTCTTCGGTCTCGTCTCCGACACCGTGGTCCGACTCGTCGAACGGAGGGTGCTGTCATGGCGCCGCACACTGAGCAGCTGATCCGCCCCGCGGTCCAACTCCGAGGACTCACCAGGTCGTTCGGCGACCGTACCGTCCTCGACGGCATCGACCTGGACCTGCCGGCCGGGCAGTTCACCGCCCTGCTGGGGCACAGCGGCTCCGGCAAGAGCACGCTGCTGCGGGCGGTCGCCGGACTCGACCACGGTGTCACCGGCAGCGGGCAGCTCACCGCCCCCGAACGGGTGTCGGTGGTCTTCCAGGACTCCCGGCTGCTGCCCTGGCGCCGGGTGCTGGACAACGTGGTCCTGGGACTTGACGGCAGGGACGCCTACGACAAGGGGCGCGCCGCGCTCGACGAGGTCGGCCTCGGCGGCCGGGAACGGGCCTGGCCGAGCGAGCTGTCCGGCGGCGAGGCACAGCGCGCCGCGCTCGCCCGCTCCCTGGTCCGCGAACCCGAACTGCTCCTCGCCGACGAGCCGTTCGGCGCCCTGGACGCGCTCACCCGGATCAGGATGCACCACCTGCTGCGCGAGCTGTGGAAACGGCACCGCCCGTCCGTCCTGCTCGTCACCCACGACGTCGACGAGGCGATCGCCCTCGCCGACCGGGTGCTCGTCCTGGAGAAGGGCCGGGTCGGCGTCGACCTGACCATCGATCACGAGCACCCGCGCAGCGGGTATCGAAGCCGGCTGCTGGCGGCGCTGGGCGTCACGGAGGACGTCGCGTGACCGCCGGTCGCGGTGACCGTCCCGGGGGCTGCCGCCCCCGGACCCCCGCTTCGGCCTGAACGGCCTCGTCCTCAAACGCCGGACGGGCTGAAAGTCATCGGCGCTGACACGCAAAGGACCTCGCATGACCCGCCAGCTCCACCTCAACGCCTTCCTCATGAACACCGGTCACCACGAAGCCTCCTGGCGGCTCCCGGAGAGTGACCCCTACGCGCATGTCGACCTCGCGCACTACGCCGGGCTCGCCCGGACCGCCGAGCGCGGGACCTTCGACTCACTCTTCCTGGCCGACGGACCGCATCTGTGGGGCAGTGTCGCGCAGCGGCCGGCCGGGGCCCTGGAGCCGCTGACGCTGCTCACCGCGCTGGCGACGGCCACCGAGCACATCGGCCTGATCGCCACCGCCTCCACCTCCTACAACTCCCCCTACAACCTGGCCCGCAAGTTCGCCTCGCTGGACATCATCAGCGGCGGCCGGGCGGGCTGGAACATCGTCACCACGGCGGGGGCGGAGGCGGCCCGCAACTTCGGGATCGACGAGGAGCCCGCGCACGCCGAGCGGTACGCACGTGCCGCCGAGTTCCTCGACGTGGCCCTGAAGCTCTGGGACAGCTGGGAGGACGACGCGATCCTCGCCGACAAGGACTCCGGTGTCTGGGGCGACGACGCGAAGATCCACCCGCCCCGGCACCGGGGCACGTACTTCCGTGTCGAGGGCGCCCTCAACGTGCCCCGCAGCCCGCAGGGTTACCCGCTGCTGGTGCAGGCCGGCTCCAGCGAGGACGGCAAGGCCTTCGCGGCCCGGTACGCGGAGGCGGTGTTCACGGCGCAGCAGACCGTCGAGGACGCCCGCGCCTTCTACGCCGACCTCAAGGCCCGTACGGTCGCGGCCGGCCGCGACCCGGACCACATCAAGGTGCTGCCCGGCATCGTCCCCGTCATCGGCTCGACCGAGGCCGAGGCACGGGCGCACGAGGAGTTCCTGGAGGAGCACATCGTGCACCGGCACGGGGTCGCCAACCTGGAACGGCTGCTCCACCTCCCCGCCGGAGCCCTGGAGCTGGACGCGGAACTCCCCGCCGGCCTGCCGCCCGAGGACGCCATCGAGGGTGCCAGAAGCCGCTACACGCTGGTCGTCGGGCTCGCCCGCCGCGAGCGGCTCACCGTGCGGCAGCTGATCGGCCGGCTCGGCGGCGGCCGCGGGCATCTGACCTTCGCCGGAACACCCGAGCAGGTCGCCGACGCGATCGAGACCTGGTTCACCCAGGGCGCCGCCGACGGCTTCAACATCATGCCGCCCGTGCTCCCCTCCGGCCTGGAGAGCTTCGTCGACCACGTCGTGCCGATCCTGCGCGCCCGCGGCCTGCTGCGCACGGAGTACGGCCCGCGCCGCACCCTGCGGGAGCGCTACGGCCTGCCCCGCCCCGCCAACCAGTACGTCACTCCCGCACTCGCCACCGTCTGAAAGGACCACCCGCATGTCCATCGAGATCCGTAAAGTCACCGCGAACATCGGCGCCCAGGTTCTGGGCGTGGACATCTCCAAGCCGCTCGACGAGGAGCAGGTCACCGCGATCCGCGAGGCCCTGAACGTCCACAAGGCCCTGGTCTTCGACGACGTCCGCCTCGACGACGAGGGCCAGGAGGCCTTCGCCCGGCACTTCGGCGACCTCACCACCGCCCACCCGACGGTGCCCGCCGTCGACGGCGCCCCGAACGTGCTGCCCGTCGACAGCGAGCGCGGCCGGGCCAACCACTGGCACACCGACGTGACGTTCGTCCTGAACCCGCCCCAGGCCAGCACGCTGCGCTCCATCACGATCCCGCCGTACGGCGGCGAGACGCTGATCACCAGCTCGGCCGCCGCCTACCGGCAGCTCCCGGAGCCGCTGCGGGCGCTGGCCGACACGCTGTGGGCGGAGCACACCAACGACTACGACTACGCCGTACCGGACGAGGAGGTCGACGAGGAGAAGGCCGCCCAGCGCGCCCAGTTCACCTCGATCAGGTTCCGCACGGTCCACCCGGTGGTCCGGGTGCACCCGCTGACCGGCGAACGCGGCCTGTTCATCGGGGGGTTCGCGCAGCGGATCGTGGGCCTGTCGAAGGACGAGTCCCGCCGGATCCTCGACCTGCTCCAGGCGTACGTCACCCGTCCCGAGAACATCCTGCGCCACCGCTGGTCCCCCGACCAGCTCGTCCTGTTCGACAACCGCATCACCCAGCACTACGCCGTCGACAACTACGACGGCGCGCCGCGCCGCCTCAACCGGGTCACCGTCGCCGGTGACATCCCGGTCGGCATCGAGGGCAAGGAAAGCTACTCGATCGAGGGCGACGCCTCGCACTACACCTCCGTGGCCGAGTGACCACGGGGCGTTGACGCCACGATGACGGCCGCCCCCGCGGCGACCCTGCTTCCGAGGCCCTCACGTGACGGCACGTGGGGTCATGTGCCCATGGCGCTACGGGAGACGGGGCGTGCGGGGCCGTTGAGAGGATCCGCGCCCGGCGGGACGGCCGGGCGCGGACGGGCGGCCTACAGGTTGCTGAAGTCGGGGCCCTTGGTACGGGTCCGCTTGATCTCGTAGAAGCCGGGGACGGAGGCGACCGCGAGGGTGCCGTCCCACAGGCGGGCCGCCTCCTCGCCCTGGGGGGCGGGGGTGACGACCGGGCCGAAGAAGGCGATCTGCTCGCCGTCGGGGCCGGGGACCGCGATGACCGGGGTGCCGACGTCCTGGCCGACCTTCTCGATGCCCTCCTTGTGGGAGGCGCGCAGCTGGGCGTCGAACTCGAAGTCCTCCTGGTCGGCGTAGTCGATCAGGTCGGCGGGCAGGCCGACGTCCGCGAGCGCGCCCGCGATGGCCTCCACGGTCGGGCCCTCGCCGTTGTTGTGGATACGGGTGCCGAGCGCGGTGTAGAGCGGGCCGAGGATGTCGGCGCCGTGCTTCTGCCAGGCGGCGGTGACCACGCGGATCGGCTTCCAGGCCTTGGTCTCCAGCAGCTCGCGGTACTCCTCGGGCAGCTCGTCGAGCTTGGGCTCGTTGAGGACCGCGAGGCTCATGATGTGCCAGCGGATCTCGATGTCGCGGACCTTCTCCACCTCCAGCACCCACCGGGAGGTCATCCAGGCCCAGGGGCACAACGGGTCGAACCAGAAGTCGACGGGGGTCTTGCCGGAGCTGGTCACGGTCTCGGACATGGTTCTCCTCAAATGCGGTCCTTTCCAGCGGCAACACCGGCACCGACCACCCCATTCCCGGGTGCCCGGCGTCAGGGGCACGTGGGAGGATCGGTGCTGTTCCGGCGTACCTACGACGACGCGTATCGACACGAAGGAGTGCCGCCCGTGCCCGGTGAGAATCTGTCCCGCGACGAGGCCCGGGAGCGGGCCGCCCTGCTCTCGGTCGACGGGTACGACGTGTCGCTCGACGTACGGTCCGCGGTCGGGGAGGGCCAGGACGAGCCGCGCACCTTCCGCTCGGTGACCACGATCCGCTTCCGCTGCAGCGAGCCGGGGGCGTCGAGCTTCGCCGACCTGATCGCGCCGAGCGTGACCGCCGTGACCCTGAACGGCAAGGACCTGGACCCCGGCGAGGTCTTCGACGGCACCCGGATCGCCCTGGAGGACCTGGCCGCGGAGAACGAGCTGGTGGTGGATGCCCGGTGCGCCTTCTCCCGCACCGGCGAGGGACTGCACCGCTTCGTCGATCCCGAGGACGGCGAGGTCTACCTCTACACGCAGTACGAGCCGGCCGACTCCCGCCGGGTCTTCGCCAACTTCGAGCAGCCGGACCTCAAGGCGCCGTTCCGCTTCGAGGTGCGGGCGCCCGAGGAGTGGACGGTGTGGAGCAACGGGGCGGGTGAGCTCGCCGACGGGGTCTGGCGGTTCGCGGAGACGAAGCCGATCTCGACGTACATCACGTGTGTGGTGGCGGGGCCCTACCACTACGTGACGGAGTCGTACTCCCGCGCCCTGCCGGACGGCTCGACGCTGGAGATCCCCCTCGGCGCGATGTGCCGCAAGGGTCTCGCCCCCTACTTCGACGCCGACGACGTCTTCCTCATCACCAAGCAGGGCCTGGACTTCTTCCACGACCACTTCGACTACCCGTACCCGTTCGGGAAGTACGACCAGGCGTTCGTGCCCGAGTACAACCTGGGCGCGATGGAGAACCCGGGCCTGGTGACGTTCCGGGAGGAGTACATCTTCCGGGGCAAGGTGACGCAGGCGTCGTACGAGGCGCGTGCCAACGTGATCCTGCACGAGATGGCGCACATGTGGTTCGGCGACCTGGTCACCATGGTGTGGTGGGACGACCTGTGGCTGAAGGAGTCCTTCGCGGACTTCATGGGCACGTTCGCGAACGTCGGCGCGACCCGTTTCGAGAACGCGTGGACCACCTTCGCCAACCGCCGCAAGGCCTGGGCGTACCGCGCCGACCAGCTGCCCTCCACGCACCCGATCACGGCCGACATCCGCGACCTCCAGGACGCCAAGCTCAACTTCGACGGCATCACGTACGCGAAGGGGGCGAGCGTGCTGAAGCAGCTCGTGGCGTACGTCGGCCAGGACGCGTTCCTGGAGGGCGCCCGCCGCTACTTCAAGCGCAACGCGTACGGGAACACGCGCCTCGGCGACCTGCTGTCGGTCCTTGAGGAGACCAGCGGCCGGGACATGGGCGCCTGGGCCGGGAAGTGGCTGCAGACGGCGGGGGTGAACTCGCTGACCCCGCAGGTGCTGCTGGACGGCGAGGGCCGGGTCGACGAGCTGGCCGTGGTGCAGGAGGCCGCCGAGTCGCACCCCGAGCTGCGTCCGCACCGGGTGGCGATCGGCCTGTACCGGCTGGAGGGCGGCGATCTGGTGCGGTACGCGCGTGCCGAGGCGGACGTCGACGGCCCGCGCACGGTGATCGCGGAGCTGGCCGGAGCCGAGGCCCCGGAGCTGGTCCTGGTCAACGACGACGACCTCACCTACTGCAAGATCCGTTTCGACGAGACGTCGCTGGCGACCCTGCGCGGCCACCTCGGCTCGCTCACCGATCCGCTGGCCCGGGCGCTGTGCTGGTCGGCGCTGTGGAACCTGACCCGGGACGCGCTGCTGCCCGCCCGGGACTTCGTCGGCCTGGTGCTGCGGTTCGCGAGCCGCGAGTCGGACATCGGCGTGCTCCAGATGCTCCAGGCGTGGGCGGAGTCGGCGCTGGTGCACTATGTGGCGCCCCAGGGGCGGGAGGCGGTCGGGCGACTGCTCGCCGAGGGCGCGCTGCGGGAGCTGCGGCAGGCGGCGCCGGGCAGCGAGCACCAGCTGGCCTGGGCGCGGTTCTTCGCGTCGACGGCGGCGGCCGACGCCGATTTCCGGCTGCTTGAGGAACTTCTGTCGGGGGCCGCCACGATCGACGGTCTGGACGTCGACCAGGAGCTGCGCTGGGCGTTCCTCGAACCCCTCGCCGCACACGGCGCCGCCGACGAGTCCGTCCTCGCGGCCGAACTGGCCCGGGACGACACGGCGTCCGGCAAGCGCCACCAGGTGCGCTGCCTGGCCGCCCGGCCGTCGGCGGCCGTGAAGGCGCAGGCGTGGGCGCAGGTCGTGGAGTCGCAGGCGCTGTCCAACGCGCTGGTGGAGGCGACGATCGCGGGCTTCGCCCGGCCGTCGCAGCGGGAGCTGCTGGCGCCGTACACGGAGAGGTACTTCGAGGTCATCGCCCGGATCTGGGCGGAGCGCTCGATCCAGATCGGCATGGACGTGGTCCGGGGTCTGTACCCCTCCCTGCAGGACCGCCCGGAGACCCTGGAGGCGACGGACGCGTGGCTGACGGCCCATGCCGACGCGCCCCCGGCGCTGCGCCGGTTGGTCCTGGAGGCCCGGGACGACCTGGCACGGACGTTGCGCGGACAGGAGTGCGACGCGCGGGCCGCGGCGGCCTTCGCCGACTGACCTTTGGCCACAGGTCGCCCTCCGGGTGACCGTTACGCAATTCAGTCAATCATGGCCGTAACCTCTGGTCCCCACCCGTCCGGACCAGGGGTTCCGGGCCCCTACTCGGCACCCGAACATCCGTCCTTTAGTCCCGTCTTGTCCGTATTTATCGACGAACGTGTAACACCGGTTAAGGACCCGGCCGGCCCCGGGAATCCCGATGCCATGACCCACAACACCCCGCTCTCCCCCCGCCCCCTCCGCCATCTGTCCGACGTCCATCGCCGGGTGCTGACGACGGCCCAGCTCCGCTCCCACGGCGTCGCGGCCACCGACATCGCCGAGCAGTGCCGGCCGGGCGGCCCCTGGCAGCTACTGCTCCCGGGCGTCGTCCTGCTGCACCCCGGTCCGCCGACCAGCGAGGAACGCCTGCACGCGGCCCTCCTGTTCACGGCGCGCGAACCGGCCCCGGGCGTCCCGGCGCAGCCGACCCCGGACTCCCCGCACCGCCCGGTCTACACGGACGCGATGATCACGGGTCTGGCGGCGCTGACCCTGCACGGCTTCTCCGCGACCCCGCCGCTGCTCTCCCTGGACCACGTGGACGTCCTGGTCCCGCGCATGCGCCGGCTGCGCTCCACCTCCTACGTCCGGGTGCTCCGCACCCCGGCCCTGCCGACCCCCGTGCAGGTCACGGGCGTCCCGGTGGCCCCGGTCCCGCGCGCTCTGGCGGACGCGGTGGCGGACCTGACCGACGCGGAGGCGGTACGGCGGCTGCTGACCGAGGCGGTGCGCGGCGGCCACTGCGACCCGGCCGCGGTGGTGCGGGAGCTGACCCAGGCCAAGCTGCTCTCCCGCCCGCACGTGGTGGACGCCGTGGACTCGCTCGTCGCCGAGGGCCGGGCCATCGCGGAGGACCGCCTCTACCGGATGGTCCACGAGTACGGCCTGCCCGACCCGGTCTGGAACGTGGACCTGAGGCTGCCGGGCGGCCCGCACCTGGGCGGCCTCGACGCCTACTGGCCCGAGCAGGCGGTCGCCGTCGAGCTGGACACCCGCGCCCCACGCCAGGACGACGACGCCCTGTGGTCCGAGTACACCCGCAAGCGGGAGCACCTGGAGCGCCTCGGCATCACGGTCGTGTACCTCACCCCGAAGAAGCTCCGCAACGCGATGGAGCAGCAGGCGGCGGTGGTCCGCACAGCCCTGATGGCGGCCGGCGACCGCGACCCGGCCGCGTACGTGGTGGTGCTGCCTCGCTGAGGAGCGCCCCGAAGAGGCCCCGAAGGGGCGCGGGGCTGTATCGAATGTGCGGCTACCGCCGCGTGGGCGCGACCAGCCACGACGGCGCCGCAGCGGAACAACGGCGCATCGGGGCGGCGCCGCCAGAAGAAGAGGCCGCCGGTTCGGAGGGGAACCGACGGCCTCTTCTCGCGCCGCACGGCCGGGGCCGGTCGCTTCGGGCGCCCTCTACAGTGACCGGGATGAGCGACGACGACGCCGTGATACTGCGCCCCGCCCGCGAGGGCGACCTTCCTCTGCTGGAGCGGTTCCTCTTCGACCCCGAGGCGGCGAGCCGCTTCCAGTGGTTCGGCTGGCGGGACCCCGACCGGTTCCGGCGCCGCTTCGCGGAGAACGGTCTGCTCGGGCCGGACGGCGGCCAGCTGATCGTCGACACCGACGCCGCGTCCGACGGCCCGTTCGGCTTCGTGTCCTGGCACCAGCTGACGACCGGCCCCACGTCGTACTGCTGGAGCGTCGGCATCGCCCTGGCGCCTCGGGCCCGCGGCCGGGGCATCGGCACCCGCGCCCAGCGCCCCCTGGTCCGCTACCTGTTCGCGCACACCCCGGTGCAGCGGATCCAGGCCGACACCGACTCGGCCAACATCGCCGAGCAACGCGCCCTGGAGAAGGCCGGTTTCACCCGGGAGGGCGTCATGCGCGGCATGGTGTTCCGGGACGGCCACTGGCGGGACTGCGTCCTCTACGGCGTCCTGCGCGACGACCCGCTGCCCGGGTGAGCCTGCCGGGCAGCGGGCCGTCGCGGGGGCGCTACTGCCCGCTGACGCCGGGGCGCAGTTCGTCGCGCACGTCGCCGACGACATGGGCGAGCAGGTCGGCGTAGGCGGCGATCATCCGGGTCCGGCTGAACCGCTCGCGGCTCGCCGCCAGCGCGGGAGCGAAGAGCTCTCTGTCGGCCACCGCCGCCGACCAGGCGAAGGCGATCGCGTCGGGGTCGAAGGGCGTCACGAAGCCGTGTCCCTCGACGATCGAGGCGCTGTCGCCGACGTCGGTCGTGACCGGGACGGCGCCGCACATCATGCCCTCGATCAGGCAGAGCGGCGCCGCCTCGCCGGAGGCGGAGGTGAGGGCGACGACGTCGGAGCCGGCGTAGACGGTCTCCATGTCGTGCCGTACGCCGAGCAGGTGCACGCGGTCGCCGAGGGCGGCCCGGTCGGCGCCGAACGCGACCTCGATGTCGGCCCAGAGGGCGGGGTTGTCCTCGGTCATGCCGGCCCCGCACATGACGACGTGGCCGCCGCCCTCACGGGCCAGCCAGGCCCTGGCCGCCCGCAGGAAGAGCGGCACGTTCTTCATGCCGGCGTACCGGGCGGCGAACACGACGACGGGGGCGCCGGGGCCGCCGGGAGCGGTGGCGGGGATGCCGAGGGACTCGCGGAAGGCGAGCCGCAGCGCCGCGTCCGGCCGGAAGCGGAGCAGGTCGACCCCGTTCGGGATGACGTGCAGCAGCTCACCGGGGATCCCGGCGGCCTCGTAGGCGTCCCGGGTGGACTCGGCGCAGCACACGCACGCCACGACGGTCCCGTCCGCGATGGCGGCCTTCAGTTCGTCCAGCGCCGGGCCCTGGTTCTCCGGGTCGGACCGGTGCAGGCAGACGACGACGGGACGGCGGGGCAGCCCGGCCTGGTTGAGCAGCGCGAGCGGCTGCTCCTTCAGGGACAGGATGACGTCCGCGCCGGCCATGGCCCGCGCCGTGTCCGCCAGCTCGGGCCCGCTGAAAACCGACGCGGCGACGGTGCCGTCGACGAGCCCGGCGGTGCGGCCGAGGGAGGAGACCTCGATGCCACCGGCCGTGAGGGCCCGGTAACAGGCGTCGTCCTCCATGCGCTGTGTGGTGGCTTCTCGGTGGACCTCACCGTGCAGACTCAGCACCCGATGCCACTGCTGTCCGCCCTCCACCAGGCCCAGCAGCACATCACTGTGCACGATCCGGGCTCCCCCGGAGAAAAAACCCTCGTAGACCGAGAGCACACGAAGTCCGAGCCGAGCGCTCACACGACCACCAACCTTGCACCATATCGAGCCATCCCCGGGAACCGCGGGTTAGCCGATATGAGGCGGTACGGACGTTTCATTCGGATGAACGGCGCGTCTCGTCCCGGAGTCGGCTGCGTTGACAGGGCGAGCATCGGACCCCGGGTCGTCAACATCATTCCACTTCCCCTGCCACCATCCTCCTGACCTGCTGTTTTACAGGAGCTTCGGGCTCCCTCGCGGCCTCCGGACCAGCGTGGCCGACGGCAAAAAATCGGCAAGCCAGGTGCCCGGACGCGCGACGATGTCACCGGCCGCGGTGGGTGCGCAGCCGCGGCCGGCCGCCTCCGCGCACAGCCGTGCCGGGGGCGCCGCGGCTCACCAGGGCGTGGCGGCGGTCGGGGGTGGTGGCCGCGAGGGAGGAGGAGCCGCGGATGCCGACGGGGACCGCGGGGCGCCGGTCCGCGTGTCGCCGGTCCGCGTGTCGCCGGTCCCGGCCGTCGCCGACCAGGTGCTGTGGGTGTCTCGCGGGCGGTGGCCGTCGCCCCGGGGACGCCGCTCTCGACCGCGGCGTGGATCGCCTCGCGGGTGGCCCGGTGGCCGGCCGCGGGTGCCGTCGGCGCCGGGCCGGCCGGTGCCGCCGGTGCCGGTCCCGCGAGCGCTGCCGACAGGGCCGGTGCGGTGGCCGCCGTCAGTGTCGTACGTACGAGCATGTCTCTCCCCCCAGCCGAGTGGTCGTACTCGGTCGGGGGGAGGGACTCGTTCGTCGGCGGTGCGGTGGCCCGCGGCGCGGCCGGTTGAGCGGCTGTCAGCCCTTTTTCAGGACCAGCTCCGTGTTGCGGTCCGTCGTGCTGCCGCCGAGGACCTTGCTGGAACCGGGTGCGTTGAAGGCCAGTTCGCGGTAGAGGGCGGCGAGGCCGGTCTGGGAGAGGTCGGAGAAGTCGGTGCGGTGCGGGGCGGCGGACTCGATCAGGGTGGTGAACAGGGAGATCGTGCCGTCCTTGTTGTCCGCCAGCTCGACGACCCGGGCGAGCTGCGGGTAGTCGACGTGCGAGGCGGTGGTGATCTCCCAGAAGGAGTTGCCGTTCGAGGCCTTGTGCGGGGTGATGAGGTTGCGGTGGATGTGGCCGTTCACCCAGGCCAGCACGTTGGCGTGGCGGTTGAGCAGGGTGACCAGCTCGGCGCCCGTGTGGCGGTGGTCGCTCGGGTGGGCCGGGTCGGGGCGGGTGTTGGTCATCGTCTGGCTGGTGTGGTGGCTGAAGACGACCGCGTAGGAGTCCTTGTTCTCCTTCAGGGTCTTCTCCAGCCAGGCCAGTTGGGCCGTTCCGATCGATCCGTCGTAGTGGCCGCCCGCGTCCGTCGTGTCGAGGCTGATGCCGATGACGTCGTCGGAGATACGGAAGGCGTAGTACTGGGTGCCCGCGGCCACGTTGGCGGACGAGTAGCCGTGGCCGACCGGGCCGAGGCCCTGGTAGGCCGGGTCCAGGTGGGCCTTGAGGTAGTCCGCGGCCGTGTAGGGGGCGCGCTTGTCGTCCGCGGTGACCGAGCGCATCGACCGGGCGTGGGCCTTGAGGAAGTCGCGGTAGCCGCTGCCCTTGGGGTCCTGGGCCTTGCGGATGGAGTCCTGGAGCTTCTTGGCCTCGGCGTCGGTCACCGTCATCAGCTTCTTGCCGCCGATCGCGGCCGCTGCGAGGTAGGGGTCGGCGTGCGAGCCGAAGCAGCCGAGCGGCAGGGCGTCGTGGTTGCCGACCGTGGAGTACCAGGGCAGGTTGAGGCCGGGGCTCTTCACCTCGCGGATCGCGGCGGCCAGGAAGCCGGCGAGGTGCGGGAAGCCGAGCGCCTTGTCGTTGTCGCGGACGGCGGCTGAGGCCTGCCAGTACAGCTTGAGGCCGCTGTTCTGGACGCCCTCGTAGTGCTTGGGGTCACCGGTGTTGGGGGTGATCCGGCCGCCGCTCATCACCTTCATGAACCACTCCAGTTCGGAGTGGGCGTTGTTGTCGGTGTTGTCGCCGGTCGTCATCACGAAGTGCAGCGGCGAGCCGGTGACCGGGGCGCCGCGCAGCGCGTTGACCCGCTCGACCAGCGAGATGGCACCGGGCACGGTGAGCGCCTCGTGCGGGCGCCAGGCGTGCGGGTCGTGGGCGCGCAGGAACTCAAGGCGCAGCGGGTGCTGGACGTCCATCAGATGCAGGTCGGTGAACTGCACGAACGCGGCGAGGGCGGTACGGCGGCCGGCCCGGCCGGACTTGGCGGCGGCCAGGTCGGAGCGCAGCACGCGCGTCCAGCCGGCGCCGTCACCGAGCCGCCGGTAACCGGAGCTGTTCCGGGGCGCGGCGACGGAGGCGAGGGTGGTGCCCTTGGTGTACGGGGCGAGGGGGGCCGCGGCGGCCGGACGGCCCTCGGCGACCGGCTGCTGCTCGGTGGCCGTGGCGGTGGCGGCCTCGCTGTCGGTGGGGCGCAGGGCGTAGCCGACGCCTGCGGAGAGCGAGACGGCTCCGGCGGCGGCGAGCACGGTACGGCGGTTGATCTCCAGTGCCTCGCGGCCCTTGTGGGCCGCGGAGGTGGCGACAGAGCGTATGCGCGACATGGCGCGATCTCCCCGAGTACGAACGCGTCGGCAGTGGTCGCGGGCGATCGCTTCCGCGAACTTCCCGCTCACTACGGATCGTTGACATCGGGGGTGACCTGTGCGTGAACGCGGCGGCAACGCGCAGCGCCGATCACCGTACGTGGATCAGCCGAGGTGGGGACCGGTCATGGAGCGGATTTCGGGCGTCCGGGGTCCGGCCACTCCGCGTTCATCTGCCGGGGTAGGGGAGGGTCTCCGGCACTTACGACTGCTCTTGTGCAAACCGCCCCGCCGCCGGCCGCTCCCGCCACAGCCGCAGGGCGACGTCGATCAGCGGGACGTGCCGGAGGGACGGTACGGCGTCGAGGTCCTGCCAGGCGGCCATGTCGGTGGAGCCGTTCACCTCGTGCCTCAGCTCGCCGCCGACGACCTCGCCGGTGTAGACGATCCGCACGCCGTGGTGGTCGGTGGCGGGGCGCCGCAGACCCGCGCGGGGGAAAAGGTGGCGCCGGGAGTCGATACCGAGCAGGCCGGTGACCTCGATGCGGTAGCCGGTCTCCTCCATGAGTTCGCGGCGGACCGTGTCGTAGGGGTCCTCGCCGTGCTCCATGCCACCGCCGGGCAGGACCCATTCGGGTGTGCCGTCGTCGGCCGGTGACCGGGCGAGCAGGATCTGACCGTCACGGACACACACGGCGTAGGCCGCCACCCTGAGCTTCTCGCGCACGTCGGCACGGTAGGGCGTGGAGCGCGCGGTGGCCACCGGGTTTCCGCGACGGGACCGTGGAGCGACCGCGGGATGACCGGGGGTTTTCCCCATACGTTGATATCGATTCGGTCAACGTTCCCAAAAGACCGTTCCCTTGGGAAAAGCTGTGCGCCTGTGCGCCGGACATGACCGTGTCCGGTCACTCAACGCTCGTTCCTTTACCTACAAGGGATGCAGATGACCCTCACCCCCCAGCACGACCCGATACCGGGCCACAGACGCCTGGGCCGGCTGGCCGTCGCCGCCGGTGTGGTGGCCGCGCTCTCCGCCGCCGGGCCGCTACCCCTGGCCGCCGCCGCCACCACGGCCCCCGCCGCGTCCGCCGCCACCGCCGACCCCGGCGTCAAGTCGGCCCACGACAAGCTCGGTTCGGACGACGCCGAACTGCTCGCCGAGGCCAAGGCGGACAACGCCAAGAACGTCACGATGATGATCGCGACCGCACCGGGGCAGACCGAGCAGGTCGCCCGGGAACTGGACGCGGTCAAGGGCGGCTCGGTGGGCCGTACCTACGACAGGCTCGGTTACGTCCGGGCCACCGTCCCCACCGGGCGGGCGGACACGGCGATCGCCGCCGCCGCCAGGCTGTCCTCGGTGCACGCGATCGACCTGCGCCAGGAGGTCCAGCTCGACGACCCGACGGCCGCCGGCGCCAACGCGTCGAAGGGCAAGGCCGCTTACCCGGCGCCGAACAGGAACACCCCCGCCGAGAACCCGTACAACCCGTCCTTCGAGACGGGCGCGGTCGGCTTCGTCAAGGAGCACCCGAAGGCGGACGGCCGGGGCATCACCATCGGCATCCTGGACTCCGGCGTGGACCTCGGCCACCCGGCGCTGCAGCGGACCACCACCGGCGAGCGGAAGATCGTCGACTGGGTGACCTCGACCGACCCGATCGTCGACGGCGACCAGACCTGGCGCCCGATGGTCACGGCCGTGTCCGGGCCGAGCTTCTCCTACGGCGGCAGGACCTGGACGGCGCCCGCCGGGTCGTACCGGATCAGCACCTTCAAGGAGTCGTACACCGCGGGCGGCGACGCGGCCGGTGACGCCAACCGGGACGGGGACACCACGGACAGCTGGGGCGTGCTCTACGACCCGGCGGCCGGCACCGTCACCGTCGACCTGAACGACAACAACGACTTCTCCGACGACACGCCGATGAAGCCGTACAAGGACGGCTACCAGATCGGCTGGTTCGGCACCGACAACCCGGCGACCGACGTCGTCGAGCGGCAGCCGTTCGTCGTGCAGATCCGCAAGGACGTCCCCATGGACCCGTACGGCGGGGACTGGGTCGGCAAGACGGCCGACTTCGTCAACATCGGGGTCATCGAGTCCGAGCACGGCACCCACGTCGCCGGCATCACCGCCGCCAACGGCCTGTTCGGCGGGAAGATGAACGGCGCGGCCCCGGGCGCGAAGATCGTCTCCTCGCGGGCCTGCACCTGGACCGGCGGCTGCACCAACGTCGCCCTCACCGAGGGCATGATCGACCTGGTCGCGAACCGGGGCGTCGACATCGTCAACATGTCGATCGGCGGCCTCCCGGCGCTGAACGACGGCAACAACGCCCGCGCCGAGCTGTACACGCGGCTCATCGACACCTACGGCGTGCAGCTCGTGATCTCCGCCGGGAACTCCGGCCCCGGCGCCAACACCATCGGCGACCCCGGCCTGGCCGACAAGGTCATCTCGGTCGGCGCGGCCATCTCCAAGGAGACCTGGGCCGCCAACTACGGCTCCCAGGTGACCACCAAGTACCAGCTGCTCCCCTTCTCCTCGCGCGGCCCGCGGGAGGACGGCGGCTTCACGCCGACCCTGGTCGCACCCGGCGCCGCGATCAACACCACCCAGACCTGGCTGCCGGGCGCCCCGGTCGCCGAGGCGGGCTACTCGCTGCCGGCCGGCTACTCCATGCTCCAGGGCACCTCGATGGCCTCCCCGCAGGCCGCGGGCGCCTCGGCGCTGCTGCTGAGCGCGGCCAAGGAGAAGGGCATCGCCCTCTCCCCCGCCGGCCTGCGCACCGCACTGACCTCGACCGCCCATCACATCAAGGGTGTCCAGGCCTACGAGGAGGGCGCGGGCCGGATCGACATCGTCGACGCGTGGGAGTCCATCCGCGACCACGCCACCGCCCACGACTACTCGGTCAAGGCGCCGGTCGACACCGCGATCGACTCCGCGCTGAAGACCCCGGGCTACGGCACCGGGCTCTACGACCGCGAGGGCGGTCTGAAGGCCGGGCAGAAGAAGACGTACGACATCACGGTCACCCGGACCTCCGGCGCCGACCGGGCGATCCGGCACGAGCTGCGCTTCGAGAACAACGCCGGTCACACCTTCAGGATCCTCGGCTCCGACGAGGTGAAGCTGCCGCTGAACCAGCCGGTGACCATCAAGGTGCAGGCGAGGGCGAAGAGTTCAGGCATCAAGTCCGCGATCCTCGAAGTCGACGACCCGCGGACCGAGGGCGTCGACAAGCAGATCCTGACGACCGTCGTGGTGTCGGCTCCGGTCGACTACACGTACTCGGCGTCGGCTTCGGTGCAGCGCAACAGCTCCATCTCCTACTTCGTGACCGTGCCGGAGGGCGCCAAGTCCCTTGAGGTCGCGATGAGCGGGCTCGCCGACAAGAGCCAGACGCGGTTCATCGCCATCCACCCCTACGGCGTTCCGGTCGACAACACCGGCACCCCGTACTGCTACAACAACTACCTGAACGGCAACGGCTGCGCCCCCGACGTGCGTTCGTACGCCGACCCGCAGGCCGGGGTCTGGGAGATCGAGGTCGAGGCGCGCCGCACCTCGCCGCTGCTCGACAACCCGTACCGGCTGGGCGTCACCGTGCTCGGCGCGGCCTTCGACCCGGAGACCGTGACCGTGCCCGAGGCGAAGGTCGGCACCCCGGTCACCGCCTCCTGGAAGGTGACCAACGGGTTCGCCGCCCTCGACGGCAAGCTGGTCGGCGGCCCGCTCGGCTCCTCGAAGACGACCCGCCCGGCCATCAAGGAGGGCGAGACCCAGAGCACGACGGTGACCGTGCCGGAGGGCGCGACCTCCCTGGACGTCGCGATCGGCAACGTGTCGGACGCCTCGGCCGACCTCGACCTGACCGTGTACGACGCGTCCGGCAAGCAGGTCGCGCAGTCCGCCGACGGCGACTCGGAGGAGGCTGTCTCCATCGCCTCGCCGGCCGCCGGGACGTACACGGTGGAGGTCGTGGGCTACTCGGTCCCGTCCGGCTCCACCGACTACGACTACCGGGACGTGTTCTTCTCCGCCGCGCTCGGTTCCGTCACGGTGGACGGCTCGACGCCGGTCAAGCTCGGCACGGGCGCCTCGACCACGGTGACCGGTCAGGTCACGGCGGCCGCGGCGGCCCCCGAGGGACGTGAGTTCTTCGGGCAGGTCCAGCTGGTCAACGCGCGCGGCACGGCCGCGGGCGTCGGCAGCGTGAAGATCGAGAAGGTCACGCAGTAGGCAGGTCGGCTGCCGGGGGGCGGGCGTCCTGCGGGGCGCCCGCCCCTTCACCTGTCCTGGCACGTCATGGTCCGCGACTCGGGCAGGTCGCGGACGATCCAGGACCGCTCCGTCGCGATCTCCGCCGCACCGACCGCGTACCGGTCGGGCACCTGCTGCCCGTCCGTGATGCCGACCAGGAGGCGGACGCCCGTGCGGACCCGGGCGTCGGTGCCGGAACCGAAGCGGAACTCCACCTCCGCGGCGGTCTTCGCCGGTTTGTAGGCGTGGGTCACGCGCAGGGTGACGCGTTCCTCGCCGGAGCCCGCGAGCCGCTGCACTCCGGTGACCGTGCCCTCGACGACCAGCCGGGCGCAGGCGAGGTAGCCGGGACCGCCGCCCTGCTCCTTGCCGCCCTGGCCCGCCGAGCTCGCCGCGCTGCCGGCGGCCTTGTCCGCACTGGCACCGTTCGACATGGCGCCGGATCCGCCGTTCGCCGCGAGCCAGCCGATGCCGAACACGGCCCCCGTGAACGCGGCCGCGAGGGCACCGGCGAGACCGAGGGCCCGGACGCCGGGGCGCTCCCGCAGCCTGCGGCGCTCGGCCGGGCGGGGCCGGGGGCGGGGCGCCGGCTGCGGACCCGGCCCGTCGGCAAGGGCGTCGCCGATGATTCCGAGGTGCTCGCGCAGGCGTGCCACGTCGGTGGTGGCGGCGCGGTGCTCGGCCATGAAGGCGGGGTCGGCCCGCTGCTCGGCGGAGAGCGGCTCGTCCATGAGAACGGCGAACAGCGCGTCGGTCCCCGCTCCGTCCTGACCGTCGCGTCCGTCCCGGTCGTCGTCACGCTCGTGGGCGTCGTGTTCGGCGGGCATGTTCACACCACCTCGTCCTCGTGCAGGCGGGCGCGCAGGGCCCGTACCGCCGTGTGCAGCCGGCTCTTGACCGTGCCCTCGGGAATGCCCAGTTCCTCGGCTATCCCGCGCACCGGGAGATCGGCGTAGAAGCGCAGGACGAGGACCTGGCGCTGGGCGTCCGGCAGTTCGTCCAGGCCGCGGGCGACGGCGACGGAGAGCAGCCTGTTGTCCTCGCCCGAGGCGTGGTCGGGCTGGCGGAGGGAGGCGAGCCGTTCGCCGAGGCGTTCCTGGCGGCGCTTGGCGCGGTGCCAGTCCATGGCGAGCCGGGAGGCGACGACCGCCGCCCACGCCGACACGTCCCGCGGCGCCTCCTGGCCGCTCGCGGCCCGCTCCAGCAACCGCAGACGTACCTGCTGTACCCCGTCCGGCAGGTCCGCCTGCGGTACGCCGCCCAGCGCGAGCACCGCCCGCACCCGGCGCTCCTGGTCCGCGTCCAGAGGATCCCCCTGCTGGTCCCCCTGGGCGCGGCGGGCCTTTCTGCGCAGCACAACCCACCCCCTCACCGCGTTTCTCCTACGACGCCCGGGCCCCCGGAAACGTTCGCCCGGATCCCCGGAAATCTTTTCCGAGGCGTACGTCACACCGGCGCGCCGGGCAGCACAGCTTGCGGTACGACGGCCAGGTGGAGGTAATTCCTGCAGCTCAGCGGGGGTGGGGGCGGGAGTTCCACGGAGCGGGTGGTCCAGTCGGTGGGCGTGGCGCGCAAAGAATTGGACAGGCTGACCCGGGTCGGCCGCATGATGGAAAGGCCGCAGACACACGTCAACGTATGCAGAGGGAGTCGCTGTGAGGGTCGGAATCGTCGGAGCCACCGGTCAGGTCGGCACGGTCATGCGCAGGATCCTCAAGGAGCGGAACTTCCCGACCACGGAACTGCGCCTGTTCGCCTCGGCCCGCTCGGCCGGGACCGTGCTCGACGGTGTGACGGTGGAGGACGCGGCGACCGCCGACTACTCGGGCCTGGACATCGTGCTGTTCTCGGCGGGCGGGGCCACCTCGAAGGCGCTCGCGGAGAAGGTCGCCGCCCAGGGTGCCGTCGTGATCGACAACTCCTCCGCCTGGCGCAAGGACCCCGAGGTCCCGCTGGTCGTCTCCGAGGTGAACCCGCACGCGATCGCCGTCCGCCCGAAGGGCATCATCGCCAACCCGAACTGCACGACCATGGCCGCGATGCCGGTCCTGAAGGTGCTGGACGCGGAGGCGGGCCTTGAGGCGCTGGTCGCCACCACCTACCAGGCGGTGTCCGGCTCCGGTCTCGCGGGCGTCGCGGAGCTGCACGGGCAGGTGCAGAAGGTCGCCGCCGACGCGGACAAGCTCACGCACGACGGCGGCGCGGTCGACTTCCCCGAGCCGCAGGTCTACAAGCGGCCCATCGCCTTCAACGTGCTGCCCTTCGCCGGCAACCTCGTCGACGACGGGCTGAACGAGACCGACGAGGAGCAGAAGCTGCGCCACGAGTCCCGCAAGATCCTGGAGCTCCCCGAGCTGAAGGTCTCCGGCACCTGTGTCCGCGTCCCGGTCTTCTCCGGGCACTCCCTCCAGGTCAACGCGCGGTTCGCCCGTCCGATCTCCCCTGAGCGGGCGACGGAGCTGCTCGCGGCCGCTCCCGGCGTGGAGCTGTCCGACATCCCGACCCCGCTCCAGGCGGCCGGCCGGGACCCGTCGTACGTCGGCCGGATCCGGCGCGACGAGACGGTGGAGAACGGGCTCGCGCTGTTCGTCTCCAACGACAACCTCCGCAAGGGGGCTGCGCTGAACGCCGTGCAGATCGCCGAGCTGGTGGCGGAGGAGCTGTCGGCTTAGGGAACGCGCGGCGGAGCCGCATATCGGCACAGCCCCGCGCCCCTGACGGGGCGCTGATGCTCACGTCCGTCATACAGGGGAGCCTTCACATATGAGTGACACCCGGTCTGCCTGCGGCAGCTCACGCGTCCTCGACGGCAAGGTCGTCATGATCACTGGGGCGTCCAGTGGGATCGGGGCGGCTGCCGCGCGGCTGTTCGCGCGGGAGGGGGCGGCCGTGGTGCTGACGGCGCGGCGCGCGGAGCGGCTGGCGGCGCTGGCCGAGGAGATCTCCGCCGACGGCGGCCGGGCCCTGGCGGTGCCGGGGGACGTCGTCCGTGCCGAGGACGTCGAGCGGGTGGTCCGCGCCGGCGTCGACGCCTTCGGCCGCCTCGACTGCGCCTTCAACAACGCCGGCTTCGGCACCGCCGGCACCGAGCTGCACGAGACCGGCCAGGACGTCTACGAGCAGACCATGGACGTCAACGTGCGCGGGGTCTGGAACTGTCTGCGCTTCCAGATCCCCGAGATGCTGGAGGCCGGCGGCGGCACCATCGTCAACACGTCGAGTGTCGCGGGACAGCGGGCCACCGGCGCGTCGGCTGCGTACGTGGCCGCCAAGCACGCGGTCCTCGGGCTGACCCGGGCCGCCGCGGCCGAGTACGCCCAGCGCGGCATCCGGGTCAACGCGCTGGTGGTGGGCAGCACCAGCACCGAGATGATGGACCGGGCCGTCCGGACCATGCCGGAGCTGCGGGCGCGGTTCGAGGACGAGACGCTGCAGAAGCGCATGGCGGGCCCCGCCGAGGTCGCGGAGGCCGCGCTCTGGCTGTGCAGCGACCGCTCCTCCTTCGTCACCGGCGCGGCGATGCCGGTCGACGGCGGCACGACGGCGGCCTGACCGCGCCGGTCCCGCGCGATCTCTGGGGTTTTCCCTCGTCGCCCTCCTCCCCGCTCCCGTGGAAGGATGGCGCAACCCACACATAACGAGGAGATGACCGCGTGCCTGGCACAAACCTGACTCGCGAAGAGGCACAGCAGCGGGCGAAGCTGCTCACCGTTGACTCGTACGAGATCGATCTCGACCTCTCCGGCGCGCAGGAGGGCGGTACCTACAGGTCCGTGACCACGGTGCGCTTCGACGTCGCCGAAACCGGCGCCGAATCCTTCATCGACCTGGTGGCCCCCGCGGTCCACGAGGTCACCCTGAACGGTGACACCCTCGACCCCGCCGAGGTCTTCGCGGACTCCCGGATCGCGCTGCCCGGCCTGCCGGCGGGCCGCAACATCCTGCGGGTCGTCGCCGACTGCGCGTACACCAACACGGGTGAGGGTCTGCACCGGTTCGTCGACCCGGTCGACGAGCAGGCCTACCTCTACACCCAGTTCGAGGTGCCGGACGCCCGCCGGGTCTTCGCCTCCTTCGAGCAGCCGGACCTGAAGGCGACCTTCCAGTTCACCGTGAAGGCGCCGAGCGGCTGGACGGTCGTCTCGAACTCGCCGACGCCCGAGCCCAAGGACGACGTCTGGGTCTTCGAGCCGACGCCCCGCATCTCGTCGTACATCACCGCGCTGATCGTCGGCCCGTACCACTCGGTGCACAGCGTGTACGAGAAGGACGGCCAGAGCGTCCCGCTCGGCATCTACTGCCGGCCGTCGCTCGCGGAGTTCCTCGACTCGGACGCGATCTTCGAGGTGACCCGGCAGGGCTTCGACTGGTTCCAGGAGAAGTTCGACTACGCGTACCCGTTCACCAAGTACGACCAGCTGTTCGTGCCGGAGTTCAACGCGGGCGCGATGGAGAACGCGGGCGCGGTGACCATCCGCGACCAGTACGTCTTCCGGTCGAAGGTGACGGACGCGGCGTACGAGACGCGCGCCGAGACCATCCTGCACGAGCTGGCCCACATGTGGTTCGGCGACCTGGTCACCATGGAGTGGTGGAACGACCTGTGGCTGAACGAGTCGTTCGCCACCTACACCTCCATCGCCTGCCAGGCGTACGCGCCGGGGTCGCGGTGGCCGCACTCGTGGACGACGTTCGCCAACTCCATGAAGACCTGGGCGTACCGGCAGGACCAGCTGCCCTCCACGCACCCGATCATGGCCGAGATCCGCGACCTGGACGACGTGCTCGTCAACTTCGACGGCATCACGTACGCCAAGGGAGCCTCGGTCCTCAAGCAGCTCGTCGCGTACGTCGGCATGGACGAGTTCTTCACGGGCGTGCAGGCCTACTTCAAGCGGCACGCGTTCGGCAACACGCGCCTGTCCGACCTGCTGGGCGCCCTGGAGGAGACCTCCGGGCGTGACCTGAGCACCTGGTCGAAGAAGTGGCTGCAGACGGCCGGCATCAACATCCTGCGCCCGGAGGTGGAGACGGACGCCGACGGTGTCGTCACCTCCTTCGCCATCCGCCAGGAGGCCCCCGCGCTGCCGGCCGGCGCCAAGGGCGAGCCGGTCCTGCGCCCGCACCGGATCGCGGTCGGCCTGTACGACCTCGACGAGGCGACCGGCAAGCTGGTCCGCACCGACCGGATCGAGCTGGACGTGGACGGCGAGCTGACGGCCGTACCGCAGCTGGCCGGCCGCCGCCGCCCGGCGGTGTTCCTGCTCAACGACGACGACCTGTCCTACGCCAAGGTCCGCCTGGACGAGGAGTCCCTGCGCTTCGTCACCGAGCACCTCGGCGACTTCGAGGCCTCGCTGCCCCGCGCGCTGTGCTGGGCGTCGGCCTGGGACATGACCCGGGACGCCGAGCTCCCCACCCGCGAGTACCTGTCCCTCGTGCTGTCCGGCATCGGCAAGGAGTCGGACATCGGTGTCGTGCAGTCCCTGCACCGCCAGGTGAAGCTCGCCATCGAGCTGTACGCCGACCCGGCCGCCCGCGAGGCCCTGCTCACCCGCTGGACCGACGCCACCCTGGCCCACCTGCGGTCCGCCGCGCCGGCGAGCGACCACCAGCTGGCCTGGGCCCGTGCCTTCGCGGCCGCCGCCCGCACCCCGGAGCAGCTGGACCTCCTGGACAGCCTGCTGGAGGGCACCCACACCATCGAGGGCCTGGCCGTCGACACCGAGCTGCGCTGGGCGTTCGTGGAGCGGCTGGCGGCGGTCGGCCGCTTCGACGAGACGGAGATCGCGGGCGAGTACGAGCGGGACCGGACCGCCGCCGGCGAGCGCCACGCGGCCACCGCCCGCGCCGCCCGCCCGACCACGGAGGCCAAGGCGGAGGCGTGGGCGTCGGTCATCGACTCCGACAAGCTGCCGAACGCCGTGCAGGAGGCGGTGATCGGCGGCTTCGTCCAGACCGACCAGCGTGAGCTGCTGGCGCCGTACACCGACAAGTACTTCGAGATCCTGAAGTCGGTGTGGGACTCCCGCTCGCACGAGATGGCCCAGCAGATCGCGATCGGCCTCTACCCGTCCCTCCAGGTCTCCCAGGAGACCCTGTCCAGGACGGACGCCTGGCTGGCCTCGGCCCAGCCGAACGCGGCCCTGGCCCGGCTCGTCTCCGAGTCCCGCGCGGGCGTCGAGCGGGCCCTGAAGGCCCAGGCGGCGGACGCGGCCGCCCAGTAGGCGGCACGTCGGCGGGGCGCCCGGTGGTGACACGCACCGGGCGCCCCGCCTCACTCGCGAAGTACTCATCACCCAGGACGAGTTGAGTATCCGTGCTCACGCCCGGGGCGGCCGCGCGTTGCGAGGATCGACGCGACGGCGCGGCAGCGAGCGCCGGTCCATTCGGCTCGGACAGTCCGGGCCGGCCTGAGCCAGTCACGGAGAACTCGCCATGTCCCGTCGTATCGCCCTGTCCGTCGTCGCCGGTGCCGTCGTGCTCGCGGGAGCCGGGGCCTTCGCCCTCGCCTATGCCGGGGACCAGGACCCCTCCCCCGCCCTGGCGCACAGCAGCGTCCACTACACCGCTCCCGACGGTGGCCGGGACGGCTCGCTCTCCTTCACCACCGAGGTCAGCGCGCCCTCCGGGGTCAAGAACCTGAAGGTGCTGGCGTGGCCTGGGAAGTCGCCGTTCGCGAAGAAGCCGCTGACCGCCAAGGACATGGCGGAGGTGGAGTCGGCGACCTGCACCCCGGCCGGCGCCCGCACCGTCCGGTGCGTGTACAGGGCTCCGGTGTCCGCCGCCGACGCCGCGTCGTCCGCGCACGGTGCCTGGCACATCGCCGTGCTCGCCACGGCGAAGGACGGCCACACCACCCTGGACACCGAGGCCGCGGACTTCACCCTCGCCTGAACCCGTCACCCGAGGTGGGTGGCCAGGGCCTGTTCGATCTCCGGCGCCCGGGCGCTCCCGGCCGCCCAGGCCACGTAGCCGTCGGGGCGTACCAGCAGCGTCGTACGACGGTCGCTCGCCCAGCGGGCCACGGTCAGGCGGTCCGCGCGTTCCGTGCCCGGGTCGTAGGAGCCCGGGGTGACCAGCACGAACCGGCCGCCGCGCAGGGCCTCGTAGAGACGGCCGCCGCCGGCCAGGGCGAGGTCGGGGACGCGGGTGCCGGTGAGGCGGTGCGCACCCCTGGGGGCGGGGTACCGGTAGCCGATGCCGGTGACCTGGCCGACCGCCTTACGGCGGGCCGGAGCGAAGTGGTCGAGTGCGGTGGCGAGCGCGGCCCGCACGGGCAGCTGCCAGCCCTTGGCCATCGCGAGGCGGACGATCGCGCCGCTGCTGCGCAGCACTGTCCGGCCGACGGGGTGCCGTTCGCTCTGGTAGGTGTCGAGCAGCGCGGGGTCCGCGTGGCCGCGCAGCACGGCGGCGAGCTTCCAGCTCAGGTTGGCCGCGTCCTGCAGGCCGGTGTTCATGCCCTGACCGCCGGCCGGGGTGTGCACGTGTGCCGCGTCGCCGGCCAGGAAGACCCGGCCGACCCGGTAGCTGGGCACCTGGCGCTCGTCGCTGTGGAAGCGGGACATCCAGCGGGCGTCGTGCATCCCGTAGTCCCGGCCCAGGGCGAGGCGGGTGATCTCCTTGATCTCGTCGAGGTCCACCGGCTCGTGGTCGGGGACGTCTCGGCCGCGGTGCCAGCAGATGACCCGGTGGTAGCCGTCGCCGAAGGGTGCGAGGAAGGCGAACGCGTCGCCGACCGCGGCGGCCGTCAGCAGCGTCTCGGGCTTCTCGGCGAGCAGCACGTCGGCGAGGACCACGGACCGGATCGCCGACCTGCCCGGGAACGGCAGCCCGACCGCCTCCCGCACCACACTGCGCATGCCGTCGGTGCCGACGACGTACGCGGCGCGCAGGTCCTCCCGGCCCTTGACCCGGACGGTCACGCCGTCCGCGTCCTGGGTCAGGCCGGTCACCTCGCAGTCGTGGCGGAAGTCGACACCCGCCTCGGCGGCCCGGCGCTCCAGGACCTTCTCCACCTCGTACTGCGGGAGGACGAGGACGTGGTTGAAGCGGGAGGGAAGGGCGCCGAGGTCCAGGGTGAGCCCGTCGAAGAGGTTCATCCGGGTGATGGGCCGGCCGACGGCCTCCAGGTCGTCGGCGAGGCTCCGGGCAAGAGGCGCGCGCGCAGCGCGTCCGTTGGGGGTGGTGGTGGGCGACGGGCGGGCATCGAGCTGCTCCAGGGCGCGGGCGTGCAGGACGAAGGCCCGGGACAGGTTGCTGATCTCGTGGGGGCGCTTTTCGAGGAGGGTGACCGGGATGCCGGCGGCGGCGAGGTCACCGGCGAGGAGCAGGCCGGTGGGGCCGGAGCCCACGACGATCACACGGGAGTTCTCGGGGGTGCCGGTCGTGCCGTTCATGGAGGCCTCCTGGATGCCTGCACTCGTTTGCCAACACCCGATGACCAACACCTGTTGGCCAACGATTGTTGACAAGCCTAGGTCGCGCCCATTCGGCAGTCAACACTTGTTGGCCTACGTTTGTTGGCCTACGCTCGTTGACATGACCGGCACCCCCAGTAGAAGCTCGTCTTCCGCGAACGGCCCGGCGGCGCGCCGCTCCGACGCCAGCCGCTCCGCCATCCTGGCCGCCGCCCGCGAACGCTTCGCCGCCGACGGCTACGAGCGCGCCACCATCCGCGCCATCGCCAAGGACGCCCGCATCGACCCCTCGATGGTCATGCGCTACTTCGGCAGCAAGGACGGCCTCTTCGCGGCCGCCGTCACGCTCGACCTGCGGATGCCCGACATGTCCCAGGTGCCGCGCACCGAGGTGGGGCGGGCCCTGACGGGCCACTTCCTGGACGTCTGGGAGGCGAACGAGGAGCTCACCGCGGTGCTGCGGGTCGCCGTCACCAACAAGGCGGGGGCCGAGCGCCTGCAGGGCATCTTCCGGGAGCAGGTGGTGCCGGTGGCGCAGCAGGTCTGCCCGGACCCCGAGCAGGTGACGGCCCGGGCGGGGCTGTGCGCGGCGCAGCTGCTGGGGCTCGCCCTGACCCGTTACGTGGTGCGGCTGCCGCCGGTCGTGGCGCTGGCCCGGGAGGAGATCGTGGCGTGGCTCGGGCCGACCGTACAGCGGTACCTGACCGCGCCGAGCCCCTGAACAACGCGCCGAGGGCGCCGGTCGGCTCCCGTACGTGCGGTACGTACGGAGGTCGGCCGGCGCCCTCGGTGGAGCTGGAGGCCTCGGGCCTACGCCTTGGCCTTCGGCTTGACGACCCGGACCTTGGACTTGTCCAGCACCATCACCAGGCCGGCGATGACCCCGAACAGCACGAGCGGGATCAGGACGTAGAGACCCAGCGTCTGAATGACGCTCAGGCCCTTGCCGGGGTCGTCACCGTCGTCACGCGTGAGCGCGAGGGCGGGCGACGACATGAGCAGCATCATCAGCGTCGTACCGGCAGCCAGGGCGCCGGCGCGCAGGGCGTTCTTCTTGTCCACGAAGCCAAAGTTAGCTGGCCCGTCCGGGGGACGCGCGCCCGGGGTACCTGTAAGCCGCCCCCACCCGGCGCCGGGGAGGATTCCCGGAAAAAGGTGACGGAACCTGTCACCTTTGGCGGGCACCGTGGTGCCATGGAACAGGACACCTGCAACCAGGACACCGCCACCCAGGACACCGGCCCGCTCGCCGGCCGGATCGCGCTCGTCGCCGGGGCCACCCGCGGCGCCGGACGGGCCCTCGCCGTCGAACTCGGCCGGGCCGGCGCCACCGTCTACGTCACGGGCCGCACCACCCGCGGGCACGCCAGCGAGGTCGGCCGGACCACGGAGACCATCGAGGAGACCGCGGAGCTGGTCACAGCGGCCGGCGGCACCGGCATCGCCGTGCCCACCGACCACCTGGAGCCGGACCAGGTCCGGGTCCTCGTCGAGCGGATCGACCGCGAACAGGGGCGGCTCGACATCCTCGTCAACGACCTCTGGGGCGGCGAGCACCTGCTCGTCGGCTCCGTCTTCGGCAAGAAGAGCTGGGAGACGCCGCTCGCCGACGGCCTGCGCATCCTGGACCTCGGGGTGCGCTCGCACCTGATCACCGCGGCACTCGCCCTGCCGCTCCTGGTCCGCTCGGCCGCGCCGCTGCACGTGGAGGTCACCGACGGCACGGCGGTCTTCAACCGGCGCTACCGCGAGAACCTCTACTACGACCTCGCGAAGAACGCGCCGATCCGCATCGCGTTCGGGCTGGGCGAGGAACTGGCGGAGTACGGCGGCACGGCGGTCGCGGTCACACCCGGCTACCTGCGCTCGGAGCAGATGCTGAGCCATTTCGGCGTCACCGAGGAGAACTGGCGGGACGCCGTCGCCCGGGAACCGGACTTCGCCGTCGCCGAGTCGCCGTACTACCTCGCCCGCGCGGTCGCCGCGCTCGCCGCCGATCCGGACCGGGCCGCCCGCTGGAACGGCAGGTCCACCTCCAGCGGGGAGCTGGCCAGGGCGTACGGCGTACGGGACGTGGACGGCAGCCGGCCGGACGCCCTGGCGTACTTCGAGGAGGTCAGGTTCGGCGGGAAGAACGGCTCACCGGACGACTACCGCTGATCCCCGGCGACAAGCGCCGATCCCCCGCCGACTACCGCTGGTCCCCGGGCGCCGCGTCATACAGCGCGGCCAGGGCCCGCGCGTGCTCGCGGAAGCGGGCGCGCAGGCCCGCCGGGGCCAGCACCTCCGCATCCGCGCCGAGCCCGGTCAGCTGGCCGAAGGCGACGTCCTCCGACTCCACCGGCAGGTCGAGCGTGACCCGCCCGGCGGCGTCCGGCGCGCTCGCGATCGCGGACGCCAGCGCCTCGGCCACGCCCGCCGGGTCCATCACGGCGGGCAGCCGCCGCAGGCCGCGCCCGGTCAGCCGCACGGTGACGGTCGTGCGCAGCAGCGCCCGGGCGAATTCGGTGGCCTGGGCCCGCCAGTGCGCGGCCAGATCGAAGGACGGATCGCGCACGAAGGGCTCGCCGGCGCCGGGTACGGACGAGAGCGCCGTGACGCGGTCGACGCGGTAGGTACGCCAGATGCCGTCCCGGCCCGTCGTCCGCTCGGCGGGGACGCGGCCCACGACGTACCAGACCCCTGCTTTGAGGACGAGCCCGTACGGCTCCAGCAGGCGGGTCACCGTGCGGGGCGGTGTGCCGTCCCCGGCCGGCCGCGCGTAGGCCAGCTCCACGGTGCGGTCGGACCACACGGCGCGGGCCAGCTCCGGGAGCAGTTCCGGTGCCGACGGTTCACGGAACCAGGCCGGGGCGTCCAGGTGGAAGCGGCGCACCGATGACTCGGCGGCCGCGCGCAGCGAGGGGAGCAGGGTGGCCGACAGCTTCAGCCGGGCGGTGTCCGCCGCGTCGGCCAGTCCCAGGTCGCGCAGGGCGGTGGGCAGGCCGGAGAGGTAGAGCGTCTCCGCCTCGGTGGGGTGGAGCGTGGTGAGCCGGGTCCGGTGGCCGGGCGCCAGCCGGTAGCCGCCCGCGCGGCCGCGGTCGGAGCGGAGGGGGACGCCCGCCTCCTGCAGCGCCTGGGCGTCGCGGATCACCGTGCGCCTGGAGACGTCCAGTTCGCGGGCGAGGGCGTCGGCGGTCATCCCGGGGCTCGACTGGACGAGAAGCGCCATGCGGATCAGACGGGCGGCACGCATGACTCAAGGATCGCGGACCGGCGCCCCGGCACGGCCCCCGGCCGCCTCCGCCTGCCCGGACGTCACGCCCCGGTCCGCATCCGCCCGGTAGACGTCCGCCCCGGTCCGCATCCGCCCGGTAGACGTCCGCCCCGGTCCACGTCCGCCCGGTAGACGTCCGCCCCGGTCCACGTCCGCCCGGTAGACGTCCGCCCCGGTCCACGTCCGCCCGGTAGACCTCCGCCCGCCGTGGCCGGACCGGTCGCGGACCGGGCGGTCGTCGTCACGCCGTGGCCGGGCTGTCCGTGTGCAGGGTCCGGAACAGCGCCCGTACCCGCTCCGAGGCCGTCAGCTCCTCCAGGGTCACCGGGCGGCCCTTCGTGTCGGCGATGGGCAGGCGCCAGTTCGGGTACTGGTCCCAGGTGCCGGGGAGGTTCTGGGGGCGGCGGTCGCCGACGGTGTCCGGGAGCCAGACGCCGATCATGCGGGCCGGGGTGCGCAGCAGGAAGCGGTGGACGGCACTGATCTCGGCCTCCTCGTCGCCGGACTCGGACGCGGCGAGCAGGCCCAGGCGGGTCAGCAGGGCGAGCCACTCGGCGGTGTCGGCCGCCGCTTCGGCCCGTTCCTCCGCGAGCGGGCGGGTGAGCAGGCCGAGGCGGTCGCGGAGTTCGACGTGTTCGCCGGTGAGGCGGGCGGCGGTGGGCGGCAGGTCGTGGGTGGTGGCGGTGGCGAGGCAGTCGGCGCGCCAGCGTTCCGGGGGCAGTGGGCGGCTGTCGCCCGCCCAGTCCCGTTCGAACCAGAGCACGGACGTGCCGAGCACCCCGTGCCGCTGGAGCGTCTCGCGCACCCCCGGCTCCACCGTGCCCAGGTCCTCCCCGATCACCACCGCCCCGGCCCGGGTCGCCTCCAGGGCCAGCAGGGCCAGCATGGCCTCGGCGTCGTAGCGGACGTAGGTGCCCTCGGTGGGCGGGCCGCCCTGCGGCACCCACCACAGCCGGAACAGGCCCATCACGTGGTCGATGCGCAGGGCCCCGGCGTAGCGGAAGAGGGCGCGCAGGAGTTCCCGGAAGGGTGCGTGGCCGGAGGCGGCGAGGCGGTCGGGGCGCCAGGGCGGCAGGCCCCAGTCCTGGCCGCGGGCGTTGAAGGCGTCGGGCGGGGCGCCGACGGACATCCCGGCGGCGAAGTGGTCCTGCTGGGCCCAGGCGTCGGCGCCCACGGGGTGCACGCCGACGGCCAGGTCGTGCACGATCCCGACCGGCATGCCGGCCTCGCGGGCGGCGCGCTGGGCCGCGGTGAGCTGGGTGACGGTGAGCCAGGCGAGGCGGGCGTGGAAGCCGACGCGGTCGGCCAGTTCGGCGCGGGAGCGGGCGGTCTCCGGTGAGCGGGGGTCGCGCAGCGCCTCGGGCCACCGGTGCCAGTCGGAGCCGTGCCGCTCGGCGAGCGCGTACCAGGTGGCGTGGTCCTCCAGGGCCTGTCCCTCCGCGGCGCGGAAGGCGTCGTAGGCGGCCTGCCGTTCGGGGGCGAGGGGCGCGGCGGCCGCCGCCTCCAGCGCCTCGCGCTTCAGCTCCCACACCGCGTCCCGGTCGATGAGGGCGCCCTGGTCGAGGACGGCGGCGCGCAGCCGCCCGGCACGGTCCGCGGCGGAAGGGGTGGGGGCGTACTCCGGGACGGCCTCCGGCCGCAGGTGCACCGGGTCGGGGAACCGGCGGGAGGACGGCCGGTAGGGCGACGGATCGGTCGGGGCTCCGGGCACGGCCGCGTGCAACGGGTTGACCTGCACGAACCCCGCCCCGGCCGTGCGTCCGGCCCAGTCGGCCAGCTCGGCGAGGTCCCCGAGGTCGCCCATGCCCCAGGAGCGGCGGGACAGCAGCGAGTAGAGCTGGACGAGGATGCCGTACGAGCGGGTGGCGGGGGTGGGCAGCCGGTCGGGGGCGACGATCAGGTGGGCGCGGGCGGTGCGGCCGTCGGGGGCGGTGACGGTCAGCAGATGCACCCCGGGCGGCAGGTCCCGCACATCGTCCCGGTTCTCCCCGTCCTCCGTCCGCACCTCCAGGCGGGTGCCGGCGGGCAGGCCGAGGGCGATCTCGCCGGTGCCCGCCCAGTGGACGACCGTCGGCGGCAGCAGCCGTCCGGCGAGCTCCCGCTCCCGGTCGGCGAGCGCGGTGCGGACGGCCTCCGGGCCGCTCGCGTCGACGCCCAGGGCGCCCAGCACGGCCGTCACGGCACCGGCGGAGGCGGCGACCGTACGGTCCGGGGCGGGGCTGTAGGAGGTGGCGACGCCGTGCAGCTCCGCGAGCCGGCACAGCCCCGGGTCCAGGGCTTCGTTCATCTACAACCCCGGCTCGCTGGTCAGCGGGACCGCGTCGGCCAGCGGCGGTTCACTGGTGAGGGGCTCGGCGTCGGGCAGCGGCGGCTCACTGGTCAGCGGGGCCTCGGCGCATGTGCTCTCGGCGCTGAACACGCACAGGTGGGGCTCCCCCTCGGTCCGCACCGGGGGTTTGAACTGGGCCGGGATCGGATGATGAACCGTTGCGGCCACGGCGGCCTCCTCGTCATGACGTCGGGTACGGCGGCGAATGCCGGGTCGAAGGAGCCCTACCCCGTCGTCGCGAGGGCACGCGTGACGGCCGGTCCCGCCCCGTGCACCGGTCGCGTCCGGGTGATCGACCGCTGGAAGGACGACGGCGCGGGCGGTGACGCGCGGCGCTGGGATACGGGTGTCACGGCGGCCGCGGCCGCGCTGTTCGGGGCCCGGCTGAGCCGGCTGCCGGCGTTCGGTCACCTGAGTGCCGTGTATCCGGGTTCGGCGGGGGCGCGCGGAAGCGCGGTGACGGTGTGGGTGTGGCCGGTGCAACCGGGGGCGCAACCGGGCGCCTGGGCGGCGGCGCTGGGGGCGTTCGCGGTGGGCGGCGCGCTGTTCGTCGTACGGGGCGCGCGTGCCGAAGGGCCCCGTGGCTGAACGGGCAGCCACGGGGGTATGCGAAGGCCCGGATCGTCAGGCGGAGATGCCGTCGATCCGGGCCAGGGCGTCGTCCGCGCCGTACGGCTGCAAGTACGGCAGCCAGCGCGGGTCCCTATGGCCGGTCCCGATGATGCGCCAGGCCAGGCCGGTGGGCGGGGCTGGTTTGTGCCGCAGCCGCCAGCCGATCTCGAAGAGATGGCGGTCGGCCTTGACGTGGTTGCAGCGGCGGCAGGACGCCACCACGTTGTCCCAGACGTGCTGACCCCCGCGACTGCGCGGGATGACGTGGTCGACGCTGGTTGCGACGCCACCGCAGTACATGCACCGGCCCCCGTCGCGCGCGAAGAGCGCCCTGCGGGTGAGAGGAACGGGCCCCCGGTAGGGAACCCGTACGAATCGCTTGAGCCGGACCACGCTGGGTGCGGGGACTGTGACGGTCGCACTGTGCATATAGGCGCCGGATTCCTCCAAGGCGACTGCCTTGTTCTCCAGGACGAGGACGAGCGCGCGGCGGAGCGGTACGACGCCGAGCGGCTCGTACGACGCGTTGAGGACCAGGACATGCGGCACGGGTGCCTCCTTGGGCGTCGGCGGCGCGTGGCTCGCGCCGGGACGATCTGTGGCCAGTCTCCCCTCATGCCTGGTGGACGCGCCACCATCTCCCGGTAACGGGCTGGGAGTGTTTTCGACCACACCGCATTCATCCCCCGGTCCCACCCCTTTTCAAGCGGGCCTGTGCAAGCGGTGGTGAGCGGTGGCGAGAAGAGGCGTGAGCACGGTCTCTCCTTCTCGTAACGGCCGGGCCCACACACAATGCCCCGTTAGTGTGGTGTTCCTGCCCGTCCGGTGACCTTTCCGTGACCTTGAAAGCCGTACCCGAACCTGTTGGCCGTGCCGGAGGGCAGTAGCGCACCGCCTGGAGGTACCCGCCGTGTCCTTGCCCGCCGTCCTACTGGCCGCCGGTTCGTCGCCGTCGCCGACCCCCTCGGGTTCGCCGACCCCGGCGGTGCCCACGCTCCAGGACGCCCAGGAGAGCGCCACCAACGCCGCGAGCTGGGTCGAGCAGAACTGGTCGACCTGGCTGGCGACAGGTCTGAAGGTGCTGCTGATCCTGGTGATCGCAGTGGTGCTCAGAAGGGTCGTGCTGCGGGCGATAACCAAACTCATCGACCGGATGAACCGGACCGTCGAGTCCGGCGAGGGCACGGCCCTCGGGGGGCTGCTGGTCAACGCCGAGCGGCGGCGGCAGCGCTCGCAGGCGATCGGGTCCGTGCTGCGGTCGGTGGCGAGCTTCGTGATCCTGGGCACGGCCGCGCTGACCGTGCTGTCGGCCTTCCAGATCAACCTCGCGCCGCTGCTGGCCTCCGCCGGTGTCGCCGGTGTCGCGATCGGTTTCGGCGCCCGGAACCTGGTCACGGACTTCCTGTCCGGCGTGTTCATGATCCTGGAGGACCAGTACGGCGTCGGCGACACGATCGACTCGGGGGTGGCCTCCGGCGAGGTGGTCGAGGTCGGTCTGCGCGTGACCAAGCTGCGCGGGGCGAGCGGCGAGATCTGGTACGTCCGCAACGGCGAGATCAAGCGCATCGGCAACCTCTCGCAGGGCTGGGCGACGGCGGGCGTCGACGTCACCGTGCGGGCCGGCGAGGACCTGGACAGGGTCCGGGCCACCCTTGACGAGGTCGCCGAGAAGATGACCAAGGAAGAGCCCTGGAACGAGGTCCTGTGGAGCCCGATCGAGGTGCTCGGCCTGGACTCCGTGCTCATCGACTCGATGGTGGTGCGCGTCTCCGCGAAGACCATGCCGGGCAAGGCGCTGACCGTGGAGCGCGAGCTGCGCTGGCGGATCAAGCGGGCGTTCGACGCGGCGCACATCCGCATCGTGGGCGGCGAGACGGCCGTGCTCCTGGACGAGGAGACCCCTGACGGCACGTCCGGGGTGGCGGCACCGTCGGCGTTCTCCGACTCGGACTCGCCCCAGGTGGCGGCGACGACCCCGATCGCTTCGCCGCGGTCGGCGTCCGCGGGAAGGTAGCGGAACGGGCGACTGGGCGACCCTCTGCTCATCGGCCTTCGAGCGTGCGCGCTATCTGGCAGAGCACCGTGAACGCGGCACCCCGGAAGAGGCTGTTCTCCAGGTTCCCTGCCAGTACGTCTTCGCGGGCACGACCACCGCGGCGGCGACGGCCACCGGTGACTACGTCAAGGTGAAGTGACGGCCCACCGCCGCCGCGACACCCTGCGGGGCCCGCCCGGATCCTCCGGGCGGGCCCTTCGCATGTCCAAGCCCAGGTAACGACTGGGTTGCCGCCCCGGCGGGCTATTGACGCTCTCCTTCCGGCGGCCTACGTTTTCCAGCCAACAGGAAACTTTCCTAACAGTGATCGGCGGATGACGCCTCGAGCGGGTCACCCGGGTGGACCGATCACCCAGGTCACTGGGAAACTGAGCGGCTGGAAAGGCAGGTGTCGAACCCATGGCAGGAACCGCCGGTACGCCGGGCACCCCGCGCGTGCTCCGCGCCATGAACGACCGCGCCGCACTGGACCTGCTGCTGGAGCACGGCCCGCTGTCGCGCACCCGGATCGGCAAGCTCACCGGCCTCTCCAAGCCGACCGCCTCCCAGTTGCTGGCCCGCCTGGAGGCGGCCGGCCTGGTGCTGGCGACCGGCACCAGCGAGGGCCGGCCGGGCCCCAACGCCCAGCTGTACTCGGTGAACCCGGCCGCCGCCCACGCCGCCGGACTGGACGTCAACCCGGGCCGGATCCGGGCCGCCGTCGCCGACGTCACCGGCCGCACGGTCGGCGAGTACGAGCTGCCGACCCCCGGCCGGCGCTCCGCGCAGTCCGTCGTACGGCAGGTCACCGACGCCCTCGACGGCGCCGTGAAGGCGGCCGGGCTGGCCCGGGACGACGTGCACCGCGTCGTCATCGGCACGCCCGGCGCCTTCGACCCCAACACCGGCCGGCTGCGGTACGCCTCGCACCTGCCCGGCTGGCACTCCCCCGCGCTGCTCGACGACCTCGCCGCCGCGCTGCCGATGCCGGTCGAGTACGAGAACGACGTCAACCTCGCCGCCATCGCCGAACAGCGGCTCGGCGCGGCCCGCGGCCACGGCGACTTCGTGCTGCTGTGGAACCAGGAGGGCCTCGGCGCCGCCCTGGTCCTCGGCGGCCGGCTGCACCGCGGCTGGACCGGCGGCGCCGGCGAGGTCGGCTTCCTGCCGGTGCCGGGCACCCCGCTGGTACGCCAGGTCACCAAGGCCAACAGCGGTGGTTACCAGGAACTCGCCGGTTCGCAGGCCGTACCCCGGCTGGCGCGCGAACTGGGCATCGAGGACCTGCCGGACGGGCCGTACGACGAGGCGGCCGCCGAACTCGTCGCCCGCGCCGCCGACCACGCCACCGGGCCCTACCACCAGCTGCTGCGGACCTACGCGACCCGGCTCGCCACCGGTCTGGCCTCCCTCGTCTCCGTCCTCGACCCCGAACTCGTCGTCCTCAGCGGCACCGCCCTGACCTCGGGCGGCGAGGTGCTGCGCGCCCTCGTCCAGGCCGAGCTGGAGGAGCTGGCGGCCGCCCGGCCGCGGCTCGTCGTCGGCGACGTCCGTGAACACCCCGTGCTGCGCGGCGCGCTGGAGAGCGCGCTCGCGACCACCCGCGACGAGGTCTTCGACACCTCGCGCTGAGTCCCCTCAGACCCCCGCACAGCCACACCGCCCTTCCTTCCCTCGCTCACCGCCCGCCTCGGGAGATCTCGCCATGCCCATACCCTCCGCTGCCCGAAAGACGGCTTTTGCCCTGACCGCGGCGGCCAGTTCGCTGGCCCTGCTCACCGCCTGTACCGGCCAGTCCTCCTCCGGAGCCGACGACAACGCCTCCGCGAACACCACCATCAACTTCTGGCACGCCTGGAGCGCCCCGAACGAGGTGAAGGCGGTCAACGCACTGATCGCCGGGTTCGAGAAGGCGCACCCCAACATCCACGTCAACGTCGTCAGCAACATGACCGACGACAAGATCAACCAGGCGCTGCGCAGCGGCGGCGACAAGGCCCCGGACGTCATCTCGTCGTTCACCACCAACAACGTGGGCAAGTTCTGCTCCTCGGGCGCGCTGGTCGACCTCAACCCGTTCTTCAAGAAGGCCGGCATCGACCCGGCGACGACGTTCCCGAAGGCGATGAACGAGTACACCCAGTACGACGGCAACCGCTGCTCGGTTCCGCTGCTCGGGGACGCCTACGGCCTCTACTACAACAAGACGGCGTTCCAGAAGGCCGGCATCACCAGTCCGCCGAAGACCTGGACCGAGTTCCAGAAGGACGCCAAGAAACTGACGATCAACCAGGGCGACAGCTACAAGCAGCTCGGTTTCATGCCGGACTACCACGGCTGGGAGACCACGACCGAGCACTACGCGGCGCAGTTCTCGCCGACGTACTTCACCGCCGACGGAAAGTCGGACATCGCCAAGGACCCCGCTTTCACCCAGGCGTTCACGCTGCAGAAGGACCTCGTCGACGAACTCGGCGGATTCCAGAAGCTGGAGAAGTACCGGTCGACGCTCGGCGACGAGTGGGGCGACAAGCACCCCTTCCAGACCGGTCAGGTCGCCATGCAGCTCGACGGCGAGTGGCGGCTCGGCATGGCGCTCGCGGCCAAGCCGAAGTTCGACATCGGCGTCGCCCCGCTGCCCGTACCGGACGACCAGGTCGCGCAGTACGGCAAGGGCTACATCACCGGCACCATCGCCGGTATCGCCGCGACCAGCAAGAAGCAGAACGCGGCCTGGGAGTTCGTCAAGTACATCAGCACGGACACCGACGCGGTGGTGAACTTCTCCAACGCCATCCACAACGTGCCGTCCACGCTGGCCGCGCTGAAGTCGCCGGAGCTGAAGTACGACCCGCGTTTCAAGACCTTCCTTGACATCGCCGCCAACCCGAACTCGACGACCTCTCCCGCCTCCATCAACGGCGGTGTGTACCTGGCGACGATCCAGAACTTCGGATACGACTACGAGAGCGGCAAGGTCAAGGATCTCAAGTCCGGTCTGGAGGCCACGGCCAAGCAGATCGACACGGACATCGCGCAGGCCAAGTAGCGATGAGCACCATCACGCTCGCGTCGAGGCGCCGCAGGTCGGCGCTTCGTACGGTCGCTTTCATGTCGCCCTGGCTGATCGGGTTCGCGGTGTTCTTCGCCTACCCGCTGATCTCCACGGTCTACTTCTCCTTCATGCACTACGACGGCTTCAAGGCGCCGACGTGGACCGGCACGAAGAACTGGACGTACGTCTTCGAGCACTATCCCTACTTCTGGCCCGCGCTGCGCAACACCCTGTGGCTGGTGGTCGTGATGGTGTCGCTCCGGGTCGTCTTCGGGCTCGGCGTCGGCATGCTCATCACGAAGATCAAGACGGGTACGGGGGTCTTCCGCACCCTCTTCTACCTGCCTTATCTGGCCCCGCCGGTCGCGGCGACCATGGCCTTCGCGTTCCTCCTCAACCCCGGTACGGGCCCGGTCAACTCGCTCCTGGAAAAGGTCGGCATCCCGGCTCCGGGCTGGTTCAACGACCCGACCTGGTCCAAGCCGGCCCTGACCCTGCTGGCCCTGTGGGGCGTCGGCGACCTGATGGTCATCTTCATGGCCGCGCTGCTCGACGTACCGACGGAGCAGTACGAGGCGGCGGAACTGGACGGCGCCTCCGCGTGGCAGCGGTTCCGGTACGTCACCCTCCCGAACATCTCGCCGATCGTGATGTTCGCGGTCGTCACGGGTGTCATCCAGACGATGCAGTACTACACGCAGCCGCTCATCGCAGGAAAGGTCGCCTCGGGCGTGATCCAGGGCGCGGGCACCCAGTTCGAGCCCGGCTATCCCGAGAAGTCGACGCTCACCCTGCCCCAACTGGTCTACAACCTCGGTTTCCAGCGCTTCGACTACGGCTCCGCGTGTGTCGTCGCCCTCGTGCTCTTCGCCCTGTCCATGGTGTTCACCGCGTTCCTGATGCGGCGCCGGGGCGGTCTCATCCAGGCAGGTGACTGACGATGACCCAGGTACTGGACCGGCCGGCGGAGCTGAAGGCCCCGGTGTCGGACGCCGAACGCACCGCCCGCCGCAAGGAGTTGCTGAACTGGGTGGCGGTCCACTCCCTCGGCGTCGCCGCCGCCCTGTTCTTCACCCTGCCCTTCGTGTTCGTGTTCCTGACGTCGCTGATGAGCGACAGCCAGGCACTGAGCCGGGACCTGATCCCGCACACCTGGGAGTGGGGCAACTACCGGAAGGTGTTCGACACACCGGGCTTCCTGACGTGGTGGAAGAACACCCTGATCTACGCGGGCCTCGGCACCGTGCTGACCGTCGTGTCCTCGCTCCCGGTGGCGTACGCGCTCGCCAAGTTCCGCTTCCGGGGCCGCAATCTGTCCCTGATGCTGGTGATCTCGATGATGATGCTGCCACCGCAGGTGGTCATCATCCCGATGTACCTCTTCTGGGCGAAGCAGCTGGACCTCTCCGGCACCCTGTGGCCGCTGATCGTGCCGATGGCGTTCGGCGACGCGTTCTCCATCTTCCTGCTGCGCCAGTTCCTGATGACGATCCCGAACGAGTACCTGGACGCGGCCAAGGTGGACGGCTGCGGCGACCTCAGGACACTGCTCAGGGTGGTCATCCCGATGGCGAAACCGGGCATCGCCGCGGTGGCGTTGTTCCAGTTCTTCTACGCCTGGAACGACTACTTCGGCCCCCAGATCTACGCCTCGGAGAACCCGGGCGCCTGGACCCTCTCCTACGGCCTGGAGTCGTTCAAGGGCATGCACCACACCGACTGGAACCTGACCATGGCCGCGACCGTGCTGGTCATGGCCCCCGTGATCCTCGTCTTCTTCTTCGCCCAGAAGGCGTTCGTCGAGGGCGTCACGCTCACCGGAGTGAAGGGTTAACCACGTATGAAACTCACTGTGGTCGGCGGAGGCTCGACCTACACCCCCGAACTCATCGACGGCTTCGCACGCCTGCGGGACACCCTGCCCATCGAGGAACTGGTCCTGGTGGACCCGGCCGCCGAACGCCTGGAGCTCGTCGGCGGACTGGCCCGCCGGATCTTCGCCAGGCAGGGCCACAGCGGCCGCATCGTCACCACCTCGGACCTGGACGCGGGCGTCGAGGGCGCCGACGCGGTGCTGCTCCAGCTGCGCGTCGGCGGCCAGGCGGCCAGGCAGCAGGACGAGACCTGGCCCCTGGAGTGCGGCTGCATCGGCCAGGAGACCACCGGCGCCGGCGGCCTGGCCAAGGCCCTGCGCACGGTCCCGGTCGTCCTGGACATCGCCGAACGCGTCCGCCGCACCAGTCCGAACGCCTGGATCATCGACTTCACCAACCCGGTGGGGATCGTGACCCGCGCCCTGCTCCAGGCCGGCCACAAGGCGGTCGGCCTGTGCAACGTGGCGATCGGCTTCCAGCGGAAGTTCGCGAACCTGCTCGGCGTCACGCCGTCCGAGATCCACCTGGACCACCTCGGCCTCAACCACCTCACCTGGGAGACGGCGGTCCGCCTCGGCGGCCCCGAGGGCGAGAACGTCCTGCCCAAGCTGCTCGGGGAGCACGGCGACACGATCGCCGCCGACCTGAAGCTGCCCCCCGCGCTCCTCGACCGCCTCGGCGGCGTGATCCCCTCCTACTACCTGCGCTACTACTACGCGCACGACGAGGTGGTCCGGGAGCTGCGCACCAAGCCGTCCCGGGCGGCCGAAGTGGCCGCGATGGAGAAGCAGTTGCTGGAGATGTACGGCGACCCGGCCCTGGACGAGAAGCCGGAGCTGCTCGCCAGGCGGGGCGGTGCCTACTACTCGGAGGCGGCGGTCGACCTGGCCGCGGCACTGCTCGGCACCACCGGCAACCCCTACCAGGTGGTGAACACGTACAACGGCGGCACGCTCCCCTTCCTCCCCGACGACGCGGTGATCGAGGTCCAGGCCGCGGTGGGCGCGGCCGGGCCGAGGCCCATGCCGGTCCCGGACGTCGACCCGCTGTTCGCCGGGCTCGTCGCGAACGTGACGGCATACGAGGAGCTGGCCCTGGAGGCGGCCCTGCGCGGCGGCCGGGACCGCGTCTTCCGGGCCCTGCTGGCCCATCCCCTGATCGGCCAGTACGAGTACGCCGACGCCCTGACCGACCGACTGATCGCGCACAACCGGGAGCACCTCGCGTGGGCCTGACCGCAAGTGTCCTCGCCATCGACGCGGGCAACAGCAAGACCGACGTCGCGGTGGTGGCGGCGGACGGCGAGGTCCTCGCCACGGCCCGGGCCGGCGGTTTCAGGCCGCCGGTGGTGGGCGTGGAGCAGGCCGTGGACGAGGTGGCCACGGCGGTCGCCGAGGCGTACGGCGCCGCCGGGGTCACCTCGGCCGCCCACGTCTCGGCGTGCCTGGCCAACGCCGACTTCCCCTTCGAGGAGGAGCAGTTGGCCGCCGTGCTGGCCACGCGCGCGTGGGGGACGACGGTGGCGGTCCGCAACGACACCTTCGCGATCCTCCGGGCCGGCGTCACCGAGCCGCGCGGTGTCGCCGTCGTGTGCGGCGCCGGCATCAACTGCGTCGGCATGCGCCCCGACGGCCGTACCGCCCGCTTCCCCGCTCTCGGCCGCATCTCCGGTGACTGGGGCGGCGGTTGGGGGCTGGCCGAGGAGGCCCTGTGGCACGCGGCACGCGCGGAGGACGGCCGCGGGGAGCGTACGGCCCTGGCCCGCGCGCTTCCTGCGTACTTCGGGTACGGCAGCATGCTCGCGCTGATCGAGGCGCTGCACCGGGAGGAGGTCGAGCCCGCCCGCCGGCACGAGTTGACGCCGGTGCTGTTCGCGACGGCGGCCGACGGCGACCCGGTGGCGCGGTCGGTCGTGGACCGGCTGGCGCAGGAGGTGGTGGCCATGGCGGTGGTCGCGCTGACGCGCCTTGAGCTGCTGGACGAGGAGACGCCGGTGCTGCTCGGGGGCGGGGTGCTGGCGGGCGGGCATCCGCAACTGGACGACGGGGTGCGGGAGCTGCTGGCCGCGCGGGCGCCGAAGGCGGTACCGAGGGTGGTGACGGCGCGGCCGGTGCTGGGGGCGGCGTTGCTGGGGCTGGATGCGGTGGGGGCGGGAGCCGACGTGCAGGGGAGGGTGCGCGGGTACTTCGAGGGGTGACCCGGGGTGCGGGCCGGGGGGACGCCTACCGGCGCCGGCAGGGTGCCGCTGCGCCCACCCGTGCCGCCCTGCGGCACGCCTGCCCGCAGCTGTGTCTTCTAGGGGCGCGGGGAACTGCGCGACAAGCCCCCACCTGGCCCGCGCCCCGGAACGCACCGTCACCACCCCTCCGGAACCGAACCGATCCCCCCGGCGTATTCATGGGCAGGGGTTCCGCTGCGATCCGATCAAGATCCAGTGAAGGCCGGTGCCGAATGTCAGTCCGGGCGGCGATACTGGGCGGCGACCGGATGACCATGGGGGAGGTCACGTGACACACCCGCCGACGAAGAGCGCGGCACCGCCAGGAGCAGGCACCGCCCTGCCCGCGCAGCGGACACCGCCCGGCACCCCCACGCCTTCTCGCCGCAACGCGTTCGCCGAGGGCGTCGACCGGCTCAGCACCGCCGTCACCACCGAGCCCGGCCGGCTCCGCCTCATCGGCGCCGTCCTGGCCGTGCTGATCGTCGCCTTCGGCGCCGTCACCGCCTGGCAGATGACCGACCGCGCGGCCGCGGCCGACGACGTGCTGCACCGCAGCCAGCCGCTGAGTTCGGGCGCCGCCGACATCTACCGTTCGCTGGCGGACGCCAACACCACCGCCTCCAGCGGCTTCCTGGCGGGCGGTCAGGAGACCGCCGCCTCCCGCGCGCGGTACGAGAAGGACATCCGGACCGCCGCCGCCAAGCTGGTCACCGCCGCCGCCAACTCCGAGCCCGGTTCGCCCTCCGAGGCGGCCGTGGAGAAGCTGAACACGCTGCTGCCCGAGTACAAGGGGCTGGTGGAGCGGGCCCGCGTGTACAACCGGCAGGGTTATCCGGTCGGCGGCGCCTACCTGCGGTACGCGAACGAGAAGATGCAGCAGGAGATGCTCCCGGCGGCGGAGGACCTCTACACGAAGGAGAACGCGCGCCTCGCCTCCGACTACTCGGACGCGACGCCCTACCCGTGGGCGGCGATCGCCCTCGGCCTCCTCGCGCTCGCCGCGCTCGCCTGGGCCCAGCTGCGCCACTACCGCCGTACCAACCGCCTGCTGAACCACGGCCTGGTCGCGGCCTCGGCGGCCACCGTCATCACACTGCTGTGGCTGGTGGTCGGTCACACCGTCGCCCGCGCCGGTCTGGACGGCTCCTACGACCACGGCGTCCGCTCGCTGAACGTGCTGCACGACGCCCGGATCGCGTCCCTGAAGGCGCGGGGCAACGAGAACCTGAGCCTGGTGGCGCGCGGCGCCGAGACGGTCACGGTCGGCGGGCAGACGTACGACGCGTACTACTACGACTTCGACAAGGACATGACCGCGCTCGGCAAGGGCCTCACCGAGGCCGCGGCGCTCGCGGACGACAAGGCGGGCAGCAAGCCCGTCGTGGCGGCCGAGGGGAACATGAAGGTGTGGAAGGAGCGGCACGCCGCCGCCCGCACCGAGGACGAGAACGGCGACTACCAGGCGGCGCTGGACAAGGTGATCGGTGCGAAGGGCGCGACCGCCGAGTGCTTCGACAGCGTCGACACGAATCTGAAGAACGCGCTGGCCCACGAGGAGGCCGAGTTCCAGCAGCAGGCCACCGACGGGCGGGACGCCATGTCCGGGCTGCCGATCGGTGCCGCCATGCTGGGGGTCGCGGCGGCGGCCGGCGCGCTGTTCGGCATCGGGCGCAGGCTTTCGGAGTACCGGTGAGAGGGGGCGTGGCGATGTTCGTGCGGAGGATGAGGGTTACCCTGCGCGGCTGGGGCGGGGTGGGCGCGATGGCGATCGGCTGCGTCCTGGCGCTGGCGTTCGTCCTGCTGCTGCCGCTCACCCAGTCCGGCGGCGCGGGCGGTCAGGGCGAGGGGATCGGCGGTCCCGGGCTGGCCACCGGCAGCCCGGCCAAGGCCGACACCTGCGTCGACTCCCAGGCGCAGGACGAGACCTGGTCGCCGTCGAGCGCGGACGGCTCGACCATAGAGGCCATCAAGTCCCGTACGGGCGCCAAGCGGAAGCTGATCGTCGGTGTCGACCAGAACAGCTACCGCTGGGGCTACCGCAACCCGAACACCTCGGACGCGGAGCTGGAGGGCTTCGACATCGACCTGGTGCACCGGATCGCCCAGGACATCCTCGGCGACCCGAACGCGGTGCAGTTCAAGGCGATTCCGACGAGCCAGCGGATACCGGCGATCCAGGACGGCCGTGTCGACATGGTGGTGCGCACCATGACCATCAACTGCGACCGGCTGAAGGACGTCGCGTTCTCCGCGCCGTACTTCAAGACCGGGCAGCAGGTCCTCGCCCCCAAGTCGTCGTCGATCACGGGGTACAACGCCACGCTGGCGCACAAGAAGATCTGCACGGCGGCCGGTTCGACGGCGTACGCCAAGCTGGACGCCGACAAGAAGTCCGGGAAGCTGGTCGCTTCGGCGGACATCTCCACCACCGTCCCCAACCAGCTCGACTGCCTGGTGCGGTTGCAGCTCGGCGAGGTCGACGCCGTGGTCACCGACGGCGCGCTGGCCGCCAGCCAGGCCGCCCAGGACCCGACGGTCGAGCTCAAGGGTGCCGCCTTCACGACCGAGTACTACGGGGTGGCGATGAAGAAGGACGCGACCGATCTGGTGCGCCGGGTCAACCAGATCCTGGTGGAGTACCGGTCCGACGGCTGGCAGACGTCGTACGACAGGTGGCTTTCGGCGACACTGGGAACTGACTCGTCGGCGTCGAAACCGTCCGCGCCGCAGTACCTGCGCAAGAGCTGACCCGCAATCCGCCGGCCCAGCACCGACTAGAGAGCGAGAGGTGATCGATGGGCGTCACGGACCCCGCCGGGCCGGTGATGGACCGGGACGAGGTGGACCGTGCGCTGGCGCGGCTCGGCGCGGAGCACGAGGCGATCGAGACCTCGCTGCTCGCCCTGCAGGACCACGCGGGCCGCAGACTCCTCGAAGGCGCCGAGCTGACCGGGACGACCCGGGAGCGGTGGACGGCCGCCGAGGCCTCGATCACCCTGCTGTGGGCCTACTTCGACGCCTACACGGACGCGTTGCACTCCGCCCGGGAGATCCGGGCCCGGCGCCGCTGGTCCAGCCGTGAGGACCTGGTGGAGCTGACCGAGCTGCTGCGCGGCGACTCGATCACGGTGGCGGGCAGCGCGACCGCCACGGCGAACGCACCGACCCTGCTGTCCGCGCCCGGCCGGCTCAGCGAGCGGTTCTCGCTGGCGGCCCTGGTCGACCGGATGAACGAGCTGTACGCGACCTCGCTGGACATGGTCGTCACCGCCGACGCGGTGTGGTCGGCGCTGCCCGCGCGGATCGATTTACTCGCCGCGGAACTGCAGCGCACCCGCAAGCTGGCGCACTCGGTCGGGGTGCGTCCCGGCGAGCACCCGGCGGGCGACGACCTGGAGCGCATCACCCGCACGCTCACCAGGCTCCGCGAGGACGTCGTCTCCGACCCGCTGGCCTTCTGGGTTCCCACACAGGGGAGTTCGGCACCGGGCGGCGGCCGCCCCGACACCGCGGTGTACGACCGGGAGGCGCGGGCTCTGGAGGAGGTGCGGCGGGAGATCGACGCCGTGCTGACGGTACGGCAGGACGCCGAGGCCCGGCTGATCAGGCTGCGGGACGTGCTGTCCCGCGCGGACCGCACCCTCGCCGAGGCGCGTACGGCACGGGGTGAGGTGCTGGCGAAGATCGCGGCGACCGAGGTGCCGGTGGTCAGCGGCCCGCCGACCGCGTTGCAGGAGCAGCTGGCGACGGCCGCCGAGTACCGCAGAGGGGCCCAGTGGCACCGCCTGTCGCCGCTGCTCGAATCGCTGGAGCAGAAGGCGGAGGACGAACTGCTGCGCGCCCGGGAGTCGTTGACGGCGGTCACCGCGCCGCTGGCGGTCCGGGCGGAGCTGCGCGGCCGGCTGGACGCGTACAAGGCGAAGGTGGCCCGGCACGGGCTGGCGGAGGATCCGTTCCTGATCGAGCGGTACGACGCGGCCCGGCGGATGCTGTGGAGCGCGCCCTGCGATCTCCGGGTCGCGGAGCAGGCGGTGCTGCGCTATCAGCGGTCGGTGGCCGAGGCGCTGGGGGCGCCGCGGGTGCCGCAGCAGAGCGGGCCCGAGGACCGGAGGGGGGAGTAAGCCGTGAGTCAGGCGGGACAGTCGTGCCAGCGGCCGGGCTGTGAGGGGTCGTACGAGGACGTGGGCGGCGGTGAGCTCTACTGCGACACCTGCGGTCTGGCGCCGGTCGTCTCGGCCGGGGGTCCGTCCTCCGGTGGAGGGATGGTCGGCTCGCCGCCCACCGGGATCACGGCCGGCGGCAAGGGCTCGACGGGCGCCGGGAGTTCGGGGTCCGGCAGCCGCGGCAGTTCGCGTACGTCGTCGCAGTCGTCGAAGTCGCGGCGGTCCGTCTCCGGGCGGCTGTCGCGGTCCGTGTCGGGCAAGTCGACGGGCCGTTCGGTGTCGGTGCGCAGCTCCGGTTCGTCGACGAGCGCGTCCGGGCGCAGCCGGCTGGGCGCGGGCCTGGTCACGGTGGAGCGGGTGCCGAAGCCGGACCCGCGCGAGATGGTCCTGGAGAACCCGGAGGTACCGGAGCGCAAGCGGTTCTGCTCGCGGTCGGACTGCGGGGCGCCGGTGGGCCGGGCCCGCGGGGAGCAGGCGGGGCGGACCGAGGGGTTCTGCACCAAGTGCGGCAACCCGTATTCGTTCGTGCCCAAGCTCAAGGGCGGCGACGTGGTGCACGGCCAGTACGAGGTCGCGGGCTGTCTCGCGCACGGCGGCCTGGGCTGGATCTACCTCGCGGTGGACCGGGCCGTCTCGGACCGCTGGGTGGTCCTCAAGGGCCTGCTGGACACCGGCGACCAGGACGCGATGGCGGCCGCGATCTCCGAGCGGCGGTTCCTCGCGGAGATCGAGCACGCCAACATCGTGCGGATCTACAACTTCGTCGAGCACCTGGACCAGCGCACCGGCTCCCTCGACGGCTACATCGTCATGGAGTACGTCGGCGGCAAGTCCCTCAAGGAGATCGCCAACGCCCGGCGTACGCCGGATGGCCGCCGGGACCCGCTGCCGGTGGAGCAGGCCTGTGCGTACGGCATCGAGGCTCTTGAGGCCCTCGACCACCTGCACAGCCGCAACCTGCTGTACTGCGACTTCAAGGTCGACAACGCCATCCAGACCGAGGACCAGCTCAAGCTGATCGACATGGGCGCCGTGCGCCGGATGGACGACGAGGAGTCGGCCATCTACGGCACGGTCGGCTACCAGGCGCCCGAGGTCGCCGAGGTCGGCCCGTCCGTCGCGTCCGACCTCTACACCGTGGGCCGGACCCTCGCCGTCCTCACCTTCGACTTCCAGGGCTACACGACCGTCTTCGTGGACTCGCTGCCCGACCCGGACAACATCGAGGTCTTCCGGCAGTACGAGTCGTTCTACCGGCTGCTGGTCCGGGCCACCGACCCCGACCCGGCCCGCCGGTTCGCCTCCGCGCAGGAGATGGCCGAGCAGCTGACCGGTGTGCTGCGCGAGGTCGTCTCGGTGCAGACCGGCACCGCCCGGCCCGCCCTGTCGACGCTGTTCGGGCCCGAGGTGAAGGTCACGGACACCGAACTGTTCCCGAAGCTGGACGGGGACGTGTCCCGGCTGGGGGCGCGCGCGGTGGCGTCCAGGACGCTGGCGCTGGAGCCGCCGGGAGCGGCCGCGGCCGACCCGGCGCTGGTCGGGCCCGTCGACACCGCGGCCGCCGCGCTCGCCCTGCCGGTCCCGCTGGTCGACCAGAACGACCCGAACGCCGGTTTCCTGGCCGGCCTGTCGACCTCGCTGGTGGGCGAGGTCAGCCTGCTCAGCGCGCTGGCCGCGGCGCCGACGCAGACGGTCGAGACCCAGCTGCGGCAGGTCCGTGCCCGGCTGGAGAACGGCGACTTCGAGGCCGCGCTGGTGGGCCTCGGCCGGCTGGAGGACGAGCGGCCCGACGACTGGCGGGTGGTCTGGTACCGGGGCGTGGCCGCCCTGGTCACCGGCGACCACGAGGGCGCGGCGCTGTCCTTCGACGCGATCTACGACGCCTTCCCCGGCGAGACCGCGCCCAAGCTGGCGCTCGGCCTGTGCGCGGAGGTGCTCGGCCAGCTGGACAACGCGGCCGAGTACTACCGGCTGGTGTGGGCGACCGACCCGGGCTTCGTCAGCTCCGCGTTCGGCCTGGGCCGGGTGCAGCTGGCGGCCGGGGACCGGCGGGGTGCCGTACGGACGCTGGAGTCGGTGCCGGAGGCCTCGATCCACTACACGGCCGCCCGGGTGGCGGCCGTACGGGCGCGGCTGCGGCACCGGACCGCGGCGGCCGACGACACACCGTTCCTGGACGATCTGACGGCCGCCGCCGGGCAGATCGAGGCGCTGGACGCGTACGGTCTGGATCCGGCCCGGCGCGAGCAGTTGTCGGCGGAAGTCCTCGGCTGCGCCCTGGACTGGATACTCTCCGGGGGCCAGGAGTCCCGGCCCGCCGTCGGCGGCCGGGTGCTGCTCGGCAGCGGTCTGGACGAGCGGGGCCTCCGCTTCGGCCTGGAACGCGCGTACCGCACGCTGGCCAGACTGGCGACCGGCGGTGAGGAGAGGATCGACCTGGTGGAACGGGCCAACCGTTACCGCCCCCGGACGTGGGTGTAGTTGATGTCGCAGATGCCCCAGCAGGCCGCACCGGCGAAGTGCCCCAGCTGCGCGGAGCCGCTCGAATCGGGTGACCTGTTCTGTGGTGCGTGCGGGTACGACCTGTCGGCCGTGCCCGCCGCGCCGCCGGACCACCCGACCCTCACCATGGGCGCCGCCGGTGTGGGATCCTCGGGTGTGGAATGGCCACCGCCCGAGCCGGAGGGCTCCGGCACGCCCGCTGCCCCGCATCTGCCGACCGACCTGCCCGGCACCGACTCGGGCGGCGAGCCGCTGCCGGGGTCGACGCCGGCGCACGACTCGCCGACACCCCCGCCGCACGGTTCGCCGGCGCACGGTTCGCCGGTGTCGCCGGCCTCCGGGGTGCGGTTCGACCGGGCGCCGGAGGCCGACGACTACCCGCTCCAGGCGCCGGACCCGCGGGTGGCCGCCTCCGCCGCGGAGACGGCCGAGGCAGCCGAGACGGCCGGGGCCGGTGAGACCACCGAGCTGCCGAAGGTGTGTGTGGCCTGCCGCGCGGGCCGCGTGGACGACGACGGCTACTGCGAGAACTGCGGGCACGCCCAGCCCCGCGAACGCGACCACATGGAGCAGGAGGCGGGCCCGGTGGCCGCCGTCAGCGACCGCGGGCTGCGCCACCACCGCAACGAGGACGCGTTCGCCATCGGCCACACCGCGCTGCCCGACGGCACCCCGGCCGCGGTGGCGGTCGTCTGTGACGGCGTCTCCTCGGCGACCCGTCCCGACGAGGCCTCCCTGGCCGCCTCCCGGGCCGCGATCGAATCGCTGCTGGCCGCGCTGGAGCAGGGCACCCATCCACAGCAGGCGATGCACGAGGCGATTCTCGCCGCCTCCCAGGCCGTCAACGCCCTCGCGGAGGAACCCTCCTCGGCCCGCGAGCACACCCCGCACCAGAACGCCCCGGCGTGCACGTTCGTCGGCTCGATCGTGGCCTCGGGCCTGCTGGTGGTCGGCTGGGTGGGCGACAGCCGCGTCTACTGGGTACCGGTGGACCGGAGCGCACCGGCGGCCCGGCTCACCGAGGACGACTCCTGGGCCGCCCAGATGGTCGCCGCGGGCCTGATGAGCGAGGCGGAGGCGTACGCCGACGAGCGTGCCCACGCGATCACCGGCTGGCTCGGCGCGGACGCCTACGAGCTGGAGCCGCACACCGCTTCCTTCAAGCCGGACCGGCCCGGTGTGGTGGTGGTGTGCACCGACGGTCTGTGGAACTACGCGGAGACGGCCGACGAGATGTCCGAGGTCGTCCCCGCCGACGCGGACCGGCGGCCACTGCACGCGGCCCGGGTCCTCGTCGGCCACGCCCTGGACGGCGGGGGCCACGACAACGTAACAGTGGCGCTGCTGCCGTTCCCGGAACCGCCGCAGGGGGCAGGATCCGCCTGAGGCCACCGCAAAACGGCCGCAAACGGGAGAGCGACGTACGGGACGAGACGTACGGCGAGAGACGTACGGGGAAGTACCGGCGGACCGGAGGGGACCGGTCCGCACACCGTCAGCACCCATCACACGTGGGTGGAGGGGGAGCAGAGCAGTCATGGCCAATTTCTCGAAGTCGAGCGTGCCGCAGTTCTCGGTGGACGTGTACCAGAACGAGTACCTGCCGGACGGCGGCCGCGAGGTCAGCGCGATCGTCACGGTGACGGCGACCGGCGGCGGCACCGTCGGGACCGCGGTCGGGGCGTCGTACGCCCCCGGGCAGGGGCCGTCGGCCGGGGTGGCGATCATGGTCGACTGCTCGGGTTCGATGGACTACCCGCCCACCAAGATGCGCAACGCCCGGGACGCCACGGCGGCCGCCATCGACACCCTGCGTGACGGCACCCACTTCGCGGTGATCGGCGGCACGCACGTCGCCAAGGAGGTCTACCCGGGCGGCGGCCGGCTCGCGGTGGCCGCCCCCGCCACCCGGGACCAGGCCAAGCAGGCGCTGCGCAGGCTCAGCGCGGGCGGCGGCACGGCGATCGGCACCTGGCTGCGCCTCGCCGACCGGCTGCTGTCCTCGGCGGACGTCACCATCCGGCACGGCATCCTGCTCACCGACGGCCGCAACGAGCACGAGTCGCCGGAGGACCTCAAGGCCGCCCTGGACTCCTGCGCCGGACGGTTCACCTGTGACGCGCGCGGGGTCGGCACCGACTGGGAAGTGAAAGAAGTCACAGGGATCGCCTCCGCGCTCCTCGGGACCGCCGACATAGTCGCCGACCCCACCGCCCTGGCCGCCGACTTCACGCAGATGATGGAGACGGCGATGGGCAAGGAGGTCGCGGACGTCGCGCTGCGGCTGTGGACCCCGGTCGGCACGGCCATCAAGTTCGTCAAGCAAGTGGCGCCCACGGTCGAGGCGTTGACCGACCGGCGCACCGAGGCGGGGCCGCGTGCCGGGGACTATCCGACCGGTTCCTGGGGCGACGAGTCCCGCGACTACCACGTCTGCGTGGAGGTGCCCGCGGCCGGCCTCGGCCAGGAAATGCTCGCCGCGCGCGTCTCGTTGGTCGTCCCGCAGCCCGACGGCAGCGTCCAGAACCTCGGTGCACAGGGTCTGATCAGGGCGGTCTGGACGGACGACATGGTCGCCTCGACCTCCATCAACCCCCAGGTCGCCCACTACACAGGTCAGGCCGAACTGGCTCAAGCCATCCAACAGGGGCTGGATCTCCGCAAAGCGGGCGATATGGATGGGGCAACGGCCAAACTGGGTCGGGCCGTTCAGTTGGCAAGCGCTTCCGGGAACGCCGATACTGCGAAACTGCTTGCGAAGGTGGTGGACGTGGTCGACGCCACGACAGGTACTGTGCGACTGAAGGCGAAGGTCGAGGAGGCCGACGAGATGACTCTCGAAACACGGTCCACAAAGACTGTTCGTGTAAAGAAGTGACCTAGCAGTCCAGACGCAGGACACCCAGACAGGCTCAGGACGAACCTGACAGAGAGGGAAGCCCGCCATGCCGACCTGCCCGAACGGACACCAGTCGGGTTCCGACGACTGGTGCGAGGTGTGCGGTCACCGCATGGCCGGTGCCGTACCTCCGCCGCCCCCGCCGACCGCCGGCGGCTACGGCTTCCCGCCGCCCGCGCCCGGCGCCCCGGCCGGCGGCCCGATGGGCGGTGGCCGCCACCTGTCGGCCGTGCCGAACGCGCACGAGCCGGAGCTGTGCCCGCAGTGCCGTACGCCCCGTGAGGGCGGTGCGCCGTTCTGCGAGGAGTGCCGCTGGAACTTCCTGACCAACACGGCTACCTCGTACACCCCGGCCGCCCCGCGACCGCCGGCCGGCGGCCCGTCCGCGCCCACCTTCCGGCCGCCGCCGGCCCCGCCGTCGTTCGGCGGCGGCGACTCGTACGAGTACCAGGGCTCGCGCCCCTCGCAGATGAACCGTCCGGCCGAGCCGATCCCGTCCTTCGGCAGCGAGCCCTCGGGCCCGACACCGTTCGCGGGTGAACGCGGCGGCCAGTCCGCCTTCGGCGCCGACCGAGGCCAGCCCGGCCAGCCCGGCCAGTCGGGGTTCGGTGGCGGTGACCGTGGCCAGCAGTCCGGTCCCCCGGCATTCGGCGGCGGCGACCGCGGCCGGCAGTCCGGTCCCCCCGCGTTCGGCGGCGGCGACCGCGGCCAGCAACCCGGTCCGCCCGCGTTCGGCGGCGACCGCGGCCAGTCCGCTCCCCCGCCCTTCGGTGGTGAGCGCGGTTCCTCCGCGCCGCCTCCGCAGCCGTACGGCGGTGCCCCGGGCCAGAACCCCGGCGGCGCGTCCCCGTTCGGTGCCCCTCCCGGCCCCGGCCAGGCCTCCGGTCCCTACACCCGCGATCCTTCCGGTGGCCCCGCCGCCGGTCCCTTCGGCGGCTCGGACCCGTCCCGGCCGCCCGTCCCGCCGTCGCCCGGCGGCCCCGGCGCGACCGCCGGTGGCGCTCCCGGAGCCTTCCAGCAGTCCGCCCCGCCGGCGCCGCCCGGCTTCCCGCAGGAGACCCGGCCGCCGGCCGGCGGGCCCTCCTTCGGCGGCGGTGACGACGACTGGGTGATCTCCCCTCCGGGGCAGTCCGCCGGCCCCGGCGCCCCCGCCCGCCCGGGCGGCTACGGCTACCCGCAGCCCGGCTCCACGCAGGTCCCGCCCGGCTCCGCCTTCCCGCAGGCCCCGCAGGGCCCGGCGACCTGGACGGCGACGATCGGTCCGGACCGCGAGTACTTCATGGCGATGATGCAGCGCTCGGGTCCGGAGGCGGCCGGTCTCAACCTGCCGGCGTACTCCCCGGAGCAGCAGCGCACGCTCACCGGCAACCAGGTCACCATCGGCCGCCGCCGCCACTCCACCGGCGACACCCCCGACATCGACCTGTCGGTGCCGCCGGAGGACCCGGGCGTCTCGCACCAGCACGCCGTCCTGGTCCAGCAGCCGGACGGCAACTGGGCGATCGTCGACCAGAACTCGACCAACGGAACCACGGTGAACGGCGGCGAGGAGCCCATCCAGCCGTTCGTCCCGGTACCGCTGCAGGACGGCGACCGGGTGCATGTGGGCGCCTGGACGACGATCACTGTCCGACGGGGCTGAGGCGTAGCGCGCCCCCCCGGGGCGCGGGGCTGTGTTGATCTGCGGCTCCGCCGCGTGCGCGACCAGCCACGGATACCCGCACCCGAACACGCACCGCTCAGACCGGGAGAGGCCAGACAAACGGCCCCTCCCGGTCGTCCAGCCACACCCACTCCCTGTCTTTCTCGACGCTCAGCCCATACCGCTCCCGCCCGGGCATCCCCTCCCCCACCCACACCTCGTAGGCCTCCCGCGGACTGAGCACCCCCCGGGTCAGCTCGGCCAGGAACTGGAACAGCTCGTCCTCAAGGGCCCGGGACGGCACCCCGTCCTGATCCCCCACCCCCACCCCCGCCCTCTGCCCGCCCCGCAACGGCACGAAGAACGCCGCGGCCGGCAGGAACCTCCCCTCGGCGCACCCTCCGCCCCGGACGGTCAGCGCCAGCAGTCCGGTGGCCACCGGCGCCAGGATCCGCGCCCCCTCCCGGCACTGCGCGAGCCACGCCCGCGGCACGCTCGGCAGCGCACACGTCGCGATGATCCGGTCGTAGGGCGCCCGTTCCGGCACGCCGCGCGCGCCGTCCCCCGTGACCACGGCCGGCCGGTACCCGGCCGCGGTCAGGTGCCGCCGCGCGGACTCGGTGATCTCCGGCTCCAGGTCGACGGTGGTGACCAGGCGGTCGTCGCCCAGCCGGTGCGCCAGCAGCGCCGCGTTGTACCCGGTCCCCGCGCCGACCTCAAGGACCCGGTCGCCGTCCGCGACCCCCAGCGCGACCAGCATCCGCGCCATCAGCGAGGGCTGGCTGCTGGAGGACAGCAGCTCGCCGTCGCGCAGCCGGGTGGCCAGCGGTACGTCCTCGTAGGCGCCGCGCACCCACCGTTCCCGGGCCGCCGGATCCGGGCTCTCGCCCCACCGGCGCTCATAGCCGCGCACCCCGGCGACGTAGTAGTAGGGCACGAACAGGTGCCGGGGCACCTGCGCGAACGCCTCCCGCCACACCGGCTGCGCCGCCCAGACCCCCTCGGCGTCGATCTCCCGCACCAGCGCGGCCCGCGCCATGGCGGCGAGGCCCTCGGTCCCGCTGTCGTAGGCGCCCATGTCCCCACCCTAGGCGCGTACCCCCGTCCGGCCCGGTGTCCTCCCGGGGTCCTAAGCCTTGAGTCCTGGGCCGCCCCGTCTGAGACCATGTACGGGTGAGAGAGATTCGGCGCGGCACGCTTCAGGAGAAGACCTTCTACGAGCAGGTCGGCGGGGAGGAGACCTTCCGCCGGCTGGTCCACCGTTTCTACGAGGGCGTCGCCGAGGACCCGGTCCTGCGGTCGATGTACCCCGAGGAGGACCTGGGGCCGGCCGAGGAGCGGCTCACCCTGTTCCTCATCCAGTACTGGGGCGGTCCCACGACGTACAGCGACAACCGCGGCCACCCCCGGCTGCGGATGCGGCACGCGCCGTTCGCCGTGGACCGGGCGGCGCACGACGCCTGGCTGCGGCACATGCGGGTGGCCGTGGACGAGCTCGGCCTCTCCGAGGAGCACCGCGAACAGCTCTGGAACTACCTGACCTACGCGGCCGCCTCGATGGTCAACACCCCCGACTGACCACCGGCGGGGCTCAGCGGACGCTGACGTCCAGTGCCCCGAGTCCCGCCCGCCGTACGGCGATCGACCCGAACGGGGTCCGCAGTCGCAGCCACGCGCCCGCCGAGAGCAGCACGGCCTCGTCGTCCGGGCGCAGGAAGCCCAGTGACTGTGCCGCGTGGACGGCCCGGACCGGCAGCCGGGTGCCGCCGACCGTCCGGGACCAGATGTCCCGCCCGATCCGGTCGAGTTCGGCCCGGGTACGGCCGTCCGGGGCCAACTCCTCGGTACGGGACCGGAACTCACCGACCGCGGCGGCGACCGTGGACCGCAGCGCCTGCGGCGCGGGCAGCCCCGGCTCGGCCTGCCAGCCGCCCCGCGGCGGGAGCACCCCGGCCCACGGCGGCCCGGTCACCGCTTTCGGTACGGCGGCCGTGGCGGCCCGCTCGTCCACCGACTCCAGCAGTTCCCCCGCCGACACGGTCACGTCGAGGGTGGCGTCCAAACCGTCCTCGTAGGGCTTGGCGAGCCGCACCGCGCGGATCGCCAGCACCTCGAAGGACGGCGGCCGCCCGAAGACGGCGAGCGCGGTACCGGCCGCCTGGAGCCGCACGGCGGCCGAGCGGTCGTAGTGGAGCAGCCGGGAGAGGAAGGCCGCGAGATCCGCCGCCTCCCCGTCGTCAGCGAGGTGGAGCACCGTCATGCGGCGACGGCCTCCTCCTTGGCGTCGTCGCGGTACTCCTCCAGGAAGTCCCGCTCCTCGGCGGTGATCCGGCGCGGCCGGCCGGCCTCGAAGTCGAACGGCACGACCACCGTCGAGGCCCGTACGTAGACCAGGTCGTCGTCCTTCACCTCGTAGGTGATGGTGAAGGACGCGGCCCTGATCTCGGTGATCCACAGCTCGATGTCGACCGGGTGGTGCCGGTGGACGAGCTGCCGCTTGTAGTCGATCTCGTGGCGCGCCACCACGGACCCCTGCTTGAACTCCTTGTCCGGGCGGAACAGGAAGTCGATCCGGGCTTCCTCCAGGTAGCGGATGAAGACGGCGTTGTTGACATGACCGTACGCGTCCATGTCGGACCAGCGCAGGGGGCAGCGGTAGAGATGGCGCAAGATCGATCAGCCCCGGGTCAGCTTCTTGTAGGTGGCACGGTGCGGACGCGCGGCGTCCGGTCCCAGCCGCTCGATCTTGTTCTTCTCGTACGACTCGAAGTTGCCCTCGAACCAGAACCACTTCGAGTCGCCCTCGTAGGCGAGGATGTGGGTCGCGACCCGGTCGAGGAACCACCGGTCGTGGGAGACGACCACGGCCGCGCCCGGGAACTCCAGCAGCGCGTTCTCCAGGCTGCCGAGGGTCTCGACGTCGAGGTCGTTCGTCGGCTCGTCGAGGAGCAGCAGGTTGCCGCCCTGCTTGAGGGTGAGGGCCAGGTTCAGCCGGTTGCGCTCACCGCCGGAGAGCACGCCGGCCGGCTTCTGCTGGTCCGGGCCCTTGAAGCCGAAGGCGGAGACGTAGGCGCGGGACGGCATCTCGACCTGCCCGACGTTGATGTAGTCGAGCTCGTCGCTCACCACGGCCCACAGGGTCTTCTTCGGGTCGATGTTGGCGCGGCTCTGGTCGACGTACGAGATCTTGACGGTCTCGCCGACCTTGATGTCGCCGGAGTCCGGAGTCTCCAGACCCTGGATCATCTTGAAGAGGGTGGTCTTGCCCGCGCCGTTGGGGCCGATGACGCCGACGATGCCGTTACGGGGCAGCGTGAAGCTCAGATCGTCGATCAGGACCTTGTCGCCGAAGCCCTTGCTGAGGTTGGTGACCTCGACGACGATGCTGCCGAGCCGCGGCCCCGGCGGGATCTGGATCTCCTCGAAGTCCAGCTTGCGCATCTTGTCCGCCTCGGCGGCCATCTCCTCGTACCGCGCGAGGCGGGCCTTGGACTTGGCCTGGCGCCCCTTGGCGTTCGACCGCACCCACTCCAGCTCTTCCTTGAGCCGCTTCTGCCGCTTGGCGTCCTTCTGGCCCTCCACCTTGAGGCGGGTGGCCTTGGTCTCCAGGTACTTGGAGTAGTTGCCCTCGTAGCCGTGCAGCCGGCCGCGGTCGACCTCGCAGATCCAGCCGGCGACGTTGTCCAGGAAGTACCGGTCGTGGGTGACGGCCACGATGGTGCCCTCGTACTTGGCGAGGTGCTGCTCGAGCCAGTTCACCGACTCGGCGTCGAGGTGGTTGGTGGGCTCGTCGAGGAGCAGCAGGTCGGGGGCTTCCAGCAGCAGCTTGCACAGCGCCACACGCCGCCGCTCACCACCGGAGAGGTTGGTGACCTGCCAGTCGCCGGGCGGGCAGCCGAGGGCGTCCATGGCCTGCTCCAGCTGGGCGTCGAGGTCCCAGGCGTTGGCGTGGTCCAGCTCCTCCTGGAGCTTGCCCATCTCGTCGAGCAGCGCGTCGCTGTAGTCGGTGGCCATCAGCTCGGCGATCTCGTTGAACCGGTCGAGCTTGCCCTTGACCTCGGCGACGCCCTCCTGGACGTTCTCCAGGACGGTCTTGTCCTCGTTGAGGGGCGGCTCCTGGAGCAGGATGCCGACGGTGTACCCCGGGGAGAGGAACGCGTCGCCGTTGGACGGCTGGTCCAGCCCCGCCATGATCTTCAGAATGGTCGACTTACCAGCGCCGTTCGGGCCGACCACACCGATCTTCGCGCCGGGCAGGAAGTTCAGCGAGACGTCGTCAAGGATCACCTTGTCGCCGATTGCCTTGCGCGTCTTGCGCATGGTGTAGATGTACTCAGCCAAGAGAAACCGTCCGGCAGCTTGAAATCTGGCAGTGGGCAGATACACCCCATCTTGCCTGACGTCCAGCCTCGGGTGTTAACCCGTTTGGTTCGGGGGCTGTGACCTGGGGTTTCAGTGAGTGCGGCTGTAGCTCGTCTGTCACTGTCGGTCGCCGATGAGTGGCCTCGGGCACCCTCGCACGGCCCAGGGACGGCCCGGGAAGCAGAGTCCTCCCACTGCTCCGGGGCTATCGTGCCGCTGTGACAAGCGCAGCGGACCGCCCCATCCTCTTCCTCGACGTCGACGGTCCGCTGATCCCGTTCGTTTCGCCGGGTGGTCCGCTGCGAGCCGCCGTTTCCGACTCCTCGGCGTCTCTCGACCAGGGGAACCCGCTGCTCGATCGGCTTGATCCCGAAATCGGAGCGCGTCTCCTGGCTCTGAGCTGCCATCTCGTGTGGGCGACTACATGGATGGAGGATGCGAACGAGGCGGTCGCGCCGCGCCTCGGACTGCCGAAGCTCCGCGTGATGGAGTGGCCGGACTCCGGCGCCGACGACGGGCCCCGTGGCCTGCACTGGAAGACCCGTCCTTTGGTCGAGTGGGCCGACGGTCGGCCGTTCATCTGGGTCGACGACGAAATCAGCGCCATGGACCGCGTCTGGGTCTCTGCGCAACACCCCGGGGCGTCGCTGCTTCATCGCGTCGACCCGACCAAAGGACTCATGGACGCCGACTTCTCCGCGCTCGCCGCTTGGCTCAGTACTGAGGCGCCGACTAGCGGTTGATCGGGATCTCGTACACGATCTCGCAGTGAGCCGAGGGCACGATGATGTCCGCCGTCTCCACAGGCCGCCCCTGGTCGCTGTAGTACGTCCGCCGGATGTGCGTGACCAGAGCGGCCTTCTGGATGCCGAGGAGTGAGGCTTCCTCGGCGGTCGCCTGCCTGGGCTCCGGCTGTTCCACGGCGCGGCTGACGGTGATCCCGATGGCGGCCACGCGGTTCACGACGCCGGTCCGGGCGTCCGGGCCTCCCTCGGGGAGGACGACGAGGGTGCCGGCGGTGAGGTCGTACGGCTCCCAGCTCGTGGACAGCCGCACGGGCCTGCCGTCGGCCAGGAACTCGTACGAGGTCCGCACGCACAGGTCGCCTTCGGCGATGCCCAGCCGTGCGGCGATGTCGACGGGGGCGGGGACCTTGGCGTCGGTCCGGCTCTCCCAGTCGCCCTGCTTGCCGAGGGCCTTCATGTCCGCGCGGAACGGTGACCCTTGAGGCTGCTCACGCGCCGAGGACCGGACGACCCGCACGCGTTGCCGGGGCTCGGCAACGTAAGTCCCCGATCCGGCTCGCCCTTCCAGCACACCTTGCGAGATCAGCAGTTCCTGCTATACGGCCGACCGGTTCGCCTGGGGCAGATCCGGACTGCCGACGGGGCGTGGATCTCCATGCTGTTTCTCGACGCGGACGGCAGCACGCTGGTGGCGTGCACTGGCGTTCGCCAATCCCAACCAGCCTGGGCACGACCAGACACCTGCTGAACCCGTGCACCGCCAACACGCTTTCCAACTGTGGTGGTGGGATCTTGGGCGTCGTTCGGGGCCGTTCACCTGGGTTCATGGGCGGCTGAGTGCTGGTTCGGGCGCGGCTTCGGGTCCCGGTTGAACGTCGGTGAACGGTGCTGAATGAGACGGAAAGTGAGACGGGCGCCGGGGACGTTGTCAGTCGTCTCGCCTAGTCTCCGGCCATGAGCATGATCGGTGAGTACCTGCGTGTCGCGGCCGCTGAGCTTGACCGGGCGATCCAAGATCCCGACTGGGCGTTGGTCTTCGTTGAGGAGGTCCAGAACGCCGAGGAGGAGTCTGAGACTGCGCCGGCCGAGGCGCGTCACTTCAGCACATACAAGACTTGGGACATGCTCCGTTTCCTGCTGGCTCGCGCCGAGTTCCCCGTGAACGTGATCCACGGTGAGGAGCCGTTCGCCGAGGACGAGGACTGGGGGTACGGGCCTCCGAGGTACCTGCGGCCTGAGCGGGTCCGGCTCGCGGCAGAGGCCCTGCGGGCCACTACCTACACGCAGCTCATCAACGGTGTGGATCCCGCTGAACTGACCAGCGCCGAGGTGTACCCCCTTGGATGGAGCGAGCCCGGCGCACTGGAGTGGGGGCGTCACTGGTACGACGGGCTCACCCAGTTCTTCGAGGCTGCTGCCGGGATGGACGACGCGGTGCTCGTCTGGCTGGACTGAAGGGCCAAGACAGCGATGTGACCTCAGCTTGGAAGCTGCGGGCATTTGGGGCGGGTACGGGCGCTGACCTGCACGAACGGATCGGATGGAACCCAGTCGGCCTCGGCGGCACTCCCCGTGATTCCCCGCTGTTCCCCGCTCGATCTGGTGCGGTCACGGGTGCCGGCTGGGCGTCTGGCCGTCGTTGGGAAGCGTGGGAGGGCCCGGGGACGGCCCGCCGGGCACGGGGCTGTGGCAGCCCTGTTGTCAGTGCGTGCGGCTATGTTGCGTCAGCCAGGATAGGCATCGCTCTGGGAGGGGCTTTGGGAGCCAAGACGGGACTGCTGGTGTACGCCGACGGCGACATACCGGGGCTGCTGCGACGAGTGGGGGCGGCGGACCGTGACCGTACGGCCGCCATGATGCGGCGGCTGTATCCGGGCTGGGAGATCGAGGAGTGCGAAGGCTCGACTCTCGGGGACGGCGTTTACCCCCCGAAGGGAAGGGCGTACGCGGCCGGCTGGCCTGGCGTGGAAGTCATCGGTGATCAGAGGGTGATGATCGAACTTCCCTCCCAGCTGCCGGACCACCTGGTGGCGGCAAGCGCCGGCCGACGGCTCGTCCTGCACGCCATGCACAGCGTCGTCGACTGGCTTGCGTTCGCTGTGTGGGAGGACGGGCGCCTGGTCCGCTCGCTGAGCCTGTCCCCGGACAGCGGCATCATCGAGAACATCGGCGAACCGCTCCCCTTCGAACTGCCCTACTGGACCGGAAACCGTCCGGCTGACATCGTGCCCTGGCCTGACGTGGAGGAAGAGCCGTACCCCCTTCCTTTTCACCCCTTGGAGCTGGGCGAGGACGCGTTGCGGGCGCTCTGCGGCTTCATCCAGGAGGGGCGCCCCGAGCCAGATGACGTCGACGCAGACGCCATCGAGCTGCACGGATTCCATACGCGGGACCCCCACGGGCCCGATCCCGCAGAGCGGGAAGCGGAGTTGCGTAGAGCCGTGGAAGCCGTGGCCCCGCCGCGCGTCTACGCACTTGGCCCTGATGGTTCGCTGATCAAGCGCGACGGCCTTTAGCTCACGACCCTTTCGTCCCGAAGCAACTTGGGTGGGGGCGGGGCCTTGGGCTGGAGTGCGCGTCAACTGTGCTGATGGTCCGTAGGCGTTCGCGCTCGTCCGCCGCTGTTCGTCAGGGTTGTCACGCAGTTAGACACTCAGCACAACTGAGCCAGGAACGGCGTCAGCCGACGGGGGCAGCCCGCCACTGTGCGGTGATGCACCCCTCTTCCATGTCCCACCACTCCTTGGCCACGCCGTGTTTGAGCAGCCTTTGCACCTTGGCGAGATCGGCGGTGGGCGGGACGTCCAGAGCGACCATGCTGAACCGTGGCCTCGACAACATCCCCTGGTTCGTTCGCGGCGTCGCCTGCGGGGACGTCTTGGCCACTGAGCCCGATGAGGAAGGTGTGCGGTGGGCCGACGACGTGGTACGGCGCTTGGAGAGCTGCACCATCCGCCTCATCGTCCTCCGTGACGGCGGTTCGGGCGCGGCACGGCGGAGCGTGATCAACGCGTTCCACGAACTCGGCGTCGACGGCTAGGGCATCGAGAGATTCCGCATGGTCGCCCTGGACCTCCCGCCCACTGTGGCCAATGACGACCAACGACCACCACAGGGCGCACAAACCCAGCGCCACTGACCAGCACAAACCCAGCTCACGAAGATCCCCGACAACGCCCATGGAGACTCCCCCGACCGCGGGGCCGTGCTCGGGACGGATCAGCGAAGAGCGGTCCGGACGGCGCTACAGGCCGCGCCCCGAGGCGTGAGGGAACTCAGCTCGGCGTACTGCCGTCGATGAGCTCGCGGATGACGTCCGCGTGGCCGTTGTGCTGGGCGTACTCCCTGATCATGTGCATCATGATGCAACGCACGTCCAGATCCCCGAATCGGTGGTGCGTGCAAACAGCATCCAGTGAAACCCCGGCGAAGATCTGGCGGCTGCGCTCGCAGGCGGCCAGGTAGCGCGCGACGTCCTCAGACAGTGTCGCGCCGTCGTCCAACAGGAAGTCACCGTCCCTGCGCTTCGGCCAACCGAAGGGCGCGGGTTCCTCGCTCTGCTCGATGACGTTAACAAACCAGACGAACTCGACCTTGGTGAGGTGTCGCACCAATCCGTGCAGGGTGGTGAGGGACGGAACGACACGCCGGGCAGCCTGTTCCTCGGTCAACCCGTCGAGCTTCCTCAGCAACTCGGCGCGATGGTAGTCGAGCCACCCGGCCAAGGCCTCACGTTCAGGCGCGATGGTACGCAGGTCGACGGGCTTGAGCGGCGAAGCGAAGGTCTGCGGCCCAGAGGCGTCATTCATGGGTGCATTGTCGCAGGCGACGTGTGCCGCGTTGGCTGCCGCTTCCATCACGACCGGGGTCCTGTCTGGCCGCTGGCACCAACGGGGTCCCGACCCGCCACTCACCCCCGCCCCCCCAGGACGCCATGAGTCGCGTCTGCTCGGCTCTGCCTGGGCGAAGGCGGACGGGATGGGAGCACCCCCGCGCGCGGCACTGATCGCCCCCGCTGTGACCTGGGGTTCGCCGGTGGTGAGGGGGGCTCGTCCGTCGCGGTTCCGGGGCGGTCACGGCTGTTCTGTGGGAGGGGGATTGCGGCTGTAGTGGGCTCCCCTGGTGCCGTAGTGGGCGAGGTGCAGGGTTTCGCCGTTGACGCGGAGCTCTGCCGGTGGAGGGTTGGGGACGGAGAGCAGCGGGTGGGAGCGGCCGTCGATGCGGACGGGTTCCCGGGGCTGGTTCCATCTGTCCGCCCAGCTCTGGGCCTGTTCGCGGGACCACGGGTTCTGCAGTGTGCGCGGGGCGGCCGGGTCGTGCCGGTGGCCGTTGAGGCTGCGGACGAGCGCTTCGCTGTAGACGCCCTTGACGCGGAAGTTCTCCAGGTCCTCCGCGCGTACGACCATGTTGATGTACCGGCGGCTGTTGCCTCGGTGCCGGCCCACGGCAGGCCAGCGCCAGTGGCCGGGGTCCCAGGGGATGGGCGGGATCCACAGCAGGGCGTCCGCGGAGAAGTGCTTCGTGCCGTGCTGGAGGTCGAGGCCGCTGTCGCCGTGCAGGGTCTCTCGCGCCACGTTGGCCACCAGGCACCAGCCCAGCAGCCCCTCCGGTCTCTCTTCTTCGGTGGAACCCATGTCTGCCACGCCCAGAATCCTGAGGCACGGGACGGGGCGCGAGCGAGCGTTTATCAGCTGATCCGATCGGCGTGAACCGACCGCGGCCCGTGAGCGGGTGGGGGCACCGCCGCTCGCGACATGCCGGTGCTCGCGGAGGAGGCAGGCTGGGGGGAGCGCACGGGTACTGAGAGACGAGAGGTCTAGGGGTTGGAGGTGGCGAGCGTGTGGTGGCCGTCGCTGTTCCGGCCGTACCCGGGCCGCGGTGGCCGGCACCTGGCAGGAACACCTCGTAGCCGGTTCCCACAGGGTGCTGCCGGTCCCCGACGGTCTGAGCGGCTCCAGTGCCGGTTCTGCTCCAACGCGTGCGCGAGCCGGACGACGGTGGCGGCTCATCGGGCCAGGGCGGCGAAGAACTCCTAGGAAGAAATCCTAGGAAGAACTGCTAGGCGGTGGGCTTGTGGAGGGCCTTGTGCAGGAGAAGGGCGGTCGCCGCCACCGCGCCCACGACTCCCACCGCTCCGGCTGAGCGGAAGGCGCGGGTGGAGCGCCAGGACAGGGTGGACCAGCGGGAGTTGGCCGAGAGGACCGAGCCCGTGCTCAGCCAGGAGCCGGCCGAGACGAGGGACAGGGCCGAGCCGATCGAGCCTGCCGAGAGGGCGCTGCCGATCGAGCCGACGGAGAGGACCGAGCCCACCGAGCCGATGGAGAGCACGGAGCCCACCGAGCCGATCGACAGCATCGAGTCGTGCGACCACAGGGACAGGATGGAGTCCGAGGACGACGACACGTCGGGTGCGGGTGAGTTGGCCATGGCGTCATAGTGCCCGTACGGAGGTCAGTCCGTCTGCTCGTTCTCGCGCCGGCGCAGGATCACCAGGACCGCGCCGCCGATCACCACCAGGCCGATGGCCACGCCCGTGATCACGCCGGTCGCGGAGTCGCCGCCGGTCGCGGCCAGGTTGACGTCGGCCCCGGTGCCGCCGACCGAGGCCGGGCTGGGCTCACTGAGGGTCTGGGTGGTGAGGCCGGCGTCGGTGCCCTGGGTCTTGCAGTCGAGGACACCGGTGAAGCGGCGTTCGAGGCCGTTCGCGCCGGTGATCGTGAAGTCGTAGGCCTGGTCCTCCTGGAGCGGGATGGTGACCGTCCGCGAGGTGTTGGCCGGGATGGTGTACTCGGTGCTCACCAGCTCGAAGGTGAACGGCTTGTCCCCGGTGTTGGCGGCGGCGATGTCCACGCCGCTCCGGGCGCAGTCCTTCTCGGCCGACAGTGCCGGTATCGCGCCCTCGGCCGCCCAGGTCGCGTTCGCGGTCGCGGCGACCGTCGACTCGCTGGAGCCGGCCAGGATCTGCGTCTGGCTGCGGCTGTCGGAGGTGAAGGCGCGGCCGACGGGGACGGTCGTCGACGCCTGGACGGTCAGTTCGGCCGAGCCGTCCGCGGCGTCGTCGGGGACCTTGAAGTAGAGCTTGCTGCCCTCCTGGGCGGTGGTGACCGGCTTGCCGGTCCTGTCGGTGATCCGTACGCCGCTCAGGGCCGCGTCGGACGGCGGGATCACGGCGACGGTGCGCGCGTTGGTGTGGACCGTCACCGGGCCGAGCAGGCCGCCCGGCCGGCCGGAGACGGCCGCCGGGGAGAGGGTCAGCGAGGCCTGCGGCTCGTTCTGGCCGCGGGCGTTCTTCTCCAGGTAGTCGGCCAGCTTCTCGGCCTGCGGGTCGACGGCGTCGACGTCCGCGCCGTCCGAGTAGCGCCAGATCGCCACCTGGGTGCCGGCCGCCGCGTCCTGCTCGGTGAGGCTGCCGACGCCGGCCTTGCGGGCCAGTGCGGCGAGATCGTTGACCTGCGGGTAGGAGTTCTGCAGGATCCAGCGGATGTCGCCGGCGTTCCTGTCGGCGCCGAGCGAGGTGCCGCTCCACGCCGTCTCGTGGTACTTGGCGTCCCGCTGGGCGGGGTTGTGGAGGTCGACGCAGTACGTCTGGAGCGTGCCGCCGCCGTCCACGGACATCTCGAACAGGCCCGCGGCCACCTGCTCGTCACCGCCGTCGCTGTGGACCACGGCCTCGCCGTAGGTCTTCAGCCCGCTCATGGTCGCCGTCGCCCCGCTCTGGCTCGCGGCGGTCCCGTCGTCGGCCGCGGCCCGGCCGGCACCGGTCAGCGCGGCGGCGGCCACCAGCCCGGACACCAGGGTCGCGGCGGCGAGGCGGGCCATGCCTCTCGCGGCCACGGCGGTGCCGTAGTGCCTGGTGGACGCGCGGGGCGCCGAGGAGCCAGAGAACGCAGCGAGCACAGAATTCCCCTTCGAGCAGGACCCGTTGGACGAGGGGGGGACGGTCCCACCAGCAGAATCAGCGGCCCCAGGGGCCACGCCCGGCATCCTATGGATCAGCCGGACCGGCCTTTCCCGATGAGATGGTCCGATGAGCGATCCGATCCGTAATCGTTATCGCCGGGGCGCCGGCGAGAAGGGCCTGTCGACAAATCCGCCCGGTCACCCCGGTCGTGGTGGGGGCGTCTCGGAGCACACGCGCCGATAAGCCGTCAAAAGCCGTCAGCCCGGGGCCAGTCGGCCGCCGTGCGGGTGCCGGCGGCGAACGAGCCGTGCCGGGCGTCGACTTCACGTGCCGCCCCGCCCTCTCCGCCCCGTCATGCCACCGCTACCGCCGCCGTCACCGGTTCCGGTTCCGGTTGTGCCTGTGCGGATGTGCCGGGGGGCTCCGCCGGTGTCTCCCAGTTCGGTTCCGGGCGCGGCGGAGCCGGTGTCGTCGCGTCCGGCCTGCCGGTGCGCCGGAAGGCTGTCGTACCGCGGGCGAGGTCATGGCCGATCGCCACCGCGTCGATGTCGGCGGAGGTCCACTGCTGGCTCTCCCGGGTCTCGGTGCGCACCTTCAGCCGTCCCTGTACGACGACCGGGTCGCCGACGGCCAGCGAGGTCGCCGTGTTGGTGGCGAGCTGCCGGTTGGCCCACACCGTGAAGAAGTTGGTGTGGCCGTCCGTCCAGGCGTTCTTCTCGCGGTCCCAGTAGCGCGAGGTCACCGCCAGCCGGAACCGCGCCGACGGTCCCGCCGCCAGCTCGCGGAACACCGGCTGCGTCGCCACGTTGCCCACCGCGCAGACCATCGTCTCGTTCATCACGAACCCCTCCCTCGCCCGGCCGCCGTGGCCGGGCGGATCCGCGTACGGGTCCGTCCCGTACGGCTGTGTCCACCGCGGCGACCGCGTGCAGGGATGCGTTCGCGCTCGTGTTCGCCGAGCGCGTCCGTGTGTGCCCGTACGGGGTCCGGGTGCATCCGTGTGCGTCGTGATCGCCGCGGGACCAGACTGCCGCCGCCGGCCGGGGCCCGCCGGGCGCTGTGGACCACCGCCGGCCTGTGGACAACCCCACCACCCGGACGAGTGACCCGCCTCCCCCGGACGGAGCCTCACCCCACCCCTGGCCGCCCGGGTCACCGCATCCTGGTCGCCCGGGTCACCGCACCCTGGCCGCCCGGGTCACCCCACCCCGGCCCGCCCGCGTCACCGCACCCTGGCCGCCCGGGTCACCCCACCCCGGCCCGCCCGCGTCACCGCACCCCGGCACCCGCCCGCGTCACCCTCCCGTACTGCTCCCGCACCTCCTGGTACCGCAGCAGCTCCGCCGCCACCGGGTCCAGCACCCGGGCCCGGCCGCAGCCGGCCGCCGCCTCCCGCAGCCGGCGCTCCGCCTCCAGGCCGTACCGGCGGGCCGGTGCGCGGGCGGCGATCCGGCAGCCCCACTCGACCAGCGGTCCGCCGACGATCCCGGCGACCATCAGCAGCACCGGAACGCCCAGGTTGGGCGCCATCACCCCGGCGATCTGCCCGACCAGCCACAGCCCGCCGAGCACCTGGAGAAGCGTCATCGCGGCCTGGGCGAGCACCGCCACCGGCCACCAGCCGGGCCGCGGTGGCCGCCCCGGCGGCAGCCCGGCCCGTGCGGCCAGCTCGTCGAGCGCCTCGGAAAGGCCCTGCGAGCCGCGTACGGCCGCCTCGCGCACCGCCTGCGCCCAGGGCGCGGGCAGCCCGGCCGAGGCCCGCTCGGAGACCGTGCGCACCGCCTGCTCGACGCGCTGCCGCGCCGTGGCCTCCTCCTCCGGCTGGGCCTTCGGCAGGCGTCCGGTGGGCGGCTCGCCACGCTTGTGGTACCAGCGCCACAGCCGCAGCCAGGGCGTGCCGCAGGCCCGGTTGGCGTTGCGCCGCCAGGCCCGTTCGGCGGCCTCGCCGGCGGCGGTGGCGCCGACCGCGTCCGCGAGCCGCGCCGCGAACTCGTCGCGCGCCTCCTCGCTGAGACCGGCGCGCCGCCCGGTGGCGTAGACGGGCCGCAGCCGGGCCGCGGCGGCGTCCACGTCGGCGGCGACCCGGCGCGCCGCCGCGCCCCGCTCGGACACGAACTGGCCGAGCACCTCGCGCAGTTCGCCGACGCCGTCGCCGGTGAGCGCGGACAGTGCGAGCACGGTCGCGCCCGGGTCGCCGTACTCGCCGAGCGCGATGCCGTCGTCGTCGAGCAGCCGGCGCAGATCGTCCAGGACCTGGTCGGTGGCCTCGCCGGGCAGCCGGTCGGTCTGGTTGAGGACGATGAACATGACCTCGGCATGGCCGGCCATGGGGCGCAGATAGCGCTCGTGAAGGACCGCGTCGGCGTACTTCTCCGGGTCGACGACCCAGATCACCGCGTCGACCAGTTTCAGGATCCGGTCGACCTGTTCGCGGTGCTGGACGGCGGCCGAGTCGTGGTCGGGCAGGTCGATCAGGACCAGGCCGCGCAGTTGCGCGTCCGCCTCCGGGTTGTGCACGGGGCGGCGGCGCAGCCGGCCCGGGATGCCCAGCCGGTCGATGAGGGCCGCGCTGCCGTCGCTCCAGCTGCACGCGATGGGGGCGGCGGTGGTGGGCCGTCGTACCCCGGTCTCCGAGATGGCGACTCCGGCGAGCGCGTTGAACAGCTGGGACTTGCCGCTGCCGGTGGCCCCGGCGAGGGCGACGACGGTGTGCTGGCCGGAGAGCCGGCGCCGGTTGGCCGCCTCGTCCAGGACCCGGCCGGCCTCGGCGAGGGTGTTGCTGTCGAGGCGGGTGCGGGAGAGGCCGACCAGTTCGCGCAGGGCGTCGAGGCGGGAGCGCAGCGGGCCGTCGTACGCGAGCGGGGCGGGGGGCGGGGCGCCGGGACCGCGGGTCTCCAGGACGGGGACGGCGGCTTTGGCGGTCTCGGTGACGCGGCGGGCGATGAGGCCGTCGTCCCAGACGCCGTCGCCGGCGGCCGGATCGTCGGCGGCGGGCGGGGCGTCGTCGGCCGGTTCCCGTTGCTCCCGCACGCGCGCGTGCGGGACGTTCTCGGTTCCGGCGGCGGGCTCGGCGGCTTCCGCCGCCTCGGGAGCCTCGGCGGCCTGCGGGGATCCGGCGGCTTCGGGGGCGTCGGCGGCTTTGCCGGTATCCGCAGACTCCTTGGGCTCCTTCCCGGTCCCGTCCCGGTGCCGGGCGCCGTCCGGGACCCGGTCCCTCGCGGACCCCCGTCCGGCGTCCGGTACGGAGTCCGACGCGGTCGGGCCGGTCTCGACGGCGCTGGCGGAGTCACCGGTGTAGTCACTGGTGTGATCCATGCGTTCCATGTGATCCGTGTGGTCGTGGTCAGTGACGGCGGTCACCGGTCACCTCTCCTTCTGCAGGACGGACAGGGCGGCGATGAGTTCGGCCTGGGGTTCGGGGTGCACGTCGAGGGCGTCCAGCGGGGCGATGCGGCGCTCGCGTTCGGCATACAGGACACGGTCCACGTGCTCGGTGAGCAGCCGTCCCGCCCGGTCGCGCAGCCGCAGCGCGCCGTGGGCGCCGATGCGCTCGGCGAGCCGCTCCCCCGCCACCTTGGTGCGCCGTCCGCCGAGCAGCGCGGTGGCCACCAGGGCGGCGACGATCTCGGGGTCCGGGGCGACGCTGCGGTCGAGTTCGCGCACCTCGTCCTCGGCGTACTCCTCCAGCTCGCGCCGCCAGCGCCGGACGGCGATGCCGATGCGGTGCTCGGCGCTCTCCAGGGAGGGGTCGCGGTCGGTGAGTCCGGGGGCGGCGGAGGCCGGCTCCCGGCGCCAGGCGTCGTCGACGCGTTCGTCGGCGGCGGTGACGGCGCACAGCAGCAGGGCGGCGAGGCTCTCCACCAGGGCGTCCAGGAGTTCACCGGCGGAGCAGTCCAGGGGGTAGGCGCGCCAGCGCTTGAGGGCGTCGCCGGCGAGGACGGCTCCGCTCTGGAGGCGTCCGCGCACGCGCGCGTGCTCGCTGTCGTACGCCGTGTCGACGGCGGAGGTCAGGCGCAGCGCGGCGGCGTACTGGGCGGCGGCGGCGCCGGCCAGCTCGGGCATGCGGGCCTTGAGGGAGTCGAGCAGGCCGTGCGCGGTGCGGGCCAGGGTGTGGCCGCGGGCGCCGGGGTCCTGGGCCTGGTGGAGGAGCCAGGCGCGCAGCGGGGCGACCGCGGTGGCCGGGAGCAGCCCGCCGCCCCAGGCCGACTCGGGCAGCTCGGGCACCGTGAACCGGGGGACGTCGCCGAGTCCGGCCTTGGTGAGGAGGGCGCCGTACTGCCGGGAGACCTCGGAGACGACCGTGTGCGGGACCCGGTCGAGGACGGTCACCAGGGTCGCGTCGTACTCCTTGGCGGTACGCAGCAGGTGCCAGGGGACGGCGTCGGCGTAGCGGGCGGCCGTGGTCACCATCACCCAGATGTCGGCGGCGCAGATGAGTTCTGCGGCGAGGACACGGTTGTCGACGACCAGGGAGTCGATGTCGGGGGCGTCGAGCAGGGCGAGGCCGCGCGGGATGCTGTCCGCGGTCTCGACGCGCAGCACGCGCGCGGGGTTCTCGCCGGGGAGGAAGGGGTCGTCGCAGGGCTCCTGGTGCGGTACCCACTCGCGGGTGAGGTCGGGCAGCACGCGCATGCCGCTGAACCAGTGATGGTCCTCCGGATGACAGACCAGGACCGGGGTGCGGGTGGTCGGTCGCAGCACGCCGGCCTCGCTGATCCGGCGGCCCACGAGTGAGTTGACGAGGGTCGACTTGCCGGCGCCCGTCGAGCCGCCCACGACGGCCAGAAGGGGCGCTTCGGGCTCTCTGAGGCGGGGCACCAGATAGTCGTCGAGCTGTGCGAGGAGTTCGTCGCGGTTGGCACGCGCGCGTGGGGCCCCCGCCAGGGGCAGCGGGAAGCGTGCGGCAGCGACACGGTCGCGCAGGGCGGAGAGTGTGTCGAGCAGCTGAGGCCGTACGTCCAAGGTCACCACATGCGAAGAATGCCCAATTTTAGGGGAATTCTGAAGCATATAGACATGTCTGCGTGCCGACAGGACACATCGGACGGAAGGGGCGACTGGGACGGAGGCACAGTCCAGGCATAACGAGTGCACAACACCCGGTGCGTCAGGCGGCAAAAGCGATGCACGATTCGTACCTGCCTGCGATTATCAGGACCGCTTCACTGAACCTCCACATTGAGCCACGGAGGCGAAGCAACAGGGACACGGATCGGGGAGTTCTATCCTTGTCCCCGGCAACGTCACGGACCCGCCCCCACCAGGGCAGTACGTACGAGGCCAGCACAGCCGGCCCCCGTAGCTCAGTGGATAGAGCAGGCGCCTTCTAAGCGCTTGGCCGCAGGTTCGAGTCCTGCCGGGGGCGCCACTGACCTCGCGTCAGGCGGACCGCATTTTGCCTGGTCAGACTGTGTCTGACCTCCGTACATTTCCAGCCTACGCCGGTTCGCCGAAAGGCGTGGGAGTCCGGCTGACACCGGCTGAAACTGGGTTTCTACGGGTGTCTGTCCCCCATGCGTCCCCCAGCCTCCACCACTCAGATACACCAAAGGGACGTCTGCCGAGCAACGCCGAAGGGCGGTGTGGGACCCCATCCATGGAGGTCCCACACCGCCCTTCTCGCATCCGGGCTTACTCGGCCTTGCCGACATACCTGACGTCGTAGATCTGCTTCAGGTAGTTGTCCCGCTGACCGACGATGCACCGCGCATAGATGGCCAGGAGCACGGGCACGCTGTTCCCGGCCCACTCGGCGACCTGGGCCGGAGGTATGCCCTTATTGAGCCACGCGGTGAGGCAGGTGTGGCGGCAGTCGTACACGCGCTTACCCGCCGGCGACTTGTACTCGTGGGGCTGGAGGACCTCCGCTCGGGCCTTGTCCCAGACCCGTCGGAACACCGAGCCGGACAGCCTGCCGCCAAACTCTCCGGGGAAGAGGAGGTCGGTCGGCTTGAGCTTGTACTGGACGATGACCTCGCGAAGGAAGGCGACAAGGTCGGGGTGGATGGGCACAGTGCGGGTGTCGCCCTCCGCTCGCCCCTTCAGGTCACGGTCATCGTGAGGCTCTCCGCTGTCGGTCCATTGGCTGCCGACCTCCGGCCGGGCGCTGTGGACGATGAATTCGCCCCAGCCCGTTTCGGGCAGTATGGCGTCGCTCACATGAAGCGCGACGGCTTCCTCCGGGCGGAGACCGGCGTAGCAGAGGGTCGCGAAGAAGGCCCGATAGAGAGGCCCCCGCCGCAGGGGCCGCTTGCCGATCCAATCGAGGAGCGCGGTGACCTGCTCAGGGTTCAGCAGAGAGCGTTTGTCGATGGCCTGAGCGACCTTGGGTGCACCCCCTCCACTACCCTTTCCCTTCGGCAGGGGGTTCTGGCGGAGGATGCCGTGGCGGACGGCGTACTCCATCGCCAGGTTCATGATCCGCCGGTTGCGGGACACGGAGCTGGCCGCTGCGGCAGTGCCGTCCAGCAGCGTTCCGAGAGCGGAGACGACCGTGTCGATTCGGTCCGACTGCTCCCACGCTGCCATCGAGAGCGTATTGCGCTGGACCCAGTCGAGGATGACGCGAACCTCGTCGGGCATCGACTCTTCGGGGTTGGTCCGGCGCTTGGAGTTGAAGGCCCACTCGCGCAGCGCGGTCCGCACCTTGACCGGGTCGAACTGCTTCGGAGGCGTCCGGAGCAAGGCGATGGTCGCGGGGGTCATCGCCTTGGCCACGTTCTTCCGCTGGTTGGCGGAGAAGTGCGGCCAGGACTTGTCGACGAACTCGACCGCGAAGTCGTACCAGTTGGTGTCCGCGGCCTTGCTGGAGTACGAGATCGGCATGCCGGTCTCGGTGCTGAAGGGCTCGCCACGCTTGACTGCGGTCAACAGATCGGAGCGTCGGGCATCCGCGAGTGCTTTGGTCGGGTAGGTCTTGCTGTGCTTCTTGGTGCCGACCTTCCAGACCACCTTGTAGGTGTATCCGTTCGCTCGGGTCCGGCGCTCGATGTTGTAGATCCGTACGTCAAACGTGCCATCGATCAAGATGCGTCCTCACAATCACTAAGCCAGTTTTCGAAATCGCTACGCCGTATCCGGAGGCTTCCGTTGGGAAGGCGGATGCAGCGTGGTCCTCGCCCCTTCTGTCGCCAGTCGTAGAAGGTGGATCGAGCAATCCCCAGCTCGTCGCACACGTCATCGACCGTCAGCTTTGCCCCGGGCCGAGCTGCTACTGCCACGCCGCCGCCTCGCAGGCGTCGAGGACAGGACTCGGCGTCATCTCACGGCAGAAAAGGGCAGGGGGTATCGCGGATCGGCGCATGGCAGGGTTTCCTTGCTGAGGAACGAGGAGCGACAGGGGATGCGACAGCAACACCTCGCGCGGTCTACGCAAGGACGGCCGCCTGCCGGCGACCCGCGCTGCCTACGGCGGGGAGCGCCGCAGCAGAGTTGCCCCGCGCCTCCTCTTGCCAACGCGAAGCTGCCTGCATCGCCACGACTCCACCGCCAAGCGCAGCCGAATGCGAACACCTCAATAGTCGCGACGATCGCCGGTTTGGCTAACCGGCGATCGTCGGCTATGTTGCGCGCCGCATCACATACCTGGCGTCTTCTTGGGCTCGCCGTCGGCGAAGGGATTAGATACGAACGCAGGGCTCGGGGCGCGCCGTCCGAGGCGACCGTCAGCAGGCCGTCGCCCACGAGCCGGTCGAGATTCGCCGTGGCGCGACGCTCAGGAATCCAGCAGGCCGCTTCCACTTGCCACTTGGGGCACCGGGATGCCCCGCGACATACGCGAGGACAACACGATTACCGCGGTATCCCCGTTGCAATAGATCCTCAGTCCGCCAAGGACAGTCAGCGCGGGTGAAGTGAAGCGGGCAGATCGGATAGCGGATTCAGACAGACGGGCCTCCCAAGTCGGAGCCACGCCAGCGGGCCAACTTATGCGGCGCGTCATTTCGAGCGGTTTCGGGAACCTGATCGCACCGAGTAGCAGCACCGTCTGACCTGGTGTTTTGCGGGACGTTGTACGTTGACATGGTCCCGGCGCACCTTTCCAGTCTTTAGGAGCTATTTCTTGTCTGCCGTGGGCGAATCCCTAGCTGTAGATAGTCACGGTCCCTTGGTGCGGGCATGCTGCCTTAAGGCGCGTTCAACGTTGAGGTCGAGACAGCACGACTCATCCTCGTCTCCCCAAGGAGGGGCTGGATCAGGGCCGCGCCCATTCTGGTCGTCTCATGTCCTGGTACCTGCGTGCCCCCGGGGCGCCGCTGGATAGGGTCGGGTTACTCCCGGCTTGAGAGGCAGTGGCATGACCGACATTGTGATCGCGCAGACGACCAGCGACAGCGAGGACCTGGCGAAGGCGCTGGCCCGAGGCGCGGTCGAGAGCAAGCTGGCAGCCGGCGTTCACATCGATGGGCCGATCACCGCCCACTACTGGTGGGAAGACAAGGTCGAGGCAGCTCAGGAGTGGCGGATCTCGTACATGACAACATCAGACCGTCTCCCAGCACTGGAAGCCTGGCTCCACGAGAAGCACCCGTACGACGTCCCCCAGTGGATCACACTGCCCGTGACTGGGGGGTCGGAGGCGTACCTCTCCTGGGTTGCCGAGGAAACGGCATCGGGCTGAGAAACGCTGAGCCAGCCGTACGGCGGCTTCGTCGCCCCCGCGTTTGCCCGCGTCGCCCATACAAGGGTGCTCATGCTGCGAACTGCGCAAGGTGCAGGGCTAGTTCTTGCTCGCTGGCTGGAAGGGACGCAGCGATGGCTTGTGCGCGCTCCTTGCCCATTGTGTTGGGCTTAGCCTGAGCTGCTGCCGCGAATTGACGTGACACGTAAACGCCTTGGTCAACGTCGCCCCCGCGCAGGAGGGCCGAAGCCAGATCGCCGAGAACCACGACGCCCCCGTCCGGAAGCTCCCTTCCAAGGCGGCCGAGTGCAGTGTCAGCTGTGGACGCGAGTTCGGGGCGCCCCAGCTGGCCGTACACGGAAAGGGCCAACGAGTCCATGCGGTATGGGGTCACAAACCGAACCCATGCCTGCTCGCTGGCGTGATCCGCGAAGTCGTAGACGAACCGTGCACGCTCCAACGCCCGGAGCGCCCCCGTCTCATCGCCGGCCGCCGCAGCCTCCTCGGCATGCCTGCCGAGGACCCAGGCAGCAGCTGTTGCGTTGCCATGGCCTCGCACGTCCCTGGCCGCTTGAGAGAGGAGTTCAACCTTCGCCCTCGGCGTCGAGGTGGCGTAGCTGGCGTAGGTCAAAGCCAGAGCTCGGAGTGGTGGGTGTCCGGCGGTCGTCGCACACTGCGACGTGACCTTGTAGTAGGCGTCGGCTTTGTCAAGCTCCCCCAGATCCCAGGCCACCCATCCGGCCAGGGCGGCGGTCTCCCCGGCCGCGATGGTGAGTGCGCGTTCGTGCTCACCGGCGTGAGGCAAGGCCGCGGTGATCGCGTCAAGATGCGACTCGACAGTGCTCTGCAAGCGCCGGGCGCTGAGGCTGAGTTCCTGAACGTGCAGATCAGCAGCCCGGTCGATGAGCGCGATAGCGGCGACCCTATCGATCTTGGCCCCTTGGCGGAGGGCGAATGCGAGGCGCCCCCAGGGCTCGGCCGCTGTGCTCACGCCGATCGCAGCGCCACCCAGTAATGTGCGGCGCTTCACGGCGTCCTGGTCCTCCCCTGCATCGGCATGCCCCCTTCTCTTCCGAGCGCGTGCTGCCTTGGCCTCCCGCTGCAACACCTCGGAAGGAACACCGCAGGCCGCCGCAATGTGACCGATCGTGTGGCTGGTGGGAATGGTTTCAAAGTTCTCGTAGCGGCTGATCTCTCTGCGGGTCATGGTGTCCCGGCCGGAGACAACGTTGATCGCCTCTGCCTGCTGCTCCTGCGTCCTGCCCGCATCCTGCCGCAGCCGGAGGAGCAGGTCGGCGAACGGATCTGGCATGAGTCTGACCTCTGTTGGTGGGCGGAATCCAATCATGGCCTCAATTCCCCCCTCCCGTTTCCCCCCTTGACAAGTTTTTCCCCCTCTCAATTCCCCTGGTCCGAGGCCGGGGCACACGATGCGATGAGCCCATGACGATGTTCCGCAGGGTGGCACCGCTCCCGCTCGCGAGGGGGATCAACCTGGCGGGCAGAACTTGGCCCCAGAAGTGGGCTCCCCTGCAACGCAGTCAAGCCGTCAGGTCGCGGCTGGCTCTTTACGCACCGTCGGGGAGCGAGTCTCTGGCGCTACCGAGCGTGAGAGCCGCCGATCGGTTCCAGACGTCCCAAGGGAGCATGGTGATGACCTGTTCGGTACACGCCTGCTCGCGAGGTATGCCTAGCGGACACTGCCTCATACGATTGATCAACTCGGGTTTCAGCGATGCCGCCGTCTCAGCGTTCGGCAGCGTCTCGCCAGTAGTCCATCAGCATCTCGCTCGGCCAAGAGGGCTGAGTCATGGGGCCGCGAGGGAGCATCTCCTCGAACACGGCCACCAGATCCACCACCTCCGTTCCGTCATCTGCGTCGAGATCGGTCACGTGCAGATCGCGCCCGTCAACGCGGAGAAGCCGAGGAAAGGAGGTCGCCAGCCGGGCGGGCCGACGGTGGTTGTGGTGTACGAAGGTCCCGGTCGCCGGCCACGCCGGATTGTCGCGTGGGCTGCGGGCATGCAGGGCTACGTCATCAGGCGCCCCGAGGTTGAAGAACCAGGTGACCTGGAGGTGCGAGAACTCCTCGATGCCCTGCAGGGTCTCCACGGGGTAGTCTGGCCGCAATCGAATGATCGATTCCACACCGCCCTTGAAGTCGTCGAGCCGCCCGGTGTGGCCTCCCACAACAGTGGCGATCACAGGCACTTCGATGGACTGTGCGGACACGATTTTCCCCTTCTCGAATTCGAGCAGGGCGGGACGCACGGCTGCACCGTGTTCGTCCTCGCCACCACGGCGCCGTCAGGCTACTCGTTCGAGTACGGCCTTGGCTCGCTCGTCGATCTCCGCTGCCGCGTGGATCCCGCGGTTTCGGAAGGGAGACAACACCCTGCGCATGTTCACGACGGCCTCCCGGGCTCTTCCCGACTGGACGCCTTCCATTGCGTCAAGTGCCTGTGCCCACGTGTGGCAGGCCGCCTCGACGTTGCCCTGTTTGGCCTGCACCGTGCCCATGTAGCCCAGTGTCACGGCGTGGGTCCGGCTGAACGTGACGGCCTTCCGTGTCAGCACGCTGTTGTTGAACTCGCGAAGCGCCCCTTCAAGGTCGCCGAGGGTCCACAGGGTGCGTGCCGTCTCGTGAGCCAGCGAGGCTTGTTGGAAGAACCACACCCGGTGGGGATCTTCGTCACCGGGCCGGGCCGCAGCGAGGTCGTCCTCGGCCCGGAGAAGGGCTGCAATCGCCTCACGCTTCTGCCCGTCGGTCGCGAGGCTGCGCGCCTGTACGACACCGAGCAGCGCGCGCTCCCGAGGTGTTGCCAGGGTGTACCGCTTTCGGTCCACGGACGCTGCCGCAAGTCTCACCCCTGCGCGGGGATGCCCCAAATCGGTTGCCTGATGGGCCATGGCGCGCAGAATGTGACCCGCCAGCGGGGCTTCGTCGGCTTCGGCTGCGAGCTTCAGGGCCAGTGTGAAGTAGCGGCGTGCTGCTTCGTGTTGAGAGGCGTCGAAGCTCATCCAGGCGGCCACGTACACAGCTTCGGATGCGGCAGCAAGAAGGTCGCGACGAGTCTCCTCGCTTGTGAAGTCCCCACCCACGTATCCAGCGACATCATCGAGGATGTACTGCCGCAGGGCTGTGCGGCCGTCCATCCCGCCGTGCCGTTGGTCTCGCTTGGAGAAGAACTCGGTCATCTCACGGACGGCGGCGACCTCGCCGGCACCGATCCGACGACTTGTTGCTGCTGGACGGGACCTGGCTCGCTCTGGGGCGTCGTCCCACCACTGCTGGGCGGGCAGCACCAGGCCACCTACCGAGTAGGCGGCACCAGCCAGCAGTTGGCGGCGTTCCAAGTCCACGTCGCTCCTCCCCAGATCCACCAGCGCGGTCAGCGTATCGACGCGCCATTCGGATGCCGGGGCGGCCTCGAGAGTCGATGCCGCGAGCCCGATTTCCGCCAGGGTGACCGGGCGCTGCAGCCGCCGGGACAGCGTCTCGCACAAGATACGGGGTGCCCTGCCGGCGGGGCGTGTCCCGGAGATCCACATCGCGATGTGCGAACGGCTCGTGCTGAACAGCTCGTCCGCGCCAACCTCCGCGGCAACCCTGACCACCGCCGCAGCAACCTTGGGCTGCGACCAGCCGGTCTCCGCAATCACAGCGGCAAGTTGTTCGTTCCTGCGTGCCATCACGCGTCCCCGTTCACAAGAGAACGATCTTTGACGGGTTTGACGGCCTCGCGGACTGGCCGGGGATACCAACCCGTCGTCATTCACGGTTCGCTCAAGGTCAACGAAACCACCATCTGCCTTTGCCTGGGAGGAAATCCGGTGAAGACCAGCCACTCGTCTGGTGCCGACGCCAGGACCTTTCCCGGCGGCTCAACTGCCGCTACCGCTGTCGCGGGGGCGGAAGAGGACTGGGAGCCGCAGTCCGCCCAGGTACGAGCCGTCAGGAGCCGGGCATGAATCGGCCACAGGCCCAGGACGACTACGCCGACGCCCCCGAGCATCAGAAGAGTCTGACGCTGGCGGCAAATGACAGTGCCCCTCGGGTGGCTCGGTCCTTCACCCGCGATGCGCTCAGTGCCTGGGGGCTGGACGACCTCTTGGACGATGCGGTGCTGATCGTCAGTGAACTCACCACCAACGCCGAGCGCTATGGCCGAGTTTCCTCCGAGGCTGTGGAGAGGGATCGGTCCACAGAACAGGGCGTATGCAACGAAAAGATCACGCTGACGCTCGTGGTCCAAGCCGATGTCGTGACGATCGAGGTGGAGGACAACTCGCCTCACGCCCCAGTTGAGCGGGTTCCCGATCAAGACGCGATCAGCGGACGCGGCCTGCATCTCGTGTCGGCGATGGCCGAGAGCTGGTCCAGTTGCCCCACCGAGGACGGAGCCGGCAAGCGGGTGCTCGCCTTCATCAAGCGCCCGGATCCGACCCCCACTTCCTGAACCTTGTCATCCCCTTGTCCTATTTGGAGACCTTCGCCATGCCTCCCCAACCATGTCTCTCCACTTCGTCCTCCGTCACGGGGAGCAAGGCCGACTCCGGCTCCGAGGCCGGGCCTGGCCTCCTCCTCGACCTGGACGGTGTCCTGGTCGACACGCTTCCGGTGATGGAGAGTGCCTGGCGCGCAGTCCAGGAGGCACACGGCCTCGTGGTGCCCTTCTCGGCGTACCAAGAACACCTCGGCCGCCCCTTCGACGACATCATGGAACGTCTCGGCCTGCCCAACGCCCAGGAGATCCACCGGACATACACGGAAGCGTCTGCGGCTGCGGCCCACCTGGCCCGAGCGTTCGATGGCATCACGGACGTGCTTCTCGCGGTCGCTGCCGCCGGCTGGTCGCTCGGGGTCGTCACGTCCAAGCCGCTGCTCCGGGCAGCCCCTCTTCTCGCGGAACTGGGCTGCCCATTCGCGACGGTTCGCGGACCCGGCGGGCCGGGGCGGGGTAAGCCGGCGCCGGACCCGCTCCTGCTCGCCTTGATCGACCTCGGCACTGATCCGGCCGACGCGAAATTCGTGGGCGACATGGCGGTCGACCAGGAGGCTGCCCGCCGGGCCGGCGTCCCCTATATCCATGCGGGTTGGGGATACGGCCGTCCGAATGGCCCGTCTCCCGTGGTCGCCGAATCACCCAGAGAGCTGTTACACCTCCTCGGCGTCACCACCCCTCCGGCCCCGTTCATCGAAGGGGGCCTGTTGTGAGGGAAGTCGGGCACAGCGCCCTCGGCCTGGTCCGGACCGGTGCCGCTGGGCAGCCGTTGTGGGCCTTGGTGGGAGAGGGCGCTCTCGCCAACATGCGCGCGGAGCAGATCACCACACGCGACCTGGAGGCCCTGCCGCTCGACTCGGGCGAGGTGGATGAGCACGTCGACCGGATCATGGGTGCCCTTGAGACGTACGGCGCGCACCTCGCGGCGACACCGGGCGGCGCGGGATGGCTCTACGTGCAGCATGTGCCGGTACGGCGTCTGGTGGCGCAAATGGTGCGCAGGCTGATGGCGCTCACTGCCTGGGAGCCGTTCGCGAAGGCCCCCGGCTCGATGACGCTCGCTCCGTACGAGGGGCTCGTCGGGGTGCGGTCGAGCAGTTCGCGGGAGTACCGGTCCTACACCGTCAGCTGGTCCGGTGTGGCCTTCGTACTGGGCGCGGCAGCCCCGCACAACCCGCTGCGCTCGGCGCCATTACGCACCTTTCCCGCGCCTCAGGTAGCCGCTTCGGCCACGTCTGTTTCCGGGGACTTGAGCAGTGATGTGGTGGCGTTGTCCTGGTCGTCTCGTCACGCGGCCACGCTGCTCCCCGTTCTCGAAGTCCTCGCGCGTGGCGGGCGGCGGAGCCTGCTGATCGACCTCGCCACCGATGCGGAGGAACGCTGTCCGGCTCCAGATTCCGGAGAAGTGGGACTGTGCTCGCCGTCCGCTGGTTTGTTCGGACTCCGGGGCGCTGTGGAAGGGCTCCGGCCGCAAGAGGACAGCGCCGTCGTTCGGGTGGAGGAGCACACAGTGCTGCTGGGCCGGCTGGTCCGGCTCCTGTCCGTGCTGCTCGAGACGAGCGGGGGATGCACCCAGCCGTCGTGGCGATCCGTTGTGGAAGCGGAAGCCTGGCTGGACGACGTCCTTGCCGAGGCCCGGCCGCACACCCTGCTGGTCAGCAACGACACCAGCCCGCTGGGAGCACTCGCCGTACATGTGGCCGATCGCCATGAAATCAATACGGTGCACGTTCAGCACGGGGCGTGGACAGCCGAGTCGGTCGCGTGGCCTGCTCTCCACAGCCGTCACATCGTGGTCATGGGCGAACGCGACGCCGCTCTCGCGAACGCCTGGACGCGGCATCCCGACGCCGAGGTCCACGTCCTGGGCCAGCCTCGCTTCGACGGCCTAGTTCATCTCGACCGTGAGGCCCAACGCCGTTTTCTGGCACAGCTGATGGCTGGCGCCGCGGGACGTGAGCCCGCCCGGATCGCGGTGTGGGCCTGCCAGCCCTTCGGCCCTGACCGGCTCCGCGCCCAGGCGAACCTGCTCATGGACGGGCTCCGTCGAGCCGACGGTGACTGGGGACTTGTCATCGCCCCTCACCCCGCCCAGAGCGCCGACGCGTTCTCCAGCCTGACCCGCCGCAAGGACGGACCCCTCGTAGCCGTGGCCGACCCGCGCATCGGGGCACGGGGGTGCTTTGCCGGTGCCGATGCTCTGGCGAGTGCGTACTCGACCTGCGGTATCGAGGCGGCCCTCCTGAACGTGCCCGTCCTTGAATGCGGCCCGGCAGGCGAGCGCACGCTCGGGCTGGCCGACCACGGCCTCGCCTCGCGCTGCACCAGTGCCGACGAGGTCGCCGACGCACTCTCCGCGCTGGCCCGTCCCGATCAGCCCGCCGCCCAGACGATGCCGGATGCGGTGTGCCGGTGGCGCGGCAGCAGCGCTGCCGACATCGCGCACCTCATCCTCAGCCGTGCCGACGCCACTGCCGCATACCCCGACCCCGTCCACCACGATGCCCCCGGCGCTGATCGCACACAGGCGCGGGGCGAAGGAGTCCGTGCCCGATGACCCAGTTGACCGGCGACAGCGTCGCCGAACTCTTCGCCGCGGCCGTCACGCTGGCGAAGAACGGCGAGAAGGTCGCGCCCCGCGGCATGGCGACCCGCGAGGTCCTCGACGTCCACATGCGGTTGACCCAGCCCCGGGCCCGGCTGCTGTCCGCGCCGCCAGCGCGGATCCTCAATCCGGCGTTCGCGGTAGCCGAGACCGTCTGGCACCTCTCCGGCTCGGACGCCGACTGGATCTTTGACTACAACGCCCGGTTGAGGCAGTACGCCGATGACGGCGTACTGCGGGGCGCGTATGGGCCACGGATGCGGAACTGGGCGGGGAAGGTTGACCAGTTGCGCCGCGTCGTCGAAATCCTCACGGAGGACGCCGGCTCCCGCAGGGCCCTGATACAGCTGTACGACCCGGCCCTGGACGCCGCCGGGCACAAGGACGTGCCCTGCACGCTCGGCTTCGCCTTCCACCTGCGCGCCGGCCGCCTCCACATGACGACCACCATGCGCGGCCAGGACGTGTGGATCGGCCTGCCGTACGACCTGTTCTTCTACACGGTCCTGCACGAGCTGGTCGCCGGGTGGCTCGACGCTGAGCTCGGCGACTTCCACCACCACGTGGGGTCCTTGCACATCTACGACCACCATCTCGACCAGGCCGCGGAACTCACCTCGCTCACCGCGAGCGAGATCATGCCCGACCTCCGCACCCCGTGGGACGGCTTCGACGAACTGCTCCGGCACGTCCAGGCCGGGGAGCTGACGGGACATCCGGGCTGGGACACCATGGCCGAGACGATGCACAGCTACCGGCTGTGGAAGGACAACCTTCGCGATCCGGCACGGCAACGGGCCCACCGGATCAACGGCCCACTCGGCCCGGCGCTGGCGTCCTGGTACAGCGAGCTGAACCGCCGCGCCGCGTCCGCCCGCACTGTGGCAGGGGTCAGGTGACGGCCGCTATGAACCACGTTCCGTCCGTCATTCTCGGCCTGTGCTCCTACACCCACGACTCGGCCGCCGCGCTGCTGGTCGACGGGGAGCTGATCGGATTCGTCGAGGAAGAGCGGCTGTCCGAGGCCAAGCACACCAAGGCATATCCACGCCATGCGGTCGAATGGCTGCTGAAAGAGGCCGGGATCACCGCCGACGATGTCGACGCGGTCGCCTACAACTTCCAGCCCGCCCGCTACCTCGTCGAGTCCCCAGGCGCACTGCGCCTGACCTTGTCGGCGACGACACGCGAGCGGGCGCTACCCAGGGCCCACGGCTTCGCCAAGGTGGCCTTGCGCACCCAGCACCGCGTCCGCACGCTCGGCCGGCTGTTCCCCTCCGCCCGCGTCACACCGGTCCAGCACCACCGAGCCCATCAGATGGCCGCCTTCGCCGCGTCGGGGTGGGCCGAATCCGCAGTGCTCGTCGTCGACAGCCTCGGCGAACGGCAGACCACCACCATCGGCCACGGTCACGAAGCGCTGCGACCGCGCACCCGCATCGTCGAGGCACTCCACGACCCGGCGTCGTTGGGCTACGTGTACGGCGCAGTCACCGAACACCTGGGGTGGCGCCGCGGGGACGAGGAAGGCACCGTGATGGCCCTCGCCGCTCTCGGCGATCCCAAGCGGTTCCGGCACCTGTTCGCGCGCGCCGTCCGCACCACGGCGGCCGGCTTCTTCGTCGACCCGGCCTACTTCCCCCCGCGCACGCTGTCCTCCGGCTACCCCCGGACCTCACGTCGCTTCACCTCCGAGACATGCCCCGCGCGACACTCGGACGAGCCGCTCGTGGACGTCCACCAGGACCTGGCCGCGGCGCTCCAGGAGCGCACCGAGCAGGTCATGCTGCACCTGGCCCGGCGAGCCAGGATGATCACCGGCTCTCGCCGCCTGTGCGTCGGCGGCGGAGTCGCCACGAACTGCGTGAGCATCGGGCGCATCATCAAGGCTGGCATCTTCGACGAGGTCTTCGTGCCCCCCGCCCCGGGCGATGCCGGCACCGCGCTCGGCGCCGCGGTCGCCCTGCACATGGACGGGGGAAGCCGACGCCCCGTGTCGGGCGTCGCCCGCGCCTGCTACCTCGGTCCGTCCTTCCACGGCCTCACCCTCGACCTCACCCCGTGGCCCGGGCTGCAGCAGAAAATGCTGGGCATCGAGACCGCCGAGTTCCTCGCCGACCAGCTCGCCCACGGCGTGATCGCTGGCCTGTTCCAAGGCCGGGTGGAAGCTGGACCCCGCGCCCTGGGAAACCGCTCGATCCTCGCCTCGCCCCTGGAATCCGGCGTCGTGGAACGACTCAACGCCACCGTGAAATACCGCGAGCACTTCCGGCCCTTCGCTCCCATGGTCCTGGCTGAGCGCGCCCAGGAGTTCTTCACGCTCGGACAGGAAGCGCCCTACATGTCCATGGCCTCCGGCGTGACGGAGACCGCACGCGAGCGGGTGCCGGCCATCATCCACGCCAACGGCACCTCCCGCCTGCAGACCGTCACCGCCGCACAGAACCCGTTCATGCACGCGGTCCTGACCGCCTTCGCCCGCCGCACCGGAGTCCCGGTCCTCATCAACACCTCGCTCAACGTCAAGGGCAAGCCCATCTGCGGGACACCGACCATGGCCCTGGACTGCCTGGCCGACTCCGGCCTGGACGCTCTCCTGCTGGAAGACCGGTGGATCACCAAATGAAGATCGGATACAGCTTCTGGGGCTTCCTCGGCAACGGCATCACCAACACCCCGGACGGGGGCCGCAGCCACCGCCGCCCGTTCATCGACGCCCTCATCGCCCGCGGGCACGAGATCGTCTTCCTCCAGGCCAACCGCGACCTGTTGGAAGCCGACGACGACCTCGGCGGCACGTACGCCTTCGCCCCCGGCATCCCGAAGATCGACGCGCTGTTCCTCGAATGGCGCTGGGCGATCGACGGACGCAACACGACCCCGTGCGGCACCGAGGGCCACACCTGTGACCTGCACCGCCAGGCCGAACTCATCACCCTCTATACCGCGCGGCGCGGCACGCCGACCGTGATCTGGGACAAGGACCGCACGCTGCGGCACGAGAGCATCTGGCGCGGCACCCTGCAGACCGCGGTATGTGAAGCGGCCCTCGAACCCTCACCGGGCGCCCATCGCCTGCTCTTCCCCGTCGACGACCGGCTCCTGGCTGAAGCCGACCCCGTCGCACTCACCGCGCAGCCGCGTGACCTGGTGCTCGGCTACGTCGGCAACCAGTACGACCGCGACGCGCACTTCGATCGCTACTTCGCCCCTGCCGCCGCGCACGTGGCGCACCTCGTCGGCGGCAAGTGGACCCAGACCGACCGTTGGCCGCATGTCTACTTCCTCGGACGGATCCCGTTCCAGGACGCCCACGCACTGTATGGCAGGTCCCTGGCCACCGTCCTCATGCTGCCTGAGCGGTATGCCGCAGTCGGGCAGATGACCCAGCGGATCTTCGAGGCGGTGCTCGCCGGCTGCCTGCCACTGGCGCCGGCCGACATCCGCCACGTTGAGGAGTTCGTGCCCGCCGAGCTGATCGTGACCTCCGGTCACGAGGTGATCGAACGGCTCGCCCATCTCCGGAAGATCGCCGGGAGCCAGCAGCACGCAGACCTGATACGGGCCTGTCTGGACCGCCTGGACCTGTTCCGCCTGAGCAGGCAGGTCGATGCGCTGGAGAGCGTGCTGGCCACGCTCGTCCGTGGCGCGAACGAGCGAGGAGCGGCCTGATGCGACAGACCTTCCAGGCCGGCCTGCCTAGATCATCCGGATGTGTCCCGGCGGCTGTTCCGCCCGGGCACGCAAGCGACCCTAAGCTGGAGCACCATGATGAAGGTTGCCATTGTCGGCTGCGGAGGCAGCGGCAAGTCGTACCTGGCCCGCGAGCTGGGGAAGATCCTCGACGCCCCGGTGACGCATCTGGACGCCGCGTTCTACGACGACGACTGGAACGCGTTGCCGATGGACAAGTTCGCCGAGCTGCAGCGGGAGCTCGTTGCCGAGCCGCGGTGGGTGATCGACGGCAACTACAACTCGACGCTCCAGATCCGGCTGGAGTCCTGCGACACCGTGGTCCTCATGGACGTGTCCACGATCTCCGCGCTGTACGGGATCTTCTCCCGGCAGCTGCGGCACGGGGCCGGACACAAGGGCAACGGGGTACACAACCGGATCCACTGGGGCGTGATCAAGTACGTGGCGACGTACCGCCGCAAGATGCGCCCGCGCGTCATGGCCAAGATCAACGAGTTCGCCTCCAGCCGATCCAACGTCGTGCTGCTGGCCAACCGGCAACAGACGCGCCGCTGGCTGCAACAGGTGGCCGCCCAGCACAGCTGAGCCATCCGCGCCCGCGAGGGGAGGGCGCGGCATGACCGAGGTCAATCCCTTCCTCGACCCCGTGCGGCAGGCGGACCTCTACGGCGATCCGTCTCGCCTGGCCGGTCGGTCCAACGCCCTGATGCGAGCCAAGACCGCAGGCCGACCCGTGCCGGACACGATCGTCGAGCTGGTGCGGGCGCACCACGCGCGAGCGGACCGTCTCGGTGTCGTCCTGGACATCGGCTGCGGTCGCGGCACGAGCAGCGCGATGCTGGCCAGCCTGCTGAACCCGGAGCGGGTCGTGGGATTCGACGCGGCCCCGGCCCTGATCGACCAGGCCCGCGAGCGGACCCGCCATCTGCAGGGCGTGCAGGTGAGCTTCCTCCAGGGCGACTTCCACCAACTGCCCCTGCCCACAACCTCGTGCGACCTGGCAGTGGCCGCGTTCTGCCTGTACCACTCAACGCGCCCGCAGGCGGTCATCGCTGAGATCAACCGCGTCCTCGCCCCCGGCGGGCTAGCCGTGCTGGTCACCAAGAGCCTCGACAGCTACCGGGAGCTGGACCAGCTGGCCGCCACCGCGGGCCTCGACCCTCGCGCCGAGCAGCACGAGAGCCTGTACGTCTCGGCGCACAGCGGCAACCTCGCCGCGCTGGCCGCGACATCGCTCGACGTCGTGACCGTCGAGAACGAGGAACACGTCTTCACCTTCGACGGCCACGACCACATCGCCGAGTACCTGGCCACCAACCCGAAGTACGACCTCGCCCCGGGGCTGTACGGCCAGCCGGACGCCCTGGCCGCCGTACTGCACGAGTTCGTGCCGGACCAGCCGCTGACCGCCCGGTCCGTCATCACGTTCGTCGTGGCCCGGCCCCCGGAGGGCCGATCATGACGAGCGCACACTTCACCAAGTTCTACGAGACACCCGATCAGGTCTCCGCAGCCGTCCGTCACCACTGGTGGCTCACCGAACACGCGCGCCCCATGCGACTGCCGGCGTTCGTGGTGATCGGGCATGCCAGCCTGACGTACCGGTGGATCGAAGGACGCCCGGTCCAGCCCGAGGACCTGACCGCGCTGGCCACGCTGCTGGGCCATGCCCACGGCGGCGCCTGGGCCAGCGACCTTCAGGCCGCCGATCTGGCCACACCGCACCGCTTCCAGGACGGCACTGCCTTCGCCGACTACCTCGGCCCCCGCCGAGTCGCGCTCCAACGCCGCCTGGAGCAGGGCTACTTACCCAACAAGGCCGCCCTGTACGCGGTGTTGGCGCTGTTGGAGAAGACGGCGGAGGGGCCCGTCTCCTTCTACAAGGACAGCAACCCCCGCAACTTCCTCATCACTCCTGCCGGGGCCGTCGTGACCGTCGACACCGACGACCTCACGCTCGCGCCGATGGCGTACGACCTCGCGAAGCTGATCGCGACGCTGCTGCTGACGTACGGACCGCTCCCCGATGACGCCATCGGCACGGCGCTGAGCGCATACAACGAGGCCGCCGGGCACCACGACATCCGCCTCGGTGCCACGGACCGCCCTCGCCTCGACGACTTCCTCGCCCTGCACGCCGTTTTGACCGCCCCCTACATCGGGCGCAACGGCTACAGCTACGGCTGGCCCCCCGCCTACCCCAGACTCCGAGGTTGAACATGATCACCACCGAACTCGTCTTCGTCCGCCACGGCGAGGCACAGTGCAACGCCGACGGACTGGTCGGCGGACCTCGGACCTGCACCGGACTGACCAACCGCGGCTACACCCAGGTGGAACAGGTCACCCGGCGGCTCGCCAACGAACACCGCCGCCAGCCCTTCGACGCCCTGTACGCCGGGCCGCGCCTACGCCTGCTCCAGACCGGCGAGATCATCAGCCAGGCCCTTCGCATCCCGCTCACCACGGACGTACGGCTCGACGGTCCCGTCCACGGCGAAGCCGACGGCAAACCCTGGGCCGAGGTGAAGACCGCCGCCGACGGCGGGCCTCACGCCCACCCCGACACTCCCTGGGCGCTGGGCTCCGACACCTGGAACGGATACCTGGAACGGGCCGGCGCCCACCTGGCACAGCTCATCGCCGAACACGAGGGCGACCGCGTCCTGTTCGCCGCGCACGGCGAGACCGTGATCGCCGCCCACACCCTGCTCCTGGGCCTCCCGCCCGGCTCCCCGGCAGGCTTCACCCACACCCACGCGTCCGTCACCTGCTGGCAGCACCACCGCAACCGGCTCGACCAGACGAGGTGGATCCTCGACCGGCACAACGACACGTCCCACCAGGCCCTCCCCATGCAGGAGGCCACCTCATGATCACGTCCCGCGTCGATCCGCGCCTGGACCTGGCCCGTAACCGCATCGGCGCCGTCCGCGTCATACCGGACCCGTCCCTTCCGCCCCGCCTGCTCCAGCTGGCCGACGGCCGGGGACGCAGATACTTCGCCAAGCAGCACGGCGGCCGGGCCCGGTATGTCCAGGAGGTCCGTGCATACCGGACCTGGGCCCCGCACCTCAACGGGCACGTGCCCGATCTGGTCGGGTGTCACGACAGCACGCACACGTTCCTTGTGACCGCGCTGTCCGGCACGCCCGCCGACACCGTCCCCCCGGGATCGCCCGAGGAAGATCTGGTCCACCACGAGGCGGGCCGTATCCTGCGACTGCTCCACCAGGCCACCCTCATCCCGCGCTCCGGAGCCGTCGGCCCCGACCTGGCAGACCGCCTCGCCCGCTGGATCCAGCGGGCGGATGAGGCCGGCCTCATTTCCGCCGACGAACGCGGACTGCTGGCCGTCCACCAGGACGTCCTGGCGGGCACGCTCATGGACAGCGCGGCCTGCCACCTCGACTACCAGCCGCGGAACTGGAACATCGGCGAGTCCTTCGGGGTGTACGACCTGGAACACATGCGCCGTGATGCCCGCATCCGGGACTTCGCCCGTCTCGAATTCCGCCGCTGGCAGGCGGCTCCCCGCCTCAGGGAGGCGTTCTACGCCGGATACGGCCGCCGCCCCAACGACACCGAGCAACGCCTCCTCGAATCCTTCGGTGCCATCGAGGCGGTGACGGCCCTCGTCCGCGGAAGCGAGCAGGACGATCTCGCCCTCACCACCCACGGCCGCACGGTCCTGACCCGGCTGAGCTGAAACGCCAACCCCACCGCTACTGGAGACGCACCGTGACACAGCAGCTGAGCCCCCAGCACCCCCAACTTCCGCGCCGGGCCGTCGTGACCGGAGCCGCCGGATTCATCGGCTCCCACCTCGCCCACGCCCTCGTCCAGGCCGGGACCACGGTCATCGGCGTCGACCGTCGCGACCCGGCCACCCACCAGGCTGCCGCAGCCAACCTCGCCCCCCTGCGGTCGCTGCCCGGGTACATGAACGTCACAGCTGACCTGGTCAGCTGTGCCATCGATCCCCTCCTCATCGACGCGGACGCCGTCTTCCACCTCGCCGCCATCCCCGGGGTCCGCCCCTCCTGGGGAGCCCAGTTCGGCGACTACGTCGCCTCCAACATCGTGGCCACCAAGCGCCTGCTGGACTCCGTCGGCCGTCTGCGCGTCCCTCGCCTGGTCGTCGCCTCCTCCTCCAGCGTCTACGGCACCACCGACGGCGGGCCCAGCGTCGAGACCGACCACCCGCATCCAGCGTCGCCGTACGCCGTCACCAAACTCGCCGAGGAACAGCTCTGCCTCGCCCACGCCGCGCAGCCGCACTGCCCCACCACCGTCGTCGCACTGCGCTACTTCACCGTCTACGGCCCCCGCCAACGCACCGACATGTTCACCCACCGCGCTCTGCTGGCCGCCCTGACCGGCCAGCCCCTGCACCTGTACGGCGACGGTCACCAGCGCCGGGACTTCACCTACATCGACGACGCGGTCGCCGCCACCATCGCCGCGGCCACCGCGCCCCACGCGCACGGGGTGATCAACGTGGGAGGAGGAGCGAACGCCTCCCTCCTCGAAGTGATCCACATTGCCAACAGCCTCGCCGGCCGCGAAATCGAGGTGCTGCAGGACGGCCCCCGCCACGGTGACGTCCTCACCACCCGCGCCCACCCCGGTCGCGCCCACGAGGTCCTGGGCTGGCAGGCACAAGTCGACCTCCACAGCGGCATGCGCGCCCACATGCAGACCCTCACCGCCGCGCCCACCATGCACGGCCAGGCTGCCTAACCAGCAGGAATTCAGGAGGAGTTGCTGTGGAGAGCCCCGAGCGAGCACGACTCGACACCTTCTTCCGGCGCGTCACCGAGCATTTCCCCGCCGCCGGCCCGATCACCTCACTGATCATCACGCACCTGCTCTCCGAGCGCCCGGCGTTCCTCCGCGCGATGGCCGCAACCTCGACCATCGGCGCCGTCCTGCCCAAGCCCAAGTCCATCGACCAGCGAACCCTGGAGGAGGTCCGGGATCTCTACCCCGTCCACGACCTCAGCCGGGACCTGTTCGCCGACCCCACCCGTGCACTGGAGTACGTCGAGGACACAGCGGGAGGCCAGGACATCGTCCTGGCGGACATCGGCGGCTACTTCGCCCCCAGCCTCACCACGGTGGTCGAGAAGTTCTCCGGCCGCGTCCTCGGAGTCGTGGAGGACACGGAGAACGGCCACCAGCGCTACGCCGGACTCGATCACCTCCCGTGCCCCGTCATCTCGGTGGCCCGCTCACCCCTCAAGGACTGCGAAGACCACCTGGTCGGCCGGTCCATCGTCTTCTCCACCGACGCTCTGGTCCGCGCCCGCGGCGACATCCTGACCAGCCGCAACGCCTGCGTCCTCGGCTTCGGCAAGGTCGGCCGCGCCATCGCGCAGACCCTCCGCGCCCACGACCTGCGGGTCACGGTCTACGACAAGGACCCCATCCGGCGCGTGCAGGCGCACTCCCACGGCTTCCGTACGACCACCACCACCACCGAGGCGGTCAAGGACGCCGAACTCGTCCTGTGCGCCACCGGGAATCTCGCCCTGCGCCAGCACGACTTCGCCGCCCTGCGCAACGGCGCCTACCTCGCATCGGTGACCTCCTCGGAAGACGAACTGGAACTCACACCCCTCCACGACCTCTACCAGCGCATACCCGTGGGCGATCAGCTGACGCGCTACGAGATCACCGGCCACTACTTCTACGTGCTCGCCGACGGCGGCGCCGTCAACTTCGTCCACGGAGCGGCCGTCGGCACCTACATCCACCTCGTCCAGGCCGAGATCCTCGCCGCCACCGCCGCCCTCAGCCACAGATTCTTCGAGCCGGGCCTGCACACCATGCCCACCACCGACCGCCAGACCATCGCCGGGATCTGGCTCGACCACTTCGACAGGTGACCCCCATGCCTCCGTCCCCCGACCACATCCGCGCCACCGCCGAGGCATACCTCCGCCGCCACCCGGACGAACAGCAACTGCTCGCCCCGCTGTTCACCGGTCTGGCCAGTGCGCAGGACCCCGCGAACCGCAAGACCTTCCCCGCTCACGTCACGTGCAGTGCCATCGTCCTCGACGCCGCCGACCGTGTGCTGCACATCCATCACAACGCCACCGGCAAGTACCTCGCGCCCGGTGGCCACACCGAACCGGGCGACCAGAACCTCGTCCACTCCGCCCTCCGCGAACTCTTCGAGGAAGCCGGCATCCCCGACCACGTGGTCGCCCCGCTCCCCGGGTTCGAGACGGTTCCCCTGGACATCGACGTGCACGACATCGACGCCAACCCCGCCAAGGAGGAACCGGCGCACCAGCACATCGACTTCCGCTTCGTCTTCCGGCTCACAGCCGAGCACAGGGTGACGCTCCAGGCCGAGGAGGTCAGCGGCTACGACTGGCGGCCGTTCGAAGAGACCGCGTCGCCGACCGTCCGCGCCAAGCTCGCGCTCCTTGAACGTCCCGCACGTTCCTGAAACGCCGACCGACCGGGGGTATTGCCATGTCCGCCGCCTCACTCGCACAGCCGCGCATCGTACGCCGCCACATCGCGGTCATCCCCTGCCGGTGGGGTGCCTCGCGCTTCCCCGGCAAGCCCTTGGCCCTGCTCGGGGACAAGCCTCTGCTGTGGCACGTGCACCAGCGATGCCTGGAGGCCAAGCGTCTCGACGGCGTGCTGGTCGCGACCGACGATGCACGCATCGAGGCCGCCTGCCGCCGCCTGGGCATCGAGTGCATGCGCACCCGGGAACATCTCACCGGCACCGATCGCGTCGCGGAGTGCGCCGAGCGCGTGTCCGCCGACGGCTACATCAACGTCCAGGGCGACGAGCCGTTCATCGCGCCGGCCGCGATCGACGCGGTCTCCGACGCTCTGCACCACCTCACCACCGGCAACCTCGCGGTGAACGCCTATACGGAACTGGTCGACGCAGCATCCGTACTCGACCACAACGTCGTGAAGACCGTGGTGGGAACGGGCGGAAGCGCCTTGATGTTCTCGCGCCAGCCGATCCCCTATCCACGGGGGGCTCGCCCCACATACCTGCGTCAACTCGGGCTCTACGGCTTTACGGGTGAGGCTCTCCGGCAATTTCAACAGCTCCCTCAGGGGCCGTTGGAGAAGGCCGAGGGCGTGGAGATGCTGCGTTTCATCGAGCACGGGCACGGCGTTCGGATGCTTCCGGTCGCGGACGAGGGCCTAGCCGTCGACACGCCCGAGGATCTCGCTCGGGCCTTCACGATCCTGCGCAGCCGACCGCATGGCCACGATCCAACCGAACGGGGCAGCGCTCAACAGACCCCCGCGCAGCGGTAGAAGAGATCCCGGCTTCGATCGGTGCCTGAGTCTTCGTGTAACGCGAAAGCCTCGGCCACCGTCTGAATGGGGCCACCCGAGCGCAGGCACACACCATCGATCGCCCAACCTGCTGACGACTTTGGCGACTCGTCAGACCGATCGGGTCGAATCGAGGTTTTCACCCCTCGCGCATTGAAAGGAAGATCATGCGTCACCCGACGCTCCTCGATGCCATCCTCCATAAGCGAGGATGGCGGCGCCACGAGGTATTCGTGGCGCAGCTTGCCAGCGCAGGCGCCCGAGCGGCCAAGCACTACGAGAACCCGCGCTTGGCCAGGGTGAGGAGCGTTACCCGGACCACATTGGGACGGTGGTGTGCCGGTACCCAGGAGCCGCGGGGCGACGCGGCGACGGTCGTGGAATTCTGGCTCGGGCACACCGTGAAAGAACTCCTCGGGCCGGCGCCGGAGCGAGAACTCGTACTTGCCCGAAGTCTTCATGACGCTTCGCTCGCCGCCGCGCACCGACTGGACATCAGGTTCGACACGTCCTTCCTGTCCGTTGCCGCCCCAGTTCCGGGAACCGGCGGGGTGTGGCATTTGGACGGCCTGCGAATCCTGGACGGCACGTCCGTCTCGGTCCAGATGTACGAGGCTTCACTTCAGCCCGACTCTGTAGTGATCGGGCCGGAGGATCTTGAGCATCTGAGGTACTTCACCCGGTCCACGCGCCGGGCGTTGCTCCTCGGGTCCCTAGGTGCCCAAGGAGCCGACGATCTCTATGCGTTGGACGCGGCACACGCACGGCGTCAGCTCGCCATGCCCGTGCAAAGGCTGCCGATTCCCATGCCGTACCGGCTCGACGAGCTGACCTACGCTCTCCTGTGGGCCTGCTTGAATCTGGACGACAGTCTTCTCGCCGACGACGGCACTCTCCATACGGAACTGGAAAGGCTCGACTTCCACCTGGATCAGGGCCGCTCAGCTGCTGCCCGAACCGCCTATACAGATCTTTCCCAGGTGGGATCTCTATGGCTCGGATCGCACGCCTGCGCAGCCTTCGTCGAGCGGCATTTGAAGGCCGGCGACGTGAGTCCTGTGATGTGGTCGCGGGCCCAATTCGGCGAACAGGCGGCGGCCTGGCTCCTGTTCCGCGAACGCCACAGCCTTCTGCGGTTCATGCGTGACCGCTCTTCGGGCCTTGAAAGCGACCCCGGTTGCGCCCTGTGCGTGCCTGAATCCGCCGTACACGGCAGCGAGCCGTACGAACGGCTGTTGCTGCTGCTCATGGTCGCATTGATGGAGTCACACGGTCTGACCGTCTGGGTCTGCACGCAAGAGGACTACGCTCAGCTCCCCGAATTCCATCTCACCCCGGACCGGCGCGTCATCGTGGCCGACTGGCTGGCTCCCGACGCGGTATGGAACGTGGAGAGCGTCGATGCCAGAGGCGCATCCGATGCCTTCGCCCAAGCGGTCCATCATGCTCGGACGGGCACCATCGCCGAGGGTGCCACACCTGCCGAGCGGATACGGGCGTTCGCCGAGTACCTCGGTCTCGGCCAGGACTGGCCCCGACTGGTCGAGCGCTGCCGCGAACTCGGCGGGTACGGCACTGCCGGCCTGCTACGGGCGCGAAACCGCTTGATCCACACAGGCGAAATCGACCGAGTCCTGCGCTTCCTCGGCGAATTCGACCTCGCCTCCTGAGGACACACGGCATCGCCGTGAATCAGCGGGCCGAACGAATGGCCCGAAGTCACCCTGGGCCGTGACGAATACGGTACAGGGTGGCGTCATTTCCGTGTCCTCACGAGCACCGGGACTCGCTTTTACCCTGCCCTCAAGGGGAGTTGATCGACCCGGGCGACTCCCGCCCATCCCGGAAGCGGCTCCGGCACAGCCTGCCCATCGTTCCGGTGTCGTTCCGCCCTTCTCGCTCTCGTTCCCGACGCCGATTCATTCGGAAAGCCCGAATCTGCCCCGGCCAGTGGTCCCCGTGCATCTTGAAACGACTCACGAACGACTACTTCAGGTGTAGCGACGACCGGTTGAAGCGAGCAAGCTCTTCGTTACTCCTGATGCTGGCGGGAGCAGGCTTTCCTACGGGGCCGTGGACTGCTGCCGAGGCGACGCGTTCGACGGGTCTCAGCGTCGTGGCAGCGTCCACGTGTAGCCGGCCGGGGCGGCAGCTTGACGCCGTCGGCACGGCTGGTTCACGGCAGCGAGTTTCGCCGGCATCGGGCGGTCAGCGACGCGTCGGCACCGAGCCGGAGCTCAATCCATCCTGTCGTTTCGAGGACATCGATGTCTGCATTCACTTCGCCCGCTGCCGAATCGCCGGGCCCGGCCCGCAGGGGAGTCCGGCACCGCCGGATTCGCCAGGAACCCGACCCGGCAGCCCGGGCGCTGCGCCGGCGGCTGATCGTGCTGGCAGTGGCTCCTGCCGGATTCATGCTCCTTCTGACGGTGGCCGCCGGCATGTTCGTCGGTACGACAGGCTTCCCCCCGAAGGCTGCCGCCTGGCTGATCGCGGGTGTCACCGCGGCCGGGGCCATCGTGCTGGTGGCCTCCTTTCACCACGCAACGACGGTTGGCCGCGAAGTCGAGAGGGAGACCCGGCTCGTCGCGGAGTGGCTGGAGTACCTGCACAAACAGGTAGCCGCTGGCGGAGAGGAGGCCCGGCAGTCGGCCTCCCGGTTGCAGCGAGGTCAGCGCCCAGTCGTGGCTGCTACCGCGTCCGATATCGAGGGTGACCACCCGTTCGCCCGCCTGGCGCATGAGCTGAGCGCCTACCGGGCGGTGGTGGGGAACGCCATGACGCAGGCGGCGGGTCAGCGGGTGCAGGTCTTCGTCAACTTCTCCGACCGGCTGAAGAGCCTGGGCAACGCGGCGCTAGCGAAGCTGGACGACGTCGAGCGCGATGTCGAGGATCCCGACCACCTGGCGGCTCTGTACAGCGTGGACCACGACATCACCCGCATCAATCGGGCGGCGGAAAGTATGGCCGTGATGGGCGGTGTCCAGTCGTCGCGCGATGAGGACCCTCAGTCCGTCAGGGCCGTGCTCAGGCTGGGCATCCAGGAGATCCACACCTATGCGCGAGCCAAGGTGATCATCGCTCCAGACGCCCACCTTCCCGGGTACGCCGTGGCCTCGGTGACTCACCTGCTGGCCGAGCTGCTGGAGAATGCCACCGCTTTCTCCAATCCGTCCACCCGGGTGGACGTGAGTGCCTCGCTCATCCCCGTCGGACTGCTGGTGGAGATCGACGACAAGGGTGTCGGCATGGAGCCCGAGATCCTCGCTGAGATGAACGCCCTTCTCGCCGACCACGAATCCTCCGACGCCGGTGCGCGGTTGATCTCGGCAGGCCAGAACGGACTGTTCGTCGTCGCCTCGCTCGCCCGCCGGTACGGCATCACGGTCCAGCTCCGCCAGAACATGTACGGCGGGATCCAGGCCGCAGTCGTCGTACCGCACGCGCTTCTGGAAGCCGGCCACCTGGAGGTAGCCGAGCTACAGCGACGGGTCGCCCGTAGGCCGGCAGCCCCCTCGCCCGCGCCACGACCGTCGGCAGCGACACCTACCCACCAGATCTCCCCGGCCGCAGGGGCACGGAGCGCTGTCGCCCACCCGAGCACGCCGACGGGCCGGCCCACAGGGCCAACACCCGCGCCCGCGATAGCAGGTTCCGCGGAGACGGCCACGCTGTACCTGGTCGACGGCGGTACACCCGGCCCGGTCGGGGGCCTGCGCCCCCTCCCTGTGCGTCCCGACCTTCCGCAGTCTCCCGAGACGAACCCGACGCAGACCGGGGCACGCACGGGCGACGACGCCCCTCAGCCTGAACACAACTGGCAGCTGGCCGACCAGTTCACCAGCGGATGGCACTCAGCCGCGCGTGATGACGGCGCAGGACCCGAGCAACCTGCTCCCGCCAGCTGACCCCCACCCTTTGATCCAAGGAGAAGATCACAGTGACCACCGACACCCCGACCGACGGCATCGGCGGCCTGGACTGGCTGCTGTCCAAACTCGTCGACACCGTCCCCTCGGCGACCGGCGCCGCGGTGTCGTCCTCGGACGGCATGCTCAAGCACTTCTACGGCATGGACAAGGATGATGCGGACCGGCTGGGCGCCGTCGCGGTCGGCGCCTTCTCGCTGTGCGGCCAGGTGAGTTCGCTCTTGCCGGACACCGAAGGCGGCGTGGGAATCCAGGTGATCATGGAGACGACCGTCGGCATGATGTTCGCCGCGCGGGTGGGTGACAACAGCGTGCTGGCGGTCCTCGGCACCAAGGACATCGACGTACGCGTGGTCGGATACGAGATGCGGATGCTGGCCACCCGGGCCGCGCCGATCCTGGCTACCCCGGTGCGGGCCGCCGTGGTCGGCTGATGCCGACCCCCGAGCACGCACCCCACGTCTCCGGCGGCCCGCCCAGGCTGCGCCCGTACACCGTCAATGAAGGGCGCACCCTCCCGCGCCTGGACCTGGAGCGCACCACGCTGGTCAAGGCGTGCCGCACCGCCCCGCATCCACCCCAGGGAGCGCCAGAACGCTCGGACGCGTTCGCGTTGTGCCGGAGGGACAAACTCACGATCACCGAGATCGCCGGACGGATGCGACTGCCGGTCCAGGCCGTCAAGGTCCTCGTCGCAGACCTGATCACCGAGAAGTTCCTGATGGCCATCCCGGCCCAACAGGCCGACGCCAAAGACCCGGAAACGTTGAGGAGAGTCCTTGCAGGTCTCGAAGCCCTCTGACCAGCCGCTAAGCCAGGTGAAGGTCGTCATAGCCGGCGGTTTCGGTGCGGGCAAGACCACCCTGATCGGCACAACGAGCGAGATCGAGCCGATCTCGACCGACGAACAGCTGACCACGGCCGCGATCGGCACGGACAAGATCGACGGCGTCGAGGGCAAAACCACCACCACGGTGGCCTTCGATTTCGGCCGCATCAGTCTCGACAGCCAGAACCTGGCCCTATACCTCTTCGGCACTCCAGGCCAGGAGCGCTACCAGTTCATGTGGAACGACATCGTCGAAGGCGCCCTCGGCGCCGTGGTCCTGGCCGACACCCGTCGCCTGGAGGACTGCTTCGACTCCATCAACTACTTCCTGCGGCGGGATCTGCCCTTCATCGTCGCCGTCAACCTGTTCGAAGGGGCTGACCGCTACCCGCTCGATTGGGTCCGCGCTGCGCTGCGGCTTGAGGCGGAAACGCCGGTCGTCGGATGCGACGCCCGTGACTCCCGCTCGGCCCGCCTCGTACTGATCACCCTCGTCAAGCACGCGCACGTCATGGCCGTCCGCGCACGCCATTCACCCCCTTCCGCCTCCCGGAGAGAGCATGTCTGACCTCACCCGTACCCAGCGCACCCTGCACGCCCAGACACCGCATCGGATGGCACGGCTGCACCAACTCGGCCTCGCCGACCGTCCCGACGAAGAGTTCGACCGCTTCACCACGGCCCTGGCCCGTGATTCAGGAGTACCCGGGGCACTGGCGATGGCCAACGCGATCTCGGACCGCCAGTTCTTCACCGGCATGCACCTGCCCTCGGGAGACGAACTCGGCTCCGCCGCGGAGGCCGATGCCCTGGCCGCCGCCGTGGGACGGGTCATGCCGCTGGAACACGGCTACTGCCCCGAGACCCTGGACCGGACGAAGGCCCTGATCCTTCCCGACGTGTGCATGAAGCCCGACTTCGCGGGCAACGAGGTCGTGGACCTGGTCGGTATCCGCACCTACATGGGCATCCGGCTGATGGACAAGGAGATGGGCATCGCCCTCATGACGATCTGCGTGGTCGGCCGTGACATCCGCCCGATGGAAGACGGCCGGCGGATGCTCGACTACATGAAGGAGCGGGGGGCACAGGGCCAATACCTCCTCGACCGGCGCATCGACGCATTGTCGTAGTTCACACGGAGACCATCGACGGCGCGGGGGCAGCAAACCGCTGGGACCACTGCGCTCCCGCCGTCGCGCCCCGTGCCAGCCGGGCCAGCCGTAGCCGCTGGACGTCGGATGTCCCGGCCGGCGCGTAGATCGGCTGGGCATCCCGGAAGAACCGCTCCAGCGGCCGGTCGGTGAACACCCCGCACGCGGCATGCACCTCCATGGCCAACCGTGCTGACTTCACGCCGAGTTCGTAGTTCATCAGCTTCGCCGTCATCAACGCGCCGTCGCAGGCCAGGCCACGGTCCTGCATGCTGGCCGCGGCATAGGCGAGAGTCCCGGCCGTCTCCAGGTTGGCGACCATCTGGCCCAGCCGCTGCTCCACGGTGCTCAGCCGGCTCAGCGGCCTGCCGTAGCGTTCCGTCTCGTCGGCGAACCGCAGCGTCTCATCCAGGGTTGCCCGGTGCACGCCGAGGGAGACCGCGGCCAGATTGGCCCGTCCGTACAGGACGCTGGAGGAGTCGGCCGCGTCTTCGCCTTCGCCCACCATCCCCAGCAGGTTCTCCTCCGGCACCCACACGTCCTCCATGACCACCGTGCCGAAGGAGAACCCGTTCAGCCCCATGGCCGGCACCTGCGGGCGTAGGGAGACGCCGTCGCGCTCTTCCTCCACCAGGAATGCCGACAGGTCGCCTCGTCCGGGCCCGGTTCGTACAACCACGCAGTGCAGGTCGGCGACATGGCTGTTGCCCACGTGTGCCTTTTCCACGTTCAGGAGCCAGCCGCCCCGCCTGCGGCGGGCCTTCCCCTGCGTTCCCGCTATGTGACTTCCCGAGACCCGTTCGGTCACCGCGATCGTGGGAAGGCACTCTCCCTGGGAGATGGGCGGGAGCCAGCGTGCCTTCTGCTCTGCACTGCCGTAGTTGATGATCATGGCGACCGGGATCAGAGATGCCTGGACCGCGGCCCCCATCGCTCCGCAAGCGCGGGCGAGTTCCTCGATGATGATCGTCTTCGCGAGATGGCCCGCGCCCATTCCCCCGTAGGACGGGTCGACGGTGACACCGATCCATCCTCGCCGGGCAGCCTTTCGGATCAGCTCGTCATCGACGCTCCGGGTCTGCTCCCACAAAGGTATCCGAGGCAGCACTTCGGCCTCGGCGAACGCCCGGACCTGAGCCCGCAGTTCATCGTGGCGCTCCGTGGTGACGCAACCGAACACCAACGCCCTCCCTCGACAGGCCCCGCAGCCGTAGCCCGCACGTACAACGGCGTACGCGAGCCACGGTCCGATGGGGCCGACCACCGTTCCCACAACGTCCGCCGGCCTGGCGGACACGGCTCACGCCGTCCATCCCGGGTCCGGAGGGTGATGCCGCACCTCCACCGTGACGATTTATCGCTTTCGTTGCACCACCCTCGTTGAATCGTTCAAGCATCGTTTCTCCCAGCCAGCCGATCCCACCGTGCCAACACCGAGGTGGAAAGTGGTGGTTCGCCGGACCTTCTTGGCCGGTACGTCGCTCCAACGACTGCCGAACGACCCCACCACCGTGTAGCAGCGATCAGGACCTTCGGCCAGAGTTGTACCGCCCCGGGCAGCCGTGCCGCCGCACCGGCCTTCGGCCCGAGCGCTCGGCACCGAGTTGCCCTGGGGCACACGGGGAGGATCCCCTTCCCCGTCGCGCCGGTGGGGCGGGTGCGGGCCGTGCGGCGTTCTCGAAATGCCGCCGTGAGCCTCGCTCTTGCCGCTGGCGTCGCACATGGCCGGATTCGCGGTGGCCGTTCATCCGGCAAACAGCCTCTGGCCTCGGCTCGGCGAAACGCAACGCTCGCTCAACAGCCCGCACGCTTAGGGAAGGTCATGTCGACTGCTCGGCGCATCAGGATTGTCAACTGCAACTTTGAGCTCAACGGCAACGGCGACTACGCGAAGTGGCTGGCCATGCAGAAGCGGCTGGCCGACCTGCGCCCGACGATCCTGTGCCGGCAGGAAACCTTCGGCTATGCGCCGACCGGGCGCGGAGCCACCCTGTTCGGCGAGTCCAAGCGCATCACGAAGCTCGTCGGCGACCTCGGCCCGGGTAAGCATGCCACCGCCCTGTACTACGACCCGGAGGTGTTCGAGCAGATCACTCCGTGGGACACCGAGTGGCCCGGGTGGCTCCTTCATCCCACCGCGATGACCCTCCGCGTGCGCGGTACGCGGGACGTCGACGTGGTGGCCGGCTGCGCCCACCTCTCCTACAACTCACCGACCAAACGGCGGGCCGAGGCCGAGGACCTGACGCGGCTCGCCGACCGGGTCGAGAGCTACGCGAACGGGCGGGGCATGGTGAAGCGGAAGCTACCCGTGCTCGCGATCGGGATGGACAGCAACAGCTACGTCGCCCCCGACCGGCTCGTCCCCGGCGAACTGCCGCTCCCCCGGCTCGACGACATCGCTGACCTGCCGCACCGTGCCCACCGGAGCTATGAGATCGCGCCCGGACAGTGGGTGATGGATTCCGAGCCGGACCGCATCCTGCTGACCGCCGGGTTGGAGGACGTCGCCCGGCACGCTGCCCTCCAGCCCGGCGGCCCCGGCCTGGCGGCCGTTGCGCCGACCGTGGATGCATGCGACACCCACGGCCCGGCCCACCGTGTGGACCGCATTTACACCACCAGCTGGCTGTTGCCCGCCGTGGTGGAAGTCGAGGTCGTCGACATGACGGGCCTGAGCGATCACCACACGGTGGTCGTGACGTACGACCTCGACACGGTCATCGATCTCTACCGTGCCCGTTTCGCTCTCACAGCCTGATCCGTCACCCCGCCGGAGCCGTCCGGCCCCAGGACCGCCAGTTCCGTCCGCGCCCCCCGTCGCGGGCGGAGCTGGCCTCTCCCTTTCCCCACACGCCGACAGACCGCACCGAGAGCGCCGACAGCGAAACTCATGACCCCAGCCTGCGAACACCTCAACGACCTGCCTGCCGATCCGGCCGACGCCACGACCGTGGCCCCGCCCGCCGGTGCGCCGGTTCTCCTGGAGGAGGAGGACCTGACGATCCTGCGTCTGATCGCGGCTGGGCGACGCCGCAGCGACATCGCCGGAGCCACCTTCAACAGCGTCACTAAGATCGACGCGCGAACGCGGCGACTATGCCACGTGCTCGCGGCAGACAGCCGACAGCATCTCGCCGCCATCAGCGCCGTGTACGGACTGGTCACCCGCGAGCGACTGCCCGATGTGCCCGGCATACAGCCTCACGTACTCAAGGACGATCAGGACGTCCTCGATCTGATCGTCGCCGGGATGAGTCCATCACGCATCGCGGCCCGGTTCCAATGCGACGTCGCCCCCGTGAACACCGCCATTGCGCGGCTCACCCTCGCGTTCGGCGCAGCCAACCGGTGCCAGCTTGCCGCTTACGCCGTACTGGTGGAGGCGGTGACGTGCCGCGCCGTCTCGATGCGCTTTCCCGCCACAGCGCTGTCCTGCCTGCCTCCGTTCCACGTGACGACTACGGGCACCGGCGTCCTTCTGCACGCCACGCCGCCGCTGCCGCTGCTGTCGGTGGCGCCCGCCCGCCGGAGCCCGGCCGGCAGCGTCCCACCTGCCCCGGCACCCGACCCGAGCGAGGCAGACCGAGGCAAGGGACCAGTTACGGGGCCACGAGGGGCCCCGGCGCCGCTCCCGCCGGAGCTGGCCACCTGGGTGAACAACTACGTGGGACGCCATCCGACGTGGGAGCTGCCCAACGACGGCTCCGGCGCCCGCAGTTGGCGGATGTCCTCGCTGGAAGGGATCATCGAGCTGCGAGTTCCCCGGACCCACGGCGACCTCCAGCGCGAGGTGTCCGCGCACCGGCACGCCATCGGGCGGCTGGGCGCCGGACAGGCGCCGCGCCTGCTCGGGTTCGACCCCAGACTGCGGGCGCTACTGACGCGGCAGCCACGTGGCGAACGCGTGGATGACGCGCCCGACAGGGGTCTTCATCTGCGCGAATCCGTGCACGAGCAGGCTGGGCAGCTGCTGCGCATCCTGCACGAGAGCACACTCGGGGTCGGCGATCGGCATGCGCAGGCCGTCGAGAACACCTTGCGGTACATCGACTACGTCGACCGCGTACTGGAACGGATCGATTCCCCGGTGCTCGCCGGGCACCGCGCGGCCATCCGGAACCGCCTGGCCGTCCTGCGTGAGGACCTGCCACAGCTGCCGGTCGCCTTCTGTCACGGCTCGTTCGGCGTCGGCGCCTGGCGATGGCAGCGGGTGACGCGGTCCCTGGCCCTGACCGGGTTCGAGCGCTCGCAGGTGATGGCCGCCGTCGTCGACTTCGCCCGGCCGTCGCTGCTGTGGGCTGAGTACCCCGCTCTGCAGGACGCCTTCGCCCGCGGATACGGCCGGTCCCTGGATGAGTGGGAGCGATGGCTGCTAGGCGACTTCGCCGTCCTCGCCGCCATTGAGGATTTGTGGCACACGAACCCGAAGGACGACGCCAAGACCTACGCGCGTCTTGCCGGTGCCCTGCATGTGGCGGCGGGCCGGCTACCTGTCCCCGAGACCGTCACCGCCGTTCGCCGCACGGAGGCACCGACCGGATGAGGAAGCCGCGCCGTGCCGCCGTCATCGTCTGCCGGATCCATCCGGTACCGGTGTCGTTCCCATCCGCCGTGTCCCGCCCTGGATCGGGCATGGGGCCAACTCCATCCCTCACAGCTCCGAATGCGGTGATCGCCCTGTGAACGCGTCAGCCCACCTCAGCGATGAAGAGACGCGCTTGCTCGATCCGAAACAAGCCGGACAGGCCAGCCGGGTACACCGCGGTCTGCAGGAAGCGATCATCGAGGGAGTGATCCCGCCCGGCGTCCTCCTGGTGTCCACAGATCTGGCGAGCGGCTACAAAGTCGACCTCCACGTCGTGGCGGTCGCCCTGCGCGGTCTGGCCCACAACGGCCTGGTCCACCTGCACCACCGAGGCGCAAAGGTGGCGGACGCCCCAAGTACTCCTCCGATTCCGCACCGGAGCCCCCGCCAGGCCCGCAGTCACATCGAGCTCACGATCCGTCGGCGTCTCGCGACGAGGATCTATCAGCCCGGGAGCATGCTCCCTCGCCAGAGGGTGCTCGCGAAGGAGTTTGGTGTATCCGCTGCTGCCTACCGTCGCGCAATCCAACCGCTGGTCGACGAAGGCTTCCTGATCCCGTCCGTGAACCCAAGGGGCACACGTGTCGGCGATCGCCTTCCACCCGTGGAGACCGTGCCCGGCTGACTCCGCGCAGGCGGGAGGCCACCACGCCGGCTGCCTCCCGGCCACGCACGGTGCGCTCCGGCTCCGCCAGCCCCTACCAAACCGCCTGTCCTGTCTTCCACCAGGGGCGCGACAGGCGCCCGCCTCCGTTCGTCCTTGACCCCGAAGGATTCCCATGCCGATAGCCCGGCCGTCCTCCCTCGTCCCGTCGAAAGCGTCCTACGGCGAACGGGTCGTTCGACTGGTGCAGTCGAACATCAAGAACGATGCCGGCCCCGAGGAAGAACCAGGCGTCCTTCCCCTCCTGTGGCATCAGAACTACGGGGAGCGGCTGGCTCCGCTGGAGGCTGACTGGCTGGGGCTGGCGGAGCTCACGTACTCGCAGGCCAGGCCCGATGCGAGCGCCGAGGTCAAGGAAGCCGCCGAACGGCGGTGGCGGGCTCTGCAGGAGACGGTGGGGATGCGCGGCTTCCGCGCCCGTATGGGCCAGGGCCGCAACCCGACGGGGCTCCTGGTGAGGGAGTCCACGTTCGCCGTCGGTCTTCAACACCATCACCCGAAGGTGTTCCGGACGCCTCCCACCAATGTGCAGCTGACGCTTCCGGAAGTTCCTGAAGTGCCCATCGTGACGGCCGAGTTCCACAGTGCGTTCTGCTCGCCGCTCGGCCGGGCGGCCGAGGCGTACGAGCTGTCGGCCCTGGCGGACAAGGTCAAAGCCCAGCACGGTACCGACCCCGAGCGCTCCCGGGCAGCCTGCTGGATGTTCGGCGACACGAACGAATACCCGGAGCCCGTCGGCGAGTCGGTACCGGAGATCGACTGGACCACGGTCACGGACCTCGTGCACCGTCGCCACCGTGCCCTCAAGCAGGCGGACGGATCATGGCGGAGCTGCACGATGCTGGACGACCTGATGCTGGACTGCAACATGCACGACCCGGCCCGGTTCGCCGCGCGCCGCCTCGGCCAATCGGGCGCCCTGGCTCCAACGGCGGGGTTCGCCGCCGTCGGCCAGGGCGGCGAGTCGCGGATCGACCGCGGCTACATGGATCCATGGACAGTCCAGGCCGTGCTGGGAGTCAGCGTTCTGGACATGACCGGCTTGAGCGATCACCACACCCTGGTCGTCGACCTCTCCTATCGCGGGCTCGTCGAAGCCCTGCGACGGGCCTTCGCTCCGCTGCCTGCCTGGGACTTGGTCACCTGACCTCGAAGGGGGCCCGTCTCGCACAGAGGCACCGCTACGCGGCTGTTGCTCCGGCGCCGGTCCCTGTTCCGGAGGAGGGGCGTCGTAGGCCCAGGCGCGAGCCAGCTCAACCACGGCAATCCCTCCAGAGAGTGACGACCCCCTGTGCGAGTGAATCGAACGTCGCATCACGGCCACGTCACCCAGTTCCCCCAAGGGCGGTCCGACCGCGGTCGAACTTTCGACCGACTCATCGCTCTCCGTCAGCCGTAACTGCTTCTCCAGCAGGGAAGTTGACCAGTCGCCCCATCCACTCAGGTCTTCACAGGAGGAATCCATGAATCCCGCCCTTGCTCTCCCTGTCACTCCTCCTGCTCTCGAACAGCGGGGCCCGGCCGCCTCGCCCCACCACACCCGGACTGGGCACGGTGTTGACGCCGTGCACATGTTCGCGGCGGATATCTCAGACCTGGATCCGAGGTGGGGGGCATGAGCGGCACCCAACCCCACGGTGACCGCGGGATCGTCGAGCGGCGGGCGGACGAGACTGGCCCGGCTGGAGGTGCGGACTGCGTGGGCGATCCGTATCTGAGTCCGGCGAACTTGATGGTGCTGGTGGTGCGCGACGACGGGCGCATCCTGGCCGTGCGGCACAACGAAAAGTCAAGGACCAGCGCGAACCAAATCACCGTGGTCGGCGGGAAATTGGAGGACGGCGAGTTCCTCGACGAGGGGGCGCTGCGCGAACTCACCGAGGAGACCGGTGTCCACGTCGCACCCGAGGACCTGGAGTTCTGCCAGCTGGTGCACTACCTGGACACGGACGGGGTGCGCGTGATCGGAGCCGTGTTCACCGCGCAACGGTGGCAGGGCGTCCCGGTCAACGCCGAACCCCACAAGCACGACGGGATCCTGTGGATCGACCCCGGAAATCCGCCTCGCGACTGCCACCCCTACACCCGGGAGGTCCTGGAGAGTTTCACCGCCGGACGGCTGTACACCACTATCACCGTCTCGGCGGACGGGGGCGCGGCATGACGCCTGCTCCGAAACCCGCCCCAGGTCCGGCTCGCGTCCCGGCTCCCTCCTCCCCAGCTGAAGCCCCGGCTCTGTGGCGCCACCGCCCCTATCTGCTCTACGTGGCGGGTGAGGCGACGAGCGTTGCCGGATCGTCGGTGAGCGGCGTGGCCGTGCCCTTCCTGGCCGTGGTCGAGCTGAACGCCTCCACTGCCGAGGTGGCCGCGCTCGTGTTCCTGACGCACCTGCCCAGCCTGCTGTTCGCGCTGCCCGCCGGGGCGCTGGCCGACCGTCACCCCAAACGCCCCCTCATGATCGGCGGGGATTTGGTCTGCTTGATCACCCTACTCAGCCTGCCGCTCGCCGCCGCGTTGGACGCGCTCACCTTCCAGCAGCTGATGGTGGTCGCCTTCGTCCAGGCCAGTGCCGGGGTCGTGCACGATGCCGCCGCCATCGCCTATCTCCCCACCCTGCTGGACCGTTCCCTGCTGCAGCGGGGCAACAGCCGGATCGGCGCCTTGTTCTCCGTGTCCGCCACGGCGGGCAGCAGTCTGGGCGCGGTCCTGGTCTCCGTCCTGGGGGCACCCCGCGCGCTCATCGCGGACGCTCTCTCCTACGCCGTCAGCGCCTGGTGCACAACTCGTATCCGCGTCACCGAGCCCACGCCCCCGGCCCGGGCCCGTGGTGCGCGGCTGCGCACGGACATCGTGGAGGGCATGCGGTACGTCTTCCGCGACACCACCCTGCGCACGCTCACGCTCACCAACTCGACCACGAGCTTTGCCCTGGGCGTGCTGAACACCGTGTGGGCGCTGTACCTGCTGCGTGAACTCCGCTTCAGTTCAACGGCGTTCGGCCTCGTCATGGGGGCCGCCGCCCTGGGCAGCTGCGCCGGCGCCCTGTTCGCTCCGCGCATGACCCGGTGGTTCGGTCCCGGCCCGATGATGCTCACCGCGCTCGTCCTGACCCCCCTCACCCAGCTCCCGCTGCTGCTCGCGTCTCCGGGACGCGGGTGGCAGATCACGATCGGAGCCGCGCTCGCCGTCCAGCTCCTGTGCGCGGCGGCGGTCGGTACCACCCAGCGGTCCATCCGCCAGATGATCACCACCCCCCGTCTCCAGGGGCGCATGCAGGCGGTCAGCACCTTTCTCACGGGAGGCTCGCGCCCCGTCGCCGCCCCCCTCGCCGGAGCCATCGGCACATGGCAGGGGGTACGCAGCGCCCTGATCGCCGGCACTGTTCTGCTGCTCGTTCCGGTCATCGTCCTGGTGCTCTCCCCGGTGCGTTCCCTGCGGGCGCTACCGGTAGCGCCGTCCGATCCCGGTAGCCGCGCCTCGGCCGTGACGGACAGCGTCTCGGCCGCCGACGCCTCCACCCCCGGAGCCAAGGAGGGAGACAGGCCGTGACGGAGACCTCCAACCGACTACACGACAAGAACGGCGAGACCGGCGAGACCGGCGAGGCAAGTACGGTGCCCGACGAGGAGGAACTGGCGTTCAACCATCCGGGTGGGGACAGTCTGGAGATCGCGGATCTGCTGACCGGACGCACCATGGCCCGGCGGCTTCCCTCACTGATCCGCAGGACCTTCTCCCTGGCCTGGGAGGTCGACCGCAAAGCCGTCATCGCCCTTCTCGCCTGCCAGATCGTCTCCGGGATCTCCGGAGCGCTCGGGCTGTTCGCCACCACCGAGGCGCTCGCGGTGCTCATCGAGACGGCACACGACACGAGTCGGCTGCCCGCGGCGATCCCGGCCGTGGCCGTCCTGGCCGGGACGGCCGGACTGCGGGCCCTGCTCGGCATCGCCATCCAGGCCCTGTCCAACCGGCTCTCCCCGCGGATTCAGCGCGAGGCGGAGTACAAGATGCTGGAGGCGGCGACCAACGCGGAACAGGCCGCCTACGACCACCCCGGCTTCAATGACCGGTTCGACGCTGCCGAGCGCGGCGTCGAGGTCAGCCGGGACATGATCGGCCAGTCCCAGAACTACGTCTCCTCCCTGGCCACCCTGATCGCGGCAGCTGTGGTCCTGGCCAGCCTGTATCCGCTGCTCCTGCCCCTTCTTCTGCTGGCCGCCGTACCGCAGGCCGTCGCCTCCATCCGGGGCGAACGCATCACCTACCTCGCGGTGGTCGCCACCCACAAGGACCGGCGCGTGAAGACCATGCTGCGCTGGCATCTGATCGCCAAGAACCAGTCCGACCAGATCCGCACCGACACCCTGGCCCCCTACCTGCTGAAGAAGTACACAGTCAGCGCCGAGCGGGTGGAAGCCACCAGCAACACCGCCGCCTGGGACCGGGCCAAGATCGCCGTCGTCGGCGCCGCGGCCACGGGCCTGGCGTCCTCGCTGGTGTGGGGTGCGGTGTTCCTGCTGCTGGGGACCGGCCGGATCTCGGCCGCAGCCGCCGGCACCGCCGTGTTCGCGCTGCGCTCCGCGGCCACCGGGCTGCAGGGACTCGTAGGCTACGGCCGGGATTTGATGCGCACGGGCTTCTACCTCGACGACTGGGAGCGGTTCGTCACGGAGGCCGCCGGCCAGCGCCTGGACCGCGGCGACCTCACCCCCCAACGGCCGCGCCACATCGCCCTGCGCAACGTCACCTTCCGATACCCCGAGGCGGACCAGGACACCCTCCACAACGTCGACTTCGAGGTCCGTCAAGGCGAAATCGTGGCCGTCGTCGGGGAGAACGGCTCGGGCAAGTCGACCCTGATGAAACTGCTGTCCGGGCTCAACCTACCCACCAGCGGCGTCGTCACCTGGGACGGCATCAGCGTCGCCGACCTCGACCCCCACGCCGTGTGGCGCCAGACCAGCGTGGTCCCGCAGGACTTCGCCCGCTGGCCCATGACCGCGCGCGAGAACATCTCCCTCGGCCAGCAGCGTGCCGAGGGCGACGCGGCCATCCATCGCGCGGCACGGTCCAGCGGCGCCGACGACGTGATCAAAACCCTGCGGTCGGGGCTGGGCACCCTGCTGGCCCGGGAGTTTTGGGGCGGCGTAGCCCTGTCGCCGGGACAGTGGCAGCGCATCGCAGTCGCCCGGCCCGCACACCGAGACGCGGGCCTGCTCGTCATGGACGAACCCACCTCCGACCTCGACCCGCGCGCCGAGCACCGAATCTTCACCGGCCTGCGCGACATGGCCGGAGACCGGGCCGTCGTCCTCGTCACCCACAACCTCGCCAACACCTCCACCGCCGACCGCATCGTCGTCCTCGACAAGGGCCGCGTGGTACAGGAAGGCACCTTCCACGAACTGGTCAACCAGCCCGGCCTGATGCAGGAACTGTGGCAACTCCAGCAGGACCGGGCCGCCTACCGCAGCGAAGGGGAAGAAGGATGACCCAATCCACAGTCGCCTACTGGGAACCCCTGTGGGCCTCCGGCCGCCGCTACCGCAAGATCACCGACCCGGAGAGGCAACTCCTCGCCGAACACCTCGGTCCCGGCCACTCACGGCCGGCCCTCGACATTGGATGCGGCGATGGCCTTCTGGCCCACCACCTGCACGACCCGCTCGGCTACCGGAGCACCGGCATCGACTGCGCACCCAGCGCCATCGCCCTCGCCGACACCGGTCATCGCGGAGACGGCCAACCCCACTTCCAGGTCATGGACTTCGCCACCGACGACCTGAGCGAGCTGCCCGATCCGGCGTACGCGGTCATCACCTGCCGCCTGGCGTACAAATTCTTCACCGACAAGGCCGCCTTCCTTGACCGGGTCCGTCAACTCCTCGTTCCCGGCGGGATCTTCTGGGTGGTCACCGAACTCGCCAACCGGCGTGACGCCAACGATCCCCTCCAACGTCTCGGCATCACCAGCCACGACCTCGAAGTCCTCACCTCCGGCTGGTCCACCGTCACAACTGTCGACCTCGACCTCCTGGCCTGCTTCGCCTTGCGCCCGTGACCCGCCCTTTCCACCACCGGAGAAAGCCGCTTCATGATCGAATCAGCCAACGCCGAGGCGTGGACCACCTACGGCCGCCACCATCTCCAGCGAGGCACACCCCTGGCGGAGGTGGCGCGAATCGACTGGGGCCCCGGCGGCACCGGGCCGGGTACCGCGATCCTCGGCGACCTTGACGGCAGACGGGTGCTGGACCTGGGCTGCGGGCCTGCCCGGCACGCCGCCCACCTCGCCCGCGACCACGGCGCGCTCGTGGACGCCGTCGACTTCTCACCCACGCAGATCGAACGCGCCCACGCCCGTTACGACCGACTGCCCGGTCTGAACGTGGTGCTCGCGGACGCCGTCGAGCACCTGCACGCCGCGGCCCCGTACGACGTGATCTACTCCGTCCACTCCGTCCCCTACATCGACCCGCACCGGCTGCTGCCCGCCCTGAGCGCGGCGCTCAAGCCCGGCGGCAAGTTGTGCTTCACCGTCCTGCACACCAACTCCCACGGCGATGGCCCCTCGACCGCGCTCGTCCCCCGGCCGGAGTCCCTGCGGCTGGCCGACGGCCCGGAACTGACCGTCCAGATGTGGGTGCTCACGCCCGAGCTGTGGGAGGACCTTCTGGTCCAGTACGGGCTTCGGGTGGAACACATCACCGTCCTCGACGCCCCGGAGGAGGGCAACCACGCCTCCTACCGGCTCTTTGAGGTCCGGCGCCCCGTGCGCGTCACGTCCCGCCCGCGCACCACCCGGCCACCTGAAGCGCACGCAGCCCTCGGCGTCGGCATCATCCTGTCTGGGCCGGACGGTGTCCTGCTGGGCCGGCACCGCCGGCGCACGGTCGAGCTGCCCGGCGGCACGGTGGAGCCCGGCGAATCGCTGTCCGAGGCCGTCGTACGCGAACTCGCCGAGGAGACCGGCCTCACCGCCCTCCCGCAGAACGTACGCCTGCTCGGCACGCTCCTCGACCACGTCGGCGACGTCGTACGCATCACCGTGGCCGCCCTCGTCACCACCTGGCAGGGGAACCCCGCCGACCAGCCAGACGAGAGCGTGGGCGACTGGCGCTGGTGGCCACTGGACTCCCTGCCCTCCGGCCTGTTCGAGTGCAGCGCCCAAGTCCTGACCTCCTGGCGGCCCGACCTGCCCATCGACCACCCGCGCGCGCACTTCACCCCGTTCGCCGACACGACGGTCGCCGCAGAATGACGGTGGCAGACAGCAGCCCACCCCACCGCCTATCCCGCCACCCGTACCACCGCCTCCCACCCAGGCGGCACGTGCTCGTAGGCCACCCGCCCGCACGCCACGTCCGCTACCCCTCTCACTGATTCGGAGCCCGCATGACCTCTCCACCGCCCAGCGACCCCGCGCCGCACGGCACCGCCGTGCCGGCTGCCGCGTACGGCGCCTCCCGGGCCACCCTGTGGACCGGCGTGTCCGTGCTCGTCACCGACACGGCCGGCCGCGTCCTTCTCCAGCGCGTCACCTACCGAAAAACACGGCTCCTGCCCGGCGGCGGCGTGGACCCCAAGGAAGCCCCCGCCTTGGCCGCTGCTCGCGAGGTTCTGGAGGAACTGGGCATCCACCTGCCGATCAGCCGGACCCTGGCCGTGGACTGGGTCCCGCACACCACCCCCGGATACGACCCCGCCACGTTCCCCGGCGAGATCATCTACGTCTTCGATGGCGGCACCTGGGACAGCGAACAGATCGCCGCGATCCGCCCGCGTCCCGGCGAGATCGAGGCCGTTGACTTCGTCGACCCCGGCGAACTCCCCACGCTGATGGCGCCCGGGAACGCCCGCCGCGCGCTGGCCGCTCTCCACGCCCGCGCTATGGGCGGCGCGGTGGTGCTGGAAGACGGCTACCCGGTGACTCCGCCGCCACCTGCTCCCTGACCCGCCTGTAAGCGACCACGGCACCGACGCCTGGAACGCACGCACCGCCGCTGTCCGCGAGCTCGCCCCGGACATTCTGGGTGTCCAGGAAATCGTGGTCGATGCACCGAACACCCCGCGCAGGCAGTGGGATGCCGTAGCCGCCGATACCGTGGAGGCGTGTGCCGACGGCTGCGGACTGACCGCCGAGATCACCCCACGAGCCTGGTACACGGCCGTACTGTGCGGACGGTCGGCTGCGTCCCGGGCAGGTACCGCGCCCGCGGCGCTCGCCGTCCGCCACCGTGGGACCACGTCGCGACGATCCCGCTCGGTGCGGGCAGCTGAGGCCGCCGCTCAGTTCGCCGGGCGCTCTCCCGAATCCTGGCTAGCACCTTCTCCCCCCTGCGACCCGCGCCACCCCACCGGAGCCGTGGATCCCGGCGCGCCAGCCGGAGCCCAGCCCTGCCACGGTCAGTCCTCAGAGCCGAAACAGCCCACCAGGAAAACCGACGGACTGTCAGTAAGGACTGAGGTTAAGGCCAATACCTTAAGCCACTGGCATTGAGGTTAAGAAGAAGTTAAGGAGAGGTTAAGGAGTCGCCGCTTAATTTCGATCTTGGAATCCAGATTGTGAGATTATTGCGCCCGGGTGACCTTCACAACACTCCCGCCTATATGGATCATGCTTTCCACCTTGTACCATCACCGAACAGGCCGCGCCGACCAACCGCCGCATGCCTCAAGCACAAGCTCCCGACTACTAGCGCCCCGCGTATGAGTATCGGGATGAGACTGGCAGAGAACACCTCAGCGGCATTTCAATGGAGCGGCCATGCGTTGGCGTAGAGACCCTTCACGGCGCGCACTCGTGAAAGAATGCGAGAGACTACTCGCCGATCTCCCCATCCCCGCTCCTTTCAGTATCGAGGCGCTGGTGCGGAATATGGAGGGTGTGTCTGGTCGCCAGATTCGACTAGTGCCACTGGACGATCCCGACGGGGGCCTGGGCACAGCATGCGGTCTTCGAGTCAAAGCGCCAGAGTTCACAATCATTCTTTATCGCCGCCGTTCAAGTCGCAATCACACCGAGCACATCATTCTCCATGAGCTCGCGCACGAATGGCTGGACCACGGGACCTCCCTGACGGCTGCCGAGATCGAGCGATACATCCCTGAACGCATCCGCCAGGAAGTGGTTCTACGTTTCCCGTCGACTGTGGTCCAAGGGCGCGTAGATTTTGACAGTCCCGAGGAAAAGCAGGCGGAGATTTCAGCCTCATTGATAAAACGGTTGGCGCGTCGCCAGTCGACCACAGGGGATGACATGGTCAGTCTCCTGGAGTCTTCACTGGTTCACCCAGTTGCTCCACCGCGGCACCGACGGTAACCACGATTGGGTGGCGACCACCGAGGTACAATTATCGACCTCGCCACTTTCGCCGCACCGAATAGTCTTCCTACTGGCAATTAATGCTGCAGTCAGTCGCCCTTGCGGGTCGGCAAAACGTGCAGCCAGCGCAGATAGTCATTGGTTGCATGTTCGACTACTTTACATACCTAACTGCGGCAGTGATGACCGTAATCGCCGTATGGCGATTCCCTGCAGTTCGGTACGGTGACTCTCACCGCAGGGCGCTCTGGGGCGGCTATGCGGGATTCGCTGTCGCCCTGTGGCTCTACACGCCAGCAGTAATGGATGCGCTAGATCGTATTCCCGTGGTGGACCTGAGTGCCCTACTCAGGCACTTCGCTAGCACTGCATCGATCATCGCGGCCCTGACCTACGTCGCCACCAGCTACGGGAAAAGCTCGGAGACAGTCGTACCGCGGCACGTAGCGGTCTCCCGCTGGGTCGCCCGCGCATCGTACAAGGCTGGGGCGATAGGCGTCACTCTGCTCACGGTCCTATTTTTCACTGTGGTGGACCGCCCCACGCCGAGCCGAAATTTCCTCATCGACCACGCTGGAGAATGGGGAGTCGCGGTCTACATGACCGTCTTCTACTTCTTCCCACTTATCACGACCGCGATTTGCGGCTACCAGTGGACGAGGGCGGCGCGACAGGCCGAGAGCACAAGCATGCGTGTGGGACTGGGCTTGATGGGGATTTCGATGTGGATGGGGCTGGCCCATACATTGGCCCGTATCACCATCCTCTGGTCTGCGGTAGCCTTCCCACTAAGCCCATCCACAGTGCAGCTCCTCGTAGACGCCACATCAATATGGATGGATCTGCTGTTCCTCATCGTTGCCGTCGGTGCGAGCATTCCCACCACCAGCGCGGCGGCGGCCCAGTGGAAGACTTGGCGCACCCTCTACAAGACTTATCCACTCTGGTTTGACCTGGTGGAGGCTTTTCCTGGGACGAGCCTGTATCCGCCCGGACGGCGCCTCGTGGAACTCATGCACATTCGCGTCCCCGTAGATGTTCGCCTGGACCGATGGACCCAAGATATTGCTGACGCCTGCGAAAAGCTGCGCTACTACGCTCCACGAGACTTGATGTTCGCTGCCGAGGACATCACTGTTTCGCTCCCCGACCCCGAGCCGGCAGCGGAAGCGTACTGGATTAAGGCCGGACTCCAGGCCGCTGATACCATGCCAGCCAATCCGTACCCCGCTGCTACCTTGAGAGCGAAACCGTTCGTTGACACCGATAGTGAAGCGGCGTGGCTAGCACGGGTCAGCGCGGCCTACTCGCACATCACCACGGACCAAGCTCAGGAGCTTCTCCTGCACTGCACAGAGACGGAATCCGAACCAGGCAGGTAGCCTGCAATGAGCCTCACATGCTGATTTCGCAGTTCAGACCTCATTGCCCTTCGCTCATAACCATGCGACATAGCGATCTTGATGGCGTGTCGGCAAGTGAGATTTAGCACCATCTGCTGCATGAACTGAGCTGGTACCGTCGGTCACGCGGACTGATAGGTCTTGCTCCGCTACGTAAGGGGACCCGGCCCGCGACGCACAGATACTGCCGTCGCCACATGTAGCCGGGCCGTTACGCCGTCCGGTCTGGATAGGCGTCGAAATCTCAGCAATGGAGTTCCCGCATGTCCAACCGCTCCGGTCTTATCCTCGATTTCGGGGGCGTTCTTACCACCCCCCTACTGCCCGTGGTGCTCGCCTTCGAGCAGCGTGAGGGACTCCCGCAGGGTGCTTGCATCTCCGCGCTGTACAAGGACGAAGAGGGCGTCCGGCTCACCAGCGATCTTGAGCGCGGCGCGGTCAGTCAGACCGAGTGGAACACCATCGCGGGCAAGAAGCTCGGCGTCTCCCCCGACAACTTGATGGGCCGGATCTTCGGCAGTTTGCGTCCTGAGCCGCTGATGATCAATGCGGCTGCTGCTGCGAGGCGAGCCGGGATCAAGGTGGGCATCCTGTCCAACTCCGTAGGGCTCGCGCCTTGGGACCTGTACGACGGCTACGAGCTTGAGCGGCTGTACGACGTCGTGGTGATCTCCGAGCAGCACTTGCTGCGCAAGCCCGACCCCGAGCTCTTCGAGATCACACTCAAGCTCATGGCTCTGCCGGCCGAGGAGTGCATCTTCGTCGACGACACCGAGGGTTATGTTCGGGCAGCGGAGCGGCTCGGCCTCGCGGGGGTGCACAACCAGGACCCCCGGCAGACGGTGGCCACTCTCTCCGAGCTGCTCGGCGTAGACCTTACGGCGTCTTAGAGGTTGCGCGGATAGACACGCTGGAGGACGTCGACTGCGGAACGGGCACAGGCCGCAGTGATCATGGAGTTGTGACGCTCTGTGATCACTGGGGACCTGTGCCGCGCTGCCATCATGGCTGACTGAACCACTCTCGCGGTGCTCTTGCCCGAGCGGCCGGTGTACCACCTAGACCATCCGCTCGGCTGTCACCGCCGACGCATCAGCGACCGGATCATCTTCGACGAGATGCTGCAGCTGCTGCGCTTTTGCTCGTGTCGCACCTGGTGGACGTGATCTGGCGACGAGCGACGCGAGGAGCAGGCGCCGACCGAGGCCACCGCCCGCCTGGCGCGGGCCGAGCTGCCCCCGCCGCCTGGACTCGCTGGTCTTCACCACCCTGACCGGCCACTGCTCCGCCCACGGTGAGGCGAACGCAGAGGACGACGAAGACGACTGCCGTTCTCGAACCGGCGCTGGTCGGTCCTGGTGGGGAAGATCAGCAGAAGTCCGGCCAGCAGCAGGAACGCCCTCCCCGCGTACGCGCCCGGGGGCAGGACCGAAGACGGCTGCCGGGCCCTGTGCTCGTCAACGAGGGGGACACCGCCGGCGTACCGTGGTCGCCGATGCTGAAGCCCACGGTCGTCGTGACGACGTGTTCGTCGGCGAGCTTGGCCAGGGCCTAGTCAAGGCCGTGGCGGAACACGCGGGCGACCTGCCAGAGCCTGCCGGGCGGTTGGGTGCGGGCTGCCTGTTCGGCGGCGGTGGTCTCGGCCAGGACCTTCGCCCGCGTGACCGCGTTCCTGGCGCGGATCTCCTCCCGCTTCTTCTCCTTCAAGCCAGCAGAGCGGAAACGCCTCAGACATCCAAGCCCGCGAGGAGTGCTCGCCGACGGCGTCACTCCTCGTTTTCCACCTCTGGCAGCTTGTGCTTCAGCTCTCCGACGAGCTCGTTGATGTGGGCCATCATCTCGGCGGACAGACCCCTGCTGTTGCCTCGGGCAGCCAGGCCGAGGATCTGCCCTCGGTGAATCGAGCCCAGGAAGCGGAGTGCCTCCAGGAATTCGCGGGCCGCAGGGTCGACCTCGGCATCGTCCTGGAAGAGGGCCACGTCGACCTGGAGGGCCTGGGCTAGGCCGGCACGCACCATATGAGAAACCTCGGTTGTGGCACCCGCGCGAAGGGCGGCGATGCCGTCGGCGCTGACGGCCGCCATGCCCGCATGCTCATTGACGATCCGCGCAATTTCCTCATCAGAGGGCGCTTCCTGACCAACGTACCCATACTGCAGGAGATAGTTGATCTTCTCCCCGACCGTGCGAGGTGCGGACGCCTGCTCGTCACGCGAGCCCCTGGGGCGAAGCCCGAACGAGCAGTCCTGGGCGGCCAGCAATTCCTCTTTCGTCACCCCGTACGCCCGTGCGAGCGGCTGCACGTAAGCATCACTGAGCCGGCGCCGGCCGGATTCGGCGTTGCTCACTGGCACGCGGCTCGCGTCGATGATCGCAGCGGCCTGCGCCATGCTAAGGCCGGCATCGCAGCGCAGGAGCTGCAGGTCCGGCGGACCGTCGTGGGGGAAAAGGACATCAAGCGGCTGACCGAGCGCCGCTGCAATCGCGGGGAGCTTCTCACCCTTGGGGAAGTCCTGGCCGCTCTCCCATCGCGCGACTGTGGGGGGGCTGACGCCCACCATCTCGGCCAATTCCTTCTGATGGAGGTCCTTGCCCCGCCGGACAGCACGTACGCGGCTGCCGTCGAACTGACGTGGGGGCACATGAACTCCTGCAGGGTGGCGATCGAGCCCATGGGGGCGTCCTCTAGAGCAACTGTAGCCCAGGCTTGATACATCTACGCAACTGGCGTACGTTTCCGTATCGCACCCGCTGGCCGGCTCCGGCTCTCTACGGTGCGAGCCTCAGGAAGGACCCTCCATGCATGCCGCGCCGCCGTCGCCGCCTGCGCAATGCGCCGCCGGATTCGGCACCCAGCCGCCGCCGGCGACGGGGCCGTGGATGCGGGCCCACCCTCACCGATCCGCAGGGGTCCTGCCTGACATTCACAGTCGCCCAGTCCGGTGCCGAACACCCGACGGAGCGGGACGGAATAGTCCAATTCCCCGATGGCCCCACATTGTGAGAAATAGGGCGTGGGGGCAATGTGCGCACGCGAGCTATACACCGTACGAATTGCAGGCGCACCCGCGATCACCCGGCGGCCGGCGTGTCCGAGAGCAGAACAAGATGCCACCCGGCCGAGAGCGGCAACTCTCAGGTGGACAGGGCACGAGTCGACGCTTCCGGGCAAGCACAAAAGGGGGCTCCACCCGTCACTCTCTGCAACCAGTACAGAGTTTAAGAACCAACTCTGGATCTTGACACGGGTCCGTGCGTATGTTCGTCGTCCCCGGGCAGACTGCCCGGCACCACGGACGCAAGGAGCGCAGCAGCCATCGCCCGGTAGGTCCGCATACAGCGACGGCGTCCGAGAGCGGGAACTCCCGGACGCCGAACGCTAAATGGCATGTCCGCCCCGGCAAGGGCGGAGGTTGCCCACCATCACCACGCTGAGTCCTTCCTAGGGGCGCGTCAGCGTGGCAACACTGCAACGAGGAGTATCGCATGCCTCCTGCCCTGCGCAAAAGGCCCTTCTGCCTGGCCTGCGCGGCAGCCACCTCCGCCTCGGCGCCTCAGTGCCCCGAGCCGGAGCACACCATCCCTGCCTCGGCGGGCCGCCCGCCCCGCCTGCTCGTCGGGAGCGGCCGATGAGCAGCGAAGCCCGCGAGTGGGTGTGGGAGCACAGCTCCAGCAGGGGAACCGCGCGTCTGGTCCTGCTGTCGATCGCTGACCGGGTGGCCGACGAGCAGTGCGTCTCCTGGGCCTCGCTGTCGAGCCTGGCCAAGCGCACACGCGCCTCCGTCTCCACCGTGCGCGAAGCCATCGACCGCCTGGTCCGCGCCGGGGAGCTGGAGCAGCTCGACGACTTCACCGGCCCGCAGCGCAGCACCGTCTATCGCCTCCCCCTCGCCGCCAAGGCCGTGGCAGAGACCGCGGAGGACGAGGAACCCGACCAGGCGCCCGAGGCCACCCCGACGCTCCGGATCTCGGCCCTGCGACGGTGCGGAATCCGCCCCCGTGAGGTGCCGGAATCCCCCGCGAGGGCCCGGAAACCGGCAGTACCAGAAACCGGCAGGTCCCGACGGAAACCGGCACCTCGACGTACCGGAAACCGGCACAGCGATGTACCGGAAACCGGCACACAGAACCGTAGTGAACCGGATTTGAACCGTAGGTACAGCAGTGGTGGTGCTGCCGTCCTCTCGGCTGCCGAGTGGCAGGTCGACCCAGCCACCCACGCCTGGGCCCGCCAGCAGGGACACCTCGACCGCCTCGGCGAGCAGGGCCTGCAGGCAGCCGACGCGAAGTGGCGTGCCCACCGGGCCACCTTCAAGCCGAGGCCAGCGGATGCCTGGGCGGCCGACTGGCGCTCCTGGATCGCCCGAGAGCACGCCCCGGGTCGCCCGACCCTCTACGCCGTGCCCGGCAAGGGCCTCTCCGTGCCGGGCGGCATGACGCGGGCCGAGGCCCACACCGCTGCCCTTCTCGCTGCCCTGGACGAGCCGACCGGAACGGAGGGCTGACCGTGGACCGCCGCGAAATCGCCGCCCTGCTGGCCTACATCGGCCGACTCGACCCCCGCACCATCCGCACCGACCAGGGCGAGGCCCGCGACCAGCTCGCCCAGTGGCACGAGCTTCTCGGAGATGTGCCGATGGCTACCCCCCACGGGTGGGACGTCCGCGTCGCCGCCCGCCAGCACATCCGTAACTCGCCGTACCAGATCCTGCCCTCGGACGTGGCCCGGCCCTGGGAGAGCTACCGGCGCGACCGACTGGCGCGGCACTCCGATCCCACGCCGTCCGTCGACCCGGACGACCAGGCCGCCTGGACCGCTGAGCTGGTTGGCACCCGCCGCGCGGTCGCCGCCGGCACCGCGCAGCCCTCGCAGGCCCGGGCGATCACCAGCGGTCGCGACGGGATCGACCCGAAGCTGGAGGCGCGGCTGCGGGAGATCGGCTCCTGCATCCCGCCCGCGGCCCGAGCCGCCCTCGCGCCCTACCGGCCCGCGCGGGCAGCACGCGAAGCAGCCGTCGCGCAGGGGATGCCCGACGCCCTGAGCGTGCGCTGCGAGTGGTGCCTGGCCCAGCCCGGCGAGCCGTGCCGTCGCCGCCGGATCGGCCCGGACGACGGGGTACGTACCACTGCCCCGCGTGCCACCCCGCATCCCGGCCGCCTCGACCTCGCCGCCGCCCAGCAGGCCCAGCAGAACGATCAGGCTCAGCAGCCCGCCATGGCCTGACCGGCGCATGCGGCCCGTGCATTCCGTCCGATGCACCGCCTCCCAACTTCACCGTCCCGCCCCGGCCGCGGCGCACGCCCATGTGCCCGCAGCTGGCACCCGACGCCGCACCCGCCGAGCACACGACCCGGCCAGCAGACGCGGCAGCACATCGGAGATCGCCTTGCGCCACATCACCACCCACGACGCGCCGGCCACCGGCCTGCGCGGCATTGGAGACACCAGCTGGCACACCCGCGGAGCGTGCCACGGCATGGACGTCGAGGACGCCGACGCGGTGTTCTTCCCCGGCCCCCGGGATCACGAAGAGATCGCTGAGGCGAAGGAGCTGTGCGGCTGGTGCCCGGTGCGCCGCGACTGCCTCGACTTCGCCCTGGAGAACGTCCTCAAGGAGGGCATCTGGGGCGGCCTCACCGAAGCCGAGCGGCGCCCCTTGCACGAGGGACTGCCCCAGCGTCTCGACTACCGGCGCGTAACGGCCTTCTTCCAGGGGCGCGACGTGCATCTGACTGAGGCCGAGCGGCAGGTCGTCATCGACCACGCCTACGTGCGCGGCTGGCGGCCCGGCCGGCTCGCCTCCGCCCTGCAGATCAGCCACAAGCACGCCCGCGACCTGCTGCGGCAGGCCGCCAACAAGGTCTTCGACCGCGACCGCACCTACGGCGTTCCCCGCCCCAAGAAGAAGCGGAAGAAGACCACCGCGGCAGCAGGCAGTCCCGCGCCCGCTGCACCCGGCACACAGCAGCCAGTAGCCCGCCCGGCAGCGTCGACTCCGGCGTCCGCCTCTCTCGGAAAGGCCGCATGACCCACCCCGTCCTGTCCCTCAGCGCCGCTCCGGACCTCCCTCTCCTCCTCGCCGCCGTCGTGCCCGCCGCCCCCCTGCTGGTGCTGGTCGCCTGGACAATCCGGCGCCGAGGTCCGCGCCCGCAGAAACGTCTCGGCGGTCCGGCGGTCAAGGTCGCTGCTCTTGCCGCCCTCGGCTGCACCGCCTACAGCGCCGACACGAGCTGGCGCTTCGCCGCCGACTTCCTCGACATGGCCGGCACCGCCGAGCGAGCCGGAATGTTCGCCGCCGCCGAACTCGCTCTGTTCGCGACTGCGCTGATGGCACGCCAGAACCTCGCCGTCCAGGGCGCGCCCGGACTGCCGGGCACCCTGGTCTGGGTGATCACCGGAGTGCAGGTGATCCCCGCCTACGCCGAGAGCGGCCCCATCGGCGGCACGGTCCGAGCCTTCGTCGGACCGGTCATGGCAGCGATGCTGTGGCACCTCGCGATGGGGATCGAGCTGCGCCTGCGCACCCCGGGCGCCGCCTCACACGGACTGATCGCCGTTCTGGGCCGAGAGGCGCGCGAGCGGCTCCTGTCCCGCCTAGGCATCGCCGCGCGAGACCGCGACGCCGCGCAGATCACCCGGGACCGGGCCACTGCACGCGCGGTCGCCCTCGCCGCCCGCCTTGCCGAGCGCACACCCGAACAGCAGCGGAGCTGGCGCGGCCGGCGGCTAACGCGGCGCCTGTCGAAGGCGGTCGGCAGGGCCTCGGTCGGCACCGACCCCCTCCAGCGCGCGAACCTGCTCGACCAGCTCGCCGCCCGCCGGCACGCACTCGCGCTCGCTACGGTCCCGCTGCCCTCCCCCTGGTCCCAGGTGCAGAGCACCGCAACGGCAGCAACGGTCCCCTCGCAGTCGGCCTCCAAGGTGCCGGTCCCCGTAACCGGACCCCACGGTCCCGCCGAGTCGGACGAGGGCCCGGGACCGAGTGCCCCGAGGGGACCGGTCCCCGAAATCGCGGACTCGAAGGCATCGGCAGGCGCGGGGACCGAAGGCGAGAACGCGGGGACCGGCGTGGGGACCGAGGCCCCAGAAACAAGCGCGGTCCCGGGGGCCGGTCCCGCCAACCCGGAAGCCTCGGAGAGCGACCTCCGAAGCATGGGGACCGAGCGCCTGACGCGAGAAGTACCTGCTCAGGGCCCTGATTCGAGTCGGGGACCGAACGCCGCCGAGTCGGGGACCGAGCCCACCGGGGACCGGGGACCGACCGACACCGACACGGGGACCGAGCCCACCGGGGACCGGGGACCGACCGACACCGACACGGGGACCGAGCCCACCGGGGACCGGGGACCGACCGACACCGACACGGGGACCGAGCCCACCGGGGACCGGGGACCGACCGACACCGACACGGGGACCGAGCCCACCGGGGACCGGGGACCGACCGACACCGACACGGGGACCGAGCCCACCGGGGACCGGGGACCGACCGACACCGACACGGGGACCGAGCCCACCGGGGACCGGGGACCGACCGACACCGACACGGGGACCGAGCCCACCGGGGACCGGGGACACCAGGCCCCTCTCCGGCGGAAGGCGCTCACGAAGACCAGGACGAAGAACAAGGGGAAGCGCGGCCGGTCCCGCACCCCGCAGACACAGCGCCTGCCACGCGACCTGGAGCAGTCGATGGACCAGCTCGTCCAGCAGGTACGCCCCCACGTCCCCGCCCTGCTCGAACGGGACGGCAACGAGTCCCTCACCCGGGTCCAGCTGCGGGAGATCCTCCGCCGCGAGGGCCTGCAGGGCGGCCGGAACGACCGGCTGAGCCTCGTCCTCCAGGAACTGCGGAGCGACGACACCACAAAGACAAGGAGCACCGCCCGATGAGGACCTGCCACCAGTTCAACACCGTCCGTGCCGACTACGAGCGGGAGATCGGCTTCATGCTCGCCCACTCCAAGCGGCACGAGGGCAGGCCGGCGGCGAAGTCCAGCGCAAAGCAGGCTGCCTCGACGAAGCAGCGGATGGCCCGGGCGCTCAACAGCCACGTCGGGCGCTGCCCCGAGTGCGGCTGAACCGGCAAACCCCCAGCTCAGTGCCTCTATCCGCAATGGGTGGCCCGGCTCCTGCCGGGCCACCGCCCCGCTCCGGGAGACACCTAGTGAATTCGCGTCCGTCTCGCTCTTCCGAGCCCAAATCCGCCGAGGCCAGCGCTTGGGCGGACGTCCTGGTCCGCCGACGGCTCCTGCACGCTGCCGTCCTCACGCCGACCGGCCAGTGGCTCGTCCAGGACCACCCCGACGGACCCGTCCGCGTCCTCCTGGGACCGGCCGATCTCGTCACGCTGGCCGCAACCATCCAGTACCGCACCCGCACCATAAGGCCCGAAATCCGATGACGAACCCCACCCAAAACGGCACCACCCCGGAACCTGCTCGCGACTCCAACTCGGTCTCAGGGCGAGCAAGTTGGGGCGGAAGCGTAGCTTCCGCCAACCCCGCCCCCAAAGGGGACGGGGAGGACCTGCACCGGGGGGCGCAGGTCCATCAGGCTTCGACCGGGGGCGGATCGAAGCCGGGACAGGAGGAGAAGCCGACCGAGCGCCGCAGCCGCCGTGAGCGCGCTGTGCGCGCTCGTCAGCGTCCGCGTCAGCCGCGCGCCACGAAGCGCCTGCATCAGCCCAACACTCGTTTCAACGAAGAAGAGTTCGCGCTGATCAAGTCCGCCGCCAGCCGGTGCAACCTGTCCGTCGCCGGGTTCCTCGCCCGCGCCGCGCTCGCCGCAGCCCGTGACCTCGACCGCACGAGCGCCGAGATCGCCGACGAACGCGAAGTGATCACCGCCCTGTTCGACAGTCGCCGCAAGCTCGGCTGGGCCGGCAGCAACCTCAACCAGGCGGTGAAGGCCCTGAACTCCGGTGCCGAAACTCCCCAATTGGAAGCGGCGATCGCCGCCGTCCACCGTGCGGCCGAGAGCGTCCGCGACGCGTCCGCCCGCCTGATCGACCAGCGTGCCGCGTGATCCCCAGCGTCAACAACACCGGATCAGAGACCTTCGGTCTCCTCAAATACCTCTACGAGACCGGCAGGTACGAGGACCACACCGACCCCCATCTCGTCGCTTCCTTCGACGGCATGGCACCCGACCCCGGCCGTGACCCGAACGCCACCCTCAAGGACCTCCAGCAGCTCCTGGACCAGCCCGTGATGGCCCTGCCGAAGCACGCCCGCCCAGCCAAGCACGTATGGCACACCTCCGTACGCGCGACCGCGGACGACCGGATCCTGTCCGACGAGGAATGGGGTGAGATCGCCCGGCGGATCGTGGCCGCCACCGGCGTCGACCCCGGCGGTGGGCAGCCCGGCTGCCGCTGGGCAGCCGTACGCCACGCCGACGACCACATCCACATCGTCGCCACCCTGGTGTGCGAGGACGGCAGCCGCCCCGACGACTTCCGCTCCGGCAAACGCGCCCAGGCTGAGTGCCGCCTCATCGAGAAGGAACTCGGCCTCCACCAGGTCGCCCCCGGTGACGGCACCGCCGCCCAGCGGCCCACCAGCGCCGAACGGCACAAGGCCGAGCGCCAGGGTCGAGAGCGCACCGCCCGCGAGGAGCTGCGGGAGACGGTACGGCGCGCGGTGTCCGGTGCGAGGAGTGACGAGGAGTTCTTCGACCGGCTCGCCGCTGCCGGTCTCCTGATCCGTAAGCGTGCCGCGCCCTCCGGAGACCTCCTCGGATACAAGGTCGCTCTGCCCGATGACCTGAACAAGGACGGCGAGCCGGTGTTCTACCCCGGCGCGCGCCTGGCCCCCGACCTGTCGCTGCCCCGGATCCGGGAGCGCTGGTCCGGCGGCACCGGGGCCGAGCCGACTCCACGGCAAGAGGACACGGTCCGTACGGGGCCCGGCGCCCCGGCCTCCGCCCGCCGCGGGACGGCATCGGCCGCGTGGCAGGCCGTGCTCATCGTCGAGCACGGCGACGACGCGGTCGCCGCCGCCCACATCGCCGCCGCCGGCGAGGTCCTGGACGCGCTCGCGAAGACCTCCGCCGCACACACCCGCCGCGAACTGCGAGAAGCCGCAACAGCGTTCGAGCGGGCCTCCCGCTCCCACGTGCGCGCCGTACGCGGGCACGACCGCGCGCTGCGGCAAGCCGCCCGCGACCTCGTCCACGGAGGGCCCGCCCTCGGCCGTGGTGAGGACGGTGCCACCACCGCGATGGCGATCGACATGCTGTTCTTCCTCATCACCGCCGCCGCCCACTGGCACTCGAGAAAGGGCCATGCCCAGCAGGCCGAAGCCGCCGCCCAGGCGGCCGGGCATCTGCGCACCGCCTACCGGGCCGCCGCCGCTCAGCCGCTCGGCGTGCTCTACCAGCGAGGCCGACGTCTGAGCCGGCCGGTGCTCCAGCGGCAGACCGTGCTGCTGCGCGAAGCGCTGCCGGGGCTCGCCGAGCGGATCCTCGCCGAACCCGGCTGGTACGCCCTGGCCGCGACCATCACGGAAGCCGAAGCCGCCGGCCACGATCCCGCCGCTCTTCTGTCCGCTGCGGTCGGGCGTCGTGAACTCGGCACCGCGGAGTCGGTGAGCGACGTGCTGGTGTGGCGGATGCGGCGGACGGCCGATCTGCCCGCCGACGCCTCGCCCCTGTCCGAGAGCGGCACCGCTGGGGTCCAGTCCGCAACGCGCAGGACGGCCACCCAGACTTCCGCGCCCGGCCGCCGCCGCAGCGGGGAGGAGACATCGGGCAAGACCCGGTGAGCCCTGCCAGCCGGGGTGCAGCCTCAGCGCACGACCAGGAGCAGGCGGACCGCCACCGCCCCGTTCGCGACCCAGCATGACCGTACGCCACCGCATTGTGGGTCACGGGCGCTGCGCACACTCAGGAGGAACGCAAGGGCGCAGGTGCGGCGACTCGAGCCAGTTGGCGACGCGAAGTTGGGCGGTCGAAGCCGACGTGGCGTGTTCGGGCACGCCGAGGGGACATCACTCATCCGCTCGGAGACACGCGCCGTGCCCACTCGTCATCCGCGCCCCCCAGGAGGCGGAAAACGCGTGAAGACCTGCCCGAAGGCGACTGTGGACTTTGTGAATTGAAACCGCCAGGGGCGTAAGGCACGATCATGAAGCGAGCAGGACGAGGCACAGGAGGACGCCAGGGTGTTTCAGCGAATACGCCGCCGGGCCAAGGAGCCCAGCGCGGAACAGCGCCGGTTCTTCGAGCTGTCGGCGCGGCTGCAGAACGAGGTCCCGCCCGGGATCGGGGTGCCGCCGGCCGAGCCGGAACACATCGAGCCGACCGCGGTGGTGGACGACTTCCTTCCGCCGGAGTTGCGGGTACCCAGCCACGATCAGGTCGACGGCACCATGATGCCGTGGAAGCAGCCGCTCGTCCTCGACGGCGAGATGGTCGCCTGCGCCGAGTGCGGCGCGTACCGGGACTGGCTCATCCTCTCCACCCGCGACCAGATCTGGCTGCGGTGCCGGGTCGGCCACCAGCAGCAGGAAACCCGCCTCGACACCGCCTGGTTCAACCGGAACCGCGGACCGGCGGACGCGACGCACGCCACGTTCGAGGAATGCCTGCGCCACCTCGGGCACTGACCTCCACTCCTACGACCCCACCGGGCCCGCGGGCCCGCACTGACCACCCGTCGCCTAGCACCAAGGGGTCAGTTCCGTCATGCGCGTTCGCGTCTCCACCACCGTCCTCGGCATCACCGCCGCCCTCCTCGCCGTGTCCGCCTGCTCCACCGACACCACCGGCGCCCAGCACGCCACCGCCGCCTCCGCTCGGACCGGGTCGCCGGCCGACACAACCCAGGCTGCTCCGCTGACGTCGGCCGCGCTGGAGACGCGCCTGCTCGACCAGCGCGACCTCGGCAGCGGCTACCTGCGCAAGCCGGAGCGCCCCTCCCAGCACGACGACGTCACCGTCATCGGCTGCCCGGCCCTGAGCGAACTGGGCGGCGACGCGGCCACCGGCGCCACGCTCACCTTCCCCCGCAAAGCGAAGACGGCCTTCACCTACGGCGGCAGCTCCTCGGAGTTCTCCGAGGAGTTGTACAGCGACGGCGCGACCAAGCTCTCCGACGGCATCGGCCGGATCTTCGACGCCATGACCGGCTGCCCGAACTATCAGGTCGTCGCGGGCGGCACCCCGATCGACATCGCTTCGCAGAAGCTGCCCGCGCCCCACGGCCTCGGTGACGAGCAGTGGAGCCAGCTCCTGACGTTCTCCGCCGACGGACGGAGCACCGTGGTCAAGCAGACCGCGATCCGCGACGGCAGCCTGCTGCTGATCGTCTCCGGCTCCCCGGCCCTCGTCGACCGCCACCTCGACAAGGCCCTCACCAAGGCCACGGCAGCCAGCTGACCGGCCCCGACACACTGCTGCCCCCGACCAGGACGGTCGGGGGCAGCAGTGCTGTGCTGAGCTTGTTCCGCTTTGACGGACACCATCAGTGCGGTGGTCAGGCTGCGGTTCCGTACATCCAGCGGCGAACCACGGTGTAACCGTCAGGAAGCTCGTTCCCCGTCAACTCCCTATACCTCGCCTTGGCCTCTTCGCTGGCGTGCTGACCGGGAGGGAGCCTTCGGAGGAAGGGGTCGCGGTCAGGGGCAGGCGAGGACTGGCGAGGCTGCTCCGTAGCTTCATCGTCGGAGGCCGGTTCGTAATCCGCGATGTCCTCGACCTCATGCCGTGTGGAGCCCTGCCTTGCGAGGTAAGCGACCACGGCCAGACTTACGCTCAGAGTCACGCCGCCGATGACGCGGATCTTCGGCTTGTGCTTCGCGTACCAGCTCTTCGACTTCTCGTCAGAGGGCGCGGGCTCGCCGTCTGCGGGAGTGTGTTCACCAGGCGTGGAGTCGTCCATGTGCACACATCTATCGGACCCAGCCGCTATCTGTCAGGCAATCAACCGACATCACCCGATCCGCTTCGATACACCGAGCAGACCCCCGCTTCACCGGACTTCCCCGCCTTGGGGCCGGAGACGATCACCGGTGCCGAGCAGGCCCGACACCCTGTACTCGTCGCCCCGGTCCGCGTCCTCCGACTCGATGGCTCGCCCGAACCCCGGAGGGAAATACCAGAAACCCGGCCCCTGTTCGGGGACCGGGTTTCTTCCGTCTGGCTGAGGTGCGCCGTCGATGGCTAGGCCGGCGCCCGCAGCAGTCGCTCCCGGGTGGCCTCGGGCAGCACCCGGCGCAGGACCGGTGCGGTCGAGCTGAGGGAAGTGGCAAAAGCTGCCACGAGGTCGTGCGGGGCGCTGGCCCCAAAGGATGCCGCCCACAGACAGGGGGCGCCGAGCGCGGGCTCGGCCCATGCCTGCCATCCGACTGGTCCTGGCTCGTCGACCTCGGTCGTCAGGGTGCGCGGGTCGGCGTCCTGGATGAGGGGCGGTACCTCGCCGAGGCTGATGTGCGAGGTGAACGTCGGGTCCGTCGCTGCCGCGTCGGGCTGGTCGATGTCGCGGAGCCAGCCGTGTGCGGCTACGGCGTCGAGGACCAGTTCGGGTCCGGCGAACGGCACGGCGGGCTGGTCTCGGGCGTCGAGCGCGACGAGGAAGTCGGCCACAGCCTCGCCTGGGACGTCGGTGGTGAAGTAGCACGACCAAGACGCGAGCGGGCTGCTGGTATCCGCGCGGGCGGAGATCTGCCAGGCGATCGGCAGGTCTCCCAGGTGGAACGGCTCGTCCGCCAGGCTCCACTGCGCCCATCGGAGGGTGTCGGAGCTGATGTGCAGAACGGTGCTGCGCAGGACCTGGCGGTCCTGGGGTTCCTCGTCCGGCTCATGACGTCCGCGGACAATCGTCAGGCTCGTCCAGCCCAGACCGGAGAGCGTGTCGGCAACACCGTCGTAGAGGCACCCGTCGTCACCGGCCAGATGCCGGGGGCCGACCCAGAACGCGGGCTGGCCGCCGGGCGGAATGGACGGGTCGGGCGGGAAGTCGGGGTACAGGGGCGCCTCCAAGGGGTCGGTGCGGGTCTAGTTGCCGCCAGCACGGCGGCGGGGGCGGCGCGGGGGTGCCTGGACTGGGCCCTGCCAGGTCAGGGCGATGGCGACCTCGGGCGGCAGATGTCCGAGCTGTGCGTCCTCGTCCCGCCCCTCGGCGAGGTAGACGACGGTCCGGCCGGTCTCATCCACGGACTGCACGACCTGCGCCAGGCGGTGCGCCATCGGAAAGAAGGGGTTCATGGCCTGGCGGACCGGAGCATCCCGGTCGCAGGCTGACAGCAGGTCGATGAGATCACCGACGGTCATCTCCGGGGTCGTCACGAACAGCCTCCTGGGGTGAGCGGAAACAGTGAGCGGTGAAAAGGGCGGGGCCCGACATCTGACCGGCCGCCCGGGCGAGAACTACTCGTGGGCGCGCTGTCGTACACGACGTGAGGTCTCCAGCACACGCGCCACGGCGGCGGCGACGATGTCGGCCGGCGTCTCGATGTCGAACGACAGGTGGTAACCACGCACCTTGACCGTGCCGGACACAGCGATCTTCCATCCCTCACCGTCCGTACCGGGACGGCCGAGCGGGAACCAACCGAGGTAGAACCGGCCGTCCTTCGAGCTGACGTGCACGTCCGCACGGTCGTCCACAATCAGGTGGAAGTCCTCTGCGGAGAACTGGTCCATCACCAGCGTGGGCTGGCCGGGTCCGAGCTGCCACTCACGCAGCCGCAGGGCTTCAACGGTGGTAGCGAAACCGGAGCCCACGGGCGCTACGGTCACGGGCATTCACCTCTCTGACCTGGGGTTTCTTGCAAGGTCGTCTAGGTTGACATGCCCTCACGCGCGTTGGCCAGTCTTTCCGCGATCTTTCCTGTCTGCCCCCGGCGAACTGCTGTCCTTGGACAGCGAATCCAGTCGTCCGCCCCGCGCTGACTTGCGGCGATTAACTCCAGTCGCTGCTATCGAACCGAGTCGTGCCGCATCCGGCGTGCCCAGAACCACGAAGCGAAGGAGGGCCGACGGCATGCCATCGGCCTCTCAGGTTGTGGGGACGAGGAACTGGTGCGCGCCCCGCAGCGTGGTGCGCAGCTTGCGCTGCGTCGAGCGGCTGTCGAGGCGGATTTCGAGGGGCCCGGGAAGGGTGCTGTCGGCCCGCAAGCCGGTGGCCAGTCGCGATGCGTCGAGTCCGTCGCGTCGGGCGATGAGCACGCCCAGTTCGTGCCGGCTGAGAGCCTGGTTCCCGCCGAGGTGGTGGACGCCGGTCGTGTCGCCCGACGCGAGTTCGAGGAGCGCTGCGGCCAGATCACTCGCGTGGACCGGGCATCGGAAGTCATCTGTGAAGAGGACGCCTTCGCGGGTGCCGGTGGCCAGTTCGTGGACGGTGCGTTCGTGCTCGGACTGTCCGTCGCCGATGATCAGCGAGGTGCGGGCCACGGCTGCGTCCGGATGGAGCAGAAGCACCGTTTCCGCGGCGGCCTTCGCCGCTCCGTACGGGGTGATGGGGTCGGGCCTGCAGTGTTCGTCGTAGGGAACGTGACTCTTGCCGGAGAAGACGGCGTCGGTGGAGACCTGGATCATTCTGCTTCCGGCCTTCGCCGCGGCGATCGCGAGGCGGACGGGTCCCTCGGCTGTGACTGCCCAGTTGGCCCCGCCGCTCGATGCATTGACGATGACGCGAGGGTTCACCTCGGCCACGACCGCGTCCACGCTCCCTGGATCGCGCAGGTCGAGGCGGCGCCAAGTAACCCCCGGAGTACTGCCGGGCCTGGTCGTGTAGGTCGCGGCCGTCGGGCGCCCCGCCGATAATGCTTGCCGGACCAGCTCGGTGCCCAGGAACCCGGACCCACCCACGATCAGCAGCGTCATGAGGCGACACCCTAGACCGGGCAGGGCCCGGTGATGGCGAGAATGTGCGCGGAAGCATCGGTGAGGGCAGCGTGCGCGTCCGCGATGTGCGCCGCGGAGAGGGCTGCTTCGTACATGTCCGTGGTGACAGAGCGACTGGCTTCGTTGTCCAAGGTCAACTGCCGTTCCGAGTCATTTCGCGTCGACCTCACCAAGTCACCCCAAGGAAAGGGGTAGCCGACCGGGGGCCTGTAGGTGCATGCTGGCCCGTTTCCCATCGTGAGGAGAAGTACATGGAGATCCGGTCGCTTGAGGAGTTGCGCGCCGCGGATGATCTGTCGCTGGCGTTCAATCCCTACGGGCTCGGCGGCCGAATGAAGCCCGAGGACTCTGCGGAGTTCCAGCAGCGTCAGATCGACGACTGCGACCTGGCGGCGGGTGTCGCGGCCGGAACACGCGACTCCTTCGAGCGGCTGCGCACCGTCTTCGCCTACGGCGTGCTGTGCTACGACGTGTACACCATCGTCGGCGACCAGGCGCTCCTCATCTACGAGCAGGCGTTGCGGGACCGCTTCTTGGAATGGTGCGCAGGCACCATCACCTTCCGCGTCCCCCAGGCCCCGGACGTCTCCTACGCCGTCACGTCGTACGACGACGTCAAGAAGCGCGCAGACAGGATGACGCGACAACGCGCGAAGCTGGTCGTCGCCAACCAGGCCATCGAGTTCAACGGGATGCTGCACGGGCTCCGCCTGTGGGCGCGTACGGCGGGTCTGCTCCGCGGGCGGCGCAGCCGCGCGGTCGAGGAGGCGCTGGCCAGGCTGCGTAACTACGTTGCCCATCCCTCCGGCCACCATGTCGACACCCCCGTCGTGGCGGCCCGAACCGTGCGGGATCTGGCGGAACTGATCAACCAGCTGTGGGGGCAAGCCACTCCCGGTGGGCGCCTGTACCCGGCACCTCTGCGCCGGGAGGTCGCTGTGCTGAGCTGGAACGGTTCCGGGCGGGCTCGGATGGAGCCCGCCCACGCTCTCACCGCCCCCGGCCCCATGGAAGATCAGGAGGACGACGAGTACCAACACGTCGTGGTGCGCGCCATCCCCTTCGTACCGGGCAGTCGCTGGGACGATACTCACTGGGCAGAGTTCGACACCCGCTACGAGACCACGCAGTTCCCGACAGATTATCTGTGGGGGCCGGGCACCCGCGAGGAGGCGCAGGCGTGGCTGGAGCAGGAGCGTCCTGAGGGGGACAGCGTCGACTTCACCGACCGGGTGTTTCTTGTCCAGGATCACGGTCGCCTGCTGCCGCCGATGCGCCCTGCCGTAGCGGCCGGGCTACCCGACGACGAGCGCCTCGGAGTCTGGCATGCCGTGCGAGCCGACTTTCCCGACGACGCCTTCGCGCACGTCCGAGGCTCCGGAGATCGCAGCGCCGGTCATGCCCGCCGCCCCGGTAACTGTCCTGCCTGTTCTGCTGAAGTCCTTGGCTCCGGCTCATACGACCAAGCTCTTCGCGCTGCTGCAGCCGCTCTCGGACCAATCCAGGCGGTTCAGCTGCCCTCCGTCCGGCTCCCCTTGTCGACCTTCTGGCCCGACCGACCGTGAGCAGTGCAACGCGGGCAGGCGTGTGGACAGGCCAACAACGCCGGTCGCCTTCGGCATGGCCGTGAATGCGCCATGCCGACGGGAGTCAAGCAGATCGGCGGCCCGCCGCCCCGCGGCAGGAAGGATCCTGAGCCGTGCCAGAGTGATCCGTATGATCCCCGCACACGTCCCTGACGAGCCGCCGCTGACCTACGCCGACAGCTTCGACATACCGGTCCTGTTTCGCAACGGACCTGCAGACAAGCCCCGGAGGCAGTGGCGGACGGCCAAGCACAAGGCGTGGGCCGGATCGGGCGGATTCCCGGCGGCCGACGGCTGGTACGCGCCGACCACCACATGGCGGGAAATCATCAAGGCCGCCACCGAAGTCGGCCGCGACGTCACACCGCACCTGCAAAACCAGCCGCGCTACGCACACGGGGAACTCCTCGCCCGGATCTCCCCGCTGTACGCCTACCTCGGCGCGCATCCCGTGAAGCCCCGACATCCCGTGCCAGGCGCTAAGGGCAGGCGCCTCACCTGGAACCCGGTCTACGCCCACGGGACCGAGCGCAGCGCGAAGAATGCCGCCGGCTACCGGCTGGGCATGACGATGACGGAGTGGGCCTGCCGCTCGCTGCTCGGCCTCGGCCAGACCGAACACCTCGAACTCGGCGGCCCCGTCCCGGCTCTGCACAAGACTTTCAAAGATCCGAAGAAGAAGCTGCCCGACCTGTGGGGGCACCACGAGGCAGAGGAGCTGTACTGGCTGATCGAGGCCAAGGGTGGCGATGTCGGTGTCGGCACACTTCGCAAGGGGTGGGCGCAGTTGGCGGCCGGCAGCAAAGTCCTCGGCGCGTACGCGCACCGCACCGTCCTGGTCGGGGCGTCCGTACGGCCCGGTGACGACCTCTTCCTGACCATCGACCACGACCTGCACCCCGGCCAGCCGCCGCTCGCCCCCGACGGGTCCGACACCGCCGACGACGCGGCGGGCCCCGGCAACCTGGAAGACCAGCTCGGCGACAGCGACGACGCGCTCATCGGCGCGGCCCGCGCGCAGATGCTCGCCTACCTGGCGCTGCGCTCGGCTCCCGCCTCACAGTTGCGTACCGTGCCGGTTCCCGCCGACCGCGCTTCCCGTCACCGGCGCTCCGGGCTGACCACGCCCCTGGAAGGCGATGGCCTCACTTTCGCCATGCGGGCCGACGCCCGCCGAGCAGTGACCGGTGCGGAGGAGCACATCCTGCGCGCCGGTATCCGCTCAATGGGCCTCGACGACTTCCTGAGCTGCCGCATCCCCGGAACTGAGGTCCACCTCGGCATGTCTCGGAAGTTGTTCGCCGCCTGCGAGCGCCTCCACGAGGAGGACCTCGCCATCGCCCGGCGCACCCCAGGGCTGCGCGCCGAGGACCAGCCGGCCGCCCACCTGGAACTCAGCGACGAGGCCCAGGAAGTACAGGGGCTCACCCAGCGGCGCATCTTCCGCGAACAGCAGGAGGAAGCCCGCCCACGGCTGCGTTATCTACTCCGCGACGCCTATGAGCAGGGTGCGGCAAGCAACTGGAGTGACCTTCTACGCCGTCCTCGGGAGCCAGAACTCGACCTGGAGGGAAACGTGGGTCTCCTCGAATCGGCGACACCGGAGACATACCTGGCCGTCAGCCGCTACGACCTGCCCCCCGCCCGCGCCTAGCCCGACCCCTGGCGTGCCCGCCTCTCGTGGTGGCGAGGCCGGTCAAGATGTGCCCTTCCGCCAGGAGGCACCGAGTTCCGCGAGCCGCCCTCGAAGGGCGCCGCGCTGTTCCTCCAGGTCCTGTGAGGCGGGCGAGAGGAGATAGACGTTGTCGCGGAAGGGGCGGAATCCGAGGCTCTGCCATCCCTGGGCGATCTTGGTTTTCACGCGGTCCCACTCGGCCTGGTCTGTCAGACGCCGGCTGCTGAGGTCGGTGATGCCAGGTGAGCAGGCGATGGCCCGGCAGCCGGCCATGAGCCGGTGGATCACCTCGCAACCGAGTACGGCCGCCAGTCCGTGCCCACGCCACGGGGGATCCAGCGTCACCCGGTCCATGACGAGCAGCGCGGAGCCGACGTACTCCAGCAGCTCGCTGACCTCGCTGGTGAAGAAGCCCGTCTCGGGATCGAGGAGCACCTGGGCGGTTTCGTACAGCTCCTCGGATTCCTCTTCCATCGCCCGGAACGCATTCCGGCCGCGGTCGAGGTGGACCCGGTAGAACGTCATCGACCCCACGGTGGCGTCCTCGACCGTGCGCGCGGGGCACTCCCCGGTGACGCAGTTGCCCGTGGCCGCCGGCCCCTGGCCTCCGTCGTGCACACGCCGACGGTGGAGGACGGACACGCTCCATCGCTCCAGCGTGTCGGCCTGCGGGGTGTCCCAGAGTTCGTCGTCGTAGGAGATGCGCAGGTACAGGTCGGAGGGGTCACCTGGAAGCTGAGGCCGCTTGCTCACCCGGCGAGGTCCTGCACGATGGCGTCAAGGACAGCGCCCGAACCCTCGATGGGCGTGGGCATAACGACACCGATCACCGTTCGGTGCGCGGCACCGCCCGACAGCAGCGACGGCTCGGGGTTCTTGGTCACGATCCGCAGGAACGCGTGTCCGGGAGCCCCCTCGATCCGGTAGCCGGGTTGGAGGCGAGAGAGCCATCCGTGGTCCACTGCCACCGCGGCGCCCTGTAGCGCGCCGATACGCAGGCCGCGGGTCACCCAGGCCGACCAGGCGACCTCGCTCCAGTCCGCGCCGTCGGCCGGGTCCGGAATGACGTCTGAGAGGTCGGGGTGCTGCTCAGCCACCCAGCGCGAGGGCTGCGCTTTGCGGAGGACCCACTGCCCGTCCCGGCCGACCTCACCAGGGTCGAGCCCTGGGGTGAGGCGCATGTCGAGAGCGACGTGGCCGTCGGTGATCCGGTCGCCGTGCACCCAGACCTTGTCCTTATTGACGACCCAGTCGCAGAGCCGCTCCATTGACGCTGTCACTCGTTGTGCTCCCAGGAGAGATCGTTGCCCTTCCACAGTAGGGCGGGGAGCAGGGAAAGCCGCTCTCCGACGACCTTTCCGCCTGCGGCCGACGCGAAAGCCACGCTCCGGGCGACAGCCCCGCGTGACCATCGCACGCGGAGAAGCGGCGGCCGTCATCGAGGCCGCGCGGGGCTCGAACAACAGCACGGCGGTATGTCGGCATGAGTGGTGGTCACAGTCGTGGGGGTCGGTTATCAGATCCGCCAATCCCATGAGCGCGTGAGTCAAGCGTGGAGGCTAGCTGCCGACCGTCACGTGCCGGGTCGCGGGTCGGGCGCGAGCGTGATGGTCATCCAGGGCGCCGCCGCCTCGCGGTAGCTGTGTCCGACCGGGGCCAGTTCGGCGCTCCGGGTGAGGCTGAAGATCGTCACCATGATCATGTCCGAGCCGTCCGCGACAGAGGTGAGCTGGGTGTGGCAGCGCTGGCAGGATCCTCGGTGAAGAGTCGGCCAGGTGGAGAAGTATGCCGGCTCCCCTGCCGGGCCCGTCCACTTCAGGGCGTCCCTGTGGAAACCGACCCAGGCCATCGCGGGAGAACCGGACAGGCGCGTGCAGTGCTCGCACGAGCACAAGTGCGGGTCGTCCGGGATGCCGGACGCCTCGTACGCGTGATCGCCACACTGGCAACGCCCAGTCCACAGGTCGGGGACGACGATTCGCTCGGCCACAGGAACGGCTCCTTTGGTACGGGAAAGCTGATACCGGCGGCAGTGTGCCGCACCCAGGCGACATCGCGCTGGCGTTCGACACCGGCCGACCCCCACGCGGTGGCGAGTCCACTCTTGAAGGCGAATATCCATACGGGCCTTCACGGTTGGGCGTCGCTCTACGCAAGGGTCACGCGTGTGCGGCGGGTGGCGCCCCGCCTCCGTTCGCATCGGACCCGCGCCTATGCCAAAGCCCCCGGAATCAGTGGGTGCATTCCAGGGGCTTTGCGGAGGGCCGTGGGTGGGTCAGCTCGCGGAGGAGCCGTCGTCGGTGGAGTTGTCCGTGCGTCGGCGACGGGCCGCGAAGAGAGTGCCTCCGCCAGCGGCGATCAGGACTCCGGCGCCGCCGATCAGCCACGGGGTGGCGTCGGCGCCGGTGTGCGCGAGCGAGCCGGAGGGAGCCGGCGAGGCGGTCTCGTTGGAGGTCGGAGTACCCGAGGCAGACGGCGCCGGGGTGTCCTCGTCCCTGCCGGGCTTGTCCGGGGAGGACTTGTCGCTCGGCTTCTCGCTGGGCTTGTCTGTCGCCTTCTCCGCGGGCGGCGGGGTGGTGGCGGTCTTGGCGTTGGTGACGGTCACGGTCACGGGATCGCCCGGCTTGGCCTTGAACGCCTTCGAGGGCTTGTAGATGTTGTAGCCGGCAGGTGCCTTCACCTGCTTGACCCAGAAGTCCGTGCCGGTACGGGAGTTGATGGGCAGCTTGCCGCTGGCCGTTCCGTCGGCGCCGGTGGTCAGCGTCAGGATGGTCTTGTCGCCGCTGCCGATGTTGACCGTGGATCCGGCCAGCAGCTTGCCGGTCTTGTCGTCCTTGCCCTTCAGCAGGACCGAGGCGGCCTTGAACGGGTCGACGATCGTGAGCCGGGTGGCGTTGCCCGGGGTGACGATGACGTCCTGGTCATCGGCGGTGTCGTGAAGGCTGCTGCCGCTGGAGATTTCTTTGAGGCGGTAGACGCCCGGCGCGAGGTCGGAGAAGGTCAGCTTCCCCTGTGCGTCGGTCTTGCCGCGTCCGGCTTCTTGGCCGGCGGAGTCGAGCAGAAGGAACGCGGCGCTGGGGAGCGCGTCCCCGGCCGGGTCCTTGGCGGTGATCTCGACGCTGCCCGCGTCCGGGGCCGGTGTCTCGGCGGACGCCGAGGGGGTCGGTTCGGAGGGCTGGGCGCTCGCGGCCGGCGCCCAGCTGAGGGTGCCGGTCACCGCGACGGCGACGGCGGCGGATCGGACAAAGCGTGCGTGCACGAGGGGAGGACTCCTTGGATCAGAGGGTGGGGAAGGTCAGCGGGTTCGCCCAGCAACTGGGGCGGGAGGTGGCGGGGCGACAGGTGTGCTGCCGTGAGGCTGCTTGGGTGTCGTGGTGGCGATGTAGAGGGCGCGGCGGGTGTGGACGGGGACGTCCTGGACGGTGCGGTGCAGTGGCTCGGTGGAGATCAGCGAGGCGGTGAAGGCCGCGACGAGCGTGGTGGGCGTGCCGAACGAGAAGCGTGCCGTCCAGTGCGGCTCGCTGGGGTATCCGCCCCAGGCCCGCCAGGCCGGCCCGCTGGAGCCGTTGATGGCGTAGCGGTGGCGTAGGCCGCCGAGTCCCTCCGGGGTGAGGAACGTCTGTGTGCCGTCGGTCTTGACGTCGTGGCTCCACCCGCGGGTGAGCAGCGGCACGTACGCCTCGTGCGGTGCCGTCTCGTCCTTCAACAGCCGGTCGTGGTCGCTGTACCGGTCTTCGAGGTAGAGGTCGAGCAGCTCCGTGTGGACGTCATGCAGCAACTCGACGGGGGTGGCGGCGTCGAAGGTGATCCGCCAGGCCGGCGGCGTGAACGGGGCCCGGCGCGCGCTGACGGTCCACGTACCCTGGCCGCGCTGGTCGGGCCTGGGTTCGTACGTGGTCTGCAGTCGCAGGCACGGGCTGAACGCGGCGGCCGTGCCGTCGTCGGTCTGGGCGAACGGCCAGCCCTCGTCGTAGGGGAAGGCCCATGCGGTACGCGGGTCGACGGCGCCGGGCCCGGCGAGGTGGCGGGGAAGGACCTGCACGGTCTGGGCGGGGTCGAGGTTTTCAAAGGGGTGGCTCATCACGGGCAGGGCTCCTGCTGGAAGAGTGCGGAACGCGGGGGCTGGCGGTGGGGGCGGCTCAGCGGGCGCGGGCGCCACTGCGGGTGATCGGCATGGCGGGAGACGTGTGCGCGGTCCGGGCTGCGGCGCGGCTCGGCGCGGACGCGGTCCAGGCGCCGGGGAACCAGACGGCGGTGTACTGCTCGATGGCGTCGCGCAGCCCGGTGGTGACGGCTCCCTCCCACGGAGGCCGGCCGGGGCGGTGGTACGTGTCGAAGGTGCCGTGCTGCTTGGTGTTCGGCCGGGTGTTGGTCGCTTCGTCGCGGCGGTGGAAGGTGCCGTGGTCGAGGAAGCTGAGGACGACGGCGTCGATCTCGCCGCGGTCCGGGTGGACGACCGCCAGGCGTAGGCCGCCGTAGGTGTCCGCGTGGATGGTGCCGGTGAAATCGATCCGCAGCCGCAGCGGTACGCCGGGGACGGGAGCGGCGAAGTACGTGTTGCCCACGACCGTGCTGTCGTGGAAGGGGAGGCACAACTCGGCGAAGAACTCCGGGGCCTGCAGGGACAAGGGGGGTCTCCGGTAGGGGTCGGGCTGGTCCTATCGGCGTGGACCGGGCAGGGCCGGTCGGCTGGTGGTGCTCCAGCGCGGGACGCTGGCCGCGGGGAGCGCGGCCGGGCGGCGGGATGCGGCGGCCCGCTGCACGTCGAGCGGGGTGGGGGCCGCCGGGCCGGGCGGAAGGATCGGGGTGAGCTGGGCCATGCCCTTGATGTAGCTGAAGGTCTCCTCGCGCCACCGGGGCAGGGGAGCCGGATCGGCGACGCACTCGGTGACGGCGGTGAGCAGGGCGACGGGCGTGTCGGTGCTGGCCGTGGCGTACCAGGCGGGCCGGTCGATGGACTTGCCCGCCCACAGCTGCCACCGGGCGTCGCGTGTGGTCAACTCAGTTTCCGGATCGAGGTCGCCGGTGGTGAACTCCAGGCCGGCCAGCCCGTCGGGGGACTGGACCGCGAAGACGCCCCAGCGCGGGCGGTCGATCTCCCAGCCCTGTTTCAGCACGGGCACGACAGCCAGAAAGGGATCGTGTTCGTCGACCCCGGCGGCCGGCCTGGCGAGGTACGCGTCCGGGCCACGCCCGTACGCCTCGGCGAGAGCAGTGGTAAAGGCGCGGACGAACTCGGTGGGGACGCGGTCGTTGAAACAGACGCCCCACTCCGGCGGGCCGAACGAGTCCTTGTAGGCGTTGATGCGCCACAGACCGTCGTCGTCTCCCTCGGGCAGATAGCCGAGTCGGACGCGGTGGTCGGGCGCGGTGACGTATGCGTTGCCGAGGTCGTCGTGACGCAGGTCGAAGCCGAGCGCGAGCAGCGGTTCCAGAGCCGGGTCTCCGGCGGAGGTGCTGGCGGCGAGGTAGCGGGGGGAGACGTAGGCGTCGCCGTCGATCTCTTCTGTGTCGGGCACGAAAGTCCTGAGGGTTGGGCCGGAGGGTGAGCGGCGCGGTGCGCGGTCAGGAAGCGGTGCCGACCGCGAGGGTGGGCAGCAACTGTCGTTCCAGGTGGGCGGGTTGGCCGGTGTAGTGGAGGGTTCGCAGGCCCAGCTGGGCGGCGGCCTGGCAGTTGTCCTCGCGGTCGTCGACGAACAGCACGCGTGCTGGCTCGGCGACGCCGGTGGCGGCCAGGGCGTGTTCGTACACGGCCGGGTCGGGCTTGCACAGGCCCAGGCGGGCGGAGTACAAGGCGTGGTCCATCAGCTCGCGCCGCCAGACGGTGGCGTCCAGGACGTCGCTGAGGTGGGCCGGGGCGTTGGAGAGCAGCACCATCGGCAGCTCCGCGGCCCGGGCGCGGTACAGGACATCGAGGACGCGCGGGTCGGTTCGGGTCCACATGGCGGTGTCGGCGGCCCGCAGGGTGCGCAGCAACCGTGGGCCGGGGTGGTGTCCGAGGACCTTGGCCCAGTAGGCCAGATCGCTCAGTTCCCCTGCGTCGTAGGCGTTGCGGGGAGCCCAGAAGGCGTCCTGGAACGAGGGGAGATGCTGGTCGGGCCACTCGGCGAGGTCGGCGAGCCGGGTCCACATGGCGGTGCTGGGCTGGAGGCCGAGGACTCCGTTGTAGTCGAGGATCAGGGCGTCCACGCCGCTCGGGGAGGCGGAGGTGCGGGTCAAGGGGTCGTTTTCTCCAAGGCTTTGGGTGCGAGCACGGCGACGCTTGCGGCGAGGAGGGCGGGCAGCAGCAGCGCGTGCGGCAGTGCGGTGACGGTGGTGAGAGCGCCGATGAGGGCGGGACCGGCAAGAAGGCCGACATAGCCGGTGACCGCGACGGTGGCGACCGCGCGGGGTCCGCCAGTGCCGGCGGCGGTGATCAGACTGGGGATGGTGACGGACAGGCCCAGGCCGAAGGCCGTCCAGCCGAAGAGGGCAGAGGCGGTGGTGGAGCCGGCCAGTCCGGTGGCGAGGCCGAGCGCGGCCAACGCGGCGCCGGTGCGCACGACGGTGTCCGCGCCGAAGCGGGCGGTGAGCCGGTCTCCGGCGAGACGGCCTGCGGCCATGGCGGCGCTGTAGCAGCCGTACGCCGCGGCGCTGGTCGCGGCTGTCGCGCCGAGGTCGTGCAGGTGGACCGAGGCCCAGTCGGCAGCGGCTCCTTCGCCCAGCAGCGTGGCGGCAGCAAGTGCGCCCAGCAGCCACAATCGGCGCCGGGACAGCCTCCTCTGCTCGGGTGAGCCTGGTGCAGCACCGTGGTGGACGGCCTCGAGTGCGGGGCTGGCGACGGTGCGGGTGAGTCGCGTGGTCGCGCTTGCCGCCGCGGCGGCTCCGGCTGCCACTGCGGCGAACAGAACGGTGTGTGAGGTGTGGGCGGTGGTGGCGGCGAGTGCGGCGCCGAGGAGGGCGCCGAGGCTGTAACTTGCGTGCAGCCGGCCCATGATGGGGCGGCCGTGGGCGTCCTGGCATCGGACCGCTGCGGCATTTGCTGCGACGTCAAGGACGCCGTGCGCGATGCCGAAGGCGAACGCCGATGCCAGGAGGCTGTCCAGACTGGAGCAGAGCCCGAGGGCGGCAAGACCGGCGGCGAGCGCTATAGCACCGCCGGTCAGCAGCGCGGGCAGTCGGGCCGGGCGGGCGAGGCGTCCACCTGCCTGGAGTCCGGTGACCATGCCGAGGGCGGCGGCCAGCAGGACCAGGGCAAGCCCGGCGGTAGTCACCTCTGCGGCGTTCTGAACGGCGGGCATGCGCGCGCCGAAGATGGCCATCGCCACACCCAGTCCGGCGAAGTACCCGGTTAGCAAGCGGCGGCTGCGCACCAGCTCGTGCGTTGCGGTCTGTCTCACGCGGCGCCCTGCCCGGTAGTCGGGGCCGTCGGCGGGAGCGGGGCGACCTGGACGTCGAGGTTGCGGTACGCCTCCTGGGCGCGGGCTTCGGCGACAGCGGCGGTCGGCCCGGTGGTGATCAGGAAGCCGATGCGGGCGGTGTACAGATCGCCGCCGTCTTGTGGCAGTACGAGCGGGTCGCCGGCCTGTCGCTGAAAGCGCACACGCTCCAATCCCCCGACGTGTGCCGTCAGGCGGCGGGCGGTGAGGGTGCCGGAGTAGGCGGGGTAGACGAGGCGAATGGCTGCGGCCTGGTGGCGGTTGGGCGTCAGGTCGGGGGTATGTCCGCAGGCGATGTCGGCGGCGGCCCGGGCGAGGTCGACGCCGGTGGCCAGGTGGACGAGGTGGCCGATCATGTCGCCGCCGAGGCGCGCGTTGACCTCGATCAGCCGGGGCCGGCCGCCGACCAGGCGCATCTCGACGTGCTGCACGCCGTCGGTGATTCCCAGGGCCTTGATGGCAGCGCCGGCGGTCGGCGCCACCGTTGCGAGGAGCGGATCGGCGGCGTCGACGGTGTGGCCGGTCTCGTCGAAGTAGGGTGCGGGGCCCAGGCGCTTGCGGGTCACGGCGACGGCGGTGGTGGTGCCGCGGTGGGTGACGCATTCGACGGAGACCTCCGGTCCGTCGAGGTACTCCTCGACCAGGACGCCGCTGTCCTCGCGGCTGCGGTGTGCGCCGGCCGAGGCGAACTCGAAGGCTGCGGGCAGCTCTTCGGGCCGGTCGATGCGGATCACGCCGATGCTGCCGGCCGCTGCGGCGGGCTTGATGACGGCGGGGAAGCCGAGGGTCCTCGTCGCCCTTTCAGCCTCCCGCAGGGTCCGGGCGGTCATCGAGGCTGCCGACGGCACTCCGTGGCGGGCGAACAGCGTGCGGGCGGTGGCCTTGTTGCGGCAGGCCCGCATCACCTCGACGGGGTTCGCGGCCAGACCGAGCGCGCGGGCGAGGCGGGCGGTGGGGACGAGGTTCCATTCGTCCCAGGTGACGACGCCGTCAAGGTCGTGTCGTTCCGCAAGAGCCCGGCCGGCGGAGAGCAGCGCGGTGGTGTGGTGCAGATCGGCGACGGCGTGGTCGACGATGTGCGGCTTCTCCCACGATGGCTCGGCGCCGGTCAACAAGACGATGTCGTACGCGGCGGCCACCTGCTCAAGGCAGTTGCCGCGATCCGCCTCATCGCCCGGGGAGACGACGAGTACGAGGGGGCGAGCGGACAAGAAGGGGTTCTCCGAGTCGGTAGGCGGCAGGTCGAGGGAAGGGAAAGGGGATGTCTCAGGCGGCGCGGCGGCGGCGCAGCTCGAACACGCCGGCCCAGTGGGGGTGGTCGTCGATCAGGCGGCGGGCGTAGAGGGCGGTGAAGTTGTTGTTCAGCCCGGCGACGCCGTACGGGAGTTGGCGGCGCAGGTCTTCGAAGAGGTCCTTCAAACTGACCCGTGTGGCGCCGGCGGCCAGGCGGCGGGCGGCCATGCGTTCCAGAGCGCGGTAGACGTGCGGATTGTGTGCGTCGAAGGCGTGGAACTGTTCGGTGATGGTGCGACCGCTCGCGCGGTGCGATCTGAGGGCGGCGATGGACATGAGGTTCTCCACAGGCTGGGGAAAGCGCGGCAGGGTCAGGTGCGCAGGGCGGGATCGGTGCGCAGGCGGGCGAACGCGTACAGCAGGCCGAGGGCCTGCAGACCGGCGCAGACAGTGATGACGTAGCCCAGCGCGTCGGGCGGGGTGAGCGCGGTGAGCACGCCAGCGACGGGGAAGGGCAGCAGGAGGACGAGAATGGTCGCCGACAGGGTGCTGCCGAACTTCTCCGGGGGGATCAGGCGGGAGCGCAGGGTGCGCAGGACCACCGTCATGCCGCCGTCGGCCGCCATGAGGACCGCGACCAGGACCAGGTAGGACCAGTAGTCGGGGGCCTGGGCGGCGGCGAGGCAGGCGAGCGAGGCGAGGGCGGCGCAGGCGGCGCCGACCGGCCACAGGCCCAGGCGGTCGAGCGCGAAGCGGCAGAGTGTGACGCTGAGGAGCGTCGCTGCGGCGGCTGCGGACCAGACCAGGCCGACGGCCGTGGTGGACTGCCCGAAGTGCTTGACAACTATTACCGGACCGGCCGCTTGGAGGAGTCCGGTGGCCAGGTTGGACAGGGTCAGCCCGGTCACCAGCCAGCCGAGTGCCGGAAGAGAGCGGATGGTGTGCCACCCGGTGAGGAGTCCGGCGCCGGACTGTCTCTTCGGAGCGCGGGCCGGGGCAACGGGTGAGGGGGGTGTACGAAGGGCGAGCATCGCGGCGAGAAGCGAGAGCACCGTGATCACCGCGAGCATCGTCGGCGGCCCGGCGAGCAGGAGAACCCCTGCGAGGGCTGGGCCGGCCAGGGTCGCGGTCTGGTCGACGCCAAGCAGGGCCGCCTGGACGCGGTGGGCCCGCTTTCCTGCCCGTCGGCCGGCGGCGGCGCCCGCGGTCTCGGCCGCGATGTAGCTGAACTCGGTGAGCACGCCGGTCGTCGCCGCCAGCACCATCACCGTTGCGCTGGCCACGGTGCCGGACGAGTGGAGTTGGAGCAGGACCGCGCCGGCGGCGAGGGCCAGCGCGCGTCCCAGGGAGGCGAGGTGGAAGACGACGGCCGCCCCGCGCCGGTCGACGATGGATCCGGCCCACCCGAACGCCGCCAGCCGCGGGATCCACTCCAGGGCGAACGCGGCGCCCGTCAGCGCGGGGGAGCGCGTGGTGGCCAGGACCAGCAGCGGGATGCCGTAGGTGGACATCGCGAACGCGAGGGCGTCCGCCGTGCGCGGCAGGTAGATGCTGCGCATCAGCCCGGCGCTGTGGCGTGCACGCGGGGGTGCAGCCGCTGTGCTCACGCGGCCGGCTCGGGCTCGGACACCCAGGTGATCTGAGGGTTGCGGGCCAGCCACTGGATCAGGAGGGTTCGGGGACGGACAAGGTCGCCTTCGGCCTCGTCGCTGGGCAGCCGCTCGGCGGACGGCCGCGGGAGGCCGTCGGCGCGCTCGGTCGCGAGCGAGGGCGCCAGGAGGTCGAGGACGTGGCGGACGCGACTGCTGAACTCGCAGACCGGTGCCGGGTAGGCGTGGCGGCGGGCCCAGCGGGCAACCGCGTCGTACAGGTCGGCCAACTCCGAACCCTGCTCGGTGAGTTCCAGACCGGCGCCGGGCGCAACGCGGACGAGATTGTGAGCGTGGGCCGTTTCAGTAGCGCGGCGTAGTTGGTGCGAGGAGAGGTCGGGAAGGGTAGCGGCCAGCCGCCGCGGTGGTATCGCCCCGTTGTCGTCGATCTCGGTGACCAGTCGGATCAAGGAGCGCGACGCCAGCAGCTCGACAGCGTGGCGTACTTCGGCAGGGGTGAAGAGGGTGGTCATCGGCGCGGACCTCCCGCCTGGATGGCCGCCTTCGGGCGGGCGGGCGTGGCGTGGGAGAAGAGATCGCGGTTGTGCCACGCCGGAGAGAACTCACCCGTCCGGGCCTGCGGGAGCGCCGCGGGGGCCAGCCGGGACTGGCTGCTGACCCACGGCCTCGGCGCGGGCTTCACCTGCGGGTGCCCCCAGACCGGGTGCTGGGCCGCCTGGCTGAGGGGCTGTCCGGCACACCATGCGGACAGGGCGCCCAGAACGGGGCCCAGGCCATCGCCCGCCGCGGACAGCCGGTAGGGTCGGCCGAGGCCCTCGGTGTCGACCAGCCCGTCGGCGACCAGCTGCCGCAGCGGCGGGTACACGTTGGTCCAGTCGCTGCTGGGCATCACGATCCGAGCCAGGGCCCGCCCGCTGACCTCCTCGCGGGACTTGAGCACCCACAGGAGGGCGGCGGCGTGCCGCCGGGTGAGCAGAGTGAGGCTGTCCTCGATCTGCTCGATCGCGGGCAACGGACGGTCCGCCTTCTCCAGATGCTCCTCGGCCCAGGTGACGATCAACGGCAAGACCGGCAGCAGGGCAGCACCACGCCCGGTGTGGCCGTAGGTCACATGCCGTGCGGTGTGTTCGGTGCGCTCGACGAGCCCGGCGTCGCACAGTGCCTTGAGCTTGGGGTGGAGCTGGCCGTTCTGCAGCCAGGACACCTTGGCCGCCAGCTCGCTGTAGCGCAGCGGCGGGCCGGAGAGTGCCAGCAGGATCCTCACGTTCCAGCGCGGGGTGATCATGGCGAGGGCCTCGGTGACCCGGGCGATGTCGGCTTCGGTGTCTGGGGGCAGTGCGGTGATGGCCAAGGGGAGGAACTCCTGGGTACGTAAAGGGAAATCGCCAGCGGATCAGCGGCTGTGTGCGGTGCTCTGGGCCGGAAGAGGTGGAGCCGGAACGGGCGGCGAGGGAGTCGGCGGGGACGGCGCTGGAGCTGGGACGCGGGCCAGGCTCTGCAGAACCGCGGCGACCGACTTGGCCTGGACGTCGCGGACTGCGACTGCCTCGGCGAGCCGGCGGGAGCCATCGAGAAGGTGGGAGACGTCGTGCTGGCCGATCTGCCGCTCGGGGTGGATGAGCTGGGCGAGGTGGACGCGGTGGACGTCGATGCTGCGCTCGGCGAGGGCGAGGTCGTGGTGCATGCCGAGCAGGGCAGAGAGCATGCCGGGCGGCTGGTCCTGGGCGTGGGCTTCGAGGTCGGCGAGCGGCGCGCCGTAGAGGTCCTTGATCCGACCGGCTACCTCGGTGGACGTGAGGTGGGACAAGCGGGGGCTTTCAAGGTCGGCGGGCCCAGGCCGCCCCGGCACGCGGGGGTGCCGGGGCGGTGGACGGGGGCAGGGTTGCGGTGATCTCGAGTTGTGCCGTGCGGACGGGGCGGGCCCGCTGGTCGGGCGGAGGCATGGTGCGCAGCAGCTCGCCGAGGGCGGCGCGGTAGCCATTGCGGGCGTCGAGGGCCGCTTCCAGCCACTGCGCGTCGAAGCGGAGCTTGTCCGCTGACAGTTCGCCCATGTCGCGGTCCGGATCCATGTCCGCGTGCACGCGGTCGCGGACGCGGGCGACCTGTTCCTCGGTCAGCGCCAGGAAGGAGCGCAGTTCCAGGGCACGGGCGAGGGCGGGCGAGGCATCGTGGCCGACAGCCGCCTCGTACAGTTCGGGAACCGGGTTCCCGAAGACCTTCTGCAGGTCGCCGTCCATGGTGCTTGCCTTGTCCCGGCTCATCGGACGGGCCTTCCCGCCCGCCACGCCGACGCGGGTGTGCCCGCGGGTCGGTGGGGAGCGCTGGTGTGTACCGCCGGCCCGGTTCGGGGGCGCAGACGGGCAAGGCGTTCGGCGGCGAGGTCCTTCTTCCCCGGAGCGTCCGGGTCGAGGAGCCACCGCACGACCAGGGCCCGGCCGTCGCGTGTGGTCACGGCCGCGTTCACGCGGTGGGCGAGGCCCATCGTCGGGTCGTCGACCTCGCTGGGCTGGGTTTCCAGCGCGGCGAGGAGGTCGTCCTCCGCGCGGTCGAGCACGGACTGCGCCTGGACGAGAAGGCCGTGCCACTTGACGACGTCGGTGGCGTCAGGGTTCGCGGTCGGCGCGGCGGCGACCGCGGCCTTCAGCTGGTCCATGTCCATGGCGAAGTGCGCTTCGATCCGTTCGGTGAGCACGCCCACGACATCCTCAGCGTCATCGGATATGCCGTCGGACAAAAGGAAAACTCCTGTTCTGGAAGGGCCGATGCCTGGGGGAATGTGAGGGGCGTCCGTGCCCGGCGGCCCAGTCGCTTTCCTGCTGAATGTCTGTCAGTCCAGGCACATGCGGGTGTCGCGGTACACGTATGTGCCGGAGACCCAGCCCTTGACGCCGGTCGTCTTGTCCGTGATGTAGAGCCAGTTGCCGCTCTTCTTGTGCACGGTGAACTTGTGGCTCTTGTAGAGCACTCCGAGCGCGGTGGACTTCGTGGTGGCCTTGGACCGGATGGTCACGGCCTTGGTGTGGACCTTGTACGGCAGCGGCGGGAGGTCCGGGCAGGGCGTCACGATGCTCGTGGCCGTCGAGGCAGCGGCGGCGGGGGCCGCGCTCGCGGGCGTAGTGGACAGCATCGGCAGAGCGATTACTCCGAGCATCGCCGCGGATATGGCAATTCGGGTGGAGCGCATGCGGAAGAAACCTCCGTGAAGGCATAGGGATTGCATGGAATGGCGCCGCGGGAGTTGTTCCGGCGGCTGTATAAGAGTCCGGAGAATCGCCGGTTTGGCTAACCGGCGATCGTCGGCTATGTTTCGCCGCCCGCGTCGGCTTTGGCGCTCAGCGCGAGCGGCCGGGTGGGCGTGGGGCAGGGGCCTTCGGCAGGGCTGCCGGGCGGCTGGCTGCGGCTGCCGGGCGGACCGGCGGCAGGGGGCCAGCCTCGCCGGTAAGCCGGTCGTCGCACCACTGCAGGGCCTCGCCCACCGTGTCGAAGCCGCCCTCGCGCAGGGTGTGCGTCCACGCGTCGGTGTCGACCTCCTCGACCACGACGCGGAACGGGCTTGGGGCTCGTTCGTCCAGGGCGCGCAGTGCCACGACGGTGACCGTGTCGTCCGGGTCGTCGCGGGTGTAGGAGTAGCCCATGGCGTAGTGGTCGCCGTCGCCCGCGAGGCGTCGCTCCAGCGCACGAGTCGCCTCGTCCGCCGGCGGTGGCCCCAGCTCGGGGTCGAGGCCGATGGCGTTCTGCGGGCAGCCACGGTGGACGAGCCAGGACTGCGCCATCGCGGGCAGCGGCACGCCGGCCTGCTCGAAGGTGAAGGTCCGCTTCTCTCGGTCCCGTTGCAGATGCACGGCGAGCAGCTGCGGCATACCAGGGTGTCCCCAGGTGGCGGTGCGGTCGAAGAGGACGTAGTAGCTGTGCGCGCCGTTAGGGGTGTGGTGTGCGGCGAGGGGGACGAGCATGTCCTCGTGGACGGCGACCTGGCGGTAGAAGTCGAGGTACATCTCCTCGTCGGCATCGAAGTCATCCAGCTCGAAGTCGACTTGGGGGATGGGCTTCCGGGCAAGCGCCGGTTCGGTAGGGGGCAACAAGGGCCTTTCGGTGGAGTTCAGCGCCGCTGCACCGGCGTGGACGGCGATGTGCCGGGGCGAGCCGGGAGCGTGGGTGCCCGTGTCGTGGGGGTCCGCCGGGCGGCGAACAGCGCGGCGCGTCCGGCGTCGGTGAGTGCGACCGGCTGGCCGGCGTGCACGGGGTGGCTGGTATCCCGTACGACCAGGCCGGCGTCCTCCAGTCGCTGCAGCTTGGCGTGTGGGATGCGGGTGCCGGAGGCGGCGGTGACGGATGTCCGGCCGGTCAGCAGGTGTTCGTAGAGCTTGGCGCCGCCGGCGATGGCGAGCAGCGCGGCCTGATCGTCCGTCGAGAGCTGCTGCGCGCTGGGCGCCGGGGCCGCTGCGGCGGCCTCGATGGGCTCCAGGGCGGCGAGTACCTTCCCGGCGGCGGCGTTCCGCGCTTCGGCGGCCTCCTCCAGCTGGTCCACGGTGCGGTCGATGCGCGTGAACAGGGCGCCATCGACGTCGAACTCGCCGCTGGAAAGGCGGTTGAGGAGGCGGAGGTAGAAGGTGACGCCGGTCTGGGTCTTAGCCAGCTCGCGGTGCTGGTCGACCAGGTGGGCGTGGGGCTCGTCGAGGATGCCGCGGTCGCGGTAGGCCCACAGGGTGTCGATGTCGTGGCCGGTGGTGGCTTCGATGCGGTGGTCGAGCGGGGAGACCGCACGCCGGGCTGGTGTCGGCGCGGGTTCAGGGGGCATAGGCGAGGCTCCGTGCGTTCAGCGGGTGTGGTGATGCGCGGGGTTGTGTGCGGGACGGGGCAGACCCGGCAGTGCGGTGGGTGGTGGACCGGGCCGGGGCGCGGGAGTGCGGGTGGTCAGCTGCGGGGAGCGGGAGCGGGCCGCGTGGGTGCGGGCGCTCAGCGGCCGGCGAGTCATCCCCAGGCGGCGACCGACCTCGTCGTAGACGTCGTTGCCCGCACGCGGCCGGACCGCGACGACGTGGATCTCCTTCGGATGCGCGGACTCCGCGGGCGCCGGGCGGACGCCGTAGACGACGCGCCAGTCCTTGCGCGAGTCCACGAACAGCTTGCGGTAGCCCTCCAGGTCACCGTCGAGGCGCAGTCCGAAGCGCTGCGCGTTCACGACTTCCTGCAGGTAGGCGAGGGTGAGGTCGCGGATATCGCTGGGGGCTTGGAGGAGATCGGTCAGCGCGCGGGGGTCGAAGCTCAGGCCGAAGGCGGGCTGTCCCTGTCCCGCGGTCATGACGTCGGCTCTGCAGGCCCGTCGGCTTCCGCCGTGGCCGCCGTCTCCGTGCGCGCGGACGGCGGCGGGCCGGGCAGAAGACGGTGCGCGGGCCGGTCGGGAGAGGTCATGCAGGCCGACAGCGGCCCGCCCGGTGCGCGGACGGCCGCAAGGGCGTGGGTGAGGAAGTCCCGGTGCCACACGAACAGGCCGCTCAATCCGGCTTCGGGGTCCTTGTGCTGCTGGTAGGCGAGCCACAGGGCGTGGAGCCAGGCCACGACATCATCGTGCTCCTGCCACTGCAGGCACCAGGGCGCTGCGGTGGTGACCTCCGCCCCGTAAACCGGGAGGAAGAAGTCGTCGATCCAGTCCGACAAGGCGTCGAGTTCGTCTTCGCGTTCCTCCCCGTCGAGTTCCAGGATTGGGCGGGGCTCCGGCGGAGCGGCGGCAAGCGGCCCGCCGAGCCCCGGCATGCCGAACGCGGCGAACGGCGATCCGCTCGGCTCCGGGGCGGACGCGAGGTGGTCGAGTTGCTGCGCCTGTTGCGCCGACTGCTCCATAAGCCGTCGGACGCTCGCCTCGATTCCTTCCAGCTGTGGATCGGGAATGCGTACCGGCTCCAACTCCCCATCGTCAGGGGGTTTTATGGGTTCGGGCATGAAGAAGTTGGGCCTCCTACGAGACGCGGAATGTGAGGTAGACGGAAGCGGCAATGCTCGGACCGGCCGGCGGGTGACAAGTCCACTTCGCCGGATTGCCGACTAGGGCGCCAGTCGCCTTGACGGGAAGCGCGCTCGCGGCTCAGGCGGTGAGAACCACGTCGTCTTGCGTGAGGGTCTCGCGGATCGTCTCGGTGAGCCGGTCAGCCGCGATCGCCGCGTAGTGCTCGGTCTTCTCCACGCCGATGAAGTCCCTGCCTTCCAGCAGAGCGGCCACCCCCGTGGAGCCGGAGCCGGCACAGAAGTCGAGCACAGTGCCGCCCTCAGGACTGATCTTGACCAGCTCGCGCATCACCTCGACGGGCTTCTGCGTGATGTGCTGACGCTTCGCCCCCGAGGGCTGCGAGGCCGAGTACATGCCGGGCAGATAGACGGGGTTCCGGGAGCCGTCGATCGCCCCCTTGCTGGCCCAGACGATGAATTCACAGTTCTGGGTGAACCGGCCCTTCTGGGGCCGTGCCTGCGGCTTGTGCCAGGCCAGTACCCCGCGCCACAGCCACCCGGCAGCCTGGATCGCATCCGTCGTGATCGGGAGTTGACGCCAGTCGGTGAACAGCAGCGCGGTCCCGCCGGTCTTGGTGAGGCGGTGGGCTTCGGTCATGATCTGCGTCAGCCAGAACCCGTAGCTGCGCTGGTCCATGTTCTCGCCGGTGAAGTCCGGGAGGGTGTGCTGGGCGTCGGCGGAGGTGTACTTCTGCTTCGCGGAGCGGGTGGTGCGCTCCTTCGCGGTCCTACCGCCCGAGTTGTACGGCGGATCGGTAATGACGGAGTCGACGCAGCCGCCCGGAAGGCCGGCGAGAACACTGAGGGCGTCGCCCTGGTGCAGGGAAAAAGGCAAAGAGGAACCCCTATTCGGGTGCGGAGTCGCGGAGAGAACTCACCGCCTCGCACAGAAATCCTCGCGGGCCGGAAGTGGGCATGCAGAAGCCCAGGGCCACAGACCGAGGAAGGCGAGGGGGGAGTCCAAAAACTGTAGAGGCGAAAACGCCGACGACCAAAAAGCTGGCGTGAGGTGCCGGATTCCGATACCTCACGCCAGCTTTTTGGTCAACCGCCGATCTGGGCCTACTGTTTTTGAACCGTCCGGCGCACACCGCCGCTGACTACTCCCCTGCCCCACCTCACGGAGGTACCCCCTTGTCCCGGCACACCTAGCTCACCGCCCGGCCACGCGGAGCGAGCGGCAACTCGCCCACACCGGCCCGCCTTGATCGCCCATCCCGGCCGCCGCGCCCTTCCCATCACGCCTCGCGCACGCGGCACGGCCGGACACTGCACCCCGAAGGACACGCTCATGACGTCTCGCCACCCACCCACGCCCGAAAGCCCTGACCGGCGAGCGATCCGCTCCGGTTGAAGGCGCTCGCCGCCGGCATCGGCGTCGTCTTCCTCTCCCCCATCCTGATCGCCGGCACCGGCATGATGCTGGCCTCCTCCGCCGACGCCGTGCAGAGCAGCAGCTCCTTCAGCAGCTGCCTCACCGACATCGACACCGACGAGGTCGCCGAGCAGGTCACCAAGATTCTCGACGGCGCGTCCGGCAAGAACGTCCACGTCGAGGGCCTGGACCTGCCCGCCGAACAAGTCCCCAACGCGGCGACGATCGTGGCCGCCGGCCTCTCGCTCGACGTCCCCAGGAAGGGACAGATCATCGCGCTCGCCACCGCGATGCAGGAGAGCCGGCTGCGCAACCTCAACTACGGGGACCGGGACTCGCTCGGCCTGTTCCAGCAGCGTCCCTCCCAGGGCTGGGGCAGTGCCCAGCAGATCCGCGATCCGGTCTACGCCTCCGAGCAGTTCTACAAGCACTTGCTCAAGGTGAGCGGCTGGCAGCAGATGACCGTCGCCCAGGCCGCCCAAGCCGTGCAGAGATCCGCCTACCCCGACGCGTATGCGCAGTGGGAGAGCCTGGCCACCGCGCTGCAGGATGCCATCGCCAAGACCTTCCCGGGCGGCGGCACCGACGCGGACAGCAAGGACGCAGACCAGGGCGAGCAAGCATCGACCGGCACGAGCGGCTGTGCTCCGGGCCAGGACGGTTCCGGCTTCGGCCGTATCCCCGAGGGAAGCGTCCCGAAGGGCTACGCGATCCCGAAGGACGCCGATCCGAAGGCGCGCAAGGCCATCGAGTGGGCGATGCACCAGCTCGGCACGCTCTACCAGTGGGGCGGCACCTGCACCAACGCGCATGGTCCCGACCCGATGGGCCGCTGCGACTGCTCCAGCCTGATGCAGCAGGCGTACGCACATGCAGGCGTCACGCTCACCCGCACCACGTACACCCAGGTCAACGAGGGCAAGGCGGTTTCGCCAGCCCAACTCAAGCCCGGCGACCTGATCTTCAGCCGCGGTACCGCCGCCCGCCCTGAGCACGTCGGCATGTACATGGGCGAGGGCCTCGTGATCGAGGCGCCGCGCACCACCAAGCCGGTCCGGATCACTCCGATCAAGGACTGGACGATTCTCGCCGCCCGCCGCGTCCTGTGACGCCGTCCGGGGCGCGAGGGCCCCGGCACACCATCTCTGACCGAGATTCCCCTAATCAGTACGGAGCATCTGCTTGATAACCCGCCCCCGCGCCCAGCGTGCCCTCGCGGCAGCCTCTCTGGGCCTGGCCGTCGTCGCCGGCGGCCTGGCCACCGCCTCCACGGCACAGGCGTACGACACCGGCACCACCACCATTAGCTGCAGTGCGGTCAAGGTGCGCAAGGCACCGTCGAAGACGTCCACGGTCTTGGGCATCGGCTACCGGCACGACAAGGTCGTCTACGACCAGTGGGTCTACAAGAAGGTCGAGAAGACCTGGTACACGCGCGGCACCGTCACCCGGAAGTCGGACGGCAAGAAGATCGGCCGCGGTTACATGATCTACAACTGCGCGAACCCGTACAAGACCAACCCCGCTCCGAAGCCGTCGATCCCGAAGTAGGGGTCTCCCACGGCCGGTTCGGCCCCTGAGCCGGCGCGCCTTCGCTGGAAGCACCGGCTCGGTCCGCGGCCTCGGCGCGGCACCTGCTGCGTCCTCGTGCGAGCGATGCCGTCTCTTCGCGGACGCCGCCCGGGCCAGCCGGTTCCTGCACGGTGTCTGCCCTCCCTTTCTACGAGGCGCTGCCTCGTTCCTCCCTTTCCTTCTGTGATTCCCGCGCGCCGGGTTTCGGCGTGCCCAAGGAGCCTCCTTGCCCCTACTCGAAACCGTGCAGTACCTGGCCTACGACCCCGGCATCACGCCCTCGGGCGGTGGCCTGCCCGGCCTGAGCGTGCTGAAGAACGTCGTCAACTCGATCAACTTGTTCGGCATCGTCGCCGTCGTCGGCGCCCTCGCTGTATCGCTCGGAGTGTGGGCCTGGGGCCATCACACGGGCGGTCACCAGGCCGAGGCCAACGGGAAGAAGGGCGCGGTCGTGGCCGCGGGCGCCGCCCTGGGCCTGGGCGCCGCGAACGGCATCGTCGCGTTCTTCTCGACCCTCGGGTCGCAGGTGCACTGATGAAGAAACGACTCCCCTCCCTGTCTTCGTATGGCAGTGGCTGGTCGGCCAACCGGCGCATCGCGATCGTCGCCTCCGCCGTCGCAGCCCTGCTCGCCATCGCCGGGATCGTCGCCCTGCTGACCGGCGGCGGCAACGGCCACGAGGCCCCGGGCACCGCCGCGCCCACCCCGAGTGGCAGCCCGTCCTCCTCCGAGGCCGCCCCCAAGCCTTCCTCCGGATCCGGGTCGGTGTCCCAGCCTCCGCAGATCGCCGAACCGGTCGCCTACGCCAAGGCGGCGGCCCAGATGCTGTGGTCCTACGACACCCGCGACACCAGCCGGGACCAGCAGCTCGCCGGCATGCGTGCCTGGATGACCACGGAGGCCAAGTACGCCGACTGGGCCTCTGTCTCCGGTCAGGTGCCCGATCCGGTGCTGTGGTCGCGGATGGCCGACCAGGATCAGCACGCCACCGCCGGCGTCACCGAGGGCCACTACCCCTCCGCGTTCAAGCAGGCGCTGGCCGACGACCCGTCCGCGATCACCGAGGCGTACATCTACGTCGTCACCGTCAACGGCAAGCAGCAGATCGCCTGGAAGAAGGGCGGCGGCGGAGCCGAGGAACGGGCCGTGACCCTCGCCGTCCAGTGCCGCCCGAATCACGACTGCACCCTGGCCGCCATCGCCCCGAGCGTCACGCAGTGACCCGCGCCTGAGACAAGAAAGGAGGAGTAACTCCCGTTGGGTTTCTGTGATTTCCCCCTGGCAGACAAGCTGTGCGCCGTCGGCGACGCAGTCGATTTCGCCTCGGACCCCGGCAAGGCCATCGGTGACTGGATGGCGAAGTCCGCCGGTGAACTGGCCGCCGCCGCAGCCGATCTGGCCGCCGAGGCCGTCAACACCACCACGAAGGTCGATCTCAACGCGTCGTGGTTCGTCGACAACTACGAGATGCTGCTGCCTCTGGGCCTGGTCCTGCTGGTCGCCACATTCTGCGCACAGCTGGTCCGGGCCGCCATCCGACGCGACGGACAAGCCCTGGCGCAAGCGTTCACCGGCACCATGAGCGGCGTCCTGTTCGCCTTCTGCGCCATCGCCTTCACCACGGTCGCCGTCGAAGTGGTCGATGCCGTCAGCGACGGCCTGTTCAAGACCGCCCACCTGAACATCGAGTCGGCCGTGCGACGCATCGTGAAGGTCAACCAGATCGCGGGCCTGTCCGGGATGGGCTGGCTCGTTGCGGTTGTCGCCGGCCTTGGTGCCGCCGTCGGCGCGTTCCTCTACTGGTGCGTGATGATGGTCCGCAAGGTCGGCATCCTCGTCATGGTCACGCTGGCTGTCTTCGCGTCCGCCGGCGGCGGGTGGGAGGTCGCGCGGCGCTGGCGCAAGGGCTGGATCGAGGCCACCGCCACCCTCGTCGTCTCCAAGCTCCTGATGACCGTGATCTTCGTCCTCGGTATCGCCGCCATGGGCAAAACCGAGGCCAAGGACGGCATCGCCGCTCTGGCCGACGTCATGTCCGGCATCGTGATCATGATCCTGGTGCTGCTGTGCCCGTACGCCGTCTTCAAGTTCGTGCACTGGGCGGCCGATGGGACCGACGGCGAGTCCATCCACCGTGCCGGTGGCGCCGGAGCGCAGATCGCCAAGGCGCATGCCGAGAGGGCCGCCCGTAAGGCCGCCGCGGCAGCGGCCACTGCCGGAACCGGTGGCGCTGCCGCCGGAGCAGGCGCCGCACCGCAGGGGCCCGACGCCGCTGGCGGTGGCGGTTTCCCCGGCGACGTCGCCGCCAACCCGACCGGCGGCGGAGGGGGCAAGGAAGGTTCGCAGGACGGCGGTACGGGCATCTCGCCCGGTGGCGACGCGGTCAAGTCCGGTCTGGAGAAAGCCGTCCAGCCCGCGCCGACGAGCGTGTCCGACGACACCAGCGGCCAGATGGGCGGCAGCCCAGGGCCGGGCGGGCCCGGAGCGAACGCCGCCTCCGGCCAGGGCAGCGGATGGCAGTCCGCGCCGCCGACCACCACCGCGCCGCCGCAGGGCGCACCCCCGCCCTCCAGCGCACAGAACGCCACGTCCAGCGGGTCGGCCTCACCTCCTCCGCCGCCGACCGGCCTCTGATCCCCTGCCCGTCCGCCGGGGGCGGGACGTGCGCTGCACCTCCCGCCCCCGGGTTCCCCCGCGTCTCCAGGACCCGCCCCTTTGACTGATCTCTCCGTCGCCCCGGTCACGGTGAAGTTCCCGCACCGGTCCCGCCGCGGCATCCTCCTCGGCCTCTCCCTGCCCCAACTCATCCTCGTCTCCTGCACACTGGCGCTTCTGCTGATGACGGTGGTCTCCACCGGACTGCTCGGCGCCGTCGCCCTGGCCCCGCTGTGGGCGGCATCCGGTGCGCTCGTCACAATCCGCCGGCACGGCCGCTCCCTCATCGACTGGGCACCGATCGTCGCCCGCTACGCGCACCGCCGCCGCACCGGCCAGACCCTCTGGCTCGCCCGGCCCGTCACCCGGCCCAGGCAGGACGGCATCCTCCACCTGCCCGGCACCACCGCCTCCCTCAAGGTGGTCACCCCCGGCGACTCCGCCAACGGCGCCGCGGCCGTGCACGACCCGCACCAGCAGACTCTGACCGCCATCGCCCGCGTCAGCAGCCGTGCCTTCGCCCTCCTCGACCCGGCGACGCAGAACCACAACGTGAGCAGTTGGGGCCGCGCGCTGGCGGGCATCGCCCGCGCCGGGCACGTCGCCACCGTCCAGGTGCTGGAACGCACCGTCCCCGACTCGGGCGACACCCTCACCCGCCACTGGACCCACAACGGGCATCCCCAGACCCCGGTGGCCGGGCAGATCTACTCCGAGCTGGTCGCCTCGGCCGGCCCCGCCGCCGCCCCGCACGAGACCTATCTCGCCATCTCCCTCGACCTCAAGGCCGCCCGGCGCCTGATCTCGCAGGCCGGCGGAGGGCTGCCCGGGGCGTTCACCGTCATGGAGCAGACTTCCGCGTCCATCGCCCAGGCCGCCCGTAACGCCGGGCTCCAGGTCACCGGGTGGCTGAGCGCGCGGGAGATCGCCGCCGTTATCCGCACCGCCTACGACCCAAAGGCGCTCGCCGCCCTCCAGCAGTGGTCCGAGACCGGCCGCGCCGAGGCCGATCCCGCAGCCGCCGGGCCCGTCGTCCAGTTCGAGGAGTACGACCGTCTCGCCACCGACAGCGCACGGCACGCGACGTACTGGGTGGAGAACTGGCCGAGGACGGAGATGGGGGCCGGGTTCCTGCACGGGATCATGTTCACGGCCGGCGTGCGGCGCAGCCTCTCCCTCATATACGTGCCGCAGGGACTCGAGTCCGCGCTGCGAGACGTCCAGCGGAAGAAGGCGGCGATCATCGCCGACGCCAACGAGAGGGCCCGCCGGGGGCAGGTCGACAGCGAGGAAGACTCCGTCGAGTACGCCGACGTCAAGCAGCGTGAGCGCCAGCTCATCGCCGGACATGCCGACGTGGCCCTGACCGGCCTGGTCACCGTCACCGCCGAGACCGATGCCCTCCTGGACGCCGCCTGCGCACAGATCGAGACCCACGCCGTCACCTCTGGGGTCGATCTGCGACGGCTCAACTATCAGCAGCCGGACGCGTTCGTCCTCACCGCGCTCCCGCTTGCCCGGACCGCCCTGTGAGCCGGGCCCGTCCCCGCCTGTCAGCGCCGTGGCGCCCGCCGCTCTTCGATCATCCGTCACCGCCCCTGCCTGACGGCAGGAAGGACCACCACCTTTGACCACTCCCACGCGTCCGGACGACGCGCATCCCTACCTCCGCGCTGCGAGCGCCGGAGTCCGCCACCACACCCGGGCCCTGGCACCGTCGGACGCGAACCCGCCCCGGCCGGCGGACCGCGTGCACCTTGACGTGCTGCACGCCCACCTCACCGCCCTGCACCAGCTCCTGGACCGGCTCGCCGAAAACACCCGGCCTGCGCACCCCGCCGCCGGCCGCCGCCTCGCCACCGCGCACACCCGCCTCTGGCAGGCCACCAGCGAGGTCCACTCCGCCTTCCACTTGCTGCCCACCCACACTGATGCAGAAGCCGAGTCGAGCGCATGCCATCCAGAGCGGCTGCCCGAGGGACCGCCCGTGCTCACGATCTGCCAGCGCCATCTCGCCGCCGGGCATGTCATCCGCCGCAAGACCACCCCCACCGACCTCCGCCCGCACACCACAGCCTGCGTGCGATGAGCACTACCCGCAGAAACGAGGGCCACCGATGAACCACCGGCCCGCCCGCCGCGCCCGCCGCGCCTCCGCCAGCCCGCTCTTCACCCCCCACGGCACCGACCGCGCCAGCCGCAAGGCCGCCCGTCGCCAGCTCGCCGAGGCCACAGCCAAGGCCCGCGCTAAAGCCAGTGCCCACCAGAGCGAGACCGCGTCCGCCGCGCACGAGATGCCCACCGCGCTCTACCCGGCGAACGGACGTCCCGGACCTGCCTCCGCGCGGGGGAACCGGCTGAAACTGCCTGCCCACCGCATGACCACCGCGGTCGCGGCCGGTGCCTATCCCTTCCTCGCCGAAGGCGGACTCGGCGCCGAGGGCATCTACATCGGGCGCGACGTCCACGCGGAAGCGTCCTTCGTCTTCGATCCGTTCGCGCTGTACGGCAAGGTCGAGGGATTCACCAACCCCAACCTCCTTCTCGCCGGGGTCATCGGCCAGGGCAAGAGCGCCCTCGCCAAGTCCTTCGCGCTGCGTTCGGTGGCCTTCGGATACCGCGTCTACGTGCCGTGTGACCCGAAGGGCGAATGGACGCCGGTGGCACAAGCCCTCGGTGGCCGGTCCGTCGCTCTCGGCCCCGGACTACCCGGACGGCTGAACCCCCTGGACGCGGCCCCGCGACCCGAGAGCGTCTCCGAGGACGACTGGGTTGGCGAGATCCGCAAACGGCGCCTGCTCCTACTCGGCTCCCTGGCCCGGACGGTCCTGGGCCGGGACCTGATGCCCATGGAACACACCGCCCTGGACGTCGCCCTGGACGCCGTCGTCACCCGCGCCGTCCACACTGGCCGCACCCCGCTGCTCGGCGATGTCGCCGCCACCCTCAACAACCCCAGTGCGCTCGACGAGGCCGCCGGGATGATGTCGGGCCAACTCGGCGACGCCGCCCGCGACCTGGCCCACGCCATGCGCCGCCTCGTCCACGGTGACCTGGCCGGCATGTTCGACGCCCCCTCCACCGTCGCCTTCGACCCGAACGCACCGATGCTCACCATCGACCTCTCCCGGCTCGGCGGATCCGGCGACGACACCGCCCTCGTCCTCGCGATGACCTGCGCGAGTGCCTGGATGGAGTCCGCCCTCTCCGACCCGTCCGGCGGCCGGCGCTGGATCGTGTACGACGAGGCGTGGCGGTTGATGCGGCACGTCGGCCTGCTGCAGCGTATGCAGGCCCAGTGGAAGCTCAGCCGCGGCCTCGGCATCGCCAACCTCATGGTGATCCACCGACTGTCCGACCTGCTCACCGCCGGCGACGCCGGATCACAAGGCCGGGCCTTGGCCGAGGGCCTCCTCGCCGACTGCTCCACCCGCATCATCTACCGCCAGGAGACCGACCAACTCCACGCCGCGGCCTCGCTGCTCGGCCTGACCTTCGTCGAAATGGACGCCATCGCCCACCTCAACCGAGGCCGTGGCCTGTGGAAAGTCGCCGGACGATCTTTCATCGTGCAGCACCTCCTGCACACGTACGAGCTGGCACTCTTCGACACCGACGCGCGGATGCATATAAAAGTGGCAAAAGACTCATGAATACTGATATCCGGCGTGAACTGATCCCGCGCGCCACCACGCTCCACCTCATCGACGCGCTCAACGCCGTGAGGGGCAAACTCTCCTGCGCGTTCGAGCAGTGGGAGCTACTGGACGACACCGGTCGCGTCCCGGCCTCGCCGTCCTACACCGCGCTTCTCCAGCACGTCACCGGCGCACAGACGCTCGCCAGTGATGTCGTCCAGCTGACCGAGGACTTCGCCCGGACCACCTCCAGTACGAACCGTGCCGGCAGCACCGTCCTCGCCCATCTGGCGTCGGCGGTCACCCTGTCGAGCCAGGCCGTACCGCACTTCGCCGAGACCGCACAGACCGCGCTCTCACTGCCCCGGCCGTACAGCGAGAACGACAGCTACGTCCGTGACAACCGCATGGTCGTCGAACACGCGACGGCGCGTGCCTGTCTGCGGCGCGCGTCGCAGGCGCTCGGTGACGCAGTCCAGGAACTCACCGACCACCTCGACTTCCACCGCTTCTTCCTCAGGCCCTCCCAGCGCCAGAGCCCGGTGCCGCCGCCCAAACCGGGCGGTCGCCACCTCTGACCCGGACCGGCCCCACCCTTTCAAGGAGTCCTCTGAACCGCCCCGCCCACCTCAGCGACGCCGACTGGGCCGACTACCGGCAGTGCCAGGCCGAGCACGACGACCTCATCGCACAAGTCGCCGAACGCGAAGCCCAGATGGAACACGACCTGATCGCCGCCTACGACGACTACGAACTCGATTTCACTCCCGTGCCGAAGCCCGAAGTCGACCCCGCACGCCGGACACCTCCGTCCCACCACGCGCCGGCCTCCCGCAGGAGGAACCGTGGCCGCTGACCAGGAGAACACTCCAGAGGCCCGCCGCGCGGCTGCGCTCGCACCGCTTCCCGACCATCGCAACGTGGACACCCCGTGGTGGCAGGAGCTTTGGCGCCGCCACGCGCATATCACCACGCCACTGCGAGAGCGCGGGCTGGAGTGCGACATCGAGTTCGGCCTCAGCGCCTACATCGTGCGCGTATCGCTCCCCGACGGCAGTTGCCTGATCATCGGTCCGCCGCAGGAGCCTCCCTCCGACCGCCCGCCGGGAAATCCGGAGGGCTGGATCGCGACCCGCGAGCACCCCGACAACCCGTCGCTGTTCGAGGTCCTCTACGACTCGGCGCCCTCCGACGACCCCGGTGCACCCCAGCGGCCCGAAGCCCGGCACGGCGGCAGCGCACAGCCCCTGATCGAGTCGATCGACTATCGCCTCGCGCAGCTCGGACTACTGCCAACTCCCTTCTCGCCCACGGCCCGTACCCCCGTGTCCGCAGCCGAGCCGGCGCTCCGCACCCCCGAGCCCGCGGACGTCTCCGGCAACGCGGACCGCGCCTTCGTCTACGGCGACGTACTCCTCGCTCTCACCGACCGGCTCAACGCCACCGAGTCACCTCCGGACGCCGCCGCCCTGCTGCACCAGATCCTGGACCCCACCAGCGGCCTGCTGGAACGGCTCGGCGAGTTCTTCGAAGCAGCCGCGGAAAAGGCCAAGGAATCCGAGCAGGACGACGGATTCGACCTCCACTACGACCTTCAGGACGCGGCGGCCACCCTGCGCAGTCTCGGCGAGGACCTGCACACTGCTGTCGACCGCATGCGTGCCCTGGCCCCCGCGCGCCGGACCACCCGGGCCGGTCTCCCGCCGGGCCCGAGCCCGGGGCCACCGACGGCGACCACCCCCGTGCCCGGCCGCACCCGGTGAACCAGGCACACCCGACGCTCACTGCGCCCTCGCCCGGCTCAAAGACCAGGAACGTGCTGCCTTCCCGGGATGACGAGGTCCACCAGCCGCGGGCCCCACTTCGTGGGCTTCCGCCCGGCCAGCAGGTGGCCCGGACTGCGGTCGGCGTCGCCTCCGGGGAGGTACATGGTGCGCTATCTCGGCACTCCCTCGGGGCCTGAGATTCGGGCCGCGATGAGCGCCGGACGCATCGGCTGTATGACCACCCCGGCGCAAGGCAGTCGGATCCCCGAGGGTGCGCTGTATGCCTGTGACAACTCGAAGTTCGGCAGCGACGGCAAGGGCCGGTACTGGCCAGGAGCCCAAGCATGGTTCGCCTGGCTGCACCGGACCGTTGAACGGTACGGGCCGGATCGCTGCCTGTGGGCGCTCGCCCCGGACCAGCCGTTCGACGCCGCCGGCACCCTCACCGAGTCCCTGCCGTGGCTGGCCCGCATCCGTAACCTGGGCGTGCCCGCGGCCTACGCGGCCCAGGACGGCTGCGATACACCCGGGCTGCTGCCCTGGGACGACTTCGACGTCCTGTTCCTGGCCGGATCGACCGAGTGGAAACTCGGCCCCGTCGCCGAACGGCTGGCCCGCGAGGCGAAGGCCCGCGGCAAAGGCGTGCACATGGGCCGCGTCAACTCCCGGATCAGGCTGGGGATAGCCGAGTGGTTCGGCTGCGACAGCGCCGACGGCACCTACCTCGCGTTCGGGCCCGACAAGAACCTGCCCAAACTCCTGACCTGGCTCGACGAACTCGACGGCCGCCCCTCCCTCATCGGCGGCACACACCCCTTCGCCGCCCCCGACGCTCCGTCGACGACTCCGCCTCCGCGAGCAGACCTCCGACGACGTGTACCGCCAGGTCACGAGGCTGCCATGAGATCGAAGACATACCCGCCCACGGCGACAAGCGATGTAGCCCCCGCCCTCCCGACACCACGAGGTCCCCGTGCCAGAACCCGCTGAACAGTCGACGCCGCACCGGTCGCAGCAGCACCTCGAACTGCGCAGTACCTCCGAGCCCCTCGAACTGCTCGACCACACCGGCCACGTCCCGGACGATGGTGGGTCACCGGCCGGAGCCTCATCGTCCGACATCAACTCCACTCGCACGAGCCTGGCGTTGTTCGACACTGACGGACCTGCAGACAAGCCCATGCCCGCCATTAGCCTCGGCGATCACGACCAGATCGGTGTCATCGCCCTCACCAGCAACGACGCCCCCGCTGCAGCCCACACCCTTCTTACTGACCACGGTTTTTGGCGCCCACGAGGCGTCTTCGGCTCCATCCTGATCCAGGACAGGTACGACCACGACGTTCCGGCCCGGCTCACGCGGTTCCTCGCCGATGCCGACCGACAAGGCATCGGCGTGGAATACCACCTGCCCCGCATCTTCGCGGACGCCGGTGCTCCCGCTGCGGGCAAGCGCGTCGAAGACCTGTGGCGCGACAACCAGCAACGGGAGTACCGGCGTTCACAGCGTGAGGCCGTCCGCATCGCCACCTCCGGCAGCGATCTGGAGTCCCTCGCCCATGGCCTGTGTCACCGTCTGCCCGGCGAATGGGTTTCCTGCATCACCGACTTCGCCGATCCGGACAGCCAGCTCGACTTCTTCGACGACCTGTGGGACAACGCGTCTTTGGCCAGTGCCTGGATGCAATTCCGCGTTCCCCGCGCCGCGATCCTCACCGGCCCCAACCGCCTTGAGCTCGTCGTGATCGACCGCCCGCTGCATCGCGGGCAGGTCCTCGTCGGCGCGCGATCTCTGCACGGCATCACCCACGACTACTTCGGCGACGACAACGCCCCGCACGCGATCGCAGTCCCCGCCGAGGCAGTCCGCGCCGCGCACACGGTCTCCCGGCGGCTCCTGCCCCGCTACCGCCAGGCCGCCCGGCGCCTCAGGAACCCATGACCGCGTCCCGCACCGACCTGTCCGCCTTCGCCGCCGCCCCGCCCGCCCATAGCAGCGCCCGGCATACAGCCGACGGCGGGCACGCCGTCCTCAGCACGGCGGTAGACGCCCCCGCCCATCCTGGAGTTCCCGCTGTCCGATCCTGACCAGCGGATGCTGCTGCACGACGTGGCCGACCGGCTCAACGCCGTGGCCGACCACCTCCCGCTCCCCGACCAGATCCAACCGGATCCGGCCCTGAGCGAGATCCTGGACGACGAAGTCCGCCACCTGGCCAGCCTGCTGACCTACCTCGTCGGCGAGAGCGCCTTCCGCCACCGGGCCGCCGCCCGCTACCCGACCCGCGTCACGGCCACCCACCGCCGCACCACGCTCGCGCTCGCCCAAGCGGCCGAGCCCACCAGTGCCGCGCTCGCCGCCCTCGGCTCGGCCGTGCATCACCTCGGCCTCCTCGCCGAACTCACCCACCAAGCACCTGGTCCCGCCCGCACCCGGGCGATCGCCTCCACGTACCCGGGTCTCGTGGACCGGCTCGGTGAGAGCCGCACCTGCCTCGCCCGCGCCGCGAAGCAACTACGTGCCGCCGCCGACACCCGGGCGACACCGGCCGTGACCGCGCCGTCCCCGCTGACGGCATCCGCCACCGCATCCCGTACCCGCTAATCCGCTATTTCCCGGAGCCTCCTGATTCCCCTGCACACCTCCGCACGCCGTACCGCCCTCCTGCTCATGGCCGTATCCGTCACGCTGACCGCGTCCGCCTGCGCCACTTCCGTCAGCCCGGATGCCGACACCACAGCCAGGGCCACCCGCAGCAGCGCCTCCCCCACCCCGACCGCCGAGCCGGCGCTGACGAAGAAGGAGGCCCTCGCCCAGATCGCCCACTACTCCAAGATCAACAACGAAGCCAACACCGACCGCGACCGGCACCTGCTCGACACGGTCGAGGACGGCCCGCTGTACGCGATGTCCATCTCGGACTACACCGAGACCGAGGGGCTTCCCGCAGCGGACCGCAAGCCGTACAAGCCGTGGTCCTACGACGCGGCAAACGCCGAGCTGTACATCCCGCGCCTGGAAGCGGGGCAGGATCGCTGGTTCGCCGCCGCGCTCTCGGATCAGAAGGGCAAGGCACCCTCGCGTCTGGCAGTGTTCGCCGAACGCCCCCAGCACAAGCGCTGGGAGATGGTCTCCGTCGTCGACCTAGACAGCGAGAAACTGCCGGACATCGCCCTTGACCGGGACGGGTACGCGACGGCCGTTCCCGCCGCCGGCAACAAGCAGCTGGCAGCGGACGCCGACCTGCTGCGCGCAGCCGTGCTCGACAACTTCGCCACCGGAGGCACGGACACCGGGACGAAGGTCTTCGCGCCGACCAAGGCGAGCAAGCGGCAGATCGAGGTTCACGACCAGACCGGCACCCGCTACGGGAACCAGGGCACCACCGTCTTCGCCGGCGCCGCCAACCGCTACACGGACGCCTACGCCCTCAAGACCACCGACGGCGGCGCGTTGATCCTCTTCTCCCACACGCACACCCAGACCGACGCCGTCGCGTACTCCGGCCTGCAGATCAACCCCGGCAAGGACGACCGGGCCTGGCTCCACGACGTGCCCCGCACCTCCATCACGTACACGTTCGTGTGCAACGACGCCGCCACCGTCCCCGCGAAGGCCGAGACGTCCCGACTGATCGGCTACACCTGCGCCCGGACCGACGCCTCCGGCCCCCCGGTCGCCTCCTGACCGGACCGCGTGCAAACGCCCCGCCCCTGACGGGCCGCGCGCCCCTGGTGGTCGCCCGACGTCCCCGCTTCCTTGCTCGATCCGGAGAACTCCCTGTCCACACGTTCCTTCATCGCCCGCCCCACCACCGGTACGGGATACAGCGGCATCCACGTCCAGCTCGACGGCGTACCCAGCCACCACCTGCCGCTGCTCCTGACCGCCTACCAGTACAAGTTCGGACACGACGTGGAAGCCATGTCCCGTCACCTCATCGACGACGTCGCCGTCGGCTGGGACGAGCTGGGCACCGACCTCCTCGACGGCGCCCCGCCCTCGCTCGTGGCCGCGCTGACCGGCGGCGAGCAGTGGCCCAGCCGTAACCTCGACCACCTGATCACCCCGGACGGCTCCCCGCCGCGGCGCATGTCGGTCACCGACGAGACCGCAGACGAGCAGGACATGCAGTGGGGGTACATCCTGCACAAGGAGGGCATCGAGGTGATCAGCCTCCTCCACGAGGACATCGGCCCGGTCGTGGACTGGGCCATCGACCCGCGCACCGCCTTCAACGACCACCCGGCGGCCTGGTCCTCCCTCGACCCCGCACCGGTTATCCGGGCATCGCGCAGCACGCCGCCCCCGGGCGCTCCCGCTGCATCCCCGGCGAAGGCCCACGCCCCGCGTCCCGCCACGCGCCGCTAGTCCACTCTCGCTTCCCGGAGCCTCCCCTGCCCTCGCACGCCCTGCCCCTGATCACCGTCGTCATCGCCAGCCGCCTGCGCGAAGACCGGCTCGACTACCTGACCGCTATGCACGCCAGCCTCACCCGGCAGTCCGTGCCGTGGGAGGCCGTGATCGCGCTCGACGGCGCCTCGCCGGACCGCCTGCCCGACCCGCTCGCGCAGGACTCCCGCGTCCGCACGCTTGCTCTGCCTCGCCCGGTCGGCGCCGCCTGCGCCCGGAACCTGGCCCTCGCCCATGTCCGCACCCGGTACACCAACTGGGCAGATGACGATGATGAGTTCACCGACGACGCCATGTCCGTACGGCTGAACATCCTGGAATCGACGGGAGTCGGCTGGTGCGCGGGATGGAGCAAGGACCTGCACCCCGACGGCTCGACCGCCCTGTGGCGATGCCCCACCCCGCCCGGCCGGCACGAGGCCGGCGACGTGTGGACGTACTGGAAGCACCCGGCGGACACCATCCCCATCGGGCCGACCACCATCCTCGCCCGCACCGACCTGGTGCGCGCCGCTCCGATGGGCGGGCTCGTCCAGGGCGAGGACTACTGCGCCGCCCTCGGCGTCACCAGCCTCGGCCCCGGGATCCTGCTTCCCCTGCCGGTCTACCGGTACCGCAAACACCCTGGCCAGATGACCCGCCAGGACGCCTATGACGTCCTGGAGCCGGAGGCTCGGCGGCATGCGTGGAACTACGGACGCGGCCTGCGAGCCGCGCTCCGCGCCCGGGAGACAAGCGCTGCGGCCGGGGCGGTCTGATGTCTTCCTCCGTCACTCCGGCCACATTCGACTACCTGGCCAGGCGTCTGGAGGAACTGGCCGCCTCATTCCCCACCAGCCCCGACGCCGTCAACCTGATCACGCTCACCGACGACATCGGCGTGCTGGCCCACCATCTGCAGCACACCATCGAACACGCGCAGGAACGGTTCACCACACCGCAGACGGTCTACCCGCCCGAACGCGTCGCCCTGGTCCAGCTCGCCCAGGCCGCCGCCGGTATCACGCGAGGTCTGGACACACTCGCCGAAGCCCTGACCTACGCCACGACCGGCTTCCAGCGCGAGGCCGTGGAGGATCTCGCCCACTCGCCTCTGCGCAACGACCCCGAAGTCCTGCGGATCATGACGGCCGAGAAGTACGTCGCGGCCCGCGCACGCCTGCACCACACCGCCGCCGCCCTGCGCGCGACCTCCACCCCGGCACCGTCTGGGCCGTCCACACCGCGCACGACAGGCCCACGGGCCCAGCCAGTTACCGCCGCCCAGCCACGGCAGCCGAACCGCCGCTGAACGACACCAGCAGACCCCGCGATGCCCCGACCCCTCTTGCCGAGATCCGGCTCGCCTACAGCCGCGCCGCCGCCTTGGCCGCCATCGCCGAAGCAGTAGCAGTAGCAGTAGCAGTGGGCAAACACTGCCTTGGACCAGGCCGAATTCACCAAACGGGATGACGCAAGCGACAGCATGCCCGGCCCCGACGTTCGGCCAGCCCTCCCCGGCGGACCCGCCCCCTTGAAGCCAGCCCGGCGTACCACGACCCATCCGCCGTCCCCTCGCCGCTGACCAGCAGAAAGAAGGGATCCTTCTCTGTCCGACCACTTCCGCTTCCGTGCCCATCCCGAACACGGTTTCGTCGCCACCGCCGCACCGAGCTTCACCCCTCACCTGGCCGAGTGGTTCCTCGTCCGCGAGCAGTTCGAACCCGTCCCCTTTTCGCCGGGCCTGTACCGGCTCACCGAGCCGGAACGCGATGGGCTGCGCCGTACCCGCCAAGCCGTCCACGACCTGCGCAGCCTCGGCTACAGCGTGCAGGCCGACATTCGCCTCGACCCGTCCCTCTCCGCCGGCCCACCACGCCCGGACCGGCCGAACGGGCTCCAGGAGCGCCGCAGCCGTCTCGCCCAAGCAGCAGCCGGCCGAACGACGCAGCGCGCCACACCGCCCACTACTTCCCCGCCCTCGGCCCGACCGATCCCGCCGAAGCCCACCTACGCACCGACCGTCCACCTGACGGCCTCGGGCAGTGGACGGTCCCGATGACACCCGCGAGCAATCCGACCCCGGACGGCTCCGTCCCGGTGACACCGGAACTCACGGACGGTGCACGCAACTTCCGGCTGCGGATGGCGGTCATCGACCGCGAGAGCGAGGTCGCGCTCGACATGACATGCGACCGCTACGGCCGCACCGTCCACGCAGGCGCCGCGGCAGCCGCACGAGCCCACCGCAACAAGGCGGCGGTGGAGGCGTACACCACACACCTCGCCCCGCACGCCGATGCTCTGCTCGAAGCCGCCCGCCATGCGCTGGACGAGCTGCCACCCGCCCGGCACCTTGCCGGCTGGCGGGCCGTGCTGAACGGCCTGGCCGCCTCCACCACCGAGATCCGCCGGGCCCTCGACCGGCCGGACACCCCCGGCTCCTCGGCCGAACGCGCGCAGCACTCGGCCCTGTGGCCGCACCTCGCCGCCTGGGCGGATCACAGCTTCATCGCCAGCGACCTCGCCGACCAGACCAAGCACCACCACAGGGCCCCACTGACCGGCAAGGAACAGCAGACGTGGACGGAGAGGGCACAGGCCGCGCAGCAGCTCGGCGAGCTGGAGCTGACCGAGTCGTGGTACGCCGCCGACGGGCAGCCGATCACCCTCGCCCACCTCATCGAGAATGACGACTCGACGCTGGTCGCGCTGCGAGGTGACCCGGACGCACCCGGCTGGCAGGTGATCGGGCACTACGCCCACGAATACGAGGCAGGAAAAGCACTGCCCGCCCCGGTCCCGCCCGGTGTGCTGCGCGCGGACGTCTCCCGGTTCAACCGCCCAGTGCCGGTCCCGGAGGTGTCGCTGCAGGAACTCATCCGCGACGTCGTCGAAGGCCAGACCGCAGGAGACGCCTCCGAAGCTCTCCTCGGCGCCGTCCAGCGCGGCTACACCCCGGGCCCGATGGTCCGTCTCCAGGAACTCCTGGAAACAAGCAGCCAGTTCGCCAGCGCGCTGGAGACCGTGCAGGGCCGCCAGATCGCCGCCCGCCTCTCGGCGCTGGGCCGGCAGATCGAGTTCCTCACCCACGAAGTCGAGGAGACGGCCCAGGACCTCGGCGCGACCGTCGCCGTCCTGCCGCCGCACCGCACCCCCGTGCCGCGCGTCCGCCCGCGTCCGGCCGTGGACACCGCACCACCCACGCCGCCACCCCGCGCCATCACGCCCGCCCACCACCGCTAAGCACCGAGAAAGCAACCGTTGTCCCTGACCGCCTCCCCAGCCCCGGCCCCGCGCATCTCCTACGGCGCGGTGCTGGGCAGCCCGTACGTCGCCCGCCTCCTCGGCGGCACCCTCACCGGCCGACTTCCCAACGGCATGGCGCCCGTCGCCATCCTTCTGTTGGCCACCGCGAGTGGCAACAGCATCGCCTTCGGCGGGCTGCTCAGCGCCCTGTACGGGCTGTCCTCCGCGCTGTCCCAGCCGGTCAAGGGACGCCTCATGGACCGGCACGGCCAGAGCGCGGTGCACCTTCCGGCAGCCCTGCTCAACTCGGCCCTCCTGGTGGCTCTGCGCCTGACCGGACCGTATGGCGGACCCGGCCTCGCCACGGCCATCGTCGTCGGCGGCCTGACCACGCCTCCTCTGGAGGCCGGGCTCCGGGCGCTGTGGCCGAGCGTGCGGCCAGACCCCCGGCTGCGGCACGCCGCGCTCGCGCTCGACACCGGCACGCAGGGCCTGCTGTACATCGTCGGCCCCCTGCTCTCCGCCGCGCTCGCCTCCGCGTACAACCCCGCCGTCGCGCTCGCCGTCACCGCAGCCCTCGGCCTGGCCGGCACCGCCGCGGTCGCCCTCGCTCCGCCGTCGCGACGCTGGCGCCCCGAACCGTTCGTGGGGCAGGACGCGGCCCCGGCTCGGCAGTTGGCCACCCGTGCCGCGTTGCTGCTGTTCGTTTCCCTCACCGGCATCGGGTTCGCGATCGGAGCCATGAACGTGTGGTCCATCTCCATGGCCGAGCACCACCACCAGGACATGCTCTCGGGCATCATCCCCGCCGCGTTCTCCACCGGCGCCTTCCTCGGCGGCCTCATCTACGGAAGCCGCACCTGGACCGGCACCACCACCAGTCGACTGATCATCGCCACAGCCGCGTTCCTGGCCGGGTGGCTACCGATCCTTGCCCTTCCGGCCCCGTATGCGGCCACCGCCGCGGTCACCGTGCCCGGTGCGTTCCTGACCATCGTGGTCGCCTGCGCCTACGTCACCACCGACGCGCTCACCCCCGCAGGCCGCACCAGCGAGGCGTACGCCTGGCTGATCCTCGCGATCGGCGCCGGGCAGTCCGCCGGCACCGCCCTCGCCGGACTCCTCGCCGAGCAGCCTCTCGCCAGCTCTGCGCTCCCCGCCGCCGGCGCGGCCTTCGCTCTCACCGTCCTTCTCGCCGCTCGCCGACGTCTCGGCCCCACCGGCCACATGCAGTTCGGTCGGCACCGCCGCCCACTCCGAGGCCGGCACAAGACGCCCTGATCCGGGCGCAACACCCCCACTTTCCAACCCCTTTGAGGAGATCCATTCATGGCCGTTGTTGGTACACCCGGCTATCGGAACGTGCGGAAAGGCGAGCCAGGTAGCTGCGGGGCGGTGAGGCCCGCCCTGGAGCATGTCGGCAGTCATTGCCCATCGTTCGTGGTCCAGCCACGCACCGTTGATGTGCTGGAAGCTCCGGGCCCGCCTCGGCTTCGCCCAACACCCCACCACTTTCCCGCCACCACCGATAGGAGACCCGTCTTGCCCGAAGCACCAACAGAGCCGTTCATGACGATCCGGCACACCATCACCGGCGAGATCACCACCACCGGCTACAACGCCGCCGCCCGGCGGATCCTGCTCCAGGCCGGCTTCGAAGAGACGCCAGGCTGCGCCTGCCGGGCGACGGAACCCGGTACGGAGCGGACGCATGGGCCTGCTCGGCGGCCAGCGAGCTGCTCGTCGCCCGCCATCCCCTGCACCTGGACCGAGCCCTCGGTCGGCCGGTGAGCGCCGACGGTACGCCTCGGTTGGCCCGGTCGCCGATGTCGGCACAGTCCGTGATCCGCTCCGAGAGCGGCCAGCCTCTCCAGCGCATCGCCAACCCCGCCCGCACCCGCACCTGTTGAAGGGTCCTCGTTTTGACCACACCCGGAACGCCAACCGGTCCAGCGCGCACCAAGGGCGGCGAACTACGGGCCAAGGTGGCCCGACTGCTGGCCGACCGGCCGGCGGACACGCTCACCATCGGGGACATGGCCAGGCAGCTGGGCCACTCCCACGGCGCCGTCCGCAACGCCGCCCTCACCCTGGTGCGACGCGGCGAGGCCGACCAAGGCGGAACCGGACAACCGGAATTCCGCGCGAACGCGAAAACCGCCGCAGCCGCGCAGACCGCTGTGATCAGCCCACCGGGCACCCACGCACCCCGCGCTCAGCCGGCCACGGCCCGCACCACCACTCCCGCAGCAGCCACGCCCAGGCAAACCGGCCCGATCCGCCGCGCGGGGGGCCAGCTCTACCACCCCCGGGAGCTGGCCGACCTGCCCGACGTCGAGGCGTTGAATCGCCTGCGCGACGCCGACGTGCCGGTGCTGCTCTACGGCCCTCCCGGCACCGGCAAGACGAGCCTGGTCGAGGCGGCGTTCGAGGACCTGCTCACCGTCGCCGGTGACGGCGACACCACGGTCGGCGACTTGATCGGCGAGTACACACAGGACGACGCGGGAGCCTACGTCTTCCAGTACGGTCCGCTGGTCACCGCGATGACCGAGGGCCGCGCCCTGCTGATCGACGATGCCACCTTGATCTCACCGAAGGTCCTGGCGGCGCTGTATCCCGCGATGGACGGACGCAGGCAGATCCAGGTCAAGGCCCACAAGGGCGAGACCATCAAGGCCGAGCCGGGCTTCTACGTGGTGGCGGGCCACAATCCCGGCGTCCACGGGGCGGTGTTGACGGAGGCGCTCGCGAGCCGGTTCAGCGTGCAAATCCAGATCGGCACGGACTATGACCTCGCCCTGGCCTTGAGGATCGATGCCCGGGTGGTCCGGGTCGCCCGACACCTCTCCCGCCAAGTCGAACTCGGCGAGCTGGGCTGGGCCCCCCAATTGCGAGAGCTGCTCAGCTACCAGAAGACCGAGGCCGTCCTCGGCACCAAAGCCGCGCTCGCGAACCTCGTCGGCATCGCTCCTCTGGAGGATCGCGACGCCGTCGCCGCCGCCGTCATCAAGGCTGCCGGCATCAAGAAGATCGCGCCCCTCACCCTCGGCAAGCAGCTCCCCGCCTCAGCCGCCCGGCAGCCCCCGGGCAGCACCGGCTCCGCACACCGGGGCCGCTCGCGATGAGCGCCCACCACGTCCAGTCCCCCGCCACCACGCCGGAGGACGACGCCGACCTCGCGCGATGGGCCGACGACGGCGCCCCGCCCGCGCAACCCCGTTCCTCCCCGCACTTGTGGCTGCGCGTGGGAGCCGAACTCGGCGATCGGCTGGTCGCCCTCTCCGGCCGCCAGGACCTCCTCGTCACCTGCCGCCCCGGCACGCGCAGCGGCGCACCGGCCGCGTTCTTCCCCGCGCTGGGCGAGGTCGAGTTCGACGCCGGCCTGTTCGCCCCGCTGAAGCCCCACGAGATCCATCCGCGGATCGTGGGCGACGAGGAGCGGTATCCCGCCGCCTGGGGAGTGTTCGTCCACGAGGCCGCGCACGCGGCCCACTCCGTCTGGACGGCGCCAGCCGGAGCGAACCCCCGTGTCGTCGAGGCCGCGCTCCTGCTGGAGGAGAGCCGTGTCGAAGGCGCACACCTGATCACGCGGCCCACGGACCGCACGTACCTGCGCACCAGTGCCCGAACCCTGGTCATGCCCGACATCGCCCACCCCACCCTTAAGGGCATCGAGCACGCCGCCGCCGTGGCGGCCCTGGTCCTCGGCCGCCGTGACGTCGGCATCCTGGACGCCGGCGAGAGCAGGGCCGTCGCCGATCTGTGCGAAAAGGTGCTGGGCGCAGACCTGCTGGCCACACTCACCCGCATCTGGACCGCAGCCCACCAGTGCGCCGACCACGACGCCACGACCATGCTCGCGCACGCGAAAGAATGGTGCGACGCTCTGGACACCGCGGCCCCCGCCCTGCCCGTGCCGGAGAACCTCACCGATCTGCTGTCCGGCGCCGTGAAGGTCGTCATGGACAGCACGGCAGCCACCGACGCCGCCGACCTCGCGGCACAGGCCGCAGCGACCAACGCCCTGGCCGCGCAGTCCAAGGCGCAGGCTCAGGACCGCGCCCAGCGGGCCGGCCAGCGACGCAAAGCCGCCGCCACCGCCAAGTCGGTCTTCAACGCCCGTGGCACCACCGTCACCCCCGACGGCACACCGGCGCCTTACGGCAACCCGGTCACCGGCACCCGCAGGCCCACCTCCGCCGAGCAGAGCGCCGCCGCGCGCCTGAGCCGCGCCCTGCGTGCCGCCGCCTACCGCGAGCGGACCGAGGAGCGGACCACCAGCCCCACCCCGCCCGGCCGCCTCAACATGCGCGCCGCCCTCGCCCGCGACGCTCAGCGCGCGGCCGGGTCGGTCCCCACCGCGGAACCGTTCACCCACACCCGCCGCCGCAACTCCCCCACCCCACCGCTGCGTGTGGGTATCGCCGTCGACGTCTCCGGCTCCATGCGTGCCGCCTGCGCGCCCATCGCGTCCGCTGCCTGGATCGTGGCACGCGCAGCAGCCCTGACCGACCCCGACTCCCTTACCGCCACCATCGCCTATGACCAGCACCTGACCGCATTGACCCGACCCACCCACCGAGCACCAGAGCGCGTGACGACGTTCGATGCCAAAGGCGGCCACCACAACCTCGGCGACGCCATCGACGCACTCGACCACGGCCTCGAACTCAGCCGCCCCGGCGCCGGCCGCCTCCTCGTGATCGTCACCGACGCCCGGTACGGCAGCGACGAAACCGCTTCTGCCGTCACCCGCGTCAAGCAACTCACGACCGCCGGCTGCGCCGTACTCCAACTCACCCTCACCGCGAAGTCCCACCATTTGCCGGGGACCACCTTGCTGCACCTGCCCCAGCCCTCCAGCGCTCCCGTCGCCATCGCCACGGCGGCCACAGACGCCATCCGCAGGACACGCTGAGACGACGCAGAAGGCGGAAGCGTCCCCGAGACCACCGCCAAGCCTCCAGACCACCTCCGTCCGCCGCATGAATCGTGCATCTGATGCACGACCCTCCACAACGACGCAGGCCACCACCCCAACCGCCAACGAAAGGCACTCGATTTGAAGCCCCAGACCAGCAGCCCGACCTCGAACGTAACGCCCACCAAACGGAATTCCCCGGGGGTCCGTACCCATTGGACAGTGGAGCACGCGTGCTCCCACCAGGTGGTTCATGACCTGTCCGGCCGTCCTGCCGACAAGCGGGCAGGGTTCGCCCGCTGGCTCGCGGCGAAGGACTGCACCGACTGCTGGAAGGCCGCCCGCGACGCCGACCCCGAGTCCAAGGAGGAGTGGCTCGCGGCCAAGCGGGCCGCTGAGCAGGAGGCTGCCGTCGCGTGGGCGAAGCAGTTCGACATGCCGCAGTTGGAAGGCCCGGCCAAGGCCCTGGACTGGGGCGAGCGCTCCCGCCACCAGCTGATGACGGCCGCGCACACCGCGCTCGTCGTGGAGGGGAGTTGGGACGAGGCGGACTGGGCGGAGCTGGAGGAGAAGGCCCGCGCCATCACCGCCGCCGGATGGTGGATCGACCAGCGCGACGCAGAGGGCACTGACCTGCTCGAACTCCTCGACGCTGCAGGCGAGAACGACCGCGGTACGGAGAACCCGTTCCGCTGACGGCGGGGGAACATAGCCGGGAAACGCCGGTTAGCCAAACCGGCGTTCCTCCGGACCATTGTTCCTCCCACCCCGCCACCGATTGCGTGGAAGGAACCCATGTCCCAGCCCCCGCCCACGTCGGCCTTCGCGCCTACGCCCGACCCGCTCACCCCCACCCGGGACATCACGCACCAGCACTTCCAGGCCGGTGACACTGTCGTTGTCCTGAAGGGGGTGGCCGGCGGGGAACTGTGGGGCGATGCGATGCGCATCGTTGCCCCGTCCTGGCACACCCCGACCGACGAGGACGGGTGGCGGCTGCGTGATGCGACCGGCGGCGCCCAGTCCTACGTCACCGGCCACCCCCGCTACCTCGTACACCTCTCGCGCCGCTGCCCGGACTGCCTGATCTACCTGCGGGCCATGGAAGACGCTCTCCTGCCGCGGTACGCCGACCGCAACGAGCTGATCGACTGCGGCTGGTACACCACCACCGCCCTCAACCAGTTGGTGCACATCGCCGACGTTCGGGGCGGCCGGTGATTCCCCGCCTGCACGAGCGGACCCACACGCCGCACGACCCGCTCGCCGAGGCGCTGGGGCGGCCGGTCTCGCCTCACGAGGGCCTGACGGAATACACGATCGTCGCCCACTGGCCCGGCCGGGATTACTTCACCCTGGACGACGAGCAGAGGATCTGGACGTCCGTCCAGTGGGCCGAGCACCTCGAAGACCCGTATCTGGAGTATCCGTTCGCTGCCAGCCCGGACGACGACCGGCGGGCGATCCTCCACCTTGATATCCGGCTTCACCCGGACGACCGGGAGCTGACCGGCCCCGAGTGGGCTGAAATCGCTCACCGGCTCGCGCGGGCCGCCGGCATCGAGATTCCCGGCAAGGAGCGCGGCTGCCGGTGGATTGCCGTTCAGGCGCAGCCCGGACGCCTCGATTTGATCGCCAATCTGATCAGCCTCGACGGCGCGTGGCACACACCGCCCGCCGACATCGCGCGGCGCCTTGCGGACGAGGCGCGCCGCATCGCGCAGGACCTCCGCCTGATTCCCGTGCGCTCCGGCCCCACGGCGCGGCCTGCCCTTTGGCCGGCGCCCACGGCATCGGCCCAGCTCGCGAGCGTCCTCACGCAGCTCGCCGACGAGCAAGTCGGTCCGCTGGCCACGGTCCGCGGACTCATCGAGCACACCGCGCACCGAGTCGCACGCCAGCGCGGCGCCGCCGGCACCGACACGGCGCACCGCCTGGAGCTGATCGCCCGCCGCCTCCATGCCATCCAGCAGGACCTGGACAGCACCGCCGCGCATCTGGTCGAGCCCCGGGTCGCTGCCGCACCGCCCGCCGCCCGGTACACCGCCCACCGACCGCCGTAGGAGAAACGTCTCCTTGCCCCGTACCGACCGCTTCCTGGACATCCGCCGTGACCCGCACTCCGACGAACTCCTCGCCCGCGGCGGCGACCCCGAGGCGCACAGCGTCCTGCAGCGCGCGGGTTTCATCGCCGTTGTCCGGGTCCACGAGACCTACCACCGCGCCCCCACCGGCCTCACCGAGGACGGCGAGTCCGATCTCGCCATCGACGCCGTCGCCCGCCTCCGGGCTGCCGGGTACCACGTCGACTGCGACGAGGACTTCGACACTGACTACCGGCCGGCCAGTTACCTCCCGCTGGGCTCCTCCGTAGCCCCCGTCGCCGAGCGCATACGCGAAGCCACCACCACGGAAGAGGCGGCCGACGCCCTGACCGAGCTGACCGCAGCCCACGACGGCATCCTCGCCGCGCTGGAGGAAGTGCTCATCGGCACCGCCGACTTCCACGGCGGGCTCGGCCAGGCGGCCGACCCCTACATCGCACGGCGGTTGCGCTACCTCGTCGACGAGCACCTGCACGTCATCCGCACCGACGTCGCCCACACCCGCAACGCCCTCGCCGACCGGCACGCCCCGCACCCGGGCCGCAGCACCTGCACCGGGGAGGTCCCCGCCCCCGAACGTGAACGCTCCACGGTGTGCCCTGCCCGCCCCCGCCGCGCACGCTCCCGGTCCCGCCGCCACCCGTGGCCGCCGGACTGCGCCGCTGACCTCACTTCACCCAAGGACACCATGCACGACTACGACACCTCCGAGCGCCTCGCCTCGTACGCCGACGTCCTCGCCGGCGAACTCCCTGACACCTGGACCAGCACTCACCTCCCGCCGGACGCCAAGGACAACCTTGCCGAACTGGCCGACCGCATCTGGGACTTGGACCTGGTCGCCGCGTCCCTCGCCGAGCACCCGCTTCGGCAGGCAGCCGTCCTGAGCCGCCCCGACGGTGCCCAGCTCGTCCTTGTGGACCGGCACGACGAACGCGACGGATTCCTCATCGCCGCCGTTGCCCCCCGCGCTCTGCCCGACGAGGCGTACCGCGGCGTCCCCGAGCCCAACGGCATCGCCCTGGCGGACGACCCGTTCCTGAGCGCGGAGCAGATAGCCGGCGACCTGCTCGCCCGCTACGACAGCGCCCTCGCCCAGGTCCGGCACAACGCCCTGGGTGGCATCCAGCCCTCCCAGCCGGACCGGGTCGTCCTGACCTGGCAGCCGGACGGCAGCGTCGCCACCGCCCCCGTCGACGACCGTGCCGGCGCGATCCTCGTCGCCCACGGCTTCGTCCAGGACCCGCAGAGCGGCATCTACCGCCTCAGCGGCGACGACACCAGAGCGCAGGCGCGCGCCCTGCGCGAGCTCGGCCCGCAACTCGACGCACTCGGCATCGGCACCGTCCTCCAACACCCCGCAGGCCGGACCGCGCCCACCTCCGCCCCAGCCTCCATGCCGCCTTCCCCGGCCGGCAGTCGTGCGCCGGCCAGCAGGGTTCGATGAAGCGGACGGAGCCCGAGTTCTGGGTGCTGGAGTACATCACCATCACCAAGGACCCTCGCACCGGCCTGGTCGTCGCCATCGGCGGCACCGAGAAGGCGGCTTATATTCTCCAGCGAACGGGCGGCTTCCTCTCCGCTCCCGGACCGAGCGGGGACTACCACCGGCTTCCCCACGGCCTGCCCGTCGAGCACCAGCGCTTGAAGGCGACCGCTGCCTCGCACGCCCTGCTTGCCGCCGGTCACAGCGTCCACCTCGACCCCGCCCTGAATGCGCTGGTCACACCGGACAGCGAACACAACGCGGCCCTGCGCTTCCTCACCCAGCTCGCCGAGCGGGCCTCTGCCGCCAAGACCAGCAGTGCGGTGGCCGAGGTGCTGACCGAGATCGCCGCCCCGGTCAATGGGCTGCTTCCCCTTACCAGGGAAGTGGTCGTCCGGGCCTGGATCGCTGCCAGTGCCCTCCAGGGGGCGGCCTCCGGCGAGGAACCCGAACCCCTCGCACGGCTCAGGGACACCGCGAACTCCATGAGCCAGGCCGCGTGCGTGATCCTCCACGCCCGCAACCACGCCGCCCGGGCTTCGCAGCCGGCGGCCCTCACACCGCCGCCGAGCTCTGCCCATCCCTCGGCCTTCCGCCACCGTTGATCCCAGAGGGAAACACATGGCCAACCTGGCCGACGAGTACGGCACGGACGTCGAGATCTACATCAAGGCCCTGACGACCACCCTCCACGCCGACACCCACCGGCGCCCCGGCCCAGCTCCATGACCTGCTGGAACAGCTCGGCCTCGAACGCCACGAATACCCCGCGGGCGCGCCGCTGTACATCTGGCACACGGTGCCCGAACACCTTGGTGCCGACGAGCAGAAACGCCTGGCGACCCGCGCCATCCCCGCCCTGCTCCTGGCCGGGTACGAGGTCAACTGCGCGCCCGACGTCTTCGAGGAAGCCACCTACCGGCAGGCCGTGCACGACATACGTACCCGCGCGGCCCGCCCTGCCGCACAGCACCCGGCACCGGCTGGCTCCCCCTCGCGCCCCGCACAGGCCCGGCGCGGCCCGTAAGACCCCTGGGTGGCCCCGGCACCCCGCCGGGGCCACCCATCGCACCGCTCGATCCCGGAGAAACCCGTAGCAGCCCGCACACCCCCACCCATCAGCAACCGGCTCCAACCCCGACTCGCGACAGCCCTGTTCCGCCGCTACCTGCGCGCCTGCATCCCGACCGGCCCCGACCGCACCACCCTGCTGGCCGGCGCCCGCCCGGAGGCCGTCCTCGCCGAGACCCAGCGCGTCGGCCACCGCCACCACCACTGACCGCACCCCGCCCCGGAGGAGCATGTCCCACCCCGCCCCCTACCCGGTGAGACTGGCCGACGAGATCACCCGCCAACTCGGCCAGCTCGCCGACCACCTCGCTCAGCTTCCCCCTCCCCAGGCCGCGCAGGTCATCGCCCGCGTCCTCGACCCCGACACCGGAGTCCTCGGCGGCATCACCCACCTCGTCGCCACCGGCAGCGTGTTCGCCAAGGACCAGGCCGAACGAGGCGCACTCCCCGCAGAGGTGTGGCTCGCCCTGGGCCGTGCTTCGAACGAACTGCACGACATCACCCTCGACCTGGACGAACACAAGGACACCCTGCGGCACGTCGGCACCCAGCCCGCCACCACCGCGGCGAAGCCCCCGGCCCCCGCACCGCTCGTCGTCCGGCGGCGCCGGTGAAGAAGAAGCAATGGCAGGGCTGGGGTCCAGGCGAGCAGGCCGAGCAGCACTACCTCGTCCAGCCCCGTGCCCTCGCCGGCGGCGGCGACGTCCGGCACGTCTCGGAGTTCCTGCGCGCCTCGGGCTGGCGGGACAAGTCCAAGACGAACGGCCCGCTACTCATGGAGAGCCCCGACCGCACCGTCCGTGTCGCCTACGACCCCTACATCCTGCCCGGCGGGTGGACCATCCACGGCCAAGCGGACGGCCTGAACGGCGAATGGACGGCGAACCTGGGCCGACAGACGCCGGTGGAGATCGTCGCCGGTATGACCGACGCCCTCACCCGACCCCGCTCCGCCCACGCCCCCAACGTCTGGGCGCCCCTGCAGGAGCAGAACTGGCACACGCGTTCCGAGGGCGAGCACTACACGGCGACCAGCCCCGACGGCACCGCGTGGATGCAGTACCACCACAGCCCCGACGGCACGGCGATGTGGTGGACCGGAGCGAAGGACCAGCAGGGCAACGGCTGGACGGCCAACTTCACGCCCAACACCCCGATGCACCTGGTACAAGCCCTCTCGGCCGAACTCGCCAATCCCGATCCCGTGATGCGCCCGCGCGGGCGCGTCCCGCACAGCGCACAGATCCGCACCTGGTCGGTCTCCGTCAAGCCCGCCCAGCTCAGTGCGTGGCAACAGGCCCGGATCACGGCCGCCCGCGCCGCCACCTGGGCCCAGGGCAGCGCTCGAAGCACACGGCCACGCACCACCGCCCGTACTCATACCCCGGCCGGCGGCGCCCGGACCCGCCGCTGACCCGACGCACCCGTCCCAAGGAGCCCGATGCCCGCACTCACCCCGGACACCATCCACGCCGCGACCGAGACCCTGTCTGACCTCACCGACTACCTGCGCGAGAACCCTGACCCCGTCCAGGCCCTCGCCCTCGTCGAGCCCCTCCTCGATGAGTACACGGGCCTGCCCGTCCAGCTCGCCGACATCCTGCGCGCCCTCGCCCGGACCCTGCAGGAACACCCGGACACGCCGCGCACCGCACAGGTCGACCTTCTGATCACCGAGTTGCGCACGGCCGCATGGGAGCAATCCGACCAACACGCCCTCCACTACGTCCTGGACGACCTCCGCGACCTGTACGGCAGCACCGCCGCGAACGGGCGGGGGTACGGCCGGTGCCGCTGAGCGAACGGCAGCTCGCCGCGTTCGCCGACAAGCACGCCTGGCAGATCCCCTTCGACACCAGCCCCCGGCACCTCGCCGGCCCTGGGGATGCCCGCCACGTCACCCACGGCCTGGCCGTCGCCGGGTGGAGCGCCGTCTCCGACCCGTTGAGTGCCGAGATCGTGCTGCGCAGCCCCGACCTTCGCCACCGCCTCCAGTTCGACCCGCAGTCCACCACCTCCGCATGGTGGCGGCTGCGTGCCGAGCCCACCGACACCGAGCCCGGCTGGTACGCCGAGTTCGGCGAACTCGTGCCCGCCGAGGTCCTCGCCGGGTTCACCGACGCCCTCATCGCCCCGCCGCCACAACAGCCAGACCCGTGGCAGCCGGTGACCTCGGCGGGGTGGCACCGCGACTCAGGCGGCACGGCATACTCGCCGGACTCCATGTGTCACATCGAACTGCGCCCGTTGAGCGAATTCAGCTCCCGGCCGTCCTGGCACGTCGAGACCCGCGAGCCCGGCCACGGAGACTTCCGCGGCCCGTGCATCTGGCACGCCTACTTCGACGAGCGCACCCCCGCCCACCTCGTCGGATCGTTCCTCACCGCGCTGCTCGACGCCAGCCCGCTCCAGCGCGGCATGTACGACCGCACCGGCCACTACAGCGCCGTGCAGGAGCCCAGCCCACTGCGCCCGCAGCAGGTGGTCGACGCGCACAGCGCGCGTATCGAGTCGCTCCGCGCCCGGGCACGCTCCGCCCGCCGACAGCTGACGAAACCCGCGACGCCCCCGGCGAAAGTCGGCCCAGCCCAGCCGGCCGCTCGCCGCTGAACCGACAGGACTCCTCCCCCATTTCCGCCGATCACCGCGCACACCGCGACTCCCTCCGTCACCTCGACCGCTACGTGAGCGACAGCAAGAAGATCCTCGACGCCTGGGACGCCTACTCCGACGAGCACACCGACCTCGATGGATGGCCCTACGACGACCATGCCTACGGCCTGCGCGCGAGCCAGCGCGACGCCGACACCGCCGAGGCGTTCGAATCGCTCCGCTACGGCGCCCGTCACCTGCTGGCCACAGCGGAGACGCAACTAGGCCGCCTGCCGGAAGGCACCGTGCAGAGCCGCTGGGTCTACCAATTGGGCGTCCTGCACGCCGCCCTCGACCGGCTCGAGCAACTGCACGAGCAGTGGCTGGAAACCCGAGACGCCCTTCCCGCCACCGCCAAGCCCGGCACCACGGCCTTCGACAACGCCCTCGCCGAGTACCACGCCGAATCGTGGAGCTACCTCGACGACTGGGCCACCCATGGCAAGACACTCCGCGAGATCAACGCCGCTGCCCGCAAAGCCCCCTCACCGCTGGCACCTGCACCATCGCCGGCTCCCACGGCCGACCGGCGAACCCCGGCACGGAAGTGACCATGCCCCCGGCTCCCGAGACCGTCGAGGTCGGCTTCATCACCCCGCGCCGCCTGGCCGGTGGCGGTGACCCCGCCTGGATCACCATCCCCCTCCACCGCGCCTGCGGCTGGAGTCACGGCAACGACCCCCTCATGGCGCGCGTCCTGCTCTCCAGCCCCGACCAGAAAGCCCTCCTGCGCCTGGAGCCCGAACCCGACGGCCAATGGTGGACCCTTCACCACGCGGCGGAGCCGGACCGGCCCGCGTGGTACGCGAGCTTCGGCGCCCTCACCCCGGTCGAACTGATCGCCGCCGTTACCGACGCCCTCACCGATCCGGCCGCAACCGCGAGCACACCAACGGATCGGCTGGTCGCCCGCCTCCGCGGACAACGGCCTCGTGTCGCCCGACGGCACCGCGTACGTCGAGCGGCTGGGCAGCGCGGAGGAACTCGGCCCGGACCGGCCGGTGTGGCAGGCCCGCTTCGGCGCGCACACTCCTGCGTACCTGGTCGCCGCGTTCACCGCTGCGCTCGCCGATCCGAAGCCCGTACCGCGCATCGACAGCGGGCGCAGTCTCCCGACCCGCGACCCGAACGTCGCCACCTGTAGGACCACGGAAGTGCTCGCCGTGTACGTGGCCGGGGTGCTGGAAGAACGCGTCCGCTCCCTCGCTGCCCGGCACGCCACCTCGCCGACGAATCCGATCCGCTCGCGACAGCCGCCGGCCAAGAACCACCCCAGCCGCTGATCCCTCCGCCCCGCCCCCGCCCGGAAGCACGTAGCCCTTGCCCCCTTCCTCCTCCAACAGCAACACGGACGGGTACGACCTCGTCCTGCGCCTCCTGATCGGCGTCCTCGCCGTCGTCGTCCCCCTCGCCCACCTCGCCTGGCTGTCCGGCAACGTCACCGCCTACCTCACCGGCGCCGACTGGGCCCCCTACCAGCCGACCAGCGCCCTGCTCCACCCCGATCAGCTGTGGCCCAAAGCGGGAGAGACGTCCCTGCTGATCGGTGCCCGCGTCGTCCCTGTCGTCCTGCTCCTGGCCCTCGGTGTGGGGGTGGGCGTCCTGTGGGCCCGGCACAAGAACCGCAGCGGCGGCCGGAAGAAAAAGATCGCCGGCTTGGCCAAGGCCCGCGACATCGAACCGCTGATGGCCAAGGCGATCACCGACAAGGCCCGCTCCCTGCGCCCGAGCCTGAAGAACGCTAAGCACATCGAGGCCCGCGACACCGGCATCCTGCTCGGCAACCTGCAGGGCACCAAGCACGAGGTGCGAATGGGCTACGAGGACGTGGCCGTCGCCATCATGGCGCCCCGCTCGGGCAAGACCACCAGCCTCGCGATCCCCTCCGTTCTCGCCGCGCCCGGCCCGGTCCTGCTGACCTCGAACAAAGCCGCCGGCGACGCCTTCACCGCCACCTACGACGCCCGTGCCCGCGTCGGGCAGGTGTGGTCGATGGACCCGCAGCAGATCGCGCACGCCGCACGCGAGATGTGGTGGAACCCTTTGGCGGACGCCAAAACCCTGGACGGAGCCGGGCGGTTGGCCGGCCACTTCCTCGCCGCCTCGGTGGACGCGAGCCAGCAGGGTGACTTCTGGTCCAAGGCCGGGTCCAACATCCTCGCGCAGTTGTTCCTGGCCGCGGCCCTCGACGAGCGGCCGATCACCGACGTCATGCAGTGGCTGGCCTTCCCTGCCGACCGCACCCCGCTCGACATCCTCCGGGACCACGGCTTCGCCGCCGTCGCCGCCCAGCTCAAGGGCACGGTGGAGGGACCGCCGGAAACGAGGGACGGCATCTACGAGACCGCCCGCCAGTACGCCGCCGCGCTGCTGAACAGCGAGATCGCCTCGTGGGTCACCCCGCAGAAGGACACCGCTGAGTTCAAGCCGTCTGCGTTCGTGACCTCCACCGACACGCTCTTCCTGCTAAGCAAGGACGGCGGCGGCGGCGCCTCGGCGCTGATCGCCGCGTGCGCGGACTCCGTGATGCGGGCCGCGACCGCGCAGGCCGAACGCGCCGGCGGGCGCCTCGACCCGCCCATGCTCGCGATCCTCGACGAGGCCGCCAACGTCTGCAAGATCAGCGACTTGCCGGACCTGTACTCGCACCTCGGGTCGCGCGGCATCATCCCGATCACGATCCTGCAGTCCTACCGCCAGGGCCAGAAAGTGTGGTCGGACGCCGGAATGGACGCCATGTGGTCCGCCTCGACCGTCAAGGTCATCGGCTCCGGGATCGACGACCCGGACTTCGCGGACAAGCTCAGCCGTTTGATCGGCGACCACGACGTCGAGACGACCTCCACCTCACGCTCAGAGTCCGGCAAGTCGACCTCGGTCAGCATGCGGCAGGAACGAATCCTGCCTGCCGACGCCATCCGTGCCCTCCCCAAGGGCACCGCGCTCTGCTTCGCCACCGGCATGAGGGCCGCCATGCTGGACCTGCGCCCGTGGTACCTGGAGCCCGGAGCGGAGGAGCTGTCCGCGGCGTCGTCCCGCGCGTCCAAGGCGATCACCGCTCGCGCCGTGGCGAAGCACGCGCCAACGCAGTCCGACTTCGGGAAGGCCGTGTGAACGCCGCCCGGCTGCACCTGGTGCCGGTGCGCTCACGTGAGGCGATGGACTTCGTGCGCGCCTGGCCACCGCCATCACCCGCCGCCCGCAGGTCAGATCTTCGCCGTCGGAGCCGCGAGGAGACCGGCACGCTGCGCGCCGTGGCTATCGTCGGCCGGCCGGTTGCCCGCCACCTTGATGACGGCACCACCCTCGAAGTCACCCGGACCGCCAGCGACGGCGCACGCCACGCCAACTCGGTGCTGTACGGAGCATCGTGGCGCGCGGCAAAAGCCCTCGGTTACCAGCGCCTGATCACCTTTGCCCAGGCGGGCGTGAGCGGCGCGTCCCTGCGCGGCGCGGGATGGGGCCTGATCGCCGGCCGCCCGCCCCGGGCCGGATGGCACACCCCCTCCCGGCCTCGGGCCGGCCACGGCACCGACCACATCGCCCGCTTCCTGTGGCAAGCCCCCTGACACACATGTCTGGAGATGCCCTGCACACTTACGAACCCGCCGACCTCGACGAGATGTCCCCGCGCCAGGCCGTAGACGCCGTGACCGCGGACATCCGCGACCACCACATCACCGTGGACGGCACCGGCCTGTTCAACGCCGCGCGGCACATCGGCCTGCTGTGCCACCTCGCCGCTGGCATGGCCGCCGACGTCGAATACCAGCTGGCCCCGAACATCGCCGATCTCCCGCCCGCCGAGATCCTCGGCGCGAGCGCCGGCCACGTCGGGCGAGCCATCGCCCACTACACCCAGGCCCTCGCCCCGCTCATCACCCTCACCACCACGGCGCAGAACACGCTCCAGCAACAGCTCGACTCGCTCGACCACCACAGCCGCCTGCGGATCCACCTCGACGACGCCAGGCGGGCCCTGGCAGCAGCCCGCACCGCGCTGGAGGTACCGCGGACCCCCGCTGCTGCGAGCGCACCCACCCCAGCCCCGTTGCCCGCCCCGGCTATCCGGCGCCGCGCATGACGACACCGCCCACCGATGGCCTCCTCTTCGAAGTGGCCCCGCCACCGACGCCGGTTGAACGGCTCATGCTGCTCGCAGACCAGTACGTGCAACACAACGACACGCTCGACCGCCTCCTGCGAGCCGGATCGCCATCCGAACCCGACGCCCACGTCGCCTCTGCCCAGCGACTCGCCTCCGCAACCCGCACCGCCATCAAAGCAGTCACCGACGAACGCCTCTACGAAAGTCACGAGCTGTCGAACGCGGTGGTCCGTCTCCAGCAGCTCGCCTTCCTGAGCAGCGCCTCCACGGACCACCGTCTTCCCATGGCGCGCACCCTGACCGCCCTGGCCCCCGAAGCCGCCATGAGCTGCGCCGACAGCATCGCCCACGAAATCCGACGAAGACGCTGGAGCACCACCGATGCTCCAGACCACCAGCTGACCGCCACACAGCGCACCGCCCTGTGGGAGATCGCCTGCGGGCACGTCGTGGCCACCCGCTCCCTCGGACGGCAATACGTCCACTACCGCGACGAGCGCGTACTCATCGGCACACTGCGGTCGTTGGAGGCGAACGGCCTGGCCGAGCGCGTCCCGAACTCCGCGTCCTCCGCCTACACGGGCGGACCGCTTCAAGACCGAGTCCGTCTCACCGCCGCCGGCATCACCGACCTGGCCGCCGCCATCAGCCGCCCAATCACCGCCAGGCCACCCGGCACGACACCCGCGCCCGCCCCCACCGCCGCGACGACGGCCACCCGAAGCCGCTGACCGACCCTCGGGAGCCACACCACCCCATGCCCCTGCTCGACCTGGCAGAACACGCACAACAACTCCGCACTCTGGCATGCGACTTCGAGGCCCTGCACGCTCGCGTTCGGGGCGTCTCCTACACCCCCGGCACCGACGCGCTGCGCCAGATCAGCCCGCTTCTGCTCATGACCCAGGACCTGACGGCCACCGTCCTCGTCCGCCTGGGCGCGCTCGACTCCAGCACGTACACCAGCGTCGCCGGCAGCCGCGCCAGCCTGGAGTGCCTGTCCTCGGTCGTGGTCGCCTCCTCCCTGGCCGGCAACGACCTCGCCAGCGCGCTGCACGCCAACCCCTACGAAGGTGCACCGTTCCCCGGCTATCCGGCGGACGACGCGTCGGTGCGCACCGCTCGCCACGCCGAGGCCATCCCGAAGATGACCGGCCACCTCGCTGACGCCGCCCACCAGCTCGACCTGAGTGCGACCGGGTGCCACTACGTCGCCACCGGCATCACCCGCCACCTCGCCGCCACACGGGAGGGAGCGGCTACCGCGCAGCGATCTGCCGGCCCTCCGCTGACCAGCGCCCAGTACGACGCCCTCAAGGCCAATCCGTCCCCGCTAGCCCGCGACGTACGGAGCTAAGGGCATCGGAAGCCGTATCGGGTCATCACCCCACCGCCCGGCATACCGCCCACCGAAAACCCCTGGACCACCTTGTCTCTTCTGGACATCCCCGATGTGTTCATCGGGTCCACCGACGACGGGCACACCTTCGTCGTCCTCAACCGCCGCATCCGCGACACCGACCGGCTGCTGACCGATGCCGGATTCCTCACCCGCGAACACCTCGGCCGCACCCTCTACCTGCTGCCACCGAGCACCGCGCAGGACGCGCACGAGCGCGCCGGAATCGCGATGTACGGGCTCCTGGCCCACACCCACGACCTCGTCGACCTCGCCTGGACCACGCGCCAGGACGACGCAACCCCGTCACGCGAGCCCGACGTGACCATCCGCTTCACCGACCACGCGGTCACCGCGACCGCGGCCACGGGCCACGCCGACGCCATTCTCGCCCAGCACGGCTTCATATCAGCGGGGGAGAAGCAACAGCACGCACTGCCACCCGGACTCGGTGAACGCGACGCGCTCAGTGCCGTTGTCCGCGCCGAGGCCCACCTCTACGCCGACGGCATCAGCGTGCACATCGGCCTCGGCATCGCGACCCCGCAGGACATCCCACCGGCACCATCCCGCCCCGGTGCCGCCCCCGCACCGCCGCCCACCACACAGGTCCAGCGGCGCAGCCGCTGACCACCACCCGCTTCCCCCCAGAGCACTGCACCATGCGCAAGCGCCGCCTGCCCTTTTGACCATTCGCTCTGCGGCGGCCGGCCCCCGAACTCAAGCTGCCCGCGCCGCCGCCCGGTCATCGGTCAGCGCTGTACCTGAGGCCCGAACGCCAGCGCACCTGCGCCTTGCCAACCCCACACGATCGCGCCGCTGACTTTCCCGCCCGGCCGCCGGGGGTCGCCTCCCCGATATCCGCCCGCCCCCAGGACGGCGGCAAGCGCAGTGAGGTGCCGAACGGCCAGTCCCACCAACCCGGGCGCGGACGGCAAACGGCTGCCCCCTACTGATCCCCCCCTTGGAAGTCCTACCTGTGCGCAATCCGCCTTCTGCCACCGAGGTGTTGTCGGTCTCCGCCGCGGACGGCACGCGCCTGTCCGTCTACCGCGACACCCCCGCGCGCCCGCGTCCCGGCGGCGCGACGGTCGTGCTGGTGCACGGCGCGTCGGTCACCGCGGACCTGTGGCGCGTCCACGCCCGGCACCTGACCGGTCTGGGCCTGACCGTCGTGCGCTACGACCAGCGCGCGCACGGTCACACCCCGCGCGGCCAGGCACCGCTGACGATCCGGCAGCTCGCCGACGACCTGCACCAGATCCTGACCCACCTCGTCCCCGCCGGGCCGCTCGTGCTCGCGGGCCATTCCCTGGGCGCCCTCGTCCTGCAGGAACTCGCTGCCCTGCACCCCCAACACCAGGCCCGCATCCGGGGCATGGTGCTGCTGTCAGCCACCGCACGTGGTGCGACCGTGCTGCCCGGACGCGACCCGCGCGCCTGGCTCCTGGCCGCCGGACGCAGCCTCGCCGCCCTGGCCTGCACCCGGGCGCCCCGCACGGTGGACTTTCTGCGGCGCCGGCTGCCCACCACACACCCCTACAGCCTCGCGCCCCACCCCTACCAACCGGCCGACCGGCCACCGCGGTGCCGCCACGGCATCCGCCACACCCACACCCGCGATCTCGCCGACCTGTGGCAGCGCCTGCGCCGCTACCAGCCGCGCGACGCCACCGTGCTCAACCAGTTCGGCGAGCGGCTGCTGCTGATGGCCGGCGCGGACGACCGGCACATCCCCGCCGCCCACACCAAGCAACTGGCCGCCCAACTCCCTGCCGCCCGCCTGGAGATCCTCCCCCGCACCACGCACGCCCTGCCCATCCGCCACCCCGCGCTCATCAGCGACCGCATCGCGCGCCTCGCCGCCGAACCGAGCCCCCACCACCCTCCTCACCCCCAGGACCGATCATTTCCGAACTCCCTGCCTTCCGGGCAATTTCACTAGGTGCCGGTATCCAGTCCAGCGCCATGCTCGCCCTCTCCGCACACGGCATACTGCCGAAGGTCGACTACGCAATTTTCGCCGACACGGGCTGGGAACCGAGAGCCGTTTATTCCCATCTCGACCGGCTGGAGCGAGAAATAGCCAGACCCGCAGGCATACCCGTTCTCCGCGTATCGTCCGGAAACATACGCAACGATGCCCTGGACCCCGACCACAGGTTTGCGTCGATGCCGCTCTACGTCCTGAGCAAGGACGGGAATCCGGGTATGACCAGGCGGCAATGTACCGGGGAATATAAAATTAAGCCGATCAAGAAAAAGGTCCGCGAACTACTCGGCTACCCCTATCCCACACGCATTCCCAAGGGCGCCTTCGTCGAGCAGTGGGTCGGCATCTCCACCGACGAATTTCACCGGGCCAAGGACGCCGACGTCAAGTACATGCGCAACCGGCACCCGCTCATAGACATGGGCTGGTCACGGTCCGACTGCGTCCGCTACCTGGCGTCGCTCAGCCTGGCCGACACTCCGAAATCGAGCTGCTTGGGTTGTCCTTTCCACGGAAATGCCCAGTGGCGCCACATCCGCGACAACTCCCCGGGGGAATGGGAGGACGTGGTGGAGTTCGACGCGGCCATCCGCAAGGGAAATGCCCGCGCCAACGCCACCGGCAACCGTCTGCTTGGCGAGGCGTTTCTCCACCGCTCCCGCGTGCCGCTTAGCGAGGCCCCCATCGATCACGTCACCGCCGCCGAATGGGCAGCGATGCAGGAAGAACTCACCGACAGCGGACTTGGCCTGGAGGAGCTGGAGCAAGGAGTCGCCGACGGCTGCTCCCCGTGGGCATGCCGCGGTGAAGTCGAGCCGGCACAGGACAACTTCGGACTGGCCTCTTGACCATCCTGGACCTGTTTGCAGGACCGGGCGGATGGAGCCACTCACTTAACGTCCTCGGCGCACAGGACGTGGGCCTCGAATGGGACGAATGGGCCTGCAAGACCCGTGCAGCGGCAGGGCAGCTGACCATACGCACCGACGTGGCGCTATATCCCGTCCGGCCCTTCCTCGGCAAGACCACCGGGCTCATCGCGAGCCCGCCCTGCCAGGCATGGTCCATGGCCGGCAAGCGCCTCGGCCTGGTGGACCAGCCGCTCGTGCACCAGGCAGTGGCGGACCTCGCCGCCGGACGCGACACCCGCGAGAAGCTGCTGACCGCGTGCCGGGACGAACGCTCGCTGCTGGCCGCCGAGCCCATGCGCTACCTCCACGCCCTCAACGCCGTCGGCGAGCCCAAGTGGGTCGCCATGGAAGAAGTGCCGGACGTCCTGCCGCTGTGGAAGCAGTACGCCTCCGTGCTGCGCGGATGGGGGTTCTCGGTCTGGTACGGGATCCTCAACGCCGCCAACTTCGGCGTACCGCAGACCAGGCGGCGGGCAATCCTGCTCGCCTCCCGCGTCCGCACCGCCCAGCCCCCACCACCCACGCACGCCCAGACCGCCGAGCCGGAGAGCCTGTTCGGGCCAGGCCGTGGCCGATGGGTGTCGATGGCCGAGGCCCTCGGCTGGGGCGCCACCGACCGGCCCGTGCCCACCGTCTGCGCCGGCGGCGGACCCGGCGGCGGGCCCGAACCGTTCCCTTCAGGCTCCCGCAAGACGCTGTCCGACGCCCGGGAGCGCGGCACCTGGATGCCGCGACCGGAGGCTGTGGTCCTGCAGTCCCGCCGCGAAGGAGCCGGATGGGTCGCCCGGCACGGCACCCGCGAGAACCGGACCGCCACCGCGCCGGCGCCGACGTTCACCGCCGAGGCGCACCGCTGGTCCTGGTCCCTGCGCAGCAACAACCAGGCCAACGCCACCATCCGTCCGCTGTCCGAGCCGGCAGGCACGCTGTTCTTCGGTCACCGGGCGAACGAGTGCACCTGGGTCGCCGCACCGGCTCTCGCACCGACGGAGGACACGGACACGCCGGCGGTGCCGGAGCCGATCCGGATCACCGCCCGCGAGGCCGGCCTCCTGCAGACCTTCCCCGCCGACTACCCCTGGGCCGGCAACAAAGGCCAGCAGTTCTCCCAGATCGGCAACGCCGTACCGCCGTTGCTCGCCGGCCACCTCCTGGCCCCGCACCTCGGCGTCACCCTCAACCCCAACGACTTCACCCTCACCGCCTGATGACCCGCACCCCCGAACCCGATAACGATGGCGGCCTCGACGACCTGCCCGACACGCATCCGCCGCCGCCCGTGCACTACGTCGAGCAAGCCCTCCTCGGCGCCCTCCTCCTCGATCCGCACCGTCTCGCCGACGTGACCGGCATCGCCGACAACTCGTTCTCCACCGCCGCACACTCCGCCTTGTACGCAGCGATCAGCACCCTGCCCCCGCCCGACCCGGCCGAGCACGCCAAGAACACCAAGTGGCTCGACCAGGTGCTCGCCACAGGGCGCGAGCAGGCGCGCGGACTGACCGCCTCCTACCTGCACACCCTCATCCAAGTCTGCCCCTGGCCCCGCCACGCACCGGCCTACGCACGGATGGTCGAGGCCGAACACGCCCGCCGCCGCCTGCAGACGGCCGCCGAACGCCTCGTCCAGACCGTCCACGATGCCTCCCTCCCCCACCCCGTCCAGACGGTGCTCGCCGAGACCGACGCACTCGCCGCGCTCGTGGACGACATCGCGAGCCGCTTCCCACCGCGCGCCGGCGTCCTGCCCCGCACCCCCGCACCCCCGCCAGCCATCCCACCCGACTACACCGAGGCAGTCGAGGAGGAGCGGCTGCTACTCGCGACCGCCACCGCCCACCCCTCCGATATCGAGTCCGTCCGATGGCTGCTCCCCGACGACCTCACCCTGCCGCTGCACGCCGGCCTGTGGCAGTGCCTGACCTCTCTTGCCCGGCGCCGCGAGCCCGTCGACCCCGTCACCGTCCTGTGGGAGGCCCAACAGCGCGGCCTCCTCGACGACGGAAGCGAACCAGGCCGGGTGCTCCGCCTGCTGGCCGAACCGGCCGGATCCGTGGAGCACTGGGGCGAGCGCGCCCTGCAGCGCTCCCTCCTGGCCACCGCCGATCACACCGGCCGGCACATCGAGGCGTACGCCGGCGACCCGGCGAACACCCCGTTCCAACTCGTCGCCGGCGCCCGCCGATCCCTCGCCGACATCGGCGCCGTCCGCACCCGCTGGCAGCACGCCACCGCAACGGTCCCGCCGCAGCGACCGCGGCCGACGCCCACCACTCGCGCCGGCCCGCCGACCACCACGGCCACCCACGTCACCCGCGCCGCGCGAGCAACCCGATAGCACCCCGCATACGCCGGTGGCCGGACCCCAAGACCCGGCCACCGGCAGGAGAGACGACCACCTCAACGTGACCACCACACTCCCCATCGACGCCCACGTCCACCTCGACACCCACCCCACCCATCCCAGCGCCGTGACCGCCGTCCTGACCGGCGCCCAGGCCCACATCGCCCACCTGGGCCTGGAGGCCGCCGACTGGACCCTCGTCACCGACAGCGTCCTGGTCCTGGTCCGCATCGACCACGAGGAGCCCTACTGGGCCCAGGACGCAGCCAAGCACCTGACCGCCAAAGGCATCACCGTCGAGATCACCCCTCGGCTCCAGGAGGCCATGGACGAGGAATGGACCTGGGCGAACTACCCGATGCCCTGGTGCACCCGCAGCGAAATCCGAGAGGTCTCCAACGAGGCGCAGAAGATCCATGACGACATCCGCCACGGCCAGCTCCTCATCCACGCGCACGCCAACGACGGCCAGACCACTGTCGCGGTCGGCACCTACCTCGGCCGCAACGGCAAGTCCGTCTACCTCCACGGCGAGGACCACCTGCGGCAAGTCGCCGACACCTTCGACTCACCCGCTGGAGCCATGCTCGCCTTCGAGAAGGTTCACGCTGCAGACATGCGCCCCGGCCCAGCACCCCTGACCGACACCGAACGCGCCGCCGCCGAAGCCCGCACACCGCTCGCCCTCACCCCAGCCAAGCCCGAACCGGCCCGCCCGGAGCCGGAGACCGTTGCGGCCTACCTGGCCGATGCCGGCGACCACGATGCCCTCCTCGACACCTTCCTCGACGCACACGGCGAATGGGAGAAGTGGCGAACCTGGTCAGACGAGACCACCCACGCGATCCACGAATCGCAGACTCTGCGCATCGAGCGGATCCACGAAGCCCACCCCCGCGAGACCGCCTGGACCGTGGCCGCCTACGAGACGCCAGTGTCCGACCGCATGTGGCACCTGACCGCCACGGGCACTGCCCCCACCCCCATCCTCCAGACACTGCTGAACCACCTCGCCGACGGTGACGGATGGGACACCGCCCTGGGGAGCCCCGTTGACGAGAAGACCGTCACCGCCGCCACGAAACCCCTCGCTGACGCCGGATGGAAACACACCGTGGACGGACGCTGGCTCCGCTGGACGAACGCCTCCCAGGATGCCGGTGTCCAGTTCGACGCCTTCGCCGCCCAGCAACCGAACAGCCCCCTCGCCACCTGGACCATCTGGGCCGGCCCCACCATCGACCAGCCCACCTGGACGATCCACGCCTCCCCCTACACACCCGCCCCCATGATCGCCGACCTGGCCGAGGAACTCGCGCACGGCACCGGCACGCGGCAGTTCAGCCCCGGCGCCCAGCGGCAGCCTCCGCGTCTCACCGCTACCGCACCGGCCATCGCGACGACCGACGCCAGACCTCAGGCGAGCCGAAGTCGCTGACCAGCGCACTCACGCACGCGAACAGCAGTGTGGCCCTGCGGACGGGGGATGCCGCAGGGCCACACTCGCACCGTACCGCGTCTGTCCGCTTCACGGGGGCTTCCTCTCGTTGAATGCCGATGAGCCCCCGCCCTCGGCAACCCAGCGCGGGACGCTCGTGGATTCACTCTGCAGAGCGCTCTCGCCACTCACGGGCGGGCTGGAGAGGGTTCAGACAGATGCCTGCGCGATCTGGGCCAGGCGGCGAGCGCCGAGGACAAGAACCCCTTGCAGTACGACCTCTTCGTCTACTGGCAGGCCCGATGCACGGAGTTCGCTCTGGACGTACGCTTTCGCCGCATTGCGATATTCGATGCATGCCTGTCGGGTAACCCCAGCCACAACGCCCGGCGCCCGTCCGCGACCGATTGTTTCAAATTGCTGAGCAAGCCAGCGATACGCCGCAAACTGAAGGCTGTGTTCTGCGGCGTCCGCCATCACTCGATCATCTCGCAAGTAAGGACTGTCGGGATCTGAGATCATTTTCCAGGCGCGCTGTTCAGAGCCCGTTAGGGTCTCTGAAGAGATACCGCCCTCGGAGAGCGTCGCCGCATTCCCTGTCAGCTCGACAATCGGGCACATGACCGCAAGGGAAACCAGTCCCTTGACGCCATTGGCACCCACCTTAGTGTAGTTGACATTGCGGTCACCCTTAATTCCGGTTCCTAGCCAGAAGTCAGGGTGGGCGAGATAGGGGGCAACCCGCACGTTCATTCGTTCGATCCAGCGATCAAGGACAGCGAATCTATCCGATGAACATTCCCACTCGCCGGAAAAGTCAGACCGGGCGGTATCAAACCTGACCGCCGAGAGGAGGATGCCGCGCTGAAAGATCACGGCAAATGCGTTATCGCCGGATTTCACATTCTCCGCGATACTACGGGCAAGGTCACTCGGATCATTCCCCGTGCGGGTTTGGAATGCCTGCTTTCCGTACTTGTCGAAGCCAAGCCAGAGCTCCAAGGGGCCGCCGATCAGCCCTGCCGCCTGATAGCCCTCCCGTAGCTTTTTGTAGGGCTCCAGCCGCAGGAGGGGGCGCACGATCGCCTGCCCAACACCGCTCGCGAAAGCATCCGCAACCGCAGATACTTCTTCAGCAGAGAATATGAATGGCAATGCGTCGTCTTCATACTTACTCACCCTATTACGCAGGGCGAGCTCCGACCAGCGTGAATCACCTGTAGGGCCGATGAGCGCACTCACCTTGGTGATATATTCACGTAGGCCCTCATAGTCCGACTCGTCGCAACGATTCGGATAGATCTGCCGGATGGTTTCATGCAATCCGAGGACACTTGCAAGATGAAGACCCCGATCGAATTTCGCCTGATCCGAGTGCCAATCGACGAGGGCCAGCGGAATTCGATCAATCGAATCTTGGCCGTCGCGACCATTTCCTACTTCCGACGTCAAGAGACGGCGCATACTTACGGACACGATGTCTTGATCGTCAAGCAGGTATGTGCGCGTCTTTGAGACCGCCACGGCATGCTTGTTTAGGGCGACGAAAATGCTCCTGCAGGCATGGAGCAGCCTGTCCTGATCTCGAGCAGGAACGAATCCGGCTCTCTCGTCAAGAACCAAAAGAAGTACAGGAATTTTCGTGGTATCCGGCTTGAGTAGGTTGGTCTGCGGTGAGTCGAGGATCTTCTTCAAGGCCAGGAAGCGGTGTTGGCCATCGAGAATCACCGCACGAGCAAGCTTAGTACTCCACCGGATGAACCCGATATCCGTTCCGGGCAAGTTGTCGATTTGGACGGGGCCGATCGACGTACGCTCCAGATCACCATCCGGGGTTTCGGCCGGGGCGGCTGAGTCTTCAATGTAGCTTTCAGCGACTGTGTCGGCCTTGTCCGGATCGACTGGCAGGAGGACGACGGTGAAGGCGTTGAAAAACTTGAGCGAGCCGGGTTGCCTCAAGTAAGTAGCGATCGGGCCGGCGGCACGGTCCTCGTCAACCGTTCGCTGAAACAGTTCCTCGAGGTTTACGGGCTCGTCGTCACTAAATGCTAGCTCCCGGGCCAGGCGCAGGTACTGATCTGCTTCCCTGATGGTCATCGAGATGGAGAAGTAGGGTACTTTCTCATCACCGATGGCGTATTCGCCTCGGACGTAGGAGTATTGGTCGGTATAGGCTGGGCGCCGACGGCTTAGTGACGAAAGGCTCATGGGTTAGTCCATCTTCATATTCAGCAAAGGGTGGGCGGCGCGAATGGTCAGCGACTCAGCAAAACGCACCAGCTGATCTGCTTGTCTCAACTCGGGTGCTGCTGCGGCGTCAAGTTCGGAGTCCGAGAAGAGAGCTTCATCGTCTTCGGCGTCCAAATCGTCACCCGCGTCATCGTCCTCGTCTGCGCCGTCATATTCTCCTGCGTTAAGCATATTCCTTGCGGTCGGTTGGGCCACGCCAGCCGCCCGCAAGGCACGAGCGCGTTCCTCTTCAGCTGCCACAAGGTCCGCGATATTGTCGGGTGATTTCACAGGGAGCATGAGTACCGCACAGTCATTGACTGTCAGTCCCAGGCGTTCAAGCTCGCCACTGAGATGAGAGTCCGACTTCATGTGCGCCTTTAGGCGTACCGACAAGTTGACAGCCTTACCTACGTACAGCGGCCTCTGAAACAGCGTCGCGCACAGAAAAGCCCATTCAAGATGCAGGTTGCGACCCTTTATCATCTCTTCCACCCGGACAGCTGAAGCACGCGTCAGCTCAGGCGGGACATCCTGAATGAGGACATTTCTATACCGTCCAACCATTCCAATTTCGAGTGGCTCACCACGGGGCGCGCTGATTCTCGTCTGAATGAGAGAAAATACGTCTTCCGGTTCGTGCTCGAGTGCTGTCTTTCCGATATCAGTGAAGTCAAGTGTCCAGATATAGATGCCGGGCACTCTTGGTATCAGCTCGGAACGTTCCCGTCCCATCGCCAAGTACTCGCGAACGTTCAGCACGCGCGTTTCGAACGCAGTAAACACCCATCCCCCCATGGTGCACGGACGCGCGGATCCGCTCGCTCTAACGGAAGTCGATCCCACACCCTAGCAGTTGACCTCTTCAACTTGCGGTGGGAACTTGCCGACTTGGTGGCGGATGAGGGTCTGAAAGGGATGACACCCCAAAGACTCCTGGACACCAGCTCCGGGATCCACATGGGCTAGCCAGTGACGTTCGCCCAGTTCGGCGCTTAGGTTCCTGCCTCCCTCCAGCCCGACTGGCGCCACAAGATGCCTCATCGCGCAGAGCGACATCCAGTTGAGTAGTGGTCCTGCCACTGGTTCCGCCGCCGTCTGACTGACCGCTGGCGGCCCGGGGCACAGGTGGCTTCGCGGGCGCTAACTACCCGGAAAGAGCAGTGGCCCGGCTGGGCAGACCGAGCCGGGCCACTTACCTGTATCTACGCCTCAGAGGTGGCAGACGGAGCAGCCGGCCTCGTCATCGTCGGAGTCAAGTGCGTCGGACAGGACTTCCAGGAGGGGCCTGTTCGGCTTAACGCGCTTGGCCGCGCGGTCCAGGGCCGCCTGGTGCTTAGCCTCGATCTCATCCTTGCGCTCTATGAGCTCCGGGAGCGACTCGCCCTGTGACCAGGTGTAGTTGCGGCCCTTCATGGCCGTGTGGCGGAACCGGACCTTGTCCTCGTACTCCACAGCCTTGTCGTACAGGTCGGGGTGGCGCTCCTTGAGACCGACCCACTCGTGCTTGCGCTGGAAGAAGCAGAAGTAGCAGCCCGAACGCGTGCGCCACTCGTAGTAGCCGGGGAGCCCAATGCCGGCCTCGTCGAGGATGCGCATCACGCCGTCCTTGTCGATACCGTCCTCGCGGAAGGGGAAGACGGCATCGATGTTCGGCTTGGTGCTGACGTAGCCGAGGCGGTTCTCGTCGGCCCGGATCGCGACGTATGAGATGACCTTGTCGTCTCCGACCCACTCCTCCAGCGGCTTGATCTTCAGGTTCTTGGTGCACCAGCGCATCTGCGGGCTGGGCAGGGTGCCCTGGTAGACCTCCATCCAGTGATCGAAGTCCCGGTCGGCGTTGAGTCGCTCGATGGGCTTACCGAGGGCCGCTTCCAGCCGGTTGAGGTACTCGTACGTCTCTGGCAGTTCGGCACCGGTGTCGCAGAAGAAGTACTCCATCTCCGGCACGCGATCGCGCATGTAGATGGCAAGCGCCGACGAGTCCTTGCCGCCTGAGATCCCCAGGACGTGGCGAACCTTCTCCTGGGTGACTGGATCCGTCATGCCCCCTCCTTCGTGTCAGTTGCTGTGACAGCCGGCCCGTCAGCAACGCGTTGCGCAAGAGCTGCGAGCAGGATCCGTGCACCGTCGGGTCCGAGGGCCTGCTCAGCCTGCTGCAGTACGTCGGCCGCCAGCTGGTCGGCCTGGCCGCGGGACTGTTCCGGCACGTAGATCAGCGTCCGTCGTTCCGCCCCTGTCTTGTCCGTCAAGGTCAACAGCCGCGTCTCCAGATTTACTTCCTGCTCGCGGGGCTCGCTGCTGTCCTGGTAGAGGTGGGCGACGCGGTCGAGGGATGCGGACATCTCGCGTGCAAGGCGAGGGAAGATGCCTGCGTCCCGGTCATCCCAGTCTCCGAGTGCCTTGTTGGTGAGACGGACGACGATCGGGTCGAGCCAGTCCTCGTCAGCGAGGCTCTCGCTGAGCACGAAGTCGACGAAGCCCCGCAGCTCCGGGTTCAGTGACACCGTGGCGAAGCCGCTCAGCCGCGCCGCGAGTGTCGACCGCAGCTCGGGAAGCGTCGTGGGCAGACGGAACTCTTCGGCGAGAACCGCGACCACTTCTTCCCGCAGCGTGCCTTCGATTCCGGTGATCTCGTCTGCCGCTGCGGTCAGCCGGTCGGCATACTCCGTGGCGGCTGCCGCGTTGGCGCGGGTGCCGGCTTCGATGGGGGCGAGGCCCAGCGCCTTGGGCAGAGCCCTGAAGAGCAGATCGTCTGGATCCTGGGAGTCTGCCAGGGCGTTGCGCACGGCGAGTGCATCCGGAGAGATGCGCTTGGTCTTGCGAGCGTAGCTGTTCAAAACCATGACGCGTTCGAGCAACGCCCTGGCTACGGACAGCAGATCAGGGTTGCGCAGTGCCTGTGAGCGTGGTGGTTCGACCTTCAAAGACACCAGGAGCTTCTTGATCACGCTGGCGCGCTGCCCCTGTCCTACCGGCGTGTATTTCACGTCGAAGCGGGCTGGGGCGGCGAGGATGCGGTCGACGACGTCCGGCGTCAGCCGGGGCAGGTAGGAGCCTTCTTCGAAGAGGGCGACATCGTGTCGGCGGATCACCAGGGCGGTGACGACCAGCAGAGGCCAGACACCGGCCTTCACCCCGTAGGGCGGGCTCATCAGGACCCGGATGATCTGGTCGAGGCTGGTACGCCGGGTTGCTGCGTCCAGCGCCTTCTGCAGCGCCTCCCAGACGGGCTGGGCGTGCTCGTGGCCCTCGCCTGGAGCGGAGAAGCCGTACGGCAGCAGGCTGCTGGTGGAATTCTCTGCCTGGATGGTGCTGTTGGCCCGGTGCAGGCCGAGGTAGGCCAGCGCGCCGCTGTAGATGGCTCGCTCCGGACCGTACCTTCCGGCCGTCGCGTCGAAGCCCAGGTATTGCTCGCCGGAGCGGGTGAGCATCGCGTCCAGCACATCGCTTCGGGCACGGGCGGCGTTGCTGGTGAGCGAGTGCCGCCCGAGCATCTCGTTGCGAATGTGCGGGGTGTGCGGGAAGACATTTTCGCAGGCGAGGGAGACGAGGCCGCTGAGGCTGCGGGCCGGCAGGCTCGAGCTGTCGGGAGACGCCTCGGGGGCCAAGCCGGCGTTCCACAGGTCCCAGGTGGCGTCCTGGGTCGGCGGGTAGAACGCCGTCTGAATGACCTCCCGCAGCTCGGCCTCCGCCTGGACGGCTCGGTCGGTGACCTCGCGCCGGGCGACGTGATCGAGTTCCTTGTCTTCGAGCAGCTCTTTCAGAGCGATGAGGTGCGTGGCGGAGTTGAGTACCACGTCGGGGTGCGTGGTTGTTCCGAGAATCACCGGCAACGTCGAGTTGACGGTGGGCAGCTGGTCCCGGGCGCCGAGGTGGAAGACGAGGAGGCCGTCGGCCGGGTCCTTCAGCTCGTCCGGCGCCTGGATCTCGCGGGTCTCTGGGCCGCTGACGGCGGTGAGGAACACCCGCATCATCCCGGTGACCTGGCTGTGGCGGCCGGCGACCACGGCGCTGGGGAGGTGTGCGCCCAGGCGCTGGACGATGGAGGCATCGTCGAGGTGACTGATGATCTCCTTCAAGCGGGCGTCGATGTCGAAGTCTGTGCCCTGCCAGACACGGTACTCACCGCTGAATTCCCGGTGGACGAGGAAGCCGCGGCGGACGAGGTCGGCGAGCTGCTCCTCAAGGCCGGCGAAGGCGCCTGCGTCCGTCAGGTCGGTGGGGTCGTGGAGCGCGAGGTGGATCATCTCGCTGGTGGCGCTGAGCGCGCCGTCGGCGTCGATGAGGTTCAGAACGCCGATGGTCTTCAGCAGCGCCTGGTCGGCGTCGGGCAGTCCGTTGGCTTCCTTGATACGCGCGTCGACTTCGATCCAGCGGCCGGCGTTGGAGGCCGCGAGCAGAGAGGTCCGGCCGGAGTTGAGGAAGTAGTCGTACAGCTGTGGCAGCTGCACCGTGCTGGCATGTTCAGCATCCGGCTGGGAGTGTGCGGCCAGCGAGTCACGGACGGTGTTGGGCTCTCCGCTGTTGAGGAAGCCCGACAGGCTGCGGTCGTGCTGGCCGATTTGCGCCGCCAGGATCGGCGCAGCGATCGCCGTCAGTGGGTGCAACGGGTAGAGGCCGGCGAAGTCGTCGCTGGACAGCTCGGTAAGGACGTTCAGACCGTGGTTCTTCCACGCGAGGGCTGATGCCTGGGCCGAGGCGCGGATGAGGTCCTGGCCCGCTGCGTCGACCGCGGAGTGGTCGAGACGCCGGCGCAGGAGCTGCAGGGAGTCGCCGTGGTGCGGGACGAAGGTGACGTCCTCGAAGCGGCCCTGGATCTTTGCCCATTCGCGGATTTTGAGCTCACTGGACCGTGACGCGTAGTCCATGAACGACAGGTGCTGCAGGGTTACCAGGAAGACGGGCAGGCCGTTGGGCCCGGCGCTGTGCTCTGCGAGCTCCTGCAGGAGGAAGAGATCGTGCTCGGCGCCGGAGAATTCGTTGTGTCCGGCAAGGTGTTCGAGGGTCTTGCCGAACTCGTCGATGATCAGCAGGAGCGGCTGCTGATTGTCGGTCAGGGCCTTGATGGCGGCCATGACCTGCTTCGTCTTCGGCCCTGTCGTCGTCGGGTCTTCGCAGGCCGCGAGTGCTGCGGCGATGTTCTTCGGGATGCGCTTGCCCCAGCGGCGCTTTGCCGCGGTCTCCAGCGCACGGGTCACAGTGGCGACCAGCGGTTCCCGCCGCGCGGTGGCCACGGCTCCGAGGAACCCGGTTCCCGTCCGCTCGGCCCGAGCCGTGGCGAGACGCTCGGCGAGGGCTGGGCTGGTGTCCGCAAGGATCCGGTGAGCCTCGTCGCGGCGGTCCTCGTCGCGGCCGAGAAGCGCGTCGATCAGGTTAGCCAGCGTGGACTTCCCGGAGCCGTAGGGTCCGGTGAAGGACCACGCGCGGGGACGCCGCAGGTCGCCGACAGCGTTGGCGATGCGCTCCAGTACGTCAACTGCCTTCGCGCCGACATACGGTCCGTGCAGTTCGTCCTCGACGTCGCGTTCGAGGTTGGTCGAGCGCATCTGAGAGCCGACCAGTTCGATACCAGCCGGGAACTGAGGGGTTGCCTCGTCCTGCGGGGTGCGGGAGGTCCGCGTGGGAGCTGCGGTAGTCACGCGTTCTCCTGAGTCGTGAACTGCTGCTGGTGGTCCTGGGACTTGCGTTCGGCCTTCTCAGCCTTCTCGGCCTTCTCGGCCTTCTCGGCCTCCTCTGCTTCGGCCAACTGCGGGTACTGCGCGCTCCATTCGTCCCGGGTGGGAAAGCCGGGGCGCCGGGTGACGTGGTCGTACTGCTCGTCGAGGATGTTCCAGGCGAGCGCCCTCGGATCGCTGGAGAAGGACATGGTCCGCTGGCCGACGGCGTCCACCCTGTTGAGTTCCGGGCGACCCACGGCGACCTTGTCGAGGGCGGCGACGATCTCAGGCTCCCGGACCCGGAAGGCCCGGCCGGGCGCTCCGGGCTCGTTGGCAAGTCGCGCCAGAGAGATGGAGCCGGAACCCTGGGTGTCGCGGGCGGCGTAGTCGAGGCAGGCGTAGACCAGGACGTGGGCCGGGAGAGAGGTGCGCGTGCCAGTGGTGAACTGCCACTCCTGCTTTCCCCGGGTGCCCACGGAGGTCAGCAAGTCCAGCTCACGGAAAGGACAGGCCAATAGGTCTTCATAGGTGGCGCGGGAACCGCTTTGTTCGACCGGCGTGCGCGCATACATCTTGGTCAGACACTCGACGTCTCGGGTGATCGACGCCTCAACCGGTCCATCACTGAAGGAGAAGTTGACATGCCGCGTCACGACCTGCGTCATATCCGCGACAGTGAAGCGAGAGAACGGAGCAAGGTGAAACGCTGTGTACCAAGCGGGGGCCCAGCATTTGGCGCCCGGCCGCGACGACACGAGCCACCAGTGCAACAGCCACAAGCTGCCAGGTTCCTCAAGGTAGGGATCGGCGCCATCCTTCTCGTCGAGCAGCCACCGCGCTTCCCAAGTCGGGGACGCGTACTGGGCCTTCGTCTTACCCGCCGGGTCGGCGTGCTCGCGGGTCAGCTTGAACGCCTTTGACCAGTACCGCATGGCATGGACCATGTTCTTACCCACGCCTAGCAGGACCGGAGCATCTTCGGCAAGGAAAGCAGCCGGATTGTCCTTGACCTGCATGTACGCCTTATGCAGCCAGCCGAAGCGGGGGGCGAAGGTCTCATGGCGCGCGAAGCTGGAATGTGCGGCTTCCGCGAGCCTGCTGTCTGCCATACGAGGGCCTCTCAATACAAGAAGAGATAGAAGAGATAAAGGGAACTGCTGAAGTCAGTGAGCAGCGGCGCCGGCTGTCGTTGCCATGGCGGCGCGCACCTGGTGGACCGCACGCACCACCGCCTCGGCAGCTGCGGCGGTCTCGTCTGCGGTTGTGGCGTAGCCGAGGGAGAAGCGCACAGTGCACTCTGCTTCCTCCCGGCTCAGCCCCATAGCGAGCAAGACGTGACTGGGAGTTGGGGCTCCCGAGGCGCAGGCGCTTCCGTCGGATGCGGCTATGTGCGGCATGGCGGCCATGACTGCGTCGGCGGGGGCACCCGCGAAGGTGATGCTCGCCACGCCGGGCAGGCGGGGGGCTTGTTGGCCGTTGATGCGGCATCCGTCCACAGCCGTGGTCACCATGTGTTCGAGCTGATCGCGCAGTTGGGTCACGCGGGCGACGTCGTCGGCAAGGTCACGGCTGACGGCTGCAGCGGCAGCTCCGGCACCGGCGATCCCGGGCACGTTGAGGGTGCCGGCCCTCCACCCCTTTTCCTGCCCGCCACCGGTGATCAGCGGCCTGAACGGCAACGGTGTGCCGCGTCGTACGAACAGTGCGCCAACGCCTTGAGGGCCGCCGAACTTGTGGGCCGACAGGGACAGAAGATCGACGTCCACTTCGGAAAGGTCCAGGGGCAGCCGGCCGATCATCTGTGTGGCGTCCGTGTGGACCAGCGCGCCTGCGGCATGCGCCGCCTTGACGACCGGCGCGAGGTCGGTGAGAACCCCGGTTTCATTATTGGCCGCCATCAGGGAGACGAGACTGACGTCGCCCCGGCCGAGCTCTTCCTCCAGGGCCACAGTTTCCACCAGGCCGTCCGCCCGCATCGGCAAGACGGTCAGCGATCCCGGCTCGTTTTGGGCCAGATCCCGGACTGTCTCCAGCACCGCAGGGTGCTCTGCACCACTCGTCACAATCCGGGCCTCGCGGCGGTGAGCCGCGCGCAGCGCGAGATTGTTCGCTTCGGTTGCCCCCGACGTGAAGATGATCTCCCCGGACGAGCAGTTCAGCAGGTCAGCAAGGTGCCGACGAGCGACCTCTACGCGATGGGCGGCGTCCCGGCCGGGGTGATGCACACTCGACGCGTTACCGACGGCCTGTAGGGCGTCCACAACGGCCGCCAACGCCTCGGGCCGAATTGGCGCCGTCGCGTTGTAGTCGAGATACGCCGAAACCGGCCCATCAGACTCATCCCTCATGCCCCACCTCGTCTCGCTCAGCACCGCACACAATCTACTCCTGGTGGAACCCGGACGTGCGCACCGGGGGCGGCACCAGGAGTGAGTCGCGATCGTAGCGATCGAGATCGATCAGTCCGCGAAACCGACACTCAGCCCGGAGCGCAAACTGTAACTCGAACGAATGTTCCCTATTGCTTGGGCGCCTGCAACCGATATCGGGAAAGGGCATCGGCACAGAGGCGGCACGGGATCCTCTAAGGGACCGACCACACCTCATCAGCACCCCTGAGCTGCGAATATCAATCGCTGAGATCCGAGTGTCAGTGCGTGGGTTTATGGTGATCGGGCACTGTAACTCTGGGGCGACTCAGGGTTGCGGACAGCTCTGCATGCACAAACTGAGGCGGGGGCTCCGGAAGTTGACGGTCATTCAGACATTGGGGGAAATCTCCCCTGTTCCGCAGGGGTGGTGAATCGATGACAGCGTGGTCGCCCGGTATGTCCTTCCAAGCCGTGCTGGACAGCGCTCCCATGCCGTACATCCGCGAGCGGCTCGGCAAGCACATGTGCGCTCTGCTCGACCTCATCGACGGCGGAAGCGCCGGCGATGAGCGGCTCCGGGCAGTCGCTGCCGTGGCGGTGGACGCCGAGAAGCTCGTGCCCAATCAGACGGACCGCGAGGAGCTGCTACGGCTCCTGCCCGCCGACAAGCAGACAGAGCTTGCCCAACGTCTTGGGGCGGACGGCGCGGGCACCGATGCCCTGGTCTACCTGAACGGTCTGAAGTGGGCGAGTGAGCAGCAACGGGAGCTGCTGGAGTTCTTCGGCTTCAGCGTCGACAGGGCACCTGCGCTGCCCCCGCTCTTTCGGCAAAACTCCGAACCCGAGTACGGATTGTTCCCCCACCAGCGGCGCGCAGCCGCACGCGTGAAGGAGTTGCTGTACGACGGGCCGCGGCGGGTTGTCCTTCACCTGCCGACAGGCGTGGGCAAGACCCGTACCGGAATGAACCTGATCGCCGACCATCTGCGGCAGCACGAGCCCACGCTCGTGGTGTGGCTGGCGCGTGGACAGGAACTGCTGGAGCAGGCGGCTGCGGAGTTCGAGCGAGCGTGGTCCAAGCTCGGCGACCGTCCGATTTCGGTCGTCCGGATGTGGGGTGAGGCGCCCACCGATGTGGAGGCGCTGACGGACGGCCTTGTCATCCTTGGGCTGGAGAAGGCCGTCTCCGCGGACAAGAGCGATCCGGAGCTTCTCCGTAAACTCGCATCGCGCAGCACCCTCACAGTCTTCGACGAGGCTCATCAGATCATCGCGCCGACCTACCAGCGAGTGGTGGACGCCCTCACCATCCGCCCCGATGCCAGCTTGCTGGGCCTGACGGCCACCCCCGGCCGGACCTGGGCGGACGTCACGCAAGATGAGCGACTGTCGGACTTCTTCGCCCGCCAGAAGGTCATGCTGCAGATCGACGGATACAGCAACCCGGTAAGCGCCCTCATCGAACAGGGCTACCTGGCCAAGCCCATCATGAAGACCGTCGCCTCCGAAGCCGGCCTGCATCTGTCCGCGCGCGATCAGCAGCTGCTCGCGAAGTCGTTCGACATCCCGTCGGACATCATCGCGTCGCTGGCCAGCGACGAGCAGTGGAACCTCAAGGTCGTCCAGACCGTGCTGGAGCTACTGGAACGCCAGCACCGCAGGATCCTTGTATTCGCGGCCTCCGTTGACCATTGCCGCCTGATCGCCGCCGTCCTGTCGGCGCTCGGCCTCGATGCCGACTTCGTCACCGGCGAGTCCTCGCCCCGCCACCGCAACGATGCCATCAGACGCTTCAAGGGCGCCGGGCGACGCCCCATGATTCTGTGCAACTTCGGGGTCCTGACCACAGGCTTCGATGCCCCGGCGGCCAGTGCTGCCGTCATCGCCCGACCGACCAAGTCGCTGGTCCTGTACAGCCAGATGGTCGGCCGGGTGATCCGCGGCCCCAAGGCCGGCGGAACCGCCACCTGCGAGATCGTCACCGTCGTCGACCCGGAGCTGCCGGGGTTCGGAGACGTGGCCGAGGCATTCACCAACTGGGAAGACGTATGGGAGACCGCGTGACCGGCGAGGGAAGCAAATACCGGATCGTCAGCCCTTCGCTGACCGTCAAGGCCATGCGCGACAGCGGCTACAAGAACACCGCCTATGCGCTCGCCGAGCTGATCGACAACAGCATCGACGCGGAAGCCACACTGGTTCAGGTCTTCGCCTGTGAGAGCCCGGTGCAGGGCGCCACCCAGACCAGGCACCGGGTGGACGCCATAGCTGTCCTCGACAACGGCAAGGGCATGGACGCCGAACTCCTGCGGCGCGCCCTGAAGTACGGCGACGGCCTCGGGGGCGACCGCAACCGCATCGGACGCTTCGGCATGGGGCTGCCCAACTCCAGCATGTCCCAGTGCACCAGGGTCGAGGTCTGGTCCTGGACCAATGGGTCCCCGAACGCCATGTACACCTACCTCGACCTTGAGGAGATCAACGGCGGACTCGACGACGTCCCCAGCCCCGTGCACCGCCCCGTGCCGGAGTACTGGAGCGACCTCAGCGAAGCACCCCTGGGCACCACCGGCACCCTCGTGGTCTGGTCGGACCTCGACCGGGTCAAATGGCACGGCGCCGGCGCCACCCTGCGGAACACTGCCGAGCTGATTGGCCGTGTGTACCGGCACTACCTCCACGACGGCAGGGTGGAGATCAAGATGGCGCCGGTCCGCGAAGGAAAGGTCCTCGAAGGAGACAACGGGGCGTACTTCGCCGAGCCCAACGACCCCCTGTACCTCATGGACTCAACCGGGACCCCGCCCCCGTTCGGGAACAAGCCCATGTTCGAACCCTTCGACATGGGCAACGAGAAGGAACCCGGGGTCGCCTACTTCCCGATCACGGTCGACGGGACGAAGCACAACGTGAAGGTGCGGGCATCCATCGCCCGGCCCGAGGCCCGCCGCGCCGACGTCGAAGGTCACCCGTGGCCCGACAACGCGAACCCCAACCGCGACGCCGGTTTCCACCCATGGGGTCAACATGCTCGACGGAACATCGGGATTTCCCTGGTCCGGCAGGGCCGCGAACTCGACCTCGATTCCAAGTGGGCCATCGGGTACGACCCCGTCGAGCGCTGGTGGGGCATCGAGGTGGAATTCCCCCCGGAGCTCGACGACATCTTCGGCGTCACGAACAACAAGCAGACCGCCACGGTCTTCTCGTCTCTCGCCCACTTCGACTGGACGGCCGAGGCCGAGGGGGACGAGACGCCCAAGGCGTTCAAGGACCGCATCGCCGAATTCGGCGACCCGCGCCTGCCCCTGATCGATCTCGCGCTCTACCTGGAGAAGAACCTGCTGCCCAAAATGCGGCGGAAGCTGAAGCAGCACACGCTGGGCAACCGGGGAGGCAAGAAGCGCCACGACGACGTCGTCACGTCCAAGGCAACGGACGCGGTGAAGCGCCGGCAGGAGGACGGTCACACGGGAACGACCGACCGCCTGGCAGAGGAAGCCACCGAGAACGACAAGCGCCAGGAGCAGTTCGCGGCGCTCACCGAGCGACACCACCTCGACGAGGACACCGCCCAGTCCATGGTCGACGAGGCACTGGAGAAAGACTGGCGTGTCCGCTGGATCTCCAGCCCGCAGGACTCCACGGCGTTCTTCAACATCGACCTCATGGCCGGCATGCTGCAGGTGATCTTCAACACCGAACACCCGCTGCACAGCGAGCTGATGACCGTCCTTGAAGACGTACCCGAAGACGCGGGCGAGGCCGAACTCCGCCAACGCCTCGCCCGCGCCTCCGACACCTTCAAACTCCTCGTCTTCTCCTGGGCCCGCATGGAGGACGAGATCCCCAACAAGCGGGACCGAGCCAGGATCTCGGACGCCCGGCGCGACTGGGGCCGCTACGCCCGCGACTTCATCGAAGACGGGAGCGATGACGAGTGACGCAGCCGGACCACGTCTGGCAGCAGATAGCCGACCTGATGAAGGGCGCCACCACGCGAGTGATCCTCGTGGCGCCCTTCATCAAAAAGGCCGTCTTCGAGGCAACCCTCGCCTCGGTGCCGGCCTCGGTGGAGACGATCGAATGCGTCACGCGCTGGACTCCCGCGGAGGTAGCCGCCGGGGTCTCCGATCCCGAGATCATCGAGGCGGCGGAGCGGGACGAGCGCGTGCAGATCACTCTCTGCCCGTCGCTGCATGCCAAGATCTACGTCGCCGATGACCGATGCCTGGTCGGATCCGCGAACCTGACCGGCAAGGCCACCGGCCGAGTCCCCAACGCCAACGTGGAGCTCTTGCTGGATGTGCCCCTCACACATCCCGAAGTGCAGCGCGTTCTCAGCCTGATCGAGTCCCGCTCGGCAGCGGCCACACCCGTGGTGGCCGCCCTTGTCCGGCAGCAGGCAGAACTTCTGAGGGAGGAACGCATCACGTCCCCGGCCGAGGGCGAACCCGCCCCACTCTGGTACCCGGAGACGAGGCGCCCGGAGAACGTGTTCGCGCTCTACAGCGGGCGAACACGATTCACCTCGCCGGTTGAGGCTGGCATCATCCAGGACCTTGCCATGCTCGATGTCCCGGCAGGTTTGGCGGAGCACGACTTCAACACGGCGGTCGAGGCTCGGCTGCACGCCATCCCAGAACTCCACAAGCTGCTCGTCGGCGAGCGCCTCAGCAACATCGAGCTCCAGAAGGCCATCGTGGAACGGACAGGAGACCCAGAAGACCAGGCACGGAGGACGACCGAGACCCTCGCAGCCTGGCTGCAGCACTTCGGCCGCTATTACACCGAGGTGGGCTCGTGGGAGCTGCGGCCAGGACGGGAGCACACCTAAGATCTGCGTGCACGGCGTTGAGCGGCGGAGCAACTCCCCCGCTCAACGCCACCCCACGGAGACGAAGGTGATGGGAAGGCCCCTCATGGCACAGGTTCGGGTCCCGTTCCTGCTGGGGCATGCAGAAATCGCCTCCCTCTATCGAGTAGAGCGCCAAACTTCGCAGAAATGGCGGACAGAGGGCGCGCTCGCCGCACCTGACCTGGTCGCGTCCGGCAACCCGTACTGGCTGCTGGCGACGGTAATGCGGCTCGACGGCGTCGGCGACCGCCACGTAGCGCAAGACCGGCTCACGGCCTACAAGACCAGCATCCCTCGCGGCTACGAGGTCCAGGACAAGCGGGACCTCCCGGTCATCCTCGGCATCCAGGAGGTCGCCCGCATCCTCGCGCGGGACGCGCAGGCGATCTCCCGATGGCGTAACCGGCGACAGATCGCCGAGGCTGACCTGACCCTCTCCGGCTCCCCTCTCTGGCTGCTGGAGACCATCCTGGATGATGCGCAACTGCGTCAGCGCACCATCCTTGCGTCCGAGGTCGAGCTGCTGCGTACAGGTCACCGCGCCCCGCAGAAACCACGCGGGCGAAGGCAGAGAGCGCCTTTCTCGCAGCCGTCGCGCAAGGTCCCGCCCGCAGCGCGGACATTCACCGGTGCCGATCAGGCTGCCGCGGCTGAGTTCCTGGCAGCAGTCCTGGCAGAGGGACACTCTGTGGTCATCGAGCCGCGACCTTAGTCGGCCTTTCCCGTCCCGACTGGAACGGATCCCCAGAACGCGATGTCGCAACTAGGCGGTGTTCGCCGACAGCTGCGAGAGGAACACTTGATAACCCTCCCCTCAATCAATACTGTCTCTCACATGCCGATCTTGTCACGCACCCCCGGAGCCCACCACGACAACCCGACGGAAACAGGCCCACGGGCTGTCCTCGACCCGGCCGCTCACCCGTCAGGTGAATGCCCGATGAGGGTCATCTCCTACGGAGGCGGCGTCCAGTCGACCGCGCTGCTGGTGCTGGCTGCCCAGCGCAAGATCGACTTCCCCAGCTTCCTCTTCGCCAATGTCGGGGACGACAGCGAGCACCCGGCGACCCTCGCGTACGTTCGCGAGATCGCCATCCCGTATGCCACGCGTGCGGGCTTGGACATCCACGAGCTCAAGCGACAGCGCCGTGACGGGGCTACGGAAACCCTCATGCAGCGGCTGAACCGGCCAGATACCCGGTCAATCCCCATCCCGGTCCGTATGGCCAACGGCGCTCCTGGCCGCCGTAATTGCACCGCAGACTTCAAGATCAAAGTGGTCGGGCGGTGGCTTCGGGAGCATGGCGCCACCGCGAAGGCACCGGCGGCGGTCGGCATCGGCATTTCGCTCGACGAGATCCATCGCGCCAACCGTCGGCGGAGGGAAGCCCACGAGGTCATCGAGTACCCCCTCCTCGACCTCGGGCTGCGCCGAGACGACTGCGAGCGCATCATCACCGAGGCCGGCCTGCCGGTACCGCCCAAGAGTTCCTGCTTCTTCTGCCCCTTCCGAACCGTCGACGCCTGGCGTCACCAGCGCAGGCACGAGCCCGAGCTGTTCGCTCGGTCGGTCCGGCTCGAGGAGACAATCAACCGCCGACGGGCCGCGCTCGGCCGGGATGACGTTTACCTCACGAGGTACGGCGTCCCGCTCACACAGGCCATCCCCGATGAGAGCCCGGGGGAAGGTGACGTCGATGAGGATGAGGGAGCGTGTGACTCCGGCTGGTGCATGACCTGATACCTACCGGGCAGGCCGCGATGGGTGGGGCCCGAAGCTATGGCTTCGGGCCCCACCCATCTTTTGCCCCTGGGATGCCGACGTGGCCGCCACAGGGCACTGCAGGTGCCGGAATCAGAGCTCGGGCGGCTCGCCGGGCTGGAGGTGGAGGACGGCCAAGTATTCGCCGTAGGGCATTTCTTCGTCCACCCATCGGCTGCCGCCTGCGGAGTCGGGAATCCACATGCCGTCGAGAAGGTACTTGTCGTCGAAGACGGCGACACGGTCTTCCTTCACCGCTGCCGCCATCAGCAGCTGCATCCCCAACAGCAGCACCGTGGAGGCTTCCTTGACCGTGCAGACCTCGGTGTGCCCCGTGGGAAAGACCTTCCCGTCCGCGTCACTGCCCGGCTCGGGGATGGGCGCATGGCCCCGGACCGCCATCTCGTGCAGGGCAATCGCCTGAGTCACCGCTGCCGCCACCGGCGTGCCAGCGCCCTGCACGCCGTCCGGGGCATGCGTCCACAGATGGTCGGCGACCGCATGCGAGTGCACAGGCCATGTGTCGGGGTGTTGTTGCAGCCGCTGCTCAGCGGCCTCGACGGCGAGCCCAGGCTCCATGGTGTCCGGGTGCAGCAGCCGGACGAATCCTTCGAGTGCTGCGCGCAGGTAGCCGAGACGGACCTGGTGCTGCTGCCACTCCTCCATCATCTCGGTCCAGACGGCGTCGAAGTCGAGACCCGCTGAGCACATGCCGCCGTCGTCGTAGGACATGTCGAACGTCACCGTGCGCAGGCCCTGGGCGAGACGCAGCCACTTGTAGGCCGTGTCCCAGCCGTTCTGCGCCCCGGGGGCTCCTGTGACGGCGGAGGCATGCTCCACCCAGTCGGTGAGTTCACGGACATGGTCCTCGGGCTCGGACAGCGCGAGGGTGGACAGCGTTCGGTATGAGGGCAGGCAGGAGCCCTCCATCCGGGTGGTGGTCATGGGTGGAGCGTGGCACACGGCACTGACAATCACTGCGGTGCCGAGAGCCGGAGCGAGGCTCAGGTGCTGGTGGTGCGCCGTACGAGCCTGTGGCCGCGCAACTCCCGCTCGCAGCGAACGAGTTCGCGCTCCCATCCCTCTTCTGTGCCGATCAGGTGCGGGCTCTCGTAAAGACCGGCGCGGACCTCGGCGTCCGTGAGCCTCCGGTACTTGGGTGCGTCGGGATCATCCTCGGCAAGGAACTCGTGCTTTCGGTGCAGCAGGGGACGGTTGGTGGAGTCCGCGTACGAGGTGAAGGAGGACTTGAGGGTCTTCAGGTCGACGGCGTACGAGGCCGCGATTCGCGGGTGGGGATCCGCGTCGAACTCGGGATAGTCGAGCCAGCTGACCCCGCGGCCCTGATGGCGGAGCTTGACGACAGACCACTCGCCAGGACGGCCGGCGGCAATGCTCGCGCACTGCTCGTACAGGCGCAGCACGGCCGGGATCCGATGGAGTGCGCGGCGGTGAACGTACAGAGCGGTCGCGGTGAACTTGCCGGCGATCGATCCGTTCATCGCCCGGCGGACGTAGGCGTCGTCGCGCAGTTTGAACAGCAGCCGATCCGCGCGGTGGCACGCCTCGGTGTACGACGGGAAGAAGGCGCGGATGTCCAGTTGAACCGGCAGGGGCAGGCTACTGACCGGGCCTCGGCCGTGAAACAGCTCCAGCGCGAGGAACTGCAGTGTGTCGAGGGCTCCGCGCTCGGCGCTTCGTTCTACCTTCGCGGGATCGGCTTCCTGCTCGGCAAGGCGCTTGAGTTCAGCGGGGCGCAGGTGGCCAAGGAGGCTGATGATCGGCTGCGGCATTTCCTCCAGCTGAGGCATCCTGCCGCGCTGTTCGAAATGAGCGACGACCGAGCTGATAGCCGAGGCGGTGTCCTCGGACGCCAGCCACCCCCCGTCAGGAGCGACCTGTCGGGCGAGGTAACTCAGGCGGGCCGCATCGTCCTTGAACGCGTAAACGATGCCGGGCGACGCCGACACGCAGCGGACGCCGGTGGCCTCCTCGACGTAGTCGCGCAGCTCGCCAGCGGCGTAGAGGCGCTGGAAGGTGCGGCGCTGCGTGAGAATGCCGTCGCCGTACTCCGCACCTTTGATCTGGTTGCGCTCCCACTTCAACCGCGCGGACACGACCAGCACCGATTTAGCGAGGTCCCAGGCTCGTAGGAGGGTCTCGCGTCGTTCGGCGGGATTCTCAATGACGTTCAGGACGTAGGTGAGAAGGACCACCTCGGCCGGCTCACGCCGCCCGTCCGGGAAGTGGACTGGGTCCCACCCCGCGGCATCGAGGCCGAGGTGCTGCAGTGCCCGTACATCGCCGCCACGTCCGCACCCGTAGTCCAGTACTCCCGCGTCGGGTTCCAGCTGGAGGTCGCCAACGGCGCGACGAGCCGGCAGCGAGAGGCCGACTCGGCCGATCGCGGTCTGATGCCTCTGGCTGCTCCAAAGCTGCTGTGTCATCGGCGTCCCCTGATTCCACGGACAGGCCAGCATGCGACAGCACCGGACTCTACGTGCTCAGGTAGTCAGGGCTGCGTCGAGGTACTCCTGCACCGGCTCGAACAACCCGTACGGCACGTACTGCGGGATCTCGTCATGAGCGACCCAAGCGAGCTCGTCCAACTCCTCGGTGTCGGCTACGTGGGCGGTGCCGCCCATCGCCTCGCAGGCCGTGTACGACATCAGCCGGCCCGTCTTCGGATGGACCCGCTCGCCGAGCAGCTTCACGGCGGCCACGTCCAGGCCAGTCTCCTCCCGGGTCTCCCGCACGGCGGCGTCCTCACGCGCCTCGCCGGGCTCGACCTCACCAGCCGGGAACTGCCAGGAGAGCTGCCCCTCGCTGACCCGGCGGCGGACCATGAGCACGCGCCCCTCGTGGACGACGATGGCCGCGGCGATGCCCGGTCGTTCCTCCGCGTTCTGCTGCGTCACGTCTGCTCCTCCAGGACAGCCAGAATGGGTGGGAAGATCGTATCGATGGGGATGAACCGGGGCACCGACTTTCTCGGGACCCACATGACGTCGATGTTCTCGACAGCGTCGCTGTTGGTGGCCTCGCCCGTCAGGTACTCGCAGAGGAAGTACTCGCACAGCACGCCGGTCACGGGGTGAATCCGATTGCCGAGGTGCTGGCGGACTGCGCAGTGGACACCGGTCTCGTCCAAGGTCTCCCGCACGGTGGTGGTCTCCGCCTTGCCTCCCGGCTTGATGACCCCGGCCGGGAACTGCCATGTGATACCGGCAACGTCGTCGTCCCGCCGGCACACAAGCAGGACATCGCTGTCGCGGACCACCACGGCGATGGCCACCCGCAGCGCCTGCGCGCCCGGCGGCGTCGAGTCCGCGGGGGCCCGTTCCCTCGCCAGCGAGAGTGCGAAGCGCTGTCGCGCAGCCGCAGGAGCCCGCTCATAGGCCGTGTCGAGAAGTCGCTGCATCTCCCTACGCGGCACGACAGACGCATCGGAGTGCCAGGCGGCCACAGTCCTCACGGCTATCCCCAGATGCGCCGCGAACTGCTCGTTTCCGAGCCGAAGGGCGGACTGCAGCAGGCAGGCGTAGCGGCCGCTCCAGTGCTCTATCACGTCCACAAGACTGGCCTCTCGTCGCCGCTCCGGTGCAGAAACCCGCACGCCGAAAATGCACTCCCACTGCACTGGCACTTCATGGTCGCGCGAGAGGAGCCCCGGGAGAATCGGAGTCACCAGGGGCCAGATACCACTCGCTGAGGGCTCAGTCCCTGGAAGGCACGTGAGAGGCGCGAGAGCGCCAGCCGACCACAGGGAGATTCTAGGTGCGTACCCCCATCAAATAGCAGGGGCAGCGAGGTTGGCTGAATCGGACCTCTCGGTCAACTAGGCGTCGACACCATTGCCGGCGTTCACCCGTCCTTGGCATCGCACGCAGGCCCGAACCGCCCTGCCAGCGCCGGTAACCTCAGAAGGTGACGGCTGATCGTCCGTCATGTTCGTTTGCTAGCAAGGCGAAAGGGAGTCAATGCCCGAGGTTCAGGCACACACTGTCGAGCGCACGCTCGTCCTGCTCAAGCCCGATGCGCTGGCGCGTGGCCTGGCAGGAAGGATCATCACGCGGTTCGAGGACGCCGCACTGAAGATCGTCGGCACCAAGATGAAGTGGATGGACGAGGAGTTCACCCGCCGGCACTACTTCGACCTTGAGGAACGGCTGGGCTCGGAGGTCTACAACGTCACGTCGAGGTTCATGCAGCAGGGCCCGGTCATCGCCTTGGTGCTAGAGGGCTTCGACGCCATTGCCACCGTCCGCAAGATCGTCGGCAGCACGTACCCGAACCAGGCCCCGGCCGGCACGGTGCGGGGCGACTTCTCGCACTACAGCGCCGCGGCCAGCATCGCCTCTGGCAAGGCGGTCGCGAACCTCGTGCACGCCTCCGGCAACGCGGAGGAGGCCAAGCAGGAGGTGGAGCTGTGGTTCGACAAAGGCGAGCTGCAGGACTACAAGACGCTGGCCGAGATCTACACGTACTAGCGGCGGGTCACGGCGTCACTGCGGGGACGCCGTCGCGTTGATCACCACTGGGGCACGACCCGTCTGAACCGAGAGGGCACCATGACCAACCAGACCCGCCTGGCCTCCACCGACGAGCTGGAGTCGATCTTCCAGCGTGAGCTGGCGAGCGACCTGTGGTCGGCTACCGAAACCGCGTACGCCCTGGCAGTGCGCCACCGCGACCTGGGCGACTGGCCCGCGTCGCGTGAGTGGGCCGAGCAGTGCCTCCGTCTGCTGGAGGGCTTCCCCAGCGAGACTGAGGAGCAGGTCGCCACCGGCCGCACGTCGGTGGGAGGCGTCCAGCTGCCGACCTACCTGCACTCAGGTGTCGTCCAGGAGCGCTTCGGCGCCCTCGGCTGACACCCACCGATCCACAGGGGTGATGCGGCCGGGTCCGCATCTGCCGCATCACCCCGCGTTCGACCACCAACCCCATAGCGATCGCCCGACCGGACAGGCCCCCAGACGGCAGGGTCCGGCTGGCTTCGCCATGCCTGAAACGAGGAGGCAGCAGCCCCGTGGCCGTCGAGATCGAGATGCGAGCCCGCTTCACCAAGGAGTTCCACGACCAGCTCGTCGCCCGTCTGAAGGCGGACGGGGAGGACTTGGGCCCCGACGACAAGCACATCTACTTCTACGTGCTCCCCGACCAGCTCCTGAAGGTCACCGACAACACCGCTGCCGGCACCGCCAAGATCACCCTCAAGGGGAGCAAGATCGGGCAGGGCGCGGCCTTCGCTGAGACCGAGTTCGCCATCGCCCCCACCGACGTTCCCGCCGCAGTGAAGGTGTTCAACGCCCTGGGGTTCGAGACGGCGATGCACGAGGCGTTCAACTTCCGTCACAACTTCCGCTTCGACGGCGTCGAGATCGCCGTCAAGTGGAGTGAGGCGTGGGGTTACCACGCCGAGTTCGAGGTCCTGTTGGAGGACGGCGCCCCGGACGCCGCCCGCGCCGAGGCGGAGGCCAAGATCACAGACGTCGCCACGGCGCTCGGCGTGACCTTGATGACGGAGCAGGAGCTGACGGACTTCACCGCAGCCTTCGAGGCCGCCGAGAAGGAGCGCAAAGAGCGCGAGCAGCAGGCCGCGCCGATCCGGTAGTCAACATCACCGCGGAGACCACCAAGGGGGTGGGCACGAATGAGCACGACCCCGTTGCCCGCAAGTCTGATCGACCTGGCCGCCCAAGGGCAGCTCCCGCTCCACCAGCACATGGATCACGCCACCGTCGCGTGGATCAGCGACCACAGGCCCGACCTCCCACCGGCGCCACAGCCAGCCTTGCGCCCGCAGTCGAAGGAGCTGCTCGCGCACGGCGGTCTGCCCACCCGATGGTGGGCAGACCCGCGCCTGTACACCTCACTCCACGGAGTCCGGCACGCCATGAGGACGGCGGCGCTCGCCGCCATCCTCGCCGACGCGAACGGCCTCGACGACGCCGACGCCGCCACCGCGATCCTCGCCGCCGCCATCCACGACTGCCAGCGGCGCCACGACCAGGACGACCGCGGACATGGCGCCCGCGCGGCCATCTGGCTCGCTGCGAACGCCGACACCGTCTGGGGCCACTTCGGCCTCACCGCGACACCCCGGCGGATCGTGCAGGCGGCCACCGCCATCCGCCTGCACGACATCCCGTACGAAGCGTTCACCGCGGACGACAAGGCCGACCACGCCCGGGCCGAGCGCATCACCGACGTGGTCAAGGCCGCCGATGCCCTGGACCGCTACCGTCTGCCGAAGCTGAAGTGGTGGCCGGACGCCCGGTACGTCCGCGAGGCCACCTTCGACCGGTTACGCGACCTCGCCTTCGACCTGGTCCTCGTCTCTGAGCGGGCCCACCTCGCCGGGGCCAGCGGCACCGCGGCCGTGCGATACGCGTTCGCCGAGAAGGGCCTGCTCTGACCATGGACTTCCTCGACGCCTACCACCTGTGGGCCGACGCCCACGCCTTCTTCGACTCCAACCTCATCCCCAGCCCCGCCGACCACACCGACCCGCTTGCCACCCGGGCCGCGGCCTGGGACAGACGGCTCACCGAGGACACTCCGAACGGCCACCTGCTACGGCAGAACGCCCTCTTCGAGGCCCTGAGCGGCAACGACAAGCTGCACCTGCTGCACGTCACCCACGCCCTGGAGGAGATCAGCCGACAGGGTGTGCTCTACCCGTCGGGCGGCTGCCTCGTCGGAAGCATCTACTGCGCGCCGCTTACCGCGTCCGACCAGGGCTTTCGCATGCATAACCTGGGCGCCTACGTCCTGGCCAAGGAAGCACCGGCTTTCCTGGCCAAGCTCGGCGTCACCGACCGCGTCCCCACCCCGCTGATCTTCGAGATCGACACCCCGCCTCAGGCGTACCGCGGGCTCGCCGGCGTGGACTACTTGCGGCTGGGCCTCATCCACCTGCAGATCTACAGCCACCTCGAATACCTGCTGAGCAAGAACGAACGGCACCAACTGCGCGAGACCGTCGTCAGCCGGGTCAAGAACTCCGCCGCGTTCCTCGCCACCGCTGCCGCCGTCGCCTACCAGGGCACCAAGGTCGACGCCGATCCGTTCCTCAAGCTGCTCGACGAGACGATCCCCCGCCTGCCGATCCTCGGCTACCTGTACTTCGAAGCCGTCGCCGAGTACCTGATGCTCCACTCGACCTCGCACCACACCCGACGCCTGGCTGAGCTCGGCGAGCTGAACAACTGGCTTTACAAGGAGATGTTGTTCGCCTCCTTCCCCACCATGGCCGGCAAGTTCGACCTCGCGAGGTTCCGCCCCCGCCCGAAGCAGCTGTCCGCGCTCATCCACCGAGTCGACCCGACCATCGATACCACCCACGCCAGCGCGTACCTGGTCGAACGGATCAGCTACCTGGCCGCAGCCCGCCTCTTCGCACCCGGCGAGGTCCCCGAAGCCTGGCACCACACGCGCTGGGAGTTCGACTCTCTCTCCTCCCAGCTCGGACCCCTGCTCGGCCACCTGATCCACCGGGAACTGCGCACCTTCGGCCGCTACCCCGACTTCTACTTCTACTTCGACCAGCACAAGGCGCTACAAGCCTGGAATTACTGGAACCACATGGACATCGTCGCCCCGTTCAACGGCACGATGCCCAAGGGCGAGATCGGCATCAACCCGGCCTACCCCAACCTCGACTACCGCGTATGGCGCGCCGAGCAGGACGATGCCGGCCACCTTCAGCCAGCCGAGGAGCTCGAGTTGACCATCGCCCCGCGGCTGGTGGACATCAAGTACACCCTTATGCGCAACAACCAGTGGACCGCCCCCGCGCCCAGCGTCGCCTGATGTATTGCCGCCATCAGCGGCCCACCCCACACCGCGCAACCTCACACGCAGGAGATCCGTGATGAGTCCCTCCGGCATGCCCTCCATCGGCCTCCTCGGCGAGCAGATCAACGCCGTCCTCGCTGACCCCGCCACCACCCACGGCCTCGCCCGCACGCTCCGGGCCGCCGCCAAGGAGATCGAACTCCACCGCTACCACCACGCCAGCCGACGCGCCTGGCCCAGTGGCCGCATCGACGACAAGCCTGCCAAGGTGCAGATCGGCGGCGGAGCCCACCGCATTGACGGCTTCTTCAACATCGACGCCGTCCCGCCAGCCGACCTCCTCTGGGACGTCCGAGAAGGCATCCCTCTCCAGGACGACAGCGCCAACGAGATCTTCTCCGAGCACTTCCTGGAGCACATCGACTACCCACTCTCGGCCAAGCACTACGCCCGAGAGGCGTACCGGGTCCTCGTGCCGGGCGGCCGGATCATCACCGGCGTCCCCGACGCCGCCTTCGCCCTGCGCCAGTACCCCGGCCCGCTGTCCGCCTCGGACGAAATGATCGACCGCTGGTACGGCAAACGCGACTGCCGCAATGACATCAACACGCGGCTCGATCTCGTCAACCTCGTATTCCGAGACCAGGACGACAACCCCAAGTACACCCCGCACCTGTGGGCCTACGACCACGACAAGCTCGTCCAACTCTTCACTGAGGCCGGCTTCGCCACCGTCGAACCCTGGACGTTCGACCCCGCCATGGCCAACCCGAAGCGCCGGTGGGGCAGCGTGTACGTCATCGCGACGAAGTAGCGCCCCATCGCGGCAGTCGGCGAAGACTGGGACACCCCACATTGGCCATCCCAACACGCCACGAGACTCCTCCGACGCTGAGCCCTCCGCCGATCTGAGCCGGGAGGGGGCACGTTGTATCCGCGCCACCGCCAGAGTCACCACACGGCGCAAAGGCTCACCAGACCTACGAGTGATGCTGGTGTAGCCATGCCACTCAGCGCATCGCGCGGCCATGGAGTCGGCGCGCAACATAGCGCGGGATCGCCGGTTAGCCAAACCGGCGATCCCGCGCATCATTGGTAGTCCACCGCCACGCCCTGCCCGCACGTCGAAAGGCACCGCCCCACGACCACAGAGCAGCCAGAGGCCGGCAGGCGATCACGCCGCCGCGTAGCTGGCCCGGAACAGATCCTGCGCCCGCTCCACGTCCTTTGGCGTACGCAGCTGCACCTCCAGATCACCCGTACCGTGGTGACCGAGACCGGACACGTCACGGGTGAAGCCTGGAATGAGGTCGACGTTCTTCGGATCAGCCTTCAGGTAGACCAGCAGCTTGCTGCGCTGCGGCGGGCAGAGGCAGGCAAAGTTCCGCAGCCGCTGATAGGCCCGGTACTGCTTGCGCTCGACACGGTTCACACCGTCCCCGAGCCCGAGCAGGACCTCGTCGACCGCGCCCGCCAACTCCACCATCGACTCGCCCTGGAGGTCGGCCGCCGCCCGGGCAACCGCCGGGTGACGCGCCCAGCGGCCCACCTGCATGCCGCCGCTCACAGACGCCACGGTCTCAAGCCCGAGCAGGTCGCTGCCGAAGAGGCGGTAGCGGACCAGGTCGATCGACCGCCGGTGCTCACGCACGGCATGCACGTCATAGCGCGTGAAGTCGCCGGCGATACAGATCAGCCGCGGTCCGCTCCACAGGACCTGGTCCGCGGCCGTCACCCCGAGCCGGTCGCGGACCAGGTGCTCGAACTCAGCGCGATGGTCCATCAGCCACGCCAGGTAGAACAGGCCCTGGTTGATGACGCCGGCGTCGACACCGCGCTTGTACTCGACAATGACCGGCGAACCGTTCTCGTCCAGCCCGAGCGAATCGATCCGACCCCCGTGAACCGGCCCCGTGCCGTACTCGCTCGCCAGGAACCGCACCCCCAGCAGCGTCTCCATGTGCGCTTCGACGAGACCCTGCACATCTGCCTCGACCTCAGCAAGCCGCGGCGTAACCTCGGTCACCCCGCCCTTCGTTATATCCGTGCGGAACAGCTTCAGGCCCGACACCTTCCCCTCCTCGGCTCAGAGATCATCAACGCCGAGGGGTGCGGGATTGTTTCCGCGAGAGGCTACGGAGGCGCGAAGATAGTGTGAGATCGTACGTACAGCCTGGCCGGAGAACGCACGCGTCCCCCGGCCACCGGGAATCTACGATTCCCCCATGTGTCCCCCGGGCCCCGGGGGACAGCGCAAGGAAGCTGCGTTTATGCAGGTCAGCCCCCGTAGCTCAGTGGATAGAGCACGTGCCTTCTAAGCGCTTGGCCGCAGGTTCGAGTCCTGCCGGGGGCGCCACCCGAGAGTCCCGCCCATTCGCGGCGCAGCCCCAGGTCAGCACGGCGGCCGAGTCGGCGGAATCCTGTTCGAGCCGGGGGAAAAGAAGGCAGCGGCCCCTCGTCCATGGCTCGAAATACGAGCGGACGGCCGACCAGAAAAATGGCCGGTCCCCGACCCGCCAGCCATAGGGCCGACGGCCTTCCCGGCGTCAACCCCGGGCGAGTGCGGGCAAGTTGCCGCAGGTCGGCACGGAGTCCCGGCAGCCGGTTCGAGGCCCGGATTCGCTCCGGCAGAGCACCCGGATCGCCGGTCGCACGGACCCGGAATTCCCGATCGGCATTCCTGCGGTCCGAACGGACCCCACACGCCCCGCGGCGCCCGGTGCGCATTCGTTCCGCGGCCTCCGCGGCCTGGTGACTCATTTTCCGGACGAGAGGCCCATCACCCGTTCGGCATCCCTCTCGAATACCAATACCGCCGCAATCCGCTCGAAGAACTCACACGCCCCGCCCAGCGGCGTCCAGTGGCCGCCGTCAGGCGCCCGCCGTCTCCCGCCCGGTCACGCCGGGACCGCGCCCGCGGCATGCCAGGGACTCCGGACGGAGCCCACGAGGCGCCTGCGGCGCGGGAGCACGTGGTTCAGGCCTCGGCGGGACCCTCCGGCACGGCCTCGGCGGCGATCTCGCCGACGACGGTACGTGCCCGTTCCTCCGGAACACCGGCCGCGATGAGCGTGGCGACGGCCGTGCGGGTGCCGTCGTCCTCGAACTCGCCGGTGTTGACCTCCTCCAGCAGGGCGATGGTCATGCCCTCCAGGGCGGCGCCGAGCACGGCGGGCGGCAGGTGCGGGTGGAAGACGCCGTCCCGCTGCCCGCGCTCCACGATGGCAGCGGCCCGGACCCGGGCGGGTGCGAGGACCTCGGCGACGCGTTCGGCGCCCAGGTCCCGGTGGGCGAGGGCCAGCAGCAGCCGGTAGCGGTCGCCCACCGGCCATATCGACAGGGAGAAGCGCGCGAGGGCCCGTTCGGCCGGCTCCGCAGGCCCCGCTCCGCGCGCCACGGCGGCCCGGAGCGTCTCGGCGGCCTCCTCGGCCAGCGCCTCCAGGAGCGCGGCCCGCCCCGGGAAGTGCCCGAAGAGCGTGCGCCGTACGACACCGGAGGCGCGGGCGAGTTCCTCCAGGGTGGTGTCGGGGTTACGGCCCAGTTCCTGGCGGGCGGTGGCCAGGATCCGCGCCCGGTTGGACCGTGCGTTGCGACGCTGCGGCACGCGGCCGACGGGCTGGGACACGGACAACCTCGATGGAGACCGGACGGGCGGTGGGCGCCCTCATTCTGGCATGCGCGGCGGAAGAGGTCGGACAACGTTGTCAGAAGCCCCGGACGCCGGGGGCCACCGGTGGGACGAGCACGGCCACCGGTGGCGCCGTCCGGGGCTCAGGTCCGGTCGACCAGTTCGCTCAGGGTCGCGGCCAGTTCGCCCACCGACTGCTCGCGCAGCAGGTGATGGGCCGGCACCGGGATGTTCAGGGCCGTTTCCAGGGTGCGCTGGAGGGTCAGCGCGGTGAGGGAGTCGATGCCCTGGGTGTAGAGGGGGCGGTTGCGGGCGATGCGGTGGGCCGGGGGGATGTCCAGGTGCTGGGCGAGGTTCCGGCAGATGAACGCCTCGAACGCGCGCCGGCGGTCGTCGCCGGCGGTCTCGCGCAGGGCGCCCAGGTTCAGCGCGGTGGTACGTGTGCCTGACACGGTCTCATCGTCCTTTCGTCTGGCGTGGTCGGGGCTGGGAGCTGCGCAGTTCGCGGGGGTCGGGGCCGGGGCGGGGGCCGGCGCCGTCGGACCACAGCAGCCGGAACCGCCAGCGGTGCAGCCGCCAGCCGTCCGGGGTGCGGACCGCCTCGCCCTCGCTGTAGCCGCCGATGTCGAAGCGGCCGTCCGGGTCCGGGCCGTCCTCGTGGTGCACATGGGACGCGATGAGGTGGACGCGGATCCTGGCGGTGTCCCCCGACACCTGGATGCCGTAGTTGGCGGCCAGGTGGTGGGTGCGGGCGAAGCGGGACTTGCGGTCGTGGTGGAAGGCGGCGGCCCGGTCGCGGCCCTCGACGGTGCCGACCGGGAACTCCAGGCGGCAGTCCGGGGTGAAGACCGTGGCCGGCCAGGCGGGGTCGAAGCCGTGGTCGTCCTGGGTGTCGAGCAGGGTGATGTAGCGGTCGATCAGTTCGGCGACCGCCGCACGGTCGGCGAGGGCCGCGAACTCGGCGCGCAGGGAGTCTAGTTCGGAGCGCAGGGCGGAGATCGTGTCGGCACGGTCGAGGGACGGGGAGGTCATGGGGTCCGTGACTCCGATTCGGTCGGGGATTCGGTCAAGGGGGCCGACCGGACCGCACGGCCGCCGGTCGGACAGCTCATCGCCGACGGTCACACCGCACAGCCAACGGCGACGCCGGCCGACGGCGACCGATCGCCGCACAGCCAACCGTGACGCCGGCCGACGACAACCGGTCGCCGCACGGCCAACGGCGACGCCGGCCGACGGCCAACCGATCGCCGCACAGCCAACGGTGACGCCGGCCGACGGGAACGGTCGCCGCACAGCCAACGGTGACGCCGGCCGACGGGAACGGTCGCCGCACGGCCACCGGTGTTGCCACTTGGTCATCGGTGTGGCCGCACGGTCGTCGGTGATGCCGCACGGACTCCGGTCAGCCGGTCCTGGTGTCGGCGGTCGCGCACCCGGGCGCGGTCACGCCGCGCGGCCGCCGGTGATGCGCCAGCCTCGGGGGTCGCGGTGGGTGGCGAGGCGTTCCGGGCGGCGCCAGCCGGCCACCGGGCGGGGGTCCAGGGGGCAGGGGTCCACCGCGGCCAGGGCGGCCGCGCGGGCGAGCAGGACGGTGGTGAGGGCGGCGAGCTCGGCGGCGCTCGCCTGCCCCTTCACGACCCTGATGACCAGCGCGCCGTCCGCACCGCCCGGGCTCTCCGGCGCGCTCACTGCGGCGGGTTGCCGTGCTTGCGGCACGGCAGGTCGGCCTGCTTGCTGCGGAGCATCGCGAGGGCGCGGATCAGGGTGGAGCGGGTCTCGCGCGGGTCGATGACGTCGTCGATCAGGCCGCGCTCGGCCGCGTAGTAGGGGTGCATCAGCTCCGCCTGGTACTCCTTGATCTTCTGCGCGCGGGTGGACTCGGGGTCGTCCGCGGCGGCGATCTCCCGGCGGAAGATGACGTTCGCGGCGCCCTCGGCGCCCATCACGGCGATCTCGTTGGACGGCCAGGCGAGGGCGAGGTCGGTGCCGATGGACCGGGAGTCCATGACGATGTACGCGCCGCCGTAGGCCTTGCGCAGCACCAGGGAGATCCGCGGCACGGTGGCGTTGCAGTACGCGTAGAGCAGCTTGGCGCCGCGCCGGATGATGCCGTTGTGCTCCTGGTCCACGCCCGGCAGGAAGCCCGGCACGTCGATCAGGGTGACCAGCGGGATGTTGAAGGCGTCGCAGAACTGCACGAACCGCGCCGCCTTTTCACTGGCGTCTATGTCCAGCACCCCCGCGAACGAGGCCGGCTGGCTGGCGACCAGGCCGACGACCTCGCCGTCCAGCCGGGACAGCGCGCACACCACGTTGGTGGCCCAGCCGGGCTGGATCTCGAAGTAGTCGCCGTCGTCGACGATCTCCTCGATGACGGTCCGGATGTCGTAGACCCGCCCGGGGTCGTCCGGGACCAGTTCCACCACGCGGTCGGTACGGCGGTCGGCCGGGTCGGTGGTCGCCGAACGGGGCGGCAGGTCGCGGTTGTTGGACGGCAGCAGTGAGAGCAGGTGCCGTACGTCCTCCAGGCAGCTGCGCACGTCGTCGTAGGCGAAGTGGGCCACGCCGGAGGCGCCGGCGTGGACGTCGGCGCCGCCGAGGTCGTTCTGGGTGATCTCCTCGCCGGTCACCGCCTTCACCACGTCCGGGCCGGTGATGAACATCTGGGAGATGTCCCGCACCATGAAGACGAAGTCGGTCAGGGCGGGCGAGTAGGCGGCACCGCCCGCGCACGGTCCGAGCATCACGCTGATCTGCGGGATCACCCCGGAGGCGCGGGTGTTGCGCTGGAAGATGCCGCCGTAGCCGGCGAGCGCCGAGACGCCCTCCTGGATCCGGGCGCCGGCGCCGTCGTTGAGCGACACCAGGGGCGCGCCCGCCGCGATGGCCATGTCCATGATCTTGTGGATCTTCTGGGCATGGGCCTCGCCGAGGGCGCCGCCGAAGATGCGGAAGTCATGCGCGTAGACGAAGACGGTACGGCCGTGGACCGTGCCCCAGCCGGTGATCACCCCGTCGGTGTACGGCCGCTTCTTCTCCAGGCCGAAGCCGGTGGCGCGGTGCCGGCGAAGCATCTCGACCTCGTTGAAGGACCCCTCGTCGAGCAGGAGTTCGATACGTTCGTACGCGGTGAGCTTGCCCTTGGCGTGCTGGCGCTCGGTGGCGAGGGGGTCGCCGTGCCGGGCGGCCTCCTTCATCAGGCCGAGCTCCTCGATGCGCTCGGCGGCGGTCCACTGACCGCGGTGCTCACGGTCGTGCAGGCTCGGGCGGCCGGTCTGCTGTTCGAGTGACATGGCGGGTCACGCTCCCCAGTCGGATACTCGGGTGGTCACACCCACGGACACGGCTACGGGCACGCCCACCGTCCCGCCGGCGTCCAGGTCGACCGTCTCGCCCGCGTACAGCGCGGCCGGCGGCACCCAGCGCACGGTGACCCGGTCGGGCGCCCCGCCGCGCACCGCGACGGCCGCGTTGTGCCGGGGCCCGGACGGCAGGTCGAGGAGCGTCCAGCCGGCCGGCCTGCGGTGCGGGTCGGCGCCCAGGTAGTCGTGGCCGGGGTCGCGGGAGAGCCCGGTGCCGAGCGCCTTGAGGTAGGCCTCCTTGCGGGTCCACAGCCGCCCGAAGGCCGCGCGCCGCTCCCCGGCGTCCGCGAGCGCCGCCAGCTCCGCCTGCTCCCCCGGGTGCAGCGCCGGGGTGCAGACCTCGACGGTCTCGGCGCGCGGCAGCCGCTCCACGTCGGCGCCGACGACCGTACGGGAGACGGCGACCAGGGCCATGCCGTGGCTGTGCGCGAGCGAGAAGTGCAGCAGTGGGTCGGGGTGGGCGACCGCCGGCCGGCCGTGCGGCTCGGCGCAGCCCGGGCAGGGCTCCCGCACGAACGGCACGTCCTGCGGGGCCAGCCCCAGATAGGCGCCGAGCAGCCGGCGCAGGGCGACATGCGCGGAGGCGTACGTCACCCCGTCCGCGGGCCGGACGAAGGACGCGGTCCGCCGGCGCTCCGGCTCGCTCAGCTCGGACAGGTCGAGCAGTTCGGCCGCGGTCTCCAGGGCGGCCCGGCGGACCAGCCAGACGTCCAGCTGCCCGGCGGCGGGCAGTCTCGGCTCGGCGGCGAGGGTGGCCGCCCCGAACTCCAGGACCGGCATCTCCCCGATCACCTCGGGCTCGGCACGTCGTGCGCGACCAGGTGGTGCTCGTCCCGGCCGGCGTGCTTGTGCGGGCTGTCCTCCGGGCCGAGCTGTCCGGCGAGGCAGTCGACCAGTTCGGCGGCGCTGTTGGCGCGCAGCAGCCGGTTGAGGTTGACGTCGACGCGGAGCGCGGCCTCCATCCGGCGCTGGAGTTCGAGGCCGGTGATGGACCCGATGCCCAGGCTGTTCATCGGGCGGCCCACGGTGTCGATGCTCTCCGGGGCCACCCGCAGCACCCGGGCGAGTTCGCCGCGGACGTAGGCGTCGATGAGCCGGGTGCGTTCGGTGAGGCCGACGGCGGCGAGGTGCGCGAGGCTGGGCGGCACCACCTCGATGATCTGGTCTCGCTCGAACTCGTAGTCGAGGTCGTCGAGTTCGTCGTCCAGGTCGTCGAAGACCCAGGTCTGGGTTGTCTGGTCCATGGTCATTCCCCGTGGTGGAGTGAGGAGGGTGGGGGTGGGGTGCGGATCAGGCCGGTGAGGCCGACGAGCAGGCCCAGGAAGCCGAGGGCGGCGACCAGGGTCAGGGCCGGCCGGCAGGCGGCGGCCGCGGCGGCCGGACCGGCGCCGGGCGCCGGCGCGTGGGCGGCGAGCAGGGCGGCGACGAGCGCGACCGCGACGAGCGCGGCGAGCTGTACTGCCGTCTGGTAGAGGCCGCTGCCGGTGAGCCGGTCGGCGGGGGTGAGGCGGGACATCGCCTGCATGTTGAGTGCGGCGAAGGAGAGCACGAAGGCGGCGCCGATGAGGAGAAGCGTCGGGAGCATCCGGCCCGGGTAGTCCAACGGCCATGCATGTGGCCGCAGTTGGAGCAGAGTGCCCGCGAAGGCGCAGGCGGCGCCGGCCACGATGAGGCGAGGAGCGCCGAACCTGGCGACCAGGCGGCCGGAGGCCAGTGCGGTGAGCGCCGGGGGTGCGGCGGCCGGGAGCAGGGCGAGCGCCGTGTGGAGCGGGGACCAGCCGGCGAGGGTCTGGGTCTGGTACGTCAGGACGAACAGGAGGCCCAGGTACGAGCCGTTGAGACAGGCGGCGCCGGCGGCGGAGCGGATCAGGGCGGGGTTGCTGCGCAGCGGGCCGATGTCAAGGAGGGGAGCCGGGGACCGGCGCTCGATCTGCCGGAAGGCCAGCAGGAGCAGGGCAGCAGTGCAGAGCGGCCCGACGGCTCTCGGGTCGCTCCAGCCGTGGGTCGGGAATTGGGTGACGCCTTGGACGAGGGCCAGGAGGGCTCCCAGAAGGGTGAGAGCGCTGGGGATGCCGAAGTGCCGGGTCGTCGTTCGGCCGCGGCGCCGTGGGGGCTGGTCGCGCCCACGCGGCGGTAGCCGCATATCCGATACAGCCCCGCGCCCCTTCGGGGCGCTCGCCGCATCCCCATTCAGAACGCTCAACCCCTGCGGGGCGCTCGCCGCGCCCCCTCTTGGAGCGCTCGGGCCGGTCTCCTCCCCCGGTATCAGCCGCAGCCCGCACGCGAACAGCAGCAGCACGACCGGGGCCGGAAAGGCGAAGGCCCAGCGCCAGGAGGTTTCTGTCAGCCAGCCCGAGAGGAGCAGACCCGCCGTGAAGCCGCCGGCGCCGAAGAGGGTGTAGACGGAGACGGCTCGGGAGCGGGGGCGGCCCTCCGGGAAGGTGGAGGTGATGATGGCGAGACCGGTGGGAGCGGTGAGGGCCGCGCAGAAGCCCTTGGTCAGGCGGGTGGCCAGGAGGAGCCAGGGGTCGTGGGCGAGGGCGCTGAGGACGGAGGCGGCCGCGAAGGCGAGGAGCGCTGCCAGGTAGACGCGGCGGCGCCCGAGGAGGGTGACCACGCGGGCGCCGAAGAGGAGCAGGCCGCCGAAGCCGGCCGCGAAGCCGGTCATCGCCCACTGGGTGACCGTCGGCGGCTGCCCCAGGTCCGTGCCGATGGCGGGCAGCGCCACCACCGCCACGGAGACCTCCAGCGCGTCGATGAGCATGTTGCCGGCGAGGACGAGCAGCAGCCCCCACAGCCGGGGACCGAACCGCTCGTCCGGGCCGGCCGCGACCGGTGCCGGAAGGGTCCTGGTCACCGCGTCACCCGAGGAGCGTGCCGCCACTCGCGTCGACGAAGGAGCCGGTGACCCAGCGGGCGTCGTCGGAGACGAGGAAGGCGATCACGTCGGCGACGTCCTGCGGTTCGCCGACGCGGTTGAAGGCGGACAGCGCGGACATGGCCTCGACGGCCTCGGGGATGTCGAACAGCGGGTTGCCGTTGCGGGTGATGCCCGGCGCGACGCTGTTGACGGTGATCCCGCGCGGTCCCAGCAACTTGGCGAAGTGGAGCGCCAGTTGCTCCACGGCTCCCTTGCTCATGGCGTAGGCGATCTCGTCGGGGTTGGCGAACCGGGTCAGGCCGGAGGAGATGTTCACGATCCGGCCGCCGTCGGGCATGTTGGCGAGCGCCCGCTGGATGACGAAGAACGGCGCCCGGGCGTTGACGGCGAAGATCCGGTCGAACTGCTCCGGGGTGGTGTCCTCGGCCTTGACCCCGCCCATCACCCCCGCGTTGTTGACCAGGATGTTCAGCTCGGTCTCGCCGGTGCGCTCCTTGAGTCCCGCCTCCAGCGCGAGGAACAGCTCGTGGACGTCGCCGGGCGTGCCCAGTTCGGCCCCGACGGCGAACGCCCGCCCGCCGTCCTTCTCGATCCCGGCGACCACCTCGGCGGCGGCCTCCGCACCGGTGCCGTAGTGCACGGCGACCAGCGCGCCGTCGGCGGCCAGCCGTTCGGCGGTGGCCCGGCCCATGCCCCGGCTGGCGCCGGTGACGAGCGCGGTCTTTCCGGTCAGGTTGCCCATCTTCCTTCTCCTGACGGTTGGTTGTGGTGTGTGGGAGGGGCGCGGGTCGGGTGCGAACCAGCGGCCGAGGGCCGAGCGCAGGCCGTCCGCCGCGTCGCCGGCCCAGGCGATGTAGCCGTCCGGCCGTACGAGCACGGCGGCGTGGCCCGCGAGGGGCCCGGTGGGGCGGGTGACGACGGTGTCGACGGACGCCGACCTGTCCTGCGCCGCCCCGGCGAGCGCGGGGTCGGTCACGAGCAGCAACCCGCGGGCCGAGCCGAGCAGTTCGGCCGTGGTCACCCCCGAGTCGAGCCGCGTCTCGGGCAGCCGCGCGCCGGCGAGCGCGGCCTCGTCGCCCTCGGCGGCCCCGTACCGCACGTCGAGGCCGCTGATCATCCCGGCGAGGTGCGCCCGGACGGTCTCGTACGACGTGAGTTCGCCGACGACCGAGCGCAGCGACTCCACCTCGGGTCCGCCGAGCAGCAGCCGGGCCTGGGCGCGGATGTCGGACAGGACGCGGCGGCCGACGGCGTGCCGTTCCTCGTGGTAGGTGTCCAGCAGCCCGGCCGGGGCCCGGCCGAGGGCGGTGGCCGCGAGCTTCCAGCCGAGGTTCACGGCATCCTGGAGACCGAGGTTGAGGGCCTGGCCGCCGATCGGCATCTGCTGGTGGGCCGCGTCACCGGCGAGCAGCACCCGGCCCGCGCGGTAGCGCTCGGCCTGCCGGGAGGCGTCGCCGAAGGCGTTCACCCACAGGGGGGTGCCATGGGCGATGTCCTCGCCGGTGACGTCCCGCCAGGCGCTGACGATGTCGGCGAAGCCGGCCTCGCCCGCGCGCGGCGGGGTGCCGAAGCGGTGGACCATCACCCGGGTGACGCCGTCCCCGCGCCGGGCGGCGATGGCGAGCCCGTTCGGCCGCCGTTCGAAGCGCCGGTTCGGGATGTCGATGCCGTCGACGTCGGCGCGGATCAGCTCCCGTTCGGCGTCGTTGCCGGGGAAGCCGATGCCCGCGAGGCGCCGGACGGCCGACCGCTCGCCGTCGCAGCCGACGACGTAGCGGGCCGTGAACTCACGGCGGGTGCCGTGGTGTTCTGCGAAGACCCGGACGTGGTCCTGCTCCTGCGCCAGTTCCAGGACCTCGTGGCCCCGTAGCACCGGCGCGCCGAGCCGCTCGGCCCAGGCGCCGAGGAGTTCCTCGGTGCGGGTCTGCGGGACCTTCCACTGGCCGGGGTGGCTGCTGGGCAGGGTGAGGTCGAGCGGGAGGCCGCCGAAGTGGCCGCGGGGCTCGTTCGGCGGCGGCCCGGGGTCGGCGAAGCCGCCGGGCCCGTCCAGCAGGCCGCGTTGCCGCAGCAGTTCCATCGTCCGGGCGTGCAGGGTGGACGCCCGGGACTCCGTCGTCGGGGCGGCCAGCCGTTCCAGGACGGTCACGTCGGCGCCGCCGAGGCGCAGTTCCCCGGCGAGCATCAGCCCGACGGGTCCGGCGCCGACCACCAGGACGTGCGTGTCGACCGCGTCGGCACCGGCCACGGGTCAGCGCCTCGCCTCGGCGTACGCCTTGGCGTGGTTCAGGGTGGCGCGGCTGTTGGTGCTCAGCGCGCCCTGCACGTACTCGCGGGCCTCGGCGACGCCGGCCTGCGGGCCCAGGATCTTCTCGATGTTCTCGGGGCGCAGCACGACGGTGTGCTGCGAGGAGGCGAAGGTGCCCTCGTCGGTCTCGCGGAAGGTCCAGTAGCCGGTGTGCAGGTTCATCAGGGCCGGCAGGGTGGTCTGCTTGTAGGCGATCTTCCGGCCGTCCAGGCAGACCCGGTACGACTTGGTGGTGTGCGTGGAGCCGTCCCTGGCGCGGGTGTCCATCTCCAGGGTCTGCAGGCCCGGGGTGTCCTCGGAGAGCCGGACGGTCGCCACGTGCGGGAGCCGCTCGGACCAGCGGTCGGCCTCGTTGACGAAGTCGTAGAGGTCCTTGGCGGCACCGTCGACCCGGACGGTGTCCTCGAAGGAGAACGTCAACTGCGCCGAGCTGGTGGCGAGTTCGACGTTGACCTTGAGGGCGGCCAGCTCGGAGCGGGAGTTGCGGTCGACGGCCTCGTCGATCCAGGCGAGCCCGGCCGGGTCGTCGTCGACCGCGGTGTAGTCGTGCAGCAGCCGCACGCGCGAGGTCCCCTCGCCGGCCGGCTCGATGATCCAGGTGCCGCCCATGCTCGCGACGGGCGGGGTGGAGACGGTCTGCCGGAAGGTGATCCGCAGGCCCTCGGGGTCCAGCACGCGGCGCGAGGTCCAGTTCTTGGCCTGGCCGTTGGCGGTGGCCCAGATGCCGATCAGCTCCTCGTTCCCGGAGCGCTCCAGGTGGTCGACGTAGATGGTCGGCGGGAAGATCCGCGGCCAGTTGGCCACGTCGGCGATCAGCCGGTAGACCTCGGCGGCCGGCGCCGAGATCGTGATCTCGTGCTCGACTTCCTTCGGCTCGGACATGGGTGAACTCCTAGAGGGTGCCGGGGTTTTCAGAAGTTGCCGAGGCCGCCGCAGACGTTGAGTGCCTGTGCGGTGATGGAGGCGGCGGTGTCGGAGGCGAGGTAGCCGACCAGGCCGGCGACCTCGTCCGGGGTCGAATAGCGGCCGAGCGGGATCTTCGCGGTGAACTTGTCGAGGATGGCGTCCTCGCTGGTGTCGTAGGCGGCGGCGTAACCGGCGCGCACCCGCTGCGCCATGGGCGTCTCCACGTACCCCGGGCAGACGGCGTTGACGGTGATGCCGGTCGGGGCCAGTTCGTTGCCGAGAGCCTTCGTGAACCCGACCACCCCGTGCTTGGAGGCGGAGTACGGCGCCCCGAGCACGACGCCCTGCTTCCCGGCCGTGGACGCGATGCTGATGATCCGACCCCGGCTCTTGTCCCGCATGCCGCCGGTGGTGAGCGCGGCGCGGGTGAGGCGGAAGACGCTGTTGAGGTTGGTCTCGACGACGTCGTACCAGAGCTCGTCGTCGATGTCGGCGGTGACCCCGCCGCCGGACCGGCCGGCGTTGTTGACGAGCACGTCGACGGTGCCGTACCGCTCCACGGCGGCCCGCACGAAGTTCTCGATGGACAGCGCGGACCGCACGTCGAGGGTCGTACCGTCGACGTCGAGCCCCTCCTCGCGCAGTTCCTTGACGGTCCGCTCGACGTTCCCGGCGTCGCGGGAGCCGATGAAGACGCGGTGGCCCTGCTGGGCCAGCAGCCGCGCCGTGGCGAGACCGATTCCGCTGGTGGCCCCGGAGACCAGGGCGACCCTCTGCTGCTGTTCGGACATGTCTGCAGCTCCCTTTCAGGGGCATGGGGAGGCCGCCGGCGCCCGGTCAGGGCGGTCGCCGGCGGCCGGGGTGGGGGAACGGGAGAGAGGTCAGGCCGCGGCGGCGACGTCACCGAGCTGGGTGTTGACCAGGGCGAGCAGCTCACGGGGCGTCCTGGCCTCGGTCACCACGGTGTCGTCCAGCGTGATGTCGTACTCCCGCTCGATGCGCCCGCAGGTCTCCAGGATGGCGAGGGACTCGTAGCTGAGCTCCTCGAAGTCGGTGTCGAGGATGTCTCCGTCCAGATCGACGCTCTCATCGGCACCGGCGGCCTCCAGCAGGATCCGCTTGAGGTCGTCCAGGGTGAAGGACTGAGTGGCCACGGTGATCTTCCTTTCACGACTACGAATGGGAACGCCCGCCCTGCCCGGCCCCGGGCGTGGGAGAGATGAAGGGGGCCGGGAGGACGGGCGGGTCTTTGGGGGGGTGAGGTCGGGTGGGCTGGGGCCGGGGGTGGGAGCGCTTACCGGCGCTGGCAGGGTGCCGCCGCGCCCACCCGTGCCGCCCCAGCGGCACGACTGCCCGCAGCTATGTAGGACGCGGCTGTGCAGCACCCCGTCAGGGGCGCGGGGAACTGCGCGATCAGCCCCCACCGGCCCGCGGCCGGACCGCGACACAAGGCCGCCCCCTACGCCCGAACAACCATCGCGGAGTTGAACCCGGCATACCCCCGCGCCAGCACCAACGCCGTCCGTACCTCGGTCAGGCGCGGCTCGCCCACCACCAGGTCGAGGTCGTATCCCGCCTCCGGCGAGACGTTCACCGTCGCCGGCACCACCCCGTCCCGCACGGCCAGCAGCGCCGTCGCCACGTCCAGCGGCGCCGCACCCGAGTACAGCCGCCCCGTCATCGTCTTCGGCGCGGTCACCGGCACGCCGTGCGGCCCGAACACGTCGCTCAGCGCGTCCGCCTCCACCCGGTCCAGCTCCGGCACGGCCGCCGCGTCGGCGAACACGACGTCCACGTCGGCCGCGTCGGCGCCGGCGTCCGCGAGGGCCAGCTCGATCGCCTTGCGCAGCCCCGGCGGTCGGCCGGTCCCCGGCGCCGGGTCGAACGTCGCGCCGTACCCGGCGATCTCCCCGTACACCCGGGCGCCCCGCCGTACCGCCGTCTCCTCGGCCTCCAGGATCAGGATCGCCCCGCCCTCGCCGGCCACGTGCCCGGCCGCCGCGGAGTCGAACGGCAGGTAGGACCGGTCCGGTTCCTCCGACGTGGACAGCCGGTCGCTGGCGAGCTGTGCCACCCACCCCCACGGGCAGATGGACGCGTCGATCGCCCCGGAGACGATGAGCTGTGTCCCCTTGCGGATCTGCCGGCGCGCGTGCGCCAGGGCCTCAAGGCCGCCCGCCTGGTCGGAGACGACGACCCCGCTCGGCCCCTTCATCCCGTTGCGGATGGAGATCTGGCCGCTGTTGACGGCGTAGAACCAGGCGAACGACTGGTATGCCGAGACGAACTGGCTGCCCTGGCTCCACAGCTTCTGCAGCTCGCCCTGCCCGAACTCGAAGCCGCCGGAGGAGCTGGCGGTGACGACACCCATGTCGTAGGCCGGCAGGTCGGCAGGGTTGACGTCCGCGTCGGCCAGCGCCCAGTCCGTCGCGACGAGCGCGAGGCGGGTCATGTGGTCGGTCTGCGCGAGCAGCCGGCTGGGCAGATGCTCCCCGGCGCTGAACCCGGGCACCTCACCGGCCAGCTTCGCCGGATAGCCGGACGGGTCGAACCGCGTGATGCGGCCGATCCCGCTCTTCCCGGCCCGGGCGGCGGCCCAGTAGTCGGTCGTGCCAAGGCCGTTGGGCGCGGCGACGCCGAGCCCGGTCACCACGGTCCGCGTAGTCATGCGGCCGCGCTCCTCTCCGGTCGGGCGAGCACCATCGCGCTCTGGAAGCCGCCGAACCCGCTGCCCACGGTGAGCACCGCGTCGGTGCGGTGCTCACGGGCGGTGAGCGGCACGTAGTCCAGGTCGCACTCGGGGTCGGGGGTGTGCAGGTTGGCCGTCGGGGGCACGACGTTGTGCTCCATGGCGAGGACGGACGCGGCGATCTCGATGGAGCCGATCGCGCCGAGCGAGTGCCCGACCATCGACTTGATCGAGGAGACCGGGGTCCGGTAGGCGTGGTCGCCGAGGCTCTTCTTGAACGCGGCGGTCTCGTGCCGGTCGTTCTGCTTGGTGCCGGAGCCGTGCGCGTTGATGTAGTCGACGGCCTCGGGGTTGAGGTGCGCCTCGTCGAGGGCGACCGTGATGGCCTCGGCCATCTCCGCGCCGTCGGGCCGCAGCCCGGTCATGTGGAAGGCGTTGCAGCGGGAGGCGTACCCGGCGATCTCGGCGTAGATGTGCGCCCCGCGCGCCCGCGCCGCCTCCAGCTCCTCAAGGACGAAGACGGCCGACCCCTCCCCCAGCACGAATCCGTTGCGGGTGCCGTCGAAGGGGCGGGAGGCGTGCTCGGGGTCGTCGTTGCGCGGGGTGGTGGCCTTGATGGCGTCGAAGCAGGCCAGGGTGATCGGGGAGATCGGCGCGTCGGTGGCGCCGGCGATCATCGCGCAGGCCGAGCCCTCACGGATCAGCTCGACGGCGTGGCCCACGGAGTCCAGCCCGGACGTGCACCCGGTGGACACGACCGTGGCCGCGCCCTCCGCGCCCACCGCCCAGGCCACCTCCGCCGCGAACGAGCTGGGCACCAGGTAGTTGTAGAGGTGCGGGACGGCGTAGGTGTGGTCGACGAGGTCGAGCCGGCCGCCGTCGCTGACCACCCGGTACTCCTGGTCGAGGCCCATGGTCGCGCCGACCGCGCTGCCGATGCTGACCCCGACCCGGTAGGGGTCGGCGCCGGACAGGTCGAGCCCGCTGTCGGCGAGGGCCTCCCGTGCGCTGACGACGGCCAGCTGCGCCGCCCGGTCCATCCGCCGTATCTCCTGCGGGCTCAGCCCGTGCTCCTCCGGGTCGAAGTCGACCTCGGCGGCGACCCGGGACCGGAAGGAGGACGGGTCGAAGAAGGTGATGCCGCGGGTCGCGGTGCGGCCCTCGCTGAGCAGGTTCCAGAAGTTCTTGGTGCCGACACCGCCGGGGGCGATGACACCGACCCCGGTGATGACCACTCGCCTGGCGTTCACGCCCGGCCCTCCCAGTCGTAGAAGCGCGTGGCGACCGCGTCGGCGGGAGACCGCCAGGTGGCGGGGTCGTACGCCTGGATGAACGGCTTGAGGTCCTCGCTGATCCGCATGAACCGCGGGTCGCTCTTGGCCTCCTCGATCAGCTCACCGCCGTTGTCCGTGTCGAAGTGCTGAAGGTGGAAGTACAGCCCGCGGTAGGCGAAGAGCTCACGGCGCCGGGTGCCCATCAGATGCGGCATCTCGGTCCGGTCGAACTCCCCGAACAGCCGGGCGACTTCGGCACTGCTACCCGGTTCCATCCGGGCGACGATCAGAGTGCTGTGCATGGGTTCACTCCTCAAGAGGGTCCAGCGAAAGCGCCCCTTCAGGGGCGCGGGGCTGCAATTGATTTGCGGCTGCCGCCGCGTGGGCGCGACCAGCCACGCCGGCGAGGCGGCCGCACGACGACACGACCCGGCACTCTCGGCGGCGCCCTCAGCGAGCGGGCCCGAACCACCGCTCAAGTGCCATCGGCAGATCCGCGTGACTGCCCGGCGCCGCCCACGCCACATATCCGTCCGGCCTCACCAGCACCGCGGACGTACCCTCCAGCACACCGTCGGCCGGCACCGCCGTGACGACATCCACCCGGTCCCGCCACGCCCAGGCCCGCTCCCGCAGCCTCGCGTTGTCGGCGAGGTCGAGCAGCACGCCCCGCCCGGCGCGCAGCGCCTCCGTGCTGGAGGCCACCCGCTTGTGCCCGGCGAGCGGCACGTTCGGCAACCGTCGGCCCAGCAGCGGATGGCCGCCCCCGTCGACGTCGTAGTGGATCTCCAGTCCGGACACCATCGCCGCCAGATGTCTGCTGACCTCCGGATACCGGATCAGCTCGGTCAGCACGTCGCGCAGCGGCTGCACCTCGGGGCCGGACAGGAACAGCAGCCCCTGCGCCCGGGTGTTCATCATCAGCCGCTCCCCGACCGGGTGCCGTTCGTCGTGGTAGGTGTCGAGCAGCGTCTCCGGCGCCCGCCCCCGCACCACCGCACCCAGCTTCCAGCCGAGGTTCGCGGCGTCCTGGACGCTGGTGTTCATGCCCTGCCCGCCGGCCGGCAGATGGATGTGCGCGGAGTCGCCGGCGAGCAGGATCCGGCCCCGCCGGTACTCGGTGACCAGGCGGGTGCCGTCGCCGAAGGACGAGACCCACACCGCCTCGGCGTGCGAGATGTCGTCGCCGGTCAGCCGCTGCCAGGCGGCCGCGGCCTCCGCCCAGGTCGGCGGCTTGTCGCGGCGCTGCGGCGGGGTGCCGCGCTCACAGATGATCAGCCGGGTGATGCCGCCGGGCAGCGGCCCGACCATGACCATCCCGCCGGGCAGGGTCTCCCCGATCATCCGGGGCTCCAGCTCGATGCCGCGCACGTCGGCGAGGTACATCTCCAGCGTCGACGGTGTCCCCGGGAAGTCGAACCCGGCGGCCTTGCGGATGGTCGAGCGGCCGCCGTCGCACCCCACGAGGTACTCGGCGCGCAGCCGGTGCACCCCCTCGGGCCCGCGCACCTCGACCTCGACGCTGTCCTCCTTCTCCTTGACGGACAGCACCTCGTGCCGGCGCCGGATGTCCGCGCCGAGCCGGCCGGCCCACTCCTCCAGGACGGTCTCGGTGACCGACTGCGGGATCGTTTTGGCAGCCTGGTGCGCGCCGTCGAGGACACCGAAGTCGACCGGCAGGCCGCCGAAGTGGCCCACGTTGCTGACCTCGATGTCCCCGAAGCGGGGCAGCAGTCCGCGCTGGTCGAAGACCTCCATGGTGCGGGCGGTGAAGCCGAGGCCGCGCGACTCTCCGGTGCGCGCGGGCAGCTTCTCCAGGACGATGACGTCGGCGCCCGCGAGCCGTAGCTCGCCCGCGAGCATCATGCCGGCCGGCCCGGCGCCCACGACGATGACTTGTGCGTCCATGACACTCCTCGGAAACGGTTCCGTACGGTCCCGTCGGGGAGACCGTCGGCGAAGACGAACTGTCAGCGGTACAGGCGCCCGATCGCCCGGTTGGCCACGTGCGCGGCCGCCGCGTGCCGTGGGTCGGGCGCCAGCGCCTGGTGCCGTACGGCCACTTCGGCGAGCTTGATGGCGTGCTCGTCGCCGATCTGCACGGCCTCGGCGAACAGGGCGGCCGGGTCGGGGGCGGCCGGCAGCGGGACCGCGGGCCGGGGCACGGCGTGGAACCAGTCGAGCATGGTGCGGCTGACGGCCCGCGCGACCCGGTACGACGGCCACCGCTGGTCCGCCGGCAGATGCTCCACCACCAGCCGTACGGCGGCGGGCCCGGTGACCGAGTGGATCAGCGGGACCGGATGCCGCAGCGAGAGCGTGGCGTAGATCCCGGAGAACTCGGCGACGAGTTCGTCCAGCGCCTGCACGACGTCGCCGCCGCCCTCGCCGCCGCTCTCCTCGACGACGACCCCGCCCTCCGAGTACCTGGCCGCCCAGTACCCCAGCCCCTGCGCCAGCTCGGCCAGTTGCCGGTGGTTGTCGGGTCCTGCGGTCACCACCGCCCGCACCGCGTGCGCGGTGCGGATCACCCCGTGCGTGAGCACCCCGGACATGCCGGGCAGCAGCCGGGGCCACCAGCGGGCCAGGACGTCGGTCCACTCGCCCTCGGCGAGCTCGCGCTCGAACAGGGCGGTCCAGTCGGCGACCCGGCCGAACTCGCCGAGCGCCTGCCGCCAGTCGGCCTCGTCGGCCGGGTCGAGGGTGAACCGCCGCTCGGGGACGTCGTGGAAGGTGTGGCTGCGCAGATGCCCCTCCACCCAGCCGGGCACCTCGTCGGCGTATCCCATGTGGGCCAGGGCCTCGGCGGCCATCGGGGCGTGGTTGACGAAGCTGCGCCCGTGCTCGTACCCCACGGAACGCAGTCGCTCCAGGGCGCCGTTCATGGCGTCGGTGTAGCTGAGTGCTGCCAACGCGATCAGTCCTTGATCTCGCAGATCGCGGCGCCCGCGGCGAGGGCCTGCCCCACCTCGGCGGCGACGGCGGTCACGGTGCCGGACCGGTGCGCGGTGAGCGGCTGCTCCATCTTCATGGCTTCGAGTACGACGACCAGGTCGCCCTTCTGGACGGGCTGCCCCTCGGTGACGGCGACCTTGACGACGGTGCCCTGCATGGGAGAGGTGAGCGTGTCCCCGGAGGCGGCGGGTGCGGAACCGCCGGCGTTGCGGCGGCGGGTCCGGGGCGCGGCGGCCGCCCCCACGAGGGTCCGGTCCGGGACTCTTCCCAGCACCGCCGGCAGCGAGACCTCCAGCCGGTGTCCGCCGACCTCGACCACCACCGTCTCGCGGCCGGCCTCCTCCGTCTCCGGACCGGCGGCCGGGGCCGCCGTGAAGGCCTCGATCCCGTTGACGAACTCGGTCTCGATCCACCGGGTGTGGATCGAGAAGGGATCGCCGGTGAACGCCGGGTCCCGGACGACCGCCCGGTGGAACGGGAGAGCCGTGGCCATCCCCTCGACGCGGAACTCGTCGAGCGCCCGCGCGGCCCGCTCCAGCGCCTCCGCGCGGGTCCGGCCGGTGACGATCAGCTTGGCGAGGAGCGAGTCCCAGGCGGGCCCGATGACGCTGCCCGACTCCACGCCGGCGTCCAGCCGTACCCCCGGTCCCGACGGCGGCTCGAAGACCGTCACCGTGCCCGGCGCGGGCAGGAACCCCCGCCCGGGGTCCTCACCGTTGATCCGGAACTCGAACGAATGGCCCCGCAACTCGGGGTCGCCGTAACCGAGTTCCGCGCCGTCGGCGATCCGGAACATCTCGCGGACCAGGTCGATGCCGGCGACCTCCTCGGTCACCGGATGCTCCACCTGGAGCCGGGTGTTGACCTCAAGGAAGGAGATCGTGCCGTCCCGCCCGACGAGGAACTCACAGGTCCCGGCGCCGACATAGCCGGCCTCGCGCAGGATGGCCTTGGACGCCCGGTACAGCTCGGCGGTCTGCTCCGGGGTCAGGAACGGTGCCGGAGCCTCCTCCACCAGCTTCTGGTGCCGACGCTGCAGCGAGCAGTCACGGGTCGATACGACCACCACGTTGCCGTACCGGTCCGCGAGGCACTGCGTCTCCACATGCCGCGGCCGGTCCAGGTAGCGTTCCACGAAGCACTCGCCGCGTCCGAAGGCGGCCACCGCCTCCCGCACCGCCGACTCATAGAGCTCCGGCACCTCCTCCAGGGTCCGGGCGACCTTCAGCCCGCGCCCGCCGCCGCCGAAGGCCGCCTTGATGGCGATCGGCAGGCCGTGCTCCTCGGCGAACGCCACCACCTCGCCGGCGCCCGAGACCGGGTCCGGGGTGCCGGCCACCAGGGGGGCGCCGGCGCGCTGGGCGATGTGCCGGGCCGCCACCTTGTCGCCCAGGTCGCGGATGGCGGACGGCGGCGGGCCGATCCAGGTCAGGCCCGCGTCCAGGACCGCCTGCGCGAACTCCGCGTTCTCGGAGAGGAACCCGTAGCCGGGGTGGACGGCGTCCGCCCCCGTCTCCCGGGCGGCCCGCAGGACCTTCTCGATGTCCAGGTAGCTGGTGGCGGGGGTGTCACCGCCCAGGGCGAAGGCCGCGTCGGCGACCCGGACGTGCAGGGCGTCGCGGTCCGGGTCGGCGTAGACGGCGACGCTCGCGATCCCGGCGTCCCGGCAGGCTCTGGCCACGCGGACAGCGATTTCGCCACGGTTGGCGATGAGCACTCTGCGCATGTCAGGACGCCTGCCGGGTGTGCTGGAAGCGGTCCGTGCCGGTCTCCAGCGGGCCCAGGGAGCCGTCGAAGAAGATCAGCGGCTCCAGGCCGTGCTCCGGGACGCCGAGTTCCACCACCTCGCCGATGACGATGTCGTGGTCGCCGGCGGTGTGCACGTCGACGGTGGTGCAGGTCAGATGGGCGAGGGCCTCGCTGAGCACGGGCAGCCCGTCTTCGGTGAAGTGGTGCGGGACGCCCTCGAAGGCGCCGGCACCGGCGGTGGCCCGGCGCCCGGCGAAGTGCCGGGCCAGCGGCTGCTGGCGGCCGGACAGGAAGTTCACGGTGAACCCGCCGCTGCGCTCCAGGAGCGTGTGCAGCCGGGACTGCTGGTGCAGGCAGAACAGCACCAGCGGGGGTTCCAGCGAGACCGAGGTGAACGAGTTGACGGTGGTGCCGTCCGCGTCGCCGTCGGGGCCGGTGGTGATGACCGTGACGCCGGTCGTGAACAGGCCGCACACGCGGCGCAGGTCCAGCGGTTCGACGATCCGGGTCTTCTCTTCGGCGCGGGTCAGCGACCGCGCTGCTGCGGACATGCGCATCCCTTTCTGGAAGTGGCCTTTCCGGGAGAGGTCAGAGGAGCTTGCGGACCTTCGCGCCGGCCTTGAGGATGCCGAGCAGGAACTCGCGGCCGACGCTGTTCATCTCGGCGGGCGCCTCGACGGAGGCCCAGTACAGGAAGCGGGCCATGGTCAGCGTGGACGGGTAGATGAACCGCTGCTCCTCGTCCTTCCAGCCGAAGACCGGGTTGACGACCGGGGACTCCTTGAGCAGCCCGAAGACGATGTCGGCGGCCTCGTCGCCGGTGAGCGCGCCGGCCTCGTACTTCTCGCAGGTCTCGGCGGTGGTCTCCAGGATCCGCTTGAAGGAGTCGCTCTGCGGCCACCACAGCCCCGGGTGCGGCACCTTCTCCAGTTCGTCGAAGTGGCGGTCGTCGTGGTCCTTGAAGTGCTTGAGGCGGGCCCGGGTCAGCCGCATGGTGCCGGGGGTGATGAAGGAGCCCCAGACCCGGAAGACCGCGTTCCAGAGCCGGAAGTGGGAGAACGCGATGAAGGAGCTGTTGACCAGGTCGTCGTTGTACTGGAGCAGGCCCTGCTCGACGCGTTCGACGTACTCGAAGCGCTCGGCCGAGAAGTCGCCGTCCTTGAGGGCGGGGATCAGCCGGGAGGTGAGCGCGTCGACGACCTCCATGGTGTTGGACAGGCCGCGGGAGAACAGCGGGTCGAGGAAGCCGGCCGCGTGCGACATCAGGCACCAGCGGTCGCCGATGGTCTGCCTGGAGGAGTACTGCAGCCGGTCGGTGGAGATCCACTCGCGGACCCGGGTGGCGCCGTCGAACTGCCGCTTCACCGCCGGGTACTTGTCGAGGAAGGACTGGAACTCCTGCTCCGGGGTGAGGTCCTTCGGCTTGGGGTAGGTGCGCTCGTCCATCGTCAGGCCGACGCTGCACAGCGGGTTGCGGGACTTGGGGTGGTTGTCGAAGGGGATGATCCAGAACCAGCCGCGCTCGATGAGGTGGTGCATGGTGCCGGTGTGCCAGTCGGCCGGCGGGCGCAGCTCCTGGGGGTGGCCGCTGACGTCGTCGAACCGCTTGATGCCCACGTAGTGCGTGAACATCGAGCGGGAGTGGTGCTTGAAGCGGGCGGTGGGCTTGTCGCGCAGGTCGAACTTGTCGGCGAGCGGGGAGCGGAAGCCGGAGGCGTCCACCAGGTACTTCGCCCGGTACAGCTCGGGTTCGGCGCCGGGGGCGGCGCTGCGGCCGAGGACGCTGACGCCGTCGTCGTCGAACTCGACCTCGTTCGCCCGCCAGTTCTGCCGGGGGGTGCAGCCGTACTTGATGGCGACGTGGAACATGAAGGAGTCGCTGTCCTGCCGGAACATGTGGCTGTTCTGGTGGAATATCTTCGGCAGCGCGAGCTGGGTGGCCTCGCGCGGGTCGGGCTCTTTTCCGACCTCGTGCTTCATGAATCCGAAGTGGGCCTTCGTGCCGAAGGTCGGGCCGATGTCACGGGTGGAGGCCTCGACGCTTGCCAGGCTTTTCAGCTCGGGTATGTCATGGCGTTCGGCGAGGATGTGGATCCATTCCACGAGCTGCGGGGTCATGGACTCGCCGATGGCGAAGCGCGGGTGCGCGGCCGCGTCGACCAGCAGCACCTTGGCGCCGTGCTTGGCCAGGACGGCACCGGTGACGGAGCCGGCGAGGCCCGAGCCGAGGATGATGACGTCGAAGGTCATGTCCTCGGGTGTGCGCGCCGGTTCCGGCGCGCCGTCGGTCTTCTTGGCGACCATGACTGTCTCCTTCGTCGAGGGGCGGTGCGCAACGGGAAATCAGCATGAAAAAAGGCCCCTCGCGGCCTTTCCGAAAGGAATCCGGAAGGACGGTGCGAAGAGCCTGGAAAAAGGCGCGGTGAATCCGCTGAATTAAGCGTGACATCCTTTGGCCAGAGGGTCAACCCCTGGCGGATACCGAGGACTTGCCGTGCTCCGTGAATGCCGGACCGGAATGCGTCGGGGCCAGGAGTTTCAGCAGCAGCCCGCGCAGTTCCTCCTCGCCGCCGGGGCCGAGCATGGCGGAGACGTCGGCGGCGAGCCCCGCGACGGCGCCGGCCACGACAGCGAGCTGCTCACGGCCGAGGTCGGTCACCTCCAGGGCGTACCGGCGCCGGTCGTGCGGGTCGCGCCCCCGCCGGACCAGGGCCAGCTTGACCAGTTCGTCGACGAGTTGGGAGGCGGCGGGCCCGGTGATGGCGAGCAGTTCGGCGAGCCGCTGCTGGGCGATGGGCCCGAGGACGTCGAGGGCGTACAACGGGCCGTAGTGCCGCACCCTGAGGCCGGTGCCGGCCAGCTTGTCGTCGCCGTGCCTGCGCAGCCGGTGGTGGGCCTGCGCGACCAGGTACTCGGTGCCCTGCACGAGGGGCTGCGCCGACTCGGGCAGCAGCCGGGCCAGCAGCTCGTCGAGCCGGGCGGTCTCCTCGTCCGTGAGTACGGCGGTGAGCCGGGCGTCCCGCTCGGCGACCGCCCGCCGGCTGGCCTCGACGGCCTCGCGTCCCTTGTCGGTCAGGGAGAGCACGTACTGGCGGCGGTTGTCGGGGTTGCGGGTGCGCCGGACCTCGTCGCGGGCCTCCAGGCGGTCGATGACGCCGACCATGATGGTGCGGTTGATGCCGAGCCGCTCCGCGAGGTCGAGCTGGGACTGCCAGTCGCGGCCGGTGAGCGCGTCGAGGACCAGGAAGTCGCGGGAGTCGCCGCCGTCACCGTCGTCGGTGGCGGAGAACTGGGCGTAGACGCGGCGCAGGAGGTAGCCGATGAAGCCCGTGAGCGAGTCCGGGAGGACTCCGGGGACCTCCGCGGTCTGCTCGGTCCCGGTCACCGGGCCGCGATCGTCGTCGCTCTCGTACCGCAAGACAGCACCTCCTGCCCGAGTATATCGACGGCCTCCCGGCCGATCCGGCCCCGGAAACCGGCGGCCCCGCCCGATCGGTCAGGGCGGGGCCGCCGGGGTCGGTCACAGGGCGACGGGCGGGAGCTCGGCGTCCTGCTGCTGGGGGCGGGTGCCCGGGAGGGTGGCCAGGGCCACGATCAGGGCCAGCAGGTAGAGGCCGCCGCCGAGCAGGAACCCGTACGAGTAGCCGGTGGTGAGGGCGTGCGGGACGCTGCCCGGCAGCTCGTGGTCGGAGATGGCGGTGGCCGCCGCGGCGAGGGCGGCGAGGCCGATGGCGCCGCCGATCTGCTGGGCGGTGTTGACCAGGCCGGAGGCCGCGCCGGTGGCCTGCGGGGCGACCCCGCGGACGCTGACGATGGTCACGGCCACGAAGACCATGCCGAGGCCGAGACCGGCGACCAGCTGGGCCGGCAGCAGCGCCGCCCACGGGGTCTGGCCGGGCTCGATGAAGCTGAACCAGACCATGCCGACGGTGGCGATGAGTAGCCCGAGGGCGATCACGTTGCGCTCGGGCAGCTTGGCGAGCAGCTGCGGTCCGACGCCGCCGGCCGCGATGCCCATGCCGAGCGCGAAGGGCAGGTAGGCGACGCCGGTGACCATCGGGGCGTAGCCCTTGACGACCTGCATGTAGAGGGTCAGGAAGTAGAAGGTGGCGAGCATGCCCGCGCCGACCAGGAACATGATCAGGTTGGCGCCGACGCGGCTCCGGTCGGCGAGCACCCCGCGCGGGATCATCGGTGCCGCGGCGGCGCGCTGGACGATGACGAAGGCGAGGATCAGGACGAGCGCGGCGCCCAGGCCGATCAGGGTGACGCTGTCACCGAACCCCTTGTCGCCGGCGCGGTTGATGGCGTAGACGAGCGAGCCGAAGCCCAGGGTGGCGGTGAGCGCGCCGGGCACGTCGACCTTGCCGCGCTCGCGCTCGCCCTCGACGAGGACGCCGGTGCCGAAGAGGACGGCCAGGGCGATCGGGATGTTCACGAACATCACCCAGCGCCAGCTCAGGTACTCGGTGAGCGCGCCGCCGAGCAGCAGGCCCACGACCGAACCGAGGCCGCCCATCGCCCCGTAGACACCGAGTGCCTTGTTGCGGGCGGGGCCGGCCGGGAAGGTGGTCGCCAGCAGGGACAGGGCGGTGGGGGCGGCGATGGCGGCGCCCGCGCCCTGGATCACGCGGGCGGCGATGAGCAGTTCGCCGCTCTGGGCGAGGCCGCCGAGCAGCGAGGCGGCGGTGAACAGGATCAGTCCGGTGCGGAAGACCCGGCGGCGGCCGAAGAGGTCACCGGCGCGGCCGCCGGCCAGCAGCAGACCGCCGAAGGCCAGGGCGTAGGCGGTGACGATCCAGCCGAGGCCGGACTCGCTGAGCCCGAGGGCGCTCTGCATGCTGGGCAGGGCGACGGCGACGATCGTGTTGTCGAGGACGAGCATGAGCTGGGCCGCGGCGATCACGAGTAAGGCCAGTCCGAGCTTGCCGTCCTGCTGCGGCGGCGCCGCGGCCTTGGGGACGGCCTGAGTGCGGTCTTGCAGCGACATGGGATGTCTCCGTGTCTCTCTCAGGGTTGAGGGGTGTCGAGCGGAGCCCTCGGGATCCGGTCAGCGGCTGGTGGTGGCAGCCCTGGGGGTCCAGATGGCGAGGTCGTCGTAGGTCTTGCGCCAGTCGTTCTCGTAGGCGTTGCGCAGCGGTTCGGGCATCTTGCCGAGGATGTTCGCGACCTTCACGGCGTCGATGTCGTCGAGCATCCAGGGCAGGTAGCGGGCCGAGTCGTCGCCGACGCGGGTGCGCTGTTCGGCGGAGAAGTCCTGCCACTGCTGCTGGGTGAGCGTGATGTCCATCAGCCGCAGGGCGTCCCGCTCCTCGTGGTCAAGGTGGGCGCCGAGCTTCGTGCAGAGGGTGTCGGTCAGGCCGGTCAGGCGCTCCAGGCCGGAGTCGCGGTCGGCGAGGGCGGCGTCGATGTCGGCGAGCAGCGGGTCGATGACGCCGTGCTCGGCCTCCATGTCGGCGAGCAGGGCCAGTTCGGAGCTCTGGCCGGCCAGGGCCGCCTCCATGACCGGCCAGATCTTCACGTCCTCGGAGACGTGGTGGATGGTCAGGAACTTCTTGAACAGCTCCCAGCCGACCGCGGTGCTCAGTACGTGCCGGGGGTCCTCGTCGACCCGCGCGGTGATCCGGGCGATCCGCTCCAGCTCGCGGCGGAGCGCGTCGTGGATCGCGAACATCATCGTCATGTCGAGGTTCTTGAAGTCCTGGCTCATCGGTCTCTCCCTCACTGCCTCACTGCGTCGTCGTACTGCGAGAGTATCGTCAACCCACTTATCTATCAAGCTTCCAACTAGCAATTAGCCAACCATCAGGGCCAGAACTATTCGCCGGTCGGTGGCTGACGCGGTTGCCGCGCCCGAAGGCGCAGGTCAGCGGGTTCTCGCGATCTCCAGGGCCGGTTCTTCCTGGCCGATTCCAACCGGTTCCCGCCCGAGGTCCTCGTCGATCCCCCTGCGGATCCGGGTCAGCGCGGGGGTGGTCATGGCCGTGGTGAGCAGCGCCATAAGCACCAGGACCGTGAACAGCTGGGGCCCGATGACACCGAGCCCGAGCCCGATGTTGAGCACGATCAGCTCGGTCAGGCCCCGGCAGTTCATCAGCGCGCCCAGCGACATGGCGTCCCGCCAGTCGCGGCCGGAGAGCCGGGCCGCGAGCGTGCCGCCGCCCCACTTGCCGACTACGGCCACCGCGAGCACGGCCCCCGCCCACAGCCACTGCGTGCCGCTGCCGCCCAGCAGCCCCACATCGGTCTTCAGCCCGGTGCTGACGAAGAACAGCGGCAGCAGCACCGGCACGGCGAAGGCCCGCATCCGGACCGCGGTGGCCTCGATCCGCCGGCTGCCGCGCGGGCTGACCACACCGAACAGGAACGCGCCGAACAGCGCGTGCACACCGATCCGGTCGGTGGCGTACGCGGCCAGGCTCAGCCCGCTGAACAGCACGACCAGCACGACACCGTCGGCGTACCGGCGTTCCGCGCGTGCGGCCCATCTGGCCAGCAGCGGCCGTACGACGAGGAACATCACGGCGGTGAAGACGAGCGCGTACCCGGCCGTGATCAGGGCCTCCATGGGCGAGTTGCTCTTCGTCACCGCGACCACGGCCGCCAGCAGGCACCAGGCGCTGACGTCGTCCACGGCCGCGCTGGCCATGGCGAGCGCGCCGACCCGGGTCCGGTACAGGCCCCGGTCGGTCAGGATGCGGGCCAGCACCGGGAACGCGGTGATGCTCATCGACACCGCGATGAACAGCACGAACGGCAGCTTCCCGGTGCCGGGCGGCGCGAAGTCGCCGTACATGCCGAAGGCCAGCAGCGTGCCCAGCACCAGCGGCAGCGCGATGCCGGCCTGGGAGACGGCGACGGCCGTTCTGCTGTTCCCGCGCAGGGACTTGAGGTCGAGTTCGAGTCCGACGAGGAACATGAACACGAGCAGGCCGAGGTTCCCGAGCACGCCGAGGTACGGCAACGCCGACTGCGGGAACAGCCACGCCTGGGCGCCGGGCCAGAGCCAGCCCAGCAGGGACGGGCCGAACAGGATGCCGACGAGTATCTCGCCGACGACCGGGGGTTGCCCGAACCGCTTGAGAAGCTGCGCCCCGGCCCGGCAGGCGAGAATCACACCGGGCACGGCGACGAGAAGGGGCGTGAGCGGATCGGGGGCGGCAGCTGCCATCGCGTTCTCCTAATACAGAGGGGTTCAGGTGACGCGCCCGTAGGGGCGCGGGGAACCGCGCGACCAGCCACATCGGCCCCGCGGACGGTCCACCACGGATCGCGGCACTTCCTGCGCATCGCCGTGCCGGGCACGGCTGTCGGGCGGCTGCGGCGCCATCGTGGCTCGTCGCGCCCACGCCGCGGAGCCGCAAATCACATACGGCCCCGCGCCCCTGAACGGGCGCGTCGTCGGCGCCGGAACTCTCAAGTCCCGTAGGGACGGGCGGCCTTGGCCTCGCGGAGTGCGGTCGCCCACCAGGTGAGCTGGTCGAGCATCAGCTTGGCCGCGGTCTCGGCCCCCTCCGGCTCCGCCGGAAACGTGCCGTCGGCGTCGTAGTGCTCCAGCACCCGCGGGAACGTCACGACGTCCTTCATCCCCACGCAGTGGAACTCGGCGAAGATCTGCCGCAGATGCTCGATCGCCCGCACCCCGCCGGCCATGCCGAGGCCGTAGCCGACGAAGCCGACCGGCTTGGCCTGCCACTCGGTCTGGAAGCTGTCGATGAGGGTCTTCAGCGGGCCGGGAACACTGCGGTTGTACTCCGGTACGACGACCACGTACGCCTCCGCCCCGCCCAGCCGGGGCCGCAGCGCGGCCGCCCGCGGGTCGGCCGCGTCGAGGCTCGGCGGGAGCGGGTGCTCGGCCACGTCGACGACGTCCAGGACCAGGTCGCCGCGGCGGGCGGCCACCCGCGCGAACCAGCCCGCGACGTCCGGGGCGAGCCGCCCGTCGCGGGCGGAGCCGACCAGCAGCGCCACCCGCACGGGCCGGGTGACCAGGCCGGCGGCGGTCACGGCCGGGCCGCCCGCATCCGCGCCGGCTCCTGGACCGGTGTCAGCGCGAGGAACTCGGTGGCCTCGACCCGGGAGAGGATCCGCCGGGTCAGGGCGGGCATCTTCGTCGTGCCGTCGTCGGTGAAGACCACCGGCCCGGTGACCTGGATCCGGCGGCCCCGCGTGGTGATCTCGCAACCGCCCGCCGCCAGCACGTTCTTGACCCAGTCGGAGCCGGGTCCGTACGGCAGCGTGATGATGATGTCCGCACCGCGCCGGAACAGCTTGACGGGCGTGGCGAACTCGCGCCCCGACCTGCGGCCGCGGTGGTGGACCTTCCCGAAACCGGGCAGCCGGCTGAAGAGCGGCCCGACGAGATGGTTGGCGAACCGCCGGTTGAAGCGGGCGACTTTCCTGTCGATCGGCATGTCTCAAGTCCCTTGCTCGGTCAGGTCCTTCGATTGCGTCGGGGCACGGCCGGAACACGGCGTCCGGCCCCCGCCGCCGTCAGCGGGGGCCGGACGCGGCCGGGCGGCGGATCAGGCCGCGGGCTTGCCCGCACCCGGACCGCCGGCCGGTCCGCCGGCCGGGGTGAGCGGGCCGGCCGGCCTGCCGCCGGACTTGAGGAAGCGCTCCAGGGCGAAGTTGTCGACGATGCCCCAGCGCTCGGCGATCCGGTCGCCCTCGAAGCGGAACCAGATGATCGCCTGGTGCTGCACCTGCAGCCCGGTCGGCTGGATGCCGATGAACGGGCCGGTGTGCCGGCCGTGCATGACCCAGCGGATGGCGGCCTTGTCGCCCATCGATATGAAGTCGAGGATCTCGTACTTGATGTCGCTGAAGGCGGACTGCTGGATCCGGATGGTGTGCTTGAACGCCTCCGGGCCGCGCATGGAGTCGTCGTGGCTGCCGTGGTTGCGGAAGTCGGCGGTGAGGTAGCGGTCGGCGGCCGACAGGTCGCCCAGGTCCAGGCCCTCGTGGAAGACCTTCTCGATCAGTTCCTTCTGCTGGTCCGCGGTGAGCGTGGTCGGCATGGGTGGGTTCTCCTTGGCTGAAGTGGGCGTGTTTCCTCGGGTGTCGAGGGTCTGTCGGTCGACCTGGGTCACTCCCCTGGGCACGGCGCCGGTGGTCCACACGATCCGCAGTCGCAGCCGGTCGAAGCGCCAGCCGTCGGGGGTGCGCCGGGCCGTGCCGGTGAACCGGCCGCCGAGCTGGAAGTACTGGGTGGGATCCGGCGGCAGCGGCGAGCCGTGGTGCACATGGGAGGCGATCAGGCTCCAGCTCAGCTCGGCGCGGTCGCCGTCGACCTCGACCTGGGTCTCCGAGCCGTGGTGGTGGGTGCGGCCCCAGCGCGCCATGATCTCGGTGGTGAAGCCGGCCACCCCGGCGACGCCCTGGTGGCTGCCGACCGGGAACGTCATCTCGATGTCCTCGGTGAACAGGGACCTCGCCCAGGTCTCGTCGAAGCCGCCCTCGTCGAGGCCGGCCAGATAGCGCCCGGCCAGGTCCCGCAGGCTCAGCGCGTCGGTGAGCCGGGCCACCTCGGCCGTCATGACACCCGGCGCGCTTCGGTCCGGGCGTCCGTCGCGTAGATCACGACGTCGTCGGGGCCGTGCACGACGGCCTTGCCCTCGCCGGTGAGCGCGTCGCCGTCATGGCGCGCGGTGATGTCGATCTGTATGTACGCGGCCCGGTGGCCGTTGGGGCTGATCTGGGTGACGTCGAGGTTGAAGTCCTCGCGCAGGGAGAACTCCAGCGAGTCGTCGCCGGTGACGGTCCAGGCGCCGGTGCCGGTGCTCTTGCGGGTGGTGACCGAGAGCGAGCCGTCCGGGGCGAAGGCGACGGTGTACTCGTCCACCTCGCCGTCGTGCGTGACCGTACCCGTCCATTGACCGACGGGTGTCCAGGTGGAAACAGGCATCGACCACACTTCCTCAAGTCGGGGCGGAGGGAAAAACAAGAAATCCGCGCCCCCGGTGGGGACACGGATTCGGATTTCGAGAAGGATGCCACGGGCGTGAAAGCACGGACCCGTGAGAAGCGCCACCGCCGTCCGGGCATGGGGGCGCCGAAAAGAGTGTGACACCTCTGTTCGGGTGCGTCAACTTCCCTTTGGATGAAGCTAGTTGATAGTTAGGGGGGTAAACCGAAGAAGCCCCCGCGGCAGGGGGGGATGGGCCGCGGGGGCTGCTTCGCACCGGATCCCCGCACGGATCCGGTTTCTCGGGGGTGGTCGGGAAATACCGGGCGACGGCGGAGGGCCACTCGAATTCGCTCCGGTTATGGGGTCGTACTTCGCGCCCCTTATTCGGTCTCGTTCCTGCGGGCCAGCGCGAAGAGTTCGTCGAGGTCGTATTCGGCCCGCCGGGGGCCGCCGTGCCGGGTGAGTTTGCCGCGGCTCGCCCATTTGCGGATGGTCGCCTGGGTCACACCCATCGCGAGGGCCGCCAGTTCCGTCGGCACCGTGCGCGGCTTCGCCGTCCCGCTCGCGGCGCCGGCGGCCGGTCCGAGCGGACGGTTCGGCTCCGTCACGTCGTCACCGCCTCCCGGATCCGGCCCGCGACCAGCAGCCACTGGCGTGGCGGCAGTGCGTGGCCGGTGTCGCAGGTGACCTGGTCCGGCACCCGGTCACCGCCGCCCGCCGGCAGGATGCCGTGGAGCGTCCCCGCGCACTCCGGCCGGGTGCACGGGCCGAGGGCGAACCGGCGTACCGGGCCCGGACCGAGCAGGTGGCGGAAGTCGGTGAGGAGTTCGGCGAGTTCCTCGTCGAGGTCCGTGCCCGCCGGGTGCCCGGCGAACCAGGGCAGCTGCCCGCGCAGGAACCCGACCAGCGCGGTCACTCCGCGGCCCGCCGGCCGGGCGCCGGCGCGCTCGTCCACGACGAGCCGCGCCCACAGCGCCATGACCTCCCCCGCCCGGGCCCGCAGGGCCAGCGCCCGCTCGTCGAGCACGATGCCGACGGTGGCGCGGCTGCCGCTCACCCGCTCGCGCAGCACCGGCGCCCCGGGCGCCAGCGCCTGGTCGCTCTCCCGGTACAGGTCGAGCAGGGTGCGCAGTCCGCCGTCGATCCGGTCCAGGCAGCGGACGCAGATCCGGCCGCAGCGCCTGCGGCAGTCGCGGCTGGCGTGGTCGTCCGTGAGTCGCTCCGGCTCTTCCATTCGGATCCCCCGAATCCTCGGTCCGTGTGGAACTGCGTCCAGTCTCACGGGGGCCGGCGGGCGCTTCAACGGACGGCGGTTCAGGGTTCCCACAATCCTCCGCAGCTCTGTCAGAGGAGTGTCAAGCCTGCGTCAACTGGTCGGATTTGATCATTGTTACAAACAGACCTGTCTGATTGAGGATCAACCCGGACCTTCGTCCGTCGCGCATGTTTCCAGACAAGCACCCCTGCTTCCAGGGAAGTTGGGGTCCTGTGTAGATCATGAGGAGGCAAGCGCCCACCGGGGTCCTCCCTCGAAACAGGCATGGTTGTATGATTCTTACCACCATTGGCACCGGTGCCCGCAGACAGTGCATGTACCGGGCACACTGTCGGCAGGGAAGGCGGGTGCGACCTGATGCAGGCGCGATCCGAGCAAACGCGTCAGGCTCTCGTCCATGCCACCGCCGAGCTCATCGCCGACGGTCGGCTGTCCGACGCGGGCCTGGTCAACATCTGCCGCCGGGCCGGGGTGAGCCGCGGGGCGCTCTACCACCACTTCTCCTCCACCACCGCGCTGACCGCCGCCGTCTACGAGGAGGCGAGAGCGCGGGTGGAGGCGCTGACCGAGGAGGCCTTCGCGGGCCCGGTGGCGGACGCGCCCAGACGCTTTCTGTTCGCACTCGGCGAGGCCATGCGCACCGAGAAGGTCGTCCGGGCGGGCATGCAGCTGGCCGCCGACGGTTCGGCCGGGCCGCCCCGGCTGCGTGACGACCTGCTGGCCGCCGTCCATGAACGGGTCACGGAGTCCCAGCAGGAGTCCGAGGAGCCGGCCGAGGATCTCGCGGACCTGGCCGTGGTGATGGCCGCGGGCATCGAGACCCTGGGACACACCGACCCGAGCTGGTGGGACGGCGAGATCACCCAGCGCCTGTGGCGGCTGCTGCGCCCGCTGTTCGACCGGGACCGGCCGGGCCGGGGCGGCGAGCGCAGGATCTGAGGGAGGGCGGGTCACTCCGCCGGCGGCGTGGTGCGCAGCCGCCCGACCAGGCCCGGCGTGGCGAGGCCGGGCAGCAGGAACTTCCAGAAGACGCTGGTGCGTTGGGGCAGGTCGGCGCGGCCGGTGTAGGCCTGGGACATGATCTGCAGGCCGGTGAAGGAGCCGACGATGAGCGAGGCGACCTCGTGCACGTCCACCCCCGGCAGGATCTCGTCCCGTTTCTCGGCCTCCTGGAGCAGCGCCAGGATGGTGTCCATGGACTGTTCGTAGGTGGTCTGCGGCGGGCAGTCGAACGACGTCTGCTCCGTCGTCAGCCGCACGCTCGCGCGCAGCACCGCGTCGTACTGGAGGCGCCGGGCGAACTCCAGGGTCAGGTCGATCACCGACTGAAGCCTGACCGGCCGTTCGGGCACTTCCAGGGCCTCGGCGTGGGCCTGCACCAGGGCCAGCGCGATGGCTTCCTTGGAGGGGAAGTGATGGTAGAGGGATCCCCGGGTGAGCCCGGTCCGGGCCAGGATCTCGTTGGTGCTGGCGGCGTCGTAGCCGCGCTCGTCGAAGACCTGGGCCGCCGCCTCCAGGATCGACCGCCGTGATCGCTTGCCGCGTTCCTGCTGAGCCATGCCAGATCCTTACGCTCTCCCACTGAATTCAACAGACTGGTCTGTATCGTAAGCCCCATGGACGGCCTACAGTCAGTACCGCGGCGGGAGTTGTCAGAAAGCGTTTCCCGGTATGGGCGTCGGAACCGGCATGACCTCGGAGAACGGGGAGGAGAACGGGGGAGAGGCTAGGGACCGCCGATCCGGAAACCGACCCCGCGGACGGTGACGATCCAGGCACTGGAGCCCAGTTTGCCGCGCAGGGTGCCCACGTGGGTGTCGACGGTGCGGCCGCGCGGCGACCACGCGTCCTCCCACACCTGGGCCATGATCTGGCGGCGCGGGATCACCGTGCTGGGCTGCGAGGCCAGCAGGTGCAGGAGGTCGAACTCCTTGCGCGTCAGGTCGAGCGGCCGTCCGTCGAGGGTCGCCGTGCGGGCGCCCGGATCGATGCGCAGCGGCCCGTGGGTGACGACCCGGCCGGCGGCCGGCTGGTCCGCCGGCTGCACCCGCACCCGGCGCAGCACCGCCTCCATCCGGGCCAGCAACTCCCGGAATCCGTACGGCTTCACCAGGTAGTCGTCCGAGCCCGCCTGCAGGCAGAGCACGCAGTCGAGTTCCGAGCCGCGCGCGGCGACGGCGATGATCGGCAGGTCGCTGACCGCGCGGATGCCACGGCACACCTCAAGACCGTCGAGGTCGGGCAGGTCGAGGCCGAGCAGGACCAGGTCGGCCTCGCGGTGGCCGCGCAGCGCCTGGGCGCCGGTGGTGGCGCCGTGGGTGGCGTAGCCGTGCCGGACCAGTCCCTGCCGGAGGGTGTCGGCGGCCCGGGGGTCGTTCTCGACGACCAGGACGCTCAGCGCTCCCGCGTACGGCGCGCCGTACGCGGGGGCCGGGCGGGCCGGGTGTCCGGCCGGGACGAGCGGGCCGTGCGAGCGGTGGCGCCGCGGCGACGGCGCCACGAGGTCCGCGTACTGGCGGTTCATCTGCTCCCCCTGAGGCACATCCACGTCATCTCGGACTGCGGGTTCACCACCAGACCGTACCAAACAGACTTGTCTGATTGTCAACTGGCCCGCCGCTGAGGCGCGGCGCCACGGTCGACCCTCAACACCACGACTGTGAGCTGCAATTTCGTCGGATTACCGGACAAGTGGGAGGCCGGGCTCCGCTCAGTCACCCCAGGAAAAGACTTGACCAAGGCCCACCCACCCCCAACGAACCATACAAGCTTGTACGTTTTACGCTTGCAATTGCGGCATACCGGTCATCCGCCGTCAGCGCCCGGATCCCTCGAGATCGCGACTCGCCCAAGAAATTGCTTCGCCTCTTGCAGAACCGGACCGACCTGTCTGTATCTTGTGCTCAGAACGTCGGCCACGGGGGGTGACAGCCGACGTACGGCCTGTTGCCCCCTGCTTCCCGTCACACCGACACAGGAGCGCTGCACATGCCGAACCTCACCGACCGGGCCATCGCCACGAAGCCTCTGCTTCCCGGACTGACCACCACTGTGCCGCGTGAGTACGTCCATCGCGCGGCGGTCTCCGAAGTCCTGCTCACCGGCTGGGAGCGCGACGAGTCCCCGCACGGCGACGGCTTCGACGGCTTCGTCGTCCGGGCCCAGTGGCCGCGCAGCCACGCGCTGTTCGCCCCCGACGGGGGCTACCAGGACCCGATGCTGCTGATCGAGTCCATCCGCCAGATCGGATCACTGCTCGCGCACGCCGAGTTCGACGTGCCGTTCGGCCACCAGTTCCTCATGTCTGACATGTCCGTGACCGCCGAGCCCGACCTGCTCGTCGCCGACGCGGTCCCCACCGACGTCGAGATGCACACGGTCTGCCGGGACGTCGTCCGCCGCGCCGGCCGGCTGCGGGAGATGCGCTACGACGTCACCGTGGTGCGCGAGAACGGGGCCCGCGCCACCGCCTCGGCCGCGTTCCGCTGCATGAGCCCGGATGTGTACCGGAGGATGCGCGGCGAGCGCCCCACCACGACCGACCACGCCCCGCCGGCCGCCCTCGACCCGGCCGCCGTGGGCCACGCCAGCGCCCGGCACGTCGTCCTGTGCGCGCCCGCGCCCGGCACGTACGACAGATGGGAACTGCGGGTCGACACCGCGCACCCGACCTACTTCGACCACCCGGTGGACCACATACCCGGCATGTTCCTGCTGGAGGCCGCCCGGCAGGCCGCGCACGCCCGCACCGGGGCACCCTGCGCCCTGCTGCTCGGCATGCGCGCCGAGTTCACGCGGTACGCCGAACTGGACGCGCCGTGCTGGATCACCGCCGACCCCGAGCCGTACGGCAGCACCGGCGACCTGCTGGTACGGGTGCGCGGCAGCCAGCGTCAGGAGACGGTCTTCACCGCCGAACTGGTCCTGCGGCCCCGTGTCCGCTGACCCCGACCGCACCCCGGGAGAGTCCCCGTGCCCATCCTTCTCATCACCGGCGCTTCCGGGTTCGTCGGGGCCCATGTGACGCGCGAGGCGCAGCGCCGGGAGGCCGACCTCAGGCTCATGAGCCACCGCCGGGCCCTGCCCCGGTCCTGCTCCGGGACACGGACCGTGCACGCCGATCTCCGCGACCCGGGCTCGCTGCGCGGGGTCTGCGACGGAGTCGACGTGGTCCTGCACTGCGCGGCGCAGATCGGCGGCAACGCCGCGGCCAACGAGGCGGTCAACGCACGCGGCACGGCGGCGCTGGTCGCCGAGGCGCGGCGGGCCGGAGTGCGCCGGATCGTCCAGCTCAGCACGGCCTCGGTGTACGGCCGCGGGACCTTCCGCGGCCACCGGCCCGAGGAGCTCACCCGCAATCCCGGCTCCGTCACCTCCCGGACCCGCGCGGCGGCGGAGGACGCGGTCCTCGCGGCCGGCGGTGTGGTCCTCAGGCCCCATCTGGTCTTCGGAACAGGGGACATGTGGGTCGGCCCCCACCTGGCACGGCTGCTGCGGGCCCTGCCGGGAGTGGTGGCCGGCTGGCTGTCGCGGACGTCGGTCATCAGCGCGCCGGACCTGGCCCGGCTGCTGGTCGCCACGGCGCTGGCGCCGGACGGGGCCCTGACCTCGCGGGTGTACCACGCCGCGGATCCGACGCCGGTCACCGTCGGCAGCGCGCTGCGGGCGGTCGCCGACTGCGCGGGGATCGACTGGCCGAGCGCCAACCTCACCGTCGAGGGGGCCAAGGCGATCCTCGCTGCCAAGGGGGTGGCGCCGGCCACGCTCGACATCCTCACGACGGATCACTTCTTCGAGGCCGACGCCCTCTGGTCGGAACTCGGTCAGCGTCCGGACGGTGGGTTCGCCACGTGGTTCGGCCGTGCCGAGCAGTGGTATCGATCGACCCTTGCGACGAACTGAATCCCCGCCCGGCACCTGCTGCGCCCGGTACCGGGTCCGGTGGCCCCACCCACCGGACCCATCTGCCGCCGCCCTTTTGAGGGGCGGCGTTTTTGTTGGGCGGCGGGTCGGTGTGCGCCCAAAGGGGGGCCGGGGTGGGTCGTCGGGCGGGTGCGGGTCAGTGGGGGCTGGTCGCGCCCACGCGGCGGAGCCGCACATGTACAGGGGCCCCGCGCCCCTGACGGGGCGCCTGGTGCGGGCCGGTACCTTGAAGCCATGCGTCTTCGGTGTGCTGTACTCGACGATTTTCAAGGGGTGGGCCGCGAGTTCGGGGACTGGGGCTCGCTCGCCGGGGAGGTCGAGGTCGTCTCGTTGCGCGAGCATCTCGTCGATGAGGACGAACTCGTCGCGGCTCTCGACTCGTTCGACATCGTCGTCACCCTGCGCGAGCGTGTCGCCTTTCCCGGGTCTCTTCTCCGCCGGCTGCCGCGGCTGCGTCTTCTGGTCGCCTCCGGGATGCGGAACAGTGTCATCGACTACGCGGCCGCCGAGGCGCACGGGATCACCGTGTGCGGTACGGAGAGTTCCTCGGCCCCGCCCGTCGAGCTGACCTGGGCGCTGTTGCTGGGGCTGGCCCGGGGGCTGGTCCAGGAGAGTACGGCGTTGCGGGCCGGCGGGCCCTGGCAGTCCACCGTCGGTGCCGATCTGCACGGGCGCCGGCTCGGGCTGCTCGGGCTCGGGAAGATCGGGAGCAAGGTCGCGCAGGTGGGGCTCGCCTTCGGGATGCGGGTCAGTGCCTGGAGCCAGAACCTCACCGAGGAACGAGCCGGACAGGCCGGCGTCGAACTCGCGCCGAGCAAGGAGGAGCTGCTCGCCACCAGCGACTTCGTCTCGGTCCACCTGGCGCTCGGGGACCGTACCCGAGGGCTGCTCGGCGCCGCCGAGCTCGCCCTGCTCAAGCCCACCGCCTACCTGGTCAACACCTCCCGCGCGGCCATCGTCGACCAGGACGCGCTGCTCGGCGCGCTGCACGAGGGCCGGATCGCGGGGGCCGGTGTCGACGTCTTCGACGTGGAGCCGCTCCCGGCCGGCCACCCCCTGCGGACCGCGCCCCGGCTCCTGGCGACCCCGCACCTCGGCTATGTCTCCTACGCCAACTACACGACGTACTACGGCCAGGCCGTGGAGAACATCCGGGCCTTCCTGGCGGGTGCCCCGGTGCGACGGCTGCCCCAAAGCACCCCCTGACTCCGGCCCTTGGAGTGATCGTCCGGTGATCGGCGTGACCAGCCGCAGGTCGGGGCGTTGAACGGGGAGTGCGGCGGCTGGTCCTGCCGCCGCACTCCCCCGAGCAACAAGGCAACAAGAAGGAGAACGTGATGTCTCGCATCGCGAAGGCAGCCGTCGTCGCCCTCGGCACCGGCGCTGTGGTGATCGGCGGGGCCGGCCTGGCCCTGGCCGACGCGGGTGCCAACGCCGAGGCCGTCGGCTCGCCCGGCGTGCTGTCCGGCAACGTCATCCAGGTCCCGGTCAACATCCCGGTGAACGTGTGTGGCAACACCATCGACGTGATCGGTCTGCTGAACCCGGCGTTCGGCAACACCTGCGTCAACGAAGGCCACCTCAAGGCCGGTGACGGCAAGAACGGCGGCTACGGCTCCTGAGCCACCGCCTTCGGAAGAGCCCCGGGGCCCTGGGCCCCGGGGCTCTTCCCGTGTCCCGGGGCGCCTCAGGCGTACCGGTAGATCCGGCTGACGTCCTCCAGCGATTCCGGGGTGACGTCCCACGGCGGCAGCTTCCCGCCCCGGGCGACGACCCGGTCGCGCTGCGGGTCGCCGGGGCCCGGCGGCCTCGCCGGCAGATAGTGCTGCCCGCGGTGCCGGGCCTGCCACCGCTCCCACTGGAGGTCGAGGAAGGCGTGGTGGAACCAGAAGACGGGGTCGTTGACGGAGGCGCCGCCGAGCATCGTCCCGCCGACCCAGCGGTGCACCCGGTTGTGGTTGTGCCAGGACGCCTTTCCGCTGCCGGTCCCCCAGCCCTCCAGCCGGTTGCGGAAACCCCGGGTGACCGTCGAGTCCCACGGCGGGACGTCGTAGGCGGGGTCGGCCAGCGCCCGGTCGAGGTCGGCCCTGGTGGGCAGGTCGATCGGGTCGCGGGCCCGGCCCAGGTCCCGGGCGAGGAACTCGCCGTCGGTGATGCCCTCCGTGATGGTCCAGTGCCCGGCCGCATAGGCGAACGGCCCGCTCATCACCTGCTGGTCGCGGGCCCGGCCGTTCCCGCCGAGCAGGTCCTTCGTCCACGGCCCGCCGGACGCCGAACGGTCCCTCGTCCAGTCCCAGTACGGCACCGTCACCGACCCGTCGACCCGGCGCAGGGCCTGCTCCAGGTCGAGCAGGAAGCGGCGGTGCCAGGGCAGGAAGGAGGGCGCCATATGGGCGGCGCGCAGTCCGTCCTCGCCGTCGGGGGTGTAGTACTCGATGTGGGTCCGCACGAACTCGTCGTACTCGCCCCGCCGCTTGACCTCCAGGAACGCCTTCACTAGCCGCCCCCGCTCGGCGGCCGTCAGCCTGCTGACGTCCTTACGCACGTACGCCATGGTCTCCCCCCATGTGCATGTGGCCCCCGCCCGTCGGGCCCGGCGCGGGTTCGCGCAGCCGCTGCCCCGGACCCATCTCGTCGACGGCCGCCCGGGTCGCCGCCAGCGGGGTCGGGTACGAGCTGTAGTGGTCGACCATGCTGAGCCAGCTGCCGTCGGCCCGCCGCATCAGATGCAGCGGCCGGCCGTCCACGGTGACCTGCCACTCGCCGTCGTCGACGGCCCGCTCGGCCTTCGGTACGAGGGCGCCCCGGATACGGCGGCCCCGATAGGTCTCGTCGAAGGAGGTGCCCGCCGGCCCGTCCGCCCGGGGCGACGGACGGGAGGCCGCTACGACCGGGGCGAACACCAGGGCGACCACGGAGGCGAACAGCCCCCGTGTCAGCTCGCGCCGCGTCGGTCTGCCCGCCGCGGCTCTGTCCGGCTGCCCGGCTCCCGGCTCCGCGCCCACCGCCACGCCACCGACTCCGACGACCATGCTCACTCCTCGTACGGTCCACCGACCACTGTCGGTACCGGTAACCGTCCGAGGGGCCGTCCGGTCACCACCGCGCTGCCGTCCGGCGCGGGAAAGGTCCGAAAGGGCCGTACCGCGAGGGGGGGTTACCTGCCGGGGCCGGCGCCCAGGTCGCCGCCGACGACCGTCTGCAGGACCGGGGCGAGCACCCCGACCTCGGGCATCTTCAGGTGCGGCACGCCGTACTGCTGCGGGTCGGGTGCGCTGAGGGGCGCGTCCAGCGCCAGGCCGGGGGTGAGGGTGCGCAGGTCGGCGGCGGGGATGTCGACGCCGACGTGGTCGAAGCCGGCGCCGAGGGCACGTGGGAGCGGCACGCTGAAGCCGGCCCCGGGCAGCCGGCCGTTCATCGGCACCTGCGGCAGCGCCCCGTCCGGGATGAGCCGGCCCTCGACATAGCGCGGCCCCTCGGGGACGCCGGGGACCAGCAGCGGCAGCTCCATGCCGAGCTTGGGCATCTGCGTGCCGAGGGACTTCTCGACGCCGTCCAGGGGCACGGGGACGGGGACCCCGCCGACCGCGACGGCGGGCGTGGCGGCGGCGCCCACGGCGACGGCGACGCCCGCGACGACGACGGCAAGGGTTCCTCGGGTGGTCGGCTTCATGTCAGTACGGGCCTTTCGGGATGCGAGAGGAGCGACGTCCGTACCGGGTAACGAGCCGGAATCGGCATCAGTTCACAATTCGCCCGAGTGCAGCATTAGTCGGCTGTTCACCAATCCACTGGCCACTCATCAGCTGATCGGTAATCCGCTTCTCCTGAATTCCGCTGTTCCTTTGTTCAGCTGTTTCAGATATTCAGGTATTCAGCTGGTCAGCTGGTCAGCTGGTCAGCTGGTCAGCTGGTCAGCTGGTCAGCTGGTCCAGAAGTCCCACCATCGGGTCAGGATCAGCATGCCGACGACCCCGGTGTGCAGCACCGGCAGCACCCAGGTGAACTCGCCGAGGAACTCCCGCAGCCCGCGCGGCGCCGGCAGGAACCGATGGCGTACGGCGAAGGAGGTGAGGTACCAGAACAGGACGATGGTGGCGACCCAGGCCAGGCAGCACCACAGGCACAGCGCGCCGATCCGGTACAGCGACTCGAACTGGAGCCAGGACACGAATCCGATACCGAAGGCGCAGCCGGCGTCGAAGGTCAGCCAGTACCAGGCGGGAAAGCGGGCGCCGGCCAGCAGGCTGACGCCGACACAGATCACGACGCCGTAGGCCACCAGGCCCAGCATCGGGTTGGGGAACCCGAACGCCGAGGCCTGGGCGCTCTTCATCACGCTGCCGCAGGACACCACCGGGTTGAGGCTGCACCCGGGCACGAAGCGCGGGTTCTCCAGCAGCTTGAACTTGTCGAGGGTGATGACCCAGGAGGCCAGCAGCCCGGCCGCCCCCGCGACCACCGTCAGCAGCGCGAACCCCCGACCGGCGCCCGCGGTCCTGGCCATCAGCCGCGCAGGCTGCGGGCCGGCAGCACGACGTGCGCGGCGGCCGTCAGGGTCTCCTCGGCCCCGGCGAAGTCCTTCAGCGCCTCGGGGGTGACGGGCTGGCCGGGCTCGCCCTCGGGCCACGGGCGGGTGGTGAAGACCAGGTAGGCGTAGCCGCGTTCGCCGACCGCGGCGAGCCACTCCGCGGGCGCGGGGCACTGGGCGTTGAGCGGGGCCAGGCTGAGGACGGCCTGGCCGGCCTCGACGAGCAGCGTGACGGGCAGACTGGGCCGGGCGGTGCCGTCGACGACGTCGCCGCCGACCGGCACCCCGTTGTTCGCCAGCAGCGCCTCGATCGCGGCCGCAGTGGCCTCGGGACCGCCCTCGGCGTCACCGAGGGAGTAGGCCAGCAGGTAGGGCATGTCGCTGCCGTCGGGGGCCTCGCCGCTCCAGGCCAGCACCACGAGCGTGCCGAGGTCGGCGAGGCGGAAGGGGCGGGTTTCGCTTGGGGTGGAGGTCACCGCGCGACCCTACCGACGGGCCGTGCGGCGGCCGGGCGCCCGTTCACCCGGTCGGCGGACGACCGCCGGCCGGGCCACACGAACGAGGGACACCCCTCGGTGTCCCTCGAACGCTCCCGGGCCCGGCCCCTCGCGGCTCAGCTCTGCAGCGGCAGACCGCCCAGCAGCGGGTTGTGCTGGTTGAGGGCGCCGGCCGCGGTCTTGACCGTGTTGAGCGGGGAGCGCTTGTTCTCGGTGTCGAGCGCGTTCGTCTGGTGCCGCAGCGGCATCGCCTGGTTCAGGTCCAGGCCGTCCTTGGTGAGCGTGTTCACCGCGCCGTTGAGGCTGGTGGGCGTGAGGTCGGCGGTGTTGTAGGCGAACGCGGGCGCGGCGACGCCGACGAGAGCCACGGAACCGGCGGCGACGGCGACGGCCTTCAGCGACTTCATCATGTTCCTTTCTTCGGCGACTTTCGGCAACGCAAGCCGCCCGGGGGAATTCCGACGTCATGTCCAACGACGTCCCGGCGCACCGGAAACCCCGTTTCCGGAAGACATATGAGATCCCGGAGACACCGACCGGGCCGGGGCCCGGTCCGGGGAAAGGCCGGAAGGAAACACGGACCGGCCGTCCGCCCGCGGAGTGCGCGGGCGGACGGCCGGCCGAAGGGAACAACCGCCGCGTCAGTCGTTGACGCAGGTGTTGCCGAAGGCGGGGTTCAGCAGGCCGATCACGTCGATGGTGTTGCCGCAGACGTTGACCGGGACGTGGATCGGAACCTGGATCACGTTGCCCGACAGCACGCCCGGGGAGTGGGCTGCGACGCCGTTCGCGCCGCTGTCGGCGGCAGCCACACCGGCACCGCCGGCGGCGGCCGCGACGGCGGCGGTGGACAGGACCAGGCCCTTCGCGATACGCGACATGGAGAGGTCTCCTTGGGGTCGAAACAAACATTCGGGCGGATGCCCAGCGCTGTGTCAACGCGTGGCGCCGCCCCGGGTTGTGCCGCCAAAGGAGTGATCTCCGGGGAGCCGCCTTCACGACTCCGACACACTTGCCCGGTTTTGACGGATTAATACTGATAGCGACTAGAGTTGCGGATCTCCTGACTTACCCGTATTGGCATCACATCGCACTCTTCCGCCCGACCTCCTCCCGTACTTCCCCCCTCTCCCCTCTCCCTGAAAGAACGAAGCCGGTCATGCGCAATCTCCTGGGCCCGCCGCTGTGCCGTGCGTCGGCGAGCGCGCTCGTCCTCGCCTCGGTCTGGGCGCCGGGCACCGCCAGGGCGACGGCCCCGCCCGCCCCCGAGGCTCCGCGCATCGCCTTCGCCGAGCGCTACCACGCGGTGCTGCGCGGCGGTTTCGCCCGCGCGGCCAACGCGTCCGTCAGCTGTCGCACGACGCCCGGCGCGCCCTCCGAACCGCCGTGCGAGGCCGTACGGGAGGGGCGACTTTCCGCGGTGAACGGCGACTTCGACATGTTCTACATCGACGTCGACGACGACCCCGACACGTACAACTCCTCCCGCGCCGAGCTCCGGTTGCCGGAGGGCTCCCGGGTGACGTACGCGCGGCTGTACTGGGGCGGCAACCTGCTGGCCGGCGAGCAGAAGCCGGCGCGCGACAACGGTCGGGTGCTGATCGCCGAACCCGGCGGCGCCTACAAGGAGTTGCTCGCCGACACCGTGGTGGGCCACCGGGTGGCCGGCGGCGAGGACGCCTTCCAGGCCTCGGCGGACCTCACCGGCCTGGTCCGGTCGAGCGGCTCCGGGCTGTGGACGGTCGGCCAGGTGAACGCGGCCATGGGCAGGTCCCTGGCCGGTGCCTGGGGCGGCTGGACACTGGTCGTGGCGTACGAGGACCCGGCGCAGCCCCGGCGCACGCTCTCCCTCTTCGACGGCTTCGACTCCCTGGAGCGGCCGGCCGAGGTACGGCTGAACGGGCTACACGCCCCGCGTGGCGCCGAGGGTCAGGTGGGTCTCGTGGCCTACAACGGCGACCGGGGCGGCACCGGCGACTCGCTCACCTACACCACCGCCGGCCACGCGCCCGTCCCACTCCAGGACTCCGCCGACCCGGCCGACGACGTACTCAACTCCACGATCAACGAACCCGGCCCGGTACGCGCCCGGCGTGAGCCCGCGTACGCCAACGCGCTCGGCTACGACTCGGATGTGTTCGATCTCGGTACCGGTCTCGCCCAAGGCGGTGACCAGCTGACCTTCCGTCTCGTTTCCCAGCGCGACGCGGCGTGGGCGGGCGCGCTCTTCGCCGCCGTGGACGCGCGGTAGTACGCCGCGTCCACGCCCGCAGTCCCGAGCGCGCCCCCCGTGAGCGAGGAATCCGCGTATGCACCGATCAGCCACCGACCCTCGGCCACGGGTCCTCCACCTGGCGCAACCTGTCGGGGGCGGAGTGGCCCGGGTCGTCCTGGATCTGGCGAAGGCCCAGCTCACGGCGGGTCTACGGGTCACGGTGGCCTGCCCCGGTGGTGAACTGGCCGAGCGCGCGCGGGACCTGGGCGCCGAGGTGCGCGGGTGGCGCGCCGACCGCTCCCCGGGCGCCGGCCTCCCGGACGAGGTACGACGCCTCGGCCGGCTGCTCGACGAGGTACGGCCCGCACTGGTGCACGCGCACAGCGCGAAGGCGGGCCTTGCCGGACGGCTCGCCGTGCGTGGGCGCGTCCCGACCCTGTTCCAGCCGCACGCCTGGTCGTTCGAGGCGGTCGGCGGCGCCACCGCCGCGCTGGCGCTGAGGTGGGAGCGGTGGGGCGCGCGCTGGGCGCACCGGGTGGTGTGCGTCAGCGAGGCCGAGCGGGCGACCGGCGTGCGCGCCGGGATCCGCGCCCGCTACACCGTCGTACCGAACGGCATCGACACCGGACACTTCACGCCGGGCGAGCGGCCCGCAGGGGCTCCCCTGGTGGTCTGCGTCGGGCGGCTGTGCCGGCAGAAGGGCCAGGACGTGCTGCTGCGGGCCTGGCCCGAGGTGCTGCGCCGGGTGCCGGACGCCCGGCTGGCCCTGGTCGGCGACGGACCCGACGAGGCCGCGCTGCGCCGACTCGCCCCCACGTCCGTCGAGTTCGCGGGCGCCGTCGCGGATGTCCGCCCCTGGTACCGGGCCGCCGACCTGGTGGTGCTGCCGTCGCGCTGGGAGGGCATGGCGCTGGCCCCGCTGGAGGCGCTGGCCTGCGGGCGGCCGGTGCTGGTCACCGATGTCGACGGCGCCCGCGAGAGCCTGCCGCCCGGCCACGCGGCGCACTGCCTGGTCCCGCCGGGGCGGCCGGGCGCGCTGGCCGGGACCGTCGCCGCACTGCTCCTCGACCCGGAGCTGCGCGCGTCGCTCGGTGGCCAGGGGCGCCGGCACGTCCTGTCCACGCACGATGTGCGGCGCACGGCGGAGGCGGTCGCGGAGCTGTACCGCGAACTCCTCGGCGGTCGGCCGCTGGTGTCCTTCGAGTGCAGGGAGTCCATCCACTCGTGACCGCGGAAAGCACCGTCCCCTCCCCCGGCACACAGCCCCGGGACCACGGACTCTCGCCTGTCTCGGTCCTGCCGCCGCGCACCGCCGGCGGCTTCCGGTTCCCGCTGCGGCGGCCGCCCGCGCGGCCCGCCTCCCCGGTGCCGCTGCTCGCCGCCGACCTGTGCGCCGCGCTGCTCGGCGCGGCCGCGCTCGACGAGACCGTCCGCCGGCCCGTCCTGGTCGGTCTGCTGGTGGCCGGCGCGATCCTGCTGCGCCCGCAGACCGTCCGGCGGATGACCGGGATCCTGGACGAACTCCCCGCCGTCTGCGGCCGGGTCGCCGTCGTCTGGCTGGGCCTGGCCGCGGCCGTCGCCGCCTGGGACCCGGACCGCGCGCTGTCCGCCCGCGGCCTGCTGCTGGGCTTCGCCCTGCACGCGGCGGCGGCCGCCGCCGGCCGTGGCCTGGTGCACTGGCGGCGCCGTCGCACCCTGCTGCGCCGGCCGCGCGCCGCCCTGGTCATCGGCCCGGCCGCCACCGCGCAGCGGGTCGCCGCCGCCGTACTGCGCCACCCGGGCTGCGGTGTCCGCCCGGTCGGCGTCGTCGCCGAACACCCCGGGGGCCCGGCGGGCCTGCCCTTGCTGACCACCGGCGAGGAGGTCGAGCGTGCCCTGATCCAGAACGGGGTCCGGGCCGTCCTCACCGTCGACCCGGCCGTCCGCACCGAGCACGGCCCGCTGCTGCGGGCGCTGGCCGAGTCGGGCTGCGTGGTGTGGGAGGTCGACGCGGACTCACCGGCGTACGAGATGCGCGACCAGCTCGCCGGGTTCTCCTGCCGCCGCCTGGAGATGGGCTCGCGGCGGCGCGGCAGCATCGGCAAGCGGGTCCTGGACATCGCCGTCTCCGGGGCGGCGCTGGTGCTGGCCGGGCCGCTGCTGCTGGTCTGCGCAACCGTGCTGCGGATCACCGACGGGCCGGGAGTCGTCTTCCGGCAGGAGCGGATCGGCAAGGACGGCCGCCCCTTCACGCTGCTGAAGCTGCGCACCCACCGGCCGGTCGACGAGCACGAGGCCGCGACCCGCTGGAGCGTGGCCGGCGAGATCAAGATGAGCCGCTTCTGCCGCCTCCTGCGCCAGACCTCGCTGGACGAGCTGCTCCAGCTGTGGAACGTGCTCTGGGGCGACATGAGCCTGGTCGGTCCGCGCCCCGAACGTCCCTACTTCGTCGGCCAGTTCAGCCAGACCTACCCGGGCTACGCGGCCCGCCACCGCATGCAGACCGGCATCACCGGCCTCGCCCAGATCAACGGGCTGCGCGGCGACACCTCCATCGAGGACCGGGCCCGCTTCGACAACGCCTACATCGACAACTGGTCGCTGTGGCAGGACGTCTGCATCCTGCTGCGCACCGCGGCCGCGCTCGTGCGCTCGACGGGGAGCTGACGATGAGCTTCGCACTGTCGCCGGCCAGGCCGCTGCGGCTGCCGCCGGCGCTGGCCGCGGTCGCGGTCCTGGCGGTCCTCGCCCTGCCATTCGCCCCGGGCGGTGAGGAGGGCGGCGCCGGACCGGCGGACGCGGTGTCCGCGCTGGTGGTGCTGTACGCCGCGCTGCGCACGCTGCGGGAGCGGCGGCGCCCGCTGTCCGCCACGGCCGTGGCGGTGCTCGGCATGCCGGTGGTGGGGCTGGCCGTCGCGGCGATGGGCGCGGCCTCGCCGGGCGCCGGGCTGACCGGCCTCGGCCGCTACCTCCAGGTGTTCGTCCTGGTCCCCGCCGCCGTCGTGCTGCTGGTCCGGGACCGCGCCGACCTCCGGCTGCTGGCCTGGTCGTTCGTGGGGCTCGCGGTCTGGCAGGGCGCGGTCGGGGTGCACCAGTACGTCACCGGGACCGGGGCGTCGTACCAGGGCGAGGAGATCCGCGCGGTCGGCACCTTCGGGCCGCAGGACGTGATGGGCATGGCGACGGTGGTGTCGTTCGGCCTGATCTGCGCGCTCGGGCTGACGCTCGGGCGGTCCCCGGTACGGCAGCGGGTGACGGCGGGGGCGTGCGCGCTCGGGCTGCTGCTGCCGCTCGCCGTCTCCTTCAGCCGGGGCGCGTGGATCGCGACGGTCCTGACCTGTGGTCTGCAGCTCGCCCTGGCCGGCCTGCGGCGGGCGCTGAAGGTGGCCGCGGTCGCGGTCGCGGCCGGCGTGGTGCTGGTGGGCGGCTTCGGGGTCGGTACGGCCATGCTCCAGGAGCGGCTCAGCAGCATCGGGCAGGTGACGGACGCGCCGGACCAGTCGGTGGTCGACCGGTACACGCTGTGGGCGGCGGCGACGGGGATGTGGCGGGAGCACCCGGTGACCGGCGTCGGCCTGAAGAACTTCCCGGCGTACCGGGACTCGCACGCCTCGCTGGCGCTGTCGTCCGGGAGCGACACGGAGGGGGCGGGGGCCGCGTACCGGAAGCAGCCGCTGCTGTCGCCGCACAACATGTACCTGCTGGTGCTCAGCGAGCAGGGGCTGCTCGGGCTGCTTGCCCTGGCGGGCAGTTGGCTGGCGCTGCTGGCGTGCGGGCTGCGGGGGCTGTGGCAGGTGCGCGCAGGTGACGGTCTCGACTGTGCGCTGGTGGGGTGCGGGTTGCTGATCTGGCAGCTCATTGACTTCGCGTACGCCGACATCGGGGGGCCGTCGACCGTGCTGACGGCTGTGGTGTTCGGGGTGGCGGCGTGGTGGGCGTTGGCGGGGGCGGAGCGGGACGAGAAGGCTGCGGTGCGGTGACAGTGACGCCTTCTCAGGCTTCGGGGGTGCCAGGGTCACGTGTCGACTGCGAGTCCGATGTGGCTGAGCGCGCCCACGCGGCGGAGCCGCAGGTGCCAGAGCCCCGCGCCCCTGACGGGGCGCCTCCCTCACGGGGTTTCCTCGCCAAGGCCGCTCTGGGCACCGCCCTCTTCTCCGTGCTCGGGTCGGTGCTCGGGCTCATCCGGGATCAGTCGCTCGCGCGGCTGTTCGGGGCCGGGCGGGACACCGACGCGTTTCTCGTGGCGTGGACCGTGCCCGAGTTCGCGGCGACGCTGCTCATCGAGGACGGGCTGGCGTTCGCCCTCGTTCCCGCGTTCAGTGTGGCCCTTGCCCGGCGGACGCAGGGGGCGCCCGGCGATCCCGTCCGGGCCCTCGTCGCCGGGACGCTGCCCAAGCTGGCCCTGGCCTTCGCCGGCGTCGGCGCCCTGCTGATCGGCGGGGCCCCGCAGCTCGTCGAGGTGCTGGCGCCCGGGCTCCGTGATCCCGCGCTGGCCGTCGGCTGCACCCGGCTCACCGCCACCTGTGTGCTGACCTTCGGGCTGGCCGGGTACTGCAGCGCCGCCCTCCGCGCGCACCGGCGCTTCCTCGCCCCGGCCGCGATCTACGTCGCCTACAACGCCGGCATCATCGCGGCGATGTTCGCGCTCGGCGGCCACTGGGGCGTGCGGTCGGCGGCGTTCGGGGTGGCGGCCGGGGGCGCCCTGATGGTCGTCGTACAGGCTCCGTCGCTGTTGCGGCAGTTGCGGCACCGGCCCAGGTCGCGGGAGGAAGGTGCGGCCGGCACCGAGGAGCGGCCCCTGAACGTGGCGCTGATGGCCACCGTGCTGCTGTTCGCGCTGTGCCGGCAGTCGCAGGTGCTGATCGAGCGGTTCCTCGCCTCGCACCTGCACTCCGGGGCCATCTCGCACCTCAACTACGCGCAGAAGGTCGCGCAGATCCCGATGACGATGTCGATGATGCTGTGCACGGTCACCTTCCCGGTGGTGGCCCGGGCCCTGGCCGAGGGCGACACCGAGCGGGCCCGGAGCCGGGTCGAGCGGGATCTCTCGGTGGCCGCGAGCGTGGTGCTGCTCGGCACCGCCGTGGTCGTGGCCTGTGCGCCTCAACTCACCCACCTGCTGTTCCAGCGCGGGGCGTTCACCGCCGCGGACACCGCCGCCACGGCCGGGGTGATGCGTGTGTACGCTCTCGGGCTGCTCGGGCAGACCATGGTCGGGGTGCTGGTCCGCTCCTACTTCTCGGCGGGCCGCGCCACCTGGTACCCGGTGGGCGCCATGGCCGCCGGGATCGTGGTGACCTCCTGGATCGGCGCCCTGACGGTCGGCTCGTACGGCGTCACCGGCATCGCCGCCGCCAACGCCACCGGCATCACCGCAACCGCCGTGCTTCTGCTGGCCGGCATGGGCCCGCGCAGCGTCCCGATCCGTACCCGGCGGGTGCTCGTCGAGCTGAGCCGGCCAGTGCGGGCGGCGGTCGTCGCGACCGCCGTCGGGATCTTCGCCGCCGCGCAGCCGGCGGACCCGTTCACCGGTCTGGCCGTCGGCGCCACGGCCGTCACCGTCCTCTTCGTCCTGCTCGGCCGAGTCCTGGACGCCCAGGGCTTCGCACCCGCACTCCGTTCCGTAGCCACCGCCACCCGAAGGCTCGCGCATGCCGTCTTCCATTGAGTCCGCCGCGAGGGCCGGACGTGTCACCGGCCCGGTCCCCTGGGTCGCCATGTACCACTCCGTGGGCGACTGTTCCGACGACCCGTACCGCGTCACCGTCTCCCCGGGGCGCCTGGAGAAGCAGCTGCGCTGGCTGCGCCGGCGGGGGCTGCGCGGGGTGTCGGTCGCCGGGCTGCTCGCCGCCCGGGCCCGCGGCGAGGGGCGCCGGCTGGTGGCACTGACCTTCGACGACGGGTACGCCGACTTCCTCGACCACGCCCTGCCCCTCCTCGACCGCTGGGGCTGCGGCGCCACCCTCTTCGTGCTGCCCGGACGGCTCGGCGGCGACAACGCCTGGGACGCCCTGGGCCCGCGCAAGCCGCTGCTCACCGCCGACGGCGTCCGGCGGGCCGCCGCAACTGGGGTGGAGATCGGGTCCCACGGGCTCACCCACGTCGACCTGACGAAGGCCGACGCGGCGACCCTGCGCGCCGAGACCGCCGACAGCCGGACGCTCCTTGAGGAGCTGGTCCAGGCCCCCGTCGAGGGCTTCTGCTACCCCTACGGCACCGCCGACCAGCGGGCCGTCGACGCCGTGCGGGACGCCGGATACGGCTACGCCTGCGCCATCGACCCGGGCGCGCTGGGCGGCCCGCACGCCCTGCCCCGCGTGCACATCGGGCAGAACGACAACGCCGCACGCCTCTTCCTGAAGTACCGGCTGCACCGGCTGCGCCGCCGTCCCGTCCAGGGGCTGTGAATGAAGGCCCTCCACGTCATCACAGGCCTTGGGACCGGCGGCGCGGAGCAGCAGCTGCGGCTGCTGCTCCGGCATCTGCCGGTCGCCTGCGACGTCCTCACGCTCACCAACCCGGGGCCGGTCGCCGACGGGCTGGCCGCGGACGGCGTGCGGGTGGTCCACCTCGGGATGGCCGGGAACCGGGACCTGGCCGCGCTGCCCCGCCTGGTCCGGCTGATCCGCCGGGGCCGCTACGACCTCGTCCACACCCACCTCTACCGGGCCTGTCTCTACGGCCGGATCGCCGCCCGCCTCGCGGGGGTGCGGGCCGTGGTCGCCACCGAGCACTCGCTCGGCGACTCGCAGCTGGAGGGGCGTGAGCTGACGGCCGGGGTGCGGGCGTTGTACCTGGCGGGTGAGCGGCTCGGGCGGTCCACGGTGGCCGTCTCGCCGACCGTCGCCGAGCGGCTGCGCCGGTGGGGGGTGCCGGGGCCGCGGATCGAGGTCGTCCCGAACGGCATCGACATGGACCGGTTCCGCTTCGACCCGGCCCGGCGTCGGCACGTCCGCGACCGCCTGGGCATCCCGCAGGACGCCTGGGTCGTCGGCGCCGTCGGACGGCTCGCGCCCGGCAAGCGCTTCAGCGTCCTGGTCGAGGCCCTCGCCCGGCTCCCCGCCGACTGCAGGCTGTTGCTGGTGGGCGGCGGCCCGGAGGAGGAAGCCCTGCGGCGCACCGCGCGGGAGGCCGGGGTCGACGGCCGGGTGCTGTTCGCCGGTGAGCGGCCCTACGCCTCCGACAGCGCCGAGGACCCCGACCTGCCCGCCCTCACCTCCGCCATGGACGTGTTCGCCTCGCCCTCCGCCGAGGAGGCCTTCGGCCTCGCGGTCGTCGAGGCGCTGGCCGCGGGGTTGCCCGTGCTCTACAGCTCCTGCCCGGCCGTCGAGGACCTGCCGCGCGCCGCCGCCCCGGGCGCCCGCCGCATCACGGGCGGCGCCGCCGCCTACGCCGAGGCGCTGGCCGCCGCCCGCGCCGCCGGCCCCGGCCCTCGCGGCGCGCCGGACGCCGCCCGTCACTACTGCATCACCCGCAGCGCCGCCCAGCTCATGGACGTCTACGCGGCCGCACTCGCCACCACACCTCAGGGAGCCAGTACGCCATGACCGAGAACACCGTCCGAGCACCCCGCCCGTTCCCGCGCGCCATCCCGCCCTGGTCGCTGCTGGCGGCCGGGGTCCTCGCCGGCGGGCTGCTGGGCGGCGCCTACGGCGTGCTGACGCCACCCAGCTACACGGCGACCGCCTACGTCGTCGCCGTCACCGCCGACAAGTCCGACACCGCGTCAGCGCAGGGGTTCGCGCAGGCCTACGGCCGGGTCGCCACCCAGCTCGCGGTGCTCGGGGACGCGCAGATGTGGGCCGGGGTGCCGCTGAAGACGCTGCAGAGCAGTGTGCAGACCGAGACCTCCCCGGACGCACCGATGGTCGCCGTGTCGGCCACCTCGCCGCACGCCCTCCAGGCCACCGACATGGCGAACGCGGTGGCCCGCTCGCTCATCCAGCACGCCAACGAGACCAAGAGCGACACGAACGTCGAACTCCTCCAGTTCTCCCGGGCGCCGAAGCCGACGACGCCGACCTCCGCGTCCTCGAAGGTGACCGGTCTGGTGGGCGCGGCCGCGGGCGGCCTGCTGGGCGGTCTGGTGCTCCTGGTACGGCCCCGGCGCCGGGTGGAGGAGTCCGCCCTGCAGGCCTCGGTGCCCGGCCCGGCCGTCGCCGCCGACGTACACGGACAGCTGTGACGACGACGGCCCACCCGACGCTGGCCGCGTACACCACCGAACTCGTCACCGACGAGGGTGTCTTCGCCGGGCTGGCCCCGGCCTGGGGCCGCCTCTACCGGCGGTGCGGCACGGCCACCCCGTTCCAGAGCCACGCCTGGCTGCACTCCTGGTGGCGCTCCTACGGGACCCCCGGCCGGCTCCGCCTCGTCCTGGTCCGCTACGGCGGCGAGCTGGTCGGCGCGGCTCCGCTGACGCTGGTGCACCGGCCGCTGCCCACGCTGGTGCCGCTCGGCGGGGCGATCTCGGACTACGCGGACGTACTGCTCGCCGACGCCGACGACGGCCGGGTGGCGGGCGCCCTGACCCGGGAGCTGGCCGAGGCGGCCCGGACGGCGCTGATCGACTTCCGCGAGGTGCGGCCCGGCGGCGCGGCGGAGCGGGTCTACGACCGCTGGCGCGGACCGTGCCGTAAGGTGCCGGACTCGGTGTGCCTGGAGCTGCCGGCCGTGTCGATGGACGAACTGGTCGGCCGGCTGCCGTCCAGCAAGGCGCAGCGGGTCCGCGCCAAGCTGCGCAAACTGGCCTCGCTCGGGGTGCGCCGGGATGTCGTGCCGCCCGACGGGGTGGACGCGGCGCTGCGCCGCCTCCTCGACCTGCACCGGCTCCAGTGGCAGGGGCGGAAGGTGACCACCGAGCACCTCCAGCCCCGGTTCCAGGAGCACCTGGTGCGCTCGGTGGGGCCGATGGTGCGGTGCGGGGACGCGGTGGTCACCGAGTTCCGGCTCGACGACGAGGTGGTCGCCGTCGACCTGACCCTGCTGGCGCCGAGTCTCGCCGGCGGCTATCTGTACGGGGCGCATCCCCGGTTGCGGGAGCGCAAGGCGGACGTGGCGGTGATGCTGCTGGACGCCTGCACCCAGCACACCGGCACCGGTGAGCGGGGCGCGCTGAGCCTGCTGCGCGGCGACGAGCCGTACAAGCACCACTGGCGGCCCCTGCCGGTCGTCAACCAGCGGCTGCTGCTGGCCCGGCGGCGCACCGCCCCGCTGCTGACGGCGGCGCTGTGCGACGCCGCCGCCCGGCAGCGGATCAAGGAGGTGCGGCACCGATGGAAGGAGCGCCGGGCGGACTAGGGGGTGCCCGGCGTCCGCTACCACCAGTCGAGACGGACGCAGAGCTTCCCGCCGAGCCAGTACTCGACCCAGGCACCCAGGTCCATCGGCGCGCAGTCGGCCAAGGGCGTGGCGGTCGGCTTCGGGGTCGGGCTCGGGGCGGGCGCCGAGATGTCCGGCGACGGGACCGGGGTCGGGGTCGATGTCGGAGTCGGCGTCGCGGTCGGCGTCGCGGTCTCGGTGCGGCCGAAGAGTGCCTCGCGGTAGACGTGTGCGGAGCGCGGGTTGACCGAGCACTGCCAGACGCCGTGCGGGCAGTAGTCGGTCAGCGTGTTGTACAGCGGTTTGTGCTCGTCCATCCAGGCGAGCATCCGCCGCATGTACTCGGCGTTGTCGCCGTTGCGGAAGAGGCCCCATTCCGGATAGGAGATGGGCTTTCCGTGGGCTTTCGCGAAATCGACGTGCTGCTGAAGTCCGTAAGGCTCCCGCACCTGTTGGTCGAAGGAAAGCCCGGTCGGCTGGTCGTAGGAATCCATACCGATGATGTCGACCGTGTCGTCCCCGGGATAGCACTGCGTCCACGGAACGGCGTCGCGGCCCCGGCTCGACGTGAAGTCGAACCGGAATTTCTGGCCCGGCACCGCACGCATGGTGGTGACGATCCTTCTCCAGTATGTCTTCCAGGCCTCCGGGTCCGGCCCGCAACGATGGGTGTAGGTAATGCCGTTCATCTCCCAGCCGAGCACGATGACCGTGTCCGGCACCCGCAGTGCCACCAGCCGTTCGGCCAGGGCCCGGAAGTGGTGATCGAACTCTCCGGCCGCGCCCTGCCGCAGCAGCGAGCGCACCTCGTCGTCCCCGATGCCCTCCTCGTTGCGCTCCTGCATGGGCACGTTGAGGACGAGCGTCCGGTCGGCCTTCGACCGTCGCCAGTGCGCCCAGACGTCCAGGAAGCCGGGGGCGCCCTCGATGTCCGACCAGCGGTTGCCGGGCAGATACGTGTGCGCGATCTTGAGCTCGGTGCCGCCGAGCCAGCTGCTCAGCTGGGCCATCCGGGCGACACCGAGCGGGCCGGAGTCGAGGAACGCCCCGAAGGCCGGGGGCATCGCCTTGGCCGACGCATGGACGGCCGGTGCGTCGGCGGCCGGGGTCGGGGTGGGCAGGGGTGCCGCCGATGCCGGGACTGACGTCGTGGGCGTCGGAGCGGCTGTCGCGGATGCCGGAACCGGTGGGCCGGTGATCTGTGCCGTCCCCGCGCCCACGGCGAATCCCGGGCCGGTCGCCAGGGTCGCCGAGGCAACGACGGCCGCGGCGGCCACGGCCGGCCGATACCACCGGAACCGGGTCCGCTCTCGCTGCTGTGGGGCCATGCCCGCTCCTTTCTCCACCGGTACTCGTCCGTTCGCAGCACCCCTGAGGAAGCGCCAGTTACTGACACTCAGTCATATCAATATGAATTCCGCCAGTGCGGCTGCGGCTTTCGGGTGCCCCGAAGGCCCGCACGGGTGAACCGACGCTAAGGAAAAGGTCCGTGTCGCTGCTAGACATCCGAGTGCCCGCGGTTCTGCTGCGGATCGACCGGAATCCCTTTCACCACGGCACCCTGGGGGCCGTGCGCTCGCTCGGCAGAGCCGGGGTGGAGGTCCACGTGGTCGCCGACTCCTCAGGGAGCCCGGTCAGCAAGTCCCGCTTCGTCCGGCAGTTGCATCCGCCGCCGGCGCCGGGCGCGTCGCCCGCCGAGATCGCGGCCGTGCTGCACCGGGTGGCGGCGCGGATCGCCCGCCCTGCGGTGCTGATCCCCATGGACGACGCGAGCGCCATCGCGGCCGGCCGGCTCCGCGCGGACCTCGCGCCCGCCTACCTGCTACCGCAGCAGCCCGGCAGCCTGCCCGAACGCGTCGCCGACAAGGCCGAGCTGGCCGAGGTGTGCGCGGCGGCCGGGATCCCGCACCCGCCGACCCTGGTCCCGGACAGCGCCGAGGAGACCGCCGCCGCGGTCCGGCGGCTCGGTCTGCCGGTGATCGCCAAGTGGAGCCGGCCCTGGCTGCTGCCGGCCGGGTCCGGGCTGCGCAGCACGGTCGTGGTGCGCTCGGCGCAGGAGGCGGTGGAGCTGTACCTGCGCAGCGAGGAGGCGGGCAGCAGGCTGCTGCTCCAGGAGTTCCTGCCGCCGGGCCCGGACCGCGACTGGTTCTTTCACGGCTACGCCGACCGCACCGGGCAGGTGCGCGCGGGCGGCCCCGGCCGCAAGCAGCAGGCCTGGCCGCGCGGCGCCGGGCTGACCGCGGTCGGCCTGTGGACGCCCAACCCGCAGGTCCGGGCGCTGGCCGAGCGGCTCACCGGCGAGCTGGGCTTCCGGGGCATCTTCGACCTGGACTTCCGGCGCTGCGGCAGCACCGGCCGCTACCACCTCCTCGACTTCAACCCCCGGCCGGGCGCCCAGTTCCGGCTCTTCACCGACAGCGCGGGCCTGGACGTCGTACGCGCCCTGCACCTGGACCTGACCCACCGTCCGCTGCCGGACGGGGTGCCGCTGGCCGGGCGGGCGTTCGTGGTGGAGAACTACGCGCCGCTGAGCGCGCTGCGTCCGGCCCCGCGCGGGCGGGAGCTGGCCTGGTCCGCGCCGGACGACCGAAGGCCCGGCCTCGCGATGTGGACGCTGTGGGGCCGGCATGTGGCGGGCCGGCTTCTCGACCGCCTGCACGACGGGACCGCCGTCCAGGCACCGCGCCCGCACACCCCCGTGGTCCGCCAGGCCGGTGAGCCCCCGGTGCCCAGCGCCCGGAGCGAGGAACTCACCGGCGTGGCCGGCCTGTCCGCCACGCCCGGCGTCCCCAGCCTCTCCGGTCAGCCCGACCGGTCCGACGACGAGAAAGCGAGCAGCTGCTGATGTACGACCTGCTGGTGGTGGGCGCGGGCCCGTACGGCCTGTCCATCGCGTCCCACGCCGCGGCGGCGGGCCTGAACGTGCGGGTCTTCGGCCGCCCGATGGCGTCCTGGCGCGACCACATGCCCCGCGGGATGTTCCTCAAGTCCGAGCCCTGGGCCTCCAACCTCTCGGACCCCGAGGCGCGCTGGCGGCTGGACGTCTACTGCGCGGGGCGCGGTGTGGCGGCCCGGCACGGGCAGCCGATCCCCCTGGACATGTTCGCCGACTACGGCCTGTGGTTCGCCCGCAACGCCGCCCCGCCCGTGGACGAGCGCATGGTCACCCGGGTCGCGCCGCGCGCCGGCGGCTTCGAGGCGACCACGGCGGACGGCGAGGTCCTGCACAGCCGGACGGTCGCCCTCGCCATCGGGGTGCTGCCGTTCGTGGAGATCCCCGCCGCCCTGCGCGGCCTCTCCCCCGACCTGGTCACGCACAGCAGCCACCACGCCGACCTGGGCCGCTTCCGGGGCCGGGACGTCACGGTGATCGGCGGCGGCCAGGCGGCCCTGGAGACGGCCGCGCTCCTCGCCGAACTGGACAGCCGGGCGAGGGTGCTGGTGCGCGCGGACGAGCTCTTCTGGAACGATGTGCCGCCGCCCTGGCAGCGCCCCTGGTGGCAGTCGGTCCGCGCCCCGCACAGCGGGCTCGGCCCCGGCTGGCGGAACTGGTTCTACTCCGAGCGGCCCGGCCTGTACCGGCGGCTGGCCGAGCCGACCCGGACCCGGATCGCGGCGAGCGCCCTCGGCCCGGCCGGCGCCTGGTGGGTGCGGGAGCGGGTGGAGTCCGGGGTGGAGGTGCTGCTCGGCCGGGAGGTCACGGCGGCGCGCGCGACGGCGGGCGGGGTGCGTCTGGACACCACGGTGCGCGGTGGCGGGGTGGGCACCCTGGAGACCGAACACGTCATCGCGGCCACGGGGTTCCGGGCGACCCGGGGGCGGCTCGGGCTGCTGGCCGACGACCTGCGGACGACGCTGGTGACCGGGGCCGACGGGGCGCCCGAGGTGGGCCGGGACTTCGAGTCGTCGTATCCCGGGCTGTTCCTGGCCGGTCTGGTCACGGCGGCGGGCTTCGGTCCGGCGATGCGCTTCGTGCACGGCGCCGGCTTCACCGCGCGGACGCTGGTGCGCGGGGTGCGGGGGCGGCTGCGCTCGGGGCCGGCCGGCTGGGGCGTTCCGGCCGGGCGGCGGGAGTCCGCACCGGACACCGTACGGAGCTGACGGGCGGGTGCCGGGCCTTTGGGCGTCCGGCACCCGGTTTCCGCTATGGCCGGCGGGCGGCCGCTCGTCCCCGGCGGTACAGGACCGCCCCACCCGCGAGGAGCGCGGCGCTGGCGGCCGAGGTCGCGAGCATGGCCGCGCTTCCGGTGTGCGGCAGGCTGGGCGGCGTCCCGTGGTGCTGCCCACCGTGCGGAGGCGTCCGGACCGGCGGCGGGGACGTCGGCGGGTGCGTGGCCGGAGGCGGCGATGTCGGGGGCCGCGACGTGGGAGGCGGCGACGTCGGCGGTTTTGTGGTCGGGGGCGGAGACGTCGGCGCGGGCGGAGTTTCTTCGCCGTACGCGGGCGGGGTCTCGCCGCCGTACGCGGGCGGGGTGTCGCCGTAGGCGGGGGACGCGTTGTCGCCGTAGGCCGGGGACGCGTCGTCGCCGTACGCGGGCGGCGCGTCGTCGCCGTAGGCCGGGGACGCGTCGTCGCCGTAGGCCGGGGGCGTCTCATGGTTGTCGGACGGCGGGGTGGTGCCGGTCTCGCTGCCGGAGTTCCCCTGGGAGCCGTGTCCCGAGCCCTCGCGTGCGCGGTCGCCGTCGTGTTCGTCCGAAACCCGGTCGCCTGCACAGGAGTTGCCGACATCCGGATGCGACGCGGCGGCGGTGTCGGCCGAGTTGGCGCAGTCGGTGGCCGAAGCTCTCGCCGGAGTCTGGACGTCACCGCCCGCCACGACACGCGGCGAACCGGCCGCGGTCCCGGTCGGGTCCGTGCCGGCGAGTGCGGGGCTGCCGTAGAGGGACAGGATGCTCGTCGCGGCGGCGGCCGCGACCATTCCCCTGCTGATGGTGTGACGCAATCTCGTTTGTCTTCCTGCTTGGAAACTCGGGAGGCCGGCCCCGGAACGCGGATGCGAAGGATCGACGGTCCGGGGCCGGCCGTGACACAACCGGTGAGCTGATGGGCTGCGTAACGCCGTCAGGGCTTCGAGATGTCGCCGTTGATGCAGGTGTTGCCGGCCGCAGGGTTCAGCAGCGCGATGACGTCGACGGTGTTGCCGCAGAGGTTGATCGGAATGTGGATCGGGACCTGGATCACGTTGCCGGAGAGGACACCCGGGGAAGCGATCGCGCCACCCTGCGCATCGGCGTCGGCGAAAGCCGGGACGGCACCGCCCAGCGCCAGGATTGTGCCGGCGACCACAGCAGCGGTCTTCTTCATGAACTTTCCCTTCTCTGCGGTCATGCCCGTTTGTCGGCCGAAACCGAGCGAGCACAGCTTGAATGGCTCGCACCATGACCGGCAGGCTGTAGAACGAGGAATAGACGGTCGAAGAAACTACGGAACAGGTGTCGTCGGTCAATTCACTCGAACGCCCTCCCAGAGTTGACACGGAGAGAGGAAACGCTTCTCCTGACTGCTCATTTCGGGGCCACGAAACAGGACCGGGGTCACTGGTTGGCGACGCCGTTGGCCGCGAGGACCGCGATGTCGTCCAGGACGTGCGACACCGGCTCGTCGCCCTTGGCCTGGGTCGAGTTCTCGGCGCACTGCTGGTTCTGCGGCGCGGACAGGACCGGGATGTCCTGGGCCGCTCCGACGGCGGCGATGAGGCCGAAAATCCCGTGGGCGTTCGCCTTCACGGGGAGACCGACGCAGAGCTTGTTGAGCGAGCTCTGGACCAGGGTGGCCTGCGGGCTCATCTTGCCCTTGGTCACCGAGTTGCCGAACGCCTCCTTGGCGTCGTTGCCGCTGGCGGAGGTGGTGCCGTGGTCGTTGCCGGTGGCAAGCGCCTCGGGGGCTGCCGCCGCCGACACACCTACGACGGACACGGCGACCGCCGCCGCGGCCATTGCCTTCTTCAGCATTTCGCTTTTCCTTTCCTGGCTCCAGGCCAAGAGGACGTTCCTGCCCGGCATCAACCGCCCCCAACCGGAATGGTTGCGGCGCCGGAGGGCACGTCACCCGTTCGGACCGACGGCCGCCCGGAATTCCCCGGAAACCCGGGCCGGCGCACAATCCGCAGATTCCCGGACCGTGGGCCGTTGGAGTGAAGCGGAGCAACCAAACGGAGCGCGCGCAGTTGACCAGTGCGCTCCGGTGGACGGGGTGTCTTCAGAAGGGAACTGACAAGTGATCAAGAAGGTTCTGGCCGCCGCCGCAGTCGCCGCCGCCGCAGTCGCCGCCTCCGTCGTCGGCGCCTCCGCTGCCGCCGCCTCGCCGGCCCTGGCCACCGGCAACGACCACGGCACCACCTCCGCCAGCGGCAACGGTGCCCAGCAGGCGTTCGGCAACTCCGCCACGTACGGCAACATGAGCCCCCAGCTGGCGCTCATCCAGGGCTCCTTCAACAAGCCCTGCATCGGCCTCCCGGCGAAGCTGAACCTCCAGGGCCTGGCCGGTCTGGGTGCCGTCGGCGTCCTGCAGGACGTGCCGATCCTCTCCGCGCCGCAGAACCAGCAGTGCGTCGAGAACTCCACCCAGGCCAAGGGCGACGAGCCGCTGTCGCACATCCTGGACGACATCTCCGCGCTGTCCGCGAACGGCACCGGCAACAAGTAGTCCGGAAGCCCTCCGGGCCCCGGCGCGAGGGCGCCGGTCGGTTGATCCGACTGCGCTACACCGATCGGGGCAAACCACGCAACCTCGGCGAATCCGGGTAAGTTGACGATCACGCAGCTCCTCCCCGGAGTCCGCCTTTCGAAAGGGAACGAACATGAAGAAGCTGTGGGCAACCGCTGCTGTCGCCGTCACCGTCGCCGGTTTCGCTGCCACGGCCGCTCCCCAGGCCCTGGCCACCGGCAACGACAACGGCACCACGTCGGTCAGCGGCAACGGCGCCAAGTCGGAGTTCGGCAACTCGGCCACGTTCGGCGACCAGAGCCCGCAGCTCTCGCTGGTCCAGGGTTCGCTGAACAAGCCGTGCGTCGGCCTTCCGGCCAAGGCGAACCTGCAGGGTCTGATCGGTGCGGTCGCCGTCGGCGTCGGCCAGGACGTGCCGATCCTCTCCGCGCCGCAGAACCAGCAGTGCGTCGAGAACTCCACCCAGGCCAAGGGCGACGAGCCGCTGTCGCACATCCTGGACGACATCTCCGCGCTGTCCGCGAACGGCACCGCGAACCAGTAGTCCGCACCCGCCGCCTTTTTGCTCACCTGCGGTAGAGCGCGTCGATCTCGGCGGCGAAGCGGGCCGTGACCGCGTGGCGCTTGACCTTCAGGGACGGCGTGAGCAGTCCGTTGTCCTCGCTGAACTCGCCCTCCACCAGGGCGAAGGCGCGGATCGACTCGGCACGGGAGACCGCCTGGTTGGCGTGGTCGACCGCCTTCTGCACCTCGGCCCGCATCCGGTCGTCGCGCACCAGCTCGGCGAGCGGGGTGTCCGGTGGCAGCTTCCGTACGGACAGCCAGTGGGCGACGGCCTCCGGGTCGAGGGTGACGAGCGCGGCGACGAAGGGCCGGTTGTCACCGACCACCAGGCACTGGCCGACCGGCGACCGGCTGCGCAGCCGGTCCTCCAGGACGGCCGGGGAGACGTTCTTGCCGCCGGAGGTGACCAGGATGTCCTTCTTGCGGCCGGTGATGGTGAGATAGCCGTCCGCGTCGAGCGCGCCGAGGTCGCCGGTCTCGAACCAGCCGTCGTCCGGCAGCACTTCGGCGGTCGCGGCCGGGTTGTTCCAGTACGCCCCGAACACCACCGGCCCCTTCACCAGCACCTCGCCGTCGTCGGCGATCCGGACGGCCGTCCCCGGGATCGGCTGCCCCACCGTGCCGGGGCGGGGCGCGAGCGGCGGCACGATGGTGGCGGCGGCGCTGGTCTCGGTCAGGCCGTAGCCCTCGTAGACGACGATCCCGGCCGCGTGGAAGAACAGGTTGAGGTCCCGGTCGAGCGGTGAGCCGCCGCTGATGGCGTACCGCATCCGGCCGCCGAGTTCCTTGCGGATACGGCGGTAGACCAGCAGGTCGTACAGCGCCCAGGCGGCGTACAGGCCCGGGCCGGGCCCCTTTCCGGTGCCGAGGAACTTCTCCAGGCAGGCCGTGGCGAACCGCACCCCGATCCGCTCGGCGCGGTCGAAGGAGGCGGCCCGGCCGATCTTCTCCGCCGTCGCCCGCCCGGTGTCGTGGATCTTCTCGAAGAGGTACGGCACCCCGACCAGAAAAGTCGGCCGGAACTCCCTCAGCGCGGGCCGGAGTTCGTCCGGCTTGACGCTCGGGAAGTGGCCCATCTCGATCCGGCCCATCAGGCAGGCGATCTGGAGCGTACGGCCCAGGATGTGGGCGAGCGGCAGGAACAGCAGGGTCGAGGCGGTCTGCCCGGTGACCGCCTGGAAGACGGGCTGCAGCAGCTCGACCGTGTTGGCGGCCTCGGCGTGCAGGTTGGCGTGGGTGAGGACACAGCCCTTGGGCCGGCCGGTGGTGCCGGAGGTGTAGCAGACGGTGGCGACCGTGTCGGGGGTGAGGGTGGCGCGGCGCTTGGTGACCTCGTCGTCCGGCACCTCCCCGCCGAGGGTGGTGAGGTCGGTGAGGGCGTTCGCGTCCAGTTCCCAGATCCGGGGGGCGTGGGCGTGGTCGGCGGTGCCGGTGGTGACGGTGGCCGTGTTCTGCTGGGTCTCGGTGATCACGTGCCGGGCGCCGGAGTCCCTGACGATCCAGTCCACCTGCGCCGCGGAGGAGGTGGGGTAGACCGGGACGGTCACACCGCCGGCCGCCCAGACGGCGAAGTCGAGGACCGTCCACTCGTAGCGGGTGCGGGACATGACGGCCACGCGGTCGCCTGCGGCGACGCCGGCGGCGATCAACCCCTTTGCCACGGAGGTCACCTGGGCGGCGAACGCGGCTGCGGTGACGGTGCCCTCGCTGCGGCGGACCGCGGTGGCGTGGGGTTCCTCGGCCGCGTTGGTGTGGGGGAGGTCGGCGAGGGAGCCGGTGGTGAGCGGGGCGGCGAGGGCCGGCCGGCGCGCCTCCCGTACGACACCGGCCTCGTCCTTGATGACTTCGACCTTGCCCCGGTCCGCCAGATCCGTCCGCCGACGTGCTCGTTCGAGGTCGCTGCGTACGCTCATGGGGCGTCAACTTACTCGGAAGTAAGGAGAGGTCAATGGGTCTCGCCGTAGTGAGTACCGTGGTGCGCCGGGTGCGGGCGCGCTGTGGCTGGTCGCGCCCACACGGCGGAGCCGCCCGTTGATACAGCCCCGCGCCCCCGAAGGGGCGCTTCAGTTCTCGGCGCTCGAAAAACTTGCCTCCCGGATGGCCGTGGCCAAGTCGGATACGTCCTTGTCCTCGGTCACCTCGGCCAGGGCCGTTGCCCGGGACCGGAGTTTCGTCAGGGTCGGTGCTCCCGGCATGTCGTACTCCCCGTCCGCCAGCGCGTCCGCGAAGTAGGCCGCCGCCGCCGTCACCTGGAAGCGCGGGGAGGCCGACCAGACGTCGTCGTGCAGGGCGTCGGTCTCCATCGCGCCCGTGTTCTCGTGCGGGGTGCGGGTGTCGGGGTCCAGCCAGCGGACGGTGGCGGTGGCGAGGTGGCCGTCCGTGCCGGGGTTGGTGCGGACGGCGTAGAGGGCCGTGACCGTGTGGCCGGGGCCGACCTCGCCGCCGTCCACCTGGTCGTTGCGGAAGTCCTTGTCGGCCACCTTGCGGTCCTGGTAGCCGATCAGGTGGAACTCGGCGACCGTGTGCGGGTCGAAGGCCACCTGGGCCTTGGCGTCGCGGGCCACCAGGTCGATGTTCTGCGGGAGTTGACGGCAGAAGACGTCGGCGGCGGTCGTGGTGTCGGCGACGTACACCGTGTGGCCGTCGCCCTTGTCGGCGAGGCGTTCCATGAGGGCGTCGCCGTAGTCGCTGCCCACTCCCACGCCGAACAGGGTGATGCCGTACTCGCGGCGGTCGCCGTCGATGCGCTTGAGGATGGTGTCGGGGTCGGTCTCGCCGTCGTTGGCGAGGCCGTCGGAGATGAGGACGACGCGGTTGGTGGCGTTCTTGCGCAGGCCCTCGACGGCGGTGGCGTAGCCGGTCTCGACGCCGTCGCCGAGGTTGGTGGAGGAGAGGGCGTCGAGACCGTCGATCGCGTCGTGGATCTCGGCACGGTGGCCGCCGAGCCGGGTCATCGACAGGACCGTCTCGGCGTGTTCGCTGAAGGTGACGAGGGCCACCGAGTCGTCGTCGCGCAGCCGGTCGGTCATCGTGTCCAGGGACTTCTTGGCCAGGTCGAGGCGGCCCGGCTCACCCATGGAGCCGGAGACGTCGATGACGAAGGTGAGGGCGGCCGGCGGGCGGGCGTCGGTGTCCGCGGGGCGGGTGGCGAGGCCTACGCGGACCAGGGACCAGTTCGGCCTGCTGGTGCGGGCGCCGTCGACGGTGACGGTGAAGCCGTTGTGCTCGGGGGTGGGGTAGTCCTGGCGGAAGCTGTTGACGAATTCCTCGGGCCGGATGGTCGAGGGGTCGGGGCGGCCGCCGTCGGCGAGGGTACGGCGGGCGTAGCCGTAGGAGGCGGTGTCGACGTCGAGGGCGAAGGTCGAGAGGTTGTCGGAGGGTGCGGCGGTCTCGTCGCCCCGGGGCTGGGAGGGGGCGGGGGCCCTGGTGGCGGTCGTGTGGTTCGGGCCGTTCACGTGGTTCTCGTCCGCGCCGCAGGCCGTCAGCAGCAGGGCGCCCGCCGCGGTGAGGGCGAGCAGTGCCCCGCAGGTCTGGCGTCGGGTCCGGTGTCGGTTCATCGCTGGTGCCCCCTGTGCCGGTCGGAGTCGACTTCCTGGCTTGTCGTCGACTGTGACGGCGCAGGGGGCCGGAACGTGCGCCCCGATGCGTTGCGGATGGATCTCGAAGCGGCCACGGACCAGGGGGTCCGAGGCCGGAGGGAGATCGTCCGGTGACCTAGGAGACGATGTCCTTGCGGGCGAAACCCCGGAAGGCCAGGGCGAACAGCACCAGGGCGTACGTTATCGAGACGGCGGTGCCCTGGATCATGCCGGACCACTCCAGGTGCGGTTGTACGGCGTCCGCCCAGGCGAACTGCCAGTGCGCGGGCAGGAAGTCGCGCCAGTGGCCGAGGGCGGTGACCGCGTCCAGGACGTTGCCGACGATGGTCAGGCCGACCGCCCCGCCGACCGCGCCGAGGGCGGCGTCGGTCTTCGTGGAGAGCCAGAACGCCAGGCCCGCGGTGACCAGTTGGGACAGGAAGATGTACGCGACCACGACCATGAGGCGCTGGGCGGCGGTGGTGGTGTCGAGTGCGCCGCCGGTGGGGATCTGGAGCGGGCCCCAGCCGTAGGCGGCCGTGCCGACGGCGAGGGCGACCAGCGGCAGCAGGATCATCGCGGCCAGGCTGAGGCCGAGCGCGACGACGAGCTTGGACCACAGCAGCCGGGCCCTCGGCACGGGCGCCGCGAGCAGGTAGCGCAGGGAGGACCAGCCGGCCTCCGAGGCGACCGTGTCCCCGCAGAACAGGGCGACCGGGATGACCAGCAGGAAGCCCGCCGACACGAACAGGTTGACCGCGGCGAAGTTGGCGCCGGACGCGGTGGCCGTGTCCAGCAGGGTGACCTGGCCGTTCTCCCTGCCCGGCTGCCCGCCGATCGCGAACGCGACCAGCAGCACGAAGGGCAGTACGGCCAGGATCCCGCCCATCACCAGGGTGCGCCGGCGCTTGAGCTGGCGGACCAGCTCGACACGGAGCGGCAGGGTGCGGCCAGCCCGGTAGCCGGAGGCGACCGCGGACTTCTCGGTGAGCGTGCTCACGCGGAACCTCCGATCAGGGTCAGGAAGGCGTCTTCCAGACGGCGGTGCGGGCCGACCGACGCCACCGGCACGTCGAGCCGGACGAGTTCGGCGACCAGGCGCGGGGCGCTGCCGCCGGGTTCCAGGCGGACGAGCAGGCCGTCGTCCGTACTGGTCACGGAGGCCACGCCGGGCAGCGCGGCCACCTTCTCCACGACCGGCTCCGCCACGGGGGTTGCGGTGCCGACGAGGAGGGTGTCGCCGGAGCCGATGATCTCGGCGACCGGGCCGGCCTGGACGAGCCGGCCGCGGTCCATCACCACGAGGTGGGTGCAGGACTGCTCGACCTCGGCGAGGAGATGGCTGGAGACGATCACCGTGCGGCCGGCGGCCGCGTAGCGGATCATCACCTCGCGCATCTCGCGGATCTGCGGCGGGTCGAGGCCGTTGGTGGGTTCGTCGAGGATGAGCAGGTCCGGCATGCCGAGCATGGCCTGGGCGATGGCGAGGCGCTGGCGCATGCCCTGGGAGTACGTGCGGACCGCGCGGGCCAGCGCGTCGCCGAGGCCGGCGATCCGCAGGGCCTCGTCGAGGTGCGCGTCCTCGGGCGGGCGGCCGGTGGCCTGCCAGTACAGTTCCAGGTTCTCCCGGCCGGACAGGTGCGGGAGGAAGCCGGCGCCCTCCACGAAGGCGCCGACGCGGGAGAGGACGGGCGCGCCCGGACGGACGGCGTGGCCGAAGACCCGGACCTCGCCGTCGTCGGGCTTGATCAGGCCCATCAGCATGCGCAGTGTGGTGGTCTTGCCCGCGCCGTTGGGGCCGAGGAGGCCGAGCACCTGGCCCTTCTCGACGCGGAAGGAGAGCTCACGGACCGCGTACCGGTCCGTGGAGCCGGCGTAGCGCTTGCTCAGTTCCGTTATCTGCAGGGGGACTTCGGCCAGCTCGGCGGCGGGTGCCGGGCCGGTGGTACGGCGGCGGCCGGTGAGCAGCAGGGCCAGGGCGGCCACCGCGCCGGCCAGCGGCAGCCACCACACCCAGGCGGGCAGCGGGGCGGCGGCCGTGTCCACCTGAGGTGCCGTCGGCACGCTCAGGGCGCCCCTGAGGGAGACCGTGTAGGTGGCCGGGGCGGTCGGCGACGCGTAGCCGAGGTCGGTGGAGGCGAGGACCAGGCGCAGCCGGTGGCCCTTCTGCACCTCGTGGTCGATGGCCGGGAGGGTGATCGTGACGTCCTTGCCGGCCTTGGCCCCGTCGACGCGGATCGGGGCGACCAGCTGGGAGGGCAGCACCTGCTGGGTGCCGTCCGGGCCGACGTCGTACACCTTGCCGAAGAGCACGGCGTCGCCGCTGGTGGAGGTGGCGTGGACGGTGGCCGTCGGTGAGCCGGTGATCTGCACCGTGTCGGTGACGGGCGCCGAGTCGAAGCGGGCGTACTGGCCGGGGAAGTCGAGGGAGATGCCGACGCCGAGGGAGGAGAGCTGGGCGAGGCCGCCGGAGCCGCCGAGGCCGGGCAGCGCGGAGACGCCGGGCGGGCTGGCGCCGGCCGGGTTGTCGACGCGCTGGGTGCCGCCCTTCAGCGCGATGTTCTTCCGGTCGCTCTCCAGACCGGGGTAGCTGCCGGCACTCGCGCCGCGCAACTGGGCGGCGCCGTCGGTGGAGTCCACGCCCCCGGTGCGGGTGATCCGGAAGGCCGGGCCGGTGTCGGTGGCCTTGTCGCCCTTCAGGTACCGGTCGAACCAGGCGGTCGTCCGGGCCTCGACGCGGCTGGTCTCCAGGTCGCCGCCGTCATGGCCGCCGGCGATCCAGTCGACGTCGACGGGGGCGCCGTTGGTGCGGATCGCCTTGGCGGCGGCGTCGGACTGGGAGAGGGTGAAGAGGGAGTCGGTCTGGCCCTGGAAGAGCAGGGTCGGCACCTTGATGCGGTCGCCGACGGCCGACGGTGACCGTTCCTCAAGGAGCTTGACCGCGGCCGCGTCCGGCTTGCCCGACTCGGCGACCCGGTTGTACATGGCGCACAGCTCGGGCTGGAAGTTGGCGCAGCCGCCGCCGGTGTTGAAGAAGATCCCGGCCCACAGCTTCTTGAAGACGCCGTTCGGGAACAGCGCGTCGGCGAGGTTCCAGTACGTGATGGAGGGGGCGATGGCGTCGACCCTGTGGTCGTAGGCGGCGGTGAGGAGGGAGATCGCGCCGCCGTACGAGCCGCCCGCCATGCCGACGCGCGGGTCGCCGGCCTTGTCGAGCTGGACCTGGGGCTGTTTCGCCAGCCAGTCGATGAGCTGGGAGACGTCGGCGACCTCGCCCTTCGGGTCGTTGAGGCCGATCTTGCCGGTGGACCTGCCGAAGCCGCGGGCGGACCAGGTGAGGACCGCGTAGCCGTCGCGGGCGAGGTCCTCGGCGGCGGTGCGCACGTCGTCCTTGCTGCCGCCGAAGCCGTGGGCGAGGAGTACCGCGGGGCGTCGGCCGGTGCCGGACGTGGTGAAGAAGGAGGTGTCGAGATGTACCCCGTCCACCGCCATGACCTTGTCGGCACGGTGCACCGGGGCAGGGTCGTCGGAGGCGACGGCCGTCCACGTACCGGCGCCTACGAGCACGACGACGGCGGCCGCGGCGGACAGGAGCCGTCGCGGCCGCCGGAGCAGGGCTCGTAGGCCGGGGGGTCGAAGATCCATGCTTCAACGGTACGGGTACGGACTGACGTCCGATGCCGACGGTGGGGTGAACCCCGGGCCATCCCCGGGAAGTACGGGAGCGCCGACCTGTACTCCGGTCGCGGTACACCGGCTTGGCTTACACCCCCGCGCCCCCAGCCCACCCCCGCGCCCCCAGCCCCCCGAACGCCGCCGCTCCCCCGGTCCGGCCGTTCCCCCGAACGCCGCCGCTCCACCCGATCCCGCCGCAACGGCGAGCAGCCACGACGGCGGGATTCGGCGGTGCCGGACCGGCCGGTGGGTGACCGCGGGCCGGGAGGTCGCTCGCGCCCACGCGGCGGAGCCGCACATCGACACAGCCCCGCGCCCCTGGGTCGGCTGCTCTGCCCGGCGCCTACGCCTTGGTGTCCTCCGGGAGGGAGACCACCCAGTGGGTCTGCTTGCGGGGGCGGAGGTAGAAGGCCCAGTAGAGGGTGGCTGTGGCGGTGATGCCGCCGGTCCACAGGAGGTAGGTGGTCTCCTGCTGGGTGAGGATGTAGGCGAGGACCACGATGAGGAGGACCGGCATCGCGGGCCACAGAGGCATGCGCCAGGCCGGGGTGTGCTTGTGGTGGGCTCGGCGGGAGAGCAGGGCGGCGACGGCGACCAGGAGGTACATGCCCGTCACCGAGACGCCCGTCACGCCGTACAGGGTGTCGAGGTTGACGAAGCAGAGGAGGGCTCCGGGGACACCCACCGCGAGGGTGGCGACCCAGGGGGAGCCGAAGCGGCCCAGGCGGGAGAGGGCGCTGTTGACCCGGTCCGGCCAGGCCTTGTCGCGGGCCGAGGCGAACAGGACGCGGGAGTTCTGGATGACCATGACGATGCCCGCGTTGATGATCGCGAGGGCCACGCAGAGGCTGACGAAGGTGCCGACCGCGGAGTTGGACCAGGCGGTGACCATGGAGCTGATGTCGCCGCCCGTGAGGTCCTTGAGGTCGGAGGCGCCCATGGTGATCGCGGCCACGGGGACCAGGATGATCACCGTGGAGATGGCGAGGGTGGCGAGGACCGTGCGGGCGACGTTGCGGCGCGGGTCCTCCAGTTCCTCGGAGAGGTAGACCGCCGTCGAGAAGCCCTGGGTGACGAAGAGGGCGATGGCGAGGCCGGAGACGACGAGCATCGCGGTGACCGTGGTGGTGTGGCCACCCGTGTCGGCCACCTGCATGGAGGTGAGGCTGCCGACCCCGCGGTGGCTGTGGGAGAAGCCCAGCACGGCCACCACACCCGCCGCGATGACCTCCAGGACCAGGAAGATGCCGGTGATCCAGGCGTTGGCGCGCAGGTCCAGAAGGCCCGCGAGGGTGGCGAGGAGCATCACGCCGGCGCCGGTCATGGCCGGGTCCAGGTGGACGATCGGGGCCAGGTAGTCGGCCGTGCCCATCGCGATCACCGGGGGCACGATCATCACGACGAGGAGGGAGAGGACGAAGACCAGCCAGCCGGCGAGGCGGCCCGCCAGCGTCGAGACCATGGCGTACTCGCCGCCCGCGCTGGGGATCAGCGTGCCCAGCTCGGAGTAGCAGAACGCCACGGCGATACAGAGGAGGGAGCCGATGGCGATCGTGAGGGCGGTGGCGGTCCCGAGGGAGCCGAAGAGGTCGGGGACGACCACGAAGAGCGTGGAGGCCGGTGTGACGCAGGAGAGAGTGAGAAGGGTTCCGCCTACTACTCCGATGGAGCGCTTGAGCGTCTTGGGGCTGTCGGACGCCTCTGTGACGGCGTTCTCGACAGGGCGGAGCGTGTCGGTCATGCGGCGGTTCCGATCGAGTCGTGCGGATGCCTCCGGCGTTGGGCTGTGCTGCATGGAACCCCGACGAAAACCATTGCGTCAATGGCCGTTTACCTTCGGATTCCGCACTCTTAAGGCGAGGGGTGCCGCATCGCTTTCGTAGGAAGAGAGCGAGCGATAGGTCAATCTTCAAAACTTTCCGCTGCATGACCTTGCTTTTGAAGGTCATGCACGCAAAGAACTTAAGTCACCCGTTTCATCCCACCGGAACGAGAACCGCGGCACCACGGGCAAAAAAAGTCGGGGCCGTCCGGTATCCGGACGGCCCCGACAGGGTCAGGCGGTCACGCTCAGTGGTTGCGCGGGAAGCCCAGGTCGACGCCCGCGGGGGCGTCCGCCGGGTCGGGCCAGCGCGTGGTGACGACCTTGCCCCGGGTGTAGAAGTGCGTGCCGTCGTTGCCGTAGATGTGGTGGTCGCCGAAGAGCGAGTCCTTCCAGCCACCGAAGGAGTGGTAGCCGACGGGCACCGGGATGGGCACGTTGACGCCGACCATGCCGGCCTCGATCTCCAGCTGGAAGCGGCGGGCCGCGCCGCCGTCCCGGGTGAAGATCGCGGTGCCGTTGCCGAAGGGGGAGGCGTTGATCAGCGCCACGCCCTCCTCGTAGGTGTCCACGCGCAGCACGCACAGGACCGGGCCGAAGATCTCGTCCTGGTAGGCCTTGGCGGTGGTGGGCACCTTGTCGAGGAGCGAGATGCCGATCCAGTGGCCGTCCTCGAAGCCCTCGACCGTGTAGCCGGTGCCGTCCAGGACGACCTCGGCGCCCTCGGCGGCGGCACCGGAGACGTAGGAGGCCACCTTGTCGCGGTGGACGGCCGTGATCAGCGGGCCCATCTCGGAGGCCGGGTCGTTGCCGGGGCCGATCTTGATCTTCTCGGCGCGCTCGCGGATCTTCGCCACCAGCTCGTCGCCGATCGCGCCCACGGCGACCACGGCCGAGATGGCCATGCAGCGCTCGCCCGCCGAGCCGTAGGCCGCGGAGACGGCCGCGTCGGCCGCCGCGTCCAGGTCGGCGTCCGGGAGGACCAGCATGTGGTTCTTGGCGCCGCCCAGCGCCTGGACGCGCTTGTGGTTGGCGGAGGCGGTGGTGTGGATGTAGCGGGCGATCGGGGTCGAGCCGACGAAGGAGACCGCCTTGACGTCCGGGTGCTCAAGGAGACGGTCCACGGCCACCTTGTCACCGTGCACGACGTTGAAGACGCCGTCGGGCAGACCGGCCTCGGCCAGCAGCTCGGCGAGCTTGAGCGACGCGGACGGGTCCTTCTCGGACGGCTTCAGGACGAAGGTGTTGCCGGTCGCGATGGCGATCGGGAACATCCACATCGGGACCATCGCCGGGAAGTTGAACGGCGTGATGCCCGCGACGACGCCGAGCGGCTGGCGGATCGAGGAGACGTCGACACGGCTGGCGACCTGGGTGGACAGCTCGCCCTTCAGCTGCACGTTGATGCCGCACGCCAGGTCCACGATCTCCAGACCGCGGGCGACCTCACCGAGGGCGTCGGAGTGCACCTTGCCGTGCTCGGCCGTGATCAGCTCGGCGATCGCGTCCCGATTGGCGTCCAGCAGGGCGCGGAAGCGGAACAGGATCTCCGTGCGCTTGGCCAGCGAGGACTGGCCCCAGGTCGCGAAGGCGTCCTTGGCGGCGGCGACCGCGGCGTCGACCTCGTCGACGGACGCGAACGCGACCTTCGTGGTCACCGCGCCGGTGGCCGGGTCGGTGACCGGACCGTAGTTGCCCGACGTGCCGTCGACGGACTTGCCGCCGATCCAGTGGTTGACGATCTTCGTCATGACCGGTTACTCCTTCACAGATGGCGGCGTCGGGTCGAGACGTGCCGTTCGTAGAGCTCACGTGCCTTGACCGCGGCGGATCGGGTCGCGGTCGCGGCCACAGGTACATCCCACCAGGCCTGCGCGGGAGGCGGGCCCGACACAGTGTCGGCCGTTTCGGTCTCCACGTAGACACATGTGGGAGTGTCGGCGGCCCGCGCCTCGGCGAGCGCCGCGCGCAGGTCCCGTACGGTCTTCGCGCGCAGCACCCGCATGCCGAGGCTGGCCGCGTTGGCGGCGAGGTCGACGGGGAGCGGGGCGCCCGTGAAGGTGCCGTCGTCCGAGGGGAAGCGGTACGCGGTGCCGAACCGCTCGCCGCCGACCGACTCGGACAGGCCGCCGATGGAGGCGTAGCCGTGGTTCTGCACCAGCAGCACCTTGATGGCTATCCCCTCCTGCACGGCGGTGACGATCTCGGTGGGCATCATCAGATACGTGCCGTCGCCGACCAGCGCCCACACGTTGCGCTCCGGCGCCGCGAGTTTCACCCCGATGGCGGCAGGTATCTCGTAGCCCATGCACGAGTACCCGTACTCCAGGTGGTACTGGTCGCGCGACCGTGCCCGCCAGAGCCGGTGCAGGTCGCCGGGGAGGGAGCCGGCCGCGTTGATCAGTACGTCCGTCTCGTCGACGAGCGCGTCCAGGACGCCGAGGACCTGTGGCTGGGTCGGCCGGATGTCCGGCTCGTCGGCCTCGTAGCAGGCGTCGACGCGCTGCTCCCAGCGTTCCTTGTCCTCGGTGTACTCGGTGGCGTACGAGTCGGCGGCCCGGTGGCCGCCCAGGGCCTTCCTCAGCTCCGAAAGACCGTTGCGGGCGTCGGCGACCAGCGGCAGGCCGGCGAGTTTGTGGCCGTCGTACGGGGCGATGTTGAGGTTGAGGAAGCGGACGTCCGGGTGCTCGAAGAGGGTGCCGGAGGCCGTGGTGAAGTCGGTGTAGCGGGTGCCGACGCCGATCACCAGGTCGGCGGTGCGGGCGAGTTCGTCGGCGGTGGCGGTGCCGGTGTGGCCGACGCCGCCGACGTCCTGCGGGTGGTCCCAGCGCAGCGAGCCCTTGCCGGCCTGGGTGGACGCGACCGGGATGCGGGTGGCGGTGGCGAACTCGGCGAGGACGGCCTCGGCGCGGCTGTGGTGGACCCCGCCGCCGGCGATGAGGAGGGGGCGGGAGGCGTTCCTGATCGCCCGCACCGCCGCGGCGAGTTCGGCGGGGTCCGCGCCCGGCCGTCGTACGGTCCACACCCGCTCGGCGAAGAACTCCTCGGGCCAGTCGTACGCCTCGGCCTGCACGTCCTGCGGGAGGGCGAGCGTGACCGCGCCGGTCTCGACGGGGTCGGTGAGGACGCGCATGGCGGCGAGGGCGGAGGGGACGAGCTGCTCGGGCCGGTTGATCCGGTCGAAGAACTTCGAGACCGGGCGCAGGCAGTCGTTCACGGACACGTCGGCCGCGTGCGGGACTTCGAGCTGCTGGAGGACCGGGTCGGCGGGGCGGGTGGCGAAGACGTCACCGGGCAGGAGCAGGACCGGGAGGTGGTTGATCGTGGCGAGGGCGGCGCCGGTGACGAGGTTGGTGGCGCCCGGCCCGACGGACGTCGTCACGGCGTGCGTGGCGAGCCGGTTCGACTGACGCGCGTAGCCGACCGCCGCGTGCACCATGGCCTGTTCGTTACGGCCCTGGTGGTACGGCATGTCGTCCGCGTACTCGACGAGCGCCTGGCCGAGGCCGGCCACGTTGCCGTGGCCGAAGATGCCCCAGGTGGCGCCGATCAGGCGGCGGCGCTCGCCGTCCCGCTCGCTGAACTGGACGGCGAGGAAGCGGACAAGCGCTTGCGCGACGGTCAACCGAATCGTCATCGGTAACCCTCCGTATGGTCCGGGTGGAAGCAGATCCGCCACTCCCGCGTCGCACCGGGCCCCGCCATGACGTTCAGGTAGTACATGTCGTGCCCGGGCTGCGCGATCGACGGGCCGTGCCATCCGTCGGGAACGAGCACGGCGTCGCCGGAGCGGACCTCGGCGAGGACGTCCGTACCGCCCTCACGGGAGGGGAATACGCGCTGATACCCCATCCCGTTCGGTCCGTCGATCTCGAAGTAGTAGATCTCCTCCAGCTCCGACTCCTCGCCGGGCCGGTGCTCGTCGTGCTTGTGCGGCGGGTACGAGGACCAGTTGCCGCCGGGCGTGATCACCTCCACGGCGATCAGCTTGTCGCAGTCGAAGGCGCTCGCGGAGGCGAAGTTGCGCACCTGCCGGGCGCTGGTGCCGCTGCCGCGGTCTTCGACGGGGACCTCCGGCGCGGGGCCGTAGCGGGCGGGGAGTCGTCGCTCGCACTTCGCTCCTGCCAGGGCGAAGCGGCCTCCCGCGCCGGAGGCGATCTGGACCTGGGCGTCCCGGGGCACGTACACGAAGTCGGAGACTCCGCTGAACACGCTCTCCCGGCCCAGGATCTGGAACTCGTTTCCCTCTGTTTGCACCGTACAACCGCCCTGCAGCGGAAGCACGATCCACTCACTGTCCCCGGTGGTGAACAAATGCGTTCCCGCCGGGGCCAGTTCGACGATCCTCAGGCTGCTGTGCCCCCAACCGGCCCGCTTGGGGTCGATGTCGAGCGCGTACTGGGCGTTCGCGGTCGAACCCTTGGTGAGATGCAGCTCGTTGGTCGTCATCTTCTCGCCCTCACAGGAGTCCGACGGCGGTGTCCACGGCGGCGGCCACGTCGCCGTCCGCCGGGTACAGCAGCGAGCGGCCGACCACCAGGCCGCGCACGGTGGGGAGTTGGAGGGCGCTGCGCCACTTCTCGTAGGCGCCGTCCTGGTCGTCGCCGACCTCGCCGCCCAGCAGAACCGCGGGGAGGGTGGACGTCTCCATGACCTGGGCCATGTCGTCGGGGTTGTCGGTGACCGGCAGCTTCAGCCAGGTGTAGGCCGAACTCCCGCCGAGGCCCGAGGCGATGGCGATGGACCTGGTGACCGCCTCCGCGGACAGGTCGTTCTTCACCTTGCCCTCGGGGGTGCGGCGGCTGATGAACGGCTCGACGAAGACCGGGAGCCGGCGCGCTGCCATGTCGTCGATGGCGCGGGCGGTGGACTCCAGGGTGGTCAGCGAGCCCGGGTCGTCGTAGTCGATGCGCAGGAGCAGCTTGCCGGCGTCGAAACCGAGGCGCTGTATGTCCTCGGCGCGGTGGCCGGTGAACCGGTCGTCGAGCTCGAAGGAGGCGCCCTGCAGACCACCGCGGTTCATCGAGCCCATGACGACCTTGCCGTCCAGGGCGCCGAGCAGGAGCAGGTCGTCCAGGATGTCGGCGGTGGCGAGGACACCGTCGACGCCGGGCCGGGAGAGCGCCAGGCAGAGCCGTTCCAGCAGCTCGGCCCGGTTGGCCATGGCGAGCCTGTCGCCGCCCACGCCGAGGGCGCCGCGGGCCGGGTGGTCGGCGGCGACGATCATCAGCTTGCCGTCCTCGTTGAGGAGCGGACGGCGGGAGCGCCGGGCGGCCGCCTCGGCGATGGCCTCGGGGTGGTGGGTGCGGGTGTGGACGAGGGCGGAGATGTCCACCTTCACCTGCGGGGCGGAAGCGCCGGCTCCGCCGTCGTGGTGCGCGCCCGTGACGCGGCCGGCCCTCACAGCACCGCTCCGGCGGCGAGCGCGGCGTCGATCTCTTCGCGGGTCGGCATCGCGGAGGAGCACTCCAGGCGGGAGGCGACGATCGCACCGGCCGCGTTGGCGTGCCGCATGATCTTCTCCAGGTCCCAGCCTTCGAGGAGGCCGTGGCAGAGGGAGCCGCCGAAGGCGTCACCGGCGCCGAGGCCGTTGAGGACGTTCACGGGCAGCGGCGGGACCTCGGCGCGGTCGCCGTCGCGGCTGACGGCGAGGACGCCCTTGGGGCCCTGCTTGACCACCGCGATCTCGACTCCGGCGTCGAGGAGGGCCTGAGCGGCGGCCTGCGGCTCACGCACGCCGGTGGCGACCTCGACCTCGTCCAGGTTGCCGACGGCGACGGTGGCGTGCTTGAGCGCCTCGACGTAGAAGGGCCGGGCGGCGTCCGGCCCGCGGCGGGAGCCGCTGATGTCACCGCGCCAGAACATCGGCCGCCAGTCGAGGTCGAAGACGGTGGTGCCGGACTTGGCGCGGTGGGCGAGGGCCGCGAGGGTCGCCGTGCGGCTGGGCTCCTCGCTCAGGCCGGTGCCGGTGATCCAGAAGATCCGGGCGTCCCGGACGGCGTCCAGGTCCAGCTCGTGGGCGTCGATCTCCAGGTCAGGGGCCTTGGGCTGCCGGTAGAAGTACAGCGGGAAGTCGTCCGGCGGGAAGATCTCGCAGAACGTCACGGGGGTGTTCAGGCCGGGGACCGAGGTGACCCAGCGGTCGTCCACGCCGAAGCCCCGGAGGGCCTCGTGCAGGTAGGCGCCGAAGGCGTCCTCGCCGGTGCGGGTGATGACCGCGGTGTTCCGGCCGAGGCGGGCGGCGGCCACCGCCACGTTCGTCGCCGACCCGCCGAGGAACTTGCCGAAGGACGACACCTGGGCGAGCGGGACTCCGGTCTGGAGCGGATAGAGATCCACCCCGATCCGCCCCATGGTGATCAGGTCGTACGCCATCGGCTTCCCTTCGTCATGGCTCTCCCGTGGTTTGTAGTCCGGGACAGGAGGTCGTGTCAATGGTTTGTCCGGACATTCGGACGACGGTATGGAAGCCGAGGCGCCACGACCCTTCCGTGGCTTCGGCAGCCGTAGCACGATGGGGCGATGGCCAGGGGAAGCTGGGAAGTGGTCGCCGGGCAGCCGCATCCGGCACTGCGGCCCGGAGTACTGAGTTACCGCGGGATCCGGCTCACCCTCGATCGTCCCCGGCGCCGCCTTGAGACGCCCATCGGGGCCGCCACTCTTCTTCTCGGGTTCGAGCAGCCCATACGGATCTCGCGTGACGGCCGTCCGCCCGCCACCCTCGTCTGCGTCTGCAACGGCCTCACCACCACGCCTGCCGTCGGCGAGCACGGCGGGCGCATCTCGGGGATCGAGATACTGCTGGAGCCGTGGGCCGCCTTCTCCCTCTTCGGCACTCCGCAGTACGAGTTGGCCAACCGGTCGGTGGATCCCGACGAGTTGCCGCACGTGCTGGGCCAGGGGGTCGGTGAACTCGCCGCCGCTCTCGGCGCCCTGCCCCGCTGGGCGGATCGCTTCCGGCTGCTGGACGACGTGTTGCTGCGGTGGAGCCGGGCCGGTGCTCCGAGGTCGCCGCGGGTGGAGCGGGCGTGGGCGCTGTTGCGGCGGGACTGGGGCGCGGTGCCCGTGCCCCGGCTGGCCGAAGAAGTCGGATGGAGCGTACGGCACTTGGAGAACCGCTTCCGGGAACGGATCGGGCTCGGGCCGAAGGCGGCGGGGCGGGTGCTGCGGCTGCAGCGGGCGGGGCGGATGCTGGCCGCGGGACGGGGGCAGGCGGAGACGGCGGCGGTGTGCGGGTTCTACGACCAGGCGCATCCGAGCGGGGAGTTCAAGGCGATGACCGGGTGCACGCCCGGCGAGTTCGCGGCGGCACGGGCCGCCCCCGCCTCAGCGATGGCGGACCGGATGTCCGGACAGGCGACGAGCCTGGTGCTCGGGCCCGGCGGACGGAGCGCGGTTTTCTCCAAGACCGGCGCGGGCGAGGTCGGGCACCCTGATCGCCGGAGCCGCTGAGCGGGGGAGAGCGGGGGAGCCGACGGGCCGGACCTGGCGCAGCGGGTCCGGCCCGTCCTGCTCGTGCGCGGCATGTCAACACGCCCCGCCGATGAGCCGGCCTGCGCCTGTGCCCCGGCCGTGTCACAAACACCCCACTTGTGTCACACATGTCGCGCCTACGCGGGTTCTCGGTCACACCCGGCCCACAGCCGCTTGCTCACAGTCACTCTCCGTCGTTCACCGGGCACAGGCTTTGTGATCGCCAGCGCAGCGCCCGGCTCCCCCGACGACCGCCTCCGGTCGCCCCCGCGGTGCGCGCAGGGAGGTGCATCCCATGACCGACCGAAGGCTCTGGTCCTACAAGGAGATCGCGGCGCACATCCGGGTGCAGCCGGACACCGTCCGCTCCTACCGAAAGCACGGGCTGCTCCCTCCGCCGGACCATGTCGAGGGCGGCAAGCCCTACTGGTACGCCGACACGGTCCGTGCCTGGGTCGCCTCCCGGCCCCGCAACCGAGGGCGTAGCGACATCTGAACCCCTCTCCCCCTCGCGGGATGCCCCGCCCACCGGGGGCGGGGCGCGCATGCGTCAGGCCCACGGCTCGATGACCGTCACCCCCGCCGCCGGGGCCCCGCCCATCGCCGCCAGGGCCGCCGGGGCCGCGTCCAGGGTGATCGCCGAGGTGACCAGGAGGTCGGGACGGAGAGTGCCGGCGCGGACCAGTTCGAGCATGGCGGGGTAGGTGTGGGCCGCCATGCCGTGGCTGCCGAGGAGCTCCAGCTCCAGGGCGATCGCGCGGGCCAGCGGTAGGGGGGTGTTGCCGTCCGGGGACGGCAGCAGGCCCACCTGGACGTGGCGGCCGCGACGGCGCAGGGAGTGGACCGAGGCGGCCGAGGTGGCCGGTGAACCGAGGGCGTCCAGGGAGAGGTGGGCGCCGCCGGAGGTCAGTTCGCGGACCGTCGCCGCCGGGTCCTCGGCGCCCGTCGCGTCCACGCCGTGGGCCGCGCCGAACTTCCTTGCCAGGTCCAGGGCTTGGCGCGACACGTCGACCGCCACCACCCGGGCCCCCGACGCCGCCGCGATCATCACCGCCGACAGCCCCACGCCCCCGCAGCCGTAGACCGCCACCCACTCCCCCGCCGCGACCCTGCCCTGCTGCACCACCGCGCGGAAGGCGGTGGCGAAGCGGCAGCCCAGACAGGCCGCGGTGGCGTAGGGCAGGTCGTCCGGGATCGCCACGAGGTTCACATCGGCGTGGTCCAGCGCCACGTACTGGGCGAAGGAACCCCAGTGCGTGAAGCCGGGCTGGGTCTGGCGTTCGCAGACCTGCTGGTGGCCGGCCGCGCAGGACGGGCAGCTGCCGCAGGCGCAGACGAAGGGGACGGTGACCCGGTCGCCGGGCTGCCAGGCGGTCACCCCGGCGCCGGCCTCCTCGACCACTCCGGCCAGCTCGTGGCCGGGGACGTGCGGGAGGGTGATGTCCGGGATGTGCCCCGACCAGCCGTGCCAGTCGCTTCGGCAGAGGCCGGTGGCCTCCACACGGACGACCACTCCGTGGCGGGCCGGGCGGGGGTCGGGAACGTCCCGTAACTCGGCAGGGGTGGCGTAGTGGTCATAGACGACGGCTCGCATCGCGAGTGCTCCTTTCGGGGGCTGCGCGAAGGCTAAGCGCTCCGCTGGAAGTGCCGCGATGTGCCGTCTGCCGTCTGCGACGCCGTCGTGGCCGGCCGCGCCCACGCGGCGGAGCCGCAGATTGACACACCCCCGCGCCCCTTTGGGGCGCGTCCAGCTCAGGCGCTTCCGACCGGGGCCGCGTCCGACCGGGGCGCGTCCGATGCGGGCGCGTCCGACGGGGGCGTCTGCTGCTCGGCCTCGCTCAGGCCGAAGCGGTCGTGGAAACGGCGCAGGGGGGCCGGGGCCCACCAGGTCGCCTTTCCTGTCAGGCGCATGATGGCCGGGACCAGGAGGCTGCGGACGACCATCGCGTCCATCAGGACCGCCAGGGCGATGCCGAGGCCCAGCATCTTGGTGTTGGTGACCCGGGAGGTGCCGATCGCCACCATCACCACCGCCAGGATGATCGCCGCCGCGGTGATCAGGCCTCCGGTGCGCTGGAGCCCCAGGCGGACCGCCCTCTCGTGGTCGCCGGTCCTGTCGTACTCCTCCTTGACGCGGGAGAGCAGGAACACCCCGTAGTCCATGGAGAGGCCGAACGCCACGCAGAACATCAGGACCGGGAGCGTGGTCTCGATCGAGCCGGGGCTGGTGAAGCCCAGCACGTTCGAGAGGTGGCCGTCCTGGAAGACCCAGACCACCGCGCCGAACATCGCCGTGAGACTGAGCGCGTTGAGCAGCACCGCCTGGACCGGTATCAGGACGCTGCCCGTGAGGAGGAAGACCAGCAGCAGGGTGACGATCGCGATGATCGCCGCCGCCCAGGGCAGGCGTTCGGCGATGGCGTGCTTGGAGTCGACCAGGACCGCCGCCGTGCCCGTCACCTTCGTGTCGAAGGGGGTGTTCAGCGCGCGCAGCTCGCCCACCAGGCGCTGGGCGCCGTCGTCCACCGACTCGCCCTTCGGCTGCACCGTGAAGTACGCCGCGTCGCCCTTGACCAGGGGTCCGGCCACCGCGGCCACCTCCGGCAGGGCCGCGACCCGCTGCCGGTACGCCGTGTACTGCGCCCGGGTCGCCCCGCCCTCGGCCAGGACTTCGAGGTCGCCGCCGGGGTTGCCCGGGAAGCCGTCCCGGATGTGCTGCTGGACGACGTGGGACTCGGCGCCGGCCGGGAGCTGACGGTCGTCCGCGGTGCCGAACTTCACGCCCAGGAACGGCAGTCCGAGGACGATCAGGAAGGCCGTGGTGGCGACGGCGAAGAGCGGGGCCCGGCGCATCACCAGGGTGGCGGTACGGGCCCAGGCCGTGCCCTCGGCGCCGGAGGGCCGGGCTTCCCGGCCGCCGCGGAACAGCCGGCGCAGGTCCAGCGCGTTGACCCGGTCGCCCAGCAGGATCAGCGCCGCCGGAAGCAGGATCAGGGCGGCCGCCGCGGCCAGCAGGACCACCGCTATGCCGGCGTAGGCGAACGAGCGGAGGAAGTACTGGGGGAAGACGAGCATCGCCGCCAGGGAGACGGCCACCGTCAGGGCCGAGAACAGCACCGTGCGCCCCGCCGTGCGCAGTGTCGTGCCGACCGCCGTCAGCGGGTCGGCGCCCGTGGCCAGCTCCTCGCGGAAGCGGCGGACGATGAAGAGCGCGTAGTCGATGGCCAGGCCGAGACCCAGGGCCGTGGTCAGGTTCATCGCGAAGACCGAGACGTCCGTGAAGGACGTGATGCCGCGCAGGACCGCGTTCGTGCCGAGGATGGCGACGATGCCGATGCCCAGCGGGAGCAGGGCCGCGATCGCGCTGCCGAACACCATCACCAGCAGGACCAGGGTGATGGGCAGCGCGATCAGCTCGGCGCGGGCCAGGTCCTCCTTGATGATCGTCTGCATGTCGCTGCGGACCGCCACCATGCCGCCGACCTTGACCGTCACCGGCCCGTGCGTGCCCCGGTAGTGCGGGGCGATGCGGTCCAGGGTGTCGGCCGCCGCCTTCTCGTCACCGGTGACGCGGGCCGCGATCAGGGCCTCGTGGCCGTCCTCGGCGCGCAGGGACGGCGACCTGGTCTGCCAGTACGAGCCGACGCCCGTGACGCCCTTCTCGCCGGACAGGCGGGTGGCGAGGGCCTTCGCCTCCGCCGCCACGGCAGGGGTGTCCACGGAGCCGCCGCGCGCCTCCACCAGCAGGAGCAGGTTCGGCTGGGAGTCCGGGAACTCGCGCTCCAGCGCCTTGGTCGCGTACGTGGACTCGGCGGCCGGGTCCTCCCAGCCGCCGCTGCCGAGCCGGTCGGCGACCCCGCTGCCGGCCAGCACGGCGAGCGCGGTGATCACCAGGGCGAGCAGCAGCGAGAGCCGGGGCCGGGCGGTCACGAACCGGGTCCAGCCCCCTGGACGGGCCCCGCCTACGGCCTCCGAGGGCTTGTTGACTTCGGTCATCCTGCGGTGTCCCCTTCACCGTGACCACTGCCTGCCCGGTACGCATCCGCTTCGCGCGCAGGGCAGCATGGGTCGGCCATTGCCATCTAGACTGGCAAACACGAGTCGTCGCTCACGTTCCACCAGAATGCGAGCGATCTCTCGCGTTTGTCAATCGCGTTCGACGAGCTGGGGATAACGCGTGCCCGACAAGCCCGACATGTCAGAGCAGCCCGACGGCACGGCCACGGGCAAGGGGCAGCCGCGCAGGCGGCAGGCTCGCGGCGAGCGGCGCATCCAGCAGCTGCTCGAAGCCGCCGCCTCGGTCTTCTGCGCCACGGGCTACACAGCCGCCAGCACCAACGCCATCGCCCGCGAGGCCGGCGTCTCCCCCGGCACGCTCTACCAGTTCTTCCCGAACAAGGAAGCGATCGCGATCGAGCTGGGCGACCGGCTCATGCACGACCTGCGGGACACCTACGGCGAGGCGCTCGCGCCGATCGATCCCGGCACCTCGCTGGCGGACGCGGTCGACGCCACAGTGGACCGCCTCACCGCCTTCAACATCGAGCACCCCGTGTTCTTCGCGCTGATGCACGGCCCCGACGTGCCCGGCGGCATCACCGAGGCCCACGACGCCCTGCACACCAACCTGCTCGGCCGCGTCGAGGAGCTGCTCGCCTCGCTCCTCCCGCCGGACGCCAACAAGGCCCACATCACGCGCACGGCGCATGTCAGCCTCGGCATCTACAAGGCGGGGCTGGAGCTGGTGCTCAGCCACGAGGGCGCCGAGCGCCAGGCGTACGTCCAGGAGATCAAGAACGTACTCACCCGGTACCTCGACCCCCTGGTGGGCGACCGTCTCGGTCACCCCGCCACCTGACCGTCCACCCCCCTGGCACCCCCCAGACTGCGACACGCGGCACATCTGCCTAAAGTGCGGGTAAATCGCCCCGATCCCGAGCCGGCGAGCGCCACCCGTACCCGCAGGAGCACAAGGGGAGCCGCCTTGACCCACTCTCCGCAGTCCGGCCGGCCGCAGGCCCGTATCCCCGGTCCACAGCAGCCGCCACCGCCGTACCCCCGGATCCGCGCCGGCCTGTGGAGGCGCTGCCTCGGCGGTGGGCTCGCCCTGTGGGCGCTGACCGCGGTGGTCACGTACGCGACGAGGAACACCACCCTGCTGCCGACGCTGATCCTGCTCGGCAGCTTTCTCGTCCCGGTCGTCTTCGTGCTGTGGGCGTACGAGCGGCACGGCCGTGACCTCGGGGTCAGTGCGATCCTCGGCTGCTTTCTGACCGGCGGCACGCTCGGGGTGCTGGGCGCCTCGGTGATGGAGTCCTACCTGGTCCGCCCCTCCTGGGGGATGTTCGTCTCGGTCGGCCTCATCGAGGAGGCGGTGAAGCTCGGCGCGCTGGTGTTCGTGCTGCGCCGGCTGCCCGGGATCCGGGGCATGCGGGCCGGGCTGGTGCTCGGCGCCGCCGTCGGCTTCGGCTTCGCGGCCCTGGAGAGCGCCGGGTACGCGTTCAACGCGGCCGTCTCCACCGAGGGCGTCGATCTGCGCGCCCTGATCGAGACGGAGATCCTGCGCGGAGTGCTGGCCCCCTTCGGGCACGGACTGTGGACGGCGATCGCCGGCGGCACCCTGCTCTCCTTCCGGCGCCCCAACGGCCGCTTCCGCCTCACCGCCCCGGTCGTCTCGGCCGGCCTGGGGGTGGCCCTGCTGCACGCCCTGTGGGACTCCACGCACGGCGTCGCGATCTGGCTGGTGGCGCACCTCACGGGTACCGGAATGGATCGCGGGCTGTTCGCCGAGGGGTACATCCCGCGCCCCAGCGCGGCACAGGAGCACCTCTTCGCGGTGTTCTCGGTCGGCCTGCTGGTACTCGTCTCACTGCTCGGGGCCGCCTGGGTGCACTCGCTGGCGCGCCGGGACTCCTCTTGGAGAAATACCCCCTAGGGGTATACTCTGGCGACAGTGGGGCTCCCCCGTGGGCCTCACCGGCCCCACCCGCCTCGACGAGGAGAACGACATGACCGCCCAGACCGACACCCCGGGCTCCGTGACCGCCGTCTACAAGGTGACCGGCATGAGCTGCGGGCACTGCGAGGGTTCTGTCTCCGCCGAGATCTCCGGGATCCCCGGCGTCAGCTCGGTGACGGCCGTCGCGGCCAGCGGCGAGGTCACGGTCGTCTCCGCGGCCCCGCTCGACGAGGAAGCGGTCCGCGCCGCCGTCGACGAGGCGGGCTTCGAGCTCGCCGGCCGCGTCTGACGGCCCGAGCGGCCAGCACCGCCACCAGCAGTACGTACGACGGAAACGTATCTCTCCGCCGGGCCGTGCCGACCAGCTGATACTGGCTCCGTACGGTCCGGTCCGTTGTCTGGAGTCCGGACATGACGACCAGCACCACCACCAGCACCGCACAGACCCCCATAGCCGCGCCACGCCCGGCCGGCGAGTCCGAGGTCGAGCTGCTCATCGGCGGCATGACCTGCGCCTCCTGCGCCGCCCGGGTGGAGAAGAAGCTCAACCGGATGGACGGCGTGACCGCCACCGTGAACTACGCGACCGAGAAGGCGAAGGTCACATACCCCCAGGGGGTTCAGGTCGCCGACCTGATCGCCACGGTCGTCAAGACCGGGTACACCGCCGAGGAACCCGCGCCCCCGGAGCCGGAGCCGCGGCGGGAGGCCGGGGCCGCGCCGGATCCCGAACTCGCCGGCCTGCGCCACCGCCTCCTGGTCTCCGCCCTGCTCGCCGCCCCGGTGGTGCTGCTCGCGATGGTCCCGGCGCTCCAGTTCGACAACTGGCAGTGGCTGTCGCTGACGCTCGCCGCCCCCGTCGTCGTCTGGGGCGGTGCGCAGTTCCACCGCGCCGCCTGGACCAACGCGCGGCACGGCGCCGCCACCATGGACACCCTGGTCTCGGTCGGCACGCTGGCCGCGTTCGGCTGGTCGCTGTGGGCGCTGTTCTTCGGCGACGCGGGCCTGCCGGGGATGCACGACGAGTTCCGGTTCACCGTCTCCCGCATGGACAGCGCGTCCACGATCTACCTCGAAGTCGCCTCCGGGGTCGTCGCGCTGATCCTGCTCGGCCGCTATCTGGAGGCGCGTTCCAAGCGGCGCGCGGGGGCGGCCCTGCGGGCGCTGATGGAGCTGGGCGCCAAGGACGTGGCGGTGCTGCGGGACGGGCACGAGGTACGGGTCCCGGTGGCGTCGCTGGCGGTCGGTGACCGGTTCGTCGTACGGCCCGGGGAGAAGGTCGCCACCGACGGGACCGTGGTGGAAGGGGCGTCCGCGGTGGACGCGTCCATGCTGACCGGCGAGTCCGTGCCGGTGGACGTGACCGTCGGCGACGCCGTCACGGGTGCGACCGTCAACGCGGGCGGGCGGCTGGTCGTCGAGGCGACCCGGGTCGGCGCCGACACGCAGCTCGCGCGGATGGCGAGGCTGGTGGAGGACGCACAGAACGGCAAGGCCGAGGTGCAGCGCCTCGCCGACCGGATCTCCGCCGTCTTCGTCCCGGTCGTCATCCTGATCGCGCTCGGCACCTTCGGGGTCTGGCTGGGCGTCACCGGGGACACGGCCGCCGCGTTCACGGCCGCCGTCGCCGTCCTGATCATCGCCTGCCCGTGCGCCCTGGGCCTGGCCACGCCGACCGCGCTGATGGTCGGCACCGGGCGGGGCGCCCAGCTCGGCATCCTCATCAAGGGTCCCGAGGTGCTGGAGTCCACGCGCCGCGTCGACACCGTCGTCCTCGACAAGACCGGGACGGTGACCACCGGCCGGATGAGCCTCCAGGAGGTGTACGTCACCGAGGGCGCCGACAAGGACGAGCTGCTGCGGCTCGCGGGCGCTCTCGAACACGCCTCCGAGCATCCGGTCGCCAAGGCGATCGCGGCGGGGGCCGGGGAGCGGGTCGGCGCGCTGCCCTCGGTCGAGCACTTCGAGAACGTCCCGGGGCGGGGCGTCCGTGGTCGCGTGGAGGGCCGCGAGGTGGCCGTGGGGCGCCTCTTCGACGTGGTGCCCGAGGAGCTGGCCCTGGCCCGCTCCCGGGCCGAACAGGACGGGCGTACGGCCGTCCTGGCCGGATGGGACGGCGAGGCACGGGGTGTCCTCGCCGTCGCCGACACGGTCAAGGAGACCAGCGCCGAGGCCGTGCGTGAGCTGCGCGCGCTCGGGCTGACGCCGGTGCTGCTGACCGGGGACAACCGGGCGGTGGCCGAGTCGGTCGCCCGGGCGGTCGGGATCACCGAGGTCGTCGCCGAGGTACTGCCCGAGGAGAAGGTGGACGCCGTACGACGGCTGCGGCGCGAGGGGCGGACGGTCGCCATGGTCGGCGACGGCGTCAACGACGCGGCGGCGCTGGCCACCGCGGACCTCGGCCTGGCCATGGGCACCGGGACGGACGCGGCGATCGAGGCCGGCGACCTGACCCTGGTGCGCGGGGACCTGCGGGTGGCGGCGGACGCGATCCGGCTCTCCCGGCGGACCCTCGCCACCATCAAGGGCAACCTCGTGTGGGCCTTCGGCTACAACGTGGCCGCGCTCCCGCTGGCCGCCGCGGGACTCCTCAACCCGATGATCGCGGGCGCCGCGATGGCCTTCTCGTCGGTCTTCGTGGTGACCAACAGCCTGCGGCTGCGCACCTTCCGGTGAAAGTTACCGCCGGTTCGCCGCAGTGGATGTAGGAGTCCCCCTGGAGTCCAACGCGCACCTCACATAAGCTCTTCACAAGGCTCGCGCATCATCCTTACGCTTGAGCTCCGATCACCGTATCGGGGCTCTTGCGCATCTATCGGACCGATGCAAGAGACGCAGATCACAGTGATGTGAACGTAACCATCGAAGGGGTTCGAAGGTCTAAGTTGGCGATGTCAGAGATGCGTCTTGGGGGGCGCTGACCTGGCATCTGGGGATGTCTTGGGGGACTTCCTCAGAGATGCGTTGCCGGGGCACGTACGACGGGAAGCTTTGAGCGGCCCTCCCGTGCCGTGCGGGTCCCGGCAGATCGCACCGCATCACTGGATGAAGTACGGCGAGTTCTGCTCGTTGTGCTCAACGCAGCGATTCAGGCGCTGCCGTACCGAACGCCCGGCCGGATCCCGTGGGGGGAATCCGCACCGGGACACGGGAAGGCGCCCTGGTCGCCGGCCCGTGGGGGGACCGGCGCTCCAGGGCGCCTTCTGCTGCGTCTGTGCCGCGTTCCTGCCGGGTTTGTGCCGCGTTTTCCGGAGCCGGTCGGTCTCCGGGGCGCCTCGACACCGACGCGCCCCTTCGACTCCCTCGCCTCAGGCCTGCCGCGGTGGCCGCGGACGGTCAGCGGCGGCGGGCAGTCAGCGCTCCTCGACCGGCACGAAGTCGCGCTCGACGACGCCCGTGTAGATCTGGCGCGGGCGGCCGATGCGGGAACCCGGCTCCTTGATCATTTCCTGCCACTGGGCGATCCAGCCGGGCAGCCGGCCGAGGGCGAACAGGACCGTGAACATCTCGGTCGGGAAGCCCATGGCGCGGTAGATCAGGCCGGTGTAGAAGTCGACGTTCGGGTAGAGGTTGCGCGAGACGAAGTAGTCGTCGGAGAGCGCGTGCTCCTCCAGCTTCAGCGCGATGTCCAGCAGCTCGTCGGACTTGCCGAGGGCCGAGAGGACGTCGTGCGCGGCGGACTTGATGATCTTGGCGCGCGGGTCGAAGGACTTGTAGACCCGGTGGCCGAAGCCCATCAGGCGGACGCCGTCCTCCTTGTTCTTCACCTTGGTGATGAAGGAGTCGACGTCGCCGCCGTTGGCCTGGATGCCCTCCAGCATCTCCAGGACGGACTGGTTGGCACCGCCGTGCAGGGGGCCCCAGAGCGCGGAGATGCCGGCGGAGATCGACGCGAACATGTTCGCCTGCGACGAGCCGACCAGACGGACCGTCGACGTCGAACAGTTCTGCTCGTGGTCCGCGTGCAGGATCAGCAGTTTGTCCAGGGCCGAGACGACGACCGGGTCGAGCTCGTAGTCCTGCGCCGGCACCGAGAACGTCATGCGCAGGAAGTTCTCCACGTAGGAGAGGTCGTTGCGCGGGTAGACGAACGGGTGGCCGACCGACTTCTTGTACGCGTACGCGGCGATGGTCGGAAGCTTGGCGAGCAGGCGGATGGTGGAGAGGTCGCGCTGCTTCGCGTCGAACGGGTTGTGGCTGTCCTGGTAGAAGGTGGACAGCGCGGAGACCACCGACGACAGCATGGCCATCGGGTGGGCGTCACGCGGGAAGCCCCGGTAGAAGTTCTTGACGTCCTCGTGGAGCAGGGTGTGCCGCGTGATCTCGTTCTTGAACGTGGTGAGCTCGTCGACCGTCGGCAGCTCACCGTTGATCAGCAGGTAGGCCACCTCCAGGAAGGTGGAGCGCTCCGCCAGCTGCTCGATCGGGTAGCCGCGGTAGCGGAGGATGCCCGCCTCGCCGTCGAGGTAGGTGATGGCGGATTTATAGGCAGCCGTGTTGCCGTAGCCGCTGTCCAGGGTCACGAGACCGGTCTGGGCGCGGAGCTTCCCGATGTCGAAGCCCTTGTCGCCGACGGTGCTGTCGACCACCGGGTAGGTGTACTCGCCGTCGCCGTACCGCAGTACTACAGAGTTGTCGCTCACGTCTTCCCTCACCGACGTAGTGCCTCATCTTCGAGGTGCCCTGACTGTCTCTACCATCCCCCATTTGGCTCAGGAGAGTGCACTCGGGGTCGACCATTGGGCCTATCGGCGGCACTCAGTGCCGCCAACCTGCTCATCCTGCCCCCTTGTTCCCCCATCGGGAAGGGTCTTGTGACCTTCACGACTCATTTGATCGATCATTTTTCCGGAGATCCGCTCCGGCGGAGCCGGAAGTCCAGCGCGGTACAGCGCCGGCCTGCCGAAACGGTGCGCACCGCCTGCCCGATCGCCTTGCGCGAACCGACGAGGACGACCAGCCGCTTGGCCCGCGTGACCGCCGTGTAGAGCAGGTTGCGCTGGAGCATCATCCAGGCTCCGGTGGTGACCGGAATCACCACGGCGGGATATTCACTCCCCTGCGAACGGTGGATGGTCACCGCGTAGGCATGTGCCAGTTCGTCCAGTTCGTCGAACTCGTACGGCACCTCCTCGTCCTCGTCCGTCAGCACCGTGAGGCGCTGGTCGACCGGGTCGAGCGCGGTGACCACGCCCACGGTGCCGTTGAAGACGCCGTTCTCGCCCTTCTCGTAGTTGTTGCGGATCTGGGTGACCTTGTCACCGACCCGGAACACCCGCCCGCCGAACCGCTTCTCGGGCAGGTCCGGGCGGGCCGGGGTGATGACCTGCTGAAGCAGGCCGTTGAGCGCGCCCGCGCCGGCGGGCCCCCGGTGCATGGGGGTGAGGACCTGCACGTCGCGCCGCGGGTCCAGCCCGAACTTGGCCGGAACACGCCGGGCGGCGACGTCGACGGCGAGTTTGCCGGCCTCCTCCGTCTCGTCCTCCACGAAGAGGAAGAAGTCCTTCATGCCGTCGGTGACGGGGTGCTGCCCCGCGTTGATCCGGTGCGCGTTGGTGACCACGCCGGACTGCTGGGCCTGGCGGAACACCCGCGTGAGGCGCACCGCCGGGATCGGACTGCCGTCGGCGAGCAGGTCGCGGAGCACCTCGCCCGCCCCGACGCTGGGCAGTTGGTCCACATCCCCCACGAAGAGGAGATGCGCACCCGGCGGTACGGCCTTGACCAGCTTGTTGGCGAGGAGCAGATCGAGCATCGACGCCTCGTCCACCACCACCAGGTCGGCGTCGAGCGGCCGGTCCCGGTCATAGGCCGCGTCCCCGCCCGGCTTCAGCTCCAGCAGCCGGTGCACGGTGGACGCCTCCGCGCCGGTCAGCTCGGCGAGCCGCTTGGCGGCCCGGCCGGTGGGGGCGGCGAGCACCACCTTCGCCCGCTTCGCCCGCGCCAGCTCCACGATCGACCGGACGGTGAACGACTTGCCGCAGCCGGGCCCACCGGTCAGCACCGCGACCTTCTCCGTCAGCGCCAGCCTGACGGCGGCCTCCTGCTCGGGGGCGAGTTCGACGCCGGTGCGGTCCTTCAGCCAGGCGAGCGCCTTGTCCCAGGCGACGTCCCGGAACGTCGGCATCCGGTCGTCACCGGTGCGCAGGAGCCGCAACAGCTGGGAGGCGAGGGCGACTTCGGCGCGGTGGAAGGGGACGAGGTAGACGGCGGTGACAGGTTCGGCGTCGGGAGTGGGGCCCGGGAGCTTCTCCCGTACGACCCCCGGGTCCTCCCCGTCCTCGGGCTGCGCCGCCAGTTCGGCGAGACAGTCGATGACGAGGCCGGTGTCGACCTGGAGGAGTTTCACGGCGTCGGCGATGAGCCGCTCCTCGGGAAGGTAGCAGTGCCCCTGGTCGGCGGACTGCGACAGCGCGTACTGCAGCCCCGCCTTCACCCGCTCCGGGCTGTCGTGCGGAATGCCCACCGACTGGGCGATCTTGTCGGCGGTGAGGAACCCGATGCCCCACACGTCGGCCGCGAGCCGGTACGGCTGGTTCTTCACGACGGAGATCGACGCGTCGCCGTACTTCTTGTAGATCCGCACGGCGATGGAGGTCGACACCTCGACGGTCTGGAGGAAGAGCATGACCTCCTTGATCGCCTTCTGCTCCTCCCAGGCGTCGGCGATCTTCTTCGTCCGCTTCGGGCCGAGACCGGGCACCTCGACCAGCCGCTTCGGCTCCTCCTCGATGATCCTCAGGGTGTCCACGCCGAAGTGCTGGGTGATCCGGTCCGCGAACACCGGCCCGATCCCCTTGACCAGCCCCGACCCCAGATAGCGCCGTATGCCCTGCACGGTGGCCGGCAGCACGGTGGTGTAGTTCTCCACGGTGAACTGCTTGCCGTACTGGGGATGCGACCCCCAGCGGCCCTCCATCCGCAGCGACTCCCCCACCTGCGCGCCGAGCAGCGCACCGACGACCGTCAGCAGATCACCGGCGCCTCTGCCGGTGTCGACCCGCGCGACCGTGTAGCCGTTCTCCTCGTTCGCGTACGTGATGCGTTCGAGCACACCTTCGACGGTGGCGAGTCGTCGTTCGCCTGTGGGGGTCCCCGCCTGGTCAGCCATGATCCGACGGTACTTGCGGGGACTGACAGTCAGGGGCGGGTTGCCGAGGAACTGGTGCTTCAGTGGTGTGCGAAGCCGATCAGCGGGCGGTCGAGCCGGCCCGCGCGCAGGCGGTGGGCATGATCGAGGAGCGTCGCGGCCCGTTCACCACGGAGGCGGACCGGCAGGCCTGGCGCCCCGATCCCGACCGGCCTGCCCCGTACCTGCCCACCGACGTCCTGACTTTCGGTCTCGACCGGGCCCTATGATCACTCCGCCCAGGCGTCCGCCACAGCGGCGCACACTTCCGAGACAGACCGGACGACGATGACGAGCGACGCCCGCACAACTCCCCGGATCCTCGCCCGTGGGGCGACCGGGAGAGCGCGCTGGTGAATCTGTGGTGGGCCGCCTGGATCGCGCACGCGCTGGTGCTCGTGGTCGCAAGCCGGGTGGCCCCCGGCTCGATGGCCTGGCTCGTGGTGACGGAGGCACTCATGCTCGCGGCGGCCGTACTGGCGGGGCTGGTCATCGAGCGGGTCACCGCGCTGCAGGGTGCGGCGCCCAGTGTCCAGGTGAGCCCGCAGACTTGATCTCCGCAACGAAGACGGCGAAGGCTCCCGCGCGGAAGGTGAGGGTGGCGCGGGCGGGTGCTGTGGAGCCGCGGATAGCTACATGGTTGTCGGCTTCCGCCAGTTGTCCACCCTATGCCTCACAGCTCTTCCACCAGCTTGCAGATGAGGTCACGCGACCTATCGACATCGAGGGACGCCGCCTCCACTCTACGGAAGCCTGTTCGGTAGGTGTTGAGTTGAGCGGGCCCAGGAGGCGCGGGCAACCGCTGTCGAGGTTCGGTAATAGGGGGAAGTACGTGTGGTGCGAGCTGGCCGCGGCTCAGCGGCCGTCGGCCATGCCTCGGCTCGTAATAACGCGTTGTGGGTCAAGGGGCGCCGCCATAAGGTCGCCGACATGTCTGTGCGTCTCCATATGCGTCAAGCACTGCCGGAAGCGATGCGTGCGCGTGACAAGGCCGCGGTGAGCGCCCTGCGCGCGACACTCGCCGCTCTGGACAACGCGGAGGCGGTGCCCGTGGACGAGACGGAGCTGCGCGGCCTGGCCCTGGAGGCGTCGCCGTTCGGGGCCGGGGCCACCGAGGTGGCGCGGCGTGAGCTGAGCGAGCCCGACGTGGTGCGTGTCGTACGCGCGGAGGCGGCCGAACGGCTGGCAGCGGCAGAGCAGTTGACCGCTCCCGCGCACGCCGACCGAGCCGGGCGGCTGCGCGCGGAGGCCGCGGTACTGCTTCGCCTCCTCGAAGAAGCCGCACCGGACCACTGAGCGCCGGCAGCAGGAGGCGCGCAGGGCGAGGCGCTCTATCGGTTGTCAGTGGAGAGGAGACGCACGGGGTATGACCAGTCAGCTGTACGCGATCTGCTTCAACGCCACCCAGCCATCGGCTCTGGCGCGGTTCTGGTCCGGGGTCCTGGGCTGGGAACTGGCCGGCGGTCCGGACGACGGCGTGGCGATCCGGCCCCCTGACGCCGCCGGGTTCCGCATCCGTTTCCTGCCGAGCCAGGAGCCGAAGACCGGGCAGAACCGGGCGCACTTCGACCTGACGAGCGCCTCCCCGGAGGAGCAGCGGCAGACGGTGGCTCGGGCGCTGGCGCTCGGCGGGAGACACATCGACGTGGGGCAGCTCCCGGAGGAGGGGCATGTCGTGCTCGCCGATCCGGACGGCAACGAGTTCTGCGTCATCGAGGCGGGCAACAAGTTCCTCGCCGACACCGGCTTCATCGGAGCGCTGGCCTGTGACGGTACGCAGGAGGTCGGTTACTTCTGGAGCGAGGCGCTGCGGTGGCCGCTGGTGTGGGACCAGGACCAGGAGACCGCGATCCAGTCGCCCGACGGCGGTACGAAGATCACGTGGGGTGGTCCGCCCGTGGCGCCGAAGACGGGTCCGAACAGGCTGTACTTCGAGCTGGAGATTCCCGCCGGCGCCGACTGGGAGGCGGAGGTCGGCCGCCTGGTCTCGCTGGGCGCGACGCGCACCGACACCGGCGACGGTGCCCGTCTCCTGATGCTCGACCCCGACGGCAACGAGTTCTGCGTGCGGCGCCCCCGGTAGCGGGGCTGTCGTCACCCCCTGGCCGCCGCAGCTCGCGGGGCCAGGGGGGCGACTCGGGATGACGGTCGCGCGTAGGTGAGCCGAGCGTAAAACCCCGGCCGTTCCGGTGGCGGGAAATCGCCGGAGCGGTGATGGTGGGCGGCGGGGAAATTTTTCGCGCGCAGGGAGCTGCAGATGCCCGAAATCACCACTCCGTACGCGACCGGCACCCCGTGCTGGGTCGATCTGATGGCGCAGGACCAGCAGGCGGCGCTGGACTTCTACCGTGACCTGTTCGGCTGGCAGGGCGAGGTCGGCGGGGCCGACTTCGGCGGATACGCGGTCTGCACGCTGCGGGGCAAGCCGGTGGCCGGCATCGGCGCGGCCATGGCGCCGGAGGGACAGCCGGAGCCGCCGACCGTGTGGACCACCTACCTGGCCAGCACCGACGCACAGGCCACCCAGGACACCATCGTCTCGGCGGGCGGCACCCTGATCGCCCCGGTGATGGACGTCGGTGACATCGGCCGGATGCTGATCGCCGCCGACCCGCAGGGGGCGGTGTTCGGGGTGTGGCAGCCGGGCGAGTTCCACGGCGCCGGGGTGGTCAACGAGCCGGGCGCGCTGATCTGGAACGAGCTGAACACCAGCGACGTCCCCGGAGCCACCGGCTTCTACGGCGAGGCCTTCGGGATCGAGATCCAGCCGATGGAGGGCGCCGACGGGACCTACTGGTCCCTGAACGTCGGCGGCCGGGGCGTCGGCGGCGCCGCCCGGCTCGGCGACGACCGGCCCGGTGTCCCGCCGCACTGGCTCACCTACTTCGCGGTCGACGACGTCGACTCCACCGTGGACGCCCTGGTCAAGCGCAACGGCACGGTACTCGCACCGCCGTTCGAGATGATGGCCGGCCGCATGTCCGTGGTCGCCGACCCGCAGGGCGCCACGTTCGCGGTCTTCAAGCCGAAGCCGATGTGAGACACCGTGCCCGCCGACGGCAGAGCAGCCCCTTGCCGTAACCACCAGATCCTGACCCCCTTCCGCTTTCCGCGCGGCCCGGGATACCCCTGAGGGGACCGGCGGTACGGGAGCGGAAGAGGGCGGGGTCATGGGGACCGAACAGGCCGAGCACGGCTGGCGGGTGGACGGACGCTGCACGAACTGCGATGTCGCGCGGCAACTCGCCCCGGGGCTCATCGGTGAGGTGGCGGGACGCTCGGCCGTACTGCGCCAGCCGCGCGACGCGGCGGAGGCGGGGCGGTTGCACGCGGCGGCGCACGCCTGCCCCAGCCGGTCCGTCCGGCCCCCGGGCGGGCGGCTGGACCCGGCCCGGGATCCGTTCCCCATGCCCCTGGACGCCGGCACCGGCACCGGCACGGGCGCCGTGCTGCTGTGCGGGCACAACTCGCCGCACACCGCCGGCGCCAACTCCTACCTCCTGCGCCGCCCCGACGGCACCTCGATGATGATCGACACCCCGCGCTGGAGCCCGGCGCTCGCCGCCCGCTACGAGGCGCCGGGGCCCGTCACCGACGTACTCCTCACCCATCGCGACCACGCCGCGCACGGCCGCCCGTACGCCGACCGATTCGGCGCCCGGCTCTGGATCCACGAGGGCGACCTCGACGCCGCCCCGGACGCCGACCGGGTGCTGCGCGGCACCGAACCGGCCCGGATCGCGGACGGCGTCCTCGCCCTCCCCTTTCCCGGGCACACCCGCGGCAGCGTGCTCTACCTGGCCGACGACCGGTACTGCTTCAGCGGCGACAGTTTCTACTGGTCGCGTACGACGGCGGACATCGAGGTCGTCGACAGCGTCACCTGGTACTCCATCCGCGAACTGGCCGCCTCGCTGACCCGGGCCGCCGGCCGGCTGCGCTTCGAGTGGCTGCTGCCGGGGCACGGCGACCGCCGCCGCCTCCCCCACGGGGAAATGGCCGACCGGCTCCGGCACTTGGCTGCCCGTACCCGGGAACTGCGGCCCCGTCCGGTGGACTTCGCCGCAGTGCGCTGGTGAGTTCCCTCGCCCGGCCCGGCAACCCACGTCCGGGTTCACTCCGGTTCGCCGGTGTGCGGTGGCAGGGCAGGGCGTGACTCCGTCGACGTCCTGGCGCCCCTCCTGTCGCTGCTGGACAAGGTCGGCCACCCGGCCGACCACGGTCCGCCGGCCGACCACGGGGCGACGTAGCCGACCACGGAACGACGCAGCCGACCACGGGGCGAGGATGCTGACCAAGACGTTGCTGACCACGGGGCGACGCGGCGCCGACGGGCCGCGGTGACGCAGCACGGCCGTGCTGGTCAGCCCTCGCCCTCGGCGGCCCCGAGCCGCCGGCGGCGCACGACGCCCCGTACATAGGCCAGCAGGAACACCAGGTAGACGCCGGCGACGCCCAGCGCCCAGGCCGCGGAGAGCCCACCGCCCACGATCACGGCCACCTCCAGCGCGGCGACGAACAGCAGCAGCGAACCGTCGCGTATCTCCGTCCGGGTCATGCCCGGAATTCCACAGGTCAGGCCGCGCGTGAGCCAGTCCCGTCCGACTCCCCCTTCGGTCACGATTGGATTTCGGCCATCTCCGGGCCCTTGCCCGATCCGCATGTAATCGATTCCAATCCTCGGTACACGCAGTCGTGTAATCGATTCCACGAGGAGGTGGAGCGGAGATGGCGAGCATCAAGGACGTCGCCGCCGAGGCAGGCGTCTCCGTCGCCACGGTGTCCCGGGTCCTGAACGACCATCCGTCGGTCAGCGACGACGCCCGTACCCGCGTACTGGCCGCCGTCCAGACGCTGGGCTACCGCCCGAACGCCGTCGCCCGCTCCCTGCGCACCGACCAGACCCGCACCCTCGGCCTGGTCATCAGCGACGTGATGAACCCCTACTTCACCGAGCTGGCCCGCTCGGTCGAGGAGGCGGCCCGCGCCCTCGGCTACAGCGTCATCATCGGCAACGCCGACGAGCGGCCGGAGCTGCAGGACCACCACGTACGGACGCTGCTCGACCGCCGGATCGACGGGCTGCTCGTCTCCCCCACCGACGGCGGCTCGCCGCTGATGCTGGAGGCGGCCCGCGCCGGCACGCCCATGGTGTTCGTCGACCGGTGGATCCCGGGCGTCGACGTGCCGGTGGTGCGGGCGGACGGGCAGGCCGCCATCCGCGATCTCGTCGCCCATCTGTGCGGGCTGGGGCACCGGCGGGTCGCGATCATCGCGGGACCGGCGGCCACGACCACCGGCAGCGAACGTGTGCGGGCCTTCCGCGAGGCGCTCGCCGAGCACGGCGTCCCCCTCCCCGACGCCTACATAGGCCAGGGCGACTTCCAGGCCGAGAGCGGACGGCGGGTCACCGAGGGGTTCCTCGACCTGCCCGAGCCGCCCGAGGTCGTGTTCGCCGCGGACAACCTGATGGCGCTGGGGGCGCTGGACGCGATCCGGGGACGGGGGCTGCGGGTGCCACGTGACATCGCGCTGGCCGCCTTCGACGACATCCCCTGGTTCCCGCACACCGACCCGCCCGTCACCGCCATCGCCCAGCCCACCGGCGAGCTGGGCCGGGCCGCCGTACGCGCGCTGATCGACCGTATCGAGGGCCGACCCCCGCAGTCCGTCACCCTCCCCGCCCGGCTCGTGGTCCGCCGTTCGTGCGGCGAAGGCCGCGACGAGAACCAGCCGAACCAGACCCCTGTGCAAAGGAGCACGTCGTGAGCAACCCGGACGAGTTGCTGCGCATCGAGGGCATACGCAAGTCCTTCCCCGGCGTGGTCGCGCTCGACGGCGTCGACTTCGATCTGCGCCGGGGCGAGGTGCACGTGCTCCTCGGTGAGAACGGCGCGGGCAAGAGCACCCTCATCAAGATGCTCTCCGGCGCCTACACCCCCGACGCGGGGCGGATCCTGGCCGGCGGCGAGGAGGTGCGCATCCATGGTGCGCAGGACTCCGAGCGGCTCGGGATCGCCACCATCTACCAGGAGTTCAACCTCGTACCCGACCTCACGGTCGCCGAGAACATCTTCCTGGGCCGGCAGCCGCGCCGCCTCGGGATGATCGACCGCAAGCGGATGGAGGCCGACGCCGAGGTCCTGCTCGGGCGGGTCGGCGTCAACGTGTCGCCACGCGCGCGTGTCCGTGAACTCGGCATCGCCCGGCTCCAGATGGTGGAGATCGCCAAGGCGCTCAGCCTGGACGCGCGCGTGCTCATCATGGACGAGCCGACCGCCGTCCTCACCTCGGAGGAGGTCGAGAAGCTCTTCGCGATCGTGCGGCAGTTGCGCGCCGACGGGGTCGGGATCGTCTTCATCACGCATCACCTGGAGGAGATCGCCGCCGTCGGGGACCGGGTGACGGTCATCCGGGACGGCAAGAGCGTGGGCCAGGTGCCCGCCGCCACCCCGCAGGACGAACTGGTACGGCTGATGGTGGGACGGTCCATCGAGCAGCAGTACCCGCGCGAGCGGACCGGGACGGGGGCCGCGCTGCTCTCCGTCCAGGGGCTGACCCGGGACGGGGTCTTCCACGACGTGAGCTTCGAGGTGCACGCCGGGGAGGTCGTGGGGATCGCCGGCCTTGTGGGCGCGGGCCGTACGGAGGTCGTACGGGCCGTCTTCGGGGCCGATCCGTACGACGAGGGTGCCGTGAAGGTCGCCGGTACGGCGCTCAGGCGGCACGACGTGGGCGCGGCCATGGCGGCCGGGATCGGGCTCGTCCCGGAGGACCGCAAGGGGCAGGGGCTGGTGCTCGACGCCTCCGTCGAGGAGAACCTCGGCCTGGTGACGCTGCGGAGGGCGACCCGGGCCGGGATCGTCGACCTCAAGGGGCAGCATGTCGCCGCCGAGCGGATCGCCGGGCAGCTGGGCGTGCGGATGGCCGGGCTCGGCCAGCACGTGCGGACGCTCTCCGGCGGCAACCAGCAGAAGGTCGTCATCGGCAAGTGGCTGCTCGCCGACACCAGGGTGCTGATCCTCGACGAGCCGACGCGGGGCATCGACGTCGGCGCCAAGGTCGAGATCTACCAGCTGATCAACGAACTCACGGCCGCCGGGGCCGCCGTGCTGATGATCTCCAGTGATCTGCCGGAGGTCCTCGGGATGAGCGACCGGGTGCTGGTGATGGCCCAGGGCCGGATCGCGGGGGAACTGGCCGCCGACCAGGCCACCCAGGACTCCGTGATGGCACTCGCCGTCGGCTCCCCCACCACCCCCACCACTCCCACCACAAGCGACAAGGAGGCCGGACGTGGCCACTGACACGCTCAAGAGCAGCGGTACGGGCGCCGGTGGCGCCGCGGGCGTGCGCCGGCTGCTCCTCGACAACGGCGCGCTCACCGCGCTGATCGTTCTCGTCATCGCCATGTCGGCGCTGTCCGGGGACTTCCTCACCACCGACAACCTGCTCAACGTCGGCGTCCAGGCGGCCGTGACGGCCATCCTCGCCTTCGGCGCGACCTTCGTGATCGTCGCGGCGGGCATCGACCTGTCGGTCGGCTCGGTGGCGGCCCTGTCGGCCACCGTGCTGGCGTGGAGCGCCACCTCGCACGGGGTGCCGGTCTTCCTGGCGGTCGTCCTCGCCGTGGCCACCGGTATCGCGGCCGGTCTCGTCAACGGCTTCCTCATCGCGTACGGCAAGCTGCCGCCGTTCATCGCGACGCTCGCGATGCTGTCGGTGGGACGCGGCCTCGCGCTGGTGATCTCGGAGGGCTCCCCCATCGCCTTCCCCGACTCCGTGTCGCACCTCGGTGACACCCTCGGCGGCTGGCTGCCGGTGCCGGTGCTGGTCATGGTCCTCATGGGGCTGATCGCGGCCTTCGTCCTCGGCCGGACCTACATCGGGCGCTCGATGTACGCCATCGGCGGCAACGAGGAGGCGGCCCGCCTGTCCGGGCTGCGGGTGCAGAAGCAGAAGCTCGCCATCTACGCGCTGTCCGGGCTGTTCGCGGCCGTCGCCGGCATCGTGCTGGCCGCCCGGCTCTCCTCGGCGCAGCCGCAGGCCGCGAACGGCTACGAACTGGACGCCATCGCGGCCGTCGTGATCGGCGGCGCCTCGCTGGCCGGCGGCACCGGCAAGGCGTCCGGGACACTGATCGGCGCGCTGATCCTCGCGGTGCTGCGCAACGGCCTCAACCTGCTCAACGTGTCCGCGTTCTGGCAGCAGGTCGTGATCGGTGTCGTCATCGCGCTGGCCGTCCTGCTGGACACCGTCCGCCGCAAGGCCGGGGCCACCCCGCTGGCCGCCGGTACCGGCGGGAACAAGGGCAAGCAGGCCGGGACGTACGCGCTCGCGGCGGTCGTCACCGTGGCGCTGGTCGCCGCGACCTCGCTCCTGCACACCGGCTCCTCCTCCGCCACCCCGAAGATCGGCCTGTCCCTGTCCACCCTCAACAACCCCTTCTTCGTGCAGATCCGGGCCGGTGCCCAGGCCGAGGCGCGGAAGCAGGGCGTGGACCTGACCGTCACCGACGCCCAGAACGACGCCTCGCAGCAGGCCAACCAGCTGCAGAACTTCACCAGTTCGGGCCTCGGCGCGATCATCGTCAACCCGGTCGACTCGGACGCGGCGAGCAACTCCGTGAAGGCCGCCGGCAAGGCCGGCATCCCGGTGATCGCCGTCGACCGCGGGGTGAACAACGCCACGACGGCGACGCTGGTCGCCTCCGACAACGTCACCGGCGGCGAGCTGGCCGCGAAGACGATCGCCGAGAAGCTCGGCGGCCAGGGCAAGATCGTGATCCTGCAGGGCCAGGCCGGCACCTCCGCCGCCCGGGAGCGGGCGCAGGGCTTCGCCAACGGCCTCAAGGCCTACCCGGGCATCCAGGTGGTCGCCCAGCAGCCCGCCGACTTCGACCGCACCAAGGGCCTCGACGTGATGTCGAACCTGCTCCAGGCCCACCCGGACGTCCAGGGCGTCATCGCCGCCAACGACGAGATGGCCCTCGGCGCGATCAAGGCGCTGGGCTCCAAGGCCGGTTCGTCGGTCTCGGTGATCGGCTTCGACGGCACCCCGGACGGGCTGACCGCGGTGAAGAACGGCACGCTGTACGCGTCGGTGGCCCAGCAGCCCAGCCAGCTGGGGAAGATCGCCGTGGACAACGCCCTCAAGTCGATCGAGGACCAGAGGATCCCGTCGGCGATCAAGGTGCCGGTGAAGGTGGTCACGAAGGACAACGTGGCCGGTTTCACGGGCTGAGGCACCAGCGAGGCGGCCGGGCGGTTGAATTGAGCACCGGTGCATCGGGCCCCGGCCGCCTCGCCCCATCCGTAGAGGGAGTCATCTGATGTACGACTACGACCTCCTGGTCGTGGGCTCGGCCAACGCCGACCTGGTGATAGATGTCGAGCGACGGCCGGGCGCGGGTGAGACCGTGCTCGGCGGCGACCTCGCCACGCACCCCGGCGGCAAGGGCGCCAACCAGGCGGTCGCGGCCGCCCGCCTCGGTGCCCGTACCGCCCTGCTGGCCCGGGTCGGCGACGACGCGCACGGCAGGCTGCTGCTCGACTCGCAGCGGGCGGCCGGGGTGGACACGGTGGGCGTGCTGGTGGGCGGGGCCCCGACGGGGGTCGCCCTCATCACCGTGGACCCTTCCGGCGACAACAGCATCGTCGTCTCCCCGGGTGCGAACGGCCGGCTCACGCCGGTGGACGTGCGGGCCGCGGTCTGTCTCTTCCACGCCTCCCGGGTGGTGTCCACGCAGCTGGAGATCCCGTCGGAGACGGTGCTGGAGGTGGTCCGGAACCTCGCTCCCGGCAGCCGGTTCGTCCTCAACCCCTCCCCGCCGCGGCCCCTTCCGGGCGAGGTCCTGGCGGCCTGCGACCCGCTGATCGTGAACGAGCACGAGGCGCGGGTGATCCTCGGCGAGGCCTGCGTGAGCGAGGAACCGGCCGACTGGGCGCGGCTCCTGCTCGCCAAGGGCCCTCGGTCGGTGGTGGTGACGCTGGGCGCGGAGGGTGCGCTGGTGGCCGACGGGCACGGCGTCGAGTCGGTGCCGTCCGTGAAGGTGGACGCGGTGGACACCACGGGAGCCGGGGACGCGTTCACGGCGGCCCTCGCGGTACGGCTCGGAGCGGGCGAGTCGCTCGCCAGGGCCGCGGCGTACGCGGCGCGGGTCGGGGCGGCGGCGGTGACGAGGCGGGGCGCGCAGGAGTCGTACCCGACGGCGGCGGAGGTCGACGCGCTGTGCTGTGCTGTCCCGGGGGACGCCGCGTCCGGCGGCGGCTCCGCCACGGGCCGGACCCCCGGCCGGGGGCCGGACAGCGCGCCCGGGTCTGGCGGGCGAGGCGGGATGCTGTGAAGAGGGCGGGGATCCTCAATCGTCATCTCGCGGGTGCGCTCGCCGAGTTGGGGCACGGGCACGGGGTGCTGATCTGCGACGCCGGGATGCCGATCCCGAAGGGACCGCGGGTCGTGGACCTGGCGTTCCGGGCCGGGGTGCCGTCCTTCGCCGAGGTGCTGGAGGGGCTGCTGGCGGAGCTGGTGGTGGAGGGCGCGACGGCGGCGACGGAGATACGCGGGGCCAACCCGGCCGCCGCCACGCTGCTGGACGGGCACTTCCCCGACCTGGCGCTGGTCCCGCACGAGCGGCTGAAGGAGCTGTCGGCTCAGGCGCGGCTGGTCGTACGGACCGGGGAGGCCCGGCCGTACGCGAACGTGCTACTGCGGTGCGGGGTGTTCTTCTAGGAGTCCGCCCCCGTGGGGAGCAGCACAGATCGGCGTGTCCCGGCACTCCGGGACCCTCCGATCCGTCATCCGCCCGTCAGCAGATAGACGACCAGCGGTGCGAGCGGAACTTGACGTTGAGGTTCGACCAGGTATCGCCGTGCTGCGCGATGAAGTAGCAGGTGGTACCGGTGTAGTTCGCACCGGTGTAGAGAACGACCCAGTCGTACGAGGACGTTCCGTGCCCCTTCTCGTGGACAGTGCCAACGCGCCTATGGCTGGCGAAAATCCATGTTTCCGACCGAGCATGTCACTGTCATCCTCATGCGAGTGCACTGACATGTCACAGGTCGCCAACGGAGGCGCACGGAGAAACGGATGCTCCGCTTTCATTTCACGTCCGAGGACCTCACCAAGGTCAGAGTGGCGACCGAGCCGCATGCGCTGTGGGAGATCGCGGTCAGTCTGCATCGGCTCCAGACCCGCGAAGGCCGCTGGGCCTACGCGCCCTGGTTCCGTACCGCGCGTGCCGCGTTGCGCCAGAACGGGCTCGAACGGACGGTGAGGACCTTCCTGCTGCCACTCTTCCCGCGCGCCAGCTACTTCCCCGACTTCCTGACGCCACCGGAGGGCGCCCAGGGACTGGACGCCGGACTGGACGCCGTCCTGGCGACGCCGCGGGAGCGGATCGTGGGCGAGGTCGGCATGCTCACCCGGGCCGTCGGTGCCCCGGCCTGGACCCACCGGATCACCGAACGCGGGCTGCGCGAACAACTCGTGGACGCCCTGCGCGCCTACCACCGTGCCGTGATCGCCCCTCACGAGGAGCGCATCCAGGAACGTCTGCACGCCGAACGGGCCCGGCACGCCCACACCCTGTTCCACGCCGGGACCGAGGGTCTGCTCACCAGCCTGTGCTCCACGATCCGCTGGCGGCCACCGGTCCTGGAGATCGATCCGTATCCGGACCACCGCGACGTCCACCTCGACGGGCAGGGGCTGCTCCTGATCCCCTCCCACTTCTGCTGGCACACGCCCATCGCCCTGGCCGACCCCGGGCTCCCGCCCGTTCTGCTCTACCCCCTCCAGCACCTACCGGCGAAGACCTCGCACGCCGGCTCCCCACCGCTGAACATGCTGCTCGGCCCCACCCGCGCCGCCATCCTGAGAGCCAGCGCGACCGGATCCACCACCACCGAGGCCGCCCGCCGGGCCGGAGTGACACCTACGACGGCAAGCCATCACACGGCCGTACTGCGGGACGCGGGCCTGATCACCAGCCACCGCCACGCCAACACCGTGCTGCACACCCTGACCCCACTCGGAGCCGCCCTGCTGGGCGAGGCATGTTTCGAGGGGGCCCGGTCCGTCGACCGAACCCCCTCGGCTTTCCCCTCCGTGTCAGAACCCCCGCGATCCCCCCGGATCCCCCTCCGAAAGTCCTGATGCCACGTATGACAGGCGAGGTGGGCGGAGGGTTGTACACCTGACCAAGATTTCTTCGCCGGGGATCGCGGCCCGTCGCCGCGGCCGGGGCCCGGCTGCCGCGATCGCGTCGATCAAGGACAATCCAAGGCAGTCGCGGAAGACAGGTGACCCATAGGATCCATAGGATTCGGCGGGCGCTCACGCGCACCGACGGCACCTGCCCCACCCCGGATCGGACGGGGTGGGGCAGGATCTCAGGGCTGTCGGTCAGGAGAAACCGACGTGTTCAGCTCCGGCGCGTCGCGGCCGGATTCAGCGGACCGTGACCGACACGCTCTTGGAGACGGCGCTGCCGTCCTTGACGCGCAGGACCTCGACGCCCTTCTTGTCGAACTTGTCGGTGAGCTTGTAGGCCGCCTTGGAGACCTTCGCCGTCGCGGGCAGCGACACCCACTTCTTGCCGTCCTTGACCTGGAGGGTCACCTTGCTGCCCTCCTTGACGCCGTCGACCTTGCCGGTGAAGGTCACGACATCGCCCGGCCTGACGGTGCCGGCGCCGGCCTTGAGGGTGATCGAGGGAGCCGGCGCCGCCGGGGCGGCGACGGCGGCGGTGGCACCGGCGGCGACGAGCGCGGCGGAGGCCGCGGCAACGGCGGCGATACGCATGTTCACAGAGAACTCCTTGGTTTTCAATTACCTTTTCCACCCGCAATCCCGGGTCATTTGCTCACCCTTGCGGATGACTCGAATCCTATAGACACGAGCAGGCAGGACGCGGTTCCAGCCCAATGGAAAAAACCCGAACCAACAGGTGAAGCACAGCAAATTGAAAAGAGGAGCCGACCGTGAACAGGGAATATAAAAAAGACCTGTGTGCCGTCAGTTCTCCAGCCGGACCGGCATCAGGAGCGAGAAGGCGCTCTCGTCGTCGGGGCGGCGGATCGCGATCGGCGCGGTGGGCGCGCCGAACTCCAGAACCAGTCGGTCGCGGGCCCCGGCGGCCAGCGCCGCCAGCAGGAACTCACGGTTGACGGCGACGCGGTCCGGGTCGTCGTCGGCATCGGCATCGGCATCGGCATCGGCATCGGCGCAGAGGGTCACCGTGCCGTCGTCCTCCACCCTGAGCACGCTGAGATCGGGTGCCCCGGCCTCTGCGGAGCGGACCGGACCAGTCTCCAGAGCCTCCCGGAAGGCCGCCACCTCGACGACGGCACGGCGTCCGCCTGGCTGGGGCAGGAGACGGCGGTAGTCGGGAAAGTCGTGGTCGGGGCACCGGCCGGCCGCCTGCCGGTCCCCGGCCTCCAGCGTCACGCGGTCACCGTCGAGAAGGAGTCGCGCCGGTCCCTCGCCGTCCAACAGCGCACGCATCGCGTCGGCGAGCGGAGTGGGCACGATGACCTGCACGCGGTCCCCGCCGTGCCCGGCGACATCGGCACGCGCGATCGCCATCCGGTACCGGTCGGTGGCCACCGCGTGCAGGCTCTCGCCCTCGATGTCGAACAGGACCCCGCCGAGCATCGGCAGCTCGGGGTCGGTGCTCGCCGCGAAGCGAACGGTGTCCAGCACGGCTGCCAGCTCCGGAGCGGCGACGGACAGGCGGACGGCGGCGATGCGGACTGAGGTCATGGCGTTCTCCCGGTGATCGAGTAGTACTCGGAGCGCGGAGAACTCACCGCGGGCATCGGACAGCCCCTGTTCGAGACGGCGCAGGTGCGCCCCGAGCAGCTTCCGGACCAGATCGGTGTCCGGGCCGGACCAGCCGGCCAGCACCAGCCGGATGTCCGCCAGCGGCATCCCGGCCCGGCGCAGGCAGGCCAGCAGCCGGGCCTCCTCCAGCTGCCCCGGCTCATACCAGCGGTACCCGCTCACCGGATCCACCCAGGCGGGGACCAGCACACCGGCACGGTCATAGAACCGCAGGGCACTCACGCCCAGACCGCTGTCGCGGGCCATCTCCCCGATGCTGCGCATGTCGTTCTCCACACCGGCACTCTGGGCCCTGCACAAGGTCGAGGGTCAACCGGACGGCAACCGTGCACCGCGGCTGCCGGCGACACGCTTGACGTCTCTCAGCGACTCACGTACGTGGCCAGCAGTGAGCACACCGGCTTCGACGCGTCCGCCCTCACCGGGTGATACAAGTCCAGCTACAGCGGCGGCGACCAGGGGGAATGCCTCGAAGTAGCCCGTGGCCACGCCGTCGTACCCGTCCGAGACAGCAAGGCCGGGTCCACCGGCCCGGCGCTGATCTTCTCGTCCGACGGCCGGGCCGCCTTCGTAGGGGCCGTGCGGGACGGGCGTTTCAGTAGCTGACACCCCGGAAGTGCAGGAACGCGGAGCGCAGTCCGGGATCGCGGAGGAGGTCGAGAACCTCCTCCTCGCCCACGAACAGGGCATCGGCCGCCGGATGGCCGGACTGGTGGAACATGGCGACCAGTACATCGATGAGAGGGCGGTTCCAGGCGACCCGGACGATCCGCTTCGCCTTGTCACCGTCTCCCTTGTCCATGGCTGTGCGCCACAGCTCGATGGAATCCCTGGCCGTCCAGTAGGCGTCCATGCGTCCCTTGACCAGGACCGCTCTTTCGTTGAGGCCGAACACCTCGATGCAGGCCCGTCCCCGGTCGGTCAGGCCCCGGTACGTTCCGAGCGGGAGCACCAGCCGCAGGTGGTCCAAGGGGTCCTCGGCCGTCGGGTCGACGAGCAGGGGGCTGCCGTCGGCCGCGGTGGGGAAGAGGTGCCGCTTCTGGTTGCTGTTGCAGAACGAGCAGGCGAGCAGATGGTTGAGCCAGTCGAAGGTACGCAGCGGAGCCAGACTCTTCGGCTCGAAGTGGTCGATGTCCGTGCCCTGGCCGTCACCGCAGTACATACAGCGTTCGTGGCCGGGTGCCATCTCCGCGAGCCCCATGAGAAGTGCGGGGCGGACCCGCCGACGGTTCTCCCAGAGTTCCTTCGCCCTGTCCTTGCGTTCCTGCTCCGAGGCCCGCTGCCGGATGTCGTCGGTGTAGTCCCTCAGTCGTTCCGCCGCGGCCGCCGGCAGGACGGCACGCCGAAGCCGGATCACTCCGCTTCGCCCTTGATCTCCTCCGCGATCCGCCGGAGGTGCGTACCCACCTCGTCCACACGGGCCGACGGCGAGCTGGCAAGCCGCTCCTTGAGTTCCCGGTAGCGGGCGAGGGACTCAGCCGACGGGGCCCCGTCGTAGATCTCCGCCTCCAGCTCCACGAACTCGGACCTCGCCTGCTCGGCCCGCTCGGAGTAGGGCGTGTCGAGACCGAAGAGGTCGGAGAGGACGGCGTCGTCGCCGCTGCCGTACACCACCCGGTCGTACAGGTCCTGTTCGATGACCTCGGGTGGACGGGCCTCGTCCACGCCGGGCAGCCTGACGAGGCCGCCGGGGTCGGCCGCCTGGCAGATGTAGGGACTGTGCGTGGTGACGATGAACTGGATGCGCGGGAAGTGGGCGGTCAGCCAGGGGCCGATCCGGCGCTGCCAGGACACGTGCAGGTGGGCGTCGATCTCGTCGATGATGACGACGCCGGGTGTCATCAGCGCGATCGACCCGCCTCTGGCCTCCCGTGGACCGGACTCCCACAGGTCGTCGCCGAACACGTCGTGCAGCTGCTTGAGGATGTCGACGACGAGCGCCGCCACCGTACGGAACCCGTCACTCATCTCCCGCAGCGGGAAGCGGCTGTCGTGCCGCTCGACCCACAGACCCTCGGAGTCGACGTCGTCGATCCGGTACCCGTCCGGCAGCAGTCCGTCTCCGAGCAGCGCCAGTGCGAACGTCTTCAGTCCCCGGGCGCCCCCTCTGCCTTCCAGCGCACGCAGATGCTGTTCGATCAGCCAGGCGACGCCTTCGGCGAGTGAGGCGTCCTCATGGAAGAGGCTCGTGTGCCTGGCGACGGGCCCGGAGGCCAGCATCAGCCGCTGCACCTCGCCCGAGCCGCCGGCCATCCGCCGGAACGGCCCGTAGGCCGCGGAGAACCAGCCCGCGGGATTGTCCGCCCAGGGACCACGGCGGGCGATGCTCGTCTGCGCCTTGGTGTACCTGATCTCGTCCAGCCCGGACTGGACGCCCCGGCGGACCGGAACGCGACCGGCGAAGCCGTCACGGGGTGTCTTCCAGCGAAGCCCGGCCCGGAAGTCATGGGCGGGCGGGCGACCCTGCGAGAACCGGTCGTGCTGCGTGTCACGGCTGATCTCGACCTCGACCTGACCTGCCGTACGCTCTTCCGTCACCCAGTTCTCGAACTGAGGCACCAGACTGCGGGCCACCGCCGGCCCGGTCAGCGCCAGCGCCATGGCCCTCAGCAGCGTCGTCTTGCCCGAGCCGTTGCGCCCCGCGAGCACCGTCCACCCGGCGTGACTTCCGTCGGGGCGGGTCAGCGTGAGGTCGACTTCGCGAGGGCCGTAGAAGGACTTGATGTCCTTCACGATGATCCGGCTGACGTACATGGTCGTCGGCGTCCGTTCGTTCGGGTGTCGCCCCGATCTTAGAGGCGTGGCCTGCCCGTCATCACAGGATGCGGGCAGGCCACCGACCCCTCAGTCCGCCGTGTGCGCCAGGAACCGCGCCGCCGTCTCCGCCAGCACCTCCCGCCCGTCCCGCGCCCACAGTGCGTCGTTGAACAGCTCGACCTCGATGGGACCGGTGTAACCGGCCGCCTCCACGTACCCCTTCCACTCGCGCATGTCGATCGCGCCGTCGCCGATCTGGCCGCGGCCGTTGAGGACGCCCTCCGGCAGCGGGGTGGTCCAGTCGGCGAGCTGGAAGGTGTGGATACGGCCGCCCGCGCCGGCCCGCGCGATCTGCGCCGGCGCCTGGTCGTCCCACCAGATGTGGTACGTGTCGACGGTGACGCCGACCTGGTGGGCCGGGAAGCGTTCCGCGAGGTCCAGGGCCTGGGTGAGGGTGGAGACCACGCAGCGGTCGGAGGCGAACATGGGGTGGAGGGGTTCGATGGCCAGCTTCACCCCGTGCTGTTCGGCGTAGGGGCCGAGTCCGGCGAGTGCGTCGGCGATGCGTTCACGGGCTCCGTGCAGGTCCTTGGAGCCGGCCGGCAGGCCGCCGGAGACCAGGACCAGGGTGTCCGTGCCGAGGGTGGCGGCCTCCTCGACCGCCCGCCGGTTGTCGGCGAGGGCGGCGGCCCGCTCGTCCGGGTCGATCGCCGTGAAGAAGCCGCCCCGGCACAGGGTCGTGACGGCCAGGCCGGCCTCGCGGACCAGCTTGGCGGTCGCGTCGACGCCGTACGACTGCACCGGCTCGCGCCACAGGCCCACACCAGGGACGCCCAACTCAACGCAGGCGTCGACCAGTTCGGGCATCGACAGCTGCTTGACGGTCATCTGGTTGATCGAGAAGCGGGACAGGTCGCCGGTCACTGGCTGACTCCGTACAGGGCGAGGAGGGTCTTCATACGGTCCTCGGCCAGCTTCGGGTCCGGGAACAGGCCCAGGCCGTCGGCGAGTTCGTAGGCGCGCGCGAAGTGCGGCAGGGAGCGGGCCGACTGCAGGCCGCCGACCATGGTGAAGTGGGCCTGGTGGCCGGCCAGCCAGGCCAGGAAGACCACGCCCGTCTTGTAGAAGCGGGTGGGGGTCTGGAAGAGGTGCCGGGAGAGCGCCACGGTGGGGTCCAGGAGGCCGCGGAAGCCCGCCGTGTCCCCGGTGTCCAGGATCCGGACCGCCTCCGCAGCCAGCGGCCCCAGCGGGTCGAAGATGCCGAGCAGGGCGTGACTGAAGCCCTGCTCGTCCCCCGCGATCAGCTCGGGGTAGTTGAAGTCGTCGCCGGTGTAGCAGCGGACGCCCTGCGGCAGGCGGCGGCGCAGGTCGATCTCGCGTTGCGCGTCGAGCAGGGAGACCTTGATGCCGTCGACCTTGTCGGGGTGGGCGGCGATGACCTCCAGGAAGGTGTCGGTGGCCGCGTCCAGGTCGGACGAGCCCCAGTAGCCCTCCAGCGCCGGGTCGAACATCGGGCCGAGCCAGTGCAGGACCACCGGCTCGGCGGCCTGGCGCAGGAGGTGGCCGTAGACCTCGAGGTAGTCCTCGGGGCCGGCGGCCGTGGCGGCGAGCGCCCGGGAGGCCATCAGGATGGCCTGGGCGCCGGACTCCTCCACGAGCGCGAGCTGCTCCTCGTAGGCGGCCCTGACCTCGGCCAGGGAACCGCCCGCGATCTGGTCGGTGCCGACCCCGCAGGCGATCCGGCCGCCGACGGCACGCGCCTCGGCGGCGCTGCGCCGGATCAGCTCGGCCGCGCCCGCCCAGTCCAGGCCCATGCCGCGCTGGGCGGTGTCCATCGCCTCGGCGACCCCCAGGCCGTGCGACCACAGGTGGCGGCGGAAGGCGAGGGTGGCGTCCCAGTCGACGGCGGCCGGCGAGTCGGGGTTCGTGTCCGCGAACGGGTCGGCGACGACGTGCGCCGCCGAGAAGACCGTACGGGAGGTGAAGGGGGTGCCGGGGGTGACGGCGAGCGGCTCGGTGCGCGGCTCGTACGCCCTCAGGCCCCCTGCGGAGTCGGGGAGATGGATGGTCACAGCGCGATCTCCGGTACCTCGATGCGGCGGCCCTGTGCCGACGACTGCAGGCCCAGCTCGGCGAGCTGCACGCCGCGGGCGCCGGCCAGCAGGTCCCAGTGGTAGGGGGCGTCGGCGTAGACGTGCCTGAGGAACAGCTCCCACTGGGCCTTGAAGCCGTTGTCGAACTCGGTGTTGTCGGGGATCTCCTGCCACTGCTCGCGGAAGGCGTAGGTGGCCGGGATGTCCGGGTTCCAGACCGGCTTGGGGGTCGCGCTGCGGTGCTGGACACGGCAGTTTCGCAGGCCGGCGACCGCTGAGCCTTCGGTGCCGTCCACCTGGAACTCGACCAGTTCGTCACGGTTGACGCGGACCGCCCAGGAGGAGTTGATCTGGGCGATGGCGCCGCCGTCGAGCTCGAAGATGCCGTAGGCGGCGTCGTCGGCGGTGGCGTCGTAGGGCTTGCCGCCCTCGTCCCAGCGCTGCGGGATGTGGGTGGTGATGAGGGCCTGGACGGACTGCACGCGGCCGAACAGCTCGTGCAGGACGTACTCCCAGTGCGGGAACATGTCGACGACGATGCCGCCGCCGTCCTCCGCGCGGTAGTTCCAGGAGGGCCGCTGCGCCTCCTGCCAGTCGCCCTCGAAGACCCAGTAGCCGAACTCGCCGCGGACGGAGAGGATCCGGCCGAAGAAGCCGCCGTCGATGAGCCGCTTCAGCTTCAGCAGGCCGGGCAGGAAGAGCTTGTCCTGGACCACTCCGTGCTTGATGCCCTTGGCGTGCGCGAGCCGGGCCAGCTCCAGGGCGCCCTCCAGGCCGGTCGCCGTCGGCTTCTCGGTGTAGATGTGCTTTCCGGCGGCGATGGCCTGCCTGAGGGCCTCCTCGCGGGCGGAGGTGACCTGCGCGTCGAAGTAGATGTCGATGGTGGGGTCGGCGAGGACGGCCGACAGGTCCGTGGAGATGTGGTCGTCGGACAGGCCGTGGCGGTCGGCGATCTCGCGGAGCGCGTGCTCGCGGCGGCCGACGAGGACCGGTTCCGGCCAGAGCACCGTGCCGTCACCGAGGTCGAGTCCGCCCTGCTCGCGCAGGGCGAGGATCGAGCGGACGAGGTGCTGGCGGTAGCCCATGCGCCCGGTGACGCCGTTCATGGCGATACGCACCGTCTTGCGGTTCACGTGTTTCCCTTCGTCCGCGTGCGTCTCAGCAACGCAGCAAGCGCTTTCTATATGGTCAGAAGCTAGCCTTTGAACCCTGGTCTGTACAAGACCGTGATGGGGTCGAGTTGTTCGAGGGGGCGAACAACAGGAGTGAATGGCCTTATGGTCTGCACGGCAAGGGGGCTTCCTATGAGACGGCTGTCAATCAGCCTGTGTACGACGGCGTACGACGAGATGCGCGACCGGAGGACGACGAGATGACGGTGACCCTGGCGGACGTGGCAGCCCGCGCCCAGGTCTCGCCCGCGACGGTGTCGCGCGTACTGAACGGCAACTACCCCGTGGCGGCGTCCACGCGGGAGCGGGTGCTGCGGGCGGTGGACGAGCTGGACTACGTCCTCAACGGGCCGGCGAGCGCGCTCGCGGCGGCCACCTCCGACCTGGTGGGCATCCTGGTCAACGACATCGCCGACCCGTTCTTCGGGATCATGGCGAGCGCGATCCAGGCCGAGATCGGCGGGCCGGGCGGGCGCGCGGGCGGCGAGCGGCTGGCGGTGGTGTGCAACACCGGCGGGTCGCCGGAGCGGGAGCTGACGTACCTGACTCTGCTGCAGCGGCAGCGGGCGGCGGCGGTGATACTGACCGGCGGGGCGATGGAGAACGCGCCGCACGCGGCGGCGGTGGCGGCGAAGCTGCGGAAGCTGGCGGACGCCGGGACCCGGGTGGTGCTGTGCGGGCGGCCGCCGGCGCCGGACACCGACGCGGTGGCGCTGACCTTCGACAACCGCGGCGGCGGCAGGCAGCTCACCGAGCACCTGATCGGGCTCGGCCACCGGCGGCTGGGCTACATCGCCGGCCCCGAGGAGCGGACGACCACCCGGCACCGGCTGGAGGGCCACCGGGCCGCGCTGGCCGACGCGGGGATCGAGGAGGACCCGCGCTGGACCGTGCACGGGCGGTACGACCGGCGGGCGGGGTACGAGGCGACGCTCGAACTGCTGCGCAGGGACCCGACGCTGACCGCGGTGGTGGCCGCGAACGACTCGGTGGCGCTGGGCGCGTGCGCGGCGCTGCGGGAGTCGGGGCTGCGGATCCCGGTGGACGTGTCGGTGGCCGGCTTCGACGACCTGCCGTTCAGCATCGACGCGGTGCCGTCGCTGACGACGGTGCGGCTGCCGCTGGCCGAGGCGGGGGCGAGGGCCGGCCGTATCGCCATGGGCCGTGAGGAGCCGCCGCCGGGCGGGATCGCGACGGTGCGGGGAGAGCTGATGGTGCGGGGGTCCTCGGGCGTGCCACGCACCTGACCGGGCGGACCCGACGCCGGGGGCGCGGCTCAGGTGCCCCCGCTCATCCCGACGGCGCGGCGGAGCGCCGTGAGGGCCGCGCGATTCGGCCGGGTGCGGGGCTCGTCGTGGCTGTTCACGCAGTTCCCCGCGCCCCTCAAGCACGGCGGAGCACCGTGAGGGCCGCGCGACTCGGCCGGGTGCGGGATTCGTCGTGGCTGTTCACGCAGTTCCCCGCGCCCCTCAAGCACGGCAGAGCACCGTGGGAGCTGCGCGACTCGGCCGGGTGCGAGGCTCGTCGTGGCTGTTCACGCAGTTCCCCGCGCCCCTCAAGCACGGCGGAGCACCGTGGGAGCTGCGCGACTCGGCCGGGTGCGGGGCTCGTCGTGGCTGTTCACGCAGTTCCCCGCGCCCCTCAGGCGTCGTGCGGGAGGGTGCGGGTCAGTAGGGGGAGGGGTGCCTCGCCGCGTTTGCGGTCGCGGTACCAGCGCACGCCCGTGTCGTAGGCCCGGCGGGCCCTGCGTACCGGAGTCAGCTGGGTGGCGAGGTGGTACTGGTAGCGCCATGGGGACTGGTGGCCGCCCTGGCGGACCGCCATCGCGTAGGCGAATTCGACCGGGTCGCGGTCCAGGTGATCGTCCAGCCGCTCGAACCAGGCCATGCTGGTGCGGGCCGCGGCCTGGACGGGGTGGAGTTCCGCGCGGCGGCGCTTGTCGTACTCGCGCAGCGCGACCAGGGGATCCGGGAAGCGCTTGAGTGCCTCGGAGAGCACGATCGCGTCGATCATCGCCAGCCGGGTGCCGGAGCCCAGCGTGAAGTGGGTGGTGTGCGCGGCGTCGCCGGCCAGTACGACGGGGCGGCCGTCGCCGTCGTCGACCCAGGTCCGGTTGCTGATGTGCGTGAACCGCTGCCACCTGGCCGGTGCGCCGCGCGACCTGCTGATCAGGGAGTGGCCGTCGAGCGGGCGGTGGAAGATCTTCTCCAGCAGGGGTACGGCGTCCTCCACGTCCAGCGCGTCCAGGCCGAGGCCCTGCCAGGTCTCCGGCGAGCACTCCACGATGCACGTACTGACACCCTTGAACGACGGGTAGGCGTGGAACCAGATCCAGCCCGCCTCGGTCTCCTCGAAGGCGAACACGAAGCTGTCGAACTGCCGGTCCGTACCGAGCCAGATGAAGGGGTTTCGGCCGGTCTCCAGTCGGGTGCCGAAGTGCTCGGCACGGGCGGAGCGGATCCGGCTGCCCGCGCCGTCGGCCGCGATGACCAGGTCGGCGTCGGGCAGCCCGGCCGGGTCGGCGAGGCGTTCCCCGTACCGGACGTCCACGCCGAGGGACCTCGCGCGCCGGGTCAGGACGCCGAGGAGGGCGGCGCGGCCCATGCTGTAGCCGTAGCCGCCGAAGTACGCGGTGCCGTCGTGGTGGTTCCCGTGCACGCGGATGTCCTGCTGCTGCCAGAGCACCGAGCCGGCGCTGACCTCGCGGGCGCTCTCGGGGTCGTTGCGGTGCAGGATGTCCAGCAGGTCGTTCCAGTAGACGACGCCCCAGCCGTAGGTGGCCTCGGGCGGGTCCGCCTCCAGAACGACGATCTCGTGCCCGGCGTCCCGCAGTTTCGCCGAGATCGAGAAGTACAGGCCGGCCGGGCCTCCGCCCACACAGACGATCCTCATCCGGTCACCGCCTCCAGGGGTCTTTCGATGCACGGGTCCGGGTGCCCGAAGGACGGGCACCCGGATCCACCCTTTGCTGTCAGGTAGCGTCAGACGCTGCGGCCTGGCTAGTCTCCCCAGCCACCTCCGCCCCAGCCACCGTCGTCGTCGCCCCAGCCGCCGTGGCCACCGCCCCAGCCGTAGTCGTCGCCCCAGCCGCCGTGGTGACCTCCGCCGTAGCCGCCGCCATAGCCGCCACCGCCGTAGCCACCGCGGTCGCCGCCGCCGTAGCCGCCGCCATGGCCGCCTCCGCCGTAGCCGCCGCCATGGCCGCCACCGCCGTAGCCGCCGCCACCGCCGTGGCCGCCGCCGCCGCCGCCGTGGCCGCCACCGTCATCCTGGTAGGTGGCGACGTGGTCCGGCGCAGAGCTGGTGGCCGCGCTGGCGACTCCGGCTCCCGCGGCCAGCGCCAGGATGGGTGCCGAGATCGCAGCGATGGCGACCCTCTTCATACGTGTGGTGTGCGCGCGCATGTCTCGCCCCTCTCCGAGGGTGTGGGTGTGTACGGCGGCCGCCGCGTGAGGGGGCCGGCCGCCCTGCGTGCGCTCCAGAGCCTGCGCGCAGCTCCGAGCACGTCCGCCGCCCGCGATGTCATGTCCTCTCCGCACCGTCCGGGCTCTCCGGCGGACCACGTCACGTCCTGGTTGAAACGGACATAAGTGACGTTCGTGTATAAACCTACGGCGCAGGCGCGACGAAGTCAAAAGCAGGACCAGGGCCAGACAAAAAGAACAAGTAAAGCCCGCGGGGCCGCCGTTCGGGCCGGCACCTTCCGGCCGGACGGGGTGGCGGGATAGCCTCGGGGCACGGCATCTCTGACTCAGTCAACCATCGGGGTCCAGCCATGACCGTCCAGGACGTCCGTGCCTTCAACCGCTTCTACACCAACCTCATCGGCGCCCTCGACTACGGCCGCCACCTCTACGCCCCGTACACCCTCACCGAGGCCCGCGTCCTGTACGAACTGGCGCACTCCGCCGACACCGACGCGGCCGACCTGCGGTCCGATCTCGCCCTGGACGCCGGGTACTTGAGCCGGATCCTCAACAAGTTCGAGGAGGCCGGGCTGATCGAGCGCGCGCCCTCCGAGAAGGATCCGCGGCGGCGGCGCGTGTCCCTGACCCCGGGCGGCCGGGCCGCCGCCGACCTGCTGGACGAGCGGGCCCGCGAATCGGTCGGCTCGCTGCTGGGCGCCGTCGACCCGGGCGAGCTGCCCCGCCTCGCCGAGGCGATGCGAACCATCCGCACGATCCTCGGCGACGGGCACCCCCCGGCCGGCTCCACCGAGGTCGTGCTGCGCGAGCCGCACCCCGGTGACCTGGGCTGGATCGTGCAGCGCAACGCCGCCCTGTACGCGGCCGAGTACGGCTGGAACGCCGACTACGAGGGTCTCGTCGCCCGGATCGTCGCCGACTACGCGGAGGACCACGACCCGCACCTGGAGCGGACCTGGATCGCCGAGTGGGCCGGGCGGCCGGTGGGCTGCGTGATGTGCGTACGGGACGACGCCCCGGGCACCGCACGCCTGCGACTGCTGCTCGTCGAGCCGGAGGCCCGCGGTCTCGGTATCGGCGACCGGCTGGTCACCGCCGTGACCGGCTTCGCACGCGGGGTCGGCTACCGCGACCTGGTCCTGTGGACCAACGACGTGCTGTCCGCCGCCCGCCGCATCTACCAGCGGCACGGCTTCGTCCTCACCGCCGAGAAACCGCACCGCTCCTTCGGCAAGGACCTGGTCGGCCAGGACTGGCGGCTGGACCTGCACGCGACCGGTGAGTGAGAAGTAGGTTGGAGGGCATGAAGTTCGCCTTCTCCACCCTCGGGGTGCCCGGTCTGCCGGTGCCGGAGGTGCTGGCGCTCGCCACGGCGCACGGCTACCACGGCGTCGAACTGCGCGCCCATCCGGAAGAGCCCGTGCATCCCGGCCTCGGCCCGGCCGCGCGATCCGACGTGGCCGCCGAGTTCAAGGCGACCGGAGTGGAGGTCCTGGGCGTCGCCGGCTACGCGCGGGTCGCGGCACCCGGCGCGGACGCCCCGGTCCTCGACGAGACGCGCCAACTCCTCCAGCTCGCCCACGACCTGGGCGCCTCCTACGTCCGCGTCTTCCCCGGCGCCGACCCGTCGCTGCCGCCCGCCGAGTCCGACGCGATCGCCGCCCGGCGGCTGGGCACGGTCGCCGAGGACGCCGCCGCGCTCGGTGTCCGGGTCCTCCTTGAGACGCACGACTCGCACCGCACCGGCGCCGCCGCGATCCGGGTCCTCGGCCCGGTCGGCCACCGCATGGTCGGCTCGCTCTGGGACGTGATGCACACCTGGCTGGGCGGCGAACAGCCCGCCGAGACCTACGCGGCACTCGCCCCGCACCTCGGCTACGTCCAGGTCAAGGACATCGCCTCGGCCGACGACACCACTCCCCTCCCGCTCGGCGACGGCGTCCTCCCCCTCTCCGACTGCGTGGAGGTCCTCTCCCGGCACGGCTGGGACGGCTGGCTGTGCTGGGAGTACGAGAAGCGCTGGTACGAGGCGGCGGCCCCGCTGCCCGGTCTGCTGCAGGCGGGCCGGGAACACCTGGTCCGGCTGCTCACCGAGTCGGCGTGACCACGCTGGCCGGGTTCACCGTACGGCGGTGAACCCGGCCACCCGCTCCTGCAGCCGCTCGCGGCACGGTGCTCCAGCGGTTCCAGGCACACCGACTCGCCCGCCGGCACAGGTCCTCGCAAGGTAGGGGTCACGCCCGGATGTCTCGCCGACCCGATCACGCGCCGTCGAACGAGATTCCCCACCCCGCGGCCAGCTCCCGGAACGCCTCGTGGAAGCCCGGGAAGGTCTTCTTCACGCACTCCGGGTCGTCGAAGGCGATCCCCGGGGTGCGCAGCCCGGTCACCGCGAAGGACATGACCACGCGGTGGTCGCCGTAGGTCTTGATCTCGGCCGGGGCGGGGGTGCCGGGCCGGATCTCGATCCAGTCGTCCCCCGTGGCGACCTCGATCCCCAGCCGGCGCAGGTTCTCCGCGCAGGCGTCGAGCCGGTCGCACTCCTTCACCCGGGTGTTCGCCACGTCCTCGATGCGGACGGGGCCGTCGGCGAACGGGGCGATGGCCGCGAGGGTGGGCATGGTGTCGGAGATGTCCCGCATGTTGACGGTGAGGCCGCGGAGTTCGCCGGTGCCCCGGACGGTGGTGCGGTCCGCGCCGATCGCCACCTCGGCGCCCATCCTGCGCAGGACGTCGACGAAGCCGAGGTCGCCCTGGAGCGCGCCCTGTCCGAGTCCGGGGACGGTGATCTCATGGCCCGTCACGGCCGCCGCGGCGAAGAAGTAGCTCGCGGTGGAGGCGTCGGGTTCGATCGCGTAGGTGGTGGCCCGGTAGCCGCCCGGCGGTACGACGAAGGTGTCCCCCTCCCGCGCCACCTCCACGCCGAACGACCGCATCATCGCGATCGTGATCTCCACGTACGGTGCGGACACCAGGTCCGTCACCCGGATCCGCAGGCCCTTGCGGGTGAGCGGGCCGAGCAGCAGCAGGGCGGTGAGGTACTGCGAGGACTGTCCGGCGTCGAGCGTCACCTCGCCGCCCTCGACCCCGGCGGCCTCGATGCGCAGCGGGTGGTGCCCCTCCGCCGCCTCGTGGCGCAGGTCGACACCGAGGTCGCGCAGGGCGCGGGTGAGCGGGGCGAGAGGGCGGCGGCGCATCTGCTCGGAGGCGTCGAAGCGGTAGCTGCCGTGGCCGGCCGCGGCGAGGGTGGGCAGGAAGCGGGCGGTGGTGGCGCCGTCCCGGCAGTAGACCTCGGCCTCGGGCAGCGCGGGGCCCTGCGGGCGGCCGTCCACCTGCCAGGTGTCGGGGGTGCGGCCGACCCGGTAGCCGAGCCGGGCCAGGCCTTCGGCGAAGCCCTCGGTGTCGTCGGAGCGGAGCGGGCGGACGAGGGTGGTGACTCCGTCGGCGGCGGCCGCGAGGAAGAGGGCGCGGGCGGTGACGGACTTGGAACCGGGGATGTCGACAGCGGGCATGGGCCGATGATCTCCGGTTTCTGAAGGGCGGGGGGAGGGTTGTCCATGGGGTGGAACAGGTTGTTCGATGCGTGACGGCCGGTGGGGGCTTGTCGCGCGCACGCGGCGGAGCCGCATATCGATACAGCCCCGCGCCCCTGAAGGCCGCCGTCCGCCGGGAACCCGTTGCCTCCCCCGCCCGTCCAACGCGCAGGCTGTCGGAAGAGTCTCCGTGGTGTGGTGTCGGCCCTCGCTGCTGGCTGCGATCGCTGACCTGCCCTCTCCGCCGCACCACGGCCGCCGGCCCGCCGCCATCGACGTGCCCCCTCCAATGCGCCGATGGCGGCCCCTTTCCCGTTAACGTGCATTCCCTTGACGGAAAGAAACTTCCCGAATACGGATGACCAGACGGAAGTTTCCTTCAGCCGGTCTCTCCACCGGAAGGAGCGCACGTGCCCTCCAGACGCACCGTCCTCGCCGCCACCGCGGGTGTCACCGCGGGACTGGCCGTCGGCACCGGCGCGAACGCCGTCGGCACCGACGACAAGAACTCCGACCACAAGAACTCCGACGACCAGAACGCCCATGACGACAGGCTCCGCGCGCTGATCGAGCGGATGACGCTCGCGGAGAAGGTCGGGCAGCTGTTCGTGATGCGGGTGTACGGGGACTCGGCCACCGACCCCGACCAGGCCGACATCGACGCCAACCTCAAGGAGATCGGTGTCCGCACCGCAGCCGAGCTGATCGGCAAGTACCGCGTCGGCGGGATCATCTACTTCACCTGGACGCACAACACCCGGGACCCCCGGCAGATCGCCGAGCTGTCGAACGGCATCCAGCGGGCCTCGCTGGCACAGCCGCGCGGCCTGCCCGTGCTCATCGCCACCGACCAGGAGCACGGCGCGGTCTGCCGGATCGGCAGGCCCGCCACCCTCTTCCCGGGCGCCATGGCCATCGGCGCGGGCGGCTCCCGGGCCGACGCCCGCACCCTCGGCCGCATCTCGGGCGCGGAGCTGCGGGCGATGGGTGTCCGGCAGGACTACTCCCCCGACGCCGACGTGAACGTGAACCCGGCCAACCCGATCATCGGCACACGGTCCTTCGGGGCCGGTCCGGACGCGGTCGGGGAGCTGGTCGCCGCCGAGGTGCGGGGCTACCAGGAAGCGGGGGTCGCGGCCACCGCCAAGCACTTCCCCGGGCACGGCGACACCGCCGTCGACAGCCACACCGGCTTCCCGGTGATCACGCACAGCCGGGAGCTGTGGGAGAAGCTGGACGCGGTCCCGTTCCGGGCGGCGATCGCGGCCGGCATCGACTCGATCATGACCGCGCACATCCAGTTCCCGGCCCTGGACTCCTCCGGCGACCCGGCCACCCTCTCCCACCCCGTCCTCACCGGCATCCTGCGCGACGAACTCGGCTACGACGGGGTCGTGGTGACCGACTCCCTGGGCATGGAGGGGGTCCGCACGAAGTACGGCGACGACCGCGTCCCCGTGCTCGCCCTGAAGGCCGGTGCCGACCAGCTCCTCAACCCGCCCACCCTGGACATCGCGTGGAACGCCGTCCTGAAGGCCGTACAGGACGGCGAGCTCACCGAGTCCCGGCTGGACGAGTCGATCCTGCGGATCCTGCGGCTGAAGTCCCGGCTGGGGCTGCTCGACCGGCCGTACGTCAGCACCAAGGACGTCGGCCGGGTGGTCGGCACGGCCAAGCACCTCGCCACCGCCGACCGGATCGCCGAGCGCACCACCACCCTGCTGGTCAACGAGGGCGGGCTGCTCCCCCTCTCCCGCCGTACGCACGGCACGGTGCTGGTCGTCGGCGCCGACCCGGACTCGCCGTCCGGTACGACGGGTCCGCCGACCGGCGTGCTCGCCGCCGCCCTCACCGAACTGGGCTTCACGGCGACCGCGTTGCCGACGGGAACGGCCCCGTCCGCGGCGACCGTCGAGAAGGCGGTCGCGGCGGCGCGGACGGCGGACGCGGTGGTCGTCGGGACGTACAACGTCACGGCGGGCGACGGACAGCAGCAGTTGGTGGAGCGGCTGGTCGCCACCGGCCGGCCGGTGGTGGCGGTGGCGGTGCGCAATCCCTACGATGTCGCCCGACTCCCCTCCGTGCGGGCCTGCTTGGCGAGCTACTCGTGGACCGACGTCGAACTGCGGGCCGCGGCGCGGGTGATCGCGGGCCGGGTGGCACCGCGCGGCCGGCTCCCGGTGCCGGTGCAGCGCGCGGACGATCCGACCCAGGTGCTGTATCCGATCGGTCACGGGCTGACGTATTAGACGTACGCCACAGAACCGGGCGTAATACCCCCAACAGGCGGAAAGCCTCCCATGCACCTGACGTGGACCGTGATCGCGGGCCACGCTGGCAGGGGGGTTGGTATGCGGAGCAGACGTTTTGCCGGGGTTCTGGTCACGCTGGCCGTCGTGCTGCTGCCGGCCGGCTGCCGCGGGACGTCCTCGTCCGGGGCGCCGGCGGGCAGCGCGCGGTCGACGGCGAGCCCGGCCCTGTCCGGGTACGGCGCGCGGTTCCTCGCGGTCGGCGAGTGCAGCTCGTTCGGGACCGCCGGCTTCACCGAGGTGCCGTGCGCCGGTGAGCGGGCGGCGGCCCGGGTGGTCGCCCGGTACGACGGCACCATCGCCGACGGGCCGGCGTGCCCGGCCACCACCGACTTCGTGCTGCACATCAGCGCCCAGCGCACGGGCGGCGACGAGGACGGCGACGGAACGATCCCGCAGGGCTACGCCTGCATGCGCAACCTGCAGCCGCCGCATCCCGGCGACCCCGGCGGGGGAGGTGGGCCGCGCACGATCGTCGGCGACTGCGTCTACGGCTCGGGCCACGGCCAGGTCCGGGAGACGGCCTGCGACGGCTCGGGGAAGCGGAAGCCGCAGTACCGGGTGGTGCGGGCGGTGACCTCCCGGGACGCCTGCCCGGCGTCCACCACCCTGTACGTCCAGCTCGGCGGCGAACACCCGGTGGGCTGCGCCCGCCGCGTGTGACCGCGCCCCGCCGGAGCCGGCCGGGACCGGCGGGCGCCCGGACTCACCGCCCGCTGCACCACGGCAGCGGGTGCCCGGTGAGGAACTCCCTCCGGGAACCCCTCAGCATAGGATCCATCCCGAGCTGACCGAGCTCCGCCCCACCGCGCCCCTCACCCACACGCAGCGGTGTCCGGCGTGCACGGTGACCGGGCCCGCGCGGTGGCTGTACTTGCCCTTGTCGACGACCGGGCGGTTGCCGCGGGCCTGGATGCTGACGGACATCGTCCGCCTGCCGCCGGACCTCTTGGGCAGGGTGATCGCGCAGACGTAGCCGCCCTGCCGGTAGACGTGCACGGTGCCGGTGGCGAAGGGCAGGGTCCGCACCTCACGGCCCGCGCAGTTCGCCGCCGTCACGGCCTGGGCCTCGGCCGGTGCCGCAAGGGCCAGCGCCCCGGAAGCGGCCAGCGCGGCCGCACCGAGCGCGAGCCACCGGCGTATCGCACCACTGTCCACAGTCGTCCCCTCCCGTACCGCAGCTGTGCACAACCATCACCGTACTGATGTACGGACGCCCGACAGTTGTCGGATGGTTGCACGGACGTCAGGGACGCGAGTTCACAGGGGGACGGGTCAGCGGGTCGCGCCCACCGGTTCCTCCGGTTCCTCGGGCTGGCCGATGAAGGTGCGCCACAGCTCGGCGTACCGGCCGTCGAGGGCGAGCAGTTCGTCGTGGGTACCGTCCTCGGCGACCCGGCCGTGGTCCATGACCACCACCCGGTCGGCGCGGGCCGCGGTGGTCAGCCGGTGGGCCACCACGAGCGTCGTACGACGGCCCGTCAGGCGGTCGGTGGCCATGTTGACCTGGGCCTCGGTCGCCAGGTCCAGGGCCGCCGTGGCCTCGTCGAGGAGCAGCACGTCGGGGTCGACGAGTTCCGCGCGGGCGAGGGCGATCAGCTGGCGCTGGCCGGCGGAAAGGTTGCGGCCGCGCTCGGCCACCTCGTGGAGGTAGCCGCCGTCGAGGGTGGCGATCATCTCGTGGGCGCCGACCGCGCGGGCCGCCGCCTCCACCTCGGCGTCGGTCGCGTCCGGGCGGCCGTAGGCGATGGCGTCCCGTACGGTCCCCGGGAAGAGGTACGCCTCCTGCGGGACGACCCCGAGCCGGTGCCGGTACGAGGTGAGGTCGAGGTCGCGCAGATCCGTGCCGTCGACCGTGACCCGGCCCGCGGTGGGGTCGTAGAAGCGTGCGACGAGCTTGACGAGGGTCGACTTGCCGGCGCCGGTCTCGCCGACGAAGGCGACGGTCTGCCCGGCGGGGACGGTCAGGTCGATGCCGCCCAGGGCTGCGTCGCCCTCGTCGGCGGCACCGTACGCGAAGTGCACGTTCTCGAAGGCGATGTCGCCGTGCAGGGAACCGACTTCGCGCGGCCTCTCCGCCGCCTGCGTGGACGTCGGCTCGCGCAGGAGTTCCTGGATGCGGCCGAGGGAGACGGTCGCCTGCTGGTAGCCGTCGAAGACCTGGGAGAGCTGCTGGACAGGGGCGAAGAACAGGTCGATGTAGAGCAGGTACGCGACCAGGGCGCCGGTGGTGAGGGTCGCCGCCTCGACCCGGTGGGCGCCGGCCATCAGCACGCTCGCCGCGGCCACCGACGACAGCAGCTGGACGAACGGGAAGTACACCGATATCAGCCACTGGCCCCGGATGCGGGCCTTGCGGTAGCTCTCGCTGCGCTCGGTGAAGCGCCGGCCGCTGTCCCGCTCGCGCCGGAAGGCCTGCACGATCCGCAGCCCCGACACCGACTCCTGGAGGTCGGCGTTGACCACCGACACCCGCTCACGGGCGAGTTCGTAGGCCTTCACGCTCGCCCGGCGGAAGAAGAAGGTCGCGACGATCAGCGGGGGCAGGGTGGTGAAGACGACGAGTGCGAGCTGCACGTCGATCACCAGCAGGACGGCCATGATGCCGAAGAAGGTGACGACGGAGACGAAGGCGGTGACCAGGCCCGTCTGGAGGAACGAGGACAGTGCGTCCACGTCCGTCGTCATCCTCGTCATGATCCGGCCGGTCAGCTCCCGCTCGTAGTAGTCGAGACCGAGCCGCTGGAGCTGCGCGAAGATCTTCAGGCGCAGGGAGTAGAGGACGCGTTCGCCGGTACGGCCCGTCATCCTGGTCTCGCCGATCTGGGCCGCCCACTGGGCGAGCACCGCGAACAGGCCGAGCAGCGAGGCCGCCCAGACCGCGCCGAGCGCCATCCTGCTGACGCCCTGGTCGATGCCGTGCCGGATCAGGACCGGGAGCAGCAGTCCCATGCCGGCGTCCACGGCGACCAGGCCGAGGCTGACGAGGAGGGGCGGCCCGAAGCCGCGCAGCAGGCGGCGCAGACCGTAGGAGTCCTCGGGGCGTACGGCACCGGCCTCGTCGATGTCGGGGATGTCGGTCGCCGGGGGCAGCGCATCGACCTGGGCGAGGAGTTCGGGGGTGGCCGGGGTGCCGGCGAGGGCGAGGTCGCGGGGCGTACGGTCGCCGGTCCACAGCCTCGGGGTCACGCCGCGCTCGGCGTCGAACTCGGCGTCCAGCTCGTCCCGTACGGACGTGTCCTCGCGCTCGACGGCCGGGAGGGTGTGCCCCGGGGAGACGCCGCCCAGCTCGTCGGGGTCGGTGAGGAGCCTGCGGTACAGGGCGGACCGCTGCTGGAGTTCCTCGTCGGTGCCGATGTCGGCGAGCCGGCCGCCGTCCAGGACGGCGATGCGGTCGGCGAGGTTCAGGGTGGAGCGGCGGTGGGCGATGAGGAGGGTGGTGCGGCCCCGCATCACGTGGGTGAGGGCTTCGTGGATCTCGTGTTCCACCCGGGCGTCGACGGCGGAGGTGGCGTCGTCGAGGACGAGGAGGCGGGGGTCGGTGAGCAGCGCGCGGGCGAGGGCGATGCGCTGGCGCTGGCCGCCGGAGAGGGTGAGGCCCTGTTCGCCGACCTTGGTGTCGTAGCCGTCGGGCAGCTCGGCGACGAAACGATCGGCCTGGGCGGCGCGGGCGGCGGCGAGGATCTCGTCCTCGGTCGCGTCGGGACGGCCGTACGCGATGTTGTTGCGGACCGTGTCGGAGAAGAGGAACGAGTCCTCCGGGACCAGGCCGATCGCGGCGCGCAGCGAGTCGTGGGTCAGCTCGCGGACGTCGTGGCCGCCGATCAGGACGGCGCCGTGGGTGACGTCGTAGAAGCGGGGCAGCAGCAGGGAGACCGTGGACTTGCCGGAGCCGGAGGAGCCGACGACGGCGAGGGTCTCGCCCGGCCGTATCTCGAAGCTGAGCCCCTGGAGGACCGGGCGCTCATGGTCGTACCCGAACGCCACGTCGTCGAACTCGACGGTCGCGGGCGCGTCCGCTGGGAGGGTCTTGGTGCCCTCCGCCATGGTGGGCCGGGTGTCGATCAGCTCCAGGACGCGTTCGGTGCCGGCGCGGGCCTGCTGGCCGACGGTGAGGACCACGGCGAGCATCCGGACCGGGCCGACCAGCTGGGCGAGGTAGGAGGAGAAGGCGACGAAGGTGCCCAGGGTGATGTGACCGCGCACGGCCAGCCAGCCGCCGACCGCCAGCATGGCGACCTGGCCGAGGGCCGGGACCGCCTGGAGGGCCGGGGTGAACCTGCTGTTCAGCCGTATGGTGCGCAGGCGTCCCGCGAAGAGCCGGCGCCCGACCTCCCGGAGCTTCCCGGTCTCCTGGTCCTCCTGCCCGAACCCCTTGACCACGCGTACGCCGCTCACCGCGCCGTCGACCACGCCGGCGACGGCGGCGGCCTGGGCCTGGGCGTACCAGGTGGCGGGGTGGAGCTTGCTGCGGCCGCGCCTGGCTATCCAGTACAGGGCCGGGGCGACGGCGAGGGCGACCAGGGTGAGCGGCGGCGACAGCCAGGCCATGATCGCGAGGGAGATCAGGAAGAGGAGGACGTTGCCGATGGTCATCGGCAGCATGAAGAGAAGGCCCTGGATCAGCTGGAGGTCGCTGGTGGCCCTGCCCACCACCTGGCCCGTGGACAGCTCGTCCTGGCGCCGTCCGTCGAGCCGGGTGAGGGTGTCGTACATCTCGGTCCGCAGGTCGTGCTGGACGTCGAGGGCGAGCCGGCCGCCGTAGTAGCGGCGGACGAAGGTGGCCGCGTAGACGAGGACGGCGGCGCCGATCAGGGCACCGGCCCAGGGCCCCATGGACCGGCTGTGATCACCGATCACGTCGTCGATGATCACCTTGGTGATCAGCGGCACGACGGCCAGGACGGCCATGCCGGCCAGCGAGGACCCGAGCGCGAGCACGACGTCCCGCGGATGCCGCCAGGCATACCCGGCCAGCCTGCGCGCCCAGCCGCCCTGCCGCCGCTCCCCCTGTTGCGCTGCCACGCGGATGCCCTTCGTTCGCCCTGCTCCTGTGCACGACCACAACACGAAAGGAAGCGGATTTCATCCCTCCGCAACAATTCCGGGGCCGGGGAGCCGGGCGACCGGCGGGCGGGAGCAGGACCGGTGGGACGTCCGACTTGCGCCGGGCGTTCGGTGCGGAAGCATCGGAGACAGGCATCGCAGGAGGTCCGCATGGCGAAGCTGCTGTCCGTCAACGTGGGAATGCCCGTGGACGTCTCCTGGCAGGGCAGGACCGTCCGCACCGGCGCGTGGAAGTCTCCCGTGCCCGGCCGCCGTATGGTGCGGCGGCTGAACGTCGAGGGGGACGGCCAGGGCGACCTGGCCGGGCACGGCGGCGAGATCCGGGCCGTGCTCGTCTACCAGCTGCAGTCCTACGCGTACTGGCGGCAGCGGCTCGGTCGCGACGATCTGGCCTTCGGGATGTTCGGGGAGAACTTCACCGTCGACGGACTGCCGGACGACGAGGTGTGCATCGGCGACCGGTACCGCATCGGGGAGGCCGAGTTCGAGGTGACCCAGCCCCGGGTCACCTGCTACCGGGTCGGCATGCGCCTGGGCGAGCCCGCCATGGCCTCCCTCCTGGTCGCCCACCACCGTCCCGGCTTCTACCTGCGGGTGATCACCGAAGGGCGGGTCCAGGCCGGTGACGGCATCACCCTCCTCAGCAGGGGCCCGGGAGAGCTCAGCGTCGCCGACACCGACGCGCTGCTCTACCTGCCCGGCCGCGACCCCGCGAAGCTGCGCACCGCCCTGCGCATCCCCGCGCTCAGCCCCGGCTGGCAGCAGTCCTTCCGCGAACTCGCCGCCGCCGGGCAGCCCGGTCCCGAGCCGGGGCCGCCGGGCTTCCGGCCGATGCGTGTAGCCCGTGTCGGCCCCGAGACCCCCGACGTCTCCTCGGTCCACCTCGGTCCCACCGACGGCACCCCCCTGCCCGAGGGCCGCCCCGGCCAGTACCTCTCCCTCCGCCTCGCCGTCGGCGGCACCGCCCGCGCCGTACGCAGCTACTCCCTGTCCGCCGCACCCGCGGACGGCACCTACCGGATCAGCGTCAAGCACGAGCCCCACGGGACGGTCAGCGGCTACATCCACACCCGGCTGCGCGCCGGGGACCTGGTGGACGTCGCCGGTCCGCGGGGCACGTTCGTGCTCGAAGAGGGCACCGGTCCGGTCGTCCTCCTCTCGGCGGGCATCGGTGTCACGCCCGTGCTGGCCATGCTCCACCGGCTGGCAGCCGTACGGGACCCACGCCCCGTCTGGTGGATCCACACCGCCCACGACCGCGCCCACCACGCCTTCGCGGCCGAGGCCCACGCCCTCCTGGCGCGACTTCCCCACGCCCACGAGCACATCCACTACACCTCGAAGACACCGCCGTCCGGCGACGACCGCGTCACCCGCGGCCGACCGACCGCCGCCTCGCTGACCGCCCTGGGTGTCCCCGCCGACGCCGACGCCTACCTCTGCGGACCGACCGCCTTCATGGACGACCTCTCCGGCCACCTGCGTGCGCTCGGCCTGCGCCCCGAGCGGATCCGCACGGAGCGGTTCGGCGCGCTCGCCGCGGTCAACCCCGGCGTCACCCCCACCGCTCCGGTACGCCCGCATCAGCCACCCGGCCCCCAGGGCACCGGCCCCCTCGTCACCTTCGCCCGCAGCGGCCTCGCCACCCCGTGGTCACCCGCCCGCGCCTCGCTCCTCGAACTCGCCGAAGCCTGCTCCGTCCCCACCCGCTGGTCCTGCCGCACCGGCGTCTGCCACACCTGCGTCACCCCGCTGGTGACAGGCGACGTCGCCTACACCACCCCACCCCTCGAACTCCCCGAGCCCGGCACGGTCCTGGTCTGCTGCGCCACACCGGCCGGCGAGGTCGTCCTGGATCTGTAGAGCGTCCTCGGGCATGTTTCCGCAAAGCCCCGAGCGTTCGTACAACCATTCGCGCGAACCCGTGTGTCAACACGGGTATGACTCACAGACGAAGGAGAGGGCTGGTCGCCACCGCGCTCGGCACCGGCTTTCTCATAGCCGGCGTGGCGGGCGCCGCGCCCGCCTCGGCCGCCACGCCCGCCGTCAGCTGCACGTCCAGCAAGGCGGCTCTCGCCACGAAGCTGAAGAAGGACATCACCGCGGCCCTCGCGAACCGCAAGGGGACCATCGCCGTCGGCCTGTACGACCGTTCGACGAAGACCACTTGCACCCTGCGCTCCACCACGCACTACGACTCGGCCAGCACGGTCAAGGTGACCGTTCTCGCCACGCTGCTGTGGGACGCGAAGAAGCACAACCGCTACCTGACGACCACCGAGCAGTCGCTCGCCAAGGCCATGATCACGCAGTCGGACAACGACGCGACCAGCAAGCTGTGGAAGCAGCTCGGCCTGACGAAGATCAAGGGTTTCCTGACCGCTGCCGGGATGACGCAGACCACCCCGGGCGCGAACGGCTACTGGGGGCTGACCCAGATCGACGTGCACGACGAGCAGCGGCTGCTCGCGCTCGTCACCGCCAAGAACAGTGTCCTCAGCGACAATTCGCGGGCGTACATCCTGAAGCTGATGGGGCAGGTCATCTCCTCCCAGCGGTGGGGGACCCCGTACGGCGCCCCGTCCGGCGTCTCCGTGCACGTCAAGAACGGCTGGCTGCAGCGCGCCACGCACGGCTGGCGGGTGCACAGCCTCGGCACGTTCACCGGTGGCGGCCACGACTACCAGATGTCCGTGCTGACCCAGGACAACAGCACCATGAGCTACGGCATCAACACCATCCAGGCCGTCGCGAAGGTCGTCCACAAGGACCTCGCGGCCTCCTGAGGCGGCGGCGGTCCACTCACCGAAGTACGGCCCCGGTGGCCGGAAACCGACCCTTTCCTTCATGGGGCGGTCTCCACCCCGTCACCGACCCCCCCTACGGTGATCGGCATGCGCCTGCGAACCGTACTCGCCACCGTCACCGCCGGCCTGGCGGCGGCCACCTGTCTGTCCGCCGCCGGGTCCGCCAACGCCGTCGCGACCGGCACCGCCGCGACCAACACCGCCTCCGCTCACGCGTGTTCGTCCTCGGTCTCCCTCGACAGCTTCTCCGACGCCCTCGACAAGACGACCTTCGGCGGCTATTTCGTCGGCAACCTCTCCGCGCTCGCCGTGGACAAGGACGGCTCCCTGGCCGCCCTCGCCGACCGGTCCTACCTCTTCGACCTGGACGCGAGGACCCTCGCGCCGAAGAAGGTCGTCGGGCTCGCCGACGAGAACGGCGCCGCGCTCGACTCCGAGGGCCTGGTCGTGGACCGGGACGGCACCCGCCTGATCACCTCCGAGACCGAGCCGTCCATCCGCCGCTACTCGGTGGACGGCAAGATACTGGACCGCCTCCCCGTGCCGTCGTCGCTGCTCGTCTCCCCGGCCGGGCGGGCCACCTCCAACCAGACCTTCGAGGGCCTCACCCTCCTGAACGGCGGCCGCACCCTGCTGGCGTCGATGGAGTACGCCATCTCCGGCGACACCGCCGGGATCGTCCGCTTCCAGACCTGGCAGCGCACCAAGGGCGACCACTTCAGGCTGTCGGCCCAGTACGCCTACCGCACCGACGACCCGATCCTCGGCGTCCCCGAGGTGCAGGCGCTGCCCGACGGCCGTCTGCTCGTCCTGGAGCGCGGCTTCACCGCCGGCGTCGGCAACACCGTCCGCCTCTTCCTGGCCGACCCGCGGCACGCCACGGACACCAGCGGCGTCGAGAACCTCACCGGGCAGGCCGGCGTACGTCTGATCAGGAAGACGCTGCTCACGGACATCGCGAGCTGCCCGTCGCTGGGCGCCACGGCCAAGCAGCCGCAGCCCAACCCGCTCCTCGACAACATCGAGGGCATGGTCGTCACCGGCCACGCGAAGGGCGCGTACAAGGTCCTCCTGGTCAGCGACGACAACCAGAACGCCGTACAGACGACGCGGTTCTACCGGCTTCGGGTCCGTGTCTGACAGCTGCCGCGAGGCAGGTGGCACGGGGGGGGGCGATCTGGCCCTCGTGAAGGGACGGAACCGCGCCGAAGGCTCCCGCCAGGTACGACTTCATCAGTTCGACTTGCCGGAGGCGTTGGCGCCGAAGATTCCGATCAACGGGAAGACCGCGACCGACCGCCTGCCAGCCGCACGGGACGGGCGGGAAACGGCTCCTCGTCCCTGGGCGTCACGGAGCCCTCGGCCGACACGGAGCCCTCGGCCGACACGAAGGACAGCTCCTGCTCGTCGCGCAGGGACCGCACGTTCGCGACACGGAACCTCAGCAGCACGCTGTCCTCCTCTCCTGCCTCAGCGTAGTCGCCCTGGCTGCCGTAATTCCCCCGTCGGCAGCCCTGGCCTCGGGGAACATACCCGGTGCGACCGGTGTCGCGTGGCCGAACGAGTGATCGCGGCGCCCAGGAGCGGCCGTTCGTGACCGGGCACCGGTCGTCGCCCGCGCCGGCCGCCCTCTTACCGACATCTCATCCACCCACAGGCTGCACCCAGGATCAGCACAGTCCTCGCCCATCACCGGTCTGCATGTTGGGGTGGTGACATCTGCCACCGATCCCGTCCCCCACACGCCCGTGTCCCCCGACTGGGGTCCGCCCACGGCGGCGGCCCCCGCGGCGCCCACCGCGACTCCCCAGCCGGACAAGGCACCACGCTGGTCTCTCCCCGCGCTGATCGCGATCCTGATCCTGGCGGCGGTGCTCTACTCCTGGAACCTCTCCGGTTCCAACATGAACACCTTCTACAGCGGCGCCATCTGGGCCGGCACGAAGAGCTGGAAGGCCTGGTTCTTCGGCTCGCTGGACCCGGGCAACTTCATGACCGTCGACAAACCGCCGTTCGCGACCATGGTCATGAGCCTGTCGTGCCGGATCTTCGGCTTCGGCACCTGGCAGATGATGGCGCCGCAGATCGCCGCGGCACTCGGCGCGATCTGGATCCTGCACTCGTCCGTGAAGCGGGTGTGGGGCCACGGCGCGGCGACCGTCGCCGCGCTGGTGCTGGCGCTGACCCCGATCACCGTCGCCATCAACCGCGACAACAACCCCGACACCATCCTGGTGTTCCTGATGGTGGCGGGCGCGGCGCTCGCGCTGCGGGCCACCCGTGACGAGAAGCTGCTGCCGCTGCTCGGCTCGGCGGCCTGCTTCGGCCTGGCCTTCAACACCAAGCTGCTGGCGGGCTGGATCGCCCTCCCGGCCGTCTTCGCGCTCTACCTGTACGCGTCGAAGGCGCCGTGGGTGAAGCGCATCGTCAACCTGCTGCTGGCCGCGGCGGTCCTGGCCGTCTTCAGCTTCTGGTGGGCGCTGGCCGTGGCCCTGGTCCCGGCCTCCGACCGCCCGTACATCGGCGGCTCCACGGACGGCACCGCCTGGAACCTGATCATGGGCTACGACGGCCTCGGCCGGATCTTCGGCGGCACCGGCAACGGCGGTGGGGGCGGCGGCGGGGGCAGCTTCTCCGGCACCGCGGGCCTGGGCCGGATGTTCAACGACATCCTCGGCGGCCAGATCTCCTGGCTGATCCCGTTCGCGGCGATCGCCCTGATCGGCGGCCTGGTGCTGCGCGGGCGCGCACCGCGCACCGACCTCAGGCGGATGGGCCTGGTCCTGTGGGGCGGCTGGACCCTCCTGCACTACGTGATCTTCGCGACCGCGCAGGGCACCATGCACCCGTACTACACGACCGCGCTCGCCCCGGGCATCGCGGCACTGTGCGGCGGCGGTGGCGTGATGCTGCTTGAGGCCTTCCGCGCCGACAAGCGCTGGGCATGGGTCCTGCCGGTCGCCTTCGGCGTCACCGGCATCTGGGCGATCGTGCTGCTGCGCCGGGCGTCCGGCTGGAACACCTGGCTGTGGCCGGTCATCGCCGTGGTCATGGTCCTCGCGATCGCGGGCCTGCTCGTCTTCCGGTCCGGCAACAGGGCGCGGCTGCTCACCGCGTCCGTCGCCGCGGCGGTCGTGGCGGCCCTCGCGGGCCCGACGGCGTACGCCGCCTCGCCGGCGTTCGGTTCCTCGACCGGCGGCGGCATGGGCGGCTCCAACCCGACGGCGGGCCCCTCGACGGGCGGCGGCTTCGGCGGCGGTCCCGGCGGGGGCAGCAACCGGGGCGGCTTCCCCGGCGGCGGTGAGGGCGGTCCGGGCGGCACCCAGCAGGGCGGCCAGAACAGCCAGGCCGGCGGCTTCCCGGGCGGTGCGAACGGCGAGGCGCCGAGCGGTGGCACGAACGGCCAGGCTCCCGGCGGCACCGGCGAACTGCCCGGCGGTACCGGCACCGGCGAACTGCCCGGCGGTACCGGCGAGATGCCCGGCGGCGACACCGGCACCGGCGGCACGCGCGGCGGCTTCGGCGGCGGTGGCGGCATGGGCGGCGGCGCGTCCAGCGAGCTCATCGCGTACCTGAAGAAGCACCAGGACGGCGCCAAGTGGCTGCTCGCGGTGTCCAACTCGCAGACCTCCGCGCAGATCGAGCTGAGCGCCCAGGAGTCGGTCATCTCCATGTGGGGCTTCACCGGCTCCGACAACGGGATGACGGTCGCCAAGCTCAAGGAGATCGTGAAGAAGGGCGAGTTGCACTACATCCAGATCAGCAGCGGCGGCATGGGCGGTATGGGCGGCGGCAACAGCGCCAGCACCGCGGTGGCGAACTGGGTGAAGGCGCATGGCACGGCGGTGAAGGAGAGCGCGTACAGCAAGAGCACGACCTCCTCGTCGTCCTCCTCGTCCTCGTCGAGCACCGCTTCGCTCTACCGGCTGGACCCGTCGGACGTCAGCTGACGCACCGGCAGCACCGAGGCCCCCGACCACACGGTCGGGGGCCTCTTTTTACGTCCCGTTCACCTTCACGTCCTCATGTTCATGTCACCCTCCTTCTTGCCGCCTCGTCAACCCGCGTAGATGGGAAACTCTTTATGCTGGCGACACACATCCGGCGCTGGAAGTCGGTGGCCCTCGCGACCGCCGCCGTCCTGGTGGGCCTCACCGCCCCCGCGCTGACGGCGACCCCGGCCGCCGCCACCACGACCGCGTACGACTCGACGTACTACAAGAACGCGATCGGCAAGACGGGTACGAGCCTCAAGTCGTCCCTGCACACGATCATCAGCGCGAACGTCACCAAGCTGTCGTACTCGGCGCTGTGGGACGCCCTGAAGAAGACCGACCAGGACCCGAACAACAGCAACAACGTGATCCTGCTGTACTCGGGCATCTCGCGCAGCAAGTCCCTCAACGGCGGTGACAGCGGCGACTGGAACCGTGAGCACGTGTGGGCGATCTCGCACGGCGACCTCACCACGTCCACCGGCCCGGGCACGGACCTGCACCACATCCGCCCCGAGGACGTGGCGGTCAACGGCAAGCGCGGCAACCTCGACTTCGACGAGGGCGGCTCCACCTTCACCGACAGCGGCGGCAGCAAGGTCGACTCGGACTCCTTCGAGCCCCGCGACGCCGTCAAGGGCGATGTGGCCCGCATGATCCTCTACATGGCCGTCCGCTACGAGGGCGACGACGGGTTCGCGAACCTGGAGCCCGACGACAAGGTCGGCAACGGCTCCAACCCGTACATCGGCAAGCTCTCGGTCCTCAAGCAGTGGAACGACGAGGACCCGCCGGACTCCTTCGAGGAGAACCGCAACGACGTCATCTACAGCACCTACCAGCACAACCGGAACCCGTTCATAGACCACCCGGAGTGGGTCGACGCGATCTGGTAGGCGCCCCGGGGGCCCAGTCCTACTACTTCCCTCACACAGGTGAAGTCGATCTTGGACTCGGGCGTGTCCGAGTGACCGCCCAGGAGCATGGGGGCGCCCCGGCAGTTCCGCCGGGGCGCCCCCAACTCCCTTCTCCGGAGAGTTTCGTGAAGCTTCGCGCCTGGTCCCTCGCCGCCGCCCTCGCCCTGACCGCACTCGTCGTGCCCGCCCAGAGCGCCTCGGCACACGCGGCCGCCGCCCCCTCCTGTCCCGACGGCTCGGTCTGCTTCTGGAGCGGCGAGGGCTTCCACGGCGACTACTGGGAGTGGACGTCCCGCAGCGGCTATCGCGACATGCCGCCGAACCTCCACGACAACGTCGGCTCCTTCGTCGCCTCCACCCGCGCCTGCTTCGTCAACTGGTCCCCGGTGGAGAAGCGCGACGTCTACAACGCCGACTGGCGCTCCCAGTACGGCGGCGACTTCGGCGGGCGGATCGACGGGGTGGGGGCGGGGGGCTGCTGAGCGCTCCGCCGGAAGTGCCACGACAGGCGGCCGGTCGTCCCCTTCGGGGCGCTCAGTCCCCCAGGTGCGTCGGCGTGAACATCCGCAGCAGCGCCGGGAGTACGACCACCGAGGGGCCCGGCGCGGTGAGGGCCTTCGTCAGGTCGGTCTCCAGGGTCTCCGGGGAGGTCCGTACCGCCGGGACCCCGAAGGACTCGGCGAGCGCCACGTAGTCGGGCCGGGACAGTTCCGTCGCCGTGGCCTCGCCGAACGCGCCGGTCATGTACTCGCGCAGGATGCCGTAGCCGCCGTCGTCGACGATCAGCCAGGTGACCGGGAGGCCGTGCTGGCGTGCCGTCGCCAGTTCGGCGATGGAGTAGAGGGCGCCGCCGTCGCCGGAGACCGCCAGTACCGGGCGGGTGGGGTCGGCGGCGGCCGCGCCGAGGGCCGCCGGGAAGCCGTAGCCGAGGCCGCCGGCGCCCTGGGCGGAGTGCATGAGGTTCGGTGCCTGGGCGTCGAACGCGGACCACGCCCAGTACGCCAGGATCGTCATGTCCCAGAAGGACGGGGAGCCGGCGGGAAGGGCCCGGCGGACCGCCGCCAGCACGTCCTGTTCCAGGGTGAGCTCCTGGGCGGCGATGCGTTCCGAGACACGCGAGAGCAGGTCTCGTACCCGGTCCGGGGCCGACGGGTCCTCGCGCGGGGTCACCGTCTCCAGGAGCGCCTGCAACGCCGGCCGCGCGTCCGCGTGGATGCCGAGGGCCGGGTGGTTGGACTCCAGCTTGCCGAGGTCCGCCTCGATCTGGACGACCCGGCCGCGCGGCTTGAACGTGTGGTAGTTGGAGGAGAGTTCGCCCAGGCCCGAGCCGACCACCAGCAGGACGTCGGCGTCCTCCAGGAAGTCCGTGGTGTGGCGGTCCTCCAGCCAGGACTGGAGGGACAGGGGGTGGTGCCAGGGGAACGCGCCCTTGCCGCCGAAGGTGGTCACCACTGGCGCGTTCAGCGTCTCGGCCAGCTGCCGCAGCTTGCCGGAGGCGTCGGCCCGTACCACCCCGCCACCCGCGATGATCGCCGGGCGGGCGGCGTGCGAGAGCAGGTGGGCCGCCACCGCCGTCAGTTCGGGGCGCGGCGGGAGTTCGTCCGGGGTCGCGTCCACCGCCGTCACCACGGGCAGCGCGGTCTCGGCGAGGAGGACGTCCTGCGGGATCTCCACCCACACCGGGCCGTGCGGCGCGGTCAGCGCCGACTTCCAGGCCGCCGCGATCGCGGACGGGATCTGCGACTGGGTGCGGACGGTGTGGACCGACTTCACCACGCCCCGGAAGGAGGCCGCCTGGTCCGGGAGTTCGTGCAGAAAGCCGTGGCGGCCGCCGCCCAGGCCCGCGGTGGGGATCTGGCTGCTGATCGCCAGGACCGGCGCGGAGGCGGCGGCCGCCTCGTGCAGCGCGGCCAGCGAGGTCAGCGCGCCGGGGCCGGTGGAGAGGAGCAGCGGGGCCGCCTCGCCGGTGATCCTGCCGTAGGCGTCCGCCGCGAAGCCCGCGTTGTTCTCCACCCGCAGGCCGACATAGCGCAGGGAGGAGGAGCGGCGCAGTGCGTCGAACATGCCGAGCGCGTGCTGGCCGGGCAGCCCGAAGACGGTGGTCGCGCCGAGCCCAGCCAGGGTCTCCACGACCAGGTCCCCGCCGTTGCGGCCGGCGGGCGGATCGAGGGCGGCTGCCGTCTGCGCCTCGGTCGGGCGGAGCACCAGGTCGTGGTCGTGGGTCACTTCGAACGCGCCTCGGCAATCTGTCGGGTCATGATCGTGGTCAGTTCGTACGCCGTGTGCGAGGCCGCCACCGAGGTGATCTCGGCGTGGTCGTACGCGGGGGCCACCTCGACGACGTCCGCCGAGACGAGGTTGCACGCGGTCAGACCGCGCAGGATCTCCAGCAGCTCCCTGGACGTCATACCACCGGCCTCGGGTGTGCCGGTGCCCGGGGCGTGCGCGGGGTCCAGACAGTCGATGTCGATCGAGATGTACAGGGGCCGGTCGCCGATGCGCTGACGCAGCTGGTCGGCCACCTCGTCGGCGCCCCGGCGGTAGATGTCCGCCGAGGTGACGATGCCGAAGCCCATCTTCTCGTCGTCGGTCAGGTCCTGCTTGCCGTACAGCGGGCCGCGGGTGCCGACGTGCGAGAGCGCCGAGGTGTCCAGGATCCCCTCCTCCACCGCCCGCCGGAACGGGGTGCCGTGCGTGTAAGCGGCGCCGAAGTAGGTGTCCCAGGTGTCGAGGTGGGCGTCGAAGTGGAGGAGCGCGACCGGGCCGTGCTTCCTGGCGACCGAGCGCAGCAGGGGCAGGGCGATGGTGTGGTCGCCGCCCAGGGTCATCAGGCGGGCGCCGGTGCCGAGGAGGTCGTCGGCCGCGGCCTCGACGGTCTCGACCGCCTCGTTGATGTCGAAGGGGTTGACGGCGATGTCACCGCCGTCCGCCACCTGCGCCAGCGCGAAGGGGGACGCGTCCTGCGCGGGGTTGTAGGGACGCAGCAGCCGGGACGCCTCACGGATGGCGTTGCCGCCGAAGCGGGCGCCCGGCCGGTACGAGACGCCCGAGTCGAACGGCACGCCCACCACCGCGACGTCGGCGCGGCCGACCTCGTCGAGGCGGGGCAGCCGGGCGAAGGTCGCGGGGCCGGCGTACCGCGGGACGCGGGAGGAGTCGACGGGTCCGCGGGGCGTCTCGTTGCTGCTCATGAGGTGCTGCCCTCTTCCCTACGCTTCATCGCGTACGTACTGCTATGTGCTGCTTCTGCCTACGACTCTAGTGGGGGGGCCGGCACCGGTTCGGACACGAGTTCGGGGGCACCGCGACCCGCGAGCCGCTCGCGCCGGTTCGCCGGCACGGCACCGTCCGGCAACGCGCCGCCCGCGCCGCGCGGCTCCCGCGCTCCGACCCCGACGACCCCGATGACCCCGACGACCGGATGGAGCCAGTGATCCACGTCCCAGCGCGCGATACGCGGGGGAAGCGCACAGCCCCCTGCCCCAGAATGGAGCCATGCCGATACCCGGGACGCCCAGCCGCGCCGAGCTCGTAGAGCACCTTGTGAAGACCCGTATCGCGGGCGATGTCGCCACGCCCCGTGAGAACAACCTGCTCCACTACCGCAAGCTGGCCAACGGCGAGCGCAACTGGTGGCTGGGACTGGAACTCGGCGACCGCTGGACCGACGAGCAGGACGTGCTGGCCGTGATGGCCGAGCGGGTCGGGGTGAACGACGATCCCGAGTACCGGTACGGCCAGGACACCATCGACCCCGAGCTGACCGTGGACGGCCTGAACCGGCTGGCGGCCCGGCTGCGCAAGGCGGCCGACGGGCAGCAGCGGGTGCTGTTCGCGACCGGTCACCCGGGCGGCCTGCTGGACGTGCACCGGGCGACCGCGGCCGCGCTGCGCACCGCCGGCTGCGAGATCGTGGTCATCCCGGACGGCCTGCAGACGGACGAGGGGTACGTCATGCAGTTCGCCGACGTGGCGGTCCTCGAACACGGGGCGACGCTCTGGCACACCCACTCCGGGGAGCCGATGAAGGCGATCCTCGGCGGACTTGAGCGCGAGGGACGCCCGCAGCCGGACCTGGTCGTCGCGGACCACGGCTGGGCCGGCTACGCGGCACAGGCGGGCCTGGACTCCGTCGGATACGCCGACTGCAACGACCCGGCGCTGTTCCTCGCCGAGGCGGAGGGCACCCTGCAGGTGGCCGTACCGCTCGACGACCATGTGCTCAGCCCGCGGTACTACGACCCGATGACCGCGTATCTGCTGGCCGAGGCGGGGCTGGCCTGACAGACCGATGTGCGGCCCCCGAACGCGGGAGCCGCACATCGTGGCCTGGTCCTAGACCCTCGGTTTGCTCGTGGGGTTGCGCCTGGTCTGCTCAGCCGAACCCGAACCCGTTCAGGCCGCCGAAGCCACCGAAGCCGCCGAACCCGCCGAACCCGCCGAAGCCGACGCTGGGGACGACCACGACCGGGACGACGGGGACGACGGGGACGAACCCGAAGCTGCGGAAACCACAGTTGTTGAACCCGCCGAACCGGGAGTTGCAGCCGAAGCCTCCGGTGACGACGGTCTGGTGAGAGGAGGCGGGGGCCGCCGAGGCGGTACCCGCGGCGCCGACCGCGGCTCCACCGGCCAGCAGCAGGCCGGCGGCGGACATCGCGGCGAGACGCCTCGCGCGCTGTACTCGCATGGGAAATACCTTTCTGCCGGACATACGTCCGCTACGCGGCACGTCCGCTATGCGGCACATGCACTGTGCGGCATTTCACTCATAGAGCTTAATTCGTTACAAAGGCGACGGCACCTCGTACGGTCACCACCCGTGATCGGCCGAGCTCACGGCCCCGGAACCGGTCCGGAAAGCGGATCCGGTATCGGCCCCGGGGCGGGGTCGGGGCCCCTCGGTATCCGGTTCTACCGGGGGACGCGGATCACACCCTCCTGGATCACGGAAATGGCGAGTGACCCGTCCTGGGTGTAGATCCGGGCCTGGCCGAGTCCGCGGCCGCCGTGCGCGGACGGCGACTCCTGGTCGTACAGCAGCCACTCGTCGGCGCGGAACGGCCGGTGGAACCACATGGCGTGGTCGAGCGAGGCGCCCACCACGTCCCCGACCGCCCAGCCGCCGCGGCCGTGCGCGAGCAGGACGGAGTCCAGGAGGGTCATGTCGGAGACGTAGGTCGCGAGGACGACGTGCAGCAGGGGGTCGTCGTCGAGCTTGCCGTTGGTGCGGAACCACACCTGGCTGTGCGGCTCGCGCGGCTCGCCGTACTTGCCGAACGGCGGCTCCTCGACGTACCGCAGGTCGATCGCCTCGCGGGCCTCAAGAAACTTCTCCACGACAGCGGGGTCGAGGTGACCGTAGTCGCGGAAGCGGTCCGCCGAGGTGGGCAGGGTCGCCGGGTCGGGCGCGGGCGGCATCGGGGTCTGGTGGTCGAGCCCCTCCTCGTCCAGCTGGAAGGAGGCCGACAGGGTGAAGATCGGCCGGCCGTGCTGGACGGCGACCGCGCGCCGGGTGGTGAAGGAGCGGCCGTCGCGGATGCGCTCCACGGTGTAGACGATGGGCGCGCCCGGGTCGCCGGGGCGCAGGAAGTACGCGTGCAGCGAGTGGGCGTGCCGGTCCGCCGGGACGGTGCGCCCGGCGGCGACCAGCGCCTGGGCCGCGACCTGTCCGCCGAAGACGCGCGGGACGACGGCGGACCGGGACTGGCCGCGGAAGATGTTCTCCTCGATCTGCTCCAGGTCGAGCAGGTCGAGGAGATCACTTAGTGCCTGGTTCATGGCACCTTTTCTACTGGCGGGTTGTTGCGGCAGCCCTACAGGCCCATGTCCTTCGCGATGATCGTCTTCATGATCTCGCTGGTGCCGCCGTAGATGCGGTTGACGCGGTTGTCCGCGTACAGGCGGGCGATCGGGTACTCGTTCATGAAGCCGTAGCCGCCGTGCAGCTGGAGGCAGCGGTCGATCACGCGGTGCGCGACCTCGGTGGTGAACAGCTTCGCGCTGGCGGCCTCGGCCGGGGTCAGCTCACCGGCGTCCAGGGCCTCGGTGGCGCGGTCCACGACGGCCTCGGCGGCGTCCACCTCGGCCTGGCAGGCGGCCAGCTCGAACTTGGTGTTCTGGAAGGCGGCGACGGGCTGGCCGAAGACGACGCGGTCCTGGACGTACTGCTTGGCGAACCGGACGGCGGCCTTGGCCTGCGCGTAGGCGCCGAAGGCGATGCCCCAGCGCTCGGAGGCGAGGTTGTGGCCGAGGTAGTAGAAGCCCTTGTTCTCCTCGCCGAGGAGGTCCTCGACGGGGATCTTGACGTCGACGAACGCCAGCTCGGCGGTGTCGGAGGTCTTGAGCCCCAGCTTGTCGAGCTTGCGGCCGACCGAGTAGCCCTCCGCCTTCGTGTCCACCACGAAGAGGGAGATGCCGTGCCGGCGGTCCTCCTTGGTGGGCGCCGAGGTCCGGGCGCACACGATCATCCGGTCGGCGTGCACGCCACCCGTGATGAACGTCTTGGCGCCGTTGAGGACGTAGTGCGTGCCGTCCTCGCTGAGCTTGGCGGTGGTCTTCATGCCCGCGAGGTCGGAGCCGGTGCCCGGCTCGGTCATCGCGATGGCCCACATCTCCTCGCCGGAGACGAACTTCGGCAGGTACCGCTTCTTCTGCTCGTCGGTCGCCAGCAGCTTTATGTACGGCAGGCCGAGCAGCACGTGCACGCCGGAACCGCCGAAGGCGACGCCCGCACGGGCGGTCTCCTCGTACAGGACGGCCTCGAACTTGTAGGAGTCGATGCCGGCGCCGCCGTACTCCTCGTCGACACGGATACCGAAGACGCCGAGCTCGGCGAGCTTGTAGTAGAAGTCCCGGGGGGCCTGGCCTGCGGCGAACCACTCGTCGTAGACGGGTACGACCTCGGCCTCGATGAAGGCGCGGATGGTCTCCCGGAACGCCTCGTGATCCTCGTCGAACAACGTACGGCGCACGGCCGCCACCTCCACGGACTTCGGCATGTCTAAGCGCTTGCTCAGAGCCCAAGGTACCGGCGGGTAGGGCGACGGGTCCAGGGTGAGAAGCGGGGCGAGGGCGTAACGCTCGTCACGCCACCGGCAGAACCCTTCCGGCCCCGCCGGCAAAGTATGCCCCCGCGACGGCGACCGACCACGACGATGGCACTCGGCGGCACCCGGACCGCCTCCCGGCCGTCACTCCTTCGCTGCCGCCTCGAACGCGCCCCTCGCCATCCGGTGCAGCAGGACCGCCGTCGCCGCACGGCCGGGCAGCGAACCCGGTCGGCCCAAGTGCGGGGTGGAGTTCAGGAGGCCGAAGACCGAGTGGACCGCCGAGCGGGCCGCCGGCTCGGGGAGCGCCGGGTAGACGCCCCGGAGCACCTCCACCCACAGCTCGACGTACTGCCGCTGCAGCTGCCGCACCAGTTTCCGGTCGCTGTCGCGCAAGCGGTCCAGCTCCCGGTCGTGCAGGGTGATCAGTGGACGGTCGTCGAGGGCGAAGTCGATGTGGCCCTCGATGAGGGAGTCCAGGACCGCCGAGGGCGCGGTGCCCCCGTCGGCCTCCGCCAGGCGGCGCCTGGCCCCCGTCAGCAGCTGCCCGCTGATCCCCACCAGCAGCTCCGCGAGCATCGCGTCCTTGCCCGCGAAGTGCCGGTAGAGACCGGGCCCGCTGATGCCGACCGCGGCCCCTATCTCGTCCACGCCGACGCCGTGGAAGCCGCGCTCGGCGAACAGCCGGGCGGCCTCCTTGAGGATCTGCTCGCGGCGGCTCAGGGCGTCGGTTCTCGTGACCATGGGGCAATTCTAGACAGGGAGGTTAGCGGTCGTTAACCTATAGGAAATGCGTTAACGCTCATTAACAAGATGAGGGGATCGCGGCATGGACCAGGCACCGGAGCTTCACAGCGCGGCAGACCCCGCGTCGGAGGCCTTTCGGGCCAACGAGGAGGCACACCGCGTCCTCGTCGAGGAGCTCCGCGCCAAGCTCGCCGCGGCCGCGCTGGGCGGCGGCGAGAAGGCGCGGGCCCGGCACACCGCGCGGGGGAAGCTGCTGCCCAGGGACCGGGTGGACACGCTTCTCGACCCCGGCTCCCCGTTCCTGGAGCTGGCCCCCCTGGCCGCCGACGGGATGTACGAGGGGGCGGCCCCGGCGGCCGGTGTGATCGCCGGGATCGGCCGGGTCAGTGGCCGCGAGTGCGTGATCGTCGCCAACGACGCCACGGTCAAGGGCGGCACGTACTACCCGATGACCGTGAAGAAGCACCTGCGCGCGCAGGAGGTGGCCCTCGACAACCGTCTGCCGTGCGTGTACCTGGTCGACTCCGGTGGCGCGTTCCTGCCCATGCAGGACGAGGTCTTCCCGGACCGCGACCACTTCGGGCGGATCTTCTACAACCAGGCCCGGATGTCCGGGGCCGGCATCCCGCAGATCGCCGCCGTCCTCGGCTCGTGCACGGCGGGTGGCGCGTACGTCCCGGCCATGAGCGACGAAGCCGTCATCGTCCGGAACCAGGGCACGATCTTCCTCGGCGGCCCGCCCCTCGTGAAGGCCGCCACCGGCGAGGTCGTCACCGCCGAGGAGCTGGGCGGCGGCGAGGTCCACTCCCGGATCTCCGGCGTCACCGACCACCTCGCCGAGGACGACGCGCACGCCCTGCGCATCGTCCGGAACATCGTCGCCACGCTGCCGGCCCGGCGCGCGCTGCCCTGGGAGGTCGCGCCCGTCACCGAGCCCAAGGCCGACCCCTACGGCATCTACGGCGCCGTCCCGGTCGACTCCCGCACCCCCTACGACGTGCGCGAGATCATCGCCCGCGTCGTCGACGGCTCCCGGTTCGCCGAGTTCAAGGCCGAGTTCGGGCAGACCCTCGTCACCGGCTTCGCCCGCATCCACGGCCACCCGGTCGGCATCGTCGCCAACAACGGCATCCTCTTCTCGGAGTCCGCCCAGAAGGGCGCCCACTTCATCGAGCTGTGCGACCAGCGCGGCATCCCGCTGGTCTTCCTGCAGAACATCTCCGGCTTCATGGTCGGCAAGGACTACGAGGCCGGCGGCATCGCCAAGCACGGCGCGAAGATGGTCACGGCGGTGGCCTGCACCCGGGTCCCGAAGCTGACGGTGGTGGTCGGCGGGTCGTACGGCGCCGGCAACTACTCCATGTGCGGCCGGGCCTACTCCCCCCGCTTCCTGTGGATGTGGCCCAACGCCAAGATCTCGGTGATGGGCGGCGAACAGGCCGCGTCGGTGCTGGCGACCGTCAAGCGGGACCAGCTGGAGGCCCGCGGCGAGGAGTGGCCGGCCGACGAGGAAGAGGCGTTCAAGGCGCCCGTCCGCGCCCAGTACGAGCGCCAGGGCAACGCCTACTACGCGACCGCCCGCCTCTGGGACGACGGGGTCATCGACCCCCTCGACACCCGGCAGGTGCTGGGACTGGCCCTGACGGCCTGTGGCAACGCGCCGCTGGGTGAGCCCCGGTTCGGCGTCTTCCGGATGTGAGGAGGGGACTCGTGTTCGACACCGTACTCGTGGCCAACCGGGGCGAGATCGCCGTCCGGGTCATCCGTACGCTGCGCTCGCTGGGCATCCGCTCGGTGGCCGTGTACTCCGACGCCGACGCCGACGCGCGGCATGTCCGCGAGGCCGACACGGCGGTCCGGCTCGGTCCGGCGCCGGCGGCCGAGAGCTATCTGTCCGTGGCGCGGCTGCTGGCGGCGGCCGCTGCCGGCGGCGCCCGGGCCGTCCACCCGGGCTACGGCTTCCTCGCCGAGAACGCGGCCTTCGCGCGGGCCTGCGAGGAGGCCGGGCTGGTCTTCATCGGGCCGCCCGCGGCCGCGATCGCGCTGATGGGCGACAAGATCCGGGCCAAGGAGACGGTGGCGGCGGCCGGGGTGCCGGTGGTGCCCGGCGGCCGTGACCCGGAACTGGCGGACGCGGCCCGTGCGCTGGGCGCGCCGGTGCTGCTCAAGCCCTCCGCCGGCGGCGGTGGCAAGGGCATGCGGCTGGTGCGCGACCTGGGGGTCCTGGACGACGAGATCGCCGCCGCCCGCCGCGAGGCCCGCTCCTCCTTCGGCGACGACACGCTCCTCGTCGAGCGGTGGATCGACCGCCCCCGGCACATCGAGATCCAGGTACTGGCCGACGGCCACGGCAACGTCGTCCACCTCGGCGAACGCGAGTGCTCGCTCCAGCGGCGGCACCAGAAGGTGATCGAGGAGGCGCCCTCGGTCCTGCTCGACGAGGCGACGCGGGCCGCGATGGGCGAGGCGGCGGTACAGGCGGCGCGCTCGTGCGGGTACGTCGGCGCGGGCACGGTGGAGTTCATCGTGCCGGGCGGGGACCCCACGTCGTACTACTTCATGGAGATGAACACCCGCCTCCAGGTGGAGCACCCGGTCACCGAACTGGTCACCGGCGTGGACCTGGTGGAGTGGCAGCTGCGGGTGGCGGCGGGCGAGCGGCTGCCCTTCGCCCAGGGCGACATCACGCTCACCGGGCACGCGGTCGAGGCCCGGATCTGCGCCGAGGACCCGGCCCGCGGCTTCCTGCCCACCGGCGGCACGGTGCTGCTGTTGCGCGAACCGCACGGCGACGGCGTGCGCACCGACTCCGGCCTCAGCGAGGGCTCCGAGGTCGGCAGCCTCTACGACCCGATGCTGTCCAAGGTGATCGCGTACGGTCCGGACCGCGAGACCGCGCTCCGGAAGCTGCGCGCGGCCCTCGCGGAGACGGTCACCCTGGGCGTGCAGACCAACGCCGGTTTCCTGCGCCGGCTCCTCGCCCATCCGGCGGTCGTGGCGGCCGAGCTGGACACCGGTCTGGTCGAGCGGGTGGTGGACGACCTGGTCGCCACGGACGTACCGGACGAGGTCTACGAGGCGGCGGCGGCCGTACGGCTGGAGGCACTGAAGCCGGTCGCGGACGGGGGCTGGACGGATCCGTTCTCGGTGCCGGGTGGCTGGCGGCTCGGCGGTACGCCCAAGCCGGTCGGCTTCCACCTCCGGGTGCAGGACCCGGTGGAGTACACCCCGCGCGGCACGCACACCGTCACCGCCGACCGCGTGTCGGTGGTTCTCGACGGCGTCCGGCACACCTTCCACCGCGCCGCCGACTGGATCGGCCGCGACGGCGACGCCTGGCACGTCCGCGACCACGACCCGGTCACCGCGTCCCTCACGCGTGTGGGGCACGCGGGGGCCGATTCCCTCACCGCGCCGATGCCCGGCACGGTGACCGTCGTGAAGGTCGCGGTGGGGGACGAAGTCACCGCCGGGCAGAGCCTGCTGGTGGTGGAGGCCATGAAGATGGAGCACGTCATCTCCGCCCCGCACGCCGGCACGGTCGCCGAACTCGATGTGAAGCCGGGTGCCACGGTCGCCATGGACCAGGTGCTGGCCGTGATCACCCCGGCAGAGGAGGACCAGTGACACTCCCCATGGTCGTACCGGCGACCGACCTCCCCGCGCGCGTCCGGATCCACGAGGTCGGCGCGCGTGACGGCCTGCAGAACGAGAAGACGGCCGTACCGACGTCGGTGAAGGCCGAGTTCATCCACCGCCTGGCCGACGCGGGCCTGACCACGATCGAGGCGACGAGCTTCGTCCACCCGAAGTGGGTACCCCAACTGGCCGACGCGGAGGACCTGTTCCCGCAGCTCGCCGGTCTTCGGGGCGTCTGTCTCCCCGTCCTCGTCCCCAACCAGCGCGGCCTGGACCGCGCGCTCGGCCTCGGCGCCCGCCGGGTCGCCGTCTTCGCCAGCGCCACCGAGTCCTTCGCCAAGGCCAACCTCAACCGCTCGCTGGACGAGTCCCTGGCCGTCTTCGACCCGGTCGTGCGGCAGGCGAAGGACGCCGGCGTGCACGTCCGCGGTTACGTCTCGATGTGCTTCGGCGACCCCTGGGAAGGCGCGGTCCCCCTCCACCAGGTGGTCCGTGTCTGCAAGGCGCTGCGCGACATGGGCTGCGACGAGCTGAGCCTGGGCGACACGATCGGCGTGGCCACCCCCGGCCACGTCCTGGAGCTGCTCTCCCTGCTCAACGAGGAGGGCGTGCCGACGAACGTCATCGGCGTGCACTTCCACGACACCTACGGCCAGGCGCTCGCCAACACCTACGCGGCCCTGGAACACGGCGTGACGACGGTCGACGCGTCCGCCGGCGGGCTCGGCGGCTGCCCGTACGCCAAGTCCGCCACCGGCAACCTCGCCACCGAGGACCTGGTCTGGATGCTCCAGGGCCTCGGCATCGAGACCGGAGTCGACCTCGGCCGCCTCACCGCCACCAGCGTGTGGATGGCCGAACAACTGGGCCGACCCAGCCCGTCCCGTACCGTCCGCGCCCTCTCCCACCAGGAGTGACGACCATGGACCACCGCCTCTCCCCCGAACTGGAAGAACTCCGCCGTACGGTGGAGGAGTTCGCGCACGACGTCGTGGCGCCGAAGATCGGCGACTTCTACGAGCGGCACGAGTTCCCGTACGAGATCGTCCGCGAGATGGGCCGGATGGGCCTGTTCGGGCTGCCGTTCCCCGAGGAGTACGGCGGGATGGGCGGCGACTACCTGGCCCTCGGCATCGTCCTGGAGGAGCTGGCCCGAGTCGACTCGTCGGTGGCCATCACGCTCGAAGCCGGAGTCTCCCTCGGCGCCATGCCCCTCCACCTCTACGGCACCGACGCCCAGAAGCGCGAATGGCTCCCCCGCCTCTGCTCCGGCGAGATCCTGGGCGCCTTCGGCCTCACGGAACCCGACGGCGGCAGCGACGCCGGCGCCACTCGTACGACGGCCCGCCTGGACCCCGCGACCTCCGAGTGGGTGATCAACGGCAGCAAGTGCTTCATCACCAACTCGGGCACGGACATCACGGGGTTGGTGACGGTCACCGCGGTGACCGGCCGCAAGCCCGACGGCAAGCCGCTGATCTCCTCGATCATCGTGCCGTCCGGGACCCCCGGCTTCACGGTCGCCGCCCCGTACTCCAAGGTCGGCTGGAACGCCTCCGACACCCGCGAGCTGTCCTTCGCCGACGTCCGGGTCCCCGCCGCCAACCTGCTCGGCGAGGAGGGCCGCGGCTACGCCCAGTTCCTCCGCATCCTCGACGAGGGCCGCGTCGCCATCGCGGCCCTGGCCACCGGTCTGGCCCAGGGCTGCGTGGACGAGTCCGTCAAGTACGCGAAGGAACGCCATGCCTTCGGCCGCCCCATCGGCGCCAACCAGGCCATCCAGTTCAAGATCGCCGACATGGAGATGAAGGCCCACACCGCCCGCCTGGCCTGGCGCGACGCGGCCTCCCGCCTGGTCGCCGGCGAGCCCTTCAAGAAGGAAGCGGCCCTCGCCAAGCTCCACTCCTCCACCATCGCCGTCGACAACGCCCGCGACGCCACCCAGATCCACGGCGGCTACGGCTTCATGAACGAGTACCCGGTGGCCCGCATGTGGCGCGACTCCAAGATCCTGGAAATCGGCGAGGGCACGAGCGAGGTGCAGCGGATGCTGATCGCCCGGGAGTTGGGGCTGGTCAGCTGACTCTTCCCGCGGCATCCTTCCGGGCGCGGCCCGCTCTGCCCGGCGACAAGGTCAGGCAGGATCACTGGGCGCGTGAGAAGGATGCCGCTGGTGGTCACCCCCATCGCGAAGCGCGTGGTGCCCCCGACTCGGGGAGCTGCGGGCACTTCGGGCTGACACAGGGGCTGACCTCGCTGAGTTGGACAGCCGGGCACATGGTTGTGCTTACCGAGCTAAGGGCAGCCTTCGGACGCCCTCGCCCGCGGCCACAACCGTCGCGGCAGGCAGCGGCGACGTGACCCCACGACGAAGATCACGACTTACAGCTGCCGTATCAGAGCTCGTAGACTCCTCGCGTGGCATTCATGAGCATCCCGCACTGCTGCTTCCTCTGATCGGAAGGTGTTGAGGGCGAGGCCGGTCGGCGTCGCCCTCGCTGGTGTGCCTGCTGTGTGAAACAGGTATCCGGCGCCGCCCGTTCCGCCATGCGGCGGCGGTCGCCTTCTGTGTGCGTGTGCAGGCACGGTCCCTTCCCTCACCGTCGCCAGGAGTGCCTCGTGCCCGTGTCGCTTCCCCCTGCCCTCCACCTCGCTCTCGACCTGTTGTGCTGCCCTGCCTGCCGCGCGGACGGCCTGCGCCGCCTGCGCCCCCGTCGCGGCGCGCTGCGCTGCCCTGCGGGCCACACCTTCGACGTCGCCCGTCACGGCTACGTCGGCCTGCTGACCGGCACCCGTGCCGCCAGTGGTGACGACGCGGCGATGGTCCAGGCACGGGAACGGTTTCTGTCCACCGGCAGTTACGCGCCCGTCCGAGATGTCGTCGCGAGTCTGGCGGCCGGCTCCGCGCCCGGGCGGGGCACGGTTTTGGACGTGGGCTGCGGGACGGCCTACTACCTGGCCGGTGTTCTCGACCGGATGCCCGGGGCCCGCGGCCTCGGGCTGGACTCGTCGGTGCGCGCGCTGCGTTCGGCGGCGCGGGCCCATGACCGGGCCGCCGCCGCGGCCTGGGACGTCTTCCGTCCCTTTCCGCTGGCGACGGCGGTCGCTGACGTCGTGCTGGACGTCTTCGCCCCTCGCAACCCGGCCGAGTTCCACCGGGTACTGCGCCCGACCGGCCGGCTGATCGTGGTCCGCCCCACCGGGCGGCACCTCGCCGAACTGCGGGAGCCACTGCCCGCGATGGTGACGATCGACCCGGCCAAGGAACAGCGCCTGCACCGGGCGCTGGATCCCTTCTTCGCCGTCGCCGCCACCGAACAGGTGGAGTACGGGGTGTCCCTGGCCAGGGAGGAGGCTCTGAGCCTGCTCGAAATGACGCCGAGCGCACGGCACTTGAGCGATGCGGAGCTCTGCGGCGACGGCCCCTGGCCCGACCGGATCACCGTCTCGGTGCTGGCCACCGCCTATCGGCCTCGGTGAACGCGAACAGGCGCGGCAGGGCCTGGCCCCTGGACAAGATCTGAGGTTAGGCTAACCTAAGCAACGACTTGTCCGGCGGTGTTTCCGCACGTCCGAAAGCGGCCATCCTCATGTCCAACGTCAGAGCAGCCCACCTCACCCGCCGTGGCGTCCTCGCCGCCGGTGGCGCCCTCGGTCTCGGCGCCGCGCTCGCGGCCTGCGGTGACGACGACGCGAAAAGCGGCTCCTCCGGCAAGGAGACGACGGCCGCCAAGTCCGGCCCGTGGACGTTCAAGGACGACCGGGGGACCACGGTGAAGCTGGACGAGGTCCCGGCGAACATCGTCGCGTTCGTCGGGGTCGCCGCCGCGCTGTACGACTACGGCATCGGCGTGAAGGGCGTCTTCGGGCCGACGAAGACGAAGGCCGGCAAGGCCGACGTCCAGGCCGGTGACATGGACATCAGCAAGCTGACCATCCTCGGCAACGAGTGGGGGCAGTTCAACGTCGAGAAGTACGCGGCGCTCGCCCCCGACGTCCTCATCACCACGATGTTCGACGGCGCCGGCACCCTCTGGTACGTCCCGGACGAGTCCAAGGACAAGATCGCCAAGCTCGCCCCGAGCGTCGGCATCTCGGCCTACGACCGTCAGCTCACCGTCCCGCTCCAGCGCGTCTGGGCACTCGCCGAGTCGCTCGGCGCGGACATGACGGCGAGCAAGGTGACCGACGCGAAGAAGCGGTTCGAGGAGGCGTCGTCCCGGCTGCGTGCCGCCGCCAAGGCGCACCCCGACATCAAGGTGATGGCCGGTTCCGCCGCGCAGGACCTGTTCTACGTCTCCGGCTCCGACCTCTCCGTGGACCTGGAGTACTTCAAGGCCCTCGGCGTGAACCTCGTCGAGCCGTCGGCGTCCGTACTGAAGGCGAGCGGCGGCTGGTACGAGTCGCTGAGCTGGGAGAACGTCGACAAGTACCAGGCCGACATCATCATGATGGACGACCGTACGGCGACCATCCAGCCCGCCGACATCACCCAGGCCACCTGGAAGAAGCTCCCCGCGGTCAAGGCCGGCCAGGTCATCGCCCGCTCCCCCGAGCCGATCTTCTCCTACGACAAGTGCGTGGCGATGGTGGAGAACCTCGCCAAGGCGATCGAGACGGCGAAGAAGGTCAGCTGACCCCCGAGCCCCTTCCCACCCCAGCACGTCACACAACTTCCTGAGCCTCAGGAGCACATATGACGACGGCCGTAGCCGCCCCGTTCCGCTTCTTCTCCCTCCGGGTCGTACGGACGAGGCGGCTCGGTCCGTCTCTGGTCCGGATCACCTTCGCCGGCGCCGAGCTGGCGCACTTCCACTCCCACGGACGCGATCAGTCCCTCTCCCTGTTCCTTCCGGCCGAGGGGCACACCGAGCCCGCCGTGCCGGTCGAGCTCGGCGACAGCTGGTGGCAGGGCTGGCGTGAACTCCCGGACGACGTACGGGCCGTGATGCGGTCGTACACCCTGCGGGCACTGCGCCGGGACCCCGACGAGATCGACATCGACTTCGTGCTGCACGGGGTCGGGCCGGGCGCGGCCGCCCCCGCCGGGCCCGCCTCCCGGTGGGCGTCGCGGGCCCGCGCCGGCGACCGGGTGATCCTGCTCGGGCCTGCCGTCGCCGACAACCGGGCGATCCGCTTCCGGCCGCCCGAGGACACCGACCTGGTGCTGCTCTGGGGCGACGAGACCGCCGTACCGGCCGCGACCGGCATCCTCGAATCGCTGCCCGCGGGCACTCGCGTACGTGCCTGGCTGGAGGTGCCCTGCGCCGGGGACGTCCAGGACGTGGCCACCGAGGCGGACGCGGAGATCACCTGGCTGGTGGGCGGCCGCGGCGCGGCCGAGGAGATCCGCGGCGCGCGACTCCCGCCCCACACGCACCCGTACGCCTGGATCGCCGGGGAGTCGGGGCGGGTGAAGGAGCTGCGCCGGCACCTCGTCGGCGAGCGCGGGCTCGACCGGCGGCGGGTCACCTTCGTCGGGTACTGGCGGGACGGCCTGACGGAGGAACAACTCCGGGCGGCCGGCGAGTAGTCCAGGGCAGACGTGACGGCTGTCACGGGAGGGGCAGCGTTTCGCTCGCGTTACTTAGGTTAGGCTAACCTAAGTCAAGTCGATCACTCCTCTCCCCCGCACGGATCGTCCCGGAGGCCCCCCTCATGCGCTCGAACCTGCTCAATGACCTGACCGCGGAGCACTACCGCAGCTCCGTGACCGAAGGAGTAGAGCGGGTGGCGGCCAAACTCGCCACCACCGACCGACCGTTCACGGGTGTCACCGTCGACGCCCTCGCTCCGCTCATCGACGGCATCGACCTGGACCGCCCGCTGCACGACACCACCGCGGTCCTGGACGAACTGGAGGACGTCTACCTCCGGGACGCCGTCTACTTCCACCACCCCCGCTACCTCGCCCACCTCAACTGCCCGGTGGTCATCCCGGCGGTGCTCGGCGAGGCGGTGCTCTCCGCCGTCAACTCCTCCCTGGACACCTGGGACCAGTCGGCCGGCGGCACCCTCATCGAGCGGAAGCTGATCGACTGGACGACCGCCCGCATCGGCTTCGGCGAGGCCGCCGACGGCGTGTTCACCTCCGGCGGCACCCAGTCCAACCTCCAGGCGCTGCTGCTGGCCAGGGAGGAGGCGAAGACCGACAGCCTGGCCGGGCTGCGGATCTTCGCCTCCGAGGTCAGCCACTTCAGCGTGCAGAAGTCGGCGAAACTGCTCGGTCTCGGCCAGGACGCGGTGGTCGCGGTCCCCGTCGGCGCCGACAAGCGGATGCAGACCGTCGTCCTCGCCCGCGAACTGGAGCGCTGCAAGCGGGACGGCCTGGTGCCGATGGCGGTCGTCGCCACCGCCGGCACCACCGACTTCGGCTCCATCGACCCGCTGCCGGAGATCGCCGAGCTGTGCGCGCGGTACGGGGTGTGGATGCACGTCGACGCGGCCTACGGCTGCGGACTGCTCGCCTCGCTGCGGCACCGGGACCGGCTCGCCGGCATCGAGCGGGCCGACTCGGTCACCGTGGACTACCACAAGTCCTTCTTCCAGCCGGTGAGTTCGTCCGCCGTGCTGGTCAGGGACACGGCCACCCTGCGGCACGCCACCTACCACGCGGAGTACCTCAACCCGCGCCGGACGGTGCAGGAGCGCATCCCCAACCAGGTCGACAAGTCCCTGCAGACCACCCGCCGTTTCGACGCCCTCAAGCTGTGGATGACCCTGCGCACCATGGGCGCCGACGGCATCGGCGAACTCTTCGACGAGGTCTGCGAGCTGGCGGCCGAGGGCTGGAAGCTGCTCGTGGCCGACCCCCGCTACGACGTCGTCGTGGAGCCCGCCCTCTCCACGCTCGTCTTCCGTTACATCCCGGCCGCCGTCACCGACCCGGCCGAGATCGACCGCGCCAACCTGTATGCCCGCAAGGCCCTGTTCGCCTCCGGCGACGCCGTGGTCGCGGGCACCAAGGTCGGCGGCCGCCAGTACCTCAAGTTCACCCTGCTCAACCCCGAGACCACGACGGCCGACCTCACCGCCGTCCTCGATCTGATCGCCGGCCACGCCGAGCAGTACCTGGGAGAGTCCCTTGACCGCGCGTCCTGAGAACCCGACCACCGTCCATGACTTCGTGGGGATCGGGCTCGGGCCCTTCAATCTCGGCCTGGCCTGCCTCACCGAGCCGATCGCCGAACTGGACGGCGTCTTCCTGGACTCCAAGCCCGACTTCGAGTGGCACGCCGGCATGTTCCTGGACGGCGCCCACCTCCAGACCCCGTTCATGTCGGACCTGGTCACCCTGGCCGACCCCACCTCGCCGTACTCCTTCCTCAACTACCTGAAGGAGAAGGGGCGGCTGTACTCGTTCTACATCCGCGAGAACTTCTATCCGCTGCGGGTGGAGTACAACGACTACTGCCGCTGGGCCGCGAACAAGCTGACCAACGTCCGCTTCCACACCACGGTCACGGAGGTCCGGTACGAGGACGAGGTGTACGTCGTCGACACGGCCGCCGGCGAGACGTACCGCGCCCGCCGGCTGGTCCTCGGCACCGGCACCCCGCCGCACATCCCCGAGGCCTGCGAGGGCCTGGGCGGTGACCTCGTGCACAACTCGCGGTACCTCGGGCATCGCGAGGCGCTCCGGTCCAAGGAGTCGATCACGCTGGTCGGCAGCGGCCAGTCCGCCGCCGAGATCTATCACGACCTGCTGAGCGAGATCGACGTCCACGGCTACCGCCTGAACTGGGTGACCCGCTCCCCCCGCTTCTTCCCCCTCGAATACACCAAGCTCACGCTGGAGATGACCAGCCCCGAGTACATCGACTACTACCACGCCCTGCCCGAGGCGACCCGCTACCGGCTCACCGCCGAGCAGAAGGGCCTCTTCAAGGGCATCGACGGCGACCTGATCGACGAGATCTTCGACCTGCTCTACCAGAAGAGCCTCGGCGGCCCGGTCCCGACCAGACTGCTGACCAACTCCTCCCTGGAAGCGGCCGCTTACGACAACGGCACGTACACCCTGAAGCTGCGCCAGGAGGAGCAGGGCAAGGACTACGAGATCGAGACCCAGGGCCTGATCCTCGCCACCGGCTACAAGTACGCCGAGCCGGAGTTCCTGAGGCCCGTCCGGGACCGGCTGCGGTACGACACGCACGGAAACTTCGACGTGGCCCGCAACTACGCGATCGACGTCACCGGCCGGGGCGTCTTCCTGCAGAACGCCGGCGTCCACACCCACAGCATCACCAGCCCCGACCTGGGCATGGGCCCCTACCGGAACGCGTACATCATCCGCGAGCTGCTCGGCTCCGAGTACTACCCGGTGGAGAAGACGATCGCCTTCCAGGAGTTCGCAGTATGAGGACCATGACGACAACCTTCGCCTTCCGGCCCCTCGCCCCCCTCAAGGACGCCGAGCTGCTGCACCGCTGGGTCACCCACCCCAAGGCGGCCTACTGGATGATGCAGGACGCCCGGCTGGAGGACGTCGAGCGGGCGTACATGGAGATCGCGGCCGACGAGCACCACCACGCGCTCCTCGGCCTCGGCGAGGACGGCGAGCCGGCCTTTCTCATGGAGCACTACGACCCGGCCCACCGCGAGCTGGTCGGGCTGTACGAGCCCGAGCCCGGCGACGTCGGGATGCACTTCCTCACCCCCGCCACGGACACGCCCGTGCACGGGTTCACGAAGGCCGTCATCACCGCCGTCGTCGGCCGTCTCTTCGAGGACCCGGCGGCCCGCCGCATCGTCGTCGAGCCGGACGTGCGCAACACGGCCGTGCACGCGCTGAACGAGGCCGTCGGGTTCGTGCCCGTACGGGAGATCCAGAAGCCGGAGAAGAAGGCGTTGCTGAGCTACTGCACCCGGGAGCGGTTCGAGAAGGCGGTGGCCGCCGTATGACGCTCGCCGACGCCGTGGCCCACCTGTCCCCCGAGCGCTGGGAGAAGGCCAACCAGCTCCTGATACGCAAGGCGCTCGCCGAGTTCGCGCACGAGCGCCTGATCACCCCGGAGCAGGACGGGGAGTCGTATGTCGTGCGCAGCGACGACGGGCTCACCCGCTACCGCTTCACCGCCGTCCGCCGCGCCCTGGACCACTGGCAGGTGGACGCCGACTCCATCGCCCGTACCCGCGACGGTTCCGAACTCCCGCTCGCGGCCCTGGACTTCTTCATCGAGCTGAAGGACTCCCTGGGCCTGAGCGACGAGATCCTGCCGGTCTACCTGGAGGAGATCTCCTCCACCCTCTCCGGCACCTGCTACAAGCTCACCAAGCCCCAGGTCCCGGTCGGCGAGCTGGTCCACTCCGGCTTCCAGGCCATCGAGACCGGCATGACCGAGGGCCACCCCTGCTTCGTCGCCAACAACGGACGGCTCGGCTTCGGCGTCCACGAGTACCTGTCGTACGCCCCCGAGACCGCGAGCCCGGTCCGGCTGGTGTGGCTGGCGGCGCACAGGTCGCGGGCCGCGTTCACGGCGGGGGTGGGGATCGAGTACGAGTCCTTCGTGCGGGAGGAACTGGGTGAGGGGACCGTCGGGCGTTTCGACGGCGCCCTGCGCGACCGGGGACTGGACCCCGCCGACTACCTCCTCATCCCGGTCCACCCCTGGCAGTGGTGGAACAAGCTCACCGTCACCTTCGCCGCCGAGGTGGCGCGCGGGTATCTGGTCTGCCTGGGCGAGGGCGACGACGAGTACCTGGCCCAGCAGTCCATCCGGACCTTCTTCAACCGCTCCCACCCCGAGAAGCACTACGTCAAGACGGCTCTCTCGGTCCTCAACATGGGCTTCATGCGCGGGCTCTCGGCCGCCTACATGGAGGCCACCCCGGCCATCAACGACTGGCTGGCCCAGCTCATCGAGAACGACCCGGTGCTCAAGTCCACCGGCCTGTCGATCATCCGGGAGCGTGCGGCCGTCGGCTACCGGCACCTGGAGTACGAGAAGGCGACCGACCGCTACTCGCCGTACCGCAAGATGCTGGCCGCGCTGTGGCGGGAGAGCCCGGTGACGTCCCTCCGGGAGGGCGAGTCCCTGGCCACCATGGCCTCCCTGCTCCACGTGGACCACGAGGGGGCCTCCTTCGCGGCGGCCCTGGTCGAGCGGAGCGGGCTGGGCGCGAGGCAGTGGCTGCGGTCGTACCTGCGGGCCTACTTCACCCCGCTGCTGCACAGCTTCTACGCCTACGACCTGGTGTTCATGCCGCACGGCGAGAACGTCATCCTGGTGCTGAAGGACGGGGTGGTCCAGCGGGCGGTGTACAAGGACATCGCCGAGGAGATCGCGGTCATGGACCCGGACGCGGTGCTGCCGCCGGCGGTCGAGCGGCTGCGCGTCGACGTCCCGGAGGAGAAGAAACTCCTCTCCGTCTTCACGGACGTCTTCGACTGCTTCTTCCGCTTCCTCGCCGCGAACCTCGCGGCCGAGGGGGTCCTGGCCGAGGACGACTTCTGGCGGACGGTCGCCGAGGTCACCCGCGAGTACCAGGAGTCGGCGCCCGAACTCGCCGACAAGTTCGAGCGGTACGACCTGTTCGCGCCCGAGTTCGCGCTGTCCTGCCTCAACCGGCTCCAGCTGCGCAACAACAGGCAGATGGTGGACCTGGCGGATCCGTCGGGCGCCCTCCAGCTGGTCGGAACCCTGAGAAATCCCGTCGCGGGGTTCTGATCCGGGGCGGCGGGCTGCCCCCGAGTACGGTCCTCGGGGGCAGCCCGCCGGTCGTTTCCGCGGTGGAAGAATCCGCGCATGGTGGAAATCATCCAGAAAGAAGGCACTTGGGCCTTCGACGGCGACGCCCTGCGGCTGACCCCCGGCCGGGACAAGAACGTCGGTGTGCTGCGCAGAGCCCTGGGTGAACTGGTCGTCCCGCTGGGCGCGTTGGCGGGAATCTCGTTCGAGCAGGGCCGTAGGCAGGGGCGGCTGAGGCTGCGGCTGCGGGACGGCGCCGATCCGCTGCTGGACGCCACCGGGGGCCGCCTCGCCGCACCCGATGACCCCTGTCAGCTGACCGTCGAGTCGGATCGGTACGGGGTCGCCGAGTACTTCACGGACGAGGTGCGCGACGCTCTGCTGCAGCGGCGGGTGCCGGGCACGCCGGTGCGCGAGTACCTGCTGCCGGGGCCGCCGCTGCCGCTCTCGGTCTCCGCCGGGGACGGCACGGCGTCGTTCGACGGGGAGCGGGTGCGCCTGGAGTGGAACTGGAAGACGGAGGACGCCAAGGCCGCCGGGGGTCCCCGCACCATCGCCCTGGCGGACATCCTCGGCGTGGAGTGGCAGCCGTCCGCCGGGCTGGACCACGGCCATCTGCGGTTCCGGGTGGCCGGTGCGCCGGTCCGGGAGCGGGCCACGTACGACCCGAACGCGGTGGAGCTGTGGGGGTTCAGGCGGGATCCGCTGATGGCGCTGGTGGCGGCGGCCGTACAGGCACGGCTGCCGCATCCGTCGGCGGCCGCCCTACCGGAGGTGCCCCGGGAGCCGGAGGCGGCGGCCGAGGCCGATCACGACGCGTTGCTGCGCCGGCTGCGCGAGCTGGGTGAGCTGCACCGCGAGGGGGTGCTCACCGACGAGGAGTTCACGATGGCCAAACAGGCGGTCCTCAGACGCATGTGAGGACCGCCTGCGGGTGGTGGCCCGCGCCCTGCCTTCCGGGCGTACGGCCGTGCCCTGCCCGGCGGCGTGGCCCTACTTGGCCTTGCGGGCCACCGTGAAGTGGTCGATGCGGTCGCCGGTCTCGGCGATGCCGGACACCTTCAGCTTGGCGTACTGGCCGCGCGGGGCGGGCTCGACGTCCACGCGCAGGAAGGAGTAGTTGAGGTAGCGCACCCGGGACCAGGTGACGGTCTCGTTGACCTTGCCGTCCTTGGTGTTGACGAAGGAGGCGACGGAGTCGACCTCGTTCAGGTGGCCCTCGTAGGAGTCCGGGGCGGAGAACGCGTAGAGGCTGCGGCCGGCCGCGCCCGCGGTGACGTAGACGACACCCTCGGTCTCGGAGTAGGCCGTCTCGCCGATCGGGAGCTTCTTGACGACGGTGTTGCCCTTGATGACGTCGGTGCGCTCGTACTGGTGGTTGTGGCCGTTGATGACCAGGTCCACCGTGTACTTCTCGAACAGCGGCACCCACTCCTGTCGCACGCCCCCCTCCGAGGCGTGCGCGGTGGAGGTGCAGTAGGCGCAGTGGTGGAAGAACACGACGATGAAGTCGATGTCCTTCGAGGCGCGGAACTTCTTCAGCTGCGCCTCGAACCATGTGGTCTGCGTGCCGCCCGAGATGCCGAGGTTGGCCGGGATCTCGAAGGAGACGTCGTTCGGGTCGAGCGAGATGATCGCCGTGTTGCCGTGGACGAAGGAGTAGACGCCCGGCAGGTTCTTCTTGTCCGGCCCGTTGTCGGGCAGGGTGAAGCGGGCCTCCTCGCCGCCGTAGCCGTTGGGCGAGTACCAGGCCTCCATGTCGTGGTTGCCGTACGACACCATCCACGGGACGGACTTGGCGACCGACTCGGTCTGGGCCAGGAACTGGTCCCAGGTGCGGGAGTCGAAGACCGTGTCCGAGGTCTTGCCCTGGCCGGCCGGGTCGGCGTAGGCGATGTCGCCGGCGTGCAGGTGGAAGCTGGGGTTCTGGCCGAGGATCAGGCTGTCGTTGGCCAGGGCGTGGTAGCTGACGCCCTGGTCGCCGAAGGCCGTGAAGGTGAACGGCTGCTTGTGCGCGGGCGCGGTGGTGAAGGTGCCGATGGTGCCGGCGAACTGCGGCGAGGCCGGGTCGAAGCCGTCGTGGCCGACGCCGTAGAAGTAGGTGCGGCCGGGCTTGAGGTTGGCCAGCTTGGCGTGCACGTAGTACTGGGTGTGGTCGCCGCTGGCACCGATGCCGGCCGGGGTGTAGAGGGTGCGGATCTCGGCGTCGATCTTGACCGAGAGGTGCGAGGCGTGGGTGCCGATGCGGACGAAGGGCTTCTTGACCGCGACCGGGACCTGCCAGGAGATCGTCATCTCCGTGGCGGCGTCGTTGCCGAAGGCCAGGTGGCGGCCGAACGGGGCGACGAAGGCGCCGTCGACGTACTGGGTGGCGGGGGCGGAGGACTGGGTGGGGACGGCGGCCTGGGCGGTGCCGCCCATGACCAGCGAGCCGCCCGTGACGGCGCCGAGGGTGACGGCGCCGCCTCTGATCATGGAGCGCCGGGAGAACTTGGCGCGGAGGTACTCGTGCTGCTCGGCCATGCTCATGCGGTCGGCGAGCTCATCGGGTACGCCCATACGAGGAATGTCCATGGCGTCTGAAAATCGTCTCCACAAGCGACGTGGCGCAAGACACAGGATGGACAGCGTCCGAACAGAACCCCATAAGAGATTCAACAGGCTGCTGCCCGGAATCGGGCAGGATTCTTGCGAAACCGACGTCGGTACTCCAGGATCTACCGGGTGCACGACGAACTTGTTGATCACCTCACGCAGCGCCTCGCCCCTCAGCAGGGGCGAGGCGCTGCGGGTGATCCAGGATGTGCTCGCCTACTTCGACGAGACGGCCGGGGACTACGTCCGGCGCCGCCACCGCGAACTCCAGGCGGAAGGCCTGGTGAACACGGAGATCTTCGAACGGATCGAGGCGGATCTGAAGTACCGGGCGGTCGCCCCGCCGGAGCTCACCCTCCGGCAGCTGCGCCGCCTGGTCTACGGATGACTACGACTCAGGAATACGGAACACCCATATATGTGCGGAATTGTCGGATACATCGGTAGGCGCGACGTCGCCCCCCTCCTCCTCGAAGGCCTGCAGCGGCTGGAATACCGCGGTTACGACTCGGCGGGCATCGTCGTCTCGGCCCCGAAGACGGCCGGCCTCAAGATGGTGAAGGCCAAGGGCCGGGTCCGGGACCTGGAGGCCAAGGTGCCGGCGCGCTTCAAGGGCACCACCGGCATCGCCCACACCCGCTGGGCCACCCACGGCGCCCCCTCCGACGTGAACGCCCACCCGCACATGTCGGCGGACCAGAAGGTCGCCGTCGTCCACAACGGCATCATCGACAACGCCGCCGAGCTGCGCCGCAAGCTGGAGGCGGACGGCGTCGCGTTCCTCTCCGAGACCGACACCGAGGTCCTCACCCACCTCATCGCCCGCTCCCCGGCGGAGACCCTGGAGGAGAAGGTCCGCCAGGCGCTGCGCCTGATCGAGGGCACCTACGGCATCGCCGTCATGCACGCCGACTTCCCCGAGCGGATCGTGGTCGCCCGCAACGGCTCCCCGGTCGTCCTCGGCATCGGCGACAAGGAGATGTTCGTCGCCTCCGACATCGCGGCCCTGGTCACCCACACCCGCCAGATAGTGACCCTCGACGACGGCGAGATGGCCACCCTCAAGGCCGACGACTTCCGGACGTACACCACCGAGGGCACCCGGACGACGGCCGAGCCGACCACCGTGGAGTGGGAGGCCGAGTCGTACGACATGGGCGGCCACGACACCTACATGCACAAGGAGATCTTCGAGCAGCCCGACGCGGTCGACCGCGTGCTGCGCGGCCGCATCGACGACCGCTTCTCCACCGTGCACCTCGGCGGCCTCAACCTGGACGCGCGGGACGCGCGGGCCGTACGCCGGGTGAAGATCCTCGGCTGCGGCACGTCGTACCACGCGGGCATGATCGGCGCGCAGATGATCGAGGAGCTGGCCCGCATCCCCGCCGACGCCGAGCCCGCCTCCGAGTTCCGCTACCGCAACCCGGTGGTCGACCCGGACACCCTGTACATCGCCGTCTCCCAGTCCGGCGAGACGTACGACGTCCTCGCCGCCGTCCAGGAGCTGAAGCGCAAGGGCGCGCGGGTGCTCGGTGTGGTGAACGTGGTGGGCTCGGCGATCGCGCGGGAGGCGGACGGCGGGACGTACGTGCACGCCGGGCCCGAGGTCTGCGTGGTCTCGACGAAGTGCTTCACGAACACGACGGTCGCGTTCGCGTTGCTGGCGCTGCACCTCGGCCGCATCCGCGACCTCTCGGTCCGCGACGGCAAGCGGATCATCGCGGGGCTGCGCAGGCTGCCGGCCCAGATCTCGGAGATCCTCGCCCAGGAGGCGGAGATCGAGAAGATGGCCGCGGAGTACGCCGAGGCCCGCTCGATGCTCTTCATCGGCCGTGTTCGGGGCTACCCGGTGGCCCGCGAGGCCTCGCTGAAGCTCAAGGAGGTCTCCTACATCCACGCGGAGGCGTACCCGGCGTCCGAGCTGAAGCACGGCCCGCTGGCGTTGATCGAGCCGGCCCTCCCCACGGTGGCGATCGTCCCCGACGACGACCTCCTGGAGAAGAACCGCGCGGCCCTGGAGGAGATCAAGGCCCGCCACGGCAAGATCCTCGCGGTGGCCCACCAGCACCAGGAGAAGGCGGACCGTACGATCATCGTCCCCAAGAACGAGGACGAACTCGACCCGATCCTGATGGGCATCCCGCTCCAACTCCTCGCGTACCACACGGCGAAGGCCCTGGGCCGCGACATCGACAAGCCGAGGAACCTCGCCAAGTCGGTGACGGTGGAGTAGGGCCGTTGTGACTGTGCGGGCCGGTGGGGGCTGGTCGCGCAGTTCCCCGCGCCCCTAAAGGGCGCTCGCCCCTGGTTTTTTGGGGGCGCGGGGAACTGCGCGAGCAACCCCCACGCACCCGCACGGGCCGGACGGCCGAACGGACCCCCACGTGCGCCGAATGCCACGCGAGGGTCCGTTCATTGGATCGCCGGGGACGCCCAACTCCCCGGCGTCGGCTGCCGTATCAGCCGTGGGCCGTCACCCCCCGGCCGGCAGCCCGCCCCGGAAGCACCGTCGGCCAGTGCGCCAGCGCAGCGGTCGCGGCGTACCAGGCCACCGCACCCGCGGCCACCGCGACCCAGCCCCCGGCCTTGGCCAGTGACGAGCTGTCGGCGAAGTTCGCGACGGCGAGAACCAGCATCGCCAGGAACAGCAGGCCGTGCATGCCCTGTCCGAGCTGGTCGCCACCGGCGAGGGTCAACGACAGGGCCACGAGGGCGAAGAGGAGCAGGAAGAGCCCGGCGCCGTTGGCCGAGGACTGGCCACCGGACGACACGGCCCAGGTGAACCAGAGCGCGCCGAGGGCCACATAGCCCGTGCCGTTCGCGGCGTCACGGTCACGGAAGGCCAGCAGGCCGACGAGGAAGAGGGCGACTCCGCCCACGTAATGGGCGATTGACACGGCGTCAGAGGTGGTGACGTTGTCGATGACACCGGTGGTGCCGAGTCCGAACGCCAACAGGGTGATTCCCAGGGCGAGTCGACCGGCCACGGTGGTGGTTCCGCTTCCCGCAGAGACGTCGTTGTCCACGGCGGGCTCCCTTCATGCTTTGTGCAGTTGTGCGCGGTGACCGATATATGCCCTTCACAAGGGCACAAACACCTCTGCACGCCAGGAATTTCAGGCATCGCACAAAGAGCGCCGCACCGTTCCCATGGCACATCTCACCTGGGAGGACGCGGGGTTACGGAATGACAACGACAGGGCGCCTGGCCCGCTTGGCGAGTCTGCCCGCGACGGAGCCGAAGATCCGGCCGACGATCCCGTGGGTCGACCCCACGACGATCGCGTCCGCCTCGTACTCCCGCCCCACCTCTTCGAGTTCGTGGCAGATGTCACCGCCGCGCTCGACGAGGATCCAGGGCACCTCGGCCAGATACTCCGCGCAGGCGAGTTCGAGCCCGAGCACCTCGGTCCGGTGGTCCGGTACGTCGACGAACACCGGCGGCTCGCAGCCGGCCCACACGGTGGTCGGCAGCCGGTTGGCGACATGGACGATGATCAGCCCCGCGCGGGAGCGATGGGCCATCCCGATCGCATAGGCGAGGGCGCGCTCACTGGAGGTGGAGCCGTCGAAGCCGACGACCACCCCGTGCTTGAAGGCGGGATCGCAGGAAGGGCGTGACTCTTCCGCCGCCAGCGCATCGGCCGCCGTGGGGTCGGCGACCGGCCGCTTGCGGTCCGCTGGATCGAAGAATTCGTGACCGGCCATGGCTGTCTCGGCGTTGTGATCCTTTGTGGGAGGGACGACAGTGTGCGGCGGAGCTGTGTCCGGGAAACATCTTCCCAACCCCATACCCCCAAGGGTACGGCGGCACGCCTCCGCAGCCCAGATCCCGCGCACTCTCCGCAGGGGACCTTCCCCGGAGTCGGTTAGGGGTTCCAGGGAGCATGCACGAGCCGCGCCCGTAACGCAATGGTTGCTGCCCCGTACAGGCGGTTTGCACAGGATTCGGACAGCACCGAAAGCCCCACGCACGGTGACCGACCGCTCGAACACGCGTTGAGCCCGGTACGAGTGCGTCACGAGGAGCACAAGGGAGCACGACGAGCGTACGAGCACGACGAGCACGACGAGGGAGTACGACCATGTCCGGACCGCGCCCCACCGCCCCCGCCCCGCACCGGGCCCCCTGCCCGCGCCCCGCCCCCGACACCGCCGACGACGTGGTCCGCTGGGCCGCGTTCTCCTGCGTCCTCGTCCCCGTGGTGCTCCTCTGGTACGGCACCTCGGCGGCCGGTGCGGCCGGCACCACCCTCGGCCTCGCCGCCGTCACCGCCGCCTGCCGCTTCCTGCTGCGCCGCTCGGAGCACGCCGCGAAGCACCCGACGGCGCCCCGGGGAGGCGGACGTCACACCCGGAGCAGTACACCGGTCGACTGACCGGTTTCCGTGCACGCGAACGCTTCTTTTCAGCCAACTTCCCGGACCCGTGCAAGGGGGGTCCCAACCACCCCCCAACCCCCGTTCCACCTGCACAAAAAGGGTCTGCGGGACCCTCCGCACCCTACGCGGTTTGGCCACTGACACGAGGCGCACTTCCCTGCACGGCCCGTGAGTGCAACCCTTCGTGATCGAATGCTTCACGCCAAGTTGTCATGTCGACAATCGGCGGCGTGTCGAACTGGTCAACGCGAGGCCGCGGAAACCAGTAGATTCGATCTTGACGTTGTCTTACGGCGGGGGACTCGTGCAGGACCAAGGGGAAACGTGCAGGAGCGACACAACCGAGGAGCCGCGACCACCGAGGGGGGCTTAGCAGGATGAGCCACGACTCCACTGCCGCGCCGGAAGCCGCGGCCCGGAAACTCTCCGGGCGACGCCGCAAGGAGATCGTCGCGGTGCTGCTGTTCAGCGGCGGCCCCATCTTCGAGAGTTCCATACCGCTGTCGGTGTTCGGGATAGACCGCCAGGACGCCGGCGTACCGCGCTACCGACTACTGGTGTGCGGAGGCGAGGAAGGCCCGCTGCGGACCACAGGGGGCCTGGAACTCACCGCGCCGCATGGCCTGGAGGCGATCTCACGCGCCGGCACGGTCGTCGTACCGGCCTGGCGCTCGATCACCGCGCCGCCACCGGAAGAGGCCCTGGACGCGCTGCGCCGCGCCCATGAAGAGGGGGCGCGCATAGTAGGGCTGTGCACGGGCGCGTTCGTACTGGCCGCCGCAGGCCTGCTGGACGGCCGCCCGGCCACCACCCACTGGATGTACGCGCCGACGCTGGCCAAGCGCTACCCGTCGGTGCACGTCGACCCACGGGAACTCTTCGTGGACGACGGCGACGTCCTCACCTCGGCCGGTACGGCGGCCGGAATCGATCTCTGTCTCCACATCGTGCGGACGGACCACGGCAACGAGGCGGCCGGCGCGCTCGCCCGCCGCCTGGTGGTCCCGCCGCGCCGCTCGGGCGGTCAGGAGCGCTACCTCGATCGATCTTTACCAGAGGAGATCGGCGCCGACCCGCTCGCCGAGGTCGTCGCCTGGGCGCTGGAGCACCTCCACGAGCAGTTCGACGTCGAGACGCTGGCTGCGCGCGCGTACATGTCGCGACGCACCTTCGACCGCCGTTTCCGCTCGCTGACGGGGTCGGCCCCGCTCCAGTGGCTGATCACGCAACGGGTCCTCCAGGCACAGCGCCTCCTGGAGACGTCGGACTACTCGGTGGACGAGGTGGCGGGCCGCTGCGGCTTCCGCTCCCCCGTCGCCCTGCGCGGCCACTTCCGGCGCCAGCTGGGTTCGTCCCCGGCGGCGTACCGGGCGGCCTACCGGGCACGCCGCCCGCAGTCCGACCGCCCCGACACCCCGGAACCGGCCCCGCTGGCGGCGACGGGCCCGCTGGCGGTCCCGTACCCCGAGGGCGTACTCCCGATGCAGACCCGCAGGACGGCCACGGTAGGCCTCTCGGCCAGCCTCCCGGGCCCCCGCACCGGCAGCTGACCCACCGCCGGCCCACCCGACCACCTCGGGTGGGCCGGCCTCACCCCCTCGCCCACCCACCACCCGACTCGGCAGGACAAGGGGCGAGGTCGTAAACGGCGGCGTTCAGCCGCTGTCTCAGCCTGTCCGGCGTTTGAGGACGAGGCCGTAGGCCGGTGATGCGGGGGTGCGGGGGCGGCAGCCCCCGCAGACGTCGGCTCTGCACCAGGGGCACCCAAACGCCGACGTCAGCTTTAGGGTGGTCGCATGAACGATCGCATGGTGTGGATCGACTGCGAGATGACCGGCCTCTCGCTGTCCGACGACGCGCTCATCGAGGTGGCCGCACTGGTCACCGACTCCGAGCTGAACGTGCTCGGCGAGGGCGTGGACATCGTCATCCGTCCGCCGGCCAAGGCACTGGAGACGATGCCGGAGGTGGTGCGGCAGATGCACACCACATCCGGCCTGCTCGACGAACTCGCCGGCGGCACGACGCTCGCCGAGGCCGAGGAGCAGGTCCTGGCCTATGTACGGGAACACGTGAAGGAACCCGGCAAGGCCCCGCTGTGCGGCAACTCCGTCGGCACCGACCGCGGCTTCCTGGCCCGGGACATGGCGGCCCTGGAGGGATACCTCCACTACCGCATCGTCGACGTGTCCAGCGTCAAGGAGCTGGCCCGGCGCTGGTACCCGCGGGCCTACTTCAACAGCCCGGAGAAGAACGGCAACCACCGCGCGCTCGCCGACATCCGCGAGTCGATCGCCGAACTGCGCTACTACCGCGAGGCCATCTTCGTACCGCAGCCCGGCCCGGACTCGGACACGGCGCGGACGATCGCGGCCAAGCACGTACTGCCTGCGGAATAGCCGCCCGGGAGGCCCCGCGGGCGGCTCTCGGAAAGCCGTGCGCGAGCACCCCTTCGGACCCTGTACACTTTTTCTCGGCCGGTCGGAGAAACCACAAAGTCACCGCCGGTCGTGGTGGGTGTAGCTCAGCTGGTAGAGCACCTGGTTGTGGTCCAGGATGCCGCGGGTTCGAGTCCCGTCACTCACCCCACGAGAGAGGCCCGTGGCCTGCGGAAACGCAGACCACGGGCCTCTCCGCCGTTTGCCACGGCCGAACCACGGCCCATCCACTGACGCGTACGCCCAGTCACACACTGCGTGGCTTTCGTGCATCGAACCCCCGCTGCGTGGCGCAAGCCGTCACGGCACGCGTAAAGCGCGGGCTCGATGAACCAACGGCAGAAGCCGGGGCCAGGGTCATGGTGGTTGCCGCGGACGCTCTGTGGGGTGGCTATGGCGGCGCCGTTCGGGACCACCGAGGCGGCTCGAATCGGCCCCGCGTTGCGAAGCTCGCTGCTCGCGAAGGACGGCGGCTACGTGTCGAGCAATTCCGCGGCGAAGACGTCGTCGATCCTCCACTGCTCACTGGTCAGCCCCTGCTGGTGGTGATAGCGCAGGCAGGTGTCCAGGGCGGCGCGGTTGGCCGCGATGCCGTAGGGCCACCAGTCCTCGGGGAACTCTTCACCGTTGCGCTCCACCAGGGCGTTCATCCACGGCATCATGGTCTGGACCTGGTAGAGCCTGCGGTTCTGGCGGTAGCGCTCGGCGGCGGAGTCCTTGGCCTGGGAGAAGGCACGGTAGACGCCGTGCGCGAGTTCCGGGTTGGCCTGTAGCAGTTCGTGCCGGATGACGATGGTGTGCATGATCGGGAAGATGCCGGTTCGCCGGTGGTAGTCGCGTTCCAGCGGCTCGAAGTCGGGGAACAGGCGGGTGACGTTCGGGGATCCGTCGAGCACGCACTGCGGGACGTTCGCCGAGAACAGCGCGTCGATCTCACCGGCGTCGAGCATCGCGCCGAGTGTCTTTCCCTCGGGCGCGACGCGCACGTCGACATCGGCCGGGTGCGGATGGGGGATGAACTCGAAGGGCGGCGTGGGGTGTTCGAGTCCGCCGATCACCCACTGGCTCTCCGCGGGGTCGAATCCGTACTCGTCCATCAGGATCCCTTTGGCCCACACACCGGAGTCCTGACCGTAGACGCCGAACTCGCCGATATTCCTGCCCGCGAGATCGCTCGGTTCGGTGATCCCGCTGTGGGTGTTGACGAAGATGCACGAGTGGCGGAACACGCGGTTCGGGAAGACCGGCAGTGCGACGTACGGCAGTCCGGCCTTGAGCAGCCGCAGGTAGAACGTGAGACCGAGTTCGGCGACGTCGAACTCGTTTCCACGGATCAGCCGGTCGAAGAGCTCCGGCAGGGTCGCTGCGGTTTTCATCGTGACGTCGATGCCGTCGGTGCTTACGGTCCCATCGAACAGCGCCCGCGTCGTGTCGTACGGGAAGCACCCGACCGTGAGGGCAGGGGCGGCCATGAAGACTCCTCCTCGTCGGCTCTGCTGCTTCCATGGTCGGCCGCCGCGGTGTCGGCTGTCCAAGACCCATGGGGAACGTCCGATACCGCACGGGTATCGTGCTGGAGGTGGACCTACGCTCGCTCCGGTATTTCCTCGCCGTCGCCGACGAGGGCCACATCGGCCGGGCGGCGAAGCGCCTGCACATGACGCAGCCGCCACTGAGCCGCGCGATCCGGCAGCTTGAGGACGAACTCGGCGTCCTCCTGTTCGAACGCACCCCCAAGGGCGTCACCCTCACGCCCGCTGGAAAGGTTCTGTACGACGAAACAGGGGCGTTGCTGGGGCGAGTGGACGGGATCCGCAGGCGAGTGGCCGCTACTGCGGGTACGGCGCCGCTCGCCGTCGGGACCCTGGCGGACGCGGCCGAACAGGTCGGCGGCCGACTGGTCCCACTTTTCCGGGCCCGCTACCCGCACGTCCACGTCACCGTTCACGAATCCGACCTCAGCGACCCGACAGCCGGACTCCGCGCCGGGCTGGTGGATGTGGCGATCACCCGAACTCCCTTCCACGGCACCGGCATCAGCATGCACGTCCTGCGCTCGGTACCCGTCGGGGTGGTCATGCGTGACGATGATCCGTTCGCCGGTCACGCCTCGGTCTCGTCGACCGACCTCGCCGGCCGCCGGTGGGTCCGGCTGCCGGACGGTGCGGATCCGGTGTGGACGGCGTACTGGACCGGCAGTGGAGACAACGGCGACAACGCGTCGCCGGTCATGCGAACGATCCAGGAGTGCCTGCAGGCGGTCCTGTGGAACGGCACGTCGGCGCTCGCTCCCATCGACCAGCCGTTGCCCGCCGGCCTGGTCGTCGTCCCGCTGTGTGACCGCCCGCCCAGTGATCTCGTCGTGGCCTGGCCAAGGGCGGCACGCAGCCCACTGGTACGCGGCTTCATCCAAGTCGCAGAGAACTGCCGGCACACCTGACACAGGCACCGGTGCCCCCGGACCCAGCTCGGTCCGTTTCGCGTGGCGCCGAGGCAGGAGCGCGACGAGGAAACGTCGCTGCGTCGGCGCCACGCATCACAGGGGAACCACAGGAGCTGGGCGGCCCCGAGCGGGCAGCACGACGTGAAGCCGGTCGGCACGGCGCACGTGGTGGCAGCCGCCCGCTGTGCGGTTTCGCGTCCGGTCGGCCGAGACGGCCCCTGCCGTGGCCGCCTCGGCCGGTCCCGACCGGCTGGACGGTCAGCACACGCATCCCTGAGTGCAACGATGCCCCGTCGGCCGGAATGGTCGGCGGGGCATCGCGGTCGTGTCGTCGGTGGGCGTCAGCCGATGTAGCCGGCCACGTCCGCGATCACGTTGGTGGTGCTGTTCGTGTAGAAGTCCACCTTGCCGTCGGAGCCGACGGGCACCATGACCTGGTTGGCGATCGTCTTGCCCGCCGCCCAGTTCAGGTTGGAGGCCGTCGGACGGCTGCCGCCGTCGGCCCAGGCGGTGAGGTATCCACTGCCGGTGGTGCCGGTGACGGTGACGGTCAGCACGACCGCCTTGACGCCGGTGGACGGGATGGCGTCACGCCCCGAGATCTGCAGTGCCAGCGTCTTGCCGGCGCCCAGCGCCGTCGTCTGACGTGTGTCCAGCAGGCGCAGCGGGGTGACCGTGTGGAAGGCCGCGCCGCTGGTGGAGAAGTAGCCGGAGACGTCGGCGATCACGTGGCTGGTGCCGTGGACGTAGATGCTGACGTTGCCGTCGCTGCCGATCGGCACCACCACCAGGTTGGGAATGGTGGTCCCGGTGGCCGACCAGTTGACGTTGGAGGCGGTCGGGCGGGTGGCGCCTTCGGGGTAGGCCTCCAGGTAGCCGCCGCCGACGGTCTGGGTGGCCGTCAGGTTGAGCACCACGGAGGTGGCGGCGGTGGGCACGCCCCCATGGCCGCGGACCTTGAGGCTGATCACCTTGTTGGAGATCTTGGTGGTGGTGGAGATGCCGACCTTGGAGCGGGTGTCCAGCAGGCGGGCCGGGGTCAGTGCCGTGTACTTCGAGCCGGTGGTGCCGCTGGTGTAGTAGCCCTGGACATCGGCGATCAGGTGGGTGGTGCTGCTCGTGTAGAGGTCCACCACGCCGTCGCCTGCCACCTTGACGGTCGCCGAGGCCGCGATGGTCTGGCTCGCGCCGGTCCAGTGGAGGTTGCTGGTCGACGGCTTGCTGGTGCCGTCGGCCCAGGCGATCAACGAACCCGCTCCGGTGGTGCCGGTGACCGTGAGGTTGAGCACGACAGCGGTCACGCCGCTGCTGGGGATCCCCCCGGCTCCCTCGATCTTGACCGGGGCGGTGCCGCCCGCGACCAGGGGCTTCGTGGTCGGGATGGAACTGAGGCCCCAGCCGGTGCCGTTGCGGGTGTCCAGCAGGCGCTTGGGGCTGCTGAGCGGGTGGAAGGTGGAGGCGCCCGTGGCGGCCGTGCCCTTGGCCGCGCACAGGGCGGTGGTCAGGCCGGCCTCCTTGGGCGAACCCAGACCGGTCACCTCGTCGTAGCCGGCCGCCGCCGTGTAGCCGGAGGCGTATACGGAGTTGTCGCCGCTGGTGACGTCCCAGAAGTCCGTCGGGTAGCTGCTCCGTGCCGCCTTGTAGAGGGCGTTGTTGAGGAAGCCGACCTGGCCGTTGGCCTGGCAGGCCGAGCCGGCGTTGGCCTGGACGATCGCGGCGGCCCAGGTCGGAGCCGCACCGCTGGTGCCGCCGACGAGGCCGGGGACCGGGCTGGAGGACTGGCTGTCGTCCTGGAAGTAGATCGGATACCCGTCGGCCGGGTCCGCCAGAGCGGAGACATCCGGAACGGCACGCTTGCTGGTGGTGGCGACACCGCCCTGGTAGACGACGGGAGCCCAGCGCGAGGAGACGCCGCCACCGGTACCGCCAGAGGCGTTGCCCCACGTCGTCTGGGTCGTGGTGCTGCCCGAGGTGGTCATCGTGGTGCCGCCGACACCGGTGACGTAGGGCTGGCTCGCCGGGTCGTCGACAGCCTTGGCCGTGGAGCCGGTCGCGCGGTAGCAGTCGCTGGAGCCGTCGTCGCCCGAGGCGGCGACGACGCTCTGGCCCTGGGCGGCGGCCTCCGCGAAGACGGTGTTCTCGGCATTCGCGGTCGCGCTGCTCTCGACCGCCTCGCATTCACCCCAACTGGTGGAGATGACCTGCGCCTGGTCGTCGGTGACCATCCGCTGGTAGACGTCGAGGACGTTCTGGTCGGTGGCGGACTCGGCGTCCGGCCCCTGGTAGTCGATGACGGCGGCGCCGGGCACCAGGCCTATCAGGTCCTCGATGTCGAGCGCCGACTCCACGCCGACCGATCCGTCGGTGGCCGGTGCGCCGGCCCCTGCCGTCGTGTCGACGTACACGTTGGACACCGAGGTGCTGGTGCCGACGCAGGACTGGTACGCGGCGATGCTGCCGGCGTCGACGTTCTCCAACTCGAACACGGCCACGGTCTGCCCCGCACCGGCGGTGGCGGAGCTGGTCATCCCGTAGGCGCCGGCCAGCTTGCCGGGGCTGTAGTAGTCGGTACCGTCGGTCAGGCCCGAGTCGGTGAAGTCGGCGCAGAGTGCCGGGGTGTACGTGTGGGGGGCCAACGTGCGCGAACTGCGTCCGGAGACGGCGGCGGTGGCAGAGCTGTGCCTGCTTGCGCGACGCACCGCGGAGTGGTGACTGCTGACGGTGTTGACACTGCTCAGGCCGACGATCCCGGTCACCGAGGACGCCACGTTCGCGGGCAACGAGGGGGCCGAGGTGTTGAGGTAGTCGGTGGTGCCGTCCTTGAGCCTGACGTCGCGGAAGCCGGTGCCGAAGGCGTGGGACGCCTGCGCGGCGGTGGCGGTGACCGGGATGGACAGGCCGTCCGGGCTGACCTTGCCGGGAGTGAGACCTGCCGACCTCAACACCCGGGAGACTCCCGCGATGGTGGCCCGCGTAGGACCGAAGACCGAGGCGAACTGCCCCTTGGCCAGGTAGTGGTGGTACTGGGCGTTCCCCGGTGTGGACACCGCGGTGACGAAGTCCGCCAGCGCCTGCGGGTCACGCGGGGCCAGGTTCACGCTGAGGTGCAGCGTGGTTCCCGACGCGGTCGCGCCGGTCACCGTCGCCCCCGCCGGGACCCGCGGGGCCGCGCCTATTCGCTTGGGTGCGTCCGATCCGGCCGCTCCCCCCTGGGCGACCGCGCCACTGGCGGTCGCGGTGACAACCATGAGGGCGACAGCAGCGGTGGAGGCCGCCACGATCGCCCTGGCCCGTCTGCCGGTCGTGACTGCCGCGTGCCCGGGACGTCCCGGCGCGGCGTGGACCTTCTTGGCCATGCAGAAATCTCCTAAAAACTGACGCACCGTCACATCCATGGCTGTGACGGTGGTCGAAGCGTCACTCGGGCCGACAGGCGCATCCACGTCACGAGGCGTGCAGGAGCTATCCCTCTTAACCGAAGTGTGCGCATTTCTTATCAGGTCACGACAGTTACTGTCTCTGTTCGCGCGGGAACCATGAGCTGATCTTTACGCCACGGCAGCCAGGCAAGCCTGTGCGCGTCGCACGCCGGCCGGCCTTTTCAGGACGCCCGCGCCCCGTCCTCCCGTGTTCTGACAGCAGCAACGGCGCCTCGAAGCGCTTGACAGAGGCCTGAGCGTCGGCAGCGCACCGCCGTCCGCCGTCGGAGTCGAGGGTGCTGACCAGCGCCTGGTTCGAGCCGATGTAGGTCTGGCACTCCTGCTGCGAGGCCCGCCGTGTCCGCCATCCTCGCGGCGCTCCCCGGGGGCACCCGCTCCCGGCCTCGGCCATCGCCTGCTCCGCTCCCCTGAGCCACTGGGGTGCCACCCCGGTGCGAGAGCACCGGGGTTCCCGGTTTCGTGTGGGCATGCCGGGTCAGGACACCGACAAGAGAGGCCCAGCCATGACCGTGCCCGTACCCGTGGTCTTCATCCACGGACTCTGGCTGCACAGCACCTCCTGGCAGCCGTGGATCGACAGGTTCCGTGACGAGGGCTACGCCCCCTCCGCGCCCGGGTGGCCCGGCGACCCCGACACCGTCGAGGACGCGCGCCAGAACCCCGAGAGCATCGCCGGCCACGGCATCGACGACGTCGTCGAGCACTACGCGGCCCTGATCGAGGCCCTGCCCGTGCGGCCCGTCGTGATCGGTCACTCGTTCGGCGGGATGATCGCGCAGAAGCTGCTCGGCCAGGACCGCGCCGCCGCGGCGGTCGCCATCGACGCCGCACAGATCAAGGGCGTCCTGCCCCTGCCGCTGTCCGCGCTGAAGGCGACGCTCCCGGTCTTCAAGAACCCGGCCAACAAGCGCCGGTCGGTCTCCCTGACCGCGGAGCAGTTCCGGTTCGCGTTCGGCAACGCCATCGCCGAGGAGGAATCGGCGGCCCTGTACGAGCGCTGGACCATCCCCGCGCCGGGCAAGCCGCTGTACGAGGCCGCCTCCGCCAACTTCAACCCGCACTCGCCGGCGAAGGTCGACACGAAGAACAGCGGACGCGGCCCGCTGCTGCTCATCTCCGGCGGCAAGGATCACACGGTGCCCGAGGTCGTCACCCGGGCCACCCTCAAGCAGTACCGGCACTCCGAGGCCGTCACCGACATCATCAACTTCCCCGACCGCGGGCACTCCCTGACGATCGACGGCGGCTGGCGCGAGGTCGCGGACACGGTTCTCACCTGGCTGCGGCAGCACGCTCCGGAGACCGGGCGATGACCTCCCGGCCGTCCCCGGCCGCCACAGCACCCGGTGCCGACGCGGGCCTGGCCGGACAGACCGTCGTGGTCACCGGCGCCGGGCGCGGTATCGGGCTGGCCGTCGTCGAGGCCTTCCTCGCGGCCGGCTCCCGTGTCGTCGCGGGTTCGAGGGAACGTACCGAAGTCCTCGACACGCTCGTGAAGCAGGGTGCTGAACTCACCGTCGTGGAGGTCGATCTCGCGACGCCCGACGGTCCGGCCACGCTGGTCGCCGAGGCCGTGGCGCTCCATGGGGGTGTCGACGTCCTGGTGAACAACGTCGGGGCGGTGCGGCCGCGGGTCGACGGCTTCCTGGGCGTGACGGACGAGGACTGGGAGTGGACGCTCACGGTCAACCTCATGGCCGCCGTCCGTACCACCCGGGCCGCGCTGCCGCACCTGCTCGCCACCGGCGCGGGACGTGTCGTCACCGTCTCCTCGGTCAACGCACGGCTGCCGGACCCGCTGGTCATCGACTACGGCGCGGCGAAGGCGGCGCTGACCAACTTCTGCAAGGCCCTGTCCAAGGAGGTGGGGCCACGCGGTGTGCGGGTGAACACGATCGGTCCCGGCCCGGTGGAGACGGCGCTGTGGCAGGGCGCCGGCGGTGTCGCCGACACGGTCGGCCGGTCCCGGGGCGTCGACCCCCGGGAGGTGGCCCGCGGCGCGGCGGGCCAGTCGGTGACCGGCCGCTTCACCCGGCCGTCCGAGGTGGCCGACCTCGTGCTCTACCTCGCCGGTCCCAGGGCGGCGAACATCACCGGCGCCGACTTCGTCATCGACGGCGGCCTCGTCGAGTCCCTCTGACCGGCCGTCACGGCACGGCGGGCGCCGGGCCCGCCGCGCCTCACCTCCCCTCACCTCCCCTCGCGTCCCTTGGAGAGATCCGTGAGATTCCGCCTGTCCAGATCCCGCCGCCTGGCGGCCGCGGTCTTCGCCCTGGCCGTCGGCCTCGGCTCGACCACCCTCACGGCCGCGGCCTCCGACAAGTCGGCCACGCCGGCCGGCGAGCGGATTCCCGCCGGCTTCAGTGAACACAGGACCCGGGTCGCCGGCACCGGCATCGACTACGTCATCGGCGGCCACGGCCCGGCCCTGGTCCTGATCCACGGCTACCCGCAGACCTGGTACGAGTGGCACGGCATCATGCCCGCGCTCGCCAGGCACTACACCGTCATCGCGCCGGACCTGCCCGGCGCGGGCCGCAGTGACGCCCCGGCGTCCGGCTACGACAAGAAGACGATGGCCGCCACGCTGCACGCGCTCCTGGTATCGCTCGGCAAGGACCAGGACGTGAACGTCGTCGGCCACGACATCGGCACGATGGTCGCGTACGCCTACGCCGCGCAGTACCCGCACAGCGTCAGGAAGCTCGTGCTCAGCGAGGCCCCGATCCCGGACGCGGACATCTACCAGCACCCGGCGCTGACGGCCCAGGGCCCCGGAGCATGGCACTTCGGCTTCTTCTCCTTGCGGACCGGCCTCCCGGAGAGCCTGATCCGGGGCCGCGAGCTGACCTGGACGTCGGGCTTCATGCGGGGCATCGCCGTGAAGAAGGACGCCCTGACCCCGGACGAACTCGCGGTCTTCGCCTCCTACCTACGCGACTACGCCCACCTGGAGGCGAGCTTCGCGTGGTTCCGGACGTTCCCCCAGGACATCGCCGACAACGCGCGGTTCCAGAAGAAGCCCCTGACCATGCCGGTCCTCGCGATCGGTGCCGACGGCAGCCTCGGTTCGTCGGTCGCGAAGCAGGTGCGCCATTACGCCACCCACGTCACTCCGGCCGTCGTCCCCGACTCCGGCCACTGGATCTACGAGGAGCACCCGAAAGAGATGACCGACATGCTGCTGCATTTCCTGGACGGCCGACGATGACCTCGGGAGCGAAAATGACCGGCTTCTTCCCGACCTTCGGCCCGACTCCCGAGCGCGAACCCTTCTGGTTCCTCGGCGGCCAGGCCAGGATCCTGCTTCCCGGCACCGCGACCGACAACCGGCTCAGTCTGATGGAGTTCGCCGACCCGGCAGGCCACGCACCCCCGCACCACGTCCACGAGGACGAGGAGGAGGTCTGGTTCGTCCTCGACGGCGAGGTGACGTTCTTCGTCGGCGACCAGCGCCACGACCTGGTGCCCGGGCAGGTCGCGTACGGGCCGCGCGGGGTGCCGCACAGCTATCTGGTGCGCTCGCCCGAGGGGGCGCGGATAGCGGTGCTGTTCAGCCCGGCCTGCATCGAGGAGTACTTCAGGGCCAACGGCACCCCGGTGGCCGAGGCCGGGGACCTGCCGCCCGAGTTCGATCTCGGGGCGGTCGTGGCCTCCGCCGAGGCCTTCCACCTGCGCGTCACCGGACCGCCGCCGTCCTTGTGAGTCGCCCGCCGGTCCACCGAGCACACGAAGGGAAACGACATGCCGTACATCACCGTCGGCCAGGAGAACTCCGCCGGCATCGAGCTGTACTACGAGGACCACGGAAGCGGGCAGCCCGTCGTGCTGATCCACGGCTACCCGCTGGACGGCCACTCGTGGGAGAAGCAGCTCCCGGCCCTGCTCGACGCGGGCCACCGGGTCATCACCTACGACCGGCGCGGCTTCGGCCGGTCGTCGCAGCCGACCACGGGCTACGACTACGACACCTTCGCCGCCGATCTCCACGCGGTGCTGACCGAGCTGGACCTCACCGACGCGGTACTCGTCGGGTTCTCCATGGGCACGGGGGAAGTCGGCCGTTACCTGGGTACGTACGGCTCGCAGCGCGTCGCCAAGGCCGCCTTCCTCGCGTCCCTCGAACCCTTCCTGGTCAGGACCGACGACAACCCGGGCGGCGTCGACCAGTCCGTCTTCGACGGCATCCTGGAGGCGGTCACGAAGGACCGCTACGCCTACTTCACCGGCTTCTACGAGGCGTTCTACAACCTCGACGAGACGCTCGGCAGCCGGATCAGCGAAGAGGCCGTGCGGGCGAGCTGGAACGTGGCGGCGGGCGCGTCGGCGTACGCGTCGGTGGCCTGTGTGCCCACCTGGATCACCGACTTCCGCGCCGACGTCGCCAGGATCGACGTACCGGCGCTGATCCTGCACGGCACGGCCGACCGGATCCTGCCGGTCGACGCCACCGGGCGGCCCTTCCACGCGCTGCTGCCCTCGGCCGAGTACGTCGAGATCGAGGGCGCCCCGCACGGCCTGCTCTGGACGCACGCAGAGGAGGTCAACGCCGCGCTGCTGGCGTTCCTGGCCAAGTAGCCACCCGGCGCGGCCAACGCCGGGGGCCTGCACCGTGGTGCCGCGACCGCGGAGAAACGACAGCCGCGTCGCGGCCCACACGGCGGCCGCCCGAACCGGTTCCTGCGGGGTCAGTCCCCGGTCCCCGGGCCCGGCTCGCCGACCGCGCGAGGGATCTGTTTCCGGGAGGTGATGCCGAGCTTGCGGAACACCTTGTTCAGATGGAACTCGACGGTCGAGGCGGTGACGAACAAGCGCGTCGCGATCTCCCCGTTGGTCAGCCCCGAGGCGGCCATGGAGGCCACCTGCCGTTCCCGCGGCGTGAGATCGAACCTGGCCTCCTCGGTCCGCCTGCGGGCCTTCTCGCCGGTGGCCAGCAGCTCGGTCCGGGCCCGTTCGGCGTACGGCACCGCGCCGGAGGCGTCGAAGCTCTCGTACGCGGCGCGCAGCTGCCTCCTGGCATCGGAGCGCCGCTTGCGGCGGCGCAGCCACTCGCCGAACAGCAGCCGGGAGCGGGCCTGTTCCAGGGCCAGCGGCCCCTGCCCCAGCAGTTCGACCGACTCCTCGTAGGACTTCTCGGCATCGTCGCCGTCCGCCGCCAGCGCCCGGCCGAGGGCCAGGGTGCCCAGGGCCCAGGGAGTACCGGCGAGCGGGGCGCGTTCCTCCAGCCGGGACAGGGCGCGGTCCACGGCGTCCCGGTCACCGCTGCGGAGACCGGCCTCGATGAGCAGGGGTAACACGAGGTTGCCGCAGGTCGGAGGGTCCTCCTGGTAGACCGCCCGCGCGTGCTGCAGCGCCTGCCGGTAGTGGCCCTGCCCCAGCTCGAACGAGGCCAGCGCGTGCCGCGCCATCAGCTGGTGCAGGCCGAGGCCGATGCTCCTCATCTCCGCGGTCCGCCGAACCGCCGCCCGCAGCTCGGCCTCCCGGCCGGTCAGGGCGAACAGGTGGAGCCGGTTGATGTCTCCGCCGCCGGGGAAGCCGGTGGCGGCCACGATGTCGTCGAACTCGGCGTAGCGGACCTCCGCCTGCGCGAACCGTCCGTCCAGGAGGTCGTAGCGCGCCTCGGCCAGCAGCGTGATGCCCAGCGCGTACAGCGCGCCGGCCTCGCGCTCCGCCGCCGCCAGGCGGTCGGAGAGTTCACGTCCGGCCCGAGCGTCCCACAGGTCGTCGCAGGCCATCACCAGCATCACCGCGAACGGGCTGGTCGCGTCCCCGATCACGCCGCCGTCCCGCAGCTCGTCCAGGGCGCTGCGCAGCACGGGCGCGCCGTGCTCGTAGCCCTCGGCCACGCGCCGGGCCAGCCCCTCCATCAGCAGGTCGCGGCCGCGCCCGGCGGAACCCGCGTGCCGCCCGGCGGAACCCGCGGCGTGCCCGGCGGAACCCGCGTCCCGCCCGGCGAAGTCCCCTGCGTGCCCGGCGGAACCCGCGTCCCGCCCGGCGAAGTCCCCTTCGTGCCCGGCGGAGTTCGCGTGCCATCCGGCGAAGCCAGCGGCGTGCCCGGCGGAGTTCGCGGCGTGCCGTGCGGCGACGGTGGCCGCCGCGACCTCGGTCAGCGACGTGCCCCGCGTACAGTCGTGGGCGACCAGCGCGGCGTGCAGCGCCTCACAGAGCAGTTCCCAGGCCAGTCGCGGGTCCCGGGTGCCGAGCCGGGTCACGGCGTCCGACAGCATCGCGGGAACGTCGGCGACGGCGATCCGGAACATCTGCGCGGTCGCCCGCATCCGCAGCTCGCGCGTGCGCATCACCGGGCCGCGGATGCCGGCGCCGGCCAGGTCCAGCGCGGTCCCAGCGGCCGACGCGTCACCGGACATCAGATGGGCCTGCGCCGCGTCGAGCAGCCGCTCAGCCCGTTTCTCCGGGTCGCCGGTGAAGTCGGCGGCGCGCGACAGGAACAGGGCCTGCTGGGAGTAGCCGCCGCGGGAGCGGGCTCGCTCGGAGGCGGCCTCCAGGTCGTCGGCGACGCCCTCGTCCGTGCCCTCGGTGGCCTCGGCCCGGTGCCAGGCGCGACGGTCGGCGTCCCGTACCGGGTCGCAGACGGCGGCCAGTGCCGCGTGTACCCGGCGGCGCTCGCCGGGTTCGGCTCCGGCGTAGACGGTCGAGCGGATCAGGGGATGCCGGAAGGACGTCGGCGTGTCCCGGCCGAGGATTCCCGCGGCGACCGCCGGCTGTGCGGCGCGGGCGGACAGCCCCAGCCGCCCGGCGGCCCGCCACATCATGCCCGTGTCGTCCGAGGGGCCGCCGCCAGCAGCAGCAACAGGGTTCTGGTCTCCGGCGGCAGAGCGTGGACCAGGCGCCGGAAGTGGCCCTCAAGGAGCCGGCTCACCGGCAGCGGATCGGGCAGCGGGGTGATACCGGACAGCTGCTCGGCGGCCAGGGCGTCGGCCAGCTCCAGCAGCGCGAGCGGATTGCCGCCGGTACCGGCGACGATCCGGTCGGCCACCGTGGTGTCCACCCTCCCGGCGCCGAAGGAGAGCAGGGCCCTGGCCTCCGACTCCGGCAGGCCGGTCACCGAGTGCGCGTTCAGCGCGGCGAAGAGGCCGCTGTCGCCGAGCCCGTCCCGGACGGCGATGATCAGGCCCAGGGAGTCGGCATGCAGCCGGCGGGCGGTGAACGCGAGTGCCTCGGCCGACTCCCGGTCCAGCCACTGCGCGTCGTCCAGCAGGAACAGCAGCGGCTGTTCGGCGGCGGCCTCGGAGAGCATCGTCAGCGTCGCGAGGCCGACCAGATAGCGGTCCGCGGGCGCCGCCGGAACCAGTCCGAGGGCCGCGTCCAGCGCGGCCCGCTGCGGGTCGGGCAGCCGGCCCGTCCGGTTCAGGAACGGCCGCAGCAGCCGGTGCAGCGCGCCGAAGCCGAGACCGGTCTCGGGCTCGGCCGCGGTCAGCCGGACCACGCGCAGTTCCGTGGCCCGGTCCGCGGCGTACTCAAGGAGCCGGGTCTTGCCGATCCCGGGTTCGCCGGTCAGGACGAGGACTCCGCTGAGGCCGTCGCGTACCGCGTCGAGCAGCCGCCCGATGGCTTCGCGTTCGGCGTGGCGGCCGACCATGGGCGGCCCGGATGCCTGCTGGACGCCGCTCCACACCATGGGACCGCTCCCCCCCTTGTCGATGTCCTGACAGTCGATGTCCTGACATGGGAAACGCTAGGAACGCCGCGCCGGCGGAAGCGAGCGTCATGTGACGGTGGTGTGTTGGTCAACGCAGTGCGCTGACCACCGTCCGCAGTTCGGCGCGCGAGGCCACGCCCAGCTTGGGGAAGATCCGGTGGAGATGCGAGCTGACGGTACGGTGCGAGAGGTAGAGCCGCTGACCTATCTCACGGTTCGTCAGGCCCTCGGCGGCGAGCTGGACGATCTGCAGTTCATGGGCGGTCAGCTGGTCCCGGGCGTCCGGGGCCCGGCGGCGGCTGGTCTCACCCGCGGCGCGCAGCTCCCGGCGGGCCCGCTCCCCCCAGGGGATCGCGCCGAGCGCGTCGAACATGTCGCGGGCGGCGCGGAGGTGGTCGCGGGACTCGACACTGCGCCTGCGGCGCCGGAGCCATTCGCCGTAGGCCAGGTGGGTGCGGGCCCTGATCAGCGGCCAGGCGCCGAGGTCGGCGCCCAACGCGCCCGCGAACAGGGGGTCGGCGTCCTCGTCGGCGGCCAGCAGTGCCCGGACCAGGCGCAGTTCGGCGTGCAGCACCGGCGCGGAGGTCACCGTGGCGACCTCCTCCAGCTCCGTCACGACCGGGCGCACGGCCTCCAGTCGCCCGCAGTGCGCCGCCGCGTCGACGAGATCACCCACGGCCGTCAGCCGCAGGGCGACCTGGAAGGCGGGATCCGCCGGATCGTGCAGCCGGCGGAACTGGCCGAAGGCCTCCTCGAACCGGCCCGCGCCCAGCGCGGCCAGCCCGCGTGCCATCGACGCGGTGGCCAGCACCGGACGGGCCCCGGCCGGCAGGCCGATCTCCTCCGCCTCCTCGGCCAGCGCCAGGGCGGAGTCCACCTCACCGCGCAACGCGGCCAGCTTGGCGGCGGTGGCGGTCATCAGCGCGTACATCATCGTCTGGCTGGTCTCGCGCGCCAGCCTCCGGGACTCCTCGGTCGCGGCGATCGCCGCGCCGAGGTCACCGACCACGAGAGCGCTCCACGCGTCCGCGCCGACCGTCCGGGCCAGCAGCCCCAGGCGTCCCTGGGCACGCAGCGGCGCGCCGCCGGCCACCGAGAACCCCCGTGCCAGGTCGAAGCCGCCGACGAGGAGCGCGGCGGTGCTGAGCATGCGGTAGGCGCGGCCGTCGTCGCCCTCCTTCAGGGCGACGTGCCGGGCACGCTCCAGGACGAAGGTGCCGCGGTCGACCGGCGCGGCGTAGGCGCAGATGGCCAGCCGCCACGGATCGAGTTCGTCGAGTTCCAGCCGCTCCACGGCCCGCAGGACCGTTGCGCGGCCCCGTGGGCCCGGGTCGGACCAGAAGCACAGCTGCGCGGCGCTCCACAGGATCCGCAGCGCCAGCGCCCGGTCCTCCGCGGCCATCTCCTCGGCGAGTGCCGTCAGGGAGTTGGCGCCGGACGAATGGCTGTGCAGACCCTCGTCGAAGCTGCCGCGCAGCCAGACGACCGTGGCGTGCTGCCGGCGCGACAGCGGCCCGGTGAGCGCCTGGTCCAGCAGCCGGGTCACGGTCTCGGGCCGGCCGAGTTCGACGGCGAAGTCGGCGGCGCGCAGCAGCCGTTCCGCTCGGCGGTCGGCGTCCTCGCTGAGCGCGGCGGCCTGTTCGAGGGCCGTGACGGCCGCCGCGATGCCGCCACGGCGTGCGGCCCGGTGAGCGGCGTCCTCCAACGCGGCGGCGACCGCCTCATCCGGCTCGTCGGCCGCGGCGGCCCGGTGCCGCAACTGCCGGTCCGGGTGTTCCCAGAGCACGGCGGCGAGGGCGGCGTGTGCGGCGTGGCGGACGCCGGTGGGCATGGTCTGGTGGATCGCCGACCGCATCAGCGGGTGCCCGAACCGCAGTTCGCCGCCGACGACTTGGACGAGCTGGGCGCGCACCGCCGGGTCGAGCTCCGCGGGTCCGGCCGTGGCGCCGGTGAACAGCCGGGTGGCGCGGTAGATCTCGGGGAGCGCCGAGCTGTCGTTGAGGGCCGCGATCCGCAGCAGACCGCGGGTGATGTCGGGCAGGGTCTCCAGGCGGTCGGTGAAGGCCCGTTCGAGCCGCTCGGTGAGCGGCAGCTGGGCCATGTGCGGATCGGCCGTCGCGCCGAGTGTGCGGGAGAGCTCGGTCAGGGCCAGCGGGTTCCCGGCGGCCTCGGCCAGCAGCCGGCGATGCGCGGTCGGCCGCAGGTCCGGGGCGCGGTCCGCCAGCAGTTCCGCTGCCTGGCCGTCCGTGAGCGGGCCCAGGGTCACGGAGGTGAGTTCGTCGGAGTCCAGACGCGACCGGTAACCCTCGCGGGCGGCTCCCACGATGACCACCGGCTCCGTACCGACCCGGCGCGCCACGAAGGCCAGGACACTGGCCGTCGCGTCGTCGAGCCACTGGACGTCGTCGACCAGGAGCAGCACCGGCGCGACCGCGGCCGCGTCGGCCAGGAGGTTGAGGACGGCCAGGCCGACCAGGAAGACGTCGGGGACACCGGCCTCGGCCTGCCCGAGAGCGGTGTCCAGCGCCTGCCGGTGCGGGACGGCGAGTTCAGCGGCCTCCGCGGCCAACGGGCGCAGGACGAGTTGCAGACCGGCGTAGGGGATGTCGCTCTCGGCCTCGGCACCGCTGGTGCGCAGCACCCGGTGACCGAGCCCCTCGGCGAGGGCGGCGGTCTCGGCGAGGAACGCCGTCTTCCCGATGCCGGGGGCCCCGCGGACCAGCACCGCGCTCCCGTGGCTCCGCGGCTCGGCCAGCAGCCGGCGCAGCAGATCCAGCTGACCATCCCGACCGACGAGCTCCACGTTCCCCCCATCAGCCGGGTCCCCCGGGCTCGGTCTGTCCGGAAGGTCAGGGTACTGCCCCGCGACCGGGCCCCTCATTATGGATTGACTATTCCACAAAGTGGGCTACTCTTCCGGCATGGCACGCACCAGGGAATTCGACGTCGACCAGGCGACAGACCGCGCCATGGACCTGTTCTGGCGCCGCGGCTACGCCGAGACGTCGCTCCAGGACCTGCTGCGGGAGCTGTCCATAGGCAGCGGCAGCTTCTACGCGGCCTTCGGCTCGAAGGAACAGCTCTACGTCCGCTGCCTGGAGCGCTACACCTCCCTCCAGGGCAGCGACCTGGAGCAGACCCTGGACGGGACGACCGGGATCCGGCCCGCGATCCGCAAGGTGCTCACCTCCATGATCGAGGCGGACCTGGCCGAACCCACGCGCGGCTGCCTCGTGGTCAGCGCCTCCACGCACTGCGGCGAGCAGCCTTCGGCGGCGGACCGCGTCACCGCGGCCGTCCGGCAGGTCGAGTCCTTCCTCGCCGGAGCCCTGGAGCGGGCACAGGTGCGGGGCGAGCTCTCCCCGGACAAGGATCCGAGGGAACTGGCCCGGTTCCTCACCACCTTCATCCAGGGGATCCGCATCGTCGGCCAGGCGCGCACCGGGAGGGAGTTCGCGGAGGACGCCCTGTCCGTCGCGATGCGCGCACTGGACTGACCGCCACAGGCACCACCACGGGCGACCCCGCCTGCCCCACGCCTGCGTCGCGCCTGCGCGCGGGAAGTCATACCGTAATTATGTATTGATCAATCCAGAAAGGGACCGTCATGGAACTGCATCTCGAAGGCAAGGTCGCCGTCGTCACCGGAGCCAGCAAGGGCATCGGCCTGGCCGTGGTCGAGAAGCTGGTCGCCGAGGGGGTCAAGGTCGTGGCCGGCAGCCGCTCCTCCACCCCCGAGCTGGACGCCCTGGCGGCCGGCCACGACGTCACGATCGTGCCCGTCGACCTGTCCACCACGGCGGGCGCGGAGACCCTGGTCCAGCAGGCCGTGGAGCGCCACCAGCGCCTGGACATCCTGGTCAACAACGTCGGCGCCGCCGAACCCCGCGAGTCGTTCCTCAAGGTCGACGACGCCGACTGGCAGCGGATCTTCGACCTGACGTTCTTCAGCGCCGTCCGCGCCAGTCGCGCCGCCCTCCCCCATCTGATCGCGGCGGGTGACGCGGCCATCGTGAACATCAGCTCGATCAACGCCCGGCTGCCGTTCCCCATGGTGGTCGACTACTCGGCGGCCAAGGCGGCCCTGACCAACCTCAACAAGTCCCTGTCCGAGGAGTTCGCGCCGCAGGGCGTGCGCGTCAACGCCATCGCCCCGGGCCCGGTCCGCACGCCGTTCTGGACCGCGCCGGGCGGTTTCGCCGACGCCACCGCCGCGGCCGCCGGGACCACCGCGCAGGAAGCGCTGGACGTCATCGTGCCGCAGAGCATGGGGATCACGTCCGGACGCATCAGCGAGGCGGGCGAAATCGCCGACCTCACCCTGTTCCTGGCCTCCCCCCTGGCCGCCAACATCACCGGCACGGAGACCCTCGTCGACGGCGGCCAGACCAAGACGCTCTGAGGCCCACCAGAACCCGGAAGGCCTACGAAGCGCTGCCCGGGGGCGGCACCCTCATCGTCTACGGCGCCTTGATCGACGACGAGCGGCGCCACAACGCGTACGGCCTGATGCTGTCGCTCAACATGCTCATCGACACCGAGGGCGGATCCGAGTACACGGTCGCGGAGGTCACCCCGTGGCTCCGGGACGCCGGCTTCGCCAAGGTGAAGGCCCGTCCCCTCACCGGCGGCCGCACCGCCGCCCACGCCACCAAGTGACCAGTCCCCCGAAGAACTAGGAGGACGCCCGGGCCACCAGCGCCGTCGGCAGCACCGCGTGCCGGCGCTCCAGCCCCCGGGCGGCGGCCGGACGCCGGTCGGCGATGTCGGCCAGCAGCAGGTCGATCATCGCGCGGCCCATCTCCTCGATCGGCTGGCGGACGCTGGTCAGCGGCGGGTCCATGTGGCGGGCGATGGCCGAGTCGTCGTACCCGACCAGCGCCACGTCCTCGGGGATACGGCGGCCCGCCACGCGCAGCACCTGGCGGGCGCCCGCCGCCATCACGTCGGAGCCGGCGAACACGGCGTCGAGGCCGGACTCGCGCTCCAGCAGCCGGGCCATCGCCCGTCGGCCGCCCTCCTCGGTGAAGTCGCCCGGCTCGATGAGCAGTTCGTCCGCCGAACGGCCGGCGTCGCGCAGGGCGTCGCGGTAGCCGTCGACGCGCCGCTGGGCTCCGTACACGTCGAGCCGGCCGGTGATGTGGGCGATCGTACGGCGGCCGCGGGCCAGCAGGTGCTCCACGGCCGACCGGGCGCCCCCGTAGTTGTCGGAGTCCACCGAGGTCAGCGTCTCCTCCGCCGAGCGCGGGCCGCTGATCACCGCCGGGATGTCCAGCTGCGAGAGCAGGTCGGGCAGCGGGTCGTCGGCGTGCACGGACACCAGCAGGACGCCGTCGACGCGGTGGGCGGCGAGGTACTGGGCGAGCCGCTCCCGCTCCCGGTCGCTGCCCGCGAAGATCAGCAGCAACTGCATCTCGGTGTCGGAGAGTTCGGCGCCGACCCCGCTGAGCATGTCGGAGAAGTACGGCTCCGCGAAGAACCTGGTCTCCGGCTCGGGGACGACGAGGGCGATGGCGTCCGTGCGGTTGGCGGCCAGCGCGCGGGCGGCGGTGTTGGGCACATAGCCGAGTTCGTTGACGGCCGCCTCGACGGCCGCCCGGGTCGCGTCGCTGACCCGCGGCGAGCCGTTGATCACCCGCGACACCGTGCCGCGGCCCACGCCGGCCCGGGCGGCGACCTCCTCCAGGGTCGGCCGCCGGGCGCCCCGGCCCCGCTCACCCTTGACCGTCATGGTCGCCGCCTTCCGTTCGCAGCTTTCAGGCCAGGAATGTAACAGCCGTGACCCGGCCGTTCCCGGCCCCGTCGTCTCCGCGGGACCGTGCCGGGTCAGCCCTGCTCACCGCCGGCCGGCAGCGCGTTCTGGCGGATCACCTCCGCATACCAGTGTGCGCTCGCCTTGGGGATGCGGCGCTGGGTGCCGTAGTCGACGTAGACGGCACCGAAGCGCTTCGAGTAGCCGTAGGACCACTCGAAGTTGTCCAGCAGGGACCACAGGAAGTAGCCGCGTACGTCCGCTCCGTCGGCGACGGCCTGCCGGACGGCGTCCAGGTGGGAGTGGAGGTAGGCGATCCGCTGCGGGTCGTTCACCCGGCCCTCGGGGGAGACGTAGTCGTCGAAGGCGGCGCCGTTCTCGGTGACCATCAGCGGCAGCCCGGGGTGCGAGGCCGCGAGGCCGGTCAGCAGGGTGTGCAGGCCGCTCGCGTCGATGGCCCAGTTCATCGCGGTGAGCTGGTCGTTGGCCAGGTGGAAGGTCACGTCGCCGGCGCCCGTCCACGGGGAGTGGTCGCTCGCACCGTGGCCGTCGTTGCGGGTGCCTGCGCCGCCCTCGGCGGCCGCGGAGACCACGGTCGGGGAGTAGTAGTTGACGCCGAGCAGGTCGATCGGACGGGAGATCTCGGTGAGATCGCCGTCGTGCACCAGCTCCGCCCAGTCGACGAGGTGCGCGGTGTCGGCGAGCAGGTCCTCGGGGTAGGCGCCGTCCAGGATCGGGCCGGTGAAGATCCGGTTGCCGACCGCGTCGATACGGCGGGCCGCCTCGGCGTCCGCGGCGCTGTCGGTCAGCGGGCGCACCTGGTGCAGGTTGAGGGTGATGGAGGTCTGCGCGGTCGACGGCAGGTTCTCCCGCAGCGCCCCGACCGCCTGCCCGTGGGCCAGGTTCAGGTGGTGCGCGGCGCGCAGGGTGGCCGCCGGGTCGGTGCGCCCCGGGGCGTGCACGCCGGAGCCGTAGCCCAGGAAGGCGCTGCACCAGGGCTCGTTGAGGGTGGTCCACACGCCGACGCGGTCCCCCAGGGCGCGGGCCATGATCTCGGCGTAGTCGGCGAAGCGGTGCGCGGTGTCCCGCTGCGGCCAGCCGCCCGCGTCCTCCAGTTCCTGGGGCAGGTCCCAGTGGTAGAGGGTGGCGACCGGGGTGATGCCCGCTTCGAGGAGTTCGTCGGTGAGCCGCCGGTAGAAGTCCAGGCCGCGCTCGACGGCGGGCCCGCGGCCGGTGGGCTGCACCCGGGACCAGGAGACGGAGAACCGGTAGGCCTTGAGGCCGAGGTCCTTCATCAGTGCCACGTCGCCCTTGTACCGGTGGTAGTGGTCGGCGGCGATGTCACCGGTGTCGCCGTTGCGGACCTTCCCGGGGGTGTGGCTGAAGGTGTCCCAGATGGACGGGGTGCGGCCGTCCTCGGCGGCGGCACCCTCCACCTGGTACGCGGCGGTCGCGGCCCCCCAGACGAAGCCGGGCGGGAAGGAGGTGTGGGAGGCCGACTGGGCAGTGGTCTCGGTTCGTACGGCGGTCATGGTGAGAACGCTCCCGAAGTGGCGTGGGAAAGGGGGGCAGGGGGAGTCGGACAGGGTCTTGCTGCTGGGGGGGGGCGCCCGGCCGGGTACGGCCCGCGGGGGAGGCGGGCCGTACGACGGGACGGAGCGAGGGCGAGGCGACGGCGGTCCGGGCCGGGACGGTCCGGTGTCAGCCCTTGACGGCGCCCGCCATGATTCCTCCGACGATCTGCTTGCCGAAGATCACGAAGACCAGCAGCAGCGGCAGCGTGCTGATCAGCGCGCCCGCCATGACGATGCTCTGGTCGGGGGTGTAGGAGGCGCTGAGCTGGCCGAGCGCGACCTGGAGGGTGGGGTTGTCCTGGTTCAGGGCGAGGAAGGGCCAGAAGAAGTCGTTCCACGCCTGGACGAAGGTGAGCATGCCCAGCACCATCATCGCGGGCCGGGCGGCGGGCAGCACCACGTTCCACACGATGCGGATGTTGGTCGCGCCGTCCACCTTGGCCGCCTCGATGAGTTCGTAGGGCAGGGCCTCCAGCAGGTACTGGCGCATGAAGAAGACACCGAAGGCGCCGACCAGGGTCGGGAAGATCACCGACTCCAGCTTTCCGCCCCAGCCGATGTCCGCCATCATCATGAACAGCGGGACCACGCTGAGCTGCGGCGGGATCGTGAGGGTGGCGATGACGGCGGTCATCAGGGCGCCCCGGCCGCGGAACCGCATCTTGGCGAAGGCGTAGCCGGCCAGGGTGCAGAAGAACAGGGTGGCCGCGGTGATGCAGCCCGACACGATCACGCTGTTGACGATGGCCTTGCCCAGGTTGGCCTGGTCCCAGGCGGTCTGGAGGTTGCTCCACAGTCTGCCGCCCGGCAGCAGCGGCGGCGGGCTGTCGAGAACCCGCTGCTGGTCGTGCGAGGCGGCCACCAGCGTCCAGTACAGCGGGAAGATCGAGCCCAGGCCGACGACGATCAGGGCGAGGTAGGTGAGGGGGCCGCCCTTGAGCTGCTGCCCGGCGCCGAGCTTGAGCCGTACGCGGTTCCTGGCCGGGGCGGTGACCGGCGGCCTCGGGTCGAGGTCCGGCGCGGTGTTGGTGGGGCTGGTCGTGGTCATCGATATCGCTCCCGTCAGGCCGCGTTCTTGCGCAGGAACCGGCCGACGATCAGGTTGATCAGGGCGATGAGCAGCAGCAGGGCGAGCATGGCCCAGGCGACCGCCGCGGCCGGACCGAGATGCCCCAGCTTCCAGCCGTAGTTGTAGAGGTAGATGCTGAGGGTTTCGTACTGGTGCTCGTTGCCGCCGGTGGAGCCGAGCGTGCCGCCCTGGAGCAGCAGCGGCTCACCGAACAGCTGCATGGAGCCGATCGTCGAGATGACGATGGTGAACAGGATCGTCGGCCGCAGCGAGGGGATGGTCACCTTGCGGAACTGCTGCCAGCGGGTCGCCCCGTCGATGGACGCGGCCTCGTACAGGTCGGTGGGCACGGCCTGCATGGCGGCCAGGTAGATCAGCGCGTTGTAGCCGGTCCAGCGCCAGATCACGATGACCGAGATGGCGATCTTCGAGGTCCACTCCCCGTTGCCCCAGTCGGTGTTGCCGATGCCGGCGAAGTGCAGCACCCAGTTGAGGATGCCGCCGTCGGCCCGGAACACCAGGGCGAAGACCAGGGCCGCCGTCGCCACCGAGGTGGCGTACGGGGTGAGGACGACCGTCCGCCAGAACGTGCTGGCGCGCAGCTTGTAGTTGAGCAGGTGGGCGAGGCCAAGCGCCACGAGCAGCTGCGGGACGGTCGAGATGACGCCGATCAGGAAGGTGTTGGTGACGGCCGTCCAGAACTCCGAGTCCTGGAGGATCTTGGTGAAGTTGTCGAAGCCGACCCACTCCGATGTGCTGAGGCTCGTCATCTCCACCCGGTGCAGGGCGATCCACCCCGTGTAGATGAGCGGGTAGAGCCCGAAGGCACCGAAGATGAGGAAGAACGGGGCGATGTACGCGTACGGCGACGCGAGGTCGTCGAAGCGCCACAGCCGGCTGCGCCAGGTGCCGTGTCCCTTCGGCGCGGTGCCGGAGCCACCGGCGGGCGGGGTGGGGGCACCCCGTGTGGGGGTTGTCGTTGCCACGGGGGAGTTCCTTCCTGGGGGTTCGGCCGGGGTACGGGCCGGGGACGTCGTGGTCTGCCGCCGGAACGGAGCCGGGCGGCCGGCCGGCGTGGCGCCGGACTGCCACCGGCGCGCGGGAACACCGGGCGTCGGTGCCCGGCACGTCCTACCCACGTGCCGGACACCACGGGGTGCCGGACGCCGTGGCGCGGACCGCCGACCTGTGCCGCCGGGCCCCGGCACGGAGTCCCGCCCACCGGTCCCGGTGACGAAGTCCCGCCCACCGGCCGCGGTGACGGAGTGCGGGCCAGGGCATCGTGCCGGTGGCGGGAGCGGCCGTACGGCCCCGGGCGCCACAGCGCGGTGCGGGCGGCCGGTGGGCCGCCCGCACCGCGGGTCGTCAGCCGATCACCTTGTCGATCGCCTCGGTCGCGGCCTTCCACGCGTCGGCGGGCTTGGTGCCCCGCTGCTCCATGTTGTTGATCTGCGTGGAGATCGTGTCCTTGATCGTGGCGTCCTTCGGGCCGAGCACCGCCTCGGGGATGGACTTGGCCTCGTCGGCGTAGATCTGGCCGATCGGCGCGTTGTTGAAGTACGGGAGCGTCGCGTTCTTCACGCTGGCGAGCTCATAGGCGCCCTTGTTCGACGGGAAGACACCGATCGCCTTGAAGACCTCGGCCTGCTGCTCCGGCGCGGTCAGCCACTTGACGAGCTCGGCGGCCTCCTTGGTGTGCTTGCCGCTCTTGGGCACGGCCAGGAAGGAGCCGCCCCAGTTGGCCGCGGTCGTACCGGGTGCCTTGGCGATGTCCCACTTGCCCTTGAAGGCGTCACCGGAGTTGGTGGAGATCTGGCCGGCCATCCAGGCGGGGCAGGCCACGGTGGCCACGCTGCCCTTGCGCAGCGCCGCCGTCCAGGCGTCGGTGAACTGCGCGAGGCCCTGGGTCAGCTTCTTCGACGCGGCCTCGGCGGCCAGGTTCCAGCCCTGCTGCACGGAGGGGCTGTCCTTGTAGATCGCCTTGCCGCTGGCGTCGTAGTACTGCTGCGCGGAGGAGCTGACCACCGCGTTGTACATGGCGCTCGCGGAGTCCATGAAGTAGGTCCCGGACGGGGCCTTCTTCTTGTACTGCTCGCCGAGCTTGAGGTAGTCCTCCCAGCCGCCCGCGACGGCCTTGGCGACGGCGTCGCGGTCGCTGGGCAGGCCCGCCTTCTCGAAGAGGTCCTTGCGGTAGCACAGGGACATCGGGCCGATGTCGGTACCGGCGCCTATGACCGTGCCGTCCGAGGCGGTGGCCTGCTTCTCCTTCCAGGAGACCCAGTCGTTCACGTCGATCGTCTTGCTCAGGTCGGTGAACTTGGCCGCCTGGGTGTCGACGACCTCCTTGATGCGCCCCACTTCGATGCCGGTGACGTCCGCCAGGCCACTGCCCGTGTTCAGCTGCTGAAGGAGCTTCGGGTAGTAGTCCTGCTCGTTGGCGGTGGTCTCTTCCTTCACCGTGATGTTCGGGTGCAGCTTGTGGTACTTCGCGAACAGGTCGGCTTCCTTGTAGCCGAACTGACCGAAGTCGGCCACCTTGAGAGTGATGTTCCCGTTGGAGTCCGAGCTGTCCGAGTCGTTGTCGCTGCTGCAACCGGTCAGCAGCAGGGCCGAGGCGGCGAGGACCGACGTGGTCACGGCCGCCGCTCTGCGGCCACGACCGCCGGTACGGGTGATGCGCATTCCACTACTCCTTGTTCCAGTGGGGAACGGGATCTCAGGAATCAGACCGCCGGGGTCCGACGGTCCGGACCTGCCCTCTCGGTGCGAGCAGCGGCCGGCCCACAGCACTCGGCGTGCGGTGAAAAGGTGCTGGTCAACGGGGTGCGATGACGACAGAGGGAAGGACCATGGGGTGGTTCCGTGCACACGGGAGAAGTTCCCCGACTACCCGTGGGACCGCTCCCACGCGGCATGCCGGAAGACTGGTTCCTGTCGGGCCAGCTGTCAAGACTTGAAAACGGCGTTGTTGCCCAAGCGTGTTCCGTACGTCACGGGAATGTGTCGCCCCGCGGGGTTTCACCCGCCGGACACCAGCACGTCTCGCGCCGGAATCACGCAGGTCACCGGCGCGGTGATCCCAGACGTCCCAGCAGTCGCAGCCCGCGAGGGGGCGGCGCCGGGGATTTCCGTCCCGGAACCGGGAACGCCGGGGACGGACGCCGGAAGGTGAACGAAGGGCTTTGCGAGCCGGCCGCGCGGGGGAACGGGGCCGTCCGCTGCCGAGCGTCCGCGAGTCGCGCGGACCGTGCGCCCGACCCCCGCTTCCGCTCCGCCTCAGCCCCGGCGTCACCGCCCTCGCCCGGCCCGCGCCACCCGCCCGCCGGGCCCCCGCCGCTCCCGGCCGCGGCATCATCGTGGCTGGTCGCGCAGTTCCCCGCGCCCCTTGCGGGGCACGTTGCGCCGGCCCCCGCCGCACCCGGCCGCGGCATCGTCGTGGCCGGGCGCGCAGTTCCCCGCGCCCCCTACGGGGCACATTGCGCCACCGCGCATCACAGAGCTACGGCACCGCCACACCCGGCCGCGGCATCGTCGGGCGCGCGGTTCCCCGCGCCCACTGCGGGGCACGTTGCGCGGTCGCGCATCTCGCTCTCCGTAGGTGTGCTCTTTGTCGTGGGAGCGCTCCCATGCATAATGGGGTCCCACCGACCCATGGGAGCGCTTCCATGCCCGAACCGCTGACCGTGACCTTTCCTCCCGCCTTCCTCTGGGGCGCCGCGACCTCCGCTTACCAGATCGAGGGGGCGGTGCGGCAGGACGGCCGTACCCCCTCGATCTGGGACACCTTCAGCCACACGCCGGGCAAGACGGCCGGCGGCGAGACCGGTGACATCGCCGTCGACCACTACCACCGCTACCGCGACGACGTGGCCCTGATGGCGGACCTGGGCCTGAGCGCCTACCGGTTCTCGATCTCCTGGTCGCGCGTCCAGCCGACCGGCCGCGGCCCGGCGGTCCAGGTCGGCCTGGACTTCTACCGCCGGCTGGTGGACGAGCTGCTGGCGAAGGGCATCAAGCCCGCGATCACCCTCTACCACTGGGACCTGCCCCAGGAGCTGGAGGACGCGGGCGGCTGGCCGGAACGGGACACCGCGTACCGGTTCGCCGAGTACGCGCAGATCGTCGGGGAGGCGCTCGGCGACCGGGTGGAGCAGTGGATCACCCTCAACGAGCCGTGGTGCAGCGCCTTTCTGGGTTACGGCTCCGGCGTGCACGCTCCCGGCCGTACCGACCCGGCGGCCACCCTGCGCGCCGCGCACCACCTCAACCTCGCGCACGGCCTGGGCACTTCGGCGCTGCGCGCGGTGATGCCGGCCCGCAACCAGGTCGCGATCAGCCTCAACTCCTCGGTGGTACGGCCCGTGTCGCAGGACCCCGCCGATCTGATGGCGGTCCAGAAGATCGACGACCTGGCCAACGGCGTCTTCCACGGCCCGATCCTGCACGGCTCCTACCCGCCCTCGCTGTTCGCGGCGACGGCGTCGGTGACGGACTGGTCGTACGTCCAGGACGGCGACCTCGCCGCCATCCGTCAGCCGCTGGACGCCCTCGGCCTGAACTACTACACGCCCGCGCTGGTGTCGGCGACGGCCGAGGCGACGGCCGGGCCGCGCGCGGACGGCCACGGCGCCAGCGACCACTCCCCGTGGCCGGGCGCCGAGGACGTCACCTTCCACCAGACCCCGGGCGAGCGCACGGAGATGGGCTGGACGATCGACCCGACGGGCCTGCACGAGCTGATCATGCGCTACGCCGCCGAGGCTCCGGGCCTGCCCCTCTACATCACCGAGAACGGCGCGGCCTACGACGACAAGCCCGACCCGGACGGCAACGTCCACGACCCGGAGCGCATCGCCTACCTGCACAGCCACCTCGCGGCGGTGCGCCGGGCGATCACCGACGGCGCGGACGTGCGCGGCTACTACCTGTGGTCCCTGATGGACAACTTCGAGTGGGCGTACGGGTACGAGAAGCGGTTCGGCGCGGTGTACGTCGACTACACGACGCTGGCCCGGACCCCGAAGTCGAGCGCCCGCTGGTACGCGGAGGCGGCCCGCACGGGCACGCTGCCGCCGGTCCGGCCGGCGGCCTGAGAGCCGGGGGCGCGGCCCTTGGGGGGTGCCGCGCCCCCTCCCCCTCCTCACAGAAACCGCTCAGCCGACGATCAGCGGCCTCTCAACTCCCGGGAGTCTCATGGTCCGTACGAGGTGATCGAGCCTCGGATCGAACCCCGGGGACAACGGAGGACGTCATCATGGGTCTCATCGCGCTGGTGGTACTGGCGCTGGTCGTCGCCGGAGCGGTGGCCTTCGCCGCCAGGAGCCCGCACCAGGGCACGGGCGGCCCCGGGCCGACGGCGCAGCAGGACCTCGCCGCCGACGCCGGGGCGGAGGCCACCCGCTGGGTGGACCGGCTCGGCGGCGGTATCGCCACCCTGAACGGGGGCGACGACCGGGCGGCCCGGCAGGCGCTGGCGGACGCGACGGAACGCCATCGCGCGGCGCAGGCCCAGTTGACGACGGCGTACACCCCGGCGCAGTACGCGCTGGTCACCCAGACCGCCGTCGAGGGCCTGCACCACGTACGGGCGGCCCGCACCGCCCTCGGCCTCGATCCCGGCCCGGCCCTGCCGCCGACGGGCACCGCCCCGGCGGGCCGGCAGGTGCTGGTGGACGGCCGCACGTACACGTCCTCGGACCGCCCCGGCGCGGGCACCCCCTATTACTACCCAGGCGGCACGGTCGCCGGCCGCGCCGTCCCCGGCGGCTGGTACAGCACCCCGTGGTGGAAGACCGCCCTGGTCGCGGGCGCGGCGGGGGTGGGCGGCATGCTCCTGGCGGACGCCCTGTTCGACGGCTTCCACCACCCCGGCCCGCCGATGGGCGGGCCGGGCGGACCGGGCGGGTTCGGGGACTTCGGCGGTCCCGGGCCGTTCTGATCCGGCGGCCGCACGGAGAGCACCCGCCCGGCGGGCTTCTCAGCCGGTCAGTCCGAGATGCGCGACGACCACGTCCCGTACCCGGAGGACGGCCGCGGGGTCGATGACCGCGAGAACCGGGAGAGCACGCGCCCAGGCACCCAGACCGAGGGCTTCGGTGACAAGGGCACGCGCCCTGGGGAGGTCGGGGGTGGGCCGGGCCGGGATGAGACAGACGGCGAGGCGCGTGGAGACCGGCAGGGAATTACGGGGGGATTCCAGGAGCGGTACGGCCATGGCGAGGCCCGGCATTCCGGCGAGGTGGGCGGCCAGGCAGAGGAGACGAAGGGCGCGCTCCTGATCCTGCGTCGCGCCTCGGGCGTGTTCTTCCGCCGCGTCGGGATCTCCCAGTGCGGCGAGGGCGACGGTCGCCACGGCGCCTGGTCCACCGCCGGCGTGACGCCTCCCCAGCAGATCCTTGAGCCGCTGTCGTGCGGCCGCCGGGTCGCTGTCGGCCTGCAGAAGGGCGTACAGGGAGACGTCCTCGTGCTCGTGGAGCATGCGCCGAATCCCACCACTGCCCTCAAGAACCGCCTCGACCCGCGGGAGGCTGCCGCGCCCGTCCGGGCCCATCTCGAAGAGGAGCCCGGCGGCACGCACGGCGTCCCCGGGGTTCTTGCGGAGCCACACCTCGCCGAGCAACCGGCATGCCGCCCGCGGAGCGTACGGCCACAGGCCCGCGGCCGCAGCGACGACGGCCTGGTGGCGGGAGACAGACCTCAGACCGTCGGTTGTGAGCCACTGCCCGAGAAATTCCTCGGTGTCCTCCTCAGTTCCCGCGCGGGCCATTGCCTGGGCGACAGCCACCACCGTGCCTTCGGGCACCAGGTCGTAGGGCAACCTGGGTGAGGGCACCCCTGCCTTCTCGCACAGGCCGAGGGCCCGGCGCCCGTCGCGTTCGGCAGCGGCCAGGGACGCGACCGCACAGCCCCAGGCATGTACGTCGTGGTCTCCTATCTCGGCCAGCAGGCGTTCGGCGTCGTCCGGCCGGCCGACCGCGGCCAGGGCACCGGCGAGGACGGCGAGACTCGTGGTGTCGGCCTGACCGGAGCCGTCCCGTCCCTGACGCCGCCGCTGCACCTCGCCGACCAGACGTCGTGCGCGCTCCGGTTGACCGGCGGCGAAGTGAGCGGCGAGTGTCACGAGGACGTCGGTGCCCGTCCCGTGGCCCGCGGAGGGCCAGGAGAGCAGGAACGACTCCAACTCCTCGACGGCGTCCTCACCTGCCTGCAGCAGGAGTTCGACGACGCCCTGCCCTCCCCTCCCGCCGAGGCTCCGCGTCCTGCGGGGTGCGACGAGCGCTTCCCAGGCCGCTTTCGCCCGGCCGGCGCGCGCCCACGCCCGCGCGGTCATGGTCCAGGCATCGTCGAGCAACCGTTCGGTCTGCTCCGAGGCGGAGAAATCCGCATACCCGGGAAAACGCCCTCGTTCCGGGCGTCGGTGCAGTGCTCCGTAACTCAGGAGCCGTTCAGCGTCCTCCAGGCGGTTGCCGGCAATGGCCGCGTACACATCGTCATAGGTCGTCCCCCGCTCCCACCTGGGACGCGCAGAGCCACGGACCGCCCCGCTCAGCCGCTGCGCCTCCCTCGGGCGTGCCTCCCGCAGGGCCTCGGCGGCGACCGCGAAGAGGTGGGGCCGGTCGCTTCCGTGCCGCCGGACCCAGCCGGCCACCGAGTCGTAGAGGCGGTCGGCTTCGTCGCGGGCCCCCAGGGCCGCCCATGTCCGCCCGACGGTGACCAGAGAGCGGACGCGGTCCGGATCGAACTCGCACCGGTGGGCGATCTCCTCGGCGGTGCGGCACAGTTCGTCCGCGTGGGCGGGGACGCGGACCTGGCGAGCGGTCTCGGTCAGCGCCCTGACCAGTTCGTGGTTCGCTGCCTTGTACCGCCAGGGCCAGCCGAAGGCCAGGCGGACCGCTTCGTGTTCCCTGCCGAGCCTCGCGAACACGGCTGCCACAGCGCTCTGCACCGCGAGGACCTCGGTGGTGAATCCCGTGGCGCCCCGACCAGGCGCCTGAAGCCGGCTTGATTCCGTACGCGCCTCCGGCGTCGCCAGCTGCACCCCCTCCTCCGCCAACCGCACCGCCCGCAGGTCGCCCGTGTCCGCCAGTGCCCCGGCCACTCCGGCCAGCGCCCGCGCGCGGCTGAGACGGTCCGGCACGCTCCGGGCCAGCCCGATGGCCTCGCGGGTCCTGCCGAGGCGGGCAAGGACGGCCGGGACGCCGGGATGGAGTGTCCTGTTGCGTCGGGCGACGAGGTCGCCGACTGCCACGAGTACGGCCTGGGTGCCCGGATCGTCGTCGCTCGCCGTCGCCCGGGCCGCCGCGACCTCCGCGAGGAACGCCGCGTCGCTTCCCGTCGCCTCCCGCAGCCGGTCGCGTCGGCGGACGTCGACGGCGTGCCCGAGCAGCCGGTCGGCGTCGCGGAGCAGGGCGAGCCTGCGGCCGTAGGGCTGGAGCAGGTAGTTCGGGGTGTCGGGCGGCCAGCCCAGGCCCGTGAAGTGCTCGGCCCAGGCGTGCAGCTTTTCCAGGTACGGGGCCACGTCCGGCCCGAGTTCCTTCTCGGCCGCGGCGAACAGCGTCTCGTGGGTGAAGACGCAGCCACGGCCGGACACGTACAGGTTCAGGTCGTCGTTGTGGTCGTCCTCGCGGTCGGCGCCGTCGCCGTGGTGCGCGTCGCGTATCCGCACGATGCGTCCGAAGGCACTGTCGAGCAGTCGCCGCAGCGCGTCGTTCGGCTCACCGGTCAGGACCCGGAGGTCGTCGGTGGTGAGCGGCCCCCGGGCGGCGACCAGCAGCCCGACCAGGTCGCGCGGCAGCCGGTCTCCGGTGAGCACCCGGCGCAGCTCGCACTTGGCCTCCTCCTCGTAGTGCCGTGCGGCCTCGTTGGGGGTCAGGCGCAGCTCCCGGCAACGGCGGAGCGGGTGACCGCCCTTGACGTCGACGGGGAGTCCGGGGCTGGTGCGGCTGGTGACCAGGACACGGACGTTCGGCGGGGGCCGCTCGGGGAGCAGCGACGCGATGCTCGCGCCGCTGCCGCCGCCGCGCAGGGACTGGTCCTCGTCCAGACCGTCCACCACGAGGAGCAGTGTGCCGCCGTCCCGTCCGACGCGGTCGGCGGCCCGCTCCAGCAGCAGCCGGAGTTCTCCGTCACGGGCCGTGGGGGTGGCGGCCTCGGTCGGTGCGCGGCCGACGATCCCGGCGAGCTGGTCGATGACCGCCCCCGTGTAGGCGGAGCTGTCCGACTGGTCGGTGTTGCCCGCGGTGACGAGGAACCAGACCGGCACGACGCCCCGCGGCGGGTGCAGGGCGAACCAGGCGGCCAGCGCGCTCTTGCCTGCCCAGGGCCGGCCATGGACCCATAGATAGGGATCAGGGCCACCGCAGAACGCGACGAGTTCGCCGAGCTCGGCCTCCCTGGCCCTCAGTTCGGCGGGCGCCGCACCTGCGAGGTGCGCACGGTAGACCTCCCGCTTCCAGTCCGGCGCGCTGGGAGGAATGGCGTCGGGCAGCGCCTCGGGGTCGAGGGAGCAGCCGAGATGCCGCGCCAGTTCCTTCCGCTGTTCCTGGTTCAGCGCCTCGGACCACCGGTCGACCCGGCCCGCCGCCATGCGTCCCGGACCGTCCGTGGGGTGGTGCCGCGTGACGACCGCGACGAGGTGGTCGCCGGCGAAGACCGCCGCGCCGGACATGCCCTCCCAGGCGTGGCCGGGATCGCCCGCGGGAGGGGAAGCGAAAGCGAGGTCGAGAGTGCCTTCGCGGCGGTTGGAGAGCACGGCGCAGGTCGCGTGCACGTGCTCCAGGTCCCGGAAAAGTGAACCGTCGTCGTCCGGACGGAGTTTGAAACGCGGGAACCCCACGGTGGTACAGCGCAGTACCGCGTCCCGCTCTCCCACCCGGCCGTACGGGACGGCTTCGGGCTCCGGCACCTGCACCTCGCGGTCCAGGGCGAGGACCGCGACGTCGATACCCGCGTGCCGCCAGCACACGGTCGCCGTGACGATCCGGTCGCCCGGCCGGTCGGCCTGGAAGTGCACCGTGACGGCCCCGGCGCCCTCCACGGCCTCGACAAGGTGCGCGGCCGTCAGCACCGTGCGCGCCGCGACCAGGTACCCCGTACCCCGGCGGGCCTGCCCGCCGGGAGGCGTGACGCGGATCGCCGCGACCCGCTCCACCCGCAGCCCCATGTCAGCGCTCGCCATCGACCTCGCGCCCCGCGAGCATGGTGGGCCGCGCCGGGCCCCCGCCCGCGGGTACGGTCTTGGGCAGGAGCGTCAGCTTGACCCGCTGGGTCTGTGCCTGGGTGTACGTGCCGTTCGAGTCCAGGTCCACGACCCACAACCGCACCTTGGCGCCGGCGCCCGCCTCCCGGGTCACGGCGACGGTGGCCTCGACCTCGACGGGCCCGAGTTCGAACCGTACGGCCTGGCCGTTGCCGTCGGCCGCGGCGGCGATCAGCTGCCGCCTCAGCTCACTGATCATGTCGTACAGCTCGATCATTCGTCCCCCTTGTTCCGCCGCACCCCGATGATGAAGTTTGTACGTCCCGTCCGGGAAGGGGAAGACCGGACGGGACGTATCGGACGGTGCGTGCGGGTCAGCCGAGCGCCGCGAAAGCCTTCGAGAAGGCGTACTTGTCCTGGACGATCGAGCTGCAGGTGGCGTCGGCGGTGGGCTTGGCGCCGCCGACGCACTGCTGGTCGCGGGTGGCCGACCACATCGAGAGCCCGCCGAGGCCCTTGGCCTTGGCGAAGTCGACGAGCTGGGTGGCGTCGTCCACCTTGAAGACCTCGGAGGAGACGTCGTTGACACCGATCATCGGGGTGACGGCGACCGACTTCCAGGCGGCGGAGTCGGAGAGGCCCAGGACGCTCTTGATCTGGGCCTGGGTGGCGGTGGCGGCCTGGGTGGCGTAGGTGCCCATGTCGCCGTTGTACGAGGCGCCGTAGTCCATCGCCATGATGTTGACGGTGCTGATCTTCACGCCGTTGGCCTTGGCGTTGGAGAGGAGGTTCACGCCGTCCTGGGTGAGGCCCTCCGGCATCACCGGGAGGGTGAAGGACACGTCCAGGCCGGGGTGGCTCGCCTGGAGCTCGGCGATGGCCTTGGCGCGGTTGGTGTTCGCCGTGGTGTTGGGGAGCGCGCCGCCCTCCACGTCGAAGTCGACCTTGGTCAGCTTGTAGGCGTCCACGACCTTGCCGTACGCCGTCGCCAGCGCGTCCGCCGAGGAGCAGGTGGTGGCGAGTTCGGAACCGGACGCGCCGCCGAAGGAGACCCGGACGTCACCGCCCTTGGCGCGCAGGGCACCGATCTGGGACGCCACGCCGTCGCTCGCCAGGTCCGTCACCCCGCCCCACTTGGGCGTGCAGCCACCGCCGTCGGTGACGAAGGCGAGGTTGTAGTTCTTCACGCCGGTCGCGTTCGCGGCGGCGAGGAGGTCGAACGCCGGGTAGAGGGAGGTGTCGACGTACGGGGCGAAGCCGGCGGAGGCGGTGGTGCCGGTGCCGGTGGTCTGGGTGGGGGAGGCGGTGGGGGTGACCGTCGCGGCGGGGGTGGAGGCCGTGGCTGTCGGAGTCGCGGTCCGGGTCGGGGTCGCGGTCGGGGTGGCGGACTGCGTCGGGCGGCCGCTCGGCTCGGGGGTCGCCGTGCCGTCCGCCGAACAGCTCGCGTTGTCGATACGGCAGCCGGTCGGGTCCCCGCTGCCGTTGACCACGAAGCCGACGGTGTCCGACTCGCCGGCCGCGAGGCCGTCCGTGTCCCACTTCGGCGGCTTCACGGTGACGTGCTGCCCGCTCACGGTGTACTCGGCGTTCCACAGCGAGCTGAGCTTGGCGCCGGCCGGCAGGTCGAACTCCAGCGTCCAGTCCTGCTCCCTGGCGCCGCTGTTGTTCGTGACGACGTACTGCGCGGTGTACCCGGTCGACCAGTCGCTGGTCTTCGTGTACGCGGCGCCGACCCCGGCCGCCTGCGCGATGCCGGTGAACAGGAGGGCCCCGCCACCGACCACGGCCGCGGCGACCAGACCGCCTATCACTCTGTTTCTGCCACTGATGGTGCGCCGGTGCGTGCTCATGCCGTGCCTGCCTTCGCCTGCCGGAGGGGGTGGGGTGCGGCAGCACGCTAGCGACCGGGAATCGGACAAACGGCTTGATAGGGACGGTCGTTGAGGATCTTAGGGTGCGCTTAAGGAAGCCATCGGGAGCGATTAAAGGTCGAGACCAATTCTCCCGGTTCCCCGCCGGCCCTGGTCCCCCGGCTGCCTGCGCGAACGGCGCCGGCGCACTGCCCCCCGGTGCCCCTTCCGCTCCGGCTTCCCGCCGTCCAGCTGGATCCAGATCCGCACCTCCGTCCCGCCCAGCACCGACGACCCGATCCGCACGTCCCCGCCGGTCGACTCGGCGAGCCGGCGCACGATGTCCAGCCCCAGCCCGGTCGACCCGGCCGCCCCGGACCCCCGCCCGCGGGCCATCGCCGCCTCCGGATCCCGGATGCCCTGCCCCGCGTCCGAGACCAGCACGATCACCGCGTCGTCCGCGTTGTGCACGTCGACGGCGAAGGCGGTGCCCTCGGCGGTGTGCCGGAAGACGTTGCCGAGCAGCGCGTCGAGCGCGGCGGCCAGGTCGGCGCGGGCGACGGGTATGCGCACCGGCCGGTCCACACCGGCCACCCGCCACTTGCGGCCCTCGTCCTCCGCGAGCGCCGACCAGAACCCCATCCGCTCCCGCACCACCTCGGCCGCGTCACACCCGGCGCCCGGCCCCACGGCCGCAGTCTGCGGCTTGGCCTCCCGCGCGGTCCGGATGATGGTGTCGACCTCGCGCTCCAGCTGCGCGACGGCGGCCCGGGTCTGCTCGGCGGCGGCCCCGTCCCCGAGCGAGGCCGCGTTCAGCCGCAGCACGGTGAGCGGAGTACGCAGCCGGTGCGACAGATCAGCGGCCAGCTCCCGCTCGTTCGCGAGCAGTTGGACGACCTGATCGGCCATCGAGTTGAACGCGACCGCCGCCAGCCGCAGTTCGTTCGGTCCCTCCTCGGGCACCCGTGCCCCCAGCTTGCCCTCCCCCAGTTCGTGCGCGCCCTCGACCAGCCGCTGGGCGGGCTGCACCATCCGCACGCCCAGCCGGTCGGCGACCGCGACCGAGCCGACGATCAGCGCCAGACCGACGGCGGCGAGCACCGCCCAGGCCGTGCCGACCCCGTTGGTCACCTCGGACTCGGGTACGTACACCTCGACGACCGCGATGGCACCGGAGCTGAGCGCGACCGGTTGCAGCAGGGTCGACCCGCCGTCGACCCCGGTCGTGGAGGCCCGCCCCAGCTTCCGTACGGCCGCGATGTCCCGGTCGGCGGCGCGCTGCCGGCCGATGTCGACGGCGGCCTGGCCACCGGCCGCCGGTATGTGCACGGCCATGCCACGGTCGGCGCCGGCCGAGGCCACCACCCGCTCCAGCTTGTCCCGGTCGGTGGTGATGGACAGCGCCGGGGCGACGGCGGCGGCCTCCCGCTCGGCGTTGGAGAACGCCCGGTCGCGGGCCAGCTCCTTGACGACCAGGCCGAGCGGGACGGCGAAGGCGACCACGACCATCGCGGTGACCGCCAGGCAGACCTTGACCAGCGCCCATCTCATCCGACCGGCCTCGCTTCCCCGCCCGGCGGCTCCAGCTTCACGCCGACCCCCCGCAGTGTGTGCAGATACCGCGGCCGGGCAGCCGTCTCCCCCAACTTCCGGCGCAGCCACGACAGATGCACGTCGATGGTCTGGTCGTCCCCGTACGACTGCTGCCACACCTCCGCCAGCAGCTCCTTGCGCGGCACCACGACCCCCGGCCGCCCGGCGAGGAAGGCCAGCAGATCGAACTCGCGCCGGGTGAGGTCCAGCCGCACCCCGTCCAACTCGGCCTGCCGGCGCAGCGGATCGACGGCCAGCCCGCCGACCCGCAGCACACTGGACGGCGCCGCCTCGCCCCCGTTCGACCGCGCCCGGCGCAGCACGGCGGCCATCCGGGCCGACAGGTGCTCGACGGAGAACGGCTTGGTCAGATAGTCGTCCGCGCCGGCGTTGAGCAGCCGGACGATCTCCGTCTCGTCGTCCCGGGCGGTGGCGATGATGACCGGCACGTCGGTGATGCCGCGCAGCATCTTCAGCGCCTCGGAGCCGTCCAGGTCCGGCAGTCCGAGGTCCAGCACGACCACGTCGAAACGGAAATGGGCGACCTCGCGCAGCGCCTCCAGTGCCGTGCCGACGCTGCGCACGGTGTGCGAGGCCTCGGTGAGCTGCCGGATGAGCGCCGAGCGTACGAACTGGTCGTCCTCGACCACGAGCACACTTGCCATGCGCCGCACCGTACGCCATGCGGCAGGCGCCGGTCGGGGCCTGTGGATAACTCGGGTCGTGTGCGCAGGGCGGTGCCCCTGAGGCAGTATGGCCCGCGATGCGCAGAGGACTCGTACACGTGATGGCCTGGCTGCTTGCCACCGGCGCGGCGGTCACGCTGTCGTGGTGGGGTGTCCACACGGTGATGGCGGCCACGGCCTACGACCCGCCCCGCGCCCTGCCCGTCACGGCGGCGAACGGCGACCCGACGACGCAGGGCGCCAAGGCGCTGCCGTCGTCCACTCCCCGCACCGCGAGCCCTTCGCGCACGGCCGCCCCGCATCCGTCGGCGACTCCCGCACCGACGCCGTCCCGGACTCCGGCCACCACCCCGAGTCCGACCGCCGCGGCGTCCGCTTCCGCTTCGGGCCAGGTCAAGGCGTACGACACCGACGGCGGCCGGGCGGTCTTCGACCTGGGCGACACCAGCGCGACCCTGGTGTCGGCGACGCCGGGAACGGGCTGGTCGATGCAGGTCTGGAAGACGGAGTACTGGATCCGCATCGAGTTCAGCAGGAGCACGGACCGGGTGTCGGTGTTCTGCACCTGGCACGACGGGCCGCCGCAGGTGCAGGTGGAGACGTACTGAGAGTGCCTGGTCGGCTGGGGCCGGGGGTGGGAACGCTTACCGGCGCCGGCAGGTGCCGCCGCGCCCACCCTCCCCCACGCTCGGCTTCGCTCGCGCGGGGCCCCATCGCCCCCGGGGCGCCTCCCAGGCCCTTGAGGCACTGAAGAGGCACTACTGGACGCGGCTGGGCAGCGCCCCTTCAGGGGCGCGGGGAACTGCGCGACCAGCCCCCACCGGCCCGCGGTGTCACCGAAACACCGAAGGCGGCGGTGAAGGCGAAGCCACCGCCACCGCATCCGTCACGGCGACCGCCCCGCCCGTGAAATCCCTCAAAGACCGCCCGTGTTCGACCCGCCCGGGGTGCGGGTCGGACGCGCAGCGCCGGGTCAGTTCCGCCACCGGCAGCTGGACGTCGGCCGCCATCAGCACCGCGTTGCCGAACCGCTTCCCCCGCCACACCGTGGGGTCGGCGACCACCGCGAGCTCCGCGAACCGCGCCCCCGCGGTGGCGATCTGCCCCTTCAGATGGGCGAGCGGCGGCCCGTCCGCGAGGTTCGCCGCGTACACACCCCCCGGCCGCAGCACCCTCCGCACGGCGTCCAGGAACTCCGTGGAGGTCAAGTGCGCCGGGGTGCGCGCCCCGCTGAACACATCCGCTATGACCAGGTCCGCCCATCCCTCCGGGACCTTGCCCAGTCCCTCCCGCGCGTCCACGGACCGCACCCGTATCCGCGCGCCGGGGTCCAACGGAAGTTCCCGCCGGACCAGTTGGACGAGGGCCGCGTCCCGCTCCACGACCTGCTGGGTGGACCGGGGCCGGGTGGCCGCCACGTACCGTGCCAGGGTGAACGCCCCGCCGCCGAGGTGCACGACCTGCACGGGCCTGCCCGGCGGTGCGACGAGGTCGATCACGTGGCCGAGCCGGCGCTGGTACTCGAAGGAGAGGTACGCCGGGTCGTCGAGGTCGACGTGGGACTGCGGGGCGCCGTCGATGAGCAGCGTCCAGGCCCGGCCGCCCTCGGGGTCGGGGATGAGCTGGGCGAGGCCGCCGTCGACCGCCTCGACCACGACCTCGGCGGTGGCAGCCGGCCGGCGCCGTGAGTTTCTGGACTTGCCCATTCCGCCATCTTCCCAGGCCGCGGCCGTCCGGGAAATTCAGCGGCAGCTGTCCGCGGCCGCGATCGTCCGGGCCGCCTCCCCGAGCGCCCTGCGCAGCACCGCCGGGTCGGTCGCGAGGTCGGCCTCGCCGGGCGGCAGCAGCCAGTCGGAGCCCTTGACCGGCGGCTCGGGGCTGAGCCGCAGCCCGTGCCCGTCGGTCTCGGTGCAGATGCTGCCCGGAACGTCCCAGCCCGCCGCCGTGCCGGCCGGCACCACGAAGCCGAGGGTGCCGCCCCCGTCGTCGTGGAGTACGGGCCCCACCGCGTCCCCCGTCCCCCGGCGCAGGATGTCGACCGCCTCCAGGCCCTGCCGGGCCGGCACCGTCACAAGGTCGCATCCGGCGCCGTCCGGATCGTTGCTCTGGCTGGTCTCCATCCCGGCCTCCACCACGCAGCCCTCCTGCAGTCCATGACGTCCAACGCGCCACCGCGTCAACGGCTACGGCGGAAGTCAGCCGCAAAGGATGGCAGTTCATGGCAGATCGTGGATGAGATATCCGGTTTGTAGCCAAACACAGCGTCACGGGTCCGACACAGCAGGTACGTTCTTGCCCGCCGGAATCAGGGGTCCACTCGGACAACTCACCACGAGTCCGGCATGGTTCGACGGTTCGCACGAGAGGACCCGGCCATGGCGTCGTCAATCACGAGCTCGCCGCAGCCCGATCGGCCGGTACGGCCGAACCTCGCCTTCCGGCAGGTACGCGGCCGGCACTCGCCTGCCGAGTTCGCCGCGCTGGTACGGCGTGCTGCCCGCGAGATCGGCGAGCGGGTGAGCTGTGACGCGCGCTACATCGGCCGGGTCGAGGCGGGTGAGATCCGCTGCCCGAACTACGCGTACGAACGGGTGTTCCTGCACATGTTCCCCGGTCGCACGCTCGCCGACCTCGGCTTCGCACCCCGCTCGTCCGTTCGCGGACGCGCGGCGCGGCCGCCGGAGGACGTGCCCCTGGCCCTCACCGGAGGTGAGACGCGAGGGGCCGCCGAGCCGTATGACCCGCAGGACCAATATCACCCGCATGAACCGCGCGAGACGCGAAACCCGCAGGACCCGTACGAGACGCACGACAACTACGAGGAGAGCGACGTGCTGCGTCGCCTATTCATGACCGGCGGGGGCGCCACCGTGGCCGCCGCCACGCTGGGCCCGCTGGGGTTCACCATCGACGCCGTGGCGGCGGACCGGCCGGTGCGCCGTGCCGGGTCCTCGCACGCGGCCGCCCTGGAAGAGGCCGTACGCCGGATCCGGCTGCTGGACGACCGGCACGGCGCGGACGGGCTGTACCGGCGCGCGGCGGCTCCGCTGCGCGCGGCGTACGCGCTGCTCGACGCGGGCGCGACCCGGCAGACGACCGCCGAGCGGTTGCACTCGGGCGCCGGTGAACTGGCCATCTCGGTGGGCTGGCTGGCCCATGACTCCGGCCGCTTCGACGACGCCCGCTCGCACTACGCGGAGGCGCTGGCGACGGCACGGATGACCGGTGACTCGGGGCTGGAGGCACACGCCTTCTGCAACACGGCGTTCCTCGCGCGCGACGCCGGGCGCCCCCGGGAGGCGGTACGCGCGGCACAGGCCGCGCAGCGGGTCGGCCGGCCCCTCGGCTCGGCCCGCCTGATGTCCCTCCTCGCCCTGCGTGAGGCGGGCGGCTGGGCGGGGCTCGCCGACCGCACCGGCACGGAACAGGCGCTGGCCCGCGCCCAGGCCCTCTTCGACCGAGGCCACTCGGACGCCGACCCCGAGTGGATGAGCTTCTACGGAGAGGCCGAGCTGGAGGGCCTTGAGGCGCAGTGCTGGTCCATGCTGGGCGACTGGCGGCGTGCCGCGCGGCACGCGCACCGGGCCGCCGAGCTGCAGGACCCGCACTTCACGAGGAACATCGCGCTGTACACGGCGGAACTCGCCGACGACCTCGCGCGGGGGGGCCGCCCCGACGAGGCGGCCACGGCGGGTATGCGGGTCCTGGACCTGCTGGACCAGGTCCAGTCGTCCAGGATCCAGGGGATGCTCGCGGGCACGGCCCGGGTACTGCTGCCGCACCGCCGGGCGAGCGGGGTCCAGGAGTTCCTGGACCGGCACGCGTCCACGCCGAGGGGCGTGTAGGGCCGACAGGGGTGGCACCTGTAGTCGTACGGCTGCGGATGCGTGGGGGCTGATCGCGCAGTTCCCCGCGCCCCTCACGGGGCGCTTCAGCCGGGGCTTCTTCCCTGTCAGCGCCGGTAAGCGTCCCCACCCCAGCTCCCCCAACGCGCCGTCAGCCGACCAGGTGCCCCAAGTCGTTCCAGCTCTCGATGGCAGGCTCCCCATAGGCCCACCCCAGCACCGACAGCGACGTCGGGTTCAGCCGGATCCGGGCCGCGAAGTCCAGCGGCAGCCCCAGCCACCGCGCCCCGATCGCCCGCAGTATGTGCCCGTGGGCGAAGATCAGCACGTCGCGGCCGGCGGAGCGCGCCCAGGCGACGACCTCGTCCGCCCGGGCGGTCACCTCCGCCAGTGACTCGCCTCCGGGCACTCCGTCCCGCCAGATCAGCCACCCCGGCCGGGACGCCTGGATCTCCGCCGGGGTCAGGCCCTCGTACGCCCCGTAGTCCCACTCCATCAGCGTGTCCCAGCGGGCGGCACGGTCGCCGAAGCCGGCGAGTTCGCACGTCTCACGCGCGCGTGCCAGCGGGCTGGTGCGTATCTCCGCGTCGGCGAGGCCGTCCGACGGCGGCCGGTGCAGGCGCTCGCCGAGCAGCTTGGCACCCCGCCGGCCCTCCTCCAGAAGCGGTACGTCGGTCCTGCCGGTGTGCTTGCCGGACAGTGACCACTCCGTCTGTCCGTGCCGGGCCAGCAGGATGCGCGGTGCCATGGAAGGAGAACCTTTCGGGAGAAATTCGGAGGCGGGACACCTCCATCATCGCCCAGGCTGGGAAGGCGCCGGGAACGGGGCGGGAAGCGGGCAACCCGGCGCGCGCTCTCCGCGTCTTTGAGTGCTGAGCGCCCCGCATGGGCGGGAATGCACGCAACGTAAAGTGTCACGGTCGGCCCGCCGGGTGCCGCGCGGACAAGGACGAGAAGGGGGAGGCAGTCGGATGCCGCAGACCGAGAAACCAGGCACCGAGGTGGCTGCGCGAACCCGGCTGCGCTGGTGGACCGAGCTGCCGCTGATCCTGCTGGTCTACGGCTGCTACACGGCCGGCCGCCTCCTCGTGCGCGGGAACACGTCCGCCGCCGTCGACCACGGCCTGGCGATCCTGCGCATCGAGAAGGACCTGCACCTCAACGCCGAGCACCCGCTCAACCGCCTGTTCACGCGCGAGCCGTGGCTCGGCATACCGGCCGACTTCTGGTACGCCTCGCTGCACTACCTGGTCACCCCGGTCATCCTGGTCTTCCTGTTCCGCAAGCGTGCCGAGGTCTACCGGCGGGCGCGTACCTGGCTGATGACGTCCACGTTCATCGGCCTGATCGGCTTCACCCTGCTGCCCACCTGCCCGCCCCGGCTGCTGGACGTGAAGTACGGCTTCGTCGACACGATGGCCCAGTACAGCTCGTGGGGCTGGTGGGCCGGCGACGCCAGCGCCCCGCGTGGCCTCGGCGGCATGACCAACCAGTACGCGGCGATGCCGAGCCTGCACTGCGGCTGGGCGCTGTGGTGCGGGGTGATGCTGTGGCGGCACGGCGGCAACCGCCTGACCAAGGTGCTCGGCGTGGCCTACCCGCTGCTCACCGCGATCGTCGTGATGGGCACCGCCAACCACTACTTCCTGGACGCGGTCGCGGGCGTGTTCGTGATGGGCGTGGGCTACCTGCTGGCGCCGTACGTGGTGCGGGCCGCGGATCTCGTCCGGGTGCGGATCACCCCGGGCGCCTCCCTCGTCGCAGCGCGCTCGGACAGCGTGGGTTCCCCGATTGTCAGTGGCGGATGCCAGACTTCGGCGGGTGAGCGAATCCCATCGCAGCGCGAGTCCCGGCTCGCCTCCGGAGCCGAACCGGACGCCGCCCCCACCGATGCGGGGGACGGCGCTCCGGCACCGGCTCGCTGAGCTGCGCGGCCCCGCCGTCCCGGCCAAGGCTCTCGACGCCCGCGCCCTCGCGGCGCTCGCCGCCAACCCGGGGTGCAGGCGGCGGGCGATCCTGGACGGCGCCGGGGTGGACAAGACCGCGCTGGCGGGAGCCCTCGGTTCGCCGTCGGCGTTCGGCCAGTCGCAGTTCGCGCTGACCCGGGGCAACGCCTTCGAGGCGAAGGTGAAGGCGGACGGCGGGGCCGAGTTGCTGCGTCTGGTCCGCACCCACCTCGACCCGGGCGCCGAACCGGCCGAGCGGGCCGCCGTGCCGGACCTGTCCGCGATCGGGCCCGAGGGGCGTACGGCCCGTACGGCGCTGGCGCTGCGTGAGGCCGTCGAGGCGGGCGGCTGGGCGCTGTTCGACCATCCGATGCTGGCGCTTGAGGTGGCCGGCTCCCCCGCGTTCCTGGAGCCGGACGCGGTCGTCGTGCACCCGGACGGCAGCTGGACGGTCGTGGAGATCAAGTCGTTCCCGATGCTGGACGGTTCCGCCGACCCGGCGAAGGTGGGCGCGGCCGCCCGGCAGGCCGCCGTGTACGTGCTGGCCCTGGAGCAGGTCGCGGCCCGGCTCGCCCCGGCCCCGCGCGTGCGCCACGACGTGCTGCTGGTCTGCCCCAAGGACTTCGCCAACCTGCCCACCGCCGCGGCCGTCGACGTCCGCAAGCAGCGCGCGGTCACCGCCCGCCAGCTGACCCGGCTCACCCGCGTCCAGGACATCGCCGACGCCCTCCCCGAGGGCACCTGTTTCGCCCCGGACCTGCCGGTGGAGCAGCTCACGGCGGCCGTGGACGCGGTCCCTGCGGCGTATGCGCCCGACTGCCTGTCCGCCTGCGAACTGGCCTTCCACTGCCGGCAGCGCTCCCGCGCGGCCGACGAGGTGACCGCGCTGGGCCGCGCGGCCCGGGCCGAGCTGGGCGGGCTGGCCACCGTCGAGGAGGTGCTGTCGGCGGCGCGCGGCGAGAGCGGCGACCCGGCGGACCCGGCGGTGGCGGCCCTGCGCCGGGCGGCGGTCCTGCGCGCCGAGGCGCTGAGCACCGGCGCCGGTTTCGGCGTCGGCGTCGGCGTCGGCGTCGGCGTCGGCGTCGGCCCGGAGGGGGCCTTGTGTCCCTGATCACCACCCTCGCCCGCCTGGAAGCGGTGAGCACGGGCATCGCGCAGCCCGCCGCGACCGTCCGCCACCGGCATCTCTCCGAGCATCCGCTCGTCTTCGTTCCGCTCACCACCTCCGGTGAGGCCGGTGCCCCGCTCGGCGCCCTGGTCGGCACCGACCGGGACGCCCCGCGTCTGCTGGTCGTCCCCCAGCCGCGCGACCGAGACCTGCGGTTCACCTTCCTCGCCGAGCTCGCCGGCGTCGTCCTGCCGTATCTGGACTCCTACGCGGACAGCGTCGAGGCCGCCGAGCGCACCGAGACCGACCCGGAGACCGGCAAGCGGGTCAAGGTCGAGGTCGAACTGTGCGCGGACGCACCCCAGTTGATCGTCCCGGGCCGCACGGGCATCGAGTACGTGCGGCTGCTGGGACGGTCGATGCGGTTCCGGCGCACCGCGGAGCAGGACCCGCAGGCGCCCTACCCGGCACCGCCCCGGGTGCCGTTGCTCGGCCGCTGGCTCACCCACTTCGGCGAGCGTGCCCGGGTCCCCGGCTCCTCCCTCCTCCTCGCCATGACGGACCTGCTGTCCCGGCACTGGGCGACCGGCCAGTCCGGCATCGAGGACCAGCACCTGGGCGCGCTGCTCGCCTGGATCGACCCTCCGGAGGGCAGCACGGGCGCGGCGGCCGCGCGGGTGGCCGAGCTGGCGCGGGACGCCGACGGGCAGTTGCTGTGCCCGCCGGCCGGGCCCGCCACCGACCCGGCGTTCGACAACAAGCTGCTGGCCCCCGCATTCGAGCGCTACGACCGCGCCCGTACCGCCTTCGCCGAGGCCGCGGACGGCCTGCAGGCCGACGACCGGCTGGCGATCCTCACCGCCGCCGAGCGGGAGATCCGCGCGCTGGTCGAGAGCCGTACCCGGCCCACCTGGGACGCGGTCTGGCGCGGGATGGATCTGCTGCGCGGGCTGCCGGAGGGCGCCCGGGTCGAGGAGCGGTGGACGCGCGACCGCTGGTCGTTCACCGGTCACCGGGACCGGGTGCTCGCCGGTGAGCCCCCGCAGCCGCGCCGGGACGACGCGGTGACCGCGGCCAACAAGCTGGCCACCCGCGAGCGGGAGCAGGCCCGGCTGGACGCCCAGGAGGCGCTGGACGACCCGTTGGTGATGGCGGGGCGGCGGCTGTCCGGGGAGGCGTTCGCGGGCGAGGTCCTCGATGTCGTCATGGCCTACAGCGAGGGCAGGCGGCCCAGCCCGCGCCCGCTGGTGACCGTGCGCACGGAGGACCGGCCACAGCTCGGCGAGCGGGTGAAGGCGTACCGCTCGCTGGGCGGCAAGCCGCAGTCGACGGAGTTCGTCGGGTACGAGGCGGAGGGGGTTGTGGTGCTGCGCGTCCTGGACAAGATGGGCCGCGGCAAGGAACCCGAGGAGGGCTCGGTGCCGGAGAAGGGCGACCGGCTCGTCTTCACCCTGTTCGAACACGAGCAGCGCGGCGGCGCCAAGCTGCCCGACCCGGAGCACACGCCGTGGACGCACGGCGGGCCGCCGGGCGAGGCCGCACCGGAGGCGGCCGACACGGTGACCGCGGAGGACATCCTGTGACGACCACGGACTTCGATCCCGGCACGGCCGCCGCGCGGGCCACCGCGGCGATCCTCCACGACACCCTGCACGGCACCGACCGGGGCGTGGTCGTGGACTCCCCGCCGGGCGCCGGCAAGTCCACGCTCGTGGTCCGCGCCGCGCTCGAACTCGCCGACGCCGGGCGCCCGTTGATGATCGTCGCGCAGACCAACGCACAGGTCGACGACCTGGTGATCAGGCTCGCGGAGAAGAACCCGGAGCTGCCCGTCGGCCGCCTCCACAGCAGTGACGCCGACCCGTACGACAAGGCGCTGGACGACCTGCCGAACGTCCGCAAGTCGGCGAAGGCGGCCGACCTCGGCCAGTCGCAGGTCGTGCTGTCCACCGCCGCGAAGTGGGCGCACGTCAAGGTGGACGAGCCCTGGCGGCACGCGATCGTCGACGAGGCGTACCAGATGCGCTCGGACTCGCTGCTCGCCGTGGCCGGCCTGTTCGAACGGGCGCTGTTCGTGGGCGACCCCGGCCAGCTGGACCCGTTCGCGATCGTGGGCAGCGAGCAGTGGGCGGGCCTGTCGTACGACCCCTCGGCCTCCGCCGTCTCCACTCTGCTCGCCCACAACCCGGGCCTCCCCCAGCACCGCCTCCCGGTCTCCTGGCGGCTGCCCGCCTCCGCGGCCCCGCTCGTCTCCCACGCGTTCTACCCGTACACCCCCTTCCGCAGCGGCACCGACCACGGCGACCGCCGCCTCACCTTCGCCGTCCCCTCCGACGGCTCGGGACCCGACCGGGTGATCGACGAGGCGGCGGAGTCCGGGTGGGGCCTGCTGGAGCTGCCCGCCCGGCACACCCCGCGCACCGACCCGGAGGCGGTGCGGGCGGTGGCGGCGGTGGTACGGCGTCTGCTCGACCGGGGCGGCGCGGCCCTCTCCGAACTCACCCAGTCTCAACTTCGTTCGACCGGGGGGACCCCCATCCGAGACCCCGCGCCGCTCACCGCCGACCGGATCGCCGTCGGCACCGCCCACCGGGACCAGGCGGCGGCCGTCCGCGCGGCCCTGGCGGAGCTGGGCGCCGCGGACGTCACCGTCGACACGGCGAACCGCCTCCAGGGCCGTGAGTACGACGTGACGGTCGTCCTCCACCCGCTCTCCGGCCGTCCGGACGCCACCGCCTTCCACCTGGAGACGGGCCGCCTGTGCGTCCTCGCCTCCCGGCACCGCCACGCCTGCATCATGATCTGCCGCGCCGGCGTGACCGACCTCCTGGACGACTACCCGTCGACAGAACCGGTCCAGCTGGGCACCCTGGTGAAGTTTCCGGACGGCTGGGAGGCGAACCACGCGGTACTGGCACACCTGGCCGAGCACCGGGTCACATGGCGCCCCTGACCACCCCCGGCACCACCCACCCGCCGGACGGAGTCCGGCACGCCGCCGGAGGCGGCCAACGGATACAGCCCGGACGGCTGGGAGGCGAACCACGCGGTACTGGCACACCTGGCCGAGCACCGGGTCACATGGCGCCCCTGACCACCCCCGGCACCACCCACCCGCCGGACGGAGTCCGGCACGCCGCCGGAGGCGGCCAACGGATACAGCCCGGACGGCTGGGAGGCGAACCACGCGGTACTGGCACACCTGGCCGAGCACCGGGTCACGTGGCGCCCCTGACCACCCCCGGCACCACCCACCCGCCGGACGGAGTCCGGCACGCCGCCGGAGGCGGCCAACGGATACAGCCCGGACGGCTGGGAGGCGAACCACGCGGTACTGGCACACCTGGCCGAGCACCGGGTCACATGGCGCCCCTGACCACCCCCGGCACCACCCACCCGCCGGACGGAGTCCGGCACGCCGAGTCCACCGCCTGGCGGGTGACCGCCGTGGCCGACTGCCGCACCGTCGTGACTGATCGCGCAGTTCCTCCCTCAGCCTTCGGCCGGGGGTACCCCCCAGCGCCCCTTCGGGCACGGAGGCGGCACAGAGTCAGCTGTCGGCCTTGGGTGCCCCTTGCGCGGGCGCGGGAGAATGGACGGTGGTCCATCAGACCGTAGTCATCGACACCGTACGAGGAGGACCAGACATGGCGGAGCCCACGCCGCGTCGGAACGAACCGCGGCTACGCCCCGCGCCCCTGCTCTTCGAGCCTGTGGAAGCGGTCGCCGATCCCGAGCACTTCTTCGGCCTGGAGTCGCTCGACGACCCCGGGTCGCTGCTGGCCCGTGCGACGGAGCTGACCCAGGCGTTCCGGATGGCCACCGACCGGGCGGTGGAGTTCCAGGCCATGGCCGCCGCCCAGCTCGCCGACCCGCGGCGCTTCGACCGTCTGACCCCGGCCGACATCGCCGAGCGGGCCGAGTGGACCGAGGACTACGCGAAGAAGATGGTCGAGTTCGGCCGGGATCTGCTGAGGGGGCGGGAGGGGCAGGGGCCCGAGCAGATCTAGACGGAACCAGCGGGTGGCATATGCCGAGCGGGCAAGATACGCCCTTCCGTGCCGTCCCGCCCGGGTTTCCCGCAACTGACGGCGAGCGGGTGCTCACGAGCGGTATCACATTCCTATGAGCCGCACACCGTACGAGACCTTCCCCGGCGACCTTGGCGACCTCCGCGCCCTCCGCGACCTCGGCGACGCGGCCGGGGTCACCTCCGACGGGGCCGCCTGGCTGGCCTCCGCAGGAACGTATCCGCGGAGCACGCTCGCCTTCTGGGCGGAGCGGCCGGACGCCCCGGTCGTGCTGCCCTGCGGGACCGCCTTCGACGTGGTGAACACCCCGGCGCTCTTCGGCCGTCGCATGCTGGACCGGCTGTGGGACGAGGGGCCGGGATCCGGGCCGGTCGCGGTGTTCCGGGGCCGGATGCTCCTGTTCGCCGCCCCCGGCACCGCCGCCCGGCTGCCGTCGCTGCTGGACTGGGAGGAGTGGGGCGGCCGCGGCCAGGCAGTACCGCCGCTGCTGTGCCACGGCACCGGCGACGCGGTGACCGTCCCGGCGCCGCGCGGCGGCGGCTCCCCCGTCCCGGCCGGCGCCCGCTGGCTGGTCGCCCCGGACACCCGGCAGCCGTGGCTGCCCGGCCCGGAAATCCTGCTCTGGGCGGCGGTCCGCGCGGCCCGCTCGACCGTACGCATATCGATTTTTCCTCCCGCCGATCAGGATGCTAAGGTCTACGACGTCAGCAGGCGCCGCTAGCTCAGTTGGTTAGAGCAGCTGACTCTTAATCAGCGGGTCCGGGGTTCGAGTCCCTGGCGGCGCACGCGAAGTAGGCGGAAGGCCAAGCTCCTGTGAGCTTGGCCTTCCGCCTTTCCGCCGTCAGGGCCCCGTCCGGTTCAGTCCGGCTCGGCCGGCGTGATCTTCACGTTCCAGCCGCCGGACGCCGTCCGCCCCTCCACCGCCACCCGCACGCCGTCCCCCGGCACGGTGAAGCTCTCGCCGAGGGCGACCGGGGCGTCGGCCAGCGGCGGGTAGACCGAGTTCTCCCAGCAGGCCTCGGTGCGCGGATGGGCGTCGATCACCTCGACCGGGCCACCCCCGGAGGCCGTCTCGTCGCGGACCCGGTAGACGAGGATGCCCTGCCGGCAGGCCGCGCTGTCGTTGCCGGACGCGCCGCGCGCCTCGAAGGCCAGCACGGTGTCGGGCCCGGTCCGCACCACCGCCAGCTTGGTGCCGTCGCCGAGCCCGAAGGCCGCCGAGCCCGCGGCCCCCTGAGCCGGCGCCCCCGGCCCGGCGGACAGCGGTTCCAGGGTCAGCCGGGTCGGCGCGGTCCCCCGGACGCAGACCACCTGGCGCGGATCCAGCCATCCCAGCTTCCACTTGTGCCAGGCGAGGAAGTCCGGGGAGAGCCCGAACTGGCTGCCCATCAGATCCCAGTCGCCGACGTACGTGTCCCAGTCGCCCTTGCCGTCCACCGGGCGGTGGTAGAGGTCCGGGAGGTCGAAGATGTGCCCGGTCTCATGGGCGAGAACCAGCCGGTCCGGCGGGTGCTTCTCGAAGACGGTGACGACCCGGCGGACGTCGATGCCGTCGACGTGCACCGGGGTGTCGAGGTTGACCACCTTGGTGGCGTCGGAGTCGACACCGGGCGCGTCCGGGTCGGCCACGAGGTACACGACGTCGTACCGCGAGAAGTCGACCTCGGGATCGGCCGCCGCGAACGCGTCCCGCAGGTAGGCGGCCCGCAGCGGGACGCTCCAGTCGCGTCTCATGCCGTACGCGACCGAGGGCCGGGGCATCCGCAGCCAGTGGCTGAGCGGGTGCGGGTGGATGGTGAACTTCCCGTAGGAGGCCTGCTCGTAGAACCGGCTGGTGGCCGGGAAGTGGTCGGCGGCGAGCTCCGCGGGCGTGGTCCGCGGGGCGGCGTCCGGGAAGGAGAGGAACACCATCACGGCCGAAAGCGGATGGGTGGGGCGGGTGTAGTCGGCGTTCCAGGTGTCGACGCCCTCGGAGTGGTGCGCGTCGGTGCGGTGCAGGGCACAGGGGGCCGTGGAGAACGGCTCGGCGGCCGACGGTCCGGTCAGGATCGTCGTTGCGACGAGCGCCGACATCGTGGTGAACACGGCGGCGGAGCTGCGCAGCAGGAGACGCGGCACGGAAGGACCTCCGGGGGCGGTTCTCGGGACACCGCCCCCAGCCTGTGCGAGTTCGTCACCTTATGACCTGTTTATCTGCACCAGAAGGGTGAGGAGCCCTCCGCCCGCCCCAGGCAGACCCGAACGGCCGACACCCCGAGCCACTCACGGAACGTCACAAGTGGTCGGGCGCCTCAAGAACCCGTCCAGGTGCGGGCAGAAACGATCTGTCAGAATCGCCGGTTCATCGGGGACACTGGACAGTGGCTGGAAGGCCCTCGGGCCAGCATCTATGATCGGCACACTTTCCTGCACGGACAGAGATCGAGTGCACTGCGGGAGCGAGCGGTGAGCGGAACGTCCGAAGGGCCGACGCCCGCGGCAGACCTCGACCGGTCCGCCGTCACAGAGAGTGACAAGACCTACCGGAAGTCGTACGAGAAGACAGACGACGAGACAGCACCGAAGACATACGAACACGCCTTCGCGGCGGCCGCGCTGCCCATGGCCGTGGTCGACCGCGAAGGGCTCGTGGCCACCGCCAACGAGGCGTTCGCCACGCTGATCGGCGCCGATCAGGCCGGGCTGCCCGGGCGGATCGCCGCGGACCTGCTGGACCTGGCCTCCGACGCCCGTACCTGGCACGCCTATCGCGAGGTACTGCGCGGCCGGCAGGCCAAGCTGCGCTGTGCCCGCCGGCTGAAGCACCCCGACGGGCACTCGGTGTGGGTCCAGGTCACCATCGCGCCGCTGGCCAAGGACGTGCCGGGCGTGCTGATCTCGGTCTCCGACATCAGTGCCCGCCGCGAACTCCAATCCCGGCTGCGGCACTTGCAGATGCACGACCCGGTGACCCGGCTGCCCAACCGCACGCTGTTCTTCGAGCGGCTGTCGGCGGCGCTGGAGGCGGAGTCGTACGAGCAGAGCGGCACCGGCCGCATCGGCCTGTGCTACCTGGACCTCGACGGCTTCAAGGCGGTCAACGACACCCTCGGCCACCGGGTCGGCGACCGCCTGCTGGCCGCCGTCGCCGAACGGCTGACCCGGGTCGCCGACGAGGCCGGCTTCGCGCGGGCCGGCGCGCCGCTGGTGGCCCGGCTCGGCGGGGACGAGTTCGCCCTGCTGGTCGAGGACTCGACGGGCACCGAGCAGCTGGCCGATCTGGCCGAGTCGGTGCTGGCCGCCCTCCAGGCGCCGTTCGACCTGGCCGGCCAGCGGCTGTCCCTGTCGGCGTCGATCGGGGTGGTGGAACGGCACGCCGCCGGCACCACCGCCACCGGCCTGATGCAGGCCGCCGACACGACCCTCTACTGGGCGAAGGCCGACGGCAAGTCCCGCTGGACCCTCTTCGATCCGGAGCGCAATGCCCACCTGGTGACCCGGCAGGCGCTCTCCTCCACCCTCCGCCCGGCCATCGAACGCGGCGAGTTCGTGCTCGAATACCAGCCGTTGGTGGGCATGGAGGACGGCCGGCTCAGCGGTGTCGAGGCCCTGGTCCGCTGGCACCATCCGCAGTTCGGCACACTGGCGCCGAATCGGTTCATCGGACTGGCGGAGGAGGACGGCTCGATCGTCCCGCTGGGCCGCTGGGCCCTGACCACCGCCTGCCGGCAGGCCCGCCGCTGGCAGCTGGACCACCCGGGCGAACCGCCGATCTTCGTCAGCGTGAACGTGGCCGTCCGCCAGGTCTGGGACTCCGACCTGGTCGCGGACGTGGCGGAGACCCTGGCCGAGACCGGACTGGCCCCGCACCTGCTCCAGCTGGAGCTGACGGAGTCGGCGGTCATGGGCTCGGCGGGCCGCCCCCTCCAGGCCCTCCAGGCCCTCAGCGACATGGGCGTCCGCATCGCCATCGACGACTTCGGCACCGGCTACTCGAACCTCGCCTATCTCAGCCGGCTCCCCGTCTCCGTCCTCAAGCTGGACGGCTCCTTCGTCCGGGGCTTCCAGTACGACGACCCGGGCGACCGGCCGAACCCGGCCGACGAGGTCGTGGTGGAGGCGATGATCCAGCTGGCCCACCGCCTGGGCCTCACCGTCACCGCCGAATGCGTCGAGACCTCGGCGCAGGCCTCCCGGCTGCGGCACATCGGCTGCGACACCGGCCAGGGGTGGCTCTACTCCCGGCCGGTGACGCCGGATCGTATCTCCGAGCTGCTGGACACCCGGACCTACGCGGACACCCCGGTCGGCAAACCGTAGGCGTCGGCGACCAGTTCGTAGGAGCGCAGGCGCAGTTCGCCGCGGTGGGCGTGCGTGGTGAGCATCAGCTCGTCCGCCCCGGTGCGCTTCTGCAGGTCGTCGAGACCGGCGCGGACCTCGTCGGCGGTGCCGTGCACGATGTTGGCGGTCCAGGAGTGCACGAACTCCTCCTCCATCGGGGAGAACTCGTGCTGCTCGACGTCGTCGGGGTCCGGGAACAGCCCCGGCCTGCCGGTGCGCAGCCGCAGCATGTTCACCGCGCCGGCCCGCACCTGCCGCCGGGCCTCCCGCTCCTCGTCCACGGCGAGGACGGAGACGCCGATGAGGGCGTAGGGCTCGTCGAGCACGGCGGACGGGCTGAAGGACTCCCGGTACAGGTCGAGGGCCGGGACGGTGTTCTGCGCGGAGAAGTGGTGGGCGAAGGCGAACGGCAGCCCGAGCATGCCGGCGAGCCGGGCGCTGAACCCGGAGGAGCCGAGCAGCCAGACCGGCGGCCGGTGCGGCGACTGCACTCCGCCGGCGGTCGTGCTCTGGATCGGCCCGGGAATGGCGTGGATCCTCCGGTACGGGTGCCCGTCCGGGAAGTCGTCGTCGAGGAACCGGGTGAGCTCGGCGAGCTGCTGCGGGAAGTCGTCGGCGCCCTCGTTGAGGGTCTGGGTACGGCGCAGGGCGGCGGCGGTGGCCCCGTCGGTGCCCGGCGCCCGCCCGAGCCCCAGGTCGACCCGGCCCGGTGCCAGCGCCTCCAGCGTCCCGAACTGCTCCGCGATCACGAGCGGGGCGTGGTTGGGCAGCATGACCCCGCCGGAGCCGAGCCGGATCCGCTCGGTGTGGGCGGCGAGGTGGGCGAGGATCACGGCGGGCGAGGAGGAGGCCACACCGGGCATCGAGTGGTGCTCGGCGACCCAGTACCGGTGGAACCCGCGCGCCTCGGTGAGCCGCGCGAGCGCCGCGCTGGTGCGCAGGGCGTCGGTGGCGGTACTGCCGGTGCCGACGGTGACCAGGTCCAGTACGGAGAGGGGGACGGGGGCGGTCCCGTGCGTGATGCCCCGGATCTCGTCTGCCGACACGGTGAGAGCCTCCTGATTTACGGCCGTGAGCTGTCCTGGCGGGCGATAACAGGAGGAGGTCTCCGTTTATTCCGTGCGGGTGGAGCGGGGCCGGGGGGAGGGACGCCTACCGGCGCCGGCAGGGTGCCGCCGCGCCCACCCTCCCCCACGCTCGGCTTCGCTCGCGCGGGGGACCCCCATCGCCCCTGGGGGCACCTCCCAGGCCCTTGAGGCACTGGGGGAGGCACGACTGCCCGCGGCTGCGGCTGCGGCGCGGCTGGCGGGTAGGCGGTTTCCGGTTCCTTCGTTCCTACCGAGTCGGGTGGTGGGTGGGCGAGGGTTTTTCGGGGGTCCAGGGGGCGGAGCCCCCTGGTACGGGCGCCCGGGTCAGACCTGGACCATGGGCTCGCGGGTGAACAGGGCGCCCAGTGCCGGTGCGTTGACCCGGCGGTCCGCCAGGCGGAGCCCCTCCCACACGGTCACCTGGTTCGCCGTGAGCACCGGTTTCGACAGCGTCTTCTCCAGCAGCGACAGGTATGCCGCCGTGTGCAGCGCCGTGTCCGGAAGGAGCACCGCCTCGGCCTCCCCGCTGTCGGCCGCCCGCGCCAGGGTCAGGATCTCCTCCTCTTCCCACGTCCCCACCTCCGCCGCCGTCACGACCCCCGAGGACCGCACGCCGGTCACCTCCAGCCCCCCGGCCCGGAGGAAGTCGGCGAAGAGGGACGCCACGTCGTCGGGGTAGGTCGCACCGACCGCCACCCGCCGTACCCCGAGCTCCCGCGCCGCGTGCACGAACGCGAAGGACGTGGACGACGCCGGCATCCCGGCCGCCCTGGCGAGCGCGCGGACCTGCTGCTGGGCACCCTCCCAGCCGTACACGAAGCTCCCGCTGGTGCACGCCCACACCACCGCCTCCGCGCCCGCGAGCCGCAGCTCCGCCACCCCGGCGGCCAGCCGTTCCTCGGCCCCCATCTCGCGCAACGCGTCCACCCGGTGCGCGTCCTCGCCGATGTCGGTGTGGACGACGTCCACCCGGATGTCGCTGCCGAGGAGCTGCTCGATACGGGGGTAGTCGTCCTCCGCCGAGTGCCCCGGATAGAGGAGTCCGAGCGCTGTCATGTCCACCCTTCCTGCTGTTCTTCCGGCAGTACGGGCCAGTCACGCACCGATGCGTCCATTTTATGGATCAGCGCCTGATACGGCCCGACGGCTCGGGTACCCAGTCTGCGCAGCGCCGCCCACATCGTGACCTGGTTGGCCGACAGGACCGGGATCCGCAGCTCGGCCTCCAGCTGCGGGATGACGTCGTAGGTGGGGAGGTTGGTGCAGGAGATGAACAGGGCGTCGGCGGCGCCGGGCCGTACCGCCCGCCGGGCCATGGCCACCACGTCCCGGTACGGCACCTGCCAGATGTGCCGGGTCAGCCCCATGAACGCGCGGCCGGCGACGCGGATGCCCGCCTCCGCGACGTACTCCTCAAGGACCTGGGTCACCGAGACGGTGTACGGCGTGACCAGCGCCAGCCGTCGTACGCCCAGCTCGGTCAGCGCGTCGAGCAGCGCCCCGGAGGTGGTCAGGGAGGGCACCGCGCCGGAACGGGTCATCGCCTCGCACATCGCGCGCTCGCCCGCGATGCCGCCGACGAAGCTGCCGGAGGTGCAGGCGTAGGCGACGACCTCGGGTGCGACCGCGGTCAGCGCCCGTACCGCCTCGCCGAGAGTCTCGTGCTCGCTGACCAGCCGGGCGAGGTCCAGGCCGACCTCGACCGGCACGTACGGCGTCCTGGTCAGGTGCAGCGACACGTCGTCCGGCACCCAGCGCCACAGCTCGCGGTCGAGCGCGAAGTCGAAGGGCGCCACGACGCCGATGCCGCGCTGGGGCCGAGGTCCGCCCAGAAAGGAGACGTCCATGGGAAGTCACCGGCCTCACGCTGGAAGTCGAGGGGCAACGGTCGACGGATTCGCCCGTGTTGACGAAGGTAGGTTCGGGTGCCAGCGTGGTCAATCCATGCCTCTGAGACGTTTCGTCCGCCCATGTCAGACGCTGTCGGACACCGGGAGACCACCCCGAATGACGCCGCCCGTGCCCACCCTGCTGGTCCTCGACGCCGACCCGCCCCCGCGGCTGGGCCGGCTCACCGGCCGCGCCCGGATCGTGCACACGGACGCGGCGGGCCTCGCGTCCCGGCTGCCGTCGGCCGATGTCCTCCTCGTCTGGGACTTCACCTCGCACGCCGTCCGCGAGGCCTGGCCGGGCGAGGGGCCCCGGCCGGGCTGGGTGCACACGGCGAGCGCGGGCGTCGACCATCTGATGTGCCCGGAGCTGGCCGCGTCCGACACGGTCGTCACCAACGCGCGCGGGGTCTTCGACACGCCCATCGCCGAGTACGTGGCCGCGCTGGTTCTCGCCCTCGCCAAGGACCTGCCCCGGACGCTCGAACTGCAGCGGGAGCGGACCTGGCTGCACCGCGAGGCGCGCCGGGTCGGCGGCACGCGCGCGTGCGTGGTCGGCACCGGTCCGATCGGCCGGGCGATCGCCCGCACCCTCAAGGCGCTCGGCGTCACCACCGCCCTCGTCGGCCGGGTCCCGCACACCGGGATCCACGGCCCCGACGACCTGGACCGGCTGATGTCCCGCGCGGACTGGGTGATCGCGGCCGCCCCGCTGACCGAGCAGACGTACGGCATGTTCGACGCGCACCGCTTCGGCGTGATGCAGCCGTCGGCCTGCTTCATCAACGTCGGCCGGGGCGGGCTGGTCGTCGAGGAGGCGCTGGTCCGGGCGCTGACCCGGCGCTGGATCGCCGCCGCTGCCCTGGACGTCCTCGCCACCGAGCCGTTGCCCGCCGACAGCCCGCTGTGGAGCGTGCCGGGCCTGCTGATCTCCCCCCACATGAGCGGGGACACGGTCGGCTGGCGGGACGAACTGGGCGCCCAGTTCGTCGAGTTGTACGAGCGGTGGGCGGCGGGCAGATCTCTGCTGAACGTGGTCGACAAGAAGCGTGGATACGTGCCCGGTCACTGACTCTTCGGGAGAGGCCCATGGAACTCACCGACCTCACCGCCCGACAGCTCCTCGACGGCTACCGCACGGGCGAGTTCGGCCCGGTGGCGGCGGTCCGGGCGGCCCTGGAACGGGCGGCGCGGATCCAGCCGGAGGTCAACGCCTTCGTCCGGCTCACCGCGGAGGACGCCCTGGCGCGGGCGAGGGCGTCGGAGGAGCGGTGGCGGCGGGGCGAGCCGCAGGGGCTGCTCGACGGCGTCCCGGTGACGGTCAAGGACATCCTCCTCATGCGCGGCCATCCGACCTTGCGCGGCTCGAAGACGATCTCGACGCAAGGAAGTTGGGACGAGGACGCCCCTTCCGTCGCCCGGCTGCGCGAGCACGGCGCGGTGTTCATCGGGAAGACCACCACCCCCGAGTACGGCTGGAAGGGCGTGACCGACTCCCCGCTCTCCGGGATCACCCGCAACCCGTACGACCCCTCCCGCACCGCCGGCGGCTCCAGCGGCGGCAGCGCGGCGGCCGTCGCCCTGGGGGCCGGGCCGCTCTCCCTCGGCACGGACGGCGGGGGCAGCGTGCGCATCCCGGCCGCGTTCTGCGGGATCTTCGGCCTGAAACCGACGTACGGCCGTGTCCCCCTGTATCCCGCGAGCGCCTTCGGCACGCTGTCGCACGTGGGCCCGATGACCCGGGACGCGGCCGACGCGGCGCTGATGCTGGACGTGATCGGGACCCCCGACGCCCGGGACTGGTCGGCCCTCGGCCCTGCCCCGGGGTCTTTCACGGCGGGCCTGGCCGGTGGTGTGCGGGGCCTCCGGGTGGCCTTCTCACCGACGCTCGGCGGCCAGGTCGCGGTCCAGCCGGCGGTCGCGGCGGCGGTACGGCGGGCGGTGGCCGGCCTGGCGGGGCTGGGCGCGTACGTCGAGGAGACCGACCCGGACTTCAGCGACCCGGTGGAGGCGTTCCACGCGCTGTGGTTCGCGGGCGCCGCCCGGGTGACGCAGCGTCTCTCCCCCGGGCAGCGGGAGTCGCTCGACCCGGGGCTGCGGGAGATCTGCGGGATCGGCGCCCGCCTGTCCGCGCTGGACTACCTCGCCGCGGTGGACGTCCGAACGGACCTGGGCCGCCGGATGGGCCGCTTCCACGAGTCGTACGACCTCCTTGTCACCCCCGCCCTGCCCGTCACGGCGTTCGAGGCGGGCGTGGAGGTGCCGAAGAACTCGGGCCACCGGCGGTGGACAGGCTGGACCCCCTTCACCTACCCCTTCAACCTGACCCAGCAGCCGGCGGCGACGGTCCCGGTGGGGAGGGACGCCGACGGCCTCCCGGTAGGCCTCCAGCTCGTGGCCGCCCGCCACCACGACGACCTGGTCCTGCGGGCGGCACACGCCCTGTACGAGGCGGGGGTGGCCTCGGCACCGCCGGACAGCGCCGTCGTGGTTCGGCGCCGTCGCGGCGGAGAAGAACAACCGGCAGCACAGCAGCGCCACGGGAGATGAGCGAGCGGCGGGCCCCGGTCGCAGAGAGAAGGGCGGCGGGACCGGGCTATGCCCTGCGGAAGGTCAGCGTCTCGCCCGCCGCGCCCGTGCGCCACAGGTCGTTGCACGCTTCGGCCAGTGCGGGCAGGCCCTCCACCACCTCGCCCCACACGATGCCCGGCACCCACCCCACGTCCCCGTTGAGCAGCAGGTTGTTGCGCTCGTAGAAGACGGCCAGGTCGACCAGGGTCGTGCCGGGGCGTACCTCGCGGTCGTAGCCGTAGGCCTTGGTGGCCAACTCCGTGCCGGTGAAGGAGAAGTAGCAGAGGTCGCCGGGGATGGGCGTGACGGTCGGGTTCTCCAGGGGCGGTTCCGTCGGCGCGAACGGCGGGAAAAGCGCGTAGATCTCGTTGCGGGCGTACTTGGCGTGGTAGACGTCGCCGGACAGCGGCAGGGCGTCCCAGACGGCGGCGCAGGTGACGGGCGCACGGTCGTCCAGGAGCCGGGCTTTGGCGGTGACACCGCGGTTGACCAGCGAGACTTCGATGAATCGTTCGGTCATGCCTTCCATGGTGCATAAGTCGGTTGGGGTCGGGTAGCCGCGCCGCCATGGCTCCACCACACGGGAACGAATCAGACACATCAGGGTACGAATCCAGACACAGTCGGCGGACCGTGCTCGCGGGTGCCGCCGCGTTCGGCGCACTCGGCGCACTCGGCGCGCTCGGCGCCGCCGGTTGCACGCGCGTGGCCACCGCCGCCGGCACCGACGGCGGTGATCTGCTGCAACGGCTGCGCGCCCAGGGTGTCGTACGGCTCGGGATCGCCGGTGAGATTCCCTTCGGGTACATCGACAAGGACGGGCACCTGACCGGTGAGGCGCCGGAACTGGCGAAGGCCATCTTCAAGCGGCTCGGGGTGGACAAGGTCCAGCCGGTGCCGACCGAGTTCGGTTCGCTGATTCCCGGACTGAACTCGCAGCAGTTCGATGTCGTGGCCGCCGGGATGTACGTCAACCCGGAGCGGTGCCAGCAGGTCGTCTTTGCCGATCCCGACTACCAGATGCTCGACTCGTTCGTCGTGCGCAAGGGGAATCCCAAGGGGCTGCACGACTACAAGGACGTCGTCGCGAAGAAGGCGAAGTTCGCGACGGGGACGGGCTACGCGGAGATCCAGTACGCGGTCGAGGCCGGGTACAAGGAGAGCGACATCCTGATCGTTCCCGACCAGGTCGCCGGGCTGAACGCGGTGGAGGCGGGGCGGGTCGACGTCTTCGCCGGGACCGCGGTCACCGTCCGCGACGTCGTCAAGAAGTCCGCCAAGACCGAGGCGACCAAGCCGTTCGCGCCGCTCGTGGACGGCAAACCGCATGTCGACGGAGGCGCGTTCGCGTTCCGGTCGGCGGAGACGCGGCTGCGCGACGCCTTCAACGTGGAGCTGCACAAGCTGAAGAAGAGCGGGGAACTGTCGCGGATCCTGCGGCCGTTCGGCTTCACCGAGGCCGAGATGACCGACCTGACGGCGAAGGAGCTGTGCGGGGGAGGGAAGAGCGGATGACCTCGGGACTGTGGGACCTCGTACTCAGGGGCGTCTGGACCACCCTTCAACTGCTCGTGCTCAGCGGACTGCTGATGACCGCCGTGGCCCTCGTGGTGGGAGTGGCGCGGACGAACCGGCACTGGGTCGTCCGGTTCCTCGCCGGTCTCTACACCGAGGTGTTCCGCGGCACCTCGGCGCTGGTGATGATCTTCTGGGTGTTCTTCGTGCTGCCGGTCGCCTTCGGCTGGCAGCTGGTGCCGATGTGGGCGGGCACCCTCGCTCTCGGTCTGACGTACGGCGCGTACGGCTCGGAGATCGTGCGCGGAGCGCTCAACGCGGTCGACCCGGCGCAGAAGGAGGGCGGGATCGCGCTCAGCTTCACGCCCTGGCAGCGGCTGCGGCTGATCCTGCTGCCGCAGGCGGTGCCGGAGATGATCCCCTCCTACTGCAACCTGCTCGTGGAGCTGCTCAAGGGCACCGCCCTGGTGTCCATCACCGGCATGGGCGACCTGGCGTTCAGCGGGAACCTGGTGCGGCTGGCCTTGCAGGAGAGCGCGCACATCTACACGTATCTGCTCCTCATCTACTTCGTGATCGCGTTCGTCATCACCCGGCTGATGCGCGGTCTGGAGAAGCGGCTGCGGGCCGGCATCGGCAAGGATCCGGGCGACGAGCGCGCGGCCCGGACCCGCAAGCGCAGGGAGACGACCGGGGTGGGTGGTGTCGCGTGACGTGGGACTGGAGTGCCGTACGCGAGTTCATGCCGCACTTCTGGGACGGTCTGCTGGTCACCCTGCAGGCGCTGGTCCTCGGGTCGCTGATCTCGTTCTCGCTGGGACTGGTGTGGACGCTGCTGATGCGGGCGCCCACACGGTGGGTGCGCTGGCCGGTCGGGGTGGTGACCGAGTTCGTGCGCAACACGCCGCTGCTGGTGCAGCTGTTCTTCCTCTTCTACGTGCTGCCCGAGTGGGGCCTGACGTTCTCCGCGCTGACCACCGGGGTCTTCGCGATCGGCCTGCACTACTCGACGTACACCATGCAGGTCTACCGGGCCGGCATCGAGGCGGTGCCGGTGGGGCAGTGGGAGGCGGCGACGGCGCTCAGTCTCCCGGCGCGGCGGACCTGGTTCGCGGTCATCCTGCCGCAGGCGGTGCGCCGGGTGGTGCCGCCGCTCGGCAACTACGTGATCTCGATGCTCAAGGACACGCCGATCCTGATGTCGATCACCGTGCTGGAGATGCTCGGCCAGGCCCGGCTCTTCTCCCAGCAGCACTTCCAGTTCACCGAGCCGGTGACGGTGATCGGCGTCGCCTTCATCGTCATCTCCTACCTCGCCTCCCTTCTCCTGCGCACCCTGGAGCGTCGCCTTGTCCGTTGACACCAGCAAGCAGCCGAGTACCACCGGTACGACGTCCGACGAACTGATCCGTATCGAAGGGGTGACCAAGCGGTTCGGGGACAACACCGTCCTGGACGGGCTGGACCTCGCCGTGCAGACGGGCAGGCACGTCACCCTGATCGGGCCCTCCGGCTCCGGCAAGACCACGATCCTGCGGATGCTGATGACCCTGACCAAGCCGGACGCGGGCACCATCACCGTCGACGGACAGCGGCTCTTCCCGGCGCCGGAGAAGGAGCTGCGGGAGGTCCGCAAGCAGATCGGGATGGTGTTCCAGCAGTTCAACCTGTTCCCGAACATGAGCGTGCTGCGCAACATCACCGAGGCCCCGGTGACCGTGCTCGGCCTGCCGAAGGACGAGGCGGAGACGCGCGCCCGGGACCTGCTCGACCTGGTGGGCCTCGCCGACAAGCGCGACGCCCGGCCGACCCAGCTCTCCGGCGGCCAGCAGCAGCGGGTCGCGATCGCGCGGGCGCTGGCCATGCGGCCGAAGGTGCTGCTCCTGGACGAGGTGACCTCGGCGCTCGACCCGGAGCTGGTCGCGGGCGTCCTCGACGTGCTCAGGGACATCGCGCGCACCACCGACATCACCATGCTCTGCGTGACCCACGAGATGAACTTCGCGCGGGACATCTCCGACCAGGTCCTGATGTTCGACTCGGGCCGGGTCATCGAGGCGGGCCCGCCGGAGCGGATCTTCAGCGAGCCAGAGCACGAGCGGACCCGGGAGTTCCTCGGCGCGGTGCTGTAGATATTTCCACCGCCGACGCCGTAAAAGTTTCCCCGCGCCGCGCCACGCATACAGGTAGTGAACGCTCGATCACCCGAGGTCCGGCGGGCGGGTCATTCCGCTGACATATGCCAGAGGGTCTTCGTCGCAGTTGGGAGCGCCGGAATCTCGCCAACACCCCCTCCGTTTCCGGTCCTTGCCCGTTATCGTGGAGAGGATCCGCTGTCCGGATCGCGGCCCAAGCGGTGCTGTCATCGCAGTATCGCCGAGCGAGCGCAGGGGGACCACCGTGGCGCTGATGCACGAGCCGACCGCCCCGTACCACTCCGCCCAGGACGCCCTGCGCGTCCTGGAGACGGTGGCGGGGCACGCCACCGGCGTCACCGACACCGAACTGGCCCGCCGCACCCGCCTGGATCCCGAGCGGCTGACCGCGCTGCTGCGCATGCTGCGCCGCGAGGGCTACGTCGAGCAGGTCACCGACGGCGCGTACGTGACCGGCGAGACCCTGCGCCGGCTCGGCTCCGCGCACGAGCGGGAGCAGGCCCTCGGCGAGCAGCTCCAGCAGACCCTCGACCGGCTGCGGGACTCGGTCGGCGCCGCCGTCTATCTCAGCCGGTACGTCGACGGCGAGGTGAAGATCGGCCAGTATGCGGCCGGCCCGACCACCCCCGCGGTCAACGAGTGGGTGGACTTCCGCTCCTCCGCGCACGCCACCGCGATCGGCAAGAGCCTGCTCACCCAGCTCGACCACAACGCCCGCCGCGACCACCTGTCCCGGCACAAGATGGCCCGCCTCACCTCGCGCACCATCACCAGCGACAAGCTGCTGCTCTCCCGCCTGGAGGCGCAGCCGCCGACGGTCCCCGTCCTGGACCTCCAGGAGTACGCCATCGGCACGGTGTGCGCGGCGGTCCCGATCACCGCCGGCTCGGCGGTGGGCTGCCTGGCCCTCTCCCTGCCGGTCGAGCACGCGCACCGGCTCCGCCAGGCCGCCGACACCCTGAACCGCGGCGCGGCCCCGGTGCTGCTGTCCCTCGCCATCTAGCGTCCCGCTCGGCCTGGTCGGCAGCACCCCTGCGGACCAGGTAGTATTTTCTTCGTCGCCACCGCGAGAACAAGGTTCGAGCGGTCGGCGGGAGTCATGCGCCGCTAGCTCAGTTGGTTAGAGCAGCTGACTCTTAATCAGCGGGTCCGGGGTTCGAGTCCCTGGCGGCGCACCGATGAAGGGCCTCTCGTGGAGACGAGGGGCCCTTCGGCTTCCTCGGGGGTCAGCCTGCGGTACGTCCGCTCCCCCGGCGGCCGCCACCACACCGGGTCGGCACAGCGCACCCCCTCCCGTCGCAGGGCCGCCCGCTGGATCTTGTTGGTCGCCGTCACCGGCATCCGCTCCACCACCCGCACGAACCGGGGCGCCATCTTCGTCCCCAGATCCGGCTGCGCCAGCAGGAACTCGGCGAAGTCCAGCGGCTCGAACCGCCCGGCGATCGTCGCCATCACCTGGTCCCCGGTCACCGGGTCCGGCACCCCGTACACGGCGACGGCGTCCGCACCCTCGTACCGGGCCACGATGTTCTCGATCATCGCGGCGGCCAGGTTCTCCCCGTCGACCCGGATCCGGTCGTCGGTACGCCCCGCGAAATACAGATAGCCCTCCCCGTCCCGGTAGAAGAGATCCCCGGTCCAGTACCACCCTCCCCGCCGCCGCTCGGCCTCCGCCGCCGCGTTCCGCCAGTACCCCTCGAACGGATTCGGTGCCCGGTTCACCAGCTCCCCGATGGCCTGCTCCCCGTTGAGCAGCCGACCCCCGGAGTCGAAGACGGCGGGCGGACACTCCTGACCCGACTCCTGGTCGAGTACGACGAGCCCCGGTCCCGCCCGCCCCACCGCCCCGGCCGGCGTCCCCGGCGACCACTGGATCGCCGCCCCGCCCTCCGAGGACCCGTACCCCTCGACCAGCCGCACCCCGAACCGCTCCTCGAAGGCCGCGGCGTCCACGGCCCCGGCCTCCGTCCCGAACCCGAGCCGCAGCGGATTGTCCCGGTCGTCGGGGCGCGGCTCGGTGGCGAGTACGTACTGCACCGCGCGGCCGACGTAGGTGAAGTAGGTGGCCCGGTAGCGCCGCACGTCGCCCAGGAACCCGGACGCCGAGAACCGCCGCCGTAACGCCACCCCGGCCCCCGCCACCAGCGCGGGCGCCCAGTCGGCGATCACGGCGTTGCCGTGGAACATCGGCATGCAGATGTAGTGCACGTCGTCCGCGCCCACCCCGAACTGCCCGGCGAGCGACCGCCCGGCCGCCGCGAGCCGCCCCTGGGAGCAGAGCGCGGCCTTGGGAGCACCCGTGGAGCCGGAGGTGAAGTAGAGCAGGATCCGGTCGGCCGGGGCGGCCCGGGAGGCGTCCGGGCAGGCGCCGAGGTAAGGGGCGAGGAGGGCGCCGTACTCCGGTTCGTCGGTGACGAGGATCCGGACGCCGGGCAGTTCGAGCCCTTCGAGGAGAGACAGGTGGGCGCGCTCGGTGACAAGGACCCGGCACTCGCTGTGCAGGATGTCCCGCGCCAGTTCGGCCCCCCGGCGGGTCGGATTGACCCCGGCGACGGCGGCCCCGGCGAGCGCGGCGGCCCCGAGCCAGAGCGGGAACTCCGGGGTGTTGTCGAGCAGGACCCCGACATGGGGCACGGCACCGGCAGGCAGCAGATCCCCGAGCAGGGCCGCCCGAGCAGCACCCCCGGCGGCCACCTCGTGATGCGTCAGCACCTGCCCCTCGAACCACAGCCCCTGCCGATGGTCACCCCATCGCGCGGCCACCGCTTCGGCGATCGTGCCCCTGTCGAAGTCCATGAAGAAGTAGCGTAATTGACACACCGTCAGATGTGGAGCGCCCCCGCAACGGGCGCGACACGCAGGGGCGCGGGGCCGTATCAATCTGCGGCTGCCGCCGCGCGGGCGCGATCAGCCACGACGAACCCGCAGCGCGCCCCCACCCACCGGTCGCATCCCTCACGGAGCGAAACTGTCCGCCTCCGAGAAGAAGAAATGCGCCGCCCCCATGAAAACCAGCGCGAACACGATGAACACCACGAAGAACGCCACCGTGCACCCGGCCCCCACGGCCAGCCGCCCCTGCGCCGGCGCCTGTGCCGTGGCCTTCTCCGGGTGCTCCGGCAGGTAGTAGACCGTGACGAAGTCACCCTCGACGACGGTGGACCGCCCGCTCCGCTCGTCGATGCGGACGGTACGCCCCTCGGCCGTCGTGAACTCGTACACATGGTGCAGCGTGGTCGTCACGGCCGTGTCCCCGGCGCCGCCACTGGTCGTCGTGTACGACCGCAGACAGCGCGCCTCGGCGGTACGCCCGTGACGCCACGTCCGGCTGATCTCGCTCGACCGCCCGAGCGTCTTGACCACCCCGAGGACACCGACGATGAGGAAGATGCCGGGAATGATGTAGAAGAACGCCTCCATCAGGCCCATGAGAGTCCCCCGTTTCCGAACACCGGTCCGACTGACCGGCGTGCCGGGAACGTACCCCCGCGGTCTGCGGCAGGTCCTCAAGCGAAGCTCAGATCAGCCGGGTGTTACCCAGTCGTCGAACGACGCCGGTCAGAACGTGACGTCCGAGCAGGCATAGAACGCGTTGCCCGTGTCGGCGATCGTCCAGACCGCCAGGATCACGTGGTGACCGCTCAGCCCCGTGGGCAGGGTGCCGCTGTGGCTGAGGGTGGCCGGCGGGCGCTGGCCGTTGTAGGGGACGGTGAGGAACGGGGTGGTGTTGAGGTCCGAACGGGCGAGGGCGTGGTTCTGGTTCCAGCCCTGCTTGGTGACGTAGTACTTGAAGTCGGTCGTGGCGTGCATCGCGGTGAACTGCCAGCGGAACGTGTACGCCTGTCCGCCCGTCACCTTCGTCGTCGGCCAGGCGCCTCCCGACGGCGTGGTCGGCGAGCTGAGCTGGGCGAACCTGCTCAGGCCTCCGTTGCAGAGCTGGCCGTCGGCGGGACCGGCCGCCGGGAAGCCCTTCGGGCCCTCGACGCTCTGCGGCTCGTACTGGATGTCACCGCAGTTGGTCACGGTGCCGTTGGCGCAGAGCTTCTGCCGGCTGATGGGGAGGTCGGTGTAGCCGTGCCCGCTGGCGCCGCCGGTGGAGAGCGCGAAGGCTCCGGCGGTCGCCACGCCGAGCACGACGGCCGACACCTTGGTCCGTTTACGCATGCTGCCGCTCCTGGAGAACGTGGGGGATGTTCACTGAGCCGTGCAGGTCTAGACCAAGTCCCAGATTATTGCCGCTACTTGGGCATGTCCATACCAAAAGGGGGTCCATCCCTTTCACGGCTCCACGGCTCCACGGCTTCACGGCGCGGACGCGGTGCGCCCCGAACAGAACGCCACCGTCAGGTCCCGCACCAGCGCCTTGCGCTCGTAGTCGTCGAGGTCGACCAGTCCGCGCATGGTCAGCCGGGTCACCGTGTCCTCGACGGAGTCCACCACCGAGGTGAGCATGGTGGCCCGCTGCTGCGCGTCGAGCGCGGCGATCCGGCGGCGGTGCATGGCCGCGGCGACCTCCGGGGCGTACTCCACCCGGACCGGCTGCACGGCGAACACCTCCAGGCCGATGCCCGCCGCGTCCGCCGTGACCAGCCGGGTCAGCGCGTCCGTCGCCATCTCCACCGAGCCCCGGGCCGTGCCCGGCGGCTCCACCGGCACCCGGGCCAGCGCGGCCTCCACGCACTCGCGCAGATACGTCTCGTGGTCCTCGACGCCGAGCGCCGCCCGCGCGGTGTCCCGCACCCGCCACACCACCAGGACGACGACCCGGAGCGCGACCCCGTTGCCGTCCGCCGCCGGCATCTCCTCGCTGCGCCAGTGCCGCAGCCGCACGTCGACCCGGCGGCGCAGCACCAGCGGGTTGACCCAGAGCAGGCCGGTGCGCCGCACCGTCCCCCGGTAGCGGCCGAACATGCCCAGCACCCAGGCCCGCCCGGTCGTCCCGCGCGCGAGCCCCGCGAAGCCGGCCAGGCCGAGCGCGCCGGCGCCCGCGTACGCGGCCCACTGCGCCGGGCCGAGCCCCGCGCTTCCGGACACCGGCAGGCGCAGCGTGTGCGCCGCGAGCGACGGCAGCAGCCCCGCCCACCAGGAGGTGGCGAGCCCCCCGGCCACTCCGCCGAGCCCGGCGCACACGCCGGCCGCGCCGGGCAGCACCCGGGCCGGGCGCTCCACCAGTTCGGGGTCGACGGCGGCGGCCGGCCGGGGCTTGGCCGGGAACGGGCGGCGCAGCCGGGGCTGCTCGCCGGTGCCCTGGCGGCGGCCGACCACGGCGGGCCGCAGCGGCACCGACAGCGGATCCGGGTCGTCGCGGAACAGCAGATGGACGGGGATCTCGGTGGTGATCTCGTTCTGGATCAGCCGGGGAGTCGGGCGGGTGGGCGGCCCGCCGTCCGGGGGTCCGTCCGACTCAGGGGTGTGTGCGGTGGTCGTACTCATGCCTGCCTCCAGCCTCCGCGCCAGATGCTTCAGGTGGTCCTCAGGGGATCGGGGTCGTCACAGGAACAGGCGGCGCCAGGTCTCCGGCCCCGGGTAGCCGTCGGCCGCGCCGCCGCGCCAGCCCTGGGCGCGCTGGAACGCCTCGACGGCTCTGCGGTCCGCCTCGCCCCAGGCGGGGTGCGGGCCGTCGGGGTAGAAACGGCCGTAGCCCTTCTTGACCAGCTGCCTGCCGAGCTGGGTGACGTGGTCGTTGGCGGCACCCGGACGGAAGAAGTTCTTGCCGGGGTAGCCCGCGACCCCGTGCGAGGCGGGGGCGGGCGGGGCCGTGGGGGCGGGCTTGATGCTCTTGCCCTTGCCGGAGGCGAGGAGCTCCCAGGTGCGCGGCCCCGGCAGGCCGTCGGCGGCGGCGCCGGTCCACCCCTGGGCCCGCTGGAAGGCCTGGGTGGCCCGCTGGTCCGACGCGCCCCAGACCGGACCCGGGCCCTTGGCGTAGTGGCTGCCGGCACCCCGGGCGACCAGCAGCTGCCCGAGGAGGGTGACGTACTTGTTGTCGGCGCCGGGCCCGAAGTAGGCCGCCCCGGGGAACGGCACCGACGTCCTGCCGGCCTGGGCGCCCGCCGCGACCGGGTCCGCGATCAGGCCGTTGTAGCGGTAGGGGACGTACTTGGCGGAATTGGTCCAGTAGGCGTAGGGAGTGGACTGGCGGCGGGCGCGCGGGGGTGTCTGCTCGTACGCCGTGTAGTAGGTGTGCGTGTAGTCCGTCCAGCCGCCGAAGATCACGACGTGCGAGCCCTTCTCCGGGTTGTCCGGGTTGTGGAAGAGCAGGATGTCGCCGGGCTGGAGCTCCCCCTTGGTGATCTTCGTGCCGAACTGGTCGAGGCTCCCGGTCCACTCGTTGCCGGCCAGCCCCCAGGCCATGGAGACATAGCCGGAGCAGTCCTGCCGGTACCCGTCGGTCCAGTAGAGGGACATGCTGTACGGCACCTGGGCGGCGACCCAGGTCTTGGCCCGGGTGATGATCTGCGTACGGGTGATGGGGGGTGCGGTGACCGGGCCGTGGACGGGGGTGCCGTTCGGCCCGTGCAGGGGGGCCTTGGTGCCCTGTGGGGTCTCGGGCGCGGGGTCCACGGGGGCGGCGGACCGGTGCGGGGCGGGCGGGGTGCTGTGGGCGGCGGCGGTCGGGGTGCTCGCGGCGAGGGCGGCGGACGCGGCGGCGGCCACGACCAGGCCGCCCCGGGCGGCCGGGTGCCCGCCGAAGCGGCCGGGCAGCGGGGAGGGGTCCACCCGCCGCCAGTGGACGCATCCGGGGCATTCGCAGTTGTTCGCGGGGTCGAATTCCTCGAATACCGGGGCCGGCATGCGATTCCCCTCACACTTCGTGTTGATATGTCCGAGACTGTGCACATTGATGAGTTTCCCAACTGTGGTCCCGGTGCGCATGCTGACGGTCCGAATGATGTACGACAGGGGGCGGGCGAAGGTCGCCCTGGTGGCCGACGGTCGGGAGCACGGTTCCCGGTCGGGTAGAGTTCTCGACGTCAGCAGGCGCCGCTAGCTCAGTTGGTTAGAGCAGCTGACTCTTAATCAGCGGGTCCGGGGTTCGAGTCCCTGGCGGCGCACCGACACCCAGAAGGCCCTCCGCAGCAGCGGGGGGCCTTCTGGCGTACGCCCCACCGGCCACGCGAGGCCACTTCGGCACCCTCTGCCACCCATTGCCCCTTTATGTCAAATACCGACACGACCGGTCCACACAATCCCCACACGCTCCACAATGAACACGTATGACCGGTAAACAGCGTGTTTCGCTCTTGCGATCATGCTGAGCACCGTAGAACCCTGGATGTCCAAAGTGCCGGTGTTTCACGGCACTTGGGGGGTAGATAGCCGGTTGCCAGATCTGCGGGGTTGAGGGGCCCCGGTCATGAATTGACGCGCCCGGCAGGGTCGAGGGGGATCCGAGCGGGCGGTGGGACCGATGAACACGCGCTGACCTGCGTGTGGGGGGATGACTCATGACGTCGACGCCGATGGGCGCCCGGCAGGAACAGGAACACGACCCGTCACGGACCGCACAGCTCCGGGTGCCCGCGCACCGCACCACCGCCGGCGCCCTGGGCCGCATCAAGAAGACCCTGCCCAGATACGACTACGAGCACTACAGCCGGCTCGCGGGCCCCCTCACCCAGCCCGACCCGGGCAGGCCGTACACCGTGCAGTACCGCTCGCTGCTCTCCCAGGAACCGCACCGCGTCCGTGCCGCGCTGATGCTGGGCGCGGCCCCGCTGCTCTCACTCGTCCTGCTGACCTGGCTGCTGCGGCCCGAGCACTGGACCCAGCGGGACTACCCGGCGTACGACTTCCTGCCGGCCCTCGACACCGTGATGCTGGTGTCGATCGGCCTGATCGAGTTCTTCCGCTGCATGAACGTGCTGTCCAACGCGCACGCCACCCTGGTCGCCCGCGACCCGGTCCCGGTGGTCCCGGAGACCGGCACCCGGGTCGCCTTCATCACCACGTTCGTGCCCGGCAAGGAACCCCTCGACATGGTCACCCGGACCCTTCAGGCGGCGGTCCGGCTGCGCCATCGCGGACTGCTGCACGTCTGGCTCCTCGACGAGGGCGACGACCCGGAGGTGCGGAAGGTCTGCGCGCGCCTGGGCGTGCACCACTTCACCCGCAAGGGCGTCGAGCGGTGGAACCGGCCCGAGGGCCCGCACCGCGCCAGGACCAAGCACGGCAACTACAACGCCTGGCTGGAGGCGCACGGCGACGAGTACGACTTCTTCGCCTCCGTCGACACCGACCACGTGCCACTGCCCAACTACCTGGAGCGGATGCTCGGTTACTTCCGCGACCCGGACGTCGGCTTCGTCATCGGCCCGCAGGTCTACGGCAACTACGACACCTTCGTCACCAAGGCCGCCGAGTCCCAGCAGTTCCTCTTCCACGCCCTGATCCAGCGCGCCGGCAACCGCTACGGCGCCCCCATGTTCGTCGGCACCTCCAACGCCGTACGGATCCGGGCGATCAAGCAGATCGGCGGCCTGTACGACTCGATCACCGAGGACATGGCGACCGGCTTCGAGATGCACCGCGCCAGGAACCCGGCGACGGGGCGGAAATGGCGCTCGGTCTACACCCCGGACGTGCTCGCGGTCGGCGAGGGCCCGAACGCCTGGACCGACTTCTTCACGCAGCAGCTCCGCTGGTCCCGGGGCACGTACGAGACGATTCTCAAGCAGTACTGGAAGGGGCTGTTCAGCCTGGGCCCGGGCAAGCTCTTCAACTACACGATGATGATCATCTTCTACCCGATGTCGGCCCTCAACTGGATTTTGGCGGCGCTGAGCTGCGCACTCTTCCTGGGCCTGGGCGCCTCGGGCGTGAACATCGACCCCGCCGTGTGGCTGATGCTCTACGGCAACGCCTCCGCGCTCCAGATCGGCCTCTACATCTGGAACCGCCGGCACAACGTCTCCCCGCACGAACCGGAGGGCTCCGGCGGGGTCGCCGGCATGGTGATGTCGGCCCTGTCCGCGCCGGTCTACGCCCGCTCGCTCATGGACGCGGTACTGCGCCGCAAGAGCAGGTTCGTGGTCACGCCGAAAGGCGAGTCGGCCAGCCCGGACACCCTCTTCGGGACCTTCCGGATCCACTGGTTCTTCATCCTGGTCTTCGGCGGCTCACTGGTCGCCGGCGTCCTCGGCGGCCACGCGCAGCCCGCGATGCTGACCTGGGCGTCACTCGCGCTGCTGATCACGGCCGCCCCGATCTTCGCCTGGCGGTACACCCTGCGCAGGGAGCGCGGGAGGCCGGAGGCGCCGGCCGAGCCGGAGGACGCGGTGCCGGCGGGGTACCTGCCCGCGGGGCACGCGCCGCAGCAGCGGCCGGCCTGGATCGCGTTCGGCGGACCGGGGGGTCGTGAGGAATGAGCGACAGTGCCGGCCGGCGCCGGGCTCGTCGGTTCGCGATCAGTACGGTGGTGGTTCTCGCCCTGGCCGGGATGAACGGGCCGTGGCTGTACCGCTTCGGGACCGAGCGATACCACCAGTACAAGATCAACAGACCGGAGTACAAGGCCGCCAACGGCCACTGGGACATCGTCGAGTTCCCGAAGGAGTACCGCCAGGACACCATCCACGCGGTGCTCCTGCACACCGGGAAGGTGCTGCTGGTCGCGGGCTCCGGCAACAACCAGGACAACTTCGACGCGAAGATCTACGACAGCCGGATCTGGGACCCGGTCAAGGGCACCGTCAAGAAAGTGCCCACCCCGGCCGACCTGTTCTGCACCGGGCACACCCAGCTCGCCAACGGCGACATCCTGATCGCGGGCGGCACCAAGCGGTACGAGAAGCTCAAGGGCGACGTCAAGAAGGCCGGCGGCGTCATGATCCTCTACAACGAGAACCCGGACAAACCGATGACCCTGCCCAAGGGCACGCGGTTCACCGGCAGACAGAACGGCAAGACGTTCGTCTCCGACGACTCGGCGCTGATCCCGCGCGCCACGAAGGTCTTCGACAAGGCCGGCAGGTACCTGCGCAACAACCCCGGTTACGCCCGGGTCATCGTCGAGGCGCCCCAGCAGGGCACGAAGTACGAGACCGGCACCCAGGACAACTACCGCATCCAGGGCCTCACCGGCGCCGACGCCCGCAACACGTACGGCATCGCCAACAAACTCGGGCTCGACAAACGGGACTTCGAAGGCATCAAGAACGCCTACGAGTTCGATCCGGTCGCCGAGAAGTACATCAAGGTCGACCCGATGAACGAGGCACGCTGGTATCCGACGCTCACGACGTTGTCGGACGGCAAGGTGCTGAGTGTCTCGGGGCTCGACGACATCGGGCAGCTGGTGCCGGGCAAGAACGAGGTCTTCGACCCGAGGACGAAGACCTGGACGTACACGAAGTACAAGCGCCAGTTCCCGACCTACCCCGCGCTGTTCCTGCTCCAGAACGGCAAGCTCTTCTACTCCGGTTCCAACGCCGGATACGGCCCCGACGACGTGGGGCGCGACCCCGGCATCTGGGACGTCGACACCAACCGGTTCACCAGGCTCCCCGGGCTCAGCGACCCGAACATGCTGGAGACGTCCGGGACCGTGCTGCTGCCTCCGGCGCAGGCCGAGAAGTACATGGTGGTCGGGGGCGGCGGGGTCGGCGAGTCCGAGTTGTCGACGAACCGGACGCGGCTGATCGACCTGAAGGATCCCCACCCGGGATTCGTGGACGGGCCCACGCTGGAGAAGGGGACGCGGTATCCGCAGATCTCCGTGCTGCCGGACGACAGCGTGCTGGTGTCGGGCGGGTCCGAGGACTACCGGGGGCGGGGCGCCTCCGACATCAGGCAGGCGCGGATCTACGACACCTCCACGAACTCCTTCCGGAGGGTGGCCGATCCGCTCGTGGGCCGCGACTACCACTCCGGGTCGATCCTGCTGCCCGACGGGCGGGTCATGTTCTTCGGCTCCAACCCGCTGTTCGCGGACAGGGCCAACACCCAGCCGGGGGTCTTCGAGCAGCGGATCGAGATCTACACGCCGCCGTATCTGTACCGGGACTCACGGCCGTCGCTGAGCGGGGGGCCGCAGACGATTGTCCGGGGTGGATCGGGGACGTTCACGTCACAGCAGGCTTCGGCCATCAGGAAGGTGCGGTTGATCCGGCCGAGTGCCACTACGCATGTGACGGATGTGGATCAGCGGAGTATTGCACTGGATTTCAGGACGTCGGGGAATCGGGTCACTGTGACTGTGCCGGGGAATCGGAATCTGGTGCCGTCGGGGTGGTACATGCTGTTCGTCGACGACGATCAGGGGACACCGAGCCGGGCGCAGTGGGTGAAAGTCCCGTGATGACCCGTCACGCCTCCGAGGAGAGCGGCGGGACGATCCTGAAGCACGCGTCCTGAAGCTCTCCGGGGGTGTTCACCGGCTCCGCGAAGAGGTGGAAGTCCCGGTGCCGGAGGAAACGGTCGGGGAACCGCACAGACCGGAACGAGGCCTGGTTCGGGTCGATCTCCGCTCTTTCAAGGACGAAGGTCGAATCCTCACGAACCTCTTCCGCGACGTCGGGGTCGATGATCCCGGTGAAGAACTTGCCGACTACGCGGAACCCCTCAAGCGCGTCGATCCGCAGACAGAAGCCCAGCGGAAGAGTGGCTCGCACCAGCCGTCCCGATTCGCCGAAGTCCAGCGCGGGGCCGGTCCACTCGAAAGTGGCGTTACGCCGGTCTTCATCCGTTTCGATCTTGGAGATATCGACATCGCCGCTCCGTTCGACGATGAAGAAATCCGGGAAGTTGTTGGAAAACAGCGAAAGCTTGGGCATGACGCCTCTCCTTCCCTCGGCTCCATCATGCGCCCCGCCCCGCGAAGCCGCATATCGGATACGCCCCGGCGCCCCCTAGGGGTTTGTCGCCCGCGCCAGTTCCAAGGCGTAGGCCGGCCACCAATTGCCCGCCTGTGGGCCGCCCTTGCACGTGCCGTCGGACTCCCCGGGACGTTTGACCCACAGGTAGGCGTCCACCAAGGGGTCCGCCGTCCTCGTCGTCGGGGTATCTCCGAGCGCCCGCCCCGGCGGGTTGCACCACCGTTCGTCCGCATCACCGGCCGTGTACGGGCCGTTGCCGTTTCTGCTGGTGTCGACGACGAAGTGTTTGTCGCCGACCTTCTGGGAGAGCTGCTTGCCGTAGGTGATGGAGTCCTGGGTGGAGTAGAAGTTGGAGACGTTGACCGCGAAACCGTCGGCCTGGGTGACGCCCGCCTGCTGGAGGGGCTGGTAGATCTGGTCGGGGTGGCCCCAGCCGGCGTTGCCCGCGTCCAGGTAGACCTTGGTGTTCTTGAGGGTCTTGAGCCTGGCGATCGCGCCGCGCAGCAAGTCGTAGCGTTCTTCGGCGAATCGGGCGGGTGTGCAGCCGTCGACCAGGTGGAGCACCGCGTCCGGTTCCAGGACGATCGTGGCGGGGCGGTCCTGGATGCCGTCCGCCACCCCGTCGATCCACGCCCGGTACGCGTCGCCGTCGGCCGCGCCGCCCTGGCTGTACTGGCCGCAGTCGCGGTGCGGGATGTCGTAGAGGACCAGGAGGGCGGTGCGGTCGGACTTCTGGGCGGCCTCGGTGAAGCCGCGCGCCTCCTGCTCCGGGTTCTCCGGGCCGATCCACTCGCCGGTCGGCTGTGCCGCTATCTTGCGGATCTGCCGGGCCTCGCCGTCCTTGCCGGCCTTCGCGTAGGCCTTCACCTGGCGGGCGGCGTTGGAGTCCGGGTTCACCCAGAACGGGTCGGCCTCCCTCGGCTGTTGGGTGATCGCCGCCTGTGGACTCGCGGCCGGTCCGGCCCCGCCGGAGCCGCCGCCCGAGGAGCAGCCGGCGAGCAGCAGCGCCGCTCCCAGTGCCCCGGCCAGGGCCGCCGAGCGGGCCCCCCTGCTGTCGTACATCCAATTCCCCCCTGGGTGCACTTGGCCAGAGCCTAATCGTGACATACCCACCGCACTCACCACGAGATCGCCCAACCCTTGTCGGTGAGCTGTTACAGCCCGGATCGGCGGGCGAGTCGACGGATGGGGGGCGGCTTGGCGGTCGGGAACCTAGGCCCGGGCGCCCGTCGCCCTCTAGAGTCGCTTGCGGGCGGCCCGGACCCTGGTCCGCCCTGCCCAGCCTCCCGCGCCTGACGCCGGGTTACTCCCGCAGCCCGAGCGCGCGTGGTCGAGGACCGGCCCGGTCGGCGGTCTCAGGGGAGCGGGCCGTCGACCGGGCGACAGGTGGGCCGGGTGCGGCCGCCCCTATACGGCGGTGCCGGTGAGGTACGCCGAGACGACCACGTTCGCCGTGTAGCTGTGGGTCGTCCGGTCGAAGGTGCCGCCGCAGGTGATCAGGCGGAGCTCGGCACGGCCCGACTCCCGGGTGCCGTAGGCCTGTTGGGCGTCGAAGTGGTCGCGGGGCAGTACCCGGACGTCGTCGACGGTGAACTCGGCGACCGTGTTGTCGGCGCGGACCACGCGGATCGTCTCGCCGGGGCGCATCGCGCTGATCTTGTAGAAGACGGCGGGCCTGGTCTCGGTGTCGACGTGCCCGACCAGGACCGCGGTGCCGGCCGCGCCGGGGCCGGTGCCGGAGCCGTACCAGCCGACCACGCCGGGCTGGTCGAAGGGGGGCGGGTCGATCCCGCCGTCCCGGTCCAGGCCGCGGGCGACCACGGGGGCCTGCACGCCCAGTTCCGGTATGTCCACGCGCTCGGGCACGGCCGAGGTCAACGGCTTCGCGGCGGGCGGGAGTTCGGGGTCGGACGGGGGGCGGCCGACGGCGGCCACGTCACCCGTGGTGGGGCCTGTCATGCCGTCGGGTATCTCGGTGACCCCGCGGCCCCACAGCCACAGCCCGAGCAGCAGGATCGCCCAGGCCACCCCGGTCAGCAGCCGTCCGGTGCCGGAGGAACGTTCGGTGTCGTCGGACATCGTGGTCCCGTCCTCAGCGCGAGCCGCGGCCGCGGCGGGCGCTCAGCAGCCCGACGGCGGCCGCGGCGAACGCGGCCAGGAGCAGGCCGGTCACCGCCTGCGCGGTGTCGGGACCGGCCGAGCGGGACTCCACCGAGGCGAGCGGGGCGGCGCCTCCGCCGCCCGCGTGCACGGGGGCGACCGGCGAGGCGGGCACCACACCGGGCAGGTCCAGCTGGGACGAGGACTGCGGTACGACGGTGACGCTGCCGGTCACGGCGGAGCCGGCGCAGGTGACCTGCACGGTGTACGTGCCGGCGCCGATGGTGGAGCGGACCTGGGCCTGGCCGGTCAGGGCGCCGCCGGTGCCGCCGAGGCGGGCGTCCGAGACGAAGGCCGTCGAGGCGGCGGTGCCGGTCGTACCGGAGCAGCCGCTGGCCCGCAGCGCCACCACGGACCCGGCGGGCGGGGAAGCCGGGGTCACCGTGACGCCCTGGCCGTCCGCCGCGTGGGCGGCCGCCGGGGAGAGTCCGGCGGCGCAGGCCAGGAGTCCGGTACAGAGTGTGAGGGGAAGAGAGCCCATCGTGAACCTCCAGATATCTGGAGGCTCCCCCGCACCCGGCGCCCCCGCATCCTCGGGGGCGCCTTGTTGCTCCGTACGGGTGGTGGCAGGTTTGGTGACCGCCGGTCGCCGGCGGCTCAGACCCGGTCGACGAGGTCGGCGATCGAGTCGACGACCTCGGAGGGCCGGAAGGGGTAGCGGTCGACGTCGTCCGGCTGGGTGACGCCGGAGAGCACCAGGAAGGTGCGCATGCCGGCCTCCAGACCCGCGAGGACGTCGGTGTCCATCCGGTCGCCGATCATCGCGGAGGTCTCCGAGTGGGCGCCGATCGCGTTGAGGCCGGCCCGCATCATCAGCGGGTTGGGCTTGCCGACGAAGTACGGCTTCTTGCCGGTCGCGGCGGTGATCAGCGCGGCGACCGAGCCGGTGGCGGGCAGGTCGCCCTCGGTGGACGGGCCGACGTTGTCGGGGTTGGTGGCGATGAACCGGGCACCGTCGTTGATCAGGCGCACGGCCTTGGTGAGCGCCTCGAAGGAGTAGGTGCGGGTCTCACCGAGGATGACGAAGTCGGGCTCGTGGTCGGTGAGGATGTACCCGATGTCGTGCAGCGCGGTGGTCAGGCCGGCCTCGCCGATGACGTAGGCGCTGCCGCCGGGCCGCTGGTCGTCCAGGAACTGGGCGGTGGCCAGCGCCGAGGTCCAGATGTTCTCCACCGGCACGTCCAGGCCCATCCGCCGCAGCCGTGCGTGCAGGTCACGGGCGGTGTAGATGGAGTTGTTCGTGAGCACCAGGAAGGGCCGTCCGGACTCCCGCAGCTTCTTCAGGAAGGCGTCCGCTCCGGGGATCGGGACCCCCTCGTGAATGAGAACCCCGTCCATGTCGGTGAGCCACGACTCGATGGGCTTGCGCTCTGCCATGTGGTGCGTCTCCTGGCGTGCGGATGGCGTACGTGCGGGTCATGCGTGAGCTGCGGCGCCGGAACCACGGCGTACCGACGGCCCCCAGCCTAGACACAGCTGGATCAGCCGGGAACGGCCGGTTCACCTGCTGGTCGGCCGCCCCGCGAGCACACCGGGCAGACCGGCCACCGGCGCCGGCGTCCGGCTCGCCCCGGCGGCCCGCAGCGCATCCGCGTCATACGCCCCGGTCAGCACACCGGCGACCGGCCCCGCCCCCGTGTGTACCCCGCTGAACACGTCCCGCACGGCACCCGCCCGGACGGACAGGGGGCATCGCCGCCACCGCCGGTACGGTCGCACCGCCCCTGGGTCACCGCCGCCGGCGGGCCAGCAGGAACGCGCTCGCGCCTACGGCGAGCAGGGCGGCGGCGGCCGTGAGCAGACCGCGGGCCAGGCCGGCGCCGGTGCGGGCGAGTTCGCGGGCACGCTCCCCGGCCTCCCAGGCACCCTCGGCGTCCAAGGCCCCGTGACCGTCCCAGCCTTCCCGGCCCTCCCAGGATTCGCCGGCCTCGTCGGTGCGGGGCGGGGCGCTGTCGCCGGGGGAGGCGGCGGGGGTGCTCCCGGGGGTGGCTCCGCGGCTGGCCCCCGGGCTGCTGGTGCCGGGGGTGCCGGGGCTTTCGGGGGTGTCCCCCGGAGGCGACTGAGGGGCGGCCTGCGAGGAGTCGCCGGACGGGACCGCGGGGGCGGGGCCGGTGGGCCGTGGCGGCGGTTCGCCGGCGATGCCGAAGCGGTAGTCGTTCGACTCCCCCACCCACTCGCCGTCCGCCCCCTGCCGTTGTACGACCGCCGCGTTGGCCGTGACCCCGTTCGGTACGGCGTCGGAGGTGACGGCGAGCCGTACCTTGATCGAGACGGTCGCCCCGGGCGCCACGGTGAACCCCGGGAAGCCGGCCCCGTCGAACACGCCGACCAGCTCGGACTCGTCGGTCTGCGTCAGCGGCACCGGGCGGGTGCGCGGACCGTCGTAGAACTCCAGCTCGGTCTGGGAGGGCTTGAGGGCTCGCTTGTCGTCGACGAGGACGACGACCGGGTGGACGTCGGCGCAGGTGCGGCGGGTGGTGTTGGTGAGGTCGAGGTACCAGGTGCCGAAGCCGCCGCCGGGGTCGTAGGACGAGGGGCCGTCGTGGAGGCGGGTGGTGAGGGGGAAGCCCTGTTCGCCGGCGGCCGCGCAGGACGCCTCGGCGACGGCGGGGGCGGCCGTCGCCGGCGGTGCGGGGACGAGCACGGCGGCTGCGGCGGCCAGGCAGGGGGACAGGTACGTGGTCCATCGCATGGTCAGGTGATCCTGCCGCGCACCGCCGCGACCGGGCGGGCGCCACTCCGCGCGGGCGGACCGAGTCCGCTCGAACAGCCCTCTGCCGTCAGCCGTCCGCGCGCCCGAACAGCGGAGCGAGCAGCAGCTGGGCCGCGCCCTCCGCGACCCCCTGGCCGCCGCTGGGAGCGAGACGCACCGGGACCGTCGTACGGAGGCTGCCCTCCCGCCGGGTGTGGGCGTCGAGGACGGCGGCGACCCCCCGTACGAAGGGGTCCGGCGCGGCCGCGATCGTCCGGCCGCCGAGCAGCACGAGGTCGATGTCGAGCAGGCCGGCCAGGTTCGCGGCGCCGACGCCGAGGACCCGCGCGGCCTCGGCCACGTCGCCGCGGGCCACCGCCGCCAGGCACAGCGCCTCGATGCAGCCGCGGTCGCCGCAGTGGCAGGGCGGCCCGTCGAGCTGGACGACCTGGTGCCCGAACTCCCCGGCCCCGGTGCGCGCCCCCCGGTGCACGGTGCCGCCGATCACCAGGCCTGCGCCCAGTCCCGTACCGAGGAGCAGGCAGGCGAAGGAGCCGCCCTCGCCGCCGACGGCGAGTCCGAGGGCCGCCGCGTTGCTGTCCTTGTCGACGACGACCGGCACCCCGAGCCGCTCGGCGAGCGCGTCCCGCAGCGGGAAGCCGTCCCACTCGGGGAACCCGGTGACCCGGTGCAGCACACCGTGGCTGTGGTCGAGCGGACCGGGTGCCCCGACCCCGACCCCGAGCAGCGAGTCGCCGCCGCGCTCGACCAGCTCCCCGGCCAGCTCCACGACCGCGCCGAGGACGGCCTCCGCCCCGGCCCCCAGATCCACCGCCGCCTGCCGCGCGGCCACCACCGTGCCGTCGAGGTCGACGAGGACCGCGCGCAGCTCGTCCCGGTCCAGCTGGATCCCCACCGCGTGCCCGGCGTCCGGCACCAGCCGCAGTACGGTGGCCGGCTTGCCCCCGGTGGACGCGCGCCGCCCGGCCTCCGCGGCGAGGCCCTCCTCGCGCAGCCGGGCGGTGATCTTGCTGACCGCCTGCGGAGTGAGCCCGGTCCGCTCGGCCAGTTCGAGCCGGCTGATGCCGCCCTCCCCCGCCGTGCGCAGCAGATCCAGCACCAGCGCGGTGTTGTGGCTGCGCATGGCCGGCAGATTCGCTCCGGCCGCGCCCGGTCGCCCGCTCCTCGTCGTGTTCACGGCAGTCATTCTCCCTCCCACTTGCACTTTGGCAACAGCGTTGCCAAAGTGGGTCGCATGACAGCTGCCTCTCCCCTCCGCGTCGGCCTCATCGGCTACGGCCTCGCCGGATCCGTCTTCCACGCCCCCCTGATCGCCGCCGCCGAGGGCCTCGCCCTGGACACGGTGGTCACCTCGAACCCCGAGCGGCAGGCACAGGCCGAGGCCGAGTTCCCGGACGTGCGGACCGTCGCCACCGCCGACGAGCTGTTCGACCGGGGCGCCGAGCTCGACCTCGTCGTCATCGCGTCCCCGAACCGGACGCATGTCCCGCTGGCGACGGCCGCCCTCAAGGCGGGCCTGCCGGTCGTGGTCGACAAGCCGGTCGCCGGCACCGCCGCCGAGGCACGCGAGCTGGCCGCCCTCGCCGAGGAGCGGGGGCTGCTGCTGTCGGTCTTCCAGAACCGCCGCTGGGACAACGACTTCCTGACCCTGCGCAAGCTGCTTGCGGAAGGTGCGCTGGGCGACGCCTGGCGCTTCGAGTCCCGCTTCGAACGCTGGCGCCCGCAGCCCAAGGGCGGCTGGCGCGAGTCCGGCGACCCGGCAGAGATCGGAGGTCTCCTCTACGACCTCGGCAGCCACGTCGTCGACCAGGCCCTGGTCCTCTTCGGCCCGGCCACCGAGGTGTACGCCGAGTCGGTGATCCGCCGGACCGGCGCCGAGACCGACGACGACACCTTCATCGCGCTCACGCACGCGAACGGCGTCCGCTCCCACCTCCACGTCTCGGCGACGGCGGCCCAGCTCGGCCCGCGCTTCCGGGTGCTGGGGTCGAAGGCCGGTTACGTCAAGTACGGCCTGGACCCTCAGGAGGACGCCCTGCGCAAGGGCGAGCGCCCGCACACCACGGAGAACTGGGGCGCCGAGCCGGAGGCCCTGCACGGCCGTGTCGGCGCCGGAGAGTCCCCGGTCACCGGCGGCGGCCGGGCCGTCCCCACCCTCCCCGGCGACTACCCCGCGTACTACGGTGCCGTGGCCAAGGCCCTGCGGGGCGAGGGCCACAACCCGGTGACCGCGCTGGAGGCGGCCGCCGCCCTGGACGTACTGGAAGCAGCCCGCCGCTCGGCGCGAGACAAGGTGACGGTGACTCTCTGATGCACCACCCGCAGCTCACCCCGAAGACCACTCCCGAACTCGTCCCGCCCGTCGAGGAGCTGGAGAGGCAGGAACGCCGCCTGGTGTTCCGGCAGTTCACCTACGACGACGCGTGGGCCCTCGGCTCCCTGCTGGTGGAGATGGCCCGGGAGCGGCAGGCCCCGGTGGCCATCGACATCCACCGGGCCGGCCAGCAGCTCTTCCACGCGGCCCTGCCCGGCTCGACCCCCGACAACGACGCCTGGATCGCCCGCAAGCGCCGGGTGGTGGAGCGCTACGGCTCGGCGTCCTACCTGGTCGGCGCCCGCTTCCGGGCCAAGGGCTCGACCTTCGAGGAGTCCTCCCGCCTGGACCCGGACGAGTACGCGGCCCACGGCGGCTCCTTCCCGATCACCGTGGAGAACGTGGGCGTGATCGGCACCGTGACGGTCTCGGGCCTGCCCCAACTCCAGGACCACCGCTTCGTGGTGGAGGCCCTGGAGAGATATTTGGAGGCGTAGCCGACAAATAGGGGCGCGGGGAACTGCGCGACAGGCCCCACCGGCCCGCAGCCGACCGGCTGGCGCAGTTCCCCGGCCCTCCCAGCTCCGCTAACTCTGCTCCTTCCGCCGCATCCTGGACCTGACGTAGGCGACCAGCGAGACCACGAGGGTGAGCATCACCGTGTCCTCGGCCAGGGTCCCCAGCGCGCTGGAAACGGAATGGCCGAAGGTGACGGCGGTCGCGAAGTGGGCGATCGCGATGGCGAAGAGCATGAGGGCGAACCGCAGCAGCGAGAACCCCGTCTTCTTCTGGTCCGACTCGGCTGTCATCTCCGCCTTCACGGTCTTCTCCGGCTCACTGGTTTTCTCCGGCTCACTGGTTTTCTCCGGCTTCTCCATCACTTTCTAGCCCAGCCTGTCCTTGATCACGTTGGCGATCCTCGTCACCAGGCCGGAGAGGTGGAGACGCGGGAGCTTCGATTCCACCTTCTCCGCCGCCTTGGTCAGGAACGACCTGGTCTTGCGGAGGAAGGACTTTCCGGCGCTGGTCTTCAGGAACTTCTTGGTCGCGCCCCCGAGGACCCCGCCGGCGAAGGCGGCGTAGACGAAGTTGCTGATCGCCTCGCCCCAGGAGAAGCCGCCGTCCCAGCGTGTCTCCACGTAGTACGACGCGGCGGCGGACAGCCCGGTGACGATCGCGCTGCACAGGGCGAAGACCACGGTGGCCACGGCACCGCAGAAGACCTCGCCGACCGCCTCGATACCGTATTCGGTGGCCCAGACGGCGGCCTTGCACGCGGCCTTCTTGACCGGGTGCCGCCATGACGGGCACTGGCCGTTCGTGTCGGCGCAGTTGACCGGGTCGCCGTTGCAGTAGTCGTACGAGGTCGCGCTGCCGCCCGTGACCGGGTCGGTCTGCAGGAACCGGCCCGTCGTGGGGTTGTAGAGGCGCAGCCCCATGAGGGTGAGACCGGTGGGGGTGTCGCTCGCGAGACGGGAGCTGCCCTGCCAGCCGTAGCGTGCGGTGTTCGTCGTGTTGCCGTACTCGTCGTAGGTGTAGGCGGTCGCCGTCGTCGTGGCCGTGGCCAGGGTGACCGCGATGTCACCGTGCAGGTCACCGAGTTGCAGGGTGACGGCTCCGCTCGCGGACGTGGTCGCACCCAGGGCGCCGGCCGTGTCCGTGACGGAGCGGGTGATCGCGCCGGAGGAGTCCGCGGTCCAGGTGGGGCTGTCGGTGTCGTCGGCGTAGTGGTTGGTGGCCGTCGTGCTGTCGGTCCAGGTGGTGCCGCCGTCGGTGCTGGTAGCGCTGGTGGTGACGGCCTGGCGGTGGTCGGCGTCCAGGGACCAGGTCTGCTTGGCGGTGCTGGTCGCCTCGCTGCGGGCCAGGTCGTTCGTGTAGTAGGTGAGGGTCGCGTCGGGGGTGGTCAGGGTGCGGCCGAACGCGTCGTACGTGTAGCCGGTGTCCGTGATCCGGTCCGCGCTGTCGTAGGTGTGGGTGGTCGTCGACGTGGTGGTGGTCGTCGTGTCGGCGCAGTCCGTCGTGCTGGTGTCCGTCGTCTGCTTGGTACGGTCCCAGCTCGTCGCCGACGCGAAGGTGTACGCGCGCGTCGTGCAGGCGGCGCCCGTGTCGTCCTGGGCCTGGGTGAGGCGGCCCGCCGCGTCGTAGGTGTAACCGGTGCCGGTGGAGGCGCCGTTGTTCTCGGTGTGGCCGGCCTCGGTGCCCAGGATCGTGTAGTCGGCCTGGTCGTCGAGGACGGTGGTGCCGGCGGAGTCGGTGTAGGTGCGGCCGGTGGGGGCTCCGATGGTGTCGTAGGTCTGGGCGAGGGCGTAGCCGCCGGGCAGGGTCTCGGCGGTGAGGTCGCCGTCGGCGTCGTAGGCCGTGGCGGTGAAGGTGCCCGCGACCGAGTCGGTGACCTTCGTCGGGTAGCCGGTGGTGCTGTCGTAGCTGTACGTCGTCGTCGAGGGGGCGGAGTCCGTGACCGTCACCGGGCGGTTCAGGGGGTCGTACGACGTGGTCGTGGTGTTGCCCGAGCCGTCGGCGTAGGACATCTGGCGGCCGAGGCTGTCGTAGGTGTGGCTGATGGTCTGGGAGTTGCTGGTCTGACTGGCGAGCAGACCGGTCGACGTGTCGTAGGTGTAGGTCGTGTCCGGGGTGTCCGTGCCCTTGCCGCCGCTGATCGCCTTCCTGGTGACCCGGCCGGCCGGGTCACGGGTGTAGGTGGTGGTGCGGGTGGTGCCGTTCGCGGTCTCGGTGAGGGTGGCGGGCTCGCCGTAACGGTCGTAGGTGTAGGCCTTGGTGACCAGCTCGGAGGGGTTGGAGCCGCCGCCGGTGATGGTGGCGCCCGGGGCGACCTGGCAGGTCAGACCGGCCCACTCGGGGCGGCCCTGGCAGGTGCCCGAGCCGGTCGCCGACCAGTACGTGGTGACCGTCTCCGTGGTCGAGTTCTTGTTCGGGCCGGTGGCCGACAGCAGGTTGCCGTCGCCGTCGTAGCTGTAGGTGGTGGTGAGGGCCAGGCCCGACGGGTCGGTGACCGAGGTCAGCTGGAGGCCGGTCGACCAGTCGTAGGTGGCGGTGTCCTTCGACGTGTCGCCGTCGGAGGGGTAGCCGGTGACGCTCGCGCCCACGGTCGTCGACGTCAGCAGGTCGGAGACCTCGGCGTCGGCGGGGCGGCCCTGGTCGTAGCCGTACGCGGTGTGCGCGCGGGCCAGGGTCTCGGTGCCGGCGGCCAGGTCGGCGTCGCTGGTGCCGCCGGAGAGGGCGTGCTGGAGCGTGACCGTGTGCAGCGGCTCGTAGACGTCGGAGGCGACGGCGGCGCCGTCGGTGCCGGTGGTGTACTCCGTGACCGTGGAGAGCAGGTCGGCCGCGCTCGCGGTGCTGCTCGCCCCGGCGACGGCCCCGGCCAGCAAGGGGTCGGAGCTGGTGGTTGTGCCGAGTGCCAATTCCCTGTTTCCGGCGGTGAGTTCACGACTCACGTTGCCGTCGGCGTTGTACTCGGTAGTGGCGATGTGCCCGCCGGGTACCGCGGTGTCGACCTCGCGGCCGTTGGCGTCGAGGTAGCTGATCGTCGCGGTGGTGTAGTCGCCGGCCCCGAGGGCCGTGCCGTCGTGGGAGGAGGGGACGGTGGCGGAGGCGGGGAAGACGGCCGCGCCGTAGACCGGGTTGTCGTGCTGGTCCCAGGTGGCGGTGGTGGCCGCGTCCAGCCGGTTCGGCGCGGACGTGCCGGTGACGGGGACGCCGTAGACCACGCTGGTGGTGGCGGTGCCGTCGGTGGTCGAGGCGGTGCCCGGCTTCAGCGTCGGGCGGGAGGCGGACAGCAGCATGCCGTCGCCCGCGTCGCCGCCGGTGCCGACCTTGCCGTAGGCGAAGGTCCAGGGCAGCTCGCCCGGGTCGGTCTCGGTGGCGACCCGGCCCGCGCTGTCGTAGGTGTACGCCGTCTTCAGCGGGGTGTCCAGGCGCGGGTCCCAGGCCTCGCGGAGGCGGCCCGAGGTGTCGTAGGCGTACTGGGCGACGGACGTGGCGGTCGCGGCCGACCCGCCGGGGGCGGTGGCCCACAGCTTGATCTGCTTCACCTGCCCCGCGTAGTCGCCGAGGGCGGACGAGGTGGCGGTGGTGTCCGAGGCGTAGACGAACTCCAGCACCCTGCAGTCGGCGGTGGACGGGTCGGTGGCGCAGGTCGCCGCGGACACCGCGCTGGTGGGCGCGATGACGTACTGCGGCTCGGCGAGGACCGTGCCGTCGGAGAGGTTCACGGCCCGCGAGACCACCGTGGTGGTGTTCGCGGAGGAGTCGTTCACCGTGTACGAGGTCTTCACCTGCCATGTCGGCGCGGTGCTCGACACCTTGCCGAAGGTGGTGACGCTGCCGCCGGAGTCCTTCAGCGTGTACGTGTCACCGGCGAGGGTGAGCGTGAGGTTCTCGGCCCCGGGCTCGGGGGTCCAGCCGCCGGACGCGTTGAGGGTGAAGCCGGTCTGGCCGCCGCTGGAATCCATCACGGCGACCGAGGTGGTCGAGGTCTCGCGGATGTACGTCCAGTCCGAGGTGGACGCGGTGATCCCGGAGGTCCAGTCGGGGCCGAAGACGGCCACCTGGCCGGACAGTTCCGCCCCCGCGAGCGGTTCGCGGGAGGAGAAGGTACGGGTGACGGTGGCGCCGAACGCACCGGCGTCCGTGGCGTCCAGGGAGAGGTCACCGGTGAGCAGGTTGACCGTGCCCGGACCGACCGCGCTGCTGGGGGCGTTGTCGGCCTTGCGGTCGACGGTGACGGTGGCCGCGTCGGTGCCGTAGGTGTTGGTGCCGTCCGTGAACAGCGCCCGCACCTGGACCGGGCCGTCGTCGGTGAGCTGGCCGGTCGCCGCCCAGGTGAGGTCGCCGGGGTTCGAGGCGGCGGAGAAGGAGACCGGCCAGGAGGAGATCGCCGAGCCGTCCGCCTTGGTCACGTACGTCACCGGGATCGGCTGCCAGTCGACGCTGTCGCCGATCCGGTACTGGTAGGTCACCCCGGTGAACGCCCCGGACTGGGTGGCCGACAGGGTCACGTCGTCGTCGGTGGTGTCGCCCGTGACCGGTGCGACGAGCCCCGCCTTGCCGACGCCGAACGCGTAGGAGGTGGTGGCGGTGGAGATGTTGCCGCCGGAGTCGATGGTCCGCGCGTACAGGGTGTGCCAGCCGTTGCCCGGCTTGACGGTGATGCTCTGCGACTGGCCGCCGGTGCCGTCCGTGGTGTCCAGCGCGCTGTCGGGGACGGTCTTGTCGTCCAGGCCCCACTGGTAGCCGGCGCCGTCGGTGGAGGTGGTGCTCAGCGTGCAGGTCGCGCCGCTGCTCGACTTGTCCGTCCAGTTGCCGGCGGAGTAGGGGGAGCAGGAGATCGTGGGCGCGTTCGGCTTGGCCACGTTCGGCACGAAGTACAGGTACGACGACCAGGCGCCGTAGTCCGTGCCGTCGTAGCCCCGCACGCGCAGGCGCAGGTGCGAGGCGGTCAGCTGGCTCGCGCTCGGGACGGCCAGGGTGGCGGTGCCTCCGGAGGACACCGACGCCGAGGTGGCGGTGTACGAGTACGTCGGGTCGCCGGCGTAGGCCGGGTCGTTGGTGATCTCGAACTGGGCCTTGACCGTGGAGCCGTCCGGGTCGGAGACCTTCGCGGACAGGGTCGGGGTGTACGTCGTCACGTACCGCTTGCCGTTGTAGGCGTTGACGGCGGACGGCGACACCGCGGCCGAAGTCGGCTTCGCCGGGTAGGAGTTGTAGGTGACGACCAGCTGCGGGGCGTACCCCGAGGTGGTGTAGTTCGCGGACCGGAACCGGCGCCAGGTCGTCGGGTCGGTCTCGTCGGCGCTGCGCAGCTGGATGCCGTAGTTGGTGGAGCCGTCGGCCCAGGCCTGCACGATCGACTGCATGTTCCAGTTCGACCACGCGGCCGGGCAGGAGGAGCTGTAGCCCCAGTGGCCGGTGTTGGTCGCCATGCCGGTCGTCGTGGTGGACGGCTGGGCGGACCAGGTCACCGAGGACGAGGACCAGGTGGAGGTGATCCGGCGGGCCTGGGTCGCGGCGCCCGAGGTGGAGCAGGTGGCGGAGTAGTAGTTGTAGAGCTTCATCGTCGCCGAGGTGATGTGCGTGCCGGCGAACTTCGAGACGTCGAACTTCAGGTAGGCGCGGGCCACATCGGTGCCGCTGTCGTACGTGCCCGACTTCAGCTCCTGCGAGGAGACCTGGGAGTCGGGGTAGTCCGGGGTCTGCACCCAGGTGTCGGTGGTGACGGCGAGGGTGGAGGTCGGGTCGACGGTGACCGGGTAGGTCGCGGTGTCGAGGAAGTCGGCGTCCGGGGTCAGGACGAGGGTCTGGGAGCCGTCGTCGGCGGTCTCGATCTCCGAGGTGACCTGCTCCTCGTGCGCGGACTCGCCGGAGGCCGGGTCCTTGGACGCGTCCCACATCATCGGCGCGGGCGCCTCGGCGACGAGCTTGCCGTCGCCGTCCTTCAGCAGCAGGTGGCCGGAGTCGGCCTGGGACAGGGTCAGGCCCTTGAGGTGCAGCGGGATCCGGTAGCTGACCGTCCTGCCGGACGGCCGGCTGTCCAGCGTGATGTTCTCCGAGAAGCCCTGCGCCAGCGCCGTCGCCGACAGGGTCTGGCCGTCGCCGAGGTCGTAGGAGGCGGTGTCGTCCTTGACGGTCGGGGTGGGGAGCTTGTCCGCCCAGCCCAGGCCGAAGGAGTCGCTGCCCTTGGTGACGGAGGCGAGGTCGGTGTCACCGCCGTCCGACACGGCGATGTCCGCCGCGGCCACCTGGGGTTCCAGGTCCGGGCCGGTGTCGGAGAGGTCGGTGTCGATGTCGTGCCAGTCGCCGTCCTGCTTCACGCGGACGGGACCGGCGTAGTCCTCGGTCTGCATGCTGCCGTCGGGCAGCGCGTAGGTGGTGGAGTCCGTCGTGCGCGCGGAGAGGACCTCGATCCTGCGGTTCTGCAGGCGGGCCATGAGGAGGGCCGAGGTGGGGTCCTTGGCCTCGGCGGCACCGTAGTGGGTGTCCGCCGCGGCGGTGGAGGTCGCGGCGGAGGTGGCCGTGTCGTCCGGGAGGGCCACCGCCGCGCCGGTGTCGGCGAGGGTCAGCGCGGTTTCGGCGACAAGGACGGCGGCGGCCACCACGCCTATCGCACGTATCCGCGCCGAGAACTGGCTGAAACTCTTGGATCGGCCGGCTCTGCCGAATCTGCCGGACCGTGATCTGCTGCGCACGTGCAACCCCGTGATCTTTCCGCTGGTGAAGCTCTGAAGCGATGAAGCTATGAAGCTATGGCGGGCAGATCTTTACATCGATCACACATGGGGCCTTTGCGAGCACCCCGCCCATCACCAAGTCCGGGTAAAAAAGCCCTGCTGAGAGCCCCCGCGCGAGGCACGACGACCACACTCGCCCCGGGTTGCAAAAGCGGGCACTCCCCCTCCAGCCCGACCATGCGACCGCCGGTACCCGCACCCCGGCTACGTGCGCCGACTTGATCAAGGCTTTACGGTATAACCATCCAAATCCGGCCACCGATCCGGGGAAAGGGCTTCCCGGGAAGGGCATCTCCCCCGCTCGCCGAGACGGCCGGGACAGCCGTCTGGCCCGTCACCCCGGCGGAAACGGGTGACGGGCCAGACATGTACCGAGTCTCAGGCGTCCTTGAGCTCCTGCCGCTGCCTGCCGAGCCCGGCGATCTCCAGCTCCACCACGTCCCCGGCGCGCAGGAACGGCTTGGGCTCGGGCGCCCCCAGCGCCACCCCCGCCGGAGTCCCGGTGTTGATCACGTCCCCGGGGTACAGCACCATGAACCGGCTGACGTACCGCACGACTTCCGCGACCGAGAAGATCTGCTCGGCCGTGGTCCCGTCCTGCTTCAGTTCACCGTTCACCCAGAGCCTCAGCGAGAGCCCCTGCGGATCCCCGACCTCGTCGGCCGTCACCAGCCACGGCCCGAGCGGGTTGAACGTCTCGCAGTTCTTCCCCTTGTCCCAGGTCCCGCCGCGCTCGATCTGGAACTCCCGCTCGGACACGTCGTGCGCGACGGCGTACCCGGCGACGTACGCCAGCGGGTCCTCGTCGTCGGCCACATACCGGGCCGTACGCCCGATGACGACCGCCAGCTCCACCTCCCAGTCGGTCTTCACGGACCCGCGGGGCACCAGCACGGTGTCGTTCGGCCCCACGACCGTGTCCGCGGCCTTGAAGAAGACGACCGGCTCGGCCGGCGGCTCGGCCCCCGTCTCCCGGGCGTGGTCGTGGTAGTTCAGCCCGATGCACACGACCTTTCCGATCCGCGCCAGCGGGGGCCCGATCCGCAGCCCGGTCGCGTCGAGCGCGGGCAGCTCGCCGGCGTCGGCGGCGGCCCGGACCCGGCCGAGCGCCGCGTCGTCGGCGAGCAGCGCCCCGTCGATGTCGTCGACGACCCCCGTCAGGTCCCGCAGGACACCCTCGGCGTCGAGCAGCGCGGGCCGCTCCGCCCCCGCCGTACCGACTCGCAGCAGCTTCATGGTCGTCACCATCTCCCTTGACAGCAGGCGCCCCGCCGACGGGTGCAGCCATCGGAGGACTGGTCGATCCTCCAAGAGGAACGTGCAGCGGGCAAGAGCTTGTTCACGTACTGGACCGTAGGCGGCCGTTCACACCTGGTCCGTCTCCAGCTCCAGCGGCTCCAGGAGCCGCTTGGGCTTGAGGAGCGCCCTGCTGACCGGGTCCGCCGGGTCGGGATCGAGGCCCGGCCCGGGCGCGATGACGACGTCCGCGACGGGAACGACGGTTCCGCAGGCGGGGCACTCGCCGTACGGGCCGAGTTCGGTACCGCAGTCGGCGTGCCGGAAGTAGCGCAGCCGGCGGTCCATGAGGTGCTCGCGTCCCCAGAGGGCGAGGGCGCGCAGGGTGGGCCAGAGCGCGATGCCGCGTTCGGTGACGACGTACTCGTCCCGGGGCGGCGACTCCTGGTACCGGCGCTTCTCCAGGATCCCCTCCTCGATGAGCGCCTTCAGGCGGGCCGACAGGACGGCGCGCGGGATGCCGAGATGGACGAGGAAGTCGTTGTAGCGCCGGACGCCGTAGAGCGCGTCGCGGACGACGAGCAGGGTCCAGCGTTCGCCGACGACCTCCAGCGCGCGGGCGATCGAGCACTCCTGCGTCGCGTAGTCCTTGCCCAGTGCCATGGGGACCACCTTAGTCAGTTTTCCAGCGATGGGTTCAATGAACGAACCAACGGTGCTAGGGTACCGCCATGACTAGGTTCAGTGAAAGAACCCTCAAGGGTGTGAGCCCGACGGCACCCGCGACGGAGACGGCCCCCGCCCACGGCGGCCGCGCCACCCTGGCCCTCACCAGCGCCGCGACCACCGTGGCCCTGATGACGTACACCGCCCCGGTGGTCACCCTCCCGAACACGGTCGCCGCCCTGCACACCCCGCTCTCCGCGCAGGCCTGGCTGCTGAACGGCACCCCGCTCGGCCTCGCCGCGCTCCTCCTGGTGGCCGGCAGCCTGGCCGACGACTACGGCCGCCGCCGCGTCTTCGTCGCCGGCACCGTCGCCCTCGGCCTGACCACCGCGCTCGGCGGCCTGACCACCTCCACCTGGACCTTCACCCTGGCCCGGGTGGCGCAGGGCGCGGCCAGCGCGGCGATCCTCGCGAGCAGCCTGGGCCTGCTGGTGGCCGCGTTCCCGAGTCCGCGCGGCCGGCTGCACGCGACCGGCGTGTGGGGCGCGTTCGTGAGCGGCGGCATCGCCCTCGGCCCGCTGGTCGCCGGTGCCCTGCCGAGCTGGCGGGTGGCGTACGCCGTACTGGGCGCGGCCGCGCTCGTGGTGGCCGGAGTCTCCTTCCGCACCCTGACGGAGTCCCGCTCCCCGCGCGGCGGCCGCCCGGACATCGCCGGGGCCCTGGCCTTCGGCCTGGCACTGGTGTCCCTGGTGGCGGCGCTCACCCTGGGCCGGGACGGCTGGCTGCGGCCGCAGGTGGGCCTGCTGCTGGCGGCGACACTCGTCCTCCTCGGCGCCTTCACCCTGATCGAGCGCCGCTTCGCGCCCACCCCGATGATCGACCTGGCCCTCTTCCGCACCCCCCGTTTCCTGGTCTCCTCCCTCAGCGGTCTGGTCACGGGCCTGACGGTGATAGGCCTGTTCAGCTATCTCCCGGCACTCCTGCAGCAGACGCTGGGAATGTCCGCGATGGACACCGCGTGGCTGTTCCTGCTCTGGTCCGGCCTGTCCTTCGCCGTGGCGCTCCAGGCGAAGCGGCTCGCGGGCCGGGTCTCCCCCCGCCGGCAACTCGCCGCGGGTTTCCTGCTGCACGCGGGCGGCGCGCTGGCGATGCTGGGCGCCCTGGACGCGGGCTCCTGGCCCCGGCTGCTGCCGGGCCTGATGCTCGGCGGGGCGGGCAGCGGCCTCCTCAACGCCGCGCTCCCTCTCCTGGCGGTGGAGTCGGTCCCCGCCGCCCGGGCCGCGATGGGTTCCGGCGCCCAGCAGACCTTCCGCTACATCGGCTCCTGCGCGGGCGTCGCCCTGACCATCGCCCTGGCCACGTCCGCCGGCGGCGGCCTGACCCACGGCGCGGACGTCGCGATGGTGGTGTCGGCCGGCCTGGCGGTGCTGGGCGCGGCGGGGGTGGTGGGGCTCCGGGAGCGGGCGTGAACCGGTGCGACGCGCCCCCGGCTCGGCGCCGTACGACACCAGAGCCGCCGGTCCAGCCCCGCCCCGGAGTCCGCTATCCGGCGGCCACGACCTGGCCGGCCGTGACCTGCGGAGGGTTGGGAAGCAGCGAGGCGAGCTGGTCCCGTACGAAGTCCGCCGCCCTCCTGACCGACTCGTCGGCCCCGGCCTGGTCGTCGTACACGCTGGTGGAGAGCATCACTCCGTCCCCGGCATCGATCCAGTAGTAGGCCACGAAGCCGGATACCTGGCGCAGGAGGGGAACGAATCCCTCGTCCACCCGGCGTCCCGCCTCGGCGGGATCCGTCACCCCTTCGTACCGCCGAACCACCGCGTACATAGCCGATCTCCTCACGGATCCCGAGGCCACCCTTCTCGAAACGGACATACCACCCGGAGCGCGCTCCTGCTCGTGACATGTCCGAAAGCCCCTCGGACAGGCGCACGGACCATCGGCCCGGAGCGTCCGCTCCTGGCCGCTCACCCCCGCTCCCCGCCGCCTTCTACGCCCGCGGCCGCGTCGACACCAGCTTCCCCCACACCACCATCCGGTACCGCGAGGTGAACTCGGGCGTGCAGGTGGTGAGGGTGATGTAGTACCCCGGCTCCTTGTACCCGTACGACGGCTTCACGATGGAACGCGGTACGGGCTTGATGACCCCTGAGTCCCGGGATGACGTCTGCGGCAGGATCTGGTCCACGACATACGTGTAGGTCGCCGACGCCGTCTCGACCTCCACCGGGTCCCTGAGCCGCAGCCGCGGCAGATAGCGGAACGGCTCGCCATGGGTGTTGCGGTGCCCGGCGAGCGCGAAGTTCCCTGCCTGGCCCGGCTGTTGGGTGCCGGGGTAGTGCCCGACGTACCCGTGGTTGAGCACCTTCGGCTTGCTGACGCCCTCGGCGATCGGGACGCGCAGCCCGAGCCGCGGGACGACGAGGACGGCGTACGCCTGGGAGGCGACGACACGGGTGGTGTACGACGCCCGCTGCCGCCCGGCACCGGAGGAACCGGCGGACGACGAGGACCCCGCCGTACCGGAACCGCCCTTTCCGCCGCCCCCCGAGCCCCCGGAGTCGTCCGACGGCCCTCCGCCGGCCCACTCCCGCTCCAGGGCCTCCACCTTCCGCGCGGCCCCCTGCTTCGCCTCCCGGTTGGTCCACCACAACTGGTGCACGACCAGGAGCATGAGCACCACGCCCACCGTGACGAGCAGTTCGCCCCCGGTCCACAGCACCCGCCGCCGCCTGGCCCGCCACCGCCGCTCACCGTGCCCCACGACCCGCACCGCGCACCTCCCGCCGACCCCGGCCGGACCCGCACGATAGGGCGAGCGTCGCCAAGTCACCAGAGCCGCGGGGACCGCTGTTACCAGCCCTGCCCGCCCGCCCTTCTTCCACGGGTTTTAGAAAGTACTGTCACAACTCTCGACAACCTCGGACATCACACCTGATGCTTCCTGTTGGCATGCGGGGGGACGAGTCGACGCCGGTTCGGGAACGGGCGTTTGAGCCGCACGGAGAGGTTGAGAACAAGCCATGATCCGACGCAGAACACTCCTGGCCGCCGCGGGAGGCGGCCTCCTGGGCAGCGCCCTGGCCACGGGCACGGCCCGCGCCGACGCGACCATCGCCGTCAGCCCCTCCACGTCCTACGGCACCTGGGAGGGCTGGGGCACCTCTCTCGCCTGGTGGGGCAATGTCTTCGGCACCCGGGACGACTTCGCCGACATCTTCTTCACCACCAAGTCGACGACGTACAACAGCACTTCACTCCCCGGCCTGGGCCTGAACATCGCCCGCTACAACCTGGGCGCGAGCAGCTGGAACAGCGTGAACGGCACCACCATGGTGGCCTCCCCCAACATCCCGGCGTTCAAGCAGATCGAGGGCTACTGGCAGGACTGGAACAACGAGGACCCCACCTCCTCGGCCTGGGACTGGACGGCGGACGCGAACCAGCGGGCCATGCTCGTGAAGGCGGTGAACCGCGGCGCGACCGCCGAGCTCTTCGCCAACTCCCCCATGTGGTGGATGTGCCTCAACCACAACCCGTCCGGCGCCTCCGGCGGCGGCAACAACCTCCAGTCCTGGAACTACCGCCAGCACGCCTCCCACCTGGCGGCCGTCGCCCTGTACGCCAAGAACAACTGGGGCGTGAACTTCGCGACGGTGGAGGCCTTCAACGAGCCCTCCTCGTCCTGGTGGACGGCGACCGGCACACAGGAGGGCTGCCACATCGACTCGACCGTCCAGGCGGCGGTCCTCCCCTACCTCCGCAGCGAGCTGAACAACCGGGGGCTCACCAGCACGAAGATCTCGGCGTCGGACGAGAACACCTACGACCTGGCCCGCACCACCTGGAGCTCCTTCTCCTCCACGACCAAGGGCTACGTGGACCGCGTCAACGTCCACGGCTACCAGGGCTCGGGCGGCCGCCGGGACCTGCTCTACACGGACGTCGTGACGACGGCGGGCAAGGCCCTGTGGAACTCCGAGACCGGCGACAAAGACGGCACCGGCTACACCATGGCCTTCAACCTGCTCTACGACTTCCGCTGGCTGCACCCCACCGCCTGGGTCTACTGGCAGGTCATGGACACGGACCCGGACTGGGCGATGATCCAGTACGACGCGAGCACCCTGGCGCCAGAGGGAATCACCACCAAGTACTACGTGATGGCCCAGTTCAGCCGCCACATCCGTCCCGGCATGAAGATCCTCGACACGGGCGTGAGCAACGCGGTGGCGGCCTACGACGCGTCGGCGAAGCGCCTGGTGATCGTGGCGTTGAACACCGCCACCTCCGCCCAGACCTTCACCTTCAACCTCTCCGGCTTCACGACGGTGACCGGCGGCACGAACGGCCTGGTCCCCCGCTGGAACACCGTCACGACGGGCGGCGACGCGTACAAGTCGTACTCGGACACCTACCTGTCCGGAAAGACGGTGGCGGTGTCGGTCGCGGCGAAGGCGGTGCAGACCCTGCAGATCGACGGCGTGACGATCTGACCCGGGCCACCGGCGGCGGAGTCCAACCCTGAACCGGCGGCGGGGGCACGTGCTCACCGTGCCCCCGCCGCTGTGGGCTACCGCCGGAATGCGGTTCGCGAGGCGACGGAGTACTTCATCGGCCGCTGACGCCCTGCCACGCCGGGGCGGCGGCGTCAGCGGCCGCTCTGCGGCCGCGACCTCCGCGCCGCCAGGAACACCAGCGCGCCGCCCGCCACCAGCAGGACGGCGATGCCCGCCCGCAGCAGGGCTCCGTCCGAGCCCGTGGCGGCGAGGCCACCGCCGGTCGTCGTCCCGCTCCCGGTTCCCGCCCCGGAGCCGGACGGGCTCGCGGTGGCCGTGGCCGACGGGGACGCGGAGGCGCTGGGCGACGGGCTGGACGTCGCCGAGCCGGTGGCCTTCACCGCGATCGCCGCGGTGTCGTTCGCCGCGTCGTCGTCACGGTTGGGGTACTCGGGGTTCTCCACCGCCTTCACGCTGCCCCGCGCGCCGGGGACGACCCGGTCGATCCGCACCGTGAACTCCTGGGTCACGGAGTCGCCCGGCCGGAAGTCCGTGCTGCCGATGTCGCAGGTGTAGCTCTTCGCGCCGGCCCTGCCCGGTGTGCAGTTCCACAGCGGCCCCGGGTCGCCCTGCTCGCCGGGGCCGGGGGCGCCGGTGATGGTGGTGCCGGCCGGCGGGGTCACCACGAACGTGCCGGAGTTGTCGGCGTCCATCCACTGGAAGTCCATCCGGCCCGGCCCGTTGTTCCGCACGCCCACGGTGATGCTCACCGTCTCGCCGACCTTGCCCTCGACCGTGTCACCGAGCGCCTGGTAGTCGGCGTGCTGGGTGGTGGCGAAGGTGCCGTACCCGGAGCCGGTGAATCCGGAGCCGGAGGGGACGGACTTCAGGCCGAGCGGCGCGCCGGTGCCGGTCTCGGGGAAGTCGGACGGGTCGAAGGAGTCGGGCGCGGTGCCGCCGACCGGCCACACGACGTAGGTGTTGTAGCCGTACATCGTGTCCTTGGCGGCGGTGTAGCGCAGCGGCGCGTCCGTCTCGTAGGCCGAGCCGGGCGCGACCGGGGTGGCGAACCGGCACCAGGCGCCGAGGTCGGGCTGGTCCGAGTAATGGCAGTTGGAGTGGTCACGGGCGAGGGAGACGCCGTCGGAGTCCTGCACCAGCAGCATGACGCCCTGGTCGGCGGGGGCTGAGCCGGTGTTGGCGAAGGCCGGGGTGCGTGCGAAGACGGCGCCGGGCGCGATGCCCTTCAGCGCCGGGTAGGGCCGGCGGACGAGCTTCGGCCCGCCGACCAGGACGTCCGTCTTCCCGGTCACGGTGGGCGCGTCGGAGGCGGTGGCGGTGTAGGTGATGGCACCGGTGTCGCCCGCCTTGGCGGCCGCGGTGGGCTTCAGGAAGAACGGGTCGATCGACTCCCTGCCCGACAGCGGGCCCACGTCGCACCTCACCTTCAGGGCGCCGGTGCTCACGCAGTCCCCCGTGACCACCATCGTCGCCTTCCCGGCGAGGGACGACGCGTCGACCGCGACCGAGACGTCGTGGGCGTCCCCGCCCGAGGCGGTGATGCCGAGGTCCAGGTTCGGGCCCTCGCCCTCGGTGGGGAGGTAGTAGTTCTCCTGGGCGTCCAGGACGAGCGTCGTTCCGGCGGCGTGCGCGGCCGGGATCGCGACCGCCAGGGCGGCGGTCGCGAAAGCGGCGGCCGCCGCTGTCCGCCATGTTCTACGTATCGTCAGCACACTACGTGGACACGCCAGCACACCGGAGGGTTGCGCCCGAGTGTCCGTCAGCTGACGGACGGGTTCCGATCCGGGAACCTCTCCAGAGCACCCGACTTAGCGACGGCCGACGGCCGACTGCCAGAAGTTCACCGGGAATCCGCACGGACCAGCGCGGGCTCCCCACAGGGCAGAGGCCGCGTTTCCACAGGTCACCGAATCCCGTCGGCAGCCCGCTGTACGACTACCCGAGCCGCACCCGCATCTCCACCCGCACCTCGTCCCCGGCGCCCAGCCCCTGCGGCCCGCGCACCGCACTCTTCAGCGGCAGCAGATACCGCCCGTCCTTGGGAAACAGGGACGTCTCGAAGACCACCCCGCCCAAGGTCACTTCAACAGGAATGACCCCCCACCCGTACGAGGCCATGGCGGCCACGGCCCGCACCTCCTCGCACTCCTCCTCCGGGACGGGCAGGAAGTAGTAAGGAGCGGGCCCCCGCCACTCCACGACACACCCACGGAACTCGAACCGCACCCGACGACTCCCCTCGCTACGGACTGCCCCCTATCCCTATCTCTTCTTTGTCACCGCCGGGCAGTACGGTGTCGTTCATGCGCCCCGACACGCCTGCCGAGAACGTCGACCACACCGCCGAAGCGGCACGCCTGGAGCGGACCGCCGGCCTCTACCCCGAGGACGCCGAGGCCCTTCTCCTCCAGGCCGCGGCCCACCTCGAACTGGCCGACGCCCGCCCCGCCGCGACCGCGCTCTACGACCGCCTCCTCTCCACCCCGGACACCCTGGAGAACGCGTCCCTCGTCCGGGCCCTCAAGGCGTCGAACCTGTGGGAGTACGACCACGAGGCAGAGGCCAGGGCGATCATCGAGGGCATACGCGCCACGGCCCCCCGGGACCCGGCCCCCTGGGTCATCGTCGCCGAGTCCCTCGAATCCCACGACGAGCTGGAAGCGGCGCACGACACGTTCACGGCGGCGGCCACCCTCCTCCTGACGGACGTCACCGACCCCCCGTACGCCACGCACCCGGTGCTGATCGGCCGCCACCGGGTCCGCCGCATGCTGGGCCTCCCCCACGACGACTGGGACGCCCGCGCCGACACCCTCCACTCCTCCGCCATCTCCCTGGACGAGCTCCACGACCCCAAGCGCGTCTGGTCCCTGGGCTCCGACAACCCGGCGGAACTGGAGGCCGAGATCTCCCGCCTCCGCGCCGAACTCGGCGCCTACCGCGAGGCCCTCTCCCGCCCCTTCCCGGTGGCGGTCCTGCACTGGCCGGCGGAAGAACTCTCAGAGCTCCTGTCGGCATACCCGGACCTGGCGGTGGAGTATCCGTCCCACCCCGAGCACCTCTCGACCATAGAGTCCTCCCTCCGCGAACTCTCCGTCTCCGGCACTGGAAACCTGGGCATCGTCACCGGCACGGTCCCCTCCTACGAGGCCTTCGCCGCCTCGGAGGGCTCGTCCCCGTCCGACACCACCCTCCTCCCCCAGTACGCGACGACGTTGGCGGCACGGGGGCGGGCGGTGGTTTGGCCTCCCCAGCAACGAGGGAACTGCTGGTGTGGGATTGGAGCGGCCTACGGGGAGTGCCACGGCGATGCCGAGGGTTGAGGTATCCCTCCATACCTTGACACCCAAAGGCCTGGCAATCCCCTGCCGAACCGCCCTGCAGCAGTGGCAACTTGAACTTTAGCTCTGGATGGCGAGACGGCACTCGGTGGCAGTCCGCCCTCGAACTGCACCTGGCGCCATGAGCAGGTCTTGATGTCTCCGGGCCTAAAACCCAGGCATCTACGGATCCGCTTCCCGCCGCCCCGCCCCCATGGCACGATGTATTCGCCTAAAACCCTCACGGAAAAGTCAGCGCTATGAATTATGATAACGAAGGAATTTCACCCGACGATGCGACGAGTGACGCGGAAGAGTTGTTCGGTGAATCAGAGGACGATCTCACTAAGCTCCGCGAGGCAACTTCCTTTGACGCATTCGTTGTTTCCAGCGACTGGACATCCGAGACCCTATTGAGTCAGATCCAGCGTAACAACATTGAAATGGACCCAATATTTCAACGTAGGGACGCATGGGACAGGAAGAAGAAGAGTCGCTTCATCGAGTCGCTGATTGTCGGCCTACCGGTACCGCAAGTAGTACTTGCGGAAAGGAAGGGAAAGAAGGGGCAGTTTATTGTATTGGACGGAAAGCAAAGGCTACTCACTCTCGTTCAATTTGCCCAAGGCGAATTCAGGCTAAGTGGCCTTGAACTCCGTTCCGACCTCAATCGCTGCAACATTGACAGCCTGCCGAGCGATGAGCGCCTAGCCTTCGAAACCCAAACCCTTCGCACCATGGTTGTGCGCCATTGGCAGGGAGATGAATTCCTTTACCTGGTGTTCCATCGATTGAATACCGGGAGCGTTCCACTGAGCCCCCAGGAACTACGACAGGCGCTCCACCCGGGGCCGTTTGTCGCCTTTGCCAACACTTACACGACAGAAGATTCCTCCTTTGCTCGACTTTTCGGCCGGAGGAACGGTCCAGACTTCCGGATGCGCGATGTCGAACTTCTAGTTAGGCATTTCGCCTTCATCCGCTTTCTTCCTGATTATGCCGGCAATTTGAAGGATCTGCTCGACTTGACGTGCGCGCGATTGAATAACTCTTGGGCGACCGAAAGCGTTGCAGTAGAGGAGCAAGCACGAGATTGCGCAGAGGCAATTTCCGTAGTTTCTAAAACCTTCGGCAAGAACGCGTTTCGACGCCACAACGGCGAAGATTACGAACGGCCCTTTAACCGTGCGGTTTTCGACATTATGTGCTTCTATGCGCGGCACCGTGAGGTGCGCGCTCGCATGCAATCCCGTCCGGAGGAAGTGCGAAATGCATTTGAGCAATTGTCAACGGATAGTCGATTCGTCGCTTCACTGACCAGTACCACGAAGAGCTTGGAGGCCGTGGAAGTGCGGCTTTCCAAGTGGGGGAAAGCGCTAGAGCGGACAATCGACCTGGAATTGCAGATCCCTGTCGCACGAGGGGGCCGAATTGCCTACTCAGCGATATAACCAATTGATTCGAAGGATTGATCGACTGGATCGTCTTTTTCTCCCAAAACGGAGTCCCGTTGGTTCTTACACCTTGGACGAGTACGATCAGGTGCGCGCATTTATCGTCCTAAGTCATGCGGAAGTCGAAGAATATATCGAAGCGATGTGTCTTGATATACTCCAAAAGGCCGAAGCGCGTTGGACTAGTTCCGGCTTCGCTGGTGCGTGCATAGCGGCCTTGATGCTATATAATGACAAGCAAACAAAGCCACCAAAGTCGCTCGCTTTACAGGCCCAGAAAGACACCGTGGACGAAATCGTCAAGTCAGCCTTCCAGAAACACCGAAGACTTGCCGAACGTGATAACCACGGGGTGAAAGAAACAAACCTGCTGCGCCTACTCCTCCCGATAGGATTCAAAGAGTCCGACTTCGATGGCATCTGGTTGGGGGTAATGAACAGCTTCGGCGCCAATCGAGGAATGGTTGCGCATCGCTCAGCAAGCAGAGTTCACAACCCACCGGACCCAACAATTTCACGTCGACAAGTACAAGACGTCCTAGACGGACTCCTCCTCCTGGAGAGTGTTTTCGCGCGGATCAAGCGCCGGTGAGGTCATTGTCGTCGCAGGATGGTTAACGAGAAGCTGAGGAAATGTGCCGATGCCCTGTGTGGCGCCCCCGTTGCCACTGGCTGGCTTAACTCCTCTGGCACGACATGGCTCGAACATCAGCTAGGACGGTCAGTCGCAATGACGGGTGCGCCGACCATCGGCGCACCCGTGTGCCTGGATATACCCTCGCGGGGTCTTACAACGGCTGATATATTGAGTCGAGTTGTCGGTAGGTAATGAGACATTAGGCGAAATCACTTACCGCCTGCACCACGGTTGCGGCCACTTACTCAGGGTCCCCGCGCCCTTCGACTTTCCCGTCTCAAGCGGGTTGAGAACCCGTGAAACTAAGCTAAGATAGTGCGACCGAATGCTTGTGATTAGGTCTCAGCGCGACAGTTCGGGAAAGACCTGCTCAATGATCTTGATAAGTTCACGAGCACCAGTAATGTTTAGCTGAACACTCTGGCTAATCTTGCCGTGAATCTGTCGATCAGCTGATCCATACGTATCCAGTTGCAGGATACGTTGACCGTCCACAGCGAACGATCTAACGCCACAAGTTACCGGGCCATGCATCTTCTGGATGTCGGAAGTGACCGACTCGAACTTCTCGATCAACGCCATGAGACCACTCTTCCATATCTTCTCCATGGATAAAAGGCATTCCGGCTGCCATGCCCAGGGTAGGAGCTGAGCGCGCGTCCGATGCGGCGTAGTCGCCAGGGATCGAGCGCCCGGAAGAGCACCCCCAGCAGCCGGGGGGAGGCATGCGTGGTGCGCCTGACCTTCTACATCCCTCGCGTCCACCTCCTCGATAACCTACCCACATGATCCACGCAGTCGTCTTCGACGTAGGTGAGTGCCTGGTAGACGAGACCAGGGAGTACGGAACCTGGGCCGACTGGCTCGGTGTTCCTCGGCATACCTTTCATGCGATGTTCGGGGCGGTGATCGCGCAGGGGCGGGACTACCGTGAGGTCTTCCAGGAGTTCCGGCCCGGGTTCGACCTCTCCGAGGAGCGGGAGAAGCGAGCCGCCGCTGGGCAGCCTGAGTCCTTCGGGGAGGAGGATCTCTACCCCGACGTCCGGCCCGCGCTTGCCGCGCTGCGGAGCCAGGGGCTCTGGCTCGGGATCGCCGGGAACCAGACCGTGCGGGCCGGGCGGATTCTGCGTGAGCTGTTCTCAGGTGATGTCGATCTGATCGGTACGTCGGACGACTGGGGGGCCAGCAAGCCAGACCCGGAGTTCTTCAAGCGGGTCGCCGGCGCCGTGCCGTTCGAGGTCGGCGAGATCCTCTACGTCGGGGACCGCTGCGACAACGACATCCGCCCTGCCCGACAGGCCAGCATGTGCACCGCCCTCGTACATCGCGGGCCCTGGGCCACCATTCAGTGGAACGATGCCGAGGCCAGAGAGCTGCCGACCTTCCGGATCACAGGGCTCACCGAACTTCCCGAGCTCATTCGGGAGTTCAACGACCCAGCGCGCTGAGCGTCGTCGACCAGTCGTACAAGCGGTCGTCGAGGTCACGAACGCAGCGCTCGGTCTGGTGAGGCGTGAGTGCCCGTCGTACCTCGCGCACTCGGTCCATGCCAGTGGCGTACCAGGTGGCCGCCAGCTGGTCGAGGGCCTTGCCCGCGTACTCGCACGCCTGCTCCGGGTTCCCCGAAGTCGCCTCGACGGCTGCCAGGTCGCCGTAGACCACCGAGCGTTGTTTGTCCTCGGCCGGTGTCATCGCGCCAAGAGCGCGCAGCAGGCTTTCGCGGGCCTGCGGAAGGTGGCCGGCGATCATCTGGGTGTTGCCCTTGAAGGCCGCCAAGCGGGCCGGGGAGAACCAATCGAGCCACTCCGGCGAAGGGTGCTCGTTGCCCGCGGTCAGGACGTCCTCGGCGTGGCCGAGGAGGTGCAGCGCTGTACGAGTGTCGCCCGACCTCGTCTCGCACTCCGCTTCCACAGCGTCGAGCCAGGCAAGGAACTCGGCGGAAGCCGGGGCACGCCGTGCGTACGTGCGTGCTGCTGTCATTCGCTCAAGCGCGCCGTCGCGGTCCGCGACCCACCCTGGAACGAATGCCATGTGCGCGATGATCGCCGAGCCGATCAGCACGTCGTCTGCCTCTCCCGCCGCCTGCAAGGCCAGTAGGAGTGTGTCGTTGGCCGTGCTCGCCTCGCGGAGATCGAAGAATTCGATGCGGCCTGCGAGGAGGTAGGTCTCCGCCATCGCGGCCGCGACCACGCGTCGCGTCGAGTCGGTCGTCTGGGGAAGCAGGGCGCATCCCAGTGTCGCGTGTGCGACAACTGCCGGATGCAATTCGGCCGGTGCCACGGACCAGTAGAGCCGACGGTGCGAGCGAGTAACCGCCATGAAATCGGCTCCGGCCGTGGACGGTTGGGGTGTCATAGCAACCTTGCGAGGCAACGACGACCGTCCCGGCAAGTTCCCACCGCCGGTGACCAGGGCGCGCCGCGCTTGCTCCGCGTGCTGCGGCCCCTCGGAACCCCACGGGGGCGTGAATCCCAGCGCCTCCATGCTCTGCCCGAGCAGGTGCACAAGAACCCGCTGGCAGTCCGGTTGCGGCCAGGGCGGGTTGTCCGATTCCCATCGGCGAACCTGTCGTACACCGATCGACAACCCTCGAACGCCCGTCTCCTTGGCGTGCTGGGTGAGTGCGTCGGCCAAATGTTGCTGCGAGTTGAAACCCGCCGCTACGCGGGCGGCCTTGAGTCGGACGTTGCCGGTGGGCCTGGGCACTGGAGCACCTCCTGCTACGACTTCTCCAACTCTCCCACAGAGGGTCCGGTTTCAGGCATGCTCTCCCTCCTCAGGAGTCATGAAGGCCCCTATGAGGTCCTATAAGAGACCTCTTCAAGTCCTCGAATCTGACGCTCAGTTACTGGACGCTTTGGGGCGTTCCCAGAACAGGAGGCAGGTTGTGGACACACAAGAGGCCCTGGACAGAGCGATCGCGGAATGGCTCGCACGAGCTCATCCGACGCCTGCGCGGGCTTGGCACGAGTGGGCGGTTCAGGGCGTCGCGCTGCTGCCGCTCGGCGATCGCTTCGCGGCGGTACGCATGGCGGCGGAGGAGGTGCACGCCGCCGTCGATTCGAGCGACCCAGGCGATGTCGCCGTCTGTCTCGGTCTCTTACTGGGAGGCTCGATCATCTACGACCGGCGATTCGCGGGCGGAACGTACTACGCGCTGATTCAGGGACACACCGGTCTGGTCTGGGCGTACGACGACATCGTCACGTGTCTGGGACAGGGCACCTATCTCGGTGTGCCGCGGCTCGACCGGCAGCAGCCACCGGGGACGTACTGGCTTGTCCCACCGCGCTACGAGGGCGATCTGTGCACCCCGCGTTCAATCACGGCCGTGGTCAGGAGGGGGCGGTCACGACTGGCCGCACGCTCGGAAGCCTGATCATCCTTCCCGAAGAACCTCGAAAGGAATGGTGAGCAAACGCATGACGACCGCTGTCCCCCAAGCTCCCTGGGCCATCCGTTTGGTGACCGATCGGCTGCCGGTCGGGCCTCCCCCGTACTCGTCCGTGGTACTGGTCCCCGCCTCGCAGACCGCTGTGTACACGGACGACACCGGGCAGGTGGTCGAGATGGGGAAGCACGGAACGTCGAAGACCGCGGGTACGGCATCAGTGTCCGGGGGCGGGGACGGGCAACAGCCGCAGCCTCAGACGCAGGACGACAACACGACCGACTACGAGTCGGACTGAGCGGGTGGAGTCCGTTGTACTGGTGGTCACCGCGTTGGAGGACGTCACCGCGGACCGGGTCATCGAGGCTCTGAACGAGCGTGGGGCGACTGTCGTGCGCGTCGATCCGGGAGATGTCGGCCCTATGCTCGGCTTCGGGTTCCGGCTTGGTCGCGGCGAATCGGTGTGGCACGGACGGTTGCGTACGGCCAGCCGAGAGGTGGATGTGGAGGCCGTGACTGCGGTCTACTGCCGTCGCCCTACTCCGTACACGGCACGGTTCGACCATCTGGACAGGCAAACACGGGAGTTCGCTGCCGCCGAGGCACGCCATGGGCTCGGAGGCGTGCTCCACAGCTTGCGCCGTGCGCTGTACGTCAACCACCCCGCTGCCGTGGCCCGCGCCGACTTCAAGCCCGCCCAGTTGCAGAGGTTCGCCGCGCTGGGGCTGCGCGTTCCGGCGACCCTGATCACCAACGACGTGAAGGAGGCACAGAGGTTCGCCGCCGAGCACGGGCTTGTCATCTACAAGTCGTTTCGAGGGTGGCCGAAGGGGCCGGATGGGTGCTCCGGGGCGATCTGGGCCCAGCGAATCGAGGCCGCCACACTGGACGACTCCGTCTCGGTGACCGCGCATCTCTTTCAGGCGGAGATTCCGAAGACCGGGGACGTTCGGGTCACCGTGGTCGGTCGTCGGATCTTCGCCCAGCGGATCACCGCGCCGGACGGTGCGCTGGACTGGCGGCGGGGTGACTGGGACCGTCTCGTGCACACTCCCGTCGTCGTCCCGGAGTCCGTGCGAGCCGCGCTGCACAGTTACTTGGCCTCGTTCGGGCTGGTCTTCGGCTGCTTCGACTTCGCGCTCACCGGCGAGGGAACGGCTCCGGAGGACTGGTGGGCCATCGAGTGCAATCCCAACGGGCAGTGGGGGTGGCTGCCGGACGCGCCGGCCATCGCGGCCGCGTTCGCCGACATCCTGAACGGGGAGGAAACAGAAGACCATGACACTGGGGAGTGACCTTGAGGTCAGCGCGGTTCAGCCGCGGCGGAAGATGGCGGAGCAACTCGCGCGCGACGGCTCGGTGGCTGATCCTCGGTGGCTGGCAGCCGTCGAAGAGGTGCCCCGGCATCGGTTCGTGCCGGGCTTCTACCTGTCAAGCGGGAAGCTTGACGAGCACGGGCTCACGGTGTGGGAGCCCGTCACCGCCGAACTCGATCGCGGGAAGTGGCTGACCGCGGCGTACTCCGACGCCACGCTGATCACCCAGTTCGACGACCAGGAGCCGGACTGGACCGCGCCTCGCATACGGCACGGTGGAGCGCCGACGTCGTCCTCAACCCTGCCGTCGCTGGTCCTGCGCATGTGGGCTGATGCCGACTTGGAAGAGGGACACACTGTGCTGGAGGTCGGTACGGGCAGCGGCTACTCCACCGCGCTGGCGTGCGAGCGCCTCGGGTCTGCCGACATCACGAGCATCGAGGTCGATCCGCACCGACTGGCGGTGGCGGCGGACGCGCTCCACGGCTCCGGTTACACACCGACCCTTGCCGTGGCGGACGGACTCTACGGCTACTGGCCCGAGGCGCGCTTCGACCGGGTCGTGGCCGCCTGTTCCTTCCGATCCGTGCCGGATGTGCTCATCGCGCAGACCCGACCGGGTGGGAAGATCCTGCTCACCCTGTCGGGATGGCTCTACGGCTATGCACGTGTCCTTCTGACGGTCGCCGAGGACGGTACGGCGGAGGGGCGTCTGCTCCCGGGCACCGTCTCGTTCATGTCCGTCCGGGCGCACGCGGCTCCGGCCTTTGGGAATCCCGCCCACTGGGCTGCGGGGCTGCCGGAGAAGGGAAGACCGGCGAGGCATGGGCCCGAGCGGATCTCGGCGACCAGTCCGCAGGCGTTTCACCTGCGCTTTCTCGTCCAATGTGCTGTGCCCCACGCCCAAATGGCCACCGTAGGGAAGGTCGTGCACCTGATCGACGTCGTCCATGGCTCTACCGCTTCGCTCACACCATGCGACGGCGGGTGGGAGGTGCGCGAGGCCGGGCCGGTGCGGTTGTGGGAGTGCGTGGAGGAGGTCCTGGACGCCTTCGACTCCGCCGGTCGGCCCGGGGCCGAGCAGTTCGAACTGCGGGTGTGTGGTGCTGAGCGGCAGCAGCTACTGGTGCACCCGCGGATGCCCGGCCTTGAGTTGTCCGGACGGTGAACCGGGCGACGGAGGGCGCGGACATCGTTTGAAGGTCCCCACCGAGACATGGCGCATGCTCATGGTCGACGTGGTGAAGTACCCAGTCACCAGTGCCTGTTGCCCGGCCAACCGACTTGGAGATCCTGTTGGCAACGCCTCATCCCCCTGCGAGAGTTGGCCCCGTCAGCTGAGACGCGGGGGAACGGGCGGGGCCGTGGTGCAGAGGCGTCGGCAGGTCGTGCTGTGCGTGTGTGCTGTCGTACTCGCGGTCCTCGCCGTCGGCTATCCACGCAGTGCCGACGACGTCGTGGCCGCCACCCAGTTCAGCATCGCCTTCTTCGCCACGCTGCTGACCGGTGAGGCCGTGATCTTCGCGCTCACCTTCTCCGCGGCCAGTTCCTGGCCCTCCTTACAGGCGATAGACAGCCACATCGCCTTCCGGGAGTGGGTGCTGGTCGGCTGGTTCGCCGCACTCTTCACCGCTTGTGGTGTGCTCGGCGGCAACGGGATGAGCGCGACCTACGGCGCGTTGCTGTTCCTGCTGGCCAACATCTTCGGGATCTTCTCCTTCGTCCAGCTCTTCGGTCTGGCCAGTGTCGGCGGTCGTAACCGGCTGCTGTGCCGGACGCTCGCCGAGTCGCTCGGTCGGCCGGGTGTCGGGGCCTCGGTCCACGACTTCGAGAACAGTTCGGTCGTCGACGCCTACCTCGGCGCCATCAGCCAGGCCGTGACCAGCAACGACCCGACCGCTGTCAGAAACCTCGTCGAGCAGTTGGTCGAGGCCGAGGTGGCCGTGGAGGCGGCCGAGAACGCGATCAGCCTTCATATCGACGTCCTGCACCGGCTCGCCCGCGCAGCTCTCGTCAGCGGGGCGGATCCGATCCACGTGACCGCCTGCGCCGACGCCCTGGTGGATTCCGTCGTCCGGCTGTGTGGACGGCTGCCCGACCCGGCCCCGCCGCTCGGCGCGCTCAGCCGGTATCTGGCCTGGCTGGGCAACACCGCGCTGCTCATGTCGGTCCGGGGCGTCGCCTCCAACCGGTCCGCTCGTGAGCTGGTGGCGCTGAGCACCGACGCCCGGTCGCGGATCCTGCGTCGTGTCGACCCGGACCCGAAGTCGGCCAACGGCCCGGACGAAATCGGCACCCTGCTCCCGGAGCCGCTGCAAGTCCTGATGTGGAGTTCGGACTTCGCCGAGTTCCATGGTGCGCATCAGGCCGGGGCCTTGTACGGCGTGTACGAGATCCTCACCGGCACGAAGTTCATGGGGAACTACTGGGACGGCGCTTCGATTCTGACCCAGTTGCGCCGCTCGCTGTTCGGTGACGACGATGCCGTCAGCACCCCGGCGGCGGACGCGACGCGTGCGGCCTTCGGGAGCGTCGAGGAGTACGACCACTTCTGGGCCCTGACCTCGGTGACCGCGCTCGCCACCCTGCGGGACTGCCGTGTCGCCCATCCTCCGGAGCTCGTACGGCCCGAGTTCACCCCTGATCACCAGCTACTGGGCGCGTACCTGCGGACGTTTGCCACCCACCGGTACTTCGGCACGGCGGAGGAGGCACGTACGGCCCTGGTCGCCCTCATCTCCCGTACTGCTGTGGGCGAGTCGGCGAGTGAGCGGGTACACCATGGGCGGGTCGGCCGTGCGTACCGGGTACCCGCCCCGCATGTGGAGCCGCAACTCCGGCCCGCCGCCATGATCCTGGCCGTGGCATGCCGGCTGGCTCCGCTCGCGCCCGGCGGGGACGACGCGGAACTGCGTGGTTTCCTCGCGGCGCTGCCCTCGGTCAGTCTGCGGATCACCGCCGGTCTGGCCGCCCGCGTCCTGCCCGGTGCGGCCGAGGTCGCGCAGACGGATCCGGTCGAGGCCATCGTCACAGGTCTGAAAGTCCTGACTCTGGTCGGGTCTCACACCCGGGAGGGGGCATGACGGATCCGGCCATGGACACGGCCGTCTGGCGTGAGCGCATCGCCGCGTTGGAATCGGACGCGGTGACGGCCGCCGTCATCGTGCAGTGCGATCTGACGTGGCTCCGACCCGATCTCCTCGGCATTCGCAACGAGATCGACCAAGCCGTCATGAAGGCCCAGTTGCGTCGCGGTGACGGCCTCACCGTGGACCGCGTGGTCCTGCACAGTCTGCCCGTCGAATCCGCAGGCGTTGTCGGGGCGTTCGAGGAATGGCAGCTCCGGATGTCGGCCGCCGCTCTGCTGCTCTGTGCGGACGGTCTGCCGACGCCCAGGATCCACCGGCTCATCCTCGGCGGCGACCAGTCGTCCGCGCCCATCCCGGATATGGTCGAAGTGCTGGAAAACGGCGACTGGACCGACCACCAGCGGGCCGGGCTGGCGCTGGACATCATCCATACGGTCGGCGCCACCACGCCCCTCACGGGCTACGACATGAACCTGGACGGCCCCTTCGGCGATGCCGATCCCTCCATCTACATGTGAGCGTGGCGCGAGCGGCCCACCAGAAACTTGGAGACCAGGTGCCCTTCTCCCCCGAGATCCCCGAGGACCACGACTTCCTCTCCCAGGCAATCGAGCTGTCCCGCCATGCCCTGGAGGACGAGGGCAAGACTCCGTTCGGCGCCCTGGTCGTCATCGACGGGGAGGTCGTGGCCACCGGCACCAGTTCGGTCGTCGAACTCCGTGACCCGACCGCGCACGCCGAGGTCATGGCCCTCCGTGCCGCGGGTGGCAAACTCGGCAGCCACCTCATGGAGGGCGCCGTGATGTACTCCAGCAGCGAGCCCTGCCCCATGTGCCTGGTGGCCTGCTACTGGGCCCGCGTCTCGCGCCTCGTCTACGCCGCCACCAGCCACGACGTCGGGGTCAACGGCTTCGAGGACCTCCAGTACTACCGCGAACTCAGCCTCCCCAACGCGGAGCGCGGTCTTCTCGAAGAGACACCGGTCGGTGGGGAAAGCCGTGAGATCGCGGCCGCGGCCCTGGGGAGTTGGGCGGACAAACTGCCGTTTCCCGTGGAGCCCAAGCTCTGACCCGCGGGCCTCACCACCCGGGCCTCCCGCCGGGTCCTCAACCCCGCCGAGAGCCGACGGTCCGTCAAGAAGGTGTTTCCCGTCCTCAACGCTGCAGGTCAGCGTGGCTCCAGGGACGTCGAGACGCAGCCTCGTCGGAGGGTGGCCAGGTTGCGGGCGCGGGCTGGAAACCGCCGCCGTGCAAGGGCCCTGATCACATAGCCTCTTCTGGCACGCACACGCCAAGGGGAGGATCATGAGAGGCAGAGTGGCATGGGTCGCGGCAGGTGGGGCGGCGGCCCTGGTGCTGACGACGGCGACCGGAGCGCACGCGGAGGGGCGGGGCGACATCCGGGTGGTGAAGACCGTCGTCAACGGCGGCGGCAACGTCATCGTGGGAACGTCGAAGACGATCAAGTACCCGATCGACATCACCGTCAAGGACGACTCGGGGGTGAAGGGGCTCACGCACGTCAGCACGTACAGCGCCACCAGCACCGACAGCGGCTTCGTGGACTGGGACGGCACCTCCTGCACGAAGAAGTCGGCCACCACGTCGGTGTGCAGGGCCACGATGAGCGTCACGCCGGCCTGGATCCCCGGTTACAGCGACGGTGACGCCAACAAGACCGCTGGAGTCTGGCAGGTCAACGCCACTGTCCAGGCGAACGACGGCGACTACTGGATCTCCGACCGCATCGCCCTGTACAAGCTCAAGCGCGCAGCCCAGCTCACCACCGTGATCACGCCCGCGGAGGTCGCCAAGGGCGCCAAGGTGACCGTCACCGGCAAACTGTCGCGGGCCAACTGGGAGGACCTGAAGTACCACGGGTTCACCGGGCAGGAGGTCAAGCTCCAGTTCAGGAAGAAGGGCGCCGCCCACTACAGCACGGTCAGGACCGTGACGACGGGCGACGCCGGAAAGCTGAGCACCAAGGTGACCGTCACCTCGGCGGGCAGCTGGCGCTGGTACTTCCCCGGCACCACGACCACCTCGCGGAAGGTGTCGGCGGGAGACGTACTCGGCCTGAAGTCCTGAAGTAGCCGGCGGACGGCACCTCAGAACCGCCGAGGGGCAGAACAGCCGCTCTGGCCTCCGAGGTTGAGGATGAAAGAAACCCCTCCTCAGGCGGACCGGTAGATCCCCTCGGCGTCGTCGTGTGCCCAGGCCGCGTACTCCTCGAAGCCCAGGTTGCCGATGCTCAGGTTGGCGTGGACGTCGTGGACCCCTGCCGGTGTGGTGCGGAACTCGGTTCCGAACTCGGTCAGTTGCTCGTAGTCCGCGTCGTCCACGCACTCCTCCCGCGTGAGGGTGGTGATCGCGAGCAGCGGGTGGCGCCCGGTCCGCATGGTCGTCCGGTCGGCCAGGAACACCACGGCGAGGTTCTCGTCGGCGGCGACCGCGGGAAGTATCTCCTCGGCGGCCGCGTCCGCCCAGGCCGGGTCGTCGACGAAGTGGACGGATGCTTCGTACGCGCCGTCTCCCCAGGGCGCCAGCAGCGCGGCTGTGACGTCCTGCCAGGTGCGGTCGTCTTCGTAGTCGGTCCTGACGACCAGGGCGTCGAACTCTTCGCGGCCGGTGACGGCGGGCAGCGCTCTCATGGTTCTCTTCGTCGTCGGTGAGGCTCAGGGGCCGGGGGGTGCCCAACTGTCTCATGCGCGTCAGAACATGAACGGGCCACCGTACATCGCGGTGAGCGTCCGGCAGTGGAACGTGATTCCGTACATCACGAAAGTCAGGTTGTACGTGCCGGCGAGGGTGTCCAGGCTCTCCCCGGAGGCGACCGTTCCCCTGAGCGGGCCGAGGATGAGTGGATCGCCCACGGCGATGAACGGGTTGGCCGGGTTGCCGGTGAAGGTGACCGGATTCCCGGTGCCGGTGTCGTTGAGGACCAGGGCCTCGGTCAGGGAGAGCGGCTGGATCGAAAGGGGGGCCGTGATGCCGAGGAGTTCGACGGTGATCCACGCGTCGGTGCCGCTCTGGGCGGCCGTGAGCTTGGCGTCGGTCTCGCCGAGGGTCCCGCAGTCGTAGCGGACCGTGGCCGTGTCCGGGGTCACGGCGTCCGCTCCGGGGGCCAGGGCCACCATGCCGGCCAGCAGCACGGTGGAGGCTGCCGCGATCACGGCAGCACGTAACTTCCGCTTCGTACGTCTCATGACTGGCTCCTCTGAGGGGAGACTCCCGTTTCTGACATGCCGTCAGGCGTCGGCCACATTGACGCGCAGGGATCACGAGAAGGCAAGCGGTACGGGCGCCCGCGGGGCGCGTCGGCCCAGGGCCGGTCGATCGACACGTGGCGACTCATGACGATCGGGGCCGTGGAGAAACCGGGAGGGACGAGGGACGTCGTCGCGGGGTAGGCAAGTGGGCGCATATGTAGACTGGTCGCCCATATAACGCGGGCGGCGAAGGGCGATGACCGATGCAGGAGAACCGGCCTTCGATACGGCGCGGGCGTGGCCGACGGCCGGCGGACGAGGTGCGCAGCGACGTGCTGCGGACCACGGCGGAGATCCTGTTCGAGGACGGGCTCAACGGGGCCACCTTCGAGAAGGTCGCAGCCCGGGCGGGGTCGAGCAAGACCACGCTGTACAAGTGGTGGCCCTCCCCGGGCGCCCTGGCCTTCGAGGCGTACTCCGCCGCGGTGGAGCCGACTCTCGCCTTCCCCGACACCGGGGACATCGAGCGTGATCTGGCCGCCCAGCTGCACGCTTTCGTCGACCTGCTCACAAAACGCCGGGGCGGCCCGGTGATCGCCCAGCTCATCGGTGCCGCACAGACCGACCCGGATCTCGCCGCCGCGTTCACCAGGAGCTATGTCCGCCCACGCCGCCGGCTCGCCATGGAGCGGATGATGACGGCGCGCGACGCGGGCCAGATCCGCGCGGACGTCGATCTGGAGGTCGTCGTCGACCAGCTCTGGGGCGCCTGCTACCACCGGCTCCTGCTTCCCGCCGAACCTCTCGACGCGGCCTTCGCGGACGCCCTGGTGAGCAACACCCTGCGGGGCATCCAGTGACGCCGACCCCGCCCGCGTCGTAGCGCTTCGAGGAGTGGCGCGATCGATCGGCGATCGATCGGCCCTCGAATGAGCCGCCCGGCCCGCACGAGCCGAACGACCTGCAGGACCCGCCCCGGTGACCTCCTCACCGGGGCGTTGCGCTGTCCGGCGTACCGACACACCCTCGACCTTGCCCTAAATGAACGACACGTCTATATTCATCTTATGGACGAGACGTCCATAAATTACTGAAGGAAGGCAGCGCCATGGACAGCACCGCATCCCGGGTAGCGATCGTCACCGGAGCCTCCGGCGGTATCGGGCGCGCCGTCGCCGAGCGGCTGGCCGCCGACGGGGTGGCCGTGGTCGTGCACTACGCCGGGAACAAGAGCCGGGCCGGTGAAGTCGTCGACACGATCACGGCGTCCGGCGGGCAGGCGACCGCGATCAGCGGTGATGTCGCCGACGAGGGGGAGATGGCCGCGCTGTTCGAGCAGACCGGGCGGCTGTACGGCGGGGTCGACGTGGTGGTGAACACCGCCGGCATCATGCTGCTGTCGCCGCTGGCCGACCTGGACCTCGCCGACTTCGACCGTATGCACCGCACGAACGTGCGCGGCACCTTCGTCGTGTCACAGCTGGCGGCGCGCACCCTGCGCCCCGGCGGCGCGCTGGTCAACTTCTCCACCTCCGTGACACGGCTCCAGCAGCCCGGCTACGCGGCGTACGCGGCGACCAAGGGCGCGGTCGAGGCGATGACACTCATCCTCGCCCGCGAGTTGCGCGGCAAGGACGTCACGGTCAACGCGGTCGCGCCCGGCCCGACCGCCACTCCGCTGTTCCTGGAAGGCAAGAGCGAGCAGCTCGTCGGGCAGATCGCCGCCCTCAACCCGATGGAGCGGCTGGGCAGCCCCGAGGACATCGCCGAGGCCGTCTCGTTCCTGGCCGGTCCCGCCCGCTGGATCAACGGTCAGGTGCTGTTCGCCAACGGCGGCGCGGCCTGAAAGCGCACGGCCCCTGCGCGGGACCACGTGAGCACGCGGCCCGGTCCCCGGCCGCCGTCACCGAGTCGACGCGAGGCGCCTGCTGATCTCGGTCTTCACCGTCTCGTGGAGTTCCTCGGACGTGAAGCCGAGGTCGCGCAGGATCCGGGCGGCCGGGCTCTCCTCGACGCGGATGAGGCCCAGGAGGGTGTGTTCGGTGCCGACCCAGTCGTGGCCGAGGTCGGACGATGCGCGGCGGGCCTGGCCGATGACCTCCTTGCTCTGTTCGTGGAACGGGATGTGACCTCGCGGTGCCTTCTTCCCGGACGGCGGCAGGGCTTCCCGGACGGCGTCCTGGACGCGCTGCTCGGTCCCGGCCTTCGCGAGCAGCAGCTCGTACGCCAGGCCGTTCGGTTCGCCGAGGAGGCCGAGGAGGAGGTGTTCGGTGCCGATGGAGTCGTGCTTGTGGGTGCGGGCGGCCTCCTGCGCCAGCACGATGCTGTGCCGGTTCAGATTGGTGAACCGCTCGAAGGGGGCGGGTGCGTGGCGTTGCTGGGCGGCCTGTTTGGACACTCCGATGGCGTCGCCGATCTCGGTCCATGACGCGCCGGTCTGCTTGGCCTTGCTGACGTAGTGGTCGATGAGCTGGTCACCGAGGTCGGACAGGGTCTGGGCGCGCAGTCGGGCCTCGCTGATGCGGGCCAGTTCGTCGGCGTCGGGGAGTTCCTCGTCGAGTCGGGCGATCAGGTCGGCGAGACTGATGTCGAGTGGGCTCATGCGTCAACTTTAAATTGACGATCGCACATCGTCAACTCTTAATTGACGATTTTTTACGGTCCGTCAGAACGGCCCGGCGGGGGCGGTGCCAGGATGAGGGCATGACGGTCATTCACGGGGAAGTCGCGGACGGGTTCGAGGGTGTGCGGGAGGCGTTCACCGCCAACTTCGCGGAGCGGGGGGATGTCGGGGCCGCCGTGTGCGTGTACCGGGACGGGCGGCCGGTGGTGGATCTGTGGGGCGGGGTGGCTGATCCGGAGACCGGGCGGGCGTGGGAGCGGGACACCTTGCAGTTGGTGTACTCGGCGACGAAGGGAGCCACCGCCACCGTCGCTCATCTGCTGGCGCAGCGCGGGGAGTTGGATCTCGATGCGCCCGTGGCCGACTACTGGCCGGAGTTCGGGGCGGCGGGGAAGGCCGAGATCCCGGTGCGGTGGCTGTTGTCGCATCGGGCCGGGGTGGTGGCGGTCGAGCCGCCCGTGCCGTTGGCGGAGGCGTTGCGCTGGCAGCCGATGGCCGACGCGCTCGCCGCGCAGCGGCCGGAGTGGGAGCCGGGGACCGCGCACGGGTACCACGGGCGGACCTTCGGATGGCTGGTCGGGGAGGTCGTCCGGCGGGTGGACGGACGTACGCCGGGGCGGTTCTTCGCCGAGGAGGTCGCCGGGCCGCTGGGCCTCGACTTCTTCATCGGGCTGCCGGCGGCCGAGCGCGGGCGGGTCAGCCGGATGGTGTATCCGAAGCCGGAGGTCGACCTGAGCGCCGTACCGCTGGAGCTGGTGCCGCCGGAGGTGCGGGAGTTGGTGGCCGCGCTGCAGGATCCGCGGTCGCTGAGCAACCGGGCGTTCGCCGTCACCGATCCCGCCGAGATCGACTTCAACTCGGCCGAGGTGCAGGCCGCGGAGCTGCCCGCCTCCAACGGGATCGGCACCGCTCGCGGCCTCGCGCGGATGTACGCCGCGTTGATCGGGGAGGTGGACGGGGTACGGCTGTTCAGTCCCGAGACACTCGCGGCGGCGACCGCGGAGCAGGCCGCCGGGGTGGACAAGGTCATCATGCTGCCGGTCCGGTACGCCTCCGGGTACATGCTGCCGGTCGAGATGACCCCTCTGACCGGTCCCCGTGCCTTCGGCCACCCCGGCCGCGGCGGGTCGCTGGCCTTCGCCGACCCGGAGCACGGCATCGCCTTCGGGTACGTGATGAACAGCATCGTCGAGGGGGGCGAGGACACGCGGGCGGCCGCGCTCGTGGAGGCGGTGCGGGAGGCGCTGTGAGCGGGAGCGGGTGAGTGCGTCGGGCGACCGGCCTTCCCGGGCGCCGCGGATTGTCCCGGCCGCCGCGGATTGTCCCGGGCGCCGCGGATAGCCCCCGGCGCCGCGGATAGTCCCCGGCGCCGCAGGGTGTCCCCGGCGCACGGAACCTCGTGCGCCCGGGAAACCCGGCCCCTACCGGAACGCCGGCAGGTTGCGTGCCACCCATCCCCCGAACCCGCCCGCCGGGCGCCCCAGTACGGTCTCCACGTCGGGGCTGATCCGCAGCTCCGCCGGGAGCGGTGCGCCCAGGACGTCCAGGGTGCCCGTGGCCGCCTCCGCCGGCATGAAGCGGGACATGGCCGCGTGGGCCTCCTCGCGAGGAAGTTCCACGAGCGTCACCTCCTCGCCCAGGGCCGCGGAGATGACCGCCGCCTGCTGACGCGGGCTGATCAGCTCCGGGCCGGTCAGTTCGTGGACCCGGCCCCCGTGGCCGTCCTCGCGGAGCGCCGTCGCCGCCACCGCCGCGATGTCCGCCGGGTCGACGACCGGGAGGGCCACGTCGGCGAACGGGGCGAAGACCGTGCGCTTGGTGCGGATCGTCTCGGCCCACGCGAAGGCGTTCGACGCGAAGCCGCCGGGGCGCAGGATCGTGAAGCCGAGGCCCGACGCGCGCACCGCCGCCTCGAACTCGCGCAGGCGGGCGTGTGAGGGTGCCTCCGGGCGGGTCGCGGCGACCTGGGAGGAGACCAGGACGACCCGTTCGACACCGGCGTCCGCGGCCGCTCGGAGCAGGAGTCGCGGGTCCTCGCCCCGGGCGTTGAGCTCGCCGCCCAGGACGATGAACAGGGCTCGGGCGCCGGTCAGCGGCGCCCGCATGCTCGCCGCGTCCCCGACATGGCCCTCGGCCCACCGGACACCGGTGGCGGCGGGGACGGCGGACGACGCCCGCCGGGGATGCCGGGACACCGCCACCACGTCCTCGCCCGCCTCGGTCAGCAGGTCCACCAGCGTGCGGCCGATGGTGCCGGTCGCGCCCGTCACTGTGATCATTGCCGTCTCCCATGAGTTAGTTAGTTGACTGACTTACTCGGCTGGCTCAGACGCTAGCACGGTCGACCCCGCGGCTGTCTATAGTCAGTTGGGTGACCAACTCAGTGGATCGGCGGGTGCGGGCCTCGCAGAAGCGGCAGCGACTGATGGCGGCTGCCGCCAAGGTCCTGCACGAGCAGGGCGTCGAGCGGACCACCCTCGCCGACATCGCCCGGGAGGCGGACGTCCCGGTCGGGAACGTCTACTACTACTTCAAGACCAAGGACGAGCTGGTCCAGGCCGCCCTCTCCGAGCACACCGCGCACCTCGACGAACTCACCGCGCGGCTCGACCGGTTGCCCGACCCGCGCGACCGGCTCAAGGGGCTGGTCGAGGCGTGGGTCGAGCAGCGTGACGTCGCCGCCCGGTACGGCTGTCCCACCGGCACCCTCGCCGCCGAACTGGGCAAGCGCGGCGAGGGGACCCTCGACGCGGAGGCCGGCGCGGTGATCCGGCGGCTGCTGGACTGGGCCGCACGCCAGTTCCGCGAGATGGCGCCGTCCGGCCCGCACGACCCCGACGACCTGGCCCTCACCCTCGTCGCCGGCTACCAGGGCATGTCGCTCATGGCCAACGCCCTGCGCGACCCGGAGGTCATGACCCGGGAGGGCGCCCGTCTCCTCGGCTGGCTCGACTCGCTCCAGTGAGCCTCCCCTGAAAATCCTTTGAAACATTTTCCCGGCCCACCGCATCAGTGAGGTGGAACGGCAGAGCGCCGGGCCGGGCGGGGTCAGGGACCGGGAAGCGGGGAGAGCTTGCGGATGAGTCCGAGGGTCGGGGAGGACTACGCCGAGTTCGCCGCGGCGCGGGCCGGGCATCTGTACCGGTCCGCCTGTCTGCTCACCGCCGGGGACACCTATCTCGCGGAGGACCTGGTGCAGGAGGCCCTCGGGCGGATCTACGTCCGCTGGGGCCGGGTCTCCCGTGCCGAGAACCCCGCCGGGTACGCGCAGACCGTTCTCACCCGGACCTTCCTCGCCCACCGGCGGCGGTTCAGCAGCAGGGAGCGGGCCAGGGACTCGTTCCCCGAACTGGCCGACACCGGCGCCGATCCCACGCTGCGGCTGACCCTTCTCGACGCGCTGGCTCGGCTGCCCGCCAAGGACCGGGCCGTCGTCGTCCTGCGGTACTGGGAGGACCGGTCGGTGCACGAGACCGCGGACGCGCTCAACATGAGCTCGGCCGCCGTCCGTACGCGGTGCGTGCGCGCCCTCGCGCGCTTGCGCGAGCTGCTGGGCGAGGACCTCGCCGAGTACGCCCGCTCCTGACATCAACCTTGTGGAAACGGTGGTTCGTCATGCCCGTGGAGCAGCGGCACAACGACAGCGACAGCAGTAATGACCACGCCTTCGAGGTACGGCTCGCCGCCGCCCTGCACGACGCCGGCGGCACCTTCGACATCGACCGGGGCGCGCTCGTCGACGCCGGTACGCTGCGGGGGCGGCGGCTACGGCTGCGGCGGCGGGCCATCGTGCTGGGCGGCGCCGCCGGGGTCGCGCTCGCCGGGGTCGGCGGGGCGCTGCTGGTGCCCTGGGGCGGGTCGACGTCCGGACAGCCGCCCGCCGCCGTGTCCACCACCCCGCGTCCCACCGCCTCCCCCGCCGCCCGCGGCGTCACCTCGGACGAGATGATCAGCACGCTGGAGAAGCTGCTGCCCGAGGGGAAGTTCGGCAAGGCGGAGGGGCGGGGCGTCGACGCGAGCGACCCGCTGGTGGCGCCGTACGCGCAGGTCGTGTACGACGACGGGCACGGCGCCGCCGCCATCAGCGTCGCCGTGAACCGGGTGCTGCCCGGCGGGAACGACGCCCGGCAGGCCGTCCAGTGCCCGGACAAGGTGTACATCCCCTACGACAGTTGCGTCACCAGCCATCTGCCGGACGCGTCCGTCGTCACGGTCGTCAAGGGGTACGAGTATCCCGACCGGCGCGTGGACACCAAGCTCTGGACCGCGAACCTGGTCACCCCGGACGGCCACCATGTCTCCCTCAGCGAGTGGAACGCCGCCGCCGAGAAGGACGCACCCGTCAGCCGGGACCAACCGCCGCTGTCGGTGGCCCAGTTGCAGAAGCTGGCGGCCGCGAAGGAGTGGCGTGGGGTCGTCGACGCCATCCCGGAGGACCCTCGGCAGACCCAGGAGCCGTCCGTCGCGCCGGAGGACGGCAGGGGGATCCGGCAGACCCTCACCTCGCTGATCCCCAAGGGGCTGAAGGTGGTGGCGCACGCGACGGACGACGACGGCCAGTTCACCTACGTGGTGGTCGACGACGGGCACGGCAGGAGCCTCGTCCAGGTCAACGTGCAGCCGGACATGTCCGATGTCGCGGGGCAGTTGTTCGGGTCCGGGTCCGGGACCCTTCCCGACGGCACCCTGGTCGCCGAGCACAAGAGGCCCGGGGAGAAGGGGGTCGCCGGGGTGGTGATGTGGACCGCCGACACCATGCGCAAGGACGGTTTCCGGGTGGTGATCAGCGCGTTCAACGCCGACAGCGAGCACACCCCGGCGACCCGGGCGACCCCGGCACTGACCATGAAGCAGCTCCGCGCCATCGCGCTCAGCCCGACGTGGCGGTCGTAGGCGCCGACTTCGCTGCCCCGGCCAATGGCCCGCTCTCAGTCCGGGGCGACCAGGTTGTAGCGTGCCAGCTCGGCCCGGCCGAACAGCAGGGCGTAACCGGGCGGGAGCTGGTTGAGGAGACGGGTGGTCAGGGGCTCGCCGACCGTCTCCGCGAGGACGCCGAGGACCGAGCTGACGTCCCAGCGGGCGGTGGCGGGGGTCGAGCCCTCGATGCGCGCGGCCACCGAGTCGACGAACCGGCGGGCGGTCAGCGGGTCGGCCGCCGGGATCTGGGCGGCGATCAGCCCGGCCGCCTCCAGCGGGAGGGCCTGGGCGAGGGCCACCCGTTCGTCGCCGGTGACATGGCTGCCCAATGCCGACAGGACGATACGGGTGACCCGCTCGGCCTGCGCCCGCGTCGGGTACTGGCCCGCCTCCCGCACGGCTTCGGTGAGCTCCTGCCAGCCTCCGGTACGGACGGTACTGGTGGTACGGGTGGTACGAACCGTACGGGGGCTCGGGGCCGGAGAGGGTGCGGTGGCGGGGGCGGCGATGGTGGCTCTCGGCTGCGGGCTCGTCACGGTCATCGTGCTGACTCCTCTTCCGGGCATCTCCGGGAACTCCGGGGCAGGTCGATACGCGTCGGTGCAACGCCGAGTACCCGGGAAATCGATGGTCATGGCACCGATTCGGCCAATGTGGGGCGCGCGTCCGGGTGAGACGGGAGGGGTGGGAGGGGCGGGTGAGGCGTCGGCGGTCGCCCCTCGGCTAGCCTCGGGAGGTCCCGGAGAAGGAGAAGGTGAAGGACATGGCCAGGGTTCCCAGTTCGGTGATCGCGGCGAGCGGCCTCGTCGGTGGCTACGGCGTCGCCCGCTGGACGAAGAAGCGGCCGCTGGGCGGGGCCGTGCTGGCCGTCGCCGGGGCCGCGGCAGCGCAGCAGTGGCGGCAGCGGGCGGGCGGGAAGGCCGCGGGTGCGCTGTCCGCGGCGTACGTCGCCGCGTTCGCCGGGTCGCATCCGCTGGCCAGGAAGGTGGGCGCCTGGCCGTCGGTCTTCGGGGTGGCGGGCGCGGTGGCGCTGGCGTCCTGGGCCGTCGCGGACCGCCGGGCCTGAGCCCTCGCCGGGTTCTGGTCCGCCGACGGGACGCCGGGCCTGAGCATGCCGGGTCGGTCACCTCGTCCGCGGGCCCGCACGCCCGCACCCGGGCGTCTGCTGTGGGCCGTCGTGACGGTTCTGATGATCGTGCGGCCGGGGTCGGCGACGGGCGCCTGAGCTGTCCTTTCCGGGTTTCTGTTATCGGGGGCCGTACCGGTTCGTCTCCCGGGGCATGCACATGACTCGACAGATCAGCCGCCGGAGCATGTTGAAGGCCTCGGGAGCGGCGGCGGGGGCCGTCGCGGGGATCGCCGCGACGGGCCGTCCCGCCGTCGCCGCCGGGGCCTTCGCCCATCCCGGGCTGCTGCACACCCGTACCGATCTCGACCGCATGGCCGCCAAGGTGAAGGCGGGCGCCGCGCCCTACACGGCCGGGTTCGCCCGGCTGACCGCCAACCGGCACGCGCAGAGCGGCTGGCAGGCTCGGCCGCAGGCCGTGGTGTACCGGGGTTCGGGCACCCCGGAGAACTACGCGCTCCTCTACAACGACATCCACGCCGCGTACCAGAACGCGCTGCGGTACCACGTCACCGGCGAGAGCGCGTACGCCGACACCGCGGTCGCGATCCTCAACGCGTGGTCCGCCACCCTCACCGCGGTCAACGGTTCCGCCGACCGGTTCCTGGCCGCTGGGCTGTACGGCTACCAGTTCGCCAACGCGGCCGAACTCGTCCGCGACCACGGGGACTTCGAGTCGGCCCGCTTCCAGGAGATGCTCAGCAAGCTGTTCGGGGCGGTCAGCGACGACTTCCTCGTCCGGCACAACGGCGCCGTCGTCTCCAACTACTGGACCAACTGGGACCTCGCCAACATGGCCTGTGTCCTCGCCACCGGCGTCTTCTGCGACGACCGCGCCCAAGTCGCCCGCGCGGTCGACTACTTCAAGCACGGTGCCGGGCTCGGGGCGATCAGGAACGCGATTCCCGTCGTGTACGACGAGGAGGGAGCCGACGGCGGGCTGGGCGAGTGGCTGGAGGCGGGACGCGACCAGGGGCACGCGCTGCTCGGGGTGGGGCTGATGGGCACGTTCTGCGAGATGGCGTGGAACCAGGGGATCGACCTGTACGGGTACGACGACAACCGGTTCCTCAAGGGGGCGCAGTACGTCGCCAAGTGGAGCATGGGCGGGCAGGTGCCGTTCACCGCGAGCACGCGGCGGAAGGGGGCGATCGGGGGGTGGTCCGGGAGTGAGACGGTGACGGCCGCGGCGGGCGTCGATCCGTCGATGATCCGTCCGATCTGGGCGATGATCGCCAACCACTACACGAAGCGGCGCGGTATGTCGGCGACGTACGTCACCCGGATCGCGGCCAAGGTTGCGCCGGAGGGCGGCGGCGGGGACTACGGGCCGAACAGCGGGGGGTACGACCAACTGGGCTTCGGAACACTGACGTTCACGCGGGACCGGGTGAGCACGGGGGAGGCTTCGGGGTCCCCGGTTCCGTCGGGTTCGGCTTCGGCGTCTGGTTCGGGTTCGGGTTCGGCTTCGGTGTCTGGTTCGGGTTCGGCCTCGGTGTCTGCATCTGCTTCGCCGTCGGCTGCGGGTAAGGGCGATGACCTTGCGGCCACGGGGTCCGGGGAGGGGGTTGCGTGGGCTGCGGCCACCGGGGTCACTGCGTTGGCCGGGGGGTTGCTGTTGCTGCGTAAGCGGGCGCGGGGCGGCGCTCAGTAGGTGACCGTTCGCGGGGGCTGGGCGGGGGTGGGGACGCTTACCAGCGCTTGCAGGGTGCCGCCGCGCCCACCCGTGCCGCCCCAGCGGCACGACTGCCCGCAGCTGAGTTTTTCAGGGGCGCGGGGAACTGCGCGGCCAGCCCCCCACCGGGCCGCGGCCGCACGACTGCCCGCACCGCCCCCTACGCCCCTGCCTTCGTCGCACCGCCCCCTACGCCTCTGCCTTCGTCGGCCCGGCCCCTACGCCTCTGCCTTCGTCGCGCCGCCCGGCGCAACCGACAGTGGGCGGGCGATGTCCTCCAGGGAGCGGCGCTCCGCGTTCACCGCGCACACCGCCGCCACCAGGCCCGCCGCGCACATCAGGCCCGCGCCGATCTGGAACGCCAGGACCGTGTCGGCGACCTTGCCGGTTCCCGTCAGGTCGGCGAAGAGGAGGGGGCCGCTGATACCGCCGGCCGCCGTGCCCAGGGCGTAGAAGAACGCGATTGACATCGCCCGCGTCTCCATCGGGAAGATCTCGGAGACGGTGAGGTAGGCGCTGGACGCTCCCGCGGAGGCGAAGAAGAGGACCGCGCACCAGCACGCCGTCAGCGTTCCCGCCGTCAGCACACCGCGGTCGAACAGCCAGGCCGTGAGGAAGAGGAGCAGGCCGGACAGGATGTATGTCGACGAGATCATCACCCGTCGGCCGACCGTGTCGAACAGCTTGCCCAGCAGGAGGGGGCCGAGGAAGTTGCCCACCGCGATGACCACGAAGTAGTAGCCGGTGTCCCCCGTCGGCACGTCGAAGAACGTCGTGAGGATCGCGCCGAAGCCGAAGGTGATCGCGTTGTAGAGGAACGCCTGGCCGATGAAGAGGGAGAAGCCGAGGACGGCGCGGCGCCGGTAGTCGTGGAAGACCGTGCGGGCGATCTCGACGAACGTGACGCTCCCCCGCTGGTGGATCACCAGCTCGCCCTCGGGTGCGGGCAGCGGCTTGCCCGTCTCGTCCGCCACCTGGCTCTCGATCGAGGAGACGATCTCCTCCGCCTCGCGCTCCCTGCCGTGAATGAGCAGCCAGCGCGGGCTCTCCGGGACGTTGCGCCGTACCAGCAGGATGACCAGCCCGAGGACGACGCCCAGCGCGAAGGTCAGCCGCCAGCCCACGTCCTTCGCCAGGAAGTCCGTGTTCAGCGCGACGATCGACAGGAGCGAGCCGCCCACCGCGCCCACCCAGAAGCTGCCGTTGATGATCAGGTCGACGCGCCCCCGGTAGTACGCCGGGATCAGCTCGTCGATCGCCGAGTTGATCGCCGCGTATTCGCCGCCGATGCCGAAGCCGGTCAGGAAGCGGAAGGTGAAGAACCACCAGGGGGCGAAGGAGATCGAGGTCAGGGCGGTGGCGGCCAGGTAGACCGCCAGGGTGATCATGAAGAGCTTCTTGCGGCCGTAGCGGTCGGTCAGGCGGCCCCAGAAGAGGGCGCCGATGCAGGCGCCGGCCACGTAGAGGGCCGCGGCCGTGCCGGTGACCTGGGAGGAGGAGATCGCGAGGCCGCTGCCCGGTTCGGAGAGCCGGCTCGCGATGTTGCCCACGACCGTGACTTCCAGGCCGTCCAGGATCCAGACCGTGCCGAGGCCGATGACGATCGTCCAGTGCCAGCGGGACCAGGGGAGGCGGTCCAGGCGGGCCGGGATGCGGGTGGTGATCGTCCGGCCGCCGGCTGTCCCGTCCGCGCCCACGCCCGTAGCCGTACCCATCGAGCCTCCTTCGACCGGGAGAGAACCGAAACCGAAGGTCGTGTGCCCGGCTCCAGGTGCCTTACGCCCCCAGCGCGCGCGACACCGTGAAGATCAGCACCCCGGCCAGCGACCCCACCACCGTGCCATTGATCCGGATGAACTGCAGGTCGCGGCCGATGTGCGCCTCGATCTTCCGGGTGGTGTGCTCGGCGTCCCAGCCGGCCACCGTGTCGGTGATCAGCGACGTGATCTCCTTGCGGTACGTCGTCACGACGTGCACCGCCGCGCCCTCGACCCAGCTGTCGACCTTGTCCTGGACCTTCTGCTCGGTGGCCATCCGGGCGCCCAGGGAGAGCAGGGAGGCGCGGACGCGCAGCCGCAGCTCGCTGCGCTCGTCCTCGGCCGCCGCGACGATCATGGATCGTACGGCCGTCCAGGCGGACGCGATCAGGTCCTGCACCTCGCCGCGGCCCAGCACCTCGCCCTTGAGCCGCTCGACACGGGCCCGGGTGTCCGTGTCGGACTGGAGGTCGTTCGCGAAGTCCGAGAGGAAGCGGTCGAGGGCGCCGCGGGCCGGGTGGGACGGCATGTCGCGCATCTCGGCGCAGAAGCGCAGCAGCTCCTTGTAGACACGCTCGCCGACCCGGCGGTCGACGAACCGGGGCGTCCAGCCGGGCGCCCCGCCCTGGACGGCGTCCATGACGGAGTCCCCGTGCAGCACCAGCCAGTCGTGCGCCCGGGTGACGACGAGGTCCACGACCCGCTTGTGGCCGCCGTCGGCGACTATCCGCTCCAGCATCTTGCCGATGCCGGGGGCGATCTCCTGGGCGTCGGCGCGCCGTGTGATCGCCTCGCCGACCACCGCCTGGACGTCGGAGTCCCGCAGCACGGTCAGGGCGCCGCGCAGCGCGGTCGCCAGCTCGGCGGTGACCCGGTCGGCGTTGTTCGGCTCCGCCAGCCAGGCGCCGAGCCGGCTGCCGATGCCCACGGCGTGCAGCCGCTGCCGTACGACGTCCTGGGAGAGGAAGTTCTCGCCGACGAACTCGCCGAGGGAGACGCCGAGCTGGTCCTTCTTGTTGGGGATGATCGCGGTGTGCGGGATGGGCACGCCGAGGGGGTGGCGGAAGATCGCCGTCACCGCGAACCAGTCGGCGAGCGCGCCGACCATGCCGGCCTCGGCGGCCGCGGCCACGTAGTCCGCCCAGGCGCCGGCGCCCGCGCCCGAGGCCCACCTGGCCAGCGCGTACACCAGGGCGACGAGCAGCAGCAGACCGGTCGCCGTGCGCTTCATGCGCCGGACGCCGGCCTGGCGTTCCTCGTCGGCGGGTGTGAAGGCGTTCATGGACTTGTAGGACGGCGCCGCCGTTCCCGTACGTTCCACCATCTGCTCCACCCGTTCGCGGCCGGTTTCACCCTCACGGTGATCCCGCACTTATTGTCCCTTCCTGACCTACTCCCGGAACGGGGCAGGAGTTCCCGCCGCCTGTCCGTCCGGGAAATTTCGGCGGCACGTTCCGCGAGTGTTCCCGTCAGCGGTCCGGGTCCGGGTCCGACTCGGTGGTGTCCTGCGGGGGCGGGCCGGGTTTCGCGTAGAGGACGTCGCGGGCCTGTTCGGCGGCGCGGGCCATGCTCTCGCCGACGAAGTCGACGAAGCGGGCGATGTTCTCCAGGCGGACGGCGGCCGGGGTGCCGGGGCCGAGGACGCCGACGCCCTGCCTTGCCGTCTCGGCGAGCTGGGCGTGGGACCGGGCGCTGGCGATCATGCCCTGGTACCAGACGTCGTTGTCGACGACGTAGCGTTCGCGGCGGCGCTCGTCGCGCTCCCGGCGGATGAGGCCCATGGTTTCGAGGAGCGCGACCGTCTTGGAGACGGTCGCCGGGCTGACCTGGAGCCGCTGGACGAGTTCGGACGCGGTGACGCTGCCCGCGTCGGTGGTGTAGAGGCAGGTCAGCACCCGGGACGCCATCTTGGGCAGGCCCTGCTGCATGAAGACGGTGGTGAAGACCTCCTCGTACGCGCGCAGGGCCTCGGTGTCGCGTCCGGCGGACGACGCCGGTGCCGTCCCCGCCTGCCGGGGCGCGGTCTGGCGGCGGCGGTGGGCGCGGTGCTCGGTGGCGCGATGGGCGATCTCGGGGCGGTAGGCGACGGGACCGCCGTTGCGCATGACCTCACGGGTGACCGTCGAGGTGGGGCGGTCGAGACGTCTGGCGATCTCCGCGTAGGCGAGGCCGTCGGCCAGGCCCAGCGCGATCTGCTGACGCTCCTGCTGGGTGAGCCTGCCTCCCGGCATCACGGCCTCCTCTGTGGTTCCTGGGTGCCGTCAGCATAGCGTTCACCTTCATCCCATTGCAACGAAGACATCGCTCCCGTTGCATTAGATTCATAGACATTGCAACGAATTCTCGCCTGTGAGCTGCAAGAATGCCCCCTTTGCGCAACGCGTATATTGCCTCATTCATGAACGCAACGTAGCGTTTCCATCATCAGAAACAACGGATCGAAGGAGCGCACGATGCAGAAGTTCGACACCCCCGCCCCGGTCTCCGCCGTCCTCGACGTCCCCGCGGGCCAGATCCGGTTCATCGCCGCCGACCGGGCGGACACCACGGTCGAGGTCCTTCCGGCCGACGGCACCAAGAGCCGCGACGTGAAGGCAGCCGAACAGATCGAGGTCACCTACGCCGACGGTGTGCTGCGGGTCGCCGCGCCGGGGGCGAAGAACCAGCTCTTCGGCCCCTCCGGATCCGTCGAGGTGACCGTCCAGCTGCCCGCCGGCTCGCGTGTCGAGGGCAAGGCGGGCAGCGCCGAGCTCCGCGGGGTCGGCCGCCTCGGCGACGTCGCCTTCGAAGGCGCGTACCGCCAGATCAAGATCGACGAGGCCGCGAGCCTCCGCCTCACCGCGGTCGACGGCGATGTCGAGGTCGGCCGGCTGGGCGGCGACGCGGAGATCAGCACCGCCCGGGGTGACATCCGGATCGCCGAGGCCCTGCGCGGCACGGTCGTGCTGAGCACCCAGTCCGGCGACATCACGGTGACCGCCGCCGCCGGCGTCTCGGCCACTCTCGACGCCGGCACCGGCTACGGCCGGGTCAGCAACGCCCTCAAGAACGACGGCACCGCCGAGCTCGACATCCGCGCCACCACCTCCAAGGGCGACATCACCGCCCGCAGCCTCTGAATCCGCGGCCGGCCCCCGAGGGCGTGGGCGGCGTGAGGGCGGCGTACTCCGGCAACCCGCCGGAGTGCGCCGCCCGTTCGCGTGCGCACCGGACACGAGCCCCTCGGCGAACCCGAGCCCCTCGACGATCACCACCCTCATCACCACCGCGCCCCGGCCGCCGCCACGCTCCAGCAACCGCAGCGCCCCAGCCGCCACCGCGCCCCGGCAACTCCCGCGCCCGGCCGACGCCCTCAGTGGTCGCCGTGCCTCCGCCGCTCCCGTTCCTCGCGGCGTTGTTCGCGCCATTCGTGCCGGGCCTCGTGCAGTTCGTGCCGGGCTGATCTGCGGTCCAGGTGCTCCAGGCGGCGTTCCTCCTTCACGCGCCGGCGTTCCGCCTTCGTCACCTTGTGCTCCACCTCGACGCCGCCCCAGAAGGCGAGGCCCGTCACGATCACCCTGGGGGCGGCCGGGTCGGGCAGGGTCTCCTCCTCGTAGTGGTCGAAGCCCCCCATGACGGCGATGCCCCGCATCACCACCTCGACGCCCGGCGGCACAACCACGCTGATCCCACCCATGATCGCGATGCAGTTGAGCTCGACCTCGCCGTCAGCGAAGTTCGCCTCGCGCAGGTCGATCTCGCCGCCGCCCATGAAGGTGAATCCGGTGAACCGCTTCGGCACCGTCCAGCGGCCCTTGCGCTGGAACCCGGACATCACGGCCATCGCCCACGACGACGAACCCTCGCCGCCGACGATCCGGCTCCCCCAACTCCCTCTGTCCACCGGTTCCTTGTGCAGGGAAACCGTCGGCACCCTCTCCACCGGCAGGTCCCTGGTGATGGGCGTCAGCTCACCGTAGGTCCGGGCCCGGTACGTCGCCTCCAGCCGCTCCTCGAACTCCTCCATGTCGAGCCGCCCCTCCGCGAGGGCGTCCCTGAGGATCTCGGCGACACGTTCACGATCGGCGTCGGAGGCGCGCAGCTCCGGGGCATCGTCGGTCATGGTGTGCAGACTACGAGTTCGCGGCGCCGGGGACTATGCCGTCGGCTGCTCGGACGGGGGCTTGGGGGTGTCCCCCATGGGATACAGCATCGCCGCGATCACCGTCTCGATGTCCGGCTCCCGGACGGACAGGTCCAGCAAGGGATACTCCGCCGCGACCCGCGCGACCAGCGGCGCCGCCGACTCCGACGCCGGGAACGCCAGCCACTGCCTGGGGCCCTCCACCTTCACCACCCGCGCCGCCGGTCCGACGTCGATCGGCGGGAGCTCCCGCTCCAGGTCGACCACGAGGGTGCGCTCGCTCTCCCCTGCCTCGTGCAGGCCGGCGAGCGGACCGTCGTACATCAGCCGCCCGTGGTCGATGACCATCACGCGCGAGCACAACTGCTCGATGTCCTGGAGGTCGTGGGTGGTCAGCAGGACCGTGGTGCCGCGTTCGGTGTTCAGCTCCCGCAGGAAGGCGCGGACCTTGGCCTTCGAGATCACGTCGAGGCCGATCGTCGGCTCGTCGAGGTAGAGGACGTCCGGGTCGTGCAGCAGCGCCGCCACGATGTCGCCGCGCATCCGCTGACCGAGCGAGAGCTGCCGTACCGGGACGTCCAACAGACTGCTCAGCGAGAGCAGTTCGACCAGGCGGTCCAGGTTCTCCGCGTAACGGGCGTCCGGGATGCGGTACATGCGGTGCATCAGACGGTAGGAGTCGATGAGGGGGAGGTCCCACCACAGGGTCGTGCGCTGGCCGAAGACCACACCGATGCGGTGGGCCAGGCGGGTGCGCTCCCGGGACGGGTCGATGCCGGCCACCCGGAGCCGGCCGCCGCTCGGGGTCAGGATGCCCGTCAGCATCTTGATCGTGGTCGACTTGCCGGCGCCGTTCGGGCCGATGTAGCCGACCATCTCGCCGCGCGCCACCGTGAAGGAGAGCGAGTCGACCGCCCGTACCTGCCGCCGTTCCCGTTTCAGGAACCCGGTCTTCTTGCGGACCTCGAAGACCTTCTCCACCGCGTCGACCTCGATGAACACGTCCGACATCAGATCAGCTCCCTGTGCCCCGACCATCAGATCAACTTCCCGTACTTCGATACGACCTGAGGCCCGCCCGCCATGCCAGACCCGCCAGCGCGCAGCAGGCCACCGCCACCAGCGGCGCCGTCCACGCCGTCCACGCCGGCAGCCGCAGCGGATACGGCCGCCCCAGGACGTACGCGGCCGGCACCCAGTTGACGAAGGCCAGCGGCAGCATGAACGTCACCCCGCGCACGAAGTCCTTCCCGAAGACCGTCGGCGGGTACTGGAGCAGCGTCGTACCGCCGTACGTGAACGCGTTCTGCACCTCCGCCGCGTCCTGCGCCAGGAACTGGAAGGCCGCGCCCGCCACGAAGAGCGCGCAGAAGATGCCGGCGCCGCCGGCCAGCATCAACGGGACCAGCAGGGCCTTCGCCGGCGTCCAGTCGACGTCGACGGAGACCAGTGCCCAGCCCAGCACCATCGCGCCCTGAGTGATCCGGCCCAGGCGGCGCAGCGCGAAGTGGTCCGCGCCGATCTGGGCGAGCACCGGGGCCGGCCGGACCAGCAGCGTGTCGAAGGAGCCGTCGCGGATCCGCGTACCCAGCACGTCCATCGAGCCCAGCACCAGGTCGGCGACGCCGAACGCGGTCGCCGACAGGCCGTACAGGAAGCAGACCTCGGGCAGCGACCAGCCGCCGAGCGAGTCGACCTGCGAGAACATCAGCAGGATCGTGGCGAAGTCCAGCCCGGTCACCACCAGGTTCCCGGCCATCGTGAGAGCGAAGGACGTGCGGTAGATCATCGTGGACCGGATCCACATCCCGGCGATCAGCCGGTACGCCCGCAGCCCGTCCCGGGCCCGCTCAGCCGCACCGCGCCACCCGGCCCGGACCCGCCCGCCGGTACCGGGCCACCCGTCGGGAACACCCGCGCCGCGCCACTCGTGCGGAGCTCGCTCATCCACCCTGCACCACCACCCGTCGCGTCGCCGCCGTCTGCAGCAGCCGGCCCGCCGTCAGCAGCGCCACCGCCCAGGCGGCCTGGAAGGCCAACGCCCCCGCCACCCCCCTCTCCCCCAGCAGCACATCCGCGGGCATCTGGATCTGCGCCGCCCACGGCAGGGCGCGGACCACCTCGCCGAAGCCGCCCGGGAAGACGTTCAGCGGCAGGGTCATCCCCGAGAAGAAGACCCCCGTGATCATCATGACCTGGTTGACGCCCATACCGTCCATCAGCCAGAACACGCTGAGCGCGACCAGGTAGCGGATACCGAAGCTGACGGCCATCGCGAGGAACAGCGCCACCAGGAAGGCGGCCCAGGTACCGGCGTCCGCGGGCAGCGCCATCGGGAAGAACACGGCGCCGACCAGGAAGGGGATCACGCCCCGCCCCAGCAACTGGAACAGCGAGCGACCCAAATCGGTCGCCAGCCACCACAGTTGAAGATCGGCCGGACGGTACAGGTCAACCGCGATCGCGCCGGTCCGGATACGCTCCATCAGGTCTTTTTCAGCGCCCCCGCCCTGGATCGCGAGCGTGGCGTACAGGCACTGCCCGAGCCACACATAGGTCACCGCCTGGGCCTGGTCATAGCCTCCGAGGTGCGGTTTCTCGTCCCACAGCGCCAAGTACGTGTAGACGAGGATGATCCCGAAGGCCGTGTTGGTGAACACCCCGGCCGCAGTGGCCGCCCGATACGTCGCGTACCGTCGGAAACCCCCCGCCGCGACGGCCGTGTACAACCGTCCCGCACCCACGCCAACCGACCTCCCGGACCGCCCGACACCGAAGCGCAGGAGCCTACTGCGCCGACGACATCGCAGGCCACGCAATTTCCGTGACCGAAGCGTGCCGGAATCCGGGAACGGAACGCACGGTGCGAGAGTCTTCAACAGGGGGCGCAGAAGCGTACGAGGTCGTACGGGAACGAACGTACGACGCGAAACAGGAGTCCGTGCACGACATGAGCGACGAGCCGCAGCCGCAACAGCCGAGCCAGGGCGGCGGAGGCCCGACGGAGCCGCCGGCCGCGGCCGAGGAGCAGCAGACCCCTCCGCGGCCGGGGGCCGAGGCGAAGAAGCCGGAGCCGCCCGCGGCGGCCGGCCAGGCCGCGGAGGCCAAGCAGGCCCAGCAGCCCGGGGAAGCCGAGCGGGCCGGGGAGGCGAGGACCGAGCAGCGGCCGGGGGCCGGCGAGAAGAAGATCGCGCCGCCGCGGCCGACGGCCGAGGACACGCAGACGCGGCAGCTCACCGCGGTCACGGCGCCGAAGGCGCAACCGCCCGCGGCGGCCGGGAACCGGCAGAACCCGGCCGAGAGCCGGCAGGGCCCGGCCGAGAACAGGCAGGACCGGCAGACCAGGCCGAACCCGCGGGACGGGCAGGACACGCAGACGCGGCAGCTCAAGGCGATCAGGGCGCCGAAGGCGGCGGCACCCGCCGCGCCCCCGGCACCGGTCCCCGGCGCAGCCTCGGCATCGGTCCCCGCCCCGGCCCCGGTTCCGGGACCCCGGGCGGCGGAGGCGCCCGTGGCCGGATCGGCGGCGGTGGAAACAAAGGGGGGCGAGAAGAAGATGAAGCGGCCCAAGCGGACCGGGTGGCGGCGGATCCTCCCCACCTGGCGGATGCTGCTCGGCACCTTCGTGATCGGCGTACTCCTGCTGATCGGCCTGTTCTTCCTCGGCTACTCGATGGTGAAGATCCCGGCGGCCAACACGTTCGCCACCAAGCAGTCCAACGTCTACCTGTACGCCGACGGCTCCCAGCTCGCCCGCGACGGCGAGGTCAACCGGGAGAACGTGACCCTCGCCCAGGTCTCCGTGGCCGCCCAGCACGCCGTGCTCGCCGCCGAGGACCGGGACTTCTACACCGAGTCCGCCGTCGACCCCAAGGCGATGGTGCGCGCCGCCTGGAACACCGCCACCGGCAAGGGCACCCAGTCCGGCTCGACGATCACCCAGCAGTACGTGAAGAACTACTACCTCGCCCAGGAGCAGACCGTCACCCGCAAGGTGAAGGAGTTCTTCATCTCGATCAAGCTGGACCGCAGCGAGTCCAAGGACCAGATCCTGGAGGGCTACCTCAACACCAGCTACTTCGGCCGCAACGCCTACGGCATCCAGGCCGCCGCCCAGGCCTACTACGGCAAGGACGCCACCGACCTCGACCCGGCCCGCGCCGCCTACCTCGCCGCGCTCGTCAACGCGCCCAGCGAGTACGACGTCGTCGCCCACCCCGAGAACAAGGCCGCGGCCGTCGCCCGCTGGAACTACGTCCTCGACGGCATGGTCAAGAAGGGCTGGCTCACCGAGTCCAAGCGGGCCACCATGAAGTTCCCGATGCCCAAGGAGCAGACCGTCTCCACCGGCATGTCCGGACAGCGCGGCTACATCGTCAACGCGGTCAACGACTACCTGATCAAGAACAAGATCGTCGACTCGGACTCCCTGGAGGCCGGCGGCTACCGCATCACCACCACCCTGCAGAAGTCCAGGCAGAACGCCTTCGTGAAGGCGGTCGACGACAAGCTGATCTCCAAGCTGGACAAGAAGAACAACAAGGTCGACAACTACGTGCGGGCCGGCGGTGCCTCCGTCGACCCGAAGACCGGCCAGGTCGTCGCCATGTACGGCGGCATCGACTACGTGAAGCAGTACACCAACGGCGCGACCCGCGGTGACTTCCAGGTCGGCTCGACCTTCAAGCCCTTCGTCTTCGCCTCCGCCGTCGACAACGGCTCCACCACCCAGTCCGGCCAGACCATCACCCCGAACACCTACTACGACGGCACCGACAAGCGCGCCGTCCAGGGCTGGTCCGGCGGTGCCTACGCACCGGAGAACGAGGACGAGAAGTCGTACGGCCAGATCACCGTCCGCAAGGCCACCGACCTCTCCGTGAACTCGGTGTACGCGCAGATGGCCGTCGACGTCGGCCCCTCCAAGGTCAAGCAGACCGCCGTCGGCCTGGGCATCCCCGCCGACACCAAGGACCTCCAGCCCTACCCGTCCATCGCCCTCGGCACCGCCACCGCCAGCGTCCTGGACATGGCGGAGGCCTACGCCACGCTCGCCAACCACGGCAGGCACGGCACATACACGATGGTCGAGAAGATCACGAAGGACGGCACGCAGGACATCAAGCTGCCGGAGTCGACGACCAAGCAGGCCGTCAGCCGGCAGGCCGCCGACACCACCACCTCCATCCTGCAGAGCGTGGTCGACAACGGCACCGCCACCGCCGCCCAGGCCGCGGGCCGCCCGGCCGCCGGCAAGACCGGCACCGCCGAGGAGGACACCGCCGCCTGGTTCGCGGGCTACACCCCCGACCTGGCCACCGTCGTCTCCGTGATGGGCCAGGACCCGGTGACCGCCGCCCACAAGTCGCTGTACGGCGCGCTCGGCCTGCAGCGCATCAACGGCGGCGGGGCCCCGACCGAGATCTGGGCGCAGTACACCAAGGCCGCCCTGCAGGGCACCACCGCCTCCGACTTCGACCTGGACCTCCAGGCCGGCGCCGAGACCGTGGCCCCGCCCACCCAGAGCACGGCCACCCCGGGCACCGGCGGCCAGGACAACGGCGGCACCACCGGCGGGAACCAGGACAACGGCGGCACCACCGGCGGCGGCCAGGACAACGGCGGCACGAGCGGCACCCCCACCAACGGGACCACCGACGGCGGTACGACGGACGGCTCCACCACCGCCGGCACCACCACGTCCGGTACGACGACCGCCGGCACCGACTCCGGTACCACCACCTCGGGCACGGACTCCGGAACCTCCACCGGGACCACGACCGACGGCACCAGTACCGGGACGACGGCGGGCACCGACACCGGCACCACCACCGGCACGACAGCGGGCGACGGAGGCGGGTTCGGCTTCGTCCAGTGACCGCCGGCCGCCCTGGCGCGACGAAGGGGCCCGGTGACCACGGTCACCGGGCCCCTTCGGGTCTCCGAGCCAGTCCGAGTCAGAGGTACAGGCCGGTCGAGTCCTCCGAGCCCTCGAACCGGTCGGCGGCCACCGCGTGCAGGTCGCGCTCGCGCATCAGCACGTACGCCACCCCCTGCACCTCGACCTCGGCGCGGTCCTCCGGGTCGTACAGCACCCGGTCACCGGGCTCCACCGTCCGCACGTTCTGACCGACCGCGACCACCTCGGCCCAGGCCAGCCGGCGCCCGACGGCCGCCGTGGCGGGAATGAGGATGCCCCCGCCCGACCGTCGCTCACCCTCCCCGGTGTCCTGCTTGACCAGGACCCGGTCGTGCAGCATCCGGATCGGCAGCTTGTCGTGCTGGCCGCTGCTCAGCTCGTCTCTCTTGGCGCTCACGCCTTGAACCTACCTGCCTCTGGTCAGCTCTTGCGCCGCCGGGTGCCGCTGAAGAACAGCAGACCGACCACGCCCACGGCGACGAGCGCCACCGGCACGACCCGCTCCAGCCGCGGCGCGCCCTCTTCGTCCACGAACTGGGCCTTCACATCGCTCACAACCCGGTTGACCTGGACGTAGGCCCTTCCGAGCGTGTGATCGACGTTGGCCGCGACCTTGGCCTTCGCATCGCCGACGATGGTCTTCGGATGCACCCGCACCCCGATCTCGTCCAGCGTCTCGGCCAGCGCCTCGCGGCGGCGCTTGATGTCCGCCTCGATCTGCGCCGGGGTTCTGGTGTCCGACGTCTCCGCCACCGTGGGCCCTCCGAAGTCTGCCGTACTGCCGTACTGCCTGTTCTGGACAGTCTGTCAGCTCTCGCCGCCGCCGCACGGTCAGGACCCCCCGTTACGCTAGACCGATGAGCGAGCGACTCCAGCCCGGGGACGTGGCCCCCGACTTCACCCTCTCCGACGCCGACGGCAACGAGGTGTCCCTCTCCGCCCACAAGGGCCGCAAGGTCATCGTCTACTTCTACCCCGCAGCCCTCACCCCAGGCTGCACGAAGCAGGCGTGCGACTTCACCGACAACCTCTCCCTCCTCGCCGACGCGGGCTACGACGTCCTCGGCATCTCCCCCGACGCCCCGGAGAAGCTCGGCAAGTTCCGCGAGAAGGAGAACCTCAAGGTCACCCTCCTCGCCGACCCCGACAAGAAGGTCCTCGACGCCTACGGCGCCTTCGGCGAGAAGATGAACTACGGCAGGACCTACCTGGGCGTCATCCGCTCCACGATCATCGTGGACGAGCAGGGCAAGGTCGAGAAGGCCCTCTACAACGTCCGCGCCACCGGCCACGTCGCCAAGATCATCAAGGATCTGGGCATCTGAAGGCCTGCCCCGCGGTCACGGCCCGCACCGGTACATCCGGCGCGGGCCGTTTTGGCGGCCGGTCACGGCGAGGGGCGGCCTGGCTCGAACTGCCGTGCGGCGACGGGGATGTGGTGCCGCGACTGACGGAAGGCTCTCGCAGCACAACCCGTCGGCCCCGTAGACTGAGCGCCTGCGGTCAGTTGCGATGACCGCTTTTGAGCGGCCGTGATGGAATTTGGCAGTCATGCTGGGTTTAGGTCCCAGTGGGTTAACACCCGTGTGGGTTCGAGTCCCACCGGCCGCACACCTGAGGGGCCGCCCGTCCGGGCGGCCCCTCGCCGTGTCTCAGCCCAACAGCTCCCGCACCACCGGCACCAGCGCCCGGAACGCCTGCCCCCGGTGGCTGATCGCGTTCTTCTCCTCCGGGCTGAGCTCGGCGCAGGTGCGGGTCTCGCCCTCCGGCTGGAGGATCGGGTCGTAGCCGAAGCCGTTGGTGCCGACGGGCGCATGGCGGAGGACTCCCCGCAGCCGGCCCTCGACCACGCGCTCCGTACCGTCGGGCAACGCCAGAGCCGCCGCGCAGGCGAAGTGGGCGCCCCGGTGTTCCTCGGCGATGTCCGCGAGCTGAGCGAGGAGCAGGTCCAGGTTGGCCTTGTCGTCGCCGTGGCGGCCGGCCCAGCGGGCGGAGAAGATGCCGGGGGCGCCGTTCAGGACGTCCACACAGAGGCCGGAGTCGTCGGCGATCGCCGGGAGGCCCGTGGCCTGGGCGAGGGCGTGGGCCTTGAGCAGGGCGTTCTCGGCGAAGGTGACGCCTGTTTCCTTGACGTCGGGGATCTCCGGGTACGCGTCCGCGCCCACCAGTTCGTGGGGCAGCCCCGCCTCCGCGAGGATCGCGTGCAGCTCGGTGATCTTTCCGGCGTTGCGGGTGGCGAGGATCAGGCGGGTCGTCGTGGTCATGGGCGGCAGTATCCCAAGGGCCCGGGCTCGCGCTTACGGCGTGCAGACCTTGGTCAGTTCACCGGCCGCGTCGGTGACGGGGGTGACGTCGGGGGTCGAGTCGCCGTTCCTGACCGCGGTGCGGACGTCGTCCACGGCCTTCTGGAGGTTGTCGACCGCCTTGTTGACGTCGGCGTCGTCGGTCCTGTCGCCGATCTTCCTCAGGTTCTGCTGGATGGAGTCGAGGGAGGCGTCGGTCCGGGTGGGGTCGTTCGCGGCGTTCTCCACGGCCTGCTGGAGGGAGGTGACGCTGTCGGCGATGGAGTCGGCGGTGCGGACGCAGTCCAGGGCCGTGTTCACCGAGTCGCAGCCGGCGAGGAGGGCGATGGTGAGAGCGGCGGTCGCGGCCACGGCGGCGGTGGTGGTGACGCGACGGCGTCCTCGGCGTCGGCTGGCGGCCATGGTGGTGTGTCCTCCCCGTGGTGTGGCTGGCCGGGCGCACGGTTGTACGAGCCGTGCGCCCGTATTGACAGGGACGCGGGGTCGGCCGCCCGGGTTGCCTCGCCACACCTCGGCTTTTTTGGTTTCCTTTACTTTTCCGTGCGGGCGGCTTCGAGTGCCGCGCGCTGGATGGCCGCGAGGTCGGCGCAGCCGGCGACGGCGAGGTCGAGGAGGGCGTTGAGCTCGTCGCGGGCGAAGGGCTCGGCCTCGGCGGTGCCCTGGACCTCGACGAAGCGGCCGTCGCCGGTGCAGACGACGTTCATGTCGGTCTCGGCCCTGACGTCCTCCTCGTAGCAGAGGTCGAGCAAGGGCACTCCGCCGACGATGCCGACCGAGACGGCCGAGACGGTGCCGGTCAGGGGCTGGCGGCCGGCCTTGACGAGCTTGCGCTCCCGGGCCCAGGTGACGGCGTCGGCGAGGGCGACGTACGCGCCGGTGATGGCGGCGGTGCGGGTGCCGCCGTCGGCCTGGAGGACGTCGCAGTCGAGGACGACGGTGTTCTCGCCGAGGGCCTTGTAGTCGATGACGGCGCGCAGGGAGCGGCCGATGAGGCGGGAGATCTCGTGGGTGCGGCCGCCGATCCTGCCCTTGACGGACTCGCGGTCGCCGCGGGTGTTGGTGGCGCGGGGGAGCATGGCGTACTCCGCGGTGACCCAGCCCTCGCCGCTGCCCTTGCGCCAGCGGGGGACGCCTTCGGTGACGGAGGCGGTGCAGAAGACCTTGGTGTCGCCGAAGGAGACGAGGACGGAGCCCTCGGCGTGCTTGCTCCAGCCGCGTTCGATGGTGACCGGGCGGAGTTGTTCGGGGGTGCGGCCGTCGATTCGAGACATGGCGACGAGCCTATCCGGAGCGTGCGAAGGGGCTCTCCCCCGGTGGGAAGAGCCCCTTGTGCAGTGAGCGGAAGGCTCACATCATGTCTTCGATCTCCGCGGCGATCGGGTCGGCGTCGGTGCCGATGACGACCTGGATGGCGGTGCCCATCTTGACGACGCCGTGGGCGCCGGCGGCCTTCAGGGCGGCGTCGTCGACCTTGGAGGCGTCGTGCACCTCGGTGCGCAGCCGGGTGATGCAGCCTTCGATCTCGTCGATGTTCTCGATTCCGCCGAGGCCGGCGACGATCTTCTCAGCCTTGCTGGCCATGTTCCTTCTCCCTGATCCGAACCGCTTTTTCGCAGTAACCCACAGTTGGCCCATCTTTGCGAGCGGCAGTACCGCGGGTGCCGAATGATGGCGAGCACCGCGGCGGAACCGTCTGCCGACTGGTCTACACCAGCTGGCGGGTGGTCGACAAACCCCGCGGCGGTCCCGCGGTACCGCCGAGCGGCCCGGAGGACGCGCCCATGAGTGCCGACAGCGCCGACAGTACGGTCAGCCCCGCGCGGGAGCGGTGGCACATGTTGTTCCAGGGGCTGCAGAAGATGGGCCGCAGTCTGCAGCTGCCGATCGCGGTGCTGCCGGCGGCGGGGATCCTCAACCGGCTGGGCCAGCCCGACGTGTTCGGCGTGCACGGGGTGGGCTGGGAGGCGGTCTCCAAGGTGATGCAGGGGGCGGGCGGGGCGCTGCTCGACGGTTCGGTCGGGCTGCCGCTGCTGTTCTGTGTCGGCGTCGCGATCGGGATGGCGAAGAAGGCGGACGGTTCGACGGCGCTGGCGGCGGTGACGGGCTTCCTCGTCTATTACGGGGTGCTGCACCAGTTCCCGGAGGACTGTCCCGGCGGGTCGCGGACGCTGCCGGGGATCGGGTGCCAGGTGAGCGACGGGACGGTGTCGACGTTCACGTTCCAGAATCCGGGGGTCTTCGGCGGGATCGCGCTGGGGCTGCTGACCGCCTTCTTCTGGGCCCGGTACCACCGGACGAGGCTGGTGGACTGGCTGGGGTTCTTCAACGGGCGGCGGCTGGTCCCGATCATCATGTCGTTCGTGGCCATCGGGTTCGCCGCGCTGTGCCTGTGGATCTGGCCGCCGATCGGAAGCGGTCTGGAGAGCTTCAGTCACTGGCTGCGGGAGGCGGGGGCGCGGGGCGCGGGGGTGTTCGGGCTCGCGAACCGGGCGCTGCTGGTGGTCGGGCTGCACCAGTTCCTGAACGTGCCCATCTGGTTCCAGTTCGGCAGTTACACCACGCCCGACGGGCGGACGGTGCACGGTGACATCAACATGTTCCTGGCGGGTGATCCGCAGGCGGGTCAGTTCACCTCGGGGTTCTTCCCGATCATGATGTTCGCGCTGCCGGCCGCCGCGCTCGCCATCGCGCACTGTGCGAAGCCGCACCGGCGCAAGGAGATCGTCGGTCTGATGCTGTCGGTGGCGCTGACGTCGTTCGTGACCGGCATCACCGAGCCGATCGAGTACTCGTTCATGTTCATCGCGCCGCTGCTGTACGTGGTGCACGCGGTGCTGACGGGGGTGTCGATGGCGGTGACGTGGGGGCTGGGGGTGCACGACGGGTTCAGCTTCTCCGCGGGGCTCATCGACTACGTCATCAACTGGAAGCTGGCGACGCGGCCTTGGGCGATCATCCCGATCGGTCTCTGCTTCGCGGCGGTGTACTACGCGATCTTCCGGTTCGCCATCACCCGGTTCGACCTGAAGACCCCCGGGCGGGAACCGGAAGACGAGGTGGAGGACGTCACCAAGGCCTAAGCAGCCTGTCGCCGTATGGCGTACAGGGCGTAGCGCTCCGGTTGCGGAATTGACGGGTTCCTTATATCGCCCCCATCGTGTACAACAGGTCTACACCACTGAGTGGTGTAGACCACCACCGATGGAGGACGTATGACAACCGCCACCGCGACGGCGGCCCCCACGAAGAAGTGGGGATCCGGTCTGTTCCAGGGCCTGCAGAAGATCGGCCGCAGTCTTCAGCTCCCGATCGCCGTTCTCCCGGCGGCTGGTCTGCTGCTCCGCTTCGGTCAGCAGGACATCCACGACAAGCTGCATCTGCCCGACAAGGTCACCTCGGTGTTCGCCACGGCCGGTGGCGCGATCTTCGACAACCTCCCGATGCTGTTCTGTATCGGTGTCGCGATCGGCTTCGCCAAGAAGGCGGACGGCTCCACCGCGCTGGCCGCCCTGGTCGGCTTCCTGGTCTACAAGAACGTCCTCACCGCGTTCCCCGTCACCGACGCGAAGATCCAGAAGGGCGCGGACATCGCCGCGACCTACAACAACCCCGGTGTGCTCGGCGGCCTGGTGATGGGTCTGCTCGGCGCGGTGGTCTGGCAGCGCTTCCATCGGACCAAGCTGGTGGACTGGCTCGGCTTCTTCAACGGCCGCCGGCTCGTCCCGATCATCATGGCCTTCGTCGGTACGGTCATGGGCGTCTTCTTCGGTCTGGTCTGGAAGCCCATCGGCGAGGGCATCTCCCACTTCGGTGAGTGGATCACGGGCCTGGGCGCCTTCGGTGCCGGTCTGTTCGGTCTGATCAACCGCGCGCTGATCCCGGTCGGCATGCACCAGTTCGTGAACACCGTCTCCTGGTTCCAGATCGGCGACTACAAGACCGCCTCCGGCACCATCGTCCACGGTGACCTGACCCGCTTCTTCGCCGGTGACCCGACGGCCGGTCAGTTCATGTCCGGCTTCTTCCCCATCATGATGTTCGGCCTCCCGGCCGCCGCCCTGGCCATCGCGCACACCGCCCGCCCGGAGCGCCGCGCGGCCGTGATGGGCATGATGATGTCGATGGCGCTGACCTCCTTCGTGACCGGTGTGACCGAGCCGATCGAGTTCACGTTCATGTTCATCGCGCCGCTGCTGTACGTGATCCACGCGGTGCTCACCGCCCTGTCCATGGCGATCACCTGGGCGCTCGGGGTGCACGCGGGCTTCACCTTCTCCGCGGGTGTCATCGACTACATCCTCAACTGGAACCTGGCGACCAAGCCCTGGCTGATCATCCCGATCGGCCTGGTGTTCGCGGCGATCTACTACTTCGTCTTCCGCTTCGCCATCGTCCGCTTCAACCTCCCCACCCCGGGCCGCGAGCCCGAGGAGGAGATCGAGGACCTCACGAAGGCGTGAGTCCGCAGCGCACATGACGAAGGCCCCCGCCGCGGCGGGGGCCTTCTCGTCTTACGGCCCTGAACGCCGTACGCGCGTCAGATCTCGTACGTCGTCCGCGGCGCCGCGAGATCCACCGGGCCGTCGAAGACCTCGCGGGCGTCGGCGAGGTTGACGGCGGGGTCGGTCCACGGCGGGATGTGGGTGAGGACCAGACGGCGGGCGTCGGCGCGGGCCGCCGCCTCGCCGGCCTCGCGGCCGGTGAGGTGCAGGTCCGGGATGTTCTCCTTGCCGTGCGTGAAGGCGGCCTCGCACAGGAACAGGTCGGTGTCCCGGGCCAGGGCCTCCAGCGCCGGGGTGACGCCGGTGTCGCCCGAGTACGTCAGGGACTTGCCGGCGTGCTCGACGCGGATGCCGTACGCCTCCACCGGGTGGCGGACCCGCTCGGTGTGGACCGTGAAGGGGCCGACGTCGAACGTGGACGGCTTGACCGTGTGGAAGTCGAAGACCTCGCTCATCGAGGAGGCGGTGGGGGTGTCGGCGTAGGCCGTCGTGAGCCGGTGCTCGGTGCCCTCGGGGCCGTAGACCGGGATCGGGGGGCACGGGCCCCCGTCGTGCCGGTAGTAGCGCGCCACGAAGTAGGCGCACATGTCGATGCAGTGGTCGGCGTGCAGATGGCTCAGGAAGATCGCGTCGAGGTCGTAGAGACCGCAGTGGCGCTGCAGCTCGCCCAGGGCGCCGTTGCCCATGTCGAGGAGCAGCCGGAAGCCGTCGGCCTCTACGAGGTAGCTCGAACAGGCCGATTCCGCGGACGGGAACGACCCCGAGCAGCCGACGACGGTGAGCTTCATGAAGCAGAAACCTCCGTTGGCGGGATACCCGGAACAACCGGGAAGTGGAGTCGGGAAAATGAGGTGGGCAGGGGTCGTGCGGTTTGTCGAGCGTAAGGCGCAAAAGAGCGGGTCGCTCCTCCGCCAGGGGCCGTTGTGGGCGAACTCACCTGTGCTGTCACCGGTTCGGCTGGACTGAGGGCGCATGAGGATCGCGCAAGGGCGCGCATCGATTATCTCGCGCCGGTAACGTCGTCGTATGGACACGTCATGGTGGCTCGCGCTCGCGGCAGTCGTCCTGCTGGCGCTGGTCGCCACGCTCGTCGACGGCTGGGGCAGGGGCCACCGGCCGCGCGGCCACCGCACCCGCCCGCCGGGGCATCCGCGCGGGACGCGCGAGCAGACGGCACGGCCTCACCCGGGGGACATCTGGTGGGCCAACGTGCCCTACGAGGACGGTCCCGGCGCCAAGGACCGGCCCTGCCTGGTGCTGGCCGTGCGCGGCAACCGGGCGACGATCGCGAAGATCACCAGCAAGTACCACGACGAGCGCGCCGGGGTGATCCCGCTGCCGCCCGGCTCGGTCGGGGACGCCCAGGGCCGGCAGAGCTTCCTGGAGACGGACGAGCTGCGCGAGATCGCGGTGTGGGAGTTCCGGCGCCGGGTGGGCGTGGTCGACCCGGTGCTGTGGGACCAGGTACGGCACCTGGCCGGCTGAGGCTCAGCCGACCCTGACGGTGACCCGCCACTCCTGGATGCCCTTGCAGGAGACCTGGCCGGGTGCGGTGGGCTCGGCGCACAGCGGACGGGTGGCGGAGAGGGTGACGGTCCCGGCGGCCACCGCCTGGTAGGCGGATCCGGCGTCGCCGCCGCGGAGCATGATCCCGTAGTTGATCTCCTTGAGGGCGGCGGTGTCACCGGTTTCGGCGATCTTCTTCCACGGGCGCTGCTCGGTGCCGTCCAGAGTGATCCGCAGGGTGCCCTCCTGAGCCAGGCAGACGGTACGGCCGCTGTCGGCGGCGGTCAGCTCGGAGGTCAGGGGAGTGCAGCCGGCGGAGGAACCACTGGCGGTCGGGGCCGGGCTCGATGCCGAGGTCGGGCTCGCGGTCGAGGTCGGCGCCGGGGACACCGCGCCGCTTCCCTTGTCCCCGCCCCCGCTCTGCGAGCCGCAGCCCGCCAGCAGGAGCAGGCTCGCCGTGGCGAGCGACGCGCGGTGGAACGTCGTACGGCGCATGAGGTGTCCGCCTTTCCGTCGGGGAACGGACCCTTGGTGCCTATATGACGTATCCGCCCCTCGTACGGATCCCGCACCCGGACGGCTTCCGGGTGCGGGATCCGGTCGGTTCACCCAGGGGTCAGCCGGTCGTGACGGCGGTGTCGTCGACGACGAAGCTGGTCTGGAGCGAGGAGTCCTCGACACCGCTGAACTTCAGGGTGACGGTCGAGCCCGCGAAGGACCCGAGGCTGAAGGACTTCTGCACGTACCCGGTGGCCGCGTTGAGGTTGGAGTAGGTGGCCAGGGTGGTCGAACCGGCGGTGACCGTCAGCTTGTCGTACTGGGTGCTGGTGGTGGTCTCGGCCGTGTCGATGTGCAGGTAGAAGGTGAAGGTGGTGCTGGTGCAGGCGGCCGGGATCGTCACCGACTGGGAGAGCGTGTCGGTGTGGGTCGATCCGTAGCCGTCCAGCCAGGCCTTGTACGAGCCCGCGTGGGCGGCCTCGCTGCTGGAGTTGGTGATGACGCCGCTGCTCGCGGTCCAGGTGGTGTTGCCCGACTCGAAGCCGGCGTTGCCGAGCAGCTGGGACGAGCTGCAGGAGCCGCCGCCGCTGGTGCTGACCGTCCAGGTGAAGGAGGCCGAGCCGGAGGCGCCGGTGGAGTCGGTCGCGGTGACGGTGGTGCTGTAGGTGCCCGCGGTGGACGCCGTACCGGAGATCAGGCCGGTGGAGCTGGAGATGGACAGGCCGGTGGGCAGGCCGGACGCGCTGTAGGTGAGGGTCGCGCCCGCGCTGTCGGAGGCCGAGATCTGCAGGCTCACCGAGCCGCCGGTGGCGGTGGACTGGCTGCCCGGGTTGGTGACCGTCACCGTGTTGCCGGTGCTGGTGCCGGAGGTGAAGGCGGCGGTGCCGTTCGGGGTGCCCCAGCCGGTCGGGCCGTCGTAGCCGGTGCCGGCGGTGCAGAAGTACGAGGTGGAGCAGGAGCCGTTGTTGCCGCTGGTGACGTCGTACAGGTTGCTGGTGTGCGAGTACGGGTACTTCGCCGGGTAGTCGCTGGAGCCAGGGGCGCCCGCGAGGGCGTAGACACCGGCGATGATCGGCGAGGAGGCGCTGGTACCGCCGTAGACCGCCCAGCCGGAGCCGCCGTAGGTGTCGTAGACCGCCACACCGGTGGCCGGGTCGGCGACCGCGGAGACGTCGGACTCCATGCGCTTGGTGCAGCCGGTGTCGGTCTGCCAGCTCGGCTTGGCGTCGTAGGCGGAGCAGCCGGAGCCGGTGCCCTCGGAGGAGCTGGTCTTCCACACGGACTCGGTCCAGCCGCGGGTGCTGGAGGAGGTGGAGAGCGCGGTGCCGCCGACGGCGGTCACGTACTGGGAGGTCGCCGGGTACTCGGCGCCGTAGTCCTCGTCACCGGCGGAGACGGTGATCGCGACACCCGGGTGCTTGAAGTACGAGGTGTCCTCGCTGGTCTGGGAGGAGGACTCGGAGCCGCCCCAGCTGTTGGAGACGAACTTGGCGCCGAGCGCGACGGCCTCGTTCTCGGCGGTGCCGAGGTCGGAGTCGGTGGCGGAGCTGGCCTCGACGAGGATGATGTTGCAGTTCGGGCAGACGGCGCTGACCATGTCGATGTCGAGCGCTTCCTCGCCGGCCCAGCCGGAGTCGTTCGTCGGCAGCGAGGTGGTCGAACCGGTCTGGCTGACCTGCTTGAAGCAGCCGTTGGCGACGGTGCACGCCGACAGGCCGTACGTGGAGCGGTAAGTGGCCAGGTCGGAGGCCGCGTTGGGGTCGTTGTAGGCGTCGACCACGGCGACCGTCAGGCCGGAACCGCCCGTCGAGGGCAGGTTGTAGGCGCTGTGCAAGTTGGTCGGGCTCAGGCCGGAGGGGGCGGCGGCGAGCGCGGAGGCCAGCTGCTGCTTGATGTCGGTGCGGCGCTGCGCGAAGCAGTTGACCTCACCGGGCTTGGTGACGGTGGCGCACAGGTGCGTGGTGGGCACCTTCTGCCCGGCCTTGCCGGTGCTGTGCACGGCCTGCCGGGCGGGGTCGGTGAGGGCCTTGGAGTTCTGGGCGGCCCGGCCGGTGGCCTTGGGGGTGATGGTGTGCGCCGATGCCTGTGCCTGCGCGGTCGGTGCCGCGACGAATCCGGAGACGGCGAGGGCGAGGGCGAGGGCGGGGAAAGCGAAGGCCAGAAGTCTTCGCAGGCTCCGTCGTGATTCACGCATGGGGGTACTGCCTCCATCGGTGGGGTTACAAGGCAGGCCCGTGACGCGCGTAGCGGCGGCAGAGTGCGGCGTCATGAGCATGACACTTCGAACACCCTGGGATGCCGACGAGCGTGGCATGACAGGACGGTCAGGAACCTAGCGGGGTTCCCCGGCGACCGGTTCCGCCGGACGAAGATCTTTGCTCCGCCATAGGCAGCGCTTAGCCCCCTCATAGGAGGGGGTTGGCGCGTACATGATGAGGGCTATGCCCAGAGCTGACCCTGGAGGGTCTCGATGGCTTCCTCGGTCGTGGCGGCGGTGTACACGCCGGTCGACAGGTACTTCCAGCCGCCGTCGGCGACGACGAACACGATGTCCGCGCTCTCGCCGGCCTGTACGGCCTTCTTCCCGACGCCGATCGCGGCGTGCAGCGCGGCGCCGGTGGAGATGCCCGCGAAGATGCCCTCCTGCTGGAGCAGGTCGCGGGTCCGGGTCACCGCGTCCGCGGAGCCGACCGAGTAGCGGGTGGTGAGCACGGAGGCGTCGTACAGCTCGGGCACGAAGCCCTCGTCGAGGTTCCTGAGCCCGTACACGAGGTCGTCGTACCGGGGTTCGGCGGCGACGATCTTCACGTCCGGCCGGTGCTCGCGCAGGTACCGGCCGACGCCCATCAGCGTGCCGGTGGTCCCCAGCCCCGCGACGAAGTGCGTCACCGACGGCAGGTCGGCGAGGATCTCCGGCCCGGTGGTCGCGTAGTGCGCACCGGCGTTGTCCGGGTTGCCGTACTGGTAGAGCATCACCCAGTCGGGGTGCTCGGCGGACAGTTCCTTCGCCACCCTCACGGCGGTGTTGGAGCCGCCCGCGGCCGGGCTGGAGATGATCTCCGCGCCCCACATCCCCAGCAGGTCCCGGCGCTCCTGCGAGGTGTTCTCGGGCATCACGCAGACCATGCGGTAGCCCTTGAGCTTGGCCGCCATCGCCAGCGAGATACCGGTGTTGCCCGAGGTCGGCTCCAGGATGGTGCAGCCGGGGGTGAGCCGGCCGTCCTTCTCGGCCTGCTCGATCATGTGCAGGGCGGGACGGTCCTTGACCGAGCCGGTCGGGTTGCGGTCCTCCAGCTTGGCCCAGATCCGGACCTCGGCGGACGGCGAGAGCCGCGGCAGGCGCACCAGGGGGGTGTTGCCGACCGCGGCCAACGGGGAGTCGTAGCGCATGCCGATCTCAGGCCATACCGCCGGCGACGGCCGGCAGGATCGTCACGGTGTCGCCGTCGGTGAGCTTGGTGTTGATGCCGTCGACGAAACGGACGTCCTCGTCGTTCAGGTACACGTTGACGAAGCGGCGCAGCTTGCCGTCGTCCACGATGCGGGCGTGGATGCCCGTGTGCCGGGTCTCAAGGTCGGTGAACAGCTCGGCGAGGGTGTCACCGCTGCCCTCCACCGCCTTCTGACCGTCGGTGTACTGGCGGAGGATGGTCGGGATGCGGACCTCGATGGCCATGGCTCAGGGCTCCTGTCGGAAAGTCTGGGTGGGTGGGCGCGCAGCGGCACGCCGCGGCTCACGGCCGTACGGCGGCAGGAGAACGTCAACAGATGGCGCTGTTCAACCTGCACAGGTCGACGTGCAGCCGCGCCACGAGCAGCACGCCCTGCGCCTTGTCGCTCACGTCGTTCAGAACCATGGGCTCATCGTATCGATTCCCGGTACCGGTTCCGGAGTGTGATTCCACATGCCGGACGAATTCTGGTCGAAATTTGAGACGGCGAGGGGATGGCCGACTTGAAGGGGCACGACCGCAAGGCAATGGATCATGGCCGGATCGGCCAGCCGACCAAGGGGCGCGGGGCTGTGTCGCGTGCGGCTCCGCCGCGCGGGCGCGGCCGGCCCCCACCGGCCAGTTCGGCACCGCCGGAATCCGCCGTCGCGGCTGAACGCCGTCGCGGCGGAAAAACTCTGGTGAGCAGCGGAGAAGTCAGTACGCCTCGACGATGCTGATCTCCTCCTCCGTGACCTCGCCGTCCACGATGCGGTACGAGCGGAACTGGAAGTCGCCGAGGGCGTCGGTGTCGGCGGTGGAGACGAGGACGTAGTGGGCGCCGGGCTCGTTGGCGTAGCTGATGTCGGTGCGGGACGGGTACGCCTCCGTCGCCGTGTGGGAGTGGTAGACGACCACCGGCTCCTCGTCGCGGTCGTCCATCTCCCGGTACAGCTTGAGAAGGTCGCCGGAGTCGAACTCGTAGAACGTGGGGGACATCGCCGCGTTCAGCATCGGGATGAAGCGCTCGGGGCGGTCCGAGCCCGCCGGCCCCGCGACGACTCCGCACGCCTCGTCGGGGTGGTCCTTGCGCGCGTGGGCGACGATCTGGTCGACGAGGGCCTGGGTGATGGTCAGCATGTTCGCCAGGATAAGCAAAGGGCCGCCCCGTACCGGTGGGTGGTACGGGACGGCCCGGATGCCGGACGCCCTGAGCGGCTGCCGCAGGGGGCGCCACGAGTGCTCCCCGCGGCGGGCGTCCCGCAGGGGTGGTCAGCCCACCTTCTCCAGCGGTGCCGGCACGTTGCGCTCGGCGACCTCGGGATGGCGGTTCTTCAGCACCAGCCAGCCGGCGCCCAGCGCGGCGGCCCAGCCGGCCATCACGTAGAGGCAGACGCGGGAGTCGCCGTCGTACGCGATCAGGCAGGTCACGAAAAGAAGGAAAACGATGGCGATCCAGCTGCACACCGCGCCGCCCGGCGCCGGGAAGGCGGAGGCCGGCAGACGGCCCGCGTCGACCGCGCGGCGGTAGAGGACGTGACTGATCAGGATCATCAGCCAGGTCCAGATGCCGGCCGCGGTGGCGACGGAGGTGACGTAGCCGAACGCCTTCTCCGGGACGACGTAGTTGAGGATCAGGCCGATGCCCATGAAGAGGACCGAGACGGTGATGCCGAGCGCGGGGGTCTTCGACGCGGACAGCCTGCGGAACGCGGCCGGGGCCTCGCCGCTGTCGGCGAGGGTGCGCAGCATGCGGCCCGTGGAGTACATGCCGGAGTTGCAGGAGGACAGGGCGGCGGTCAGCACGACGAAGTTGACGATGCCGGCGCCGGCCGGGATGCCGATCTTCGCGAAGGCGGCGACGAACGGGGAGACGCCCGGGGCGAACTCCGTCCACTTCACGACGCAGAGGATCACCGTGAGCGCGCCGACGTAGAAGAGGGCGATGCGCCAGGGAAGGGTGTTGATCGCCTTGGGGAGGGTCTTCTCCGGGTTCTCCGACTCGCCGGCGGTGACGCCGACCAGCTCGACCGCGAGGTAGGCGAACATGACGCCCTGAAGGGTCATCAGGGAGGAGCCGACGCCCTTGGGGAAGAAGCCGTCGAACTGGTAGAGGTTCGCGACCGACGCGGTGTCACCGGCGGAGCTGAAGCCGAAGGTGAGGACGCCGAGCCCGATCACGATCATGCCGATCAGGGCGGTGACCTTGACCATGGAGAACCAGAACTCCAGCTCTCCGAAGACCTTCACCGAGATCAGGTTGACCCCGAAGAGGATCACCAGGAAGACGAGTGCGGTCACCCACTGCGGGACCTGCGGGAACCAGTAGTTCACGTAGATCGCGGCGGCCGTCAGTTCGGCCATGCCGGTGACGACCCACATGAGCCAGTACGTCCAGCCGGTGAAGTAGCCGAAGAACGGGCCCAGGAACTCCCGGGAGTACTCGGCGAACGAGCCGGAGACCGGACGGTAGAGCAGGAGCTCGCCGAGGGCCCGCATGATGAAGAAGATGATGCCGCCGGCGAGGGCGTACATCAGGATGAGGCTGGGACCGGCCTTGGCGATGTTCGCCCCGGCGCCCAGGAAGAGCCCGACGCCGATGGCGCCGCCGATGGCGATCATCTGGACCTGGCGGCTGCCGAGCCCGCGCTCGTACCCCTCTTCGGAGGCTTCGGAGGACTTCTCCGACGTGTCGACCTGAGCGGAGGTCATGTGTGGTGTGCGCCTTTCTCCATGCCGACCCGGGCCTCTCGTCGGCCTCGGATCGGGTTTCGATCCCCCCCGGATTGCTGGAGCGAGCGGGCTCGGGGAAGTCCGGGTGCGCTCCCGTGCCGGGCGGCGTGGGGGCGTGCTCGGGCTTTCCCGGGTCCGCTAAGCCTGACCGGTGGTGGCCGGTTCGGTGGCGCACCCGGACGTACACGTGGGTGGTGTTCGCCGGGCGGTCGTGAAGATTTATCACGGCCGCAACATTGATCACCGGGTTCCAGCGAAAGGGATTGTGGCGCACACCACTGGAAGAAGCGGACAAAGTGCGGCCGAAAAGGCCATAACAGGCCGCAACGGTGACGGGATCGTTATCCGGATTTGAGCGTCCTCTGAGCGAACGCGAAATCTGGACGAATTACGGCATCAGGGTGGCGACCAGGGTCTCCTGGAGGCCGCCGAGCCACAGGTAGGCCATCACCATCGGCTTGCGCGGGTCCTCGTCCGGGAGCCGGTAGAGCAGGTCGGTGTCGTCGTCGTCGGTGATGTCGAGGCGGGAGCCGATCGCGAGGCGCAGGTCGGTGAGGGTGCCGAGCCACCGCCGGGACTCCTCGGGCGCCAGCTTGAGGACCGCCTCGCCCTTCTCCCCCGGGGCGAGGGCGTCGAGGCAGCGGATCAGCGAGAGGGCGTTCTCCCGCTTGCCCGCCCTGAGGTCGTTCTCGGTGAAGCGGCGGAACTCGGCGGAGTGGGCCTGCCGCTCCTCGGCCTCCTCCGGGGACCGCGGGGGCCGCTCCGGGTCGCTGTAGGCGTCCGGGAAGAGCCGGCGCAGCACCGGGTCGGCGGGTGCCTCGCTGGGACCCTCGGCGAACAGCTCGGCGAGCGGGTCGTCGGGGGCGTCCTCTGCGGGGCCGGGGCCGATGAGCTCCAGGAGCTGGACGGCCAGCGACCGGATGATGGAGATCTCGACGTCGTCGAGAGCGACGGCCGCGCCGCCGCCGGGGAGCGGTTCGAAGATTCCAGGCATGGAGGGGATTCGCTGCTTCCGGAGCTGATCGGGGCTGGTCGAGCTGGTCGGGGCCGGTCGGAGAGGGGCGGGGAGGGCGGCTACTTCCGGTCCTGCTGGAGGGTGGCCCACAGGCCGTAGCCGTGCATCGCCTGCACGTCGCGTTCCATCTCCTCGCGACTGCCGCTGGAGACGACTGCCCGGCCCTTGTGGTGGACGTCCAGCATGAGCTTGGTGGCCTTGTCCTTGGGATAGCCGAAGTACGTCTGGAAGACGTACGTCACGTAGCTCATGAGGTTGACGGGATCGTTGTGCACGAGCGTGATCCACGGGACGTCGGGCTCAGGGACGGCGAAGGCCTCCTCCGCCGACTCGGTGCGTTCGATCTCTACGGGAGCGGGTGACGTCACAAGGCCCATGCTGCCACGGGCCCCTTAAATCGTCACACTGACGCGAAGGGGTGTAGCATCCCCTTCCATGAACACAGCGGACCTTGGGCTGCCGGTGGATGTTCCCTCGACGGCGCTCTTCACGGACCAGTACGAGCTGACGATGCTGCAGGCGGCCCTGAAGGCGGGTACGGCCGAGCGGCGGAGCGTCTTCGAGGTCTTCACCCGGCGCCTGCCCGAGGGGCGCCGCTACGGCGTCGTGGGCGGCACCGGACGGGTCCTGGACGCGGTGGAGAACTTCCGCTTCGACGCGGACGTCCTCCGTTTCCTCCAGGAGCGGGCCATCGTCGACGGGCCGACCCTGGAATGGCTCGCCGGCTACCGGTTCAGCGGCGACATCTGGGGCTACCCCGAGGGCGAGGTCTACTTCCCGGGCTCGCCGATCATGCGGGTCGAGGGGTCCTTCGGGGAGTGCGTGCTGCTGGAGACCGTGATCCTCTCCGTCCTCAACCACGACTCCGCGATCGCGGCCGCCGCCTCCCGGATGTCCTCGGCCGCCGGGGACCGCCCGCTGATCGAGATGGGCGCCCGCCGCACCCACGAGCTTGCCGCCGTCGCCGCCTCCCGCGCCGCCTACGTCGGCGGTTTCGCCACCACCTCCGATCTCGCGGCCGGTTTCCGCTACGGCATCCCGACGGTGGGGACGAGCGCCCACGCCTTCACCCTGCTGCACGACCACGAGCGGGACGCCTTCCGGGCCCAGGTCGACTCGCTCGGCCGGGGCACCACCCTGCTGGTCGACACCTACGACGTCGCCGAGGCGGTCCGTACGGCCGTCGAGGTGGCCGGGCCCGAGCTGGGCGCGGTCCGCATCGACTCCGGCGACCTGCTGCTGGTCGCCCACCGGGTGCGCCAGCAGCTGGACGAGCTGGGCGCGACGAACACGAAGATCGTCGTGACCTCCGACCTCGACGAGTACGCCATCGCCTCGCTGGCCGCCGCCCCGGTGGACGCGTACGGCGTCGGCACCCAGCTGGTGACCGGCTCCGGGCACCCCACCTGCTCCATGGTCTACAAGCTGGTCGCCCGCGCCGAGTCCGCCGACCCCAAGGCACCGCTGGTGCCGGTCGCGAAGAAGTCGTCGGGCGGCAAGACGTCCGTCGGCGGCCGCAAGTGGGCGGCGCGGCGACTGGACGCCGACGGGGTGGCGCAGGCCGAGGTCGTCGGCACCGGGGAGGTGCCGGCCGGCCTGGTCGACCGGCAGCTGCTGGTGGAACTGGTGAAGTCCGGCGAGGTCGTCGCCCGCGAACCCCTGGACGCGCCCCGTGCCCGGCACCAGGCGGCGCGGGCGAACCTGCCGCTCTCCGCGACCCAGCTCTCGCGCGGGGAACCGGTCATTCCGACGGAGTACGTGCAGGGGCGCTCGGGTAGCTAGAGCAAGTGCCCGCGTACGCGCCCCGCAAAGCCCCCTCCCCTACGCCCCCGTAAGTCTCTACGCTCGGAGGTTCAGGCCGGGCCCGCACCCCTTCTTTCCGCGTCTTGCCCCTCGACGGACCCGATATCGAATGCGAAGGACACCGACCATGCGCCGCGCCTTGATCGTCGTCGATGTGCAGAACGACTTCTGCGAGGGGGGAAGCCTGGCGGTCGCCGGGGGTGCCGATGTGGCCGCCGCGATCACGGAGCTGATCGGGCAGGCGCCCGCCGGCTACCGCCACGTGGTGGCGACCCGCGACCACCACATCGCGCCGGGGGGCCACTTCGCCGACAACCCCGACTACGTGCACAGCTGGCCGGCGCACTGTGTCGCCGGCACGGAGGGGGTCGGCTTCCATCCGAACTTCGCCCCGGCGGTCGCCTCCGGGGCGGTGGACGCGGTGTTCAGCAAGGGGGCGTACGCCGCGGCCTACAGCGGCTTCCAGGGGGTCGACGAGAACGGCGTCAAGCTGGCGGAGTGGCTGCGGGCGCGGAAGATCGACGAGGTGGACGTGGTGGGCATCGCGACCGACCACTGCGTGCGGGCGACCGCCCTGGACGCCGTGGAAGAGGGCTTCCGGACCCAGGTCCTCCTCGACCTCACGGCAGGGGTCGCCGAGACGACCACGAACCGCGCCCTGGAAGAACTCCGCGAGGCAGGCGTGGAACTGACCGGCAAGCCGGTGGTGTAGAAACCGCCGGTCACCTTCACTTCCGCCGCAGCGGCGCTCAGCCACCACGACGGACTCCGGCGGTACCGAACCGGCCGGTGAACACCTACGGGCCGGTGGGGGCTGGTCGCGCCCACGCGGCGGCAGCCGCACATCGGCACAGCCCCGCGCCCCTGGGTCGGCTTCCCTGGTCGGCGCTGAAGGGCCCGCGCCCCCGGGTCGGCTGCCCTGGTCGGCGCTGTGGTGGTTACGCCGCTGTCGGTCTGCGGAGGAGGGATCTGATCGGTCTCCAGAGCTCCAGGGGGGTGACACCGTTGTCAGGGGCCGTTCGCCATATGAGGCCGTCGGGGTGGTGGAGGACGGCGGTGATCTCGTCCGGGGTCGGCGGGGCGGCGTTGCCCCGCAGGTAGACCGCTCGCATGCCCAGGTTGCGGAGCCTCGTCAGGGCTCGGGCGCGGTTCTGGGCGTGGACCAGTACACGGACGGCGGACGAGCTGTCCGCGGTGGTCGGGCTGGGCAGGTTCAGCGCCACCACCACTCTGCCGTTCGGCAGCTTGCAGAACCCTCCTGCGGCCATGCGGTCATACCCCCGTGTGCGTCGGTGTCAATAAGAAAGCCACAGGACGCACCTAAGCACGAGCGGCGGCGACCCGCCAAGGGGTCGCCGCCGATACGTGTCTGACCTGCGGAAATGCGGATTACTTCACTGCGGGGCCGACCTGGAGGGAGATCGTCGAGCCGTCGCGGGCCTCCGTGACGATGTTGATCTTCGTGTTGGTGTCAGTGATCTTGACGCCGCCGGCCGGGTTCGAGGCGTCGTAGTAGTCGCTCTTGTGGTCGTTGAAGACGGACACCCCGGAGGACTGCCTGATCTTCGTCGCCACGTCCGCCTTGTGGAGGGTGATGCCGTCGCTCGCGTAGAGGCTGAACGGCGAGTCGTAGGCCTGGACGCGGTTGCGCATCAGCGTGCCGTCGGACCACTTCAGCGCCGTCGGGTGCGAGTCGATCGGGAGGATGAGACCCGTGCCGGGGTGGACGCTGGTGTTGTTGTCCGCCTCGGAGGTGTCCCACTTCCAGATCAACAGACCGTTCTGGTACGGGTAGTGCTCCACCCAGTCCGGACGCGTCGTCGAGAAGCCGAAGTTGTACGGGCCGACCTTGAGGGTCTTGTCGTACGACACGTACTGGCGGTTCTCCGCGATGTAGTACTGCGCGTAGTCCTTGGTGAAGGACGCGCCGATGCGGGAGAAGCCGGAGGCGGTCCAAGCGGCGTCCGCGGACTCGGCGTTGTCGGCGAAGACCGTCGAGCCGTCCGCGGTCAGCGTGATCTCGTCGGCCGCGAAGCCCTTGAGGGCGACCCCGCCGTCGGTCTGGTAGCGGAAGCGGAGCTGGATCTTCTGGCCCGCGTAGGCGTCCAGCGGGTACGACAGCTTGGTGTACGCGTCGACCGAGCCGGTGAGCGCCGGCTTGTCGCTGCCGTCGCGCGGGATGGCAGCCCCGTTCACCGTGCCGTCCAGGGCGGTCCAGTTGGCGCCGCCGTCGGTGGAGACCTCGGTGTAGAGGTAGTCGTAGCCCGACTCGATGTCGTACCAGCCGTCCAGGTTCAGCGTCGCGGACGACTTGCCGGTCAGGTCGACGTCACGGGTCAGCGTGTTCTTGAGGTTGTCTCCGCTGCCGCTCCACCACTGGGCCGAGCCCTCGGCCGGGGTGACCACCGTGGTGGTGACCGCCTTGTCGGGGAGCGAGACCACCGTGGCCTGCTTGTCCTTCGTGTTGTACTCGGCGACGCCCAGTTTGTGGCTGGACTTCGTGCCGGCCTTGGCCACGTCGTAGTTGAGCCAGCCCAGCTGGAGCTTGTCCCAGGCGTTCATGTCGCCCGGCAGGTCGCCGATGGCCTCCTTGCCGGTGCCCAGCCAGGAGCCGGAGGACATCAGGGTCCAGAAACCGGTGGAGTTCTCGCCGCCGTTGGTGTCGTACTCGTCCGGCAGGCCGAGGTCGTGCCCGTACTCGTGGGCGTAGACGCCGAGGCCGCCGTTCTCCGGCTGCATGGTGTAGTCGCCGACCCAGATGCCGGTGTCGCCGACCTGGGTGCCGCCGAGCTTGTTGTTGTCGGGGCCGGTGGCGCCGGCGTCGGTGCCGAAGGCGTACCAGCGGTGCGCCCAGATCGCGTCGGTGCCCTGCGCGCCGCCGCCCGCGGACTCGTCCTCGCCGGCGTGCACGATCTGGAAGTGGTCGACGTAGCCGTCGGGCTCGTTGAAGTTGCCGTCGCCGTCGTAGTCGTAGCGGTCCCACTGGTCGTACTGGGCGAGGTCCGCCTTGATGGCGGCGTCGGACTCGCCGGCCGCCTTCTGGTCGGCGACCCACGCGTTCAGGCCGTCGCGCACCAGGTTCCAGACGCTGGAGCAGGTGGTTGAGCCGCAGGCGTTGTTGCCGTAGCGGGCTTCGTTGTAGGGGACCTTGACCCAGTCCGTGACCTCGCCGTCGACCGAGTAGCGGCCCGAGGACTGCTTCTCGTAGTACTTCTTCAGCGACTCGGTGTTCTTGCCGGTGCCGAAGTAGAGGTCCTGGAAGTGCTGCTGGTTGTAGTCCGCCTGCCAGGCCGTGGAGTTGTCCTTGGTGCGGTCCGGCTCGGCTATCTGGTTGTGCAGCGGGCCGGTCGTGCCGCCGTACCGCGGGTCCGTCTGGTCACCGAACTCGACCAGGATCGTGAAGATCTTGTCCGTCTTCTCACGGCCGAGTTCGACGTACTTGCTGTCGCCCTTCTTGCCCTTGAGCTGGACGACCTTGGAACCGTCGCGGTCCTTGACCTGGGCCTTGCCGGATATGACCTGGTCGAGGGCTTCCTGGCGCTGGGCCTCCTGGGTCTTGCTCAGGGGGCCGTCGAGGTCGTGCTCCTCCTGCTTCGTCGACGGGTCGTGCCGGTCGACGGTGCTGGTGGTCGCCGCCGCGGTCGCGGCCTCCGCGACCGCGAAGGTGGCGAAGCCGACGGAGGCGGTCGCGAGCGTCACGCCGACGGCGAGTGCTCTGAACGTCCAGGGTCTGCTGGTCACTTGAGTTCCTCCCCCGCGCCGCGCGCACGGCAAGGAGGACCGGGTGATGGTTGGGGGTCCGTGCGCGCACGTTCAACGCGTCGATTCAAGTGACGACATTTGACTACTGGTTTACGAGAAAAGACAGACCTTGACTCGGACTGTTCAACTGCACTATGCGGAGCGGAAGTTCGCTTTACGGACACCGGGCCGCGACGGTACCCCCGAAGCACCCCTCTCAACCGGCGCGCATATGCCGCGCGTTGCCGTATGCCATGCGACCGTGCGCCCCCTGTGCACCGGTACCGTGGGTTAGGTCACGCTTACCGGTCGTTCCGCTCGGGCATGCACGCGAATAGAGTCGAACGGTGGAACGCCCGGAAGCCGGTGGAAACCAAGGCCGGTTCCCCGTCTCACCCCCACATCTTCCGAGGACACGATTGCCATGCCTCGTCCGACCCCGGCACAGCTCGTCTACGGTTCGTGCACCGTGATCTGCTCGACGCTCGCCATGCTGCTGCTGTCACAGACGAGTTCGGGCATCGGGATCGCGGTCATCGCGCTCGCGGCGCTCGGTCTGGGACTGCTGGTCGCCATGACGGTTCCGCTCCCCCGGCCGCGCACGGTCGCACAGTCCCGGCCCGCCCCCGCCGCACCACCCGAGGTGCGGATCCCCGTGCACCGGGAGACCGTGGCCGCCGCCACGGCCGAGCCCGTCCGGGAGCCCACCGCGCCCTGACGCCCGCACACCAGTGAAGTCGGCGGATCCGTGAGACTGACGGACCCGCCGACTGCCTGTGCGCCCCCTGTGCCGGAGCTCGCGGTGCCGGAGCTCGCTATGAGCTCGTGCTGACCACGACCGTCTTCGCGGCCTTGTCGTGCAGCCCCTGTTTGTACGGCTTGTCGAAGTAGCTCCAGCCGCCGCAGATCACCGTCCAGATGCAGGCGCAGCAGAAGGCGAACGGCACCCACAGCACGAGGGCGCGCAGCAGCGAGGTCTGGGCGGAGGGCGTGGCGCCGTCGGCCAGGTTGGCGACCCGCATGCCGAGCCACTTCATGCCGAGGGTCTGTCCCGACCTGGCGATCAGCAGGGTGTCGTAGGCGACGAACAGGACGGCGGCGACGAGCGACTGGACGAAGGACCGGCCGGCCGAGATCCGGTCGCCGTCCATCTGGTACTCGCTCACCCCGAACACCCAGGTGAGCAGGACGACCACGATGCCCACCAGGATCATGTCGATGATCCGCGCGAGGGTGCGCTTGCCGCTGTCGGCGAGCGGCGGCATCCCGGCGAGGGGGTCGGCGGGGTAGCCACCGCCGCCATAGGGGCCACCGCCTCCGTACGGGCCGCCGTCTCCGTGGGGGCCCTCGCCGTAGGAGGGCGGCGGGGGCTGCTTCCTGAACGGATCGTCGTCCGGAGGCTCTCCTGAGCCCGGGGGCGGGGGCGGTTCGGTGCTCATGGCCCGAGTGCACCGCGAAGCGGCCGGCTCCGCATCCGGCGAGCGGCCGTACGGGGTACGAAGGCCCGGACACGACCGCCCCGGTACGACGGCCCGTCAGTCGGCGACGAAGGTGTGCGCCGCCTTGTCGTGCCAGCACTGGTGCCAGGGCCGGTCGAACAGGCACCAGGCGACGCCGACGATCCCGATGCCGAGCAGGCCGGGCACGGTGTACACCAGCCAACGGCGCAGGGAGGCGCCGAAGGCGGGCGGCTCGTGGCCCTCGATGTCCCGTACCTCCAGGCCGAACAGCTTCTTGCCGAGCGTCCGGCCCCATCTGGCGGTGGGCAGGACCTCGTAGAGGACGCCCGCGAGGAGCAGGACGGCGAGCACGATCCCGAGGTACACGCCGGTCGTGCCGTCGAGCAGCCAGACGGTCTCGGTACGGCCGGAGAGCTTGGCCGCGTCGATCTTGTCCTGCACGTGGTCGGCGGCCCTGGTCCCGAACGGCACGGCGGCGGCCGCGGTGACCGCGCCGACGACCAGGCTGTCGACGAGCCGGGCGGCGAACCGCTTGCCGAGCCCGGCGGGCCGGGCCGCCGCCTGCCGCCGGGCGGCCGCCTGGAAGGGGTCCTCCACCGGCGGCTTCCAGGGGGCGACCTGCTGGTCGCCGGCGAGCTGGTGCACCTGCTGCGCCCAGGAGGACTGCCCGCCGCCGGCACCGGCGGCCATGGGGGCGGCGGGAGCCGTCGGGGGCTGGAGCGCGGCGGACTGCTGCGGCGGGACGGCGGGGGCGACGGACTGGGGAGCGGCGGGCTGGGGGGCCGCGACGGGTGCCGGGGCGGGTCCGGACGGTGTCTGGGCCGCGGCGGCGCGGGCGGCGGCCGCCTTTCCGGCACCGAAGCCGGGGCGCGGCGGGCCACCGGTTCCGGCGGTGCCGGGAGCGCCGACCGGACCCTGCGCGCCGAGACCGGCCGCCCCGCCGGTCGCCCCACCGGCCCCGCCGGCACCCTGGCCGGCCGCACCGGACCCCCGGTTCGGCGTGCCCTCGTCCCGGATCGGCCGGAAGGTCAGTGTGCCGTCGTCCATGGGCGGCCGGGCCGCAGGTGGGGTCCCCGCGGGGCCGACCGTCGGCCTGCGGAAGATGAACGTGCCGCCCGAGTCGACGTCCCCCTGGTCCGCCGGCGGGATCGACGCCGTGCCGTCGGTGCGGGACGAGCGGCCGTCGGGCTGGGCCGGGGAGCCGGCCGCCCGGGGGTCGGTGCCCCAGGGGCTTCCCTCGGCCGCCCAGCCGGAGGCACCGCGCGGCTGCGGGTCCTCGTCGAAGAAGTGCGGACCGGTCTCCTCGACCGCCGAGACCGCTGAAGCCCCCGAGACCCCTGAGGCCGCGGGAGCCGCGGAGGGGGCGCCGGGCGGGGCGACGAGGGGTTCGCCGTCGGACGGGGCCGGGCGGCTGGTGCCCGGCACCCACGCGGCGCCGTTCCAGTAACGGACGTAGCCGGGGATGGACGGGTCCGGGTAGTAGCCCTCGCGGGGCCGTTCGTCACCGGGTGCCGGGGTTGGGGCGGTCATGTCCGTCATCCCGTATCTGCTCGGGGGTGATGTGGAAGCCTCCACATCTATCAGACCCGGGTGCCCGTCACCGCCAGTCCCGCAGGACCCGCCCCTTTCCGGGCAGCCGTGTGCACCCCCTTCACCGCATCGGAAAAAAATCTTCCGGAACCCGCGTAATGCTTGCCGCCCCACCCGCTCTCCACTCGTACGGGCCCATCCGCGGGCGCCCGCACGACTGACCGAGAGAGGAACCGAACGTCATGCATCACACCGTGGTGGAGCGCGAACTGGAGCTGCGGCTCGTCCTGTCCCCCGAGCGGAGCATCCCGGTCCCGGCCCGGCTGGCCTACCGCTCCGACGACCCCTACGCCGTGCACGTCAGCTTCCACATCAACTCCGAGTTCCCGGTCCACTGGACCTTCGCCCGCGACCTGCTCGTGGAGGGGGTGTTCCGGCCGAGCGGGCACGGGGACGTGCGGGTGTGGCCGACGAAGGCGGAGGGCCGCAGCGTCGTGCTGATGGCGCTGAGTTCACCCGACGGAGACGCCCTACTCGAAGCCCCGACCACCCAGGTGTCCGCCTGGCTGGAGCGGACCCTGCGGGCGGTGCCCCCGGGGAGTGAGGCCGGGCGGCTGGGGATCGACGAGGCGCTCGACCAGCTGCTCGCCCAGTGAGGGCCCCGCCGTATGGGATCGGAACGACCGGGACGGGAACGGCCGGGATCAGAACAGCTTGCCGGGGTTGAGGATGCCCAGCGGGTCGAAGACGTGCTTCACGGCCCGCTGCATCTCCACGCCCACCGGTCCGATCTCCCGGGCCAGCCACTCCTTCTTGAGGACGCCGACGCCGTGTTCGCCGGTGATGGTGCCGCCGAGTTCCAGGCCGAGGCCCATGATCTCGTCGAAGGACTCGCGGGCGCGCCGGCACTCGTCGGGGTCCTGGGCGTCGAAGCAGACCGTGGGGTGGGTGTTGCCGTCGCCCGCGTGCGCGACGACCCCGATGGTCAGCCGGTGCTTCGCCGCGATGCGCTCGACGCCCTCGATCATGTCGCCGAGCCGGGAGCGGGGCACGCACACGTCGTCGATCATCGTCGTGCCCTTGACGGCCTCCAGGGCGACGAGCGAGGACCGGCGGGCCTGGAGGAGGAGCTCGGACTCGGCGGCGTCGTCGGCCGGGACCACCTGGGTGGCGCCCGCGGCCTCGCAGAGCTTGCCGACCGCGGCGAGGTCTCCGGTGGGGTCCGGGGTGTCGAAGGCGGCGAGCAGCAGGGCCTCGGTGGACTCCGGCAGGCCCATACGGGTGAGTTCGTTGACCGCCTTCACGGTCGTACGGTCCATCAGTTCGAGCAGGGACGGCACATGACCGCCCTCCATGATCCGGCACACCGCCTCGCAGGCGGCGGCCGCGGAGCCGAACTCGGCGGCCAGCACCAGCTGCTGCGGCGGCTTCGGCTTCAGCGCGAGCACGGCCCGTACGACGATGCCGAGCGAACCCTCGGAGCCGACGAAGAGGCGGGTCAGGTCGTACCCGGCGACGCCCTTCGCCGTCCGGCGGCCGGTGGACATCAGCCGCCCGTCCGCGAGGACGACGTCCAGGCCGAGCACGTACTCGGCCGTGACCCCGTACTTCACGCAGCACAGGCCGCCCGACGCCGTCCCGATGTTGCCGCCGATCGTGCACATCTCCCAGCTGGAGGGGTCCGGCGGGTAGTAGAGGCCGTGCTCCTCGACGGCGCGGGAGAAGGCGGCGTTGACGACGCCGGGCTCGACGACCGCGATGCGGTCCACCGGCGAGATTTCGAGCACGCGGTCCATCTTCGTCAGGGACAGCACGATGCAGCCGTCGGTGGCGTTGGCCGCGCCGGACAGGCCGGTGCGGGCGCCCTGCGGGACGACCGGGACCCGTAGCTCGGTGGCGACGCGCATGACGTGCTGGACCTGCTCGACCGTGCGCGGCAGCACGACGACGGCCGGGATGCCGGCCGGGCAGAAGCTCGCCATGTCGTTGGCGTAGGAGGCGGTCACGTCGGGATCGACGAGGACCGCGTCGACCGGCAGACCCGCGAGGAGCCGGTCGGTGAGGTTGCTGGTTGCCTCGTCCCGAGGCGCTTCGATACGGCTCATGATCACAGCGTCGCACTCGGGGCCATCGGTGTGAACCCCACGCATCTCCTCCTTGGGCCGCCCGGATGCCATGGTCGTATTGACGCACAGTGTGCGTCATGTGCGCGCTGGATGACCGAACGTCCCCACCTGCCACCTCGCTGCTTCAGGAACCGGCGCCACCGCGCCGCCGCGGCCGGGTGCTGCGGCGGCTGCTGGTCGTCGCGCTGGCGGGCGGAGTGGCGGCCGGCGGCACGCTGATGCTGCGGCCGCGCGAGCCGCACCGGGCCGCACCGGCACCGGCCGCCGGGCCGCGGGCCCAGGCGGGTGCGCGGGCGGCGGCGCTCACGGCGGCGCAGACGGCCGTCCTGAGCGGCCTGCCCGCCGCGCTGCCCGACGTCACGGCGCTCATCGGCGCCCGCGAGGCGCGGGTGCGGGCGCAGCCGAAGGACGCGGCGGCCTGGGCGGTGCTCGGGGCCGCGTACGTCGAGCGGGCGCGCCGGACCGCCGACACGGGCGACTATCCCCGGGCCGAGCGCGCGCTGCGGACCTCCCTCAAGGTGGCCGGCAGGAACACCACCGAGGCGCTGAGCGGACTGGCGGGCCTGGCCGTGGCGCGCCGGGACTTTCCGGAGGCCAAGCGGTTCGGTGAGCAGGCGCTGAAGGCGGCGCCGAAGCGGTGGTCGGCGTATCCGGTGCTGATCGACGCGTACGACGGGCTCGGCGACTACAAGGCGGCCCGGTCCGCGCTGGACAAGCTGACGGCGCTGAAGGTCGGGGCGGACGTGAAGCCGGCGGTGATGGCACGGGCCTCGGCGGTGTACCGGGACCGGGGCTGGCGCGAGGACGCGGTGGCCCAGGTGACCGACGCGGCGGCGGCCGCCCGGACGCCCGCGGAGCAGGCCGCGTATCTGTGCCAGGCCGGGCAGCTGGCCTGGGAGCGGGGCGACCGGGACGACGCGCTGCGGCACTTCGCGGCGGCCGTACGGCTCGACCCCGAGCAGTCGGCCGCGCGGGCCGGGCAGGGGCGGGCGCTGGCCGCGCTGGGCCGGACGCAGGAGGCGCTGACCGCGTACCAGGGGGCGCTCGCGCACCGGCCGGCTCCGCAGGTCGCCCTGGAACTGGCCGAGTTGTACGAGTCGCTGGGGATGGGACGGCAGGCGGAGGCGCAGTACGAGCTGATGCGGACCCAGGTGCGGCGGGAGCTGGAGGCCGGGGTCGACGACGATCTGGTGATCGGTCAGTACGAGGCGGACCACGGGGAACCGCAGGAAGCGGTGCAGCGGCTGACGGCCGAGTGGGAGCGCCAGCCCGGCATCGAGGTCGCCGACGCCCTCGGCTGGGCCCTGCACCGGGCCGGCGACGACAAGGAGGCGCTGCGCTACGCCTCGATCGCGACGGACTCGACGAAGGGCGGCGGGGTGCGCAGCGCGCCGTACGCCTTCCACCGGGGCATGATCGAACGCGACCTGGACCTGGAGGCCCCGGCCCGCCGCCACCTCCAGGACGCCCTGCGCACCAACCCGTACTTCTCCCCCCTGCAGACCCCGGTGGCGAAAGCCACCCTGACCGCCCTGGGCAGCCAGCCACCGGAGGAACCCCTGCCGGGCTGACCGGTCACAGGTTGCCGCGGCGGTCCTGTTCCCGTTCGATCGCTTCGAAGAGGGCCTTGAAGTTGCCCTTGCCGAAGCCCATGGAGCCGTGCCGTTCGATGATCTCGAAGAAGACCGTCGGCCGGTCCTGGACCGGCTTGGTGAAGATCTGCAGGAGGTAGCCGTCCTCGTCGCGGTCGGCGAGGATCTTCAGCTCGCGCAGGGTGTCCAGCGGCACCCGGGTGTCGCCGACCCACTCGCCGAGCGTGTCGTAGTAGCTGCCCGGGGTGTCCAGGAACTCGACGCCGGCCGCGCGCATGGTCCGTACCGTCTCGACGATGTCGTTGGTGTTGAGCGCGATGTGCTGGACGCCCGCGCCGCCGTAGAACTCCAGGTACTCGTCGATCTGGGACTTCCTCCTGGCGACGGCGGGCTCGTTGATCGGGAACTTGACCTTGAGGGTGCCGTCGGCGACCACCTTCGACATCAGCGCGCTGTACTCGGTGGCGATGTCGTCGCCCACGAACTCCTTCATGTTCGTGAAGCCCATGACCCGGTGGTAGAAGCCGACCCATTCGTTCATCCGGCCGAGTTCGACGTTGCCGACGCAGTGGTCGACGGCCTGGAAGGTGCGGCGAGCAGGGGGTTCGACGATCGGGGACGCGGCGACGAACCCCGGCAGGTACGGGCCGTCGTACCCGGTCCGCTCCACGAGGGTGTGGCGGGTCTCGCCGTAGGTGGCGATCGCGGCGAGGACGACGGTGCCGTGCTCGTCCTTGAGTTCGTACGGCTCGGCCACCGGCCGCGCGCCGTGCTCGACGGCGTACGCATACGCGGCGCGCGCGTCCGGGACCTCGATGGCGAGGTCGACGACCCCGTCGCCGTGCTCGGCCACGTGCCGGGAGAGGAAGCGGCCCCACTCGGTGTCCGGCCTGATGACGGAGGTGAGGACGAACCGGGCCGAGCCGTTCTCCAGGACGTAGCTCGCGGTCTCGCGGCTGCCGTTCTCCGGTCCGGAGTACGCGACCAGCCGCATGCCGAAGGCGGTGGAGTAGTAGTGCGCCGCCTGTTTGGCGTTGCCCACGGCGAAGACGACCGCGTCCATTCCCTTGACCGGGAAGGGGTCGGCCTGCCGGGCGGTCACAGCGGGAGTGTGGTGTGTGGTCTGCGTCATGTCCGAAGGGTGAACCCGCCCCGCAAGGTGCGCAATAGATGACGTTTCGACTGGGCAATATGCTCAGCGGTACGGCCGTCGTGGCGGACTTTCTGTACAGGGTGACCATCGGAGGCGGGCATGGCGATCGATCATCTGGACGGCCGGATCCTGGTGCTGCTGGCCCGGGAGCCGCGCATCGGGGTCCTGGAGATGTCCCGCAGGCTGGGGGTGGCCAGGGGGACCGTGCAGGCGCGCCTGGACCGGATGCAGTCGAACGGAGTGATCCAGGGATTCGGCCCCCAGGTGGACCCGGCGGCTCTCGGCTACCCGGTCACCGCGTTCGCCACCCTGCAGATCCGGCAGGGGCAGGGCCCGGACGTGCGCGCGCACCTGGCGACCGTGCCGGAGGTGCTGGAGCTGCACACCACCACCGGCACCGGTGACATGCAGTGCCGTCTGGTGGCCCGCTCCAACGCCGATCTCCAGCGGGTGATCGACCGGGTCGTGGGTTTCGAGGGCATCGTCAGGGCCTCCACGGCGATCGTCATGGAGAACCCCGTTCCGCTGCGGATCATCCCGCTGGTGGAGCAGGCGGCGGCGGACAGCGAGGACGGCTGAGTTCCCTCGGGCCTCAGCACCCCCGCAGAGGGCGCGGGGCCGTGTCGGTATGCGGCTCCGCCGCGCGGGCGTGAGCAACCCCCGCCCACCCGCACCCGAAACTCAGCAGCTCGGAACGCTTCTCCCCTTCTCCAACGCCACCAAGTCGGAAACGGCCCCCTTCAGCGTGGTCACCGGCACCAACCGCAACCCCTTCGGCAGCTCCCCCTTCGCATCGGCGCACTCGTCCTTCGGCACAAGAAAGACAGTCGCCCCGTCCCGCCGCGCGGCCTGCGTCTTGAGCCCGACCCCGCCCACGGCCCCCACCGTGCCGTCCCCGCTGATGGTCCCCGTACCGGCGATGTTCCTCCCGCCGGTCAGGTCGCCCCCGCTGCCGTTCCCGTCCAGCTTGTCGATGATGCCGAGCGAGAACAGCAACCCCGCGCTCGGGCCGCCCACATCCGCCAGCTTCAGGGTCACCTTGACGTTGTTCGCACTCAGGTCGAGGTACTTCAGCGCGGCCTGCGCCGCCGCGTCCTGCGACTGCTCCATCTGCTCGGTGTTGTGCTGCTCGATCTCCTTGACGCTGTTGCCGCTCGGGTAGACCGAGTCGCGCGGCATCACGGCCCGGTCCGTCCGGAACCAGCTGCCGATCACATCGCCCAGCGAGACCCGCGCGTCCGGCCCGGTCGCCTCGATCGTCGTCATCCGCAACTGCCCGCTGGTCGTGCGGGTGGGCGCCCCGGCGATGGTGATCACCGGGGCGCCCTTGTTGTCACCGAGCACGTTCGCCGTCATCCCGGGCTGGGCCACCGAGAACGGCAACGGCGCGAAGACGGCCGTACCGATCAGAGCCACGACGGGGACCGCACAGACGGCGATGGCCTGGAGACGCGTGAGACGTGAGAGCACGGAGTCAATCTAACGTGGCGACCTGTTCAGGCCATCGCCCCGACCCCGCTCAACGCAACGCCTCCGCGACCTCCCGGGCCGCGTCCATCACCCGTGCCCCGACCCGTTCCGGCACGGCGTCGGCCAGCATCACCACCCCGACGCTGCCCTCGACACCGGTGACCCCGAGCAGCGGCGCCGCGGCCCCGCTCGCCCCGGCCTCCAGTTCGCCGTGGGTCAGCGTGTACCCGGGGTCGTCCCGTGGCGCGTGCCGTGCGGCGAGGATCGCCCTGCCGGCGGCCCCGCGGTCCAGCGGGTGCCGGAACCCGGCCCGGTAGGCCACGTGGTAGTCGGTCCAGGTCGGCTCGACGACCGCGACGGCGAGCGCCTCGGTTCCGTCGACCAGCGTCAGATGCGCCGTCGCCCCGATGTCCTCGGCGAGCGAACGAAGCGCCGGCAGGGCCGCTTCCCGTACGAGGGGATGGACCTGCCGGCCAAGGCGCAGCACCCCCAGCCCGACCCGGGCTCGCCCGCCCAGGTCACGCCGTACCAGCGCATGCTGCTCTAGCGTGGCCAGCAACCGGTACACCACGGTCCGGTTGACGCCCAGTTTGTTGGATAGCTCGGTGACGGTCAGCCCGTGGTCCGTGTCGGCCAGCAGTTTGAGGACGCGCAGTCCCCGGTCGAGCGTCTGAGAGGTCTCCGCGGTCACGACGCCCACTCCTTAGGTGGTGAGGTCGGCAGCCTCCGTCGCGGCGGATGCGTCGCCGAGTCCCGTCAGCGACGCGCTTCAGAGGCCGCCGATCGGCAGGACGGCCCGGCGGCTCCGGGCCCAGTCGCTTCACGGCTGCGCTCCGCGGCGGCGCTGCCACGGGGCGTGTGCGTAGCCGGACAGTAGCGAAGGGGGTTCGCTGAGCGGAAGTCTCCGTCCAGAATCCGGTCAGGCATCGGTATGGACTACTGCGGATTACACCGGTATGTACACAGCGCTTCCGACCGACTACCGCATCCGGGTGGCCCACTCCTGCACCTTGGCGATCCGCTGCCGCAGCTGCCCCGCCGTGGCCTCCGCGCTCGGCGGCCCCCCGCACACCCTGCGCAGCTCGGTGTGGATCACCCCGTGCGGCTTCCCGCTCTGGTGGACATACGCGCTGACCATCGTGTTCAGCTGCTTGCGCAGCTCCATCATCTCCTTGTGGGAGACGACGGGCCGCCGTTCCGCGGGCAGTTCAAGCAGGTCGGCCTCGGTGTCCGGTTTCTTGCGGCTGTGCGCTATCTGCCGGGCCTGCCGCTTCTGCAACAGCAGCTGCACCTGGTCGGGTTCGAGGAGCCCCGGAATGCCGAGGTAGTCCTGCTCCTCCTCGCTCCCCGGGTGGGCCTGCATGCCGAACTCGGCGCCGTCGTAGAGCACCCGGTCGAAGACGGCCTCGGACTCCAGCGCCTCGAAGGCGAACTGCTCCTGCTCTCCGGTGTCCTCGTCCTGCTCCTTGTTCGCCTCCTCCATCTCCTTCTCGGACTCGGCGTACGGGTCCTCCTCGCCGTCCTTCTTGGGCTTGTCGAGGGCGTGGTCGCGCTCGACCTCCATCTCGTTGGCGAAGGTCAGCAGATCGGGGACGGTCGGCAGGAACACGGACGCGGTCTCGCCGCGGCGCCGGGAGCGCACGAACCGGCCGACGGCCTGGGCGAAGAAGAGGGGTGTGGAGATGGTGGTGGCGTAGACGCCGACGGCCAGCCGGGGGACGTCGACGCCCTCGGACACCATGCGCACCGCGACCATCCACCGGTCGTCACTCGCGCTGAAGTCGTCGATCCGCTTGGACGCGCCGGTGTCGTCGGAGAGGACCAGGGTCGCCTTGGACCCCGTGATCTCGCGGATCAGCTTGGCGTAGGCGCGGGCGGAGTCCTGGTCGGAGGCGATGACGAGGGCGCCCGCGTCCGGGATGCCCTTGCGCACCTCGGTCAGCCGCTGGTCGGCGGCGCGCAGCACGGCCGGCATCCACTCACCGCGCGGATCGAGCGCCGTACGCCAGGCCTGGCTGACGGCGTCCTTGGTCATCGGCTCGCCGAGCCGGGCGGCGATCTCGTCACCGGCCTTCGTCCGCCAGCGCATGTTGCCGCTGTAGGAGAGGAAGATGACGGGCCGCACGACATGGTCGGCGAGCGCGTTGCCGTATCCGTACGTGTAGTCGGCGGCCGAGCGCCGGATCCCGTCCTGCCCCTCCTCGTACGTCACGAAGGGGATGGGGTTGGTGTCGGACCGGAAGGGCGTACCGGTCAGGGCCAGCCGCCGGGTCGCCGGCTCGAACGCCTCCAGGCAGGCCTCGCCCCAGGACTTGGAGTCGCCGGCGTGGTGGATCTCGTCCAGGATGACGAGGGTCTTGCGCTGCTCGGAGCGGTTGCGGTGCAGCATGGGCCGCACCCCGACACCGGCGTACGTCACGGCGACCCCGTCGTACTCCCGGCTGAGCGGTCCGGCGCTGTACTCGGGATCGAGCTTGATCCCTATCCGCGCCGCGGCCTCCGCCCACTGCTTCTTCAGGTGCTCGGTGGGGGCGACGACGGTGACCTGCTGCACCACATGGTGGTGCAGCAGCCAGGAGGCGAGCGTCAACGCGAACGTCGTCTTCCCGGCGCCGGGCGTGGCCACGGCCAGGAAGTCACGCGGCTGCTCCTGGACGTACTTCTCCATGGCCCCCTGTTGCCAGGCACGCAGCTTGCTGGCGGTACCCCAGGGCGCCCGGCCCGGGAAGGCCGGCGAAAGGTGATGGGAGTTGGAGGAGGACGGGGAAGCGGCGGTGGTAGTCACGGTCTCCGTAGTAAGGGGGTCGCGAGGCGTACGGGGGTCGGGCGGCTGGGTATGACAACCGGGCCACCCTACCGGCGCGCCGCGGCGGTCAACGCGCGGACAAGGCCGCCTCGTCCCCGGGTGGGACCCACGTCACAGATCACGAAGCCGCCGCGCGATGGCACCGATGTCGCTCTCCGCGCCGGAGGCCACATCGACGACCAGGTCGTACGCCGTGTCCTGGGCCACGTCGGTCGGATCGACGCCGTTGACGGCGAGAAAGGTGGCCGTGGCCAGCCAGGCGGTGCGCTTGTTGCCGTCGACCAGGGGGTGGTTGGTGGCGAGTGCGTGCAGCAGCGCGGCGGCCTGCCGGTACCGGTCCGGGTAGGCCGCCGTACCGAACATCCTGGCGCGCGGCCGGTGCACGGCCGACGCGAGCAGCCCCGGTTCCCGGGTCTCAGGCGCGCGTCCGCCGAACGCGACCTCGGCGATGGCGGTGACCTCGGCGACGGTGAGGAAGCGGGTCCCGTCCGGGCTCATTCGCCCAGCCTCCGCAGCAGTTCGGCGTGTGCCAGGGCGAGCCGCTCTGCGACGGTCCTGACTCCCGCCGCCTCCTCCCGCAGATACCTGTGCAGGGCGTCCAGCGCCACCTCCTCGGGCTGCCTCGCCTGCGCGTCGGCGAGGTCGTCGAGGGCCTGGCGGGTCGCCGGGTCGGGAAAGAGGGTCAGCTCGGGCATACGCGGAGCGTAGGGCGCGCGGCCACCGGGCGACGACCGGTTTACGAGGCCCGGTCCCGCAGCCGTCTCGTCACCCAGGCCCCGGCGAGGGCCGTCACCGCCATCGGCAGGAACACGGCGGCGAAGGCGGCCGGATGGGAGGCGGAGCCGGACGCCCCCGTCATGCTGCCGCCGCCGAGGGAGGCGAAGGCCGCGCCGGTCGCGGCGAGCAGGACGACGTTCGAGAGGGCGTCGGAGATCTGCAGGGCGGCGGAGTTGGCGCCGGCCTCCTCCGGGGCGGAGAGCCGGAGCATCAGCACGCTGGCCGAGGCGATCACCAGGCCCATCCCGAAGCTGCCGAAGCTCCAGGCGACGGCGACGGTCCACACCGGCACGCCGGAGAAGAGCACCGTCGGCGCCGTGGCGATCGCCGCCGCCACCAGCACCATGCCGAGGGTCATCAACCGCTCCCGGTACGGCTCCATCCGCGGCCGCGCCTGCACCCACGAGCCCACCGCCCAGGTGACCCCGCCCGCCGCCAGCGAGAACCCGGCGAGGGTGGGAGACAGCCCCCGTTGAGTCACGAGCATCAACGGCACGAAGGACTCGGCGGAGATGAAGGCACCGGCCGCGACCCCGCGCAGCAGCACGACGGAGGGCAGCCCGCGTGCCGCCCGGCACGTACCCGGGGGCAGCAGCCCGAGCACGGCGGGCACCAGCAGCGCACCGCCGAGCAGTCCGGGTACCACCGACACCCAGCGCAGGTCCTGAGCCGCGTACTGCAGCAGCCCCGCACCGAGCGAGATACCGAAGGCGAGCCTGATCCGCCGCCGGTCGAAGGCCCCGTGGCCCCCTTCCGTCACCGGCCCGCCGGCCCGGCGCCGTATCTGAGGCAGGGCGAGCGCCACCGGGAAGACCACGAGCACCGGAATGCCGAGGAACACCCATCGCCACCCCAGCTGCTCGGTCACCGAGCCCGCGGCCAGCGGCCCGACGATGGACGGCACCACCCAGCCCGCGGCGAACGCGGCCATGATCGCGGGCCGCAACCGCTCCGGGTAGGCCCGCCCCACGACGACGTACAGCGCGACGATGACCAGCCCGCCGCCGAGCCCCTGCACGGCCCGCCCCGCGATGAACACCCACATGCTCTGCGCGGTCCCGGCCACCACCAGTCCGGCGGCGAAGGCACCGATCCCCGTCGTCAGCGCCCCGAGCGGCCCCTTGCGGTCCGACCACTGCCCGGCCAGCACCATCCCGAACAGGCTGGTCGTGAAGTACCCGGAGAACGCGAACGCGTACAGCGACACGCCGTCCAGCTCCCGGGCGGCCACCGGCATCGCCGTGCCGACCGCGGTCGCCTCGAAGGCGATGAGCAGCACGACGGAGACGATCCCGACACTCAGCGCCCGGTACGGCCGCCCCAGCACACCGCCCTCATCGGCTCGGTCGGGCGTCTCAGCTGCGACAACGGCGTCGCTCGGCTCAAGGGCGGTCATGCTGACCACGGTAAGCCCCAATCCCCACTCTGACCCCTGTCGCAAGCCCCACTCCGTCTCCGACCTTGGTCGTACACCCCCGGTTCATGAACGCCGTATGGCAGTCCCATTGCAGCCCCGCCCGTCCTCTTGAGCCCCTCCCCCACGCCCCCGTACCTTCAGATCACCGACACGGTCGTCCACCGTGAAGGAAGAAGTTGTTCCCGGCCGTGTGCCCGAGTGGTTCAGGGACTCGCCTGCAAAGCGAGTTACGTGGGTTCGATTCCCGCCACGGCCTCTACTCATCCGACCAGGAAATGTGAAGGGCGGCACCCCAAGTGGGGTGCCGCCCTTGCGGTCGTCAGTCTCAGTTCCCGTCTCACTTCTCACCCTGGGATCACACTCTGGTACACAGTGAGCCACAGCGGCCGTCAGCGACGTGGATCTCACGAGCGCACGGCGTTGTCAGTGGCGGGTGGCAGACTCGAAAGGATCTAACGTCTCCGTGACGGAGGACCCGTGCACAACCACCCGCTCCACCGGCCTCTCTTTGCTGAGTGTCTCTGCTGTAGGGCCGAGCAAGAGTTCGTCTTCACATCCAAGACGGATCACGTCATCTGCAAGAGCTGCACACGCCACCAGGGCGATACGACGACTAAGACCGTGTCCTACGTGGTGAGGCGTCGTTGGCCTGTTCATGGGGCGGCGTCCATGGAGTTGGATTGTTCCGGACGGCTTGTGGGAGATCGCATATCGAAGTCGACGGCCCACCGGCGGTTTCTGATCTGGTCGAGAGCCGGTGTCTGGGGCCGCCTGCATGAGGCGGTGCTGCACCAACTTGACGACGTCGGCCTCATCGATGTCACCCGCGTCGTCCTCGACACCGCCCACGTCAGGGCTAAAAAAGGGGCGAACACACAGGTCCGAGCCCCGTGGACCGCGGCAAGCCGGGTTCCAAGATGCACGTCCTGTCGGACGCGAACGGACTGCCCCTTCTCGTCGGTGTCTCGGGCGGCAACACGCACGACAGTGAAGGGCTGAAGCCGATGCTCGAGGGTCACCAAACGAGACACGACCCTCATCGGGGCCGGTACTTCAAGCCTCAGCGCCTGCACGCAGACAAAGCCTACGACCGTGCCGACCTGCGGAAATGGTTACGTGGCAAACGCATCGGGGTCCGGATCGCGCGCAGGGGTATCGAGTCCAGCGAACGGTTGGGCCGTCGCAGGTGGGTGATCGAGCGCACCATGTCGTGGCTGTCCGGCTACCGCCGACTCAGCCCCCGCTACGAGCGAAATCCCCGCAACTACCTGGCCTTTCTCGGACTTGCCGCAGCCATCTGCTGCTACAAGCGACTCGTTCGCCTCACCACGTAGGACACGGTCTTAAACTGCAAGTGCCGGCCGCCCCCTTCGGGTGCTCGTCGGCCAGCATTGACAGCCCGAAACGGCCGACGCGATGGCCTAAGCGGCGAAATGACTCGAGATGCGATATGGGGGGACGGAGAGGACAATAGGAGGTGGCGGCTCGACGCGAGGAGCCATTCCAGCGTTGAGCTCGGCCTACCACAACCCCAATGCATTGGGAGGGTGACCATGGCCACTCATCAGGAAGAACAAACCAAGCCGATCACAGCCCCAGCGGACGGTATTGAACTCAGTGAGACTATTCGAGATCTCGGAGATCGCCACGGGTCGCCGATCGAATTCGACTTCAACGGCCCATTCTTCGCCGGACACTGCAAGCTGGCTGCTGGCGTCCTCCTCGTGTTTCCCGATGGACACGCGACGTGGTTCACGAGGGATGTCATGTCGACGGCTGGAGATGACTCATGGCTCGCAACGTTCGAGCTCTTCGATGACCATGGAGTGTCGCTCTGGCGTTTCGGGCGCATCTCCTCTCCGAGCCTTTCGCCTCCCTTCGCCGTGATCACGTGGGATAGCGAAAACCAGCTCTTCTTCCCGTCGTTCATCTTCCCGAGCATTGCCCGAGCCTCAATGACTTATCACTGCTGACGGCTTGGGTCACGCCGTAGCGTCAACGGCCGGGCACTGTGGTGGTGCTGGCGGGCAGTCCCTGGGTTGTGGGGCGGGCGTACCGAGAAGCCGCTCGGGACGGCCGCCCCTCGCGCTGTCCGCCGGGAGCGTGCAGCTTGGTGGCCGCCAGGTGGTCCGCATAAGACCGTGTCCTACGTGGTGAGGCGAACGAGTCGCTTGTAGCAGCAGATGGCTGCGGCAAGTCCGAGAAAGGCCAGGTAGGGCTGTCCCGTAATGATCTTTTGGTTGGAGGCAGAGAGGTGTTGCCTCCTCAGCATCGTGCTTGATGCCCTCGCGCGCCGGGTATCGCAGGCGCATGCAGGCATGGGGAGAGGCCGTGTGTGCGGGACCGCGGTGGGAGACTTTTCTGCGGGGTGTGGTGAAGCGGGCGCTGGCGGGAGAGGAGCCGCAACCGTGGTGGGTGCCGCGGCGCGTGCTGACCGTGCTGTCGGCCGATGTCGACGACACTGCCGGTGTCGGGGCGATCTGGATCCTGTGGCGTCCGAAGTCATCGCGGATGCGTGAGCACATTGCGCTCCTGGAGTGGTTCGGCAAGCAGTGGCGGTACGTCGAGGGCGGCAGCGGCTCCGGAGACGATCCTGTCGACGTTGATGTGCTCGACGTGCGCAATGGCGGGGGCGTGCTCAGCCTCACCCGCAGCCTTGACCCTCCGCGCTCCCTCGTCGCGGCCCCATGGATCAGTTGCGTCAAAGTACGCCTCGGGCAGGACGTGGGGCAGGTCCTCATCGGTGCCCGCCGGATCGAGATTCCCGAGCAGCGCCGTCTCGTTGCTGTATGGACGTCGCCCCAGAGCAGCCGTGGAGCCCGTCCCGTCATCGTGGCCCTGGGACGCGACGGCGCCGAACTCTCCCGCATGGGCCCCCATGACAGCCTGGACACTCATACCTGGGCGCGACTGAGAGAGGAGTCGTAGCCAACCTGCTTCCTGGGTCTCTGTCGTACTGGCTGTCCTGGCTGTTTCCTGCCGGTCACCCAGCGAGAGTGAGGTTGTGCAGGCGAGCGATCCCGAGCATGGCGTGGTGGACGCCGGCGTCCTTGAGGCGGCAGTCGCGCAAGATCTTCCAGGTCTTCATGCGGGCGAAGGTGTGCTCGACCCGCGCGCGGACCTTGCGGTGGGAGGCGTTGTGGTCTTCTTTCCAGGCCGGAAGGTCGCCCTGACCTGGTTCGCGTCGGTGCGGGATGACCAGGCCGGTGCCTCGGTAGCCACCGTCGGCTATCACCGTGGTGCGGCCGACCACGGCCGCAGCGCCGGACAGGTCCCACGCCTTGCAGTCGTTGCGGTTGCCGGGTACTGGCTTGCCCACGGCGACGACGAGACGGGTGTCAGCGTCGATGACGACCTGGTGGTTGGTGGAGTACCGATAGTTCTTCGACTGCTCGGCGATCGTGTGATCGCGGGTGGGGATCAGGGTGCCGTCCACTATCAGCACTGTCTCCTTGCGGAACCGCTGGCGCTGTCGAAGGGCGAGTAATGGCCCGAGATGATCGATGATCCGGGCGGCAGCAGACTTGGACACCCCGAAGAGGGGGGCGAGCTGCCGCAGCGTCAGGTTCGTCCGCCAGTACACGGTGACCAGCAGAACCCGGTCCTGCAGCGGTAGGCTCCACGGCCTGCCCTTGCAGGCCGGGGCCACACCTTCGCGCCGTAGCGCGGTGACCAACTTGCCGAACTGCTGTGGGCTCAGTCCGGTGAACGGGGCTATCCAAGACGGCTCTGACGCCGTGATCACACCAGACACGGCAAGATCATCGCATCGAGCCGGCCTGCCCCTGAGCAAGGTCCCTCGCCTCAGCGGAACTCGTGGACTACCTGGATCTCGCCGACAATGTGGGCGTTGAAGTCGTCCAGCTCCTCGGCCGGAACCCAGAGCTCGAGGATCGTCTGCCCGCCGGCCTGCTGGATGGGATACCGGCTCAAGAACTCCGACTCGACCTCAAAACGAGTGACGAACCCGGCGCCATCGTGCTTCACGTTCCAGTCCCGCGCGATCCTGACCGCGTAGTCCTCGTTGAGGACCGGGTAGAAGATCGGCTGCTCGGGCAGCCGGGGCGGCCAGGCACGCCAGTTCAGCTCCCGAACCAGATCCAGCTCCTTGGGGCCGGTGGGGCGCCACAGGGTCGTCGTTGCTTGCTGGCTGGTCATCTGCATCGCTCTCTGAACGTAGACCGCCGGTACGGCGGGTCGGGAGACTGGACGATACCGGCGCCGCGGACTCAGCAGCTACGCAGTTTCCACACCCTGACCAGGTCCGTAACCAGCAGTTACGGGACAGCCTTTAGGCGCGCACCATGGACAGGACGCCGCAGGATGGTTTGAGCGGGTCGGTGACGCGGTGGTGGCCGACCTTGGCGAGTGCATCCGTACAGGCGTCGTCTACGGACCGAGAGGCAGCGACGCGAACGCCGTGGTCTATGCCGGCGAACTGGCGGGTGAACGCTACTGCGTCGATCGCATCGGCCGGCAGAACTGGCCGACGGCCGCGCAGTTCATGTGCGCGAGCTGCATGACCGCACGCGCGACCGTGTGGGACCACTGCCACACTCACGGCTTTGTACGCGCACCACTGTGCAATCGCTGCAATACACGTCACTGGCGTGGATGGCGGCCCCAATACGGCCGAGCACCGCACAGCCGCAATCTTGATGACAGCTACTACCGCTTGTGCCCCAGGCACACCGACACGTGGAGGCAGTGCAGCGCGTAGCTCCCTTGACCGCTCTTCCTTGGAGGCGTCGTCCAGGTCAGCCGTCCTAGCTCCGTCTCAGTTTCCGTCTCGTTCGTAGCCGTGCGCGGCCGTTCAGGACCGTTCGCTCAGCCTCGCCAGCGGTGCCGCCGCACGGGATTGAACGCCTCTGAACAACCTCGAATCACGCCCTGACCAGCACCGACAAACCTGCAAAGCGAGTTACGTGGGTTCGATTCCCGCCACGGCCTCTATCTGGGTGACCAGGCGGACCAAAAAGGTCGGCGCCCTGCCTCCAAAGGCAGTTGAGGCGTCAAATGCCGACGTCAGGGCCCAAGTGGACACATTGCATGGTGCTCGCTACCGTCGAATGAGCGACGCCACAAGTGCTGGGACAGCCCGCACGCAGGAAATCGGTCGTCACAAGTCGGAGTCCCCGGGCCCTCATGGTGCAGGCGCATCGCGTGTGGATACCGCCGTCTGGACCGCGACCGCCTCCGCAGGAACGTGTCCTGATACCAGGTCGAGGCACCATGTGCGCTTTCCATCTCGAAGAAAGAGGACAGCCATGCGCGCGAAGCGAGTCGTCGCGGTCGTGGTGAGCCCCGTCGCCGCAGCACTGGCGTTCTCGCCGGCGCTGATGACGCAGGCGGTGGCCGACACCACACAGACGTCGGCAGTGTCCGCCCCGCAGGTCCCCAATGCCAAGAGCCCCGCTAAACAGGGCTCCACGGACGGGAACAAGGCCGGCAAGAAGGACGGCGAGAACTGCGACTACAAGGCGAGCTACAACCCCTCGGCGAAGAAGGGCAGTTACAGCAACTCGCAATTCAGCCAGTACAAGAGCTCGTACAACTCGGCGTACGACAGCGCCTACAACACCAATTTCGACGAAAGCGCCTGTGAGGACTAGCGTTCACCGCCCGCAAGGGTGGCGCGCCCACCCTTGCGGAGTCCGTCCCCGCTACAGCACCCCGCCCGCCTCGTCCTGGAAAAGCTCCGTCCAGTAGTGCCAGTCGGCGTCCGTCGTGACGGGGGTGGGGTCGATGGCCGCCAGGGTGTGGAGCATGGTCGCGGCGAGCTGGTCGTAGGCCTCGGTGGTGAGTTCGTGGTTCAGGTGCTCGTCGATGGTGCGCTCGTGGTGCAGGAGCCAGAGGGTGTAGGCGAGCGTGGAGATGTCCGTGTTGAGGGGGTAGAGGGTCGCCTCGGGCTCGGAGAAGTTGAGGATCGCGCCCGTGGTGCCGTCCACCACGAGGCTGTTGTCCTCGATCAGGTGGCCGAGGCGTATGAGCCGGTCGGCGTGGGGCGGGAGGTCGTCCAGGGGGAAGCCGCCGGGGTGGATGTCGCTGAAGTACTCCCAGAGGGTGGGGAGCGGGGCGTCCGGGTCGAGGTGGAAGAGGACCGCGTCCTCCGGAAGGCCGGTCTCGCGCAGGAAACGGCGGGTCGGCTCGTGGGTCAGCGTGGGCGGGAAGTCGACCTCCTCGAAGCGGGCCACCCGGCCCTGCCCGAACTCCTGGTCCAGCAGGCGCACCGGCAGGTCGACGGCGAGCCCCGAGTCCGTGCCGGGGCCCGCGACCAGGCTGAGGGGGCGGATCAGGGCCGTCGCCTTCCAGTACGGCGGGACGCGGCCGGACGTGCCCTCCTCGAAGAGCTCCAGGAGTTTGCGGGAGGCCTCGGTCGCCGCCTTGGTGCCGTAGGTCCCGGCGAGGGAGGCGAAACGGCCGCGCAGGCCCGTCAGTTCCTCGGTGACCGCGGCGAAGCGCAGCAGCGTCTCCAGCGAGGGCGCCAGCGGGCGCGGGTCGGTGGGGTCGATCAGGTAGGCCGTGCTGATCTCGCCGGTGCCGCCGTCGAGGAGGATCGACTCGGTGTCCAGGCCGGCCGGGGCCAGCAGCTCCCCTATCACCAGGCGGTCCCGGAGCTCCTCCGCGAGCCGGGCCGGGCCGTCCGTGACGTCCGCCAGGGTGCGCAGGCCGATGGTGCGCAGCGGCTCGAACGTCAGCAGGCCGCCGCTGTCGGGCAGTGCGGCGGCGCCGGTGAGCCAGACGCGTGTCGGCTCGTGTGTGATGTACCGCTCCAGTTCGGCCTCGGTCAGCGTGATCGCCGCCGTACCGCCGCCGGTCGTGCTGGTCGTGCTCATCGCCGCCCCCGCGATCAGAGAGTTCAAAAAATTCACGTCGTATGAGAAGTCTGATGGAAAGTCCGGTGGAGAGTCCGTTGGACGGGTGTCCCCCACTGCCCAGAACACTACGCCGCGGCACTGACAACGCCCCGCAGAAGAGACGTCAGGCGACCCTCGTCCGTTCCGTCCCGGCGAGAATCGCTGCCACCGTCTGCTCCACGGTGAGCATCGAGGTGTCCAGCCACAGACCCAACGGCTCGGTGTGCCGGCGTAGTTCCGCGTCCAGATCGGCGACGGTCCACTCGGGCCCGTACCCGGTCTTGGACCGTCCGGCCTCCCGTTCCGCGACGGTCTCGGGGCTCGGGGCGAGGACCACGACATGCAGCGGGCGGGTGCGGATGCGTCGGACGTACGACGTCAGCTCCGGGCCCAGCAGCACGTCCTGGACGATCGCCGTGAAACCGGCCTCGGCGTACGCGTCCGCGGTGGCCGCCGACAGCCGGTACCGGAGGTGGAGTTGGGCGGTGGCCTCCGGTGAGGCCCCGGGCGTGTACTCCTCCCGTCCCGACACGATCATGCGGCGGAAGGCGTCACCGCGGACGTGCGCCGCCCGGGGCAGGCGCTCGGCCAGCGCCTGCGCGACGGTCGACTTGCCCGCCGCCATCACCCCGGCGATGACCACGACTCCCGACAGGCTCACTGGCCCGTGACCACCGCCGCCTGCGGGCGGATCGGCAGGCGGTTGACCGGGCGGCCGGTGGCCGCGCGGACGGCGGAGGCGACGGCCGCCGGGGACGTCACCACCGGCACCGCGCTGACCGACTTGGCGCCGAACGGGGCGACCACGTCCCGTTCCTCGACCAGCTTGACGATCCGGATGTCGGGGGCGTCGAGGGCGGTCGGCAGGGCGTACCCGGTGAGGTCGGGGTGGCGGATCAGACCGCGCGGGGTGCGCAGGTTCTCCGTCAGGGCGATGCCCACGCCCTGTGTGACACCGGCCTCGATACGCGCGTTGAGCTGCGCCGGGTTGAGGATCCGGCCGACGTCCTGGGCGACGGCGAGCTCCACCACCCGGACCGACCCGAGTTCGATGTCCACGTCGACGACCGCGCGGATCGCGCAGAAGGCGAGGCCGACGAAGGCGTCACCCTGGCCCTCGGCGTTCAGCGGCTCGGTCGGATGCGGGCGGCACTGGGCGGTCGCCCACAGCTCCTTGCCGTCCAGCGCCTCGGTGACGGTGGTCGACAGGACGCCGTCGTACGACGTGATCTTGCCGTCGGTGATCTGGAGCAGTTCGGTCGACATGCCGAACTTGTGGGCGAGGGGTTGCAGGAGCTGGGTGCGGACCATCTTCGCGGCGCGTTCCACCGCGCCGCCCGAGACCCAGGTGTGCCGGCCCCGGCAGCCCGCGCCCGCCGGGGGCTGGTCGGTGTCGACGGGCGCGACATGCACCTCGTCGATGCCGAGGGTCTCCTGGACGATCTGGCGGGCCAGCGTGGTGAAGCCCTGACCGGTTTCCACGGCCGCGCAGAGCACGGTCGCGATGCCGTCGTGGACCTTGACCGTGGCCGTCGAGACCTCGTCGGCGCCCTCCGCGCCGAGCATGTGGACCATGCCGAGGCCGTAGCCGACGCCCCGGCGCACCGCGCCCGGCTCGCCCGCGCCTTCGGGGCCGCCGGGCAGCAGCCACTCGTCCTCGGGCGTGTCCTTGGGCAGCGCGGGGAGCGGGAAGTCCTGGACCGCCTGGAGGAGTTCGGCCACGGGCGCCGGGCAGGTCACGGTCTGGCCGATGGGGAGGACGTCGCCGGTGGCGAGCGCGTTGCGCAGGCGGATCTCGGCGGGGTCCAGGCCCAGCTTCTTCGCCAGTTTGTCCATCTGCGCCTCGTACGCGGCGCACACCTGCATGGCGCCCTCGCCGCGCACATGGCCCGAGGGCGGGTTGTTGGTGCGGACGGCCCAGCCCTCGATGAAGGCGTTGGGCACGACGTACGGGCCGCAGGCGAAGGAGACGGCCGCGGCCAGCGACTCGGCGGAGGTGTCGGCGTAGGCGCCGGCGTCGAGCAGGACCTGCGCCTCGACCTTGATCAGTTTGCCCTCGGCGTCGGCGTGGTGCCGGTAGCGCAGCAGGGTGGGGTGGCGGTGGGCGTGGCCGAGGAAGGACTCCTCGCGGGTGGCGGTGAGCTTGACCGGGCAGCCGGTCTTCAGGGCGAGCAGGCCGAGCGGCAGCTGGAAGCCCTGGTCCTCGCGGTCGGCGGTCGCGCCGGGCACACCGGTGACGACGATCTTCACCTGTTCGAGCGACAGGCCGTAGCAGGCGGCGGCCGTGTTGCGGTCGGTGTGCGGGTCGGTCGAGGCCATGTACAGCTCGACCCCGCCGTCGGGACGGGGCACGGCGAGTCCGGCCTCGGCGCCGATGGGGGCGGGGTCGGCGCGGCCGATGCGGTACTGGCCCTCGACCACGATCTCGCCGGTCGCGTCCGGGTCGCCGTGCTGAAGCGGGATGTGCCGGATCAGGTTGCCGTCGGGGTGCAGCGGCTCGGCCTCGAAGGACTGCTCCGGGTCGATGACCGGTTCGAGCACCTCGTACTCGACGATGACGGCGGCGGCGGCCATCCGCGCCGTGTCCGGGTGGTCCGCGGCGACGGCCGCGATGGGCTCGCCGTGGTGACGTACCACCTCGGAGGCGAAGACCGGGCGGTCCGGGGTGCCGCGGCCGTGGCGCGGGGTGCCGGGGACGTCCTCGTGGGTGACGACGGCCCGTACGCCGGGCATCTCGCGCGCGTGGCTGGTGTCGATCGACACGATGCGCGCGTGCGGGTGCGGGGAGCGCAGTACGGCCGCCCACAGCAGGCCCTCGGCCCACAGGTCGGCCGCGTACGGGAAGGTGCCCTCGGTCTTCGCGCCGGCGTCGGCGGCCGGCAGCGACACGCCGAGGCCGTGCGGCAGCGGCTCGGGGGCGGGGACGGGGGTCTCCGCGGCGGTGGTCGTGGTGACGGTCTCGTTGGTCACGCCTGGCCTCCGTCCGGGCCGTAGGGCTGGTCGTCGTAGCTCTGGCTCTGGTCGTCGAACGACTGGTTGCCGCCGAACGTCTGATTCCCACCGAAGGACTGGTCGCCGTCGAACGACTGGTTGCCGCCGAACGTCTGATTCCCACCGAAGGACTGGTCGCCGCCGAAGGACTGGTTGCCACCGTACGACTGGTCGTACTGCTGCTCGTGCGGAACCCGGATTCCGGCCCCGAAGGTGCCCGGGGAGTCGAACGCCGACGCGTGGACGCTGCCGGCGCCCGGTCCCGCCTGATGCGGAATACGGGCCTCGCCGCCATCCGTCTCAGCGTCGGCGGCGGTGTGTGTCTCGCGTTCGGCGACGACCTCCTGGACGGCGTCCAGGACGCCCCGGTAGCCGGAGCAGCGGCAGAGGTTGCCGCACAGGGCCTGACGGGTCTCCAGCTCGGAGGGGGCCGGGTTGCCTTCCAGCAGGTCGTGGAGGGTCATCGCCATGCCGGGGACGCAGAAGCCGCACTGGACCGCTCCGCAGCGGGCGAGCGCGCGCTGGACGTCGGAGGGCCGGCCGTCCGTCGCGAGGCCTTCGACCGTGCGGACCTCGCTGCCGGCCGCGGTGACCGCGGGGACCAGGCAGGAGGCGACCAGGCGGCCGTCGACCTGGACGTTGCAGGCGCCGCATTCGCCCTGCGAGCAGCCGTCCTTGGCGCCGGCGAGGCCCAGTCGCTCGCGCAGGACGTACAGGAGGGACTCGCCGATCCAGGCGTCGGTGACGGGACGGTCGGCGCCGTTGACGCGCAGGACGTAGGAGGCGAGGGGGTGGTCGTCGACCGCCTCGGCCTCGCCTTCGGCGTGTTGCTGCCCGCCCTCGTCACCCGTGCCGCTGTCGTCGTCGGGTGCGGGTGGCCCCTGTCGGGCGGACTCGCCGTCAGCCGCCTGCGGATCGTGGGCGGGGTGCGGGCCGGCCGCCTCGTAAGGCGTGTCGGCCTCACCGGAGCCGGGCAGCGCACCGATCGCCCGAAGTTCACCGGTATCGGTCGCTTCGCCCCCTTCGCCCCCCGTCGGCACATCGGCCATAGAAGGCGCCCCGGCGGCCTGGGAGGCGGAGCCCGGGGCAAGCGTGTCACCGTGGCCCGCGGGGGGCCCAGCGGGCGATCCAGGGCCCTCCACGGGGTGTTCCCACGCCTGGACCTCCGGCGCCCACGGCGCGGCGGCGCCGCCCGGCAGGGTCGACGGCGGCGTGCCGCCCCACTGCTCCATGAGCGAGGATGTGGTGAACTCGCCCGATTCGTCCGGAGCGTCGCCGCTCGCGACCGGGATCGACCACTGGCCGGTCACATCGTGACCGGGCGCGGGCGGCGGCGGTTCCTCGTACGTCCACTGCTGCGTCGCGGCCGGGTTGTACGTGAACCGGTCGTCGGCGGGCCGCTCCTGGGGGACCGCGTTCGGGTCGGGCCACCGGCTGCCGTCGGCCTGCGCGCCCCAGGTGTCGGTGCCGGGCGCGGCCGTTATCTGCGGCGGCACATAGCCGTGTCCGGGCGCGGCCAGCGGACTGTCGGCGGACAGCAGGGCCTCGATGCCGCCCTCGGGGAGTTTCACGAACGCGGTCGCGCCGTCGTCGTAGTCGCCCTGGGGCAGCGGGTCCCAGCGGCCGCCGCCGCTCGCGGGCGCGCCCTCCGCGTGCTGGTCGTCGGTCATGACAGCGCCCTCCCCAGTGCTCGTCGGGCCAGCGCGGCGACGGTGCGCCGCAGGTGCAGTACGGCGGGCGGAAGCGGCGGCACCGAGCCGTCGGGCTCGGGGGCCGGGTCGGGGATGCAGGCGGCCGCGACGTACTCGCCGAAGGCGCTCAGCGCCTCCGGGACGAGCGCGCGGTCGTTGTCCCAGTCGATCAGCCGGGCCACCCACTGCTCGGCGTCCAGGGGCCGCAGCGGCATCGGCGCTATGGCGCCGACGGCGCATCTGACGCCGCGCCGCGCCGGGTCGAGGACGAGCGCCACGGAGGCCACCGAGCGACCCGGTCCGGTGCGGCCGGTCGCCTTCAGGAAGACCTGCGGGGCGTGCAGCAGCGGCACTCGCACGAAGCCGATCAGCTCGCCCGCGCGGAGCATCTCCACCCCGGCCAGCAGGTGCGACACCGGGATCTCCCGGCGGGACCCGCCCGGCCCCGCGATGACCAGCGTCGCCTCCAGGGCGGCGAGCACCGGCAGCGCGTCGCCGGTGGGCGCGGCCGTGGCGATGTTGCCGCCCAGCGTGCCGGCGTTGCGGATGTGCGGCGGACCGGCGGCCCGCGCGGCGGCGGCGAGGGCCGGGATCAGGGCCGCGAAGTCGGGGCGGCCCATGCGCGCGTGCGTGAGTCCGGCGCCGAGCAGGGCGTTGCCATCCTGGTACTGCCAGCCGCGGATCTCGCTGATCCGGCCGAGGCCGACCAGGGCGGCGGGCCGGAGCTGTCCGGAGTTGACGGCGGCCATCAGGTCGGTGCCGCCGGCCACGGGGACCGCGGCGGGCATGTCGGTGAGGGCCGCCACGGCCTCGTTCAGCGTCGTGGGCAGCGTGACGGCCTGCCCCGCCTGCGGTGCGTGCGTGGTCAAAACCGGCTGCCCCTTCCCGCTGCCCCACCTGGTCCCACCTGTGTGGCCGTACGGTACGTGCTCACAGGGCGGACGTGGCAACTCTGGCACATCTTCGCAAGCCTCGAACGCACGGGTCCGCTAGGAGGCATTCGCCCACCTCATCGGCGACTTGGTCCGTTTTCTTCCACCATCGCCGGTGCGCACCGATTGACACTCTTCGGTGACCCTTGGGCGCCTTTTTCCATTACGCGTTCGGGGCGGGGAGAACACCCGGGACAGACCGCAGACGGGGGCTAGCGGTTCGGGGGCGGGCCGTCGAGGGGGCGGCCGGGCACGCCGGGGCGCTGCTGCCAGGGCAGGGGGCCGGACGGCGGGCGGTAGGCGACCCCGAGGGCGTCGAGCCGCCGGTAGTGCGCGCCCATGCGGCGCTCGAAGTCGGCGAAGTCCCGTTCGCCCGGGGCCGGAAGGGCGCTCCAGGCGACCTCCGCGAAGGCGGCGAGCCGGGGGAAGGCCTGGTAGTCCACGCGCGCGTGGTCCTCCATCACCTCGGTCCAGACGTTGGCCTGGGTGCCCAGGATCCGCCGCGCCTCGGATTCGTCGAGCCCCGCGGGAACGGGCTCGAACCGGTACACGTCCTCCAGGGTGCGGACGTATCCGATCGGCACCGGCTCGTCGGCGCCGTCGGCCTGCCGGTGGTCCAGGTACACGTGCTGCTCGGGGCACATGACGACGTCGTGCCCGGCCCGCGCGGCCGCGATCCCGCCGCCGTAACCGCGCCATGACGAGACGGCCGCGCCCTCGGCGATCCCGCCCTCCAGGATCTCGTCCCAGCCGATGAGCCGACGCCCGCGCGCGGAAAGCCACTTGGCGAAGTGGCCGATGAACCAGGACTGCAGCGCGTCCTCGTCGGCGAGCCCGAGTTCCTTGATACGCGCCTGCGCCGCCGGCGAGACCCGCCACTGGTCCTTCAGGCATTCGTCGCCGCCGACGTGAATGAACTCCGACGGGAAGAGACCGAGCACTTCCTCGAACACCCCCTCGTAGAAGCGCAGGGTGTTGTCAGTGGGGGCGAGTACGTTCGGAGAGATCCCCCAGGAGTCCCAGACCGAGAGGGCGGTGGTGTCGATGACGTCCGTGTTGCCGAGTTCCGGATACGCGGCGATGGCGGCCTGCGAGTGGCCCGGCACGTCGATTTCGGGGACGACGGTGATATGCCGCTCGGCCGCGTAGGCGACGATCTCCCGGATGTCGTCCTGGGTGTAGAAGCCACCGTGCGGCTTCTCCTCCCACAGCGGGGAGGCCCGATGACCGAATTTCGTGCGCGTCCGCCAGGAGCCGGCCTCGGTGAGCCGCGGGTGGCGCTCGATGCGGACGCGCCAGCCCTGGTCGTCCGTCAGGTGGAAGTGGAAGACGTTGAGTTTGTGCGCCGCCATGAGATCGAGGTAGCGCAGGACGCCTTCCTTCGGCATGAAGTGCCGGGCGACGTCGAGCATGAGGCCGCGCCAGCGGAATCGGGGGGCGTCCTCGATCACCTGATGCGGGATGCCGTACCGGATCCCGGGGCGCACGGGGGCCCGCCGGAATGCTTCGGGGCCGAGCAGCTGGCGCAGGGTCTGGGCACCCCAGAAAACACCGGCCGGACCGCCGCCGCGGATCTCGACACCCCGGTCGGCGATCACACTCAGCCGGTAGGCCTCGGGATCCAGGGAATCGTCAAGGTGCAGTCGTACGGCGTCGCGGGCGTCCTCAGGTCCAGGTCGCAGCGGCAGCCCGACGGCCGCGCCGACCGTGGAGCGCAGCCAGCGCTCTGTTCCCTCGGTGCCCGGAGCGGCCCACAACGTGGTGTCCCCGTCGATCAGGACCCCGCACCGCATCGGCCCCTCGACAGTGCGCGGCGCCGGAATCAGATCCATCACTGAAGTCATGTCAGTCCTTGACCGCTCCGCCCAGTCCCGAGACCAGGCGTCGCTGTACGAGTACGAAGGACACCGGCACCGGAATCGTCATCACGGTGGAGGCCGCTGTCACGCCGCCCCGGTCGGGGTCGTCGGGCTTGTGGAACACCGGCGGCGCCATCGGCAGCGTGGACCGCGAAGTGCCGCTGATGATGAAGGAGTTGGCGAACAGGAAGTCGTTCCAGGCGGAGATGAAGGAAAACACGCTCGTGGCGACCAGGCCCGGCAGGACGAGCGGGAAAAGGATCTGCCAGAGAAAGCGCGACCTGCTCGCCCCGTCGATGTACGCGGCCTCCTCCAGCGCTTCCGGCAGCCCTTTCACGCACCCCCGCAGCATCCAGATCGCGAAGGGCAGCGAGAAGGCGATGTGGAGCAGGATCAGCGAGTCCAGCGCGTTCAGCAGACCGAAGTCCCGCATCTGGAAGAAGAGGGGACGGGGAGGGCCTCCACGGGCACCGTCCGGGCCACCAGCAACATGATCAACAAGGAGGTCCGGAAGCGGAACCGGAATCGGATCACGGCGGTCGCGGCGGGAAAGGCGATCAGCGCCGAGACGATGACCACACTGCCCGCGACGACCGGACCGCTGACGAAGTAACGGCCGAATTCCTGCTGCCCGAACACCCGCCGGAAGGAGCCCGGAGAGGGCGAGAGGGTCCACGGCCCGGGCCGGTCCGACTCGATCTCCCCGGCCGGCTTGAAGGCGCCCAGCACCGTCCAGTACAGCGGACAGGCGACCAGCACGGTGCCCCCCAGCGCCGCCCCCTCGGCAGCCACCCGCCCCGGCCTGCGGGCGAAGCCGCGCACAAGATTCACGACGGTCACAGCTCCTCCCTCTGCCGGCGCAGCAGCCGGTGAGGAGTGCAGGGACGTGGAGCTTCATGGAGTGGCCCTCCGGGAGCACGCTCGGACGCCGAAGAGCAGCGTTGCACTATGTGCAACGCCGATTTCGCCCTGCACAACAACACGGAGAGTACGGACAACCTGAGCAAGCCGACAAGAGGTCTTGACCACTCTGCGGCCGGGGGGACGCACCCCGTGCAACGCACGAGCACGACAAAGGCCCCGAAGCACGCCAAAGCGCGCTCGGGGCCTCGGAGAGCCGAGCAGTGGGACCAGCGGGTTACTTGTCCTTGCCCTCGCCGTCGCCGCCGCTGCCCATGGATTCGTAGATCTCCTTGCACATGGGGCACACGGGGTACTTCTTCGGGTCGCGGCCGGGCACCCACACCTTGCCGCACAGCGCCACGACGGGGGTGCCGTCGAGGGCGCTCGCCATGATCTTGTCCTTCTGAACGTAGTGGGCGAAGCGCTCGTGGTCGCCGTCGCCGTGGGACACCCGTGGCGTCGGCTCTACGAGGGTCCCCGTACCAGTCCCGCGCTCGGGCTCAAGAGTGCTCATAAATGCCAAGGGTACTGAAGCGCCCGGACAACGGTTGCGAGAAGGGGCACCGTCAGTTGAGCGAGGGGTCGTCCGGGTAGGTGGCCACCATCGCCAGTTCGTTGCGCTGGCGGCGCAGGACCTCGCGCCAGAGTCTTTCGGGGGACGGGGAGGAGACGTCGCCCGGTTCGGACTCGACGACGTACCAGGCGCCCTCGACCAGTTCGTCCTCCAGCTGGCCGGGGCCCCAGCCGGCGTAACCGGCGAAGATCCGGAGCGAACCGAGGGCCGAGGCGAGCAGCTCCGGCGGGGCCTCCAGGTCGACCAGGCCTATCGCGCCGTGCACCCGGCGCCAGCCGAGCGGGGCCCGGTCGCCGTTCCCCCCGCCGGGGATGACCGCGACACCGAGCGCGGAGTCCAGTGACACCGGGCCGCCCTGGAAGACGACCCCCGGCTCGCCGGCGAGAGAGGCCCAGCCCTCCAGGATGTCGCCGACGTCCACCGGGGTGGGGCGGTTGAGGACGACACCGAGGGAACCCTCCTCGTCGTGGTCGAGAAGGAGCACCACCGCACGGTCGAAGTTCGGGTCCGCCAGGGCGGGCGTGGCCACGAGCAGCCGCCCTGTGAGCGAGGACACCTCGGTCATGCCAGACATGATCCCGCATCTTCCCGCCGGATGGGGAGCCAATCCGGGTCCATGGGTGAATGCAGCTCAGGGCGGAAGGAAGCGCCCCCGGCGCACGGTGACGGGCGGTGACCCCATGTGTCCGGCGAGGAACCGTTCGTGTTGTGACACAGCTATGACGCGGCTGGGTGGTCCCTGGGCTTACGGGAGGGGGCCGATGGGCGATTACTCTGTCTTTCCGGCCCTGCCCAACTCCATGGAACGCGAGATTCATGACCGTCAACGACGATGTCCTGCTTGTCCACGGCGGCACCCCGCTGGAGGGCGAGATCCGTGTCCGCGGTGCGAAGAACCTCGTACCCAAGGCCATGGTCGCCGCCCTCCTGGGCAGTGCACCCAGTCGGCTGCGCAACGTTCCGGACATCCGTGACGTGCGGGTGGTGCGCGGTCTGCTGCAGCTGCACGGGGTGACGGTACGGCCGGGTGAGGAACCCGGTGAGCTGGTGCTCGATCCGACGTACGTGGAGAGCGCGAACGTCGCTGACATCGATGCCCACGCGGGGTCCAGCCGGATCCCGATCCTCTTCTGCGGCCCGCTGCTGCACCGGCTCGGCCACGCCTTCATCCCGGGTCTGGGCGGCTGTGACATCGGCGGCCGGCCGATCGACTTCCACTTCGACGTGCTGCGGCAGTTCGGCGCGACCATCGAGAAGCGGGCGGACGGGCAGTACCTGGAGGCGCCGAAGGGGCTGCGCGGTACGAAGATCCGGCTGCCGTACCCGTCCGTCGGCACGACCGAGCAGGTGCTGCTGACGGCCGTACTCGCCGAGGGCGTCACGGAGTTGTCGAACGCGGCGGTGGAGCCGGAGATCGAGGACCTCATCTGCGTGCTGCAGAAGATGGGCGCGATCATCGCGATCGACACCGACCGCACCATCCGCATCACCGGCGTGGACAAGCTCGGCGGGTACACCCACCGGGCCCTGGCGGACCGTCTGGAGGCCGCGTCCTGGGCGTCGGCGGCGCTGGCGACCGAGGGTGACATCTACGTACGGGGCGCCCAGCAGCGCTCGATGATGACGTTCCTGAACACCTACCGGAAGGTGGGCGGTGCCTTCGAGATCGAGGACGAGGGCATCCGTTTCTGGCACCCCGGCGGCCAGCTCAAGTCCATCGCACTGGAGACGGACGTGCACCCGGGCTTCCAGACCGACTGGCAGCAGCCGCTCGTCGTCGCCCTGACCCAGGCCACGGGCCTCTCGATCGTCCACGAGACGGTCTACGAGTCCCGCCTCGGCTTCACCTCCGCGCTGAACCAGATGGGTGCCCACATCCAGCTGTACCGCGAGTGCCTGGGCGGCTCGGCCTGCCGCTTCGGTCAGCGCAACTTCCTGCACTCCGCGGTCGTCTCCGGGCCGACGAAGCTCCAGGGCGCCGACCTCGTGATCCCCGACCTCCGCGGCGGCTTCTCCTACCTCATCGCCGCCCTCGCGGCCCAGGGCACGTCGCGGGTCCACGGCATCGACCTCATCAACCGCGGCTACGAGAACTTCATGGAGAAGCTCGTGGAGCTGGGCGCCAAGGTCGAACTCCCGGGCAAGGCACTCGGCTGACCACACCCCTCCCCCGGCCCAGGGCGACGCCCTCCGGCTGGGGGTCCGGGGGTCATCCCCCGGGCAGACACAGCATGGAGAAGCTCGTGGAGCTGGGCGCCAAGGTCGAACTCCCGGGCAAGGCACTCGGCTGAGAACACCCTCCGGCTTGGGCCCGGGGGGCGTTCCCCGGGCAGGTGCAGACGGTACGACGATGGGGCGGCCCCTGGTGGAGGGGCCGCCCCATCGTCGTTGTTTCAAAGCGCTCCGGCAGGGGCGCGGGGCTGAGCCGTATGTGCGGCTACCGCCACACGTGGGCGCGGCCGGCCATGACGGGCCCGCAGTCACCCACGGCGCTCCAGCGGAGCGCCTCGGCTCACTTGCCCTTCGCGGATTCCTTCAGCTTCGAGCCCGCGGAGACCTTCACGCTGTAGCCGGCGGGGATGTTGATCGGCTCGCCGGTCTGGGGGTTGCGCGCGGTGCGAGCGGCACGGTGGGTGCGCTCGAAGGTCAGGAAGCCGGGGATGGTGACCTTCTCGTCGCCCTTGGAGACGATGTCGCCGACGACATCGGCGAAAGCGGCCAGCACGGCGTCGGCGTCCTTGCGAGTCACCTCGGCACGGTCGGCCAGCGCGGCCACCAGCTCACTGCGGTTCATGTTGTTACTCCCGTGTTCTTCTTGCCATTGAGGCGTGCCACGCGGCGGAGCCGCATGTTGGGCCGGGACGCATCCTGCCCCCACCTGCGGCGGGAACGCCAATCCGGGTGCCGCCCATACCCTACGGGTGGGCCGAAGGGGGGGTTTCACGACGCGCCGGTTGTATGGCGTGGCAAGTTTCACAAACGTTTGCCTGGAGGCTGCTGCCCCCGGACCCCCGCATCATGCGTGTGCGTCGCGTGTCGGCCACCCGCCGGTGGGGGCTGCTCGCGCCCACGCGGCGGAGCCGCACATCGACACAGCCCCGCGCCCCCAGGAACCTTCAGGCACCCTTGGCCGCTTCCCGTACCGCGCCCGCCACCGCGCCCGCGACCTTGTCGTTGAAGACGCTCGGGATGATGTAGTTCGGGTTCAGCTCGTCCTCCGTGACCACGTCCGCGAGGGCCTTCGCGGCCGCGAGCATCATGTCGGTGTTCACCGTACGGGACTGGGCGTCCAGGAGGCCGCGGAAGACACCCGGGAAGACCAGCACGTTGTTGATCTGGTTCGGGAAGTCGGAGCGTCCGGTGGCCACCACGGCGGCCGTCTGGCGGGCGACCGCCGGGTCCACCTCGGGGTCCGGGTTAGCGAGTGCGAACACGATCGCGCCCTCGGCCATGGCGGCCACGTCGTCGCCGTCGAGGACGTTCGGGGCGGAGACGCCGATGAAGACGTCGGCGCCGCGCACGGCCTCCTTGAGGCTGCCGGTCAGGTTCTCGGGGTTGGTGTTGTCGGCGATCCAGCGCAGCGGCGAGTCGGCGGGGGCGCCCACCAGGTCCTCGCGGGCGGCGTGCACGACACCGCGGATGTCGGCGACGACGGCGTTCTTCACGCCGGCCGCGGTCAGCAGCTTGAGGATGGCCGTACCGGCCGCGCCGGCGCCGGACATGACGACCCGGATGTTCTCAATTGCCTTGCCGGCGCAGCGAAGTGCGTTCGTCAGGGCGGCGAGGACGACGATCGCGGTGCCGTGCTGGTCGTCGTGGAAGACGGGGATGTCGAGGGCCTCGCGCAGCCGCGCCTCGATCTCGAAGCAGCGGGGGGCGGAGATGTCTTCGAGGTTGATCCCGGCGAACCCGGGGGCGATCGCCTTGACGATCTCGACGATCGCGTCGGTGTCCTGGGTGTCGAGGCAGAGCGGCCAGGCGTCGATGCCGGCGAACCGCTTGAAGAGGGCCGCCTTGCCCTCCATGACGGGGAGGGCGGCCTTCGGGCCGATGTTGCCGAGGCCCAGGACCGCGGAGCCGTCCGTCACGACCGCAACGGAGTTGCGCTTGATGGTGAGGCGGCGTGCGTCCTCGGGGTTCTCCGCGATCGCCATGCACACGCGGGCCACGCCCGGGGTGTAGATCATGGAGAGGTCGTCACGGTTGCGGATGGGGTGCTTGGACTGCATCTCGATCTTGCCGCCGAGGTGCATGAGGAACGTACGGTCCGAGACCTTGCCGAGGGTGACGCCCTCGATGCCGCGCAGCTGCTGCACGATCTGGTCGGCGTGTGCGGTGGAGCTGGCCGCGATGGTGACGTCGATACGGAGCTTCTCGTGGCCGGACGCGGTGACGTCGAGGCCGGTGACCGAGCCCCCGGAGGACTCCACGGCGGTGGTGAGCTGCGAGACGGCGGTTCCGCTCGCGGGCACCTCCAGCCGGATGGTCATCGAGTAGGAGACGCTGGGCGCCGTTGCCATGGCCGACTTCCTTCGTTGTTCACCGTGTCGCGGGTAGTGCCGTCCGATCGTCGCACCTACCGCCCAGTAGGCGTTAGCCGGGCCGGGTTTCGTGCGTATTGTTCGCACGGAAAAGAGGCCCACGTCACAGGGTGACGTGGGCCTCTTCGACGTTCATGACACCGACCCGCCATGCTCGCCTCGCGGCAAGTGGTCGCTCGTAGCGACGAAGGTTGGGCCCGGGGGCTTGGATCGAGCCGGTGTCACGACAAGGCTAACAAACGGATCCCGCGCGGCCATTCCCGTCCGGGGACTTCACAGGAAAACCTCGGCCGAACCAGCCGAACGGGCCTGGCCGCGGCCCTGTCACCGGCCCCCCGGGTCAGTCCCTGAGCAGGTCCGGGACCCCCGCCGCGTCCGGTACGTCCCGGTCCCCCGAGACCACCGTCAGCTGCTGCGTCGCCCGGGTGAGGGCCACGTACAGCACGCGCAGCCCGGCCGGGGACTCGTCGGCGATCTCCGCGGGCGAGACGACGACCGTGGCGTCGTACTCCAGGCCCTTGGCCTCCAGGCTGCCGAGGGCCACGACCCGGTCGCCGAGCCCGGCCAGCCAGCGGGCGGCCTCGGCGCGCCGGTCCATGGCGACGACCACGCCCACCGTGCCGTCGACCAGGGCCAGCAACCGCTCGGCCTCGGCTCGTACGGTCTTTTCGAGCGAGTCGCCCACCACGCTGAAGCGCGGCTCGACGCCGGTGGAGCGGACGGCCGAGGGGGACTTGGAGCCGGGCATGGCGAGGGCCAGGACCTTCGCGGCCAGCTCGGCGATCTCGGCGGGGTTGCGGTAGTTCACCGTGAGCTCGAAGCGGCGGCGCGGGCGGGTGCCCAGGGCCTCGTCGCGGGCCTCGGCCGCCTCGTCCGGGTCGGACCAGGAGGACTGGGCGGGGTCGCCGACGACCGTCCAGGTGGCGTGCCGGCCGCGGCGGCCGACCATCCGCCACTGCATCGGGGTGAGGTCCTGGGCCTCGTCGACGATGACGTGGGCGTACTCGACCCGCTCGGCGGCCAGCCGTTCGGCGCGCTCGCGCTGCGACTCCTCGCGCATGGGCATCAGCTCCTCCAGGCCGGTGAGCTGGTCCAGCGGGTCCGCCTCGCGCTTCTTCCGGGGGCGGGCGGGGGTGCCGAGGATGGCCTGGAGCTCGTCGAGCATGGCGATGTCGTGCACGGTGTGGCCGTCCCGCTTCAGGGAGCGGGCCACCCGGCGGACCTCGCCGGGGTTGAGGATGCGGCGCGCCCAGCGGCCGAGGCGTCTCTCGTCGGCCATCGCGGTGAGGACGGCCTGCGGGGTCAGCTCGGGCCACCAGGCGTCGAGGAACCCGATGAAGGAGTCCTCGGTGAGGATGTCCTCGTCGAAGGAGGAGCGCAGTTCGTCGGCGAGCTCCGGGTCGGTGTGCCGGCCGGCCGCTCCGGAGCGGGCCCAGAGGGCGTCCAGGAGGAGCTTGCGGGCGCGGGGGCGGAGCAGGTTGACCGGGGCCGTGCCGCCCAGCGTGTTGTGCCTGATGCGGTCGAGGTCCCCGGCCTCCAGCTCAAGGCGGCGGTTGAAGGCGACGACCCTGAGCCGGGTCGGTGAGTCGTTCAGCTCCAGGGCGCCGCGGGCGGCCTTGCGCAGCACCCTCAGCATCCGGGAGGAACCCTTGGCGCGGGCGGTGGCCGGAGTGTCGTACAGGGTGGCCTCGGCGCCCTCGACGAGGGACCCGATGGCGCGGATGGCGACCTGGCCCTCCTCGCCCAGGGACGGCAGCACGCCCTCGGTGTACGCGACAAGCAGCGGGGTCGGGGAGACGATCAGGATGCCGCCCGCGTACCGGCGCCGGTCCTGGTAGAGCAGGTAGGCGGCGCGGTGCAGGGCGACCGCCGTCTTGCCGGTCCCGGGGCCGCCCTCGACGTAGGTCACGGAGGCGGCGGGGGCGCGGATGACCAGGTCCTGTTCGGCCTGGATGGAGGCGACGATGTCCCGCATGGTGTGGCTGCGGGCCTGGCCGAGGGCGGCCATCAGGGCGCCGTCGCCGATGACGGGCAGCGTGTCGCCGTCCAGGAACGCGGTCAGCTCGGGGCGCATCAGGTCGTCCTCGACCCCGAGGACCCGGCGTCCCTTGGAGCGGATCACCCGGCGTCGTACGACACGCCCGGGATCCACCGGAGTGGACCTGTAGAAGGGGGCCGCGGCCGGGGCGCGCCAGTCGATGACGAGCGGCGAGTAGTCCTGGTCGAGGACGCCGATGCGGCCGATGTGCAGGGTCTCGGCGATGTCGGCGGTGTGGTCGGCGCGGACCGCGCCCTCGGCGGGTTCCACGGCGGTGTAGGCGCCGTCGGGCCCCTTCTTGCCGTCCTTCCCGAGGAGCAGGTCGATACGGCCGAAGAGGAAGTCCTCGAACTCGTTGTTGAGCCGGTTCAGGTGGACGCCCGCCCGGAAGACCTGGGCGTCCCGCTCGGCGAGGGCGCCGGGGGTGCCTACCTGACCGCGCTTGGCCGCGTCGTTCATCAGGAACTCCGCCTCGTGGATCTTCTCCTCAAGGCGGTGGTACACCCGGTCGAGGTGTTCCTGTTCGACGCTGATCTCACGGTCCCGGACGGAGTCCTCGGCGGAGTCCTGTTCCGAACCGTGAGAGCCGACCGCGGATTGCTGAGCCTGAGCGGCCACCGGGCCCCCTTCTGACGTGCTGGGCAGCCGTCAACCGTACGCGAAGGGGGCCCGCCGAAGCTACGCGCTGACCGAGACGAGCTTCTTGCCGTCGAAGGTCATGACCTCGAAGTGGTCGATCTGGTTGGGGGTGAAGGCGGCGCCGCCGTGCACGTAGAGGGGCTCCTTGGCCTTCTCCGTCTTGGCGTCGGTGATGCCGTATCCCCAGGTCGGGACGGACCAGGAGGTCACCGTCTCGCGTTCGCCGTTCTTGCCGACGGCGATGAGCGAGCACTTCTTCGGGCCGGTGACGTTCTTGAGCTGGAGGACCGCGTGGGTGCCCCAGTCCTTCTTCTCGACGGCGACGGTCGCGGTGACGTGGGTCGTCGGGTCCGTGGCCGTCTTCTTGTCGGCCATGGTCTGGAAGGCCGCCTGGGCGGGCCCCATGGCCATGTCGGTGCCGCTGTTGCTGTCCGAGCCGCCGCCCAGCGCCACACCGGCCGCCGAGCCGCCGGCGATCAGCACGACGGAGGCCGCCAGCGCGAAGATGTTCCGCCGGCTGCGGACCTTCCGCTTCTCGGACACCTCCACGACGAGCTTCTCGACCATCCGCGGGCTGGGCCTGGCGGACAGCGACTCGCCGATGGACGGGGTACTTCCGGAACCCGGCAGATCCGCCAGGGCCGCGAGCATGGGCTCCATTCCGGCCAGCTCGTCGAGCTGCTGGGCGCACCATTCGCACCCGGCCAGATGGGCCTCGAAAGCGGTTGCCTCGGCGTCGTCGAGAATCCCGAGCGCATACGCGCCGACAGTCTCGTGCTCATTGGGCACCGGAGATTCCTGCATGGCACCAGACATACCCGAACCACCTGTGCCGAATCCGCCGTGCCCCCCGTACACACTCATCACGCCGTCACCCCCCGCTCCTCCAGAGCCAGCTTCATCGACCTGAGGGCATAGAACACCCGGGAACGGACGGTGCCGCTGGGTATACCCAGCGTTTCGGCCGCCTCGTTGACGGTACGCCCCTTGAAGTACGTCTCGACGAGCACCTCCCGGTGGGCCGGGGTCAGGTCGTCGAGCGCGTCAGACAGCGTCATCAGCCACAGCGCCTTGTCGATCTCGTCCTCCGCGGGGATGACCTCCAGCGGCGACGGATCGACCTCCTGCGGCCGGGCCTGCCGGCTGCGGTGACCGTCGATGACGATGCGGCGAGCGACCGTCACCAGCCAGGGGCGTACCGATCCGGTCGCTCGATTGAGCTGTCCGGCGTTCTTCCAGGCACGGATGAGTGTCTCTTGCACGACGTCCTCGGCGCGTTGCCGATCACCGGCGACCAGCCGAAGGACATACGCAAGGAGAGGTCCGGCGTGCTCCCGGTACAGAGCACGCATCAGCTCCTCATCAGGCTCCGAGGGCTGGGACATGCGATGTCGGGCCCTCGATCCACGTTCATTGGCCACGGCCGCATCCTTGCGCACGCCCACCTCCGGTGTCCGGGGGTTCCCCCAGTCGGTCGCTCCCCCACCGGTACGGAAGTGACTCGCGAGGTGTTCAACAAGACCTCACATTTTTCCGCGAGGTGACATGACGACCGGGACATGACCGCACATTCCCACCGCGTGATCTTTACATTTCCGACACAACGTCAAAGGCGGCCGGGTTGCCCGTACTCACCCGTCACCAAACGGAGTGTTGTCGAAATCACTTTCACGGAGCTTCGATGAAGGTCCGACAGAAGACGCGAATGGGGCGGGAGTTGAGATGCGGTGTGACGGCGGTCACGCGCGGGCGAGCGCGGCACGGCGCCGGTGCCGGGCCACCCGCTCGCGGTTCCCGCAGACCTCGCTGGAGCACCAGCGGCGCCGGCGGCCCCGGGAGGTGTCCAGGTACACGAGGGGGCAGTTGTCGCCCTCGCACTCCCTGATCGCCGCCCGCGCGACGGGGTCGGTGAGCAGCTCCACGGCGTCCCGGGCGACGGCGGCGAGCAGCGCGGCGCACTCCGGCGGGCCGGCCAGCTCCCGCACGAGGAGTCCGTCTTCGCCGGGTACGGCGCGTGGCGCCGGGGGTGCGGCGGCGCGGGCGAGGTCGTTGACGCGGCCGAGCGCGAGGTCGTACGGCCGGATCCCCGGCGTGTGCCACCCTCGTACCAACTGCCCCACATGTCCCCGCAGTTCACGGAAGCCGACCAGCCAGCCGGCGTCCGCGTGGGCCAGCGGGGTGCCCGGCGGGACGAGCCCGGATCCGGTGATCCAGACCCGCAGCGGTCCGAGCCCGTCGAGCCGTTCGCCGGGATGCGTGGTCGCGAGCAGATCCAGGCAGATCCGCCCGGCGTCGAAGCGCAGCTCGTACGCGGCCGCGGCCGTACCCAGTGCCATGTGCCTGTCACCGCCTAGGACAGGAGAACCGTTCTGTTCACAGTGCCCGGTGCGGCGGGCGGCCGGAAGTCCTCGTACCGGTGTTCCGCGGGGTTCCCGTGCGACCCCGCTCCGGGCGGGGACGCCCCTGCACGGGACGCGGGCCGTCCCCGTTCGGTCCGGAAACCCCGGCAGGCCTCGCCGCCCCCGCCCGGGGCCGCGACCCTGAGTCCTGCGAACGCACAGCGAGCCGCCCCAGGGGGGACCCGTGAGGGACGGCGGTTTCGAAAGGACACGTTCATGAGCATGCGCACCCGGATCGTCGCGACGGCGACGGCCGTACTGCTGGGCGCCGGCGGCCTGGCCCTGGCACCGGCGGCGGCCGCCGCCGCGCCGTACCACGGCATCGACGGCAAGGACGCCGTCACCGACGACTGGCAGGACGAGGAGAACCTCGGCGTCGACGACCACACCACGAGCAACGCCACGGCCCTGTGGCAGACCGTCCTGTGGGCGGACGGCGCCCAGTGGGAGGACGAGGACGGGGACTCGCACGCCTTCGGGAAGGACCAGATCGACGGCGTGTTCGGCCCCGAGACGGAATCGGCCACCCAGTGGTGGCAGCAGAACTTCAACCTGTCGGAGAACGACGGCGTCGTCACCGACCAGAGCTGGCGGTTCGCCCAGGCGCGGCTCACCGGCCCGAGCAAGACCAGCACCGTCACCTACACCGGCGGCGCCCAGAAGGCCAGCTTCAAGCGGGTCGGCGGCAAGTACCGGGTGCGGCTCCTGGGCACCGGTACGTTCAAGAACGCGTACTACGACAAGGTCGGCTGACCGCGTCGCCGGCGCGGGCGGACGCCGGGCCGTCCGCCCGGCGGGGCAGCGCCCACAGCAGCCCGGCGGCCAGCAGCGCGGCGAGGGCGGACGCGGCGAGGGCCGCGATCCGCCACCGCCGCTGTCCTGTGGAGGCCGCGGCTGCCTCGGCGGCCCCGGTGGCCCCGGCGGCCCCGGTGGCCCCGGCGGACCTGGTGGCCCCGGTGGGCTCGGCTGCCATGTCCGCCGCCGCATCCGCCGCCGCGTCCGCCGCCGGCTCCGACGCGCCCTGCGGCCACGCCTGTTCGGCCAGCTCCCACAGCGCCAGCAGCCGCGCCTGGTCCCCGCCGGCCAGCCGGCACAGCACCTGCGCCGCGCTCCTCGGCGGCAGTCTGTCGCCGCTCAGATAGCGCTGCCACGACGACTTGCTGTACGCGGAACGCCGGGCCAGTCCGGCGAGGCTGAGCCCGGTACGGCCCTTCAGGGCCCGCAGTTGCTCGACCAGGTGCCGGGCCTCCCGCGGCAGCGTGGCCGGCAAGGGCTGCCAGCGTGTCATGTTCCGTCCCCGTCCCCCGGTGTGCCGTGGTCGGCGCCAGCGTGCCGTCCGGCCGGGAGACTCCGGCAGAGCGCACACCCGCGGACCCGGGGCACGCACCGCCACCCGTGCGCGGCCTCGCGGGACGGCCCGGCGCGCCCGGGAAGGAACGGACCGGAGTGGCGAGCCGCGAGCCGCCCGCTACGGCCCGCCGCCGCCGGCCGCTCCACAGAACGTCGTACGACGGTCAGCCGGTCCGCTCATCCCCCGTGGCGAAGAACCGCCGTACGTACTCCCCCGCGGGCAGCCCGCTCTCCCGCATGAGGGAGAACACCTCGCCCCCCTCACCCGGTGTCCCCTCCATCCGGAACGCCTCGGCGAAGTCCACGTACGCGACGTCGCCGAGCGCGTCGCAGTACTCCCGGGCCTCGGCCTCCGCCCGCCCGATCGCCTCGTCCAACGACCGCGCGGCCCACAGCGTGACCCGCTCCTCGTACACGCCCAGCAGGCGGTGCCGGAAGACGCACCGGACTCCGTACCAGGCCGGCGAGGACGCGGTCACATAGCCCGCCGTCCACTCCGGCTCGTCAACGGCCGCCTCTTCGATGTGGAAGCAGTCGGGCTCGTCCCGGAAACCCGGCAACTGCTCGGCCTGGGTGATGCGTTCCTGTGCCAGTTCGCGGGACGAGTAGACACCGAGGCGTTTGACGTCGTCCCCGGCCTCCTCGTCGGACCAGTAGTCCTCGGGACCGGTGAAGTGCCGGATCTCCCCGTTCTCGTCCTCGGCCCGGTGGTGTACGTGCCACAGCAGGAAGACCCTGTCGACCCGTGCCATGTCGCTCCGTTCCTCATGCCGGCGCTCAGGCCCGCGCACCCGGGGCCGGCCCGCAGGAAGCGTCCGGAGCTGGGATCGTACAGACGAACGATCGTCAGGACCGCGCCGCACGGAGGAACCGTCGCACGGCTCCCCGCCCGGTGCCTTGGCCGCCCCTCACACGTCCGCGTACTTCGCGTCCGCCGCCGGGTCCAGCGCCAGCCGGTAGCCCCGCTTGACGACGGTCTGGATCAGCTTCGGGGCGCCCAGGGCCGTACGGAGGCGGGCCATCGCGGTCTCCACCGCGTGTTCGTCGCGGCCGGCGCCCGGCAGGGCCCGGAGGAGTTCGGCGCGGGCCACCACCCAGCCCGGACGGCGGGACAGCGCGCGCAGCAGGGACATCCCGGCCGGCGGCACCGGCTTCAGCGCGCCGTCGACGAGGACCGCGTGCCCCCGGATCTCGACACGGTGCCCGGCGATGGGCAACGCCCTGGCCCGGGAGGGGAGTTCCTGACAGAGGAGCTGGACGAGGGGGCCGAGCCGGAAGCGTTCCGGCTGGATGGTGTCGACCCCGAGGGCCTGGAGCGGAATGGCCGTGACCGGTCCGACGCAGGCGGGGACGACGTCGTGGCCGAGGGCGGCGAGCAGGTCGCCGAGCAGCCCGCGGTGCTCGGCGCGGGAGATCAGCGAGGCCGCGGCGGGCGCGCTGGTGAAGGTGATCGCGTCGACCGAGCGGGAGACCACGGCGTCCAGCAGCCGGTCCACCGGTCCCAGGTCCTCCGGGGGCATCCACCGGTACACCGGCACCGGCACCACCTCGGCGCCCGCCGCCCGCAGCGACTCCACGAACCCCGGCAGCGGCTCCCCGTGCAGTTGTACGGCGATCCGGCGGCCGTCGACGCCCTCCTCCAGGAGCCGGTCGAGCACCTCGGCCATCGACTCGGAGGACGGCGACCACTCCTCGGTCAGCCCGGCGGCCCGGATGGCCCCCTTCACCTTGGGCCCCCGGGCCAGCAGCTCCACGTCCCGCAGCCGCCCGAGCAACTGCTCGCCCAGGCCCCAGCCGTCGGCTGCCTCGATCCACCCGCGGAACCCGATCGCGGTGGTCGCCACCACGATGTCCGGGACCTGGTCGATGATCTCCTTCGTGGCGGCGAGCAACTCGCCGTCGTCGGCGAGCGGCACGATGCGCAGGGCGGGGGCGTGCAGCACGGCGGCACCGCGCCGCTGCAGCAGTGCCCCGAGCTCGTCGGCGCGGCGCGCGGCCGTGACCCCGACGGTGAACCCCGCGAGAGGGCCGTGCTGACCGGAGTCCGGTCGCTGCTGCTGTTGCTCGTCCATGACTGCTCTCCTAGCTGACCCGCATGCCGAACGAGCCTGTCAACGGTGCGTGACAGGCTCGGTTCGGGTTCATGTCACCAGTGTTACGTCACACCTCGGCGTAGCTGAGCTGTGCCTTTGCCTCGGTGGCGGTCGCGGACCGCTGCTGGGCGGCCGGCCGGCGAAGGTATACGGCCCAGGTGACGGCGAAGCAGAGGCCGTAGTAGGCGAGGAAGGCGACGAACGCGCCGGTGCCGGAGCCGTAGGAGAGGAAGGACTGCCGGAAGGCGAGGTTGATACCGACGCCGCCCAGCGCGCCGACCGCGCCGATGAGGCCCATGGAAGCACCGGAGAGGCGACGCCCGTACTTGGCCGCTTCCTCACCCTCCAGGCCCTTGGCCAGAGCCTTCGTCTGGAAGATGCCGGGGATCATCTTGAACGTGGAGCCATTGCCGATCCCTGTGAGCGAGAACAGCACCACGAAGGCGACGACGAACAGCGGCAGTGACTTCTGCATGCTGGCGACGACCAGGACGGCGGTGGCGGCGGCCATGGCGATGTAGTTGTAGAGGGTGATCTTCGCGCCGCCGTACTTGTCAGCGAGCCAGCCACCCACGGGCCGGATCAGCGAGCCGAGCAGCGGGCCCATGAAGGTGAGGTACGTGGCCTGCAGCGGCGTACGGCCGAACTGGTTCGTCAGCACCTGGCCGAAGGCGAAGCTGTAGCCGATGAAGGAGCCGAACGTCCCGACGTAGAGGAAGGACATGATCCAGGTGTGGGCGTCCCTCGCGGCGTCCCTGGCAGCACCGGTGTCGTTCTTGACGTTCTCGATGTTGTCCATGAAGAACGCGGCGAGGACCGCGGCGACGACGATGAGCGGGATGTAGATCCCCAGCAGCACCCGCGGCCCGCCGTTGGCGCCGATGACGGCGAGGGCCACCAGCTGGATCGCCGCCACACCGATGTTGCCGCCGCCCGCGTTGAGCCCGAGCGCCCACCCCTTCTTCTTCAGCGGGAAGAAGGCATTGATGTTGGTCATGGAGGAGGCGAAGTTGCCCCCGCCGATGCCGGCGAGGAGCCCGATCCACAGGAAGGTGTCGAAGGACGTCCCCGGCTTCATGACGGCGAACGCGGCGACGCTCGGGATGAGCAGCAGGCTGGCCGAGATGATCGTCCAGTTCCGCCCGCCGAAGATCGCGACGGCGAAGGTGTAGGGCACGCGCACGACGGCACCGACCAGGGTCACCATCGACGTCAGCAGGAACTTGTCGGCCGGGGTCAGCCCGTACTCCGGACCCATGAAGAGCACCAGCACGGACCACAGGGTCCAGATCGAGAACCCGATGTGCTCGGAGAGCACGGAGAAGAACAGATTGCGACGGGCGATCTTCTCCCCGGTCTCTTTCCAGAAGGTCTCGTCCTCCGGATCCCATTCCTGGATCCAGCGACTACGTGAGGTAGGGGCTGGGGCTGTCATGACGCCTCCACGGTGCTCCGCGTGCTCGGTCTGCTACGAGTGACTAGGCCACGAAGGTAGGGAGGCGTCGTTTCCGCGCTGTGGCTGTGGGTGACCGGAAGGGAACGTTGCTCTCACCCTGGGGCGAGGCCCGGTGAGAGGTCGGGGGACGGGCGTGGGTCAGCGGGAGGGAGACGGGGGCTGCGGGGGCTGCTGGTAGTAGGGGCCGGGGGCGTACGGGCCGGTGGGCTGCTGGGGTGGGGTGTAGGGGCCGTAGGGCTGCGGGGGCGGGGCGTAGGGGCCGGGGGTGTGGGGCGCGGGCGGCTGCTGACCGTAACCGCCGGGGGTGGGGGCGGCAGGGGGTTGACCGCCGTAGGGACCGTGACCGCTCTGGCCGCCGTACGGGTCGTACGGGGCGTAGGGGCCGTAGGGGCCGGGCTGCTGCGGGGGCTGGTACTGGGGCTGCGGCTGGGACGGGGCCTGCGGCTGGTACGGGGGCTGCTGCATCGGCGCCTGTTGCGCGGGGCCCTGGTGCATGGGCCCCTGGTGCATGGGAACGGCCGTGCCAGGTGGCAGATACCGCACCCGTCCGCTCTGCTCCGTCACCGGCACGAACCCGGCGGCCTGGAGCCGCTGCGCGAACTTGCCGTTGCGCCCGCGTGTGACGAAGAACCCGAGCCCCATGACCGCCATGACGATGACCCACACCACCCCTGAGATGACGACGGGGCCCGCACCCCCGCCGTTGCGCACAGCGGCGAAGATCAGCCCGAGGGTGATGGCGCCGGCCGAGACCAGCATCCGCTTCTCGGCGTTCCTGCCGGTGAGGTCGTACTGGATGCGGGCCCTGAGCAGCTCGACGGCGTCGGGGACGAGGGGCGGCAGCGAGACACCGTCGGCGGCGTTCGGGTACTGCGCCCAGTTCTGCGCGGCCCGGGCCCGGCCCTGCGGGCTGTGGTCGGGGACGATGAGGAGCTTCAGCACGTTGTTGCGGGAGCCGGTGTGCCGGGCGTCGGCGTACTCGTACCCGAACTGCTGGGCGACGAAGGCGAGCCGGGCGAGCTTCTTCACGGAGCCCCAGGAGTTGGTGATCTCGACGGGCTCACCACCGGCCATCAACTGGAACATCTTCCGTGTCTGCCGCGCACTCATCGCATCCGCTCCCCGTCGACCGAGCCACTCTTTTCACTTCCGCAACTTGGGAAGTTTTCCATGGCACATGACGTGAGGGAACGGCTACCAAGCGGATTGAGCCGAGTTTGAACCGCGGTTGACACCTACTCCCACCGCAGGCCACCCGGACACCACCTGCTGAGCCTCGGCCTCGACAGCGCGCAGCTCCGCCGTCGCCGCCCGGAAGCCGGGGTCGTCGCGGCTGCCGGTGGCGCCTGTTCCTGCTGCTGTTCCATCTCGGCCAGCCGGTGCGGAGCGATGCTGGCCAGCGCGAAACGAACCGCGTCCGGCGTCGGCTCGGGGCGCGGCATCAGTTCATGCCCATGGTCGGGGTGGCCGCGTTTCCCCCAGGTTCCCTGGCCCGCACCTCGAACCACAACAGCTTCCCGGCACCGCGGTCCAGCGGGCTGCCGTCGCCGATCGGCCAGCCGCCCCAGGTGTCGGCGTACTCCTGCACGAGACGCAGCCCGCGCCCCTCTTCGGCGTCCGCCGGGGTGAGCCCGACCCTGTCCCAGGGCGGTGCACCGAAGGGGGCCGGAATGCGCGGGTGACTTGTCCCCGACCCCGACCCGCAACCGGCCGCTGGGGAGGGCGGTGCGCCGTAGGGAGGCGGGGCCGCTCGTGTGCCGGTAGGAATTGGTGACCATCTCGGACGTCAACAGTTCGACAGTGTCGAGGACTTCCTGCCTGCCATGGCCGCTGAGGGCCGCCCGTACGGTCATACGTGCGACGCGTGCCGCGCGGGGATCACGGGGCAGCTCGACACCCACCACGGCGGCTGCGGTTTCCTCGACGGGGAGGCACAGTTGAGCAAGTACCGTGCCGTGCTGGATCACACGGAGTCCTGCGCGCTCGGCCCCTCCGAGTCGCACGACTTCATCCAGAGCCTCATCCAGGACATCTGAGAGAGCGACCGTGCACATACTCCACTGGCGGAAGTCCACGTACAGCGGCGACAGCTCGAACTGCGTCGAGGTGGCCACCGCCCCCGCAGCCGTACACATCCGTGACTCGAAGGACCCGGCGGGCCTCCACCTCACGATCGAGTCCTCCGCATGGGCCCACTTCGACACCTACCTGGCACGGCCACGGCCCCAATGACCGCATGGGAACGGACCTCCACGGCTGGATCGAGTGCCGCACCCGGCGGCAAGGCCTGAACCACGACGAGAAGGCGTGGTCGCCGACCATCAGCCTGTCGATGCTGGGGATGCCGAGGGACTACGACGGCTTGGCCTGCCTCTTCGGAGTACGTGACTTCGACACCATGTGGCGCCCGGTGACGGCGAACCGAGGCCTGTCGCCAGACACGTCCCCCGAGGTCCGTGCGGAACACGCCACCTGGTCGGCGTTGGGCTTCGCGGAGACCTGGCTGAGCTGACCGGAGGCGAGGGCGATCGATTGGACGGAACCGGCGTCCCCCGCACCACCCACATCAGCCGCTACCACCCCACCCCGGACGGCGCCGTCCGCCTGATCCACCACCACGACTGGAGCAGAGGCTTCGCCCGAGCGAGCGGCATCAACACGCTGACCACTTCCCCGGCCGACCTGCCCGCTCTCCACCCCGAGGGCACGGAATGGACCACCGGCACCACGGTCCACCGAGCCGAACGAGCCCGCCGCCGAGACGCGGTCCCGGAGGACGGCCCGTGGGCCCCGGTGTGGACGATGATGGCGGCCCTGGCGGGGGTCCACGGCGACGAGAACGCGCGGCTGGTTGCGTGGTTCGACGAGTGACCGGTCGATATCCTCTACCGGACCCCGCTCAGGAATGGGAGAGCTCATGCCCGATGCTTCGAGGACCGAGGGCTCCACGGCACAGCGGCCTCAACGCTCTCTCCTGGGAAACATGCTCTTCGGGACAGGGGTGATTGTGGTCCTGGCCACGATGACATTCGGAGCCTTCGCAGGTGTCGCGTTCATGGACGAGCTGGCGGACCTCTCACCGATTTCTGCTGTGGTGCCTGACCACGGACACACCGCTCTGGTTGTCGGCGGTATCGCTGCGGGCGGTGTCATCGGCCTGGTGCTCCCGACGATCCTTCTTGGCATGGTGCGGGGCAGCGAGAAGGAGCCGCCGGTCGGCCTGGCCTCAGCCTTGCCGAAGGTGCTCGCTCTCCTCGTCTTCGGCGTCTATCTCCTGGTCGGGTCGATCGTCGTGTCCCAGGTGGGATGGATCCTTCCCCAGGGCGTCACCACTCTGGTGGCCGTCTTCGCCATCGGATTCAGCTGGATGCCCCTGGCCATGGTCCCGTGGGAAAAGTTCGGCTTGCGAGGGGTCGTAGGAGACCGCTTCGGATCGCGTCACCCATCAGACTCACACCAGACGGACTGAAATCGCCAATTCGTCGGCGATGCGTCCCAGTTCCTCACCCAGCCCCAGAGCCATCCACAGGAGCCGGCATTCCAGGAGCGTGGGGTAGTCACGGGGCAGCACGTAGTGAGCCACGCCTTCCAGGATCGCGCTGGTGTCGGTCTCAGGTGCGGTGGGCTCGAAACGATGGACGCGGAGTGCCGGACCCAGCGGTAGTTCGACCTCAGTGAGCGCGGGCTTCCCGAAAAACGGGCCTTCCGCAAAAGCCGCTTCGTTCCTGAGTGTGTTCATGTTCAACGCCTCCGGAGAGGCCTTCAGCTCCCGTACGGTGTAGCTGGCCAGGACCGTGCCGTTCGGCGGAGCCAGCAGCGCCGCGCACACTGCCCGTTGGCGTGTGGCAGTGCCCCAGTACCACAGAAGGTCTTCGGCGAACGCGCGACGATATTCCGCCGAGGAGTCGCCGACGATGTGCTGTTCCGAGACTTCTCGCGACCATCCTTCCGGGTCTTCGCGTTCCAGATCGAGAACCACCCAGTTCTCCGAAGGGGTCAATGCGACCCGGCACTTACGCCAGTTACCGGCCGTCTCCACGAGGCTCACTTTCCGGTCAGCACAGCGTCAGGTCCGGTCACATCGATGTCGGCATCTTCGCCCCACAGCCCGATGAAGCTGTTGGTGTCGGAAGTCGCTCCGATGCCTGTGGCCCCGAGGGCCCACGCGTTGTAGGACAAGGCCTTCTTGAAGGCATCGGGCGTGCCGATGAAGCCGAGATCCGCGGACGACACGTTCCTCATACGGCCAAGTTCGTCGACCATGCCCGGTCCCACGTACATGCTGGCCAGACCGCGCATCCCTGCCGTGTTGTACGCGTTACGGGCCGCGGCCAGGTTGTCGCCAACCTTGAAGAGGTCCCTCCAATTGCTTCGCACGGCACCAAAATCATCCGCGAAGGAGCCTTTCAGGCCCTTGAACGCGGCGGCGAACGACACATCAGGGAGTGCAGCGGCGGGGACGGCGCCGGCGCGCTGGCCGACCATCTCGATTACGAGAGCCCGTCTGGCCACAGTGCCGAGCGTCGGGTTCCAGGCACGGACGTATTGTGTGGCAGCGGTCCACACACGGCTGCGTCCGACCGTGGCCGCGAGCTTCGAGCCTGCCGAGAAGACGCGGCCCACGCCGAAGGTCGCGAGCCCGAGGACGTCCATGGCCACATCGCTCCAGGAGCCGTCACCGTTGATGGCGAGCAGGAGGTGACAGGCAAGAGAGACCACGGTCATCACCAACGCCACAGTTCCCAGGACGCCGGCGATCGCCTGCCCGATGACCGGGATCCAGCCGACGAGAAGAGACACCACCCCACAGACTGCGGCGATGGCACCAGCAGCATTGGCGACCCAGGTCAAGGTGTCGCGTAGGTTGTCCAACCAGGAGTCGTTGAGCCCGTCACCATGCGTCGTGTCGTGCACGCGCTTGGCAGCCTTGTTCCCCGCGTTCTCATGGCGGCCCTTCACCGCTGCCAGTTTGTCCCGGAGGTCATCGAGTCCGTCCTGGAGGTCTGTCACTTTCTTGTCGAGCTTGCCCTGCCCGTCCTTGTCTGTGCCTTTGGGTGGGTTCTCAGCCTTGGAGCGGGCCGCGGACAGATCGTCGTGCTGTTGTTCCGCCTGGGTGAGGAGGCGGTCCGCGTCGCCTTGGATGGTCTCCAGATCGGTGTAGTACTCCTTGAGCGCCGCTCCGGCGTCGGCGTAGCGGTCGTGCGCCTTGCTCACCGTTTGCGCGGTGTCGTTCGCCTTGTCTGCGAAGGCCCGTCCCGCGTCGGAGTCCCAGCTGTCCAAATTGCCGAGACGACGCAGGGCCGCAACAGTGTCGGAGATGGTCTTCGCCGTGGCCTCGAACCGGCGTGAGAGTGTTTCCATCTCGTGGACGTCACCTGGCACGGGATCGCTGCTTTCGCCCAGCACTTCCCACCTGTGGTCCGCCGGGCGGCTCACTTCTTCTGCCCCTTGCCCACCAGCGCGTTGTAGAGAGCTGTGTCCAACTCCGTGTAGGCCTTGCCCGCTTCGTGGGCAAGTTGCCCGAGCCCCTGGATCTCCTCGACCATCTTCTTGCGGTTGTCATCCCAACCGTCAGAGAAATCCTGCAACCGCTCGTGCAGGAGCTTGTGCCCGACCGTGCGGCGGTCGTAGGAATCCATGAGCTTGTCGAGTCCTTCGAACTCCGTTGCCACCGATCGCAAGCCTGACCCTGCTGTGTGCAGGTCGTCGGTCGAAACCTTGAGTTTCTCGGTCACGCCTGTGCCCCCGTCATCTCCTCGCCTCCGTGCCGCCAGCGCAAGGTCGCGGCCACCGCATCGAACAACTCCACCATGGCGTCCGCGATCGGCTCCAGCGGCGTACTGAACGTCAGAATCAGCACGTTGTCGCGGTCCCGGACCGGTACGAAGTACTCCACGATCGTGTCCTGGAACTCGGATCCCAGCCGACGTGACTCCTTGGTCCGCTCACGCCGCAGCAACCGGGCCGCGCGCCCCGCGGCGGGCAGGGTCACGGGTTCGACCTCGCCGGAGCCGCTCAGTGCCGCCACCGCGTCAAGACTGTCGAACCCCTCGTCGAGGAGGGATACCAGCAGCGACGCCGAGAGTGGGATACCGCCGGCTTCCAGGAACGACAGATACAGCGCCAGTCCGCCTCGCTCGGTCCCCGCCTCGGCAGCACCACGGAGTTGCTCCTCCGCCTTGCGGCGCAGGACGGGCTGATCGTCCACCCCGGCGAACTGCCGTCGGATCAAGGCACTGATCGAGGCCTCGCGCCGATCCGGCGGCTGCAGCGGAATGCGGTACCAGTCCTCGGGTGTGATCAGCCCGAAGGCAGGTGACTGACGAACCGGCCGTTCGCCGTATTCGTTCGTTCGCTCAGGCACGGCGCCGAGTGTCTCTCATCGGTTGACGGACTGGATCTCCTGCACGATGACATCCTGGGTGGCCCCGAAGGTCCCGTCATCCAGGGGTCCGCCTGTTCCTCCCGTGCCCGTCCAGCTGATCTGCCAGGTGATCGTGGCCTTCAGCGGGTACGAGCCCGTGCCCGAGGAGTGCAGGTACTTCACCCCACAGGGTGGCGTCTCACCGGCCTTCCCCTTGGCGTAGGCCTCACCGATGCTGCCGTTCTTGAACTCGCAGACGCCCGACGCCGGATACGTCACAGCGTCCGCGGTACCGGGGTCGATCTTGAGAGAGACCGGCGTGGCGGTGGTCGTGGCGCTGATGCCCAGCACGGGAACGGACGCGGTGACGGAGACCGGCTTGAACTCGGCACCGTCCAGCCAGGCCCAGGTGGGAAGGTTGACCTTCGTCTTGTCCGCCGGGGCCAGGGTCACCTTTGTACTGGGAACGCGGATCTCCTTGTACGCGAGTTCCGCCAGGATCTTTGGCGTTACTGCGTTCTCGACATCGGCAGGCGGGGCATCACCCTTGTCCACCCAGAAGATAGGCTTGTCACACTTGTCCCAGCCTGGCGGGAAGCTCTTGTCGACGTACGAGTCCCACCAGTAACCCTTGTCAGCCTTGTCCTTATTGAAGTCCTTGTAAGGGTTCCCATTCACATACCTGTCGCGTTGCTCGGCATCCCATTCGTAGCCTGTCGAGCCCGCCTCCCAGATCGGCTCCAAGTACGCCTGGAGTTGGGCGGGCGTATATTTCGGGGCGTACCAGCAGGCAGGAGGTGTCCAGGACGTGGTGGAAGTGATCGCCCCCACCGAAGCGCCCGAGCCGTTGTCAGAGAGGTCGAAAACGACGCCTGACGCGCTGGCCGATATCGTGCCGTCCGGGCTACTGTCCCCCTTTGGCCCAGGATCAGAGTTCTGAGAATTTCCGTCGAGGATGTCATCGGCATACGCCACGCCCGGACCGGACAGAAGCGACACGCATACCCCCAGGGTGACCAGCAGGGGAAATGCACGCGGCTTACGCATCAAGGCTGGCACTCTGCACTCCCAATCTGAGAAATGATCTTCTCAACCACCCAGACACCCTTGGTGTTCTTCTTCAATGACGTGTGGTAAATGACGTAGCTCTTTGCAGTGACCTTGGTCTTCCTGATCTCATTGGTCTTGAGGTACTTCACGAACGCCTTGCCTTGGTCTTCGCAATAACTCAGCGAAGCCGTCCCGTCCTTGGACACAGCCACATCAGGAGAGTAGAAGCGGTAGGCGCCCGTGATGCTGGCCTTGTGGTCCACATAATTCTGGATGAATTTCTGTGTACCCGCAGCAGCTTCGCCCTCGTAGTAGTAGAGATATGCCTTGTCGAGAGCGTCCTGATGAACGATCGCAAGATCCACCGCTTTGATGGACTGCTCACTGTCCGCAAGCACTTCGTCCTTGTCGGCATTACCGGTCTGTGGCCACTCGAAGGTGTAAGACAAGTCGGAAGGCATTTCGAGCTTCGGGCGGCCATCAGGCGAAGCCGAAGCACTCGACGAAGCCGATGCCGAAGCCCCCGTATCCGCGCCCGCGATCTTGTCATTCGACTTCGAGCCGCCTCCCCCTCCGCCGCAACCGGCGAGCAGAAGTGCCGCCGTCACACCGGCGGTGGCAGTCGTGAGCAGGCGGGAACGGCGGGTCACGGTGGGCTCCTGGTGGGGCGGTTGGGGTCTGCGAAGCAGCGAATACGCTATCGGGGTCCATCCGGAACGCACCAGAGCGATTTGCTGCGACCCGGTCGAACGAAACACGCACGGCAGATCATAGTCGGGCAACTCGCCGCCCTCACCTCGGCTTTGGTGCCGTCCCGTGACATCTCCGCGACCCTCAGTTGGCCTCCGCAAAGGCTGTTGGCCAGGTTAGGCCACCGGAAGGCGGGATAGCCCACAGGTTCAGACGGGGCGCCCACCCGAGCCCGGATCACGGAGCGGCCTTCACCTCAAACCGGCCGGACCTGTAGCTTCACGTGTGCACAGGTTTGTTGTTGAGGCGTACGCGACGGGGGTTGCGGGGACATGGCGGGGTATCGGCCGGCGGACTGGCATCCACTCGACCTGGACAGGGACCCGACCCCGGGCGACCCGCAGCGCGTGCGCACCCTCGCCGCGCAGCTGCATTCCTTCGCCGACGACGTCTCCGACGCGTTGCGTCTGGTCAAGGGGATGGCCGGTGAGGACACCCTCCTGCAGTGGGCGGGCAAGTCGGCGGAGGTGTTCAAGGAACAGTTCAAGGACGTTCCGAAGAACCTGAAGAAGCTGAAGAAGTCGTACGAGATGTGCGGCGACGCCCTGGCGGACTACTGGCCGAAGCTGGAGCGGGCGCAGGCGCTGGCGGACAAGGCCCTGGCCAAGGCGAAGGAAGCGCAGTCGGACCTGTCCTCCGCCAAGTCCCGTCTGTCCTCGGCCGATTCTTGGGTCACGCGGGCGACGAAGGAGTCCGACAAGTACAAGGACGACCCCACCGGCAGCAAATCGGACGCCGACAAGCCCGACGAGGGGAAGGTCCGGGCCGCCACCCGGGACGTGCAGAGTGCCAAGTCGGCCCATACCAAGGCCCAGTCGGACGTCTCCACCGCGCAGAGCGCCCTCGATGCGGCGAAGAAGATGGCCGAGGACGCGCGCAAGATGCGGGACGACGCGGCGGGCGAGGCGAAGCGGAAGATCGACGAGGCCTCCGACGCGGGGATCCCGAACCGGCACTGGTGGCAGGACGTCGGGCACTGGTTCGAGGACAACTGGGACACCATCGTCACGGTCTGCAAGGTGGTCGTGGCGGTCGTCGGGATCATCGCGATGATCATCGGCGGGCCCATCCTCGGCGCGATCGTGCTGGTCGCGGCACTCGTCGTCCTCGCGGACACGCTCTACAAATACTCAAAGGGCCAAGCATCCCTATGGGATGTGGCGTTCGCCGCCATGGACTGCATACCCGGCGGCAAGGGCATCACCAGCCTCGGCAAACTCGCCAAGGGATTGAAGACCTTGGGCAAGGGCGGCCTGAAAGGCATGGCGCTGGCCCTGAAGGGGATGGGGCCCAGGCTGAAGGGCCTGGGCCGGGAGATGAAGAGTCTCTTCACGTGCGGCGACCCCATCGACATGGCCACCGGGCAGATGGTCATGTCGATCGAGGATCTGTCCCTGCCCGGTGTCCTGCCGGTCGTCGTGGAGCGCAGCCACCGCACCGGAGTTCAGGCCGGCGGCTGGTTCGGACCGAGTTGGACCTCGACGCTTGACCAACGGCTGATCTTCGACGATGACGGCATGCAGTTCGTCGCGTCCGACGGCACTGTCCTGTACTACGCGATGCCGGAGCCGGGCGAAACGACGGGTCCGGTGCTCGGCCCCCACTGGCCGCTCACGCGGGGCAATTTGCCCGACGCGGACTTCACGCTGCGGCAGCCGGAGACGGACACGACGCTGCGGTTCCGCCGCGTACCGGGTGGCCCGGCGAATGAACTCCCCCTGGTCGGTGTGCAGGACCGCCACGGCAACACACTCACCGTGCACCACGCCGAGGACGGCTCCCCGTCGGAACTGATCCATCACGGGGGATACCGCGTCGGGATCAGCACGGCGGACGGCCGGGTGACGGCCCTGGCCCTGCTGAGCGCGCCTGGCGAGCCCACTCTCCTGAGATACGGATACGACGCGGACGGCTGTCTCACGGACGTCGTCGACTCCTCTTCCGTACCTCAGCGCTACAGCTACGACGAGCGGCTGCGCGTCACGGGCTGGCAGAGCAGAAAAGGCGACTGGTATCGCTACGCGTACGACGACGAAGACCGTTGCGTCCGCACGGGCGGTGACGACGGCGTACTCGCCTACCGCTACAGCTACGACACCGACACCCGCACCACGATCGCCACGGACTCCCTGGGCCACTCGATCACCTACGTGTTCGACGAGAACCACCGTCCCCTGCGCGAGACCGACCCGCTGGGGCACAGCACCCTCCGCGACTGGGACGATCTCGGCCGGCTGGTGGCACAGACCGATCCGCTCGGTCACACCACGCGCCACGGTTACGACACTGCTGGAAACCTGACCCGGACTGTGCGCCCGGACGGCGCCGTGGTGTCGTTGGAGTACGACGACTTCGGCCACGTCACCAAGGTGACGCAGCCCGACGGCAGCGTGTGGGAGTCGGTCTACGACGAGTGGGGCAACCGGGTGGAGGTCATCGACCCCCTGGGCGCCACGACGGCCTTCACCTTCGACGAACGGGGCGGCCTCACCGGCATCGTCGACGCACTCGGCGAGCGCCAGCAGACGCTCGTCAACGATGCCGCGGGCCTGGTCGTCGGCGTCACCGACGTCCTGGGGGCGACGGAGAGACTCGCTCGGGACGCCTTCGGCCGCATCACCGAACTCACCGACGGCTTCGGCGCGGTCACGCGAGTGGGCTGGACCCTGGAAGGGCAGCTCGCCTGGCGCCACCTCCCGAACGGGAGCACCGAGCACTGGACGTACGACGCCGAGGGCAACCCCCTGGAGTACCGCTCCTCGAACGGCAGGCACACCAGGTACGAGAACACCCACTTCGACCTCTGCACCCTGCGGGAGGACGAGGACGGGAGCGTCGAGCGCTTCTCGTACGACAGCGAGCTCAGACTTCGCAGCGTGACCAACGGCTCGGGAATGACCTGGAGTTACGAGTACGACGGGGTCGGCCGGCTGATCGCCGAGACGGACTTCAACGGCCGTACCCTCACCTACGGCTACGACGCGGCGGGGCGGCTCGTCCAACGGACCAACGGAGCGGGTCAGATCACGCGTCTGTGCCACGACGTCCTCGGAAACGTCGTCGCCATGGACGCCGACGGCGCCACCACCACGTACGAGTACGACCTGCGCGGCAGACTCGTCGGGGCCCGGAACACCGAGGTCGAGTTGCGCCGGGAGCTCGACGCAGCGGGCCGTTTGCTCGCCGAGTCGTGGAACGGCCGGGAGGTCCGCTCCGAGTACGACGCCGCGGGCCGCCGGGTACTGCGCAGGACGCCGAGCGGCGCGGTCACCCGATGGGCCTACCAGCTCGGGAGGCGAGAGGTCGTCCAGCGGATCGGGGAACACGATCTCACCTTCCGGTACGACGTAGCGGGGCGTGAGATCGAGCGGGTGATGGGGGAGGCCGCCCGCTTGACACAGGACTGGGACGGCGAGGGGCTGCGTACCACCCAGCGAGTACTAACCGCAGCCGGTGACACCCGGCAGCGGGTCTTCCAGCACCGTGCCGACGGCGCACTCACCGAGATCCACGACTCCCGCCATGGTCCGCGGACCTTCACCTTCGACCGCTCCGGAAGGGTGACAGCGGTGCACGCCGGCGTCGGCCGGGAGGAGACGTACCGATACGACGCGGTCGGCAACCTCACCGCCTTCGCCACGTCGGCAGCCGTCCGCGACGAGGAGACGGGGCCCGGCGATCGCAGCTACTCGGGCACCCTCATCGAGCGAGCCGGCCGAACCCGCTACCACCATGACGATCAGGGCCGAGTCGTCCGCAGAGTCACCGGGCTCATCTCCGGCGGCAGGCGCGAGTGGCACTACGCGTGGAACGCCGAGGACCAGCTCACGGACGTACTCACGCCGGACGGCCGTCGCTGGCACTACGTCTACGACCCCGTCGGCAGGCGGGTGGCGAAACAGATGCTCGCCGCCGACGGGACCGTCCTCGACGAGACGCGGTTCTACTGGGACGAGGACGATCTCGCCGAGCAGACCGCCGGGACCGTCAGTACGGTCTGGGACTGGGCCGGGGGCCCGGCGCCGGTGGGGCAGCGCGTGCGTGAGACCCGGCCGCTCGGCCCTGGAACGTCCCAGGAGGAGATCGACGAGCGCTTCTACGCCATCGTCACGGATCTTCTGGGCACCCCGACGGAAATGGTGGACACCGAGGGCGGTGTCGTATGGACGCAGTCGTCCACGCTCTGGGGTGTCCCCGTCGTCTCGACGGCGGCCCAGCGAATCGACTGTCCGCTGCGCTTTCCCGGTCAGTACGTCGACGCGGAGACGGGACTCCACTACAACCATCACCGCTACTACGAGCCCGGCACCGCCCGTTACCTCAGCCCTGACCCGCTGGGCCGGACCCCGGCCCCGAATCCTCACGCCTATGTGAAGAACCCGCTCCAGTGGAAGGACCCGCTGGGGCTCAAGGCTCCGTGTCTCGTCGATCTCTACCATGGGACGCTCGGCCAGCACGCGGACAGCATCATGGCGAACGGGATCGACATGACGGCCTCGGCCCGCAAGATGGACTTCGGGAAGGGCGGCTTCTACGTCACGAACGATCCCCGGCAGGCCCTGGACTGGGCGAAGAAGCTGGCGAACGACAGGGGCGGGGTGCCGGCCATCATCCACTTCAAGGTACCCAAGGCCCAGCTGGAGGGGTTGCGGAGCAAGATCTTCAGCGGGCCGGGGGACGACGTGGCCGAGTTCATCCGGCATAACCGCAACGGTGGCGCCATGCACAACTACGAGCTGGTTGAGGGGCCGATGCTGCGTAACCTCAAGGGATTCCTGAGGGAAGGGAAGCCCCCCGTCCTGAACGGGCACCAGATCGCGATCTTCGGTGACAGGGCCGCCGAGCTCTTCACCGGCTCCATTTTCCGACGAGTAGGACCTCCGACACCATGACAACGGAATTCTTGATGGATCTCGACGAGGGGATGGTCGAGTACTTCCGCGACATCGCGAACGAGATGATCTCGCGGTTCGGTATTTCTCGGGCGGAAGCGGTGGCCAGGATCAACGAGCGGTATCACGACGCGGAGATCTCTGCGTACCCCGATCTCATGTGCCACGAGTTCCCGGAGTACTGGTCGTACGGCCTGTACTACTACCCGAACGAGTCCGGACGCCTGCCCACCGGTGACGAGGACGACGACGAGGGCTTCGACGTGTCCGCCCTGCGCGTCCGCCCCGCGCCTCCGACGGACTCGCCCTACTGGACGCTCGGGGCCTGACCGCCCTTCCTCAAGACGTACACGGGAGGCAACTGATCGAGTGGCATGCCGCCCGACGGTCCGGACGGCCCGTAACCGACCCCTGACGCCCCGGAAGGAACCATGGATCTCCAGTCCACCGTCACGGCGTTCCCGGGGGGCCACGCCGATAGACGGCCTTGACCGCGCCTGGACGTGGCTTCGGAACCCGGCCGAGTTCGGAGACTTCGTGACGCAGCTGGCTCGGGGGAACGCCGGTGGGTGACGGCGCCGCCGAGCCCTGGGTTCTCCTGGTTCCGGAGGGGTCCGCCCGGATCCGACGACAACTGTCGGAGCTGGCAGCGAGAGGCGGCCGGGTCCATCACTTCGACGCCGGTGAGCTGGTGACCGAACAGGGCGTCTTCCGCACCTTCGCGAAACCCTCCGCTTCCCCGGCTACTTCGGCCGGAACTGGGATGCCCTGGTCGACTGCCTGGACGACCTCTGCGGCGAGGTCACGGGAGGAGGGGTGGGGATCGCGGGCGTCGTGCATGACGCGGATCCTCTGTTGCAGACGGAACACTTCCCCCTGTTCGTATCGGTTCTCTGCCAAGGCGCCGACCGCGCGAACTCGGCCGCGGACCTCGACGGCGATCCCCTGGACCGACCCGCCGTCACCCGACATTTCGTCTCCGAATTCCGTGATTTCGACCGTGAGAGGATCGCGGCCCGCGTCGCACAACCCGACCTGGTTGTCACCACGGGGAACGGATCCGTGGGGGCCGCCCTCAATCCCGAGGCGTGGCAGTGAGGCAGCGGCCTGTCACAACGCCCGTCGGCGCGCCCGCCCCCGTCGCCTCCCGTCCGGCCACAGCCGCGCCCTCCTCCCCGCCGCCGCGTCCTCCACCCACCCGAACGCCAGCACCGCCACCGCGATCAGTGGCCAGACCACGACGAACATCCAGAAGCCGTAGGTGGAGTCCAGCAGGGCCGAGGCGCGGTCCGAGGCCATGAACGGGAGGTCGTACGCCTGGTCGATGATCGGGACCGTTGCCATGATGAGCATGTTGTGCCAGAGGTAGATGGTCACGGCGCGGTTGTTGGAGAGGGTGATCCATCTGTCCCAGCGGCGCAGGCCATCCGGCAGCTCTCGCCACGACGGGGCGTACTGCAACAGGATCACCACCGCCCCGAACGACCAGCACGCCTGTGCCAGTGGGATGTCGTTGAGGTCCCAGCCGTCGGGGCCCTGGTGGCCCGACGCCCACCACAGGCCCGCCGCCATCACCAGGCAGGACAGCGAGACCGCCGCGTAGCGCGGGACGCGTGCCAGGACGCCCTCGTGGTGGGCGAAGCCCAGGATCCAGCAGCCGCCGTACACGGCGAAGTCCGTCACCGCGTTGCCCGTCTCGCCGGGGATCCTCACCAACCCCGTACCCACGACGGCCGTCAGCGCCAGGGGGGCCAGGGTCGTCGGCAGGGGCCACCTGCGGAACGACCGCAACAGCAGCGGGGACAGGAGCACGAACCACAGGTACGCGCGGAGGTACCAGAGCGGGCCCGCCGCCTGTTCCGCCCAGGTGTCGTCGAGCAGGCCCGACGCCGAACCGAGGTGTTCGGGGTACGGCGGGGCGCCGACCGGGAGGACGTAGTCGAGGAGTTGGGAGGCGTTGGTCCAACCACCGCCCAGGTCCGGGTCCTTGAGTGGATTCCAGCCCGCCGTGAACATCATCGTCAGCAGGACCGCGCCGAACAGCCAGAGGGGAGGCAGGAGACGGCGGAGCCGGGCCCGGATCACGCTCGGTGCCGGGCGGTCCGGACTGTTCAGGCTGCGGGCCATCAGAGAGCCCGCCAGCGCGAACATCACGCCCATGGAGGGGAAGAGGACGGTGAGCCACGGCCAGCCGAAGAGGTGGTAGATCACCACGCGGAGCAGGGCCAGGGAGCGGAGGAGGTCCAGGTAGCGGTCCCGGCCGCCGCCGGTTCCGGCCCTGCCCGTGCCGACCGCGTCCGCGGGGGAGGTCTCTGCCCGTGTCATGCCGCCTGCCTCCCCCCGGCCGTACCGGTGCCGCCCGGCGCCGCCCCCACCACTCCCGTGCGGCGCAGCTTCTGCCAGCGCAGGCGGCCGCCCGTCAGCGCCGTGATCCAGGACTGGAGGAGGACGACGTACATGAGCTGCCGGTAGAGGATCTGCTGGAGCGGCAGCGAGACGAGGTGGGTCATGCGTTCGCGGTCCAGATGGAAGGCGTACGCCGCGCAGGCCGCCTGGACCGCGAGGATTCCCAGCCAGGCGCCGATCGTCTTCTGCGTCGGGCCGAAGACGATGCCGTAGAGGAGGAACGCGTCGATCAGGGGGGCGAGGAGCGGGGCCACGACCATGAAGAGCGACACCAGGGGCAGGCCGACGCGGCCGAAGCGGCCCGACGGGCCCCGGTCCAGCAGGGCGCCGCGGTGTTTCCAGATCGCCTGCATCGTGCCGTACGACCAGCGGTAGCGCTGCGACCAGAGCTGGGACACGGTCTCCGGGGCCTCGGTCCAGGCCCGGGCTCGCTCCGCGTACACCACCCGCCAGCCGCGCCGGTGGATCGCCATCGTGATGTCGGTGTCCTCGGCGAGGGTGTCGTCGCTCATGCCGCCGACCTGTTCCAGGGCGGTACGGCGGAAGGCGCCGACCGCGCCGGGGATGGTCGGCATGCAGCGCAGCACGTCGTACATCCGGCGGTCCAGGTTGAAGCCCATCACGTACTCGATGTGCTGCCAGGCGCCGATCAGCGAGTCCCGGTTGCCCACCTTGGCGTTGCCGGCGACCGCGCCGACCGCCGGATCACCGAAGGGCTGGACCAGCTCCCGTACGGTGGCCGGTTCGAAGACGGTGTCGCCGTCCATCATCACGACGATGTCGTGCCGGGCGTTGCGCAGGCCCCGGTTGAGGGCGGCGGGCTTGCCCGCGTTCTCCTGGCGGATCACCCGGACGCCCGGCAGGCGCAGGTCCTCCACGATCCGGGCCGTGCCGTCCGTCGAACCGTCGTCGATGACGAGGATCTCGACGGGGTGTTCGCTCGCGGTCAGTGAACGGACCGTGTTCTCTATGCACTTGGCCTCGTTGTAGGCGGGGACGAGGACCGAGACCGGTTCGGTCACCGGCCGGCGGCCCCAGCGGAAGCCCTTGCGCCGGACCCTGCGGGCATGCAGCACGGAGAGCCAGAGCATCAGGGCGAACCGGGCCAGCACCGACGCGCCGATCACCGCCAGGCCGACGACCAGCACATCGGTGATGCCGTCCGCCGCCTGGACCAGGAAGATCCACGCCCTGCCCTGCCAGCGGTCGGGGCCGGTGACCGGGGTATGGGCACTGGGTGCGTTCAGGGCCTCGGTGAGGTTGTCGAAGGTGTATCCCTGCTTCTGCAGGAGGGGAAGGAACCTGTCCAGGGCCTGCACGGTCTGGTGGCGGTCACCGCCCGAGTCGTGCATGAGGACGACCGCGCCCTTGCCGCCGTGCGGGGTGGCGTTGCGGATGATCCGGTCGACGCCCGGCTTGCGCCAGTCCTCGCTGTCGGTGTCGTTGACGACGGTGATGTAGCCGCGGCTGCCGATGTACTCGGTCACCGGCCAGGAGAGGTTGTCCATCGCGTCGGCGAAGGAGGAGTACGGCGGCCGGAAGAGTGAGGTACGGATACCGGCCGCGCCGGTGATCGCCAGCTGGGTCTGGGACAGCTCCCAGTCGATGCGCTTCTTCGACTGGTACGACAGGTCGGGGTGGCTGAAGGTGTGCACGCCGACCTCGTGGCCCTCGGCCACGATGCGCCGGACCAGCTGCGGATAGCGGGAGGTCATGGTGCCGGTGACGAAGAAGACGGCGTGCGCGTGGTGCTTCTTCAGGACGTCCAGGACCTTCGGGGTCCAGGTCGGGTCGGGGCCGTCGTCGAAGGTGAGGACCAGGCGGTGGTCGGGGATGCGCAGGGACGTCGTACGGCCGCCCCGGGTGTCGATGACCGGGCCGCCGTCCAGGATCCGCTCCGGGACCTTGTCGGAGGCGGCCTCGGGGCGGACGCGGTGGTCGGCCAGGATCTCGCTGTGGACGTAGCCGCGCAGCATCAGCATCGCCATCACGGCGGCGAGGACGAGGACGGGCAGCGTCAGCCGCATGGGCAGCCGGCGGCGCCGGGGTCCGCCGGCCGTGGACGAGGCGTTGGCGGCGGTCCCCCGGCGCCGGGTGCGGGCGGCCGTCACAGGACGGGGGCGGCGGCAGGGGCGCCGCCGGTCGTACCGGTGCCGGTGGCGGTGCGCGGGGCCGCGCCCTGAGCGACCGGGCCGCCGGTCGGCGCGGCCGACTCGCTGGGCGAGGCCGGGGGCGACGAGGCGGGCGAGGCCGGGGCGTCCGGGGAGGGCGCCGCCGAGGACGGTACGGCGGACGCGGAGGGCGAGCCCGGTTCCGGCGAGGAGAGCGTGACCCCTGAGGACGACGAAGGGTGCGCGGACGCCGACGGGCTCGGCCGGGCGGTCCCCTTGCCGGTACCGGGTGCCCGCGATGCGGCGGCGGCCGGCGGGGTCGTGGCGCCGCTCACGGCCGGGCCGGCCACCGAGGCGCCGTCGTCCGAGGACCGGGGCGTGCGCGCGGGCCGCGGCGAGTCGCCGACCTTGCCGGCCGGCCGGTCGTGGTTCTGCCCGGGCACCGGCAGCCAGGGCGCGTCGGAACTTCCGGACAGCAGGGTGATGACGATGACGACCGCGTAGACCGCGCAGACGAGGCCGAGGGCCGTCCCGAGCCTGCGGAACCGGCGGCTGCGACGCCCCGACGCGTCGACGAAGACGGGGACGGGGACGAGGCCGTCGGAAGCGCGGGTGGCGTCCGAAGTCTCCGAAGTGTCCGAGGCATCGGCGTCCTCGGCCGCGCCGGGTCGTACCCCTGGTACCGGTGGTATCAGCCGTGTCGGCCCGGTCGGGTGTATCCGTACGACTCCGACGTCGTTCTGGACGGTCACCTCGTCGGGGTCGTGGACGGGGTCATGGGCCGGATCATGGGCGGGGCCCGGAGCCGGGTCGCGCACGAACACCGGGGGCGGCGGCTCGACCACGCTCCACGGGTCCCGTAAGGAGCCGGCCCGCAACACCTCGGTGGCCCCGGCAGCTCCGCCGCCGCCGGCTGCGGCTGCGGCTGCGGTGTCCGGTACGGCCGCCTCCACCCCGTCGTCTCCCGTCACCGGCACATCCCGGGCGTCCAGGACCACCTGCGGCACTTCGGGTTGGGTTTCTTCTCGCCAATTTTTCACGCGCGTACATCCCCCCACGGAACTGTTCCGGGCGCGCTGACGAACCCGAGCACACGTCAACGGAACGGGCCCCCACCCGCTCCGAGCGCCCCCTTGTAGCTCTCCGCGCTCGGGCCCATGAAGCTAGCGCACGGGGTGGACCCGTGTTCCCGATGTGTCATTTGCGGTCGTCCATCACCTCTTGATCACTGGCCGGAATCCATCCGTCGGCCGGCCACTGAAGCCAGCGTTCCGCCCGCCCGATCTCGGCGGCCGCCCGCCGCAGCGCGTCGACTCCCGGATGGACCAGCCCCTTTCGCCACACCAGCGACACAGGCGACAACGGGACCGGATCGACCAGGGGGCGCCAGACCGTTCCAGGTATGGCCGGAAATCCCACTACCCCGAGGATGGGATTCCGGTTCTTGGCCATGATCCGCTGGAACTCCTCCTCCCCGACGGCCAGCGGCAGCGGCGGCGCGACCGCGACACCTCGCCCCTCGAAGAGGTGAAAGGCCAGGTCAGTCCATTCCAGGGTGCGTTCGTTCCCGGCACCGGCATACACCGCCTCGCCCGCCAGTGCGGCCAACGGCACCGCCTCCAGGGCCGCGAGCCGGTGATCGGAGGGGAGAATTACGGCCATGGGTTCGAATCGAACGGGCTGGTGTTCGAGCCCGGAGCGCAGCGCCGGATCCAGTCCCGCGAACCGTCCGAAGGACGCGTCGAGCCGCCCCGCGAGGAGTTCGGCCGCCGCTCCGGTGAGCCCGCTCTCGTAGCGGGCCATCAGCTCGCAGTCGGGGGCGAGTTCGCGGGCCCGGTGCAGGACGCGCCGACTGGTCTCCAGCCCCGGGGAGTTGAGGTCCACCAGCAGCGGCCGGGCCTGCCCGAACGCGGCGAGCAGGGCGTCCTGGGCGGCCAGCACCCGGCGGGCGTACGGCAGCAGCCGGGCACCGTCGGCGGTGAGGCTGACCTGCCGGGTGCTGCGGAGGAACAGCTCGGCGCCCAACTCGCGCTCCAGCCGCCGTACATCACGGCTGAGCGCCTGCTGGGCGACGTACAGCCGGGCGGCGGCGCGGGTGAAGTGCAGTTCCTCGGCGACGGCGACGAAGACGCGCAGGAGCCGGGGGTCGATGTGGGCGGGAGAAGCGGCCATCGGGCGAACTTACCGGTACCGCACCGGGCACCTGGCCGATGGCCCCATGCCCCATGCCCCATGCCCCATGCCCCATGCCCCGTCGGGCGGTCACCGGGGCGCCGCGGCCGCAAACGGCAACTGGACCAATCCGCACGCACGCTGACAACAAGGAGACAACGCGGCGCGGCCTGCACCCGGGTCCGGCACCAGTACCATCGGCGCCTTGGCGCCGCCGGACGCGTTCGCCACCGCTCTCCTGGAAGGACGCGACAACAGTGCAGTCTCCGCTGCCCCGGCGGCCGAAGGGACCCTCGGCCATCGCCGCGGCGTCCGCCTCCCGCACCGCACCGGACCCCGGCGCCGGCTCCGAGGACGACTCCGTCCCCCAGCAGCAGCCCGACGCCACCGTGCCGCCCATGTCCCGGGCGGCGGCCGCGTTCGCGGCGGAGCGGGCGGACACCCCTCAGCGGACGGCCGGGACGGCCGGCCCACCACGCGTCGGCAACACCCGTACCGCCGAAGCCGCCGGTGCCGCCGCCGAACCGGAGACCGGAACCGCTCCGCGACCCGCGGCCGGTACCACCGCCCGGCGCCGGCTGCCCCCGGCGGTGCTCCTGACCGGGGCGCCCGTGGTCGTCGCCGCGCTGATCGGCGGCGCCTTCCTCGTCGGCGGCGCCGGTGACCACGACAGACGGTCTTCGGACTCGGCGTCCGGTGCCGCGCCGGGCACCGCGGGGGACGGCGGCTCGTACGACAGCACGCCGAGCCTGCTCGGCCCACCCCCGCCGTCCATATCGCCGTCCTCCTCGCTGTCGGCCTCACCGTCCACGTCACCGTCGGCGGCCGCCTCCGGCGCGTCGTCGCGGCCGTCGGCCAGGAAGTCCGCCCAGGGTGGCGACACCTCCACCGCCGCGCGGACCGCACCGTCCACCGCCCCGGCAGGGGACGGCGGCCGGGTCCGCGCCGGGTCGGGCAGCAGCGTCGACGACTCCTCCTGCGCCTCCGCCGGGGGCTCGGGCGCCATCACCGACTACTCCGTCTGCGTGTCGTCGGGGACGGTCACCTTCCGGGTCACCTTCCACACCTCGCAGTCCTACTACCACGTCTTCTTCGACACCGACGGCAACACCGCGACCGGCTACCAGCTCCCCTACCCGTCGCCCTCGGCCCTCGGCGCCGACTACATGATCGAGAACGGTGGCCTCTACCGGAGCCGGTCGACCGACTGGAGCTGGACCGAGACCGCGACCCGCCCGAAGCGGACGGTCGACGGCTCGACGCAGACCTGGACCCTGCCGCTGAGCGCGCTCGGCTCACCGACCGGCACCCAGCGGGTCGAGTTCAACGCCGGATCGAACTACACCCCGGTGATCGCCTTCAGCCCCGAGTAGCCCCGGCACCCCGGACGCGCCTTCACACCGCCGGACCCGGCCGGACTCACAACAACGGTGCGTGAATCGGCGCCGAGCAGGTGTTGGACCCCTTGATCGGCTCCGGGCGACGGTGGTGCGCATGCCGCAACCGACCGAACCCGTCCCGCCGCGCATGCACACCGTCACCGCCGACTCCCTCGTCACCGTCGACTTCGGCCCCCGCTTCCACGACCCCTCCAGGCCCCGCCGCGCCCCACGGTCCCCCCGCCGCACGCCCCGCTCCCGCCGCCATCCGCCCGGCCCCTACCGCCGCCTCTTCGCCCTCCCCGGCACCCGGGCCTTCACCGCCGGGAACCTGCTGGCCCGCCTCCCCATGGGCATGTTCAGCGTCAGCGCGGTCGTGATGATCGCCGGGGCGCGCGGCTCGTACGCCCTCGCCGGTGCCGTCACCGCGACCGGCCTCGCCGCCACCGGTCTTGCCGGGCCCTGGATCGCGCGGCTCGTCGACCGGCACGGACAGGCCCGGATCGCCGTGCCCGCGACCGTCACCGCCGTGCTCGGCAGTCTGGCCCTGCTGCTCTGCGTCCGGTACGGCGCCCCGGACTGGACCCTGTTCGCCGCCTACGCGGCCACCGCCACCACCCCCAACCTCGGCGGCATGTCCCGCGCCCGCTGGGCCCACCTGCTGCGCGACGACCCGGACGCCCTGCACACCGCGACCTCCTTCGAACAGGCCGCCGACGAGCTGTGCTTCATGCTCGGCCCGGTCCTCGCCTCCTTCCTGACCGGCACCTTCTTCCCGGAGGCCGGCACGCTGGTCGGTGCGGTGCTGCTGCTCACCGGCGCACTGCTGTTCACCGCCCAGCGGGCCACCGAGCCGCCGCCCCGGCCCGCGACAGGCACCGCACGCACACCGCTGCGCATCGGCCCCCTCCTGGCCTGCTTCGTCGCGACCGGCGCGGTGTTCGGTTCGATGGAGGTCGTCACCATCGCCTACGCCGACGCCCAGGGCCACCGCTCGGCGGCCGGTGCCGTACTCGCCCTCCAGGCCGCGGGTTCCTGCGCGGCGGGCCTGCTGTACGGGGCGCTCCGGCCGGCCGGTCCCGCCGAACGCAGGCTCCCCTTCTGCCTGTTGTCGATGGCGGCGCTGATGTCCTTCCCACTGCTGGCCGCCCGCGCCTTCGACAGCCTCTGGGCCCTCGCCCCCGCCCTGCTCGCGGCCGGCATGGCGACCGCCCCGACCATGGTGACCGCGATGACCCTGGTCCAGGACCGCGCCCCCGAGGGCCGCCTCAACGAGGGGATGAGCCTGGTCGTCACCGCCCTGCTGACCGGTATCGCCTGCGGCTCCGCGCTCGGCGGCTGGGCCGCGGACCACGTCTCGCCGACGGCCGCGTTCGCCACCCCGGCCGCGGCGGCCGTCGTAGCCCTCGCCGTCAACGCCGTCAGTCGAATCGCTTCGCCCTATTCCCGCCATACCCATTGACGCCTTCCCGGCCCGCACCTACCGTCCTCCGTCGAAGCGCTTCGACGTCCGGCATCGAACCGATTCGACGCGGGACGAGCACCAGGCACCATCCATCCGACTCCCCCGGAGGCACTGGATGTTGACGGCACGAAGGCGAACCACGACCGCGGCGGCGCTCCTCGCCGGATCGCTGCTCCTCACCTCCTGCGGCGGTTCCGGCGGCAGCACGTCCGACGGGAAGACACTGCGGCTGTGGCACTACGAGGGTCCGACCAGCGCGATGGGCGTCGCCTGGAACGAGGCCATCAAGGAGTTCGAGGCGACCCACCCCGGTGTGAAGGTGAAGTACGAGGAGAAGAGCTTCGAACAGATCCAGAAGACCGCGCAGATGGTCCTGAACTCCTCCGACGCCCCCGACATCATGGAGTACAACAAGGGCAACGCGACGGCGGGGCTGCTCTCCAAGCAGGGCCTGCTCACCGATCTGACCGCCGAGGCGGCCAAGCGCGGCTGGGACAAGAAGCTCAGCGCGGGCGTGCGCACCACCAGCCAGTACGACGCCGACGGCGTGATGGGCTCCGGCAAGTGGTACGGCGTGCCCAACTACGCCGAGTACACCATGGTTTATTACAACAAGGACGTGTTCGCGGAGTACGGGATCGCCGAACCGAAGACGTTCGACGACCTGACGGCGGCGATGGACAAGCTCGTCGCGAAGGGGATCACCCCGCTCGCCGACTCGGGCTCCGAGTACATGGCCCAGCAGTACCTGTACCAACTGGCGCTCTCGAAGGCCGACCGCTCGTGGGTCGACGCCTACGAGCTGTACAAGGGCAAGGTCGACTTCCATGACCAGGCCTGGACGTACGCCGCCACCACCTTCGCCGACTGGGTGAAGAAGGGCTACATCGCGAAGACGTCGTCCGGAACGACCGCCGAGCAGGCCGGGGTCTCCTTCATCCAGGGCAAGTCGCCGATCCTGTTCTCCGGCAGCTGGTGGTACGGCCGCTTCCAGTCGGAGGCCAAGTTCGACTGGGGCAGCTTCCTGTGGCCCGGCTCGAACCTCACCCTCGGCTCCGGCGGCAACCTCTGGGTCGTACCGAAGAACTCCAAGAACAAGGACCTCGCCTACGACTTCATCGACATCACCATGTCGAAGAAGATCCAGAACCTGCTCGGCAACAAGGGCGGTGTCCCGGTCGCCGCCGACGCGAGCGCCATCACCGACCCCAAGTCGAAGCAGCTCATCGCCGATTTCAACACCGTCAGCAAGCGCGACGGGCTCGCCTTCTACCCCGACTGGCCGATCGCCGGGTTCTACGACACCCTCGTCTCCGAGACCCAGAAGCTGATCACCGGCAGCGAGAAACCGGACGCCTACCTGAGCAACCTCCAGACGGCGTACGACAAGGGCTCGAAGTGAGGGTGCCGGTACGCCCCCGGGACTCGTACGCCCTCTTCCTCCTCCCCGGCGCCCTCGCCTTCCTGACCGTGGTCGTCGTGCCGTTCCTGATGAACACGGGCGTGAGCTTCACCGACTGGCAGGGCGTGGGCAGCCCGCACTGGTCCGGGCTCGCCAACTACCGTGAGCTGCTGCACGACTCCGAGTTCTGGGCGTCCTTCCGCCACAGCCTCTTCATGGTCGTCGCGATGGCGGCGGTCCCGACCGCGCTCGGACTCCTCCTGGCCGCCGCCCTGTTCGACTACATCGGCAAGCACTTCGGCACCCGGGTCGCGGCCGTCCTGCGCGCCTGCTTCTACCTCCCCCAGGTGCTGCCGGTCGCGGTCGCCGGCATCGTCTGGAGCTGGATCCTGGCCCCGGACAACGGCTCCCTCAACGCCCTCCTGAAGGCGGTCGGCCTCGGCAGCCGGCAGCAGGACTGGCTCGGCGACCCGGACCTCGCCCTCTACACGGTGATGGGCGTGCTGGTCTGGGTGCAGATCGGCTTCCCGCTGGTCGTCTTCATGGCGGGGCTCGGCCGGGTCGACCCCCAGCTGTACGAGGCGGCCGAACTGGACGGCGCCGGCTGGTGGCGCCGCTTCCGGCACGTCACCCTGCCCCAGATCCGCCCCGAGGTGTACGTCGTCCTGACCTGGTGCACGATCGCCGCGCTCAAGGTCTTCGGCGCGGTGTACGTCCTGACCAAGGGCGGCCCGGGTGGCGCCACCGACGTCCCCTCCTACTTCTCCTTCACCACGTTCTTCGAGAAGACCCAGGTCGGCTACGGCTCGGCGATCTCCACCGTCCTCACGGTGATCACCCTGGCCCTGGCCGTGCTCGGCCTGAGGCTCCAGAACCGCGCGGAGGCCGCATGACCGCCCCGCGTACGACCGCCCTGCGCCGCTACCCGGTCCTCCTCGCCCTCTGCCTCGCCGCCCTCTTCATGATCGTGCCGTTCCTGATCGTGGCGGTCAACGCGGTGAAGTCCCCGGCGGAGTACTCCCAGAACGGCCCGCTGAGCCTCCCCCACGGCCTCTACCTGGACGGCCTGAAGGACTTCTGGCAGCGCGTCGACTACACGCAGAAACTGGTCAACTCGGTCCTCATCAGCGGTTCGGTCGCGCTGCTCGCCACCGTCCTCTCCGTCCTCAACGCGTACGCGATCGGCATCGGCCGGATCCGGGGCCGGACCTGGGTGCTGGCCTTCTTCGTCCTCGCCAACCTGCTGCCGCAGGAGGCGCTGGTCTACCCGCTCTACTACCTGAGCAAGGAGGCGGGCCTGTACGACACCCGGCTCAGCGTGATCATCGTGTTCACGGTGATCCAGTCGGCGTTCGGGACGTATCTGCTCTCCGCCGTCCTCGGCCAGTTCCCGCGCGAGATCGTCGAGGCGGCCCGCATCGACGGCGCGAACAAGTGGCAGATCCTGGTCCGGATCGTCGTACCCGTCAGCCGCCCGACCCTCGGCGTGCTCCTGGTCTTCTTCTTCATCTGGACCTGGAACGAGTTCCTGCTGCCGCTGGTCATGCTGATCTCCAACGACAACCAGACGGTGTCCGTCGCCCTCGGCGTCCTCCAGGGCCAGCGCCTGATGGACGCCACGATGACCAACGCGGCCGCCCTGCTCGGCGTGCTCCCGGCCATCGTCTTCTTCCTCGTCTTCCAGCGCACGCTCACCCGGGGGATCGCCGTGGGCGCCGTCAAGTAGGAGGTACGTGCGTGAAGTTCACCGACGGCTACTGGCTGCTGCGTGAGGGCGTCACCGCGGCCCACCCGGTCGAGGTCCTCGACGTCACAGCGACGGAAGGCGCCCTGGACATCCACGCGCCGACCCAGCCCATCCGCCACCGCGGCGACCTGCTGAAGGGACCGGTCGTGACGATCAGCGCGCACACGCCGATGCCCGACGTCATCGGCGTCACCTTCACCCACTTCGAGGGCGAGCAGCCCCGCGGCCCGCAGTTCGAGCTGCACAAGGCCGTCCGGGGGTCCGGGGGATGTCCCCCAGAAAAGCACAGCGCGTCGCAGGTGGCGTACGACGACGAGTACGCGACCCTGACCTCCGGCTCGCTGACCCTGCGGCTGAGCCGTACGGCCCCCTGGCGGCTGGACTTCCTCGCCGGCGGCCGCGCCCTCACCTCCAGCGGCCCCAAGGGCATGGGCATCATGCGGGACACCGCCACCGGCGCCCACTACCTGCGCGAGCAGCTGAACCTGGGGGTCGGCACCTCGGTCTACGGCCTCGGCGAACGCTTCGGCCCACTGGTCAAGAACGGCCAGGTCGTCGACATCTGGAACGCCGACGGCGGCACGGCCACCGAACAGGCCTACAAGAACACCCCCTTCTACCTGACGGACGCGGGCTACGGCGTCTTCGTCGACCACCCGGGAAGGGTGTCGTTCGAGGTCGGCTCGGAAGCGGTGTCCAGGGTCCAGTTCAGCGTGGAGTCACAGCAGTTGACGTACTACGTCATCCACGGCCCGACCCCGAAGGACATCCTGCGCAAGTACACGGCCCTGACCGGCCGCCCGGCGCTGCCGCCCGCGTGGTCCTTCGGCCTGTGGCTGTCCACGTCCTTCACCACGTCGTACGACGAGAAGACGGTCACCTCCTTCATCGAGGGCATGCGGGAGCGCGAACTGCCCCTCTCCGTCTTCCACTTCGACTGTTTCTGGATGCGGGAGTTCAACTGGTGCGACTTCCGGTGGGACCCCCGGGTGTTCCCCGACCCGGAGGGGATGCTGGGGCGGCTGCACGAGCGCGGGCTGCGGGTGTGCGTGTGGATCAACCCGTACATCGCGCAGCGGTCGCCGCTGTTCGCCGAGGGGAAGGAGCTGGGACACCTGCTGCGGCGACCGGACGGGAGCGTGTGGCAGTGGGATCTGTGGCAGCCGGGGATGGCGCTGGTGGACTTCACGTCCCCGGCGGCGCGCGACTGGTACGCGGGCAAGCTGGCGGCCCTTCTCGCCCAGGGGGTCGACTGCTTCAAGACCGACTTCGGGGAGCGCGTCCCGGTGGACGTGGCCTGGTCCGACGGCTCGGACCCCGAGCGGATGCACAACTACTACACCTACCTCTACAACCGGACCGTCTTCGACGTGCTGCGCAAGCACCGGGGGGAGGGGGAAGCGGTCGTGTTCGCCCGGTCGGCGACGACGGGGAGCCAGAAGTTCCCCGTGCACTGGGGCGGGGACTGCGAGGCGACCTACGAGTCGATGGCCGAGTCGCTGCGCGGCGGTCTCTCGCTGGGCCTGTCCGGCTTCGGCTGCTGGAGCCACGACATCGGCGGCTTCGAGGGCACCCCGACAGCGGCCCTCTTCAAGCGCTGGCTGGCCTTCGGACTCCTCTCCTCCCACAGCAGACTGCACGGGTCGTCGTCGTACCGGGTGCCGTGGCTGTTCGACGAGGAGTCGGTGGACGTGCTGCGGCACTTCACGCGGCTGAAGCTGAGCCTGATGCCGTACCTGTACGAGGCGGCGCGCACCGCATCGGCGGAGGGGGTGCCGGTGATGCGGGCGATGGTGCTGGAGTTCCCGGACGATCCGGGGTGCGCGCATCTGGAGCGGCAGTACATGCTGGGGGCGGATCTGCTGGTGGCGCCGGTGTTCACGGACGAGGGGCAGGTGACCTATTACTGCCCCGCCGGCACCTGGACCCACTTCCTGACCGGCGAGACGGTCACCGGCCCCCGCTGGATCCGCGAGCAGCACGGCTTCCTGAGCGTGCCGCTCCTGGTCCGGCCCGGGTCCGTGATCCCGGTCGGCGCGACGACGGACCGCCCCGACTACGACCACGTGAACGGGGTGACACTCCACGCCTTCGGCCTCGATCGCGGCGCCCAGGTTTCGGTGCCGGTCGGGGACGTCACCTTCACCGTCGTACGCGAAGGGGACACCCTGCGGGCCTCCTGCAGCGACCCGGCGGCGCCCTGGAGCCTGACGGCCGGGGAGCGGACCGCACGCGCCCAGGCCGGAACCGGGTTTCTCTCCCTGGAGCTGGGCTGATGGTGAAGATCACCGACGTGGCCCGGCACGCCGGGGTCTCCCCCAGCACGGTGTCCTACGCGCTCAGCGGCAAGCGCCCGATCTCCGACGAGACCCGGCGCCGGATCGAGGCGTCCATCCGCGAGCTGGGCTACCGCCCGCACGCCGGCGCCCGCGCCCTGGCCAGCAGCCGCTCCAACGTCCTCGCCCTGGTGATCCCGCTGCGCACCGGCATCCACGTCCCGGTGGTGATGCAGTTCGCGGTGTCGGTGGTGACGACAGCTCGCCGCTACGACCACGACGTACTGCTCCTCACCCAGGAGGAGGGCGAGGAGGGCCTGCACCGGGTCGCCGACACGGCGCTGGTGGACGCCCTGATCGTGATGGACGTCCAGCTCCACGACCCCCGGCTGCCCCTGCTGCGCACCCTGGAACGGCCGTCGGTACTGATCGGCTTCCCCGCTGCCGCCGAGGGCCTGACCTGCGTCGACCTGGACTTCACGGCGGCCGGCGAGCTGTGCGTGGAGCGGCTGGCGGGGCTTGGGCACCGGGTGGTGGCGCTGGTCGGGTCGCCGCCGGAGGTGTACGTCCGGGAGACCGCGTTCGCCCAGCGGGTCGTCCAGGGCTTCACGGCCGCCGCTGACCGCAACGGCATGGCGTCCTCCGTCCACCCCTGCGAGGCGACGCCCGCGGGGGCGCGCCGGGTCGCCGAGCGACTGCTGCGGGAGCAGCCTGCGTTGACGGGGGTCGTCGTCCACAACGAGGCGATCCTGGAACCGCTCATCGACGCCTTCGAGCAGCTCGGCCTCCGCGTCCCCGCCGACCTGTCCATCACCGCGATCTGCCCGGACGAGCTGGCGGCGGGGCTGCGTGTCCCGGTGACCTCGGTGGCGCTGCCGGCCACGGAACTCGGCGAGCGGGCGGCGGAGCTGCTGATGCGGAAGCTGGGCGGGGACGGGGAGGTGCCGGAGGCGACGCTGCTCGTGCCTCGGCTGACCGAACGTGAGAGCACGGCTCCCCGGTTAGCGTGACGGTCACCGGTCCCGGTGCCGTGCCTGCCGCCGCTGTGCTGTGCTTGGAGGCGAGAAGGGCCAGAGAAGGTGGACCCTACGCGGAGCGTGAACTCCAAGCGGGCCCCGGCTCACCGGGAGCCCGTCGGATGTCCCCAGGCTCTTTGGGGATATCCGGCTATCTGGTGAGCCACCAGAGCAGCCACCTCCTCGCGTGCCTCGCCGCTCGCTCCGGCAAGAGCCGGATCAGCCGCATGACGAGAGTCGGTTTCTGCTCCTCGTGAGAGCCCATGTGGAGAAGGGAGGACGCGCCCATAGAGTGCGTCACGGGGCAAACGCTGATGAACCCGACGGCGCTGCTGAGACGGAATCCGTGAGCGCCGCCCGTACGAGTGAACGGGCCCTTCGGGCATGACAAAGGCCCCGGTGCTCCGCTGAGGAGCGCCGGGGCCTTTGCCCACATGGGATTGAGGAGCTGGGCTCCTCTGATCGTGGAGATGGCGGGAATCGAACCCGCGTCCAACGGTGCAGAACCAGGGCTTCTCCGTGTGCAGTTCGCTGTGATTTTCTCGGCCCCGGCGATCACGCGAACAAGTCGCCGACGGGCCCAGTCACTGTTTGATTTCCCTCTTCACCCCGTGACCGGGATCAAGGTTTAGTCCCCTAGCTGATGCCAGGATCCGGGTCGGGAACAGCCCCGGGCTGACACTCCCATTAAGGAGCTATTCGATCACTACCTGATCAGGCAGCGAGAGCGAAAAGCTCGGGAGAATCGCTCTTGGAATTGGCGATTATTTGTTTCGGCCTGTGGTTTACGAGATCATGGCCGCTTTCTCGACACGCTTCCCCTGCCTCGACATCCGCTGTCGAAACCGATCATCCCCATGTCACTGTATTTAATTTTAAAACAGCTCAATCTGCGCACCCGGGCTTCCCCGGGTGTTGGTGCCATCGTACGTGACCAACGCACGCCGATGCCACTACATTCCCGCGCCCCTACGCGCCCCGCTGGCGCCGCTTCGCCGTCGCGATGGCGCGGTCGCTCTCCCGGCGGTCCTGCTGCTCGCGCAGGGTCTGCCGCTTGTCGTACTCCTTCTTGCCTCGGGCGAGGGCGATCTCCGCCTTGGCGCGGCCGTCCTTGAAGTAGATGGCGAGGGGCACGATCGTGTGACCGGTCTCCTGGGCCTTGGCCTCCAGCTTGTCGATCTCCTCCCGGTGCAGCAGCAGCTTGCGCTTGCGGCGCACCGAGTGGTTGGTCCAGGTGCCCTGGCTGTACTCGGGGATGTGGGCGTTGTGCAGCCACGCCTCGTTCCCGTCGATCTGCACGAAGCCGTCGACCAGCGAGGCCCGGCCCTGACGCAGCGACTTCACCTCGGTGCCGGACAGCACCAGGCCGGCCTCGTAGGTGTCGATGATCGCGTAGTCGTGCCGCGCCTTCTTGTTCTGCGCGACGATCTTGCGCTTGCCGCCCTTCTCGCCGTCCCTGGCTTTGGCGGCCGTCCCCTGCTGCTTCTGCTGGGACTCTTTCGGTACGTACATTCCCTTGGCCATAGTGCCATCCATTTTCGCACTACGGAGGGGGTGCGAGGGAAGCGGTTAAAGGGCTTCCCGCGGTGCTTCCTACGACGGGTCGCCGAGGCCGCTGAGGACCGTCTCCGCCCGCTCCAGCGCCCCGGTGGACACCTCCAGGTCGGGGGTGATGCCCCGGCCGTCGACGACATGGCCGGAGGGGGTGCGGTAGTGGCCGACGGTGAGCTCGACGACCGAGCCGTCGGCGAGGCGGGTGGGCATCTGGATGGAGCCCTTGCCGAAGGTGCGGGTGCCGAGGACGACCGCGCGGCCGCGGTCCTGGAGGGCGCCGGTGAGCATCTCGGCCGCGCTCATCGTGCCACCGTCGACGAGGGCGACCAGGGGCCGCGCGGTGTCGCCGCCGGGCTCGGCGTGCAGGGAGCGCTGGGCGCCGTCGACGTCGTAGGTGGCGACCAGACCGCCGTCGAGGAAGGCGGAGGCGGCGGTGACGGCTTCGCTGACCAGCCCGCCGGAGTTGCCGCGCAGGTCGAGGACGATCCCGGCGTCGGCCGGGGCCTGCCGGACGGCGGTGCGCACGAGCTCCCCGGAGCCCTTGGTGAAGGCGGAGATCTTGATGACGGTGATGCCGGCGGTCAGCTTCCGCACGGTCACCGAGTCGGTGGACAGCAGCGCCCGGCGCAGGGTCTCGCTCCACGCGCGCGTGCCGCGCTGGAGGCCGAGGGTGACGGTCGTACCGGCGTGGGCGTCGGTGGCGTCACCGCGCAGTAACGAGACGACGTCGGTGACGGGCCGCCCGTCGACGTCCTCGCCGTCCACGCTGCGCAGCCGGTCGCCCTTCCTGATCCCCGCGGTGGCCGCGGGCGACCCGGCCTGCACCTTGCTCACGTCGATCCGCCCGTCCGCCGCACGCCGGGCCCACAGCCCGACACCCGTGTACTGGCCGTCGAGCGCTTCCTCGAACTCCTGGTACTCGCCCTCGGAGTAGACCGCGGCCCACCGGTCCCCGCTGCGGCTGACCGCGCGTTCCGCCGCCTCCATGGGGGACTTGCCGTCGGCCAGCGCCTCGGCGGCGGCCTTCGCGACATCCTCGTGCACGGCGCCCGCCCGAGCGGCTCCGGTGGGCGTCTTCCGGTCGGACTGCCCCGGGTCGGGAAACGCCCCGGTGGCCGCCCCGGTCACCAACAACCCTGCGAACACCAACGTCAGAGCCGCCCCCCGGCGAACCCGGCGGGGCTGACAGAACAGCTCTCGGCCTGACATGCGGGTGAGTCTAGGACAACGCGAGAGGGCCGCACGGGCGGTTGCCCGTACGGCCCTCTTGGCATGCGTCACACCTTCAGGTACTTGCGCAGCGCGAAGAACGCGGCAAGCGCGGGCATCAGGAGGCTCGTTGCGAGGATGAGGGGGAGCTTGGTCAACACCGCGTCCCAGCCGATGAAGTTGATCAAGTTCAGCTTGTGGGACAGGTCCAGGCCGTGGTCGATGATGAAGTAGCGGGCGACCACCAGGAATCCGCAGGCGACCGTGCCGCCGATCAGGCCGGCGACGGCGGCCTCCGCGATGAACGGGGCCTGGATGTAGAAGCCGGAGGCGCCGACCAGGCGCATGATGCCGGTCTCGCGCCTACGGCTGAACGCGGAGACGCGCACCGTGTTGACGATCAGCATCAGGGCGACCACGAGCATCAGGGCCATGACCATGCGGGCCGCCCAGTTCATGCCGTTGAGCAGACCGAAGAGGTTGTCGAGGATGCCCTTCTGGTCCTGGACCGACTGGACTCCGTCACGGCCGTCGAAGGCGGTCGCGACGACCTGGTACTTCTCCGGGTCCTTGAGCTTGATCCGGTACGACTCCTGCATCTGGTCCGGCGTGAGGGAGTCGGCGAGCGGCGAGTCGCCGAACTGCTCCTTGTAGTGCTTGTACGCCTGGTCCTGGGACTCGTAGGTGACCTTCTCGACCACCGACATCTTGCCGAGGTCGGACTGGATCTGCTTCTTCTGGTCCTCGGTCACCGCGCCCTTGGCGCAGTTGGGGTCGGACTCGGCATCGCTCTTGTTGCAGAGGAAGATCGAGACGTTGACCTTGTCGTACCAGTAGCCCTTCATGGTGTTGACCTGGTCGCTCATCAGGAGCGAGCCACCGAAGAGCGCCAGGGACAGGGCGACCGAGACGACGACCGCGAAGGTCATCGTCAGATTGCGGCGGAGACCGACTCCGATCTCCGACAGTACGAACTGGGCGCGCATGGCCTCGGGTTATGCCTTTCCGTCAGTGCTGGTAGCCGTAGACGCCGCGGGCCTGGTCCCGGACGAGACGGCCCTTCTCCAGCTCGATGACGCGTTTGCGCATCTGGTCGACGATGTTCTGGTCGTGGGTGGCCATGATCACGGTGGTGCCGGTGCGGTTGATGCGGTCCAGCAGCTTCATGATGCCGACCGAGGTCTGCGGGTCGAGGTTGCCCGTGGGCTCGTCGGCGATCAGCAGCTTGGGCCGGTTCACGAAGGCGCGCGCGATGGCCACACGCTGCTGCTCGCCACCGGAGAGCTCCCCGGGCCTGCGGTCCTCCTTGCCGCCGAGCCCGACGAGGTCGAGCACCTGGGGCACGGACTTGCGGATCTCGCCCTTGGACTTGCCGATGACCTCCTGGGCGAAGGCCACGTTCTCGGCGACCGTCTTGTTGGGCAGCAGGCGGAAGTCCTGGAAGACCGTCCCGAGCTGGCGGCGCATCTGCGGCACCTTCCAGTTGGACAGCCGGGCGAGGTCCTTGCCGAGGACGTGCACCTGACCATGACTGCACCGCTCCTCGCGGAGGACCAGCCGCAGGAAGGTGGACTTTCCGGAGCCGGAGGACCCCACGAGGAAGACGAACTCGCCCTTCTCCACTTCCAGGGAGACATCCCTGAGTGCGGGGCGGGTCTGCTTGGGGTAGACCTTGGAGACATTGTCGAATCGGATCACGGATGCACCACGGGTCGCCGGGGGTAGATGAGCGTGACCATACGCGAGTCGGGTGAGGAAGCGCAGGCGCCGGTCACGGTTGGGTGATGCTTGTGTGGTTTTGTTCCGGGGCGGTCTCCGCGGAGTGCCCCGGAGTGCCGGGGCGAGGTGTGCGGACGGCCGCGCTCTTTCCGGGGGAACCTGGCACAGTGGGTGGGGAACGTTCTCGTTCCGCGGAGCGTTGTCCAGACGATGGCCGGTGCAAGGAGGGCGAGCGCATGACGTACGACCGGTTGGTGTGCGCGAACTGCGCGGCGCCCGTGAGCGAGGGCCGGTGCCCTGTGTGCCGTGCCAACCGCGAGCGTCTTCAGCAGGAGAGTTTCCTCGGTGGTCTGAACCCGATGGCGCTGATCGGGCTGCTGGCGGTACTGATCGCCGCGGTGGCGCTGCTGGCGGCGCACCAGACCGCGTAACGAAGCTCACACAGGCAAGGTAAGGGCCCGGAGCCGTTGCTCCGGGCCCTTCACCGTGCGATGCGCATACGCTCCGTGAGCGGTTGACTACCGTCAGGCGGTGGCACCGCCGCGACCGCTCATGAGGCGCGGCAGGACGCGGAAGCCGATACCGCCGGCGATCATCGTGGCGGCGCCGACGATGAGGAAGGCCGTCTGCCCGGCACCGGTCTCGGCGAGCTGGTCGCCGCCGCCCTGGGCCTCGGTGTTCGACGAACCGGTGTCGGTGAGGGCGGAGGAGCCCTCCTCCTGCGCGGAGGTGCCCGAGTTGCCGTCGGTGCCGGTGTTGTTGTTGCCGCTGCCGGAGCTGCCGCTGCCACTGGTGCTGCCGTCGGACGGAGCGTCCGTGGTCGGCTCGTCCGTGGGCTCGGTGGGCTCCTCGGTCGGCTGGGTGGGCTCGTCCGTCGGCTCGCTCGACTCGGAGGGCTCCTGGCTCGTGGGCGGCGTGGAGGCCGGTTCACTGGTGGCCGGAGCGGTCGGGATCCCGGTGTCGCTCGCGCCCGGGTCGGGCGTCTCGTCGTCCGTGCTGACGGTCGCGGTCAGGCCGTTCTCGTCGGCGCTGACGCCGATGGAGAGGGCGGAGGCCGCGCCGGCCGCGGTCAGCGAGGCGCCGGCGGCGATCACGGCACCGGCGGCTATCCGCGCGACCCGGATCCGCGTCTTCTTGGTCATCTGGTTGCTACCCCCAGTAGCTGAACGTCAGGTGGGCGGCGCTGGGGCCGTGATCGACGGGAAAGCCACTGATGTGCGAGCCCCCCGGATTCACATGCGCCCCAGAGATACGCATGCCACGCTTCACCCTTCCCATTTTTCAAAGCAACGTCAAGGCCGTTGCGGGCACGATGTCCAGTTGCGTGCCGAATGCGGGGAGTTGGAGCCTGTGAGTGTGATGTAAAACCCAGACATACGAGAACTGCCGCCACTGGGGCGGCAGTTCAAGATGAAACGACTTACGGTGGGCAAGTCGACAAAATTACTTCTCCTGCTGCTTGCGCCAGCGAATTCCGGCCTCCAGGAACCCCTCGATCTCGCCGTTGAACACGGCCTCGGGGTTACCCACCTCGTACTCGGTGCGCAGGTCCTTGACCATCTGGTACGGGTGCAGGACGTACGACCGCATCTGGTTGCCCCAGGAGTTGCCGCCGTCGCCCTTGAGGGCGTCCATCTTGGCCTGCTCCTCCTGGCGGCGCCGCTCAAGGAGCTTGGCCTGGAGGACGTTCATCGCGGTGGCCTTGTTCTGGATCTGCGACCGCTCGTTCTGGCAGGAGACCACGATTCCGGTGGGGAGGTGCGTGATGCGCACCGCGGAGTCGGTCGTGTTGACGCCCTGGCCGCCGGGGCCGGAGGACCGGTACACGTCGATCCTGAGTTCGCTCTCGTCGATCTCGACGTGGTCGGACTGCTCGACCACGGGGAGCACCTCGACACCGGCGAAGGAGGTCTGGCGGCGCCCCTGGTTGTCGTACGGCGAGATCCGCACGAGCCGGTGCGTGCCCTGCTCCACGGACAGCGTCCCGTAGGCGTACGGCACCTGCACGGCGAAGGTGGTCGACTTGATGCCGGCCTCTTCGGCGTACGACGTCTCGATGAGCTCGGTCTTGTAGCCCTTCTGCTCCGCCCACCGCAGGTACATCCGCTGCAGCTTCTCGGCGAAGTCGGCGGCGTCGACGCCGCCGGCCTCGGCGCGGATGTTCACGAGCGCTTCCCGGGAGTCGTACTCCCCACTGAGCAGCGTCCGGACCTCCATCTCGTCCAGCGCCTTGCGGACGGCGGCGAGCTCGGACTCGGCCTCGGTGCGGGTGTCCGGGTCGTCCTCCTCCTCGGCCATCTCGAAGAGCACGGCAAGATCGTCGATCCGCCCGCGCAGCGCTTCGGCCTTCCTGACCTCGGCCTGCAGGTGGCTCAGCTTGCTGGTGATCTTCTGCGCCTCGTCCGGGTTGTCCCAGAGGGACGGCGCGGCCGCCTGCTCCTCAAGCACAGCGATGTCTGCCCTCAGCTTGTCGAGGTCCAGAACGGCCTCGATCGACTCCATGGTCGAGGAGAGGGACTTGAGCTCTTCGGATACATCGACAACTGCCACGCCTCCAGCGTAACGGCTCGTTCAACCACCGGACGCCTGCCTACCCACACACAAGCCCTCACCTGCCCACACGCCGGACGCCCGCACCCGCACACCTGGTACCCGCCCCCACACGCCCGGTACCCGCCCCCACACGCCCCGTACCCGTCCCCACACGCCGGGTGCCCGCCTACTCGCCACGGGCGCATCGTCCGCCTGCGCACCACCGGGCGCCTCCTCCGCTCGCGTGCCGGGGCTCGCCCGCCGACCGCCCGGCGCCTCCTCCGCTCGCGTGCCGGGGCTCGCCCGCCGACCGCCCGGCGCCTCGTCCGCCTGCGCGCCGCGTACCCACGCCCGCCCGCCACCGGGCGCCGTGTCCGCAAGCCCGCCGGGGGCCGGCCGGCTGCCGGGGTCCGGGGCGGAGCCCCGTGGCGGTGGGGTGTTGCCTACCGAGTCGGGTGGGCGGGTGGGAAAAGGGCCGGCGGAGACACCACCCGCACCCGACCGGTCATGGCGTCGATGTGCTGTTTGTCTCCTGCGACGGCCGAGCCGAGTCGTCACCGGACGATGCCAGCCACGCGCCGACGCCGACCGCCGCGGCCACCACCACCCCCGCGACCGCGAAGGTCACCTTCCGCCGCCGCGCCGCCACGCGATGCCGCGCCGACCCCGGCCGCGGCGCCCCCGCCGCCCTCGGCGCCCGCGCCGTGCCCCGGGCGCCGCCCGCCAGCTCGTCGGGGCCCGGCACCCGCATCGAGGTGTGCGTGTCCCGGTTGGAGTCCGGCTTCGCGCCCGGCACCAGGGAGACGGCCCCCCGGCGCCGTACCCGCTGCTCCTCCGCGGCCGGAGCGGCGGCGGCCGGTTCCTCGGTCTCCTCCAGCGCCTCCGTGTCCGGCTCGTCGACGTCCAGCGGCGGCATCCCCGCCAGCATCGGCAGCTGCTCCCGCAGCCGCGCGGCCAGCTCGGACGCCCGCAGCCGGGACGCCGGCGCCTTCGCCAGGCACTGGACGAGCAGCTGCCAGAGCTCCTCGGGGATCCCGGGGAGCGGGACGACGGTCTCGGTGACGTGGCGGCGCAGGACCGCGCCCGGGTGGCCGCCGCCGAACGGGGTGAAGCCCGCGAGGAGCTCGTACAGGACCGTGGCGAGGGCGTAGATGTCCACCGAGGCGCGGGGCGGCAGGCCCTCGACGATCTCCGGGGCGAGGTAGTCCGGCGTACCGATGATCTTCGTGGCGCGGGTCCGCTTGGGGGAGTCGATCAGCTTCGCGACGCCGAAGTCGGTCAGCAGGGCGGGGTGGGAGCCACCGGGGCCCAGCGGGCCCTGCATGTCGAGGAGGACGTTCTCCGGCTTGACGTCGCGGTGGACGACGCCCGCCGCGTGCGCCGCCGCCAGCCCGTCCGCGACGTCCGCGACGATGGCGACGGCCGCCTCGGGGGCGAGCCGCCGCTCCCGGTCCAGGCGGGTGCGCAGATCCGTGCCCCGGACCAGGTCCATGACGAGGGCGAGGTCGTTGCCGTCGACGACGAGGTCACGGACGGACACCACGTGGGGGTCGTCAAGGCCCAGCAGGGCCGTGCGCTCCTGCACGAAGCGGCCCACCAGCTCCTCGTCGGACGCGAGATCCTCGCGCAGCAGCTTGATGGCGACGGGCCCCTCCGGCCCCTCGCCCAGCCACACCGTGCCGGCGCTGCCCCGCCCCAGGATCTGGTTCGCGGTGTACCGGCTGCCGATCTTCCGTGCCAAGGCTGCTCCTACAGACGCGTGTTGCCGACAAAACTACGCGTCCGAAGAGCCAACCTTCACCACAGAGGCGGAAATCACCCGCCAGGTGTCGACAAATCCACAGACTCGCGGTCAGTTGCCGGAGCCGTTGCCCAGGTCGCCGATGAAGTTGCTGACCGAGCTCACCCAGTCGCTCAGCTGGTGCCAGTAGCCCTTGCCCTGCCCGACCCAGGTGTGCACCGGGGTCAGGTCCCAGATCAGCCAGCCCGCGACGAACAGGATGACGACCAGGAACAGGCAGCCCTTGAGGCAGCCGAGCCCTGGGATCCGCATCGGGTTGGCGCTGCGCTGCCGCGGCTCGCGCGGGGCCCGCTGCTGCGGTTCGGCGGGGGGCGCGTAGCGCTGCTGGGGTTGCTGCGGCGGCGGGGCGTACTGCTGCGGCCGGCCGCCGCCGTACCCGGCGGGCTGCTGCTGACCGTAGCCGGCTGGCTGCTGCCCGTACCCGCCCTGGCCGCCCGGACCGCCCTGGCCGCGCGGCTGCGGCCGGCGCACCGGCTGCTGCTGCGGGGCCTGGCGCGGCGGCGGCTGCTGCGGCCGGGCCACCTGCCGCTGCGGGCGGCGGCGCAGCGGGTCCTCACCCGGGTCGAGGTACTGGACCTGGGTCTGCTCGTTGCGGTCGCGGGCCGCGCGGAGCTGGCTCTGCCAGGGGTGCGGTTCTTCCGGCTGCTGGCCGGACTGCCCCGGCTGCCCCTGGGGCATCGGCGGCATGACGGCCGTCGGGTCGGCGGCGCCGGTGTTGGGCAGCACGGCGGTCGGGTCGGCGGCGCCGAACGGCCCCGGCCCGCCGGTGTGCGGCAGGACGCTGGTCGCGGCGTTCGGGTCGTACGCCCCCATCGGCGCGCCCGTGTTCGGCAGCACCTGGGTCGGGTCGGCCGCGCCCGGTACGGCGGCCGGCGCCGGGTCGGGGGCGAGCAGCGCGCCGACGCCCTCGGCCGCGGCGATCTGCGCGGAGTTCGCGTGTACGCCGACGCCCTCGGCGACGACCCGCAGGGCACGCGCGAGGTTCTCGGCGCTGGGGCGGTCGTCCGGGTTCTTGCGCAGGCAGCGTTCTATGACGGTCCACAGCGGGTCGGGGACGGTCGAGGGGCGGCGGGGCTCGGCGCTGAGGTGCTGGTGGAGGACTTCGAGGGCGCTGCCGCCGGAGAACGGCGGGTGGCCGGTGACCAGCTCGTACAGCAGGATGCCGGCGCCGTAGATGTCGACGGCGGAGGTCTGCGGGCGGCCCTCGGCGGACTCCGGGGCGATGTACGCGGGCGTGCCGACGAACTCATGGGTGCGGGTCAGGCCCGGGGAGTCGGCGAGGCGGGCGATGCCGAAGTCGGTCAGCATCGGGTGCATCTGGCCGTTGTACTGCGCGAGCAGCACGTTGGCGGGTTTCAGGTCGCGGTGCACCACGCCGTCGGCGTGGCTGACGGCGAGCGCGTCGGCGACCTGGGCGGTGAGCAGCGCGGCGGCGACGGGCGTGAAGGGGCCGTTCTCGCGCAGGTAGCGGTGCAGGTCGGGGCCGTCGACGAGGTCCATGACCAGGGCCAGCAGGTCGCCCTCGACGACCAGGTCGCGGACCCGGACGATGTTCGGGTGGGTGAGCCGGAGCAGGACGGAGCGCTCCCTCAGGAAGCGCATCACGATGTCGGAGTCGTTCGCGAGCTCTTCCTTGAGGACCTTGATCGCGACGGTCTCGCCGGGCTGGCCGGGCACGGCTGCCTCGGCGCCCGCGGTCTCCCGCTGGCGGGCACGCCAGACGGTACCGGTGGCGCCGCGCCCCAGCGGCTCCTCCAGGAGGTACTTGCTGCCTACCGGCCGCACGTCATGCGCTCCCTGCTGCTTGCTGAATGTCTACGACCCATGTGTCCGACCCACTGTAGTGCCGTGGTGCCTGGGACCGGGCTGTCGTCCGGCTGTGCTTTCCCCTCCCCGGTAGGACACCGGCAGGCGTCCCGACGTATCCCCATACGTTGGCGTTCCGGCCTGCGTTCGATGGAAAGACGCTCGCTTCGGTCCGCTGGTTGCCGGGCTCGGACGTGACCGATCTCAAGTGATCGCCCGCGCGTTATTGGTCAGGCACTTTTGGGGGCAGAGCTGACCAATCAAGATCACTTACCATCGGGGCGTGGGCGCGTTGTCAGTGGCAGGTGCGAGGATGCGTTTGACAGCAGAACTGGCCGACGTGCTCGTGGCGGTGGGGGGAATTCCGCGCCCGCGCAGAAGGGACCGCTGACGGCGATGCAGATCCGGCTGACCGTCGTAGACCCGCTGGGCCCTGCCGCGCAGCGGGGCCGGGCCCTGAGCCGCGACGTGCTGGTGACGGCACCCGCGGGCACGGACCTGGCCGCGGTGGCGTCGGGGCTGGCCTCGGCGGTCACCGGGGACGGCAGCCTGGGCGGCCGTGAGCAGAGCGGCGCCCCGGTCGTGCTGTACGCCGGGGTGGAGCGGCTGGACGCCCGCCGCCGCATCCTGGGCGAGCCCCCGCTGGTCGACGGCGCGGTGCTGTCCCTGGGCGCCCCCGCGGCCCCCGAGCCGCACCCCGAGCTGGACGACGCCCCGACCCAGCTGCACGTCATCGCCGGCCCGGACGCGGGCGGGGTCCACCTCCTGCACGGCGGCCAGATCACCATCGGCCGCTCCGCCGACGCCGACGTCCCGCTCGACGACCCGGACGTCTCCCGGCTGCACTGCGCGGTCACGGTCGCGGCCGACGGCCGGGTCTCGGTCGCCGACCTGCACTCCACCAACGGCACGGCGCTGGACGGCACCCGCGTCACCGACCGCCCGGTCCGCCTCACCCCCGGCTCGCTCCTGCGCATCGGAGAATCGGCCCTGCGGCTTACGCCGTCCGGGGGACCGGGGGCCCGGGTGGGCACGGCACCCGACGGGGAGGGGTGCGTGCGCGTGCTGCCCGGGGACGAGGGGGCCGACGGCGGCGGTTCCACCGGCCCCGGGGGCGGTACGGCCGCTCCGGCGGGCCGTACCCATCACGCCTACGGCACCGCGGGCTGGGGAGCCGCGGGCGGGGCGGCCGGGGGCCAGGAGCACGGCTCTCCCGAGCCACCGGTGGTGCCGGCGCAGGGGGACGCACCGAGGATCGAGAGCCGGGGCGGCGGCCTGCCGGCGGCCGGTCACGGGGACGGATCACCGCGGACCGCCCGGGCAAGCGGACTACCGGCCGGGCCCGACGGGCCCGCGGGCGGATTCCCGCCGGCCGCCGGGCACGACGCCGAGCAGCCGCCGGCCGAGCACGGGGACGACGGTGACCGCCTCGGACACCCTTCGCCCGGCGGCCGCGGCACGCTGCCGGGCCCACGCGCCGGTTCGGCCGCGGGGCACGGTCCGAGTCCGAGCACGGCGTACGGCACCGTCCCGGCCCACGGATCAGAGGCGGGACACGGCCTGGGCACGGCACCCGGCTCCGGCGTCCAGCACCGTTCCGGCGACACGCATGCCGGCCGATCCGGAGTGCTCGGCGGCCCGGGCGCCGCCGCGAGCGCCGGGCACGCCGGAACTCCCGGAAGCGCCGCCACCCGACCCACGTCCGGCGCTCCCGCAGCCGCGGCCCCGCACCGCCCCGCGCCGACCGACAGCGCCCCGGCCGACGGCCCCACGGACACCCCCGTCCCCTCCGGCAGGCGCAAAGGCACCCCCCTCCGCGGTACCGACGCCCCCGTCCTGCCCGGCGCCCGCAGGCGCGGCGGGCTCGGGGCCTGGGCCCGGCGGCTGGCCGGCGGGCGCGGTGAGCCCCCGTCGGCCGCCGACGAGGAGACCGCGGCGCAGGACGGCGGCGCCATGTCCGTCGGAGTGCCCGCCCAGCCGGAGACCTGGCCGGACCCCGCCGCCCTGCTGCTGACCGCTCTCGGCCCCGGCCCCCGCCTCTGGGAGCGCGGCCCCGGCCACCCGGAGGCGCTCACCGTCCGGCTCGGCACGGCGGACCGCCCGGCGCCGGACGGCTCGGGCCTGCTCCCCGCCGTCCCGGTCACCGCCGACCTGCGGGAGGCCGGCGCCCTCGGCCTGGCAGGACCGCGCACCCGCCTGGCCGGCCTCGCCCGCGCGGTCCTGGCCCAGCTCGCCGCGCTGCACTCGCCCGACCTGCTGGAGATCGTGCTGATCAGCGCGGACCGGGCCCGCTCCCTGGAGGAGCGCACGGCCGAGTGGTCCTGGCTCGGCTGGCTCCCGCACATCCGCCCCGGGCACGGCCAGGACTGCCGCCTGCTGCTGGCCTACGACCGTGAACAGGCGGCGGCGCGCATCGAGGAGTTGCTGCGCCGCACGGAGGAGCTGTCCGCCCCGCGCAGGCCGGCCACCCCCTCAGACCGCCCGGCACCAGCCCCGGCACAGGCACCCGCACCGGCCCGGACGGCGGCGGAGGCCTCACCCCCGGATGGCGCCCACCGCCCCTCCTGGGCCCGCGACCTCGGCGCCGACGACGACCGCAGGGGCGGCTTCCCGGGGCCGTACACGGTCGTCGTCGTGGACGGCGACCCCGGCGGTTCCGCGCTGCGCGACGCGGTGGCGCGGCTGACCGCCGCCGGACCGCGTGCCGGAGTGCACGTGATCTGCCTGGCGGAGACGGCCCCCACCTCGTCCACCTCCCCGGTCGACCGGACCTACGAGGAGGCGTGCGCGGTGACGCCGACGTTCCGGGAGTGCGGCGCGGTGGCGCTGCTCAGCGGGGACGTGGCCACGGCACTGCACCTCATGCGCGTCTCGGCCGGGCATGCCGGTCACGTCGGCCCGGTCGGCCCCGGCACCCTGGCCGCGGTGGACGCGGTCTCTTCCGCCTGGGCCGAGCGGTTCGCGCGGGCGCTGGCCCCGCTGCGCCCCGACGGCCCGGCCGGCGACCGGCACACGCGGGTGGCCGCGCCCCTCCCCCAGTCCGCCCGGCTGCTGGACGAGCTGGGGCTGGCGAGGGCGACCCCGGCGTCGCTGATGGCCCGTTGGGCGGACGCGGCCGATGACACCGAGTCGCTGGGCGGCCGGGCCAGGGCGGTGCTCGGCGCCGGACCTCGCGGCCCGCTCACCGCCGACCTGGTGGCCGAGGGACCGCATCTGCTGATCGAGGGCCCGCCCGGCAGCGGCCGTACGGAGCTGCTGCGGGCGGCAGTGGCCTCGCTGGCCGCCGCCGAGCGCCCCGACCGGCTCGGGATCGTCCTGATCGACGGCCGCGACGGCGTCGGCACCGGTGCCGGGCACGGCGAGGGCCTGCGGGTCTGTACGGACATACCGCATGTCACGACCCACCTCACCGCCAACGATCCGGTGCGGATGCGGGAGTTGGCGCAGTCGCTGAGCGCCGAACTGAAGCGGCGGGCCGAGCTGCTGGGCCGCTCCGACTTCACCGACTGGCACGGCCGGCGGGAGATCTCCGACCGCATGGTCCCGCAGCGTGCCCGCCCCGCCGCCTCCGGCGCCGGCGACATAGAGGCCCCGCCGAGTTCGACGCTCCGTCTGCGTCCGTCGGCCGGCGCCGCGGCCCGCGGGCGTACGGAGGCGCCGCCCCCGCTCCCCCGGCTCGTGGTGGTGGTCGACGACCTGGACGCCCTGGTCTCCCCCGCCCTCGGTTCACCGGGCCGGCCGGCCGCGGGTTCCGTGATGCGGGCGCTGGAGGCGGTGGCGAAGGAGGGCGAGCGGCTCGGCGTGCACCTGGTCGCGGCGGCGGGCACGGGCGGCCGTACGGCGGAGACCGAGCCGGCCCGGCAGGCCACCCTGCGCATCGCCCTGGACACCCCCTCCGGCGGCCCCGACGAACCGGCGCCGGGCCGTGGCCGTCTGACCACTCCGGACGGCCGGACCACGGCGTTCCAGACGGGCCGCGTCACCGGCCGTATCCCACGCACGGCGACCCAGCGCCCCACGGTCGTCCTCCTCGACTGGCACCGCATGGGCGACCCCCCGGCCCGCCGCCCGGTCCGCGAACTGGGCAACGGCCCGACCGACCTGGCCCTGCTGGCCAGCGCGGTGGAGCGGGCGGCGAAGGAGGTCTCGGCGGCGGAGGTCCCGTCGCTGCTGTAGCGACCGCGAATGTCCAGCCACCCCATGGCCCGAGGACGAGAGCCGGTCCGCACCACCCCTAGCCCGTCCGGCGATTGAGGACGAAACCGTCCAGGCCGAAGCGGGGTCCGGGGGCGGCAGCCCCCGGTGGACGCCCGCACCGACCCCCCGCCACCGATCACAACGCGATCACGATCCCCGGCCCTCCCCCGTAGGCACCCTTGCCGCGCAAGCGGCCCCCGCGTACACCGGAGCGCACGGGACAGAGTTCTGACGTTCAATGAGGAACGACGAACGGGGAAGTGTGATGCGCGTCATGAGCAACACCATCCGGACACACAGGGCCCTCGCCGCGCTCGCCGCACTGCTCGCGGGCTCTCTCGCCCTCACCGCGTGCGGTAGCAACGACAAGAAATCCGACGGCGACAACAGCACCGGCGCCACCGAGACCAGCACCCTCACCCTTCCGAAGCTCAACGGCACCACCCTCGAAGTGGCCGCCGTCTGGACCGGCCAGGAGCAGAAGAACTTCAAGCAGGTGCTCGCGGAGTTCGAGAAGCGCACCGGCGCGAAGGTCACCTTCGTGCCCGCCCAGGACCCGATCATCAACTTCCTGGGATCGAAGATCGCGGGCGGTCAGCCGCCGGACATCGCGCTGCTGCCCCAGCCCGGCGCGATCAAGCAGGCCGTGCAGAAGGGCTGGGCGAAGCCGCTGAGCGCCGACACGATCACGGAAGTGCAGAAGAACTACTCGCAGGGCTGGCAGGACATCGGCAAGGTCGGCGGCAAGCAGTACGGCGTCTACTACAAGGCCGCCAACAAGTCCCTGATCTGGTACAACACCAAGGTCTTCGAGAACGCGGGCGCCAAGGAGCCGAAGACCTGGCAGGACCTGCTGACGACGGCGCAGGCGGTGTACGACTCGGGCGTCACCCCGTTCTCGATCGGCGGCGCCGACGGCTGGACGCTGACCGACTGGTTCGAGAACGTCTACCTCTCCCAGGCGGGCCCGGAGAAGTACGACCAGCTCGCCCAGCACAAGATCAAGTGGACCGACCCGTCGGTGAAGCAGGCGCTGACCACGCTCGCCCAGATCTGGGGCAAGAAGGGGTACGTCGCGGGCAACGCGTCCGGAGCGCTGCAGACGGAGTTCCCGGCCTCGGTCACCCAGACCTTCACCGGCGGCGACCAGCCGAAGGCGGCGATGGTCTACGAGGGCGACTTCGTCCAGGTCAACATCGGGGAGACCAAGGCGAAGGTGGGCACGGACGCCAAGGTGTTCCCGTTCCCGGCGGTCGGCTCCACCGCACCCGTGGTCTCCGGCGGTGACGCGGCCGTCGTCTTCAAGGACTCCAAGGGCGCCCAGGCGCTGGCGAAGTTCCTGGCCTCCCCGGACGCGGCGACCATCCAGGCGAAGCTCGGCGGCTATCTCTCGCCGAACAAGAACGTGCCGGACTCGGCCTATCCGAACGAGGTGCAGCGCACCATCGCCAAGTCCCTGATCGCCTCCGGTGACGACTTCCGCTTCGACATGTCCGACCAGGCCCCGCAGGCGTTCGGCGGCACCCCGGGCAAGGGCGAGTGGAAGGATCTGCAGGACTTCCTGCAGAACCCGACGGCCGTCGCGGGCACCCAGGCGAAGCTGGAGAAGGACGCGGCGGCCGCCTACGGCAGCGGAAGCTGACCGGGTCCCGGCGATGGCATCACCCGCAGCGGCGGGGGTCGCCGAGGCCCCCGCCGCCCCCAAGCCCCGCAAGAGCGTGACCGGAACCCGCAGGACCGTGGCGGCCCTGTTTCTCCTCCCCGCCCTGGTGCTGCTCGGCGCGCTCGTGGTCTACCCGATCGGGTACTCGCTGATCCGCAGCTTCTACAACGCCGACGGGAACGGTTTCGCCGGCTTCGACAACTACAAGGCGATCTTCACGGACGACGGCATCCGTACCGCCCTGAAGAACAACATCATCTGGGTGGTGTTCGCGCCCGCGGTCTCCACGGCCCTCGGTCTGGTCTTCGCCGTGCTGACCGAGCGGGTGCGCTGGGGCACGGCGTTCAAACTGGTCGTCTTCATGCCGATGGCGATCTCGATGCTGGCCGCCGGGATCATCTTCCGCCTCGTCTACGACCAGGACCCGGACAAGGGCGTCGCCAACGCGGTGTGGGTCGGGATCCACGACACCTTCGCCCAGTCCTCCGCGTTCCCGAACGCCCACCCGGGCCGCGAGTCGCCCCTGAAACCGGACCAGGGCGGCTTCATCACCACGGCCACCGTCCACACCGGCCAGACCGTCGCCCTCCCCCTCGTCGGCGTCGCCCCCGACCAGATGCCCGACGGCGCCAAGAAAGCCGTGGCGGCCAAGCCCGACCCGGGGAAGATCACCGGCACGACCTGGCAGGACTTCACCCGCGGCAAGGGCGTCGGCAGACTGGGCGCCCCCGACCCGTCCGAGCTCGGCTACCCCGGCATGCGCGTCGAGGCGGTCGTCAACGGCAAGGTGGTGGCGTCCGCCAAGGCCGCCGCCGACGGCACCTTCACCCTCCCCGCCGCCGCGGACGGCGCCCAGCTCAGGCTGCCCGCGAGCAACTTCAAACAGCCCTACAACGGCGTCGACTGGCTCGGCCCGTCCCTCGTCACCCCCGCGATCATCGGGTCGTACGTCTGGATGTGGGCGGGCTTCGCGATGGTGCTGATCGCGGCCGGGCTGGCGGGCGTGCCCCGGGAGCTGCTTGAGGCGGCGCGGGTCGACGGGGCGAGCGAGTGGCAGGTGTTCCGCAAGATCACCGTGCCGCTGCTCGCACCGGTCCTCGCGGTGGTCACCGTCACCCTGATGATCAACGTGCTGAAGGTCTTCGACCTCGTGTACATCATCGCCCCCGGTTCCTCGCAGGACGACGCCAACGTGCTCGCCCTGGAGCTGTACCGCAAGGGCTTCTCGGAGGGCCAGCCGGGCATCGCGAGCGCGATCGCGGTGTTCCTGCTCCTCCTGGTCATCCCCGTGATGCTGTTCAACGTGCGCCGGCTGCGGCGGGAGGAGCGGCGATGAACGTGCACCGCCTGTTTTTCGGCTGGGGGTCCGGGGGTCACCCCCCGGGACAGCGCAGCAACGTGCGCCGGCTGCGGCGGGAGGAGCGGCGATGAGCTGGTTGTTGGAGAAGATCAACGGCGGTCTGGTGCGGGTCTTCCTGATCGTCGTCGCCCTGTTCTGGCTGGTGCCGACGATCGGGCTGCTCGCGTCCTCCCTCAGATCCCCGGAGGACATGAGCGCGAGCGGCTGGTGGCATGTGTTCGCCAAGCCGTCCCAGCTGACGTTCGACAGCTACCAGAAGCTCCTTGAGAACAGCGACATCACCAACTCCCTCTGGAACACGGTGCTGATCACCGTCCCGGCGACGATCCTGGTCGTGATCATCGGGGCGCTGGCCGGTTACGCGTTCGCGTGGATGGAGTTCCCGGGCCGGGACTGGTGGTTCCTGATCGTGGTCAGTCTCCTGGTCGTGCCCGTCCAGGTCGCGCTGATCCCGATCGCCGAACTCTTCGGCAGGATCGGCCTGTTCGGGACGATCTTCGGGGTGATCCTCTTCCATGTCGGCTTCGGTCTGCCGTTCGCGGTGTTCCTGCTGCGGAACTTCTTCGCGGAGATCCCGCGGGAGCTGCTGGAGGCGGCCCGCCTCGACGGCGCCGGTGAACTGCGGCTGTTCACCCGGGTGGTGATGCCGCTCGGCGGGCCGGCGATCGCGAGCCTGGGCATCTTCCAGTTCCTGTGGGTGTGGAACGACATGCTGGTCGCGCTGGTGTTCACCAAGTCGGGCACCCAGCCGATCACGGTCGCGCTGCAGACCCAGGTCCGCCAGTTCGGCAACAACGTCGACGTCCTCGCGCCCGGCGCCTTCATCTCGATGGTGATCCCGCTGGCCGTGTTCTTCGCCTTCCAGCGGCAGTTCGTGTCGGGGGTGATGGCGGGCGCGGTCAAATAACCGCACAAGGGCCCTTCAAAAAGGTCTCCGAAGGGGCGAGTCGGCCATCGGCTCGCCCCTGACCGCTCACGGAACGTAACCCACATGACGTAGGGAACCGTAACCAAATCACTCCATTGGCCGTTCCCGGGCAGAACGCCCGCGCCGACCGACCCATGGATGCCCCTTGCCCAGGTTCAGTGTCATTGTCCCCGCGTACCAGGTCCAGGCGTATCTGTCCGAGTGCCTGGACTCGGTGCTCTCGCAGTCGTACCCCGATCTGGAACTGATCGCCGTCGACGACTGCTCACCGGACGCCTGCGGCACGATCATCGACGAGTACGCGGCCAGGGACGCGCGCGTGCAGGCCCTGCACCTGCCGGAGAACCAGGGCCTGGGCGGCGCCCGCAACGCGGGGATGGCACAGGCGCGCGGCGACTACCTGCTCTTCCTGGACAGCGACGACACCCTCACGCCGGACGCGCTGCGGGCGATCGCCGACCGGATCAAGGAGACCGGCGATCCGGACGTGCTGGTGTACGACTACGCGCGGACGTTCTGGACGGGCCGCGCGGAGCGCAACAGGGTCGCGCCGCAACTGACCGAGCAGGGGCCGGTGCCGTTCCGCCTTGAGGACCGGCCGGGCCTGCTGCGGGTGCTCATGGTGGCCTGGAACAAGGCGTACCGGCGGGAGTTCGTCGAGGAGAACGACTTCGTCTTCCCACCCGGCTACTACGAGGACACGCCCTGGACCTACCCGGTCCTGATGACCGCAGAGTCGATCGCCACCCTCGACCGGGTCTGTGTGGACTACCGGCAGCGGCGGCGGGGCAGCATCCTGGGCACCACGAGCCGCCGGCACTTCGACATCTTCGGACAGTACGACCGGGTCTTCGCGTTCATCGAGGAGCGGCCGGAACTCGCCCGCTGGCGGCCGGTCCTGTTCCGCCGCATGATCGACCACTTCACCACGGTGTTCACCCGGCGGGACCGGCTCCCGAAGGGCAGCCGCGCCGCCTTCCTGCGCACGGCCCGCGCCTACTACCGCCGTTACCAGTCCCGGGGCACGCCGGTGCCGTGGCGCACCCGGCTGCGCCACGGCCTCGTCCACTACGGCCTGCACCGCACCTATCGCGCCCTCCAGCTGGCGATGTCCGCCCGCCGCCGCGCCCTCAAGGCCGGCGTCAAGTCCGCCCGGGCCCTGCGTTCGGCCCTGCTCCAGCTGCACTACCGGGTCCAGTTGCGGCTCCCGCTGCGCGCCGACCGCGCGGTCTTCGCCGCCTACTGGAACCGCGGTCACAGCTGCAATCCGGGTGCGCTGGAGAAGGCGTTCCGCACCCATGCCCCGCACATCCGCACCGCGTGGATCGCCCGCGCCGAACATCACCACACGATCCCGCCGGGCCCCCGCCGGCTGCGTCCGGGCACCTTCGGCTACTGGACGGCGCTGGCCCGCTCCAAGTACCTGGTCAACAACGTCAACTTCGACCGGCGGCTGCAAAAGCGCCCCGGCCAGGTCTTCGTGCAGACCCAGCACGGCACCCCCCTCAAGCACATGGGCCTGGACCTCCAGGACCACCCGGCGGCCGCCGCCGGCATGGACTTCGAGGAGCTCCTGCGGGGCGTCGACAAGTGGGACTACGTGCTGTCCGCCAACCGGCACACCACCCTGACCTGGGAACGGGTCTACCCCGGCGGATACCGGACCCTCGAATACGGCTACCCGCGCAACGACGTGTTCCAGCAGGCCACCTCGGCCGACGTCACCCGGATCCGCGAGTCGCTCGGCGTCCCGGAGGGCACGGTCGCCCTGCTGTACGCGCCCACCCACCGCGACTACCGGCGCACCCAGCGCCCCGCCCTCGACCTGGACCGGATCGTGCGCCGTCTCGGGCCGCGCTTCGTGATCCTGGCCCGCGCCCACTACTGGCACGGCGGTCCCCTGGCATCCGGGAACCGGGTGATCGACGTCAGCGGCCACCCCAGCGTGGAGTCCCTCTGCCTGGCCGCGGACGCGCTGGTCACCGACTACTCGTCCATCATGTTCGACTACGCCAACCTGGACCGGCCGATCGTCGTGCACACCGAGGACTGGGACGCCTACCACGCGGCCCGCGGCACCTACTTCGACCTGCGCTCCAGCCCGCCCGGGGCGGTCGCCCGCACCGAGGACGAACTGATCGACATCTTCGCCACCGGCCACTGGCGCGGCTCCCGCTCCGCCCAGTTGCGCGCCGCGTTCCGCGAGCGGTTCTGCCGGTACGACGACGGACGCGCCGCCGAGCGGGTCGTCCGGCACGTGGTGCTCGGCGAGACGGCCGGGCTGCCGGAGTTCATCCCGCCGGCGGAGCGCCACCCCGTGCCCTCGGCGGCCTCGGGGCTCGTCCACTCCCCGCTGGCCACCGTTCCGCAACCTTCCGGCCATCTGCCCGTCACCGAGGGCCGCTGAACGCCGTTTGCCTTGCAGGGAGTTCTCTCATGGCCCCCAACACCTCGCGGCCCACTCCGTCCCGGCCGTCCACCTGGCGGCCGACGGGAAGGCCGGGCCGCATGCACACCTGAGAAAGAGCAGCATGCCCCGCTTCAGCATCATCGTCCCGTCCCACGGGGTCGCCGGCCGGCTCTCCCAGGCGCTGGACTCGGTCCTCGCCCAGTCCTTCGGCGACCTGGAGCTGATCCCGGTCTGCGACGCGCCCGACGCCCCGGCCGCCGCGGTCGCCGCCGCCTACGCCGAGCGGGACTCCCGGGTGGCCTCGGTGCACTCCCCGCCGTCCGCCGGGCTCAGCGGGGCCCGGAACGCCGGGATCCGGGCGGCGAACGGCACGTATCTGCTGTTCCTCGACGGCGACGACGTACTGGTCCCGGGCGCGCTGGCGCTGCTCGACGCACGGCTCGCCGAGACCGGTGACGTGGACGTCCTGTACGTCGAGCACGAGCGGACACCCTGGTGGGAGGGCGAGCCGGCCAACCCGGCGGCGCCCTTGCTGGCGGGCGTCCCGAACGGCGCGTTCACCCCGGACCGGGCGCCCCGGCTGACGGGCGTGGCGCTGCCGGCCTGGAGTGCGGCCTATCGCCGCGCCTTCCTGGCCGAACGGCGGCTGAGCTTTCCGGACGGGCACTTCACCGACCTCGGCTGGGGCGGCCTGACCACCGTCGCCGCCGAGCGGATCGCGGTGCTGCGCTCGGTGGTCGTACGGCACCGGCTGCGCCGGCAGGGCAGCCGGCTGAATCTGCCCGGACCGCACCAGCGGGAACTCCTCGACCAGGTGGAGCTGGTGCTGGAGCGGGCCGCCGGGCTGCCCGGTGACCGGGCGCGGGCGCTGTTCGAGCAGGTCTTCGGGGTGGTGCTGAAGACGGCCGCGCGGCCGGACCGGATGCCGTCCGGGCACCGGGCGTTCTTCCGGCGCGCGGCCCGGCTGCACCGCACGCACCGGCCCGCCGGGTTCCGGATGCCGGGCGGGAGTGTGGGGATCCAGCACCGGCTCCTCGCGGCGGGCGCGTACACGGCGTTCCGGGCCCTGCGCGGTGCCAACCGGGTCGCGGCCCGGGCGGCCGAGCGGCTGCCCCGCCCGCACATGCCGCTCACCCGGCTGCGGTACGCCCTGGACCTGCGCCGCCCGCTGGACGCCAACCTCGCCGTGTACTGCGCCTACTGGGGGCGCGGTTACGTCTGCAACCCGGCCGCGATCCACGCCGTGGCCCGTGATCTCGCCCCGCACATCCGCTCGGTGTTCCTGGTCGAGGCCGGCCAGGAGCACACCATGCCGCAGGACGTCGAGTACGCGGTGATCGGCAGCCGCCGTTACTGGCAGGTGCTGGCCCGCGCCAAGTACCTCGTCAACAACGCCAACTTCGCCGAGGGGGTCGTCAAACGGCGGGGCAGCGTGCACGTCCAGACGCAGCACGGCACCCCGCTGAAGAAGATGGGCATCGACCAGTCGACGTACCCGGTGGTCGCCGCCCGGACCGGCAGCTTCGCCAAACTGCTCGGCCGCGTCGACCGCTGGGACTTCAACCTCTCCTCCAACCGCCACTCCACCCAGACGTGGGAGCGCGCCTTCCCCGGCTCGTACCAGACCCTTGAGTACGGCTATCCGCGCAACGACGTCTACTACACCGCGACCGCCCACGACGTGGTCCGGGCCCGCCGGCGGCTGGGCGTCCCGGACGGCAGGACGGCCGTGCTGTACGCCCCCACCCACCGCGACCACCACACCGGCTTCGAGCCCGGCCTCGACCTGGAGGCGTTCTGCGAGGCGGCCGGCGAGGACGTCGTCGTCCTGCTGCGCGCCCACTACTTCTACGACCGGGGCGTCGGCAAGGGCAGCGGCCGGGTCATCGACGTCACCGCGCACCGCTCGGCGGAGGACGTGTGCCTGGCCGCGGACGCGCTGATCACCGACTACTCCTCCATCATGTTCGACTACGCCAACCTGGACCGGCCGATCGTCGTCTACGCCGACGACTGGGAGGTCTACCGGCAGACCCGGGGCGTCTACTTCGACCTGATGGCCGAGCCGCCGGGGCCGATCGCCGGCACCCCTGAGGAGCTGGCCCGGATCTTCCGCGACGGCTCCTACCTGGGCCCGGAGTCCAGGCAGCTGCGGGCCGCGTTCCGCACGCGTTTCTGCCAGTTCGACGACGGCCTGGCCGCCGAACGCGTCGTACGGCGGGTGTTCCTCGGCCGGCCTCCCCAGGACATCCCGACGGTGATCCCGCTCGCCGAACGTCTGCCCGCCCCGGCCGCGACCCTCGTCAGGAGCTGACCGTGCCCCGACTCAGTGTGATCGTCCCCTGCTTCAAGGTGCAGGGCTTCCTGAGCGAGTGTCTCGACTCGGTCCTGGAACAGTCCTTCCACGACATCGAGGTGGTCGCCGTCGACGACCGCTCCCCGGACGGCTGCGGCGCGATCCTCGACGAGTACGCGGCCCGCGACCCGCGCGTGAAGGTCCTGCACCTGCCGGAGAACGTCGGCCTCGGGCGCGCCCGCAACGCCGGACTCCCCTATGCCACCGGCGACTTCCTCCTCTTCCTCGACAGCGACGACACCCTCGTACCGGGCGCGCTGCGCGCGATCACCGACCGGCTGGCGGAGACCGGCGACCCGGACGTGCTGGTCTTCGACTACGCCCGCACCTACTGGTGGGGCGGGACGCGGCGCAACGCCCTCGCCGAGGTGCTCGGCGCCACGTCGGACGTGTTCACGGCGGCCGCGCGCCCGGAGATCCTCGACCTGTTGATGGTGGTGTGGAACAAGGCCTACCGCCGGGACTTCGTCGAGGAGAACGGCTTCCAGTTCCCGCCGGGCTACTACGAGGACACCCCCTGGACCTTCCCGGTCATGCTCAGCGCGGCCCGGATCGCCACCCTCGACCGGATCTGCCTCAACTACCGCCAGCGCCGGCAGGGCAACATCCTCTCCACCACCAGCCGCAAGCACTTCGACGTCCACGAGCAGTACAAGAGGGTCTTCGCCTTCGTCGGCGCCCGCCCGGAACTGGCCGGCTGGCGGCCCTACCTGCACCGGAAGATGGGCGAGCACTGCCTGGACATCCTCGCCAAGCCGGACCGGCTGCCGCCGGCCGCCAGGGGCGAGTTCTTCCGGAACACGGCGGAGCTGTACCGGGCGTTCCGGCCCGCGGGGGCCGACCAGGGTGACATCGCGGCGCTGGGCGGGTCGTACGCGTCGTACCGGCTGCGGCAGCAGGCGGGACGGGCCGGACGGGCGGGCGGACGGCAGGCGCTGCGGGTGCGGCGGGCGGCGCAGGACCGGGCCCGGCGCGCGCTGACCGGGCTGCGGGCCCTGCGCCCGCTGGACGAGAACCTGGTCCTGTACTCGGCGGCCTCGCACCAGGGGCTGCGGGGCGACCCGGCGGCCGTGTACCGGGCGGCCCTGGAGCACGCCCCCCGGCTGCGTGGCGTCTGGGTGGTGCGGGACGCGGAGGTGGCGGCACAGCTCCCGGCCGACGTCGAGCACGTACTGCTGGACTCCCCGGAGTACCTGCGGCTGACCGCCCGCGCGAAGTTCTTCGTCAACGACGTCAACTGGCCCGGCACGCTGGTGAAACGGCCCGGCAGCGTGCACGTCCACACCCATCGGGGCACCCCGCTCAAGTACCTGGGCGCCGACCTGCTGGGCAAGCCCGGCGCCCGGCTCGGTTTCGACGTGCCGCAGATGCTGCGCCGGGCCGACCGCTGGGACCACAGCCTGGTCGCCAACCGGCACTCGGAGCTGGTGTGGGAGCGGGCCTACCCCTGCCACTTCGCGTCGGCCCGCACCGGCAGTCCGCGCAACGACGTCCTGGTCACCGGCGGCCCGACGGACTTCCGGTCCCGGCACGGCATTCCGGCCGACCACACGGTGGTGCTCTACGCGCCCACCCGACGCGACTACGTCCGGGGCGGTCACGTCGACCGGATCGACCTGTCCCGGTTCGCCGCGGACCTCGGGGAGGGACACACGCTGGTGGTCCGGCTGCATCCGAGCCTCGCCACGGGTCCGGCGCGCGGGATGGGCCTGGGCGAGCTGCACCGGCGCGGCGTCGTGGTCGACGCGACCGGTGAACCGCACGCCGAGGAGGTCATGCTCGCCTCGGACGTCCTGGTCACCGACTACTCCTCCCTCATGTTCGACTACGCCAACCTGGACCGGCCGATCGTCGTGCACGCCGACGACTGGGCCGCGTACACCGCGAGCCGGGGCGCCTATCTCGACATCACCGCCGAGGCCCCCGGCCATGTCTCGCACTCCTACCGGGAGCTGACCTGGCTGTTCGCCTCGGGCGGCTGGCGGGACGAGGAGTCGGCGCGGCTGCGGGCCGACTTCCGGTCCCGGTTCTGCGAGTTCGACGACGGCAGGGCCGCCGAGCGGGTCGTACGGACGCTGCTGCTGGGCGAGCCGATGCCGGTACCGGCCCGGGTGCCCGGTCCCGCCGGGCCGCGTGACCTGCCGGCGACGACGTGAGGCCGCGCACCTGGGTGCTGGTGGTGGCCGCCGTCTTCGCGGTGCTGCAGCTCGGCAACGTCACCGGCCGGGACACCCCCGACTCCAGGAACTACGTGTCGTACGCGCTGACCCTCGGCGGGGCGGGCAAGCGGGAGGCGGCGGCCGAGACGGTGGACTGGGTGTGCGCCGGCGAGGCGTCGGCGGCGGAGCGCGCGCAGCGCGTGGACGTGGTGCGCTTCCACGCGCCCAGTCCGGCGGGGCGCGTGTTCGCGGACTGCCGGGCCGGTGAACTGCGGCGGGTGGAGCGGCGGTTGCGGATCGGGGGCGCGCAGACGGACGGGCACGTCGTGCCGTTCGTGGGCCCCCGGCTGCGGCGGATCTTCGAGGTGCGGCCGGGCTATCCGGTGTTCCTGCTGCCGTTCGTCAGCGTGTTCGGGGTGACATGGGGGGTGTGGCTGGCGAGCGTGCTGGTCGCGGGCGCGGGCGGGGTGCTGGTCTTCCTCGTGCTGCGGACGCTGTCGGTACCGGTGCCGCTCGCGCTGACCGGACAGGTTCTGTACTACGTCCTGCCGGTCGGCACGACCGCGATGCGGCCGATGGCCGAGGGCCTGATGCTGGCCCTGACCCTGACGGCGGTCTGGGGCTGCGCGCTGGCCCTGACCGGGCGGGCGGGTACGGAGCGGGCAGGGACGGCGCCGGTGGAGATGGCCCGGACCGGGACGGCGCGGTCCGGGACGGCGCGGTCCGGGACGGCGCCGACCGGGACGGCGCTGGCAGGTGCGGCGCGGACCGGAGGGGCGCGGGCAGGTGCGGCGCTGGCAGGTGCGGCGCGGGCCGGAGGGGCGCCGGTGGGGACCGCGCGTACCGGGACGACGCTGGTGGGGACCGTGCTGGTGGCGGGTGCGCTGGTCGCGTTGTTCGCCGTGAAGCATTCGCAGGCGCTCTTTCTCGGTGCGTGCCTGGCCGCGGCCGCCGCGGTGGTCGCGCTGTGGCGGCGCCGGCACGGGCGCGGACCGGGGCGCGCGGTGGCCGCGATCGCGGCGGTGGCATGCGGGGCGGTGGCCGGCACCCTGCTCCTCGCCCGGCTGCTGCGGTACCCGTCCGAGGCGGAGAGCGTGCAGGACCTGCTGACCGGCCACTACACCCACCCGGACCGGGCCCACCCGGGGCGGGAGTTCCTCCATCTGGAGTTCGACTTCTGGGTGGAGTGGCTGCGCCGGCAGCTGCTGGAGCCGTTGTTCCCGGCCGCGCTGGCGGCCGGGGCGTGGGGAGCGCGACGGCGGCCCGCCTTCGGTGTCTTCCTGCTGGCGGCCGCCGGCACCGGCATCCTCACCCAGGCCGGGCACCCCGACATCACCATCGGAGGCGACCGGCTGATCGTGCTGGCCTGGCTGCTGCCCGTGGTGGGCGTGCCGCTGCTCCTCGAACCGCCGGCGCACCGGTCGGTCCCGGTTCCCGCCCAGGGGGCCCTCAGAACGGTCGGCGTCACCCGATGAGGTGATGGACGGCAACGCCGTCGGGACGGGCGGGAACACTGGACAAATGGTCCGCCCTGTCCGCTTCCTCCGGTGAGCACCGGCGCCCTGCTCCGGCGCGCCACAGGTGGCTCCACCGCCCTGCGCGGCGGCCGGGTCCGCAGCCTCACCCCGTACCAGGTCTTCGGCCTGTTGTTCTGGCTGCTGATGACCCTGGCGTACTGGCGCGTGCCGCCGTGCTGCGAGGCCGGACTGCACGCGGCGGCGGTGGCCCGGCTGCGGGCGGGCCTGCCGGACCCGGCCGGATCCCCGTACGTGCTGGCGCAGGGCGCTCTGGCCCGGCTGACCGGGCTCAGCGGATGGCAGCTGCTGCGGGTGTGCGGCCCGCTGAACCTGCTGGTGCTGCTGACGGGCCTCGGCCGGCTGGTCCGCGTCCTCACCCCGCGCCCGTGGGCACCGGTGCTGGCGCTGGCCTTCCTGTCCGTGCTGTGGGGCACCCGGCCTGCGTGGGGCGAGGGCTCGCTGGCCCTGCTGCCGCTGACCGGCAGCCTCGGCTACCCGTCCGCGTTCGCCCTCGGCCTCACTTTCTGGGCCTGGGCCCTGACCGGCACCCGCGCCCGCGATCTGCGCCGGGTGCGCTATGTCGGCCCGAGCGGCCTGCGCAGCCTGTCGGGATACGCGGCGCTCGGACTGCTGTACGGGGCGGTGGCTCTGATCGACCCGGTGACGGGGCTGGGCGCGGCCGCCGGGGCGGTGGCGTTCGTGGCGGGGTGGCAGCGGGGGTGGCGCGGGGCGGTGTGGGGGCGGTGGGCGCTGCTGTGCGCGGTGGCGGCGGCCGCCCTCGCCTTCGGGACACACGCGCGCGCGCCGTCGCCGTCGCCGTACGGGTCGTACGCGTCGTACGACGGGTGGGCCGGGTGGGCCGGGCAGTGCTGGCTGGCCCTGCTCGGACTGCCGGCGCTGTGGCTGCGGGCGCGGGGGGCGGCCGGGGCGGTTCTGCGGGGCGCGGTGAGGCTCGCGACTTGGCGTGATCCGCTCGTACTTTTGTTCGCTCTGGAGTGCCTGGTGCCGACGTGCGGCCGGCCGGCCGAAGTGCTCGGGCTCGTCCTGCTGGCGCCGCAGTGCGCGCTCGCCGTGGAGCTGGCGGCGCAGCGGCCCTGGTCCGGCGGGCGGCGGGCGCTCGGCTGGGCCGCGGCCGTCGGGGTCTGCCTGGGCTTTCTGGCCGCGCAGGCCGGGGCGGTCGTACCTCGCTCGGTGGACCCGGTCGGCTTCGTCCAGCCGCCGCGCTGGCCGTCGTACGACTGGGCGGCCCGGCACATCGGACCGGGGGAACCGGTGATCACGGACGCGTACTACGCCGTCCGGCTGCTCCCCGGGTACGGCATCGAGCTGGCCGACGGTTACGACCACCGCCCCCGGGTGCGCTGGCTGCTGCTGACGCGGCGGGAGCGGCTGCCCGCGGAGGCGGTGGTCGTGGACTGGAGCCGGCGAACCGGGGAGGTGCTCGCGCGACTCACCCGGACGGGGGACACCGCCCCCGTGCCGCCGGCCACTCCGCCGGTTACTCGATGACGAGCTCGACCGGGATGTTGCCCTTGGTGGCCTTGGAGTAGGGGCAGTAGGCGTGGGCCTGGTGGACCAGCTTCTCGCCGGTCTCGTTGGCGAGCGCCTCGGGAAGCTCGACGCGCAGGGTGACCTTGAGCGCGAAGCCGCCGTCGGACTCGTCCTTGCCGATGCCGACCTCGGCGGTCACGGAGATCTCGCCGGTGTCGACCTTGGCCTGGCGGCCGATGGCGCCGAGGGCGCTGGCGAAACAGGCCGCGTAACCGGCGGCGAAGAGCTGCTCAGGGTTGGTGCCCTGGCCGTTGCCGCCGAGCGCGGGCGGGAAGGCCAGCGCGAGGTCCAGCTGCCCGTCCGAGCTGACCGCCCGTCCTTCCCGGCCGGTGGCGGTGGCGGCTGCGGTGTAGAGCGCGTCCATGGAAGACCATCCCTCTCGAAGTTCTCGTGTTCCGGCGGCGCCGTTCCGGCCGCCCTCACGACCACAAGTAGAGCACACAATTCAATTGCCTACAACTAAATGACCCGCAAGGCGCTACGATTGAGTCATGACCGCGACGACACCGACCCCCAGCCCCGTACCCGACGCGGAGTGGCTCCAGCTGGACCGCCAGATCTGCTTCTCCCTGCACGCCGCGTCCCGCGCCTTCAACGGCGTCTACCGCGTGATCCTCAAGGACCTGGGGCTCACCTACCCGCAGTACCTGGTGATGCTGGTGCTGTGGGAGCAGGGCGACCTGCCGGTCAAGAAGCTCGGCGAACACCTGCGCCTGGACTCCGGCACCCTGTCGCCGCTGCTCAAGCGCCTGGAGGCGGCGGGCCTGGTACACCGCGAGCGCAGCGCCCGGGACGAGCGCTCGGTGGAGGTACGGCTGACGGAAAAGGGGGCCGCGCTGCGGGAGCGGGCACGGGAGGTGCCGCGGCGGATCGTGGCAGCGACGGGTTTCGACGTGGACGAGATCCGGAACCTGAAGGCGCGCCTGGACCAGCTGACGGGGACCTTGGACTCGGCGGCCCTGGAGGAGGGCTCCTGCTGAAGCACCCCCGCCTTCAGGGGCGTGGGGCTGTTGTCGATGTGCGGCTGTCGCCGCGTGAGCGCGACCAGCCCCCATCGACCCGCAGCCCGGACTCCTCCGAACCCGCCCGGATCGGCCGCACATACAACCGCAGCGCGATCCGGTCGATCACCATCTCCTCCCGCAGCACGAACTGCTGGTTCAGCACAGCGAACTTGGCCCGCTCCGTCGGAAGCCGCGGCCGGTACCCGCTCACCAGCGCGTACTTCTCCATCACGGCCCACACCTCGTCGGCCCCCGCCAGCCGCCGCCGCAACACCCCCTCCCCGACCTCGCGCCCGTACAACGTCCCCGACGCCGGCCCCGGCTCGGCCAGTGCGACGTCCCTCGTGGCCTTGAAGTCGGCGGGATACGCGAGCTCCGCCCCGCGCGCGTGAGCCGGCAGGAACAGCACGGGGTCGCCGGGCCGCAGCGTGCGAGCGACGGCCGCCGCGACCGCCCCGAGGTTGTCGGGACGGGTGTTCGGCACCCGGTCCGCCCGCAGCAGGGGGAGCTGGTGGGTGAAGGCGAGGAGAACCGCCAGGACCCCGGCCAGAGTGAGCGTCGGCGACCGGGGCGTGGTCGCCGCGCCGTGGGACCAGAGCCGGCCGAGCAGCCCGGCGACACGGTCCGCGCCGAGCGCCACCAGCAGCGGCGCCCCGGAGAGCGCGTACAGCACGTACCGGTCGACGTACAGCGGGGTGAGCTGCGAGGCCAGCATCAGCGCCACCGGCGGCAGCACCGCGAGCGGCAGCGCGACCGCCGCGAGGGTCACCTCGCCGCGCCGGCCCACCAGCCGCGTCAGCCCGAGCAGCCCGAGCGCCAGGCACACCCAGTACACCCGGTCGGTCGGTCCGAGGTACTGGCGCAGCAGCTCCTGCGCGGTCTCCACGTCCGGCTCGCGCAGCCAGGCCACCTGGGCCGACTGCCCGCGCGAGACCACGGCCATCGGCAGCAGCGACAGCGCCACGCCCCCGGCCGCGCAGCACCACCCCCGCCACACCCTTCTCGACGAACGGGCCAGCGCCAGGGTTCCCGCGTGCGCGAGCAGCAGCAGGACGGCGAACTCGTGCAGCCAGCAGGTGACTGAGAGGACGGCGCCGTACCGCCACCAGGCCCGCCACCCCCCTTCCCGCACCGCCCGGACGAAGAGCAGCGTGGCTCCGGTGGCCCCCGCGGCGACCAGCGCGTACGAGCGGCCCTCCTGCGCGTAGTGGCCGACCAGCGGGGTGACCGCGTACAGCAGCCCGGCCCACAGGCCGACCCGCGGCCGGGCCAGGCGGGTGCCCAGGAGGGCCACCAGGCCGGCGGTGACGGCCGCCGCGCACACCGAGGGCAGCCGGAGGACGACCTCGCCGGGGTGGCCGGGGTCGGCGGCGAGGACCACGTGCATCAGCAGGTAGTACAGGCCGTGCACCGCGTCCACGCCGTGCAGCAGCCGCCAGATCTGCGGCACCGTGCGCCGGGCGACCTGGTAGGTGACGGCCTCGTCGCGCCACATGCCGCCGCGGTGCAGCCCCCAGAGCCCGACCGCGAGCATCACCGCCGCCGGTACGGCCACGGCGAGGGCCCGGACAGACCCCGGCCACCGGGGCGCTCCGCCCAACGGGCGCGGCCGACTCCGCGGAGCCGGCCGGCCGTCCTGCGCTGTTCGTGTCGTTCGCGGATGTCGCGGATGTGCTTTTACGAGAGGCCCGATACTCACCACGGCCCGATCTTTTGCGATTAGCCAACCTTTGCCGGGTATTGACGGCGTATCGGCATGGATACACCATCCGCGCGGCTTACGCTCGCGGTCGATGAATCGCCACCCGTACACTCCGCTTCCGCGCGTCCCGTTCGCCTCGCCTGTTCGACTCCCCCGGCTCAACCGCCCGCCCGGCCTCCCCCGACTCCTCTGTCTCGCCGCCGCCTGGGCGGCCACGCGCGCGCTGATGCTGTGGCTCCTCGCCCACAACAACGAGCGGTCCCTGGGTCACGGATCGGTCGCGCGCGAAGTCTGGCGGCTGTACTTCCACTGGTACGGCGTGCTGTCGCACGGCGCGTTCCCGGCGCACGACACGTTGTGGCAGTACCCGCCGGGCGCCGGCGCGGTGCTGCTCGCACCGGGGCTGGTGCCCGGACTGAGCTACTTCCAGGCGTTCGTGGCGCTCACTCTGGCCACCGACGCACTGATCACGGCGGCGCTCGCCCGCGCGGGCTCGCGCCCCGGCCGCACCCTGCTCGGCGCGGCCTTCTGGACCGGCGGCCTGCCCCTGCTGCTGCACCTCCCGCTCGCCCGCTACGACGTGGAGGTCACCGCTTTCGCGGTGCTCTCCCTGCTGGCACTGAAGCGCTCCACGCGCGCGTGCGGTGCGCTGGCGGCGCTGGGCGCGCTGGTGAAGGTGTGGCCGGCGCTGGTGCTGCTGGGCCTGGAGCGCGGGCGTCCGACCCGTACGGCGTGGCTGTCCGCGGCCCTGACCGGGACCGTGACCCTCGCCGCCTTCGTGGTGTCGTTCCGCAACCCGCTGGCCTTCCTCCGTCAGCAGGGCGGCCGGGGTGTGCAGGTCGAGTCGCTCGGCGGGACCGCGCTCAGCCTGGCGCGGCACGCCGGCTGGCGGGGCACGACCCGCTACCAGTACGGCGCCATCGAACTGGTCGGCCCGCACGTGCGCGCGGTCGCGACCGCCTCCCTCGCGCTCACCGCGGCCGCCTTCGCGCTGCTGGTGCTGTGGCGGGTACGGGCCCGGCACTGGAGCCCGGCCACCCCCTACGACGCGGCCCTGAGCGCCGTACTCCTCTTCACCGTCACCAGCCGGGTGATCAGCCCGCAGTACATGATCTGGCTGCTCGGCCTGGCCGCCGTCTGCCTGACCTCACGGCACACCACCCAGCGTCCGGTCGCCGCGCTGATCCTGGCGGCGACCGCGCTCAGTGCCGTCGCCTACCCCGCGTTCTACACCGAGGTCGTCCACTGCACCTGGACCGGCTGTCTGCTGATGCTCGCCCGCAACGGCCTGCTGGCCACCGCCGCCGTGCTCTCCCTGACCCGCCTGTGGCGCGCCACCCGCCGCCGGGAGAGCACGGCACCTGTCCACAGGAGCGCAGCGCGCCAGGTCAGCCGTCCGCAGATGTCGGCCGCACCTGCTTCACTGAGGGGTGACCGCGGCTGACGAACACCACGGGCCAACTGACGGAGGGGACGGCCACACATGACCTGGCTGATCACCGGCGGCGCCGGTTACATCGGAGCGCATGTCGTACGCGCGATGACGGAGGCGGGCGAGCGGACGGTGGTGTACGACGACCTGTCCACCGGCATCGCCGAACGCCTGCCCGAGGACGTCCCCCTGGTGAGGGGCTCCACGCTCGACGGTGAGAAGGTCGCGCGTGTGCTGGCCGAGCACGAGGTGACCGGGGTGGTGCACCTGGCGGCGAAGAAGCAGGTCGGCGAGTCGGTGGACCGTCCGCTGCACTACTACCACGAGAACCTCGAAGGCCTGCGGGTGCTGCTTCAGGCCGTGACGGAGGCGCAGGTCCCGTCCTTCGTGTTCTCGTCCTCGGCGGCCGTCTACGGCATGCCGGACGTCGACCTGGTGACGGAGGAGACGCCGTGCGTGCCGATGTCGCCGTACGGCGAGACGAAGCTGGCGGGTGAGTGGCTGGTCCGCGCGACGGGCCGGGCCACCGGTCTCGCCACGGCCTCGCTCCGCTACTTCAACGTGGCCGGCGCGGCCCGCCCCGAGCTCGCCGACGTGGGCGTGTACAACCTCGTCCCGATGGTCTTCGAGAGGCTCACGGAGAACGCGCCGCCGCGCATCTTCGGCGACGACTACGCGACGCCGGACGGCACCGGCGTCCGCGACTACATCCACGTGGTGGACCTGGCCGAGGCGCATGTGGCCGCCGCCCGCGCCCTCCAGGCCGAGCCGGGCCGCGAGCTGACCCTGAACATCGGGCGCGGCGAGGGCGTCTCGGTCCGCGAGATGATCGACCGCATCAACGCGGTCACCGGCTACGACCTCCCCCCGACCGTCACCCCGCGCCGCGCCGGCGATCCGGCCCGCGTGGTCGCCTCCGCCGACCGCATCACCACCGAACTCGGCTGGAAGGCCAGACACGACGTCCAGGACATGATCACCTCGGCCTGGGACGGCTGGGTACGCCTGCACCCGGAGGCGTCCCGGGGCTGACCCCGTAGCCTGCGCGAATGACCTGCCTGTCCCGCCTGGACCGCACTCCGGGCGGCGACACCGATACCGTCGCCGCGGTCACCGGTGCCCCGGCCGGTGCCGTGCACGGCGTCGGGGCCGCGCGGCGGCAGTGGACGGGTGTGCCGCACGTGCCGTTGCCCGAGTTCGGTGGCCAGGTGCTGCGGGCGGCGGACCCGGCCCGGCGGCCGGCTTCCTGAACCTGCGTCACTTCATGCCTCTGCGGGCCTGTTTGGCTTCCTCGGAGATGGCCCAGGCGTCCGCCACCGGGCCCACGTGGCCGAGTTTGTTGGGGTTGAGGACGAGGCGGATCGCCTGGATCCGGCCGTCGAGGATGTCGAGGGAGAAGGTCTGCAGGACCCGGCCGTCGCGGTCGCGGAAGATCGCGCCGGGCTGGCCGTTGACCTCGTGCGGCGTGCAGGTCACGTCGATGCGGGTCAGCAGCGGGAAGACGGCGGCGAGGAGGCGGGCCACGTTCTGGGCGCCCAGCACCGCGCGGGCCAGCTGCGGTGCCTTGCCGCCGGCGTCGCCGACCAGCGACACGTCGACGGCGAGCAGCTTCTGGAGGCCGGCCAGGTCGCCTTCGTGGAGGGCGTCGAAGAAGCGTGCGGCCAGTTCGTCGCGTTCCTGGCGGTCCGGCTCGAAACGGGGGCGGCCCTCCGCCATGTGGCGCCGGGCCCGGACCGCCAGCTGGCGGCAGGCGGCCTCCGAGCGGCCCACCGCCGACGCGACCTCGGGGAAGCCGAAGTCAAATACCTCGCGCAGGACGAAGACCGCGCGCTCCAGGGGGCTGAGCCGCTCCAGGAGCAGCAGGGCCGCCATCGACACCGAGTCGGCCAGCTCCGCCGACCGCGCCGGGTCCTCGTAGGGGTCGGCGAGCAGCGGTTCGGGGAACCACGGTCCGACGTACTCCTCGCGCCGGACCCGGGCCGAGCGCAGCACGTCGATCGAGATCCGGGTCACCGCGGCCGACAGGAAGGCCTTCGCCGACCTGACCCGCGTCGGCGAGCCGGCGAAGCGCAGCCAGGTTTCCTGGACCGCGTCCTCGGCCTCGCCGACGCTGCCCAGGATCCGGTACGCGATCGAGAACAGCAGCGGCCGCAGTTCCTGGAACTCCTCGGTCCTGTTCTTCATGTCCACTCCCCGTCGTCCCCCCTTCTCCTTCTCGCTGTCCGTGGACCCGCCCGTCAGAAGGAGCCCGGGCCGAACCGGCCCGCCGCGACGACCAGCGCCAGCGCGAGGTAGGCCAGGTTCAGCGCCACGAACGCCCGCTCGCCGCGCCGCCCGTGGGTGATCATCGCGCCGATCATCAGCAGGATCCACGCGGTGGCGGTCACCGGCACCAGGACCGGTGCGATGCCGGTGACGGCCGGCAGGACCAGACCCGCCGCGGCCAGTAGTTCGAGGATGCCGAGCGCCCTGACGAATCCGTCGCCGACGTCACCGGTCCAGCCGCCGCCGTGCGCCGCGGCCAGCCGCTCCCTCGGCACGAACGTCTTGCTGATCCCACCGGCCAGCGCCACTGCGGCGAGCAGCCCGGCGGTGATCCACAACGCGAGGTTCATCGTCCACTCCCTGATCGAGGATGCCTGCGCCCTCTACGACGAGACGGCCGCCGCGCCTGTGACATCCCCCGCCGAGTGGTTCACAGCGCCTTGAGCGCTTCCGTGGTCCCGCGGGCCAGCGCCGCCAGGTAGCCCTTGGGCAGCTTCGGGGTGCGGATCACCACCGAGCGCCAGTACAGCGGGCCGGAGATCAGGTCCATGGCCAGGTCGTCGTCGAGGCCCTCGGCGAGTTCGCCGCGCCGCTGCGCCGCCTCGATGATCTTGCTGGCGACGCCCTCCTGTCCCTCGCGCAGCGTCTTCTGCATGGCCTCGGCGATGTCGGGGTTGCGGGCCGCCTCGGCCTGGAGGTCAGGGATGATCTGCGAGGCGACCGGATGGCGCAGCGCGCGGGAGGTGACCTCGTAGAGCAGTCGCAGGTCGCCCTCCAAAGAGCCGGTGTCGGGCACCGGCAGGCCCATCACGGCGATGGCCGAGACGACGTCGAGGACCAGGTGCAGCTTGGAACGCCAGCGGCGGTAGACGGCGGTCTTGCCGACGCCCGCGCGGCGCGCGATGCCCTCGATGGACATCCGGGCATACCCGACCGCCGCGAGTTCCTCGAAGACGGCGGCCCGGATGGCCTCGGTCACGTCCTCCCGGAGGACGGCCGCCCCGGCGGGGGCTCGTCGGCGCGGACGCGTCTGGGACTCCTCGGCGTTCGTCGTCATGCTCCCAGCATAGGGGCGTAACGACGAAACGGTTGCGTTCCGACGACTCCACCGAACGTGCCCGCCACCCGAACGCCGCAGCGCGGACGCGCTGAACGCGCCCCAGCTCACCGCCGTACCGAACACGTGCCCGCACCACACCGCAACGAATCGGTCGCGCGCCGACCTCGAACGTGTTACGGCGCACATCCACTCGTGACGACGAAACGGTTGCGTTCCGACGCCGACTCGGCCTACGCTCCCGTTGCGACGATACGGTCCCGTCCCGACGTAAGAAAACGTGAAGAGAAGCGTAAGGAAACTTCGGATGACGGGCCCGGCGCCCAGCCGGACGCCGCACCCCCACCCCCCGAGTGAAAGCAGCGGATGTGACCCAGGTTCTCCACACACCGCCCCCGGCCCCGGTCACGGCCGAGGACGACCTCGCGGCACTCGCCGCCCGGTACGGACTCTCGGTCAGCGGCGCCCGTCCCTCCCTGCCCCAGTACATCCGCCAGCTGTGGGCGCGGCGGCACTTCATCACCGCGTTCGCCACCGCCAAGCTCACCGCCCAGTACGCCCAGGCGAAGCTCGGCCAGGTCTGGCAGGTCATGACCCCGCTGCTGAACGCGGCGGTGTACTACTTCATCTTCGGCATCCTGCTGGGCACCAAGCGCGGCGTCCCCGACTACATCCCGTTCCTCGTCACGGGCGTGTTCATCTGGACGTTCACGCAGAGCTCGATCATGGTCGGCACCCGCGCGATCTCGGGCAACCTCGGCCTCGTCCGCGCCCTGCACTTCCCGCGGGCCGCGCTGCCCATCTCCTTCTGTCTCCAGCAGCTCCAGCAGCTGCTGTTCTCCATGGCCGCCCTGGTCGTCATCCTGCTCTGCTTCGGCGTTCCGGTGGCCGCCTCCTGGCTGCTGGCGATCCCCGCGCTGATCCTGCAGTTCATGTTCAACGCCGGCTTCGCGATGATCATGGCCCGGTGGGGCGCCAAGACGCCGGACATCGCCCAGCTGATGCCGTTCGTGCTGCGCACCTGGATGTACATCTCCGGCGTCATGTGGAACATCGACAAGCTGACCAAGAACCACCACGGTCTGCCGAGCTGGGTGAACCCGGTACTCAAGGACAACCCGGCCGCCGTCTACATCGACCTGATGCGTTACGCCCTGATCGACAGCTTCCACTCCAGCCAGTTGCCTCCGCACGTGTGGATCGTCGCGACCGGCTGGGCAGTGGTCCTCGGCGTCGGCGGGTTCATCTACTTCTGGAAGGCTGAGGAGACGTACGGCCGTGGCTGAGAACGTGAGCGACATCCCCAGCATGAACGACACCCCCGGCATGAACGACGCCCTCGGCGAGAGCGACACCGTGCGTGAGACCCGCCCTGTGAGCGACGTCCCCACCGTCGTCTGCGACAGCGTCGACATCGTCTACCGGGTCAACGGCACCGGCGCCGGCCGCGGCTCCGCCACCGCCGCCCTCAACCGCATGCTGCGCCGCCAGCACGTGGAGCAGGCGGCCGGCGTCCGCAAGGTGCACGCGGTCAAGAACGTCAGTTTCGTCGCCTACAAGGGCGAGGCGATCGGCCTGATCGGCACCAACGGGTCCGGCAAGTCGACCCTGCTCAAGGCCGTCGCGGGCCTCCTCCCCGTGGAGAACGGCGCCATCTACACCGACGGCCAGCCCTCCCTCCTCGGCGTCAACGCGGCCCTGATGGGCGACCTGACCGGCGAGAAGAACGTCTACCTCGGCGGCCTCGCCATGGGCATGTCCCGCGAGGAGATCAAGGAGCGCTACCAGGACATCGTCGACTTCTCCGGCATCAACGAGAAGGGCGACTTCATCACCCTCCCGATGCGGACCTACTCCTCCGGCATGGGCGCCCGGCTGCGGTTCTCCATCGCCGCCGCCAAGGACCACGACGTGCTGCTCATCGACGAGGCCCTGGCCACCGGTGACGCGTCCTTCCGCATGCGGTCGGAGGAGCGCATCCGCGAACTGCGCCAGCGCGCGGGCACGGTGTTCCTGGTCAGCCACAACAACAAGTCCATCCGCGACACCTGCGAGCGGGTGCTGTGGCTGGAGCGCGGGGTGCTGCGCATGGACGGGCCGACCGAGGACGTCCTCGCGGAGTACGAGGCCTTCACCGGCGACAAGTCCGACAAGCCGAAGGCGAAGCCCAAGCCGAAGGCCACCCAGCCTTCCTGAAGCAGCCTTCCTGAGTCCTACGCCCGCGAGCCGCGCCGTTGCCGTACGGCGCGGCTCGCGTCCGTCTGGAACACCCACGTCCGGTAGACGAGGAAACGGAAGGCGGAGGCGAGCACGATCGACAGCGCCTTCACCACGTTGGATTCCAGCGGTCCGGCGAGGCCGAGGCCGTGATAACCGGCGTAGAACAGACCGCTTTCCAGTACGACACCCAGACCGCTGAACACGAAGAAAAGTGCGATCTGCTGTCGTGTGCGCGAGGCCCGGTCGCGATAGGCGAAAAATCGGAAGCCCACGTAATTGGTCGCCATCGCCATGCAGCTGGCCGCCACCGTCGCGGCCATGGCCGGCCAACGCAGGCCGTGCAGCAGCAGGTTGAAGATCAGGAGATTGACGAGGACACCGCTGCCGCCGACGACCGCGAATTTCACGACTTCGAGTACGACCTGCGGGACCGGCCGCCCCACCGTGAGTTGCACTGTCACACGGCAGACCCTATCCGAGACGTCCGGATTAGCAGGAAACGGTAAATTCAGCGTCCGTTTTCCCCTGGATATCGGCAAGAACAAACACGGGCAGGAAAGAAAGCGCCCCGGACCGTCAACGGCCCGGGGCGCCTTTCATGTCGTACGACTGCTTCGTACCGCTACGAGTGCGTGCGCAGCAGCGTCCGCATCGTCCGCATGGCCACCGAGAGGTTGGCCAGGTCGAAGGAGTCCGAGCTGCGGATCTCCTCCAGGGTGGCCCGGGCCCGGCCCAGGATCGCGGTGTTCTTCTGCTCCCAGGCCTGGTAGCGCTGCTCGGGGGTCGCCGTGCCGTCGCCCGCGGCGAGGACGTCGGCGGTGAGCATCGCGTGGGCCGCGTACAGGTCCTCGCGGATGGAGGCGCGGGCCATCGACTGCCAGCGGTCGGCGCGCGGGAGCTCGATGATGCGGTCCATCAGCTGGGTGACGCCGAGCCGGTCGGCGAGGTCGTAGTAGACCTCGGCGACGTCCAGCGGCTCCCTGCCCATGCGGTCGGCCACCGAGACGATGTCCAGCGCCGGGAAGGCGGAGGAGAATCCGGCCACGCGGGTGGCGACCTCGTCGGGCACGCCGGCGCCGGACAGCTCGTCGTACACGTGCTGGTACCACTCCAGGTCCGCGCCGCGCAGCAGCTTCGGCAGCTGCTGCCAGACCTGCTCGACCCGCTCGGAGAAGAAGTCGATGGTCTCCAGGAGCTGCAGCGGCTGCGGCCGGTTGTTGAGGAGCCAGCGGGTGCCGCGCTCCACCAGGCGGCGGGAGTGCAGCCGGATCCGGGTCTGGACGGCCGCTTCGACCTTGTTGTCCAGTTCCTCGACCGCATCCCACACCGGAGCCGAACGGAAGATCGTGCGGGCCGCGGTCTGCGCCCGGACGATCTCCTCCAGGGAGGCCCCGGTCTCCTCGCGCAGCCGGTGCAGGTAGGTCGTGCCACCGGTGTTGACCGTGTCGTTGACCAGGACCGTGGTGGTGATCTCACGGCGCAGCGGGTGGGTGGCGAGGGCGGCGGCGAACTGATCGCGCAGGGCCGTCGGGAAGTACGCGTGCAGCAGGCCGCTCAGGTACGGATCGTCCGGCAGCGTGGTGGCCAGCAGCTCGTCGGCGACCGTGATCTTCGTGTACGCCAGCAGGACGGCCGTCTCCGGGCCGGTCAGGCCCTGGCCGGTGCCGATGCGCTCGCGGATCTGGCGGTCGGTGGGCAGGAACTCAAGTGCCCGGTCGAGGTGGCCTTCCCTGACCAGGTGGCGCAGGAACCGCTGCTGCGCGTGGAGCATGTCCCCGGACTGGGCGAGCGCGTTGGCGATCGCCACGTTCTGCGCGTAGTTGTTGCGCAGCACCAGGAAACCGACCTCGTCGGTCATCTCGGCGAGCAGCTTGTTGCGCTGCTTGACGGTCATGTCGCCGTCCGCGACCACGCCGTTGAGCAGGATCTTGATGTTCACCTCGTGGTCGGAGGTGTCCACGCCGGCGCTGTTGTCGATGGCGTCGGTGTTGATCTTGCCGCCCTGGCGGGCGAACTCGATCCGGCCGAGCTGGGTCAGGCCCAGGTTGCCGCCCTCGCCGACGACCTTGACACGCAGGTCGGCGCCGTCGACGCGGATGGCGTCGTTGGCCTTGTCGCCGACGTCCGCGTTGGACTCGGTCGACGCCTTGACGTAGGTGCCGATGCCGCCGTTCCACAGCAGGTCGACCGGCGCCCCGAGGATCGCCTTCATCAGGTCGGCCGGGGTCAGTTTGGTGACCTTCTCCTCGATGCCGAGGGCCTCGCGGATGTGGCTGTTCACCGGGATGGCCTTGGCGCTGCGCGGGAAGATCCCGCCGCCGGGCGAGAGCAGGTCGGTGTCGTAGTCGCCCCAGCTGGAGCGGGGCAGGTCGAACAGGCGGCGGCGCTCGGCGTAGGAGGTGGCCGCGTCCGGGTTCGGGTCGATGAAGATGTGCCGGTGGTCGAAGGCGGCCACCAGACGGATGTGCTCGCTGAGCAGCATGCCGTTGCCGAACACGTCACCGGACATGTCGCCGATGCCGACGACCGTGAACTCCTCGGTCTGGGTGTCGACGCCCAGCTCCCGGAAGTGCCGCTTCACGGACTCCCAGGCGCCGCGCGCGGTGATCCCCATGCCCTTGTGGTCGTAGCCCGCGCTGCCGCCGGAGGCGAAGGCGTCACCGAGCCAGAAGTTGTAGCTGCCGGCGACCTCGTTGGCGATGTCGGAGAACGTCGCCGTGCCCTTGTCGGCCGCGACCACCAGGTAGGTGTCGTCCTCGTCGTGCCGGACCACGTCCTGCGGGGGCACGACATCGCCGGCCACCATGTTGTCGGTGATGTCGAGCAGCGCCGAGATGAACGTCTTGTAGCTGGCGATGCCCTCGGCCAGCCACGCGTCCCGGTCCTTCGCCGGGTCCGGCAGCTGCTTGGCGACGAAGCCACCCTTGGCGCCGACCGGCACGATGACGGTGTTCTTCACCATCTGCGCCTTGACCAGGCCGAGGATCTCGGTGCGGAAGTCCTCACGCCGGTCGGACCAGCGCAGGCCGCCGCGCGCGACCTTGCCGAAGCGCAGGTGCACACCCTCGACGCGCGGCGAGTACACCCAGATCTCGAACGCCGGGCGGGGCGCCGGGAGGTCCGGGATGGCCTGCGGGTCGAACTTCATGGAGACGTAGGAGTGCGGCCCGCCGTCGACCGTCTCCTGGAAGAAGTTGGTGCGCAGCGTCGCCTTGATGACGGTCAGGAAGGAACGCAGGATGCGGTCCTCGTCGAGGCTCGCGACCTGGTCCAGCGCCGCGTCCAGCTCCTCCAGCAGGGCGTCGGTGATCTCCAGGCCGGCCTTCTGCCGGTCCGGCGACATCCGCGCCTCGAACAGCGAGACGAGCAGCCGCGTGGTGTGGACGTTGTTGCGGAGCGTCGTCTCCATGTAGTCCTGGCTGAACGTGGACCCGGCCTGCCGCAGGTACTTGGCGTACGCCCGCAGCACCATCGCCTGCCGCCAGCTCAGCCCGGCGCTCAGCACCAGCGCGTTGAAGCCGTCGTTCTCCGCCCGGCCGGTCCAGGTCGCCGCGAACGCGTCCTGGAACCGCTCACGCCCGTCGTCGCCCAGGTAGTCGCCGTTCGCGCTGCCCTGCACCTTCGGCACCCGCAGGCCGAAGTCGTAGATCCACGCGGTCGTCCGGTCCGCGCAGCGCAGTTCGTACGGCCGCTCGTCGATCACCTCGACGCCGATCCGGCTGAGGACCGGCAGCACCGCCGACAGGGAGATCGCCGCACCCTTGCGGTAGATCTTGAACCGGCGCTCGTCGGGGGCGGCACCGACCGGCTCGTAGAGGCTGAGCGCGAAGTCGTTGCCCGCCTCCTCGGTGAGCCGCTCCAGGTGGACCAGGTCGGCGACCGCGGCGCGCGGGGTGTGGTCGGCCTTGTAGCCCTCGGGGAAGGAGTTGGTGTAGCGGCGCAGCAGCTCGGCCGCGTGCTCCTCGCCGCACTCGGCGTTGAGCGCCTCGGCGAAGGCGTCGGTCCAGGAGCGGGCCGCCTCGACCAGACGGGCCTCGATGCGGTCCTTGTCGGCGTCGGACAGCTCGGGCAGCTCGGTGCCCTGCGGGACGCGGACGACGAAGTGCAGCCGGGAGAGGATCGACTCGGTGTTCCAGGCCGTGAAGTCGACGCTGGTGCCGCCGAGCTCCTCCTTCAGGATGTCGATGATCCGCAGCCGGACGCCGGTGGTGTAGCGGTCACGCGGGAGGTAGACGAGGGCCGAGTAGTAGCGGCCGTACTCGTCCTGGCGCAGGTACAGCCGCAGCCGGCGGCGCTCCTGGAGGTAGAGCACGCTCGTGACGATCGACTCCAGCTCCGGGACCGGGGTCTGGAACATGTCGTCGCGCGGGTAGGTCTCCATGATCTGCATCAGGTCGCGGCCGTCGTGGCTGTTGGGCGAGAAGCCCGCCCGTTCCAGCACGGCGTCGACCTTGCGGCGGATGACCGGCACCCGGCGCACCGACTCGGTGTAGGCGGCGGACGAGAACAGGCCCAGGAAGCGCCGCTCCCCCACCACGTTGCCGTCCGCGTCGAACTTCTTGACGCCGACGTAGTCCAGGTACGACGGCCGGTGCACGGTCGCCCGGCTGTTCGCCTTGGTCAGGACGAGGAGCTTGTGCTCACGGGCCTTGGCGCGCGCGTCGGCCGGGAGCCGCTCGAAGGAGGGGCTGACGGGGTGGCCCTCCTCGCCGGCGTGCTGCGGGTCGGAACGCAGGATGCCGAGGCCGGTGCCGGGCACGGCGGCCAGCGAGTCGTCCTCGCGCAGCTGGTACTCGCGGAAGCCGAGGAAGGTGAAGTGGTCGGCGGCCAGCCAGCGCAGCAGCTCGCGGGCCTCCTCGACCTCGGCGCGCGGCAGGTCGGCGGGGACCGGCTCCTCACCGAGCTGCTCGGCGACGCGGACGGCGCCCTCCCGCATCTTCTCCCAGTCCTCGACGGCCTCCCGGACGTCGGAGAGCACCCGCAGCAGGTCGGCGGTGATCTGCTTGAGGTCGGAGCGGTCGGTCTCCCGGTCGATCTCGACGTGGATCCAGGACTCGACGTGCGTGTCGTGCGGCAGTTCCTCGTCGACGGGCGGGGTGGGCAGCACCTCGATCAGCTTGCCGGTGAGGTCGCGGCGAACGACGAACTGGGGGTGGATGACGACGTGGATCCCGCGCCCCTGCCGGGTCAGCTCATTGGTGACCGAGTCCACGAGGAAGGGCATGTCGTCGGTGACGACCTCCACCACGGTGTGACTGCAGGTCCACCCGTTCTCCTCGACGGTCGGGGTGTGCACCCGGACGTTCGCGGTGCCCTGCGGGCGGGTTTCGGCGAGACGGTAGTGCGAGACGGCGGCGCCGAAGACGTCGACCGGGTCGCGGTCGGCCAGGTCCTCCGGTGCGGTGTGCAGGTAGTAGCGCTGGAGGAACGCGAAGACGGACTCCTGGTCTGTCTCTCCCGTCGTCCCAGTCGGTAGGTGCCCCCCGGCCGGGCTGTTCTCAGCTACCCGGGCGGCCCGATCGAGCAGCTCGGCCTTGGCTTCGTCCAGCTTGGTCTGCATTGTCCTCTGGCTCCTGTCGCGCGCCATTGCGTGACGTAGAAGGAAGTACGGGCTCTTCCCCCTGCGGCTCGACGCCACGGCCGGGGTCTCCGGTCTGCTCCGACGCTATGCCGCGGGGTGAGACGAGCGGGGGGTATTGAGCCATATTTGAGCTGCTCCGCAGGTGTGATGCTGCTCTCGGCAGCGCCCCTGCCTGGGCCGCCTTCGGCGCCCTCCGCCCGGGAAGACCAGCGACCGCCGCCCGGTCACGGAGGTGTTCCGTGCTCACCGGGCGCAGGGCAGGGACACCGAGGCCCCCGCGAACTATCGCGCTGATCACGCCACCAAGGCTATCGCTCCTGACCGGGGGGTCGTCATGAGCCGTATGTGTACAAAACCGGGGGTGGAACTTTGACGTTCTGCACAGGGGCGCTGCGCCGACTTGGCCGACCTGGGGGTGGGGGGTGGCTGCGGGCGGTGGTGAGGCGCGGGCCGGTGGGGGCTGGTCGCGCAGTTCCCCGCGCCCCTTACGCGGCACGTCTTGACTGCGGGCAGTCGTGCCGCTGGGGCGGCACAGGTGGGCGCTGGGGGTCCCCCTCTGCCTCTGGGGGAGGCACCCGGCAAGCGCCGGTAAGCGTCCCCACCCCCGGTCCAGCCCACCCGCACCCGCTCACGCCACCAGCCGCTCCGCCTCCTCGACCGCCTCCGCCAGCGAGTCCACGACCGGCACCCCGGCCTCCTCCAGGCTCGCCCTCCCGTGCGACCCTCCGGTGTACAGCACCGCCTTCGCCCCCACCGCCCGTGCCGCCACGGCGTCGTCCGCCGCGTCCCCGATCACCACGGTCCGGCCCGGCTCCACACCCGCCAGCCACCGCAGATGCCGCACCATGTGCTCGGCCTTGCTGCCCCCCGACGGCCCCAGCCGCCCCTCCACCCGTATGAAGTGCGGCTCGATCCCGAACCCCCGCACCAGCGGGACCAGTTCGTCATGCACGTACATGCTCAGCAGCGACTGGCTGCGCCCCGCCGCACGCCAACCGGCCAGCAGCTCCGCCGCCCCCTCGGTCAGCCCGCACAGGCCGCGGTGCTCGGTGTAGTAGCGGTGGAAGATCTCGTCCATGACCTCCCACTCGGCCTCCGTCGGAAGCCGTCCCATCAGCCGCTCGTAGAACTTCGGCACCGGCACGCAGTACAGCGCCCGGTACTGCTCCAGCGTGATCGGCGCCAGGCCCAGCTCGGCCGAGGCCGCGTTCGTCGCCCCGATGATCGCGTCGTTGTCGTGGAACAGCGTCCCGTTCCAGTCCCAGACAATGTGTGCGCTTTCGTGCTTCCCCATGCCAAAAACGCTACCCGCCGCCACTGACAATCAAGACCGCGCCCCGCTCAGCCGGCCGGCTCCACCAGGTTGGGGATCTCCTGCGTGGCGTACCAGAGCAGCTCGTGGTCCTCGGCCCCGTCCACGACGAACTGCGCGTCGTCGTCCCCGCCGTCCGCCGCCGCCAGCGCTCCGGCCGCCGCCGTCACGTCCTCCCGCGCGTCGTCGGAGTCGACGTGCACCGAGGCCGCCTTGGCGAGTGCCACCGTCCCGGTGACCCGGACCTCGCCCAGCGCCGCCGGGTCGAGCCCGCGGTCCGGGTCGGCCGCCGCCGCGCCGTCGGGCACGTCGACGGCGACCACGACCCTGCGCCGTACCGCGCCCGGGTCGGCGGCCAGCAGCCGCAGGGAGGCCAGTGCGGCCCGGTTGAGCGCGGCGTACTCCAGTTCCTCCATGTCGTCGGAGAGGTACCACTCGCGCAGCGCGGGCGTGACGGCGTAGGCGACGAAAGGACCGGTCCCCAGCTCGCCCGTCCGGTGCGCCTCGGCAAGTCCGGGGAGGGTCAGGGGGACGTAGACGCGCATGGCTGGCCGCTCTTCTCTTCCGGGCTCTTCGACTCTGCGCCTCCCGAAGGTCCCGGCACCTCCCGGAGGGCCTTCAGGATACGTGCGGGCGTCCCCTTTCGGGTCCCGGGCGGTGACGTCGCGGGCGTCCACCCGACGCCCCGCGATTCACCCGGTACCGCCGCCCGTCCGACGGGATTCCCGCACCCCCGACCACTCGGATAGGTGAACATTCCCGGGCCCCTGACACGGGCCGCCACCGCCTTGCTGCCGCCGTCCCGGCCCCCGTACAAGATCCATGACCGTAAGTTACCGCCCGGTCACCCTCCGGGCCGCCGAACGGGGATCCCCATGAACAAGGTCATGACCAGGACCGCGCAGCTCCGCCCTGCCACCCGGCCGCCCGGCCGCCGGGACTCCCGGCGCCCGGGAGCCCCCTCCTCGCGCCGTCCGCTCACGCCTCCGGCGGCCCCGCCGAGCCCACGCCCCACCGACCTGTTCGCGGAGCGTCTGCTGGCCGTTCTGAGTGGCCGCCGCCCTGTCCACTGGATGCTCCGGCACACCGCGGGGCCCGCCTACGACGACCTGGCCCGGCTCGCCGAACGCGGCCCCCTGCGCACCCGCGGCGCCGACCCCGTCGTCCGCGACATCGGCTACTACGTGCCGCGCGCCGGCGCCCTTGAGGTCTTCGCCCGCATCGCCGCGGGCGACAGGCTGCGCGCGATGGCCTTCCGCCTGGAGCAGGGCGCGGACCTGCGCTGGCGCTGCACGGCGGTGGAGATGGGCGGCCCACGCGCGCCTCACGACGACTGACGGCCACCCCGCGGAGGAGGCCGGGCCGCTGATCCCCACCACGCCCCGGCCGCATGCCGAAGGGCCGGCCACCTCTTCAGGTGACCGGCCCTCGCGCGACGCCGTCGTCGGGGTTACTTCCTGCGGCCGCGGCGGCTCTTCGCCTGCTTGCGGCGCTCGGCACGGGTCAGGCCGTCGGCCTCGGAGCGGGCCGGCTCCTCGTCGTCGTAGTCGAAGTCGCCCTCGACGATGCCGCCCTCGCCGTCCACGGTGGCCGCGGAGAAGTGCATGCCCCGCCGCTGCGGCGCCTCCAGGCCCTTGGCGCGAATCTCGGGACGGGAACCCGCCTGGGCCGGAACCGCGTCCTGGACGCCCTCCGCGGCCTCGACGGTGTCCTCGACCGGGACCTCCTCGACCTGCTGCTCGACCTGGACCTCCAGGTTGAACAGGTAGCCGACGGACTCCTCCTTGATGCCGTCCATCATCGCGGTGAACATGTCGAAGCCCTCGCGCTGGTACTCGACCAGGGGGTCCTTCTGGGCCATCGCGCGCAGGCCGATGCCCTCCTGGAGGTAGTCCATCTCGTAGAGGTGCTCACGCCACTTGCGGTCCAGGACCGACAGCACGACCCGGCGCTCCAGCTCGCGCATGATCTCGGAGCCGAGCTGCGTCTCGCGCGACTCGTACTGCTCGTGGATGTCGTCCTTGATGGAATCGGAGATGTACTCGGCGGTCAGGCCCGCGCGGTCGCCGGCCGCCTCCTCCAGCTCCTCGACGGTGACCTTCACCGGGTAGAGCTGCTTGAAGGCGCCCCACAGGCGGTCGAGGTCCCAGTCCTCCGGGAAGCCCTCGGCGGTCTCCGCGCCGACGTACGCGTCGATCGTGTCGTCCATGAAGTGCTGGATCTGCTCCTGGAGGTCCTCGCCCTCCAGGACGCGGCGGCGCTCGCCGTAGATGACCTCGCGCTGCCGGTTGAGCACCTCGTCGTACTTCAGGACGTTCTTACGGGTCTCGAAGTTCTGCTGCTCGACCTGCGACTGCGCGGACGCGATCGCGCGGGTGACCATCTTGTTCTCGATCGGCACGTCGTCCGGCACGTTCGCCATGGACATCACGCGCTCGACCATCTGGGCCTTGAACAGCCGCATCAGGTCGTCGCCGAGGGAGAGGTAGAAGCGGGACTCACCGGGGTCGCCCTGACGGCCGCTGCGGCCACGCAGCTGGTTGTCGATCCGGCGCGACTCGTGCCGCTCGGTGCCCAGCACGTAGAGGCCGCCGAGCTCCTTGACCTCGTCGAACTCGGCCTTGACGGCCCGCTCGGCCTTCTCCAGGGCGGCGGGCAGCGCGGCCGCCCACTCCTCGATGTGCTCCTCGGGGTCGAGACCGCGCTGACGCAGCTCCGCCTCGGCGAGGTCCTCGGGGTTGCCGCCGAGCTTGATGTCGGTACCACGGCCGGCCATGTTGGTGGCCACCGTCACGGCGCCCTTGCGGCCGGCCTGCGCGACGATCGACGCCTCGCGCTCGTGGTGCTTGGCGTTGAGCACCTCGTGCTGGATGCCGCGCTTGGAGAGCTGCTGCGAGAGGTACTCCGACTTCTCGACGGAGGTCGTGCCGACCAGGATCGGCTGGCCCTTCTCGTGCTTCTCCGCGATGTCGTCGACGACCGCCTCGAACTTGGCGACCTCGGTGCGGTAGATCAGGTCCGACTGGTCCCTGCGGATCATCGGCCTGTTCGTCGGGATCGGGACCACGCCGAGCTTGTAGATCTGGTGGAACTCGGCGGCCTCGGTCATGGCCGTACCGGTCATGCCGGACAGGCCGGGCTGTTCCTTGCCGTTGTGGTCGTGGCGCTTGTAGAGGCGGAAGAAGTTCTGCAGGGTGATCGTGGCGAGGGTCTGGTTCTCGTCCTTGATGTCCACCCCTTCCTTCGCCTCGATCGCCTGGTGCATGCCCTCGTTGTAACGGCGGCCGGCGAGGATACGGCCGGTGTGCTCGTCGACGATCATGACCTCGCCGTCCATGACGACGTAGTCCTTGTCCTTCTTGAAGAGCTCCTTCGCCTTGATGGCGTTGTTCAGGTAGCCCACCAGAGGGGTGTTCACCGACTCGTAGAGGTTGTCGATGCCCAGCCAGTCCTCGACCTTGGAGACACCGGACTCGTGGATGGCGACCGTGCGCTTCTTCTCGTCGACCTCGTAGTCGCCGGTCTCCTCGATGCCCTTGAGCGGGTTGCCGGCCTCGCCCTTCTTCAGCCGCAGGACCAGCTTGGCGAAGTCGCCGTACCACTTGGTGGCCTGGTCGGCCGGGCCGGAGATGATCAGCGGCGTACGGGCCTCGTCGACCAGGATGGAGTCGACCTCGTCGACGATGGCGTAGTTGTGGCCGCGCTGGACGAGCTCGTCCTGGGCCCACGCCATGTTGTCGCGGAGGTAGTCGAAGCCGAACTCGTTGTTCGTGCCGTACGTGATGTCGCACGCGTACTGCTCGCGGCGCTGGGCCGGCGTCATGTTGGCGAGGATGCAGCCGACGGTGAGGCCCAGGAACTTGTGGACGCGGCCCATCATCTCGGAGTCGCGCTCGGCCAGGTAGTCGTTGACCGTGATGAGGTGGACGCCCTTGCCCGACAGTGCGTTGAGGTACGCGGGCAGGGTGCCGACGAGAGTCTTGCCCTCACCGGTCTTCATCTCGGCCACATAGCCGAGGTGAAGGGCCGCGCCGCCCATGATCTGCACGTCGTAGGGACGCTGGCCGAGAGCGCGCTTGGCGGCCTCACGGACGGTGGCGAACGCCTCGGGAAGCAGGTCGTCAAGGCTCTCGCCGTCGGCGTAGCGCTGCTTGTACTCATCGGTGAGGGCCCGCAGCTCGGCGTCGGAGAGGTCGACGAAATCCTCTTCGATGGAGTTGACCTGGTCCGCGATGCGGTGCAGCTTGCGCAGGATCTTGCCTTCGCCTGCACGCATGATCTTCGAGAGGACGGACACGGGGGTTAGTCTCCTTGCCGGTCGGGCCTGGGAGGGTCGGTTTCCATTTGACGTACTGAGCAACGGCCATCGTATGCGAGGACCCGGCCGGGTCGGGAGGCCTGTCGGCCCGACGACCGCCCGTCGCTTTCCTGAGGGCCCTGCGAGCCCACTTCGCGCCTCACCCGGGACAACGGCCGGGGCGTGCGGATAGTGCCGCGCAGGGGTGAGGAATTGAGCGAAATGTGATCACTTGCTCACGGAGAGCGAAACCGATGGCGTATCGGACGCCGGGACGAGCAGAATCCACCGATGGAACCCGTCACGCTCACCACCCCACGTCTGCTGCTGCGCACGGTCGGCCCGCAGGACACCGACGCGGTGTACGAGGCCGTCCAGGATCCCGACATCCAGCGCTGGACGACGATTCCTTCGCCCTACCTCGCCGAGCACGCCCGCAGCTTCACGGAGCAGATGGTCCCCGACGGCTGGACCGACGGCTCGATGTTCACCTTCGGCGTCTTCCTGCCGGCCGGCGGGCTGGCCGGGATGCTCGCCCTGACCATGCGCTCCCTGGGGACGGCCGAGGTGGGTTTCTGGACCGCCAAGGAGCACCGTGGCCACGGGTACACCGCCGAGGCCACCCTCGCGGCCGCCCGCTGGGCCTTCACCCGGATGGCGATCGACCGGGTCGAGTGGCGTGCCGAGGTCGGCAACCACGCCTCCCGCGCGGTCGCGGAACGCGCCGGCTTCACCGTCGAGGGCACTCTCCGCTCCTCCCTCAACAACAAGGGGGTACGACGCGACTGCTGGGTCGGCTCCCTGCTCCCCTCGGATCTGGGCCTGCCGTCGGCTGCGCCCTACCTGCCGGCCCCCGCGCAGGGCTGAAACCCCAGCTCGTGCCGGGCTGTCAGTGGCACCCTCTAGGGTCCGATCCATGACGACCCTCCCGCGCCCCGCCGCCGCTCTCTCGGCGGACGAAGCCCGCCGTATCGCGCTGAGGGCACAGGGCTTCCTCGGCGCCCCCGACCGCCGCTCGGGTGTCCGGGGAGTGCTCCGCCACCTCGGCGCGGTCCAGCTCGACACCATCTCGGTCCTCGCCCGCTCGCACGAGCTCATCCCGTACTCCCGTCTCGGGCGCGTCGGCCGCCAGACGGTCGAGGCCGCCTACTGGCAGACAGGATCTTTGGGCGCGTCTCCGACACGACCGCATGCCTTCGAGTACTGGTCGCACGCCGCCTGCATCCTCCCGATCGAGGAGTGGCCGCACTTCGCCTTCCGCCGCCGCGCCTACCGCGACCGCCCGCACTGGAACCACGACCTTCCCGACGGCACCTACGACCAGGTCATCAAGCAGCTGCGCGACGAAGGCCCGCTGACCGCGACGGAGTTGGGCGGCGCGAAGAGGACCAGCGAGTGGTGGGACTGGTCCGGCACCAAGGTCGCCGTGGAGCGCGCGCTGATGTACGGCGAGGTGGTGTGCGTCGAGCGGCGCGGCTGGAAGCGGGTGTACGACCTCGCCGAGCGCGCGGTCCCGGGCGGGCTGCTCCACGACGAGCTGGACGACACCGAGTGTGTGCGCCGTCTGGTCCGGCTGGCCGGGCAGTCGCTGGGTGTCGGCACGCGCGCGGACATCGCCGACTACCACCGGCTCAAGGGCGAGCAGGTCGACGCGGTGATCGCCGACTCGGGTCTGGTCCCGGTCGAGGTGGAGGGCTGGGGGAAGCCGGCCTGGGCGGACCCGGCGGCCCTGGCCACGCCCCCGCGCGGCCGGCACCGTACGACGCTGCTCTCCCCATTCGACTCCCTGATCTGGGACCGGGCGCGCACGGAGCGGATCTTCGGTTTCACCCACCGCCTGGAGGCGTACGTCCCGAAGCCGAAGCGGGTGTACGGCTACTACGCGATGCCGGTACTGGCCGGTGGCCGGCTGGTGGGCCGCGTGGACCCGGCGCGGGAGGCGGGCGGGATCCTGGTGGCCCGTCAGGTCACCCTGGACGGCCCCAAGGCGGTCCCTGCGGTGGCGGAGGCGCTGGTCGAGGCGGCGAGCTGGGTGGACTGCACGACGGTGCGTGTGGAGCGCATGGACGCCCCCGAGCTGCGCGAGCCGCTCATGAAGGAGGTGACCCGCTTCCTGATCGCGGGGCTGCGCTGACCGGCGCCGAGCCGGACGCCGGCGCGGCTCAGCGGATTTCGAGGATCTTCTCCCGCATCGCGTAGACCACCGCCTCCATCCTGGAGTGCAGCTGCAGCTTCTCCAGGATGTTGCGCACATGGTTCTTCACGGTGTTCTCGGAGATGAACAGCTCCTTCGCGATGTCGCGGTTGTTCATCCCCGTGGCGACGAGCTTGAGCACTTCGAGTTCCCGGTCGGTGAGCCGCGGCGCCGGCACCAGCCGGCGCTCGTCGGTGCGCTGGATCATCGACTTGAACTCGGTGAGGAGTTTCGACGCCATGGACGGGCTGATCTGCGACTGCCCGTCGGCCACCGCGCGAATGGCGGTGGCCACCTCGTCGGTGGAGATCTCCTTGAGGAGGTATCCGGTCGCGCCCGCCTTGATCGCGTCGTAGAGGTCGGCCTCCTCGTCGCTGATCGTCAGCATGATGATCTTCGCGCTGGGCGCGACCTCCTTGATGGAGGTGCAGGCCTCGATGCCACCGCGCTTGGGCATCCGGACGTCCATCAGCACGATGTCCGGCAGCAGGTCGGCGGCCTTGTCGACGGCCTCCGCGCCGTCGCCCGCCTCCCCGACGACCTGGATGTCCTCCTCGGCGGCGAGCACGATCTCCAGTCCGCGGCGGAAGAGCGCATGGTCGTCGACGACAAGGACCCTGATCGGTTCCTTGCGCGGAGTACCGTCCGTGTCCGGCCCCATGCCGACGACGCCGCCGTCGGCATCACCGTCCCGCATCGGTCCGAAGCTGTCCGCCATCGTTCCTCCCCCTGAAGGCTGTGGCCTGTGGTGCTGTGCCATCCGCCAACCCAAGGCAGCGGCCCACCGGTTGGACCGTTACCGCCATGATTCCATGCCCGGGCGAGAACGCGGTGACAGAGCGGGGCGCGAAGTGGCCGCACACCGGTGCCCCTGGGGGCGCACGGCGCTCCCAGGGGCACCGGCTCAGCCGCCGGCCGGGCGGGTCAGCCGCCCAGCGTGCCTCCTGCCGCGGGGGGCTGCGCCTGGGCGACCATCGGGTCCGTGCTGAGGTGGATGACGCCGTAGTCGTACGCGTGCCGCCGGTAGACGACACTCGGCTCCTTGGTCTCGGAGTCGACGAACAGGTAGAAGTCGTGTCCGACCAGTTCCATCTCGTAGAGAGCCTGGTCGAGAGTCATCGGGGAGGCGACGTGGGTCTTCTCGCGGACGACGAGGGGGCCTTCCCCCTGCACCTCCAGCGAGCCCATCTTCTTGGTGGGCACTCCGTCGGTGTCCTCGGCGTGGACGGGGCTGCCGTTCCCGTTGAGCGTCGCCGCGCCCGGGACGTGGTCGGGGACCTCGGCGGCCGGGATCCGCCGTGCGCCACGACGCGAGTACCGCTTGTCGTGCTGCTTGCGCAGCCGCGCGTCCAGCTTCTCCGCCGCCAGGTCGAGTGCCGCGTACGGGTCACTGGCCGCTGCCTCCGCCCGGATCACCGGACCGCGGGAGCGGAGCGTGATCTCCACTCGGTCGCAACGGTCGGCCTGTCGGGGGTTGGGCTCCTTGGACACCTCGACGTCGAGGCTGATCACCTTGCCGTCGAGCTTCTGGATCTTCTCCAGCTTCAGCTTCTCGGCCACGTGCTTGCGGAACCGCTCGGGCACCTCGGTCTTGCGGCCCTTGACGACGATGTCCACGCAGAACTCCGTTCCCGGATCGCTCCGCTGCACTGCGGAGCATCTCCCTTTTGCACCCAGCTCCGGTGAACCCCGGAGCCTCGGACTCGGCGACTTCACCTCCTCCCCCATGGGCAAGATCTGCACCCCGGCACCGCGATGATTACGGAAAACCCGCGGCACGGCATTCGGATAGGGGAGCGATGGCCTGCGGCTTTCTCCCTCACAACCGAACATATCTCGCCCGGACGGATGTCGTCACCCTCTACTGATGCGTACCTCCATTCCGGTGAATTGACCCTGTCACTACCTGCAACGATGTACGTTCACGGTCAGTTCCGGTTCATTTCGAAAGAATCCGACGTGGCCGCGACCACAGCCGCGCGGATCGGCCCTGCGAGGCCGTTCACCTCGGCCATTCCCGCTACGTCCCGTGTCCACTTCGCCTGCTCTTCCCCTGATCGGGCCTTCCGTTCCTCCCTTCCTTCCCAAGCCGCGCGCCGATACACGGCCGTTGTTCTCCCTCCTGCCCTTCCTCCCCCTCCTGTCCCCGCGGCCTCCCGTACCGCGCGAGCCGCCTCCGCAAGGGTGGCGCCCGTGGTGACGAGGTCGTCGACGAGGACGACACGGCCTTCGGCGAGAAGCCGCGCACCGCCGGCCGTCACCTCCAGCGCGCCCGCGAGATTCGCGAACCGCTGCCGGGAGTTGAGCCCCGCCTGGTCGGCCACGGGCCGCCGCTGCCGCAGCACCGGTGCCACCCGGGCCGAGACCCCGGCCCGCCGCAGCTCAGCGGCCGCCGCGAGGGCGATCCGCCGCACCGGGTCATGGCCGCGCGCCCGCACGGCCCACGGCGCGGACGGCACCGGGACGAGCAGCACGGGCCGGGACCCGCCGACGCCACCCGCCGTACCGCCCCACGAGGCGACGATCCGCACGGACCGGCCGTCCCGGAGCCCGGCCCGCACCGCTCCCGCCAGCGCCGCGCCCAGCGCCCCGGCGAGCGCCAGCGCACCGCGCTCCTTGTGGGCGAGGAGGGCCGCCCGTACCTCGTCCGCGTAGGACGCCGCCGCGTACACCGCCGGCAGCCCCGGCGGCTCCGGCACCGGTCGCACCCGGCGCGGTACGGCCCCGCACAGGGCGCCACGGCACTCGGCACAGAGCACCGTGCGAGGCGTCCCACAGCCTCCGCACTCGGCCGGGAGCACCAGGTCGGTGAGATCCTGCCACCACCCCCGCATGTGCCCACTGTGCCAACGGCCGCCGGGGCCTGCCACCCCTGTGGACAACCGCCTGTGGACAACTCCACGCGACACGCACAGCGCGTCACCCACACAGGTGAGGAAGCCGGTGCCGCGCCCGGAAGGGTCACCCGAGGCACCCAACGCCCTCCGTCCCGCCCGAGGCACACGAAAACGGCCGTCCCGGCCCGGCTCGGCGCCGGATCGGGACGGCCGCTCACGCACGGCTCGCGGCTCAGCCCGGATAGACCGGCGCCGACCCGTCCTTGACCACCTTCTGCCACTGGTCCCCGGACGGCAGCCGGACGATCCCGTCGTCCTGCGAGTCGGCCACCAGCGGCACCCGGTCGTCCTCGGACGCGGCGATGGCGAGGACACCGGTGAGCGCCGCGGGCGCCGGCCCGTCCGGTGTGGAACCGTCGACCTGGACGTACCGCGTCTGCTGCACTCCGCCCTGCTCGCGCCCGACCACCACGAGCCGGCTGTCCCCCGCCCAGGACATCGCGGTGACCTCCTCGGAGCCGGGGGTGGCGGAGCGCAGTTCGAGGACCGAGACCTCCTGCTGGTCATCGGACTTGGTGCGTTCGATGCGCCCGACGAGCAGTGACTGCTTGCCGTCCTTCTCGACCACGAGTGCGATCCGGACCCCGTCCGCGGCGACCCGCACGTCCTCGATCCGGCCGTTCAGTTCGGGGACCTGCACGGCCAGCGGCTGGCCCACGCCCTGCTCCAGCATGTACAGCTGCGGCTTGGCGGGGTTGCGGTCGGCCACCCACAGGTCGCCTCGGGCGTCCCAGCTCGGCGCCGTCAGCCGGTCGTCCTCGGTCGCACCGTGACTGGTCAGCACGGCGTCACCCAGCGAACCGTCCGAGGCGAGCGAGGTGACGTACAGCGACCTGCCGTCGCTGGTGACCCCGGCCGCGGTCCGCTCGTCGCGGGCGACCGCCACCGACCGCAGCGGCTTGGTGCCCGCGCCGAACGGGCCCGGCACGGCGTACGCGCTGGTACCGGGCCCCCCGACCGCCATCCGCACCAGCCGGTGCTTTCCGTCGAGGAAGTACAGGTTGTCGGGGCGCTTGGTGGAGGCCCGCCAGGCGGTGGCCTCCGCCTGGCTCTGGTCGACGTCGCACATGTGTGCGCCGGTGACGGACTGCAGCGCGACCGAGTCCACGGTGGGCGTCAGGTTCCGCAGCGTGAACAGCAACTGGGTCGCCATCTCGCCGCACTTGACCGAACCGATCCGGGACGCCTTGACGTTCAGCGGTACCGTGACCTGGTTCTGGTCGTCCGGGGTCAGCCCGGACACACCCTTCTTCAGCGCCGTACCGGTCGGGAAACTCGACCGGACCACCGGGCCGAGCCAGGTGGTGGGGCCGTTGAGCAGGGAACGCACCAGCTGGGTCGTCGGATCCACCCGGCTGCGCACGAAGACGGGATCGGCGACCGCCACCGGCTGCCCGGTCTCCCCGGCCGACGTGTCCGAGGCGAAGTAGTACTTGTCGACCGACGTGTAGTTGCGCTGGAAGTCGGACTTGCCCATCACGACACCCTGCGGCAGCGAGTCGATGCGCCACTGCCCGCTCTTGGAGTCCTTGGTCAGATGGACCGTCCTGCGGTACGACCCGTCCGCGGGCGTGTAGGCCTGCTGCGCGTCGACGGTGGCCACCCGGCTGCCCTGGAGCGTGTAGGTGATGCTGTTCGCGCCCTCCCGGCCCGCAGGAGGCGGGTTCGCCTGGATGCTCGGCCCGTTCGCCAGCACCGTGGCCTGCGACTCCGGCTGCCAGTTCTTCGAGGCGGCCTTGGCCAGATACTTGCGCGCCGTGTCGTAGTTCGGATCGTCGCTGGTCAGAGCCTCCAGGAAGCCCTGCACGATCTCCGTGGACGAGGCGTCCTGCTGCGGCGGCATGGCGAAGACCCTCACCTGCGTGTCCTGCCGTGGCGTGGACTCGACGTCCTGCAGGTTGCCGCTGTCCGGCATGGAGGCGCAGCCTGCCAGCAGTACGGCCCCACAGGCGGCGTACGCCACCGCGCGCGCCGGTCCGCGCCGGGCGCTCCCCTCGCGGTCAGCGCCCACGAAATGCCTCCCCTGGCTTGTTCGACTCGTCCGCCCCGTCGGTCTGACCGGTCTCCGGCGGGCCCTCCTGACGCCGTGCGCCCTGAGCAGGCCGGGGCACCACGCGCGCGCCGCTGCCGGGCAGCGCGGTCGGGTCGGCCGTGGGCGCCGTAGTGGCCATCCGCTGTGTCATCGGTGCGAGCGGCGACGCCTGGCCGCCGGCCTGCACCGGTACGGTCGCCCGCTTGTCGTCGCCGCTCGGCAGGCCCGCCTCGCCGAGCCCCCGGTTGCGCCGGGAGTCCTTGGGCTCCAGAGGTATCGGCGAACCGCGCAGCGGCTCGTCCGCCGTCCTGGGGAGCGTCAACCGGAACTGCGAGCCGCCGCCCGGCTCCCCCCACGCCTGCAGCCAGCCGCCGTGCAGCCGCGCGTCCTCCAGCGCGATCGACAGCCCCAGGCCCGTACCACCGGTGGTACGCGCGCGTGCCGGATCCGCCCGCCAGAAGCGGCTGAAGACCCGGGTCGCCTCGCCGGGCTTGAGCCCGACGCCGTAGTCGCGTACCGCGACCGCGACCGCGCCGCCGGCAGCCGCCAGCTTGACGACGACGTCCTTGCCCTCGCCGTGCTCCACGGCGTTGACGACGAGGTTGCGCAGCACCCGTTCCACGCGCCGGGCGTCCGCCTCGGCCACCACGGGCTGCAGGTCGCCGACCACGCGTATGCGCGTGCCCTTGCGCTCCGCGAGCGGGGCGGCCCCGCTGACCACCCGCCGTACGACCTCCCTGAGGTCTATCGGCTCGGCCTCCAGCGCCGCCGCGCCCGCGTCGAAGCGGCTGATCTCCAGCAGGTCGGCGAGGAGCGACTCGAACCGGTCCAGCTGGTCGGCGAGGAGTTCCGCCGACCGCGCGGTGATCGGGTCGAAGTCCTCGCGCGCCTCATGGATGACGTCGGCCGCCATCCGCACGGTCGTCAGCGGCGTCCGCAGCTCGTGCGACACGTCCGACACGAACCGGCGCTGCATCCGCGAGAGGTCCTCCAGCTGCTGGATCTTCAGCTGGAGGTTCTGCGCCATCTTGTTGAAGGCCTCGCCGAGCCGCGCGATGTCGTCCTCGCCGGTGACCTTCATCCGCTCCTGGAGCCGCCCCGCAGACAGCCGCTCGGCGATCCCGGCCGCCATCCGCACGGGCGTGACGACCTGCCGTACGACGAGCCAGGCGATGGCCCCGAGGAGGACGACCACGAACAGCCCGGCGGTCGCCAGCGTGCCCTTGACCAGGCTGAGGGACTTCTCCTCCTGGGTGAGCGGGAAGAGGTAGTACAGCTCGTACGGGTTGTTGCCGGGGTCGTTGACCTGCTTGCCGATGACCAGCGCGGGCTGCGACTCCTTGTCGTCGGTGTAGATGATCCGGGTATAGCTCTGCGCCGCCGTCGTGTTGCCGTTGATCCGCGCGCGCAGGTCGTCGGGCACGCTGGCCGTCGGGTCGACCTGCCCGGAGGCACGCGTACGCCCGCCGCCGCTGTTGTTGTCGCCCGCCGGCAGCGTGACCACGTCGAAGGCGCCTTGGCCACCGCTGGAGAGCGACTCGACGAGGTCGCTCATCCACGAGGTGAGGTTCTGCGACTGACGCCCATCCGCCGTGTCGGCGGTGTCACCGGTGCCGGTCCCGGCCTCGTCGGCCTTCTGCTTGGCCACCGCGAAACCGCCGGTGGCCTGGCTCTGCGAGGCCTTCACCTTCGCGTCCAGCAGGCCGTTGCGCACCTGGCCGATGACGACGAAACCGAGCAGCAGGACCACGCCCAGCGACATCAGCAGGGTCGTGACGACGACCTTGAGCTGGATGTTGCGCCGCCACAGCCGCATGACCGGCAGCAGCGGCCGCCGCACCCAGCGCATGAACAGGCGCAGCACCGGGCTGCCCTGAACCCCGCCCTGGAGCAGCCCGCCCTCGAAGAGCAGCCGCCAGCGCTTGCCGAGCCGTTTCCCGCCGACAGGCCGCTCCGGACGGTCCCCGGACCGGCCGGGGGCCGAAGCGGCACTGTCCCCGGACATGTCAGCTCGGTCCCGCCTTGTATCCGACACCACGGACGGTCACCACGATCTCCGGCCGCTCCGGGTCCTTCTCGACCTTGGAGCGCAGCCGCTGGACGTGCACGTTGACGAGACGGGTGTCCGCCGCGTGCCGGTAGCCCCAGACCTGCTCCAGGAGCACCTCACGCGTGAACACCTGCCACGGCTTGCGGGCGAGCGCGACCAGCAGGTCGAACTCCAGCGGGGTCAGCGCGATCGACTGCCCGTCCCGCTTCACCGAGTGCCCGGCCACGTCGATGACCAGGTCGCCTATGGCGAGCTGCTCCGGCGCCGGCTCCTCCGACCTGCGCAGCCGGGCCCGGATCCGGGCCACCAGCTCCTTCGGCTTGAACGGCTTGACGATGTAGTCGTCCGCGCCCGACTCCAGGCCCACGACCACGTCGACGGTGTCGCTCTTCGCCGTGAGCATCACGATCGGCACCCCGGACTCCGCCCTGATCAGACGGCACACCTCGATACCGTCCCGGCCGGGCAGCATCAGGTCCAGCAGCACCAGGTCGGGCTTGGTCTCACGGAAAGCGGCCAGCGCCTTGTCACCGTCGGCTACGAAAGACGGCTCAAAACCTTCACCACGCAGCACAATGCCGAGCATCTCGGCCAGTGCGGTGTCGTCGTCGACGACAAGGACTCGTCCCTTCATAAACGACATCATCCCATTCTCATAACAGTGAAGGTTACGCAGGTGACCAGGGTCACCGGCCAGTGACGATAGCCGCAGGGGACGGTCACTGTCTGCCCCCGTCGTTCCCCTCACGCGAGGACCGGGCCGTGCCGGCGGGGAGTGCGGGCGAGGAGTGCCGCTATGCCTGGCTGATCAGCACGCCGAGGGCGCACAGGGCGAATGCGAGGCCCAACAGGCTCTTCTTCGCGCTGTGGCTGGAAGCCTGCCGCTGGAGTTCCCGCGCACCGAGCAACGCCCCGCAGAGCAGGAGAGCGCCGGCAACGACGCGTCTGATCACCCGCATGGGCATCCACCCACTCCATCCTGCGCCGAGGTCTGCGGCGCTCACGGTAGCCCGGCGGAGCGGAGCACAGCCCGTTCGATGCGGAGGAACGGCCGGGCACTCGGTGCCGGTGCTCCGGCCGCCGGAAGTCACGGCCCCCCTGGTCTGCGGATCGTCTTCGGATCGCCGCAGGCGGAGGGGCCGTGCTCGTCGGTCGAGCCGACGTCGTCCCCTCAGCTAGATGGCTATCTGGCCCGACCTGGCACACAGCTCGGCAAGAGCCTCGGCCGTCACGGGGGAAACGGCGCCTTCCTCGGTGACGATGGCCGTCACCAGCTCGGGCGGCGTCACGTCGAACGCCGGGTTGTACGCCTGGGTCCCCAGGGGCGCCACCGGAATTCCGCCGCCCGCTCCCGTCACCGGCACCTGCGGTGCTGTGACCTCGGTCACCTCGTATCCAGGGCGCTGTTCGACCTCGATGGCCGCCCCGTCCGGCGTCTCCGGATCCACCGTCGTCACCGGCGCCACCACGATGAACGGAACATGGTGGTACCGCGCGAGCACCGCGAGCGGATAGCTCCCCACCTTGTTCGCCACCGATCCGTCGGCCGCGATCCGGTCCGCCCCGATCAGCACCGCGTCCACCTCCCCCGCCGCGAACAGCGAACCGGCCGCGTTGTCGGTGAGCAACGTGTACGCCATGCCGCTGCGAGCCGCCTCGTACGCCGTCAGGCGAGCCCCCTGCAACAACGGACGCGTCTCGTCCACCCACAACCGCCGCAGCCGCCCCGCCCGATGGGCGTGCAGGGCCACCGCGAACGCCGTTCCCTCCCCGCCCGACACCAACGAACCGCTGTTGCAGTGGGTGAGGATCCGGTGCCCTCCACCGGGTAGCAACTCCTCAAGCAACGCCAGCCCGTGCGCGGCCATCCGAGCGCTGGCCTCGGCATCCTCCCGGTGCAGCGCCCGCGCCGCACCCAGCGCCGCCGCGGCCGCCGCCCCGCTGTCACCGCCCTCGGCCAGAGCCGACCGGTATGCCGACGCGGCCCTGCGCACCCCGACGGACAGGTTCACGGCCGTGGGCCGGGCACCCGACAGCGCCACCGCGGCATCGTCCACGTCGAAGCCCCGCGCGGCGGCGAGCGCGACGCCGTACGCCCCCGCGATCCCGAGCAACGGCGCCCCGCGCACCGCGAGCGAACGGATCGCCTCGACCAGCGCCGACGCGTCCGTGCATACCAGCTCGACCTCCTCGGTCGGCAGTCTGGTCTGGTCGAGAAGGACCACCACGGGACCTTCGGGCGGCTCCTCCCACCGGATCACCGGCATTCCCGTCGGCCGCGTGTCTTCGCCGGTTTGCGCGTACTGATCAGCCATGCGGTCAGTCTGCCCCGTATCCGGCGGACAATTGGAGGTACGCAGCCTCCACCTCGGCCGGTCACTGGGCGCCCACCCCATGGCACGATGGCAGCCAACCTGCCGACGCGTCCGCGGACGGGCACCGTGAAGGAGCTTCGATGAACGACACTCCGGGCTGGGCCTCGCCCGGATCCGCCCCGTCCGACGGGCGGGAACCCGGCGCGTCCACCCCTGCCGACCGCCCCGTCCCCGCAGGGCCCGCCGACCAGCCCGCCGATCAGCCGGGCACGGATCCACAAGGCTCCGGCCCGCAGTGGTCCAAGGAGCAGCCGCCGCCCGGCCAGTGGTCCGCGCCCACCGGCGCCCCGGCACCAGGCCAGGCACCGCCGCCCCCACCGCCCCCGGGCCCCGGCTGGGGCGGCCGGCCCCCCGGCGGAGGCTACGGCGGGCCTGGCGGCTACGGCGGTGCTGGCGGCTACGGGGCGCCCGGCGGGTACGGAGCCTGGGGCGGCGGCTGGGGCGGCCCCCCGCCCGCCGCCAAGCCCGGCGTGATCCCGCTCCGCCCGCTCGGCGTCGGCGAGATCCTCGACGGCGCCGTCTCCACCATGCGCACCTACTGGCGCACGGTCCTCGGCATCTCGCTGACGATCGCCGTCATCACCGAGGTCGCGGTGATCCTCCTGCAGGGCCTCGTCCTGAACGACACCGAGACCACCGACGCCCTCAACGACCCGAGCGCCTCCCTCACCGAGATCAGCCGCGCCGCGGGCGAGGTCGTGATCAGCTCGGGCGCCGTCCTGCTGATCACCCTGGTCGGCACCATCATCGCGACAGCCCTGCTGACGACCGTCACCAGCCGCGCCGTGCTCGGCAAGTCCGTCACCATCGGCGAGGCCTGGCGCGACGCCCGCCCGCAGGTCCTCAGACTGTTCGGCCTCATCCTCCTGACCGGACTCATCGCGGTCGGCGTCCTGCTCGTCGGCGCCCTGCCGGGCATCATCGTCGCGATCGCCGGCGGCCCGAGCGGCGCCATCGCCGCCCTGCTCGTCCTCGGCATCCTGGCCGGAGTCATCGTCACCGTGTGGCTGATGGTCCGCTTCTCCCTGGCCTCGCCCGCCCTGATGCTGGAGAAGCAGGGCATCACCAAATCGCTGAGCCGCTCCACCAAGCTCGTGCGCGGCTCCTGGTGGCGGGTCTTCGGCATCCAGTTCCTCGCCTCGGTCATCGCCAACATCGTCTCGTCGCTCGCCGTGGTCCCCTTCACCCTGATCGGGGCCTACGCCGGCGGCCACGGTCTGACCGGCTTCCTTGAGAACACCAACGACAACTACGGCTGGACGTTCCTCGTCATCAGCGGCATCGGCTCCGTGATCGGCTCCATGCTCACCTTCCCGATCAACGCGGGCGTCACCGTGCTCCTCTACATCGACCAGCGCATCCGCCGCGAGGCCCTCGACCTCGAACTGGCCCGCGCCGCCGGTGTCGAGAACTACGGCGCCGGCACTCCCGGCACCGTCCCGGGGAGCTGAGGCGGTGAGCCCGACGGGGGGAGTCCTCACAGCTGTGCCCACAGCCCTGCTGTCGCTGACCGGCTCGGGCGACCAACCGCCCGTGACCATCCCGCGCGACCCCGCGCGGGAGGCGGCACGGCGTGAACTGTCCAAGCGGATGTACCACGAGAACGACCCCGGGCTGTTCCAGCGCGCCCTGAACGCCGTCCTGGACTGGGTCGACCGCCTGCTCTCCGCCGCCGCGTCCGCGACGCCCGGAGGCGCACTGGGCCTGGTCGTCGTGGTCCTGGCCGTCGTCGCCGTCCTGGGCGCCCTGTGGTGGCGCCTGGGTACCCCCCGTCGGCAACCGGTCTCCGCAGCCACCCTGTTCGACGACCACCTCCGCAGCGCCGCCGAACACCGGGCGGCCGCCGAGGCACACGCCGCCCAGGGCCACTGGAACCAGGCACTCCAGGAACGCGTGCGCGCCGTCGTCCGCGCCTTGGAGGAACGCGCTCTGCTCGACGTCCGCCCCGGCCGCACCGCCGACGAGGCCGCCGCCGAAGCCGGCCGCGTCCTGCCCGCCCACACCGACCGGCTGCGCGCCGCCGCCCTGGAGTTCGACGACGTCACGTACGGCGGCCGCAGGGCCACCCAGGCGTCGTACGACCGCATCGCCGACCTCGACCGCGACCTGGGGCGCGCCAAGCCGATCCTCGCCGCCAGCGCCCACAGCACGGCCCACAACACCCGCCAGGGGGCCGCCGAATGACCACCGGCGTGGCCACTCCCCCGACCACCTCCACCGCGCCCACCGGCCGCCAGGTGTGGACCCGCACCCGGGGCATCGTCCTCGCCGTGGTGCTCGTCCTCGCCGGGGCCGTCGCCATCGCCGTCATCCGCTCCGACAGCAAGCACGGCGACCTCGATCCGCGCTCCGCCGACCGCTACGGCAGCCGTGCCGTCGCCGAACTCCTCGCCGACCGGGGCGTGGACACACGCGTGGTCACCACCCTGGCCGAGGCACGCGCCGCGGCCGGCCCCGACACCACCCTTCTCGTCGCCGTCCCGGACCTGCTGACCCCGCATCAGCAGTCCCAGCTGCAGAAGTCGACGGCCCGGTCGGGCGGCCGCACCGTCCTGGTCGCCGCCGGCAGCACGTCCGTCGAACGGCTCGCGCCCGGCGTCACCGCCGACCCCGCCACCAGCCTCAAGTCCACGCTCGACCCCCACTGCACCCTGGCCGCGGCCCGGCGGGCGGGCAGCGCCGACACCGGCGGCATCCGCTACACGACCACCCACCTCGACGCCGACTCCTGCTACCCCAGCCAGCGCCTGGCGACGCTGATCCGCGTCCCCGCCGCCTCCGGAGGCGGCGACACCGTCGTCCTCGGCGCCCCCGACATCCTCCTCAACGACCGCCTCGACGAGCAGGGCAACGCCTCGCTCGCCCTCCAGCTCCTCGGCTCGCGCCCCCATCTGGTCTGGTACCTCCCCTCGCTCTCCGACTCCTCGGCCACCGGTACCGGCGACCAGAAATCCTTGTTCGACCTGCTGCCCGCCGGCTGGCTCTGGGGCACGCTCCAGCTCTTCGTCGCCGCAGTGCTCGCCGCCTTCTGGCGGGCACGCCGACTCGGCCCCCTCGTGCCCGAGAAACTCCCCGTGGCGATCCGCGCCTCCGAAACCGTCGAAGGCCGCGCCCGCCTCTACCGCAAGGCGAACGCCCGCGACCGGGCCGCCGCTGCTCTGCGCTCCACCGCCCGCACCCGACTCGCCCCCCTCGTAGGCGTCCCCGTCTCCCAGGCGCACGCGCCCGAGGCGCTGCTCCCCGCCCTGTCCGCGCATCTCCATGGCGACGGACAGGCCCTGCACGCCCTGCTCTTCGGACCGCCCCCCGGCGACGACGCGGCCCTCATCGCCCTCACCGACCAGCTCGACGCCCTCGAAAGAGAGGTACGCCGTCCATGATGGACCCGACCACTGACAACGCCGGGAACACCGGGAACCCGGCCGACGCCCGGGCCGCCCTGGAGGCCCTGCGCGCGGAGATCGCCAAAGCCGTGGTCGGCCAGGACTCCGCCGTGACCGGCCTCGTCGTCGCTCTTCTCTGCCGCGGACACGTCCTCCTCGAAGGTGTCCCCGGCGTCGCCAAGACACTGCTCGTCCGCGCCCTCGCATCGGCGCTCGAACTGGAGACCAAGCGCGTCCAGTTCACCCCCGACCTGATGCCGAGCGACATCACGGGCTCCCTCGTCTACGACACCCGCACCGCCGAGTTCTCCTTCCAGCCCGGCCCGGTCTTCACCAACCTGCTCCTCGCGGACGAGATCAACCGCACCCCGCCCAAGACCCAGTCGTCCCTCCTCGAAGCCATGGAGGAACGCCAGGTCACCGTCGACGGCACCCCGCGTCCGCTTCCCGATCCGTTCCTGGTCGCCGCGACCCAGAACCCCGTCGAGTACGAGGGCACCTACCCCCTCCCCGAAGCCCAGCTCGACCGCTTCCTCCTCAAACTGACGATCCCTCTCCCCTCCCGCCAGGACGAGATCGACGTCCTCACCCGCCACGCCGAGGGCTTCAACCCACGCGACCTGCGCGCCGCCGGCGTACGCCCCGTCGCAGGCCCCGCCGACCTCGAAGCCGCCCGCGCGGCCGTCGCCAAGACGACCGTCTCCCCCGAGATCACCGCCTACGTGGTCGACATCTGCCGCGCCACCCGCGAGTCGCCGTCCCTCACCCTCGGCGTCTCACCGCGCGGCGCCACCGCCCTCCTCGCCACCTCGCGCGCCTGGGCCTGGCTGACCGGCCGCGACTACGTCATCCCCGACGACGTCAAGGCCCTCGCCCTGCCCACCCTTCGCCACCGCGTCCAACTCCGCCCCGAGGCCGAGATGGAGGGCGTGACCGCCGACTCCGTCATCAACGCGATCCTCGCTCACGTCCCGGTCCCCCGCTGATGCCGCTCACCGGACGCGCCGCCCTCATCGCGGCCATCGGATCGATCCCCATCGGCATCTGGGAACCGAGCTGGACCGGCATCCTCGCCGTCAACGGCCCGCTGGCCCTGGCCTGTGCCTGCGACTTCGCCCTGGCGGCCCCGGTACGACGCCTCGTCCTGTCCCGCTCCGGTGACACCTCCGCCCGCCTGGGCGAGACCGCGGACGTCACCCTGACGGTGGCCAACCCGTCCGGGCGCCCGCTGCGGGCCCGCCTCAGAGACGGATGGCCGCCGAGCAGCTGGCAGCCCGGCACGGAGGTGGAAGCCTCACGGCACCGCCTGACCGTCCCCGCGGGCGAACGCCGCCGCGTCACGACCCGGCTGCGCCCCACCCGCCGCGGCGACCGCCAGGCGGACCGCGTCACGATCCGCTCCTACGGCCCCCTCGGCCTGTTCGCCCGCCAGAGCGGCCACACAGTGCCCTGGACCGTACGGGTTCTGCCCCCGTTCACCAGCCGCAAGCACCTACCGTCGAAACTCGCCCGACTGCGTGAACTCGACGGCCGCACCAGCGTCCTGACGCGCGGCGAGGGCACCGAATTCGACAGCCTGCGCGAGTACGTCCCCGGCGACGACACCCGCTCCATCGACTGGCGTGCCACAGCCCGGCAGGCGGCGGTCGCGGTACGCACCTGGCGCCCCGAACGCGACCGGCACATCCTCCTCGTCCTCGACACCGGCCGCACCTCCGCCGGCCGAGTCGGTGACGCCCCCCGCCTGGACGCCTCCATGGACGCGGCACTCCTCCTCGCGGCCCTCGCGGCCCGCGCGGGCGACCGTGTGGATCTCCTCGCCTACGACCGCCGGGTCCGCGCCCTTGTCCAGGGTCGCGCCGCGGGCGATGTCCTCCCGTCCCTCGTCAACGCGATGGCCACACTGGAGCCCGAGCTCGTGGAAACGGACGCCCGCGGGCTCACCGCCACCGCGCTCCGTACGGCCCCACGCCGGTCCCTGATCGTCCTGCTCACGACGCTGGACACGGCCCCGGTCGAGCAGGGCCTGCTTCCCGTTCTCGCCCAGCTGACCCAGCGCCACACGGTTCTGCTCGCGTCAGTGGCGGACCCGCATATCGCCCGCATGGCCACGGCTCGCGGAGACGCCGACGCGGTGTACGAGGCAGCGGCGGCCGCGCAGGCGCAGAGCGAACGGCATCGGACCGCGGAGCAGCTCCGTCGGCACGGCGTGACGGTCGTGGACGCGACGCCTGAGGATCTCGCTCCCGCGTTGGCGGACGCATACCTGGCTTTGAAAGCGGCGGGCCGGCTCTGATTCCCGAATGCCCGGGTGTCGGGGACGGCCAGGCCCTTGAACGCGAAAGAGCCCCACACCGTGAGGTGTGGGGCTCTTTCTCAATATTTGTTCGGCGGCGTCCTACTCTCCCACAGGGTCCCCCCTGCAGTACCATCGGCGCTGTAAGGCTTAGCTTCCGGGTTCGGAATGTAACCGGGCGTTTCCCTCACGCTATGACCACCGAAACACTATGAAACTCTCAGCCGCACCACACCCCGGAAAAACGGGGCATGGGGCTGTTCGTGGTTTCAGAACCAACACAGTGGACGCGAGCAACTGAGGACAAGCCCTCGGCCTATTAGTACCGGTCACCTCCACCAGTTACCTGGCTTCCAGATCCGGCCTATCAACCCAGTCGTCTACTGGGAGCCTTACCCCATCAAGTGGGTGGGAGTCCTCATCTCGAAGCAGGCTTCCCGCTTAGATGCTTTCAGCGGTTATCCCTCCCGAACGTAGCCAACCAGCCATGCCCTTGGCAGAACAACTGGCACACCAGAGGTTCGTCCGTCCCGGTCCTCTCGTACTAGGGACAGCCCTTCTCAAGACTCCTACGCGCACAGCGGATAGGGACCGAACTGTCTCACGACGTTCTAAACCCAGCTCGCGTACCGCTTTAATGGGCGAACAGCCCAACCCTTGGGACCGACTCCAGCCCCAGGATGCGACGAGCCGACATCGAGGTGCCAAACCATCCCGTCGATATGGACTCTTGGGGAAGATCAGCCTGTTATCCCCGGGGTACCTTTTATCCGTTGAGCGACGGCGCTTCCACAAGCCACCGCCGGATCACTAGTCCCGACTTTCGTCCCTGCTCGACCCGTCGGTCTCACAGTCAAGCTCCCTTGTGCACTTACACTCAACACCTGATTGCCAACCAGGCTGAGGGAACCTTTGGGCGCCTCCGTTACTCTTTAGGAGGCAACCGCCCCAGTTAAACTACCCATCAGACACTGTCCCTGATCCGGATCACGGACCCAGGTTAGACATCCAGCACGACCAGACTGGTATTTCAACGACGACTCCACACGAACTGGCGTCCGCGTTTCAAAGTCTCCCAGCTATCCTACACAAGCCGAACCGAACACCAATATCAAACTGTAGTAAAGGTCCCGGGGTCTTTCCGTCCTGCTGCGCGAAACGAGCATCTTTACTCGTAGTGCAATTTCACCGGGCCTATGGTTGAGACAGTCGAGAAGTCGTTACGCCATTCGTGCAGGTCGGAACTTACCCGACAAGGAATTTCGCTACCTTAGGATGGTTATAGTTACCACCGCCGTTTACTGGCGCTTAAGTTCTCAGCTTCGCCCCACCGAAATGGAGCTAACCGGTCCCCTTAACGTTCCAGCACCGGGCAGGCGTCAGTCCGTATACATCGCCTTACGGCTTCGCACGGACCTGTGTTTTTAGTAAACAGTCGCTTCTCGCTGGTCTCTGCGGCCACCCCCAGCTCGAACAGCAAGTGTTCTCACCAGGTGTGGCCCCCCTTCTCCCGAAGTTACGGGGGCATTTTGCCGAGTTCCTTAACCATAGTTCACCCGAACGCCTCGGTATTCTCTACCTGACCACCTGAGTCGGTTTAGGGTACGGGCCGCCATGAAACTCGCTAGAGGCTTTTCTCGACAGCATAGGATCATCCACTTCACCACAATCGGCTCGGCATCAGGTCTCAGCCTTGATGTGCGACGGATTTACCTACCGCACGGCCTACACCCTTACCCCGGGACAACCACCGCCCGGGCTGGACTACCTTCCTGCGTCACCCCATCACTCACCTACTGCAAGTCTGGTTCGCCGGCTCCACCACTCCCCTTTGCCCGAAGGCTCCGGGGCGGCTTCACGGACTTAGCATCGCCTGGTTCGATGTTTGACGCTTCACAGCGGGTACCGGAATATCAACCGGTTATCCATCGACTACGCCTGTCGGCCTCGCCTTAGGTCCCGACTTACCCTGGGCAGATCAGCTTGACCCAGGAACCCTTAGTCAATCGGCGCACACGTTTCCCACGTGTGAATCGCTACTCATGCCTGCATTCTCACTCGTCAACCGTCCACAACTCGCTTACGCGGCTGCTTCACCCGGCAGACGACGCTCCCCTACCCATCACAGCCTCCGTTGGGAGTATTGCTGCAATGACACGACTTCGGCGGTACGCTTGAGCCCCGCTACATTGTCGGCGCGGAATCACTAGACCAGTGAGCTATTACGCACTCTTTCAAGGGTGGCTGCTTCTAAGCCAACCTCCTGGTTGTCTGTGCGACTCCACATCCTTTCCCACTTAGCGTACGCTTAGGGGCCTTAGTCGATGCTCTGGGCTGTTTCCCTCTCGACCATGGAGCTTATCCCCCACAGTCTCACTGCCGCGCTCTCACTTACCGGCATTCGGAGTTTGGCTAAGGTCAGTAACCCGGTAGGGCCCATCGCCTATCCAGTGCTCTACCTCCGGCAAGAAACACACGACGCTGCACCTAAATGCATTTCGGGGAGAACCAGCTATCACGGAGTTTGATTGGCCTTTCACCCCTAACCACAGGTCATCCCCCAGGTTTTCAACCCTGGTGGGTTCGGTCCTCCACGAAGTCTTACCTCCGCTTCAACCTGCCCATGGCTAGATCACTCCGCTTCGGGTCTTGAGCGTGCTACTGAAACGCCCTGTTCGGACTCGCTTTCGCTACGGCTACCCCACACGGGTTAACCTCGCAACACACCGCAAACTCGCAGGCTCATTCTTCAAAAGGCACGCAGTCACACCACAAGGATGCTCCCACGGCTTGTAGGCACACGGTTTCAGGTACTATTTCACTCCCCTCCCGGGGTACTTTTCACCATTCCCTCACGGTACTATCCGCTATCGGTCACCAGGGAATATTTAGGCTTAGCGGGTGGTCCCGCCAGATTCACACGGGATTTCTCGGGCCCCGTGCTACTTGGGTGTCTCTCAAACGAGCCGTTGATATTTCAGCTACGGGGGTCTTACCCTCTACGCCGGACCTTTCGCATGTCCTTCGCCTACATCAACGGTTTCTGACTCGCCCTGCCGCCGGCAGACGACAGAAGAGAGATCCCACAACCCCGTATACGCAACCCCTGCCGGGTCTCACACGCATACGGTTTGGCCTCATCCGGTTTCGCTCGCCACTACTCCCGGAATCACGGTTGTTTTCTCTTCCTGAGGGTACTGAGATGTTTCACTTCCCCTCGTTCCCTCCACACTGCCTATGTGTTCAGCAGCGGGTGACAGCCCATGACGACTGCCGGGTTTCCCCATTCGGAAACCCCCGGATCAAAGCCTGGTTGACGACTCCCCGGGGACTATCGTGGCCTCCCACGTCCTTCATCGGTTCCTGGTACCAAGGCATCCACCGTGCGCCCTTAAAAACTTGGCCACAGATGCTCGCGTCCACTGTGCAGTTCTCAAACAACGACCAGCCACCCATCACCCCGCCACACTCGGCGAGTTCACTGGGGCCGGCATCGAGGGAATTCATTCCCTCAGACACCCAACAGCGTGCCCGACACTCTCTCACCGTCCTCCCGTGTTCCACGCCGAAGCAGTACTAACAGGAGATCTTGAGAGTGTGCCGAGTAGTCAACGTTCCACCCATGAGCTGACCACCGTCGATCATTCGCCGACGTAGTGGCTCTGACTGCCTTGCGGCAGCTAGATGCTCCTTAGAAAGGAGGTGATCCAGCCGCACCTTCCGGTACGGCTACCTTGTTACGACTTCGTCCCAATCGCCAGTCCCACCTTCGACAGCTCCCTCCCACAAGGGGTTGGGCCACCGGCTTCGGGTGTTACCGACTTTCGTGACGTGACGGGCGGTGTGTACAAGGCCCGGGAACGTATTCACCGCAGCAATGCTGATCTGCGATTACTAGCGACTCCGACTTCATGGGGTCGAGTTGCAGACCCCAATCCGAACTGAGACCGGCTTTTTGAGATTCGCTCCACCTTACGGTATCGCAGCTCATTGTACCGGCCATTGTAGCACGTGTGCAGCCCAAGACATAAGGGGCATGATGACTTGACGTCGTCCCCACCTTCCTCCGAGTTGACCCCGGCGGTCTCCCGTGAGTCCCCAGCACCACAAGGGCCTGCTGGCAACACGGGACAAGGGTTGCGCTCGTTGCGGGACTTAACCCAACATCTCACGACACGAGCTGACGACAGCCATGCACCACCTGTACACCGACCACAAGGGGGCGCCCATCTCTGAACGTTTCCGGTGTATGTCAAGCCTTGGTAAGGTTCTTCGCGTTGCGTCGAATTAAGCCACATGCTCCGCCGCTTGTGCGGGCCCCCGTCAATTCCTTTGAGTTTTAGCCTTGCGGCCGTACTCCCCAGGCGGGGAACTTAATGCGTTAGCTGCGGCACCGACGACGTGGAATGTCGCCAACACCTAGTTCCCACCGTTTACGGCGTGGACTACCAGGGTATCTAATCCTGTTCGCTCCCCACGCTTTCGCTCCTCAGCGTCAGTAATGGCCCAGAGATCCGCCTTCGCCACCGGTGTTCCTCCTGATATCTGCGCATTTCACCGCTACACCAGGAATTCCGATCTCCCCTACCACACTCTAGCTAGCCCGTATCGACTGCAGACCCGAGGTTAAGCCTCGGGCTTTCACAATCGACGTGACAAGCCGCCTACGAGCTCTTTACGCCCAATAATTCCGGACAACGCTTGCGCCCTACGTATTACCGCGGCTGCTGGCACGTAGTTAGCCGGCGCTTCTTCTGCAGGTACCGTCACTTTCGCTTCTTCCCTGCTGAAAGAGGTTTACAACCCGAAGGCCGTCATCCCTCACGCGGCGTCGCTGCATCAGGCTTTCGCCCATTGTGCAATATTCCCCACTGCTGCCTCCCGTAGGAGTCTGGGCCGTGTCTCAGTCCCAGTGTGGCCGGTCGCCCTCTCAGGCCGGCTACCCGTCGTCGCCTTGGTGAGCCACTACCTCACCAACAAGCTGATAGGCCGCGGGCTCATCCTGCACCGCCGGAGCTTTACAACCCGGGAGATGCCTCCCAGGCTCATATCCGGTATTAGACCCCGTTTCCAGGGCTTGTCCCAGAGTGCAGGGCAGATTGCCCACGTGTTACTCACCCGTTCGCCACTAATCCCCACCGAAGTGGTTCATCGTTCGACTTGCATGTGTTAAGCACGCCGCCAGCGTTCGTCCTGAGCCAGGATCAAACTCTCCGTGAATGCTTCTCACGGGAGCGGAACAGGCCGGAGGAATAATCCGACCGTTCACAGCGTCCTCGCTGTATTTTTCTTCAAAGGAACCTCGACCATCGGACAGTGTCCGACGGACGGGGTATCAACATATCTGGCGTTGACTTTTGGCACGCTGTTGAGTTCTCAAGGAACGGTCGCTTCCTTTGTACTCACCCTCTCGGGCTTTCCTCCGGGCTTCCCTTCGGTGTTTCCAACCTTACCAGATCCGTTTTCCGTTCCGTTTCCGGTCGGAATTCATTTCCGGTGGCCGTTGGAGGGCCGTCGCTTTTTGATTGCCTTCCGGCTCTCTTTCGGCGATTCCGACTTTATCAGAAGTTCTTGGCCGGTCTGACCGGCCACTCATTTCTGAGTAAATCGGAGGTGGCTTCGATGTTCGGAGAGGACTCTCCGTTGCGAAGCAGATCGATTCTAACGATCGGCCCTGAACCTGTCCAGCTCTGGGCAACTGTTTGAATCTACCTCCTCGTCCAACCCGTGTCAACGGGTCTTCCGCGGCGAAGAGGAGACTAGCAGCTCACAGGTGGTCTCCGCACATCAGGCGGCCGTGGGGACCAGCGCGCTGCGGTCGCTCTCCTCAAGGTCACCCGTCTCGCCGGCGCGAGCGGCACGGCCGCCCACGACGAAGACGTAGGCCAGGAAGGCCAGCTCAGCCGCTACTCCGATGCCTATGCGCGCCCAGGTCGGCAGCCCGGACGGGGTGACGAAGCCTTCGATGGCGCCGGAGACGAACAGGACGAGCGCCAGGCCGATCGCCATGTTCACGGCGGCGCGGCCCTCTTCGGCCAGGGCCGTACGGCGACTGCGCGGGCCGGGGTCTATGAGCGTCCAGCCGAGGCGGAGTCCGGTGCCCGCCGCCACGAAGACCGCGGTGAGTTCCAGCAGCCCGTGCGGGAGGACCAGGCCCAGGAAGGTGTCGAGGCGGCCGGCCGAGGACATCAGGCCGAAGCCGACGCCCAGGTTGAGCATGTTCTCGAAGAGGATCCACAGGACCGGAAGGCCGAGAAATACGCCCAGGACCAGGCACATCGCGGCGGCCCTGGCGTTGTTCGTCCACACCTGGGCCGCGAAGGACGCCGCGGGATGGCTGGAGTAGTAGGTCTCGTACTCGCCGCCGGGGCGGGTCAGCTCGCGGAGCTGGCTGGGGGCCGCGATGGTCGACTGCACGTCGGGGTGGGTGCCGATCCACCAGCCGAGGACGATCGCTATCGCGGTGGAGATGAGCGCGGTAGGAACCCACCAGTGACGGGAGCGGTAGACGGCGGCCGGGAATCCCTGTCCCAGGAAGCGGGCGACATCGCGCCAGGAGGCGCGGCGGGTGCCGGTCACGGCACTGCGCGCGCGTGCCACGAGTTGGCTGAGGCGTCCGGTGAGCTGTGGATCGGGAGCACTGGACTGGATCAGGGAGAGGTGGGTGGCGGTGCGCTGGTAGAGCGCGACGAGTTCGTCGGCCTCGGCTCCGTTGAGGCGTCGCTGGCGGCGGAGGAGTGCGTCGAGACGGTCCCACTCGGCTCGGTGTGCGGAGACGAAGACGTCGAGATCCATCGGGTCTGCCTGCTCCTCGGCTGGTCGTCGACTGCCTGTCGTAGCTGTCAGCTTGTCGTACTGCGGCGCGATGCGCCCTCAGCTTGGCAGACTTGCGTTGTACAGGGCAGACCAGGGAAGGCGGCGGGCGTGAGTGAGCTGGTGACGGGCGAGGCGGTGGCGCTCGAACTGCGTCCTGCGAGGCTGCCCAGCAGGGCACTTGCCGTGCTGCTCGACCTGATCGTGGCCTTCACCGTGTACGTCGGTGTTTCGATCGGCCTGGCGGCGGCCACGGCCTCGCTCGACGACGCCGCGCAGCTCGCCCTCGCGATCGCGGCCTTCCTGCTGGTGCTGGTCGGTGCGCCGATCGCGGTGGAGACGCTGAGTCATGGGCGCTCGCTCGGGAAGCTGGCGTGCGGACTGCGGGTCGTACGGGATGACGGCGGGCCCATCCGGTTCCGGCACGCGCTGGTGCGGGGTGCTCTCGGTGTGGTCGAGATTCTGATGACCTTCGGGGTCGTCGCCTGTATCGCCTCGCTGGTCTCGGCACGTGGGCGGCGGCTGGGGGACGTGTTCGCGGGGACCCTGGTGGTGCGGGAGCGGGTGCCCGTCGGGCAGGCCCGTTTCGTTCCGCCGCCTCCACCCTGGCTGGCGGGGCGTTTCGCCGAGCTGGATTTGTCGGCCGTTCCGGACGGGCTCTGGCTCGCGGTGCGGCAGTACCTGACGCGGATGCAGCAGCTCGACCCGCAGGTGTCGTGGGGGATGGCCGCACAGCTGGCCGGCGATCTCGCGAACCGGACGGGGACGCCGGCGCCCCCGGACATTCCGCCGGCGGCCTATCTGGCGGCAGTGGTGCAGGAGCGGCAGGCTCGCGAAGCCCGGCGGGCCTTCGCCGACCATGCTCCGCCGTCCCCCGCCGCCCCCAACGCGTACGCGCCTCCGGTACCCGGCGCGCCCCCGGCCCCTGCCTCTGCCCCCGCGCCTGCGGCCGCGCCCGCACCTCTCTCTTCGTCGGTCGCGCCCGTGGCTCCGCCCGCAGCGGCGGCCGAGCGGCCGGCGACCGGGTTCGTGCCCCCGGCCTAGGCACGTCCGCCTGTCGGCCGGCTCGGCGCCTGGCCCGCTGGGCGACTGTTCAGTCGTCGGGATCGGTGAAAACCGACGGCGGTGACTGCAGGTCCTCCAGCTCGATTCCGGGGGCTGCCAGGACCACGTCGCCGGCGAGGTGCACGGAGTGCTGTTCGCCCGTGTCCAGGGCTGTGACCTGGTATTCGTCCACCGTCAGAGGGCCGTTGTCAGTGGCGTGTGTTTCGCTTTTCAGCAGGGCCCAGGACTGGTCCACGGTGCGTGGGGCGAGGACCGGGTCGGTGAAGGCCACGAGGCGTACGCGGGTCGCGGCAGTGGAAGGGGTGAGGCGCAGGAGACGGGCGGTGGCGACCAGGAACGCGGGGGACGTGCCGGTGAAGGCGTGGGCGCGCACATTGCCTTCGGTGGCATGAGTGCCGGTGGGGTCCGTGCGGACCCAGGTGACGCCGTCCAGGGCGGCGCCGCGCACCTGCCAGCTCCCGGCGTGGAGTTCGAGGCGGATGGGGCGGCCGAGGCCGTCGAGGGTGAGATCGACGGAGCCGCCGTGGTCACCGGAGGGGGTGGTCACCTGGGAGACATAACGCCAGCCGGAGGGGCCGGGGGCGCACTGGAAGTGTTCCTCACCGAGGGGGGTGTGATCGTGCGGATCGTGGAGCGAATAGCGGCCGCGGGGCATGGGGGTCCTGGGGCTTGACGGGTGTGGGTCCGGTGCTCGGACCTGCGGTACGGCCGCGCGGGCGGTCGGCGGGCCAAAGGGGCAGGCCCCCGGCACGGGGGTGCGGGGGCCTGCCTCGGTGGACCGGTGGCCGGTGGGCCTCCCGCCGGGAGAGCGCGTCAGTGCACGGGCGCGCTTCCCGGTGGGCAGGGTCCGGACTCAGTAGCGGTAGTGGTCCGACTTGTACGGGCCCTCGACCTCCACGCCGATGTACGCGGCCTGCTCGGGGCGCAGCGTCGTCAGCTTCACGCCGAGCGAGTCCAGGTGCAGGCGGGCGACCTTCTCGTCGAGGTGCTTGGGCAGCGTGTAGACGCCGACCGGGTACTCGTCGGGCTTGGTGAACAGCTCGATCTGGGCCAGGGTCTGGTCCGCGAACGAGTTGGACATCACGAACGAGGGGTGGCCGGTGGCGTTGCCCAGGTTCAGCAGGCGGCCCTCGGAGAGGACGATGATGACCTTGCCATCGGGGAAGGTCCAGGTGTGGACCTGCGGCTTGACCTCGTCCTTGACGATGCCGGGGAGCTTGGCGAGGCCGGCCATGTCGATCTCGTTGTCGAAGTGGCCGATGTTGCCGACGATGGCCTGGTGCTTCATCTTGGCCATGTCCGAGGCCATGATGATGTCCTTGTTGCCGGTCGTGCTGACGAAGATGTCGGCCTTGTCGACGACCTCGTCGAGGGTCGTGACCTGGTAGCCGTCCATGGCGGCCTGGAGGGCGCAGATCGGGTCGATCTCGGTGACGATCACGCGGGCGCCCTGGCCGCGCAGGGACTCCGCGCAGCCCTTGCCCACGTCGCCGTAGCCGCAGACGACCGCGGTCTTGCCGCCGATCAGGACGTCGGTGGCGCGGTTGATGCCGTCGATCAGCGAGTGGCGGCAGCCGTACTTGTTGTCGAACTTCGACTTGGTGACGGCGTCGTTGACGTTGATCGCCGGGAACAGGAGGACGCCGTCGCGCTGCATCTCGTACAGGCGGTGGACGCCGGTCGTGGTCTCCTCGGTCACGCCGCGGATCTCGGACGCCAGCTGGGTCCACTTCTGCGAGCCGTCCGTGATGGTGCGGTGCAGGAGTTCGAGGATGACGCGGTGCTCGTCGGACTCGGCGGTGTCGACCGAGGGGACCTTGCCGTCCTTCTCGTACTCGACGCCCTTGTGGACGAGGAGGGTGGCGTCACCGCCGTCGTCGAGGATCATGTTGGGGCCGCCGGTGGGGCTGTCCGGCCAGGTCAGCGCCTGCTCGGTGCACCACCAGTACTCCTCCAGGGTCTCGCCCTTCCAGGCGAAGACGGGGATGCCCTGCGGGTTGTCGGGCGTGCCGTTCGGGCCGACGGCGATGGCGGCGGCCGCGTGGTCCTGGGTGGAGAAGATGTTGCAGGACGCCCAGCGGACCTCGGCGCCCAGGGCGACCAGGGTCTCGATCAGGACGGCGGTCTGCACGGTCATGTGCAGGGAGCCGGTGACACGGGCGCCGGCCAGCGGCTGGGTCTCGGCGTACTCCTTGCGGATCGCCATCAGGCCGGGCATCTCGTGCTCGGCGAGGGTGATCTCCTTGCGGCCGAACTCGGCCAGGGAGAGGTCGGCGACCTTGAAGTCCTGTCGGTTGTCGACAGTCGTCATTGCGAGCTGCTCCTCGGGGTTGGGTCGAGGGTGGGTACGGCTGGTCTGCGCGGCGGCGGACACAGGGGTGCCCGAGAAGAGGACACAGGCATGCCCGCGTACGCGCAGCGCAGTCCGTCGGAGGCCCTCTCTCCCTCGGTCGGTCCGTGTGGACCGCCCGACCGCCATCAGCAGCGACGTCTGGCTCCGTCCCAAGCTACACCGGAGGAGCGGGGCGCCCCCAGTCCGCCTCCGATCAGATCACGCCGTTCGGGGCGGGCGAGCGCGGTCGGCAGGGGCGGTGTACGGGGAGACCGGCGGGATCAGTGGCCGGCGGGGTGGGGGGTCGGGCCGCCGGGGGTGGCTTCCGGGTCGGGGCCCTTGGCGGCCTCCGCCTCGCTGTAGATGTCGGGTTCCAGGTAGATCACGCGGGCGATGGGGACCGCGGTGCGGATGCGGGCCTCGGCGGCGTTGATGGCCCTGGCGACCTCGGCGGCCGTGTCGTCGTGCTGGACGGCGATCTTGGCGGCGATGAGGAGTTCCTCGGGGCCGAGGTGGAGCGTGCGCATGTGGATGATGCCGGTGACCGTGTCGCCGTCGACGATCGCGGCCTCGATCTTCTCGACCTCCTCGACGCCCGCGGCCTCGCCGAGCAGCAGCGACTTGGTCTCGGCGGCGAGGACCAGGGCGATCAGGACGAGCAGGACACCGATGCAGACCGTGCCGATGCCGTCCCAGACGCCGTCGCCGGTGAGCACGGCCAGGCCGACGCCGAGGAGGGCGAGGACGAGACCGATGAGCGCGCCGAAGTCCTCAAGGAGGACGACCGGCAGCTCGGGGGCCTTGGCGCGGCGGATGAACTGCGACCAGGACAGCTTGCCACGCAGTTCGTTGGACTCCTTTATGGCCGTTCTGAAGGAGAAGCCCTCGGCGATGACAGCGAAGACGAGGACGCCCACCGGCCAGTACCAGTGCTCCACTTCGTGCGGGTGGCTGATCTTCTCGTAGCCCTCGTAGATGGCGAACATGCCGCCGACCGAGAAGAGGACGATGGAGACGAGGAAGGCGTAGATGTACCGCTCGCGGCCGTAGCCGAAGGGGTGTTGGGGGGTCGCCTCGCGCTGGGCCTTCTTGCCGCCGATGAGCAGCAGGAACTGGTTGCCGGAGTCGGCGAGCGAGTGGACGCCCTCGGCGAGCATCGACGAGGAGCCGCTGAACGCGAACGCCACGAACTTCGATACCGCGATCGCGAGGTTGGCGCCGAGTGCCGCCACGATCGCCCTGGTGCCGCCTGACGCGCTCATGTGTTCGCGTTGTCCCTTCTCGTTCTCGCCGGTACTCGTCTTTTGCCCGTGCTTTGCCGGTGGGTCATTCTTGCAGCCCGGTCCGGGGGCGACTCGGCGGACCTCTCAGACGACCACCGTGGCGCGGAACACCGTGCCCGCGCCCGACACCTCCGCCTTCTCGCCCGCGGGGACGAACACCGACCGGCCCGGGGTCAGGTCGTACTCGCCGACGCGGACCGTACCGGCCGTGCAGAGCAGGATCTGCGGGGTCGGCAGGGTCAGGTCATGGGCGGCGGTACCCTCGGGCAGGACGTACCGGGAGAGCCGGAACTCGTCGATCGGCGTCTCGTAGACCTCCTCGCCGTCCGGGGCCGCCTCGGGGCGCAGCACGCCCGCGTCGCCCGCCTCGAAGCGGACGACACGCAGGAGTTCGGGGACGTCGACGTGCTTGGGGGTCAGTCCGCAGCGCAGGACGTTGTCGGAGTTGGCCATGATCTCGACGCCGAGGCCGTTGAGGTAGGCGTGCGGGATGCCGGCGCCGAGGAAGAGGGCTTCACCGGGCTGCAGGCGGACGTGGTTGAGGAGCATGGCGGCGATCACGCCGGGGTCGCCCGGGTAGTGGTGGGCGATGTCGGCGTAGGGCGCGTAGTCACCGCCGAGGCGGGTGCAGGCGGCGGTGGCCTCGGCGACCGTGTGGGCCATCTCCTCGCGGTCGGCGCTGAGGATCGCGGTGAGGACCTCGCGCAGGGCCGCGTCCTCGGGGTGGGCGCGCAGCGCGTCGACGTACGGCTTGAGGGAGTTCACGCCGAGCCCGTCGAGGAGTGCGGCCGACTGCTCCGGGGCGCGGAAGCCGCACAGGCCGTCGAACTCGGTGAGGGCGCAGATCAGTTCGGGCTTGTGGTTGGCGTCCTTGTAGTTGCGGTGCGGGGCGTCGACCGGGATGCCGCGCCGCTCCTCGTCCTCGTAACCCTCCCTGGCCTGCTCCAGGTTGGGGTGCACCTGGAGGGAGAGCGGGGCGCCGGCGGCGAGGATCTTGAGCAGGAAGGGCAGGCGCGGGCCGAATCTGGCGACGGCCGCCGCGCCCAGTTCGGCCTTCGGGTCCGCGTCGACGACCTCGACGAGCGTGCCGCGCGCGGTGCGTGAGGGGGCGCCCGGGTGCGCGCCCATCCACATCTCCGCCTGCGGCTCGCCGCTCGGCTCGACCCCGAGCAGCTTCGGGATGGCGGTCGGGGAACCCCAGGCGTAGGGACGGATGGTGTTGTCGAGGAGATCCATGACTTCTCTCTGCGGGTTCTCTCTGCGGGCGGGGGCGAACACGGGCAGGCGGAAGCACGCGGCGCGTCGTACGGCGGTGTACGGCGCCTGTGTTCACCGTGTGTTCCGCTGCCGGTCCGCCTGCGGTACGGCCCTCAGGTCGTCCTTCGTGCGGCGGGTCCGGTGTCGGTGTCCACCTCAGGCCCTCGAAGCGAGCGCCAGGTAAACGGCGGCGAAATCCGTGACGGCGATCAGTTCCGCCAGGGTCTCCAGGTCGTCGCCCGCCTCGGGCTCCAGCTCGCTGATCGGGGTGTCGTGGCTGAGGGCGAGGTCGCGGGCGGCGGGGGCGGCGGTGAGGCCGCCGATGGGACGGTCGCGGAGCAGCACCACGCGCGCGTGCAGCGCGGGCGGCTCGTTCACGCGGTCGCGGAAGAAGTCGTCGGGGTCGGCGCTGGCGGCGAGCGGGCCGGCGAGCAGGGCGGTGTGGGCCGCCAGTGCCTCGGGAAGTTCGGCGACCAGCGCGGGCCGGCCGGCCAGTTCGGCGAGGGCGGCGGCGAAGCGACGGCCGGCCGGGCCTGCCGACTCGCCCTCCGTCCAGACCACCGGGAGCGCGTCGGCGAGTTCCGAGGCGAGGGTCTTGGCCGGGTTGCTGTACGTCACGATGGCCGGACCGCAGCGCTCGGCGATGTGGTCGAGGCGGTCGGCGATCTTCCCCAGCGCGTCCGGCGGCGCGGTGACCAGACCGATCCGGTCGAGGAGCGCGAGCAGCGGGGTGAGCAGCGCCCACAGCACGCCCGGGGAGGAGCCGGCGAGCGGTTCGCCGTGGTCGTACGGGGCCGTCGCCAGCGGCATGAACATGCCGTGGGCGCCGGCCACCGCCTCGGCGAGCGGGGTGCCGGCGGGGGCCACGGCGGCGACCGAGCAGCCGCGCCGGTAGGCCTGGTCGGCGAGGAGGGAGAGGCTGGGTTCGGTGCCGTCCGGGGTGGCGATCAGCAGCAGGTCGACGGAGCCGGCCCAGCCGGGGAGCTCCCAGCGCAGGGCGCCGGCGGCCGGGGCGACGCCGGTGGGGGCCAGGCGGGTGACGGGGCTGCCGGGGCCGGCCAGCGTGCCCAGGAGGTCGGCGGCGTGGGTGGCGGCGGCGCCGGGGCCCGCGATCAGGACGGCGCGCGGGCGGCCGTCGGGCTTCAGCTCCTGGACACCGGCCTCGGTGGCGTGCCGGGCGGCCGTACGGACGCGGGCGCCGGCCTCGGCCGCACCGCGCAGCAGACCTCGGCGGTCGGCCGCGGCGAGGTCCTCCGGGGTGTCGAGCAGCGATTCGTCGAGCATGGAGCGGCCTCCGGGTGCCGGGGTCCTGTCCTGATCTTGAACTTGGTTCGGGGCGTTGCCGCGCTTACGCCGGGCGGCGGGCCTCGTCGACGAGGAGGACGGGGATGCCGTCGCGGACGGGGTACGCAAGGCCGCAGTCCTGGCCGGTGCAGATCAGCTCGGTGTCCTGCTCCTTGAGGGTGGCGTGGCAGGCCGGGCAGGCGAGGATCTCCAGAAGGCCGGCTTCGAGCGGCATGGGGGGGGTTCCCTTCGGGGTGGATGTTCGCGTGCGGTCAGGTTACCGCCGGTTGGGTGGGTTGGGCTGGCCGCCGGTGCCTGCTGACCGTCCGCCGGGGTGACCCCCAGGGGGCTCCGCGCCCTGGACCCCCGAGACCTTCGCCCACCCACCACCCGACTCGGTTGGTCGAGAAGGTGATGGGCGGGGTAGGTGGCCCGGTTGGCTGAAGGCGAGCTGATTCTGGTCAGGCTCGGATGATTGCCAGGACCTCGTCCCTGATCTTCGTCATCGTCGCCTCGTCCCTTGCCTCCGCGTTCAGGCGCAGGAGCGGTTCCGTGTTGGAGGGGCGGACGTTGAACCACCAGTCGGCGGCGGTGACGGTGAGACCGTCGAGGTCGTCGAGGGTGAGGTCGTCGCGGTCGCCGTAGGCCGCGCGGATCGCGGCGAGGCTGGCCTGCTGGTCGGTGACCGTGGAGTTGATCTCGCCGGAGCCGGTGTAGCGGTCGTACTGGGCGACGAGGGAGGAGAGGGGGGCGGGCTGGCCGCCGAGGGCCGCGAGGACGTGCAGGGCGGCCAGCATGCCCGTGTCGGCGTTCCAGAAGTCCTTGAAGTAGTAGTGGGCCGAGTGCTCACCGCCGAAGATCGCGCCGGACCTCGCCATCTCGGCCTTGATGAAGGAGTGGCCGACGCGCGTGCGGACGGGGGTGCCGCCGTTCTCCCGTACCACCTCGGGGACGGTCCAGGACGTGATCAGGTTGTGGATGACCGTGCCCTTGCCGCCGTTCCTGGCCAGCTCGCGCGCGGCGACGAGGGCGGTGATCGCCGACGGGGAGACCGGGTCGCCGTTCTCGTCCACGACGAAGCAGCGGTCCGCGTCGCCGTCGAAGGCCAGGCCCAGGTCGGCGGACTCGGCGCGCACGCGCTGCTGGAGATCCACGATGTTGGCGGGGTCGAGCGGGTTGGCCTCGTGGTTCGGGAAGGTGCCGTCCAGCTCGAAGTACATCGGGACCAGGGTCAGCGGCAGGCCCTCGAAGACCGTCGGAACCGTGTGGCCGCCCATCCCGTTGCCCGCGTCGACCACGACCTTCAGCGGGCGGATGGAGGTCAGGTCCACGAGCGAGCGCAGGTGGGCCGCGTAGTCCGACAACGTCTCCCGGGTGGTGATGGTTCCCGGTGTGGCGGCCGGCTCGGGGGCGCCCTCCCGCGACCAGCGCTCGGCCAGCTCCCGGATCTCCGTCAGGCCCGTGTCCTGGCCGACCGGCGCGGCTCCCGCGCGGCACATCTTGATGCCGTTGTACTGCGCCGGGTTGTGCGAGGCCGTGAACATCGCGCCCGGCAGGCCGAGGGCGCCCGAGGCGTAGTACAGCTGGTCGGTCGAGCAGAGGCCGATCTCGGTGACGTCGACGCCCCGGGCCGTCGCGCCGCGCGCGAAGGCGCGGGACAGGCCGGGTGAGGAGGGCCGCATGTCGTGGCCGACGACGATCGCGGCGGCGCCGGTCACCTGGACGAACGCGGCGCCGAACAGCTCGGCGAGCGCCTCGTCCCACTGGTCCGGAACCACCCCGCGCACGTCGTACGCCTTCACGATCTGCGACAGATCAGCAACAGCCACAGGCCAACCCTCCTGGAATCCTCTCGGTCGCCCCAAACTACCTGTCCGGGTGCGGGCCCGAGGCGGGAGCCCCCAGCGGACACCCGGCGGACTCCTTGCTGTGATCTGCGGCGATCCGGCCCAGTCGATCACGGTCGGCACAAGACGAGGGCGGAGCAGTCGTGGCAGGCTTCGCTCTCCGGCCCCATGGCCGGCCCCGCGATCGTGAGTCGTCGGCGGCCGCCAGGAGTTCCGGCGAGAGGACCGCAACTCCCCTACGGGCGCCGCCCGGGGCGAGGATCGGTCAGCGGAGGAGATTTCCTCCGACCGGTTCGCCCTTCGGGTTGACGACGTCCAGGAAGGGCCGGTCGTGGGCCCGGTTCGCCTTCACCGGCCGGGCGTTGGCCGTACGGGGCGTCGGTGGGAAGGATTCGCGGCAGCTCGACGAGACGTCGGCTGCCCGCTGCGCCGTCAGTTGTCCGGAGACCGCAGCACCCGCAGATGGCCGCGCCGTGCGACCTCCATCGGGTCCGCGCCGCGGCCGCCGCCGCCCGCCTCGGCCGCCCGCTCCTGGGGGCGGGCCGCCTCGCGCACCGCGTTGGCGAGCGCTTCCAGGTCGTCGCCGCTCGGCCGCGCGGGAGCGGAGCCGTCGAGGAGCCTGACGACCTCCCAGCCGCGCGGGGCGGTGAGGCGCTCGGAGTGCTCGGCGCACAGGTCGTAGCAGTGGGGTTCGGCGTAGGTGGCGAGCGGGCCGAGGACCGCGGTCGAGTCGGCGTAGACGTACGTCAGCGTCGCGACGGCGGGTCGGCCGCAGGCGGTTCGCGAACAGCGACGTACAGGGCTCACGACGTTGGACGGTACCGCACTCTTGAGCGGGCCGCGACGACTCTCCCCCAGGTCACTCCACCGTGTCGTACTGTGAAACGCCCCACACACCCCTCCCGACACGCCCTGTTGACCTGCATGGAGGACACCGTCCGGGGTCATGGTCAGTATCGCATCCGGTCACGAGTCGGTACAAACACCGTCAATTGCCTTGTGGCCGCCGGTCTCGTGGAGATACGGAAACGAGCCCAACCTTGGCTGGAACGTTCATCCCGCGACATGCCGCCCCGGGGGTCGCCGGTGCGTGCGGCGGCGCGGCCGGAGCCCGCGAGGACTACGCTTCACCAGTGATGGACAACCGTGTACCGCCCCGTGCCGCCGGCCCCGGGCCTCGTCGACGCGATCGCCACGGTCGGGGCATGCGCGGGCCGATCGCGCCACCTCAGGTGCCGTTGGCCGCGAGCCGCGCCGACGTCTTCGCGGACCTGGTGCAGGACTCGGTGGAGCGCCTGGAGCGGCGCTGGCCGCAGCTCGCCGACATCGATTTCCTGGTCCTTGAGGTGCCCCGGCTCCAGGACCGGCACGGGGAGACCTGGAGCGACGAGGCGGTGCCGCTGGGCGGCGTCATTCCCGCGCGCGAGGGGCGGCGGGCGCGGGTGGTCGTCTACCGGCGGCCGGTCGAGATCCGCACCAAGGGGCGCGACGAGCGGGCCGCGCTGGTCCACGAGGTGGTCGTGGAGCAGGTCGCCGAGCTGCTCGGCCTCACCCCGGAGACGGTCGATCCCCGCTACGGCGAGGACTGAGCCCCCGGCGGCCCCGTCCACCCCCACTTCTGCTGCTTCTGCTACTTCTGCAGGACCGACACGTCCTGGTCCGCCTCCGGTACGGCCACCGTGCCGCGGTCGTCCGGGAGGGTCTGGATCGTGAAGCCCGGGACGCCGTCCTCGGTGGCCGCCAGGGTGCGGGCGCCGTAGACCGGGCCGCCGGAGACCGTCTCCACGGTCAGGGCGTACGTGCCCTTCAGGCCGGACGGGACCGGGGCGTCGACGTTCTGGGTGGTGCCGGACTTGATCGTGAACGTCTTGGACACAGCCGTGCCGCCGCCGCTGCCCGCCGACGCCGTGACCTTGACCTGGGCGGTCCCGGTGGGCGCGGTCAGGGACAGGGTGGTGCCCTTGCCGCTGTTGTCGGCGGACGTCGCGCGCGTGCCCACCGGCGCGGTCGCCGGGATGTACGCGGTCTCCTGGTTGCCGCCCTTGCCGCGGGTGACGCGCAGGGCGGCGACCACCGGCACGGACTGGTCGCTCGGCGTGAGGATCAGCGAGCCCGCCTCGCCGCGCGTGACGTCGCCGAGGTCGGTCGCGGTGGTCATGCCCGACTTCACGTGCAGCGTCTCGTTACCGGCCGGGGTGATCGTGCCGTCCGGGGAGGCGAGGCGCACCTTCAGGTCCGCGTCGCTGTCACCGGTGGTGAAGGCGATCAGCCGGACGTCGGTGGCGTCCTTGGGGATGCCGGGCAGCACGAGGCTGCCGGACGGGTCGGCGGATGCTGCCAGCCAGTCGCCGCCGGACTTGTCGTCCAGGGCCTGCACGCTGGCGCCGACCCGGCCGCTGCGCACGCTCACGTGCACGGTCAGGTCGGTCTGCTTCTCGTCGCTGAGCGTGGACAGCAGGACCGGCTCACTGGCGTGCGGCTGGACCGTGATCCCCTCCCCCACCGAGGACTTGAGCTGGCCGTCCTTGCCGTACAGCTCGATGTCGACGACGGCGGCGCTGTCGTCGGGGTTGGTGAGGTGCACGTAGTCGGTGCGGCCGGTGGCGGTGCTGGCGCCGGGGAACCAGAAGTCGGTGTCGGCCGCCGTGCAGTTGACCCCCTGGAGGCCGCGCCCGGTGCCCGCGGCGACCTCGGTGGTCTCCTGGACCGTCCAGCCGGGGGCGTACTTGCCCTCGGCGGTGCCGACGTAGGCGGGCCCGTCGGCGCCGGAGGTGTCCGCGGTGGCCGGCGTCCCGGGCGTCTTCGGGGTCAGGACCGGCTTGGCGGCCTTCTTCTTGCCGCCGCTGCCGGTCCCGTCCGCCGACTGCTCGGTGGCGGCCTGGAGTTGGGCCTTGCCGTCGCTCGCGGTGCCCTGGGTGACGGGCGTGAACGACGTGTACGAGGTGTCGGCGATGTCGGAGATGCTGGGCGCCGGGCACAGCAGCGTGGTGCGCTCCACGGGCAGCTGGGCGGCCGCCTCGGCGGTGTGGGCGGAGGTGGTGGCCGGCGGGTCGATCGCGGCGAACCCGGTGACCGCCGCGAGGGCGGCCGTACCGGCGAGCAGGGACAGGGTGGTGCGGTTCACTGCTGGCTCCCGTCGGGGTGCTCGCCACCGGTGCCGTGGTGGTGCTGGGCGGCCGGGTCATAGGCGGGGTCGTAGCCCTGCTGGTACGTCGGGTCGTACGCCGCCTGCCCCTGCTGCTCGCCGTAGGCGTACGGGTCGTACTGGCCGGTCTGGTAAGGGTCGTACGTCTGCTGGTCGTAGCCGCCGGTCTGGTACTGGCCGGTGCCCGTGTCCTGGTACTCGGCCGCGTAGCCGGCGTTGTAGCCGTCGGCCGCCGGGTAGGAGGCGGGATCCCACTCGTCGTACGACTGCTGCTGCGGGACCGCGGCCGGAGGCTGCTCCTCATCGGCCGCCGGGACGCCGGTGCCGTCCTCCGGGATCGTCTCCTCCTCGGCCTCCGCCTGGGCGCGCAGCCGGCGGGCGCGGCGGCCCTCGCCCTCGACGGCCTGGGCGGGGATGGGCTGCTCCTCGGGGAGGTCGTCGTCGACGTCGCGGCGGCGGCCGGGGAGGGCGAGGACGACCAGGACGACGGAGAGCGCGCCCTGTGCCCAGAGCCAGGCGGTGTGGGTGAACGGCGTGTCGTAGGTGACGTCCAGTTTCCCGCCGGAGGCGGGGAGTTCGAAGCCCTGGGCCCAGCCGTCGACGGTGGTGCGGGTGAGCGGCTTGCCGTCCAGGGTGGCCGTCCAGTCCGGGGAGGCCGAGTCGGCCAGGCGCAGGATGCGGCCGTCGGCGCCGGTCGGGATGGTGGTGTGGATGTCGACGGGTCCCGCGGCGACGGAGGCGGAGGTGCCCGAGCCGTTCGCGGAGACGATGGTCGCGCGGGAGACCTGCTGGTCGACGCGCCACAGGGCGCTGCCGTCCTGCTGGCTGAGCCGGGACAGGCCGGGGGTGGCGTCCAGCACGCGTGTGATGTCACGCGGTGCGCCCTTGTGGACGAGGACGTAGCGCACCGCGAACCCGCCGAGCTGGTCGGCCTGGTCGGCGCCGGAGCCGGCGACCAGGTTGGCCACGACCTTGTCGAGCTTGGGGTTCTCGCCGTCGGCGGCGGCCACCTCGGCGTCGCCCATGCGGGCGCCGGAGCCGCGCACCAGCATGTAGCTCACGCGCGCGGTGCTGTCGCTGTCGAGGACGAGGGTGCGGACCTGGTCGGTGGTGTTGCTGTCCTCGGCGACGAACGCGGGCACCTGGCTCGGGTCGCGCCGCTCGACCGGGCCGTCGGCGCCCGCGATCATCCAGCCGGCGGCGAGCAGCAGCGGGCCCGCGGCGGCGGCGAAGGCGATCAGCGCGGCCACCGGCTGGCGCCAGCCGAAGCTCTGCTCGGCGACCCGCGAGCGCGCCCCGTCGGCGCCGAGCGCGGCGGCGGACAGGATCGCGATGCCGTAGACCAGGGTCGCGGGGCCGGCCCAGGTGGACCTGTTGGACAGGACCGCGAAGACCAGGCCGACCAGGGCGACCGCCCAGGCGGTGCGGACCGCCGACTGGCGCTCGGAGCGCAGCAGGGCGGCGAGCGCGGCCAGGACGATGCCGATGAGCATCAGCCCGTCGAGCGTGCCGGGGCCGCCCGGGCTGGCGCCGAGCAGGTCGAGGGCGGAGGCGGCCGAGGAGCCGTACTCCAGCCCGGCTTCCTTGAAGAAGCCGAACGGCAGCAGGGTCAGCGACCAGGGGGCGAGGACCAGCAGCGGGGTGCCGAGCTGGGCCAGCAGCCGCAGGCCGGAGGGGACCAGGTCGGAGCGGCGGGCGGCGAGCACGGCGAGGCCGAGGACCAGGGCGATCGGCCAGACGACCGGCGTGAACGCGGTGGTGATGGTCAGCAGCAGCGCGTACGCCCAGGTCGCGCGCCAGCTTCCCCGTGCCCCGGAGGAGTTCGCGAGGCCGCTCGCCGCGATGCCGGCGCGGGCGATCAGCGGCAGCAGGATCGCGAGGACGGCGGTGCCGATGCGGCCGCCCGCGAGGGCGCCGGTGGCGGCGGGCAGGAAGGCGTAGGCGATGGCCGCCCAGGCGCGCAGCAGGCGCGAGGTGACCAGCGGGCGGGAGGCGAAGTAGGCGGTGAATCCGGCGAGCGGTACCGAGGCGACCAGCAGCACGGTGACCGCGAGCCCGGTCGAGCCGAACAGCAGGGCGGCCAGGGAGGCGACGATCGCGAGGTACGGCGGTGCGGCCGGGGTGCCGCCGGCGCCGACCGCGTGCCAGGCGTCCAGGTAGCGCGACCACAGCTCGCCCGCGGTGCCGGGGGCGGGCAGCAGGGCGCCGCCCGCGAGCGCGCCGGAGCCGAGCAGCGCGCGGCAGGCGGCCAGCGAGATCAGCAGCAGCACCAGAAAGAGCACCGGGCCCGGCTTGCGGGCGATGCGCTTGAGGCGGGCGAACTGCTCGATCTCCAGGAAGTCGGCGTCGTCGCCGCCGGGTCCGGACTCGACGGCGCCGCCGTGCCGGCCGGCCGCGGAGATCTCGTCGTCGCTGCCGAAGAGGTTGCCCGCGACCTGCTCGACGGTGGCCCGGACGGTGGCGCCGGGCGGCGGGAACAGGGGGCGCAGCTCGCCCTTGTCGAGCTGGGAGCGGCCGCGCCTGCGCCGCCCGGCGATGATCCGCTCGGGCCGCAGCAGGGTGCCCAGCAGGCCGCGGATCTCGTCCAGGGCCTGTCCGGGGACCTTGCCGACGAGGTAGGCGACGGTGCGCAGCAGGGTGCCGAGGACCAGGCGGAGCAGGATCCACGGCAGCACGGCCGTACGGGCGTTGACCAGCAGGGTGTAGATGGCGCCGGCCTTGTCGACCTTGTGCGGGGAGGCGGTGGTGCGGCCGGCGCAGTCGACGGCGCGGCGCTCGCGGGAGGCTGCCTCGGCGTGCCGTACGACGGCCTCGGGGGCGACCAGGACACGGTGGCCCGCGTTGTGCGCGCGCCAGCACAGGTCGACGTCGTCGCGCATCAGGGGCAGCCTGCGGTCGAAGCCGCCGAGCTCCTCGAAGACGTCGCGGCGGATCAGCATGCCGGCGGTGGAGACGGAGAGCACGGGCCGGATGTGGTCGTGCTGGCCCTGGTCCTGCTCACGGCGGTCCAGGCCGGTCCAGCGGCGGCCGGAGTTGGCGATGGTGACGCCGACCTCCAGCAGCTGCCTGCGGTCGTACCAGCCGCGCAGCTTGGGGCCGACGACCGCCACGTCGTCGCGGCCCAGTTCCATCTCGTTGTCCACGACCCGCAGCAGCTGGGCCAGGGCCTCGGGTTCCGGGGCGCAGTCGTCGTGCAGCAGCCACAGCCACTGGACCGGCTCGCCGTAGGGCAGCTCGGGCATGTCGTAGGCGTCGTCGCGCCACTGGCGGGTGACCGGGTCCCAGCCGCTGGGCCGCTTCAGGTACGGCAGGTCGTCCGGGGTGAGGACGGGCGCGGTGCGGCTCGCCTCCTCGACGGCCTGGCCGAAGCCGGTGCGGCGGGCCAGGTGCAGGACGTTGGCGTCGCCGAGGGACGCGGTGAGCTGCTGGGCGGAGTCGTCCGCGCTGCCGGTGTCGGCCGCCACCGCGTACTGGACGGGGCGCTCCTGGCCGAGCAGCCCGGCGAGCGCGTCGGGCAGCCAGCGGGCGCCGTCGTGGGAGACGAGCACCGCGGTCACCACATGACGCGGAAACTCGGGCGGGCGGGTTGGGTCAAACCCCGCTGTGGCAGCCGTCTCTTGGGCTGCCGTGTGGCTGTGCACGGACATCGAGGTACGGGCCCCGGTTCGATGGACTGCGGTGGACTCCTGCGCCCGCTGGTGGCGGCGAGGCGTCTCGGACGAGCGACCACACTATCGGCTGGGCATCTCGACGGCCCGCCGCCTGTGGATAACCCACCCGCGACGGGCCGTTCGCGCAGCTCAGATGTGTGCGTTGTGTGGACGTCCGGCTCGGGCACCCGTCTCGGCGTCCGCTTCAGACAGCGGCCTTCTTGAGGCGGCGGCGCTCCCGCTCGGAGAGTCCGCCCCAGATACCGAAGCGCTCGTCGTTGGCGAGGGCGTACTCAAGGCACTCGGAGCGCACCTCGCAGGCGAGGCAGACCTTCTTGGCCTCTCTGGTGGAGCCGCCCTTCTCGGGAAAGAAGGACTCGGGGTCGGTCTGGGCGCACAGCGCGCGCTCCTGCCAGCCGAGTTCCTCGTCCGCGTCGTCGACCAGCAGTTGCTGCACCAGCTCGGTCATGTGCGCCCCTCGTCTGTCTTTCACGTCCCCGTGCCCGGCCGTTACCGATTTCGGCTGAACGACACGAGTGAAATTACAAGTGTGCTGCTCCGGGCGAGTCAAGCCGAGATCTGCTATTGGGCCCGTTATTCACTCTGCGGAACCAAGGCCGTGCGGAAAGTGTTCAAATCGGCATAAACCTTGACATGCAGACGAGGCCCGTCACGGGCCTCCGACCCCATACAGAGGTTGTACGAAGAAGGACGCCCAGATGTTCGATCGCGTTCCGAAGTGGCTCGCGCGCCCGGTTGTGCGCCATGTGTCCCGGGTGCCCACTGAGCAAACCTTTCCGCAGCGAGATGGACCGGATGAGGTGAACCGTGTCCCACATACCGGGCGTCGAGTTGACACGGGAGGTGTGAACCGATGTCCTTGTGGGCATGCTCGCGAACTTGGCATCCACCTCGACCCGCACCGCCGGGTCCCACGGTGCTGCCCGTGCTCGCTGTAGCTGTTGCTGTTCCAGCTGTTGAGCCGTAGCCGTATCCCACCGCTCCAGCTGCAGACCGAGTCCCCGGACTCGGTTTTCGCTTTCGTTCCCCGCTGACCTTCTTCACTGAGGAACCACCGCACCCCCATGAACAGCGACAACGACCTCCAGATCGCCGGCGACATCCTCGAAGTCGCGCACCTGCTGCAGCCCCCGCGCGAGCACCCGGTCACCGTGGCCGAGTTCGTCGGGCTCGCCCGCACGATCGCCGCCGACCGCTCGCAGTGGGAGCACCTCGTCCGGTACGACGCGACCAGCCGCTGGTACCACCGGCTGCGCACCGGCCCCGGCTACGAGGTGTGGCTGCTGTCGTGGGTGCCCGGACAGGGCAGCGGACTCCACGACCACGGCCGCTCCTCCGGCGTGCTGACGGTCCTGGAGGGCGCGCTCACCGAACGCACCGAGCGCGGCACGCGCGCGTTGAGCGCCGGTGCGCAACGGGTGTTCGCGCCGGGGTACGCGCACGAGGTGGTGAACGACGCCCTGGAGCCCGCGGTGAGCCTGCACGTGTACTACCCGGGCCTGACCGAGATGCCTATGCGCACGGCGGCCGCGGCCGCTTGCGAGGCCCGTCCCGTGACTGCGTGACGCGTTGTCCGACCCGCCTGCAAGACTTGGCGCATGCGCATTGTGGTTCTGGCAGGCGGCATCGGCGGTGCCCGGTTCCTGCGCGGTCTCAAGCAGGCCGTGCCGGACGCCGACGTGACCGTCATCGGCAACACCGGGGACGACATCCACCTCTTCGGGCTGAAGGTCTGCCCGGACCTCGACACGGTGATGTACACGCTCGGTGGCGGCATCGACGAGGAGCAGGGCTGGGGGCGGGCCGACGAGACCTTCCACCTCAAGGAGGAGCTCGCCGCCTACGGGGTGGGGCCGGACTGGTTCGGGCTCGGCGACCGGGACTTCGCGACGCACATCGTGCGCACCCAGATGCTGGGCGCCGGGTTTCCGCTGAGCGCGGTGACCGAGGCGCTGTGCGACCGCTGGAAGCCGGGCGTGACGCTGATCCCGATGACCGACGACCGGGTCGAGACCCATGTCGCCGTCGAGGTCGACGGCGAGCGCAAGGCCGTGCACTTCCAGGAGTACTGGGTACGGCTGCGGGCGGGCGTCCCCGCCGAGGCGGTCGTCCCCGTCGGCGCCGAGCAGTCCAAGCCGGCGCCCGGCGTTCTGGAGGCCGTCGCCGCGGCGGACGTCATCCTCTTCCCGCCGTCCAACCCGGTGGTCTCCGTCGGCACGATCCTCGCGGTGCCCGGCATCCGGGAGGCCATCGCGAACGCCGGCGTGCCGGTGGTGGGCCTCTCCCCCATCGTCGGGGACGCGCCGGTGCGCGGGATGGCCGACAAGGTGCTCGCGGCGGTGGGCGTGGAGTCGACGGCCGCGGCGGTCGCCGAGCACTACGGCTCCGGGCTCCTCGACGGCTGGCTCGTCGACTCCGTGGACGCGGGCAGTGTCGCGCGCGTGGAGGCGGCCGGCATCCGCTGCCGGGCCGTACCGCTGATGATGACCGACCTGGGCGCCGCCGCGCAGATGGCCCGGGAGGCGCTGGCGCTGGCCGAGGAGGTGCGCGGGGCATGACGGACGCGACCGACGACACGCCCGGCACGATCGCTGTGGCCGACACGACCGCTGTGGCCGACACGACCGGCACGGCCGACGCGGTGCCCGGGTACCGGGTGTGGGCGCTGCCCGGGATCCCCGAGGTGCAGCAGGGTGACGACCTGGCGAAGCTGATCGCCGCGGCGGAGCCGGGGCTGGCCGACGGTGACGTGGTGATCGTCACTTCCAAGATCGTCTCCAAGGCCGAGGGGCGGATCGTCGAGGCGGCCGACCGGGAGGCGGCGATCGACGCCGAGACCGTGCGGGTGGTGGCCCGGCGCGGGCCCCTGCGGATCGTGGAGAACCGGCAGGGCCTGGTCATGGCGGCGGCCGGAGTGGACGCGTCCAACACCCCGTCCGGGACCGTGCTGTTGCTGCCCGAGGATCCCGACGCGTCGGCCCGTGCCGTACGCGCGGGCCTGCGGGACGCGCTGGGCGTCAACGTCGGGGTGATCGTCACCGACACCTCCGGGCGACCCTGGCGGTCGGGACTCACGGACGTCACCATCGGTGCCGCCGGCGTGGCGGTGCTGGACGATCTGCGCGGGGGCGTGGACGCGTACGGCAATCCGCTGGTCGCGACGGTCGTCGCCACGGCCGACGAACTGGCCGCCGCCGGTGACCTGGTGAAGGGCAAGGCGACGGGGACGCCGGTCGCCGTGGTGCGGGGCCTCGCCCATGTCGTGGCGGACGCAGGCGACGACGGGGACGGCGCGCGGACGCTGGTCCGGGACGCGGGCAGCGACATGTTCCGGCTCGGGACGTCCGAGGCGGTCCGGGAAGCGGTGACGCTGCGCCGGACGGTGCGGGCGTTCACCGACGAGCCCGTCGACCCCGGGGCGGTACGGCGGGCGGTCGCCGCGGCCGTGACCGCGCCGGCGCCGCATCACACGACGCCGTGGCGGTTCGTGCTGCTGGAGTCGGCCGAGGCGCGCCTGCGGTTGCTGGACGCGATGCGGGACGCGTGGATCGCCGACCTGAGGAAGGACGGCAAGTCGGAGGAGTCCATCGCGAAACGGGTGCGGCGGGGGGATGTGCTGCGGAACGCGCCGTACCTGGCGGTGCCCTGTCTGGTGATGGACGGGTCGCACACGTACGGGGACCCGCGGCGCGACGCCGCCGAGCGGGAGATGTTCGTGGTCGCGGTGGGGGCCGCGGTGCAGAACTTCCTGGTCGCGCTGGCCGGGGAGCAGCTGGGGTCGGCATGGGTGTCGTCGACGATGTTCTGCCGGGATGTGGTGCGGGAGGCGCTCGCGCTTCCGGCCGAGTGGGAGCCGATGGGAGCGGTTGCCGTGGGGAAGGCTGCGGAGGCTCCGCGGGCCAGGGCCGAGAGGGAGGCGGGGGCGTTTGTCGAAGTGCGGTGAGCTTTCGCCGCCTTCGGTTCGGGGCGAAGCGGTTCGTCGGCGAGTGCACGTTTGTGGGGTTGGTCGCGCCCATGCGGCGGTAGCCGCATGTCGGACACAGTCCCGCGCCCCTGAAAGACGGGGCGCCTGAGGCCTAGGATTCCTTGAGTGGCTGGTCGGTTTGCTCCGAAGCCCACGCGTGCGACTGTGCGGGGTGGGCAGGTCGTCGTGCCTGCCGGGGTGCCTCGGCAGGCGGTCGCGCCTGGGCGGGTTCGGGTGTGGAAGCCGGACGGGGCTCTTGAGCTGGGGCTTGTGCTGGGGCCGCTGCGGCGGGGGGCCGGAGATCCCACGTTTCGGGCCACCCGTGACGGGTCTGTGTGGCGGGCCAGTCTGACGCCTGCCGGGCCCGGGACGTTGCGGGTCGCCGTGTACGGCGGTGAGGTGCGCGGGGAGGCCTGGGGGCCGGGGAGCGAGTGGCTGCTGGAGCAGTTGCCGGAGCTGCTCGGCTCCGCCGACGACCCGGCCGTGTTCGTGCCGCGGCACCGGGTCGTGGCGGCGGCTCGGCATCGGCGGCCGGGGTTGCGGCTGACGCGGACCGGGCTGGTCCTGGAGTCGTTGATTCCGTCGGTGCTGGAGCAGAAGGTCACCACCGACGAGGCGTACCGGGCGTGGCGGTTGCTGGTGCGGAGGTTCGGGGAGCGCGCGCCGGGCCCGGCGGGGGTGGGCGAGCGGCCGATGTGGGTGATGCCGGCGCCGCGTACCTGGGCGCTGATCCCGTCCTGGGAGTGGCACAAGGCCGGGGTCGACGACAAGCGGGCCTCGACGGTTCTGCGGGCGGTGCGGGTCGCCGCGCGGCTGGAGCAGGCCGTGGGGATGGCGCCGGAGGCGGCACGGGCGCGGCTGGAGGTGGTGCCGGGGGTGGGGCCGTGGACGTCCGCGGAGACCGTGCAGCGCAGTCATGGGGCGGCGGATGCGGTGACGGTCGGGGACCTGCACCTGCCGGGGATCGTGGGGTGGGCGTTGGCCGGGGACCGGCATGCCGATGACGAGGTGATGCTGCGGTTGCTTGAGCCGTATGCGGGCCAGCGGCATCGGGCGGCTCGGTTGATTCTGCTGAGTGGGCATACGCCGGCGAGACGGGCGCCTCGGATGACGCGAGGGGATATCGGCCGGTTGTGAAGTGCGGGTGGATGGAGCCGGGGCGCGGGGGTTTCACTCGCCCGCGTTGGCGGGGTGCCTCCCCCAGAGGAGGGACCCCCAGCGCCCACCCGTGCCGCCCTGCGGCACGACTGCCCGCAGCTGGGTAGCTGTGAAGCGCCCCGTAAGGGGGCGCGGGGAACTGCGCGAGCAGCCCCCACGCGCCCGCAGTCAATCCACCACCGCCACCACCCCTACTGGTCCGAGGAGAACCGCACCGCCCCCGCCGGGATCATCGCGTCGCACCACACCCTGGCGCCCTCGCGCAGCTCGTTGTCGGCGCCGATGACCGCGCCGTCGCCGATCACCGTGCCCGTGAGGACCGAGCGTTCGCCGACGCGGGCGCCGTTGCCGATGAGGGAGTCGGTGATGACGGCGCCGGGTTCGATCACAGCGCCCGGGAGGATGGTCGAGCCGAAGACCCGCGCGCCCTCCGCCACGAACGCGCCCTCGCCCACCACCGTGCCCCCCGTCAGCTTCGCGTCCGCCGCGACCCGGGCCGTCGGGAGGATGAGGCGGTCGCCGCAGCGGCCGGGAACCGCGGGGGACGGGGCGCGGCCCAGGACGAGGTCCGCCGAGCCGCGGACGAAGGCCGCGGGCGTGCCGAGGTCCAGCCAGTACGTGGAGTCGACCATGCCCTGGAGGTGGGCGCCGGCCGCGAGCAGTTCGGGGAAGGTCTCGCGCTCCACGGACACCGGGCGGCCCGCCGGGATCGTGTCGATGACCGAGCGGCGGAAGACGTACGCCCCCGCGTTGATCTGGTCGGTGACGATCTCCTCGGGGGTCTGCGGCTTCTCCAGGAAGGCCAGGACCCTGCCCGTCCCGTCGGTGGGGACGAGGCCGTAGGCGCGGGGGTCCGTCACCTGGGTGAGGTGCAGGGAGATGTCGGCGGACGTCGACTCGTGGGTGGCCACCAGGGCGCTGATGTCCAGGCCGGTCAGGATGTCGCCGTTGAAGATCAGGACCGGGTCGTCCGGGCCGGAGTGCAGCCGGGCGGCCACGTTGCGGATCGCGCCGCCGGTGCCGAGCGGTTCGTCCTCGGTGACGTACTCGATGTGCAGGCCGAGTGCCGCGCCGTCGCCGAAGTACGGTTCGAAGACGTCCGCCAGGTAACTCGTCGCGAGGACGATGTGCTCCACGCCCGCCGCTCTGGCTCTGGCCAGCTGGTGGGTCAGGAACGGCACGCCGGCCGCCGGGACCATCGGCTTGGGCGTGTGGACCGTGAGCGGGCGCAGCCGGGTGCCTTTGCCGCCGACGAGGAGGATCGCTTCTGTCACCTGTCGTCTCTGCTTCCTGCCGGGACCGGCCGAACTCTCTGTCGGCCGGCCAGTGTATGCAGACCGTGCGACGGGCCCTCGACGGCCGCGCGGTGCCACGCGGCATGGGTATGCGGTTTCCCCCGACTGCCCCCGACGGCGGTGAACGCGGGCCCCGTACTCAGCGTCCCTGCAGGCGCGCGGAGCTGGTCCGGGCCGAGCCGAGCTTGGCGTAGAGCTTGGCGCCTGGGCATTCGGTGGCGTACCCGTCCCTGTGGCCGGAGATCACGTTCAGTCGTACGTTCTTCCCCTTTGGGTAGAGATTGCCACCCCCGGACTTCAGATATGTCTTTCCCTTCGGATTGGCCCCGAAGAGCCCGAGTTTCCACGCGGTGAGCCTGGCGACGGCGGTCACGGCGGCCGCGGACGGCTTGTGCGAGCCGTATGTGCCGATCACCGCGATACCCATGCTGTGGTTGTTGAACCCGAGGGTGTGGGCGCCTCTGACGGCCTTCGCCGCTCCCCCGGCGCGGCCCTCGTAGATGGTTCCGCACCTGTCGACGAGGAAGTTGTAGCCGATGTCCCGCCAGCCCATGCTCACGACGTGGTAGCGGTAGATACTGCGGATGACGGACGGGGCCTGGGAACAGCGGTAGCCGTTGCCGGAGGCGGTGTGGTGGACGAAGGCCGCCTTGATCTTCCCGGTGTAGACGAACCCCTTCTCGCGCAGCGACTCGTCGGCGCCCCAGCCGCGGCGGGTGACGATCCTCGGGCGCGGCCCGATGTACGGCTTCGCCAGCGGGGCGCCGGCGCCGTTCAGTTCCCGGAGTTCGCGTTCGGTGTCCTCCCGGCTCAGCGCGGGGATCTCGGTGGCGGCGAACGACACCAGGCCGGCGTTGACCGCGGCCGCCGGGTCGGCCTCGGTGTCGGTGCGGGGGCTGTCGGCGGGCGGGCCCTGGGACGGGGCATCGTCGCCCGGGTCGACGAGTTCGAGGCGCAGGCCCGCCGGGAGCAGGTCCCGCCCGACGCCGGCGCCGCCGCGCGGGGCGGACTCCTCGCCGGGGTCGTCATCGACGTCGTCGGCGAGGCCGTCGCCGGGGTTGTCGCCGGCTTCGGCGCGCACGCGTACGTCGACTCCGTTCGAGTCGCCCACCCACAGGGGCGCGGTGGCACCGCGCACCCGGCCGGAGGCGGCCTCCGCGGTGTCCGGGTCGGCGCCGTGGTCGGCGTTGTTCGTGTCGACGTCCTGCCAGCCCGACCAGTGGCCGGTGGCGGCGGACCGGGTGCGCACCTGGACCTTGCCGTGCAGTTCTCTTCGGGGGTTGTCCCAGACGACGCCGACGAGCGAGAAGTGGCGCACGTGGGCGCTGTACGCGCCCTGTTCGGGGGCTTGGCCGAGGACGCGTCCGCGGGTGCGGGGGGTGAGGGGCAGCGACTGGGTACTGCCGGGGCGGCCGGTGGTCGTCGTGGTCCGCTCCGCGGGTGCGGCGGCCGCGGAGGGCACGTTCAGCACGGCCGGCGGGAGGGTGAGGGCCGCCGCGCAGGTGACGCCGATCGAGGTAGTCAGGAATCCACGCATGCCCCGATATTGAACACAGTCAGACAAACACGCCCATCGGGGAACTGACGGCCCGTCGGCTCCGGTTACGCCGAACCGGTGGCCCCGCCGGCCGGTGCGGGCGCCGGGCGCGGCGTACGCTTGCGCGGGTGAACGCCACCGATCGCACCCCTGCCGACCTGCTGCGTTCCGCGCTCGCCGCGGATCCCGGACGCCCCCTGGTGACCTTCTACGACGACGCGACGGGCGAACGCGTCGAATTGTCCGTGGCCACCTTCGCCAATTGGGTGGCGAAGACGGCGAATCTGTTGCAAGGCGACCTCGGTGCGGGGCCCGGTGACCGGGTGGCCCTGCTGCTGCCCGCGCACTGGCAGACGGCGGTGTGGTTGCTGGCCTGTTCGTCGGTGGGTGCGATCGCCGACGTGGCCGGGGAGCCGGCGGCGGCCGACGTGGTGGTGAGCGGGCCGGAGTCGCTGGAGGCGGCGCGGGCGTGCCGGGGCGAGCGGGTCGCTCTCGCGCTGCGGCCGCTGGGTGGGCGGTTCCCGCGGCCGCCGGAGGGGTTCGTCGACTACGCGGTGGAAGTGCCGGGTCAGGGGGACCGGTTCGTGCCGTTCTCGCCGGTGGATCCGGAGGAGCCCGCGCTGATCGTGGCGGGGGCGGAGCTGAGTGGCGCCGAGGTCGTGGAGCGGGCGCTCGGGGATGCGGCGGGGCTGGATCTGACCGGGCCCGGTTCCCGGTTGCTGTCGGGGTTGGGGTACGACACGTGGGAAGGGCTGAGCGCGGGGCTGTACGCGCCGCTCGTGGTCGGGGGGTCGGTGGTGCTGTGCCGGCATCTGGGGGAACTGGGGGAGGAAGGGATCGCGAAGCGGATCGAGAGTGAGCGGGTGACTGCGTCGGCGCGGTGAGGTCGTTCGCCCGGTGCGGGCCGGTGGGGGCTGGTCGCGCCCACGCGGCGGAGCCGCACGTCGACACGGCCCCGCGCCCCCGAGAAGGTGGGACAAGGCACCCGCGTAAACAGCCCGGCCCCCCGTAGGACAAGGCACCCGCGTAAACAGCCCACCGCGGCTTCGTGGGGGCCGCGGCTCGCCCGGGTGGAGTAGTTGGGGCCGCCTGTTGTCGCCGGGCCAGGCACTGTTGAGGGGTGACTGACGTCGTAGGGGCATCCGCCACCGGGGACGGGCTTGCCCGGCGGCGTCGGCGGCGTTGGGTACGGGGGGCGGCCCTCGGTGCCGGGGTGCTGCTCGTCGGGGCTGTCGGCGGCGGCTGGGCGCTGTACGCCAAGCTCAGTCACAACATCACCGCCGACGACGCGGCCGAGGCCGAGCTCGCCCGGTACGAGCGGGAGCGGCCCACCGCGCTGGTGCGGGGCGCGCAGAACATCCTCCTCATCGGGTCGGACACCCGCGCCGGGGCGGGCAACCGCCGCTACGGCAAGGACTCGGGCACCGAGCGCTCCGACACCACGATCCTGCTGCATCTCGCCCGCGACCGGCGCAGCGCCACCGCGGTCTCGCTGCCCCGCGACCTGATGGTGCACGTGCCCGGCTGCCTGCGCGGCGACGGGCGGCGCAGCGAGCCCTCCTTCACGCTGTTCAACTCGGCGTTCGAGGTGGGGGGTTCGGCCTGCACCATCCGTACCGTCGAGAAGCTCACGGACATCCGGATCGATCACCACGTCGTCGTCGACTTCAGCGGGTTCAAGGACGTGGTCGACGCGATCGACGGAGTGCAGGTGTGCCTGAAGGAGCCGATCAACGACAAGGCGGCGAAGCTGCGGCTGCCCGCCGGACGGGTCACCCTCGACGGGGAGCAGGCGCTGGGGTACGTACGGGTGCGCAAGTCGCTCGGGGACGGCAGTGACACCGGGCGGATGGACCGCCAGCAGCAGTTTCTGGGGGCGCTCGTCAACAAGGTGCAGAGCAGTGACGTACTGCTGAATCCGGCGAAGCTCTACCCGCTGCTGGACGCGGCGACCTCCGCGCTCACCACCGATCCGGAGCTGGCCAGTCTGCGGGGGCTTTACCAGCTGGTTCGCGGGCTGCGGGACATCCCCACCGACCAGATGCAGTTCCTGACCGTGCCGCGGGAGCCGTATGTGTACGACTCCAACCGGGACCAGCTGGTGGCGGGCAGGGCGGACGCGCTGTTCGCGCTGCTGCGGGCCGACCGGCCGGTGAAGGTCGCCAAGAAGAACGCGTCCTCCTCCGGAGACTCGCAGAGCACCACGTTCCGCGGTAACACCGCCGCCGAGGACAGTTGCGCGTAAAGCACGTGCCAAGGCGGCGAACTTCCGCGCCGTTCGTTGTCAGTTAAATGAGATGGATTGCCCGCTTGTAGGGAGGATGAATTTGTCACTGGCGTCACTCGACGCTGAACTGGGCGGATAGTGTGAGCGCTCCGGTGCACCCGGCCGCGAGGTCCGTCCTGGGGTCGTGCACCGCGAAACGTGACCGAGCGCCTTGGTTGGGGGGAAGGCGCCGCGTGGCCCCGACGGAGGATTCGGACAACCGTGGACGCGCAAGGCCGTGGGCGGGCGGACAACATCGATCCCGCAGACCAGTGGGTGCTCAATCCGAACACCGGTGAATACGAACTGCGACTGACGCCTTCCGCACCGCAGTCGTCGGTACCCGGACCGCGCAGACCGGCCTCGCCGGACAGCAGCGCGGGCGGTACGCGGCAGACCGTGAGCCCGGAGCTGCCGGGACAGCGCAGGCGGCGCACCGAGCCCGAGCCGCCCGCGGGGCGCCGTTCGCGGCGGCCGGTGAAGAAGAAGTCGAAGGCGAAGAAGGCCCTGCTGTGGACCGGCGGGTCGATGGCCTTCGTGCTGGTCGCCGTCTCGGCCGCCGGCTACCTCTACATCAAGCACCTCAACGACAACATCACGTCCGTCTCCGACGACGGCGCGAGCACCGGTGGCTTCAGCAAGGACAAGGCCATCAACCTGCTGATCATCGGTACCGACAAGCGGACGGGCTCCGGCAACGAGGGCTACGGCGACGCCGGCAGCGTCGGGCACGCCGACACCACGATCCTGCTGCACATCTCCAAGGACCGCTCGAACGCCACCGCGTTGAGCATTCCGCGTGACCTCATCGTCGACGTGCCCGACTGCCAGACGGAACAGTCGGACGGGACCGAGAAGGTCATCGCGGGCACCGAGAACGTCCGCTTCAACACCAGCCTCGGCCAGGACGGCCGTACCGCCAGCTGCACCGTGCGCACGGTGACCGCGCTGACCGGGATCCAGGCCGACAACTTCATGGTGGCCGACTTCAACGCGGTCAAGACGCTGACCGACGCGGTCGGCGGGGTCGAGGTGTGTCTCGCCAAGGACATCGACGACTCGGACTCGCATCTGAAGCTGTCCAAGGGCACCCACAACATCTCCGGCGAGACCGCGCTGGCGTTCGTGCGCACCCGGCACTCGGTCGGCTTCGGGGGCGACCTGAGCCGGATCCAGCTCCAGCAGCAGTTCCTCAGCGCCCTGATGCGCAAGCTCAGCTCCAACTCGACGCTCACCAGCCCGACCAAGCTGCTGAAGCTGGCCGAGGTCGGCACCAAGGCGCTCACCGTCGACTCCCAGCTGGACAGCATCGGCAAGTTGAAGGACCTGGGTCTGGAACTCGGCAAGCTCAACCCGAAGAACCTGACCTTCACCACCATCCCGGTGCTGGACAACCCGGCGGAGAAGGTGAAGGCGACCGTCGTGCTCAACGAGACGAAGGCCCCCGCCGTCTTCCAGGCGATCAGGGACGACGTCTCCTTCACGGCCGTCAAGAAGAAGCAGGCGCAGGCCAGCAAGGACGCGGCGGCCGCCCGCCTGGAGGGCTCCAAGTCGGCGGCCTCCGCGGTGCGGGTGCGGATCCTCAACGGCGGAGCTCCGGCCGGCAGCGCCCAGGAGACCCTCAGCTGGCTGCAGAACCAGGAGGGCGTCCTCAAGTCGGAGAACGCCGGCAACGCGGACGCCGCACTCAGCAAGACCACCCTGGAGTACGCCCCCGACCAGGCCGATCAGGCACGTGAACTGGCCAGTCTCATGGGGCTGTCCGGCTCCGCGATGAAGCCGGGCAAGAGCGTGATCAACTCCCAGGGCCTGCCCGCGATCACCCTGACCCTGGGCAAGGACTTCCAGGGGGCGGGTGTCTCCCTCACCACTCCGACAAAGGCGCCGGACGTGGACAGCAAGACGACGGCGGACAAGGTGACCTGCGCCAAGTAGGGCGCCGCGACGAAGAGTTACGCGACACGACCACCAAGTAACCGCGAATAAGCAGGTAACCCTATGGGTCCGTCACGCGTCTAACCGGGCGCGGGGCGGACCCGTGTGGTCCGTGTGGCGCCCGACGGGGGGCGTGGCGGCGGGCCCGTGTGCGCGCAGGGCGCAGGGTGGGGAGGGCAGGGAGTTGACGCAGAGCGATGTGCGGGGGGAGGTGCCTGCGGTCGAGGACACGATGTCCCTCGCACCGAAGGCACCCGGGACCACGGGCAGACCCGGGCCCGGCGGCGGGCGCCGCAAGGGCGGCTCGACGGGCGGCTCGGGCGGTGGCTCGTCCGACGGCCCGAACGGCGGCCGGGGCAGGCCCGGTGGGCGCGGCCGGCGGGCGCTGCGCTGGTCGGCGACCGTGCTGTCGGTGGTGGTCCTCGGCACGGCCGGGGCCGGTTACCTCTACTACCAGCACCTGAACGGCAACATCCACAAGGGCGAGCGCAGCAGCGGCGACGCCAAGGCGCGGAAGACCGCGGCCAACGCGGCCGGTCAGACGCCGATGAACATCCTGCTGATCGGCTCCGACAGCCGCAACTCCGACGAGAACGTGAAGCTCGGCGGCGCCAAGTACGACCGGGGCAGCCCGCCGCTCGGCGACGTGCAGATGCTGATCCACCTGTCGGCGGACCGCAAGAGCGCGGCGATGGTGAGCATCCCCCGGGACACCAGGGTCGACATACCCAAGTGCACGGACCCCAAGACCGGCAAGGTGTACCCGGCGACCAACACCATCATCAACGAGTCGCTGGCCCGGGGCGGGGCCGGCTGCACGCTGGCCACCTGGGAGAACCTCACCGGGGTCTACATCGACCACTGGATCACGATCGACTTCTCCGGCGTGGTGAACATGGCGGACGCCATCGGCGGCGTCGACGTCTGCGTGAACCAGAACGTGTGGGACCGGCCGACGGCCGCGGTGCCCGGCGGCTCCGGACTGAAGATGACGGCCGGCACGCACAAGGTGAAGGGCGAGAAGGCCCTGCAGTGGCTGCGCACCCGGCACGCCTGGGGCAGCGACCTGATGCGGGCGCGGGCCCAGCACATGTACCTGAACTCGATGATCCGGACGTTGAAGGGACAGAACGTCTTCACCGACACCGGCAGGCTGATGGACCTGGCCGAGGCGGCCACCAAGTCCCTGACGGTCTCCGAGGAGATCGGCACCCCGAAGAAGCTCTACGACCTGGGCATGCAGCTCAAGTCGGTGCCGACCAACCGCATCACCAGCCTGACGATGCCGAACGTCGAGGACCCGCAGAACAAGGACCACGTCGTGCCGGACACCACCAATGCCGACAAGGTGTGGCAGATGCTCCGCGACGACGTTGCGCTCGACAAGAACGGCTCCGCCAAGGAGAGCAAGAAGAAGACCACGGCGAGCGCCGAGCCCGCCAAGGAGCCGTCCGTCTCCCCGGGCAGCCTCGGCGTGCTGGTGCGCAACGCCACCGGCACCACCACCGAGGCCCCGGTCAGCGGCCGGGCACGAGCGCTCGCCCAGCACCTGGCCGCCAAGGGCTACACCAGGGCGTCGGCGGACACCTCAGGGGCCGCGGAGTCGGTGGAGAAGACGGTCGTCCAGTACCCGAGCGCGGACCTGGAGGGCGACGCCCAGGCGGTCGCCAAGGCGCTGGGGATCCCCACCGGCCAGGTACGGCAGACCACCGATGTGTCGGGGGTCACGCTCGTCGTCGGCGCCGACTGGCGGGACGGCACGGCGTACCCGAAACAGTCCGCGCCGAAGGCCGGTGACCTGCCGGACAACGCCGACGCGATCAACGGCTCGGACACCAAGCAGTGCATGGACGTGTACGCGCCCTATCGCTGGTAGCGGGCCGTGCCAACGGTCCACGCACAGGTCCGCACAGGTAGGCACAGGTAACTCCTAAGCGCCTGCATGACACTGCCGCCGTGCTCAGGTACCCGGGAGTTCCGGGTGTGGTGGCAGGTGCGAGCGGGAGGGCGGGCGACGTGGTGCGCAGCAGTGTGCGGGGGGAGGTGTCCGACGTGGTGTCCGCGGTCGAGGACACCATGCCCCTCACGCCACAGGACGGTGACGGCCGGCAGGGCAGACGCGGCACGGACGGTGACCGCAGACGCCGCAGACGCCGGATCGTCCGCTGGTCGGCCTCGATCCTGGTGCTGGCCATGGCCGGCACCGCCACCGCCGGATACCTGTACTACGAGCACCTCAACGGCAACATCAAGAAGGAGAACCTCAACAACGCCGCCGACGACAAGGACCGGGCCACCGCCACCAAGGCGAACGCGGCCGGCCAGACCCCGCTGAACATCCTGCTGATCGGCTCCGACGCCCGGAACACCGCGGAGAACGTGAAGCTGGGCGGTGCCAAGGACATCGGCACCGCCGCCCGCGCCGACGTCCAGATGCTGCTGCATGTCTCCGCCGACCGCACCAACATGTCGGTGGTGTCCATGCCCCGCGACACCCTCGTCTCCATCCCTAAGTGCACCGACCCCGACACCGGCAAGGTGTACGCGGCCACCACCGACACCATGACCAACGCCTCCCTGGAACGCGGCGGGCCCGGCTGCACGGTGGCCACCTGGGAGAAGCTGACCGACATCCACATCGACCACTTCATGATGGTCGACTTCTCGGGCGTGGTGTCGATGGCGGACGCGATCGGCGGGGTGCCGGTGTGCGTGGACGCCGACATCTACTCGCACACCTCCTCCGGCCACGGTTCCGGCCTGAAGCTGAAGAAGGGCACCACCTCGGTCAAGGGGAAGCAAGCCCTGCAGTGGCTGCGCACCCGCTACGGCTTCGAGGACGGCAGCGACATAGCCCGGACCAAGGCCCAGCACATGTACATGAACTCGATGGTCCGCCAGTTGCGGTCCAACGCCACCCTCAGCAACCCCGACAAGCTCCTGGGGCTCGCCGAGACGGCCACCAAGGCGCTCACGGTCGACACCGGCCTCGGCTCGGTCACCAGGCTCTACGACCTGAGCAAGGAACTGAAGAAGGTCCCCACCAGCCGCATCACCATGACGACGATGCCGTACGTGTACTCCTCCGACGGCAACCGTGTCCTGCCCAAGCCCACCGACGCGGCCAAGCTGTGGCGGCTGGTCCGCGAGGACATCGCGCTGGACGGCAAGGACAAGAAGAAGACGACCGCGACGAAGGTCACCGACAAGGCCGCGGCCGACGACAAGATCGCCGTACAGGTGCAGAACGGCACCAGGAGCAGCACCGAGTCCGCGGTCACCGGCCGGGCCGCCGCCGTCACCGCGCTGCTGGCCGGCAAGGGCTTCACCAAGGCGGCGGCCGACAGCTCGGCGCTGCTGAGCGAGGACCAGACCGTGGTGCGCTATCCGAGCGCGGACCTGGCGGGCGACGCCCAGCGGGTCGCGAAGGCGCTGGGCATCCCGACCGACCAGGTGAAGAAGTCGACGTCCGTCGACGGGGTCACGCTGGTCGTCGGCGCCGACTGGCGCTCCGGCACCGAGTACACCGCCGACGACGATGACACCACCCCGGCGTCGGCGAACGCCCTCAACGCCTCGGACACCACGGCGTGCATGCACGTCGACCCGGACTACACCTGGTAGTCCGGGCCGTACGGCGGCCGGTGCTCAGCTGGACGAAGAGCTGAGCACCGCGGGGCGACGGGACGCGATGACCCGCTTCGCCAGCGACTTGGGGCTGGTCAGGAAGCCGTACCCCCACGACATGTGCATGGCGGCGAGGGCGAGGGGGATCTGCAGCCGCGCCTTCAGCGGCAGCCCCTTGCCGGCCGGGAGGGACCCGGCGGCGATCGCCGCGAGGTAGCCGCCGGGGACGACGAACCCGAACGGGGTGACCAGCGCTCCCACGACGAGCCCCGCGGCTATCGCGCACACCGCGGCCGGCGGGGCGAGGTAGCGCAGGTTGATGGAGCCCTCGTGGTAGCGGGCGACGACGTGCCGCCAACGGCCGTAGTCCTTGTACTGCTTGGCGAGCGCCTTCACGTTCGGCCGCGGGCGGTACGACACCTTCAGCTCCGGCGAGAACCAGATCAGCCCGCCGGCCTCCCGGATCCGGAAGTTCAGCTCCCAGTCCTGGGCGCGGATGAACTCCTCGTTGTAGCCGCCCTGTTGCTCCAGCGCCTCGCGCCGGAAGACACCCAGGTACACGGTCTCGGCGGGACCGGCCGCGCCGCCCGTGTGGAAGGCCGCGTTCCCGACGCCGATCTTCGAGGTCATGGCCGCCGCGACCGCGTGCTCCCAGGCGTTCTCGCCCTCGGCGTGCATGATGCCGCCGACGTTCTGCGCGCCGGTCTCCTCCAGGAGCCGTACGGCGGTGGCGATGTAGTTCGGCGAGAGCATGCCGTGGCCGTCGACGCGGACCACGATCGGATGCCGCGAGGCCTTGATCGCGGCGTTCAGCGCGGCCGGCGTGCGGCCGGTCGGATTCGGGACGGTGTGCACGCGCGCGTCTTCCGACACCAGCTGAGCGGCGATCTCGTCCGTGCGGTCCGTGGAGGGACCGAGGGCGATGACGACCTCCATCTCGCCGGCGTACTCCTGCGCGAGGATCGCTTGGACGGCCCCGCGCAGATGCCGCTCCTCGTCGAGGACGGGCATGATCACAGAAACTGCGGGGTGCCGCACGTCGGGCTTGGCGTTCATAGGGGGCTCACGTTACCGCGAACGGGGGACACCGGTGCGCGCCGCATGGACGGTGCCGCGGGCTGAAGGTCGTATCGGCCTACCGTGCTCACGGATCCCACGTACGGCCTCGTCCGGAGGTGTCCTTTGTCCGCCAGCCCGCCCCGGTCCCCCGTCCGGCCCGCCCGGCCGCCGCGCCAAACGCAAACCACCCGTCAGGCCCCGCGGCCGCCGGTACGACCCACCAGGCCCCGGCGGCCGCGCTGGGCCATGCGGGCGGTCAGCACACTCTCCGTGGTGGTGCTGGCGTCGGCCGGGATCGGGCACTCGGTGATGGCCGGCCTGGACGCGGACATCGCCCGGGTCGACCCCTTCAAGGACATGAAGAACCGTCCCGCCGCGGGCCACGGCATGAACGTGCTGCTGGTCGGCACCGACGGCCGCGACAAGATCACCGAGCGGGAGCGGCGCAAGTACCGGCTGGGCGGGGCGCCCTGCCACTGCACCGACACGATCATGATCGTGCACATCTCGGCGGACCGGGAGCGGGCGACCGTGGTCAGCCTGCCGCGCGACTCGTACGCCGAGGTCCCCGCCCGCGTCGACGAGACGACGCACCGCCCGCTCCCCGCCCACCCCATCAAGCTGAACGCGGCCTACGCGGAGGGCGGCCCGCAGCTGACCGTCCGTACCGTCGAGGACATGACCCACCTGAAGATCGACCACTACCTGGAGGTCGACTTCATCACGTTCATGCGGACCGTCGACGTGCTCGGCGGGGTCCGGGTCTGCACCGCACAGCCCCTGGAGGACTCCTACACCGGCCTGAACCTCTCCCCCGGCACGCACATCCTCAACGGGGGCCAGGCCCTGCAGTACGTCCGCGCCCGGCACGTCGACGCGGCCAGCGACCTGGGCCGGATGAAGCGGCAGCAGCGGTTCCTGGCGTCGATGATCGAGCGGGCGACGTCGAGCGGGGTGCTGCTCAACCCGATCAGGTTCCGGGACGTGACCCGGGCGGTGCTGGGGTCGGTACGGGCCGACACGGGCTTCGGCACGGACGAGCTGCTGGACCTCGGCCGGGCGATGCGCAACTTCTCGCCCTCCTCGTCGGAGTTCACGACCGTCCCCATCGGGCAGATGGGGTACGCCGTGAAGGGCATCGGCTCGACGCTGAAGTGGGACCGGGCCGGGTCGGACCAGCTCTTCCGGTCCCTGCGCGACGACAAGCCGCTCGCGCCGCCCACGCCGACGCATGCGCCCACGGTCGCACCCGCGCCGAAGCCGCAGGAGCCGCCGCCGGCGACCGTGGAGGTGGCCCCTGCGGGGATCAGGGTCCAGGTGGAGAACGGCACGGCAACGGCGGGGCTGGCGCGGCGGATGGACGCGGCACTGGCGGCGACGGGCTTCGCTGCGAACCACCGGCCGGTGGGTGCCGCCCGGCGCGACCTGAGGCGGACGGTGATCTCCTTCGACCCACGCTGGGACCGCTCGGCCCGCTCACTGGCGGCGGCCCTCCCGGGCAGCGTCCTGCGGGCCGTACCGGGGCTGGGGCCGGTGCTGCGGGTGACGGTGGGGGCCGACTTCAAGGGGGCCGTGCGGAAGGTGCGGGTGGAGGCGCCGACGCCGGAGGGAGAGGCTTCTGTCATCAGGGGGGACGAGAAGGTGTGCTGAGGGTCGTGGATCGGGTGCGGGAGCATGGGGGTTGCTCGCGCAGTTCCCCGCGCCCCTGAAGGGGCCGACCGAAGGACCGCCCTAGTCCGCCCTAGTCCACGTACCCCTCCGCCACCCTCCGCTCGCGCAGCTCACGGATCTCCCGGCGCCTCGCCAGCCGATGCGTACGCCTGATCTGGGCCTCCTGACAGCGCCGGCGGTCCCTGTCGGTCTCCGGCACCACCGGCGGCACCCGGCGCGGCTTGCCGTCCGCGTCCACCGCCGCGAAGACCAGGTAGGCCGAGCCGACCTGGGTGGCGGGGGTCGACTCGTTCCAGCGCTCGGCGAGGACCCGCACACCGACCTCCATCGACGTCCGGCCGGTCCAGTTGACCTGGGCCTTGACGTGGACCAGGTCACCCACGCGGACCGGCTCCAGGAACGCCATCTCGTCCATGGACGCGGTGACGGCGGGACCGCCCGAGTGGCGGCCGGCGACCGCGCCCGCCGCGTCGTCCACGAGCTTCATGATCACACCGCCGTGCACCGTCCCGAGGAGGTTGGTGTCGCTGTGGGTCATGATGTGGCTCAGGGTGGTCCGGGACGCGGACGTCGGCTTGCCGGGTATGTCGGATTCCGCCTCGGGGGCCTGGTCTGTCATGGCCCCCACCTTATGCCGAAGCGACATTCACGGAATTTGTGTCGGCTTCGCAACAGGGGTGCCCTGATTTTCCGACGACTCTTGTAAGAGGTACGGCCGCTGCCTGCACACTGGGGCCCATGAACGAATGGCCCCAGGGACGGTCGAACGACAACCGCGGCGACCGGTACGGACGCGGTAGCGCAAGCGCGCAGCCTGAGGGCGCCCGCGTGATGCGCCAGGTACGGCGCTCGGACCCGTCGGCACCGCCGTACGGCTCCCCGCAGCAGGGCGGCGGCGGATACGCCGGTGTCCCGCAGCAGCCGTCGTACGACAACGGGTACGACGGCGGTGGCGGGTACGACGGCTACGACAGCGGGTACAACACCGGCCAGGTCTACGGCGGCGGCCCCGGGGGCGGCGGGCCGGCCGGTACCCATGAGCGCGGGCCGCGGCCGGCTCCCAACTGGCGCAAGCGGATCAAGTGGACGGCGATCGTCGTCGTCAGCGTGCTGATCGTCACATCCGTCGCGACCTACTTCTGGGCCGACTCCAAACTGCACCGGGACGTCGACCTGTCCAAGGTCATCGACCGGCCCGCGGCGGGCAAGGGCACCAACTACCTGATCGTCGGCTCCGACAGCCGCAAGGGCATGTCGGCCGAGGAGAAGAAGAAGCTGCACACGGGGTCGGCCGAGGGCCAGCGCACCGACTCGATGATGATCCTGCACGTCGGCGACAACGGCGACACGCTGGTCTCGCTCCCCCGTGACTCGAACGTGGAGATCCCCTCCTACAAGGGGTCGACGTCCGGCAAGGTCTACCCGAACACCGGCCGGTACACGAAGCTGAACGCGGCCTACGCCGAGGACGGCCCGACCCTCCTCGTCCGCACGGTCGAGTACAACACCGGTCTGCACATCGACCACTACGTGGAGATCGGCTTCGCCGGCTTCGCGGACATCGTGGACGCGGTCGGCGGTGTCACGATCACCATCGACAAGGGCTTCAAGGACAGCTACTCGGGCGCGAACTTCAAGGCGGGCAAGCAGACCCTGAACGGCGAGGAGGCCCTGGCGTTCGTCCGTACCCGGCACGCCTTCGCCGCGTCCGACCTGCAGCGCACCAAGAACCAGCAGAAGTTCCTGGCGGCCCTGGCCCACCAGGTGGCCACCCCGTCGACGATCCTGAACCCCTTCAAGCTCTACCCCACCCTCGGCGCGGGCCTCGACTCCCTCACCGTCGACAAGGACATGAGCCTGTGGGACCTGGCGTCGATGTTCTTCGCGATGAAGGACGTCAACAGCGGCGACGGCGTCTCGATGAACATGCCGATCTCCGGCTCCACCGGCGGCAACCTCGTCTGGGACAAGGCGAAGGTGAAGACCCTGGTGGACGAACTGAAGAACGACGAGAAGGTCACCGTCTCCGGCAACTGAGCCGTCGGCCGGTCCGACCAAGCCGTCCCGGCGGCGAGCAGCGCCACACGGGGAAGGGCCGGCCGCCCTTCCCCGTCGGCGCACGCGGCTACAGCGCATGGCTGCCATGGGCGCGATTCTGATCCCGAGCGTCAGCGTATCGGGCAGGATCACTCCTTCACCGCTCGAACGAGTGAGGAACCGGAGGCCCCTGAACCTCGCTCGCGAGGAGCGTCACATGGGCATGGCCGCCATCGAGCGGCACATCTCGGCGCAGCGGCGACAGGCTTCCGCGCAGCGCTTCATCTGCGGGTCGTCCGGCATGGACATACACGCCTCGGCACACATGTCACAGGCCTTCGCGCACATAGCGCACATCTCGGGCGACAGCGGCGACCGCCGCATCATCATGTCGGCGCACATGCGGGTCGCCTCGGAGCAGTCCATGAGCGCGCGCATGATGCGCATGTGCGCCTGGCCGCCCTCCATCGACATGCAGGAGCTCAGGGTCTCCTCGCACATGGTGTGGGTGGTCATGCAGGCGTTGACGCACTCCTGCATCTGCTTGGACATGGCCGTCATGGGTCCGGTCTGGGTCATGGCTCCTCCAGGGTGGCGGCGGGGTCCGGGGCGGTCCCCGTCTGGTTCCCGTCCTAAGCCCGACCGTCCGGTAGTGCCATTCGGCGCCAGAGCCGGAGAAGGCGCCCCGAGGGGCGCCTTCCCGCCGACGCCGGTGCGGTTACGGCAGGTTGCGGGCCATGACGATCCGCTGGACCTGATTCGTGCCCTCGTAGATCTGGGTGATCTTGGCGTCGCGCATCATGCGCTCGACCGGGTAGTCGCGGGTGTAGCCGTAGCCGCCGAGGAGCTGGACGGCGTCCGTGGTGACCTCCATGGCGACGTCGGAGGCGAAGCACTTCGCCGCCGCGCCCTGGAAGGTGAGGTCGGCGTCGCCGCGCTCGGAGGCGGCCGCGGCCTGGTAGGTGAGGGCGCGGGCGGCGGCGATCTTCATGGCCATGTCGGCGAGCATGAACTGGATGCCCTGGAAGTCGGCGATCGGCTTGCCGAACTGCTTGCGCTCCTGGACATAGCCCTTGGCGTAGTCCAGGGCGCCCTGGGCGACACCGAGGGCCTGGGCGGCGATGGTGATGCGGGTGTGGTCCAGGGTCTTCATCGCGGTGGCGAAGCCGGTGCCCTCCGCGCCGATCATGCGGTCGGCGGGGATGCGGACGTTGTCGAAGTAGACCTCGCGGGTCGGCGAGCCCTTGATGCCGAGCTTCTTCTCCGGGGCGCCGAAGGAGACGCCCTCGTCGGACTTCTCGACGACGAAGGCGGAGATTCCCTTGGTGCGCTTGGTCGGGTCGGTGACCGCCATGACCGTGTAGTAGTCGGAGACGCCCGCGTTGGTGATCCAGCGCTTCACGCCGTTGAGGACGTAGTGGTCGCCGTCGCGGACCGCCTTCGTCTTCATGCCGCCCGCGTCGGAGCCCGCGTCCGGCTCGGAGAGGCAGTACGAGAACATCGCGTCGCCCTTGGCGAGCGGGGTGAGGTACTTCTTCTTCAGGTCCTCGCCGCCGGAGAGGATCACCGGGAGCGAGCCCAGCTTGTTCACGGCGGGGATCAGGGACGAGGACACGCAGGCGCGGGCCACCTCCTCGATCACGATGACCGTGGCGAGCGCGTCGGCGCCGGAGCCGCCGTACTCCTCGGGAACGTGCACGGCGTGCAGGTCGTTGGCGACCAGGGCGTCGAGCGCCTCCTGCGGGAAGCGGGCCTCCTCGTCCACCGCGGCGGCGTACGGGGCGATCTTCGCCTCGACCATCGCGCGGACGGCGTCCCGGAGCATGTCGTGCTCCTCGGACGGGCGGTACAGGTCGAAGTCAGCCGATCCGGCCAAGGTCTCTCACTCCAGACGCAGTGGTGCTGACGCTAATTACTGTTAAGTAACTCAAAGTTTAGAACGCGGCCCACGGATAGGTCACGTGAGCTTGGCGACAGCGGGAAAGTTGCCCGGAACACGGCCCGGTTATGCTCGGGCCGCGGCCCGTACCGACGTCCCCGAGCTGGAGCATTCATGAGCCTCAAGATCACTGTGATCGGCACCGGCTATCTCGGCGCCACCCATGCCGCGGCCATGGCCGAGCTGGGCTTCGAGGTGCTCGGGCTGGACGTCGTGCCCGAGAAGATCGCGATGCTGGAGCGCGGCGAGACCCCGATGTACGAGCCGGGGCTCGACGAGTTGCTGCGCCGGCACGTGGCCGGCTTCGAGGGCTCCACCGGGCGGCTGCGCTTCACGACCGACTGGGCCGAGGTCGGCGCCTTCGGCGACGTGCACTTCGTCTGTGTGAACACCCCGCAGAAGCACGGCGAGTACGCCTGCGACATGTCGTACGTCGACTCCGCGATCGCGTCGCTGGCCCCGCATCTGACCGGGCCCGCGCTGGTGGTCGGCAAGTCGACGGTGCCGGTCGGTTCCGCGGAGCGGCTGGCCGCCTACCTCGCCGAGCACGCGCCGGCCGGGGCCGGGGCCGAGCTGGCCTGGAACCCGGAGTTCCTGCGCGAGGGCTTCGCCGTCCAGGACACCCTGCACCCCGACCGGCTCGTGGTCGGGGTGCGCAGCGAGCGCGCCGAGAAGCTGCTGCGCGAGGTGTACGCGACGCCGGTGGGCGAGGGGACGCCGTTCGTGGTGACCGACTTCCCGACCGCCGAGCTGGTGAAGACCTCGGCGAACTCCTTCCTTGCGACCAAGATCTCCTTCATCAACGCCATGGCGGAGGTCTGCGAGGCCGCGGGCGGCGACGTGGTCAGGCTCGCGGAGGCGATCGGGTACGACGACCGGATCGGGAAAAAGTTCCTGCGCGCCGGGATCGGGTTCGGCGGTGGCTGTCTGCCGAAGGACATCCGTGCCTTCATGGCCCGTGCGGGTGAGCTGGGCGCCGACCAGGCGCTGACCTTCCTGCGCGAGATCGACTCCATCAACATGCGGCGCCGGGGGCAGATGGTCGAGATGGCCCGGGACGCGCTCGGCGGCGGGTCGTTCCTCGGGAAGCGGGTGGCGGTGCTCGGCGCGGCGTTCAAGCCGGACTCGGACGACGTGCGGGACTCGCCGGCGCTCAACGTGGCCGGGCAGATCCATCTGCAGGGCGGGCAGGTGACGGTGTACGACCCGAAGGGGATGGCCAACGCTCGGCGGCTGTTCCCGACGCTCGGCTACGCCGGTAGCGCCGAGGAGTGTGTGCGGGGGGCTGACGTGGTGCTGCATCTCACCGAGTGGCGGGAGTTCAGGGAGCTGGATCCGGCGGTGCTGGGTGAGGTGGCCGCGGAGAAGGTGATCCTCGACGGGCGGAACGCGCTGGATCCTGAGGTCTGGCGGCAGGCCGGGTGGACGTATCGCGCCATGGGGCGTCCGACCGCCTGAACCTGCGGGTGCGTGGGGGCTGAGCGCACCCGCGCGGCGGAGCCGCATGGTGATACAGCCCCGCGCCCCTGACGGGGCGCTCCGGCACAAGGTGTTCACAGCGGACGACACCGGTTCGGCCGAGGCTCAGTCGGCCGAACCGGTGTCTTGTTGCATTCTGCACCACCCGGCACAGGCTTTTCCGGTGAACGGGCTGTGCCTTACCGGTCCTTGGCTCGGTACCGGCGCATTTTCTCGCGCGCGCCGCACACCTGCATCGAGCACCAGCGGCCGCGGCCGGCCGGGCTGCGGTCGTAGTACGCCCAGTGGCAGGAGTCGGCCTCGCAGGCCTTGAGGCGGGTCCAGGTGCCCTCGACCAGGGCCGTGGCGACGGCGGCCGCTATGCGGGAGAGCAGGGGGTCCGGGTCGGCGGGGGTGAGGGCCGCGGAGCCGTCGGCGGGGTCGACGGCGACGTGCAGCGGGGCCTGCGCGAGCAGCTCGCTCAGGGGGGTGACCGCGCGGTGCGGTGGGTACCCGGCGTGGGCGAGGAGGGCGGCGCGCAGGGACTCCCGCAGGGCGCGGGCCGGTGAGAGTTCGGGCTCCGTGATGCCCAGGCGTGCCCTGCCGTCCGCCGTGTCGAGCGCGTCGGCGCCCGATGCCAGGTCCAGCGTGTTCACCAGGGCCTCGACCAGGGCCAGGCCGCCCGGCGCGGGCGATCTCTCACTCATCCCTGCAAGTTACCTCCGAAATGCGGTTGCGGGGTTACCGCCGGTGCGGGAGCATGCGGTAACCGATGTTACTGGTTGAACCGCTCTGCAGGTAACTCCGACTTCAAGGAGGAAGTCATGGCTCTCGCCAAGCTCGGTGTCGTCGTCCTGGACTGCCCCGACCCGTCCGCGCTCGCCGGTTTCTACGCCGAGGTGCTGGGTGGCAGTGTCGAGGGGGACGGGGAGTGGGTGGATCTGGCGGTGCCCGGCGGGCAGGCGCTGGCGTTCCAGAAGGCGCCCGGGTTCGTGGCGCCGAAGTGGCCCGCGCCCGACGACTCGCAGCAGTTCCACCTGGACCTGGTGGTGGACGACCTGGACGCGGCCGAGAAGGGGGTGCTGGAGCTGGGCGCGAAGCCGCTGGACGCGGCGGACCGGGAGCGCAGCTTCCGGGTGTACGCCGACCCGGCGGGGCACCCGTTCTGTCTCTGCGCCTGCTGAGAGCCCTTGCCGGGAGCCCCTGCCGAGAGAAGGAGGAGTCATGGCGTCCGTCGCTCGCCTGCGCAACGTGGTGATCGACTGTCCCGACCCGTCCGCGCTGGCCGCCTTCTACGCGGCCGTCGCAGGCGGCACCCTGGTGGCCGAGGAGGCCGACTGGGTCGTGCTGAAGCTGCCGGACGGACTGCGGCTGGGCTTCCAGCTGGCGGAGGGGTACACCCCGCCCGAGTGGCCGCGCGCCGACCACAACTCCCAGCAGTTCCATCTCGACTTCGACGCGGGGCCGACGTGGGAGGACGTCGACGTGGCGGAGAAGAAGGTGCTGGCGCTGGGGGCGCGGCTGCTGCGGCGGGAGGAGGACCCGGTCGCTGAGGACTTCCGGGTGTACGCCGATCCGGCCGGCCATCCGTTCTGCCTGTGCCGGATCGACTGATCAGGGCTCGGCTGACTGGGCTCGACTGGTCAAGGCTCGGCTGGTCAGACCTGGACTGATCAGGCCTCGGTGTCGGCCGGGCGGGGCGGGTTCGGGTCTCTGCGGCGCTGCGTCGCTCGGGCGGTGAAGTCGGCGCTGCGCAGGGCTCGCTGGACGTTTCCCCAGGTCAGCAGGGACAGCTCGGTCTCGGACCAGCCGCGGCGGAGCAGTTCGGCGATCAGGTGGGGGTAGCGGGAGGTGTCGTCGAGGTCGCGAGGGTGGGCGGCGCCGGAGTCGTAGGTGCCGGAGAGGGCGACGCACTCGGGGCCCGCGGCCATGCGGACGTGGTCGAGGTGGTCGGCGACGTCCGTGACGGTCGGCCCGGTCTGCTCGGCGGCCAGCGGCACCATGCACAGGCCCTTCTGCTCCCCCAGCCGCGCGAGCAGCCCGTCGGAGAGGTTGGCGGGATGTGGACGTACGGCCGCTGCGGCGGAGCGGGTGCACAGGACCGGTGTCTTGGAGAGCGCGAGCGTCCGGGCGAGGGCGGCCTCCGGGGCGCCGGACAGGTCGGCGAGCACCCCGAGCCGGTTCATCTCCCGGACCACCTCCTCGCCGAACCGGTTCAGCCCCTCCTCGCCCGCCCAGGCGGCACCGGCCAGCGAGAGCACGCGCAGGCCCAGGGACTGCAGGACCCGCAGGATGCCGAGGGAGTCGTCGAGGGCCGCGGCGGAGGCCGGGCCGAGCACCACGGCGACCCGTCCGCAGTTGCGGGCGTCGATGACCTGCCCGGCGGTGCGCACCAGCCGGAGCCCCTCCGGGTGCATCTCGACCACCCGGCGCACCAGGTCCAGCTGTTCCAGGGTGGCCCCCACGGCCCGGTCTCCCCGGCCGGCCTCCGCCACCTGGAGGGACCAGAACAGCGCGCCCACATGTCCCTCGCGCAGCCGGGGCACGTCCGTGTCCACCGCCGTCTCGCCCAGCTCCAGGTCGTACCAGGGCAGCGGCCCGAGCGCCCGGGGCAGCCCGCTGTAGCCGTCCGCGACCGGATGCGCCTCCAGCAGCGCGTGGGCCCGTTCCAGGAACGTGGCGCCGGACTCCACCGGGAAAGGGTCGTCGGGGAAGCAGTCCTCCCTGCCGACCTCGGTCGTGGTGTGGATGTCGTGCTGGAGGTCGGCCATGAAGGGCTCCGTACGTCGTCGTGAGCTACGTCGTGAAGGGGCTGTAGCCCACCGTCGCACGCCTGCCCGGGAGGGTTCCTGGTGGACGGGGCGTTCGGGGGTACGCCCCGAACGCCCGCTTTCCCCGCGCGGCTCTTCTGGGCCGCCCCGGCCGATCAGCCGTCCAGCTCGGCGATGGTCGCGTGGGACGGCCCCCGCGTCTCCTGCAGGCCGCGGGCCACGTCCTCCGCCGCGCCCAGCACACGGACCGCGTTCTGCCAGGTCAGCTTGGCCAGGTCGGGCCTGGACCAGCCGCGGTCCAGCAGCTCGGCGATCAGGTTGGGGTAGCCGGAGACGTCGTTCAGGCCGTCGGGCGTGAAGGCCGTGCCGTCGTAGTCGCCGCCGATGCCGAGGTGGTCGATGCCGGCGACCTCGCGCATGTGGTCGAGGTGGTCGGCGACCGTGGCGGCCGTGGCGATCGGGCGCGGGTTGGTCTCCTCGAAGGCCCGGTGGACCTTCATCGCCGCCTCGGTCGTGTCGAGGTGGTGGAAGCCGTGGGCGCGCATGTTGTCGTCGGCGGTCGCCGTCCAGTCGACCGCCGCCTGGAGCACGAACTTCGGTACGAACGTCACCATCGCCATGCCGCCGTTGCCGGGGAGACGTTCGAGGACGTCGTCCGGGATGTTGCGCGGGTGGTCGCAGACGGCCCGGGAGGAGGAGTGGGAGAAGATCACCGGGGCGGTGGAGGTGTCGAGGGCGGCGCGCATGGTCGTGGCCGCCACATGGGAGAGGTCGACCAGCATGCCCAGGCGGTTCATCTCCCGGACGACCTCGCGGCCGAAGGCGGACAGGCCGCCGACGTTCGGCTCGTCGGTCGCCGAGTCCGCCCAGTCGTTGTTGTCGTTGTGGGTGAGCGTCATGTAGCGCACGCCCAGCTCGTACAGGCCGCGCAGGGTGCCCAGCGAGTTGTCGATGGAGTGGCCGCCCTCCGCCCCCATCAGGGAGGCGATACGGCCTTCCGCGCGCGCCGCCTCCATGTCGGCGGCGGTCAGCGCGGCCCGCAGGTCGGCCGGGTACCGGGCGATCAACTGCCGTACGCAGTCGATCTGTTCGAGGGTCGCCGGGACCGCGCCGGGCAGGTCCGAGCGGACGTACACCGACCAGTACTGCGCGCCGACGCCGCCCTCCCGCAGGCGCGGGATGTCGGTGTGCAGATGTGCGTTCTGGTGCGTGGCGATGTCGCGTGCGTCGAGGTCGTAGCGGACCTGCTCGCGCAGTGCGTACGGCAGGTCGTTGTGGCCGTCGACGACCGGGAACTCGCGCAGCAGGGACCGGGCTTCATCGAGGGACGTCATTGCGTATTGCTTCCCGGAGTCCTACTTGCCGAAGCCGAAGCCGTTCGGGCCCTCGACCTTGGCGCGCAGTCGCTTGCCCTTCTCGGTGGCCTGGTCGGTGAGGTCCTGCTGGAAGTCGCGCATCCGGCCGAGCAGATCCTCGTCGTGGGTGGCCAGGATGCGGGCGGCCAGCAGGCCCGCGTTGCGGGCGCCGGCGACCGAGACCGTGGCGACCGGGACACCGGCCGGCATCTGCACGATGGAGAGCAGGGAGTCCATGCCGTCGAGGTACTTCAGCGGGACGGGGACGCCGATGACCGGGAGGGGGGTGACCGAGGCGAGCATGCCCGGGAGGTGGGCCGCCCCGCCGGCACCCGCGATGATCACCTTCAGGCCGCGCTCCGCCGCCTGCTCGCCGTACGTGACCATCTCGCGCGGCATCCGGTGCGCGGAGACGACATCGACCTCGTACTCGATCTCGAACTCGTCCAGGGCCTTGGCGGCGGCCTCCATGACGGGCCAGTCGGAGTCGGAACCCATGACGATGCCAACAACGGGGCTCATTCGGTGATCGTGCCTCTCAGGTAGCCGGCAGCGTGACGTGCGCGCTCAAGAACGTCGTCCAGGTCGTCGCCGTAGGTGTTGACGTGGCCGACCTTGCGGCCGGGTTTCACGTCCTTGCCGTACATGTGGATCTTCAGTCTGGGGTCGCGGGCCATGCAGTGCAGGTACGCGGAGTACATGTCCGGGTAGTCGCCGCCCAGGACGTTGACCATGACCGTCCATGTGGCGCGCGGGCGCGGGTCGCCGAGGGGCAGGTCCAGGACCGCGCGGACGTGGTTGGCGAACTGGCTGGTGATCGCGCCGTCCTGGCTCCAGTGGCCGGAGTTGTGCGGGCGCATCGCCAGCTCGTTGACGAGGATGCGGCCGTCACGGGTCTGGAACAGCTCGACGGCCAGGTGGCCGACCACGCCCAGTTCCTTGGCGATCCGCAGGGCCATCTCCTCGGCGCGCAGGGCGAGCGTCTCGTCCAGGTCGGGGGCGGGCGCGATCACGGTGTCGCAGACGCCGCCCACCTGCCGGGACTCGACCACCGGGTAGGCGACGGCCTGGCCGTGCGGGGAGCGTACGACGTTGGCGGCGAGCTCGCGGACGTAGTCGACCTTCTCCTCGGCGAGGACCGGCACGCCGGCCCGGAAGGGGTCGGAGGCCTCCTCGGCGGTCTCCACGACCCACACGCCCTTGCCGTCGTAGCCGCCGCGCACGGTCTTCAGGACGACGGGGAAGCCGTCGCCCTCCGCCGCGAACCGGACCACGTCCTCGGGATCGGCCACGATCCGGTGGCGCGGGCACGGCACGCCGATCTCGGTGAGCTTCGCCCGCATCACGCCCTTGTCCTGGGCGTGCACCAGGGCGTCGGGGCCGGGGCGCACGGGGATGCCGTCCGCCTCCAGGGCCCGCAGGTGCTCGGTGGGCACGTGCTCGTGATCGAAGGTGATCACGTCGCAGCCCTGCGCGAAGGCGCGCAGTGTCTCCAGGTCGCGGTAGTCGCCGACGACGACATCGCTCACCACCTGGGCCGCGGAATCCTGAGGGGTGTCACTGAGAAGCTTGAACCTGATGCCCAGCGGGATGCCCGCCTCGTGCGTCATACGCGCGAGCTGACCCCCGCCGACCATGCCGACTACCGGGAACGTCACGCCCCTAGGGTATCGGCCGCGCCAGGGTGGCCGGTTTCCGCGCCCTCGACCAGGGCTCTTACCCGCCGCTTCGCCGCTTCTTGCCCCGCTTTTCCCGCGGTTTTCCGGTGTTCTTTCCAAGCCGTTCCCGACCTGTGTCGCCATCCACAGGCGTCGGAGATGCTGGGTCGTTAGAGTGGCTGGGTCGCAATACCTACGGACGGGAGCCCGCACAACCATGGAACGTGGTTCCTCGGGGCTGCAACGGCTCGTACGCGAGGTCGCCAAATTCGGCGCGGTCGGCGGTGCCGGCATTCTCGTAAATCTCGGCGTCTTCAACCTGGTCCGGCACGTCACGGACCTGCCGGTGGTGCGGGCGAGCGTCATAGCGACGGTCGTCGCCATCGTCTTCAACTACCTGGGGTTCCGTTACTGGACGTACCGGGACCGCGACAAGCACGGCCGCACCAAGGAACTCACGCTGTTCCTGCTGTTCAGCGCGGTCGGCCTGGTGATCGAGAACGGTCTGCTGTATCTGGCCACCTACGGCTTCGGCTGGGACAGCCCGCTGCAGAGCAACGTCTTCAAGTTCGTCGGCATCGGCGTGGCGACGCTGTTCCGCTTCTGGTCGTACCGCACCTGGGTGTTCAAGACGCTGCCGGCCCGTGGGACGGTCGCGGACGCGGAGGCCCTGCTGGAGCGGGCCGCCGACACCGAGAAGCCCAGGCAGCGGGTGCGCTAGAGCGCCCTGGTCCTAGCGGACCATGGGCCGGTCGTCGTCCGGCTTGTGCATAGGCGGGGTGCGGGACAGGAACAGACCGAACACCGGCGGCTGGGCCTGCAGCAGCTCCAGCCGGCCCCCGTCGGCCTCGGCGAGGTCGCGCGCGACGGCCAGCCCGATCCCGGTGGAGTTACGGCCGCTGATGGTCCGCTCGAAGATGCGGTTGCCCAGGTCCGCCGGAACCCCGGCGCCCTCGTCGGTCACCTCGACCACCGCCTGGTTGCCGGTCACCCTGGTCCGCAGGGCGACCGTGCCGCCGCCGTGCATCAGGGAGTTCTCGATCAGCGCGGCCAGCACCTGCGCCACCGCGCCCGGCGTGCCCACGGCCCGCAGATGCCGCTTGCCCGAGCTGACGATCGCCCGGCCCGCGCTGCGGTAGGCGGGCCGCCACTCGGCGAGCTGCTGCTGGATGACCTCGTCCAGGTCGAAGGAGACGGCGGAGCCGGTGCGCGGGTCCCTGGAGTTCGTGAGCAGCCGCTCGACGACGTCCGTCAGCCGCTCCACCTGCGTGAGCGCCACGTTCGCCTCGTCCTTCACGGTGTCCGGGTCGTCGGTGAGGGTGATCTCCTCAAGCCGCATGGACAGCGCGGTCAGGGGGGTGCGCAGCTGGTGGGAGGCGTCCGCGGCGAGCCGCCGCTCGGCGGTGAGCATCCGCCCGATCCGCTCCGCGGAGGAGTCCAGCACATCGGCGACCCGGTCCAGCTCCGGGACGCCGTACCGCTTGTGCCGGGGTCGCGGGTCGCCGGAGCCGAGCCGCTCGGCGGTCTCCGCGAGGTCGGTGAGCGGGGAGGCGAGCCGGTTGGCCTGCCGGATGGCGAGCAGCACGGCGGCGATCACGGCGAGGAGCGCGACGGCCCCGATGATCAGCAGCGTACGGCCGACCTCCCGGGTCACGGTCGACCGGGGCTCCTGGACGGTGACCGTCTCGCCTTCCTCACCGTCGGCCGTGTAGTGGATGACATCGCCCTCGGGCTTCACACCCAGCTCGATCGGAGGCTTGCCCGGGATCCGGATGACGGCGTACTGCTCCTTGCCGACCTGACTCCGCAGTATCTCGACGGTGACGTCCTCGTTTTCGAGAATCCGGCCGTCCACGATGCTGGCGAGGCGGAGCGCCTCGGAGTCGACGCGCTCCTGGGCGCTGTTGCTGATGGTCCGACTCTCGACGATCACCAGGGAGACGCCGAACACGGCGATGACGACGAGAACGACAGCGAGGGTGGACTGGATCAGACGACGACGCACAGCACTCTCCGAGAAACGGCGACTTCAGCGCCCCTTCAGCCGACCTAGCTCTTTTCGAAACGGAACCCGACCCCACGCACCGTGGCGATGTACCGAGGGTTCGCCGCGTCGTCGCCCAGCTTCTTGCGCAGCCACGAGATGTGCATGTCGAGCGTCTTGGTCGACGACCACCACGTCGTGTCCCAGACCTCCCGCATCAGCTGGTCCCGCGTGACGACCCGCCCCGCGTCCCGCACCAGCACCCGCAGCAGATCGAACTCCTTCGCCGTGAGCTGGAGTTCCTCGTCACCCATCCACGCCCGGTGCGACTCGACGTCGATCCGCACCCCGTGCGTGGCCGGCGGCTGCGCAGGCTCCGCGGCACCGCGCCGCAGCAGCGCCCGCACCCGGGCGAGCAGTTCGGCGAGACGGAACGGCTTGGTCACGTAGTCGTCGGCGCCCGCGTCCAGGCCGACGACGGTGTCCACCTCGTCGGCCCGCGCGGTCAGGATGAGGATCGGCACGGCATGGCCCTCGGCACGCAGCCGACGAGCCACCTCCAAGCCGTCCATGCCGGGCAGCCCGAGGTCCAGCACGACCAGGTCGACGCCGCCCTGCATTCCGGCGTCGAGCGCGGTGGGTCCGTCCTCGCGCACCTCGACCTCGTAACCTTCCCGACGCAGTGCGCGGGCCAGCGGCTCCGAGATGGACGCGTCGTCCTCGGCGAGCAGTACACGGGTCATGAGGTGATGGTAGTCCGATTACGCGCAGTGCTGGGGTGTGATCGGCACGCGGAATTCTTACCTTGGGGCACAGTGGTGCGAACCTGTGAGCGAGAGGTGAGATCAGAGGAGTGACCTTGGAAACCGGGAGCACGGTTCCCCCGACACCTGTGATCCGTGTCTCAAGTCCTTCCATATCCGGCAGTGTCCTGACGTAGAGTGACCTGAACGCCTGTAGTACACCCGGGGACCTTTGGTGGCCGTCTTGACGCTGAAGGTCTCTTTTGTGTGCGGGCTGGCCTGCCAGCCTCGAAAGGAATGACCTCTGGCCGGGCTCCGGACGCGACGCAGCGTCACGGGGCGTGGATCCCGGTGGTCGCCCTCCATCGCCCCGCGACCCGGGGCGGAATCCCTGTGGGCGTGGGGTGGACGGGCGGACCCTGCCGGTGCCGGCCGCTCCCCCCACGGGCGCGCAGAGCCCCACCGCGCGCTCCGACCAGCAAGGAACGACCATGGCGTCCAGCCTGACGAAGGACTCGGTCCGACCGGGCACCCCCGGTTCCGAGAAGACCTTCTTCGGCCACCCCCGCGGACTGGCCACCCTCTTCATGACCGAGATGTGGGAGCGATTCTCCTACTACGGCATGAAGGCCCTGCTCCCGCTGTACCTGGTCGCTCCCGGCGGCCTGCACATGAGCGCGGCCGCGGCGACGGCGATCTACTCGGTGTACCTGTCGCTCGTGTACCTGCTCGCCCTGCCAGGCGGCTGGTTCGCCGACCGCGTCCTCGGCCCCCGCAAGACGGTCGCCGTCGCGGGCACGGTCATCATGCTCGGCCACCTGACGCTGGCGCTGCCCAGCTCCGGCACCTTCTTCGCGGGCCTCGGCCTGGTCGCGATCGGATCCGGTCTGCTGAAGGCCAACATCTCCACGATGGTCGGCCACCTGTACGACGGCCCGGACGACCCGCGCCGTGACGGTGGCTTCACGCTCTTCTACATCGGCATCAACCTGGGCGCGTTCGCCGCGCCGCTGGTCATCGGCACGGTCGGCGAGAACTACAACTGGCACCTCGGCTTCGCGCTGGCCGCGGTCGGCATGGCGCTGGGCCTCGCCCAGTTCCTGCTCGGCACCCGCCACCTGAGCTCGCGCTCGGACGTCGTCCCGACCCCGCTGTCCGCCGCGGAGAAGAAGGCGACGCTGACGAAGGCCGGCTTCTGGGCCGCCGTCGCCGCGGTCTTCTACATCGTCGTGGGCGTCTCCGGCGTCTACACGCTGAACTGGCTGCTGGTGCCGATCACGATCGCCGGTCTGCTGATCCCGGTCGTCGTCATCGCCCGCATCAAGCGGGACAAGGACCTGGACCGCGCGGAGCAGTCCAAGATGAGCGCGTACATCTGGTTCTTCGTGGCCGCCGCGGTCTTCTGGATGATCTACGACCAGGGCGGCTCCACCGTCTCCCTGTTCGCCGACGCCTCCGCGAAGAACACCATCTTCGGCTGGAACTTCCCGGTCTCCTGGTACCAGTCCGTCAACCCGGTCATGATCATGGCGTTCGCGCCGGTCTTCGCCTGGGCGTGGCTGGCGATGGCGCGGCGCGGCAAGGAGCCGAGCACCGCCGTGAAGTTCGCCGGTGGTCTGGTGCTGATCGGTGCGTCGTTCTTCCTGTTCCTCGCGCCCCTGTCGATCGCCGACGGCGGTCACAAGGCCGCGGCGATGTGGCTGGTCGGGATCTACTTCGTGCAGACCGTGGGCGAGCTGATGCTGTCTCCGGTGGGTCTGTCCGTGACGACCAAGATGGCGCCGGCGAAGTACGCGTCCCAGATGATGGGTGTGTGGTTCCTGGCGGTCACCGCGGGCGACGCGACGACCGGCCTGCTGTCCATCGCCGGTGTCGACCTGAACAAGACCGGGATCGTGGCGTTCCAGGCGGTGCTGGCGGTGCTGGCCGGTGTGGCCGTGTGGCTGTACCGGAAGAAGGTGCGAGAGCTCATGGGGGACGTGCACTGATCGTCTTCTGGCAGAGGGCCACCGCATCTTCTGGATGGGGTGGCCCTCTTGTGTTTCGCCTAACGGTTTGTGGGGGCTGATCGCGCCCACGCGGCGGAGCCGCACATCAGACGCAGCCCCGCGCCCCTGAAGGCAGGTTGGTCACCGCGTCCTCTTTCGAGGCATGAACGTGAACACGGCGCCGCCCAGCAGGATCGCGGTGCCCGCCACCAAGCCGAGGGCCTTGAGTGCGCCGTTGCTGCTGTCGCCCGTCTCCGCGAGGCCGCCGCTGCTACTGCTGCTGCTTCCGCTGCTTCCCGAACTGGTGCTGCCCGACGCCCCGCTCGCCTGCTCGGCCGTGTCCAGGGTGAGGGAGACCTCGGTCTTCGTCGGCGTGCAGGTGGTCGTCGTACCGAGTGCCTTGACCGTCAGGACGCCCGGCGACAGTGTCGACTCGCCGCTCGCCCCCGGCTTGTAGGTGCCCGTCAGGTCCGGGATCTTGATCGGGTCGCCGGACTTGATCGCGGAGGAGTTGGTGGGTCCCTCCACATGGACCGTGCCCTTGTCGGCGCCGCCCAGGACCACCTCCATCGACGGTTTCACCGAGCCTGCCGGGATGTCGGCGGGGCTGTCCATCACCGACCCGTTGAACTGCACGGTGAGAGCGAAGCTGCCGCCGTCCTTCTTGGCGTTGATCTGCACCGGCGAGGTCGCGCTCTTGTCGCCGATGGGCGTCTTGCAGGCGTAGGGGATGTCGACCTCCTTGCCCGTGAAGTCGGTCTGTCCGGTGCCGTCGGAGGGGGACGCCGAGGCGGAGGCCGACTCCGACGCCGACTCGGACGGGCTCGCCGAGTCCGACGGTGAGGCGGAGGCGGAGGCGGACGTGCTGTCCGACGGGCTCGCCGACTCGCTCGAACCGCTTCCGGTCACCTCGATCGTCGCCGCCTTCGGCACCGTACCCGTCGGGGTGCACACGGTGTCCGTCGAGTACGCGTTGACCGTGTACGCGCCCGGCGTGAGCGTGACCTCGCCGGGCGAGGTCAGTTTCAGCGTGCCTGTCATGTCGGACAGCACCATGTCGCCGCCCTTGGGGATCGCCGGGTTCTCGCGCGGCCCCTGCATGGCGATGTCGGCGGTCTGGGCACCGGCCGCCTTGAGCGTGCCGGACGGCTGCACCGTGTTCGCGGGCAGGTCGATGATGTCCGGGTTCTTGGACGCGGCCTGCACGAACTTCCAGGTGATGTCGACGGTGTCGCCGACCTTCGCCGTGGCGGGCGCGCTGATCTCGACCTTGGTGGTCCCGTCGATCGGGTCGGCGACCCCGGCCGGCGGTACGCAGTGGGTGGCGTACGACACCTCGGCCGCCTGGGCGGTCCCCGCCGTCGCGCCGAGCAGGGCGCCCGCCCCGGCGAGGACCAGCGCGGCCGCCGCCGCGCCCGCTCTGGCCGGTACCGGTGTCACTCTCCTTCGCATGATCACGTGGGTCCTTTCGTGGTCGGAGTCGGAGGACTCGTGGAGCTGTCGTCGTGCGGTGCGGAGAGCCGGCCGGCCGTCGCGCCCGGATCGGAGCCCGGGGTGAACCACGGCAGGGTCGAGGTGGTGACGGTCGTCGAGGGCGTGGGCTCCGCGGCGCGCAGGCGCGGCACACGGAAGACCGGGCCGGGCACTCCCCGGTGCCGGATGCCACCCGCGCGGGGCGGCCGTACCCGGTCCACCACCGCCATCCCGACGCGGAAGACAGCCGCCGGTACGACCGCGCAGAGCAGGATCCAGAAGAGGGTCACGCCCCAGGGACGGCCGACGCCCCAGGGCTGGTCGGCGAGGTCCTTGCCGGCGTACCTGAGGGAGACGGTGTAGCCGCCGTGTGCCCCGGCGGAGAGTTCGACGGGCAGTTTGACCTGCGCCTTCTTGCCGGGCGCGAGGGTGCCGTGCCACTGCTGCTCGTCCCACTGGGGGGCGAACACGCCGTGCGCGGTGCCGACTTGGAAAACCGGATCCTTGAGGGTGCTTGATCCCGCGTTGCCGATGGTGAAGACGAGGGTCCGGGTGGGGGGTGCGCCGAACCAGGTCAGCAGGCCCGAGGAGCCTTCGAGGCGGGTGTCGGTGAGCATCGACAGGCTGCCGCCGGTGGACTCCGCGGGCAGGTCCTTGACGGGGTGTCCGGCGACCTGGAAGGCGGCGTCCGCGTCGGCGCTGGTGCCGGTCACGGTGGCCACGTGCACCACGCAGGGGCAGGGGGCCGGCGGTTCGGCGACCGGGAGCCGCTTGCTGAAGCCGCCGTTCGCGTCGGTGGTGACGGCCCGTCCGTCGGCGTTGGCGCAGGAGTTGGTGCCGCCGATCACGCCCCGGGACGGGCTGGACTGGCCGCAGATCAGCATCATCAGCAGGGTGTGCGGCCGCCAGCCGGTGCCGCTGACGGTGACCGAACCGCCGGTGCCCGCCTGGGACTTGGAGACCTTGACCGCGGGCCCTTCGGCGGCCGCCGCCATGGGCACGAGGAGCAGCGAGAACAGCGCCGCCAGCGATGTCAGCACCGCCAGTACCGGGACCACACGCACTCTCACCTCGCGGCTCCCGTCAACTCGACGTCCTCGGAAAGGGGTTCGGCCGGGCGGCCGCCGCGGCTCCGGCGCCCGCGCAGTCGTACGACCGTCACGGCGGCGCCCGCCGCCGGCGCGCCCGCGGCCCCCGCGACCGCGGCCCAGGGCACGAACCGTGCCTCGGTGTCCGCCGTGTCGTGCGCGCCGCCCGACGCGGTCGCCGTCAGCCGGACGTCGACCGCGTCCAGGGCGGGGTGGCCGGGCCAGGGCTCGCTGAGTTCGGTGCGGGTGCCCGGGGCGAGGCGGACCGGGAGGGTGCGCGGGGCCCGGTCCAGCAGGACGCGGCCGAAGAGCCCGTCGGCGCGCACCGCCAGCTTCGGTGCGAGCACCGTCGTACCCCGGTTGACCAGCTCGTACGTGATGCGGTCACCGTGGACGGCGAGGTGTTCGACGGTCAGCGCGGACAGGGCGGGGCCGCCGACGCGCAGGCGGATGCGGGCGGTGGCGGTGCGGCCGTCGGTGTCCTTGGCGACGAGTGCGGCGGGGCGGTCGCCGGGGGCCGCGCCGGTCGGGACGGTCATGGTGAAGGGGATGTCAGCGCGGGTGCGGGCGGGGACCCGGACGGTCGGCTCGGCGAAGGTGACGGGGACGCCGGTGCCGGCCAGCCGTACCGTGACCGGGTGCCCGCCGGGGTTGGTCAGCGACACGGTGTCCTGGAGGACCGCACCGGGGGCGCCCTCGGCGTAGAAGGAGGGGCGGCCGCCGCCCGCGGGCGCGAGGGACCAGCCTTCGGCGGCCGACGCGCGCGGGGCGGTGGCGAGCAGGGCCAGGGCGGTGACGCCGAGGACCCGGGCGGCGTACCGGGCGGCGGCGGACTGGGCGGACGGCATGGGCGGCTCCAGCGGTCGGACCCGGAGGTCAGCGGCGTACGGTCTGGTTCCGCCGGGTCAGCCAGAGCGTGCCCGCCGCGCCCGCGAGCAGCACGGTGCCACCGAGGGTGCCCAGGGCGACGAACGAGTCCGCGGGGCCGGTCTTCGGGAGGGTGCCTCCGGAGTCGGTGCCGGTGCTGCCGGACGATGACGACGAACCGGAGCTGCCGGAACTGCTCGACCCGCCGCCCGCCGCGGTCACGTCCAGGGTCAGGGACGGCCCGGGGTTGTTGGTGGGGGTGCAGGTGGTCGTCGTACCGAGCGCCTTGATGGTGAGCGTGCCCGCCGTGAACGTCACCTTGCCGGACTTCTCCGGGGTGTAGGTGCCGCTCAAGTCGTTGATCTTGATGGGGGTGTTGGCGGGGATGGCGGCCTGGTTGGCGGCGCCGGTGACGTTCAGGGTGCCGCTGTCGGCGCCGCCGATCTTGATGACGGCGCTCGGGTTCACGGCGCCCTTGCCGAGTTCGACGGGGCTGGAGGAGACGCCCTTCTGCCAGGACATCGTGATCTTGTAGCCGCTGCCGCTCTTGACGCCCTTGATGTCGATCGGGGAGACAGCGCTCTTCTGACCGATCGGCGTCGCGCACTTGTAGTTGACGTTGACGACGGTGGCGTGCGCCGCGGGGGCGGCGAGCAGCACCGCCGATCCGGCCAGGGCGGCGGCGGACGCGAGCACGGCGGTACGTTTCGGGTACGACGACACGGTCGGTCCACCCCATTCGCTACTGACGAGGTATCAGATTCGGCCGTCAAGGTACGCCGCGGCTCATGAGGAGGGAAGAGAAAGGGCGTGGCGGAAGTGTGGGGATACCAAAGCACCCCGTGACCTGTAGCGCCCCTGGCTGTAGCGCCCCGAAGGGGCGCGGGGCCGTGTTTGATGTGCGGCTGCCGCCGCGTGGGCACGACCAGCCCCCACCGGCCGCACGCCGCAGAACAACCCCCTACGGCGCCCCCGTTACGCAGGCGCCCCCAGCTCCGCCCAGACCGTCTTCCCCGCCGCCCCCTGCGTCCGCACAACCCCCCAGTCCAGGCAGAGCCGTTGGACGATGAACATCCCGTGCCCCCCGGGCCGCCCGGCCCGATGCGGCGTCCGCGGCGCCGGCTCCCCGGCCCCCCGGTCCGACACCTCCACCCGGATCACCTTCTTGTCGCAGGCCAGGAAGAGCTCGTCCGGCCCCTCCGCGTGCAGGCAGGCGTTCGTCACGAGCTCGGAGACGACGAGCAGCACGTCCTCGGCGGCGGCCCTGCGGTCGGCGGTCGCGGCCGGCAGCCACCCCCACGCGTGCAGCGCCTGGCGGGTGAAGTCGCGGGCCAGCGGTACGACCCCGCTCTCCCCGTCGAGGCGCAGCCTGCGGACCTGACGACCCCCCGTCGAGGCGGGCAGCTCGTCGGACGCCGCCTCCTCGGACATCCCGGAAGCGCCGCTGGGCTCCGGGCCGCGGTCGCCCGGCGGGTAAGGCCGGGTGGTGCTCATCAGCGCTTCACCTCACCGATTCACCGGTTCACATGGAAAATTTCGCGTTGCTGCAGTTCGTACGGGCCTGATGGCGCGATCGACTCGAACGGAGCCGGGCCGGGCGGCGACAGATCCAGAGTCTCTCCTGCCCGAGCGATCCACAGGAACACCCCCCGATTCCACGAGCCGGACCGGGACTCAGCCCTCGCCACCGGCCGCGTCGGCCCCGTCGCCGCCGCCCTCGTCGGCCAGCGCCGCCTCGACGGAGTCATGGACGGAGAAGACCGCCTCAGCCCCCGTGATCTCGAAGACCCGGGCGACGACGGGCAGCATCCCGGCGAGGTGCACCCCGCCCCCGGCGGCCTCGGCCCGCAGGCGGGCACCGAGCAGCACGTTCAGTCCGGTGGAGTCACAGAACTCAAGGCGTGAGCAGTCGACGACAAGGCGCGAGAAGCCCTTGTCGAGGAGATCGTCCAGCGGCTCGCGCAGCAGGTCTGCGGTGTGGTGATCGAGCTCACCCGCCGGAATCACGACAGCGCTGGAGCCTTCTTCCCGCACCTCCACCAGCAGCCGGCCCGACTGTGCGCTGCCGACCGTCCCGTGGTCCATTGCCGTCTCTCTCCCGAGGTCGTGACCGCTTTTGCCACCGTCTGACCGTTGTCGGACGATGCCCACCGATGTCTGCCGAACGCCATGCCGACGCCCTCGAACATTACGCCTTCTGCACGCAACCCGACAGCCGAACTACTTCGCAGAACGGGACAAACGATAATAGAACGGACTTGCGAGTGGCTCGACGGAGCGGGTAGGGCTAGTAGGGACACGTAACCGACACGGCCGGCTTTGGAGGCGCCGCACACCGCAGTGCACGCACGGCTCCGGCAGCCTGATTTGCCGAGAACGATGGAGGACACCATGTCACCCCGGCTCGACGCCTCGCACCCCATGACGGCGACGTCGACTCCCCCACCGGAACCACTGGATGCCATCGAGGGATTCTTCGCCGGACTCGGCCTCCCGGAGATCCCCCCGTACGACGAGGTCGGCGCGGTCGACGCGCGAGCCCTGTCCAAGACTCTCTTCGAGCGGCTGGAGTCGCTGGAGGAAGGCACGCACGAATATTCGTACGTCCGCAACACCCTCGTCGAACTGAACCTCGCACTGGTCAAGTTCGCCGCCTCCCGCTTCCGCTCCCGCAGCGAGCCGATGGAGGACATCATCCAGGTCGGCACCATCGGCCTGATCAAGGCCATCGATCGTTTCGAGCTCTCACGCGGCGTCGAGTTCCCCACTTTCGCGATGCCGACCATCATCGGCGAGATCAAGCGTTTCTTCCGCGACACGTCGTGGTCGGTACGTGTCCCGCGCCGCCTCCAGGAGCTCCGTCTGGACCTCGCCAAGGCGGGCGACGAACTGGCCCAGAAACTGGACCGCGCTCCCACGGTCGCGGAACTCGCGGAGCGCCTCGGCCTCTCCAACGAGGAGGTCGTCGAGGGCATGACGGCGTCCAACGCCTACACGGCCTCCTCCCTGGACGCGCAACCCGAGGAGGACGAGGCCGAGGGCTCCCTGGCGGACCGCATCGGCTACGAGGACCACGGCCTGGAGGGCATCGAGTACATCGAGTCCCTGAAGCCCCTCATCGCCCAGCTCCAGCCCAGGGACCGCACCATCCTCTCCCTCCGTTTCGTCGCGGGCATGACCCAGTCGGAGATCGGCGACGAACTCGGGATCTCCCAGATGCACGTGTCCCGCCTGTTGTCCCGCACACTCGTGCAGCTGCGCAGGGCGCTCACCCTGGACGAATAACCCCGCTCGGGCCGCCCCGCCACGGGGCCGGGCGGGGATCCCCCCGTCCGGCCCCCGCCACGGGCCGCCGCGTCTTTGGCCAAAGCTCCCCCCGTACCGCGAGTCACACCCCAAACTGGCCGGTACGTCAGGAAGGACGGCCCAGGAGAAGGGGTGCACGATGGTCCAGGACAGCCAGGGGGACCCACCCTCGGACGCACGCCTGACCGAACTCCTGCGCACCCCCACCGCCACCGCCTACCCCGCCCTCCAGGAGCTCCGCGCCCGCCACCACCCCGCGGTTCTCGGCTACGCCCGCCTCTGCACGACCGGCGACGCGGCCGCCCGCCGGCTCACCGCGCAGACCTTCACCACCGCCGCCCGCGACATCGCTCGCGGCGCCGAGCCGGTCGTACCGCTCCGCCACCACCTGCTCCTGCTCACCGTCCGGCTGGCGGCCGGCTGGTCCGACGACGAACGCTCCGCCTCCCTGGACGCCACCCTCCTGCTGGTCCTGAACTCCTCCGGCGTCCCCGGCGGCCCTGTCCCGCCCCTGCTCCCGGCGTTCCAGTCCCTGCCGTCCCGCACCCAGGGCCTGCTCTGGTACGGCGTGCTGGACCGCGAGCCCGCCGAGCGGACCGCCACCCACCTCGGCCTGACCCCCGAGGACGTCCGGTACGACACGCCGCCCGCCCTCCAGTCCCTGGCCCAGGCCTGTCTGCGCACCCGCCTGGCCGCCTCGGACGACCCCCGCTGCGCGGACTTCCGCCGCCTGATCGAGGAGTCTGTCCGCCCGCAGAGCCCGCGCCACAGCGCCGACCTGCACGCGCACATGGCCCACTGCCCGCACTGCACGGCCGCCTTCGAGGACCTCACCGCGCTCCGGGACGCCCCGCGCGAGACCCTGGCGGAGGGCCTGCTGCCATGGGCCGGAACGGCGTACGTACGCCAGGACAGCCCGCCGGAGCCCGCCGCCGATCCCCACCCGCCCCGGCAGCGCGGACTCCCGTCCCGGCGCCTCCTCCTGACCTCCACGGCGCTGGGCGTGGCCCTCGTGCCGTTGCTGCTGTTCCTCCTGGCCCACCGGGACACGCGCGCCCAGGACCCCGCCGCCGCGACCCCATCGCGTCCGAGCCCCCAGGTGACCGTGACGGCGACGGCGACGGTCTCGTCGGCACCGGCCGGTGTCTCCGCCGCGCCCAGCGCCAGTGCCGTGTCACATGGCCCGACCGCGACTTCCCGTCCGTCCCCGACCGCGACCCCCTCCCCCACTCCCGAACCGCCGGGCACCGCCTACGCCCAGGTCGTGAACCTCGCCACCGCCCGCTGCCTGGACGTCCGCGACGCCGACTTCGACAACGGCACCGACGTCGTCACAGCCCCCTGCTCCGGCTCCGGCACCCAGCGCTGGCGGGTCGACCCGGACCGGGGTGTCCTGCAGTCCGCCGCGGATCCCGACTTCTGCCTGGACAGCCGGGGTTCCGTCGACAAGGGCGTGGGCATCTGGAACTGCGACTCGGTGGACGGCGACCACGGCATCAACCTCCGCTTCACCGTGACCCCCGACGGCGAGATCCGCCCGGCCATCGCCCTCGAAACGTCCCTCACCCCGAACGGCGACGACGAACTCTCCCTGGACCGGGTGGACGACACCACGGCCCAGCGCTGGCGGGCGGGGGCGAGCTGACTCAGCCGGCGACCCGTACGCCCTGCCGCCACACCCCGCTGACCAGCGGCACCCCCGGCCGGTAGGCCAGGTGGACGTGGCTCGGGGCGTCGAGGAGGAGAAGGTCCGCGCGGGCGCCCGGGGTCAGGCGGCCGATGTCGTCCCGGCGCAGGGCCGCCGCGCCGCCTGCGGTGGCCGACCACACCGCCTCGTCAGGGGTCATGCCCATGTCGCGCACGGCCAGGGCGACGCAGAAGGGGACGGAGGACGTGAAGGACGAGCCGGGGTTGCAGTCGGTGGAGAGGGCGACCGTCACGCCGGCGTCGAGGAGGCGGCGGGCGTCGGGCCATGCGGCGCGGGTGGAGAACTCGGCGCCGGGCAGGAGGGTGGCGACCGTCCGGCTGTTGGCCAGCGCGTCCACGTCCTCGGGCGTCAGGTGGGTGCAGTGGTCGGCGCTGGCCGCGTCGAGTTCCACGGCGAGCTGGACACCGGGGCCGTAGGAGAGCTGGTTGGCGTGGACGCGGGGGGTCAGGCCCCTGGCCTTGCCCGCGCCGAGGATCGTCCGGGCCTGGTCGCCGTCGAAGGCACCCTGCTCGCAGAAGACGTCGATCCAACGGGCGTGCGGCGCGCAGGCGTCCAGCATCTCGCCGGTGACGAGGGCGACGTACGCGGCCGGGTCGTCGGCGTGGTCGGGCGGGACGATGTGGGCGCCCAGGTACGTCACCTCGTCGGTGTGCCGGGCCGCGATGCGCAGGGCCCTCGCCTCGTCCTCGACGGTCAGGCCGTAGCCGGACTTCGTCTCGAAGGTGGTCGTGCCCTGGCGGAGGGCCTCGGTCAGGTAACGGGTGAGGTTCGCCTCCAGTTCCGCGTCGGTCGCCGCCCTGGTCGCCGCGACGGTCGTCCGGATGCCGCCCGCGGTGTACGAGCGGCCGGACATGCGGGCGTTGAACTCCTGGGTACGGTCGCCCGCGAAGACCAGGTGGGAGTGGGAGTCCACGAAGCCCGGCAGCACCGCCCTGCCGCCCGCGTCGACCCGGTTGTCAGTGGCGGGTGCTTTGCTGGATTCACCGGTCCACACGACACGGTCGCCGTCGATGACGACGGCCGCGTCCTGGATCAGACCGAGAGGGGAGTTGTCACCGAGGGAGGGGTCGTTGGTGACCAGCGTGGCGATGTTGGTGATGACGGTGCTGCTGCTCATGGTGGCCTCGTCGGAGTCCTGGGGTGGGCTGGTCGTCAGGCGCGAAGGGCTTCGACGGCCCGCGCGAGGGCCTGCGGCACATCGGGTACGAGGGTGTGCGCACCGTCGCGTACGACGTGCCTGCCTCCGACGACCGTGTGCCGTACGTCCGCTGCCGTCGCGGCGAATACGGCCGTCTCGGCGCCGAGGCGCGGCAGCGGCCCTGCCGTTCTGACGGAGTCCAGCGCGATCGTGGTGAGATCGGCGAGCATGCCGGTCCCGATGGTGCCGGCGTCGTCCCAGCCGAGGGCGGCGTGGCCGTCGGCGGAGGCGGCGCGCAGCAGGGCCGCGGCCGTCCAGTGCCCCCGGGTGCGGGTGCGCAGCCGCTCGTTGAGCTCCATCGCGCGCGCCTCTTCGAGCAGGTCGATGACGGCGTGGCTGTCGGAGCCGAGGGAGAGCGGTGAGCCCTGCCTCTGGAGAGCGACGGCGGGGCCGATGCCGTCGGCCAGGTCGCGCTCGGTGGTCGGGCACATGCAGGTGCCAGTGCCGGAGCCGCCGAGCAGGGCGATGTCCTCGGCCGTGAGGTGGGTGTTGTGGACGCCGGTGGTGCGCGGGCCGAGGACGCCGTGGTCGGCGAGCAGACGGGTGGGCGTGCAGCCGTGGGCGGCCTGGCAGGCGTCGTTCTCCGCCGTCTGCTCGGACAGGTGCACATGCAGCGGAGCCCGCCGCTCCTCGGCCCACCGCGCCACGGTCGCCAACTGCCCGGCGGGCACGGCCCGTACGGAGTGGATGGCCGCCCCGATCCGTGCGTGATCCCGTTCCTTGAGAACTGAACAGCGTTCGGCCCAGGCCTCCGCGCTGCCGTCGGAGAAGCGCCGCTGGTGGGCGTTGGGCGGCTCACCGAAGCCGGCGGAGAGATAAGCGGTGTCGAGGAGGGTGATCCGGATGCCGGCGTCGGCGGCCGCCGCGAGCAGCGCCTCGCCCATGGCGTTGGGGTCGGCGTACGGGGTGCCGTCGGGAGTGTGGTGGACGTAGTGGAACTCGCCGACGCAGGAGACACCCGCCAGCGCCATCTCGGCGTACACCGCGCGGGCGAGCGCGTGGTAGGTCTCCGGGGTCAGCTGGTCCGCGAAGGTGTACATGAGTTCGCGCCAGGTCCAGAAGGTCCCGGAGCCGACCTGGACGGTGCCGCGCAGCGAGCGGTGGAAGGCGTGCGAGTGGGCGTTCGCCAGGCCGGGGAGGGTGAGGCCGCGCAGGACCTCGGCCCCGGGCGGCGGCGCGGGCACCTCGGTCCGCACCGCCGTGATCCGGCCGCCGGCCACCTCCACGGCGACGCCCGGCTCGACGTGCGTGTCCAGCCAGGCGTACTCCAACCAGTACGTCGTCCGTGTCGTCACTCGCAGGCCAGCCCTTCCAGTACGTCGGCGAGCGCGCGCACCCCGGCCACGCAGTCGTCCTCGGCCGCGAACTCGGCCGGGGAGTGCGAGACGCCGGTGGGGTTGCGCACGAACAGCATGGCGGTCGGGATGCTCCCGGAGAGGATCCCGGCGTCGTGTCCGGCCCCGGTACCCAGGACGGGCACGGTGAGACCGGTGTCCCGGCCGAGAATGCGGCCCAGCTCGTCGCGCAGGGCGTGGTCGAACTCGACGACCGGGGTGAACGACTCGCGGACCACGTCCAGGTCGATGCCGTGCGCCTGCGCGTACTCCCGGGCCGCCTTCTCGATGCCGCCGACGACGGTGTCGAGGGTGGCCTGGTCGGCGGCGCGGGAGTCGAGCCAGCCGCGCACCAGGGAGGGGATGGCGTTGACGCCGTTCGGCTCGACGGCGATCTTGCCGAAGGTGGCGACGGCACCGGCGAGTTCGGCCTCACGGCGGGCGGCGAGCACGGTCTCGGCGTACGACAGCATGGGGTCGCGCCGGTCCACCAGCCGCGTCGTGCCGGCGTGGTTGGCCTCGCCCCGGAAGTCGAACCGCCAGCGGCCGTGCGGCCAGATGGCACTGGCGATGCCGACCCGGTCACCGGACAGGTCCAGCGCACGGCCCTGTTCGACATGCAGCTCGACGAAGGCGCCGATGCGGGCGAGCCGCTCGGGGTCGGGCCCGATGGCGTCGGGGTCGTAACCGGCGGCCTCCATCGCCCGCGGCAGCGTGACGCCGTCGCCGTCGGTGAGCCGGTGGGCCTGCTCGACGGTCAGGTGCCCCGCGGTCAGCCGGGACCCGACACAGGCGAGCCCGAACCGGGCCCCCTCCTCGTCACCGAAGTTCACGATGGCGAGGGGCCGGGTGAACTCCGCCCCGCGCCCCCGGAGTTCGTCCAGCGCGGCGAAGGAGGACACGACACCGAGGGGCCCGTCGAAGGCACCACCGTCGGGCACGGAGTCCAGATGCGACCCGGTGACGACGGCGTCCCCGGCATCCGGGTCCCCGAGCCAGGCCCACTGGTTCCCGTTCCGGTCGACCTCGTGGACGAGCCCGCGCGCCTCCGCCTGCTCCTTGAACCAGGCCCGGCACTCGGCATCGGCCCCGCTCCAGGCGAACCGCCGATAGCCGCGGGAATCGGGGTGCCGACCGACGGGAAGCAGCTCACGCCACATGGAGTGGAAGGACCCCGCACTCCCGACCGACACACCACCAGACTGCGAGCCCCCACCCCGCACAGGCTGCGGCCCCTCACCCCGCACAGGCTGCAGGCCATCGCCCCGCACAGGGTGTGGTTCTCCGGCCCGCACAGGCTGCGGCCCCTCACCCCGTACAGGCTGTGGGCAGTCGTTCCGCAGGGCGGAACGGGTGGGCACAGCCGCACCCGCGCCCGGCGGCGAGAGCTCGGCCCCCACCGGAGAATCGCCGCCCGTCACGCCTGCTCGCCCTCACGCATCGGCACCCGAACCCCGCGCTCCTCGGCGACCGACTCCGCGATGTCGTAGCCCGCGTCCACGTGCCGGATGACACCCATGCCGGGGTCGTTCGTCAGCACCCGGCGGATCTTCTCGCCGGCGAGCTTCGTGCCGTCGGCGACCGTCACCTGCCCGGCGTGGATCGACCGCCCCATGCCGACCCCGCCGCCGTGGTGGATGGAGACCCAGGACGCACCCGACGCCACGTTGACCATCGCGTTCAGCAGCGGCCAGTCGGCGATCGCGTCGGAGCCGTCCAGCATGGCCTCCGTCTCGCGGTAGGGGGACGCGACGGAGCCGGCGTCGAGGTGGTCGCGCCCGATGGCCAGCGGCGCCGCCAGCTCACCGCTCGCCACCATGTCGTTGAACCGCTCGCCGGCCTTGTCCCGCTCGCCGTAGCCGAGCCAGCAGATGCGCGCGGGCAGGCCCTGGAACTGGACCCGCTCGCCGGCCATCCTGATCCAGCGGGCGAGGGACTCGTTCTCCGGGAAGAGGTCGAGGATCGCCTTGTCGGTCTTGGCGATGTCGGCGGGGTCGCCGGACAGCGCCGCCCACCGGAAGGGGCCCTTGCCCTCGCAGAAGAGCGGCCGGATGTAGGCGGGGACGAAGCCGGGGAAGGCGAACGCCCGGTCGTATCCGGCCAGTTGTGCCTCGCCGCGGATGGAGTTGCCGTAGTCGAAGACCTCGGCGCCCGCGTCCATGAAGCCGACCATGGCCTCGACGTGGCGGGCCATGGACTCGCGGGCCCGGGTGGTGAAGCCGGCCGGGTCCTTGGCGGCGGCGTCGGCCATGTCCTCGAAGGCGACGCCGACCGGCAGGTACGACAGCGGGTCGTGCGCGGAGGTCTGGTCGGTGACGATGTCGATCGGGGCGCCCTCGGCGAGCATCCGCGGCAGCAGCTCCGCCGCGTTGCCCAGCAGGCCGATGGAGAGCGGGCGGCGGGCGTCGCGGGCCTCGGTGGCCAGCTGGAGGGCGTGCTCCAGGCTGTCGGCCTTCACGTCCAGGTAGCGGTGCTCGATGCGGCGCTCGATGGCGCGCGGGTCGCAGTCGATGCAGATCGCGACGCCGTCGTTCATGGTGACCGCGAGGGGCTGGGCGCCGCCCATGCCGCCGAGGCCGGCCGTCAGGGTGATGGTGCCGGCGAGGGTGCCGTTGAACTTCTTGGCGGCGACGGCGGCGAAGGTCTCGTAGGTGCCCTGGAGGATGCCCTGGGTACCGATGTAGATCCAGGAGCCGGCGGTCATCTGGCCGTACATGGTCAGGCCGAGGGCCTCCAGGCGGCGGAACTCCTCCCAGTTGGCCCAGTCGCCGACGAGGTTGGAGTTGGCGATGAGGACGCGCGGGGCCCACTCGTGGGTCTGCATCACACCGACCGGGCGGCCGGACTGGACCAGCATGGTCTCGTCCTGCTTGAGGGTGCGCAGGGTGCGCACCATGGCGTCGAAGGAGCGCCAGTCGCGGGCGGCCTTGCCGGTGCCGCCGTAGACGACGAGCTTGTCGGGGTGCTCGGCGACCTCGGGGTCCAGGTTGTTCTGCAGCATCCGCAGGGCGGCTTCCTGCTGCCATCCCAGGGCGCTCAGTTCCGTACCGCGCGGCGCTCGTACGGGGCGGGGTCCTGACATGGTCTGCCTCCTGGCGTCTCAGGGATCAACGGGCCGGCGAAAGTGTTCCTGCGGTTATTCGGTTATTCACATCCTGGCTCGCTGAATAGAACTAGTCAATACGTTGGTCCGGCAGCGCGGCCGCATCCCGGATGTTTCGCTGGACTTATGGGCCTTAAGGGTGTGGACGACGACATGTCGGGGGACGTCGTGGACGGACGCGGGGACGACGGTGAGCGGGCCGGGCGGCGGGACGACGCCGTGCGGGCCGCGGTGGAGCAGGGACTGCTGGGGCCGGACGCGCCGATCGTAGGCCTGCTGGATGTGCGGGGCATCCGCGCGTCGGCCGCGGCGCTGCGCCGGGCGTTCGGGGCGCTCGCGGCGCCCGGCACCGCGCTCCTGCACGCCTTCGCGGTGAAGGCGAACCCGCTGGTCCCGGTCCTGCGGCTGCTGGCCGAGGCCGGGCTGGGCGCCGAGGTGGCCAGCGCGGGCGAGCTGGCGCTGGCGCGGGCGGCCGGGATGCCGGCGGAGCTGATGGTGTTCGACGCCCCCGCGAAGACCGAGGCGGAGCTGCGCGAGGCACTGCTGCTGGGCGTGGCCGTGAACGCGGACAACCCGCAGGAGCTCACCCGGATCGACGCGCTCCGGCACACCGGCCTCACCCGTTCGCCGCTCGGGATCCGGGTGAACCCGCAGATCGGCGCCGGGACGATCGGGGCCACCTCAACCGCGACCGCGACCTCGAAGTTCGGGGTGGGGCTGCGGGACGAGGGGGCCCGGGAGTGGGTCGTACAGGCGTTCGCGGAGCGGCCGTGGCTGACGCGGCTGCACGCGCACGTCGGGTCGCAGGGCATCTCGCTGTCGCTGCTGGCGCGGGGCGTGGCGGAGACGTACGCGCTGGCCGGGGAGATCAACGCGCGGGCCGGGCGGCGGCAGGTCGACACCCTCGACATCGGGGGCGGGCTTTCGGTCAACTTCGCCTCGGAGGCGACCGAGCCCACGTTCGCGCAGTACGCGCGGCTGCTGGCGGAGGCCGTGCCGGGGCTGTTCGACGGGCGGTACGGGCTGGTGACGGAGTTCGGGCGGTCGCTGCTGGCCCGGCACGGCACGGTGGTGGCCCGGGTGGAGTACGCGAAGAGCTCCGGCGGGCGCCGGATCGCGGTGACGCACGCGGGGGTGCAGGTGGCGCCGCGGACGGTGTACGCGCCGGGGGCGTGGCCGCTCAGGATCGCCGCCTACGACGCGAAGGGGCGGCCCAAGGAGGGCGCGCCGGTGGTGCAGGACGTGGCAGGGCCGGCCTGCTTCTCGGGCGACCTGCTCGCCGAGGGGCGCGCCCTGCCGCCGCTGGAGCAGGGCGACCTCGCGGCGGTGCTGGACACCGGGGCGTACTACTTCGGCACCCACTACTCCTACAACTCCCTTGCCCGGCCCGGGGTTTACGGCTTCGCACCGGACGGCGAGGGGGGCGTGGCGTTCGCCGTCGTACGGGAGCCGCAGACGGTCGCCGAGGTCGTGGCCGAATCCGGAGGGGCGCACGCCGACGCGCTCACCACCCTGGGCGCAACCGGGAGCCGTTGAGACACCTCGGAAAGTAGCGATCAACTGGTGTGAAAAGCAGCTCAGTTGACCAACACTAGCCTGCCGGACGCATGTTCCACTGGAAAATGCCAAACGACTGCCCCCTCCCACACACGTTGCGTAGTGTCTGCGTCACTCAACCGGAGAGCCACGCGGCGGGAGGGGAGCCACGGTGCCCGGAATCGACGAGTGCTTACTGGAAGCGATGCGACTGCCCGGTGCCCGGGGCGCGGCGTTGGTCGACTGGACCAGCGGGCTGGCCCTGGGCACGGTCGGGGAGGCGCCCGGCGGTGACCACGAGACCACCGCGGCGGAGGCTGCCGAGCTGGCCCGGCTGGCCGCCGAGCACGGGGCCTTCAGCACGGCGGGCGACACCGAGGTGACTCCTCCGGTGGAGGACCTGATCGTCAGCAACCGGGACAGCTACCACCTGCTGCGGTTCGTGGTCACGTCCTTCGACGCCACCGTGTTCCTGCATCTGTGGCTGACCCGCGAGGACGGCAACCTCGCCCTCGCCCGGATCCGGCTCGGCGAGATGGCCGAGCGGCTGGTGCTGGGATGACCGTGGTCGAGACACCGCCGCCGCTGCCGGTCCGGGACCGGGCGGCCCTGCACGAGAGAGTGCCCGGCGCGCTCTCACCGATGCTGATACGCCTCGCCGAGGAGCGGGCCACCGGTGTCCTGGTCCGCGAGCACGGCACCCTGCACCTGGCCGAGGGCCGCGTGGTGCATGCCGAGAGCCCCCTCGCCCCCGGCCTCGACGTGCTCCTCACGGCCCACGGCACGCTCGACGCGGCGGCCTGGCCCTGGACCGACGACATACCCGCCGCCACCCACCGGCTGCTCGCCGCCGGCCTGCTGCCCAAGGGCGCCCTGGAAATGTGCCGCCTGGGCGCCCTGTACGACGCCGGGTACTTCGCACTGGCACCCAGCAGCACCCCGGGCCGGTTCCGCTACGGCACCACGGCCGCCGCCGGCCCGTTGCGCGCCGTCCCCGTCACCGCCCTGGAGCACGAGACCCTGCGCCGCCGCGAGCTGCTGCACCGCATCTGGCCCGACCCGTCGGCGGACGGCGCCCCGCTGATCCGCGCCGACCCCGTCGCGCCACCGCCGGTCACCTCCCGGCAACGGGCGGTCCTGGACCGGGTGGACGGTGTCCGCACGGCCCCGCAGATCGCCCGGGAACTGGGCAGGCCGGCCTTCCACACGCTGGTGGACGTACGGCGGCTGTCGGCGGCCGGACTCCTCGCCCCGAGGAACACCACGCCCGTCCCGCCCCCGCTTCCCCCGGTCACCGACCCCGACATCGCGCTGCTGAAGAGGCTCAGGGATGCGCTGGAGGCCCTTTGAACGGCACCGCCCCGCCGAGAGGAGACAGCTGATGGCGGCAGAACCCGGCAGCTCCGACAGAGAGGCCGTCCTCGACGAACTGCGCCGGTTACGCACCCGGATGCCCCAGCTCACCGGTGCCCTCGCGGCCGGTGTCGACGGCCTGGTCGTCGCCCACGACTGCCCGGGCGTCGATCCCGAGGGGCTCGCCGCGCTCACCGCGGCCGAGCTCGGCGTCGCCGTCCGGGTCTCCGACGCCACCGGCAAGGGCGAACTCAAGGAGCTGCTGGTGCGCGGCGAGGACGGTTATGTCGCCACCTATGCCGCCGGACACAGCGCCGTGCTCACCCTGCTCGCCGAGGACCGGGTGAACGTCGGCCGGCTCCACCTGGAGGGCCGCCGGGCCGCCGCCCGGATCGGTGAGCTGGTCGACACCGCCGAGGCCGCCGCCAAGGCCCTGCGCCCGGCCCGCAGCGCGGCCACACGGACCAGAACCACGCGCACGCCACGCACCAGCACCACCACCGACGCGCGCACCGCAACCGACAGTTGAACAGTTGAAAGGAACCAGAAAGTCATGGCCAACACCGAAACCGCCCTGAAAGAGTGCCTCACCTCCATCGAGGGCGCGACGGGCGTCGCGCTCGTCGACTACACCAGCGGGATGGCGCTGGGCACGATGGGCGGCAGCAAGACCTTCGACCTGAACGTGGCCGCGGCCGGCAACACCGACGTGATCCGCGCCAAGATGCGCACCATGGAGCACCTCGGCCTCAAGGGCGAGATCGAGGACATCCTGATCACGCTCTCCAACCAGTACCACCTGATCCGGCTGCTCAAGGGCCGGGGCGGCAACGGCCTCTTCCTCTACCTGGTGCTCGACCAGTCCCGCGCCAACCTGGCGATGGCCCGGCACCAGCTGAAGAAGGTCGAGGAGGACCTGGAGGTCTGACCGGCCTCACACCAGCGCCGCGGTGCGGCGGCGGGCCCCGCCCGGGGCCGCGTCGCCCGCCGCGATGCCGGTACCGCGGTAGGCCTTGACGGCCTTGCCGGCCGGGCGGCCGCCGCGCTCGTCGAGCCAGTCGACGCGCAGCCACACCAGCTGTTCGCCGGCCCTCTCCCGGCGGCCCAGCCAGGCCGCCTTCAGGCGCAGCCCGGTGCCGGTCCCGGCGAGCAGCATGCCGCCCGCCGCGGGCATCGCGAAGGCGCTGCCGAGCGCGCCGGCGAAGGCGAGCAGCAACCACCAGCGGTGTCCCCGGCGCCAGTTCCGCACGGTCACCGCCCGGTCCTGGAGCACGTCGTGCTTGCCGGCCCGGGCGGCGCCGTGCACCAGCGCGGTGTACCGCTTGCGCCGGACGAGCGCCACGACGGCGGCGGCGATGATGAACAGCGCGGCCCCGGCCATGACCCCGATGCGCCGCCCGGTGATCCCGGAGGGCAGCACGCCGACGCCCGCCGCGACCACCCCGGACCACCACAGCGGCGCGGCCCCGGCCCGTACGACCACGGCCACCCGGGCCAGGCCCTGTCCTCCGCGTGTCCCTCGTCCCGCGCGCGCCATGTCCGCAGCCTCCTCGCCGGTCTCGGCCCAGTCCGTATGGCGGGACGCTAACCAGCGAACGTGAGACGAGTCTTAAAGCCGCCTACTCGACGAAGAGACCGCGCGCCGCCGCCCGCGTGTCGAACTCCTCCAGGCGGGCCTGTGCGTCCGGCAGGTCGTCGCACATCGCCTCCAGGAGCACGCGGCCGAGCAGCATCGGCGCACAGGCCGTGTCGAAGGCGAGCCCGGTGCCGACGGCGGCCGGCAGCAGCAGGTCGGAGACCTTGGCGACAGGCGCGAAGGCGGAGTCGGCGACGGTCACGACGGTGAGCCCGGCCTCCTTGGCATAGCCCAGGGTGTCCACGACCTCGCGCGGATGCCGGGGCAGCGCGAAGCACAGCAGTGCCGTGGCACCGGCGAGGACGGCCGCGTCGATGCGGTCGTGGATCATCGTGCCGCCCTCGTTGAGCAGCCGCACGTCCGGGTGCACCTTGGCGGCGAAGTAGGCGAAGCCGTAGGCCTGGGAGGCGGCGGCGCGCAGGCCGAGCACCGGCAGCGGCCGGGACGCGGCCAGCAGCCGCCCCGCCTGCTGCACCGGGCGCGGGTCGGCGAGCACCTCGGCGAGGTGCCGGAGGTTCTCGATCTCGGCCTCGACGGCCTGCTGGTACTCGTTGTACGTCCCGTTGCCGGCCGCCTGTTCGGGGGGCACGACCTCGCGCAGGTGCTTGCGCAGCGCCGGATAGCCGTCGAAGCCCAGGGCGACCGCGAAGCGGGTGACGGAGGGCTGGCTGACCCCGGCCAGTTCGGCCAGCTCCACGCTGGACAGGAAGGGCACGTCGGCGGCGCGCCGCACCATGCTGTGCGCGATGCGCCGCTGGGTCGGCGTGAGCCGGTGCCCCTCGAAGAGCGCCTGCAACCGAGTCGCAGGGCTGTCGGTCACGTTCATGACGTGCTCCCCCTCCAGATGTCCGTGAACCGGTCGAGCAGTCCGGCCGCCGCGGTGACGTCGTCCGTGAGCGGCCGGTCGGCCGGGTCCCCCTCCAGCACCGCCTCGGCGAGCTCCAGCGCCCGCCCCGCCCCGAGCCCGGGGTCGGGACGCAGCTCGCGCTGGCGCAGCGCCCGTACGGCGGCGACGAGTTCGCAGCCGACCACCAGACGGTACGCACGGCAGGCGCGCAGCGTTTGACGGGCGGCGAGCGAGGCGAAACTGGCCTGTTCCTCGACGCCTCGGGAGAGTACAGCGTGCCCGAGGGAGGCGGGCGCGGAGAAGGCGCGCAGGTCGCCGAGGGCGGCGCCGGCGGCGTACTCCAGGATCATCACGCCGGAGGAGGCGGGTTCGTGGTCGGCGAGGAAGGGGCGCAGCCGGGTGTAGGCGGGCTCGTTGAGGGTGGACAGGCGGGACGTGGACAGGCGCGCGACCTGGGTGACGGCGAGCCGGAAGTGGTCCAGGGCGAGGGCGAGTTGGGCCTGGTAGAAGCCGCCGTGGTGGTAGGCGGCGAGGTCCTCGGGGGAGATGAGGGGGTTCTCGGCGGCCGCGTTGATCTCGATCGCCAGTACGCCCTCCAGGGCATCGGCCGCGTCCTGGGCCGGGCCGTGGATCTGGGGCACGCAGCGGAAGCCGTACGGGTCCTGGATCCGGCCGAGCGGCGGGGTCGGCCGGTCGGCGGCGCCGATCAGCTCCCGCATCCGCCGGGCGGCCTCGACACTGCCCCGGTGCGGACGGGCCGCGTGCACGGGCGCCGCGAACGCCTCGTGGGAACCGTCGACGGCGAGCAGTGACAGGGCGGCCACCACCTGGGTGGCCTCGATCAGCCCGCGCAGCTCGTGCAGGGCGAGCGCGGACTGGCCGAGGGTGAGGGCGTTGCTGCTGATCAGGGCGAGCGCGTCGTTGTTGTCCAGTGGCTGGGATGCCGGCGCGCCGGAGCCCCGCCAGGGGTGCTCCCCCGCCAGCGCCAGGCCCATCTGCGCCAGCGCCGCGATGTCCCCGGTGCCGACCGAGCCGAACTCGTTGACGACCGGGTACGCGCCCGACTCCAGTGCCTCGCACAGGGCCGTCACGACACTGGGCCTGAGGCCCGCGCCGCCCGCCAGCAGCTGGTTGGCCCGCACCGCGAGCATCGCGCGCACCTGCCGGGCGGGCAGCTCCTCGCCGATCGCCCCGGCGTGGCTGCGCAGCAGCCGCAGTCCGTGGCCGGCGGCGGCCTCGGTGGGCACGTCCTCGTTCCGGTTGGCGCCGACGCCGGTGGAACGGCCGTAGACGCGGCCGGTCGCGGCGATCTGCCGGGCGGCGCTCCAGGACTCCTCCACGCGCCGCATCGCCTCGGTGCCCGGGACCGGGCGGGCGGTGCCGTCGGCGAGGCGTACGACGTCCTCGACGCCCATGCCGATGCCGTCGAGGACCACCAGGCCGGAATGCGCCATTCCGGGAGCGTCCACAGTGTGAGACGACATCACGCCCAAACTCCCCTCAATCCGGACACTCGATCTTGCCTCTCGGTCATCCGTTACCTCGGATTAACGTCAGACCGTTGACAAGCTATTCACATACCGAGAACTCTGCATGACGTTATACAGCCGGGCAAGGGACATCTCATGATCCAGTTCGACGCGGTCCACAAGCGCTTCCCCAACGGCACGACAGCAGTCCATGATCTCTCCCTGGAGATGCCGGAGGGCGGGGTCACCGTCCTGGTCGGCTCCTCCGGTTGCGGCAAGACCACCACCCTGCGGATGATCAACCGGATGGTCGAGCCGACCTCCGGCACGATCAAGGTGAACGGCAAGGACGTCACCCAGCAGGACGCCGCCGAGCTGCGCCGGTCCATCGGGTACGTCATCCAGCAGGCCGGCCTCTTCCCGCACCGCACGGTGCTGGACAACATCGCCACCGTCCCGCTGCTGCTCGGCTGGAACCGGAAGAAGGCCCGCGCCCGCGCCGCCGAGCTCCTGGAGACCGTCGGCCTCGCCGCCGACGCCGGCAAGCGCTACCCGCACCAGCTCTCCGGCGGCCAGCAGCAGCGCGTCGGTGTGGCCCGCGCGCTGGCCGCCGACCCACCGGTGCTGCTGATGGACGAGCCGTTCGGCGCGGTCGACCCGGTGGTCCGCACCCAGCTCCAGGACGAACTGCTCCGGCTCCAGAAGGAGCTGAGCAAGACCATCGTCTTCGTCACCCACGACGTCGACGAGGCGGTCCGGCTCGGCGACCGGATCGCGATCTTCCGCACCGGCGGCCACCTGGTCCAGTGCGCCCCGCCCGCCGAACTGCTGGCCCGGCCCGCGGACGACTTCGTGGCCGACTTCCTCGGCGCGGAACGGGGACTGAAGCTGCTGTCCCTGCAGACCCTCGCCGACGTCCCGCAGGGCCCGGCGCCCCGGGGCGGCGACTGGACCCTCGCCCTGGACCCGGCGGGCAAGCCCCTGCACTGGGCCTCGAAGGACGCCGAACTCCCCGTACGGCCGCTGGCGGACGGCGACTCCCTGCTCGCCGCCCTCAACGAGTCCATCGCCTCCCCGACCGGACTCGTCGCCCGGGTGGACGCCCAAGGGGTCCTCACCGGTGTCTCGTCCCGCGACGACATCCACGTGCACGCCGGCCAGGCGCACAGCGCGGCCCGGGTGGTGGCGGCATGACCATCGACTGGTCGTGGATCGGCGACCACACCGACGACCTCACCAGCCTCACCCTCTCCCACCTCCAGGCCGCGATGACCGCCGTCTTCTTCGGCCTGCTGATCTCGCTGCCGCTCGCGGTGGTCGCCCACCGGGTCCGTCCGCTGCGCGGCTTCCTGCTCGGCCTGTCCAACGTGCTCTTCACGATCCCCTCGATCGCGATCTTCGTGCTGCTGCTCCCCATCAGCGGCCTGACCCGGACCACGACCGTCATCGGCCTGACCGTCTACACGCTGGTCGTGCTGCTCAGGAACACGGTCGAGGGCCTGGACTCGGTCCCCGCGAAGACCAAGGAGGCGGCGAAGGCGATGGGCACCCGCCCACTGCGCACGCTCCTCACCGTCGAACTCCCGCTGGCCCTCCCGGTGATCATGGCCGGTGTCCGGATCGCCACGGTCATGTCCATCTCGCTGGTGAGCGTCGCCACCTACATCGGCGACGGCGGTCTCGGCCAGCTCTTCACCGACGGCTTCCAGCGCGACTTCCCGACCCCGGTGATCGTGGGCGTGGTCCTCACGATCCTGCTCGCGGTGGTCGCGGACGCCCTGCTGGTGGCGCTCCAGTACGTACTGACCCCGTGGCGGCGGAGGCGAGCCTGACATGTTCGAACTCTTCAAGAACCTCGGCACCTGGCTGACCAGCGGCTCCCAGTGGGCCGGGCAGGACGGCATCGCCCACCGCCTCGCCGAGCACCTCCAGTACTCGCTCCTCGCGACCCTCATCGCGGCCGCGATCGGCCTCCCCCTCGGCCTGCTGATCGGCCACACCGGCAAGGGCGCGTTCGTCGCCATCAACCTGGCCTCCTTCGGCCGTGCCCTGCCGACCGTCGGACTGGTGGTGCTGGTCTTCCTCGCGGGCGGCCTCTCGATGCTGCCGGTGTACGTGGCGCTGGTGGCCCTCGCGGTCCCGGCGATCGTCACCAACACCTACGCCGGGATGTCGGCCGTCGACCCGGACGTGAAGGATGCCGCCCGCGGCCAGGGCATGCGCGGCCACCAGGTCCTCTTCCAGGTCGAGTTGCCGCTCGCGCTTCCCCTGATCATGACGGGCCTGCGCCTCGCGCTCATCCAGGTCGTGGCCACCGCCACCATCGCCGCGTACGTCTCCTTCGGCGGCCTCGGCCGCTACGTCTTCGACGGACTCGCCCAGCGCGACCTCGTCCAGGTGCTCGGCGGCGCGGTGCTGGTCGCCCTCGTGGCCGTCGTCCTCGACCTGCTCCTGAGCACCCTCCAGCGTTTCCTCTTCCGCCACCGCACCGCCTAGGGAATCCGAAGATGAACCGTCGTACCCTCCTCGGTGGCCTGCTCGCCGCCGGATCCGTCCCCGCCCTCGCCGCCTGCTCCAGCGGCATCACCTCGCTGAACGAGAGCAGCGGCTCGACCGCCGGCGGCGGCTCCAGCAAGGGCGGGATCACCATCGGCACCGCCAACTTCACCGAGAACCAGGTGCTCGGATACCTCTACGCGGCCGTGCTCCAGAAGGCCGGCGTGAAGGTGAAGGTCCGCCCCAACCTCGGCACCCGGGAGATCGTGATCCCCGCGCTCAAGGCGGGCGACATCGACCTGCTGCCCGAGTACCAGGGCGCCCTCCTCAACTACCTGGCCCCGAAGGACGCCTCCGCCGAGCCGGGCACCATGCAGAACGCCCTCACCCTGGCGCTGCCGGCCGGGCTCCAGGTGCTGCCGTACGGGCAGGCGGCCGACTCCGACTGCTTCGTCGTCACCCGGGCGACCGCCCGGAAGTACGGCCTGACCTCCCTCGCCGACCTGGCCAAGCAGAACGGCAAGCTGGTCATCGGCGCCGCGCCCGAGGTGAAGAAGCGCCGGGTGGGCGCGATCGGCCTGCAGGAGGTGTACGGCGTCGAGTTCAAGGAGTTCAAGTCGCTGGACTCGGACGGGCCGCTGGTCAAGGGCGCGTTGAAGAAGGGTGATGTGGACGTGGCGAACCTGTTCACCACCGACACCGACATCGCGGCCAACGGCTGGGTGGTGCTGGCCGACCCGAAGAACCTGATCCCCAGCCAGCACATCGTCCCGCTGATCGCCGACCGCAAGGCCGACGACACGGTCCGCAAGGCCCTCGCCCGGCTGGGCAACGTCCTCACCACGGAGCAGCTCACCCAGCTCAACAGCCAGGTCGACAACGACAAGAAGGACCCGGAGGACGTGGCGGCCGCCTACGCGAAGCAGCACGGGCTGGCCTGAGCACGGGCCGGAAACGGGCGGCCGTATCGGTATCGCGCGGGCGATGATCCGACCAAGAGCCGTTAAACCAATACCGAGTGTGACGTTGCCGCCGCGTAGAGTGATGAGAACCATCAGCGCCAGCACCTGAGGAAGCGTCATGGTCCCGAACCCCACGGCCCTTCCGACGGCCACCGCCGTCGGCGCGCCGGCCGTCGCCCTCGCGTCGGCGGCCGTCGTCCCCGCCTCGGCGAGCGCGGCCCTCGACGAACTGCTCCAGGGCAACCGGCGGTACGCCACCGGCCGCTCCCGCCGGCGCCGGGCCGCCGCACCGCACCCGCTCGCGGCGGTGCTCGGCTGCGTGGACTCCGCGGCCGCCCCGGAACTGGTCTTCGACCAGAGCCTCGGCGACCTGCTGAGCATGAGGACGGCGGGGCAGGTGCTGGACGAGGCGGTGCTCGGTTCCCTCCAGTACGGCGTGCAGGAACTGCGCGTCCCCCTGGTCGTGGTGCTCGGTCACGAGGGCTGCGGGGCCGTCACCGCCACCCTCGACCGGCTGCGCACCGGCGCGCCCGTCCCCGGTCACCTGGAGCTCCTCGCCGACCAGATCGCGCCGGCCGCCCTGCGCACCAGGGCGCTGCCCGGCGACTGGGCCGAACACACCATGCGGGCCCAGACGGTGTGGGCGCGGGACGCGATCCGCGCGGACTCCGGGTTCGCGGGGGCCTCGGTGGTGGCGGCCCGGTTCGACGCCGGCAGCGGGCTGGTGTCGCTGCTGCCCTGAGGGCGGACCCCCGGCCGGATGCGGGGGATTTCCCCAGTGCGGCGGGTGCCCCGGATCCCTACCGTGGGCACCATGACGGACGCGCGTGACACCGACCTGAAGAAGGAACTCGACGCCACCCTGCATGCCCGCAGGGAGCTGGGGCCCGAGTACGAGTCGGAACTGGCCGACTCCTTCCTGGAGAAGATCGACCAGCGCATCGACGGCGCGGTCGAGCGCCGGCTGCGCAGGAGCCTCGCCGAGCAGCAGATGCAGGTGGCCCGGGGGGCGCGCGGCCCCAGGGGCGGCACCGACTCCTGGGGCGAGCGCTTCGGCTTCGGGATCGTCTCGCTGGTGCTGGCGATCCCGCTCTCCGCGATCAGCGGCGCGTTCGGCGGCATGACGGGCGTGGTCGTCACCTGGATCGGCATCGTCGGCGTCAACGTCACCCAGGCCGTCCGCCTCAACCCCGGCCTGTTCCAACGGAGCGGCCGCGGCCACGAGGACTGACCCGGGGCCCGAGACGGGGCCGGAGGCGGGGCCTGAGGCGGGCCGGGTCACACCTGGCGGGTCGGCTGGACCACGACCTGCCGCAGGTTGACGTGCCGGGGGCGACTCACCACGTAGCCGACCAGGTCCGCGAGGTCCTCGGCAGCCAGTGCGCCCATCCCGTCGAACATGCCCGCCACCTGCTCGCGCAGCTCCTCGCCCTCGATGTGGGTACCGAGTTCGGTGTCCGTCAGGCCCGGCTCGACATTGGTGACCCGCACGTCACGCGGCCCGAACTCGGCGCGCAGGGACTGCGAGAGGAAGGTGACGGCGGCCTTGGTGGCGCCGTACACCGCGAAGGTGGGGAAGACGACGTGGGCGCCGATGGACGACACGTTGACGAGGTCGGCGGTACGCCCCGCGGCCGCGGCCGCCACCAGGTCCCCGGTGAAGGCCCGCAGCACCCGCAGCACACCGGTGACATTGGTGTCGAGCATGCGCTGCCACTCGTCGATACGGCCGTCGTCGACGGGGTTGGGCAGCATGACGCCGGCGTTGTTGACGACGAGGTCGACGCTCCCGTAGGCCGCGTGCACGGCGTCGGCCGCCGCCTGCACGGAGGCGTCGTCGGTGACGTCGGCGACCACCGCGAGGGCCTCCCCGCCGTTCGCCCGGATCTTCGCCACGACCGTCTCCAGCCGGTCCGCGCGCCGGGCGAGCAGCGCCACCCGGGCCCCCGACTCGGCGAGCCGCAGGGCGACGGCCGCCCCGATCCCGCTGGCGGCGCCGGTGACGACGGCGGTACGGCCGGACAGGTTGTCGTACGACATGAGGTACTCCCTGGTCAGTGCCGCCGGGACGGCCCCGGTGGCGTGTCTCCACACTCGCCGGGTCCGGGCGGCCTACCCAGGGCTGAGCTTTTCCTGGGTCTGGCAGAACCAGGTTGGCGGGGCGCCGCTCCCCTACGATCGAACCCATGGACGGGGAACTCGGAGACTTCCTGCGCTCGCGCCGCGCCCGCATCCAGCCCGAGGAGGTGGGGCTGCCCTCGCACGGGCGGCGCCGCGTGCCGGGCCTGCGCCGCGAGGAGGTGGCGCAGCTGGCGGGAGTGAGCGTCGACTACTACATCCGCCTCGAACAGGGCAGAGGTCCTGGGGGTCCCTCCCGGACGAAGTCCGGGGGAGTCTCGGACGCGGTCCTGGACGCCATCGCCCGGGTCCTGCGCCTGGACGAGACCGAGCACGCCTACCTGCTGACGGTGGCCCGCCCGCAGCGCAAGGGCACCGGGCGGCCGGCCCGGCCCCGCATCCGCCCCGGCGTACAGCTGCTGCTGGACGGCATGGAGCGGACGCCCGCGTTCGTGCTGGGCCGCAGGATGGACATCCTGGCCTGGAACGCGCTCGGCGACGCGGTGAACGGGTTCAGCGCGCTGGCCCCGGCCGAGCGGAACATCCCCCGCCAGGTCTTCCTCGAACCGGCGGCCAGGGGGTTCTACCCCGACTGGGCCGCCGTCGCCGCCCAGACCGTCGCCAACCTGCGTATCGACGCGGGCCGCCACCCCGACGACCCCCGCATGGCCGCGCTGGTCGGTGAACTCTCCCTGAAGAGCGAGGAGTTCCGCCGGCTGTGGGCGGACCACGAGGTCAGGGAGTGCGCGTACGGCACCAAGCGCATCCAGCACCCGGTGGCGGGCCTGCTCACCCTCCCCTACGAGACCCTCACGGTCCCGACGGACCCGGACCAGACGATCGTGGCGTACACGCCGGAGCCGGGCTCGGAGACGGCGGAGCGGCTGACGCTGCTGGGGAGTTGGAGAGCGACGACGGTGTGAGCCGGGAAAAGTAATGCGCGGGGACCGCCGCACCCCCTAGAAGGGGGGCGGGACGACGGCGGTCCCCGCGAGGGACATGGACCGGGTCAGGGCCAGGTCTCACGTCCAGGCGTCCATGGAGGTCCGGGAGCCGCTCCGGAGGTCCTTGGACGTTCGGTGCCGGCCGAGGCGGGGAGCCGCTCCCGCCCTGCCGACATCCACTAATCTGCCGGACCCGTGTTAAGCGTGTGCTGCGCGCACGTGACACGCTCGTACCACTTCCGCGAAGTCCGTCACTCGGACAGGGAACAACAAGTTCCGCCGCATCACGGTCCGTTCACCGGACGTTCGTCACTGCTTTCCGCCCTTGGCGAGAAACGCCAGCAGGTCCTGCCGGCTGATCACACCGGTGGGCTTGCCCTCGACGAGGACGATCGCCGCGTCGGCCGCGCCCAGCACCGACATCAGGTCCGCGACCGGCTCGCCGGAGCCGACCTGGGGCAGCGGGGCGCACATGTGCTTCTCCAGCGGGTCCTCCAGGGAGGCCCGCTTGCTGAACAGCGCGTCGAGCAGCTCCCGTTCGACGACCGAGCCGACGACCTCGGCGGCCATCACGTCCGGGTGACCGGCGCCCGGCTTGACGACGGGCATCTGCGAGACGCCGTACTCGCGCAGCACCTCGATGGCCTGACCGACGGTCTCCTCGGGGTGCATGTGGACGAGGGAGGGGATGGCGCCGCCCGCCTTGTCGCTGAGCACGTCGCCGACGCGGGCGCTGGGGCCCTCGTCCTCCAGGAAGCCGTAGTCGGCCATCCACTCGTCGTTGAAGATCTTGCTGAGGTAGCCGCGGCCGCTGTCCGGGAGGAGTACGACGACCACGTCGTCCGGGCCGAGCCGCTCGGCCACCCGCAGCGCGGCCACGACCGCCATCCCGCAGGAGCCGCCGACCAGGAGGCCCTCCTCCTTGGCGAGGCGCCGGGTCATCTGGAAGGAGTCCTTGTCCGAGACGGCGACGATCTCGTCGGCGACGGTCCGGTCATAGGCGGTCGGCCAGAAGTCCTCGCCGACGCCCTCGACGAGGTACGGCCGCCCGGAGCCGCCGGAGTACACGGACCCCTCGGGATCGGCGCCGACGACCTGGACCCGGCCCTCACTGGCGTCCTTCAGGTAGCGGCCGGTGCCGGAGATGGTCCCGCCGGTCCCGACGCCCGCCACGAAATGGGTGATCTTCCCCTCCGTCTGCTCCCACAGCTCGGGGCCGGTCGAGTGATAGTGCGAAAGAGGGTTGTTGGGGTTGGAGTACTGGTCCGGCTTCCAGGCGCCGGGCGTCTCGCGGACCAGCCGGTCGGAGACGTTGTAGTACGAGTCCGGGTGCTCCGGGTCGACGGCGGTCGGGCAGACGACGACCTCGGCACCGTACGCCCGCAGCACGTTGATCTTGTCGGTGCTCACCTTGTCGGGGCACACGAAGATGCACTTGTACCCCTTCTGCTGGGCCACGATCGCCAGCCCCACCCCGGTGTTCCCGCTGGTCGGCTCCACGATGGTCCCGCCCGGTACGAGCTCCCCGCTCTTCTCGGCGGCCTCGATCATCCGCAGCGCGATGCGGTCCTTCACGGAACCGCCCGGGTTGAAGTACTCGACCTTGGCGAGCACGGTGGCCTGGATGCCCTGGGTGACGCTGTTGAGTCTCACCAGCGGGGTGTTGCCGACGAGGCTGATCATCGAGTCGTGGAATCGCACCGTTGTCTCCGGTCGCTTTCAAAAGATGTGGTCCTAGTGGTGCCAGCCAGCCTAGGGCCTGTCCGCCGGATCAGGCCGCAGGAACGTAACGGCACTCATCGGCGCAGGTGAAAGGGGTGATGGGGGCACCGGCCGCGCAAGCCCGTTCGAGCGTGGGGAGCGTGCAGTGGCCGGGCGGAGGAGACATGGGCATCGGCCGCTGCCGCGGCGGGCGACGCGGAGCGACGGCCCCTCGGCCGCGGCAGGATCCGCCGGACGGGCCTGAGTGCGCTTCGGAGGTTCACTCCCCGTTGAGATTGGCGCACGGGCTGTACGGGGCAAGGAGTGGATGAGCGGCAACGAGGAGGTGGCGGCGACGCATGACGAACATGTCGAGGGCGCGGGTGGCCCGGCGGATCGCGGCCGGGGCGGCGTACGGCGGCGGCGGGGTCGGGCTGGTGGGCGCGGCCGCGGTGGGCCTGGTGCTGGCCGAGGTGCGGATGGCCAGGACGGCGGTGCACAACGGCAACAGCGGCGGCCGGGTGCCGACCGCGGACGGCCGTTACGGCGACGGGTACGGCGCCTTGGGTGAGCCGCCCATCCGGCTGACGATGCTCGGCGACTCCACGGCGGCCGGGCAGGGCGTGCACCGGGCCGCCCAGACGCCGGGCGCCCTGCTGGCGTCGGGCCTCGCGGCGGTGGCCGAACGCCCGGTCGAGCTCAGCAACGTGGCGCTGCCCGGCGCCCAGTCCGACGACCTGGACCGCCAGGTGGCCCTGGTCCTGGGCACGGCCTCGCCGGTCCCCGACGTGTGCGTGATCATGGTCGGCGCGAACGACGTGACGCACCGCATGCCGCCGACCCGCTCGGTCCGCCACCTCTCCTCGGCCGTCCGCCGGCTGCGCACCGCGGGGGCGGAGGTGGTGGTGGGCACCTGTCCCGACCTGGGCACGATCGAGCCGGTACGGCAGCCGCTGCGCTGGCTGGCCCGGCGGGCGTCCCGGCAGCTGGCGGCGGCCCAGACGATCGGCGCGGTGGAACAGGGCGGCCGCACGGTGTCGCTGGGCGACCTGCTGGGGCCCGAGTTCGCGGCCAACCCCCGCGAGCTGTTCGGCCCCGACAACTACCACCCTTCGGCGGAGGGCTACGCCACCGCGGCGATGGCGGTGCTGCCGACGGTCTGCGCCGCCCTCGGCCTCTGGCCGGCGGAGGAGGAACGCCCCGACATCACCCGCCGCGAGGGCTTCCTGCCGGTCGCCCGGGCCGCGGCGGAGGCGGCGGCCGAGGCCGGCACGGAGGTCACGGCGGCGATGCCGACGGGGCCGCGGGGACCGTGGGCGCTGCTCAAGCGGCGCCGGCGCCAGCACGTGGAGCCGCCCGCACTCCCACCCGACTCGGCTGCCGAGGAGGCGAGGTCGAGGGCCCGTACCACCGACTAGGCGTTGGCAGGGTGCCGCTGGACACGTCTGGGCAGCGCGCCCCATAGGGGCGCGGGGAACGGCGCAATCGGCCCACACCGGCCCGCAGACGACGACGCACCCCTCCATGGCCGGGAATCAGGGCTCCGCGTAGCGTGTTGCGCAGCACGGTGAGGGAAAGATCCTCCGCAGGTAGTAGGATCAGTCTTTTGCCAATCCATTACTCTTGACGCCAAGGCCCCGCACGGTGGCCATGGAGGAGTGAAATGAGGAGCAGCAACCCGGTCTTCTCGCGACGGGGGTTCAGCCGCGACAACGGCTACGCGGGCTTCAACACCGCGCCGCAGGCCGGGTACGCACAGGGCAACCCGTACGCGCAGAACCCGTACGCGAACAACCCCTACGCCCAGCAGGACCTCCAGCAGGGCGCCCCGCCGCAGGCCCCGGCCACCACCGGCCGGATGACCATGGACGACGTCATCACGCGCTCCGCGATGACGCTCGGCACGGTCGCCGTCGGCGCGGTCCTCGCCTGGGCCCTGCTGCCGGTCTCCAGCACCAGCTTCGGCCTGGCCTTCGGCTCCGCGATCGTCGCGATGGTCCTGGCCCTGATCCAGAGCTTCAAGCGCACCCCGGTCCCCGCGCTGATCCTCGGGTACGCCGCCTTCGAGGGCGTCTTCCTCGGCGTCATCAGCGAGATGTACAACAGCCAGTGGAGCGGCGCCCCGTTCCAGGCGGTGCTCGGCACCATGGCGGTCTCGGCAGCGACCCTGCTGGTCTACCGGGCCGGCTGGATCCGCGTCACCGCCCGCTACGCCCGCATCGGCATGTCCATCGCCATCGCCTTCGTGCTGGTCATGGCGGTCAACCTGCTGCTGGTCGCGTTCGGCGTCGCCGACAACGGCGGCCTGCGCAGCTTCGGCCCGCTCGGCGCGATCGTCGGCATCATCGCGATCCTGCTCGGCGCGTTCTTCCTGACCCTCGACTTCAAGCAGATCGAGGACGGCATCGCCTACGGCGCCCCGAAGAACGAGGCGTGGCTGGCCGCGTTCGGCCTCACCATGACACTGGTGTGGATCTACGTCGAGATGCTGCGCCTGGTGGCGATCTTCAGCAGCAACGACTAGCGCGACGGCAGGCTCTCGCACGTGAGCCGAGAAGGGCCCCGGGGCACCGCCCCGGGGCCCTTCGCCGTCTGAGCCGTCTGTGTGCGTGCGCGCCTAGAGAAGTTTGCGCGCGGCCCTCCTCAGGTCGTACTCGTGGATCAACGCCTTCGCGTGGCCGTACGCGAGGTTGTGCTCGTGGCGGAGCCAGCTGACCTTTTCCTCGAAGCGGAAGAGCGCCGGGCCTTCGTCGACGGTACGCAGCCAGTCGGACACTTCACGACCGGTGCAGTGGGGGATGCGGGCGAGCATGTTGCGATGGGTCTCCTCGGAGAAGACTTGGGACATCGGCGCCTCCGGTGCGCAAAGGGGGTTGTAGCCGGTCCTTCACGTCACCGTGCCTGAGTGTTGGCGTGTTGGCAACAGTCATGACAGGACAGCCGGGTCCTGCCGGGAGAGCCGACGGGAGGCGTTACGCTCGCGGCGTGGTTGATACGACGCCTCTTATCCGTGCAGTGGAGCATTTCGCCGACAAGCTGAGGGCGGCACCGCAGAGCCGGCTGCAGAGGGGGGCCGCCGCGGAGGCGCTGGGGCTGGCGAGGGAGTTGGCCCGGTGGGCACAGGCGGTGGAGGAACCGGGCGCCGCGAGCCGGGAGATGCCGGACGCGGGGATGTTCGCGGTGGCCGACCAGATCACCGTGGCCGGGAACGACCTGGCGGTCGTGCTGAAGAACGAGGCCGAGGTGGGGGATGCGGTGCGGTTGGTGGAGGAGGCGCAGAAGAGGGCGGGGGTGTGAGGCCGCCGTGCGTTGCCGGGTGCGGGTGCGGGTGGGCCGTTCGCGCAGTTCCCCGCGCCCCTTCTTCTGCTTGTAGGGGCGCGGGGAACTGCGCGAGAAGCCCCACGCACCCGCACCCGACGAAGCACCTCAGAGCGACGCGATGACCCGGTCGGCCAGGATGTACACGTTCTCCTCGCCGCACGCGAACGTCAGCGTGTAGGCGCCGGAGATCCCCGACCCGCCCAACAGGTAGGGCGTCTCACCGGCGTTCAGGGCGGCGGCCAGCCGTTCCGCCGTCTCCCGGTGCCCCGGCGTCATGCACAGGGTCGTGCCGTCGGCGAAGACATAGACGTCCAGCGTGCCCAGCGGACCGGGGCGGACGTCGGAGAGTTCGGTCCGGGACTCGGCCAGCTGCTCCAGCGTCGTGACCGTACGCTCGTGGTCGTTCACCATCGGCGACTGCACCGGCACGAAGTCCGGGTGGGACGGGTGACGGCGGCGGGCCGCCGCCAGTTCGGGGGACTCCCCGGTGAACTCGTCCGTCTCCGCCGCCGGCTCGGCGACCGGTTCCAGGCCCACGAAGTCCGTCTGCCGGGGCAGGAACGGCTCACCGTCCGCCAGTCCCAGCAGCGACGGCGCGTCGGAGACGTCACGCGCCTCCTGCGCGGCCCAGAAGGCCCGGGCCTCGGCGAGCTCCCGCTCCCGCTCCTCGGCCAGCGCCTCCGCCACCGCGGCGCGTATCTCCTCGGCGTCCGCGTGACTGCGGGCCGCCGGCATGAGCGCGCGCAAGGTCGCGGCCTGGTTCTGGGCAAGCTGGGTGTGCAGCTCGGCGACCTGACGGCGCAGCTTCAGAACAGTGCGCAGGACAGCGACGCCCACGGCGCCCGTGGCGGCCGTGGTGAGCAGCAAGGCGATCGGCATGGCGCTCACTGACGTACTCCCGGTTCAAAGTCGACCCCCCGACTTCCTACATCAGCTTGAAGGGTGGACTATCAAGCTGTCAGTGCGTAACGTCACGAAACGGACAGGACTTCGGTCCTGGGGTTTAGTCGGACAACGGCTCTGACCTGCGGTGACACCTCCCCGGAGGGAGATACGTCACATCCTGGGGGAGATTGGATCACAAATCGGCCCGGTGTTCGGGGTTTTCTCGAACACCGGGCCGCAGTGTCACGGTGGGTTCCGTGACGGTCACTCAGGGGTGACCGGGGGGTCGTGCGGTGGGGCTCAGCTGAGGCGCTCGATGACCATCGCCATGCCCTGGCCGCCGCCGACGCACATCGTCTCCAGACCGAACTGCTTGTCGTGGAACTGGAGGGAGTTGATGAGCGTGCCGGTGATGCGGGCGCCGGTCATGCCGAAGGGGTGGCCGACGGCGATGGCGCCGCCGTTCACGTTCAGCTTCTCCAGCGGGATGCCCAGGTCGCGGTAGGAGGGGATCACCTGGGCGGCGAACGCCTCGTTGATCTCGACCAGGTCGATGTCGTCGATGGTGAGGCCGGCCCGGCGCAGGGCCTGCTGCGACGCCTCCACCGGGCCGAGACCCATGATCTCGGGGGAGAGGCCGGTGACGCCGGTGGACACGATGCGGGCGAGCGGTGTGAGGCCCAGCTCGCGGGCCTTGGTGTCGCTCATGATGACGACCGCGGCGGCGCCGTCGTTCAGCGGGCAGCAGTTGCCGGCGGTGACCATGCCGTCGGGGCGGAAGACCGGCTTCAGGCCCGCGACGCCCTCCAGGGTGACGCCGGCGCGCGGGCCGTCGTCCTTGCTGACGACCGTGCCGTCCGGGAGGGTGATGGGGGTGATCTCGCGCTCCCAGAAGCCGTTCTTGATGGCTTCCTCGGCGAGGTTCTGGGAGCGGACGCCGAACTCGTCCATGTCCTGACGGGTGACGCCCTTGACGCGGGCCAGGTTCTCGGCGGTCTGGCCCATCGCGATGTACGGGTCGGGGAGCAGGCCGTCCTCGCGCGGGTCGTGCCAGGTGGAGCCGGTCGACGCGGCGGTGGCGGCGGTACGCTCCCGGGCCTCGGCGAAGATCGGGTTCATGGTGTCCGGGAGGCCGTCCGAGCTGCCCTTGGCGTAGCGGGAGACCATCTCGACACCGGCCGAGATGAAGACGTCGCCCTCGCCGGCCTTGATGGCGTGCAGGGCCATGCGGCTGGTCTGCAGCGACGAGGAACAGTAACGGGTGATCGTGGTGCCGGGCAGGTGGTCCATGCCCATCTGCACGGCGACGATCCGGCCGAGGTTGTAGCCCTGCTCGCCGCCGGGCAGACCGCAGCCGAGCATCAGGTCCTCGATGTCCCTCGGGTCCAGCTCGGGGACCTTGGCGAGGGCGGCCTGGATGATCGTGGCGGTGAGGTCGTCGGGGCGCAGGTCCTTCAGGGAGCCCTTGACGGCACGGCCGATCGGGGAACGGGCGGTCGAGACGATGACGGCTTCGGGCATCACGGCTCCATTGACGTTTGGGTGGGTGGTTGGGAAGTTACCCGTACGTATGTCATCGGTCACCGGTGTCGGGGTGTGACACTGACCGCACTTTCTAAGCGCTTGCTTTCCTTTTGGGGCCGTGGCCAGGTGGTGGTTGACGGCACTTGAGCGTGTTTGTGCCCGGCCTGGTAGGTGACCTTCTCGGCACGCTGGCCTCCCGCGATCTGAAGGCGCGGTGCGCGGCCGGGCTGGACCACGACAGCGAGCAGTGGGCCGACCGCGTCATCGCCCAGCACCGAGACGCGCAGGTCAGGCATGCCCTGATCCGGCTGCTGCACTGAGCCGGGCGGCACGGCCTGGCGATCGAAGTCGAGGACCTCGACTTCAACACGGCCGCAAAAAGCGGTTCCGGAACCTGATCTCCGGTATGCCGGTGGCCCGGCTGCGGGCCCGGCTCGTGTCCATGGCGGCCGAACTCGGCGTCCCCGTCATCGCGGTCGCCCCCAACACCGTCCGGGGCGTCGGCTGAGCATGGGTTCTGGCAACAGGACTCACTCCCGCTCAGTCTCTAGGAACGGTTCATTCCTCAGGCGTCCAGGGGGAAGCCGGTGTAGGCCTCCGCCAGATCGGTCTCGGCGGCCCGGGAGGCGGCGATCCGGCCGAGCCGGGCCAGCTGGAGCCGGGCGTCGAAGGGGGTGTCGCCGGGGCCGGGGTGGAGCATGCTCGTCATGTCGTACGAGAACCGCTCGGCCTGCCAGACGCGGCGCAGGCAGGTCGCCGAGTAGGTCTCAAGGAGTTCGGGCGACCCGGTCTCCCGCTCGTGGACCAGGGCGCGGGCGAGGGTCACGACGTCGCCGACCGCCAGGTTCAGCCCCTTGGCGCCGGTCGGGGGCACGATGTGGGCGGCGTCCCCGGCGAGGAGGAGCCGGCCGTGCCGCATGGGCTCATGGACGTAGGAGCGCATGGGCGTGACCGACTTCTGGGTGATCGGGCCGCGCTCCAGGCGCCAGTCGTCGCCGGTCTCGAAGCGCCGCTCCAGCTCGTCCCAGATCGCCTCGTCGGTCCACTCCTCGGCGTCCGTGCCGGCCGGGACCTGGAGGTAGAGGCGGGAGACGGACGGCGAACGCATGGAGAGCAGGGCGAAGCCCCGGTCGTGGCGGGCGTAGACCAGTTCGTCGTGGGAGGGGGCGACGTCGGCGAGGACGCCCAGCCAGGAGTAGGGGTACGTCCGCTCGAAGACCTGTGAGAGGGCGGCGGGGAACGCCTGGCGGGCGACGCCCCAGAAGCCGTCGCAGCCGGCCACGTAGTCGCACTCCAGGACGTCCTCGCGGCCTTCGTGCCGGAACCGGATCCGCGGCCGCTCGCCCTCGGCGCCCTCCACCGCCAGCGCCTCCGCCTCGAAGAGCAGTGGGCCGCCCTCCTTGAGCTGGAGGGCGATGAGGTCCTTGCAGACCTCGGTCTGGGCGTAGACCATCACGGACCGGCCGCCGGTGAGGCCGGGGAAGTCGACGCGGTGGCGCCGCTTCGCGAACCGCAGCTCGATGCCGTCGTGGCGCAGGCCCTCGCGGTCCATGCGCTCCCCCGCGCCGGCCGCGCGCAGCACGTCCACCGTGCCCTGCTCCAGGATCCCGGCGCGCTGGCGGTGCTCGACGTAGGAGCGATCGCGGCTCTCCAGGACGACCGAGTCGATGCCCGCGTTGTGCAGCAGCCGCGCGAGGAGGAGCCCGGCGGGTCCGGCTCCGATGATGCCGACGGTGGTGCGCATCGGTCGTTCCCTTCCGTGGCCGGGCGTCGTCGCCCGGGATTCCGAGAGTAGGCCGTTCGTCTGGTGAACTTTCCTTCACTGACTTCCCCTGAGTCTCGGCCCGGTCGTGTCCCCTGTCAATGGAAGGCAGTGGTCAGGGCCCGCTGGTGATGGCATGCGGCAGGCCGCCGGGCCCGCGGGAGGCGGTCGCGGGCCCGGCGGCCGGTGTGCGCGGACGGATCAGCGGCCCGGCCAGCCGTCCAGGTGGCGGTGGAGGGTGACGTCCTTCTGCGGGTCGCCCTTCGGGGCGTTCGCCACCGCGTCGTGCAGGACCGCGGTGACCTCGGCGGCGAGCCCGTCGGCCTGCGAGCGCAGCTGGTCGGCCGGCAGGGTGGAGCGGGTCAGCGCGTCGAGCCGGTGGTGGATGTCGGCGAGCTTGTCCTGGGTGGCCTTGTCGAAGCGCAGCGCGGTCGGTGTGGAGACCACGAACTGGTAGGCCCCGGCGAGGGTCTGACAGCCCGTGCACTCCTTGTTGGCGGCGTCGCTGCGGTTCACGGCGTTCAGGTGGGTGTGCTCTCCGGCGATCGTGACGATCTGGAAGGAGAGGGCCACCGAGCGGCAGTGGTCGTCCGCCGAGCAGCCGGCCGAGACGGCGTTGGCCTGGTTGCGTACGCCGGCGGCGTTCACCGTGCCGAACTGGCGGACCGTGAAGGAGTCCCTGGCCTGGGTGTGGTGCCCGCGGTCGGCGTGGCTGAAGACCGTGTCGGAGACGACCGCGGCGTGCGGCGCGAAGGTGGCCGCCTGCGCGGGTACCGCGGTCGCCGCTCCGGCGACGCCGGCGGCGAACAGGCCGATCCGGACGGCCCGCCGGGTGAGCGGACCTGCGGTGGTGCGTGGTTTTCGGTGACTGCTCATGGAGTGCTCCTGTGCTCCTGTGCTGCTGCGGTAGGTGGTTCGGTGCCGCCGCCCGTCAGGGCATGGCCGGAGCCCGCCCGTCAGGACGTGGCCGGGGCTCGCCCGTCAGGACGTGGCCGGGGCCGGGCTCGGCGAGTCGCTGGCCGGCGGCGGCGACGGGCTGGGGGTCGGGGAGACCGGGACGCTCTCCGACGGGGTGGGCGTCGGGGACGCCGGCACGCTCTGAGGCGGCGAGGACACCGGCTCGGTGACCGGGCCCCCGCTGGCCGGCGCCGGCGACCTGGTGGGGCCGCCCTGCCCGGGGCTGCCCGGCACCGAGGCGGAGGGCGACGCCGAGGCGGACGCGCCGCTCGACGGCTTCCCGGTCGAGGGCGCGGCGCTCGCCCCGGCCGAGCCGGACGGGCCGCCGGGCACCGTGTCCGAGGGGGCGCCGGAGTCCTCCGGCTGGTCCGGGGTCGAGGCCTGCCGGGCCGGCGGCCGTTCCTCGGTCGGCACCCCCGGCTGCAGGATCGGTGCGATCGGCGGCTGCTTGGGCAGCGGCTTCGGAGTCACCCCGGACATCCAGGCGTAACTGAGCCCGGTGAGCGCGGCGAGGGCGAGGGCGCAGATCGCGAGCCTCAGCCTCGGCCGTCCCGCCGTGGCGCGCTTGGCGGCCCGGACGATCCGGCCGCCGATCTTCACGGACAGATAGACGACACCGGCCATCGGGCACAGCAGCATCACGCAGCCGATGGTCCCGACCAGCCCTTCGACGATCTTCCCGTCCACGAACGCCGAGCCGGTGCCGAGGAGTTGCTCGGTCAGCGAGCGGATCATCGTGGTGAGGATGCGCGGCAGGTTCCACAGCGCGTAGCCGAGTTCGCCGATGATCAGCGGGACCATCGTCAGAACCCAGGTGGCGACGATGGCCCGGGCCGACTTCTTCAGCCCGGCGACCTCCTGGCGGGCCCGGTCCCCCTTCGGTCCCGGCACCAGGCCCAGCAGGATCGGCTTGATCTTGCCGTAGAGGTCCGGGACCCCGGCCAGGTCGCCGAGGATGTAGTAGCCGTCCAGCCGTACGGCCGGCATCAGCTGTTCCATGATCTCGAAGTGCCCGAGATACACCGCGGCCAGGAAGAACTGGGCCCCGGTGGCGAAGTAGGCCCCGGCCATGGCCAGCATGAAGACGACGTTGAAGTAGACGCCGCCCAGGTCGGTGCGGAGCCGGCCGGCCCGCCCGATCCGGTAGACGTCGGTGACGTCGGTGTACATCGAGGGCCAGATGAGGAAGAGCCCGCACCCGATGCAGCCGGGGCGGGCTCCTCCGTATCTGCAGGCGGAGGCGTGTCCGAACTCGTGGAAGACGAGGGAGGCCACGGTGAGCACGAAGACGACGAGGATCAGGACCGGCTGGTCGAGCACCTCCAGGACGGGCTCGATCGCCCCGAAGAACCCGAACAGCCAGACGTCCATGGCGACGGCCGAGCCCAGCACCAGCGCGACCACGGCCGGCCGGTGCAGCCACGCCAGCGAACGCGCGATCTTCGCCGTACGCCGCTCGTTGAAGATCACCCGGTGGCCCTTGAGGGCGAGCAGCAGGTCGGAGCGCGGGGCCTCGACCTCGTCGTCCTCCTGGCCCTCCGGGACCGTCACACCCAGCGGCTGGAGCTTCTTCTCGACGAGGTAGCGGATGTTCTCCCCGCTGACCTCACGTCCGAAGCGGGCGCTGACCCGGTGGGCGATGGCCTCGGCATCGCGGACGCCGTCGACCGACGACGCCACCAGGTACAGCAGTCTGGACAGCTGCACGACCTGCCCGTCCCCCCGACGGGCGATGTACTTGGGCTCGGTGAAACCCGACCCCTGGTACTCACCGTGCAGCCGCAGCCCCGCGCTCAGCCTCGGCACCGGCGACGGCGGGTCGACGACCGGCAGGTTGCCCGTCGCCACCTGCTCGTAGGTCACCGGCCAGCCGCCGGGTCCGGGCACCGGGCCCGTGTCGTGCAGTGCGGCGGCCCCGTCCCCGAGCACCGTCATGTGTGGTCTCCCCCCGGATACCCATGGTGTTCCCCCCCGGTGGCCGGGAGCGCCACCGCCGGGGCGACGGCGGTGGCGCTCCTGGCGACTACTGGGTGACGCTGATCGTCTGCGCGGCCGACGACTCGGCGGACGACCAGGCGGAGTGGTCGTTCAGCGCGGCGGACTGGTTGGACGCGTCGATGTTCGCGATGTGCTTGGTGACGTTGACCGTCTTGCCGAAGCTGAACTTCAGGCGGCCGAGGGCCTCACGGCCCGGCAGCAGCTCGGCGGACTCGTTCTCCAGCTCGTTCATGTCCATGCTCATGACGGATGTCCCTTCGTTTCGTGTGCGGTGAGGTTGAGGTCGATCTCGGTGCCGGCGCCGTGCGCCAGGGCGGTGTTACTGGGTGACGCTGATGGTCTGTCCGGCGCCGGAGTCGGCCACCGACCACGACGAGTGGTCGTTCAGCGCGGCGGACTCGTTGTGGGCGCTGATGTTCGCGACGTGCTTGGTCACGTTGACCGTCTTGCCGAAGCCGAACTTCAGCCGGCCCAGGGCCTCACGGCCCGGCAGCAGCTCCGCGGACTCGGCCTCAAGCTCGTGGGCGTCCATCATGATCGCTTCCCCCTCAGGGATAGACATTTCCGATCGGACCCAGTCAGGTTCCCCCCGGACTTTGTCCAATCTGGTCGGACAAGCTGTCCAACGAGATTGGACACTAGGCCCTCTGGAACCCGCCGCGCAACCCTTTTGAAAAATCACCCTCTCGGCCGATCGCCTACCCGACCGTAGAATCGGCCGCGACATGGCGATCCCCGCCGGCGGCGAGCAGGAAGTGACGGTCAGTGGCCAACGCACTGCAGCAGTTGATCCGTGAGCGCCTCGACCGCAAGGGCTGGTCCTACGGCGACGTGGCGCGGCGCGGCGGCATCCCCCGCTCCACCGTGCACCACCTGGCCACCACCGACCGCGTGGTCCGCATGCCCCAGGCGACCACCCTGGAAGGCCTGGCCAAGGGGCTGGAACTCCCGCTGGAGGGGGTGCGCCGCGCCGCCGCCGAGGCCTGCGGGATCCACGTGTACGACACCTCGCCGGCCGCGGACCCGAACGGCATCGAAGGCGCCGGCACCGCCGATCCCGAGGTCGCGCTGCTCATCGCGAGCGTCCAGAAACTGTCGGCCGACGACCGCCGGCATGTCACCGCACTCGTCGAGTCCCTGCTGGACCGTTCCTCCCGCCCCGCGGGGCCCTCCCGGCCCGGCGAGGAGAAGTGACCGGGGCCGGACCACTCCCGGACGTTCTTCCGTCAAGTCGGAAAAAGAATCCAACTCCGCACGAAAGCGTCAAGATCCCCGGCTAGTCTCTCGTCCTGCCCGGGACGCGAGAGCCGCACGACCACGGGCTCTCAGGGGGAAGATGTGTTGTTCGTGCACGGTGGACCGGCGACGGCCGTGGTCCGCAAACCCGACGGCGAGTCCGTCGTCCTGCTGTCCGGGGAGCTCCCCGAGGTGCTCACCGACGCGTCGGTCAGCGAACTCCTGGACCTGGCCGCGGCCATCCTGGACCCGGGCGAACTCGCCCTGTTCGAGGAGTGCCTGCGCGCCCTGCGCCGCAACGGCATGCGCGCGGGCCGCCGCATCGAGGTCGACGGCGCCGTCCTGACCGTCTACGAAGGGTGAGCCCGCGCCGAGGGTGAGTCGGCGCCACTCACGAGAAGTGCGGGAAGTGCCCGGAACCGGACTTGAACCGGTACGCCCGCGAGGGGCAGCGAGGTTTAAGCTCGCCGTGTCTGCATTCCACCATCCGGGCAGGCCATGGGCTCCGCTACGAGGCTCCGACCCTATCGGGAGGCGTCCCCCGAACAGCGGACGGGCGACCCGATGTTGTCTTATTTTATTGACGTCTGAGGGAGCATCAGCCCCCGGAACGAGCCATCCGCACTTGCCAATAGCGTTACGCGCGGTGGGTGGACACGTACACGGAATGACGGAATTTCACCGTCCGAACAAGGGGGCTCCACCTGTTCTCGACGACCGGGAGCATCCGGTTCCGGTTCGGGTCTCGGGGTTCGGTGTCATCCCCAGGTATGACCCGGCCCCCGTCCGGTCCCCCCTCGGTCGCCCCCCGGAACCGGAACTGCGGCTGACTACACGGCGCCGTACGCCCGAGACGATGGTTCGGCCGTACGAACACCGCCGTCCCGACAGGAGCGCCCTTCCGTGTCCACCACACCCATCGCCGACCGGCGGACCACTTCCGTGGCCGCACGCGCCACGGACCTCTCGAAGATCTACGGCCAGGGCGAGACCCAGGTGGTCGCCCTGGACCGGGTCACCGTCGAGTTCCGGCAGGCCGAGTTCACCGCGATCATGGGGCCGTCCGGCTCCGGCAAGTCCACGCTGATGCACTGCGTGGCCGGCCTCGACACCTTCTCCTCCGGTTCCGCGCGGATCGGCGACACCGAGCTGGGCACCCTGAAGGACAAGCAGCTGACCAAGCTGCGCCGGGACAAGATCGGGTTCATCTTCCAGGCGTTCAACCTGCTGCCGACGCTGACCGCACTGGAGAACATCACCCTCCCGATGGACATCGCGGGGCGGAAACCGGACAAGCAGTGGCTGGACTCCGTGATCGAGATGGTCGGTCTGCGGGACCGGCTCGGCCACCGTCCCTCGCAGCTCTCCGGCGGTCAGCAGCAGCGCGTCGCCGTGGCCCGCGCGCTCGCCTCCCGCCCGGAGATCATCTTCGGCGACGAGCCGACCGGGAACCTCGACTCCCGCTCCGGCGCCGAGGTCCTGGGCTTCCTGCGCAACTCGGTGCGGGAGCTGGGCCAGACGGTCGTCATGGTGACCCACGACCCGGTGGCGGCGTCGTACGCGGACCGCGTGGTCTTCCTCGCCGACGGCCGGATCGTCGACGAGATGTACCGGCCGACAGCCGAGACGGTCCTCGATTTCATGAAGCAGTTCGACGCGAAGGGCCGCACCAGCTGATGTTCCGCACCGCCCTGCGCAACGTACTCGCGCACAAGGCCCGGCTGCTGATGACCGTGCTCGCCGTCATGCTCGGCGTCGCGTTCGTGTCCGGCACCCTCGTCTTCACCAACACCATCTCGGACGCCTACCAGAACAGCTCCGCCAAGGGCTTCAAGGGCGTCGACGTGGCCGTCACCGCCAAGAGCCAGGAGGACAAGGGCAATACCGTCGGCAAGACGCCCGACCTCACCCAGGCCGTCCTCGACAAGGCCGCGAAGGTCCCCGGCGCCGCCTCCGCGACCGGGGTCGTCTCCGGCTTCACCGCGATCGCCGACAAGGACGGCAAGCTGATAGGCGGCGGCTGGCAGTCCGAGGGCGGCAACTACTGGGGCACCAAGGACGCCCGCTACCCCCTCGTCAGCGGCCACGCGCCCAGCGGCAAGGACGAGGTGCTGATCGACTCCAGGACCGCCGAGCGGGCCGGCTACAAGGTCGGCGACACCGTGCGCATCTCGGTCGACGGCCCGGTCCTCACCCCGACCGTCGCCGGCGTCTTCACCACCGACGACGGCAATGTCGCGGCCGGCGGCAGCCTCGCCCTGTTCGACACGGCGACCGCGCAGCAGCTGTTCGGCAAGAAGGGCGCGTACGACGAGATCGACGTGACCGCGAGGTCCGGCACCGGGCAGGCCGCGCTCAAGTCCCAGCTGGACCAGGCGCTGCCGAAGAAGCTCGTGGAGACCACCACCGGCCAGAAGCTCGCCGACGACCAGGCGCAGCAGATCTCCAGCAGCATGAGCGGGCTGCGCCAGGGCCTGCTGGTCTTCGCCGGTATCGCCCTGTTCGTCGGCACGTTCATCATCGCCAACACCTTCACCATGCTGGTCGCCCAGCGCACCAGGGAACTGGCGCTGCTGCGGGCGGTCGGCGCCTCCCGCCGTCAGGTCACCCGCTCGGTGCTGATCGAGGCGTTCGTGGTCGGCGCGGTGGCGGGGGTGACCGGTCTGGTCGCCGGTATCGGCATCGGCGCCGGACTGCGCTCGCTGCTGGGCTCGTTCGGCGCGACCGTCCCGGACGGCCCGCTGGTCGTCAGCCCCGGCACGGTGGCCGCCGCGCTCGCGGTCGGCGTCGTCATCACCATGCTGGCCGCCTGGCTGCCCGGCCGCCGCGCCGCGAAGATCCCGCCGGTGGCCGCGATGAGCGCCCTGCACGCCGCCCCGACCACCAAGTCGCTGGTACTGCGCAACACGATCGGCGCCCTCTTCTCGGCGGCGGGCGTGGCGGTGATCCTGGCGGCGACCACGATGAACGGCAGCGACGGCCAGGCCCCGATGGGCCTCGGCACCGTCCTGCTCATCGTCGGCGTCTTCGTCCTGACCCCGCTGCTGTCCCGTCCGCTGATCGCGGCCGCGGCACCGCTGCTGCGCGGGTTCGGGGTCTCCGGCAAGCTCGCCCGCCAGAACTCGGTGCGCAACCCGCGCCGTACCGCCGCCACCGCCTCCGCCCTGATGATCGGCCTGACCCTGATCACCGGCATGACGGTGATGGCGGGCAGCCTGCAGAAGTCCATCGACAGGATGGCGAGCTCGGCGATCCGCGCGGACTACATCGTCTCGATGGCCAACGGCAACGCGCTCTCCCCCGACGTGGCGAAGAAGGTCGCGGCCACCGACGGCGTGACCGCCTCCAGCCCGCTCAGCAACGCGGCCTCCCGGATCGACGGCGAGACCGAGTTCCTGACCGGCGTCGACGGCTCGTCGATCGGGAAGCTCACCGACCTCACGGTGGACAGCGGCACCTTCAAGGTCGGCGGTTCGGACGTCGCCGTGGACGACGACACCGCCAAGTCGCACGGCTGGAAGGCCGGTTCCGTCTTCACCGTCCACTACGAGGACGGGAAGTCGCAGCGGCTGACGGTCGCCGGGGTCTACGAGGGCAACGCGGTGATCCGCGGGATCATGCTCGACAGCACCACCCTCACCCCGCACGAGACCGACCCCGCCGACATGCAGGTCATGGTCAGGACGGCGGACGGCGCGTCGAGCGCGACCAAGGACAAGCTGGAGAAGGCCCTCGGCTCCAACCCTGCGATCAAGGTCCAGGACAAGCAGGACCTGTCGAACTCCATCGCCCAGGCGTTCACGCTGATCCTGAACATGGTCTACGGGCTGCTCGCGATGGCGGTGATCGTCGCGGTCCTGGGTGTCATCAACACCCTGGCCATGTCGGTGTTCGAACGCTCCCAGGAGATCGGCATGCTCCGCGCGATCGGCCTGGACCGCAAGGCGGTCAAGCGGATGGTCCGCCTGGAGTCCCTGGTCATCTCCCTCTTCGGCGGGGTGCTGGGCATCGGCCTCGGCGTGTTCTTCGGCTGGGCGGCCGGGCAGCTGGTCGGCTCGCGGATGCCGACGTACGAACTGGTGCTGCCCTGGGCCAGGATGGCGGTCTTCCTGCTGCTGGCCGGCACGGTCGGCGTCCTGGCGGCCCTGTGGCCCGCCCGGCGCGCGGCGAAGCTGAACGTGCTGGCGGCGATCAAGGCCGAGTAGCGAGCGGCGGCACGTACGGCGAAGGGGCCCCACGCTCGCCGCGGGGCCCCTTTCGGATGCCGTCAGTTCCAGGTACGGGTGCGCAGCGGCAGTCCGGAGGCGCCCGAGTCCGGGGTACGGACGGCCAGCACCTGGTTGACGCCGATGCGGTTGCGTTCGAAGGCCAGGGCGCAGGCGGCCATGTAGAGCCGCCAGACCCGGGCCCGGCCCGGGCTGGTCAGCCGCATGGCGCGCGGCCACTCGGCCTCCAGGTTGGCCACCCACTGGCGCAGGGTGCGCGCGTAGTGCTCACGGATCGACTCCACGTCCCGCACCTCGAACCCGGCCCGCTCCAGCTGGGTGACGGTGGTGCCGATCGGGGCGAGCTCACCGTCCGGGAAGACGTAGGCGTCGATGAACGCGTCGACGTTGTACGCCGACTCGTCGCGCTGCGGCCGCCGCGCGATCTGGTGGTTGAGCAGCCGCCCGCCGGGCTTCACGAGCCCGTAAAGGTCCTGCGCGTACGCCAGGTACCGCTCGGCCCCGACGTGCTCGGCCATCCCGATCGACGAGATCGCGTCGTACGGGCCGTCCCGGACGTCCCGGTAGTCCTGGACCCTGATCTCCACCCGGTCCGTCAGACCCGCGTCAGCGACCCGTTTACGGGCGTACGCGGCCTGCTCCTGGGAGAGGGTGACCCCGACGACGCCCACACCGTGCTCCCGGGCCGCGTGGATCGCCATGGAGCCCCAGCCGCAGCCGACGTCGAGCAGCCGCTGACCGGGGGTCAGGCCGAGCTTCGCGCAGACGAGTTCGAGCTTGTCGCGCTGCGCGCTCTCCAGCGTCTCTGCGTTTTCGACGGCCCCCCAGTATGCGCACGAGTAGACCATCGACGGGCCGAGGACGAGCTCGTAGAAGTCGTTGCCCACGTCGTAGTGGTGGCTGATGGCCCGCCTGTCGCTGTGGCGGGTGTGCAGATGGCGGGGTCTGCGGACCTCCTCGCGGGGCGGGGCCGGCGGGACGGGCGGTCCGACGAGCCCGAGCAGCTCCCGGACGGCCCTGCGCACGGAGGGGTCGCGCAGGGCCTGAAGGACCGTACGACCGCCGTCCTCGCGCTCCCAGAGCAGACCGGACATCGCCCCGAGGACGCCGTAGAGGTCGCCCTCGATGTCCAGGTCGCCGGCGACCCAGGCCCGGGCGAGGCCCAGTTCGCCCGGCTTGAACAGCATGTGACGCAGAGCTCGGCGATTGCGGATCACGAGCGCCGGGGCGCCCGGCGGTCCGGCCTGTGAGCCGTCCCAGGCCCGCAGCCGCACCGGGAGCGGAACTCCCAGCACCTGCTCGGCAACACTCCTCAGCCGCGACGCTGCGTCGGCCATGGCGCACACCTCCAAGACGTCGATCCCGGATGCCGGTTACCACGTAAACACCGTGAGGCCACCAGCGCAGTCCCGCAAAGGAGTTACGACTGGGCAAAACAGGTGTAGTCAACATCTAATCGGGTCGGCTCCCGGAAACGCCGAAGGACCTCCCGCACCACGGATGGCGGGAGGTCCTTCGGCTGGTTCGGCGACCGATGTGCCCTGGGTCAGGAGGCCTTGGCCTTCTCCTCGGCCTTCGGGGCGGCGACCGGCGCGGGCTTGGCGGCCTCGTAGAACTCCTCGCGGGGGTTCTCCATGGCACCCAGGGACACGACCTCGCGCTTGAGGAACATGCCGAGCGTCCAGTCGGCGAAGATGCGGATCTTGCGGTTCCAGGTCGGCATGGCCAGACCGTGGTAGCCGCGGTGCATGTACCAGGCGAGACGGCCCTTGACCTTGATCTTCGTCTTGCCCAGGACGATCATCGCGACGCCCTTGTGCAGACCCAGACCGGCGACCGCGCCCTTGTTGGCGTGGCTGTACTCCTTCTGCGGGAAGCCCCGCATGCCGGAGACCACGTTGTCGCCGAGGATCTTGGCCTGCCGCAGCGCGTGCTGCGCGTTCGGCGGGCACCAGGCGTTCTCCACGCCGGCCTTGCGGGCGGCGACGTCCGGCACCTGGGCGTTGTCGCCCGCGGCCCAGATGTAGTCGGTGCCCTGCACCTGGAGGGTCGGCGCGGTGTCGACGTGACCGCGCGGGCCGAGCGGCAGGCCGAAGCGGGCCAGCGCCGGGTTCGGCTTGACGCCGGCCGTCCAGACGATCGTGTTGGAGTCGACCTCAAGGCCGTTCTTCAGCACCACGTGACCGTCGACGCAGGAGTCCATCGAGGTGGAGAGGTAGATCTCCACACCGCGGCTCTCCAGGTGCTCCTTGCCGTAGAGGCCGAGCTTGGGGCCGACCTCGGGAAGGATCTTGTCGGCGGCGTCGACGAGGACGAAGCGCATGTCCTCACGGGACACGTTCTTGTAGTACTTGGCGGCGTCGCGGGCCATGTCCTCGACCTCGCCGATGGTCTCCGCGCCGGCGAAGCCACCGCCGATGAAGACGAAGGTGAGCGCCTTGCGGCGGATCTCCTCGTCGGTCGTGGAGTCGGCCTTGTCCAGCTGCTCAAGGACGTGGTTGCGCAGGCCGATGGACTCCTCGATGCCCTTCATGCCGATGCCCTGCTCGGCGAGGCCGGGGATCGGGAAGGTGCGGGAGACCGCGCCGAGCGCGATGACCAGGTAGTCGAAGGGCAGCTCGTACGCCTCGCCGACGAGCGGCGCGATCGTGGCGACCTTGCGGTCCTGGTCGATGGTGGTGACCCGGCCGGTGAGGACCTCCGCCTTCGGCAGCACGCGTCGCAGCGGGACGACGACGTGCCGAGGGGAGATGCTGCCGGCGGCGGCTTCGGGGAGGAAGGGCTGGTAGGTCATGTACGACCGGGGGTCGACGACCGTGACGGTCGCCTCGCCGTAGCGCATCTTCTTGAGAATGCGCCGAGCTGCGTACAGGCCTACGTACCCACCGCCTACTACGAGGATCCTGGGACGCTCCGTGGTGCTCATGGCATCGAGTATCCACCCGCCCCGAGGGGGCCGCTCGTGCGCCCCTTCACAAGCTTCCACAGAGGTCGTGCTACACTCCGCCGCCCACGTGACACAGGTCATGGTCGGCGGCGGGAACCCACTTCCGATACGACCCGTTGTCAATGCCGCGTGAGCTGCCTCTCCAGGCTTCCGGGGGCACCGTGAGGGCACCCGATGTCACCCTCACGAGTACCTCCCGAATCACCTTCGAATCGCTCTCCTGAGCACGCACTCGGGGCCGTTGAGCCCCCGAACGGCCGAAGAGCCCCCACCGGACCCCTCACCTGCACCGAATTCCTTGTGAAGAACTTCACGAAGTTTTCCGCCGGGACGTCGTGGCACGGGGTGTCACCGGCCGTTCCGGGTGCTCACCCGTTGTCCCACCTGCTCATCCGAGGCCGTTGGGCAATGGCCGACGCCCGTTGGACGGCTGGGCGACGGACCAGGCGATCCCGTCGAGGATGTCGTGCTCGCTCACCACGACCTCCGTCGCGCCCACCCGCTCCATGATCGACTGGAGGACGAGGGCGCCGGCGCCGATGACGTCGACGCGGCCGGGGTGCATGGAGGGGATCGCCGCCCGCTCGGCGTGCGTCGAGCGCAGCAGCCACTCGGTGATCTCCCGGACCCGGGCGTAGGGAATGCGGGAGTGGTGGATGGCCGCGGAGTCGTACTCCGGCAGATCCTGGTGGATGGCGGAGAGGGTGGTGACGGAGCCGGCGAGACCGACCAGGGTGTGCGCCTCGCGCAGCGGGACGGTCTCCTCCGCGAGGTCGAGGGCGCGCTCGATGTCGGCCCACATGGAGGCGGTCTCGGCCTCGGTGGGCGGGTCGCTGACGTGCCCCTCGTGCACGAGATGCCGCTCGGTCATCCGCACACAGCCGACGTCCACGGACCGGGCGGCGCGCACGTGCTCGTCGCCGACGACGAACTCCGTCGAGCCGCCGCCGATGTCCACGACGAGGAACGGCTTGGCGAGGTCGTCGCGTCCGGTCAGCTCCTTCGTCGCGCCCGTGAAGGAGAACTCGGCCTCCTGGTCGCCGCTGATGACCTCCGGCTCGACGCCGAGGATGTCCAGCACGCCGCGCACGAACTCGTCCCGGTTCTCGGCGTCACGGGACGCGGACGTGGCCACGAACCGCAGCCGCTCCGCCCCGTACTCCTTGATGACCGCCGCGTACTCCCGGCAGGCCGCGAACGTCCGCGCCAGCGCCTCGGGCGCGAGCCGCCCGGTCCGGTCCACCCCCTGCCCGAGCCGCACGATCACCATCCGCCGGTCGAGGTCGACGAGTTCTCCGGTCTCCGGGTTCGCGTCGGCCACGAGCAGCCGGATGGAGTTGGTGCCACAGTCGATGGCGGCGACGCGGGTCATGGGTGGCGGGTTCCTTGTCTGTTCGTGACTTGTCGGCGGACCGGGCCGAGCCGGGCGGCACCTGCTCGACGGACCGGGTCGGGACGGCAACCATTCGATCAACCGAGTCGGGTGGTGGGTGGGCGAGGGACCCGGGGGCCCGGGGCGGAGCCTCCGGGAGGGCGACCTGTCCGTCGGTCAGTGCTCGGCCGTGGACACCACACACGCCCCCTTGGCCCACCACTCCGGCAGCATGGCGATCGCCTCGTCGCCGAGCGGGTTCACGCCGGGGCCGGCGGCCAGGGAGTGCGCCACGAGCACGTGCAGGCACTTCACCCGGTCCGGCATACCGCCGGCGCTGGGAAAGCCCGTCAGCTCCTCGATCTCGTCCCGGCGCCGGATGTAGTCCTCGTGTGCGGCCCGGTACGCCGCCGCCAGCTCCGGATCGCTCTCCAGCCGCGCCGTCATCTCCTTCATCACGCCGTTGGCCTCAAGCGTGCCGATCGCGGACGCGGCCTTCGGGCACGTCAGGTAGTACAGCGTCGGGAACGGCGTCCCGTCCGGCAGCCGCGGCGCGGTCTCCACGACGTCCGGCTGGCCGCACGGGCACCGGTGCGCGATCGCCCGCAGTCCGCGCGGCGGCCGCCCGAGCTGCTGCTTGAAGGCCTCGACGTCCGCGTCGGTCGGCTCGGTACGCGGAGTGGAGGGAGGAGCCGTTTCCATGCCTGTCTTTCTGTTCTGCTGCGCTACTACTGCTCTGCTGCGCCACTGCTGCTCTGCTGCTCACTGGTCGGACGCGTCGGACTTGTCGACGCCGTCCCAGACGTTCGCGTACCAGGGCCGGTCGGCCGCCCCGAGGTAGGCGTGCGCCTGCTTGGCAACACCGGGGTCGATCACGATGTAGCCGGTCTCCCCCGGCATCACGTAGTGCAGCCGCTCCCGGATCTGCTGCTCGGCGTACGCGTCGTCCTGCCACCGCGCCTTGAGGTCCCGCAGCTGCTCGACCCGCTGCCGGGCCTGCTGCTGCTGGCGTTCCAGGTCGGAGATCTCGGCGCGCTGGGAGACGTACTGCCGCATCGGGTAGGCGAGCGCGACGACCATCGTGCAGAGCACGATCGCGAGGAGCGCGGCGCGGCCGGTGAGCCGGGAGCGGCGGGCCTGGCGCCGGGTCTGGGAGCGGTAGACCCGGGCCGCCGTCTGCTCGCCGAGCAGCTTGAGCCTGGTCGCGGTGGAGAACCGGTCCCGGTCCTTCACTGCCATGTCCCCGCCTCCCTGATACGTGCGTACGTCCCCGGACACGGTACGGGACCGGGTACGGGGACGTACGTACGACTGGCTAAGCGTTACCCCAGGTTGGGGTCAGCCCTTGAAGCGGGGGAACGCGCTGCGGCCCGCGTACACCGCCGCGTCGTCGAGGATCTCCTCGATGCGCAGCAGCTGGTTGTACTTGGCGACGCGCTCGGAGCGGGCCGGGGCGCCGGTCTTGATCTGGCCGCAGTTGGTGGCGACGGCGAGGTCGGCGATGGTGACGTCCTCGGTCTCGCCGGAGCGGTGCGACATCATGCACTTGAAGCCGTTGCGCTGGGCGAGCTCGACGGCGTCCAGCGTCTCGGTCAGGGAACCGATCTGGTTCACCTTCACCAGCAGGGCGTTGGCGGTGCCCTCCTCGATGCCGCGGGCGAGGCGCTCCGGGTTGGTGACGAACAGGTCGTCGCCGACGAGCTGGACCTTGTCGCCGAGCTTGTCGGTGATGACCTTCCAGCCGGCCCAGTCGTCCTCGAACAGCGGGTCCTCGATGGAGACCAGCGGGTACGCCGCGACCAGCTCCTCGTAGTACTCGGTCATCTCGGCGGCCGAGCGGGACTTGCCCTCGAACTCGTACTTGCCGTCCTTGTAGAACTCGGACGCGGCGACGTCGAGCGCGAGCGCGATCTGCTCGCCGGGGACGTAACCGGCCTGCTTGACTGCCTCCAGGATGAGGTCCAGCGCGGCGCGGTTGGACTCCAGGTTGGGGGCGAAGCCGCCCTCGTCGCCGAGGCCGGTGGACAGGCCCTTGCTCTTCAGGACCTTCTTGAGGGTGTGGTAGACCTCGGCGCCCCAGCGCAGCGCCTCGGAGAAGGACTCCGCGCCGATCGGGGCGATCATGAACTCCTGGATGTCGACGTTGGAGTCCGCGTGCGAGCCGCCGTTGAGGATGTTCATCATCGGCACCGGCAGCAGGTGCGCGTTCGGGCCGCCCAGGTAGCGGAAGAGCGGGAGGTCGGACGCCTCGGAGGCGGCGTGCGCGACGGCGAGGGAGACTCCGAGGATGGCGTTGGCGCCCAGCGAGCCCTTGTTGTCGGTGGCGTCCAGGTCGAACATGGCCTGGTCGATCAGGCGCTGCTCGGTGGCGTCGTAGCCGACCAGCTCCGGGCCGATCTGCTCGATGACGGCGAGGACGGCCTTCTCGACACCCTTGCCCAGGTAGCGGTTGGGGTCGCCGTCACGGAGCTCGATGGCCTCGAAGGCACCGGTGGAGGCGCCGGACGGGACGGCGGCACGACCCGTGCTGCCGTCGTCGAGGCCGACCTCGACCTCGACCGTGGGGTTGCCTCGGGAGTCCAGGATTTCCCGGGCTACGACGACGTCGATGGACGGCACGAGCATCTCCTTCTTGGGATGTGACGCTGGTTGTGCGGGGCGCACGTGGGCCTGGCCGGCCCTTGCTCAGCCTTGCGACTAGAGCCTAACCGTCCCGGGCCCGTCGGCCGGCACGACCGACCGACCCGTGGACACACTGACGGTACTCATTGTTCATGCGCGGAACAAAGGGGGTCCCGATGAAGAACGGAAGAAGAGCGGGCCAAGAAGGGGACCGGAAGGAGGACGGCAAAGAGAAACCCCGCCCCGGTGCGTACGGGGGGAAACGCACCGGAGCGGGGAGCCGTGGGGGACGGGGGTGGCCCTCACGTGGCCTCCACTATGGGGACCACGGTTGTGTGGGGGCTGTGCTTCAGCTGGGCGCCGCTTAGTACTTGCGGCACGCGCCGCACCGCGCCCGCGCCTTTACTTCAGGTGGAGCTGCTGGCCCGGGTAGATGAAGTCGGCATCGTCGACGATGTCCTTGTTCAGCTTGAACAGCGCCTGCCAGCCGCCCTTGACCTTGTGCTTCTCGGCGATCGAGCTGAGGGTGTCACCCTTGACGACCTTGTACTCGCCGTCGCCCTTCTTGACCTTCTTGCCGGTCGGGGTGGTGACGGTCTTCTTGGCAGCCGGGCGCTCGGCGGAGCGGGAGGCGGCCTGGGTACCGGTCGAGCGGGTGCTGGTGCTGCTGCTCGACGAGCTGGAGCTGGAGGAGCTGCTGGAGCCGCCGCCGGTGTAGGCGGCGCTGGACAGGCCCGTGCCGCAGACCGGCCAGGCGCCCTTGCCCTGCGCGGCGAGGACCTTCTCGGCGATCTGGATCTGCTGCGCCTTGGTGGCCTGGTTCGCCTGCGCGGCGTACTGCGTGCCGCCGTACGCGGCCCAGGTGGAGGCGGAGAACTGCAGACCGCCGTAGTAGCCGTTGCCGGTGTTGATGGCCCAGTTGCCGCCCGACTCGCACTGGGCGACGGCGTCCCACTCGGAGGCGGTGGCGGCCGAGGCGCTGCCGGCCGCCATCAGCGGAGCGGCGACGGCGACGCCGGTGACACCGGCGACAGCGATGGCGCGGACGGCCTTGGACGGACGACGGTGCTTGCCCTTGCCGGAAAACAGCATGGATCGATCCCCTCACCGACGCCTGCGAGGTGAGCTGTCGGGTTCGGGCCGGTTGAGTTGCCCGGCCGCACACCCGTGTGTCGGTGCGCGGCTTCACCCCGAGCCGGATCGGCAGCCTCGACTGCCGGTCCCGGCACTTACCTTGGGTCCCCCGCTCCTGCCTACGGCGCTTGACGCGACGACTGTTCCCGGACGGCCGCTGGCAGGACTCGGCGTTGCGACAGCCGGGGCTCGTGGTGACGAGCGGCCTTGACCGTAAACAGGGCATCCGGCGAATTTCAAAGATGATCAGGGCTTCTGAGACTCATCCCACACTTTCGCCAAAACGGACATTAGCCCTCGAAGCGGGGCGTCAACTCCCGCTACTTTTCGTCCGATTCGCTGCCGAGTTTCAGGGTCTGACCGGGGGTGATGGCGTTCGGGTCGGTACCGATGTCGGCCTTGTTCGCGGCATAGAGCGCACGCCATCCGCCGTCGAGGTCAAGGGAGTCGGCGATGGAGGCGAGGGTGTCGCCCTCACGGACGGTGTAGGTGCCGCTGTCGCGGGAGGCGTGACGGGCGGAGGAGGTGGCATCCTGACCGTTTGTCACGCTTTCGTCCGCCGAGCCGCCGCGATGCTTGCCGCCGCCACCGACGGCCCCCGTGTCGACCAGACTCCAAGAGCCTCCGGTCTGCCACGAATTGTCCGAGTCGTCAGCCTCGGAGGTGACGGGATTCTCACTCGCCTTCGAGGTACCGGAGCCGGTGCCGGAGCCGGATGATTCCGACTTGTCCGTCTTGGTGGATTTGCTGGGGGTGTCCGTCTTGGAGTCACTGCCCGCGCTCGCGCTCGGGGAGGGAGTGCTGGAGTCGTCCCCGGAGTCCGCGGCGCCCGAGGAGGAACCGGAGTCGGAGGAGGAGGACGACGAGTCCGACAGCCCGGAGGACGTGTCCGACGAGTCGGAGGAGGACGAGTCAGCCGATCCGCCAAGGCCCGTGTCGACGTTCACCGAGGCGTCGTCGGAGGAGAGCCCGGCCAGCAGGGCGCAGGTCCGCCAGGGCTTGGTGCCCTGGTCGGCGAGTATTTTCTCGGCGACCGCGATCTGCTGCGAACGGCTCGCCTGGTCGGGCGTCGTGGCGTACTCCGTGCCCCCGTACTTCTCCCAGTCGTCCAGGGACATCTGGAGGCCGCCGTAGTAGCCGTTGCCGTTGTCGGCGCTCCAGGAGCCACCGCTCTCGCACTCGGCCACCTGGTCCCAGGTGGAGCCGTCGGCAGCGTGCGCGCTCACCGCGCCGAGGAGCGGGATGGCGATGGCGGAGCCGGTCACCCCGGCCGCGACGAGGAGGGCCGGAGCCTGACGGGGGCGACGGTGACGACCGTTCCCGGAGAGCATGCGGAAACCTTTCGAGCGACAGCGGTGACCGGCGCGGCGGGTCCCGCAGGGGCGCCGCGCTGATGGGTGAACGTATCGGCAGACGATCACTTGTCACAAGTTAATGCCGCGCAGATCACGTGAAGATCACAGACTTGAGCGCTGGTCACCTTTGGCTGTTCGGGGCGGTACGGGCCTCGGCAGGGCTCAGCGGCCGGCGGGCGTGAACTCCACGGGGAGCGTGCGCAGTCCGCGCATGATGAGCCCACCACGCCACCGCAACTCGCTCTCGTCCACCGCGAGTCGCAGGTCGGGGAGGCGGGTGAGCAGACCCGCGAGCGCGGTCTGCCCCTCCAGGCGGGCGAGCGGGGCGCCGAGGCAGTAGTGAATGCCGTGGCCGTACCCGAGGTGCTGGTTGTCGCGCCGGGCGAGGTCGAGGGTGTCCGGCTCGGCGAACCGCTCCGGGTCCCGGTCCGCCGCGGCCAGGACGACCAGGACCGGGTCGCCGGGCGCGATGTGCTGCCCGCCGACGGTGACCGGCTCGGTGGCGAACCGCCAGGTGGCCAGCTCCACCGGCCCGTCGTAGCGCAGCAGTTCCTCGACACCGGTCTCCAGCAGCCCGCGTTCGCCGGCGGCCAGGGACTCCTGCAGACGGTTCCGCTGCCCAGGATGGGTGAGCAGCGCGTACATCCCGTTCCCGATCAGGTTGACGGTCGTCTCGAACCCGGCGAACAGCAGGATGAACGCCATGGCCGCGGCCTCGTTCTCGGTGAGGTGCTCACCGTGGTCCGAGGCCCGGATGAGCCCGGAGATGAGGTCCTCGCCGGGACCGGCCTCGGCGGACAGCGCCTCGCGCTTCCGGTGGATCAGCTCGGCCAGGTATCCCCGCATCTTCTTCACCGACCGCGCGACCCCGCCCCGCGGGCCGCCCCCGTGCCGGATCATCATCCCCGCCCAGTCCCGGAAGTCGTCCTGGTCCTCGCGCGGGACGCCGAGCAGGTCGCAGATGGCGTAGATGGGGAGCGGAAAGGCGAAGTCGTGGATGAGGTCGGCGGACCCGGTGGCCGCGAACCCGTCGATGAGTTCATCGGTCAGCTCCCGTACCCGCGGCGCGAACTCGGCCACCCGGCGTGGCGTGAACGCCTTGCTGACCAGCCGCCGCAGCCTGGTGTGGTCCGGCGGATCGATGTTCAGCAGGTGCGTCATCAGCTCCGCCTTGCGCTCCCCGGGGATGCCGGTCTTCCCCTTGGCGTGCTCGGGCTCGTCGTGATGCGCCGGATTCTTGGAGAGCCTCGGGTCGGCGAGCGCCTGCTTGGCGTCGGTGTAGCGGGTGACCAGCCAGGCTTCCACGCCGCTGGGGAGAGTCGCACGGTGGACGGGGGCGTTGTCGCGGAGCCATGCGTAGGCGGGGTAGGGGTCCGTCGCGAACTCCCAGGTGAAGAGTTCGGGAGCGGCGGTGTCGGAGTTGAACTGGTCGGTCACTCCCCGACGGTATCCGCAGCGGCCGGGTGGCACTCGACCGGCGTTCGCCGATCCTGCGCCCCCGCGCCTGCCTCCGCTCAGTTCTCCACCCCTTCCCTCGCCCGCACCGCGTTCCGGTACGCCCGGGCCGCCGCCCGCAGCGCCGTCTCGGGGTCGACGCCCTCCGCCTCCGCGTGGGCCGCGAGCGCGAGCAGCTCGTAGCCGACGCCCTGTGCCTGCGGCAGCGGTACGTCCAGCCCTGCCGTGCGCACCCGTGAGGCGAGCTTCGCCGCCAGTGCGAGACCCGGCTGGGCGAGGGGCACCCCGTCCGTCACCGACTCGCGCTGCTTCTCTATCGCCTTGGTGCGCAGCCAGTGCTCCTTGACCTCCTCCGGAGTCGAGGCGGTCTCGTCGCCGAAGACGTGCGGGTGGCGGTGGATGAGCTTCGTGACGATGCCTCCCGCCACGTCGTCGATGGAGAAGGGGGCGTCGGGGTCCTCCTCCGCGATCCGCGCGTGGAAGACGACCTGGAGGAGCACGTCGCCCAGTTCCTCGCGCAGTTCGTCGCGGTCGCCGGCCTCGATCGCCTCGACGAGTTCGTACGCCTCCTCGATGGCGTACTTGGCCAGGCCCTCGTGGGTCTTCAGGGAGGACCAGGGGCACTCCGCGCGGATCCGGTCCATGACCTGGACGAGGTCGAGGAGGCGGGCGCCGGGCAGGTCGTAGGAGGCGGGGAGCAGCTCCAGCTCGGGCATCCGCACACGGCCTGAGCCGGCGAGCCGGGCCAGGCCGTCCGTGAGGGCGGGCTCGCCCTCGCCCGTGGCCACGACCACCACGGTCCGGCCGCCGGCGCAGGCGTCGATCAGCTCCTCGGCGGTGGGGGCGGCCTCGTCCACGGCCGTCCCGGCCTCCCGCAGATACGGCAGCTGCGGGTGGGCGCCGTCCGCGCACAGCACGCGGTCCGCCGCGCGCAGCGCCTGCCAGGCGGGCCAGGAGAGCAGGCCGGGGGCGACCCGGTGGCTGGTGGTGAGCAGGACGACCCGGCCGGCGTCGGACCGGGAGGCCGGAGAGGGTTCCGGAGTGGTGGGTTCGGGCCTGGTGGTGTTCACGCTCCGAACGTAACGCACCACCGCCGCCGACCTCGCGCTTTGTCCACAGGGTGGGGACGATCAAGTGATCGTATGACCGCACGCTTCACCCCGCGCCGGGGAGGCGCTACGCCGACACCTGTGTCCCGGCCGACGTGACCTCCCGTACCCACGGCGTCTTGGCGTCCACCCGGCTGCTCTTCTGGACGTCCCAGGCGCCGTAGCGCGGGTTGAGGTCGACGTGAAGTTCCTTGGAGGCGTTGGCCAGGGCCTTCCAGAAGGCGAGCTGCGAGGTGTCGGTGCCGAGCGCCTGGGCGAGCTTGTTGGCCTCCACCTGGAAGCGCAGGTTGTCGTCCAGGCGCTTGGGGGCGATGCCGTACTTCTGCAGCCAGGCGGTCTGCAGCGCCGCGGAGCCGCCGGCCTGCTGTTCGAGGCCGGAGCGCATCTTCTCGACCTCCTTGCGGGTGACGCCGACGCCCGCGTCCTGGGCGGCCCGGTGCAGCACCCGGTCGAGGACCATGTTGTACAGGGTGTCCCGGGTGAGGCTGCTGGTGGAGGCGAGGACCTGCTGGTACTGCGTCCCGTCCGGCACCGCGGCGCGCTGGGCCTGGCGCACCTCGTTCACGCGGTTCTCCAGCTGCGAGACGGTGATCCGCTGCCCGCCCACGACGGCCGCCGCGCCCGGGTGCGCGTCGCTTCCGCAGGCGGTGAGGAGGGGGGCCGCGGCGGCGATCGCGGCGGAGAGGACGAGCGCGGTGCGACGGCGGCGGTGCAAGGGTGCCTCCCGAGGAGATTGTGCGACGGTGCACAAAGTCTTGCGGTGATCGATGGTAGGCAGTGGGCAAGCTCTGGCCAACCCATTCGACCAACGATTCACACGCGTATCCGGCACCGCCGCACCACCCTCCGGAAGGGTTTGCGGTACGGGTTCCGCTCAGCCCGTGATCGCCACCGGGCCGTCCCACGCGTCACGGTCCACGGTGATCGTGTAACTCCCGTGCGTCTCCTTGCTGTTCACCATGTACTGGTGGCCCCGGCTGTGCCCGGTGTACTGGGTCGAGCCGAACGGCCAGTCCGTGGTCGTGGTGTTCTTCTTGTCCCACAGCGCGTACCAGAGGTTGCCCGGCAGGTCCGTCTCGTCCGTGGCGTTCGCGATCGCCTTGGCGCTGGAGCTGGTGAAGCCGTAGAAGCCCGCGCGGTACGTCTTCGCGCGCAGTTCCTTGTCGAAGGCGCGGACGTACGTCAGCACGGCGTTGTTGCACGACGTGTTCGTGGTGTCGTACGCCTCCATGTCGAGGTAGATCGGGCTGCCCGCCTTCATGCCGAGCGCGGCGGCCTTGGTGACGGCGTCGTCCGCCTCGGACTTGCCCACGGAGGCGGCGGTGGCGGCGCTGATCTTCACGGAGCCGCCGGATCCGCAGGACGGCTGGGCGCCGACGTAGAGCGGGACGAGCTTCCAGCCCAGCGCGGAGACCGACTTGACCCAGGAGGCGGTGAGGTTGGGCTGGGCGCAGCCGCGGTTCTTGCCGCCGATGTAGACGGCGGCGGCGCCGTAGAACCCGGTGTTCCAGGCCTTCATCGCGGCGAGCGAGGGCGCGGCACAGGTGTCGAAGGCGCGGCCGGTGAACGTCTTCTGGGCGGGCCAGGTGGTGGCCGCCATGGAGGTCTGCGCGGCGATCCCGGCCCCGGCGACCACGGCGGCACCCGCGACGCCCCAGGTGATGTATCTGCGCTTCCTCGACTGCCGATGGCTGGACATGCCCGACCCCACCCCTGTGTCTTTGCTGTGCGGCAAGTTGTGCGAAAAGTAGATGCAGTATGCACTGCGCGGGACCTAGCCGCGCATCTGCCCCAGCCACTGCAGCGTGCGCCTGACCTCCGCCGCCATCGGATGCCCGGGCCCGTGCAGCCGCTCCACGTCCATCAGCAGCCGGGCCAGCGTGTCGTGCGCGGCGGGCCGGTCGCCGAGGGCGAGCAGCAGATGCCCGATGCGGCGGCGCACGTCGTGCGCGAGCTGCGGATCGCCGGCCACGTACTGGTTCTCGTAGTAGGGCAGCAGCGCACGGTACTCCGCGAGCGCCGCGGCCGGTTCGCCGAGCTGTTCCAGGCACTGGGCGGTCTCGTAACGGAAGCGCAGGGCCTGCGGGTCGGCCTGGCCCGCCTCGGCGGCGCGTTCCTCGGCGAGCCGGCGCAGTTCGGGCAGCGCGCGCCGGTACTGCCCGTCGTCCATCAGCGTGGCCGCGTACTGCTTGCGCAGGGTCCGTACGACCGTGGAGCGCTCGCCGTGCCGGTCGGCGGCGACGGGCAGGATCGCGCCCAGGATGTCGACGGCCTGGGTGATGCGCCCCTCCCCGAGCAGCCGCTTGACCTCGTCGACGGCCGCGGCGACATCCGGTTTCTCCGGTACGACGGCCACGGGGGCGGCGGGCTGGTGTGCGGGCGTCCGCGCCCGGTCCGGCCAGGGGGCGTGCGGGCGCAGGAAGGGGCGCGTGGGGTCCAGAGGCGCCCCGGAGGGCGTCCCGCGCGCGGGCAGGAGCGACGACAGGTTCTCGTAGACCTCCTGCGCGGACGCCGGACGGTGCTGCGGGTCCTTGGCGAGCAGGCGCAGTACGAGGCTCTCCAGCGGCTCCGGGACCTCGGGGCGGATCCGGCGCACGGGCAGCGGCGGCTCGTACAGGTGCCGGTGCAGCACGCCGAGCGCCGTGGAGCCCGCGAACGGGACCTCCCCGCTGAGCAGTTCGTGCAGCAGCACACCGAGCGCGTACAGGTCGGTGTACGGGCCGACCGCGCCGCCCATCGCCTGCTCGGGCGCCATGTAGGCGGGCGAGCCGATCGGGGAGCCGGTGTGGGTGAGGCGGGTGGTGTCCGTGTCCATGACGGAGGCCACGCCCAGGTCGAGCACGGTGACCGTGCCGTCCTGCTTCACCATCACGTTGCGCGGCTTGAGGTCACGGTGGACGATCGGCACGGCGTGCACGGCGCTCAGCACGGCGCACAGCTGCGCGGCCACCGCCACCGCCCACTGCCACGGGTACGGGTCGTGCTCCGCCAGGTGGTCGGAGAGGTCGGCACCGTCCACGTACTGCATGACGAGGAAGAGCTCCTCGCCCTCGCTGCCCGCGTCGTGCACGGTGACCAGCCCGGGGTGGTCGACCTGCGCGGTCACCCGGCACTCCCGCAGGAACCGCCGGCGCAGCTCCTCCGCCTCCGCGCCCGCCACCTTGTCGGGGCGCAGCAGCTTCACCGCCACCCGCCGGTCCAGCCGCTGGTCGTACGCCGTCCACACCTGGCCCATGCCGCCCTGCCCGATGAGCGTGGACAGCTCGTAGCGGCCGGCGACGACACGTCCTGTCGCCACGGTCACCGTCCGCCCTCGTAGTCGCTCTCGTAGCCGCCCTCGCGGTGCCCGTCGTGTTTGCGCAGGTAGTCACTGAGCTCGTCGAGTTCGGCGCGCACCTGCTCGATCCGGGCGGGCGCCGGGCGCTGGGGCGGCGCGGGTATCGGGGGTTGCGAGAGCGGCGGCCCGGGCAGCGGGGGAACCGTGTGCGGGGGTGGGGTGTGCGGGGGCTGTGCGCCCAGGGGTGTCGTCCCCGTGGCGTACGGCGAGGCGGGGGGCGGGTAGCCGTATCCCTGCGCCGCGTACGCCGCGCGCTGCCGCTGGAAGTGGCGTACGTCGGCCACGAGGTAGTAGACGCTCGTGGCCAGCAGCGTGCCGAACAGCAGGGTGATTCCCAGGTAGCCGCCGGGGGTGTGCACGTCGTCGCCGGGTTCGTTGCCCAGCAGCACGAGGCTGAGGACGTCGGACGCGGCCACCGCCACCAGCAGGCCCCAGTCCGCAGATCTGCGGGTCACCGCGGCCAGCCGCAGCATCATCACCCACGCCAGGAAGCCGACGCTCAACACGCCCATCGCCACGAACACCACGCGCAACAGGACCAGTACGGCTTCGTGCGGCGGCCGCCGCACCGGCTGCGCATGGCCCTGGCCTTGCATGATCGCTCCTGTGTTGCCTGAAAAGGGCGTACGTGCCCGCCCGGCGCGGTCCGTCCGGGGACGACACCGGTCGCGCGATGGTCGGTTCGAGCATATGGCCCGGCACGGACAACCGGTTCGGGTTGTACCGAACCGTTGTCGGACCGGCTGCGGGGACGCACCGGCCAGGCACCGACCACGGGCCGGCCACGGGACGATCGGGGATCAGTCGGGCGCGACCGTACCGTCGGTGAGGCCGTCGTACATCCCGCGCACGAGGTGCTCCCCCAGTCGGCTCGCGTGGCGCAGCGCACGCTCGAACTCGTCGAGTGCGCGGAAGCGCGCGCCGTAGCGCCGTTGTTCCTCCAGAGGCAGCCGGGGCAGCTGCAGCCGGCGCACGTCCAGCCGGGTCGCCGTGGAGGCATAGCTGCTGGCCTGCCGGTTGTTGGCGGTACCGCGCAGGAAGCCGGCGAGGAACCACGGGTCGAGGGCCGTGCGATCGGGGCGCAGCAGCACGAGGTTGCGCCCCAGGGCGGCGCCCGCCGTCGCCGCGTCGATCACCCGCGCCACCGAGCCGCCGCCGAGGACCGGTACGACGACATCGCCCGGCTCGGTCAGCACGGCCTCCTCGTCGCTCTCGGGAAGCGTGCCCGAGGGCTCCGCCGCGGCGAGGACGTCGTGGTCGGTGAGCACGGGCAGGCGCGCGTGGCCGCCGTTCCCGCCCGTGCGCAGCATCAGCGCGCCCCCGCGCGCGAGTTCACCGACGGTGGTGAGCGGCCAGCGCGCGGGCGACGCCTGATCGGCCGGCGGCGGAGTGAGGTCCACGGTCAGGCGCAGGGTCTCGCCGAGCCGATCACGGACCGCCGTGAGCTGTTCCGCGCCGTCGGCCCCGGCGGCCGGGGGCAGATGGCGGGCGGGTGCGAGGTCCACGTCGTCGTCGAGGAGTTCGATGACCGGCACCGAACGGGCCAGCCCCGGCCGTTCCACCGGCCCCCCGTCGCGCTCGACGGCACGCCAGGCGTCCAGGACGGCGTCCCGTACCGCCGTCCAGTCCGGACCGCCCCGCCCCTCCCCGGCGAACCTCCCGGTGTCCACGAGCAGCACCTCGGGCGTGGCCGGCGTCCGGTCGGGCCGGCGCAGCACCCACAGGTGCAGCGGGATGCTGTACGGCGGCGCCGCCCCGGCCGGCAGCGCGACGAGCGCCCTGAGCGCGCCCCGGCGCAGCAGGTCGGCGCGGATCCGGCGGCCGGAACGGCGGGACGCGACGGCCGGCGGCATGAGCAGGACCGCGGTACCGCCGTCGGCGAGCCGGGCCAGGGCGTGCTGCACCCAGGCCAGTTCCGACTCGGTGCGCGCGGGAAAGCCGTACTCCCAGCGTGCGTCGTACGCCAGCTCGTCGTGGCCCCAGTTGCGCTCGTTGAACGGCGGGTGGCACAGCACCGCGTCGGCGCGCAGCTCCGGGTGGGCGTCGGCGCGCAGGGTGTCGCCGGCGGCGCCGTGCACCCCGGCCCGGGAGTGCAGCGCGAGCCGCAGCGCGGTGAGCGCGGCGAGGTCGGGAGCGTTGTCCTGGGCGTACAGCTCCTGGCCGGGGCGGATGTCGACGGCCCGCAGCAGGGCGCCGGTTCCGCAGGCCGGGTCCAGCACGGTGCGGGCGGGGCCTGCCAGATCGGCCATGAGACCGGCGAGTTCGGCCGGCGTGAGCGTGTACTGGCGGGGGTTGGCGTCCAGGTGCCTGCCCAGCAGGAACTCGAAGGCCTGCCGGGCCCCGGCCTCGGCGGCCAGTTCGGCGGCGCCGCGCAGGAGCGGGACGGAGGGGAGGAGCTGGGGGCCCGTGGGGGTGCGGACGACGGGAGTGGTGTTGGCGGGGGTGGTGTTGGCGGGGGTGGGTGCAGTGTTCACACCCTCCGGTCCGCTGGGCCTGTTCACACCCTCCGCGCCGCCAGGGCTGTTCACAGCATCGGCGATGCCCGCGGACCGGCCGGTGTGAACCGTGCGCTCCGCCGCGCCGCCGAGGCGCGCGGTCAGCACCTCCTCCAGCGCGGCCGGCAGCATCGCGGCCAGGCGCTCGTCCGAGCCGGCGCTCGCGTGGAGCCAGACGGTGGGGCGCTCGTGGATCAGCAGCAGCACGCAGCCGGCGTGCACCAGCGCCGTCAGCGCGCCGTCGGGGTGCCCGGCGAGGTGCTGCCAGACCCGCTCGCGCAGCGGGACCTCGGCGAGTTTGCCCTGGTTGCGCAGCCAGGACTCGACCTCGGCGAGCGCGAAGGACGGACTGGTCTCGGTACCGCCGACCGGCTTGGGGAAGTCGGCGTGCCGACGGCGCCAGTTGCTGACGGCGGCGCGGCCCACCCCGGCCAGCCGCGCGATGCCGGCCGCGGTCACCTCTGTGGCGTTGTCCTGCACGCGGCCTCCCTCCCGTCGTCCCATGTGTGCACCGAGCATACCGACGCACGCAAGATCCATCGCTTCACGGCGTGTACACCACTGCCCGCGTGAACCGTGTTGACTCGGTTCACAGGCTCTGCTCTTATTGACCCACCGCTTCATCCACCATCGAAGGACTTCTGATGCGTCTCCCGTCCCGTGCCGTGATGCTGATAGCCGTCGCGGCCCTTCCGCTGGCCCTGACGGCCTGCTCCACCGGATCCACCGGATCCACCACCGACTCCGGCACCGGCACGAGCACCCAGCCGGCCAAGGCGAAGGACCCCGACTCCGGCCTGCTCACGGGCGCCCGGCTGAAGAAGGCGCTGGCGCCCGCCTCGGCCTTCCCGGCCGGGCTCGCCCTTGAGTCCGACGGTTCCGCGGACAGCGGTGGCCAGTTCCTCTCCCCGGCCGACAGGAAGGCGGGGAAGCCGGACTGCACCAGGCTGGAGACCACGTCCTGGATCCAGGTGTCCGGCTACAAGGGCGGGGTGTCGTTCGCGCAGAACGGCTACGCGAACAAGACCGCGGAGGTGGACCAGGAGATCGACGCCTTCCAGGGCGCCACGGCGGCCGCCGTGATGAAGGCGCTGCGGACCGTGGCCGACGAGTGCGCCACGTACACGGACACCGACGCGCACGCCAAGGTGAAGCTCACCGGCACAGCCACGGCCGGACTCGGCGACGAGGCCTACATGATGACGCTGACGAGCGGCTACTGGGAGAACGGCACCACGCTGATCGCGGCTCGTTCCGGCAGCTCCGTGGTCACCGTGCTGTCCACCGCGGGCGCCGACAACGGCGCCGCGTCCGCGAGGAAGGTGACGACGACGATCCTGTCGGCGCTGAAGAAGTAGCCACCGATCCGTCCCGTCCCGTCCCGCCCAGTTCCGTTCCCGTGAAGGATGCCGATGCGCCTCAGGTCCCGTCCCGCCGGCCGGGCTGCCACCGGGGAGACCGCCGTACGAGAACACGGCGTGCCCGGAGCGCCGCTGCGTGCCGTGCTCGTTCTCGGCCTGCTCCTCGGGTTCTACCTGCTGGCCCTGCTCATCCTTGTCGCGCTCGCGCTCCTGGACGTCTTCCTGGCCCGGGGCCCGGGCTTCACGGTCATGGCCGTCGAGGGCTATGTCGGCTCGCTGGCGATCGCCTGGTGCGTGGTGCGGGTCGTCCTCCTCACCCGCGGCCCCGGGGACGGGCAGGACGAGCTGCCCGGTGTGCCGCTGACGCCGCGTGAGCAGCCCGAGCTGTGGCGGCGGGTGCGGGACCTCGCCGAGCGGGTGGGCACTCAGCCACCCACGGAGATCCGGGTGATCCCGGGGGCCAACGCCATGGTGCGGGAGGACGGCCGGTGGCTCGGGCTGGTCGCGGGCGAGCGGCGGCTCTTCCTCGGCGCGGCGCTGCTGATCGGCCTGCCGGAGGACGAGCTGCACGCCGTGCTCGGGCACGAACTGGGTCACTACGCGCACGAGGACACCCGGCTGGGCGGCCTGCTCTGGGCGCTGCACGGCAGACTGCTGCACACCGCACACACGTTGCGGCAGCGGGCCGCGCGCGAGGAGGCCGAGGAGAAGGCGAGGGCCGCCGCACGGGCCGCACGGCGCCGGGCGGCCGGCAAGCCGCCACCGCTGAAGCGGGAGCCCACGCGGGGCCCGGACCACTACCTGGCCCTCGTCTTCTCCGCGTACGCGCGGTGGTGTCTGCGCCTGACCGAGGCCGTCAGCCGCCGGCAGGAGTACGCGGCCGACCTGGTGGCCGCCCGGGTCGCCGGACGGGGCACCATGGCCGCGGCCCTGCGCCGTATCACCGCGCTAGAAGCCGCCGACGACCTCTATCTGCGCGAGTACGCCCTGCTGGGCCACGATGCCGGCCTGCTGCCGCCGGAGGGACAGTTCCACGGCGGGCTCGCCCTCCTGCTGGCGGACCCCGGACGCCGGACGGAACTGGATGCGTGGGCCGGCGGACCGCTCCCGGAGGTGATCTCCGAGGAGAGCTCGCCGTACGACAGCCACCCGCCCACGGCGGCCCGCATCGCGGCGCTGGAGGCGCTCCCCGAGCTGTCCGAACTCCCCGGACTCCCCGAACTCCCCGGACTCCCCGGCGACGGACGACGCGACACCACGCGCCCCGCCCTCGCGCTGCTCCGGGAGCCGGACCGCGTCTTCGCCGGACTGGAGCGAGCCGTACTGCCCCGGGAGACGCTGTCCTGGCGGCGGGTGCCCTGGACCGAACTGCCCGCCCGGGCCCGGCGCGAGAGCTGGGCGCGGGAAGCCGCACCGCTGCTGGAAGCCATGGCCCAGGTGGCCGGCGCGAGAGGCATCGCCGTATCCGGGGCATGCGGGGTGTACGGGGTATCGGGGGTATCCGGAGTCACGCATCTCGGCCGCCTCCTGGACCTGGTCGACCACGGCCTGCTGCACGACCTCGCCGACTGGCTGCCCAGGTCGGAGCAGGCCGGCCGGAGCAGTGGGCGTGCGGCACGCGAGTTCGGCAGGACGGCCTTCCGTTCGGCCCTGCGCCGGCTCGCCCTGCTCGCCGCGCTGGACACCGGGCTGTGCCGGTGGGAGCTGTGCTGGTCCGGGCCCGCGGTGCGGGTGGTGGCACCCGAGCGGTTCGCCGAGGCGCTGGAGCAGGCCCTGGACCACGTGGTCGCCGAGCCGCCCGGCACGGCTCCCCTGCGGGCTCTGCTGCTGTCCGGCGGCGGCTACGCTCCCACAACCCCTGCGCACATCTCGTCAACCGCCCCCTTCGGCGGCTTCTACCCGAAAGACCCGGTATGAACGTCCTGATCGACATAGCCGGTACCGGCGCCCTCCTCTACGCGGCCGTCACCGTCCCGCGCAACGCCCGCAAGGCGCGGGCGCTCCGGGCGGAGGCGAAGGCCAAGGCGCCGGTCAACATCGACCCCGCCAAGTACGGGCTGGTGCCCGCCGCTCAGCTCGACAAGCGTTTCGCGGGCCCCGATCCCGAGGCGGACGCGGTCGCGGCGGCCGCCCTCGCCGGTGACTGGCGGCGCGCCGCCGGCTACCTGGCCGGGGCGGGCCGGGACTGGGACCTGCGGTGGTACCGGCTGGGCATCCTCACCCACGCGGCCGCCGAGGACGACACCTGGCTCAGGGCGTGGCGGACCGAGTACCCCGGCGACCCGGCCGCCGCCCTGGTGCACGCCGACGCGCTGGTCGTGCTCGCGCACAAGGTGCGCGGCGCGAACCAGGCGAAACACACCACCGCGGAGCAGTTCGAGGGCTTTCACCGGCTGCTGGCCGAGGCACTGCCCGCCTGCCAGGAGGCCGCCTGGACGGCACCCGAGGACCCGTGTCCGTGGATCGCGCAGATCTCCATCGCGCTGGGGCTCGGCTGGTCGCACGACGACTTCCGGGCGCTGTGGGCCGAGATCACGGCGCGCGATCCGCACCACTTCGGAGCGCACATGAGCGCCCTGCAGTACTGGTGCGCCAAGTGGCGCGGTTCGCACGAGCTGATGTACGCGTTCGCCGAGCAGGCCGCGGCCTCGGCGCCGCAGGGCAGCCTGCTGCCCGTACTGCGCCTGGAGGCGCTGATGGAGCACGCGTCGCGGGAGCCGAAGGCGCCCGTGTACAGCCAGCCGTTCGTGCAGGCGGCCGTGGACGCCACCCTGGACGCCGTGGACCGTACGCCGGCCGGGCACCACCGGCTGCCGACGGTGCGGCACCTGCTGGCGGACGCGCTGTTCCAGACGGATCGGTACGCGGAGGCCGTCGAGCAGTTCCGGGCGGTCGGCGGATACGTCGGCAGCGCGCCGTGGACGTACTCCGCCAACCCGGTCAAGGCGTTCGTCTTCGCTCGCACCAACACCTTCGTCGCCTGGGAGAAGGCGGGCTGCCCGGCACCCGCGCCGCGCGGCCACGCCATGGGTCGGTGACGCAGGCGGCGGTGACGCACGCGTCGGGGGCGGGCCGGTTCAGCGCGCCTTGAAGCGTGCCGGCGCCTCGGTCGGGTTGCCGCCCGAGGGGAGTTTCTGGCCCGGGCAGGTGGTGAGGACCTTCTTCATCGCGTTCTTCTCGGCGCCGGTGACCCACAGGCCGTACTTCTTCTTCACGGCCACCTGCGCGGCGACGTAGGTGCAGCGGTAGGACTTGTCGGGCGGCAGCCAGGTGGCGGTGTCGCCGTCACCCTTGCCGCGGTTGGCGCTCGCGTCGACGGCGAGGAGGTTGAGCGGGTCGTTGGCCAGGGCTATGCGCTTGCCGGCGTCCCAGTACTTGGCGCCCTTCTGCCAGGCGTCCGAGAGCGCGACGAGGTGGTCGATGTCGACCAGGCTGCGGCCGCGCCGGTAGGTGACCTCCTTGCCGGAGTAGGGGTCCGGCTCCAGCACGCCGTAGGAGACCTTGCAGTCGCCGTCGGTGTACTTCACGTCCTTCAGGTCGCGCTTGAGTATGTCGTCCCGGGTTATCTACATCCCCTTCTTCCCTGCGATTTACGTGAGTGACAGCCGTGTCCCCTCGTCGTGCCTCGCCGTTATCAGTCATGCCAAGAGGCACATGAGCGACATGCTCAGACAGGGGGCGGATCAATGGTGTTACGTACGGAGAAGGCCGTCTCGCCCACCACGGGAGAGGTCACCTGGTTGCTCGTCGACGAGGAGACGTACCGGCCTCACCCCGAGGCACGGGAGTTCTCGCTCTACCTGTGGGGTGCAAGGCGCTCGCCACAGACGCAGCGCGCCTACATTCCTCGTATCGGACGCTTCCTCAACTGGTGTGCCGGGCGGGGCACCGACTGGAAGACCGTCGGACTCGGCGACATGACGAGATTCAAGTTCCATACCGAGCGGACACCCATCCGGCGGGGGCAACTGCCGTCAGGTAAGACAGTCAACGCCGTTCTCACCGCCGTCTGCGAGTTCATCCGCTTCTGCGCCGTCCAGGGTCACGTTGCCCATGACGTCGCCGCGCGACTGAGCGAGCCGCGCTTCCTGACATCGCCACCAGTCGGCTTCGATCCTGGTGAAGGCGGCCAGCACCTCATGGTGAAGGCCCGGGTACTGAAAGCGCCCGAGATCGAGACGGCGCCTGCGACACTCACCGCGTCGCAGGTGGCCCAGGTGCTCGATGCGGCGCCCACCGCTCGCGACCGGTTGCTCCTTACTGTGCTCGTGGAAGGCGGGTTGCGGATCGGCGAGGCTCTCGGGCTGCGGCGCGAGGACATGCACCTGCTGCCCGACTCAACCCACCTGGGCTGCCGAACACGTGGCGCGCACCTGCACGTGCGGCCGCGTCAGGGCAACGTCAACGGGGCGCGCGCGAAGGCGGGGCGGCACCGCATGGTGCCGCTCACGGGAAACGCTGTTCACCGGTACCGCGACCATCTCGCCGAGCGCGAGACTGTGCCCGAAGCCTCCCGCTGCGACTACGTCTTCGTGAACTTGTTCGGCGCCCACGTAGGCAGGCCTACGACGTACTCCAACGCCAAGCAGATCGTCGAACGGATCGGCAGACGGTGCGGCTTTCGCACGCGCCCCCACATGATGCGGCATACGGCGGCAACCAACTGGATTCGCAACGGAGTCGCCCCTGACGTCGTACAGGTGCTTCTGGGGCACGCGTCACCGGCAAGCACCGCTGTGTACCTGCACGCCCGGGACGATGACCTCCGCGCGGCCGTCGACGGCACCTCCACGGGGGCGGAGCGATGAACCGAATGATCGGCGCAGCCACCTCGAGTGAGTCCCGCCCACGGGACCCCGCATGGGCCGAATGGCTTGAGCAACGGCTGGTTCCCGGGTGGCGGACGAAGGAGTGGGACCCGACCGTATCGCGCTACACAGCAGACCCCGGCAACCCCTCGACGAGTGTGTTCACCTGTGTAGTGGCGGCATGCTCGACGCATGTGGCGAGCAACGGCAGCCGCTGCGAGTCCTGCCGTCGTGCCCGCGTATGCCAGGGACACCCGGTGGACTTCGACTCGGCTTACGTTCCTTTTGAGGCTCGGCGCAGGCCCAACAGCGCGGGCGCTGCTGCTCTCGGAGTGTCCCAATTCTCTTTGGCCGAGGTGTCGCTGGCCATACGACAGGAGGTTCTGTACGGCCTCCAGCAGCGTGACGCCGCCGGGATCACCCTGGTTCCCCAGCGTATCCGCCGTGCCATCGCTGCTCTCCCCTCCGGGCTGGCCACCCTACTGGACCTCGACGAGTCGTTCGTGCATGGTTTGCCGGCGGACCTCGCCGGGATGCTGAACGGCATCTTGCAGCACGTCCGACGCGTGCGCTTGGAGTACGACGGCACTGATCCGACCTCGGGAGATGTCTGGGAATCCGCTCTGGTGGGACTCACGGCCGGACGGGGCCGGAAGTACCCGGCCGTGCATGGCGTCATCGACTTCCGGCCGGTCCGCCAGTCGTGGCTACGAGAGTTGGTCAAGGAGTACGGGCGCACTGTCCGCCCCAATGTCTTCGACCTGCGTCAGACCGTGTACGCCGTGACGCTGGCGTCCAACGCCCTGGCCAACCGCCCCCATGGGGACAGGCCGGAAAAGTTGTCGATGGCCGACATGAGCATCGTGGTGGACGAGTTTCGTATCGCCAGGCGTCCCGAAGACGGCCATGCCTACTCGACGGGCCACCGGCGGGCGCTGCTTCGCCTGTGGCGCGCGTTCCTCGAGTACGCACGGCAGGCTGGGCTGATGGATCACGTTCCCGGCGGTTTCGCCCTGAACCCGAAGCTTCACACCATCGCCGCGCTCGAGGTCTCCGAGGACGAGATCGGCCGCGCAATCCCCGAGCACGTCATCGCTCAACTCGACCTTCACATCGAGTTGCTCGGAACATCGACCAGGTACGAGAGCGGTGGCTGGACTGCTTCCGACTTCGCGAGGATGTACCAAGCGGCATACAGGATCCTCCGGGACACCGGTCGGCGCCCTGGTGAGGTGACCAGCTTGCATCGCGACTGTCTGGAGTGGGTCGACGGCAAACCGACTCTGATCTACGACAACCACAAGCGGCGCCGACATGGCCGCCGCCTGCCCATCACCGAGGCAACCGCCCAGGAGATCGAGTTCTGGCAGAAGGAGCTTCAGCGTCTGGCGCAGGTCCCGGCATGTGAGCAATGGCTGTTTCCGTCACCAGGCCAGCGCAACCGCCCTCGGCGCGGTCACCTCACCACCGCGCAGTTCTGCAACCGGATCTTCCGCGACTGGGTCGACGAGCTCATTCCCGAACTCGTCGACGAGCGCCTGGGCGACGACGGCGAGCCCTTGTCATACGACCGCACCCAGATCATCCCGTACGGATTCCGCCATGCCTACGCGCAGCGCCACGCGGACGCCGGCACCCGCCCCGATGTCCTCAGAGACCTCATGGACCACCGCTCCCTCGACGTCACGATGGGCTACTACAAGGTCTCACTCGGCAGAAAACAGGAAGCCGTCAGGACAGTCGCCCGCTTCGCCGTCGACCGGCACGGATCTCCCAAGCGCTTCGAAGACCCCCTGGCTTATGAGGTCGAGAGCGTCGCGGTCCCCTACGGAGGTTGCACCGAGCCCAGCAACGTCAAAGCGGGCGGGGGACACTGCCGTATCCGGTTCCAGTGCGCCGGATGCGACTTCTACCGGCCCGATCCCTCCTACCTGCCCGCGCTGGAGCAACAGGTCGCGGATCTGAGAGCGGACAGAGAGGCAGCCCTGGCCATGGAGACGGCGGACTGGGTGGTACGCAACTTCGACGATCAGATCCGGGCGTACGCCAAGTCGGCCGACAGGATGCGGCGACAACTTGAAGAGATGCCGGAGGAGGAACGGGCCACAGTCGAGGCCGCCTCACGCGAACTGCGCAAAGTCCGCTCAGCCGCCGCTTTCATCCCGGTCCAGTCTCTGACCTTCCGGAAGACCTCATGACCCGTACCTCCCCGAATGCCACCGCAGGCAACGAAGCGCGGATCCGGCGTCTTCGTGCCGCCCGTGCCCAGGACAGTGAAGCCAAGACGGCTCGCACCCTGGACGTCCTCCGCGACCTCTTCGCCTCCGGGCAGCGGATCACCTGTGCTCGCGTCGCCCGCGAAGCCTCGGTATCTACCTGGTTCGTCTACAACAAACCGCAGGTGCAGGATGCCATCCAAGCCGCCATGCACGAACAGCGTCAGCACGGACGCCGGACCGTCACCGGGCCAAGCTCGGGGCAGGTCACACCCGCCGGCCTGCAGACCGAACTCGCCCTGGCCCGACAAGAGATCAAGGACCTGAAGAAGGAGCGGGACCGTCTCCGGGAGCGCGTACGGCTCTCTCTGGGCGCGGAACTGGACGATGTGGGCCGCGGTCAGCTGGTCGAGCGGATCCGGCAGCTGGAACAGCAAAACACGGAGCTGAGGCGTGAGCTGTCAGAGGCCGGGGACCGCCTGACTGATTCAGAACGACGCCTGCAGGAGGCGGAGGACGACCTCACCGCCGCCAGGGCAAGTCTTCGCCGCGCGATGCGGGCGGTGCCTTCTAAGTGACCAATGGCGGGAACCGGTATCAGACCCGCCGCAGACCATGTTGTGGTAGGCAGGGTTCGTGATCGGCCGCCTCCCCCTTGACGAGCAGCTTGAGTGCCTGCGTGAGACGTTGTCCCGAAACGAGGTGTTGACGGAGGTACTGGCGCGCACGGCGACGTTGGGTCTGCCCGGGTGGTACGTGACTGCCGGGTGCCTGTTCCAGACCGTATGGAACGTGGCCACGGGCAAGCCGCCGACCAGCGGCATCAAGGACTATGACGTCTTCTACTTCGACGCCGGCGATCTGTCCTGGGGGGCGGAGGACGCTGCGATCAAGGCAGGACGGGAGGTCTTCTCCGGTCTGCCCGCAGAGGTTGAGATCCGGAACGAGGCTCGGGTGCACCTCTGGTACGAGGACAGGTTCGGGGTGGCGTGTCCTCCGTACCAGTCCACCGAGGCGGCGATCGACAGCTTTGCCGCAACCACGTGCTGTCTAGGGGTGCGTGCCGAGGCGGACAGCAAGTGGCGTGTATATGCGCCGCATGGGCTGTCGGACGTGTTCAACCTCGTCGTCCGACCGAACCCGGTGCTCGCGCCGCGGTCGGTCTACGAGGCCAAGGCGGCACGGTGGCGCGAGCAATGGCCTGAGCTGACCGTCCTGGAATGGCCCTCAACGAGCACCACGGTTCCTTCGGCCCGCGGTTGATGCCGACCGCGTCGGCCTTGTCAGCCGCCGCACTGCGTCAGCATCATCCGCTTGTCCGCGCCCGTCACCGGAAGGCCGTACTTCAACGACACCTGGGCGAAGCGCACCACGTAGGAGCAGCGGACCTGCTTGTTCGGGGGCAGCCAGGTCGCGGGCCCCGAGTCGCTCTTGGCGCCGTTGGTGGGGCCGTCCACGGGAATCAGGTTGAGCGGGTCGTTGGCGATGTCCTCCCGCCTGTCCTTCGGCCAACGGGCCGCACCCATCTGCCAGTCGTACGACAGCGGCATGACGTGGTCTATCTGCACCGTCGTGGCGTGAGACTTGGTCCACTCGATGGTCTTACCCGTGTACGGATCGTGCAGCGTCATGGAGGCGACGACGCAGTCGGATCCGGCCCGGAAACGGACCTTCTCGCCATCGCGTTTCAGAAGATCGTTTCGCGAGTCACAGCCATTGTGAGCAAAGGGTATGCCGCCTGGAGCAGAGTCCATCCAGGCGTAGCCGAACTTGTCCCTCTCATACCCCGTCTTCGGCCCGCGTCCCTTCGTCGCCACTTTTTCGATCAGCGACCGCGCCTTCGCCATGTCCGCGGTGGACGTGATCGCCCCCAGCCCCGGTTTCGTGCCGTCCGGATTGTTCAGCGGGTTCACGGCCCGGCCGTCACCGGTGGTCGAGACGGCAGAACCGGATGAGCCACTGCCCTCAGGTGGAGCAATGTCCTTGCAGCCTGCGATCAGGATTCCGCCGGCCGCCAGTGCGACGGATGCCACAACAACAGGCCGCCCCCCGACACTGTGCCTCATGTCCCTCTCAATACGCATAGCGCACTGCCCCCTGGATGAGCTGCGAAAACACCGCGAACACGCCGCGCAGCATAGAGATAACCCGGGTGTCGCAGGAGTTGGAGTCGGTGTCCGCCCACGCCGAGCCGAACTTGGCCCGGGAGTATCCGGTCTTCGGCGCCCGGCCCTTGACGGTCAGCGATTCGGCGGCGGTCAGCGCCGCGCCCCCGCCACCCGTGCCCTGGGCTCCCGAAGTCCCCTTGTCCTGAAGGTCCTTGCACCCCGCCACGGCGAGGATCACGACGACAGCGGTGACCGCCCCGCCCCTCAGACGCGCCACGTACGCCCCCATGTCTCCCTCTGCCGCCTCCGTACGGGCGGGTCTCTGCCTGCCCCACCGTAATGACCGGGTGATCCGGACCCGGCAGGGCCTCAGAGGACGGATGCCCGCAACCCCTTCGGGTAGTCGGGGCTTTGGCACGGCGGAGGAAGCTCGGGTGCCACGGCCGTGCGCCCGTTCACACCGTCGGGGGACGCACGCCTCCCACCGGTGTGCCTCACACCCTGCCGATCCCCAGCGTCGACTCCGTGGGCAGCAGCCCGGAGGAGAGCATCGCGACCCAGTGGTCGCCGAGGAGTTCGGCGAGGCGTCGGTGGCGGTGGGGCCGAGGGCCTGCCAGGGGGGCGAGGGCCAGCAGGTCGGCGCGCCGCTCGCACGGCGCAGGTCGCGGCCCGCCTCCGTGGCCGTACCGTCCGCGTCGACCAGGCCGCGTGCGGCCAGGCGTTCGCGCCCGGCCACCCACTCCTCGGGGCGCCAGCCGCGGCTCTCGAAGCGTCCGCGGGCCGAAGCTGTGGAAGGCGGACGTGACCCGGCCGGCCCCGGCCGACCCCGACGGGGCCGCACGGAACGGGAAGTGGCTGGGCCAACGGTCCTGGACGACCCCACGGGCGGGGGTTCCCGGCGATGCGGTCGGGGGCCCGCCGCAGGCGGCTCCCGTACCGCTGTCCGCGCCCCTGTCCGAGGGTCCGGGACCGCCGGACGGTCCCGGACGATCCCGAGGCCCATCGCGCGGGCGCGCCGGTTCACCGATCCGTACGCGCCGCGCCTCCGGCTCCGGCTCCGGCTCGGGTCACGAGCCGAGGATCGAGGCGAGGAACTCCCCCACCCAGCCCAGCAGGTCCCGGCCGACCAGTGGCTTGCCGCCCACCTTGGCGGTCTTCGGGCGGGGTACCAGCAGCTGGTGGACGGCCGGCTTGATGACGGTCCCGGGGTACAGGCGCTTGACCCGCAGCTCCTGCGACTCACGGAGCTCCACCGGCGCGAAGCGGATGTTGGTGCCCTGGAGGACGATCTCGCCGACCCCGCACGCGCGGGCGAGCATCCGCAGCCCGGCGACCAGCAGCAGGTTCTCCACCGGCTCGGGCAACTTGCCGTAGCGGTCGGTGAGTTCCTCGCGGACCGCCCTGATGTCGTCCTCCGAGTTGGCGGAGGCGATGGAGCGGTACGCCTGCAGCCGCAGCCGCTCGCCCGGCGCGTAGTCGTGCGGGACGTGCGCGTCGACGGGCAGCTCGATCTTGACTTCGAGCGGCGGCTCCTCCTCGATCCCGCCGGTCTCCAGTTGCCGCCGGTAGTCCGCGACGGCCTCGCCGACCATGCGGACGTACAGGTCGAAGCCGACGCCCGCGATGTGCCCGGACTGCTCGCCGCCGAGCAGGTTTCCGGCGCCACGGATCTCCAGGTCCTTCATCGCCACGTACATGCCTGCGCCCATCTCGGTGTGCTGGGCGATGGTGGCGAGCCGTTCGTGCGCGGTCTCGGTCAGCGGCTTCTCCGGCGGGTACAGGAAGTAGGCGTACCCGCGCTCCCGGCCGCGGCCGACCCGGCCGCGCAGCTGGTGCAGCTGGGACAGGCCGAAGGTGTCGCCGCGCTCGACGATCAGGGTGTTGGCGTTGGAGATGTCGATGCCGGACTCGACGATCGTGGTCGAGACGAGGACGTCGAACTTCTTCTCCCAGAAGTCGACGACGACCTGTTCGAGGGCCGACTCCGACATCTGGCCGTGGGCGGTCGCGATGCGCGCCTCGGGGACGATGTCGCGGAGTCGGGCCGCCGCGCGGTCGATGGACTCCACCCGGTTGTGGATGTAGAAGACCTGGCCCTCGCGCAGCAGTTCACGGCGGATGGCGGCGCCGATCTGCTTCTCCTCGTACGGCCCGACGAAGGTGAGCACCGGGTGGCGCTCCTCCGGAGGCGTGGTGATCGTGGACATCTCGCGGATGCCGGTGACCGCCATCTCCAGGGTGCGGGGGATGGGCGTGGCCGACATGGTCAGCACGTCGACGTTGGCACGGAGCTTCTTCAGCTGCTCCTTGTGCTCGACGCCGAAGCGCTGCTCCTCGTCGACGATGACCAGACCCAGGTCCTTGAACCTGGTCTCCGAGGAGAACAGCCGGTGGGTGCCGATGACGACGTCGACGGCTCCCTCGCGCAGGCCCTCCAGGGTCCCCTTCGCCTCGCTGTCGCTCTGGAAGCGGGAGAGCGCCTTCACGCTCACCGGGAACTGCGAGTACCGCTCGGAGAACGTGCCGAAGTGCTGCTGCACCAGCAGGGTGGTGGGGACGAGGACGGCGACCTGCTTGCCGTCCTGTACGGCCTTGAAAGCGGCCCGCACCGCGATCTCGGTCTTGCCGTAGCCGACGTCGCCGCAGATCAGGCGGTCCATCGGGACCGACTTCTCCATGTCGTCCTTGACCTCGGCGATCGTGGTCAGCTGGTCGGGGGTCTCCGCGTACGGGAACGCGTCCTCCAGCTCGCGCTGCCACGGCGTGTCCGTGCCGAACGCGTGTCCGGGGGCGGCCATGCGGGCGCTGTAGAGCTTGATCAGGTCGGCCGCGATCTCCTTGACGGCCTTCTTGGCGCGCGCCTTGGTCTTCGTCCAGTCCGCGCCGCCGAGCCGGTGCAGGGTGGGGGCCTCGCCGCCGACGTACTTGGTGATCTGCTCCAGCTGGTCGGTCGGGATGTACAGCCGGTCGCCGGGCTGGCCGCGCTTGGCGGGGGCGTACTCCACGACCAGGTACTCGCGGGTGGCGCCCTGGACGGTGCGCTGCACCATCTCGATGTAGCGGCCCACACCGTGCTGCTCGTGGACGATGTAGTCGCCCGACTCCAGGGTGAGCGGGTCGATGGTCTTGCGGCGGCGGGCCGGCATCCGGGCGCCGTCCTTGCCGGCCGCCTTCTGGCCGGACAGGTCGGTCTCGGTGAGGACGGCGAGTCTCAGCGCCGGGTCGACGAAGCCGTAGTCGATCGAGCCGCACGACACGTGCACGACCGAGGGGCTCAGCTCGCCCAGGTCGACGTCCAGGCGGGCCGCGATGCCCTCGCCGCCGAGCACCTCGACCGTGCGGGAGGCGGGGCCGTGGCCCTCGGTGACGAAGACAGTGCGCCAGCCGTCGGCCAGCCAGCCCTTGGTGTCGGCGAGGGCCTTCGCGGTGTCGCCGCGGTAGGTCTCCGGGGCGTGCATGCCCAGCTTGAGGGTGTCGGCGGACAGCTCCTCGTCGGCCGCGAACGGCGACACGGACCACCACATCATGTCCAGCTCGCGCGCGCGGTCGCGGACGTCCGCGATCGACCACAGGGAGGCCGCGCCGACGTCGATGGGCGCCTCGCCGCCGCCCGCGGTGGCCGCCCAGGACGCCTGGAGGAACTCCTGCGAGGTGGCCACGAGGTCGGCGGCGCGCGTGCGTACCCGCTCCGGGTCGCAGACGACGGCCATCGCGCCCTTGGGCAGCACGTCGAGCAGCAGCTCCATGTCGTCGACCAGGACGGGGGCGAGGGACTCCATGCCCTCCACCGCGATTCCCTCGGCGATCTTGTTCAGCAGCTCGCCGAGCTCCGGGTGCTCCTCGGCGAGGGCACGCGCGCGTGCGCGCACGTCCTCGGTGAGCAGCAGCTCGCGGCAGGGCGGTGCCCACAGGCCGTGATCGGCGACCTCCAGGGAGCGCTGGTCGGCGACCTTGAAGTAACGGATCTCCTCGACGTCGTCGCCCCAGAACTCGACGCGCAGGGGGTGTTCCTCGGTGGGCGGGAAGACGTCCAGGATGCCGCCGCGTACGGCGAACTCGCCGCGCTTCTCGACGAGCTCCACGCGCGCGTAGGCGGCGGCCGCGAGGGCCTCCACGATCTCGTTCAGGTCGGCGCTCTGCCCGGTCCGCAGCGCCACCGGCTCCAGGTCGCCGAGGCCCTTGACCTGCGGCTGGAGCACGGATCGTACGGGCGCGACGACGACGGAGACCGGGCCGGTCTCGGGGTCGTCCGGGCTGGGGTGGGCGAGGCGGCGCAGGATCGCGAGGCGGCGCCCGACGGTGTCGCTGCGGGGGCTGAGGCGCTCGTGCGGGAGCGTCTCCCAGGAGGGGTACTCGGCGACGCCCTCGGACGGCAGCAGGGTGCGCAGCGCCGACGCCAGGTCCTCGGCCTCGCGGCCGGTCGCGGTGACCGCGAGGACGGGGCGGCCGGTCTCGCGGGCCAGGGCGGCGACCGCGAAGGGGCGGGTCGCGGGGGGGCCGACCAGGTCGACGTGCATGCGGTTGCCGTCCGCGGCCGCCTTGATCGCTTCCGCGAGGGCGGGGTCCTTGACGACGGCGTCTAGCAGACCGTGCAGGCTCATTCAGGGCGGCTTTCGTCGGGGGGTGGGCAACGCGAAGTGCCCGGCGCGGGCTGCGACCGGGGGGTCTCCAGCGTACGACTACGCGGGCGCGGGTGCCGGGGCTGTGGATAACCTCCGTCGCCCTGTGGGGTGTCCTGCGCCACGGTGGCCGTCCCAGGGGGCTCCGCCCCCAGGACACCCGAAGCCTATGCTCACCCACCACCCGACCCGGTGAGTGAAAAAGCGGGACTCGAAAGACAGGCCGGGCCCGGACAGCAGGACAAGACGCGCCCGGCGCCGGAGAACCCTCAGGCTCTCCGGCGCCGGGCGTTTCCCCCGCAACCCCCGTATGCGGTGGTCTCGGCCGCCCCTCAGTCCGTGGCGATCGCGTTCAGGACGTTCATGCGGCCCGCGCGGAACGCCGGGATCAGGGCGGCGAACAGGCCCACGAAGGCCGAGCCGACGAAGACGCCGATGATCGTCGGCCAGGGGATCTCCAGGACCTTGAGGCCCTGCAGGGCGAGCAGTTTCTGGGCCGTGGCGCCCCAGCCCATGCCCAGGCCGAGGCCCAGCAGGGCGCCGAAGAGGGCGATCACCACGGACTCCATGCGGATCATGCGGCGCAGCTGGCGGCGGGAGAGGCCGATGGCGCGCATGAGACCGATCTCCCGGGTCCGCTCGACCACCGACAGGGCCAGGGTGTTCACGACACCCAGGACGGCGACGATGATCGCCAGGGCGAGCAGGCCGTAGATCAGGTTCAGCAGCTGGCCGATCTGGTCCTTGAGCGCCTTCTTGTAGTCGGTCTGGTCGCGCACCGTGTACTGCGGGTAGTCGTGCAGCGCGGACTTGAGCGACTTGTACGCGGCGTCCTGCTGCCCGTCCTTGGCGGTGGCGAATACCAGGTCGTCGAGCGGCATCTTGGCGGCCGGCACGTACTTGGCGAGCGTGGTGATGTTCGTGTACTTGGAGCCGGCGTCGATGAGGCCGTCGCTGCTGGTGATCGCCCGGACGGTCAGGTGGGCCGTACCGCCGTCCTTGAACTTCACGGCGATCTTCGAGCCGAGGTGGATGTCGTGCGCCTTGGCGAACTTGTCGTGCACGGACATCGAGTCGGGCAGGTAGGCGTCCTTGAGGTCACCGGCGACGGTCTTGGTACGCAGGTCGGTCGCGTACGTCGGGTCGGCCGCCGTGATGTCGGTGTCCTTGAGCGTCCTGCCGTCGGGGGTGGTGTAGTCGGCGGTGGTGGTGCGGTATTCGGTGACCCGGGCGAGTCCGGGCACGTCCTTGACGGCCTTGACCGCCTGCGGGGTGATCCGCTGGCCGCTGTCGGACTGGATGATGAAGTCGGTGCCGACGGTCTTGTCGAGCTGGTCGCCGGCGGAGGCGACCATGGAGGAGCCGACCACCGAGAGGCAGGCGACCAGCGCGAGCCCGATCATCAGGGCGGCGCCGGTGGCGCCGGTGCGGCGCGGGTTGCGCAGCGCGTTGCGTTCGGCCATGCGCCCGACCGGGCCGAACATCCGCAGCAGGACGGCGCCCAGGGCGCGTACGACCCCGCCCGCGAGCAACGGGCCGACGACGACGAACCCGATGAGGGAGAGGACGATGCCGAGGCCGAGCCAGGCCGAGCCCTGCTTGGCCTGGTCCGTGGCCGAGGCCAGGTAGAGGCTGTAGCCGCCCGCTCCGGTCAGCACGAGGCCGACCAGGGCGCGTATGCGGCCCGCCCTGGCGTCGGCGGGGGCGCCCGCGTCGCGCAGCGCGGCCATCGGGGAGACCTTGCCGGCGCGGCGCGCGGGCAGGTAGGCGGCGAGGACGGTGACGACGACGCCGAGGATCAGGCCGAGCACCGGGGTCGTCCAGGCGATCGTCAGATCGCTCGTCGACAGGTGCATGCCCATGGAGCCCATGAGCTTCATCAGGCCGACCGCGATGCCGACGCCCGCGCCGACGCCCAGGACCGAGCCGACCACGCCGAGCAGCAGGGCCTCGACGAGCACGGAACAGTTGACCTGGCGGCGGCCGGCGCCGATGGCGCGCATCAGGCCGATCTCACGGGTGCGCTGGGCGACCAGCATGGAGAAGGTGTTGATGATCAGGAAGATGCCGACCAGGAAGGCGATTCCGGCGAAGCCGAGCATCGCGTACTTCATGACGTCCAGGAAGCTCTCGACGTCCTTCTGGTTGGCGTCGGCGGTCTCCTTGGCGGTCTGCACCTTGTAGGCGGTGCCGAGTTCGCCGCTGACGTTCTGCTTCAGCCGTGCGTCGGTCACGCCGGCCGCGGCCGTCACGTTGACGTCGGTGAAGACGCCGGTCCGCCCGACGAGCGTCTGCTGGGCGGTCCTCGTGTCCAGGTAGAAGATCGCGGCACCGGGGTTGGTGACGGTGAAGTCGGCGATGCCGGAGATCTTCGCGGTGTGCGTGCCGACCGCGCTGATGACGGCGAGTTCGTCGCCGAGCTTCAGGTGGTGCTTGTCGGCGGTGTCGGCGTCCACCATGATCTGGCCGGAGTTCTTCGGCGCCGCACCGGAGGTGATCTGCATGGTGCGGGCGTCGTTGGAGTTCCAGCTGCCGACGATGGTCGGCCCGCCGCTGGTCGGCGACAGACTGTCCTTCTTGGCGTTCACAACGGTCACGGACGTCGAGAAGACCGTCCCCTCGGCCGCCTTCACGCCGTCCGCCGCGTGGACCTTGCCGACCACCGAGGCCGGCATGACCGGCGGCCTGCCGTTGTCGGAGGTCGTCTCCCCGGTGTCGGAGGCGCCCTTGGCGCTGACCGTGACGTCGGCCGAGGTCGCCGCGAACAGCTTGTCGAACGTCGTGTTCATGGTGTCGGTGAACACCAGGGTGCCGCACACGAACGCCACCGACAGCAGCACGGCGATCGCCGACAGGGCCATGCGCCCCTTGTGCGCGAAGAAGTTGCGCATCGAGGTCTTCAGGACGGTCATGACGTACGCCCCCGCGCGTCGAAGTCCTTCATGCGGTCCAGGACGGTGTCCGCGGTCGGCTTGAACATCTCGTCGACGATCCGGCCGTCGGCGAGGTAGAGCACGCGGTCCGCGTAGGAGGCGGCGACCGGGTCGTGCGTGACCATCACGATGCTCTGGCCGAGCTCGTCGACGGAGCGGCGCAGGAAGCCGAGGACCTCCGCGCCCGCGCGGGAGTCGAGGTTTCCGGTCGGCTCGTCACCGAAGATGATCTCGGGGCGGGCGGCGAGGGCGCGCGCCACGGCCACGCGCTGCTGCTGACCGCCCGAGAGCTGTGTGGGGCGGTGCTTGAGGCGGTCCGCGAGCCCCACGGTGTCCACCACGCGCCCCAGCCACTCCTTGTCGGGCTTGCGCCCGGCGATGTCCATGGGGAGCGTGATGTTCTCCAGCGCGTTCAGCGTCGGCAGCAGGTTGAACGCCTGGAAGATGAACCCGATCCGGTCCCGGCGCAGCTTGGTGAGCTTCTTGTCCTTCAGGCCGGTGATCTCGGTCTCGTCCAGGTAGATCTGACCGCTCGTCACGGTGTCGAGTCCGGCGAGGCAGTGCATCAGGGTGGACTTCCCGGACCCCGAGGGGCCCATGATCGCGGTGAACTGCCCCCGCGTGATGTCCACGTCGACGTGGTCCAGGGCGACGACCCGGGTCTCCCCGGCCCCGTACGCCTTGACGACCTGCCGCGCCCGCGCGGCAACGGCCGTACGCCCTCCAGTACCCCCGTGCCTGGGAATGGTCACAGCCGATGTCACGGTATGTCTCCTAAGTCGGTCAGCGAACGGGCAGCGTGGTGCCGCGCCTTGCTGTGCAGCGTTTCGGTACGACGACGAGTCTCGCGGTCGGCGGGGTTGCTCCGCGCTGGTGCGAAGCCCCGTCTTGCCCGGGGGAAAACCCCACCCCCGCCGGTTCGGTCAACCGCCCCCCGGCGGCGTAAAGCCAGGTTAAGGACGGACGAGGTGCCGCCTCGTCCTCCGGCAGTACGAACCCTCCCCGAGCCGTAGTACGGAGGACCCCCTAGGGGACGTCCACCGCCGGGTGGAGTCCTTCTCGGGGGCGGCCTCCACCCACCGCCCCAGGAAGCGTCCACCCTCTCGTCGCGTGAGGGTCAAGCGGACGCGCACTCCCGCGCGTTCCCACCAGGTGGACGCGCACTCCCACCGTGCCGGGGCGGATGGGAAGCTGTTGCGCGCGACATAGATACATGGTGGCCGCACGGGGAGGGGATCCGGCGTGGAGAACACGAGACCCGCGATACGCGCGGCGGGGCGCGAGGCCGGGACGGGCCGGCGGGGAGCCGTGGTGGCCGCCCTGATGCTCGCCATGGCGCTGGCGGCGCTCGACTCCACCGTCGTCTCCACCGCCGTACCCCAGATCGTCGGCGACCTCGGCGGTTTCTCGGTCTTCTCCTGGCTCTTCTCCGGCTACCTGCTGGCCGTCACCGTGACGCTGCCGGTGTACGGCAAGCTCTCCGACACCTTCGGCCGCAAGCCGGTGCTGGTGGCGGGCGCCGCGGTGTTCCTGCTCGGGTCGCTGCTCTGCGCCGTCGCCTGGAACATGGGCGCGCTGATCGCGTTCCGGATCGTGCAGGGCCTCGGCGGCGGGGCGCTCCAGGGCACCGTGCAGACCCTCGCGGCCGACCTGTACCCGCTCAAGGAGCGCCCGAAGATCCAGTCGAAGCTGTCCACGGTGTGGGCGGTGTCGGCGGTCGCCGGGCCGGGGCTCGGCGGGGTGCTGGCCGCCTACGCGGACTGGCGGTGGATCTTCCTGATCAACCTGCCGATCGGCGCGGCGGCGCTGTGGCTGATAGTGCGTCACCTCCACGAGCCGGAGCGGGCGCCGCGCACGCCCCCGCGGGTGGACTGGGCGGGTGCGCTGGCGGTCTTCGCGTGCGGAGGCGTGCTGCTGACGGCGCTCGTGCAGGGCGGGGTGGCGTGGGCGTGGTGGTCCGCGCCGTCGTGCGCGCTGTTCGCCACCGGGCTCGCGCTGGCGGGGCTCGTGGTGTGGATCGAGCGCCGGGCGGCCGAGCCGATCATCCCGGGGTGGGTGTGGCGGCGCCGTACGATCGCGGCCGTCAACCTGGCGCTGGGCGCGCTCGGCCTGCTGATGGTGGCGCCGACGGTGTTCCTGCCGACGTACGCGCAGTCGGTGCTCGGGCTGGCGCCGGTGGCCGCCGGGTTCGTGCTGTCGGTGTGGACGCTGACCTGGCCGGTCTCGGCGGCCCTCAGCCAGCACGTGTACCGGCGGATCGGCTTCCGCGACACCGCGCTGCTCGGCATCGGCACGGCCGCGGTGATCCTGTTCGCGTTCCCGTTCCTGCCCTACCCGGGGTCGGCCTGGCAGCCGACGCTGCTGATGCTCCTGCTGGGCGCAGCACTGGGCCTGTTCCAGTTGCCGCTGATCGTGGGCGTGCAGTCGACGGTGGGCTGGGAGGAGCGGGGCACGACGACCGCGTCGGTGCTGTTCTGCCGGCAGACCGGCCAGACGATCGGGGCGTCGGTGTTCGGTGCGGTCGCCAACGGGGTGCTGGCCGCCCGGCTGGGCGGCGCGGGCGACCTCGACTCCGTGACCCGCGCGCTGGACGACGGGACGGCCTCCGAGTCCACCCGCCACGCCATCGCGGACGCCGTCCACGCGGTGTACTTCGGGGCGGCGTGCGCGGCGGCACTGGCGTTCCTGATGCTGCTGTTCGTGGCACCACGGCGCTTCCCGGTCCTCAAGGACTGACTCCCCTCCCGGAGTGCCCAGTTCGGAGAAAACAGCGAGGAAAACAGCGAGCGTCCCGGACACCTGCGGGTAACGTGCGTCCCCCGCTCCCTCCTCTCCCTGCCCGACCAGGTGAACCGATCGCGGCATGAAGCAGAGGGAATCTCGGCGCCAAGACGCTATTCCGCCGCCGCGCGCCCCGTCAGGGTCATGAGGCTGTCCCGCATGTGGTCCATGTGCGCCTGCACGTCGTCCCAGGTCTCGCCGTGCTCGCGCAGCACCTGCTCGGTCTCCCGGGCGATGCGCTCCTCGTGGGCCCGGGCCTCCGCGAGGACCTCGGCGGCACGCGCGTGCGCCTCCTCCTCGGAGCGGCGCGCCGACTCCCCGGCCTCCTCCAGAGCCTTCTCCGCCTCCGCCAGGGCGGCCTCGGCACGGGCGATGCGTTCGGCGTTGTGCGCGTCGACCGCGGCGGCGCGCGCGGCCTCCTCGCGCTCCTCCTCGGCCCAGCGTTCGGCGTGCTCCTTGGCCAGCTCGGCGAGCATCCCGATGGTCCGCTGCCGCACCTCGCGCAGCGCCGAAAGGGCCTCGCCCCGCCGCTCCTTGACCTCCAGGCGGGCGCCGATGCGAATGTCGTCCGCCTCGGCACGCGCGGCGAGCAGCCACTGGCGGGCGCGTTCCTCGGTCTCCGCGCGGAGCGCGTCGGCCTGCTCCTGCACCGCACAGCGCGCGCTCTCGGCACGCTCCGCGGCCTCCACGACCCCCTCCGTCAGCTCACGCCGGGCACCCTCGCGCAGGGCCTTCGCCTCCTCCACCACGAGCCGGAAGACCCGGTGCGCACGGTCCCCGAGCGCCTCGTACGTCTGCGGAGCCAGCTGCTCGACCACGGCGCGCAGCCGCTCGGACTCGGCCTCCATCTCCTTGGCGAGCACGGTGAGCCGCGCGGCACGCTCCCACGCCGCGTCCCGGTCCTCGCAGAGCGCCACCAAGAAGGTGTCGACCTGATCGGGGCGGTAGCCACGCCCCCGGACGGTCATGAACTCGTACGGCGACATCGATGCGCTGCTCACCTGGAACCCCTCTCCGCCGGACCCGCACGAAATGATGATTTCGCGGACATCTTGATGGATCGGACGTAAGTGTTCATAACGCGACACTCCGCATGCGGCGCCGGAAACACCGCACGCCGTGCCAGGTGAGGGGAAGCGCGTCAGGGGCAGGAACGCCCGGCGGGCACGTCTGAGGGCCGGTCCGGTCTTCCGACCCGACCGGCCCTCGTGACGGCCGTTTCCTACCCTCGCGTCACAACAGCCCGTCCCACATCTGCTCCAGCAGCACCGACCACCAGCTCTCCGGCGAACCGAGCGCGGCCGGGTCCAGGGAGGCCAGCTGGGCCTGGAAGTCGACGGTCCAGCGGCCCGCCTGCTCCTGGTTCAGGCCGAACCTGAGCCGCCACATCCGGCCCAGCAGGGCCAGACAGCGGGCGAACTCCGGCAGCCCCGTGTTCACGAACTGCGGCGGCACGGACGCCCCGCCCGGCCCCGCCTCCACGGGCACGGCCACGATGTTCGCGGTGCCGTACTGCACACAGATCGCCTTGCCGAAGTCGGTCCCCATGACGAGGTACGACGCCGCGTCCGGCGCCGGCGGCAAGCCGCGCTCCTGCGCCAGCTCCGCCAGCGTCGGCACCGGACGGCCCGGCTGCGCCTGCGCCCAGAAGAACGGCCCCATGTCCAGCGGGAGCCCAGCCGCCACCAGCGTGTGCGCCACGATCGGCGGTACGCCCTGCCGCGACACGGCCGCCTGCTCGAACCGGAACACACCGGGACCGAACGCCGCCCCCAGCTCCTGCGCGATCGCCTCCGGCGGGATCGGCGGCGCCGCCTGCACCTGCGGCAACGGCGCCCGCACCGGCGCGGGCCGCGCGGGACCCGCCGCCACCTGGTGCAACTCGCCCTGATGCGCCAGCAACTGGTGCATCCCCTGCTGCCGGCTCGCGTGATCCGTCCCGTACGGCGCGATGCTCGCCAGCCGCGCCTGCGGCCACTGCTCCCGGATCATCCGCGCGCAGTAGGCACCCGGCAGCTCGCACGGCTCCAGCTCCGTGTGCAGCTCCAGCACCTGGTCCGGCGGCACGTTCATCGCCCGCAGCTCGTGGAAGATCTGCCACTCCGGATGCGGGGTGCCCGGCGCCGAACGCCGGATCAGCTGTTGCTCCGAACCGTCCTGCGCCCGGTAGCGCAGCACGGCCTGGTAGCCGGGGCCCACCGTCGGCTGCCCCTGCTGCGGGTAGCCGTACGCCGGCGGCTGCTGCCCCGGCAGGGGCTGCCCGGGCAGGGGCTGGCCAGGCATGGGCTGGCCAGGCGGCGGCATCGCACCGGCCGGCATCGGAGGCGGCATCTGCGGCGGCGCCTGCGGAGCGCCCGGCGGCATACCGGGGGCGCCCGGCGCACCCACCGGGGGTGCCGCCAGCACCGTCTCGGCATGGTGCACCGTCGCTCCGCCCGCACCAGCGGCAGCGCCGGGCGCGGGAGGCATACCGGGGGCGGGTGGAGGCTGAGGTGCGCCCGGCGCGGGAGGCACACCCGGAGTGGCCGGAGGCTGCTGCGCACCGGCGCCCACCCCGCTCGGGCCGGCCAGCATCGTGGCCGCGCGATGAGCATCGCCCGGCGGCATGCCGCCCGGAACACCCGGCGTGCCGGGCGCGTTTCGGGCGCCCGGCGGGCTCTGCGCGCCCGGCACCTGCCCCGGCGCCTCAGGTCCCTTGGGACCCGACGCCGACACCATCTGGGTCGGCGCGTACCCAGCCGCCGGCGCGGGCGGCTGAGGCGTGCCCCCGGGGTGGGCGCCCGGCGCTCCCGGGACGCCCGGCGGCGGAGGCGGCGCACCGGCCCCGCCACGCGCCCTGCGCGGAGGAGGCGCGGCCCTGCTCGTCGCGGCGTCCGCTATGTCACCGGCGTTCGGTGCGAGAGGCCGGCCGGGAGCGGCCGGACCGGCCGGCGGGGCCGGATTCGGGGGCCCCGCCGGATTCGCCGGAGGCTGGGGCGCACCCGGAGCGGCACCGGCCGGTGCCTGCGGATAGCCGTAACTCGGAGCGGGCGGCGCCTGCGGGTAACCGTAAGAAGGCGCGGGCGGTTGCGGCTGAGCGGGCGTGCCCGGAGCCGCCGGTCCCTGCGGGTAGCCGTACGACGGGGCGTCCCGCGGAGGCGGCGGAGGCGTGCCGCCCTGCGGCGCACGGCCCCGCACGTCCTGCGCGCCCGGCACGCCCGGCGCACTCGCGTCGTCGAGCGCCGGGGACACCGCCGTACGAGGCAGCTGGCTGCCCCCCGCCATCAGTGCCGTCTCGGCGTCCTGCAGGGCACCGTCGTCGGCATCGTTCAGCGGCGGTGCGAAGACCGTCGCGGGCAGCGGGACGGAACGGTCCTCACCGGCGTCGGCGTTCGTGTCGGTACCGGCCCAAGGAGTCGCACCGGCAGGCACGTCGTGCGCGCCCGGCGCACTCGGCACACCGTGCGCCGCACCAGCCGCCCCCGCCCCGGCGCCCGCCGCGGCCGGCGGCCAGGAGGCACCACCGCTCCCCGCCGGACCGGCCCCACCGGCAGCCCCCGGCACCCCGGCCCGCGTCTCGGCAAGCCCACCGGAGCCGGAACCGGAAGCAGCACCCGCACCAGCACCGGCCGGCGCCCCGTCACCCCCCGACCGCCGATCCGGAATACCCAGCTTGTCCGCCGCCTCCTGGAGCCACTCCGGGGGGCTCAGCAGGAACGACGTCTGGTTCAGGTCCACCCGGGCCGCGGGCGCCGGCACCGCGTCGGCGATCTCCGCCTCACGGCCGTACTCCTCCTCGTACCGGCGGATCACCTCGCCCACCGGCAGCGCCGGCCACAGCGTGGCCTCGCCGCTGTCCCGGGCGATGACCAGCCGCTGCCCGCCCGCGTCCGACCGCGGGCCCTCCGCCCGGTCCTCACCCCACACCACGAACCCGAGACCGAACTCCCGTACGCGCACCTCACGATGCTGGTACGCCGGCACGTCACCGTTGATCCACTCCTCGGCGCGCTCCTGCGCCTGCGCGAACGTCACCATGCCGGACCTCACTCCCCCGAACCGTCGGAAGACACCGGCACGGCACGCGCGAAACCACCGTCGGCCATCAGGTTCGCCACCGTCTCCAACTCCGGCGGGGATCCCGCCAGTCGCGACAGGAACACGTCGAAGTCCTCACCGCACGGCAGCAGCAGACGCTCCACCCGCTCCGCCGGCGGCCACCCCGGATCCACGTCACGCGCGTCGTCGTACGCGCAGAACCACACCGAACCCGGGCGCTCGCCCTTCACCTTCACCGCCAGCAGGCCGCCCTGCACGAAGCTGACGCCCAGGTAGTCCTTGGTGAGATGGTCGCGCAGGCACTTGTTGACGTACACGAGGTCGTTCACCGCCGCCTCGTCGCGGACCGTGAAGAACGGCTGGTCCAGCAGCAGCCCGAGGCCGGCGTCCAGTGCCGTGCCCACCGGCGCGCAACCGCCCGCCGCCTTCAGGAACGAGCGGTACGCGCCCGGCAGCCGGTACCCGAGGTCCTCCTCGACCCCCTGCACCTGCGACTCCGACACCGCCACAGCCGACTTCGGCAGCCCGAAGTGCGCCGGACGCGTCTCCTGCAACGGCCGCGTCCCCCGCTTGCCATGGTCCACCCGAGCCGTCGCCACCCCGCCGTGATGCCGCAGCAACGCCTTCACCTCGACCGGGACCAGCTCCAGCCGCCGCGACCCGACCACGTGGTGCCACGTCCAGCCGTGCGGCGTCGCCACCGCCGGCACCGTGTCCCACAGGTCATGGCCCGAAGCCGCCAGCACCGCGTTCGCGGACACGAAGTCCGTCAGCCGCAACTCGTCGACACCGAAACCCTCCGGCGGATCGGCGATCTCCGCCGCCGCGCGCGCGTACGGCGAGAAGTCGGGGTAGCCACGCTCGTCGACCCGTACCCCTCTCGGGTGACGTGCCGCCCGGACCGGATCCGGGAAGTGCACGACCTGCCCGGCATAGGCCGCGTTCGGCGGCACGGCCTGTCCCCCGGCCTGGCCGCTGGGCGGTGCCCCCAGCCCGAGCCGACCTGTCGTCATGACGGATGCCCCCTGCGGCACTCTGTACGAACCGGTGCCACACCCCTGCGGCGCGCCACGGCCCGTATCCGGCTGTCTCTCCCACGTCCCAGACGCGTCGACCGCGCCCATCGCGGTGCCGACAGCCTATGCGGTACGTGAACCCCGGTCACCGGCCCTCCGGTTCCGTGACCAGCCGTCACCCCGCCGTGACAGCGTGCCCAAACCCGGGCGTGTCGCACCGCCCCAGCTACCACACCCGCCACGGGATTTGGCAGTCTGTGACTTTCGGGGGGATGCCGTGGAGGGGAAGACGATCATGAACGCCACACAGACGGGACCGCACACCGCCATGTCCGGCGCCATCCACGGCGCCTCCGACGGCGACCCCCGCATCGGCTGGAGCAGCGCCGAGACACCCCCCGTCCCCGCCCTCCAGCACCGCCGCGACGGCATCCTGCCCACCGTCGCCGCCGCCCTCTCCGTACGCGGCGCCACCCTCACCGGCACCGCCGCCCGCGGCGACCAGCCGCCCCCGCTGCACCCGCTGGTCCAGGAGTTCCTCGACACCCTCCCCAGCGGACAGCGCGACCGCTTCACCGGCCGCTGCGCCGAGGCCATCCTCATCTCACGGCACATCAGCGCCGCCGACGCCGACCGCAGCAAACGCGCCAGCCGCAGACCCATGACCAACGGCGAGGCCCGCAGAGCCCTCAAGCAGGCCAAACTCACCGCCCGCCGCATACGCGAGGACGGCGACCCCCTGCACGGCAGCTTCGCCGCCCCCTGCCGGGCCTGCGCCGCCCTCACCGCCCACTTCGGCGTCCGCGTCGTCGACCCCACCACCGACGCCTGACGCACCCACCACCCCCACGCGCCACACAGCCGCACCCGCACCCGCACCCGCACCCGCACCACACACGAACGAAGGGCAGATGCACGCCGACCGCACCTCCTCCACGCGCTTCTCCGTGCCCGTCGACGCGGCCCTGCGTGCCGCCGGCTGGCTCCCCGGACGCTGGGACATAAGGCAGGCCGAGGTCTGGGCCGACGCCCTGCGCGACCACGCCTCACCCGCCGGACACCGGCACGCCGTCTTCCCCGCCGCCGTGGAGGCCTGGGCCGAGTTCGGCGGCCTGTACATCAACCCGACCGGCACCGGCCGCCAGATCGCCCCCGCCACACTCCACATCGACCCCCTGCACGGCCTGCACCTCGCCCGCACCCTCGGCGACCTGGGCCGGGCCCTCGGAACCGAGGTCAGCCCCCTCGGCGCGGAGACCGACACCCACTCGCTCCTCGCCATCGACGCCGAGGGCCGCATCTACACCCTCGACCACACCGGCGACTGGTACCTCGGCCCCGACATCGACCACGCCCTGACCACCCTCATCGCGGGCGTCGAACCCCAGCGCCTCACCACCCAGGCGTAACCGGGCGGTCAGACCGCCGGAATCACCGCCGACACCCGAAACCCCCCGGCGTCGGTCGGCCCCGACACGAACACCCCGCCCAGCCCCAGCACCCGCTCACGCATCCCCACCAGACCGTTCCCACCCGAGGGCAGCCCGGCGGACGCCGCCGACGCCGGCTCCGGCGGCGGCTCGTTCTCCACCTGCATGGCGATCTCCGCCACCCGGTGCGCCAGCCGCACATGCGTCTTCGCACCCGCCGCATGCTTGTGGACGTTCGTCAACGCCTCCTGCACCACCCGGAACGCCGTCTGCTCGATCTCCGCCGCGTACGGCCGCACCGCACCCTCGACCGACAGATCCACCACCATCCCCGCCGCCGCCGACTGCCCGATCAGCACCTCCAGCTCCGACAGCCACGGCCCCTCCTCCTCCGCCGCCATCCGGGAAGCCGCCGCCGCGGCCGCCGCCCCCACAGCGGCCAACGGCGCCGAAGCCGACGCGGCGACCGAGACCGAGACGGAAGCCGGCGCCGTACGCCGCCGATCGCCCTCCCCCGAACGCAGCACGCCGAGCATCTCCCGCAGCTCCGTCAACGCCTGGCGCCCCATGTCCCCCACCAGCGCGGCGTTCTTCACCGCCTTCTCCGGGTCCTTACGGGCCACCGCCTGCAACGCCGCCGCATGCACCACCATCAACGACACCCGGTGCGCGACCACGTCGTGCATCTCACGCGCGATCCGCGTCCGCTCCTCACCCCGGGCCCACTCCGCACGCTCCTCCGCCCGCTCCGCGAGCAGCTGAAGCTCCCGCTCCAGGCTGTCCGCCCGCTCCCGCAGGCTCTCCATCAGCCGCCGCCGGGCACCCACGTACAGCCCCAGCAGCACCGGCGGAGCGGTCAGGCCCAGCGAGGTCGCCACCGCCGCGAAGGGCACGAACCAGTCCCCCAGCGTCAGATCGCCCCGCGCCATGTCCTGCTTCACCCGCACGAACGTCACGATCATCGTGCCCACCAGCGACATGCCCGCCAGCGCCACGATGATCCGCCGCGGCAGCTCCGCCGCGGCGAGGGTGTACAGGCCGACGATGCCCATCAGGAAACCCATCTGGGCCGGCGTGATCGCGATCGCGACCAGCACCACCGCGATCGGCCACTTCCGGCGCAGCACCAGCACGGAACCGGCCAGCAGACCGAACACGATCCCCGCCGACACCGGGATCCCCGCGTCCCGCGCGAACGGAATCCCCTCCGCGGCGCACTCCAGCGCCGACACCAGCGCGAGCCCCACGTCCAGCACCGCGCCACGCCACCGTGACCACCACCACGGCCCGCTCAAGGCCGTCGCGTGGTCTGCCCCCGTCGTGGTCATGCCTCCAGCCTACGGGCGCAGGGGTGGGCTTTTCCGGTGAGTTTCGTCTACTCGCCTACACCACACTCCGTAACCGAACAACACCGAAATCTCCCGGTACTCAGCCAACAGGGAGGGGCCGAGCATGTCGGCATCGAATCGGCCGAGTTGCCCGGGACGGCCACGGGTGTCGACCAGGGTGTCTGCGCGTCGACGGCAGGGGTGGAGCCGAGTTGTACCGTCGCATCGAGGGCCGGTGGTACGGCATAGTAGGAGGCGCCACTCGACGACCTGACTAAATGTCCGGTTCAGTCGATAATGTTCCCCCGTGGTGTAATTGGCAGCACTGTGGCTTTTGGTGCCATCTGTCCGGGTTCGAGTCCTGGCGGGGGAGCCATGCGCGTTCGGTTCGGGCCCTGACAGCACCGTCAGGGCCCGCTCTCATGTCCCCCATGAAACGCCCCGGTATCCTGCGGATGTCACCCCCAGCCGTCCAAAAAGCCGAAGGGCAACTCCGTGAGCGCCATTCGCCCGGCAGCCGTCGTCGTTCTCGCAGCGGGTGAGGGCACCCGTATGAAGTCGGCCACACCGAAGGTCCTGCATGAGATCTGTGGCCGTTCCCTGGTGGGTCATGTGCTCGCCGCCTCCCGTGAGTTGGACCCCGAGAACCTGGTCGTCGTCGTCGGGCACGCGCGCGAGCAGGTCGCCGCGCATCTCGGCGAGGTCGACGCGACCGTCCGTACCGCCGTGCAGGAGCGGCAGAACGGCACCGGGCACGCCGTGCGGATGGCGCTGGAGGAGCTGGGCGGGGCGGTCGAGGGGACCGTGGTCGTGGTGTGCGGGGACACCCCGCTGCTGACCGGGGAGACGCTGAAGGCGCTTGCCGGGACGCATCACGGGGACGGCAACGCCGTGACCGTGCTGACCGCCGAGGTGCCGGACGCGACCGGTTACGGCCGTATCGTGCGCGACGCCGCCTCCGGGGCCGTGACGGCCATCGTCGAGCACAAGGACGCCTCCGACGCGCAGCGGGCGATCCGGGAGATCAACTCGGGGGTGTTCGCGTTCGACGGGCAGTTGCTCGCGGACGCGCTGGGGAAGGTGCGGACCGACAACAGCCAGGGCGAGGAGTACCTGACGGACGTCCTCGGGATCCTGCGGGAGGCCGGGCACCGGGTGGGGGCGTCGGTGGCCGGCGACCACCGGGAGATCGCCGGGATCAACAACCGGGTGCAGCTGGCCCAGGCGCGGCGGATCCTCAACGACCGGCTGCTGGAGCGCGCGATGCTCGACGGTGTGACGGTCGTGGATCCGGCCACCACGTGGGTCGATGTGACCGTGACCTTCGAGCAGGATGCCGTCGTGCATCCGGGGACGCAGTTGCTGGGTGCGACGCATCTGGCGCAGGGTGCCGAGGTCGGGCCGAACAGCCGGCTGAAGGACACCCGGGTGGGCGCCGGGGCGCGGGTGAGCAACACGGTGTCCGATTCCGCTCATGTCGGTGCGGACGCGTCCGTGGGACCGTATGCGTATCTGCGGCCGGGGACGCGGCTGGGGGCGAAGGGCAAGATCGGTACGTACGTGGAGACGAAGAACGCGTCGATCGGGGAGGGGACGAAGGTTCCGCATCTCTCCTATGTGGGCGACGCGACGATCGGCGAGTACTCGAACATCGGTGCGGCGAGCGTGTTCGTGAACTACGACGGGGAGAACAAGCACCACACCACCGTCGGGTCGCACTGCAAGACGGGTTCGGACAACATGTTTGTGGCGCCTGTCACGATCGGGGACGGTGCGTACACCGCTGCCGGGTCTGTGATCACGAAGGACGTACCGCCCGGTTCGCTGGCCGTGGCCCGCGGTCAGCAGCGGAATATCGAGGGCTGGGTGGCTCGCAAGCGTCCGGGGAGTTCGGCGGCGAAGGCCGCCGAGGCGGCTTCCCGGCGGGGCGCGAGCGAGGACTGACCGGAAACAGGTGCGCCGAAGACGTCGTACCGTGATAAGTGCACACCCGCACCTAACCAGCTGATTCGGCCTTCCGTGCCCGGCACACAGGGCGCTGGAGATCCAGCTGTACGGCTGAGACACCTCTGAGGAGACAGTGCTGTGACCGGGATCAAGACGACCGGCGAGAAGAAGATGATGTTCTTCTCCGGCCGCGCCCACCCCGAGCTTGCCGAGGAGGTCGCCCAGCAGCTGGGTATCGGGGTCGTCCCGACGAAGGCCTTCGACTTCGCGAACGGTGAGATCTACGTCCGCTATCAGGAGTCGGCGCGTGGTGCCGACTGCTTCGTGATCCAGAGCCACACGGCTCCGATCAACCAGTGGATCATGGAGCAGTTGATCATGATCGACGCGCTGAAGCGTGCGTCGGCGCGGTCCATCACGGTGATCGTGCCGTTCTACGGTTACGCGCGGCAGGACAAGAAGCACCGGGGTCGTGAACCGATCTCGGCGCGGCTGGTCGCGGACCTGATGAAGACGGCCGGCGCGGACCGGCTCCTGACCGTGGATCTGCACACCGACCAGATCCAGGGCTTCTTCGACGGCCCGGTGGACCACCTGTTCGCGCTTCCGCTGCTCGCGGACTACGTGGGCGGGAAGGTGGACAAGGAAAAGCTGACGGTGGTGTCCCCGGACGCCGGCCGGGTGCGGGTGGCGGACCGGTGGTGCGACCGGCTCGGCGCGCCGCTCGCCATCGTGCACAAGCGGCGCGACAAGGACGTGGCGAACCAGGTCACCGTCCACGAGGTCGTGGGTGAGGTCAAGGGCCGGGTGTGCGTCCTGGTCGACGACATGATCGACACGGGTGGCACCATCTGTGCGGCGGCCGACGCGCTGTTCGCGCATGGCGCCGAGGACGTCATCGTCACCGCCACGCACGGTGTGCTGTCGGGTCCGGCGGCGGACCGGCTGAAGAACTCGCGGGTGAGCGAGTTCGTGCTGACGAACACGCTGCCGACGCCGGGTGAGCTGAGCCGGGATCTGGACAAGATCACGGTCCTGTCGATCGCGCCGACGATCGCGAGCGCGGTGCGTGAGGTCTTCGAGGACGGTTCGGTGACGAGCCTCTTCGACGAGCAGTGAGGTTTCTGCGCCGACTGCGCTGACCGCCGCTGAAGATCCTTTTGGGTACGGCCTCCCCCTCCGAGTAGACTGCTCAGGTTGCTCGGCGAGGGAGGCCACGCCTCCGTTATCGACGCGCTCTTCGTAGCAGGCCGTTCGTGGCCGGGTGACCTCCCCCACTCTCGACTCCGCTCGAGCGGGGGGGACCCCCATCGCATCTACCTCTACGAGGAGTGATCACCATGTCCGAGGTGAAGATCGCCGCCGAGACGCGCAGCGAGTTCGGCAAGGGTGCCGCGCGCCGTATCCGCCGTGACAGCAAGGTCCCCGGTGTCCTGTACGGCCACGGTTCGGACCCGATCCACCTGACCCTGCCGGGCCACGACCTGCTGCTCGCGCTGCGTACGCCGAACGTCCTGATCTCCCTGGACATCGACGGCAAGTCAAACGAGCTGGCGATCCCGAAGTCCGTGCAGCGCGACCCGATCAAGGGCTTCCTTGAGCACGTCGACCTGCAGCTGGTCAAGCGGGGCGAGAAGGTCACGGTCGAGATCCCGGTGCACACCGAGGGCGAGCTGGCCCCCGGTGGCTACCTGCTGGAGCACGTTCTGAACGCGCTGCCGGTCGATGCCGAGGCCACCCACATCCCCGAGTCCGTCTCCGTCTCCATCGAGGGCCTGGAGGCCGGCGCCTCCGTCCTCGCCAAGGACATCACCCTGCCGTCCGGCGTGACCCTGGCGGTCGAGGAGGACGCGGTCGTCCTCCAGGTCCTCTCCGCGCAGGCGGAGGAGGCGACCGAGGGCGAGGCCACGTCCGAGGAAGCCGCCGAGGCCTGAGTCCTCGGTTCAGGTGCCGGCTGCTGAACAGGCGCCCGGCACACAGCAGCTGAGCTCCAGCCGCCGTCCCCTTTCCCGGGAGCGGCGGCTGGCGCGTATCAAGGAGAGATGGACGTGACCACCCCCGCAGGCGGCGCCCCCGCCAACGCTCCCTGGCTGATCGTCGGGCTCGGTAATCCCGGGCCGGAGTACGCGATGAACCGGCACAACGTCGGGTTCATGGTCGTGGAGTTGCTCGCCGGGCGGATCGGGGGGAAGTTCAAGCGGGCCGGGAAGGCTCAGGCGCAGGTCGTGGAGGGGCGGCTGGGGGCGCCGGGGCCGGGCAGCCGGCGGGTGGTTCTGGCCAAGCCGATGTCGTTCATGAACCTCTCCGGCGGTCCGGTGAACGCGCTGCGCGACTTCTACAAGGTGCCGGTGGCGAACATCGTGGCGATCCACGACGAGCTGGACATCGACTACGGCGTGCTCCGCCTCAAGCTGGGCGGCGGGGACAACGGGCACAACGGGCTGAAGTCGATGACGAAGGCGATGGGGCCGGACTATCACCGGGTGCGGTTCGGGATCGGCCGGCCTCCGGGTCGTATGCAGGTCGCCGACTTCGTGCTGAAGGACTTCTCCGCCACCGAGCGCAAGGAGCTGGACTACTTCGTGGACCGGACCGCCGACGCGGTGGAGGCGCTGGTCAGCGAGGGGCTGGAGCGGGCGCAAAGCTCGTACAACTCCTGACTTGTCCCCCACGGCAGTTGACCGGCCGTAGGGACATGGCCAATGATCCCGGCCATGCCTGCTGCCTCCGCCGCCTCCTCCCGTACGGCCCCCGTCGACGCGCTGCGTGTCGTGTCGATGGGCGCGGTCGCCGTGCTGATCCTGGTCGCCGGGGTGTGGGGCTCCTGGGGCACCGCGCAGCACGTGATGCTGACGAAGGGCAAGGAGCGGGGCACGGTCAAGGTGGCGGCGTGCGGTGCGGACACCTGCACGGGGCCGTTCACCCCGGTGTCGGCGGGTGCGCCGGCGCGCGCCACCGTCGTGATCGGCAAGTCGGTCGCGGTGCGCAGGGGGCAGACGTACGACGTGATCGTGAAGCCCGGCACCGATGACGTGGTCCGGTCCGGTCCCGCCGGGATCCTGTACGCGTGGGTGCCGTTCGGCGGTGCGCTGCTGCTGGCGTCGGTGGTGGTGGCCGGGGGCCTGCGGCTGCGGCGGGTGGCGTGGGTGCTGGGCGGTTCGGGGCTCGCGCTGCTCACGGCGGCGTTCGCCGCGGTGCAGTGAGACGAGCCGTGCGGTGAGACGACCGGTGCCCCCGGGGTGTACGACCCCGGGGGCACCGCCGTGTCCGGCCGTGGTCAGCCGGTGTTGCGCAGGCCCGCCGCCACGCCGTTGACCGTGAGCAGCAGGGCGCGGGCGAGCAGCGGGTCGGGCTGCCGGCCCGCTGCCGCCGCGTCGCGCTGGCGCTTGAGCAGAGTGACCTGGAGGTAGGAGATCGGGTCCAGGTAGGCGTCGCGGATGGCGACGGTCTGCTTGAGCACCGGGGTGGCGTCCAGGAGTTCGGCCTCACCGGTGATCTTCAGGACCTCGGCGACCGTCAGCTCGTGCTCTTCGCGGATCGTGTCGAACACGTGCTTGAGCTCGTCGGGGACGAGCGAGTCCACGTAGTGCTGGGCGATCCGCAGGTCGGTCTTGGCGAGGGTCATCTCGACGTTGGAGACGAAGTTGCGGAAGAAGTGCCACTGTTCGTGCATCTCGTCCAGGACGGTGTCCAGGCCGGCCTCGCGCAGCGCCTTCAGCCCGGAGCCGACGCCGAACCAGCCGGGGACGATCTGCCGGGACTGGGTCCAGCCGAACACCCAGGGGATGGCGCGCAGGCCGTCGAGCGAGACGCCGGAGCCGGGGCGGCGGGAGGGCCGGGAGCCCAGGTGCAGGTCGGCGAGCTGGTCCACCGGCGTCGACGCGAGGAAGTACGTCGGCAGGTCCGGGTCCTCCACCAGGCGGCGGTAGGCCGCGTGGGCGGCGTCGGAGACGACGTCCATGGCGGCGTCCCAGCGGGCCAGGGCCTCCACGGACTGGCGGGGTGCCGTGTGCAGGGCGGAGGCCTGCAGGGTCGCGGCGACCGTCAGTTCCAGGTTCTCCCTGGCCAGGGAGGGGATCAGGTACTTGTCGGAGATGACCTCGCCCTGCTCGGTCACCTTGATCTCGCCCTCCAGGGTGCCCCAGGGCTGGGCGAGGATGGCGTCGTGGGAGGGGCCGCCGCCGCGGCCGACGGTGCCGCCGCGGCCGTGGAAGAGGCGCAGGCGTACGCCGTAGCGGTGGGCGACGTCGCGCAGCCGGCGCTGGGCGCGGTGGATCTCCCACTGGGAGGTGGTGATGCCGCCGAACTTGGAGGAGTCGGAGTAGCCGAGCATGACCTCCTGGACGTCTCCGCGCAGTGCCACCAGACGGCGGTACGACGGGTCGGAGAGCATGTCCTCCAGGATGGTGTCGGCGGCCTTGAGCTCGTCGGTGGTCTCCAGGAGCGGCACGATGCCGACCTTCGCCCAGCCGGCGTGCAGGTCGACCAGGCCCGCCTCGCGGGCGAGGACGGCAGCGGCGAAGACGTCGTCGGCGCCCTGGCACATGGAGATGATGTAAGACTCGACGACCTCGGGGCCGAAGACCTCCAGGGCCTTCTTCACGGTCTCGAAGACGCCGAGGGTCTTGGCGCCGGCCGCGTCGACGGGTGCCGGGGTGGGGGCGAGCGGCCTTCTCGACCTGAGCTCCTTGGCGAGGAGCTTGGCGCGGTACTCGCGGGGCATGTCGGCGTAGCGCCAGGACTCCTCGCCGAGGCGGTCGAAGAGCTGGCCGAGGGCGTGGTGGTGGGCGTCGGCGTGCTCGCGGACGTCCATGGTGGCGAGCTGGAGGCCGAAGGCGGCGAGGGTGCGGATCGTCCGGGCCAGGCGGCCGTCGGCGAACAGGCCGCCGCGGTGTTCGCGCAGGGAGGTCTGGATCAGCCGCAGGTCGCCGAGGAGCTCGGCGGTGCCGAGGTAGTCGCGGCCGGGCTCGTGCGGGGTGCCGGTGGCCAGGCGCTGCTTGGTGTTGGTCAGCTTCTGCCGGATGCAGGTGGCCTTGAGGCGGTAGGGCTCCTCGGCGTTGAGGCGCTTGTAGCGGGGGCTGATCTCGGGGAGGAGCTCCAGGTCGGCCCGCAGGGACTCGAGGAGTTCCTCGGTGGCGCCCGTGTAGCGGATGGAGTTGGAGAGGAAGCCGCGGAGCTCGTCGATCATCTCCAGGGCGTCGTTGATGCCGTGCTCGTGCTGGAGGATCAGGACGTCCCAGGTGACCTGGGGGGTGACGTTGGGGTTGCCGTCGCGGTCGCCGCCGATCCAGGTGCCGAAGGTCAGCGGACGGGTGTCGTCGGGGAGCTTGACGCCGACCCGCTCCAGCTCCGCCGTCAGGTCCTCCAGGACGTCGCCGACGGCGTCGGCGTGCAGCTCGTCGAGGTAGTAGATGGCGTTGCGGGCCTCGTCGGCGGGCTCCGGGCGTACGACGCGCAGCTCGTCGGTCTGCCAGACGAGGTCGATGTTCTCGGCGAGGCGGATGTCGGTGCGGCGGCGGTCGGACTCGATGACCGGCGTGTCCAGGAGCGCGGCGATGCGCCGGAGCTTGTTGAGGACCGAACGGCGCGCGGCCTCGGTGGGGTGTGCCGTGAAGACCGGGCGGACGTTGAGGTTCTGCACGGTCTGGCGCAGGTGCTCGGGGTCGGCGTCCTTGAGCCGGTCGGCGGTGCGGGCGAGGAGACCGCCCTCGGCGCCGCGGCGGGCGCGCAGCTCACGGCCACGGTGCACCTGCTCGGTGACGTTGGCGAGGTGGAAGTAGGTGGAGAAGGCGCGGACCAGCTTGGCGGCGGTCTCCAGTTCGATACCGCGCAGCAGTTCGGCGGCGGCCTCGCCGTCCTCGCGGGTGAGGCGGCGGACCTTCTCGACGAGCTCCAGCAGCTCGGGGCCCTCCTGCCGGACGAGGGTCTCGCCGAGGAGGTCACCCAGTCGCCGGATGTCGGCTCGCAGCTCACTATTGGTCGTGGTGGTCTGGTCGTCGGCACTGCTCACAGGTGCGGCTCCTTGCAGTGTTGAAGCTCGTCTGGAGGGAACCCGTCAGGCGGCCGGGCGGCAGGCGGGGCCTGTCCGCATACGGGCCGGGCATCCGGGAAGGAAACAGAGCGGACCGCGCTGTCCGACCGATCCAAGGATAGGTGTCCATGAGGACGCGCAGGTTCTGGGGCTCTTGCCGCGAGACGCCTCACTGCCATACTTACGTCGCCGTAGGTTACGGAACCGTAGGGAAGTACCTCTATCGTCCCATTCGGTCGCCGCGGAATCGGCACCTCTCCAACCCTCGACCCCACAGGGGACGCGCATGACCTCGTCTAGTTCCGATGTGATCGAAGACGCCCATAAGCCGGCCGGCTCTCCTGGTCCGTCCGCCACACTGGGCGGCGAGCAGAAGGGTTCGATCGAGCAGCTCACCCTGCTGCTGTTCATCGTCGTACCGTTCCTCGCGCTGCTGGCGGCGGTGCCGCTGGCGTGGGGCTGGGGCGTGAGCTGGCTCGACCTGGGCCTGCTGGTGTTCTTCTACTACCTGGGCTGTCACGGCGTGACCATCGGTTTCCACCGTTACTTCACGCACGGCTCGTTCAAGGCGAAGCGGCCGCTGAGGGTCGCGCTGGCGATCGCGGGCTCGATGGCGGTGGAGGGCCCGCTGGTGCGCTGGGTGGCCGACCACCGCAAGCACCACAAGTTCTCCGACGCGGAGGGCGACCCGCACTCGCCGTGGCGGTACGGGGAGACCGTGCCGGCGCTGATCAAGGGCCTGTGGTGGGCGCACATCGCCTGGATGTTCGACGAGGAGCAGACCTCGCAGGAGAAGTACGCGCCGGATCTGATCAAGGACCCGGCGATCCGGGCGATCTCCCGGCAGTTCATCTACTGGACGGTGCTGTCGCTGGCGCTGCCGCCGCTGATCGGCGGCCTGGTGACGATGTCCTGGTGGGGTGCGTTCACCGCGTTCTTCTGGGGTTCACTCGTCCGGGTGGCGCTGCTCCACCATGTGACGTGGTCGATCAACTCGATCTGCCACGCGGTGGGCAAGCGGCCGTTCAAGTCCCGGGACCGCTCGGGCAACGTGTGGTGGCTGGCTGTGCTGTCCTGCGGCGAGTCCTGGCACAACCTGCACCACGCCGACCCGACCTCGGCGCGGCACGGGGTGGAGCGCGGGCAGCTGGACTCCTCGGCACGGATCATCCGCTGGTGCGAGCAGCTGGGCTGGGCGTACGACGTGCGCTGGCCGTCACGCTCACGTATCGATTCGCGCCGTAACACCGGGGAAGGCGGCTCCCGGCAGGGGGCCGAGGCCGCGAAGGCGGCATGATTGACGCCGTGGCGACCGACTCCAGCACTCCCAGTCCGGACAAGCAGCGGCGGGCGCGTCGTACCCGTATGACCGGTGCGGAGCGCCGCCAGCAGCTGTTGGAGATCGGTCGCACCCTCTTCGCCTCGAAGGGTTTCGAGGGCACCTCGGTGGAGGAGATCGCGGCGAAGGCCGGGGTCTCCAAGCCGGTGGTGTACGAGCACTTCGGCGGCAAGGAGGGGCTGTACGCGGTGGTGGTCGACCGGGAGATGCGGCGCCTGCTGGACATGGTGACCGGCTCCCTCACGGCCGGTCATCCGCGGGAGCTGTGCGAGCAGGCCGCGTTCGCGCTGCTCGACTACATCGAGGAGTACACGGACGGCTTCCGGATCCTGGTCCGGGACTCCCCCATCCCGCAGTCGACGGGTTCCTTCGCCTCGCTCATCTCGGACATCGCGACCCAGGTGGAGGACATCCTGGGCCGCGAGTTCAAGAGCCGCGGCTTCGACCCCAAGCTGGCCCCGCTGTACGCGCAGGCGCTGGTGGGCATGGTCGCCCTGACCGGCCAGTGGTGGCTCGACGTGCGCCGCCCGAAGAAGGCGGAGGTCGCCGCCCACCTGGTGAACCTGGCCTGGCACGGCCTGGACGGCCTGGAGCAGAAGCCGCGGCTGATAGGGCACCGCAAGGCCTGAGCCCGGGTGCTCAGTGCTTGAAGATGTCCTTCGTCTTCTCCTTGGCCTGGCGCGCGTCGCCCTTCGACTGCTCCAGGCGGCCCTCGGCCTCCAACGGCAGATCGCGCGTCGCGCGCCCGCCGACCTCCTTGGCCTTGCCCTTCATCTGTTCCTTCTTGCCCTTGGCCTTCTGATGTCCTGACACAGCCAATCCCTCCTGACGCGGATACGTGCGTGGGGTCATTGCCCCGGGTAACCAGAGGCGGGCCGGGGCAAACGGTGGCTCAGCGCACCGGTTCCAGGAACTCCAGGCGGTTGCCGACCGGGTCCTGGGAGTAGAAGCGGCGGTGTCCGGGGAGGTCGTCGTCCCAGGTGACGAGGGCGCCGCCGGCCGTGAGCCGTTCGGCGTACGCCTCTATGTCCGTGACCCGGAGTCCCGGGTGAGCCCGCAGGGCGGGACGGAACGCCGCCTCGACCCCCAGGTGCAGGTGCACGGTCCCGGCCCGGAACCAGCAGCCGCCGCGCGCCGCGAGCACGGGCGGCTTGGGGATCTCGGTCATGCCGAGGAGATCGACGTAGTAGGCACGCAGCAGGTCCTCCGAGCCCGGCGGTACGGCCAGCTGGACGTGGTCGAGGGCGGTCAGCATCAGGCGTCCTCCTTGCGGGCGACCGCGAACAGGCGGCGGAAGGGCAGGACCGTGCCGTAGGGGGCGCTCGGGTAGGCCTCCCGCAGCAGGTCGCGGTACTCGGCGACGAAGGCGTCCCGGGCCTCGGGGTCGTCGCCGAGGACGGTGAGCGCGGGGCGCAGACCGGTGCCCTTGACCCAGTCCAGGACGGGGTCCTCGCCCTCCAGGACGTGCAGGTAGGTGGTCTCCCAGACGTCGGTGGCGCAGCCGAGGCGGGCGAGCCGGTCGAGGTAGACGGCCGGGGGGTGGACGGAGTCCTCGTGGCGCAGGACGTCGGCGAGCCGGACCTTCCAGCGGGGCGTGGCCGCGAGCTCGCGCATCAGGGCGTGCAGGGGCGCGTCGATGTTGTTCGGCACCTGGAAGGCGAAGCTGCCGCCGGGAGCGAGCGCGTCGAGCCAGCCGGCGAAGCGGTCGAGGTGGCCGGGGACCCACTGGAGCGCCGCGTTGGACACGATCAGGTCGTACGGCCGTTCGGGCGCCCAGGTGCGCAGGTCGGCGTGGGCGAAGTCGAGGCGGCCACCGCCGGGGGTGGGTCCGGCGTGCTCGACCTGGGCCTTGTCGAGCATCGCGGGCGAGTTGTCGTAGCCGGTGATGTGCGCGGTGGGCCAGCGCTCGGCGAGGACGGCGGTCACGTTGCCGGGGCCGCAGCCGAGGTCGGCGACGGCCGGGGGTTCGCCGGGGAGGGTGGGGACCCGGGCGAGGAGGTCGGCGAAGGGGCGGGCGCGGTGGCCGGAGTGACGGAGGTACTGGGCGGGGTCCCAGGCAGGAGTCGTCATGTCCTCCACCTTCCCCGGGCAAATATCTCGATGTCAAGAAACTCGATATCAAGAGACTTCATGTCGACACAACCACTACACTGATCGCCATGGAGGACGAGGTCGATCGGCTGGTGGCTGCGTGGCGCCGGGAGCGCCCGGACCTCGACGTGGAACCGCTTGAGGTGCTCAGCCGGGTGAGCCGGCTGGCACGGCACCTGGACCGGGCACGTCGGCTGGCCTTCGCCGAGCACAGCCTGGAGCCCTGGGAGTTCGACGTGCTCACCGCGCTCCGGCGCGCGGGCACGCCGTATCAGCTCTCCCCCGGGCAGTTGCTGACGCAGACCCTGGTCACTTCGGGGACGATGACCAACCGCATCGACCGGCTGGCCAAGAAGGGCCTGGTGGAACGGCTGCCGGACCCCAGCGACCGGCGGGGCGTGCTGGTACGGCTGACCACCGAGGGCCAGGACCGGGCGGACCAGGCCCTGGCAGGTCTCCTCGCCCAGGAAAGAGCGATCCTCGGCGAACTCTCCCCCATCCAACGATCCGAACTCGCCGGACTGCTACGCCAGTTGACCGCCCCGTTCGACAACATCCCCGGCTAGGCAGCGCCCCGAAGGGGCGCGGGAACTGCGCGACCAGCCACGACGGCGCCGCAGTCGGCATACGGCATGGCGCGGCACTTCCAGCGGAGCGCTTGGCGCTGATCAGGCGCTGCTGCTCTCCTCCGGCATGATCCGCCCGGCGGGCCCCAGGTCCACCGGCCCCACCCCGGCCCGGCGCGCCAGCGCGACCGCGGCCAGGGTGGAGTGGACGCCGAGTTTGCCCAGGACGTTCTGCATGTGGGTGCGGACGGTGTGCGGGGACAGGAAGAGGCGCTCGGCGACGGCCTTGCGCCCCAGGCCCGCCACCATGCACCGGAGCACTTCCCGCTCCCTCGGGGTGAGGGACTCCACCAGGCGTTCGCTCTCGGTACGGTGCTTGCGGGCCGCCGTCAGCTCCCGCAGCACGCCCGTGAGCAGGGCGGGCGGCAGATGCGTCTCGTCGCGCAGCACGCCCCGGATGACGTTCAGCAGCCGGGACAGCGAGCAGTCCTTGGCCACCCAGCCACAGGCACCGGCCTGCAGGGCCAGGGCCGCGCGCCGCGGATCGTCCTTCTCGGCGAGGACGACGACCCGGACCGCGGGCTGGGCCGAGCGGACGCCCGCGACCAGCGATATGCCGTCGACCAGCCCCTCCTCGTTGGCCTCCTGCACCGGCACGGCCGCCCGGCCGCCGGGCAGTTGACCGCCCAGGTCGGCATCGACGAGCAGCACGTCGTAGCGGCGGCCCTCGGCGACCGCGCGCTCCAGGCAGCGCAGCGCGGCCGGACCGCTGCCGGCCGCGGAAACGTCGACGTCGGGCTCGGCCGCCAGCGCGGCGGCCAGCGACTCGGCGAAGATGCGATGGTCGTCGACGACCAGGACTCGGATACGAACCACGAAACCCCCTTCCCCAATGCTCTTCACGAGCAGGGGATACCCCAAGGTCCGGAGAACGACGACCCACGCGGACACGACACCCGCAGGAGGACGGAACCGCACGGCCGCCGCCGTGCCTGAACTGCTACCCCCACCGCGGGCGTCGTATCCGACTTGTCTCGCCCCCTGATCAGCACCGGCCCCCACCGGTACTGCTCATCAGAGTACGGCCGGTCGCCGGGAGCGGAAGGCAATTTGCAGAACTGCCCGGCCGGCGCGTTTATGGTGTGCCGCATGTTTCGTATTGAGGCGGAAGTCGACAAGGAACGACGCGATCTGCTCCGCGCGCGGCTGCTGGCCACCAACACGGCGGCCTCTCCGGTCCTCGCGGCTCTGCGCGGCACGCCGGCCGAACGCGACGTGCCGCTGCACCTGTGGGCGATGGACGAGAGTTCGGGCGACATGGCCGGCGGGCTGGTCGGGCACAGCTGGGCGTCCTGGCTGCACGTCACCTACCTCTGGGTGGACGCCCGCCACCGCGGCACGGGCCTCGGCGGCGGCCTGCTCGCGGAGGCCGAGCGGATCGCCCGCGCGGACCGCGCCTGCACCGCGGCCCGCCTGGAGACCTGGGACTTCCAGGCCCCGGAGTTCTACCGGAAGCAGGGGTACGACGTGGTGTGCGTGATCCCCGACTATCCGCCGGGGATCACGGAGTACACGCTGGTGAAGAAGCTGGGCTGAGCCTCAGCTCTCCCGCCGGGCGCCCGCCGACGGCACCGCCTCGAACACCCGCGGGACCTTGAATCCGGCCGCCGCGAAGGCCTCTTCGACCGCCTTGGTGATCGTGTCGACGTCGGCCGCCTCGGTGAGGACGATCGCCGAGCCGCCGAAGCCGCCGCCGGTCATCCGGGCGCCCAGCGCGCCGGCCGCGTTCGCCGCCTCCACGACCAGGTCCAGCTCGGGGCAGGAGACCTGGAAGTCGTCGCGCAGCGAGGCGTGGCCCTCGGTGAGGACCGGGCCGATGGCCCGGGTGTCGCCCGCTTCGAGGAGGGCGACGACGCGCTCGACGCGGTGGTCCTCGGTGACGACGTGGCGGACCAGACGCCGTACCTCCGCCTCGTCGCCGAGGCGGTCGAGCGACGCGTCGAGGTCGTCGTAGGCGATGTCCCGCAGCGCGTCCACGCCCAGCAGGGCCGCGCCCTTCTCGCAGCCGGCCCGGCGCTTGCCGTACTCGCCGTTGCTGTGAGCGTGCTTGACCTGGGTGTCGACGACCAGCAGGCGCATGCCCTCGGCCGCGAGGTCGAAGGGGATCTGCTTCTGCGAGAGGTCGCGGGTGTCCAGGAACAGGGCGTGGCCCTGCTCGCAGCACGCCGACGCCGTCTGGTCCATGATGCCGGTCGGTGCCCCGACGTAGACGTTCTCCGCGCGCTGGCACAGGCGGGCCAGCTGCCAGCGCTGCAGGCCCAGTTCGAAGAGGTCGTTGAGGGCGAGGGCGATCACCACCTCCAGGGCCGCGGAGGAGGACAGGCCGGCGCCGGTCGGGACGGTGGAGGCGAGGTGCACGTCGGCGCCGGTGACCGGGTGTCCGGCCTCCCGCAGCGCCCAGACCACGCCCGCCGGGTACGCCGTCCACTCCTGGTCGGTGCCGGGTTCCAGGGCGTCGAGGGCGAGTTCGACGATCCCGCCCTCGACGTCGGAGGAGTGCAGCCGCAGCACACCGTCGGTGCGGCGGGCGACGGCGGCCGTCGCCACGTGCGGCAGGGCGAACGGCATCACGAAGCCGTCGTTGTAGTCGGTGTGCTCGCCGATCAGGTTGACCCGGCCCGGCGCCGCCCAGACGCCGTCGGGAGCCGTGCCGTACAGCTCCTCGAAGGCGGCTCCGACCTCTGTTGCTGCCCCCACTACTGCTCCCTTGCGATGTTCTGCGCGAACTCCCAGGCGTCCGCGACGATCCCCGCGAGGTCCGCGCGGGTCGGGTTCCAGCCCAGCTTCTCGCGGGCGGTGGCCGCCGAGGCGACCAGGACCGCCGGGTCGCCGCCCCGGCGCGGGGCCACGACCTCGGGGATCGGGTGGCCGGTGACCTGCCGGACGGTCTCGATGACCTCGCGGACCGAGAAGCCCTCGCCGTTGCCGAGGTTGCAGATCAGGTGCTCGCCGGGCCGTGCGGCCGTGAGGGCCAGCAGGTGGGCGTCGGCCAGGTCGGCGACGTGGATGTAGTCGCGGATGCAGGTGCCGTCGGGCGTCGGGTAGTCGTCACCGAAGACGGAGATGGCCTCGCGCCTGCCCTGGGCGACCTGGAGGACCAGCGGGATCAGGTGCGACTCGGGGTCGTGGCGCTCGCCCTGCGCGCCGTACGCCCCGGCCACGTTGAAGTAGCGCAGGGAGACCGCGCCCAGGCCGTGGGCCGCCGCCTCGCCGGTGATCATGTGGTCGACGGCCAGCTTGGTGGCGCCGTAGGGAGAGGTGGGGGCGGTCGGGTCGGTCTCGGTGATCGGGGTGTGGACGGGCTCGCCGTAGGTGGCCGCCGTGGAGGAGAAGACGAGCTTGCGGACGCCGGCCTCGCGCATGGCGGCGAGCAGCGCCATGGTGCCGCCGACGTTGTTGTCCCAGTACTTCTCGGGCTTCACGACCGACTCGCCGACCTGGGAGAACGCGGCGAAGTGCAGCACCGCGTCGTAGGAGGGGTCCAGCCACTTGGCGGCGTCGCGGATGTCGCCCTCGACGAAGGCGGCGCCCGCCGGGACGCCCTCCCGGAAGCCCGTGGACAGGTTGTCGAGGACGGTGACCTCGTGGCCCGCCTCCAGCAGGTGCTGGGCGACCACGCTGCCGACGTAACCCGCCCCGCCCGTCACCAGGTACTTCATCAACTCGCTACCTCTCGCAGTCGCTCGGCCGCGCGCTCCGGCGGCACGTCGTTGATGAACACGCTCATGCCCGACTCGGAACCCGCGAGGAACTTCAGCTTGCCGGACGTTCGGCGGATGGTGAAAAGCTCCAGGTGCAGCGCGAAGTCGTCGCGCGTGACACCCTCGAACTCCTCCAGCGTCCCGAACGGCGCCTGGTGCCAGGCGGCGATGTAGGGCGTGGAAGGCTCACCCTCGCCGAAGATACGGTCGAAGCGCCTCAAGAGTTCCAGATAAACCTGGGGGAACTCTGAGCGCGTCGCCTCGTCGAGCCCGAGCAGGTCGGGGACGCGGCGCTTCGGGTACAGGTGGACCTCGTAGGGCCAGTGTGCCGCGTACGGCACGAAGGCGACCCAGTGTTCACTCTCAAGGACGACCCGCTCGTCGGCGAGTTCACGCGCCAGGACGGCGTCGAAGAGGTTCTCCCCGCCGGTGGCCTCCTTGTGCGCCGCCAGTGAACGCAGCATCAGGGCGGTGCGCGGGGTGGTGAAGGGGTAGGCGTAGATCTGGCCGTGCGGGTGACCGAGCGTCACGCCGATCTCCTCGCCGCGGTTCTCGAAGCAGAACACCTGCTCGACGGAGGGGAGATGCGACAGTTCCGAGGTCCGGTCGGTCCACGCGTCGAGGACCAGCCGCGCCTGCTCCTCGGTGAGGCTCGCGAAGGACGCGTCGTGGTCCGAGGTGAAGCAGACCACCTCGCAGCGCCCGGAGTCGCCGGCCAGCGAGGGGAAACGGTTCTCGAAGACCACGACGTCGTACGACGAGTCCGGGATCTCGCTCAGCCGGTCGCCCTCGGTCGGGCACAGCGGGCACTGGTCGGCCGGCGGGTGGTAGGTGCGGCCCTGCCGGTGCGAGGCGATCGCGACCTGGTCGCCGAGCAGCGGATCACGGCGGACCTCGGAGGTGGTGTGCGTCCGCTCCAGCGGACGGCGGTCCACCGCGTCCCGCACGGTGTCGTCGCGCAGGTCGTAGTAGATGAGTTCGCGACCGTCGGCCAGCCGGGTCGAGGTCTTCTTCACTGCGGACTCCCATTGATCGAGCCAGCCAACCATCAAACAGAACCGAACACACCAAAACACAACTCACCACGCCAGTCAACATCGCAATCAATCAAGGTGAGACAACGAAAGTGTTGAATTACTGGGTGCAGAACCCCACAGATGCCCCCGTATCCCCCACATACCTCGCGACGGATCTCACCACGGACCTCGCGGCGGGGCTGCGGCTCCCGACCAACGGCCTGGACTACACGATCCTGGCGATCTACTTCGTCGTCGTGCTGGGCATCGGCTTCGCGGCCCGTCGCTCGGTGAAGACCAGCCTCGACTTCTTCCTCTCCGGACGGTCGCTGCCCGCCTGGATCACCGGTCTCGCCTTCATCTCGGCGAACCTGGCCGCGACCGAGATCCTCGGCATGGCCGCCAACAGCGCGCAGTACGGCGCGTACACCGTGCACTGGTACTGGATCGGCGCCGTTCCGGCCATGGTCTTCCTCGGCCTGGTGATGATGCCCTTCTACTACGGCAGCAAGGTCCGCTCGGTCCCCGAGATGCTGCTCCTCCGCTTCGACAGAGCCGCACACCTGCTCAGTTCGATCCTGTTCGCCTTCGCGGCCATTCTGATCGCCGGTGTGAACCTGTACGCCCTGGCGATCGTCGTGGAGGCGCTGCTGGGCTGGCCGCAGTGGGTGGCGATCGTGGTCGCCGGCGCGTTCGTGCTGGCGTACATCACCCTCGGCGGTCTCTCCTCGGCCATCTACAACGAGGTGCTGCAGTTCTTCGTGATCCTGGCCGCGCTCATCCCGCTGTCCGTGCTCGGCCTGAAGAAGGTCGGCGGCTGGGACGGCCTCGTCGACAAGCTCACCGCCACCCACGGCCACAACTTCACCACCGCCTGGGGCGGCACCGGCATCGGCTCGGTCAACCCGCTCGGCGCGAACTGGCTGACCATCGTCCTCGGCCTCGGCTTCGTGCTCTCCTTCGGCTACTGGACGACGAACTTCGCCGAGGTGCAGCGCGCCCTGTCCGCGAAGAACCTCTCCGCCGCCCAGCGCACCCCGCTGATCGCCGCCTACCCGAAGATCTTCATCGTCTTCCTGGTGATGATCCCGGGTCTGGTCGCCGCCGCGCTGGTGCCGAACATCGGGACCGCGAAGTCAGGCCTCCAGTACAACGACGCGATCCCCTACCTGATGTCGCAGCTGCTGCCCAACGGTGTCCTCGGCATCGCGGTCACCGGGCTGCTGGCCGCGTTCATGGCCGGCATGGCCGCCAACGTGTCGTCCTTCAACACCGTGTTCACGACGGACATCTGGGCGAAGTACGTGGTCCGGGGCCGCGAGGACGGCTACTACGTCCGCTTCGGCCGCCTCATCACCGCGATCGGCGTCTGCGCGTCCATCGGAACCGCGTTCCTGGCGTCGTCCTTCTCGAACATCATGAGCTACCTCCAGACGCTGTTCTCCTTCTTCAACGTGCCGATGTTCGTCGTCTTCATCGTCGGCATGTTCTGGAAGCGCGCATCGGCGAAATCCGGCTTCTGGGGGCTGCTCGCGGGCACGGTGACCGCGATGGTCAACTACTTCGTCCTCTACAAGCGGCACATCATCGACATCCCCTCCGACCAGGGCGCCAACTTCGTCTCCGCGATCGCCGGGTTCGTCGCCGGCGCGGTGGTGATGGTGATCGTGTCCCTGTTCACCGCGCCGAAGCCCGAGGCGGAGCTGGCGGGCCTCGTCTACGGCACGACGTCCCCCGGCATGACCGAGGCGCCCGCGCCCGGCGACGAGGCCTGGTACCGGCGGCCGGCGCTGCTGGGGTGGGGTGCGGTGGTCCTCGCGGCCCTCTGCTACATCCCCTTCTCGTTCTGATCGCCGTCGCTGGAGAATGGAGACACCATGACCGACGACTCCGGGCACTCCGGGTTCCACTACTCCGAGCAGGACGTCCAGCGGGAGGTCACCGAGCTGGAGGGCCGGTCCACGACCGCCGCGCGGATCTTCGACCTGCGGCGGATCATCGGCGGGCTGTTCGTCCTGTACGGGGTCATCGTCACGATCACCGGGATCACGGACTCGCAGGCCCAGATCGACAAGGCACAGGGGATCAACATCAACCTGTGGACCGGGATCGGGATGCTGTTGCTGGGGGTGTTCTTCCTGGTGTGGCTGTGGCTGCGGCCGACTCCGCCGCCGGTGCCTCCGGTGGAAGGAGAGGGTGAGGCGGAGTAGGTCGTCCTTCGGGTGCGGGTGCGTGGGGGCTGGTCGCGCCCGCGCGGCGGAGCCTCACATTGACACAGCCCCGCGCCCCTAAAGGGGCGCCTGGGTGCCGCCGTTGAGAGGGCCCGCCCTGTCCAGCAGGCCTGTTCGTGCCGCCAGGGCCGCTGCCTCCAGCCTCGACCCCACCCCCAGCTTCATCAGGACCCTCTGCACATGGGTGCGGGCCGTGCTCGGGGCGATGCCCATGCCGGCGGCGATGAGGCGGGTGTCCTCGCCGTCGGCGACGCGGACCAGGACCTCCACCTCCCTCGGGGTGAGCATCTGGAGGAGGCGCTGGCCCTCGTCGTCGGGCTGGGCGGCCGGGTTGAGGAGTTCACCGAAGGCGCCCTGGAGCAGGGCGGGCGCCACGGCGGCCTCCCCGGCCCGGGCCTTGATGATCGCCCGCTCGACGCCCTCAATCCGCTCGTCGTGCCGGACGTACCCGGAGGCGCCCGCGGCGAAGGCCGCCGCGATGCCCCGCGGGGACGGCACCGGGCCCAGGACCAGCACCGCGACCTGCGGCCGCTCCTTCTTGATGCGCACCACCGGGTCGAAGATGCCCGGCTCGGCCGGGGTCGCCGTACCCAGCAGGCACACCTCGGGCGCCCGTGTGATCACCAGCTCGGCCGCGCCCGCCGCCGGTGCCGCCGCGGCCAGCACCCGGTGGCCGCGCAGTTTCAGCGCCGAGGCCAGCGCCTCCGCGAGCAACCGGTGGTCGTCGACCACCATGAGCCGCACTCCCATAGAGCAACCCCCCAGTCCCCCCAATGGATGCCCCACTATGGATCCCCACTGGTCCACATGGACAGAGGGCCCCCCGGCACCCCGTCCTTCATGCCCCCGGAAGCTACACGCTTGTTCGACGTCGCGCTGCCCCTACTGATGAGAAGTGCCCCGGATCGGAGGAATCTCGGGGTTTTCTCGTATTCGAGGGTGAAGAGCGCGTATCAGCCACCCGCACCGAAGGCGGTGACCAGGTACTCCCTGCCCGACGAGGACGAACTGGGAGCATGGGCGTACACGGCGGACAGGTAGAGGCGCCCCTGGGCGTAGCGGACCTCCGCGTACTCCGGTGACATGCTGGTCTCCACCGCCTTGACCGCCGTGGTCGCCGGGTTCTCCAGCAGCTTGGTCTCCTTGAAGGAACCGCCGTCGATACTGACGACCTGAGCGCCCTTGTCGTACGGGGCGTTCTTGTACGCGATCACATCGGGGCCGTCCATGCGCAGCGGCGTGATCGTGTAGTTGTTCCCGGCGTCGGCGCGCTGGCCGGTCTGCTTGCCGGTGGCCAGGTCGAAGGCGACGATCTCGTTGGTCTTCGTGTAGTCCCCGTCGCCGTCGTGCTCCTCGGTCGCCAGGTAGAGCCGGTCGTTGCCGACCACCACGCCCGTGCACTTCTCCAGTTCGTAGATGCCGTCGCAGCGGGCCGCGTAGGAGCTGCCCGGTGTGGAGATACGGGTGCGCAGGGCGCCGGTCCTGTTGTCGATGGAGAAGACGTCCGAGAAGCCGCTGCCGTCGCCGGCGCTGTCGTTGACGTCGGCGGCCACCACCAGCGGGTCGGTCGACACGACGCTCGCGTAGTCGATGCCCGAGGTCATCCTGTACTCGGAGAGCACCTTGCCGGAGACCGGGTCGAGGGTCTGGATGCGCAGCTGGCCGCTGTCGCCGCTGCCGCACCTGCGGACCGCGACCAGCTTGGCGCCGCCGCCGTAGCCTGCGTCGTAGCAGCTGTCACCCGGCTTCGGCTGCCAGCGGACCGTGCCGGAGGCGAGGTCGAAGGCGGCGCCACCGCTGCTGCCGCCGACCGCGACCGTCTGCTGAGCGACCGTCACATTGTCGAAGTTGACCGGGACATCGCCGGACTTGATCGTCCTGGTCCACAGTTTCCTGCCGGCGTTCAGGTCGATCGCGGCGACCTGGGTGCAGCCGGCCGTGGAGCCCTTGGCGGGCATCTTCGGCTGGAAGACGACCGCGGTCAGCCCGTCGGCGCTGACGTGCCCGGTGGCTCGGCAGACCGGGCCGGACAGCGGGACCGTCCACAGCTTGGCGCCCGTGCCGGGGTCGTAGCCGGTGATCTCCGCGACGCCGCTCTTCGCGTACACCTTGCCGGTGAGCCAGGAACCCGCGGTGACGGTGGTGTCCTTCGCCGTGGGCAGCGGGACCTGGAAGAGGACCTTGGAGGTGGTGTCCGCGGGCACCTTCTCGGTGCCCTTGCCGCTCTTGCCGCCGTTCGCGTCCTTGCCGCCGGTGCTGCCGCCGGAGTTCGCGGTGTCGTCCTTCCTGCCGTCGCCACCCGAGGACCTGGCGTACCAGATCCCGCCGCCGACGATCAGCGCGATGGCGGCCACCGCGGCGACGACGATGAGCAGCGCGGCGTTGTTCCGGCCCCCGGGGGCCGGAGCGGGGCCGCCCGGCCGGCCTGGCTGGCCGCCCGGGTAGCCGTAGCCGTAACCGGGCTGCTGGGCGTACGGGTTCTGGGCCGGGGGCTGCTGCGGATAGCCGTACCCGGGCTGGGGCGGCTGCTGCGGATAGCCGTACCCGGGCTGCTGGGCGTACGGGTTGGGGGGCTGGTTGGGCGGGGGCGGGGGCGGCTGGGTCATGGCGGGGGTACCTCGAAGGACGGCGTGGGAGACGGCTGGGGACGGCGTGGAGCGCTGGACGGCACGGGACGGGCCCCGCTCAGTTGCCGAAGGCCATCATCAGCTTCTCCTTCGCGTCGTCGCTGCCGGTCAGCCGCGTGGCGGAGAGGTAGAGGCGGCCGTCGGCCCAGGCGACCGCGCCGTCGTAGAAGCCGTCCTCGATGTCGGCGGTGTGCTGCGGGTTCTGCTGCAGCCTGGTGGTGGGGTGGGCGGAGCCCGTGGTCGGGATCGACACGACCTGGCCGCCGGCGTCGTACGAAGGCCGTACGTACGCGACGAGTCTGCCGCCCTCGACCTCGATCGGGTACATCGGCTCGTCCGTCGGGGACTTCGCACGCCACTTCGCCGTGCCGTCGGTGAGGCTGATCGCGACGATCTCGTTGCCGCCGCTGCTCACGTCGGTCGGCAGGTAGAGGGTGCCGGCGTCGGCGGCCACGCCCTGGCAGCCCTGCAGGTCACGGTCGAGGCCCGCGAAACCGCACTGGGGCGCGAACTTCTCGTCCACCTTCACCTCGGAACGGAACGTGCCCTTGCCGTCCAGGACCGAGATGTTCCAGGCCTGCTTCTCCTCGTTGGTCATGTAGACCACGAGCGGGTCGACGGAATAGGTCCGCTCGACCGACCAGCCCTTCTTCACCGGCCGCGTCCACTCGACCCTGCCGGTGGCCGGGTCGAGCTGCGAGATCTCGTCGTGCGCGGTGCTGCCGCCGGCGCCGCAGGACGCCACCTCGACCAGCCGGTCGGTGCCGCCCGCGAACGCCGTCGGGAAGCAGGCCGCGCCGTACTTCTTCTTGTCGTACAACTTGGCGCCGCTGCCGAGGTCGTACGCCGTGCCCGACTCGGAGCGGCCCACCATCAGCGTCTTTCCACTGATCGTCAGCTCGATGCTGAGCGCGCTGTCGAACAGCCCGCCGTCGGCGACGGTCGCGGTCCAGCCCTTCTTGCCGGTGTCCAGGTCGATCTCCTGCAGCTGGTTGCACTTGGCGCGGTCGCTGGTGCCGTTCATGTAGGCCACGACGATCTTGTCGTCCGCCGACTTCTGCGAGGTGGCCGCGCAGATCTTCTGCGGGAACGCGATCGGGGCCCAGGCCTGGTCGCCGTTGCCCACCCGGTAGGCGAAGACCTGCTTGTACGCCGCCTTCACCGCCGTCTTCGCGGTGATCCACATGCCGGGTGCGTCGGCGCCGGAGGCGGGCGCGTCGGGTGCCGACCTGTACCAGAGCACCTTGGCCTCGCCGGGCTTGCGGCCCGCGTTGAGGTTCTGCGGGTCCTGACCGCCGTCGCCGCTGCCGTCACCGGGATCGGCCGGAGTGTCCGAGGCCTTCGGATCGCCGGACTGCTGGGCGACCGGCTTCTTGCCGTCGTCCCCGCCGCCGGTCACGGCGTACACCGTGCCGCCGACGACCAGCAGCCCCGCCACCGCCGCCGCGACGATCAGCGCGGGCTTGCCCCTGACCGGCCCGCCGCCTCCGCCGCCCGGCGGCGGGGTCGCCCCCGGTCCGCCGGGGCCACCGGGGTACTGCGGCTGCTGCGGAGGGAAGCCGTACCCGGGCTGCGGTCCGTACGGCCCCGCCGGAGCCGGTGCGCCGTACGGGCCGGCCGGCTGGGCGTAGGGGCCGGGGGCGGGCTGCTGCGGGTGGCCGTGACCGGGCTGTTGCGGGGCGCCGAAACCTCCCTGGGCGGGCGGCTGTTGCGGGGCGCCGAAACCTCCCTGGGCGGGCGGCTGTTGCGGGGCGCCGAAACCTCCCTGGGCGGGCGGCTGTTGCGGGGCGCCGAAACCTCCCTGGGCGGGCGGCTGTTGCGGGGCGCCGAAACCGCCGCCGGGCGGCGGCTGGTCCTGCGGTGCTCCGAAAGCGCCCTGCGGCGGCCGGCCGGGCGGCTGTGTCATCAGCGTTCTCCCCCTCGTTCACTGATTTTGAGCCACGCCTGAGGCTGGTGACGGGCCCTTGGCCGCACTCAGGCAGTTCTCAGACCGACCTTTCTACCACCCGGCACCGACAGCCCACGGGCCCACATCTGCCGCTGTTCCCAAGGGAGAACCGGCCCGTGATGCCGCCGTTACGCGCCTTCACGCCCCCTTCACCCGGCCCGCGCAAGGGGGTTGCAGCGGGACGGCGGTGGGCTCATTCACGCCGGTGGGCGCTACGCGTCCTCCGCCAACTCCAGCCAGCGCATCTCCAGTTCATCCCGCTCGCCGGCCAGGTCGCGCAGTTGCGCGTCGAGTTCGGCGACCTTCGCGAAGTCCGTGGCGTTCGCGGCGATCTGGTCGTGGAGCTTGGTCTCCTTCTCGGAGATCCGGTCCAACTGGCGCTCGACCTTCTGGAGTTCCTTCTTGGCGGCACGCTGGTCGGCGGCGCTGCGGTCGGCCGAGGGCGCCTTGGAGGCCGCGGCGGTGGCGGCGACGGCCTCCTCCATGCGCTGCCGGCGCTCCAGGTACTCGTCGATGCCGCGCGGCAGCATCCGCAGGGTGGCGTCGCCGAGGAGGGCGAAGACGCGGTCGGTGGTCCGCTCCACGAAGAACCGGTCGTGGGAGATGACGATCATCGAGCCGGGCCAGCCGTCGAGGACGTCCTCCAGCTGGGTGAGGGTCTCGATGTCGAGGTCGTTGGTGGGCTCGTCGAGGAAGAGCACGTTCGGCTCGTCCATGAGCAGGCGCAGCAGCTGGAGGCGGCGGCGCTCACCGCCGGACAGGTCGCCGACCGGCGTCCACTGCTTCTCCTTGCTGAAGCCGAACGTCTCGCACAGCTGCCCGGCGGTCATCTCCCGGCCCTTGCCGAGGTCGACGCGCTCGCGGACCTGCTGGACGGCTTCCAGGACCCGGGTGGCGGGGTTCAGTTCGGCGACCTCCTGGGAGAGGTAGGCCAGCTTGACGGTCTTGCCGACCGCGACCCGGCCGCCCGCCGGCTGCACCTCGCCCTCCGTCCGCGCCGCCTCGGCCATGGCGCGCAGCAGCGAGGTCTTGCCGGCGCCGTTGACACCGACCAGGCCGATGCGGTCGCCGGGGCCGAGCTGCCAGGTGACGTGCTTGAGCAGCACCTTGGGCCCGGCCTGGACGGTCACGTCCTCCAGGTCGAAGACGGTCTTGCCGAGCCGGGAGGAGGCGAACTTCATCAGCTCGGAGCTGTCGCGCGGCGGCGGCACGTCCCTGATCAGCTCGTTGGCGGCCTCCACGCGAAAGCGCGGCTTGGAGGTACGGGCGGGGGCCCCGCGGCGCAGCCAGGCGAGCTCCTTGCGGACCAGGTTCTGCCGCTTGGTCTCCTCGGTGGCCGCGATCCGCTCGCGCTCCGCGCGGGCGAAGACGTAGTCCGAGTAGCCGCCCTCGTACTCGTAGACGGCGCCGCGCTGCACGTCCCACATGCGGGTGCAGACCTGGTCGAGGAACCAGCGGTCGTGGGTGACGCAGACCAGCGCCGAGCGGCGCTCGCGCAGGTGCCTGGCCAGCCAGGAGATGCCCTCGACGTCGAGGTGGTTGGTGGGCTCGTCCAGGACGAGCAGGTCCTGCTCCTCGATGAGCAGCTTGGCGAGCGCGATACGCCGCCGCTCGCCACCGGAGAGCGGTCCGATGACGGTGTCCAGGCCCTTGGGGAAGCCCGGCAGGTCGAGGCCGCCGAAGAGACCGGTCAGGACGTCCCTGACCTTGGCGTTGCCGGCCCATTCGTGGTCGGCCATGTCACCGATGACCTCGTGCCGGACGGTGGCGGCCGGGTCGAGGGAGTCGTGCTGGGTGAGGACGCCGAGGCGCAGTCCGCCGGAGTGCGTGACGCGGCCGGTGTCGGCCTCCTCCAGCCTGGCGAGCATCCGGATGAGGGTGGTCTTGCCGTCGCCGTTGCGGCCCACCACACCGATGCGGTCGCCCTCCGACACGCCGAGCGAGACGCCGTCCAGCAGGGCACGGGTGCCGTAGACCTTGCTGACGTTCTCGACATTGACCAGGTTGACGGCCATTTCACTCCTGCGCACGGGGACGGTCAGCCTCCCAGCGTAATGCGCCCCGGGAGGCCGTCCGGCCGGGAGCCGCTCTCCGCCGGCCCGCCCGCTTCGTGCCCGGTACGGCCTCAGGCGCCCGTCGCCCCGACGCGCACCGGCGTGAGCGCTGGTGTCACGCCCCGGTGTGAGCGCTGATGTCGTGCGCCGAGGCGATGACGCGTGCGCCCGGCGCGGGTGCCGTCGCCGTGCGGACCGTGCGGCAGGTGCCGGAGGCGACGAGGGCCTCGGAGACCTTCCGCGCCGACGCGGTGTCGCGGACCAGGAACGCCGTGGTGGGCCCGGAGCCGGAGACCAGCGCGGCGAGGGCGCCGGCCGCGCGGCCCGCGGCGAGGGTGTCCGCGAGTTCCGGGAAGAGGGAGAGCGCGGCGGGCTGGAGGTCGTTGGAGACGGCGGCGGCGAGCGCGTCGGCGTCGCCCTTGGCGAGGGCGTCGAGGAGGCCGCGGGAGGCGACCGGCTCCGGGATGTCGTGTCCCTCGGCGAGCCGGTCGAACTCGCGGAAGACGGCCGGGGTGGACAGCCCGCGCCCCGCCATCGCGAAGACCCAGTGGAAGGTGGCGCCGACGTCGAGGACCGAGAGCCGCTCGCCGCGCCCGGTGCCGAGGGCGGCGCCGCCGACCAGGCTGAAGGGCACGTCGCTGCCCAGGTCGGCGCAGATGGCGAGGAGTTCGGCGCGGGAGGCGCCGGCGCGCCAGAGTTCGTTGCAGGCGAGCAGCGCGCCCGCCCCGTCCGCGCTCCCCCCGGCCATGCCGCCGGCGACCGGGATGTCCTTGGCGATGTGGATGTGCACGGCCGGTTCGATGCCCCGGCGCCCGGCGAGCGCGAGCGCGGCCCGTGCCGCGAGGTTCGTGCGGTCGAGGGGGACCTGGCCGGCGTCCGGGCCCTCGCAGGTGATGCGCAGCTCGTCGGCGGGGGTGACGGTGACCTCGTCGTACAGGCCGACGGCGAGGAAGACGTTGGCCAGGTCGTGGAAGCCGTCGGGGCGCGCGGCACCCACGGCGAGCTGGACGTTGACCTTGGCGGGGACGCGTACCGTGACGCTCACTTGGCGGGCTCCTCCGTCGGGGGTGCGGCCCGCCGCGCAGCGGCCGTCTGATGCTGTGTCCCCCGCACGGACGCGGCTTCGGCGATCCTCGCGAACTCCTCCACCGTCAGCGCCTCTCCGCGGGCCTGCGGGGAGACCCCGGCCGCGACCAGCGCCGCCTCCGCGGCCGCCGCGGACCCGGCCCAGCCGGCGAGCGCCGCCCGCAGGGTCTTGCGGCGCTGCGCGAACGCCGCGTCGACGACCGCGAAGACCTCGCGCTTCGAGGCCGTCGTCTTCAGCGGTTCCGCGCGCCGCACGAGGGAGACGAGCCCGCTGTCGACGTTCGGCGCGGGCCAGAAGACGTTGCGCCCGATGGCGCCGGCACGCTTCACCTCGGCGTACCAGTTGGCCTTCACGGACGGCACGCCGTACACCTTGTTGCCGGGCTTGGCGGCGAGCCGGTCGGCGACCTCGGACTGCACCATCACCAGCGTCCGCTCGATGCTCGGGAAGGTGTCGAGCATGTGGAGGAGGACGGGGACGGCGACGTTGTAGGGCAGGTTCGCGACGAGCGCGGTCGGCGGGGGGCCGGGCAGCTCGGTGACGTGCATCGCGTCGGAGTGGACCAGCGCGAACCGGTCCGCGCGCGCCGGCATGCGCGCCGTGATCGTCGCGGGCAGGGCGCCGGCCAGGACGTCGTCGATCTCGACGGCGGTGACCCGGTCGGCGACCTCCAGGAGCGCGAGCGTGAGGGACCCGAGCCCCGGGCCGACCTCCACGACGACGTCGTCAGGGCGGACCTCGGCGGTGCGGACGATACGGCGGACCGTGTTGGCGTCGATCACGAAGTTCTGGCCGCGCTGCTTGGTGGGGCGTACACCGAGCGCTGCCGCGAGTTCACGGATGTCGGCCGGACCGAGGAGGGCGTCGGGGGTGGGGCTGCTCACGGGACAAGGGTACGGGCCGCCGACGGCACCTCCGGCCGGTCGCCCGACGGCAGCCGCACATTCCCCGCGGTCCCCGCGGTCACTTGTGCAGCCGCGCCCCGCAGTGGGGCCAGGGTGTGGAGCCGCGGCTCACGTAGAGCTTCTTCGCGCGGAACGTCTGTTCCTCGGCCGTGGCGTCCTGCGGGCGCCCGCTGCCGCCGAGGCTGTGCCAGGTGTGGGTGTCGAACTGGTACAGGCCGCCGTACGTCCCGGAGGGGTCCACCGCGTGCGCGCGGCCGCCGGACTCGCAGGCGGCCAGACCGTGCCAGTTCAGGCCGTCGGCGCCCTTCGGGGAGTCCGGGTGCGGCCTGGTCCCGACCTGGACGAGCTGGGTGCGCGGCTGCCGTACCACCTCGGACGTCTCGCGGCGCGGCTTCTGCCGGACTCCGTTGACGGTCCGCAGGTAGTAGGTCACACGGCGCAGCCCCGGCCGCCCGGTCTGCTCGACCACCTCGACGCCCTTGAACAGCGTCGGATCGGCTGTCCGCCGCACCTCGAACGGGATGATCTCCTCGCGCACCTCCCTGCTGCCCGTGACGCGCAGCACGGTCACCGTCTGGCCGTCGCGCGGGAAGGCGGACTGGGGCACCGAGGTGGTGTCCTGGCCGTGCAGGGTGATCCCGGCCTCCTCGACGGCCTCGCCGACGGTCGCGGCGTTGGTGCGGATGGTCCGGGTCCGGCCGTCCGCCAGGATCGTGACCGTGCGCTCGGTGCGCACGTCGAGCGCGAGCCCGGCGCGTCCGATGCTCTGGGAGCGCGAGGCCGACAGGTAGGCGCCTTCGGCACGCACCCCCAGCTGCCTGAGCGCCCCGTCCACCGTGCGCGCCGTCGTCCACAACTCGCGCCGTTCGCCGTCCAGCGTGAGCCGTACGGGGCGGCCGTAGCGCACCGCGACCTCGTCGCCGCTGGCCAGCGGCGTGCCGGGGGCAGGCGCCACCACGTCGTGCGCCCCGACCGGTACGCCCTCCTCGGCCAGCAGGCCGGTCACGTCGTCCGCGAACGTGTGCAGCATGCGCGGCCTGCCGTCCACGGTCAGCTCGATCGCCTTGTCCTTGGCGAGGAACGCGGTGGTGCCACCCGCGAGGAACGCGACGACGAGCGCCTGCGGCAGCAGACGGCGCACGGCGGACTCCGGGCGCCTGGAGTACCGCGCCTTCCGCCGGCGCGCGGCACGCCGTCCCGCCACCGCGTGGGCGCCCCCCGCACGCGGCTCCTTCTCCACACCGCGCTCGCCCTGCCGCGGCAGCACCGACTCACTCCCGTACGCCTGCTGCGCCGCGACCTCGTACGCCGGCCGGTACGTGTCACCGCCGTACGCCGTGCCGTAGCCCAGCGTCCGGGCGTCGTGCACGCCGTGCGCTCCGGGCGCACGGTAGGGGTCGTACGCCCCAGACGTCTCGTACTGCGATGGGCTCACGCCGACACGCTCCAGAGGGCCAGAGGGGTCCGGATCGGGCACCAGAACCTAGCGGAGCACCCGTCACTCTCCAAAGCGGCACGACTACCCACGGTCGCGGGCGAACCCGAGGCGTGCCCCTGCGAACGTTATGCGCCAGTTATGATCGATACACGCTCAGTAGCCGAAGGCGCGGGCCGTGTTCGCGCTCAGGGCCGTCGCCAGCGCGTCCTCGTCGATGCCGCGCACGGCGGCCATCGCGCGCACCGTGACCGGAATGAGATACGGGGCGTTGGGCCGTCCGCGGTACGGCGCCGGGGTCAGGAAGGGCGCGTCGGTCTCCACCAGCAGCAGTTCGAGCGGCGCCACCGCCACGGCGTCCCGCAGGTTCTGGGCGTTCTTGAAGGTGACGTTGCCGGCGAAGGACATGAAGTAGCCCTCGCGGGCGCACTCCTCGGCCATCTCGGCGTCCCCGGAGTAGCAGTGGAACACCGTCCGCTCGGGGGCGCCCTCCTCCTTGAGGACGCGCAGGACGTCGGCGTGGGCGTCGCGGTCGTGGATGACGAGGGCCTTGCCGTGCCGCTTGGCGATCTCGATGTGGGCGCGGAAGGAGCGCTCCTGGGCGGCCTTGCCCTCGGGCCCGGTACGGAAGTAGTCGAGGCCGGTCTCACCGACGCCCTTCACCTGGGGCAGCCCGGCCAGCCGGTCGATCTCGGCGAGCGCCTCGTCCAGCGCGGCGTCACCGCCCGCCGCCCGCGCCCCCTGCCGTGACCAGCTGTCGGGATCGCCGTGCACGATGCGCGGGGCCTCGTTGGGGTGCAGGGCGACGGTCGCGTGGACGTTCTCGTGCGCGGCGGCGGTGTCGGCCGCCCACCGCGAGCCCTTGATGTCGCAGCCGACCTGGACGACGGTCGCCACGCCCACCGACGCGGCCTTCGCGAGGCCCTCCTCGACCGTGCCGGACTGCATGTCGAGGTGGGTGTGCGAGTCGGCGACGGGCACCCGGAGGGGTTCCGGGAGCGGCGGCGCCGCGTTCTTGTCGGCCGTGCGCGAGGCCGTAGCGGAGGCGTTCGAAGGCATGCCCCGATCCTACGAAAGGGGCATGCCCGCCGGATCCGGGCCCGGGTCAGCTCGCCTTGCGCTGGAAGGGGTGCAGGAGATCCGACAGGTGCCAGTGGTGTGGCTCACCGACCTCGGCGGGGGCCTCCGCGACCGGCCCGGTCCCCGCGTCGGCCTGCCCGGCGGAACGGTCCCGCACCGGCGGCTGGTGCGACCGCTGGGCCGCGTCGCGCACCGACGAGACCTGCCCCGCGCGCATGATCCGCAGGACCTGGCCGTCGCAGTTCTGGCACGAGGGCCGGCTCAGCGGCGACGGAACGACCCGGCCGTTCGCCACGTACCTGACGAACTCGTGGTTGTCGGCGTCGGTGTGGTGCTCTATCTCGTACGACTGCTCCCAGCCGTGCCCGCATCGCATGCAGGCGAAGGAATACGACTCGTGGACGACTGCTGCGGCCGCACCGCGGAGGCCGGTCTGCCCTGCGATCTCACTCATGCCAGCTCCTCTTGTCCGCTCGGACAAGCACGCACCCCCGGCGCGGGGATTCCCCCCGGAATCCCATGGGGGTGAGGGACGGGTGCGTCCCTGCTGACCAGTGGACGCCTTCACCGGCGCGAATGCGACAGGCCTGCCGACTGTTGGAGGCGATTTGGACTCCGCTTGCCGAATCGGCCTTTCGGCAGGGGGATTGGCTTTGCCTTTCCCGCCCTCGCTTTACCGTGCCGTGGGGCGCGCGCTCAGAGGAGTCGCACCCCGCTCAGAGGACACATCACCGCAGGTCAGGGGCGCACGCTCAGTCGAGAAGCGACCCGCTCAGAGATCAAGGAGCGCCCCCTCGCAACGCCGGTCCCGAGGCGCCCCGTCAGGGGCGCGGGGCTGCATTCGATATGCGGCTTCCGCCGCGTGGGCGCGGCCAGCCCCCACCGCCCCGCACACGACCACACAAGAGCAACCACGACGGCGCTCGACGACGCTACCCCTCCGCCCGCTTCGCGGCGACCACGGCGTCGAACACCACCCGCTTGGGAATCCCCGCCTCCACCGCCACCGCGGCGATCGCCTCCTTGCGCCGCTCTCCGGCCTCCTCCCGCACCCGCACCCGCCGCACGAGCTCCGCCGCGTCGAGTTCCTCGGCGCCGCGCTCCGGGGCGCCCTCGACGACCACGGTGATCTCGCCGCGCACCCCGTCGGCGGCCCACACCGCCAGCTCGGCCAGCGGACCGCGCCGTACCTCCTCGTACGTCTTGGTCAGCTCACGGCAGACGGCGGCCCGCCGCTCGGCGCCGAAGACCTCGGCCATGGCGGCGAGGGTGTCGTCGAGGCGGTGCGGGGCCTCGAAGTAGACGAGGGTGCGGCGCTCCTCGGCCACCTCCTGGAGCCGGGAGCGCCGTTCACCCGCCTTGCGCGGCAGGAATCCCTCGAAGCAGAACCGGTCGACGGGCAGCCCGGACAGCGCGAGCGCGGTGAGCACGGCGGACGGCCCGGGGACGGCCGTGACCCGGATCTCCTTCTCCACGGCGGCCGCCACCAGCCGGTAGCCGGGGTCGGAGACGGACGGCATCCCGGCGTCGGTCACGAGCAGCACGCGCGCGCCGCCGACGAGTTCCTCGACCAGTTCCGGGGTGCGGGCGGCCTCGTTGCCCTCGAAGTACGACACCACGCGCCCCTTGGGGGTCACGCCCAGTGCCTGGGTGAGCCACCGCAGCCGCCGGGTGTCCTCGGCCGCGATCACGTCGGCGCCGGTCAGCTCCGCGACGAGCCGGGGCGGGGCGTCCGCGACGTCGCCGATGGGGGTGCCTGCGAGGACAAGGGTTCCAGTCACGGCTCCATCCTCGCAGCCGCCACTGACAGCGCCGAACGCAAAGGAACCGACCGTGAAGCCCCATTGCACGGGACTCACACAGAACGGTTCCCTACGATGGCGCGGTGACCAGTACCGCGTCCTCCACGGACACCCGGCAGGGCCAGGCGGCGCTCGACGAGCGGCCGGCGTGGCAGCAGCGGCTGCGCCGGTTCGGCTACACGGCCAGCCCGGCGCACACCCCCGGCGACAGAGGCGCCGCGGGCTCCGGCACGCCCGCCGAGGTCGTCGACCGCCTGGTGCCGCCGTACGCCGAGCCCAGCTCCCGGCTGTGGCTCGCCCTGGGGGTGCCCCCGGGGCTCGCCGAGCGGATCACCCGCTGGTCGGGCTGGGGCGGGCCGCTCCTGGTGACGCTGGTGGCGGGTCTGCTGCGGTTCTGGAACCTGGGCAGCCCCAAGGCGGTGATATTCGACGAGACGTACTACGCCAAGGACGCGTGGGCGCTCGTCCACCGCGGTTTCGAGGTCAACTGGGACAAGAACGCCAACGACCTGATCCTGCAGAAGGCGGGCCACGTCGGCATCCCGGTGGACGCGGCGTACGTCGTGCACCCGCCGGTCGGCAAGTACGTCATCGGGCTCGGGGAGCTGATCTTCGGCTTCGACCCGTTCGGCTGGCGCTTCATGACGGCGCTGCTGGGCACGCTGAGCGTGCTGCTGCTGTGCCGGATCGGGCGCCGCATCTTCCGGTCCACCTTCCTGGGCTGCCTGGCGGGCGGGCTGATGGCGGTGGACGGTCTGCACTTCGTGATGAGCCGCACCTCGCTGCTCGACGGGGTGCTGATGTTCTTCGTGCTGGCCGCGTTCGGCTGCCTGGTCATCGACCGGGACAAGGCGCGGGAGAAACTCGCGGCCGCGCTGCCGCCGGACGCGTCCGGCCGGGTCCGCCCGGACGCGCGCGTGGCCGACGGTCTCCGCTTCGGGTGGCGTCCCTGGCGCTGGGCCGCGGGTGTGCTGCTGGGCCTCGCGATCGGCACCAAGTGGAACGGCCTCTACATCCTGGTCGCGTTCTGCGTGATGGCGGTGTTGTGGGACGTCGGTGCCCGCAAGGTGGCCGGTGCCCGGCACCCGTACCGGGCGGCCCTGGTCCACGACACGGGGATCACGTTCCTGGCGACGGTCCCGGTGGCGGTCGCCGTCTACCTGACCTCCTGGATCGGCTGGATCCTGTCCCCCACCGACGGCACCGGCGGCTACTTCCGCAACTGGGCGGCCACCGCCGGCAAGGGCGGTCACTGGACGTTCCTGCCGGACTGGCTGCGCAGCCTGTGGCACTACGAGCACGAGGTGTACCTGTTCCACGTCGGCCTGTCGACGCCGCACACCTACATGTCGAACCCGTGGTCCTGGCTGGTACTGGGCCGCCCGGTGTCGTACTACTACGAGTCGCCGTCCCCGGGTGTGGACGGCTGCCCGTCCGACGCCGGCGAGAAGTGCGCCCGTGAGGTGCTCGCGATCGGCACCCCGCTGCTGTGGTGGGCGGCCTGCTTCGCGATCGTCTACATCCTGTACCGGTGGGCGTTCCGCCGCGACTGGCGGGCCGGCGCCATCGCCTGTGGCATCGCGGCCGGCTACCTGCCCTGGTTCATGTACCAGGAGCGCACGATCTTCCTCTTCTACGCAGTCGTCTTCGTGCCGTTCCTCTGTCTCGCGGTGGCGATGATGATCGGCGCGATCATCGGCCCGCCGGGCTCCAGCGACACCCGCCGGCTGGTCGGCGCGTCGAGCGCGGGTGTCCTGGTGCTGCTGATCGCCTGGAACTTCATCTACTTCTGGCCGCTGTACACGGGCACAGCGATCCCCATAGATTCCTGGCGTTCACGTATGTGGCTCGACACCTGGGTCTGAGCCAGATCCCTGATCTCCGTTCGGCCAACAGTTCGGCCAACAATCGGTCAACCCCTGCCACAGGGGCCCCACAACGACCTAAAGTGCGAGTCACAGCCAGCTTTTGAACGCGTTCACAAAATGCGGCAAAAGCTCACGGGGAGGGATTTTCGCACCATGCGCAAGGGGGTCAAGGGTGCCCTGGTCGGCGGCGTCTGCGCCGCTGTGCTGGGCGGGGGCGGGTACGGCGCCTACACCGTCCTGTCGGCGCTGCACGGCGACGGCACACCGACCGTACGGACGGGGCCGCCCACGAAGGACGAGATAAAGGACACCAGCCAGAAGTTCTTCACCGCGTGGGAGAAGGGCCAGTCGGTGACCGCGGCGTCGTACACCAACGACTCCGCCGACGCCGAACCCGTGCTCACGTCCTTCAACGACGTGGCGCACATCAAGGACGTGCACATCACGCCCGGCAGGGCGACCGGCGCCACCGTGCCGTACAGCGTGAAGGCGACCGTGTCCTACGGCGGGAAGTCGAAACCGCTCGCCTACAAGAGCCGTCTGACCGTCGTGCGCGGCGAGACCACGCACCGCGCGCTCGTCGACTGGGATCCGTCGGTGATCCACCCGCAGCTGAAGCGCGGCGACACCCTGTCCACCGGCGAGGCGGCGAGCCCGCCGATCGAGGCCGTGGACCGCAACGGCCAGGTCCTCAGCAAGGACAAGTACCCGTCCCTGGGCCCGATCCTGGACGAACTGCGCAGCCGGTACGGCGACAAGGCGGGCGGCACCCCCGGCGTGGAACTGGTCGTCCAGCACGCGTCCGCGGAGTCCGCCGACACCACTCTGCTGACCCTCGCCGAGGGCAGGGCCGGCAAGCTGCGGACGACGCTCGACGCGCGCGTGCAGGCCGCCGCCGAGACCGCGGTGACGAAGTACGCCGAGTCGTCGGTGGTGGCCGTCAAGCCCAGCACCGGCGAGGTGCTGGCGGTCGCCAACCACCGCGAGGACGGGTTCAACGCGGCGTTCCTCGGCGAGCTGGCGCCCGGCTCCACCATGAAGATCATCAGCGCGGCCACCCTCATCGACACAGGGCTGACGACGGCGAACGGCCCGGCGCCCTGCCCGCCGACCGCGACCTGGCAGAGCCAGACCTTCAGCAACCTCAAGGGACTTCAGCCCGACGAGAAGGCCACCCTCTCGGACAGCTTCGCGCGCTCCTGCAACACGGCGTTCGTGAAGTACGCGGACTCGGTCCAGGTCGACTCGCTCACCAAGGAGGCCGAGGACGGCTTCGGGCTCGGGAAGAACAACTGGAAGGTGGGCATCCCGAGCTTCGACGGGCGCGTGCCGGCCTCCGGCGGCCCGGACACGGCGGCCAACCTGATCGGCCAGGGCCAGGTGCAGATGTCCCCGCTGAACATGGCCTCCGTGGCGGCGACCGCGATGACGGGAACCTTCCGGCAGCCGGTGCTCGTCCCGCAGAAGCTGGACGGCCGTGACCTGGCCACCGCCAAGGGACTCTCGTCCACCACGGTCGGTCAGTTGCGCGCCATGATGAACCGCACCGCGACCAGCGGCACCGCGGCCGGTGTGATGCGGGGGCTCAGCGGCAGCATCGGCGCCAAGACGGGGTCGGCGGAGGTCGACGGCCAGTCCAAGTCGAACAGCTGGTTCGCCGGTTACCGCAACGACGTCGCGGCCGCCGCCATGACCCAGGACGGCGGCCACGGCATCGACGCGGCCGGTCCGATTGTCGCGAGTGTGCTACGGATCGGTGGCTGACGTCACTCCCACAGACCGGGACTCTAGGCTTGTGCCGTCGTTGGGGAGCGTGAGGGCTACGGGGCGGCGGGGACCCTGGGGAATGCGCGGAGGAACGGACCAGTGGGCAAGAGAAGACGCGTCGATGAGCGACGGAAGCACAGACCCGCCGTCATCGGCGGGATGATCGCCGTCGTCGTCGGCGGCGCGGGCTTCGGCCTCTACGCCCTGTACGGCGGCGGGGCGGCCGACGCGGCGTCGACGAGGACGGCCGACCACAAGCCCGTCAAGACCGGCCCGCTGTCCGCCACCGAGGTGCAGACGACGGCGCGCACCTTCCTGTCGTCCTGGCAGCTGGGCAAGGTCACGCAGGCCGCCGCCGTCACGGACGACAGCAAGGCCTGCATCAAGCTCCTCACTGGCTACACCAAGGACGCCCACGTCACGGGCGTCACCCTCACCGAGGGCACCCGCACCGGTGACAAGGTCCCGTTCTCCGTCAAGGCGACCGTGTCGTACAAGGGCGTCAGCAAGCCCCTGTCGTACGACTCCGCGTTCACCGTGATCCGCCGGACCAGCGACGGCAAGCCGGTGGTGAACTGGCACGCCGCGGTCGTCCACCCGGACCTCTCGGACGGCGACACCCTGGTCACCGGCGAGTCCGGGACCCCGCCGATCAAGGCCCTGGACCGCGACGGCGGGGAGATCACCACCGCCAAGTACCCGTCGCTGGGCTCCGTCCTGGACGGGCTGCGGGAGAAGTTCGGCAAGAAGGCCGGCGGCAAGGCGGGCGTCGAACTGCGCGTGGTGCGCGGCACCGCGTCCCAGAAGGCGAAGCTCTCCGACAAGACGCTCCTGGAGCTCAGCAAGGGCACGCCGGGCACCGTGAAGACCACGCTCAGCCCGACCCTGCAGGCGGCCGCCGAGAAGCAGGTCACCACGCAGAAGAACGCCTCGGTCGTGATGATGCGCCCCTCGACCGGCGAGGTCCTCGCCGTCGCCAACTCCAGCCACGGCTTCAACGTGGCCTTCCAGGGCTCCCTCGCCCCCGGCTCCACGATGAAGATCATCACGTCGACGATGCTGTTCGAGAAGGGGCTCATCACCCCGGACGCGTCGCACCCCTGCCCGAAGACGTACAAGCTCGCCGGCTGGACGTTCCACAACGACGACGACTCCGAGATCAAGCAGGGCTCGTTCAAGCTGAGTTTCGGCGCCTCCTGCAACAACGCCTTCATCGACTTCGCGCCCAAGCTCTCCAACAGTGACCTGACCACCGAGGCCCAGCAGGTCTACGGCCTCGGCATGAACAACTGGGCCATCGGCGTCCCGACCTTCGACGGCTCCGTCCCGGTGCAGAGCGGCGCGCAGATGGGCGCCTCGCTGATCGGGCAGGGCGGGGTGCGCATGAACCCGCTGAACATGGCGTCGGTGTCGGCCACGGTGGACACCGGCACCTTCCACCAGCCGTACCTGGTCGCCCCGAGCGTCGACAACCGGACGATCGCGAAGGCCTCGCGGACGATGTCGTCGAAGACGCAGTCGCAGCTGAAGGAGGTCATGCAGTACACCGCGGGGTACGGCACGGCGGCCAAGGCGATGTCCGGCCTGAGTTCGAGCTGCGGCGCCAAGACGGGGTCGGCCGAGGTCGACGGTCAGAAGAAGCCCAACGGCTGGTTCACCGCGTACTGCGGTGACTTCGCCGCCGCGGGCGTGGTCCAGGCGGGCGGCCACGGCGGCGACACGGCCGGGCCGATCGTGGCGGCGCTGCTGAAGCTCGGCTCGTCCCTCTAGGTTCGACGGGGCGTGTCGGCCCGGGCGCGTCAGCCGGCCACGGGAGTGGCCATGTAGGTGCGCCTGAGGAAGCGCAGCAGCGCCTTCGACTCGAACTGCACCACCGATGTGCCGTGGTCGGAGTGGAACTCCACCACGGCCTGGACCCGGCCCAGCGGCCACACCCGGACGTCACCGCTCTCCGCGGGCGCCCTGAGGCCTTCTTCCAGCAGCGAGCGCGAGAACGTCCACTCGTCCGTGCCGGGCAGGCCGACCTGCACCAATCGCGGGTCGGCGTCGGGGTCGTAGCGCAGGACGACGGGCACCGCGGGCGGCTCGTCCCGCGCGTCCTCGTCCGTGACGATGTGGGCTCGCGCATACTGCTCGACTACAGACATCGGACTGCCCTTTACGCTCCGTGATCTGTGCGAAAGCTGTGCATCCGCTTCCCCTCCAATGTCGCACATTTTCCGGAATGCGCTTGCGGGGCCGCCTCGCCCCGCACCCGACCCCGATGCGGCGACCTTCTCGCTCTTGCAAAAGCTTCGCAATAGACCTCTAAAATCGAACCGTGCATGTACCTGACGGATTCATCGACGCGCCCACCTCCGCGGTCACCGCGGCCGTCGCGGCCGGCGCCCTGGCGGTCGGCCTGCGCGGCGCACGCCGCGAACAGGGGGGCACCTCCCGCGCGAGCGAAGCCGAGCACGGGGGAGAGCGCACGGCACCGCTGGCCGGCCTGGTGGCGGCTTTCATCTTCGCCGTCCAGATGCTCAACTTCCCCGTAGCGGCCGGAACAAGCGGCCATCTGCTGGGCGGCGCGCTCGCCGCGATACTCGTCGGCCCCTGCACGGGCGTCCTGTGCGTGTCCGTGGTCCTCCTCATGCAGGGCGTCCTGTTCGCGGACGGCGGGCTGACCGCGCTCGGCGTCAACATCACCGACATGGCGTTCGTGACGACGGTGGTCGCGTACGCCGTCTTCCGCGGCCTGCTGAAGATCCTGCCCCGCTCCCGGCGCTCGGTGACCGGCGCCGCCTTCGTCGCCGCCCTGCTCTCGGTGCCCGCCGCCGCCGTCGCCTTCACGCTCCTCTACGCCGTCGGCGGCACCACCGACGTCGCCATCGGCAGGGTGGCCGGCGCGATGATCGGGGTGCACGTCCTCATCGGCGTCGGCGAGGCCGCGATCACCGCGCTCACGGTCGGCGCGGTCATCGCCGTACGCCCCGATCTGGTGTACGGGGCGCGCGGGTTGCGGCAGCGGCTGAAGTTGCGCGTGCACGGCGAACTGGTGGACGCGCCGGAGCCGACCGCGCCCGTGGCGGCGCGCACCTCCCGCCGTGCGCTGTGGATCAGCGGTCTGGTGACCTCCCTGGTGCTCGCCGGGTTCGTCAGCTTCTACGCCTCCGCCAGCCCCGACGGCCTGGAGAAGGTCGCCCGCGACCAGGGCATCGACACGAAGACGGAGGAGCACGCCGCGGCCGGCTCCCCGCTCGCCGACTACGGCGTCGAGGACGTCTCCGACCCCCGGCTCTCCGGTGGCCTCGCGGGCGTCATCGGGGTCGGTACGACCGTCGTCGCGGGCACCGCGGTGTTCTGGGCGGTGCGCAGGCGCCGTGCCGGCGCCCCGGCCGGGGCGCGCTGACGTGGGCGCGGACGGGGGTACCTCCCGCGCGAGCGAATTCGAGCGTGGGGGAGTTCACCGGCTCTACCGCCACGCGCACTCCCCCGTGCACGCGCTGCCGCCGCACACCAAGCTCGCCGCCGCCTTCGCCTTCGTGGTCGTGGTCGTCTCGACCCCGCGCACGGCGATGTGGGCGTTCGCGCTGTACGCCGTGCTGCTCGCGGTCGTCGCGCACCACGCGCGCGTGCCCGCCGGTCTCCTGCTGAGGCGGCTGCTGATCGAGGTGCCGTTCGTGGCCTTCGCGGTGCTGATGCCGTTCGTCGCGGAGGGCGAGCGCGTCGAGGTACTGGGCCTCTCGCTCAGCGTGAACGGTCTGTGGGGCGCCTGGAACGTGCTGGCCAAGGGGACGCTGGGCGTCGCCGCCTCCGTCCTCCTGGCGGCCACCACGGAACTGCGCGAACTGCTGCTCGGCCTGGAGCGGCTGAAGCTGCCGCCGCCGCTCGTCCAGATCGCGTCCTTCATGATCCGCTACGGCGACGTCATCACCGACGAGATGCGCCGGATGCGGATCGCCCGTCAGTCGCGCGGCTTCGAGGCGCGGGGCGTGCGGCACTGGGGTGTGCTCGCGAAGTCCGCGGGCGCGCTGTTCATCCGCTCCTACGAACGCGGCGAGCGCGTCCACCTGGCCATGGTGAGCCGCGGCTACTCCGGTTCGATGCCGGTCATCGACGAGGTGACCGCGTCCCGGGCCGAATGGTCGTACGCCCTCGCGCTGCCGTCGTCCGCCCTTGTCGTCTGCCTGTTGGGATGGATCTTGTGACCACTGTTCCCGCTTCCCTGGAGGTCTCCGGCCTCGCGTTCGCCTATCCCGACGGGCACCAGGCCCTGTTCGGCGTCGACTTCACCGTCGCGCGCGGCGAACGGGTGGCGCTGCTCGGGCCGAACGGCGCCGGGAAGACCACCCTCGTGCTGCACCTCAACGGCATCCTGAGCGGCGGTCCGGGCACCGTCACGGTGGCCGGGCTGCCCGTCGGCAAGCGGCACCTGGCCGAGATCCGGCGCCGGGTCGGCATCGTCTTCCAGGACCCGGACGACCAGCTGTTCATGCCGACGGTCCGCGAGGACGTGGCGTTCGGACCGGCGGCGGCCGGCCTCAAGGGGGCGGAACTGGACGCACGCGTGCGTGCCGCCCTGGAGCGCGTCGGCATGGGCGACTTCGCCGAACGTCCGCCCCACCACCTGTCGTTCGGGCAGCGCCGCCGGGTGGCGGTGGCCACGGTCCTCGCCATGGAGCCGGAGATCCTGGTCCTGGACGAGCCCTCCTCCAACCTCGACCCGGCCTCCCGCCGCGAACTCGCCGACATCCTGCGCTCCCTGGACGTGACGGTCCTGATGATCACCCACGACCTGCCGTACGCCCTGGAGCTGTGCCCGCGCTCCCTGGTCCTCAGCGACGGCACGATCGCCGCCGACGGGCCCACCGCCGAACTGCTCGCCGACGACGCCCTGATGCGCGCGCACCGGCTGGAACTGCCCTTCGGTTTCGACCCGCGCGCGGCGACGGGGGGCGCGGGGGCACCCGGCCCGGAAGCGTGTGACGCGATTGCGTGACGGCCGTCCCGCGCGTCCGCGGGTCCGGGACAATGGGCGCGTGACGCATCAAGAGGACGCCGGCCCGGCCGACGGCCGGGCCGCAGAGCCGCTCGCCGAGCCGCCACGGCTGGACGACCAGCTGTGCTTCGCGCTGTACGCGGCGCAGCGCGCCGTGACCGCCGCCTACCGCCCGCTCCTCGACGAACTCGGGCTCACCTACCCGCAGTACCTCGTGCTGCTCGTCCTGTGGGAGCGGGGCGAGACCACGGTGAAGGAGCTGGCGGCGGCGCTCCGGCTCGACTACGGCACGATGTCGCCGCTGCTGAAGCGGCTGGAGGGGGCGGGTCTGGTGCGCCGGGAGCGCTCGGAGCGGGACGAGCGCTCGGTGCTCGTCGCCTGCACCGGGCGCGCGGAGGAACTGAGGGAGCGCGCGGCGCGCGTCCCCGGCGCCCTGCTCACCGCGACCGGGCTCGACGGGGCCGGCGTGGCGCGGCTGCGCGAGGAGTTGCGGGAGCTCGCGGAGCGGGCGGGCCGGGCGGCCTCCCGGCCGTCCTAGCCGACACCTGTTACCCACGGTTTCCACCCCCCTGCCCCTCCCCAGGCTTCCTACCGGTCGGTACCTTGTGCACGATGTGCTTGCACACTGCCGTGTTGCCCACCACCGTTTCCGCCCTGGGGGAGGTCCGCCGTGATCGAAGGCGCCACCGTCGACTCTCGTCCGACGAAGATCATGTATGTCGCCGAGGCGACCGCGCACGGCGGCCGGAACGGGTATGTCAGCAGTCAGGACGGCCAGATCGACCTCAAGGTCGCGATGCCGCCGGCGCTGGGCGGGGACGGCAACGGCACCAACCCGGAGCAGCTGTTCGCGGCCGGCTACAGCGCGTGCTTCCACAACGCGCTGATCCTCGTCGGCAACCGCGCGGGCTACGACCTGACCGGCTCCACGGTCGCCGCGAAGGTCGGCATCGGCCCCAACAAGCAGCGCGGCTACGGCCTCGCGGTCGCCCTCAGCGTCTCGCTCCCGGTGCTGGACGCGGACATCGCGGCGAAGCTGGTGGACGCCGCCCACGAGGTGTGCCCGTACTCGAACGCGACGCGCGGGAACATCGAGGTGACGATCGTGCTCGGCTGACCCCCGGGGACGTGCCGCAGACCACGTCCTGCCGCGGAATCCGAGGCCGCACGGCCATGTTTCACTCACCGTCGCCAGACGAGTGGGTGGAGGGATCCGGACGTGGACGTGCACGGCACTGTGGCCGAGGGCTTCGAGCCGGTCAGGGACGCGTTCGCGAGCAACTTCGAGCTGCTCGGGGACCGGGGCGCGGCCGTCGCCGTGTACCGGGACGGGCACCGGGTCGTCGACCTGTGGGGTGGCGCCCGGGACTTCGACGGCGACGCCGGCGACGCGCCGTGGGAGCACGGCACCGCCCAGATCGTGCGCTCGGCGACCAAGGGCGTCGCCGCCGCCGTCCTGCTGCTCCTGCACCAGCGCGGGGAGCTGGACCTGGACGCGCCGGTGGGTGAGTACTGGCCGGAGTACAAGGCCGCGGGCAAGGAGCGGACGCTGGTGCGGCAGCTGCTCGCGCACCGGGCGGGCGTGCCGGTGCTGGACCGGCCGCTCACACCCGCGGAGGCCGCCGACCCCGATCTCGGCGCGGCCACCGTGGCGGCGCAGGCGCCGGTGTGGGAGCCGGGCACCGACCACGGCTACCACGCGCAGACCTACAGCTGGCTGACCGGTGAGCTGGTGCGGCGGGTGACCGGGCGGGCTGTCGGCGAGTGGATCGCGGACGAGATCGCCGGGCCGGCCGGCGCCGGGCTGTGGCTCGGGCTGCCGGCGGCGGAGCGGGCGCGCGTGGGGCGCGTGGGGCCCGTGGCGGCGCCCGAGACCGCCGGCGCGCTGCGCACCCGGCCCAAGCGCGCCGTCTCCGAGGCGTACGCCGACCCCGGATCGCTGACCCGCCGGGCGTTCGGCGCGATCAGCCCGCTCCCGGACGAGAACGACCCCGCCTACCGCGCGGCCGCCCTGCCCGCCTCCAACGGCATCGCCACCGCCGACGGCCTGGCCCGCTTCTACGCCTGCCTGATCGGCGAGACCGACGGCGGCAGGCGGCTGTTCACGCCCGAGACCGTGGAGCTGGCCCGCGCCGAGCAGTCCGCCGGTCCCGACCGGGTGCTGGTCGTCGCCACCCGCTTCGGGCTCGGCTACATGCTGCACGGCAGCGCGTCCCCGCTGCTCTCCCCCGCGTCCTTCGGCCACCCCGGCCGCGGCGGCGCGCTCGGCTTCGCGGACCCCGAGTCGGGCATCGCCTTCGGCTATGTCACCAACGGGTTCCGCAAGAGCGTGACGGCGGACCCGCGGGCGCAGGCGCTGGTGCGCGCGGTGCGCACGGCGCTGTCGTAACCGCCGCACGCACCCGCGCTTGCCCGCTTGCCGCTCACACGTTGATCGGGTGCGAGTGCCGCCCCGACAACGCGTCGATCTCGCCGTGCGCCTTGGACAGCAACTGCATGGCCAGTTCGTTCAGGGCGCGGGCGCCGGCGATCTCCTCGCCGACTCTGGGCTGGTTGCTGTCGGATTCGTGCCGGCTCGCGTGGCCGTGCGCCCGTACCTCGGTGCCGTCGGGCAGGCGGACCAGGGCCACCGCGCGCGTGTGCGTGTCGTCCTCCAGGAACTCCAGCTCGACATGCCATCCCACAGCGGTATTCATCATGTTCATCACGGGACCACCTCCGGAATCGCTGCTTCCAGGGTGCTCCTCGAAGGCCCGGACCGTCACGTCGGCCCAGGCGCTTCGGCCCGCTGCCGGCCGTCCGCTACCTGTCCTCGAAGCTGGCGAAGTACGCGGCGGCCATGTCCTCGTCGGCGTGCCCCTGGGCGGCGGCGCGGGCGAAGCGTTCGGCGGCCGCCTCGGCGACGTCCAGGCGCACGCCGTGGCTGGTGCCGGCGGCGACGATCAGCCGGGCGTCCTTCCCCGCGGTGTCCACCGCGAACGACGGCGGAGTCAGCCCGCCGTCGAGGATCAGCCCGGCCTTGGCCCGCAGGTAGCCCATGTCGAGGGGGCCGCCCGCGATCAGGTCGAAGAAGCGCTGCGGGTCCACGCCGAGGCCCTGCGCCAGCGCGACCACCTCGCCGGTCGCCGCGGTGGCCGCGAGGACCCAGCTGTTGGCGACCAGCTTGAGCCGGGTCGCGGCGGCCGAGGACCCGTCGTCGCCGGTCCACACCGTGCGGGCGCCGACGGCGTCGAAGACGGGCGTGACCTTCTCCCGGCCCTCCTCGGGCCCCGCGGCCAGGACGGTGAGCTGTCCCGCCTCGGCGGGCTGGCGGGTGCCGAGGACCGGGGCGTCGTAGAAGACCAGGCCGTGCTCGCGGGCGAACGCGGCCAGTTCGGGGATCTGGTCGAGGCCCGCGGTGGTCGACTGGACCCAGACGGCCCCGGGACGCAACGATCCGGCCGCCTCGCGCAGGGTCTCCAGGGCGGTGGCACCGTCGTACAGCATCGTCAGGACGACGTCGGCGCCCTCGACGGCCTCGGCCGGGGTCCCGGTGACCTGGGCGCCGTCGGCCGCGAGGGGTTCGGCCTTGGCGCGGGTGCGGTTCCAGGCGCGGACGGTGTGCCCGGCCTTCAGCAGGTTGCGGGCCATCGCGGCACCCATGATGCCGGTGCCCAGCACGCCGACGGTCGGCTTGTCGGTCATGACGTCTCCCTGTCCTCGTACGTTCCGCAGCCAGCTTGGCGTACCGCGGGCCGGCCGGGCGCGCGGCACCCAGGTATCCCCGCTGCGCGCCGGAAAACGCAGGGGACCCCGGTCCGCCGACCGGGGTCCCCTGAGACGGGCGGGCCGGGCTGGGTCAGCCGTCGTTCTCCGCGGACGGGAGGTAGGCGCCCGGCACGTCGTCCGGCGTGTAGATCTTCTTGTCGCCGGGGTAGGGCTTGGTCCAGTTGTGGGTCTGGTACCAGGTGTAACGGTTCATCTGGGTGGGGTTCGCGTAGTCCGGCACCGCGTTCTTGCCGGTCAGCCGCTGGTGCGAGGCCCACGTCTTCCATTGCGCCGCGACCTTGGCCTCGGCCGCCGGGACGGAGACCGAGGTCGGCGCGGCCGCCGCGTGGGCGTCCTGGGCCGCCGGGGTGTCCGAGCCGCAGGCCGGCTGCGGGCTCACGCCCAGGGTCAGCGAGGTCCGGTTCGGGACCGCCGTGAACGGCGTGTCGTCCGCCTTGTTCGTGAACGCCCCGAACATCGGGGTGGCCGCGCTGTCGAGCTGGTTCATCGGGTGCACCCCGAGGATCTGCTCGATGGTGCGGACCATGGTGATCTGCGAGTAGTAGCGGTCGTCGACCGTGCCGTGCTGGGCGTACGGGCTGATCACCTGGACCGGGGCGCGGTGGCCGTCGACGTGGTCGAGGCCGGCCTGGGAGTCGTCCTCGACGACGAAGATCGCCGAGTCCTTCCAGTACTTGCTGTGGGTGATCTCGTCGACCATCCGGCCGACCGCGAGGTCGTTGTCGGCGACCTCGGCGGCCGCGTTCGCGGGGCCACCGGTGTGGTCGTTGGAGAACCAGAACATGTTCAGGTTCGCCGGGCCGTTCTTCTCGAAGTCCTGCTTCCAGATCTGCTCTTTGTAGATGTCCGGGACGTTGAGGTCGAACAGCGGGAAGCCCTGCACCGACACGTCGTTGAGCGAGGGGATCGCCGAGCCCGTCTTGATGGGGTAGGCGGTCTGCGCGCCGGTGGCGGCCATGTTCTTGCTGTCGCAGTACAGGTTCTGCCAGGTCGCGCCAGCCGGCTTGCTCTCGTACGACTGGAACTCGCCGAAGTCCTTGACGGTCTGGCCGGCCGCCTGCGCGCCGGTCCACAGGAACCCGGTCTTCTGGTGGCCGAGGACGTCGTCCTCGGTGTCGTAGCTGCGCGTGTACTCGCCGGCCGACGACTCGGTGTACTCCGGGTTGTCCGACTGCATCAGCCAGTTGTGGCCCTCGGCGGAGTTGGTGCCGATGTCGTAGAAGTTGTCGTACAGGCCGAACTGCTGGGCCAGCGCGTGCTGGTTCGGCGTGACGTTCTCGCCGAACTGGGTGAGCGAGGAGTTTCCGTTGCCCTGTGGGAGGTCGCCGAAGACCTGGTCGTAGGTGCGGTTCTCCTTGACGAGCAGGAAGACGTGCTTGATCGTCGACGGGTCGCCGATCCGCTTCGGGACCGGGACGGCCTTCTTGTGGCTGTTGCTCTTGGCGGTCCTGACCGAGTTGGACGTCCAGCCGTTCTGCTTGAACACCTTGGCCGTCTCGGACCTGACGACCTGGTCGCTCGCCATCGTGAACTGGGTGAGGCTCGACGTGGTGTCGTGCGTGTTGTGGCCGGCGGCGTCGGGGCGCAGGGCGTCGATGCCACGGGTGTTGGCGACGACGATCTTCTTGCCGATGGCGGTGATCCCCGACGGGTAGTAGTCGGTGGGGAGCAGGCCGACGTAGCGGGCGGGCTGCTGCGGGGAGCTGTAGCGGTAGACGGCGACGGCGTTGGCGCGGCCGAGGGTCACCAGGAGCCGGCCGTCGTCGGTGAGGGTGACCGCGTTCGGCTCGTAGCCGACGGACGCCTCGGGCCACGGCTGGGTGGCGATGGTCTGGACGACCTTGTCCTTGCGGCTGTCGATGACCGACACGCTGTTGTCGGCGGTGTTGGTGACGAACACCGCGCCCTTGCTCGCGTACACGGCGGTCGGGTGCAGGCCGACGTCGACGGTGGAGACGGCGGCGGACGGGTCCGCGGTGTCGATGACGCTGACGGTGCCGGTGGTGCTGGCGCCGGTCTTCGGGTTCGCCACGACGTCGGTGCCGTAGGAGTTGATGGTGGTGTCGCCGGCCTTGGCCGGGCGCCCGCCCTCGTTGCTGACGTAGAGCTTGCCGTCTACCAGGGCGAGACCGCGCGGGGCGTTGCCGACCGCCCAGGTCTGCTCGATCGTTCCGGTCGCCGCGTCTATGGCGACCACCTTGTTCTGGCCGTTGACGGCGGAGTACACGGTGGAGCCGTCGGCGGAGAACACGGCCGCGCCCACCAGGGCCTGCTTGGAGCCGTCGGCCGGGATGCTGACGGCCGTCGGGTTGGCGAGGGTACCGTCGGCGTTGACGGTGAACCTGGTGTAGCCGTTCGCCTGGCCCAGCCACAGCTGCTTGCCGTCGGGCGAGTAGGTCGGGCCTTCCTGGCCGACCGCCCCGCTGCTGATGCGCAGGTCGTCGGCGGCGGAGGTGCCGATCTTCTGCTTGACCTGGCCGGATGCCAGGTCGACGACGACCAGGGAGGCGTCGCCGTCGGCGATCGAGGCGGCGAGGTGGGTGCCGTCCGGGCTGACCGTCGACGACATGATCTTGCCGTCGTTGATGACGCTGCGGGTGCCGTAGGGGTTGATGTACTGGTCGGCGGAGACGACCTGACCGTTGGCGGTGGTCTGGCCGACCTGCTGGGTGCCGAACTGGTAGGTCGAGGCGACCGCGGTGCCCGTGACACCGAGGGCGACGGCGATACCCGACGTCACCAGCAGCGTGCGGCGGCCGACGTGTCTGCCGAAGAGGCGGAACTGCTTCTTCTCGTTGATCCGGCGCTGGCGTGTTACCTGCACGGAACTGTTTCCCTTCACTGGGTGTCGAGCAGGTCGACGTTGCCGTCGAACTGCCACAGCGGATTCGGGGCGTCGCCGGTCGAGGTCCGTACGAGGAAGTAGCCATTGACTTCCTTGGGACCGTCGCCGTCGGCCACGAACCGCCCGTCCGAGGTGATGTCGAGCTGATAGATCGCGGTCCCGGTGACCGGGACGCCGGGCAGGTGCCAGCTCACGACGCACCGCCAGTCGTTGCCCGCGCCCTCCTGGGCGGCCTGGCCGTCGCTCTTGGTGCAGGCGGCCGTGGCCTTCAGCTGCGCCTCGGTGACGGCGGGCCGGTGCAGCTGTTCGGTCTGCAGCCGGTAGAGGTGGGCGAAGACCGTGGCGAGGGACTTCTGCACCTTCGCCTGTTCGATCCCGGAGCCCGTCGACGGGGTGGCCACGGCGACCGCGCCGACGGTGACGGCGGTCAGCGCGGCCAGCGGCAGCACGCCGAGGGTGAGCGCGCGGCGCCCGGAGCCGTCGTAGGCCGGGTTGGTGAAGTCCCGCCGTACGAACAGCACATACGCCAGGGCGGTGGCGAGCACCGCCCATGCCAGGCTCACCGCGACGCCGATGAGGAGCGGGGCGAGCTGAGCGGGGCTGATGAACAGGCCGTTCCAGGAGATGAAGGCGTAGCCGGGCAGGGCGAGGCGGACGACGACGGGCAGCGGCAGCATCTGGGCGACCGACATCGCGAGGGCGACGATCGGGGGCAGCAGCAGGCCCATCGGGGAGCGGCCGAGGGCGATGGAGCCGAGCAGTCCGATCGCGGCGAGGGAGAGGGTCGGGGCGAGGGCCGCGAGCCAGGCGAGGAGGACCCGGCCGGCCGCGTCACCGGGGGACAGCAGGTGGCCGTCGAGGCCGGCCAGCGGCTGGTTGCCGACCGACGCCAGCCCGCCGAGCGTGCTGGAGGCGACCAGTCCGGCCACCAGCAGCAGGATGACGGTGAGGCTGGCCAGTGACTTCGCCACGAAGATCCGTGCGGGCGAGCGGACCGCCACCAGCAGGTGGCGCCAGGTGCCGAGCCGGTCCTCGGCGGCGAACACGTCACCGGCGACCACCGACGTCAGCAGCGGCAGCGCCCAGGTGCCCGCGAAACCGAGGATCACCAGCGGCCCGGCCCAGCCGGTGGCGTGCATCCAGCGCCCGAAGAGCGTGTCGGCGGGGAGCGTGCTCTGCCGGCTGACCCCGGCGACGAAGAGCCCCGGCGCGATCCAGCAGGCGAGCACCAGCAGCCGGATCCGCCACTGCGAGACCAGCTTCACCAGCTCGAAGCGGTAGCCGCGCGACACCGGGACCCGGCGGGCGACGGCGGGTTCGGCGACGGCGGGGGCGGTGGTCGTGGTCATCGGCCGGTCTCCTGGTGCTCGGTGAGGGCGAGGAACGCGGCTTCCAACGGGGACACGACGGGGGCGAGTTCGCGCACCGCGACGCCCGCGCGCACGACCTGGGCGACGAGTTCGTCGAGGGCGGGCACCAGGCCGCGTACGACCAGCACGTCGGGGTCCTGCCGCAGGCCGGGGCCGGTGTCGCCGGCGATACGGAGGCCGGCCGTGCCGGCGGCGAGCCGGCGCGCGGTCGCGGGGTCGGAGGTGCGCAGCCGGTAGTCGAGTTCGCGGTTCTCGGCGGCCAGCTTGCCCAGCGGGCCGGAGAACACCACCCGTCCGGTGGCGAGGATGGTGACCTCGGAGCACAGCGCCTCCAGGTCGTCCATCCGGTGGCTGGAGAGCACCACGGCGGTGCCGTCGGCGGCGAGCCGGGTGAGGACGCGGTGCACCTGTCTCTTGCCGGCCGGGTCGAGGCCGTTGGCGGGCTCGTCGAGCACGAGCAGCCGGGGCCGGGTGAGCAGGGCGGCGGCGAGGCCGAGCCGCTGGCGCATGCCGAGGGAGAAGCCGCGGGCCTTGTCGTCGGCGACGTCGGTGAGCCCGACCTCGGCGAGCACGTCGTCGATCCCCGCGGTCCCGGTGCCGAGACCGCGCAGCGCGGCCAGCGCGGCCAGGTTCTGCCGTGCGGTGAGCGAGGGGTAGAGACCGGGCGCGTCCACGAAACCGGCGACGCCGTCGGGCGCGGTGAGCGCCCGCTCGACCGGCGTGCCCAGGATCTCCAGCCGGCCGGCGTCGGCGACGGCCAGCCCCAGCAGCAGGCCGAGCAGCGTCGTCTTGCCGGCGCCGTTCGGCCCGACCAGGCCGTGGATCTGACCTTGCGTCACGTCCAGGTCCACGGCGTCCAGCGCGACGACGTCGCCGAAGCACTTGGTGATGCCGCGGGCCCGGACTGCGCGGAGTGTGTCCATGAGTCCCATGCGTCCCTTCTTCCGCAATCCGCAGGGACCTTATGGACGACACACAACCCAGCCACAGACAATTGCCTGAACGCCGGTCGAACGGTTCGTCAAGGCAACGGCAAGTCCGGACAGGAGGAGACGACTTCCGGCCAAATCCGGACAACTCATGGACGCCCTTGGGCCGTACGGCTAGGTCGCCTATCCGGCTATCCGGCTATCCGGCGTGCAGCATCAGCCCGATCCCGACGACCACGAGGCCGGCCGCCGCGATCCTGGGTGCCCCGAACCGCTCCTTGAAGAAGACCGCTCCGATGGCCGCGCCGACGATGATCGACGACTCGCGCAGCGCGGCGACCGGCGCGAGTTCGGCGCGGGTCTGGGCCCACAGGACCAGTCCGTAGGCGAAGACGGACAGCAGGGCGCCGAAGAGCCCCAGGGCCGCGAAGGGGCGCGCCGCGGTGAGCAGTTCGCCGCGTCTGCGGTACAGGGCGTACGCCGGGATCGCGAGGCCCTGCAGGGCCACCAGCCAGGCGATGTAGCCCACGGAGGATCCCGAGGCCCGGACTCCGAGGCCGTCCAGGACGGTGTACGTGGCGATCGTCAGGCCGGTGGCGAGGGCGGCGCCGATCGCCGTCCAGTCGGGGCGGCGGCCGCGCAGCCCCCACAGGGCGACCCCGGTGAGTCCGGCGCAGGACACGGCGATGCCCGCGGCCGCCGGGGCGTAGGGCACCTCGTGCGCGAACACGGCGGCGAACAGCGTGACCAGGAGCGGCGCGGTGCCGCGCGCGATGGGGTACGCCTGCCCGAAGTCCCCGAGCCGGAAGGAGAGCATCAGCAGCGCGAAGTAGGCGACATGGACCACCGCCGAGGCCGTCAGGTACGGCCATGCGCCGGCCGCCGGCACGGCGGAGAACGGCATCAGCAGCAGCCCGATCAGCACGCCTCCGCCGGCGATCAGCGAGGAGCCGACGAGTTTGTCGGTGATCCGGTGGGCGATGGCGTTCCAGCTGGCGTGCGTGACCGCGGCGAGCAGGACGGCCGCGGTGACGGCAGGGGTCACGCGGTGGGCTCGCGTACGTCCACGACGGTGGCGCCGGCGTGTGCCACCAGGGCGGCGGGCGCGATCGGGAAGACGGCGTGGGGGGTGCCGGCGGCGGCCCAGACCACGTCGTGCCGCAGCAGCGCCCGGTCGGCGAGGACGCGGGTACGGGTGCGGTGCCCGAAGGGCGGCACGCCGCCGATGGCGTACCCGGTCGTCTCGCGTACGACGTCCGCCTTGGCCCTCGTCACCTTCCCGGCGCCGAGTTCCGCGCGGACCAGCTCCACGTCGACCCGGGAGGCGCCGTCCATCAGCACCAGCACCGGCACCCCGTCGGCCGCGAAGATCAGCGACTTGCAGATCTCGCTCAGCTCGCACCCGACCGCGGCGGCGGCCTCGGCCGCGGTACTGGTGGCGTCCGGGAACCGCCGGATCCGGGTGGTCAGCTCCGCGAGGCCGAGCTCCTGCAGAGCGGCGGCGAATCGAGGATGGGCACCGGTGCCCCCGGTGTCGGCGTCAGTGGCGGCTGTCGTCGTCATGGGGGCACGCTAGCCAAGCGGGGAAGTGACGGCGAGTGGTTAAGAGTGGTCAAGGGGCTGCGGGCACGACGAAGCCGGTGAGGGCGCCCCGTCCCCACGGACCCTCACCGGCGGTCTGTCACGAGCCGTACGTCAGGCGCGTACCAGCTCCCGGTCCTCGTCGTCCTCGTCCTTCTCGACGGCGAGGGTGCGCAGGCCCTCGCCCTCGACGTCGACGTTGGGCAGCGCCCGGTCCAGCCACTTCGGCAGCCACCAGGCGCGCTTGCCGAGCAGGGCGAGCACCGCCGGGACGATCGCCATGCGGACGACGAACGCGTCGAAGAAGACGGCGATGGCGAGGCCGAAGCCGATCATCTTGATCATGGACTCGCCGGCGCTGATGAAGCCGCTGAAGACGGCGATCATGATGATCGCGGCGGCGCCCACGACCCGCGCGCTGTGCCGGAAGCCGGTCACCACGGCCTGGCCGGGCGTCTCGCCGTGGACGTACGCCTCCCGCATCCGGGTCACGAGGAACACCTCGTAGTCCATGGCGAGACCGAAGACCACGCCCACCATGAAGATCGGCATCATCGACATGATCGGGCCGGTCTGCTCGACGCCGAGCAGGCCGCCGAGCCAGCCCCACTGGAAGACCGCGACGACGGCGCCGAGCGCGGCGAGCACGCTGAGCAGGAAGCCGAGGGCCGCCTTCAGCGGGACCAGGATGGAGCGGAAGACCGCGATCAGGAGGAGGAAGGCGAGTCCGACCACCAGCGCCAGGTACGGGATCAGCGCGTCGTTGAGCTTCTGCGAGAAGTCGATGTTCATCGCGGTGGTGCCGGTGACCAGGACCCGCGCGCCGGTGTCGGCCTTGACGTCGGCGCCCTGGTCGCGGATGGCGTGCACCAGGTCCTCGGTCTGCACGGAGGACGGCTTGGAGTCCGGGATCACCGTGATCGTCGCGGTGTCGCCGGCCTTGTTGAAGGCCGCCGGGGTCACCGTCACGACGTCCTTGAGGCCCTTGATGTCGTCGGCCACCCTGGTGGCCGCGGCTTTGGGGGTGTCACTGTCCTTGGCGTCGACCACGATCATCAGGGGCCCGTTGAAGCCGGGGCCGAAGCCCTCCGACAGCAGGTCGTACGCCCGGCGCTGGGTCGTGGACGTGGGCTGCGAGCCGTCGTCGGGCAGGCCCAGTTCGAGCTGGGTGGCCGGGAGGGCGATCGTGCCAAGGCCGACCACGCCGAGCAGCAGCACGGCTGCCGGGCGGCGGACCACGAAGCTCGCCCAGCGGGCGCCCAGGCCGGGCCTGTCCTGCCGGGCGGCACGCGAGCGAGTCCGGCGCTTCTCGCCCGCGGGCCTGACCCGCCGGCCGGCGTAGCCGAGCATCGCCGGGATCATGGTCAGCGCGATGAGGACGGAGACCACGACCGTGCCCGCCGCCGCGAGGCCCATCTTGGTCAGCATCGGCACGCCGACGACCGAGAGACCCGCGAGCGCGATCACGACCGTGAGGCCCGCGAAGACCACCGCCGAGCCGGCCGTACCGGCGGCGCGGCCGACGGCCTCCTCGCGGTCGCGGCCCTCGGCCAGCTCGCCGCGGTAACGGGAGACGATGAACAGCGCGTAGTCGATGCCGACCGCGAGACCGATCATCAGCGCCAGTGTGGAGGTGGTGTCACCGAGGTCGAGCGTCTTGGCGAGGGCGGTGATGGTGGAGACGCCGATGCCGACGCCGATGATCGCCGTCAGCAGCGGCAGTCCGGCCGCGACCAGCGAGCCCAGGGTGATGACGAGGACGACGGCGGCGATGGCCAGACCGATGGCCTCACCGGCGCCGCCGGCCTCGGCCCCGGACTGGAGCGCGTCACCGCCGACCTCGACGGTCAGTCCGGCCTTCTGGGCGTCGTGGCCGGCCGCCTCCAGCGCGTCGCGGGAGGAGTCCTTGAGCTCCGTGCCGGAGACGTCGTAGCGCACCGAGGCGTACGCGACCGTGCCGTTCTTGCTGACGGCGTGCTGCTTGTAGGGGTCGGTGACGGAGGTGACCTCCGAGCCGTCGGCCAGTTCCTTCAGGGTCTTCCTGACGGTCGCCTTGTTGAGCTTGTCCGTCATCTTCTCGCCGGCCGGCGCCTTGAAGACCACGCGCGCGGTGGCGCCGTCGGAGCTGGAGCCGGGGAAGCGCTGGTCCAGCAGGTCGAAGGCCTTCTGGGCCTCGGTGCCGGGGATCGAGAAGGAGCTGGAGCCGGCGGCGGGGGCGGAGGCGGCGGCGACACCGGCGAGGGTCAGCAGCGCCACCCACAGGAGGGCGACGAAGTGCCGTCGCCTGAAGGCGAGCCGGCCCAGTTTGTAGAGGAACGTGGCCACGAGGGCGTACTCCCGGTCAGGTCGTGGGGTTTTCAGGGCAGGGGTGATCGGCCTGGTGGGTGGCAGGCGTGATCGGCCCGACGACGTGAGCGGAGGCGTCAGGTGGGCTGGCTGCGGGGAAGGGTCAGCAGGTGGGTGCGCCGAGGGCGGGGAGCACCACGGCGTCGATGTACGACAGCAGGAAGGCCTGGGTGGGCGGCTGCTCGTCGATCAGCGAGCGAGCGGCGAATCCACCGATCATCATGTGCATCACGAACTCGATCGCCGGGTTGTCCGCACGGACCTCGCCCCGGTCGATCGCCCGTTGCAGCACCTGGCGGAACCCGGCCATCTCGGGCTCGATCAGATGCTCCTTGAACGCCTGCAGGAGATCCGGGTTGCCGTGGATCGCCATGGCCAGGCCCCGCATCAGCGCGGAGTTCTGCTCCATCTCGCAGTCGTCCGAGCGCAGCGTGAGAGCGTGCAGATCGCCCCGGAGCGACCCGGTGTCGATCTCGCCGGGTACACCCCCCGGCTTCTGGTACCGCACCGCCCTGGCCACCAGCTCGGCCTTGCCGCCCCACTGGCGGTAGAGGGTGGCCTTGCTGGACTTGGTGCGGGCGGCGACGGCGTCCATGGTGAGGGCGTCGTAGCCGACCTCACGGAGCAGGTCGAGCACGGCCTCGTACAGCTCGGCCTCGCGCTCGGGCGTGATGCGACTGCGACGCGCCGTTGCGATCTCAGTCATTCCGCTCACCCTTCACTGCTCCGCCGGCATCTTCGTGTGTACACCTCGAAGATACCCTGCAATCTACAGAAACGAAACCGTTTCGTACGTGTGCTGTCTCACGTGTCTGAGAAACAGATGAGCTCCCACGAGTTGCTGGCCCTCCGCCCCCGGAAAAGCATGGGGAGGTGAGCTATCTGCGCCTGCCCCATCTCAGCGGCGACCTGCTGTGCTTCGTGGCCGAGGACGACCTCTGGCTGACCTCGCTGGACACCCCGGGCCGCGCCTGGCGGCTCACCGTCGACCGCACCAAAGTGGGTCATCCGCGTTTCTCCCCCGACGGCCGCCGGATCGCGTACACGAGCTGGCGCAGTCTCGTGCCCGAGATCCACCTGGCCGACGTCGACGGCGGACCCGGCCGGCAGCTGACGTACTGGGGCAGCGCCGACACCCAGGTGTGCGGCTGGACGCCCCCCGACCGGGAGGGCACGGCGGACATCCTGGCGGTGGCCTCGCACGGGCAGCCGTTCTCCTATTTCACCTGGGCCTACAAGGTGTCCCCCGACGGCGACCCGGGGCGGAAGCTGCCCTGGGGGCCGGTCGCCGACATCCAGGTCGCCGACATCGCGGACGAACGCAGGACCCTGCTGCTCACCGGCACCCCGCCGCACGAACCGGCCGGCTGGAAGCGCTACCGGGGCGGAGCCATGGGCCGGCTGTGGCTGCACGGGCAGCGGCTGCTCGACGGCATCGGCGGCCACCTGTGCTCCCCGATGTTCGTCGGCGGCCGGATCGCCTTCCTCTCCGACCACGAGGGCGTCGGCAACCTCTACTCCTGCGCCTACGACGGCACCGACCTGCGCCGGCACACCGACCACGACGCCTTCTACGCCCGGCACGCCTCCAGTGACGGGACCAGGGTGGTGTACCAGTGCGCGGGCGATCTGTGGCTCGTCGACGACCTCGGCCCGGACGCGGCTCCGCGCAGGCTCGACGTACGCCTCTCCGGGCCCCGGGCGGGGCGCCGGCCCTACCAGGTGCCGGCCGCCCAGCACGTCGACGGCGTCTCGGTCGACGAGACCGGACGCGCCAGCGCCGTCGTCGTACGGGGCAGCCTGTACTGGCTCACCCACCGCGACGGCCCCGCCCGCACCATCGCGGACACCCCGGGGGTACGGGTGCGGCTCCCCGAGATGCTCGGCTCGACCGGGCAGATCGCGTACGTCACCGACGCCGGGGGCGAGGACGCGGTCGAGATCGCCCACCTGCCCCGGGCGACCGGCGCCCGCCCACCGCGACGGCTGGCCTGCGGGAAGGTGGGCCGGGTGCTCGAACTGGTCTCGGACCCCCTGGGCGAGCGACTGGCCGTGGCGGCCCACGACGGCCGGCTGCTGCTCATCGACGCGGCCATTGACGATGTTGACGACATTGACCAGGTTGACGGAGCCGAGCCTGCCGACATTGACCCTGTTGACGGCACGGACTCCGACGACGTGGTCACCGAGTTGATCCAGTCGATCAACGGACCGGTCCGCGATCTGGCCTTCTCCCCGGACGGGTCATGGTTGACCTGGTCGCATCCGGGCATCGGGCGTACGCTCCGGCAGATCAAGATGGCCCGCATCAGCGACCGGATCGTCATCGACGTCACCAACGGCCGCTTCGAGGACGAGAACCCGGTCTTCACCCGCGACGGGCGCTACCTCGCGTTCCTCTCCTGGCGCGGCTTCGACCCGGTGTACGACGTGCACACCGGCGACCTGTCCTTCCCGCTCGGCTGCCGCCCCTACCTGGTCCCGCTCTCCTCGGCGACCCCCTCCCCCTTCGCCCTCAACCCGGACGGACGCCCGGCCGCCGGCGGCCTGGACCCCGCCGAGGACGAGGAGCCCGGCGAGGGCGGCGCGGTGACGGTCGAGGTCGAGGGCCTGGAGAGCCGGGTGACCCCGTTCCCGGTCACCGCCTCCAAGTACTCGGCGCTGTACCCGGTCGCGGGCGGCGGTCTGGTCTGGCTGCGCTGGCCGATCTCCGGCGCGCTGGGCGAGACCTTCGTCAACCCGGCCGACACCAGCGGCCGGCCCACCCTGGAGTACTTCAGCATCAGCAAGGCGAAGAAGTCCGAACTCGTGGACCACCTCGACTGGTTCACGGTCAGCGGCGACGGCAGCCGGCTGGTCGTGGTGGACGAGGGCGAGCTGCGGGCCGTTCCGTCGACCGAGTCCGGTGACGGCGACACGACCGTCTGGATCGACCTGCGCCGCATCCTGCACGAGGTCGACCCGTCCGCCGAGTGGCGCCAGGCGTACGCCGAGGCCGGCCGCCTGATCCGCGACTACTTCTGGGACCCCGGGATGTGCGGCATCGACTGGGACGGGGTGCTCGACCAGTACCGCCCGCTGGTCGAACGGGTCGCCTCCCCCGACGACTTCGCCGACCTGCTGCGCGAGGTCCTCGGCGAACTCGGCACCTCGCACGCCTACGTCACCCCGGCCCGCCGCAACGAGGGCCCGCCGCACTACCAGCGCCTCCAGGGCCTGCTCGGCGCCAACTTCGTCCACCGGGACGGCGGCTGGACGGTCAAGCGGATCCTGCCCGGCGACTCCTCCGACTCCAGGGCGCGTTCCCCGCTCGCCGGCACCGGCATCCGGGAGGGCGCGGTGCTCACCCACGTGGACGGCAGGCCGGTGGACCCGGTGACCGGGCCGTTCCCGCTGCTCGCGGGGGCGGGGGCCACGACGGTGGAGCTGACGTTCGCCCCGGGCGAGGGCGAGCCGGGGCCGCCGCGCCGCGTCGCCGTCCTGCCATTGATCGACGAGCGGCCGCTGCGCTACCAGGACTGGGTGGCCAAACGCCGCGAGGTGGTACGGGAGATGAGCGGCGGCAAGTGCGGCTACCTGCACATCCCGGACATGGGCGGCTCGGGCTGGGCCCAGTTCAACCGGGATCTGCGCGGAGAGGTCTCCCGGCCCGCGCTCATCGTCGACGTGCGCGGCAACGCGGGCGGCCACATCAGCGAACTCGTCGTGGAGAAGCTCACCCGGACCATCCTCGGCTGGGACCTGACGAGGAACGCCCAGCCGGTGTCGTACGCCTCCAACGCCCCGCGCGGCCCGATCGTCGCGCTCACCGACGAGGCCACCTCCTCCGACGGCGACATGATCACGGCCGCGATCAAGCTGCTGAGGCTCGGCCCGGTCGTCGGCCAGCGCACCTGGGGCGGAGTGGTCGGCATGACCGGCCGGCACCAACTGGGCGACGGCACGGTGATCACGGTGCCGATGAACGCGGCCTGGTTCGAGGACTACGGCTGGTCCGTCGAGAACCACGGCGTCGCCCCCGACGTGGAGGTCCTGCGCACCCCCCTGGACTGGGCGGAGGGCCGCCACGTCGAGATGGACGACGCCATCCAACTGGCCCTGGACCTCCTGACCGACCACCCGGCAGCGATCCCCCCGGACTACAGCGAAGCCCCGAACAGAGCCCGCCCGAAGCTGCCCCCGAGGCCGACGGCCACTTGAACGCCCCGTCAGCATGAGCGCCCCGCCAGGGGCGCGGGGACTGCGCGATCACCCCCACACAGCCGCACCCGCCGACCCACCGCACCCCCTTGGGCGCACAAAACGCAGGGCACCCTCCGTGACGAAGGGCGCCCCACGCTTGTCGGTCAAGCCAAGTGCAACGACTAAGCGTCGTAGTCCTGGTCGAACCGGTCCCGCATCTCCTGCTCGGTGTCGTCCAGGTTCTGGCGACCGCGCTCAGGCATCTGCCGGCCACGCTCCTGCGTCTGCCGGCCACGCTCCTGGGCCTGCTGGCCCCGCTGCTGCGTCTGCTGGCCACGCTCCTGGGCCTGCTGGCCCGGCTGGCCCTGCTGGCCCTGCTGGCCCTGCTGGGCCTTCTGGGCCTGCTGCTGGCCTTCGTGCATCTTCTGCTTGGCCTGTCCCTGCGTCTTACCGGCCTTGTCCTTCATACCCATGTGGGTTCACTCCCGTGGAGGGTGAGGGGAATCGGCCCTCAGTGGGGCCTCGACCAGATTCACACGGGCCGACTACGCGCGCATTTCGATCAATGACGGTGCGTAGCGCGCGCCTCCTCGTCGGCCGCCCCACCTGCACCGACGAGCCCCGTGCGGACGCCCTGCAAGCGGGGCGCGAACCGCTTCATCTCGCGCTGCCCGACCGTGCCGATGAGCGCCGGCAGATACCCGCGCACTCCCTGCATCCCGCGCAGCCACCACTGCCCGTACACATGCGCCGAGCGCCGCTCGATGCCGGCCACGATCCGGTCCACGGCCGGCCCCAGCGGATACGTCTTGTTCGCCGGCCACGGCAGCCGCTGCCGCAGCTCCCGCATCGCCTCGTCCTGGTCGGCGCCGCGCACCATGTCGGTGTCCGTCCAGGACAGGTATCCGACCCCGACCCGCACCCCCTGGTGGCCGACCTCGGCGCGCAGGCTGTGCGCGTACGCCTCCACGCCCGCCTTGGACGCGCAGTACGCCGTCATCATCGGCGCCGGTGTGATCGCGGCCAGCGACGCGATCTGCAGCAGGTAGCCGCGGCTCTCCGTGAGGACCGGCAGGAACGCGCGCGCCGTCACCGCCGAACCGACCAGGTTGACCTCGATCACCCGCCGCCAGGCCACCGGGTCGGAGTCGGCGAACGGACCGCCGTTCGCCACCCCGGCGTTGGCCACCACGATGTCGGCCTTCCCGAACCGCTCCTTCACCTCCCGCGCGACCCGGCTCATCGCCTCGTGGTCGGTGACGTCGGCGTACCAGTGCGCGCTGTCGGTGTGCAGCCGCGAGGCAACCTCCTTGAGGGCCTCCTCCTCCAGGCCGACCAGGGCGATGCTCGCCCCGCGCGCGGAGAGCTTGCGGGCGAGCAACGCGCCGACGCCGCGCGCCGCTCCGGTGACGACCGCGACCTGTCCTTCGAGTCCGACCCTGCTCATGAGCCCTCCTTGATCCGCTCCGGCCCGTCGGCGCCGGCTTCTTCGGGGGTTCCGGTCAGGTACGCGGCGACCAGTTCCCGGATCTTCTCGTTGACCAGCCGGGGTGCCTCGACCGGCGTCATGTGGCCCATGCCCGGCAGCTCGGTGAGGCCCAGGGAGTGCGGCAGCGCGGCGGCCAGCGCGCGGGCGTGCACGGGCGGCGTGAGCCGGTCGGCCGTGCCGGTGACGATGGCGGTGGGTACACGCAACTCCCGTACGCCGTGGTCGAGATCAAGTTCGGCGAGGACACGCGCCCAGGCATGGCGCACGGCGCGCGGGCAGGCGTGCACGATCCGGGCGCACGCCTCCACCATGTGCGGGGCCGAACCCGGGCCCATGGTCGCGTACTTGAGGATGCGCAGCGCGAGGGGCGTGACCGGTCCCAGCGGGGCGCGCGAGGCCAGCACACGCGCCGTGAGCCAGGTACGCGGGCCACCGGCGCGCAACGGCAGGACCAGCGCCTCCGCGACCAGCCGGGAACTGCCGGTGCTGCACAGCAGGACGGCGGCGGCGTGCTCGCGGAAGCGGGGTCGCGCGGCGGCCGCCATGACGGTCATGCCGCCCATGGAGTGGCCGACGATCACGGCACGCTCCCCGCGTGCGAGGGTCTGCGCGAGCACCGCTTCGAGGTCGTCCGCCAGCGCCTGGGTGGTGCACGCGGGGCTCGCGGGACTGCGTCCGTGCCCCCTCTGGTCGTACGCGATGACCCGGTGGCCGACGGCCAGTTCCCGTATCTGCGCCGCCCAGAAGGCGGTCGAACAGGTCCAGCCGTGGGCGAGGACGACGGGGGGCGCGTCCTCGGGGCCGTGCACCTCGGCGTGCAGGCGGGCGCCGTCGGCGGAGACGACCGTGAGTTCACGCGCCGGGACGGGCGGGGCGTACGGCCCGGTGGTCACGTGGGTGAGCCGGCTCACGCGCCCACCTCCGCGTCCGCCGCCCGCTCGCCGCCGGTGCCGCTCGGCAGGGGCGCGCGGATCACGTCGTACTCCGCGAGGTCCACCCGCTGGGTCGCACGCCGGAACTCCGTGGTGGTACCGGGCCAGATGGTGGTGTTGCGGCCGCTCGCGTCCAGGTACCAGCTGGTGCAGCCACCGGTGTTCCACACGGTGCGCTTCATGCGTTCCTGGACCTTGTGGTTCCAGGCGGCCACGGCGTCGGGGCGCGCGACCAGGGCGGCCCGCCCCCCGAGGACGCGGAGCTGGCGCAGATAGTCGGCCATGTAGTTCAGCTGGGACTCGATCATGAGGATCATGGAGGAGTTCCCGAGGCCGGTGTTGGGCCCGATGATCGTCATCCAGTTGGGGAACCCGGCGGCCGAGGCGCCGCGCAGCGCCTCCATGCCCCCCTTCCAGACCTCCGCGAGGGTCCGCCCGTCGGCGCCGACGACCCGCTCGGCGATGGGCATGTCGGTGACGTGGAAGCCGGTGCCGAAGATGATCGCGTCGACCTCGGCGCTGCTGCCGTCGGCGGCGACGACCGTCGACCCGCGCACCTCGCTGAGCCCGCTCGCCACCACCTCCACGTTCCGCTGGGCCAGCGCCGGATAGTACGAGCTGGAGAGCAGGATCCGCTTGCAGCCGATGCGGTAGTCCGGGGTGAGCTTGGCGCGAAGTGCCGGGTCCTTGATCGCGCGGGCCATGTTGCGCCTGGCGAGGCTCTCCACCAGGCCGAGTTCGTCGGGCCGTTTGGTGAACGCCTGGACCTGGAGCTCGCGGATCCCCCACAGGAGCCCGCGCCGGGCCTGGGTGGTGAAGGGCAGCGCCCGGTGCAGCCGGCGCTCGGCCGCGCTGATGGCCCGGTCCACCCGCGGCATCACCCACGGCGGGGTGCGCTGGAAGAGGGTGAGCCGCGCGACCTCGGGCTGGACGGCGGGCACGATCTGGATGGCCGAGGCGCCGGTGCCGACCATGGCGACCCGCTTGCCGCGCAGGTCGTAGTCGTGGTCCCAGCGGGCCGAGTGGAAGACCTTGCCGGGGAACGAGTCCAGCCCCGGGATCCCGGGGATCTTCGGGTCGGACAGCGGTCCGGTGGCCGAGACGACGACGTCGGCGGAGAAGGGGCCGGCGGCGGTCTCGATGTCCCAGCGCAGCGCCTCCGGGTCCCAGGTCATCCGCTTGACCTCGGCGTCGAAGCGGAGGTGGGGCCGGAGCCCGAACAGGTCGGTGACGTGCTCCAGATAGGCGCGGATGTGCTCCTGCCCGGAGAAGGTGCGCGGCCAGTCGGGGTTGGGCGCGAAGGAGAAGGAGTACAGGTGGGAGGGGACGTCGCAGGCGCACCCGGGATAGCTGTTGTCCCGCCAGGTACCACCGACGCTGCCGGCCCGTTCCAGGACGACGAAGTCGGTGATCCCCTCCCTGCGCAACCGCACGGCCGCTCCCAGCCCGCCGAAGCCGGACCCGATCACCGCCACCCGTACATGCTCGTGCTGGGCCATCCCGGAGCCTCCACACCTCGCCCGCGATTACGCCAGTGAACACTGGCACGGTTGGACTGTAGAGCAGCCTCGTACTGATGGGTAGGCCCCGGACGGATTAAAGTTACCGGCGGTACAACATAGGCTGCGCACGTGACGGACGACGGCGGACGAACCACCTCCACGGCCTCCGACCAGGGCGGCGCTCGCGAGTACCGCATGGAGGAACTGGCCGCCCTGGCCGGCATCACCGTGCGCACCCTGCGCTTCTACCGCGAGCGCAAGCTGATCCCGCCGCCCCGCCGCGAGGGCCGTATCGCCTGGTACGACGACCACCACCTGGCCCGGCTGCGCACGATCTCGGCGCTCCTGGAACGCGGTCACACCCTGAACGGCATCGCCGAGCTGGCGGAGGCCTTCGACCACGGCCGGGATGTCGCCGAACTGCTCGGGGTCGACACCCCCACCGAGGAGGAGCCGGTCCGGCTGACCCCCGAGGAGCTCGCCGCCCGCTTCGAGGGCGAGGTCACCCCGGAGAACCTCGCCGCCGCCATGGAGCTCGGCTACCTCGGCACCGACGGCGACGACATCGTCCACATCAGCCGCCGCCTGCTGGACGCCTCCTCGGCCCTGGTCCGCGAGGGTTTCCCGCTCGCGGAGGTCCTGGCGGCCGGCCGCAGCGTCCGCGAGCATGCCGACGCACTCGCCGAACTCTTCGCCGAACTCGTCCTGCGCCACGGCCCCGAGGAGGACCTGGAACGCCTGCGCCCCCTGGCCCGCAGCGTGGTGGAGGCCGAGGTGTCACTGGCCCTGGACCGCCGGCTGCGCAAGAAGCCGTAGCCGCGGCAGCGGAGGGCGGTCAGAGGTCGTAGACGACGGTGACCGGCGCATGGTCCGACCAGCGCTCCGCGTGCGTGGCCGCCCGCTCCACGAAACCCTTGACCGCCTTGTCGGCGAGCCCGCGCGTGGCCATCTGGTAGTCGATGCGCCATCCCGAATCGTTGTCGAAGGCCCGCCCCCGGTACGACCACCAGGTGTACGGCCCCTCCATCTCCGGGTGCAGCGCGCGCACGACGTCGACGTACCCGCCGCCGGCCGGGTCCAGGACGGCGCCGAGCCACTCCCGCTCCTGCGGGAGGAAGCCGGAGTTCTTGGTGTTGCCGCGCCAGTTCTTGAGGTCGGCCTGCTGGTGGGCGATGTTCCAGTCGCCGCAGACGACGACCTCGCGCCCGTCGGCGGCGGCCCGCTCGCGCAGTTCCTTCAGATGGGCGAGGAACTCCCCCATGAAGCGGTACTTCTCGTCCTGCCGCTCGGTACCCACCTCGCCGGAGGGGAGATAGAGGGAGGCGACGGTGACGCCGGGCAGGTCGGCCTCGACATAGCGCCCGCTCGTGTCGAACTCGTCCGAGCCGAAGCCGACGCGCACGTGATCCGGCTCACGCCGGGTGTACAGGGAGACGCCCGCTCGCCCCTTGGCGGCCGCGGGGGCGTGCACCACGTGCCATCCGCCGGGGGCGCGCACCTCTTCCGGCAGCTGCTGGGGCTCCGCCCGCACCTCCTGCAGACAGAGCACGTCCGCCGAGGTCTCGGCGAGCCACTCCACGAAGCCCTTCTTCGCGGCGGCCCGCAGCCCGTTCACATTCACCGAGGTCACAGTCAGCACGCCGGAACGATACCGGCACACTGGACGGAGTCCCGAAGTCCACCGCGTTGACCGCCCGCACGAATATACGATGCCTCACATGAATATACGTCCGGTCGCCTTCGACCACCCCGACGCCGTCAAGCTGAACGACGAGGTGCAGGCCGAGTACCAGCTGCGCTACGGCGACGGCGGCGACGCCACCGTCCTCGACACGGCGGACTTCGCCCCGCCGAACGGCGTCTACCTGATCGCGTACGACGAGTCAGGCCGCCCCGTGGCCACCGGCGGCTGGCGCAGCCAGGACGCGAACGGCGAGGGCAACGAGGACGGCGACGCCGAACTCAAGCGCATGTTCGTCATCGAGGCGATGCGCGGCCGGGGCCTGGCCCGGCGCATGCTCGCGGCCCTGGAGGACGACGCCCGCGCGGCCGGCCGCCTCCGTATGGTCCTGGAGACCGGCACCAAGCAGCCGGAGGCCATCGCCCTGTACACCTCCAGCGGCTACGAACCGTGCACCAAGTTCGGCTACTACCGCCACTACGAGTCGAGCCGCTGCTTCGCGAAGGCCTTGCGGGCGGACGCACCGGCGGAGCTGTAGGCGCCGGCCCCCTTCGCGCACCTGCCGGGTGGGTGCACTCTCGGTGGGTCCCTGGTTCGTTGCGCGCGTCCGCCGGTCGTGCTTGGGTCGTCCGATGAACTTTCTGTTGACGGCGAGCGGTCTGCGCAACGAGACGCTGCGGGATGCGCTGCGGGACATGCTGGGAAAGCCGTTCGGCTCGGCGAACGTCGTGTACGTTCCCACGGCGTCGGTCGCCGAGCCCGGGGACCACGGATGGTTCGTCGCGGACATGAACCGGCTGTACGGCCTCGGCTGGCGGGAGTTCGACGTCCTGGAGCTGAACGGCCTGCCCCGGCAGATGGTGCTCGACCGGCTGCTCCACGCCGACGTCGTCCACGTCGAGGGCGGCAGCCACTACCACCTCGCGCGCAGCATCACCGGCAACGGCCTGACCGACGGCTTCCTGAAGGCGCTGGAGAACCGGGTCTATGTGGGGGTCAGCGCCGGATCGATGATCTTCAGCCGGAATCTCACCGGCCACTCCGCCGACGTCATCGGGGACGCCGCGGACCTCCACGTGCTCGGCGCGACGACCGTGGAGCCGCCGTTCGGCCTCTTCGACTGGTATCTCAAGCCCCACCTGTACTCGCCGAATTTCCCCGAGCGGGACGACGCCTGGGCTGACCGCATCGCCGCGCGGGCGGACTTCCCGATCTACTTCATCGACGACGAGACGGCCGTTCGCGTCAGGGACGGCAAGGTGGATGTCGTTTCCGAAGGCCGGTGGCGTTTCCATCCCGGCGGATGAGACGGGTCTTCAGGAGTGCCGGTGATAAGCCTTGTTGGCGATGCGCCAGCCGTCGTCGTCGCGGACCAGCAGGAGGAGGTCGGTGAACGTGTCCGGGCCGTGGAAGAGCGTCATGGTCGCGGTGGCGACGGTGCCGTGGGCATCGACGGCGTCGATGCGGCGGGAGCGCGTCGGTTCGTCCCGGGCGGCCCTGCCCGGGAAGAGGGCGCAGTACTGGTCCAGGGACCACGAGACGAACGCACCGTCCCGGATCCCTTCGATGTGGGCGGTGGGCAGGAACGCGTCGCGGAAGTGGGCGGGGTCACCGGTGGCGTGCCCGCGGATGTAGGCGTGGAGCGGTTCGAGCACGGCGGCGTCGGCGGCGGGGTCGGTGGCGGCCATGGCGATGCCGGACTCGACCACGACGTTCCGGTTCCGGCCGATGAGGGGTGCGGTCATAGGCGCCACAGTGCTGCAGCGGGATGGCTGCGACAAGCGCGGATCTCGCACGTCAGCCCTGCTGAGCCCGCATACCGGCTGGCTGGACTCGTGCCATGGAGCTGACGGTGTGGCGGACCTTCGTGACCGTGTGCCGGCTCGGGTCGCTGTCGGCGGCGGCCGCCGAACTCCATCACACGCAGTCGGCCGTCTCCCGGCAGATCGCCGGACTGGAGCGGCAGCTCGGCGTGCCGCTGATGGAGCGCCACGCGCGCGGCGTGCGTCCGACGCCCGCCGGCGAGGTGTTCCGGCACCATGCGCTGGCCACGCTCAACGAGGCCGACCGCGCGGTTCGCGCCGTGCGCGATGTCCGTGACGGGGCGTTCGATCGGCCACTGGCCGTCGGTGCGACCCCCTCTCTGGCCGCGGGGATCGTCCCCGAGGCCATCCGGGCCCTCCTGGAGCAGACCGGGTCCATCCGCTGGAGCCTGCTCCCCGGCCTGAGCGCACAGCTGTACGACCGAGTGATCACCGGCGATCTCGACATCGCCGTCGTCACCGACGCACCCCCCGGGCTGCCCCACGACCAGCGGGTCGAACGCCGGTTCCTCGGGCTGGACGACATGGTCGTCGCGCTGCCCGTGGGCCATCCTCAGGCCGGCCGCGGTCCCGTGCACATGCAGGCGCTGGCCGACCAGACCTGGGTCGAGGACAACGACGGCTCGGCGGCTCTCCTGCGCCGGCACGCCGCCCGCGCCGGGTTCAGCGCCCGCATCGACCTCACGGCGGCCGACCTGCTGGGCAAGCTGGCCCTGGTCGCAACCGGTCACGCCATCGCGCTGATTCCGGGGGTGCTGACGTGCGCGCTGCGGACCGGCATCACCACCGTGCCCCTCGTGGATCCCCCGGCCCGTGGGATCTACGCGATCGCACCGCGCCGCACCCCTCACCCCCGCGCGACGCCCCTGCTCGACCATCTCGCCGCAGCGTTCGTCCCGGTCCGTCCGGCCCAAGCCGCGTACCAGCCCGCCGAGTCGGACGCCCCCGCCGCTCGGGGCTGAACGGGCGTCGGAAACGACGAAGACCCCGCACGATCTTCACGATCATGCGGGGTCTCACCGTGCAGTGGACCTGAGGGGATTCGAACCCCTGGCCCCCTCGATGCGAACGAGGTGCGCTACCGGACTGCGCCACAGGCCCTTGCAACGAGTGAAACTCTAGCATCCCCGTCGGGGTGCTTGGAAATCCGTTCCCTGACTGGTCAGGCGCGGGTACCGAGGCGTCCCGCGCCCGCTGTCCCAGGTCACTCGTTGGCCGCGCGCGGGCGCTCGCCGTCCTCGTACTGGTCGAAGAGGGGCGTGCGGCCACGCTCGCGGGCGCGGCGCGCGGAGGCCGCACGCCGGGCGTCGGTCCGGCCGTCAGCCGTCTTGTCGTCGGCGGCCGCCGCCTCCGTCTCCGCCTCGGCCTCCGACGCCGCCGGCTTGGCCTCCTGCTCCGGCGCGACGGCGCTGGACCGCGCCGAACTCCACGCGTCCGGCGCCCCCAGGTCCACGTCGGAGGTGGCGCGCGGCGCGACCGGCGCGGTCACGTAGGTCGGCAGGGGCACCGGCACCGGGTCCCAGCTGTCGCCGTGCCCGGGGCGGCGCTGCCGCTCCCGCTGCTGGTCGACCCACTCGGCGTGGTCGGTCTGCTCGACGAGGGCGCGCCGGTCGGCGGCGAGGGCGGACAGGCCGGGGTCGGTCCCGGTCCCTGGTCCCTCCTCCGGCTCGTCCGCGCCGGCCGCGGGGTCGACGGGCGGGCGCCGGCGCGGCTGGCGCTCCCGCAACCGCTGTGCGGCGACCTCGGCCTGACGCCGGTCCATCTGGTAGGCGAAGCGCCGGCGCTCCTGCGCGCGCAGGTAGGCGATGTAGGCGCTGAGCATGACGGCGGGCACACCCGGTGCCCACAGGAACGCGAATCCCCCGACGGCGGCGACGATCGTGCCCAGCGTGAACGCGACGAAGAGCAGAACGGTGGTGCGCCGACGGCGCGCGAGCGCCTTCGAGCGCCGGGCACGTTCCGCGGCCGCCTGCGCGGAGGGCGGACGCCGTGGGTTGGGAATCTGCCTGCGCCCGGACACGGAGCCGGACTTGGGCGCGGACGTGGAGACGGGCGCCGAGACGGCTGCCGACGCCGAGGCGGGCGCCGCGCCCGCCTGACGGGGCGGTGCGGACGGGGACTTGCCCGCCGGCGCGACCGCGTGGTCACGCCCCGGTTCCTGACGCCCGGGCGCCTCCGGTTCCACCTCGGCCCGGACCTGACGGCGGGTCGGAGGCATGGCGAAGGCCCGGACGTCCACCGAGTTGGTGACGTCCGGATCACCGGCGTCCTGCTCCCCCTCCGAGGCGGAGCGCGCCCGCAGGTCCCTGGCGTACCGGCGCTCCATCCCCGCCCGTCCGGACAGCAGCCGGATGGCGGTGCTGAAGCGTTCCGTCGGACGGGCCTCGTTCAGCTCGTCCTGCCTACGGAGCCACATCGGCACCAAGTAGGCGGCCCAGGCCCCGACAATGACTGCGTAGATGAGGCCGCTGCTGCTCACGCCTCACACGGTAGAGGGGTTTGCGTGGGGCCATCTGCCAATTGCGTCGGTGTGTCGCACGATCCGGCTGATATTTCGAGCTTTTTTTGTGACCGATGCGATCAGCAGGCCGCCCGAGCCGCGAATTCATTGCCCTGAGACGGTCAAGAACCGATCAATTTCGAACAAGCATTCAATTTGCTCGGCTAGCCGGGATTCCCTGGGGTGTTCTGCGGATTGCGGGGCACGTGCGGAGGAGTACCCGTCGGCCCAGGCGCCTTCGCGGACGCGCTCTGGGAGCGTGCCCGCTGCCAGCGGCCGAGCAACCCCTCGGGCACCTCTTCCGCGGTGAGGGCGAAGACCAGGTGGTCGCGCCAGGCGCCGTCGATGTGGAGATAACGCGGCCGCAGCCCCTCCTCACGGAATCCGAGTTTCTCCACGACCCGGCGGCTGGGCCGGTTCTCCGGGCGAATGCAGACCTCGATGCGGTGCAGACCGACGGTGCGGAAACAGTGGTCCACCACGAGCGCGACGGCCGTCGGCATCACCCCGCGGCCGGCCACCGACTGGTCCACCCAGTAGCCGACGTGCCCCGAGCACATCGACCCCCAGGTGATCCCGGCGACCGTCAACTGCCCCACCAGCTCCCCCTGGTACTCGATGACGAACGGCAGCATGCGGCCCGCGTTCGCCTCGGACCGCAGGTGCCGGACCATCTGCCGGTAGGTCGGCCGGTGCGCGATCGGCCCGCTGGGCGTGGGCGGCGGGATGGTCGCCTCCCACGGGCGCAGCCAGTCGCGGTTGCGGCGGTTGACCTCACGCCACGCCCGCTGGTCGCGCACCCTTATGGGCCGGAGGACGACGTCGCCGTCCACCAGCACGACGGGCCAGGACGGGCTGTTCAGCTCGCACCCCCACTGCTGCCGGTTCTGGGGTGGTCGCCGCCGCGGATCTGGTCGACGGCGTGCGCCAGCAGCGGTTCCAGGACGGCGAGACCGTCCCGCACCCCGCCGGTGGACCCCGGAAGGTTGACGATCAGTGTCCGGCCCGCCACTCCGGCCAGGCCCCGGGAGAGCGCGGCGGTGGGCACCTTCTCCCGTCCGAACGCGCGGACGGCCTCGGCGATGCCCGGCACCTCGTAGTCGAGCACCGCGCGGGTCGCCTCGGGCGTGCGGTCGGTGGGTGAGACGCCGGTGCCACCGGTGGTGACGACGACGTCGTACCCGGCCTCGACCCCGGCGCGCAGCGCGGCCGCCACGGGTTCCCCGTCGGGCACGACCCGCGGCCCGTCGACGGCGAACCCGAAGCCCTTGAGACCGGCCGCGACCAGCGGCCCGCCCTTGTCCTCGTAGACGCCGGCGGCGGCACGGTTGGAGGCGGTCACGACCAGCGCACGGTACGGCGCGCTGCCGGCCGCAGGCCCGCCCGTCACGTCCGGCTCCAGTCGCCCGACTTGCCGCCCGTCTTCTCCTCCACGCGTACGTCCGTGATGACCGCTCCCTTGTCGACCGCCTTGACCATGTCGATCACGGTGAGTGCCGCGACGGAGACCGCCGTGAGGGCCTCCATCTCGACGCCCGTGCGGTCCGTCGTCTTCACGGTGGCCAGGATCTCCACCGCGTCGTCCGCGACCGACAGATCCAGTTTCACACCGGAGACCGACAAGGGGTGGCACAGCGGGATCAGGTCGGGGGTGCGCTTGGCACCCATGATCCCGGCGATGCGCGCGGTGGCGAGGGCGTCGCCCTTGGGAACGCCCTCGCCGCGCAGCAGCTCGACCACGCGGGGCGAGACGAGGACGCGTCCGCTCGCGCGGGCGGTGCGCGCGGTCACGTCCTTGCCCGACACGTCGACCATGCGGGCGGCGCCCGCGTCGTCGATGTGCGTCAGACGCTCTGGCACAGGGGGTCCGGGGGTCTCCCCCCGGAAGGGCTCAGTCATGCTGTGTGGCGCTCCCGGTCCGGGCCCGTCGCGGTGCGGCGCTCGGGCCTGCTGTGCGCGACACGGTACCGCCAAGCGGGCGCACTCCACCGGGCAGGACCGCCCGGCGGGCATCCCTAGCCGAGCAGGACGACCTCGACCTCGGCGCCGGGCTCCACGGCCTCCACGTCCTCCGGCACGACGATCAGCGCGTCGGCCTGCGCCAGGGCCGCGACCAGGTGCGAGCCTGCGCCGCCCACGGCGGTCACCTCGCCGTCGGCGTACGCCCCGCGCAGGAACTGCCTGCGCCCCTTGGGCGAGCCGAGCGCCTTGCCGGCCCGGAGGGTCGCCGTGGTGCGGGGCCGGTGCACGTCGTCGAGGCCCATCAGGGTGCGGATGACGGGGCGGACGAACAGCTCGAAGGAGACGTACGACGACACCGGGTTGCCCGGAAGCGCGAGCAGCGGCGTGTGGTCGGGGCCGATGGAGCCGAAGCCCTGGGGCTTGCCGGGCTGCATGGCGAGCTTGCGGAAGTCGATGCCGCCGCCTGGCTCGTCCTCGTCGCCGACGTGCGCCAGTGCCTCCTTGACGACGTCGTACGCGCCCACGCTGACCCCGCCGGTGGTGACCAGCAGGTCGGCGCGGACGAGCTGGTCCTCGATGGTGGAACGGAGGGTCTCCGCGTCGTCGACGACGGCGCCCACCCGGTAGGCGATGGCACCCGCGTCCCGGGCGGCGGCGGTGAGGGCGAAGCTGTTCGAGTCGTAGATCTGCCCGCTGCCGAGTCCCTCGCCGGGCTGGACGAGTTCGCTGCCGGTGGACACGACGACCACGCGCGGGCGCGGGCGCACGCGTACCGTGCCGCGGCCGATCGCGGCGAGCAGCCCGATCTGCGGCGGGCCGAGGAGAGTGCCGGCTTCCAGGGCGAGGTCGCCGGCCTTCACGTCGCTTCCCCGCGCGCGTACGTGCGCGCGTGCCTCGGCCGGCCGGTGCACGCGCACGTGCCCCTCGGCGCCCTCGGGTGCGAGGCTGCGCGCCCGCATCCCGGCGACCGGCCCCTCACCCAGCCCGCCGTCGGTCCACTCCACGGGGACGACGGCCTCGGCGCCGGGCGGCAGCGGGGCGCCGGTCATGATGCGGGCCGCCTGGCCGGGGCCCACCGGGGTCAGCTCGGCCGCGCCCGCCGCGACGTCCCCGACGACCTCCAGGACGGCCGGGAACTCCTCGCTCGCGCCTGCCACATCCGCGACCCGTACCGCGTACCCGTCCATGGAGCTGTTGTCGAACGGCGGCAGCGAGAGCGGCACCGTGACGTCGTCGACCAGGACGCAGCCCTGGGCGTCGAGGAGTTGCAGCTCGATGGGTTCCAGGGGGCGGACCGTGGTGAGGATGTCCTCCAGGTGCTCGTCCACCGACCACAGGCGGTCCGGGCCGGCGGGGCGGGTCGCGGCGCTGCTCAACTCTGCTGCATCTCCTCGGCTACGTAACTGCGAAGCCAGGTCCGGAAGTCCGGGCCCAGGTCTTCACGTTCGCACGCGAGCCTGACAATGGCACGCAGATAGTCGCCGCGGTCGCCGGTGTCATAGCGGCGGCCCTTGAAGACGACGCCGTGCACGGGGCCGCCGACCTTTTCGTCCTGGGCGAGCTGCTGGAGGGCGTCGGTGAGCTGGATCTCGCCGCCCCGGCCGGGCTCGGTGCGCCGCAGTATGTCGAAGACGTGCGGGTCGAGGACGTAGCGGCCGATCACCGCGTAGCTGGAGGGGGCGTCCGCCGGGTCCGGCTTCTCGACCAAACCGGTCACCTTGACGACGTCGCCGTCGGCGGTGCTCTCCACGGCGGCGCAGCCGTAGAGGTGGATCTGCTCGGGGTCGACCTCCATGAGCGCGATCACGCTGCCGCCGTGCTGCTCCTGGACGTCGATCATGCGCTGGAGCAGGGGGTCACGCGGGTCGATCAGGTCGTCGCCGAGCAGGACGGCGAAGGGCTCGTGGCCCACGTGCGGGGCCGCGCACAGCACGGCGTGGCCGAGGCCCCTGGGGTCGCCCTGGCGCACGTAGTGCATCGTGGCCAGGTCGCTGGACTCCTGCACCTTGGCGAGCCGGCCGGCGTCGCCCTTCTTCTGGAGCGCCGACTCCAGTTCGTAGTTGCGGTCGAAGTGATCTTCCAGCGGGCGCTTGTTGCGCCCGGTGATCATGAGGACGTCGTCGAGCCCCGCCGACACGGCCTCCTCGACCACGTACTGGATCGCCGGCTTGTCGACGACCGGCAGCATCTCCTTGGGAGTGGCCTTGGTGGCCGGCAGGAACCGGGTGCCGAGGCCGGCCGCGGGAATGACAGCCTTGCTGATCCTGGGGTGCGACTGAGTCATGTCCGCAACCTTATCCGGTGCCTTTGCGGAGAATCTGAGGCTCCGGTTAATTAGCACTCATATGAACTGATTGGGAAGGGTGCGGAACGACCTGTGGAGCACGGTGGGCCTGGGGCCGAGACTGACAAGCGGACGTTGCGCCGAGAATTCCTCGGGGTGAGGAACAGGTTGACGACGGATGTCGTCAGGGAGGCGGCCGACGCGCTGGCCGAGCACGCCCTGCGGCTGCCCGAGCTGGCGCGCGCGCACACGGTGGCGGCGTACGTCTCCGTGGACAACGAGCCTGGCACGCTCACGCTGCTGGACGCGCTGCTCGCGCGGGGAGTGCGGGTGCTGCTCCCCGCGCTCCTGCCGGACCACGACCTGGACTGGGGCGCGTACGCCGGAGAGGGCTCTCTCGCCCGCGTCCAACACGGCGGGAAGATGGCGCTGTTCGAACCCTCCGGCGAACGCCTCGGGCCGGACGCCGTGCTCGGCGCCGACGTCGTGCTGCTGCCGGGGCTCGCGGTGGACACGCGCGGAATGCGCCTGGGGCGCGGCGGAGGGTCGTACGACCGGGTGCTGGCGCGCCTGGAGCGCGCGGGCGCGCGTCCGGCGCTCGTGGTGCTGCTGTACGACACGGAGGTGGTCGAGCGGGTGCCCGCCCAGGCGCACGACCGGCCGGTGCAGGCGGTGGTGACGCCGTCGGGGGCGCGCCGCTTCACGAGTCCCTGAGCCGCTCTCACGGGAGACGGGAACGGCCCTCCACGCGTGCGTGGAGGGCCGTTTCACCGGCGGGTGCCCCTCGCGCTCAGGGCTTGAGGACGAGGGTGTCGCTGGTGCTCTTGTCGACCGCCTTGCCGGAGAACGACCACGGGAGCAGTTCGCCGTCGGCCCACTTGCTCGTCTGGTCGGTGTAGTGGGCGCTGAAGGCGTGACCGGAGGCTCCGGTGAGGTTGATCCACTTGGACTTGTCGAGGTCGTCGAGGTTGACGACCATCCGCATGGAGGGGACCCAGACGACGCCGTAGCCGCCGGCCGCGTTCCAGCCGGTCGCGTCGACCGTGGCCTCGCCGCCGCCGAGCTTCCAGGGGCCGCGGTTGAGGATGTACTGGACGATGCTCGGGCCGTCGGTGCCGAGGGTCTGGTTCTTCAGGAACAGGCGGTGCAGCCTGCCCCAGCTCCAGGTGTCGATGTCCTTGCCGAGCTTGGCGGTCAGCTCCCAGCGGGCGTCGATCATGGCGCGCTCGAAGAGCTCGTCCATGTTGTCGGCCTTCGGGCGGTCACCCGCTCCGGCCGGCGTCTTCCACCAGTCGCTGTTCGGCTTCTCCATGAGGTTGCGGACCACCTCGAACCAGCGGTCGCCGCCGTCCGGCTGGGCCTGGTCGGCGTCGCGCTCGCCGCACTCGCGCACCTTGGTGTCGTCGTCCACCGGACCGGTGCTGTCGACCTTGTCGACCCACAGGCACTGGCCCTTGACCCGCAGCTCCTTGGGCAGCTTGTTGCCGAAGGCGAGCTTGAGGATGTTGCGCCAGACCGCGTTGAAGTAGGCCGCGGCCGCCGAGTCGGCGTCCTGGGTGTAGTCCCAGCCCTCAAGGAGCTTCTGCGCCTCGCGCACGTCCTTGTCGTCGAGGTTGATCTTCAGCAGCTTGGGCACCAGCAGCTTGGCGATCTCACTGCTGTTGTCCGTCTGCATCTGGCGCATGTCGTCGGTGGAGATCTTGCCGCCGTCCTTGATCTTCGACTCGATCAGGTCGGTGATGCGCTGGCTGCGGGTGCCGTAGCCCCAGTCCGTGGTGAGCGTGTAGGGGTACTTGTCCTTGTCGATCACGGCCTGGTTGGCGGTGACGATGTAGCCGCGCTTCGGGTTGTACTCGTAGGGCAGTTCGTCCTGCTTGATGAAGCCGGTCCACTTGTACTTGGAGTCCCAGCCCGGTGCCGGGATGGAGCCGTCGTCGGCCGACGAGCGCGTGGGGATCTTCCCGGGCAGCGTGTAGCCGATGTTGTTCTTGGTGTCGGCGTAGATCAGGTTCTGCGAGGGCACGTCGAACTGGGCGGCCGCCTGGCGGAAGGAGTCCCAGTCGGACGCCTTGTCGAGGGCGAAGACGGCGTCCATGGTGGTGCCCGGGTCCAGAGCGGTCCACCTCAGCGCGATGCCGTAGCCGTCGCCGCGGTCCGGTGCGGCGGTGTCGACGGTGGCCTTCTTGCCGACCTGGACGAGTTCGTCGTCGCGGTCGGACAGCAGCGGCATGCCGTCGGCGGTCTGGCGTACGACGATCTTCTTGGACGTGCCGCCGGCGACCTTGATGGTCTCCGTACGGCTCGTGAAGGGCTTGGTCCTGCCGTTGTACAGGTAGCCGTCGCCGGAGAGCTTCTCCAGGTAGAGGTCGGTGACGTCGACACCGGAGTTGGTCATGCCCCAGGCGATGTCCGCGTTGTGGCCGATTATCACGCCGGGCATGCCGGCGAAGGTGTAGCCGGTGACGTCGTACTGGCACTTGCTGGAGACGGTGGTGCAGTGCAGGCCCATCTGGTACCAGACGGACGGCAGTGACGCCGACAGATGCGGGTCGTTGGCGAGCAGCGGCTTGCCGGTGATGGTGTACTGGCCCCCGACGACCCAGGAGTTGGAGCCGATGCCCTGGCCGTTCACGCCGACGGCCGTGGGGACGTCGTCCAGGACGTTGTAGAGGCTCTCCAGCTGGCTTGTGAGCGCCGAACCGGCGGACGACGTGGTCGAGGAGCCGCCGGCGTCCGTCGAGGTCCCGGAGCCGCTCGTGGAGCTGCTCTGCTCGAACGTCTTGGTGAGCTCGTCGTACTGGCCCTCCTGGACGATCGGCTTGTTGCGGCTGTACGGGTAGTCCGGGTAGAGGTCCTTGATCTGCTGCGCGCCGAGGCGGCTGGTCATCAGGGCGCGGTCGATCTCGTCCTGCATGTTGCCGCGCAGGTCCCAGGCCATCGCCTTCAGCCAGGAGACCGAGTCGACGGGGGTCCACTGCTCGGGCTTGTAGTCGTTGACGAACCCGAGGGCCGCGTACTCCAGGGAGATGTCCTTGCCGTCCTTGCCCTGGAGGTAGGCGTTGACTCCCTTGGCGTACGCCTGGAGGTACTTCTTCGTGGAGGCCGACAGCTTGGTGTCGTACTCCTCCTTCGCGACCCGGTCCCAGCCCAGGGTGCGCAGGAACTCGTCGTTCTTCACCTGGCTCTTGCCGAACATCTCGGACAGCCGCCCGGCGGTCATGTGGCGGCGCACGTCCATCTCGTAGAACCGGTCCTGCGCCTGGACGTAGCCCTGCGCCATGAACAGGTCCTCGTCGGTCGAGGCGTAGATCTGCGGGATGCCGTAGCTGTCGCGCTTCACGGTCACGGGCCCGGAGAGGCCTTCGAGCGTGGTCGAACCCTTGGTCTGCGGAAAGGACGCGCGGACCGTGCTGACCGACCAGTACGCCCCGTAGAAGACGCCACCGATGACGGCCAGGACGAGCACGAGCACGATCAGCCGGGCTCTGCGCCCCTTCTTCCTGCCGGACTTGCCAGGCTTGTCACCCGTTGTGGCGGTGGTGTTGGGGGGCATCGCTGTCCTTGCTGTCCTAACGCGAGCGGCAGGCGGTCCTGGAGTGCTGGAGCAACCATAGGCGCAGGGCCTCACGCCACTTGACGCGGAGTGGGGAACCGGAGGGCACGGGCGTTCGATCTTGCCTGGGGAAGCGTCAAGAAAGCGTCAAGAGTTAGGTAAGGTAACGAAGTACTTGGGTGTGGAGTGCCGCACTCTCGGTCCTGTGTACGTGTGCTTCCGCGTCGCCCGCGCGCGAGCCAATGGAAGGGAACCGCCGCTGACTGTCCACCACCTCAACCAGCTCCTGCTCGTCTGCTCCGTGGTCCTGCTCGTCGCCGTCGCGGCCGTCCGCATCTCCTCGCGCAGCGGGCTCCCCAGCCTGCTCGTGTACCTGGGGATCGGCGTCCTCATGGGCCAGGACGGCATCGGCGACATCCACTTCGCCAACGCCGAACTGACCCAGGTCATCGGCTACGCGGCCCTGGTCGTGATCCTGGCCGAGGGCGGTCTCGGCACGAAGTGGAAGGAGGTCGAACCCGTCCTGGCGTCCGCCACCATGCTGGCCCTCGCCGGGGTCGGGGTGAGCGTCGGCGTCACCGCCGCGGGCGCGCACTACCTGGTCGGGCTGGAATGGCGGCAGGCGCTGATCATCGGCGCGGTGGTGTCCTCGACGGACGCGGCGGCGGTCTTCTCGGTGCTGCGGCGCATTCCGCTGCCCGCGCGCGTGACGGGCACCCTGGAGGCGGAGTCCGGCTTCAACGACGCCCCGGTGGTCATCCTGGTCGTCGCCTTCTCCACCGCGGGGCCGGTCGAACACTGGTACGTGCTGCTGGGCGAGATAGCCATGGAGCTGGCCATCGGCGCGGCCGTAGGTCTCGCGGTGGGCTGGCTCGGCTCCTTCGGCCTGCGGCACGTCGCCCTGCCCGCCTCCGGCCTCTACCCGATCGCCGTGATGGCCATCGCGGTCACCTCGTACGCCGCGGGCGCACTGGCGCACGGCAGCGGCTTCCTCGCGGTCTACCTGGCCGCCATGGTGCTCGGCAACGCCAAGCTGCCGCACTGGCCCGCCACCCGCGGCTTCGCCGAGGGGCTCGGCTGGATCGCCCAGATCGGCATGTTCGTCCTGCTCGGCCTGCTGGTCACCCCGCACGAGCTGGGCGACGACATCGTGCCCGCCCTTGTCATCGGGCTGGTGCTCACCATGGTGGCGCGCCCGGTGAGCGTGGTCGTCAGCCTCGCGCCGTTCCGGGTGCCCTGGCCGGAGCAGACCCTGATGTCCTGGGCCGGGCTGCGCGGCGCCGTGCCCATCATCCTGGCGACGATCCCGATGGTGAACGGCGTCGACACCAGCCACCGCATCTTCAACATCGTCTTCGTCCTGGTCGTGGTCTACACCCTCGTCCAGGGGCCGACGCTGCCCTGGCTGGCCCGCACACTGCGGCTCGGCGAGGGCCCGGAGGCCGCCGACCTCGGCATCGAGTCCGCCCCTCTGGAGCGGCTGCGCGGGCATCTGCTGTCCGTCTCGATCCCCGAGGGGTCCCGGATGCACGGTGTGGAGATCAACGAGCTGCGGCTGCCCGCCGGTGCCGCGGTCACTCTGGTCGTCCGCGAAGGAAAATCGTTCGTTCCGTTGCCCGCGACGGTGCTGCGGCGCGGGGACGAACTCCTCGTGGTCGCCACCGACCCGGTGCGGGACGCCGCGGAACGACGACTGCGCGCGGTCGGCAACGGCGGCAAGCTGGCGGGCTGGCTGGGCACGAACGGGACGCCCGGCGCGGGGTCGGGCAGTGCGCGGGGCGTGCGCTGAGGCGGTGGCCGGGCGGGCACTGGGACAGCGCCGAGGGCGGGCGTTAAGGGCGTGTTTCGGACGGTTCACACTCCGACCAATCCCAGGTGAACGGCCGCCACAGTGCTTGTTTTCACAGGTGTACCGGGCCTTCACCCCTGTACGATGAAAGCACCCTGATCGAACCAACTCTGCCTGACGCAGAGCTGGCGCGACCGTATGGCGGCCGGATCACTCCTCGCAGTGGACGCCGGTATCTACCGCAGTTCCGCGCAAGAGGACAGCTCTCGGCGCCCCCGCACGGGCGCGCTACCAGGCGGCAGAAAGGCACGGGCCGTGGCATCCACGGTCACCACCGAGCCGTCCGGGAACCCGGCGGCGCCGCCCCGCCCGGGATACGGCCAGCTGCTGCGCACCCGCGGCGCCTGGACGTTCCTGCTCCCCGGCTTCGCGGCGCGCCAGCCGTTCGCGATGCTCACCATCTCCATCGTGCTTCTCGTGCAGCACACCACCGGCTCGTACGGCGCCGCGGGTGCCGCCGCGGCCGTCACCGGGGTCTCCATGGCACTGTGCGCGCCCTACAGCGGCCGCCTGGCCGACCGCTACGGGCAGCGCGCGGTGCTGGTCCCCGGCGTGCTCGTGCACACGCTGTCCGGCGTCGCGCTGACGGTGCTCGCACTGGCGGACGCACCCCTGTGGGCCCTGTTCGCGGCGGCCGTGCCGACCGGCGCCTCGGTACCGCAGATCGGCCCCATGGTGCGCGCCCGCTGGGGCGTGAAACTCCAGGACTCCCCTCTGATGTCCACCGCGGCCGCCTTCGAGTCCGTCACCGACGAGCTCACCTTCGTGTTCGGCCCACTGCTCGCGACCGCCCTGTGCACCACCGTCGCCCCGGCCGCAGGCCTGGTCACGGAGGCCGCGCTCACCCTCGCCGGCGGCCTGCTGTTCGCCGCGCGCAGGAGCACGCAGCCCCAGGTGACCGGCACCGGCCACGCGCGCGTGCGGCACGCCTCCGCGCTCCGCGTGCCCGGCGTTCGCGTGCTGGTCGTGGCCTTCCTGGGCATCGGATCCGTCTTCGGCGGCATGCAGGTCTCCCTCGCCGCGTTCACCGAGTCGATCGGCGAGCCCGGCCTGAACGGCGTCCTGTACGGCACCTTCGCCGCGGGCAACATGCTCTCGGGCATCGTCTGCGGCGCGCTCGCCTGGAAGGCGGCCCCGCACCGGCGCCTGGTCGTCGGCTACGCGGCGCTCGCCCTGACCGCGTCGGCGCTGTGGACCTCCCACTCGGTGCTCGTCCTGGCCGGCCTCGGCCTGCTGGTCGGCATGTGCATCGCGCCCGCCCTGATCACCGGCTACACACTGGTCGAGAGCCTGGTCCCGGCCGGCGCCCGCACGGAGGCGTTCACCTGGCTGACCGGCGCGGTGGCACTCGGCCAGGCGGCCGCGGTCACGGTCGCCGGACAGCTGGAGGACCGGCTGTGGGGCGGCGCCGGATTCCTGGTGCCGATGGCCGGCACACTGCTGGCCCTGGTGACCCTTCTGGCACTGCGTTCACAGCTGGTCGCCCGGCCCCGGAACCGCACCGTCGCACGTGGCGTCGGTCACCGCGTACCCGTGACGGTGGACTGATCCTCAGGAATACGTCACTATGGACCGTCGTTAGCACTCATTGAGTGAGAGTGCCAGGAGGAAGACAGTGCCGACGTACCAGTACCAGTGCACCGAGTGCGGCGAGGGCCTTGAGGCGGTGCAGAAGTTCACCGACGACGCCCTGACCGAGTGCCCCAACTGCGGTGGCCGCCTGAAGAAGGTGTTCTCCGCGGTCGGCATTGTCTTCAAGGGCTCGGGCTTCTACCGCAATGACAGCCGCGGCTCCTCGTCGAGCAGCAGCCCCGCGTCGAAGACGTCGGGCTCCGCGTCGTCGAGCGCGTCGTCCGAGTCGAAGACGTCCGACTCGAAGTCGTCGACGTCCTCGTCCTCGACGTCGTCCTCGTCGGGCTCGGCCAGCAGCTCCGCCGCCTGAGACCTCACCTCTCGGACCCCACCGTCGAGCGACGGCGGGGTCCGGGGCGTTCCACGGACACCGGCTCCGGCCCGCTCGAACGGCCAGCTAGTGTGCTGCGCATGGTGAACGCAGAGATCGGCGTAATCGGCGGTTCCGGCTTCTACTCGTTCCTCGACGACGTGACCGAGATCCAGGTCGACACGCCCTACGGGCCGCCCAGCGACTCCCTCTTCCTCGGCGAGATCGCCGGCCGCCGGGTCGCCTTCCTGCCCCGCCACGGACGCGGTCACCATCTGCCGCCGCACCGCATCAACTACCGCGCCAACCTCTGGGCGCTGCGCTCCGTCGGGGTGCGTCAGGTGCTCGGCCCGTGCGCGGTGGGCGGCCTGCGCCCCGAGTACGGGCCGGGCACCCTGCTCGTACCGGACCAGCTGGTGGACCGCACGAAGTCCCGGGCGCAGTCGTATTTCGACGGGCTGCCGCTGCCCGACGGCGCCGTCCCGAACGTGGTGCACGTCTCCCTGGCCGACCCCTACTGCCCCACCGGACGGGCGGCCGCGCTGAAGGCCGCCCGGGGCCGGGGCTGGGAGCCGGTGGACGGGGGCACGCTGGTGGTGATCGAGGGGCCGCGCTTCTCGACCCGCGCCGAATCGCTGTGGCACCAGGCGCAGGGCTGGTCGGTGGTGGGCATGACAGGCCACCCGGAGGCGGCGCTCGCCCGTGAACTGGAGCTCTGTTACTCCTCGATGACGCTGGTCACGGACCTGGACGCGGGCGCCGAGACCGGCGAGGGCGTCTCGCACGACGAGGTGCTGCGGGTGTTCGCGGCCAACGTGGACCGGCTGCGGGGCGTGCTGTTCGACGCGGTGGCGGCCCTGCCGGAGAACACGGCACGGGAGTGCCTGTGCACGAGCGCGCTCGGCGGCATGGATCCGGGCTTCGAGCTGCCGTGACGCGTCCCCGGACGCGCGCCGTGGCCGCGACGCGTGCCTTGACCCGGACGTGTGCCGTGGCCCGGACGCGCGCCGTGGCCCGGGGGCTCTCCGCGGGACGGGTGCTCTCCGCGGGACGGGTGCGGGCGGAACTCCTCGTTCGGGTGGCCGAGTTGTCCACAACCGGTCGGTAGCCCACCGGCTCCGGCGGGTTTCGGCGCGAGACCTCATCGTGGTCTCGCAGGCCGATTCCTCGTCGCAGGTGGTGATCCCCATGTCCGTTCCCCCGACCCCCCACCCCACCCTCCCTCCTCCCCTTCGTGTCCCGCGCCCGCTGGGCACCGACGCCCCCGCCACCTGCGAGGTCCCGCACTTCGAACCGGTGCGGGTGCGCGGCGGGCGGTATCAGCTGCACCGGCTGCTGCGGCACCGCGGGCGGGCCCTCGCGGCCGGCCTCGCGGTCACGGCGGCGGCGCTCGTCGCGGCCGGACCGCGTGCCGCCACCGACCCCCTGCGCGCCGAGCGGCCCCGAGGACACCCGCTCACCCAGCCGGCACGACGGCACACCCCGCCCGTGGAGATGGTGACGGCACCGGTGCGGATCGCCGACGCGGCCACCGTCCGGCTGCTGCGCCCCGGCGACCGGGTGGACGTCATCGCCGCCGGGGATCCCGCGGCGGGCGGGGACGCCGAGGTGATCGCGCGCGGGGTGCGCGTGACCAGGCTGCCGGAGCCGGCCGAGGGGACCGTGGAGAGCGGGGCGCTGATCGTGCTCTCGGTTCCGCGCACCACCGCGGCCCGCCTGGTCGGCGCGAGCGCCACGGCACGGCTGGCGGTGACGCTGTGCTGAACAACCTGGGGCGATTTCTGGGACGTTTCCTGTCAAGTCCCCCGCCGGGGCTGCCGGATTGGGCACGATGGCCGCATGGTGACGTAGGTTGCGGAGCGTTTTGTTCCACACCCTGTGCATGCGAGGAGAGTCCCCTAGGTGAGCGCGAAGAAGGATCCGAGTGTCTGGCAGGGCTTCAAGGCCTTCCTGATGCGCGGCAACGTCGTCGATCTGGCAGTCGCGGTGGTCATCGGCGCCGCCTTCACGAACATCGTCAACTCGGTGGTGAAGGGGATCATCAACCCGCTGGTCGGCGCGATCGGTACGAAGAACCTCGACAGCTACAGCTCGTGCCTGCAGGCCCCGTGCGCGCTGAACGCGGACGGCACGGTGAAGACCGGCATTCCGATCATGTGGGGCGAGGTCCTGGGCGCCACGCTCTCCTTCGTGATCACCGCGGCGGTCGTGTACTTCCTGATGGTCCTGCCGATGGCGAAGTACCTGTCCCGGATGGAGGCCCGCCGGAGGGCGCGGGAGGGCACCCACGAGGTCGTGGAGGTGACCGAGCTGGAGGTGCTGAAGGAGATCCGCGACGCCCTCGTCGCGCAGCGCGGTTCCGGGCACGACGCACGCTAGCGGCGCCGCTGTGGGCGGCGGCTCAGAGGTGGTGGGGCGGCTTCTCGTCGAGGAAGCGCTTGAGGTCGGCCGCGGCGTCGCCGGCCGGGCGGTCGCCCCAGCCGCGGTCCGTGTCGTCTGCGGACTGCCGGTCCAGCGGGTCGTCGAAGACCAGCGCGGCCTTCGGATCGCGCGGCTCGGGCTCGGGGGCGGTGCTCATGCGTCAAGAGTACGGCCCGCTCGTTCCCGGCCCACCCGCTCCCGGCCCGGTCGGGTCGTCCCCGCGGCGCCCCTCACCGGACCCTGCGCGCGATAACGCCCGGGTTTTCTGCTGTGCTGGGGGGCATGACGTCGAGTTCCGCCCCGGTGCCCGCTTCCCCGGGCGCCCCCCAGCCCCTCCGGCCGCTGCGCCGCCTCACCGCACGCGGGCGCGAGGAGTCCCACCGCGTCTCCTCGCCGCTCGAACTTTTCTTCGACCTGTGTTTCGTGGTGGCCATCGCCCAGGCGGGCACGGGGCTGGTGCACGCGGTGGCAACCGGCCACGCGGGCGAGGGCGTCCTGAACTACGCGATGCTGTTCTTCGCCATCTGGTGGGCCTGGATGAACTTCACCTGGTTCGCCTCGGCGTACGACAACGACGACGCCCTCTACCGGGTCGTCACCCTGGTCCAGATCGCCGGCGTGCTGGTGCTGGCGGCCGGCGTCTCGCGGGCCTTCGCGGAGCACGACTTCGCCCTGGTCCTGATCGGTTACGTGATCATGCGGCTGGCGCTGGCCTCGCAGTGGCTGCGAGCCGCGCGGGAGGCCGAGGGGGCGGAGCGGACCATGGCGCTCCGGTACGCGGGCGGGGTGCTGCTGTGCCAGGTCGGCTGGCTCGGTCTGGTGGTGCTGCCGGAGCACGCGCGCCCCTGGGTGTTCCTGGTGATGGCGATCGCCGAGCTGTGTGTGCCCGTCTACGCCGAGAAGGACCACAGCACCTCCTGGCACCCGCACCACATCGCCGAACGCTTCGGGCTGTTCACGATCATCGTGCTGGGCGAGACGATCTCGGCGGCGACGGTGGCCGTGAAGTCGGCAGTGGCCGAGCACGACGCGTTCGCGGAGCTGGTGCCGACCGCGGCGGGCGGCCTGCTGATCGTCTTCTCGGCATGGTGGATCTACTTCGTGGTGCCGATCCACGGCCATCTGCGTTCCAACAGGCAGTCGTTCCTGTGGGGGTACGGCCACTATCTGATCTTCGCGTCGGCGGCCTCGATCGGTGCCGGTCTGGAGGTGGCCGTGGAGGAGGCGGTCGGCAAGGCGCACATCTCGACGCTGTCCGCCTCGGCGGCCGTGACCCTGCCGACCGCGCTGTATCTGCTGACGGTATGGGCGCTGCACTCGCGTCACTTCAAGGTCGGCATCGCCCAGCAGCTGGTGCTGCCGGTCACGGCGCTGCTGGTGATCTGCTGCACCTTCCTGGGCGACTGGGCGGTGCCGGCGGCGGGCCTGGTGTCGGCGGCCGCGGTGGCCACGGGCACGACCCTGACAGCGCGCACGGCCGGCCGCGGGCGCCCGGCGGACGCCGCAGCGACCGCCTCCTGACCTCTCCGCGGGGGGTGCCGGGCTGGGCCAGACTGGCCGTCATGACAGTTGACGCATTGACGGACGTGGCCGGGCTGCGGGTGGGACACGCCACCCGCTGCGGCGACGGCTGGCTCACCGGCACCACGGTCGTCCTCGCTCCGGAGGGCGGCGCGGTCGCCGCCGTGGACGTGCGCGGTGGTGGCCCGGGCACCAAGGAGACGGACGCGCTGGACCCGCGCAACCTGGTGCAGCGGGCGGAGGCGGTCGTGCTCACGGGCGGCAGCGCCTACGGGCTCGACGCGGCGTCCGGGGTGATGGCCTGGCTGGAGGAGCGGGGGCGCGGGGTGCGGGTGGGGCCGGATCCGGACCACGTGGTACCGGTGGTGCCCGCCGCCTGCGTCTTCGACCTGGGGCGGGGCGGCGACTTCCGGGCCCGGCCGGACGCGGCGACGGGGCGGGCGGCGGTCGAGGAGGCCGCGGCGAGCGCGCCGGGGGCACCGGTGCGGGAGGGGTGCGTGGGCGCGGGCACGGGTGCCGTGGCCGGGGCGCTGAAGGGCGGGGTGGGCAGTGCGAGCGCCGTGCTGGCCTCGGGGATCACGGTGGCCGCGCTGGTGGTGGCCAACGCCGCGGGTGCGGTAATGGATCCCGAAACCGGGGCGTTGTACGGGGAGTTGTTCCAAGGGCGCGTGGAGTACCCCGAAAAGCCCGTGCACGAGGCCGCGCGCCGGCGGCTCGCCGAGACCGCCGCCGCGAACGGGCTCCCCCCGCTGAACACCACCCTCGCCGTCGTCGCGACCGATGCCGAACTCTCCAAGGCGCAGGCCCAGAAGCTGGCCGGGACGGCGCACGACGGAATCGCGCGCGCCGTGCGGCCGGTACACCTGCTACACGACGGGGACACGGTGTTCGCGCTGGCGACGGGGGCGCGCCCGCTCGACGCGAGCCCGCTCGCGCTCAACGAGATCCTCGCGGCCGGCGCGGACCTGGTGACCCGCGCGATCGTGCGCGCGGTGCGGGCCGCGCGGCCGGTCGACGGGCCGGGCGGGGTGTGGCCGTCGTACGAGGAGTTGTACGGGGCGCGCGGAGAACGGTGAGGGGCGGGTCCGGAACCTTGCGGGTTCCTGTCGATTGTCCTGGTTCTGTCACGTGATGGCGTCAGCGGGCGCCGGCGGGAACCCCGGCGGGGGCCTCCGGCCTCTTCTTCCACGCACTGGAGCGGATCACTCACCTCACACGAACCTGGAGCAGCCCGTGACATCGCCGGACATTGCAGCGCGGCGCGCACTGGGGGCCTGTGCCGCCCTGATGGTCGGCGCCCTCACCCTCACCGCCTGCGGCGGCAACGCCAACGCCGACGACAAGAGCGGCGGCGGCAAGGGCGGGCAGGACACCGCCGCGAAGACGTCGACCGCGAAGATCGTGATCTCGGCGAAGGACGGTTCGACCGGCGCGTCCATCAACACCACCGGCGTGCAGGTCAGCGGCGGCACGCTGACCGCCGTGAAGATGACCGTGGCGGGGTCCGGGCAGGCCGTGGACGGCACCCTCGCGGCGGACGGCAGCACCTGGAAGCCGAAGGAGCAGCTGGAGCGCGGCACGAAGTACGAGATATCGGCGACCGCGAAGGACTCGAAGGGGCTCACGGCGGCGGCCAACTCCATCTTCACCACCGTCAACTCGGCGAACAGCTACATCGGCACGTACACACCGGACAACGGGACGACGGTCGGCGTGGGGATGCCGGTGTCGTTCAACTTCGACAAGGTCATCAGCGACAAGAAGGCCGTGCAGTCGCACATCACGGTCACCTCCAGCAGCGGCCAGCAGGTGGTGGGCCACTGGTTCGGGGCGCAGCGGCTGGACTTCCGGCCGCAGGACTACTGGAAGGCCGGCTCCAAGGTCACGATGAAGATCGACCTGGACGGGGTCGAGGGCGCGAACGGCGTCTACGGGGTGCAGAAGAAGACGGTGACCTTCACCGTAGGACGTTCGCAGGTCTCCACGGTGGACGCGAACACGCAGACCATGACGGTGATGCGGGACGGCAAGCTCCTCAAGTCGGTGCCGGTCTCCACGGGCAGCCCGGAGCACACGACGTACAACGGGCAGATGGTGATCTCCGAGAAGTTCGTCCAGACCCGGATGAACAGCCAGACGGTGGGCCTCGGCGGGGAGTACGACATCCCGGACGTGCCGCACGCGATGCGGCTGACGACGTCGGGGACGTTCATCCACGGCAACTACTGGTACAACAAGGGCAACCCGCCGTTCGGGCGCGAGGGCACCAGCCACGGCTGTGTGGGGCTCGCGGACGTGCAGGGCGCGCAGGGCGACACGACGGCCAAGTGGTTCTACGACAACTCGCTCGTCGGGGACGTCGTGATCGTGAAGAACTCGCCCGACAAGACCGTGCAGCCGGACAACGGGCTCAACGGGTGGAACCTGTCGTGGAGCGACTGGACCGCCGGAAGTGCGGTCTGACCGGCACGTTTTGACGGATCGTCGGGCCGCGCGGGAACTTTTCGCGCGGCCCGCGCGTTTTCCCGGCGTACGTTTTCTCGGTTCCCGGACATGATGTCCGACCGAGGGGCTACGGTATGCACCCACAAGGTGACATGCAGCAACGCCGGGAGAAACCTTGAGCGTTCCGTACGAGACGGCAGCGTACGAACCAGCCGAGTCGCCCGAGTCTCCGGAGGAGCACCTCGCGCGGCTCCTCGGGCGTGCCCTGAACTCCTTCGAACTGCCCGACGAGGCCATCAGGCAGCTGGACTGCGCGCTGGCCCACGACAGTTCGCTGCACTCCGCGCACCACAGCGCGGGGCTGCACCGGGAGACGTACCGGCACACCTGGCTGCTGGCCGACGGCTCGGCGGTCACCCTGTGGGAGCTCGTGCACAACACCGCGCCGGGCAGCGACCCGCAGCACGAGGTGTACGTCGACGAGGAGGAGCTGCGGGCCGCGACCGCGCGGCTGCCGTTGCCGCCGGACACCCCGGACTTCGAGCTGCCGGTGCTGGTGACGCTGGCGCCGTTCCCGGAGCCCCGGCACATGTATGTGCCGGACGACTCGGCGGACCACGCGCGCCGGCTGCTGCGCCGTGCCGAGAACCCCGACCGGCCGGACGCGGAGACGGCCGAGGTGCTGTCGACGGCGTTCGCGCACCAGATCACCCAGGCGTTCGGGCGGCCGGCCCGGGCGGGCAGGTCGGGTCCGGCCTTCTCGCTCTACGAGCACGCGTTCCTGCTGCGGGACGGCCGGGAGCTGTCGCTGTGGGAGGTCGAGCACACGGCGACGCCGGACGGCCGGCACATGTGCGAGGTGTACCCGACGGAGGACGCGGCCAGGAACGCGATGGAGCGGCGGGCGACCCGGCAGGGTTGACCCGCCCCGCGACACGGCCCCTCAGCGGCGGCCGAGGCGCCGCACCAGCCCGGCGAAGGCGTCCTGTTCGGCGGGGGTCAGTTCGACGGTCTCACGCGGCGGAGCGGCCTGGAGCTGGTGCGGGAAGGCGGGAAGGGCGCGCGCGGCGCGCCAGGCGAGTGCTTTGCGGCGGTTGCGGCGCAGCAGGCGCGTCACGACGAGCGCCCAGGCGACGGTGGCCAGGGTGAGCGCGGCCATGCCGATCAGCTGGAGGGTCGAGTCATGCGCGGGCATACGCCCCAGTACACACCACGGTCCGGGACTTTGGTCCCGGACCGTGACGTATCTCGCAGGTGCCGTGAACAACTCACAGCGGCTCAAAGGGACAAGACGGCGACGCGGTGCGGTGCTCAGGCCGCGACCGGCTGCTTGGCCTCCTTCGCGGTGGCGGCCCGGTCGGCGGCGGAGCCGCCCGCCTGGGTCTGCTGGGCCGGCTTGCGCATGCCCTTGAGGAGGACGACCAGGGCCGTACTGACGCAGACGCCGACGGCGATGGCGATCAGGTAGAGGAACGGGTTGCCGATCAGCGGGACCACGAAGATGCCGCCGTGCGGGGCGCGCAGGGTGGCGCCGAAGGCCATCGACAGGGAACCGGTGATGGCGCCGCCGACCATCGAGGACGGGATGACACGCAGCGGGTCGGCGGCCGCGAACGGGATCGCGCCCTCGGAGATGAAGGAGGCGCCCAGCACCCAGGCGGCCTTGCCGTTCTCCCGCTCGGTCTCGGTGAAGAGCTTGCCGCGCACGGTGGTCGCGAGGGCCATCGCCAGCGGCGGGACCATGCCGGCCGCCATGACCGCCGCCATGATCTTCATCGCGGAGTCACTGGGGTTGGAGACCGCGATACCGGCGGTGGCGAAGGTGTACGCGACCTTGTTGACGGGGCCGCCGAGGTCGAAGCACATCATCAGGCCGAGCAGGGCGCCGAGCAGGATGGCGTTGGAGCCGGAGAGGCCGTTCAGCCAGTCGGTCATGCCCTTCTGGGCGGAGGCGATGGGCTTGCCCACCACGACGAACATCAGGAAGCCGACGATCGCCGAGGAGACCAGCGGGATCACCACCACCGGCATGACGCCGCGCAGCACCGCCGGGATGTTGATCTTCTGGATCGCCATCACCACACCACCGGCCAGCAGACCGGCGACCAGGCCGCCGAGGAAGCCCGCGTTGATGGTGGAGGCGATCATGCCGCCCACGAAGCCGGGGACCAGGCCCGGCCGGTCCGCCATGCCGTAGGCGATGTAGCCCGCCAGGACCGGGACGAGGAAGCCGAAGGCGACGGCGCCGATCTGGAACATCAGGGCGGCCCAGCTGTCGGTCTGCGTCCACACGAAGTGGTTCAGCACCGAGGGAGCCGACTTGATCTCGTAGCCGCCGATCGCGAAGCCGAGGGCGATGAGCAGACCGCCGGCCGCGACGAACGGGACCATGTAGCTGACGCCGGACATCAGCCACTTGCGCAGCTTGGTGCCGTAGCCCTCGCCGGCCTCGCCCGCGCGCTCGACCGGGGTGGCCGGTGCGGAGCCGGACGTGACCTCGCCGCGGGCCGCCTTCGCGCGGACCTCGCCGATCAGGTCGGCGGGGCGGTTGATGCCCGCCTTCACGCCGACGTCGACGGTCGGCTTGCCGGCGAAGCGGTCCTTCTCACGGACGGGCACGTCGTGCGCGAAGATCACGCCGTCCGCCGCCGCGATGACCTCGGGGTCGAGCCGGGTGAAGCCGGCCGAGCCCTGCGTCTCGACGACGAGCTCGACGCCCGCCTCGCGGCCCGCGTTCTCCAGGGACTCGGCCGCCATGTAGGTGTGGGCGATGCCGGTGGGGCAGGAGGTGACGGCGACGATACGGAAGGGACGCCCCGCGGCCTCCGGGGCCGCGTCGCCGGTGGCCGCCGCGGTGCCGGCGGAGGCCGCCGCCGGCGCCGCAGCGGTGTTCTGGGAGGCGCCCGCGGAGTCCCCGGTGGCACCGGCGCCCTCGGCGCCGGAGCTCGCGCCGGTGGCGCTCGCGGTGCCGGACGCGCCGGACGCGGAGCTCGCGCTCCCGGCCGTCTTCGCGGTCTCGGCGCGCCCCGCGGGCGTCTCGTCGCCCCGGATCAGCGCCGCCGCCGTCGCCGCGTCGCCGGCCGACCGCAGCGCGTCCGTGAACTCGCTGTTCATGAGCTGGCGGGCCAGCGAGGAGAGGATCGTGAGGTGGGCGTCGTCGGCGCCGGCGGGGGCCGCGATCAGGAAGACCAGGTCGGCGGGGCCGTCCGGCGCGCCGAAGTCGATGCCGGCGGCGCTGCGCCCGAAGGCGAGCGTCGGCTCGGTGACGTGGGTGCTGCGGCAGTGCGGGATGCCGATGCCGCCGTCGAGGCCGGTGGGCATCTGGGCCTCGCGGGCGGCCACGTCGGCGAGGAAGCCGTCCAGGTCGGTCACCCGGCCCAGGGCCACCATGCGCTCGGCGAGGGCGCGCGCCGCCGCTTCTTTGGTGTCGGCGGACAGGTCGAGATCGACCAGGTCCGCGGTGATCATGTCGCTCATCGCGGGCTCCTATGCACGCGTATCGCCCGGAGTGTGAGGTGGGCGGGGGTGGGGACGGGGATGCCGTGGGGGGTGGGGTGGGAGACGGGGCCGGGGAAGCCCCGCCTCCCGGGGACGGCGGGGCGGCTCAGGGTGCCCCGTCGGCCCGTCGGCGCGGCGAGTAACGAAGGACCTCGCCGTTCCTGGGCCGGTTGTCGGCGGGCGGCGCCGGGGAGGAGCGCGGCCGCGCGGGTCGTCGTGTCCACAGTGCGGGCGTTCATGACACCGGCTCCGTCAGTTCGCGGTCGACGGGGACGCGGTCGGTGACGGTCACCGCCGTGGGGTCCAGGTCGGCCGGGGTGGGCATCACGCTGCCGGGCAGCTGTACGGCGGCGGCGCCGTGGGCGACGGCGGAGGCGAGGGCCTTCGGGCCGCTGCCGCCGGCGATGAGGAACCCGGCGAGGGAGGAGTCACCGGCGCCGACGTTGCTGCGGACGGTGTCCACCCGGGCGCTCGCGAACCAGGCGCCCTCGTCCTCCACGAGCAGCTGGCCGTCGGCGCCCAGGCTGGCGAGGACGGCGTGGGCGCCCATGCCGCGCAGTTCCTCCGCCGCCTTCAGCGCGTCGCCCACCGTCGCCAGGGGGCGCCCGACGGCTTCCGCGAGCTCCTCGGCGTTCGGCTTCACCACGTCGGGCCGCGCACGCAGCGCTTCGAGCAGCGCGCGCCCCGAGGTGTCCAGCGCGATACGCGCGCCCCCGGCGTGCGCTCGGGCGACGACATCGGCGTACCAGGAGGGCGCGAGCCCGCGCGGCAGGCTGCCGCAGCAGGCGATCCAGTCGGCGTCGCGGGACTGCTCGCGCACGGTCTCCAGGAGCAGTTCCTGCTCCGCCTCGGAGAGTTCCGGGCCCGGCGCGTTGATCTTGGTGAGCACCCCGTCGGACTCCGCGAGCGCGATGTTGGAGCGGGTGGCTCCGGCGACCGGGACCGGCGCGACCTCGATGCCCTGCGCGTCGAGCAGGTCGGCGACGAGTGCGCCGGGCGCGCCGCCCAGGGGCAGGACGGCGACGGTGCGCCGGCCGGCGGCGGCGACCGCGCGGGAGACGTTCACGCCCTTGCCGCCGGGGTCCATGCGCTCGCCGGAGGCGCGGATGACCTCGCCGCGCTCCAGGGCGGGGACCTCGTAGGTGCGGTCGAGGGAGGGGTTGGGGGTGACGGTGAGGATCACGCCCGTACCGGACGTGGTGCTCGTGGCGCTCGTGATGCTCATGCTCGTACTACTTCCGTGCCGCCGCGCTCGATGGCGGCGGCGTCCTCGGGGCTCAGCCCGCTGTCGGTGATCAGCAGGTCCACGTCGCCCATGTCGCCGAAGCGGGCGAAGTGCTCCTGGCCGTGCTTGGCGGAGTCGGCGAGCAGGACCACCCGGCGGGCCGCGGTGACGGCCGCCCGCTTGACGGCGGCCTCGGCGAGGTCGGGGGTGGTCAGGCCCTGGTCGGCGGAGAAGCCGTTGGCGGCGACGAAGAGGACGTCGGCGCGGATCTCGCTGTACGCGCGCAGCGCCCAGGCGTCCACGGCGGCGCGCGTACGGTGCCGTACGCGCCCTCCCACCAGGTGGAGCTGGATGCCCGGGTGGTCGGCGAGGCGGGCCGCGATCGGGAGGCTGTGCGTGACGACGGTGAGCGTCGCCTCCAGCGGGATGGCCGCGGCCAGGCGGGCGACCGTCGAACCGGCGTCGAGGATGAGGGTGCCCTCGGTGGGCAGCTCGGGGACGGCGGCCTTGGCGATGCGGTCCTTCTCGTCGGCCGAGGTGGACTCGCGTTCGGCGAGGTCCGGCTCGAAGTCGAGGCGCCCGGCCGGGATGGCGCCGCCGTGCACCCGGCGGACCAGGCCGGCCCGGTCGAGGGCCTTCAGGTCGCGGCGGATCGTCTCCGCGGTGACCTGGAACTCCTCGGCGAGCGACACGACGTCCACCCGGCCGCCGTCACGGGCGAGCCGGAGGATCTCCTGCTGCCGCTCCGGTGCGTACATGCCGCTGTGCCTCCGCTCCAAGATACGTCCGCGATATGCCCGGTATGCCGGGCATACGCCCCACTGGCGCCCGGCAGATGTCCGACCGTGTCCGACTCATGCCCGAACTTGTGGTTTCGCTTGGAGGCTACGCCTGGATTTCGGGAAAGTAAACAGGTTCGGGCATGAGGCGGACACATACGGGCAAGGACGCCGAGGTCACCCGTATCTCAGGTCCTTGATCTTCTGTTCGGCGGTGCTGATGGCGCGGGCCAGTTCGCGCCGGGCGGCCTCCTGCCGCATGGCCAGGACGAGCTGGGTGTGGAGCTCGGCAGCGGTGACCTCCAGGGCCGGACCGGGCTCGGGCAGGGCGGTGGCGACGTAGGCGTCGGCCCGTTCGGCGACCTCCGTCAGTTCGGGGCGGAGGGCTCCCACGTGGTCGGCGATTCCCTTGATCATGTTTCCGGTCTGGGAGATGTCCTCGAAGTCGCCGGCCCGGCAGGGCTTCCCGGTGAGGCGGCACTGGGCCTTGTAGAGGTCGGTGAGCCAATCGGCCGGCCTGTCGAGTTCGGTGTTCGCCTCGTCCCGGCCGCGGACCTTGCGCATCCAGGCGAAGACCTGCTTGTGGTGCAGGAGGGTGTAGGTGGCGAGGACACCCGTGACGAGAGCGGAGACGGTGCTCAGCAGGAGAGTGCCGGCGCCGGTCCCGATCGCCAGCGTGGTGGTGCTGGTCATCATGCGGTGATCCGTTCGGGGGTGGAGCGTGAGCGGCGGTGGCCGGTGCGCCGGGCGGGGGAACGGCGCACCGGGGCGGTGTCAGCGCCCGGCGGCGAGGTGGCGCAGCGCGTCGACGTCGTGGATGACGAACTGGCGGTACCGGGCCTCGATGATCCCGTGGTAGCGCAGGGTCCGGATCGCGCTCTCCGTGGTGGAGGTGGCGAGCTGGAGGGCGGAGGCGATGTCCTTCTGGCTCGGGCCCGCGATGTTGGTGGAGTCCGTACGGGGGCCGGCGACGCCCGCGGTGTCGGCGAGGTGCGCCAGCAGTCCGCTGACGCGTTGCAGGGGCGACCTCGTGACCATGGTGTACACGAGCTCGTCGCTGCGGCTGCGGTCCTCAAGGCTGCGCAGCAGGGCGAGTTGGATCTCGGGGCGACGGCGCAGCAGGACGTTGAAGTGGCGTGCACGGCAGGGGATGACCACGGTCCGGGTCAGGCATTTGGTGAGGACGGCGGAGCGGGGGGTGATGAGCTTGGCCTCGCCGACCAATTGGCCGCCGCCGCGGAACCGCGTCACGGTGGGGAGGTTCTCCCCTTCACCGAGCGGGAAGCGGTCCTGCCGTACGACGCCTTCCCAGATGATGTACACGTTCCGGTCGTCCGGCCCCACCGGCAGGCGTTCGTCCCGGGCGTAGGTGCGGCTGCGCAGCTTCGCCTCCAGCAGGACGTGCCACTCCGCGGCGGACAGCCGCTGCAGGAAGCTGCCCTCGGGCTTGTTCTCGCGCCCGAGAAGTAAGTCGATCGACCGGGCGGTCTCGAGGGTCGACGCCATGGTCACTCCCCCGCGTCGGCGGCGGCCGTGGCGGCGCGCGTCCCGGCGTACGCGCCCCGGGGCATGCGGTGGTGACGACACGTCACGGGCGGGGCGCCGCAGGGGCGACGGCGCGACGGCAGAAGGACGCCGTCGTCGTTGACGGTACGCACTCGGCTCTGATCCCTTTCTGTTGCTGTTTCTGAGAACCCGCTGGTCAGCGGGTTCCGGTGGTGGGTCCGGCGGTTGCTCCGGCCTCCCTCTCCGGGAGGTACGACAGCGCCCGGATGGTGAGGCCGGGCGGGTTGGGACAGCTGAGCGAGATAAACCGTACCGCTCGCCGCAAGCGAAGAGCCAGTTACGTTTCCCGAAGGCGCCGCGAGGAATAGTGATCTTGACAGAAACCCCTGACCGCGGGGCTTTGTTACAGAAGATCAACGCGAGATCCGACCGGGTGGTCCTTTTACTCTTCGAGCAATTCAGGATCCCGGTTATCGACGCTTTTCGCATACCCCCACAGAGGCGCGCCGGAACTCTTCCCGGTGAGCGACATATGACATTCACGCATACCACAGGTAAAAACGAGAGGCCCCGGGGCACCACCCCCAGGACCTCCCGGAAAGGGTCCGGACCCACCAGGGATCAGACCGGTGCCCAGTAAACACCACGGACGGCCTTTAGGTCACTCCCCAGCGGTCGACAAAGAGTCACCACCGGCCGACTCGTTGCGCGAATTCCCCGGGAGCGGGGAATCTCACGGACTGTGCCCCGCCCCGCACGCGCCGTCGAGACGCTCCATCCGGCCGCGCGTTTTGCCCGTTTTATGCACCCGAGGGCGCGCGACGCCCGGATCCCGGCGGGACATGACAGCGTTATCAAATGATTGCCATCGATCAAGAGCAAACAGATTCGGCCAACCAGGCCACGCCCACCAGCGACCCGATCGGGGGGCACGACCGGACTGAAGCAGCACTGGAAAAACCCGCACAGCGGACCGCCGCGCCTCCCGAATTAACCGGTCACCGGTTCGGCAATTGCTTTCCGGGGGAAGGCCGATGCCGACAGATAACGCGCCGGTTCGCGCGGTGCGCGGATTCCCGTACGGAAATCCGCGCACCGCCGCCACTTGCCCTTCAAATGTCGACTAGTGAACAAGGGCACCGCGGCTCGGTCCCGGCCTCGCCCCTATGCCCTGTCAGTTTCCTTTCAGGACAGCCAAGTTGAGCACGTCAGGCGGTCGAAGCCGGAGCGTTCAGCACATAAGGTGTCGTTCTCGGACGAAGACTGTCCGGTCGGCCGCCATGGCCTCAGCTCACGCCCGGCTCCTGCTCCGCCGCCGCCCGCCTCGGCAGCGCGAACATCAACAGGAAGATCAGGCCCAGCACCGCGGCCACCCAGAGCAGGGCGTGCCGGAAGGCCTCCGCGAAGACCGGGCCGACCTGTGCGGCGGTGAGCCGGTCGCCGATGACGCCGTAGAAGACCACCGAGACCAGGCCGAGGCCGAGCGCGTTGCCCATCTGCTGCACGGTGTTGATCAGGCCGGAGGCGGAACCGGCGTGCTCGCGCGGCACCTCCGCGAGAACCGCGTCCGTCAGCGGGGCGACGATCAGGCCCATGCCCACGCCCATCACGACCAGCGGCAGGGCCATCTGCCAGGAGGCGATGGCGAGTCCGTAGCGATCCGACTCCCCGATGTAGAGCAGGACCCCGAGAGCCATCAGCAGGGCGCCGGCCTGGAGCACCCCGCGGCCGAAGCGCGGGACCAGTTTCTGCACCGACAGGCCGGCCGCGACGGAGACGGAGACGGAGAACGGCACCCCGGTCAGGCCGGCGTGCAGCGGCGTCCAGCCGAGGCCGACCTGCATGTACAGCGTCCAGACCAGGAAGAAGATGCCGAGCGCGACGCCGAAGACGGTCTGCACCGCGATGCCCGCGGCGAAGCTCCGCACCGTGAAGAGGGAGGGCTCGATGAGAGGGGAGCCGTCGCGGGCCGCCTTGCGGCGTTCGTAGGCGACGAGCACGGCGAAGACGGCGAACGCGCCGGCCATCGACGCGTACCCCCACAGCGGCCAGCCCAGCTCGCGGCCGCGGATCAGCGGGTAGAGCAGCATCAGCAGGCCGAGGGTGACCAGGGCGACGCCGACGAGGTCGAGCCGCAGCGCGTGCGGGGCCTTGGACTCGCCGATGTAGCGGCGGCCGAGGAGGAGGGCGGCGATGCCGACCGGGAGGTTGATCAGGAAGATCGGGCGCCATTCCAGACCGAGGAGGTTCCACTCGGTGAGCAGTGCGCCGAGCAGCGGGCCGGAGACCGCGCCCAGGCCGACGATCGCGCCGAACAGGCCGAAGACCTTGCCGCGTTCGTGGGCCGGGAAGGTGGCGTGCACGATCGAGAGGACCTGCGGGACCATCATCGCGGCCATGCCGCCCTGCAGGATGCGGGCGGCGACCAGCATCTCCGGGCCGGCGGCGAAGCCGCAGAGCGCCGAGGCGAGGGTGAAGCCGGCGACGCCGATCAGGAACAGCCGCTTGCGGCCGTGGATGTCGCCGAGGCGGCCGCCGGTGATGAGGCCGGCGGCGAAGGCGAGGGCGTAGCCGGCGGTTATCCACTGGATCTGGCTGAAGGAGGCGTGGGCGCTGCGCTGGATGGACGGGATGGCGATGTTGACGATCGTGACGTCGACGAGGTCCATGAAGGCGGCGGTCATGACGATGGCCAAGGCCGGCCAGCGGTGCGGTGCACCGGAGGGGGCCGACGATTCGAGCGCCGTCGGGGTCGGTGTGGTGGTGTCCGTGCCGGTTCGTTGTGGCTGGTCGCGCCCCGCGGCGGAGTCGCTGATCGATACAGTCCCGCGCCCCTTGAGGGTGTCGGTGCCGACGTCGGTGAAGGTCATGGCGCCACGATAGGAACGGATTAGGCCAGATCCTGTCCTCTTGGTACGGCATCCTCGTCCGTATGACGACGGACACTCCGGCTCGGCTGCTTCAGCTGCTGTCTCTTCTTCAGACGCCCCGTGAGTGGCCCGGGGGTGAGCTCGCCGAGCGGCTCCAGGTGTCCCGGCGTACGGTGCGGCGCGACATCGACCGGCTGCGGGAGCTGGGGTACCCCGTGGAGGCCAGCAAGGGTGCCGACGGGGGATACCGGCTGGTCGCCGGGAAGGCGATGCCGCCGTTGCTGCTCGACGACGAGGAGGCCGTCGCCATCGCGGTCGGGCTGCGGGCCGGGGCGGGGCATGCCGTGGCGGGGGTGGACGAGGCGTCGGTGCGGGCGCTGGCGAAGCTGGAGCAGGTGCTGCCGGCCCGGCTGCGGCACCGGGTGACCACGCTGCAGGCCGCGACCACGCCGCTGACCAGTGGGGACGGGGCGAGTATCGCGCCCGAGACGCTCACCGCGATGGCGTCGGCGGTCGCGGGGCGGGAGCGGCTGCGGTTCGACTACCGGGCGGCGGACGGGAGCGAGACGCGACGGCAGGCGGAGCCGTACCGGCTGGTGTCGACGGGGCGGCGGTGGTACCTCGTGGCGTACGACCTCGAACGCGACGACTGGCGGACGTTCCGGGTCGACCGGGTGAGCGAGCCGTTCGCGACCGGGGCGCGGTTCGCGCCGCGGGAGATGCCGACGGGAAGTGCGGCGGAGTACTTGCGGCGGTCCATCCAACGGCAGCAGGAGACATACGAGTTCGCGGTCGCGTTCGCCGGGACGATGGAGGAGGTGGGGGCTCGGCTGCCGGGGTGGGTGGGGACGCCGGTGGACGAAGGGGGCGGCTGGTGTGTGGTGCGGGGGGAGAGCGGGGATCCGGTGGAGTGGCTGGCGGTGCGGCTGGTGATGCTGGGGCGTGAGTTCGTGGTGCGGGAGCCTGCGGAACTGGTGGCGTGTGCACGGGAGTTGGGGGGCCGGTTGAGTCGGGCCGGGGGTGCGTGAGGGGGCTGGGGCCGGGGGGATGGGGACGCTTACCGGCGCCGGCAGGGTGCCTCCCCCAGACGGGGGACCCCAGCGCCCACCCGTGCCGCCCCAGCGGCACGGCTGCCCGCGGCTAGGACGTGCCCCTTCAGGGGCGCGGGGCTGTATTCGATATGCGGCTCCGCCGCGTGGGCGCGACCAGCCCCCACCGGCCCGCGGCCGCTACGCGCCCGAGCCCTCCCACGCGAACCCCCGTAGCGCCTCAAGGTTCTGCAGGGCCAAGGCTGCCGGGCCTTCCGGACCCGTGGGGTCGGCCGTGCCCGCCGCCCAGGATTCGACCGCCGCTCGCACCGCCGCGCCGGCCACCGCCGCGGTGAAGCGGAGGCGGGCGGGCGGGGCAACGTTGTCGATGGGGGTGGAGGTGCGTTCCGCCAGGACCGATGTCAGGAGGCGGTCCGAGGACTGGCACACCTCCGCCCACACCTTGCGCAGGGCCGGGCTGGTGTCGGCCAGGTGGATCAGCGTGCGGACCCATTCCCAGGAGGCGGCGGAGACTCCCCCGCCCGGGGTCAGGGTGTGGTGGACGGCGTGTTCCAGGGCCTCGGGGACGGAGAGGGCCGCGGGGGCCGCCCGTACCGCCTCCGTCCAGCGCTGGGCGCCTGCCGCGTAGAGCGGGGCGACCGCCTCCTCCTTCGTGGCGAAGTACCGGTAGAACGTGCGGGGGGCGATGCCCGCGGCCTGTGCGATGTCCTCGGCGCGCGTGGCCCGCAGGCCCCGCCGTACGAACAGGCTCGCGGCCGCCCGGGCGATCTCCATGCGGGTCTCCGCCTTGCGCCGTTCCGTGAGGGAGAGGGGGGCGGGGTCCTGCGCCGGGGTGTCGCCGGTGGTGCTGGGGGTGCTCACCTCGGCAGGCTATGCCGCTGTGGCAGAATCTGCCATCCGGTGGTTCACCCCGTGGTTCAGGTACGGGGTGAACCACCGTCTCAGCATGTCCGGGCACGTCGGACGGCCGGCGGACGCAGCGCGCCCCCTTCGGTGGAGAGGTGTGGCCGGGCTCCGGCACCCGGGGGGGGATGGGCGCCGGAGCCCGGCTCTGGGAGAGTCCCGGCGCCGGGGGGATGGTGCGTCGGGACGTGGCTTGTCGACGGGGCGTCAGAGTCGTCGGGGTTGTCGAGGGGTCCTGGAGGTGCCGTCGGCCATCGTGGGTGGTGGCGGTCGCTCGACCCGGCGCGGTCATGGCCGGCGGGCCTCGGCTTCCCGGCCCCGGGTTGGTTGTTCCCTACACGCGAACCTTGAAGCGGCGGTACCGCGCCATGTTTGCGCCGTCTTCCGCCACCCGGCGCACGCGCCCGGCGTGAGTGGAGTCTCGCGCGCGACGGTCACGCGAGCCCCACTCGTGCGAACCCCCGCCCCCGTACAACCCCCTTACGCGGCCGGCTCGAACCCGGTGGAGCGGGCCAGCTTCTTCAGCTCCAGCAGGGCGTGCTTCTCGATCTGGCGGATGCGCTCACGGGTCAGGCCGTGCTCCTTGCCGACCTCGGTCAGCGTGCGCTCGCGACCGTCCTCGATGCCGTACCGCATCTTGATGATCGAGGCCGTGCGCTGGTCCAGGCGGCCGATCAGGTCGTCCAGTTCCTCGCTGCGCAGCAGGGTCAGGACGGACTGCTCGGGGCTGACCGCCGACGTGTCCTCCAGGAGGTCGCCGAACTGGGTCTCGCCCTCGTCGTCCACGGCCATGTTCAGCGAGACCGGGTCACGGGCCCAGTCCAGCACGTCGATGACGCGCTCCGGCGTGGAGGCGAGCTCGGCGGCGATCTCGGCGGGCTCCGGGTCCCGGCCGTGCTCCCGGTTGAACTCGCGCTGGACGCGGCGGATCCGGCCGAGCTCCTCCACCAGGTGGACGGGGAGCCGGATGGTCCGGGACTGGTCGGCGATGGACCGGGTGATCGCCTGGCGGATCCACCAGGTGGCGTACGTGGAGAACTTGAAGCCCTTGCGGTAGTCGAACTTCTCGACGGCGCGCACCAGGCCGGCGTTGCCCTCCTGGATCAGGTCGAGGAGGGGCAGACCGCTGCGCGGGTAGCGACGGGCGACGGCCACGACCAGGCGGAGGTTGGAGCGGATGAAGACGTCCTTCGCCTGCTCACCGGCGGCGACGAGCGCCTCCAGCTCCTCGCGGGTGGCGTCGGACGCGGACTCCTCCTCGCCGTCGAGGACCTGCCGCGCGAACACACCCGCCTCTATGGTCTGGGACAGCTCGACTTCCTTGGCGGCGTCGAGGAGCGGTGTGCGCGCGATCTCGTCGAGGTACATGCCGACCAGATCGCGGTCGGCGATCTCGCCGCCATGGCCGCGAACGCCATGGGCGCGAACACTGCTTGCCGAGTCGGCCGTCTCGCCGGTGGCGGCGGACTGACGACGGGCGACGGCACGGGTTGCCATGCGTGCTCCCTTGCGATGGTGGGCGGGCGGGGTGGTCCTATCGGTTCTTCTCGGTCCTTCGGCGGATGCCCGGCGCTCCACTGCCAGCGTTTCGGAACTCCACTTCTGGAACTCCTCGGACTGTCGTCGAGTGCCCGGCATCTGAAGGAAACAACGACTGGAATCCGGACAGAATTCCCACGCCACCCTCCGAATTTTCTGATCATGCAGTACCCTGTCCGACCACGTGAGGAGGCGCAGTGCCGTCGGAACGCACAGAGGTGCAGGTCAGGCCGGGAGCCGAGGGGGACCTCGAAGCCCTCACGGAGATCTACAATCACTACGTTCGTGAGACGCCCATCACATTTGACACGGTGGCCTTCACGCCGGAAGAGCGTCGTCCGTGGCTGCTCTCCCACCCGGAAGACGGCCCATACCGCCTGATGGTTGCCACGGCAGCGGACTCACAGGAGATTCTCGGGTACGCCACATCCAGCCCCTACCGCGTGAAACCGGCCTACGAGACCTCGGTGGAGGTGACGGTCTACGTCGCCCCGGACGCCGGCCGGCGCGGTGTCGGCACGCTCCTCTACAAGGCCCTCTTCGAGGCGCTCGCGGACGAGGACCTGCACCGCGCCTACGCGGGCATCGCCCAGCCGAACGAGGCGTCCACCCGGCTGCACGAGCGGTTCGGTTTCCGGTACGTCGGCACGTACCGCGAGGTGGGCCGGAAGTTCGGCCGCTACTGGGACGTGGCCTGGTACGAGCGCCCGCTCTAGCGGAGCGACGGGCTCAGCCGAACTGCACCGACCGCTTCGCCATCCCCATCCAGAACCCGTCGATCACCGACTTCTGCGCGTCCAGCTCGCCGCCCGCCTCGGCCGCGCCCATGGTGACGAAGAGCGGGGCGAAGTGCTCGGTGCGCGGGTGGGCGTAGCGGCCGGCCGGGGCCTTGTCCAGGAAGTCCAGCAGGGCGTCCCACTCGCGGTTCTCCAGGGCCCGGCGCCCCCAGTCGTCGAACTCGGAGGACCACGAGGGCACCCCGTTGCCGGCGTGCCGCAGCGCGGCCAGGTTGTGGGTGAAGAAGCCGGAGCCGACGATCAGCACACCCTCGTCGCGCAGCGGGGCGAGCCGGCGGCCGATCTCCATCAGGCGCACCGGATCGAGGGTGGGCATGGAGATCTGCAGGACAGGGATGTCCGCGGCCGGGAACATCTCCACCAGGGGCACGTAGGCGCCGTGGTCGAGGCCGCGGTCCGGGATGTCCTGCACGGGGGTGCCGGGGCCGCGCAGCAGCTTGCGCACGGACTCGGCCAGCTCGGGCGCTCCGGGGGCCGCGTACCGCACCTTGTAGTAGTGCTCCGGGAAGCCCCAGAAGTCGTAGACGAGGGGGACGGTCTGGACGGCACCGAGGGCGAGGGGCGCCTCCTCCCAGTGGGCGGAGACCATCAGGATCGCCTTGGGACGGGGCAGGCCGGCGCTCCAGGCGGCGAGTTCGCCGGGCCAGACGGGGTCGTCGGCGAGCGGCGGTGCGCCGTGGCTCAGGTAGAGGGCGGGCATGCGCTCCGGTGCGGCGGCGGACATGGCGGCGACTCCCTCCGGGTGCCGGACCTTCCCGGCCCCCAGGTTTCAGCGGTGCATGTTTTAACTCTCAAGCTTTCTGTCACCACCTTACGCCGCGCTTGTTTAATCTTCAAGGAGAGGCCTCGTACAGTGGGATACATGAATACGGCATCCGCTTCCGCCACCGCGCAGAGCCGCTGGCTCACCGACCACGAACAGCGGGTCTGGCGCTCGTACCTGCAAGCCATGACGCTGCTGGAGGACCATCTGGACCGTCAGCTCCAGCGGGACGCGGGGATGCCGCACATCTACTACGGCCTGCTCGTCGGGCTCGCCGAGGCGCCCGGCCGGCGGCTGCGGATGACCGAGCTGGCCATGAACGCGAAGATCACCCGCTCCCGGCTCTCGCACGCCGTCGCCCGCCTGGAGAAGAACGGCTGGGTACGGCGCGAGGACTGCCCCTCCGACAAGCGGGGCCAGTTCGCCGTCCTGACCGACGAGGGCGCCGAGGTGCTGCGGCGCACCGCACCGGGCCATGTGGCCGCCGTACGGCAGGCGTTGTTCGAGCGGCTGACGCCGGAACAGCAGCAGGCCCTCGGCGAGATCATGAAGATCGTCGCCGAGGGCCTGCAGCCCGACGAAGCGGGCGCGGACCTGCCCTGGCTCCGCTGAGGAGCCGGGACAGGCCCGCGTGCGGGTACCCCTACGGTCCGTCGGTCGGTCGCTCAGAGGCTCAGTGGGCGACCACCGGGACCGCCACCTCGTCCTCCGCGCCCTCGCCGGAGGCCACCGTCGTGGTGTCCGGCTTGCCGGCGTTGACGAAGGTCACCACGACCACCGCGGCCAGCACCAGCATGCCGACGGCGACCCAGATCGCGTTGGCGTAGCCGTGCACCGCGCCCTCCATCTGGACCAGCTGCTGCTGCGACCTGGAGGTCGCGGTCGCGATGTGGTCCTTGATGTACGACGTCGTCGCGGAGGCGGCGATCGTGTTCAGCAGGGCGGTACCGATCGCGCCGCCCACCTGCTGCGAGGTGTTGACCATCGCGGAGGCGACACCGGCGTCCCGGGGCTCGACGCCGAACGTGGCCAGGGACATGGCCGGCATGAACGCCGTACCCATGCCGAGACCGAGCAGCAGCATCGCCGGGAGGATCGTCGAGGCGTACGACGAGCCGATCTCCATCTGGGTCATGACCAGCATGCCGGCCGCGGCGACCAGGAAGCCGGGGCCCATCAGGGCACGGGCCGGGACCCGGGTCATCAGCCGGGTGCCGATCTGGGTGGAACCGACCATCATGCCCGCGATCATCGGCAGGAAGGCGAAGCCGGTCTTGATCGGGGAGAAGCCCTTGATGACCTGGAGGTAGTAGGTGAGGAAGAGGAAGGTGCCGAACATCGCGATGATCGCGATGCCGAGGGAGAGGTAGATACCGCCGCGGTTGCGGTCGAGGACGACACGCAGCGGCAGCAGCGGGGCCTTGACCCGGGTCTCGGTGACGACGAACGAGATCAGCAGGACCGCGGAGGCGACGAACAGGCCGACGGTGGTGGCGTCGCCCCAGCCGTCGGACTCGGCGCGGGTGAAGCCGTACACCAGCGAGACCAGGCCCAGGGTGGACAGGAGCACGCCGGGGATGTCGAGCGGGTTGCGGTTGCGGCCGCCCTCCGGCTCCCGGATGACGAAGTACGCGCCGAGCGCGGCGACGATGGCGAACGGGATGTTGACGAAGAACGTCCAGCGCCAGTCCAGGTACTCGGTGAGCACACCGCCGAGGATGAAGCCGACGGCGCCGCCGCCACCGGCGATCGCGCCGTAGATGCCGAACGCCTTGGCACGCTCCTTGGCGTCCGTGAACATCACGGCGAGCAGGGAGAGCGCGGCCGGGGCGAGCATGGCGCCGAAGGCACCCTGGAGGGCGCGGGCGCCGAACATCATGGCGCCGGAGGTCGCGGCACCGCCGAGCGCGGAGGCGGCGGCGAAGCCGGTCAGGCCTATGACGAAGGCCCGCTTGCGGCCCCACAGGTCGGCGATCCGGCCGCCGAAGAGGAGCAGACCGCCGAAGGCGAGGGCGTAGGCGGTGACGACCCACTGCCGGTTGCCGTCGGAGATGCCCAGGTCGGTCTGGGCGGAGGGCAGCGCGATGTTCACGATGGTGGCGTCGAGGACGACCATCAGCTGGGCGAGCGCGATGAAGACCAGCGCTTTCCAGCGGTTGGCATCACCGGACGGTGCCGGTGCGCCTGGAGCCTTTGCGGCTGTTGCAGACATGGGGGTACCCACTTCGTGACTTCGTGACGGAAAAAGCGATGCGTGCGGTACGGACTCGGTGGTGCGTGCGATACGGATGCGCTGCTGAGGCAACGCCTGAGATGAGGACCGGCGGACGGTCCCGAACTGATCGGTGGTTCGCGGCTTGGTCAGGCCTGGCGCAGGTCCTCCATGGTCACGGCCGTGCCCGGCAGGGCGGAGCGGGCCGGGGCCCGCAGTCCGTCCAGGAACAGCTGCAGATGGCGGTGGACGAAGCGGTCACTGACCAGGCAGTCGGTGCCGAACGGAGGCCGGCTGAGCTGGGCCACGACGATCATCACATCGCCGACGCCCACGTCCGGACGGAGCTGTCCGGCCGCCTTGGCACGGCCCATGAGCTGCCCGATGAGCTGCTCGCACCGCTCCCGCGCCGCTTCGAGGTCGGGGTGGTTCTTGTCGAAGGTGCTGGAGACCATCGGGCACAGCGCGCTGACCCGCTCGTCGGCGGCGGTGTGCACGAAGCGCTCCAGCGCCTCGAAGGCGTCCCCGGTCTCCGCGAGCGCCAGCTCGGCCGCTTCCGACGTCCGGTCCATCACGGAGCAGACGACCTCACGGACGAGCGCGTCACGGTCGGGGAAGTTGCGGTACACCGTGGCGTTGCCGACGCCGGCCCGGCGGGCGATGTCGTCGAGCGGCACGTCGGGGCCGTACTCGGTGAACATCTCACGGGCGGCGGTGACGATCCGCTCCCGGTTGCGCAGGGCGTCGGCACGGGGCCGGGGCGCCTTGCGCACGGCGGGAATGGCGGTCGCGGTCTGCACGGCGCACTCCTGGTCTGTGGACTTTCCGCGATCCGGGGAGGCGTTCCCCGTTTCGCTCGGACACAGGTCTAAACGGGGAGAGGGTCCCCGGTTATTTCCACGCCTTCTCCCCATTTCATGTGACCTGAGTCACATCGTTGTGGGCGCCCGGGATCCGGCTCGCGCGGGGCCCCGGCATCCCACGATCGGCCTCTCCAGCGCGCGCCCGCCGCCCCCTCGACACAGGGTGATCGAAAGGGTGCAGCCGGAGACCGGCGGCTGCCGTGGCGCGAAAGGTTCCTGCATGCAGCCGCAGCCCAGCCGCCGTAAGCCCGCTCGCCTTCGCATACCCCTGAGCCTCCCCAACCGCCGTTCCTCGCCCCGCCGTCGTACACCGTCGGCCCGCCGTACGCCGTCGGCCCGCCGTCCGGCAGCGGACCGCGGGATACGGCCGGCCCGCCGCATACGCCCCCGCCGTGCGGTCTGCCTCGCCGCCGTGGCCGCGCTCATCCTCGCGGTCGGCACCTCGGCGGGCACCGGGCACCTCACGGCGGCCCCCGCTCCAGCCGGCGCCGGCCCGATCGCGCTGGCCCGCAACTCCGTCTACGGCCCCTGCATGATCAGCGGCGGCCACGACGTCCAGATGACCGAGGGCATCCCCACCCCGGGCGGCTACTCCCGCTCCACCGGCACCGTGCACGCCCTCACCCTGATGGTCGACTTCCCCGACGCGCCCGGCCAGGGCAGCGCGCTCGACCGCTACCACGAGTTCTTCCCGCAGACCCAGGACTGGTTCCGCACCGCCTCCTACGGAAAGCTCGACTACCAGCCCGTCGCCCCCATCGACCACTGGCTGCGGATGCCCAAGCCGTTCAGCGCGTACGGCATAGAGCGCGGCGCACCCTTCGACCCCGGCTACCGGCAACTGGTCCAGGACCTCGTGGCCGCCGCCGACCCGGACGTGGACTTCCGGTCGTACGACCTCCTGAACGTGCTGGTCACCCCGAACGCCGGCCCCTCCGCCCTGGACACCGTGCTGTCGGTGACCTTCGCCGGCAACGGCGACGCCCCGGTCGCGGACGGCACGGCGGTCGCCAACGCCTCCTTCGTCTACTCCCGCCAGGACGACGGCTCCGGCTCCTACGCCCGCACCGGCTACCGGGTCCTCCCCCACGAGAACGGCCATGTCTTCGGCCTGCCCGACCTCTACACCCAGGAGGGCGGGGGCGCCGTCGGGCACTGGGACATCATGAGCGAGGACTGGGGCGCCGACAACGACCTCCTCGCCTGGCACAAGTGGAAGCTGGGGTGGCTGGACGCCGACCAGGTCAGCTGCGCGGCGGCCGGCGGCAGCACCGAGTACACCATCGCCCCGCTGTCCCGGCCGGGCGGCCGCAAACTGGTCTTCGTCCCCGTCGACGCCCGCACCGGCTACGCCCTGGAGGTACGCACCAGGGGCGGCAACGACGAGGAGGTCTGCCGCCCCGGCGTCCTCATCTACAAGGTCGACGCCAATGTCGACACCGGCCGCGGACCGATCAAGGTGTACGACGCCCACCGCGACACCGGCGGCTGCACCCGCAGCCCCAACGTCCAGGCAGAACTCTCCGACGCCCCGTTCGGCCCGGGCGAGAACTTCAAGGATCCCTCGCACGGGATCGAGGTGCTGGTGGAGGGGGTGGACGGGGAGGGGAACTATCAGGTGCGGGTGACTCGGGCGTAGGCGGGGCGCGGGGGGTGCGGGGTGGGGGGCGCGGGGTGCGCTGCGGGCTCCGGGGCGGCGGGGCGCGGACAGGAGGGGTCCGGGGGCGGGTTGGCGGTAGGGGGTCCCGGGGGCGGGTTGCGGGCAGGGGGCTCCGGGGGCGGGTTGCCGGCAGGGGGTCCCGGGGGCGGGTTGCCGGCAGGGGGATCCGGTCTCCGGATGGCGGGGCGCGAGCAGGAGGCTCCGGACTCCGGATGACGGGGCGCGAGCAGGAGGCTCCGGACTCCGGATGACGGGGCGCGGGCAGGAGGCTCCGGACTCCGGATGGCGGGTTCGGGTTGCGTGATCCGGCGCTGGCCAGGTGGGCCACGGTTTACGGTAGGCGTGCGCTGATCGCCGTAGCGGCGAAGGCCGTGCCGTGACGAAGGTCGTGCGGTGCCGCGTACCGGAGATCACCCGAGACCACGGAGATCGCGCGAACCGTCGTACCGAGCCGGAGAGTCGATGACCGCCCCCTTGCCCTCCTCCCCCGCGGCGCACGAGCCGCCCGCTGAGGCGGTGACGCCGTTGATCCGGGGCGTGGCGGTGCTGGAGGCGCTGACCGAGGCGGGCGGGACGCTGAGCGCGAGCGCGCTGGAACGGCGTACCGGCCTCGCCCGTTCCACGGTGGACCGGATCACCGCGACCCTCTCCCGTATGGGGTACGTCCGCGCGGACGGCCGGGACGCGGTGCTCACCCCCCGGGTGATGGCGCTGGGCAACGCCTACCTGGCCGCTCTCCGCCTGCCCGCGCTGCTGGACGCGCACGCCGACGCCCTCGCCGACGAGCTGGACGAGTCGGTGTCCCTCGCGGTCGCCGACCGCGACGGCATCCGGTTCATCCACCAGGCGACCCGCCGCCGCGCGATGTCCGTCAGCTTCCGCATCGGCGACCTGCTGCCGGCCGAACGCACCGCCCCCGGCCCGCTGTTCGCGGCCGAGTGGACGGAGCGGGACTGGGCGGCCTGGCGGGCGAGGCGTGCGGCGGACCCCTCGGACGCGGGCTTCCCGGCCGTGCCGCCCCGGAATCCGGCCGCCGACGACGACTTCGAGGCGCGGACCGAGGAGACCCGGCGTACCGGCTGGGCCCTGGACGACCAGTTGATCGAGCCGGGCCTGGTCGCGGTGTCCGTACCGGTGCGCGACCCGGGCACCGGACGGGTGGCGTGCGTGGCCAGCGTCGTCAGCCACACCAGCCGCCACACCGCGGCGGACCTGCGCGAGACCCTGCTCCCCCGGCTGCGTACGGCGGTGACCGCGATGGAGGCGGAGCTGCGCGAGGCCCGGCCCGTGGAGCCGGGCCCGCCCCCCGCGGGACTCGCCGTCTGGACCACCGCTTCCAAGCACGAACTGGGCCGCGACTTCGTGGAGTCGCTGGCCCGGGGCCTGACCGTCCTGACGGCCTTCGGCGAGGGCCGCTCGGCGCTGACCCTGACGGACGTGGCGAAGGCGACGGGCCTGGCCCGGGCGACGGCACGGCGGGCCCTGATCACCTACGAGCACCTGGGCCTGGTGACCGCGGACGCGGGCGGTTTCACCCTCACCCCCCGGGTGCTGTCCCTGGGCTACCCGCCGCTGTCCCGCACCACCCTCGCCCGCCTCGCGGCCCCCCGGCTGCGCGCCCTCGCGGACCGGCTGCACGAGCCGACGGCCCTGGCGGTGCGAGTGCCGGGGGCCGGTCCGGCGGAGATCCAGTACGTCGCGGTGGCGGCCGCGAGCCGGGTCCTGACGGTGGACATCACGGTGGGCACCCGGCTGCCGGCGAGCCGTACGGCACTCGGCCGGGCCCTGCTGGGTCTCGCCGAACCGGGCGGATACGCCCTGGCGGACGAGGAACTGGAGTCGGGCCTGCGCTCGATCGCGGTGCCGGTACGGGACCGGACGGGCCGCCCGGTCGCCGCCCTGAACGTGGCCACCCACGCGGCCCGCCGCACCCTGGCGGAGTGCGTGAGCGAGGTGCTTCCGGCCCTGCACGCCACGGCGGCCCAGGTCCAGGACGACCTCCACATCGCGTCCCGCTTCACCCACGTCCCGCTGTCCTGAGCCCGCCGCCCCACTGGAGGACTGGAGGGTCGGGTGTGACCCGGATCACGGGAAGCCGGTGCGGAGTGCCGGACAGCTCAGTGACGTGAGCACACATATGCGTACCCGGGTACGGGCCGGGGAGCCGAGCGCGTTCGGGGAGCTGTTCGACAGCTACTCGCGCGCCGTCTACAACCATGCCTTCCGGCTGACCGCCGACTGGTCGGTGGCCGAGGACGTGATGGCCGCGACCTTCCTGGAGGCATGGCGGCTGCGCGAGCGGGTGGACCCCGAGGGCGGTTCGCTGCGGCCGTGGCTGCTGGGCATCGCCACCAACACCGCCCGCAACCAGTACCGCAGCAACCGCCGGTACCGGGCCGCCGCGAACGCCGCGGCAGCGGCACGGCTGTCGGTGCCCGACCACGCGGACGAGGTGGCCGACCGCGTCGACGACGGGCACCGCATCGCCGCCGCCCTCACCGCCCTGAGCAAGCTCCGCAGACCCGAGCGCGAGGTCGTCACGCTCTGCCTGGGCGAGGGCCTGGACTACGAGGCGGCGGCGGAGGCGCTCGGCATCCCCGTCGGCACCGTCGCCTCCCGGCTCTCCCGCGCCCGCAGAAAGCTGCGCGACCTCGCCGGTCCCCCGCCGGCCGGACCGCCTCCGGAAAAAGCTCGCGGAATCCGGGAAGGCGGCCGCCGCTCCCGACAGACAAGAGGTGATCACACCAACGTGATCCGGCCCGCACAGGAAGGAAGGCGATGACCGTGAACACCTCCCGGAACCACCCGGCCGAGGGGGACGGCAGCGCCGAGCTGCTGTCCGCCACGGCGCGGGACCTGCCGCCGGGCCGCCACCAGTTCCACAAGGAGCGACTGATGGCCCAGATCCACGACATGCGGCAGGCCGAGCGGACCACGACCCCCGTGCGGGAGCGCCGCCGGTTTCCCCGGCCGGCGATCGTGCTGCCGCTGACGGCGGCCGCGCTGGCCGCGGCGGTCGTCGCGGGAGTGACCCTCTCCGGCAACGGCGGCACCGGAGTGCAGAACGCCGGCCCGGCCCTGACCACCACCATCGGCGCGGCCACCACCGAGGGCGTCCCCCAGCTGCTCGACCAGATCTCCCTGGCCGCCGCCGAGACCTCGGCCTCCCGGCCCGCCGTCAGGCCCGGCCAGTACATCTACATCAAGTCCAAGTCGGCCGACAGCTACGTCAGCAACGTCGACGGCAAGTCCTCCCTGGCCGGCCACCCGCTGCACACACGGCAGATCTGGAAGTCCCCGGACGGCACCAAGGGCTGGCTGATCGACCCGGCCGTCGACAAGAGCCCCGAGGGCGAGACCCTGTCCCTCCCGGACGAGCAGGGCATGACCCCGAAGCCGTCCCTGAACGGCCCGTCGTACGACTACCTCACCAAGCTCACCACGGACCCCGACAAGCTGCTGGCCAAGATCTACTCGGAGACGAAGGGCCAGGGGAACTCCCCCGACCAGGAGGCCTTCACCACCATCGGTGACCTGCTCGGCGAGAGCTACCCGCCGGCGGAGCTGTATCCGGCACTGTTCAAGGCCGCCGCGAAGATCCCCGGGGTCGTCGTGGTCGACGACGCGACGGACGCGGTGGGCCGGCACGGGGTGGCCGTGGCCCGGCTCGACGAGGCCAGCGGTGAACGCGAGGAGTGGATCTTCGACAAGAAGAGCCACGTCTTCCTGGGCGAACGCTCGGTGCAGGTCCGCAGGAGCAGCGACACCGACGGCCTGATCCCGCCCGGCACCGTCCTCTTCACCAGCGCGATCCTGGAACGCACGGTCGTGGACGGCATGAAGCAGACACCTGCGGCGAAATCCTGACCGAGGGCGCGCACTGAAGGACCAGACCGGCGCGGCGGGCCCCTGGAGCGCTGCCGTGAAGGGCTTGGCGCGCTCGGACCACACCCACGATCACGAACCTGGCCCGAGGCCTCAGCCGCGCCCCACCCCCCACACTGATCCGCTACCCTGTGAGGGGCCGCCCTCACCGGCGGTCCACCCTTGCCGCAACGCCGGTGGCCTCTCCCTCAGAGCACCCACCAGCGTTCGCAAGGCCCCGCCTTCGTAGCTCAGGGGATAGAGCACCGCTCTCCTAAAGCGGGTGTCGCAGGTTCGAATCCTGCCGGGGGCACGGTGTTCGACCAGCGCGTTTACCTCTCCGGGGTAGGCGCGCTGTTCGTCGTAGCCGTGGCATTAACCATGAATAGGTTCCAGGACCATGGCGAACACCAAGAACAAGCGACGTCAACCCGGCAGCATCCGCCCCAACGGGGCCGGCTTCCAGGTCCGGGTCTACGCCGGGCGTGACCCGCTCACGAAGAAGGACATCTACCTTCATGAGCAGGCCGAGACAGAGGTCGAGGCCGAGAAGGTCCGCACGAAGCTCCTCTACCAGGTCGATGAGAAGCGCCATCCCAAGACGCAGGTGACGATGTCGTTCCTGCTCGACCGGTGGCTCGGGGTCGCGGAGCTCGACGAGACGTCGTACGAGCGGGCGGGTCGAGGGCATCATCCGCAACCACCTCAAGCCCACATTCGGCGACCTCAAGGCCGCCAAGCTGACCGCCGAGATGCTGGAGCTGTTCTACGCCCCGCCTCCGGCAGTGCCAGGAACAGTGCGAAGGCCGGCGCAACGGCAGGACAGACCCCACGACGAAGCAGACGCACGTCTGCGAGCCGCTCTCCGCGAACTCAGTCCTCGAGATTCACTTCATCCTGCGGCCCGCTCTGAACCGCGGCCTTCGCTGGGGCTACGTGACGACGAACGTGGCGGCCCTTGCCGAGCCCCGTCCCAGCCGCCGGCCTCCAGACGGCCCTCGCCGTACTTCTTCTTCAGTCCGAGGACTCCCTGGGCGACGCGGAGCCGGTAGAGCGCGTTGACCTCCAGCAGCTGGTCGATGACCTCGCGGCAGGCGTCGCCGACCTCGGACGCCTGGCTGCGGCACCAGATCGGCGTGCGCATCTGGAAGGCGATCTTCTCCGGCGGGTAGGCGGATCGATCGGTGCGTTTGCCCTGCTCAAGTGCCACCAGGCGGAGGGGCGGCAGTGGGACAAGGCCGGCATGAGGCTGGAGGAGACCGACGCGGCTGCACTGCTGAAAGGCCTTGATCCTGGCAACGAGCATCACCGCTCGCTCTACGTCGCGCTCACCAGGGCGCGACACCTCGGCCTCTCGCTGCAAAGGCTCGTGCCTTCGGGACCCGCTCGCCGCCCACCCCAGCACCACGAGTGATCATCATGCCGCGGGTCGGGCGGAATGCCGCAACCGGGCGGGGCAGTCTGCCGGCAGGTGCAGGGATGCGACCAGCATGGATGAGGTTTCCGGCACGCACCGCAACCGGATCGACGAGCTTGGCCGCACAGAGCCCGAATGCCGCCCCAAGGGATTTTGCTACAAGTTCCGAAATTTCGCCGTGACGGGTCCGCGATTCCACCGCAACCACTCACGCATACGGTCACTGCCACGCCGTTAAGGGGCATCGCCCCCATCAGACCCATCAGGCGGCCCATCACCCCCGTCAGGTCCCCTCGGACCAAATTCGCTACTTTCCCCGAAATCCCCCACTGTGCTCATCGCCCATGAGACAGGAGCCCAGCGTGTCCCACCCCTCCAGACGCGGTGTCCTACGGCTGACCGCCGGCACAGCTCTCCTCGGCAGCTTCGCCCTGGCAGGCTGCGGTCGCGGCAGTGACAACGCTGCGACCGCCGCCACCGCCAAGCCCGTCGACAACTCCCCGGCCAAGGGAACCGTCAACCTCTGGGCCGCCCAGGGCGATGCCGACGTGCTCGACAAGGTCATCAAGCCCTTCAAGGCCGCGAATCCCGACCTCGACGTGAAGTTCACGCTGATCCCGAACGCCGAGTACTACACCAAGCTCCAGTCGGCGATCGCGGCGGGCAAGGGACCCGATGTCGCCCAGTTCTTCCCCGAGTCGCAGGCGCAGTTTCTCGATCCGTCGATCCTGCGGCCCGTCCCGGACGGTCTCGTCGACCCGTCCGCCTTCTTCACGAGTCTGTGGGACGCCGGTGTGGTGAAGAACGTCGCCTACACGGTGCCCTGGTACGCCTACACCTACGCGCTCGTCTACCGCTCCGACCTCGCCAAGAAGGCGGGCGTCAAGGCGCCGGCGACATGGGACGAGATGGTGCCGTTCTTCAAGGCGCTCCAGAGCGCCGGCGCCGGGCACGGCCTCGGGGCGGACATCGGCTGGGACGTCTTCAACGGCCAGGACGTCGCGATGTACGCCTGGCAGGCGGGTGGCTCGCTGCTCCCGTCCGGCGGCAAGTGGACGCTCGACACGTCGGCGATGGTCGACGCGATCAAGTACAACGCGTCGTTCTTCACCTCGGGCATCGCCGACACCAGCGGGCCCACGTTCCTCGACGCGCAGCCGTACTTCGTGTCGGGCAAGACCGCCTGCATGATCACGGGCCCGTGGGTCATCGGCCAGCTCGACGCGGTCGCGAAGAAGACCGGCTGGACGGCCTCCCACGTCGCCACCGCACCCCTGCCGGCCGGATCGTCGGGCAGCGTCTCCTTCTCCGCCGGGGGAAGCTGGGGCGTGCTCGCCGACAGCGGCAACGCGGACGCGGCCTGGAAGCTCATCCGGTACATCTCCAAGCCGAGCACCCAAGTCGCGCAGTACAAGGCGTACAGCTCGCTGCCGGCCGTCGCCTCAGCCTGGGCCAACCCCGCCATCGCGGGCCAGCCGCTGCTGGACGCCTTCCTCACGCAGCTGAAGAACACCCGGGCGTTCCCGCAGGTGAGCACCTGGCAGCAGGTCGCCACCCGGCTGGGTAAGGAGATGGAAGCCGTGGCCAAGGGCAAGGGGACCGCCGCGAAGGCTGCCGCGAACGTCCAGGCGTACGCCGAGAGCCTCGGCACGGGCAAGGGGTGATCCCCGGATGACCGCCACCATCGGGCCGACGACGCCGCGCGGTGCGCGTCGGCCCCGGGGCTCTCGGCGAACGGCCGTCGCCTGGCTGTTCCTCGCACCGTTCGCCCTGGTGTTCCTGCTCTACACGGCGATTCCCACCGTCGCCGCGCTCGGGTTCAGCCTCACCGATCTGCGCGGCACGGACCTGCGGCATCCGCTCGCCGTCGACTTCACCGGAATCCAGAACTATCTCCGGCTGCTGGAGGACCCGGTCTTCCTGCGGGACATCCTCAACACCGTCCTGTTCGTGGCCGTCGGTGTGCCGTTGACGATGGGGTTCGGGTTCGCGCTCGCCCTCGCGCTCAACTCCGGCATCCGGCGGCTGCGCGGCACCTTCCGTACCGTCTTCTTCGCACCGGTCGTCACGAACGTCGTGGCCGTCGCCATGATCTGGCAGTACGCCTTCAACGCCAACGGCACCGTCAACAAGGTGCTGGGTGCCTTCGGTTTCGCCGGTCCGAACTGGCTGGACGACACACGCCTGGCCATGCCCGTGGTCATCCTGCTGGGTGTCTGGCGCAACTTCGGCATCGCGATGGTGCTGTTCCTCGCCGGTCTGCAGGCGATCCCGCAGGACGTGTACGAGGCCGCCTCCCTCGACGGGGCCGGCCGGTGGCGGCAGCTCAGGCACATCACCCTGCCGTTGCTGATGCCGACCACGCTGATGGTGTCGGTGCTGCTGACCGTTTTCTACCTCCAGGTGTTCGACGAGCCGTATCTGCTCACCAACGGCGGCCCGCTGGGCTCCACCGAGTCGGTGGCGCTGTACACCTACCACCAGTTCGGGGTCGGCGAGTTCGGCATGTCCTCGGCGGCGTCCTTCGTGATGCTCCTCCTCGTGACGTTGGTGAGCATCGTCCAGTTCCGAATGCTGAGGCCCCGCGCATGACCACCATCGCCGCACCGCGGAATGCCGAGATGGCGGGCGAACGGACGCAGGTGCGCCGTCGGTCCGTCGCCCGTCCCCTGCTGTACGGCGCGCTCGTGCTGTGCGCGCTGCTCACGATGCTGCCGTTCGTCTGGGTGCTCAGCGGCTCGCTGCGCAGCCTCGACGAGATCCGCTCCGACCCCGGCGCCTGGCTTCCGCACCACATCACCCTCGACAACTTCGTACGACTGTTCCAGACCGAGGGCTTCGGCCGGTTCCTGGTCAACAGCATCGTGGTCGCGGTCATCGTCGTCGCCGGCAACATCGTGGCCGCGTCGGCAGCGGGATACGCGCTCGCCAAGCTGGACTTCGCGGGCAAGCGGATCGCGTTCGGCGCGGTCATGGCGGCGATGATGGTGCCGTTCACCACGGTGTTCGTCACACAGTTCGTGATCACCGTCGACCTGGGCCTGGCGGACACTCTCACCGGTATCGCCCTGCCCAGTGCGGCGCTGCCGCTGTCCGTGTTCATCATGCGGCAGTACGCCCTGTCGGTCCCCGACGAACTGCTGGAAGCGGCCCGGATCGACGGGGCGGGCGAGTTCCGGATCTTCTTCCGGATCTTCCTGCCGTTGGCGGGTCCCGCCGTCGCGACGATCACGATCATGTCGTTCCTCTACTCGTGGAACAACTTCATCTGGCCGCTCATCGTCGCTCAGAGCACCTCCAGTTACACGCTCCCGGTGGGGCTGGCCGCCACCAGCCAGGCTGCCGCGCACGTCACCGACTACGGCCTGATGCTCGCCGGCGCGATCGTCGTGATGCTGCCGGTGCTCGTGCTCTTCCTGTTCCTGCAGCGCTACTTCGTGCAGGGCGTCGCCGGAACGGGAATGCGGTGACCGCGGTGGATGTGATGGACGTGGTGAAGGCTCCCGCGGGCACGATCATCGGCCGCCGCACCGGCCGGCTACGGCGCTTCCTCGGCATCCCGTTCGCCGCAGCACCCGTCGGGGCGCGGCGGTTCGCGGCGCCGGTGCCACGCGGCCGGTTCACGCAGCCGCTCGACGCGTCCCGGCACGGTGCCACCTCGCAGTGCGTGCCGCTGTTCGCCACGACCACCATTCCGGAGCCGTCGGTGCCGGGCGACGACGTACTGAACCTGAGTGTCGTCGCCCCTGCGGACGGTGTGTCATGCCCGGTGCTGGTGTGGATCCACGGCGGCGGCTTCCTCGCGGGCAGCCCCGCCAGTCCGTGGTACGACGGCCGCGCCTTCGCCCGCGACGGAATCGTCACCGTGACGCCCGGCTACCGGCTCGGCGTCGACGGATTCGCCCCGCTGGACGGCGTACCCCCGAACCTCGGGCTGCGCGACCTGCTGCTCGCGCTCGACTGGGTGCAGGAGAACATCGCGGCTTTCGGCGGTGACCCGGGCCGGGTCACCGTCGCCGGCCAGTCGGCGGGAGGCGGGGCGGTGCTCGCACTGCTCTCCTCGCCCCTCGGCAGTGGTCGCTTCCACCGCGCGGCCAGTGTGTCCGGCGGCTTCTTCGAGGTGGGCGCGGACGCCGCGCGCGGCTTCGCCGGGCGGCTCGGTGACCGGCTCGGCGTGCCGCCGACGCGCGACGGCTTCGGCGGCCTCACGGTGGAAAGCGTTCAGCAGGGCGTCCGTCTGCTGCGGAGCGAACGTGGCGACGAGGGCCCGCTCGTGCTCGGTCCGGTCGTCGGCGACGACATCCTTCCGGCGCCCATCGCTGACGGTCTTGCCATACACGGGGGCGACGTACCGCTGCTGCTCGGCGCGACGGGCGACGAGTTCGACGGCGGCGCCCCGGCCATCCGCAACGCCGCCGCCCGCGCGGCGGGCACCCGTGTGACGGACACCCTGTTCCGCGCCGCCTGTCCGCGCGCGGCGGCCTCGCGTCGCGACGCCGGCGCCGGCACCTGGCTGTACTCCTTCGAATGGCCCTCCCCCGTACTCGGTGGAGCCGTGCACTGCGCCGACATCCCGTTCTTCTTCGACGTGCTCGACGCGCCGGGGACCGCCGAGGCCCTCGGAACGCGGCCGCCCTCGGAACTCGCCACGTCCATGCACGCCGACCTGGCCGCGTTCGTCCACGGCCGGTCGCCGGCCTGGGAGCCGGCGACCGGGAGGCTCGGCGACCCCGCTCGCGAGTACGGCAGGCGCGGGGCGACGCCGGCGGCCGACACCACAGGTGTGTACGACCCGGTGGTGGCAGGGTCCGACACTGCGGAGGCGTGCTGATGTCCGGGATGAACCAGAGCGCCGTCCGGCGGGTCAACACCTCGGTGATCCTGCGCACGCTGGCGGTGTCGGCCGGGCCGATGACGCTGGCCGAGCTGTCCGAGCGGGTCGGCCTGTCCCGCCGCACCGTCGAACTCATCCTGGACTCGCTCGTCGACGCGGGCTGGGTGAGCGAACTCGACCGGGTGCCGGTGAGCGGCTGCGCCGGGCGCCCCGCTCGCCGGTACGAGATGCGGGCCGAGCACGCGCTGCTGGCGGCCGTGCGCATCACCACCCTGGACGGGGCCGCGGTCGTCGCCGACGTGCGCGGCCGAATCGTCGGCCGGGCGCACCGGCCGCTGCGTGACTACCAGGATCCGCAGGCCACGCTCGACGACGCGGCGGCGCTGGTGCTGGAGGCCCTCTCCGACGCGGGCGGGACGGCGGACCGGCTCCGGGCCGGCGCGATCGCCAGCGGTGGCGCGATCGACGACGACGGCGTCGTACGGCGCCTGGTGCACACGACGCAGTGGGAAGGCGTGCGCCTGCCCAAGGAACTCGGGCGGCGCATCGGCATGCCGTGGTTCGCGGACAACGACACCAATCTGGGTGCGCTCGGCGAGCGTTGGCGGGGTGCGGCCGGTGACCACGACAACGTCGTGTGGGCGATGCTCGGCAACAGGACCGGTCTCGGCACCCTCATACGCGGTGACGTCCACCGTGGTCTCGAAGGCGCCGCGGGCGAGATCGCCGAGGCGGTTTCGCTGCCGGCCGGCTCGGTGGAGGACCGCCCCGTGGCGTGGCTGACCTCACCGGATCCGGCCCGGCGGCGGGTCGCGCTCGGCCGCTTCGCCGCGGCTCGGGGCGGCGAAGCGGCGGCGCTCGCGGAGGTCGACGAGTTCGTGGAGAACATCGCGTCGATCCTCACCACCCTGTCGTGGACCGTCGCGCCGTCGCTCATCGTGCTCGGCGGCGGTCTGGAGGACGCGGCCGATGTGCTGCTGCCCCGGGTGCGCGAGGCGATGCGCGGCGCCCGTACCCCCGCCGTCGAGCTGCGCGCCACCGTACTGGGCTCCGACGGCCCGCTCATCGGCGCCGTCAAGTTCGTGCTCGACCACATGGACACCGAGTTGTTCGGCCCGCCCGTCCCGAGCGCGTGATCGCGCGCCCCATCCGCACTTTCCCCTCACACCCAGTTTCACAGGACAGGAGCCCGACCATGACCGGCACCAGCAGGACCGGCGTTCTCATCGTGGGCAGCGGCATCATGGGATCCGTCGTGGCCCGGCTGCTGCGGGACACCGATCCGGCGCTGGACATCACCATGGTCGACGGCGGCCAGCCGATCGGCGCGGCTCCCGGCCTGCACCTGCACGACCTCGACGATCCAGCCCTCTGGTCGCGCTACAACGAGCGGGTCGCCACCGGTGTCCAGGGCCTGTACACGGGCGCCGAAGTGGTGCGCGACGTCGCAGACAGCATCACCGGCCTGGCGCCCGGCATGTTCCACGCGCTCGCCTTCGGCGAGGACGCCGAGGCGATGCCGGCTGCCGCGCTCGCGTGGAACGCGGGCGGCATGGGCGTGCACTGGACCGCCGCGACCCCCTGGCCCGCCGGGGACGAGGTGTTCGACTTCGGTGACCCGGACCGCTGGGCGACGGATCTGGACACCGCGCGCCGCCTGCTCGCGGTCACGCCCGCCGCCATCGGCCCGACTCCGGTCGGGCAGCGGGTACTTGAGGTACTGCGTCGGTGCTACGACGGCGTCGGACCGGACGACCGGCGGTCGCAGCCGATGCCGATGGCGGTCACCGCGACACCGGCGGGCCCCATGCCGCGCACGGCTCCGGGCACGGTCTTCCCCCCGATCGCGGCGGGCGGGGACCCGGCTTTCACGCTCCTGACCGGCACCCTCGCCACGGCCCTCGTCACCGACGGCGGCCGGGTCGCCGGCGCCCGGCTGCGTCGTGTCGCCGATGGCACCGAGTACGAGCTGGGCGCGGAGACCGTGGTGGTGTGCGCCGACGCGCTGCGCACCCCGCAACTGCTGTTCGCGTCCGGCATACGGCCCGCGGCACTGGGGCGTCACCTCAACGAGCACGCGTTCATCAGCGCCCGGGTGCTGCTCGACCTCGACCGGTTCGGCATCGGCCTCGACGCCCTGCCCCTGCCGCTCCCCGGCGAGTTCGCCACGGACTCGCTCTGGCTGCCGCAGAACGGAGCGGCGCAGCCGTTCCACGGCCAGATCATGAACCGCACGTACGTGGACGAGGCCGGCGGCCCCCTGGCGCACTCGGTGGGCCTGTCGCTGTACGCCCCCGTCGAGTCCCGTCCCGAGAACCGGCTCGTCTTCTCGGAGTCGGACACCGACCTCGCCGGGATGCCACGGATCACCGTCGAGTTCGGCTACTCCGACGCCGACCGGGCTCTGATCGGCCGCGCGCTCGACGAAGTCCGGTCGCTCGCCGAGGAGTTCGGCACGTTCGATCCCGAGACCGAACTGGCCCTGCTGCCGCCCGGCTCGTCGTTGCACCAGACCGGCACCGTCCGGGCGGGCAGCGCCGACGACGGCGCCAGCGTGTGCGACCCCGACGGCCGGGTGTGGGGCTTCGACAACCTGTACCTCGCGGGCAACGGCGTGATCCCCACTGCCATGGCCGCCAACGTCACGCTGGCCGGCGCGGTGACCGCCGTACGAGCCGCGCGCGCCGTCGCCGAACGCATCACCACGCCCGCCGCCCACTGAGAGGAATCCGGAACCCGTGATCGACATCCCGAAGGAATACCGCGTGGCGCTGCCCACGTGGATCGACGACGAACTCGCCGATGTGCCCGCCGCCATCCCCGACCGCGGCGACCGCATGCGCCTCGTGCACCGCCTCGCCGACCGCAACTGGCGGGAGGGCAACGGCGGTCCGTTCGCGGCACTCGTCGCCGAGCAGGACACCGGCCGGATCGTCTCGGTCGGCGTGAACGTCGTACTTGCCTCCGGGGTCTCCAGCGCACACGCCGAGGTCGTCGCGCTGGGCCTCGCCCAGACGGCGACCGGCGGCTGGGACCTCGGCGGCGAGGGCCTGCCCGCGCACGAGCTGGTCGTCAACTGGCGTCCGTGCGTGCAGTGCTACGGCGCGACGATGTGGTCCGGGGTGCGGGGGCTCGTGGTCGCGGGTGAGGGACCGGAGCTGGAGGAGATCACGACCTTCGACGAGGGCCCGCTCGGCGCGGACTGGGCCGAGCAGTTCGAGGCACGCGGCATCAAGGTCATCCACGACGTACTCCGGGACGAGGCGCTCGCCGTGTTCCGAGCCTACCGGGACGCCGTCGACGCCGACGGGATCACCGTCTACAACGCCCGCGGAGGCGCCGCATGACACCGCTGACACCGCGCTTCGCGACCGACGTCGTCACCTTCTACCACCCGGACTTCTGGGGACTGGACTCCGCCGAGGCCCTGCGCGACTGGGCCCGCGACCATCCCCGGCCCTTCTGGGAACGAGTGATGGACTCGCTGGCGGAGGCCGGGATCACCGGCCTGGAGCTGACCTTCCCGCCCGGCGACATCGACTCGGCTCTGCGCGCCTTCGGCAGCGCGGCCTCCTTCCGCCGCGAGCTCGCGGCCCGCAGCCTGTCCGTGGTGAGCGCGTTCATCGCCGGCAGCGACGCCCCCGACTGGCGGCAGGACGACGACCTGCCCGCGATCGTCGCCGACGCCGAGCGACGCGCCGCCTTCCTCGCCGAGGTGGGGGCGGAACTGCTCGTCGCCGGACTGCCCATGCGGACGACGTACGGAACCCGCCCGCCCTTCTTCGTCGACGCCGCGTACATGACCCGGATGGCCGACATCGCCCACGTGGTCGGGGAGGCCGTCTCCTGGTACGGCGTGAAGCTCGCCTTCCACACCGAGTCCAACAGCACTCTGTGGTACGAGCGGGACATCGACCTGTTCATGACCCTGACCGATCCGCGCTACGTGTGGCTGTGCCCCGACTCCTGCCACATCGCGCTCGGGGGAGGTGACCCCGTCGCCGTCGCGCGCCGCCACTCCCAGCGCATCGCGCTCGCGCACTGGAAGGACGCCGTCAAGCCGATCGACGTCCACCTCACCATCGACGACACGGTCTTCGCCCAGCAGCAGCCCTACATGACCGAACTGGGCACCGGCATCGTGGGCTGGAGGGCATGGGCCGACGCGATGTCCCGGACACCCGGCGCCGGCATCGTGCTCGTCGAGCTGGACGAGGCGGCCGATCCCGTTGCCGCTCTTCGGGCCGGAAGGGCCGTTGCAGAGGAGGCCCGGGCTCGGCCGGTGATCGGCGACCACGCCGCCGCACACATCGAAAGGCAGGGCCAGGCATGACGGCTCCCGCTGGAGCGCCGAACCCGTTGTAATCGATGTTGACGTGGCTCAACGCCCAGGAAGAAACAGCTGAATTGCCGCTGCCCCCGCCCCCGGGATCGGTGAACCCCGGGGCGAGGACGGCGTGGCCGCTGCTGTCGAGCGTCCACTCGGGGGTGCCGTCGGAGGCGGAGTCCTGAACACTGGGCGCTGTTGCCGTCTGGTTGGTGTATGCCGTGACGGGGTCCAGGGCCGCATCGGCATCAACGAAGCCGGTGATAAAGGGTGTGCCGGAGGCGTTGAAGAAGAATTCGTCGTCGTCGATGCTCTCCCCGGGGGTGGATTGCGAGGTGCCGGTGCTGGTGTCCACGGTCGTGAAGGTCTCATCGGCCGCGGTGAAGACCTCGGTGGTGCTGCTGCCTGAGGGGTGTACGACGAGCGTGTTGGACAGGGTGGTGGTGTCCTGGGTGTCCTGTTCGCTGTTGGCCTGTTCCAGGGCGGCGATGGCGGTGTCTGTGTCCGCTCCGTAGTTCAGCTCGGTGGAGAAGGACGTGGAGAAGCTGTACTGGGAGGCGACGGTGGAACTGCTTGCTGTGGCGCTCTCCTGAAGCTGGTCCTTGGCGTTGAGGAACTGGCTGATGGTCTGGGTGTACTGCGAGGTTCCTCCGGACACCGCTTGCGGTGTCGTCGCGGCTGTGGTGTCGCTGGAGCCTGTGCCGACCGGGTTGGTCGCGGATACGGCGAACGTGTAGGCCGTACCGTCGGTGAGGCCCGTGATGACGGCGTGCAGTCCGCCCGTGGTGACCTGTTGGGCGACTTGGCCGGAGGGGGCGAGGGCTTTGACCGTGTAGGAGATGCCGTCGCCGGTGGCGTCGACGTAGCCGCTGTCGGTCGGCGGTGACCAGGTGAGGACGGCTCCGCCGTCGCCAGGCGTCGCGGTGGCGTTCGTCGGGGCGCCGGGAGCGGTCGGAGGCGTGTACACGACGCGGATCGTCGGCTGTTCGGCGCTGGGGACCGTGCTGGCTGAGGAGTAGTAGACGGTGCCGGTGGTGGCCGTGGACTGGTCGTCGGCCTGAAGGACGAGTCCGTCGTTGGGCAAGCCACCGCTCAGCCAGCTCGCCACCAAGGGTGTGACGTCATAGGAGGCGCTGGCCTCCGTTCCCGAGGCGATGGGACCGGATGTGTCCTCCTGGGCCAGTAGTCCGGCCCCCGTCGTCTGCGCGGTCACGTCGCCGTCCGCCTGCTCGACATCAAGGGTGTCGCTGGTGCATCCGCCGAGGCAGCCCTGTTGCGTGAGGGACAGGGTGGCGCTGTAGACGGTGGAACCCGCCGGAATGGCGGAGAGATCCGCCTTGATCGCCGACGCCCAGTGGTTGGTCCCGTCGCCGCCGACCTTCAAGGTGGTCGTAGCGGTGTTCACAGCGCAGGCGGCCCCGGAGCAGCCGGTCGCGTCGGTGATGGCGTCCTCGCTGGTGATGCCCGAGGCAGGGAGCGTGGCGGTGACGGCGTTGGCCGGCACGGAGCCTGAGCCCGAGTCGGAGGAGGGCCCCGTGAAGGTGAAGTTCTGGGTGGAACTGGGCGCGGAGCAGAGAGAGGCGTAGCAGGCGAGCATGTACCAGCTGTAGGTCTGGCCGGCTGTCAGTGTTCCCTCGGGAATCATGTAGGTGACCCGCTCACCGGTCGGCACGGTCCCGATCGCGGTCGGCGTTTCGCCGACCGGGTTGCCGGACGCGTCCTGGACGAAGATCTCGCCGGTCACCGAGTCGCCGGTCGGACCGTAGACCACTCCCGACACCATCGGGGTCGTGGTATCCGTTCCGGTCGTCGCCAGGTCCGTCGGGATGGACGGTTCGATCGCCGAGAACCAGCCCTCCAGATCGACCGTGCCCGAACTGCTGTTGTACACATTGATCTTGCCCGAGGTTCCAGGCTGGAGGATGGCGAGATCGGCTCGCGACGAGCCCGGCTGGAAGTTGCCTACCGACGTGTCTGGAGCGGGCTGTCCGGTGGGCCAGGCACGTAGATAGCCGGCCGCCTGCTGGTCAGTGGTTGTCAGGTTGAGGACGACACCACCGATGCCATAGACGGGCAGGCCGTTGGTGCCGCCCACCGCCACGGCCACCGTGCCGTGTGCCGGGATGGAGGTGGTGGTGCGGGTGTCGAGCAGCCGCGCCTGGACCGGGGTGAAGCCACCGCCCTGAGTCACACCGGGACTGAAGTACCCGTAGATGTCGATAACGACATCGATGGACTGGGTACTCGACCCGTTCTTGACCGTGATCTGCCCTCCCGAGCCCACGGCGACGGTCGCCGCGCTCGCCGTGGTGGCGTCTACGTAGTCCAGAGCGGGCTGACCGGCAGATCCCCCGGTGGCGTACGCGTACAGAGAGCCGGCGGCCGCCGGCGAGGGCACCGTGAGGTTCACGAAGACCGCTGAGGCGTCGGCGATTCCATCCACGCCGTCCATCTGCACATTGATGCTGCCGCCCGGAGCAAGTTGCGCCTCTGCGGCACCCGTTCCGTCCCGGGTGTCGACCAGACGGGTCTGCGTCACGGTGACGTAGCCGCCAGGTGCTGCCCCGGAGGACGAGGTGAAGTAGCCGCTGACATCCACGACCACGTCGACAGTCCCGGACGAGTTGTAGACGTCGACTTTCCCATCGGACCCGGGCGCCACGAGCACGGTGTTGCTGATTTTCTGTCGATGTGGAAGTTGATCACTGATCCCGGACTGGGCCGTGAGGAGCCGTCCGGCCACAACTCCATGTAGCTCGACGTCGAAGTCGGGTTCACGGCAACCACGTTGAGGGACACGGCGGATACTCCACTTGCTGGGATGCCCCCTTGCCCCAGCACCTGGAACGACTTCGTCGTCGTTGCTCCGAGAGAGCAGGAGATGCCGAGCCCCGACGAAGTGTCGACGATCTCGGCCGCCGGTGAGACCGGCACGCACTCGCCCAGCGGAGGCCGACGATCTCACCCCGACGCAGGCCCATGGCGATGGCGAGGACGAAGGCAGCGTAGAGCGGGTCCTTGCGGGAGGCGGCGAGGAAGTCGAGCGTCTCGTCCAGGGTCCAGGGGTGCAGTTCGGATGTGTCCGTGCGGGGCGGCTCGACGAGCTTGGCGACGTTGCGCGTGATGAGTTCCTCGCGGCAGGCGGAGGACAGAGCCGAGCGCAGAACTCGGTGCGATTCCTTGGCTGTTACGGCTAGTAGGCAAGCCCCCCGGCCATCCTCGGCGCAGAAAAACCAGTTGACCGTCATCCAACAGGACCGCGCGAACATTCTGACGGACCTTCATACGCGCGACGATGGTGCGCCCGGCCCGGCGAGGAGGCCCGAATCGGGCAGGCGGAGGGCTCCGAAGCTGTCATCGCGGCCGGCGTCGCAGCTTGCTCTGGCCGACGACAAGCCACGACAGCGTCGCTAAGACCGGAGGGGGTACAGCGAGACACACGCGCGCCTGATCGTTCGGTACGCCCGCCGTCGTGGCTGACGTTCGTCGCCTGAGGCACAGACGCCCCGAGAACGGGCGCCGCCCGCACCCACGGACAGCACCTCAGCAACTTGACTCGGTCATTGAAACTCCAGGCCAAAATCGCTACACCGACCTCGACGGCCTCCTACGGACCGCGCGGAGTGAGAATTTTTCCCTTAAGGATAATTCAATGCTTGAGGCCGCCGATAAGCGTCGCGACCTGCGCCCAAAAGGCCGGGCTGCCGCCGATGTAGCTGAGAAAAGGAATGAACAGTGCCGTATTGTTGAGGGTGAACCAGCGTCGAAGGGCAGGATCGATAGGCCATGTCGGGGCGTGACTCAAAGTGTTGTAGCGGTTCATGAGGACTTTGAGGCGATTCGTTAAGTCATCATGTCCACTTGTAGCAGCGATGAGCGCGTTCTGAGCTGACCTGATTTGAGGCATGATTCGGGCTGCCTGCGTGCTCCAGCGTCCCGATTGCTGTTGCATCAGCTGATGCACCCCACGCATCGGCAATACGAAAGCGAACACCTCGAAGCCGATGGCAATGGGCAGCAAGCCTAAGTAGGGAACTCGCCACCCGCCATAGTCGGCAGGAAGCAACGGAATGAGCAACCACCAGACAGCGAGGTAAACGGCAGGTAAGCCGACGATGAGCGACAGCCGGAAGTAAAACCTGCCGATAGGGCGTAAGCCGGCCGCGCCATCTGGATGATCAGGCATCAGGTCAAGCACGTTGGAACGGCGGGGTAACAACTGCCATACGGTCCCGTAGGCAACGAGGCGCCCAAGTCGTTGACCAGCGACGACTCCGGCCAGTGACTGAAAAACCGGTGCAACAGAGCCGTGCGCCAGTACTTGAAGCACGTCGTTGGAGGGGCTGGTGATGATGAACAAGAACCAGCTCAGCCCCAGCGCCCCACCGATGACTGGGCCCGCTATCTTCTGGTTGCGGCGGCATCTACGCCGAATAGCTCGGCGCAGTTTACGCAGCTCACGATTGTTGATCCGGAGCGACCCGTCGTTTACGAGGCCCCGCAGGGTGTCGTTGAGCGCTTCACCTAATGGCTCGCTCAGTTCTATCCCGATTAGAAATGTAAGAATTCCACTGAGGTACATCCAGTCCCAGCCGTAACGACCGAACCCAGGAGCCAGATAGAGCCCCGCCGCAGTGGCCGCCCCCAAAGACGTCAGCAGCAGTCGACGCCGGTTTGCGGACATCGCCACGCCAGCAAGGGCGTCGGTTGCAAGCGTGCCGGTAGCCAGTACGGTCCAGGCGTCCGCTAGCGCTCGCCCGGGAGGTTCGCCACCCAGGGTGTACTCAACTCCTCCGACGACAGCACCCAGAAGGGCTGGAGGCAACCAGCCAGGCCAGCGAAAGGCATTAAACGTCCCCACAGGAACAAGAGAGGTGATCCTGAGCTGCACTCGCTTGCCTCCATAGAGTCCGACACATGTCCGGCAGTGTCTCCACCGTTAGGCGCATTCGGCATGTATGGCGACCTAGATCTCGTGGTCACGACCCGTGTCTTGCACTACTTTCAACAGGAACGCCGTGAGAGAGCACACAGGGAGAGGATGACCAGGATGAACGCTCAAGAACCGGGGCCGCTGGGATTCAGGCGCTCCTCCTTCTGCCAGTCGAACGGATCGGGCTGTGTAGAGATCGACCGGCAGGCACAGGGAGCGGTGGTTCGCAGCTCCAAGAACCCTGACGGTCCGGCACTTCACTTCACCGAGGAAGAGTGGCGTACCTTCATCCAGGGCGTACAGGCGGGTGAGTTCGACTAGGAGGAAGTCCCGTCAAGGTCTGTGCCAGGTACCTACCTTGCCTGCGGGCCACAGACCTTGACTCCCGCCGCCGCACCGCAAGCGCACCAGATCGAGCGGGGAACAGCGGGGAACCACGGTGGATGTGGCCGAGTCCCAGGAGGCCGCACCTTCGCCATTCGTGCAGGTCAGTCCTCCGGAGCGGCCCCAAATACTCGCAGCTTCCCAAGCTGAGGTCGGCATCGCGGGCCGGACGCGCTGAGTAGGGTTGCAGGGTGCGCTGCCTGACAGAGACCTTCATCATCGGGGCCCTGAAGCGAGGGCGGCCGGTGGAACAGTCCCTCGGTCCGGTCGGCGCTCCGGGTCGGCTCGGAGTCGGGTACGTCGAGGTCCGCCCGACGAAGGCGGCGTATGAGGTCTACGTCCATACCGTCGAGGACATCGGCCATGAGATGTTCTTCGACCTGGTCGAGTTCCCACCGCTCAACGCCGAGGACGCCGACGAGGAGTTCGGCCGACTCGTTGCCACGGCCGAAGACCCATCTACCGCACTGGGCGCTGCCGAGGAGGCCACGGACGCAGTGCGGGGGAGGTGGGTCAACGAGAACCGGGTCCAGGACGAATATGGCGACTTCGTCCGAGCGGGCCGACCTGCGGATCGATCTCCGGATGGACACCCCTGGCCAAGTCGCGGAGCAGGTAACTGAGATACCGCAGCGGTGAGTGTCTGACTGCGTGACAACGCCGACGAACACCGGCGAACGGACGCGAACGGCGGCGACAATCCACGCAGGTGAAGGCCGCACCGGCCCAAGGCAGTACCCCCACCGAAGTCGCTTCGGGACGAAGAGGTCGTGCCAGACGCACGCAAAGTATGTGCGGGACCAGGGGGTGCGGCGGTCTCTAGTGGGCTATCAGGTCGTTCTCAACGGCGGGAGCCAGCTGGGCGAGCCAGCGCTGTGTCTCGATCGGTTCGAGAATCCGGTCGAGGCAGAAGGCCGGCGTCATGTGCTCGAAAACTCGACCCACGCCCAGGGCGTAGTTGCCGTTCGGCGGGTGCAGTACGAGAACGCGGGTGCCGTCGAGGGATCCTATGTCGGCAGGCACACCCTCCGGGCCGATGTAGGCCCCTTGGCCGTCGAAGAGGCGGAAGCAGCGGATCGCGGGGGCGTCGGGGCCGAGGCGGGGTTCGCCGCTGGTGGCCGCCTCGACCCAGGACCGTGCGGGGCGATCCCCAGCGACCAGGCCTTGTCCGGGATCCCCGACGAGGCGATCCGCCAGGAGGATGTGCAACTGACCGTTGTCCCCGACGCCACTCATCGTGAGGGCGTATCCCCGATGTGTGCGAGGGTCGATGACGATCAGCGGCTCGTCGTCAAGGACAGCAGCCAGCGCGCCGACCCAAGCAGCTCGCTGGGACCGGTGAGCGACCGCGGCGGCGTGTTCACGCAACTCGGCTTTGACGTCGCCGGTAACGGCCGCGCGGAAACCTGCGTCCGCCATGACGGTGATCAGAGCTTTGAGCCAGTGCTCCATGTCGAACCAGGACATGGCGATCCGGGTCATGGTGTTCTTGTCGACGCCCCGGCGCCAGCGGGCCAGTCCGTTCAGCGTCCGCACCAGTTGGTGGGTGCTGGCGCTCACCGGTTCGGGCAGCGAGCGGCCGCGTGCTGCTTTGTCCCAGAACTCAGGCACTACCTTGTTGAGCATCATGGCTTCCGAAGCGCGCTGCGGCAGCACGTCGACGAGAGCCATGGGGGACGCACCCCACTCGACGCAGGCGCCCGCCAGAACCGCCGTCATGGCGAAGTCCCCACTCAGACCAGGCAGCAATGGCGCGAGCGCTTCTACTGCGGCCGTCAGGCTCTCGGGGCCTCCTGCCCGAGCAGTATCCGCAAGCCGCTTCATCGCGGTTCGGTAGGCAGGAGCGGAGCCGGACTTCATCTGTGTGACGAGTTCATCGACCAGGCGCTGTATCTCCGAGGGCACGAGGGGACGTTAGCAGCGGTGATCGTCCGTCCAGGGCCTTCTTCTTGACCAGCCGAGTGACATACAAGGTGAAGCCGGACAGACCTCCACGGTGACGTCCATGGCTGACATCAACGTGGGCAGCCGCCAGCAGTCTTCGACGGCCACGCGCGACAGGCACCCTGAGGTGTACAGCCACCTCACCTAAGGCCTGGTCGAACTCCTAAAGCGGGTGTCGCAGGTTCGAATCCTGCCGGGGGCACAGAGAGAAGGGCCAGCTCGGGAGGGTTTCCTCCTGAGCCGGCCCTGCGTCGTGTTCGGGGGCGTGCCACACGCGTGTCACTGATGCCACGCGGATGCCACGTCTCCTGGGCGGGAGCCTCTTCCCCGCCCTTCCAGATCATCTCGCCGAGACGCGGTGGCGTGTGGCAGCGGTAGGTTGAGGACCTTCGGCCAGGCCGGCGAAGCCGCCCTGGACCGATGACTGGCGGACAACACGCGAGTGTGCCTGGTCGAGCAGTTGGAACCGTGAGCCATGGAGTCACAGCTCATCTCTCGACTCGGCCTTCCGCCGGACCTCGACCAGAGCCGCCACAACGCTTTCCGCTTTCCACAGCCGCCTGAAGAAGCTACGGGCCCGCTGTGGTTACCGATCAACGGTCAGGCTGTCGGCCAAGCCATCAGCGATCACCCGACGAGGGAGTCCCGCGATCCGGCGATCAGAAGGAGACGGTGAATCCCACCTGGTGGTACTGGCCGACGGTGTCCAGGACCTCGTCCTTGACCGTGCCGAACTGAGCCACGAGGCCCGAGCTGCTGATCGCCGTGGGGCCGGCGGTGATACCGGCCTGCGGGCTCAGGCCACCGGAGACGGTGTCGAGCTCGGCGTCGGAGATTTCAAGGGTCTGAACCTGGGGAGCGGAGTTCATCATGAAACTGCCCTTCGTATGGATGTTCCACAAGGGGGAGCGGCCAGGCTGGGGACAGATGGTCGGCCGCGACCGCAGCCCGCGCCATCTCTTTCCGGACGCCTTGGCGCGATCCCTGCGGCGCGAAGGATCAAATCACGGAGCATGCCCGGCATCCAGTCGGTCGTTGCTCCCAGCAGGGCAGTTGAAACGGTCGGCCACTCATCCGTGCAGGGATGCACACGAATTGAGGGCAGCCTCTCTACATGTAGTGCTGCGCATTGAAACAGGCAGCTGTTGTCACGTCTGCTCCGACCCGGACAACTCCGCATCAACCGAACTCGCCTGTGCGGCAATTGCGCCTTCGCTGTGTAGATCCAGTTGCAGATTCAGTCATGTACGCATCCGCGCTCCCCTCGGCGTGAGGTTCCCCGCCTGCCGTGCTGGTCGGGCCGGGCCCCCGGCCGAGCGAAAACTCCGTGACGAGATCCCCGAGCCGGCCGAGGCCCTCACCGGAGTTTCCGCGAGCAGCACGCGTTCCTGGTCCGTCTTGCGTCTCGACCATCGGGCCGCCGTGATGCCCCTGGGGCTGCCTTCGGCGAGGAATCGCCGGGGCGGTGATCCGCCTGCACGGCGGATCACCCCGCGACGACGGCACGGGCGTTCCTGGCCGAAGCGGCAGCAACCGGCCCCGACAGCTCGACCGTGGCCCGAGCAGCTCCCGCGTTCCCTCACGAGTCGGTGGGTACCCACTGCCGCACACCGTGGTCGTTCGTGCCGTACCAGTAGTGGGGCAGGCCCTTGATGCTGCTGGTGCGGAACGGGTGGCCGTGGTCGTCGATGCGGACCGTGCCGGTGCGGCCCTGGGACGACCAGTCGAGTTCCAGGTACCAGTTGCAGTCGTAGGCCTCGGTCGTCGCGGTGAGCTGCAGCACCTCCGGGTCCTCGGCGGAGACGCGGTAGGGGAACTGCACTGCGGGGACGGTCTTTCCGCTGTCGTTGCCGGGGCGCGCGTGGGCGATCGGGCGGTCGACGTCCAGGTTCACGGAGAAGTTGCGGGGCGGCAGATCACTGCCGCAGCCCTGGCCCATGGCGTACGCGTTGCCGGTGACCGGGGTGCCGCGGCTGACGACACGGACCCGGAGGGCCGTGAGGACCACGGCCGTGGACGACTTCCCCTGCACCGAGATCTGCACCATCGTCTGCCGCCCAGGTACCGCCTGCTGCGTCGCTGCCCACACTCCGGCGTCCTGCTGTGCCGGCGGCGGGGGCACCTGGGCCGGCTCCTTCTCGATGACGTAGTCGTGCCCGCAACCTCCGTCCCAGATCTGCGAGTCGGCGGTCCAGGCGAGCGGCACGAGGGCGTCGCTCTTCGTCTCCGCCGACGATCCGCCCTTCGACTCGGGGCTCCCTGAAGCCCGTACTCCTGTGGAGGGCGAGGCCGAAGAACGGCCGCGGGAGGGGCCGGCCGCAGTGGCCGAGGGGTGGTGTGACGTACCGGTTCCTGTCGTACGGGACTGACCGGGGGCCTTGGCGGAGTTGTCGTGAGACCGGTCGGCCGACAGCGCCGACATACTGCCCAGCGTCACCAGCAGTACGGTCGCCGTGGCTGTGCCGACGACGGTGCGGCGACGGCGGTACCAGGGCCGTCCAGTTGAGCGGACCGCATCCCCCTTGGCCGTCGACTCGCGACTGGCCGGTCCGGGAGCGTCGGGTGCGCCCGCATCGAGTCGCGGAGGTGAACCGCTCGTGCCGCTCCCGTCACCACCGATGCCGTCGGCGCCGTCACCCGCACTGCGCGCGCTGCCACCCGCACGCCCCGCCGTCCGGCTGTCCGGACCCGAAGCCCGCGCGTCCCCTGTCGGCTCCAGTGCCCCTTCGGTCCCTGTCGGCTCCGCTGCCTCCTCACCCGCCCTCGACCGCTGTCGTGCCGTCACCGCGAGCAGCCACAGGCGGTGCAGATCTAGGCGTTCCTCCGGTGTCGCCCCGCAGAAGGCGGCCAGGCGCTCCACCGGGGCGTAGTCCTGCGGGACCGCCTCGCCCGCGCAGTAGCGGTGCAGCGTGGAGGTGTTCATGGTGAGACGGCGGGCCAGGGAGCCGTAGCTCCGGCCCGTGCGGTCCTTCAGCCGGCGCAGCAGCGCCGCGAACTGCTCGACGTCGTCCCCGTTCGACACCGTTCCCCCGTCCCCCCACGTGTCCCCGTATCCCAGGCGGTCCATACACCTGCACGTCAGATGGGCTGGGATGGTTCCACCGTAGCCGGACGGGCGTCCGGCGTTGCGCCGCGCCGCCGTGACGGCTGATGCTCTTGGTGTCGCACCGACCAGGACCGGACCGACCAGCCGGCGGTGGGCGACAAATGACACTCATGCACTCATCCACGGGGGACACCCATGCCCAAGCGCACCCGAGCAGGCCCGCTCCTCGCACTCGCTGCACAACGTCGCGGCCAAGGCGTCGCTTCCTCGTGGCGGGGGCGCTTCTCGCGGCTGAGCAAAGACGTCAAGTCCTGTGCGCACGCATCGACAAGGCGGCCCCGGAGACCGAGGCCACGCTGAAGGACTACGGCACGCTGCCTGTTCGAGGAGGGCGGGCACGGCTACGGCCCGCACACGGTGGTCCCCTGGGGCGTCTTCGACACCCGTCTGGCGACTTCGGGCATGCGCCGCCGGTGAAGGCCTTCAGGAAGACGGCCGTCACGGGCCGTGGACAAGCTCCGCTGACCGCATGACCGGGGCCGCCCTCCGCCACGGGGGTGGGGAGGGCGGCCAATCGGCCACTGACGGGGTCATTCGGCGCGATTCAGCAGGACTTGGTGTCACCGATCGCGCCCCGAGCCGCGGCGCAGGGAGCGGAACGGGGCCGCGCGGCAGCAGATGTTCATGACTCTGGGGCGGCGCCCGCCGACCCGAAAAGGCGAGAGCCACACGACGGCCCCGGCACGAAGACACCGGGCCGGGAGCAACCACATATGGACCAGAAAAGGAAGATGCACATGAACAGGAAGTCCCCCGCACACCGTCGGCCGGGCCGCCGCGCGGCCGTCGCCGCCGGCCTCGTCCTGGCTGTCGGACTCGGTGTGTCGACACAGGTGTCGGCTCAGGCGTCCGTCCATGCCCCCGCAAGGTCGTCCACCGCCGCACCGCGGTCGGTCAGCGGCACGAGCGGCCAAGTGGTGACCCGGGTCGCCGACTTCTACGGCGCGTACATCGACGCGATCGGCGACTACGACCCGGACGCCAAGCTGGAAACGGTGCTCCGCAAGCACTACCTGACACCCGACTTCGCCAAGCGACTGGCGGCCTGGGAGAAGAAGCACGGGGCGGACGGTGTCCTGCGTGCCCAAAACGTCCCGCGGAAGTGGACGGTGACCGACAACGGCGCCGTGGGCAACGGCCATGAGGTCATCGTCACCCTGACCTTCGGCAGCGGGGAGACGACGCAGAAGATCAAGCTTTTCGTGCTGGTGGAGCGGTACAACCACATCGTCGACATCGGCACCACGAGCAACCGCTGACGGCGGAGCCGCTCCGCCCGGTCTGTCATGGTCAACCTCACGACGGACGAGACCGGCTCACGTCACGTGCCCCCGGTTCGCCGGGAGCACGTGACCCATCGCATGCCCCTTCTTCTTCCTCTTCCGCTTCCTCTTCGTCGTCGCGTTACCGAAGTGCCAGCAGCCGGACCTCCGCGAGGTTGGTGAAGCCGCCGTGGCCGTCGTAGATCCGGAGTGACGGGGTCGTCGTATGTCCGGGCAGTTTGAAGGTGTACCAGTCCTGGTCGCTGGTCATGTTGCTGATCGCCACGAGGGTTTTCCACGTCTGGCCGCCGCCGGCACCGCGTCGAGTGTCAGCGAGGACCCGTCGGTCGGGCTGACGGTCACCCAGCCGTTCCCCGAGGTGGTGGCGGTGGTGAGGTCGCCGTCGAACATCCGCCAGGAACCTGCCCGGACCCGGACCAGGTCCGCGAGCCGGCCCGTCCGGTTGCGTTCATCGGAGGTCACTCGGTCTTCTTGTCCTCGGACACCGAGTGACCGGCAGGACGGCAGAGGAACGGACCGCCGGCCCGCCCGGTTCCTGGCTGGACCGGGCGCTTCTGCCGGGGGGCCAGGCGGACGCTCTCGGCACGGTCAACGGCGACCGGGGCGCTTGCTCCTGAGGAGCCGGTCCATGTGGCTCATGGCGTCACGCCGGGTGTCCTGCACGACGTGCGTGGACACGTCCATGGTGATGCTGATCCGGGAGTGGCCCAGGTTCTCCGTCACGACGCGGGGCGCGACCCCCGTCGCCGTGGCGGGCGTCGTGCAGCCGGATGACGCGGGGGCCGGTGGCAACCCGGGCCTCCGCCGCCGGCCTGGTTCCGGTGGCCGAGGACTCGGGACGCCGCACCGGCAGGACGCGTCCGCCACCTCGCAATCTCCGGGGGCGCCAGATACGTACACATAGAGAACATACGGGGCAAAGTAGCTAGGAGGTCACGTACCATGCGTCTCTCAACAACTGCGATCGCGCCCCTCCTGGTGGCCGGGGTGGCCTTCTCCGGGGCGGCGCCCGCCATGGCGGATCCGCAACCCGGCCCGGCTCCGCCCACCACCGGCACCATGCCGCAGCCAGGAACGGCTTCGGGATCCGACGACGGGGCGCGGGTAGGTCACGGCCCAGGGAACGGGTTCGGCTCCGGTGACGTCCGGCCGGGCCACGGGTTCGGTGACCGCAACCACGATCACTTCCCTCTGGACCGGCACCACCGGTTCTGCTTCTTCGTGCACCGCCACGTGGCGGTCCGGATCATCCGGTTTGTGGACGGCCGTGTGCTGATCGTCAAGACGATCATCCCCGGCCATCTTGTGTGCCTCAGCCCGTTCAGGGGCTTCTGAGGAAGACATCCGTGTTGACGACCTTTGTGAGCGTGTCGGTGCGGAGAGGGCCGCCAGGGCGGGACCCGGGATGCGGGCCAGATTGAACCGGGAGCAGTTCAGGCTGACCGCGGTGGTGGTGCCGAGGGCGAAGGCCGGCGCGTAGGCGGACGGCGAATGGATCGAACCGATTACGGTCAGCAGTCCGAGCAGGGGCGTTGAGGCGGTGGTGACCGGCCGCCGTCCGTTTCGCCGGAACCGCCCGCCCCCTGTGGTCGTCTTGTGCGCTGACTGTGTACGCAGCAGGACGGCGGGGGACGTTGTGACGCGGAACGTGACGAAGGCCGGTCTCGTGGTGGTGGCCATGGCGACGGTGCTCGGGGCCTCGGCCTGTGGCGGGGAAGCCGGCGCTGCCACCGGTGGCAGTGGCAGGACGCTCCCCGCGCAGGGGACGAGGCAGTCCGCGGCGCTCCCCGGGGACGGGGCGTCGTCAGGCTCGGCGCCCACATCCACCGGCACTGTGGGGACGTCGGCCGCGGTCGCGCAGTCCGCGGCGTCGCCCGTCACCCGGAACGTGCCGTGGAACCTGGATGTTCTGGACCAGCGGTCGCGGCCTCTGAACGGGAAGTTCACCACCACCGCCACGGGCAAGGGCGTGCACGTCTATGTGATCGACACCGGGTTGGACGTCGGTCACAAGGAGTTCGGCGGACGCGCCCGTCTCGGCGCCGACTTCGTGGGCCCGAAGGACTCCGGTGACTGCTTCAGCGAGGCGGGTGTCGGCCACGGCACGTTCGTCGCGGGCATCATCGGCGGGGCGAAGTACGGGGTGGCGCCCCAGGCGGAGCTCGTACGGGTCCAGGGCATCCTGTGCGAGAGCGAGGGCGGCGGCTCCCCGGCAGCGGCCGAGGCGGCCCTGGTGAAGTCGGTCAAGTGGGTCACCGCGCACGCGCAGAAGCCCGCGGTGGTGAACATGTCGCTCAACCTCGGCCACCGGTCGGCGGCGCTGGAGTCCGCCGTGAGGCAGATGGTCGACGCGGGGATCCCGACGGTGGTGTCGGCCGGCAACTTCCATGACGACGCCTGCAAGCACTCCCCGGCCGGTGTCCCCGGCACGATCGTCGTCGCGGCCTCCACCCCCGGCGACCGCCCATGGAGCGACAGCGGCTCGTACGGATCGGGGTACGGGCGGTGCGTGGACCTGTACGCGCCCGGCCAGAAGGTGACCGCCGCCCTCGCCGGCGGCGGTACGACCACGGAGAACGACGGCGCCACCTCCTGGGCCGCGCCGCACGCGACCGGCGTGATCGCGCTGTACCTGTCGGCACACCCCCACGCCACGGCCCACCAGGTCCACGTCTGGCTCGACCACACGGCCACCCGCGGTGTCCTGCGCGGCGTCCGCTCCGACACACCCAACCGGCTGCTCAACACCGGCGGCCTCTGAGCTGCGCGTGCGACGCGCTCCGCCTCGGTACCCGGCCGGCGAGCGGCTCCGCCGGCCACCTCGTCACCGATCTGTGCGTCCACCAGGTCCTGACCTCGGTGAGTGAACCGAGTGACGCTCGCCGAGCCGCGCATTCCGGTTGCGTCCCCGGAACCAGGGCCGCGTGCGTGCGCCATGATGCGGAGCGCTCTGCGGCCGAGGGCGGGAGCGCCGGTTTGCTTCTACGGGGCCTCGTGGGCTGTGGGGGTTTCCGAGGACGCGTACCTGACGCCGAAGGCGAAGGTGCGGGTGCGGCCGGGTTCGAGGGCGAGGGCGGCCGCGTGTTCCGGGCGGTTGAAGGCGTTGGTCATCGTCTCGACGGGTTCGAGGGCGATGGAGGCGCGGGGGTCGCGGGCCAGGGTGTCGCCGGTGAAGACGTGCATGTAGCCGTTGTACTGCCAGACGCGCAGTTCCTCGCCGGTCGCCGGGTCGGTCAGGACCGTCTCGATCCGGCCGGCGGGGCCGGGGGTGAGGTCCGCGTAGCAGGCGTCGATGACCGCGTCGCCCAGCCGTCGTGGCGTGCGGAAGTCCATGGTGGGGCGGTGGTCCAGGGGGAGCCGGGCGTCCTCGCCGGGCAGCGGGACGAGGGATGCGTCGGTGCGGATCAGGGTGTGTGCGGGGATGTGCAGGGTCAGGTCGTCGATGGGACGGGACAGGGTGAAGTAGGGGTGCCAGCCCGCCGCGTAGGGGGCGGTGGTGTCGCCCACGTTCGTCGCGCCGATGGTGATGCTCAACTCGTCGGCGCTGAGCGTGTATTCGGCCGTGAGGTCGAGGGCGAAGGGGTAGCCGGGGTGCGTGCCCGGCCGGATGCTCGTGGTGCGCAGGAGCAGGCGGGCGGAGTCGGGTGCCGTGGTGGCGTGGGCGAGTTCGAAGGGGGTCTCGCGGGCGAAGCCGTGGTAGATCAGCCGGTCGCCGTGGGCGCCCGGGAGCAGGTCGTGGTCGTGGCCGTCGTGGTGGTAGCGGGCGTCGGCCACGCGGTTGGGGAAGGGGGCCAGCAGGCCGGCGCGTACGCCGTCCTGTGACAGGAGTTCCTTCTCGTCGCGGTAGCCGTCCGTCAACTCCTTCGGGTGGCCGGTCGCTTCGCTGCCGACCTGCCAGCTCAGCAGCGTCGCACCGCGCAGGGCGAGGACGGCGCGTGCCGAGTCGTCCGGTGCGGAGACGACGAGGGTGGGTTCGCCGCCGAGGCGGCTCTCGGTGATCCGGTACTCGGCGGTCATTCCCGTGCCGTCCTCTTCAGCTCGCCCCGGGGGCGAGCTTCTTCGCGCCCGTCATGATGGCCACCGCGTCCTCCATGGAGTGCGACTCGGGGGTGATGACGCCGGCGCAGGCGCCGAGGCGCTGGATGTGGATGCGGTCGGCGACCTCGAAGACGTTCGGCATGTTGTGGCTGATGAGGATGACACCGAGACCCTGGTCGCGCAGGTCGCGGACGAGCTTCAGGACCTGCCCGGTCTCGCGGACGCCGAGCGCGGCGGTGGGTTCGTCGAGGATCACCACCCGGCCGCCGAAGGCCGCGGTGCGGGCGACGGCCACGGACTGGCGCTGGCCGCCGGAGAGGGTCTCCACGGCCTGGTTGATGTTCTGCAGGGTGCCGATGCCGAGCCGTTTGATGTGGTCGGCGGCCTGCTTCTTCATCTCGCCGGTGTCGAGCATGCGGAACACCGAGCCGAGGACGCCCTTGCGGCGGATCTCGCGGGCGAGGAAGAGGTTGCTGGCGATGTCCAGGGCGGGGGCCACGGCGAGGGTCTGGTAGACGGTCTCGATGCCGGCGTCGCGGGCGTCCTGGGGGCGTTTGAAGTGGACCTCCTTGCCGTCGACCAGGATGCTGCCCTGGTCGGGGACGAGGGCACCGGACAGGCACTTGATCAGGGTGGACTTGCCGGCGCCGTTGTCGCCGATGACGGCGAGGACCTCGCCGGGGTTGAGGGTGAGATCGACGCTGTTCAGGCCGACGACCCTGCCGAAGAGCTTGACCAGGCCCTTGGCTTCGAGAACGGGGGCGGTGGCGGTCGTCACGACTTCACACTCCGGATCCACTGGTCGACGGAGACAGCCGCGATCACCAGGATGCCGACTGCGAGGACTTGGTAGTTGGGGTCGATGCCGGCCAGCGCGAGGCCGTTGACGAAGACCTGGACGATGAGCGCGCCGATCAGCGACCCGAAGACCACCCCGCGTCCGCCGAACAGGCTGGTGCCGCCGATCACCACGGCGGTGATGGACTGCAGGTTGGCGTTGAGACCGCTGTTGGGGTCACCGCCGCCGACCCGGCCGACCAGGATCCAGGCGCCCACGGCGATGGCGAAACCGCCCACCATGTAGGCGCTGAGCAGTACCCGATTGACGGAGATGCCGGCCAGCCGGGCGGCCTCGACGTCGTCGCCGACGGCGTAGAGGTGGCGGCCCCAGGCGGTGTAGCGCAGGGCGTAGCCGATCACCGCGTACAGGGCGATCATGAGGAGGACGCCGTACGTGAGGTTCAGCTGTCCGAGGGAGACGGTCTGGCCGCTCCACAGCAGGATGTTGCCCGGCTGCAGGGCGACGGTCTGGCCCTTGGCGTAGATGAGGGTGATGGCGGTGAAGACGCTGAGGGTGCCGAGGGTGACGATGAACGGCGGCAGCTTGATCTTGGTCACCAGCAGGCCGTTGACGGCCTGGGCGGCTATCGCGACGACCGCTCCGGCCAGCAGGGCGAACACGCCGGGCCAGTGGTTGTCCGCGACGAGCTTCGACATGAGCAGTGAGGAGAGCACCATCACCGCGCCGATCGACAGGTCGATGCCGGCGGTGAGGATGATGACCGTCTGGCCGACGGCGAGCGAACCGATGACGGCCACCTGCTGGGCGACCAGCGAGAGGTTCTGCAGCGCGTAGAAACGCTCGTTCACCAGGGAGAACACGACGGCGGCGAGCACCAGGACGATCGCCGGGCTGAGGGCCGGCTGGCGGTGCAGCACCGAGTGGATGCGCTGGCTGGGGGTGGCGGGCCTGTTGAGGAACTCCTCCGCCGGTGCCGGTGTGGCTTTGTCCACGTGGGTGGTCACAGGGGGTCCTTCCGGTGTTTTCCCTGGTACGGGCTCATGGGCTCGTGGAGTACGGGTGCGACGCCGGTGCCGTCACGACGGTCTCCGGCGCCGCACCCGACGGGGTGTCAGCTGCCCCAGCAGGCGGAGGCGGCCTGCGACGGGGACTGCACGGTCAGGCCGTCCAGGGCCTTGGCGGCGACGAGGGCGGTACCGGTGTCGTAGAAGGACTTGCCGTTGGTCACGCTGGGCTTGCTGCCGCCGCGGGCCAGCTTGGCGATCGAGGTGACGCCGAGGGCGGCCATCTTGCCCGGGTACTGCACCGCGTCGGCGGCGAACTCACCGCTGGTGACGTTCTTCAGGCCGGAGCAGCTGCCGTCGATCGCGTAGATCGCGGCCTGCTTCTCCTTGCCGGCCGCCTTCAGCGCGTTGTACGCGCCCTCACCCGCGGGCTCGTTGATCGCGTAGACGACGTTGATGTCCGGGTTGGCCGACAGGCAGTTCTCCATCGCGGTGCGGCCGCCGTCGATGGCGCCCTGCGTGGGCTGGTGACAGACGACCTTGTACGTGCCGCCCTTGCCGCCGGTGTACTTGCCGGACTTGGCTTCCTTGCCGTTCTCGGTCTTGCTGCCCGGGTCGATGCCCAGGCCCTCCAGGAAGCCGTGGTCGCGGTTGATGTCGACCGAGACGACCTGGTTGTTGAACAGGTCGAGCATGGCGATGACGGCCGGCTTGCCGCCGAGGGCCGCCGCCGCGTACTGGCCGATGAGCTTGCCGGCCTGCTCGTTGTCGGTGGCGTAGGTGATGTCCGCGGTGCTGGCCGGGTTCGGCGCGGTGTCCAGGGCGATCACGAACAGGCCGGCCTGCTTGGCCCGGCCGAGGGCGGCGTTCACGGCGTCACCGTTGGTGGTGATGAGGATGCCCTTGTCGCCGCGCGATATGGCGTTGTCGATGGCGGTGATCTGGGTCTGGGTGTCGCCGTCCGTGGTGCCCGCCGCCACCGTGAGACTCACGTTGTCCTTGGCGGCCTGGGTCTTGGCGTCCTTCTCCATGCTCACGAAGTAGGGGTTGGTGAGCGTCTTCAGGATCAGCGACACACCCACCTTGCCACCGCCACCCGAGGCGGACGAGGAGGAGCTTCCGTTCGAGGAGCCGCAGGCCGCGAGCGTCGCGCCGAGGCAGACCGTGACGCCGATCGCCGCCGCCCGGGTACGCCGGCCGGAGCGGCTCGACAGGTGACTGGTGGAGAAGTTCATGGCTCGATCCCTTTCGGATCCGTCCCTTGGCCGACGCTGAGACAACGTTGACTGGGCGAGATACTGGGCCCGTATGGACGAGCGCGTCAAGGCGCTGATAGACATGCGTCGGCAACGAGTAGGTAACGCGAATCCGGTTGGAGACAACGATGACTCAGGGCGAAGCACCGCCCCGGTCCACCCGCAGCCGCCCCACCATGCGTGAGGTCGCGGCGCTGGCCGGAGTCGCCATCAAGACGGTCTCGCGCGTGTTCAACGGCGTCCCCACCGTCGATCCCGCGATCGTCGCCAGGGTCCGCGAGGCCGCCGACCAACTGGGCTACCGTCCCAACCTCACCGCGAGCAGTCTGCGCCGCGGCGACGGCCGTACCGCCACCATCGGCATGCTCGTCGAGGACGCCGCGAACCCCTTCTCGGCCGCCCTGACCCGCACCGTGGAGAACGTGGCCCGGGAACGCGGAGTCCTGGTGCTGGTGGGCAGTGTGGACGAGGACCCGGCGCGTGAACGGGAGCTGGCCCAGGCGCTCGTCGACCGCCGGGTGGACGGGCTGGTCATCGTCCCGGCGGGACGCGACCAGAGCTACCTGATCAGCGAACAGCGCTCCGGCACCCGCATGGTCTTCGTCGACCGAGAGGCCGGTCTCCTGGACGCGGACGCGGTCGTCTCCGACAACCGGCAGGGCGCCGTCACCGCCGTCAACCACCTGCTCAAGGCCGGTCACCGCCGGATCGCCTACCTCGGCGACCGCGCCTCCATCCCGACCGCCGCCCAGCGCTTCGACGGCTACCGGCACGCGCTGGAGGTCGCGCACCTCACGTACGACGACGAGATCGTGGAGCACGTGCCGGCCAGTGAGGAGGCCGCCGTGGCCGCCACCAAGGGGCTGCTGGAGCTGGCGGATCCGCCCACGGCACTGTTCACCAGCCAGAACCTGGTCACCATAGGCGCCCTGCGGGCCCTGCGCGGTCTCGGGCTGCAGGACACCGTCGCCCACGTGGGCTTCGACGACTTCCCGTTGGCCGACATCCTCGACCCGGGCATCTCCGTCATCGCCCAGAACGTCGAGGAGGTGGGCAGAACCGCCGCGGAGATACTCTTCCGCCGCCTGGACGGCGACGAGTCGCCCACCCGCACCGTCACCGTGCCGACCCGCCTGATCGAGCGGGGCTCCGGCGAGATCCCAGCCGAAGGACCCCGCCATGACTGAAGCCGTACGACCCGCAGTTCAGCCCCCGGCCGTGACCGTGATCGGCGAAGCCCTCATCGATCTGGTGCAGCTCGACACCCCCGGCGACTACCGCGCCCGGCCCGGCGGCAGCCCGTTCAACGTCGCCATCGGCCTCGCCCGGCTCGGCCACCGCACCGCGCTCATGGCACGGCTGGCCGACAACACCTTCGGCCGGTTGCTGCGCGCGCATGCCGCCGCCGAGGGCGTCGACCTGACCTGCGCACCGGCGGCCGCCGAACCCACCACGCTCGCCGTGGTCTCCATGGACGCGGAAGGGCGGGCGAGTTACGACTTCTACCTGGACGGCACCGCGGACTGGCAGTGGACCGAGACGGAGACAGCCCTCGTCCCCCGGGACACGGCCGTACTGCACTTCGGTTCGGTCGCCTCCTGGACGTCTCCGGCCGACCGGCACATCCACTCCGTGGCCCGGCGCCTGCGCGCCGGGGGCACGACGCTGATCAGCTACGACCCCAACGTCCGCCCCGCACTCCTCGGCGACCCGGAGCGCGGCAGGCAGGCGGTCGAACGGAGCGTCGGCACCGCCCACCTCGTCAAGGCCAGCCGCGAGGACGTCGAGTGGCTCTACCCCGGCACGCCGATCGAGAAGATCGCCGCCCACTGGCTGGAGCTCGGCGCACTCCTCCTCGTCGTCACCGACGGCCCGGACGGCGCCCATGTCTTCCACGCCGGTGCGGGGAGCCTGAGCCGTCCCGGACGGAAGGTCGCGGTGGTGGACACCGTCGGCGCGGGCGACGCGTTCACCGCGGGGCTGCTCGGCGCGCTGACCCGCCACGGACTGCACAGCCCGCGGACGCTGGCCGCGGCCGACCCGGGCGTGCTGAGGATCGCCGTGGACGACGCGATCCTCGTCTCGGCGCTGACCTGCGAACGCCTGGGCGCCGACCCGCCCACCGCCCTGCCCCGCCCCGCGTCGCCCGCCCGGGCGCCCCTGGAGGTGACGGACCTGACGTTCCCCGACGGCAACCGCCGTAGGGGCACGGACGGTCCGGCGCCGCGGCCGATGCAGCCGACCGGAAGCTGACGGGGTCGGACGCGAGCCTTCCCGGGGGGTCACTTCCAGATGGACGCCAGTTGCCACGCCTTCAGTTGGCCGAGCTTCGCGGTGCCGTTGTCGGCGAAGACGTCGACGCCGGTGCTGGAAGGATCGGGGAACACCTGGTCGGTGAGGACGACCTGTTCACCGGAGGCGTTCTCGGCGTAGACCTCGACCGACGACGCGTCGACGAGGACGTGCAGGCTCAGGGGCTTGCCGTCCAGGGCCAGGGGGGCGCGCTCGGCACTGGAGAAGGACGGGTCGAAGTCGGTCGTGCCGGAGGCGGTGCGGTCCAGGTAGACCTCGCCGGTGGTGGTGTCGTAGCCGATCCGGGTGCGCTGGACACCGCCGGTACGGACGTCGAGACCGAAGCGCTCCGCGGTGCCCGCGGTGAGCTCGGCCTGGAGTTCCAGGGTGCTGCCGCTCACGCCGAGCGGCTCGGTGCCGTCGGTGACGGTCGTGGCGGGGACGCCGGTGGCGGTCCCGCGGAGTGTCTTCAGTTCCGTGACCGGCTGCTGGACCAGCTGGGCCTTGCCGTTGACGGTCTGCAGGGCGAGCTGCCGCGGGAAGGTGTCGGCGCTGCGCCACGGGCTGGTCGGGATGGCCTGCCCGTAGTTCCAGTTGTTCATCCAGGCGATCATGACGCGCCGGCCGCCCGGAGCGTCGTTGTAGGTGTTGGCGGCGTAGAAGTCCTGACCGTGGTCGAGCCAGTGGGCGCGCTGGAGGACGGACAGGGCGGGCTCGTCGGCGACGGTGAAGTCGTCGGCGAGGACGTGTCCCCAGCCGCCGGTGTTGGCGTCGACGATCTGGATCTGGACCTTCTTGCCCTGGTATGCGGTGGTGTTGAAGGAGGCCCAGTCGAGGTTCTCGGAGTCGGACCCCGTGGCGCTCTGCACGATCTTGCCGTCGACGAGCAGGTTGACGCCGGTCTCGGCGGAGCGCGGCTGGGCCTGGGTGTCGGAGAGGACCACCTGGTCGAGGTTGATGTGGCCCCAGCCCCCGGTGCCGGCGTCCACGACCTTGATCTGGGCCTGCTTGCCCTGCAGGTCGGACAGGTCCCACGAGGCCCAGTCCAGGGCCTCGGCGTTGGCGCCGGTGGCGGAGCGGACCACCTGGCCGTCGACGACGAGCTCGACGGCCGTGGGGGCGCCGGAGCTGACGCCGTGGTAGCCGCCGCCGATGAGGAAGTCCAGGTACTTCTTGTCGATCGTGAAGGCCGGTGAGGTGAGGGTGCCGGTAGAGGCGTCGCCGTGCAGGTAGCTGTTGACCAGTCCATGGCCGAGGTAGCCGGAGACCTGCTGCTGGTCGGGCAGGGTGCCCTGGGCCGGTCCGGTGCCGAACGCGTCGCCGGTGGTGGTCCAGTCGCCGATGGGGCTGGAGTAGGTGCCGCCCTCGAAGTCGGCGAGGGTCTCGCCGGCCGGCGTGGGTTCGTCGCCCAGGACGGAGCCGGGCCGGTAGGGGTGGTTGCCGCCGCCGACCTTGAAGTTGATGTAGTCGCCGGTGACGGTGAACGCGGGGGAGGTCAGTGTGCCGGTGGAGGCGTCACCGCCGTGGTAGCTGTCGGCGAAGGCCTGGCCGTCGAAGCCGGTCACCGCGCTCTGACCGTCCACGGCCCCCGTCGCCGGGGCGCCGCCGAACGCGCCGCCGGAGGCCGTCCAGTCCCCGAACGAGCCGGACTCGAAGTCCTGCACGGCCGTGCCGCTCGGGGCGGTGTACGGCCCGCTGTCGTCGGCGGTGAACTTCGTGCCGTCGAAGTCTCCGACGAAGTACTGGGCGCCCGAGCCGCCGGCGATGGCACCGGGGTTGAGGTTGACCGCCAGCACCCACTTGGTCTTCTTCGCGTCGCCGTCCACCGGCAGCGGGAACAGGTCCGGGCACTCCCACACCCCGCCGGTCGCGCCGGCCGGGCCGAAGTCGCTCAGGTGGTTCCAGTGCTTGAGGTCGGCGGAGCCGTAGAAGGAGATCTTGTGCTGGTCGGAGAGGGCGACGGCCATCAGCCAGCTGTGGGTGGGCGCGTACCAGAACACCTTCGGGTCGCGGAAGCCGGTCGAGCCGAGGTCGAGGACCGGGTTGCCGGAATACCTGGTCCAGGTGGTGCCGCCGTCGGTGCTGTAGGCCAGGGACTGCCGCTGGACGCCGGTGGCCTTCACCAGGCTGGTGTAGACGGCGACCAGCGGCGGGTTCTGCGTGCTTCCGAGGCCGGAGGTGTTGTCCTTGTCCAGCACCACGCTGCCGGAGAACACCATCTCGTCGTCGTCCTGCGGGATGGCGACCGGGAGTTCCTTCCAGTGCACCAGGTCGGTGCTGACCGCGTGGCCCCAGGACATGTTGCCCCAGGTGTCGCCGGACGGGTTGTACTGGAAGAACAGGTGGTACTGACCCTGGTACCAGATCAGGCCGTTGGGGTCGTTCATCCAGTTCTGGGCGGGGGTGAAGTGGAACTGGGGCCGGTAGGTCTCCTGGTAGAGCGTGGCGGCCGAGGCCGGGGACGCGACAAGCAGGCCGAGCCCGGACAGGGCTGCCAGCGCGGTGAGCAGTCGGCGGCGCGGACGAGTCGTTCTGGACATGGTGCTCCTTACAGGCGGTGCGGGCAGGGGTCCGCCCGGCCTCGTCCAAGGCCACAGGCGAACCCACCCGTCAGGGGAGCGCGGCATCGAGAGCTTCCAGCCAGCGCCTGGAAACGTTTCGCCGCAACGTACGACCGCCGTACGGGCAAGTCCAGACTCTGTGCAGCAACTCGCGGACATGTGAAGATGAGTTACGGCTGCAGGATGCCGCTGGCCGGAGGTGAAAACGTTGCCAGACTCGGAGAACGACGCCGGTCGGCGGTCGGCGACGATGCGTGACGTCGCGACCATGGCCGGGGTCGGCATCGCCACCGTGTCCCGGGTCGTCAACGGCAAGCCGGGGGTCACTCCGGACCTGGCGGAAAAGGTGACGCGGGCCGCCGAGTTGCTCGGGTACCGGCACGATCTGACGGCCAGCAGCCTGCGCAGGGCCGACCGCCGCACCCACACCCTCGGGCTGATCCTGGAGGACGCCGCCAACCCCTTCTCCGCGGCCCTGCACCGCGCGGTGGAGGACACCGCCGCCGAGCGTGGCGTGCTGGTCCTGGCCGGTTCCACCGACGAGGACCCGGTCAGGGAACGCGGCCTGGTGAGAACCTTCACCGCGCGCCGGGTCGACGGCCTCATCGTCGTTCCCACCGGCCTCACCGACACGGATCTCGACGCGGCCCGTGACGGAGGTACACCTGTGGTGTGTGTGGACCGTCCCACGGCCGTGCGGCAGGTGGACACCGTGACGGTGGACAACCGCGCGGGCGTGCGCGCGGCGGTGAAGAGGCTGTCTGCGGCAGGACACCGGCACATCGCCTTCCTCGGCGACCTCCCCGCGATCTGGACCGCCGAAGAGCGGTACGCCGGATTCGTGGAGGGACTGGCGGAGGCGGGATGCGTCCTGCGCCCCGCGTTGGTACGGCGCGGAGTGCACGGCGTCGAGGCCGCACAGGAGGCCACCCGAGAACTCCTCGCCCTTCCCCGGCCGCCCACCGCGCTCGTCTCCGCCCAGAACCTGGTGACCGTCGGCGCGCGCAAGGCCCTCCAGGAACTCCGTCTGCAGCACGATGTGGCACTGATCGGCTTCGACGACCTGCCCTTCGCCGACCTGCTCGACCCCGGCATCTCGGTGATCGCCCAGGACCCCGTGGCCATCGGCCGTCAGGCCGCGGCCCTGCTCTTCGACCGGCTCGACGGCGAGCCCGGACCCGCCCGCCACCGCGTGCTGACCACGCGCTACCTGGCCCGCGGCTCCGGCGAACTGCCCGGGCCGAATCCTGCCGGGGGCACCGTTTAACCCACCGGGACGGGGAGGTGCTCGCCGGTGTCGCCAAGGTCGCGGCCCCCTTCCCGGCGGAGATCTGCGAGAAGCAGCAATGACAGCTCCACGGGCAGCGTGGTCATGCTTCGCATGCTCATGCCGATGCGCCTTACGGGTGAATCCGGCCGTTCGGTGATCGGCCTGCGGGGTGACGGCGGGAAGGCCATGGTGCGTACCGGACCGGACACCTCACGGGCAGGGAGCGCCCCATGCCGAAGTTCCTCATCCAGGCCACCTACACGCCCGAGGGGACGAAGGGTCTGCTCAAGGAAGGCGCGAGCGGGCGGCGTGCCGCCGTCGAGCACGTCGTCGCCGGCCTCGGGGGGACGGTCGAGGCGATGTACTTCGCCTTCGGGGAGGACGACTTCGTGTGCATCCTCGACTTCCCCGACGCGGTCTCCATGGCCGCCGTCAGCCTCAGCGTCAAGGCCAGCGGCGCGCTCCGCACCCGGGCCACTCCCCTGCTCACCCTCGACGAGATCGACGAGGCCGCCCGCCGGCAGGTCGCCTTCCGCCCGCCCGGCGCGTGAGCGCGGAGGAAGCCGGAAGATTCCGTCCAGACTCCCCCGACACCCTGGCGGCTGCTTCGGCCACCCCGCCGACATCCAGGCGACCGGCGTCCCCACGTTGTCGCCCGGACAGCAGATCGACCTCGCGTGGGAAGCCCCTGGCCAGCAGGAGGACGACCGGGCCGGCGGGGGTCAGTCCGCGCTCGTCCACGCGTCGGGGCGCGGTGACAGCACGGCGGAGACCACCGCTCCGGACGAGGCCGCGACGTCGGCCACGAAGCGCAGGCGTCCGGTGTCGAGCCGGCGCAGTGCCGGACCGTGGTCGGCGGCGACGACGAGGGAGACCACCAGCAGAAGAAGCTGCCACAGGACCATCACCGGGCGACGCGTCGCGCGGGGCAGCTCCGCCAGGGAGGCGTGGAGTCGTTCGCAGTGGAACGGGACGTGGCGCTGCTCGTCGGAGAGGATCCGTGCCGCCACGTCCGAAGTGAGCGAGTCGTCGGTGCCGTCGCGCAGGGCCCGGTAATAGCGCAGTGCCACCACTTCGGCGATCATCAGCACCAGCAGTTCCATGCGCAGTCCCATGAGCCGCCGCAGCCGCACGAAGACGGTGTCGCTCCAGTGGCCGGTCAGCGTCGGTACGCCTCCCGCGGCCAACAGCCGGGCGAGGAGACGGGCGTGGTTCTGCTCCTCGGCGACGAAGAGCCGGACCGCCTGCCCGTAGTCGGCGTCGCCGGCCTCATCCGCTTTGCCAACCAGGTTGGCGCCGTCACCGTTCTCGCCGACCTGGAAACGCTGGATGCCGGCCCACACCGCCGGATGCAGCGTCGCGTTCCGCTCCCAGTCCGGATCGCCCTGGGCGCGCCTGCGCTCGCGCTCGTCCTCGAACCGCTTTGTCCACTTGGCGAAGCCGCTCGTATGCACCCGGTCTCCTCTCTCCGGGGCACAGCCGCCCTGCCCCGGAGAGAGACGACGCCGGCGAACGCGGAACCGTTCCCTACTGCCCTACGCCGCTGACTTCACTTGCCCTGGCCCTGCCCCCGGTGGCCGGTGGCCAGGGGGTCGCCCGCCCTGGCGACCACCTTCGCGATCCAGGCCATGGCCTCGGGCACGTCGTAGTTGCCGGCGTGCGGCTGGTTCCAGGCCATCTGGTAGTCGACGTCCTTGACGTCCTTGTCCGCCGCGAGCGCCCGGTCGAGGTTGATCGAGATGATGAACGAGGTGTCCCGGTCACGGGTGCCGTTGCGCACGTACCAGTTCGGCGCGGTGTCGGCGTTCGTGCCGACGAAGTCCATCGGGTTGATCAGGCGGAGCTGGTCGTCGACGGTCGTGGTCGACTTCTTCAGGTACTGGTCCCAGGTGAGGCCGGTGTCGTCGAGGCCGCTGCCGTCGCCGGCCACGTCGTTGTGGTCCCAGCTGTACTCGGTGTAGTTCATGTACTTCTGGGTGGACGGGCCGAAGAGGTTGGTCTCGGTTCCGCTGGTGGTGTTCCCGAAGACGCCCACGGCGTCGAAGGCGGGCGTCGTCTTGAGGGTGGCCTGGGTGGCGACGAACGCGAGGTACTTGTCCATGTCGAGCGAGATCACCTTGTCGGTGGCGTTGTCGACGTCGATCCAGTCGTTGACGTACGACTTCGTGGTCGTGCCGCCACCGGGGAAGCCGGACGTGATGTCGAAGGTCCCGCCGAGCGCCGGGATGGTGTGGGCGGAGTCCGCCTTCATGTAGGTCTCCGCGGAGCGGATGACCTCCTGCTTGATGGTCTTCAGCATGGTCGCGGCGGTGAGCCTGGTGCCGTCGGGGTTACGCAGCCCGAGGCTCTTCTCGTAGGCCGGGAACTTGGCCGCGATCTCGGCGGCGGCGTCGGCCGAGGCGTTCTCGCCCGTCTCGTCGCGGGTGCCGAGGATGTTGTAGAGCCACTCGTAGGCGACGTCCGCGTCGCCGAGGTCGGTGATCGGGCAGTACGCGTTGACCGCGAAGACGTCGTCGCGCAGGGTGCTGCGGCCCTTGGAGTCGATGCCGGCGGCGCCGATCTCGGCGAGGTAGGGGTCGTACGCGGGGCTGTTGCCGGAGGCGCCGAGGATCGAGGAGAGCGCGCCGCCGCCGCTGGTGCCGTTGACGACGATCCGCTCGGCGCTGCCGGGCATCGTGGCGTCGTTGAGGCGCAGGTAGCGGACGGCGGCCTTGGCGTCGACGACCGCGGACGGGGCCTTGCCGGGGGACGAGCCGTCGGCGCCGACCAGGCCGCGGCTGCGGTTGGCGATGTCCGCGAAGACGTAGCCGGCCTTCAGGGCCGCACCCACATTGCTGGTCGAACTGTCGTAGGAGGCGCCGCTGGTCACGCTGGCCTTGATGTAACTGGCCCACCAGCCACCGTTGTTCACCGCGAAGTAGATGGGCGCCCGCTGGTTGTCGAAGGCGCTCTCGGGCACGAACACGTTCATGCTCTGGTAGCCGCACGCGGTGTTGGAGATCGTGGTGGTGGCGCCGCCGCCGAGACCGGGCTGCTGGGCAGCCGCGGCGACGGGGTGCGCGACGTAGCAGATCTCCTTGTACCAGCGGACGTTCATCGGCTCGCCGTCGACGGTGACCGTGATCGTCGTGTAGTCGGCCGGATCGAAGGCCAGCGCCGCGTCCTCGGCGTCGGCGGTGCGGGCTGCGGGGGCCGCGACCGCCGACGCGGGCACCGCGGCGACCGCCAGTGCGAGGGATCCCGCGATGGCCATACCGCTCAGCAGTTGCTTGCGTGCGAGGGTGCGGCCGGGGCGGGCACGCGTGGGGCGTACCGGGGCAAAGCTACTGTTCGATGCGGTGAACCACTGCATGGAGGCAACTCCTTTGTCGTAGCCGCGGCGGCAGGCACGTCGTCGGGCTCGGGGGCGTGGCGCACGTTACAAGATTGTCAACAATATGCCTAGCGATTCTGTGGGCACATTTTCGGTCGACAATCGAGGGAGCCGCCGGTGACCTCCACGGACACGTTGGTGCCCGCCGCGTCCGAGTCCCGCCCGGCTGACGACGGCGCCGGTGCGGTGCGGTGTCCGCAGCGGTGGTGCCATGCGGCGCCGTATGGCGGGTCGCGGTCCCCGGCCCGTCTCCGACCTCGCACACCACCCGGCAACCGGCAACCTGGCGTTGGACGCGTTCGCCGCGTTCGGGCTTCGAGATGCGGTCATCGGCTGCCGCTGGATACGCTCGCTGAGTGGCCGGGTGACGATGCCCCGAGGCCATGGCGCAGTCGGCCGCCCCACTCCGCCCCGCCCCGGAAACGAAGAATTCCGCAGTCCAGACCTCTGCAGTGTTCACGCCTCCACGGGAGGAAGGTCGCGATGAGGTTCACTCGCATGCGCACGCGCACAGCAAAGGCCACGGCGGCAGCCCTGGTCGCCGTCCCCCTGGCGTTGGTGGGTACGGCGCCGCAGAACCACGCGCAGGACGCGTCTCCCAGCCCGTCGGGCACCTTCGGTCCCGGCTGTGCGGGGCTCTCCCAGAAGGCCGGCACGGCCAGGGACAAGGTCGTGGAGGCCGCGGCCGCGTATCCACAACTCAGCCACCTGGTCTCCGCCGCGGTCAGGGCACACCTGAACGGCACCCTCGACGGGCGACCCGACATCACCGTCTTCGCCCCCGACGACCAGGCCTTCCAGACGGCGTCCGTGTCTCAGCTCGCCTCACTCCTCGCCAACCCGGGGCAGTTGAAAAAGGTGCTGACGTACCACGTCGTGGAGCAGCGGATCACTCCGGACGAGCTCTCCCACGGCTCCTTCACGACGATGGAGGGCGGCAAACTGACCACGTCGGGCTCGGGCACCGACTTCAAGGTCAACGGCAAGGCGAACATCGTCTGCGGCAACATCCAGGCCGCCAACGCCACCGTCTACGTCATCGACGCGGTTCTCCAGCCGCCGTCCTGACCGCTGTAGCCGTGCGCTCCGGCCGCCGGCGGGTGTGCCGCCGGCGGCGGTCGGCGGGCGGTGCCGCCCACCAGGCCGGCGTGCTCGCCCGGCCGATCCGTTTCCGGCCGATCCGCTCAGTCGATGCCGAGGCGGGTGAGGGCGGTGGTCCAGTCGGTGACGATGGCCTGCTGGGCGGCGGCGAGAGTGACCTTGCCGGCGCAGACCGCGGTGTGCAGCTTCGTCTCCACCGGGTCCTTCTTGTTGTTCACCCCGGCCCCCTTCTTGTGGCCCGGGTCGGCAGGCTCCACCCACAGGTTGCGCGGGTCGTTGGGGTCACCGCCCAGCTGAAGGCTTATCAGGTGGTCGTACTCGGCGTCCGACATGGAGCCGGTGTAGCCGTACGACGTGGCGTCGAGCCTCTTCTCCTTGCCCGTCACGTACGCGGAAGGGCGTATGCCGGAGGTGTAGCCGCCCTTGCGGCATATCGTCGACTTCAGGTTCGCCTGCGTCACCGCGGGGGATATCGCGCCCGGTGTGCAGGTGGGGTCCTCCAGCGGCTCCCCGTGCTCGTAGCGGTAGTGGCAGCTGCCCGCGGCCGGCTGCTGCTGGACCGCGTAGTGCTGCTGCGGGCCCGCGCCCACCGCGATCGTCTTTCCGGAGGTGGGCGCCGCCGATCGCGGCGCCCCCTCCGCCGGGCTCCCGGTCGTGGTGGACGTCGGGGTTCCGAGCGAGGAACAGCCCGCCAGCAGCAGGCAGGCGAGCAGGACAGGCGGCACGGCACGACGGGCAGAACGCATGATGAACCCTCACAAGGCAGGCGGCGACTGAGCAGATGCTGCCCCACGGCCGGCCGGCCCTACCGCGCGGGGTCATACATCCGCCGGCCGCGGCCGGCGCACGGACGTCGTCGCGGAGCACGCGACCGTCCGTCCGCCGTCGCCGCGCTCCCCGCCGCACCGGAGCCGCTCGCGGCGCGGTCGGCAGCCGCCGCCCTCCTGGTCGCCGGCATCCGCGCGCCGGGCCGCGGCCCTCGGCGGCGTGCCCGCGGGCCGGGTCGCCGGGTCGCCGACGTCAGCCCGCCGGGCCGCGGCGTCAGCGCGCCGGGCCGCGGCGCCCGGCGGCGTGCCCGCGGGCGGCACGCGCCGGCGCCCGGGTGGCCGCCGCCCACACGGCCGGCCGTCCGCGGCCGCGCACGTGGTGGCCGCGGCCGCCGGTCGAACTCCGTTCGCGGTTCGCGCCCCAGCCGGCCGACGACGGCCCGGTCACCGGCGTGCCGCGGTCCCGACGTGCCTGCTTGGGGCGGAAGTTCGGCGTGCCGACGGGTCGGAAGGGGGTGGAGGTCGCGATCTCGTCAGGTGGTTCCGCCCGTCAGCCGGTGGCCGCCGGGTCGGTGACCGTGAGGGTGACCGGTCCGCCGGGCATCGGCTGGCTGCCGCTGCCGGGCAGGCCGTAGCTCACGGTCTTGTAGCCCTGGTCCTGGAGCCGGAAACCGATGGTGTACGAGCCGGGTGCGGTGCCCTGCGGCAGCGTGAAGTACTCCTCGATCGGGCCCGAGAAGGTGGTGGACACACCACCGGACTGGATCGAATGGGTCTGCCCGGAGGCGTCGACCAGGTACAGGTCGAGGCCGTTCACCCCGGCGGTGGAGGCGGACACGTCGATCGTCAGCTTGATCCATGTCTGGGTGTCGTCGGCGGCGACCGTGTCCGGGGCGATCGTGACCGCGTCCACCGTGGGCAGCACGGTGTCAGGGATGTTGCTCAGGGTGGCATCGATGTCAGGGGCGCCCAGCGACGAGCCGTACACGGCCTGGTCGCCGTTGCCGTCGGTGATGATCAGACCGGTGAGCAGGCAGCTGAACTGGCGCGGCAGCCCGCGCACCGGCACGGTGACGGTGCCGTCCGCCTGCACCGTCGGAGTCGTGGACAGCTGGGTGCACTGGTTGGCGTTGTTTCCCCAGTTCGTCAGCTGGACGGAGGTGATCCCGCCCACGGCGCCGGAAGGCCGCAGGGACAGCTGCGCGGTCGGCACCGGCGAGTGCCAGCTGTCGATCTGGCTCGGGGTGAACGTGAAGCCGCTCGCCGACAGCACGCTGTCGGAGGTCACGTGCACCGCGGCTTCGGACAGCCCGGTGTAGGCATGGGTGACCCCGGCGTTGCTGGTCAGGTCCACCTCGGTGACCTTCCAGTCGCCTTCCGGCAGACCGGCGGGCAGCGACAGGGGCACGGCGCAGTCGAGGACCTGCCGTTGCAGCCAGTCGATGTAGCCGCAGCCCTGGTAGCCCTCGCTCCAGTCCCAGCCGATGGCGAACGACCCACGGGCCGTACGGCCGCCCGGACCGGTGACCACGACCGTTCCGCCGTACACGCCGGACTTGCTCTCCTGGCTGTCGAGCTGGTAGCGCAGGGTGGCACCCTGGCCGGGGGCTTCGTAGACGGTGGCCTGCGTACCCTGCGCCAGGGCGACCTGGTCGAGGCTCGGGTAGCCCTGGTCAGCCGTCGTTCTGGCGGTGAAGCTGCGCGGGAACGCGGACAGTTGGGGCGCGGTCCAGTCGAGCGAGTCGCCGGCGCCGTCGCCGCCCTTGAGCTCCGAGACCGCCCAGGTCGTCTTCGTCGTGGCCCCGTACTGCGGGACGGCGATGGTCCATGCGTACGTGGCCGAGGCGGGGGTGGCGCCGTCCTTGATGGTGACGCCGTCGGACGGCGAACCCTGGGAGTCGAAATTGACGGCGAGCTCGGTGCCGATGTAGGCGCCGGTCTTCGGGTTCATCCGGCGGAGGTGGATGTCGCCCCCGAAGCCGGAGGCATCCGGACTGGACGAGTTCATCGTCCAGTCCAGTTCGATGGTGGCCGATCCCGAGGTGGCATCGACCGACCTGGTGCTGAACGACAGTGCCGAAACGGTCATCGCCGACGCGGTGTCCGGCGTCGCCACGTGGTTCCGCGTCGCGGCGAACCCGGGAAACGCGCCCAGTACGCACGCGACTCCGGCGGCCGTCATCGACGCCAGCAGGCGTCTGAGTCTGATCACTCTCTTCCTCCCTTTCCGATGGTGATGTGCGAGGTCACTAGACACCAACTCCACTGGAGCAGCAACGCAGTTAAGGCGCCCGCCGACCGCGCAGAACACCCGGGCTGCGTCCGGTGCGGTGTGGTGGCCGGTGGCCGGATCCGGTGTGGGAGCGGCGGCGGGCGGGGAGTTCTTCCATGTCTGGGGCGCGGGCGGCGGAGCCGGTGGCCGGAAGGGCACTGGAGCGGGGCCGGAAGCGGATCGGAAGCAGCTCGGTTCTGGCCACGGAAGCGGCGGCGCTGGTCGCATCGGAGGCGTCAACCGCCCTGCCGCGTCCCGCCGTTCACCGCCCGAACCAGCGGCGGGAGAAGGCGGCGCGGTGCACTGCCGTGACCGCTGGAGAACCCCATGACCGACCCAGGGCTGACGCCGCACGCCGAGCGTCCCGACCCGCTGTCCACCCACCGCGCTCCACCCTCCTACCAGGCCCCGGGGCTGATACCGCCGAGCGGCCCCGCCCGCACCTGGGGGCTCGCGGTCATCGCCACGCCCCTGCTGCTGGCCGTGCTCCTGGCCCTGTTCGGCGTCCTGACCGGCGGGTCGTCGGGGTCGTCCGGTTCGACGGGATCGGGGTCTTCGGGCTCCGGCCTCTATGGCTCGGGCACCACGGGCTCGGACAGCGGTGACACGGCCGACCAGCCGGACTACACGGACCCGGCGACCGCGTCCGCGTGGCCGTACGGCGACACCGGCACCCCCGAGCCGACCGCGACCGCCACCGACGACTACGTCTACCCGACGGACACCGCCACCGGCACCCCGGACGCGAGCGCGAGCGGCGGACCGGGCGATGTCGTCACCGCCTACTTCGCGGCGATCTCCGCCCGTGACTACCGGACCGCCTGGAACCTCGGCGGCAAGAACCTGGACTCCGACTACGACAGCTTCGTCTCGGGCTACGCCACCACCCAGCAGGACACCATCGCCGTCGTCTCCGCGACGGACACCGAGGTGCAGGTGACCATCGAGGCCCTGCAGACGGACGGCACGACGCAGTCGTACGACGCCACCTACACCGTCGAGGACGGCGTGATCACCAGCGGCACGGCCACCCAGACCGGCTGACACCCACCGGGGCGTGCCCGCAGGGTGCGCCCGCACGAGCGGAGCGCTGAACCACCATGGCCACACAAGTACTCGATCCCCGTCCGCCCGGCCCGGCACCGGAGCCGCCGGGACAGCGCGCGTACGCCCGGACCAGGGCCACCCGGCTGCTGTCCGCCGGCACCTACCTCGACCCCGGCTACCGGCGCGCCGTCATCCGGGAGCTGCTGCACAGACGTTTCCGGGTCGTCGCGCCCTCCTACGGCTACGACGCCGTGTCGGTCCTCGCCCACGCCCTCGCCGCGCGCCGGCTGCGCCGCATCCAGTGGGGGGTCGCGGCCGGTGTGGACTTCGCGGTCTTCCTGCTGCTGAGCAACGGGGTGCTCAACCCGTTCCTCGGGGTCGTCCTGCTGTGCTGGGTGCCGTGGGCGGCGGCCTATCTGCGCCGGATCGCCACCCTGCACATCCTGATGACCCGGGTGCGGGAGACCGGCCCGGACGGCGGCTTCGACGGCGCCTGCCCGTCGCACGCCAAGCTGACCGACGCACTCGCCCGGAAGATCGACCACGAGCAGGCCGGCCGCAGCGGGCTGGTCTTCTACGGCGGCTACCGGCCCTTCGTCGGCGCGGGACTGCCGCTGCGGGACTGGTCCAACGCGCAGTTGCTGCTCGGCGCCCCGAAGACCCGGATCATGGCGCGCAAGAGCGCGGACGGTTCACCGCCCGACCTCGACACGGTCGAGCGCAGGCGGGTCGTGCCGTTCACCGTGCACGAGATCACCAGCCAGGTCGCCGCCCGGCTCCGTGCCGACCTGCGCGACGAGGCCCGCCCCGACGAGCGGATCGAGGGGCTGACCGTCGAGCAGCGCCGCTACACCACCGCGATCCGCACCAACGATCGCTCCAGGCACGCCGGCTGGTCGCAGCTGCCCAGCGTGGACAACCTGCCCGCCATCCACTGGCGGGAGGACTACGACGCGGCCCGCGAGTACCTGTGCGTGCGCGTCGGGTCGTGGAACGAGGAGCTGGTCACCTCGATCTTCGTGGGGTTCGACATCAAGGGCAACACCCTGCACACGGAGTTCTACACCCACGTGCTCGGGCCGCTCGTGGAGGACTTCCACCTCGTGGACCAGCTGCCCGCCGCCGTCGACCGGCGGCTGGCGGTGCGGGTGGCGTGGGACATGTGGACGGCCCTGGTGCGCTGGTACGTGGCGCTGTGGATGTGGCCGCTGTTCCTGGTCCCGGAGCGGTTCCTGCCGGCGTGGGCGGCCCGGTGGACCAGGCCCTGGCGGGTCAGGAGGGCCCGGCGGGCCACGGCCGCGCTGCTGCTGGCGACCGGGACGGAGGACACCAGCGAGTTCCGGCTCGGCCGGTACGTCAACCGCTCACTCAACTGCGGTGCGCTGGCGAGCGTCAGGGAGCTGGCCACCAGCGAGACGTTCCACCACTTCTTCCAGCAGTCCGACGCGGTGAAGTACATGCAGCTCATCGAGCGCCGGCTGCTCCAGAACATCCGCGCGTTCCTCGACGAGCACGACGTGGACCTCGTCGAGCACGACCGCGCGCAGACCAACATCCTGCTGGGCGACAACAGCCAGAACGTCTTCGGCGGCGAGAACAGCAACTTCGGATACAACGTCCAGCCGCCGGGCGGCGGTTCCGGAAAGGCGGGGCAGTGACCATGAGCCAGGGCCACACCTTCGGCGACAACAACCAGAACGTCTTCGGCGGCCGCAACAGCGGCTTCGGGTACAACGTCCACAACACCCCGCAGCAGGACCAGCGGTCCACCGAGCAGCTGGACGAGCAGGACGCGGCGCGGGCGGCCCAGGCGCGCGCGGAGCACGCCCGCGGGCGCAGCGTCTTCGTCGTGCACGGCCGCGACGAGGAGGTGCGCACGGCGATGTTCGGGCTGCTGCGCCGGCTCGACCTGCGCCCGCTGGAGTGGGAGCGGCTGGTACGGGCCACCGGGGGGACCGCGCCGTTCCTCGGCGAGGTCATCGAGAAGGCGCTGTCCCAGGCGCAGGCGGCGCTCGTGCTGCTCACCCCGGACGACGTCGCCAAGCTCCATCCGCACCTGCTGGGCGACAACGAGCCCCCGTACGAGACCCGGTTGACCGGCCAGCCCCGCCAGAACGTGCTGATCGAGCTCGGCATGGCGCTGATGGCCTACCCGGAGCGGACGATCATCGTGGAAGTCGGCCAGGTGCGGCCGGCCGCGGACCTCGGGGGCCGCAACGTGATCCGCTTCGACGGCTCCGAGACCGCCATCTCGAAGATCGTCGAACGGCTCAAGGGTGCCGAGTGCGACCTCGACGACACCCGGCCGGACTGGCGTGACACCTCGCACTTCGAGAACCTGGCGGCCTACCGCCGACTGGCCTGACGGGCGCCGCACGAAGGGGGCGGGGGCCGTGGGCCTCCGGCCCCCTTACGTGTGCGCGGGCGCTACCGCTCCGGGCCCGACGCCAACGCGCCCAGGAACGCGGCCAGTTCGCGCATGTCGACGCCGTCCAGGTCCTCGGGCCGGACGACCACACGCAGTTCACGGCAGATCGCGCCCTCCCGGGACCGGGCCACGAAGGACATCAGGATCAGCCGGAGCAGGCTGTCCCGGTCGAGGTGGCCGAGCCGTGCCAGCCCGGAGCCGACCAACGGCATGGCCACCCGCTCCAGTTGGGCGTGCACGCGCAGCGAGTCCCACAGTCCGCCCAGGCCCCGCCACAGGTCCTCCACGCCGGAGGAGGCCACGTAGTCGTTGCCGATCCGGCTGTAGGCCACGCCGAACACCAGCCGCGGCCGGGTGCCCAGCACGGCCACCGTGCCGACCGGGTAGCGGTCCAGCTTGCCGAGCGGCTTGTCCGCCCGCTCCTCCCGCGCGACCGGCCCGGCCGGGGCGAGCGCCGCGGCCAGCTCCGCGTCCAGCCGGTGCACCTCGCCGCCGTACCGGCGGTCCAGCAGCTGTGCCTGCACGCTGCCGGCGTTGATGAGCCGGCCGCCGGCCGACAGGGTGTCGAAGGTGTCGCAGAACCCGACGACCAGATGGGCCGGCTGGTCGAACACGTCGCCCGTCTCGACGACCACTGTCATGTCGGGCCGCCGGAACACCTGCCGCACCCGGGTCACCGGACGCGAGCGCAGCAGCCCCCAGCCCAGACAGGCCCCCACCGACAGCCCGACGACCGCGCCGGAGGCGCTGTGCGGCACGAAGGGGCCCACGACCTGGGAGACGGCGGAGAGCCCGCCGAACGCCACCATGGTGTCGCGCACGAAGGCCTGCCGGACGCGCCGGGTGCCCCGTGGCAGCCGCGGGCGGGGAAGGGCGCGCGGGAGGGGGCGGAGGGGACGGAGGATACGTGGCCGGAAGGCGTCGGGTGGCCGTATCGGGTCCAGCCCGGCGGAATCACCCGAACTCATGGATTCCCCAAGGCATCATGATAATCTTTCAGTCACTGGGGCTGACGCAGAGTGATGCTGAACCGCCGGGGGGCGACGCGGATGGCCGGTGGGAGAGCACGTATCCGGGTGCAGGTGCTGGGCCCGGTCCAGCTCGAAGTCGACGGGGTCCCGGTCCGGTTGACACCCCTGACGACGCGGCTGCTGGTCCGTCTGGTGGCGGCCGAGGGCGAGGCGGTGCCGGTACGGCAGCTGCGCCGCGACGTGTGGGGCCTCGCGGACGAGCCCCGCCACCTGGACCAGCGCAACCGCAACGAGGTCCAGAAACGGGTCCTGGAGCTGCGGCGGGCGCTGGCCCCCGGCCAGGACAGCGCGGGCACGCACATCCTGCGTACCGAGCAGCAGGTCACCGTGCAGGGCCCGGAGACCGCCTACCGCCTGGTGCTGCGGCCCGAGGAGCTGGACAGCGCGCGGTTCACCGCGATCGTCGGCGAGGCCCTGCTCGCACCGCCGGCCACCGCCGCGCACCGGCTGGCCGAGGCGCTGTCCCTGGTGCGCGGCCGACCGCTGGCCGAGGTCGACGGCGAGGGATTCGCGGTGCCTTCCGTACGCCGCCTGACCACCCTCCTGGACACCGCCCGTCGTGAACTGGTCCGCGTGCAGACCGATCTGGGGCGGCCCGAACTCGCCCTGCCGGTCGCCGAACTGATCACCCACGAGCATCCCGACGACGTCGAGGCCGCGCGTGTCCTCGACGCGCTGCGCGCGGAGCTGCGCGCCCGGCACGGTGCCGAACTGCTCAGGCACCGGGTGCCGTTGCCCGGTCAGCGGGCGGATGTGGTGCTGGTCCGCGGTGACTTGTTCGACCAGGTGGACGCCAACCTGGTGATCGGGTTCGCCGACACCTTCGACACGGAGACCGCCGAGGATCTGGTGATCAGCCGGGAGAGCCTGCAGAGCCAGCTCGTCGACCGGCTGTTCGCCGGGCGGCGGCGCCTGCTGGACGACCGGCTGCGGGCGGGGCTGCGCACGGTGAAGGCGGCGGGCACCGAGACCGTACGGACCAAGCCGCTGGGCCGGCGGGTCCGTTATCCGGTGGGTACGACCGTGATGGTGCCGGTCGAGGGCCGGCGGGTGTTCGCCACGGCCTATTCGCGGCTGGGCAACGACCTGGTGGCCCGGTCCAACCACGCCGACCTGCGGCTGAGCCTGGAGAACCTGTGGGCCTCGGTGGCGGTGCACGGCCAGTTCAAGCCGGTCGCCGTCCCGCTGATCGGCTCCGGGCTGGCCCGGATCACCGACCTGGACCGGGGCCAGCTGGCCGCCCTGATCGTGGACTCCTTCATCGACGCCTGCCGCCGCCATCCCGCCCTGACCCCCGAGCTCCGGATCGTCATCCTGCCCCAGGAGCTGGCCCGCACCGACCTGGCCCCGGTGGAGCAGCGCTTCGAGGACCTGGTGCTCGGGCTGCGCGCGGCGGACTGACGGCGCCACCGGCGGCGAAGGCGAGGCCGGGCGGAGGCCCGGACGTGTCCCCCGGGCCGGCGGGCTGCTCCGCATCTGACCGTTCCCCCTTCGCGGCACCACCCCGCCGGCCGCGTCTCGCGCCGCTTCGCCCGGCCTCACCGCTGTCCACGAGACCATCCCGGCCGCTTCCGCGGGCACCCGCCAACCGCTTCCGATCCGATTCCGACCCGCTTTGCCCCCTCAGTGCTCGCTCACGAACCACCGCGCATGGGCGGTACATCGCGCTCACCATGCGGGCAATTGCGCATGTCCTGACATCATTTGCACCGTATCGCCGTTCATGTCGCGCCGCTTGCCGGGGATCCCCTGCCCGGTGTCGGGGCAGGACGGTCCCTCTCGGCCGTTGGGTCCTGCACGGAACAGGTCTATCGTCGGAATCACGAGGCCAGGACGAGGAGGACGGCCGGTGATGCCGCAGGACGAGGCCGTGATCGGCTGCACGGGGAAGGTGCTCATCGGAACGCGCGGTTCCGTCGGCCCCGGCGAGGTCCTGGTGCGGGTCAGAGGCGGCTCGGAGACATTCCTCGCCTGGTCGGAGGAGCCCCTGCCCGTCGGCGCGACGGTGCTCGTGATCGAATCACGGGGATGCCGCGAGGTCGGCGTCATCGAGTGGGTGGATCCATTGGACGCGCTCGGCGACAGCGCCGAGGCCGGCTGAGGAGTACAGGAATGTTCGGATACCGCGTACCCGCTCCCGACGAGGCGATGCTGATCTCGGGGGGCAGGCGGGGACTGGGGGGCGCGCCGTTCCGAGTGGTCACGGGGCACGGGAAGTTCGTGCTGCCGGTCTTCCGGAAGGTCCGGTTCCTCACACTGTCCATGTGTGAGTCCGAGGTCACCGAGACCTGTGTGACCAGGCAGGGCATCGCGCTGCACGTCCGCGCGGTCATCGCCTTCAAGGTCGGCAACGACCACGAGAGCATCATCAACGCGGGCCAGCGGTTCCTCTCCGACCAGGAGCAGATGTCGGTGCTCACCGGCCGGATCTTCGCCGGTCACCTGCGCGCGATCATCGGCTCGATGACGGTCGAGGAGATCGTCACCGAGCGGCAGAAGCTCGCCGCGGAGGTGCTGGACACCTCGAAGACGGAGATGGCGAAGATCGGCCTGATCGTCGACTCGCTCCAGATCCAGTCCATCGACGACGGCGACACCGGCTACATCGACGCGATGTCCGCCCCCCACAAGGCGGCCATCCAGCGGCAGGCGCAGATCGCCCAGGCGCAGGCCACCCAGGCCTCGGCCGAGGCGGAACAGGCGGCGGCCCGCAAGCAGGCCGAGTACGCCCGGCAGACCGCCGTCGTCAAGGCCGAGTACTCGGCCGAGGTCGACCGCGCCCAGGCGCAGGCCGGGCAGGCCGGACCGCTGGCGCAGGCGCACGCCCAGCAGGAGGTGCTCGCCGCCCAGACGGAGCTGGCCCAGCGCCAGGCCAAGCTGCGCCAGCAGCAGCTGGTGGCCGAGGTCGTGAAGCCCGCCGAGGCCGAGGCCGAGCGGGTCAGGATCCTCGCGGCCGCCGAGGCGCAGCGGATGAAGATCCAGGCGGAGGCGGCGGCCTCGTACGACCGCGTCGCGCTCGACCGGATGCTGATCGACCAGCTTCCCCAGATCGTCAAGGAGGCCGCCGGCGGCCTCGCCGGTGCCAACGTCAACGTCCTCAACGGCGCGGACGGCCTCGGCGAGATCGCCGCGGGCCTGGTGTCCCAGGGGCTGACGATCCTCGACTCGGTCCGGCAGAACCTGAGCAGCCAGGACTCCGACGGCCGCCGCTCCGGGGAGAGCGAGAGCAACGGCAGCAGCCTGCTCCAGCTCCCCACCAGCAAGGGCCGCAAGTCGGACGACGGCCCGGTGGACGTCGACTAGGCGTCCGCCGGAAGTGCCGCGCCAGGCCGCCTGCCGACTGCGGGCGCCGTCGTGGCTGGTCGCGCCCAGGCGGCGGAGCCGCATATTGATACCGCCCCGCGTCCCTTCGGGGGCGCCGCCGTTGCCCGGACCGGCGCGCCCACCCCCGGCGGGGGCGGGCGCGCCGGTCCTGTTCATGTGGTGCCGGGCGGGGGCTCTGCTTCGATGGACTCGAAAATCGAACACATGATTGAATTTGGTCATGCGATCGTTTCCCGCGGACCTGGCCCGGGCGCAGCAGGAGTGGAGCGCCACCTACCGGCAGCTCGCCGAGCGGCCCGGGCGTACCGAGTTGCGCCGGCGGCTGTACCGGCTGTCGGCCGAGGTGTTCTTCCATCCCTACTGGCAGGAACGGCGCCCGGCCCCCGCCGCCTGGTGGGAGCTGCGGAGCCTGGGCCGGTCGGACGGGGCAGGGAACTGGGAGGTCCGGGATGACGGGCTGGAGTGCGGGACCGTACGTCCCGGATGATCCTGAAGGCATGGCCGGACCGATACGAGTGATCGTGCATCCGCCGTCGCCGACGGGTGGCCGGCGGGTACGCGTGGACGGCGAGATCCTCGGGCTGGCGCACAACGTGACCGACGTCGCCGAGTTCCTGCGCCGGGCCGGGCTGGAGATCGACCCGGCGGATGTCGCGGCGGCGCCGTGGATCGACTGGCGGGGTGGGGGGCCGGAGTGGTGGGGGCCGGATCTGTGACCGGAGACGCGCGAGGCCCGTCCGGTGTGGACGGGCCTCGGGATGGAGCGCCGGGCAGGCCTTGCACCTGCATCTCCCCGCAGGAAGCGGGACGTCTTTCCTTGGACCACCAACGCAGTACCGGACGACCTCGGTTGGGCCGGCCAGCTCTGGATTGATCATAGCCCATGCGGGTGGGGCGGCCGGCGCCCGGTGCACCGGTTTTCTTTACGCACTCCTGACGCGGCAACCGCATCCCGGGACGGCCGGGACGTGTCCTCATCCTTGTCCGGTTTCTTGTCCGGATCACGTCGAGAATGGAGTGTGCCCATGGACGGCGCCGTTGTAGGGGTCGTACTGGCGGTCGTGCTGGCCCTGCTCGTGCTGCGCAGCGGGATGCGGGTGGTCAACCAGGTCGAGCGTGGGGTCGTGTTCCGCTTGGGCAGGGCGCTGCCGGACATGCGGCGGCCGGGGATCACCTTCCTCATCCCCTTCGCCGACCGGATGCGCAAGGTGAACGTGCAGGTGGTCACCATGCCGGTGCCCACGCAGGAGGGCATCACCAAGGACAACGTGTCGGTGAAGGTGGACGCCGTCGTCTACTTCCGGGTCACCGACCCGGTCCGCGCCGCCATCGAGGTGCAGGACTACGTCTTCGCCGTCGGCCAGGTCGCCCAGTCCTCGCTCCGCTCCATCATCGGCAAGAGCGACCTGGACGACCTGCTGACCGACCGGGAGCGGCTGCACGAGGGGCTCGCCCTGATGATCGACAGCCCGGCCGCGGAGTGGGGCATCCACATCGACCGCGTCGAGATCAAGGACGTACAGCTCCCGGAGTCGCTGAAGCGGTCCATGTCCCGGCAGGCGGAGGCCGAGCGGGAGCGGCGGGCCCGGGTCATCACGGCGGACGGTGAGTTCCAGGCCGCGCAGCAGCTCGCCAACGCCTCCCGGATCATGTCGGAGACCCCGGAGGCGATGCAGCTGCGCCTCCTGCAGACGGTCGTCGAGGTCGCCGCCGAGAAGAACTCCACGCTCGTCATGCCCTTCCCGGTGGAGTTGCTGCGCTACTTCGAGCGGGCGACCAAGCGGCTCGACCAGGAGGTCGAGAAGAACGAGCGGGAGGCGGCCGACGAGCCGGGCGCGGGGCTGAAGGCCGGGATCGAGCAGATCGCCGCCGTCGCCGACAAGTTCGGGCCGGCCGCCGAGCTCACGGCTTCGCCGGAGCCGGAGCAGGTGCCGGAAGCCGCCGCTCCCGTCGAGCGGCCGTAGCGAGCGACAGCGTCACCGCGAGGGACGCTGCCGCGACGAGCGTCATCGCGCGGGCGGGCGAGGTGAGTTGGGCCACCGAACCCGCCAGCGTGGCGCCCACGCCCTGCATGGTCAGCATGCCGGCCGAGTGCAATCCGAGGGCGTGGCCGCTGAGTTCGTCCGGGGTGAGGGACATCAGCCGCTCCTGCAGGACCAGGCTCGCGGCGAAGCCGACCGCGGCGAGGGTCATACAGGCCGCGGCGAGCGCGACCGGCGGACGCAGCGCGAACACCAGGTACGGCGCGGCCAGCAGCAGCCGCAGCGGGATGTCCAGCCGGGGCCGCAGCGCGGGCGGCACCAACCGGCCGACGGCCACGTCACCGGCGAACATGCCCAGCGCCCCGCAGGCGAACAGGGCACCGGCGGCGTGCGGATCGTAGGCGACGTAGAGGGATTCGCAGCCGACGACGAGCCCGTTGGGCACCCACAGGCCCAGGTAGGTGAGGCGGCGGGGCCGGGAGGACCACAGGAAGGCGTTGGTGCGCCAGGTCGCCGCGACCGACGGGCGGCCCGCGGCGCGCGGCGGCCGGGCGGTCAGGCCGAGGCGGGTGCCGAGGGCCGACGCGGTGTAGAGGGCGGCCGCCAGCAGCAGGCAGGAGCGCGGGGACAGGACTGTCAGCAGGGCGCCGCCCGTCGCGAAGCCGATGACCTGCATCAGTCCGTTGGCCATGTTGAACACCGAACGGCCCAGCACATAGCCGTCCTTGGACAGGATCTCGTTGAGCAGCCCGCCGCGCACTCCGCCGCCCAGCGAGGCGACCAGCCCCTGGAGGACGACGACGCCGAAGACGGCGGCGACCGGCAGGCCGGGCAGCGCCAGGGCCGCCGTGACGGCCGCGTAGGCGAAGCTCATGCCGGTGAGGGTGGCGCGCGGCGGCAGCCGGTCGGCGCCGGAGAGCAGGAACGTGGCGCCGAGGACCTGCGCGAGCTGCGGTCCGAACATGCTCACCGAGGACAGCAGGGGTGAGCCGGTGAGCCGGTAGACCATCGTGCCGAGGGCCAGGGCGCTGATCGTCTGGGCCGCGGAGTAGGCGGCGAAGGTGAGTAAGAACGGGGTGAATTCCGGGGTGCGGAAGAGCTCGCGGTAGCTGCGCATGCAGGGAGTCTCGAAGCGCGGGGCACGCGGTCGTTAATGTTTCGCACAGACGCGAAAGCACACGCACCGGCAGACGTGGAACAGGCACGGAAGTGAGCACGCGAGCAGGCACGCAAACCGGACACGGAAGCGGGCACGGAAGCCGGACACGGAAGCCGGACACGGAAGCTGGCACGCAAGCCGGACACGGAAGCGGGCACGCACCGGGCACGGAAGCGGGCGTGCGAGACGGGCACGGAAGCGGGCGTGCGGGGCAGGCACGGGAAGGGGCGGTCTCATGGGCTGGTGGCTGGTCAACGCCGACACCCTCGCGCGCAGCCGGTTCGTGCTCTCGCCGTTCGCCGAGACCTTCGCGGCCCTGAAGCTGCTGCATGCCGGGGCCGGCGCCCACCCGGGCGAGGAGGCCTGGCTGCGCGCGCACCTCCCGGGCTACCGCGCGCGCCTCACGGCCGACCCGGTGACCGCGCGGCTGGTCCGCGCCGGGCTCGGCAGGGCCTGGATCGCCGACTTCCTGTCGCCCGCCCCGTGCGAGGGACAGACCGTCGCGGACGCGGTGGCCGTGGTGCGCGCCACCGATCCCCGGCAGGCCCGCGCCCATCTGCGGGTCTCCCTGGCCGGGCCGCTGCCGGCCGTCCTGGACCGCGACGACCTGCCCGAGCGGGCGGCCGCGCTGCTGGAGTACGTCTGGACCGAGACCGTACGACCGGACTGGGACCGGCGCCGGCGGATCCTGGCGGCGGACGTGGCCGCCCGGACCGCGCGGGCGAGCCAGGCGGGCTGGGCGGCCGTGCTGGACTCGCTGAAGCCCGGCCAGACCCGCTGGCTCGGCGGCAACCGGCTCCAGGTGAACATGCACGAGTACCCGCCCCGCGAGATCTCCGGCGCCGACCTCCTCCTCGTCCCGGTCACCCCGCAGCGCGGCTGGGTCTCCTGGCAGGAACCGGACCGGTACGCGCTGATCTACCCGTGCGCCGGGGCCCTCACCGACCCTGCCGAGCGGGCGGTTCCGGCCGCTCTGGAGGCGCTGCTGGGGGCCGCCCGGGCCGGGGTCCTGGTCCTGCTGGACGCCCCGCTGAGCACCACCCATCTCACGGCGGTGACCGGGCAGGGCCTGGGGTCGGTCGGCCGGCATCTGCGGGTGCTGCTGGATGCCGGGCTGGTGGAGCGGCGGCGGGCCGGGCGGTCGGTGCTGTACGCGCGGACGGCGGCCGGGGACGTGCTGGTCGAGGCCGGAACCCGGACCGTCACCCGGCGGAGTTAGCATCCGGCTATGACGACTACTGAGAACAACGGGTCCGTGCTCGACGTGGAGATCGGTGCGCTGCGGGGCGGCTCGGCCGACCTGCCGGGCTACGGCGGCAAGGCCGTGCTCATTGTCAACGTGGCCTCCAAGTGCGGTCTGACCCCGCAGTACAACGGCCTGGAGAAGCTCCAGGAGCGGTACGCGGCGCAGGGCTTCACCGTGCTCGGGGTGCCCTGCAACCAGTTCCTGGGCCAGGAGCCCGGCAGCGCCGAGGAGATCGCCGAGTTCTGCTCGGCGACGTACGGCGTGACCTTCCCGATGACCGAGAAGGTCGAGGTGAACGGGGAGGGCCGGCACCCGCTCTACGAGCGTCTGGTCGGGTTCGCCGACGGCGAGGGGCACACCGGGGACATCCGCTGGAACTTCGAGAAGTTCCTGATCGGCCGGGACGGACAGGTCGTCGCCCGGTTCGCACCGCAGACCGAGCCGGAGTCGGCGGAGGTCGTGGCCGCGGTGGAGGCCGCCCTCGCCTGAGCCGGGTTCCCGTCGCCCCGGGTTGACCTTGCCCCCGGGGCAGGGACGAGCCTCCTGGTCACCGGGCGGAACGTCCGCCCGGTGACGGAGGATGTGGCCGTGGAGGACGCCGTGGAAGAGGAGCTGCTCACGATCGGCGCCTTCGCCGCGCGGTCCCGGCTCTCGGCGAAGGCCCTGCGCCGCTACGACCGGCTTGGGCTGCTGGCCCCGGCGCACGTCGACGAGGTGACCGGCTACCGCTACTACCGCGCCGGCCAGGTGGAGCGCGCCCGGCTGGTGGCGCTGCTGCGCCAGCTGGACATGCCGCTGGCCCGGATCGCCGAGGTGGTCGAGGCGGCGGAGGCGGCGGACGGTGACACGGCCGCCGGGCTGCTGGCCGGCTACTGGGCGGACGTCGAGGCACGGGTCGCCGGGCAGCGGACGCTCGCCGCATACCTCCGTGGACGGCTGTCCGGAGGGAGTTCGCAGATGTACGAGACGTTCGCGGTGGAGACGGTCGAGGTGCCGGCCCAGGTGGTGATCACCGAGAGGCGGCACACGCTGGCGGACGAGCTGCCGTCCTGGATCGGCGCCTCGCTGGGCCGTCTGGAGGCGGCGGCGCGGGAGTGCGGGGGTGTGGCCGGGGCGCCGTTCGTCGTGTACCACGCCGAGGTGTCCATGGAGAGCGACGGGCCGGCCGAGGCCTGTGTGCCGGTGGCGGACGAGGCGGCGGCCCGGGCCTGGGCCGAGCGGCACGGGCGGCCCTGGGAGACGGCGGTGCGCGTCGAGCCGGCGCGCACGCTGGCGTACACGCGGATCAGCAAGGCGCAGGTGGCGCATCCGCAGATCCTGGCGGCCTTCGAGGCGGTGGAGCGGTGGATCGCCGGGCGGGCGGGTCTGGCGTACGACGGCCCGTGCCGGGAGGTCTACTTCGCGGACTGGGACGCGGCCGGGCCGGAGGACCCGGTGTGCGATGTCGCGTTCCCCGTGCGGTGACGACCCGTCAAGTGGTTGGTGGGCACAAGCCGAGCCCCCTCGGCAAGGACGGCGGGCTGGTCGAGAGGGCTCTGGGTGACGCTTGTGCAGTTGTTTTCGTCGGGAGCGTGAAGCGGTGGGTCAGCGAATGCCCCCTACGCCTTGACCGAGTCCACGAAGGTGTTCCACGCGCCGGCCGGGAACGCGAGGACCGGGCCCTCCTCGACCTTGGAGTCGCGTACGGCGAGTCCCGCAGTCGTCGGCGACTTGACCTCGACGCACGCCCCGTTCCCTGCGGAATAGGAGGACTTCGTCCACGTCTCCGTGGCGCCCTGAAGCAGTGCCATGTCCACTCCTGTAGCGAGTTGCTGTGGTGCTTGATGTAGTGCGAATCACGCCAACCTTTCTGACCGGTTGGCGTGATCGACGCTACTAGCCAACTTCCTCGCCTGGAGTACCCGTTCACTCGTCCGGATGGCATATTCCAGAGGAGACTTCCATGGGAGCGTTACGCCGGTGTAAGATCCGGCGCCCTCCGTCGGGGAGGGCGTCCGGGCCGGCTCAGCGGGCGTACTCCTTCGCCGCGTCGGCGATGAACTGCCGGGACTGCTCGACGTTCAGCGACTGGGCGCGCAGGTGCTCGTACATCACCGCGTACTTCTGCACGTCGTGGGCCTTCTCCAGGTAGAGGTCGCTGGTCACGCCCTCCAGGTAGACGACGCTGGAGTCGGCCGCGTCGGCGAACTCCAGGATCGCGTACTGGCCGTTGAGGCCGGGATGGGCGCCGCACTCGAAGGGCAGCACCTGGACGGTGATGTGCGGCTGCTGGGACATCTCCATGAGGTACTCCAGCTGCTCGCGCATCACGAGCCTGCTGCCGACGAGCCGGCGCAGCGCGGCCTCGTCGAGCACCACCCAGAGCCGAAGGGGGTTGTGTTCGGCGGTGATACGTTCCTGTCGCCGCATCCGGACCTGGACCCGCTTCTCGATGTCGGCGGCGGAGGTCTCCGGCAACGCGCCCTGCACCAGGGCCTCGGCGTACGCCCGGGTCTGCAACAGCCCGGTGACCAGCTGGGGTTCGTACACCCGCAGCGACTCGGCGTCCGTCTCCAGACCGATGTAGACGCTGTACGGGATGTCGCCGAACGCATGCCACCAGCCTTGCTGGCGCGAATCCCGGGCCATCTCCATCAGGGACTCGACGACCCGCTGGTCCTCGACCTCGTACACCCCGCACAGGTCGCGGACGTCGCGCTGGCTGATGCTCCGGCGCCCGTTCTCCAGCCGGCTGATCTTCGACTGCGAAACGAGCAACCGCTCCGCCACTTCCTCCGCCGTCATGCCCTTGAGCTCGCGGAGCCTGCGCAGCTCCTGGCCCAGCCGGCGTCGCCTGACGGTGGGATTGACATTGGACGCCACGGGACGTGCACCTCCGGCTGCCTGCCTGTAACTACCACTTTGCGTATCTGCTGTTGAGCAGACTGCCACCAAGGGACTTCCTACCGCTGGGAAACAGCGGATATGCGGCGCGTACGCGTCAGTTCGGGCACGTTCCGGATGCGACGGGGCGCAGGGGGACGAACACAGCCGAGCGGGGCGGCCAGGCGCGTACCGTGCGCCGTGCCGCCCCGCTCGGACCAGCGGCTCCCGAACCGGGTCTCAGGGGTGCTGCGTCGCCGGCTGACGCCGGCTGTTGCTGCCGTGGAACTGCGGCTCAGTGCACCACGGCACGCGCCATCGCGCCCGCGCCTCGGCGCGGTTGCATCGGAACACCGCGCGCGGGTTCCGGCGCGGCGGGCCTGGCGCCCGGTCCGGCCTGCCGGCCGGCCGGTGCGGCCGGGTTGCGGCGTGGCTGGGCGGCCGCGCCGTTCTGCACGTCCATGACGGCGTGGGCCACGAGCCCGCCCATCGGGTCGTGCCGGATCAGGTCCCGCAGCCGGGAACGCGAGGAACGGCCCTCGTTACCCGGGTACAGGTGCTTGCCCAGACCGACCGCGTGGGCCAGGGCGGCGAGCGCAGCGGTCCGCGGGTCCGGTGGTACGCCGGTGCGGATCGCCGAATCCAGCCGGCCACGGATCTCCCGGGTGACGGCGTTGTCCGTCGCCTGGTAGCGAGTGGTCGGCAGAACCCCGCACATCTGACCCGCCACGGCGGCGACCATGCCGCACCGTTCCAGATGCGCGAGATAGATCTGGCGAAGGCCGAGACGTGGCCCGCCGATCCAGTGCACAGCCCGTACGGGAGCGCCGCGCCTTCGCAGCAACTCCAACGCACAGTCCAAAGTCGGATCTCCAGTCGGCCGTGGCTGCACCACGGCGATACGATCCCCGTCTGGGGCTATCCGTCCGGCCAGCGCCAGCTCTACTAGCTGTGCTCCGGCCAGACCGAGGTCGAGCGACTGCGGCTGTGCAGTGGTACCCGTGGCCGGGTCCAATGCCAGCAGCAGAAGCTCCTCCGGAAGTGTTCTGCGGCTCCTGCCCATCCATGCCTCCCCGCGTGGATGAATGACAGGGTGACCCCTCTCACATTGGTCTGTCGAGGGTGCGTGACCGGTTCGTAAGGGAACCGGTAGGTATGTCGTTCTCGTCTACCGCAGGGGCTAAGCCCGCACACAGGACACTGGTACATGGTTCGGACAGCGCACGGCAACGTGCGAAGCGTGGAGGAGGCATCGGTGGCGGGCGAGTCCCCCGACAGGTCGAAGCAGCGCGAGTCGTCGGCAGAACCGACGTCGGGGAGCGCGGGAACGGTTCCCGAAACACGCGACCCGCGACTGGCGGTGGCCGCCGACAAGGAGACCGCCGGCGGCGTGGACACCGCGACCCGGATCTTCTCGGTACGGGACCTGAAGACGACCGACGAGACCGACGAGACCGACGAGACCGGGGGGGACGACACGAAGCTCCGCGACGCGGTGGCGGCGTGGGTGCGCACCGGCGACGGCGCCGAGGAGGCCACCGAGGCGGCCACGGAGCCCGAGGAGGGCCCTGAGGCGTCCGCGGACGCCGAGGACCCCCAGGAGACCCAGGAGCGGCCCGCCAAGCCCGCCACGACGCCTGAGGCAACGACCGGGGACGCACCGGCGGCCCCCGCCGACCCCGAAGACGCCACCCCCCAGGGCAAGTCGGGCCCCGCCGCCGAACCGGAGGACGCCGAGCCCGCGGCGACGGCCGAACCCGAGGACGAGCCGACGGCGGCCGACGAACCCGAGGACGCCGAGCCCGACGACAAACCGAAGGCCGTCGCCGAGCCCCAAGACACCGCATCCCAGGGCAAGTCGGCGACCGCCGACGAACCGGCGGACGCCAAGTCCGACGCCGAGCCCCACGCGACGGCCGAACCCGAGGACGCCAAGCCCGAGGACGAGCCGGCCGCCGCCGAACCCCAGGACACCGAGCCCGAGGACGCCAAGCCCGGCGGTCAGTCGGCGACCGCCGACGAGCCCGAGGACGCCGCACCCGCGGACAAGCCGAAGGCAACGGCCGACCCCGAAGACGCCAAGCCCGCGGACGACTCGGCGACCACCGACGAACCGGAAGACGCCGCACCCGCGGACAAGCCGAAGGCGACCGCCGAGCCCGAGGACGCCAAGCCGGAGGCGGCCGAGCCCGAGGACGACTCGGCGACCACCGACGAACCGGAAGACGCCGCACCCGCGGACAAGCCGAAGGCGACCGCCGGGCCCGAGGACGCCAAGCCGGAGGCGGCCGAGCCCGAGGACGACTCGGCGACCACCGACGAACCGGAAGACGCCGCACCCGCGGACAAGCCGAAGGCAACGGCCGAACCCGAGGACGCCAAGCCCGAGGACAAACCGGCGGCCAGCGCCGAACCCCAGGACACCGAGCCCGAGGACGCCAAGCCGAAGGCGGCCGCCGAACCCGAGGACGCCAAGCCGGAGTCGGCCGCCGAACCCGAGGACGCCAAGTCCGGTGGTAAGCCGAAGTGGGCGGTCAAGGACGAGGGCGCCGGCTCCGACGACGGTGGCGAGGAGGCGCCGAAGGGGTCACCCGCGGCTGACAACGATGGCCGCACGGGTGGTGTGGGTGGGAAGTCGGACGGCGGCGGAGGCGAAGCCGAGGCGGCCGTCGACCAGCCCACGGCCATGCTCAAGGCCCCCCGCCCCCCGCAGGTCGACCAGCCCACCACCACCCTCAAGCTGGGGGGCACGAAGCCCAGGTCCCCCGAGGCCGACGCCGAACGCACCAGCAAGTTCGTCGCGCTCAAGTCGGACATGAAGCAGGGCCCGAAGCCCGAGGCCGCCTCCACCACCGGGACCACCGTCCTCCCGCAGGTCGGCCCCGAGCGCACCACCCAGCAGCCGCTTCCCCCGAAGCCCCCGCTGGACCTGCTCGCCGAGCTGACCAACACGCCTCCGCCGCCGGAGACCCCGGTCAGAACCCTCTTCCGCCGGGTCAAGATCTGGACGCCGCTCGTCATCGTCCTGGTGATCGTCTTTGCGGTCGTACAGACTCTGCGTCCGCTCCCCCAGCCCACCCTCGATCTCACGGCGAAGGACACGTACGCCTTCGACGGCGGCAAGGTGGACATCCCCTGGCCGGCCGACGGCCAGGCCGCCCTCGACGTCCAGGGCATCGGCACGTTCGGTTCCTCCGGCGACCAGAAGCCGGTGCCGATCGCGAGCGTCGCCAAGGTGATGACCGCGTACATCATCCTGCGCGACCACCCCCTGAAGAGCGGCGCCGCCGGCCCGAAGATCAAGATCGACCAGGCGGCCCAGGACCAGGCGAACGCCGGTCAGGAGTCGACCGTCGACGTGACGGCCGGCGACTCGATCACCCAGCGCGAGGCCCTGGAGTCCATCCTGATCGCCTCCGCCAACAACGTGGCCCGCCTGCTGGCCCGCTGGGACGCCGGCTCCGAGAAGTCGTTCGTGGCGAAGATGAACGCCACCGCGAAGAAGCTCGGCATGACCAACACGACGTACACGGACCCGTCGGGGCTCACGAACTCCACGGTGTCCACCGCCGTGGACCAGGTGAGGCTGGCGAAGGCCGCCATGGCGAGCGAGCCGAGCTTCCGCGAGGTCGCCGCGATGATGTCGTACGACGACTACAAGGGTGTCAACCACGGCAACTGGAACCAGCTGGTCGGCCAGAACAACGTCGTCGGCATCAAGACCGGCACCACCACCTCCGCCCTCGGCAACCTGGTCTTCGCCGCGAAGAAGACGGTCGGCGGCCAGACCCGCACGATCATCGGCGCGGTGCTGCGCCAGCCGGCCAGCGCCGCCTCGGACAACAGCATCCTCACCGCCGCCCTCAACGGCGGCGACAAGCTGATCCGGGCCGCGCAGGGCGCGCTGAAGTCGGCGACGATCTACAAGAAGGGCGACGTCGTCGGGTACGTGGACGACGGGCTCGGTGGCCGTACCCCGGTGGTGGCGACGCAGGACGTCACCGCCGTCGGCTGGTCGGGGCTGAAGGTGAAGCTGTCCTTCCAGGCGGACGACGTGCCGCACACCGCGAAGGCGGGCACCAAGGTCGGCACCCTCACCGTGGGTGACGGCTCCGGCTCGGCCGTCCAGGTTCCGGTCGCCCTGCAGAAGGACCTGGCCGAACCCGGGTTCACGAGCAAGCTGACCCGCCTCGGCTGACCCATAACCGGCATTCCGTCACCGCACCCCGCCGATGGCGGCCCACCCCAGGGCCCCATGGCGGGGTGCGTGCTAGCGTCACGAAACGGGGCAGCTCGCCGGTCGCCGGGACATGGCCGCGAACTGGACGGGAAGCGGCCGGTAACACCGTGGAACACGGCCGAGAACAGAAGACGGGACACGGGGAGTGCCTTCAGGTGGCCACAGCGGAGCCGACACGCGCCGACAACGCCGATCCGGGCCCGGTAGCGGGCCCGCGAATAGCCCTGCCGCCGGCAGACGCGGACCATACGGAGCGTAAGCCCGGCAGCCGGCTGCTACGGGCCGCCGAGCCGCTGCGCCGGCGGCTGCTGCGGCACCCCGTCCTGTCGGTGACCGTCCTCTCCGGCGTCCTGCACATCATCTGGTTCTTCACGTTCGCGAACAGTGGCGGCGATCTCGCGGCGCAGGACGCCTGGGCCGAGTTCGTCGGCCGGCACCCGGACTCGGCGTACAACCTCGCCTGGTACGGCGGCATGCACCCGGTGTCGTACAGCGTGGTGTCGCCCTACCTGATGTCGCTGATCGGCGTCCGTACGACGATGATGCTCGCCGGCACCGTCTCGGCCGGCCTGCTGGCGCTGCTCCTCATCCGCAGCCGGGCGGTGAAGAACCCCCTGTGGGCCGCGCTCGCCGGGGTGTTCGCGCTGATCTGCAACGCCATCTCCGGGCGGGTCACCTTCGGGCTCGGCACGATGTTCGCGCTGGCCTCGGTCGGGGCGGTGTTCTGCTGGCCGTACCGCTGGCGCCACAAACGGTGGGCGAAGGCGCTGGTCGCGGCCCCGTTCGCGGCGCTGGCCACCATGTCGTCCCCGGTGGCCGGGCTCTTCGTCGGTCTGGTCGCGGTCGCGCTGTTCCTGCAGAAGCGGCGGCCGGGCGCCTGGGCGCTGGGCCTGGCGCCCGCGGCCGTGGTGGCGGTCTCCGCCTGGCTCTTCCCGTTCTCCGGCACCCAGCCGATGGGCTTCGGCTCGGTGATCCTGCCGCTGTCGTACGGCCTGCTCTGCCTCTTCCTCGTGCCGAAGGAGTGGAAGACGGTCCGGCTGACGGCGGCCGTGTACAGCCTCGGTGTGGTGCTGGTGTGGCTGGTCAGTTCGCAGATCGGCTCGAACATCTCGCGGCTGCCGATGCTGTTCGCGGGCGCGACCCTGATCGCGGCACTCCCGTACACGGTCCCGCGCTCGCGCAAGTACTACGTCACGGTCCTCGCCTTCCTCGGCTTCGTCGGCTGGATCGGCTTCAAGTCGGTCGACGACATCCTGCACACCACCCCGGCCGCGTCCTGGGCCCGCGAGCTCGCCCCGCTCGTCCACCAGCTCCAGCAGGTCGGCGCCGAGAAGGGCCGCGTCGAGGTGGTCCCGGCCCGCTCGCACCGCGAGGCCTCCGCGCTCGCGCCGTACGTCAACCTGGCCCGCGGCTGGAACCGCCAGGCGGACATGGAGCGCAATCCGCTCTTCTACGACGACACCCTGAACTCCGCGAACTACCACGAGTGGCTGCAGCGCTGGGCCGTGCACTTCGTCGTCCTGCCGAAGGACGAGCCGGACGGCGACGGCGGTGAGCGCGAGCGGGCGCTGGTGCAGCGCGGGATGCCGTATCTGAAGCAGATCTGGGGCGACGCCAACTGGCAGCTGTTCCGGGTGACCGATCCGGTGCCGCTGGCCGAGCCCGACGCGGTGGTGGACAGCGCCGAGCAGGGCGAGCTGACCATCGAGGTCCGCAAGGCCGGCCGGATCCTGATCCGGATCCCGTACTCGCCCTGGCTGAGCATCGTCGACGCGGACGGCAAGAGCCTGAAGGCACCCCAGGAGACCGAGGCCTCCAAGCACCGGGCCGACGGTGCGCCGAAGACGTACACCAACGTCAACGGCTGCCTGGCGGAGACGGCGGAGGACGCCAAGGGGGACAAGTGGACGATGCTGCTGGCCCCGAAGGCGGGGACGTACCGGCTGGCGGCGCCGTACCAGCTGCCGCGCGGCACGCCCTGCCCCGACGAGCTGAAGTGACCGGCCCGCACGGGTGACGTGACCGGCCACGCTCGGCTCAGCGCAGTTCCGCGACGTACCGGTCGGTGCCCGGCACGGTCGGCACGAACGGCGCCACCAGCTCCACCCGGCCCAGCCCCGACCCGGCCACGTCCTCGTCCAGGCCGGTGAAGTGCTCGTCCCAGCAGCCCCTCGGGTCGGCCTCCAGGAACCACAGCAGGGTCAGCCGGGTGCCGACCCCCTCCACCTGCTTCACGTACGTCATCCGGTCGCCGGGGAGCGGGGTCGGCCGGAAGACGGTCACCATGGCGGCCGGCGAACCCGCCAGCCTCTTCGGCAGGTGCCGCCCGCGCAGCCACTCCACCAGGTCGGCCCGCTGCTCGGGCGACTCGCTGTCGATCACTTCCACCACCAGCCCCGCGTAGGGATGGTCGAGGGCGTGGACGTCGCGCGGCCCGGCGGCGCCGTCCCGGTACACGGTGGCCTCGTGGTCCTGGAACGCCGTGAAGACGTGGGTCCGGTCCTGGTAGACCCGCGCGTCCCGGTTCAGCCGCTTGTTGATGGCGACCGTCCACTTCATGTGGTCGGCGTAGCGGCCGTCGGTGATCCAGTACGTGGAGATGTAGCAGCCCGCGGTCACCGGCTGGGCGACGGCCGACTTCTCGGGGTAGCGCAGGAGTTGCAGGTCGCGGGTGGCGACCCAGCGGCGCCCGGCGTACATCCAGGGCATGGCCATCGCGCCCGCGTAGTAGTGGTCGTCCTCGTACCAGCGGTTGTACGCGTACTCGTGCCCAGGGTGCGGTTCGACCATGGTGATGAGGGCGTGGCCCGGCCGGACGCCGTACGGCCCCAGGGCGGCGAGTTCGGCGTAGACGTCACTGCGGGTGTCGTCGCTCATGCGGTTCCCCTTTCCGGTGGTCGCCCATACTCTGACGCTCCGTCAGATAAAGCGCCAGGGTTCAGGAGGCTTCCATGTCGCTGCTCACGGGCAAGACCGTCGTCGTCTCGGGAGTCGGCGCCGGGCTCGGGCACCAGGTCGCGGCGGCCGTCGTACGGGACGGCGGGAACGCGGTGCTGGGTGCGCGGACCGAGGCGAACCTCGCGAAGAGCGCGGCCGGGTTCGACCCGGAGGGCACCCGGACCGCTTACCGGGCCACCGACATCACCGACGAGGCCCAGTGCGAGGCACTGGCGGAGCTGGCCCGGGAGCGGTTCGGCGGGGTCGACGCGGTGGTCCATGTCGCCGCCTGGGACTCCTACTTCGGCGGGGTCGAGGACGCGGACTTCGCGACCTGGGCCTCGGTGATCGACGTGAACCTGCTGGGGACGCTGCGGATGACCCGGGCGTGCCTGCCGGGGATGAAGGCCGCGGGGGGCGGCTCGGTCGTCTTCATCGGCACCCAGTCCGCCGTCGCCGCGCCCTCGCAGGTGAAGCAGGCCGCGTACGCCGCCTCCAAGGGGGCGCTGACCAGTGCGATGTACTCGCTGGCGCGGGAGCTGGGGCCGTACCGGATCCGGGTCAACACCGTGCTGCCGGGCTGGATGTGGGGGCCGCCGGTGCAGGCGTACGTGCAGTTCACCGCGCACACGGAAGGGGTGCCGGAGGACGAGGTGCTGGGCCGGCTGACCGGGCGGATGGCGCTGCCGGAGCTGGCGACGGACGCGGACGTGGCGGACGCGGCGGTGTTCCTGGCCTCGGACCGGGCGCGAGCCATCACGGGCCAGTCACTGCTGGTCAACGCGGGGGAGCTGATGCGCTGAGGGGGTCGGTTCCCAGCCAGTCGAGTTGTTCATATTCATGAACCAAGGTCAGGAAGGCGAACGATTTTACTTTCACTTGACCTTACGCCCGCTTGTCGTGCCCGCGTAACGGAACCCACGATGAGCGGGCACTTCGCGGCCTTCCCCGTTCCCACTCCGCTTATGCGAAGTGCCAACCAGCTGAGCGGAGTTCAGTAGGCGGACCCTGGAAGGGGGGCGCATGAACGGGCTCGACTGGGCCGTGCTCATCGGCTACTTCGGTGTGATGGTGGCGATCGGCGTCTGGTCGCACAAACAGGTGGGCAACGTCAGTGACTTCTTCACTGCCGGCGGCAAGATGCCCTGGTGGCTGTCCGGCATCTCGCACCACATGTCGGGCTACAGCGCGGTCCTGTTCACGGGGTACGCGGGCATCGCCTACACCTACGGCGTGACGTCCTTCGTCACCTGGTCCTTCCCGATCGCCCTCGGCGTCGCGATCGGCTCGAAACTCTTCGCCCCGCGCATCAACCGTCTCCGCTCCCGCCTGCACGTGGCGTCGCCGCTGGAGTACCTGAAGAACCGGTACAACCTCTCCACGCAGCAGGCGCTGGCCTGGTCCGGCATGCTGCTGAAGATCGTGGACGTGGCCGCGAAGTGGGCCGCGATCGCCACCCTGCTGTCGGTGTTCACCGGGGTCACCCTCAACCAGGGCATCCTCATCACCGGCGCGATCACCGCCGTCTACTGCACGATCGGCGGCCTGTGGGCGGACGCGCTGACCGAACTGGGCCAGTTCGTCATCCAGTTGCTGGCCGGCATCTCGATGTTCGTCGCCGTCGTCCTGAAACTGAACGACAAGGGCATCGGCTTCTTCGACGCCTGGAACCAGCCGGCCCTGCACGGCCACGGCAAGGGGCTGGTGGGCCCGTACGGCACGGTGTTCCTGTTGGCGTTCCTGTTCATCAAACTCTTCGAGTACAACGGCGGCATGCTCAACCAGGCCCAGCGCTACATGGCGACGGGCAGCCCGAAGGAGGCCGAGCGCGGCGCCCGCCTGTCCGCCGTCCTCTGGCTGGTCTGGCCGGTCGTCCTCTTCTTCCCCATGTGGATGTCCCCCCTCCTGGTCCACGCCCAGAAGCCGGACGGCTCCGACTCCTACGGCCTGATGACCGAACAGCTCCTCCCGCACGGCCTGCTGGGCCTGGTCATCGTCGGCTTCTTCTCCCACACGATGGCGATGTGCTCCTCCGACGCCAACGCGATCGCGGCCGTCTTCACCCGTGACGTGGCGCCGGTCCTCTCGCGGCGGGCGCGGGCGTGGAACGAACGCTCGGGTCTGATCGCCGCCCGCATCACCACGGTCGTCTTCCTCGGCCTGTCCATGACGGTGGCCACCCAGGTCAACTCCCCCACCTTCAAGGACATCATCACCATCGTCATCAAGTGGGTGGCCGGTCTGATGGGCCCGATCGCCATCCCGATGATGCTGGGCCTGCTCCGCCCGTTCCGCCGCTCCGGCCCGACGGCCGCGCTCACCAGCTGGGCGGCGGGCCTGCTCGCCTTCTGGCTGGTCAACTACCCGATCAACTGGAACGTCGACGGCGGTGTCCCGCTCCAGTACCAGGTGTCCGTCCCGCTGGCCGTCTCCCTCGTCCTCTACATCCTCATCGGCTACCTGAAGCCGGAGGACACCCCGGAACGCCTGGCGATCATCGAGAGCGTGAACACGGACGGCGACGGCGCGTCCGCGACCGCGGTGCCTGCGGGAGCGGGCGCCGGAGCCGGGGAAGGGGTGCCGGCGCAGTAGAGGGTGCGGGCCGGTGGGCGCCGAGCGCGCCCACACGGCGGCAGCCGCACATCGAATACGGCCCCACGCCCCTGCGAGGCGCTGCCGCTCCGCGGGCCGCCGCAGCTCAGCCGCTCCGCGGGTACCGCGCCAGCCATCCCGGAGCCGCGCCCGCCGGGTTGTGCAGCGCCGGCCCCTGGGTCATCTCCATCGCGAAGTCGTCGGCCAGCTCCAGGATCGTGGGACGGCCCTCCAGTTCGGCCACCCAGGCCGGCGGGAGGGCCGTCTCGCCGTGCAGGGCGCCGAGGAGGCCGCCGGTCAGGGCACCGGCGACGGCGGAGGGCCCGGCCTGGTTGACGGCGAGACACAGCCCGTGCCGTACGTCCGCGCCGACGAGCGCGCAGTACACCGCGGCGGCGAGCATCCCGTCCGCCGCACCGTCACCCGTCAGCTCCTCGACCCGCGCCGGGGAGGGCATCCCCTGCCGGACGGCTCCGAGCGCGTGCTGCAGCGCGTCCGAGACGGGCTGATGCCCGGGCCGGGCGGCGAGCAGAGCGAGGGCCTGCTGGACCGACCCGTCGAGGGACTGGCCGCGCGCCAGCCCGTGCACGATCACGGCGTACGCGCCCGCCGACAGACAGGCGGTCGGGTGCCCGTGCGTCTGCGCCGCGCACTCCACGGCGAGCTGGACGACGAGCTGCGGCTCCCAGCCGACGAGCAGCCCGAACGGCGCGGACCGGGCGACCGCCTCCGGCCCCATGTCCTCCGGGTTCTTGGGCGATTCCAGCGTCCCCATCTTGTCGTCCCCGAGCCCGAGCAGCAGCGACCGGGTCGGCTCCCGCCGCGCGTACAGCCACTCCTCCCGGGCCAGCCACCCGTCCTCCGTCCGCCGCTCGTCCGGCCCCCAGTCCCGCTGGGTGGCCGCCCACCGCAGATAGGCCCGATGCAGGTCGGTGGGCGGATGCCAGGCCCCCGTGTCCCTCCTCACCTGCGCTCTTATCAACCCGTCCACGGTGAAGAGAGTCAGCTGCGTGTGATGAGTGACGGTCCCGCGCCGCCCGTACCCGAACCCGAGATCGACCAGCCCCTCGGCCCCGTAGGCCCCCCGGATCTCCTCCAGCGTCAGCCCGTCCACCGGCCCGCCGAGCGCGTCCCCCACGGCCGTCCCGAGGAGCGTCCCCCGCACCCGGCTCCGAAAGTCCTGCTGCTCGACACGGCCCCAGACGGCACCCGACGTCACACTCACCACCACGACCTCCTCACGGGCACCGTCCGTACATACGAGCGCACAGCACTGTAATCGACCGGGAAGGGCCCGTTCAGGGGACAGTTAGGTATGCGAAGTGTGGGTTGTGTGGTCCCGGGTGACCGGGTTCAGGCCAGGGAAAGGATGGTCAGGAAGGGAGAAGGGGGCAGCCGTGCCGACCCCCGCCTCCGCTTCGGCCGCCTCCCGGAGGGCCAGGATCTCCGCGATGGCCGCCGCCGGGTCCAGCTCGCCCGTATCCACGACGCGCTCGATCTCACGCAGGCGAGCGGCGCGCTCCGGATACCGCTCGATCGCCGCTCCACCTCGCGCAGGGCCGAGGCGATCCTCACCTCTCCCTCGGGCAACTGCTCGGCGAGCGCTTTGATGCCGACCGGGGGAGCCTTCGGGCAGCGACTGGATGTAACTCCCGACGCCCCTTGCCGTGGAGGACAACTCCGGGTGCTGGAGCAGTTCGTTGCTGATCACGGTGGAGTTGCCTTCGAGGCGTTCCTTCGCATGGGTGACGCCGGAGTGGGAATGCCGGGTCTTCGCGGGCGCGGACGCGCTAGGCTGCTGGGCAGTCATGGGGAAGGGTCTTTCTTCCTTGATGATCAGGCCCTCGCAGTGGGATGGCAGTCCCGGCGAGGGCCGAAGTATGTCTGGACTTGTCGCCGCAGACGCTGCCGCACAACTTCCCCGCCGTGCCAGTTGAGTTCGGCATATTCACTCCGGCGGGTGATCGCCGGGGACGGTAGGGGCGGGTTGGGTTCTTTCCCCGGTTCTTTGGTCTTTGACGTCGGGAAACGCCGGGTCATGGGTCCTCACGACCCGGTACCCCCAGCTCCGCCCATACGGTCTTGCAGCACTCCGACGCCTCCTCCACACCCCAGCGGTCGGCGAACGCCCCTACGATCAGCAGGCCTCGTCCCGACTCCCCGTCGGTGACAGCCGGGTCGTGGGCGCGCGGGACGCGGTCGCCCCGGGCGTCGGTCACCTCGATACGGAGCGTGCGGTCGGCGTACAGCCGTAGCCCCAGCCGGAAGTCCCGCCCGGTCACGCGTCCGTGCAGCACCGCGTTCGACGCCAACTCGGCCACGACCTGCGTCGCCCTCTCCGCGAACGGCGACCCCCAGTCGACGAGTTGGCGCTCGGTGAGCAGGCGTGCGAGTCGAGCGCCTCTTCGAGTGGCGGACAGCTGAATGGTGAAGTGGCGTGTGAGGGCCAGGATTTCCGGGAGGGATTTCTGGGTCATGTCACCCAGCGTGGTCGCCTCTCCCTACTCTGAACAGCGACGAACCCGGCACAGAGCGTGACTGTCCGGGTGCCGGTCGGTGCCGTACGGGTCGTACGCCGGAAGGGGCGGATGTGGAGGACGAGGAGACCGAGGCCGTACTCCGGGCGGTCGGGCGGCAGATCAAGGTGTGGCGGGAGGCCGCCGGGATGCGGCAGGGCGAACTCGGTGCCGCCATCGGTTACGGCGAGGAGATGGTCTCGGCAGTGGAGCGGGGACGGCGGATCCCCAAGCCGGACTTCTTGGAGAAGGCCGATGAGGTACTGGGGGCGGCCGGGAAGCTCGCGTTCATGAAGGCGGACGTGGAGCGGGCTCGGTATCCGAAGAAGGTTCGGGATCTGGCGCGGCTGGAGGATGAGGCGGTCGAGATGGGGGCCTACGCCAGCCATTTCATCCATGGCCTGCTGCAAACACCCGAGTACGCACGCGCGTTATACGTGATGCGACGCCCCTCGTACACCGAAGAGGAGATCGATCAATACGTCGCCGCCCGCATGGCACGGAAGGCCGTCTTCGAACGCGTGCCCCTGGTCGCCCTCACGTTTGTCCTGGAAGAGGTGACGCTGCATCGGCCGATCGGCGGAAGAATGGTCCGGCAGAGGCAGCTTGAACACCTCCTGCAAATGGGCGCGTTGAGGCACGTTGAGATCCAGGTCATGCCCACGGACCGTGAGGACCACGCGGGCATGGGCGGGCCGATTCGCCTGCTGAAGCTACGGGACGGCAAGACCATGGCCCACGAGGAAGGACAGTCCTACAACCGCCTGGTCAGTGATCCCAGGGAAGTGCAGCCGCTTGAGATGCGCTATGGGATCATCCGATCCCAGGCTCTCCCGCCTCGGGAGTCACTCGCCTTCATCGAGAAAGTACTGGGGGAAGAAGAGACATGAACGCCCTGGACTGGTTCAAGAGCAGCTACAGCAGCAATGAGGGCCCCGATTGCGTCGAGGTCGCGATAGCTCCAGCCGACACCACCGTCCACGTCCGCGACTCCAAGGACAAGGACGGCGCCCGGCTCGCCTTCGCCGACGCCTCGTGGGCCGGCTTCGTGGCGTTCGCCGGGCGTTGAGCGCCTGTCAGTCCGGTATTCCGCCGATGGAGTCCCGGAGGGCGAGGATCTCGGTCAGGCGCTGGGTCAAGTCCGCGCGGTCGGCAGGTGCAAGTCCGAGGAATGCTTCGAGGGACCCGGCCGTCTCGTCCGGGACAGCCGGCGTCATCGGCAGCCGGCCGAGGCCGTCGGGTGCGGACAGCGACGCCTCCAGCCGGTCCCGGATCAGGGAGAGACGGTCCCACGCCTCGTCGTCCACGAGACGTCGCGCGTCGATCCGAGCGCGAATGACCTGTGCCTCCCAGTGGTCGGGGTCGAGCTCCAGGGCCCGCTCGACATCGGCCGCCGCCCTCGGACGTGAGCCGAGGGCGAGGTGTGTCTTCGCCCGCTGCCAGAGCGCCCACGAGTACTCGGGTTTGAGCTCGATCGCACGGTCGAGGTCGGCGAGAGCCTTCGCCGGCTCCCCCATGGCGGCCCGGCAGGCCCCGCGACTGGCGTAGGCCGACGCGTACTCGCGGTTGAGTTCGAGGGCCCGGTCGTAGTCGGCGAGAGCCGCTCCGTGGCGACCGGCGGCGACAAGCGCGTCGCCTCGCTCGCACAGCACCCAGGGCGCGTCCGGTTCCAGGGTGACAGCCCGGTCCAGGTCTGCCAGGCGGCGTTCCTGCTCACCACGGGACCGCCAGACACGCGCGCGTCGCACCAGTGCCCAGCTGTACTCCGCGTCCAGCTCCAGCGACCGGTCCAGATCCGCCTGGGCCGCGTCCAGGTCGCCCATCAGATAGCGGGTGGCTCCCCGCGCGGCCCAGGCCGCCCTTGCCGTCGGATCGAGTTCGACCGCACGGTCGAGGTCCCTGATGGCCGAGTCGTAGTCCCCGGCCAGCCGGTGGTAGTCACCCCGCCGCGAGAGAGTTGCCGCCCGGCCCGGAGCCAGTGCGTCGGCCCGGTCCAGGTCGGCGATGGCCGCGATGTGATCGCCTCGGTGTGCTCGCGCGATCGCCCTGCCCACGTACGCCGGGGCCGATTCCCGATCCAGTTCGATGGCTCGATCGAACTCGGTCAGCGCTGTGGCATGGTCGCCGGAACCGCCGAACTCGACTCCCCGCAGTCTGTGGACCTCGGCACGCGCCCGATCGTCGAACGCCCCCTTCGCCAGCAGTGTCCCCAGAGCGCCGGGAATGCCGCCGCCGTCCAGTCCGGCGAGCAGTTCACTCCCCCATTCACCGGCCTTCTTCGCATCCGCGTCCTCGCCCGCCTGCACCAGGGTCTGCGCCCAGCGTCGCGCGACGGGGTCACCCTCGCCGCACGCGTCCACGAAGTCCCGCAGCACGGCGGGAAGCGCGGCCTGCGGCCTCGCGCACAACAGGTGGTACGACTCGGCGAGCCTGAACTGCCGCCAGCGCTCCTCTCTCCACACCATGTCCGGCGGCAGGTCGGCCTCGCATTCCTCGCGCCACCCACCGAACGCCTCGGCAAGACGGGTGTGCCGTTCGCGCCACGTGTTCGGTGAACGCAGCCGCTGCAGGCGGAGCATCGGGGCCCGTACGACGTCGTGGTACTGCACGCGCTCCACCCGCTCGGTCACGAACGGCATGCTCATCAACCAGGCGAACAGCGATCGGGCGTCGTCCTCGGGGCAGTCCACGGCCGTCCGGAACACGTCTTCGTCGAGCTGCCGGGGCAGCGCGCCTGCCAGCGCGGCCGCCCTGCGCACGGGGTCCCGCTCCCACTTCAGAAAGCGTTCGACGGCGGTGGCGCTGGGGTCCCCGACCCTTTCGGGATCGTCGGGCCCGGTCGCGGCGAGAGTCGAGACCAGCACCGGAAGCCCGCCAGTGAGCCGCAGCACCTCCGCGACCACGGGTTCGTCCCGCACCCCCTTGTCCGCGAGCAGCCCCCGCGCCTCCGCCTCCGTGAACGGGCCGAGCGGGACATCGGTCATGAAGTCCGCGAAGCCGCCCCAGCGCGCGGTGCCGAAGGGATGCTGGCCGGAGGTGACCACGACGATGTCGGCGGGGAGGTTGCCGTAGCGGTCCGTGGTCATCACGTCGTGCAGCCAAGGGTCCAGGAACAGGCCGGTGCGCTCGTAGGTGTCGAGGAAGATGACGACCCAGGGGGCGGCGTCGGCCGCGCCGGCCAGCTCGCTCAGCAGCACCGGGGTCAGCACCTGCTCGGGAGAGAGCACCAGCTGGGCGTCCTCCTGGCTGCGGAAACGGGCCCGGAGCCGGTCGGCGCTCTGGGCGAGCGTGTCCGCGTCCAGGGCAGCGGCGAAGGCGCCGGCCAGCGGGACCATCCCGAGCCCCACCTGCGCCGCCCGCGCCACCGCCAGGCTGCCCGCCGACGGCCCGTCCGGCTCCGCCGGATCGCCCATCAGCAGGGCGGCCTCCGCCTCGTGCCGCCGCTCCCGGTGCGCGGCCAGCATCCGCTCCAGCTCCTTGAAGCGCCGTCCCTGGGCCGCGAACTGACGGGCCATCGCCGTCATCGCCTCGGGCACGCTGGCCGCGCCCTCGTCGACATAGGCGGTCAGCGCACCCGCCTCCCGGGCTGTCTGCTCCAACTCCCGTACCAGAAAGGTCTTTCCGACGCCCGCATCGCCATGCACATGGAACAGGAACCGGTGCCGCTCATCCTCCGGCGGCAGTTCCAGGTTCCGCCGGAACGCGGCCCGCTCGTCGACCCGCCCGACGAACCCGGCCCTCCGGCGCCGCCCGATCAGCTCCTGCATCGACGGCCGTGTCGACCCCATCCGCACCACCCCCGCAGCCGGTCCCCACCAAGTCTGGCAGAGGCCCCGGGGCCTGGCCCGCCGAAGGGCTGGGGCGAGCTGGGCGCGGAGGCACCGGGGAACACACGACGCTGCTTCAAGGCCTCGCGGAGCGACTCCGAGTCCCGGGCGGACCCCGGCCGTCAGCACCGGCCGCGGGGGCGACTGGCCTCGGGCGACCTCGGCGGTCGTGAGTACCCGCAGTGGAGTACGAGGTGACGGCGGGCGGTCGGGTGCGCTACCCGGTCGGCGAAGCGCGCCGCATCGTCCGTCTCGTGTTCGCGTCCACCCGCCGTCCCAAGGACACCGAACAGCCCATCGGGCCTGCCCTCCATGGGTGGCGCGCACCTGCCATGCTGCCCCCATGCCGACACCGCCCCCGCGTCCTCCCGCGTCCGTCGAGGCCCCTGCCCCCTCCGTCAACGGCCTGCGCCTGCAAGCGCGTCGGGTGAGCCGGGACGTCCGTGGGGGCGGACGGATACTGAACGGCATATCGGTCGATGTCGCGCCGGGACAGCTCACGGTGATCGCCGGGAGCAGCGGTGCGGGCAAGACCGTGTTGTTGCAGACGCTGGCCGGGCTGAGCGCGCCGACCGAGGGGCAGGTGCTGCACGACGGGGCGCGACCCGGGCCGCCGGGGCCCGACTTCGGGTTCGTGCCGCAGGAGGACATCATCCACCGCGAACTGCCGCTGCGCCGCACGCTGGTGTACGCGGCGGGGCTGCGGATGGCTCCGGGTACGGCGGCCGAGACCCTGCGGGAGACCGTCGACCGGGTACTGGACACGCTCGGCCTGGCGGAGCGGGCGGAGACCCCCGTGCGCGCCCTGAGCGGCGGTGAACGCAAACGGGCCGGTATCGCGGTCGAGTTGCTCACCCGCCCGAGGGTGCTCTTCCTCGACGAGCCGACGTCCGGGCTCGACCCGGTCACCGGCGCGGCCCTGCTGCGCACCCTGCGGACGCTGGCCGAGGACGGCACCACCGTCGTGCTGACCACGCATGTCCTCGCCGACCTGCTCCGCGCCGATCAGGTCGTGTTCCTCTCCGCCGGCGGCGAGGTCGCGTACGCGGGTGCGCCGGCCGGGCTGTACGAGGCCTTCGGGGTCGGCACCGTGGAGGAGGTGTACGAGGCGGTGGCGGGCGGCGCACGCGTCGAACGGGCCGTGGCCGAGGACGTCGTGGAGCGTCCCGATGCCACATCGGCACCTGTGCGTCCACCGCGTGTCGGCGTCCTGCGTCAGTGGGCGCTGCTGACCCGGCGCGGTACCGCGCTGATGCTGCACAACCGCCTCTCGGTCGCCGTCCTGGCGGGCTCGCCGGTGATGATCGTGGCGATGTTCGCGGTGCTGTTCCGCGCCGGCGCGTTCGATCCGGCGGCACCGGATCCGGGCTCCTCGGCGATGATCATGTTCTGGATCGCGTTCGGCGCGTTCTTCTTCGGGCTGACGTACGGCCTGCTCCAGATCTGCACCGAGCTGCCGGTCCTGCGTCGCGAATGGCTCGCGGGGCTGCGGATCGGCCCGTACGTCGCCTCGAAGCTGACGACGATGCTGCCGGTGCTCGCGGTCGCGGACGCGTTGCTGCTGATCGTGCTGCGCGCCCTGGACCGGCTGCCCGCGGCGGGCTGGGACACGTACGGATCGCTGCTCGTGTCGAGTGTGCTGGCCTCGGCCGCCGCCCTCGCGCTGGGGCTGCTCGCGTCGGCGGCCGTGTCGGAGCCCGGGCAGGCGACGCTGATGCTGCCGTTGCTCTGCTTCCCCCAGGTGCTCTTCTCGGGCGCCTTCGTGCCGGTGCCCCGGATGGCGGCGGCCGGGAAGGCGATCAGCTGGGCGATGACCAACCGCTGGGCGTTCGAGGCGCTCGGCAGCGGGGTGGGGCTGGAGTCGTTGTGGCGGGCGGGCCGCTCGCCGCTCGGTCCGCCGCTGCTGGCGTCGTACGGGGACTCGTTCGGGCATCCGGCGAGCCGCGGGTGGCTGGTCCTGGCGGCCTTCGCGCTGGTGTTCCTGGCCTGGACGTGGGTGATCCTGGTGCGCAAGTGCCGGGACGGTGCGGCACGGAGCCGGGCGGGGCGGTGATCCCCGATACCTGGACCGGTGCCGGTGCGGGGGCCGGTGCGGGGGCGTGGGCTCAGCAGCTCTCCCGCGCGGCCAGCCCGGCCACCTCCGGTACCCGGTCCCGGTAGGTGTCCGTCACGAACGTCAGGAACGTCTCGACGTCCCTGGGCTGGGACGACACGCCCAGGGAGATCCGGACGGCACCGGCCGACGGCAGTTGCAGCAGCTCCAGGTACTCGTCCAGCGAGCCGACCTGCCGGTCGGCCGCCGAGCGCAGCCGGGTCAGGGGCAGGTCGAACGCCTCTTCCCCGGCGCCCGGATTGCAGAAGCAGCCCGTGCGCAGCGATATGCCGTGTGCGGCGCTGTCGCGGGTGACGACGCGTTCGTCGACGATCCGGCCGTCCGCCCCGAGCACGTTCAGCGCGACCGTGCCGCCGCGGGCCGCGCCGGCACGGTCGGGGCCGTACACCCGCACCAGCGGGGAGCCGTCGCTGTGCCGTAACGCCCCTAGGCCGGTGAGCAGTCGGCCGGTGAGGCGGGTGACGTGGGCGTGTATGCGGTGCATGCCGATGCCGTCGATCCAGGCGAGTCCGGCGGTCACGTCCGGCAGGGACAGGAAGTTGACCGTGCCGTCCTCGAAGGCGGCCTCGTCGGCGGCGAGGACGTGCCACTGGGCCTGGGCGCTGACGGCGTAGATGGTGCCGCCCGAGAACCAGGGGCGGCGCAGCCTGGCGAGCGCCTCGCGGCGGGCGATCAGGCTGCCGATGCCGGTGGGGTGCCCGAAGACCTTGTACCAGCTGACGGCGGTGAAGTCCGGATGGTGGCGGCTCAGGTCCAGGACGTTGGCCGGTGCGAAGGCCGCCGCGTCGAGGAGGACGTCGTAGCCGTGCGACCGGGCGGCGTCGATCCAGTCCAGCGAGTGCTGGACGCCGGTGAAGTTGCTCTGCGCCGGATAGGCGAGCAGGCCGCCGGCGCCTTGTTGCCGTCCGGGCGGCGACAGGGCGGCGGTCAGTCGCCGCTCGTCGATGCGCAGGCCCGGTACGTACACGGTCGCGGCTCCGCGTGCCCGCGCGTACTCCCTGAGGCCGTTGACCGAGTTGTGGTTGTCGAGCGACATCACGAGTCTGCTGTCGCGGGTGAAGGGGTACGCCTCGCCGACCAGCCGCAGGGCGCCGGTCGCGTTGGGGGTGAAGATCACGGCGTATTCGCCGGGGTCGGCGTTGAAATGGCGGAGCACCGCCTGCCGGGCCTCGGCCAGCAGGAGCCCGGAGGCGCGGGAGGCGGGGCTCTCGGAGTGCGGGTTGCCGAACAGTCCGCCGGTGATCCGGCGGGCGCTGCCCATGACGAGGGAGCGCGGGGGAAGTCCGGCGCCGGTGTGGTCGAGGTAGGTGTGTCCGCCCTCGTCCAGGTAGCCGAACTCGCGCGTCCGCAACTCCGCGAAGTCGTCGGGGTCTTCCGCTCCGTCGCCGTCCACGCGTCCGGTGGCGTCTGCCGTGTCCACGAGACCCCCTTCGCGTTTCGCACGGGACTTCGACCACGGTACCCGCGTGCGACCGGTTCGCCGCCGCGGCACGACAGGGGGTGCAGGGGTGCAGAAAGCCGTGCCGGGGAAGGACCGTGACATGTCCACCTCCCACGCGCCTCGTGCGCTTTCACTCGCCGCTGCCGTTCTCACCGGCACGGTCGCTCTCTACATCGCCCTCGTCGCCTTCGGGAACATCACCGACTTCGGCACCAACCAGGCCTTCGTCCAGCATGTCCTGGCCATGGACACCACGTTCAAGGACGACGACCTGATGTGGCGGGCCATCACGGACAAGGGACTGGAGAACGCCGCCTACGTCGCCATCATCGTGTGGGAGACACTGGCCGCGCTCGTGCTGATCGCCGGGACCGTGCTGTGGTTCCGGCGCGACAACGACCGCGCACGGCGGCTGTCCACCTACGGTCTGCTGATGCTCGTGCTGCTCTTCGGCGCCGGGTTCATCGGGATCGGCGGCGAGTGGTTCTCCATGTGGCAGTCCAAGACCTGGAACGGCCTGGACGCCGCGACCCGGGTACTGGTCCTCACCGGGCTCGCGCTCGTCGTCGTACAACTGCCGGAAAGGAACGGCCAGGCCGGGTAGGAGACCGTCTCCCCCGCCCGGCCGTCCCGGCGTCGAGGCCTTGGGGCTGCCGCCCTCGTCGACCGTGCCGCGGCGATCTCCACCGCGGCACGGTCAAGGGCGGGCGGGGCGTGGTGTCAGCGGCTGGGCGGTGGGGAAGCCGGGGACGACCGGCATGCCGATGGACACGTCGATGCCGACGTGGGCGGCCTGGAGCCGGTGGTGTGGAGCAGGGTGCCGGCACCGGCCTTCCGCATCGCGGGCAGCACCGTCCGGGTGGCGACGCCGCCCCCGACGCCTGGCGCCGCCCGGTCGCGTGGATGATCCAGTCCTTCAGGACACCCGCCCGCGGCCCACTGCCGGACCCGCCGGAGGATGCCGCCCTGTATCAGGCCATGCGCCGCACCAGCATGGGCAGCACCTCACCCGGGACCGAGAAGGGGCACTGACTCCCGGCCGGCGAGAGGCAGCCCCAGCGCCTTCGGGCCGTCTCCTGACGGCTACTTGACGACGGTCACCTTGGTGTCCGGCTCCGTGCCGAACGTCCACAGGGCCGCGCCGTCCGCCGTGTGCATCCGGATGCCGCTGGTCTGCTTGCCGGCGGCGGGCGGCGGGGAGGAGCCGTCGACCGCGTTGGAGAAGGCGATCGACAGCCCCGACTTGGAGGCGAAGTACAGGATGTGCTCGATCTGGACGCCGTCCGAGCCCGTCGTGGACGCCAGGGTCTTGGAGATCGTGTAGGTGCCGGGATCGGGAGAGACCGTCCCCGGCCACACCGTGAACGTGCGGGTCGCCTTGTCGCTCGCGTCGACCGTCCACACCCGCTTGGCGCCGAGCGAGTAGACGATACGGCGCCCCGTGCCGGAGGCCGCCGGCACGTCGGGGGCCTTGGCCGGGGTCGGTGACGCGGAGGGGTGGGCGCCCGCCGACGCGCTCGCCGACGGGCGGACCGCCGCGGCCGTGGGGTGCGGTCCCTTGTCGGCCTGGACGGCGAGGAGGACGACGGCGACCGTCGCCCCGGCCGTCAGGCCGGAGACCCAGACCCAGGAGGGCAGTCGGGCAGCCACGGGTACGCATCTCCTCCGCTAAGCGCGCTATGAGGCCCCCCGCCTATTCGCACAGGGGTCGGATCATCGTACTGTGCGCCGCCCGGCCCGCCCGACGGCTCAGTCCAGCACCGGCAGCAGCTCCGGCAGGTGCCCGTCGGAGGCCTCCGCCGCCCGCTGCCGCTCCTCGGAGACCGGCCCGTACAGCGTCGTGCGCGGCTTCGCCGGGCGCCCGGCGGCCTCGGCCACGGCCACGAGGTCGCGTACCGACTTGTACGAGCCGTACGACGACCCCGCCATTCGCGAGATCGTCTCCTCCATCAGCGTCCCGCCCAGGTCGTTGGCGCCCGAGCGGAGCATCTCCGCCGCCCCTTCCGTGCCCAGTTTCACCCAGCTTGTCTGGATGTTCGGGATGTGGGGGTGGAGGAGGAGACGGGCCATCGCCGTCACCGCCCGGTTGTCGCGCATCGTCGGGCCCGGACGGGAGATGCCCGCCAGGTAGACGGGCGCGTTGGTGTGGATGAAGGGAAGCGTCACGAACTCCGTGAAGCCGCCGGTGCGCTGCTGGATGGAGGCCAGGGTGCGCAGGTGGGCCAGCCAGTGGCGGGGCTGGTCGACATGGCCGTACATCATGGTGGAGGAGGAGCGGATGCCCAGCTCGTGGGCGGTGGTGACGACCTCGATCCAGGTGGCGGCGGGCAGCTTGCCCTTCGTCAGCACCCACCGCACCTCGTCGTCCAGGATCTCGGCGGCCGTGCCGGGGATGGTGTCAAGGCCCGCCTCCTTCGCCGCCGCGAGCCACTCCCGGACCGACAGACCGGTGCGGGTCGCGCCGTTGACCACCTCCATCGGCGAGAAGGCGTGCACGTGCATGCCGGGCACGCGTTCCTTCACCGCCTTCGCGATGTCGAAGTACGCCGTGCCGGGCAGGTCGGGGTGGATGCCGCCCTGCATGCAGACCTCGACCGCGCCGACCTCCCACGCCTGCTGGGCGCGGTCGGCGACCTGGTCCAGGGAGAGGGTGTAGGCGTCCGCGTCCGTGCGCCGTTGCGCGAAGGCGCAGAACCGGCAGCCGGTGTAGCAGACGTTGGTGAAGTTGATGTTGCGGGTGACGATGTAGGTGACGTCGTCACCGACGGCCGACTTCCGTACGTCGTCGGCGATCCGCGTCAGCGCGTCCAGCGCCGGGCCGTCCGCGTGGAAGAGGGCGAGGGCCTCGGTGTCCGTCAGCTTCGTGGGGTCGTCGGCCGCGGTCGCCAGGGCCTGGCGCACGTCCGTGTCGATGCGCTCCGGCACCATCCCGGGGGCGGCGGCCTCGCGCAGCGCGCCCCAGTCGCCGTACACCTCGTCGAAGTCGTCGCGCCGGTCGGTCGTACGGCCCTCGGTGTCGATGGCGGTGTGCAGGTCGGTGCGGCCGGAGGCGACGAAGATCTCCTCGGGCTCCTGCCAGGGGTGCCCCTCGACCACCGCGTCCGGCACCGCGAGGCCCGTCTCCGGGTCGGCCAGCGCGGCCACGTGCGGGCGCAGCCGCGGGTCCAGCCAGGGCTCGCCGCGGCGGACGAACTCCGGGTACACGCAGAGACGTTCCCGCAGCTCGAAGCCGGCTGCGGCCGACTTCCGCGCCAGCTCCTCGATCTGCGGCCAGGGGCGCTCGGGGTTGACGTGGTCGATGGTGAGCGGGGAGACCCCGCCCCAGTCGTCGATCCCGGCCGCGATGAGCCGCTCGTACTCGCTGTCGACAAGGTTGGGCGGCGCCTGGATGTTGCCCGCCGGACCCATCACCAGCCGGGCCACCGCCACGGCCGCGACCAGTTCGTCCAGCTCGGCGTCCGGCATGCCGCGCATCGCCGTGTCCGGCTTGGCGCGGAAGTTCTGGATGATCAGTTCCTGGACGCCGTGGTACGACCGGGCCACCCGCCGCAGCGCGAAGAGGGACTCGGCGCGCTCCTCGTACGTCTCACCGATGCCGATCAGGATGCCGGAGGTGAAGGGGACGGAGGAACGGCCCGCGTCCTCCAGCACCCGCAGCCGGACGGCGGGCTCCTTGTCGGGCGAGCCGTGGTGGGGGCCGCCGGGCTCGGACCAGAGCCGGGTGGCCGTCGTCTCCAGCATCATGCCCATGCTCGGCGCGACCGGCTTGAGCCGCTGGAAGTCGGTCCAGGACAGCACCCCGGGGTTGAGATGGGGCAGCAGGCCCGTCTCCTCCAGGATCCGGACGGAGATGGCCCGGACATAGGCGATCGTGTCGTCGTACCCGTGCGCGTCGAGCCACTCGCGCGCCTCGGGCCAGCGGTCCTCGGGCTTGTCGCCGAGGGTGATCAGGGCTTCCTTGCAGCCGAGGGCCGCGCCCTTGCGGGCGACGTCGAGGACCTCGTCCGGGGACATGAACATCCCGTGCCCGGCCCGGCGGAGCTTGCCGGGGACGGTGACGAACGTGCAGTAGTGGCACTTGTCACGGCACAGGCGGGTGAGGGGGATGAAGACGCTCTTCGAGTACGTGATGACACCGGGGCGGCCGGCCTCTTCCAGACCGGCGTCACGTACCCGGGCGGCGGACGCGGCGAGGTCGTCGAGCGCCTCGCCGCGCGCCTGCAGCAGAACGGCGGCCTCGGCGACGTCGAGAGCGACGCCGTCCCGGGCGCGTTTGAGAGCGCGACGCATGGAGTTCTCGGTGGGGCCGGTTCCGCCGGGGCGGTCGGTGGGGCCGGTTCCGGGGGTCGCGGAAGTCGTCATTCTTTGAGCATACGGAGGGACTCCGCCGGTTCGGCCGGGGCGGGGGTGGCCTCGGGGGCTGCCGGTGCGTTGCCGGGTGCGGGCGAGTGGGGGTTCTTCGCGCAGTTCCCCGCGCCCCTGAGAGGGCGCTCGCTGCAGCGCCCCTTCTTTTGCTTTTTTTTGGGGGCGCGGGGAACTGCGCGAGCACCCCCCACGCGCCCGCAGCCGACGACGCACCCGCTCAGAGGTACTCCGCGTAGGCGTCCAACGCCCCCAGCACCTCCGCCTCCCCCGCCGGAGGCAACTGCACCACGACCTCCTCGATGCCCAGCTCGGCGTAGTGCGCCAGCTTGCCCGGGGTCGGGAAGACGGCGTACGGCACCACCTGGAGCGCCGCCGGGTCGCGCCCAGCGTCCGCCCACACCGACCGCAGCACCGGCAGCGACTCGGTGAGCCCACGGCCCCCGATCGGCAGCCACCCGTCCGCGTACTCCGTGATGTGCGCGAACAGCTTCGGCCCCGCGGCCCCGCCGATCAGCGTGCGCGGCCCGGCGACCGGTCCGCGCGGTTTCTGGACGGGCTTGGGGTACGCGGACGACGCCCGTACGCTGCCGAACTCCCCCTCGTAGGCGGTCGGTTCGTCCGCCCACAGCGCCCGCATCAACGCCATCCGGTCCCGGCCCAGCTCACGCCGGTCGCGCCAGCGCACCCCGTGGTCCGCGGCCTCCTCCACGTTCCAGCCGAAGCCCACGCCGAGCGTGAAACGGCCGCCGGACAGGTGGTCGAGGGTGGCGATCTGTTTGGCGAGGTCGATCGGGTCGTGCTGGGCGACCAGGGTGATGCCGGTGCCGAGGCCGAGGTTCTCGGTGACGGCGGCGGCCTGACCGAGGGCGACGAAGGGGTCGAGGGTACGGCCGTACTCGCGGGGCAGGTCGCCGCCCGCCGGGTACGGGGTGGTCCGCTCCACGGGGATGTGCGTGTGCTCGGGCAGGTAGAGCCCGGCGAACCCGCGCGCCTCCAGCTCACGGGCGAGCCGGACGGGGGCGATGGTCTCGTCGGTGAGGAAGATCGTGACGGCTATGCGCATGCCCCATCTGTACCGGGGGTGGCTCGATATGTCCATACCGACTGGTCGGCATCGTACGTCGCGTCCTTCACACAGCTATCCACATGACATACGGATGCCTGTGGATTCCCTGTCCTTCCAAGGGAGTTCACGTCGGGAGGGGAGAGTGGCCGGCATGTGTGAGGAGACGCACGGCATCGGCAGACGCGCGCTGTTCGTGACGGGCGCGGCGGCAGCCCTTACGTTGGGACCCGTGAGCTTCGCAGCGGCGGACGACGGTCAGGACCAGGAGACCCGGACTGTGAGCGGCACCCTGCCGCCCGGCTGCCCGGACTTCGTGTACGTACCGGTCGAAGTGCCCACCGGGGTACGCGAGATCAAGGTCGCCTACACCTACGACAGACCGAGCGTCCCGGCCGGCACCACGGGCAACGCGCTCGACATCGGCGTCTTCGACCAGCACGGCACCGACCTCGGCGGCAAGGGCTTCCGGGGCTGGTCCGGGGGCGCGCGCACGGAGTTCTTCGTCCGCGCCGACGACGCGACCCCGGGCTACATCCCCGGCCCGGTCGGCGCCGGCACCTGGCACATCGCCCTCGGCCCCTACACGGTGGCCCCGCAAGGCCTGTCGTACCAGCTGACGATCACCCTCACGTACGGCGAACCCGGCACCCCCGTCCGCCCGGTCTACCCGCCCTCCCGCGCCAAGGGCCGCGGCCGGGACTGGTACCGGGGCGACTGCCACCTGCACTCCTGGTACTCCGACGGCCGCCGCACCCCCGCCGAGATCGCGGCCCTCGCCCGTGCCGCCGGCCTTGACTTCATCAACTCCTCGGACCACAACACGCACTCCTCGCACCCGCACTGGGCGGACCAGGCCGGCGACGACCTGCTGATCATGCTCGGTGAGGAGGTCACGACGCGCAACGGCCACGTCGTCGCCCTCGGCACCGAGCCGGGCACCTTCGTCGACTGGCGCTACCGGGCCAGGGACAACCGCTTCGGTCACTTCGCCCAGCAGATCCACAAGGCCGGCGGCCTGGTCGTACCCGCGCATCCGCACGCCACCTGCGTGGGCTGCGCCTGGAAGTTCGGGTTCGGGGAGGCGGACGCGGTCGAGGTCTGGAACGGGCCGTACACGCCCGACGACGAGGTCGCCCTCGCCGCCTGGGACGCCACGCTCGTCGCCTCGGTACGGAACAACCGGCAGTGGCTCCCCGGCATGGGCAACAGCGACGCCCACCGGGACCCGGACGCCGTCGGCATGCCCCAGACCGTCGTCCTCGCCGACGACCTGAGCCGCGAGGCCGTCCAGGCGGGCCTGCGCGCGGGCCGCTCCTACATCGCCGAGTCGAAGAACGTGACGCTGAGCTTCACGGCGACGGGCGGCCGCGGCGAACGGGCGGGCATCGGCGAACGCCTGGCCGTCGCCGCCGACACCCCGGTGACCGTCCGCCTGGAGGCCTCCGGCGTCCCCCGCTGCACGGTCCGCCTCATCACCGACGAGGGCGTCCTGCTCACCAGCGACCCGCTCCCGGTGGCCGGCTCGGGCGTGGTGGAGTGGCGGACGACCCCGTCGTACGCCGCCTACGTCCGCGCGGAAATCCGCCACGAGACGGCAGCGGGGCCCGTCCCGGGTGCTTTGGCGGCACTGACCAACCCGATCTTCCTGGGGCACCCCGCCGGACGCGACTGAGAACGGGCCTGGGGCCGAGTGCTTGCGCATCCGGCCCCGGGCCGTGTCGAGCATGCCGGCGTCATGGCACGAGCGAGTGCCGGGCGCTCAGGGAAAGGGTTGCTCGAATTGCCGTGTCATTCAGTCCCGAGGTGCGCCTGGGCGTATGTCCAGAACCCGGTCCCGTTGTATCCGGTGTCGAACGGCGTTCCGAAACCGTAGTCGTCACCGCTGCCGAAATAGGTGTTCTCCAGCCAGCTGAACCGGTCTCCCGTCTGACCGCCGTAGGCCTGGGCCAGACGGTAGAGCGCACCTTCGTACTCGTCGTCCGTCGCGCCGTCGTCGTCGAGTTCGGACCGCGCGTCCGCGACCGCCTTGGCAAAGATGTCGTGGTAAGCCTGGGTGACCCACATCTTGTCCGCGGTCACGTCGGAACCGTCTCCGGCGCTGGACACCGCGACGGTGTCAAGTGCGATCTCCGCTTTCGTGACCGCCGCCGCGAGCGCGGGTCGCCCGCCGGCTCCGCGCGAGAAGCCGACGGTGACACCGGGAGTGGCGAACCACTGAATGGCGGGCACGTTGTTCTCGCCCATCCAGGACATGGCCCGGAACGGCTGGGTGGGCCTGTTCCAGGGCTCCGAATACTGCAACGTCAGGCGGGAGTCCGTGAACGCCGCGCCGTCAACCGTTTCCGTCACGTTTCCCGACGAATCAACACTCACGCCGAGGGTCACGTCCCTGCCGGCCGCGCGCTCCAGGTGCCATCCTTCGGCGTCTTTCCAGTACAGCACCACGTTCTGGCTGCGCGGACGGCCCTTGACGTTCGCGTTCGGGAAGCTGAGCGTGGAGGGGTTCGGCTTGTCGGTACTGCCGTCGCCGCGCCCGACGATGGTGAACGTCGTGACATGACGACCCCTGCTCACCGTGTTCGCGAAAGCGACGTCCTTGACGGTCGCGTCTATCGCGGTCACCACGCCGTCCGTGAGGGTGAGCCGATAGCTGATTCCGCGCATCAGCGTCACGGCGTTGACGAAGTCGACGACGGCGTCCGCGTAGCTCTCGTTCGAACCCTGCAGCAGTATCTGGACGTTGTACGACCAGGTGCCGTCCGCGTTCTCCCACAGTGCGCTGCCACCATTGATGTCGAGTCGGTCCGCACTGTACTCACCACTGCTCGTGACGGTGGGCACCGGCACGTCGTTGACCTTCACCGCGCCCGCCGCGATCAGGGCCGCCACTCCCTGCTCGGCGTTCCCCCCGCTGAAGAGACTGTCGTAGGACGCGTCGGTGATGCCCTTGACCCCGTCCGCGTCGATCGTCTCCGTCGTGACGCGAGAAGCTCTGCGGGGGGCCGCGACGGCGACCGACGGCACCGCCACAAGGGGCACGGCGAGTGCTGAACCCAACGCAAAACCCATAAAGCCGCGGCGTGTTTTCTTCACGTGAGCGAGGCTCCTAAGTCAATTGAACGACCGGAAAGTTCGTGCGCGGAAATGCGGCACTCCTGTGAGAAGCTGTGAATTCCGTGGGCGCCCACCGGACGGGACAAAGTGCTCGTACAGACGATTGAGCGCATGTCCCTTTCCCTCGAAGGCACACTAACTCCGCCGGAAGACCATGCCAATGCGATGTCCGCACGCTTAGGTTGCACCGTGACGAGCCACTCCCGGTGACCCCCGGCAATTCCCGTAGGCGAGCCCCGCCGCTACCGGCGGATACCTCGCCTACGCTCGCTGCGCCGCAGTGCGCGCCGCTGTTTTCCGGGCAGGGTGGCGGCCAGCTCGCCCACCGGGGAGACGTCGTGGCATTCGCCGTCCCGGCGGCCCCGGCACCACCACACCGGTGGGCCGGCCGCGTCCGTCGCACCCCCGTACCAGTCGTCGTCGGTCCCCGCGGGACGCGGATGCATGCCGAGCTTGTGTTCCCCGCAGATCGGCCAGACCTGCCAGAGCAGCTCCACGACCGTCTCCTGTGCCGCGTCCGCGACCACCCTCAGCACCGTCGTCTCGTCGTCCGGCTCCAGCGGGTCGTCCTCCTCGGGGTCGTACGCGTTCACCTGGTTGCCCTGCCAACGGCCGTCGGGCATCGCCACGTGGACCCGCCCCCGGTCGACCTCGCCCGGCGCCAAGGGGTGCCGGGGCGGATCGATCATCAGTATCAGCGGTTCCTGCCCCGGCACGGTCGCCGTCAGGTCGCGGTTGACCACGGCGAGCGCGGCCTCCAGCTTCGGCCACTCACCGGGCTCGGCCGGCCTGGGCTCCGGGAGCTGCGGCCGGTCATGGCCAGGGCCGATGCGGTGATACGAGAAGTAGCTCACCGGGGCATCGTGTCATCCGCGCCGTCCTGGTCGCGTTTGCCCGCTATGAACCGGCGCCATGCCACAGGTCGGTGCTGTGCGCGTCGACGAGGGCGCTGACACCGGTCAGGAGGTCACCGGCCGGCTGCGGGTCGAGCCGGCGTCCGTCACGCAGGCGCACCGCGACGAGATCGTCGGCGGCTTCCCTGGCACCGATGACGGCCCGGTAGGGAACCAGGCGGGCCGCCCGGACGCGTGCGCCCAGACTGCCGCGTTCCGGGCCCGAGATCTCGGCCCGCAGCCCGAGGTCGGTGCAGCGGCGGGCGAGCGCTTCGGCGTTCGGCAGTTCGGTGTCGGAGATCGGGAGGATCGCCAGTTGGGTGGGGGCGAGCCAGGCGGGGAAGGCCCCGCCATGTTGTTCGACGAGGTGGGCGACGGCTCGCTCCACACTGCCGATGACGCTGCGGTGGACCATGACCGGGCGGTGTCTGGCGCCGTCCGCGCCGATGTAGTGCAGGTCGAACTGCTCGGGCTGGTGGAAGTCGACCTGGACGGTGGACAGGGTGGACTCCCGGCCGGCCCCGTCGGTGACCTGGACGTCGATCTTGGGGCCGTTCAGTTTGCGGTGGTCGTGCACGGTGGTCATCACGGTCTCCCTCGCTGGTTGCGGGGCAGGGCACCGGGCCTACGACGAAGCCCCGGGGCACCTGCCCCGGGGCTTCGCATCAGGTCGTCTGTCAGCGCGCCGGGACACTCTCCGGCGTCGTCGTCATGGCAGCGCGCTTCATGTCGGTCACCGTAGCAAGGGCCCCCGGGCAGCCGCCGCTCGTTTTCGCAGCCCGCGCCATCTGCCCACGGCACGCGGCGAACTGCCGCGAAATCCACGTGCCACAGCCGGCCGCGCCTCCCTACGCTGCCCGTCATGGACAGCACCTGGGCCGAGGGGCTCGTCAACGTCGTGGACGTCGAGGCGACCTGCTGGGCCGGTTCCCCGCCGCGCGGCGAGGTCAGCGAGATCATCGAGGTCGGGCTGACCGTCGTCGACCTGGCGGTCGGCGAGCGTCTGGCCCGGCACCGGATCCTGGTGCGGCCCGCCCGGTCCACGGTCAGCGGGTTCTGCACGGAGCTGACCGGCCTCACGCAGCCCGAGGTCGACCGGGGGGTCACCTTCGCGGAGGCGTGCCGGCTGCTGGCGGCCGAGCACCGCGCGGGCACCCGGCCCTGGGTCAGCTGGGGCGACTACGACCGCCGTCAGTTCACCCGGCAGTGCCAGGCGACCCGGACGCCCTACCCCTTCAACCGCCACCACACCAACGCCAAGGCCGCCTTCACCGAGGCGTACGGCCTGCGCAAGCGCCCCGGCATGGCGCAGGCCCTGGAGATCGCCGGGCTGCGGCTCGAAGGCCGCCACCACCGGGGCGAGGACGACGCCTGGAACATCGCGGCCCTCGTGCTGCACCTCTCCGCACAGGGCCGCCGGCCGGCCCCGGTGGAACACCTCGCCTGACGCCATGGGGGAACTGGCGGAGCTTGCGGAATGGGTCGCGCTGATCGACGCGTGTGTCGAGCCCGTCGCGAGGAGGCCGGTGGATCTCACCGACCCCGACTGGGTGCGGAAGATGCGGGAGGGCCCGCATCCGCTGGACGAGGCGGGAATCCGGCCGGAGGCAGAGGCGGTGCTGCGGGACGTCCTCACCCGCTACGAGGAGGACGACGACGACGTCCGGGCCGCCCTGCGAGCCCTCCTGGAGCGGTGCCGCTCCTTCACCTGGGCGACGACACTGCCGGCCGAGCCGACACCCCAGGGCTTCCGGCAGCGACTGCTGCAGATGTCGGCCGAGGACCAGGTCCCCGACCCCCGGGACATGATGCTCACCTTGCACGACCTGTGCGGCCAGGCCCGGGACGCCGGCGTCGGCATCCGGCCCCTCCTGCTGGAGGTGGCCGGGCTCTCCAGTGACGTCGACAAGTACGGCATGGGTTCCACCCGGCACATCCTGCTCCGGGCGGCGGGACGGGAGCCCTGCGGGCTGTGGTGAGCGCCGGGGGGGGCGTCAGTCCACGACCTGTGGATCACGGAAGTAGTACACGACGGTCACACCCGTACCCGGTGTGTGCGTGTGCACGACCGTGATCGCCTCCGCCGAGTCACGGGCAAGGGGGCGCAGGCCCCTACCAGGGGCAGTCCGCGGTCTTCTCGACCTGCTGAAGTCGTCCGACGGACGGTGGTTCGCGCCGGGCGGTCGTCGGGCGGGGCCGCGGCGACGGCCGCGTGGCCGGGCGGCCGCACACCGTCGGCCGTGGGCCCGCCGGCCGCCGGACGGCGGCGGCCGGCGCGGCGTCCCCGGGCGCGGTCAGCGCACCGGGAGCGACCGGGTGTGCTCGATGCGCACGGCGTCCAGGTCCCGCGGGTTCAGGCCGAGCAGCCGCAGCATCGTCGGCGCGATCTGCGTGGTCCGCACCGGGGCGTTGACGCGCACGTCGTGCGGGGTGCCGGCGCCGTAGACGACGAGCGGCACGTCGAGGTCGTCGGCGTGTGCTCCGCCGTGCTCGGCGATCTTGCCCTTGCCGCCGGTGTAGACCACGCCGTACTGGCTGATGCCGAACACGTCGGGCACCCGGGAGTCGCCCGGCTCGGCGTGGAAGTACCGGGCGGCCTCCGCACCGGCGTACACGGTCTTCAGGCCGCTCGCCGTGAACGGCTTGGCGGCTCCGTCGATGCCGTTGCCGGTGCCGGACCGGGCGAGCAGGTAGGCCTTGGCGAACTCGGTGGCGGCCTGGGAACGGTCGCTGAGCCACAGCAGCATGGCGTCGTCGTCCACGGCGTGGGCGACCAGGTCGGCGGCGCCGGGGTGGGCGGCCTTCCAGGCCGCGTTGAGCCCGTCGAGCAGCGGTCCGTCGTCGATGCGGGTCAGTGCCTTCGGGTCGGTGGGCGACTGGCCGTGCTTGGAGGACAGGATGACGGTCGTGCTGCCGTCGAGGCCCCGCTTGTGGATCTCGTCGAGGAACGCCCCGACCTCCTGGTCGACGAAGTCGAGGTTCTTCGCGAGCAGCGGGCCGGGGGTGCCGGGCGTGGTGTAACCGCCCGTCAGGCCGTCGGAGACCGGCAGCTTCTGGGCGGTGGACACGGACTGGAAGTTCATCCCGAAGACCGCCGGGACGCCGGTCCTGCGGGAGCCGCTGTGGTCGTGTCCGTCGATCTCGTTGAGGACCGCCTTCACCTTGTACGCGTCGTACTGCTCGGTGGCCGCGTTGTCCTTCGTCCAGTCCAGGCCGGCCGGGTAGCCGATGGCCTGGCTGTTGATCTCGGGGGCGAACAGGTCCTGGATGCCGTCGCCGGACGGCCCGTCGAGGATTTCGTAGGCGACGTGCTTGTCCGACCACGCGGTGCGCAGCCCCGCCTTGCGGGCGACGTCGAAGACCGTGTTCACCTTGAGGTAGGAGTGCGGGTAGACCGGCTTGCAGGTCTTCGGGTCGACGGGCAGCTTCGCCGGGTCGATGAGGCCGGCGGCGTCACCGGTCATGTTCAGGATGCTGCCGGGCAGGCCGGACAGGCCCTGGCCCTCGTCGATGGAGTTCGGGTTCTTGTCGAGGTCCTCGGTGAGGTCGACCTCCGCGCCCGGCTTGACGCCTGCGCAGTCGGTGGTGCCGGCCGGGAGCAGGGCGTTGCTGTAGGTGTCGTCGTAGTAGACGCCCGTGACACCCGGGTCTCCGCCGGTCAGCTGTCCCACCATGCCGGGGAAGGAGTCGGAGGGGACGGTGGTTCTCGCGTGGGTGTACTCCACGCCGCCGCCGGCCAGGCGGGCGAGCGCGGAACGCGGGTGCCGGGCGACGTACCAGGCCAGGTCGGACTGGTGCAGGCCGTCGACCGACAGCAGCAGGACGTGCCGGGAGCGGGACGCGGGGGAGGCCGAGGCGGGACCGGCTGTCGCGGCGGTCAGGCCGCCGACGGCGGCGAGCGCGGCGGCGGCAGCCGCGACAGGGCGGAGGGGGTGTCGGAACACGGTGGTTCTCCTCGAAACTGTGCGGAGCTGTGATCCTGCGGGTGACGCACCGACATTCGAAGAGGAGAACGTGTACGGAACCGGGCCTGCGTGCCCGATTCTGTCAAAGAACGTCATGTCGGTACGCAAAGCCCACCGTCCGGGAGCACGACGTCCGACGACCTGTAGCCCACCTCGGAAACAGAGGAACCATGTCCGACCGCAGATTCCGGATCACCACCGCGTTCCAGCGGCACATCGCCAACCCGCTGAGCCGCCTCATGCCCTTCCAGACCCTGCTGGAGACCACCGGCCGGGTCTCGGGGCAGCCGCGGCGGACGCCGCTGGGCGGGCGGCGGGTCGGGGACAGTTTCTGGCTGGTGTCGGAGTTCGGGGTGAAGTCGCAGTACGTGCGCAACATCCAGGCCGATCCGCGGGTGCGGGTGCGGATCGGCGGGCGGTGGCATCACGGCACCGCCCACCTGCTGCCCGACGACGACCCGGTCGCCCGGCTGCGCACCCTGCCCAAGGGCAACAGCATGGCCGTGAAGGCGCTGGGGACGCAGCTCCTGACGATCCGGGTCGATCTCACCGACTAGTTCAGGCGGCGGCCTTGTAGAACGCGTACGTCGCCGAGTACGGCACCGAGATCTGGTCCGTGCCGGTGCACGCCGCCGCCGGGGCCACGCCGCCCTCCGTGTCCAGGCGCTGGACGTAGGTGACGCCCTCGAACGTCCCGGCGCCACGGGTGGCCGTGGCCTTCAGGAGCAGCTCGGGGACGGCGCCGTCCCTGGGGGACGTGGCGACCGCCGACGCGTTGACCGCGCTGCCGTCGACCGTGGAGACCCAGACCGGGCCACGGGAGTGCAGGGCGACCGGGCGGTGGGCGCGGTCCCGCTTGTCGGAGAGGGTGGCGGCGGGCTCCAGGAGCTTCCAGGCGCCGTCGGTGCAGGTGTAGGTCTGCACGCCGTGCGCGGAGTAGACGCCGGTCAGCTTGTTGCCGTCGGGCACGGCGAGCGCGGCGGGGGCGTGCACGGCCGGGAGGCGGGCGGGCTGCGCGGAGTAGGCCTGGACGGCGGTCGTACCCAGCAGGGTGGCGACGGCCGCGGCGGCGACGGCCGTGCTGGTCAGAGCGATTCTCTTGGCGAGCTTCATGGAGTGGGCTCCAAGGATGTCGTGCGTGTTCCGGGACGGGAGAGCGGCCGGACATCGACGATCCGGAAACCGGCCGTCCCCCTTGTCAGGTCCGGACGCTACGGATCCGCCAGCCGGTCCGTAGCCGGTTTCACGATCTCTGCCCGCACGGGACACCGCACTGGTCCCCAAAGGGCATGCGAAGAGCCCCGGTTGTCACCTCACCCCGGCCAGACGATCGCCTGCACCTCGCTGTAGGCGTGCAGGGCGTACGAGCCCACGTCCCGGCCGACCCCGCTTCTCTTGAAGCCCCCGAACGGCGCCTCCATGTTCCGGCCGACGGTGTTGATCCCGACTCCGCCCGCCCGCAGCCGCCGGGCCACCCGGAAGGCCCGGGCCACGTCCCCGGACCAGACGTAGTCGATGAGGCCGAAGTCGGAGTCGTTGGCGAGGGCGATGCCCTCCTCCTCGTCGTCGAAGGGGATCACGCAGACGACGGGGCCGAAGATCTCCTCCCGCGCCGCGCGCATGTCGTTGGTGCAGTCGGCGAGGAGGGTGGGGGTGACGTAGAAACCCCGCTCCAGCGGGGGGCGTTCGCCGCCCGTCACCACCGTCGCCCCCTCCTTCCTGCCGAGTTCCACGTACGACTCGACGCGCGACCGGTGCTCGGCGGTGATCAACGGGCCGACCACCGTGTCCGGCGCGGCCGGGTCGCCCACCTTCAACCGGCCCGCGTACGCGGCGAGTCCGGTGACCAGCCGGTCGTACAGCCCGCGCTGCACCAGCACCCGCGTCGGGGCCGTACAGATCTGCCCGCTGTAGAAGGAGAAGGTGGTGCCGATGCCCGCCACCGCCGAGCCGACGTCCGCGTCCTCGAAGACGACCGCCGCGCCCTTGCCGCCCAGCTCCATCAACTGCCGTTTCATGTCCCGCCCGCACACCTCGGCGATGCGCTGCCCGACGGCCGTGGAGCCGGTGAAGCTCACCATGTCGACGTCGGGCGAGGACACGGCTGCCTCGCCGACGCCGGTGGACCGCCCGGAGACGACGTTCACCACCCCGGCCGGAGCCCCGGCCGCCTCCAGCGCCTCCGCCATCCGGTACACGGACAGCGGATCCTGCGGAGCGGGTTTCACCACCACCGTGTTGCCCATCGCCAGCGCCGGCGCGATCTTGCCCGCCGGGTTGGCCCACGGGTTGTTGTACGAGGTGATGCAGCTGACCACCCCGACCGGCTGGCGCACGGCGAGCGCGCCCATCACGCCCGCCTTCCCCATCGGCCCGGCCTCGTTGATCTGCGGCGGGATCGCCCACTCGGCCGGTTCGACGGTCGCGTACCGGCGGAACCGGGCCGCGGCCACCCCCACCTGCATCGCGCGGGCGGTACCGGTGGTCGCGCCCGTCTCGGCGCGGGCGAGGTCCGCGTACTCGCCCAGCCGCCCGCGGACGATGTCGGCGGCCCGGCCGAGCACCGCCGCCCTCTCCCCCGCCGGCGTCCGCGCCCAGCCGTCGCAGGCGTCCCGGGCGGCCGCGCACGCGGCCAGCACCTGCTCCCGGGAGGCCTCGGGCGCCCGGCCCACGGTCTCCTCCGTCGCCGGGTCGACGACCTCGTAGTACCCGTGGTCGGGCGCCACCCACCGGCCCCCGACGAACAGCCGCTGCCCGTCCGCCGCCGCCTCGCTCACCGGGTGCTCACCGTCCTGGTGTCCCGCCCGGACCGCAGCACCTTCCCCGGTACGGACCCGCTCACCACGTCGTCCCGGATCGCCTCGACGCCGTTGACCCAGACCGCCCGCACCCCGATCGCCTTCGCGTCCAGGCGCGGACTGTCTCCCGGCAGGTCGTGCACCAGGGTGGCCTGGCCGGCGGCGATCCGCTCCGGGTCGAAGAGCACGAGGTCCGCATGCCAGCCCTCCGCGATCCGCCCCCGCTCCCGCAGTCCGAAGAGCCGGGCGGGATCGTCGGTCAGCATCTTCACGGCCTGTTCGAGACCGAGCAGCTTCCGGCCGCGCAGACAGTCACCGAGGAAGCGGGTGGTGTACGGAGCTCCGCACATCCGGTCCAGATGCGCCCCGGCGTCCGACCCGCCGAGCATGACGTCCTCGTGCTGCCAGGTCTCGGCGCGCAGCGCCCAGGAGGCCGGGTCGTTGTCGGTGGGCATCGGCCACAGGACGGTACGGAGGTCGTCGGCGGCGCAGATCTCGACCAGGGTGTGGAAGGGGTCCTGGCCGCGCTCCTCTGCTATGTCACGTACCACCCGGCCGGACAGACCGGCGTTCGCCTCGCTGTACGTGTCCCCGATGACGTACCGCCCGAAGTTCGCGAGCCGCCGGAAGACCCCGGCCTCCTTCGACTCGGCGCGCCGCAGCATCTCCGCCCGCACCTCGGGGTCGCGCAGCTTCTCGATCCGCTCCGGAACCGGCAGCCCGAGCACCGGCCCCCAGCCGGGGATGAGGTTCAGCGCGCAGAAGGTGCCGAGCGACATGTTCATGGGCGTGAGGATCGGCATGGTCAGCGCCACGACCCTGCCGCCCGCCTTCCGGGCCCGCTCACTGGCCTGGAGCTGCCGGGGCACCCGCTCGGGCACGGCGGCGTCCACGGTCAGCACGTTCCAGTTCAGGGGCCGCCCGGCCACCGCGCTCATCTCGGCGAACAGCTCGATCTCGGCGTCGCTGAACTGGTCCAGGCACCCGGCGACGATCGCCTCGATCTGCGTCCCCTCGTGCTCCCCGACCGCTTTGGAGAGGGCCAGCAGCTCCGCCGGCCGGGCGTGCCGCGAGGCGACCGGCTGCCCGTCCCCGTCCGAGTGCGTGCTGGACTGGGTGGTGGAGAATCCCCATGCTCCCGCGTCCATGGCCTCGTGCAGCAGACGTACGATCTCCGCGAGTTGCTCCTCGCTCGGCTGCCCACCGACCGCGTCCGGACCCATCACGTACCGGCGCAGCGCGCAGTGCCCCACCATGAACCCGGCGTTGACGGCGATCCGCCCTTCGAGCGCGTCCAGATACTCCCCGAACGAACTCCAGCTCCAGGGCGCCCCTTCCTCCAGAGCGACCAGGGACATGCCCTCGACCTTGGACATCATGCGCCGGGTGTAGTCGGCGTCGGCGGGCCGGGAGGGGTTCAGCGGCGCGAGGGTGAAGCCGCAGTTGCCGGCGGCGACGGTCGTGACCCCGTGGTTCAGGGAAGGGGTCGCGTACGGGTCCCAGAAGAGCTGCGCGTCATAGTGCGTGTGCGGATCGACGAACCCGGGGGCCAGGACGAGTCCCGTGGCGTCCTCGCTGGTGCGGGATTCCTCGGTGACGGACCCGACGACGGCGATACGGCCGTCGCGGATACCGACGTCGGCGACGGCAGCGGGCGCGCCGGTCCCGTCGACGACCGTCGCCCCCTTGATGACGTGATCGAGCACGAACCTTGCCTCCTCAAGCATGCAATGCGCTGACCGACCTGCTTTCAGGGGCGCGGGGAACTGCGTGACCAGCCCCCACACACCCGCAGCCGCCGTACGACCTCAGGCGGCTTCCCGGAACCGCGTAGTCCGGTGAACCGGATCCGTGTCGATCTTCGGAATCACGTGCTCCCCGATCAACCGGATCGTCTGCAGCGTCTCCTCCTTCGGCACCCCCACCGGCAGTCCGAAGCTCAACTGGTCGGCTCCGGCCTGCTCCCACCGTTTGCACTGCCGCAGCACCTCGTCCGGGTCGCCGCAGATCAGCAGCTCCTCCTCGACCAGCAGCTCCACGAACTCCGGCGTGTACTCCGGCAGCGTCTCCGGCCACTCCGGGAAGCCCTCGGGCCGCGGGAAGGTGTCGTGGTACCGGAACACCAGCGAGGGCAGGTAGTGCAGCCCACCGGACGCGGCGATCCGGATCGCCTCGTCGTGCGTCGGCGCGCAGATCGCCGTCGTCGTCACCATGACGTTGTCGTTGACGAAGTCCCCGACGGGTTCCGCGTTCACGATCGCCGTCTTGTACTGCTCAAGCACCCACTCCATGTCGGAGACCTTCTGGATGCTGAACCCCAGAACGCCCAGCCCCTTCTTCGCCGCCATGGCGTACGACGGCGGCGACCCGGCCGCGTACCACATCGCGGGGTGCGACTTGCCGTACGGCTTGGGCAGCACCTTGCGCGGCGGCAGCTGCCAGTGCTTGCCCTGGAAGCCGACGTACTCGTCCTGGAGCCACATCTTGGGGAACTCGGCGATGGTCTCCTCCCAGATCTCCTTGGTGTAGTTCATGTCGGTCACACCAGGGATGAACCCGAGGATCTCGTGGGAGCCGGCGCCGCGCCCGCTGCCGAACTCGAAGCGGTTGCCGGTGAGATGGTCGAGCATGGCGACCTTCTCGGCGACCTTCACGGGGTGGTTGACCTGGGCCAGGGGGTTGAAGATCCCGGAGCCGAGGTGGATCCGCTCGGTGGCGTGGGCCAGGTAGCCCAGGTACACGTCGTTGGCGGACAGGTGCGAGTACTCGTCGAGGAAGTGGTGCTCGGAGGCCCAGGCGTACTTGAAGCCGGACTTGTCCGCCTGGATGACGTACTCGGTCTCCTCCATCAGTGCCTTGTGCTCGGCCAGCGGGTCGGTCTCAGCTCGCTTGCCCACGTATCCCTGTACAAAGAGCCCGAATTCCAAGGCGGTTCACCGTCCCAAGTCCAGGTGGTCCTCGTTGTCCTTATGAGTGCTACGACTTTCTGACGTTGCGTCAGATTCGTCAATAGATGACGCCCCGTCAGATGACATTGACCCCCGCCAGCCAGCCCCCGTCGATCACGAACGGCTGCCCGGTGATGTACGACGAGTCGTCCGAGGTCAGGAAGAGCGCCAGCCTGGCCACCTCCTCCGCCCGCCCGATCCGGCCCAGCGGCACGAGCTTGCGGTACAGCTCGTCCAGCGCGCGGCTCATCTCCGCCGGGTCGGCGGCCGGGTCCAGCCGGGCCGGGTTGGACATCGCGGTGTCGATGGCGCCGGGGCAGATCGCGTTGACGCGGATCCGCCGGTCGGCCAGTTCCAGCGCGGCGACCCGGGTGAGCCCGAGCACCGCGTGCTTGGTGGCGGCGTAGGTGCCGACCGCGGCCATCCCGGTCAGCGCGGTGTAGGAGGCCGTGTTGACGATGGTCCCGCCGTCGTCCAGTTCGGGCGCCACCGTCTTCATGCCCAGGAAGCAGCCGACCTGGTTGACCTGCACGACCTGCATGAACTCTTCGAGAGGCGTGTCCACGAGTGCGTTGAAGCGCAGGATGCCGGCGTTGTTCACCAGCCCGTCGAGGCGCCCGTACGCCTTCTTCGCGGCGGCGACGGCGGCCTGCCACTCCGCCTCCGACCCCACGTCCAGGTGGACGTAGGCCGCCCCGATCTCCTTGGCGAGGGCCTCGCCCTGGTCGTCCAGCACGTCCGCCACGACGACTCTCGCGCCCTCCGCGACGAAGAGCCGCGCCTCCTGCTCGCCCTGTCCGCGCGCCGCCCCGGTGACGATGACGACCCGCCCGTCCAGCTTGCCCATGCCACTCCCTCAGGTGAGAAGGGGCGCGACTTCCGCCCCGAACGCCTCGATCTGGTCGATGAGTTCGGCCCGGCTCCGGCTGCGGAACCGCACCTGGATCTGGTGCACGCCCATCGCGCCGTACGCCCGCAGCGACTCGGCGAGGGCCTCGGGGGCACCGCTGAGCGTGCGCCGGCCCACCGCCCAGTCCGGCGTGCCGACGTAGAGCGGTTCGGTGATCGCGCCCACGGTGACCGGCTCCTCGATGCCGGCTTCCTCGCGCAGCCGCAGCAGCCGGGCGATCTGGTCCGGGAGCCGGTCCCTCGGGTCGCCCTGCGGCAGCCAGCCGTCGCCCTTGAGCGCGGCCCGCCGTACCGCGGCGGGCGACGACCCGCCGACCCACACCGGCACCCGTTCCTGCGCGGGGCGGGGCCGCTGCCCGAGCCCGTCGAAGTCGTAGAACTTGCCGTGATGGGAAGGGAATTCGTCCGGACCGAGGGCCGCCCGCAACGCGTCGATCGCCTCGTCCAGCACCGCTCCCCGCCGCCCGAAGTCCGCCCCCAGCACCTCGAACTCCTCCCGCACGTGCCCGGCCCCGACCCCGAGGATCAGCCGGCCGCCGGAGAGATGGTCGAGGGTCGCGTACTGCTTGGCGGAGAGCAGGGGGTGGCGCAGGCCCACGACGGCGACATGGCTGAGCAGCCGTACCCGCTCGGTCACGGCGGCCAGGTGGGCGAGGGTGGCCACCGGGTCGTACCAGACCGTGCTCATGGCCTCGGCCAGCCGGTGCGGGATCGCCACGTGGTCACAGACCGCGAGGTAGGCGAAGCCGGCCCGGTCGACGGCCCGCGCGATCTCGACCAGGTCCGCGGCGCCCGCCCCGGCCTCCCAGCCCTCGGCGTAGAGGGTGGACTGGGACTGGACGGGGAGCTGGATGCCGTGGCCGAGGCTCACCGCGGACCGCCCCAGAGCCCGTCGGGGCTCAGCCCCAGCAGCTCGATCGCGTTCCCCCGTACGATCCGCTCCACCACGTCCGCCGCCAGATGACCCATCTGCGCCTCGCCGACCTCCCTCGACTTCGGCCAGGTCGAGTCGGAGTGCGGGTAGTCGGTCTCGTACAGGACGTTGCCGAGGCCGATGGCGTCGAGGTTCTTCAGGCCGAAGGCGTCGTCGAAGAAGCAGCCGTACACGTGCTCGGCGAAGAGTTCGGAGGGCGGGCGGGTGACCTTGTCGGCGACGCCGCCCCAGGCCCGGTTCTCCTCCCAGACCACGTCGGCGCGCTCCAGGATGTAGGGGATCCAGCCGATCTGGCCCTCCGCGTACATCACCTTCAGGTTCGGGAAGCGCTCGAACTTGCCGCTCATCAGCCAGTCGACCATCGAGAAGCAGCAGTTGGCGAAGGTGATGGTGGAGCCGACCGCGGGCGGCGCGTCGGCGGAGGTGGAGGGCATCCGGCTGCTGGAGCCGATGTGCATGGCGACGACCGTGCCGGTCTCGTCGCAGGCGGCGAGGAAGGGGTCCCATGCGTCGGTGTGGACGGAGGGCAGACCCAGGTGCGGGGGTATCTCGGAGAAGGCGACGGCGCGCACGCCCCGGGCCGCGTTGCGGCGGACCTCCCGCGCCGCCAGCTCTGCGTCCCAGAGGGGGATGAGGATGAGGGGTATCAGGCGGCCCTGGGCCAGCGGGCCGCACCACTCCTCCACCATCCAGTCGTTGTAGGCCTGGACGCAGAGCAGCGCCAGCTCGCGGTCCTTGGCCTCGGTGAAGGTCTGCCCGCAGAAGCGGGGGAAGGTCGGGAAGCAGAGCGCGGACTGGACGTGGTTGACGTCCATGTCCGCGAGCCGCTGCGGAACGTCGTACGACCCGGCCCGCATCTGCTCGTACGTGATCACTTCGAGCTTGATCTCGTCGCGGGAGTAGCCGACGGCGGTGTCGAGACGGGTGAGGGGGCGGTGCAGGTCCTCGTAGATCCACCAGTCGCCGATGGGGCCGTCCTCACCGGGCCGTCCCATGACGGGCTTGAAGCGGCCGCCGAGGAAGCTCATCTCCCTCAGCGGGGCCCGGACTATGCGCGGACCGGTGTCCAGGTACTTCTTCGGGAGGCGGGACTGCCAGACGTCCGGCGGCTCCACGGTGTGGTCGTCGACGGAGATGATCAGCGGGAAGGTGCCGTCCTGGGTGTCCATGGCGCTCACGGTAGCGCCGATCTGACGAACCGTCAGCTAGGGGAATGACGGTACGTCAGACTGGCGGACGGCAGTCGCAGGTCGCGTGCCTCGCCAGCACGGCCAGCTCGTCGTCCTCCAGCCTGCGGGTGCGGCGGGCGGCGGGGTCGTAGGCGACGCAGGTGCTCACGCAGGTGCAGAACACCTGGTCGCCGCGGGTGATCCGGCTGGTCAGCTCGAAGGAGGAGCGGCGGACCGTGCTCACGGTGGTGCTGATGACCGCCGGTTCCGGGCGGAGGTCGAGAGCCTCGGTGTAGTCGAGTTCGTGGCGGGCGTAGATGACCCGGACGCGAACGGCCTGGCCGGGGCCGCCGTGCTGGAGGTAGAACAGGTCCACGTGGGCGTCCTGGATCATCTCCAGGAGACGGACGTTGTTCACGTGGTTCATCGGGTCCAGGTCACTCATCCGGACCGGGCGGCTGTAGAGATGCGGGCGGTGGTGGTGCGGCGGTGCCGGGGCGGGGGCCGGCAGAGCCTCCAGAGCCGACAGGGCAGCGAGGGCCGCGTGGCTCATCGGCGGGCTCCGGGGTGTGCGGCTCCGGGGTGTGCGGCTTCGAGTTGTCCGGCATCGAGGGGCGCGGCTGCGGGCTGAGCCGCTCCGGGCCGTCCGGCATCCACATGTGCGGCTCCGGGCTGTCCGGCTCCGGGCTGAGCCGCTGTCAGCGTGTGCTCGATGAGGTCCGCGGCGGCCGGGGCGCCGCCCGACCGGTCGAGCTCCGTGCGCAGGGCGGTGACCCGGGCGCGCATGGCCGGGTCCTCGGTCACCCGCAGCACGGCCTCCCGGAGCGCCCGTGCGGTGACCTGCTCGCGCGGCAGGTGCACGCCCAGTCCGAGGTCCTCGATCCGGCCGGCGTTGACGCGCTGCTCGGCCATCTGCGGGATCGCCACCATCGGCACCCCGTGCTGGACGGCCTCCATCGTGCCGCCCATCCCGGCGTGGGTGACGAAGACGGACGCGCGCGCGAGCACGGCGAGCTGCGGTACGTGCGCGTGCACCTCGAAGTGGGCCGGGAGCGGGCCGAGCAGGCCGGGGGTGACGTCCGGGCCGACGGCCATCACGACGTGCATCGGGAGGTCGCCGAAGGCCTTCACGCAGGCCCGGTAGAACTCCGGGCGCCGGGTGAACTGGGAGCCCAGGGAGACGAGGAGCACCGGCATGCCGGGGCGGGGCGGCCACCAGGACCCCTGGAAGGAGCGGTCGCCGAGAGCGGGGCCGACATAGGCGACGCGGCCGGCGGCGACCGTGTCCGCTCGGCGCTGGAAGGCGCGGGGTAGGAAGGCGATCGCCTGCTCGGGGCGCTCCACCTCGTGGATGCGGGCGGGGTCGAGGCCGCGCTCGGCGAAGGCGGCGGCGAGGGCGTCGTAGCCGGGGAGTTCGGCGAGGCCGCCGGCGCCGTCGAAGAACTCGGGGAACAGGCCGTCGTAGGCCATGTGCGTGGGCGAGCACAGGACGGTCGGTACGCCCCACTGGGCGCCGAGCAGCAGGCCCGCGAAGCCGTAGACGTCGTAGAGGACCAGGTCGGGGCGGTCGTGTTCGTACGCCCTGGTCAGCGCGGGGAGCGAGCCGAGCGAGGCGTGGACGGCGCGGGCGAAGCCCTCCGCGAGGCGCTCGGGCGCGGGCGAGCCGTCGCTCTGCACCGGGTAGACGACGGGTTCGGCGCCGGCCGCCTTCACCGCGGGCGTGAAGTCCTCGGTGATGGCGTACGTGACCCGGTGGCCCCGGCGCACCAGCTCTGCCACCACTCCCAGGGTCGGGTTCACATGCCCCTGCATCGGCAGGTTGACCACGGCGATGTGCGCCGGGCGCGCACGGCGGCGCGGGGGCGCGGAGGAAGGGGCGGCGGAGCTGGTGCCAGGCACGATGAGCGTTTCCTGTTCCTGAACGGCGTCGGGGCGCCCGTCGGTTCATGGAGATCGTGGGTGTGGGGAGGCGGGCATCGGTACAACGACGCCGACCCGCTTCACGCGACTGGCAACAGGTGGAAGACAACCCCTTCGTGGTGACTTGCCGGGCGACGGGTTGACCGGTCGGGCGTGACCTGGGGCGCCGATGGGCGTGGGCGGCTGTGGCCGGGGCGCCGATGGGCGTGGGCGAGCGTGACCGGAGGTCGCGGCTGGGCGTCGGCGAGCGTGACCGGAGGTCGCGGCTGGGCGTCGGCGAGCGTGACCGGAGGGCATGGCTGGGCGTGAGCCGGGGGGGGGTGGGCCGGCGTGACCGGGAGTCGTGGGCGGGCGTTGGGCGGCGTAGCGAAACGCCGCCCGCCACTACAGGAGCCGCCTCATGCCCGGACCGTATCTGCCCTTCATGGAGGAGGGGATGGCCCGCTGGCCGTTCGGGCCGCCGCACGCCGGGATCGCGCTGGACTTCACGGGTCCGCCTCCCCAACTCGCCGAACTGCACGCGCTGGTGCGGGAGCGGTGGGCCGGTCTGCCGCGGCTGGCCCGCCAGTTGGTGCGGGACGAGCGACGGCCGCTGTCGGGATGGTCGCGCCGGCACCGCTGGGAGGACCTGCCCGCCGGCCACGACCTCGCGGGGCAGGTCCTCGACACGGGCCCGGCGACGCTCCAGGACGCCGTACGGGACTGGTTCCACAGCCCGTTCCCCGGCGGTGAACCGCCCTGGAACCTCCATCTGCTCCAAGGCCCGGACGAGGGCGAGTTCACCCTCCTCTTCCGTATGCACCACAGCCTGCTCGACGGCCGGTCCCTGACCACCCTGCTGCGCGCCCTCCTGGACGGCTGCGACCCGGTGGACGCCGGTGCCGCGGCGGCCGGTCCCGGCGAGCTGCGCCGGACGCCCGCGCCCGGCAGCCAGCCAGGCCTGCTCGCCGCGGGCCTGGCGGTGCCGCTGCCCGCGAAGGGCGAGCGGCGGACGGCGTACGCGGTCCTGCGTCTGCCCTCGGAACTCGTACGGGCCGCGCGCCGGAAGCCGGGGGCGACCACCAACACCGTGTTCCTGGCGGCCGTTTCCGGTGTGCTGCGCTCCTGCCTGCTGACCGCTTCGGTCGCGGAGGCCGCCGGCGGGCCGGTGTGGCTGTCCGTCCCCGTCGACCAACGCCCCGCCGACCGCGGCGACTTCCTCGGCAACGCGTTCTGCAACATCCGGCTGGCCGCACCGGTGGACCGGTCGGACCCGGCGGACCGGCTGGCCGCCTGCGCCGGACTGCTCACGACCGTCACCCGCCCGCTCGGCCGGGCGGAGAAACTCTTCGAGTCGGCCGTCACCGCCCTCCCCGGCCCGGCCCAGGCGCTCGCCCGCGGCCGCCTGTTCGCCGCCGCCTACGCCTCCGCCGCCTGCACCTACGTCCACCTGCGCGAGACCGGCCGCACCCTGGCGGGCCGCCCGCTGCGCCGGGTCACCCTGGTTCCCATGGTGCCGCCGGACGACACGGCCACCTTCGCCCTGGGCGGCTGCGCCGGCGGCCACACCCTGAGCGTGTTCACCAACTCCGGTGCCGAGGACGCGGACCTGCTCGCGGAGTCGTTCCGCCACGAACTGGGCCTGCTCGCGGAGACCGCCGCCGTGTGAAGACTGTGTGGACCACCGCGTGTCCGCCTGTGATCGGCATCTCCCCCGGCTGACGCGACCCGCCCGGACAAGGCAGACTGACGGGGTGGAGCGGGATGTCTAGGGGGACGGGCATGGACGGTGGACCGCGGGTACCGGAGCAGCGGCGCGCCTCCTCCTCGGCGGAGGCGGCGACGTTGCGCTTCAGTGTGCTCGGTCCGGTGCGCGCCTGGCGCGGGGAGGAGCCGCTCAACACCGGCTCTCCGCAGCAACGCGCGCTGCTCGCCGCCCTGTTGCTCCGCGAGGGCCGGACGGCGACCGCGGCCGAGCTGATCGACGCGCTGTGGGGTCCCGAGCCGCCGTCGCAGGCGCTGGCGGCGGTGCGCACGTACGCGTCCCGGCTGCGCAAGGTCCTGGACCCCGGGGTCCTGGTGAGCGAGTCCGGCGGGTACGCGGTGCGCGGGCTCGGCGAGGACGCCCTGGACCTGGCGGCGGCGCAGGACCTGGTGGCGGCGGCCGAGAAGGCGCGCGGCGCCGGGAGGCTCGGGCAGGCCCGGGAGACGCTGAACCGGGCGCTCGCCGTGTGGGACGGCGAACCGCTGGCCGGAGTGCCGGGCCCGTACGCCGACACCCAGCGGACCCGGCTGGAGGAGTGGCGGCTCCAACTCCTCGAAACCCGCCTGGACATGGACCTGGAGCAGGGCTGCCATGCGGAGGCGGTGTCGGAGCTGACCGCCCTCACCGCGGCCCACCCCCTGCGCGAGCGCCTCCGCGAACTCCTCATGCTCGCCCTGTACCGCAGCGGCCGCCAGGCGGAGGCCCTCGCGGTGTACGCCGACACCCGCCGCCTGCTCGCCGAGGAGCTGGGCGTGGACCCGCGTTCCGGCCTGCGCGACCTGCAGCAGCGCATCCTCCAGGCCGACCCGGCCCTGGCCGAACCCTCCTCCCCCGCGCCGGCCCCCCTGCCCGCCCCCGTCCGCCCCGCCCAGCTCCCGGCGACGGTCCCCGACTTCACGGGCCGGTCCGCCTTCGTCAGCGAACTGAGCGAGGTGCTGGTGTCGGCGGAGGGCCGGGTGATGGCCGTGTCGGCGCTGGCGGGCATCGGAGGCGTCGGCAAGACGACCCTCGCGGTCCATGTGGCCCACCAGGCCCGTTCGGCGTTCCCCGACGGGCAGTTGTACGTGGATCTGCAGGGCGCGGGCACCCGGGCCGCGGAACCGGAGACGGTGCTCGGTGCCTTCCTGCGCGCCCTGGGCACGGCCGACTCCGCCATCCCGGACTCCCTGGAGGAGCGGGCGGCACTGTACCGGTCCGTGCTGGACGGGCGCCGGGTGCTGGTCCTGCTGGACAACGCGCGGGACGCGGCGCAGGTACGGCCGTTGCTGCCGGGCACGGACGGCTGCGCGGCGCTGGTGACGTCCAGGGTGCGGATGGTCGACCTGGCGGGTGCCCACCTGGTCGACCTGGACGTGATGTCCCCGGACGAGGCGTTGCAGCTGTTCACGAGGATCGTCGGCGCGGAGCGGGTGGCCGCCGAGCGCGAGGCCGCCCTGGACGTGGTCGCGGCCTGCGGCTTCCTCCCGCTGGCGCTCCGCATCGCGGCCTCCCGGCTGGCGGCCCGCCGCACCTGGACGGTCTCCGTGCTCGCGGCCAAGCTCGCCGACGAACGCCGCCGCCTGGACGAGCTCCAGGCCGGCGACCTGGCGGTGAAGGCGACCTTCGAACTGGGCTACGGCGCCCTGGACCCGGCCCAGGCCCGCGCCTTCCGCCTCCTCGGCCTGGCCGACGGCCCGGACATCTCCCTGGCGGCGGCCGCCGCGATGCTGGACCTCTCCCAGGAGGACACCGAGGATCTCCTGGAGTCCCTCGTCGACACCTCGCTCCTGGAGTCGGCGGCCCCCGGCCGCTACCGCTTCCACGACCTCGTCCGCCTCTACGCGCGTGCGTGCGCGGAACGCGATGAACAGCCGTCCGGTCAGCGCGAGGCGGCGATGTCCCGGTTGCTGGACTTCTACCTGGCCACGGCGGCGGGGGTGTACGCGATCGAGCGGCCCGGCGACCGTCTGGTGGACCACCTGGAGGCCACCGAGTACCCGGGGCTGGCCTTCCAGGACCGGCACCGTGCGCAGGACTGGCTCTACACCGAGGCGATGTCCCTGCTGGCCTGCGTCCGGCAGTCGACGGCACCCGCTCTGCTGAGGCGGGCCGTGGACCTGTTGTGGGCGGCCGTCGACCTGACGGAGTCCGGTGCCAACTCCCGGGAGTACGAGGCGACGGCCGCCGCCATGCGGGACGCGGCGCGCGCCGCGGCGGACGTGCGGACGGAAGGCCGTGCGCTGGTCACCCAGACCAACGGCCACCATGTGATCGGCCGTTTCGAGCTGGCGAACGAGCTGGCCACCGAGGCCGTCCGGCTCGCGGACACGGCGGGCGACCCGCTGCCCGGGTGCTGGGCGTCCAACATGATGGGCATCATCGCGCTGTACCAGAACCGGCTGGAGGACGGCGAGGCCCACCTGACCCGCGCGATCGACAGCTTCCGCGCCTGCGGCGACGGGCCCGGTGAGGCCAGCGCGCTCTGCAACCTCTCCCGGATCCACCTGGCGATGGGCCGGACGGCGAGCGCGATCTCCCTGGCCCAGCAGGGGACCGGCATGTACGACGCCATGGGGCACGCGCTGAAGGGTGCCAACGGCCGGTACGCGCTGGGCCTCGCGCTCACCCAGGGGGGCCAGTACGGCCAGGCCGCCGAGCGGCTCCAGGAGGCCCTGGAGGTGTTCCGGGACAGCCGGATGCGGCTGTGGGAGGGGATGTCCCTGTTCCGGCTCGCCGAACTCGACCTGGCTGCCGAACGGCCGGCCCAGGCCGCGACCAACGCCGAGTCGGCCCTGACCCTGCTGCGCGGGATCGGCGGCGAGTGGCGGCGCGCGAACGTGCTCACGGTGCTGGGCCGCGCCCTGAGCCGGATCGGGCACTCGGGCCGGGCGACGGTCTGCTGGCAGGAGGCGCTGACCATCTTCGAGGGGCTCAAGGCCTCCGAAGCCGAGGAGGTACGGGGCCTGCTCAACCCGAGCGCGGTCGCGTAGCCGGCGGCGGCGTTCATCGTTCGTTTATCGCCCCACGGCACTCTCGTCCTGTCGATCCGTCGCGTCGGGGGGCAGACGGTTCGGCCAGAGGCCGCCCCTTAAGGTGTAGCGGCCCGGAAGCGTCCGCCCGGCGGCCCTACGGGGGAGTCGCCGGGCGGACGTTCCACCCACAGCCTCAAGGACATTCAGGGGAGCGAATGATGAGCGACGACACGAAGACGGCCGAGGCCGAGGCGGCAGCCGCCGACAGCGACGAGATCACCACGCTGAACACCCACGCCACCATCGAGCCGATCAACGCCACCATCCTCAGCGCGGCCGCCGAGGACACCACCGTCACGCCGGACAACACGCACGCGACGGACGAGAAGGCCTGACCGGACCACACCGAGACGGGGATCGGCCGCGGCGGCGCGGAGGGGGAGCCGTCGCGGCCGAGGCATGCCCGGGGACGGTCCCGGGGGGACTTCCGGGCCCGGCGCTCACCTGGCCCGCAGCTCCCCCTTCACCACCTTCCCGCTCGCGTTGCGCGGCAGTTCCGCCACGAACTCCACCGTCCGCGGGACCTTGTAGTTGGCCATCTCGCGGCGGGCCCAGGCGATCAGGTCGTCGGCTGTCAGCACCGCACCGGGGCGCCGCACCACGAACGCCTTGCCGACCTCGCCCAGGCGGCCGTCCGGGACGCCGACGACGGCCACGTCCGCCACGTCCGGGTGCAGGCCGAGCAGTTGCTCTATCTCCGCCGGGTAGGCGTTGAAGCCGCCGACGATGAACATGTCCTTGAGGCGGTCGGTGATGCGGAGGTTGCCGGCCGGGTCCAGGACGCCGACGTCGCCGGTGCGCAGCCAGCCGTCCGGCGTCAGGGTGGCGGCGGTGGCCGCCGGGTCCTCGTAGTAGCCGCGCATGACGTTGAAGCCGCGGACCAGCACCTCCCCGGCCTCGTCCACCCGCACCTCGGTCCCGGGTATCGCCCGGCCCGACGTCGACGCGATCACCGTCGGGTCGTCGCCCCGGCGGCACATCGTCACGATCCCGCTCGCCTCGGAGAGGCCGTAGGCGGTGAGCACGGTCTCGACGCGGAGTTCGCCGCGCAGGCGTTCCACCAGCGCCAACGGGACGACCGCCGCTCCCGTCACCACCAGGCGCAGGGCCGAGAGGTCGTGGGTGTCGCGGGCCGGGTGGTCCAGGAGCGACTGGTGGAGGGTCGGGGGGCCCGGGAGGACCGACACGCGTTCCGCCGCCACGTTCGCCAGGACCGTCTCCACGCTGAACACCGGCTGCGGGATCATCGTCGCGCCGCGCATCAGGCAGGCGATCACCCCGGCCTTGTAGCCGAACGTGTGGAAGAAGGGGTTCACGATCAGATAGCGGTCGTCGGTGCGCAGGCCCGCCAGGTCGGCCCAGACCTCGTAGGCGCGGAGGGTCTGCGCATGCGTGATCATCGCGCCCTTGGGGCGGCCCGTCGTCCCCGAGGTGAAGACGATGTCGGAGAGGCAGTCGCCGTCCAACCCGGCCGAGCGGGCGGCGACCTCTCCGGCGCCGACGCCCTCCCCGGCCGCAAGGAAGTCCTTCCAGGTGCGGAAGTCCACCGGCGCGTCGTCCGACAGCACCACCACGTCCCGCAGGGCGGGCAGCCCCGGCAGGGGGCCGGCGCCGGCCCCCTGCTCCGCCGCCCGCCGCAGCGACGCCACGTACGAGGTGCCCAGGAACGTCCCCGTCACGAACAGCAGCCGGGCCCCGCTCCTGCGCAGCACGTCCGCCGCCTCCGTGCCCTTGAAGCGGGTGTTCAGCGGGACCAGCACCCCGCCCGCCGACACCGCGCCCAGCGCCGCGACGATCCAGTCCAGGGAGTTCGGCGCCCAGATGCCCACCCGGTCGCCGGCCTCGACGCCGGCGGCCAGGCAGGCGGCCGCCGCCCGTTCCACCCGGACGCCCAGTTCGGCGTAGGTGATCCGGGTCCGGCCGTCCACCACCGCCTCGACGTCCGCGTACCGCTTCGCCGCCGACCGCACCAGCCCCGGAACGGTCCCCCACTCCATGTCACCGCGCACAACCGGCCTCCCCGGACGCATAGCTGACTGTTCGTCAGATTAGCGGTAGCCTGACGGCCTGTCAGCAAACCGCGAGAGCCGTGGAGGTGCGGGCACATGGCCGGTCTCAGGGGCGTCAAGAACGCCACCGCCATCGTCGGGATCGGGCAGACCCCCTTCGCCAAACGGCTCGACGAGGACGAGAAGACCCTCGCCTGCCGGGCCGTCGTGGCCGCCCTGGACGACGCCGGCATCGCCCCCGGCGAGGTCGACGCCGTCGCCTCCTTCACCATGGAGGAGACCGACGAGGTGGAGCTGGCCAAGGCGGTCGGCTTCGGCGACCTGACCTTCTTCAGCAAGGTGGGCTACGGGGGCGGCGGTTCCTGTGCCACGGTCGCGCATCTCGCCGCGGCGATAGCGAGCGGGCAGGCCACGGTGGGAGTGGCGTGGCGGTCCCGCAAGCGCGGCTCCGGGCCCCGCCCCTGGACCAACACCGCCGTCCAGCTCCCGACCCCCGCCCAGTGGACCCGGCCCTTCGGTCTCCTGCGTCCCGCCGACGAGATAGCCATGCTCACCCGCCGCTACATGCACGAGTACGGCGCCACCCGCGACCACCTCTTCAACGTCGCCCTCGCCTGCCGCAACCGCGCCAACCAGAACCCGGCCGCCGTCATGTACGACCGCCCGCTCACCCGGGAGATGTACATGACCTCCCGGTGGATCAGCGAGCCGCTCTGCCTCTTCGACAACTGCCTGGAGACGGACGGGGCGCTGGCGTGCGTGGTGGTCAGCAGCGAGCGGGCCCGGGACTGCCGGCGGGCCCCCGTCTACGTCCACTCGGCCGCCCAGGGCCTCCCCGCCCAGCACCACGGCATGGTCAACTACTGGAACGACGATCCCCTCACCGGCCCCGCCTGGACCGCCGCCCGGCACCTGTGGAAGCACGCCGACCTCACTCCGGAGGACGTCGACGTCGCCCAGATCTACGACGCGTTCACCGCCCTGATCCCCCTCTCCCTGGAGGGCTACGGCTTCTGCGGGCGCGGGGAGGGCGGGGCGTTCACCGAGCAGGGGGCGCTGGAGATCGGCGGGCGGCTGCCCATCAACACCGGGGGCGGCGGGCTCTCCGAGGCGTACGTGCACGGGTTCAACCTGATCACCGAGGGCGTCAAGCAGTTGCGCGGCACCAGTACCGCCCAGGTGCCGGGCGCCGCCACCTGCCTGGTCACCGCCGGCGAGGGCGTCCCGACCTCCGCCCTCCTCCTCACCAACCGGAGCTGAGATGCTGCGACCGGCCACCGACACCGACGGCGCCCCCTTCTGGGAGTACGCGGCCCGCGGCGAACTCCGCGTCCAGGCCTGCGCCGACTGCGGCGAACCCCGCTTCCCGCCCCGGCCCTGCTGCCCGCACTGCCAGTCCTTCGCGAGCGAGTGGCGGCCGACGAGCGGGCGGGGCCGGATCTGGTCGTACGTCGTCCCGCACCCGCCGCTCCTGCCCGACTACGCCGCCCAGGCGCCGTACAACGTCGTCGTCGTGGAACTGGACGACGCGCCCCGGGTGCGGATGGTGGGGAACGTGGTGAGCGGGGCGGGGGCGCCTCTCGACTCCCTTCCCCCGGACCGGATCCGGATCGGCGCCCGGGTGCAGGCGGTCTTCGCGGACGGTCTCCCGCAGTGGGTCCTGGAGCGGCCGTGAGCCTGCGGCTGGAGACGGACAAGGAGAGCGGGGTCGCCGTCCTCACCCTCGACCGCCCCACGCGGCTCAACGCCATCGACCTCGCGACGGCCGCCGAACTCTCCGCCACCTGGCGGGCGCTGCGCTTCGACGACACCGTACGGGCGGTCGTCCTCACCGGGGCCGGCGGACGCGCCTTCAGTACCGGGCTCGACCGGGACGCCGTGGTGCCACAGCCGTCCTCGCCGTACAGCCAGGACGATCCGCTGATCGCGATCGGGCCGAAGTCGAACGACCTGTGGAAGCCGGTGATCGCCGCCGTGGCCGGGATGGCCTGCGGGGGTGCCTTCTACCTGCTGGGCGAGTGCGACTTCGTGATCGCCGACGAGACCGCGGCCTTCTTCGACCCGCACACCTCCTACGGCATGGTCAGCGCGTACGAGTCGGTGCTGATGGCGCAGCGGATGCCGTACGGGGAGGTGGCCCGGATGGTGCTCATGGGCAACGCCGAGCGGCTGGGGGTGCGCAGGGCGTACGAACTGGGGCTGGTCTCCGAAGTGACCCCCGCCGGTGAGGCGCTGACGGCCGCCGTCCGGTGCGCGACCGTCGTCGCCGGGTATCCGACGGAGGGCGTGCAGGGCAGCGTACGAGCACTGTGGGCGGCGAAGGAGGCGGCCCGGGAAAGGGGGTTCGGGCAGGCGCCGCACCTCATCTCGCTGGGGAACCTGCCCGATGAGCGCCAGGCGGAGCTGTTCGCCGACCGGGGGCGCGGCGCCCCCCGTATGCGCTGAGACCCCGCCCAGAGGGGTGCCACTCGCCGCCGCCACGCGACTGCGGGTACGCCGGTGGCTTGTCGCGTAGTTCCCCGCGCCCCTGAAGGGGCGCCCTGCCCAGCCGACGGGGCGACAGCCGACCCAGGGGCGCGGGGAACTGCGCGATCAGCCCCCACGCAGCCGCAGCCGCCCGTCAACAGATCGCGGCACTCACGCCGTGCGTGCCGTCCCCGTGCCCTTCTCGGCGTCCAGGGCGTACACGCACCGGTCCTTGCTGCACGCGTACACCACCCCGTCACGCACCACCGGCGAGCCGGTGATCTCCCCGCCCGTCGCCAGCTTCCAGCGCAGGCGGCCGTCGTCGGCCTTCAGGGTGTAGAGCAGGTGGTCGGTGGAGCCGAAGTGGATGCGGCCCTCGGCCACCGCCGGCGCGCCCACCACGTCGCCGCCCGCCTGGAACCGCCATTTGGGGGTGCCGGTGACCGCGTCCAGCGTGTAGAGCCCCTTGCCGCTGCCGACGTGGACGTGACCGGCGGCGACCAGCACCGGCTCGATCGAGGCGCGGGCCTCCGTCGCGATGCGCCAGCGGTCGCGGCCGTCGGTGGCGTCGAGGGCGTAGACGGTGCCGAGGTAGTCGGCGAGGTAGATGCCGCCGCCGGTCACGGCGGGGCCGGGGACGAAGGTGGGCGGGGAGAGGAAGACGGCCGGGGCCTCGAAGTGCCAGCGCACGCGTCCGGTCGCGGTGTCGAGGGCGATGACGCGGGTTCCCGCGGAGGCGTACACGAAGCCGTCGTCGGCGTGGGTGAGGCGGACCGGGACGCCGCCGCAGGAGGCCGCGTCGCCGATGGGGTAGGACCAGCGTTCGTCACCGGTGCGGGCGTCGAGGGCGCGCAGGCGCGCGTCCTGCCAGACGTACACCCTGCCGTCGTGGAGGGACGGGCCGGACTCGGGGGCCTCGAAGTCGGTCTGGGCACCGGACAGCTCCCAGAGCTTCTGCCCGTTGGACGCCTCCCAGGCCTGGACCCCGCCGCCCCGGGTGCCGGTGACGAGGGTGCCGCGGTCGGCCTTGAGGGCGTACACCCAGGCGTCGGTGGACAGCCGCCACAGGTCGCCGCCCTCGCGGGCCTCCAGGGCGAACAGGGTGGGGCCGTCGGAGGCGTGGATACGGCCGTCCGCCACCGCCATGGACCAGGCGACGTCTCTCGTCTTGAAGCGGCGGCGGCCGGTGGCCACGTCGAGCGCGTGCACCTCGAAGGAGGTGACGTAGACGAGGTCGCCGTCGACGGCCGGGGTGCCCCAGACGTCGTTGGACATCCGGAACCGCCAGGGCCGCCAGCCGGACGCCGTCTCCGGGGGCAGCGCGGGCACCGGCGGTCCGGCGGGGTCGGCGCCGTTGACGCCGGGGTGCGGGCGGGACCAGCTGGCGACCAGGCCGGCCTCGGGCGGGGGCGCCTTCACGGCGGCGGCGCGGGCGTCGGCGACGCGCGGGCCGGGGCCGATCGGCACCTGGGCGCCGGCGAGGCGGACCGGACCGGCGTCGGGGGCGCCCACCGGGACGGGGGCGGGGACCGCGGGGTCGTAGGAGGGCGGCGGAGGGACCGCTAGGCGGCCGGCGCTGCGGGCGCCGGACGGGTTGGCGGAGGGTTTCACCGCGGGGCGGCCGCCGCGGCGGGACTCGATCAGCCCGACCGCCTTCTCGGGCAGCCAGGCGGACGCCGTCCCGCTGTCGTCCGAGCCGGAGCCGAACAGGTGGGGGGCGAGCTGGGCCTGGAGGTCGGCCGGGTTGGGCCGGGCGGTGGCCTCCATCTGCATGCAGGACTCGATGAGGGGACGCAGTTCCGCCGGCAGGCCTTCGAGGTCGGGGCCTTCACGGAGCAGCATGAAGACGGTCTCGACCGGGTTGGCGCCGTGGAAGGGCGGGTGGCCGGTGGCGGCGAAGACGAGCATGGAGCCGAGGGAGAAGACGTCGCTCGCGCCGGTCACGGACCGGGAGTCCTTCGCCTGCTCCGGCGACATGTACGCGGGGGTGCCGACCGCGACGTTCGTCATCGTCAGCCGGGTGTTCGAGACACCGGAGGCGATACCGAAGTCGATGACCCGGGGGCCGTCCTCGACGACGAGGACGTTGGAGGGCTTGAGGTCGCGGTGGACGAGTCCGGCGCCGTGGATCGACTGGAGCGCCTCGGCGACGCCCGCCGCGAGCCAGCGGACCGCCTGGGCCGGGAGCGGCCCGCAGTCGTTCACTATCTCTTCGAGGGAGGGCGCCGGCACGTACGCGGTCGCGAGCCACGGCACGGCGGCACGCGGGTCGGCGTCGACGACGGCCGCCGTGTAGAAACCGGAGACCGCGCGGGCCGCCTCCACCTCGCGGGTGAAGCGGACCCGGAACAGCTGGTCCTCGGCGAGCTCGGTCCGGACGGTCTTGATCGCCACGCGCCGGCCCGACGCCGAGCGCGCGAGATAGACCAGCCCCATGCCGCCGGCCCCCAGCCGTCCCAGCACCTCGAACGGCCCGATCCGCCGCGGATCGTGCTGCGTCAGCTGATCCACCACTTGCCTGCCACCTCCCCGTACGGGCCCCGTCCACCCACATATGTACGCGACCCCGTGCAGCGTCTCACCACCGCACCGCCATGGCGGCACGCACCCCGATTCTTCCTGGCCCGGGCACAGGTTGCGAACCCGGCGACCAATCGGGGTGTCTCATGGCAAATTAAGACATTAGTCCGCCGGGAACCGTACTTTTCCGGCCTCAGCGTTCCAGCAGCGCGAAGGACGCCCCTTGATTGTCGGTCACGACGGCGACTTTTCCGTACGACGTCTCGAAGGGCGGCGCCTGCACCCGGCCGCCCGACTGCTGTACCGCCCCGACCGCGGCCGTGACGTCCCCGGTGCGGAAGTGGACGACGAACTGGGACGGCATCCCGGCCGCGAACACCTCGGTCACGGGGGCGCGGCCGAAGTCCGGGTCGGCGCCGGCGCCGAAGAGCGCGTCGGTGAAGAGGTGGCCGTAGAAGGCGTTGGCCGCGTCGGTGTCGGTCGTGTAGAGCTGCGCCCAGGCGAAGCTGCCGGGGACGTGCCGGACACCGAAGCCGGCATGGCTCGCGGCCTGCCAGATGCCGAAGACGGCGCCTGTGGGGTCGGCGGCCAGCGCGGCGGTGCCGAGGTCGCGCACCGGGGCGGGGTCGTTGACGATCTGCCCGCCGGCGGCGACGATCCGGCGGGCGAGGTCCCGGGCGTCCGGGGTCGCGAAGTACACCGTCCAGACGGTGGGCATCCGGCCGTCCCTCTTCCGCGCCAGCCTGGCGACGCCCGCGCCGCCGAGGCGGGCCCACACGGCCCCTCCCTCGGCTCCTCCGGCGTCCTCGAAGGTCCACCCGAAGAGCCCGCCGTAGAACCGCTTGCCCGCCTCGACGTCGGGGAGCTGCGCGTCCACCCAGCACGGGACGCCCTCCGGGTATCCGGATGCCCTGTTTTCGGCCATGCCGTCAAAGTAACCGCCCGGCCCGCACCGCGCAGACCAGCCGCACCCGCCCGGAGTGACCGGCGCTTTCCGTTCCGCTTCCCTTCCCCCGCAGTACCCCCGTGCCCCCGTGCACCCCATTTGCAGTCGGCCGAATCGCGCTCCGATCACCCCTCGGTAAGCTGACGGCATGACAGGACAAGTGCGTACCGTCGACGGCCGCGTGGCCGGCCGGCGTGGGCAGGCGACCCGGCAGAAACTGCTCGACTGCCTCAGCGAGATGCTCAGCTCCTCCCCTTACCGGGACGTCAAGGTCATCGATGTCGCCCGGAAGGCGGGCACTTCACCCGCGACCTTCTACCAGTACTTCCCGGACGTCGAAGGCGCCGTCCTGGAGATCGCCGAGCAAATGGCCACCGAGGGCGGCCAGTTGACCGAGCTCCTGGCGGGACGCTCCTGGGTCGGCAAGGCCGGCTGGGCGACCGCGCAGGAACTCGTGGACGGTTTCCTGGAGTTCTGGCGCAGGAACGACGCGATCCTGCGCGTGGTCGACCTCGGGGCGGCCGAGGGGGACAAACGGTTCTACAAGATCCGTATGAAGATCCTGAACTCGGTGAACAACTCCTTGACCGACTCCATCACGGAGTTGCAGTCCAAGGGCAAGGTCGACAAGGACGTGAACCCGGCGGCCGTGGCCGGTTCACTGGTCGCGATGCTCGCCGCGGTCGCCGCGCACCAGAAGGGTTTCCAGACCTGGGGCGTGAAGCAGGCCGAACTCAAACCGAACCTGGCGCTGTTGGTGCATCTGGGCGTGACCGGGAAGAAGCCCACGAAGTAGCCCACGCCCTGGGTCCTGTCTGGCAGGCGGTGGTTCACACACAGCGGTGGACCACCGCCTGTCGTCCTACGCCGGCAGCGGCCGGTCCCGGACCACGTGCTTCATCACCAGCGTCGAGGTGAGGCGCTGCACGCCCGGCAGGGTCGCGAGCCGTTCGTCGTAGAGCCGCTGGAAGGCGGCGAGGTCGGCGGTGGCCACTCGCAGCAGGTAGTCGGGTTCGCCGAAGAGCCGCTGCGCGTCCAGCACATGGGGGATGTCCACGAGCGCCCGCTCGAAGTCGGCGACCGTGTCCCGGTCCTCCTGCCGCATGGACACGAAGACCAGCGCCTCGAAGGTCAGCCCCACGGCGGCCGGGTCCACCACCGCCCGGTACCCGCTGATCGCCCCCGACCGCTCCAGCTCACGCAGCCGCCGGTGACACGGCGACACGCTCAGCCGCACCCGCCCGGCCAGCTCGGTCACGGTCAGCCGCCCGTCCTGCTGGAGCTCGGCAAGGATTTTCCGGTCCACGTCGTCCATGGGGAAGATTCTCCCCCGGAACCGCCTCCGCTGAGCAAATTTCGGCAACACCTTCGGGCCGTTCGCGCCTAATGTCCCCTTCATGGACACCGGACCCCTGTTCTCCTTCCTCGCCCTCGACCTGCTGCTGATCTGCGTGCCGGGCGCCGACTGGGCGTACGTGATCGCCGCCGGGGTGCGCGGCCGCTCGGTGGGCCGCGCGGTGGCCGGCCTGATGGCGGGGTACGCGCTGCACACCGCGCTGGCGGTGGCCGGGCTCTCGGTGCTGGTGGCGGGCTCCCCGGGGCTGCTCACGGCGCTGACCGTGGCCGGCGCCGGATACCTGCTGTGGCTGGGCTGGAGCGTGCTGCGCCGGCCGGCGGTACCGCAGGCTGCCGGCGCCGGGGCGGACGGCGGAACGGACGGCGGGGACGGCGGGGCGGACGGCTTCTGGCGCGGCGCGGCGATCAGCGGTCTCAACCCGAAGGCGCTGCTGCTCTACCTCTCCGTGCTCCCCCAGTTCCTGGTCACCCAGGGCGGCCATCCGCCGGTGGCCCTCCAGACCGCCGTGCTCGGCGCCCTCCACATGGCCTGCTGCACCGCCGTCTACCTGACCGTCGGCCTTCTCGCCCGCCGCCTCCTGGCGGCCCGCCCGACCGCGGCCCGCGCGGTCAGCCGCACCTCGGGAGCGGCGATGCTGGGCATCGGAGCGCTGCTGCTCGCCCAGCACGCGCTATGACGTGCCGCGCGTGAGCCGGAAGATCCGGATCTCCCGGTCCACGCGCTCCTGGTAGGCGGCGTACGGCGGCCAGAACACCAGCAGCAGCCGCCAGGCCTCCGCCCGCTCCGCCCCCTCCAGCAGCCGGGCGGTGACCGGGATGTCCTGCCCCTTCCAGCTGATCTCGGCGGCGGGATGTCCCAGCAGGTTGTACGTCCAGGCGGGATGGCCGGTGCGCCCGAAGTTGGACCCGACGAGGAACCAGCCGTCCCCCTCGGGCATGCACGCCAGCGGCGTACGGCGGGGCTGCCCGCTGCGCGCGCCGGTGGAGGTGAGGACCACCCCGGGCAGCATCTGGGCGCTGAGCAGCACCCGGCCGCGGCTGAGCCGGTGCACGGCGCGGTCCAGGGCCGGGACCACGTGCGGGGCCACCTTGGCGAACCCCCGGGTGGCGGAGACCTTCTGCACCAGCCGTACGCCGATCACACCGCCACCTCCCGTCCCGCGAACAGCCCGGCCGTCTCGGCCGCGTGCGCGCGCAGCCGGTGCCCCGGCCCGAACAGCAGCTCGTCCCCGGCGGCCCGCTTGAAGTACAGGTGGGCCTCGTGCTCCCAGGTGAACCCGATCCCGCCGTGCAGCTGGATCCCCTCGCCCGCGGCGGTCCGCAGCGCCTCCAGCGCCTGCGCGAGCGCCAGCCCGCCCATCCGTCCCCCTTCCCCGTGGCCGGTCGCCCAGGCCGCGTAGTAGGCCGCCGACCGGGCCGCGCGCACCGCCACGTACACATCGGCCAGCCGGTGCTTGACCGCCTGGAACGACCCGATCGGCCGCCCGAACTGCTCCCGCTGCTTCACGTACTCCACCGTCCGCTCCAACGCCCGGTCGGCGGCGCCCACGGCCTCGGCCGCGAGCACGGCGGCCACGAAGTCACCGAGGGCGGCGAGCGCGGCCAGGACGTCGGTGTCCTCGTCGGCCCCGAGCAACTCGGCCTGCACATCCCGCAGTTGTACCCGGCCCTGACCGCGGGTGGCGTCCAGGCCGGTCCGCCGCGTCCGTACGACCCCGGCCGCGTCCCCCGCCACCAGGAAGAGGAGAACGCGCGAGCGGGCGTACCCCCCGGCGTGCGCGGGCACCAGGAGCAGCCCGGCGCTGTGCCCGTCGAGCACCTGGTCGGCCTCCCCGTACAGCCGCCACCGGCCCGCCGCGCGCCGCGCCTGGATCCCCCCGGCCCGTCCGCCGCCGGCCCAGTCGGCGCCGCCGGGGCAGGTGAGCGCGAGGGCGGTGCCGAGGCCGGCCCCGGGGACGGCGAGGGCTGCGGTGAGGCGGCCGTCGGCGATCCTCGGGAGCAGGTCGGCACGCTGGCCGTCGGTGCCGAGGGCGAGCAGCAGCGGGGCGGCGAGGACGGCGGTGGCGAGGAACGGGGTGGGGGCGAGGGCCCGCCCCAACTCCTCTGCGGCGAGGGCGGCTTCGGTGCGGGAGCAGCCGGCTCCTCCGTACCGCTCGGGGAGGGCGAGCCCGGGCAGGCCGAGTTGTTCGCCCAGGGCGTTCCACAGGCCGGGGTCGTACCCCGCCGCCCTGTCGACGGCGGTCCGCACGTCCTGTGGACCGCAGCGCTTGTGGAGCAGTTCACGCAGGGCGCGCCGGATCTCGTCCTGTTCGTCGGTGAAGCGGGCGTCCATGACCGGACCTCCTGACGATCTGACGGCCCGTCATGCTAGGGGCGATGGATGCAGATGCACAGGGGCGGAGTCCAGCGTATCTGATGTACCGTCAGATTCATGACTGGACCCCGCAAGGTCGCCGTCGTCGGCGTGGCCCTCTCCGACTGCGGCCGGGTGGACGACGCCACCCCCTACGCCCTGCACGCCCAGGCGGCCCGCCGCGCACTGGCCGACGCGGGCCTCGCCCGGGAGACGGTGGACGGCTTCGCGTCGGCGGGCCTCGGCACGCTGGCCCCGGTGGAGGTGGCCGAGTACCTGGGCCTGCGCCCCACCTGGGCCGACTCCACCGCCGTCGGCGGCTCCACCTGGGAGGTCATGGCGGCCCACGCGGCGGACGCGATAGCCGCCGGCCACGCCAACGCGGTCCTGCTGGTGTACGGCTCGACGGCCCGCGCCGACATCAGGGCGGGGCGGCGCACCGGGAACCTGTCCTTCGGCGCCCGCGGCCCCCTGCAGTTCGAGGTCCCCTACGGCCACACCCTCATCGCCAAGTACGCGATGGCCGCCCGCCGCCACATGATCGAACACGGCACCACGATCGAGCAGTTGGCGGAGGTCGCGGTGCAGGCGCGGGCGAACGCGGCGCTCAACCCGGACGCGATGTTCCGCACCCCGATCACGGTCGACGAGGTCCTGTCCGGCCCGATGATCGCCGACCCCTTCACCAAACTGCACTGCTGCATCCGCTCGGACGGCGGCGCGGCGGTGCTGCTGGCGGCCGAGGAGTACGTACGGGACTGCCGTACCGCCCCGGTGTGGGTGCTGGGCACGGGTGAGTGCCTCTCCCACGCCACCATGTCGGAGTGGGCGGACTTCACGGTGTCCCCGGCGGCGGTGAGCGGCGAACTGGCCTTCCGCCGGGCCGGAGTCACGCCCTCCGACATCGACTTCGCGGAGATCTACGACGCGTTCACCTACATGACCCTGGTCACCCTGGAGGACCTGGGCTTCTGCGCCAAGGGCGAGGGCGGGGCGTTCGTGGAGAAGGGGCGGCTGCTGGTCGAGGGCGGCGAACTCCCGGTGAACACCGACGGTGGCGGCCTGTCGGCCCAGCACCCCGGCATGCGGGGGCTGTTCCTCCTCGTGGAGGCGGTACGGCAACTGCGCGGCGAGGCCGGCCGGCGGCAGGTGCGGCGGGCGGACGGGGGGCTGCCGGAGCTGGGCGTGGCGTCGGGGACGGGCGGCTGGTTCTGCTCGTCGGGGACGGTGGTGCTGGGGCGGCGGTGAGCCCTTCGCCGAGCGGCGGCGACTTTTCCCGGAACGGCGGCAACCTTTCCGGCCCCGGCGGCCACTGCCGTACCGGAAGCTTCGACGTTCACCAGGACTCGGAAGAAGACGTTCGAAGGACACGCACCGCCGAATCGCGTAAGGATCCCTCCGTGGCCTCCTCCTCACATCGCCGCCGTCCGCGGCCGAAGCCGGACCGGGACTTCGACTGGCGCCCGGTGCGCGGCCCGTTGGCCGCGGTGGCCGCCGTCGCCGCCGTCGCCCTGGTCGTGACCCTGGCCGTGGCCTTCCGTCCCGGCGCCGCGGCCGGCGCCACCGGACAGGACCGGGCGGTCTCCGGATCCGCGTCCCAGGCCGTGCCGAGCACGGCGGCGACACCGAAGAACCCGTCGCCGAAGCCGTCCCCGACGGCCACCCCGACCCGCACGGCGAGCAAGCGGACCACCCCGTCCGCGTCCGTGACCCCCTCCGCCGCCCCGGCCAAGCGTCCGGCGAGCAGCACGACCGGCGTCTCCACCGCCACCACCACGGCCCCCGCGGCCGGCCGGATCCGCCCCGGCACCAGCTACCAGGGGGTCGCCACCTCCTACGACGTCGGCAACGGCGACGGCGCCTGCTCCTACGGGCCGACCTCCGACGTGATGACCGCGGCGATGAACACCGCGGACTACGAGACGGCGAAGGCCTGCGGGGCGTACATCTCCGTCCGCGCGGCAAGCGGCACGTCCATCACCGTGCGGATCACCAACGAGTGCCCTGCCCCCTGCGCGGCCGGCCAACTCGACCTCAGCCGGCAGGCGTTCGCGAAGCTCGCGCCGCTGTCGGCGGGCCGGATCCAGATCACCTGGAGCCTGCTGAGCCCGGCCACCTCCGAGACGGTCTCGATCCGCTACAAGACCGGTTCCACCCAGTACTGGTGCGGCATCCAGGCGATCGGCCACCGCAACCCGCTGGCCCGCCTGGAGGTCCGCACGAGCGGCGGCTGGCAGGCGCTGACCCGCACCGGGTACAACTACTTCCTCTCCGAGCAGGGCGCCGGCTGCGGCGGCGAGATCCGCCTCACCGACATCTACGGCGAGCAGCTCACCGTGCCGGCCCTCGCCGTGCGCCCGGACGTGGTGCAGCGGACCGGGGTCCAGTTCGCCCGGCACTGAAGGAACGCGCCCTGAGCGGGTCCGGCAGCGAAGCCGAGAACTTGGGGGAGCGACCAGCCACGACGGCGCCGCTGTCGGCAGGTCGCTGCACCCCTCAGCGAAGCGTCTGGCGCACCGCCACGATCCGGTGGCCACGGCGGGGCCCCGGGGCGTCGAGGAGGGTGACGCCGATGTGGTGGCGGCTGCGCACCCATGCCGTGGGCGTCATGACGAGCCCGGCCAAGGCGATGATCACACCGACCGGGAAGAGGACCGGCAGGGACTGCCCCCCGGGCAGGGCCCGGCCGCCCTCGTGGAGGGCGTAGCCGAGGGCGACGACCGACATGAGGAGGGAGACGACCGACACGGCCGCCCAGACGTTCCGCACCCGCCGGGTGCGCGCGTGATCGCTGACCTCGGCGAGGACGGACCCCGTACAGACCGGACACTCCAGCTCGACCCGGTCGCGGCCCACGGCCGGCCGGACCAGCCGGAAGTCGCGGGCGGCCCAGGTGACGGCCCGCGTCCTGCGCCGTCCGACATCACCGCTTAGATGGCGAACGGCCACTTTCACGGTCTTCGGTCCCCTCATGCCGGACAGTGTGCGGCCGGGGCACAGGTGTTCGCAGTGGTTTGCGCTGTTGTGACCCCCAGTGTGGCGCCGCGGGCCCCCGGGCGACCGCACGAGACGGCTGATGACACGGCTGCGGGAGGTACGGAGTGATACTCGGCACATGTCAGCAACGGATCTTCACGCGCTCCTGAGGTCGCTCCGCGTCTGGTCCCCCGGGACCACGGAGCTACGGCCCTTCGACCCCGGCTCGGCGCCCGACGCCCCGCTCCCCCTCTTCACCACGTGGTTCGCGGACGCGGTGGCGGCCGGGCAGCCGGAGCCGCACACCGTGTCGCTGGCGACGTCGGACGAGGAGGGCCGGGCCGACGTACGGATCGTGATGCTGCACGGCGCGGACCCGCACGGCTGGTCCTTCGCCTCCCACGTGACCAGCCGCAAGGGACACCAGCTGAGCGTCCGCCCGTACGCGGCCCTGGCCTTCTACTGGCCGGTGCTGGGCCGCCAGGTCCGGCTTCGCGGGCCCGTCACCGCGGCCCCCTCGGCCGAGAGCCAGGCCGACCTGCACGCCCGCTCGACGGGCGCCCTGGCCGCCGCGCTCACCGGCCGCCAGAGCGGGCTCCTGTCCTCCCTGGAGGAGCTGCGGGCGGAGTCGGACGCGGCCTGGGAACGCGCCCGCACCGACCCGGCCGCCCCCTCCCCGACCTGGACCCTCTACCGCCTGCGCCCCGAGGAGGCGGAGTTCTTCCAGGGCGACCCGGACCGGCGCCACGTCCGGCTCCGGTACGTCGCGGAGGCGGACGGGGGATGGCGGAAGCAACTGCTGTGGCCGTGAACGGCCGCCCTCACGGCGCCGTCGCCGTGAGGACGTACACCGCCCAGTCGGCCACCTGCCGGTAGCCGATGCGCTGGTACAGGGCGTTGCTCGTCGGGTTCGCGAGGTCCGCGAAGAGCAGCACCTCGGCGGCGCCCGCGGCCAGCGCCGCCCGGCCGACCTCCGTGGTCACCGCACCGGCATAGCCGCGGCCGCGCAGCTCCGGCGGGGTGTAGACGGGCGCGACCCGGACCTGGCCGGCGACCGCCAGGGTCACGCCGGCCATGGAGACGGGGGTGCCGTCGGGCAGCTCCCAGAGGGTGACGCCGTCGTACGAGAGCCGGAAGTCGGCCCACTCCCCGGCGTCCCGGCCGGCGGGCACACCGGCGTCGGCCACGAATCCCTCGTACCAGCGGATCAGCAGGTCCCGGTCGGAGGCGCCGGCCACCCTCGCCCGGCCCTCCGGCGCCGGCGTGGGGCCCGTCAACTCGGTCAGCCGGTAAAGGCGTTGCAGCTCGTGCAGCTTTCCCGGCAGCCCCGTCCGCCGCTCCCACTCCGCCACGAACGCCTCCGCCGTGTCACGCTCGGCGGAGATCCCGGGCACCGGACGGCCGAGGTCGAGAAGACGCCCGACCAGCGCCTCCGCCTCGTCGGCCGTGAGGCGGGTGACGTTCAGGGCGTAGGGGGGCGTGTGGAGCAGCGCCGCGCCCACGGTGCCGTCGGCGCGGGTCAGGAAACCGAAGACCGGGGGCTCGTCGCCGTACGCCCGCGGGCCCCGCCGCCGGAGCTGCGCCGTGACCGTGAGGTGGACGGTGTACAGGTCCGGGCGGGAGTGGAGGAAGTCGTGGGCGCGATCCAGGAATTCGTCGACGTCGGAGGTGAAGTGCCAGGTGGAGTGGGAGGGTTCGGGAGCCATGGTCGATGGTCGCCGCGCATCGCCCTGCTCCGCACGTGAATTAATCCCGCGCCGGGTACGGGGCCGGGTCCACGTCCGGGCTCGGGTCCGTGGCCAGGCGGGCGTGCAGGTGCACGTCCCGGAAGGCGTCCCGCCGGCCCGCCTCGAACATGGCGCCCCGCAGTGTCCCCTCGTACTCGAAACCGCATGTTCCGGCTATGCGGCAGGACGCGTCGTGGCCGAGGGCATGGCCCAGCTCCAGGCGGTGGAGGTCCAGTTCGGCGAAGGCCCAGTCCGCCGCCAGGGCCAGGGCGCGGGTGGCGACCCCGCGGCCCCGCGCCTCGGGGAGGACCCAGTAGCCGACCCGGGCCGTGCGGAAGGTGCGGTCGATCATGTTGACGCCGATGTGGCCGAGGGTCGTACCGCTCCGCGCGTCCGTGATCCGGAACGGCTCACACGTGCTGTCCGCCGCCTGCCTGCGCAGGACCTCTCGGGCACCCGCGTGGTCGGTCACCTCGGTGAGCGGGGTGTTCCAGCGGCGGAAGGCCGGATCGGTACGGGCCCGCAGCCACGCCTCGACCTGCGCCCCGGCGTCCGGGTCCCAGCGGTCGAGCCGCAGACCATGACCGTGCGGGGTGGCGTCGGGACCGGAGTCGGCGGGCTGTTCGTCGGTGAGGGCCATGGGATCCATTGAAACCCGCGCACCGGGGAGGGCCCAGCGGGTTTCCGTCCGCCGCCGGGTGGCAGTCCCGCCTCCCACGCGTCGCCGGGCAGCGTTGCGGCGGTCTCCTTCGCGCGGCCCGGCCGATCTCAGCGGGCCGGTGCCGGGCGGAACACCGGTGCCCCGTCCCGGAAGGCGACCTCCAGTTCCAGTCCGGCGCGCAGGGTCTCCGGGTCGGCGGCCACCAGTTCCGTCATCATGCGCGGGCCCTCGGCGAGGTCGACCACGGCGGCCACGTAGGGGACGCGGTCGCCGAAGGGCGGCAGGTCGTTGCGGTGGACGACGGACCAGGTGTAGAGGGTCGCGCGGCCGGTCGCCCGCTCCCAGGTGACGTCCTCGCTCCAGCAGTGCGGGCAGAACTCCCGGGGGTAGTGGTGGGCCCGGCCGCAGGAGCCGCAGCGGCGGAGCAGGAGCCGGCCCTCGGCCGCCGCGTCCCAGTAGGGGCGGGTGAAGGCGTCCGGTTCGGGGCGGTCGTAGCGGCGGGCCTCGGTGTGTGTTCCGCCGGAATTCGTCGCAGCCATAAATCTGACGTTACGTCAGAACCTGAGGCGCAGCCTAGCCCCGGATGAGGAAAACCTGTGCACTTCCCATGCCCCTGTGGGTCTCCCGTGAGAACCCGGCAGATTGTTGACGATTTTGTCGAACGAAGATTACGTTCGCAGCCGCAAGGCCAAGGAGTCCGCAGACGAGAGGCAGCAAGGTGAAGCACAGGGCAGTGAAGCGCAGGACCGTGGTCATGGGGATCGGCGCCACGGCCGGTGTCGCGGCAGTCGGCGGAATCACCCTCAGCGCGCAGGCGTCGAGCGGCTCGTCGTCGTCCTCGGACTCCTTGAAGTTCGACGCCGACGGCTATTCGAAGCTGACGAAGACGATCACGGACACCGAGGGCGCCGAGCACCATGTGACATACCACTTCTGGAAGGCGATCACCTATGTCGCCAACCCGGTGGACGCCACCTACCAGTCCCTGATCGTCAGCGCCCCGGTCGAGATCGACGGCAAGACGGTCGACCCGACGAACGCCCCGATCCTGCTCGCCAACTCCATCGGCGGCTACATGCCCTCCTCCGTGGCCGACGCCACCGAGGTCGGCGGCGGTTCCGCGATGGGCGGCGGTGCGGCCCCGAGCGGCGCCGCACCCAGCTCCTCCGCGAGCACGGCCGCCAACGCCAACGGCAACACCAACGCCACCGGCGGCGCCACCTCCAGCAACCAGCTGCTCGCGCTGGCGGCGGGGTACGTCGTGATCGAGCCCGGCGCCCGCGGCCGTACCCTCAAGAACTCCGACGGCGAGTACTACGGCACCGCCCCGGCCGCGATCGTCGACCTCAAGGCCGCCGTCCGGTACATCAAGGCAAACAAGGGCCTGATCCCCGGCGATGTCGAGCGAATCGTTTCTGCTGGCACCAGCGCCGGCGGCGCCCTGTCCTCGCTGCTCGGCGCGTCCGGCGACAGCCCGATCTACGACAAGTACCTGAAGGAGCTCGGCGCGGCCGACGCCTCGGACGCGATCTTCGCGGTCGGCGCCTGGTGCCCGATCACCGACCTGGAGCACGCCGACGGCGCCTACGAGTGGAACTGGGGCACCAACGACCTCTCCACCGGCAAGCAGGTCGACCAGAGCGTCTCCAAGGACCTGAAGGCCCAGTTCGCCGAGTACCAGGCGGGCCTGAAGCTGCGCGGCCTGAACGGCTTCGGCCCGCTGACCGCCCGCAACTACGACGACTACCTGGTCGAGCAGTACCTGCAGCCGTCCGCCACCAAGTACCTCACCGATCTCTCGGACTCGGACCGCGAGACGTATCTGGCGAAGAACACCTTCATCACCTTCTCCGGCGGCAAGGCCACCTTCACCTGGGACGACTTCCTCACCCACGTCGGCGCCCGCAAGAAGGACACCCCGGCCTTCGACGCCTTCGACCTGTCGGCCGGCGAGAACAATGAATTCGGAGCGGGTACCACCGAAACCCGTCACTTCACGGCGTACGGCGCGAAGAATGACTCCACCGGACTCAGCACCAAGCGGGTCGCCGCCGACGTCCCCGAGAAGCTGAACCTGATGAACCCGATGTACCACCTGGTGGAGAAGGTCAACGACCGCCGCTCCAAGCACTGGTGGATCCGCCTCGGCACCAGCGACTCCGACACCTCGCACGTCGTCTCCGCGAACCTGGCGGCCCGCCTGGACCACCTCGGCGACGACGTGAACCACCTCTACTACTGGGACGAGGGCCACGGCGCCAACACCGACCCGGGCGACTTCGTCACCTGGATCGCCACGGTGACGGGCTACGGCAAGAGCAAGAAGGGAAAGCGGAATTAACAGGCACCGCGGAAGTAAGAAACTCTCACAACCGAGAGGGCACTCTCGAAGCCGCGACAGCCTCACGGACGCGGTGTCCTTTTTCCCGTCTGTCTGAGGACACCGCCCACCCGTGACGTCGGGCCCCAGCGCACCGGGGCCCGGCGTCACGGGCCTTTCCTTTCTCACCGGTGAGCGCCGAACGCGTACCGGATGAGGTGGGCTACGTCACAAGCCCCACGCACTTCTCCTACGGGTGTGATCAATCCGCAACCAATTCCGGTCTTGACCGAGACCCATCAACGTGAAGCGTGATTACGCTCGCGCTCATGGCCGTCTTCTCCCCCACCGTCTCACCCGTGTACGTCATCGGCGCCGGCCCCGGAGGGCTCGCCGCCGCGTACGCGCTGCGGGCCCGGGGCATCCGCGCCGTGGTCCTGGAGAAGTCGGACGACGTCGGCTCGTCCTGGCGACGCCACTACGACCGTCTCCACCTCCACACCACCCGGCGCCTGTCCGCGCTCCCCGGCCTGCCCATGCCGCGCCGCTTCGGCCGCTGGGTCTCCCGCGACGACGTCGTGCGCTATCTGGAGAAGTACGCCGAGCACCACGAACTGGAGATCGTCACCGGCGTCGAGGTCTCCCGTGTGGAGCGCTCGGCCGACGGCGACGGCTGGCTGCTGCACGCCTCCGGCGGGCGGGAGCTGACCGGCTCCGCGGTGGTGGTCGCCACCGGCTTCAACCACACCCCGCGCATCCCCGACTGGCCGGGCCGGGACGGCTTCGGCGGCGAGTTCCTGCACGCCGGGTCGTACCGCAACGCCGAGCCCTTCGCCGGGCGGGACGTCCTCGTCGTCGGCGTCGGCAACACCGGCGCCGAGATAGCCGTCGACCTGACCGAGGGCGGCGCCTCGCGGGTGCGGCTGGCCGTCCGCACGGTCCCCCACATCGTGCGCCGCTCCACCGCCGGCTGGGCCGCCCAGTACAACTCCATCCTGGTACGACGGCTCCCGACGGCCCTCGTCGACCGGCTGGCCCGCACGATGGCCAAGGTCAGCATCCCCGACCTGACCGCGCACGGCCTGCCCCGCCCCGACACCGGCCTCTACAGCCGGGTGAAGCAGGGCTCCATCCCGATCCTGGACGTGGGGCTCATCGACGCGGTGCGCCAGGGGAAGGTGGAGATCGTGGCCACCGTCGAGGGTTTCGAGGACGGCAAGGTCCTCCTCGCCGACGGCACCCGTGTCTCCCCCGACGCGGTGATCGCCGCGACCGGCTACGTCCGCGCCCTGGAGGGCCTGGTCGGCCACCTCGGCGTGCTCGACGACCGCGGCCGCCCCCGCGCCCACGGTCCCCGCACCCCGAAGAACGCCCCCGGCCTCTACTTCACCGGCTACACCAACCCCATCAGCGGCAACCTCCGCGAGATGGCCATCGACGCGGAGAGGATCGCGAAGGCCGTCGCCAAACGGCAGCGTACGGCGTAGAAAGCCGCAACCTCCTTACGTAGCACTCCCGTTGCCCGTGTGACGCAGGCGACGGGAGTTGTTTGTTACCGGCGGTAGCATCCGACGCGCGTCCGGGACCAGAATGTGAGCCCTGCTCAACTTTCCGGCTCCACCCCTCTCGCTCAGCACGGAGGACGCACGTGGCACGCGAAAGACAGCTCTCCCGCCGCTCCCTGCTCGGCGGTGCCGCCGCCGGGGCCGTGGGCCTGACCGCGGTCTCCGCCGGCACCGCCTCGGCGGCCGCCTCCCGGACCGTCGACGTCGCTATCGTCGGCGGCGGCATCGCCGGCCTCACCGCGGCCCGCGACCTGGTGGCCGGCGGCAGGACCGTGGCCGTCCTGGAGGCCCGGGACCGGGTCGGCGGCCGGGTGGTGAACCTGAAGCTGGCCAACGGGGGTGTCACCGAGGGCGGCGGCGAGTTCATCGGCCCCACCCAGAACCGCATCAAGGCCCTCGCCGACTCCCTGGGAGTGGCCACCTTCACCACCTACAACACGGGGAACAACCTCCTCTACAAGGACGGCAAGCGCACCCCGTACGACACCAGCGGCCTGCTCGGCTCGGTCCCTCCGGTGGACGCGGCCGGCCTCGCCAACGCGGCGATCGTGCAGTCCGAGCTGGACAGCATGGCCGCACAGGTCCCGGTGGACGCCCCCTGGACCGCCGCCAAGGCCGCCGAGTGGGACAAGCAGACCTTCGAGAGCTGGCTGAACGCCAACGCGATCGTGCCCTCCGCCAAGTTCCTGCTGGACCTGGCCTGCACGTCGATCTTCTCGGCCCAGCCCCGCGAACTCTCCCTGCTCTACGTCCTCTACTACATCGCCGCCGCCGGCGACGAGTCCGACGCCGGCACCCTGGAACGCCTCACCGACACCGCGAACGGCGCCCAGGAGTCCCGCTTCGTCGGCGGCTCCCAGCAGGTCCCGATCAAGCTCGCCGCGACCCTCGGCGACCGGGTGGTGCTGAGCGCGCCGGTCCGGTCGATCGCCAGGTCGGGGAGCGCGTACGTCGTCACGGCGGACGGCATCACCGTCGACGCCACCCGGGTCGTGGTCGCCCTGCCGCCCCCGCTGGCCGCCCGGATCAGCTACGACCCGCTTCTCCCGGCCGCCCGCGACCAGCTCACCCAGCGGATGCCGATGGGCTCGATCGGCAAGGCCATCGCCGTCTACGACACCCCGTTCTGGCGGGCCGACGGCCTCAACGGGCAGGCCGTCAGCGACTCCGGAGTGGTCCGCTCCACCTTCGACAACTCCCCGCCGGACGGCTCCTACGGCGCCCTGATGGGCTTCATCGAGGCCGACGAGATGCGGGCGTACGACGCGGCGAGCGAGGCCGACGTCAAGGCCGCCGTGCTGGCCGACTACGCCAACTACTTCGGAGACAAGGCCAAATCCCCCACTTCCTTCGTGCTGCAGCGCTGGGACAATGAGAGCTTCTCGCGGGGCGGTCCGGTGGCCTACGCGCCGCCCGGGGTGCTGACCGAGTACGGGGCCGCGCTGCGCCGGCCGGTGGGCGGGATCCACTGGGCCGGGACGGAGACCTCGACCTTCTGGACCGGGTTCATGGACGGGGCGGTGCGGTCGGGCGAGCGGGTGGCGAAGGAGGTGCTGGCCGCCCTCGGGTGAGCCGACGGGACGCTTTGGGCCGCAACTTCCTGCTGCAACTTTGCGTGCAGACCAGTTCCTGACGCAGTGTCAGTTCAGTAATCTGACACTGCGTCAGTTTATTGTGCTGTCACACAGGAGCGGGCGGAACGATGCTTGGATCAACCCACGGCACCCTCACCACCGACTCCCGCCGGGCCCGGGTCATCGCCTGCGGTGAGCAGCGTCCAGGTCCCGCCGTCCACGGCCGCGCGGCCGACACGGGCGACACGGGCGACGCGGACGCACTGGACGTCAGCGGACGGCCGCTGTACGCGGACGTACCGGATCTGGACAGGTTCTTCCGCCCCGAGTCCGTCGCCGTGATCGGCGCCTCGGACGCCGAGGGGCGGCCCAACACCGGCATCACCCGGCAGCTGCTCGACTGGGCCGGGCGGGTCGGGGCCCGGGTGCACCCGGTGCATCCGACCCGCCCGTCGGTCTTCGGTATCGCCTGCGTCCCGGCCGTCGCCGACCTGCCCGAGCAGGTCGACCTCGCCGTGCTCCTGGTCGCCGACCCCCTGCCGGTGATCGAGGAACTGTCCGAGGCCAAGGTGAGGTTCGCGGTCGCCTTCGCCTCCGGGTTCGCGGAGACCGGCGAGGAGGGCGCGGCCGCCCAGACCCGCCTCGCGGCGGCCGTACGGCGCTCGGGGCTCCGGCTGCTCGGCCCGAACACCAACCTCAACGCCTTCGAGCACTTCCGCGACGACCTGGCGGGCCCCTCGATCGCCCTCATCACCCAGTCCGGCCACCAGGGCCGACCGGTCTTCGCCGCGCAGGAGCTGGGCATCCGCCTCTCCCACTGGGCGCCGACCGGCAACGAGGCCGACCTGGAGACCGCCGACTTCATCTCCTACTTCGCCGAGCGCCCCGAGGTCGGCGCCATCGCCTGTTACGTCGAGGGCCTCAAGGACGGCCGCGCCTTCCTGCTCGCCGCCGACCGCGCGGCCCGCCGCCGGGTGCCCGTGGTCGCCGTGAAGGTCGGCCGCACCGAGGCCGGCGCCCGCACCGCCGCCTCCCACACCGGCAAGCTGACCGGCGCGGACGACGTGGTCGACGCTGCGCTGCGCCAGTACGGCGTGATCCGCGTCGACGGCCTCGACGAGCTCCAGGACACCGCCGCCCTGCTGGCCCGGGCACGGGCGCCGCGCGCGGACGGGGTGGTGGTCTACTCGATCTCGGGCGGCACCGGCGCGCACGTCGCCGACCTGGCCGCCGGCCTGGGCCTGAAGCTGCCGGTGCTGTCAGCGGCCCGGCAGGCCGAGCTGCACCAGTGGATACCGGAGTACCTGAGCGTGGCCAACCCGGTCGACAACGGCGGCCACCCGGTGGGCGACTGGCGCGGCCGTAAGATCATCGACTCGATCCTCGCCGACCCGGAGGTCGGGGTGCTGATCTGCCCGATCACCGGCCCCTTCCCGCCACTCAGCGACAAGCTGGTCCAGGACCTGGTCGACGCGGCCGAGGCGACCGACAAGCTGGTGTGCGTGGTGTGGGGCTCGCCGGTCGGTACCGAGGCCGCCTACCGCGACGTACTCCTCGGCTCCTCCCGGGTGGCCACCTTCCGCACCGTCGGCAACTGCCTCACCGCCGTCCGCGCCTACCTGGACCACCACCGCTTCGTGAGCGACTACCGCTCCCCCTTCGACGAGGCCCCGCGCACCCCCTCCCCCTCCTACCGCAAGGCGCTCGCGCTGATGCGTCCCGGGCAGCAGCTGAGCGAGCACGCGGCGAAGCAGCTGCTGCGCGCGTACGGCATCCGGGTGCCGCGCGAACAGCTGGTGACCAGCGCGGCGGCGGCCGTGCGCGCGGCCGGGCTGGTCGGCTACCCGGTGGTGATGAAGGCGTCCGGTGGCCAGATCGCCCACAAGACGGAGCTGGGCCTGGTGAAGATCGGCCTGACCTCGGCCAGCCAGGTCCGGGACGCGTACCGCGAGCTGACCGACATCGCCCGCTACGAGGGGGTCGCCCTGGACGGCGTACTGGTCTGCCAGATGGTCGAGCGGGGCGTGGAGATGGTCGTCGGCGTCACCCATGACGACCTGTTCGGACCGACCGTGACCGTGGGGCTCGGCGGGGTGCTGGTCGAGGTCCTGCACGACGCCGCCGTACGCGTGCCGCCGTTCGGCGAGGACCAGGCCCGGGACATGCTCGCGGAGCTGCGCGGGCGGGCCCTGCTGGACGGGGTGCGGGGCCGGCCGCCGGCCGACCTCGACGCGCTCGTCGAAGTGGTCCTCCGCGTCCAGCGCATGGCCCTGGAACTGGGCGACCAGCTCGCCGAGCTCGACATCAACCCGCTGATGGTGCTGGAGCAGGGCCAGGGCGCGGTGGCACTGGACGCGCTGGCGGTGTGCCGCTGATGGACACCGTCCGGTACGTGACCGCGGAGCGGGTCGCCCACCTCACCCTCGACCGCCCCGACGCCCTCAACGCCCTCACCCCCGGCCAGCGCGACCACGTCATCCACCTGCTCGCCGCGGCCTCGGCGGACCCGGAGATCGGCGCGGTGGTCATCACCGGCACCGGCCGCGGTTTCTGCGCGGGCGCCGACCTCCGCGGCAGCGGCACCGCCACGGCCGAGCGCGTGCCGGGTGACGTGGCCCGCACCATCCGGCTCGGCGCCCAGCGTCTGGTCGCCGCCGTCCTCGACTGCGAGAAGCCGGTGATCGCGGCCGTCAACGGCACCGCCGCCGGCCTCGGCGTCCACCTCGCGCTCGCCTGTGACCTGGTCCTGGCCGCCGAATCGGCCCGGTTCATCGAGGTGTTCGTGCGGCGCGGCCTGGTTCCCGACGGGGGCGGCGCCTACCTGCTGCCCCGCCTGATCGGCCCGCACCGCGCCAAGGAGCTGATGTTCTTCGGCGACGCCCTCTCCGCACCGGAGGCCGAGCGCCTGGGCCTGGTCAACCGGGTCGTACCGGACGAGGAGCTGCCGAAGACGGCCCGCGAGTGGGCGGCCCGTCTGGCCGCCGGCCCGACCCGGGCCCTCGCGCTGACGAAGCAGCTGGTCAACGCGTCCCTGGACAGCGACCGGGCGTCCGCCTTCGCCGCCGAGGCCGCCGCCCAGGAGATCAACATGACGACCCGGGACGCCCAGGAGGGCGTACGGGCCTTCGTGGAGCGCAGAAGCCCCGGTTTCCAGGGCCGATGAGAGCGACGGGCGGACCGCCGGCGGCGACAACCTGGCCGCATCTCTTCCCATCTGACGGTTCGTCACTTTCAATGGAGAGGTGATGGGACACGCAGGGGCGGCCGCGGCCGCCGTCCGTTATCTGAGGTCGGTTCCCGGAGCGGGACCCGTGGAGGCGCTGCCGCGCCCGGAGTTGCGGTGCGTGCGCGCGGACGAGCGGGCGCCGGTCGACCAGGCGGAGTTCCGGCGCGTGCTCGGGAACTTCGCGACCGGGGTGACGGTGATCACCGCACCGGCCACCGAGGGCGAGCCCTCCCCCGCCGGTTTCGCCTGCCAGTCCTTCTCCTCCCTCTCCCTCGACCCGCCGCTGATCTGCTTCATGGTCGGCCGTACGTCGGCCACCTGGCCGCGCATCGCCCGCACCGGCGTCTTCTGCGTCAACGTCCTGGGCGCCGGCCAGGGCGAGCTGTGCCGCGCGTTCGCGGTGAGCGGCGCGGACAAGTTCGCCGGCGTCCCGTACGACGCGGCCCCGGCCTCCGGCTCCCCCCGGCTGACCGGCGCCGCCGCCTGGATCGACTGCACGGTCCACGCGGTCCACACCGGCGGCGACCACCTGATCGTGGTGGGCCGGGTGACCGCCCTGGGGACGGGCGAGGCCCCCGGGGGACCGCTGCTGTTCCACCGGGGGCGGTTCGGCGCCCTGGAGGCCTAGACGGCCAGGGCGGTCGCCGGGGCCACCGGCCGCCGCCGGATCAGCAGGGCCATCAGGGCCGCCGCCGCGCACAGGGTGCCGGAGGCGTACCAGACCATGTCGTACGTGCCGAAGGCGTCGCGGGCGACGCCGCCGAGCCAGGCGACCAGGGCCGCGCCGATCTGGTGGGAGGCGAGGACCCAGCCGAAGACGATGGCGCTGTCGTCGCCGTACCGCTCCCGGCACAGGGCCAGGGTGGGCGGGACGGTGGCGACCCAGTCGAGGCCGTAGAAGATGATGAAGAAGATCATCGAGGGGTGGACGGTCGGCCCCAGCAGCATCGGCAGGAACAGCAGGGAGATGCCGCGCAGGGCGTAGTAGACGGCGAGCAGGCGGCGCGGCTCGAAGCGGTCGGTGAACCAGCCGGAGGCGATGGTGCCGACGACGTCGAAGACACCGACGACCGCGAGCAGCGAGGCCGCCGCCGTGACGGGGAGGCCGTGGTCGTGGGCCGCGGGCACGAAGTGGGTCTGCACCAGGCCGTTGGTGGAGGCCCCGCAGATCGCGAAGGTGCCGGCGAGCAGCCAGAAGGGCCCGGTACGGACGGCGGTGGACAGGACGGTGAGCGCACGGCGGGCGGCTCCGGTGACCGGCGCCGGCTTCGGTACGAACTCGGCCGCGCCGTACGGCTTCTGGCCCACGTCGGCCGGGTGGTCGCGCAGCAGCAGCCACACGAAGGGGACGACCGCGAGGGCGGCGAGGGCGACGGTGACGGCGGCCGGGCGCCAGTCGTACGTCTCGACCATCCAGGACAGCAGCGGCAGGAAGATCAGCTGGCCCGAGGCGGAGGCGGCGGTGAGGATGCCGCTGACCAGGCCGCGCCGTGTGGTGAACCAGCGGTTGGTGACCGTGGCCGCGAAGGCGAGGGCCATCGAGCCGGAGCCGAGGCCGACCAGCAGGCCCCAGCAGAGCATCAGCTGCCAGGCCGCCGTCATCCACACGGTCAGACCCGAGCCGACCGCGATGACGGTCAGGGCGACGGCCACCACGCGCCGGATGCCGAAGCGGTCCATCAGCGCGGCCGCGAAGGGCGCGGTGAGCCCGTACAGCGCCAGGTTGACGGAGACGGCCGCCCCGATCGTGCCGCGCGACCAGCCGAACTCCGCGTTCAGGGGATCGATGAGGAGGCCGGGCAGGGAGCGGAAGGCGGCCGCGCCGATGATCGTGACAAAGGTGACGGCGGCGACGAACCAGGCACGGTGGACGCGCGGTGAGCGGGTCGGCTTCGAGGTCTGGAGGGCCGCTGCGGCTTCGGTTGTCTGGGTCACGCCATAAAGCTTCGGCCAGGGGAGGCACTCCATCGAGTGGCCCGGGGGACAGCATTCGTTAGGATCGGGCCATGAGCAGTGACCCCGGCTTCCGCCCGCACCGCGTCGTCGTCCTCGCCCTGGACGGTCTGCTCCCCTTCGAGCTGGGCATCCCGCACCGCATCTTCGGCCGCCCCAAGGACGCGCAGGGCCGGCCGCTGTACGAGATCGTGACCTGCTCGATCCGGCCGCCGGGGCCGGTCGAGACCGACGCCGACTTCGCGATCCACGTGGAGCACGGCCCGGAGGCGCTGGCCACCGCCGACACGGTGATCGTCCCGGCGTCCTACGAGCTCGGCCCGGTCTTCGAGGAGGGCGTTCTCACCCCCGAGTTGGCCGCCGCCCTGGCCCACATCCGCCCCGGCACCCGGCTCGCCTCCATCTGCACCGGTGTCTACGTCCTCGCCGCCGCCGGCTACCTCGACGGCCGCCCGGCGACCACGCACTGGGCCCACGCGGACCATCTCCAGCTGCTGTTCCCCCGGATCGAGGTGGACGCGGACGTCCTGTTCATCGACGACGGCGACGTGCTGACCTCGGCCGGGGTGGCCGCCGGGATCGACCTGTGCCTGCACATGGTCCGCCGCGACCACGGCACGGCCGTCGCCAACAACGTGGCCCGCAGTACGGTCGTACCCCCGCACCGGGACGGCGGCCAGGCGCAGTACATCCACCGCCTGGTCCCCGACCCGCAGGTGGCCACGACCACGGCCGCCCGCGCCTGGGCGCTGGGCCGCCTCCACGAGCCCGTCCAGCTGCGGGACATGGCGGAGCAGGAGGCCATGTCGGTACGGACCTTCACGCGCCGCTTCCGCGAGGAGACCGGCATCAGCCCCGGCCAGTGGCTCACCCAGCAGCGCGTCGAACGCGCCCGCCACCTCCTGGAGTCCACCGACCGCTCCGTCGACCAGGTGGCCCGGGACGCCGGCTTCGGCACCGCCCAGTCGATGCGCCAGCACCTACAGGCAGCGCTCGGCGTCACCCCGACCGCCTACCGCCGTACCTTCCGGACCGCCACGAACGCCGCCGACAGCCCCGACGCCACCGGCACCCCGCGCTGACCTCCGGGCCCGCCGCACCTCCCCCCACCACCCGGCCACGGTGAGCGCCAGGGTCACCCCGACCCCGGCCAGCACGGCCGTGGCCGGCGCCACCACCCGCAGCAGCGCCCCGGCGAAGGAGCCGGTCACCGCGTAACCGGCGCCCGCGGCCGCGTACATGACCGAGTAGCCGGCGGTCAGGGCGCCCGGCGGGAGGACCTCGCGCAGCGACAGGTTGCGGGTGAGCATCGCGGCCGACTGGAGCACGCCACCCACGACGAGCGCGACCGCGATCCCGGCGGTGTGCGGTATCAGCGCCGCGCACGTCACACAGCCAGCCGTGCCGGTCATCAGGAGCACGCTGTGCGCACGCGGCCGTCCCGGCCAGCTGCGCAGGCCGTGCAGGAACGCGCCGAGGCCGCCGCCCACCGCCATCCCGGTCAGCAGCGGACCCGACCAGCCGATGTCGATCCCGCGCTGTTCGAGCAGGGCGGGCAGCACGAGTTCGCAGAGCCCGAGCAGGGTCAGACTGGCCGCGCCCGTGACGTACACCGGCCAGGCACCGGCCAGGACGCGCACGAGGGACGCCTCCACGCGCCCGGTCGCGCCCCAGGCCGCCGGGAGGAGCCAGAGCCCGGCCACCGACGAGGCCATGAGGACGGCCGCCAGCCGCAGCGGGACGGCGGGGGCGGCACCGAGGGCGAGTGAGGCCACCGCGGCCGGGGAGACGGCCCACACGGCGGCCGTCAGGATCGACTCCACCGACAGCGCCTGCGCCGCCGCGCGCTCCGGGACCAGTGTGGTGAGCAGCGTGCGCAGGCCCCCGGTGGCAGCGGCCGGCGCGGCACCGGCGACGCACGCGAAGGCGGCGAGCACGGCCGGGGGCGCGGCCGGAAAGCCACCGAGCCCCGCGAAGCCGGCTGCCCCGACCGCGAGCCCGACGGCCAGCTGCGCACGGGCCCGCTCCGGGCGCAGCCGCATCCCCAGCACCGGGGCGGCCACGATCTCGCCGATCACATAGGAGGCCGCGAGCAGCGCGCCCAGCGAGTACCCGCCGGGCCGCTCACGCACCAGGAACACCAGCGCCAACGGCGCCATGGCGACCGGCATCCGTGCGCCCACGGCGGTACCGGCCCACACCAGCACCTGCTTGGACGCGACGTCACGGTAGGTCATGGGACGACGGTAGGGGGACGCACCGACAGTGCCTACGAGTACGTCAAGGACCGCCTGCACTCGGTGGCGGCTCTGAAGGCGTTGAAGATCCACCCGAACCCCGACACGACGCTCACACGCTGGGAACAGGGACTGCGGTCCTCGAACACCCCGGCTGCCGCGGTGGCCGATGCCGCACTCGGCTGCGCGGTTGACGACCTGTTCGAGGTGGCCGGACGAGCGCCTGGTACTCCGGTGTCGTCTCGTGAGCGGGAGTTCGGATGCCTCGGCGGGTCGCCGTTGTTGCCCGAGGGGTGGGATCGACCCGACGGCCGGTCATCTGCTGTCAGCGAATCCGGCTGGCCGGGCGGTGGTGCCGGTGCTTGTGTGTCGGTATGGAGATCCTGGTTCTGGGCGGGACGGCATGGGTGGCTCGGGAGTTGTCGCGGCAGGCGGTCGAACGCGGTCACCGGGTGACCTGCCTCGCGCGTGGCGAGAGCGGAGAGGTCGCTGACGGAGCGACACTCATCGCCGCCGACCGGCGCGATCCGTCGGCGTACGAGCCCCTGCTCGGCCGGGTATGGGACGCGGTCGTCGAGGTGTCCTGGCAGCCGGGCTTCGTCCGTGGCGCGCTCGACGCGCTCGGCGGCAAGGCCGGGCACTGGGTGTACGTCTCGTCCGCCAACGCCTACGCCTCCCACGCCACGCCGGGGGCGGACGAGTCGGCGGCTCTGCTCGCCCCGACCGACCGGAGCGAGGTCGACCGCGAGCTGTACGGCGAGGCGAAGGTCGCCTGCGAGCAGGCGTCGGCGGCCGCTGTGGGCGACCGTCTCCTCATCGCACGAGCCGGGCTCATCGGCGGCCCGGGCGATCACAGCGGGCGCTCCGGCTACTGGGCCGCCCGCGCCGCGCGCGACCCGCGAGGGCCGATGCTGGTCCCCGCCACACCGGCCTTGCCCACCCAGGTGGTCGACGTGCGGGACCTCACCTCCTGGCTGCTCGACTCCGCGGAGACGGGAACCACCGGCACCTACAACGCCGTCGGCCCGGTCGTTCCCTTCGGGGAGTGGATCGAGCTGTCCCGCGCCGCCGGCGGGCACACCGGTCCGGTGGTCACCGCCGAATCGGCGTGGCTGCTCGCCAACGGCGTGGCCCAGTACATGGGACCCGAATCGCTGCCGATGTGGCTGGCCGAACCGGGCTGGGAAGGGTGGTCGGCCCGGGACGGGTCCGCGGCGCGCGCCGCGGGGCTGCGTCACCGGCCCCCGGCCCAGATGCTGGCCGACACCCTGCGCTGGGAACGCGAGCAGGGGCTGGACCGGGAAAGGCGCGCAGGCCTCAGCGCGCAACGGGAGCGCGAGTTGCTGGACGCCCTCGGCTGACGGCGCGATACCGGTCCCGTCGTGAACCGCCCGCTCAGAACGTGAGCACCCCCCGCGCCACCCGTCCCGCCTCCGCGTCGGCGCGGGCCTTCTCGAAGTCCTCCACCGGGTAGGTCTCGGTGACCAACTCGTCGAGCAGCAGGCTCCCCTGGCGGTACAGCCCGGCGTAGAGCGCGATGTCGTGCTGCGGCCGTGAGGAGCCGTACCGGCAGCCGAGGATGGACTTGTCGAGGAACATGGAGGCGACGACGAAGGACGCCTCGGCGGCGGCGGCGGGCACGCCGAGGAGGACGGCCTGGCCGTGCCGGTCGAGCAGGTCGACGGCCTGCCGGACCAGCTCCACCCGGCCGACGCACTCGAAGGCGTGGTCCACCCCGGTCGGCAGCAGGTCCTTGACGGCCTCCGTCGAGGTCAGGAAGTCGGTCGCGCCGAACTGCCGGGCCACCTCCTCCTTGGCCGGGTTGGCGTCCACGGCCACGATCCGCAGCGCGCCCGCGATCCGCGCGCCCTGGATGACGTTGAGGCCGATCCCGCCGGTGCCGATGACCAGCACGGTGTCACCGCGATCGACGCGGGCGCGGTTCAGTACGGCCCCCACACCGGTCAGCACCCCGCACCCGATGAGGGCCGCCGACGTCAGGGGGATGTCCTTCGGGATCCGTACCGCCTGCACGGCCTTGACGACCGTACGTTCGGCGAAGGCCGAGTTGCACGCGAACTGGTACACGGCCTGGCCGCCGCGCGTGAACGGCTTCTGCGGGCGCCCTATGGCTTTACGGCACATGGTCGGCCGACCCCGGTCGCAGTCCGCGCAGGCACCGCAGTTGGCAAGCGTGGACAGCGCGACATGGTCGCCCGGCGCCACATGGCTGACGCCCATACCGACCGCCTCCACGACACCCGCGCCCTCATGCCCGAGCACCACGGGGACGGGGAAGGGTATGGTCCCGTCCACCACCGACAGGTCGCTGTGGCAGAGCCCGGCCGCCGACACCGCGACCAGCACCTCACCCGGTCCCGGCTCCCGCACCGCCAGATCGTCGACGACCTGTACCTGCTTGCCGTCGAACACGACTCCACGCATCACGACTCGACCCCCTTCGGCTCCCTCGGCAGACCGAGCACGCGCTCGGCGATGATCGTGCGCTGGACCTGGTCCGAGCCGCCGTAGATGGTGTCGGCCCGGGAGAAGAGGAACAGGTGCTGGGCGGCGTCCAGTTCGTACGGCGCGGTGGCCGACCAGCCGGCCGGGCCGACGCTCGCGGCCGCGCCCCGCACCAGCACGGCGAGCTCACCGAGCCGCTGGTGCCAGCCGCCCCACAGCAGCTTGGCCACGCTGGGCGCGCCGGGCTCGGCGGCCGAACTGCCCAGCGTGCGCAGGGCGTTCCAGCGCATCACCCGCAACTCGGCCCACTGCCGCACCAGCCGCTCCCGTACGACGGGATCGTCGGCCGCGCCGCTCGCCACGGCATCCCGCACCACCCGCCCCAGCTCCTGCGCGAACCCGATCTGCTGGGCGAGCGTGGACACGCCGCGCTCGAACCCGAGCAGGCTCATGGCGACGCGCCAGCCGTTGCCCTCGCCGCCGACGACGTGCTCCGCGCGCGCGTGCGCCCCGTCGAAGAAGACCTCGTTGAAGTCGCTGGTGCCGGTCATCTGCCGGATCGGGCGGACCTCGATGCGGCCGGGCTGGTCCATGGGCACGAGCAGGAAGCTCAGCCCGTGATGGCGCCGTGAGCCGGGGTCGGTGCGCGCCAGCACGAAACACCAGTCGGCCTCATGCGCGAGCGAGGTCCAGATCTTCTGCCCGGAGACGCGGTACCCGTCCCCTTCCCGTACGGCCGCGGTCCGCACGCCGGCCAGGTCGGACCCCGCGCCGGGTTCGCTGTACCCCTGGCACCAGAGCTCCTCCCCCCTGGCGACGGGCGGCAGGAATCGCGCCTTCTGCTCCTTGCTGCCGTGCGCGAGGAGCGTCGGGGCCAGCAGGTTCTCCCCGATGTGCCCGGAGCGGGGCGGCGCGCCCGACCGGGCGTACTCCTCGGCCCAGGCGACCTGCTGGGTGAGCGTCGCGGTCCGGTTGCCGTACCCGCCCTCCGCCCACCCGAGCCCGATCCACCCGGCGGCCCCCAGCGTGCGCTCCCAGCTCCGCCGGTCCACCCCGTGCTCGGCGTGCGCGTCGAGCCACCCCCGGACTTCCCGACGAAACTCCTCATCCTCCGACGCAAAGCCGAACTCCACCGTGACCTCCAAAGACGCGTCGTGCCTACGGCCGTACGAAAACCGCCGAACACCGCCGCAGTGGCTGATCGCCGCTGCGGCGGAGAGAAAAGACCGACCGACGGGGAGGCGGCAGGGCAGGGGCGACCACACCCCCCGCAGGGGCACGGGGAACTGCGCGAGCAACCACGACGGGGCCGCACCCACACACACCCCCAGACCCGCAACCGAGCCTCCGAACACCGGCGACCACAACCCCCTCAGGGGCGCGGGGAACTGCGCGAGCGGCCACGGCGGTGCCGCAGTCGCGCGCAACCCGCTGCCCGCACCGGCGAGTAGGCGCGCGGCCCGCTTCCCTCATGTGTTCGGCCGCTCCCCCGCCCGCGCGGCGGCCTCCATCGCCGCCAGCCGCGCCAGCATCGGCATCGGGTCCGTCCCCACGCTCCCCGGCAGCGCCTCGGCGATGCGTTCCGGTGTCCAGGAGCCCCCGTCGGCGTACGCGGCCCGCAGCTCCCTCGGCTGGGCCCATACCGCGATCTTCGGTCCGGCCACCGTGTAGACCTGCCCGGTGACCTGCGCGTCCCGCGCCGCGTCCGACAGCAGGTAGACCACGAACGCGGCCACGTCCTCCGGCTCCCCGATCTCCGTCAGCTCCGTCGGCACGCCCGCCGACATCCGGGTGCGGGCCACCGGCGCCACCGCGTTCGCGGTCACCCCGTACTTGTGCAGGCCCAGCGCCGCGCTCCGCACCAGCGAGATGATCCCGCCCTTGGCCGCGCTGTAGTTGGCCTGCGAGACCGAGCCCTGGTGGTTGCCGCTGGTGAAGCCGATGAGGGTGCCGGCGCGTTGCTTGCGCATCACCGCCGACGCGGCCCGGAACACCGTGAACGTGCCCTTGAGGTGGGTGGCGACCACCGGGTCCCACTCCTCCTCGGCCATGTTGAACAGCATCCGCTCGCGCAGGATCCCCGCCACGCACACGACCCCGTCGAGCCGGCCGTACGACGACAGCGCCGCGTCCACGACCCGCTGTCCGCCCGCCATCGTGGAGATGTCGTCGGCCACCGCGACCGCGTCCCCGCCCGCCGCCTCGATCTCCTTGACGACGGCCTCGGCGACCTCGCTCGTGGGCGAGGCGCCGTCGACCGCGACGCCGTAGTCGTTGACGACGACCTTCGCCCCGTCGGCCGCAGCCGCCAGTGCCACCGCCCGTCCGATACCCCGCCCCGCGCCCGTGACGGCGACGACCTTGCCTGCCAAGAAGTTCCCCACGCCCGGCCCCTTCCCGCGGTTTCTGACGGACCGTTAGATTTTATGACCCGTCAGATGTGCGGACACAAGGCCTGGGGAGGACCCAGATGTCACTGCCGGCGCTGCATCCCGCGTTCCACGACATCGCCAAGCGCGTCAACAACTGGGGGCGCTGGGGCGCCGACGACGAGATCGGCACGCTGAACCTGATCACCGACGAGGTGGTGCGGGAGGCGGCGGCGACGGTGCGCACCGGGCGCCGCGTCCCGCTCGCCCTGCCCCTCCAGCAGGACGGCGTGCAGACCGGGATGATCCCCGGCCGGGTCAACCCCCTGCACGCCATGGTGCAGATCAACCAGGAGCTCTTCGGCCCGGACACCGTCGCGTGCAGCGACGACGCCGTGACCATGGGGCTGCAGGCCGGCACCCACTGGGACGCGCTCACCCATGTCTCGCACTCGGGGAAGCTCTACAACGGCCGCCCGGCGCACACCGTCACCGCGCACGGCGGTGCCGAGTTCGGCGGGATCGACAAGGCGCGGCACATCGTCTCGCGCGGGGTGCTGCTGGACGTGGCACGCGCGCGTGGCGTGCAGCGGCTGGAGGGCGGGCACGCGGTCACGCCCGAGGACCTCGACGCGGCCGAGGAGCTCGCCGGGACGGCCGTGCGGGCCGGGGACGTCGTGCTGGTGCGGACCGGGCAGGTGCAGGTGTACCTCGCCGGGGACAAGCACGGGTACGGCTACCCGTCGCCGGGCCTGTCGGTGCACACCCCGGAGTGGTTCCACGCGCGCGATGTGGCCGCCGTCGCCAACGACACCCTCACGTTCGAGATCTTCCCGCCCGAGATCGAAGATCTCTGGCTGCCCGTGCATGCCCTGGACCTCGTGGAGATGGGGATGCTTCAGGGGCAGAACTGGAATCTCGAAGAGTTGTCCACAGCCTGTGGAGAAACCGGCCGGTACGCGTTCCTGCTGTCGGCGATGCCCGAGCCGTTCGTCGGGGCGACGGGCACTCCGGTCGCCCCCGTGGCCGTCCTCTGACCCCCACCGAGCACCCCAGAGCACCGCAAAGCACGCAGAGCACGCAGAGCACCCGCGAGCATCACCTCTTGTCTCGAAAGCCGGTGTCACGCCCGAGGCGGCGCGACACCGGCCCTCCCCCATTCCCCCTGCATCCGAACGGCTGCGCGCACCGGCCCGCCCCGAGCCCGGTCCCGCGCGCCGCCGTACGGCTCGACCCACACTCGGCGAGGGCGCCCGTCAGCAAGCCCTCGCCGTCCCCTCGCGGCGAATCGCAGGCCTCAAGCGTGAGCACATGGTCACAAGGCGTCAACACCCACCCGAGCTTTTACGGCTTATGCCCCGGTTCACCATGGGCGCGCACGGATGCAACCCCCGGCGCACGGCCGCGCAGCGGGATCACACCGCCTCGAAGGCCAGCCCTTCGTACGAGGCCGAACCGCGCCCGTACGCCACCGCCGCGCCCTGCCGGGGCTGTGCACACCGGTCGAGTTCGCACCAGATGCGCTTGCCGGCGCCATCCGGGCTCCAGCCCCAGCGGTCGGCGAGCCCGTCGACGAGGGCGAGGCCCCGGCCGCCGGTGGCTTCGCCGTCGGCGCACCGCGGCACGGGCGCGCGCTCGCTGGCGTCGGCGACCTCCAGCCGTACGGTGGCAGAGCCGTCGGCGCCCTCGCGGTCCGCGCCCGGCAGCGAGAGCCGCAGCACGGCCGGACAGCCGGTGTGCACCACCGCGTTGGTGACCAGCTCGGAGACGAGCAGGATCAGGGTCTCGGCCAGCGGTTCGTCCGCCGCTATACCGGACCCGGCGAGGCGCGAGCGCGCCCACCTCCTGGCCCGCCCCACCTCCGCGGGGTCGGGCCGGATCTCCAGCTGCACTTGAAGCACCTGCACCGCTCACACCATCCGAACCGGCGGACACATGAACCCGCGCCGAGCGGGCGCCACGGCGAGTGCCGCGGCGACGACGACGAGGGCCACGATCGTAGCCATTTTCTGCATGGCCAGAACAACGGCCAGAGCAAGGGTCACGGAACGTGATTCCCTTACGAGACAGCATGGTTGACGTACAGTCACCCCAACAAGCGCTTCGGGCATATTCCAGCGCGAAGGAGTACGCCTGCGGCATACTGTGCGACGCTCGCGGCGGGGAGTCGAACAAGCGGGGGCGCAAGCCCTTACCGCCCTGCGAGCGGCGGGGCGCACCATCGGTGGCGGGGCCGCTTCGACGGCTCCGCCGGCATGGCTCGTCCTCGGAACCACTCGCATCCCACAGAAGGTACCCGAGGGGACGGCCGACTCCAGGCCGTGACGAGTCACGCGTTGGACACAACCCGATATCAACGCTCCGTGACTCCGGTATGCCACAATCCGCGACATCCCGGCCGCCCGGGCCCATGATTCCGCAGACCAGAGCCGTTTCGAACGCTCAGCCGAGCAATTCCGCGGCGAGTATCTCCTCACTCTCCGTGTTCCCACCACCACGCTGTGCCCGCACCCATGCCCGTTTCAGGTGCAGATGCACCTCCGACTCCCAGGTGAAGCCCATCCCGCCGTGCACCTGGAGGCAGTCCCGGGCGCCGCGTACCGCGGCCTCGTCGGCGAGCAGCCGGGCCGCCGCGATGTCCACGGGCGCGGAGGTCACCGCGGCCGCGTAGACGGCCGCCCGCGCGGTCTCGGCGCGCACCAGCATCTCGGCGCACAGATGCTTGACCGCCTGGAACGCCCCGATCGGCTGCCCGAACTGCACGCGTGTGCGGGCGTGTTGCACGGCCAGCTCGCACGCGCGCGTGGCCGTCCCGAGCTGCTCGGCGGCGGTCAGGAGCACCGCGACGGGGTCGGGCGGCCCGGCAGCCGGTCCCGGGACCCGGTGCAGGGGCGTCAACGGGTCCACCGAGCGCACCGGCACGGCCCCCGACGCGTCCCCCGTCACCTCGTCCGCCTCCGCCAGCCACTCGGCCAGGACGCCGTCCACGCGGGCCACCACGGCCTCCCCCGTGGCCGCGCCGGGCACGTCTGCCGCGGCGAGGTGGGTGGCCAGCAGCGGGCCGGGCAGCAGCGCCCGTCCCGCCTCCTCGAACACCAACACGGCCTCGGGCAAGCCGAGTCCGACCCCGCCGTCGGCCTCCGGCAGTCGCAGCGCGAAGAACCCGGCCGCCCCCAGCTCCCGCCACAGACCCCGGTCGAGACGCACCGGCGCGCCGGCCGCCGCCCGCAGCGCCGCGCCGTCGAACCGGCGTCCGAGCAGCTCCCGCATGCCCTCCCGCAACGCCTCCTGTTCCCGGCTCAGTCGAAAGCGCACGTCCGCTCACCGCCCCTTCGGCAGCCCGAGGATCCGCTCGGCCACGATGTTCCGCTGGATCTGCGAGGTCCCGGCCGCGATGGTGTACGAGAGCGAGGAGAGCCGGTCGAGGACCCAGGACCGGTCCAGGTCGAGCGCGTCCGGCCCGAGCACGGCCGCCGCCGCGTCGTACAGCTCCTGCCGCGCGTGCGAGTAGCGCAGCTTGAAGACCGAGCCGCCGACGCCGGGCACGCCTTGGCCCTCCGCCTCGCTGACGTTCCACTGGGTGAGCCGCCACAGGGCCCGGAACTCGGCGTTCAGGCGGCCGAGGCGGCGGCGCTGCTCCGGGTCGTCCCAGGTGCCGTTCGCGCGCGCCGCGCGGGCGAGCTCGCCCAGCACCCGGCGGCAGGCGACGACCTCGCCGACGAAGGCGGTACCGCGTTCGAAGGAGAGGGTCACCATGGTGACGCGCCAGCCGTCGTTCTCGGCGCCCACCCGGTTGGCCACGGGCACCCGCACCTCGTCGAGGAACACCTCGGCGAACTCGGCGGACCCGGCGAGCGTGCGCAGCGGCCGTACGGTGACGCCCGGCGCGTCCATGGGCATGGCCAGCCAGGTGATGCCCCGGTGCCTGGGCGCCTGCGGGTCCGTGCGCACCAGCAGCTCGCACCAGTCGGCGACCTCCGCGTGCGAGGTCCAGATCTTGGACCCGCTCACCACGTAGTCGTCACCGTCGCGCCACGCGCGCGTGCGCAGCGCGGCCAGGTCGGAGCCGGCGTCCGGTTCGCTGAACCCCTGGCACCACACCTCGTCGCCGCGCAGGATCGGCGCCAGCCAGCGGGCCCGCTGTGCCTCGGTGCCCTCGGCGGCGACGGTGGGGCCCGCGTGCAGCAGACCCACGAAGTTGGCGCCCACATAGGGCGCGCCGGCCCGCTCGGTCTCCTCAAGGAAGATCAGCCGGGTGGTCGGCGAGGCGTCCCAGTGGACGTCGGCGTACCCGGCGTCGTACAGCGTGCGCTGCCAGCCGAGGTCGTAGGCGCGGCGGCCCGGCCAGTCCTCGGGTGCCGGCTTCGGCGGGAGGCCGGGCAGCACCTTGGCGAGCCACTCCCGCAGCCGCGCCCGGAAGTCCTCCTCCTCGGGCGTGTACGACAGGTCCACCGGCAGGCACCCCCACGGAGCTGATGGTTCGTCAGATCTCGCAGGCTAGCCCCGCACCCCTGGACCGGCAAGGCACCAGGACCTACGATCTGACGACTCGTCAGACAACGGCGCGAGCAGGGGGTCCGGCCATGGACGACACGAACGCCACCGCGCGCGAACTGAGCACCGCCCCGACCCTCTGGGACCTGGCCGCCCGGCGCGCCGAACTCACCCCGGACCGGCCGGTGTTCCTCCAGGGCGACCGCACCCTGACCTTCGGTGGCCTGCGCGCGCGTGCCGAACGGGTGGCGGCCGGGCTGTACGGCATGGGCGTACGCCCCGGCACGGTGGTCGCCTGGCAGCTGCCCACCCGGATCGAGACGGCCGTGCTGTCCTTCGCCCTGGCCCGGCTCGGCGCGGTCCAGTCCCCCGTCATCCCCTTCTACCGGGACCGCGAGGTCGGCTTCGCCCTGCGCGAGTCCAGGGCCGAGTTCTTCGCCGTACCGGGCGTGTGGCGCGGCTTCGACCACACCGGGATGGCGCGGCGGCTGGGCGCGAAGGGCGTCTTCGAGGCGTACGACGGTGACGCACTGCCCGACGGCGATCCGGCCGTGCTGCCCGCCCCGCCCGCCGAGGGCACCTCCGTCCGGTGGATCTACTGGACCTCGGGAACCACCTCCGACCCCAAGGGCGTTCTCCACACGGACCGCTCACTCGTCGCGGGCGGTTCGTGTCTCGCCCACGCGCTGCGGCTCACGGCGGACGACGTGGGCTCGATGGCGTTCCCGTACGCGCACATCGCGGGCCCCGACTACACCGTGATGCTGCTGCTGTACGGCTTCCCCGCGGTGATGTTCGAGCAGTTCGCGCTGCCGGACGCGCTGCCGGAGTACCGCAGGCACGGGGTGACGGTGGCGGGCGGCTCGACGGCGTTCTACTCGATGTTCCTGGCCGAGCAGCGCAAGCAGCCGGGGGTGCCGGTCATCCCCTCGCTGCGGCTGCTGGCCGGCGGCGGGGCGCCCAAGCCGCCGGAGGTGTACCACGCGGTGGTGCGCGAGATGGGGGTGCAGCTGACGCACGGGTACGGCATGACCGAGGTGCCGATGATCACGATGGGAGCGCCGGACGACACCGCGGAGAACCTGGCGACCACCGAGGGGCGGCCGCCGGCGGGGATGGAGATACGGATCGCGGAGGGCGGCGAGGTGCGGCTGCGCGGGGAGGCGGTGTGCCAGGGGTATCTGGATCCGGCGCAGTCCGCCGCGGCCTTCGACGAGGACGGCTTCCTGCGCACCGGTGACCTGGGCCGGCTGACCGGGACCGGGCATCTCGTCCTCACCGGGCGGCTCAAGGACGTGATCATCCGCAAGGGCGAGAACATCTCCGCGAAGGAGATCGAGGACCTGCTCGCCGCGCATCCGGGGGTGGACGACGCGGCGGTGGTCGGGCTGCCGGACGCGGAGCGCGGGGAGCTGGTCTGCGCGGTGGTCGAACAGCCGCCGGGAGCCGTCGCGCTGACGCTCCCGGAGGTGGTGTCGTACCTGCGGGCGGAAGGGCTGTCGGTGCACAAGCTGCCGGAGCGGCTGGAGGTGGTGGACGCCCTGCCGCGCAACGAGACGCTGCGCAAGGTGCTCAAGTACAAGCTGCGCGAGCGGTTCGCCGAGGCGGCCGGAAGCCCTACTCCGGGATCGTGAAGTAGCGGGCGAACGCCGGGACGATCTCGGCCTCCGCGACCTTGCCGTCGCCGTCGCTGTCGAGGCCCGACGCGATCGCCCGCGCGAGCTCCGGGGCGACCCCGAGGACGCGCAGCACACGCGCGGTGCCGTCGACGGTCGCCGTGCCGTCGCCCTCGGTGTCCGCGAGGGCGAGGGCCGCGTGCAGGAAGGGGCGGGCGATCTCGCCGAACCGCTCGGGGTTGTCGTGCAGCCGCTTGACAGCGCCGCTCACGAACTCCTGGCGGGTGATGCGCTGGTCGCCGTCCCGGTCCGCCATGCCGGCCATGCCCTGCCAGAAGGCCTCCGCGCCGGCGTACAGGGCCTGGCCCTTGTCGGAACGGGCGGCGGCGCCGAACTCGGCGAGCAGCGCCTTGGCCGCCGCGTTGAAGTCCTCGCGGTCGATCCAGCCGTTGCCGTCCTGGTCGAAGGTGGCGAACCGGGCGGCGATCCGTCGCTCGTACTCGGTGCTGACCATGTCTGTTCGGGCCGCCTTACGTGCCGTGGGGGTTCATCTCGCAGGGAGCGTACGACGCGGCGGCGGCCGGGGAGCGCGAAAACGACGCTTGTGCCAAGACCGGGGGAATTCCGCGACAACAACGTGGCACTGTCGTGATCGTCGGCTGTGCGATCGCGCGGCCCGGCTACGCGGACAGCGGGTCCTCCTCGTCGGTGGTCGCGCTGTCGATGTCGGCGTACACGTCGAACAGCCGCCGTACGCCGAGGGCGCCGAGGACCCGGTTGACGTGAGAACCGTCACTCGCGCCCTGGGCGGGCAGTATCAGCCGCAGCCGCCCCCGGCAGGAGCGGATCAGACGGCGGGCGGCGATCAGGACGCCGACCCCGCTGGAGTCGCAGAAGAAGACGTCGGAGAGGTCGAGGACCAGGCTGTGGTGGCCGTCGGCGACCACGTCGTGCACCCGCTGACGCAGCACCGGCGAGGTCACCAGGTCCAGTTCGCCCGACACCCCGAGCACGGCCCACTCGCCCTGTTCGACGCCGGTCACCTTGAAAGCCACGGCTCAGCCCTCCGCTCGCCGGATCTCCGGAACCGCCCGGAAACGGAGCCAGTTCCTACGCTTGTTCTCGCGCGGCTGCCCAGCGGCGGTTCCCCGAAACCCCGGATGACAAACGAGCATCCGTAAGGGAGGGGCTTGTTTCGGTCACTGTCGATCCTGTTCGATCAGAAGCAGAGGGTGTCGGAGAGCGCCCACTATCACCCGCGGTCCGTCAGGGGGCGCGCATTGCCATAAAGGGGCGTGCGTTGCCGGACGTGCCGACTACATTCGAGGAGACGGTGGAGACACGCTGGACACGGGCACGGAGAGGGGGCCGCATGGCGAAGAAGGACGTACCGCCCCGCTGGGACCGCAAGATGCAGCAGCGGCTCGCACGCGGCGAGGCGGCCGCCCTCGGTGAGCTGTACGACCGCTTCGCCTCGCTCGTGCACGGGCTCGCGCATCGCGTCCTCGGGGACGAGCGGGCCGCCGACGGCATAACCCGCGAGGTCTTCGCCCAGGTCTGGGAGCACCCCGACGCCTACGACCCCCGGCAGGGGCCGCTGCGCTCGTGGCTCGCCGCGCTGGCCCACCGGCTCGCCGTACAGCGCCTCAGGGCCACCGAGACGGCCGCGCTCGCCCCGGGCGACAGCGGCTCCCCGCAGGCCGCGGCGGAGCTGGAGCACAAGGTGCGGCGGGCCTCCGTCGCCGCCCGCGCGGACTACATCGTGCACTCCATGCCGGCCCCGCTGCGCGCCGCCCTGGATCTGGCCTACTTCCAGCGCCGCGACTACCGGCAGACCGCGGTGGACCTCGGCGTCACCGAGGACGAGGCCCGCCGCCGGCTGCGCCTGGGCCTGCAACTGCTGTCCACCGCGCATGACGCCGGGACGCCGCCCGGCCCTGGAGGTGGGGTGTGACCGGCCCGGAGTTCTTCGAGGCGCACGACGGCACCGGCGCCGGGGACGGGACGGGTGACGTGCCGCGCGACGGTGGCGGCGGCGTGGGCCGCCCGCCGCGCATACCGCTGCCCCGGGCCTCCGTCGAGGACGGCGGGCAGCCGCTGCCCGAGCCGGCCGACCTGCCGCCCGTAGCGCTGGAGTTGTCCCACGACGTCCTGAAATCGCTGCTCGGGGCGTGGGCCCTGGCCGCGTGCTCGACGGCGGAGTCCCTCGCCGTCGAGGACCACCTCGGGGGCTGCGGGGCCTGCGCGGACGAGGCGCGGCGGCTGCGCGAGGCGGTCGGCCTGCTGCACCAGCCGGAGAGCCTCGACCTCGACCCCGGCCTGCGCACCCGGGTCCTGGAGGCCTGCCTGGACCGCCGGCCGGCCAGGATCCCGATCCCCGCGTGGGCGGCGCCCTTCGACGCGGAGACCGCCCGCCTGGACGCCCTGCTCCAGGACATCGGCGACGCGGAGTGGCACGCGCCGGTGCGGCTGCGCTGGTACGACGGCGAGGCGGCGGCGAGCCGTCGTACGACGGTCGCCGGCGTGATCGCGCATCTGCTGTCCGTCGACGGGCTGGTGGCGACGGCACTGGGCCTCGACGACCCGCTCGGGGAGACCCGGGCACAGGGCCCGGCCGCCCGCACCGAGGCGTTCTGGCAGGGCTCGCACTTCCCGCCGACGCGTGCGGTGCGGGTTCCCTGGCGGGAGCAGAGTCACCGGCTCGTGCAGACCGTCTCCTTCACCGGCGGCGGCGCCGGGCGCCTCGGTGTGTCGTACGGCGACTTCGAACTGCCCTTGCACGACGCGATGCTGGACCGTGCCTTCGAGTGCTGGGTGCACGCGGAGGACATCGCGGAGGCCGTGGACTATCCCTACGGGCCGCCGGCCCCCAGGCACCTGCGCAGGATGATCGACCTCGCGGCCCGGATGCTGCCCGTGGTGCTGGCCGAGCGCCGGCGGGCGGGGCTGGCGTCGCCCGGCCAGACCCCCCACCTGGTCCCTGCGGGACGGCCCGGCCGCAGCCTGCGGCTGGAGATCGAGGGCGACGGCGGCGGCCAGTGGCTGATCCCGCTGGACTCGCCCGGGGCGGTGGGCTCCGCGGAGTTCGAGGTGGCGCACGTGGCGCTGGACGACGTGGAGTTCTGCCGGTTGGCTGCGGGCCATGTGCCACCGGAGGAGGCAGCCGCGGGGCAGCTCGGGGATCGGGCGGCGATCAGGGACGTCCTGTTCGCGGCGGCGAGTCTGAGCCGGATGTAGGCGGTTCGCCCAAGGAGCGGGTTGGTTCCGTGAGACGGCGGGTGCGGGTGGTTCGTGGCTGGTCGCGCAGTTCCCCGCGCCCCTGAAGGGGCGCACCGCAGCGCCCCTTCTTTCAGGGGCGCGGGGAACTGCGCGAACGGCCCCCACCCGCCCGCACCCGCCGTCTCACGGAACCGCCCCGCCCCTTGGGCGCAGCCCCCTTGCGCAACCGTCAGCCGAAGACGACCGTCCGTCGGCCGTTGAGGAGGATGCGGCGCTCGGCGTGCCACTTCACCGCGCGCGCCAGCGCCTGGCACTCCACGTCGCGGCCGATCGCGACCAGCTGGTCGGGGGTGACGTCGTGGCCGACCCGCTCGACCTCCTGCTCGATGATCGGCCCCTCGTCGAGGTCGGCGGTGACGTAGTGCGCCGTCGCCCCGATCAGCTTGACGCCCCGCGCATGCGCCTGGTGGTACGGCTTCGCGCCCTTGAAGCTCGGCAGGAACGAGTGGTGGATGTTGATGATCCGGCCGCTCAGCTGCTTGCACAGGTCGTCCGAGAGGACCTGCATGTAGCGGGCCAGCACCACCAGCTCGACGTCCTCCTCGCGGACGAGGTCCAGCAGCCTGGCCTCGGCGTCGGCCTTCGTCTCCTTCGTCACCGGGATGTGGTGGAAGGGGATGTGGTACGACTCCACCAGCTCCGCGAACTCGGTGTGGTTGGAGACCACGGCCGCGATGTCCACCGGGAGCGCGCCGATGCGGGCGCGGAAGAGCAGGTCGTTCAGGCAGTGCCCGAACTTGCTGACCATGAGGACGATGCGCATCTTCTCGTCGCCCCGGTTGATCTGCCAGTCCATGTGGAAGGAGTCACCGATCGCCGCGAAGCTCGCCCGCAGCTTGTCGACCGTCACCGGCGCGTCGGCCGAGAAGTGCACGCGCATGAAGAACAGACCCGTGTCGTGGTCCCCGAACTGCTGGCTGTCCTCGATGTTGCAGCCGGTCATGAACAGGTAGCTCGACACAGCGTGCACGATGCCCTTTTTGTCCGGGCAGGAGAGAGTGAGGACGTACTGGTCGGGCGGGGCGGCCTGGGCTCGGGTGGACTGATCGGTCATGCCCCACAGAATCTCATGCCCCGCCCGCCCCGGCCGTTCCTGTCCGCAACGCGGACCGCCGCGACCTGGACCGACCGGCCCGGCTCAGGCCGCTCGCGTCATGATCCGCAGCACGTCGAGGCTGCGCGGCGGGACGTCCGGGTCGTCGCCGTCGCTCGCCGCCAGGCGTATGTGCGCGTCCCGGGCCGCCCGGACCGCGTCCGGCCACGCCTGGTGGTCGAGGTACGCGGAGACCGGCGCGTCCGGCCCCACCTGGTGCATGATCCGCAGCACCCGCAGCACGGCGGTGTCGACGAGCGCCGCCTCCTGCGAGTCGCGGAATATCGTCCCGACGTATTTCTCCGCGGACCAGCTGTCCAGCCAGGTGTCCTCGACCAGCCGGTAGACCGCGTCGGTCACGTCGCCGTACCCGTCCTGACCGGCCAGCCAGACGTTCCGCTGGAACTCCGGGTCGGAGAGCATGTGCAGCGCGGAGCGCACATTGCTGCGCCAGCGCCACCACGGCATGTCATTGAGTGGCATGTCGCCCATGGTGGAGGAGCGACGGCCGCGACGGGAAGAGTTCTCCGAACCTTGCACGGTCATCGATCGTACGTTCCTCGTCACACCCCCGGTGACACACCCCTGTAATTCACCTTTAGGTCACCTTCCCTTGACCATGGGTCACTTCCCGGTTCGTGATGTGACGGAATCGTGCGTGTCCATGACCGGCAGGCGCCCCACCTCCAGCACCTCCCTCCGCAGCGTCCTCCCCACGACCCGGCGCATCAGAGCCACCGCCCTCTCCGCGGCGGCCATGACGGCCTGTGCGTCACTCGCCGCCGGCTGCGGCGCCATCCCGGGGATGTCGGCGTCGGCGGACGACGCGATCAAGGTGATGACCTGGGCGCCACAGGGGACCAGCGCCACCAACAAGCCCGGCATGCCCGCCATGGCCTCCGCCTACGTCAAGTGGATCAACTCCCAGGGCGGCATCCACGGCCGCAAGCTCAAGCTCGTCACCTGCAACGACCACAACACCAGCGTGGGCGCCGCGAACTGCGCCCAGCGGGCGGTCGACGAGGACGTCGTCGCCGTGGTCGGCTCCTACAGCCAGTTCGGCGACTCCTACTTCGCCCCGCTGGAGGGCGCGGCCGTCCCCTACATAGGCGGCTACGGGGCCTCGAACGAGGAGTTCACCAGCCCCGTCTCCTACCCGGTCAACGGCGGCTCGCTCACCCTGCTGGCCGGACTCGGGGAGACGCTGGCCGACTCCTGCGGCCCGGTCACCCTGGTCCGCCCCGACAGCATCGCCGGCGACCAGCTGCCCCAGCTGCTCGACTCGGGCCTCACGGCGGGCGGCCACGCCAAGGCGATCGACCAGCTCGCGGCGGAGGACCTCACCGAGTACGACGCGCAGTCCCAGAAGGCTGTGGAGAGCGCCTCCTCGGACCTGCTGAAGACGGGCTGCGTGGTGCCCGAGCTGGGCGACCGCACGGCCACCTTCATGGACAGCTTCCAGCGGGCCCGCAAGGGCCACCCGACGGTGAAGACGGCCGCCGAGATCGGCAGTGTCGACCAGACGGTGATCAACTCCACGGGCGGGTCACGCGGCCCCTACGAGGGGTCGTACATCACCGGCTGGTACCCGGTGGCCTCGGACGCGCGCTGGGACGAGATGAAGAAGGTCATCAGCAAGGAGGCCTTCGACGACGACCGGATCGACCCGGCCGACGCCGGGGTGCAGACCACCTGGATCGCCTACCAGGTCCTCACCGCCGCGCTGGAGAAGATCGGCGACGGCGAGGTCAGCGCCGACAGCGTGCGGCGCACCCTCAACGACGGCCTGAAGGTCTCCACCGGCGGCCTCACCCCGTCGCTGTCCTGGCCCTACCAGGGCAAGCTGGCCGCGGCCGGCTTCGCCCGGCTGGTCAACGCCGACGTGAACGTCCAGACGGTCAAGGACGGCCTGCTGCAGTCGGCGAACAAGCAGGCCCTGGACATGACCAAGATCCTGGAGAACGCCGACCTCAGCTGACGGGCCCGCCCGCAGGCACGCCCGCCCGCGCGCACGGCCCGGCCGCGGTCACAGCTGGGTCGGCTGCCGCTGGGTCAGTCCGTACTTGCTCGCGATCGTGTTCCACAGCGCGGCCGCCTTCACCTTCTGGCTGCTGGCGGTGCCGCTCTCCCGGTTGCCGGCGGCGGTCTGGCCGGTGGTGCGGGCCTGGCCCTTGCGGCAGCCGTGCTTGCCCTTGGCCTGGTCGGCCCAGGCCGCGTAGTGGTTGTCCGCGTTCGCGGAGGCCTGCCAGGCCTTGGTGAGGGCGGTGCTCAGCTCGGCGCTGTCCGGCAGCTTGTCCATCGACAGCTTCGACAGCCGGGTGACCAGCTCGGTGCGCTGCTGGGCGGCGTCGCGCAGGTCGGAGGCGGAGCCGTCCAGGTTCTTGCACTGCTTCACCTGGGCGACGGCGTTGATCACCGAGGCCCGGCTGCTGCCGCTGTCGGCGAGCAGCTTGTCCAGGGCGACGGCCTGCGCCTTCGCGGGGTCGGCCGCGGCCGACGAGGACCCCTCGGAGGCCGGCGCGGAGGCGGCGACCGTCTTGTTGTCGTCGCCCGAACCCCCGCCGCCCCCGCTGAACAGGGCACCGGCGCCGATACCGAGCACGGCGATGCCGATCCCCACGGCCGCGATCAGCGGCACCTTCGACCTGCCGCCACCGCCCCGGCCGCCGCCACCGTCGCCGTCGTCGGCGCGGTCGAACGACATGGGGGGCGGGGTGTACGCCGGCGGCTGCTGGTAGCCGTTCTGGGGCTGCTGCTGGTAGCCGTTCTGGGGCTGCTGCTGGAAGCGCGGCAGCTGGGCCGTGGACGCGGCCGGGGGCTCGCCGCCCGGCGCGCTGCGGAAGAGGTTGTCGAACTCGGCGGGCGGCTGCCGGTCGCCGCCGTCCTGCGGGCCGCCGGAGGGCGGGTACGGCGGGATGTACTGCGTGGCGTCGGCGTCGGAGTGCGCCGCGGGGGCGGGCCGGCCGCCGGGGAACGCGTTCTGCCCGTGGGACATCTCCGGCGGCAGCGCACCGGGGCCCACCGGCGGGATCAGCTGGGTGGCGCCCTCGGAGGCCGCGGGCACCGGCGGTATGTACTGCGTGGCGCCCTCGTCCACCGGCGCGGCGGGCACCGGCGGTATGAACTGGGTGGCGCCCTCGTCGGCGGGCGGCAGCGCACCGCCGTAGCCGCCGTGGCCCCCCTGCGGGACGGCGGGCGGCAGCGCGGCGCCCGGAGTGCCGTAGGGGTCGTGGCCGGCGGCCGGGGGCAGCGGGGCGCCGTACGACTGCTGGGGCTGGGGAGCGCCGTAGCCGTACGACTGCTCGTAGCCGCCGCCGTACGACGGGGCCGGCGCCCCTTCCGGCGGCAGCGGACCGGCACCGGGGGCCTGGGCCTGGTCGGCGTGGGTCTGGGCGGCGTGCGACTGGGCGGTCCAGGCCGGCGGCAGCTGCTGCTCGGGGGCGGCCCACTCCTGGCCGGCCGCCTGCGGCCAGCCCTGGCCGGGCGGCTGTGGCTGCTGGCTCTGCTGGTGGCCGGGGCCCCACGGCTGGCCCCAGGACTGGCCTTCGGGCGGCGCGGCGGCCGGGGCGGGTGGCTGTGCGACGGGGACGGGGACGCCCGTCATACCCGGCAGCAGCGGCTCGCCACCGTCGGAGGGCAGCACGATGCCTTCGCGCGCGGGCTCGCCCTGTCCACTCTGCGTCACCGGGACTCCTACTAATGGGGGACCTTGTGAATCAGGCTCACGCTACCGGGTGACCTCGGCAGGGTGCCACGCAGCCGAGGGCGCGATCTTGTCCCCTGTGACAGCAGTAACAAAACCGCCCCGCGGTGCGCTGTCCATGCCGCTTCCTGCACGGCAAGGTGTGGTTTCCCACCTGTTCACGCAGCCGCGGGGCAGGAATTCACGCGGCCGCCTGCAGATCCAGGCGCGCCCCGAACTCCCTGACCACCGGTTCGTCCCGGAACGGCTCCAGCCGCTGCTGGAAGTCCTCCAGGTACTCGGCGCCCCGGTTCGAGCGGACCGTCTCCAGCAGCTCGACGGCCTTCGTCCCGGTGGCACAGGCCTGTTCGATCTCCCGCTGCTGCACCTGCGCTGTGGCGAGGAGCACATAGCCGATCGCCCGGCGCCGGGCCCGGGTCTCCGGATGCCCGTCCAGCGACTGCTGCGCGCACCTGGCGGCCGCCTCGGCCTGACCCAGGTCGCGGTGGCAGTGCGCCAACTCGTCGGCCAGGTACGCCTCGTCGAAGTGCCTGATCCACGCCGGGTCGTCCCCGGACGCCGGATCGGCCGCCTCCATCGCCGACACCGCCCGCCCTGACGCCAGCTGCGCCGACCGCACATCGCCGAGCAGGGCATGGCCACGGGCCTCGGCCGCGAAGAACATCGCCTCCGCACGCGGGGTCACGCGACCGCGCGCCCCCTCCTGCGCCGCCCGCGCCAACTGGGCGATCTCGCGCGGGTTTCCGAGCTGCGCGGCGAGGTGGCTCATGGAGGAGGCGAGCACATAGCCGCCGTAGCCACGGTCGCCTGCCGCCTGCGCGAGGCGCAGCGACTGGATGTAGTACCGCTGGGCGAGTCCGGGTTGACCGGTGTCGACGGCCATGTACCCGGCCAGTTCGGTGAGCCTCGCGACGGCGGCGAACAACTCCCGCCCCACGGACTCCCGGTAGGAACCCGCCAGCAGGCCGGAGACGACACTGTTGAGGTAGTGCACGACGACCGGGCGCACATGCCCGCTGCCGAACTGGTGGTCGAGGTCGGTGAGGGCCTGCGTCATCGCCTTCACCGCCGCGACGTCCGACTGCCCGACCCGCGGCCCCGCCTGCCGCGCCACCTGCGCGTCCGGCGCTGAGATCAGCCAGTCCCGGCTGGGCTCCACCAGCGCGGAGGCGGCGACCGAGGAACCGGACAGGAAGTCCCGGCGCCCCACGTCACTGCGCCACAGCTCGCAGACCTGCTCGATGGCCCCCAGCACCGTCGGCGAGAACTGGAGACCGACACCCGAGGCGAGGTTCTTGCCGTTGGCCATGCCGATCTCGTCGATCGTGACCGTACGGCCCAGCTTGCGCCCCAGCGCCTCGGCGATGATCGCCGGCGCCCGGCCCCGCGGCTGCTGGCCGCGCAGCCAGCGCGCCACGGACGTCTTGTCGTACCGGAGGTCGAGACCGTGCTCGGCGCCGCACATGTTGACCCGGCGGGCAAGCCCGGCGTTCGAGCACCCCGCCTCCTGGATGAGCGCCTGCAACCGTTCGTTCGGCTGCCGCGCGACAAGCGGCCTTGCGGCCATGGCGTACCCCCTGCGAACTCCCTGTAGGGAAAAGATCCGGCCTTTGCGATCACTGCCCAGCGGACATACCGAAAATGCGGGACATGCGAGGATTGCCGGGTAAAGGCGGCGGAATCGCGGGTACGGCCGCCGCCAACCCCCCATGTGTGACTACCCGCTCACGCCCCGGTTCCTCCCGCGCGCCCCCACACGTGCATCCATGCGCCCCAGTTACCGAGAGGATGCTCCTCCCCCGCGCGCGCTACGCCCGTAACTCCAGGTGGGCGCGGGAGTTGTGTTGAGCGTGGAAGAGACGATCGTCGGCGCCGAAGCCGCTCAGATTCCGAAGCAGCGTGGGGAATCGCTGCTGGACACCGCCGTACGCTACGCCGAGGAGCGCCACTGGGACGTCTTTCCCGGCACCTGGCTGGAAGCGGTCGAGGGGGTGCAGCGCTGTTCCTGCGGGGAGGTCGCGTGCGCGGCGCCCGGCGCGCACGCGGCGCGCCCGGACTGGGCGACGCAGGCGACCGGTAGTGCGACGGTGGCGCGCCGGATGTGGCAGAAGCAGCCGACGGCGTCGATCCTGCTGCCGACGGGGCGGACCTTCGACGCGCTGTCCGTCCCGGAGACGGCGGGGTTTCTCGCGCTGGCACGCATGGAGCGGATGGAGCTGACGCTGGGGCCGGTGACGCTGACGCCCGACCGCCGGATGCAGTTCTTCGTGCTGCCGGGGGCGTCGGCGAAGGTGCCGGATCTGGTGCGGAAGCTGGGCTGGTCGCCGGCGTCCCTGGACCTCACGGCGCTGGGGGAGGGCGCGTATGTCCCCGCCCCGCCCACGCGGTACGGCTCGCGGGGGGCGGTGCAGTGGGCGTGCCGGCCGACGGCCGCGAACCGGTGGCTGCCGGATGCGGAGGAGCTGATCTCGGCGTTGGCCTATGCGTGCGGGAGGGACCGGTAGCGCCTGTTGGGCTGCCGGGTGCCTGTTTCGCCGGCGACTGCGGGTACTTCGTGGCTGATCGCGCAGTTCCCCGCGCCCCGTACGGGGCGCTGCAGCCGCCGCTTCTTCCCAGCCGCGGGCACTCGTGACAGCTCGTCCACCCGCACCTTCCAAATCTCGCCGCCCCCGTAGGGTTCACCCATGACCGATGCCGTGCGTGTTCGTGGGCTCTGGAAGCGGTTTGGGCAACAGGTGGCCGTCGGTGGGATCGACCTGTCGCTGCCCGCCGGGAAGTTCGTCGGGCTGGTCGGGCCCAACGGGGCCGGAAAGACCACCACCCTCTCCATGGTGACGGGCCTGCTGCGCCCCGATCAGGGCACCGTCGAGGTCGTCGGCCACGACGTGTGGCGGGACCCGGTGGCCGTGAAGGCCCGCATCGGCGTCCTTCCCGAAGGCCTCCGTCTCTTCGAACGGCTCTCCGGGCGCGAACTGCTCGGCTACTCCGGCCGCCTGCGCGGCCTCCCCGGCGCCGAGGTCGACAAGCGGGCCACCCAGCTCCTGGACGTGCTCGACCTCTCCGGTGCCCAGCACAGACTCGTCGTCGACTACTCGACCGGCATGCGCAAGAAGATCGGGCTCGCCGCCGCTCTCCTCCACAATCCCGAAGTCCTCTTCCTGGACGAGCCGTTCGAGGGCGTCGACCCGGTGTCCGCGCAGACCATCCGGGGCGTGCTGGAGCGGTACACCTCCTCCGGCGCGACCGTCGTCTTCTCCTCCCACGTGATGGAGCTCGTCGAGTCGCTGTGCGACTGGGTCGCGGTGCTGGCCGCCGGGCGGATCCGCGCGACCGGGACGCTGGCAGAGGTGCGCGGGACGCATCCCACCCTCCAGGCCGCGTTCCTGGAACTGGTCGGGGCGAGCGGGCGGGACGCGGCCTCCGACCTGGACTGGCTGGGCGGCGGGGCGGCCCGATGACGGACGTGACCGCCACCGTCGTACGGCTGAAGCTGTCGCTGCTGCGGAACGGACTGCGGCAGTCCGGCGGCCGGCGGGCCGCGTTCGTCGCGTCGGCGGTCCTCGCGCTGCTGTTCGCGGCCCTGCAGCTGCTGGGCCTGGTCCTCCTGCGCGGCCACGCGCACGCGGACGCGGTGGCCGTACCGGGGGCCGCCGTGCTGGCGCTGGGGTGGGCCTTCATGCCGCTGTTCTTCCCCGGCGGCGACGAGACCCTGGACCCGACCCGGCTGGTGATGCTCCCGCTGCGGCCCCGGCCGCTGGCACGGGCCCTGCTGGCCGCCTCGCTGGTCGGCATCGGCCCCCTGTTCAGCCTGTTGCTGCTGGTGGGCTGTGCGGTGTCGGTGGCGCACGGCGCGGCCGGCTACGGCGTCGCGGTCGTCGCCGTGGCCCTCGCGCTGCTGGTCTGCGTGGCCCTCGCGCGCGCCGTGGCCGCCGCGAACGTACGGCTGCTCAGCAGCCGCAAGGGACGTGACCTGGCCGTCCTGAGCGGCCTGGTCATCGCCGTCGGGGCGCAGCTCGTCAACTTCGGCGCCCAGAGCCTCGGTACGGCCGGGCTCGGGCGGCTCGCGCCGGTGGCCGACGTGGTGCGGTGGCTGCCGCCCGCGTCGGCGATCGGCGCGGTGCACGCGGCGAGCGAGGGGTCGTACGGTACGGCGGTCCTCCAGCTCGGCCTGTCCCTCGCCGCGCTGGCGCTGCTCGTCGGCGCGTGGGCGCGGACGCTGACCCGGCTGATGACCTCACCCGACGGTTCCACGCTCCAGGCACCCGACTCGGCCGCCCAGGGCCGTTCCTCCGAGGGCGGCGGCCTCGGACGGCTACTGCCCGGCGGACGTACCGGTACGGTCATGGCGCGCAGTCTGCGCTACGTCTGGCGCGACCCCAAGACCAAGGCCGCATGGGTGACCTCGCTGGCCATCGGCCTGATCGTGCCCGTCTTCAACGCCCTGCAGGGCACCGGGTCGATCTACTTCGCGTGCTTCGCCGCCGGGATGCTCGGCATCCAGATGTACAACCAGTTCGGGCAGGACACCTCCGCCTTCTGGATGGTCGCGACGACCATCTCGTCCACCCGGGACGCCTACGTCGAACTGCGCGGGCGGGCGCTGGCCCTGCTGGTGATCACCCTGCCGTACGCCACGCTGGTGACCGTCCTGACCACGGCCATGCTGGGCGACTGGCCCCGGCTCCCCGAGGTGCTCGGTCTCTCCTTCGCCCTGCTCGGCGCGATGCTGGCGACCGGCGCCTGGACCTCCGCCCGATTCCCCTACTCGATCCCCCAGGAGGGCCACCGCAACGTCGCCCCCGGCCAGACCGGCCTCGCCTGGATCGCCATCTTCGGCGGCATGGTCTCAGCGGCCCTGCTGTGCGCCCCCGTCATCGCCCTGGCGATCGCGCTGAACGTGAGCGCGGGGGGCGAGCAGTGGACCTGGCTGCTGCTGCCGGTGGGGGCGGGCTACGGGGCGGCGATCACCTGGGCGGGGCTGCGGATGGCGGCCCCGCGGACGGCGAGCCGCCTGCCGGAGATCCTCACCGCTGTCAGCAAGGGCTGACTACAGCGCCCCCCTCCGCTCGCGCCCCTCACTCCCCCACCCGATCAAGAAACGGCTCCACCGCCGCCCGCCAGGCCTCCGGCCGGTCGTACGGCAACAGATGCCCGGCGTCCGCCACCTCGGCGTACTCCCCCTTCGGCAGCACGCGGACCATCTCCTGCGCCTCCGCCCGCCCCAGCTCCCCGTCCACCCCGCGCACGACCAGCGTGGGGCACGGCACCTGCGCCAGCTCCTCCCAGTGCGCGTCGTACACCCAGGTCTCCCGGGACTTCAGCATCCGGTCGGGGTCGAACACCGGCCGCCAGCCGTCGGCGCCCTCGTGCATCACCTCTGCGTAGAACTCCCCGCGCGCCGGGTTCGGCCGCTCCACCCAGGGATCGTCCTCGCCGAACCACTTGCGTACGTCGGCGAGCGTGGCGAAGGGGACGGGCCAGGATCTGAACCAGTCGGCCCACTCGCGCTGCGAGGCCGCGCCGAGCGCGGAGGCCCGCATGTCGCAGATGATCAGACCCCGCACCAGTTCGGGGCGTTTCGCGGCGAGCTGCCAGGCGGTCAGCGCGCCCATGGCGTGGCCGATGAGCACGGCCGGTGCGAGGCCCAGCTGCTCGACGGCGGCCGCGGCGTCCTCGACGTACGCCTCGCGGGTGTAGGCGGCCTGCGGGGGCTTGTCGCTCTGGCCGTGGCCGCGCTGGTCGAGGGCGACGGCACGGTGCCGCTCGGAGAGCCAGCGGGCGGTGGACGCCCAGTGCGAGGCGCGGCCCATCAGGCCGTGCAGTAACAGCACGCCGGGGAACGAGTGGTCCGGCTCCTCCGTCTTGGGCGGGTCCGCGAACTCCCAGGCGGCGAGGTGTACGCCGCCGGCTCCTGTCACGTCGATGCGCCGTGCCATGGGCCTGGCACCCCCCTAGCTCCGCGTGCCTAGTGTCCTCGTATCGCTTCGTGGTACTCAGGTACCACCCCAGACTATCGAACTCCTATTCGAAAATCGGGCTCCGGCCGACAACACCCCTCATTCGAGTGACCCCTCTCCAGGCATGATCGGCGCCGCCGGGGGGATTTCTTCTGCGGGGGGCGGGCCGCTCGGGGAAAACGGTCCGCGGGGATGACCCTGGGAGCTCGGGGCTCCGGGTCAGCACTGGGGAGGACAGGCCCCGGCACCGAAAGGTGCCGGGGCCAAACCCACGCCCGAGTCCTCGGCACATCCTCCCCGCCCCCTCAGGTCATATGCCTCTCGCGACAGCCTTGCACGCGAAACGTTCCAGCGCTGCGATTCCGCGCACTGAATCTTGGATTCGACGCGTTCGACACACACCGGCGAGACCTCGAACAGAGGCTTCAACTTCCCCACGAGCAAGGGAAGTTGAACTACACCCAGCCGTACACCCAGCCGTCGCTCAGCGCTTGGCGACGAACACGTGCGAGGCGACGTCCGCCTCCAGCTCGGCCGCCTCGCCGCCGCTGCCCACCAGCACCCCGCCGGCCGACTCCGTCACGCTCACCACCGAACCGGGCTGCACACCCGCCCGCCGCAGCGTGTACATCAGCTGCGCGTCGGTCTGGATGGGCTCGCCGATCCGGCGCACGACCACCGTCTTGCCGTCCGCACCCGGATCCAGGTCGGCCAGCGACACCATGCTCGCGTCGAGGAACGGGTCCGCGCCGTCCTTCTCGCCCAGCTCCTCCAGACCCGGGATCGGGTTGCCGTACGGCGACTCGGTCGGGTGCCGCAGCAGCTCCAGGACGCGCCGCTCCACGGCCTCGCTCATCACGTGCTCCCAGCGGCACGCCTCGGCGTGCACCTGCTCCCACTCCAGGCCGATCACGTCGACCAGCAGGCACTCGGCGAGCCGGTGCTTGCGCATCACGCGCGTCGCCAGCCGGCGGCCCTCGTCGGTCAGCTCCAGGTGACGGTCGGTGGCGACGGACACCAGACCGTCCCGCTCCATCCGCGCCACCGTCTGGCTCACCGTCGGCCCGCTCTGGTCGAGCCGCTCCGCGATGCGGGCGCGCATGGGGACAACGCCTTCCTCTTCGAGTTCGAGGATGGTGCGGAGATACATCTCCGTGGTGTCGATCAGTCCGGACATTCGTGCCCCTCGATTACCTCTGCCGGAAGCCCCGGCGGCGTGCGCTGGCCCTGCCCCCAATTCTGCCGGATCCCACCGACAAGCGGGGGACACCGGAAAAACGGCGGGTGCGGGCCGACCTTCGCCTGCGGGCCGGTGGGGGCGATCTTTCATGCGCGTGCAGCGTACGGCTGTGTCACCCCCTAGCGTTCCGTGCATGACAGAGCGGCGGGTGATTCTCAGTGGGTCCGTGTTCGAGGAGGAGATCGGGTATGCGCGGGCGGTGGTGGACGGGGAGTGGGTGCATGTGTCGGGGACGACGGGGTTCGACTATGCGGCGATGACCATTTCCGAGGACGTGGTGGAGCAGGCCGAGCAGTGTCTGCGGAACATCGGGGCGGCGCTGGCGGAGGCCGGGTGCGGGTTCGGGGATGTGGTGCGGGTGCGGTACCTGTTGCCGGTGCGGGAGGACTTCGAGCCGTGCTGGCCGGTGCTGCGGCGGGTGTTCGGGGAGGTGCGGCCGGCCGCGACGATGATGGTGTGCGGGCTGTCCGATCCCCGGATGAGGATCGAGATCGAGGTCTGCGCGCGGCGGCCGGCGGGGGACGGCGCGTGAGTGGTCTGAGGGTGGTTCCCGTGGCCGGGGACGAGGCGCTGGAGCGGTGGCGGTACGTGCACAACGTCGTCGTACCGCCGGCCGCGATGTCGGCGGAGGAGGCGGGGCAGCGGCTCGCGCGGGGATACCGGCTGGAGAACGCGTACGACGGGGATGTGCTCGTGGGGTGTTCGACCGTGCGGCCTGCCGTCGGCGGGGTGGTGACGGTGATCGCCCGGGTGCTGCCGGAGTTCCGGCGGCGGGGGTTCGGTACGGCTCTGTACGAGCATGCGCTCGGGCACGCGCGCGTGCCGGGTGTCGAGGCCGTCGAGACGTGTGTGCTGGCGGTCAACGAGGGCGGCCTGCGGTTCGCCGAGTCGCACGGGTTCGTCGAGGTCGAGCGGTATGTGCTCGACGGGGAGAGCGACGAGTGGGTGGATCTGCGGCTCGCGCTGTGAGGTGGGGCAGGTGTCCGCTTGCAACGATTCCTTCAATCTTGCGGGAACACAGTGTGGGCTGCGTCACGTTCGAGTTGAATGAAGGCAGTGAGTGAACCGACGCGCCGTGCGTGCGGACGCAGCCTGATGGGGGTCCAGGTGAGTGCTTCCCGGCGTAGTGGGGCCACGGACGAGCTGGGGCCCGACGAGCCCGAGCCGGAACCGGAGCGGGATGCTCCGGAGGACTCGGGTGGCTCCGACCTGCTCGCCGCGCTGCTCGACGGCATGGACGCGGCCCTGTGCGCCTTCGACGCGGACGGGTTCGTCACCCACTGGAACCGGGAGGCCGAGCGGATCCTGGGGTGGACGGCGGCCGAGGCGGTGGGCCGTCACGGGTTCGCCGGGTGGGCGGTGCGTGAGGCGGACGCCGACGAGGTCGAGGGGCGGTTGCTGTCCGCCATGCATGCCCCGGGGCGCCAGGTGCACGAGTTCGCCCTGCTCACGAAGGACGGTGGGCGGGTCCTCGTGCGGACGCAGTCGGCGGCGGTGCGCGGGCCGGACGGGAAGCCGGCGGGTGTGTACTGCGCGTTCAGCGAGGTGCACGCGCAGATCGACCTGGAGCGGTCGATCGCGCTGAGCGAGGCGCTGTTCGAGGACGCGGCCTGGGGTGTCGTACTCGTGGACGCCGATCTGCGGCCCGCCGTGGTCAACGCGCATGCCGCGCGGGCGCTCGGTATCGGGCGTACGTCGGCGCTCGGGCGGCCACTGGGCGAGTTGCTGGCGCTGGGTGTGGAGGACCTGGAGAGCGCGCTGACGCATGTGCTGGCCGAGGGGGCGCCGCCCGCGCCGGCCGAGATGTGGGTGAGCGTGCGGACGGCGGAGGGCGAGCAGCGGCGCTGCTGGCGGTCGGGGTTCCTGCGGCTGGCGTCACCGCTGGCGGAGGAGCCGGTGCCGCTCGGGGTCGGCTGGCTGTTCCAGGACGTCACGGAGGCCAAGCACGCCGAGCAGGAGGCGGCGATGCTGCGCTTCCGGGCCAACCAGCTGCATCGTGCGGCCCGTGCGGCCGCCGAGTGCGAGGACCCGGCGGAGGCGGCCACCGTCCATCTGGACTTCGCGCTGGCCGGGTTCGCCGACCATGCGGTGATCGACCGGGTGGTGGGCGGTTCCCGGGCCGACGGGGAGGTGGGGCCGGTCCGGCTGGTGCGGATCGCGGCCACGCCGTCGGGGACACCGGGGCCGAGCATGCTGACGGGCGCGGCGGGGCTGCCGGTGCGTTACGAGGAGGGGCATCCGGCGTTGCAGTGCGTGGTGCGGGCCGGGAGTGTGCGGGCGGATGCCGGGTCGGTGCCGTTGGACCGGGCGCGGGCCTGGGCACTGGACCGGCAGTGGCCGGGCGACGCGGTGCACGCGTTGTGCGCGGTGCTGCGCAGCCGGGGGCGGACGCTGGGTGTGGTGACGTTCCTGCGCGGGTCGGGCCGCAACCGCTTCGAGCGCGCGGACGCGACGTACGCCGAGGACGTGGCGGTACGCATCGCGATCGCGCTGGATCTCGCCCATCTCGCGAAGGACCGGCAGTCGTAGCGGCCGTGCCGGCCGGGCCAGCTGTGGTGCTTCAGTGCTGGTAGAAGATTCGGTCGCGGTACTCCTCGAACACGCGGGCGTTCCATTCGTGGCCGCCGTCGACGTTGCCGGAGCGCAGCAGCGGGGGTTCGGTGCCGCGGTCGGCGAGGGCGGCCGCGGTGGTGGCGAGGACGGCCTGGAGCAGGGCGCTGGTGACGACCGTGGAGGCGGGTGCGAAGGGCGCCGGGATGGTGTCGAGGGTGAGCTCGGCGTCCCCGACGGCGATCTTCGAGTCGAGGACGATGTCGCAGTGGTCCTTGAGGTAGGTGCCGGAGCTGTGCCGGGAGGTGGTCTCGGTGGCGTACGCCACCGACGTCACGCCGATGACCTTGGCGCCGCGCCGGCGGGCCTCGACGGCCATCTCGACGGGCAGGGCGTTGCGGCCGGACAGGGAGATGATCACGAGGGCGTCGCCGGTGCGCAGGGGCGAGGTGTCCAGGACGGCGGTGGCGAGGCCGTCGACGCGTTCTAGGCGGGAGCCGAGGGTGGCGGGCATGACGTCGACGCCGACGAGGCCGGGGGCGGCGAGGAGGTTCATGAGGGCGAGGCCGCCGGCGCGGTAGACGACGTCCTGGGCGGCGAGGGAGGAGTGGCCGGCGCCGAAGGCGAACAGCCGGCCGCCGGAGGTGACGGTGTCGGCGAGGAGGGTGCCGGCGGCGGTGATGGCCTCGGCCTCCTCGTCGCGGGCCCGTTGCAGGAGGCCGATGGCGGCGTCGAAGAACAGGTCGGCGGGCGTGCCGTCGCTCATGCGGTGCCCCTTCGCGGCGTCAGCGTCTGTGTTCTCGTGTTGCCGATCACCCTCAGGTCTGGACCAGGGTGGTGTCAATACGGCGGCGGTTCCGTGCGGGTGGGTGGGGGCTGATGCCGTCCTGCTGTTCGCCGTACTGAACCGCGCCCGTGCACCCGGCGGTCGGGCAGGGGGCAGCACAGCCTCAGCACGCCGCACGGCCGCCTCAACGTCTCGCACTGGAATCCACGGCTTCTACAGCGGGGCGACGGGTACGGCTACAGCACCCGGCGCGAAGCGCCTCCGCAAGCATTTCAAAAAGCAGTTGAGTCTGCCCCAGAAGCTTCTTAGGCTGGCGAGCACGCTGAGAGGAGGTGATCGGGTAAATGAGTGAAACCCGGACGCGCGAGGTGTCTGCGGGCTAGCGGCTCGCCACCACACGATGTGCGGTGCCGGACCGGCGTACGCGAGACGTACGCAGCCGGCCCAATCCCAAGCAGTCACCCGACCCGCGAGCTCGCCGGTACGTCCGGCCGGCTTCTCCGCCGTACGGCGGAGGGACCCGAGCTCGCGGGTCGTCTGCGTTTCGGGGGCCACCGGGACGTCAGGGACTGAGGCGTTCCACGTGCCAGGTGCCGTCGGGGTCGGCCACGTAGCGGAGGCGGTCGTGGAGGCGGTTCTGGCGGCCCTGCCAGAACTCGACCGTTTGGGGGGCGATGCGGAAGCCGCCCCAGTGCGGAGGGACCGGGACCTGTTCGCCCTCGGGGTAGCGGGCGCTGAGCTCCGCGTAGGCGGCGTCGAGTTCGGCGCGGGAGTAGATGACCGTGGACTGGGTGCTGGCCCAGGCGCCGAGCTGGGAGCCGTGCGGGCGGGTGCGGAAGTAGGCGGCGGTCTCGTCGCGGCCGGTGCGGCGGGCGGTGCCGGTGACGACGACCTGGCGGGCGATGGCGTGCCAGGGGAAGACCAGCGAGACGTACGGGTTGGCGGCGAGGTCCTGGGCCTTGCGGGAGTCGTAGTTGGTGTAGAAGACGAAGCCGCGGGTGTCGTACTGCTTCATCAGGACCGTGCGTGAGCTGGGGCGGCCCTCGGCGTCGGCGGTGGCGACGACCATCGCGTTGGGTTCGTAGATCATGCCGTCGGCGGCGGCCCGCGCGGCCTGTTCGAACCATCGGGTGAACTGGTCCATGGGGTGTGCGGCCAGGTCGTGCTCTTCGAATCCCTCGGCCCGGTAGTGCTTGCGCATCGCGGCGGGGTCGAGGACGGGTTCGTCGGAGGCGGTGGCGTCGCGATCGGTCACCCGGTCATCTTGCCGTATCGCCCTGTGCGGCACCGGACGATGGCACGGAGTGTGGCACTGAGTGCCGCTGGACTCCCCAATTCTGGCACTCGGGGTTATGGTGCCATTGCCTCCGCCTACACCCATGAGGAGCCGCCCCATGTCCGACTTCGTACCCGGGCTCGAAGGAGTCGTCGCGTTCGAGACGGAGATCGCCGAACCGGACAAGGAGGGAGGCGCCCTGCGGTACCGGGGCGTCGACATCGAGGATCTGGTCGGTCACGTCTCGTTCGGGAACGTGTGGGGGCTGCTCGTCGACGGGGCCTTCAATCCGGGGCTGCCGCCGGCCGAGCCGTTCCCGATCCCCGTCCATTCGGGTGACATCCGGGTGGACGTCCAGTCGGCGCTGGCCATGCTCGCGCCGGTGTGGGGGCTGAAGCCGCTCCTCGACATCGATGCCGAGCAGGCCCGGGAGGACCTGGCGCGGGCCGCGGTGATGGCGCTGTCGTACGTCGCCCAGTCCGCGCGTGGGCAGGGGCTGGCGATGGTGCCGCAGCGGGAGATCGACAAGGCGCACTCGGTGGTCGAGCGGTTCATGATCCGGTGGCGGGGGGAGCCGGATCCCAGGCATGTGGCGGCCGTGGACGCGTACTGGACGTCCGCCGCGGAGCACGGGATGAACGCGTCCACGTTCACGGCGCGGGTGATCGCGTCGACCGGTGCGGATGTCGCGGCCGCGTTGTCGGGTGCGGTGGGGGCGATGTCGGGGCCGTTGCACGGGGGTGCGCCCTCGCGGGTGCTCGGGATGATCGAGGAGATCGAGCGGACCGGGGACGCGGTGGGGTACGTCAGGCGGGCGCTGGACCGGGGTGAGCGGCTGATGGGGTTCGGGCACCGGGTGTACCGGGCCGAGGATCCGCGGGCGCGGGTGCTGCGGCGGACGGCGCGGGAGCTGGGGGCGCCGCGGTTCGAGATCGCGGAGGCGTTGGAGAAGGCGGCGCTGGAGGAGCTCCACAACCGTCGGCCGGATCGTGTGCTGGCCACCAATGTGGAGTTCTGGGCGGCGATCATGCTGGACTTCGCGGAGGTGCCGGCGCACATGTTCACGTCGATGTTCACGTGTGCGAGGACCGCCGGGTGGTCGGCGCACATCCTTGAGCAGAAGCGGACGGGGCGGTTGGTGCGGCCGTCGGCGGAGTATGTGGGGCCGGGGGTGCGGAAGCCTCAGGACATCGAGGGGTATGTGGATATCGCCCACTAGAGGGGGTGCGGCGGTGCATGGGCGGCTGCGGGTGCGTTGTGGCTGGTCGCGCAGTTCCCCGCGCCCCTGACGGGGTGCTTCAGCCCAGGGTCTCGTCCAGTAGCAGCGCCCACTGCGTCACCACCCGCTCCCGCCGCCCCTTGTCGTCGGTCAGGAGGTTGGCGAGGCCCAGGCCGCGTGCCATGTCCAGGAGGCCCTGGACCGTCTCGCGGGTGCCTGGGTGGGTCTCGTCGGCGCCGAGCAGGTCCACGGCGATGCGGTGGGTCTCACGGCCCACTCGGGCCTCCAGTTCGGTCACGCGGGGGCGGAGCTGGTCCTCGTTGGAGGCGGCGACCCAGAGGTGGAGGGCGGCGCGGAAGAGGGGACCGGTGTAGAGGTCGACGAGGGCGGACACGACTGCTCGGCGGTCGCCGGTGGTGCCCTCGGGGAAGAGGGCGCGCAGGGCCGTGGAGCGCTCCTCGGCGACGTATTCGACGGCCGCCGTGAAGAGGTCCTCGCGGGTCGGGAAGTGGTGCTGGGCGGCGCCCCGGGAGACGCCGGCGCGTTCGGCGACGACGGCGACCGTGGAGCCCGTCCAGCCGTGCTCGGCGAGGCAGGCCACGGCGGCCTCCAGGAGCCGCTGCCGGGTGGCCCGGCTGCGGTCCTGTTTGGGGGCGCGTTCCGCCGTGCTCACCCCCGTGTTCACACCACCCACGCCGCGTCCCGTCGTTCGAGGAAGGCCGTCATCCCCTCGCGGGCCTGGTCGGAGGAGAACAGCCGGGCCGAGAGCGCGGTGAGGGTGGCCGCGTCCCGGTCGAATGTCTCCAGCACCCTAGCCGTGAGCAGCCGTTTCGTCTCGGCCAGGGCCTGGGGTGAGGAGCGGCGGAGGCCGTCGAGGATGGGGGCCAGGGCGGTGTCGACGTCGTCGGCGGTGGTGGTGATCAGGCCCAGGCGCACGGCCTCGGGCGGGTCGAAGCGTTCGCCGGTGAGGTAGTGGCGGGCGAGGGCGCGGGGGTCGGTGCGCGGCAGGAGGGGCAGGGAGATCACCGCGGGGGCGACTCCGATGCGTACTTCGGTGAAGGCGAAGGTGGACCCGGTGGCCGCGGCCGCGATGTCGCAGGCGGCGAGCAGGCCGAGGCCGCCCGCGCGGACATGGCCGGTGACGCGGGCGACGACCGGTTTGGGCAGCTCGACGATCTGGCGGAGGAGCCGGACGAGGGCGTCGGGGTCGGGCGGGTCGCGCAGGTCGGCGCCGGCGCTGAAGGTGGTGCCGGTGTGGGTGAGGACGACGGCGCGGACGTCGGGGTCCTTGGCACAGTCGGTGAGGGCCTCGGCGAGTTCGGCGACGAGGGCGGCGGAGAGGGCGTTGCGGGTGGCGGTGGCGTCGAGGCTGAGGGTGGTGACGGCACGTGCGTGTGCCTGTCCGATCAACGTCATGGGCCCTCCTCGGGTTCCCCGGCCTTGGCGAGGGCGCGCAGTTCGCGGCGGAGTATCTTTCCGGAGGCCGCGCGGGGCACGCCGGTGATGAAGGTGACCTTGCGGACGCGTTTGTAGGGCGCGACGCGTTCGGCGACGTAGAGCATGGTCTCGTTCTCGGTGAGGTCGCCGGCGGTGGGCTGGCGGACGACGAAGGCGTGCGGGATCTCGTTGCCGTCCTGGTTGTAGGCGCCGACGACGGCGGCGTCGGCGATGCCCGGGTGGGTGAGCAGGAGGGCCTCCAGTTCGGCGGGGGCCACCTGGAAGCCCTTGTACTTGATGAGTTCCTTGACCCGGTCGACGACGAACAGCCAGCCGTCGGCGTCGGCATGGCCGACGTCCCCGGTGTGCAGCCAGCCGTCGGGGTCGATCATGTCGGCGGTGGCGTCGGGGCGGCCGAGGTAGCCCTTCATGACCTGGGGGCCGCGGATGAGGATCTCGCCGGGTTCGCCGATGCCGATGTCCTTGCGGGGGTCGTCGAGGGAGACGATCCGCATCTCGGTGCCGGCGATGAGCTTGCCGACGGTGCCGGGCGGCGCCTTCTCCAGGGCGGCGAGCGGGGTGACGTGGGTGCCGGGCGAGAGTTCCGTCATGCCGTAGGCCTGGGCGACCGGCGGCAGGCCGAGCCGCTGTGAGCAGGCGGCGGCGAGGCGGGCGTCCAGGGGGGCGGCGGCGCTCATGACGTACTTCAGGGAGGACAGGTCGTAGTCGGCGACCGCGGGGTGCTTGGCGAGGGCGAGGACGATCGGCGGGGCGACGTACAGGCCGGTGATGCGGTGGTTCTGGATCGCCGCGAGGAAGGTCTCCAGCTCGAAGCGGGGCAGGACGACGACGGTGGCGCCCTTGCGCAGCGGCGCGTTCATGAGCGCGGTGAGGCCGTAGATGTGGAAGAGCGGGAGGACGGCGAGGATGCGGTCGCCGGGGCCGGCCGGGACGGCGGGTTCCAGCTGGACGAGGTTGGTGGCGATCTGCCGGTGGGTGAGCATCACGCCCTTGGGGACGCCGGTGGTGCCGGAGGAGTACGGCAGGGCGGCGACGTCCTCGACGGGGTCGATGTCGACCTCGGGCTCGGGGGCTTCACTGGCCAGCATGTCGATCAGGGAGCGGTGTCCGGGTGCGCTGTCGCAGACGAATATCTCCGCTATGCCGCCGGCGAGTTCGGCGGCCCGGCGGGCGGACTCCAGCAGCGGCGAGACAGTGACGATCCAGCGGGCCGCGGAGTCCTTGAGCTGTTTGGCGAACTCCTCGGGGGTGGCGAGCGGGTGCACGGTGGTGACGGCGGCCCCCGCGCGGGTGGCCGCGTAGAACGCCGTGGGGAAGGCGACCGTGTTCGGGCTGTGCAGGGCGAGTACATCGCCCTTGCGGACGCCGGCGTCGGCGAGCGCGGCCGCGATCCGCCGGTGGAACCGGTCCAGTTGTGCGTAGGTGAGGGTGGTGCCGTCGGTGCCGTCGATCAGGGCGGGCGCGTCACCGAAGTCGGCGGCGCGGCCCAGCACGGCCTCGTGGATGGGGAGTTCTACGGGCGGAACGTCTGCGTACTCGCTGCGGAACACGGTTCCTCCAAGGCGGCCTTGAGCCTGGGGACGACTTCGGTACGACCTCAGTACGACTTGGGCAGGCCGAGGGTCTGGTGGGAGACGTAGTTGAGAATCATCTCCCTGCTCACCGGAGCAATACGAGCCACGCGCGCGGCCGTTATCAACGAGGCGAGCCCGTATTCCCGGGTGAGGCCGTTGCCGCCGAGGGTGTGCACGGCCTGGTCGACGGCCTTCACGCACGCCTCCCCTGCCGCGTACTTCGCCATGTTGGCGGCCTCACCTGCGCCGACGTCGTCGCCCGCGTCGTACAGGTGTGCCGCTTTCTGCATCATCAGGCGGGCGAGTTCGAGGTCGATGTGCGCCTGGGCGAGGGGGTGGGCGATGGCCTGGTGGGCGCCGATGGGGGCCTTCCAGACGGTGCGGTCGCGCGCGTACTCGATGGCCTTCGAGAGGGCGTAGCGGCCCATGCCGATCGCGAACGCGGCCGTCATGATCCGTTCCGGGTTGAGGCCCGCGAACAGTTGCAGCAGGCCGGCGTCCTCGTCGCCGACGAGCGCGTCCGCGGGCAGCCGTACGTCGTCGAGCATGAGCTCGAACTGCTTCTCGGCGGCGTCGAGTTCCATGTCGATGGGGCGTTTCTGGAAGCCGGCGGCGTCCGTCGGGACGATGAACAGGCAGGGCTTGAGGCGGCCGGTGCGGGCGTCTTCCGTGCGGCCGACGATCAGGACCGCGTCGGCCATGTCGACGCCGGAGATGAAGACCTTGCGGCCGGTGAGCAGCCAGTCGCCGGTGTCGGGGTCGCGGCGGGCGGTGGTGGTGATGCGGTGGGAGTTGGAGCCTGCGTCGGGTTCGGTGATGCCGAAGGCCATGAGGCGGGAGCCGTCGGAGAGTCCGGGCAGCCAGGCCCGCTTCTGGGCGTCGGTGCCGAAGCGGGCGATCACCGTGCCGCAGATCGCGGGTGAGACGACGAGCATGAGGAGGGGGGAACCGGCCGCGCCGAGTTCTTCGAGGACGATGGAGAGTTCGGTGATGCCGCCGCCTCCGCCGCCGTGCTCCTCCGGGAGGTTGACGCCGAGGTAGCCGAGCTTGCCCGCCTCCTGCCAGAGCTCGGTGGGGTGGCCTCCGGCGGCGATCACCGAGGTCATGTAGGTGCGGCCGTATTTCTTGCCGAGGGTGGCTACCGCCTCGCGGAGTGCCTTGTGTTCGTCGGTTTCGATTTGGGGGGGCATGGTGGCTCCTTCGGGTACGGGTGAGTCGTGGCCGGTCGCGCTCACGCGGCGGCAGCCGCATGTCGAATACAGCCCCGCGCCCCTATCGGGGCGCCTGTACTACCGCCAGTAGAGAGCCGGGCTCTACCTGTTGGCCCTCGGTCACGTGCAGGGCCTCAAGCGTTCCCGTCGTCGGAGCCGAGATGACGTGCTGCATCTTCATCGCCTCCAGCCAGATCAGGGGCCGGCCGGCCTCCACCGTCGCGCCCGCCTCCAGCCCTTCCGCCACCCGTACGACCGTTCCCGGCATCGGTGCCAGCAAGGACCCCGGTGCCGGCTGAGCCTTGGCGTCGGGGAAGCGGGGCAGGGCGGTGAGGGTGAGGTTGTTGACGTGGACCTGGTCGCCGTACCGCGCCACCTCGAACTTGCGGTGGACGCCGTCGATGTCGAGGACGACGAGACGCGCGTCCGTGTACACGATCCGTACGCCGTCTGCCGTGAGGCCCTCGCGGGTGTGCCGGTAGTGGACCTCGTGTTCCTCGCCGGCCATCAGGTAGCGCTTGGTCTGCGGCTGGGAGGGCAGGTTGCGCCAGGCGCCGAAGCGGGAGCGGCCGTGGGTGTCGGCCAGGGCGGCGGCGAGGGGGGCGTGCGGGTCGGGGGCCGGCGGGGTCAGCTCCGGGAGGTGGCGGTCGTAGAAGCCGGTGTCCATGCGGGCGGTCGCGAACTCCTCGTGGCGCAGGGAGCGGACGAGGAGGTCGCGGTTGGTGGTGGGGCCGTGCAGGGTGGCCCGTTCCAGGGCGTGGGCCAGTCTGCGCAGGGCTTCCGCGCGGGTGGGGGCGTGGGCGACGGCTTTCGCGAGCATGGCGTCGTAGTGGACGCCGATCTCGTCGCCGTCGGTGTAGCCGGTGTCCAGGCGGACGCTGTCCGGTACGGCCAGGCGGTGCAGGGTGCCGGTCTGCGGGGCCCAGTCGCGGGCGGGGTCCTCGGCGTAGAGGCGGGCCTCGATCGCGTGGCCACGCGCGCGTGGCGGGTCGAGGGGGAGGGCGTGGCCCTCGGCGACGCGGATCTGTTCCGCGACGAGGTCGAGGTCGAACACGGCCTCGGTGACGGGGTGTTCCACCTGGAGACGGGTGTTCATCTCCAGGAAGTGCGCCCTGCCGTCGGCGACGAGGAACTCGACGGTGCCGGCACCCGCGTAGGCGACGGCGCGTGCGGCGCGCACGGCCAGCGCGTGCAGCTCTTTCACGAGGCCCTCGGGGAGGCCGGGTGCGGGTGCTTCCTCGATGACCTTCTGGTGCCTGCGCTGGAGCGAGCAGTCGCGTGTGCCGAGCGGCCAGACCGTGCCGTGCGTGTCGGCGAGGATCTGCACCTCCACATGGCGGCCGCGTTCGATGTAGGGCTCGACGAAGACCTCGCCGTCACCGAAGGCGCTCGCGGCCTCGGCGCGCGCGCCCTCCAGTGCGGCGCCCAGTTCGTCGAGGCGGCGCACGACGCGCATGCCGCGCCCGCCGCCGCCGGCGGCGGCCTTGACCAGCACCGGGAGGTCGGACTCGGCCACCTCGCCCAGGGGCGCGATCCCCATCAGCTCCTTGGCGCGGGTCTTGGACGCCATCGCCTCGATCGCCTCCGGGGGCGGCCCGATCCAGACCAGGCCGGCGTCGAGGACGGCGCGCGCGAAGTCGGCGTTCTCGGAGAGGAAGCCGTACCCGGGGTGCACGGCGTCCGCGCCGGCGCTGATGGCGGCCTTCACCACCAGGTCGGCGCGCAGGTAGGTGTCGGCGGGTGTCGCGCCCGGCAGCCGTACGGCGGTGTCGGCCACGCGCGCGTGGAGCGCGTTCGCGTCGGCGTCCGAGTGCACGGCGACGGTCCTGATGCCGAGTTCGGCGCAGGTACGGAAGATCCGGCAGGCGATCTCGCCTCGGTTGGCGACGAGCAGGGTCGAAATCACGTGGTCCCTCACATCCGGAAGACGCCGAAGCCGCCCCGCGCGCCTTCGTAGGGGGCGGTGTGGATGGCGGACAGGCACAGGCCGAGGACGGTGCGGGTGTCGCGCGGGTCGATGACGCCGTCGTCGTACAGCCGCCCGGACAGGAACTTCGGCAGCGACTCGGACTCGATCTGCTGCTCGACCATGGCGCGCAGGGCCGCGTCGCCGTCCTCGTCGTACGGCTGTCCCTTCGCGGCGGCGGACTGGCGGGCGACGATGGAGAGGACGCCGGCGAGCTGCTGCGGGCCCATGACGGCGGACTTGGCGCTGGGCCAGGCGAACAGGAAGCGGGGGTCGTAGGCGCGGCCGCACATGCCGTAGTGCCCGGCGCCGTAGGAGGCGCCCATGAGGACGGACAGGTGCGGGACGCGGCTGTTGCTGACCGCGTTGATCATCATCGCGCCGTGCTTGATGATGCCGCCCTGCTCGTACTCCTTGCCGACCATGTAGCCGGTGGTGTTGTGGAGGAAGAGGAGGGGGATGTCGCGCTGGTTGGCGAGCTGGATGAACTGGGCGGCCTTCTGGGACTCCTCGCTGAACAGCACGCCCTGCGCGTTCGCCAGGATGCCGACGGGGTATCCGTGCAGGCTTGCCCAGCCGGTGGCGAGGCTCGTCCCGTACAGCGGCTTGAACTCGTCGAAGTCGGAGGCGTCGACGAGCCGGGCGATCACCTCGCGCGGGTCGAAGGGGATCCTGAGGTCGCCGGGGACCACGCCCAGCAGCTCCTCGGGGGCGTACTCGGGCGGCTCGGCCGGGCCGGGGTCGGGGTGGGCCTTGCGGTGGTTGAGGCGGGCGACCACGCGCCGTGCCTGGCGCAGCGCGTCCGGTTCGTCGACGGCGAAGTAGTCGGCGAGGCCCGACACGCGTGCGTGCATCTCCGCGCCGCCCAGCGACTCGTCGTCGCTCTCCTCGCCGGTCGCCATCTTCACGAGGGGCGGTCCGCCGAGGAAGACCTTCGCGCGCTCCTTGACCATGATCACGTGGTCGGACATGCCGGGGATGTAGGCGCCGCCGGCCGTCGAGTTGCCGAAGACGACGGCGATGGTGGGGATGCCCGCGGCCGAGAGCCGGGTCAGGTCGCGGAAGACGGCGCCGCCCGGGATGAAGATCTCCTTCTGGGAGGGCAGGTCGGCGCCGCCGGACTCCACCAGGCTGATGCAGGGCAGCCGGTTGGCGAGGGCGATGTCGTTGGCGCGCAGGGCCTTCTTCAGCGACCAGGGGTTGCTGGCGCCGCCGCGCACGGTCGGGTCGTTGGCGGTGATCAGGCACTCCACGCCCTCGACGACCCCGATGCCGGTGACCAGCGAGGCGCCGACGGCGTAGTCGCTGCCCCAGGCGGCCAGCGGGGACAGCTCCAGGAAGGGGGTGTCGGGGTCGAGGAGGAGTTCGATGCGCTCGCGGGCGAGGAGTTTGCCGCGCCCCCGGTGCCGTTCGACGTACTTCGGGCCGCCGCCCGCGAGGGCCTTGGCGTGCTCGTTCTCCAGGTCGGTGAGTCTGGCGAGCATGGCGTCGCGGTTCGCCCGGTAGTCCGGCGAGGAGGTGTCCAGCGCCGAGGAGAGGACGGTCACAGCAGAGCCTCCGGGATGTCCAGGTGGCGGGAGCGGAGCCATTCGCCGAGGGCCTTGGCCTGGGGGTCGAAACGATGCTGGGCGGCCACGCCCTCGCCGAGAACGCCCTCTACGGTGAAGTTGAGGGCGCGGAGGCCCGGGAGCGGGTGCCGGGTGACCGGCAACTGGCGGGTCTCGGGCAGGAGACGGCGGAAGGTGTCGACGGTCAGGGTGTGCGCGAGCCAGCGCCAGGCCTCCTCCGAGCGCGCCCAGACGCCGACGTTGGCGTTCCCGCCCTTGTCCCCGCTGCGGGCCCCGGCGACGAGCCCGAGCGGGGCCCGCCGGGTGGGACCGCCGGCCGGGTACGGCTCGGGCAGCGGCGGTGCGGGCGGATCCTGGAGTACGAGGGTGTCCTGGGCCGGCGGCACAGGGATCCGGCGGCCGTCATGGAGCACGGCCAGATGGGGCACCTCGCCCTGGGGGACGTACACATCCTCGAACACCCCATAGGGGGCGCCCTTCCCCGGTGGTGCGAGCACATGAAAGCCGGGGTAGCTGGCGAGCGCCAGTTCGACGGCGGCTCCGCTCAGTGCCCGGCCCACGGCCTCCTGGTCGCGGTCCCGTACGACGAGCCGGAGCAGCGCACTGGCGGTCTCCTCGGTGTCGGCGTCGGGGCGGTCGGTGCGGACCAGCTCCCAGCGGACCTGTGCGGGGGCCGTTGCGGCGAGCGCGAGCGCGTCGGTCATCTGCTCCCGCACCAGCGCGGCCTTCGCCTCGATGTCGAGCCCGGTGAGCACGAAGACGACCTCGTTGCGGAAGCCGCCCAGCCGGTTGCGGCCGACCTTGAGGGTGGGGGGCGGTGCCTCGCCCCGGACGCCCTCGATCCGTACCCGGTCCGGGCCGTCCTGGCTGAGCCGTACGGTGTCGAGGCGGGCGGTGACGTCGGGTCCCGCGTACCGGGCGCCGCCGGTCTCGTAGAGGAGCTGGGCGGTCACCGTGCCGACGTCGACGAGGCCGCCGGTGCCGGGGTGCTTGGTGATGACGCAGCTGCCGTCCTCGTGGAGTTCGGCGAGCGGGAAGCCGGGCCGCCGCAGGTCCCGGCCGTCGGCCCCCGCCTCCGCGAAGAAGGCGTAGTTGCCGCCGGTGGCCTGGGTCCCGCACTCCAGGACGTGCCCGGCGACCACGGCGCCCGCGAGCCGGTCGTACTCCCCGGGCCGCCAGCCGAAGTGCGCGGCGGCGGGCCCGGTGACCAGGGCCGCGTCGGTGACCCGGCCGGTGACCACGATGTCGGCGCCGGCCCGCAGGCACTCGGCGATCCCGAAGCCGCCGAGGTAGGCGTGGGCGGCGAGGCTGCCGGGGTGGGCGGCGGTGAGGTCGTCGCCCTCCACATGTGCGACGCGCACCGGGATGCCGAGCCGGTCGGCGAGCTGCCGTACCGCGTCGGCGAGTCCGGCCGGGTCGAGGCCGCCGGCGTTGGTGACGATCCGCACGCCCCGCTCGTGGGCCAGGCCCAGGCAGTCCTCCAGTTGACGCAGGAAGGTTCGGGCGTATCCGGAGCCGGGGTCCTTGAGCCGGTCGCGGCCCAGGATGAGCATGGTCAGCTCGGCGAGGTAGTCGCCGGTGAGGACGTCGAGTTCGCCTCCGGTGAGCATCTCGCGCAGCGCGTCGAAGCGGTCGCCGTAGAAGCCGGAGGCGTTGCCTATGCGGAGGGTCACCCGGTGCCCCCCTTCGGGCGACGGCCGGGGCCGGGCGGGCCGGCGAAGGCCTGCGCGATGTCCAGCCAGCGGTCGGCGTCGGGGCCGACGGCTTCGAGGGCGAGGTCGGCGCGGTTCGCGCGCTGGGTGACCAGGAGGCAGAAGTCGACGGCGGGACCGGTGACGCGCTCGTCGGCGTCCTCGGGGCCGTACGTCCACATGTCGCCGGACGGGCCGGTCAGTTCGACGCGGAACTCCTCGAAGGGCACGGGCAGTCCGTGCACGCCGAAGGCGAAGTCGCGGGTGCGGACGCCGAGGCGGGCGATGTGCCGGAGCCGGTCGGTGGGGGCGCGGGCCACACCCAGCGCCTCCGCGATGTCCAGGCCGTGCGCCCAGGTCTCCATCAGCCGGGCGGTGGCCATGGAGGCGACCGACATAGGGGGGCCGTACCAGGGGAAACGCGCCCGGGCGGGTGCCGCGCGCAGCGCCTGGTCGAGGGCCTCGCGCCCGGCTCGCCAGTCCGCGAGCAACTGGGCGGGGGGCTTCGCGGCGCCGTCCTCCGCCCCGTTGTCCACGAAGTCCCCGGGTGCGGCCAGTGCTTTCTCCACCTCGCGGGCGAAGGCGTCCTGATCGGTCACGGCCAGCAGCGAGGAGTGGTCGGTCCAGGCGAGGTGGGCGATCTGGTGGGCGACGGTCCAGCGGGGCGCGGGGGTGGTGAGAGCCCACTGGTCGGTACCCGACTCGGCTACCAGCCGGTCGAGTTCCGCACCCTCCTCACGCAGGTCGTCGATGACGGGCGTCGGATCGGACATGGGGAGGAGCATGGCAGCGACCCCGGAAACAATCAAGCACGCTTGCATGAATTTGGTCCGCTGCGGGAGGCGGTGCTTCTTGGCGACATCTGGGGTCACCCTGGGTCAATCCTTGGCGCAGCCCGTCGCGGCGGGGGCACCGTCATGCCCTATGTTCGATGCGAACATCCGGCGACGGAGTGATGTGTGAGGCGTGCGGGGGGTGCGGGGCGTGCGTAGGACAGATGAACTCGCCATGGGGGCGGAGGCGACCGCCGTCGTCGAGCCCCCGGCGAACGGCTACCCGGTGGACGCGGACACCGAGGACCCGCCGCCACGCGAACCTCCACGCCTGTGGCCCCTTCTCCTGGTGGCCGCCGCCGTCCTGCCGGGTACCGCCCTCTTCCTCGTGGGCCAGGGCGTCAGCAAGGCCGCGCTGCAGGCCTGGCAGACGGTGTGTCTCGCCGTGATCGTGCAGGCGACACCGTTTCTGCTGCTCGGTACGGCGCTGTCGGGGGCGATCAACGCGTTCGTGCCGGAGCGGGTGTTCACGCGGCTGCTGCCCAAGCGGCCCGCGCTCGCCGTGCCGGTCGCCGGGGTCGCCGGAGTGGTGCTGCCGGGGTGCGAGTGCGCGTCGGTGCCGGTGGCGAACAGCCTGATCGGACGCGGGGTCACCCCGGCCGCCGCGTTCGCGTTCCTGCTCTCCGCGCCCGCCATCAACCCGGTCGTGCTCACCGCCACCGCCATCGCCTTTCCCGGCACTCCCCTGATGGTGCTGGCCCGGCTGCTCGCCTCGCTGGTCACCGCCGCCGTGATGGGCTGGCTGTGGCTCTGGCTGGGCCGGGAGGAGTGGCTGCGGCCCGCCGTACGGCACACCGGGCACCAGCCGGGGCACAACCGCTGGACGGAGTTCCGGCGCGCGTTCCAGCACGACTTCCTCCAGGCCGGCGGTTTCCTGGTGGTCGGCGCGATGGCCGCGGCCACCTTCAACGTGGCCGTACCGCGGTCGGTGCTCGACACCTTCTCCGGTTCGCCCTGGCTGTCGGTGCTGTTCCTGGCCGCGCTGGCGATCATCCTCGCGGTGTGCTCGGAGGCGGACGCGTTCGTGGCGTCGTCGCTCACGGGTTTCTCGCCCACCGCCCGGCTGGCGTTCATGGTGGTCGGGCCCATGGTCGACCTCAAGCTGATCGCGTTGCAGGCGGGCACGTTCGGCCGGGCGTTCGCTGCCCGCTTCTCGACCGCCACGACGGTCGTCGCGGTCCTGTGCAGTGTGCTGGTCGGAGGGGTACTGCTGTGAGACGTCCGCTTCAGGTGACCCTGCTGGTCCTCAGCGGCCTCGGCCTGCTGCACGCCTCCCTCTTCACCGACCTGTGCCTGCGCTACGTCAAGCCCGGGATGCGGCCGCTGCTGATCGTGTCCGGGGTCGTGCTGCTGGTGCTGGGCGTCGTGGAGGCGGCGGCGCGCGACGGGCGGAGCGAGCGGAAGGGCCACGGCAGGCATGGTGGCCAGGCACATGTGGCCGCACCGGATGACGAACTCGAACGGCACCACGGTCACGACCACTCGGCCGTCCCCCGGGTGGCCTGGCTGCTGCTGCTCCCCGCGCTGAGCCTGCTCTTCTACGCCCCGCCGGCGCTCGGCGCGTACACCGCCTCCCGGCAGCCGGCCAAGGTCATCGCGGAACAGGACGACTTCGATCCGCTGCCGAGGACCTCGCCGCTGCCCATCACGCTCACGGACTTCACCACCCGGGTGCAGCAGGACCGCTCACTGGCCATCAAGGCGCGGACCGTGGAGATGAGCGGGCTGGTCACGCCCGTGCCGGGGGGCGGGAGCTGGGATCTGACCCGGATCATCATCTCCTGCTGCGCGGCCGACGCGCAGTCCGTGAAGGTGCGGATCTACAGCGACAGCATCCCGCCCGCCAACACCTGGGTCTCCGTCACGGGGAACTGGCATCCCGGCGGGAAGCTGGGCACGAGGTCCGCGCCGGTCGCGCTGGACGCCCAGACCGTGAAGAAGATCCAGCGGCCGTCGAACGGGTATCAGGACGCGCTGCCGTTCCCCTCCGGCTGAGGGCCGGCCACCGGCTCCGGCTGAGGGCCGGCCACCGGCTCCGGCTGAACGCCGCCCGCCGAGTCCGGCTGAGCGCCCGCCGGTTTCCGGCCGCGTCCCACCTGGGAGCGGACCGCGCCGATGCTCGCCGCGATGACGAGGGCGACGGCGCCCGCCTGGGTGGCCGTCAGGGCCTGGCCGAGGACGAGGAAGCCGGCGATGGCGGCGATGGCCGGTTCCAGGCTCATGAGGACGGCGAAGGTGTGGGCGGGAAGGCGCCGCAGCGCGAGGAGTTCGAGCGTGTAGGGCAGGACGGAGGAGAGGATCGCGACCGACGAGCCCAGGGCGACGGTGGTCGGGTTCAGGAGTTTGCCGCCGGCCTCGGCGACGCCCAGCGGGAGGAACAGCAGGGCCGCGACCGCCATGGCCAGGGCGAGGCCGTCGGCCTGCGGGAAGCGGCGGCCGGTTCGGGCGCTGAAGATGATGTAGGTGGCCCACATGGCGCCGGCGGCCAGGGCCAGGCCGACACCCACGGGGTCGAGGCCGCTGAAGTCTCCGCCGCCCAGCAGGAAGACGCCGCCCAGCGCCAGCCCCGCCCACAGTGCGTTGATCGCGCGCCGGGAGGCCAGCACCGACAGGGCGAGCGGTCCCAGGACCTCCAGGGTGACGGCGAGGCCCAGCGGGATGCGGTCGACGGCCTCGTAGAAGAGGCCGTTCATGGCGCCCATGGTGCCGCCGAAGACGATCACCGTGCCCCAGTCGGTGCGGGAGTGGCCGCGCAGCCGGGGCCGGCAGACGACGAGCAGGACCACGGCGGCCGCGAGCAGGCGCAGGGTCACCACGCCGAGGGCGCCCGCCCTGGGCATCAGGGTCACCGCGAGGGCGCCGCCGAACTGCACGGAGATCCCTCCGGCGAGGACCAGCCCGACGGGCCCGAGCGAACCGAACCGGCCCGGGAGGCCGGTGGCGGCGGGCGCGGACACCGCAGTGGTCGTGGGCGTCGACGTCGGCTGCGAGGTGCTGGCGGTGGTCACGGGCGGTCCAGGGGATTCGTCGTTCATTACGATGCACTTCTCAGTCCAGGGTAATGGACTCCGACAGGCGCGTGAACCCCCTATGGAACTGTCCTGGATGCTGAGATACCGAGCCGTGGAGCCGACACCGGGAGTCGGCACGCGTTCGGCCTCGCCCCGGGTGCGGGGCGAGGCCGAACGGCAGTGAAACGAATCTTCAGAGATCTTCGAGTGGCGGCCGGACGTTACTTCACGTCGACGTAGTCGCCGGTCGCCGTCGCGGCGCCGGTGGTGGCGTTGGTGACGAACGAGTAGCGGTAGTAGCCGTCGACGGTGGCCTTGGTGGTGGTCTTGAGGGCGCCGCCGGTGCCGGCGGTGATGGTCTTGAGGGTGGTGTAGGTGGTGCTGCCCTTCTTGCGGAACTGCAGCTGCACCTTCTGCGACGCGTAACCCGCGTACGTGCCGGTGTTCCAGTTGGCGCGCGTCAGCTTGCCGGTGACGGTGATGGTCTTGCCCTTCTTCACCGGCTCCGGGGTGGCGTTGACGGTCAGCTTGGACGCCTTCTTGATCTTGCCGGTGCCGATGTTGTCGTCGAAGCTGGCGCTCGCGTTGAGGTCGTAGCCGCCGATGGCGAGCTTCCAGGTGCCGGCGGCGCCGTTGTTCTTCATGTCGGTGGCCGCGTGGATGTTGAAGACGGCCGTGCAGCTGTAGACGCCGGTCTGGGTGGTCGACTCGGTGCAGACCGGGTCGTCGTCGGTGCCCAGGGCGCCGGTGATGGTGTCCGTGCTGGAGGGGTCGGTGCCCTGCCAGAGGAAGGCCTCGGTGAGCGCGACGCCACTGGAGCTGGTGGCGGTGTAGGTCGCGGTGACGGACTTGTTCGTGGTGGTGCCGAGGACGATGTCCTTGCCGCCGTTGACGACGCCCTTCGAGAAGGTGATGGTCCCTATCCCGGTCTTCGGCCGGACGGTCTGCGCGGAGTTCGCCGCGTGCCCGGCGGGCGCGGAGTTCGCGGAGAAGGAGCTGAGCTGCGCCTCCGCGCTCGGGCGCGACGCCGCCTGGGCGGCCACCGGAACAGCGAGCGCGGACAGTACGACCGCACCGGAGAGAACGGTGGCCGCGACGCGTATACGCATGTGAATCCCCCTGGGATCGCGAGGAGCCCGGCGGGTCGCCCCCGGCCGAGCCCATTGGCGTATGCAGCCTACGAACCAAGTGGAGGATTCTTGAAGATCCCCTGTGCAATAGGTGTGTAACAACACTCATGTGACGGGCACTCACCAGAGTTGCGGCCCGTCCGGGGGCGGCTGCTCAGATGCCGGGCCAGGGCTCCTCGTCGCGGAACAGAGGGAGGCCGTCAGGGAGCGTGGTGGGCACGTTCGCCCTGTAGTCGGCCTCCGCGTAGGTCTCCATGGGGGCTTCGTACATGGGCTGGGGCCATAGTCTCGCGGCCGCGTACACGTCGTAGTCGTACATGTTCCCGTACGGCTGCTGGTAGGCGTACCCACCGTCCCCGCCGCCCTGCGCCGCCGCGTAGGAGGCCTGGGGCACCCCCGCCCCCACGGCGCCTGCCGCCGCTGCGGCGCCGCCCTGTTCCACGAACAGCGGCAGCCGCAGTTCGCCGGTGTCCATCACCGCGTTGTTCTGGGAGCGGTGCAGCCGGGAGTAGGCGCCGCCGCGGGCGAGGAGTTCGTCGTGCCGGCCGCTCTCGACGATACGGCCGCGGTCGACGACGAGGATGCGGTCGGCGTCGGGGGCGAGGTTGAGGTCGTGGGTGATCATGATGGTCGTGCGGCCGGTCATCAGGCGGCGCAGCGGTTTGACGACCCGGCGTGCGGCCATCGCGTCCAGGCCGGTGGTCGGCTCGTCGAGGACGAGGACGGGGGCGTCGCGCAGGATCGCCCGGGCGATGGCCAGGCGCTGGAGCTGACCGCCGGAGAGCCGGGCGGAGTTGGGGTCGACCCTGGTGTCGTAGCCGTCGGGGAGCCGGACGATGAAGTCGTGGGCGTCGGCGGCCTTGGCCGCGTCCTCGATGGCCTGGTCGCTGGCGCCGGGCCGGCCGCAGGCGATGTTGGCCCGGACGGTGTCGTGCAGGACGAGGGTCTCCTGCGGGAGCAGGGTGATGTACTCGCGCAGCCGGGCCAGCGGGAAGTCGCGGAGGGGGACGCCGTCGAGGAGGATCTCGCCGCTGTCGGGGTCGTAGAAGCGGAGCAGCATCTTGGAGACGGTGGACTTGCCGGCGCCGCTGGGGCCGGTGATGATCACGAGTTCGCCGGGGCTGACGGTGAAGGAGAGGCCCTCCAGGGCGGTGCGGTCGGCGCCGGGGTAGCTGAAGCCGACGTCGCGGACCTCGATGGCGCCGTCGGGGCGGCCGGTGTCGGTGCCGGTGCCGCGGCGCGGGTCGCTGACCGACGGCTGCACGTCCAGGATCTCGATCAGCCGTTCCGCGCCCGCCGTGGCGGCGGTGACGGTGAGGCCCAACTGGGCGAGGCCGCGCACCGGCGGGTAGAGGTAGCCGAGGAAGGCGGAGAAGGCGAGGAGCTGGCCGAGGGTCATGCGGCCGGTGGAGATCTCCCAGGCGCCGATGCCGATGACGGCGAGGACGCAGACGGTCTCGATGACCGCGACGAGCTGTTCGTAGGCCTCGTTGAGCCGGGTGGAGCGGACGGAGGCGCGGAACCAGGCGCTCGCCTCCTCGTTCAGGCGGCGGCGCTCGGCGTCGCGGCGGTCGTACGCCTGGGTCAGCACGATGTTGCCGAGGGACTCCTCGACGACGGAGGTGATCGCGCCGTCGGCGACCCGGCCCTGACGCGACACGTCCTTGATGGAGCCGGAGAAGCGGCGGGCGGCCAGCCAGAACAGGGGGGCCAGGACGAAGGTGGCCGCGGCCAGGTCCCAGCGCAGCCAGAACGCGGCGGCCGCGTAGAAGACGGCGCTGAACAGGGCGGACGCGGCGCCGACCAGCCCGGACACGACCATGGTCTCGATGGCCTCGACGTCGCTGGTCAGACGGGAGAGCAGGTCGCCCTGGCGGTGGCGCTGGAAGAAGTGCGGGGGCAGTTGCTGGACGTGGTCGAAGACGTGCTCACGCAGCCGCATGACGAAGCGTTCGGTGACCCAGGCGGCCAGGGAGTTGCCGGCGTACGCGACGATCGCACCGACGACCGCGATGGCCAGCCATTTGCCGGCCGGGCTCCAGAAGGCGCTGAGCGAACCCTTCTGCAGGGCGTGGTCGGTGAGGTCGCCGAAGAGGAGGATGGCCTCGGTCTCGGCGAGCGCGGCGATCACCGTGCACACCCAGACGATCACCAGCCAGCCGCGCAGTCCCCGGGTCAGCGGCCAGAAGCGGCGGAAGGCGACACGGGCCGGGATGGTGGGCGTGTACTCGCCCTCGTACTCGTCGTCGTACTCCTCGTCATCGTCCTCGTGTTTCGAGTCGTCGACTTCGTACTCGTATTCTGCGCCTTCACTCTCCTTCACGCGCATTTCGCACTACCTCCGCTCTCCGACGCTGGAATTACCGAAATACAGGAGCGAAAAAGGACCGACGGCGAACCGTCGGTCCTTTTTACGGCTTACTCAGTTGTCCCGGTCGCCGGGGATGGGCTTGGGGGCCGGCTTCGGCGCGCGCTTCTTCGGCTTCGGCGGCGGCGGGGGCAGCTGCTTCTTGGGCTTGGGGGGCAGCGGGGCGAGCTTCTTGAGGCTCATTCCGACTCCTTGAGAGTTCGAAGTGCAAGTGGTGCGGGATGGTACGAGAATTCTCTCGGGGCAACGTCCGGGGATTTTGGATCGTCATCCTCGGCAATCCCCGCCGCCCGACATCGAAGAACTTACACGGCCCAGTTCCCAAGCAACGGCAAAGTCGGCCCGCAAACGGCAAGCAGGTGCTGTGAATACCTATGTAACGGCTGTATAACGACCCCGAACCTGAGAGTTCTCTTATGAACCTGAGAGCCGGCTTATGAAGCCGGGGCCGGTGAGCCCCGGGCAGGCCTCAGCGGCGGGCCATGTACAGGCCGAACGCCTTGTGGAGCAGCTTGTTGAGCGGGAAGTCCCACTCCCCGAGGTACTCGACGGCCTCGCCGCCGGTCCCCACCTTGAAGCGCAGCAGCCCCAGCAGGTGGTCGGACTCCTCCAGGGTGTCGGTGATGCCCCTGAAGTCGTAGACGGCGGCGCCGAGGTCGTGGGCGTCGCACATCATCCGCCACTGCATGGCGTTGTTGGGCTGGACCTCGCGCTTGCGGCCGGTGGAGGCGCCGTAGGAGTACCAGACGTGGTCGCCGACGGTGAGCATGGTGGCCGCGGCGAGGAGGTCGCCGTCGTGCTGGGCCAGGTAGAGGCGCATGCGGTCGGGGTGCTCGGCGGTGAGCGCGGTCCACATGCGCTGGAAGTAGGACAGGGGGCGCGCGATGAAGCGGTCGCGCTCGGCGGTCTCCGTGTACAGGCCGTAGAAGGCGGGCAGGTCGTCGTATCCGCCCTGTACGACCTTGACCCCGGCCTTCTCCGCCTTCTTGACGTTGCGCCGCCACTGCTGGTTGAGCCCGCGATGGATCTCGTCCAACGACCGCCCGGCGAACGGAACTTGGAACACGTACCGGGGCTGCCCGGCCGCGAAGCCCGCTTCCCCGCCCGGCGCCGCCTGCCGCCACCCCGCCCGGCGCAGCCGGTCGGCGAGGCCGGCGGCACCGGCCTCGTACGACGTCTCCGGGACATCCCGCAGCCGCCGGGCAGCGGGGTCGGCGATGGCCTCCTTCACCGCCTCCGCGCTCCACCGCCGTACGACGACCGGCGGGCCCATCTTCACCGCGAACGCCCCGCGCCCCTTCAGGTACGCCAGCAGGGGGCCGAGCCACCGCTCCGGCTCCGGGTCGTGCCAGTCGATGGCGGGCCCCTCCGGCAGGTACGCCAGATACCGCTTCACCCGGGGCACCGCCCGCAACAGCACCAGCCCGGCCCCGACGACGCGTCCCTCCTCGTCGAACCACCCCAGGCTCTCCGCCTCCCAGTCGGGCTTCACCTCGCCCCAGGACGGCAGCTGCATATGACTGACGGAGGGACGGGAGCCGACGAAGGCGAGGTGCTCGGCGCGGGAGACGGGCCGGAGGCTGAGGGCTGATGTCATGGGCTGGGGGCTCCTGGGGTTCCTGTTCTCGGACCGGTGGCACGTCAAGAACAACAGACACCCCCCTCCCGAACCCTTTCGCACAGTTCGCAAAGCGTGTCGCCTACGGCCACCCCAGGACGGTCGGTCGACGCGTACGGCGGGCAGGGCACCCCGAACTTCTCCTCGTACCAGAGATGCACCCGGGCCTCGTTGCGGATCTCGACCTCGGCCGCCACCCCGGCGAACACCTCCCGCCCCCGCCGCATCACCCGGTCCTCGGCCGCCCTGGCCGCCCACGACTCCTTCGTCCCGGACGCCCGCGAGGCCCTCGACCGCTACCGCCGCCTGGACACCTGGTGGTCCAGCCCTTCCGCCAGCACCTCCGCCAGATGTCTCCCCCGTACCCCCGCCAGTTGTTCCAGCTGGGTCCGGCAGGAGTAGCCGTCGGCCAGGATCAGCGTGTCCGGTTCGGCTTCCCGTACCGCCGGCAGGAGTTGTTCCTCCGCGCAGGTCTTCGACACCTCGAAGTGGCCCTTCTCGAAGCCGAAGTTGCCGGCCAGGCCGCAGCAGCCGCCGACGAGGTCGCCGGTGAGGGCGGCGGCCGCGCGCAGGCGGCGGTCGGGGGCGTCGCCCAGTACCGCGTGCTGGTGGCAGTGGGTCTGACCGGTGACCGGACGGTCCAGGTGGGGCGGGGTCCAGCCGGGGGCCAGGCGTTCCAGTGCCTCCGCGAAGGTGAGCACTCTCGCGGCGAGGCGGGCCGCCCGGGGGTCGTCCGGGAGCAGCTCCGGCAGGTCGGCGCGGAGGGCGGCGGCGCAGCTGGGCTCCAGGACGACGAACGGGGGCGGGTACGGGAACTCGTCGTCCGGCTCCGGCTCCGCGCCCCCCTCCGCCTCCAGGTCCAGGTCCACGTCCACGTCCGCGTCCGCGTCCGAAGGCAGCAGCAACGGCTCCAGCAGGTCCAGCGTCCGGCGCAACACCGCGCGGGCCCGGTCCAGTTGGCCCGTAGAGAGGTACGTGAGGCCGCAGCACGCGCGGGTCCGGCGGATCCCCCAGGGGAACACGCCCATGCCCCGCACCTCGCCGTCGGGCGACCGCGACACCTTCCACGGCCGGGTCGGCAGTGCCATGACGCCCACGCCCGCCGCCTCCAGGACCCGTACGGCGGCTCGGCCCACGGACGGTGACAGGTACTCCGTGAAGGTGTCCGGCCACAGGAAGGCCAGCCGCTTCGGGAGCTCCGGCCGCCGTCCCGCCCGCGCCTGGGCCCGCCACTCCCGCAGCCGCCCGCGCTCCCGTCGCCGCTCCCACCGGCTGAAGGGCTCCGCCGCGAGGCGCGGGATCCGCCGCTGCGGTGCGATGCCGCCGAGGTGTCCGGCGAGCGATGCCAGGGGGCGTACCCGGGCGAGTACGTTGACGAGGGCCGCCGTGCGGGTGCGGGCCACCAGGCGCAGCCACCTCGGCAGCCACCCCATGCTGTAGTGGGCCGCCGGGCGGCGCCGGCCCGCGTAGTGGTGGTGCAGGAACTCCGCCTTGTACGTCGCCATGTCCACCCCGACCGGGCAGTCCGACCGGCAGCCCTTGCAGGACAGGCAGAGGTCGAGGGCGTCCCGGACCTCCGTGGAGCGCCAGCCGTCCGTCACCAGTTCGCCCGCCAGCATCTCGTGCAGCAGCCGGGCCCGGCCGCGGGTCGAGTGCTCCTCCTCGCCGGTCGCCCGGAAGGACGGGCACATGACCGAGGCGCCGCCCGTCTCGGTCGTACGGCACTTCGCCACGCCCACGCAGCGGCGGACCGCGGCCGAGAAGTCGCCGCCGTCGGCCGGGTAGCCGAAGGCCACGGGCACCGGCTCCCGGGGCAGGACGGCGAAGCGGAGGTTCGCGTCCAGGGGGGCGGGCCGGACCAGCATGCCGGGGTTCAGGAGGCCGTCGGGGTCCCAGATACCCTTCGCCCGTTCGAAGAGCGTCACCAGCTCGTCCCCGTACATCTTCGGGAGGAGTTCCGCCCGCGCCTGGCCGTCCCCGTGCTCCCCGGACAGGGAGCCGCCGTGCGCCACCACCACGTCCGCCAGCTCCTCCGAGAAGCGGCGGAAGCGGGCCACGCCCGCCTCGCTCAGCAGGTCGAAGTCGATACGGACGTGGATGCAGCCGTCGCCGAAGTGGCCGTACGGCGTGCCCCGCAGGTCGTGGGCGGTCAGCAGGGCACGGAAGTCCCTCAGGTACGCGCCCAGGCGGGCCGGCGGTACCGCGCAATCCTCCCAGCCCGGCCATGCCTCGCTGCCGTCCGGCATCCGCGTCGCCGTACCGGAGGCGTCCTCGCGGATGCGCCAGAGCGCCCGTTGGGCGGTGGTGCCGGTGACGACCAGCGCGTCGAGGACGTCCGCCGCCCCGACGATCGTCTCCGCACGTGCGCGTGCCTCGGCCGCCGTCTCCCCGCCCGTCTCGACGAACAGCCAGGCACCGCCCCGGGGCAGTCGGGCCGGGGCCGGCACCAGGTCGGCCGCCATGCCCTCCACCGTCAGCGGCGCGAAGGCCAGCAGCCCCGCCGCCGCGTCCGCCGCCGCGCTCTCGTCGGCGTACCCGAGCACCGCGAGCGCACGCGCGCGTGGCGCCGCCACGAGTCGTACGGTCGCCTCCGTGAGGATCCCGAGCGTGCCCTCGCTGCCGCAGAAGGACCGGGCGACGTCCGCGCCCCGCTCGGGGAGGAGGGCGTCCAGGGCGTAGCCGGAGATCCGGCGGGGCAGGTCCGGGAAGCCGGTGCGAAGCCGGGCCAGGTCCCCGGCCACCAGTTCCCGCAGGCCTCGCGGCGCCCCGGCCCAGTCCCGGCCCAGCCGCAGCCGCCGGCCCCGCGCGGTGATCACGTCCAGCTCCCGGACGCTGTCCGCCGTCGTGCCCCAGGCCACGCTGTGCGAGCCGCAGGAGTTGTTGCCGATCATCCCACCGAGCGTGCAGCGGCCATGGGTGGAGGGATCCGGGCCGAAGCGCAGGCCGTGCGGGGCGGCGGCCTCCTGGAGCCGGTCCAGGACCAGCCCCGGCTGGACCACCGCCGTACGCCCGTCCGGGTCGAGTGCGAGCAGGCGGTTCATGTGCCGGGTGAAGTCCAGCACCACTCCGGTGCCCGTCGCCTGCCCCGCGATCGACGTGCCGCCGCCCCGGGCGACCACCGGCACACCGTGGGTCCGGCACACCTCCAGTACGGCCGCCACGTCGTCCGCGTCCCGAGGGGCCACCACCCCGGCCGGAACCCGCCGGTAGTTGGACGCGTCCATGGTGACCAGGGCCCGGGACGTGACATCGAAACCGACCTCACCGCGGACGGCGCCCCGCAGTTCCGTCTCGAATTCCGCGAATTCCGACATACGTCCACTCAACCAGCCCCCGCGGCGTTTGAGGACAGGCCCGCCGCCCGGGCCGGAGCAGGAGGCGGGCCCGTCCCGCGCACGCGTCTCACCCGACGGACGAGGTTTCGCCCAGGTTTCCTCCACCGGCTAACCTCACCCCGTGGCTGACATCCAGATCCCCGCTGACATCAAGCCCGCCGACGGACGCTTCGGCGCGGGCCCCTCCAAGGTGCGGACGGAAGCGCTGGACGCGCTGGCCGCCACCGGAACCTCCCTGATGGGCACCTCCCACCGCCAGGCCCCGGTGAAGAACCTGGTCGGCCAGGTCCGCGAGGGCATCAGCGCCCTGTTCTCCCTCCCGGACGGCTACGAGGTCGTCCTCGGCAACGGCGGCTCCACCGCCTTCTGGGACGTCGCCACCCACGGTCTGATCGACAACAAGTCGCAGCACCTCAATTTCGGCGAGTTCTCGTCCAAGTTCGCCAAGGCGGCCAAGCTCGCCCCCTGGCTGGCCGAGCCCACCGTCATCGCCTCCGACCCGGGCACCCACCCGGAGCCGCGGGCCGAGGCCGGCGTCGACGTGTACGCCTTCACGCACAACGAGACCTCGACCGGTGTCGCCATGCCGATCAGGCGGGTCGCGGGTGCCGACGAGGGCGCGCTCGTCCTCGTGGACGCCACGAGCGGCGCGGGCGGCCTCCCGGTCGACGTCGCCGAGACCGACGTCTACTACTTCGCCCCGCAGAAGTCCTTCGCCTCCGACGGCGGCCTGTGGATCGGCGTCTTCTCCCCCGCCGCGATCGAGCGCGCCGAGCGCGTCCACGCGTCCGGCCGCCACGTCCCGGAGTTCTTCAGCCTGCCCACGGCGATCGACAACTCCCGCAAGAACCAGACGTACAACACCCCGGCCCTCGCCACCCTCTTCCTGCTCAACCAGCAGCTGGAGTGGCTCAACGGGCAGGGCGGCCTCGCCTTCTCCACGGCCCGCACGAAGGACTCCTCGACCCGCCTGTACACCTGGGCGGAGGAGTCGAAGTACGCCACCCCGTTCGTCTCAGAACCGGCCAAGCGCTCGCAGGTCATCGGCACGATCGACTTCGCCGACGAGATCGACGCGGCCGCCGTCGCCAAGGCGCTGCGCGCCAACGGGATCGTCGACACCGAGCCCTACCGCAAGCTCGGCCGCAACCAGCTGCGCGTCGCGATGTTCCCTGCGATCGACCCCGCGGACGTCGAGGCGCTCACCAAGTGCATCGACTACGTGATCGAGAAGCTGTAGGGCAGGCGCAACTCCCGTAACAAGCTGCTGGTTTACGCGGAAGGCATGATCAAGGCAAAGCCTTCCGCGGCCCGTTGAGTCTCCTTCGTCGCACACCGGACACTATGTGCCCCATGCGCCCTTGCCGGGCCGTGCGCCGAAGGAGATCCACGCGTACATGAACAGACCGATACCTGGCACCGTCGAGGTCGCGGTGCGCCACATCCTCAGCGACAAGGTGACGGGCTTCCTCGTCCGTACCCGCCGCATGACCTGGAAGGACAACGTCTTCCGGGTACGCCGTCCGCAGGCCGGCAAGCAGACCGTGGAGCTCACCTGCCCCGTCTGTGACGCCTCCCTGCTGGCCGAGGTCCGCACCGAGGCCCGTACCCGGCGCACCAGGATCGTCCTGCGCACCCTGGCCGCCCTCTGCGTGATCGTCTTCTTCGCGGCCCTCGCCTACACCATCCACGAGGGCGGCAAGACCCTGCCCGAAGGCCAGTCGCTGCCGACCCTGTTCCCCGTCAGCGTCGTCTCGGTCTTCGTCACGTTCGCCATCACTCCCGCGCTCTTCATCCACAGCCGTGTGTACAACGGCGTCAGCCTGCTGGACGCGCCCAAACCACGCCGTGTGCACGGACTCAGGCCGGTGAAGGACTGAGCACCGGGAAGACGAGGGGCGCCCGGTGACCGGCACCGGGCGCCCTGTTCTCTGTCACGTCGCCGCGCAGCTCACGCTCGGCACTCCCCCGCCGCCCGGCGCGCCCCCGAACCCGAAGCTCGCCGAACCGCCCGCCGGCACCGCCCCGTTGTGCGCGGCGTTCACCGCGGTGACCGTCTCGCCGTTCTGGGTGTACGACGCGTTCCACATGGTGGTCACCTGCTGCGACCCGCTCCACGTCCAGGTCACCCTCCATGAACTGAGCGCGGTGGACCCGGTGTTGGTGACCGTCACGTCCGCGTTGAACCCGCTTCCCCAGTCGCTGCTGACGGCGTAGGAGGCCGAGCAGGAAGCAGCCGTACCGCCACCACCGCTTCCGCCACCACCGCCACTGCTCGGGAACAACGGCGCCTTGATGCTCGCCAGATACCCGTCCTTCACCGTGTCCACGGTCACCCAGTCGTCCTTCAGGATCCCGCCGGTGTCACCGGAGTTGGGGTTCCAGGACCAGAAGGTCCACTGGAAGGAGTCGGCACCGTACGCCGACGTCGGCCGCAGGTAACCCACCAGCGCGGCCAGCCACTTCTGGTCCACCGTCGAGGCGAGCGTGGTACCGAACTCGCCGACCCACACGGGCGCGATGTTCTGCTTGAAGATGTAGCCCCAGTACGAGTCCCACACCCCCGGCATGTTGGCGGGGAAGGTGGGATCGCTGAACCAGCTCTGCTGGGCCACGCTGGTGGCGTAGTCATGGGCGGAGTACACCACCCGGTTCGGCACGGACAGCTGCACCGGATACTGGCCGACGCCCATCAGGTTGCCGCCCCACCAGCCCGAGACGCCGTTGTACGTCTGCACGCCCTCGACGAAGACCAGCAGGTCGGGGTTGACGGACAGCACGGCGTTCCCGCCGCGCTGGGCGGCCAGCCGCCAGTCGATGGAGGCGTCCCCGCAGCCCCAGCAGGCGGGATCGTGGGGCTCGTTGTGCAGGTCGATGCCGATGACGGTCGGGTCGGCCGCGTACCGCGCCGCGAGCGCCTTCAGGTCGGCGATCCAGGTCGACTCCGGGACGGACGAGGTGTACCAGAGCGCCGACTGGCCGCCGGCGTCCGGCCGGTGCCGGTCGAGGATGACCTTGAGTCCGTCCTGCCCGGCGTAGGCCACGATCCTGTCCATCACCTGGAGCGAGTTCAGGCCCTGCAGGTCGGTGTTCTTGCCGTTGCTGAAGTCGATGCTGTCGGGGACGGTGGTGCTCTTGAAGATGTCGTCGCTGTAGGGGAGCCGGATGGTGTTGTAGCCCAGCGACCTCATCTGGTCGATCATGCTCTTGTAGTCGCGTGACCAGAGGCCGTGCACCACGTGGTTGGCGGTCTCGAAGCCGAACCAGTTGATCCCTGCGACGCGGACCGGCTGCCCGGCCGCGTCCAGGATCTGCCGGCCGCTGGTGTGCCAGTAGCCGGCGCCGGGGGCGTCCGCCGCGTGCGCGGAGTCCGTCGCGCCGGCGAGACCGGCGAAGAGGGGCAGGAGGAGCGCGGCGGCGACAGCACACAGCGCTCTTCGCGGGCTGCGTAAGCGGAACATGTGCCTGTTCCTCTCGGAGTTCCACTGGGAGGCGCGGCCCCGGAACATGATGGGAGCGCTCCCATATACCGCGCACCTCCCAGGAAACTGAGACACCGTCATCACGTCAAGACGTACGGCAGCCCGGTCCGCCCCGCGTCGGGGTGCGGGGTCAGCCGACCGTGGCGGTGACGGAGTTGATCGCACCGGTCGACGTGACGACGGCCGTCACCGTGCCGGGCTGGACCCGGCTGGGCGTCCCGGTGGGCGGGACCAGCACGAAGGCCGGCTTGACGTTGAGCGTCGTGGTCGCCGCCGCCGAGAAGGGGGCGCTGATCCGCTGGGCGCCGACGAGGTAGTACTTCCGGTTGCTGGGGACGCCGGTGGCGGTGATGTCGTCCAGGCTGCCGATGATCTGGGCGGTGCCGCCGCCGGTGGCGGCGGGGAGGGTGACGACGGTGACGTCGACGGTGCCCTTGATGTGGACCGTCTCGCCCGGTACGGCGAAGCTGCCGTCGATCGGCACGCTCACCGACCGGAACTGCGGGAGGGCGGCGGCTGCGGCCCGGACCGTCCGGGCGGGCGCGGCGGCCGTGGCGGGGACGGCGGTGGCGGGGACGGCCAGGCCCAGGGCTGCCGTGAGCAGGCAGACGTTCCCGGCCAGGCGCAGGGTGTCGCGGCGCATGGGTGCTCCAGATTCCGTGCAGCGGGACCCGATCGCCTGTTGCCGCCCCCGTCCCGCGGGACCTTTCCCAGCCTGCACGGACCGGCGCGCCGCCGCCGCGCCGGTGACCCGGGCGGGTGACGCACGCAGCGGGATCAGTGACGGCGCGTGGACGGGCGGCGCAGCCGCCGCAGCCCGAAGAGGGCGAGCACGGCGACCCCGAGGACGACGGCGCCGACCTTGGCCCCGCCCCCCACGGATCCGCTGTCGTCCTTGCTCGCGGCCGCCGAACTCCCGCCACCCGACGGCGACGCCTTGCCCGATCCCCCGGGCACGTCCTCGGCCTGCACCGGGCTGTCGGCACCCTCGCTGCCGTACATCAGCTTGGTCCCGTCGGCGGAGTAGCTGACCGACTCGCCCTGCTTCTGGAGCGGCACGTCGAGCCGCCCCTCGCGCTTGATCCTGCCGCCGTTCCAGGCGTAGTAGATGCCGCCGAAGTAGCCACGTACGGCGAGCTGCGTGCCGTCGGGCGAGAAGGCGGCGTCGGTGGCCCAGAGGTCGACGGCGGCGATGGGCCTGAAGATGTTGGTACCCGTCGGGGAAAGGGTCGCCGGGCCCTCGTAGAGATGCCCGCCGTCCTCCTTCTTGTCGATGATGTACACCCGCCCGGTCCTGGGCTGGACGATCAGTGACTCGGCGTTCCGGGCGCCGTTCGAGTACTTGACGACGTACTGCGTGGCCCGGACGGTCTGGTCGACCAGTTTCTTCGGCTCGGGCAGCCGGTAGATCCAGACGTACGGCCAGCTGCCGTCGAGGTTGTCGCCGATGTCGCCCACGTAGATCTGGTTGCCGGGGCCGATGGAGATGGCCTCGACGTCCCGGGGCGTGCCGACCCCGCTGAGCGTGATCCTCGCGACGGTCTTGCCGGTCGCGCTGTCGACGGCGTAGATGTACGGTCCGTCGCCGCTGTCGTTGTGCGTCCAGTAGATGCCGGGGTGCAGGTGGGAGGCGGCGAGACCGCTGGACTCGGCGATGCGCGGGTCCTTGATCGTGAACCCCTTGTCGCCGGTGCCGTCGGCGGCGGAGGCGGGCGCGGCGGCGAGGGCACCTGTGAGCAGGACACCGGCGAGGAGGGCGAGCGATCGTGGACGCATGGGCCCAAGCCTGCCATCCCGCGCTGTGTTCGATCGCGGGGGACGTGTCGGTCCTCACACCCCACCCCTCTGCTTGATCGTCCATCATGAGCGGATGCTCAGGTTCATGCCCGTCGGGGACTCGATGACGATCGGCAGCGCGGGCGAGCACACATGGCGGTACCGCATGTGGCAGCACCTGTGCGGGACGTACGGCGGCCCGTCCACGCTGGTCGGCCCCCGCGAGACGCTGTACGACAAGCGGGCCGAGGCGCCCGTCTCGCACGCCTACGCCGACCCCGCCTTCCCGCGCGCCCACCTGGCCGGCTGGGGCGAGGGCTGGCTGCACATGGCACCGCTGATCGGGGAGGCGGTGCGCTCCTGCCGCGCCGACGTCCTGCTCGTCTCCCTCGGCCTGATCGACCTGGGCTTCTACACGAACGCGGAGCAGACGGCGGCGAACGTACGGGCCTTCGTCGCGAACGCGCGGGAGGCCAACGCCGGCATCCACATGGTGCTGCTGCCGGTGATCCGGAACATCCGGGCCGCGTCGGACGAGCCGTTCGCGGAACAGGTGACCCTCTTCAACGAACTGCTGGCCAAGGCGGCGGCCGACCTGGACGAGCCCCGCTCCCCGATCCTCATGGCCTCGCTCCCGGCCTCGTACGACATCCACACCGACACCTACGACGGCACCCACCCGAACGCGAGCGGCGAACACCGGATCGCTGAGGCGTTCGCGGAGGCGATGCGGCAGGGGTGGGGACTGGGCGACGAGTACCGGGCCGGAACGGACTGACCGGATTCCGCCGTTGCCCGGTCACCGTGCGTATCGTTGGACCGCGCGGCCGCACTCGTGCGGAGAGCGGCCGGGCTGGGGGGCCGGGCCTCAGTCGATGCAGAACTCGTTGCCCTCGATGTCCTGCATCACGATGCAGGAATCGTCGCCGCCGTCGTACAGGAGCCGCACGCGTACCGCGCCGAGCGGGAGCAGCCGGGCGCACTCGGCCTCCAGCGCGGCCAGGCGTTCCTCACCCACGAGACCGGTGCCGACCCGCACATCGAGATGCACCCGGTTCTTGACGACCTTCCCCTCGGGAACGCGCTGGAAGTACAGCCTCGGACCCACCCCCGACGGATCGACGCAGGCGGACCACGATCCCCGCTCCTCCGGCGGCTGTGCCCGGTCATAGTCGTCCCAGGTGGTGAACCCCTTTGGCGGCGGCGGCACTTCGTACCCCAGCACCTCGCACCAGAAGCGGGCGACGCGCTCGGGTTCCGCACAGTCGAAGGTGACCTGGAACTTCTTGATCGATGGCATCGGCGCACCCTAGCAGGGCCGCTGTCGGCGCACCGGCACGGCGGAGCGAACCGACGCCCCGTACTCGCTTGCCTAGAGCGCACTCCACGCCGTTGGCTTGGTGACCATGAAGTACACGCAGCTCGGACGTACCGGACTCAAGGTCAGCCGACTCGTTCTCGGCACCATGAACTTCGGCCCGCAGACCGACGAGGCCGACAGTCATGCGATCATGGACGCGGCGCTCGGCGCCGGCATCAACTTCTTCGACACCGCCAACGTGTACGGGTGGGGTGAGAACAAGGGGCGGACCGAGGAGATCATCGGCAACTGGTTCGCCAAGAGCCCCGCCCACCGCGACAAGGTCGTGCTCGCCACCAAGGTGTACGGCAACATGGCCGCCGACGGCGAGGCGTGGCCCAACCACGACAAGCTCTCCGCCCTGAACATCCGGCGGGCCGTGGACGCCAGCCTCAGGCGGCTGCAGACCGACTACATCGACGTCTACCAGTTCCACCACGTCGACCGCCGGACCCCCTTCGAGGAGATCTGGCAGGCGATCGACACCCTCGTCACGCAGGGGAAGATCCTCTACGTCGGCTCCTCCAACTTCCCCGGGTACAAGATCGCCCAGGCCAACGAGATCGCCGCCCGGCGCGGCGGGACCATCGGGCTGGTCAGCGAGCAGTGCCTCTACAACCTCGCCGAGCGCCGTGCCGAGATGGAGGTCGTCCCGGCCGCGCAGGAGTACGGCCTCGGGGTCATCCCCTGGTCGCCGCTGCACGGTGGGCTGCTCGGCGGCGTGATCAAGAAGGAGGTCGAGGGCGGGCGCCGGGCCAGTGGCCGGGCCGCCGACTCCCTCGCCAACACCACCCTCCGCGCCCAGGTCCAGGCCTACGAGGACCTGCTGGACAAGCACGGCGTGGAGCCCGGCGAGGCCGCCCTGGCCTGGCTGCTGACGCGTCCGGGAGTGACCGGCCCGATCGTCGGCCCGCGGACCGCCGAGCAGCTGGAGTCGGCGCTGAGGGCGGTGGACCTTGAGCTGAGCGAGGAGCTGCTGGCGGGCCTGGACGAGATCTTCCCGGGCCCGGGTCCCTCCCCGGAGGCCTTCGCCTGGTAAGCGCCCCGCAGGGGCGCGGGGAACTGCGCGACCAGCCACCGACTGCCCGCAGCCGACATCGGCGGCCGCAGTTCCCCGTCGGCCCTCACCTCATCGCAGAAGCCACCGCGACGACGACGAACAACAACACAAGCGCACCGGCCATGATCCGGTTCCGGGTCTTCGGGTCCACGGCAACGAGCCTAACCGCCCGCCCTGGGGACCCGTCCGGCGGATCCCGCCGCTGGCGCATGGCTCACCGGCGCCGATCAGGTACCGCCGGTTTCCGGCACCCCGGCCGGCCCCAGCCCCCAGCGGGCGACCACCTCGTACCGCGGCTGTTCCCCCGGCACCCCGGACGTCGGCAGACTGCTCCGCACCAGCGCCAGCTCCCCGACCGTCCAGGTCCGGCTCGTGAACTCCGCGAGCAGCGCGACGTACGGCCCTGCCGCCACCGCGTCCCGGCTGCGGGCCACCGTCAGGTGGGCCTTGTAGCGGCGGTGCTCCGCCATCGGCAGACCGGCCTTCCTGGCCGCCGCCTCCGCGCGGTCGGCCAGCAGGCGGAGGGTGTCCAGATCGCCGTCGGCGCCCGCCCACAGGGCCCTGCCGTGCCCGAACTGCCCGCCGCCCGCGACGGACAGTTCGAACGGCGGGGTGCGGTGGGCGGCGCGGGCCAGGCGGTCCGACAGGGCCGGTACGACGTCGTCGTCCACCTCGCCGTAGAACGCGAGCGTGTAGTGCCAGCCGGGGCGACCGGTCCAGCGCAGCTCCTCCGCGCCCGGCAGCCGCCGCAACCGGTCGACCTCGGCGGCGAGTTCGGCGACCACCTCCGGCGGGGGCAGCACGGCTGCGAAGAGTCTCATGGGGGCAACCCTGCCAAAAAAACGCTTGCGTACGGGACGTTCGACGGCGTGAATCGCTGCATGGAGAGCGACGGGAAGATCAGGATCCGGGACGGCCGCGTCGATGACATCCCGGTGGTTCTCGGGATGTTCGACAGTGCCGTCGCGTGGTTGGTGGCTCAGGGCCGGACCCGCCAGTGGGGGGTCACCCCGTGGTCGGAGAATCCGAAGGCCGTGGAGATGATCACCCGGTACTTCACCGGGGGCAGCCCGTACATAGCCGAGTACGACGGTGTACCGGCCGCCACCCTCACCGTCACCGACTCGCCCGGCCCCTACCTGACGCCCGCGGACGAACCCGAGCGGTACATCCACATCCTGGCCTCGGACCGCCGGTTCAAGGGCACCGGCGTCGGCGCCGCGCTGCTCGCCCACGCGGCCGCGGAGACCTGCCGGGCCGGGATCTCGCTGCTGCGGGTCGACTGCTACGCGGGCGACGACCGCAAGCTGGTCGCCTTCTACGAGAGCAACGGCTTCACCGCGACCGAGTCCTTCACCGTCGGCGTGCCGGGCGACGACGCCTGGCCGGGACAGGTACTGGCCCGGAGGCTGTAGTCACGGCCTGCCTCCGGGCCGGTCGCCATGCGGGTGCGTGGGTCACGCGGCCGGTGCGAGCTGTTCCTGCTGTTCTCTCGGCACGAAGCGGACCCGTGGGTGGCCGCCGTGCCAGCCGACGGACAGGCGGAGGTTGCCGACGCGGGCCAGGACCAGGCCGATGACGACGGCGGCGGCCGCGGCGATCGTGCCGCCGACGGCGAGGCCCGCGCGGACGCCGTACGCGTCCGTGATCCAGCCGGCGATGGGCGCGCCGATGGGCGAGCCGCCCATGAAGACCATCATGTAGAGGGCCATCACCCGCCCTCGCATGGCCGGGTCGGTGCCCATCTGGACGGTGGTGTTGGCGGTGACGTTGACGGTCATCCCGAACATGCCGATGGGGACCATGAGGAGCGAGAACAGCCAGAGGGAGGGCGCGGTCGCGGCCACCACTTCCAGGCCGCCGAAGGCGACCGCCGCCGCGAGCATCACCCGTAGCTTGGCGGTGCCGCGCCGGGCCGCGAGCAGGGCGCCGGCCAGGGAGCCGACCGCCATCAGGGTGTTGAAGAGGCTGTAGGAGCCGGCGCCCGCGTGGAAGACGTCGTCCGCGAAGGCGGAGAGGTAGACGGGGAAGTTGAAGCCGAAGGTGCCGATGAACCCGATCAGGATGATCGTCCAGGTCAGGTCCGGGCGCCCGGCGACATAGCGCAGGCCCTCCCGCAGCTGGCCCTTCCCTCTCGGCGCGCGCTCGACGACGTGCAGCTCACGCCCCCGCATCAGCACCAGACCGACGAGGGGGGCGACGAAGGACAGGCCGTTGAAGAGGAACGCCCAGCCGGTGCCCACTCCGGTGATCATGAGGCCGGCGACGGCCGGGCCGACCAGACGGGCGGACTGGAAGTTCGCGGAGTTCAGGCTGACCGCGTTCTGCAGCTGGTCCGGGCCGACCATCTCGGAGACGAAGGACTGGCGGGCCGGGTTGTCGACGACCGTGGCGAGGCCGACGACGAAGGCGGCGAGGTAGACGTGCCAGACCTGGACATGGCCGGAGAGGGTCAGCAGCGCCAGCGCGATGCCGGTGAGGGCCATCGAGGTCTGGGTGACGAGGAGGGCCCGGCGCTTGTTCAGGCGGTCGACCAGGACCCCGCCGTAGAGGCCGAAGAGCAGCATCGGCAGGAACTGCAGGGCGGTGGTGACGCCGACGGCGGTCGCGGAGCCGGTGAGGCTGAGGACCAGCCAGTCCTGCGCGATGCGCTGCATCCAGGTGCCGATGTTCGAGACGACCTGGCCGGCGAAGAACAGCCGGTAGTTCCTGACCTTCAGCGAGCTGAACATCGAGGACCTGCGGGCTGCGGGGGTAGTAGGGGCGGTCGGTGCGGGGGCGGAAGGTGTTCCGGGTCCCGTACTCAAACGGATTCGCCTCCTCCTTCTATCGGGTCTTACAGGTGTGCGAGCTTCTCCAGCACGGGGGCGGCGGCGCGGAGTTTCGCCCACTCGTCCTCGTCGAGGCCGTCGACCAGGCCGGCCAGGAACGCGTTGCGCTTGCGGCGGCTCTCTTCGAGCATCGCCTCGGCCTGTTCCGTCTTGGTGACGACCTTCTGGCGCCGGTCCTCGGGGTGCGGCTCCAGCCGGACCAGTCCCTTGGCCTCCAGCAGCGCCACGATGCGGGTCATCGAGGGCGGCTGGACGTGCTCCTTGCGGGCCAGCTCACCGGGGGTGGCCTGGCCGCAGTTGGAGAGGGTGCCCAGCACCGACATCTCGGTGGGGCTCAGTGACTCGTCGACCCGCTGGTGCTTGAGCCGTCGCGAGAGTCGCATCACGGCGGAGCGGAGTGAGTTCACGGCGGCCGCGTCGTCGCCATGGGTAAGGTCCGGCATGTTCTTTAGAGTAACTCATTACCCTTCCTAAAGACCACCCGGACACGCCGATATGCCCGTGACCTCGGCCACTGAACCCCATCCTCACCCTTATGGGTGAGCCGCATCCGGAAAGTGACGCATCGGGCGCGCGGATGTGGCGCCCTCGTATCCATGGGGACCAGTGTGCTCAGCCTGCGGATAGACAAGGAGCTGCTCGACCGGCTCCGGTGTCATGCGGCCAAAAGAGGAATGAGCGTCCAGGACTACGTGGTCCGGACGCTCATTCGAGACGACTTCGACGAGCGGTTCTCGGCCGCCGTCGAGGAGACGGAGAGGTTCTACGGCGACCAGGTCAAGGTCACCTGACCCCGGCGGTCAGGTGAGTCCCAGGGCCGGCATCAGGTAGTAGAAGGCGAACACCGCCGAGACCACGTACATCGCGACCGGGACGTCCTTGGCCCGGCCGACGGCCAGGCGCATCAGCACGAAGGTGATGAAGCCCATGCCGATGCCGTTCGTGATCGAGTAGGTGAACGGCATCATCACCATGGTCACGAAGGCCGGGATCGCCAGGGTGTAGTCGGCCCAGTCGATCTCCTTGATCGACCCGGCCAGGATCAGGAAGCCGACCGCGAACAGCGCCGGGGTGGCCGCCTGCGACGGGACCATCGTGGCGACGGGGGTGAGGAACAGCGCCACGGCGAACAGGCCGCCCGTGACGACGTTGGCGAAGCCGGTGCGGGCACCCTCGCCGACGCCGGCCGTCGACTCGACGAAGCAGGTGGTGGCGGAGGACGAGCTGGCACCGCCGACCGCGACCGCGACACCGTCGATGAAGAGGACCTTGTTGATGCCCGGCATGTAGCCCTGGGCGTCGGTCAGCTTGGCCTCGTCGCTGACGCCCATGATCGTGCCCATGGCGTCGAAGAAGCAGGACAGCAGGACCGTGAAGACGAAGAGGATGCCGGTCAGCACGCCGACCTTGCCGAAGCCGCCGAAGAGGCTGACCTTGCCGAGCAGGCCGAAGTCCGGGCTGGAGACCGGGTTGCCGGGCCACGTCGGGACGGTCAGGCCCCAGGTGGTCACATGCGCGACGGCGTTGATGATCAGCGCGAGCACCGTCATCGTGACGATCGAGATCAGGATCGCGCCGGAGACCTTGCGGACGATCAGCGCGAGGGTGAGCAGCACGCCGAGCACGAAGACGAGCACCGGCCAGCCGTTGAGGTGACCGTCGGCGCCGAGCTGGAGCGGGACGGTGGTCTGGGCGGCGTCCGGGATGCGGGTGACGAAGCCGGAGTCCACCAGACCGATCAGCATGATGAACAGGCCGATACCGATCGAGATCGCCTTGCGCAGGCTGTAGGGCACGGCGTTCATCACGCGCTCGCGCAGACCGCTGGCGACCAGCAGCATCACCACGATGCCGGCCAGCACCACCATGCCCATGGCGTCCGGCCAGGACATCCGGGGGGCCAGCTGGAGCGCGACGACGGAGTTCACGCCGAGGCCGGCGGCGAGCGCGATCGGGACGTTGCCGATGACGCCCATGAGCAGCGTCGTGAAGGCCGCGGTGATGACCGTGGCGGTGACCAGCTGACCGTGGTCGAGCTGGTGACCGTACATGTCCTTCGCGCTGCCGAGGATGATCGGGTTCAGCACGATGATGTACGCCATCGCGAAGAACGTGGCGAAGCCGCCGCGCACCTCGCGGGCCAGGGTGCTGCCCCGCTCGGAGATCTTGAAGTAACGATCCAGCGCGCCGTACGCGGGGGTCGCACCCGGCTGTTCGGGGGCGGGGGCCTGAGTGGAAGCCGGGGTCGACATTGGAGGTTCCTACGATCAGAAGTGGTCAAACACAAACGGTTTCAGTATGAACGTATGATGTCCGGATCGCTATCTCCGCGCGTAGACCGAGTGAGTGCGTAAGCTGAGCGTCATGGCGAAGTGGACACCCCGGCACGAGGCACCGGCGCCCCTTGAGGGCCCTGTCGTCCCGACGATCATCGGCGGCACGATCATCTGGTTCGTCCTCTTCGTGGTCCAGCTCCCCTTCTACGGCTGGTACTCCGACCACGGCCACACCTGGTGGATCTGGACCTGCCTGGCCGGCGGCGGCCTGGGCCTGATCGGCGTCTACTACGTGAAACGCCGGGACGCGGCGATCAAGGCGCACCGCGCGACGGCCGAGTAGGGCACCTCCGCGAGGCCGGCCAGAAGCGCCCCCTCCTCACGACATCGGCCTGAACGGCCTCGCCCTCAACCGCCGGACGGGCTGAAGGGGACGCGAGCCCGCCCTTCGCCCTCGGATGCCGGACCGGGTAAAGGGGTGCGGCACGGCCTTCGCGCTCGGACACCGGACGGGCTGAAGGGGATACGGCCCTGCCCTTCGCCCTCGGATGCCGGGCAGGGTGGAGGGGGGTGCGGATCAGGCTTTGCTCGTGGTTGCCGGGCGGGCTTCGTGCCTTCGGCGTGACTTTTCGGCTCGCCGAGTCGGGTGGGTGGGTGGGCAAAGGGTCCCGGCGTCTACAACCAGCGCACGAGTTCGGTCCTCCCCTGGTCGGATCTTCCGGGCACTCGGCAGGTGAACGCGCAAATCCGCACGTACCGTCGAATGCATGCAGCACATCGACGCGGGCGCCGAGCTCGACCCCGTGCACCCCGTACCGCTGCCGGCGCCGGTCCGCGCGACCGGCCTGACGGCCGCCGAGGTCGCGGAGCGGGTCAGACGCGGCGAGGTGAACGACGTACCGGTACGCAGCAGCCGCTCCCTCGGCGAGATCGTGCGCGCGAACGTCTTCACCCGGTTCAACGCGATCATCGGTGTGCTGTGGCTGGTCATGCTGTTCGTGGCGCCGATCCAGGACAGCCTGTTCGGCTTCGTGATCCTCGCCAACACGGGCATCGGCATCGTGCAGGAGTGGCGGGCCAAGAAGACCCTGGACTCGCTCGCGGTGATCGGCGAGGCACGGCCGACGGTGCGCCGGGACGGGGCCGCCGTCGAAGTGAGCACGACTGAGATCGTGCTCGGTGATCTGATGGAGATCGGCCCGGGCGACAAGGTCGTCGTGGACGGGGTGTGCGCCGAGGCCGACGGGCTGGAGATCGACGAGTCGCTGCTCACCGGCGAGGCCGACCCGGTCGTCAAACGCCCCGGCGACCAGGTGATGTCGGGCTCCTTCGTGGTGGCCGGCGGTGGCGCCTTCGCGGCGACCAAGGTCGGCCGGGCGGCCTACGCCGCCCAGCTCGCCGAGGAGGCCTCCCGCTTCACGCTGGTCCACTCCGAACTGCGCACCGGCATCTCGACCATCCTCAAGTACGTGACCTGGATGATGGTCCCGGCCGCGATCGGCCTGGTCGCCACCCAGCTGGTCGTGAAGAACAACGGCATCAAGGACGCGGTCGCCCGCACGGTCGGCGGCATCGTCCCGATGGTCCCCGAGGGCCTGGTCCTGCTCACCTCCGTAGCCTTCGCGATCGGCGTGATCCGGTTGGGCCGCCGGCAGTGCCTGGTCCAGGAACTCCCCGCGATCGAGGGCCTCGCCCGCATCGACACCGTCTGCCTCGACAAGACCGGCACCCTCACCGAGGGCGGCATGGACGTCACCGAGCTGCGGGCGCTGGACGGTGCCGACGAGACGCACATACGCAAGGTGCTGGGCTCGCTCGGCGAGTCCGACCCGCGTCCCAACGCCTCCCTCCAGGCGATCATCGACGCCTACCCGGACAGCGAGGACTGGCGGTGCGTGGAGTCGCTGCCCTTCTCCTCCGCCCGCAAGTACAGCGGGGCGACCTTCAGCGAGGGCGACGGGGAGCTGAGCACCTGGCTGCTGGGGGCCCCGGACGTGCTCCTCGGCGCCGACGACCCGGCGCTGGCCGAAACCGTACGCCTCAACGAGCAGGGCCTGCGGGTGCTGCTGCTCGCCCGCGCCGGCCGGGACCTCGACGACCCGGAGGTGGTGCGGGGCGCGGACGCCACCGCGCTGGTGGTCCTGGAGCAACGGCTCCGCCCGGACGCCGCCGACACCCTGCGCTACTTCGCCGACCAGGACGTCCGCGCGAAGGTCATCTCCGGCGACAACGCGGTGTCCGTCGGTGCCGTGGCCGCGAAACTCGGCCTCAGCGGTACGACGGTGGACGCGCGCCGGCTGCCCGCCGAGCCGGCCGGGATGGCCGAGGCCCTCGACTCCGGCACCGTCTTCGGACGGGTCACCCCGCAGCAGAAGCGGGACATGGTGGGGGCGCTGCAGTCCCGTGGGCACACGGTCGCGATGACCGGCGACGGCGTGAACGACGTACTCGCGCTGAAGGACGCCGACATCGGGGTCTCGATGGGATCGGGCTCGGAGGCGACGAGGGCCGTCGCCCAGATCGTCCTGCTCGACAACAGCTTCGCCACGCTGCCCTCGGTGGTGGCCGAGGGGCGGCGGGTGATCGGCAACATCACCCGGGTCGCCACCCTGTTCCTGGTCAAGACGGTGTACTCGGTGCTGCTCGCGGTGCTGGTGGTCTGCTGGCGGGTCGAATACCCCTTCCTGCCCAGGCACTTGACCCTGCTGTCCACCCTGACCATCGGCATCCCCGCCTTCTTCCTCGCCCTGGCGCCGAACAAGGAACGGGCACAGCCGCACTTCGTCCGCCGGGTGATGCGGTACTCGATCCCCGGCGGCGTGGTGGCCGGTGTGGCGACCTTCGTGACGTATCTGATCGCCCGGCACTACTACACGGGGACCGGGTCCCTGGACGCCGAGACCAGTGCCGCGACCCTGACCCTGTTCCTGATCTCGCTGTGGGTGCTGGCGATCATCGCCCGCCCGTACACGTGGTGGCGTGTCGCCCTGGTGGCCGCGATGGGCGTGGCCTTCGTGTTCGTCCTCGCCGTACCCGCGCTGCAGAGCTTCTTCGCGTTGAAGCTGGTGGGGGTGGCGATGCCGTGGACCGCCGTCGGCGTGGCCGTGGTGGGGTCGGCTGTGCTGGAGCTTCTGTGGAAGTGGGTGGAGCGGAAGTACCCGGTGTGATGCGGTTTGCGGAGGACCGCGCGGGCCCGGTGGGGGCTGGTCGCGCCCACGCGGCGGCAGCCGCATGTCGAACCAGCCCCGCGCCCCTTACGGGGCGCTGCCCCTAAGGGCTCTTCCTACTGCACGTCGACGTAGTCGCCCGTGGCGTTGACCGCCGAGGTCGTCGAGGTGCCGGCGAAGGAGTAGCGGTAGTAGCCGTCGGACGTCGCGGTGGTCGTCGTCTTCAGGGCGCCCGTGGAGGACGACTTGATGGTCTTCAGCGTGGTGTAGGTGCTGGAGCCCTTCTTGCGGAACTGGAGCTTCACCGACTGGCTGCCGTAGGCGCCGTACTTGTGGGTGTCCCAGTTGGCGCGGGTCAGGGAGCCGGTGACCGTGACGGTCTTGCCCTTCTTGACCGGCTCGGGGGTGGCGTTGACCGTCAGCTTCGTGGCGCGCAGGATCTTGGTGGTGCCCAGGCCGCCGACCCACTTGACGTGGCTGTCCTTGTCGGCGGCGATGCCGCCGAGGGTCCAGGAGCCCGCCTCCGAGTTGTCCAGGTCCCAGTCCCCGTTGACCGTGAAGACGAGGGTGGCCTTGCAGTTGAGAACGGTCGAGGACGCGGCGGTGCAGGTGCCCTCGTCGTCGGTGGCGAAGAGGTCGCTCGGCGACGTCACGGAGCTGCCGCGGTAGAGGACCGGGCCGGTGGCGAAGTCGCTCGCGGGCAGGCTCGCCGGGTGCGTCACGGTGTACGTGACCGAGAAGGAGGTCTTGGCCGTACCGACGACCAAGTTGCTGCCCTTGTTGACCTTCATGTTCGAGAAGGTGACGTCCGGCGTGCTGCCGGCGGCGTGCGCGGCCGGGGCGACGAACGCGGAGAGGGCCAGGGCGCCGGAGACGGCGGCCACAGTGGCACGAATGCGCATGGATTCCCCAGGTGGAGAACAGTGGGCACGAGGCCCAAGTGATCTAGGGAGTCTGTTGACTCGGGTGATCAGATCCACAAGGGGTGAGCAGGGTTGTACGGGAGAGACGTAATCCGGCCAGATTTTGTTTCCTTTGCGACCGGATTACGTCTCCTTGGGGATCGCTGATCCCGCGCGGCCCGCTACTTCACGTCGACGTAGTCACCCGTCGCGTTGACCGCCGGGGTCGTGGACGTGCCGACGAAGGAGAAGCGGTAGTAGCCGTCCACCGTCGCCTTGGTCGTGGTCTTCAGCGTGCCGGTCGAGGACGTCTTGATGCCCTTGACGTTGGTGTAGGTGCTGGTGCCCTTCTTGCGGAACTGCAGCCGCACGGACTGGTTGGTGTAGCCGTGGTACTTGTTGTCCTCCCAGTTGGCCCGGGACAGCTTGCCGGTGACCGTGACGGTCTTGCCCTTCTTGACCGGCTCGGGGGCGGCGTTGACCGTCAGCTTCGACAGGCGCTGGACCTGGGTGCTGCCGAGGGCGCCCTGGTCGGCGTACCCGACCTTGGTGATGTCGAAGTCGCTGCTGGTCGGGTCCTGGCCGTTGTAGGCGACGGCCAGGGCACCGGCGTGCCAGAGACCGGCGTCGGAGTTGAACAGTTCCCCGTCGCCCGGGTAGACGTCGATGTTCCCCTTGCAGCTGGCGGTGGTCGCCGAGGTGGCCGTGCACTTCGCCGGGTCGTCACCGATCAGGAAGTTGGCCGGGTCGGTGTAGGAGCCCTTGTAGATGTAGGCGCCGGAGAAGAAGTCGGCGGCGGTGATGTCCACGTCGGCGCCGTGCGTCAGCGTGTAGGTGACCGACGTCGCGACGTGGGCGGTGGTACCGACCTTGACCGCCTTGGCGATCTTGACGTTGGAGAAGGTGACGTCCATGGCGTACGGAGCGTCGTCGTCCGCGGTGGCGGCGGTGTAAGCGGTCCTGCCCGACGCCGGGTGAGCGGCCGCGAAGAGCTTCGCCGCGTCGGCACCGAAGGACGAGCCGCCGGAGGCCTGTGCGGCCGGTACGGCGAGAGCAGAGAGGGCCAGGGCGCCGGAGACGGCGGCCACGGTGGCGCGTATACGCATGCGTTCCCCTGCATGGAAGTGATCGGGGAGTCTGGATGACTCCCCCGATCAGACCCCCACCGGAGAACAAAGGTTGTACGCGATTTGAAAGTTGTGTGCTGAACCTGCCTCAGGCCCTTGCGCATCGCGGCTCAGTCGAACCAGCGGTCCCGTGCCAGTTCCTCCGTCCGGGACGGGTCCTCCAGGAGGGCCGCCACCTCGAAGCGGCGCGGCCACTGGCCCGCCGCCCAGGCCAGCCCGGCCGCCACGCCCTCCAGGGTCGCGGCGTGCAGGACGCCGTCGCCGGTGAGGCGCCAGTCGATCTCGACACCGTCGACCACCAGTTCCTCGTGCTCGACGTACGTCCGCGGGGTGCGCGGGCCGAGCAGGACGTGCACCGGCTCGGGGACGTCGTGCTCCATGCCCTGCGAGTCGACCGAACCCGTCACCGACTCGCTCAGCCGCCGCACCTGGAACAGCTCGGCCAGCTCGGCGGCCCGGGACGGCCGTACGGGGAGCAGGGGAATGCCGGAAGTGAAGGGCAGGAGGTCGGGCGAGTCGACGACCACGGCGTCCGCCGCGTCCACGACCTCCACCCGGCCGTCGGTCACCGCCCGCACCTCGTCGGGGAGCGTCACCTGCTCGGGGTCCAGATCCGCCAGCGCGCCGTACAGCGCGTGCAGCTGGGCGCCGGTGACCAGGCGGTCCGGGTCGGCGAGGCGGTCGAGGAGCTCGGCGGCACCGCCCGGCTCGTCCAGGAGGGCGGCCACCGAGGTCCGTACGCCCAGCGCCCGCAGCACCTGCTCGTCCTCGAAACCGGTCGCGTCGGCCTCCTCGTAGAGGCCGCGCAGCAGCGGGTCGCCGCCGGAGGCCAGCAGGCCGGCGGGGCGGCGGCCGTCGAGGACCGGGTGGCCGCGCAGCCACCACGCGGTGTACGGCCGTACCACCTCGTGCGTGCCGTCGGGCAGCAGGATGCGGACCGGCTGGGTGAGGGCGTCGCGCAGCGGCGGTCGGGCGAGCAGGGCGAGGGCCTCGGGCCAGTGGTCCTCGTCGACGAGGTCGAGGTCGCGGACGGCGACCAGCTCGGTGGCGACCGGGGGGACGGGGGTCTCCGGGAAACGGTCGAGGATGTCCTCGCACCAGACGTCCACGGCGTCCAGCAGGCCCGCGTCGTCGGGTTCGGCGAAGTCGCCCTCGCGGGGCTCCAGTTCGTCCGGGTCCAGGACGACGTCGGTGGCGCGGACGAGCGCGAAGTTCGCGAGGACCCCGCAGGCGGCGAGTGGACCCTCGCCCCACTTCTCGGCCAACTCGGCGTCCACCGCCGCAAGTTCACCCTCCCTGATGACCCGGGCGAACGGGCTGCCCGGGAAGACCAGTTCGCCGGCCGGGGCCAGCTCACCGTCCTCGTCCGGGAGGGCCAGCGCGCCCAGCCAGGGCTCGTCACCGGGCTCCAGCCCGGCGTCCCGGACCAGCGCGAGCACGGTGTCCGCCAACTCCTCGGCGTCCGGGGCGTCTTCCTCCCAGAGCGCACCCCCCTCGTCGTCGAGCGAGGCGGCCACGGCGGCCCGTACCTGCGGGGTGGTCAGGACCGCGCGCGGCGAGGCCGGCAGGGCACCGAGCTTCTCCAGGAGCGGGTGGGCGGCGTCCTGGTGGGCGACCTTGAGGCCGAGCCGGGCGAGCACCTCCGGGCCGATGGCGGTCGCGTCGGGGGTGGGGAGCAGAACCTGCCGGGGGCCGATCGTGGTCCGGCCGTCCGCCAAGGGCACCGGCAGGCCGGAGAGCCGGTCCGGGTCGACGCCCGCGAGGCTGTCGTAGAGCCGCCACCACCAGTCCGGGTCCTTCTCCAGACCGGCCAGGCGGTCGACGGCGTCGGCGAGCGGCAACCGGGCGACGGAGAGGGTACGCAGCTCGACGCGGCGTTCCAGGCCGGCGGGCAGAAGTGTCGGCAGCACCTCGGCGAGGACCCGGACGGTCTCCGCACCGGCCCCCTCCACGATCTCTGCGTCGCGCGGCCGCAGCGCCTCCGGAAGGTCGGAGTCCTCGATCTCGACGGCGGGCGGCAGGAACGCGGTGCGCGGCAGCCGCTCCAGGATCGCCTGGCGCAGCGCGCCGTCCAGCTCGCCCTTGCCGAGCGGACCGGGCACCAGGTGGATGATCCCCTCCCCCACCGGCCGCCAGTCGGCGAGGAGTTCGGTGTACGCGTCGGCCGCGCGCTGCACCAGGAAGTCGGTGAGCGGGCCGGGGGCGGCGTGCCGGCGGGTGGTGTCGAGCGGGAAGGAGGCGATGAGCAGGGCGGGCACGCCGAGCGGCTCGTCGCTGGGGGTGGGGGCGTGTACGACGGCGGCGGTGCGCGGCCGGTCGGGGGCGCCCTGGCCGTCCGTGGGCACGGCCCAGGTCAGCGACCAGTGCGGCCGCAACCGCTCCTCGACCGGCCGGCCGGCGAGCAGGTCGGGGGTGAGCGGGCCGTGCGCGGAGACCGTACGCCAGCGGGTCGTGCCCTCCCGGGAGTCCTCCACGACGGTGAGCGCGCCGTCGGCGCTTCGGCGCAGGGTGCGGGTGTCGTCGGCCGTCTCGACCACGACCTCCTCAAGACCCGGCAGGGCGAGGAGCAGGGCGTCGTCGAGGGCGCCGAGGAGGCGCTCGGCGAGATCGGCGGCGGCGGTGTCCCTGAGCGGCAGGATCACGACGGTGTCGTACGGGTCCGGGGCGGTGCCCTCGGCGGCGAACGGGAGCCTGAGCAGGGGGACATGGCCGTCCCGCCGACGGATCTCGTCCCCCAGCCCCGGGCTGTGCCGGGCGGTCTCCTCGGCCAGTTCCCGGGCCTCGGCGAGGGCCCAGCGGACCCCGCCGTGCCGCCCCACGACCGCCGGCTCGTCGGTGACGGCCAGCACGGCGGCGAACCCGACACCGAACCGCCCCACCGCCCCCTCGCTGTCCCCCCGCTTCGCGGAGGCGCGCAGGGTGGAGAGGGACTCGACGCCGGCGGCGTCCAGCGGGGCGCCGGTGTTGGCGGCGAACAGGACGCCGTCGCGGAGGGTGAGACGGAGCCGTCCGGGGACACCGGCCCGTGCCGCCGCGTCGGCCGCGTTCTGGGCGAGCTCCACGACGAGCCGGTCCCGGTAGCCGCCGAGGACCAGGTCCTCCTCGGCGTTGGCGTCCTCCCGGAAGCGGGCGGGGCTGGTGGCCCAGGCGTCGAGGACACCGCGGCGCAGGCGGGCGGTGCCGAAGGGGTCGGCGCCCTCGGCGGCGGGCCGCACGAACTTGCTCACGTTCACTCTCCTCATCGGCGTGAGGAGAAGGTACCGCGCGCCGGGCGCCCGCCTGTCCGCCCACCCGCCCGCCCAGCCGACCCACCCGCCCACACGCCCACACGCCCACACGCCCACACGCCCAGGAATCGAACGCCCTGGGCCCCGCACCCGCCCAGCAGCGCCTTGCTGATTGTCGGCCCGGGCGGCCCTGCCGTACCTTGGCGCCCAGAATCGGGCTCTGTCCGCCATGGTGCCCGTCGCGAGCGTCACCGTCGCGCCGTACATGATCACCCTCTACGCCCTCACCGAACGCCTCGCCCCACCGGAGCGGGCCACCGCCGCGATGACCGCCCTGTGCGCGGGCGGTCCCTGGGTACGGCCGCCGGTCAGGCCCAGGCCGGGAGCCTCGCCGAGAGCCACGGGACCGAGGGCGGCCTGCTGGTGGCCCTCGGGGCGGCGGCCGGTGCGTTCCTGCTGGCGGCCGGGGTCAGCACTCTGAGGCGTACGTGACGAAGGCGGGCCAGGTGGCGGGGCCGACGGAGGAGAACCGCCGAGGTCACGGCGCAATTCGCCAACCCCGTCCGCCACTTCGGCGTGCAGCTGCCCCGCACGCCACGCGGGGCCCGCCTCGCGCGGCTGCCGGGGCTGAAAGCCACCCGTCGGCTACGAGTGCCCCAGTTCCGCCGACGCCTCGTCCTCCGTCGCCGGTACCGAACCGGAGTCGGGGGCGGGCCGCAGGGGGAAGGGGTCGACTCTGGTCTCGTCGATGACCGGTGGGGCCGGCTGGGGCGTCTTCGGCATGACCGCGGCCTCCGAGTGGCCGCCGCAGCCGTAGGAGAGGGAGACGACCCGGCCGTCGGCCGGGGAGAACTCGTTGGCGCAGACGCCGAAGGCCTGGCCGAGGGAACCGCCGATGGGGGTGAGGAAGCCGCAGCTCACGCAGGTCGCGGGGGCCGCCTGCGCCATGGGGGTCTTGGCGCCGAACGACTCCTCCCAGCGGTCCGCGGCGATGTGCAGGCCGTAGCGGGACAGCACCCGGGCACGGCGCATGCCGAGTTCCTCGGCGATCGAGGCGATCGTGCCGCGGGAGGGGACCGTCGGCAGGTGCGCGGGCGTGCCCGCGGTGACCTCGGCGTCCTCCGCCTCCGCCAGCTCCTCCATCTCCTCCGAGATCGGGGAGCTCGGCTCCGGCTCGTCCTCGCCGGTGTAGCCGGGCTCCAGGCGGAGGTCCTCCGCCTCGGTGGGCAGCAGGTCGCCGGGGCCCATGTCGCCGGGGCGCAGCCGCTCGCTCCACGGCACCCACTCGGGGGCGAGGAGGGCGTCGGGGCCGGGGAGCAGGACCACCTCGTCCAGGGTGACGACCTTGGCGCGGGAGGCGCGGGCCACCGTCACCGCCCAGCGCCAGCCGCGGTACCCCAGTTCCTTGCACTCGAAGAAGTGCGTGACCACGCGATCGCCCTCGGCCACCGCGCCGGCGTGCTCGCCGACCACCCCCGGGGCGGCTGCCTCCTCGGCGGCTCCACGGGCGAGGTCGACGGCCTCGGCGCACAGACGGTCAGGGGTGCGGCTTCGCGTTGTCGCTGCGCTCACAGGTATCGCTTCTCTCCTACGCCGTCTCACGAGTGCGGTTGCCTCCGGCGGTGGGGCGGACGGAGCGGACCTGTGGGCCGCATCGACGTCCGCGTCCGATCGCGCTCGGGCGCACCTATGCCATCCATTCTGCTTTATGGCTGAGATAGGCACGCTACCTCGTCGCCGGTGGTGGGGGACAGTCCGGCGTGCGCGCGGGGCGGGGTAGAGCCGACGTGGGTGGAGCGAGGGCCGGTTCTGAGGCGGGGCAGGGGTGTGTTCCGGGGTGGTGACGGTTGCGGGGCGGGTGCGGGTGGGTGGGGGCTGATCGCGCCCACGCCGCGGAGCCGCACATCGATACAGCCCCGCGCCCCTTACACAGCGCTTCACAGCCACCCAGCTGCGGGCAGGCGTGCCTCACGGCGGCACGGGTGGGCGCCGGGGGACCCCCAGGCCGAAGGCCGGGGGAGGCACCTGGCAAGCGCCGGTAAGCGTCCCCACCCCCGGCCCCAGCCCCGGCCCCAGCCCCACGGGCCCCCACGACTCGCTTGGTCACAAAGTGCACTAGGAACAGCACTCTCAGGGCACTATGAAGCACGTGGCAACCGCGAGGTCACCCCAACGCGCCGTCGGGGTCGGTAGCGGTGCGGGCCGGGTGCGCGGTGCCGTCCGCTCGGTCGGCCGTGCCCTGCACCTCCCGGTGACCGGTACCGCCCGCGGCATCCGCAAGGCCACCCACGCGCACGGCGCCGGCGAGTCCGGGCTGGGGAAACTGATCGAACTGCACGCGGTAAACGGCGCGGGGGACGTGATGATCACCGTCGCGCTCGCCTCGACCGTGTTCTTCTCCGTGCCCACCGACGAGGCCCGCGGCCGCGTCGCGCTCTACCTCGCCATCACCATGGCGCCCTTCACCGTCCTCGCCCCCGTCATCGGCCCCCTCCTCGACCGCCTCCCGCACGGCCGCCGGGCCGCGATGGCCGGCGCCATGCTCGCCCGGGCGCTGCTCGCGCTGATCATCTCGGGCGCGGTGGCCAGCGGCAGCCTGGAGCTGTATCCGGCCGCGCTCGGGGTGCTGGTCGCGTCGAAGGCGTACGGCGTGGTGCGCAGCGCCGTCGTGCCCAGACTCCTGCCGCCCCGGTTCTCACTGGTGAAGGCCAACTCCCGGGTCACCCTCGCCGGTCTGCTCGCCACCGGCATCGCCGCCCCGATCGGGGCCGGACTGCACGCCGTCGGCGACCCCTGGCCGCTCTACGGCGCCTTCGTGATCTTCGTAGCGGGAACCTTTCTCTCCTTCTCCCTCCCGCCCAAGGTCGACTCGGCCAAGGGCGAGGACGTGGCGCTGCTCGCCGCCGACGAGGAGCACCTGCACGGGCCGTACCGCAAGGGGACGAAACGGCCGGGGCTGCGCACGGTGGGGCCCGCCGTCACCCACGCCCTCGGCGCCAACGCCGCCCTGCGCTGCCTCTCCGGCTTCCTGATCTTCTTCCTGGCGTTCCTGCTCCGCGAGCACCCGCTGACCGGCGAGAGCGCGGCGGTGTCGCTCGGGATAGTCGGGGTGTCGGCGGGCGTCGGCAACGCGCTCGGTACGGCGGTGGGGGCATGGCTGCGCTCCCGGGCGCCGGAGATCATCATCGTGACGGTGGTGGCCGTGGTGCTGGGCACGGCGATCGTCGCGGCGCTGTTCTTCGGCGCCTTCCTGGTGGCGGTGCTGGCGGCGGTGGCCGGTTTCGGGCAGGCGCTGGCCAAGCTGTCCCTGGACGCGCTGATCCAGCGGGACGTCCCGGAGACGGTGCGCAGCTCGGCGTTCGCGCGCTCGGAGACGCTGCTGCAGATGGCCTGGGTGTTCGGCGGCGCGGTGGGCATCGTGATGCCGCTGAACGGCACCCTGGGCCTGGTGGTGGCCGCCTCGATCGTGGCGGCCGGCTGGCTGGCCACCCTGCGCGGTCTGCTCAGCTCCGCCCGGCACGGCACCCACCCCCGACCGCGAGTGGCGTAACGAACCGGGCACGCCGTACCCCACATGGGGAGACGGCCCGGAGCGCCCGATAGCCTTCGGCCATGACCACGCTGCAATCCCGCTCGCGACGCCGCCGCGTCGTCGCCGCCGCCGGCGCCGTTTCCGCCGGACTGCTCGTCCTGTCGGCCTGTGACAAGCCGACGCCCATCGCCACGATCACCGTCGGCACGAACTCGGTCAACTCCGAGGCCACCTGCTACAACGACGGCAAGGCCCTGGACACGGCCTCCCTCACGAAGTGCCTGAAGGACACCGGGATCAAGTCCATCAAGGTGGACCCGGACGACACGGTCCGCTTCGGCGTCGATCCGAAGATCGCGGACAACGGCTGGACGATCCTGATGAACGGTCAGGCGCTCACGGACTCCAGCACCAAGACCTACCGCACCATCCCGGGCAGCGTGTTCTTCAACGCCCAGTACGGCGCCTCCGGCAACTCGACCCTGGTCTCCATCAAGGAGGGCGACAAGTCGGTGCTGGGCCTGTGGTCCTTCAAGCTCAAGAAGGACGCCTGACGGCCACAGGAGCGACCACGTCCGCCGCGCGCGTCCTCGTAGCCACCGCGGTCCCCGCCGAACGGGACGCGGTGGCCCGGGCGTTCACCGACGTCCCGACGGAGGTACGGCTGCCGGCCGCGACGCTGCTGCGCACCGCCGGGGGGTACGACCTTCTAGCCGCCGGGGTCGGACCGGCCCTGGCCGCCGCCGGCACCGCGACCGCCCTCACCGCCGCCGCCCTCGACGGCCGCCCCTACACGCTGGTCGTCTCCGCCGGGATCGCCGGCGGTTTCCAGCCGGAGGCCCCCGTCGGCTCCCTGGTCGTCGCCGACGAGATCACCGCGGCCGACCTGGGCGCCGAGACGGCCGACGGGTTCCTGCCGGTCACCGAACTGGGCTTCGGGACCGTCAGCCACCGTCCACCGAGTTCACTCGTACGAGTGCTAACTCAGGCCACCGGAGCTCGCCCCGGAGCGGTACTGACCGTCTCCACGGTGACCGGAACCGCCGCCCGCGCGACGGAACTGCGGACCCGGCACCCGCGCGCCCTCGCCGAGGCCATGGAGGGCTTCGGCGTCGCCGAGGCGGCCGCCGCCCACGGCGTGCCCGTGCTGGAGCTGCGCGCCGTCTCCAACCCCGTCGGCCCCCGCGACCGTGCCGCCTGGCGCATCGGCGACGCCCTGACCGCGCTGACCGAGGCGTTCGGGAAGCTCACGCCCGTCCTGGAGAGTTGGAATCCACATGACCACCGCTGACTCGTTGCGCATCGCGTACTCGCCCTGCCCGAACGACACCTTCGTCTTCGACGCCCTCGCCCACGGCCGGATCCCGGGCGCGCCCGCGCTCGACGTGACCTTCGCGGACATCGACATCACCAACGGCATGGCCGAGCGCGGCGAGTCGGACGCGCTGAAGGTGTCGTACGCCGTGCTGCCGTACGTCCTCGACGAGTACGCGCTGCTGCCCTGCGGGGGCGCGCTGGGCCGGGGCTGCGGGCCACTGGTGCTGACCCGGGAGGCGGGGGCGGACCTCACCGGCCGTACCGTGGCCGTGCCGAGCGAGAAGTCGACGGCGTACCTGCTGTTCCGCCTCTGGGCGGCGGACACGCTGGCGGACGGCGGGGTGGGCGAGATCGTCGTCATGCCGTTCCACGAGATCATGCCGGCCGTGCGGGACGGGAAGGTCGACGCGGGGCTCGTGATCCACGAGGCGCGCTTCACGTACCAGAACTACGGCCTGCACAAGCTCGCGGACATGGGCGAGCACTGGGAGACCACGACGGGCCTGCCGATCCCGCTGGGCGCGATCATCGCCAAGCGGTCGCTGGGCGCCGAGACGCTCACCCGCCTCGCCGGCTCGATCCGTACGTCCGTCCACGCGGCCTGGGACGATCCCGAGGTCTCCCGGCCCTATGTGATGGCACACGCCCAGGAGATGGACCCGGCCGTCGCCGACCAGCACATCGGGCTCTATGTCAACGAGTTCACCTCGGAACTCGGCGAGGACGGTTACGCGGCGGTCCGCGGACTGCTCACCCGCGCGGCGGCCGAGGGACTCGTACCGCCCCTCGGCCCGCACGCACTCGATTTCCCGTGAAAAACTCACGGGACTTACCCACTTCCGAGAGGCATATGCCTCTAACCCGACTACACGTCCAGCTGGTCCGCGACCGCGCGCAGCAGCCCGGCGATCTTCGCGCCGGCGGCCTTGTCCGGGTAACGGCCGCGCTCCAGCATCGGCGTGATGTTTTCGAGCAGGGTCGTCAGGTCCTGCACGATCGAGGCCAGCTCGTCCGGCTTCTTGCGCTGGGCCGCGGCGACCGACGGGGTGGGGTCCAGCAGGACCACGGAGAGTGCCTGGTCACCGCGTTGACCGGCGACGACGCCGAACTCCACGCGCTGGCCCGGCTTGAGTGCGTCGACCCCGTCGGGGAGAACCGAGGAATGGACGAAGACGTCACCGCCGTCGTCGCGGGAGAGAAAGCCGAAGCCCTTCTCACTGTTGAACCACTTGACCTTGCCGGTAGGCACGTCTGTCCTCGTCCTCGTATCTCGTCGGAAACTGCTCGGGAAACTTCTGAATGCAACAGCTCTGGAACGGCTCTTGATAGCACTCGGGCGGGTCGACCATGACCCGCCGGTACCAAGGCTAATGGTCTTCGGGCGCGTGACAAGACGTCGCCCGGTTGTTCCTTCGGGCAGGGAACTACCCTGGTCGAGTGCGTGACAAAACCCAAGCGAATTCCGCCGGGCCCGGCGACCGACTGATCCGTGCCGGAGCCGTGGTCTTCTTCATCGGTGCGGTGGCCACACTCGTCACCGTGATACCGCTGTTCCTCGGCGCGAAGCCTTTTCCGACGTACATGTACCTGCTGAGCATGCTCATGGGCGTCGGCTTCCTGGTCGCGGCCGCCGGAGTACTCCAGTCGGTCGCGGCCGGCCGCCGTCAGGCGCGGGAGGCGTCCTCCCGGTAGCCGGCCAGCCACGCGGGCAGCTCGGTGAGGTCGGCGAGCACCACGTCGGCGCCGGCCGCGCGCAGCTCCTCGGCAGCGCAGGGCCCGGTGGCCACCGCCACCGACAGGGCTCCCGCCTTGCGTGCCCCGCGTACGTCTCCGACGTGGTCGCCGACGTACGCGCCCGCGGCGTGCTCGCGCAGCGCCACCGCCTTCTGCTCGGCCCACAGGTCGCCGACGACGGCGTCCGGGACCATGCCGAGGTGGCCGAGGTGCAGCTTCGCATTGGGCTCGTACTTCGCGGTGACCACCACGCTCTTCCCGCCGGCGTCCCGCACGGCCGCGATCGCCTCCCGCGCACCTGGCATGGCGGGAGTCGCCGCGATGGCGATCTCCGGGTACATCGCCCGGTACAGATCACTCACCTCCGCGATCCGCTCGGCCGGAAACCAGTTCACCAGCTCCTCGGCGAGCGGCGGCCCCAGCCGGGTGATCGCCAGATCGGCGTCGATGTACGTCCCGGTCCGCTCGGCCAGCGCCAGATACGTGGCGTGGATACCGGGACGCGAGTCGATGAGCGTCATGTCGAGATCGAAGCCGACGGTGAGGGGGCGCGGAGTCATGTGGGCCATTGTGCAGGGTGGGGGCAACCGTGAGCGGGGGGTGGGGTCGGGGGTGGGAACGCTCGGGTGGATGGGGGCTGAGGTCGGGGGTGGGGACGCTTACCGGCGCTTGCCGGGTGCCGCCGCGCCCACCCGTGCCGCCCCAGCGGCACGACTGCCCGCGGCTGAGGAACTGCGCGGCTGCCCGCGGCTGAGGAACTGCGCAACTGCCCGCGGCTGAGGAACTGCGCGGCTGCACGCGGCTGGAGAGCTGCGCGGCTGCACGCGGCTGTGTACCTGCGCGACTGCCCGCGGCTGAGGAGCTGGGACGTTGCCCGTGGCTGTACGAGACACGGCTGGGCAGCGTGCCCCAAAGGGGCGCGGGGCTGTATCGATGTGCGGCTCTGCCGCGTGGGCGCGACCAGCCCCCCACGCACCCGCACCCGCCCGGCGACCGACCGCCCCACCCCCTACCGCGCCCGGCCCGCCCCCCTACCGCGTCCTCTGTGACCGCCACACCACATAAACGGCCGAGGCCAGCGCAGCGCCCCGTACCACCCACGGCCAGGTCTCCCCCACCGCACCGCTCATCTGGCCCTGGGCGATCGGCGCGCCCCACCGCCCCGCGCTGCGGCCCCACAGCCAGACCAGCCCGGCCGCGACGGACAGCCCCGGTACCCACATCACCGCCAGCTTCGTCTCCGTCGGGGTGAGTCGCCGGGAGCCGTAGGCGATGGCCCAGCCGAGGACGAGCGCGAACCAGTTGCCGAGGACCGCGCCCACCACGAGTGCGCCGGCGGCGAGCAGGAGGAGGGGGTTGCTCCAGCCGGTGGCAGGGCGGGGCACGACGCGGAGCCGACGTCGTCCGGGCGGCGCGGCCTCCTCCACCACAGGGGCCACCGCCTCCACCGGCTCGGCCGGCTCGTCCTCCGGCTCCGCCTTCCGCAGCCGCGGCCTGCTCAGCAGCTCGGGAATCTCCACCCCGCCGACGAACCCCGGCACCTCGTCCCCGTCCCCGAACGGGCTGCTGCCCACCCGCCACCAGTCGGTGGGCGGGCCCGAATCGTCCGGCTCGGCGGGCCGGGGCCGCGGCACGACCCGGCGCAGGTCCTCGGCCGGTACCGCGGGCCCCGCGTCCCGCTGGGCGGGGACCCCGGGCGGCGGCTTGCGCGGGCCGGCCGCGCCGCCCGCCGTACCGCCCGCCGCCTCGACGACCTCGTCGGGCGTGCCCAGCCGGTCCAGGATGCGCCGTACCGCGGCGGGGCTGTCGACGGTCGACTTCGCCCGGTGCCGGTCGATCTCGTTGCGCAGCCCGGAGACCAGCCGCATCCGCTCGGCCGACGACAACTGGCGCTGGTGCGCGATGTCCCCGACGCGGCTCAGATACTCGTAGACGACCTGGTCGCTTTCGATACCCACGAAGTCCCCTCCGGGGCCGGTGCGTTGCGTTGGATACCCCCGTCGGAACGACGGTAGCGCAGGCCACGGCTCAGGTCGGCCGGCACTCCCGCCGACAGCGGGTCTCGGCGCACGGCCGGTCGCGCAGGAAGGCGGCGGTGACGGGACAGGTGATCCCGCTGTCCACCCCCTACCCGCTACCGTGGGTCGGATGAGCAACCCGGCCACCCCGCCGCGTTCCCTCGCGGAGGCGCTTCGCGCCAGGGACGACGCATCCCTGGCCGTACTGCTGCGTGCCCGCCCCGACCTCATCACCCCCGTTCCCACCGACCTCACCCAGCTGGCCACCCGGGCCGGCACCCGCGCCTCGGTGCTGCGTGCCCTGGAACGCCTGGACCGCTTCGCCCTGCAGACCGCGGAGGCGCTGGCGGTGGCCGGCGACCCGGCGCCGTACCAGGAGCTGCTGGGTCTGATGGCCGGTGACGGCGGGGACCCGGCCGTCGCCGGGGCGCTGCCGCGTGCCGTCACCGCGCTCCGGGACCAGGCGCTGGTGTGGGGTGACGACGACCGGCTGCGGCTGGTGCGGACCGCGCGCGAGGTGCTCGCCCCGTCCCCGCAGCACCCGTCGCCGACCGGGCTGGGCCCGACCGTGCGGGAGGCCACCTCGGGGATGTCGCCGGGCCGGATCCAGGAGATCGTGGCCACCGCCGGACTGCCCTCGACGCACGACTCGGTGTCCGCGGTGGACGCGCTCACCAAGCTGTTCGGCCACCGGAGGAAGATGGCGAAGCTGCTCGCCGCCGCGCCCGCCGAGTCCCGCGAGGTCCTCACCCGGCTGCTCTGGGGGCCGCCGTACGGCCAGATCACCCCCGAACCGGCCGCTCACCTGCGCTGGCTCCTGGACCGCGGGCTGCTGCTGCCGACCGCGCCCGGCACCGTGGTCCTGCCCCGCGAGGTCGCCCTGCATCTGCGCGAGGGCCGGGCGCACCGCGAACCGCAGCCCGCGCCGCCCGCCGTCGAGCCGGCCGCCGCGCACCGTCCACAGGTTGTGGACGCGACCGCGGCCGGGCAGGCGTACACCGCCCTCGCGACCGTCGAGGAGCTGCTGAAGGACTGGGACGAGGGCGGTCCTGCGGTGCTGCGGGCCGGCGGTCTCAGCGTCCGGGACCTCAAGCGGACGGCCGTCGCCCTGGACGTGTCCGAGCCGATCGCCGCGTTCTGGGTCGAGCTGGCGTACGCGGCCGGGCTGCTCGCCTCCGACGGCGAGGCCGACGAACGCTACGCGGCCACCCCCGCCTACGACGAGTGGCTGGACCGCCCGCCCGCCGAGCGCTGGGCCCAGCTGGCGGAGGCCTGGCTGACCGCGACCCGCACCGCCGGCCTGGTCGGCGGCCGGGACGCCAAGGAACGCGCCCTGTCGGCGCTCGGCCCCGGCTTGGACCGCTCCGCCGCGCCCGAGGTACGGCACCGGGTGCTGACCCTGCTCGCCGGGCTCCCGGAGGGCACCGCCCCGGCCGCCGACTCGGTGCTGGCCCGGCTGCGCTGGGAACGCCCGCTGCGCGGTCCCCAGCAGCAGGACGACCTGCGCGGCCGGCTGGCCCGCTGGACCCTGTCGGAGGCCGAGCTGCTGGGCGTGACGGGACGCGGCGCGCTGTCGGCCCACGGCCGCGCGCTTCTCGGCGCACCGCCCGCGCCCGCGTCCCCCGCCGCGGCCGAGTCCGCCGGCCCCGGCGACAAGCTCCCCGTGCACCACCACCATCCCGCCCCCGCCCCCACTCCTGCTCCCCTGTCGCCGCCCGAACAGGCCGTCGCCGCCGCGGCCGCCGGCCGGCTGCTCGCCCCGCTCCTCCCCGAGCCCCTCGACCACGTGCTGCTCCAGGCCGACCTGACGGCGGTCGCCCCGGGCCCGCTGCGCCGCCCGCTCGCCGACGCGCTGGGCGTCCTCGCCGACGTCGAGTCCAAGGGCGGCGCCACGGTCTACCGCTTCACGCCCGCCTCCGTCCGCCGCGCCCTGGACGCCGGTCAGACCGCCGCCGACCTGCACGCCTTCCTCGTCGGCCACTCACGCACCCCGGTCCCGCAGCCGCTCAGCTACCTGATCGACGACGTGGCCCGCAGGCACGGCCATCTGCGGGTGGGCGCGGCCTCGGCATACGTCCGCTGCGACGACGACACCGTCCTGAACGAGATCATGGCCGACAAGCGGGCGTCGGGTCTGCGCCTGCGCCGGCTGGCCCCTACGGTGCTCGCCACTCAGGCCGACCCGGCCGCCCTCCTGGAAGGCCTGCGTGCGATGGGCTTCGCGCCCGCCGCCGAGTCCGCCGAGGGCGATGTCCTGATCACCCGCGCCCACGCCCACCGCACCCCGCCGCGCACGGCCCCCGAGCCGGTCCCGGACGGCCCGCCGTCACCGGACTCCACCCTCCTGGCGGCGGCGATCCGCGCGATCCGCGCCGGCGACCTCGCCGCCACCACCCCGCGCAAGTCCACCGGCACCCCCGTCAAGGGCGGCGAACTCCCCCGCACCAGCCCCGCCGAGACCCTCGCCACCATGCAGGCCGCCGTCCTCACCGGCGACACCGTCTGGATCGGCTACGTCAACGCCGAGGGCACCGCCACCCAGCGGGTCATCGCCCCGATCCGCGTCGAGGGCGGCTTCGTCACGGCGTACGACCACACGGCCGACGAGGTCCGCACCTATCCCCTGCACCGCGTGACCGGCGTGGCCGAACTCGCGGACGAGTAGCGGGCAGGGTGATCGTCTTGCAGGCGTCGTACATGCGTGCGTCACTGGCGTAGAAACAACCAATAAACCCCCCTGTGGGAGGATTTGGCATGGTTGACGCTTGCACTTCACGGCCTTCCTCGGTCGCGGTCTGGTCGGAGTTCTGCGCCATCGCACCCAGCCCTGAGCTTCGCGACAGGATGCTCCAGGAACTGGAGCGGGTCCGCGGCGAATCGGACGTGGCGGGTCTCTTCCGGCTCGGTGGCAACCCCCGCAAGTTCGGCTACGGCGACGCCGTCCATATGCCGCCCGAGGCGTTCGCCCCGGGAACCTCGCTCGAAGCCATCCGCGCCGCGTCCGCCGCCCGTACCCCGCTGACCGGCGCGATACGGGTCGTCGTCGTCCTGGCCGACTTCGCGGACAAGCCGATGACCGCGGACAACGAGCACTTCGAGAAGCTGTTCTTCTCCGTCGGTGAACTCCCGCACGGCAGCGTCCGGGACTACTACCGCGAGGTGACGCACGGCCTGGTGGACATCGTCGGCGAGGTCATCGGCCCGGTCCGGATGCCGCAGAAGCTCTCCTGGTACGCCAACGACAACTTCGGCATCGGCCGCCCGAGCGGGGAGGCCCGCGCGCAGATCCTGGCCCGGGACGCCGCCGTCGGAGCCGACCCCCTCGTCAACTACGCCCCGTACGACAACGACGGCAACGGCTTCGTGGACGCCTTCATCGTCGTGCACGCCGGTCCCGGCGGCGAGGCCACCGGTCACCGGGGGGACATCTGGTCGCACAAGTTCGTCCTGCCGAACGCCTACCCCGCCGACGGCGCCCAGATCTACGGCTACCTCACCATTCCCGAGGACGCCAAGATCGGGGTCTGCGCCCACGAGCTGGGCCACCTGCTGTTCGGCTTCCCCGACCTGTACGACGTCGACGGCTCGTCGGAGGGCGTCGGCAACTGGTGCCTGATGGGCGCCGGTTCGTGGGGCGGCGGCGGTGACATACCGACGCATCCCTCGGCTTGGTGCAAGGTCCAGCAGGGCTGGGCCAAGGCCGTCGACATCACGGTCAACGGGAAACTGTCCATCCCCGACATCAAGCACGGCTTCGAGGCGTACCGGCTGTGGACCGACGGCCGGCCCGGCAGGGAGTACTTCCTGCTGGAGAACCGCCAGCAATCGGGGTACGACGCCTCACTGCCCGCCCCGGGCCTGAACATCTGGCACGTCGACATGAGCCAGCCCGACAACACGAACGAGAACCACTACATGGTGGGCCTGGTCCAGGCGGACGACCGGCAGGACCTGGAGTCGGCGAAGAACCGCGGCGACGCCGGCGACACCTACCCCGGGAGCACGGGCAACAGCTCGTTCACTCCGTCGAGCAGGCCCAGTTCCCAGTCCTACGCCGGCACTCCGACCGGTGTGTCCGTCACGGAGATCTCGGCACCCGCCGCCACGATGACCGCCACGGTGTCGCTCTCGTCCGCGGCCGGCGTGCGCGCGCCCGCCCCTGCCCTGGCCTCGGCCAAGCGGGAGGCGGAGACGCCCGGCCTGGTCCGGACGATCCATGACCTCCAGGACCGGCTCGCCGCCCTGGAGCAGGCCGTCGTGCCCTGGGCCGGCGCCGAGGCGTACCTGGAGCAGACCGCGCGGCACGACCAGCGGAGTACGGCGCCCGCTCCGGAGCCGCTCCTCAAGGCCGGCGACGGGTACCGCGGGCACCGCCACGAGGGTCCGCCCCAGCGGTGACCGCCGGCATGGTGCAGGTGGTCGAGAACCGCACGGATCTGACCGCGCGGCTGGTCAGGACCGGGCCCCATCCGCGGCTGGCGGGCTGGGACCTCGCGGAGGTGGACGTGGTCGGCGCCGAGCCGGTGACCGGATACGCCGACCTGTTGTCGGGCAACGTCGGACAGCGCCTGCTGCTCGCCGTGCCCAGCCCGCTCCTGGCGGACGTGGCGGCGGGGTCCGTCCTGCGCGTCCGGGCCAGACTGGCCGCCCCGGGCGAGGCGATGGCCGAGAAGAACCCCGCACCGGGCACCTTCGCCGTCGAACCTCCGAGCTGAGGCGGTGCCGTCGCTGAGGGGGCCGGTCTTCCACCGGCCCTCTCAGCAGTCCCGTACCGGCGCATCGGCGGGCAGGCCGAAGTGGGTGCGGGCCGCGGTCCGCAGTCCCGCGGAGGACATCTCCCCGTCGAGGCGGGACACCGCAGAGCGGCTGAAGTGGTTCCCCTCCCACTCGCCGTAGCCCTCGCCGTCCGGCGGCTGCTGCGCGGAGACGACCCGGAAGCCGCCGTTCGCCGGATCCCGCTCCAGCCGCATCACCTGGGGTGTCTGCGAGCCGCCGCACAGCACCAGGGCGCCCGCGTGCTCGCCGTACTCCTCGCACAGGGTGTTGACGCCGGCCCGCACCCGGTCCCCGCTCTCCTCCAGGTCCAGCGCCTCCGCCCGGCAGAACCACCGTGACCTGAGCTGGGGCTCGCTCTCCCCGGCCCCGGTCCCGGCGGACTGCGCCACCAGCCGTGCCTCGATCGCGGGACGCACCTGCGCCCACAGCCCGGCGTCCACGGCGCTCGACCCGCGCGCCCACACCCCGGCCGCCACCAGCACCACCACGGCCCCCGCGCCGGGTCCCCAGATGCGTACGGACGTCACCCGAACCTCCCCACCGAGCCACGCTCATACGCGGCTCCCTCGGACATGACACCCGAAACGGACCCAAGGTTGCATCGGGCGATCAGGTGCTCCCAGAAACCGGGCACAGGTGGTGCACGTTCCGTCCAGCAGCGAAGGTGATCGCTCGCGCATGAGGCACACTGGAACTTTGGCCCGTGACGATGGCCGCCATGGCGATGGCCGCACGAGCCGAAGGGAGAGGTGCCGCGCGTGAATGGTCCGCTGATCGTCCAGTCCGACAAGACGCTGCTCCTGGAAGTCGACCACGAGCGGGCCGACGACTGCCGTCGGGCGATCGCGCCCTTCGCCGAGCTGGAGCGGGCACCGGAGCACATCCACACCTACCGGGTGACTCCGCTGGGGCTGTGGAACGCGCGGGCGGCCGGGCACGACGCCGAGCAGGTCGTGGACGCGCTGGTCGAGTACAGCCGCTATCCGGTGCCGCACGCGCTGCTGGTCGACATCGCCGAGACGATGGACCGGTACGGCCGGCTGACGCTCAGCAAGCACCCGGCGCACGGGCTGGTGCTCACCACCACCGACCGGCCGGTCCTTGAGGAGATCCTGCGCTCCAAGCGGATCATCCCGCTGATCGGCGCCCGGATCGACCCCGACACCGTCGCCGTGCACCCCTCCGAGCGCGGGCAGATCAAGCAGACCCTGCTGAAGCTGGGCTGGCCCGCCGAGGACCTCGCCGGGTACGTGGACGGGGAGGCCCACCCGATCGAGCTCGCCGAGGACGGCTGGGCGCTGCGGCCGTACCAGAAGCAGGCCGTGGAGAACTTCTGGCACGGCGGGAGCGGGGTCGTCGTCCTGCCCTGCGGGGCCGGGAAGACCCTGGTCGGGGCCGGGTCCATGGCGCAGGCCAAGTCGACCACGCTGATCCTGGTGACCAACACCGTCTCGGCCCGGCAGTGGAAGCACGAGCTGGTGAAGCGGACGAGTCTCACCGAGGACGAGATCGGGGAGTACAGCGGGACGCGCAAGGAGATCCGGCCCGTCACGATCGCCACGTACCAGGTCCTCACGACCAGGCGGAAGGGCGTCTACCCGCACCTCGAACTCTTCGACTCCCGCGACTGGGGGCTGATCGTCTACGACGAGGTCCATCTGCTGCCGGCTCCTGTCTTCAAGTTCACCGCCGATCTGCAGGCGCGCAGGCGGCTGGGACTGACGGCCACCCTCGTGCGCGAGGACGGCCGGGAATCGGACGTGTTCTCCCTCATCGGGCCCAAGCGGTTCGACGCTCCGTGGAAGGAGATCGAGGCGCAGGGCTACATCGCACCCGCCGACTGTGTGGAGGTGCGGGTGAACCTGACGGACTCGGAGCGGCTGGCCTATGCCACCGCCGAGACCGAGGAGAAGTACCGCTTCTGTGCGACCACCGCGACCAAGCGGAAGGTCACGGAGGCGATCGTGAAGCGCTTCGCCGGGCAGCAGATCCTCGTCATCGGCCAGTACATCGACCAGCTCGACGAGCTGGGCGAGCACCTGAACGCCCCCGTCATCAAGGGCGAGACCTCCAACGCCCAGCGCGAGAAGCTCTTCGACGCCTTCCGTGAGGGCGAGATCAGCGTGCTGGTCGTCTCGAAGGTCGCCAACTTCTCCATCGACCTGCCGGAGGCGACGGTCGCCATCCAGGTGTCGGGCACCTTCGGCTCCCGCCAGGAGGAGGCCCAGCGCCTCGGCCGCGTCCTGCGCCCGAAGGCCGACGGTCACCAGGCCCACTTCTACTCCGTGGTCGCCCGCGACACCATCGACCAGGACTTCGCCGCCCACCGCCAGCGCTTCCTGGCGGAGCAGGGGTACGCCTACCGGATCATGGACGCGGACGAGCTCCTCGCGGAGAGCTGAGACCCGTCCGGCGGGGCGGCGCCGGTCCCGTCCGGCGGGGCGGCGCCGTGCCTTCGCAGGGCGGTCGCGGCGCCCGCCAGCAGCGCCAGCCCCAGGAGCGGGTACGGCGAGGCGAGCGGCTGCTGCCACCACGGCAGGTGCAGGTCGCGGTCGCCCTCGTGGGGCAGCAGCCACATCGTGCGCGCCGTGAACACGAGTGCGGCCGTGGCCGCGAGGAGCGTCCGGCCCTCCGCCAGCAGGACCGCCAGCAGCGGGACGCACCACACCCAGTGGTGGGACCAGCTGATCGGGCAGACCAGCAGGGCCGTGACCGCGGTGAGCAGGATGCCCCAGCGGTCGCGGGCGGCGGCGCGGTCGCCGGTCGCGTCACGCCGGTGCGTCGCCAGCCACAGGCCCGTCACCGCGACCGCGGCCGCCGGGAGGGTCCAGGCCAGGCCCGGTGCCGCGGTGCCCGTCGCTCTGGCGATCAGGCCCTGGAGCGACTGGTTGTCGATGATCCAGCCCTTGCCGACCCGGCCGGTCTCGAACAGGCGCCGGGTCCAGAAGTCCACGGTGTCCGCGGGGAGGAGCAGGGCGCCGAGCAGGGCGGTGCCCGCGAAGGACGCCGTCGCGGTGGCCGCCTCCTTTCTGCGGGCGGTGAGGAACAGGTAGGCGATGAAGATCGCCGGAGTGAGTTTGACGCCCGCCGCGATGCCCAGGGCGAGACCCCTGGCGCGGGCGCCGGGCGGCCGGGTCAGGTCCCACAGGACCAGGCAGGCGATCGCGAGGTTGACCTGGCCGAAGAGCAGGGTCTGGAAGACCGGCTCCAGCCAGAGGGTGAGCCCGGTGGCCGCGCACAGCAGCGGAAGGGGTGCCGGGCGGCCGGCCAGGCGGGCGGAGAGGGTGACGAGCCAGGCGAGCAGGAGCGCGTTGCCCGCGAGGAACGCCACCTTCAGGGCCGGGACGGGGAGCCAGGTCGTCGCGACGAACAGGACCGCCGCGAAGGGCGGATACGTCGCCGGCAGCCGCCACTCGGTGACCGTGAAGCCGTACAGATCACCGCCATGGACCACGGCTTCGCCCTCCGCCCGGTAGACCAGCAGGTCGGCCATCGGGGCGTGCAGCAGGACGCAGAGGGCTGCGAAGGTGCAGAGGGAGACCGTCAGTAAGGAGAGGGACAGGAAGAGGAACGGGGTGGCGGGGGAGGCAGAGGGTGACGTCACCGTCCGGTTCGGCACGACGGCGACCCTATGCCGTTACTTGCGGCGTATGCCCGCTTCCTCGCCGTACTCACCGAGGACGGCGACACTGAACGCCGCGCTGACGAAGACCTTGACGGCGCGCAGGGCGTCGCCCAGGCGGTGGTGGGTGTGCGGGACTCCGTCGAGGGCGGTGGCGCCCGGGGGACGGCTGGGGGCTGGGTGGATGGTTGCTGCGCTCATGCCTCAATGGTGGAACTTCGGGCACAAGCAGGGCATCGGTCCACGGGCCCAGTTTTCGGCAATCTCCGGTCCACCCTTCGGTGGACCCCGCCCCGTACCCCCGCCCCACCCTCCGGGTGACGCTCCCCCTAGGGGACTACCGGCGTTCAGGGGCGCGGCCGCTCCCCGGAAGGGACGACCGGCCGCAGGAAAATCCATTGGCCTCCCTCGCCCCCACCTCACTAGAATCTCCGCTCTTGCCCGCCTCCGCCCCCCGGAGTGCCGTCGGCCGGACGGAAACCGGTCGGCTGATCGCCATCTGTGCGCCATCCACACCTGAGCGCCATCGACTCGCAGGCCTTCGGAGGCACCCCCTTGTCCACGCCCACCCACGACCCGCTCTCCCGCGAACGCTCCCACCTCGCCGAGTCCCGCGCCGCCCTGCGCGCCATGCGTGAGGACGTCGAGTCGCTGGACATCCGCGACGTCACCGCGAACTGGGTCAACGCCGAGGTCCTCGCCCGCCAGATGGAGGAGCGCATCAAGGCGCTGGCCGACCTCAGCGACACCCCGCTGTTCTTCGGCCGCCTCGACTACCTGCACTCCCCTGGCGCCGAACAGGCCGAGGGCGCGGAAGGGGAGCGCTTCTACATCGGGCGCCGGCACGTGCACGACCACGACGGCGACCCGATGGTCATCGACTGGCGGGCGCCGGTCTCGCAGCCGTTCTACCGGGCGTCCAAGAAGGACCCGATGGACATCGCGCTGCGCCGCCGCTTCGGGTACACGCGCGGCGAGATCACGGCGTACGAGGACGAGCACCTCTCCGACCCGGCCGAGGCGGTGCGCACCAGCAAGCTGCTCCAGCAGGAGATCGAGCGCCCGCGCGTCGGCCCGATGCGGGACATCGTGGCGACCATCCAGCCCGAGCAGGACGAGATCGTGCGCAGCGGGCTCGGCGGGACGGTGTGCGTGCAGGGGGGCCCGGGCACCGGGAAGACGGCCGTCGGCCTGCACCGGGTCGCCTACCTCCTCTACGCCCACCGGGAGCGGCTCGCCCGCACCGGCACCCTGGTCATCGGGCCGAACCGCTCCTTCCTGCACTACATCGAGCAGGTGCTGCCCGCGCTCGGTGAGCTGGCCGTGCAGCAGGCGACGGTGGACGACCTGGTGGCCCACGTCGATCTGAAGGGGGCCGACGACGCTCCCGCCGCGATCATCAAGGGCGACGCCCGGATGGCGGAGGTCCTGCGCAGGGCCGTATACGCGCACGTCACCCTGCCCACCGAACCGGTCGTGGTCGTGCGCGGCTCCCGCCGGTGGCGCGTCCCGGCGTACGAACTGGAGGACATCGTCCGGGAGTTGCTGGACCGGGGCATCCGGTACGGCGCGGCTCGGGAGGCCCTGCCGCAGCGCATCGCGCATGTCGTGCTGGTCCAGATGGAGCGGTCGGGAGAGGCGCCCGACGACCGCGTGCAGGACTCGGTGGCCCGCAACGCGGCGGTGAAGGCGGCCGTCAAGCAGATCTGGCCGCCGGTCGATCCGGCGAAACTCGTCCTGCGCCTGCTCACGGACGCGGACTACCTCGCGGAGCACGCCGCCGGGATCCTCGACGAGGACGAGCAGAAGGCGATCGTGTGGACGAAGCCGGTGCGCAGCGTCAAGGCGGCGAAGTGGTCGGCCGCGGACGCCGTGCTGATCGACGAGACGACGGATCTCGTCCAGCGCACGCACTCGCTCGGCCATGTCGTCCTCGACGAGGCACAGGACCTCTCCCCCATGCAGTACCGCGCGGTCGGCCGCCGGTGCACCACCGGTTCGGCGACCGTCCTCGGCGACCTGGCGCAGGGCACCACGCCCTGGGCGACGCGGAGCTGGGCCGAGGCCCTGTCCCACCTCGGCAAGCCGGACGGCGTCATCGAGGAACTGACGGCGGGTTTCCGCGTCCCGACGGACGTCATCACCTACGCCTCCCGGCTCCTCCCGCACATCGCCCCCGGCCTCACGCCGGTCGCCTCGGTCCGTGAGAACCCCGGTTTCTTCGCCCTGCGCCCCATCACGGACACCGCCGAAGTGGTCGCCGCGTGCGAGGAGTTGCTCCGCAACGAGGGGTCGACGGGCCTGATCGCGGCGGACGCGCGCGTGCCCGCGCTCGCGGCGGCGCTGACGGCGGCGGGCATCGGCCACCTGGCCCCCGGCGAGGAGACCACGGCCGAGACCCGCCTCACCCTGGTCCCGGCGTCCCTGGCCAAGGGCCTGGAGTACGACTACGTGGTCCTGGACGAGCCCCGCGCCGTGGTCGACGGCGAACCGGACGAACGCACCGGCCTGCGCCGTCTGTACGTGGCCCTCACCCGGGCCGTGTCCGGCCTGATCGTGACCCACGCGGCCCCGTTGCCGGCGCAGCTGGTCCGAGCGGTCGGGGGCTAGTGGGGTGCCACGCGGGGATCGTCGCCGCGTGCGGGTGCGTGGGGGCTTGTCGCGCAGTTCCCCGCGCCCCCGGGTGGGACCACTGACGGTCGGTCCAGCACGTGGCGCCACTCCCGTACCGCTGCCGCCGACACCGGCCCGTCCCAGCCACCGGGCCGGGCCGCGCCGCCGATGTGGAAGGCGTCGATGCCTGCCGCTCGCAGCTCGGGGACGTGATCGAGGCGCAGGCCTCCGCCCACCAGGAGCGTCTGCTCGTACCCCGGCTCTCCCCGCCGCCCCGCCTCGGTCAGCAGCCTGGGCAGGCCCTCGTCCACACCCTCCGCCGCGCCCGCGGTGAGGTAGGTGTCGAGGCCCGTCAGGTCGGCGAGCTGCTTGCGGAGGGCGTCCCGGTCCGCGGCCCTGTCGATGGCCCGGTGGAAGGTCCAGCGGCAGCCGTCCAGCCCGGCCACCACCCGCTCCACCGCGTCCAGGTCCACCCCGCCGTCCGCGTCCAGGAACCCGAGCACGAACTGGTCGGCCCCGGCCGCCCGCAGCTCCCCGGCCACCTCCACCAGGCGGTCGGCGTCGCCCGCCGCGAACCCGTCCGCCAGCCGCAGCATCACGCGCAGGTCGATGTCGACGGCGGCCCGGACCGCGGTGAAGGTCCGGGGCGGCGGGGTCAGCCCGTCGGCCGCCATGTCGGTGACCAGTTCGAGGCGGTCCGCGCCTCCGGCCTGGGCGGCGACCGCGTCCTCGGCGTCGAGGGCGATCACCTCCAGGACTGCACGCGTGCTCATAGGGCCCCTTCCGTGGTGTTCCCCGTGTACCCATGCGACCGACCCCCGCGGCCGACCACAAGAGGTCTAGTCCGGAGGTCTAGTCCAATCCAGGGTACGCGGGGAACGGGAACGGCCGCGAGACCGCCCCGTCCCACACCGGCCGCATTCAGCCGTAGAGGTTCAGCTCCGCCGCCTCCGCCCCCATCAGCTCGTACGACGCCCCGTCCACCGACCGCCCGGTGTACAGCCGTACGAGCGTCGCCGCGTCCCCCATGAAACGGGCCGGGGTCCGGGTGCCGCTCGGCTCGCCCAGTTGCAGCGGCTCGTCCACGTCGTCCAGGTCGGCGTGGAGCCGCAGATGCCCCCGCACCCGGGTCACCCGGGCCAGCAGGGAGAGCGCGTCGGGCAGGCCCGCGCCCGTGTAGGCGCCGGGTTCCCCGAGGGTGTCGCGGACGTCACCGGCATGCACCCACTCGCCCAGGGCGACCGGGTCCAGGGCCCCGTCCGCCCGCCCCGCGATCACGTCCCCGGCCTCGGTCATCCCGCGCTCCAGCTCGTCGAGGACCCGGGCGTTCGTCCAGTCGGCGCGCTCGGCGATGTCCCGGTCGTTCGACTCGGGCGAGAACACCCCCCGCTCGAAGCGGCTCTCCACCACCCGGATCAGCGCGGACGAACAGTGCGCGAGCACATCACGCACCGTCCACCCCGGGCAGGCGGCGGCAGGCAGCGCGAAGTCCGGGTCCGGCCGCGACCGGAGGAGCGGGAGCAGCGCGTCGCGCTCGATGGTGAGGAGACGTCCGGGCAGCAGGGGGTCGCGTACGTCGTTCACAGCAGAAGTCATGCGTCCCACGCTAGGGGGATGTCAGTGGGGCGCGGGAGAATGGGCGCATGGCCGATCTCGACGCCCTGCGCTCCCGCTGGCTGACCGCCCTCCTCAGGTCGCGGGACGACGACTCCTGCGCGCCCTCCCCGCACCGGTACGCCGACGAACTGCTCCGCCGCTGGCAGGAGCCCCAGCGCCGGTACCACACGCTCGCCCATCTGACGGCGGTCCTCGACCACGTCGACGTACTGGAGAAGTACGCGGACGACCCGGACCTGGTCCGGCTCGCCGCCTGGTTCCACGACGCGGTGTACGCGCCGGACCGGTCGGAGAACGAGGAGCGCTCGGCCCGCCTCGCCGAACGCGCTCTCCCCGAGGCCGGGCTCCCGGCACGGCAGACCGCCGAGGTCGCCCGCCTGGTCCGGCTCACCGTCACCCACGACCCGGCCCCCGGCGACCGCAACGGCGAGGTCCTGTGCGACGCCGACCTCGCGATCCTCGCCGCTCCGCCCGCCGCGTACGCCGCCTACACCGTCGAAGTACGCGAGGAGTACCACTTCGTCCCGAACGACGCCTTCCGCGCGGGCCGTTCCGCGGTCCTGCGCCAACTCCTCGACCTGCCCCAGCTGTTCAGAACGCCGTACGGCCGGACGGAGTGGGAGCCGACCGCCCGCCACAACCTCACCGGCGAGCTGGAAATGCTGTCGACCGCCGAGGAGCCGGCGTCCTAGGGTGCGGCTCATGCGTGAACTGGGCGGGGATCGGATAACGGAGGCCGTCGCCGGCTGTGTCGCGGCGCTGCGACCGGCGGTGGCACGGGACTGGACGGAGGTGCGGGCGGGCGGGCTGGACTGGAACTGCCACGAGACGGCGGTCCACGTCGCCGACGACCTCGTGGCGTACGCCGCCAACCTGGCCGGTCGCGCCCAGGACGCGTACGTGCCCTTCGAGCTCAGGCTGGACGACGGCACCGACAACTCCGGCCTGCTGCACGTGATCGAGACGACCGGCGCCCTGCTCGCCGCCACCGTCCGCACCACCTCCCGGCACGTCCGCGCCTTCCACCCGTACCCCTTCCGCAGCGCCGACCGCGTGGGCTTCGCCGGCATGGGCATCGCCGAAGTACTGCTCCACACCCATGACATGACGCAGGGACTGGGGCTCCCCTACCAGCCCGCCGAGGAACTCGCCGAGTCCGTCCTCGCCCACCTCTTCCCGCACGTCCAGCCCGGTCCGACGCCCTGGCAGACCCTGCTCTGGGCCACCGGCCGCGGCGAGCTGCCCGGCCGCGCCCCGGTCACCCAGTGGCGCTGGAACAACAACCTCGTCATCCCCGCCGAACGCCTCGACCTCGTCGGCATCCGCCCCGCCGAAGCCCGTGACCTGCGCCTCGGCGGCGACGGCGGCTTCGAGTGGACCGACGGCGGCCCCTACGAGGGCACCCGGGACGCGGCGGGCTTCCTGCTGAAGGCGTACGAAGGAGGCGTGCACCGGCCCGAGTTCGGCGTCTTCGCCCTGGTCCGCCGGGAGGACGGCCGGGCGATCGGCGGCATGGGCTTCCACTCCGTCCCCGACGAGGACGGCCGGGTGGAGATCGGCTACGACCTGACCGAGGCCGCCCGCGGCAACGGCTACGCGACCGAGGCGCTCCGCGCCCTGGCCGACTGGGCGTCCGCCCGGGACGACGTACGGTCCCTGTTCGCGACCATAGAGGCGGCCAACACCCCCTCCCAGGCGGTCGTCACGCGCGCCGGGTTCACCAAGGTGAGCGAGGACGAGGAGGGGCTGGCCTTCGAACTGCGGGCGAAGTAGCCGCCGTCAGCGGCCGTCACGCCGTCGTCCGGGCGTCGTCACCTCGGCATGTCGCTCTTGCGCCGGCGCAGCCCCGCCCCGTGCAGCAGCCGCACCACCTCGCGGCTGCTGACCTCCACGGCGCCGGCCCGCACCGCGTCCGCGTAGCGGTGGGAGGGAAGGTCGTAGTGGTCGCGCTCGAAGGCGCGGCGGGGCACACCCAGCCCCTCGGCGAACAAGTGCAGTTCGGCGTACGACACATCACTGACCAGGTGGGACCACATCCGGCCGTGGCCCGGCCAGTTCGGCGGGTCGATGTACACCGTCATATGAACCCCCTCATGAGAGCTCCCTCATGAGGACGACATCCCGCCGCCCAGCGAGCCGCCCAGGGAGCCGACGGAGGCGACCTTCACGCCCGCCTTGTGGCACACCCAGTGCGGGTCCGGGCCGAGTTCCGGTTCGACGTCCAGGGCGTGCGGGTCGCCGGAGCCGCACACCGGGCACAGCGGCCAGCGGCCGTACCGCTCCAGGAGCGCGTCCTGGACGTCCTGGGCCACCAGCCCCGCCACGTACTCCGCGCCCTCCGGCCACTGCTGGACCCACCAGCGCCGCTGCACGACGGAGTCCTCCACCAGCGAGACCACGTCCGCCTCGGCGACCTCACCGGCGACCAGGTCGGCGAGCACCAGGGCGCGGGCTGCGTGCAACGCCTGTTCCAGGGGGCTTACGGGGTCCATGGACCCATTGTGCGCGGTCTTGACCGGACGACCGAACCGAAAATATCTTTCAAGAGTGACCGAGAACGTGAAGGAAATTTTCGGCAGCCAGGGAACCGGCAGCGGCACCGCGCCACCGGCTCCCGCCGCCCTCGCGGCCAAGGTGCGGACCCTCGCGCCCTCCATGACCCGTTCCATGCAGCGCGTCGCCGAGGCCGTCGCGGGCGATCCCGCCGGCTGCGCGGCCCTCACGGTCACCGGCCTCGCGGAGCTCACCGGCACCAGCGAGGCGACCGTCGTCCGCACCGCCCGGCTGCTCGGTTATCCCGGCTACCGCGACCTGCGGCTCGCCCTCGCCGGGCTGGCCGCGCACCAGCAGTCGGGGCGGGCGCCCGCGATCACCACCGACATCGCGGTCGACGACCCGATCGCCGACGTCGTCGCGAAACTCGCCCACGACGAGCAGCAGACCCTCGCGGACACGGCGGCCGGTCTCGACACGGTGCAGCTGGGGGCCGCCGTCAGCGCGCTCGCCGGGGCGCGGCGGACCGATGTGTACGGCATCGGGGCGTCGGGGCTGGTCGCCCAGGACCTCACGCAGAAGCTGCTGCGGATAGGGCTGATAGCGCACGCCCACAGCGATCCGCATCTCGCGGTCACCAACGCGGTGCAGTTGCGGGCCGGGGACGTGGCGATAGCGATCACGCACTCCGGGGCGACCGGGGATGTCATAGAGCCGTTGCGGGTGGCCTTCGAGCGGGGGGCCACGACCGTCGCCATCACCGGGCGGCCGGGGTCCTCGGTGACGCGGTACGCCGACCATGTGCTGACGACGTCGACCTCGCGGGAGAGCGAGCTGCGGCCGGCGGCGATGTCGTCGCGGACCAGTCAGTTGCTGGTGGTGGACTGCCTGTTCGTGGGGGTGGCGCAGCGGACGTACGAGGCGGCCGCGCCGGCGTTGGCGGCGTCGTACGAGGCGTTGGCTCATCGGCACCGGAGTGTGCCGAGGTAGAGAGACCGTATGGCTGACTGTTGTGGGAATCCGCGGGCTGAGTGTGGCTGGTCGCGCCCGCGCGGCGGTAGCCGCAAATCGCACACAGCCCCGCGCCCCTGGGGGGTTGCACCGGACCGCATCAGAAAGAGCTGTTCTCCCATGACCACCGAACACCGTGCTCTCCGTACCGAACTCGAAGCGCTCACCACCGAGGCGTTCCGGCCGGACCTGGCCGAGATCGACACGCTCCCCACGCTCGACATCGCCCGCCTCATGAACGGCGAGGACGCCGGGGTGGCCGCCGCCGTGGCTCTGCGGCTGCCCCAGATCTCGGCCGCCATCGACGGCATCGCCGCCCGGATGGCCCAGGGTGGCCGGCTGGTCTACACCGGGGCCGGTACCGCCGGGCGGCTCGGGGTGCTGGACGCGTCCGAGTGTCCGCCCACCTTCAACACCCGTCCCGGTCAGGTCGTAGGGATGATCGCGGGCGGGCCGGAGGCCATGGTCACGTCCGTGGAAGGGGCCGAGGACTCGGCGGAACTGGCCCGTACGGACCTCGACGCGCTCGGCATCGGCGTCTGCGACACCGTGGTCGGGATCTCGGCCTCCGGCCGCACCCCCTACGCCGTCGGCGCCGTCGAGCACGCCCGTGCCCTCGGCGCCCTGACCGTCGGCCTCTCCTGCAACGCGGGCAGCGCGCTCGCGACCGCCGCCGAGCACGGTATCGAGGTCGTCGTCGGCCCCGAGCTGCTCACCGGCTCAACCCGGCTCAAGGCCGGCACCGCCCAGAAGCTCGTCCTCAACATGCTGTCGACGATCACGATGATCCGGCTCGGCAAGACCTACGGGAACCTGATGGTCGACGTCCGTGCCTCCAACGAGAAGCTGCGGGCCCGTTCGCGGCGGATCGTGGCGCTGGCGACCGGCGCCGGGGACGCGGAGATCGAGGCGGCCCTCACCGCCACCGGCGGCGAGGTGAAGAACGCCGTCCTGGTGATCCTGGCCGGCGTCGACGGGCCCACCGCCGCCCGCCTTCTGGAGGAGTCCGGCGGCCATCTGCGCGCGGCGCTCGCCACGACGGGCGGCTGACCCGCACGCTCGGAGAGTGCAGAGATCGCCGTACGACACCGCCGCCGCGCTGCTGCCCCTGGTGGGCGGCCCCGCCAACGTCACCCTGGCCGCCCACTGCATGACCCGGCTCAGGGTGACGGTGAACGACCGCTCGCTCGTGGACGCGGAGGCGGTACGGGCCGTGCCGGGTGTGCTGGGGGTGGTGGCCGACGGCGACAGCTTCCAGGTGGTACTCGGCCCGGGGACGGTGGTCCAGGTGACCGCCGAGTTCGAACAACTGCTCGCCGCCGGACAGCCGACCCCGGCCGTCGGCGGCGCCGCGCAACCGCCCGTCGGTGGCGGCGCACAACCCCCCACCAGTGGCGGCGGGCAACCCCCCATCGGTGGCGGCGGGCAGCATGCCATGGGTGGCGCCGGGCATGCTGCCGTCGACGGGACCGGGCAACCGCCCGCCGGCGGGACCGGGCAACCCGCCGTCCACGGGACCGGGCAGCCGGAAACCTGCGGGGCCCCGCACGCGGACACCACCGGGGCCGGGCAGCTCGCCGCTCGTGGAGTCGAGCTGCGGGCGGCCCGGGCACGGCGCAACGCGACCCCCGTCAAGACCGCCCTGCGCCGCATCGCCGACGTGTTCGTGCCGCTCATCCCGGCCCTCATCGGCTGCGGGGTGCTCGCCGGGCTCAACGGGCTGCTCGTGAACACCGGCCGGCTCTCCTGGCTCACCCCTGCCCTCGCCGCCATCGCCTCCGGCTTCATGGCGCTGATCAGCGTGTTCGTCGGATACAACACGGCGAAGGTGTTCGGCGGGACGCCCATCCTCGGGGGCGCGGTCGCGGCGATCGTCGTCTGTCCGGGCGTCGCGAAGGTGACGGCCTTCGGGGTGACGCTCGTACCCGGTCAGGGCGGAGTCCTCGGGGCCCTGGCGGCGGCGCTGCTCGCGACGTACGTCGAACGGTGGTGCCGGGGCCGCGTCCCGGACGCCCTGGACGTCCTGCTCACCCCCACCGTGACCGTCCTCGTCGCAGGCCTCGCCACGCTCTACGGCCTCATGTACGCCGCCGGTCGCGTCTCCTCCGCCATCGGCACCGCCGCCAACTGGCTGCTCGCCACCACGGGACCGTTCGCCGGGCTCGTCCTCGGCGGCCTCTTCCTCCCCCTCGTCATGCTGGGCCTGCACCAGGCCCTGATCCCCATCCACACCACCCTCATCCAGCAGCAGGGCTACACCGTCCTGCTCCCCCTCCTGGCCATGGCGGGCGCGGGCCAGGTCGGGGCCGCCCTCGCCGTCTACGCCCGCCTCCGCCACGACACCTCACTGCGTACGACGATCAGGTCGGCGCTCCCGGCGGGCCTGCTCGGCGTCGGCGAGCCCCTCATCTACGGGGTCTCGCTCCCGCTGGGCCGCCCCTTCCTGACCGCCTGCGCGGGCGGCGCGGCGGGCGGCGCCTTCGTCGGTTTCTTCGCGGTGCTCGGCGACCGGGTGGGCGCCACCGCCATCGGTCCCTCGGGCTGGGCCCTGTTCCCTCTCCTCACGGGGAACAGGGGCCCGGCCCTGGCGGCGGCGATCTACGCGGGCGGCCTGCTGACCGGTTACGCCGTGGGGTTCCTGGCGACCTACGTCGGTTTCAGCGCCGCCGGTAGCCCGGGTGACCCGTCACCTCGGCGATCCAGGTGATGAAGTCACCGGGGTCGTCGTCGGCGCCGTGCCCGGCGTCCCAGTAGTACTTGATGTCGACGTCGTCGCCGAGGTTCTTCAGCCTGGCGGCGAAGTTGGCGGCGACGGTGAGCGAGGTGCCGCTGTCCTTCGTGCCGAGGCGGATCCACCAGTGCCGGGCACGGTCCGGGTTGACCTGGTCCGCGACGTGGTACTTCGCGTTCATCTGGTCGCGGTTCTTCGGGATGTCGGCGTCGAGGCGCGCGCTGTCGCCCTCCGCGTGCCGAAGGCTGTAGAGGGTGAACCCCGATGGGTTGCCGACAAATCGTCTACAAAGCCTGGTGGATGGGAGAGCCGACGCAAGAAGTTGGCCGGTTTCAGCGGTCTTCGGTACCGGCTCTTCCGCCGCCGAGCGCGTCGAGGATGTGCGGCCATGCCGCCCTGCCGAGGAGCACGTCCGCTTCGGGAGTGCCTCCGTACCTGAAGCGCGGGGACGTCGGCGCGGGGTTCTCACCAGGGAGGCGTGGCCGGTGGCCGGCGTCGTCGCGAGCGACCAGACGCACGGACGCCCCGGCCGACCGTCGGCGCTGTGCCAGCCGCTCGGCGAAGGGAAGTGACGGCCACATCGCGTCATCGCCGCCTGCCACCAGCAGGAGATCGGCTCTGGCCGTGTCCACGGGGATCTCCGCCGACGGAATCGAGTGAGCGAAGGTCCGCTCGCTCAGTTCGTACCATCCCCGGATGGCGACGGGACCGCTGTCCGGCTCCGCGGGAACCCAGGAATCGTCCATCGGGACAAAAGGCAGCGGCCGGTCCCGCCAGGTCCAGGACGAGCGATACGGGTGGTGCGCTCCGTCGCGGCCCGGGCCGACATTGCACCAGACTCGCGAGGTGGGCGACAGGGCGACGGCCACGTCCACGCGCGCGTCGAGCACAGCCGTGAACAGGGCCGCCTCGGCCCCCTTGGAGACGCCGAGAACTCCGATGCGCCGCGCTCCGCCCAGCCGGAGGAAGTCGACGGCGGCGGTGAAGGTCTCCAGGGGAACTTCACAAATCCCCGGCGGCTGCCCAGGCCCACCGAACCAGCGGATCGCCAAGGCCGCGAAGCCCTGCCGAGCGAGGATGCGCGCCCGCTCCCGCTCGACGCGCCCGCTGGATCCCGCCAGGACCACAACGCCGATCTCGCTCCCGTGCGCCGGAGCGATCAGAACGCCTTCCCAGGGATGGGACAGCTCGCGCTCGCTGACGTCCGTCGGTACGGCTCCGCTCACCTCAACAGGGTAGCCGCCGAGCCCCGTTGATCCGTCGCACCTGTGCCCGCAGCACCTCCTCCGGTGGCGCCGGCTCCAGCGACCCCGCCGGACAGTCCCATTCCCGGCCCCCGGCCACCGGCCGCACCTGCACCCTCCCGCCGACATGTCCCCTGACCTCGCCGATCCGCCCGTCCCGTGCGTCCGTCACATACGTCCCGACGGGGGGCCGTTCCCCTCGCACCACCGACGCGAGCCGCTCAGCGACCCGCACATTGCACCGCCCCAGCTCGACCAGGGCGAACGGCTCGTCGCTCGCACCGGTCACCGGGTCGACGCAGAGCGACGGCAGTACGACACCGGCGCCCTTCAGGGCCGCCCGCAGCGACTCCACGACCTCTTCGGTGGTCCGCAGCACCATTCCTACCTCCACGCTGAGTTTGCGGTTCACGACACAGCGTGGCTGCCGCGCCTCTAACCTGGCCAGATACGGCATCCCAACAACCTCGTCTGTTGGACAGGGGCGTACGCATGGCAGGACCGAAGGATCTGGATCCGTCGTCATCGCCGCGGGCCTTGCTGGGCGCCGAGTTACGGCATGCCCGGGAGCGGAAAGGGATGAGCCAGGCAGAGTTGGGCCAGCTGGTGTTCGTGAGCGGGTCCTACATCGGGCAGTTGGAGGCCGGGACGCGGCGGATGCTGCCGGATCTCGCCCGTCTGCTGGACGAAGTCCTGGAGACCGGTGGCTTCTTCAAGCGGAACTGCAAGGCGGCGGCCAAGTCGAAATACGCGGATCACTTCGCAGACGTAGCGGAGATCGAGGCTCAAGCCGCGGCGATCAGGGAATACGCACCACTCCTGATCCCTGGGCTGCTTCAGACGCCCGCGTATGCCCGGATCGTGAACCGCGCCTACGCGCCGACCGCGCCGGAAGAGGTCATCGAGGAGTGGACGGAAGGCCGGTTGGAGCGAACCCGACTGCTTGACCACCCAACAAGGCCGTTGTTGTGGGCCGTGCTCGACGAGGCGGCCTTGCGCCGGGAGACCGGCGGCCGGGCGGTGATGGCGGAAGCCCTGCGTCACATCGCCGGTCTGTCCCACCGGAACCGGGTCATCATGCAGGTGCTGCCGCTCAGCGCGGGCGCGCACGCAGGCATGGCGGGAGCCCTCAAGCTGATGGAGTTCGAGGATGCTCCCGCGCTGGCCTACCTCGAAGCGGTGCGCAAGGGGCGGCTGGAGGATGACCCTGCCACTGTCACCCAACTGAGGTTCCTGTTTGATCTCCTCGCCGCCTCCGCCCTCTCGCAGCAGGAGTCCCTTGCCCTGGTCGAGGCGCTGGCAGAGGATTACGCCCATGAGGAACATCCGTAACCACGACCTGAGCACGGCCATGTGGATCAAGTCGAGCTACAGCCAGGGGGGCGACAACTGCCTCGAAGTAGCTGTCGGCCACCCCACCCTCATCCCCGTCCGCGACTCCAAGACCGCCCCCCTCGGCCCGGAGCTCGTGTTCCGGTCGGCGGCATGGTCAGCCTTCGTCGAAAACCTCAAGGACCTCGGCGCCTGACCCGGCTTGAGCCTCGGGCGATCGTCTAGCGTGCCCGCACAACGAACAGAACAGCCCCCGTCAGGCGCTACCAACACCTGCGGGGGCTTGACCAACAAGATCGGAACAAGCGATCCCATGGCTGTCAGCCAGTTTAGTGCTGCCCCCCTGTCCGCGCACGCCGCCCCGCACCCCATGGCCAACCCCGGCTACGGAAAGCGGTCCGCGCCGGACCAACACCGTCGCACCGCGCATGACTTCGCCCACCTCCCGCCCCGCGAAGCCGCCATCGCCGCGTACGTCGACCGGCTCCCCGACGGCGCCGACATCTCCGTGAAGACGCTGGCCAAGCAGCTCCCTTACGGGCAGTGCGCCCTCCGCACCGCCCTCAACAACCTCCAGCGGGCTGGGCACTTGCGGCGGGGCCGGGAACACCTCGCCGACTCCGGTAGCTGTCGCTGGATCACCCGATCGTGGTGGTCCCGTACCGCACGCGACGATGACTGGTGGGCGGCGTTCACGCGAGGCGCCGTACCGGAACCGGAGCAGCCCCCCGACCGGGCCCGCCCCACCCGCTCCCGCGCCCACATCCTCCTCGCCGCCCTCGGCCGCACCGCCCCGGCCCTCTCCCTCTCCCAGGCCGACTGCGCGGCCCTCGCCCCGCTGCTCACGGAGTGGTTCGCCCGCGGCGCCACCGACGAGTACGCCCTCCAGGCCCTGACCAGCGGCCTCCCCTCCCCCGTCCACCACCCGGCCGCCCTGCTCCGCAGACGCCTCACCGACAAGCTCCCGCCCGAGCCGGTGCGGCCCGCTGCCCGCCCGCCGCTGCGGATCCTGGAGTGCGCGAAGTGCGGGGCGCCGGGCCGCCCGGAGGCGCTGCCGGGCGGCATCTGCGGCGCGTGCCGCGGCGAACGCGCCCCCGGCAGCCACCACGCACTCCTGTCACCTTCCGAGGTCCGCTCGCGGGTCGCGGAGATCCGTGGCGCGATGAACGAACGACGGGAGAGGACACCCGCATGACAAGCGAGCCTGCAGAGCTTCAGAGGCTGCGGGACGTCGCGGATACGCCGAAGCACACGCGCGTGATCCACGCGGTGGTGTGCGAGCACCACGCATGAACGAGTTCCGGAGGCTCCGTACGATCGCGCTCCCGCGGTGCTGTCAGCGCCGTATGCCACGCTGGTCCGTATGAACCACGCCCAGCTCACCGCCCTCGGCCGGGCCCTTCGTCTGCTCGGGGAGCACGGGGAGGCGCTGACCGGGGACACGCCCGACGCGAAGTTGCACGAGGTCAAGGATGATCTGCGGCGCGCTCTCGACCTGCTGGAGGAGAGCGTCAGCGCGGCCGCGCCCACCACCCGGTGTGCCGAGCATCCGCAGGGCCCCGTGGACGAGAGCGCCCCCGACCTGTGCCTGCTGTGCGAGACGCGGCGGCGGGCGGCGCGGAGGTCCGAGTACGGGGGCGGCCCCCGGCCGTCCGCGCAGGGAGAGGCCGCCGGGCCGTCCATGTCCCGGTACGGGGTGCGCGCCGACCGGCCACAGCCCCAGCAGCGCTGGCTGCCGGAGGCGTGGAACGGCCGGGAGTGGGAGCTGTGCGGCACCCCCCGGCGCGACCGTCGGGAGGCCGAGCTGTATCTCGCCGCCCAGCGGCGCGGATCCCGGCCGGCGATGGCCTACCGGCTGGTCCACGAGTTCACCGACTACGAGGTGCTCCGGGTGTGGGGCACTCCGGTGCACGTGGACATCGAGCCCCTGGGCAATCTGTAGTGGCTGGTGGCGCCCCATCCATTCTCTGACTAAGGTCAGAGAATGGATGGGGCGCAGATCGAGCAGGTACGGCGGTTCAACCGCACCGTCACCGAGCGGGTGGGCGTGCTCCACGACCGCTACCTGGGCCGCGACCGGCCGATCGGCGAGGCCCGGCTGCTCTGGGAGATCGGCGAGCAGGGCCAGGACGTACGGCGGCTGCGCGAACGGCTCGGACTCGATTCCGGGTACGTCAGCCGACTGCTGCGTTCCCTGGAGGCCGACGGCCTGGTGGCGGTGGAGCCGCACCCGCAGGACAGGCGGGTGCGTACCGTGCGGCTGACGGAGAAGGGGCGGGCGGAGCGCACCCTGCTCGACGACCGCAGTGACGACCTGGCCGGTTCCCTCCTCCAGCCGCTCAACGCCGCGCAGCGTGCCCGGCTGGTCGCGGCCATGGCCGAGGTCGACCGGCTGCTGACCGCCGGCACGGTCACCCTGGACGTCGTCGACCCCGACCACCCCGATGCCCGGCACTGCCTGCTGTCCTACTTCGCCGAACTGCAGGAGCGCTTCGACACCGGCTTCGATCCCGCGCGCAGCCTGCTGCCCGACGCCGGTGAACTCCGGCCGCCGCACGGTCTGTTCCTGGTCGCCCGGCTGCACGGCGACCCCGTCGGCTGTGCGGGCGTGAAGCTGCCGTCCGGGGCGCCGGCGGAGATCAAGCGCATGTGGGTCGCCCCTCAGGCCCGGCGGCTCGGCCTCGCCCGCCGGTTCCTGAACGAGCTGGAAGAGCGGGCCGCCCGGCACGGCTACGACACCCTGCGCCTGGACACCAACAAGACGCTCAGCTCCGCGATCAACCTCTACCACTCCTTCGGCTTCGAGGAGGTCCCCGCGTTCAACGACGAGCCGTACGCCCATCACTGGTTCGAGAAGCGGATCACCGGGCCGTCAGCCGAGCAGCGGTGACGGTGCGAAGTCGTATCCCTCCCACAGCCGCCTGCTCGTCTCCTCCGGGTACGCCGTGACCGTCGGTGTGGTGTCCAGGACCTGGGTGGAGCGGCCCTCGGTGTCGTAGGCCGGCCAGCCCGGGTCGCCGGTCGCCGCGAAGGACGTCCATGCGGTGCGGAAGCGGGCGGAGAGGGCCTTGGCCTCGGGGGTGACTCCCGTGTCCGCCCAGAGGAGGTTGGCGAGGTCCGCCTCGAACGTGCCGAAGAGGAGCGGGATGTCCAGGCCGTGGCAGGCGCCGAGGAGGCCGCCGTTGCCCGGGGCGCCCCAGGTCAGTTCGTAGAGGTGGGCCCGGCCGCCGCCCGCGATCTGCGCCTCCGCCAGGCGCAGGGACGGTATCGCGAACAGCCAGTCGGTCTGGACCCGTTCGTACAGGTCGCTCGGCGAGGCGTCGGGGTGGGCGGCTCGGTAGGCACGGTCGCCCGCCGCGCCGCCCGGTGCGAACAGGCGCAGGGCGCCGGTCGCCTGCTCCTCCGTGATCTTGCCGTACATCCCGCTCATGACCAGGAAGAGCCGGAACTCGTCGCGGTTGTGACCGACGAGGAGGTCCACGTCCCGCGCGGCGCCGGACGCGAGCGCCTGCCAGGGGGTGGCGGGGAGCACCTCGCCGTCGACCACCGGGGAGAACGGGGTGACCGTCGGTGCTATCTGGCCCCAACGGTCCACGTACTGCGGCATCTTGGCGCCGAGCGCCTGCCCGGCCTCGGTCAGCCGGCGCGGGTCGGTCGTCGCCAGGTCGGCCGCCGTGGGGCGCAGGCCGGCCTCGGTCGCGAGGGCCCTGCCGATGTCCTCGGCGAGCTCGGCGGAGAAGAAGGTGCCCGGGACGCTCTGGGCGATCGCCCGCCGGAACAGGCCGCGCGCCCTCGGCATCGCCAGGAGGGACGCCACCGACCCGGCGCCCGCCGACTCGCCGAAGACCGTGACCCGGTCGGGGTCGCCGCCGAACGCCGCGATGTTCTCCCGCACCCAATCCAGCGCCGCCACCTGGTCCAGCAGGCCCCGGTTCGCGGGCGCACCCTCGATGTGGGCGAAACCCTCCATGCCGACCCGGTAGTTGAGGGAGACCACGACCACGTCGCCGTCGCGTGCGATGTGCTGGGCGTCGTAGCCCGGGCTGCCGGAGTGGCCCAGTTTGTAGGCGCCGCCGTAGATCCACACCATCACCGGGCGGTGGGCGGCCGGGTCAGGGTCGGGTGTCCACACGTTCACCGTGAGCCAGTCGTCGCCCTCGGGGGCCTCCAGAGCACCCGTGAACCCCTGGATGCCCAGGTCCTGCGGGGGCGGCGGGCCGAAGGCGTACGCCTCACGCGTGCCCTCCCAGGGCCGGGCCGGGCGGGGCGCCGCGAACCTGGCCGCTCCCACCGGGGGATCGGCGAACGGTATGCCGCGGAAGACCGCCAGGCCGTCCTCCCGCAGGCCGCGCACGGCACCGGCGGTGGTGCGCACGACGGGGCCCTCGGCCACGGGCGCCGGCTCGGCGGACTCGTTCGTGATCATGATCGCTCGCTTTCGACGGCTGGTTGCTGCCACTTCCTGCGACTGACCGCTGCCGGTTTCACAGCCGGTCACCGATGAAACGTCCGGCGCTTCGCACGAGTGCCGAACATCCCTCACCCGTTGGGGTGAATCCAGGTCAGCCGTGCCGGGCCACGAACGCTCTGGCCTCCGCCTCGTCGATCTCGTACACCGTCTCATGCGCCCGTGGATCCCGCGCATGGAAGGTGTGGAACATCGGGCTCGCCGGCCCGCCCAGCTCCACCAGCGAGGCCGACGCCCCGCGCACCGCCCGCTCGCCCCCGGCCGCCACGGTCAGGTCGATCCGGTTGACCACCCCCGGTGTCACCCACACCGGCACCGACTCCAGCAGGCCGAAGAGCTGGAGGTGGTAGTGCCCGGTGAGGATCACCCGGACGTCACTGGCCCGGACCGCCGCCGCCAGCTCACCGGGGTCACGCAGCCCGAAGACCTGCTGGGTCGCCGAGATGTCCAGGGCGACGGGCGGGTGGTGGAAGGCGAGGACCGTCCCCTGCTCGGCCGGGGTGCGCAGCACCTCGCGCAGCCACTCCAGCTGGGGCGCGCCCAAGCGGCCGTACACCTTTCCCGGTACGAGGGAGTCCAGGGTGACGAAGCGCCAGCCGCCGACCGTGCTCACCGCGGCCCGCTGCGCCGAGTCGAAGGAGAGTTCGGCGCGGTCGGTGCCGTCGGCGTTCAGATGCCCGCTGCCCAGCACCTTGGCGAAGGCCTCGCGCTCGTCGTGGTTGCCCGTGGTGCACAGGACGGGGATGTTCCGGTCCCGCGCGTAGGCGCCGATCAGGGTGCGCAGGGCGGTGTACGCCTCCACGGCGCCGTCGTCGGCGAGGTCGCCGGTGACGACGACCGCGTCGAGACCGCCGAGATGGCGGAGTTCGTCGAGCAGCAGCCGCAGCGACGCGGTGGCGTCGACCCCGCGCCCGTTGGGGCCCGCGGTGCGGTCCAGGTGGGTGTCGGAAAGATGCAGGATCCTCATCTTCCGCAGGTTAGAGGGCAGTTGTGGATACGGGCCAGGGAAAGGACGCTCAGCGGGCCGGACGCCACATGCTGGTCACGGTCTGGCCGCCGGGCATGGTGATCTTGGCGAGCGGGGTGAAGCCGACGCTCTCGTACCGGCGGTCGTTGGCCGGGTTGGTGGACTCCAGATAGGCGGCCGCGCCCACGGCGTCGAGACGGGTCAGGGTGTCGGACAGGAGGGCCATGCCGAGTCCCCTGCCCCGGTGGTCGGCATGGGTGCCGAGGATGGTCAGGTGGAAGAAGGGTTCGTCGGGGTGGGCGGCCCCGAAGCTCGCCTCGGCCGCCTCGACCGCACGTGCCACGCCGGCACCCGCGACCCGCTCCATCAGCCCGGACCGCCCCCGCTCCTCCTCCTCGGTCAGCTCGACGCCGCCCGCCGGGATCCACACGGCCACCGCCTCCGCGCCCGGCGTCACGAACGTCCACGGATAGCGCAGCGCCGAGGTGGCGTAGACCCGCCACAGCACCGCCGCCTGCGCGGCCCGCCGGCTCTCGTCGGGGAAGACCGGACCCCACACCGGGTCGTGGAAGAAGGCGCTGGTGAGGGTGGACACGATGGCGTCGAGATCGGCGGGGGTGGCCGGGCGGGAGGCGTCGCTCATGACGACGAAGGTAATGAGAAAGGCCCCGCCGTGCCCACCGCGTCGGCACACTCCGGGCGGGTGGCCGAAAAAGGGCAGGTCCGCGTGGCGCGGCACCGGGACGACGGCGCCCGCGGCCATCACAAGCCCATAACGAAGTGCGCGCGGCAAGTGGGTCGTACCTGCTCACCACTTGGGGCGTTCTGGCAGGCCGGAACCGGTTTGCCCGACAGGAGGCGCACGGCCGCCGCATAGACTGCGCGCACCTGGGCCGGCGGTTTTCGGCCAGGCAAGGAGTAAGGACGGCGCTCTCACAGGTTCCTGGCGTCCCATGTCCCAGTCAGCCGCCGACCCGGAGAGCCGAGCCGTGATGACGTACGCGAGCCGTGCCGCAGGCGAACGCCGATGAGCGGCCTGCTCAGGCAGTTGCGCGTGTCGCTCCTGATCACGCTCGGGGTGTCGTCCTTCACCGTGTCGGACCACCTTCTGGACGGGCTGGTGCACGGCGACTTCCTCGCGGCCCTGGGCGACCAGGCCTCCGGACTGGTCATCATCTGCACCCTCGTCGCCCTCGTCCACTCGCTGGTCTACGGCGCTATGCGCTTCGGACGTCCCGAGACGCGCGAGGCGCGGGGCGTCCGGGCCGGACTGGGGGTGCTGCTGGCGCTCGACGTGGTCCCGCTGGTCGTGGCGGGTCAGGTCGTGCTGGCCCTGATACCTGTCCTGACCGCGGCCGGGAGCTGGGGCCTGGCGAGGTACCGGGGCCTGGGAGCGGACGTCGCGCGCTGGTGGGCCCTGCTCTTCGGCGTCCTGTCCCTGTTCGTGCAGGGTGTGGTCGCCCTGGTCATGGCCATCGTGGGGTGATCATGACCGTCTCCGAGGACACCGGCGCCATGTGGGCCGTCCTGCTGATGCTCGCCGGGCTGCCCGCGGTGGGGTACGCGTTCGTCACCCGGCTCACCGGGCGGGGGCGCGGGGGGGCGCCCGCCCTGGCGGCCCGGGGACGATCCGGTCTGCTGGATCGCCTCGGGTGCCGCCCTCGCCGGGCACGCACTGGCCGCGACCGCCGTGGTCGGCCGCTGGGGCGGGGTGTCCGGGCTGTTGTCGACGATGTTCGCGGCGGGGTGCTGCGCCAGTGCGGTCGTATACGCGTACGACGCCTTCGCGCGCGCAGACCGCCCCCGCCCCCGCGCACTGCGGCCCGCCCTGCTGATCGTCGTCCCGTACGCGTTCGCCCTCGGGTTCTTCTGGCTGGTCGCCGGCTGACCCGAGGGCGGACGGGTGGGGTCAGCTCAGGGTCTTGAGCGCCGCCCCGTCGAACGGCTTCAGCTCGTCCGCGCGGCCGGCGAGGACCTTCGCCGCCCACTCGGGGTCCTGGAGCAGGGCGCGGCCGACGGCGACCATGTCGTACTCCTCGCGCTCCAGGCTGTCGAGGAGGTCGTCGATGCCCTTGGTCGCGGAGCCCTCACCGGTGAAGGCCTTGAGGAACTCGCCGTCGAGGCCGACGGAGCCGACGGTGATGGTGGGCCTGCCGGTGAGCTTCTTGGTCCAGCCGGCCAGGTTCAGGTCGGAGCCCTCGAACTCGGGGAGCCAGTAGCGGCGCGTGGAGGCGTGGAAGACGTCGACGCCGGCGGCGGCCAGCGGGGTGAGGATCGCCTCCAGCTCCTCGGGGGTCTCGGCGAGGCGGGCGTCGTAGTTGTCGGACTTCCACTGCGAGTAGCGGAAGATGACGGGGAACTCCGGGGACACCGCCTCGCGCACGGCGGCCACGATCTCCGCCGCGAACCTGGTGCGGGCGACCGGGTCGCCGCCGTACCCGTCGGTGCGGCGGTTGGTGCCCGCCCACAGGAACTGGTCGAGCAGGTAGCCGTGGGCGCCGTGCAGTTCGACGCCGTCGAAGCCGATGCGCTCGGCGGCGGCCGCGGCCTCGGCGAACGCGCGGATGACGTCGTCCAGGTCCTGCTGGGTCATGGCCTTGCCCTCGCCCTCGGTGCCGTCCAGGCGGATGCCGGAGGGACCGACGGCGGGGGCGTCCGCGAACGGCGGCTGGCCCTGCTTGCGGACCATGCCGATGTGCCACAGCTGCGGGACGATCGTGCCGCCGGCCGCGTGCACGCCCTCGGCGACCTTCGCCCAGCCCGCCAGCTGCTCCTCGCCGTGGAACCGGGGGACGCGGCTGCTGTAGCCGGCCGAGTCGTGGCCGACGTACGTCCCCTCGGTGACGATCAGGCCGACACCGGCGGCGGCCCGGCGGGAGTAGTACGAGACCACGTCCTCGCCGGGGACGCCGCCGGGGCTGAACTGGCGGGTCATCGGCGCCATCACGATCCGGTTGGGGACCGTGAGCCCGTTCAGGGCGATGGGACGGGAGAGGATCTCGGCCGCGCGGGAGGCGGGTGACGTGGTGACGGTCACGTGGGGGGGCTCCTCGTGAGTAGCTCGGGTGCCCAGGTCGTAGCCCTGGGCCGTATACCGGACGGTATGTGCACACGCATCGAGCGCACGTCTCTGCACAACGAACTGCCCGCTCGTACGCATTCCCGGCCCCGCGCGCGTGCCGTGTGACCCGGGACACGGGGTACGGCGAAGGGCGGCACCCCTGCCGAACAGGAGTGCCGCCCTCGATACCGCGTCGGAACTGCCGAGCCGTCAGGCTCAGAAGTCCATGTCACCGCCCGGCATGCCGCCCGGAGCGGCCGCGGCGGCCTTCTCCGGCTTGTCCGCGATGACGGCCTCGGTGGTGAGGAAGAGCGCGGCGATGGAGGCGGCGTTCTGCAGGGCAGAGCGGGTCACCTTCGCCGGGTCGATGATGCCCTCGGCGATCAGGTCGACGTACTCACCGGTCGCGGCGTTCAGGCCGTGGCCCGGGGTGAGGTTGCGGACCTTCTCCACCACGACGCCGCCCTCAAGGCCGGCGTTGACGGCGATCTGCTTCAGCGGGGCCTCAAGGGCGAGCTTCACGGCCTGCGCGCCGGTCGCCTCGTCACCCTCCAGCTCCAGCTTCTCGAAGACCTGGGAGGCCTGCAGCAGGGCCACGCCACCACCGGCGACGATGCCCTCCTCGACGGCCGCCTTGGCGTTGCGCACCGCGTCCTCGATGCGGTGCTTGCGCTCCTTGAGCTCCACCTCGGTCGCGGCACCGGCCTTGATGACGGCGACGCCACCGGCGAGCTTGGCCAGGCGCTCCTGGAGCTTCTCGCGGTCGTAGTCCGAGTCGGACTGCTCGATCTCGGCGCGGATCTGGTTGACCCGGCCCTGGACCTGCTCGGTGGAGCCGGCGCCGTCGACGATGGTGGTCTCGTCCTTGGTGATGACCACCTTGCGGGCGCGGCCCAGCAGGTCGAGGGTCGTGTTCTCCAGCTTGAGACCGACCTCCTCGGAGATGACCTCGCCACCGGTGAGGATGGCGATGTCGTTCAGCATCGCCTTGCGGCGGTCGCCGAAGCCCGGGGCCTTGACGGCGACGGACTTGAAGGTGCCGCGGATCTTGTTGACGACCAGGGTCGACAGGGCCTCGCCCTCGACGTCCTCGGCGATGATCAGCAGCGGCTTGCCCGACTGCATGACCTTCTCCAGGAGCGGGAGCAGGTCCTTGACGGAGCCGATCTTGGAGTTGGCGATCAGGATGTACGGGTCGTCGAGGGACGCCTCCATACGCTCCATGTCGGTGGCGAAGTACGCCGAGATGTAGCCCTTGTCGAAGCGCATACCCTCGGTGAGCTCCAGCTCCAGACCGAAGGTCTGGGACTCCTCGACGGTGATGACGCCTTCCTTGCCGACCTTGTCCATGGCCTCGGCGATGAGCTCGCCGATCTGGGTGTCGGCGGCGGAGATGGAGGCCGTGGAGGCGATCTGCTCCTTGGTCTCGACGTCCTTCGCCTGCTCAAGCAGGGCACCGGAGACAGCCTCGACGGCCTTCTCGATACCGCGCTTCAGGGCCATCGGGTTGGCGCCGGCCGCGACGTTGCGCAGGCCTTCCTTGACCAGGGCCTGGGCGAGCACGGTCGCGGTGGTCGTACCGTCACCGGCGACGTCGTCCGTCTTCTTGGCGACTTCCTTGACCAGCTCGGCGCCGATCTTCTCGTACGGGTCCTCCAGCTCGATCTCCTTGGCGATGGACACACCATCGTTGGTGATCGTGGGGGCGCCCCACTTCTTCTCAAGGACGACGTTGCGGCCCTTGGGGCCGAGGGTGACCTTGACGGCGTCGGCGAGCTGGTTCATACCGCGCTCAAGGCCGCGCCGCGCCTCCTCGTCGAACGCGATGATCTTGGCCATGTGAAGTGGTCCCTCCAGGACTGGGGGTGAGTCTTCGGACCGCGCCCGCGCCCGCGACGGACGGCTCGCCGACCCGTGGGTTCCTTGCCCCACCCGGCCTGCGGGCCTCACCGACCCGGTCCTTCTTTGTCACTCTCACCTTCAGAGTGCTAACGCCAATGATTAGCACTCGCCCATCGAGAGTGCAAGGCGCGCTCGCGAAGCGAGTGCTCGTCGAGGGGCGGCGGTCGGGTGACGGGCGGCCGCGAGCGCCCCCGGGGATCGGCCCCCGGAGTCGGCCCGCCCGGGCTCGTGCCCAGGCATGCCGAAGGGCTCGTGCCCCGGGAGGCACGAGCCCTTCGAAGAAATACAGAAGAACGTCGCTGACAGTCGGCGCGTGCTTCAGCTGGTCGCCAGCCGGACCATGTCCGCCTGCGGCCCCTTCTGGCCCTGCGAGATCTCGAAATCGACCCGCTGACCCTCTTCCAGGGTGCGGTAGCCGTCCATCTGAATCGCGCTGTAGTGGACGAATACATCCGCACCACCGTCGACCGCGATGAAGCCGTACCCCTTCTCCGCGTTGAACCACTTGACGGTGCCCTGAGCCATGCCTAACTCCCCTATTACTGGCCCTTGCACAGATCCACACTTCGCGGATCCGGGTCAGACCTCACCCCCCATTGGTTGGGGGCGTGCGCCGGAACGCGTCGACCGCGGCTGAATGTATCTGTCCAACTGCCGTCTGCAACAGGTCAATCGGACGAGAATTCTGGACGGGAAGGGTCCGGAATGTAGCAAGAATTCGGCCGAATTCAGGGCAAGTCGGGCCCCATAAAGGCCGCAAAAGCCGCATATAACCCGCACACTTTGGCTACTTCTTGTCGGGCTCGCGGTATCGAATACAGGGCCCCCGACCTGGAGATCGGGACCGTGTTCCCCAACTGTACCGCGCTCAACCACACAGAATTGCCCCCTCCGCTTCTCTCACGGAGGGGGCAATCCGATGAACAGTCGGTGATCGGCGTTACCGAAGGTAATGTTCGGTCATTCGATCAGCCTGTCAAGCAGGTCAGCACGTCAGCCGCCGGCCACGGCCGGGATGATGGAGACACCGACCCCGTCCGGGGTGGCGGTCTCCAGGCCCTGCTCGAACCGCACGTCGTCGTCGTTGACGTACACATTCACGAAACGGCGCAGCTTGCCCTGGTCGTCGAGGACGCGCGCGGAGATCCCGGTGTGGTTCTTCTCCAGGTCGGAGATGACCTCGCCGAGGGTGGCGCCTTCGGCGGTGACTTCGGCCTGGCCGCCGGTGTAGGTGCGCAGGATGGTGGGGATGCGAACGGTGACGCTCACGTTTTTACCTCCGGTCTGGGCAACGCCCTATTTCTCAGGGGACTCAGGCGAGCCCGGCCTCACGGAAAGACTCCAGATTCGGGCGAATGGTCGCGGTGAGTCCGGTTCCCGCAACCGCGTCCAGCGTCTTCAGTCCATCACCGGTGTTGAGTACAACGACCGACTTCGCCGGATCAATCAACCCATTCTCAATGAGCTTTTTGGTGACTCCAACCGTCACTCCGCCGGCGGTTTCCGCGAAGATTCCCTCGGTCCGCGCAAGGAGCTTGATGGCGTCGACGACCTGCTCGTCGGTGACGTCCTCCACGGCACCGCCGGTGCGGCGCGCGATGTCGAGGACGTACGGGCCGTCGGCCGGGTTGCCGATGGCGAGGGACTTGGCGATGGTGTTCGGCTTCTGCGGCCGCACCACGTCGTGGCCCTCCTTGTAGGCCACCGACACCGGCGAGCACCCCTCGGCCTGCGCACCGAAGATCTTGTACGGCTTGTCCTCGACGAGCCCGAGCTTGATCAGCTCCCGCAGCCCCTTGTCGATCTTCGTGAGCTGCGAGCCGGACGCGATCGGGATGACCAGCTGGTCCGGGATCTGCCAGCCGAGCTGCTCGCAGATCTCGTACGCCAGGGTCTTGGAGCCCTCCGCGTAGTACGGCCGCAGGTTGACGTTGACGAAGCCCCAGCCCTCGCCTGCCGAGTCGCCGATCAGCTCGGAGCAGAAACGGTTCACGTCGTCGTAGTTGCCCTCGATGCCGACGAGCTCGCCGCCGTAGATCGCGGCCATGACGACCTTGCCCTGCTCCAGGTCGTGCGGGATGAAGACGCAGGAGCGGAAGCCGGCCCGGGCGGCGGCGGCGCCGACCGCCCCGGCCAGGTTGCCGGTGGAGGAGCAGGAGAGGGTGGTGTAGCCGAAGGCACGGGCGGCCTCGACGGCCTGGGCGACGACGCGGTCCTTGAAGGAGTGCGTCGGGTTGCCGGAGTCGTCCTTCACGTACAGCCCGCCGGTCACCCCGAGCTCACGGGCGAGGTTGTCGGCCTTGACGAGCTTGGTCCAGCCGGGGTTGATGTTCGGCTTGGTCGCCACGTCCGCGGGGACGGGCAGCAGCGGCGCGTAGCGCCAGATGTTCGCGGGACCCGCTTCGATCCGCTTGCGGAGCTCCTCGGTGTCGTAGGCCGAGAAGTCGTACGAGATCTCCAGCGGGCCGAAACACTCCTCGCAGGCGAACACCGGGCCGAGCGGCACCCGGTGACTGCACTCGCGGCAGCTGAGGGCAGCGGCGGGGCCGAGGTCGACGGTGGAATCCGTGGTGCTTGCAACAGTCTGCACAGCCATGTGAGGCGAGGCCCTTTCTCCTCATCTTCCTCACGACGCATCTCGCCGTGAGACGGATTTGGCACCTTCCCTAGCCGGGAGCCTCGCGGGCGATCGACACTGATCGGCGATCTACGAGAACCGACTGGAGGGTTGCCGGGGCTTCATCGGGCCGTATCCCTCTGCCCCTCTGGATGAGCTGTATGCGGTTGTCAACGGCCGGTGACCCCAGGACATGCGATGGTCATCGGCGTTGTTCAAGACTGTAACCGAAGGCCAGGACAGTTGAGAGAGTCGTCCGAACCGCGAGATGGATCACACCTCGTCGTGTGACCGTGACAGTGAGGAGCCGCTGACCGTGCTGGAAGAAGTCGAGCGCTGGCTGGCCACCCGCTCCTGGTCCGTATCCGATCGTCCCCTGCACCGGGTCATGGCCGCCAAACGGTCCTCCGGGCAGACGGTCAGCGTCGTGCTGCCCGCGCTCAACGAGGAGGAGACCGTCGGCGACATCGTCGCGATCATCCGCCACGACCTCATGCAGCAGGTGCCGCTCGTCGACGAGATAGTGGTCGTCGACTCCGGCTCCACCGACCGCACCGCAGCCGTCGCCGCGGCGGCCGGCGCCCGCGTCGTGCACCGCGACGCGATCCTGCCCCGCATCCCCGCCGTGCCCGGCAAGGGCGAGGTCCTCTGGCGCTCCCTCCTGGTCACCACCGGGGACATCGTCTGCTTCATCGACGCCGACCTGCGGGAGTTCTCCTCCGACTTCGTCGCCGGCATCGTCGGCCCGCTCCTCACCGACCCGGACGTGGACCTGGTCAAGGCGATGTACGACCGTCCGCTCGGCGGCGCCGCCGGACAGGGCGGCCGGGTCACCGAACTGATGGCCCGCCCGCTGCTGAACATGCACTGGCCGCAGCTGGCCGGTTTCGTCCAGCCGCTCGGCGGCGAGTACGCGGCCCGGCGCTCCCTGCTGGAACAGCTCCCCTTCCCGGTCGGCTACGGCGTGGAGCTCGGCATGCTGGTCGACGCCCTGCACCTGGTGGGCCTCGACGCCCTCGCCCAGGTCGATGTCGGGGTCCGCAAACACCGCCACCAGGACGGCCAGGCCCTCGGCCGGATGTCCGCCGCGATCTACCGCACCGCCCAGCTGCGGCTGGCCCGCGGCCACCTGATCCGCCCCTCCCTCACCCAGTTCGAAAGGGGCGAGGACGGCTTCGAACCGCGCACGTACTCCGTGGACACGGAGGAACGGCCGCCGATGGTGGAGATCACGGAGTACGCCGAGCGCCGGGTGGCGTGACGTCATGGCCGACGTCGTGGCGTGACTTCGCCGTACGGCCGTATACGGCGGCGCGTCGGGCGCGGCCGTACGTTTGAGCGTTTACGGGCCGGGCTAGGTTCAGGCGTATGGCTTCTCCCATGGCTTCCACCGGCGGTGCCGAGGTGCTGGTCGCCTCGAACCGCGGCCCGGTCTCGTACGAGCTGCGCGAAGACGGTTCCCTGCACGCCAGACGGGGCGGTGGCGGGCTGGTCTCGGGGCTTTCGGCCATCGGGCCGGACGCGAACGCGGTGTGGGTGTGCGCGGCGCTGAGCGGCGGCGACCGGGAGGCGGTGCGGCGGGCCGAGGGCGGCCGGCTGCCGGCCGGGGACACCGGCGGGCAGCAGGTCCGGATGCTCGACATCGACGCGGACGTGTTCTCCGACGCGTACAACGGCATCGCGAACTCGGTGCTGTGGTTCGTCCACCACATGCTCTACCAGACCCCGCTGGAGCCCGTCTTCGACGCGGAGTTCCGGCGGCAGTGGGCGTCGTACCAGGCCTACAACCGCGCCTTCGCCGAGGCACTGGCGGAGGAGGCGGCCCAGGGCGCGGTGGTGGTCATCCAGGACTACCACCTGGCACTGGCCCCGCGGATGCTGCGCCGCCTGCGCCCGGACCTGCGCATCGGCCACTTCTCCCACACCCCCTGGGCACCGCCGGACTACTTCCGGCTCCTGCCCGACGACATCGCGGCGGAGCTGCTGAGCGGGATCCTGGGCGCCGATCACGCGGCGTTCCTGACGCGGCGGTGGGCGGACGCGTTCGTCGCCTGCTGCCATGCGGTGCTGGGGCCGGGGATCCCCTCCTCGGGGGAGACCCGGATCGGGGTGCACGGGCTGGGGGCCGACGCGGACTTCCTGCGCAAGCGGGCGCACGAGCCGGACGTCGACGAGCGGATGCGGGCGCTGCGCGAGGAGATCGGCGGCGCGGCGGCCGGCGGCGAGCGGCGGAAGACCATCGTCCGCGTCGACCGGACGGAGCTGTCGAAGAACATCGTGCGGGGCCTGCTGGCGTACCGGCAGCTGCTCGACGACCACCCCGAGTGGCGGGAGCGGGTGGTGCATGTCGCGTTCGCGTATCCGTCGCGGCAGGACCTCGCCGTCTACCGGGACTACACGGCCGAGGTGCGGCGGGTGGCGGACGAGATCAACGCCGCGTACGGGACGGCGGGTTGGACGCCGGTGGTGCTGCATGTGAAGGACGACTTCGCCCGGTCGCTGGCGGCGTACCGGCTGGCCGACGTGGCGCTGGTGAACCCGATCCGGGACGGCATGAACCTGGTGGCGAAGGAGATGCCGGTGGTGTCGGACGAGGGATGCGTGCTGGTGCTGTCGCGGGAGGCGGGGGCGTACGAGGAGCTGGGCGAGGACGCGGTGGTCGTGAACCCGTACGACATCGGGGGGACGGCCGACGCGTTGGCACTGGCGCTGGCTGTGCCGGTGGAGGAGCGGGCGGAGCGGTGCAAGCGGCTGGCCGCGGCGGCTACGGCGTTGCCCCCTGCGGCTTGGTTTCTTGAGCAGTTGGGGGCGTTGGAGGGGCAGGCCGGGTAGAGGTTCGGCTGCGGGACGGTGGGGGCTGGGCGCGCCCACGCGGCGGAGCCGCAAATGGATACAGCCCCGCGCCCCTTACGGGGCGCTGCTGTACGGGGCGCTGCAAGTCATGAAGCACTCAGGGCTGCCAGGCTCCTCAGCAGTCGTACGACTCCCTCCGGGCCCTCCGTGACCACGTCCGCGCGGTCTGCGAGGTCTGTCACCTCGGTGCTGCCGCTGCACACCAGGAGGCCGGGGACGCCTTCCGTGCGGAGTTTCTCCACGGCGGCGTAGGCCGGGAGGTCGCCGAGGTCGTCGCCCGCGTAGAGCAGCGAGCCCGCGCCGGTCTGCCTCGCGAACTCGCGCAGCGCCGTCCCCTTGTCCATGCCCGGGGGGCGTAGTTCCAGGACCAGGCGGCCCGGTTCGACGATCAGGGCGTGCTGGGTGGCGAGGTCGGTGAGGGGGGCGCGGAGGGTTTCGAAGGTGGCCTGGGGGTCGGGGGCGCGGCGGGTGTGGACCGCGATCGCCCGGCCCTTCTCCTCGATCCAGGTGCCCTGCGAGGCACCGGCACGGTCGAGGAGGGCGGGGAGTTCGGCGCGGACGGCGGCGATGCCGGGGTGCGGGGGCGGTGCGGTGATCTCGCCGGTGGCCGCGTCCCAGCGTTCGGCGCCGTAGTGGCCGAGGACGACGAGGTGCTCCAGGCCGGGTACGCCGGCGAAGCCGCCGTAGCGGACGGCCACCTCGGCCGGGCGGCCGGTGATGACGGCGACGGCGGCCACCTTCGGGGCGAGCGCGGCCAGCACCGGTACGGCGTCCGGGTGGGCCCGGGCCTGCTCGGGGTCGGCGACGATCGGAGCAAGGGTGCCGTCGAAGTCGAGGCCGACAAGGGCGGAGCCGGGCTGCGAGACAAGCGCGGCAAGACCGTCACGACCGGCGGAGGTGCGGGGCGTCGGGAGGGGTTCCGTGATGTGGGTTCCCATGCACCCGACACTATCCGAGCAACGCCCCGTGAGGGGGCCAGGACAGCGCCCCGTCAGAGGCGCGGGGCTGTGTCGGTTTGCGGCTCCGCCGCGTGGGCGCGACCAGCCCCCACAGGCGCGCAGACCAATGTCCACCGATGAGGGGTCGAAGGGCGCACAGCCCCCTGGAGGACGCTCAGCGTTCCGAGCGGCGCGCCTCCCGTACCCGGCGCAGCCTGTTCACCGTGACCGGGTCGTGCGCCAGCGCACGCTCGTCGTCCAGCAGGGCGTTCAGCAGCTGGTAGTAGCGCACCGGAGCCAGGTCCAGTTCCTCACGGATCGCGCGCTCCTTCGCGCCGGGGCTCGCGAAGCCCCGGCGTTCGAGGGCGAGGATGGCCTGCTCGCGCATGCCGAGTTCGTGCCGGTCCATGGCGAGAACCGTAGCGCTCAGCCGGTCGTCGCCGTACGGCTGTCAGCCGTCGCGGCCTCCGCCTGGAGCCGGGTGAGGATGGTGGTCGGGTTGCCGGCCGGGCTCACCGCCGTACCGATCTGCTTCTTGATGTCGGCGCTGATGGCGGCCCAGGAGGTCTTGCCCGCGGGGTAGAGCTCGGAGGTCGGGAGCTGTTCCAGGAACGGGCGCAGCTGCTTGTCCTCGGCCTGCGTGGAGTCGTCCATCGTCTGGGACGCGGACGTGGTGACGGGCAGCAGACCGTACTCGCGGGAGAAGGCGAGGACGTTCTTCTCGCTGTAGACGTAGTCGAGGAAGTCGCCCACCTGCTCGGCGTGGCCGTTCTGCTTGAAGGCCGCCATCCAGTCGGCGACGCCCATGGACGCGGTGCTGGTGCTCTGCCCGGCCCGGGCGGGCATCGGGACCGTGCCGAACTTCACGCCCTTCTCCTCGGCCTGCTTGATGAGCGTGGGGTGGCCGTTGAGCATGCCGACCTGGCCGTCGGCGAAGGCGGCGAACGCGGTCGCGCGGTTCAGCTTGCCGGGGGCCACCGGGCCGGTCAGGCCCTTGCCGACCAGCTCGTCCTTGAGCCAGGTCAGGGTGTCGATGTTCTGCGAGGAGGCGATCGTGTACGTGCCGGTGTCGTCGGTGTAGCCGCTGCCGCCGCTGAGCAGCCACTGCATGGTCTCCGCCTGCGCCTCCTCGGGACCGAGCGGCAGCGCGTACGGGTACTTCACGCCGTCCGCCTTGAGCGCCTGTGCGTCGGCGGCGAGCTCGTCCCAGGTGGTGGGCGGGGAGCTGATGCCCGCCTTGGCGAAGAGGGTCTTGTTGTAGAAGAGGACGCGCGTGGACGCGGCGAAGGGTATGCCGTACTGCGCGTGGTTCCACTGGCCCGCCTCGGCGAGCTGGGACGGGAAGTCGGCCTGGACCGGGATGGAGAGCAGGTCACCGGCCTCGTACAGCTTGCCGGCGGCCGCGTAGTCGGCGTACGAGCCGATCTGGGCCAGGTCGGGGGCGTGGCCGGCGTCGACCATGTCCTTGACCTTGCGGTCGACGTCGTTCCACGAGTAGACGGTGACGTCGACCTTCACTCCGGAGTGCTGGGCCTCGTACGCCTTGGTCAGCTTGTCCCAGTACTTCTGGGAGCTGTTGGCGGCGGAGTCTCCGTAGTCGGCGGCGACGAGTCTGAGGGTGACATCCGAGGATCCCGTCGTCCCGCATCCACCGAGGAGCGCCGTCATGCCCGTTGCGGACACCACCGCGATCATTCCTGCCCTACGCCGCCGCACGTGTACTACCCCTGTCCAACTGTCTCGCCGTTCAATATGTCTGACCTATAAGGTCTACACCACGCAAGTGGACTAGACCTCTTGCGGGTCGGCGGGCCACACTGTTCCCGTGAGACATGTCATCGCCCTGGACGTGGGCGGCACCGGAATGAAGGCCGCGCTGGTCGGCCCGGACGGCGAGCTGCTCCACCAGGACCGCCGCGCGACCGGCCGGGAGCGCGGCCCCGACGCCGTCGTCACCGCCATCCTCGACTTCGCCGCCGACCTGCGGGCGTACGGCGAGCAGCACCTCGGCGAGCCGGCGTCGGCGGCCGGCCTCGCCGTGCCGGGAATCGTGGACGAGCCCGCCGGCGTCGCCGTCTACGCGGCCAACCTCGGCTGGCGCGACGTCCCGCTGCGCGCCCTCCTCGCCGACCGCCTCGGCATCCCGGTCGCCCTCGGCCACGACGTGCGCACCGGTGGCCTGGCCGAGGGCCGGCTGGGCGCGGGCCGGGGCGCGGACCGCTTCTTCTTCGTGGCCCTCGGCACCGGGATCGCGGGCGGCTTCGGCCTCGACGGCCGGGTGGAGTCGGGCGCGCACGGCTTCGCGGGCGAGATCGGCCACGTCGTCGTGCGTCCGCAGGGCGCCCCCTGCCCGTGCGGGCAGCGCGGCTGCCTGGAGCGGTACGCGTCGGCGGCCGCGGTGAGCGAGGCCTGGGCGCGGGCCTGCGGCGACCCGGACGCCGACGCGGCCGACTGCGCCAAGGCCGTCATGTCCGGCGACCCGAACGCCGTCCGGGTGTGGGGGGAGGCGGTGGCCGCCCTGGCCGACGGCCTGGTCACAGCCCTCACCCTGCTGGACCCCCGGGTCCTGATCATCGGCGGTGGCCTGGCGGAGGCGGGGAGCGTTCTCTTCGACCCGCTGCGGGAGGCGGTGGAACACCGGGTGACGTTCCAGAAGCTCCCGGCGATCGTCCCGGCCGAGCTGGGTGACACGGCCGGTTGTTTGGGGGCGGGCCTGCTCGCCCAGGACCTGTTGACGACGACCACACCGGAGGTAACCCCCTGATGGCTGCGACCGAGCCGCACTACAGCGCCCCGTCCGGGGCGCGGGGCAGTGTCCGATTTGCGGCTACCGCCGCGCGGGCGCGACCGGCCCCCAAGCACCCGCAGCCCGCAGGCCACGGACTGACCCTCTCCGGTGCCCGGGTAGTCCTCCCTACCGGAGTAGTCGAAAATGGCCGACTCTCAGTCGACGGCACGAAAATCGCCGCCGACGCCCCAGAGAACGCCCACCTCATCGACCTGACCGGCCACTGGCTCCTCCCAGGCTTCGTCGACATCCACAACCACGGCGGCGGCGGAGCCTCCTTCAGCTCGGGCACCGCGGAAGAGATCCTCACCGGCGTCCGCACGCACCGCGTGCACGGCACCACCACCCTCATCACCTCCACCGTCACCGACGACATGGACGTCCTCGCCCGCCAGGCCGGTCTGCTCTCCGAGCTCGCCGAGCAGGGCGAGATCGCCGGCATCCACTTCGAGGGCCCCTTCATCTCCCCGTGCCGCAAGGGCGCCCACTCCGAGGCGCTGCTGCGGGACCCGGACCCGGCGGAGGTCCGCAAGCTGGTCGACGCGGCGCGCGGCCAGGCCCGGATGGTCACCCTCGCCTCCGAACTCCCCGGCGGCATCGAGTCGGTACGGCTCCTCGTGGAGCAGGGCGTGATCGCCGCCGTCGGCCACACGGACGCGACGTACGAGCAGACGGTGGAGGCGATCGACGCGGGCGCCACGGTCGCCACCCACCTCTTCAACGCGATGCCGCAGCTCGGCCACCGCGCCCCCGGCCCGATCGCCGCCCTCCTGGAGGACGAGCGGATCACCGTCGAGCTCATCAACGACGGCACCCATCTCCACCCCGCATCACTCCAGTTGGCCTTCCATCACGCGGGGCCGGACCGGGTCGCCTTCATCACGGACGCCATGGACGCGGCCGGCAGCGGTGACGGCCGCTACCTCCTCGGCCCCCTGGAGGTCGAGGTCACCGACGGGGTGGCCCGGCTGGTGGAGGGCGGTTCGATCGCCGGCTCCACGCTGACGCTGGACCGCGCGCTGCGGCGGGCGGTGACGCTCGACGGGCTGCCCGTCGAGCACGCCGTCGCCGCCCTGTCCGCCAACCCGGCCCGGCTGCTGGGCCTCTACGACCGCGTCGGCTCCCTGGAGCCCGGCAAGGACGCGGACCTGCTGGTGCTGGACGCGGACTTCACGCTGAAGGGCGTGATGCGGAAGGGCGACTGGGTGGTCGCACCCGAACTTCCCTGATCATGACCATGGTTTGAGAGACGGCGACCTAGGCCGGGTCGCCGTCTCTTTGGCATGATCGAGGCCCCCCGGACGACGGCACGGGCACATGCGAGGGAGGTCGCCCGGTGATCCTCACCGTCACGTTGAACACCGCTCTGGACATCACCTACCGGGTCGGCGCCCTGCGCCCGCACACCTCCCACCGCGTCTCGGACGTGACGGAACGGCCGGGCGGCAAAGGGGTGAACGTGGCCCGCGTGCTGGCCGCGCTCGGGCACGAGACGACGGTCACCGGTTTCGCGGGCGGGGCCACCGGGCGGGCCGTACGGGAGCAGCTCGCGGAGACGCCGGGCGTACGGGATGCGTTGCTGCCGGTCGCCGGGGCGACCCGCCGCACGATCGCCGTCGTGGACGAACTCACGGGCGACACGACGCAGTTGAACGAGCCGGGCCCGCAGACAGCTCCGGCCGAATGGGGCGCCTTCCTCGACCACTACGAGGAACTGCTGGGCGGGGCCTCGGTGGTGGCGCTGTGCGGGAGTCTTCCGCCGGGGGTGCCGGTGGGGGCGTACGCGGGGCTGATAAAGACCGCGCGGGCCGCCGGGGTCCCTGTCCTCCTCGACACCAGCGGGGAGCCGCTGCGGCGCGGGGTCGCGGCCCGCCCGGACCTGGTCAAGCCGAACGCCGACGAACTGGCCGAACTCACCGGCTCCCACGACCCGTCCCGCGCCACCCAGGACGCCCGCCGGCGCGGCGCCCGCACGGTGGTCGCCTCCCTGGGCCCCCAGGGCCTCCTCGCCCTCACCCCGGAGGGCCGCTGGCGCGCCGTCCCGCCCACCCACGAACACGGCAACCCGACCGGCGCGGGCGACTCGGCGCTCGCCGGCCTCCTCTCCGGCCTGGTGGAACAACTCCCCTGGCCGGACCGGCTGACCCGCGCGGTGGCCCTGTCCGCGGCGACGGTACGTGCCCCGGCGGCGGGCGAGTTCGACCGCGCGGCCTACGAGAAGCTGCTCGACCGGGTCACGGTGACCGGCGGGACGACGGCTGCTTAGCTCTTGTTCGTGTGCTTGCCCTGCTTCACCCACAGCTGGTCCAGCAGGACGTCGCAGCTGTCCCCGCTCTGGCAGGACAGGGAGATCGTGTTGGTGCCCTTGGTGAGGGTGGGGTACGTGTAGCTGGTCGTCCAGGCGTTGGCCGGGTCACTCTGGTGCGTGTAGTTCTGCAGCGGGAACTTGCTGCCGAACGTCTTGCCGTTGATGGTGAGCGTCATGCTCTCGTCCTGTGTCGCGCTGTAGTGCGCGAAGACGGTGTACAGGCCGTCCGCCGGGATGCCGTTGACCGTCCAGGTGACGCCGGCGCCGGTCTGGTTCAGGTTCGTGACGTAGATGCCGCCCTCGGCCTTGGCACCCTTGACGTCGGAGGCCAGGCTCGCGCCGCCGTCCAGGCGGAGGGCCTTCGCGTCGATCGGCGGGATGTCGCCCGTGGCCGACGCCGAGCTCGTGCTCGACGGCGAAGGCGACACGCTCTGGGACTGGGTCGGAGTGGTGGAGGCTCCGCCGCTCGCCTTGTTGTCGTCGGAGTTGCCGTTCATCATCGCGAGGCTGATGCCGATGACGACGGCGGCGACGACCGCGACGGCGCCGATGAGGAGGCCCTTGGTGTTCGGGCCCCGGCCGCGGCCCGGGTTGGGCGGGGCCTGGCGGGTGGCCGGGGCGCCGCCCGGGAAGGTCTCCGGGGCCTGGTAGGCCGCGTTCGGCTGCTGGCCGTAGCCGCCGCCGGGCTGCTGGGGGATGGTCTGGCCGCCGTACTGCGGTGCCGCCTGCTGCTGCCCGCCGTAGGTGCGCTCGCCGACCGGACGCACTCTGCTGACGGCGTTCGGGTAGCCGTAACCACCGGAGCCGGACGGCGGCTGGGCCCCTCTGGCCTGACCATCGGCGTACAGGTAGCCGAACGGGTCGTCGTCCTCGGGCGTGCTCGCGCCGTTGTCGCCGGGCGTCATCCCTTGGTACTCCTCAACAGGTGCGGGCGGATGCGATACAGGTATTGAGAGTCGAGCCTACCCGCTCTGGCTGAGCCAAACGGGTGACTCGTACCGCATCAGTGCGATGACCTGCGGATCATCCGGCACGGCGATGAGCTTTGGGACGAGATCGTTTCTCTACGTACATCCGCTCGTCGGCGGATTTCAGGACTTCGTCCGCCGTCATGCCGCAGTGCGCCCACCCGATGCCGAAGCTGGCTCCCACCCGGACGGCCCGGCCCTCGGCGCGGATCGGCTGGATGATCTCGTTGCGCAGCCGTACGGCGAGGTCCTGGGCGTCGGCCTTGCCGAGGCCGTCGGCGAGGATCACGAACTCGTCGCCGCCGAGGCGGGCCACCGTGTCGCCGTCGCGGACCGCCCTGCCGAGGCGCCGGGCGACCTCGATGAGGACCGCGTCTCCGGCGTTGTGCCCGAACCGGTCGTTGATGGACTTGAAGCCGTCGAGGTCGCAGAAGAGCACCGCGAGCCCCTTGGCGCCGTCGTCGCGGCCCTCCTCGGGGGCGACGGTGTGCACGTGGTGGTCGTAGCCGCCGTCGTACGACGGTGACGTGCCGGCGAAGTCGAAGCCGTGGCCGTTGACGTCGTAGGCGGGATGGCCGTAGGCCGCGTCCAGGGACTCCAGGGCGCCGCCGGTGTCGGCGCGCCGGCAGAGCCGGGAGGAGAGCCGGGAGCGCAGCTCGGCGGAGTTCGGGAGACCGGTGAGGGAGTCGTGGGAGGCGCGGTGGGCGAGCTGGAGCTCGCGGCGCTTGCGTTCCTCTATGTCCTCGACGTGGGTGAGGAGGAAGCGCGGGCCGTCGGCGGCGTCCGCGACCACGGAGTTCCGGAGCGAGACCCAGACGTAGGTGCCGTCGCGGCGGCCGAGGCGGAGCTCGGCGCGGCCGCCTTCCGCGGAGGTGCGGAGCAGGGTGCCGATGTCCTCGGGGTGGACCAGGTCGGAGAAGGAGTAGCGGCGCATCGCGGAGGCGGGACGGCCCAGGAGCCGGCACAGGGCGTCGTTGGAGCGCAGTATCCGGCCGTGCTGGTCGCCGCCCATCTCGGCTATCGCCATGCCGGAGGGGGCGTACTCGAAGGCCTGCCGGAAGCTCTCCTCGCTGGCCCGCAGGGCCTGCTGCTCGCGCTCCAGCCTGACCAGGGCGCGCTGCATGTTGGCACGCAGTCGCGCGTTGCTGATCGCGATCGCGGCCTGGAAGGCGTACATCTGCAGGGCCTCGCGGCCCCAGGCGCCGGGGTGGCGGCCGTTGCGCGGGCGGTCGACGGAGATCACGCCGAGCAGTTCGCCGCAGGAGCTGCCCGATATGCCGGGCGTGTACATCGGGGCGAAGAGCCGGTCGGAGGGGTGCCACTCGTCCTCGAACCGGGGCGCGGGGCCGTCGGTGTACCACTGCGGGACGTCGTCGTCGTCGAGGACCCAGCCCTCGGTGTGCGGTATGAAGACGAGGTCGCCCCACTTCTCGCCCATGGCCAGCCGCCGCTCCCAGGAGTCACGGGAGCCGACGCGGCCGGTGATCAGGGCCTCGGCGGCGGAGTTGCCGGAGAAGGCGGCGACCACGAGATCGCCGTCGGGGCGTACGAGGTTGACGCACGCCATTTCGTAGCCCAGTGCGGTGATGACGCCGTCGGCGACGGTCTGCAGTGTGTCCGCCAGGCTGCGGGCCGTGTTCATGTCGGCCATGACCTGGTGCAGCTGTCGCAGGGACGCAAGACGGACGTAGGGTTCCGACTCGGTCTCCATGCTCGCCCTCCCCCCGAGACCTCGCAGCGAATCAAGGGTCTGCTTCGGCGCTACTTTTCCCCGCCACTGAATCACAGCGCGCTGCCCACTCGGTACACAGGGTCAACAATTACCGTCCCTTGTGACTCAAGTCACAGGAGAACGTGAACAATTGCGTGGAGTTTCTGCGTTTTACCTGTGCGTTTACTGAACACAGCCTTTGCGGGTGTGTGCACATGATGCACGTTACGGCCCTTCACCCCGTCCATGCCCCGCCCTTGGTCCTAGGACCCGGCTCGGGCCGATGGCCGATGTGACGGCGCCGGGTCCGAGACTAGCGTTTTCGGCGTGCTGAAGACTCCCTCCCCCGCCGCCGCAGAAGCCACCGGGCATGCTGTGGGGGTGAGCAACGAAGCGTTCAAGGCCGCCATGGCCCGGCTGGCCGCCGGCGTGGTCCTGGTGACCGCACAGGAGCCGCCACTGGACCCGGACGACCCGCTGGCACCGGCCGGCGAGGACGTCGGCATGACCGCAACCGCGTTCATGTCGGTGTCACTCGACCCGCCATTGGTGCTGGTCAGCCTGCGTGCGGGCGCCCGGATGGACGACCTGCTCGACGAACAGCCGCGGTGGGCGGTCTCCGTGCTCACCGAGAGCCAGCGGCACATCGCCGGCCGGTTCGCGATGAAGGGCCGTATCAGCGACCGCCTGCTCTTCGAGGACATCCCGTACGTCCGCGGCGAGGTCAGCGGCGCCCCGCTCGTCGGCGGCGCCCTGGCGACCCTGGAGTGCCGCACCGAACAGCGGGTGCCGGCCGGCGACCACACCCTCGTCATCGGCCGCGTCCTCACCGCCGAACTGCCGAGCACGGAAGGCGGACCGCTGATGTATTTCCGGGGCCGCTACCGGCAGCTGGGATAAAACCGCGCGGTCTGTTTTTCGAAATTGACGGGCCGCCACCCGACGCCCCGACAGGACCCACCGCCGCCAATTCCGCCAATCCGCCGCCACGGCGCATTCCTTAACCCGGATCCGGCCCCGCACCATCGAGATCGAGATCCAATTCCGCGAGCCGCGCCGGATCGGTCACGATGCCCGGCACGACGATGCGATCGCGAACGCACCTCACGTCGTAGTCCCTCGGTGGCCCGCGAAGGGCTGACGGAACGAGGGACGGAAAGGCGGCAGGGCCCCGCCCCGGCGGCGGCTGCCGCTACGACCAGTCGCGGCCGGTCCGCCCTCGCTTGGTCTCCGAGCGCTGCTTCTTCTCCCGCAGCCGGCGTTCGTTGATCCCGCGCGGGATGCGGGTCGGCCTGCGCGGCTTGGGCGGGGGCGCGGTGGCTTCGGCGAGGAGGGCGGCGAGGCGTACGGCGGCGGTCTCGCGGTTGCGCCACTGGGAGCGGTGCTCGGACGCCCGTACGACGATCACGCCGTCCACCAGCCGTCCGGCCAGCCGCGCCAGCGCCCGCTCCTTCCACACCGGCGGCAGCGCCTCGGTGTTCGCGAGGTCGAAGCGCAGCTCCACCTGCGAGTCACTGGTGTTGACGTGCTGCCCGCCGGGCCCGGACGAACGGGAGAAACGCCAGTGGAGCTCGGCCTCGGGGAGCGAGACGGAGCCGCGGATGACGTAAGGACCGGACATGCCCCCATGGTCGCGCGCCTGACCGGCACACGTCACGCGAATAAGTTTGGCAAAGAAGGTAAAGCGAGCTGGAACCTTCGGTACCCCTCGTGGCGTTCATACCGGTAGCTGTAGCTTCAAGCCCGTACGCCGCACGGCCGTACGCACACGAGGGAAAGGACCCCCGACCATGGCTGTAAGCCTCTCCAAGGGTGGCAACGTCTCGCTCACCAAGGAGGCTCCGGGCCTGACCGCCGTCACCGTGGGCCTCGGCTGGGACGTCCGCACCACCACCGGCACGGACTTCGACCTGGACGCTTCGGCCATCGCGGTCAACACCCAGGGCAAGGTGTACTCCGACGCCCACTTCGTCTTCTTCAACAACAAGAACACCCCCGACAACTCCATCGTCCACACCGGCGACAACCGCACGGGTGAGGGCGCCGGCGACGACGAGGCGATCAACGTCAACCTGGCCGCCCTGCCGGCCGACATCGACAAGATCGTCTTCCCGGTCTCGATCTACGACGCGGACAACCGGAACCAGAACTTCGGCCAGGTCCGCAACGCCTACATCCGCATCGTCAACCAGGCCGGCGGTGCCGAGATCGCCCGCTACGACCTCTCCGAGGACGCGGCGACGGAGACGGCCATGGTCTTCGGCGAGCTGTACCGCAACGGCGCCGAGTGGAAGTTCCGCGCGGTCGGCCAGGGCTACGCCTCCGGCCTGGTCGGCATCGCCCAGGACTTCGGCGTCAACGTCTGACCCACGCGGCACGCTGCGCTGTACGGGAGCCCCCGGTGCGACGCCGGGGGCTCCCGTCTTCCGTTCAGCCCGCCGACACGACCCCGGCCAGACAGGCACGGAGCGCGCCTGGGGCGCGGGGCCCACGCCCTGCGGCGTAATTGTCGGGGGCAGCGTGTCGATCCGCGCATCTCCCGTTCGACGCTTCAGCAGAGAGCTGCCCGCTAGGCAAGCCGACCGCGCAGTCGGCCGTCGTACGCCCCGAGGAGAGACCATGCAGATCCGCGCCCGTATGAGCATGAGTGCCGATGGCTACGTGACCACGCCGAACGGGTGGCCCGCGCTGACCGCCGACCCCGCGTTCGTCTCCGGCGAGAGTCACGGGATCCGGGAGTTCCTCGAAGGCTGCGAGGCGGCGCTGATGGGCCGTACCACCTTCGAGCCCGCGCTGACCAACGACCGCTGGCCGTGGCCGAGCCTCGACGTGTTCGTGCTCGGCTCACACCGCCCGGACGGCACCCCCGACCACGTCACCACCGACAGCGACCCGGTGCGCCTGCTGGAGAGGATCCGCTCGGCCGACCGGGGCGGTGACGTCCACCTCATCGGGGGTCCGCGGACGATCGGCACGTTCCACGCGCTCGGCGCGCTCGACACCCTCGAACTGGTCGTCCTGCCGATGCTGTTCGGCGAGGGGATGCGGCTGACCCCCGCGCTCAGCCCCGACACCGGGCTGGCCTTCCAGCGTCAGCGGGCCCTCCCCGGCGGTGCGGTGGAGATCGTGTACTCCTGCCGGGGCAGCCGCACCGGACTTCCGGGCAAGCCTGCCAGCCAGCGCTGATCCCGGCCAGGACACCCGTCTGCCGTCCGCGCAGGACGCCGGGTACCGGCGATCAGGGGCTGGGCGGCTTTCCGTCGCCGTACAGCCAGTCCTTCCAGATCGCGGTGAAGTCCTTGCCCGGTGCCTTCTTCTCCACGTACGCGGTGAACTCCGCGGTGTCCGCGCTGCCGTGGCGGTGGGCGGCTGCCCAGCCCTGGATGATGTCGTGGAAGCGGTCGTCGCCGACCGTCTGCCGGATCTTCTGCAGGACCATCGCGCCCCGCTCGTACACCGGCCGCTCCGAGATGTACGCGGCGCTCGGCGGCTTCGACGGCGGGAAACCCCAGAGGGTCGCGTCGTCCGCCGGGGTGGCATAGACCTTGTCGAAGATCTGCTGGACGGTCCGCCCGCCGTGGTCCTCCTCCCACAGCCACTCCGCGAAGGTGGCGAAGCCCTCGTTGAGCCACATGTCCTGCCAGGTCCGCGGGGTGACCGAGTCGCCGTACCACTGGTGGGCGAGTTCGTGGACGAGGGTGTCGGTGTCCGGGGCGCCGGGGAAGACGGGCCGGTTCTGGGTCTCCAGCGCGTACCCGGCGTCCCCCGGGCGGTCGACGATCACGCCGGTGGAGGAGAAGGGGTAGGGGCCGAAGTTGTCCTGCTCCCACTCGATGATCGCGGGGAGCTTCGCCAGTACCGCCCGGCTCGCCTTCACCTGGGTGGGGTCGACGGCCGTGTACACCGGCAGGCCGTCGGGGAGGGTGGTGCGGGTGACCGTGTAGTGGCCGACGGCGACCGTGGCGAGGTAGGTCGCCATCGGCTCGGCGGTGTGCCAGACGAAGGCGGTCCGGTCGTTCTTCGTTGTCTCGCTCTTCAACTCACCGTTGGAGACGGCCTGCAGGCCCTTCGGGACGGTCACCGTGACGTCGTACGAGGCCTTGTCAAAGGGGTGGTCGTTGCCGGGGAACCAGGCCATCGAGCCGACGGGTTCGCCGAGGGCCAGCGCGCCGTCGGCGGTGCGCAGCCAGCCCTCCTTGGAGCCGTCGGGGTCGGTGATGGTCTGCGGCCGGCCCGAGTAGCGCACGGTCGTCCGGAAGGTCTCCCCCCTGCGCAGGTCGTCGTGCGGGCGGACGGTCAGCTCCTGGCCCGCGCGGTTCCAGCGGGCCTGCTTCCCCCCGACGGTGACCTTGTCCACGTGCAGCCCCTGGAGGTCGAGGTCGAAGGCGGTCAGGTCCTGGGTGGCGCGGGCGGTGACGACGGCGGTGCCGGTGAGGTCGCCGGTGCCCGGGTCGTAGCGGAGGTCCAGCGCGTAGTGGCCGACGTCGTAGCCGCCGTTGCCCGCCTTCGGGAAGTAGGGGTCGCGCAGGCCCGCGCCGCCCGGGGTGCCGTGCACACCGCCGCCGCAGGCGGTGAGCGCGAGGCAGAGCAGGGCGGAGGGGACCAGCGGGGCGCGTCGGGGCACGCACGTGATCGTAAGACGCCATGACACCATCGGCTACGTGCTCGACATCGGCTACGCCCTCTCCAACCGCTTCCCGGACCCTCCCCAGACCGACTACCGGCGGGTGGACGTCCACGCGCTGCGACACGACCTGTTCTGCGGGGACGTGTACCTCGCGGACACCAAGGCGGACCGGGAACTGTCCACAGCCTGGGGATGGGTGCCGGTGCTCGACTTCGCGTGGGCGCTGTGCGACATCGTGGAGCGGATCGACCGCGACCCGGCGGGCTCGCGGGCCGCCCGGCCCCAGCACGCGGAACTCGACTTCACCGAGTCCACCGACCGCATGCTCTTCGAGCGCCGCTTCGGCTGGGTGGACGTCGAGGCGGACTGGATGCCGGCCGAGGAGCCGCCCCTCACCTTCTCCCACGCCGAACTGCGCCGGGAGGCACGGGACTTCCTGCACGACCTGATCGCTGACCTCACCGACATGCACGAGGGGCTGGCCGACAATCCGGCGATCTGGACGCTCCAGGCCCGCTTCCCGAGGGTGCCGTAGCCTGGCCGGGGGTTGTTGAACGACCCTTGGATGTACGGGAGTTGACCACCTGTCGAGCCGGGCGTGACAAGTGGGGCCGGAGTCGGCGGAAGCCGGTCCGCCTGTCCCGGCCGCGCCTACGTTGACTCCGTGCGGACGCAGCGACAGGCAGGCGACAGCGGAAAAGGCGCGTCTACGGAAGCCTCCCGGGCACCGGCCACCGCCGTACCCCTCGGGCCCACGGAACACGTGATGCTCGCCCTCCAGGGAACCGCCGGGAACGCGGCCACCTCGCAGGCGCTGCGGGACGCGAAGGGCAAGGGCGTCGCCCGGCCGGCGGTACGGAGCCGGCCGGTGGCACCCGTGGCCGCCATCCCGGAGGAACACACCGATCCCGGCCTCGTACTGCCGCCGTACCTGATGGACTTCCAGGCCGCCGGGCTGTCCACGGCGTACGCGCTGACCGGGCACGAGTTCGTGCGGAACGCGGTGGCCGCGGTCGTCGGACACGGCGACGGCACGGTCGCCGACATCGGCGCCGAACTCGCCGGCCGCCCCGAGTCGTTCTACGGGCAGGGCCGCGCCTTCGCGGTCAAGGGCAAGGACGGCACGGAGTGGTACGACGTCACCGTCGCCGTCTCCCGCGCCCCCGACGACCGGCCGCCGGTCTTCCACCCGAAGGACCTGCTCACGAACACCGTGCCCGACCCGGACGGGGCCCCGCTCGCCGCGGTGGACGACACCGAGGGCAAGGACACCAAGGTCGACGTGCAGCACAACACCGCCGCCACCGTCGCGACCACCGCGAGCGGCGGATCGAGCAAGGGTGCCGGCGGCATGGCGTTCGGGCTCGCGCCCGTCGCGCCGGGGCTGTGGCTGGGCGGCGCCGGACTGGCGAACGCGCAGCCCTGGCAGTCCTCCCGGGAGTCCCGCGGCCAGCGCAACGTGGCCGAGCCACGGGTGCTGCGCAGCGAGAAAGGCTCCGTCGAGGCGCCGCGCAAGGTGCGGTACGGCGTTCGGATCAAGAAGCAGGGCACTCAGCGGGCGCAGACCTTCCACGGCTCGGGCACCCTCACCCAGCGGGTGCCCACCGAGCACCTCGTGCCGGCCGGCACCCGGGCGCCCGCCGCCCCGCAGGCCGTCGACGCGGACACCGCCCGGCGCGTCTCGCTCGCCGACTCCCTGGCCCCGGTCGCCGTCACCGACACCGCCGCCCCGCACCAGGGCGGCGGCGGTCTCTTCGACGCGGTCGCGTCCGTCCTGCACCCCTCGCTGACGGCGGCCGGGGCCCCCGGCCGGGCCCGGCTGCACGAGGCGACCTCCACGGCGACCGTCCTGGAGGACATGCCCCGGCTGCTGCGCGACGGCGTCACCGGCGAGGACCTGGCGGCCAAGGACGGCAGCACCGTGGGCAGCTACCGCATGCACGCCGAGATCACCGGCATGTCGCCCGCCTGGGGCACCGGCGGGACCCAGCTGCGCACCCATCAGCAGACCCAGCACACGGTCACCGAGAGCGCCGGCAAGGGGCGCGCCGCCACCGGCGGCCTGGGACCGGCCGTCGGCGTCGGGGCGGTCGGCAACGCGGCCGTCCTGCGGGGTACGGCGATGCCGGTCGCGGCGGCCCGCAAGGCGCGGTTCACCGTGGCCGAGCAGACCGTGTCCAGCCGCCAGGGCGCCGAGGTGCGCGGCGACAAGGTGCTCTACCTGGCGACGGTCCGGTTCACCGCGGAGGGCACGGGGCCGCGGTCGGCCGAGATGATCCTGCGCCCCGGGAGCCGGGTCGCCCGGCACTCGATGCGGGTGTGGATGAGCCTGCGCGCCGACGAGGCCCGGTCCGTCGGGCTGCCGCTGCCGCCCGGCACCGAGGCCGGCGAGTTCGTCGAGAAGCCGAAGCGCACCGACGAGAACGGCGACGAGGCCGACGTCGAACGGCACCTGCCCTTCGGCGCCATGGGCTCCAGCGTCACCCTCAGCCAACTCGACACCGGGCCCATGGTGCGCGCCGTGCAGGAGCTGTTCGCGACCGATCCCCGGCTGACCGGCTACCTGCCCGAGTTCGGAACGGATGCGCCGGTTTCGGCCCCGAGCAGGGAGGAGGCCGCGCTCCAGCGGCGCAACCACCGCGAGCTGATGGCCGCCCTGTCCGAGACCAACCTGCGGGTGAACAAGGACCAGCTGACCTCGACCGGCATCCGGGTACGGCTGCGCCGCAAGACCACCCTGCACTCCCACGACGTGCAGATCCGCGTCCGAGGGCAGCTCCGCGAGACCGGCTACCTCGGCGACACCGACGACTGGCTGGTGCGCAGCCACTCCGGGGTCACCGGCAACACGCAGAGCGGCCGCGCCAGTTCGCGCTCGATCGGCGGTCTGGTGCTCGGGCAGGCCAGGCTCGTCCCCGGCATCCTGACCGGCTCGGCCCGCTACGAGAAGCACCACTCGGGCACCCGCCGCAACCAGGCCGGCCCCACCACCCGTACGGACGTCCTCACCAACGGCTCCGAGAAGGCGAGCACCTTCGGGGCGGCCCTGCGTCTCGACGTCGACGTCACCATGACGTCCCGGCAGCGCAAGCTGGGCCGCGCCCTCACCCCCGGCTCGCCCGGCCAGGACGCGCCCGAGGCGAAGCGGCTGGCCGGACTGCATCTGGACGAGCAGGACGTACGACTGGTCACCCCGGCCGAGTTCACCCTCGACGACGAGGGCAGGAGGCGGCGGGACGCGGTCCGCGACGGGCGGCGGGCGCAGGCGCCGCGGCCCGAGCACGCCGTCACCGCCGAGGGCATCGGCGACCTGGCCGGCCTCGTGCCCCGGCCGTCGGCCGGGCAGCCGCTGCGGGACTGGCAGCTGGTGGAGACGGTCGGCGACGGCCAGGCCGTCCGGGACCTCGCCTTCCAGCTGCTGTCCCGGGCCGCCGCCCGCAACGAGGGCGTCCGCGAGGATCCCGCGCTGCAGGCGGAGGGACTCGCACCGCGGCTGGCGATCGAGGAGCGGTTCGGGCCGCAGGCCATCACGGCCTCGCTGCGGCAGGCCGCGTCCTCCGGGTGGGTGGTGAAGAACCTGCGCTATCCGCGCCGGCTCGCCGCGCTGAACGGGGCCGTGGGCACCCGGCTCACGCTGGCCAACCCGAAGTTCGTGCACCGGGGCGCCGGTCCCGGTACGGAGACCTTCGTGCTCGGCGGTCACCAGGCGGCCGGTCAGGAGGGGCGGGGCACCACCAGCACCTGGCAGTTCGGCGCCACCGGCTCGGAGAACGGCGCCGAGTGGCGGGTGGGCCAGGGCCTGTCCGGGAGCCGCACCACCAGCGCGGGCGACGCCCGGTCGTCGGCCCTGTCCGGGACAGTCGAGCGCAACGCCCACACCCCGAAGAAGGCGCCGCTCTACCTGGTCCAGTGCGACCTGCTCGTCACCATGGTCGCCGAGGTCAAGGTCACCGGCGGCGGCCCGTACGTGGCGACGGCCGCCCGCACCCTGCCGGCCGAGGCGGCGGTCTGGCTGACGGAGGCGCAGCTTCCGGCATCGATCCGCAGACAGCTGAAGCTCGACCCCGAACCGGAGCTGATGGCGCCGTCGTCCCGGCCGGGGCAGCGGCCGGCGGAGAGCTCCCGGCCGGGGCAGCGGCCGGCGGAGAGCTCCCGGGCGGGTGCCGAGCGCGAGGCCCGGGAGGGGACCCGGGGCGGGGCCCGCGCCACGGATCCGGCCGGGTCCGCCGCGGCCGGGTCGACCACGGCCGCGCCGCCGCGCACCGGCGGCCCGGCCTTCTCCCGCGCGCTGCCCCTCGGCTTCGGGATGGTCGAGAACCTGCCGAACTTCGTGCCGCTGCTGGCCCGGCTGCGCACCCGCCTCGCTCAGAGCGGGCAGCAGAGCCTCGCCGACGACCTGCTGCCCCGGCGGCAACTGGCGGACCGCAACGACAACGTGCAACGGCTGCTGCGGGTCCTGGACCGCGACGGCAGCGCGGGACTGCTGTCGGGCGCGATGGACGGCGGGGTCACCGTCGAACTGTTCGACGGGCGCAGGACCCCCTACTGGGCGGTGTTCAAGGTCAACCGGCTGGGCGACGGCGCCTACGACGGGGCGGCGGACGACGGCCGGGACATGGAGTACATCACCGCGGCCGTCGCCCAGCAGGCCGCCTCCCACGACGAGGGCGTGACGACCGGCGTGGAGGGGATCTTCGCCGGCTCCGGCAAACCGGACGGCGGGGCCGGACAGCTGAAGAGCACGGGCGGTGCGGCGGGCCTCGGCGCCGGCTCGGGCGGCTCGCGGCGCTCCGGCACGGCGAGCCGCGGCCAGCTCGGCATGAAGACCGTCGCGGAGGCGAAGACCGCGAAGTCGTCGAGGACGCGGGTGCCGATCGAGGCGACCCTCGAACTGCACCGGGGTGACCGCCGGATCGCGCTGGTCTCGCTGGGCCGCCAGACGCTGACCCACCGCGTCCTGGACCAGGACCTCGCCGCCCTCGCCCGGCTGCCCGCGCCCCGCCACCAGCCGGCGGCGCCCGCTCCCGGCCCGGGCGGCGACCGCCCGGCCGCGCTCGGCACCTGGCGCTCCGCGGGGGTGCGGCTGCCGATGGAGGCGCAGGTGAACGGCTTCCAGGGGGCCCCGCAGGTACGGGAGCTGGTCAGCTCCGCGGTCCGGGAGGCGGGTGGCGGTGACCGCTTCCGCTCCAAGGGCCAGGCCGCCGCCTACACCCTGCACGAGGCCGTCTCCACCGAGTGGCTGATCGCGGCGCTGCCGCTGCTGACGTCGGCCGGGGCGGAGCTGCCGCCGGTGCACGCCACCGGGGTGGAGGGCCAGGACCTGCGGGCGTCCCTGCACGCGCGGCTGCGGGACGGCCGGGTACTGGGCGTCGGCGACAAGATGACCTTCGAGACGGTGGGACAGAGCCGTCTGGACGCGCCCCGGCCCACCCAGACGGACGGCCTGAGCTCCGCCGACCACGGCCGTTCGGCGCGCGGCCTCGCGGGGGCCGGGCTGCTCAACGCCGACGAGTTCCGCCTCAACCAGCTGATGGGAAACGCCGGTGGCGCGGGCGGCGCGGCCGACGCGACGGTGAACGCGTCCGGCTCGATGCCGCTGCACAAGCCCAAGTCCGCGTCGGTCCTGGTCCAGTTCACGCTGGACGTGCGGGTGGTGGCGCGGGTGGCCAACCGCGTGCGCTCCGGCCGCACCGGCACCGCCGTACGGGAGCTGACCCTGCCCAGGCCGGTGGTGGTCCGCATGCCGGAACCGGTGGTCCGCCGCATGCTGACCGCTCAGCCGGACCGGCTCCAGGACCCGGACGACCACCTGGACCTACGGAAGAAGGCCGCGCCCGCACCCCCGGCCTGAGTGCCGGCGACCTGAGCAGCGGCGACCTGGGTGCTACGGCCGGTTCGCGGCTGCGGGTCGGTGGGGGCTGGTCGCGCCCACGCGGCGGCAGCCGCACATCGGCACGGCCCCGCGCCCCCACGGGGCGCTTCCGTGGGGTTGGTCAATCCTCCACGCGGATCCCCAGCTGCATCGCCAGCACCGGTGCCAGGTCCAGCAGTTGGGACATACTGATCACCGCCCCCGACAGCCGCTCCACCCCGCTCGCGATCTCCAGCGAGGCGGCGCCCCGCAGATCGACGTCCTTCATCGTCACCCCCCTGAAGTCGGCCGCCTTCACCGTGCAGCCGATGAACTCGACGCGCTCCAGCACCGCGTTGCCGAAGTCCGGTTCCACCAGGACGCAGCCCTCGAAGACCACGTCTCTGAGCTTCGCGGTGCGCAGGTTGAGGTAGTCGATCTTGCCGCCGCGGATCACCACCCGTTCCAGGACGGAACCGTGCAACTGGGTGCCGCCCAGCCGGGCGTCGACCAGCTCGACATCGCGCAGGGTCGCCTCGGCCAGGTCGGTGCCGACGCCTCTTATCCCGGTGAGGACCGTGTCCAGCACGCGCGCGTGCCGCAGCCCCGTCTCGTCGAAAGCGCAGTCCCTCAGCGCGCAGTCCATGAAGCGGGCGCCCGCTCCGTCCTGACCGACGAAGTCCGCCTCCCGGAACTCCTGCCCGTCGTAATCCCCGTCCGGCTCCAGCTCACCGCCGCCCCACGGCTCCAGCTCGGGCAACCGCACCTCCGGCCGCCGCGCACCCTTCACCCTGCCGCCACCGGTCCCACCGGCCCCTGTCCTCGCCATGCCCTCCATAGTGCAGGCCCCCACTGACAATCACCGCGGCCCGCGAGAACACCCCGCACGACCGGTGCCATGTCACATTCCGTCGGCTCGATCCGTCGTACGGCCGGAGAGTCGGGACCGTCGGACTCCGCGCCCTGGAAACCAGGGCGGCAACCGGAAAGGTGGTTTGGAGCCATGACCAGGAACAGCTCACCCCGGGACGCGACACGTCCGGATTCGTGGTCCTCTGACCGAATGAGCAGCGCCCGAACGGGTGACACGCCCGGTATGAACCTCGGTACGAACACCGGCAAGGACGCAGCCGACCCCCACCGCTGGTGGGGCCTGGTCGTCATCGCGCTCGCCCAGCTGATGGTCGTCCTGGACGCGACGATCGTGAACATCGCGCTCCCCTCGGCACAGCGCGCCCTGGGCATGTCCGACGGGAACCGGCAATGGGTGGTCACCGCCTACACGCTGGCCTTCGGCGGACTGCTCCTACTCGGCGGCCGGATCGCCGACCTCGTCGGCCGCAAGCGGACGTTCGTCATCGGGCTCGTCGGCTTCGCCGCCGCCTCCGCGCTCGGCGGTGCCGCGCAGAGCCAGGGGATGCTCTTCGGCGCCCGCGCCCTCCAGGGCGTCTTCGCCGCCGTCCTCGCCCCGTCCGCGCTCAGCCTGCTGACGACGACCTTCACCGACCCCCGGGAGCGCGGCAAGGCCTTCGGCATCTACGGCGCCCTCGCCGGCAGCGGCTCGGCGATCGGGTTCATCGTCGGCGGGCTGCTCACCGAGTACCTGAACTGGCGCTGGTGCCTGTACGTCAACGTGCCCATCGCGATCCTCGCCGTCGCCGGCGCCACCGTGCTGCTGCACGACCGCCCGGGCAACACTGGCGCCCGACTCGACGTACCCGGTGCGCTGCTCGGCTGCGGCGGACTCGTCGCAGTTGTCTACGGCTTCAGCGAGGCCCAGCCGCGCGGCTGGAGCGACCCGCTGGTCCTCGGCCTGTTCGCGGCCGGAGTCGTACTCCTCGCCGGGTTCGCCTGGTGGCAGAACCGTGCCCCGAGCCCGCTGCTGCCCCTGCACATCGTCAGGGAACGCAACCGCGCGGGCAGCTTCCTGACGATGGCGCTCGCCACCGTCGCCATGTTCGGGCTGTTCCTCTTCCTGACCTACTACCTCCAGATCATCCTCGGCTACTCCCCGGTCAGGGCCGGTCTCGGCTTCCTCCCGCTGACCCTGGCGATCATCACCGGCTCCACGCAGATATCCGCCCGGCTGCTGCACCGGGTCGCCCCGCGCCTGCTCATGGTCCCCGGCATGCTCCTCGCCGCCTGCGGCCTGCTGCTCCTGACCCGGATCACGGTCCACTCCTCGTATCCCACCGAGATCCTGCCCGCCCTGCTGCTGATGGGCCTCGGCATGGGCCTGACCTTCATGCCGGTGTTCGCCACCGCGACCGCGGGCGTGGCCCCCCAGGACTCCGGCGTCACCTCGGCCACCGTGAACACCTCGCAGCAGGTGGGCGGTTCCATCGGCACGGCGCTGCTCAACACGATCGCCACCAGCAGCTCCGCCACCTACCTCGCCGCGCACCTCCACAACCCCGCGCAGAAGGCCGTCGTCGTCCCGGAGGCCGTAGTGCACGGTTACACGGTCGCCATCTGGTGGGCGGTCGGTGTGATGCTGCTGGCCGCGCTGGTCGCGGGCCTGCTGGTGACGGCGAAGCCGCCGAGGCACGACGTCCCGGCCGAGGCCCCGGTACCGGAGCCGATCGGCTGACCGAGTCAGAGCAGCAGTCGAGAGCGCGTTCTGCAGGACCCGGCCCAGCGTCCAGGTTGCTCACGCAGTTCCCCGCGCCCCTGAAAGCACGGAAGCGCAGGCCGACCAAGGGGCGCGGGTAACTGCGCGAACAGCCACGACGGCGCCGCAGCCGCCGGACCGCATCGCACCCCGAGTTCTCAGGCGTTCGGCGTCCCACTCGCCGCGCGGCCGTACATCGACGGGCCGTCCGGCGGCAGCCCCCACCGGTCCAGGAAGCGCTCGTGTCAGGTGATCAGCTCATCCGGAATGTCAATCACACACCCGCCGTCGCGGTCGTGCATGAATCGCCTCATGGGATTTTTCCGGGGACTCGGCGGCAAGGTGTGGGCGTACGTCCGCAGCGCCCCCGGCACGTACGTCTGGCTGGCGATTCTCTTCGTGACCACCGTCGCGCTGCACCACATGTCACCCGAGTTCGAGCAGCAGTTCCTGCGGCAGCGGTCCACCAACATCCGCGAACTGTCGGACAACCCGTTGCGGGTGCTGGTCGCCAGCGCGATGTGGATCGAGGGCGGGCACTGGGTGCCGTACGCCTTCCTGTACACCGTCTTCCACGCGCCGGCGGAGCGCTGGCTGGGTTCCGCGCGCTGGCTGGCGGTGTGCGTGACCGCGCACGTCCTGGCCACCCTGATCAGCGAGGGCGCGCTGCTGAAGGGGATCCACGACGGCATCGCCCCGCACTCCGCGGTCAACACCCTGGACATCGGGGTGAGTTACGCGCTGGCCGGGGTGATCGCGGTGCTCGCGTACCGGATCGTGACGCCCTGGCGGTATCCGTACCTCGCGGCCGTCCTGCTGGTCTACGGGCTGCCGCTGACGGAGTCGCCCACCTTCACCGACCTGGGACATTTCGTCGCCGCGCTGATCGGTCTCGGCTGCTATCCGCTGGTCAGGGGGCGCGGAAAAGCATGGAATCCGAAGGAGACACTGGCCGGTCTCAAGAGTTAGCGTCCGGTCATGAGCAGCTCGGCAAGGAGTTCGGCAAGCAGTTCGGCCGGCGGTGTCGTCAACGGCGGCATCTCCTTCTGGTTCGCGGACGACGGCCTCCCCGCCGTGCGGGAGCCGCTCGCCGGTGACGCGTCGGCGGACGTGGTGATCGTGGGCGGCGGCTACACCGGCCTGTGGACCGCGTACTACCTGAAGAAGGCCGCCCCCTTCCTCCGGGTCACCCTCCTGGAGCAGAAGTTCTGCGGCTACGGCGCCTCCGGCCGCAACGGCGGCTGGCTCTACAACGGCATCGCCGGCCGCGACCGGTACGCCGCGCTGCACGGCCGCGAGGCCGCCGTACGCCTGCAGAAGGCCATGAACGAGACCGTCGACGAGGTCGTGGCGGTCGCCGCGGCCGAGGGCATCGACGCCGGCCTGCAGAAGGGCGGGGTCCTTGAGGTCGCCACCACCCCGGCCCAGCTGGCCCGCCTGAAGGCCTTCCACGAGCACGAGCTGTCGTACGGCGAGAAGGACCGCGAGCTGTACGGCGCCGGGGAGACCCGGGAGCGGATCCGGGTCGCCGACGCGGTGGGCTCCACCTGGACCCCGCACGGCGCCCGGCTGCACCCGGTGAAGCTGGTGAAGGGGCTCGTGGCGGCCGTAGAAGCACTCGGCGTCGTCATCCACGAGTCCACGCCGGTGACCGAGATCCGCCCGAAGCACGCCGTCACCCCGTACGGCACGGTCCGCGCCCCCTACATCCTGCGCTGCACCGAGGGCTTCACCGCGAACCTGAAGGGCCAGAAGCGCACCTGGCTGCCGATGAACTCCTCGATGATCGCCACCGCGCCGCTGACGGCGGAGCAGTGGGCGTCGGTGGGCTGGGAGGGCCGGGAGACCCTCGGGGACATGGCGCACGCCTACATGTACGCGCAGCGCACGGCCGACGGGCGGATCGCGCTCGGCGGGCGCGGGGTGCCGTACCGGTTCGGGTCGCGGACGGACAACGACGGCCGTACGCAGGAGGCGACGATCGAGGCGCTGCGGGAGATCCTCGTGCGGTTCTTCCCGTCGCTGGCGGGTGTCGCGGTCGAGCACGCCTGGTCCGGGGTGCTCGGGGTGCCGCGGGACTGGTGCGCGACCGTCACCCTGGACCGTGCGACGGGGCTCGGCTGGGCGGGCGGCTACGTCGGCTCCGGGGTCGCCACCACCAACCTGGCGGCCCGCACCCTCACCGACCTCGTGCAGCTCGACTCCGGGCAGGCCGGGCGCACCGACCTGACCGAGCTCCCCTGGGTCGGCCACAAGGTCCGCAAGTGGGAGCCGGAACCCTTCCGCTGGCTCGGCGTCCAGGGCATGTACGCCACCTACCGCGCCGCCGACCAGCGCGAACGCCGTCACCCGAGCACCGGCTCCTCCCGGCTGGCCCGGGTCGCGGACCGGGTGGCCGGGCGGCACTGAGCCCACACCCCCGCGCGGGCCCCGGCCCGCCCCGGAATCCCGTTGAGGCTGTGTCACACCTGTGTGCGACCATCGCCTCAACATCCGCGTTCCAGGGGGGAACTGATGGCGCATCCCGTGCCGGGCACCGGTTTCGGCGTTTCGGCGAGACCCGGGCGGATCACCGCCGTGACGGTCCTCGTCGTGTCCCTGCTCGCCTCGCTGCTCACCCTCACCGGCGCCGGGTCCGCCCGCGCCGACGACCCGGTGTGCGCGCCGCTCGCCCTCGCGTCCTTCGGCGACCCCGGGGACGCGGAGGGCAGGGCCTCCGTCCCGGCGGACGGCTCGGTCTGCTACACCGTCACCGCCACCGCGCCCGGCCTGCACCTGGTGTCCCTGGGCGCCGGCAGCAGCGACCTCTACCCGCAGCTGTACACCGCCGACGGCACCCAACTGAACTGCTACGACACCGAGTACGGCGACAAGGGCTGGTGCGATCTGCCCACCGCCGGCGCCTACACCCTCAAGATCGTCAACAACGGCTGGTCCACCGCCGACACCACGCTCACCGTCGTACCCCTCGCGTCCACCCGCGGCTGCGCGGACCCGGCCGGTACCGACTGGGACCAGCCCGACACCAGCCGCACGACCGTCAGCGCGGCCGAGGTCGACTGCCTGCCGATCGAGGCACGGCCGGGCGAACGCATCCGGCTCACCTACGGCTCCAAGGTGTACGGCACCTCCCGCGCCTGGATCACCGACGCGACCGGCGCCCGGATCTGCCCGCACTTCCCGGAGGACGGCGAGGACAGCTGCGTACTGCCCGGCGACGGCCCGTACCGGGTGATCTCCCAGGTCACGTACACGGAGAACGGCTTCCCCGCCGAGTACACGGTCAAGGCCCGCCGGCTCGACGACCCGCAGGGCTGCACCCCCGTGCCCGTCCGCGCCTACGGCACCCTGACCGCGCCGGACGTCACGACCAACCCCTGCTTCACCTTCACCGCCGCCGCGGCGGGCCCGTACACCGTCCACTACGTGGACGAGCAGGACCGCTCCGCCGGCTGGACGCGGGTCTACGACGCCACCGGGAAGACCGTGTGCAAGGAGGACCCCTGCCGGCTGCCCGCCGCGGGCACCTACACGGCGGTGGTCAACGGCCTCAGCGGCTACCCCTACCACGACGAGAGCGACGGGCTCGTGGTCTACGACCGCGCCGCCGACACCGGCTGCACGGCGACCGGGACCGGACTGTACAAGGGCGAGCTGAGCGCGGTGGGCCAGTACGACTGCCTGACGCTCGCGTCCCCGCAGGGCGCCTCGCTCGCCGCGCTCACCCCGCTCTCCTCTGGCGGTGTACAGCCCGAGGTGGAGGTCGTCGACCGGGACGGCACCGTGCAGTGCGGCAGCGACAAGCTGCGCGGCGGCAACTGCGCGCTCACCGGCACGGCCCCCTTCCGGGCACTGGTGCACACCAGCGCCTCCGGCGACACCGCCACGGGTCCCTACGCGATCGCCTTCCACCGCACCGACGCCCTCAGCGAGTGCCCCGTGCTGCCCGCGGGCAGCTTCGCCGCGGACGGCGCCAAGGCCACGCTGACCACGGGCGACGGCGTCTTCTCGCACTGCCTGAGCATCCCCGCCGACGCGCACACCGCCGACGAGGTCTTCCAGCTGACCGCGGTCTCCGGTGACGCACCGGCCGAGATCACGGTGGTGGACTCGGGCGGCAACCAGACGTGCCGGCTGCGGGCGGGCACCAGCTGGGGCGTCTGCCCGCTCACCCCGGGCAAGGCCCACACCGTGTTCGTGACCGGCAGCGACCGGGCCGCCACCTACACCCTCACCCGGCGCGACGTCACCGCGACCGCCTCCGGCTGCGCGGCCGCGGCGGCCGTCCCGGTCGGCGGCCCGTCCGCGCACGGCGAGTCCGGCGGCGCCCTCTCCTGCCGCCAGGTCACCACCGGCGCCACGACCGACGTGCTCCACCTCGGCGTGCGCGTCCCGCAGGGCACCGTCAAGGTCGGCGTGTACGGCGCGGACGGCAAGGGCGCCTGCACCGTCCGGAACAACGCCTGCTCGGTCACCGGCTCCACCAGCTACCAGGTCCTCGTCCAGGCGACGTCCGACTACCGCCTCGACGCCCTGCGCCTGGCCACCGCCGACGGGCCCGCCCCCGAGTGCACCCGGGTGCCGTCGGTCGCGTACGGGTACGGGCCGGTCACGGGCAGGCTGGACGAGACCCGTACCGCCGTCTGCGCGGTCCTGCCCACCAAGGGGCTCGACTACTTCTCCACCGACATCAAGGACACCACCGGCGCCGCCGCCACCGCCGTCCCCTTCCTCTACGACACCGTCAAGTGGGCCGACCACTGCACGCGCTTCACCGACGGCGTCGACTGCTCGGCCGGCGGCTCCACCAACGGCTCCGCACCCACCGTGCTCCTGCTCGGCCTGCCGGCGAACGCCTCCAGCACCTCCTACAGCGCCGGGCTGACCTGCATGTCCACGCCGTGCGGCCCCGACAGCGTGAGTGTCACGGGGATCAGCCCGGCCACCGGCGTGAGCGGCACCAAGGTCAAGGTGACCGTCACCGGCACCGCCCTCGGCCCGAACACCGAGGTACGGCTGGGCCTCGCCGGAAAGACCGTCTCCGCGAAGGCGGACTCGGTCGCCGCCGACAACCGCTCCGTGACGGCCACCCTGGACCTGACGGGCGTGGCGGCCGGCACCTGGAACGTCAGCGTGTTCACCACGTGCTGCGAGTACCCGCGCGGCACCTTCACGGTGACCCAGCCCCGGCTGACCGGCACGGCCGCCCCGAAGATCACCGGGACGGCCAAGGTCGGCGCCAGGGTGACGGCCACGACCGGGAGCTGGTCGGCGACCCCGACGTCCTACACGTACCAGTGGAAGGCCGACGGCAAGGCGATCTCCGGGGCGACGGCCGCGGCGTACACCGTCCCGGCCGCCCTCCTCGGCAAGAAGCTCACCGTGACCGTGACGGCCGTGAAGAGCGGCTGGATCAGCGGGACCGCGACCTCGGCCGCCGTGACGGTCGCCAAGGGGGACGCACCGAAGGCGACCAGGGCACCGACCGTCGGCGGCACGGCGAAGGTCGGGAAGAAGCTGACGGCCGCGCACGGCACCTGGAGCCCGGCGGCGACCTCGTACGCGTACCAGTGGTATGCGAACGGCAAGGCGATCAGCGGTGCCACCAAGTCCACGCTGACCCTGAAAGCAGCCCAGAAGGGCAAGAAGATCACCGTGAAGGTCACGGCCCACCGCACAGGCCACAAGGACGGCACGGCGACCAGCAGACCGACGAAGGCGGTCACCGGCTGACTGCTGGTGCACACCCGCCGGTCGCCCACGTAAACAGCCCCGGACGAGACGTCCGGGGCCTCGTGGAGCGCCTCTTCCGGGATGAAATCCGGATCGGCGCGGTACAGACAGAGCCCCCTGTCGGATTCGAACCGACGACCTTCGCTTTACAAGAGCGGCGCTCTGACCAGCTGAGCTAAGGAGGCGTGCCCCACACCCAGGGTGTGTGCCTCGTGCAGTGTACCCACGTCCCCGGCGGGGCCTGTCGAAAATTTCCGCGAAGTTCACAGGGCTCCAGGTACTGACATACAGGGTGAACGCCAGGTACCGTCCTGATCCGGTTCACTCGCGTGGTCTACCCGAGTGGGCTACACCAACCACCTTCCTACAACGGATCGTCCGGCACGTTCCTGCCGGTAGAAGGGGGCCTCTGAGCCATGGCCACTGTCACGTTCGACAAGGCGACCCGGATCTACCCGGGTTCCACCAAGCCCGCCGTCGACGGCCTCGACATCGCGATCGAAGACGGCGAGTTCCTCGTCCTGGTCGGCCCGTCGGGCTGCGGAAAGTCCACCTCGCTGCGGATGCTCGCGGGCCTGGAGGACGTCAACGGCGGCGCCATCCGCATCGGTGACCGCGACGTCACGCACCTGCCGCCGAAGGACCGGGACATCGCCATGGTGTTCCAGAACTACGCCCTCTACCCGCACATGACGGTCGCCGACAACATGGGCTTCGCGCTCAAGATCGCCGGCGTCAACAAGGCGGAGATCCGGCAGAAGGTCGAGGAGGCCGCGAAGATCCTCGACCTCACCGAGTACCTGGACCGCAAGCCGAAGGCGCTCTCCGGTGGTCAGCGCCAGCGTGTCGCGATGGGCCGCGCCATCGTCCGTGAGCCGCAGGTCTTCCTCATGGACGAGCCGCTGTCCAACCTGGACGCCAAGCTCCGCGTCTCGACCCGTACGCAGATCGCGTCGCTGCAGCGGCGTCTCGGCATCACCACCGTCTACGTCACCCACGACCAGGTCGAGGCCATGACGATGGGCGACCGGGTCGCGGTCCTCAAGGACGGTCTGCTCCAGCAGGTCGACTCGCCGCGCAACATGTACGACCGCCCGGCCAACCTCTTCGTCGCCGGCTTCATCGGCTCCCCCGCCATGAACCTGGTCGAGGTCCCGATCACCGACGGCGGCGTGAAGTTCGGCAACAGCGTGGTGCCGGTGAACCGCGACGCGCTGAAGGCCGCCAGCGACAAGGGCGACCGCACGGTGACCGTCGGCGTCCGCCCCGAGCACTTCGACATCGTCGAGCACAACGGCGAGGCCGCGTCGGCCCTGTCCAAGGACGCCGAGGACGCCCCCGCCGGTCTCGCGGTCTCCGTGAACGTCGTCGAGGAGCTCGGCGCCGACGGCTACGTCTACGGCAGCGCCAAGGTCGGCGAGGACCTCAAGGACCTGGTCGTCCGCGTCAGCGGCCGCGCGGTCCCGGAGAAGGGCGCCACGCTGCACGTCGTGCCGCGGCCGGGCGAGACCCACGTGTTCTCGACGTCCACGGGCGAGCGTCTGTCCGACTGAGTAATCAAGCCGGGTAATCAAGCAGAGAAACCTCTGACCAGGGTGAATTCACCCAGGTTGACGGAAAGGGCCCCGCGGCCTGCTGCGGGGCCCTTTCCGTTGCCCCGATTTACCCCGGCAAGCGGGTGGTTTTCGAGCAGCGTGCGTCAACCCCGTACCCGAAACACGGCACTTCCCCGTCCCCCGAACCGGTGACCAAATGTCGCCAAATCATTACCGCACGCTACCCTCACACGCGTGAAGCACTCCACCACCCCTCAGACGCGACGTGGCCACCGGGGCGGCCCTGCCCGCCGGATCGGCCGCACGCTCGCCCTTGTCCTGCCCGTCGTCCTGGTGCTCTCCGGGACCCTCGCGGTCACCCGCGTCAACTGGACCGGGTCCCCGCGGAGCTCGGTGCTCACCGCGACCGACGTGACCGACGCGCACGTCTCCTCCAAGGCCGTCTCCCAGGCCCCGCAGGACGTGCTGCGCGACCAGTTGATGACCGAGCTCCAGGACAAGAACCCGGGCCAGGTCCTCACCCACCTCCAGCAGGCGGTGAACGGCCACCCGTCGCTGGCGCAGCACTGCACGTCCATCGCCCGCGCGCTGGGCCGGGCCGCGGTGCGCATCTACGGCGCCTCGCGCGCCCAGTCGTACGCCCGCCCGGTCTGCGACACGTCCTTCGCGTCCGGTGTGCTGGCCGCGCACAGTTAGCACGGGCCCAACGCCGGTTGGGAAGTGGGTAACGGCTCCTTAAGGGGCCGCCCGCGGCGGGAAGCCGACCCCGGGGCGCGTCGTACAGTTCGGGCATGACCCATCCGAACGCCGCGTTGCGCCCCACTCAAGCCGTGGTCCTGGCCGGTGGCCAGGGCTCACGGCTTCGTCCGTACACCGACGACCGGCCCAAGCCGATGGTCGAGATCCCGGGTACGGGCACGCCGATCATCGGCCACCAGTTGACCTGGCTCGCCGAGGAGGGCGTCACCGACGTGGTGGTCTCCTGCGGCCATCTCGCCGAGGTCCTGCAGAAGTGGCTGGCGACGGCCGACCTGCCGCTGTCCGTCACGACGGTGGTGGAGACCGAGCCGCTCGGCCGGGGCGGCGGCCTCAGGTACGCGGCCGCGCATCTGCCGCATGCCGACCGGTCCTGGTATGCAACGAACGGCGACATCTGGACGCGGTTCTCGCTGCGCGACATGGCCGACTTCCACACGGAGCGGGACGCGGTGGCGACGCTGGCGCTGGCGCGTCCGCGGATTCCGTGGGGCGCCGTGAAGACGGACGGCTTCGGCCACATCACGGACTTCATCGAGGCGCCGCCGTCCACGTTCGAGATCAACGCGGGCGTCTACGTCTTCTCCCCCGAGTTCGCCGCGATGCTCCCCGAGCGCGGGGACCACGAGCGGACCACGTTCCCGCACCTGGCCCGGAGCCGGCAGCTGGCCGGGTTCCCGATTCCGCAGGGGGCGTACTGGCGGGCGATCGACACGGCGAAGGATCTTACGGAGGCGGCGAAGGAGTTGGCCGCGTTGGGGAGGTAGGCCGAGGGGGGTGGTGACGGCCGGTTCGTCGGCTGTCGGTTCGTGGGGGCTGGTCGCGCAGTTCCCCGCGCCCCTTCGGGCGCGCGAACCGCCACGGTCGACTGTCGGTTCGTGGGGGCTTGGCGCGCAGTTCCCCGCGCCCCTTCGGGGGTGGTGCGCCGTCGTCTGCTGCGGGGTCGGTGAAGGCCGCCCCGGTTCGGCAGCGCCCCGTGAGGGGCGCGGGGAACTGCGCGACCGGCCACGACGGCGCCGCAGACGGCAGACGGCAGACGGCACCCCTTCGGTGCGCCTGGTACGCCGCAGCCCCGCGCCTCTGAAGCGCGGGGCTGCGTCCGAGTGAACCGACTGTCAGCCGAGGAGGCCGCCCACCAGGCCTGGCTGGCCCGAGGAGGAGGCGCCGCCGGCGGTGCTGCCGGTGTTGTTGCCGGTCCCGCCGGTCGTCGAGGAGGTGCCGCCGGTTGCGGTGCCGCCCGAGGTGGGGCCCGCTGTGGTCGGTGCGGGGGCGGTGTGCCGGGGCGGGGCCTGGCCCGTGGTGCCCTGGGTCTCGCTGGGGGTTGTGGTGGTGGCGCCGCTCGTGCTGCTGTCGGCGCTCGGGGTGGTCGCCGACTGGGAGGGGCTGGACGTGGCGCCCCCGGAGGGAGCCGTGGAGGCCGGCGGAGTCCGGTGGCGCGGCTTGGTCGACTCGCCGGGCAGCGTGGAGCCGGGGAGGTTGTTGCGGGGCGCCTCGCCGGGGCCGGGGACGACCACGCGGCTGGAGTCGCGGACCGCGCCGCCCAGGAGCGAGCCGACCAGCAGGGTGAGGCCGATGGTGACGGCGGTGATCAGGGCGCCCCGGCGGAGCACGTAGGCGCGCAGGTCCCAGATGTCGGAATGGGGGCCGAGGCGTCGCCAGGCGCTGCCCGCGAGGCGGCCGTCCACGGAGTAGACGGGGGCACCGGCGATGATCAGCGGCGACCAGGCGGCGAGGTAGATGATGTCGGGGGCGTCGTAGGCGGGGACGGTCTTCCAGCTGACGGTGACGATGAGCGCGGCGGAGAGCAGCGCGCCGACGACCGCGGCGACCCGCTGCCAGCAGCCGAGGACGGTCAGGACGCCGACGATCACCTGGAGGAAGGCGATCACCAGGCCGGAGCCGACCGGATGCTGGAGGGCGAACTGGCGCAGCGGCTCGGCCACTTCCCAGGGGTGCAGGGTGTTGAGCCACTTGACCATGGAGCCGCGCTTGCCGCCGTCGAAGTAGACGGGGTCGCAGAGCTTGCCCATGCCGGCGTAGATGGAGATGAAGCCGAGGAAGACGCGGAGGGGAAGGAGGACCACGCCGAGGTTCATCCGGCGGCCCGGGTAGTACGCGTGCCGGGCCGGGTCGCCGTCACCGGCCCGCCGGGAAGACCGCGGTTCCTCGAAGTCCTCGAACTCGCCGTCGCCGTAGGCCGGTTCGCCGTAGCCCGGGTCGCCGTAGGCCAGGTCGTCGTAGGCGCTGCCCACCGCCGGCATGTTCGGCAGCAGTCGGTTCTCGCCGGAGGCCGGGGAGCGCGGGTGGCCGACCAGCGGTGTCTCGACGGTCTGTTCGAGCATGCCGTAGCCGTCGTCGAGGCGCGGGATGACCTGGGTCGCGCCTGCCGGTTCCGCGGGCTCCTCGACATGCCGGACGCTGCCGCCCCGGACGGCCTGGAGCAGCCGGTGGGCGCCGGTGTCGTCGGGCGCGGACTTGCCGCTCCAGACGACCGGGCGGCGCCGGCCGGGAGCCGCCCCCGCTCTGCCCGCCGTGCCGACGACCGGGATGCGCGTGGTGTCCTCGGTGGCGCTCAGGTGCCGTGCGACCCGGGGGGATTGGGTACGCCGTGTCGATACGCCCAGCTGCACGCGGAAGCTCGCGTGGTTGACGATGACCTGCGCCGGATCGCTCGGCACCTTCACCATGCTCAGCGCGGGAGCGTCGTCGGGCCCGGAAGCGAATCCGGAGCGGAATCCCGGCGAGCGGTCCCCCGTGGGCGTGCGGGGTGTTCTGGTGTCCACACTCATCTAACCGAGTGACGTGGAGTTAGGACACTGCTTTGACCGCCCGGATGTGTCCGGACCCCGTCAAGGATGTCCCGGACGCCGGAATTACCCCGCGCGGGTGAGGTTACGGACGCCTGTTCAGCTCCGGCCGCGCGCCACTTCGTACCGCCGTCAGCCCCGCTGCCGAGCCGCCTGATACAGCACGATCCCCGCCGCCACACCCGCATTCAGCGACTCGGCACCGCCCGGCATCGGGATCCGGACCCGGAAGTCGCAGGTTTCCCCGACCAGCCGGGACAGGCCCTTGCCCTCGCTGCCGACGACGATGACGACAGGGCCGCCGAGCGCCTCAAGGTCGCCGATCTCGTGCTCGCCGTCCGCGGCGAGGCCGACGACCACGATGCCGGCCTTCTTGTACGACTCCAGGGCCCGGGTCAGGTTCGTGGCGCGGGCGACGGGGGTGCGGGCCGCCGTACCGGCCGACGTCTTCCAGGCACCGGCGGTCATACCGGCCGCGCGCCGCTCGGGGACGACCACACCGTGCCCGCCGAACGCGGAGACCGAGCGGACGACGGCACCCAGGTTGCGCGGGTCGGTGACCCCGTCCAGGGCGACGATCAGCGGGTCCTCGCCCTCGTCGTAGGCCGCCTCGGCCAGGTCCTCGGGGTGCGCGTACTCGTACGGCGGGACCTGGAGGACCAGGCCCTGGTGGTTGAGGCCGTTCGTCATGCGGTCCAGCTCGGGGCGGGGCGCCTCCATGAGGTTGATGCCACCGCGCTCGGCGGCGAGCTGGAGGGCCTCGCGGACCCGCTCGTCGTTGTCGATGAACTGCTGGACGTAGAGGGTGGACGCCGGAACGCCCTCGCGGAGCGCCTCGACGACCGGGTTGCGGCCGACGACCAGCTCGGACGTGCCCTTGCCGCCCCGGCCGCGCGCCACCGGACGGCGCTGGGTCTGCTTGGTCTTGGCGGTGGCGATGCGGTTCTTCTTGTGGCCCTTGCGCATCTCGGCGGGCGGGGTCGGGCCCTTGCCCTCCAGGCCCCGGCGCCGCTGGCCGCCACTGCCGACCTGCGCGCCCTTCTTGCCGGACATGCGGCGGTTGTTGGCTGCCATGAGTTACCCGTCTCCGTGAGCTTCGTTTCGTACGTACGTCTTATGCAGTGTGCCGCCCGGGGGCCGGGCGGCACAGTCGATCTTGATGGCTGGGGCCGCTAAGCCTTGAGGGTCCAGCGCGGGCCCGACGGGCTGTCCTCGATCGCGAGGCCGGACTGGCCCAGCCGGTCGCGGATGGCGTCGGCGGTCGCCCAGTCCTTCCGGGCGCGGGCGGACTCGCGCTGGTCGAGGACGAGGCGTACGAGGGTGTCGACCACGGTGTGCAGGTCCTCGCCCTTCTCGGCCTCGCCGGACCAGTGCGCGTCCAGCGGGTCCAGACCGAGGACGCCGAGCATGGCCCGGACCTCGGCGAGGCGGGCGACGGCCGCTTCCTTGTCGTCGGCGGCGAGGGCGGAGTTGCCCTGCCGGACGGTGGTGTGCACGACCGCGAGCGCCTGCGGGACGCCCAGGTCGTCGTCCATCGCCTCGGCGAACGCAGGCGGGACCTCGGGCGAGGGCTCGACGGCTCCGCCGGCCAGCTCCACCACGCGCTGTACGAACCCGTCGATCCGCGCGAACGCGGCCTCGGCCTCGCGCAGCGACTCCTCGCTGTACTCGATCATCGAGCGGTAGTGCGGCGTGCCCAGGTAGTAGCGCAGCACGATCGGGCGCCAGTGCTTGACCATCTCCGAGACGAGCACCGAGTTCCCGAGGGACTTCGACATCTTCTCGCCGCTCATGGTGACCCACGCGTTGTGCACCCAGTACTGGGCGAAGTCGTCGCCGAACGCCTTGGCCTGGGCGATCTCGTTCTCGTGGTGCGGGAAGATCAGGTCGAGGCCGCCGCCGTGGATGTCGAAGGCCTCGCCGAGGTACTTGTGGGCCATCGCCGAGCACTCCAGGTGCCAGCCGGGCCGGCCGCGCCCCCACGGCGTCTCCCAGCTGGGCTCGCCCGGCTTCGCGGACTTCCACAGCGCGAAGTCCCGCTGGTCCCGCTTGCCGGTCTCGCCCTCGCCCTCGGGCTGACGGAGGTTGTCCAGCTCCTGGTTGGAGAGCTGGAGGTAGTCCGGGTAGGAGCGCACGTCGAAGTAGACGTTGCCGTCGGCCTCGTAGGCGTGTCCGCGCTCGATCAGCCCGCGCATCATCTCGATCATCTCCGGCACGTGTCCCGTCGCACGGGGCTCGTACGTCGGCGGGAGGCAGCCGAGCGCGCTGTAGCCGTCGTTGAACGCGCGCTCGTTCTCGTAGCCGATCGACCACCAGGGGCGGCCCTGGGCGGCGGACTTGGTGATGATCTTGTCGTCGATGTCCGTGACGTTCCTGATGAACGTCACGTCATAGCCGCGGTATTCGAACCAGCGGCGCATGATGTCGAAGTTCAGGCCCGAGCGGATGTGCCCGATGTGGGGCGCCGCCTGCACGGTGGCACCACAGAGGTAGATCGAGACACAGCCCGGGGCGAGCGGGGTGAAGTCACGGATCTGCCGGGCGTTGGTGTCGTACAGGCGAATAGTCACGGGACCTAGGGTAGTGGGCCGACGGTAGTGGATGGCACCGGTATGTGAAGCGCTGTGGTCGTGTGCGGATTCGTGGGGGTTGGGCGCGTAGTTCCCCGCGCCCTTTGAGTGGGACCAGTCATCCCTGTCTGATGACCAAGGCCGTCGCAATGGCCATAAGCCCCTCTTCCCTGCCGGGAAATCCAAGGCCGTCCGTGGTGGCCCCCGAAACCGAAACGGGCGCGCCCGCCGCCTCCGTAAGGATCTTCTCGGCCTCGTCCCTCCGCTTTCCGATCTTCGGGCGTGGGCCTACGACCTGTACGGCGACGTTTCCGATCACGAATCCCGCGGCGCGGACGATCCGGGCCGCCTCCGTCAGCAGGGTCACCCCCGACGCGCCCGACCATTGCGGTCGTCCCGTGCCGAAGTGCTGCCCCAGGTCGCCCAGTCCCGCCGCGGAGAACAGCGCGTTGCACGCCGCGTGCGCGACCACGTCGGCGTCCGAGTGGCCGGCCAGGCCCGGCCCCTCGCCCTCCCACTTGAGGCCGGCGCACCACAGGTCGCGGCCCTCCTCGAAGGCGTGGATGTCGGTGCCGACACCCACCCGGGGGAGGATCACCTCAGAAGCCATCGTTGAGCCTCCTGCGGGCCAGGACCGCCTCCGCGAGGACCAGGTCGAGGGGACGGGTGACCTTGAAGGCCTCCTCGTGGCCGGGGACGACCACGACCCGTTCGCCGAGCTGCTCGACCATGCTGGCGTCGTCGGTGACGTTGTCGGTGACCGTCTCGTGGGCGCGGACCAGCGTCGTACGGTCGAAGCCCTGCGGGGTCTGGACGGCACGCAGGCGGGCGCGCTCGGGGGTGGCCAGCACCGGCTCGGGGTCGCCCGGAGTGGTGGCCGGCTCGACCTCCTTGACCGTGTCGGCGAGCGGGAGAGCGGGGACGACCGCCGGGGCGCCGTCGCGGACCGCCTGGATCACCCCGTCGACCGTGTCGACGGGGACGAGGGGGCGGGCGGCGTCGTGGACCAGGACGATGTCGTAGTCGGGGGGCAGCGCGTCCAGGCCGAGCTTGACCGACTCCTGGCGGGACTCGCCGCCGGGGACGACGAGGAAGTCGGTGCGGTCGGGAAGCGCGTGGGCGTCGAGGAGGGACTTGACCTCGGGCGCGCCGTCGGGCGGGGCCACGACGACGACCAGGGAGACGGCGCGGGAGGCGGCGAGGGCACGCACGGCGTGGATGAGCATGGGCGTGCCGTTCAGCGCGCGCAGCGCCTTGGGGGCGCCCGGACCGAGCCGTACGCCCCGGCCGGCGGCGGGAATCACGGCTGCCGTGCGCAGTGCGGTACGCGGTTCCGTACGCGAAGGACGCGAATCGTCAGACATCGGTTCCTGTCAGGTTTGTGTGCGGGCCTGGCGTGGGTATGGCCTGGGAAGTGCCGGGCGCGACGCCTTGACCGGACCCTTCCGTGACACTGGTCGAGCCAGCAGCCCGGGCCCGGCACGCTTAGTATCGGGGGTTTCCCGAGGGCGTACGCAAACATGCCGCAGCGCCCGGCGACAGGAAGTGTCATCGGGCACCGCGGCATCTCGGGTGGTGCGGAGCTTCAGCGTGCTGAGCTGGACTGCGTCAGGACGCGAGGACCTCGTCGAGCAGGGCCTCGGCCTTGTCCTCGTTCGTGTTCTCCGCGAGGGCGAGTTCGCTCACCAGGATCTGGCGGGCCTTGGCGAGCATGCGCTTCTCACCGGCGGAGAGTCCGCGCTCGCGCTCACGACGCCACAGGTCACGCACGACTTCCGCGACCTTGATGACATCGCCGGAGGCGAGCTTCTCCAGGTTTGCCTTGTAACGACGCGACCAGTTCGTGGGCTCCTCGGCGTACGGCGCGCGCAGCACCTCGAAGACCCGGTCCAGCCCGTCCTGACCGACCACATCACGCACGCCGACGAACTCCGCATTGTCCGCTGGCACACGTACCGTCAGGTCACCCTGGGCGACCTTCAGCACCAAGTAGGTCTTGTCCACGCCTTTGATCTGGCGAGTTTCGATGGCCTCGATCAGCGCGGCCCCGTGATGGGGATAGACCACGGTGTCGCCAACCTTGAACGTCATGTGACAGGTACCCCTTCCGTGGCTATCCAGAGTAACACGGAAACCGGCGGTTCTGAATGGCGTTTTCGCAGGTCAGGGCATATCTCGGGGCTTGACAACAGCAACAGGAACGTGCTTCGCGAGCCGTCCGGAAACAGGTATTCGCAGGTCGGAGCCGCTCTCCGGGCGAGGTGAAACGCACACGTTACACACATCCGGAGGCTCGCCCAAGCGGTCGAACGTCCACATATGTCCGGTTCCAGGCGTACGACTTCCGCTACTCCGTTCGGTTGCCGGAGCCGGATCCCGGACGTTTCCGGAATTGATCACGGGGTCCGACTGAACGGTACGTGAAGCCGCTCCTGAAGCACTGTGTGATCAATTCTCCCGCCGGCCGCGCATTCCTTCACGGAAATTTTGCGCGCGGTGTTGTGGACGGGTTATGTGAATGCCGCACGAGCGTCGCACCAAAGTGACCGCAGGGGCACTTGCGGATGCCCGTGGGTACCCCCTGCTCGAGGGAAGCGAGGGGCTTGGGGAGGGTCGGGTGCGGCGGCGCGGGAACGGCTCGGTAACCTAAGGCCGCTGACAGACACTTAGGGCGGCTTTATCAGGGGGCCGCCCGTGCGTTCAAGGAGTTGCCGCCGCCGTGAGCAGCAGCCTTCGACGCGGCGCCCTCGCCGCCTCCGCCATCGCCTTCTCCGTCGCCGCGCTCGCAGCCTGCGGCGCCGGCAACGACTCCCAGACGCTGGAGATCAAGCCTGACAACGCGGCGACGAGTGTCGGCGACATCAAGGTCCAGAACGCGACCGTGATCACCCAGCCCGACCTCACGTCGACCGGGCCGGCCGTGATCTCCGCGACGATCTTCAACACCGGCACCGAGCCGGAGACGCTCCAGTCGATCGTCGTCGCCGGCACCGGCAAGACCGCCGAGCTGCACGCCACCAAGTCGCAGCCGCTGACCATCCAGGGCGGCGGCCGGCTGATCCTCGGCGGCAAGGACAACGCCTCCGCGGTGCTGGCCAGCAGCCGCGAGGCGGTCAGCGACGGCAACGCGCAGAAGATCACGTTCACCTTCAGCAAGACCGGTGACGTGAGCCTGCGCGCGTTCGTCGTGCCGGCCGAGAACTACTTCACGGGCTGGGGCCCGAGCGCGGTGCCGTCCGCCTCGCCGTCCACTTCCACCACCCCGGCCGCCGGCTCCACGGCGAGCGGGAGCGCCAAGCCCGGCAAGAAGAACAAGGAGTCCGAGAGCGCCTCGGCCACCCCGACCGACTCGGCCTCCGAGTCGACGAACGCGGGCTGACCAGCCGCACCGGCAACATGGGAAGGGCGGCACCCCTGAGGGTGCCGCCCTTCTCCGTACGGCCGCAGGCACAGCTCAGCGGTTCACGGCCCGGACACCGTCCCCGACGCACCCCTCGCACCGCTGCGCGGGCCTCGGGATGCTGCGCCGGACTCCGTCCGCCGACTCGGCACGGGCGGGTTTTTACGGTTCAAACTTGTAGCCGAGACCGCGGACCGTCACCAGGTAGCGCGGGGCGCCCGGGTCCGGCTCGATCTTGGCGCGCAGGCGCTTGACGTGGACGTCGAGGGTCTTGGTGTCGCCGACGTAGTCGGCGCCCCAGACACGGTCGATGAGCTGCATGCGGGTGAGGACGCGGCCGGCGTTGCGCAGCAGCATCTCCAGGAGGTCGAACTCCTTGAGCGGGAGGTCGACCTTGGAGCCGGAGACCGTCACCACGTGGCGGTCGACGTCCATGCGGACCGGGCCCGCTTCGAGGGCGGCCGGGGTGACCTCCTCCGGCTCGCCCCGGCGGCGGAGCACCGCGCGGATGCGGGCGACCAGCTCGCGGGAGGAGAAGGGCTTGGTGACGTAGTCATCGGCTCCTATTTCGAGCCCGACAACCTTGTCGATCTCGCTGTCCTTGGCCGTCACCATGATGACGGGGACGTTGGACCGGCCGCGCAGCTGGCGGCAGACCTCGGTACCGGGCAGCCCCGGCAGCATCAGGTCGAGGAGGACGAGGTCGGCGCCGTTGCGCTCGAACTCGTCGAGTCCGTCGGGGCCCGTGGCCGCCACGGCGACCTCGAAGCCCTCTTTGCGGAGCATGTACGACAGGGCGTCGGAGAAGGACTCCTCGTCCTCGACGACGAGCACTCGGGTCACGGAAGGACCTCCGGGGCGGGAAGCGGTTCGTACGGGGATGACTCGGTGGTACCGGCCTCGTCGTCGAGGTCGGGGTCGGGGTGCTGCGACGCGCGGTCGCGGGCCACGCCCGCCTCCGGCAGCCTGAGGGTGAACGTGGAGCCCTGGTTCTCGGCGCTCCACACCGTGACCTCCCCGCCGTGCGAGGCGACCACGTGCTTGACGATGGCGAGACCGAGACCGGTGCCACCGGTGGCCCGTGAGCGGGCCGGGTCGACGCGGTAGAAGCGCTCGAAGATGCGCTCCTTGTCCTTGTCGGAGATGCCGATGCCCTGGTCGGTCACGGCGAGCTCGATCATGTCGCCACCGGGCACGCCGACCCGGCGGGCGGCTATCCCCACCCGGGTGCGGGCCGGCGAGTAGTTGACGGCGTTCTCGACCAGGTTGCCGAGGGCGGCGGCCAGCTGGCCGCGGTTGCCCCAGACATGCAGGTCGGCGGTGCCGCCGGCGGCCATGGTGATCTGCTTGGCGCCGGCCTGGTGCCGGCACCGGTCGATCGCCTCGGCGACCAGCTCGTCGACCCGGACCGGCTCGGCGTCCTCCAGCGGATCGTCGTTCTGCACTCTCGACAGATCGATCAGCTCCTGGACCAGGTTGGTCAGGCGAGTGGCCTCGATCTGCATGCGACCGGCGAAGCGCTGCACGGCCTCCGGGTCGTCCGAGGCGTCCATGACGGCCTCGGAGAGCAGGGAGAGCGCGCCGACCGGGGTCTTCAGTTCGTGGCTGACATTCGCCACGAAGTCGCGGCGTACCGCCTCGATGCGGCGGGCCTCGGTGAGGTCCTCGACGAGGAGCAGCACGAGCCGGGAGCCGAGGGGTGCCACCCGGGCGGAGACGGCCAGGGCCTCGCCCCGCCCGGTCCCCCGCCTCGGGAGGTCCAGCTCGACCTGTCGTATCTCGCCGTCGCGCCGGGTGTCCCGGGCCATTCCGAGCATCGGCTCGATGGCGAGTTTCCCGCCGCGCACGAGTCCGAGGGCGTAGGCCGCCGAGCTCGCCTTGACAACCGCGTCGGCCTCGTCCAGAACGACCGCGGAGGAGCGCAGCACGCTCAGCACGGTGTCCACGCCCGGGGGCAGTACGGGGTCGGTGTGCAGAGAAGTCCTGGTCGGTCGCTTCTGGTCGCGTTCGCTCCAGCGGAACGCCAGCATGGCGATGACACCGGTGAGCACCCCGGCGATCGCTGCCGCTGCGGCGACCGCCGCGTTCACGTCCATGCAAACAGGTTAAGCAGGGGGTACGACATCCCCACAGTCCGCGAGGTGTCAGCTCGAACACTCGTCGCCCAGAGTTCACCTTGGAGCCAGTATTGGTTCATTTGGGGTGGCAGAAACGGTCGCGTTGAGACCGGAACGTGGAAGCGTGGGGTTCGCAGCTGGTTTCGGCCACGGGCGGCCCCGGCCCACGGAGCCCCCTGGAACACACGTAGGAGAGGGAACCCATGCGGGACGCGTACCACGAGGAACTCGACTCGATCGGCGACAGCCTGGTCGACATGGCCCGGCTGGTCGGATCGGCGATCGGGCGCGCCACGACGGCGATCCTCGACGCCGACCTCAAGCTCGCCGAGAGCGTCATCGAGGCCGACCAGAAGGTGGACGAACTCCACCACGACCTGGAGGCGCGCGCGATAGCCCTCCTCGCCCGCCAGCAGCCGGTGGCGACCGACCTGCGGATCGTCGTCACCTCGCTGCGCATGTCCGCCGACCTGGAGCGCTCCGGCGACCTGGCGCAGCACGTGGCCAAGCTGGCCCGGCTCCGCTACCCGGCGAACGCCATCCCCCACGACCTGCACGCGACCGTCCTGGAGATGGGGCAGCTCGCGCAGCGCCTGATGGCCAAGGCCGCCGAGGTGATCATCACCAAGGACGTCGACCTGGCCCTGCAGCTGGAGCAGGACGACGACGAGATGGACCTGCTGCACCGCACGATCTTCCAGCACCTGCTGGACGACCGCTGGAAGCACGGCATCGAGACCGCCGTCGACGTGACCCTCCTCGGCCGCTACTACGAGCGGTACGCCGACCACGCCGTCGCCGTCGCCAAGCGCGTCGTCTTCCTGGTCACCGGCGAGCACGCGGACGACCTGCAGCCCGACATCCAGCCGGTGACGGGCACAGAGGGGGCGTAACCGCCCGGCGGAGTGGGGCTCACGGGGTGCGGAACGGGCGCGGGGCACCCCCATGCGCCGCCGTGCGCTGTTGATGCGCCCGGAGAAACGGGCATGGAATGGTCAAGGCCCTACCTCTAGGGCATCCAGGGAACTCCGGGAGGATCCATGGCCGAATCCCCCAGCACCACGCCCGACCCCACGCAGGAGCGAGAGACCGACCAGCCCGCCGAGATCAAGAACCTCCTGGTCATCGGCGCCTGCGGCTGCGGTTCGGGCTGCGGCTGCGGCTGCCAGTCGGGCAGCCCCTGCCAGTGCGGCTGAGCGGACACATCAGCTGGGCGAAGGGCCCCGGACCCAGGTCCGGGGCCCTTCGTACACCCTGAGGACGACTCCCGTGGTGGCGCGTCCCCGAAGGGATACCCGTGCTGCGGTAGCGCGCGGGGCGGACCCGGCGGGCGCAGCATGGAGGAGGAGCAGAACAGGAGGTGGCAGCCATGCCCCAGTTCATGGACGTACATCATGGAATGACGGGTCTCACCGCCGACCAGCTCAAGGACGCCCACGAGGCCGACCTCGCCATCGAGAAGGACGAGGGCGTGCACTTCGAGCGGGCCTGGGCCGACCCGGACTCCGGCAACGTCTACTGCCTCTCCGAGGCCCCCTCGGCCGAGGCGGTCAAGCGCGTCCACGAACGCGCGGGCCATCCGGCGGACGAGATTCACCAGGTGCCGTTGTCGATCTAGCGAAGCCCGCGGACCGTCCCCGTCCGACAGGCGCCCGCCCGGCAGATACGCCGCAGGGCCGGTGTGTGGAGGTCGGTGATCCCGTCCACGTCGTCGGGATGCGCGGGCCGCGACAACAGCCGAGAGTTCGTCACGGTCACGCGACGACCTCACTTCCGCCCACGGTTCCGCCGGCCGGTTTCGACCATGCGAGAGTGGGCCCATGACGGCAGCACCGGGAGTGGTCCACGAGGTCGAGGAACTCGCGGTGGAGGGGCTGCGGTGGCTGACCGGGGTTGCGCGGGAGACGGCCGGGGGCGGTCTCGCCTGGGCGACGAGGCCTTCGGACGACAGCCTCAACCCGAGCCTCTACAGCGGTACGGCCGGGATCGTCCCCGTACTCCTGGAGGCATGGCGGTACTTCGACGACGACTCCTACGCCGACGCCGCCCTGCGCGCGGCCCGCAGCATCGCGGACTCGGTCGACGGCATGGACGGCGACTCCCTCTACTTCGGCCGTACCGGAATGGCGCTCGTCCTGCGGGCCGTTCACGAGGAACTCGGCGACGCGGCCGCCGGAACCGCCGCCGACCGCGCGTTGCGTCTCGTGCGGGCACGCTTCGACGGCACCCGCTGGAGCGACCTGTTCGAGCTGCTGGGCGGCAACGCGGGAATCGGCCTCGGCGCACTCCTGTCCGGCGACCCCGAACTGGCCGTCCTCGCCGTGGAGCCCTACCTCCGCACGGCGGAGCAGACTCCGGCCGGCGTCCACTGGCCCCACCGCACCGGTGTCGAGGCGCGTCTGCATCACATCTCGCACGGCACGCTCGGCATCGTCCTCGCGCTTGCCCGCGTCGGCGACGCCACCGGACGCCCGGACCTGCTCGAACTGGCCCTGGCCGGCGCCGCGGACGTCGTCGCGCGCGACGAAGCGGGTCCGGAGGGCTTCCTGGTGCGGCACTCCACACCTCAGTACCGCCCCGAGCTGATCGAGCCGTTCAGCTACGGCTGGTGCCACGGCCCGGCCGGGGACGCCGAGGTCTTCCGGCTGCTGCGGGACATCACCGCCGACCCCTCCTGGGCCGCCCTCGCCGACCGCTGCTGGCACACGGTCACCCACTCCGGCCTGCCCCAACGGCTGCGCCCCGGCTTCTGGGACAACAACGGCCGCTGCTGCGGCACCGCCGGCGTCCTCGCCCTGGCCTGCGACCGGATCGCCGAGCAACAGGACGCGTACGACTTCGCCCACGTCCTCGTCACGGACCTCACCGCCCGCGCGACCCGCGACAGCGAGGGCGCCCGCTGGTCCAACGTCGAGCACCGGGCCACCCCTGCCGACCTCGAACCCTGCACCGGCTGGGCGATGGGCAACGCGGGCATCGTCGGCGAACTCCTGCGATTCGCACTCCTGCACGGCCACGGTTTCGGCCCTGGCTTCGGCCCTGGCTTCGGCCCTGGCTTCGGGTGATCTTTCGGGCACGCCGCCAACGACCCCCGAAGTGACCGTCGGCGCGCACTCCTGCTCCGTCTTCCGGATCGGTACGCTTGCCCCGGAGGCGGGGATGTTCATTGCGGTGGCTTTCGGCGCTGGTGGTGTCATCTGCCTTGCCATTGGCATGTGGTTCGTCCGGCGGCAGCACCGCAGGCGCGCCAGCACCCTCGCGGGGTGGGGCGGACTCGCCCTCGGGGCAGCGCAGTTGACACACGCGGCGAACTCTCTGACCGGCGACCGCCAGCCACTCGGCCTCATCCTCGCCGGCTGCTGTGCGGCACTCAGCATCGTCGGCTACCTCCTGCTGGCCCGCGACCGGGACACGTACCGCAACGGTCCCCGCAGCCGAAAGCGCCGGAAACTGCCCCCGATCCACCCGTGACGGGTCGCGAGCGCGGAAAAGGCGCCCCTCCGCGGCACGGGCCAAATCCGCCGTCGTGGCCCCCACCGACGTTCCATGCGGGGGCCTGCGCCGTGTCCATAGAATTCCGCTCGATGAAGAGACGCTTTGGCGCGCGCGGCCTGGGAAGACCGCGTAATGGTCCACTACGTCGTGACGAGCTTCTTCGTGGCCGTTGTCGAGGCTGACATCTATGACGCGTCGCGTGGTTTCAACGAGGTGTAAAAGCAAGCCGTTCAGTTATGTGGAATCGAGTGGACTCGAAATCCTGGCGGGGCAGTCGGTGAGTTCGACTCGGAAGTCGGCGTCCGGTGCCGTGCCGGTCGAGCAGCCGGTTCGCTGCTCGGCCGGCACGACGCACCATGCAGGATCGGCTCAGCAGCCCGTGGCGTTGTAGTTCCAGAACGCGGCCCTGGTCTGCGGTCCGGCGATCCCGTCGGGGGTGCCGGCGTTCTCGCCGACGGCGTTGAGGAACTTCTGCAGCGCCGTGATCGTGTTGGGACCGACGATTCCGTCGACGTCACCGGCGTTGTAGCCCCAGGCGTTGAGCATCCTCTGTGCCGCCATCCAGCTGTTGGTGCCCAGTTGTCCGTCCTCGGTGCCGGCGTTGAAGTGCCAGGCGTTCAGGCAGCTCTGCCAGTTCCTGGCCCGGGCTGTGTCCAGGCCGAGGTTGTTCACCGCGAGGATCTGCCGGCTGCTGACCGCGGGCTTGGTGGCCTGCTGGGGGGCCGCCACGCTCGCACTCGCACCCGCAAGACCTCCAGCGGCAATGCCGACGACGGCAGTCGCGGCAACGAGTGCCCTGGCCAGAGAAGATCGCATTGCTTCCTCTTTCCGATCGACTGTGCAGGCTTCGGCGCGACCGCCCGCAGGGGCCGTCCGCACCGCCCCAAAGCGTGCCAGGGGCGGGCGCCCAAATCTTGGGAAAATGCGATCTGATTTCTCGTATGACTTACTTCGGGCCATATTGTCGGCTCCGAACCTGAGACGGGCGGGAAAGGAAAGCAGGGAGTTACTTCCGAGCAGTCGTCCTGCTTTTCTGGCCGCCTCCTGCAGAATCAGATGGTGAGGACGAGCTTGCCCTCCGGCAAGAGGCTCACCCAGACGCTCCGGCGGCTCCAGGCGCACGGACTCATCCGCCGCCACGCCCACGCCGAGGTGCCGCCCCGCGTCGAGTACGGGCTCACCCCGCTGGGGGGAGGGGCAGCGGGAGGATGAAATAGCAGCCCCTGTCATCGTCGTCCCGGACGGTCGGGTGAACAGCGAAGCCGAGCCGCAGTTTGAGCTGGTGGTTCTCGACGTTCTCGCCCGAGCTGTGGGACCTGACCTGGTGGCAGCCCTTGTCGCCGGCCGCCGCGATGACCGCTCGCTGCAAGGCGGTCCCCACACCCCGTCGACGCCACCGCTCGGGAACGCCGAAAGCGAGGATTTTGGCTTCGTGTACGGCTTGCCCCTGGACGGTGATGGGCGGGCAGCCCGTGTCAGGGCCTATGGGCTGCACGACGTAGCGGCAGAAGCCCAGCAGCAGCGCGTCCGGTGAGTACGCGGCGAGCAGGTGGGAGCTCAGGTGGAATCCCGCGGTGAAGCGCACCCAGTCGCTCTGGCCGAGTTCCTCGATCAGTGCCCACACCAGGTCGTCCTCGGAGCGACCGCCCAGGACTTCCCTGACCTCGATTTCCATCCCTGGGACGGTAACGACGGCCCTTCACGGACGCTACCGGTTTTCCATGGCGCTGCTCCGACAGCCCAGAGACGGCCCGGACAGTGGCCCGACGGCCCATCCGATGGCTCGCGAGCTGATGGGCAACTCCCGTGCTTGCCGGCGCGCCTGTGCAGCGGTCAAGGGATCAGGAAAGCCGCCCGGCCTCGTGAAGCGCGTCGAAAGCCAGCTCGTCGACGGCCGAGACTCGATCCCGATCGGCGTAGCGGAACCACGCCTTCTCGGCAATCTCCCTCGACGGGGTCAGCTCGCCGCGGTGATCAGCGGTGTAACAGATCATCCGGAAAGGGCCGTGATCAGGATGGCCCTCGCCGATCTCGAACGTGCCGAAGTGCACCATGGAGCCGGGGTCGATCGCCGCCTGCAGTTCCTCGTCGATCTCCCGCACCAGGGTCTCGCCGTCGGACTCGCCCGGCTCACGATGACCGCCCGGGAAGTAGAAGCGATCTCTGCCGTGACTACGCGTTACCAACACCCGGCCGTCCCGAACCAGGATCCACGCCACCTTCTCCGGCACATCGCTGCCATTCGCCATGGCTCGGGACCGTATCGGAGGGCAGCGCCTGAGCGCAGCGGTGAGTCCGGGGAACGACCGCTTCGTCCCGAAGCAACTTGGGCGGGCGCCTGGCCCTGGGGCGGTGTGCCTCTCACTTGCTCGCCGCCGCTCGCGGCGGTTGTCACACAGGCGGCGCTGCTCGTCCCGGTTCGTATGAGGATCACGCGCATCTGAGCGTCACGACCCGGAGACGACCCCAGCACAGCATCAAGCCCCCTACTCGCGGAGAACCCGCAGGTAGAGGGCTTGATCGTGCAGGGTTACTTCTTCTTGCCCTGGTTCTTGACCGCCTCGATGGCCGCGGCTGCCGCGGCCGGGTCGAGGTACTGGCCGCCGGGGGTCACCGGCTTGAAGTCGGCGTCCAGTTCGTAGGCGAGGGGGATGCCCGTCGGGATGTTCAGGCCGGCGATGTCGGCGTCCGAGATGTTGTCCAGGTGCTTGACCAGGGCACGCAGGCTGTTGCCGTGGGCGGCGATCAGGACCGTGCGGCCGGCCAGGAGGTCGGGGACGATGCCGTCGTACCAGTACGGGAGCATGCGGTTGACGACGTCCTTGAGGCACTCCGTGCGGGGGCGCAGCTCCGGGGGGATGGAGGAGTAGCGCGGGTCCGCGGCCTGGGAGAACTCGGAGTCGTCGGCGAGCGGCGGGGGCGGGGTGTCGTACGAGCGGCGCCAGAGCATGAACTGCTCCTCGCCGAACTCGGCCAGCGTCGCCGCCTTGTCCTTGCCCTGGAGGGCGCCGTAGTGGCGCTCGTTCAGGCGCCAGCTGCGGTGGACCGGGATCCAGTGGCGGTCGGCGGCCTCCAGCGCGAGCTGCGCGGTGCGGATCGCGCGCTTCTGGAGGGACGTGTGGACCACGTCGGGGAGCAGGTCGGCATCCTTCAGGAGCTCACCGCCGCGGACTGCCTCCTTCTCGCCCTTCTCGTTGAGGTTGACGTCCACCCAGCCGGTGAACAGGTTCTTCGCGTTCCATTCGCTCTCGCCGTGGCGGAGGAGGATCAGCTTGTACGGTGCGTCGGCCATGGGTCAGAGCGTAATCCACGTATTCGGGGCGGAGGGCGGGCGCCCGGGGGCCGTCCCAGGGGGCGGACAGCCGACTGCATCTGTTAATTGACTGGCTCAGGCGAGCAGCAGGTATGTAAGTTGCCGTCACGCCCTGCGTCACTTACACCTGTCGCTCACGCCTGCTCCGGGAGAACCATGTCGTCCGCCGCCCTGCGACGCGCCGTCCGGGAGACCGTCTCCGGTCTGCCCCGGGAGTTCTGGTGGCTGTGGACCAGCACCCTCGTCAACCGGCTGGGCGCCTTCGTGGCCACGTACATGGCGCTGTACCTGACCCTCGACCGCGGGTACAGCGCGTCGTACGCCGGTCTCGTCGCCTCCCTGCACGGGCTGGGCGGGGTCGTGTCCTCCCTGGGCGGCGGGGTGATGGCCGACCGGCTGGGGCGGCGGCCCACCCTGCTCGTCGCCCAGGGCTCCACCGCCGCGGCCGTCGCGCTGCTCGGGTTCGTGCGCGATCCCGTCTCCATCGCCGCCGTCGCCTTCCTGGTCGGCGTGGCCTCCAACGCCTCCCGGCCGGCCGTGCAGGCCATGATGGCCGACATCGTGCGGCCCGAGGACCGGGTACGGGCCTTCTCGCTCAACTACTGGGCGATCAATCTGGGGTTCGCCGTGTCCTCCATGGGCGCCGGGTTCATCGCCGAGGTCAGCTACCGCGCCGGGTTCCTGATCGAGGCGGGGATGACCGCCGTCTGTGCCGTCCTCGTCTTCGCCAAGCTGCCCGAGTCGCGGCCGGTGCGTGCCGCCGCGGAGGGCGCCAGGAACGACGAGGTCAGCCTGGGAACCGTGGTGCGCGACGGGCGGTACATGAGCGTCGTCGGGCTGTCGTTCCTCGTCGCCCTGGTCTTCCAGCAGGGGTCGGTCGGGCTGCCGGTGGCGATGGGCGAGGCCGGGTTCTCGCCCGCCGAGTACGGCATGGCCATCGCCGTGAACGGGATCCTCATCGTGGTGCTGCAGATTCCGGTGACCCGGGTCATCCAGCACCGGGATCCGCGGTCCCTGCTCGTCGTCTCGTCCCTGCTCGCGGGGTACGGCTTCGGGCTCACCGCGTTCGCCGGGTCGGTCGGGGTGTTCGCGCTCACCGTGTGCGTGTGGACGCTCGCCGAGATCGTCAACGCGCCGACCCAGACGGGGCTGGTGGTGCGGCTCTCGCCGGTGCACGGGCGGGGCAGGTACCAGGGCATGTACACACTGTCCTGGTCCGCCGCCGCGCTCATCGCGCCGCTGCTGTCCGGGATCGTCATCGACCGGTTCGGGGCGCGATGGCTGTGGGGGGTGTGCGCGCTCGTGGGGACGGCGGCGGCTCTCGGGTACGGGCTGCTGATGCGGCGACCGCCGGCGGAACGGGCCGCGGCTGCGGCTCCGACGGCGAGTGCGGAGGCGGGGGTGCCGGCGGGCTGAACGCGGGGCGGGCCCCTGCCCTTGGAGATGGAGCCCTCGAAGACCTCGGGAGGCTTCGAAGACCCTGAAGACCTTGGGCAGGGGCCCGGCTGCCGGGACGCGTCAGTCCGTGCAGCCCGGGATCACCGACGGGAAGCAGTTCGTCGGGATGTTGTGGGTGATGGTCGAGTCCCTGAGCATGATCGGGACGTTCGTGCGGAGGCCTCCGGGTGCCGTCGTGGAGGCGTTGTCGCGGATGGTGCTGTGGTCGAGGGAGACGGTTCCGCCGGCGTTGTAGATGCCGCCGGCAACAGAGAGGCCGCTGCCGTTCGCGCTGTTGCGGAAGACCTCGGTGCCTTTGAGCGTGAGCGTGCCCGTGTTGTAGATGCCGCCGCCCTGGCCCGCCGTGCCTCCGACGACGTTGCCGCTGACCTCGGACTTCGTGAGCGTCAGGTTCCCGCCGTTGTAGATCCCGCCGCCCCTGCTGCCCGTGTCGGTGTTGTTCGTGATCTTGCTCTGGTTGATGTCCATCGTGCCGTTGCCGATGTAGAGGCCGCCGCCGCTCGCGGACCCGGCCGCGGTGTTGCGCCGGACCACACTCGTGCCGACGAAGGTCATACCGCCGCCCTGATGGATCCCGCCGCCGGAGGCCTGGGCGTGGTTGCGGGCGAACTCGGAGTTCTCGATGGTCACGGACCCGGCGGTGTAGAGGCCACCGCCGTTGGCCGCGTTGTTGAACGCCACATAGCTGCTTCTGATGTCCGCCGAGCCGCCCGGCGCCACCGCGACACCGCCGCCGTTCCCCGTGGCGGTGTTGTCGAGTACGTCGACCTTCGTCAGCCTGAGCCCGCCGTTGCCGTTGACGCGGATCCCGGCGCCGTCCCCGGCGGTGACCCCACCGCGGACAGTGAGGTCCTTCAGGCGCAGGTCGCCGCCCGAGGCCACATCGAAGATCCGGAAAGCAAGGGTGCTCGCCCCGTCACGGACGATCGTCGCGCCGTTGCCCCTGATCGTCAGCTCCCGGTTGAGGATGGGCTGCAGAGCCATGCTCAGGTGGTAGATGCAGTCACGGCGAAGATCGAGGGTCTCGCCGTTGCGCGCGTTGTTGACGGCAAGGGCCAGTGCCGTCCCGCTGCAGGGCACGTAATCCGGGTCCGCGGCAGCCGCCGGTCCACCCGCCAGGCCCGTGACGATCGCCGCCGTAGCCGCGGCCACACTGCAGAATCTGATGTATCGCATGACATTCACATACGACATTCAGCCCGGACCGCAGCAATTGCGATGATCAGATCACCCGGTTACTCGACGGGATTCCTCCGGTCGGCCGACGTGATCGGCCGGCACGGCAGGTCACGGATGCATCCGCGCCCCCTTCAGCACCTTGTCCACCGCGTTCCGCGGCCCGTACACCGAGAGCCCGACCAGGTCGAGCTCCGCCGTGGGTACGGCCCGTACCGCCGCTCGGTTGTCTCGGTCGTTGCCGGTCGAGAACAGGTCCATGGTGAAGACGGCGCGGGGCAGGGCGCGGCTCAGGGCCCGCTCATGGGCGGCCTTCAGGGTCTCCTTGTCGCCCTCGAAGACCAGCACCGGCTGCCGGAACATCGGCAGGTAGGCGATGCCGTCCGCGTCCTCGTACGGCTCCCCGACCACCTCGGGAAGCGTCGCGCCCAGGCCGCTGACCAGGAACGCGGTGACGTTCAGCCGCTGCCAGGGCTCCAGGTCCGCGCGCAGCAGCACGGCGATCTTCGTGTCGAAACGGACGGGGGCGGGGGCCGGGGCGGTGTTCAGGGGGCTCGTGGAACTCATGCCCTGAGACTGCCGAACGTCGTACGACCCCGTCTTGTACGTTCTTTGCATGGCCGCCCGGCAGTCCGTCGCACAGGAAGTCACCGCCTGGCGCCCCCGTGTCCCGGGCGTCACCGAGGTCTTCCATGCCCGCTTCACCGAGTACGCGTATCCGATGCACGTCCATGACGCCTGGACGCTGCTCATCGTGGACGACGGCGCCGTCCGGTACGACCTCGACCAGCACGAGCACGGCACCCCCGCCGACACCGTGACCCTGCTGCCGCCGCACGTGCCGCACAACGGCTCCCCCGCCACCGCCGACGGGTTCCGCAAGCGCGTGGTCTACCTGGACGGGACCCTGCTCGGGGACGATCTCATCGGAGCCGCCGTCGACGGGCCCGACCTGCGCGACCCCCTGCTGCGGCAGCGGGTCGGCCGGCTGCACTCCGCCCTCGCCCGCCCCGGCGACGAACTGGAGGCCGAGAGCCGGCTCGCCCTGATCGGCGACCGGCTGCGGGGCCTGCTCCGCCCCCGGCTCCTGAGACGGGAGCCCGCAGACCCGTCTCTCGCCCGCGCCCTGCGCGAACTCCTCGACGAGCGGGTCGCCGACGGGCTCGCCCTGGAGGAGGCGGCGCGGCTGCTGCACGCCCATCCCACCCACCTGGTACGGGCGTTCAGCGGCGCGTACGGCATCGCACCGCACCAGTACCTGATGTCCCGCCGGGTCGGCCGGGCCCGCCGGCTGCTACTCGACGGCGTGCCGCCCGGCGAAACGGCCACCGCCACCGGCTTCTACGACCAGGCCCATCTCACCCGGCACTTCCGGAAGCTGGTGGGGGTGACCCCGGGGCGCTATCGCGACAGCGCGCGGGACGTCGTCTGACCTACAGCTGACGTCAGCTGACGTCGACGTAGTCGCCGGCGGCGGTCGCGCCGCCGGTGGTGGCCGTGGCGCCGAAGGTCCACCGGTAGTAGCCGTCGACGGACGCCTTGACCGTGGTCTTCAGCGCGCCGGCCGAGTCGGCCCGCACCGTCTTCAGCGTCGTGTACGTGCTGCTGCCCTTCTTGCGGAACTGCAGCCTGGCGGACTTGCCGCCGAAACCGACGTACTTGTGCTTCACCCAGTCCGCCCGCGTGATCGCGCCCTTCACAGTGAGCGTCCTGCCCTTGGCGACCGGCTCAGGGGTGGCGTTGGCGGTGACCCTGGCCGCGCGCAGGACCTGCACGGTGCCGAGGCCGATCAGGATCTCCTGGCTCTTGAGCTTGTCGTCCGAGCCCCAGATCTTCGCGCCGGCCGCGATCTTCCAGGTGGTCGCGTCGTTGTTGGAGTCCAGGGTGTAGCGCGGCTCGATGGAGAACTCGCCGCCGCAGTCGGCGACGTCGGAGCCGTTGTCGCCGCAGCCGACCGAGCTGACGTAGATACCGCCGTCCGCGTCGCCCTTGGCGGCCGTGGTGTCGTGGTAGAGGAACGGCAGCACCTGTGCGTCGGCGAGCTTGACGCCGGACGGCCAGGTCATGCGGAAGGTGAAGCCCGGCTGCACCGTCGCGGAGGTGCCCACCACGATGGGCCTGCCCTTGTTCACGGCCATCTTGGTCACCGTGATCCCGGTGTCGGCCGCCGCCGCCGACGGTGCCGCGAAGGCCCCCAGGGCCAGCGCCCCCGCGAGCACCACCGCCGGACCGGATGATCTGCCTGCGCGCATGCGCACCTCTTCACTGACGAGAGAGAAGGTGAATGCCGGGTAAGAGCCCGGGCTACGGCAGGCTAACAGCAGCCGGACGGACGTCAGTTCGAGGCCCCACGGGGATGCCCAGTGCAGCGCGTCGCAGGTCCTTTGCCGGTTGCTGGTGGTCGCCGGGTCTTCTCGTCCACGCTGACCAGCAGCGTGCCGGGTGGGACGTCCAGGTAGAGACGGCACACCGCGCCGGCCTGGGACCAGAACGCGTCGTCGTCGGCCCGGTTGAGCCAGCCGCGGACCCTGTGCGGGCGCACCTTCGCCTCGGCCAGGGCCCGGCCGACCGTGGAGGGCGAGAGCACCAGGCCGCGTTCGGCCAGGTGGGCGGCGATGGTGACGCCGGTCCATAGCGTGGCTCCCTCGGGCGGCACGCTGGTAGCGGTGGCCACCACGGCCAGGCGCGCGCTGGGACCATGCTGTTCGGGGCGTCCGCTGCGCGGGCGGTCGAACAGGCCCGCCACCCCACGGCGGCGGAAGCGTTCGCGTCAGGTGCGGACGGTGGGCACCCTGCAGCCGAGCTCGGCGGCGATGGCGGTGGTGGGCCGGCCCGCGGCGGCCAGCAGTACGATCCGTGCGCGCCGCACCACCGCCTGCCCGGCAGCGGCCACGAGCGTGCGCATATTGCGTTCCTGCTTGCGTGAAAGCGGCAACGGCGGTGCGGGTGGATGGGCCACGAAGGGGTGCGTTTCCTTTGGGGTAAGCACCAGCCGGAAGCTGGGGTGATCATCAATCGCTGACAGCCTTCTGGCGCTTCGCTCCCTGCCGGACAGGCGGGCGAAGCCGGGAGATCCCCGGTCAGGCCCGTCCCTCCGGAGGAAACGCACCTGGGCGTCGATGAGTTCGCCCGGCGAGGCCGGCGAGGCGTCAGCTCTGTGCCGTGGGGCGGACGACGATGTCCCCGACGTCGACGTTCGACGGCTGCTCGATCGCGAAGGCGACAGCGCGGGCGATGTCGTCGGGGGAGAGGGAGAGGGAGAAGTCGACCGCCGGGGCCTGCGACTTGACGGTGGGGCTGGTGACCGAGTCGGCGAACTCCGTCGCGACGTAGCCGGGCGAGACCATGGTGACCCGCAGGTCGGGCCCGGCTTCCTGGCGCAGTCCCTCGGAGACGGTGCGGACTGCGTTCTTCGTCGCCGCGTAGACAGCCTGGTTCGGCACGATGCGCAGCCCGGCGGTCGAGACGACGTTGACGAACTGCCCCCTGCCCTGCTTGCGGAACACGGGGAGCGCTGCCGCGGTCCCGTGCAGCACGCCGCGGAAGTTGACGTCGATCATCTGGTCCCAGTCCTCGACGCGCAGCTCGTCGAACGGCGAGATGGGGCCGATCCCGGCGTTGCTGACGAGGACGTCGAGCGCGCCATAGCGCCCGCAGGCGTACGCCACCAGGTCCGCGAGGTCTCCGCGGCGACGCACGTCCGTCGTCGTCCAGGCGGCCGTGCCGCCATCGGCCTCGATGCGGGCGGCGAGCGCTTCCAGCCGGTCGCTCCGACGCGCTCCGAGGACGAGCTTCGCGCCGCGCGACGCGAGGAGCAGCGCGCTCGCCTCGCCGATCCCGCTGCCCGCGCCCGTGATGGCCACCACCTTGCCGTCGATCCCCGTCATGCGCGGCCTCCAGTGCTAGAAGTAAGAGGGCTATCACTTCTAAAGTAAGTGGTCTCTTACTTATGGTCAAGGAAGGTGGGCCGAGTGACTGACGCAGCAGTTGGGGCGGGGAGTGAGCGCCCTGCCCGGGGGCAGCTCCGCTCGGCGCTGATCGCTGAGAGCTTCGTGCTGCTCTCCGAGACGGGGATGGCCGGCTTCTCCGTCGCCGAACTCGCCCGAAGGCTCGGGGTGAGCACGGCCGCCCCGTACCGTCACTTCCCCAACCGTGACGCGCTGCTCGCTGCCGTCGCGGCACAGGCCGCCGACGAGCTCACCCGGTCCATGGAGGCCGCCGCGCAGGCGGCCGGCCCCGATCCGATCGACCGGCTCGCGGCCACCGCGGGGGCATACGTGCGCCACGTGTCCGACCGCGGCGCCGGCCTCGACGTGATCTTCGCCCGGGAGCTGAGGCCACTGCGCGACGCCGACGTGGCCCGGGCCGGCCGGGCCCTGATGGCGCTGCTGCTCAACCTCGCCCGGGAGGCGGGCCACGCCGACCCTTCCCAGGCACTGCTCCTACTTGAACAGCTCTTCGTCCTGGCCCACGGCTACGTCACCCTGGACACGGAGGACTTCCTGACCCGCTCCCGCCTCTCCCCCGAGGATGTCGCCACACGCGCCACGCGCGCGGCGACGGCGCTGCTGCGCGGCAACGTGACGTGAGCACCAGCCGGGAGCTTGGGTGATCACCATGCCGGCTCCCCCCAAACGCCTGAAGGAAGTGGTCGACGACACCGTCGACCACCACGCCTTCCAGCTGCAAAGCCGGCCCGCCTTGGCCGAGGTTGACACCCGGTCGCGCGGTTCGTTCGGCTACCTCACGGCGATCGTCGAGGAAGAGGGCGAGGACGTGCGCATCCCGCTGTGCCGCATCGAATACCTCGGCGACGACAACGCCTGGGCTTCGCCATGTACTTGAGTGCCAGCGACGCCTACACCGACGCGGTCTCGCGCACCGGCAGCCCGACGGCAGCCTTCGGCACCGCCGCCCTCGTCCACCTCGCTGACCACCACGCGTAGCCGGACCCCGCACACTCAACCAGCAAGACCTGCGACGCGCCGCACTAGAGCCCGCGCTGGGCCTCGTACAGGTTCCGCGGCCGTACCGCGTCCCAGGTGCCGTACAGCTCCAGGCGGGAGTGCAGGTCGCCGGTGAAGTCGGGGACGTCGATCTGGTCGAAGTCGGTGACCGTGTCGAGGCCGACGGTGGCGGAGTACGGGGCCAGGGCGTCGAGGCGCATCAGGCCCGCACGGCCGTTGGTCACGCGGATGTTCCAGTGGGTGAAGCGGGCGCCGAACAGCGGCCCGGCGTTGGCGTCGCCGCCGTGGCGGCCGTTGTTGTTCACGGTGATGTCGGTGCGGACGTTGGCGAAGGGCAGGCCTCGGTGGGAGTCGAAGGTGCCCATCTGCATCTCGCCGCGCGACCAGACGTTGTAGGAGGAGAGCCCCTCGACGTTGATGCCGTGGAGCTGGGTGTCGGCGGGGGCCGGGACCGTGCGCTGTTCGACGGTGAAGTCCTCGATCAGGTTGTCGTGCGAGCCCTCGCGGCAGAAGTAGGGGTGGTGCTCGCCCCGGCCGCCGACCCGGGTGCGGCGCAGGGTGCAGGCGGAGGCGGCGACCAGGCCGAAGCCGTTGTCGACGTTGCGGACGGTGACGTCGTCCACCCAGCAGTCGTACGCGCACTGCAGGACGACCCCGTTGTAGCCCTTGTCGAGGAGGTGCGGGGACTGCGGGGTCTCCATGACGTCGAGGGTGAGCCCTTCGACGCCGGCGCCGGTCAGTTCCCGGACGTGGGTGGTGAGCTGGGGGTTCCATTCGGGGCGGAGGTCCAGCGGGAGCGGGCGTTCCAGGGTCACCCGGCGGCCGCGGACGGCCGTGACCCGGACGGGCCACTCGTAGGGGACGTACGACAGCAGCTTGGTCTTGTCCTCCCAGTAGTACGACGCCGGGCCGGGGCCGCCGCCGGACATGTGCTGGAGGAGGGTGTGGGTGGTGTCGTCAAAGACGCGGAGCAGGACGAGCCGGCCGGGGCGCAGGCGTGAGGGGTCGGTGACGGTGACCGTCCGGTCGCCCTGCCGGGCCGGTTCGACGGGCGTCAGCCGCTCCCACTCGTCCCGCTTGTTGCCCGTCCAGCCCTCGAAGGGCCAGGCCTGCGCCTTGACGGCCGCGACCAGGGAGTCCCAACGGGCCTTCGGGGCCAGCCAGATGAGCCCGCCGGCCCACGACCACGCCGACTTGGTGCCGCCGTAGCGGGAGCCGTACGGGCCGATGAGTTCGGTGAGGTTCTTCGTCGCGTACAGCGTCGTACGGCCGCTGCCGGCGCCGCGCAGCACCACGTTGTCGTGACCGAGGAGGATCAGGCCGTCGATGCGGAACGTACCGGGCGGAATGGTGACCGTGCCACCGCCGGCCCTGGCGGCAGCGGCGATGGCACGGTTGATCGCGGGGGCGCAGTCGGTGACGCCGTCGGCCACGGCGCCGAACGCGCGGACGTCGGCGACGACGGGGAGGCGGCGGACGCGGGCCGCTCCGGCCCGGCCCACGTAGGGGATCTGCGGGTGCGTGAAGGGGGTGCGCCGGAACTCCCGCCAGAGGGAGGGGACCTGGCCGTCCGCGTCGGCGGCGTGGGCCGCGCCGCCCGCCACGGCGGACGCGGCCACCGCCGTGGCACCGGCAAGCAGGGTCCGTCTGGTCATGCGCGTGGTGCTCATTCCGTACGTCCTTCCCATGGTGGCTTTCATGGTTGTGAACGACGTTCAGATCTGCGTCGGCCGTGAGCATGCCACGACGGCCCGGCACCTCGAAAGAGTCGTGCAGAGGTCAATCAGGTATGGACCTGAAGTCAGTCAGCGGGACGCTGGATCAGGTGGGTGAACGCATCCAGGTTCCGGGTCGACTCGCCCCGCGCCACCCGCCACGCGTACTCCTTGCGGATCGCCGAGGCGAAGCCCAGCTCCAGGAGCGTGTTGAAGGCGCCGTCCGCGGCCTCCAGGACCTGGCCGAGGAGGCGGTCGACCTCGTCGGCGGTGACGGAGCCGACCGAGAGCCTCGCGGTGACGTAGATGTCGCCGAGGCGGTCGACGGCGTAACTCACGCCGTACAGCTTGAGGTTGCGCTCCAGGAGCCAGCGGTGCACGGCCGGTTCGTTCTCGTCGGGGTGCCGGATGACGAAGGCGTTCAGGGAGAGGGAGTGCCGGCCGACGAGGAGGGAGACGGTCGTCTTCAGCTTGCGGGTGCCGGGGAGCTGGACGACGTAGGTGCCGGACTCTGGGCTCTCCCACTCCAGTTCGGCGTCCTTGAGGACACCCTCGATGACCTGCGCGGCCTTGTCGACATCACCCATGGGCCGAGCGTACGCGACGGCGGTGGGACTGGGTCGCGGCAAGGTAGACGTCGGCGGTGGCGGCGGCAGCAGTGTCCCAGCCGAAGCACTGGGCGTGCCGGGCGGCGGCGCTGCCGAAACGGTCCGTCAGGGACGCGTCGTCGGCGAAACGGCGCAGTACGCGCGCGTAGTCGGCCGGATCGTGCCCGCACACCAGGAAGCCGGTCTCGCCGTCCCGTACGGCCACGGGCAGGCCGCCGACCGAGGCGGCGAGGACGGGGGTGCCGGCCGCCTGGGCCTCTATCGCCACCAGGCCGAAGGACTCGCTGTAGGACGGCATGACCAGGACGGAGGCCGCCCGGAACCAGTCCGCGAGCTGCTCCTGGCCGACGGGAGGACGGAATCGTACGACGTCCGCGATGCCGAGCCGCGCGGCCAGCTTCTGCAGGCCCTCGGGCTTGGCGAGACCGCTGCCGCTGGGGCCGCCGACGATCGGCACGAGGATCCGGGAGCGGAGTTCGGGGCGTTCGTCGAGGAGGACGGCCACGGCGCGCAGCAGCACGTCGGGGGCCTTGAGCGGCTGGATGCGGCCCGCGAAGAGCGGGATCAGGGCGTCCTGGGGGAGATCGAGGCGGGCGCGGGCCGCGGCGCGGCCGTCCGCCGGGCGGAAACGGTCGAGGTTCACGCCGGGGTGCACGACGGCGACCTTGGCGGGGTCGGCGCTGTAGTGGCGGACGAGTTCGTCGGCCTCTTCGGAGGTGTTGGCGATGAGGCGGTCGGCCGCGGCGACGATCTGGGTCTCGCCGATGACCCGGGCGGCGGGCTCGGGGGCGTCGCCGTCGGCCAGGCTGGCGTTCTTGACCTTGGCCATGGTGTGCATGGCGTGTACGAGCGGGACACCCCAGCGCTGGGCGGCGAGCCAGCCGACGTGGCCGGAGAGCCAGTAGTGCGAGTGGACGAGGTCGTAGTAGCCGGGGCGGTGGCCGGCCCAGGCCTGCATCACGCCGTGCGTGAAGGCGCACAGCTGGGCGGGGAGGTCTTCCTTGGCGAGGCCCTCGTACGGGCCGGCGTCGACGTGCCGGACGAGGACCCCGGGGGCGAGTTCGACGGTCGGCGGGAGGCCGCCGGAGGTGGCCCGGGTGAAGATCTCGACGTCGATGTCGAGCGCGGCGAGGCGCTGCGCGAGCTCCACGATGTAGACGTTCATGCCGCCGGCGTCGCCGGTGCCGGGCTGGTGGAGCGGTGAGGTGTGTACCGAGAGCATGGCGATGCGGCGTGGCCTGCGGGCCCGGCGGAGCCGGGAGGCAGCCGACGGGGAGTGGCGAGCGAGCCTGCTGATGTACTGGCTCACGTGGCGGTCCTCCTTGGTGCGGGCATGCCATCGGGAGGACCTCGGGGGTCCTCTGGGTGTGCAACAGCGGAGGGGCGGTTTCCCATTCCAGCGGCGGCCAATTTTACTGACACATTGCCTGGAGTCGCTCAACCGTTCGAGGGTGGGATGCGTGGGGTGGTGCGGTTGTGGTTTCGGGTGCGCGCGGGGTGGGGGTTGAGCGCGCCCACGCGGCGGAGCCGCATACCGGCACGCCCGCACCCCTGTGGGGCGCGTCAGTGCGGGGCGCGTCACTGTCTACCCTCTTAGACATGACAGCCCGCGCCGCTTCCCGCCCCGTGGGAACGGTGACGCGCGGGACCACGAACCCCAATCGGCTGCGTCGTATGGACCGGTGGATCGCCGCCGCGCACGGGGCCGAGCTGCGGCGCGCGGGCGACCCCGTCGCCATCGACCTCGGATACGGCGCCGCACCCTGGACCGCCGTCGAACTTCTCGGCCGGCTCCGTACCGTCGCGTCACGTGCGCGTGTCGTCGGGATCGAGATCGAGCCCGCGCGGGTCGCCGCGGCCAGGCCGTACGAGCGGGAGGGGCTCACCTTCCGGCACGGCGGGTTCGAGATCCCCGTTCCCGCGCGGCCGTTGCTCATCCGCGCGGCCAACGTGCTGCGGCAGTACGACGAGAGCGAGGTCGCCGAGGTGTGGCGGCGACTGTGCGGGCGACTCGCGCCCGGCGGGCTGCTGGTGGAGGGGACCTGTGACGAGATCGGTCGGCGGCACGTGTGGGTGGCGCTCGGGGCAGAGGGGCCCCGGACGGTGACCTTCGCGACCCGGCTCGGCTCCCTGGACCGGCCCTCGGACCTCGCCGAGCGGCTGCCGAAGGCGCTGATCCACCGCAATGTGCCGGGCGAGCCGGTGCACGCGTTCCTGCGGGACTTCGACCGCGCGTGGGCGGCGGCCGCGCCCTACGCGTCGTACGGCGCCCGGCAGCGGTGGATCCGGGCGGTACGGGATCTCACGGCCGACTGGCCGGTGACGGACTCGGCGGCGCGCTGGCGGCAGGGCGAAGTGACGGTGGCGTGGGGGGCCTTGGCGCCGAAGGCCTGATGGGACGGGGTGGGAACGATCTCGATGAGTCGTTCGTCACAAAGGCGGGAAGATCGTCATGCTCGGGGGGAAACCGGGGAGGAATCCACCTGCCGTCACCTCTGTCGCTTTGCGGCACGCCGTGGCACGATCCTCCACGTGTCGTAAGTTACTGACGGTTAATCAGTTTTGGGGGACGGGTCATGGGACCGGACAAGCGCACCGTCCGGGCAGGTGGGCGCGGGATCCTGGCGACGGCGGTGACCGTGGTCTGCGCGGTGACGGTGCTGGCAGCACCCGGCACGGCGTTCGCGGCGCCCGGCCCGACCACCTCCCCCACCGCCTCGGCCTCGGCCGGCACCTCCGCGACTCTCCCGCCGGACAAGGACCTTGAGGCCGTACGCGAGAAGCTGGACACGCTCTACCACGACGCGGCCGTCGCCACCGACGCGTACAACGCCGCCGAGGAGGCGGCCCGGAAGCAGTCCGCCGAGATCGTCGACCTGGCGAAGAAGATCGTCAAGGGACAGCAGAAGCTCGACGAGCTGAAGGAGCGGGCGGGCCGGGCGGCCGCCGCCCAGTACCGCACCGGCGGACTGCCGGACACCGCCCAGCTGATACTGAGCGACGACCCCTCCGAGTTCCTGGACGGGGCCGGGCGGGTGCTCCAGGGCGAGCGCGCCACCAAGGCCCTGATCAGGGAACTGACCCAGACCCAGCAGGACTTGACGCAGTACGCGGCGGACGCGGCCGACCAGTGGGACAAGCTGGAGGCGGGCCGCAAGGCGAAGGCCGCCGCGAAGAAGAAGATCAAGCAGCGGATCGCCGCCGCCGAGGAGCTCCAGTCGAAGCTGGAGAAGAAGCAGAAGGAGCGGCTCGCCGAACTGGAGCGGGAGACCGCCTACAAGGCGCAGACCGCCTGGCTGGACACCGGGATACTCGACGAGATCCACAGCAAGGCGTCCGCGGCGGGCCAGAAGGCGGTCGCGTTCGCCACCGCCCAGCTCGGCAAGCCGTACGTGTGGGGCGCCGAGGGCCCGGACTCGTACGACTGCTCCGGGCTGACCTCGCAGGCCTGGGCGAGCGCCGGGAAGCCGATTCCGCGCACCTCCGAGGAGCAGTGGAAGCAGCTCAGGCACATCGACGTCAAGGACATGCGGCCCGGCGACCTGATCATCTACTACGACGACGCCAGCCATGTCGCGATGTACATCGGGGACGGCGCGATCATCCAGGCCCCGCGCCCGGGGCGGACGGTGTCGATCGGCGGCGCGGGGTCGATGCCGATCCTCGGGGTGGTACGACCGGACGCCTGAGCAGCGCCAGGTGCTTTGGGTGTGATGTCCCTTTCGTGAGCTGAGTCATGTGACCGAGTGCACGCCAACGGCCGCTCAAACTCCGGGGGCACGTGACCTTCGTCATTCCCGTCGGGCGGCCTTCTTGCCCAACTGCGGTACGGCACGCGGCATATGACATTGGCCTGAGACAGAGCGACGCGGCTCACACCATTCCGCTGCGGCGGCCAGTACCGCTATGGTCCCCGTCGGGTGGGTCGAGGTCCCTCGCCCCGCCATGCCCTCGGGGGGAGGGAAGGAACCCAACACGATGCCCGTACCCGTACCGCGGCAGAGAGCGATCCCGGCCGTGGAGAGTGGTCAGGCGCCGGCCGCCGCGCCCGCACAGGCCGGCGGCCCCCTCAAGGAAGAGGCCAACCGCACGGAAGCCGTCACCCCGAACACTGGCGGCACCACTCTCACCCTGCTGCTGATCGAGGACGATCCGGCCGGCTCGCCGGTCCTGCCCGAGTTGCGTGACGCGTCCGGCACCTCGATCCGCGTCCGCACCGCCCGCAACCTCACCGAGGCCGAGCGGCTGCTGACCGACGACGTCCACTGCATCCTGCTGGACCTGGCGCTGCCGGCGCCGGGCGGCAAGGACGCGGAGGGCGAGCTTGCCGTGCTCAAGCACGTGCTGGAGCTCGCGCCCCGGCACGCCGTGCTGGCGCTCACCGCCTCCGGCGACGCCGAGCGCGGCACCGAGGCCGTGCGCGTCGGCGCGCAGGACTACCTCTTCCGGGACGAACTGGACGGACGGCTGCTGAGCCGCGCCATCCGGTACGCCGTCGAGCGCAAACGCTCCCTCACGACCGAGCGCAAGCTCGCGGAGGGGCGGCTGCGGGCGCAGGAGAACCGGCGCCTTGAGCGGGGCCTGCTGCCCACGCCTCTGCTGGAGGGTTCCTCGCTGCGCTTCGCCGCCCGCTACCGCCCCGGCCGCTCCCGGGCGCTCCTCGGCGGTGACTTCTACGACACCGTGCGCACGCCCGACGGGACCGTGCACGCGATGATCGGTGACGTCTGCGGGCACGGCCCGGACGAGGCCGCGCTCGGCGTGGAGCTGCGGATCGCCTGGCGGGCGCTGACCCTGGCGGGGCTGTGCGGCGACGAGCTGCTCTCCACGCTCCAGGAGGTGCTGGAGCACGAGCGCTCCGACGAGGAGATCTTCGCGACGCTCTGCACCGTCGACATAGCGCCGGACGGGCGCCGGGCCGGGCTGTGCCTGGCCGGGCACCCGGCGCCGCTGGTCGCCCGGCCCGGACGTCCGGCCGAGCTGCTGCCGTACGAGAACAACGGCCCGGCGCTGGGGCTGCTGAAGGGGGCCCGGTGGCCGCGGATGCAGGTGGAGCTGGGCGCCGAGTGGAGCCTGATGCTCTACACCGACGGGCTGATCGAGGGCCGGGTGGGCTCGGGCGGCGAGCGGCTGGGGCAGGAGGGGATGGTCGAGATGGTCCGTCGGCAACTGGCCTCCGGCCTGACCGGGGAGGCGTTGTTGCGGGCGGCGGTGAATGAGGTGCGGCAGCTCAACGGGGGCGAGCTGACGGATGACGTGGCCGTTGTGCTGCTGGATCGGGGCGTTTGATCGGCCACGCGCCGTCGCGGGAACTGTAGTGCGCCGGGAGCGGGCAGGTCGTGGCTTGCCGCGCCCACGCGGCGGAGCCGCATATCAACACAGCCCCGCGGCCCCTTACGGGGCGCCTCAGCGGGCGCCCCTTGAAACGGGCGCCCTTGGAAGATCGGTCAGCGGCCGCCGTTGTACGGGCCGTACGGGCCGTCGCTGCTGCTGCCGCCGCGGCGGCCTCGCCAGCCGCCGCCACCGCCCGACACCTGCTTGACCGCGGGGCGGACGTCGACGAGGTAGACGATGCTCGCCACCACGCCCGCGATCGGCAGGATGGAGAGGATCGAGAAGAGGTAGCTGACGACCAGGGCGATGGCCAGGATGATCAGCCAGAACATCTTGTTCTGCTTGTCGGCCGCGCGGAAGGCGTCCTCGCGCCGGAACACGGCGTCGACCAGCCCGAACGCGGCCAGGGCCATCAGGACGATCTTCAACAGTCCCAGGAACCCCGCGAACCCCAGCATCAGCATGCTGTCACCACCCGCTCTCTCCCGATCCCTACGCGGCCACCGTACCCGTAGAACGGGCCGGGCACCCTCAAGGTGCCCGGCCCGTGCGTTCTGCTGACGCGCGCGACGGTTACTTGGCCGGCGGGGTGGTCTTCTTGACCGGGGTGGCCTTGCGGGGGGCCGGGGCCTTCTTCTCCGCGACCGGGGCCTTCTTGGCCGCGACCGGCCTGGCCTCGGCGGCCTTCGGGCCGTCCGCCTTCTTCTCGTCCTGCTTGACCTCGACCGGCTCGGGCTTGCCCTCGACGACGATGGCCAGGTCCTCGATCTCCTCGGCGGCCTCGCCGCGCCAGGTCTTCACGGCCTGCTCGCCGTGCTCGGCGACCTTCTCGTAGGTCTCGCGGGCCTTGACGGCGTACTCGGCGGCCACGCCGACCTGGCGCAGCGCGAAGTCCTGGGCGGACTCGCCGAGCTTCTTGAGGTCACCGTCGAGGGAGACGATGAAGTCGTTGACCTTGGACTGAAGGCTGGCCTGCGCCTCCTTGGCCTTCACGCCGGCCTCCTTGGCGCGGGCGGTGGCCTTCTCCTGGACGGCCTTCGGGTCGGTCTTGCGGACCGCCTCGATGCGGGCCGGGGCCTCGGCGCGCAGCTGCTCGACCAGGCCGGGGACCTTCTTGGCCTGCTGGAGGGCCAGGTCGGCGGTGCCGGCGGCGAAGTAGAGCGGAGTCGGGTCGCTGAGGGTCTTGCGCAGGTCGTCGGTGATGGCCATGGTGATGGTCCTCCCGTATTAAAGTTCGGTTGAGGGTTTTTCGGTCCGCGGCGCGGCGGCCGGCGCGCTTGGCCGGCTCATCCGGCCGTCCGCCGCGGATCGGTCTCGCTGTCGGCGTCGTCGTCCTCGGCGCCTGGGGTGTCCGTGTCGCTCGCGCGTTCCTCGCCCGACCCGAAGCCGTTCTCTTTCCTGAACGACTCGTAGATCTGCAGCAGCACCTGCTTCTGCCGCTCGTCGAGGGTGGGGTCGGCGAGGATGACCGCACGGGTCTCCACCTCGTTCAGATCCCGCTCGGCGTCGAGGATTCCGGCGCGGACGTACAGCGTCTCGGCGGAGATCCGCAGGGCCTTGGCGACCTGCTGCAGCACCTCCGCGCTCGGCTTGCGCAGCCCGCGCTCGATCTGGCTCAGGTACGGATTGGACACCCCGGCGGCATCGGCGAGCTGCCTGAGCGACAGCTGCGCGTTGCGCCGCTGTTCACGCAGATACTCACCGAGATTGCCGACGTTCAGCGATGCCATACCTCCACCCTGCCCCACCCCCGCTAACAATTGCAAGCACCTGCTTGCAAAAGTGTGCCGCGTCATACCCGGATGGCCGATGAGCCTGAGCACGACAGGTGTCGTATCTGCACGACAACTGCCGTCATCTGCGTGCGGCCTCCTGGTGCAGCTGCTTTGGGCTGACCTTTGCAAGTCGCCGAGAAACGGCGTTGTCGGTCGGCTCTGCCAGGGTGTGCGTCGTGGATGAATGGGTGGAGCGTGTCGACGGTCAGGATCGCGTGCTGGGGGTGGTCAGCCGTCGGGAGGCCATCCGGGAGGGTTGGCTGCATCGGGTCGCCGTGACCGTGTGCCGTGATGATCGTGGCCGGATCCTCGTCCACCGGCGGTCGGAGCAGGTGTCGCGCTTCCCCGGGCTCTATGAGGTCGAGGTCGGTGGCGCCGCAAATGTCGGCGAGTCCTATGAACAGGCCGCCGCGCGGGAGCTGGCCGAGGAGCTGGGCATTCATGCGCTGCCGCGCCTGCTGTTCACGTTCATCAGCCGCAGCGGTTTGAGCCCTCACTGGCTCGGCGTGCACGAAGCCGTGGTGCCGGACGCCGTGGTCCCCGATCCCGATGAGGTCGCCTGGCATGGCTGGCTGACCGAGCCGGAGCTCGGCTCGGCCCTGTTGGAGTGGCGCTTCACCCCCGACAGCCACGAAGCCTTCAGCCGGTATCTCGCGTTCCGGAGCGCGCAGTCCTGACCTCTCTCGCCTCTCGGGCTGGGACGCCTGCTTGCGGCCAACGCCCCTTGTGAGAGGAGATGCTCGTGCTAGGGAGTACGGATGCTTGGTCGACTCCCGCTTGTTGGCAGCTGCGGGGGGTGCTCGCGCCCACGCGGCGGAGCCGCACATTGATGCGGCCTCGCGCCCCTTAAAAGCCAAAAGCCGGGCGCTGCCCCGGCTGTTCTTCAGAACGGCAAAGGCCTCGCATGCACCACGTCCAGGCGGGACACCGCTCGGGTCAGGACCACGTACAGCCTGTGCAGCCCCCGCTCCTCGCCCTCCGCCACCGCCGCCGGTTCCACGGCCACCACGTGGTCGTACTCCAGGCCCTTGACCACGCTCGCCGGGACCAGGGCCACCCTCGCGCCCAGCTCGTCCGGTCCCGCCGGTTCGACACCGGCGGCCGTCAGCGCCTCGCGTACGGCGGCCACCTGCGCGTCCGCCGCCACGACCCCCACCGACCCCTCGTGGGCCAGCGCCTCCCGCACGGCGGTGACCGTCGCCGCGTGCACGTCGTCCGCCGGGCGGATCCGTACCTCGCCGTCGCCGCGGTAGGACCTGGCCGGCGGTACGTCCGTGCCCAGGCGCCGCAGCAGCCGGTTGGTCAGGGCGACGACCGCCGCCGGGACGCGGAAGCCGGTGGTGAGCGGGACGACGGCCGCGTCCGGCTTGCCCAGGTGGCCCAGTACGGCGTCCCAGCTCCGCGCCGCCCAGGGTGTGGTGGCCTGGGCGAGGTCGCCGAGGACGGTGAGGGAGCCGAAGACCGCGCGGCGGGCGATCGCCCTGCACTCCATGGGAGACAGGTCCTGGGCCTCGTCCACGACGATGTGGCCGTACCCCTCGGGGTGTTCGACCAGCCCCGCGACCTCGTCGAGGAGGACCAGGTCGGCGGCCGACCAGCGGGCGGACTTGTACGAGCGCGGCGGGCGGGCCCACAGCAGCTCCCGCTGTTCGCCGGGGGTCAGCAGCCCCTCGGCAGCCGCCGCCAGCACTCCGCCGTCGGTGAGGAGTCCGGTCACCACGCGGTGCCGGGGGCGCCCTGGACGCAGACGGAGTCGGTGAGACCGGCGCGGACCAGGTCGTCCTGGTCGGGCTGGATGGTGGCGGCGATGTCCCGCATGGGTCCGACGCGCGGCCGTTCGATCTCGTGGGTGAGCAGCGTGCCGCCCCCGGACTCGCCCTTGCCCAGACGCTCGTCCTCAAGGCCGGTCAGATCGGCGGAGTCGCCGCGGCTGCCCGGCGCCCAGCCGAACCGCCGCCGTACCGCCACGCCCTGCGGGTCGTCGGGGCCGGCCTGGTAGAAGGCGCGGGAGACGGGGGCGCGCCAGTCGACGACGAGGGGCGGGGCGGTCGGCTCCTCGCTGATGCGCAGGCGCCCGATGCGGTAGCTCTGCCCGGCGTGTTCGCCTGCCTCGAAGTCCAGCTTGCCGAAGAAGAGGGGTCCCTCCGGCAGCTCCCGCATCTCCTTGGCCCGGCTGCGCAGCCGGTATCCGAGCACTTCGGCGTCGGCACCGGACGCGGAGACGTCCTCGCCGGTGACGACGTGTTCGACGGCGCCGTCGACCATGCGGGCGAGGGCTGCCCGGCAGGTGTCGTGGTAGGCGCGTTCACGGTCGAGTTCCTGCTGCATGGAGACAGCCTAAGCGAAAATATTTAACTGAGTCACATTTTTTACTCAGGTCAGTCCGCCATGGCCCGCTCCAGCCGCCCGAACGCCCGCTCCGCCGCCCGCACGGCGTCCTCCCGCACGTCCTCGACCCGCTCCCCCGCCGCGATCCGCCGCCAGTTGTCCTGCGCGAGGATCCGCTGTACGGCGATGATCTGGCCGGCGGCCAGCCGGGCGTCCAGGGTGCCGCCGAGGGCCTCGGCGAGCGCGGCCTCCGAGCGCTCCAGGTAGGCGTGCTGGCGGGCGACCAGCGTGGGGGTGCTGTTGAGCAGGGTGTGGAAGGCGAGCACCTGGGGGTGGTCGTTGAGCCCGGTGATCGGGTCGCCCCGCCGCAGCCCGTCGAGGAAGTGCGCCCGCACCGCGCCGACCGGCGACTCGGCGCCCGCGACCAGCCGGGCCGCCTCCGTCTCGTGATCGGCGATCCGGTGCAGGACCAGGTCCTCCTTGGCCGGGAAGTACCGGAACAGCGTCGGCTTGGAGATCCCGGCCGCGGCGGCCACCTCGGCGACCGACACCGCGTCGAACCCCTTCGCCAGGAACAGCCGCACGGCGATGTCCGACACGTCCTCGTACATCCGCCGCTTCTTGCGCTCACGCAGGCCCATCTCACCCATGGGGCCGAGCCTACGCAGCGCCGCTCACCCGAGGGCGCGGGTGAGGTAGGGGTTGGCCCGGTGGCGGGCCGTGAGGCCGAGGGAGGCAGTGGCGGCGGCCAGGGTCATGGCGTACGAGTCGACCGCGCGGCGTACGTTCGGTGCGTCCAGGCCCGCGCCGGTGACCAGGCGGTCCAGGTCGACGTAGGCGGAGCGGACGATCTCGATCCAGCGGTACACCCGCCAGTCCCGCTGCCAGTCCTTGGTGAACCGGGGCGTCAGTGTGCGCTCCCAGCGGCGGAACATGCGGTCGCGGATCTCCGGCCGGGTCGGGGTCAGGTGCATGTGCCGCACCAGGTCGTAGAGCGGGTCGCCGACCAGGGCCATCTCCCAGTCGATGATGGTGAGGGCGAGCCGGTCGTCGCGGCGGACCAGGTTCCAGGGGTTGAGGTCGCCGTGCAGCAGGACGGGATCGCGGTGGCTGACGTGGTGCCGGGCGAGGATCTCGCGCAGCCGGGAGGCCTCGGGCAGGCCGAGGACACGGGCGAGTTGCCGGGACTCGGTGGGGAGCGCGCCGACCAGCGCGACCAGCTGGTCGCTGAGCCAGCCGTAGAAGGAGAAACCGGGGGCGTCGGCGGCCGGGTCGAGCTGACGGTAGGCGACCCGGGTCAGTTCGGCGAGCTGGTCGACGAGGGCGTCGGCCTCGTGCGGGCGGAGGCCGTTGACGGGGTGGTCGGGGGTGCGGTCGATGTCGCTCGGGCCCTCGTAGGTGTGGATGGCGAAGCGGTCCCGGGAGTAGGTGCGGATGTCGAAGAGCAGGTGCGAGTGGCTCTCCCCCAGCGCCAGGATGCGGGGGGCCGCCACCTCGGCCCTGGACTTCTCGATCGCGCGCAGCACCGCGTGCTCGCTGAGGAAGCTGGGCTCGCGGCGCAGCAGGTGGGGCACCTTGCGGCGGACCACCACGGGAAAGCCGGTGCCGGGCACCCAGACCACGGAGTTGAGGTGCGCGGTGCCCTTGAACACCCGGCGGGCCGGGGCCGCGCCCTCCAGGAACAGCGCGTCGGTGACCGCGGTGCGGGGGAAGCCGGACTGTTCGGGGACGCGCGGGTCGGGCTTCCAGTCGATGACCTCGGCGACCGGGCCGCGCCGCCCGCCGGCCGCCCGTGAGGACGCCCGCCAGCGGAACAGGATCCGCTCGATCTCCCGGTCCTGCGGGATCGTGCGCAGCCGCAACGGTTCGGCACCGGCCTCCAGCGCGCGGCGGACGGCCGCGGTCGCCTCGTCCAGGCTCTTCTGGTCGAAGGACTCCTCCAGGGACTTCGCGGCCCGCATCACGTCCGGGTAGACGGACTGCGCGCGCTCGAAGTCCACGTAGTGCCGCAGGTCCTTCGCCACGCCGTGCACCGCGGTGGGCCGCACCTGCCGCATGGCGGCCGCCCAGGCCGCCACGGCCTCGTCCCACTGGTGGGCCGGGTACCGCATCCGGACGAGATGGGTGGCGAGGTCGTGCAGGGGGTCGCCGAAGGTGGCCAGTTCCCAGTCGACGCAGATGAGGGGCGGGACACCGTCGTACGACATGATCACGTTGTCGCGGTGCAGGTCGGCGTGGAGCAGGCTGTACGGGCGGCGGGACATCGCGGGCACTCGTTCGGCGTACCGGAGCAGGGCGTCCTCGGGGACGCCCAGTGCGGTGAACAGGCCCCCGAACAGCGGCCAGTTGGGCTGGCGGATCTGGGTGTCGGCCAGCCGGGCCAGGATCCGCAGGAAGGACTGGCTGTCCGTGTAGTTCCTGGGCCACAGCGCGGGCAGGGGCGGCAGGTCGGCGCCGCCGCGCAGCTGGGCCGTGCGGGCGAGCTGGGCCGCCAGTGCCGTCACGAGCAGGGCGTCGACGGGTTTTCCGTCGCCGCAGACGCTGGAGAGCGGGACACCTTCCACATGGCTGTGGATGGCGAAGTCCTTGCCCTCGAAGAGACAGCGGGGCACGTCGGGCAGCACGCGCTGGACCGCTCGGAGGATCCCCGCCTCGCTCTTCCAGGTCCTTATCACCACCGGCAGGGCGTCTGACTTGCGCACCCGTACGGTGACGGTGGTGCCGGGTTCGACCCGCAGCGCGGTGGCCACCTCGTCGAACACGGGCAGGACGTAGTTGCGGTTGTGGAAGCCGTCGCTCGCCTGCCCCTGCCGCACCGCCCGGCGGGCGAAAGCCTCAAGTACGGCTTCGCGCACGGGTCTGCCGGAGCGTCCCCCGCTTTCGAGGGGGAGAAACGGTGCGCCCACTTGCCGCTCCGGAAGGTTCGAGACACGCGCTGAGGGAAGGACGGGAAAGAACTGCTATTCCCAGGTGTATGAGAACGGCACGACCACCGGCGCGGCGAAGTAGCCCAACGGTGGCGTGCTCTTCGTACGTGCCATGCCGGCCGAGGCCGCGTTTGCGCCACCTCCTGCCCCGAATCCGAGCGGTTGCTCTTCCGGTTCGGGCATGCTAACGCACGGCAGGCGCCGCGAAATCCAGTTACGCAAGTTGCCAGCGTGCCGCGCGGGGACCCACGCGACGCGGGCGGGCACAGACGCGGTCGAGCGGCCCGCCGGGGCACCTCGGCAGCCGGCGCACCGCGGCAGCCGTCCGGCCAAGGTGACGAAGGCGGAACCGGTCGAGTCCGGGGTTTCCGGGGTGGGTCAGTTCGGGCCGGCGGACGGGCTGGTGGGGGATCCGGGGACCGCGTGGCGCTGCACTATCTCCAGCAGGGGCTCCAGTGAGTCGACGACGTGGTCCGCGCCGGCCTCGGCGAGGAGCTTCGCCTTTCGTTCGTTACGCGCGTAGCCCAGGAAGGGAACCCGGGCGTGGTCGGCCGCCTCCAGGTCGGAGAGGGAGTCGCCGATCATCAGGGCCGCGGCGGGAGCGGCGCCCATCGCGGTGAGGGCGCGGTTGAGGCAGTGCGGGTCGGGCTTGAGGCGGTGCAGGTCCTGGGTGCGGCCGTAGACGTGCGGGGCGAAGCACGGGGTGAGGCCTCGGACGTCCAGGTAGGCGCGGACCGCCCGGGGCGAGTTGTTGGTGGTGACGGCCATCCGGGCGCCCCCCGCCCGCCAGGTCTGTATGAGGACGTCCGCGTACGCCGTCGGCAACGCCGTCCTGGTGGCCCGCAGTTCCTCGGTGGTGAGACGTTCCTCCAGCTCCGCGACCAGGTCGCTCTTGGGGTGCCGGCGGTCCACCGCGCGCAGCAGGACCTGCGGGTCGAGGGTGTCGCGCTCGCTGTCCGTGACCAGCCCGCGCAGACCCCGGCTCGCCAGCCACTTCGCGAACTCGTCGGCGACCCCCGCCGCGGGGTGCTGCGCGAACAGGTGACAGATCGGCCCGTCGAAGTCCCACAGAACCACCTGGGCACGGGTGATCAGCTTCCGCAGTTCCTCGGTCTCGTTTGCCGTCGCTTTCCGCACCGGTTCAGTCTGCGTCGTATCAGAAGTCACTAGAAGAGTGTCAGGTCCGTCGTGATGGTTTCCCAGAGGGCGTTGAACCACTTCTGCGACTGCTCCACGAACGCGGCGTCGCGGTGTCCGGCGCGCTTCTCGAAGGAGAAGAGGAGGGACTCCGAGCCGACGGCGTCGTACATGTCGAGCGGGCCGTCCTCCGTCTGCTCCTCACGGCGGGTGACCGTGTAGTACGCGAACAGCGCCTCCGCGCCGTTGAGCAGGTACAGCTTGATCGGCGGGGTGAACGGGAGGGCCCGGAAGGTGACGTTCACGTCGATCTGGTGGGTGGAGCGCAGGCCCTGGAGGTTGTACTGGAGGACCTGGCCCTGGGCGTTGCGCATGCCGAGCCAGCGGTTGTGGACCGTGTCGTCGTCGCCCTCGACCGCCGTCGGGAAGGCGAGCGGGATGTCCCGGCTGGGCAGCAGGACGCGGACGTCGATGCGGTCGGGGCGGAACCGGCCCTCGTGGATCATGCGCAGGGGTTCGGCGAGCGCCGGCAGCAGGCTCTGGGCGGTGAGGCAGGCGGCGTCGATGCGGACGTGCGCGGCGGCGAACGCCGCGGTCATGCGGGGCCCGAGGCCGACCATCGTCGGCTGGGGCTCGTCGAGCGCCGGGGGCCGTGGCTCGGCGATGCGCGGCGGGCTGCCCTTGCCGACGTCGACGAGGAAGCCGTCGTCCTGCAGGACCCGCACGGCCTGGCGCACGGTCCCCCGCTCCACGCCGAACTGCTCGGCCAGCTCGGCCTGGGTGGGCAGGCGGTCGCCCACCTTGAGGTCGCCCGAGCGGATGCGTTCCCGCAGGGTGTCGGCGATCTCCTGAGGTGTGCTGCCGGCGTTCACTGCCACGTTCTCCTGAGTCACGACCAGACGCTACAACTTTGATCCATCTCGCGGGAGTTGTTTGAAGGTTGTTTATAAGTAGTAGCCAACTGGGGACAACTTAATCAGAGTTGGCAACCAACTCGCTTGAGTTGGCGGAAGCCTTGCTTCCCGACCGATGGGGGGAACCACCATGCCTGCCGCCCTCGCTCTTCTCTCCGCCGCCTTCGTCGTCGGCTTCGAGCAGATCATCCAGTCGAAGTACGGTGCCACTGGCATTATCGGTCTGCTGCTGCTCACCGTGGGGATCAAGGCCAAGAACCCGGCGTTCAGCTCCGCCGGCGCCGTCCTGCTCGCCCTGGTGCTCGCCGGGCCCGCCCTGTAAGTCCGAGGGGGCGCCTAGGACGTCAGGTGCAGCTCCGAACTGATCGTCTCCCACAGGGCGTCGAACCACCGTGTGGACTGGTCCACGAACGTGGTGTCCCGCAGCCCCGCGCCCTGTTCGAAGGCGAAGAGCATCGACCGCGTGCCCTCGGCGTCGTACGTCTGCAGGTGCTCGTGGTCGATCTCCCGCTCGTGGCGCCCCAGCGTGTAGTACGCGAACAGCGCCTCCGCCCCGTTGAGCAGGTACAGCTTGACCGGCGGGGTGAACGGCAGGGCCCGGAAGGTGACGTGCACGTCGATGCCGTGCGTGGCGCGCAGCGCCAGCAGGTTGTGCCGCAGCACCTGGCCCTGCGCGTTGCGCTGGGCCAGCCAGCGGTCGTGCACCGCGTCCTCGGCCGAGGCGTCCAGCGCCGTCGGGAACGCGAGGTCGATGTTCCGGCTCGGCAGCAGCACCCGGACGTCGATCTTGGCCGGTTCCAGGTGCCCCGCGTGGATGAGCCGCAGCGGCCCGCCGAGGGCGAGGTTGAGCGAGACCGAGGTCAGGCAGAGCGCGTCGATCCTCACGTGCGAGGCCGCGAAGGCCGCCTCTATCCGGGGGGTGAGGGCCACCATGGTCGGCTGCGGGGGTGCCGCCGGGCCCACGGCGAGCGGCGCCGGACCCAAACCCGCTGCCACCGTCGCCGGAGCGCCCTTGGAGACGTTGGTGAGCAGGTGCTCCGACTGCAGGATGCGCAGTGCCTGCCGCACCGCCCCGCGCTCGACGCCGAACTCGTCGGCCAGTTTGGCCTGCGTGGGCATGCGCTGGCCCGGCCGCAGCTCCCCGGACCTGATCCGGGTGCGCAGTTCGTCGGCCACCATGTGGTGTGACGCCTGGGGCCGCTGTGACCTCTTCCGTCCATTGACGGAGGCGAGTTCCGGGTCCACGGACAAACAGTACAACTTCCCGCCATCTTCCGGCAGTTCACGGGAAGGTGGTTATGAGTCGCATCCAAGTGGAGATAAGTACTGTGGAGTTGGTCACCAACTCAAGCAACATGGTCATACTTCCTCGACCCGTTGGCCATCCGGGTTCCCTTCCGGAGGGGAGCCGGGAGCCCGGTCCACCAGGCCGGCTGTCGGGGCGCACGACCAGCACGGTCAGCACAGTCACAACTGAACACCGACAACCGAACACAGGCAGACCCGCACAGCCACAACTTCACAGCTCGCTACGGATGAGCAGCACAGAACAGCCCAGCACAGTCACAAGTGAACACAGGTGATTCAGGCACCCGTCCCCGGGAGGAAGGAGGCCCGCCTCAGAAGATGTCCGGGCACCAAGGCCGCCCGGACGCGCGCAGCAGGGCGTCGGCCTCCCGGGCGGCGCCCACTCGCTCTTCCTGGACCCGTCCCAGGGTGTGCAACCGCGCCACGGACTGGTCACCGAGCCAGACACTCGCCAGCTCGGCGATGTCGAGCGCGAGGTCGGGGGTGTCGGTGGTCGGGGTGCAGGACGCCCCATCGGGGGAGGCGTCCAGCCGGAACCGGCCGCCGGCCAGCCCCTGCCGGTCCGCCACCTCAAGCACCAGCGACCCCGCCGTGTCGTACGTCCGCGCCTCCAGGGCCCGTACGACGTCCAGGATCCGCACCCACAGCCAGTCCGCCTGGTCGGTGATCCGCGCGGCGCGCGGGTCGGGCAGGTAGTGCGGCAGCAGGTCGTCCGGCGACCGCCGGCCGCTCTTCACCCGGGTGATCCAGTCGATCGAGCACAGGTAGTGCCACAGCGCGCGCTCGGCCGCCGGGCTCGTGCCGAGCAGCCAGTGCACCTCGGCGGTGTTGTACGGCTGCTTGCCCTGCCAGTTGTCGTCCGACTCGTAGGACGCGATGCCCTCCACCTCGCCGGCCGCCGAGCGGTACACCGCGAAGCAGGGCTCCTTCCAGTCGTCCTCGAAGCGGACCACGCCGGTGCGCAACTGCCACCACAGGTCGCTGCGGCTGATCGCGCCAGGGGTGCTGCGGCGGAAGCGTTCGTGCAGGTCGGGGCCGAGCTTGCGGATGTCCTCGCCGTCGACGAGATCGATCCGGCCGCCGTCCTCGGGGCGCGACCAGCGCGCGTCCAGGCCGGCGCGCTGGACCTCGATCGTCCACTCCGTCAGCGTGGTCGCCGGGCCGAAGCCGTAGCGGCCGTAGATCGGGTACTCGGCGGCGATCAGGGTCGCGACCACGTCTCCGCGCTCCTTCGCCGCGGCCAGGTCCTGGCTCATCATGCGGGTGAGCAGGCCGCGGCGGCGGTGGGTGGCGGTGACGGTGACGTTGGAGATGGCGTCGGCGGGGACAGTGGCCCCGCCGACGGCGGTCAGCTCCTGGTCGAAGGAGCGGAACGTTGCGACGATGGGGGTCCCACCGTTCGAGCGAAGCCGAGAATGGGGGAGGGGGCCGTCGAAGGCGCCGAGGAGTCGGCCTGGCACGAACTGCCTTCGGCGGGCGTCGAGTTGGTCGGCTGTGAAGTTGGGTGGGCGGAGGAAGCCAATGGACAGGGCCCTCTGCCAGTCCTGGAACTCGGGTTCGGTTATGGGGCGGACTTCGACGGCGTCGGTCATGACAGCACCGTAGGTGTTCGATGGGGGTGGTGCCGATTCGATTTCGGGCGCGGGTGGGTGGGGGCTTGTCGCGCCCACGCGGCGGAGCCGCATGCCGATACAGTCCCGCGCCCCCAAAGGGGCGCTCGTCTCACGTCAGTAGATCGTCGACCTGGGCTTCGCCCTCCCGGTACCTGCGGGTGATCTCTCCGCTCGAATCATCCGCCGTCCGCTGCAGACGCTGCCTTCTCCTCGACACCTCCTGTTCGTAGCGGACCAGGCGGCCCATCGCCGTCGTCAGTTCGGTGTCCGTGCGGGCCTCCAGGTCGGAGAGTTCGACCTCGGACAGCATGTCGGCCGCCAGCCTGCCGTACTCCTCGTTGTGCGGGGTGCCCAGGGTGACGTGGCGGGCGGAGGAGCGGTGGCGGGCCGGGGCGTCCGTGAGGATCTCCGGAAGGCGGTCCACGACGGAGGCCGCGCCCGCCGGGGAGCGGCGCGCCAGTTCCGCGCGCAGGATGTCGATACGGCCCTGGAGCAGCCGTCGTACATAGCTCAGGTCGGCCTCGTCGCGCTGCGCGTCCCGGCGCAGGACGCGCAGTTCGGGCAGGCTCAGACGGCCCAGGTCGTGCTCCGGTGGTTCCGCGGGCAGCGGGATGTCATCGCCGCGCTGTGCGGGCGGCCGGTGCAGGCTCTGCACGCTCTGCGTGCCCTGCGTCCTCAGTCGCCCGGTACTCGGTGTGCTCATACGCCTCTACCGTCCCCTCGACCGGCGTGTGGAAGCATGGTGCCACCCCAAGTGGCCGCAATGTGACCGAGTGCCCCCGAACGGCCCTAGTTGGGACGTTAAGGATCAATAATGGGCCCCTGTGAAGCCACGGGACCACCGGGCATGATGGTGCGCATGCGAGCGGTGGTACAGCGGGTGGACGGCGCGAGCGTCGTCGTGGACGGCGAGACGGTGGGCGCGATCGAGGGCGAGGGGCTGTGCGTGCTCGTCGGCGTCACGCATGAGGACACGAAGGAGAAGGCGGCCCAACTGGCCCGGAAGCTCTGGTCGATCCGGATGCTGGCGGACGAGAGGTCGTGCAGTGACATCGACGCGCCGCTGCTCGTCATCAGTCAGTTCACGCTGTACGGCGACGCGCGCAAGGGGCGGCGGCCGACCTGGAACGCGGCGGCCCCCGGCGACGTGGCGGAGCCGCTGGTGGACGAGGTGGTCGCGCAGCTGCGGGCGCTGGGGGCGACCGTGGCGACCGGGCGGTTCGGGGCGCAGATGAGGGTGTCGCTGACGAACGACGGCCCGTTCACCGTCCTGCTGGAGATGTGAGCGGCTCCCGGCCCCTCCCTGCGGCTCCCCCCGAGGGCCCGCTGCTCATCGGGGGGAGAACACGTGCACGCCGTGTCCAGGTGGTCGCCGTCCGTTGCCGGGCGCGGAGTGCCGAGGGCATGTGCCGCGGCTACGGCTCGACGATCACTTCCTGTGCCGCGGCCGTCTCCCCCGCGACCAGCCGGGCGTCCGTCGGGACGTTGCGCTTGACCAACGCCAGGGCCACCGGCCCCAGTTCGAAGTGGCGAACCGACGTCGTCACCACGCCGATCTTCCGGCCGTCCGCGCCCTCGTCGGCCACGCGGATCTCGGTGCCGTGCGGCGGCAGGTACACCTCGCTGCCGTCGAGGTGCAGGAAGACCAGGCGGCGCGGCGGCTTGCCGAGGTTCTGCACCCGGGCCACCGTCTCCTGGCCCCGGTAGCAGCCCTTCTGCAGGTGCACGGCGGTGCCGATCCAGCCCAGCTCGTGCGGGATGGTCCGGTGGTCGGTCTCGAAGCCGAGCCGGGGCCGGTGGTGCTCGACGCGCAGCGCCTCGTAGGCGAGCAGCCCGGCGGCCGGGCCCGCCTTCGCGGCGTACGGCTCCAGGTCGGCGCGGGGCAGGAAGAGATCACGGCCGTACGCCGTCTCGCGTACGACGACGCCCTCCGGGGCCTCGGCGATGGAGCCGGCGGGCAGGTGGACGACCGCGAAGTCGGCGGTGCGGTCGGCGACCTCCACCCGGTAGAAGAACTTCATCGACTCCAGGTAGGCGATCAACGCCTCCTGGGTGCCCGGCTCGACGTGGGCCCAGACCGTCGTGCCGTCGTCGACCAGGTACAGCGCGTGCTCGATGTGGCCGTGCGCGGAGAGGATCAGCGCCTCGGTGGCCTCGCCGACGGGCAGCTCGCTGACGTGCTGGGTGAGGAGCAGGTGCAGCCAGCTGAGCCGGTCCTCACCGGTGACGGCCACCACCCCCCGATGGGAGAGGTCGACGAAACCGGCGCCGTCGGCGAGGGCGCGCTGCTCGCGGAACAGGTCGCCGTAGTGCGCGGCGACGCCTTCGTCCACACCCTCGGCGGGCACCGCGCCGGACAGGGACAGCAGGGGGCTCTTCATATACGTAAGCCTACGACTCGGTAATTGAAGTCTGGACGGACGCGGACGCGGCCCTGGCTCTCTTCAGCGTGCAGTCCTTGCACCGCCCGAAGATCGCGAAGTGCTTCATGTCCGTCTCGAAGCCGAACTCCCGCCGCAGCTTGGCCGTGAACTCCGCGGCCACCGCCACGTCCGCCTCGATCACGTTCTCGCAGTCGCGGCAGACCAGGTGGATGTGGTGGTGCCGGTCGGCGAGGTGGTACGTCGGCGCACCGTGCCCGAGATGGGCGTGGCTGACCAGCCCCAGCTCCTCCAGGAGCTCCAGGGTCCGGTAGACCGTGGAGATGTTGACCCCCGACGCGGTCTTCCTCACTTCACCGAGGATGTCGTCGGGGGTCGCGTGCTCAAGGGTGTCCACGGCTTCGAGCACGAGCTGCCGCTGCGGCGTCAGCCGATAGCCGCGCTGCCTGAGGTCGGTCTTCCAGTCGGTGCTCACCACACCGAAAGTCTAGGACTACTTCTGAAATCCAGAACTATTTGAAGAACGCGATGCCGTCGTCCGGCATGTCGTCGGGGAGGGCCTTGGCCCAGCGCTCGACGTCCTCCGGGGTGACGACCTTCTTCAGGTGCGCCGACATGTAGGGGCGCAGCTCGACCTCGGGGGTCTGCTTCTCGCCGACCCACATCAGGTCGCTCTTGACGTAGCCGTAGAGGCGCTTGCCGCCGCTGTACGGGGCGGAGGCGGCCGTACGGGCCACGGCGTCCGTGACCAGGTCGATCTGGGGCTTCTGGTCGGCCATCTCGCCGTACCAGATCTCGATCACGCCGTCGTCGCGGACCATCGTGACCTCGACCTTGCGGTTCGCGTCGATACGCCAGAAGCCGTGCTCGGTCTCCAGCGGGCGGACCTTGTTCCCGTCGTGGTCCAGCACCCAGCTCTGGGAGTGGTACTCCAGGAAGTCCCGCCCGTCGTGGCTGAAGGTGACCTCCTGGCCGAAGTTGCACTTCTCCGAGCCCGGGAAGTCGTGGACACCCGCGCCGGCCCAGTCGCCGAGCAGGAAGGCGAGCGGGACCAGGTCCTTGTGGAGGTCGGACGGAATCTCGATCATGAGTGGTGGTTCCTAGACTCGGACTCGGACTCGGTTCAGCGCTGGCCCTGGTACAGCTTCTTCACGGTCAGCCAGGCGAAGGCGATGACGCCGACGCAGACCAGGACCAGCAGGGTTTCGAAGAAGGCTTCCACGGGTGCTCCTTGAGCGAGGACGGGCGGACGTACAAGAGCCGGGCCCCAGCTTACGCGGCCCGGACCCGGCCCTCTTGGCGAGGTGTACCCCCGCGGGGTCAGTCCAGCAGTTCGCTCTGCAGGGTCACCGTCTGCTCGAAGGGGACGGCGGGCGCGCTGCCCCTGCGGGACTGGATGATCACGCCGACGGTGTCGCCGGAGGCCAGGTAGGCCTGCCGGGCCTGCCGGGCGCCGTACGGCTTGAGCTCCGTGTAGGGCGCCAGCAGGACGTGCTCGATCCTGGCCGGGTCCGGGAACTTCCCGTCGAGTTCGTACAGGTCGCCGTCGCGCAGCGCGTAGGTCGGCGCCGCCTGGCTCATGAGCTTCCCGTTGAGGATCGCCTCCGCGACGGCGGCCGTGTCGAACTGGAGCAGGTAGATCCGGGTGTGCGTGCCGTCGGGGGTGGTCCAGCCGCGGGCGGTGATGTGCCGCAGGCCGTTGTCGACGAGCGTCTGGCGCAGTTCGGCGCGGTCGTCCGCGGTGGCGAACTCGGCGAGGAAGCCCTTCGTCGGCAGCCAGCCGTCCGTCCCCTTGAGCGACGCGTCGACGGTGGCGCCCTTCGGCGCGGGCAGGACGAGTTCGCGCAGGTCGGCGAAGTGGGTGCCGGCCGGGTTGCGGGCGTCGTCGTTCGGGCCGGGGCTGCCGGAGGGCAGCGGGGGCCGCACGAGGACGGGGTACGCCCAGCGGCCGTCGGAGTGCGTGGCGAGACCGGGGACGTCGGTGCGGTCGAGGCGGGTGATGCCGTACGCCGTCCCGCAGCCGACGACGGCGAAGACGGCCACCGCGGAGCCCCAGCGGAGCGCGGCCCGCAGCAGCCGCCGGTCCTTGTGCTCCTTCTGAGGGGGCACGGAGCCGGCCTCGGGGGCGTCGGCGACGACGACGGCGACGGGCTCCGGCCGCTGGTTCACTTCCATGGTCATACGGCCGCCCCCGGCTCCTTGATACGGTCGAACTGGGCGCGGAGCATGTCCGCCGCGCTCTGCTTGTCCAGCGGCTTGCCCGCGGTGGCCGTGGCGGTGACCAGGATGTCGCCCACGTAGCCGGAGCAGAACATCATGTCGATGTGCACGTCCTTGTCGGCCGGCGTCAGGAAGCACGCGGTCGAGTCCTTGTACCCCTTGATCTCCGGGCCCTTGCGGAACACCTTCAGCGCGTCGAAGAGCTCCTTCTGGACGCCCGCCATGGAACGGACCGTCCGCTGGTTCCCCATCCGCGCCAGCACGATCTCCATCGTGTACGGGGAGCTCAGGCTGGTGTCCGTGCTCATGTAGCTGCGCATCGCCATGCCCTTGACCGGGTCCCGGTCGATCTGCCGCTCCAGCTCCCGCCGCTGCGAACGCGGCAGGTCCTTGACCGACTCCTTGCGCAGCAGGGTCGCCTGCGCGCCGGTCAGCGCGGCGTCCGACCCGAACTCGGCCATGTCCGGGCCCCGCCCGTACGTGTCGGCCTTGTACGGCAGCAGCATCCCCTGGAGGCCGGTGGCCGCGGCCGCCTTCGTCTCCTTGGCAGCCTTCGGCAGGCTCCAGACGGGAGCGCCGGGATCGCGGTCGGCGCCGCGCACGGTGACGACGGTGACGGCTCCGGCGGCGACAACGGCCAGGGCCAGAACGCCGGAGGCGACGAGGGCGGCAACACGACGGGGGTCACGCGGCCGCTTCGGGGCGGGGGCGGGGGCGTCGACGGGGGCCGGGGGGTCCAGGGGGGCCAAGGGCTCGACGGGGGCCGAAGGGTCTGCAGGGGCCGGGGTGGCGGGGGCCGACTCGGCGCGTGCCGCCGGCTCGACGACGGTCGGCTCGGCGAGCGTCGGCTCGGCGAGCGTCGGCTCGGGGGCCGTCGGCTCGGCGAGCGTCGGCTCGGGGGCCGTCGGCTCAGGGGCCGTCGGCTCAGGGGCCGTCGGCTCAGGGGTCTTGGAGGTTTGCGGGTGCTCGCTCACAGTTGCTCCATCTGCCGCTTCGCCAGGTCCAGTACCTTCGCCTTCGGGATCGGCTTCGTGTCGTAGATCCAGACCTGCATCTCGATGTCCCCGCGCCACGCGTGCGCCTCCGCCGAGTACAGGCTCACGCCGTAGGAGGTGTCGGGCTTGGGGTGGACGTACGCCATGCCGTCGCCCGTGCCGGGTATCGGCCAGCTCTCGGTGTCGTAGTCGTCCGACGGCTGGGCGTAGTAGTAGCCGTCGCTCGCCTCGTCGGCGGCCTCCGCGCCCTTCTCCTCCTGGCGGAACTGGACCAGCCGGATCTCGACGCTGTACGTGCTGCCCTCACGCCAGTCGGTGACGGCGGCCCGGCGGAACTCGTTGTCCGCGGCCAGGTTCCGGAAGGCACCCGCGGGAGACTTGTACGTCTCCGCGTATTCGCCGAGGTCCATCCACCCGTCCTCGCCCTCCTCGACCAGCCCCTTGCGCGCCCCGCCCGGCTTCTTCAGCAGCAGCTTGCGCAGATCGCCGTCGACCTTCACCTTCCGGTCCTGGGCGGCCGACAGCGGCTCCGGCCCGGCACCCTTCGCCTGCGCGAGCGACGGCTGGGAGAGGGGCGGCAGCGCGGTGGGCTCACGGTCGGCCTGGACGAGGTAACCGGCACAGGTACCGGCCACGACGCCGAGCACGGCGGCACCGGCGATCAACGCGACGGTACGGCGCCCTTTTCGCCCGCCCTCGGGCGTGGCTTGCACAAGCGTCTCCGGCGGTGCTTCCGGTGGCGCTTCTGGCCGGGGTTCCGGCGGTGTGTCTGGTACGTCCATTTCGGCCCCCTGTACACAACGGGAGCGCGGATTCCTTGATCCGCGCGCCACAGGAGACTCATGGTCGACTCAATGAGTTGTACAAGCATTAATTACGATCAGGACACCGCCGCCGGCCACACAGTCACCCCCGCCACGAGCAAGAGCGTGAGGTCGAGGGCGACCTGACGGTCCCCCATCCGCAGGTGGATCCGGACCGCCCCGATCTGCAGCAGCACGAACCCGACGGCGGGGAGACCCGGTCGGGGCCGGTGGTGCGGGCCGTCCAGGAATGCCGGCAGGCGGTGCTGTGGAACGGCACGGTCGGCATGACACTGGCCGGCCACGACCCGGGGGCCGGGCTCACGGTGCTGCCGGTCGTCGACATGCCGCCGAGCCGGGCGGCGGTGGCGTGGGCCGAGAGGAACGGCAACCCGTTGCTGCCGTCGTTCCTGCGGGTGGCGGTCGCCGCCTACCGGTGATCAGAGGAAGACGCGAGCGACCTCAAGCCACGTCCGCGCGTCCGCGCCGACCGCCGTGAGGCCGGTCCCGGCCAGGGACCTGCGGTGGGTGACCCGAAGGCAGAAGCCGAGCGGGGTCTGGCCGCTCCCTCGGCGGCGACGAGATCCGCGTCCCGGCCGCCCGCGTCGAACGCGTCGGGGGTGCGCAGGGCGACGAGGACGTTCGCATCGGCCGCCGCGAGGTGAGCGATCTGGTGCGCGATCGTCCAGCCCGCCGCCGGCGTGGGGAGGGACCAGTCGTCCTGCGCCGACACCAGCGCGTCGAGCTCATCGCCTTCGGCGACCAGGCCGGGCAGAGCGAGGCCGGAATCCAACCGGGACGTGTCCAGGCCGTAGTCCAACATCAGCGTTTGACGCCGTCGACGAAGGCCGACCACGCGGCGGCTTCGAAGAGGAGGGCACCGCGGGAGGGGTCCTTGCTGTCACGAACGGGGACGAGGGAGGGGAGACCGGCGGCGACTTCGATGCACTCGCCGCCACTCGTGTTGCTGTAGCTGCTCTTGTGCCAGGTGGCGGCGCGGAGGAGGTCGTCGGAGACTTCGATGCAGTTTCCGCCGTCGGAGTTGCTGTAGCTGCTTTTACGCCACGTCACATTGCTCAGGTCGATGGCTCGCACGGAACTTCCTCCAACGCTCGCAAGATGAACGTCCGCGACTCGGCGGGGGTCAGGGCCCGGTCACGTACGTCATCATATGTGCGGTGCAGGCGCTCAACCTTGCCTGTTTCTTCGATGAGTTCGCCCCGCACGTCGTTTTCGGCATAGGCGACAGTGCGGCCGTCAAGCAGACGCAGGAACATGGTGTCGGTGCTGTCCAAGCCGTGCAGCCCGGTGCCGAACGGCAGCACATGGAGTGACGTTCGGGCGCCCGGCAGCCTCCAGCAGATACTCCAGTTGCACACGCCAATCCTGGGGATCCCTAGCCGAGTTGCGCAGAGCCGCCTCGAAAAGAATGACGCGAAACGGCGGCGCATCTACACCCTCCAGCACGGTCCGACGGCCGATACGCGCATCGACCTGCTGGTCGAGTTCTTCGTCCTTCAAGCCACCAGCCGCGAGCGCCTCGCGCGCGTACCCACCCGTCTGAAGCAACCCTGGAGGCCTACTCACGGAGTACTGCCACAAGCTCACCGCCTCCGCCTCCAACGCCATGTACCGCCGGTACTGCTCCTTGAACTGCGACGGATCCCCAACCGCCAGCTCCCACAAGGCCAGCAGCAGCCCAGGCGTCCCATAGAACTGATCCAGCGCCTCCACGACCTCCGGGCTCCCCAGTGTCCGCCCGCTCTCCATCTTCCCGAAGTTGGACGCGTCCCAGCCCAGTTCCTCGGCCAGCCCCTTTAAGCTCACCCCCCTGTCCGCCCGCAGCAACCGCAGCTCCTCCGCGAACCGTTGCCTCGGCTCCTGACTGCGTCCCGTCACCACGCGCCGCTGCGGCACCGCGCCCCTCCCTGATTCGCCGTGGAATGTGTGGAATTAGCGCCGCCAGACGGGGAAGAACCGGTCCTCCTCGGCGCGCCGCCCCCGTCTCCCGGCCATCCTCGTAGCAGCCTCGACACGCAGAGTAGTCCAACTCTCGCATTTCGTATAGATGTTGGACAAAAGGAGCGAATGCCATGGAGCCCGGAACCCTGCTCTACGACACCGCCACCGACCAGGTCGGCGAGTACCGGGACCGGTCGGGGCCGTACGCGATGCTGCGTCCTGTGGGGGGAGGGAGAGAGTGGCAGGCCCACCCCTCGACGCTGCGGCCCGCCACCGACAGGGAGCGGCTGAGTGCGGGCGTGCGCGCGGCGAACGACCGTACGTGGGCGGTGCCGCCGGATCCCGAGGACCTCAGCCGGCCGCCCCGCCCCGTGCCCGGCTGCGCCGAGTGCGGCCACCTCGACGGCCGCCGCGAGACCGCCCGCGCCGCCCACGACCACAGCGCGGCCACCGACGCCAACGTGCTGCTGCGCCAGCACCAGCGGACGGAGCACCCGTGACCCGCCGGGTCTTCCGCCGTGCCGTCCACGAGGGGAAAACCCCCGATACTCTCCCGCGACTACGCTGCTCGTATGGCGAAGAAGCTGGTTATCAAGGTGACGGCGGGGGCGGACGCCCCTGAGCGGTGCTCGCAGGCGTTCACGGTGGCGGCGGTGGCCGTGGCCAGTGGCGTCGAGGTGTCGTTGTGGCTGACCGGCGAGTCCGCGTGGTTCGCCCTGCCGGGCCGCGCCGCCGAGTTCGAGCTCCCGCACGCGGCCCCCCTGCCGGACCTCCTCGACTCCCTCCTCGCGGGCGGTCGCGTCACCCTCTGCACCCAGTGCGCGGCCCGCCGCGACATCACGGAGAAGGACGTCATCGAGGGCGTACGCATCGCGGGCGCGCAGGTCTTCGTGCAGGAGGCGATGGCGGACGCCACGCAGGCCCTCGTGTACTAGCCGGTGGGGGTGCCGACGTCGTCGCGTTCCAGTGTGGAGCGGAGGTCCGAGAGGGCCTGTGCGACGGCCGGCAGGGCGGACTCGCCGAGGGTGTCCGCGAGCAGTCCGGCGAAGAGTTCGGCGAGCCGCTCGCCGGCCGTGGCCTCCGCCGCGTCGACGAGGGCCGTGCCGTCGCCGGTGAGCGCCAGCAGTGACGACCTGCGGTCCGAGGGATTGGGCTGCCGGACGACCCAGCCCTGCTTCTCCAGACGGTCGACACCCTTGCTGGTCGCCCCGATGCCGATGGCGAACGCGGCGGCGAGGTCCGCCACCCGGGACCCGGGACGGTCCCGCAGGTGACGCAGCAGCTCGAACTGCGACGTGACGATCCCGTGCCGCTCCCGGAGACGGTCGTTGAGTGCGTTGTACAGACGCGTCTCGCAACGGACGAGGTCATGGAAGAGACCCAGGAGGTCGGCGCCGTCGTCACCCGATCTATATGCCACGGCATATAGTGTAGCGGCATGCACTTCAGAGGGGAGCAGGGATGAGCAAGGAACAACGTGCGCTGCTCGACGCGAGGCTGCGACAGCCACGTCCCGTGGGGACCCCGTCGGTGGAGGGGATCCGGGCCGGGTTCAGGGCGCTGATGGCCGAGATGATCGTCCCGGCGGGGATCCGCACCACGGCCACGACGCTGGGCCCGCGCCCCGCGCTGCTCGTCGAAGCCGCCGAGGAGCCACGGGCCGGGACACTTATGTACTTCCACGGCGGCGGCTTCGTGTTCGGCTCCCCCGAGACCGCGCTGTCACTGACGGGCAATCTCGTGGTCAGAACCGGCTTCAGGGCCTTCTCGCTGGACTACCGGCTCGCCCCCGAGCACCCGTTCCCGGCCGCGATCGAGGACGGGCTGAGCGCCTACCGTGCCCTGCTCGACAGCGGCACGGACCCTTCGGGCGTGGCGTTCGCCGGCGACTCCGCCGGCGGTGGCCTGTCCATCACCACCTGTCTCGCCGCCCGTGACGCGGGCCTCCCGATGCCCGCGGCGATCGTGGCGTTCTCGCCGGGACTCGACGCGACCCGGACCGGCGAGAGCATGGACACCAAGGCGGGCATCGACCCCTTCTTCACCCGGGAGACCCTGGAACACACCGGGGCCATGTACCTCGCGGGGCAGGACCCCCACCACCAGCTGCTCAGCCCGGCCGTCCTCGCCGACCCGGCCGGCCTCCCGCCGATTCTGCTCCAGGCGGGTACCAACGAAGTCCTCCTGGACGACTCCACGCGCATGGCCGAACGGGCGCGAGCCGCGGGAGTGGACGTCGTCCTCGACATCACCGCCGACGTACCGCACGTGTTCCAGGCGTACGCCGGCGTCCTCGACGAGGCCGACGAGGCACTGGACCGCGCGGCACTCTTCCTCACCCAGCGCATCAGCACCGCGAGCGCGTAGGCGGAGCAGCAGCTAGGACCTCGGGGGCTTCTTCCCGTCCAGCTCGTCCCACCACTCGTCGGACTTGGGATCACCCGAGGGGTCGTCCCACCAGCGGTCGTCGGGCCCCCGGCGGTTGGCGACCATCGCGGCGACCGGCGGAATCACCATGGCCACCACGCACATCCCCACCGCGGCGGGAACCGACCAGAGACGCACGACCCCCCACGCCAGGACGAAGAGACCGATGCAGATCCCCATCATGACGAAGTAGACGCGACGACGACGGGCCAGCATGCATCCAGGGTAGGTCGGCACAGCCACTCCGGCGCCACGACGGAAACGTGCGTACGGGGCAGGGCCGACGGACGGAGTCCGGCGCAGCGACCCGAAGCCTGCGAAGCAGTGCGAGGGACGCGTCAGGAGGAACCCACGCGACGACGACGGGCCAGCATGCATCCAGGGTAGGTCGGCACAGCCACTCCGGCGCCACGACGGAAACGTGCGTACGGGGCAGGGCCGACGGACGGAGTCCGGCGCAGCGACCCGAAGCCTGCGAAGCAGTGCGAGGGACGCGTCAGGAGGAACCCACGCGACGACGACGGGCCAGCATGCACCCAGGGTAGGTCGGCACAGCCACTCCGGCGCCACGACGGAAACGTGCGTACGGGGCAGGGCCGACGGACGGAGTCCGGCGCAGCGACCCGAAGCCTGCGAAGCAGTGCGAGGGACGCGTCAAGAGGAACCCACGCGACGACGACGGGCCAGCATGCATCCAGGGTAGGTCGGCACAGCCACTCCGGCGCCACGACGGAAACCACGGGGTGGGTACGGCGGAGGGCCGCGCCCAGGGGGTTGGGCCCCCGGGGTGCGGCCCTCGGCCGTCGTGTTGCCGCTCTGCTCAGACCGCGATCGCGACCTCGGCCAGGCCGCCCTGCTGGGCGACGACCGTGCGGTCGGCGGTGGCGCCGGGGACGAGGGCGCGGACGGTCCAGGTGCCCTCCGCCGCGTAGAAGCGGAACTGTCCGGTGGCGGAGGTGGGGACCTCCGCGGTGAACTCGCCGGTCGAGTCGAGCAGGCGGACGTAGCCGACCACGGGCTCGCCGTCCTTCGTCACCTGACCCTGGATCGTGGTCTCACCGGGCTTGATCGTCGAGGGGTCCGGGCCGCCGGCCTTCGCTCCACACATGTCGTACTCCTGAGGATGGGGTCTTGAAAGGTCGGGCTGAGGGTCTTGCCGGGGGTCCTACTTGTTGGCGCCGAGCTCGATCGGGACGCCCACGAGGCTGCCGTACTCGGTCCAGGAGCCGTCGTAGTTCTTGACGTTCTCGACACCGAGCAGCTCGTGCAGGACGAACCAGGTCAGGGCCGAGCGCTCGCCGATGCGGCAGTACGCGATGGTGTCCTTGGCGAGGTCCACCTGCTCCTCGGCGTAGAGCTCCTTGAGCTCGTCGTCCGACTTGAAGGTGCCGTCGTCGTTGGCGTTCTTCGACCACGGGATGTTGCGGGCGGACGGGACGTGGCCCGGACGCTGCGACTGCTCCTGCGGCAGGTGGGCCGGCGCGAGCAGCTTGCCGCTGAACTCGTCGGGCGAACGGACGTCGACGAGGTTCTGCGAGCCGATGGCCGCCACGACGTCGTCACGGAAGGCGCGGATCGCGGTGTTCTGCGGCTTGGCCTTGTAGGTGGTCTCGGTGCGCTCCGGGACCTCCTCGACCAGCTCGCGGGCGTCCAGCTCCCACTTCTTGCGGCCGCCGTCGAGGAGCTTGACGTTCTCGTGGCCGTAGAGCTTGAAGTACCAGTAGGCGTAGGACGCGAACCAGTTGTTGTTGCCGCCGTAGAGGATCACCAGCGTGTCGTTGGCGATCCCCTTCGCCGACAGGAGCTTCTCGAAGCCCTCCTGGTCGATGAAGTCGCGGCGGACCGGGTCCTGCAGGTCCTTGGTCCAGTCGATGCGGATCGCGTTGCGGATGTGGTTCTTCTCGTAGGCGGACGTGTCCTCGTCCACCTCCACGATCGCGATCTCGGGGTTGTCCAGGTTGTCCTGGACCCAGTCGGCGTCGACCAGGACGTCGCTGCGGCTCATGCTCTTTCTCCTCCGGGGCAGTTGCGGCGGGGCGTGCGAGTGCGGTGGGTGCGCGTCGGCGCGCACGAATGCCCTCGGCGTGGGAGGGCAGGGGGATGCGGAGGCAGCGGCCTCCGCCGTCAGAAGGGGCGACAGAGCATGGCGGCGACGCGGCACAGGTCGACTGCCCGCCGCTTCGTGAGATCCGCCTGACGCTTCATGGGCTCGATCGTAGGGACGGATAAGCGGGCATGTCACCGGCATGTCGTATGGTGAGACGCGATCGTCCGAACTGTGAGACGAGATGAGGGCCCGGGGGGTGGTTCCGGGGCGGCCGGGCTCCTGTATCGGTCATCACATCTACTGTACGGACGCAGCCGTCTCGCGTGCTGGAACAGCGCCGGTCCCCGCCGTGCCGCTTCCTACCCGGCCAGCTTGACGTTCGAACCCTTCACCGCGATCTCCACACCGTCCTGCACGGCCTCCACCTTGGCCAGCTTGATGCCGCCGGGGAGCTGGTCGATCGCCTGCCGGAAGTCGGAGGCCTGGCGGAAGCGGTCCTCGGCGAGGCTGACACCGGCGAGCTTGGGGAGGTTGTCGGCGTGCACCTGCACGGTGTTGTTCCTGACGGTGACCGTGCTCAGGACGGTCACCTTCTGGTGGGCGCTGACGCCGGGGACCTTGACGTCGACGGTGACCTTGATCTTGCCGTTGCCGCCGTCGGCGAGACCGACGACCTGGCCGGTGAAGCCGAGACCCAGGTCGGCGGGTGCCGTCTGGGCGTTCTTCAGCAGCTCGCCGTAGGAGACGAGCGCGGTGCCGGTGGCGGTCTTCGCGGTGGCGGAGCTGTAGTCGCCGGTGAAGGTGACGTCCTTCATGTCGGCGTTCAGGTCCTCGACACGGATGGTCTTGCCGGCGGTGCCGGTGGTGGCGTCGTACTCCTTGATGCCGACATGGACGTCGTCGAGGGTGCCGCTCGCGACCTGGGTGAGGAACGGGAAGCCCTTGATGGAGACGTCGGGGGTGCTCGCGAGGTCCTCCGTCGTCTTCAGCTTGTCGGCGGCCTCGCCCTGGGCGAAGTGCACGGCGACCCGGTCGACGATCACGAAGAGGACGCCGATGACGACGACAACGATCAGAAAGATACGCAGGGCACGCATGTGGTCGGTTTCCCCAGGGGTCGGGTGCTCAGGACGGTCCCGACACGCTAACCCTGCGGGAGCGGGCCGACGGGGGATTGTCGAGCAGCTGTGACAGTGGGGGGCGGCCGCGGTTCTGGGGGCGGCCGCCCCCAGACCCCCGCATCGGGCGCCGGTCGGTGTTCGGGCGCGGGCCCGGTGGGGGCTGGTCGCGCAGTTCCCCGCGCCCCTTACGGGGCGCTGCCCAACCGGTGTTCGAAGCTCGACCGCTTCTCTTCGACCTCGCCGCTTCACCAACCGAGACGGGTGGGTGGGCGGGAGAGGCCTTTCGACCTCGCCGCTTCACCAACCGAGACGGGTGGGTGGGCGGGAGAGGCCTTTCGACCTCGCCGCTTCAGCAACCGAGACGGGTGGGTGGGCGGGAAAGCTAGTGCAGGATCCAGACCACCGGTGCCGCCGCCGTCAGCGGGAGCGCCACGCCTGCCGTGAAGTGGACGAACCTCGACGGGTAGTCGTAGCTCGCCGCGCGGTGGCCGACGAGGGCGCAGACCGCGGCCGCCGCTCCGATCAGCGCGCCCTTCGTGCCCAGCCCCGTCATGCCGCCCACGGCGATGCCCGCCCCGGCGGCCGCCAGCAGGGACACGGCCACCGAGGCCGGGGTCGGCAGCGGCAGCGCCCGTGCCAGGACCGCCACCGCGACCGCGACCGCGCCGACCGACACCGCGTCGGGGTCCGCGCCCAGGTAACCGGTCGCGATGATCGCCAGTGCGGAGGAGGCGACCGTGGCCATCAGGCCGTACATCCGGGTGTCGGGGTCCGCGTGCGAGCGGAGCTGCAGGACGAGGGTGAGCAGCACCCACACGCCCAGCGGGCCGAGGATCGCCGCCGGGGCCTGGTCGCGGCCCGCCACCAGGACCGTCACGTCCGCCGTGACCCCGCCCAGGAAGGCGAGCGCGATGCCCTGCCGGGCCGGCCACATGCCGTTCAGGCGGAACCAGCCCGCCGCCGTCACGGCCTGGAGGATCACCAGCGGGACGACCAGGGCGTACGAGGAGACCGGCGCCGCCACCGCGAGCAGCAGCCCCAGCACCGCCGTGAGCAGCGCCGGCTGCATGCCCGGCTCGATGATCGGCGAGCGGCCTTCGAGCCGGGCCCGCTGGGCGTCGGTGATCCGGGCGTTGCCCGACAGGGTCGCGGGGCCGTAGCCCGTGTCGGGTTCGGCGGCGGGGGCCGCGGCCGGGGCGGCCTGCGGCGCGCTGTACGCCTGCGGCTGCTCGGTGACGTACGGCCGCTCGTACGACCGCGGTGGCGTGTACGCCGCCTCGGCGGCCGCCGAAGGCGTGGCGGGGGCCTCCTGCACCGGGGCGTGCGTCTGCGTCTCCCAGGTCTGCCCCTGCCACTGCTGGGTGGCGTACTGCTGCTCGTCGTACCCCCACTGCGGCTGGGCGGGGGGCTGCTGCTGGTAGGGGTCGTAGCCCTCGTACGGCTGGTTGGTCATCGCTCTCGCTCACCCTCCTGCGAACGGCGGGAGCACCTCGACCGTGCCGCCCTCGGCCAGCCGTACCGTCTCATGTCCGCGCGTGCCCACGGGGTCACCGTCGATGAGGAAGGAGCATCGCCGCAGGACGCGCGCCAGTTCCCCGGGGTGTCGCGTGCGCACCGCGGCCAGCGCCTCGGCGAGGGTGTCCGCGTCGTACGGCTCCTCGGCGATGCCGGCCGCTGCCTTCGCGGCGGCCCAGTAGCGCACCGTGACCTTGGGCATCCGGTTCCTCAAGAGACTCGATAGAACATTCAGTCGGCTGTGTACCTGTGTACAGGGTCAGGCTAGCCCGCCCGGGCGGCCGCCCAGTCGCCGATCCTGGCCAGCAGCCGGTCGCTCGCCGCGTGTTCGGCATGGCCCATGCCCGGCTCCAGCCAGAGCTCGGCGGCGCCGCCCGCCGCGTCGGCCAGCATCCGGGGGTGGTCGACGGGGAAGTAGCCGTCGCTGTCGCCGTGCACGATCAGCAGCGGGGTCGGGGCGATCTTCGGCACCGCCTCCACCGGGGAGAGCGGCACCGGGTCCCAGTCGCGGTGGTGGATACGGGTGCGGAAGCCGTAGCGGCCGACCAGCCGTCCCTCCGGCCTGGTGACCAGCCAGTGGACGCGGCGCATGGGGGCGGTGCCCCGGTAGTACCAGCGGGCGGGGGACGACACGGAGACCACGGCGTCCACACCGGGGCGCAGCGCCGCGTGCCGCAGGACCACCGAGCCGCCCATCGAGAAGCCGACGGTGACCACGCGCGTGTGGCCGAGGTCCCGGGCCCACGCCACCGCCGCCGCCAGGTCGAGGACCTCGCGGTCGCCGACGGTGGTGCGGCCGGCGGACCGGCCGTGACCGCGGAAGGAGAAGCTGACCACCGGCGCGTGATCCGTCAGGGCGGCCACCACCCGTCGTACGTGTGGCCGGTCCACGTCTCCCGTGAAACCGTGGGCCATGACGAACACCAGGTCACTGGAAGGTGGCCGGGAGCCGTCGTATACGGCGGAGGCGGGATCGTATACGGAATCGATGGAAACCCCGTCGTCCGTGCGCAGAAACGTCCGCATAGGGGCGTTTCTGCTCGTCTCATATGCCGGACGAACGGTGGAACGGGCCACATGACCTGCCGAACCGATGCTCATGTGGGCTATTCTGCTGGGCAGAGGACTCGGGCAGCGCCGCCACCGGGTCCTTTTGTGCTTTCGTAAGGGTTGTATACGAAGCGGGAAACTCCAGGTGACCGCCGGTGTATGGAATCTCGGGAGCGCAGCGCAGTGTCATTGCACACAGTCCTCGCAGGGACCGAGGAGGAACCAGACATATGAGTTCTCTGCTGCTCCTGACCAACGCCCTCCAGCCATCGACAGAGGTGCTGCCGGCCCTCGGCCTGCTCCTGCACAACGTGCGGGTCGCCCCGGCCGAGGGACCCGCCCTCGTCGACACCCCGGGCGCCGACGTCATCCTGATCGACGGCCGCCGCGACCTCCCGCAGGTCCGCAGCCTCTGCCAGCTGCTCCGCTCGACCGGCCCCGGCTGTCCGCTGATCCTGGTCGTGACGGAGGGCGGGCTCGCCGCCGTCACCGCCGACTGGGGCATCGACGACGTACTCCTCGACACCGCGGGCCCCGCCGAGGTCGAGGCGCGGCTGCGGCTCGCCATGGGCCGCCAGCAGATCGTCAACGACGACTCGCCCATGGAGATCCGCAACGGCGACCTGTCGGTGGACGAGGCGACCTACAGCGCGAAACTGAAGGGACGGGTCCTCGACCTCACCTTCAAGGAGTTCGAGCTGCTGAAATACCTCGCCCAGCACCCCGGCCGGGTGTTCACTCGCGCACAGCTGCTGCAGGAGGTCTGGGGGTACGACTACTTCGGCGGCACCCGGACCGTCGACGTGCACGTACGACGGCTGCGCGCCAAGCTCGGCGTGGAGCACGAGTCCTTGATCGGAACCGTCCGGAACGTCGGTTATCGATTCGTTACACCCGAGAAGGGCGACCGGGCCGGTGACACGGCCAAGGCGCACGCGGACCGGCCAAAGCCGGAGGATGCGGACGCATCGGCGGCCCTGGACGCGGTCGAGGTGCCGACGGAGGCGTAGTCGTCGTCCGGGCGAGGCATGGCCGTCGCCCGGACGGGGCATTGCTTCCGCAAGCGAAGGCTCGATTCGCCCTGCCCAGAGCCGGTCCATCCGCGTAGACTCCGCGCGTGGCCAAGGTGACTCGGGATGATGTGGCGCGGCTGGCGGGGACTTCCACCGCCGTCGTCAGTTATGTCATCAACAACGGACCCCGGCCGGTCGCCCCGGCAACGCGCGAGCGCGTCCTCGCCGCGATCAAGGAGCTGGGGTACCGCCCCGACCGGGTCGCCCAGGCGATGGCGTCCCGGCGCACCGACCTCATAGGTCTGATCATCCCGGACGCCCGCCAGCCGTTCTTCGGCGAGATGGCGCACGCGGTCGAGCAGGCGGCGTCCGAGCGCGGAAAGATGGTGCTGGTCGGCAACACCGACTACGTCGGCGAGCGCGAGGTCCACTACCTGCGCGCGTTCCTCGGGATGCGGGTCTCGGGCCTCATCCTCGTCTCCCACGCGCTGAACGACTCGGCGGCCGCCGAGATCGAGGCCTGGGACGCCCGGGTGGTGCTGCTCCACGAGCGGCCGGAGGCGATCGACGACGTGGCGGTGGTGACGGACGACCTCGGCGGCGCCCAGCTCGCCGTCCGCCATCTGCTGGAGCACGGCTACGACTACGTGGCCTGTATGGGCGGTACGGCGGACACGCCGGCCGTCGGCGACCCGGTCTCCGACCACGTCGAGGGCTGGCGACGCGCCATGGCAGAGGCGGACCTGCCCACGGAGGGCCGGCTGTTCGAGGCGCCGTACAACAGGTACGACGCGTACCGGGTCGCCCTTGACATCCTCTCCGGCCCCCACCGTCCCCCGGCGATCTTCTGCTCCACCGACGACCAGGCACTCGGCGTGCTGCGGGCGGCGCGGGAGCTGCGGATCGAGGTGCCGGGGGAGCTGGCGGTGGCGGGCTTCGACGACATCAAGGAGGCGGCGCTCGCGGATCCCCCGCTGACGACGATCGCCTCCGACCGCCCGGCGATGGCCCGCGCGGCGGTGGACCTGGTCCTGGACGACGGGCTGCGGGTGGCCGGGTCGCGGAGGGAGCGTCTGAAGACGTTTCCTTCGAGGCTGGTGGTGCGTGGGTCCTGCGGGTGCGCGTAGTTCTTCGGCCGCGGGTGCGCAGTGGTTTTCCGACCGTGGTGCGGGTCGTTCTTTGACCGCAGGTGCGTCGTGATTGCTCGCGCAGTTCCCCGCGCCCCCAAAGGGGCGCGGGGCTGTATCGATATGCGGCTCCGCCGCGTGGGCGCGACCAGCCCCCACCGGCCCGCACCCGCCAAACTCGCGGACTCACAGCAAAGGCTTCATGAACCTCGTCTGAGAACCGGCCGCGACCTGCGAGAAGGTTCTTTATATCGGGCAAACGAGCTTCTCGCGGCGTTCTCAGCGGGCACTCAGGGAGCTCTCATGGTCACGGGACAAGCTACTTGTCATGACCGAGAGCTTCCGCCGCAGCGGCGAGTACGAGAACCCGCAGGGTCCCCAGGGTGACGCCTACCAGGGCGCGTACCCCCAGCAGCAGCACGCCTCTTCCCCCTCCCCCGTGAACCCGGAGTGGCCTCCCCCGCCCGCCCACCAGCCGACGGTCGACGCCGGCCAGGGCGGCCACGGCGGCGGTACGGCCGTACTCCCCACCGTCGGCACCGACGCGGAGCACCCGGCGGAGCACTCGGAGTACTCGGCCCACGCCAAGAAGAAGAGCACCCGGGGCCCGATAGCCCTGCTCGCCGCGGTCGCGATCGTCGCGGCGGCCGTCGGCGGCGGCACCGCGTACGCCTTCCAGGAGCTGACCGGCAAGAACGACGTCGTCTCCAGCAGCACCACCACCAGCGTGGTGCCCTCCAGCAAGAAGGGCGACGTCGCCACGATCGCCGCCAGGGTCAGCCCGAGCGTCGTCGAGGTCAACGCGACCCTCAGCAACGGCACCTCCACCGGCTCCGGTGTGATCATCACCAGCAACGGCGAGATCGTCACCAACAACCACGTCATCTCCGGCGCTCAGTCGATCAAGGTGACGACCAGCAACGGCAAGTCGTACACCGCCACGGTCGTCGGCACCGACAGCGCCAAGGACCTCGCCCTCCTCAAGCTCCAGGGCGCCTCCGGCCTCACGGCCGCCACCCTCGGCAACTCCGACGGGGTCCAGGTCGGCGACCAGGTCGTGGCGATCGGCTCGCCCGAGGGCCTGACCGGCACCGTCACCAGCGGCATCGTCTCCGCGCTCAACCGGGACGTCACCGTCTCCACCGACGAGGGCCAGCAGCAACAGCAGGGCGACGGCAGCGGCCAGTGGCCGTTCTCCTTCGGCGGCCAGCAGTTCAACGGCGACACCGGCTCGTCCACCACGACCTACAAGGCGATCCAGACCGACGCGTCCCTCAACCCCGGCAACTCCGGCGGCGCGCTGATCGACGCCAGCGGCAACATCGTCGGCATCAACTCCGCGATGTACTCGGCCAGTTCCGACTCCTCGTCGTCCTCCTCGGACGCGGGCAGCGTCGGCCTTGGCTTCGCCATCCCGATCAACACCGTGAAGTCCGACCTGGCCAAGCTGCGGGCCGGCTCCACCAGCTGAACCACCCGGCACCAGAGCACCAGAGCAAGGGAGTACGTCATGATCAAGCAGGTTTCGCACACGATGGCCGCCGACAGCCCGGCCGGGTTCAGCCTGGCCCTTGCCGTGGCGTACGAGCTCCACGCACCGACCGAGGCGGTGGTGGCACCGACCCCGGCCCCGCGCGCCCCGGAGGTGGCGTCGGCCCCGCGCGCCCCGGAGGTGGCGTCGGCCCCGCAGCTGATGGGGCTGCGGACGTCCGCGGCCCGGCCGCACCAGCGCAAGGTTCCGCTGAGCCGCATGACCCTGGTGCGCGGCTAGGGGCGTACCGCCTCACCAGCGTGCATACCCGACAGCCCGGAAACATGCGAGGCTGAGAGGCGTCCCGACCAAGACCCACCGCACCCCGAGGAACCGCGAGCGATGAGCCCCGCCGATGGCGACCGTGAATCCCAGCGCATCCTGATCGTCGACGACGAGCCGGCCGTACGCGAAGCCCTCCAGCGCAGCCTTGCCTTCGAGGGGTACGAGACCGAGGTCGCGGTCGACGGCGCGGACGCGCTGGAGAAGGCGACGGCCTACAAGCCGGACCTGATCGTCCTCGACATCCAGATGCCCCGCATGGACGGCATGACCGCCGCCCGCCGCATCCGCGGGGCCGGCGACACCACCCCGATCCTGATGCTGACGGCCCGCGACACGGTCGGCGACCGCGTCACCGGACTCGACGCCGGGGCCGACGACTACCTGGTCAAGCCCTTCGAACTCGACGAACTCTTCGCCCGCATCCGTGCCCTGCTGCGCCGCAGCTCCTACGCGGCCTCCGTGGCCGACGGCGCCCAGGAGGACGAGGCGCTCACCTTCGGCGACCTGCGCATGGACCTGGCGACCCGCGAGGTCACCCGGTCCGGCCGCCAGGTCGAGCTGACCCGCACCGAGTTCACCCTCCTGGAGATGTTCATGGCGCACCCGCGCCAGGTCCTCACCCGCGAGCAGATCCTGAAGGCCGTCTGGGGCTTCGACTTCGAGCCGTCCTCGAACTCCCTCGACGTCTACGTCATGTACCTCCGCCGCAAGACCGAGGCCGGCGGCGAGCCCCGCCTCGTCCACACCGTGCGCGGCGTCGGGTACGTCCTGCGCCAGGGCGGCGCCGAGTGAACAGGCTCGCCACCCGCTTCCGCACCCTGCCGATCCGCGCCCGCCTGTCGATGCTGGTCGCGGCAGCGGTGGCGTTCGCGGTGGCGGCGGTTTCGGTGACCTGCTGGTTCATCGTGCAGGGGAAGCTGTACGAGCAGCTTGAGAGCGACCTGCAGAAGGTGCGGGGGCCGGCGAACATGGTCGCCCAGAACGCACTCATCGACTGCACCAGCACGGTTCAGGACACCAACGGCCTGCGGATCGGCTACGGCCAGGTGGTCAAGACGGACGGCTCGTTCTGCCTCACCCACGACGCCACGGGCGTGATCAAGGTCAGTCAGGCCGAGAAAGACCTCATCAAGGCCGGGAACACCGACACCCTGTACTTCGGCAACGGCACCGACACGGACGGCAACCCGCTGCGCGTGATGACCCAGGTGTTCGCCACCGACAGCGGCTCCTACGTCGGACTGATCACCGCGGTCCCCCTGAAGAGCACCCAGGACACCCTCAAAGACCTCGCGCTGATCCTCCTCCTCGTCTCCGGTATCGGCGTCCTCGGCGCCGGAGCCGCCGGTCTCGCCGTCGCCCGCGCCGGTCTCCGCCCCGTCGACAAGCTCACGGAGGCCGTCGAGCACGTCGCCCGTACCGAGGACCTGAGTGTCCGCATCCCGGTGGAGGAGGAGTCGGACGACGAGATCGCGCGGCTGTCCCGCTCGTTCAACAGCATGACCACGTCCCTGGCCAGCTCCCGGGAGCTCCAGCAACAGCTCATCGCGGACGCCGGTCACGAACTCCGCACCCCCCTGACCTCCCTCCGCACCAACATCGAACTCCTCACCCGCAGCGAGGAGACCGGCCGCCCCCTCCCCCCGGCGGACCGCAAGGCGCTGCTCGCCTCGGTGAAGGCGCAGATGACGGAGCTGGCGTCGCTGATCGGCGACCTCCAGGAGCTGTCCCGCTCGGAGGGGCAGCGTGGCGAGCGGGTCCAGGTCGTGGCCCTCCAGGACACGGTCGAGGCGGCCCTGCGCCGCGCCCGCCTGCGCGGGCCGGAGCTGACGATCGCGGCGGACGTCCAGCCGTGGTTCGTACGGGCGGAGCCCTCCGCCCTGGAGCGGGCGATCGTCAACATCCTCGACAACGCGGTGAAGTTCAGCCCGGAGGGTGGCAAGATCGAGGTCACCCTGGAGCGCGGCGTCCTCACGGTCCGCGACCACGGTCCCGGCATCGCCGAGGACGAACTCCCCCACGTCTTCGACCGCTTCTGGCGCTCCCCGAGCGCACGGGCCCTGCCGGGCTCGGGGCTGGGTCTGTCCATCGTGGCGCGCACCGTCCAGCAGGCGGGCGGCGATGTCACCCTGGCCCGCGCCAACGGCGGCGGCACGGTGGCGACGGTACGGCTGCCGGGGGCGCCTACGGCTCCGCCGGAGACGGCGGGGGAGGGGGTTTGAACTCCGCCCAGAAGACCTCCTCAATCAGGATCTGCGGATCTTGAGTCCGACGGGTGAAGGTGTATTTCAGCCAACCATTACCGTGGTCGAAGTAGAGCGCGTAGGCGCCCTTCGGCTGGGTGCTACGGATCGGCCGGACTTTCATGCCCTCGGGGAGGCCTGCGTCGGATTCGATGCCGCGGAAGCAGGGGTCCTTGGCAGTGACCAGCTCGGCACGCACGGCGTAGACCATTTCCCGCACGTGCGTAGGCAGCGCTTCCAGAGCAGCCAGAGCATCGAGCCGCCAGTCCATCTGCCAGGGCGGCCCCATGAAACCGTCGGTCACTCCCCGGGCTCCACGGCCCGCATCCGATGGCGGATCCGCGCCGCCTCCTCAAGGAGGGCCTTGGCCTCGTTGATGTCGGTGCACGCGTTCCCGGCCCGGTACTCAAGATCACGCACATGCGCGTCCAGCTTGGGGTCGCGTGCGAGGGCGTACTCACCCCACCAGAAGGCCATGAATGCCCACAGGGGACCCACGTCGTACGCGTCGGCGATCGCCCATTTCCAGTGCGCGTCAAAATCCGGAAGCAGCACGGGCACGTGCTCGGCGATGGCCGCGCGCAGCGCCTTCGGCGTCCGCTCCGGCATCGGCGGGATGACCTGGTCGTTCTCCGTGGCGTGAGCGGTCATGACCGATGCCCTCCTTCGGCGCTTCAGGTCTACGACCATAGCCGCCCCGCACTCCGTGGATCAGTCGTTCGTGTCGTGGTCACGGGATTCAGCGTGTGGGCGGCAACGCCTCGAACATCAGGACTTCGGGCATTGTCACCCGAACGTGCGCCGACCCACCTCTTCCTTGACCCCGTCCACGAACATGGACCAGGACGCGGCCGAGAAGAAGAGAGGACAGGCGGCCGGGAGCTTGCTGTCCCGGACGGGGACCAGGCCGGGGTGGCCGTCGGCGACCTCGACGCAGTTGTTGTCTCCCCCGTCGCTGTAGCTCGACTTTCGCCACACGGGGGTGCTGAGGTCAAGCGTGCGGGTCATGATTGGTGCTCCTCCAGTAGGCCCCTGATGAACGCGAGCGAGTCCGGCGGGGACAGTGCCAGGTCGCGGAGCCGATCGTAGGACGGCGATGAGGAGGTCAGGGATCCATCCCTTGCGCTGATGGATGACGTTCGTGCCCTGAAACGCCGCGGACTCTCCCTCTCCCAGGAACCGCACCAGTGCGTCGCGGAGCCGGTTGACGATCTGAGCGTGGGACAGACGACCGGTGGGCGACACCTCGATGGCTCCCTCGATGATCTCAGCGCGGTAGCCCTCGGGGAGTTTCATGGCCTTCCAGGCCCGCCACAGGACCTGGTCCAGGGTGGGTCGGTTCGAGAGCTCCGGTGCGACAGCAGTCAAGGTGACACCTTCTGCGCAAGGGTGGGCTGATCACGGTAGGTAAAGCGCCACGGGTGACCAGGGGAATCGGCTCCAGGTCACCCGTTCGAGCGAGGACGGAACGGGACGCCCACCGCCTCCTGAGGCCACAGCGGGCGGTCTTATCCTCTCCCCAGTCGCGCATCCGTTCGGTGCGCCTGGGGAGGGGCACGGTTCGTGGACGAGAGTGGAGTCGAACGGGAGTACCGAAGGCGCCGGAAGCCGCCCCTGGCGTACCTGCTCCTGCCGGGACTGCTGATGATGAACGCGTTCATCCAGACCAGCCGGGTCTCCCACGACGGGGACGGGGGCGGCAGCGGGTTCTGGTGGGGGCCGCCGGCCTTCGCGCTGCTGATGGCCCTGACCATCGCGCGGATCGCGCTGGAGCAGTTCCGGGCGCGCACCAGGGTCACGGCAGCCGGGATCACCGCGCAGGGGCCGGTCCGTGCGCGGACCTGGGCCTGGTCCGAGGTGTACGACATCCGGGTCGAGCAGGCGCCGCGCGGCTCGGGGCGGATGGCCCCCCAGTGGCTCACCTACCTGTACGACTTCCAGGGCCGCCGCTTCCTGCTGTGGCAGCTCAACGACTGGCAGCTGGACGACCCCTACGCCGAGGTCGCGGAGCTGTGCCTGGCCGCCGCACCGCTGCGCAGCCTCACCTGGGAGCGCCGCCCGGACGTCGAGGAGCTGATCCTGCGCGGGGCGGCGCGGCGGAAGGCCTGGACGTGGGGGGCGTACGGCGGGCTGCTGGTCTTCTTCCTCATGTTGATGGTCGACATCTGGCAGATCGTGGTGGGGCGTCCGGACCATCCGTTCGTGCTCTTCGTGTGCGTGCCCCTGGCCTCGGGCGTCGTCCTCGCCGCCGTGCTCCAGTGGTACTGGAGCACCCGGCCGCCGCGCTCCCCGGCCCGGCAGCCGTAGCCCATCCACATCCCTCACCCAGCCCCGTCACAGCCGCTCGTCACACTTTTGTCAGATGGCGAGTCAGATGGCGAGGAAGATTTTGCTGGCCGACGACGACGCGGCCGTACGGGACGGGATCGGGCGGCTGCTCAGGTTCGAGGGTTACGAGACCGTCTTCGCCGACGACGGCAGAGTGGCCCTCGACCTGCTCGGGGCTCCGGAGAGCCGGCCGGACCTGGTGCTGATGGACGTGGAGATGCCGGGTCTCGACGGTCTGGCGGCCACCCGGCGGATCCGGGCGTCCGGGTCCACCGTGCCGATTCTCATGATCACCGGCCGGAACGCGGTCGGGGACCGGATCGTCGCCCTCGACAACGGCGCGGACGGGTACCTGGCCAAGCCGTTCGCCGCCGAGGAACTCCTCGCCCGGGTACGGGCGTTGCTCCGGCGCAACCCGCGGCGGGAGGCGGAGACGGCTCCGCCCGGGGACCGGTTCCTCGCCTACGACGACGTGTCGATGGATCTGCGGACCCGGAGCGTGCACCGCGGGGACCGGGCCCTCGACCTGACCAAGACCGAGTACGCGCTGCTGGAGTTCCTGCTGCGGCATCCCGGGCGGGTGCTCGGCCGGGAGCGGATCCTGCGGGACGTGTGGGACTTCGAGTTCGCGCCCGCGTCCAACACGCTGGACGTCTACATCATGTACCTGCGGCGGAAACTGGAGAGCCGCGGCGAACCGCGGCTCATCCACACCGTGCGCGGGACGGGGTACACCCTGCGGACGGCTCCTGCCTCCTGAACTACCACCTGAGGATCATCGTCTCGTCGGGGGCCGGTGCCGGTTGTGCCGCGATGGCCTCGGGGAGCGGGTGGGCCAGGGTGGCGTAGGCGCCGCCCCGGGCGAGGAGTTCGGCGTGGGTGCCGGCCTCCACCAGGCGGCCGCGGTCGACGACCAGGATGCGGTCGGCGTCGGGGGCCAGGGTGAGGTCGTGCGTGATCATGATGGTGGTCCGGCCCGCCATCAGCCTGCGCAGCGGGGCCACCACCTGGCGGGCGGCGATCGCGTCCAGGCCCGCGGTCGGCTCGTCGAGGACGAGGACCGGGGCGGCGCGGAGCATCGCGCGGGCGATGGCGATCCGCTGGAGCTGACCGCCGGAGAGGGCGGCCGTGCCGGGGGCGATGTGGGTGTCGTAGCCCTCGGGGAGCATGACGATGAAGTCGTGCGCCGCCGCGTCCCGCGCCGCCTGCTCGATCTCCTCGTCCGTCGCTCCGGGCCGGCCGCACTCGATGTTCTCGCGGACCGTGCCGTTGAGGATCAGCGTCTGCTGCGGGAGCAGGGCGACCTTCTCGCGGAGGAACTCCAGGGGTACGTCGGTGAGCGGGACGCCGTCCAGGCAGACCACGCCGGCCGAGGGGTCGTAGAAACGGGTGAGGAGCTTGGAGAGGGTGGACTTGCCGGCGCCGCTCTTGCCGGTGACCAGGACCAGCTCGCCCGGGCCCGCCGTGAAGTCGATGTCGCGGAGGGAGGCGCGGCGGGACTCCGGGTAGCGGAAGGAGACGTTGTGGAAGCTGACCCAGCCGCGCACCGGCCAGGGGCCGACCGGCTGGGCGGGGTCGGTGACGGCGGGCTCGGCGTCCAGGATCTCGCCGATGCGCTCCGCGCCCGCGGTGGCCGCGGTGAGGGTGAGGCCGAGCTGGCCGAGGTTGCGGATCGGCGGGTAGAGGTAGCCGAGGAAGGCCGCGAAGGCGAGGAGCTCGCCGAGGCTCATCCGGCCGGCGGAGATCTCCCAGACGCCCAGGCCGATCACGGCGAGCACGCAGAAGGTCTCCACGACCTCGACGAACTGCGCGTACATCTCGCTGAGCCGGGCCCCGCGCACGCTCGCCCGCATCCAGGCGCGGGCCTCGACGTCGAGGCGCTTCTCCTCGTCCCGGCGGCGGTTGTACGCCTGGGTGAGGACGACGTTGCCGAGGGACTCCTCCACCACGGAGGTGATCGCGCCGTCGGCGACCCGCTCGTCCTGGGAGGCCGTCCTGATCCGGCCGGAGAAGCGGCGGGCGGCGAACAGGAACAGGGGTGCGAGGACGAAGGTGACCAGTGCCAGGTCCCAGCGCAGCCAGAAGGCGGCGGCCGCGTAGAAGACGGCGGAGAAGGCGGCGGCGACGGTGCCGACGACACCGGACACCACCATCTGCTCGATGGCCTCGACGTCGCCGGTGAGGCGTTCCACCAGGTCGCCCTGGCGGTGCTGCTGGAAGAAGTGCGGGGGCAGGTCCTGGACGTGCCGGAAGACCTTGGCGCGCAGGCGCAGCACGAATCTCTCGGCGGTCCAGGTGGCCAGTGAGTTGCCGAGGTAGCCGACGAACGCGCCGAGCGCGGCGACGCCCAGCCAGGCGCCGGCCGGTCCCCAGAAGGCGGAGAGCGAACCGGCCTGCAGGGCGTTGTCGGTGAGGTCGGCGAAGAGCAGGATCGCGGCGGTCTCGGCGAGCGCGGACACCACGACACACGCGATGATCATCCACAGCCACTTGCGGTCGCCACGGGTCAGCGGCCAGAAACGGCGGAAGGCCGCACGGGCTTCTCTCATGGTCGGCAACTCCCTTCAGGGGTGTCGGGGGGGACGGGGGCGGACATGGCCGAGGCGGGGCCACCGGTGCGACCACGCGTAACCGGTGACCCCGCCTCAAGGCGTGCCTCAGTGCTTGTCGCCGATGGGGCGCTTCGGAGCCGGCTTCTTCGGCGCGGGCTTCTTCGGGGCCGGGGCCGGCTTGCGGTGCTTCTTGACGGGGACGATCTTGTGGAAGCTCATGGTGATGTTCCTCTCTCCGGTGACTTCTGTCGTGGTTCTGCAACAGTTTCTCTGCTGGGCCGCTGCAACAACCTGTGAATTGATTTGAATTACTTCTGTAAATTCTTTGTCAGCGCTCGTCGCCGACCGGGCGGCGCTTCGGAGCCGGCTTCTTCGGCGCGGGCTTCTTCGGAGCCGGAGCGGGCTTGCGGTGCTTCTTGACGGGGACGATCTTGTGGAAGCTCATGATGATTCCCTCCTTGGTGCTGGCGACTTACCGGTGACCCACAGGGCGCTTGGGCTGGGACTTCTTGCAGTCCTTCTTCTTCGGAGCCGGCTTCGGGGCGGGCTTCTCGGCCTTCTTCACCGGGACGATCTTGTGGAAGCTCATGTCCTTCTCCTTCGTTCTGTCGTCCGCGCCGTTCGCTTTCGACATGGAAAACATTACGCGACCAAAGAGGCCGAGAAAGCCATTTTCAGTTAGACCTCGATGAATTGCGGCTGAGATGAATTTTCAGGAGCAACGGGGAACCGAAGGGCGCTTCACATAGGTTTTATCCAGCAGAGAGGGCCCGGTACGCACGGGTGCGTACCGGGCCCTCGGTAGGGCTGGGAGGGGTGACTACTGCACGATCGTGATCCGGTTCGTGGCCGGCGGCGCGAGCGGGCTGGTGGCCGAGGAGTTGGCCGTCAGGTACTGGGCGAGGGCGGAGAGGTCGTCGGTGCCGACGACGTCGTCGGTGCCCTGGCCGAGGGTGGTGAAGCCGTCGCCGCCGCCCGCGAGGAAGGAGTTGGTGGCGACGCGGTAGGTGGCGGCCGGGTCGACGGCCGTGCCGTTCAGCTTCACGGACTCGGTGACGACACGGTCCGCGCCCGTCTTCGTCAGGTCCAGCGTGTAGGTGAGCCCCTTGGACGGCAGCAGGATCTTCGGGGCAGCCGCGTTGCTGCCGCTCACCTGCTCCTTGAGCACCTGGATGAGCTGCGCGCCGGTGAAGTCCTGGAGGTTCACGGTGTTGGCGAACGGCTGCACGGTGAAGCCCTCGGCGTACGTCACGACGCCGTCGCCCTCGCTCCCCTTGGCCGCGTACGTCAGCCCGGCCCGCACCCCGCCCGGGTTCATCAGCGCGAGGTCGGTCTCCGGGTCCAGCTCCTTGCCGTAGGCGAACTGGGCGTCGGCGATCAGGTCGCCCATCGGGGACTCGGTACCGGTGTTGTTGACGTCGGCGGAGACGTAGCCGATGGCGCGGTTGCCGATCGGGGCGGCGAGGGTGTTCCACCTGCCGATCAGCTCGGTCATGTCGGGCGCCTTGGCGACGTCCCGGCTGACCACGTGGTTCGCCGACTTCACGGCCGTACGCGCGATGTCACCGGTGTAGCGGTCGTAGGTGAGGGTGGTGTCGGTGTAGAGGCGGCCGAACGAGGCGGCCGAGGTGACCGTGCGGGGGTTGCCGGCCGGGTCGTCGATCGTGCACGCGTACGCGGTGTGGGTGTGGCCGGTGACCAGCGCGTCCACGGCCGGGGTCACGTTCTTCGCGATGTCGACGATCGGGCCGGAGATGCCGCTGCCGGCGCCCGGCGAGTCGCAGTCGTAGTCGTAGTTGGACGAGGACGGGAAGCCGCCCTCGTGGACCAGCGCCACGATCGACTGGACGCCCTGGCGCTGCAGCACCTTGGCGTACTTGTCGATGGTCTCGACCTCGTCCTTGAAGGCCAGGCCCTTGACGCCGTCGGCGGAGACGATGCCGGGCGTGCCCTCAAGGGTGACGCCGATGAAGCCGATCCTGACGTCCTTCTTCTTCCACACCCAGTAGGGCTTGAGGATCGGCTTGTCCGTCTTCTCGTCGAGGACGTTGGCCGCCAGGTAGGGGAAGTCGGCGCCCTTGAACCTCTTGTCGGTGTAGCAGCCGTCGGTGGGGTGGCAGCCGCCGTTCTGGAGGCGGGCCAGTTCGCCGGCGCCCTCGTCGAACTCGTGGTTGCCGACCGTCGTCACGTCGAGGTCGAGCTTGTCGAGCGCCTCGATGGTCGGCTCGTCGTGGAAGAGGCCGGAGATGAGCGGGGAGGCGCCGACCAGGTCGCCGCCGGCGGCGGTGACGGAGTACGCCTTGCCCTTGCGGGCCTGCCGCAGATGGGTCGCGAGGTACTCGACACCACCGGCGTCGACGGTCTTCGTCGTCCCGTCGGCCTGGGTCTCGGTGACCCGGCCCGAGGAGCCGGACGGCGGCTCCAGGTTGCCGTGCAGGTCGTTGAAGGAGAGCAGTTGAACGTCCTGGTAGCGGCTGGGGCCGTGGTGGCCGTGGCCCTCGCCGGAGTGCGCGTCGGCGGGCAGCGCGCTCGCCAGGGCGGCGACGGCGGCGAGGCCTGCGGCCGACGCGAGCAGCGTGTAGGTACGGCGTCCGGACGGTCTGGACTGCGCGTGCATGGAACCCCCCTGTGGGTCTGCTGAGAAGTGGCCCGGTCCGGCGCAGCCTAGGGTCAACGCGCGTAGCGCAACAGGGTGTTCATGGTTACATCTTGGTTTCCGGTTGCCCTTCCCTTTACCTTCCCCCGGTGTCCCCACTTTGCCGATCCGGCCCCGTACCCTCGTACGCATGACCAGCGACGACACCGCACGGCCGCCCATGTACTCCCGCTCCATCGACACCTACTCCGCGCTCACCCCGGATCAGGCCGACGCCGTACGGGAACTGCTGGCGGAGGCCGCGCGGGCCGACGGCCAGCAGCCGGTGTCCGAGCAGGGCCGCCTCCAGCTCGACGGCGGCGCCCGGGAGGGCGTCTCCCATCTGCTCCTCTGCGTCGGCGACGAACTCGTCGGCTACGCCCAGCTGGAGGACACCGACCCGGTGGAGGCGCCGGCCGCGGAACTGGTCGTCCATCCGGCCCACCGGGGCCACGGCCACGGCCGCGCGCTGGGCTCCGCCCTGCTGGCGGCCTCCGGCAAGCGGCTGCGGGTGTGGGCGCACGGCGGCCACTCGGCGGCCCGCCACCTCGCCCAGGTCCTCGGCCTCACCCTGTTCCGCGAACTGCGCCAGATGCGCCGCCCGTTGACGGACCTGGACCTGCCCGACCCGAAGCTGCCCGAGGGCGTCACCGTCCGCACCTTCGTGCCCGGCCAGGACGACGCGGCCTGGCTCGCCGTCAACGCCGCCGCCTTCGCCCACCATCCGGAACAGGGCTCGCTCACCCAGCGCGACCTGGACGACCGCAAGACCCAGCCCTGGTTCGACGCGGCCGGTTTCTTCCTCGCGGAACGCGACGGCGAACTCCTCGGCTTCCACTGGACCAAGGTCCACGACGCGGAACGCCTCGGCGAGGTCTACGTCCTCGGCGTCTCCCCCGCCGCCCAGGGCGGTGGCCTCGGCAAGTCCCTCACCACCATCGGCCTGCGCCACCTGGCCGACCGCGGCCTGCCGACGGCGATGCTGTACGTCGACGCCGACAACACCGCGGCGGTCGCCGTCTACGAACGCCTGGGCTTCACGACTCACGAGACGGACCTGATGTACCGCACGGAGACCTGAGCCCCCCTCACCGGCCGCCCCGCACCACAGGGCTCAGCCCGCCGGGCAGTCGTCCGGGCCCTTCGGTGCCTTCACGCCGAGCAGGCGGGCCGCCTCGGCGGTCGTCGTGTCCGGGGAGGTCAGCTGCTGCCAGTGGGACCTGACGCGGGACGCGACCGTGTCGTGCGGCTCCCGTAGCAGTTCCCGTACGACCTGGGTCTGCTGGGCCGAGACCGACATGCTGCCGCCGTCCGGGGTGAGGACCGCGGCCGAGCCCTTGAGGCTGTCGTCGATGCGGAGGTGGCGGAAGGTGGCCGTGGGGGTGGGGTCGGTGGCCAGGGCCAGCCACATCGTCGTCACCACGCGGGCGTCGCACATGTCCTCGGAGGCGTGTTCGCTGCCCGCGACCAGGACCCGGGCGACCCCGACCGCGAACTCGGGGACCCGGTTGCCGCCCCACTGGGTGCCGACGGTGACCGTGCCGGGGGTGGAGCTCGTCGGGAGGGTGGCGTCCGTGGTCAGGTCGGTGATCTCCTGGATGCGCTGGCGGACGGTGAGCCGGGTGGTGGCCGCGTCGCCGCCCGCCTCGGACCGGACGCGGTGCACCACCGCGGCCCAGTCGACCGTCCAGCCCTCCCAGTCCGGGTACGCGCAGTAGCGGGAGCCGGCGCGCTCGACGCACGTCTGGAACTTCGCCGGGTGGTCCGCCTCCGCCTTCCGCGCGGCCTGCAGACCGGCGGAGTCCCCCGGTGTCTGACCTGCCGCCCCGGCCACCGCCGCCGCCAGGGCCACGGCCGCCGCCGCCTTCAGGACCCGCGCCCGGCCGCCGGCCACCCACATCGCCACACACACCACCAGCACCGTGAGCCCGAGCAGGTACAGCGCGTGCCAGCCCGCCGGGCGGCCCAGCAGTTCGCCGGGGACCGGGGTGCCGCCGTTCTCCAGCACGGCCGGCCACAGCCAGTCCACGCCGTGCGTGCCCGAGCCGCCGGGCAGCAGGCTGGTGCCGAACCCGATCACGAGCAGAAGGAGCAGCGGGGCCGCCGGGTGGGGCAGGACCCGGGCCAGCAGCACACCGACCGCGCCGGCGAGCAGGACGGCCAGCGGGGCCACCGCCAGTTCGAAGACCGAGCCGTGGCCGACCGCGCCCGGCCGCAGCGCCGCCCGGGCGAACTGGACGCCGACCACCAGGGCCACACCGAGCGCGAAGGGCACGACGGACAGGGCGTGGGCCAGCGTGCGGCGCGCGGGCGCCATCGCCAGCACCCCGAACTGCTCCTCCAGGCTCCGCCGCCGGTTGAGCAGCGCCGCCCGGTGCACGCACACCAGCAGGGCGACGGCGAACAGCTCCGGGCCGCCCTGGGTGGAGCGGTCCACGTCGTGCAGGACGGGATACGCGTCCATGCCCTCGTCCCGGCCGAACAGGCCGTAACCGACGTAGGCGAGATACAGCAGGCCGAAGAGGAGCAGCGGGACCTGCAGGAGGAGCTGGCGCGCCTCGAACAGGGCCAGGGCGAAGACGGACGCGGACGCGTTGTCGCGCTCGTGGTCCACGGGGCCGGCCGTCTCCGGCTCCTTCACGAGTGCCGTCGTCATGCCGCCACCTCGGTGGTCTCGGTGTCGAGGACCAGCAGGTAGCCGTCCTCCAGGGTGGGTTCGAGCAGGTCGGCGCCGGTGGGCGGGTCGCCGACGTTGCGGAAGGTGCCGGTGCCGGTGCGCCAGCCCGCCCGGGCGCCCGTGGCGCGTTCCGCGCTGCTCCACACGCGTCCGGCCGCGCGGGCGGTCAGCTCGGCCGGCGTGCCGTCGAAGCGGACCCGGCCGCCGGCCAGCACGATCACCCGGTTGCAGAGCATCGCCACGTCCTCGGTCTGGTGGGTGGAGAGCACCACCGTGCGGCCCTCGCCGGCCTCCGCGATCAGTTCCCGGAACCGCATGCGCTGTTCGGGGTCGAGTCCGACCGTCGGCTCGTCCAGGACCAGGAACCGGGGGTCGCCGACGAGCGCGGCGGCCAGCGCGACCCGCTGCCGCATCCCGCCGGACAGCCGCTTGATCCGCCTGCCGCGCACGTCGGCCAGGCCCACCTGGTCGAGGACGCGCCGCACCTCGCGATGGCGGCCGCCGCGGTCGGTGAGCTCCTTCAGGATGGCGACGTAGTCGACGAACTCGAAGGCCGTGAAGTCCGGGTGGAAGCCGGGGGTCTGCGGAAGGTAGCCGAGCGTGCGGCGGACCGCGAGCCGGCCGGCCTGGGTGGCCGGGTCCTCGCCGTACACCGTGAAGGCGCCGCCGTCCGGCGGCACGGCGGTGGCGAGGACCTTCAACAGGGTGGTCTTACCGGCCCCGTTGGGCCCGAGCAGGCCCGTGACGCCGTCCGTCAGGGACAGGGTGACGCCGTCGAGCGCCGGGGTGCCGCCGTAGCGCACGGAGAGGCCGGCGGCGGAGACAGTGGTGTTCAACGTAGGACTCCAGCGATCGGTCGATCGGACGGTCGGTCAGTAGGGCTTGGCGTCGAAGCGGTCGCGCACCTGGTGCAGCAGGAGCGTCGCCAGGGCGGCGAGCGCGGCGGCCACCGACTGCCCGGCCGTGGTGAAGGCGGCCGGTGTCTGCGTCGGGTGCAGCGCGGCCACCGCCATCAGGGCGGTCCACGCCACGCCGACCAGTCCGGGCCCGAGCAGCGGGCCCAGCCGTGCGGAGAGGGCGAGGCCGGCCCCGGTGAGCGCGAGGGCGGGCAGCAACCAGCCGAAGGCGAGCAGACCGTAGCCGGGAAGGGCCAGCGCGGCCAGGCAGTTGAGGCCGAGGGAGGCGGTCAGCGCGGCCACCGTGCGGATCATCAGCAGCCGGAAACCGTGCGTCGGGGCGACCGCGGCCATCTCGTACGTCGGGTCGAGGACCGGTCCGTACGACAGTGCCACCGCGGCGAGCGGAAGCAGCGGGGCGAGGGCCAGGAACAGGGCCGGAGCGTCCACCGCGTGGACCACGAGGACCGTCGCAGCCAGCACGGACGCCACCGACACCAGCCAGGAGCGGCGCAGCACCGGGGTCGCGGTGAGCAGCCGTGCGGTGTGCGCGGCGACCCCGAGCCGCACCAGGAGCCGTTCCCCCGGTCCTGGCCGCGGCGCGTCCAGTTCGGCGTCCAGGCGCTCCCAGCCGGCCTCCAGCGCGGCCGGGTCGGACACCGACGCGAGGACCGCACGGCAGTCGGCGCAGGAGCCGACGTGGGTGTCGGCCGACCAGAGCAGCGGCGCCGCCAACTCGCCGCGCGCGTAGGCCCGTAGATCCACTTCAGACACATGCCAGGTCATGCGAGCTCCTCCCGCAGCTGCTTGCGCGCCCGCATCGCGCGGGTCTTGACCGTTCCCGGCGGGATGCCGAGCAGGACCGCCGCCTCCCGGGTGGTCAGCCCGTCGATCACCGTCGCCTGGAGCACCGCCCGCAGTTCGGGCGAGAGCCGGACCAGGGCCCCGGCGAGGTCCCCGTGCTCCACCCCCGCGAGCACGCGTTCCTCCGCCGAGACCTCGTCCCGGTGCCGCAGCCGGGCCAGTGCCTGCCGCAGCCGGCCCCGCGCCCCGTCGCCGCGCGCCACGTCGACCAGCCGCCGCGAGCCGATCCGCCACAGCCACCCGGCCGCGTCGGGGTTCACACCGTTCTCGGTGGTCTCCTGATACCGGGCGCTCCCCCGCCACACCGCGAGGAACGTCTCCTGCACGACGTCGTCGACGACCGCCGGATCCGCGCACCGGCCGCGCAGCCGCGCGGTCAGCCACGGCGCGTACCGCCGGTACAGCTCCTCGAAGGCGCGCCGGTCCGAGTCCGCGGCTATGGCCCGCAGCAACTCCCCGTCGCTTCTCGTTGCGCTCACGTCCCCTCATCGCACGGGCCCTGCCGATCGGTTCACGGAACCGGCCTTGACTTTCCGAACAGTCCTGCACCACCCTTTCACTACTCAATTAGTGAAAGGGTGGTTGTACGGGTGGTCGAGTACCGCATCGACCGGCGCTCCGGCGTCGCCACCTACGTCCAGATCGTCCAGCAGACCAAGCAGGCCCTCCGTCTGGGCCACCTCCAGCCGGGAGACAGGCTGCCCACCGCCCGCGAGGTGGTCGAGGCCACCGCCATCAACCCCAACACGGTCCTGAAGGCCTACCGGGAGCTGGAACGCGAGGGCCTGGTGGAGGCCCGGCGCGGCCTCGGCACCTTCGTGAAGCGCTCCCTGGGCACCGCCCCGGCCGAGTCCCCCCTGCACGGGGAGCTGGACGACTGGGCCGCCCGGGCCCGGGCGGGCGGCCTGGACCGCGACGACGTGGCCGCGCTCTTCACCGCCGTACTCGAAAAGCACTTCCAAGGAGAGAGTTCATGACCGACACCGCGATAGCGGCGTCCGCGCTCGGCAAGCGGTTCGGCCGGCGCGGGGGCTGGGCGCTGCGCGACTGCACCTTCCGGCTGCCCGCCGGGCGGGTCTGTGCCGTCGTCGGGCCCAACGGAGCGGGCAAGTCCACGCTCCTCGCCCTCGCCGCCGGTCTGCTGGGCGCCACCGAGGGCGAGCTGACCGTCCTCGGCACCACCCCTGCCGAGGCCCGCACCCGGATCGGCTACGTCGCCCAGGACAAGCCGCTCTACCCGCAGCTCACGGTCGAGGAGACCCTGCGGATGGGCGGCGACCTCAACCCGGAGCGCTGGGACGCTGCCACCGCCGAGCGGATCGTGGCCGCCGGCGACCTGAACCCGAAGTCCCGGGTCCGCACCCTCTCCGGCGGCCAGCGCACCCGGGTCGCGCTCGCCCTCGCCCTCGGCAAGCGGCCCGAACTGCTCCTCCTGGACGAGCCGATGGCCGACCTCGACCCGCTCGCCCGGCACGAGCTGATGGGCGTGCTGATGGTGCAGGCCGCCCAGCACGGCACCACCATCGCGATGTCCTCGCACGTGGTCGCCGAGCTGGAGGACTCCTGCGACCATCTGCTGCTGATCGGCGGCGGCCGGGTCCGGCTGGCCGGCGAGATCGACGACCTGCTGGCCGCCCACACCCGGGTCGCCGCCACCGCCGACACCGACCTCGCCCCGCACACCGTCGTCGAGTCCCGCACCACCGGCCGCCGGCTCAGTGCCCTGATCCGCCCGGCCGGCCCGCTCCCCGACGGCTGGAACCCGGAGACCCCCTCCCTGGAGGACCTGGTCCTCGGCCACCTCCGCAACCCCGAGGCCCCGGCCCTGGCCCCGACCGAGGAGACCGTCGCGTGACCGCCCTGTCCGCACCCGCACCCGCGCCCACGGCCAGGCCCCACCTGACCCGCTGGCTGCTGCGCCTGCACCGCCCCGCGCTGTACGTCTGGGCGGCCCTCGTCCTCCTCACCGCCACCGTGCTGATCCTGCTGCAGGGCCCGTTCGCCGACGCGGCGGCCGAGGGCTGGCGGCAGTACGACAGCTGCGGGTTCAGCGCCAAGTGCTCGTACGACCAGAGCGCGATCCTGCGCTACAAGGACTGGTACAACTACACCACCCTGGCCGCGGCCGCGGTGCCCTTCCTCACCGGCGCCTGGGCGGGCGGCGCGCTCCTCGGCAGCGAGCTGGAGTCCGGGACCGCGCAGCTGTCCTGGGCCCAGTCCAGCACCCCGGTCCGCTGGCTCACCGTGCGGCTGGCCACCCCGGCCGCCCTCGTCACGGCGGGGACGGCTCTGCTGGCCTGGCTGCACCATCTGGCCTGGGCCGCGGGCCGTGGCCGTGTCCACAGCGCCAAGGACTGGTACGACGTCGGGACCTTCCACACCGGCGGCCCCACCCTCGTCGCCCTGTCCCTGGCCGGGCTCGCGACGGGCGCACTGGCGGGGCTGGTGCTGCGGCGGTCGCTGCCCGCGCTGGGCGTCGGCCTGCTGCTGTCGGGCCTGATCTGGGGCACCACCCTGCTGCTGCTGCCCCATCTGTGGCCGACGCTGAGCCGCAGCGGACATGGCTACGTGACATCGCCCGCCGGCTCCTGGACGGTGAGCCAGGGCGGGAACGCGGCTCAGTACCATGTCACATACCACCCTTACTCCCACTACTGGCCGCTCCAGCTGACCGCCACGGCCCTGCTCCTCGCCGTCACGGCCGTGCTCACCGCCGCCTGCTACCTGGTGCTGCGCCGCCTCACCGGACGGGCGGCGACCCGATGAGCACCCCGATGAGCACCCCTGCGGCGACCGTCGGCGGGGGGCTGCCGCGGACCGTGCTGCGCCTGCACCGCCCGGCGCTGCTGACCTGGGCCGTGTTCGTGGCGGGGACGTGCGGCTGGCTGGTGTGGCTGACGAAGGTCGCCGCGAAGGACCCGGACCTGCAGGGCCTGCCCTGCACCGATCCCTGCGACCGGCTCTACCTCCTGCTCGACTACCCGACCCAGCTGGACTGGGCCGGCACCCTGATCGGCTACGCCTTCGTCGGCGTCGCCGCGTTCGCGGGCGGTGCCCTGATCGGCCGTGAACTGGAGTCCGGTACCGCGCAGTTGGCATGGACCCAGGGCGTCACCCCGGCCCGCTGGCTGGCCGCCAAACTGGCGCTGCCCGCCCTCGCGCTCACCCTGGGCGCCACCGCCCTCGTCCTGGTCTTCCGCTGGGCCTTCGCCGCCCGGCCCGACCCGGTCTGGGCCGAGAACTGGTACGGCGCCTCCATGTTCGCCGCGCGCGGCCCGCTGGTGGTGGCGTACCCCCTGTGCGCGCTCGCCGTCGGCACCCTGACCGCGCTGCTGCTGGGCCGCACGCTGGCCGCGCTGGGCACGGCGGTGGGGGCGATGTGGCTGTTCGGCTCCGTCCTGACGTACTGCCGGCCGTACCTGTGGCCCACCCTCACCCGCACCGGGCCGCACGCCTTCGACCTCCCGGACAGCGCCTGGCCGGTGAGCGAGGGCTCGAACACCCACGGCCGCTTCGCCACCTACCACCCCGCCTCCCACTACTGGCCCCTGCACCTCACCGAGACCGGGATCGTGCTCGCCGTCGCCGCCCTCGCCGCCCTCCTGTCCTTCCGCCTCCTCAGGCACCGCACGGAGTCCGCCGCATGACCGCCCCGGTCGCCGCTCCCCCGGCGCCCTCGCCGGGATCGCGCTCGGCCGCACCCTGCCGGCGCTCGCCGCGGCCGCGGCCGTCACCCTCGTCGTACGGTTGTACCTGCGCGAGGCGTGGAAGCCGCTGCACGGCTTCTGGGCCGTCCACCTCGCCGCCACCGGCATGGTGCTCGTCCTCGCCGCAGCGGCCGTCGCCAGCGCGTGCTGCCTCTTGCGGCGCCGGGCCCGCTGAGGGACCGTCGGTCCCGCGCGTCCCCCGGACGGCGGAAGGACATGCGGTGCGGCAGGAAGGTCGTACAGGATCGTCACTTTCGTGATCCTCCGCGCCCGCACGGGCTGATCTCGGACGCCCGCGAGCCGCTCCCCGCTATCCCGCACGCCATGTCTTCGTAACCATTGGTTCAGACGGACTTGCGACGCTCAGCCAATGAAGCCCGCCGTGCCAGAGTCTTCGCCGCCCCCGGAGGGGTTCGAGGGAAACGGGGTCGTCCAGCTCCCACCCGCGCGTTCCGACGCGCCTGTGACGGCCCGGGCGCGGAAGAATGGGGTCATGAGTCAGCAGAACGCCCAGGCAGCCGAGGTTCAGCACACACAGCCTTCCGTGGGCTCCATCGCCGCGCACCGCCCGCACACGGTGGCCGCCGCCGTCTCCGATCTGGAACCCGACATCGACGCCGACCTCGACGGGTACGAGGAGTCGCCGTACGACGGGCCCCAGCTGCCGCAGGGCCGCTTCCTGGACCGGGAGCGCAGCTGGCTCGCGTTCAACGAGCGGGTGCTGGAGCTCGCCGAGGACCCGAACACGCCGCTGCTGGAGCGGGCGAACTTCCTGGCGATCTTCGCGAGCAACCTGGACGAGTTCTTCATGGTCCGGGTGGCCGGACTGAAGCGCCGGATAGCCACCGGCGTGGCCACCCGGTCCGCCTCCGGGCTGCAGCCGCGCGAGGTGCTGGAGATGATCTGGGCCCGCTCCCGTGAGCTGATGGCCCGGCACGCCGCCTGCTACCACGAGGACGTCGCCCCCGCGCTCGCGGAGGAGGGCATCCACCTGGTCCGCTGGAGCGAGCTGATGGAGAAGGAGCAGGCGCGGCTCTTCACGCTCTTCCGGCATCAGATCTTCCCGGTCCTGACCCCGCTCGCCGTGGACCCCGCGCACCCGTTCCCGTACATCTCCGGCCTGTCCCTGAACCTGGCCGTGGTCGTACGCAACCCGGTCAGCGGCCACAAGCACTTCGCCCGGGTCAAGGTGCCGCCGTCGCTGTCCCGCTTCCTGGAGAGCTCCCCGGGCCGGTACGTACCGATCGAGGACATCATCGGCGCCCACCTGGAGGAGCTGTTCCCGGGCATGGAGGTCGTGGAGCACCACGCCTTCCGGCTGACGAGGAACGAGGATCTGGAGGTCGAGGAGGACGACGCGGAGAACCTGCTCCAGGCCCTGGAGAAGGAGCTCATGCGGCGCCGCTTCGGGCCGCCGGTGCGCCTGGAGGTCGAGGAGTCCATCGACCGCGACGTCCTCGACCTGCTGGTCCGCGAGCTGAAGATCTCCGAGGCCGAGGTGTACCCGCTGCCGGGTCCGCTCGACCTGACCGGTCTCTTCCGCATCGCGGGCCTGGACCGGCCGGAGCTGAAGTACCGCAAGTTCATCGCGGGCACCCACCGCGACCTCGCCGAGGTCGAGTCCGCCTCCGCGCCCGACATCTTCGCCGCGCTGCGCGAACGGGACGTGCTGCTGCACCACCCGTACGACAGCTTCTCCACCTCCGTGCAGGCCTTCGTCGAGCAGGCCGCCGAGGACCCGGACGTCCTCGCGATCAAGCAGACCCTGTACCGGACCTCCGGCGACTCCCCGATCGTCAACGCGCTCATCGACGCCGCCGAGGCCGGCAAGCAGGTCCTGGTCCTGGTCGAGATCAAGGCCCGCTTCGACGAGCACGCCAACATCAAGTGGGCCAAGCGCCTGGAAGAGGCCGGCTGCCATGTCGTCTACGGCCTGGTCGGGCTCAAGACCCACTGCAAGCTGTCCCTGGTGGTCCGCCAGGAGGGCGAGACACTCCGCCGCTACAGCCACGTCGGCACCGGCAACTACCACCCGAAGACCGCGCGCCTGTACGAGGACCTCGGCCTGCTCACCGCCGACCCGCAGGTGGGCGCGGACCTGTCCGACCTGTTCAACCGCCTCTCCGGCTACTCCCGCCGGGAGACGTACCGCCGCCTGCTGGTGGCCCCCAAGTCGCTGCGCGACGGTCTGATCGCGCGTATCGAGAAGGAAACCCAGCATCACAAGGCCGGGCGCCCCGCGTTCGTCCGCATCAAGGTCAACTCGATGGTCGACGAGGCGATCATCGACGCCCTGTACCGCGCGTCCATGGCGGGCGTGCCGGTCGACATCTGGGTCCGCGGCATCTGCGCGATACGGCCGGGCGTCACCGGCCTGTCGGAGAACGTCCGGGTCCGCTCGGTCCTCGGCCGCTTCCTGGAGCACTCCCGGGTCTTCGCCTTCGGCAACGGCGGCGAACCCGAGGTGTGGATCGGCAGCGCCGACATGATGCACCGCAACCTCGACCGCCGGATAGAGGCCCTCGTCCGGGTCACCGACCCGGCCCACCGGGCCGCGCTCAACCGGTTCCTCGAAAGCGGCATGTCCGACTCCACCTCCTCCTGGCACCTGGGCCCGGACGGCGAATGGACCCGGCACGCGACCGACGCCGACGGACAGCCGCTGCGCAACATCCAGGAGATGCTCATAGACGCCCGGAGGCGCCGGCGTGGCACAGCAACACCTTGAACCGACGGACCCCACGACCCGGGCCGTGACCGGGGAAGCCCTGGCGGCCTACCTGCGCGCCCGGGCCACGGAGTTCCTCCGCGCGCTGCGCCTGCACCGGGAGACCGGGACGGCGAGCGCGGCGGAGGAGTCCGTCGACGCGGCCCGCGCCCTGCGCCGCTCGGCCCGGCGCATCAGCGGCAGCCTGCACACCTTCCGTCCGCTCCTCGACACCGACTGGTCCGAGGAGATCCGCCCGGAACTGGCCTGGCTGTCAGGCACGTTGGGCCTTGAGCACGCCTACGAGGCCCGGCTGGAGCGCCTGTTGCTGGCTCTGCATCGCCTCTCCGGCTCAACGGCCCTGCCGGGTCAGGCGACTTCGGAGGCGCCTCAGGAGCGCGGCAACCTCACGGTCGGGGCGGCCAAGGCGGGCGCCCTGCTGGACCGCCAGCTCACCCTCGCCCGCACCCGCGCCCACTCCACGGCCCTCCAGGCGCTCGGCTCCTCCCGCTTCCACGCGGTCGCCGACAAGGTCGCGGTGCTGGCCAGCGAGGTACCGCTGACCGCGGCGGCGCCCGCCACCGACCTGCGCCCGCAGGCGGCGGCGGCCGAGGAACGCCTCACCGACGCCATCGCCGCGCTCCCCCTGGTCACCGCGGGCCACCCCTACAACGCGGAGGCCCTGGTCCACGGCCTGTCCCCGGACCCGGCCCCGCACCCGCAGGACGGCCCCTGGCACCAGGTCCGCCTCCTGCTGCGCCTGCACCGCTACGCCCGCGAGGTGCTCTGCGGCGAGGGCGCACCGGTGGACGTGCGGCTGCTCGCGGCCGGCCAGGCCCTGAACCGGCACCGGGACGCCTCGGAAGCCGCCGCCGCGGCCGCCGCGGCGGCCCGCACCCCGCGCATCGCCCCCGCGACGGCCTACGCCCTCGGCGTCCTCCACGCCGACCAGCGGCACGAGGTCGAGGCAGCGCGCTTCGCCTTCCAGCAGGCGTGGCAGAAGCAGCCGCTGGAGGCGGTGTGAACGACACCCCGGTCCAGGCGGCGGGCTGCGTCCTGTGGCGCCGCTCGCCGGTCGACGGCGACCTGGAGGTCTGCCTCGTCCACCGCCCCAAGTACGACGACTGGTCCCACCCCAAGGGCAAGCTCAAGCGCGGCGAGGACGCGGGCACGGGCGCGTTGCGCGAGGTGGCCGAGGAGACCGGCTACACAGCCGCCCTCGGCAGCGAACTCTCCACCGCCCACTACTACGCCAACGGCCGCCCCAAGGAAGTCCGTTACTGGTCCGGCGAGGCAGGCGAGGGCCACTTCACCCCGAACCACGAGGTGGACCGGATCCTCTGGCTCCGCCCCGCGCAAGCCCGCCGACAACTCACACAGCCCAGGGACGCCGAACTGGTGGACGAACTACTGGCCTCACTGCACAACACGCAGTAGCCACATACGACTCCCACCGCGCGGACGCGACACACGGCACAACGCAGCCGACGCGAGAACAGCCGACGTAAGGGGCGCGGGAACTGCGTGAGAAGCCCCACCGGCCCGCGGTCACCACACGACCGCGACTCACCCCCCGGCCAAGTGCCCTTCCGCATCGGTTCGCGCCAGGCTTCTCGCCCTTCTCGCCGGCCCCCGCCACCCACACGTGCACCGCGCGAAACAGAACCGCCCATGTTCAACCGTGCTCGCGTCGTGTCCCGCACCCTGCAGGGCCCGCCCGGAACCGTCTTCCTGCGCCACACCGACAACGTTACCCACGCCCGGTAAAGCACTGGTATGCGTGACGGCCCCACCCACCCCTCGTTAAGCGGAACAACGCGGGACCCGTGACGGACGTACCGGCTGGGGGTAGGCAGGCGATGGAACGGCGGCAGCACTGGCGCGCTGGAAAGACGGCCGTCACCGTAGGGCTCGTGGTCGGCCTCGGCGCATGCGCCACCGGCTGCGGCGGCGCCACGGCGGAAGGCGCCGGCGGCACCCCCGGCCACAACCCGGTCACCCTCCTGAAGCGCACGGCGGACACCCTGCGCGCCACCCGCACCTCCCAGGCGACGACCTCGATGGAGATGGCCACCGGCGGCACCCGGGTCACCATCCGCGGCAAGGGCGTCTACGACTACGTCCGGCAGCTCGGCAGGCTCACGGTCGTCCTCCCGCAGGACCCGGCCGGCGCCTCCGAGCACCGCCCGATCACCGAACTCCTCGCCCCGGGCGCACTGTTCATGAAGAACCGGGGCGCCGGGGTGCCCGCCGACAAATGGGTCCGCGTGGAGACCGCGACACTCTCCGACGGCAACCTGGTCACCGGCGGCGCCACCGACCCGTTCGCCGCGGCCGAGTTGCTGCGCGGCACCCGCACCGCGACGTACGTGGGCAGGACCGAGCTCGCCGGGACCGACGTCCGGCACTACCGCGGCACCGCCGACCTCGCGGTCGCCGCCCGCTCGGCGTCCGCCGGCGACAGGGCGGCCCTGGCCGCCGCGGCGAAAGGGTTCGCCACCGCCGAGGTCCCGTTCGACGTGTACCTCGACGACCAGGGACGGATCCGGAAACTCCGGCAGCGGTTCAGCTTCGTCAACGACAGCGGCAAGGGCACGGTGGCGGTCGCCTCGACAACTCTGCTGTACGGTTTCGGCACTCCGGTGGACGTGAAGCTGCCGCGCTCCGCGGACATCTACGCCGGCCGGATCGCCGAAAACCAGCCGACGCACTAGTCAGGCGACGGCGTCGTACAACCTGTGAACTAGCCCGTCCGTGCCATGCGCGTTGTGTAGACCGCTGCCTACTCTAGGAAGTCGGTGACGGCAGAGAAGAGGTGATGCACGTGGCTCCGGTCGGCGGTACGGCAGTTCAGGACCACGTGGCCCTCGCCGAGATCGAGCTGTGCGGAGAACTGATCATCGCGGCGTCGGCCGCCGAGGACCGGCTCAGCCTGGAGAGCATCGACGAGGTGCTGCGCGTGGGCGAGGAGCGCGAGGCCCACTGATTCAGGCCAGACGGGTCAGGCGCGGTCAGGTCCGCAGCATGCGGGCGATGGCCTGGGTGGCCTCCTCGACCTTGGTGTCGATCTCGTCTCCGCCCTTGACCGCCGCGTCGGCGACACAGTGCCGCAGGTGCTCCTCAAGGAGTTGCAGGGCGAAGGACTGCAGGGCCTTGGTCGACGCCGAGACCTGGGTGAGTATGTCGATGCAGTAGGTGTCCTCGTCCACCATGCGTTGCAGACCCCGGATCTGGCCCTCGATCCGGCGCAGCCGCTTGAGGTGCTCGTTCTTCTGCTTGTGGTAACCATGCGTGGTCGCCGCCGGCACTCCGCTTCCGGAGGGTGTCGTGGCGCCGGCCTCGGTGGTCGTCATCGCGTCCTCCGCATCGTCGATACATATACCCCTGGTGGGTATATGGTAACGAACTTTGCTGGGTATAGGGCCCTCGGGACGCCCCCGTGCTGATCACCATGCCCGATGGGCGAAACTGGAGGGCGGCCCATTAGCCGTGGCCGGATGATGCGCTTAGCATCAGCCTGACCGAAACCCATGCATACCGAGGACCCCAAGTGCGCTTTCGTCTGACCCCCAGGGAGACGAGCTTCTACGACATGTTCGCCGCCTCCGCGGACAACATCGTCACGGGCTCGAAGCTCCTGATGGAACTGCTCGGGGCGGACCCGTCCGCCCGGGCCGAGATCGCAGAGCGTATGCGGGCAGCGGAACACGCGGGTGACGACGCCACGCACGCGATCTTCCATCAGCTGAACTCCTCGTTCATCACGCCCTTCGACCGCGAGGACATCTACAACCTCGCGTCGTCCCTCGACGACATCATGGACTTCATGGAGGAGGCCGTCGACCTGGTCGTCCTCTACAACGTCGAGGAACTGCCGAAGGGCGTCGAGCAGCAGATCGAGGTGCTGGCGCGGGCCGCCGACCTGACGGCCGAGGCGATGCCCCACCTGCGCACGCTGGACAACCTCACCGAGTACTGGATCGAGGTGAACCGTCTGGAGAACCAGGCGGACCAGATCCACCGCAAGCTTCTCGCGCACCTCTTCAACGGCAAGTACGAGGCGATCGAGGTGCTGAAGCTCAAGCAGATCGTGGACGTCCTGGAAGAGGCGGCGGACGCGTTCGAACATGTGGCGAACACGGTGGAGACCATCGCCGTCAAGGAGTCCTGAGCCGTAGATGGACACCTTCGCGCTCATCGTGACCATCCTGGTCGCGCTCTTCTTCACGTACACGAACGGCTTCCACGACTCGGCGAACGCGATCGCCACCTCGGTCTCCACCCGGGCGCTGACGCCGCGCGCGGCCCTCGCGATGGCGGCCGTGATGAACCTCGCGGGCGCCTTCCTGGGCTCCGGGGTCGCCAAGACGGTCAGCGAGGGCCTGATCGAGACCCCCGAGGGCTCCACGGGCCTGGGCATCCTCTTCGCGGCACTGATCGGCGCGATCGTCTGGAACCTGGTCACGTGGTACTTCGGCCTGCCGTCCTCGTCCTCCCACGCCCTGTTCGGCGGGCTCGTCGGCGCGGCCCTGGCCGGCGGCACGACCGTCCTCTGGAACGGTGTCGTCGACAAGGTCATCATCCCGATGTTCCTGTCGCCGGTCGTCGGCCTGATCCTCGGCTACCTGGTCATGACGGCCATCATGTGGCTGTTCCGCAGGTCCAACCCGCACAAGGCGAAGCGGGGCTTCCGGATAGCTCAGACGGTCTCCGCGGCCGGCATGGCCCTCGGTCACGGCCTCCAGGACGCCCAGAAGACGATGGGCGTCGTGGTCATGGCCCTGGTGATTTCCGGCCATGAGACGTACGGGGACCCGATCCCGGCCTGGGTCAAGATCGTCTGTGCCCTCATGCTCTCCCTCGGCACCTACGCCGGCGGCTGGCGCATCATGCGCACCCTCGGCCGCAAGATCATCGAACTCGACCCCCCGCAGGGCTTCGCGGCCGAGGCGACGGGCGCGTCGATCATGTTCACCACGGCGTACCTCTTCAAGGCACCGATCTCCACCACCCACGTCATCACCTCGGCGATCATGGGCGTCGGCGCGACGAAGCGCGTGAACGCGGTCCGCTGGGGCGTGGCCAAGAACATCGTCCTGGGCTGGTTCATCACGATGCCCGCGGCGGCCCTGGTGGCGGCGGCGGCGTACGGAATCGTGAATCTGGTGTTCCTGTAGGGATCCCGAAAACCCACCCTCACACGCCTCTGCACCCTCCTAGGATGACGTCAGTCACGCGTTTGACGGACGCGTGTTCGACTATCGGAACGGGGAGGGGCGCTTCTTGGCGACTCTTGGTAGGCGACTTCTGTCCGGCGTGGGAACGGTGGGTGCCGCCACCGCCGCCCTGCTCTACGTGGCGCTGCCCGCCTCCGCGGCGGACACGACCTATTACGCCGACACCGCTTCGTCCGGCAAGTACCTGGCCAGGGCGGGCGAGGAGGACTTCTTCAGCGACGGCGACAACTTCCAGGTCTGCGACAACGACGCCGACGGCGCCGGCGTCATCGGCTACTGGAAGGTGGGCAGCTCCGGCACGGTCCACTCGATCTACGACGGCGACGGCCTGGGCACGTGCGTGCCGTCCAACCAGGACTTCGCCGAGTCGGCCACCATCTACCTCAAGGCCTGCATCCGCGACGACGGTGACGTCAAGGAAGGCACCTGCAGCTCCTGGGTGAAGGCCTACGCCGACGGCGTGCCGTAGACCAGCAGGACGGCAGACAGAAGCGGGCCCGCCCCCGGGAGCCAGGGGCGGGCCCTCTTGCGTCCTCGCGGTGGCACCGCCATGCAGCACCGCGAGGGGTCAGGTCCGGCTCAGCCGAAGCGGCCCGAGATGTAGTCCTCGGTGGCCTGGACCGACGGGTTGGAGAAGATGCGCTCCGTGTCGTCGATCTCGATCAGCTTGCCGGGCTGGCCGACGGCGGCCAGGTTGAAGAAGGCCGTGCGGTCGGAGACACGCGCCGCCTGCTGCATGTTGTGCGTCACGATGACGATCGTGAAGCGCTCCTTGAGCTCACCGATCAGGTCCTCGATGGCGAGGGTGGAGATCGGGTCGAGGGCGGAGCAGGGCTCGTCCATGAGCAGCACCTTCGGCTCGACCGCGATCGCGCGGGCGATGCACAGACGCTGCTGCTGACCACCGGAGAGGCCGGAACCCGGCTTGTTCAGGCGGTCCTTGACCTCGTTCCAGAGGTTCGCGCCCTTGAGCGACTTCTCGACGACGTCACCGAGCTCGCTCTTCTTGAAGTTGCCGTTCAGCCGCAGACCCGCGGCCACGTTGTCGAAGATCGACATCGTGGGGAAGGGGTTGGGGCGCTGGAACACCATGCCGACCTCGCGGCGCACCGCGACGGGGTCGATGTTGGCGCCGTAGAGGTTCTCGTCGTCGAGGAGGACCTTGCCCTCGACGCGGCCGCCGGGGGTGACCTCGTGCATGCGGTTGAGCGTGCGCAGGAACGTCGACTTGCCGCAGCCGGAGGGGCCGATGAACGCCGTGACGGTGCGCGGCTCTATGTTCATCGAGATGTCGTCGATGGCCTTGTGGGAGCCGTAGTAGGCGGTGAGCCCGCTCACGTCGATTCGCTTGGACATTACTTCTTCACTTCCAGGAGTCGGTCGCTGTCGGCCGGTCAGCGACCGGTCTTGGGGGCCTTCCAGCGGGCGATGCCGCGGGCCACCAGGTTCAGGATCATCACGAAGGCGATCAGCGTGAGCGAGGCCGCCCAGGCACGGTCGTAGGCCGCGTTGGCACCGGCGCTGTTCGCGTACTGCTGGTAGATGAACAGCGGCAGCGACGACTGCGCACCCTCGAAGGGGTTGTTGTTGATGAACGGGTTGCCGAACACCAGCAGCAGCACCGGTGCGGTCTCGCCCGCGATACGGGCGACGGCCAGCATGACACCGGTCGTGATACCGCCGATGGAGGTCGGCAGGACCACCTTCAGGATGGTGCGCCACTTGGGCACGCCGAGCGCCAGCGACGCCTCGCGCAGCTCGTTCGGGACGAGCTTGAGCATCTCCTCCGTGGAGCGCACGACCACCGGCATCATCAGGATGGCCAGGGCCAGCGATCCGGCGAAGCCGAAGGGCTGCATGTCGAAGATCAGCATGAGGCTGAGGATGAACAGGCCCGCGACGATCGACGGGATACCGGTCATCACGTCCACGAAGAAGGTGACGGACTTGGCGAGGCGGCCGCGCCCGTACTCGACGAGGTAGACCGCGGTGAGGATGCCGATCGGGGCGCCGATCAGGGTGGCGAGACCGACCTGCTCCAGGGAGCCGATGATGGCCGCGTAGGCACCACCACCGGGCTGGGAGTCGGCGACGACGCCCATGGAGTGACTGAGGAAGTAGGGGTCCAGGACCTTCACACCGCGCGAGATGGTCACCCAGAGCAGAGAGACCAGCGGGACCACGGCGACGATGAAGGCGACCCAGACCAAAGAAGTGGCGACGCGGTCCTTGGCCTGGCGGCTGCCCTCGACCCGGGCGGCGATGCCGTAGGTGCCGAGGACGTAGAGGAGGCCGGCGATCAGGCCCCACTGGACCTTGCTGTCCAGGCCGGCGACGAGGCCGATGAGCACACCGAGGACGAGGGATCCGCCGACGATGGCGTAGGGGGACCACTTCGGGAGGCTGGCACCGCGCAGGGTGCTGGCGGGCCTGTCGACTGCTGCGGTGCTCATGCGTTGGCCCCCGAGTACTCCGCGCGGCGCTGGATGATGATGCGGGCCGCGCCGTTGACCAGCAGGGTGATGACGAAGAGGACCAGACCGGAGGCGATGAGCGCGTCACGGCCGTCGGAGGTCGCCTCGCCGAACTTGCTGGCGATGTTCTGGGCGAAGGTGCCGCCGCCCGGGTTGAGCAGGCTGGCGTGGATGTCGAAGTCCGGGGAGAGCACGGTGGCGACGGCCATCGTCTCGCCGAGCGCGCGGCCGAGGCCGAGCATCGAGGCGGAGATCACACCGGAGCGCCCGAAGGGCAGCACCGCCATGCGGATGACCTCCCAGCGCGTGGCGCCGAGGGCCAGGGCGGCCTCTTCGTGCATCTGCGGGACCTGGCGGAAGACCTCGCGGCTCACGTTGGTGATGACCGGCAGGATCATGATCGCGAGCAGGATCGAGACGGTCAGGATCGAGCGCGGGGCACCGCCGTCCCAGGAGAAGATCCCGGTCCAGCCGAAGTAGTCGTTCAGCCAGCCGAACAGACCGGTCATGTGCGGCACGAGGACCAGTCCGCCCCACAGGCCGTACACGATGGACGGCACGGCGGCGAGCAGGTCGATCACGAACGCGACGGGGCCGGCCAGGCGGCGCGGCGCGTAGTGCGTGATGAACAGCGCGATCGCGACCGCGATCGGGACCGCGATGGCCATCGCGATGATCGAGGAGACGATCGTGCCGAAGGCGAGGACCGCGATGCCGAAGCTCGGCGGAATGAGGTTGGTGTTCCACTCGAAGGTGGTGAGGAAGTTGCTGTGGTCGCGATTGATCGCGAGGGCGGCCCGGTAGGTGAGGAAGACCGCGATCGCGGCCATGATCACCAGGAGCAGGACGCCGGAACCGCGGGAGAGACCGAGGAAGACTCGGTCACCGGCCCGGGTCGCGCCGCGCGCGTTGCGCTTCTGCTCGGCCACGGAGGGCTGTGGGGGCGTCGGGGGAGAGGCGTCTGCTGTCTGCGTTGATATGTCCATCGGGTTCTCCGGTCTGCGGAGTCGCCTGGGGGGCGGCTCGGAGGAGCCGTACACCCCACACGTAAGGGCGTACGACTCCGGGCGGCGGTGCACCGGACGGTGCGGCCGGGCTCCGGTACGGAACCCGGCCGCACTCGCGGATCTTTAGCTCAGGCCCTCGATGGTGGTGCGGACCTTGGCGATGATCTCGTCGGGGACGGGGGCGTAGTCGATCGTGGAGAGGATCTTCTGGCCGTCCTCGGAGGCGATGTAGCGCAGGAACGCCTTGGTCGCCGGGAGGGTGTCGGCCTTGTTGCCCTTGTCGCAGACGATCTCGTAGGTCACCAGGGTCATCGGGTACGCGCCCTCGGCCTTGGTGTTGTAGTCGAGCTGCAGCGACAGGTCCTTGCCGGTGCCGACGACCTTGGCGGCCGCGATGTCGGCGGTGGCGGACTCGGTGGAGGGGGCGACCGGCTTGCTGGCGCCCGTGTCGATCGAGACGGCCTTGACGCCGTCCGCGACGTAGGAGAGCTCGAAGTAGCCGATGGCACCGGAGGTCTGCTTGACCTGCTGGGCGACACCCGCGGACTGCGGAGCGGACTGGCCGCCCTTGGCCTGCCAGGCCTTGCCGCCCGAGTACTTCCAGTTGGAGGGGGTGGCGGCGATCAGGTACTTGGTGAAGTTGTCCGTCGTGCCCGACTCGTCCGAGCGGTGGAACGCCTGGATCTTCAGGTTCGGGAGCTTCGCGGTGGGGTTCAGCTTCTTGATCGCCGCGTCGTTCCAGTTGGTGATCTTGCTGTCGAAGATCTTGGCGATCGTCGGCGCGTCAAGAACCAGGTTGTCGACACCCGGGACGTTGTAGCCGAGGGCGATCGGGCCGCCGACCATCGGGAGGTCGATGCCCTGGCCGCCGGAGCAGACCTTCTTGGAGGCGGTGACCTCTTCCGGCTTGAGCGCGGAGTCGGAACCGGCGAAGGCGATCTGACCCTGCGTGAAGGCGGTCACACCGGCGCCGGAGCCGGAGCCCTTGTAGTTGATCTGCACACCACAGGCCTGCGAGAAGTTCTTCACCCAGGCGTCGATCGCGTTCTTCTGCGCGGAGGAGCCGTCGGCGAGCAGCTGGCCCTTGGCGTTGTCGCACTTGATGGAGCTGGCGTTGGCGGAGGCCGAGGACGTGCTCGAACCGCTGCCGCCACCGTTGTCGTCGGAGCCGCACGCCGTAAGGGCCAGGGCGCCGGAGACGGCGACAGCACCGAGAGACAGGGCGCGCAGCCGGTTCTTGCGCTGAAGCTTCACTTTCGGGAGTTCCTTCCAGAGGCGCCACCTTCGGCGGCGTGCGGAGTAAGTGGTGGGCGAGGGCCTCCTGGAAGGGCATCCATGGCCGCTCACCGCACCCGGTACGGCCGAAATTAGGCAGAACAGGTGAAGCCGCCGATGGCCATAGGTGAACGGGGGGTGAACCCCTGCCGTCGACCCGGTTAGGTCACGGAACGCTTACGGTGAGGGCACATGCCGGTTCCAACGGGCGGGTTAAGCGAACAAGTCTTCGGCGTTCGCCATCACAGCCGTTACGACGTCACAGCGTTCGTTACACCGCACGGGAACCCGTGTGCGACGGACGCCGTCTCGTCCCACGACAGCCGACGAAAGGCACGGGCATGGAACGGCGCACCTTCATATCGGGCGGGGCGGCCGCCCTCACGGCGACCGCACTGACGGGGTGCAGCTCCGGCGGCGCCACCGCGACCCACACGACCGGGGCGCCACTCGCGACCACATCCTCCCGTACGGCGCTGAAGACCACCAGCGCAGCGGCCGCGGCCAACTGGACGGCCCTGGCACACGCCCTGGACGGCACCCTGGTCCGCCCCGGCGAGGCCTCCTGGACGACGGCCCACCAGCTCTACAACACCCGCTTCGACGGCCTGAAGCCGGCGGCGGTCGCCTACGTGGCGCACGCCGACGACATCCGCACGACGCTGTCGTACGCCCAGGCCCACGCGTTGAAGGTCTCGATACGCAACGGCGGCCACTCCTACGCGGGCTACTCCTCCGGCGACGGCCGCCTGATCGTCGACGTCTCGAAACTGAACCGCATCCGCGTCAGCGGCGGCACCGCGGTCGTCGGCGCCGGCTCCAAACTGATCGACGTCTACCGGGCCCTGGCGGCCAAGGGCGTGACGATACCGGCGGGCTCCTGCCCCACGGTCGGTGTCTCCGGCCTGGTCCTCGGCGGCGGCCACGGGGTCGCTTCCCGCGCGTACGGGCTGACCTGCGACAGCCTCACGCGCGCGACGATCGTCACCGCCGACGGCACGCAGGTGACCGCTGACGCGAGCCACCACACGGACCTCTTCTGGGCGCTGCGCGGCGCCGGCAACGGCAACTTCGGCGTCGTCACCGAACTCCAGTTCAAGACCCACCCGACCCCGCAGGGCGTGACGGCGTACCTGACCTGGCCGTGGTCCAAGGCGGCGCAGGTGCTCAAGGCCTGGCAGGAGTGGGGTCCGTCCCAGCCGGACGAGATCTGGTCCTCCCTGCACCTGGAGAACTCGGGCAGCGGACCGCGCGTGTCGGTGGCCTGCTTCTCGATGGGCACGTACGGCGAGTTGCAGAACGCCGTCGACGCGCTCGCCCACACGGCGGGCGCCGACGCCTCCTCCGTGTCCCTGCGCCGCCACGCCTACGAGGAGGTGATGGAGATCTACGCCGGCTGCTCCTCCTTCGCCACCGAGCCCCAGTGCCACCTGCCCGGCTCGACGCCCGGCCGTTCGCCGCAGGGCAAGCTCGGCCGGGAGACGTACGCGGCCCGCTCCGACTTCTTCGACCGCTCGCTGTCGGCGGCCGGCATCCAGACGGCGCTGCGGCAGATCGCCGCCGTCCGGGGCGGCGCGGGCAGCATCGCGTTCACGGCGCTGGGCGGAGCGGTGAACAGGGTCGCGCCGACGGCGACGGCGTTCGTGCACCGGCGGTCGCGGATGCTGGCGCAGTACATCGTGTCGTGGGGGGCGGGGGCCTCCGGCAGCACGGGGCAGTCCTGGCTGAACGCGGCGCACGCCGCGATGAAGCCGTACGCCTCCGGCGCGGCCTACCAGAACTACACGGACCCGACGCTGACCGGCTGGAAGAAGGCGTACTACGGCGACGCCGTGACAAAGCTGGGCAAGGTGAAGCAGCAGTACGACCCGGAGAGGTTCTTCTCGTACGCGCAGGGGTTGTAGAGCACGTTCGGCAGTCGCGTCAGCTACTCAGCCGCGGGCAGTCGTGCCGCTGGGGCGGCACGGGTGGGCGCTGGGGGTCCCCCCTCTGGGGGAGGCACCCGGCCGGCGCCGGTAAGCGTCGCCACCCCCGGCACCAGCCCCCGGCTACGCCGCCAGGTCACGTTCCTCCGACTCCACCGGCGTACGGCCCCCCGGCACCAGTCCCACCCGTGCCGACCGTGGCCGTACCAGCCACCCCACCCTCGGCGACCCCTCCACCGCCTTCATCACCGGCGTCAGCAGAGCCGTGGCCAGTGGAGACAGCAGGAGGACGACCGCCGTACCCAGGGCGAACCCCCCGATCACGTCCGTCGGATAGTGCACCCCCATGTACACCCGGCAGAACCCCTCCGCCAGCGCCAGCCCTATCCCCGCCATCCCGAACCGCCGGTGGGCGACGAACAGCCCGACCCCCAGCGCCATGGTGATCGTCGCGTGGTCGCTGACGAAGGAGTAGTCGGTCTTGCCGGAGACCAGGACGTCGAGTCCCTGGTGGGTGAGGAACGGCCGGGGCCGCTCGACGAAGCCGCGGATGGGAACGTTCACGAGGACGGCGATCGCGGCGGCGAGCGGTGCCCACACCAGCGCGGCCATGGTGGCCGGCGCGTCCTCGTCCGCCCGGCGCCGCACGGACCACCAGCACCACCCCACCAGCAGCACCATCGCGACCAGCAGCCCGTACTCCCCGACGAACTCCATGGCCCGGTCGAACCAGTGCGGCGCGTCCTTGGCCAGGCCGTTGATGTCGTAGAGCAGGTCGACGTCGGGGTTCGATCCGGATTCGGCGATTACAGCCATCGCGCTGCGGCCCCTTCGTCGTCGTTCCGGGACGCACCTGGTGTGCGTCGCTCGCTGCCACCCCCGTGGTCGGCTACGTCAACAGGAACGCACGGCCCACACCACTACGTTCCAGGTTCCACCGAATGATCACGCAGACGTTATCGAAGAGAGACACAAAGCCCCAGCTCAGGGGGTGGGTTATACGCTCCGTTCACACCGTCGTGGGGAGCGCTTTCGCGCCATCCTCGGTGACGCGGGTGGCACCGAAGTAGTCGGCCGAGTCGATGGGGTCGAAACGGATCACGGCCCCGGTGTAGGGGGCGTCGATCATGTATCCGCCGCCGACGTAGATCCCCACGTGGTGGATGGCGCGGGAGTTCGAGAGGTCGGTGGAGAAGAAGACGAGATCCCCGGGGAGCAGTTCGCTGCGCGAGGGGTGCGGCCCCGCGTTGTACTGGTCGTTGGCGACTCGCGGCAGCGTGATCCCGACACTGGCGTACGCCGCCTTGGTCAGCCCGGAGCAGTCGAAGCGGCCGCCGTCCGCGGCGGTGCCGTTGCCGCCCCAGAGGTAGGGCGTGCCGAGCTTGTTCTGGGCGTAGTTGATGGCCCCGGCGGCCTGCTTGGTCGGGGAGAGCCGGCTGACGGGCGCGGCGAAGCTGGCCTCAAGGGTGGTGATCGTCTTGACGTAGTTCTGGGTCTCCTTGTACGGCGGCACACCCTTGTACTTGATGACCGCGTACGCCCCCGCGTTGTAGGCGGCGAGCATGTTCTCGGAGATGTCGCCGGGAACGTCCTTGACGTACGAGGCGAGCTCGCAGTCGTAGGAGGCGGCCGACGGGATCGCGTCGTTCGGGTCCCAGACGTCCCGTACCCCGTCGCCGTTCCCGTCGATGCCGTGGGTGGCCCAGGTGCCCGGGATGAACTGAGCTATCCCCTGCGCGGCCGCCGGGCTCTGCGCCTTCGGGTTGAACCCGCTCTCCTGGTAGAGCTGTGCGGCGAGCAGGGCGGGGTTGAGGGCGGAGCAGAGGTTGCCCCACTTCTGCACGAGGGTGGAGTACGCGGCCGGTACGGCGCCCTTGGCCAGGCTCTTGCCGGCGCCGTCGACCCCGCCCAGCAGGTTCCCGGCGACGACGTACACGCCGACGACGAGCAGCATGACGAAACTCAGCCCGAGCGCCGCCGCCGCGCCACCGATCACCCATACTTTCCGCACGCCCCAACCCTCCCCCATAGGAGGGCTGTTCAACGCCATTTCGGCAGAGAGTGGCGCTATTTCACAGGAAGACGGCGCACATGACGCCCCCTCAGCGCGGCCTTCTCAGCCGCCGGTGGCGTCCTTGTACAGCTCGGCGGCCTCCCGGCCGAGCACCACGCTGTACGAGACGTCGGGGGTCGACCCGCCCTGCTCGTGCCCGCCCAGCACCCCGACCACCTCGTGGTCCCCGTTCACCCACGGACTCCCACTCGTGCCGCCCGTGAACTCGGGGCAGTCGATGCGCTGTTGGGTGGCGCTGTGGGCGACGGGCTTGTTGGTGCAGCTGACCGGCACCTCACGGGAGTCGGGGTACCCGGTGACGGTGACGGCGGTGGCGCCGGTGGCCACCCCGGCGGCGAACCGATTGCTGCCGGTCACGTCCTCGACCCGCTTGCCGCCCAGCTCGTCCACGACGGCGAAGGCGATGTCACTGTCCTCGTCCTGCCCGTGGGACCACCCGTCGGGCAGGTACCGCTTCCCCACCTTCCACACTCCGTAGGGTGCCTGCCCGTCCCGGTACCCCGGCACGAACACGAGCCCGGTGGCGTCGCCCTCCCCGTCGATGCAGTGCGCCGCGGTGATGATCAGGTCCCGCTGCGGGCTGTGGACGACGGAGGCGGTGCAGAAGTGGTTGCCGGACAGGCTCCCGGCCTTGTCGGCGCCGAACAGCGCCCCGACCCGGGCGCTCTCCGTGGTGTCCCCGACCACCGCGGTCACCCCGAACGGCCCCGCGGCCTCGTCGGCGGCCGCGACGGAGGCCGACGTGGCGGTCAGCACGAGCAGGGCGCAGAGCGCGACGCGTCGCGAGGTGACGGAGATGCGTGAGGTGCGCTTCATCAGCGCCCACTGTCTCCTACGAAGGTGAGAAACGGTTCCCGACTTCACTGAGATTTTTCTGGGAACCGCCCTTGCGGCCGACCGGCCTCGCCGCTGCCTCGCCGTGGAGCGGGATCCCGTCGGGCGCCCCGGCGCTCAGAACGTCGTCGTCATCCCGCCGTCCACCGCGATCGTCTGGCCGGTGATGAAGGACGCGGCGTCGCCCGCCAGGAAGACGACGATGCCGGCGATCTCGGCCGGGCGGCCCCAGCGGCCCAGTGCCGTGCGGGTGCGCAGCCATCGGCCCCACTCCGGGTCCTCGGCGAGCTCCGCGTTGACGTCCGTGGCGAAGGTGCCCGGGGCCACCGAGTTCACGGTGGTGCCGCTCGGGCCCAGGTCGGCGGCGAGCGCCCGGGTCAGGCCGTCGAGGCCCGCCTTCGCCGTGGCGTAGGCGACGTCCCCGATACGGCCGAGCTGGCCGACGACGGACGAGACGTTGATGATGCGGCCCGCGGTGGACCGCGCGGCCAGCCCCCGGGCGACCGTCTGGCTGAGCGCGTACGCCGATGTCAGGTGGACGTCGAGCAGCGCGGACAGCTCGTCCGGGGTCATCTCCTCGACGCCCCTGCGGTCCCGGTGGCCCACGTTGTTGACAAGGATGTCGATCGCGCCGAGGGCGGTCACCGCCTCCTCGGCTCCCTCGCGGTCGGTGACGTCGAAGGCGGCGCCCGTCACGTCCAGGCCGTCGTCCTCCCGCAGCCGGGAGACCACCTGAGCCAGCGCCACCGCGTCCCGGCCGTTGAGGACGACCCGCGCACCGGCGCCCGCCAGTCCCCGCGCCATCTCCAGGCCCAGCCCCCGCACGGAGCCGGTCACCAGGGCCGTTCGCCCGTCGAGCGTGAAGTCCACGGCGCCGCCGCTCATCCGGCCACCTCCCGGAGAGCCGTCGTGTCCGTCGTTTCCGCTCACCGTATCCGGGCGCCTCGACGGGTCTGCCGGGCGTCCGGTGACTGGGCGGTCACCCGGCCGCCCCGCCGCTCACGCGGTCTCGACGCCGAGCGGCCAGCGCACCCCCGTCATCTCCTCCGACAGCGTCCACAGCCTGCGGGCCGCCGCCGGGTCGCTCGCGGCCGCGCTGCGGCCGACCAGGGTCGGCGCGCCCCGCATCTCGCCCAGGCCGTCGGGGCCGACGTAGCTCGCGCCCGGCAGGTCCTGGGTCGCCGCGAACAGGGTGGGGAGGGTGCCGGCGCGGTCGTCCTGGGCGACGAGGCGGTTGCCGAGCCGCATGCCCAGGCGGGCCAGCGGGTTGGCGGTGTGACTCTGCAGGTTGGTGGCCGCGTAGCCGGGGTGGGCGGCGAGGGCGCGGACCCGGGAGCCTGCCTCCGTCAGCCGGCGCTGGAGTTCCAGCACGAACAACAGGTTCGCCAGCTTGGACTGGGCGTAGGCGCGGGTCGGGTTGTAGTTGCCCTTCAGGTTCACGTCGTCGAAGTGGATCGCTCCGTCGCCGCCCCGGTGGAGGCTCGAGGAGACCGTCACCACGCGGTCCGTGACATGGGGCAGCAGCAGGTTCGTCAGCGCGAAGTGGCCCAGGTGGTTGGTGCCGAACTGCATCTCGAAGCCGTCCTTGGTGCGCAGCTCCGGGAGCATCATCACGCCCGCGTTGTTGATCAGGAGGTCCAGCGGCCGGTCCCAGCCCGCGGCGAACTCCCGTACCGAGGACAGGTCGGCCAGGTCCAGGCGGCGGACCTCGGTGCTGCCGGTCACCCTCGCCGCGGCCGCCCGCCCGCGCTCCGGGTCCCGTACCGCGAACACCACATGCGCACCCGCCCGGGCCAGCGCGTCCGCGGCCGTGAAGCCGAGGCCGCTGTTGGCGCCGGTGACCACGGCCGTGCGACCGGAGAGACCGGGGAGGTCGGAAGCGTTCCATTTGTCATTCTTCTCAGCCATGCCCGCCAATGTAGGCGTCGACAACAATGATGTCAACGGCAACATCGGGTTACGATGGTCCCCATGTCCGCAAGCCGCCCCTACCACCACGGAGACCTGCGCGCCGCCCTGCTCGCCAGCGCCGAGCGCACCCTGCGGGAGCGGGGCAGCGCCGCCCTGTCCCTGCGCGAACTGGCCCGCGACATCGGGGTGAGCCATGCCGCCCCCGGCCGGCACTTCAAGGACAAGCAGGCCCTGCTGGACGCGCTCGCCCGCAGCGGGTTCGAGCGCCTGAACCAGGCCCTGGACTCGGCGGAGCTCCCGGACAACCCCCTGGAACCGCGCATCACCGCACTCGCCCGCGCCTACGTCACCTTCGCCGTCGACCACCCCGAGCTGCTGGAGCTGATGTACTCCCGCAAGCACGACCCGGACATCGACACCGAACTGGCCGCCGCCGCGGAACACTCCATGGGCTACTTCGTCCAGCTGGTCGCCGATGCCCAGCGGCGCGGCGAGATCGTCGAGGGCGACCCGGAGACCGTCATGCTCGCGGCCGCGGCCGGCATCCACGGCCTGGCCGTACTGGCCACCAACGGCACCCTCCGGCCGGACGCGGTCCTGGCCGGCCTCGACCGGCACATCCACCTTCTGCTGCACGGCCTCAAGCCCCGCTGATCCAGGGCCCGTTGTGGCCCGGCGAGGGCTCGGTACGCCCCGATCAACGCGCATTGAGTCCCGCCCGTACCGGGGTTCAGGTCAACCGGACCCCAACTTCCGGCCATCCAGCCCCCAATGATCAGTAAGCCCTTCCCGCCCTTCAGTAACGCGGAAGTCAGGATTCCGAAACCCACCTTGTTGTCGCGTACTCAACAAGGGAATGGTTCGTCGCGGGCCGCCGCCCCCACCGGCAACCACACCGGTGGTCCCCCACCCGCAGGCCTCTGTCCCAACCTCTCCCAGGAGGCAGTACCTTGCGTACGACCACCCCCAACTCCCCCCACATACGCGGTAGATGGCGCCAGCTCGGTTCGGCAGCCGCCGCCACCGCCGCGCTCCTCGTGGCCGGCTTCGGCACCGCGGCCCACGCCAGCGCGGCCACCGCGACCGCCACCACGACCCACAAGGTCAGCGCCAAGGCCATCGCCGCCCAGGTCGCCAAGGCCCACGTCCAGTACGAGAAGGCCGGCTGCGGCGCCACCCCGAAGAAGGGCTACGCCGCCTGCAACGCCCTCCGGGTCACCGGCGGCACCACCGCCTTCATGGAGAAGCAGGCCGCCCTCAAGGGCATCACGCCGAAGACCGTCAAGCCGAACGCCGCCTCCGACTCCCCCACCGGATACGGTCCCTCGGACATCCAGTCGGCCTACGGCCTGACGGACGCCGCCGCCTCCAACGGCTCGGGCGAGACCGTCGCCATCGTCGACGCCTACGACGACCCGAACGCCGAAGAGGACCTCGCGACCTACCGGTCGTACTACGGCCTGTCGGACTGCACCACCGACAACGGCTGCTTCACCAAGGTCTCCCAGACCGGCTCCACCACCTCGCTGCCCTCCGCCGACAGCGGCTGGGCCGGTGAGGAGTCCCTCGACCTCGACATGGTCAGCGCGACCTGCCCGAACTGCAACATCCTGCTCGTCGAGGCCAAGTCCGCCTCCGACGCCAACCTGGGCACCGCGGTGAACGAGGCCGTCAAGCTGGGCGCCAAGTTCGTGTCCAACAGCTACGGCGGCTCCGAGTCGTCCTCGGACACCACGTACGACAGCTCGTACTACAAGCACGCGGGCGTGGCCATCACCGCGAGCGCCGGTGACGAGGGCTACGGCGCCGAGTACCCGGCCGCCTCCCGGTACGTGACCGCCGTCGGCGGCACCGCCCTGAAGACCGCCTCCAACAGCCGCGGCTGGACCGAGTCGGTGTGGAAGACGTCGAGCACCGAGGGCACCGGCTCCGGCTGCTCCGCCTACGACGCCAAGCCCAGCTGGCAGACGGACGCCAGCTGCTCCAAGCGCATGATCGCCGACGTCTCCGCGGTCGCCGACCCGGCCACCGGCGTCTCCGTCTACGACTCCTACGGCGACGACGGCACCGGCTGGAACACCTACGGCGGCACCAGCGCCTCGTCGCCGCTCATCGCCTCGGTCTACGCCCTGGCCGGCACCCCGGGCAGCAGCGACTACCCGGCCGAGTACCCGTACGCCGCGGCCGGCACCTCCGCCCTCAACGACGTGACGAGCGGCAACAACGGCACCTGCTCGACCTCGTACTTCTGCACCGCCAAGTCGGGCTACGACGGCCCGACCGGCTGGGGCACCCCCGAGGGGACCGACGCCTTCACCGGCTGAGCCCTTCGCAGAATGACCTCCCCGTCGGGTCACGGGGAGCCGCCACCGTGAGGGGGACGTGGGGTCCCCTCGGCGGCAGGGAAAGAGAGACGGGCCACGGCAGCCGGCCGTGGCCCGTTTTTCGTTCCCCCGACGACCCCGCTTGTACGCCCTTTGCAACTCCCGTGCGTTGCCTGTGAGTTGAGTCAAGCACCCGTCACTCGCAAGACAACGGGCGGCCATCGAAAGGTCAGGCGAAGGCCCCGTTCGGCAAAGCGGAAGTCAGGATTCCAGCAGCCTCTTGTTGTCGCGTACTCAACAATGGATTCTCTTCGCGGGCCGCCGCCCCGCCGCCGGGGAACCCGTACCGACGGCGAACGCACCAGATCGCACCCGCACCGCCCCTGTTCCAACCCCAGTACCGGAACTCAGGAGGCTGCACGCATGCGTTCCACTCCCCCCAACAGACCGTCCACCCGCGGCAGCTGGCGCCGCATCGGCGCCGCCGCAGCGGCCACGGCCGCACTGGTCCTCGCCGGCTTCGGCACCGCCGTCCAGGCCGACGCGGCACCTTCCGCGTCCTCGAAGGTGACCTACACCGCGACCCCCTGTGCCACGCCCAAGCACACGGGTGAACTCGCCTGCAACTCCTACCGCGTCACCGGCGGCCTCACCGCCTACCAGAAGCAGCAGGCCGCGAAGACCGGCATCACCCCCAAGGCCGCCGACGCCTCCACCCCCTCCGGCTACAGCCCGACCAACCTCCGGTCGGCCTACGGCCTGACCTCCGCCGCCGCCTCCAACGGCTCGGGCGAGACCATCGCGATCGTCGACGCGTACAACGACCCGAACGCCGAGACCGACCTCGCGACCTACCGCTCGTACTACGGCCTCTCCGCCTGCACCACGGCCAACGGCTGCTTCAAGAAGGTCAGCCAGACCGGCTCCACCACCTCGCTGCCCAGCAGCGACGCGGGCTGGTCCGAGGAGATCTCCCTCGACCTCGACATGGCCTCCGCGATCTGCCCCAACTGCAAGATCCTGCTGGTCGAGGCCACCAGCGCCACCATGGCCAACCTGGGCACCGCGGTGAACGAGGCCGTCACCCTGGGCGCCAAGTTCGTGTCCAACAGCTACGGCGGCAGCGAGTCCTCCTCCGACACCTCGTACGACTCCTCGTACTTCAACCACACCGGTGTCGCCATCACCGTCTCCGCCGGTGACAGCGCTTACGGCGCCGAGTACCCGGCCGCCTCCCGGTACGTGACCTCGGTCGGCGGCACGAAGCTGTCCACGTCCTCCACCACCCGCGGCTGGACCGAGACCGTCTGGAAGACGTCCAGCACCGAGGGCACCGGCTCCGGCTGCTCCTCCTACGACGCCAAGCCCAGCTGGCAGACCGACACCAGCTGCACCAAGCGCATGATCTCCGACGTCTCCGCGGTCGCCGACCCGGCCACCGGCGTCTCCGTCTACGACTCCTACGGCGTCACCGCCGGCTGGTACACCTTCGGCGGCACCAGCGTCTCCGCGCCGATCATCGCCGGCGTCTACGCGCTCGCCGGCACCCCGGCCAGCGGCACCTACCCCGCCCAGTACCCGTACGACTACGCGGGCACCTCGTCCCTCAACGACGTGACGAGCGGCAACAACGGCACCTGCTCCGTCTCGTACTACTGCACCGCCACCACCGGCTACGACGGCCCGACCGGCTGGGGCACCCCCGAGGGCATCAGCGCCTTCGCCAACTAGTCCGGCTCCTGCCTCTCACGGGTCGCGGCAACCAGCCGCGGCCCGTTCGTCATGAGAACATCGGGACGGTGGCTATTCACCCGACTGGCCGTCAAAACCCCCGCCAGGCCGTGAAGAGGGTCAACGACGGAACCACACCACAGGTTCCGCCCAGTCCTCATTGCCCGGCGTGACCTGCCGTGATACACAGAGTGACCGTACGATACCTTCGTACGAAACCCGCCAATCAATGACGTCAAGTCGACATACTCCGGCGACGTTGTCGGCGACAATGATGCGTGACCTCTGCACTCGGCAGAGGCGGACAGAACTACCCACCAGGGGCGGTGACTTACATGTTCCTTGCGGCCGACAAGGGAGACATCAACACCATCATCGGCGGAATCGCTCCGGACTGGGGGCCTTTCGGCAGCCTGGGCAACGAGGCGAAGACGATGATCCAGGTGGTCATGGCCGTCGCCATCCTCATCTGCCTCGGCATCGCCGTCTGGGGCGCCGCCAAACAGCGCATCGGCGCCACCGCCCTCCGCGACACCTTCAGCGCCGAACAAGGCAAGGGCCTCATCATCGCCGGCCTGACCGGAGTCTTCATCATCGGCTCACTCGGCACCCTGTTCACCATCGTGTACGGCATGGCCGTCTAGCCGACTTGCACCTCCCTTTCCCCCGCTCCGAGGTTGCGTTTCCCTGATGTCGAGTCACCACACCGCGCCCGCGCGGGAACCAGCACGGCTACCGTCGTACTGCTACGCGTTCTGGTACGACGTGGAGGGGGAGCACCCGGCATGAGCATCGGAGACGAGCCCGGCTACCCGGAGACCGGCCACACCCGCACCCGCCTGCCCGAGGGCGACCCGTACGGCGGCGCCGCCCGCCGCGGCGGCCGGTCCTCCTCCCGGAGCCTGGTCACGGTCGTCAGCGTGGTCGTCCTCCTGATCGCAGCGATCGCCTTCGCGAACAGAGGCGGCAACGACGGCTCCTCGAACGACACCGACACCGGCAGCACCACGAACGGCAGCCGGCCGGTGACGTCCTCGACCGCGGCCAGCGGAACGAAGCCGGTGGAGACCAAGAGCCAGGGCATCCCGACGGGCTTCGCACACAGCGAGCAGGGAGCGCAGAGCGCGGCCGCCAACTACGCGACGGCGCTGGGCTCCGACGGCATGTTCACCACGGCCACCCGGCACGCGATCGTGCAGACCGTCGCCGACTCCAGCGTCATGAACAGCATGCAGTCGGGCTTCGACACCGACTACTCGGCCGACTTCCTGAAGAAGGCCGGCCTCAACGCCGACGGTACGGCCCCCAAGGGCAGCACCTTCGTCAGCCGCACCCTGCCGGCCGGCACCACGGTCACGTCGTACAGCGACAGCGCCGCCACCGTCGAGGTCTGGTGCAACGGCCTGTTCGGCATGGCGAGCCAGACCTCCACCAACCCCGTCACCAGCAACTGGTTCACCGTCACCATGAAGCTGAGCTGGAGCGAGGGCGACTGGAAGGTCCTGGAATCCAGCCAGAAGACCGGCCCCACCCCGGTCAACGGGGACAATCCCGTGTCCGGGTCCGACGAGATCAGCAAGGCGGTCCAGGAATTCGGAGGGTTCACCTATGCCCGCTAGCCAGCACCACGTGCTCAAGCTGACCGGCCTGGTGGCCTCCGTGCAGGCCTCCGCCGTCCTCCTGGCCACCCGCGCCTTCGCCGACCCGTCGCCGAGCGCCTCCCCCTCCGCGAGCCCGTCCGCCACGGCGAGCAGCAACAACTGCGCGGGCATGACCGGCCCCTCCCTGCAGCTCTGCGAGAGCGGCTCCGGCGGCAGCAGCGGCGGCGGCTCCACCACCGACCCCCTCACCTCCACCCTCGACCCCCTCACCTCCCTCGGCCAGGGCTGTGCCAAAGCCGCCTCGTGGACCATCGACAAGCTCAGCGGCGCCGTCAAGGAGACCGCCAACGTCGACTTCACGAACGAGAAGTTCCTCCAGCAGTACGCCGTGGTCTTCGCCGCGTCGACGATCCTCACCCTCCTTCTGTGGCTGCTGGCCGTGGCCAAGCGGGCGGTGCGCGGGGTCCCCCTGACCACCGCCATCTCCGAGGCCATCGGGTTCCTCTGGCTCACCGTCCTGGCCTCCGCCTTCACCCCGCTGATCCTCTACACGGTGGTCTCGGCCACCGACGGCGTCACCGACGTCCTCGCCAAGACCACCGGCAACCAGACCGACACGTTCTTCGGCACCTTCTCCGGCGCCCTCAGCAAGGGCAGCGACATCGGCGGCGGCCCCATCATGCTGATCGTCGTCTCCCTGGTCAGCATCCTCGCCGCCGGCGTCCTCTGGCTGGAGCTCGTCATCAGGGCCGCCCTGCTCTACGTCGGCGCCCTCCTCGGCACCGTCGTCTACGCCGGCCTCGTCGACAAGAACCTCTGGGGCCACGTCCGCCGCTGGGCCGGCATCATGATCGCCGTCATCCTCGTCAAACCGGTCATCGTGATAGTGCTCGGCCTCGCCGGCGCCCTGTCCTCCGACGGCGGCCCCGACTCCTTCTCCGCCGTCGTCTCCGGCCTCGCCATCATCCTGCTCGCCATCTTCGCCAGCGCGATGATCTACCGCTTCGTCCCGGGCTTCGGCGACGAGATCGCGGCCGGCCGCAGCAACCGCATCATGCAGGGCGCCGAAGGCAAGGCCGCCGCCGTCATCAGCAGCCCCGCCAACCTCGTCGCCCAGGGCATCAGAACCCACAGCGCCCGCGCCGACAACAACGGCGGCGGGGGCGGCGGCGGTTCCGGCTCCTCCGGTGCCCGCCCGTCCAACCCCGTCTCGGGCGGCGTCGCCGCGCACAGCACGCGCACCTCGAACGGTGGTGGCGGCGGAACTGTCCCCTCCGCCGCACCCGCACCCCGCGCGCCCAGTCCGGCGAACACCCCGCACGCCAGCAACACCCGCAACAACAGCTCGGGAGGTGAAGGGCGTTGACGACAGAGTCCCACCTGTCCCATCCGATCACGCCCCGCCGTACGTATCTCATCGGCCGTGCCCGGCCGAACGCGATCATCGGCAGGAACCGTGAGTCCGGCGAGATCGCGCTCATCATCGTGGGCGCGTTCCTCGGCATGATGTGCGGGCTCCTCGTCCCGGTCCTCTCCCTCAGGATCGTGCTGCTCATGGGCTTCCCGCTGATCGCACTGGCCGCGGTCTACGTGCCGTACAAACGCCGCACGTTCTACAAGTGGTTCGAGATCAACCGCAGTTACAAGCGGAACCTGCGCAACGGCACCGCCTACCGCTCCACCGCGGCCGAGGCCGGCACCCGCCTCGACGGCCGCGAGGTCGAGGTCGGCCCCCCGCCCGGCATCGGCCGCATCACCTGGCTCGCCGCACCCTTCGGCCCCGACGAGATCGCCGTGCTCCTGCACGCGGACCGCAAGACGGTGACAGCGGCCATCGAGATCGAAGGCCCCGGCGTCGGCCTGCGCGACTCCGAGGACCAGGAAGCCCTCGTCGACCGCTTCGGCACCCTCCTCAAGCACGTGGCCAACGGCGACGGTTTCGTCACCCGCCTCCAGATGCTCGCCCGCACCCTCCCCGCGGACCCCGACGCCCACGCCAAGGACGTCGCCCAGCGCGGCGACGACAAGGCCCCAGACTGGCTGTCCCACTCCTACGACCAGCTCCAGTCCATGGTCTCCACCAGCAGCGAGCAGCACCGCGCCTACCTCGTCGCGTGCATGCACTACTCCCGCGAACTGGCCGCCGAGGCCCAGGTGATGGCCCGCGCGGCCCGCCCCCAGGCCGGTCGCAAACTGGACCGCGACGCCGGTCTCGCGGTCGTCATGGCCCGCGAGCTCACCGACATCTGCTCCCGCCTCCAGGAGGCGGACATCCGCGTCCGCCAGCCCCTCGGCCAGGGCCGCCTCGCCTCCCTCATCCACTCCATGTACGACCCGGACCACCCCATCGACCACATCCAGGCGATGACCCAGCGCAACGCCTGGCCGGCCGAACTGGACGCCATGGAGCCGACGTACCTCCAGGCGAAGACCCGCGAGTCCTCCACCCGCGCGCCCTGGTGCCACGCCACGGCCTGGGTGAAGGAGTGGCCGATGACCCCGGTCGGCGTCAACTTCCTGGCCCCGCTGCTGGTCCACACCCCGGACGTCATCCGCACGGTGGCGGTCACCATGGACCTCGAACCCACCGAGGTCGCCATCGAGCGCATGCTCACGGAGAAGACCAACGACGAGGCGGAGGCGTCCCGCGCCGCCAAGATGAACCGGACCGTCGACCCTCGCGACATCGCCGCCCACACCCGCCTCGACCAGCGCGGCGAGGACCTGGCCAGCGGCGCGGCCGGCGTCAACCTGGTCGGCTACATCACCGTCTCCTCCCGTACCCCGGAGGCCCTCAACCGCGACAAGCGCACGATAAGGGCGTCCGCCGGAAAGTCGTACCTGAAGCTGGAGTGGTGCGACCGCGAGCACCACCGCGCCTTCGTGAACACACTTCCCTTCGCCACCGGAATCCGAAGGTAGAGGCTGATGCGCTGATGAGGGACCCGCTGTCCGTCCTCACCGAAGCCTTCACGTCCTTCCTCTTCGGGAAGGTCGAGACGACCCGCTCCCCGGTCCGCACCTCCACCGGCCAGGCCCAGGCGGTCTACCTCCCCACGGCCGCCCCCGGCCTGGGCGACTCGGGCGTGATCATCGGCCGCGAGGTGTACTCCGGCAAGGGCTACATCTACGACCCCTTCCAGCTCTACGGCCAACAGCTCCCCGCCCCGCACTGGCTCGTCCTCGGCGAGTCAGGCAACGGCAAGTCGGCCCTGGAGAAGACCTACGTCCTGCGCCAACTGCGCTTCCGCGACCGCCAGGTCGTCGTCCTGGACGCCCAGGGCGAGGACGGCGTCGGCGAGTGGAACCTCATCGCGGAAGAGCTGGGGATAACGCCGATCCGGCTCGACCCGATGGCGGCCCTGGACCACGGCATCCGCCTCAACCCGCTGGACCCGGCCATCACCACCACCGGCCAGCTGGCACTTCTGCGCACCATCATCGAGGTCGCGATGGGCCACGGCCTCGACGAACGCTCCGGCTTCGCGCTCAAGGTCGCCCACTCCTACGTCAACGAGACGATCCTCGACCGCCAACCCGTCCTGACGGACATCGTCGAGCAGCTACGGCACCCCGAACCGGAGTCCGCCGAGGCGATGAACGTCGCCATAGACGACGTACGGGCCTGGGGCCTGGACGTCGCCCTGGTCCTGGACCGCCTCGTCGACGGTGACCTGCGCGGCATGTTCGACGGCCCGACCACGGTCGGCATCGACCTCGACGCCCCGCTCATCGTCTTCGACCTCTCCCACATCGACCGCAACTCCATCGCCATGCCGATCCTGATGGCGATCGTCGGCGTGTGGCTGGAGCACACCTGGATCCGCCCCGACCGCAAGAAGCGCATCTTCCTGGTGGAAGAGGCCTGGCACATCATCGCCAGCCCGTTCGTGGCCCAGCTGTTCCAGCGGCTGCTGAAGTTCGGCCGACGGCTCGGCCTGTCGTTCGTGGCCGTGGTGCACCACCTCTCCGACGTCGTGGACGGCGCGGCGGCGAAGGAGGCGGCGGCGATCCTGAAGATGGCGTCGACCCGGACCGTCTACGCCCAGAAGGCGGACGAGGCCCGGGCCACCGGCCGGGTGCTCGGCCTGCCCCGCTGGGCGGTCGAGATCATCCCGACCCTCACCCCCGGCATCGCCGTCTGGGACGTCAACGGCAACGTCCAGGTGGTCAAACACCTGGTCACCGAGACGGAACGCCCTCTCGTCTTCACGGACCGCGCGATGACCGAGTCGTCCAGCGACCTCCAGACCGCGGACGACGCCCTGGTCGCCGCCGAACTGGAGGCGGAGCAACGGGCGGCGGCCTTCGTGGAGCAGCACCTCGGCGACTCCGAATCGACGGTGGCGTAGGGAGGACCGTTCGTGAGACCGGACCCTCGGCAGGAGCGCGAACAGCAGGGCGGCGGGATTCCCGACGGCCTGCTGATCGGCATACTCGGGTTCCTGCTCGGCATCACGTTCCTGGTGTGGACGGCGACGGGTCTGGCGGCCTGGTTCGCCCGCGGCAGCTGGCCGTCGACGGTCAGCCTCTCCCACACCCCGCTCGCGATGCGCCATCTCATCGGCGCCCCGCACGACATCACGGGCGCCTGGCCGGACACACCGGCGGGTCAGCTGGCGGGCTGGGGGCTGTTCTGGGGCCTGTTCATCGGCCAGCTGATGTTCCTGGTCGTCCTCACCGTCTTCGTGCTGGGGACGGTGGCCCGCTGGCGGGCCGGGCGGCGGAGAAGACGGGCGCAGACGGCGGGGACGGCGGGGACGGCGGGGACGGCAGAGCACAGACGGGCGGCCGCGGTGCCGGAGCCACGCTTCGAGCCGAACACGGTCCAGGAGACGGTTCGCCCGATGGTGCCGACGATCCCGACGGCCGTCGTCGGACAACCCGTCGTGGAACCCCCGGTCGTTGAACCCCCGGTCGTAGCGCCCACTCTTGTGGGACAGACCTCGCAGGACACCCGCCTCTGGAGCAGGATCCACCTCGCACCGCGGGAAGCCCGGCAGGCCACCGCGATCCAGGCGGTCCAGGACGCGCTCGGACCCGCCCTCGTCGTCACCTCGAACGCCACCCTCTGGTCGGAGACGAAGGACGCCAGAGCCAAACTCGGCCCCGCCCTCCTCTACGACCCGAACCACCTCTGCGACACCCCCGACCGCTTCCACTGGTCCCCCACCGCCCACTGCGAGGACAGGCACACCGCGATCCTGCGCGCCCAGGCCCTCCTCACCCCGGTCAAGCCCACCGCGAAGATCGACCAGGCGGTCACGGACACGGCGGAGACCCTCCTGCGCAGCTATCTGCACGCCGCCGCGCTGGAGAACCGCACGGTCCGCCACGTCCACCGCTGGGCACAGGGCATCGGCGTCCAGGACGCCGTACGAACCCTCCGCACCCACCCGAAGGCCGCCCCAGGCGCCGCCGGCGAGCTGGAAGCCGCTCTCACCTCCCACCCCGAACGCCGGGACATCGCACAGGAGTTGACGGCACGGGCGCTCGCCGCCCTCTTCACGGTCAACATCCGCGAGGCCTGCACACCCAACCGATCCGATGCCCTCGTCCTGGATTCCTTCATCGCCGAAGGGGGCACGCTTTATGTGGTCGGTGAATCCATCGAGGACCCCAGGACCAACCCGGGCGCGATGCCCCTCCTGACGGCCCTCGTCTCCAGCGTGGTCGAGCACGGCCGGCGCATGGCCGAACGGTCATCCTCCGGTCGGCTCGACCCACCACTGACCCTGGTCCTGGACGACGTGGCGGCCGTGGCCCCGCTCCCCCAGCTCCCCGACCTCCTGGCCGCCGGCACCGACCAGGGCCTGCCGACCCTCGCCCTGCTCCGCTCCCACGAACAGGCCCGCTCCCGCTGGCCGCACCGGGAACTGCCGGTCTAGGGCCGCTCCGGCCACTCCAGAACGAACTCGACCTCGGTCTCCGCCTCGTCCTTGAAGAACGGCACGAGCACCCCGCTCGGCACGAACCCCGCCTTGCGGTAGGCGCCCTGGGCCCGCGGATTGTCCGCGTGCACCAGCAGCCGCACCCGCTCCGCGCCCCGCTGCCGCGCCCACTCCACCCCGGCGTCGAACAACGCCTTGACCAGCCCGCTCCCCCGGTGCTCGGGCCGTACGAACACCCCCACGAGATGCCCCTGCCGGCGCTCGACCGGGAACCCGGCCCAGTCCGTCGTCCCGGCCTCCTCGATCAGCACGGTCACGGTCCCGGCCCACTCCCCGTCCGCCGCCTCCGCGATGAACTGCCGTGCACCACTCGGCTCCGCGGCGGAACCCGCCGCCCGGTCCTGGTAGAACGAGTCCGGCCGTCCCAGGGCCTCGTCATAGGTCTCCAGGAACGCGATGTCCGCCAAAGGGTCCCGCAAAGCGGCGAGCCGCAACCGCTTGACGGCCTCCCACTCGTCGGCCCGTATCGCCCGGATCACGTAGTCACCGCTGGTCGTAGCACTCATGCGGCCACGCTAGTACGGGGCAGCCACCGCACTCACCCCGTTTTGTCAGTGCCGCCGTCTACGGTGGGCGCCATGACAACTCTGCCGAACCGGCCGAACACCGCCCTGCTGATCGTGGACGTGCAGAACGGGGTGGTGGACGGCTCCCACAATCGCGACGAGGTCATCGCCAATATCAACACCCTGCTCGCCAAGGCCCGTTCCGAGGCGGTCCCTGTCGTCTGGATCCAGCACTCCAGCGACGAGCTGAAGCCCGACAGCGCCCCCTGGCGGTACGTACCGGAGCTGATCCGCGAAGCGACCGAGCCCCTCATCCACAAGCGCTACGGAGACTCCTTCGAGGAGACCGAGCTGGAGTCCGTGCTCGCCGAACACGGCGTGGGCCGCGTGGTCGTCACCGGCGCCCAGACCGACGCCTGCATCCGCTCCACGCTGCACGGCGCGATGGTCCGTGGCTACGACGCCACCCTGGTCGCCGACGCCCACACCACGGAGGACCTCACCGCGTACGGCGCGCCGGCTCCGGAACAGGTCGTCTCGCACACGAACCTCTACTGGAGCTGGCAGGAGGCCCCGGGCCGAAAGGGCGGCACAGTCGAGACCACGGACATCACTTTCTGAGCGGCCCTTCTCCACCGTTCTGAAAACGCAGAAAGGCCCATGCCGTGTCGGCGTGGGCCTTTCTCAATATTTGTTCGGCGGCGTCCTACTCTCCCACAGGGTCCCCCCTGCAGTACCATCGGCGCTGTAAGGCTTAGCTTCCGGGTTCGGAATGTAACCGGGCGTTTCCCTCACGCTATGACCACCGAAACACTATGAAACTCTCAGCCGCACCACACCCCGGAAAAACGGGGCATGGGGCTGTTCGTGGTTTCAGAACCAACACAGTGGACGCGAGCAACTGAGGACAAGCCCTCGGCCTATTAGTACCGGTCACCTCCACCAGTTACCTGGCTTCCAGATCCGGCCTATCAACCCAGTCGTCTACTGGGAGCCTTACCCCATCAAGTGGGTGGGAGTCCTCATCTCGAAGCAGGCTTCCCGCTTAGATGCTTTCAGCGGTTATCCCTCCCGAACGTAGCCAACCAGCCATGCCCTTGGCAGAACAACTGGCACACCAGAGGTTCGTCCGTCCCGGTCCTCTCGTACTAGGGACAGCCCTTCTCAAGACTCCTACGCGCACAGCGGATAGGGACCGAACTGTCTCACGACGTTCTAAACCCAGCTCGCGTACCGCTTTAATGGGCGAACAGCCCAACCCTTGGGACCGACTCCAGCCCCAGGATGCGACGAGCCGACATCGAGGTGCCAAACCATCCCGTCGATATGGACTCTTGGGGAAGATCAGCCTGTTATCCCCGGGGTACCTTTTATCCGTTGAGCGACGGCGCTTCCACAAGCCACCGCCGGATCACTAGTCCCGACTTTCGTCCCTGCTCGACCCGTCGGTCTCACAGTCAAGCTCCCTTGTGCACTTACACTCAACACCTGATTGCCAACCAGGCTGAGGGAACCTTTGGGCGCCTCCGTTACTCTTTAGGAGGCAACCGCCCCAGTTAAACTACCCATCAGACACTGTCCCTGATCCGGATCACGGACCCAGGTTAGACATCCAGCACGACCAGACTGGTATTTCAACGACGACTCCACACGAACTGGCGTCCGCGTTTCAAAGTCTCCCAGCTATCCTACACAAGCCGAACCGAACACCAATATCAAACTGTAGTAAAGGTCCCGGGGTCTTTCCGTCCTGCTGCGCGAAACGAGCATCTTTACTCGTAGTGCAATTTCACCGGGCCTATGGTTGAGACAGTCGAGAAGTCGTTACGCCATTCGTGCAGGTCGGAACTTACCCGACAAGGAATTTCGCTACCTTAGGATGGTTATAGTTACCACCGCCGTTTACTGGCGCTTAAGTTCTCAGCTTCGCCCCACCGAAATGGAGCTAACCGGTCCCCTTAACGTTCCAGCACCGGGCAGGCGTCAGTCCGTATACATCGCCTTACGGCTTCGCACGGACCTGTGTTTTTAGTAAACAGTCGCTTCTCGCTGGTCTCTGCGGCCACCCCCAGCTCAGGAAGTAAATTCCCTCACCAGGTGTGGCCCCCCTTCTCCCGAAGTTACGGGGGCATTTTGCCGAGTTCCTTAACCATAGTTCACCCGAACGCCTCGGTATTCTCTACCTGACCACCTGAGTCGGTTTAGGGTACGGGCCGCCATGAAACTCGCTAGAGGCTTTTCTCGACAGCATAGGATCATCCACTTCACCACAATCGGCTCGGCATCAGGTCTCAGCCTTGATGTGCGACGGATTTACCTACCGCACGGCCTACACCCTTACCCCGGGACAACCACCGCCCGGGCTGGACTACCTTCCTGCGTCACCCCATCACTCACCTACTACCACCTTGGGTCAGCGGCTCCACCACTCCCCTCAACTCCGAAGAGATCAGGGCGGCTTCACGGCCTTAGCATTAATGGGTTCGATGTTTGACGCTTCACAGCGGGTACCGGAATATCAACCGGTTATCCATCGACTACGCCTGTCGGCCTCGCCTTAGGTCCCGACTTACCCTGGGCAGATCAGCTTGACCCAGGAACCCTTAGTCAATCGGCGCACACGTTTCCCACGTGTGAATCGCTACTCATGCCTGCATTCTCACTCGTCAACCGTCCACAACTCGCTTACGCGGCTGCTTCACCCGGCAGACGACGCTCCCCTACCCATCCGTACAGGCGTTGGCCCTATTGTACGAATGACACGACTTCGGCGGTACGCTTGAGCCCCGCTACATTGTCGGCGCGGAATCACTAGACCAGTGAGCTATTACGCACTCTTTCAAGGGTGGCTGCTTCTAAGCCAACCTCCTGGTTGTCTGTGCGACTCCACATCCTTTCCCACTTAGCGTACGCTTAGGGGCCTTAGTCGATGCTCTGGGCTGTTTCCCTCTCGACCATGGAGCTTATCCCCCACAGTCTCACTGCCGCGCTCTCACTTACCGGCATTCGGAGTTTGGCTAAGGTCAGTAACCCGGTAGGGCCCATCGCCTATCCAGTGCTCTACCTCCGGCAAGAAACACACGACGCTGCACCTAAATGCATTTCGGGGAGAACCAGCTATCACGGAGTTTGATTGGCCTTTCACCCCTAACCACAGGTCATCCCCCAGGTTTTCAACCCTGGTGGGTTCGGTCCTCCACGAAGTCTTACCTCCGCTTCAACCTGCCCATGGCTAGATCACTCCGCTTCGGGTCTTGAGCGTGCTACTGAAACGCCCTGTTCGGACTCGCTTTCGCTACGGCTACCCCACACGGGTTAACCTCGCAACACACCGCAAACTCGCAGGCTCATTCTTCAAAAGGCACGCAGTCACACCACAAGGATGCTCCCACGGCTTGTAGGCACACGGTTTCAGGTACTATTTCACTCCCCTCCCGGGGTACTTTTCACCATTCCCTCACGGTACTATCCGCTATCGGTCACCAGGGAATATTTAGGCTTAGCGGGTGGTCCCGCCAGATTCACACGGGATTTCTCGGGCCCCGTGCTACTTGGGTGTCTCTCAAACGAGCCGTTGATATTTCAGCTACGGGGGTCTTACCCTCTACGCCGGACCTTTCGCATGTCCTTCGCCTACATCAACGGTTTCTGACTCGCCCTGCCGCCGGCAGACGACAGAAGAGAGATCCCACAACCCCGTATACGCAACCCCTGCCGGGTCTCACACGCATACGGTTTGGCCTCATCCGGTTTCGCTCGCCACTACTCCCGGAATCACGGTTGTTTTCTCTTCCTGAGGGTACTGAGATGTTTCACTTCCCCTCGTTCCCTCCACACTGCCTATGTGTTCAGCAGCGGGTGACAGCCCATGACGACTGCCGGGTTTCCCCATTCGGAAACCCCCGGATCAAAGCCTGGTTGACGACTCCCCGGGGACTATCGTGGCCTCCCACGTCCTTCATCGGTTCCTGGTGCCAAGGCATCCACCGTGCGCCCTTAAAAACTTGGCCACAGATGCTCGCGTCCACTGTGCAGTTCTCAAACAACGACCAGCCACCCATCACCCCCGGAAGAAACCGGAGTTCACTGGGGCCGGCATCGAGGGAATTCATTCCCTCAGACACCCAACAGCGTGCCCGACACGTTCCTCATCCAGACTCACGTTCCACGCCGAAGCAGTACTGGTGATCCATCAAAGTTACCGTGCCGAGTAGTCAACGTTCCACCCACGAGCTGACCACCGTCGGACGTTTGCCGACGTAGTGGCTCTGACTGCCTTACGGCAGCTAGATGCTCCTTAGAAAGGAGGTGATCCAGCCGCACCTTCCGGTACGGCTACCTTGTTACGACTTCGTCCCAATCGCCAGTCCCACCTTCGACAGCTCCCTCCCACAAGGGGTTGGGCCACCGGCTTCGGGTGTTACCGACTTTCGTGACGTGACGGGCGGTGTGTACAAGGCCCGGGAACGTATTCACCGCAGCAATGCTGATCTGCGATTACTAGCGACTCCGACTTCATGGGGTCGAGTTGCAGACCCCAATCCGAACTGAGACCGGCTTTTTGAGATTCGCTCCACCTCACGGTATCGCAGCTCATTGTACCGGCCATTGTAGCACGTGTGCAGCCCAAGACATAAGGGGCATGATGACTTGACGTCGTCCCCACCTTCCTCCGAGTTGACCCCGGCGGTCTCCCGTGAGTCCCCAGCACCACAAGGGCCTGCTGGCAACACGGGACAAGGGTTGCGCTCGTTGCGGGACTTAACCCAACATCTCACGACACGAGCTGACGACAGCCATGCACCACCTGTACACCGACCACAAGGGGGCGCCCATCTCTGAACGTTTCCGGTGTATGTCAAGCCTTGGTAAGGTTCTTCGCGTTGCGTCGAATTAAGCCACATGCTCCGCCGCTTGTGCGGGCCCCCGTCAATTCCTTTGAGTTTTAGCCTTGCGGCCGTACTCCCCAGGCGGGGAACTTAATGCGTTAGCTGCGGCACCGACGACGTGGAATGTCGCCAACACCTAGTTCCCACCGTTTACGGCGTGGACTACCAGGGTATCTAATCCTGTTCGCTCCCCACGCTTTCGCTCCTCAGCGTCAGTAATGGCCCAGAGATCCGCCTTCGCCACCGGTGTTCCTCCTGATATCTGCGCATTTCACCGCTACACCAGGAATTCCGATCTCCCCTACCACACTCTAGCTAGCCCGTATCGACTGCAGACCCGAGGTTAAGCCTCGGGCTTTCACAATCGACGTGACAAGCCGCCTACGAGCTCTTTACGCCCAATAATTCCGGACAACGCTTGCGCCCTACGTATTACCGCGGCTGCTGGCACGTAGTTAGCCGGCGCTTCTTCTGCAGGTACCGTCACTTTCGCTTCTTCCCTGCTGAAAGAGGTTTACAACCCGAAGGCCGTCATCCCTCACGCGGCGTCGCTGCATCAGGCTTTCGCCCATTGTGCAATATTCCCCACTGCTGCCTCCCGTAGGAGTCTGGGCCGTGTCTCAGTCCCAGTGTGGCCGGTCGCCCTCTCAGGCCGGCTACCCGTCGTCGCCTTGGTGAGCCACTACCTCACCAACAAGCTGATAGGCCGCGGGCTCATCCTGCACCGCCGGAGCTTTACAACCCGGGAGATGCCTCCCAGGCTCATATCCGGTATTAGACCCCGTTTCCAGGGCTTGTCCCAGAGTGCAGGGCAGATTGCCCACGTGTTACTCACCCGTTCGCCACTAATCCCCACCGAAGTGGTTCATCGTTCGACTTGCATGTGTTAAGCACGCCGCCAGCGTTCGTCCTGAGCCAGGATCAAACTCTCCGTGAATGCTTCTCACGGGAGCGGAACAGGCCGGAGGAATAATCCGACCGTTCACAGCGTCCTCGCTGTATTTTTCTTCAAAGGAACCTCGACCATCGGACAGTGTCCGACGGACGGGGTATCAACATATCTGGCGTTGACTTTTGGCACGCTGTTGAGTTCTCAAGGAACGGTCGCTTCCTTTGTACTCACCCTCTCGGGCTTTCCTCCGGGCTTCCCTTCGGTCTTGCGTTTCCGACTCTATCAGATCTTTTCTCGACCCGATTTCCTCGGTGCTTTCCAGGTTCCCGCTCTCGCGTTTCCCTTTCCGGCGGCTCCGACTCTACCAGATCCTGCTCGGTGTCTGATTCCCAGTCAGCGGGAGTTGCCTTCCCGGCCGTTGGGCCGTTCCGACGTCCCAAACCCTAGCGGATCCGCTCCGCGATTCCCAATCGGGCCTTGCGGTCCGACCGAGCACCACTGAGTCCCGAAATCGAATTGAATTCGGGCACGCCGAAATCAACCCGGCCGGGAGATCGTGCTGGTGGTTTGGAGTGCCGCTCATGCGGCGGAGGTGCTGTCGCAGAACCGTTACGGCTCCGCGGCAACCCGAAGAACATTACGGGTCGGGCAAGGGGGTGTCAAGCACCCCCTGTCAAGATCTTTTCCGTGGCCCGCACGCCCCGACGTCAGTCCAGGTCAGTGAGCCGGCCGCCGGCGTCGGGCTGGGCGTGCTCGACACGGCGCAGCAGCCTGGTGAGGACCTCGCCGAGCACCAGCCGCTCCGCCGGGGAGAGGTCCTGGAGCAGATCCTCCTCGAAGCCGGAGGCGAGGCGCATGGCCTCCAGCCACTTCTCGCGTCCCTCGGGGGTCAGCTCGACGATCACCCGAACGCGGTTGGACTCGTCCCTCTCCCGGGTGACGAGCCCCTCGGCGACCATCCGGTCGATGCGATGGGTCATCGCGGCGGGTGTGAGGCCGAGGCGCTTGGCCAGTTCGCTGGGGCCCATGCGGTAGGGGACCCCGGAGAGGACGAGGGCCTTGAGGACCTCCCACTCCGCGTTGCTGATGCCGAGGGCGCCGGTCTGGCGGCCGTAGGCGACGTTCATGCGGCGGTTGAGCCGGGACAGCGCCGAGACGATCTTCTCGACCTGGGGGTCGAGGTCCTGGAATTCGCGCTGGTAGGCGGCGATCTGTTCGTCGAGTGTCGGCTCGCCGGCGCCGGTGGAGTCGGCCATGGCCGAAGTATCGCATGGACACGCTTGGCGTTGAAGTCCTTCGCGATGTACTCTTTAGCTTCGAACTTTAGCTTCTAAGTCTTCAGGCTTCAGTAGTCCGCTGACTTAACGACCTGAGAGAGGTGAACGTGACCAGGGCGATGGGCGCAGCGATGCGCCGGATCCACGTGGGCAACGCACTCAGCGCGTTCGGGCTCGGCTTCACCGTCCCCTACCTGTACGTCTACGTGGCGCAGGTGCGGGGGCTCGGTGCCATGACGGCGGGGTTCGTGCTCGCCGTCTTCGCCGTGGCCGCGCTGATAGTGCTGCCGTTCGCCGGCCGGGCGATCGTGCGGCGCGGCCCACTGCCGGTCCTTCTCACCGCCCTGGTGACGGCCGCGATCGGGGCGCTGAGCCTGGGGCTGGCGGGGAGCGGCCCGTCCGTGCTGGCCGCGGCGGCGCTGCTGGGCGCCGGCCAGGCCGTGATGCAGCCGTCGCTCGCGACGATGATCGTGGACTGCTCGACGGCGGAGACCCGGTCCCGGGCCTTCGCGACCCAGTTCTTCCTGCAGAACCTGGGGCTGGGGGTCGGTGGCCTCATCGGCGGCCACCTGGTCGACACGACCAGGGTGTCCTCCTTCACCCTGCTCTTCGCGATCGAGGCGGCGATGTTCCTGCTGCTGGCGGTCGTCATGGCGACGGTGCGGGTGCCGCACTCACCGCGGATCACGGACACGCCGGCCTCGTCGTCCGCGAAGGGCAGCTGGAAGCAGCTGCTCGGGAACCGGGCGATGGTGCAGCTGTCCGTGCTCGGCTTTGTGCTGTTCTTCGCGTGCTACGGACAGTTCGAGTCCGGGCTCAGCGCCTACGGCGTCGAGGCGGCGGGGATATCCACGTCCGCTCTGGGCAGCGCGCTGGCCGCGAACACCCTGATGATCGTCGTCGCGCAGTTCGCCGTGCTCAGGTTCGTGGAGCGTCGGCGGCGGTCGCGGGTGATCGCCGGGGTCGGCCTTATCTGGGCCGTGGCATGGGTCACGGCCGGGTACGCGGGGCTGGGGCATGGCAGCCAGGAGATGGCGACGGCCGCGTTCGTGTCGACGTACGCGCTGTTCGGGCTGGGTGAGGCGATGCTGTCGCCGACCGTGGCTCCGCTGGTGGCCGACCTGGCGCCGGAGGGGATGGCCGGCCAGTACAACTCGGCGTTCGCCCTGGTCAAGCAGTTGGCGCTGGCGGTCGGGCCGGCGGTGGGCGGGCCGCTGGCGGCCTCGCTGCCCGCGCCGTACGTCGTGACGTTCCTGCTGTTCTCGCTGGGGATCAGTGTCCTGGCGGTGCGGCTGGGGAAGCGGCTGACGGATGCGCAGGACCGGCCTTGGCACGCCGCGAGGAGCAGGATCGTCGCGCGGGGTGGCGCGGCTGCGGAGTCCGTGTCCGCGTAGTGGGGGCAGGGGTGGGGACGCTTACCGGCGCCGGCAGGATGCCTCCCCCAGAGGGGGGTACCCCCAGCGCCCACCCGTGCCGCCCGCACGACTGCCCGCGGACAACGAGCCCCGTAAGGCGCGCGGGGAACTGCGCGTTCAGCCCCCACTCACCCGCAGCCGAACCACAGGGGCAGCACCCCCTATGTCGCTACCCCTTCGGCAGTACGAACTCGCACCACACCGCCTTCCCGCCCCCGGGCGTCCGCCGTGACCCCCACCCCGAAGCGATCGTCGCCACGATCGCGATGCCTCTTCCCGACTCGTCGCCCGGTTCCGCGCGTCTCCGGCGCGGGAGGTGGTCGTCGCCGTCCGTCACCTCGATGATCAGTCGGCGGTCGGTACGGCGGAGCCGCAACCGCATGGGCGGGGTGCCGTGCTGGAGGGAGTTGGCGACCAGTTCGCTCGTGGCGAGGACGCCCAGGTCATGGAGATCGGCGGGGAAGCGCCAGCTGGTCAGCACGCCGGAGGCGAACGCACGGGCGCGTGGCGCCGCCTCGATGCCGCCGAGGAGTTCCAGTGCGGCGTTGCGGAACAGCTCGCTGTCCGGGCCCGTACGGGCCGGATGCTGGAGGACCAGGACGGCGACGTCGTCGTCGTGGTCGGCCGTGACGCCGGCCGAGCGGACCAGGCGGTCGCAGATGACCTGGGGAGAGCCGGTGGCGCCCGCCAGCGCGCGCTCCAGCGCCGCGATGCCCTCGTCCAGGTCCTCGTCACGGCGTTCGACCAGGCCGTCCGTGTAGAGGACGGCCGTGGAGCCGGGGCCCAGCGGTACCGAGGCGGACGCGTGGACCCAGCCGCCGGTGCCGAGCGGCGGTCCGGTCGGTTCCTCGGTGCTCAGCACGCTGCCGTTCTCGTCGCGGACCAGGATCGGGAGGTGGCCGGCGGAGGCGTACACCAGCCGTCCCTCGTTGGGGTCGTGGACGGCGTAGACGCAGGTGGCGATCTGGTTGGGGTCGATCTCGGTGGCGAGGCCGTCGAGGAGCTGGAGGACCTCGTGCGGGGGCAGGTCCAGGCGGGCGTAGGCGCGGACCGCCGTGCGGAGCTGGCCCATGACGGCCGCCGCGCGGACGCCGCGGCCCATCACGTCGCCGATGACGAGGGCGGTGCGGCCGCCGCCGAGGGTGATGACGTCGTACCAGTCGCCGCCGACCGCGGCCTCGGTGCCGCCGGGCTGGTAGGTGGCGGCGATGCGCAGGTCGTCGGGTTGTTCGAGCTCCTGCGGGAGCAGGCTGCGCTGCAGGGTCACGGCCGTCTCGCGTTGCCGGCGTTCGCTCGCGCGCAGTCGCTCTGCCGCCTCGGCGTGGTCGGTGACGTCAGTGGCGAAGAGGAGGACGCCGCCGTCGCGGTCGCCGTTCTCGGCGACAGGGGTGCAGGTGAAGGTGTAGGTGCGGCCGTCGAGCGCCTTGCGGGACTTGAGCGTGCGGGGCTTGCCGCTGCGCAGGACCTGGTCGAGGAGGGGGAGGAGGCCCAGTTCGGCGAGTTCGGGCAGTGCCTCGCGGGCGGGGGTGCCCGGGAGACGTACGCCGAAGGCCGTCGTATAGGCGTCGTTGACGTACGCGATGTGGTGGTCGGGGCCGTGGACGAGGGCGACCAGGGCCGGGACGTGGTCGAGGACGCCACGGGCGGGCAGTTCGTCGACCGCGGGCACACAGGGCGAGTCGTCGGTCAGTTGTTCGGCGCGGGCCGCGGGCACGGAGCCTTCCCCCCGTCGGTCCGGGGTGACGGCGTGCTCGGTCCGCGCTGCGGCGCGGCGCTGCGTTCCGGGGAGCCGGGCGCTCCAGCGCGTGAAGTTCACGAAACCTTGCCTCGTGTCGTCGTCTCCGGCCTGCTCGGGGAGCGGCCGGGGTCCGGGGGAAGTCCCCCGGTGCAGTTCTGGGGAGAAGGTGGGGCGAAGCCTTGTGCTCGGTCGGGGGGCAGTCTGGCAGGGTGGCCGTCGGCGACGACATCCGTCAGACGCCGGGGCGGTCCGTGGAGTTCCTGAGTTCCGTCAGGACGACCCGTTCGAGTCGTCGGAAGGACTGTGTGGAGGCTTTCCACCGGCCGCGAGTTCGAACTCCGCTCGGGGATGTTCGAGTGACCCGAGCGAGACGATCTCTCGTTTGAAGAGCCCGGCGAGGGTCCATTCGGCGAGGACGCGGGCCTTGCGGTTGACGGTGGGCACCCTGCTCAAGTGGTAGACGCGGTGCATGAACCAGGCAGGGTAGCCCTTCAGCCTGCGTCCGTAGACCTGGGCGACGCCCTTGTGGAAGCCGAGGGAGGCGACCGAGCCGACGTATCTGTGGGCGTACGTGTCGAGGGGTTCGCCGCGCAGCGCGTGGACGACGTTGTCGCCGAGGACCCTGGCCTGGCGGACCGCGTGCTGGGCGTTGGGGGCGATCTCGGTGCCGGGTTCGGCGGCGGTGACGTCCGGGACGGCGGCGGCGTCGCCCGCGGCCCATGCGTGGTCGACGCCGTCGATCGTCAGTTCGGCGCTGCATTTCAGCCGCCCGCGCGGGGTGCGCGGCAGGTCGGTGGCCTCGATCAGCGGGTGCGGTTTGACGCCGGCCGTCCACACGAGGGTGCGGGTCGGGAAGCGCTGACCGTCACTGAGGACGGCGACGCGGTCGGCGCAGGACTCCAGGCGGGTGTCGAGCAGCACCTGGATGTTGCGGCGGCGCAGTTCGGTGACGGTGTAGCGGCCCAGCTCGGGGCCGACCTCGGGGAGGATCCGGTCGGTGGCCTCGACGAGGATCCATTTCATGTCCTCGGGCTGGATGTTGTGGTAGTACCGCGCGGTGTAGCGGGCCATGTCCTCCAGTTCGCCGAGGGCTTCCACGCCCGCGTAGCCGCCGCCGACGAAGACGAAGGTGAGGGCCGCGTCGCGGATCGCCGGGTCGCGGGTGGAGGAGGCGATGTCCATCTGCTCGATGACGTGGTTGCGCAGGCCGATGGCCTCCTCGACGGTCTTGAAGCCGATGCCGTGCTCGGCGAGACCGGGGATGGGCAGGGTGCGCGCGATCGAGCCGGGGGCGAGGACCAGCTCGTCGTACTCCAGGAAAGTGGCGCCTTTTCGCTCCTCGGCGGTGGCGAGGGTGGCTACTTCGGCGGTGCGCTTGGCGTGTTCGACGGCCGTCACCTCGCCGATGACGACATGGCACCGGTCCAGAACGCGCCGCAGGGGTACGACGACATGACGAGGGGAAATCGAACCCGCGGCCGCTTCGGGAAGGAACGGCTGGTACGTCATATAGGGATCAGGGGTGACGACAGTGATGTCGACCTCACCCTGCCTGAGCTCCCGCTTCAGCTTCCGCTGCAGCCTCAGGGCCGTGTACATCCCGACGTAGCCGCCGCCGACAACGAGAATGCGCGCACGTTCCTTCACCATCCCATGACGCACCCGTGACTCTTGTTTGTCCACAGCCCCGGCAATTTGTGTGACCGGCGGGCGGCTTTGCCCGGCGCCGGGCGCGCGTCCCGGGCCGGACGAAAGGGGCCAGGTCAGCGGGGGCGGGCAGGGGGGCGCGAAGGTACCGAATCGGGAGGTAAACGACCCGTACTCCGATCGGGGGGCGCACCGTGCGGAACGTCCCCCTTCTGAATTGACAGCCTCTCAACTATGTTCGTGTGTCGACGGGGTGCAGAGGATGTGGCCGAACGGTCCGCGACAGGCGGTCCACCGGCCCGCGGTCCATGATCGGTCATGGGTCGGCCGCAGTTCCGCTCGCTCCGGCTATCAATGACGGGGAGTCTCCGGGGGGAGACGTCGTTAACCGGGGGAACACAGATGCATATTCAGGACACGCATTGGTCGTCGGCATCCGCTCTGGCGGCCGGTGGCGGAACGGTGAGCGCGACGGCGGGCAACGGACGCGGTGACGGGCCGCGTACGACGCCGTTGCGGGTGGACGCACAGCGCAATCTGGAGCACGTGCTGCGTGCGGCGCGCGAGGTCTTCGGCGAGCTGGGGTACGGCGCGCCGATGGAGGACGTGGCGCGGCGGGCGCGGGTCGGGGTCGGCACCGTGTACCGGCGCTTCCCGAGCAAGGACGTGCTGGTACGGCGGATAGCCGAGGAGGAGACCTCCCGGCTGACCGACCAGGCGCGGGCCGCGCTCGGGCAGGAGGACGAGCCGTGGTCGGCGCTGTCGCGCTTCCTGCGGACGTCGGTGGCATCGGGGGCGGGGCGGTTGCTGCCGCCGCAGGTGCTCCGGGTCGGAGTGCCGGAGGAGGTCGGCGGCGGTGCCGGGGCCGGCTCCCAGGCCGAGGCGGCCCGGGTGCCGCAGCAGCGGACGCAGCCGGGGGCCGGGGAGTTGCGGCTGGTGGCGGAGGAACGGGAGCCGGTGGCCGACGCCGATGACGCGGGGGCGGCCGCGCTGCTCGAAGTCGTCGGGCGGCTGGTGGAACGGGCTCGGGCGGCTGGTGAGCTGCGGCCGGACGTCTCCGTCTCCGACGTGCTGCTGGTGATCGCGACCGCGGCGCCGTCCCTGCCGGATGCGGCGCAGCAGGCGGCGGCTTCGGCTCGGCTGCTGGAGATCTTGCTGGAGGGGCTGCGGTCGCGGACCTGACGGTGGCCTTGCTCGGTCGGGCGGGTGGCCTTCGCGCGAGCATGTGCCGTGCCATGACCGTGGGCGGGTGCGGGTTGCCTGTGGCTGGTCGCGTCCACGCGGCGGCAGCCGCAGATCGGACACAGCCCCGCGCCCCTTGCGGGGCGCTGCAGTCCCGCATGCCCGTCGGCGTTTCCTCTTCCGGGTGACCGTTTCGTCGCTCGGGAGTCCGGACAAAAGGCAGTGTGGCAGTCTGAGCCGGTGATCCGGTCGGGCGGGCAGGCATCGGGGGCGTTCCGCGATGAGCGTTGACGGGTGGGACGAGTCCGTCGGTGAGGGGCTGACCTCGCCGCAGGTGCCCAGCCAGGGCGGGCGGGGCGACGTCCCGGCGCAGCGCGACGGCGGTGTGCTGCCGCCGCCCAGGGAACTGCCCCACCCCGACAGCCGGTTGATCGAGCGGATGCGGGCCGGTGACGACTCGGCGTACGAGGAGCTGTACCGGCGGCACGCGGACGCGGTACGGCGCTACGCGCGGACCTGCTGCCGGGACGGGCACACGGCCGACGACCTGACCGCCGAGGTGTTCGCCCGCATGCTGCAGGCGGTACGCGGTGGGTCCGGGCCCGAGTACGCCGTGCGCCCCTACCTGCTCACCTCCGTACGCCGGGTCGCCGCGCAGTGGATCAAGTCGGCCCGGCGTGAGCGACTGGTCGACGACTTCGCGCTGTTCGCGGCGGATTCCGCGCGCGCCGCCGAGGGGTCCGACAACGACACACTGGACCTCGGCGCGGATGTGCACGCGATGCACGAGGCCGAGCAGTCGATGGCGATGCAGGCCTTCCGTTCGCTGCCGGAGCGCTGGCAGGCCGTGCTGTGGCACACCGAGGTCGAGGACGAGTCGCCGAGCGAGGTGGCCGTCCTCTTCGGACTGGACGCCAACGGCACCCGCGTCCTTGCCAGTCGGGCCCGTGAGGGTCTCAAGCAGGCCTACCTCCAGGCCCATGTGAGCGCCGCCCTCGTCGACGACGAGGAGTGCGCCCGCTACGCCGACCGGCTCGGCGGCTACGCCCGCCGCAAGCTGCGGGTACGCGCCGAACGGGGGCTGCGCAAGCATCTGGAGGAGTGCGCCAGGTGCCGGCTGGCCGCGGCCCAGATCGAAGAGGTCGCGAGCGGTATCCCGGCCGTCGTACCCGTCGCGGTCATCGGCTGGTTCGGGGTTGCCGGGTACGCCAAGGCGCTCGGGATCATCGCCGGGGGCGCCGGAGTGGGGGCCGCGGGGGCGGCCGCCGCGGCGAGCGGTTCGTCAGGCGGGGCGGGCCGTGGTGCCGGGGGTGCCGCAGCCTCGGAGGGGCTCGCCGGGCCGGTGAAGGCCGGTATCGCCGCCGGGCTGGTCGCGACGGCGATCGCCGTGGTGGCCCTCGCCCTGACGAACGACAGCCACCCGGCCAAGGAGGCCGCCGGACCCACCCCGTCCACGCCGGTCGTCCAGCCCGGGGTACCGACCCCCACGCCGTCGAAGAGGAAACCGGCCCCCGAGCCGGTCGCCCTCGCCGCTGAACCGACCCGCACACCCACCCCGACGCCGACCCCGAGTCCGAGCCCCCGGCCCACCCCCAGCCCGAAGCCGCCCCAGACCCCCACTCCGACACCCACGCCGTCCCCGAGACCGACCCCCACCCCCACACCCCCTCCGGCGCCCGACCCGGTCGTCTACCAGTGGAGCGAGCTGCGCTTCGACGTCACCGGCGACGGCACCCGCCCCGAGATGCGGCTCGGCGGCAGCAGCTGGGTGTGGCAGCGGTACGGCGTGACGGTCGCCGGCAAGGAGTACGCGCACGGCGTCACCGTGCACGGCAGGTCCTCCGTCACCATCGACCTCAACCGGCAGTGCACCGCCTACGACGCGATGGCCGGCGTCGACGACATGACCCTCGGCCTCGGCAAGGTCACGTTCGCGCTCTACGCGGACGGGGTGCGGCTGTGGCGGTCCGGTGTGGTCGAGGGCGGGCAGGCGGCCGTGCCCGTCCATGTGGACCTGACCGGCCACCGGACCGTGCGTCTGGTGGCCGAACCGCAGACCGACTTCGACACGGTGGCGCTCGCCGACTGGGCCGAGTCGAGGTTCACGTGCCGGTAGCGGCGGTCGGTGTTCTGCTCAGTTCGCGCAGAGCGCCCTCCTCGGTGAGGGAGGCGCCGCGCGAGCGCTCGGCCGCGTAGCGCTGCGGGGTCAGTGCGGCGCGGGCGGCCGCGTCGACCTCCTCGGCGCGGGTGCGCTCCGGCTCGGGGCGGACGCTCCCGGCGCGCCAGTGGTCGGCGGCGGCGTACAGCCGTACCGCCCCCGCCAGATCGCCGAGCCGGGCCAGCAGGTCGGCGCCGATGTCCACCAGCGCCGCCGTGATCACCTCGGCGCAGTGGTACTCCACCGCCTCGCGCAGCCCCTCGGCGACGATCGGCAACCCCCTCGCGGGTCCGTCTTCCGCCGCCGTGAGCAGGGCCTCGACCGCGCGGACAGCGGCCATGAACTGCGGCGGCGCGGAGCCGGCCAACGTCGTGGCCCGGGCGGTCCGGTAGTACTCGCGCGCCCGCTGCAGTTCCCCTTCGTAGAGGGCCAGGTGCGACCGGAGCAGCGCCACGTACGCCTTGGACTCCGCCACCGCGTACCGGTCGGCGACCTCGCCCGCCTGGTCGAGGACGGCGTGGGCGCCCGCCCGGTCGCCGGAGCGGAAGGCGATCTCGGCGAGCCGTGCGAGCAGGAAGGGCGTCTCCGCGTACGCGCCGACCTCCTGGGCGAGCCGCAGTGCCTCCCGGTACTCGCCCTCCGCCGCCACGAACCGGCCGCGCGCCATGTCCGCCTCGCCGGCCGCGCTGCACACCTGCGCCCCCATCCAGCGGTCCCCGACCCGCCGGCTGAGGATGCGCAGTTCGGCCAGGTCCTCGTCGACGCCGCGCAGGTTGCCGGGTGAGTCGACCAGGATGTGGGTGCGGTACATCAGGGTGACGCCGATCTCCCACTCACCGCCGTACACCCGGCAGTTGGCGACCACGGCGGACATGTCCGGGGTGATGTCCACGGCGGAGCCGCCCAGGGTCCACGCGGTGAGCGGCCAGATGAGGCCCGGCATCCGGGCGGCCCGGGGACCGCCTGCCTCGAAGGCGGCCCGGACGCGGGCGACATACCGCGGAGTCCGCTCGTCCGTCACCAGGTCCGGCTGGCCGGACTCGGACGCCAGGAACAGGTCGAGCAGCCTGAGGTCGTAGCGCAGTTCGTACAGCGGGTGCCCGGCCTCGGCGTCGGGAGCGGCGAGGAGTGCGCCCACGGGGTCCGCCGCGTCGGCGAACGCGCGCAGTTCGTCCGCGCCGGCGTCCGCGGGCAGGGCGTCCCGGGCGACGCCCAGGCGCAGTACCGCGCGCACCGAGGCCGTCGCCTCCTGGCGGTAGTTGCGCAGCCACCAGAACCAGCCGACGGCGAGGACGATCCGGCCCGCCTGTACCTCGTCGCCCGCGCGCAGTGCCCGGTCGAGGGCGGCACGGATGTTGTCGAGGTCGCTCTCCAGGCGGCGGATCCAGGAGAGCTGCTCCGCGGAGCGCAGTCTCGGCTCCGCCTCCTCCACGAGTGCGCGCACCCACGCGCCGTGCCGCCGCTCGGCCGCCGCGCGCAGCCCGGGGACCTCCGCCGCGCGCTCGACGGCGTACTCGTGGATGGTCTCCAGCATGCGGTAGCGCATGCCGCCGGTGCCGTCCGGACCGTCCGGGGTGGCGATGATCAGGGACTTGTCGACGAGCGCTCCGACGAGCTCGGCGGCCGGTCCGGTGCAGACGGCCTCGGCCGCCGTGAGGTCCCAGCCGCCGGCGAATACGGACACCTCACGCAGCATCGTCCGCTCCCGCTCGTCGAGCAGGTCCCAGGACCAGTCGACGACCGCACGCAGGGTCTGCTGGCGAGGCAGGACCGTGCGGCTGCCGGCGGTGAGCAGGCGGAAGCGGTCGTCGAGCCGGTCGGCGATCTGCCGGGGCGTCAGCAGCCGCAGCCGGGCCGCCGCGAGCTCGATGGCCAGGGGCAGGCCGTCCAGGCGGCGGCAGATCTCGTCGACCGCCGCCGCGTCGCCCGGCGCGACGGCGGCGCCGGTGGTGGGACGGACGGTGCCGGCGCGCTCCTCGAAGAGGCGGTGTGCCTGCTCGGGGGCGAGGGGCTCGACCGGGCGCACCGACTCGCCGGGGACGCCCAGGGGTTCGCGGCTGGTGGCGAGGACCGTGAGTCCCGGGCAGTGGGTGAGCAGGGTCTCGGCGAGGGCGGCCGCCGCTTCGATGACATGTTCGCAGTTGTCAAGGATCAGGAGTTGGCTGCGCGGGGCGCAGTACTCGACGAGCAGGGCCGTGGGGTCGGTCTGCACCGTCGCCAGCTCGTTGGTCATGAGCACGGTCTCGCGCAGGCCGAGCGCGCTGACCACCGCGCCAGGCACCGCCTCCGGCCGGTCGAGCGGGGCGAGCTCGACGAGCCATGCCTGCGGGAGCCCGGCGGCGGCCTCCTCGGCGAGACGGGTCTTTCCGGAGCCGCCCGGTCCGGTGAGGGTGACGAGACGGGCCCTGTGCAATTCGGAACGAACGGCTTCGAGTTCGGGTTCCCGGCCCACGAAAGAGGTAAGACGCGGACGGAGGTTGCCGGTCCGGGGCGGGGGTGCGCCGAGGGGTGCGGGCTCCTGGCTGAGCAACGACGTGTGCAGCGCCTTGAGTTCCGGACCGGGGTCGGTGCCGAGGCCCTCGGCGAGGGTGCGGCGGGCGGTCTCGTACGCGGCGAGGGCGTCCGCCGGGCGGCCGGTGTCGCGCAGGGCGCGGATGAGCAGGGCGTGCAGGGGCTCGTCGTAGGGGTGGGCCGTGGTGAGCTCGGTCAGTTCCGGTACGGCGTCGGCGGCGCGGCCGAGGCGGAGGGCGGCGTCGGCGCGGGTGCGGGTGGCTTCCAGCCGGAGCGCCTCCGGGCGGGCGGCGGCCGCACTGCGGTCCGGGAGGTCGGTGAGGGCGGGTCCGCGCCAGAGGGCGAGGGCCTCGGTGAGGAGACGGTGGGCCGTCGCCGGGTCGCCGGTGGTCAATGCCTGGGTGCCGTCGCGTACCTGCCGCTCGAAGACGTGCAGGTCGATGTCGTCCTCGACGGCCTCCAGGCGGTAGCCGCCGGGGCCGGACGTGATGGCGTCCCTGCCGAGGGCGCGGCGGAGCCGGCCGACGAGGGCCTGCAGGGCGGCCGGGGCGTCCTGGGGCGGGTCGTCGTCCGTCGCCCAGATCTCCTCGATGAGGGTGTCGGGGGTGCGGGTGCGGGAGGGGTGGAGGGCGAGGGCGGTGAGCAGGGCGCGGAGACGGGGGCCGCCGACGGGTATGGGGGCGCCCTGGTCGTCGATGGCTTGGGTCACACCCAGGATTCGGTACCGCACCGGGTCATTGTCGCCGGGGGCGGGGGATGGGTCAGGCAGTTTCAGCGCCGCGGGTCGCAGGTTGCCCGGGGTGGAGCGGGAGCCGGGGGGTTTCGCTCACGGCGCTGGCCCGGTGCCGCCGCGCCCACCCGTGCCGCCCCAGCGGCACGACTGCCCGCAGCTGAGTAGCTGAGAAGAAGCGGCTGGGCAGCGCCCCGTAAGGGGCACGGGGCTGTATCAATGTGCGGCTCCGCCGCGTGGGCGCGAGCAACCCCCACCGGCCCGTGGACGGAACACAAAGGCCGCACCCCTGATGCGAGGGCCCTGGGGCGGCAGCCCCCGGATACGGCGGTCCCCCGCACACCCTCACGCCCCGGACGCCAACGCCCCTCTCATCGGCGTCACCCCCGCAGGGACCGCACGGGCCCGCGCCGGCGTCCCCGTCCAGCACGTGCCCCGGCGGGAGAGGAGCCGCCGCAGCCAGAGTTCCAGGGAGACCAGGTCGGCCAGGCCGTCCAGCGGCAACGGCTCTCCCGCGGCCGCCGAGCGCAGCGCCTTGCGGACCACTCTCGCCTCCACCAGGCCCGCCTGCGCCAGCAGCGGTGTCGAGAAGAGGGAGATCAGGTCGTCGGCCGCCACGCGCAGCCCCGTACGGGTGGCGGCTGCCGAGGAGGCGTGGGAGGGGGCGCCCCAGCCCGGTGGGAGGTCGGTGACGCCGGCGCCCTCCAGGACCGTGCGGAGGATGGCCGCGCGGGCGCCCGGCTGGACCCGCAGCGCCTCGGGGAGGTCGCGGCAGGCGCGGACCACCTGGTTGTCCAGGAAGGGGGCGTGGAGGCGCTGGGAGCGGATTTCGGCGGCCTGTTCCAGGACCCGGATGTCGGCCGCGTGACGGGTCAGCACCGCACGCGCGCGGTAGTCTCCGGGGCGCTGCCCGGGGCCGACGCCGGAGCGGTTCGCCGAACCCTGGAGAAGAACCGATACTTCAGCGAGGGCCTCGCCGGTCAGCCAGCGCGCCGCCGGGCCCGGTCTCGCCCAGGTGAGCGCCGCGAGGGACGCGCCCACCGCGCCCCCGGGGTCGTCGAACCGGCGCCGCAGCAGGCGCTCGGCGAGGGACTCGACGCCCGCGCGGTACGGCGTACGCGCCAGGCGCCGCGCCGCGCCGTACACGCGCGCGGGGACCATCACCGAGCCGTCGGCCTTGGCGAGCGCGGCGACCGGGCGGACGAGGTGGCGGCGCTTGCGGTCCATGAGCAGGTCGGCGAGGCGCGCGGGGTGCGCGTCGAGGACCTGGCGGGCGCCGTAGCCGGTGAAGTGGTCGGCGCTGCCAGCGGCGAGCCGGGCGCGGTGCCGGGCGGCGGAGACCAGGGACGGACCCGGTTCGTCGGTGAGGGGGCCGTCGAGGTCGGCGTACGGGAGCATCTCCTCGCCGCCGGTGACCACCACATGGTGCAGGCGCGGGTTGGCGGCGAGGGTGCCCGCACGTTCGAGTTCGGCCTCGCGGCCGCCCACGGCCAGGTCGTTGAAGGTGACGGCGAGGAGGCGCTCGCCGGCGCCCGTGCCGTGGCCGAGGATCGTGCCGGGCATCCCCGGCAGCCCCGCGGCGAGCAGCGCGAGGGTGCCCGACGCCGGCCCGCCGGAGAGGTCCGCGCCGATGCCCGGGACCGGCATCCCGCGCGCCGCGCGACGCTCGGCGGGGCCCATGCCGGGTACCGGACCCGGGTCGATGTCCGGTACGTGCCGGGGCGCCGACAGCCGCGCGCGTACCGCCTCTACGAGCGCGTCCCGTACGGCGTCCACCGCGCGGTCGGGATCCGCGGAGGGTGCCGCGACCGCGAGCGAGGCGACCTGCTCGTATCCGGCGACCTCGCGCGCCCCGGTGCGCAGGATCAGCGCATGTCCCGGCGGAATGCGCCGCACGCCCTCGTACGGGGTCGAGTCGTGCAGCGCGGCCGGTACGTCGGGGACGGCGAGGAGGGCCGCGAGGTGGCCGTAGTCGAGGTTGGCCTCGATGAGGTCGGCGAGGGGGAGGGCGGCCGTGGCGTAGGCCGTACCGCCTGCCCAGGGGCTGTAGAAGACCGGGCGGGCGCCCGCGAGGTCGCCGCAGACCGTGACCCGGCGGCCGACCTGGACGACGGCCGTGTAGCTGCCGGGCCAGGCGGTCAGATGCCGGAGTGCGCCCCCGCGCGCCGTGAAGAGGCCGAGGCGCAGCTCCTCGTCGGTGGCGCCGCAGGTGCCGAGGACGGCGATGCGGTTCTGCGCGTCGGCCTTGATGACACGCACCTCGTCGGGGCGCCAGTCGCCGACCGCCCAGAGCGGATCGGGGTCGCCCCACAGGAGCTGGGAGCCGATGGGCTGGACGGTCTCGCCGTCGTAGCCCATGGCGCCGGCGGAGCCGAGCGTGGCGGCACCGGAGGCGGTGCTGCTCCATCCCACCAACCACCGCATCGACGCCTCCACAGGCTGTGGACAACCATGCACGGTATGAACCGGGTCCCCATGCTGCCATGAAGGAGGCGGTCCGGAGGGGCGGTGGGGCCGCCTTTGATCCCTGGAAGATTTACCGGAGTTGCCGCAGGACCGGCCATGCGCGCGTGCCGCGGAAGAGCCGGGGCGAGCGCCGACGGCCGTACGCCACCGGGCGACTGCGACGCGAATGCGCCCCCTGTACGCTCCCCCAAAACGCCCTTCGCGCCCTCAATTGCCGTGGTAGGAGCGTTGATCACCCGCGAAAGGCGGGGTCGATTTTCGGCCAAATCAGAGATGGCCGCGCGGACTTGCGCACGCTCCGTACATGCTTTGCGCATCGCACGCGCGCGTGCTCGAACGCGCACAGTCCGGGAGGCGGGCATCGCCTCCCGGACCGGTCCGCCACCCGCGGGGATGAAGGTGGCGGTGTCCCCCAGCCCACTGGATCCAGTACAGCGGGCCGACCCACGCACCAGCAATGGAACCGCTCCCCTGATGGCCGGAGAAGAGCGCACGGCCGGGCGCACGGCCACACGACGGGGGCACGCCGCGACAGCTCGTGCACGGTGCGTATCTGGGCCGCACTCGCGTACGGACCACAATCCCGCCATCCGGAACAATGCCCCTTAACGCTTGGGATGCGGCGAACTACGCTGGGTTTACGAATGCCGCGTGGTTATGCCAGCGCGGCAGCCGTCTGTGTCGAGGGGTGGCGCATGTCCAGGGAGCAACGCGGGCCGAACGAAAAACTCGGCGCCGTTCTCGCCCTCGCGGGAATCAGCAACGCAGGACTCGCGCGACGCGTCAACGATCTTGGCGCTCAACGCGGGTTGACTCTTCGCTACGACAAGACGTCGGTGGCGCGCTGGGTGTCGAAGGGCATGGTGCCGCAGGGTGCCGCCCCGCACCTCATCGCTGCCGCGATCGGCCAGAAGCTCGGCCGCCCGGTGCCGCTCCACGAGATCGGCCTGGCGGACGCGGATCCCGCCCCCGAAGTGGGCCTCGCCTTCCCCAGGGATGTCGGGCAGGCGGTGCGGTCGGCGACGGAGCTGTACCGCCTCGACCTGGCCGGCCGCCGGGCCGGCTCCGGCGGCATCTGGCAGTCTCTGGCCGGTTCGTTCGCAGTAAGCGCATACGCAACGCCCGCCTCGCGTTGGCTGATAACTCCCGCCGACAGTTCGGTGGCGCGCGAGGCGAACACCGTGGACGGTTCGGGCGCACCGCTCAAAGTCGGCCACAGCGACGTGCAGAAGCTGCGGGAGGCCGCCGAGGACGCCAGGCGCTGGGACTCCAAGTACGGCGGCGGCGACTGGCGGTCGTCGATGGTGCCGGAGTGTTTACGCGTGGAGGCGGCGCCGCTGCTGCTCGGCGCGTACTCCGACGAGGTCGGGCGGGCGCTGTTCGGGGCGAGTGCCGAACTGACCCGGCTGGCCGGGTGGATGGCCTTCGACACCGGACAGCAGGAGGCCGCGCAGCGGTACTACATCCAGGCGCTGCGGCTCGCCCGCGCGGCGGCGGATGTGCCGCTCGGCGGCTACGTCCTGGCATCGATGTCCCTGCAGGCGACGTACCGGGGATTCGGCGACGAGGGCGTCGACCTCGCGCAGGCCGCCGTGGAGCGGAACCGGGGGCTGGCGACCGCCCGCACCATGAGCTTCTTCCGGCTGGTCGAGGCTCGGGCACACGCGCGCGCCGGTGACGCCCAGGCCGCGGGGGCCGCGCTGAAGGCGGCGGAGGGGTGGCTGGAGCGGGCGCGGGAGGGGGACAACGACCCTTCCTGGCTCGGTTTCTACGGCTACGACCGGTTCGCGGCGGACGCGGCCGAGTGCTACCGGGACCTGAAGGCCCCGCGGCAGGTGCGGCGCTTCACGGAGCAGGCTCTTTCCAAGCCGACGGAGGAGTTCGTGCGGTCGCACGGGCTGCGGCTGGTCGTCTCGGCCGTCGCGGAACTGGAGTCGGGCAACCTGGACGCGGCCTGCGAGCAGGGCGTGCGGGCCGTGGAGGTGGCCGGGCGGATATCTTCGGCGCGGACCACGGAGTACGTGAAGGATCTGCTGCATCGGCTGGAGCCGTACGGGGACGAGCCGAGGGTGGTGGAGCTTCGGGAGCGGGCACGGCCGTTGCTGATGGCGCCGGCGTGAGGGGCGCCCAGGCAACTGCCGGGCCGATGTGATCATGCGGCTGCGCGGGCGTGGGGCTGGTCGCGCCCACGCGGCGGCAGCCGCAGATCGGACACAGCCCCGCGGCCCTTCGGGGCGCGCTGCACGCACCCGCGTTTGAAAGCGATGTCAGTGGCGCAGTGCACTATCGAGCGTGGAAGGTGGTGCAGGTGTCTGCCGGGGTTGCTTACGACTGTGATGTGCTCGTCGTCGGTGGGGGGATCGTCGGGCTGTCCACCGCGTATGCGATCACCCGGACCGCGCCCGGCACCCGGGTCACCGTGCTGGAGAAGGAGGCCGGGCCGGCCAGGCACCAGACGGGCCGGAACAGCGGGGTCATTCACAGCGGGATCTACTACCGGCCGGGGTCGCTGAAGGCGCGGTACGCCGTCAGTGGTGCCGCCGAGATGGTCAAGTTCTGTGCGGAGTTCGGCATCGCGCACGCGGTCACCGGCAAGCTGATCGTCGCCACCGAGCGGTCGGAGCTGCCCCGGCTGCACGGGCTCGTGCAGCGCGGCCGGGAGAACGGGATTCCGGTGCGGGAGCTCGGGGCCGCGCAGATCGGGGAGTACGAGCCCGAGGTGCAGGGCCTCGCCGCCATACACGTCGGGACGACGGGGGTGTGCGACTTCGTCGGAGTCGCCCGGCAGCTCGGTCAGGCCTCGGGGGCCGAGATCCGGTACGGCGCGCGGGTGGTCCGCGTGGACCGGCGGCCGGAGCGGGGGGTGGCCGTGCTCACCTCGCGCGGTGACGTCGTACGCGCGCGCGTGCTGGTCAACTGCGCGGGGCTGTACTGCGACGAGGTCGCACGGCTGACCGGGGACGAGCCGGGGATGCGGATCGTGCCGTTCCGGGGCGAGTACTACGAGCTGGCGCGACCGGAGCTGGTGCGGGGGCTGGTGTACCCGGTGCCGGACCCGGCGTTCCCGTTCCTCGGGGTGCACCTCACGCGCGGGATCGACGGCGGCGTGCACATCGGGCCCAACGCGGTGCCGGCGCTGGCCCGGGAAGGCTACGGCTGGGGCGTCGTGCGGCCGTGGGAGGTCGCCGGGACACTGGCCTGGCCGGGGGCCTGGGCGCTGGCGCGGCGGCACTGGCGGTACGGGGGCGGGGAGCTGCGCCGGTCGGTGTCGAAGAAGGCGTTCACGACGGCCGTACGGCGGCTGCTGCCCGCCGCGGAGGAGGGGGACCTCGTGCGGGCGGCCGCGGGGGTGCGGGCGCAGGCCGTGCTGCGGGACGGGACGCTCGTCGACGACTTCCTGATCAAGGAGGCGCCACGAGCGGTCCATGTGCTGAACGCGCCCTCGCCGGCGGCGACGGCCTCGCTGCCGATCGGGCGGGAGGTGGCACGGCGGGCGCTGGCGATACTGGACGCGGTGTGACCCCGTCGGCCGTCCCGCAGGGGCCGTAAAATCGACGCACTGTGTCTGAGTTCCTCAATGCCTCCGAAACCCCCCAGCCCGACGAGCGGCCCCACCACGCCCCCGGGGTGCCCGTCCGGCACACCCGGACCAAGGGCGAGCCCCGGTTCCCGGACGGCCCCAGGGCCGATCCCGCCGGGTCGCACTTCGAGCGGCGGATCCGCAGCTTCCAGCCGCGCCGCAGCCGGGTCACCGCCGGGCAGGCCGACGCGCTGCAGCGGCTGTGGCCCAAGTGGGGCCTGGACATCGACGGACAGCGGGTCATCGACCTCGGCGAACTGTTCGGGAACGGCGACCCGGTGGTGCTGGAGATCGGGTTCGGGATGGGCGAGGCGACCGCGCAGATGGCCGCCGGGGACCCGGGCGTCAACATCCTCGCCGTCGACGTGCACACACCCGGGCAGGGGAACCTGCTGAACCTCGCCGACCAGAACGGGCTGTCCAACATCCGGGTGGGGAACGGCGACGCGATCATCCTGCTCCGGGAGATGCTGACACCGGACTCGCTGGACGGACTGCGGGTGTACTTCCCGGACCCGTGGCCCAAGAAGCGGCACCACAAACGGCGGCTGATCCAGCCCGAGTTCCTCGATCTCGTCGCGACCCGGCTGCGGCCCGGGGCGATCGTGCACTGCGCGACGGACTGGGAGCCGTACGCCGAGCAGATGCTCGAAGTGCTCGAAGCCCACCCGGAGTTCGAGAACACGCAGGCCGACGGCGGTTTCGCGCCACGTCCGGCGCACCGGCCGCTGACCCGTTTCGAGGGCCAGGGACTGGACAAGGGACATGTGGTGAACGATCTGCTCTTCCGCCGCGTACAGCACCGGGTGCCGCAGAGCGAGCAGCACCGTCAGGAGTCACCTCGTTAGGGTCGATGCCGTGGCCACCTTTCCGCCGCCGTACCCGCCGCCGTACCCGCCACACTGTCCGCCCCGCTGGTGGCAGCGGCGCTGGGTGCGGTACGGGGCGCTGGGCACGCTGCTGGCACTCTCCGGCCTGGTGATCCTCGCGCTGGTGCGGGAGCAGACGGGGACGGAGGGCTTCCTCGTCGGGCTCGGGCTCGCCGTGCTGCCCGTGCCGCTGCTCGTGGGCGCGTTCCGGTGGCTCGACCGGGTGCAGCCCGGCCCCTGGCGGAACCTGCTGTTCGCCTTCGCCTGGGGCGCCTGCGCGGCCGCGCTGATAGCCATCGTCGCCAACAGTTTCGCGACGAAGTGGATAGCGACGGCGACCGCGGATCCGAGCAGCGCGGACACGCTCGGGGCGACCGTGATAGCGCCGATCGTGGAGGAGTCGGCGAAGGCGGCAGCCGTGCTCCTCGTCTTCCTCTTCCGCCGGCGGGACTTCACCGGGATCGTCGACGGGGTGGTGATAGCCGGGGTCACCGCCACCGGGTTCGCGTTCACCGAGAACATCCTCTACCTCGGCACGGCCTTCGGGACCGACCAGCTGACCGGTGACAGCGGGATCGCCTCCGTCACCGCCGCGACCTTCTTCGTGCGCATCGTGATGTCCCCCTTCGCGCACCCGCTCTTCACCGTCCTCACCGGCATCGGCTTCGGCATCGCCGCGTTCTCCGGGGAGCGGCAGCGGGCGCGGCGCGTACTGGTGCCGCTCGCCGGGCTGCTGCTCGCGATGAGCATGCACGCGTTCTGGAACGGGTCGTCGACGTTCGGGCAGTACGGGTTCTTCGCCGTGTACAGCATGTTCATGGTGCCGACGTTCGGGCTGCTGATCTGGCTGGCCGTGTGGACGCGGCAGCGGGAGCTGCGGACCGTGCGGGAGGAGCTGCCTGCGTACGTCTACGCGGGGTGGCTGGGGGCTGCCGAGCCGTTCGTCCTCGGCTCGATGCGGGCCCGGCAGATGGCCAGGGAGTACGCCGCGTACCACTTCGGGAAGGCGGCGGGGAGGGCGGTCGCCGAGTACGAGGGGTACGCGACGACGCTGGCGCTGCTGCGGCGCCGGGGGCAGGCGGGGCGGGCGGGGGCCGACTTCGTGGTGCGCGAGCGGGAGCTCCTCACGGAGCTGTGGAGCCGGCGGGAGCTGGTGCGGCCTGCCCTGGAGTACGCGGCCAGGACGGCCGCGCCGGGTGGGTGGCCGGGGTACGCCGGTCATGCGCCGCCCGCCTACGGGGCGGCGGGGCCGGGGTGGCCCGGGGCGGCGGTGCCGTACCCGTCCTACAACCCGTACCGGAGCTAGCGCTTCGAGGTCGCGGAGGGTCCGGCACCGCCGGGATGCGCCGTGGTGGCTGAGCGCCGAGGCGGCGGAAAAAATTGTGAGCGGCGGGAAAAGGAGAACGAGCCGGCGAAGGCACGCGAAAGCCGTCAGCCGGGGGCCGCCGGATATCAGCCGCCAGTCCGACGGAGCCCGCACGCGAAAACCGACAGGCGGAAGCCAGCAGGCGGGAGCCGTCAGGCGGAAGCCAGCAGGCGAAAACCGGCAGGCCGGCCGGAGCCGTCAGGCGGAAGCCAGCAGGCGAAAACCGGCAGGCCGGCCGGAGCCGTCAGGCGGAAGCCAGCAGGCGAAAACCGGCAGGCCGGCGGGAGCCGTCAGGCGGAAGCCGTCGTCAGTTTGGTCAGGTCCTCGTTCGTCAGGTCCAGGTCCGCCACAGCCAGCAGGGGCGGGAGCTGTTCGAGGGCGCGGGCGGAGGCGATCGGGGCCGCGATGGTGGGCTGGGCCGCCAGCCAGGCCAGGGCGACCGTGGGGACCGGGGCCTCGTGGGCCGCGGCGACCTCGTCCAGGGCCGCCAGCACCTTCTGCCCGCGGTCCGACTCGGCGTACTGGGCGGCTCGGCCCGCTCGCGCGCTGTCGACCGTCGTACCGGGCCGGTACTTGCCGGTGAGGAAACCGGCGGCCAGGGAGAAGTAGGGGACGGCCGCGAGGCCGGTGCGGGAGGCCAGGTCCTGGAGGGGGCCCTCGTAGGTGTCCCGGGAGACCAGGTTGTAGTGGGGCTGGAGGGCGACGTACCGGGCGAGGCCCTCGCGGTCGGAGAAGTCCAGGGACTCCTGGAGCCGCTCCGGCGTGATGTTGGACGCGGCGATGTGCCGGACCTTGCCCGCCCGCACCAGCTCGTCCAGCGCGCCGATGATCTCCTCGACCGGGACCTCGGGCTTGTCGAAGTGCGTGTAGTACAGATCGATGTGGTCGGTGCCCAGGCGGCGCAGGGACGCGTCGGCGGCGGCCTTGATGTTGCCGGCGGACAGGCCCGGGTACTCGGGGTGCTGGCTGACCTTCGTCGCGATGACGACGTCGTCGCGGTTGCCGCGTGCCTTGACCCACTTGCCGATGATCGTCTCGGACTCGCCGCCCGTGTTGCCCTCGATCCACGCCGTGTACGAGTCGGCGGTGTCGACGAAGTTGCCGCCCGCGGCGGCATAGGCGTCGAGGACGGCGAAGGAGGTGGCCTCGTCGGCGGTCCAGCCGAAGACGTTACCGCCGAGGGCGAGCGGGAAGACCTCCAGGTCGGAGGCGCCGAGCTTGCGGAGGGAAGGGGAAGCGGAAGAAGCAGTCATGCCTCACTTCAACACGCAGGGCCGGGCGCCCCATGCCGACGCAACACGAAGTTCTTGTAAAGGCGCCCCGCCCGTCCGGGTCAGGGGTTGAGGCCCTTGCCGCGCAGCCAGGTCATCGGGTCGATGGCGGTGGCCTGGCCGTTCGGGTGGACCTCCAGGTGGAGGTGGGGACCCGTGACGTTGCCGGTGGCGCCGACGCGGCCGATGACATCTCCCGTGGCGACCTTCTGGCCGACCTTCACGCCGATCGAGGACTGGTGGCAGAACCACAGCTCGGTGCCGTCGTCGAGGGTGATGATCGTGCGGTAGCCGTAGGAGCCGGCCCAGCCCGCCTCGGTGACCGTGCCGCCGTGCACGGCCTTGATCAGCGTGCCGGTCGGCGCGGCGAAGTCGAGGCCGGTGTGGTAGCCGGAGGACCACATGGAGCCGGCCTGGCCGAAGGTGCCGGTGATCGTGTACGAGACGACGGGCAGCGTGTACTGCTTGGCCAGCTCGGCGAGGCGGGCCTGCTCGGCCTTCTGCTTCGCGGAGGTCTCGGCCTTCTCCTTGGCGTCGGCGGCCTTCGCGGCGGCCGCCTTCTCCGCCTTGGCCTCGGCGGCGGCGACGGCCTTGGCGCTGGCCTTGGTGTCGAGCTGGTTCTGCTGCTGCGCCGCCTGGGAGATGATCCGGCTGCGCAGCGCCTCACCGGCGTCCGAGGAGGAGGAGTCCGCGTCGGTGGCGGTCGTCGTGGTGACGCTGCTGAGCGCGGTCTGGGTGGCCTGGTGACCGCTGCCCTCGCCGAGCAGGGAGCTGACGGAGGAGGGCAGGTCGGGCAGGGAGATGGAGACCGGCGGCTTGCCGGTGTTGGCGCTGGCCATGCCGCCCGCGCCGACGGCGGCGATGACGCCGACGCCGAGAACCGTGGAGCTGCGGGCGAGCCCGCCGCCCTTCTGTTTGGCGACCCGGTGCCGGCCGCGGGCCGCGGAGAGAGACTCCTCGGTGGGGTTCCACTCCTCGAAGGGGCCCTCGTCGGTGCGGTGGCCGCCGTAGCCGAAGGTGTCGGGCTGGCGCTGGCTGGGCACGAACGGGGCTGCCGGAGCAGGCGGGTTGGACGCCACGCGGGCGCACTCCTTTCCTTCCGCTGCCTACCGGGTTAGCTGACGGGTTCGGAGCGGGAAGGTCTCCTACGCGCGTATACCGACCGTTTTGTACCCGGCGGTAGCCTCGCGATTCACCCCAAGGTGGTGGTTCCCCGGTTCCCTTGCGGGATTCGGCGCGTGCGCACGGAGCCGTCGCGGGTGACGGCTGGGACGACCGCGCTGCGTTATCGAACGTTAATAGACCCGGCTGTCAGTTTCCAAGCAGTTCGCCTTGATCATTAAGCTTTTAAAGCTTGGACTTACCAGCCACGACCGATCAAAAGCGGTCGAGTCGACGGTGTGCGCGGGTCAACTCAGGAGTCACACGCGTTTCGATGGTGACTCAGTTGTTATGCGGAGGGCGGCCGTCCGGGCACCCAAAGTGACTGCGGCCGTCTGGAGCCGGATATGACTCAGGGCCGGAATCCTGATATCGGATTCCGGCCCTGAGTTTCAGTAGCGGGGACAGGATTTGAACCTGCGACCTCTGGGTTATGAGCCCAGCGAGCTACCGAGCTGCTCCACCCCGCGTCGTTGACACCAGCATACGCCATCCGAAGAGTGGAAGTCACACGGGTTAAAACCGGCAGGTTCCGGGGCGCTGGAGCAACGCGCCCCCGAAGGGGCGCGGGGAACTGCGCGAGCAACCCCCACGCATCCGCACCCGCACCCGCGAAACCACCCCAGCCCCCTCCTCGGCCGCCCCTGTCAGCCGAGAAGATGCCCGTTGGGCGCCTTCGCCTGCGCCTCGTACTCCCCCAGGACCAGCACCTCCACCCCCGCCTCCCGCAGCGTCCCCGTCCCGTCGGCCGCCGTCACGAACGTGTCCGGCTCGCGCCACGCCGTCACCACCCGCCGTACCCCGGCCCGCAGGATCAGCTCGGCGCACGGGTGCGGGCGGGAGGCGCGGTGGGTGCAGGGTTCGAGGCTGGTGTAGACCGTGGCGGAAGGCAGCCGGGGGTCGGTCGGGGAGATCTTGGCGAGGGCCGCCTCCTCCGCGTGGACCACGGGGTCGCCGGCCTCCCGGGAGTGGCCGCGGGCCAGTTCCGTGCCGTCGGCCGCGACCACCACCGCGCCCACGCTGAACGCGGTCCGGGACGGCGGGCAGTCGGCCGCCAGTTCGCAGGCGAGCCGCATCCAGTGGCGGTCGGCGGCGGACGGCGACCCGCCCGTGCCGGGGGCCGTGGGCGCGTACCGCGTCAGGACGACGTCCTCGATACGGCGGGTCTCCAGGAGCCGCAGCCGCCCACCCTGGTACCCGCCCGGACCGAACAGCCGCGGTGCCTTCGGATCGCCGACGAAGAGGGGGGCCAGAACCAGCTGGAGCTCGTCGGCCAGGCCCTGCTGGAGGAGCTGGGTGTGGACCGTGCCACCGCCCTCGACCATCAGGCGCCGTACCCCCCGCACGTCGTGCAGGTGCTCCAGGAGGAGCCGCCAGTCCAGCTCCGGGCCCAGTGCCACGACGTCCGCCGCGACCTGGGCCCGCTCCGCGCCCTCGTCCGTCGTGTAGACGACCTTCGCGCCGCCCGTGTGCCAGAACCTGGCCGCCGGGTCGAGCTCACCGGTCGCGGTGACGGTGACCTTGAGGGGGTACTCCGGCTTTCCCGCCGCGACCCGGGCCGCGCGCCGCTCCGGGTCGTTCACCAGGAGCCGCGGGTTGTCCGCTCGGATGGTGCCGGCGCCGATCAGGATCGCGTCGACGGACGCCCGCACCTCGTCGACGCGGTCGAAGTCGGCCGGCGAGGAGAGCAGCAGCCGGTCGGGGCCGGTGTCGTCGAGGTAGCCGTCGAGGGAGACGGCGGCGGAGAGCAGGACGTAGGGGTACGGCATCGGACGCGCTCACTCCCGGGGACGGGCAGGCTTGGTTAAAGTTTGAAACAAACCTACACTGGGTGCATGAAGACTCGCTGGCTCACTCCGGAGGAGCAGCGCGCGTGGCGCGCGTTCATGGCGGCGACGAACCTCCTGGAGGACGCGATCGACCGGCAGCTCCAGCAGGACGCCGGCATGCCGCACCTGTACTACGGCATCCTCGCCAACCTCTCCGAGGAGCCGGAGCGCAAGCTGCGTATGACCGATCTCGCCGAGAAGTCGAAGATCACCCGGAGCCGGCTGACGTACGCCGTGACGCGACTGGAGAAGGACGGGCTGATCCGGCGCGAGGACTGCCAGTGGGACAAGCGGAGCAGCTTCGCGATCCTGACCGACGAGGGCATGGCGGTGCTGGAGCGCACGGCGCCCGGCCATGTGGAGACCGTGCGGGCGGCGGTCTTCGACCAGCTCTCCGACGAGCAGGTGGAGCAGTTGGAGACGATCAGTTCGGCGATCGCGCGGGCGCTGGAGGGCGCCGAGACTCCCAGGCCGACGCCGGACGAGGTGCCGTGGCGGCGCCGGTCGTCCCCCTGTTCCGGCTCCTGAGCCCCGGCTTCCGTCGCCGATCGTGAAGCCGGACTTCTGAAACCCCACAGAAACCTGTTGCTTCAAATTTAAAACATGGAGTAGGGTTCCGTCCGTGGGTCTGCTTCAAATCTGAAGCAGACGCCCGCGACGTCCCGTACCGGGACTGCCGTCCTGCACCCGGACACTGGAGAACCCGATGACCGACTTCCCCGCCGCCACCCAGCGCGCCCGCGTCCGGGTCCCGCTGCGCTTCGACGACGGCTACAGCGTCAACGCCGAGCTCGTCACCTTCCATGGCCTGACCGACGGCCAGGAGCATGTCGCCGTGGTCCTGGGCGAGCCCGCCCCCGGCGCCCTTCCGCTGGTGCGCCTGCACTCCGAGTGCCTGACCGGCGACGTCTTCGGCTCGGCCCGCTGCGACTGCGGACCCCAGCTGCGCGAGGCCGTCGAGCGCATCGCCGACCGCGGCGGCGTCCTGCTCTACCTGCGCCAGGAGGGCCGGGGCATCGGCCTCTACAACAAGCTCGACGCCTACGCCCTCCAGGACCAGGGCCTCGACACCTACGAGGCGAACGCCGCCCTCGGCCTGCCCGAGGACGCCCGCGACTACACCGCCGCCGCCCAGATGCTGGCCGCCCTCGGCATCACCGACCTCGACCTGCTCTCCAACAACCCCGACAAGGCGGAGCAGTTGCGCGGCCTCGGCGTCACCGTCCGCGACCGCGTCCCGACCGGCGTCTTCAGCACCGCCCACAACGTCCGCTACCTGCGCGCCAAGGTCCTGCACACCCAGCACACGCTGCCGCTGGCCGAGTTGACGGAACTCAACGCGGGCTGAGCCCTCTTCGCCGGCCCCTTGTTCCGATGTACGGCTCCCCGCCGGACGTGCTGGCAACAACGGGCACACCGACGACGAAGGGAGCCCTGGTGGACGACCAGCTGGCGCGTGTCCTCGACGACCTCTACCAGGAGGGGCGGGCGCACGACGGCCCGCTGGCCGACCGGCTGCTGAGGCTGCGCAACATGACCCCGGACGCGGCCCGGCTGATCTCGACGCTGATCCGGGCCCGGCGCGCCACGTCCTTCCTGGAGATCGGCACGTCCAACGGCTACTCGGCGATCTGGTTCGCCGACGCCGCCCGCGACACCGGCGGCCGGCTGACGACCGTGGAGACCGACGCGGACCGGGTCGCCGCGGCGCTGGCCAACCTGGAGCGGGCGGGCGTAGGCGAGTACGCCGACGTCGTCCACGGCGACGGGGCCGAAACCCTGGCCAAGACCCCTGACGCGTCCGTCGACCTGGTCGTGCTCGACGCCGAGCGCCCGGCGTACACGGACTACTGGTCGCAGCTGCGGCGCGTCCTGACGCCGTACGGCGTCCTGGCCGTCGACAACGCGGTGAGTCACCGGGACCAGGTGGCCGCCTTCCATGAACTGCGCGTCGGGGAGGGGGAGTTCGCCGTCGCCCTGCACGAGGTGGGCGACGGCGTACTGACCGGGATCCGGGTGCGCTGAACCCCGGCCCGGCCGCGCAGGTGGACGGAGCCGTGGTGGACGGCTGGGACCCCTACGCGTCGGAGCCGAAGACGGACGGCGCCGATCCCCCGGTCCCGTCCGGCAGCCGCCGAGCCCTCCGCCCCCGCGGCGTTCGATCCGCAGGCCACCGACTCACCCGCGCGTTGGTCACACGGGGATCGAAGTCCCGGCCCGAACGGCAGCGGAGCGTGGAGGCCGGGTCACTCGCTCGGCCTGGGGGCACCCCACTCCTCTTCCTCTTCCATGTACCGGATGCCGTCATGGGACAGTGAGGCGGTGGCGGGCGTCTTGTGCGACGTCCATTCGACGGTGATCAGGCCCTCGTCGGCCAGGTAGGCGCAGGCTGCGGACAGGTCGTCGTCGGGCAGCCGGAGCTCCTCGCGGAGTGCCGCCCCGCTGACCTCAGGCCGGTTGCGCTCCATGGCTCCGTAGAGTTGCCGGAGGATGGCCTTGCGGTGGGTCTTGCGTTCACGGAGTGTCGTCATGGCTGGCGCTCTCAGGCTGGTCACCGAGGCTGCTGATCCGGACCAGCAGCCGACCCTGCGGCTCGCTCACAGTCTCCGCCGTCCGGGTGCCCCTCTGCGCAGCACCTCATGCGGCTTTCCTCTCGCTGTGTGGGGACGTCCCGGCGGTCCCGGCGACGCCGGTGCTCGCGGTGATGGGGAGTAGCGTGGTTCAGGAGCGAGGCGCATCCTGTGTTCGCGCCGGATCCCGAACGGATGGTCCTCATGACCGAGTCCGACACATCCCGTGGTTCCCGGCATCTGCCGAGCGGTGTACACCATGCGGTGAGGCCGGGCAGCGCACTGCTCCGGATGGAGACGATGGCATCTCGCGAAGGTGTCCTCGACGGTGCCTGGTGGCCGCGGTCGCGTGACATCGGGGCCGAGTTGCCCGCCCTGCTGAGCGCTCTGACCGAGCACCTCGGCCCGGTGAGCCGGGTCGGGCTGGATGCCGCGGCCTGGGAGGGGCTCCCCACGCGGATCGTCGTGAACGACCGTGTAGTGCACGTGGACTCCTTCCCGGTGGGTGATGACACCGTCCTGATCACCCGGGGCGCCAGGGACCACTTCTCGCTGCTGGTCGTCCCGCCGGAGGCCACACCCGAGGAAGCTCGTACGGCGATGGCCCAGGCTGCCCTGGCCGGCAACGTCAGCTCGGCGGAGCAGATCCTCATCGACACAGGAGGCGGGCATACGCCGTCGGGCTGACGGGTCGTCCCACCCGGCGGCCGCAGAGCGCGACGGCGCGGTCAGCCGCGCCACTCCACCAGGAGCAGTGTGGCGTCGTCTGTGGTCCGGCCGCCCCGCGCCCGCATGAGTGTGTGCGACAGGGAGCGCGCCACCGCCCGGACCCCACGGCCGGCCCCCTCCAGCCTGTTCACCCAGTCGATCAACTGCTCCTCCCCGAACTGCTCCTCGCCCGCCGCGTGCTCCTCGATCAGCCCGTCGGTGAAGCACAGGACGCGGTCTCCCCGCTCCAGCCCCAGCGCACTGATCTCCGGCTCCGCACCGCCCAGGCCGACCGGCAGCGTCGTCGGCGCGACAAGCCGGCCCGTGACACGGTGGTCGCGGACGAGTATCGGCGCCGGGTGGCCGGCGTTGACCCACTGCAGGTGGCCCGTCGTCGTGTCCAGCCGCATCATCTGCGCGGTGACGAAGTGCTCCGTGCCGAACTGCTTCGCCACGGCCTCGTCCATGAAGGCGTAGATCTCCGTCAGGCCGGTGCCGAGACGGCGGGCGTGGCGGTAGGCGCCGATGGCCACGGTGGCCATGGTGGCCGCGTCGAGGCCGTGCCCCATCGCGTCGATCATGGCCAGGTGGAGGACGTCGCCGTTCAGCGCGTAGTCGAAGCTGTCCCCCGCCACGTCGTACGCGGGCTCCAGGACCCCGGCCAGGGCCACGCGCGGCATGATCATGGCCAGGGGCGGCAGCAGGGACCACTGGATCTCGGCGGCCACGCTCATCGGTTGACCGCGCCGGGTGCGGAAGAACAGGTCGGAGTATCCGTGCTTGGTCACCAGCAGGTCGGCCACCAGACCGGAGAGCCGACGCAGGATGCGACGCACGTCGTCATCGGCACGGTTCAGCGTCACGGCCAGGACACCGACCTGGTCGCCGCCGTCCAGCAGCGGCAAGTAAATCCGTACGCCGTCTTCCCCAGGCAGCTCCACGGACACCCCGTCGAGAAAACAGCGGCCCGCGGCGGAGTCGTCGATCACCGGCGGCTCTCCGTCCACGAGGCCCTCGCCGGGTAGGGGTACGAGCCGCAGTTGGCCGTAGTCCTGCAACAGGACCTGCGGGCAGCGGCCCCCCAGCCGCTCCACCACGTCGGCGACCAGCGGGCCGATGAGGTGGGGCGGCAGTTCGTGCGCGCGATCGAGAACCGCCCCCAGCAGTGCTTCCCCGAAGCTCTCGGAGCGGTCCGTGCGCGGCTCGGCCGTCATGCCCTCACCGGACGGATCCACTCGAACCCGGGCGGCGGAGGTGGCCGGCGAAGGAAGCTGCCCGTCCCATCACTCCATCATCAGCCGTTCCACTCCCCGGCGCTCTCCTGGCCGGCACCGCCCTCGACCTGGGCTGGGACGCGCCCGGCCGACGGCGTGTTCCAGGGACCGGCGGCGGCCGTCACCAGCCGACCTGCTGTTCCGGCGGGTTCCTCGGGTGGGACGACCAGCCGTTCCCAGCACCCGACGGTGCCGCACTCCAGGGTGATGGCATGCGCCTCGTCGGTGTCGTCGCCCAGGACGACGTCGATCACGTGGTCGGGCGCCGGCACCGTCTGCGGGGCGTCAGGCCAGTCCGCAGCGCCCACCGTGTCGCGGGTGACCGTGCCGGGGCCGGGGTCCGGCGAACCCACGAGCGCGGGCAGCTCCAGGGGCAGGGCGTCACAGCGTGGCCGCCACGTCCAGTGGACCGTGACCGGCCTCCGGCGTGAGGCTCAGACGGGGCAGCGGCATCGTGTGCGCGTCGTCGTCCGTCGGCGAATCTCTGGTGGGCGGTGTGACGGAGTCCATCGCGCGGTCCGGTCCCGGGCAGCCACGCCGCTGCCCTCGTTCGTCACTCGCCGGGAACGGCGCCGCTCGGAGCGTGCGCCCGAGATGCTCTCGGTACGGCCCAGGCTACGCCCGGCCTGGGCTGCCGACCCGAGGCGCCAGTACCGGGCCGTTCTCCCCATACAACACCAGTAGGCAGGGCGCGCCCCGACCGGGCAGCCCCACCATCTCCCCGCAGTTCCGCCAGCCCCAGGACTCGAAGGCGGCCTGCCCGGCCTGGTCCGCCGGACGGAGCAGGACGGCTCCGAGGGCGACGTGCCGGTCGGCCAGCAGACGCTGTTGCAGACGGTGGCCGATGTCGCGGTACTGGGCGTGGTGATGTGCCACGACCTGGGTGAGGAGCATGAACCGGGCACATCCGGTGAGCCGTTGGACACTCCCCTGCAAACCGCGCTCGGAGCGGGTGCCAGGGCCCACCGGGAATCCGAACGCGCACCCCACCAGCACCGTCGTCTCGGCAACCAGCAGCGCGAAGCCGGGCCGTCGGGCACTGACGGCAAGCCGGTCCAAGAAGGCGTCCCGCTGTCGGTCCGCATGCGCGGACAGACCCGCAGCGGGCTCCACGGCCAGGTCTGCGATGTCCTCGCTCAACCCCTCCGCCTGCTCACGGGAGAGGCGGCGGAGACGGATCCCGTCCTTGAGGGCTGGTCCACCGGTGTGGTCGCCCTCCCCGTGCCGCTCGTCGGCCGGCGGAGACGCGCTCGGCGGGTCGCTGAGCAGAGAGGCGGAGTCGGTGACGGCGAGGAGCCGGGCGATCTGCGCGCACGGATGGCTCAGCCGCAAGCAGGAGTGCACCCGGTCGGCGCGGTCCGATGCCGTCAGGAAGACGTCCAGGCCCTTGGCGTCACAGGATCCGACGGTGGCGAGATCGACGTCGATGGCGGTCATGCCGTCGCGCAGGCACTGCTCCAGCGCGGCCCGCAGCAGCGGAGCCGTGGCCGGACCGATCGCGCCGGCGAGCGTGACGAGGGCCCGCTCCCCCCGGTCACGCCGGTGGATGTCCAGCCGCTGCACGACCCTCACCTCGCCTCTTGGCAGGAAGACGCAACGACTGGCCACCGTCGTGGAGTTGCCGTTCACGGCGGCATGTTGCCGACCCGTCTCCGCGTCGTCCACCCGGGCGGCCCGGGATTCGGCTCGCTGACCGAGCACACCGCCTGCCGAACCGGTCCATGGACACGTCCACGGCAGACGGGCCGCCCGTGGGGCGCTCTGCCTGACCCCATACCTACGGGGTAACCACCGATCCCAGGCCCAAGCACGTTCCACCGACCGAAGGCACATCCGCTCACGCATCGCCCACGCACGGGCCCGGGAACGAAGCAGCGCCCGACCCGACCGAAGTCGGCTCAGGCGCTGCACAGCAGGTCAGGGGTCGTCTCCCCCGGACACATCCGGTAGGCCGTGTGGGACTCGAACCCACAACCAATGGATTAAAAGTCCACTGCTCTGCCAATTGAGCTAACGGCCCAGGCGATGTTGCCTCCCCGAGCATAGCCGGACGGAGGCGTCTCGCCGATCGGGTATCGGGGTCGTGGCCGCGTCGCGTGGCGGAAGTGGGACGGAAGTGGTCCGGTGGGTCAGAGATCGACCAGTTTGCCGGTGTCCTCGGGGCGTGCCGCCCGGTCCGGGTTGAGGAACCAGTGGCGGGCCGAGACCTGCCACCAGATCGCGGCGAAGCCGAGGACGGCGAGGACGGCGACCGGGGCGTAGTTGAAGGACTTCCAGGTGACCGGGGAGACCTGCGGGAGCATGAAGAGGATGGTGATGACCACGACCCACGTCACCGAGATCACGCCGATGACCAGCGACCAGCGGCCCAGGTGCCAGGGACCCCTCTCGAACGCGTCGCCCTTCCGTACCCGCAGCAGCGTCGGGATGACGTAGGCCACGTACAGGCCGATCACCGCGATCGACGTCACGGCGGCGTAGGCGGTGTAGTTGATCAGGTAGGGAAGGCCCAGCGCGAGGGCGGCGAGGGCCGCCAGCCAGACCGCGGCCACAGGGGTGCGGGTGCGGGGGCTGACCGTGTGCCAGACGCGGGAGAACGGCAGCGCGCCGTCACGGGAGAAGGCGTAGATCATGCGGCTGTTGGCCGTCACCGACGCCATCCCGCAGAAGAGCTGGGCGCCGATCACGACGAGGAGGAGGAGCTTGCCGGTGGTGGCGCCGAGCGCGTCCAGGAGGATCTGGGCGGGGGGCGCGCCGGTCGGGGACTTCAGCTCGTCACCATAGGACTGGATGGCGAAGGTGAAGCCGAGGAGGAGGACGAAGCCGGCTATCCAGGACGTCCAGATGGAGCGGACGATGCCCTTCGGGCCCGCCGTCGAGGCGTCGTGGGTCTCCTCGGTCATGTGCGCCGAGGCGTCGTACCCGGTGAAGGTGTACTGGGCCATCAGAAGACCGAGGAGGACGACGTACGGGCCGCTGCTCCAGCCGGTCTCGTTCACGAACTTGGTGAAGACGAAGGACGCCGACTGGTGGTGGTCGGGGACGAAGGTCAGCGCGCCGACGATCACCAGGACGCCGAGCACGTGCCACCACACGCTGACGCTGTTCAGGATCGCGACGATCCGGACGCCGAAGGTGTTGAGGAGGCCGTGCAGCGCGAGAATCCCCGCGAAGAGCAGGATCGTGCGGCCGGGGGTGACGGTGAAGTCGAACTGGAGGTTCAGGTACGCCCCCAGGAAGGACGCGGCGCCGAAGTCGATGCCCGCCGTCACCGCCACCTGGCCCAGCACGTTGAACCAGCCCGTGAACCACGCCCAGGCGGCCGCGCTGCGCGGCGGGGCCAGCCGGTGGGCCCAGAAGTAGAGGCCTGCGGAGGTGGGATAGGCGGAACAGATCTCGGCCATGGACAGGCCCACGAAGAGGGTCATCAGGCCTACCGCCACCCAGCCCCAGGTGATCACGGCCGGGCCGCCGGTGATCATGCCGAAGAGGTAGAGGGTCAGACAGCCGGAGAGGACCGAGATGATCGTGAAGGAGACCGCGTAGTTCGAGAAGGCCGACATACGGCGGGCCAGGACCTGGGTGTAGCCGAGCTGGGCGAGACGCTCCTCGTCGGAGAGTGCGCCGGAGGGCGACTTGGCTGTCGCATCTTCTGTCATGCCCCCAGCGATTCCCTCGCCGGGGGCATGACATGCGTCACAGCGTGGCCGAAAACCGGCTGGAACGGGCCTGAAACAGGCTTTAGAAGAGCGCCTTGTAGCCCTGCCAGCCCGTCGCGATCTTCACGCGCGCCGCGAACGTCCCCTTGCCGGTGCCGGTCTGCCGGTACAGGTTGCCCGCGGTGTCCCGCATGACCAGGTCGTTCCTGCCGTCCCCGGTGATGTCGCCGACGCCCACGACCGCGTTGTACGAGGCGTTCCAGTGCGCGGCGACCTTCACCCGCTCCTTCACCTGGCCCGCCCCGGTGCCGTCGTAGCGCCACAGGGTTCCGGACTTGTCGACCGCCAGCACGTCCCCGAAACCGTCGCCGTTCAGGTCCCCGGCGCCGACGATCTTCGTGTACGCCGACCACGCGCGGATCTTGACCCCGGCCTTCAGCTTGCCGCTGCCGTTGTCGGCGAACAGGTACACGTCCCCGGTGGAGGCCTTGCGGGCCAGCAGGTCGGTACGGCCGTCGCCGGTGAGGTCGCCGGGGGCGGTGAGGACGTTGTACGCGCTCCAGCCGGTGCCGAGGGAGATGTGCTTGTCGGACGGCTTGTACGAGCCGCCGCACTTGCCGGTGTACCGGCGCAGCTCCCCGTTCGGCATCCGCACCAGCATCTCGGCGCACCGGTCGCCGGTCATGTCCCCGAAGGGCACGGCGGTCGTGCCGGCCGACCAGCCGGAGGCCGTCCACGTGCCGCTGAACCTGCCGTCGCCCGTGGTGGAGTGCAGCGTCAGGCCGCCGGAGGAACTGAGCGTGGCCAGGTCGCCGTAGCTGTACCCGCTCTGGTCGTGGAAGCCCTGCGTGCCGCCGGTGTACCCGAACTTCCCGCTCGTCGTGTACGTCCCCGGGCCCTCGACGGCGGTGGCGGTCAGCGTCCAGGTCTTCGGCCCGTTGAGCGGGTAGCCGCCCGTGTTGTTCGTGCCGTCCCAGTCGACGTCGACCGACGTACCGCTGCCCTTGATGGTGCGGTCGGCGTGACCGTGCGCGTCCTTCACGGTGAAGGTCCAGTTCGCGGGCTTGCTGAGCTGCCAGAGGCTGTTCCAGGTGGTGTTGCCCGTGGCGCCCCGGGCGTCCTCGTCCGAGTCGTCCACGTCCGACTCGATCCCCGTCAGGGACTGCGTCGGCACGCCGCTCGGCACGATCCGGATCACGTTGTCCGGGCCGGCGTACGCGATGTCCCCGCCGAACTTGTCCACGGACCAGGTCAGCCGCCGCTGGTCGGCGGTGTGCCCGGCGGGCAGGTCGGCGATCGCGCGGGCCGCGGCCGCGGTCCCGGTGTGGAAGTCCGTCAGCATGAGCTCGCCCGCGGTCCGGTCGTGCCGGACGAGGTAGCCGTCGCCCACGAGCGCCGGGCCGGAGGGCACCTCGATGTTCTTCTTCGCCGTCCGGTCGTACACGCCCGCGGCGCCCGTCGGGCCGCAGTTCCAGTAGATCCAGCGGCCGACGACCTGGAGTTCCTTGACCGTGCAGGGCGCGCCGGTGGAGACGGTCGCGACCGTCTTCTTCGCCTCCAGGCCGTATCCGGTGACGACGCCGTTGCCGGTGCCCGGCGTCCACAGCGTCGCACCCCACACGGAGGCGGCGGTGATGGACCGGGTCAGCCGGACGTCCTCGTAGCGGTACGGGTTCACCGCGTCGACGTACTGCTTGCCGGTGGAGGTGGCCTGGTAGACGTAGTAGCGGCCGGTGGCGTCGACGAAACGGCCGCCGGTGACGGTGGGCTCGGGCCCGCCGTCCATCTCGTCGTCGGTCAGGTAGATCTGGGCCGTCTGCCTGCCCGTGCCGTCGTCCATGAAGTCGCCGACGTAGGTGTTGCCGAAGGTGCGCATCGGCACACAGCCCTGCGCACCCGCGTCGCACGGCACCCGCTGGACATGGCTGCCGACCGCGAACGTGCCGGCGAATCCCCGGTCCGTCTTCCCCAGCACCGTGGAGCCGTCGGCCGAGATCTGCCGGCCGATCACCCACTGGTCGCCGCTCGGAGTGTTCTCCACGGTGGTCAGGAAGCCGCCCGCGTAGTCGATGCCGTAGACGCCGTCCGTGGTGATCGGCGTCGGGGTGGCGTCCGCGGCGGCCGTGCCCGCGGTGGTCAGCGAACCGGCACCGAGGGCGGCCAGTGCGACAAGAGCGAGCGTGATCCGGGCATGCCGGCTCAAAGAAACCCCCCAGGAAGTCAAAAAGTCAAAGGATGCTAACAAGCGGCACACAGACATCAACAGTGAATTGCCCGTGAACACAACGCCGAAGGGCCCGTACGACAGGTCGTCGTACGGGCCCTTGCTCAGCTCACTCGGTGTCAGCCGTTGCGCTTCCAGCGCGGCTTGTCGTCGCGGCGGCCGACGGAGCCGGAGGACGAGCCACGGTGGTCGTCACGACGGCCGTAGGGGCGCTCGTGACCGCTGTGACCGGCGCTGCGGAAGCCCGGGCGGTCGTCGCGGCGGTCGCGGTTGAACGGGCGGTCGCTGCCCCGGTGGCCGGACGGACGGTCGTCGCGGCGGAAGCCACCGCGATCGTCACGGCGCTCGAAGGAACGGCCGCCTCGGTCGTCACGGTCACGGTCGAACGGACGGCGCTCGTCGCGGCGCTCGAAGGAACGGCCGCCTCGGTCGTCACGGCGCTCGTCACGGCGGAAGCCACCACGGTCGTCACGGCGCTCGTCACGACGGTCGTCACGGCGATCGCGGTTGAAGGGACGGTCGGTGCGGTCGCGGTCACGGTCGAAGGGGCGACGGTCGTCACGGCGTTCGAAACCGCGCTCGCGGTTTTCCCGGCGCTCGAAGGGGCGGCCACCACGGTCGTCGCGACGCTCGAAGCCACGGTCGCGATCACGGTCGCGGTTGAACGGGCGCTCGCCGCGGTCCCGGTCCCGGTCGAAGGAGCGCTTCTCGAAGCCGCGCTCCCTGCTGTCCCGGCGCTCGGTCTCCCGCGCCGCCGGGGCCGCCGGCTCAGCCGCCACGACGGTCTCCTCGACCACCGCGGCCTCCGCCGCCTGGGCCTGCGCCTCGGCCACCGCCGTCTCCGGGTCCTCACCGCGCTCGCGGGCGACCCGGGCGACCAGGCGGTCGGCCTCCTCGCGCAGCTCGGCGGCCCTGCGCTGCGCCCGCTCCAGCTGCTTGGTGAGCTGGGCGACCTCGCGGTCGGCCTGCTGCGCCGCGTTGGCCGCGGACTCGGACTGGACCTCGGTCATCGAACGGGCGCCGGTGATCTCGGCGACCTCGGGCTCGAAGGCCGTACCGGAGTTGATGATGTGACGCCCGGCGTCGACGCCCGCGTCCTCCATCAGCCGGAAGATCTGGCGGCGCTGGTGCGGGAGGGAGAGGGAGACGACGGTGCCGGTGCGGCCGGCGCGGGCGGTACGGCCCGCGCGGTGCAGGTAGTCCTTGTGGTCACCGGCCGGGTCCACGTTCAGGACGAGGTCGATGCCGTCGACGTGGATACCGCGGGCGGCGACGTCGGTGGCGACGAGCGCGTTGACGTAGCCGTCCTTGAAGTCGGCCAGCGTCCGGGTCCGGGCGCCCTGGGTCATGCCGCCGTGCAGCGCGTCGGCCTTCACACCGGCGTCGCGCAGCTGCTCCGCGATACGGTCCGCGCCCAGCTGGGTGCGGACGAAGATGATGGTGCGGCCCTTGCGGGAGGCGATCGCGGCGGTGACCGGCGCCTTGTCCTTGGGCTTCACGATCAGGATGTGGTGGGACATGGTCGTGACGTTGCCCTGGGCGCTGTCGACCTCGTGCGAGACCGGGTCGACCAGGTAGCGCTTGACCAGCGTGGAGATCTCGTTCTCCATCGTGGCCGAGAACAGCATGCGCTGGCCGCCGGCCGGGACCTGGTCGAGCAGCTCGGTGACCTCGGGCAGGAAGCCCAGGTCGGACATCTGGTCGGCCTCGTCGAGGACGGCGACCTCGACGTTCTCCAGGGAGCAGGCACCACGGTTGATGATGTCGCGCAGTCGGCCCGGGGTGGCGACGAGGATGTCGACGCCGCGCTCCAGGGCGTAGATCTGGTTGCCCATCGACGTGCCGCCGCAGACGACCTTCATCTTCAGGCCGACGACGTCGCCGTACGGCTGCAGCGCGTCCGCGACCTGCATCGCGAGCTCACGGGTCGGGGTGAGGATGACGGCGCGCGGCTTGTGCTTCTCGGTGCGGCCGCCGGCGAGACGCGCCAGGGTCGGCAGACCGAAGGAGAGGGTCTTGCCGGAGCCGGTGCGGCCCCGCCCGAGGATGTCCTTGCCGACCAGGGCGTCCGGGATGGTCGCGGCCTGGATCGGGAAGGGGGTCGTCACGCCGTTCTGCGCGAGCTTGCGCACGACGCCCTCGGGGAGGCCGAGGTCGGCGAAGGTGGTCTGGGGGGTGGTGTCGGTGGTGTCAGCGGCCTCTTCGGAGACCTGGGTCACCAGCTCGTCGTCCTGGATGTTCTCGGGCACGACGATCTGATCATTACTGGACACGGACATGCGAATGCGAAACCTTCCGGAGTCTCTTCGGCACGCGCCCGTCAACTCCGTGATTCGCTCACGACCGCCTCAATGCGGTCCGCCACGGCAAGGGAGAGTACGCGCCACACGGCGCGCTCTGCGGTGGCGCCGGGCAAATGGGATCAAACGATCTACCACCATACGCACCCAACACCCCGGAAGGCAAACCGAGCGCCAACCACGCAGCTCACAGCAGGCTTGCCCCACCCCAACGACGCTCACGCCAATCCGCCGCCACACAGCTCGCACAGACCGGACGCGCAGCCCTACACACCCTCCAACACCCGACCCACCCATCTTCTTCCACCCCCCGAAAACACCTTCGCCCACTGCCTGGGATTCGCGCCCCGCGGGAGTCGTCCACGGCCCGGCGGTGCTCGGGCAACCGGTCGCCGCTCTACGCCGGTGTGCCCGCCTGCGGGGCCGGCTCGCGCCGGACCAGCTGGGTGCCCGTGTCCTCGTGGGCCGACGAGGACGGCTCGGCCGACGGTGGGTCCGTCGCCGGGGGCGGCGGAGTGGGCGAGTCCGGCGGCGGGGTGGGCGAGGCCGCCGGCGGCGCGGGGGTCGTCGGGGCCCCGGTCGGCCCGGCCGGCACCCCCGGCGCCGCGCTCCTGCCCGGCTTCGCCGGCCCGGCCGGGACCGCGCTCGCCCCCTTGGACGGTTTCGCGGACGCCGACGCCGACTCGCCCGGCTTCGCCTTCTCCCCCCGCCCGCGCTTCCCGTCGGCCACCGCACCGCCGTACCCCGCACCGCCCTCGCCGGACACCCCGGAACCGCCGTCGGCCATGTCACCGCCCCGGTGCCCCGCCGAGTGCGACGGCTTGGCCTTCCCCGCGTCGTCACCCACGTTCACGCAGCCGGCGGCGGCCGCGACCGCCATCACCGTGACGACCAGACGGACGGGCACGTTCAAAGGGCGCACGGCGGCCACCTCCGGGGGCGGAGAAAGGAGTCAACCTGCCCAACTCCCGCCGCCCACAAGAGGACACGCCCCCGGCCGTCGCGGGGGCATGGGTGTGTGGTTCACCATGGAGTGTGCGATTCGACTCCGTTCCCATGCCGGCGAGCGTCGAGGCAAGGCCTCGTGACGGCCGCGGCTACCCGGTGCCCGCGATCACCCCGTGGGAGGACGACACCCCGCAGTTCGCGCTCACCGACTACGAGCGCAGCGCGGAGTGCGCCCGGAACCGGCTCTGTTCCGTCTGCAACACCCTGATGCCCAGGGGCCCGGTGTGGCGGGTGGTCGGCGCCGCCGAGAGTTCCGCGATCCGTGAGGCGCTGGCCGCCGGGCGGCCGTACCGGAACCTGGCACCGACCCTGGAGGCTCCCGGGCACCGCGCGTGCATGCTCTACGCCTCGATGGTCTGCCCGTATCTGGCCCGCCCCAACGCCAGGCGGGGCACGAGCGCGGAAACCCCGGACGACATGACCGCGCATGTCGTCCGGGGTGCCGTGCGAGGGAAGCTGGGTGCCGTGGTGGGGTTCGCCGACTACGAGTTCGCCGTCACCAAGTCCCAGGTCCTGTTCCGTTTTCTGGACGTGGTCGAGTTCCTGCCGCACGACACGGCCGACGAGCACCTGGCGGCGCTGCGGGCCGAACTCGCCCGCACCGACGGCCGGTTGGGCGGCGGCCAACAGGACTAGGCGGTCAGCCGCGGTAGGCGGGCAGCCCCTTGTGCGCGGAGACCTTGACGGGGTTGCCGAACCCGTGGGCGGTCCTGGTGACGGTGTAGGTGCCGCCCGGGGTCCGGAAGGCGATGGTCTTGCCGTTGGGCGACCAGGTGGGCTCGGTGTAGTCGGTGGTGGCGTGCGGGGTGATGTCCTTGACGGCGTTGGTGCCGGCGCGCAGGTCGTCGACGAAGAGGTGGTCGTGCCCGCCGACCGAGCGGACGAAGACGACCTCCTCCGCGTCCGGGGCGAGCGCGGGCTCGGAGCCCTTGGTCAGCGCACCGCCCTGCTGACGCAGGTAGTCGTCCCGGATGTAGACCTGGCCGGTGTGGGTGTTGTCGTAGACGGCCGTGCCGTAGGTCCCGCCGACGTTCGGCCAGGCGTTGTTCGTCTGCGGGAGCGCGCCCGCCTCCGGGTCGTCGCTGTTCAGGCTGATCTTGGCCGGCTTGCCGTGGTTGCTGGTGGCCTTGACGCGCTCCAGCACCGTGCTGCCGTGGATCTTGGCGGCGAAGATGATGTTGTTCTTCGCGGGGATGCCGTTCGTCCGGTCGGCCGCGGCGACCTGCCAGGTCGGGTGGGACCAGGTCTGGTTGCCCGGGTTGGCGGCGACGGTGACACGGTGGCTGCCGTCGGGGTCGGAGACGACGAGGTTGCCGTGGCCGTCGACGAAGGCGGCCTTGCTGCCGCTGGGGTTCCAGGCCAGGTCGCGGACGACGGTACCGAAGTCGATCGACTTGCCGCCGACGAGAACGTGCCGGGTGCCGTCGCTGACGGTCAGCCCCCGGGGCACGCTCACCGCCTTGGCGGCGGGAGCGGCCGTCGCGGCGGCGGACAGGCCGGCCACGGCCAGCAGGGCGGCGACACCGGTGGCTGCGGCTGCTGCGGTGCGACGACGGTAACGTGCGGACATCGGGTTCCCCCAGGGTGGATGGCGCTGCGGCAAGGCAAGTGGTCGGTACTTCGGCGGCCAGCACTTCGGCGGCCAGTACTTCCGTGGTCAGTACTTCCGTGGTCAGTACGGGAGTCTTCCCACGGGGGGTGACAGCGGTGTGCGTGCGCTGTCACAGGCGTGCAATAGGGCCACAGCCGCGTTCGTCCCCGACAATGGCCCTGTGCTGGAGATGACACGCGACAGGTTCGAAGAACTGGTGAGTGAGGCCCTGGACCGGATCCCGCCGGAACTGACGCGGGTCATGGACAACGTGGCCGTGTTCGTGGATGACGAGCCGTCCGCCGACGACCCCGAGCTGCTGGGCCTGTACGAGGGGACGCCGCTCACCGAGCGCGGGGAGTGGTACGCCGGGGTCCTCCCCGACCGCATCACCGTCTACATGGGGCCGACCCTGCGTCACTGCGAGACGCCGGACGACGTGGTCCACGAAGTCGCCGTGACCGTCGTCCACGAGGTCGCGCACCACTTCGGCATCGGGGACGCCCGGCTCCACGAACTGGGCTGGGGGTAGCGCGCCGCGAACCACCGCATACGAGCCCGCAATCCTGGGCATACGGCATCAATGGCCCGCGTCCGTACCCGAGCCCGAGCCCGAAGCCAAGCCCAGAGGAAAGCCCGAAGCCAACCCCGCCTCCCCGTCCTGGAACTCACCTCCGAGGCACACAGGCCGCCCGCCTGGAGCCGCGTCCTCGGTCTGGCCGCCGTCGTGCTCGTCGGCGCCTGGCTCGGACTGCTGATCGTCGGGAACGTCCCCGCCCAGGTCGGCCCGATGGACACGACGATGACGCTGCGCCCGTCCCTCACCGGCGGCACGAAGATCAACGTCTCGCCGCTGGGCGCCCTCTACCTGGACACCCACACGGGTCCCGTCCGCCTCGACGTCAACGTCGACCAGCTCGACCCGGTCCGCTCCCAGGCCCTCGTCGACCATCCCGAGCGCCTCGCCGGACTCCAGGACGAGGTCGCCCACGATGTCGAGCACGGCACCCTCGACCTGGCCGTACGCTCCTGCGTGGCCGTCGTCGCCGGCGCCACCGCCCTGGGCCTCGCGGTCTACCGCCGCCCGCGCCGCGCCCTGACCGCCGGCGGCCTCGCCCTGACCCTGCTCGCCGGCTCCGGCGCGACCGCGTACGCCACCTGGAACCCCGAGTCCGTCCTGGAGCCGAGGTTCTCCGGGCTGCTCTCCTCCGCCCCGGCCCTGGTCGGCAACGCGCGCAGCATCGTCACCGAATTCGACGTCTACCAGAAGGAGCTCGCCCGCCTGGTGACGAACGTGACGAAGCTGTACGACGTCACCTCGACGCTCCCCGCCTACTCCCCGGACCCGGCCACCCTCCGTGTCCTGCACGTCTCCGACATCCATCTGAACCCGGCGAGCTGGAAGATCATCGCCTCGCTGGTGGCGCAGTACAAGGTGAACGTGATCGTCGACTCCGGCGACACCATGGACCACGGCACGGCGGCCGAGAACGGCTTCCTGGACCCCATCGCCGACCTGGGCGTGCCCTACGTCTGGGTCCGGGGCAACCACGACTCGGGCACCACCCAGCGCTACCTCTCCCGCATGAAGAACGTGCACGTCCTGGACGACGGCCGCGCCGAGACGATCGGCGGGCTGCGCTTCGCCGGGATCGGCGACCCCCAGTTCACGCCCGACCGCTCGACCGTCCCCGGCGGCGACGAGGCCGAGGACCGGGCCGGGGACCGCCTCGCCACGGCCCTGCGGGAGCAGCGGGCAGCCGGCACCCCGGTGGACGTCGCGGTCGTCCACGAGCCGTCGGCGGCCCGGATGACGGACGGCGAGGTGCCGCTGGTCCTGGCGGGCCACCTCCACCACGAGCAGACGGAGCTCCTCCCGCACGGCACCCGGCTCCGCGTCGAGGGCTCCACGGGCGGCAGCGGACTCAGGGCCGTCGAGGGCAAGTACCCGGACCCGATCGAGGCCTCGATCCTCTACTTCGACCGGGACAGCCACCGGCTCCAGGCCTGGGACGAGATCAAACTGGGCGGTCTGGGCCAGACGACGGCCGAGGTCAGCCGCCACCTTCCGGCGGACAACCAGCCCGGCGCGACCCCGTCCCCCTCACAGAGCCCGTCACCCTCGGGAGGCACGGCCGGCACCGCCTCGCCCTCGGCGCCGTAAACCGTTTTGGCGATACTCCCCGCCATCCCATATGCTTCTCACGTCCCCGACGCGCTGAGAAGCGCCCAGGCGGGCCGATAGCCCTCATCGTCTAGCGGCCTAGGACGCCGCCCTTTCAAGGCGGTAGCACGGGTTCGAATCCCGTTGGGGGCACGCAAGATCGTGTGCAACACTGTTGCACACACAGCTTGGTCCTGTGGAGCAGTTTGGAGTGCTCGCCACCCTGTCAAGGTGGAGGCCGCGGGTTCAAATCCCGTCAGGACCGCTGAGGTTTCACGTGAAACCTCGTGGCTGGGTAGCTCAGTTGGTACGAGCGATCGCCTGAAAAGCGATAGGTCGCCGGTTCGACCCCGGCCCCAGCCACAACAGACAGCCCCTCCGGGATTCCGGAGGGGCTGTTCTCATTCCGTGCCCCGTCCGCCGTGCTTCTTCCACTCCCGGCGCATCAACTCCAGCTTCTCGTAGAAGTCGGGGTCCTCGGCGATGGTCCCCGAGCTGAAGGGAATGGGCAGCAGGAACGACTTGCCGTCGGTCCGGGTGACCCCGATCTGAGTGATGGACCCGCTGCGCCCACGGCCCGCGAGCGCGTGAATGCTCTCGATGTCCCTCCAGGCCACGCGTCGGCGCCCGGTCATCCCGCGGGTACGCAGGCCCTCCGCGTCGATGCGCGTCCAGCCCGTCGGCATCCCCGCCAGTGGCACGAACAGCACGGTCGGTATCAGCCCGAGCATGAGCCACAGGCCCACGGCGGAGCCGGTCTGGCCATCAGCCAGGTACCTGGCCGCACGCAGGCTCACCGCCCCGGCCCACACCGCCATCCCCACCGCGAACGCCCACATCGCCAAGCGCTGCCTGCGCGTGTACCGAAAGACCGTCTCACTCATATGCGCAGCCTGACAGCGCTCCGCCGGGCGACTCCGTTTTGAGCAAGACCGGAGCGGATCATGGCATCCCTTTGAGGTCGGGCTGCGAGCATGACGGCCGCGTGCCAGCGCTGAGCCGAGCAAGTGCACAGACCCCGCCCCGCCGTAGGACTGTCCCTCGCCGCGATCGTCGTGGCAGGGGTGGTGAGTGGCTGGGGACCGGCGCGGCGGTGGCGGACCCGGGGCCCGGCGGGACGCTGTACGTGAACCATGACTCGACCACCGTGATCACCGACCTGCTGGGCGACTACGACGTCTTCCCCGCCGCGTCCTGAATCTCCTTGGCGGCGCGGCCCGCCCCCGCTAGGTTCTGGCGGGTCAACACGTCACCAGGGTGGGGAAGATGAGCCGGGACCAGGACATACAGCTGGAGAAGGACCGTGCGCGCTACGGCCTCCTCGCCGTCGTCGTCAGCAACCTCGCGATCGCCGCGGTCGCGGTCTTCGGAGTCTGGCGGCTCAACGGCAACGAGTCCGTGATCATCGGCGTCCTGACCGCCGCCTTCACCGCGGTCAGCAGCATGACCACGGCCTACCTGGGGATCAAGGCCGTATCGAACACGGCGAAGTCGATCGCAGCAGCCTCCTCCAGACCCCCCACCGAAACCCCCACCACTCCGGCCCAGCGAACCCCGTGAGGGGTCTCACCCACCGGCGCCGCCAGGGCACCGCCCGCGCCCACCCGTGCCGTCCCAGCGGCACGACTGCCCGCGGCTGACAAGGGGCAACGCGGCCCGCGGCTGGGAGGAAGCGGCGGGCGAAGCGCCCCGTAAGGGGCGCGGGGCGGTGTCGATCTGCGGCTCCGCCGCGTGGGCGTGACCAGCCCCCACCCACCCGCACCCGAACCAAGACGTCAGCCCCCACGCCCCGGCCGAACCGCCGGAGGCAAAAGCGTTCGCCATGAATTTCCCCGAGGTGAGATCCTGGACCGCGTATGTCTACGCACCCCGCCCCCGCCCTCGGCCCCCTCGCCCCTCGCCTGACCGAGCTCTCACTGCGCGACGCGCACCGGCTCGGGCGCAGGCTGGAAGGCGCGCGCAAGATCCGTAAGCCGGAGGCCCGGGCCGCCGTCCTCGCCGAGATCGAGGCCGAGGTGGCCAGGGCCGAGGAACGGATGGCCGGCCGACGCGCCGTCGTGCCCGCCGTGTCGTACCCCGAGCAGCTGCCCGTCAGCCAGAAGAAGGACGAGATCGCGGAGGCGATACGCGATCACCAGGTCGTGATCGTGGCCGGTGAGACCGGCTCCGGCAAGACCACCCAGATCCCCAAGATCTGTCTGGAGCTCGGGCGGGGGGTGCGCGGCATGATCGGGCACACCCAGCCCCGCCGGATCGCCGCCCGGACCGTCGCCGAGCGGGTGGCGGAGGAGCTGCGCACCCCGCTCGGGGAGGCCGTCGGCTGGAAGGTCCGCTTCACCGACCAGGTGAACCCCGACGCCACCTTCGTCAAGCTGATGACGGACGGCATCCTGCTCGCCGAGATCCAGACCGACCGCGAACTGCGCGCCTACGACACGATCATCATCGACGAGGCCCACGAGCGGTCCCTCAACATCGACTTCCTGCTGGGCTATCTGGCGCGGTTGCTGCCGCGCAGGCCCGATCTCAAGGTCGTCATCACCTCCGCGACCATCGACCCCGAGCGGTTCTCCCAGCACTTCGGCGACGCCCCGATCATCGAGGTGAGCGGCCGGACGTACCCGGTCGAGGTGCGTTACCGGCCGCTCCTCGAAGAGGACGCCGAGGACGCCGACCGGGACCAGATCACCGCCATCTGCGACGCGGTGGAGGAGCTCCAGGGCGAGGGGCAGGGCGACATCCTCGTCTTCCTCTCGGGAGAGCGGGAGATCCGGGACACCGCCGACGCGCTCACCAGGAAGAACTACAGGTTCACCGAGGTCCTCCCCCTCTACGCGCGGCTCTCGCACGCCGAGCAGCACCGGGTGTTCCAGCCGCACACGGGTCGCAGGATCGTTCTGGCGACCAACGTCGCCGAGACCTCGCTCACCGTGCCGGGCATCAAGTACGTCATCGACCCCGGCTTCGCCCGTATCTCCCGCTACAGCCACCGCACCAAGGTGCAGCGGCTGCCCATCGAGGCGATCAGTCAGGCCAGCGCGAACCAGCGCAAGGGCCGCTGCGGACGTACGTCCGACGGCATCTGCATCCGGCTGTACAGCGAGGACGACTTCGTCTCCCGGCCGGAGTTCACGGACGCGGAGATCCTCCGTACCAACCTGGCGAGCGTCATCCTGCAGATGACCGCGGCCGATCTCGGGGACATCGAGAAGTTCCCGTTCATCGACCCGCCGGACCACCGCAACATCCGGGACGGTGTGCAGCTGCTCCAGGAGCTGGGCGCGATCGACCCGGCCGAGAGGGATCCGCGCAAGCGGCTCACCGACACCGGCCGCAGGCTCGCCCAGCTGCCCGTCGACCCGCGGCTCGCCCGCATGGTCCTGGAGGCCGACAAGAACGGCTGTGTCCGCGAGGTCATGGTCATCGCCGCCGCGCTCTCCATCCAGGACCCGCGCGAGCGCCCGGCCGAGAAGCAGACCCAGGCCGACCAGCAGCACGCCCGCTTCCGGGACGAGACCAGCGACTTCCTCGCCTTCCTCAACCTGTGGAAGTACGTCAGGGAGCAGCAGAAGGAGCGCGGCTCCAGCTCCTTCCGCCGGATGTGCAAGCAGGAGTACCTCAACTTCCTGCGCATCCGCGAATGGCAGGACATCTACACCCAGCTGCGGACCGTCGCCAAGCAGATGGGCATCCACCTCAACGAGGAGGACGCCCCCGGCGACCGCGTGCACGTCTCCCTCCTCGCCGGCCTGCTCTCGCACATCGGCATGAAGGACGTGAAGGACGGCGCGAAGAACGAGTACCTGGGCGCGCGCAACGCCAAGTTCGCGCTCTTCCCGGGCTCGGCGCTGTTCAAGAAGACCCCGCGGTTCGTCATGTCGGCCGAACTGGTGGAGACCAGCCGCCTCTGGGCCCGGGTCAACGCCAGGATCGAACCGGAGTGGGTCGAGCCGCTCGCCGGGCATCTCCTCAAGCGGACGTACAGCGAACCGCACTGGGAGAAGGACCAGGCGGCCGTGATGGCGTTCGAGAAGGTCACGCTGTACGGCGTACCGATCATCGCCGACCGGAAGGTCAACTACGGCCGGATCGACCCCGAGATCAGCCGCGAGCTTTTCATTCGCAACGCGCTGGTGGAGGGTGACTGGCGCACCCACCACAAGTTCTTCGCCGACAACCGCAAGCTGCTGAGCGAGGTCGAGGAGCTCGAACACCGCGCCCGGCGCCGGGACATCGTCGTCGACGACGACACGCTCTTCGACTTCTACGACCAGCGGGTGCCCGAACACGTCGTCTCCGGCGCCCACTTCGACTCCTGGTGGAAGCGGAAACGGCACGAGCAGCCGGAGTTCCTCGACTTCGAGCGGGAGATGCTGATCCGGGAGTCGGCGGAGGCGGTCACCAAGACCGACTACCCGGATTCCTGGCGGCAGGGACAGCTGAAGTTCCGGGTGACGTACCAGTTCGAGCCGGGGGCGGACGCCGACGGCGTCACCGTCCACATCCCGCTCCAGGTGCTCAACCAGGTCAAGGACGAGGGCTTCGACTGGCAGATCCCGGGCCTGCGGGAAGAGGTGGTCACGGAGCTGATCCGCACCCTCCCCAAGCCGATTCGCCGCAACTACGTGCCCGCGCCGGACTTCGCGAAGCGCTTCCTGGACGCCGCGGTCCCCCTCCAGGAACCCCTCACCACCACCATGGCGCGTGAGCTCAAGCGGATGGTCGGCGTGCCCTTCGAGGCCAAGGACTTCGACTGGGCGAGGGTCCCCGATCACCTGAAGATCACCTTCCGTATCGTCGACGAGCGGCGCCGGAAGCTGGCCGAGGACAAGGACCTGGAGTCGCTGAAGCTCCGGCTGAAGCCGAAGGCGCGCCAGGCCCTCTCCCAGGCCGCCGCGGCCACCGCGGAGCGTCAGGGCGGCGAGTCCCTGGAACGCAAGGGCCTCACCGACTGGACGATCGGCACCCTCACCCGCGTCTTCGAGACCCGCCGGGCGGGCCAGCCGGTCAAGGCCTACCCGGCCCTGGTCGACGACGGCGACACGGTCTTTGTGCGCCTCTTCGACACCGAGGAGGAGCAGACCGAGGCGATGTGGAAGGGCACGCGCCGGCTCATCCTCCGCAACATCCCGGTGAACCCCGCCAAGTTCGCGTCGGAGAAGCTGACGAACGCCCAGAAGCTCGCGCTGTCGGCGAACCCGCACGGCACGATCCAGGCCCTGTTCGACGACTGCGCGATGGCGGCGGCGGACAAGCTGATCGCGGACTTCGGGGGGCCGGTGTGGGACGAGGAGTCGTACCGGAAGCTGTACGACAAGGTGCGCGCGGAGATCGTCGACACGACGGTCCGGACGGTCGGGCAGGTGCAGCAGGTGCTTGCCGCCTGGCAGGCCTGTGAGCGGCGTCTGAAGGGCGTCCGGAGCCCCGCCCTGCTGGCAAACCTGACGGACGTCCGCAAGCAGCTGGACGCCCTTGTGAAGCCGGGCTTCGTGACGTGGGCCGGGATACGACGCCTGCCCGACCTGATGCGCTATCTGGTCGCGGCGGACCGCCGTCTCCAGCAGATGCCGACGAACGTCCAGCGGGACACCACCCGCATGGAGAAGGTCCACGAGATGCAGGACGAGTACGCCTGGCTCCTGGAGCAGCTCCCGAGGGGCCGGCCGGTGCCGCAGCAGGTCCTGGACATCCGCTGGATGCTGGAGGAGCTCCGCGTCAGCTACTTCGCGCATGCGCTGGGCACGGCGTACCCGGTCTCCGACAAGCGGATCGTGAAGGCCATCGACACGGCGGCTCCGTAACCGACCGGGCACGCTGGGTGAGTTCGACCGGCGCCCTCCCCCTCCTGTACAGTCCTTCTCGCAGCACAGCGCAGACAAAGTGCCGCGAAACCTGGTCCTGTGGAGCAGTTTGGAGTGCTCGCCACCCTGTCAAGGTGGAGGCCGCGGGTTCAAATCCCGTCAGGACCGCATACAGCTGAGGCCCGCATCCCGTCGAGGGAAGCGGGCCTTTCGCATATCAACGCCGAGGCGACGCCGGACCGAAGGCCGCGCCCGCGGCGCAGCCGCGATCAACCCAGCAAATCCCGCCAGGACCGCACACGGCTGAGGCCCGCAACCGGTCAAGGGAAGCGGGCCTTTCGCGTACCCGCCCCGCCGCCCCCTCTCCCGCCGCAACGGCGAGCCACCACAACGACGCAGACCGGCGGTGCCGAACCGCCCCGCAGCCGGCGGGTCCGGCACCGCCGGGGACCGCCGCACTGGCTGAGCACCGTCGCGGCGGGAAAGGGTGTGCGGCGAAGGAAGCAGGGCAGGCGCGGACGCACAGGCAGACAGACCATGCGCGGCAGGCAGGCAGCGGCGGGCCACGCAGGAGGCGGGAGCCAGCAGGCGCCACGCAGCAGACGGCACGCGGCAGACGGCACGCGGCACGCGGCACGCGGCACGCGAACAGACGGCACGCGGCAGGCGTCAGACGCCACGTGGCAGACGGCAGGTGGCAGACGCCACGCGGCACGCGACAGACGGCAGGTGGCAGACAGCACGCGGCACGCGGCACGCGGCAGACGGCAGACAGCACGCGGCACGCGGCACGCGGCAGACGGCACGCAGCACGCAGCACGCGACAGACGCCACGCGCCACGCGCCACGCGGCAGACGGCAGACGCCACGCGGGCCGGCCTCGCGGCAGACCGCAGACCGCAGGCCGCAGGCCGCAGGCCGCAGACCGGCCGGGCTCGCGGGGCCGGAAAGGGCGCCGTGAGAGGCACGGGAAGGGGTCGGGGCGGACGTGCGTGGGCGGGGGTGGGGACGGGTCGGTCGTATGCAGTCGCGGGTGGGGGTGTCGGGGCCCTTGACGGGGTCACATTCGGTGGTTACCCAGAAGGGAGGGCTCGGTTTCCTGCGGGAGGTGGCGTATGGCGGCTTCGGTGCGGCACGAGACGCGGGCGTTACTGAGGGCCCACCTGGCGGCCGCCTCGTCGTACCGGCATCTGACCCGGCACTGTCCGGTCTGCCATCGGCTGCTGCGGCTGGCCATGGACGCGGCCCCACACCCCGTGGACGCCCCCGAGGACGCCGTGGAGGACGAAGGTCCCGTGGCGGTGTGACCGACGCCGGCAGGGGCAACCGGGTCAACAGCCGTTGCGGCGGGGCCGGTTCCTCGCGAGGCTCCTCTAGCGCACCCTGCGGAGTACAAACAACCCATGCGGTATGTGACGGGTGTCACCGCATGAGTTTCCGAAACGACGGTACTTACCCCCTTCCTACAACTGGTCAATTTAATATGTGCAATTGCACCACCCTGTGGACCCGTCCCGGCCCCCCGCAGGGGGGCACGCACAGCAGATCCGACAGCGCCCCCCAGACTCCGACAAGGCTGCCCACAGAGCCGCCGGCCAGGGACCCCGAAGACGCCATGGACGCACAAAAAAGATCGCGCTGGACCCGGCGGAGTCCAGCGCGATCTACGACGCACCCTGTGTCGCTTGCCTGAGAAGTTCTTGTCGGCCTGGGCGTGGGCCCTGTTGGGGCAGGTCCCGCGTCGCTTGTAGCTAGGGTTGCGGGCGTCTCGGCCAGTTGGGGGACCGGTCGGTTTGCCCGCTATTCAGTTGGTCAGGCTTCGCTGCGCTGCTGCGGGATGCCCGCCAGCAGGGCGCGCACCTCAGCCTCGCGGTAGCGGCGGTGCCCGCCGAGCGTACGGATCGACGTGAGCTTGCCGGCCTTCGCCCACCGCGTGACCGTCTTGGGGTCGACGCGGAACATCGTGGCGACCTCAGCCGGGGTCAGCAGCGGCTCGGCATCAGGGGTGCGAGCGGTCATGAGCGGCCTCCTCGGGAGAACCGAACCTTCTCGGTTCTTTCCTCTAAATTCTGCACCTTGACCCGCGTTGCCCGAAATGGCGGACGCGAGTCGAGTCGGTTATAGGACGAACGGCTTGTCCTCGGCACTACAACTACACCATCTGTCCAGCCGCGTCGGCCAAACCGATGGAATTGCCCTCCCAGGTAGGCATCAGCCGCGGAAGCCGATGGACCATGCCATAGCGGACAGTCACGCCTCTGTGACGATCAGTCACAGGACGATCAGGAGTCACCAGACCCCCCAAAGCACGTAATGCTGAGAATCCGCCCACAGTGCACCACACTTGGACGGATGGAGCCCTCCCCGGACTCCTTGTCCTATTTTGGCACGAGGAGTGGCAAGAGGCGCAAGAGCCGTGTAAGTGCTATCCGTCACCCTTGACGCAAAAGCCCGGATCGGCATCCAACGTCCAGTGCGTTCACTGAAGTGCCGTCAAGGTACGTTGTTTCGTGGCTTCTGGGCCGTGACGTACATCACTCACCGCACATGCGTCACGCAGGTGTCATCCGGTTGTAAACCGCATCAGACGTCCCGTCACCTAGTACGGAGCGGGGAGCGTCCGCGCTCAGACCGGCACCCGGACCGGACTCAGTTCGCCGAACGGCGATCCCGTACCGTCCGCCACCGCTCCACCAGCCGCCCGTACGCCTCCCCGGCCGCGGCCCCGTCGCCCTGGCGCAGCGCCTCGATGCCGGCCGCCACGTCGGCCGCCGAATGGTCGTCCTCCAGGTCCCCGGCCGGCACGGCGTGCACGAGACCGCCGTAGTCCAGTTCGACCAGCGAGCGCGGGTGGAACTCCTCCAGCCAGCGCCCGACGTCCAGCAGGCCGTCGATCAGCGGCCCTTCCTCCACGGTGTCCTTGAGCGTGCGCAACGCCCGCGCCACCCGGCGCCGGGCCTGCACCATCGGCGTGCGGTAGCGCAGCATCGGCGGGATCTCCCCGGTGCCCTTCTCGTACCGGCGCTCCTCGTCGGAGACCAGCACGAACCAGTTCAACGGCACCTGCCAGGTCGCGGTGCGGATCCAGGGCCGGCAGTCGGGGTTGCGGGCCAGCCAGCGCTCGTAGTCCATCGTGGCCTGCCGGCGCACGACCGGCGGCAGCATCGCGTCCAGGACCGGCTTCGGCAGTTCGTCGGAGAGCTCCTGCAGGGCCTGCCAGCCGCGCAGCCGGGTCCGCCACGGGCAGACGCACACCACCCCGTCGACCTCCAGGACGAAGGCGTCGGCGCTCTCCTGCACCGGCACCGGGATCGGTGGGGTGGGCAGCAAGTCGGCCAGGGAGCGGCGGAGTTCGTCCTGGTAGGACGGGTGCTCCGGACGGCGGGCGTAGCGCGTCCAGTGGTCGCGCTCCTGATCCGGGAAGGCGGCCAGCGGCTCGTACACACGCAGGTACGTCGCGTACGGGACGACCACCGAGGACACCTTGGGCACGCCTGCTCCCTCCCCATCGGACCGGGCTCGAAACCAGCGCGGCCCACGCCGGAGTCAGCCGGGGCCGGCCGCGGAAACCACAGCAAATCGTCCCACGCTCATACGTGCGCTCGCGGCACGGGAGAGTGATCCTTAACACTGCGCGGATGGTGTGCGGGCAATGGCTCTACGCTCATGCCAGGCCCCCGCCACCCTTACGGGAGCCCCCCGCTTCCACCCGCCGCGACACACGCGACACAACCGGGAGTCACCACAGTGACCGACGTTTCCACCGGCGTCCTGCACACCCTGTTCCACTCGGACCAGGGCGGTCACGAGCAGGTCGTGCTCTGCCAGGACCGCACGAGCGGCCTCAAGGCCGTCATCGCCATCCACTCCACCGCGCTGGGCCCCGCCCTCGGCGGCACCCGCTTCTACCCGTACGCCAACGAGGAGGAGGCCGTCGCCGACGCCCTCAACCTCGCGCGCGGGATGTCGTACAAGAACGCCATGGCCGGGCTCGACCACGGTGGCGGCAAGGCCGTGATCATCGGCGACCCGGACCGCGACAAGACCGAGGAGCTGCTGCTCGCCTACGGGCGGTTCGTGGCCTCGCTCGGCGGCCGGTACGTCACCGCCTGCGACGTCGGCACGTACGTCGCCGACATGGACGTGGTGGCCCGGGAGTGCCGCTGGACCACCGGCCGCTCCCCCGAGAACGGCGGCGCCGGCGACTCCTCCGTGCTCACCGCCTACGGCGTCTACCAGGGCATGCGGGCCAGCGCCCAGCACCTGTGGGGCGACCCCTCGCTGCGCGGCCGCAGCGTCGGCATCGCGGGCGTCGGCAAGGTCGGCCACCACCTGGTCGAGCACCTCCTGGAGGAGGGCGCCCGGGTGGTCGTCACGGACGTGCGCCGGGAGGCCGTCGGCCGGATCTCCGACCGCCACCCGCAGGTCCAGGTCGCCGCCGACACCGACGCCCTGATCCGCGTCGACGGTCTCGACATCTACGCCCCCTGCGCGCTCGGCGGCGCCCTGAGCGACGAGTCCGTGCCGGTGCTGACCGCCAAGGTGGTGTGCGGGGCGGCCAACAACCAGCTCGCCCACCCGGGTGTCGAGAAGGACCTCGCCGACCGCGGGATCCTCTACGCGCCGGACTACGTGGTGAACGCCGGCGGGGTCATCCAGGTTGCCGACGAACTGCACGGGTTCGACTTCGACCGGTGCAGGGCGAAGGCGGCGAAGATCTTCGACACCACACTGGCGATCTTCGCACGTGCGAAGGATGACGGAATCCCCCCGGCGGCGGCGGCCGACAGGATCGCCGAACAGCGGATGCACGAAGCGGCAACGGCGGGTGGACGCTGATCGGACGCCGGGTTTCCGGACGGATTTCCGGTACCTGCCGGCGGACAGTTGGAGAGAACTCTCACGTTCGTCGGCGGGTCGCCCGCCAGGAAGTGGTTAAAATCGTGGTTGACCAGCGGGGACGGGGCGCCTCGCGGGTCATCGAGTCAGGCGCGTGGTGCGGGCGACGTACCGTATGGGCGCGGGCTCAGGTACCGTGGAAGCCCTACGGACCGGTCTCTCCGAGGAGAGCCCGTTCCGGATCATGAACGCGTGTCAGACTCTGGGGCCACCGAGCCCCGTCACCGAGGGGGTCGAGCCATGGGGCGCGGCCGGGCCAAGGCCAAGCAGACGAAGGTCGCCCGCCAGCTGAAGTACAACAGCGGTGGGACTGACCTGTCACGTCTGGCCAGCGAGCTGGGCGCATCGACTTCGAGCCAGCCGCCGAATGGCGAGCCGTTCGAGGACGACGACGAGGACGACGACCCGTACGCCCAGTACGCGGATCTCTACAACGACGACGATGAGGACGAGGACGAGGACGATCAGTCCGGTCCGCACTCCCAGCATCGTCGCGGTGCTTGACTTCAGCGGCTGCTGAGCCGCTTCCACTTGCCCGGTCCGGGGTTTTCATGCCGGACCGGGTTTTGTGCTGGCCTCGCGGGGCTACGCCCCGGGACCCTGAGCCCCGGACCCTGCTCCTCGGAGGCCGGAGGGGCTGGGCTTATGCGTAGTCCCCCACCAGTTCCGCACCGGTGGTGTGCTCGCCGCGCTCGGTGATCTCGCCGGCGACCCATGCCTCGACCCCGCGGTCGGCCAGTGTGGTCAGCGCCACATCCACCGATTCCTGCGGGACGATCGCGATCATGCCGACGCCCATGTTGAGCGTCTTCTCCAGTTCGAGCCGCTCGACGCTGCCGGTGCGGCCGACCAGGTCGAAGACCGGACCCGGCGTCCAGGTGGCGCGGTCGACGATCGCGTGCAGGTGGTCCGGGATCACCCGGGCCAGGTTCGCGGCGAGTCCGCCGCCGGTGATGTGGCTGAAGGCGTGGACCTCCGCCGTACGCATCAGGGCCAGGCAGTCCAGCGAGTAGATCTTGGTCGGCTCCAGGAGTTCCTGGCCGAGGGTGCGGCCGAATTCCTCGATGTGGGCGTCGAGCGCGAGGCCGGCCTGGTTCAGCAGGACGTGCCGGACCAGGGAGTACCCGTTCGAGTGAAGCCCGGAGGACGCCATGGCGATCACCGCGTCACCCGTACGGATACGATCCGCGCCGAGCAGCCGGTCGGCCTCCACCACGCCCGTACCGGCGCCCGCCACGTCGAAGTCGTCCGCGCCGAGCAGGCCCGGGTGCTCGGCCGTCTCGCCGCCCACCAGGGCGCAGCCGGCCAGCACACAGCCCTCGGCGATGCCCTTGACGATGGCGGCGACCCGCTCGGGGTGGACCTTGCCGACACAGATGTAGTCGGTCATGAACAGCGGCTCGGCGCCGCACACCACGATGTCGTCCATGACCATGGCGACCAGGTCGTGGCCGATGGTGTCGTAGACGCCCAGCTGCCGGGCGATGTCCACCTTCGTGCCCACGCCGTCGGTCGCTGACGCGAGCAGCGGACGCTCGTAGTTCTTCAGCGCGGAGGCGTCGAAGAGGCCGGCGAAGCCGCCGAGGCCGCCGAGGACCTCGGGGCGCTGCGTCTTCTTCACCCACTCCTTCATCAGCTCTACGGCGCGGTCGCCCGCCTCGATGTCGACGCCGGCGGCCGCGTAGGAGGCACCGGAGGGCTGGCTCTCAGACATTGCCTGGGATCTTTCGGGTTGATGACGGGGCTGGCGAGGCTTACGGGCGACGGATCGCGTCGGCCGCGGCCGTGGCTGCCGGACCGGCGGCCAGCTCGGTCTCCAGGAGCTGCTTGCCGAGCAGCTCGGGGTCCGGGAGCTCCATCGGGTACTCGCCGTCGAAGCAGGCGCGGCAGAGGTTCGGCTTGGCGATGGTGGTCGCCTCGATCATGCCGTCGATGGAGATGTACGCCAGGGAGTCGGCGCCGAGCGAGGTGCCGATCTCCTCGATGGTCATGCCGTTGGCGATGAGCTCGGCGCGGGTGGCGAAGTCGATGCCGAAGAAGCACGGCCACTTCACGGGCGGCGAGGAGATCCGGATGTGGACCTCGGCCGCACCCGCTTCCCGGAGCATCCGCACGAGGGCCCGCTGGGTGTTGCCGCGCACGATCGAGTCGTCGACGACGACCAGACGCTTGCCCTTGATGACTTCCTTCAGCGGGTTCAGCTTCAGGCGGATGCCGAGCTGCCGGATGGTCTGCGAGGGCTGGATGAAGGTCCGGCCGACGTAGGCGTTCTTGACCAGGCCGTTGCCGAAGGGGATGCCGGAGGCCTCCGCGTAGCCGATGGCGGCGGGGGTGCCGGACTCCGGGGTCGCTATCACCATGTCGGCGTCGACCGGGGCTTCCTTGGCCAGCTTCCGGCCCATCTCCACGCGGGAGAGGTAGACGTTCCGTCCGGCGATGTCGGTGTCGGGGCGGGCCAGGTACACGTACTCGAAGACGCAGCCCTTGGGCTTCGCGTCAGCGAATCGGGAGGTCCGCAGGCCGTTCTCGTCGATGGCGACGAACTCGCCCGGCTCGATCTCGCGGACGAAGCTGGCGCCGCAGATGTCGAGGGCGGCGGACTCCGACGCGACCACCCAGCCGCGCTCAAGACGGCCGAGGACGAGAGGGCGGATGCCCTGCGGGTCGCGGGCGGCGTAGAGGGTGTGCTCGTCCATGAAGACGAGGGAGAAGGCGCCGCGCACCTTCGGGAGGACCGCGTGCGCGGCCTCCTCGATGGTCAGCGGCTTGCCGTCGGCGTCGACCTGGGCCGCGAGGAGAGCGGTGAGCAGGTCGGTGTCGTTGGTGGCCGCGACCCGGGTGGAGCGGCCGTTGTTGTCCTTCGGGAGTTCGGCGACCATCTCGGCGAGCTGCGCCGTGTTGACCAGGTTGCCGTTGTGGCCGAGCGCGATCGAGCCGTGCGCGGTGGCGCGGAACGTCGGCTGGGCGTTCTCCCACACGGAGGCGCCGGTGGTCGAGTAGCGGGCGTGACCGACCGCGATGTGACCCTGGAGCGAGCCGAGGGAGGTCTCGTCGAAGACCTGGGAGACAAGGCCCATGTCCTTGAAGACGAGGATCTGGGAGCCGTTGCTGACCGCGATACCCGCGGACTCCTGGCCCCGATGCTGGAGGGCGTACAGCCCGAAGTACGTGAGCTTGGCGACCTCTTCACCCGGAGCCCAGACACCGAAGACACCGCAAGCGTCCTGGGGGCCCTTCTCACCGGGGAGCAGATCGTGATTGAGGAGACCGTCACCACGTGGCACGACACCGAGTGTAGGCGAGGTCGACCACTGGTCCGAATTGGGGATACACAGCCGTAATGGATCTACGACCGCGGACGCACTTGTGGCTTTCTCCATTTCCGCAGGTCAGCGCGGTGAGAGGTTTCTCCAGGTGGCGCCGGTTCGTGAAGACCGGTGCCTGCGCAACCCCCTGGCACCGTATCCCTGAGTGAGGTGTCGCACATCATTCGGGGCCGGTCGCGGGAGCCGCGCTCGTGTCGCGGTCACGTCCTGGACAGCTGGACTCGGTCGCCGTCGGCCGTGGTGAGGATGAGTTTCCGGTCCTCGCTCTTCATGGTCAGCGGTCCGGCGGTGAGCGTGCGGGCGAGGGCGCGTTCGAAGGTCATCCGGGCGTTGTCGCAGGCCATCCGGGTGGTGCGGGTGTGACTCAGCCGGATCCGGTCGTCGGTGATCTGTGCCGTGGCGCTGAACTGGTTGCACCCGAGGCTGCCGGCCGCCCGGCCGTCCTCGATCCGCACGTGGGCGTGCGCGGGGGAGCGGTGGGTGGTGCCGTCGACGGTCACGCTGTCGACGGTCCAGTCGATCCCGGTCACCGGCGGCCGGCTCGCCACGGACCCACCTCCCTCACTGCCACAGGCCACCGCGAGCAGGACGAGCAGGGCGGCCGCCGCCGTCGTCAGGGTCATACGGCGCATGCGCTGTTTCAACCCGTACATACCGATTCGACGGAACGCACAGGGTGATCGGTTCCCTCAACGTGTTCCCTCAACGTGTTCCCTCACCGCATGACGGGCAGGTAGGCCCCGAGGTCCGCCCGCTCCCCGCTCGCGCTGACCCTGGCGTCCGCCACGGCCTCCTGCCACGCCAGCCGTCCGGTGGCCAGCCGGATCCAGGTCAGCGGGTCGGTCTCGACGACGTTCGGCGGGGTGCCCCGGGTGTGCCGGGGCCCTTCGACGCACTGCACCACGGCGTACGGCGGCACCCGCACCTCGGTGGAGCCGCCGGGCGCCCTGACCGCGAGCGCGTCGGCGAGCAGCCGGGTGCAGGCGGCGAGGGCCTGCCGGTCGTGGGGCACCTCCAGTCCGGCGACGGCCGCGTTGAGGTCGTCGGTGTGGACGACCAGCTCCACGGCCCGGGTGACGAGGTAGTCGTCGAGGGACAGGGCGCCGACGTTGGTGGCGAGCAGCCGGGTGCCGGGGTGCGCGTCGAGCAGGGCGCGGAGGTCGGCGTCGACGTCGGTGAGACAGGCGCCGAGATCGGACTGGTCGGCGGCGAGGCGCCGGGTGAAGTCGTCGATGGCGGCGGCGTTTGCGGATGTCCCGAACGGCCAGTCGAGGAGGACCGCGTCGGCCCGGGCCGGCTCGGGCTGGTCCAGGGCCCGGTGGACGGCGGTGAGCGCCATGCCGATGTGGGCCACGAGGTGCCGCACGGTCCACCCGCCGAGCCGGGTGGGGAGCGCGAGCTGCTCGGGGGTGAGGGTGCGGACGGCGTCCCGCACGTTCGAGAGCTGGGCGAGGACGGCCGTACGGGTCCTGACCGGGTCGTAACTGCGGGCGCGCTTCTTGGCCTGGGGCATGGCGGTGAGCCTATTCATCGGCGTTCAGCGGCGCAGCTTCACGGCGAGCGAGTAGAAGCGGGTGATCTGGGTTTCGCTGTCGTTGTCGTCGGAGACCAGGTAGAGCGGGTGCCAGCCCTTGTACCTGCCGGAGGTCCAGGGGGCGCCGAGGGCCATGCCCTCCACGTTGTCGAGGAGCGGGTGCTGCGGGTTCGAGGCCGAGACGGCGACCGCGCCGGGGCCGCCCGCGGGGCAGGTCGCCATGTCGACGACCAGTTCGTCGGCGGCGTAGATGTTGGCGGACTGGTGCCACAGCGAGTTCAGCTTCGTGACGTCCTGGGCGTGGGAGAGGGAGAGCTGGACGATCCGGATCTCCGAGCCGAGACCGGCGACGTACTGGCGTTCCAGCGCGAGGAGGTCGCCGTTGTCGTCGATGGCGGTCAGCTCGGACAGGTACATGCCGTCGTCGGCGAGGAACGCGTACTGCCCGTCCGGGGTGTAGTCGCCGCCGGGTGTTCCCGTGTAGCGCTGGATGCGGATGATGCCCCGGCCGCGGGTGTCGCCGTCGTCGGCCAGGGGCCCCTCCCAGCCGGCGTAGAGGTGGCGGCCGTCCGGGGAGACGGCGAGGGACTCGATGCTGCGGCCGGTCTGCGCAGAACCGTCGGGCGCGTAGCGCAGCTTCTTCGGGATGAGGAGGTCCTTGCCGACCTGCCGGCCGGTGGCGACGTCGAAGCGGCGGATGGCCGGGCCGGTCTCGGAGGAGACCAGCATGGTCTTGCCGCCCTGTTCGACGACCATGCCCTCGCCGTCGTACCAGTCGCCGTCGATCGGGAACTTCGTGCCGTCCGCGCGGCGCAGCGGCACGGCCGTGCCGGCACTGGGACCGAGCTTGAACGGGGACCCGAGGGTGACGGGCCAGACCCGGCCCGGGGCGTTGTCGGCGAGCGCGAGCGCCCTGACGTCCTTGCCCTGCGAGACGAGGGCCAGGGCGGACAGGCCGTAGATGTCCTCGTAGTCGACGCTCTTCTTGTTCAGCGCGTCGGAGTGATCGAGCAGTACGGCGCGGGGCGCCGCCGCGTCGTCCGGTGAGGGGGCGGCGCAGGGGCCGGCGGCGGCGGCCGGGTGGGTGTCGTGCCACCAGTGGACGAGGGGCGGGGCGCCCAGGCCGAGGGCGAGACCGAGGGCGCCCGCGGTCACGGAGAGAACGGGGGTGCGGATGCGCTGCCAGCGCGTGGGCGGGGGCAGGGGGACCTGGAGGGGCCACCGGGGCCCTTTGGCGACGTTGCGGACGAAGTCGAGGCCGCCGACGCCGTTGTGGTCCTCGTCCTGCGGTTCCTGCGGGACCTCGGGCCTGAGGGCGTGGATACGGCTCTTGGCCTCCAGGAAGAGGTCGCGCAGGCCGAGCATCTCCGGGCCGTCCGGCAGGCCCTGGCGCATGACGTCGACGAGGGCGCCGGTGAACAGGGTGCAGCGCTTGGGGTCGGGGGCGTGAGAGGGCCGGTCGCGCGGGGCGGAGGTCATCACGTACGACCCTTCGACGTCCCGCAGCGTCTCCACGGCCACCTGGACGTCCTGGCCGTGGCCGTCCGTCATCTCTGTCAGCACATGGCCGCTGAAGCAGCAGTCGAGGATCAGTACCCGGCGCAGCGCGGAACCCGTGTCGCGGATGGCGCGGCGGACGTCGCCGGAGCGGACACAGGTGTCCGGCTGGTCCTCGACCGAGTCCGGCAGGGTGAGCAGCAGCTGCCGTTCGTGGCGGTCGATGAGCCCGTGACCGGCGTAGTAGACAATCAGCGTGTCCTCGGCGAGTGCGGCGGCCTCGCGGATCGGGCCGACCAGCTCGGCCGGGGAGGCCGGGTTGGCGACCGTACGGATCCGCTTCCGTTCGTCGTCGGGGATGCCCCAGATGTCCGGGTCGGTGAGCGCGGCGCGCAGCTCCTTGAGGTTGAGCCTGACGCTGCGCAGCGGGTCCAGGTGGGTGTAGTCGTCCACGCCGATCAGGACGCAGGCGGAGCGCTCCGGGTCGATCCGGCCGAAGCTCTCGACGGACGTGGTGTCCGTCACTGCGGATCTCCGTCCGCGTCGTCGGCCTCCGCGAACCTGCGCATGAGGTCCGCCACCTGGTCGGGATCCCCGGTGATCTCGACGCTGACCCGGCTGCGCGGCCGGTGGCTCCGCCGCCAGGCCAGATACGACAGGTGGAGCTGGCCCACACTGCTCACGGTGGACAGCACCGCGAGCACGGCGTCCAGGCCGGGGCCCATCCGGCCCGCGCCCGCACCGGCTTCCGCGACCCGGGTCACCCGGACCTGGCCGCGCAGGGCACGGTCGGCAGCCAACCAGTCGTACAGGGAAAGTAGTTCGTCCTCGCGGGCAGATCCCGCCGCTTCGAACCTGATCTCCATCCGGCTGCTCCCCCAGCTCGCTCACGGATGTGCCACCCCTCCAACTACCCCACGAGCATCGGCAGTTGGCAAGTGACTTTTCCGGAGGGTAGCGGCGAGACGGCCGCGTCCGAAGAGGCGTCTCCACTCCTTCACCGCATATCCCCACAGGCCCTTCCAAGGGCAACGCCCCGAAGGCCCTCTGTCAGCCTGGGTTGACAACCGCGATCCGTCAATCCAGACTGACACACATGAACGCAGGAGATCTCTCAGAACGTCTCAGGTCGCACGACCCCGCGGTGGGACTGCGGGCCGTGGGGGCCCTGCACCGACTGGCCGAGCAGGTCGAAGCGGCGGCCGTGGTGCGCGCACGGGAACAGGGATGGTCCTGGGAACAGATCGGGGACGCCCTGGGCGTGTCCCGGCAGTCCGTCCACGCCAAGTACGGAAAGTGAGACGACCATGTTCGAGCAGTTCGCAGCAGAGGCCCGGGCGACCGTCGCGTCGGCGCTCGACGAAACCAAGCTGCGCGGCGACCGCCGCATCGGTACCGAGCACCTCCTCCTGGGAGTGCTTCACGAGCCCGGCGCGGTCCGGGTTCTCGGAACCGGCCTGGAGACCGCACGCGCCGCCCTCGACACCCTCGACCGGGCCGCGCTGGCCGTGGTCGGCATCGACGTCCAGGGGATCGATCGGGCCCCGATTCCCGCGTCACGCAAGCGCACGCCCTTCACATCGGGCGCCCGCGCCGTGCTCCCCCGTGCCCTGGCCGAGACGAGGAAGGCCGGCAGTCGCCGCATCACACCGGAACACCTGCTGCTGGCCCTGCTCGACTGCCGGCGGCCGGATCCCGTGGCGGAACTCCTGGCAGAGCTCGGTATCGACCGCACCGCGGCCCGGGCACGCCTGAGGCAGCCGGGCCGCTGAACCCCGGGGTGGTCAGGGGGCCAGGTCGGAAGCCGGGGTGATCACCCGGTGGTTGCTGTGGATGACCCGGTCGGCGAAGTCGACGTCGATCTCGCCGAGGAGGCGGAAGCCGAGGGACCGGCAGATGCCGTTCGAGGGGCCGTTGGCCGTCGCCGGGAAGGCGTGGATGTCGCCCCAGCGGTCCTCGTCCCGGGCCCGTTCGAGAAGCGCGCGGGTGGCGAGCTTGCCGAGCCCGCGCCCCTGGAACTCGGGCAGCACCATCCACCCGATCTCCGAGACCGGCTCCCCGCCCTCGTCGTGCGCCCAGATGCACACGTTTCCCGCGACGACCTCGGGGGCGTCGGGATCAGGAACGATCATCCGGATCCACGAGATACCGGCCGCCGCCTCCTCGGCGTCCCGGCGCACCTTGTCCCTCATCCCCTCCCTGGGCAACGGCCCGCCGAGGTCCCTCATCATCACGGGGTCGCAGCGCATGCGGACATGGACGTCCACGTCGTCCGGGGTGACGTCACGCAAGTACATGCCAGAAGGATGCGGTGTCCGGCTCGAACCCGAAAGGTTCCGGGAGAGTCCGAACCGATCACTCGTGCGAGTGATCGACGGCGACACCCGCCCCCACACCGCCGGAACCGGGCAACGCTGGCCTTCGCCTGAAAGGGGGTGCAACATGACGGTTATGGCCGAGCGCACGTCTCAGATGTCGGTGGAAGAGTTCGAAACGATCGCCTCCGCCGCTCCCGAGACCGTCACGTTGGAGTTCATCGACGGACGGATCGGAGTCAAGAAGGTGACGGACGGGGACCACAGCACCATCGTGTCCTGGCTCGCCCGGCGCTGTATGCAGAGCAGGCCCGACCTGGACCTGTACCAGGGCCAAGGGCTCCGGGTCGATGCGTACCGGGAAGGCAGAGCCAAGCCGGACGCAGTACTCGCGCCGGAGGCCCACTTCGCGGGGCACGGCGAGTGGGCCGACCCGGACGGCGCGCTCATGGTCGTCGAGATCACCTCGTACGACTCGGACACGGACCGACGGGACCGGCATGAGAAACCGACCGCGTACGGCCAGGCCGGGATCCCGCTGTACCTCCTGATCGACCGGGACTCGTGCACGGTCACGGTGCACAGCGGCCCGGACCGGCAGGTCGGTGGCTACCGCACCGTCCAGACCTCGAAGTTCGGCGAGAAGGTGTGCGTGCCCGGCCCCATGAACATCGAGCTGGACACGGAGATCCTCAAGAACTACGTCCGGTGAGCCGAGAAGCCCCGCCCGGATGCTTCCGAGCGGGGCCTTCGTCGTTCTCGGCCGGTTACGCCAGCAGCGCCTCGATCGTGCCCTCGTGGGCCTCGCGCAGTTCGGCCAGGGAGAGGGCGAACTCGCCCTGGATCTCCACCGCGTCGCCGTCCACGACACCGATGCGGGTCACCGGGAGGCCCCGCGCGCCGCACATGTCGTTGAAGCGGACCTCCTCCGAGCGCGGTACCGCGACGATCGCGCGGCCGGCCGACTCGGAGAGGAGGAAGGTGAACGCGTCGAGCCCGTCCGGGACGACCAGGCGCGCACCCTTGCCGCCGAGCAGCGCGGACTCCACCACGGCCTGGATCAGACCGCCGTCGGACAGGTCGTGCGCGGAGTCGATCATGCCGTCGCGGGAGGCGGAGATCAGGATCTCGGCCAGCAGGCGCTCGCGCTCCAGGTCCACCTTCGGGGGCAGGCCACCCAGGTGGTCGTGGACGACCTGGGACCAGGCCGAGCCGCCGAACTCCTCCCGCGTGTCGCCGAGGAGGTAGAGCAGCTGCCCCTCCTCCTGGAAGGCGACCGGCGTGCGGCGGGCCACGTCGTCGATCACGCCGAGGACCGCGACCACCGGGGTCGGGTGGATGGCCGCCTCGCCGGTCTGGTTGTAGAGCGAGACGTTGCCGCCGGTCACCGGGGTGCCGAGCTGCTGGCAGGCGTCGGCGAGACCGCGGATGGCCTCCGCGAACTGCCACATCACCGCCGGGTCCTCGGGCGAGCCGAAGTTCAGGCAGTCGGAGACCGCGAGCGGCTTGGCGCCCGTGGTCGCCACGTTCCGGTAGGCCTCCGAGAGGGCCAGCTGGGCGCCCGCGTACGGGTCGAGCTTGGCGTACCGGCCGTTGCCGTCGGTGGCGATGGCGACGCCGAGGCCGGTGGCCTCGTCGATGCGGATCATGCCCGAGTCCTCGGGCTGGGCCAGCACCGTGTTGCCCTGCACGAAGTGGTCGTACTGCGAGGTGATCCACTTCTTCGAGGCCTGGTTCGGGGAGCCGACCAGCTTCAGGACCTGCTGCTTCAGCTCCTCCGCCGTCGCCGGCCGCGGCAGCTTGTTCGCGTCGTCCGCCTGGAGCTCGTCCTGCCAGGACGGGCGGGCGTACGGGCGCTCGTAGACCGGGCCGTCGTGGGCGACCGTACGCGGGTCGACGTCGACGATCTTCTCGCCGTGCCAGAAGATCTCCAGGCGGTCGCCGTCGGTCACCTCACCGATGACGGTGGCGATGACGTCCCACTTCTCGCAGATCTCCAGGAAGCGGGCGACCTTGGCCGGCTCGACCACCGCGCACATGCGTTCCTGCGACTCGCTCATGAGGATTTCCTCGGGCGAGAGGGTCGAGTCGCGCAGCGGGACGTCGTCCAGGGTGACGGTCATGCCGCCGGAGCCGTTCGAGGCGAGCTCGGAGGTGGCGCAGGACAGGCCGGCCGCGCCGAGGTCCTGGATGCCGACGACCAGCTTCTCCCGGAAGGCCTCCAGGGTGCACTCGATGAGGAGCTTCTCCTGGAAGGGGTCGCCGACCTGGACCGCGGGGCGCTTGGAGGGCTTCGCGTCGTCGAAGGTCTCCGAGGCCAGGATCGACGCACCGCCGATGCCGTCGCCGCCGGTCCGGGCGCCGTACAGGATGACCTGGTTGCCCGCGCCGGAGGCCTTCGCGAGGTGGATGTCCTCGTGCCGCATGACGCCGATGGCACCGGCGTTGACCAGCGGGTTGCCCTGGTAGCAGGCGTCGAAGACGACCTCACCGCCGATGTTCGGCAGGCCCAGGCAGTTGCCGTAGCCGCCGATGCCGGCGACGACGCCGGGCAGGACGCGCTTGGTGTCGGGGTGGTCGGCGGCGCCGAAGCGCAGCGGGTCGACCACGGCCACCGGACGCGCGCCCATCGCGATGATGTCGCGGACGATGCCGCCGACACCGGTCGCGGCGCCCTGGTAGGGCTCCACGTACGACGGGTGGTTGTGCGACTCGACCTTGAAGGTGACCGCGTAGCCCTGGCCGACGTCCACGACGCCCGCGTTCTCGCCGATGCCGACGAGCAGGGCGTCCGACTGGGGCGCCTTCTCGCCGAACTGGCGGAGGTGGACCTTGGAGGACTTGTACGAGCAGTGCTCGGACCACATGACCGAGTACATGGCGAGCTCGGCGCCGGTCGGGCGGCGGCCGAGGATCTCCACCACCCGCTCGTACTCGTCCTTCTTCAGGCCCAGTTCGGCCCAGGGCAGCTCGACGTCGGGGGTCGCGGCCGCGTGCTCGACCGTGTCCAGAGGCGTCCGGCTCATGCGCCCACCAGCTTCTTGAGGATCGAGGTGAAGAAGGGGAGGCCGTCGGTGCGGCCGGAACCGATGAGGGGCTCGACCGCGTGTTCGGGGTGCGGCATGAGGCCCACGACGTTGCCGGCCCCGTTGGTGATGCCGGCGATGTCCCGCAGCGAGCCGTTGGGGTTGAAGTCGAGGTAGCGGAAGACCACCCGTCCCTCCGCCTCCAGCTGGTCGAGCGTGTACTCGTCGGCGACGTACCGGCCGTCCATGTTCTTCAGTGGGATGTGGATCTCCTGGCCCGCGCGGTAGTCCGCCGTCCAGGCCGTGTCCGCGTTCTCCACCCGCAGTTTCTGGTCGCGGCAGATGAAGTGGAGATGGTCGTTGCCGAGCATGCCGCCCGGGAGCAGGTGCGCCTCGGTGAGGATCTGGAAGCCGTTGCAGATACCGAGGACCGGCAGCCCGGCCTTCGCCTGCTCGATGACCGTCTCCATCACGGGCGAGAAGCGGGAGATGGCGCCGGCCCGCAGATAGTCACCGTAGGAGAATCCGCCGGGCAGGACCACCGCGTCGACCTGGTGAAGATCCTTGTCCTTGTGCCAGAGGGCGACCGGTTCCGCACCCGCGAGACGGATCGCCCGCTGGGTGTCACGGTCGTCAAGGCTTCCCGGGAAAGTGACGACGCCAATACGAGCGGTCACTTCGCCGCCTCCGCGACTTCCTCCACCTTGACGGTGAAGTCCTCGATCACGGTGTTGGCGAGGAAGGATTCCGCAAGATCGTGGATGCGGGCGAGCGCGGCCTCGTCGACCGGCCCGTCAACTTCCAGTTCGAATCGCTTTCCCTGACGTACATCGGAGATGCCGTCGAAACCCAGGCGCGGCAGCGCACGCTGGACCGCCTGGCCCTGGGGGTCGAGGATCTCCGGCTTGAGCATGACGTCGACTACGACGCGTGCCACTGGCACTCCCGGTGTGTGGTGCTGAGCTGGTTCCTTCAGACTACCCGCACAAAATTTCTACGCGGGTAGAGTTGTAGGAAACTACGTGAGCCGCATCACGATCGGGTGACAGCGGGGGATCCACACGAAAAGTTCTGGGAAAGTTCCCCGGGTTCGCCCACGACATCTATTGCGCCGGGACACGCGGACGGATTTAGTCGGGCTTCACTTTGTATTGCCAGGCACTGTACAAATGAATTGGCAATAGCCGATACTCGGCACGTCATCGCCATCGCCGTCATCGCCGATGAGCTGTAAAGACGTGCCACACGAAGGGACCGATATTCGTGGCGCAGAAGGTCGTGGTCACTCTCTTTGACGACATCGACGGCTCGGAAGCGGCGGAAACGATCGCCTTCGGACTCGACGGCAAGTCGTACGAGATCGATCTGAATCAAGCCAACGCCAAGCAACTGCGCAAGGCCCTGGAGCCGTACGTGGTGGCCGGCCGCAAGCGGTCGAAGTCGGGCAAGGCGTTCAAGCAGACGGAGGTCGCCCCCGACCCGGCGGCCGTCCGCGCCTGGGCACAGGCGAACAAGATGGACGTCCCGGCCCGCGGCCGTATCCCGAAGAAGGTGTACGAGGCGTTCAGCGCCGCCCAGTGACAGGGCGGCCGGCTGCCCTCAGGGTGTGTCAGCCACCCCTGGGGGCAGCCGACTTGCGCTACCCCCCTGCTGATCAGCTAATGTCTGGAGCACGCCGAGGGACCGGGCCGAAAAGCCGGAACCCACGGAGTACATGCGGGTGTAGTTCAGTAGCAGAACATCCCCCTTCCAGGGGGAAGGCGCAGTGTGCAATTCCTGTCACCCGCTCTGCACCGCCGTCCTGAGCATGCTTGTGGATCAGGTAGGCTGGTGCTCGCGCCGATCGGTGGGAGCCGGTCGGGAGCAGTGCGGACGTAGCTCAGTTGGTAGAGCGCAACCTTGCCAAGGTTGAGGTCGCGAGTTCGAGCCTCGTCGTCCGCTCCAGCTCACAGAGGAAACCCCAGTCATATGACTGGGGTTTTTTCGTGTGTCCCGGTCCCCTGCAGCAGTTCCGGTCCCCTACAGCCCCCTGACATTTGTCATGGGGAGTGATGACACCGCGCACTGCTCCGGGGCCCCGGCCGCGGGGACGCTGGAGTCATGGACTACGAACACGTGATTGAGGTCACAGATCTCCGACGTGTCTACGGGGGCGGGTTCGAGGCGGTCCGCGGAATCACCTTCTCCGTGGCCCGCGGCGAGATCTTCGCACTGCTCGGCACCAACGGCGCCGGAAAGACATCCACGGTCGAACTGCTGGAAGGACTCGCACCACCGGACGGGGGCCGGGTACGGGTATTCGGCCACGACCCGCACCGCGAGCGGGCCGCCGTACGGCCGCGCACCGGCGTGATGCTCCAGGAGGGCGGTTTCCCCTCCGAGCTCACCGTCCGCGAGACGGTACGGATGTGGGCCGGCTGTACGACCGGAGCCCGGCCCACCGCCGAGGCGCTCGGCCTCGTCGGGCTCGGCGGCCGGGCGGACGTCCGGGTCAGGCAGCTCTCCGGCGGCGAACGGCGCCGCCTCGACCTGGCACTCGCGCTGCTCGGACGGCCCGAGGTGCTCTTCCTGGACGAGCCGACGACCGGACTCGACGCCGAAGGGCGCCGGGACACCTGGGAGTTGGTGCGCGCGCTGCGTGACGCGGGGACGGCCGTCCTGCTCACCACGCACTACCTGGAAGAGGCCGAGGACCTCGCCGACCGGCTCGCGATCCTGCACGAGGGGCGCATCGCGGCCACCGGAACACCGGGCGAGGTGACCGCCGCTCAGCCCTCCCGGATCTCCTTCCGCCTCCCCCACGGCTACTTCCTGGGCGACCTGCCGCCGCTCGGCCCGCTGGGGATATGCGGACACGAGGTGGACGGGGACCTGGTACGGCTGCGGACCCGGGAGTTGCAGCGCGCGGCCACCGGACTGCTGGTGTGGGCCGAGGCGGCACGGGTGGAGCTGCCCGGCCTGGACGTGCGGTCGGCCTCTCTGGAGGACGCGTTTCTGGGCATCGCGCGGGAGCAGGAGGCGGCGGTATGAGCGGGCCGGGGAACCGCGTGGAAGTGGCGGCCGGTCCGGCTGTGCCAGGCGGCGGCGCGCGGCGGGCCCTCGCCCGGTCCTGGCCGCGGCTGCGCGCGCTGGCAGGGGCGGAGCTCACCCTGTTCGGCCGGAACCGCAGCGCCGTGCTCACCGCCCTGCTGGTACCGCTCGCGCTGCCGGTCACCGTGCGGCCGGCGATCGACCAGGCCGATCTCAAGGGGGTGGGCATCGGCACGCTGATGCTGACCGCCGCGATCGGCTTCTCCTTCCTCTTCGCCGTCTACAGCTCGCTGGTCGGCGCGTTCGTGTCGCGCCGCGAGGAACTCGTCCTCAAACGGCTGCGCACCGGCGAACTGGACGACATCGAGATCCTGACCGGTACCGCCCTGCCCGCCGTCTGCCTGGGCCTGGCCCAGGCCCTCGTCCTCGCCGTCGGCTGCGCGACGCTGCTCCACGCGGGGACGCCGAAGGCGCCGTACCTCACCTTGCTCGGACTCCTGCTCGGCCTGCTGCTCAGTGCCGCGCTCGCCGCACTCACCTCGGCCTTCACCCGGACCACCGAGAGCGCCCAGATCACCGCGCTGCCCCTGGTCTTCGTGTCCATGCTGGGCTCGGGCATCGCCCTCCCGCCGGACGTCCTGCCCCACCGGGCCGCCGCCGTCTGCGCACTCCTCCCGCTGTCCCCGGCCGTGCGGCTCGTCCGCGCGGGCTGGACCGGGGAGCTGAGCGCGCACGAGGCCCTGGGCACGGTACTCACCGCGCTGGCCTGGACCGTGGTCGCGGTGTTTGCTGTACGGCGGTGGTTCCGCTGGGAACCTCGGCGCTGAGCGAGGACGGGACCGGGATGAGCGGGGCAGGGGGCTGGTGGCGGGAGAAGACCACACCCGCCAAGGTCGAGACGTACACGCGGTGGTCGTTCCACTTCTTCGCGGTGATCGAGGTCGCGGCGATCGGGCTGCCGGTGTTCTCGCAGGCGGCGACCGGGGTCGCGGGCCGGCTGATGGCGATGGTCGTCGTCCACGCGCTGCTCTGCGCGCTGGCCGCCTCCCGGGCGCTGGACTGGACGCGCGGCCGGCGGGAGCAGCCGGTGCGGCTGCTGTGGGTGCTGGCCGCGGCGACATACGTCTTCGCCGTCGTCGCCCTGGTCCTGCGCAAGCACGGGTCCGGTCCCGACATGGACGCCGCCGGCGGTGGAGTGTTCACCGGGGTGCTGGCCTTCGGCGCCGGGACCATGGCGCTCGGGGTGCACAACCGGAAGCGCGTGCTCTCGCTCGTCGCGGGATTCGCCTGCGGTGCCGGAGCGGTCTCCTTCCCGCTCGGCTACCCGGGGGCGACCGCGCTGTTCACCGCGTTCGTGGTGTTCCTCGGCGGTGCGTTCCTCGCCTTCACCTCGATCTTCTCCGTCTGGCTGCTGAACGCCGTCTACGAACTCGACGAGGCCCGCGAGACCCGCGCCCGGCTCGCCGTCGCCGAGGAACGACTGCGGTTCGGGCGCGATCTGCACGACGTGCTCGGCCGGAACCTCGCCGTCATCGCCCTCAAGAGCGAACTGGCGGTCCAGCTGGCCCGGCGCGAACGGCCCGAGGCAGTGGAGCAGATGATCGAGGTGCAGCGGATCGCACAGGAGTCGCAGCGGGAGGTACGGGACGTCGTACGCGGATACCGGGACGCCGACCTGGGGGCCGAACTCGCCGGTGCGCAGGGCGTGCTGGCCGCCGCCGGGATCGCCTGCGAGGTGACCGGGGACGCCGACGGGCTGCCCGCCGAGGTGCAGTCGGCGCTCGGATGGGTGATGCGGGAGGCCACCACCAACGTGCTGCGGCACGGGGACGCGGGACGGTGTGCGGTGGGGCTGCGGGTGCGGGAGGGACGCGTGGTGCTGACGGTGGAGAACGACGGGGTCGTGGTGCGCGGGAGCGGCACGGGCGGCGGCTCCGGGCTCGCCGGGCTGCGGGAGCGGCTGGCGGGGGTGGACGGGACGCTGGAGGCGGGCCCGGTCGGGGCGGACGGGTTCCGGGTGGTCGCCTCGGTGCCGCTCTCCGGTCGTACGACGGCCGATGCGACTGTGAGCGGAGTCACTTCATGACGTCTCCGGTACGGCTGTTGCTCGCGGACGACGAGCATCTGATCCGGGGCGCGCTGGCCGCGCTGCTCGGACTTGAGGACGATCTGGCCGTGGTCGCCGAGGCGGCCACCGGCCCGGAGGCGCTCGCCATGGCGCGGGCGCATCGCCCCGATGTCGCGGTGCTCGATCTCCAGATGCCCGGCGCGGACGGTGTGAGGGTCGCCACATCGCTCCGTGCCGAACTGCCCGGCTGCCAGGTGCTGATCGTCACCGGTCACGGGCGGCCCGGCCATCTGAAGCGGGCCCTGGCCGCCGGTGTGCGGGGGTTCGTCCCGAAGACGGTGAGCGCGCAGCGGCTCGCGGAGATCATCCGGACCGTGCACGCCGGAAACCGCTACATCGACCCGGAGTTGGCCGCCGACGCGATCTCCGCCGGGGACTCGCCGCTGACCGCGCGGGAGGCCGAGGTGCTGGAGCTGGCGGCCGACGGCGCGCCGGTCGCGGAGATCGCCGAGCGGGCCGCGCTGTCGCCGGGGACCGTGCGGAACTATCTCTCCTCGGCCGTCACCAAGCTCGGTGCGGAGAACCGTCATGCCGCAGTGCGTCTCGCGCGGGAGCGAGGTTGGGTATAGTTGCTCTCGCGCCACGGCGCATGCGGACGTAGCTCAGTTGGTAGAGCGCAACCTTGCCAAGGTTGAGGTCGCGAGTTCGAGCCTCGTCGTCCGCTCAGAAGAGAAGGCCCCCGGTTTCCGCCGGGGGCCTTCGGCGTTCGCGGCCGTCCGCTTCGGGGCCGTCCGCGTCCCCGGGCCGGGGCCCGGGGACGCCTCCGTCACGACCAGGTGTTGCCCGTCAGCCGCTCGTACGCCTCGATGTACTTCGCGCGGGTCGCCTCGACCACCTGCTCGGGCAGCGGCGGCGGGGGCTGCTCGCTCCTGCGGTCCCAGCCGGACTCGGCCGAGGTCAGCCAGTCGCGCACGTACTGCTTGTCGAACGACGGCTGGGCGCGGCCCGGCTGCCACTCGTCGGCCGGCCAGAAACGGGACGAGTCCGGGGTGAGGACCTCGTCGGCGAGGACGAGTGTGTCGTTCTCGAAGCCGAACTCGAACTTCGTGTCGGCCAGGATGATCCCCCGGTCCCGGGCGATGTCCCGGGCCCGCCCGTAGACCGCGAGGGTGGCCTGGCGCAGCTGGGCGGCGGTCTCGGCGCCGACCTGGCGGGCGACCTCCTCGTACGACACGTTCTCGTCGTGTTCGCCGACCTCGGCCTTGGTGGCCGGGGTGAAGATCGGGGCCGGCAGCTCGGAGCCGTCGACCAGGCCCTCGGGGAGGGCGAGGCCGCAGACCGTGCGGGACTCCTGGTACTCGGCCAGGCCCGAGCCGGTGAGGTACCCGCGGGCCACGCACTCGACCGGGAGCATCTTCAGGGACTTGCAGATCAGGGTGCGACCCGCCCAGTCGGCGGGGGCGCCCGCGGGCAGCTCGGTGCTGATGACGTGGTGGGGGACCAGGTCGGCGAGCTTGTCGAACCACCACAGGGAGAGCTGGGTGAGGACCCGGCCCTTGTCGGGGATCTCGGTCGGCAGCACCCAGTCGTACGCGGACATGCGGTCGCTGGCCACCATCACGAGGTCGCCCGCCTCGTTCTGGTACAGCTCGCGCACCTTGCCGGTGTGCAGATGCACCAGACCCGGGACCTCCACGGGCTCGGGCTTTTCGACGAATCCGGACACGGTTCCTCCCCGTGGTTCTGTACAGGTGCCCTCGATTCTCCCGTATGCCGGGTTGCGCACGGACAGGGGGGCCGCGCGGACACCTGTGCGGGTCAGTCGTGTTTGCAGATGCGGTCCAGGAGGTTGGCGGTGGCGCGCTGGACCCGGGGGTCGATGTGGCCGGGGCGGTCCAGGGCCGGGGACCAGGCGAAGGTGCCGGAGGCGAAGACCAGGGCGCCCGAGGGGGCGCGGTAGAGGGAGGTCTCCTGGTGGCGCAGCGCGCCGTCGTTGTCGGTGTAGGGGGAGTGGGCGAGCAGGATGCGCTCCTCGTGCTCGGGCAGCGCGGTGCGCGGGAAGTAGCGGTCGGCCTCGCCGGCCACGAGGCCCGGGAGTTCGTCGCCCTCGTGGGCGCCTGTGGCCTCCCAGAGCCAGTGCCCCGCGTTGCGCACGATCAGGGGGTGGGGCTCGGGTACCCGGCCCGCGTACTGGATGCCGACCGTCTGCTGCTCGGGCCGGTCGATCTCGCGCCAGAGCAGGGGCTTTCCCGGGCCCTTGCGTTTTCGGCAGGTCAGCAGCCGGTTCGCGACACCGGACGGGGAAGGCCCCAACTCCACCTGCCAGTACATGGTGTTGGCGGAGAGGAAGACGAGGCTGGTGCCGCTGTCGCGGGCCAGTTCGACCGTGCGGCGCATCTGCGGCGACCAGTACTCGTCGTGGCCCGGGAAGACCAGGCCCCGGTACCGGGTGGGGTCGACGCGGCCGGCGTGCAGGTCGCGGGCGTCGGCGTAGGCGAGGTCGTAGCCGTAGCGCTCGGCCCAGCGGATGAAGTCGTAGGCGTGGCCGACGTGCAGGGGCAGACCGGCGCCCGCGTACGGCCGGTCGAAGGAGACGGTGGTCGCCGCGTCGGCCTCGCCGAGCAGCCGGCCCCGCTCGTCCCATGCGTGGTAGAGGCTGGCGCCGGTGCGGCCGTCCTCGGGGTAGAGGTTGTACGCCTGCCAGGTGATGTCCGGCAGCAGGAGCAGCAGGTCGGCCGGGTGGTTGTCGCGGATCGTGAAGGGCACGTGGGAGCGGTAGCCGTCGGTCGTGGTGAGTACCGCGACGTACGCGCCGACGCTCCAGTACGACGGGACCTGCAGCCGCCAGGACAGCCACCAGTGGTGACAGGAGACCGTGCGGTCGGCGGCCAGCGGCGGCGGCTGGACGATGCCGGACAGCCGGGGACTGGTGGTGATCTTGGATGCGCCGTCGCCGCCGTAGTGGCCGATGCGGTAGATGTCGACGCTGAATTCCTGTGGCGGGTCGACGGTGATGTGGAAGTCGACGGCCTCGCCCGGGGCGACCGCGCCGGTCGAGGTGAATCCCTTGATCTGGCGGTGCACGTCGTCCGCCGAGCGCGGGCCGCCGATGGCGGTGCGCGGTGCGGGGACCCGGGGGTTCTCGCCGGTGGGCTGTGGCCGGCTGGGGTCCACGTACCAGGGGACGACATGACCGGTGTCGTCGAAGTAGGTCTCGCTGCCGCGCAGCCAGGGGACGGGTCCCTGGCCGAAGGGGTCCGTGACGGCGTGCGCGAGTGCTCCCGACTCCCAGCGGCGGATCTGGTCCGATGCCATGGTGGCTCCCCTCCCTCGTGCCCCCGTGAAGTGTGCTGATACGAGCCGATGTGCGAAGTGAGCGTGCGTCTGGTGCTGTCGTGCCGGTGTCTGGTGCTGTTGTGCCGCGTCCTGTGCCGTTATGCCGACGCCCTGCGCCGTTGTGCCTGGTTTCGGGCGTTTCCGATCCCGCTGGTGGCGCCGCGCCGTGCCGTGACTGTGGCGTCTGTCTTATGTCGGATGCGCTTGCCACAACCGCGAACGGTCCCAGCACATCACATAACGCACGCGTCCGGTCACGGTTCGTTGCGAATTTGCCTGAAGTGGAACGCTTTGCTCCGCCAAAGCGCCGAGACGCCGAGGTCAGACCAGCCGGACCGGTTTCTCGGGACGTATTCCGGACTCGACCAGCCAGGCCCGCAGCGGGGCCGGATCTCCCTCCTCGATGAGGCTGAGGACTCTGGGCGTCAGGTCGACGGCCCGTTCGCCGCCGACCAGCAGGGACGGACCGTCGAGCCAGTCCAGGCCGGGGGTGGCTCCGGCGGTGTCCACGGCCGCGCAGCACACCATCGCCGTGACGTGGTCGGCGAGGAGTTCGCGAGCGGTGCGCGGGGGCTGGAGGGGGAAGAGGGGCAGTGCGCCGTCGTCCCAGAGGGGGCTGCCGGGGCCTGGGGCACCCTGACCGGCGGGGGCGGGGCCGCCGGGGGGCGCGATGCCGGTCGCTCCCGCGTGCTCCTCACGGGCGAGGGCCGCGGTGAGACCGACGGCGAGGGCGGTGCTGCGCTCGGTGCCGGTGGGCTCGCCGGCTTCCTCGTCACAGCCGGGGGTGCGGGAGTCCTCGTCGTACGCGGGAAGGCGCGGGCGCCTGCCGGCGGCGGACGGGTCGGTCAGGTGGTCCAGGACGCGGGCCAGGGTGGGGCCGCCCGGATCGGGGGCGGCGGGATCCAGGGTGGCGCGGACCCCGAGGGCGTCCAGGACGCGGTGCAGGCGGGCCGCCTCGGTGCGCCAGGTGCGGTCGACCACCTCGTCCGGATACTCCTGCCAGGCCACCGGCGACCAGGCCGGGCCGGGCTCGGCGGGGCCGCCGTGGAAGAGGCGGGCGGCGAGCAGCGAGGCGGCCTCGTCCACCAGCCCCGGCTCCTCCAGCAGGTCGCAGGCGGGCCGCTCGCCCAGCCGGGAGGCGAAGCCCTCGGCGAGCCGGTCACGCCGGGACAGCTCGGTGAGGGCCGCGACCACGCCCGCGTCCAGCCGGGAGGGCCAGCGGCCCATCCGCCAGGCGGGCAGCGCGACCCGGGTGAGCAGGCGGTCCCAGCCGGCATACGCGAGGCCGACCTGTTCCTGGGCGACGATCCGCAGCCCGTAGTCCACGGCCTGGGCCCGCTCGGCGGCCGCGGCCGCGACCCCGCGCTCCATCAGCGCCGCGTGCTCCCGGCAGCCGCGCAGCAGCAGCCGCGCCACCCATCCGATGCCCGCGCAGACCAGGCGGGTGCCGGGACATCGGGCGGGCGTCGCGGAGACGCCCACCGCCGCGTCCAGGCCCCGCACGAAACGGCGGGCGGCGGCTATGTCAGGTTGCGCCGAGGGTCCCGTACCGGCGACGACCGGGGCGAGCACCGCGCGGAGCTCGCCGACGCGCATCCACCACAGGAACGGGGACCCGATGACGAGGACGGGGGCGGCCGGGGTGCGGCGGTGCGGGCCCAAAGTGCCGAGCTCGTCGCCGCCCTTGGGCGCGGGCGGGCCGTGCGCCGGGTGCGTGCGGTCCTCCAGCCAGCTGTCGCAGTCCGGGGTGAGCGCTATGGCGGAGGGCACCGGCACGTCGAGGCGGTCGGCAAGGTCGCGCATCATCCGGTACAGGTCCGGAGCGGACTCCTCCGGGATCGGGACCGTGGGGCTCACGGCCGGCCGGGCGCGGGCCACGACCAGGGCGATGCCGGCGGCGGCCAGCAGCACGAGCACGGCGAGGGCGCCGACGATCCAGCGGGCAGTGTCCCAGCCGTGTCCGACGAAGTGACCGGTGGAACCGCCGGTCAGCAGGATCACCGTGGCCGCGGCGGGGAGCAGGGCCACGGCCAGGGCCCGGCCGCGGATGCGCAGCACGGCGAGCGCCCGGGTACGCGCCGCCTGCGCTCCCGCCTCCGCGCCGATACCGGTACTGGTCACGTCCGGACCTCACCCCCTCCCTGCTGTCCTCGGCCTGTCCTGGCTGTTGCTCACTCCCCCACTGTGGCACCCACGACTGACATCGCAATGCCGGTGGGCCAAGTGCCGGAACGCCTGCGCCGCACCATAGTTGGGGCCTCGGCCCCCGTCAGCCGGATGGGGCATCGGTCACTCGATGGAATGGCCTTGGTCAGAGGTGATCGACAGACAGCAATGATCAGGCCCCGGATTTGAGGGTCCGGGGCCTGATCAGGAACGGGTCTGCGGGGACCGGCGTCAGGCCTCCTCGGCCGCCGCCCTGGCGGCGATGTCCGTGCGGTGCTGGGAGCCGTCGAGGCCGATCCGGGCCACCGCCGTGTACGCCCGCTCCCGGGCCTGGGTCAGGTCCTCGCCGGTCGCCGTGACGGAGAGGACCCGGCCGCCGGCGCTGACCACGTCGTCGCCGACGCGCTTGGTCCCCGCGTGCAGGACGTAGGCGTGCGGCGCGTCCACGGCGGCGATCTCGTCGAGGCCGGTGATGGGGTCGCCGGTGCGCGGGGTGTCCGGGTAGTTGTGCGAGGCGACGACGACGGTGACGGCCGCGTCGTCGTTCCAGCGCAGCGGCGGGAGATCACCGAGGGTGCCGTTCGCTGCGGCCAGCAGGACACCGGCCAGCGGGGTCTTCAGGCGGGCGAGGACCACCTGGGTCTCCGGGTCGCCGAAGCGGGCGTTGAACTCGATGACCCGCACGCCGCGCGAGGTGATCGCGAGGCCGGCGTAGAGGAGACCGGAGAACGGGGTGCCGCGGCGCCGCATCTCGTCGACGGTCGGCTGCAGGACGGTCTCCAGGACCTCGTCGACGAGCTTGGGGTCGGCCCAGGGCAGCGGGGAGTAGGCCCCCATGCCGCCGGTGTTCGGGCCCTCGTCCCCGTTCAGGGCGCGCTTGAAGTCCTGCGCGGGCTGGAGCGGGAGGACCGTCTCGCCGTCGGTGATCGCGAAGAGGGAGACCTCGGGGCCGTCCAGGAACTCCTCGATGACGACGCGCTCGCAGGCGGCGGCGTGCGCCTTGGCGGCGTCCAGGTCGTCCGTGACGACGACGCCCTTGCCGGCGGCGAGGCCGTCGTCCTTGACGACGTACGGCGCGCCGAAGGCGTCCAGCGCCTCGGCGACCTCCTCCGCGTTTGTGCATACGTACGAGCGGGCGGTGGGCACTCCGGCCCCCGCCATCACGTCCTTGGCGAACGCCTTGGACCCCTCGATCCGCGCGGCCTCCCCGGAGGGACCGAAGACCGGGATGCCCGCCTCGCGCACGGCGTCGGCGACCCCGGCGACGAGGGGGGCCTCCGGGCCGACGACCACGAGGTCGGCGTCGATCTCCCGGGCCAGCGCGGTGACGGCCGCGCCGTCCAGGGCATCGACCTGGTGCGGCTCGGCCACCTCGGCGATGCCGGCGTTGCCGGGGGCGCAGTGCAGCGCGGTGACGTCGGGATCGAGGGACAGAGAGCGGCACAGGGCGTGTTCGCGGGCGCCGCTGCCGATGACGAGGACCTTCACGGGGGCCAGCGTAGCCGGATGGGCCGACTGGAGGTTCCTCCAAGGGGGCCGGGGCTGAGGAATGGCCGCCTGCTGAGACGGCCGCCCTTGGGGCCACCGCCCCCAAACCCCCGCCCCGTCCTGAACAACCTCGCCCTCAAACGCCGGACGGGCTGGTGGGAGATGCGGTCGGACTACGTCCTCAGCAGTCGGCCCTCGTCCTCAGACGCCGGGGGCGTAGGACGGCTGGGAGGTCGAGGGGCCTTCGCTCTCCGGCTCCGGGTGCGCTGAGAAACCCAGGGGCGCGGGGAACTGCGCGGGCAACCCCGGCCCGCAGCCACCCGACAAGCCGCCCCCGGGCCTCCGAGGGCGCCACGTGTCACTCGTTCTGGAACTCCTCCACCACCGTCGCCCCCAGTTCCTTCACGATCAGTTCGTGGCCGGAGAGGGCCGACTCGTCGAGGTCGGGGTCGTCCTCCTCCGGGATGTCGTCCTCGGGGGCGACCGGGGGCGGTTCGGGGGCGGCGAGGGCGGGGGCCGGTGCCGTCGGGGTGGGCCGCGGCGGGCTCTGGGCCGGGGCCGCCGACGGGACCTGCTGGGTGGGCGCGGGGCGGGCCGGGGACGCCGGGGCGGCGCTGCCGTACCCGGACGCCGCGGGCGCGCCGTAGCCGCCGGACTGCCCGCCGCCGTACCCGGCGCTCGGCGGCGGAGCCGCGCCACCGCCGCCCGTCGGGTCGACGATCGCCTCGACCCGCCACTGCACGCCGAACTGCTCGCCCAGCGCCTGCCGCAGCACCTCCTCGCTCCCGCTGCCGGCGAAGTTGTCACGGGCGCCGGCGTTGACGAAGCCGAGCTGGAGGGTGGTGCCGTCGAAACCGGCGACCTGGGCGTTCTGGCTGAGCAGGATCCAGGTGAAGCGACGGCGGTTCTTGACCGCTTCCAGGATGTTCGGCCACAGCACACGCGGGTCGAGACCACCGGAGGCGGCCGGAACGGGAGCGGGAGCTGGAGCGGCAGTCACGACCGGGGCCGGGGCCGGCTGCCCTGCCGGGGCCGCCGGGGCCGCCGGGGCCTGCTGGGCCGTCGGCGCGCCCGTGGCCGTCGGCCAGCCACCGGGGCGCCGGGTACCGCCACCCGCGGGGGTGGCCGTCGGCCAGGCACCGGGCGCGGAAGCGGCAGAGGCGGGGGCGGCGGGCGGTGTGGCCGGAGGCGGCGTGGGCGCGGCTGCCGCAGCCGCAGCCGGAGTCGGCGCCGACGCCGACGGCTCCGGGGCCGGTGCCACTCCCCCTCGTACAGCCGCCCGGGCCGCGGCCGGACCGCCCGCCTGCTGCGCAGGAGCCGGGGGCGCCGGCATGTGTGCCTCCGGACCGGGGACGTACCCCATGGCGGGCGCACCGCCCCCGCCCGAGAAGCTGACGCCCCGCTCCAGCCGGTCGAGGCGGGCCATCATGGACCGCTCGTCGCCGTACGCCGCCGGCAGCAGCACGCGGGCGCAGATCAGCTCCAGCTGGAGGCGCGGGGAGGTGGCGCCGCGCATCTCCGTCAGGCCCTCGTTGACGAGGTCGGCGGCGCGGCTGAGCTCGGCGGCCCCGAAGGTGCCGGCCTGGGCCTGCATCCGCTCGAGGACGTCGGCGGGGGCGTCGAACAGCCCCTTCTCGGCGGCGTCCGGGACGGCGGCGAGGATCACCAGGTCCCGCAGCCGCTCCAGCAGGTCGGCGACGAAGCGGCGCGGGTCGTTGCCCCCCTCGATGATCCGGTCGACGACCTCGAAGGCGGCGGCGCCGTCCCCCGTCGCGAAAGCTTCGACGACGGAGTCGAGCAGCGATCCGTCCGTGTACCCGAGCAGAGAGGTGGCCATGGCATACGTCACACCCTCGGCACCGGCCCCGGCGAGGAGCTGGTCCATGACGGACATGGAGTCACGCACGGATCCGGCGCCGGCCCGCACGACGAGCGGCAGCACGCCCTCCTCGACGGGGATCTCCTCCTTGCCGCAGACCTCGCCGAGGTAGTCCCGCAGAGTCCCCGGCGGCACCAGCCGGAACGGGTAGTGATGGGTCCGCGACCGGATGGTCCCGATGACCTTCTCGGGTTCGGTCGTGGCGAAGATGAACTTGAGATGCTCCGGCGGCTCCTCGACCACCTTGAGCAGCGCGTTGAAGCCGGCCGACGTGACCATGTGGGCCTCGTCGATGATGTAGATCTTGTAGCGGCTGGAGGCGGGCCCGAAGAAGGCCTTCTCGCGCAGCTCACGGGCGTCGTCCACACCACCGTGAGAGGCCGCGTCGATCTCGATGACGTCGATGGAACCCGGCCCGTTGCGCGCCAGGTCCTGGCAGGACTGGCACTCACCGCACGGAGTCGGAGTGGGCCCCTGCTCGCAGTTCAGGCACCGGGCCAGGATCCGCGCACTGGTCGTCTTCCCGCAGCCACGCGGCCCGCTGAACAGGTACGCGTGATTGACCCGGTTGTTCCGCAGCGCCTGCTGCAGCGGGTCGGTGACATGCTCCTGCCCGATGACCTCGGCGAATGACTCCGGGCGATAGCGGCGGTACAGCGCGAGAGACGACACACCTACGAGGTTATAGGCGCCCACTGACAACCAGCCCCGCCCGCAAACGCAAGCGCCCCCCACGCACCCGCCAGAGCCGACCTACCCTTGCTGCCTTCCGGCCCTGGGGGAGTTCAGTCAGATAGCGCCGCGTGAGGGGCTCCACACAGAGTACCCGACGTCAGCGGGTGGGAACGAGTTCGCGAGCACTCCGCTCGGTCATGTAATGTTCCCACCGGAGGATTCGCCTAGAGGCCTAGGGCGCACGCTTGGAAAGCGTGTTGGGGGCAACCCCTCACGAGTTCGAATCTCGTATCCTCCGCAGCCGCCCACCTGGGCAAACGAAGGTCCCGGCCGCTCAGCGGCCGGGACCTTCGGCGTTCCGTGGTTGCAGTTTTGGTTGCAGTTGCCCGACACCGCAAGTCGCGGACGACCCGGAGACTCTGCGCATCTCCATGATCGAGCTGCATCCATCACCATCGCACCCGGCCACGGGTCCGCACGCGGCACTAGAGAGGGGGACACGATGCCGACGGAGCCCTACGTCTCGTACATCAATGCCCCGACCGCTGGATCCGCGTCGTGGATCATCTCGCCGGTTCCCCGCCCTGGCTGTCGGGATTCCGACAGGATGGACACCGTTATCTCCGCATCGCAAGGGATTGCCGCATGGCCTCGAACTCGACGCCCCGACACCAGGGTCGCCTCGAACTGACCTGGACCGACAAAGACAAAACGCTTCTGTCGACCGGGGACGGCAAGTACGACTACACCTTCGTGGATCCGTCGGACTACCGCGTCTCCGAAGTCCGGCTCCTACACGAGGTAGATCGAATCGAGGCACCGACACCGGCGGAGCGCCCGGAGGATCTACCGGAGCCAACCAACGGCAATCTCCTCATCACAGGCGACGCGATGCATGCGCTGGACGCGCTGGCCAAGATCCCCGCCTACTCCGAGAAGTACCTGGGCCGGGTCAAGTTGGTCTACATCGACCCGCCGTTCAACACGGGACAGGCGTTTGCCAACTACGAGGACAACATCCAGCACTCGATCTGGCTCACGCTCCTACGTGACCGTATCCGCCAGATCAGGCCGCTGCTCTCGGACGACGGATCCGTGTGGGTACACCTTGACCACATGGAGTCGCATCGGTGCCGCGTTGTCCTCGATGAAGAACTGGGCGAGAGCAACTTCGTCGCCGAGGTGGCCTGGCAGAAGGCGGACTCTCCCCGAAACGACACAAGGCTTCTTTCAACATCGCAGGACACGATCCTGGTCTATCGCAAGTCCGAGTCGTGGGTCCCAAACAGGATGCGCAGGCTCGCGGCCTCGAACACGAGCCGCTACCAGTCGCGTGATGGAGACCCGGTGCCGTGGCGTGATGGAGATGCGACCGCCGGTAAGGCGGCGACCAACCATCCGATGGTCTATGCCATCCAGCACCCTGTCACCGGGGGGCTGATGTATCCGACTGCGGGCCGCTGCTGGGGGAAGGCGCAGTCCTGGATGCTGGAACAGATGTCGGAGTACGCGCCCTACGAACTGCGGGATATCGGCGATGAGGCGGAGCGCGCACGCATCTGCGGGACAACAGCAGAGAAGGTCAAGACTGGCGTACCCGCGATCATGCTGTCGGTACCCATCGAGGACGCCGCCAAGCTCGCCCAAGCCCGCTACGACGCCGGGCACTGGCCCGACATCGTCATGCTCGGGCTTCGGGAACGGATCCAGCGTAAGAAGCACCTAGAGGACAACGGCCGCGTGCCTGAGACGCTCTGGCTGGGAAGTGAAGTCGGAGGGAACCTGCGCGGGAAGATCGAAATCAAGAACCTCTTCCCGGACGAGCATCCGTTCGCGACGCCGAAGCCAGAAGCCCTGTTGGCCCGCATCATCCACATCGCCTCCAAACCCGGCGACATCGTCCTGGACTGTTTCGCAGGCTCAGGTACCACCGCAGCCGTCGCCCAAAAGATGGGGCGCCGATGGGTGACCAGCGAGCTGCTGGCCGACACCGTGGCCCGATACACACTGCCTCGACTCGCCAAGGTCGTTAACGGACAGGACCCAGGGGGCATCACCACCATCACCGAGCGGGTCGCAGCGGTGGATGACGACGAGGATGACGAGGGCGGTCTGCCGACTGGGATGCCTCCCGAGGAGGCTCAGGAGTTCAACCGGCTTCTCAATAAGGTGACCAAGGCCATCGGAACGGACCTCGACGCCTCCACGATCAAGACCCTCAGGGCAGCCACCAGAACCAAGGACGTCACAAATCAGAATTGGCACGGAGGTGGAAGCTTCACCCACCTCCAAGTCGGCGAGTCCATGTTCGTCGAGATGGCGGGGCTGGTCCTCCTGGCTGACTGGGCCGCCCAGGGCGCCCTGACCGAGGCTATGTGCGCCCAGCTGTCCGTCCCCTACGAGCCGGACAGCATCTTCGCGGGTAAGCAGGGCCGCACCCGATACGTCGTCATCGACGGCATGGTCGGCACGGGCACCGTGGCGTCCATCCTCGACAGGCTCGCCGAGGACGAGGTGGTCGAGGTGTGGGCGACCCAGATCCAGGACGGCGCCGCCGAGGCGTTGAAGAAAGCCCGACGGGGATGCCGCCTGGAGCTCATCCCCGACAAGGTGCTCGACAACTACCGGCGTAAGTCGGCCCGCGTGTCCCCGTTTGGCGCCGGCCGCTCGACGCTGCCCTCACAAGCCACAGACGAACCGACCGAGACCGCCGTTGCGGCAACGACCGAAAGGGAGAGCGCCTGATGGGCGAATTGCGATTCCAGCCTGACCTCCTCAATGAGGTCGCCCACCGCCTCGACCTGCGCGAGCCGAACCGCAAGGCCATCGAGTCGGTGATCCTCCGTACCTCCGACCACTACGACGTGCAGGAACAGACCGAGCCCTATGAGTGCATCGTGGACTCGGCCACCGGCGTAGGGAAGACGTACGTGATGGCCGGCCTGATTGAGTACTTGGCCGGCGCCGAGGAGCCGGTGCGGAACTTTCTGCTACTGGCACCCGGACGGACGATCCGCGACAAGTCGATTCTCAATTTCACCCCCGGCAACTCGAAGTCGCTGCGGCATTTGATGCGGTCCAACCCGTACGTCGTCACGGCGGACAATTTCGACGCACAGTCCACGCGAATCGCGATCGATGACCCGGCCATAACAAAGCTCTACATCTTCACCGTTCAGGCACTGACGTCGGCCACAGGCGAGGGCCGCGCTACACACGTGCCGACCGAAAACCTCGGCATGTCTTTCTTCGACCACCTCGCGCGGCTAAGCGACCTCGTCATCTTGGCAGACGAGCACCACTGCTACCGAGGGCCAGCGTTCTCCCGCACCATCCACGACCTGAAGCCCGAGCTCGTAGTCGGAATGACCGCTACCCCTGTACGAGCAGACGAGTCTCTGGTGGCGTTCCGTTACCCGCTGGCTGCCGCAATCGCAGACGAACTTGTGAAAACCCCCGTGATGGTGGCCCGCCGCGACGATCGGTCTGACATTGAGACCAAATTGCTCGACGGAGTCAACTTGCTGCGGTACAAGGCTCAGTCGGCCGATGCCTACTGTGACGAGAACGGCCTGAGCCGTGTGAACCCCGTAATGCTCGTCATCGCCCAGAACATCGAGGAAGCCGAAGAATTTCAGGCCGTCCTTGACTCGATGACTTTTGATGGGGGCCAGTGGGTCGGGACAACCCTGCTGATCCACTCAAAGTTGACCGGTGAGGCCAAAGAGAAGGCGCTCTCCGATCTCCAGGCTGTGGAGGACTCTGATTCGCCTGTCCGGATCATCATCAGTGTCGGGATGCTCAAGGAAGGCTGGGACGTCAAAAACGTCTACGTGATCGCCTCCATGCGCGCCTCGGTCTCCGAAGTCATGACTGAGCAGACACTTGGCCGTGGTATGCGCCTTCCGTTCGGCAAGTACACTCGGACCGAAATCCTCGACACCCTCGAAGTTCTGGCCCACGAAAAGTACAGCGAGTTGCTGAGTAAGAGGAAAGTCCTCAACGAGGCTTTCATCGACTACGGCACGTACGCTGAGCTCCGCCAACTCGCCGACGGCAGTCAGGTTGTCCGCCAGAAGACGACCGAGACAGAAGCAACGGTCATCGGGGAGCCCACAAGCGAACAGCAAGCCGCGGCAGGCAGTGGGCAAGTCGCCGAGGAGGGGTCATCTCCTGGTGCAGCAAAGCCCTCTGCAGAAGCGTCGAACCCCTCTGAGGGGCCAACTGCATCGGACGGATCCAACCCAACTAGCGGGATCGTGGACATGGAGACCCGCACACGAGAGGCACAGGAATCCGCGAAGAAGACCTCAGCCACCGATCAGTACGACCCGTTGCCGGATCGGGAACCTATCCTGATTCCACGGTTGGTCTCGGTTCCTCAACCTGCCGTGGTAAGCCTCAACGACATCAACCCAGAAGACTACGGGCCATTCAAGCGACTCGGCCGCGCCCTCGCTGCGGATCACTCTGATGAATTGAGACGAACCAAGCTTACGGCCAGTCACAACTGGCGCACAGCGGAGGTGCGCACCGCGACGGCAAGCGACGCGATAAAGGCTGCACTTCCACTTGACATCCCACTCGAAGAGTCCCGGAGAGGGCTCATCCGTCGCGTGATTTCTGTCAAGGGTGTGCCTAATCGTCCGGCAGAAATCGGGGCAGCAGAGCGGATCGTTGACTGCCTCATCGAAGCGATGGGACCGGAGGCCGAGGAACATCTCTCAGCCTTTGGTGAGCTGTGCGGACAGCGCCTCGCTACAGAAGTCAGCAACACTCTCCGAAAATTCAGCCCGACTCAGGTCACCTACTCTGATGAGGTAAAGCTAGTAGCTCTCGACAAAACTCGACTGGCGCGCAAGCGCAAGGACTCGGGACACGCCGATGGTTCATTCGACAAAGCCGTGGCATTCAATGGCTGGACTAAGAATCTATACAGCCACGCATGGTTTGATACTTCGCCAGAGTTCAAGGCCGCCAACGCTATTGATAGCGGCCAAACAGTCGTAGTTTGGGCACGCTTGCACATCAACGATGTGCCGATCACCTGGAATTCGGACGGGCGTCAATACAATCCGGACTTCGTCGTCATAGAAGAAGTGGATGGGAAGCGCTTCGGCTGGCTCGTGGAGACGAAAGCAGACAAGGACATGACCATTTCTGAAGTGAGGTCTAAGCGCCAAGCAGCCAAGAAGTGGGTCAACACAGCAAATTCGTCACCAGAGATCGCGGATATCACTTGGAACTATCTCCTCGCCAGCGAGCGAGATGTTGAAGACGCTCAGGGATCCTGGGAACACCTGAAGGGGTTCGGCCAGTAGCGGGTCTGGTTCCGCTGGTCGAATTGCAACTGGTCGGACTGCAACAGGCGAAAGTTCTGCAATTCTCTGCGTGGCCCACGTCGTGGGCCACGCAGAGAACCTTCAGCCGCCCAGATCGCCGTACTTGCGGGGGTCCCTCGCGCGATCCACAGCCTGTGCACAAGCCTCGGCGTAGGCCGCAGCGACGGCGTCCTCGTCCGTGCCTCGCACCTGGGCCTCGACCTCCTGGCCGGGGCGGCAGGTGGTATGCCAGCGGACCGGAAGGTCCGTGTATAGGTCGGGCTCGAACTCCCAGGCCATAACGGACCATTGGGGTTCGCGGCCGATGTTGAGCCGCTCGCCGCCGGGGATGAACACCGCGAGGGCGTGGTGGACGATCCGGTGGTCGGGCATCTTGTCGCGGATGGCCCGCGCGCCGCCGGGGCCTTTGTCCTCCCACTTCTCCCGATCCCATTCCTCCACCTCTGCCGCGTGATTGGGATGGTCAGCGCCCCACTGCACGGCCACCGCCTCCGCGTACTCGCGGTGCAGGAACGGGATGAGGCGTTCGCCGAGTCGGGCGACGTACACCGTCGGGCCCGCCGGGACGGGATCCTGGCTCGGGCCGGGCACGGGGCCTCCAGGGGCCGATGCGGGCACAGAGGACCCCGTTCCCCAGAGCAGGGCGCCGACCTTCGCTGCCGTCTGCTGGAGCACCTGGCCGGTGAGGTGCTGGTACCGGCGGCGCATCCGGGCGGACTTGCCGGGCTCCCAGCCCATGATGCGGTCGACGACCGCCTCGGGGACGCCGAGGATCAGCAGCACGGTGGCGGCGGTGTGGCGGGCGTCGTGGAGTCGGCCCTCTCGGACGCCGGCGGCCTTCAGCAGATCCTTCCACCTGTGGTGGTCGGTGTTGGGGTTGAGGGGCTCGCCGGTCGGCGAGGTGAACACGTACCCCTTCTCCACCCACAGGTCACGGGCAAGGGTCCGCTCGCTGTCCTGCTCCTCCTTGTGCCGTCGCAGCAGGGTCAGCAACTGCTCGGGTACGCCGATCGAACGCTTGCCGGCGCGGGTCTTGGTGTCCTTCGTCTCGCGTCGGGTGTTGATCTTCTGGGGGCAGTAACCGGGCTTGCGGCCGCACTTGTTGCCACAGCCGTGCTTGTAGCGGGGCCGCAAGCGACCCCGGCGCACGACGAGCACGCCCTCCTCGAAGTGCACGTCGTCCCACTTCAGCCCCAGAGCTTCGCCCTGACGAAGACCGAGCGCGAGCGCGATGACCCAGCGAGCGTGGTTACGGTGCTTACCCGCTTCGAGGAGGAGACGCTGGATCTCCTCAAGGGTGTACGGCTCGACCTCCTCCTCTTCAACCTTGGGGGCCTTGGCGATGGAGGCCGGGTTGATGGAGAGGTGACGGCGACGCACGGCCTCGTTGAGTGCCGTGTTGGCCGTGCGGTGCACCTGGTGGGCAGTGCCGGCGGCGCTGCCGTTCGCCTGCATCCTCTGGTAGAAGCGCTCCAGGTGCTCGGGCTCCAGCTTCTCCAGGCGGTGGGCGCCCAGGCCGGGTATGAGGTGGTGGTAGACCGCCACGCGGTAGCCGTCGATGGTGTTCTCACCGACGTTGGGCGCGGCGATTTTCTCCGCCCAGTGGATCAGCCAGGACTCGACCGTCCAGGTCTGACCAGCCTTACGGACGCCCGTGGAGTCACGCTGCTTCTCCAGGTCGCGTACGGCCTTGGTGATCTCGGGGCGGGTCTTGCGGCTGACGTGGCGGCGGTCCGGGCTGCCGTCGTCTTTGACGCCGACACTGACGTAGCCGTGCCAGCGGCCATCCTTGCCGAGGAAGATGGTGGAGGCACCATTGGGCTGGCGGGACTTCGGGGGCTTGGTCATTCCGCCCCCTTCAAGCCGCGGTCGTGTAGTCCGCCGAGTCGGGGCGCCTGGCTAGGAAGTCGTTCAACGCCTCGGCGGGTATGCGGCGCAGTCGGCCGATCTTCACGGAGGAGATCTCGCCGGAGGAGACGTACTCGTACAGCTTGGTGCGGCCGATGCCGATCCGCCGTGCGGCTTCGGCGACGGTGAGTCCGACGAGGGTGGCATCGCCGTGGGAGGCGTCGCGCTGGTTCATCAGAGCGCGCAGCTCAGTCTCGGAGACGCCGAGAAGCTGGGCAATCTGGGTGACGGGCAGAGCGTTTTCGGGCAAGGAGAAGTCCGTTTCCTGGCAGGCGGTGGGGCGGCAACCCCGGCCTGGCCGGTTGATCTCGGGATGTGTGCAGTGGGTTCCGTGCCTGGGGGTTTGCGGGGCCCAGGTCAGGTGGCGGAGGCGCTACGCGTCGGGAGCCGAGTCCGCATGTTCAGGGTCGGATTGCGTGTCGGGCGGGGGCCCGTAGATCTCCGCGTTCATCTTCATGAGGCTTTCGGCGATGGCGTTGGAGACCATCACTTCCGCCTCTTCGCGGATGTCGGGGTGTTCAGCGATGTAGGCGTCGAAGTCGTCGCGAGCGCGGGTGAACACGTGCTGGGCGCGCTGGGTTTCCTGGTGGGCGGCGACGACCTTGTCGATGAGTTCCATGGCGCGGCCCTTCGCAGCGAGCTGCGGAGGGCCAGCAAGGTTTCGGAGGTCGACCCCGAAGATCTCGGCGAACCCGATCGCCTCATCGAGATTGATGCGTCGCTTGCGGTTCTCGATTCGCCAGACCGCGGACGGGTTCATATCGAAGCCGGCCTCGTTCAGGCGGTCCGACAGGGCGGTCGTGCTCCAGCCGCGCCGCTCGCGTTCGAGCTTGATCCGTACAGCGGCGTTCTCCTCGCCGCTGAGCAAGATCCCCCGGGGGGTCTCGTCGTCTGCCATCCACCCCATCCTTCCTATCGCAGGACACCCCTGCAATACGCAGGGAACCAAAACTGTAGCACATGCTCTGCCTTTCGCAGGGCATCAATGCATCATGCATAGTCAGTGATCATCGACACTCTCTGCATCACGCATAGGTGCATTGCATTTTGCAGGTCATGTGGCATCCTGGTAGTCCTGCCCAGACACCGACCGGAGACCCCCACGCAAAAAACCCCTCGGCGCAACGCCGAGGGGTTCAAAGCGCAAACCTCTGCAACCGCCATCCCTAGCGATCAACCTGCCTGGCCGGGATTGCCGTCCCACATGGCCCTGCAGGAGAGGAGCTTCATGCCTCAGGGTACGCCCCTGACCCCACAGCCGCCATCCCCCTCCACCGACGCCGAGCCGCCGACGGACATACTCCACGCCCCGTTCAACATCGATGCCGAGCGTGCGGTCCTAGGCGCCTGCATGCACAGCGCGGACGTGATCGACGCTGTCCGGCCCATACTCGGCGAGGACGCCTTCTACCGGCCTGCGCACGAGACGATCTGGCGCGCACTGCTCGCCCAGCGCCGCGAGGACAAGCCGACCGACCCGATCGTCCTGACCGAGCTGCTCCAGCAGCAAGGGGACCTGCAGCGCGTCGGCGGCGCCGTCTATCTGCACCAGCTCGCCGACGTGCACTACGGCAGCGGCAGCGCGGAGCACCACGCGGAGATCATCCGGGAAAAGGCGAACCTCCGTCGCCTGCTCGCCTCGGCGGTCCGCACCGTCCAACGCGCCCAGGAGCCCGGCGCCGACCCCGAGGCGATACGCAGCGAGGTCGAAGCGGAGATGCGGGCCGAGCGCGAGCGTGCCCTCGCCTCGGGACAAGGCCGTCTGAACCGCTTCGCCACCGACGGATGGTCCTTCGTCAAAGAGACCGGCGCGGACGCCGAGCCTTTGTGGGGGACTCGCGAGAAGACCGTCTGGGCGCCGGGCGAGAGCCTGATGATCGTCGGCGCGCCCGGGGTCGGCAAGACCACCCTGGCCCACCAGGTGGTCTTCGCCCGCCTCGGGTTGCAGGAGACGGTCCTGGAGATGCCGGTCGCCCCGAGCAGGCGGATTCTCTACCTGGCCATGGATCGGCCCCGGCAGATCGCCCGGGCCATGGACCGCCGCGTCTTCCCCAGCGACGAGAAGATCCTGCGCGAGGGACTCGTCGTCTGGGAGGGCCCGCTGCCCGCCACCCTCGACAAGGAACCCGACCTCCTCGCCGACCTCGCCGCAGCCCACCGGGCCGACACCATCGTGATCGACAGCCTCAAGGACGCCGTCAGTACGATGGTCGACGACAGCCTCGCGGTCGCCTTCCACAACGCCCGCATGCGCGCCCTGCGAGGCGGCGTGGAGATCCTGGAGCTGCACCACCAGCGCAAGGCCACCGCCGACGCCCCGCGCGGCCAACGCCCCAGCCTGGACCAGGTCTACGGCTCCACCTGGATCACCGCCGGCGCAGGCAGCGTCCTGTTCGTCACCGGCCGGGCAGGCGACCCCGCCGTCACCCTGCACCACCTCAAGACCCCCACCGGGGAGATCGGCCCGCTCGACGTCACCCACGACCACGTGCGCGGCACCACCACGGTCGACCCCAGCAAGGACCCCGCCGTCCTGCTCCGCAACGCCCCAGGCGGCCTGACCGCCCGCGACCTGGCAGCCATCCTGATCGGCGGCGACCCCGAACGCGCCGACGTGGAGAAGGCACGCCGCCACCTCGCCCGCCTCGTCGACAGCGGCCTGGCCACCAAGGCCGACGGCGTCGCCGGCGGAGCCGGAGGCGGGCAGCAGACCCGCTACTACGCCTCCGCACGCCACCTCACCGCCGTCGGCTAAACCCTCACCGGTACCCGCGCGGAGCGATCACGCGACCGTACACGCGGCCCTCGCGCACAGGCACTGCCGTGAACCGCTCACAGCGCACACGCTCACCGTAAAACCGCAGGTCAAGCGATCACGGGGGCGTCCACGCCGTACACGCACCCAAGCGATCACGCGCGGGGCCCCCTTTAGAAGGGGGCCCGCGTGAACGCTCCCTCCGTGAACGCCCCTCACCCCGGCACCACAGCCTCACTTCCCCCGCCCTGGAGCCCGCCCTTGCACTTCCCTGCCCCGAGCACCCCGGCAGCCATACGCGGCAGCCGCAACATCCGCTCCGGCATCGTCCTGCTCCCGCCCGCCGCGCACTCACACCCTCTGGGGGTTGACGCGTGAACCGTCTGGGACGCATCACCCTCGTCGTCGGCCTGTTGGCCGTCGTCCTCATGGCCTTCCGGGTCTCGTGGAACGCGCTGTCCGACGTGGCCCGTGCCATCGGCGCCGACTCCACCGCCGCCCTGCTGTACCCGATCGTCGTCGACGGGCTGATGGCCCTCGCGCTGGTCGCCACGCTCGTGCTGACCGGTACCGACCGGACGTTCGCGCTGCGGGTCCTGGCGACCTACACGATCGCCAGCCTCCTGCTGAACTACGTGCACGGCCTCATGCCAGCCCTGCACACCACGTCGATCCAGTGGGGCAGGCTGGCCGACTGGGCCCCTGCGAACTGGGCCCTTGTCCTGCTGGGGACCTCGCTCCCGGTCGGGTCGATCTACTTCGGGTCGGACCTCGTGGCGAAGGTGCTGCACCACAACCCCGAGTCGGTTGAGTCTGCCGAAGCAGCTTGTACCGAGTCGGGGAGTCAGCAAGCTGACGAGCAGGCCGCACGGTCGAGGTCTGACCAGGTCGCATCGTCCCCCGAGCAGCTGATCGAGTCGACCTCCGTGAAGGGCGCCAAGGCGCCCGTGACGAGGCCGACGGTGGCCGACGAGTCGGTTCCCACTCCCCGACCGCCCCGGTCGGCCACCGCGGCGAAGTCGACCGGAGCCGCGCCGCGTCGGGCGACCGGTCGGGTCCCCGCCACGGCAAAGTCGACCGCCGACCGCACGCGCACCGACGCCGAAGTCCTCGACGAGGCCCGGCGTCTGACCGCCGACTGGAGCGATGACCGGCTGAGCGCCGAGCGCCTGCGCAGCGCACTACGGATCGGCCAGAACCGTGCCCGCGCCCTGCGCGACCAACTGCAGGCCGAGCGCACTGGCCAGGCCGAGTCTCTCGACGGACTCAACGAAGCCACCTCGGAGCGGCAGAGGGAACTCGACACAGCCCCCGTAGGCACCACCTGATCGACGCAAACGCACCGATCGCCTCACCCCTCCGGAGCCCCCGTGCCCCGCGCAGAACAGCACAGGGCGCGGGGCCGCGCACAGCGAAGCACCCGGCACCAGCACCCCACGGAGAACCGATCCATGCACGACCCGCACCGCGAAACACCCTCCACCCAGCAGGTGACAACCACCACTCCGGCCCCAGACAGCCCAGCAAGTTGGAGGTTCGGACACTCCCCCGTAGGGGGAGCGCCCGAACCCGAACCCGCCCCGGGGGTGGCGGGGCCCGTCCGGCGCCAGGGGGCGCCGGACGGGGAGGCTGCGACCGAGGGCGGATCGCAGCCGGGAAAGGCCGGCCGTGTACGCCGGACCACGATCAAGGGAAAGGCGCGTCCGCGCGCGAAGAAGCAGCGTCCCGCTCAGAGCGTCCGCCTCAGCGATCACGAGCACGCCCTCATCCAGGCAGGCGCCGATGCCGTCGGCATGAGTATGGCCGGCTTCCTCGCCCACTCCGCTCTTGCCGCCGCCCGCGACCAGTCCCGCACCGCCGCCACCATCGCTACCGAACGCGATGTGCTCACCGAGCTGTTCGCCATGCGCCGTCAGCTCGGCTGGGCCGGCAGCAACCTCAACCAGGTGGCCAAGGCGCTCAACTCCGGTGGCGATGTGCCCTACCTCAAGGAAGTGCTCGCCGACATCCACCGCGCGGCCAACGCCACGAAGAAGGCAGTCGACCGGACGGCCAACCGCGAGGAGAGTGAGGCGGCTTGATCCCCAGCATCCACCGGCAGGGCAGCAGCACCCTCGGCCTGCTCCACTACCTCTACGGCAAGGGCACGCACGAGGAGCACGTCGACCCTCACCTGGTCGCCTCCTTCGACCACATGGCCCCCGACCCGGGCCGCGACCCCTCGGCGACGAAGAAGGACCTCGCTCACCTCCTCGACCAGCCCCTCCATCTGCTCGACGCAGACCAGCGACCCGAGAAGCACGTGTGGCACTGCTCGGTGCGCGCCGCCCCCGACGACCCGGTCCTGACCGACGACCAGTGGGCCGACATCGCCCGCCGCATCGTCGCGGCCACCGGCATCGACCCCCGCGACGGCGCGGGCTGCCGCTGGGCCGCCGTCCGCCACGCCGACGACCACATCCACATCATCGCCACCCTCGTCCGCGAAGACGGCCGCCGTCCCGACCACCACCGCTCCGGCAAACGCGCCCAGGCCGAAGCCCGCCTCATCGAAGCCGACTACGACCTCCACCGCGTCACCCCCGGGGACGGCACCGCCGCCAAGCGCACCACCAGCGCCGAGCAACACAAGGCCGAACGCCTGGGCTGGGACCGCGCCGCGCGCGAGGAACTGCGCGAGACCGTGCGTCGCGCGGTGGCCGGTGCCGCCTCCACGGACGAGTTCCTCGAACGACTCAAGGACGCCGGGCTTCTCGTGCGCACCAAAGTGCTGCCCTCCGGCGACCTGAAGGGCTACACGGTCGCCTTGCCCGGTGACCGCAACAGGGAGAAGGAGCCGATCTTCTACGCCGGTTCCACGCTCGCCCCCGACCTGTCCCTGCCCCGCATCCAGGCACGCTTCACCACCGACTCCGCCTCACCGGGGACCACCGACAGCCAGCGGCCGGAACGCCCCACCGCGCCCTCGGCACCCGCCGTGGCACGGCGCACCACCGCTCGCGCGGCCTGGGCAGCACTGCTCGTCCTCGACCGCAGCGGTGACGATGGCGCAGCTGCCGCCCAGATTTCCGCCACCGGCGAGGTCCTCGACGCTCTCGCCAAGACCTCGGCACTGCACACTCGTGACGAACTACGCCGGGCGGCCTGGGAGTTCGAGCGGGCCTCCCGCTCGCATACCCGAGCCGAGTTCCGCCACGCGCAAGACCTGCGCCGGGCGGCCCGCGACCTGGTCTACAGCGGGCCCGCTTTCAGCCGGGGCGAGGACGGGGCCAGCACCGCGATGGTCCTGGCCACGCTGGTCTTCCTCGCCATCGCCGCCGCCCACTGGCACGCCCAGCGTCAGCACGCCCAGCAGGCCGAGGCCGCGCGCCGGGCCGCCGAGCACCTGCGGGGCGCCTATCACCAGGCAGCCGCCGAGCCCCTCGCCGTGCTGCGCGAACGTGGCCGCCGTATCGTCCCGTCCCTGCGCCGCCACCACGCCACCACCGTGCGCGCCGCCCTGCCCGAGCTAGCAGAGACCGCCCTGGCCGAGCCCGGTTGGGACGCCCTGGCCGCAACCCTCGCCGACGCCGAACGCGCCGGCCACAATCCCCGCGCTCTGCTCGCCGAGGCCGCCGCCGGCCGGGAACTGGACACCGCCGATTCCGTCAGCGACGTTCTCGTCTGGCGTCTACGCCGCACCGTGGATCTCCCGTTGTACGCCCCAGCCCAGGAAGCCACCCGGGCCAACCGCCCCAACGATCACACGTCTGCCGCGCAGACAATGCCGATATCACCGGCATCGCGGGCACGGCGCCGTTGATCACGGCACGACGAACGCATTGAGGGTGCCTGAATAGCTCCCGGTAAACAGATGACGGGCCCGACCGCACCGTGGTCGGGCCCGTCACCACCTGCACACTCCGCTCCTTGCTGCCACCTCCAACCGGGCATCAACGGCGGGTGCGTCGGGTTTCTCGGACGAAGTTGATGCGAGCAGTGTCCTTTTTGCACACGCACCCAGGGGTGGGAAGCCGGTGGTCGATCATCTCGTCGGGCCGGGGGCCGAAGCGGGTGTCGTACTCGATGCGTCGTGGAGGTCCGCTGACCAGGCCCGTGCTACGTGCGATCCAGGCGCCGACGACCAGGCAAGCGGCCTGCTGGGCCACGAACGCGGCCGAAGGACGGAACCCGTCGTCCGCTCTACCGGTCAGCTCAGCCGAGTTGATCAGCCCGCACACCGGCCGTCCGAGGAACTGCCTGACGAGTTCCCGCTGTTGATTGTCCAGGCTTTCCAGGTCCCGTTCGGTCAGGGGCTCCTGCCCGCGGGCGATTCGAGAAAGCGGGAGCCCGGTCAGTTCATGCAGTCGCTGCTCCGCGCTCTTCCCGGTGTGGTTGGCCTTGAAGTAGCAGCGCAGGCAGGGGCCGGTGGGCAGTGCCTCGTGCAGGGCGACAGTGGTGCCGACCGGGCCGCCGGTGCTGCCGTCCAGGGTGAGATCGGCCTGCAGCCGCTGCAGGTCGTGCCGGGCCTCGACGCTGTCCAGCCCGCCGAGGACGATCCGGGGCCACGGAAGGGTGCCCGCATCGATGGCCTCGATGGAATCCTGGATCGTCCCGTGAAACGGGGTCACCTCGATCCGCCGTAGGCGTGCATTGATCAACCGCACCTTCGGCAGGCCCGCAGCCGCGTCGGCCAGGGTACCGATGCTGTACGAGGTGACGTTCGGTTTCTCGAAGACCTCTCTGTCCACCACCGTCAACTCGCCGGAGACCTGCAGCAGGTCCAGGATCAGGGCAATGCCGGTGCCGATTGCACCGCCCCCGCCCAGCAGCACCTGCTCCAGCGCGGGCAGCGGGGCGACGACGATCCCGGGTTGCTCACCGGGGAGGACGGGGCAGAAGTCCACCACCGGGGTCACCTGGAACTTCCCCTCCGGCAGCCCGGCAACGACCTTGAACGCCTCGCCGGCCAGCATCGCTGCAGTGAGGACCGCGCCCAGCCCGGTGCCGGGCGCGTTGAGCCGGGGGAAAGGATGACCGGTGTGCCGCAGACGGACCCCGTGCCCGTCCGGCGCACCGGCCACCGCAGTACCCAGCGGTGGTGCGGTTCCCACGTGCAGATGCAGCTGCGCCTTGTCCTGGGCCTCGCCGATGCGAAGCGGCCGGTCCGGATCGATCCCGGTCGCCGTTTCCACCAGCCTGCGGATGAGTTCGTCGTCGAGCCGTCCCGGTCCGCGGCCGGGGCCCAGACTCAGCCGGACCGGCCACCGGCGCAGGTCCGCCACCAGCACTTCTAGAGTCTCGGCGGCCGCGGGCAGGTGCCCGTCCGCGGTCAGGTGGATCAGGATGCCCTCCATCCGCTCCCGCAAGGTGGTCTCTTCTACGCCGGCGGCCAGGCCGCCCAGGCGTACGCTGCGGCTGTAGTCAGTACTCACGGACACCCTCCTCGTCGAACACCACCGTGCGCACCGGGGGCAGCGCCGGGTCGACAACCGGAGCGGTGCAGGGCACCCAGTCCTGCTCGAAACGCCACCACCCCCACGACACCGGGTCGGCGGGCGGCGCCGCGTAGGTCGGGACGACAGCGCTGATGAACCTTGGCACCCGCAGCGAGTACGTGCGGTCGGTCCGCGACAGGAATGCCTCCTCGGGGTGCGAGTGGATCATCGCCCGCACCCGGTAGGACCGTTCCTCGGCGAAGGTAAACAGCCGGTCGTACGCGACCGCGCTCACCGTGAACAGGTCCGGCTCCCGCACGATCCCCACCGTCCCGGCTACCGCCACGACCAGCACGTGCATGTCCGACTGCCCGGTCAGCAGCAGCGCGCCGGTCTCCTGGTCTGCCAGCCCGTGACGCTGAATCTCCTGGAGCACCGGGTCGACCGCGCCGGCGGGCAGCACCAGCTTCCTCGTGTCGGTGGTCATGCGGCGCGCCTCCCGTCAATGCGATCGATGTCGTCCTGCACGTTCTCCACCACGTACAGGAAGGGATTGCCGGTGCTCCGCCAGGAGTGCGGCCCGCTGCTCCACTCGGGGTGGAGCTTCTGGCCTTCGGCGGTGAACGGCTTGCACACATCGTTGGAGCCGTAGCGGTAGCCATCCGCTCCCGGCCAGACACTGGGCGCTCCGACTCCGGATGCGCCGATCGACTCGGCGAAGACAAGGGAGGGCGGCCGGTCCGGGTAGACCGTCCACTCGATCCGTGCGATGAACGCTGCGCGCTCACCGTTGTTCGGTTGCACCTCGGCCCAGAACAGGCCGTCGGGGTCCTGGTCGCGGTGGTGGAGGCGGCCGGCGGTCGAGGAGAGGAACTCCTCGACCGCCGGGACGTCGCCCGCCAGCCGCAGACGGCTTTCGAGATCCACGACTGACTCCCGGTTCTAGCCGTTGGTGGTCTCGGTGCGCAGCTTCAGGTGCAGGGCCTGGGCGTGCCCGGCCAGTTCGCCCACCGTTGCCTCGGGCGGGATCTCGTGCCCGTCGTGGAACAGGTAGTAGCGGGTGGTGCCGTCGCTGGCGAAGCCGAAGGCGGTGAGGGTGTCGGACAGGACGCTCGCGGTGGTCACCTGCGGGGCGTAGTCGTGCTGGTAGGGGTGCTCGGCGAGGGCGGAGGTCACCGTGATCTTGATCTCTTGGGGCTGGGGCATGCCGATCTCCTAGGTCGTTCGAGGGTGGTACGGGAGCACCCTGCTGATTCAGCAAAGCGTCAGTGAGTCCAGTGTGATCACCTCGGGTCGATGCAGTCAAGCTTCATCGCCGTATTGCTGCGCGTTACGCTGCCCGTATGAGCCCCGACCGGAGCCAGCTCCCCCTCCCGGACCCCGAGACGACCGGACTGGACGCTGTCGAGCAGTTCGACATCGCCGAACTCGGACGCCTCCTGAAGGAACACCGCGGCCCCCTCTCCCTCCGGCAGGCCGCCGCCGAAGCGGGCGTCAGCTTCAGCACCCTCACCCGGGTCGAGGCCGGCGCCCAGCCCGACCTCGCCACCTTCACCCGCCTCTGCGCCTGGCTCGGCGTCTCCCCGAGCCGCTTCTTCACCTCGACCGCCACCCGCCAGATCTCGCCCCTCGATCAGGCCATCACCCACCTCCACGCAGACCCTCGACTCACCGACGACGCGGCGAACAAGATCAGCTCCGTTCTGCGCGACCTCTACGACGCCCTAGCGCAGGAGGCGGTCCCCGCCGTACCCGCCCTTGCCTGCCACCTCCGGGCTGCCTCGGTGTTGCGCCCTGGTGTCCCTCAGCGGCTCGCCGACCTGCTCACCGACATGAACACCGAACTCGAACGACTCGTCGAAGCAGGCGAACTGTGACCCTCCCCCGAGGCTTCAAGGCCAACGCCGAACGAGAAGCCCTCCGACTGCGCCGCGAACTCGACCTCGGCGACACCGATGCCCTGAACGTCGACGACCTCGCCGACCACCTCAAGGTCAAGATCGTCAGCGCCGAGAAGCTCGTCAGCCGCACCCGCCTCGAAGAACTCGAACGGGTCCAGGCGTACGCCTTCTCCGCCGCGACCTTCCAGGTCTCCGGCAGGAACATCGTCGTCACCAACCCGCTCCGAACAGCGGGTCGCAGGGCCAGCGACGTGGCCCACGAGCTCTCCCACCTCGTCCTGAAGCATGACCTGACCGAGATCCGCGAAGTCAATGGCATGCCATTCAGGACCTGCCGCCCCGACGAGGAAGAACAAGCCACTGCCTTTGGCGGAACACTCATGCTTCCCCGCCCCCTGCTGCTCGGCGCAGTCCGCCGCCAGTGGGGGCCGGTGCAAATCGCTGAGCACTACGGGGTGACCGAGGAGATGGCCCGGTACCGGTACAACACCACTGGGGTGGCCAAACAGGTCCGAGGCCGCTGACGGTGCCGGAAGTAGGCGCTGTCGGTCTGCCCCTTACCGCCGGGACGTTGGTGCTCGATTCCCCCACGCGCCCGCCGGTCTCAACGACTGCCGAGGCCAGCTTGGACGACGTACACGCTCGGGGTGCGAGGACGAGCTCCCTTCGCCCGCTCCGCCGGGAGCCTCGCCCGCCAGCCTGCCCGGCTCACCCGTAGTGGTAGCGGACCACACTGCCCAGCGGTGCCGTCGGATCCGAAGATTCGGATACGACCGGGAGGCTACGTAGCCGGGACACCACGTGAGACACCAGGCACAACCGCAGGTTGTAGCGCCGCTGGGTGACACTCGACCTGAAGTCCTACATGAACAGGCTTACCTGAAGAAGCGAGCCGCGCCCTCGCAGCTCCTGCCCCTGATCGCCAGCGGCCTTCGCGGTGCACGCGGTGGCTCAGACGCGCCCTTGACCAAGGTCTACGAGGGCTGTTCCGTTAGGAAAGTTGGGGCGTCGGACTCGGGGGTGGCCTTCGTGACCAGGTCGGTTGGCGGTGCGTGGTGTCTCATCAGCGGCACCGCGGGGGAACCGGTCGCTCCCCCGGCCGCTGGGGCCCGGGTATGAGACTCCGGCGCGGGATCGCGATCGCCGTCGTCGCCGGAGGCGGCGCTGTGACCACGCTGCTGGTCGGGCTCGTCACGAACGCCGTGTCCAATGAGTCACGGTGGCCCGGCTGGCTGGGGTGGTTACAGGCGCACGCCTGGCTCTCGTTCGTCGTGTTAGGCGTGGCGATGGCGGGGATGACGGCTCTACTCGCCGGGCTTTCCGAGTCTCGGCCTCCCGCGCCATCCGCGAGGCCGGAGGATGGAACGGGGCCGCCGGGGGCCGCCCAAGTACTGCGTTCGCTGCCACGCGACACCGCAGCGTTCACCGACCGTACCGCGGAGCTGGAGCTGCTGGTGGGCTCGGTGCGGGCCTCACAGGAGCAGGGCGAGGGGCTGCCCGTTCACGTGATCGACGGGATGCCGGGTGTCGGGAAGACCACTTTCGCCGTGCACGCCGGCCACCTGCTCTCCGAGCGGTTCCCCGACGGGCAGCTCTTCGTGAATCTCAACGGGTACACGCCGGGTCGCACTCCGGTGCAGGCCGGCGAGGCGCTCGCCTCTCTTCTTGCGGCCGCCGGCGTGCCGACACAGCAGATACCCGTCGGAGACGACGTCGGAGCGGTCACGGAGGCCCGGGCCGCCATGTGGCGGAGCAGACTCGCGGACAAGAAGGCGCTGCTGATTCTCGACAACGCGGCCAGCTATCGGCAGCTGGAGCCGCTGCTCCCTGGTGGGAGCGGGTGCCTGGTGTTGGTGACCAGCCGCAAGCGACTGGTGGCGAACGAGGAGGTGGTCATGTCGGTGGACGCGCTGCCGCCGGATCACGCGGTCGATCTCTTCGTGCGGCTCAGCGGGCGGCCGGCCGATGCGCTGGACCGGGATGTGGTGGACGAGCTGGTCCGGCTGTGCGGGTGCCTGCCGTTGGGGGTGTCTCTGCTCGCGGCACGGCTGCGGCATCATCCGTCCTGGACCGCGGAGGACCTGCGCGGGCGGCTGTTGGCGGCGCGGGACCGGCTGGGAGAGCTGCGGGCCGGGGAGCGCGCCGTCACCGCGACGTTCGATCTCTCCTATCGGGACCTGGCGCCGGAGCGGCAGCGCTTCTTCCAGCGGCTCGGTTTCTTCCCCGGCAGCGATCTCGACCCGCAGGTCGGCGCGGCTCTTGGTGAGGTATCGGTCGTGGTGGCTCGTGGGCACCTCGAAGCGCTCTACGACGACCACCTGATCGACGAGCAACCGGGGAGTCGCTACCGGCTGCACGATCTCCTCCGTGACTACGCTCGCGGTCTCGCCACCGAGGGGGACAGCATGGACCACGTACAGGCCGTACAGCGTGTGTGCACCTACTACCTGGCCGCTCTCGCCGTCGTAAACGGGCACATCGGGCGCAGTGGTGCGGTAGTGCCACCGGCGCCGGACGGCGTCTCGCGGGTGGAGACTCCGGCCCTGGAGTCGCGGGCGGACGCTATGAGCTGGCTGGAGACCGAGCGGGCCAACATCCTCGCCTGTGTCCGGCGGGCAAACGGCCTCGCCCTGTACGACCTCGTCGTCCGGCTCGCGGCGGCCATGGCTCCCTTCCTGCGCCAGGCCGGTCCCTGGGACCAGGCCGTCGGGCTCCATCGGACCGCCTCCGAGGCCGCCCGCCAAGCCGGCGACCAGCGGGCCCGCGGTGACGCTCTCGCCGAACTCGGTGTCGTGCGCCGCTTCATGGCTGCCTACCCGCAGGCGATCGAGTCCCTCGGCGACGCCGTGACGGCGTACGAAGCGGTCGACGAACGGCGCGGCAAGGCGGACGCACTCAACCAGCTGGGCATCGTCTGGTACCTGACCGCCGAAAACGAGGACGCGGCCCGCGCCCAGACGGAGGCTCTCGTCCTCTATCGAGAGCTGGGCTATCGGCTCGGACAGGCGAACGCGCTCGCCGATCTCGGCATGACACATCGGCAGATGAGCCGGTTCGACGCCGCTGTGGAGGCACAGAGCGAGGCCCTGACGATCTACCGAGGACTCGGCGACCGGTACGGGGAGGCAAACTCCCTGCGCGACCTGGGCGTCGTGCACTGCCTCATGGGCGCGTACGACCTGGCCGCACGGCATCACCAGGAGGCGTTCGACATCTACCTGGAGCTGGACGACCGCACGCACCAGGCTTACGCGCTGAACGAGATGGGCGTCGTCCGACGGCAGACCGGAGACATTGAAGGAGCGCGGACGGCACACAGCCAGGCCCTGACGCACTTCACCGAGCTCGGTGAACGGTTCGGCCAAGCGACCAGCGTCCGCCACCTTGGGGTCGTGGACCGTGTTTCCGGGGATGCGGCAGAGGCGATCCGGCTTCTGGAGGAGGCCCTGGACGCCTACCGTGAGCTCGGCAGCCACGGGGGTGAGGCCGCCTCGCTGAGCGAGCTGGGCGCGGCGCGCGGCATCGTCGGTGAGCGCGACGCCGCGATCGAGGCGTTCCAACGCGGTGTGGAGATCCTGCGGGGCCTGGGCGACCGGTGCGGCGAGGCGGAGGTGCTGAACCACTGGGGGATGCTGCTGTTCACCTCCGATGAACCGACGGCCGCCCGCCGGCACTTCGATCAGGCCCTCACACTCGCGCGGGACATCCGCTGCCCGCTGGAGGAGGCGCGGGCGCTGGAGGGCATCGGTCGCTGCGACTGGACGGTTGACGGTCCTGGTCACGGTGTGGGCTCGCTGCGAGCCGCCCTGACGGTGTACCGGCGGTTGGGAGTTAGCGCAGCCGTGGACGATATCGAGCGGTTGCTGGTGCCGCGGTCCGGCTGAGGCCGACCATGTGGCCGAATTCCCAGTGCCGGGTGGGTGGTTGCGGATGCTACGTTTCCGGCTGATCTGTCGCTTCAACCCCGTCGCACCGTGCCGCCTCTGGCACGTTCCTCACGAGGAGCGTTGAATGCCGTCACCCACGTCCGTCACCGAGCTACGCACCATCACGCCCGTTGGCACGGCGTCCGCAGAGCCGACGGCGGCTGGCACGGCCGTCCTGGACCGCGTGGCCGCCCGCGTCCGGCAACGGCTTGAGGCAGAGGAGGGCGCGACGGGCCGGTTCGGTGACGGTGCCCACGCGGCTTCGCTCATCTGGCCCTGGCCGCTGTAGGCGCATCTGCTCGATGACAGAACCCGAAGGCCCCGTTCCTTTCCGGACGTTCATCCTCAAGGTCGCCAACCGCTGCAACATCGACTGCGACTACTGCTTCGTCTTCAACTCCAGGGACCAGGCGGCGCGGCGCCTGCCCGCCCGGATGGACCTCGCTGTGGCCCGAGCTGCGGCCCGGCGGATCGGTGAGCACGCCTCCACACATGGTCTTCGAACCATCCACGTCGTCCTGCACGGCGGAGAGCCACTTCTTGCTGGCGTCCAGCACATGGCCGAGCTACTGGAGGCCGTTCGGGACGGTGCGCCGACCGGGACCCGGGTGCTCTTCGAGCTCCAGACGAACGGGACTCTTCTGTCCGGAGCGTGGCTGGACCTCTTCGAGCGGTACGAGGTCGCGGTAGGCGTCAGCCTCGACGGACCGCCGCGGGCGAACGACCGGCACCGGCTGACCCACGCCGGGCGGTCGAGCGCCGCCTCCGCCGTGCACGGCATCGAACTCTTGCGGTCGCGGCCTCACCTGTTCGCGGGACTGCTTGCCGTCGTGGACCTCGCCAACGATCCCGTGGAGGTTCACGACTACCTGGCGGCGTTCGAACCTCCAGTGATCGACTTCGGTCTGCCGCACGCGACTCACGACGACCCGCCGCACCGCGCCGACCCCAGCGTGCCCGAGTACGGGCTGTGGATGAGCAGGGTTTACGACGCCTGGCTCGCCCGGCCCGAGTACGGGCACAGCGTCCGGATGCTGGAGGACATCGTGGCCCTCAGCTCTGGCGTGCGCGGCTCGGTGGAGACTCTCGGACTGGCCCCGCCGACGAGCGTCGTGATCGAGTCCGACGGCTCCATCGAAGCGGTGGACACCCTGCGGTCGGTCGAGGAGGGCGCCTCCTGGCTCGGGCTCGACGTCCTGCGCCACTCATTCGACGAAGCTCTGTCGCATCCGAAGCTGCTGCACCGGCAGCATGGCAAGGATGCGCTCGCCGAACAGTGCCGCGCCTGCCCACTCGTGGACGTGTGCGGCGGTGGCTACCTCCCACACCGCTTCAGCGAAGCCCAGAGCTACCGGAACCCGTCTGTCTACTGCGCGGACCTGGAGTACGTCATCCGACACGTGCAGGGCTCCCTGCGGCAGCACGGCTGGAACCCATACGCGCGGGCTGCGGCGTCGCCGTAGGCGCATGTGCCGTACAGCAAGGAGAGGATCACGCGTTGGAAAGAGCGAATGCAGCAGACATCGAAGCAATCGAGGAAGGACAGGAGGCGCCGATGACCGTGACGATCCGTCCCGCGGAGAAGCGGGACGTCCCGGCTTTGGCCGAGCTGATCGAAGAGATCGAGCGGTACTACGGAGCGGCCGACACAGATATCCAGCCGATCGACGAGCGCCGCCTCCAGGTGGAAGAAGCCCTCTTCGGTGCGCCACCGCTCGCGTCCGCCCTGCTCGTCGAGGACGAGGCCGGGGACATCGTGGGTCTCGCCGCCTATTCCTACCTATGGCCGGCCGCCGGCTCCTCGCACTCCCTGTTCCTGAAGGAGCTCTACGTCCGCGGCACCCTGCGTCGGCAGGGCATCGGTGCTCGCCTCATGGGCGAACTCCGCGCCTTGGCCGCCGCGCGCCCCGGGTGCAGCCGGGTGGAATGGATGGCTGACCGCGACAACCCAGGCGCACCGGCCTTCTACGAGGCACTCGGGTTCAGCGAGTCCGAAGGGAAGATCGTCTACCGGGTCGACTCCGGCACCGCGTGAAGGTGATACGAGACCGTGAGCGTTTTCAACGTGGCCACTGATCGGGTGATGAGCCAGCGTTCCGCAACACGGAAAACTCGGTGCCGTTGAGAGGGCGGTCACGGGCGGGGCTGGCTTGCCTTACGCGGTGGATCCGGGCTTGTAGCCCTGGAGGAATGCTGGCGCGACCAGTTGTTGCCGCCGCAGCAGGTGAGGCAGCTCCCGTGCGAGCTTGGGGTGGGTCTGCCTCCACTGAGGGGAGTGCGCCACGAACTCCCGGCTATTGAACACGGTGAACCGGTTGATGGCGGCCACATCCAGGCGGGAGACCTCGTTCGGGTCACGGGAAATGATGAGGGCGAGGCTGTTGCCGAGCGGCACCGTGATCCTCCGGAAGTTGGAGAAGCCAATGCCGACGCCGTGATCGAAGAAGCCCGGAGGTATGCCCGGCGGCGTGGGGCCCACGATCCCTGACATGCACAGAGGATTGTCGCTGACGATCAGGCCGCCGCCGCGTGGCCGGTAGCACGCCCAGTGCATGCCGCTGTATAGCAGGAGCGACACCAGGTGGTTCCACTGGTCCTTGTAGTGGGCGTCCTCGTCGTTGCGTGCCTGCCATGGCCAGATCACCGACCGGGCGATCAGGCGCATCATGCTGGATTGGACTTCTTCCTCGTCCAGGTCGTAGTCGTCGACGCCTACGGACTGGTTGACCACGTGCCGTAGGAAGCGGCTGCGCTGCCATTGCAGGGCCAGCAACCAGGCCAGAGCCTCTCGGGCATGCTCGGACACGGCACGTTCACGGCGTTGCACGAGCTCCTTGACGACGGTGGCAGCCTCTCCTTCGATGTCGCCCATGGCGGCTTCCATCGACGAGTGGTCGGGATCTTGCCCAGGCCGGTAGATCGAATGCCCGTACTTGCGCTGACCTGTCTCTTTCACATTCCTTTGGAAGGCACGTCCGCTGGCCCATTGGTGCACGTACAGCTGTCCGCCTTGTCCGGCGAAGTACTTGAGCAGGAACTGGGGGACAAAGTGGTGTCTGACCGGGTGCGGCGGCATATGGGGGACTGTAGCGGTGCCCCTGGCGCTCCTGGCGACCCGGAACACATTCGCCTGGTGTCGGCACAGTAAGCCATTCAGCGTTTCCAGCGAACGCCACCCCAGGCGATCCAAGGCGACGGACCGTGCGGCGGTGTTCCGACTGCGAGGCGAACCACGCCCAAGGCTGACCACCGTCCTCCAGCGCCGCTCTGGTCTCGTTCGGTGCGCGCGGCCGCACCTGCCAACGGCCACGCCCACCTGCGTCAGGATCAGTAGGCGATGACGATCCGCACGGAGGGCCGGGGGATCAAGGCTCCGTCGGCGAGATCGCTGTCCGGTGTGTCTGCGGGGTAGGCCGTGACCACTGGTTCGACGGTCCGGGCAGGGCTCCAGGCGCGGATCTGCGCGCAGATCCGCTGGGCGAGATCGGCGCCGGCCGGGCCGTAGCCGACGGCTCCCAGCCGGAATCGGGGCTCTCCCCCCGCATCTTCGGCGGTCCGCTCCAGGGTGAGGTACGCGATGGAGTTTCCCTCAACAAGGGCGGGGCTCAGGGCGGGTGAGGCGGGGCGGTGGAGACCGGCCTCCATCGCTTCAGGCTTGACGGTGATGCGGCAAGTCGCTCGCTCCGTGGCGCTCAACCGCAGCCAAACGCCGTCGAACGACTCGACGGGTCCGACGGTCGCATCGGTCCAAGCGACCGACTTCGGTTGGGTGAGCGCGTCGCGCAGGACGTCCAGGGCGATCGACTGGTCCTCGTCCCAGTAGAGCCTGACGAATCGGTTGTCGTCGATGTAGCCGTTCCGCTCGCCGTCCTGGCCGATCACCGGGAGGAAACCGCACATCCTGACGGAGTCGGACCGCATCCGGTCCTTCTCCCGTCGGAACGCCACGGACCTGGACAGCCCTCGCCATCGCAGCGGAACCACGAGGCGTCCGCCGACGGCGAGCTGGTCCCACCAGGCTCCGGGAAGGTCCCACATGCCGACCGCCGCGATCATTCGGTCGTAGGGGCCGAACTCCGGGGCGCCGAGGGCGCCGTCCCTCGTGACCACGCGTACCTCGGCGTACCCGTTCGCGTCCAGCATCCGGCGGGCGTAGGCCGTCACGTCGGGGGCGATGTCGCATGTGGTGACCTGTCCGGATTTCCCGGTGAGGTGCTTCAGCAGGGCGGCGTTGTAGCCGGTGCCGGCCCCGATCTCGAAGACGTGGTCGCCTTCGCGGACAGCGAGCTGGACCAGCATGAAGTGCACGACGTCGGGCTGGGAGGCGCAGCTCAGCGGGAGTGCGTCCTCGTCGGGGTTCTCCTTGATAGTCACGCTCTTGTTGGCATACGCCTCGTGGAGCGGCGCGCCGGGGAGGAAGGCGTGGCGCGGTACGGCCCGCATTGCGCTTTCGACGCGTGCGTCGCGGAGGCCAGAGACCTCCTGCTGCAGGATGGCGTCGACCAGGCGGTTGCGCAGGTCCTCGGGAGAGGCGCCGGAGGTGGTGTTCATCGCGTCCTTCCGGAAGGTGCCCGGCCGTGCGTACGGCAGGGGCAGATCGTACTCAGGTGATCTGGTGCGGGGTGCGGTTCACGCACGTCATCCCGCCAGCAGCAGGCAGCGGTCCCAGGAGGCGGTGGTCGCCGTGTTGACACGGTCGGTGAGACGGACCAGATGAATGCCCGACGTACCGTCCATCAGGCCGACGCCGTCCGGCAGTCCGCTGTGGTCGAGGTGCTCGTCGAGCCGGGCCCGCAGACGGGGCAGATGCGCCGCGAGTTCGTCATCGACGGCGTCGGCGGCAGTACGGGAGGCGGTCTGTACGAGCCCCGCCCACCCGTGGCAGAGGGATGCGTCGGTGAGCTGGGCGAGTTGCTGGTCGTCGGCCAGGCAGCCGGCCAGGGCTTGTTCGGCTCGGCGTTGCCGGTCCCGGTCGCCGAGGGCGATGCCGGCGAGTTGTTGGGCGCGGGCGATGCCGGGGGTGCCGTAGCACCAGGACGGACGTCCCGGTACCGAGTGCTGGAGAGCGCCGCGTCGGTGTTCGGCCCGGGTGACCAGACCCGGCCACCAGGCGCGCGAGCCCGTACCGTCGCGCCATTGGTCGAGCCAGCCGCATATCCGGATGATGGCTCGTTTCTGTCCGGGCACCGTGTGGCCGTGGCGCACGGCGGTGGCCAGCAGTGCGAGGGGTCCACTGATGCCGTGGGCCAGACCGAGGTTGCCGTGTCCGCCGGGCCATCGCGGCGACGGGCGCAGGTCGGGGCTGTCGCTGGTCCACCAGCCGGGCAGGAGCTGGGACTCGATGGTGATCGGTTCAGTCAGGCGTACCAGGTAGGCGAGGACGTCTCGTAGTTCCGTCCGGTGACCGCGGTGCAGGTGGTAGGCCCCCAGGCCGGTCAGTCCGCTGATGAGGTCGTACTCGCCCAGGCTGGGCGGCGCGCCGCGGTCGATGCGGGCGTTCGCCCGCTTGAGGCGGTCGCGGGTGACCTCGGCGAGGTGTGCGTCCAGGGTCGCCAGGGCGCGGGTGGCGGTGTCCGTGTGCGTGAAGCTGAGGACGTACGCGACGGCTGGCGCGCCCTCGTACAGGCCGCATGCCTCCGGGGCGGCCTGTATCGGGCCCTTGACCATGGCGGCGGCCCACGGCCGGAGCGCGTCCGTGTCGTCTTCGCCGGTGTGGGCCCTGACGGCGTGCAGCAGGGCGGCTCCCGCTGCTCCGGAGTACAGCGACTGGCCCCAGCCGGGCCTGGTGGGTGTGGGCGACGCGTCGTGGTTCATGAGTGGCTCTCCCCCGCCCGGGCGGCCCACGCGAGAGCGGACTGACGGGCCAGGCGACGACAGATCCGCTCGTCCTCCCGGTCCAGGCCGCGCAGGCGGTTGTGGTGCATGTGCAGCAGGGACTCCAGAACCGAGTCGAGGTCCATGTCCTCGGCGAGGTGCTCGCGATACAGCGTCAGGGCCACGGCGCGGCGGTGCCACGCATGTGCGAGCGCTTCGCCCCAGCCGCGGGCGCGGGGCGTGGTGTGGCGAACGAGTTCGATGGTCTGGTCTCTGACGCCTCGCTCGACTCGGGCCGGAGGAGCGGGGCGGTTGGCCAGCCAACGCATGCCCTCGTCCGGACCGAGCAGACCGCAGGCGATGTCCGCCATGCCGGCCGCGGCCAGCGCGCGTCCGTCGACGCCGTCGGCTCCCAGGCCCCGCAGGACGGCGAGGGAGTAGGCCGAGTCGGCCGTGAACACCGCCTCCGCCCCGCGCAGGGCGGCGCCGGGGCCGTAGCGGCCGATCTCCGGGGTGTACGTGTCGAACACGAGCCTGCTGCTGAGCCCCTCGTGGCGCAGCCCGGCGGCCCATCGGGCGACGAGCTCGGTGTGGGCGGAGTACTGCCCGGGGCTCCGGGTGCGGATGCGCAGGCGCAGGTGGTCGGGGTCGTGCAGGGTGCGATAGCGGACGAACCACCACTCGGGTGCGCCCTGGAGCTGGCCCATGAGCCGCGCGAGGTGGGTGGCGATCAGCTCCTCGAACTGGTCGGGGTGCGTGTAGATCTTGGCGTTCAGCCAGGGTGCCCACACCGACCCCGGTACGGGCCCGAGGGTGCTGTTGGTGAGCATGGGGAGGGGGCCGCAGAGCGGGTCAGGGGCCGGCGGGCTGGTGCTGGTCATCGGCAAGGCGATCTCGTGGACGTGGCCGCCGATCCAGCCGTAGCTCTCCTCGGGCGGCGCCTCGGTGAGCACGGCCTGGCCTTCCCGGGCCAGGTGGGCGCGCAGGACGGCGACATGGGCGGGCACGTCGAGCCTCAGTCGCCGTGTGCGGTCGTCCTCCCGCAGCTCGACGGCATCGTGGCAGTGCCACCGCTTCCGCCAGCGGCCGAGGGCATCCGCCCACTCCTGGGTATCCGTACCTCGGCCTGGGAGGTCGTCGGCGCTCAGGTTCCAGCGGCCAGGAGAGAGGATCACTCGCCCGTAGCGGACGCGTGGCAGGAACGGCAGCCGTGCGCCGTGCGGACCCCAGTCGAAGCCGGTCCAGGCGGGGCCGAAGGCGCGGGTCAGGTGCGCCAGGAACCGGGCCAGGGGAGGAGGTTGCTTGTCCAGGGCCATGGCGTGGAAGACCTGCGGATCCACGACGCAACGGCGGGAGATGCTGACCATGTGCAGGCGGGTGTGCGTGGCAGTGACCGCGAGGTCGTCGACCCCGATGAGCGTCGGCGCAGTGTCGGCAGCGCCGCGGTGTTCACCCAACGGGATCACGTGCGGGAGATAGGCGGGTATACGGGCGACGTTCTCGGTGTGCGGGTACAGGGGCGGGAAGGAGAGTTGCGCGGTCAGCGCGTTTTCGACGCTCGCGGGGACCTGGCGGTAGATCTTGTCGAGTCCCGAGCCGGTGGCGACTGGTGAGAACCGGGACGTGAGCGTTCCTGCGGCGCGGGCCGGCGTCACGGTGAGCGTGAAGTCCCCGCGTTCCAGCGCGGGCAGACTGTCGGCGTGCAGGCGCGCGCACATCTCCACGTGGGGCGGCGCCTCCCGCGTGGCCATCGTCTCGTCGGTCAGGCTGTCGATCAGGTCGTCGGTGAGGACGATCTCCCTGCCGCCGTCGGCCAGTGCCTGCCAGGCCAGGGCCAGCAGCCGCTCGTCCCGCTCGGAGACCACTGGTGGCGGCGGGGTCATGCGGCTGCCGGGGTATTCGGCCGGGTAGCCGAGCCCGGCCGCCGGGTCGACGACCTCCTTCACCGGCACCAGCGTGCCGGTGCCGTACCGCTCCCAGAACGCGACTTGGTACTCCTTCCACACACCCTGGCCCGCCGGTCGGCGCGTCAACCGCAGCAGCGCATCGGCGGCCCGCTCCATCTCGCGCGCGACGCTCTCGGGAATCCGTACGTCGGCGTCCAGCCGCAGGTCGATGGCGAGAGGACTTCGGCCCGCGCCGGAGAGCCGACGCAAGAGCGGCGTCAGCGCCTCCCGTTGGGGCGCTTGGTGGTTCGCGGGAAGCCGGTTGTGCTCGTGCACGGCGCGTCGCACCGCTTCCAGTTCGTGTAGGACCTGCGCGACCTCGGGCACCGTACCCGCGTCCACGCCGTGCAGCCGCTCGATCAGGTGGCACAGCGGATCGGTGTCGGTCATCGGAGAGCGCAGGCTGGTGATCAGGAACTTCTCGCGCACCAGCGTGCCGAGCAGTGTGGTGATGTGGCGTTGCTCGGTTCGGGGAAAGGCGGAGGCCAACTGCTCGGCGAGGGCGGCGAAGCGGACCGGCTCGCGCGCGAGGTCCTCAATCCAGCGGACCGCGCTGGTGCGCCGGACAGTGGCCCCCATCGGTCCACCGTGCGGGACGTGCAGGCGTCCGCCTCGGCGTGCCGCCAGGTTGTTCAGGACCACGTCCAGGCGCTCCAGCAGGTCGGGGCACGCCTCCAGACGAGCGACGACGTCGTCCAGCCACTCGGTGTCCACCCGCGCCACGGCCCGGTGCGCGTCTCCCCATCTCGCGTGCGGTGTGGAACCCACGCTGGCCGGTGCCACCCCGGCGAAAAGGCCGAACGGGGTCGACCGCCCGGTGGCTCGCAGCGCGTAGCGGACGGTGGCCAGGGCGGCGCGCCGGACCTGCTTGGGACGTGCCGGCTGCCCCGCGCGGATCGCGTCGACCCGCGTGGCGAGGTCACCACTCGTCTGCCGGACGGCGTCGGCGAACCGCTCGTCGGCCCACACCTGCTTCAGCCATCTGCGGCAGGCGTCCGTGTCGGCCGGATCGGGCCACCATCCCGGCAGGCTCGTCAACGGCATCGCGGCGGCCCGGAGCAGGGCCGTGCCCGTGTGCTGGTAGAGCTTTCCGTCACTTCCCATTTCCAGTGCCTCCGCCATAGTGCTGTGACCGGGGCGGGGCCGGGAGCGAAAGTGCCCCCGGCCCCAAATACGAGCCGCTGTCAGACGGCGCTCGCGCAGGACGAGGCGCAGGACGGCTTGCAGCCGTCACCGGTGTCGCAGGCCCTGGGAAGCAGGTCGGCGTCGACCTCCGTGATGATGGTGAGGTCGATGTCGAAGGGGTCGGCGGGTAGGTCGAGGGCGCCTGCCACGACGGACGCCTTGGCGCCGGCTGTTACCGGCGGCGGCGCGCTGATCGAGCTGAATGTGGTTGCGGTCATCGCACTTCCTCTCGTGTCGGAAGGGTTCGAACGGTTCGTCGTACTGCTGGCCGGCCGGTGTGCGGCTCGCCGCGCCGCACACCGGTCGGGTTCCTGCATTCGCACCTTGCGGTGCGGCCCCTCTCCGGCTGATCGGATTCCGTGGGGGACGGGGATTCGGAGCATCCGGAGAGGGAGTCGAGGAACGCGGGCCGTAGCTACCGGATCTGGCCTGCGTAGAGCGTGGTCAACGCTGTGCCGGTCACCAGGACGGGCAGGAACAGCACTTGGAAGGCGCCGAAGCCGAACCGGCCGACATACCTCGCCGGGTGCCGCAGCACCAATCCGATCTGGCTGAGCAGTTGCCGCAGAGGCCGTAGCCGCATGGTGGTCATCACGCCGCCGTCCTCCGTAAGAGCGTCGGGTCGGCGGCGTCGACGACCGCCCACGGCGTCGTGATCAACGCCCCGGTCCGGGCCTGCCAGGCTGCGAGGTTCGTCCTGTCCTCCTCCAGATGCCCCAGCATCACGAGCAGGGGGGTGACGATCCCGGCCGCCCTCCCCTGCTCGACCGCGGCCAGGGCGTTGTGCCAGCCCTCGCACAGGGCGCGGCTCTCGAACGGTGCCGCTCGGTCGACGTACGCCTCGGCCACCTCACAGCTGGCATCGGCGACGTACCGCCGTGTGCTGGCCAGGCTGTGGTCGGCGATCTCACCGAGCGACGCGGGCAGGCAGGCGTACAGCACCAGACGCGTGCCCGGGGGCACCTCGTGCGGTGCGGTCTGCCTTGCGCTGCCGCTCATTTCGAGTTACCTCCAGCCGGTCGTGGTCGAGACGCCAAGGGCCGGCGCCTCGAAGAAGAGCCTCGCTGGGGGCGGCCGACGGCGGTACGCCGTCAGGGCGCCGTTCGTCCGCCGTCCGGCGGCGCGCGAAGAGGCGGAGCTGCGGCGTACCGTCGCGGCTCACGGATGGCGAGGCTGATCGGTCCAGTGCCCAACCGGAAACGAGAGCGGCGATGGACGCGGTAGACGAAGAGCGCCTCTGCAGGCAGACACCATTGAGGCGTCATTGGGTGAAGCTGGCCGACTGCGCCGAGCCTTCGGGCCTCGCACGCCGACACGTACACGAGTCCCTCAAGGGACGTGCCTCACCGGAGCGCGTGGACGACGCCGTTCTAATCGCCTCGGAATTGGTGGGCAACGCGGTCAGACACACCGCCGGCGGACCGGACTGCATGTGCGTGGAGGTCTACCGGGACGTTGCGGTACTGCGAGTCCACGACGCCGGACGGGATGTCTCCAAGGTCCAGGCGCGATCAGCGCAGGCGTCGCTGGGTGAGCTGACGGGAAATGGTCTCGGATTGCTGCTCGTCGGGGCGCTGGCCTCCGAATGGTCGGTCCGGCCGACCGCGATCGGCAAGGAAGTGGTCGTGGTCTTCCCCCTGGATGCCCGTGGGCTAACCGAGCGGGACGCTCTTTTGTACATCCCAGCGGTACGTCCGCCCCTCGCGCCGGAGCTCCACCAACTGAACGGCGGCCACGGAGAGCTCGACAGCGGGGAGAGCGCGAAGACCTGAGACCGCCTCCACGACGGGGGCGGCGGGACGCCGACGGTTGTTGTAGGCGAGGCTCAAGTGCGGTCGGAAAGCGGACGTCGGCTTCTTCGGGGCGAGACCGGCGCTGCTTCCGCCCTTGGACAGCGCGTGGTGCAGCCGAAGCAGGGGTTCCCACGGGCCGAGGGACAGGCGGACGGCACCGCGGGAGCCGGCCAGCGGCATGGCGCGTATGGAGAACGCGGGGGGCAGCAGCGCCTCGACGTCCCGCGCCAGGCTGTCCAGCTGATCGGGGGCGACTGCGCCCGGCCTGCCCACGCGGGCGAGGGTGATGTGCAGTCCGTCCGTCGGCACCGGGTCGAGGCCGAGAGGCGCCAGCTCCTCCTGGCAGTGTCCGGCGAGGGTCCCGAGCGGCTGGTCGTCCGGGAAGGTCAGCATCCAGTAGTACGCCCGGCTGCCGTCCGACCAGCCGGGGCGTGCCCAGTGGTCGGTCATCTCGTCGAGTGCGCTGAACGCCGCCCAGTCGTGGGCCGCGGTGACCGCCGGATCCTGTGTGTCGGCGGGAGGCTCGGCTGGGAACGCGGCGGGATCGGCGCTGAGCAGGGGCACCCGTCGAACTCCTTCGGCTTCACACCGCCCCGGGGTACGACGACACCGACGGCGCCTACGACGCGGATGACGCCATGGCCAGGACGGCTGGCTGCGAGCTCCAGGCCCGGAACTCCTCGCCATAATCGCGCACCGCCGGGTGATCACGCCACGGCCCGGCCTGCTCGCGCAGGTCACGGGAGCGTTGGTAGACGGAGCTGATCGGGGTGTCTCCGCACAGCCGTAGGGCCTCACCCCCGAGCGCCATCGCGTGGTCGATGTCGGGCGTGCGCTGCTGCAGCAGCGCGGTGGCGACGTCGAGGCGTACGAGCGAACGGCTCCAGGAGGAGGTCGAGTGCTCCACCAGATCGTCGATGTGCTCGGCGTCACGCAGTACCTGGGCCGTGTTGCGCAGGGCCACGTGTGACGTGACGGCGTTGGCCAGCGTCCGGGCCCGTCCGTACGGCTCGAAGGAAATGCAGGAGGTAAGCCCGACGGGTACCTCGTGGAGGTCGGAGAGGCGGAGTGCCTGTCCGATGGCCTGCTCGACGGCACGCCGGTCGCCGGTCTTGCCAAGGGCTCGGGCTCGGCCGTTGGCGAGCAGGCGGATGGACTGGGCGTGGCGTGGCGCGCGCTCGACGGCAGCGGCGGCGCAAGCGTCGGCCTCGTCGTACCGGCCAGCGTAGTAGAGGCCGAAGGAGAGGGTCCCGCGGGCCCAGAGCTCTGTGTCCAGGTCGCCGATCTCACGGCTGAGATCGCGGGCTTCGGTGCAGTACGCCTCCGAGAGCGTGAAGTCGCCCGTGTTCACCGCCATGTAGCCGAGCAGGCCGGAGGCGCGAGCGGCGAGGTGGAAGAGCTCGCGGCGTGTGCCTGGGGGCTGGCGACCGTCGAGGAGGGTGTGAGCGAGCTGCCGCACCTGGCGAGCCTGGGGGCGCAGGGCGTACGGCCCGTCCTGCTCGTACCGGCCGGCAATGCCCTCCAGGGAGGAATCCAGGAACGCGAGCGTCGCGGCGTCGGCGTTGCTGGCCGTGAGCTGCCGGGTCCGGGCGATGATGTCCAGGGGGTTCTCATCGTCCTCTCGTGGCGGAAGAGGACTCGGCGCTTGCTGGCGTGCGGGCGGCTCCTCGGAGCGGCCGGACTCGGAGTCGCCGTCGTACACCGCGGAGAACAGCTCGGACACCGATCTGCCCAACATGTGCTCCAGCACCCGGCAAGCGTCAGGACGGGGCAGAGTCAGTAGCTCCCCGCCGTACCAACGGTCGAACTGGCGTGGAGAGACCTGGAGGGACGCCAGGCGAGGGTCTCGGTCGAGTTCCGCCAGCCGCACGGCGGCCCGCTCGTACTGGGCGGCGAAAGCCTCGTGCGTCGTCAGGTGCCGCTGCTGGAGCAGCTGCCGGAGCAGCGTTGTCCGTGGCATGGCCCACCCTCCTGGTACGGCGTGCGGGACCGACGTCGAGGCGCGCGCCGGTGACGGTGTCGTGGCGAGGCATCGCCCATCGGTCTGCTGCGGCGCGCACCCGTACGAACGCGCGTCGTGACTCCTGACAGCATGCCGATGCAACCACCAACTAGGCAATATGTCTTGAGAAGTTGACCCGTACGGGCTTGTCGAGGCGGCGCCGGTACGGAGAGACTTCCGGCATGGCCTTGAAGAGAAGCCTGGTCCCGCAGTCGGTCTACCGGCGACAGCTCGCGGCACGGCTGAAGGAACTGCGTGACGCGACCGGGCTCACCCTCACCGAGGTCGCCGACCAACTGGAGGTCAACCAGGGGTCACTGAGCCGGATCGAGAACGGCGAACGCGGTACGACACCGGTCCTCGTCCGCGCTCTGCTGGACCTGTACGGCGTCGAGGACGAAGGCCGGCGCGCCGACGTGCTCGACCTCGTGCGAGCGGACAAGGAACAGCAGAAGCCCTGGTGGCGGAAGTACTCGACGGTGCTCACCCCAACCCGCTACGACGGGTACCTCGCACTGGAGGCCGGCGCGACGCACCTCGCCAGCTACCAGCCGATGCTCGTGCCAGGGCTGCTCCAGACCGAGGACTACGCACGTGCCGTGATCTCCCAGATGAGGAAGGACCTGTCCCCGCCACAGGTCGAGTCCCTGGTGAGGGTCCGCCTGGAGCGGCAGAACAGCCGCCTGGGTGGCGAGGCCCCCGCCAGACTCTGGGCGATCCTCGACGAAGCCGTGCTGCGCAGGAGGGTCGGCTCTGTAGAAGTGATGCGCGACCAGCTGCGGAAACTGGTGGAGGCGAGCGAGCAGTCAAACGTCACCGTGCAGCTGCTGCCGTTCTCGCTCGGCGCGCATCCCGGGCTGTACGGCCCGTTCGTCATCCTCGCCTTCCCGCACCCGACGCCGGACCTGGTGTGGCTGGAGAACCCCAAGAACTCCGTGTATCTGGAGTCCACGGAGGACGTGGACAACTACACGGAAATCTTCGATCAGTTGAGAGACAGCGCCCTCGACCCGTCGGAGACTCGCACCCACATCGCACGCATCAGCAAGGAGCTCGAAGAGTGAGCACGCCCAGCATGGCCGCCCCGCACGACGTCACGACAGCCCAGTACGACGTCGACCTCGCGCACGCTCGGTGGCGGAAGAGCTCGTACAGCGGGGGCGCGAACGACTGCGTGGAAGTCGCGGAACTGGACAAGGGCGCCGCAGTGCGCGACTCCAAGGACATCAGCCGTGGGCCGTTGCTCTTCTCGACGGCGGCGATGCGCGCGCTGGTCAGCGGGATCGCTAACGGGTCGATCATTGACCGTTGATGCCGAAGTGAGAAGGGAGCGGCGGCAGACGTCGTGGTGGGCGCAGGTGTCTCGGTCTCACGACGGGCGTGCCGCTGCTGGAGGCTGGGTTCTCCGTGCGGTTGGTGGCCGATGAAATACCCGGGCGCACGTCACTCGCGGCTGGGCTACTACTCTGCAGCCCCAACTCCCTCCGGCCTGCACATGCTCGAACAGCGTGACGCACTCCGGGTCGGCCTGCTCCCCTGCGGCACGGTTGGGCTTCATGATCTGCCCGAACGGTCGAGCATCGCGAGACGTCCCTCGGAGACTGGCCACGCTAATTCCCGTACAGGCGCTCGGACTTGGGACAAGCCTTTTGCATCGGCTCCTGGTTTCGCGGCGGCGGACAGGGAGACAATGACCTGATTGTTCAACATCGTGTACGCCGTCGTGAGAGGTGTGTTGCTTGGTTTCGTCGCCGCGAAGGACAGGCACCAGCTCACAGAATGCCCAGCAGGCCGAAGCCGCCATCAACCGCGCCCTGGCCAAGGCGCCCCCTGAGCAGAGACGGCTCGCGGACGGCCGTAAGACGGAGGCCGTCCTGATCGGCATGGTCCGCGAGTGGGAGGAGGTACGTGGCGGCAGCTTCGGGTGTCACCCCACCGGCAACCGGTGGGCTCATATCTCCGACGACTCACTGGCGATCGGCGACTTCCGCCCCTTCGGACTCAGCACGGACCTCTGCGCGATTAGTGACCACGCGATGGCCCGTACCTTCGCCTCTGGCTACCGAGAGTGGGTCGTCGGCAACACACCACCGGTGTCCTACTGGAGCACCGTCGCCATGCGGGAAGACGCCATTCCCGTCATGCTGGCGGTCCTCGATCGCGAGCTGACCGGTGCAGTCGGCTGCCTCGACTGGTACCTGCGGACACCGTGCTGGTCCCCCCTGTGCCGACAGCATTCAGGCGACGGCGATACGTCCTCCTGCGGCTCGCCGAGTTGCGCCCTCGCCTCACCGGAAACGCCATGCGACTGCATGTGTGGCGGGATGAACCACGGGATGGGGGTGGAGGGCATCGAGGCCCTACGGCCTGAGGCTCCGGACTGGCCCACAGCGCCGGCACCCGTGTGGCACCCCGGTTCCGGCACCGTGGAGGTCGACCGTGCGAACGGACGAATAGCCGGGCGAGACCCCTTCGGCCGGCACGGTGCTCGCGTACGACCCCCGTCATCAGCGTGGACCTCGCCTGCCGCCGACTCCCCGCTCAACCAACGCTCTCGGACGCTCCCCGACCGTCCATGAGCTCCTGGATCGCAGCGAGGATCGCTTCCACAGCACCGGGTTCAGCTGCCAGGGCGGTGAGAGGGACCGACGGCCAGCCCTTGTATCCCTTTTCCCGCTGCGCCTCCAGCTTCTTCTGCAACTCGGGAACGGCCGGCAGAGAATCCGCGAACGCCGCTGCGCGGTCGAGGCCGAGGTGATGGGTGATCGACCCGAAGCTGAAGGCGAGTTCTTCCTTGGAGGGCGTGTCGTACAGGGACAGCGTCCAGAGCGGCACCTGGCGGCCGGCGACGGAATAGTGGACGGACATGCTCGGGTAGGTGGCCGTACCGCCCTCCAGCCGTCCCTTGGCTGCCGCATGATCGAGAAGAGCGGTCGCGATCCGCCTCGGCTCCGGGGCGAGCCGAGCCCGGATCTCCGATTCCATGTCGTCCCGTGTGGTCCGCTGCGTGGTGCGACGGCCAGAGGGGGACTTCGCTGCCGTGGCGACTTCCCCGTGGACGCGCGGGACCAGGACGCGGAGGTCTCCGTCGCCTCGGTACTGGGTCAGCTCGACCGCGTATACGTCGGTCTGGCGCATCTGCCGGTTCAGGAACTCGACGATCGCCCTCAGCTCCAGCGGGATCCAGTCCGCGACGAACAGCAGCCGCATCTGCCCGGCTGTCAGCCGTTCCTCGACCATCGCCCAGAACTCTTCCGGGGATCGGTCGCTGAGCAGTTCCCCGTATGCCTCTTCCAGCGATCGGCCATCCGCGACGCAGGTCTCCTCGAAGGAGCGCTGAAGCAGCGCTCCGGGCCAGTAGCGAGCCCCGTTCGCCGCGTAGTCCAGCATCTGGCCCACCACCTCGCGCCGGATCCGGGTGTCACTCGCCCGCTTGACCTCCACCAGCGTCGGCACCCCGTCTGCGTCGACGAAGAGGTGGTCCAGCCAGTACGCCGGACCGCTTTCCGCGTTCGTCGGAACGCCCATCTCCCGCGCCACCAGCACCAGCCGCAAGGGCTGGCCATCGGCCAGCGAACCGAAATCCAGCACTCGCGGATGGCGCGCGAGGAGCTCCTGGAACTCCGCCTCGTTGTCGAACGCGGCCGGCTCCAGCGTCTGCAGGTCGTTCCCCAAGACGAATACCGACTGATCAGTCACGTGCTTCCCCACCCCTGTGATCCCGAGACCGTGGTCAGCGATCGTTTGCCTGTCCATTGATACCGCTGCGGGGCGGTCAAGAGGCTTCGCTCGGCCAAGTCCGCTTGCTTCACGCCCTGTTGAGTGTCAGTGGTCGTTCCTATCGTGGAGGAATGGCGAACGGTGTGTGGCACACCAGATATGGCATAGAGATCAATCTGTCGGTACCCGATCTCGGACATCCGGGCAGTCCGGAGCTGCTCCGGGAGATCACCGCAAGCATCACCGACCGCGACCCGCAACTGCTCGAATGCCTGGCGCACCACGAAGGGCGAGAGTGCCAATCGGAGTCAGGCGGGAAGTCCCCGTGGATGTTCATCCGTCGAGGCCGGGTGGGTGGCCGTCGGCCCCTGGTGGCCTCTCACCTACCGGTTACACACAAGCCGACCCCGGCGGAGAGCGCCCAGCACAAGGCCACGAAGGAGCGCGTCGTCGAGACCGCTACGCGGTACGGGCTCGACTCCGAAGCCGAGGTTCCCGTAGCCGACCGGCGGAGCGTCACGGACGCCGTCGTCACAGGTCCCAACGGCATACGGATCGGCTGGGAGATCCAGTACCACCACATCAGCCCCAGCAGCGTGCACCGCCGCTCGGTCAACGCCGTGGAGAACGGCATCACACCCCTCTGGGTCGCAAAGGACCGGACGGCCTCCCTAATCGACCGTGCGCCGTGGGCACGCGTCGACGACATGCCGTGGAAGGACATCGCCGACGGCAAGGAAATGGTGATCCGTGGTGGGTACCGCCACCTCCAGGTCTGGAAGTGCGTACCGAGCAGCGACCGCCACTGCCTCGTCAGCGAGGGCGCCGGCCACTGTGGCGCGATGCACGCCGACTGGTTCGTTCCCGCGCTGTGCCTGCCCGAGAAGAAGCCGGTCCACATCGAGGACCTGGTCTTGCGGAGCGCCACGGGGGAGAGCGTCCCGGTCTACGTGCCCAGCTGCGGCAACGGCCGGGCCGGTCGGCACATGTGGGTGTCAGTCGACGACCGCATGCTGTGGGAGGAGATCGCCGGTGAACGAACGCCTCTTCCTCCGGTGCCGGTCGAAGAGGATGACGACGTGATCACCTTCGCCGAGCAGGAGATCGACCGCACCTGCCGGGCAGGAGAAGAAGGGTGGTTCGTCAGCGACGCCCGCCCCCTCCGCGACCTCGGCCAGCCGACTGGCGGCTTCACCCTTCCTCGCATGCCCGTGCGAGGCTCCCGTGATCCGATGCGGATCACCCCAGTCGAGCGGGCCGCCGCCTCCGCCGCGCTGGGATGCCCGACGTGGGAGCTCGGGCCATGCGCCGGGTGCGGCCAGCTGATGCGCAGGTACGGGCGGTACGCGGCAATGTACTGCCGCGTGTGCCGGGCCGTCCTCAACGGGCAGTAACCGGAAACTGCAACCAGGGCCACCCATGAGGGGGCGTTGAGTCCGCTCCTGGTAGCGGGCTCGTCAGAGTGGCGGACGAGCTGAACATTGCTCGTGCTGTTGACGATGCGTCACCCTCAGCGGCGTTTGTCGCACAGTCGGATGGGATTCCACCTACGTTCGCATCTCTCCCGCCGAGGCTGAGTTACTTCGCGTGACACAGTCCTTGATCGAAAGGCAGAGGTACGCGCAGTGGCGTTTCAGTCCAAGTGGTCGCAGGAGAAGCGTGCTGAACTGGCGGATCTCGTGATCGCCGAGACCAAGACCGTGGCGGAGGTGAGCATCGAGTACGGGGTCTCACGCAAGACCGTGAACGGTTGGGTGCAGCGGCGTAAGCGACAACTCGGTATTCCGGGGTCTCCCATGGGCGGAGACCGCACCCTCCCCCCTGCCGCCCTGCGTCGAGTCGCCAAGGAGAAACAGGGGCGAGTTGCGGCCGAACGGCGCGCGGAGTCCTACCGAAGCGAGCTGGAGGACACCAAGACCCAGCTTGAACGGCTGATGGAAACACTCCAGGGGATGCAGGTAACCTTGGAGTACTACATGGGACAGAGGCCACCCGGCAGAGTCGCCGCCCAGTAATTCCTGACAGGCGCTTCCCACATGGGTACCCACCGCCACGACGGCAACCACATCGCGACCGAACTCGAAATCCTGTGCAAAGGCATGGGACTCCCCGTCGCTGACACGGACGACCGCACTCGGGCCGTCGGCGTGCTGATCTCGTCAGCCGGAACAAGGGCCGCGTCACTGGAGTGGTTCATCTCCATCACCGCACGCTCAGCCTCAGCCCGTGAACAGACCGAAGGACTGGCAGACGGACGAGCCGGCCTTCTGCACCGCAGCACACGCGCTTACGTGCATCACGCGCTCACTGGCGTCCTCCAGGAACTGGGGTACTCGGTAGCCCACACCACCTCCGGCCTGCGTATCGAGGGCCTACCCGGCGCCTCGGCCGGAGCGGAGACCGCCAGCACCCTCGCGGACTTCCTCCGCGTGGGACTGGACAGCCTCGACGGAGCACGCGACCGCAAGAAACAGAGTGAAGACGGTGAGGATGGCGACGATGGCCTGGCCGGTGTACCGGCCCGCGTGTAACCGCGCGCCCCTGGACGAACCGCCGGCCTCAGCTCACTGCGAACCTGCTACATCGCGGGGATTCTGGACGACGGCAGAGCACGGCGGTGGAGCCGTGTTCTGCCTGCGCGGCGGAGAGGCGGTACAGCGCCAAGACGGCCGAGGAGCGTGACCGGCCACGTCCCCTCACGAGGACGGATCACTTCCCGTACGCCTGCTTCCAGCGCGCTCGGTGACGGGAGTCGCCCTGCCCTTGGCCATTCACGTCACCCAGGGACAGCAACGAGGCCCCGTTGTTCCACAGTCCGAGGTGATCCCGATGCACGGCGAGGATTCCGTGCTGCAGCGCGAACTTCTCGGAGGGGCGGCTGAACCGCGTGGTCGTGACGAACACGGCCAGGTCGGCCCCGAAGTGCACCTTGGCGCCCAGCAGATCGCGCAGTTCGCGGCTCGCGATCGTGTTGTTCGGCGCATAGCGCTTGCACTGGATCACCATGCTCCGGCCGTCCGGGAGGCGGCCGACAACATCGGCGCCGTTGTCGTTAGCGCCACCCACGCGCCGGACCTCGGTGCATCCGTCACGTCGACACAGGCTTGCGACCAGATCCTCGAACTCGGTGCCGGTCATCGCGTCCACCTCGGCAAGTGTCCGGTGGCCGGCTTTCACCGCCTCCTCCTGCCGCCAGAGACGGTCCCGCCCACGCACGAGCCGGTCCGTACGCCAAAGCCACCATCCCGCCGCTACGACGCCGCCGAGTAGCACAGCTCCCGTGACGTACGGCCACACGACCGACCAGAAGACGACGAGCAGGACCAGCACCAAGCCCCCGCCGACCGCCACCGACTTCAGCCGCGCCGCTCGTCGTCTGCGAGCAGCCGCACCCCGTCCACGCCTCGTCACGGTCGAAGCCCTCCCCCACAGGTCCGTGTACCGCAGTGTGAGCCGACCGAGGCAGCACGAGAAGGGCGCGAGTCGGCCATGGCCGGATCGGATGGCCAGAAGGGGCATGGGCATGGTGGCCGTGGGTGACCCAACAACCTCGGACGTCAACGACGGCCTTCTCCGCAGCTCTTTCCAGTGATCACCGAGCTGATCGACTCCGTAGACGCGGGGCACGCGGCAACACTCGCAGGGTGGCCGACAAAACGAACGTGCCGGGTGAAACCGGCCCTCCTTCGCAGGGTGCCACCAGCCCGGGAGGAAGGGTGGCTGCCCGCACCGGCCGCATACGGCTCCAGTTGTGGCGCTGGGTGCTCGCGCCTCGAACGACGTGGCAGGCCCGCCGCCTGGCAGCCGAGTTCGCTCCGGGCATGGATGCCCGGACCGCCTGGGCGATGGCACGGCTGGCGCAGCACCCGGACGAGCTCCCCCTTGCAATGCGGCACCTGAACGGCGAGGAGAACGCAAGCTGATCCTCGCGCAAGAGCTCATTGCCATGCGGTTCTGACACCGCCCTGGCACTGCCGTTGACGAGGCACTACGCGGCTCTCTCTGGTTGCAGTTCTGGTTGCATTCACCTCCGTTCAGCACCGTCCGAAACCGCCACTGCCACCCGTTCCGCCGCAGGTCAGGACGCTGCCGAGCGTCCCCGAACCCCCGGACGAACATTTGGAAAGCGTGTTGGGGGCAACCCCTCACGAGTTCGAATCTCGTATCCTCCGCCATTGCTCTCACCGGGCAATACGTCGAAGGGCCCCACTGTTCGCAGTGGGGCCCTTCGACGTTGTCCGTCTCAGTTTCCGTCTCAGTTCGTTTTCGGGAGCTCCCAGAGAGCGTCGCCAACTTGCTGCGCGACCTTGCGGAGCATGGTCCCGGTCACGTGCATGTACCGGGCGCGCATCCGGGCCGCTCCCCCGGGCTCCCAACCCATGATGGAGTCGATCACGACGTCCGGGACGCCGAGGATCAGGAGGACGGTCGCTGCGGTGTGGCGAGCGTCATGGAGACGGCCGTTCCGGACCCCGGCATCCCGAAGCAGCCGCTTCCAGGTGTGGAAGTCGGTGTTCGGGCTCAGAGGCCCGCCGAGCGGCGAGGCGAAGACGTACCCCTTGCCCTCCCAGTCGGCACCGGCCGCGACCCGCTCCCGCTCCTGGGCTTCCTGGTGCTGACGGAGAATCCTGATCAGCCGATCGGGCAGGCCGATGGTGCGCCGGCCCGCGCGGGACTTGGTGGACTTGTGCTCGCGGCGCGTCTGCTCCCGCTTGGGGCAGTAGCCCGCCCTTCCGGCCGCAGGGTTCGCCGCCGCAGCCGTGGGCGTACTTCGGCCGGAGCCTGTTCTTGCGGATGCGGGCGTACCCCGCATCGAGGTCGACGTCTTCCCAGTGCAGGCCGAGCGCCTCACCTTGGCGAAGGCCGAGCGCCAGAGCGACGACCCAGCGCGCACTGTTGCGGAGCTTGGCCGCCTCGACGAGGAGGCTCTGTACCTCCTCGATCGTGTACGGCTCGATGTCCTCCTCTTCCAGGCGGGGAGCCTTGGCGATCTCGGCCGCGTTCGTGGCGACGTACCCGCGCCGTACGGCTTCACCGAGGGCGACCCGGATCGTCCGGTGCGCGTGGTGGGCGGTGCCGGCGGAGCTTCCAGCCTCCTGCATCTTCCGGTAGAAGCGTTCGAGGTGCTCAGGTTCCAGGCGGTCGAGCTTGTGAGCACCCAGGCCGGGCACGAGGTGAACGCGTACGTCGACCTCGTACCCGTCGTACGTGTTCTCCGAGACGTACGGCTTGGCGATGTTCTCGACCCAGTGCTCAAGCCAGGCTTGGAGCGTCCAGCTCTGCCCCGGCTTCCTGAGCTTCTTGTCGTCCCGCGCCCGCTCCATCTCGCGGACGGCTCTGGTCACCTCCGCCTTGGTCCTGCGCTCGATGTGTCGGCGGTCCGGCTTGCCGTCATCACGGACGCCGACCGTCACCCGCCCGTGCCACTTGCCGTCCTTGCCGAGATAGATGGTCGAGGCCCCGTTGGGCTGGCGGGTGCGCTTCTTGTCTGTCACTCCAGCCCCCTCAGGCAGCTTCGGCAGATAGATGACGCAGCTTGGCCACGTAGGCCGGAACGGCATCGGACGGGACCCGACGCAGCCGCCCGACCGTGACGGACTCGATCTCTCCGGCGAGGACGAGCCGAAAGCACGTCGTACGGCCGATACGGAGACGCCGTGCGGCCTCCTCGACCGTCAGGAGGACCAGGTCCGGGTCATCGGGGTCCGCGACGACGGCTCGGGGTTCAGCCACGGGTGGGTTCTCCTTCCGTTCCGGGGGCCGGTTCGAGGGACGCGGCAAGCCAGGTCTCGGCGGCGCTGAGGCCGGTGCCGGCGAAGAGCCAGTGGGCGAGGACGTGTGTCGTCCCGGCGATCGTGGGGCTGTTGGCTGTTGCCGCTTGAGCGCGGCGCCATTCGGCGCGGGCGTCGCGGAGGGCACCGAGGGTGGTGGAGTAGCGGCGGGATTTGGTGGAGAAGTGGCCGCGGAAGCCGAGCATGTGGGCCCAGGCGCGCAGGCGGAGGTGTTCGAGGTCCTTGCGGGCGCCGAGGGTCCAGGCGGTTCGGATGAGGCGGCGGGCGTGGTCGCTGATGTCGAGCTGGGCGAGTTCGGCGGCGAACTTCAACGGGCGGTCGAGAGCCCCGGTGGCGGTTTCTGCGCCCTTGGTGGCGTACTTGGCGATGTAGGCGGCGACGGCGCGTTCGGTGAGTTCCTGGCCGTCGTGAAGTCGGCGGATCGGATGGTGCGGACGTCGAGTTGGCGGCCGAAGGTGAAGGCGTGGGTGCGGCCGTCGAGGGTGGGGCCGTCGACGCGGACCTTGGCGGTGGCCGTTTGGATGGCGTCGGTGAGGAGTTCGGCGGTGGCCCAGGGCGGGGGTGGGGTGTCGCCGCCTTGCGGGCCGTCGAGGCGGATGACGGCGTGGAAGTGGATACAGCGCCGCGCTTTTGGTATTCGGCGACCTTGGCGAAGGAGACGCGGGCATGGTCGCGGAGGCGGCGTTGTGACAGGCCTGCGCGCTTGGCGACCTCCCGGCGGAGGTAGATCGAGAGGCGCCGCCAGAGGGCGCCTGCGTGGGCGTTCCAGAGCACGGCCGCTTCGTAGTCGTAGGTGTCGGGGTCGAGCGGGGTGCCGAGGGCGTCGTCGTCCTGGTCGTGGTGGGTGCCGCAGCGGCAGGGACGACCGTCGGTGCGGCGGTTGTGGACCGGGCCGAAGCCGGGGGCGGTGAAGGTGGCGAAGACGCGCGGGTGGGCGGCGACCTGTTCCGGGGTGCCCTTGCCGCCCCGGAGTCCGGCGGTGATGAGGTGGAAGGTGTCGCGGCGGTAGACCTCGGCACACGCCGGGCAGCGGGTGATGCGGCGGTTGTTGCAGCGGACGAGGAGTTGGCCGGCGGGCAGGTCGGTGGAGTCGAGGTGCTGGAGGATGCGGCCGATCTCGCCGGTTGTGGTGTCGACGTCGTACTCGGTGCGGTGGCCGTCGAGACGAATCGGGTTGGTGCAGCCGCCGAGGCCGGAGAGTTGGCGGAGGATACCGGGCAGGGTGCCGCCGGAGGCGAGGTTGGTGAGTTCGCTAAGCGGGGGCGGGGTGGTGCGGGTGAAGATGGCTGGCTCCTTCTGGCTGGCTCGGTCAGGAGTGACGGGCCCCGGGGCGGCCGGATGCTTGGCGGTGTCGTGGCCGCCCCAGGGGTCGGGCACGGTTCAGCGCCGGTTGTGTTCGCGCAGCAGGGAGCGCAGGACCACGGCGGCGATGGCCACGGAGATGGCCGAGACGGCGACGGCGGTCAGGAGCGCGGTGAGGACCACGCCACCCGTGAGCACGGCGACTACTGCGCCGGTACTGACGGAGACGGCCGGGAGGGCGGAGCGCCGGACGGGGGCCGGGTCGGTCGGGGTGTGGGTGTGCGCGGGCGGCGGAGTGGGGCTGTCGGGGTACTTGGGCAGGAACACGGCGAGCTTCTCCTTATCTACTCGTCTAGTCGTGTGAGCCGTTTATGACGTCCACGCCGGAGCGCGTACCGGTCTCGATGGCGGGGGCCAGGAAGGTGTGGGAGAGCCAGAAGCCGAAGAGGGCGACCAGGACGACGATCCAGGTGCGGACGCCCAGGAACCTGACGGCGCCCAGGCGAAGAAGCCGAGGACGACGACGAGCGGCAGGTTGAGGGTCACGGTGTTCGGGGTCCTTTCAGCGCACGGGGCAGCGGTGGGTGCGGGCCGCGAGTTCGGCGGCGGCGCGGCTGTCGTAGTCGGCGGAGAAGCCGCAGCGGGGTGCGGTGCAGGCGGCGGTGTGCTTCTCGCGGCCGCGGTCGTCGTAGGCGGTGCCTACCTGGACGGGGCCGATGCGGGTGAGGTTGCGGAAGTGACGGTTGGCTGGCACAGCCGGTTTCCTTTCCTTTGTTCGCTTGCCTGGGGCGCGGGGGCGTGCGTAGATGAGCGGCATGTCACAGGGGGCGCGGCGGCTGGCCGCCTTCGGTTCGGCCGCGTTGGTACTTGGGCTCGCGTGTGTTGGGGGAAAGTGGTGGTTGGGCGAGTCCTGGGCCACCGCGATCACCACGTGCTGCCTTGAGGTGCTGATCGTTTCGGCCGTTGTCGGAACGCGGCGAGTGCTGCGGAAGCGGTAAAGCCTCCCGCCAGGGTTCGCCTTCAGAGCTGGGCGGCGATGGCTTCGGCCATGGGAGCTGGAACGCCGAGGCGGGCACGAAGGGTTGGCGTGTCGATCGGTGTACCGGTGCGGGTGTGGTGTTCGGCGGCGACCTTTCGGGCGTGGTCGACCAGGGCGGTCGGGACCGGGACGGGCGGGCATTCCGGCAGCGCCTCAATGGCGGGTGGGGCAGGCGGTGGGTCGGGGGTGGCTTCGGGTTCGTGCTCCTGGTCCTCGATGAGGTCAGCGCCGATCTCGTTGGTCTCCGCCTTCGGCGCTGAGTGGGCGAGGAGCGTGCCGCCGAGGAAGGCGACGGCTGGCCATCCGGCGACGAGGATGCGAAGCCATGCCGGGACGTTGCCGAGGTCGAGGAGGCCGGCGGTGGCGACGTTCGCGCCGAGGGATGCGACGAGGGCGATGACGCACCAGCACCAGGCGGCGGCTTTGGTGGTGCCGGTGCGCAGCCGGCGCCAGGCGGCGCGCTTGGGCCGCCATTCCGCCCTCGGCTGGCCAACGGAGATCGAGCGCGAAGCGGAGCGACTTGGCAGGCCCGCCACGGAGATGTTCTTCGAGCTCGTGGACGAGTTCCGCCCACCAACCACCAACTCCAGGACGAGCCAGGGACCAGCATCCGCATCCAGGCGGAGGCTCAACAGCCCCTCGGCTCAGACTGAGTTACAACCTTCTCTACTGGTTCAAGCCGGCTGCGCTCCGCTCCGCCGGGCGCGCTCCCGGCTCCGCCGCGGGCGCCGCTCCTGCCTTCGGCCCGCTCCGCCCGCGCTGCGCCGACGCACGCGCACATGTGGATAGGGCCGGTGGCCATGAGTCGAGCACCGTGGAGCACGGCCCAAGGTCAAAACGATGCCTCCGGCGGGTGATCGGCCGGCACCGGGATGGAGGGGGCGCCGTCGCCGACCGCGGACACGTAGTGGCGTGCGCGGGTGCTCCCATCCCGTCCGCCGTCGACCCAGGCAGAGCCGAGCAGACGCGGCCCAGGGGCGTCAAGGTCGTTCGTACAGTGGTGCGCTCCACCTTGACGCCCCTGAACCACGCCCGCTCCACGGTGTGTGGGTCGACGGCGGACGGGATGGGAGCTGGGGTGAGTGGTGGGTGAAGGAGGGAGGCCCGCAAGCCACACTTGGGCCGTGACAATCAACGATGGCAGCGGGACGATCGACCCCTGGGCACTCCTCCTGGAGACGGACTGGAGCAGCGTCGACCACTGTTGCCCTAACACAGCCCCGGCGACCCCCGTCATCCTGGCAGGGCTACTCAATGACGACGAGGATGTTCAGCGAACCGCCGTACACAACCTCGGCCAGGTCGTGACCCACCAGAACAGCATCTATGGCGCCACCGCCCCGGCCGCTCGCTTCGTGACCGCCATCCTCGGCCACCCCCGAACGATGACCTCAGGGGTCTACTTCCACGAGGAGCGACACCGACCTATGCGCGCGGCACTCCTGCAATGGCTGGGTGACCTCGCTGACGACGCAACCTACGACGAAGACGGCCCGGGAGAACCTGACGACGTTGCCGCGGTGCGTGCCATCCTCCCGCTGATCTACGAGGCGGCGCGGCCGTACCTTACCGATGCGGACCCTCTGATCCGGGAAGCTGCGGTGCACGCAGCTGCGATGACGCTCGGCGCGCCCGAGCTGGCCGTACACATCCCGGAGTTCGTGCCGCTGGTACGCAGCACGCTAAGCACCAGCGAGTACCGGGGTTACCGATACCTTGCTAAGCGGTGCCTCGTTACCTGGGGCGTAGAGCCCGGCCCCCTGCCTGACTCGCGGATCTCAGATCCCGACCCCTGGGCGGGCGGCTATTCCGACGACCCGCCATTCTGAAAGCGGTGATCGACGGGATAACCGAACTTGTCGAGACCGCTCACGGCGGTTGACACCAGCGACTGACACCAACATGCGCGAACAGCAGCGGTCGACGTCGGACCTCACTGGACGATCTGCCGAGGGGGAGGACTGGTTGGCCGACGTCGACGGTCCCCAGTGATCGACCTGATAAGGATGAGGCCAGACCTCAAAGCTTGGCCTAGACGGGCGCCAGCCGCACCACCGGCCGGCGCCCGCCGCTCGTGCGCAAGCAGCTCCAGTCCAAAGCTGGTCTTGGCCGCACGGTAGCGTGCCGCGTCACAGCATTTGACCTGGAGGTATGTGTGGCTACCTACGAAGAGCACGAGCGAGCTGCCATCGAACTCCTGGCACCCCTGAGAGGCGCCATGGTTGGAGCAGCCCAGCCGGACTATCGTTTGCAGATGGCCCAAGTGGAGGCTCTTCTGGCTATTGCCGCGGCCATTGCCGGTCGTCACCAGGAGGGTGGCATGCCGGGGTAGCCGCCGACCAAGAAACGGCCCTGAAGACCCGTCCGACGTGCCCGAGAGACGTCAGCAAGCACCGTTCCCAGTTCGCATCGAGGGGGCCCGTGGCGTGCCACATCCGTGCCAGAACGGACGGGGACTCACGGGGAATCGCGGTTTCCCGGGCTGCGCACGGCCCTACGCCGTCCAACGCAGGGATTCCCAGGTCAGGCCCAGAGGCCCCAACCTCGCTCCTAAAGCGGGTGTCGCAGGTTCGAATCCTGCCGGGACCCCTCTGCGCCTTCGGCGCCGGGGCCGTGCCCTGGGGCCGCAGCGAACTACGGCCCATGAGTTGAGCACTGCCGGAGAGCGCCGGCCGGGGCCGGTTGGCCATCCGCTGGCCGTACCGCTCTCGTGCTACAGAGGACGGGGACTTACGACGTAACCTGCGCTACGGGCTGTGCAGACATGAGGGGGGTTGCTGTGGCGGAACGACGTGGACTGCGCAAGCGACACGGGTTCCAACTAGCACTGTTGACCATTCTCCTGGCCTTGACGGCGTGGAAGGCAATCGCCGACGGTGACAAGGGGGCACTGGTTACGCTGGTCGCTCTGCTGGCGTTCGGCGCCTACGCCCTTGGGTACGTGATCGGCTTCCGCTCCGCCAAACGACCGCAGTCGGAACCCAGCGAAGATCCGCGCAGCGACACTGAAGACCCAGTTAGCTGAATCGGCCCTACAGCAGCGAAGTACAGCAACCGCCAGCGACCGACACCGACACTCACGATCCTCCCCGCAGCCTGTATGACCTCCAATGACCGATCTCTACAGAGCTACGGATCAGAAGGCCGTCCAGACGCAACCGGACGTCGGTCAGAGGCCAGCTACCTTGGGCTCATGAGCGGCATAGGCAAACGGATCAAAGCTGCGGCCTGGTCTGTTGTCCAGTGGATCCTGACGACAGTCGTGGTCCGCTTCATCGGTTTGGTCATCAGCGACTTCAACAGTTGGCGGACGTGTGCCGCGGTGGCTGCTGCTTCCATCGCGGCCAGGCTCCTGTCGGACCGCTGGCACCGACGCCGACGAAGGACGAAGGAACGCACGTCTTCCGGCTTCGCACGGGAGGCGGGCTGCACCACAAGCACACCAGATCAGGCGGGGAACACCGGGGAACCACGGTGAAACGGGCCGAGCCTGCCGAGGTCGCCCCGTCGCCGTTCGCCCGGGTCAGCGGAAGAACCGGCCCTGAATGCCCGCAGCTTCCCAAGCTGAGGAACCGACAGCTACCCAACGAGCGCGTTGACCGCGATGCCAGCACCCACGAGGCCGAAGGCTGAGAGACCCGCGATCCATACGGAATAGGCGCGAGGACGGGCCACGCGCGGCATGGGCACGCCGAGCTGGGCGCACCGGTCGTTCAATGGCCTGTGGAGCACCTCCAACCCCTGGTCTCGCTCGAACCTCTCCAACCACACCGCATCCGCGATCGCACTGAGTCGGTGCCTCATCAGCAACTCGACGGACATGAAGGCGACCACCACCGAGAGAAGTCCAGACCCGAGCCGCGCAAGTTGACCGGATCCAGGCCCGAGGCCAATTGTCATAAGGAACGCCTGGGCCGTCAGGGCAATGCCCGGTACCTGCCAGACCATCTGATCGAGACCCGCATGCCCGGCTGCGACAACTTGGTACATGACAAGGCGCTCGTCCAGACTCGGCTGCGCCGTCATCTGCGCCCCCGATGCTTGGCGTTGGCGAACAAGCTCTGCTCATGACTGATACCACCGAGAGACGGCAAACATCCCCGGGGACCCTGGGGCATCCGCACCGACGTGCCAGACTTTCGTGAGGGGTACGGGGAACCAGCTCACCAGGGGGACGACCATGTCGACATCGTCTGCCGACCTCCTGCTTCCGATGCTGATTCTGGTCGGGGCGCTCTGGCTTACGTGCGTTGTCCTAGGCCTGCACGGCCTGCTACTCGGACGCTTGCCGGGCCGATGGCTCCAGCACCACGTTCGACAGCCGAGACTCTGGGGAGCGGGTGCACTACTCGTTGCGTGCAGCGGGTTCGACCATCCGTCGTTGTCAGCGGTCGGAATCGGCCTCATTGCCTTGGGTCACGTAGTGAAGCCAACTTCGTGAGCATCTGAGGGCGGTGGCTCGTGCCAGACGCGTGCCAGATCCAGCGGGGAATCACGGGGAACACCGGGGAATCAACGGCCCGGCCGCCGGGCGCCGATACCCTTCCACCGCAGGTCAGCCAAGCAGCGCACCCTAGATCACCTTAGCTTCCCAAGCTCAGGGCTTCCGGCCACCGGATACGCGGTGGCCACCGAACACGTCGTTCTGTACCTTGCCCCCATGATCGACTACCGAAGGGGCAATGCCGCGTAGGCGCCCGTCAGCCCTGCGGGGCGACATTCCTACCCGCCGGCCGAGGCAGCGACGGTACCCGTTCATTGACCGCCTCTTAGGGTCTTGCACAGCTGACCTGCGTCGGCTTGAGCGGACCCGCTTCTGGCCCGAAGCCACGGAAGAAGCGTTCTGGCATTGGAAGGCCCTGGCCCACGGTCCTCTCAGACAACTTGTGGACCCACTCGTAGGTCCTGACTGCGGCATCCTCGAGTGCGGATGCTACGGCGTCGACTTCCGCGGCCACCTCGAAGCCGTGCTTCACGCACTGCCGAGGAAGAGCGCGCGTGAGCTACGCGCCCTCGTATGGGCCCTCGACAGGAAGATCCTGGCCAGAGCCAAGGTGATCCCGGCTGACAGCCTGGACGTGCCATGGTGGCGAGGTCAACTCTAGGATCACAGGCGGCCGTCTCAGTTTCCGTCTCATTCAGCCCCGTTCGCGGCCGTTCAGGCGAGACCAACAGCCGGACTTACCCCGCAGGCCAGCGGCCCATGAACGCAGGTGAACGGCGCTGTACGCGGCACTGCGAGGCACCAACACAGTTGGAAAGCGTGTTGGGGGCAACCCCTCACGAGTTCGAATCTCGTATCCTCCGCTCCCGCCTGACCAGGCGAAACGAAGAGTCGGACCGCTCATTGCGGTCCGACTCTTTGGCATGCCCTGGTTGCAGTTTCGGTTGCATTTATAGGCGACATTCGGGACATACCTGCCAAGCAGACGAAACGCACGCTCGCATCCGTGGGGCGACTGACGAGGGAGTCACGGCAGCGGTCACAGCCCGATCATCCGGACCTTGCTGCCGCACAGCCGGGTCATGTCATCGACATCCGACGTGAGGACGGCGACCGGGCCGGGCTGACGCGAGGCCGCTTCGGCGACGGTGGCGTCGATCGCGTACTCGTGTCCGTGCAGACCGGCAACCTTGAGCAGTTGTGCCGCCGCCTTGGCCGCCGCCTCCGTGACCGGCTCCACCTTGACCCGGGAGAGCGCCCATTGCAGTCGGGGCAGGTTCACCCTGGAGTGGCTCACCTCCACGATGGTGTTGGCGCTGACGACAAGGTCCGCTCCCATGTCGTGGAACACCTGGAACATCGCCAGAACCTTCCGGTCCTGCGCCACCCAGGCCGACAGCCCCTCGCTGTCCAGGACGACGGTCTCAATGTGCCCGCTCACGCGGCGCTCGCGCCGCCAGCGTCCTGGGTCGTGCCGAAGATCCGCGCCCGCGCCTCGGCCAGCTCTTCCTCACTGAAGGCGCCGTGCTCGTCTGTGTGGCTGCGCAGGTCGGCCCCCAGAAGCTGGTGCCGGATCTGCCTGGCGACCGCTTCGGCCACATAGCCGGAGACGTTGTCCGTGATCTTCTTCAGCTCCGCCACCTGCTCGGTGGGGAGCGTCACCGTGATGCGCGTGGTGTCAGCCATACCGGTAAGCATACTGCGGTATGCGCGCTACGTGCTTTCTGTTTCCCGCAGTCGGTCCGGTCAGCGGCGGTCGCGGCGACTGCCCGTTCGAGCACGAGCTCAGGTGGGTTCGAGCACGGGCTCAGCTGGGCAGTTGTGCGGCGCGCCAGTTCAGCGGGCCCAGTAGCGGTATGCCTCGATCCATTGCGAGCCCTCGGGGGCAGGTTCCGGCAGCGGCAGGTCCAGAATTCCGATGTCCTGTCGGACCGACCCCCGGGCGCAGCGTGCGACCACGCGCCCGTCCTCGGCCAGATCGACACCGACCACGCTCACCTCGACGCCGAGAACAGTCGTGGTGAATGGCACGGCAAGGCTCTCCTCGATCATCGTGAAGAAGCCGGTGAGCTGCTCATCCTCGCCGTAGGCGTCGACGGTGGCCTCTTCGATCAATGCCTCCGGCACGGCTGGGTCCCAGGTGCTCATGGCCTCACCGTAGCGCTGCGCCTTACGGTTGAGGACCGGTGCGTTCAGCAGCGGCGTATCCGCCGTGGCGCCGTCGCCGGCAGTCAAGCAAGGGCCCGCGGTTGCCAGCGTGTGACGTTGCCTGGTGGGGTTCAGTAGTGAGCGGGCCTGGGGAGGGTCCGGCACGCGACAGGGCGGAAGAGAGTGGCACGAGTCGTCGTACGAGAGCCGAGTACGGGCGCGAGAAGCACACCGCCGCTGGCCCGGCAGGAAACATCCGCCTTCGTGAGGGAACTGCTCGGCGCCGGCTGGGCGGCGGTGTTCCTGCCCGGTGAGCCCGCCCGCCTTGGGCGGCTGCTGCTGTGGAAGCCGACCGGGGCAGCAGCCGGAGACGGTATGGCGCCCACCGGCCTTGAGACCGAGGCGGTGGAGCTGGTCCTGCCGCACGGCCGCTCGGTCAGGCGGCGCAGGGTCGAGGGTTACGCGCTGCCTGTCGCCGTCGCTGTCTCCGCCCTGGCTGATGCGGAGCCGACGCATCCCTCCGGCGCCGCCTGGCAGGCCGCCACTCGCTTCGCGCTGCGACTGCTCGTCGACGGCCGTCTCCACCCGGCCATCACCCCCGCCGGTTACGACACCTGGCAGGTGGGTCCCTTCACAGCCGCCCAGCGCCAGACGCTGGACGCCCTGGCCGCCGCCTTCCCGCCACACGCCCACTGCCTGCCCGAGCCAGGCCCTGCGCCGGTACGGATCGCCGAACCGGCTGCGCTGGTACGCGAGTTCTGCGACGCGGTCGCCGATGATCTGGTCCGTACGCCGGCCGCGCCGCTCGCCATGGGAGCGCTGCCGTACGCCTGGCGCGAGGCCCGTGCCGTGCCCAGCTTGCGGGAATGGGCCGAGGAAACCCAAGCGGCGCTCACCGCCGAGGTCAGTGTCTCCCTGCGCGTCGACGTACCCGAAGGACGCCGACGGCAGTTCCGGGCCGTCCTGCAACTGCACACCGCTGCGGACCCGGCGCTCGTCGTCGAGGCCGCACGGCTGTGGAGCGAGCCGACCGAAGTGGAGCGGCTGCTCGGCCCGCGCGCCGAGACCGAGACCCTGCTCGCCCTGCGCCGCGGCGCCCGCGCCTGGCCCCCGCTGCGCAGGCTGCTCGACGATGCCGCTCCCGATCAGCTCCGGTTGACCGACGACGAAGCCTTCGAACTCCTTGGGGACGCCACGGACGCGCTGCGCGCGGCCGGTGTCGACGTGCACTGGCCGCGCGAACTGGTCAAGGCACTCACCGCGACCGCGGAGATCGGGCAGCGCACCGCCCCCGGTTCCACCGCGGGCGGCCTGCTGGACACCGAGGCCCTCCTCGACTTCCGCTGGCAGGTCTCCCTTGGCGGCGAGCCGCTCACCGAGGCTGAGATGGATGCCCTCGCGGAGTCACGCCGTCCCCTCGTCCGGCTTCGCGACCAGTGGGTGGTCGCCGACCCGAAGCTGGTGGCCCGTGCCAAGCGGCGCCGGATGGGACCGCTCACCCCCATGGAGGCGTTGAGCGCCGCGCTGACCGGCGAGGCCGAGCGAAGCGAGATGGGGGTCCCCCCGGCCGGAGGCTGGGGGAGGGACGGTGACCGGGTCCCCTGTGCGGCGGTCGGTGCGCTCGGCGACTTGGTCGCTCGTATCCGCGACCCCGAGTCCCGCACCCCCGTGCCCCAGCCCGCCGCACTCAAGGCCACGTTGCGCGAGTACCAGAAGCGGGGCCTGGCCTGGCTGGCCGAGATGTGCGCACTCGGCCTCGGCGGCTGTCTCGCCGACGACATGGGCCTGGGCAAGACCATCACGTTGCTCGCTCTGCACCTGCACCGCCAGAGCGACCCCACCACCGCGGGCCCCACCCTTGTCGTCTGCCCGGCCTCCCTGCTCGGCAACTGGCAGCGCGAGGCCGCCAGATTCGCACCGTCCACCCCCGTACGCCGCTACCACGGCGGCGACCGCCACCTGGGGGACCTGGCCGGCGACGAGATCGTCCTGGTCACCTACGGGGTGCTACGCCGCGACCGCGAAGTGCTCGCCGAGACAGCCTGGTCGCTGGTGGCCGCCGACGAGGCCCAGCACGTCAAGAACCCCTACGCCGTCACCGCCCGCGAACTGCGCGCCCTGCCCGCCCGCGCCCGCGTCGCTCTCACCGGCACCCCCGTGGAGAACAACCTCTCCGAGCTGTGGGCCCTGCTCGACTGGACCACCCCCGGGCTCCTCGGCACACTCGCCGCCTTCCGCGACGGGCATGCCCGCGCCATCGAGGCGGGCGAGGATCCCAAGGCAGCCGAGCGCCTGTCCCGTCTCGTACGTCCCTTCCTGTTGCGCCGCAAGAAGTCCGACCCCGGCATCGCGCCCGAACTGCCGCCCAAGACCGAGACCGACCACGTCGTCCCGCTGACGGCCGAGCAGACCAGCCTGTACGAGGCACAGGTCCGCGAGACCATGGCGAAGATCGCGGAGACGGAGGGCATCGCCCGACGCGGTCTGGTACTCAAGCTGCTCACCGCGCTGAAGCAGATCTGCAACCACCCCGCCCAGTACTTGAAAGAGCACGGCCTGCGCCAGTCCACTCCCCTGCGGGGCCGCTCCGGCAAGCTCGACCTGCTCGACGAACTCCTCGACACCATCACCGCCGAAGGCGAATCCGTGCTGGTCTTCACGCAGTACAAACAGATGGCGGCTCTGCTGGAGAAGCACCTCGCCGAGCGCGGCGTCCCCACTCTCTTCCTGCACGGTGCCACCCCCGTCGCACAGCGCGAGGAAATGGTGGACCGCTTCCAACGCGGTGAAGTACCGGTGTTCCTGCTGTCGTTGAAGGCGGCGGGCACCGGACTCAACCTCACCCGCGCCACTCACGTCGTGCACTACGACCGCTGGTGGAACCCTGCCGTCGAGGACCAGGCCACCGACCGCGCCTACCGCATCGGCCAGGGCAAACCCGTCCAGGTACACAAGCTCCTCACGGAGGGAACCGTGGAGGACAAGGTGGCGAAGCTGCTCGAAGCCAAGCGCGCCCTCGCCGACGCCGTCGTCGGCTCCGGCGAGGCAGCCCTGACCGAACTGTCCGACGCCGAACTCGCCGAACTCGTCGCCCTGGGGAGGCAGTCATGAGCCCCGCTGTCCCCGGCCCGCGCCGTGCGCCCGCCCGCAGCAAGCGAGCCTTCGCCGCGACCTGGTGGGGCCAGGCATGGGTGGCCGCCCTGGAGGACTCCACCCTGGACGCCGGACGGCTCTCGCGCGGACGCACCTACGCCCGCAAAGGCATGGTCGGCCCGGTCACCGTGGCTCCGGGCCAGGTCAAGGCCGCTGTCCAGGGCAGCCGCCCGCGCCCGTACCGCTCATCGGTCCACCTGCCCGTCCTCACCGATCCTCAGTGGGACACCCTGCTCGACACGATCGCGGCCCGCGCCGGGCATCTCGCAGCACTTCTCGACGGCGAGATGCCCGCCGAACTCGTCGACGACGCCCGGCACGCAGGCGTCCCACTGCTCCCACTGCCCACCGAGCTCGATCCGGAGTGCTCCTGCCCCGACTGGGGACACCCCTGCAAGCACGCCGCCGCGCTCTGCTACGCCATCGCCGCCACCATCGACACCGACCCGTTCGTCCTCTTCACGCTGCGCGGCCGCGGTCGCGAGGAGGTCTTCGCCCAGCTGCGCGCACTCCGTACGGCAGCACAGGAAACCGCCGCCCCGCTGGCACCGGCCGGCGTCCCGGCCGCCGCCGCGTACGCCCACTGGGCCGAAGAGTCCCCCGAACTGCCCGAGCTCCCGGACCCCGCCGCCCACACCACAGCACTGCCCGTCGCCCCGCCACCCGGCAGCGGCCTGACCGCCGCGGACCTGGAACGCCTCATGGCCGACGCCACCGCGCGCGCCGCCCGGCTCCTCGCGGGCGATACCGCCGACCTGCACCTGACCCAGCACCAGGACGCCGTGCGCATCGCCGCAAGCAACCCCGGACCCGAGTGGTTCCACCACCTGATCCAGAACACCGGCACCAACCCCACTGCCTTCGCACGCCTCACCAGCGCCTGGCGCCACGGCGGCCCCACGGGCATCACCGTCGCCGAACAGCCCCACACTCCCGACCCGACGGTGATGAAGGCCGCCCGCACCGCCCTGGACGCGGCCCTCGCCGAGATGACCGACTCCCCCGCACACCTCAGGGCCTGGCGTAACCGCCTCACCCTCACCCACCACGGCATCCAGTTGCGTCTGGGCCCCGACACCCGCTGGTACCCCTACCGCCAGGACGACGACGGCGAATGGTGGCCCGCGGCACCAGCCGACAGTGACCCGGTCACCGCGCTCACCGCGGTTTGGTCGCGGAACGGGGAGTAAGGAGGCGGTTCCCCGCTGACCGCGCCACGAGCAGAAGCTGGACGCACTCACGCGGCTCCACTTCCGTGGTTGCAGTTCTGGTGGCATTCACCGGCGTACAGCACCGTTCAAAACCTCCGCCCGGACCTGCTGCACCACAGGTCAGGACGCTCCCGTATGCCCCAGAACCCCCAGACGAACATTTGGAAAGCGTGTTGGGGGCAACCCCTCACGAGTTCGAATCTCGTATCCTCCGCCATTGCTCTCACCGGGCAATACGTCGAAGGGCCCCACTGTTCGCGGTGGGGCCCTTCGACGTTGTCCTCAGACCTCGTTGTCCTGGTTTCTGTCCACAGCGGTGTCTCGGGAGGGTCCCCAGATGGCCTCGGCGATCTTCCGGGCCACTTCCTTGAGCATGGCGTCCGGCACATGCAGGTACCGCGCCCGCATGCTGGCGGAGGTGCCCGGCTCCCATCCCATGATCTGATCAATGACGCGATCCGGGACACCGAGCAGCATGAGCACAGGGGCGGCCGTGTGCCGGGCGTCGTGCAGCCGGGCGGTCGGACTCCCGCGTCTTCGAGCAGCCGCTTCCAGTAGTGATGGTCACTCCTCCGCCAGTGCCTCACCGGGCACGACTCCGAAGGGGCCCACCGCGGGGTGGAACCCTTCGATGCGCGGTCAACGGGGCGGCCCAACAGCGGGCTTCGCCCCGTGCTGCGAGATCGAGCCAGGCGATCATCTTCCGGTCGCCACGCACAGCGAGGGACAGGGCTTCGCAGTCGAGTACGAAGGCGCGCAGTGGCCGCTGCCCGTGCTCACTGGCTCGCTTGGTCACGCGGCCTCTCCGGCGTTGTGTCCTCCGGCGGTCACGTCGCCCATGGCGCTGGTGGAGGCGTACGACGGCAGAACCACCGAGCAGCGCTGGGACTGGGTGCTCTCCCGGCTCAAAGTCGCCGGCATCGGGAAGGACGAGGCCCGCCAGGCCCGCCGGCTCCTGTCCGACGCCAAGCTTCACGGCCACAAGTACGCGATCGACGCGGTGCTCGCCATCATCGCCCGACAGCAGAAAGGGCAGGTCACCATCTTCACATCGAACGTGGACGACCTGGAGAAGCTGGTTCCGGAATCGATCGTCGTCAAGCGAGTATGACCGGCGCCCTGGTCTCATTCGTCGCCGTCCGGCTCCGTCCACCAACCGTCCGACGGCCTACTCCACCCCAGGTCAGAACGCCCCCGTCCCGCCCCGAACCCGCAGACGAACATCGGGAAAGCGTGTTGGGGGCAACCCCTCAATCGCCGTCGGCAGGGATCCTCTGGGCACATGGGGTGGGCAGCCATCAAGGGCTGCCTCCGGTACCGATCCGTCACGGCGGCTGTGCCGGAGGTGTGGCGCCCCACCGGGTGTCACTCGTGGCGCGCCGGCAGTGGCTGCTCCGTCCAGATGCACTTGCCGGTGGCCGTGTAGCGGGCCCCCCACCGCTGAGCCAGGGCGGCGACCAGTTGCAGCCCCCGGCCGCCCTCGTCGGTTTCGGCCGCGCGCCGGATGCGAGGTGTGCTTGAGCTGCCGTCGGAGACCTCGCAGACCAGAGTCCGGCCGCGCAACATGCGCAGTGCGATCGGTCCCTCGGCGTGTCTGACGACATTGCCGATCAGCTCGCTGACCAGCAGCTCGGTGGTGGCTGTCAGCCCGTCAAGACCCCAGGCGGCGAGTCGGTCGCGGACATGCCCGCGCGCCTGGCCTGCCGCCTCGGGTTCAAGGGGTAGCGGCCAGGACGCGATGTCGCCCGGGGCCAGGGGGTGCGGGGCGGCGATGAGCAGTGCGGTGTCGTCACTGGTCTGCTGCTGGGCCGGGAGCAGATTGTCGACCAGGGCGTCGCACAGCCGCTCGAGCCGCCCGGTCCCGCCGCGTCCCGATGGCCAAGAGGCCCGGAATACCTTCCCGGCCGGGTGCTGCGGGGGCAGGGGCAGAGCGTGCGCGAGCTGTTGGGCAAGACGAGCTCTGCCTTGGTCGATGTCCAGGGTGGAGGACTCGACCAGGCCGTCCGTGTAGAGGATCAGCAGGCTGTCGTCGAGGAGCTCCAGCGTTCCGGCGTCGAAGGGCGGGACTCCCGCGCCCAGCGGCGGATTGACCGGCACGTCGGGGAAGCGAACGGCCCCGTCGGGGAGGACCACGGCGGGTGCGGGGTGGCCCGCACTCGCGACCGTGCAGACGCCGCTGGTGGGGTCGTAGACGGCATACAGGCAGGTGGCGTAGAACTCGTCTCCGAGGCTGCTGACCGTGTCGTTGAGGTGGGAGAGCACTTCTCCCGGCGGTAGATCGAGGTCGGCGAGGGTGTGGACGGCGGTGCGCAGCCGCCCCATGGTGGCGGCCTCGGCGAGCCCGTGGCCCATGACATCGCCGATGACCAGGGCGACCCGTTCGCCCGAGAGCGGGATCACGTCGTACCAGTCGCCTCCGATCTCCATCCCCGCGGTGGCCGGCAGATAGCGTGCGGCGGCGGTCATGGTGGGCAGGTCCGGCAGGGCGCGGGGCAGCAGGCCGCGTTGCAGTGTCTGCGCACGTGTGTGCTCGGTGTCGTAGAGCCGGGCCCGCGCCAGCGCCTGGGCGAACAGCCCGCTCACGGCGGTGAACAGGGTGCGTTCCTCGCTGGTGAACGCCTGCGGCCGGTCGAAGGAGATCACGCAGGCCCCGATCGGCTGCCCGGAGGCGATCAGCGGCAGGAACGCCCATGCCTGCTTTTCGCCCTCGGCCGGGAAGTCGGCCAGCTCCGGGTAACGGCGCAGGAACTCCTCCTGTGAAGGTACGAAGATCGGGGAACGGCTGTGCAGCGATTGGTTGACCGGCGTGCTGTCCTGCACCAGCAGTCCGTTGACGCGGTCGAGGAACTCTTTGGAATATCCCACGGCACCCACCAGGACCAGGTGCTCGGCCTCCTTGGTGAAGACATTCAGGCCGACCGCGCCGAAGAGCGGCAGTACGTGGTCGGCGACGGCGTCGACGACGTCCGTGGTGGTGACGGCCACGGCGAGGGCGCCGGTCAGCTCCCCGATCCGGGCGGTGCGCGTGGCGGCGGCGTGCTCGGCGGCGAGTTGTTCCGCTTCGCGCTGCCGGGCGTCGTGCACATCGGTGAAGTAGATGATCAGACCGTCGGGTATCGGGACCAGCCGGAGGTGGTGCCAGCGCCGGGTGGCGGCGAGTTGCGCGTCCAGGCCGGTCGGCCTGCCCTCGGCCATGGCACGTCGGCAGGCGGCTTCCAGGCAGCGTGGGTCTATACCGGACAGTGCCTTCCACGGCACCCGGCCGATCAGCTCGCCGGACGGGCCGAGCAGGTGCTCGGCCGCCATGTTGGCGAAGGTGATCCGCCAGTCCTTGCCGACGGTCAGCAGGCCGTCGCTCATGTGCTGCAGGGCACGGCCCACCGAGTGCTGGGCAAGGCGGTCATCGGTGATGTCCCGCAGCGTGCCGATAGCGCGGTACGGCCTGTCGCTGTCGTCGGGCAGCACATGACCGCGGGACTCCACCCAGCGCAGGCTCCCGTCGGGACGGCGTACCCGGTACTCCAGGCCGAAGGCTCGGCGGGTCCGGATCGCCTGCTCGCTGGCGGCGATGACCTGCACGAGGTCGTCCGGGTGCACAATGTCCATCCAGGACTCGACGGTGCTGCCCAGGGTGTCGCCGGCCACCCCCAGAATCGTCAGCGCAGCCTTGTCCCACTCGACGGTGCCTCCGGCGAAGTCCCACTGCCAGGTGCCGATCCCGGAAATCTTGTCTGCCGCCGTGGTACTCGTACGCGGCGTGGCAGGCGCGCTCCGCAGGTCTTCGGCGATCCGCTCAGCGGTCGCTGCGAGCAATGACCGCTCCTTGGCGTCGAGCCCGTCGGGGGCCGCGGTGAACACTGACAGCGCCCCCAGCGGCCCGTGCGGAGCGGGCACCGGGGTAGCCGCCATGCCGGTGCCGACCACCGCAGCGCAGTACCGGCCGCCCATAGGCCCAGGCGTGCCGGTGCCGGGCGTGCACACATAGGCGTTGTCCCGCGCGGCCAGGGCCGGGGGCGCCTGCGCGTCCCAGCCGATTTCCCTCCAGGTTTCGGCCAGTGACCTGCTGAGCCCGCTGCTCGCGGCCAGGTACAGATGGCCGATGCCCGCCCCGCCCACATGCACCATGCCGCCTGTCGCACCGAGCGCCTCGACGACGTCACCCAGCAGCAGCCTCAGTGCTTCGTACTGGCGCAGCCCGCCAGCGAGTTGTACGGACATGATGTGCTGCTCCGACACCGTCCGCCCCGCCTGCACTATGTGCTCAGCCTGCACAACTCGACTGTGCGCACAACGTTCCTCCTCCTCATGCAGCCGCCACCCTCCACCCGAAAGACAATATATCCGACAAAAAGTTAAAAGCATCGAAAATGAGAACATCAGTACGAGTTACCCGCGTCATGCCCATGTCGGCCACCGCCGCGACCACTTCGACACCGAGGGAGTACGCCAACTCCTGCAGGAACTGGGGTCTGCTGCCGCCGACACCGTCGTCGGCTCCGGCGATGCACCCCTGGCCGGGTGGGGACGGGCACGGGTGACCGCGCCCTGGAGGACTCCACCTGGACGTGAGGCTCCTGTCCCGCGGACGCACCGGCACTCGCAAGGACATGGCGGGCCCGGTCACCATCGCACCCGGTCAGGTCAAAGCCGCTGTCCAGGGCAGCCGTCCCCGCCCGTACCGCTCCGCGGTCCACCTGGCCGTCCTCACCGACACCACAGGCGGGACGACAACGCCTTCACCCTGTCCCGCGCCCACGGCGCCATGAGGGCCTGCCCGGCCCGAAGGGAAGATGGTAGCGATGCAGATAGTATCCCTGTCGATACTATCCACAGAGGGAGGCTTTCCGTGCGTCGTTTCATCGGGCGGGACCGCGAGCTGACCGTGCTCGGCAACGCCTTGCAGGCGGTTCGCGATGCTGTCGGGTCGGCGAAGCCGGGGCAGTGCATCCTCATGCGGGGAAGGCGGCGGGTCGGCAAGTCCAGCCTCGTCGAGGAGTTCCTCCGACGCACCGAGACGCCGTACCTCTTCCTCACCGCTGCGGGCGGCACCGCGGAGGACGAACTGGCCGAACTGCTCGACGCCGTCACCAGATCCACACTCCCGGAGCGGGAACTGTTCTCCGAGGAGACCCCGACACAGTGGAACGCGGCCTTGAGGCTGCTCGCGGAGGTCCTTCCCGACGACAAACCGAGCGTCGTCGTCATCGACGAGGTCCCGTATCTCATGGACCGCATCGATGCCTTCGAGGGCATGCTCCAGCGGGCATGGGACCGCCTGCTCAGCCGCAAACCCGTACTGCTCCTCCTCGTCGGATCCGACCTGTCGATGATGGAGGCGCTGAACAGTTACGACCGCCCCTTCCATCAGCGGGGCCGGGAAATGGTCGTGGGCCCGCTGAACCCTGCCGACATCGGCGAGATGCTCGGGCTTGAGCCGGCAGCCGCCTTCGATGCCGCCCTGGTCACGGGCGGTCTGCCGCTCATCTGTGCGGAGTGGCGGCCAGGAGCGGACACCTGGGAGTTCCTCCGCGACTCGCTGGACAACCCGATCTCGGCGCTGCTGGTCTCGGCCGAGCGCTCACTGGCCGCAGAATTCCCGCCGCAGGCGATGAGCAGGGAAGTCCTGAGGGCCATCGGAAGCGGAGAGCGGACCTTCACCAACATCGCGCGTGCCGCGGGCGGCATCGCCCACACCACTCTCACCCGGGCCACCGACGTCCTGACCGAGAAACGAGTCGTGGCTGCCGAGCTGCCGCTCTCCCTGCGTCCGTCGAAGGAACGCCGCTACCGGGTTGCCGACCCCTACCTGCGCTTCTGGCTCGCGTTTCTGGACCCGCACATGGCAGAGATCGAGCGTATGCGAGGAGACCTCACGCTGAGCCGGATCAAGGAGCGGTGGACGAGTTGGCGGGGGCGTGCGATCGAACCCCTCGTCCGGGAATCCCTCGCCCGTCTTCTGCCGGACGGGGTCCTGCCCGCCGCACCGGCGATCGGCGGGTACTGGACCCGCAGCAACGACGTCGAAATCGACCTGGTGGGCGCCGACCGGCAGCCGGTGGCCAAGGAGTTGCACTTTCTCGGCTCCGTCAAGTGGCTGGAGAACACCGCCTTCGACAGCCACGACCTGGCCGCGCTGCAGAAACACCGGGCAGCGATCACCGACGAGCCGGTACCGCTCGTGGCGGTCTCTCGTAGCGGGGTCGATTGTTCCGGCCTTCAGGCGGTGTACGGCCCCGAGGAACTGCTCGGCGCCTGGCGCAGGACGCGAGCCGGAAGCTGAATTCCGGGGCCCTCTTCGCGTCTGGGAGGATCTCGCGGTGATCAGTGGTGAGAGTGGCGACCGTCGGACGCTCGTCCGCCGTGGCTTCGCCCTGGAGTACGTGACCCTCGGCTGGAACGTGATCGGCATCGTCGTGCTCGCGGTCGCCGCGGCCTCGGCGCGGTCCGTGGCGCTGGCCGGGTTCGGGCTGGACTCCCTGATCGAGATCGGCGCCTCCACCGTGGTGATCTGGGAGCTGTCCGGTACCGGCGAGGACCGCCGGCGCCTCGCGCTGAAGCTCATCGGGGTCGGCTTCGGGCTCCTGGCGGTGTACCTGCTGGTGCAGTCCACCTGGGTGCTGGCCGTCGGCTTCCGCCCCCACCACTCACCGCTGGGCGTCGGCTGGACCGCGGTGACGGCCGCGGTGATGTTCGCGCTCGCCCGTGGCAAGGCACGCACCGGCGCCGCGCTGGACAACCCGGTGCTGAAGACCGAGGGCCGGGTCACCCTGATCGACGGCCTGCTGGCCGCCGCCGTGCTGCTCGGACTCCTGCTGAATTCCCTGGCCGGCCTGTGGTGGGCCGATCCGGCCGCCGGGTACGTCCTGGTCCTCTACGCGCTGCGCGAGGTCAGGGACATCCTTTTCGGCGAGCACTGAGGACGGCCTGGAGCGGCCGACGGCGCGCTTCAGCGCCGCTCACTGCCGACGGTGCCGTTCTCCGGGTGACTGCCCGTGAGCAGCGGGGTGGACGGCTGCGGGCCCGTCGGCGCCTGGAGGCTGCCGTACCGCTCCATGCGCTGCCAGCGCAGCCGTGAGCCGGACACGGCGGTGAAGACGGACTGGATGACCACCAGGTACATCAGCTGGCGGTAGACGAACTGCTGCAGCGGCAGGCTCCACAGCGGACCGGGCCGCTCGCCGTCCAGGCGGAACGCGTACAGGCCCATCAGCAGTTGCAGGAACAGGAAGGCGAGCCACAGGGCGGTGATCCGGAGCGGGTCGAGGAAGACCAGGCCGTAGACGGCGAAGACGTCGACGACGGGAGCGAGCAGGGGCAGCAGCACCTGGAAGAGGAGAAGGTAGCCCAGGCCCCGGCGGCCGAGTCTGCCTGCGGCGCCGCGTTGCGCCAACGCCCCGCGGTGCTTCCACATCGCCTGCAGGGTGCCTTAGCACCAGCGGTACCGCTGCCGCCACAGGGCGTCCAGGGAGGCCGGCGCCTCGGTCCAGGCCACCGCGCCCTCCTCGTACACCACGCGCCAGCCGGCCCGGCACAGGGCCATGGTGAGGTCGGTGTCCTCGGCAAGGGTGGCATCGCTGACGCCGCCGAGGGCGAGCAGGGCCCGGCGCCTGAAGGCACCGACCGCGCCGGGCACGGTCGGCATGCACTCGGCGAGGTCGAAGAGACGGCGGTCGAGGTTGAAGCCGATCACGTACTCGATGTGCTGCCAACGGCCCAGCAGACCACCCCGGTTGACAACCTTCGCGTTGCCCGAGACGGCGCCCGTCCGGGGGTCGGCGAAGGGCTGCACCAGGGTGCGGACCGTGCCGGGTTCGAAGACCGTGTCGCCGTCGACCATGACCACCAGCTCGCAGGTGGCCGCGGCGAGTCCGGTGTTGAGCGCGGCTGGCTTGCCCGCGTTCTGCTGCCGGATCACCCGCACGCCCGGCAGGCGCAGCGACTCCACCAGGTCGGCGGTGCCGTCGGTGGAGCCGTCGTCCACCACGATGATCTCGACCGGATGGTCGGAGGCGAGCAGGGAGCGTACGGCCGCCTCGATCCCGGCGCTCTCGTTGTACGCGGGGACGATGACGCTGACCCGTTCGGTCACCGAGGGACCCCAGGGCCTGCTGCGTCGCCCTGTCCGCTGCCGCCGGTGCCGGCGGGCCGCGAACAGTACGACCGCCGCGCGCAGCACGCTGATCGCTCCGGCCGCGTACATCAGCACGCCGAGCAGCCGGACGGTCCAGTCACCGAGCTGCAGCATCTTGATGAGCGCGATTCCCTGGAGGCGGTCGCCCGGCCCGGCGGGCCGGACGGGGGCGGTCATGCCGACCGCGGCGCCGACCGTCGTGAACCGGAAGCCCTGTGCCTTGAGCCGGGGGATCAGGGTGCCCAGGGCGGCCACGGTCTGGGAGCGGTCACCGCCGGCGTCGTGCATCAGCAGGATCTGCCCGGCGGTGCCGTGCGGTGTCGCGTTCGCGAGGACGCGGGCCGTGCCGGGACGCTGCCAGTCCTGGGCGTCCTGGGTGGAGAGCACGGTGACATAGCCCGCCGCGCCGGCCTGCTTCAGAACGGACCAGTCGGCGTCGTCCAGCGCGTCGTTCTCGGACGAGTACGGTGGCCTCAGCAGCGCGGTGGTGACTCCCGCCGCGCCGGCCACCGCGAGCTGGGTCTCGCGCAGTTCCAGGGAACGCTGCCACGGGGCGAGGCGCGCCAGGTCGGGGTGGGTGAAGGTGTGAATGCCGATCTGGTGGCCGTCGGCCACGATCCGGCGGACCAGCTCCGGGTGGTTCACGACCTCGGTTCCCACGACGAAGAAGGTCGCGTGCACATGGTTGCGGCGCAGCACGTCCAGGATGCGCGGGGTCCAGACGGGATCGGGGCCGTCGTCGAAGGTGAGGGCGATCGTACGGGCCCTGGGCCGGGCGGTGTGCGGGGAGCCGGCGGCGTCCGCGATCACGGGTCCGCCGTGGGCCACCTGGCTGGGCACCGTCTCGTCACGGCCGCGGGGACCGGACTCGTCGTCCGAGGTGATCCCGAACATGTGATGGGTGTAGCCCTGCAGCAGCAGGGCCGCCGACAGGGTCACCACGAGCACGCACAGCAGCAGCCAGTGGGTGCGGGGGGTGATCCGGCGGCTACGGCTCGCGCTCCGGCCGCGCGGGCGGGGCGGAGCGGGGCGGCTTCGGCGATCGGTCACGTCAGGGCCCTGGATCACTTCACGGGCTTGTGGGACGCGGCGGTGGAGCGCCCCTTGGTGGAGTGCGCGGTGGTGGGGGTGGCGCTGGGGGTCGTGGTGGTGGCGGCGGTCGGGGTGGCGGCCGGGGTCGGAGTGGTGGTGCCGGACGGCGTCGTGGCGGCCTCAGCCGTGCCCGTGCCCCTGGATGTGGACACGGCGGCGGCCGAGGCCGTCGGAGCACCGGTCGGGCCGGAGGCCGCCTGACGCGCACCGGCACGGGAGCTGTCGTACGCCTCGGCGGAGCTCGCGCTCCCTGCCGCGTTGCCGGTGGCGGCCCGGGGGTCGGGGCTGGTCGCGCGGGAGGTGGCCGGGTGCGGGGTGTCCGGCAGCGGAACGAACGGAGCGCTGATGGTGGGGCCGCCGAGGACCGCGCTGACGAGAAGGGCGACATAGCAGGCCGCGGGGATCACCAGCAGCTGTGCGGCGCGGCGCACACGGTGCTGACGGCGGCCCGAGGCGTCCACGAAGACCGGCCGCACCGGATCGCCCTCCGGCATGTCCTGGCCCGGGGGCAGCACGGTGATGACGTCACCGTGCGGAGAGTCCGTGGCGGCGAGGTGGGCCGGCACGGCCCCGGAGAGAGGCGTTCCGGCACCCCGGGACAACGGCACTGGCACCGGCTCGGGCTGCGGCTGCGGCGTGGCAGTGCTGCCGGAGCCCCCGGGGCCGTGGGCATACGCGTACCCGACACCGCCGTACGACTCCTCGCCGTAGGCTCCGCCTCTTTCGTCCGTCACCTGCACGAGCCCGCCCCTGTTCCTGGCCGACGACCGATGTGGTCGTCGGCATGGACAGAGCGCGAGAGCCCGAAACTGTTACACCTCCCGTCTCGAACAGCCACACATCCCCCATCAGGCACTCACGTCTCCGGCCGCGGACGGCCGTCCCTCATGCCTCGGCCAGCCACTTCACCACCGCGTCCCCGTGCTCGGCCGTGTGGGCGTAGAACGCCGTCAGCTCCCGGTGCGTCGCGGCGAACAGCCGCCGTTGCTCGGGCTCCGCGCTCTCGCCGCCGTAGCGGGGCAGCAGGGTGTCCCGGGCCGTGTCCCAGAGGGCATCGAAGTCGGCCGCCGTCAGGAACCCGGCCACCCGGTGGGCCTGGGCGGCCGTCAGCACCAGCAGCGGCGGGCTGTGCCGGTCGGCGCGGAACACGGGGCGGCCACCGAGCACCACGTCGGGACCGTGCGGTAGCGCACCGGCGTAGATGCGCTCCTGGTCCGGGCAGCGCTGGTCCAGCACCCCCTCGCGGTGGCGACCGGTCCCGTGCGGGACGGTCTCCGAGTCGTTGGTGAAGAGCCGGTCGAGCCAGGTCGGACTGTTGCGCAGTGCCGGGGCCGGCACCGCTCGCAGACGGAGGTACGCGCTCATGCCAGGAGGAGCGCACGGGGAAGCCGAAGCATCACGTTGTGACATTTCTGTGCGCACGCACGCTGGTCACCATGGGGCCGTCGGTGCGACCGGAGCACGGACGGACGGCGTGGACTCGGCTGTGATCGGTGCGAACGAGGGCAATCTTGGGCCAGGTACGGCAACCCCGGCGCGTGCAGGAGTACGACGGGGAACTGGGCGCGGCGGTCGCGCGGGCCCAGGACGGTGACGAGGCCGCGTTCGCGGTCGCCTACCGGATCGTGCAGCCGGGCCTGCTCGGCTTCCTGCACGGCATCGTCGGCGACGAAGCGGAGGACGTGGCGTCCGACGCCTGGCTGGAGATAGCCCGCGACCTGGGACGTTTCAAGGGCGACGGGGCCGGTTTCCGCGGCTGGACCGCGACCATCGCCCGGCACCGGGCGCTGGACCATCTGCGCCGCCGACGTGTACGGCCCCAGTCGGCCGGGACCGACCAGGACGTACTGGACCTGGCCGGCCCGCACAGCACGCCCGAGCAGGCCCTGGAGTCCATCTCCACCGAACGGGCCCTGGAACTGGTCCGCGGGCTGCCGCGGGACCAGGCCGAGGCCGTGCTCCTGCGGGTCGTCGTCGGCCTGGACGGTCCCGCCGCCGCCCGTGTCCTGGGCAAGCGCCCGGGGGCGGTCCGCACGGCCGCCCACCGCGGTCTGAAACGCCTCGCACGCCAACTGGGCATCGGCGGTGAGGCGGAGGAAGGTGTGACGGATGGGGCTTCCCGGACGCTGGGGGAGTCGGCATGAACAACAGTGGTGGCGGTGGCCGACGGAAAGGCACCGGACCCAGTACACCGAACGCAATCGAAACGGTCGGACAGGAACGGAAACGAACATGGGCGAGCGGCTGAGCGGCGACGGAGTGCGGGGCCGTCGGCATGCGCAGCCCGGCGCTGCCCGGCACGGCTCCCCCGACACGCGTGACGCAGACACACGTGACGCAGACACACGTGACGCCGCCGCGCTGGAGACGGCCCTCGCCGCCGCCATACGCGCCGACGCTTTCGCCCCCGAGGCCGAGCAGCAGGCCGTGGCCGCCTTCCGGGCCGCCCATGCCGCGGGCGCGCACCGGGCACGCACCCGGCGCCGGGACGACTGGCGGCCGGCGGAGCAACGGCGGGCCCGGCGCCCGGTGAAGCTGACGCTCGGCGTCGTGTTCGCCAGCCTCACCCTGGGGGGCGTCGCGGTCGCGGCCATCGGTTCCGCGGGCTCCTCCGCCGACCACGCCGACACCGGCCAGGGCACCAGCAACCCGTCGGCCACCGCCCCGAACCGCCCGGGCGACGCGGCCCCGTCACCGTCCTCCGGCAGCGTCCGGCCGACGGACCGGCCCGCCGCCGCCCAGGACACCGAAGCCCACTGCCGCGCCTACGAGCAGGTCAAGGGCAACGGCAAGGCACTCGACGCGACGGCCTGGCAGCGGCTCATCGCGGCCGCCGGGGGCGAGGGCAAGGTCGCCGCCTACTGCTCCGGGCAGCTGACCACGGCGACGGCCACACCGACCAGGTCGACCGGCGCGGGCAAGTCCGACAAGGGCGCCGCCGACTCCGCCAACGCCACAGGAGGCAACACCGGCGCCTCCGGCAACAGCACACCCGGAAACGGCCAGGGCAACGGCGGCCAGGGCAACGGCAAGAACAAATAGCAGGCGAAGCGCACGGCCGACGGCATCCACGGCCGCTCAGTGCCTGGCGCAGAGGGTGCGCAGGAACTGGGCCGGGAGCGGCTGGAGTTCTTCGTCCGTGGAGGCTCCTGGATACTGCTGGTGCGCCCGGGAGCCGGACGGGTCGGCGGGGGGACGCACTGGATGAGGAGCGTGGTCAGTGAGTGGTGATGAGCGGGTGGGGCCGCCCGGTTTCGGTGGTGAACGGGAGATGCTGCGGGCTTTTCTCGACTATCACCGGGCGACCCTCGCCATGAAGTGCGAGGGGCTCACCGACGAGGAGTTGCGGCGGCGGTCGATGCCGCCGTCCACGTTGTCGTTGCTCGGTCTGGTGCGGCACCTGGCGGAAGTGGAACGTGCCTGGTTCCGCCGGGTGTTCGAGGACAGGGACGCGCCCATGGTGTGGTCCGACGAGATCGACTTCCAGGCGGCGTACGACGCGAGCGAGTCGACCAGGCAGGAGGCGTTCGCCGCCTGGGAGGCCGAGGTGGCGGCCTCACGCCGTATCGAGCGTGCGGCCGGCTCCCTGGACCAGGCCGGATACCAGCCGAGGTGGGAGGAGGAGGTGTCGCTGCGCATGGTGATGCTGCACGTCCTCCTGGAGTACGGCCGCCACAACGGGCACGCCGACTTCCTGCGCGAGGGTGTCGACGGGACCGTCGGCGCCTGAGCGGCCACGGACCGCGCCCACGTTCGGCTAGGCGGCGATCCGGATCTTCTTCGTCACCGTCACCTGCTCCAGGTCGGACACCCGTACCGTCACCGTCATCGTCCACTCGCCGGCGATGGGGATGTTGACGGAGTCGGCGGCCCAATAGCCACCGCGGTCGGTCACGTTGGCAGGGAGGGGACCGATCTTCTGGGCGGCGAGGGTGAAGGAGAGGCGGAGTTCGGGGACGGTGGAGATGCCGCCGTCGGGGCCGAAGGCGACCGCCTGCACCGAGTTCGCGCCGACCCGGCCCGGGTCCAGGGTGATCTGTACCTTGCCGTGGCCGTTCGGGGTGCCGACGTCGAAGGGGACGACGGCGACGGCGGCCGCGGGGATGCCGGTCGCGCCCGAGACCGTTCCCGACTCGGCCGCCTCGGCCGCGGCCCGGCCGGGCAGGGTGCCGGTGAGGATCGTGGAGATGCCCAGGACGGCGACGCCGATGGCCACTTCGGCGAGGATCGAGCGGCGCAGGGCGGCCTGGGGGCGATCGCCGGAGGGGGGAGCGGGCGGGTCGTCCGGCGTCGACGGTTCGGCCAGGGGCGGCTCCCCCACGGTCGACGGCTCCCCCAGGGGCGGTGCGTTCTCGGCAGTCGGTGGGCCCGCCGGGGCCGGGGCGCCGACCGGCAGGGGGACGCGGTCGGGGGCCGGCACGGCCGGGGCCTTCGCCAGTTTCGCGGTCCAGCGGCGGGACTGCGAGGCCGCCGCCAGCAGCATGGTCACCGCGGCGAGTTTGAGGAGGAGGAGCCGGCCGTACGACGTGTCGGTGAGCGCCTGCCAGGAGCCGAGGCCGCGCCAGGACTGGTAGACGCCGGTGCCGACGAGGACCGTCACCGAGGCGAAGGCCACGCGGGAGAAGCGGGCGACGACGGTGGCGGCCAGGCGCGTGGCGGAGCGCTGGAGGGTGATGAGGAGGGCCGTGAGGCCGCCCAGCCAGAGCGCCATCGACAGCAGGTGCAGCACCGAGGACGTCATCGCCAGCGGGACCTGGATGCCGGCCGAGGCGTGTTCCGCAGCCGCCCAGGTCAGGGCGAGCGCGAGGGAGAGGGCGACGGCCCCGGCGAGGAGAGGGCGTGGTGGGCGGGTCCCGCTCACACGCCTGCGGAGGACGAGGTACAGGGCTGCCGTGAGCGCCAGCAGCGCCACCCTGGCCAGCAGGGCGAGGCCCGGGCGGCCGGTCGCGGACTTGGCGAGGGCGGAGAGGTCGAAGGCCGTCGCCGGGGAGGTGCCCTCCTCGTACGGGGAGCGGAGGACGAAGAGGAAGAGAGTGGAGGCGAGCAGAGCCCACCATGCGGCGCGGATCGGTCGGCGCAGGGGAGCGGGGTCCGGCGGGCGGCAGACGGCGATGAAGGCGACGGCGCCGAGGAGCAGCGCCACGGCTGCGTACGCGACGTAGCGGCCGATGTTGTAGAGGGCGCCGGTGAGCGGGTTCTCGACGGGCCCGCTGGAGACGGTCGCCGTGGTCGCCGACGGCTTGCCCACGGAGAAGGTGAGGGCGCCGGAGACGGGGTGGCTGTCCGCCGAGACGACCCGCCACGCCACGGTGAACGTGCCGGTGCCGAGCTTCTTCGGGAAGGTGATCCGGGCGGTGTCCGAACCGGCCGGGCCGTGTTCGGCGTCGCTGGTGGTCACCCGGTGGTTGGTGGGGTCGTACACCCGGAACGAGTCGTCGAGGAGGCCGACGGACTCGGTGAAGGTGAGGGTGACGGAGCGGGGCGAGGACTTGAGTACGGCGCCGTCGGCGGGGTCGCTGCCGCGCAGGGCCGCGTGCGCGGCGGCGGGGCCGGCCGATGCCAGGAGAAGCGCGGCGAGGAGGGCGCCCAGGAACGCGAGGGCGCGCAGGGTCCGGTGGTTGCCGGTCGGCGCCCGCCGCTCGCCGTGTCCGTTGTCGTGTCCTTCGCTCATGTCACCCGCTCCGAGTTCGGAAACACGCGTTCATGGGTCATACGGCCGAGAGGCCTGTACTGCTCATTTGAACAGGCCGTGTTCGCGGGGGATCGGCTGCGGGAGGACGTCAGGGAAGGCTACCGACCGGGTGAGAAAAGCCAGTTGAGCGCGCTTTTCGGGCAGGTGGACATCGGGGAGGTCGATCTCGGGGAGTACGACGGCGGGTCCGAGCTCGAAGCCCTGGCGCCGGAAGCGGGCGATCGCCTTCTCGTGCGGACGTCCGGGTCCCGTCTCTCCAGTGTCCCGAAGCAACGTCTCGCCGTGTCCGCCAGGCGGGCCCGGCGGGCGAAGACGTCCCGGGCGACGGCCTCGGCGCCGCGGAAGGACGCCGACGTGCCCTGCGCGCGGTGCCGTTCCATCTCCAGCTGCCTGGCCCGGTCATGGGCCGTGACCCGGCCCTGCGCACGGGCGAGTTCACGGGCGTCGTCCGCCCGCAGATCCGGGATGCCCCAGGCGTCGCGGTACGTCTCGATGGTCACCCGGTGACCCTCTTGTCCGAGGTTAGCCTTACCTGGGCCGAATCGCGGAGGAATCGTACGTGAAGGGGAGACCGGCAGGAGGGGCGGGGGATGGCGGGCGCGCGAGGCCGGTCCCGGCGCGGGATCATCGAGCCATGGACGCCAACGCCAACACCCCCGCCCTGCACCTGGCCCAGGACCCCGAGGCCGACGAACTCCTGAGTCGCAGCAGGCTCGCCGCGCTCACCGGCATGCTGCTCGACCAGCAGGTGCCGATGGAGTGGGCGTTCAAGGGGCCGGCGACCATCACACAGCGCATGGGTACGGACGATCTGGACGCCCATGAGATCGCCGCCCAGGACCCGGAGGCGTTCGCCGCACTGCTCTCCGAGAAGCCGGCGGTGCATCGGTACCCCGGTTCCATGGCGAAGCGCATCCAGCAGCTGTGCCAGTACCTCGTCGAGCACTACGACGGTGACGCCAAGGGCATCTGGCGGGACGTCGACAGCGGGGCGGAGCTGCTCAAGCGGCTCCAGGAACTGCCGGGGTTCGGGAAGCAGAAGGCGCAGATCTTCCTGGCGTTGCTGGGGAAGCAGCTGGGGGTGACGCCGAAGGGGTGGCGGGAGGCGGCGGGGGCGTACGGGGAGGCGGCGGCGTTCCGGTCGGTGGCCGACATCACCGGGCCCGAGTCCCTGGCGAAGGTGCGGGCCCACAAGCAGGAGATGAAGGCGGCGGCGAAGGCGGCGAAAGGGGGCCAGTAGCGAGCAGGACGGAGGCGGTGCGCGGTGCGGTCACCCGGTCAGCCGCTCCCTGCTGGCTCGTCCGCCTCCCTCGGTCTCAGCTGGAACCATGACCGAGCCCCCCAGCACCGGCCCCGCCGACGACGACCGGAAGGCGCATGCCACCGGCACCGCTCGGCATGAGCCCGAACCGCCCTTCGAAGGGCCGCTGCACGCCCTCTCCCGGGCCGCCTGGCAGACCGTCCTGCTCACCGGGATCGCCTCCCTGATCCTCGGCGTCCTGGTCCTCGTCTGGCCAGGCGCCTCGCTGCTCGCCGCCGGTGTGCTCTTCGGCATCTACCTGCTGATCAGCGGTGTCTTCCAGCTGGTCGCCGCGTTCGGCACGCACCGGGCGACCTCGCTGCGCGTGCTGGCGTTCATCAGCGGCGCGCTGTCGATCCTGCTGGGCCTCTTCTGCTTCCGCGGCCCCATGGAGTCGATCCTGCTGCTCGCCCTGTGGATCGGCATCGGCTGGCTGATCCGCGGGATCACCCAGACCATGGCCGCCGTCTCCGACTCCCGGATGCCCGCCCGCGGCTGGCAGGTCTTCCTCGGGATCGTCACGTTCATCGCCGGCATCGTGCTGATCGTCTCGCCGTTCAAGTCGGTCGCGGTGCTCACCCTCGTCGCCGGCATCTGGCTGGTCGTCGTCGGCATCGTCGAGATCGTCACGGCCTTCGGCATCCGCGGCCGCGCCAAGCAGATCCCACAGACCGTATGAACGCGGGCTCCGTGGACGCGGGCCTCCTGGCCGCACACCTCGTGGACACGGGCCTCGCAAGCGCGGGCCTCATGGGGGCGGGCCTCATCGGTACCGGCTTCGTGAGCGCGGGCTTGGCGGGGGCGGGCCTCACGGGGGCGGCGGGCTTCGCGGGCGCGGGCCTCGCGGGCGCGGGCCCAGCGGGCACAGGCCCCGAAGACGCGGGACTCGCGGACGCGGGCCTCACAGGCACGGGCCGCCCCACAGGCGCGGGCCTCACAAGCCCGAACCCCGTCAACACAGGCCCTCTCTACACCGGCCCCGTCAACACAGGCCCTCTCCACACCGGCCCCGTCAACACAGGCCCTCTCGGCGCCAACCCGTCCGCTTCGTCAACCTCGCGCCCCGTCGGTACGCCGAGTGAGCGGATCTCGTGTTCCGGGCGATGAACACCGGCCACCACGCGGGGAGATGACCGCCATGAGCAGCGGTCTCCCGGCCGGACGTCGCCCGCGGCCAGGCCTCGCCTGGCCGCGGGCGTTCGTGCTGCTGCTCGCCCTGCTGCTGGCCGGTGTCCCGACGGCGGCCGAGGCGCTCGCGGCGGCCGGTCCGGCCGTATCGGCCGAGAGCGCCGAGCACGACGTCCTCGACATCCCGCTACGGCCACCCACGCGTGCCGTGCACCGCGCCGACCTGCCCCAGCGCCCCGCGCCGCTGCCCGGCCCGGCGCCCGCCGGCCCGGCGGACCACCACCGTCCCTGCCCGACGGCACCGCGTCCGCCGTACGCCTCGTTCCTCCTGCGCACCGTGGTCCTGCGCTGCTGACCGACCGGCCTGTTCCCGCACTCCCCCAGGTCAGTCAGCCCGACGCAAGGAACACAGCCATGTCCTCAGACCCGTACGCGGTCCTGCGCGCCCTGCTGCGCGCGGAGGCCGTTCGCAGCACGCCGAAGCCGGAGGAGACGAAGACGGCACAGACGGCACAACAGCCGCGGCCGCAGGAGCAGAAACGCGGTTGACCTCCCGGAGGTGAGCCGACGGCCCGTGCGGGGCGTTCGGCTCACCTGCGCCTGCGGGCCGTACCGAACAGCGGCCGCGTGATCTCCCGGCCGAACCGGGTGCCCACCGACCGGGCGAGAGACCTGAACATCCCGCTGCTGACCACCTGTTCGACGAGAGAGGGCTCGTCCTTCCGGTCTGCGGCGGCCTTCGGCTCGGCCGGCGTCCGCCGCAGCTTCTCGTACGCCGACTCCCGGTCCACAGCCTGTGCATAACGCCCGTGGAGCGCGGCCCCCCGCACCGCCGCGTCCAGCTCCGCCGCGGGCACCGGCCCCATCAGGGACTCGGGGACCCGCAGCCGGGTCGCCGCGACCGCGTCGCGCGGACGGGGATGCCGTGGCCGAGACCGCCGAGGGCGAGGAACTCGACGGGAAAGCCGGTCCCTGTCCCCGTTCAGCCCGTTTGGTGACCTTTAGGATGTCTTTTCCAGCGTCGCACTCGGTCGCCATGGCTGCGCCCGGAACGTCAGGACCGGTAGGCTTTCCGTGTGATCTTCAAGCGCATCGGAAACGGCCGGCCGTACCCCGACCACGGCCGGGAGAGCACCCGGCAGTGGGCGGACGTCGCACCGCGCCCGGTCCGCCTCGATCAGCTCGTGACGACCAAGGGGCAGCTCGACCTGGAGACCCTCCTCGCCGAGGACTCGACGTTCTACGGCGACCTCTTCGCGCACGTCGTGAAGTGGCAGGGCGACCTGTACCTGGAGGACGGGCTGCACCGTGCGGTCCGCGCCGCCCTCCAGCAGCGTCAGGTGCTGCACGCACGCGTGCTCGAACTCGGCTGACACCCGTCAGCCACCCGGCATTTGCCGCCGGTTGACCCTTTCGGGTTGGACCGGGCACCGTCGGATGATCATCTATTAGTCAATGCACCCGTGGCGCACTACGCTGCGCTCATGAGCATGCTGACTCCCCCCGGCATGGGCGGCCAGTACCGGATCACAGGGGACAAACACCCTCGCATGCGCCCACGCCGTCGGCGTGCCCGGCTCGTCCTCTCCGTGGTCGCCTCCGTCACCGCGCTGGGCCTGGTCGGCTGGGGCACACTGCAGCTCATCGACGTCTTCACGGGCGACGGCGGAACGGCCTCGGCGGCCGGTTCGTCGGGCGACTGCGTCAAGCAGGCCGCCGCCAGCGCGACCCCCGCGGCCGGGGCGTCGGCCGGGACCTCGGCCACGGTGCTGCCGAAGCCGGCCCAGATCACGGTGAACGTCTACAACGCCACGACCCGCGCGGGCCTGGCCAAGGACACCGCGGACGAGCTGAAGAAACGCGGCTTCAAGATCGGCGACATCGGCAACGCACCGGCGAAGTTCGACCAGAAGGTCAAGGGCACGGCGATACTGCTCGGCCCGGCCTCCGCCCTGAAGACCTCGCTCCCGGTCCTCGCCACCCAGGTGACAGCCGCCGACCAGCGCACGGAGGCCGGCCGCAAGGGCGCCGCGGTGGACCTGATCATCGGCGACGCCTTCAAGGCCCTGACCCCCCGGGCAACGGCCACAAAGGCCATCACGGCCCTGTCCGCCCCCAGGCCGACGGCGGCCAAGAAGGGCTGCTGAGAGCGGGACACCGCCGGACTCCACCGTCGTGGCCGAGCGCCATCGCGGCGGTCAGGAACCCAGAAGCGGTCACAGCTGCAGCGCCCCGAAGGGGCGCGGGGCAGCGTTGGATCTGCGGCTACCGCCGCGGGGCACGGCCGGCCACGGCGAACCCGCAGCCGCCGACGCACCCGCCACGCCTTCGGCGCCGAAGCGAACGGGCCGCCGGGCACCGCCGTCACGGCTGAGTGCCGTCGCGGCGGACACAAGACCTCGGCTCGGCCCGGCAGAACGGACGGCTGCTACTCGGCCGCCCCGTACAGCCGGTCCCCCGCGTCCCCCAGCCCCGGCACGATGTACCCGTGCTCGTTGAGGTGGTCGTCCACGGCCGCCGTCACGACGGTGACCGGCGTTCCCGCCAGCTCCCGCTCCATGAGTTCGACGCCCTCCGGCGCGGCCAGCAGGACGACCGCCGTCACGTCGTCCGCGCCGCGCTTGATGAGCTCGCGGATCGCCGCGACCAGCGTGCCGCCCGTGGCCAGCATCGGGTCAAGGACGTACACCTGGCGCCCGGAGAGGTCCTCCGGCATCCGTGAGGCGTACGTGGACGCCTGCAGCGTCTCCTCGTTGCGGATCATGCCCAGGAAGCCCACCTCGGCGGTCGGCAGCAGCCGGACCATGCCGTCCAGCATGCCGAGCCCGGCCCGCAGGATCGGCACCACCAGCGGGCGCGGCCGGGCGAGCTTGACGCCGGTCGTGGCGGCCACCGGGGTCTGGATGTCGACGGCCTCGGTCCGCACGTCCCGCGTCGCCTCGTAGGCGAGCAGGGTGACCAGTTCGTCGGCGAGCCGCCGGAACGTCGCGGAGTCGGTGCGCTGGTCGCGCAGCGCGGTGAGCTTGTGGGCGACCAGAGGGTGGTCGACGACGTGGAGACGCATGTCCACAACAGTAACCGCGCCCCCGCCCACCTCGTGCAGGCCCGCTCAGGTGGACCCTGGCATCAAACCCCCCATCCGGGGGAAAGTGGAGGTGTCGGACTGGGGTGGTGTGACCGTGCCTGAACTGCCTGGGCCGCCGGAGCGGCCCGACCGTGCCTACGGCGCGCCCGAGGGCGAGACGGAGTCCGAGCGGCGGCGCCGCCGGGCCCGGTTCCTGCGCGAGCTCGCCGAGGCGCGGGCGCTGCGCGACCGGGTCCAGCCCCGCCGCGCCAAGACTGCCCGGCTGCGGCACGCGATGCGCATGCGGACGTTCCGCTGGTAGGAATCGGTGAGAGCCCACCGGACTCGCCGAGAGTCGCCAGGAGTCGGCCTCGGCAAGAGTCGTGAACCGAATCCTTCGGCAAAGATCCACTGCGTGTGGCACGTTGCGGTCCGTCACGGGGAAGGCCTTGCGTGGGCTGCGGGAAAACCCGCGTACGATCCGCAGGTGGCGGCAACGAGTGCGCTGGTGACTGCGTGGACGCACGCATGGATGCCTCTTTGCATACGTGCGATCAAAACTGCCAGACACAGGGAGCCGAAGACGTCCCCTGAACGCCTTGTTTCTGCCACGATTCCGAGTGGGCGGGGCTCGGAGCACAGCTCTCCCGCCCAGAACCTCCGCCGGGGGGACCCCCAACCGGCACGCCTATGACCAGTGGGAGAGTCACGGTGTACTTCGCCGCACTGCTCGCGCGCACCGAAGACGGGTGGGAAGCGAGCGACAGAGATCTCGACGATGTGGAGACCCTGTCGGACCTGGCCGACCTGGCCCGGGAATCGGCCTCGGAGGCCGACGACACGGTGCTCGTCTTCATCGAGCAGGAGGACGCGTGGTTCGGCGTCGTCCGCGTCGACGGGGAGGAGGACCCCCGGGTCTTCGTCTCCAACGCAGCCGCCGCCGCCCGCAGCTCGTACGGCGAGCTCCTGCTCACCGACGAACTGCTCGGAAGGGAGCCCAAGGACGACGCCGACGCCCTGGACGCCCTCGACCTCGACGGCACCGAGGACGGTGAGCCCGACGCCGAGGAGGACGACGACGCGGACGGTTCCGCCGTGCCGGCCGGCCCGGTCGGCGACGCCGCGATCCTGGACGACCTGGGGGTGAGCCCGAAGGAGCTGCTGTCCCTGGACGAGGACGCGCTCGGCGAGATCGCCGACGCCCTGGGCGCCTCCGACGTCCTGGAGACCGTCCGCTGACCTTCCACGAGGCGCACGGGTCCCACGACCCGGTACGCGACCGCTGGCGGGCCGCGATGCAGCTCGCCCTGGACGAGGCCGGCCGGGCCGTCCGGGGCGGGGACGTCCCCGTCGGCGCCGTCGTGCTGTCTCCGGACGGTACGACGGTCCTCGCGGCCGGGCACAACGAGCGCGAGGCCACCGGCGACCCCACCGCGCACGCCGAGGTCCTCGCCCTGCGCCGGGCCGCCGCGGCGCTCGGGGAGTGGCGGCTGACCGGCTGCACCCTGGTCGTCACGCTGGAGCCCTGCACGATGTGCGCCGGCGCCCTGGTGCAGTCCCGGGTGGACCGGGTGGTCTACGGCGCCCGCGACGAGAAGGCCGGAGCCGCCGGGTCCCTCTGGGACGTCGTCCGCGACCGGCGCCTGAACCACCGCCCCGAGGTCGTCGAGGGCGTCCTGGCGGACGAATCGGCCCGCCTCCTCACGGACTTCTTCCGCACCCGCTGACGCGCCCTCCGCGGCCCCCGAATACCGATTTCGGAGCACGGCCTCCGGTGCTGTAAGGTCTCCCTCGGTAGCGTGTCCGAGCGGCCGAAGGAGCTCGCCTCGAAAGCGAGTGTGGCGCAAGTCACCGAGGGTTCAAATCCCTCCGCTACCGCTGTCGAACGAAGGGCGGCTCCGCATCGGAGCCGCCCTTCGTTCGGTTACGGCCGGAGCGTCACGGCCGGGAGGCCAGCGGCTCGGGGCGCTTGCCCGCGTAGTTCCAGACGAGGGCTCCGAAGACCGGGGCGTGGAACAGGAACACCAGCCAGAGCCACTTCGGGACGTACCTGACCCGCTCCTTCGGTGTGCGGACGCAGTCGAGCAGCGCCGCCACGACGAGCACGATCAGCAGGGCGACAAGGCCGAAGGCCATCGCTGTCATGAGCATCCGCGTTCTCCCTCTGACTCCGGATGACCCGGGTTCGCTTCCGTTCGCTCGCCCCTTCATCGGATCAGCCTCCGCGATCGGTTCACGCGATCGGTCCACGCTTCGGAGATCCGGAGATCCGGAGATCCGGAGATCCGGAGATCCGGAGAAAAAAACCCTGCATCCAACGCGCCGCTGGTCATACAAAACGATCGGAGGGTTACACTCGCGCCCGGCAACCGGGGGAACCGGGCGAAGTGACAGGGGAGAGGCCAGGTGGCGGTGAACGCCAAGAAGATCGCCGTCTACGCACTCGTGATCTTCGCGCTGTACGTGATCATCACGGACCCGCCCAGGGCGGCAGACTGGGTCCAGATAGTCTTCCAGGGCATATCGGACGCCGCGAAGGCGGTCGGCGACTTCTTCACCTGGCTGGCCAACGGGGCGAAGTAGACCCACCGGGAGTACCCATGATCCGCCACCTGGTCCTCTTCAGGCTCAACGAGGGCGTCCGGCGTGACGATCCGCGTGTCACCGCGGGAGCCGAGGCCTTCTTCGCACTCCGCGACCAGATCGAGGAGCTGCGCTTCTGGGAGTGCGGCTGGAACATCACCGACCGCCCGGTGGCGTACGACTTCGCGATCAACTCGGCGGTCGAGGACGGGGACGCGCTGAAGCGGTACCTGGAGCACCCGGCCCACCAGGCGGCCGCGGCACAGTGGCGGGAGTTCGGCACGTGGGTGATCGCCGACTACGAGTTCTGAGCCGTACGGCGGCCTCCGGTCCTGAGCCCCTCGCCTGCGACGGCGGGGGGCTTTACTGCGCCTTATGCCTCAACTTGCCAGTATTAATACCCAACACGAGGTTATGGGGTGCTTGCACACAGTGCACATGTCTTGTGATGCTATGACCGCTTTTGACGGATGATTGACCGATGAAGAGGTGGCGTTGACCGTGTCGGCCAGTTCTGCGCCGCCCCAGGAAGAGGCGCCCGCCCCCACCCAGCCTCCCGCCCAAGCCGCCGCCCCCGCCCCCGAGAAGCGGCGGGGCGCCGACACCCGGGCACTGACCCAGGTGCTCTTCGGCCAGCTCAAGGAGCTCAAGCCGGGCACGCCGGAGCACAACGGCGTGCGCGCGGCGCTCATCGAGGCGAACCTCCCGCTCGTGCGCTACGCGGCCGCCCGCTTCCGCTCCCGCAACGAGCCGATGGAGGACGTCGTCCAGGTCGGCACCATCGGCCTCATCAACGCCATCGACCGCTTCGACCCGGACCGGGGCGTGCAGTTCCCGACCTTCGCCATGCCGACCGTCGTCGGCGAGATCAAGCGCTACTTCCGGGACAACGTCCGCACCGTGCACGTCCCGCGCCGGCTGCACGAGCTGTGGGTCCAGGTCAACAGCGCGACCGAGGACCTGACCACCGCCTTCGGCCGCTCCCCCTCCACCGCCGAGATCGCCGAGCGGCTGCGGATCAGCGAGGAGGAGGTGCTCTCCTGCATCGAGGCCGGCCGGTCGTACCACGCGACCTCCCTGGAGGCCGCCCAGGAGGGCGACGGACTGCCGGGGCTCCTCGACCGCATCGGCTACGAGGATCCGGCCCTGGACGGCGTGGAACACCGCGACCTGGTCCGCCACCTGCTCGTCCAACTCCCCGAGCGCGAGCAGCGGATCCTCCTGCTGCGCTACTACAGCAACCTCACCCAGTCCCAGATCAGCGCGGAGCTCGGCGTCTCCCAGATGCACGTCTCCCGCCTCCTCGCCCGCAGCTTCCAGCGCCTGCGCTCGGCGAACCGCATCGAGGCGTAGGGGCCGTCCGGCAGGCCCGTTACCGGCCCGAGACCAGCCTCGCACGGCTTGGTGCGACCGTAACCGCAAACAGGATCGAGCCATCACCGGCGAGAGCGAATCGCTCACCAGCGCACTTCCCGACAGTTGAGCGGCGAAAAGGCGTCAGACCCCCTTCATCCAGGGCGGATTCGCGTCTCGCATGTCGACATGTCACTACAGCGTGTTGCCGACATGTGACATTCTGCGGGAAGCGCGTTTGCCGGAGCTCCGGCTCCGGTATTCAGGTGAAGGCATCGTTCCTCGCAGGGAACGCCGCCGCGACCGTCCCGCGACCCAAAGGGGGTGGCATGTCCGCAGAACAGGGCAGCTCGAAGGTGCTCACGCCCACGAAAAGCGAGGCAGCGCCCAAGGAGCTCGACGCCATCGACGTGCTCGACAGCATCGATGGCGCCATCGACGGCGCTCCGGCGCTGGAGGCCCCGCCGACCCCGGAAGCCCCGGTGGTCTCGGAGAACCTCGACACCCGCACCCTGTCCCGTTCCCTGTTCCTGCGCCTTGCCGCACTCGAGGAGGACAGCCCCGAGCGCGCCTACGTCCGGGACACCCTGATCGAACTCAACCTCCCCCTCGTGCGCTACGCGGCGGCCCGCTTCCGCAGCCGCAACGAGCCGATGGAGGACATCGTCCAGGTCGGCACCATCGGCCTGATCAAGGCGATCGACCGCTTCGACTGCGAACGGGGCGTGGAGTTCCCGACGTTCGCGATGCCGACGGTCGTGGGCGAGATCAAGCGCTTCTTCCGTGACACCTCGTGGTCGGTGCGCGTGCCGCGCCGCCTCCAGGAGCTGCGCCTGGCCCTCACCAAGGCCAGCGACGAGCTCTCCCAGAAGCTGGACCGCTCCCCGACGGTGACGGAGCTCGCAGCCGTCCTGGGCGTCTCCGAGGAGGACGTGGTCGACGGCCTCGCCGTCGGCAACGCGTACACCGCCTCCTCCCTCGACTCCCCGGCCCCCGAGGACGACGGCGGCGAGGGCTCCCTGGCCGACCGCCTCGGTTACGAGGACACCGCCCTGGAGGGCGTCGAGTACCGCGAGTCGCTCAAGCCGCTGCTCGCCAAGCTCCCGCCGCGCGAGCGCCGGATCATCATGCTCCGCTTCTTCGCGAACATGACCCAGTCCCAGATCGGCGAGGAGGTCGGCATCTCCCAGATGCACGTCTCCCGCCTGCTGACCCGCACCCTGGCCCAGCTCCGCGAGGGCCTGATCTCGGACTGAAGCAGCGCCCACCGCTTCCCTACTGACGGGGCGTCAGCCACACTGGCGCGATGCTTCTCCGTAGCACAGCCAGCGGTGCACCGGCGGCCGGCCCGACCCCTCGACGCAGGGCATCGGGCGGCCGGTGGGGCACCGTCACGGCGGCCTCGGCGGTCGCCGCCTGCCTGGCCTCGGCACTCACGGCGTGCGGAGGGGGCGGTGCCGACGGCTACACGGCCGTGGGCGCGGCGGGCGGCACACCCGTGACATCGGCAAGACCGACCGGCTCGGTGACGCTGGTCCCGCTGGACGGGGCGACCGGCACGCGGGGCGGCACGGTGGCCGGGCCGGGTACGACGGCCGACGAGCCGGCCGGCGCGGCATCCGCGTCCGGCGGATCGCCCGGCGGGACCAACACCGCCGTCGACACAGCGACTTCACCTCAGTCGCCGTCCTCGCCCTCTTCCTCCCGCGGCGACGGCGCCCGGCCACCGGTCTCCGGCCCGGCGGTGCCGAACTCACCGCAACCCGGCGCCTCTTCGGCGCCCCCCGCACCCGCCGCGCTCACCTGGAGCACTCCCACCCGCGAGGCCACGGACCAGCGGTGGTGCGAGAAGGCGACCGTCACCTTCGTCAACTCCGGTGGCACGGCGGTCCGTTCCGGCACGGTCACCCTCGGCACGCACATCATCGACCTCCTCGGCATCGACTGGTCGACCGTCACGTCGACCGAGCCCCTGCCGGCGCCGATAGCGCCCGGCTCCCGCACGAGCAGGACATGGACCGTGTGCGTGGACGACTGGCGGGTACCCCTGGGCATGCACATCGAGACCCGGGTCGCGGCCGTCGACTGGAGCTGAGCACGACGAAAGCCCGGGGCACCGGGCCCCGGGTTCCTCTTCGTCGCACCGCCGGCGTGGCCGCCGTACCTACATGAGCGCGAGCCAGGCCACCGCCGCCACCACGACCACCACGGCGACGACGCCGAGGATCAGGCCGAGGCGGGGGCCGGAGGAGGAGGAGTAGGTGGTCGCCGTCTGCTGGGAGGTCTGCGGGGCCTCGTCGACGAACGCGCGGAACATCTGGGTGCTGCCGGCGGGGTCGTAGTTGCCCTGGGGGCCCTCGGTGTTAGCCATGGCCCGAGACACTAGCGAATCCGGGAGTGTGGCCCAAGTGGGGGGCCTCCACTGCGGGCGACACACCCCACCTGCGTGTTTACTTTCGTAATACTTGCCTTTGCCAAGTTTTTGTGTGCACCTCCGCCGTTTTATTTGCCTGTGGCAACCAAGCAGTTCTATGGTTGCCCCAAGCAACGAATACGGTCGTGAGGAGGGTGAGTGATGGCGGAGCAGACGCAGTTCGAGGAGCTGGCGCGTCAGCTCAGCGCCGTCGGAGCGGTGAAGCGGGACCTCGCGCGGATCCTGCCGCACGACTGCCCGGCCGGTTCCGCGGCCGTGCTGACGCTGGTCGGCCGCTACGGCTCCATGCGCATGAGCAAGCTCGCGGAGCTGCTCGCCGTGGACATGTCGGTGACCAGCCGGCACGTGGCGCATGTCGCCGAGCGCGGCTGGATCGAGCGCTCCCCCGACCCGGCGGACAAGCGTTCCCGCATCCTGCACCTCACCCCCGCGGGCGAGGCGACCGTGGTGGAACTGTCCCGGCGCAGCACCGAACTGCTCGCCGAACGGCTGAGCGACTGGAGCGACGAGGAGGTCGACCAGCTGATCAGGCTGATGACCCGGCTCCGCGCCAGCTTCGGCGACTGCCGGGCCACGGCCCCGCACCCGCGGCCCTCCGCCGGCACGGCACCCGTCCCGGCCCCGGGGTCCCCGAAGGCCGCGACCGGGTCCGCGCTCGCCTCCGCCGCCCGCGCCCCCACCCCCGTACTCGACGCTCCCGTTCTCGAACCGACCACCCGTACACCCGCATAAGACGTAAGAAAAGGAAGCCCATGGCAACGACCACACCAGCCGGTGTGCGGGCTCACGCCAAGCACGGGGGAGGCGGCTCCGCCGAGCAGGCCCCGATGTCCCACCGGCAGATCATGGAGGCCATCTCCGGCCTGCTGCTCGGCATGTTCGTGGCGATCCTGTCCTCCACGATCGTCACCAACGCCCTGCCGCACATCATCACCGACCTCGGCGGCGGCCAGTCCGCCTACACCTGGGTCGTCACCGCCTCCCTGCTGGCCATGACCGCGACCACCCCGCTGTGGGGCAAGCTCGCCGACCTCTACAGCAAGAAGGCGCTCGTCCAGATAGCCCTGGTCATCTACGTCCTGGGCTCCGCGGCGGCCGGTCTGTCGCAGAACGCCGGCATGCTGATCGCCTGCCGTGTCGTCCAGGGTGTCGGCGTCGGCGGTCTGTCGGCGCTCGCCCAGATCGTCATGGCCGCGATGATCTCGCCGCGTGAGCGCGGCCGCTACTCCGGCTACCTCGGCGCGACCTTCGCCGTCGCCACCGTCGGCGGCCCGCTGCTCGGCGGTGTCATCACCGACACCTCGTGGCTGGGCTGGCGCTGGTGCTTCTACGTCGGCGTGCCCTTCGCCGTCATCGCGCTGATCGTGCTGCAGAAGACCCTGCACCTGCCCGTCGTGAAGCGGGACGTCAAGGTCGACTGGGCCGGCGCGTTCTTCGTGGCCGCCGCCGTCTCGCTGCTGCTGGTCTGGGTCACCTTCGCCGGTGACAAGTACGACTGGATCTCCTGGCAGACGTACACGATGATCGGCGGTTCGATCGTCCTCGGTCTGATCTTCGTGCTCGTCGAGTCGAAGGCCAAGGAGCCGATCATCCCGCTGCGGCTGTTCAAGAACCGCACCATCACCCTGGCCTCGCTGGCCTCCCTGTTCGTCGGTGTCGCGATGTTCACCGGCACGGTGTTCTTCAGCCAGTACTTCCAGCTGGCCCGCGACAAGTCCCCGACGATGTCCGGTGTGATGACGATCCCGATGATCGGCGGTCTGTTCGTCTCCTCCACCGTCTCCGGCCAGTTCATCACCCGCACCGGCCGCTGGAAGGCGTGGCTGGTCAGCGGTGGCGTCCTGGTGACGGCGGGTCTCGGCCTGCTCGGGACCATCCGCTACGACACGGCGTACTGGAAGATGTCGATCTTCATGGCGCTGCTGGGTCTCGGCATCGGCATGATGATGCAGAACCTGGTGCTCTGCACGCAGAACCAGGTCGCCCCGTCCGACCTCGGCTCGGCCAGCTCCACGGTCACCTTCTTCCGCTCCCTCGGCGGTGCGGTCGGCGTCTCCGCCCTTGGCGCGGTGATGGCCCGCCGGATCACGCACTACGTGACCGAGGGCGCCGCCGCCCTCCCCCACAAGTACCAGGCCGCCCTGGCCGGTTCCAGCTCGTCCGACGACAGCCTCCCGGACCTGGGCAAGCTGCCGGCCCCGCTGCGCACCCTCATGGAGAGCGCCTACGGCCACGCCATCGCCGACGTCTTCCTGATCGCCGGCGGTCTCGCCGCCCTCGCGTTCCTGGTCAGCCTGTTCATCAAGGAGGTTCCGCTGAAGACCAAGGGTGGGCTCGCACAGGCCGCCGAGGCGGAGAACGCGGGAAGCCCGGAGACGGCGCCTGCCGCTGCCGCCGTCGCCGCTCCGGTCGAGGAGCAGCAGGTCCCCAGCTGGGCCGCCCCGGTCGGGAGCAGCGCCGTGGAAGCCGCGGCCGCGCCGGAAGCCACCCGGCAGTTCGCCGCCGTGGCCACCATCGCCGCCCCCGAGCAGTCGGCGGGCAGCGCCGGCATCCCGGTGCACGGCTTCGTGCGCGGCGCCGAGAGCGCCCCGGTCGCCCAGGCCGCGGTCACCCTGATCTCGCTGTCCGGTCGCCAGCTGGGCCGCTCGGTCGCGGGTTACGACGGCTCCTACCGCCTGGACGCGCCCGGTGCGGGCTCGTACGTCCTGATCGCCTCCGCCGACGGCTACCAGCCGCAGGCCTCCACGATCACGGTGGGCGAGGAGCCGGTGCCGTACGACATCCTGCTCAGCGGTACCAGCGGCCTCAGCGGTGTGGTCCGCGGTGCCGGCAACGCGCTCCCGGTGAAGGACGCGATGGTCATCGTCACCGACGTGCGCGGCGATCTGCTGGCCACCGCGGCCACCGGTGAGCAGGGCGACTTCCGCTTCGGCGAACTGGTCCCGGGCGTGGTCACGGTCGCGGTGAACGCGGCCGGGTACCGGCCCCGCGCGGTGCCGGTCGAGATCGGCAGCACCGGGGTCACCCGGATCGAGGTCGACCTGGACGCCGGCGCCCAGCTCCAGGGTGTCGTGCGGGCCCCGCACGGCCCGCTGGCCGACGCCCGCGTGACCCTCGTGGACGCGGCGGGCAACGTGGTCGGCACGGCCACCACCGGCGTGGACGGCGCGTACGCCTTCGCCGACCTGGACGGCGGCGACTACACCGTGATCGCGACGGGCTACCCGCCGGTCGCCACGGCCCTGAACGTCACCGGTGCCGGGGTCGACGGCCACGACATCGAACTCTCCCACCCGGGCGAGTAGTTCACACTCCGGCCCGTGGCGGGCGCGCCCACAAGGAGGCGCCCGCCGCGGGCCGGTTCCACAAGGCCGATTTGTAATCGTTTGACTGTCTGAGTTTTCTGAGTTTTCTGAGTGTTCGCAGGGAGAGACGGGATGGGACTGACCGCGAGGATCCGCACCCGGGACGGATGGGCCGTGTCGCACGCGGTCGTCACGGTGACCGACATGACCGGCAGCCAGGTGCTGCGCGCCGAGGCCGACGACGAAGGCACGGTACGTGACCCGAATCCGCTCGCGCCGGGGGCGTACACCGTCATCGTCACGGCCGTGGGCTACGCGCCCGCCGCCTCCAGCGCCATCGTGACCGCGAGCGGCCGCGCCGAGGTCGGCACGGTGACGCTGGCGCGGCAGGGCGGCACCGAACTGCCCCCGCCGGGCCCGTGGACGGTGGACCCCGCCCACTCCACCGTGGGCGCGGTCGCCCAGCACCTGGGCATCTCCAGCGTCCGCGGCCGTTTCACGGACTTCTCCGTCGGCATCGAGATCGCCCCCGACGACGTCACCAAGTCCCGCGTCCAGGCGGTCATCCGTGCCGCCTCCATCGACACCGGCAACGGCACGCGCGACACCCACCTGCGCTCCGCCGACTTCCTGGACGTCGAACGCCACCCCGAGATCACCTACATCTCGACGGGCCTGACGGCGGCCGGCTCCGACCGCTGGACGGTCCACGGCGAGCTCTCCCTGCACGGTGTCGTACGACCGGTCGACCTCACCCTCGCCTACCTCGGCACCGGCTCCGACCCGTGGGGCGGCACGCGCGCCGCGTTCCGTGCGACGACGGAGCTGCACCGCGAGGACTTCGCCATGAACTACAACCAGGTCGTGCAGGCGGGCATCGCCGCCATCGGCACGACCCTCAAGGTGGAGCTGGAGATCCAGGCGGTCCAGGGCGAGTCGCTGCCGCAGGCCTAGTCCCGGCCGGGGCCGGACCGGTCGGGCTGCTCAGCGCCGTACACCCGCGGGATGTGCGACCGCGACACCGCGATGAACTCGTAGATCAGGGTCCGTGACGCCTCCCGGGCCGGAGCCAGTTCCACCCGCGACCCGGCACCGGCCAGGCGCTCGACCGACTTGAGAGCGCGCCGCCCCAGCGCGTCGAGCTCCGCGGAGTGCGTCAGCAGTTCGGACCGGAACATCGCCTCCATGGCCGCGGCCCTCAGCCGCTGGGCCTCCCGGCGCAGCTCCCGGAGCGACTCCTCCTCGACGGTGCGGCCGTCGTGCTTGGCGAACCAGTAATCCATCTGTCCGCGCCGGTAGTTGGCCAGCGCACCGCCGAACTCGCTGAACGCGTCGATGCGTTCCTGCCGGAGCCACTCCCCCCGGGTGAACTGCTCCGCGCGGGTCTCGGCACGGCGCTGGAACCGGTAGGTCAGGGCGGAGCCGAGCAGCGTGCCGAGCACGGCTATGAGGCTGGTCGCTACAGCTTGCATGAGGTCAGCGAAGCACGCCGGGCTTACCGCCGTCCGCGCCTTGCTTACGCCACGTGCGTGAAGGTATGCACCGCAGGGTCAGGCTGAGCGGCCCCCGCGGCCCTAGGCTGGCGCCATGGCACCGAACATCGCGACGAACACCGCCGTCTCCCTCGACGAACTGCTGGACTTCGTACGACCCCGCCACCGCGCGATCCTGCTCACCCGACGCGCCGACGGCAGCCCGCAGGGGTCGCCGCTGACCTGCGGGGTCGACGACTCCGGGCGCATCGTCGTCTCCACGTACCCCGAGCGGGCGAAGACGCGGAACGCGAAGCGGGACGAGCAGGTGAGCGTGATCGTCCTGAGCGACGACTGGAACGGGCCGTGGGTGCAGGTGGACGGAAGGGCCGAGGTCCTCGACGCACCGGAGTCGGTGGAACCTCTGGTGGAGTACTACCGGAACATCGCCGGGGAGCATCCGGACTGGGACGAGTACCGGGCGGCGATGCTGAAGCAGGGAAAGTCGATCATCCGGGTGACGCCGGAGAAGTGGGGGCCGGTGGCCACCGGTGGTTTTCCGGCGCGGTTGGCTTCGCCGGGCGCGTAAGGGGGCGGGCCGGGCGCCTATGAGCTCGGGGGTGCGTCCTCGTTCGCGGGTGCGGGTGCGGGTGCGGGTGGATTGGGGCTGGTCGCGCCGTTCCCCGCGCCCCTTTCGGGGCGCTGCACCATCGCCTCGATTCCAGCGATCAGTAGGTCCAGCGCGAAGGTGAAGTCCCTGTCCAACATGTCGGCGACCGTGTCGCCGCCCCTGGCTGCCATGAGGTCTCTGGACTCCTCGATGATCTTTGCCGTCTCCGGGGTTTCGGTCACCGCGTCCATCGCGGAGTTGAAGTACTCGTCGGGGGTCATGCCGGCCGCTGCCACCCTCGCGGCGAAGTGGCCCTCGATCGTGCCGTAGCCGTAGACGAACTGGAAGACGGCCGAGATGGCGCCGGTCACGCCGTGTGCGGGCAGGCCGGCGCGGCGGACGACCCGCTGGACCACGCGGGAGAACGCGAGCGAGTGGGGGCCGATGTTGAGGTACCGGCCGGCGAGCGGGGAGAGCCAGGGGTGGCGGACCAGCAGGGCGCGGTACTCCGCGGCCAGCGCCCGCAGTTGCTCCCGCCAGTCGCCGGCGTCGGCATCGGGCAGGCGCAGCTCGCCGAAGGCCGCGTCGAGGGCGAGTTCGAGCAGGTCGTCCTTGGTGTCGACGTACCAGTACACGGACATGGCAGTCACCTTGAGCTCGGCCGCCAGCCGCCGCATGGAGAACTTGTCGAGCCCGTCAGCGTCGAGAAGGCGCACGGTGACGGAAGTGATCCTGGCCCGGTCGAGCCCGGACGGCTGACCGCTACGGCCGCCGCGGCGGTCCTTCCCCTCAAGCCACACACTGGCCCGCGCCATGAGCGACACCCTCCTCCACGATCACTTCTCAAGATGCTAGAACTTCAGCGCCCCTTCAGGGGCGCGGGACTGTGTCCGATATGCGCCTCCGCCGCGTGGGCGCGACCAGCCACGTCCCACCCGCACACGCCGATGCCCAAGTACCCCCCTCCCCCTCAGGCGACATTCTTCTGCGCCCTCCTGAGAAGCCCCGCGGCCACGAACCCCCCGGCGACGACAGCCGCGGCCCCCACCAACTGCCCCGCCCCCAACCCCGCCGACAACGACTTCCCCGACGCCACCGAAGAGCTCAGGACAGCTCCCAGCACGGCCACCCCGAGCCCGTTCCCGAACTCGGCCAGCGTGCCGTTGATCCCGGCGCCCACCCCGGCCTTCTCCGGAGGAATCGCGCTCATGATGGCGTGCGCCATCGCGGGGTTGGCGATCGCGCACCCCGCACCGATCAGCAGCAGACCGAGCAGCGTGCCGCCGTATCCGCCGGCATCCAGTACGGCGATGGAGACAAGGCCCAGCGACATCAGCAGCATGCCCAGGGCTATCGCCACCGGCGTCCCCAGTCGCGTCGCCCATTTCGCCGACAGGCCCGAGAAGTTGAGGGCGACGACCGTCAGTGCGAGCGGCGCCGTGCGCAGGCCGGCCTCCAGCGGGCCGTAGCCGAGGACGGATTGCAGCTGCTGGGTGAGGAGGAACAGCGCTCCGCCCATGCCGAAGGTGATGAGGACGGCACCGGCGACGGCGCCGGTGAAGCGGCGGTCCCTGAAGAAGTGCGGGTCGAGCATGGGGTACGGGATCCCGTTCTCCCAGTGCGCGAACAGGGCCAGGACCACGACCGCGACGGCTCCGGGGGCCAGGACCCGCACCGACGTCCAGCCGTGTGCGGGGCCGGAGATGATCGCGAAGACCAGCGCGGCCATGCCGATCGTGGAGAGCAGCGCGCCGAGCAGGTCGGGGCGGTCGCCCTGGGGGTTCTTCGATTCGGGGACCAGGGCCACGACCGCCACCAGGGCGAGCGCCGCCACCGGGAGGTTGATCAGGAAGATCGCGCCCCACCAGAAGTGGTTGAGCATGAACCCGCCGATCAGCGGGCCGACGGCGAAGCCCAGCGCGTTGACGGCGCTCCAGATGCCGATGGCCTTGGGGTGCTCGTCGGGGGTGAAGATCTGCATCGCCACGGCGAGCGTGGTCGTCAGGAGGAGTGCGCCGCCCACTCCCATACCGGCCCGCGCCGCGATCAACTGGCCCGTCGAACCGGCCAGGCCCGCGGCCAGCGAACCCGCGCCGAACAGGACCAGGCCCGCGATCAGCATCCTCTTGCGGCCGTAGCGGTCGGCCGCACTGCCCGCCGTGAGCAGCAGGCCGGACTGGACGAGCGAGTACGCGTTGATCATCCACTGGATGTCGGCGGTGGCCGCGTGCAGTTCCCGGGTGAGGGAGGGGATGGCCACGTTCAGGACGGTGTTGTCGAGCAGCACGGTGAGCTGCGCGAGGCAGATGACACCGAGGATCAGCCAGCGTCGGGGGTGGCCCTGAGAAGTCATGTTCTACACCGTAAGACAGACCCTATACGGTGTACAACGCGGTTTCCCGGACACGGCAAAGGGCGGTGACCGAGGAGGTCACCGCCCTTGCGCCGCTCAGGAGTCCGTCAGCTGCTGCTCGCCTTCTGTGTGAGGTCGTAGAAGGTGGACGAACCCACCGTCACCTTCTTGAAGTTCTTCTCGACCCAGGAGCTGATCTGCGAGGACGTGCCGCTGCTGCTGCCGCCCATCATGCCGCCGCCGGTGCCGGAGGAGATGAAGTAGTGGATCTTGCCTTCCGCCACGTACTTCTCGAACTGGGCCAGCGTCGGGGACGGGTCGGTGCCGTTGAAGCCGCCGATCGCCATCACCGCGTCGCCGGTGGAGAGCTGGTAGCTCGCCGCGTTCTGGGCGCCGATGGCCGCCGCGACCCAGGTGTACTTGGACGAGTCCGTCTGCAGCAGCTTCTTGGCCTCGGAGGAGACGGTCGCGCCGTTCAGCAGGCCGCCGACGCCACCGCCGCCGCCCATGCCGCCGCCCTCACCCATCTGGCCACCGCCCGGGAAGCCACCGGTGCCGTTCTGCGTGCTGCCGTTGCCGTTCTGCTGGTTCTGGCCGAAGCCACCGGCCGTACCGCCGCCCGTGCCACCGCCCGGGAAGCCACCCGTGCCGTTCTGGCCCTGGCCCTGCGTGGTGCCGTTGCCGCCCTGCTGGTTCTGGCCGAAGCCACCGGCCGTACCGCCGCCCGTGCCGCCGCCGAAGCCGCCCCGGCCGCCGGGACCGCCACCGCCGCCGAAGCCCATCGTGCTGGCGCCCGCCGGACCGGCCGTCGGGATGGAGCCGGTGTGCGCGGAGTTCACCGTGCTGAAGGTGTACGCGGTCGGGCCCGCCAGCGCGGCCACCAGGCCCACCGCGGCTGCCCCGAGGGCGAGCTGCCGCGAGATCCGGCCCGCGAAGATCAGGCCGAGCGCGGCGGCCAGACCGCCGATCAGGACCAGGTACTTCAGCCAGGGCAGGTAGGTGGAGGTGCGGTTGAGGAGGACGTAACCCCAGACCGCGGCCGAGACCACGGCGGCGGCGAGGGTGATCGACGCCCACAGCTCGGCACGCTTCTCCCACAGCAGACCCGCGCCCATGCCGACCACCGCGGCGATGTAGGGGGCGAGGGCGACCGTGTAGTACTGGTGGAAGATGCCCGCCATGTAGCTGAACACGATCATGGTCATCAGCAGCGCGCCGCCCCAGACCAGGAACGAGGCCCGGGTCACCGAGGTCCGCTTCAGCTTGCGGGTCGCCACCAGGCCGGCGACCAGGAGGATCAGCGCGGCCGGGATCAGCCAGGAGATCTGGCTGCCGATCTCGGAGTTGAACATCCGGTCCCAGCCGGTCGCGCCCCACTGGCCCGAGCCGGTGCCGCCGCCACCGCCGCCGACGCTGCCGGTCTCGTCGCCGCTGATGCGGCCGAGGCCGTTGTAGCCGAAGGTCAGCGACAGGAAGCTGTTGTCCTGCGAGCCGCCGATGTAGGGGCGGGAGGACGCCGGCCACAGCTCGACGATCGCCACCCACCAGCCGCCGGAGACGACCAGCGCGCCGGTCGCCAGGGCCAGCTGCCCGATCCGCTTCCTCCACGTGTGCGGACCGACGGCCGCGTACACGAACGCCAGCGCCGGCAGGATCAGGAAGGCCTGGAGCGTCTTGGCGAGGAAGGCGAAACCGATCGCCACGCCCGCCCACACCAGCCACCTGGTACGCCCGTCCTCGACGGCGCGGACCACGAAGTAGCAGGCCAGCGCCATCAGCAGGGCCAGCATGGCGTCCGGGTTGTTGAACCGGAACATCAGCGCCGCGACGGGGGTGAGCGCGAGCACGGCACCCGCGATCAGGCCGGCCGCGGGGCTGAACCGGCGGCGTACGGAGGCGTAGACGACCGCGACCGTGCCGACGCCCATGAGGACCTCGGGGCCGAGGATCGTCCAGGAGTTCAGGCCGAAGATCCGGGCCGCGATCTCCATCGGCCACATGAACGCCGAGGGCTTGTCGACGGTGATCGCGTTGCCCGCGTCCAGCGAGCCGAAGAACATCGCCTTCCAGCTCTTGGTGCCGGCCTGGACGGCGGCCGAGTAGAAGGAGTTGGAGTAGCCGTTGACGCTCAGGTTGTAGAAGTACAGCACCGCGGTGGCGACCAGCAGGCCGAGGAAGGCCGGGCGAGCCCAGCGCGGGTCCTCGGGGCGGCCGCGCCACAGTCTCCGTACGAGGGGCTGCTTGGGTTCGCCCGAGCCCGTCTGCGGCACCGGCGCTTCCGGGACGTCATGGGCGCCGTGGAGGTCCGGTGCGTGCTGCGGCTGCGGGGGAGCCGTGGGCGGCGCGGTCGGGGGCGGGCCCCACTGGGCCGGGTGGTCGGTGTTCGTGCTCATCGGGGTTCCCCCGGGTCGCTGTCGTGGGGGCGCACCGGCTGCAACTGCATGGTGCTGTCCCTCCAGGTGCCGTCCGCGGCTTCACCGGCGCGGAACTGAGTGGTCGTGGTGCCGTTCTGGGCGTACGGCTGGTGCGCCGGGCGCTGCGGAAGGGGGCCCTGCGGCTGGTACGGCTGCTGGTACGACTGGTATCCGCCGGCCGGGTACGTCGGGGACGACGGGTTGTGCGTCGCCACCACCGTCGACTCGTGCTCGCCGGTGCCGTCGCGGTCCGGGAAGACCCAGGCGCGGAAGAGCAGGAAGCGCAGCACGGTCGCCGCGAGGTTGGCGGCGATCAGCACCGCCAGCTCGGTGGAGTGCGAGGGGTCGCTGCTCGCCGCGTTCAGGGCGGCGAGGGAGCCGGCGGTCAGCGCGAGGCCGATCCCGAAGACGACCAGGCCCTGCGCCTGGTGCCGGACCGCCCCGCCCCGCCCGCGCACCCCGAAGGTGAGACGCCGGTTGGCGGCCGTGTTCGCCACCGCCGACACCAGCAGCGCGAGCGCGTTGGCGATCTGCGAACCGGAGAACTCCCGGAAGACGCTGTAGAGGAGCAGGTAGAAGAGGGTCGACAGGCCGCCGACCACGCAGAACCCGACGAGCTGACGGGCCAGGCCCTTGGGCACGTCCTGGATGTCGCGGTCGCGCGGGTCGTCGCCGAACGGGCGGGTGAGCCGGTCCAGCGGCAGCGAACCGGTGGTCAGGGCCTTGCCGACCCGCCACACGCCCTTGAGGTCGTCGGTGGCCGTCTTCACGATGTGCACGGTCGACTCGGGGTCGTCGACCCAGTCGACAGGCACCTCGTGGATACGGAGCCCCGCGCGCTCGGCGAGCACCAGCATCTCGGTGTCGAAGAACCAGCCGGTGTCCTCGACCAGCGGCAGCAGCACCTGTGCGACATCGCGGCGGATCGCCTTGAAGCCGCACTGCGCGTCCGAGAAACGGGCCTGCAGCGAACCGCGCAGGATCAGGTTGTACGAGCGGCTGATGAACTCCCGCTTGGCACCGCGCACCACGCGCGACGAGCGGGCCAGCCTGGACCCGATCGCCAGGTCGGAGTGGCCGGAGATGAGCGGCGCCACCAGCGGCAGCAACGCGTTCAGGTCGGTCGACAGGTCGACGTCCATGTACGCGAGGATCGGTGCGTCCGACGCCGACCAGACGGTCCGCAGCGCACGACCGCGGCCCTTCTGCTCCAGCCGGAACGACTTCACCTCGGCGATCTCCGCCTCAAGCTGCTTCGCCACCCGGGGGGTGGTGTCCGTGGAGGCGTTGTCCGCGATGGTGATGCGGTACGCGTACGGGAAGGTGCGCTTGAGGTGCTCATGCAGTCTGAGGACGCATGGGCCGAGGTCCTTCTCCTCGTTGTAGACGGGGATCACTACGTCCAGGACAGGCGTACCGGCGTTACCGGCCGGGAGGTGCTCCCGCGCCGGCAGGGTGCCGGGAGAAGAGTCGGTTCGCATGGCACCGACTCTCGTCAAGCGCCCTGTTGCACCCATGTGGTGGCACTGTGCTGTGCCTGTGAGTGCGATTGCCAGTTGGTTTCGGGGTCCGGCTGGGGAGCCGACGGGGCAAGCGCGGGCAGATACAGGGTGAACACCGTACGGCCGGGCACGCTGTCCACGGTGACGGCACCGCCGTGCGCGGTCGCGACGGCCTGCACGATGGCGAGGCCGAGACCGGTGGAACCCGTGGACCGCGAGCGCGCGGAGTCGCCGCGCGCGAACCGCTCGAAGACGTGCGGCAGCAGATCCTGCGGGATGCCCTGCCCGTTGTCCTCGACGTCCACGCACATCCACGGCCCGCGCCGCTGGATACGGGCGGTGACAGTGGTCCCCGGCGGGGTGTGCTTGCGGGCGTTGCCCAGCAGGTTGATCAGCACCTGCTGGATACGGGCCGCGTCGGCGGCGACCAGCGCCGGCTCGTCGGGCAGGTCGAGGCGCCAGTTGTGGTCCATGCCTGCGGCACGCGTGTCGCTGATCGTGTCGACGACGAGCGGGATGAGATCGGTGTGCTCGAACTGCAGCGGACGCCCCGCGTCGAGCCGGGCGAGCAGCAGCAGGTCTTCCACCAGCAGGGTCATCCGCCCGGCCTCGGACTCGATACGGCCGAGGGCGTGCCGGGTGTCGGGCCCGACCTGCTCCCGCCCGCGCCGGGTCAGCTCGGCGTAGCCGCGGATGGACGCGAGGGGGGTCCGCAGCTCGTGACTCGCGTCGGCGACGAACTGCCGTACCCGCATCTCGCTCTGCTGGCGGGCGTGCAACGCCCCGTGCACGTGGTTGAGCATGCGGTTGAGCGCGGATCCGACCTGTCCGACCTCCGTGTGCGGATCACACTCGGTGTCCGGCACCCGCTCGCTGAGGTTCACCTCGCCGGTGTGCAGCGGGAGTTCGGAAACGCGGGTGGCGGTGGCGGCGACCCGGCGGAGGGGGCGGGTGGCGACGTTGACCATCACGGTGCCGGCCAGGGTGGCGGCGATGAGACCGGAGGCGGTGAGGCTGATCTCGACGATGATCAGGGTGTTGATGGTGCCGTCGACGTCGGCGGTCGGGATACCGACGTAGTAGCCGCTGGTGCCGTTGCTCGCGTACTTGACGAGGTACGTGCCGAGGCCGGGCATCTCCACGGTGTGGATCTTCTGGTCCTGGGAGACGGAGTTGACCACCTTCACCTGGGCGGTCGTGAGTGTCTTGGCACTCATCGAGAAGTCGTCGCTGGACTTCACGCCCCGCTCGGAGTCGGTGACGCTGCCGTTCTGGACCGTGGCCGCGATGGTGCCGTCCGGCTGCGGGCCCGTCACGAATTTGGAGAGGTCGGTCGTGCCGTCGGCGTTCTGCTGCTGATTCGGCCCGGTGCTGCCGGTGGTAGAGCCGGTCCCGGTGCGGCCAGTGGTCGAGCCGGTCCCGGTGCCGTTACTGCTGGGCCGGTCGCCGAGCGGGCCGCCGAAGTCGCGAGGCGCCACGCGCGCCGCGACCTCACCCAGTTTGCCTTCCAACTGCCCGTACAGATGGTCGCGCAGCACGAGCGTGGTGACGGTCCCGATCACCGCGCAGACCACGGCGATCAGCGTCACGGAGACGACGACGAGCCGAGTCCGCAGGGTGCGCGGCTTTCCCGCTCGTCGCTTCTGCGTACGCGGCCGTCGTCGCCCGCTCATGAGGCGGCTGGCTTGATCAGATAGCCGGCGCCACGCCGGGTGTGGATCATCGGCTCCCGGCCGGCGTCGATCTTCCGTCGCAGATACGAGATGTAGAGCTCGACCACGTTGGCCTGCCCGCCGAAGTCGTACGACCAGACCCGGTCGAGTATCTGGGCCTTGCTGAGCACGCGCCGCGGGTTGCGCATCAGGAAGCGCAGCAGCTCGAACTCGGTGGCCGTGAGGTGGATCGAATCCCCGCCCCGCGAGACCTCGTGGCTGTCCTCGTCCAGGGTGAGGTCACCGACGACGAGCACCGAGTCGGACCGCCGGTCGGCGGCACCGGAGCGGCGGATCAGCCCGCGCAGCCGGGCCACGACCTCTTCGAGGCTGAAGGGCTTGGTGACGTAGTCGTCGCCGCCGGCGGTGAGACCCGCGATCCGGTCCTCGACCGCGTCCTTCGCGGTCAGGAAGAGCACCGGCACGTCCGGCAGCTCGCGCCGCAGGCGCCCCAGCACGGTGAGGCCGTCCATGTCGGGCAGCATCATGTCGAGGACGACGGCGTCGGGGCGGAACTCCCGCGCGGTCTGTATCGCACCCTGGCCGTCACCCGCACTCCGGATCTGCCAGCCCTCGTAACGGAGGGCCATGGAAAGGAGTTCGGTGATCGACAGCTCGTCGTCCACCACAAGCACTCGGACGGGGCTCCCGTCCGGCCTCAGCAGTTCGGTGCGCCCCTGGGGCGAGGTCGTGGTCATGGTGGACACCTTGTCGGGGTCCTCTGAGAACACGCTTTCACTAATCTGTGATTTCCCTAAGAAACACACAGGCGCCTCTCAGGGAACGCCTGGGAATCCCATCAGGGGTGCATGAACTCGTGACCACGCTCGTGCCGAGCTGTGCGGATCATGTCCTTCCGGGCCGCGCTTCCGCCCGCTGATGAAGTGCCGATGAACCGGTGATGAGAGCGTACCCACCCGGAACGGGTCCCGCGCGCCGAGGACTTCGCCGGACCGTCGACGCTCAGAAGAGCCCGTCCTGGGGAGCTTCGAACTCCCTTACCGGCACCCGCAGTCGGTCTTCCTCCCGCGCCCCGGCAGCAGTCAGCTCCCACCCCGGCAGCAACCGCGTGTCAAGGACGACCACCCCGCGCCCGGTGGCGAGATGCAGATCCGGCCCGGCCGCCGCGGCCAGCTCACCGCTCACCAGGCCGCCCGGCACCAGTTCGGCCACCTCGCCGACGGCGGCGGACACGCCGTCCAGGCCGAACACCCGCATGTGATCGACGACTTGGCAGGGCTCCGGGAGGAGCGACTCGGGCCAGCCGCCGAGCGCGAGAGCAAGCGCGTGCAGTTCCGTGATCTCGGCCGCCCGCTCGGCCCGGGTCACCGGCAGCAGGGCGCGTACGACGCGCTTGTGGCCGTACGGGATCCGGTCCGGCACCCGGAGCGCGGCCCGCAGCAGTTCCTCGGCCCGCCGGGCGGCCATCAGCGGCCCGGCGCCGAGCCAGCTGAAGCACACGGCCCCCTGCTCCAACAACCGGGCCGGCCCCCGCTCGACGGCCGTGATCCCCACCTTCACCATTCCCGGCCCGAACCACGCCAGATACACGTGGTACGGCCGGGGATCGTCGGCGAAGGTGTCGGCGGCCACGGAGTGCGTCCGGTCCAGCCGCGCACACTCCTCGCACCGGGCGCCGGTACTCCGCCCCGACACGCGCGCCCGCGTCGGGCAGGCGTGCCCGCGCGCCCCCACGCACTCCCGCACCCCCTCTCCCACGACCCCGAAGGCCACCCGCTTCCCCCGGACCAGCGGACTGCGCCGCCCACCGCTCCACACCAGCACGGGCCCGCCGTCCGACCAGCGCAGCCCCGAGCATTTCCACATCTGTGCCATCACTCGCGAGCGTAGAGGGCGGCACTGACAACGGCCCGGCGCGGCCGGCCCGGAGGAGCTGCGCTCAGGAAGGACGGGAGGTCCTGGGGCAGGCCCGCCCGCTCAGCCGCCGGCCTCCGCGGACGCCGCCTCCGTGGCCACCGGCCGCGCGGCCACCGGCTCCGCCCCGCCGGCGGGCGACACCGGCCGGAGCGCCGAAGCGGTACGCCGCCCCCGGCCCGCCAGCCGGCACGAGACGCACCCGGGGTGGCCGTCACGGGCGCCGGTGTCCCGCGCCCGGAGGGGCCACTGCGCCCTGGGCCGCGGCCCCGGCGGTTTGCCCCACCCGGCCAGATGCAGATACCAGGTGACCAGGACGCTCACCGCACACACCGCGAGCCCTGCCACCAGGGCGGCCACCGAGACCGTGCACACGCCCAGTCCCAGCAGACCGCTGCCGACGGTCGCGATCGCGGTACCGGTCCACCCTGCCACCGTGTGGCCTTCGTCGTGCTGACTCACGTACCCGTCTCCCCTTCACAGGCAGCGGAAACACCCGGTCCGACGCGAGGGCGACTAGAATCCCTCACCGAGTGAGAAATTTACCCCCCATACCTCTCACGTGCTAAGGGAATCTCGGAATCTCGACGAAGGAAACGGGAGCGGCCATCCACGCCACGTCGCGACCGCCCGCGGACCCGGCCCGGGCGCTGTCCGCCATGGACCACCTCATCGCAGCCCATGTGATCGGCCAGCAGGAGCTGGCCCGGCGACTCGGGGTGAACGTCACGGACCTCACCTGCTTCGCCTTCGTCCTGGAGGCGGGCGCCGACCTGCTGACGGCGGGCGACCTGGCCGCGCGCGCCCATGTGACGACGGGCGCGGTGACGGGCATCCTCAACCGCCTGGAACGCGCGGGCTACGTCACCCGCCGTCCCGACCCCGACGACCGCCGCCGGGTCCGCGTGGCCGCGGTCCCGGAAGCCGTCACCCGGGTCGAGGCGGTCTACGCCGGCCACTACGCCCGTCTCACCGAACTGTTCGCCGGCTACACCGCCGACGAACTCGCCGTTCTCACGGACTGGTTCACCCGCGCCACCGCCCTGGCCCACGAGTACTTGGAGAAACTCAACGGGAACGACTCGGCGGAGCCCTGCTGAGCCCTCCATTTCCCCCATCCCATCGAACAGCGACAGGAGTTCTGGGGCTGTGCTGGGGCTGCACTGGGGCTGTACGGGGGAAAAGAGGGACGACGCAGCGTGCCTAGTAATCGTTCGAAGCCTACCGTTCGTCATCCTGTCCACTAAAGCCCGAGATTCGGCACCAGGAACGACGAAAGGTCGGTCGATTGAAGCTCGCCAAGCGTTTTGCCACGATCAGCACTGCCGTGACGGCGGCGATTCTCCTCAGCGCTGGCGGCGCCCAGGCTCAAAGCGACGGAGGTCTCCTGTCAATTCTGAGCAACATCCCTCTCCTGCGGATGCCCTACTCGCTGGGGCTGGCCGGACAAGGCCCCGCCTCGACCGGAGCCCAGACCACTAATAACAACAACAATAACAATAACAACGGGGGCGGACCGAACAACAACAATAACAACAACGGGGGCGGCACGAACAATAACAATAACAACAACAACGGCGACAGCCAGGCGCAGGGTGGCACGGCAGGCAGCCTGCCGCTTCTGGGCAAGTCGCTCATCAACTTCCAGATCTGCTACCCCAAGGGGCAGGTCGGGTCGACCAACACCCTCACCGGAAACCAGAACATCAACTGCCACCAGAACTGAGGGCGCCGCCCCGACAGGGAGCGGCAACGCACGACAGCCCGGCGACCGAGTGAGCACAGCACCTCACCGGCCGCCGAGCCGTGAAGTTCAGCCGTTGTTGTTGTTATTGTTGTTGTTCCCGCCTCCGCCGTTGTTGTTGTTATTGTTGTTGTTCCCGCCACCCCCGCCGTTGTTATTGTTGTTATTGTTGTTGTTTGCACCTCCGCCGTTGTTGTTATTGTTATTGTTGTTGTTTGCACCTCCGCCGCCGTTGTTGTTGTTATTGTTGTTGTTGTTGTTCCCGCCGCCACCGTTGTTGTTGTTATTGTTGTTGTTGTTCCCGCCTCGGCCGTTGTTGTTGTTATTGTTGTTGTTGTGGTGTCCACCCTTGTGGTGGCTGTTGTTGTTATTGTTGTTATTGTTGTTGTTTCCGCCTCCGCCGTTGTTGTTATTGTTGTTGTTGTTGTTGTTCCCGCCGCCGTTGTCACTCGGCGCCATCTCGTGCGCGACTGTCGGCGTCGGGGCCGCGAAGGCGGCGGAGGGGACCAGCGCGCCTCCCGCGGCCAGAGCAGCCGATGCGGTCAGCACCGCTGTACGCTTTGCGATCTTCTTGAGCATGGTGATCCCTTTTCGATGAGTTTCGATGCGAGTGGGTCGCGTCGGCCCCCGGAATCCCGGGACTTGACAATTTCTTCCGAAGTCGGCCCCGGGGGACGCCGGTTTGAGCCGCATAAACCGGGAAAACCGGTAGCGGAACTCTTTCGCCAGCATGCTCCTGCCGCAGTTGGGGCACATCGGGTGGGCACCCCAAGTTCCACCCGGCACACCCCACATCTGAGGCCGGAATTCCCCCACATCCCCATCCGCCGAGCTGTCCTGCTCGGTCTGGATCTTTTGCGCGGCTCCGGCCGCGGAGGGAAAATGGCTGGTGATGGACCTGCTAGAGCGAGAGGCCGTACTCCAGGACCTCACCGGTCACCTACAGGCAGCAGTGACCGGCCCTGGACGACTGGCCCTTGTGCGCGGCGAGGCCGGCATCGGCAAGACCAGCGTCGTGAACCGCCTGGCCCAGCTGGCCGATCCCCGGATCAGGATCCTGGTCGGCGCCTGCGACCCGCTGGCCACGCCCCGCCCCCTGGGCCCTCTGACGGACCTGGCCCCGCGCCTGGGCCAGGCGGTGCGCACTGCCCTGACCGGGGCGCTGGCCGGCACCTGCCGTTCCGACGAGGTCTTCGACTGCCTGCTCGCCGATCTCACCTCGTACCCCAGCCTGCTGGTCGTGGAGGACGTCCACTGGGCCGACGAGGCCACCATGGACATCCTCCGTTACCTGGCCCGGCGCCTGCCCAGCGTTCCCGCGCTGGTGGTCGCCACCTACCGCGACGACGAGATCGGCCGTACCCACGACGTGACCGCTCTCCTGGGCACCCTGGCCGGCTATCCGTGGGTGTACCGCCACGACCTGGCCCCGTTGAGCCGTCGCGCCGTGGCCCGGCTGGCCGGCGGACACACCGTCGACGCCGATGAGCTGTACCACGTCTCCGCCGGCAACCCGTTCATCGTCACCGAGATCCTGGCCGCACCCGGGGAGTCCATCCCCGCCACGGTGCGCGAGGCCGCCGCAGGCCGCCTGGCCGGCCTGTCGGCCGCGGCGCGCAGGGTCGTCGACGTGCTGGCGGTTCTGGGGCGCCGGGTCCCGCTGCCGCTGCTGGCCGGCATGCTGCCGGCCTCGGAGGAGGCACTCGACGAAGCCGTGGCCGGTGGAATCGTGCGGACCGACGCGCAGGTGACCGAGTTCCGCCATGAGCTGACCCGGCTGGCGGTGCTGGAGTCCGTCCCGGCCGCCTACCGTCTGCGGGTACACCGGCAGGTGCTGACGGCGATGCGGTCCCGCCCGGTCGTCGCGGACGATCTGGCGCTGCTGGCCGATCACGCCGAGGGTGCCGGGGATCCGGTCGCCGTGTTGGAGTACGCGCCCGCCGCGGCCGCCCATGCCGCAGCGTTGGGCGCGCACCGGGAGGCGGCCGCCCAGTACGCCCGTGCCCTGCGGTACGCCGACCTGCTGCCGCTCGGCCGAAGGACCTCCCTGCTGGAGGGCCATTCGCAGGCCTGTCTGCTGTCCAGCCGGCTGGACGAGGGGATCGCCTCTCGCCGTAAGGCGGTGAAGCTGCGCCGTGTCCTGGGCGACCGGCTGCGCGAGGGCGAGGACCTTCGCTGGCTGTCGTGCTGGCTGTGGCCGTTCGGGCGGACCGTCGAGGCCGGACGGACCGGCCTGGACGCGGTGCGGGTGCTCGAAGGGCTTGGTCCGAGCCGGGAGTTGGCCCGGGCCTACCTGAACCTCTGCCAGCTGGCCTGCTACGAGCACGAGGATGTGCGGGTGACCGCCGCCTACGCCGAGAAGGCGATCGCTCTGGGCGAGCGGTTCGGCGACGCGGGGGTGGTCGTCCAGGCCCGCTTCCATGCCGCGGCGGCGAACATGCTGAGCGAGGGGTCCGGCTGGGGGGAGTGCGAACAGGCGGTGTCCAGCGCGATGGCGCAGGCGCTGCCGGAGGACGCGGGCTTCCTGGCGCTCATCATGTGCTGGTTCGCCGCGCTGCAACACGATGCCGCCCGGACTGCTGCGGCCGTGGACCGGGCGGAAGCCTATTGCCTCGACCACGATCTGCTGTCCTACCTGCTGTGCACGAGGGCCTGGGGCAGCTGGGGGCTGCTGAGCCGGGGCTCGTGGGCCCAGGCCGCCGATGCCGCGCAGGAGGTCCTCTCCCATCCCAGCTCACCACCGGTCGTCCGGGCCCTGGCCCTGACCGTCCTGGGCCTGGTGCGGGCCCGCCAGGGCAAGGCCCGGGCGTGGCCGCTGCTGGAGGAGGCGGCGGGTCTGGTCGACTCGGACTGCCTGCTGGACACGGGACTGGGGTGGGAGGCCAGGGTCGAGGCGGCCTGGCTGACCGGCGATCACGAGCTGGCGCGGACGGAGGCACAACGCGGCCTGGACGCCCTGGCGGAGCGGAGCCATCCCTGGCTGTCCGGGCCCCTGGCGTGCTGGATCGGCCGTGTCGGAGGAGCGCCTCCGGAGGTGCCCGGGGCCGGACCCTACGCGCTGGAACTGGCCGGCGACTGGGCGGGCGCCGCGGCCCAGTGGGACGGGCTCGGCTGCCCGTACCAGGCCGCGCTGGCCCGTCTGTCCGGCGACGCGCCGGCGCTGCACCAGGCTCTGGCCGCCTTCGAGGCCCTCGACGCCCGGCCGCTCGTGGCACGCACCCGCGCCGTGATGCGTACGCGCGGTGTCCGCCCGGTCCGGCGTGGCCCGCGGGCGGCCACCCTGGCCAATCCGTACGGGCTGACCATCCGGGAGATGGAGGTCCTGAAGCTGCTGAACGAGGGCCTGTCGGATGCCGAGATCGCCGCCCGCCTCTACATCACGCCCAAGACCGCCGGGCACCACGTGGGGGCAGTACTCGCCAAACTCGGCGTCCACTCCCGGCAGGAAGCCGCCCGCAAACTCCACGACTCAAAACGCTGACAAGTCTTCCTGAAAGGGGCGAGGTGAACGAGCATGCGCAACGCAACCTCTCTGAGCGTCAGCCTTGTGGTCGCGGCCCTCTGCTGTACGGCGCTCCTCCCGTCACAGGAATCGCAGGCCGTACCCGCCGAGTCGGCACTTCAGTGTTATGCGGCCCACCGCAGTCCGAACGTGATCGTGTGTTACCGGAATTCATGGAAGGCCGAGTACAGGCACGGAAACGTGGTCTACGTCCCCATCCTCATCCAGGTGCCCACGCCCGCGCATCCGCCCTCGGTGAGGATCGTCGACAGCCTGAACGACATCCACCCGTCGTCAGCCTGACCCCGACACTCCTCCACCGCACGACCCGAAACGCAAGAGGCCCCGGATCTCTCCGGGGCCTCTCACCTGTGTGCACTCGGCAGGATTCGAACCTGCAACCTTCTGATCCGTAGTCAGATGCTCTATCCGTTAAGCTACGAGTGCGTGTTCTGCTGTTTTTCTGCCTTCGCTTCTGACCCTTTCGGCCCGCTCGCGGCGACAGGAAGAACATTACATGACTGCCGCCGCCATGTGAAATCCGTTAGGCGCACCCCTTGTGAGCTGCGGAAACGTCGGATCGGGCGGGTTCCGGAGGGGATCGGCCGACTGGGGGGCGGGAGGGCCTGTGCGCCTGCCCGGGGGCGCGGCGGTGCCGGTGTGGGATGCGTGGCGGCAAGGGCGTGAACGCGAATCAGGGAGCCCAGACCGAAACGGTTGGACTCCCTGAGTCAGGTGCGGAGGCGGAGGGATTTGAACCCTCGATGGGCTTTAAGACCCAAACCGCATTAGCAGTGCGGCGCCATAGACCGGACTAGGCGACGCCTCCCGCACAGCCGCCCGCGTGAGCGCGAGTGGTGCGTGCAGATGATGACACAGTCGAGCGTGCTGTCACCAATCGGCTCCCACGGTACTAGGCAGTCGGGCCACAGGGCAAAGCCCTTTCCCCGAGGCCATGAGGCGTCGCGCAACATCCGGGCGGGCCACGCGTTGGGCAGGGCATGACTCACTTCGCCGTGCGGGGCGCCCTCGGGGCCGTCGCCGCCGTCCTCGGGTCCGCCCCCGCCCTGCCCGCCTCCGCCGCCGTCGCGGCCGACCACCTCACCGTCACCGTGCGCCACGCCGGAGACGGGCGGGACGGGACGTACGAGCTGTCCTGTCACCCCGGCGCCGGCAGTCACCCGGACGTGGACGGGTCCTGCCAGGTGCTCGACCGGAACACCCGCTGGGGCCGGGACACCTTCGCCCCGGTCGCCCCCGGCAGCGTCTGCACCATGCTCTACGGCGGCCCGGCCACCGCCCATGTCACCGGGACCTGGGCCGGCCGCCCGGTCGACGCCACGTACGACCGCAGCGACGGCTGCGAGATCGGGCGCTGGGACCGGATGGTGCCCCTGCTCCCCGACCTCGGCCCGTAGGCCCGTAGGTCCGTGGGCCCGTCCCGTAGGTCCGTGGGCCCGTAGGTCCGTGGGTCCTCACGTGCCGTCGGGGCACAAGGGCGGCACAGGCGTTTCAGAGGGGCGGCTCCGCTTGCGTAAAAGGCTCGCGAAGGTATGGCGGAGGTGAGGCGTGTCGGTCACATGTTCGCCGTCACTTCGTCGTGCGACCTCCCTCTCATCCGGCGTCGCGAGCGCAACCGGTGCCTTTAGACTCCCTCGCGTGACACGTCGCGGGCCGGTTGGCAAGATGGCCCGAACGGTCGGCAAGGTGCGGTAACAGGGAGGAAGCGTCTCGTGAGCAGCAGGCCATCCCGAGGCGCTGCTCGCCTCGCAGCCATACTGGACGCGCTGCCGGATGCGTTGGTGCTGGTCAACGCCAACGGCACCGTCGTCAACGCGAACACCATCGCCCTGGAGGCTTTCGAGGCGCCGGGTACCGCGCTGGTCGGACGAGGGCTGCTCGATCTGCTGCCGGAGTTCGACTCACGGCTGATCCCGGGGTCGATGCGGCGGCCCGACCACATGGATCCGCGCGGGCGGACCAAGCCGACCCGGATGGTGGCGCGGCGGACGGACGGGACCGAGTTCCCCGTCGAGGTCACCAGCGCCAATCTGGAGAACGGGCAGCAGGCGTACGACGGTTACGGCTACAGCGGCGACGAGCTGCTGATGCTGGTCGTCCGCGACCTGACCGGCACCGTGGACACCGAGGCCGAGCTGGCCCGCTCGCAGCGGCAGACCGAGATGATCCTGCGGGCGGCGAGCGAGGGTGTCGTAGGGACGGACACGGACGGACGGATCGTCCTCGTGAATCCCGCCGCCGCTCAGATACTGGGTTACCGGGCCGGTGAGCTGGGCGGCAAGGAGCTGCACAACCTCGTGCTGCACTCGCGCGCCGACGGCTCGCCCTTCCCGTACGCCGAGTCGCCGCTCGCCGACACCCTGCGCTCCGGTCGCAAGCACCGGGTGCGCGGGCAGGTGCTGTGGGCCAAGGGCGACAAGAAGGTGCCGGTCGACCTGACGACCGCGCCGGTGCGCGACGGCGACCAGCTGGTCGGCGCCGTGATGACGTTCACCGACCGGCGACCGTACGACTCCGTCGTCGACGAGAAGGCGGCCCTGGAGAAGGCGCACGCCGACGAGCTGGAGCGGCTCTCCGAGGAGCACGCCTCCGACCTGACCGCGCTGCGGCAGAAGCACGTCACCGAGGTGGAGGAGCTGCTCGAACGGCACGCCGAGGAACTGGCGGCCGACGAGGACCGGTACGCGGCCCTCGGCGAGCGCGAGAAGGACCGGTACGAGGCCCTCGCCGGGCGGCACGAGCAGCTTCTGACGCTGCTCGCGCAGTCACTGCGCGGCCCCCTCGACGAGCTGCGCCGGGAACTGGCCGCGCTCGCCGCCGACGACGCCGGGCAGCTGTGGCCCGAGGCCAACCAGGTGCTCCACCACCTTTCGGCCGGTTACTCGCGGATCACCCAGCTCATCGACAACGTGCTCGGGTACCAGCGGCTGGACGCGGGGACCGAGGACATCACCCGGACGAAGGTCATGCTCGACGCCGTCGTCGCCGCGGGCGTGGACGGGGCGGTGGAGCTGATCGGGCCCGGGCGGGTGCAGTTCGCCGTGCACGCGCCGCCCATCGAGGCCGAGGTGGACCCGCAGCGGCTCGCCGTCGCGCTCGCGCATCTCATCGCGGACGTGGCCGGTGTGGACGCGACCGGCAACGCGCCCGTCTCGGCGGGCGGCTACATGGACAACACGGTGGTGGTCGCGGCGGCGCAGCGCGGCGAGGTCGTCCGTATCGAGGTGCGCGGGCCGTACGCCGGGGGCGACCCGGTGCACGAGCCGATCGTGCGCGGGATCGTACGGGCCCACGGTGGGGTGCTGCAGACCCACGAGGTGCCGGGGATGAGCGGCAGCGCGTTCGTGCTGGAGGTGCCGATCGGGGGCGGCGCCGGCGCGGTGCCCCCGCCGCCCGGTACCGAGATCGCCATGGTCGCCGCCGCCGACGAGACCGGTGCCGGTGCACGGCGGCGGGCCCGGCGGTCCTCCGTGGACGCCTTCCTGGAGAGCGACGTGCCCGGCGAGGCCGGCGGCGAGGGCGAGGTCCCGGTCACGCCGACCGGGCGGCGGCGACGGCGTGCCGCCGAGGCGGCGGACGGCACGGAGAGCGGGCCCGCCGCCATCGAGAGCGCGGAGTCGGCGTCCGGCGGTACCGGACGGCGGCGTGGGCGCCCGGCCGACGGTGACCCGGGGGTCTCCGAGGGTGCCGTGATGACGGCGGCCGAGCAGGGCGCCGGAGCGGCCGCCTCGGGTACGGGGCTGGGTGGCACCGTTCCGCCGCAGGGCGTACCCGTACCGGCGTCGGGACGGCGCGCCCGGCGTGAGCCCGACGAGCGTCAGGCGCTGCCGCCCGCGCTGCCCTCGGTCCCCTCCGACCCTGCGGCCGACGAGGCGCAGAGCGGCGGGCGACGGCGCCGCGCGCTGGCCGCCGCGGCCGAGCGAGCCGAGCGGGCCGAGCAGCAGCAGGCGGGGCCTCGCCCGGTCTTCGCGCTGCCGCCCGCCGACGCCGACCGCGCACCCGAGCCGGTCGCGGCCGTCGAGGAGGCGGGCGACGAGGGCCGGCACGACGCCGTGGCGCACGACCAGGCCGAGGACCACACGCCGCCGCAGCCGCACCCGACCAACGCGCCGACCGGCCGTCGGCGGCGGGCCGTGGGCCAGCCCGCGGCGGAGCACACTCCGGCCGTTCCCGACGGGTCGCCTGTGCCGACGGTGCCCGCGCAGGCGGCCGCGCCCGGACAGCCGGTGCAGCAGGTACAGCCCGGACAGCCCGGACAGCCGCAGAGCATTCCCGTGCAGGCCGGCCCGGCGGCACAGGTCGTCGCGCCGGCCGGTATCCCCGTCGCCCAGGCGGCCGGCGGGCAGCAGCCCGGACCGGTGGGGCAGGGCCAGCCCGTACTTCCGGGTCCGCAGGCGCTGCCGGGCGCGGCGGCCGTACCGGCGCAGACACCGCCGCAGCCGCAGGGGGCCGTTCCGGCTCCCGCCCAGTCGGTGCCGCTTCCGCTTCCGGCGGAGGCCGCGCCGACGGCCGCCCCCGTGCCGCAGCAGTGGCCCGGCGCCGACCACGCCCCTGCCACCCCGCAACCGGCCCGTGCCGCCCAGCCGTTGCCCGCCGAGGCGACGGCGACGCCGGCCCAGGCACCGGCACCGGCACCGGCACCGCCGGCGGTACCGGTCGACCCGGACTCCACGCAGGGCCGGGCGTTCAGCGTGCGCACACTGGGGCAGGGGGTGCCGTTCTCACGGCAGGCCGCGCAGGTGCAGCAGCCGACGGCGACCCCGCCCCCGCACCAGCCGGGCGGCAACGGCCGGCGCCGGAAGCTGGGCACGCCCCCGGACCCGGGCACGCGTGCCGAACAGCCGCAGCCCGAGCAGTCGGCCCGGCCGCATCCGCAGGCCGAGCAGCCGGTCGCCGCCCAGCCGCTGCCGCAGCCGTCGCCGGCCGGGCAGTCCCGGCTGGCGGGAGCCATCGACGACGCCGGACGGTCGTACGCGATAGGCGCACCGGACGTGAACGCCGCCGAGGGCCCGGAGCCGCTGGACGGTCCGGGCGGGGCGATCGAGGTCGCGGACCCGCCGCGCCCGCAGCCGATGGACGACGAACTGCCTCCGGAGCCGCTGGACAACCCGCGCCGGCTGCTGGTGTGGCCGGCGCCGGACGTCACCACCCAGCAGGCGCTGAGCGACCGCGGCTACCGGCCGGTGATCGTGAACTCCCGTGACGAGGTCGACGCGCAGATCGCCGCGTTCCCGGCGGCGCTGTTCGTGGACCCGCTGACCGGGCCGATCACGCGGACCGCGCTGCAGTCGCTGCGGCAGGCGGCGGTGGCGGCCGAGGTGCCGGTGATGGTCACGGCGGGGCTGGGACAGGCGACGCGTGAGGCGGCGTACGGCGCCGATCCCGCCGTCCTGCTGAAGGCGCTCGCGCCCAGGGACAGCGAGCAGCATCCGCCGCGGGTGCTGCTGATCGAGGAACACGCGGAGATCGCGCTCGCGCTGACCTCGACGCTGGAGCGGCGCGGGATGCAGGTGGCGCGGGCGGCGAGCGACGCGGACGCGGTGACGCTGGCGGGGCAGTTGCGGCCGAACCTGGTGGTGATGGACCTGATGCAGGTGCACCGCCGACAGGCCGGGATCATCGACTGGCTGCGGGCGAACGGGCAGTTGAACCGGACGCCGCTGGTCGTCTACACGGCGGCCGTGGATCAGGCGGATCTGCCGAGGCTGGCGTCGGGGGAGACGGTGCTGTTCCTGGCGGAGCGGTCGACGAGCAACGAGGTGCAGAGCCGGATCGTGGATCTGCTGGCCCGGATCGGTACGAACTGAGAGCGCCCTTCGGGGAACTGCCGCCCCTCGGCCGCGGGTTGTCCGTGGCTGGTCGCGCCCGCGGGGCGGCAGCCGCAGATCGACTGCCGCCCCGCGCCCCTTACGGGGCGCCTCAGTGCGGGTCGCTCACAGGCTGGTGACGTCCAGCTCCCCGTCGGCGTACTGCCTCCTGAGGACCTTCTTGTCGAACTTGCCCACGCTCGTCTTCGGCACCGACTCGATCACCGTCCAGCGTTCCGGCAGCTGCCACTTGGCGATCTTGCCTTCCTCGGCGAGGAAGACGCGCAGGGTCTCGAAGGTGGCCGTGGAGCCCTCACGCAGGACGACCGTGGCCAGCGGGCGCTCGCCCCACTTCTCGTCCGGTACGGCCACGACCGCGGCTTCGGCGACGTCCGGGTGGGACATCAGCGCGTTCTCCAGTTCGACCGAGGAGATCCACTCACCGCCGGACTTGATGACGTCCTTCGCGCGGTCGGTGAGGGTGAGGAAGCCGTCGGCGGAGATGGTGCCGACGTCACCGGTCTTCAGCCAGCCGTCCTCGCTGAACTTGTCGGCGGGGCGAAGGGGTTCGGCGTCGGGACCGTTGTAGTAGGCGCCCGCGATCCAGGGGCCGCGCACCTCCAGCTCGCCCGCCGACTCGCCGTCCCAGGGGAGGCGTTCGCCGGCTGGGCCGCTGAGCCGGGCCTCGACGGACGTGGGGAAACGGCCCTGCGTGAGGCGGTACGCGAACTCCTCGTCCGTACCGACCACATGGGCCGGCGGGCGGGCGATGGTGCCGAGCGGGGAGGTCTCCGTCATGCCCCAGGCGTGGCAGACCCGCATGCCCAGCTTGTCGAAGGCCGTCATGAGCGAGGGCGGGCAGGCGGCGCCGCCGATGGTGACCTGGGTGAGGGAGGAGACGTCCCGGGGGCGGGCGGTGAGCTCGCCGAGCAGGCCCTGCCAGATGGTGGGGACCGCGGCCGCGTGCGTGGGGCGCTCGCGCTCGATCATCTCGGCGAGCGGGCCGGGCTGGAGGAAACGGTCCGGCATCAGCAGGTTGACGCCGGTCATGAAGGTGGCGTGCGGCAGGCCCCAGGCATTGACGTGGAACTGCGGTACGACGACCAGGGAGGTGTCCTGGTCGGTCAGGCCCATCGACTGGGCCATGTTGACCTGCATGGAATGCAGGTAGATCGAACGGTGGCTGTACACCACGCCCTTGGGGTCGCCGGTGGTGCCGGAGGTGTAGCACATGGCGGCTGCCCGGCGTTCGTCGAGCTCCGGCCAGTCGTAGCCGGTCGGCTTGCCGGCGATGAGCTCCTCGTACTCGTGCACGGCCGGGGTCGCGCCGTCGAGGAGGGAACGGTCGCCCGGACCGGAGACCACGATGTGCTCGACGGTCGGCAGCTTGGACAGCAACGGCGCGATCATCGGGATCAGCGAGCCGTTGACGACGACGACCTTGTCCGCCGCGTGGTTGACGATCCAGACCAGCTGCTCGGCGGGCAGGCGGAGGTTGAGGGTGTGCAGGACCGCGCCCATGGCGGGAATCGCGAAGTACGCCTCGGTGTGTTCCGCGTTGTTCCACATCAGGGTGGCCACACGGTCGTCGCCCCGGACCCCGAGGTCGTCCCGCAGGGCGTGCGCCAGCTGGGCGGCCCGGTCGCCGATCCCGGCGAAGCTGCGGCGGTGCGGCTCGCCCTCGCCCGTCCAGGTGGTGACCTGTGACGCGCCGTGAATCCTCGACCCGTGGGTCAGGATCCTTGAGATCAGCAGCGGTACGTCCTGCATGGTGCTCAGCACGGCGTCCTCCCGGGGGGCGACATTGCCTACTCGGCGGTAAAGGGGCTGCGCTGATTCTGCGCACATACCAATCGGTATGTCACTAGGAGAAAGCCAACAAAGCCCGTCCGGCCGCCCCGGCCGCTATCGCGCGAGGTCCAGCTCAGGGTCCTCGCGCAGCTTGCCGAGCGCACGCGACACGGCCGACTTCACCGTGCCCACCGACACCCCGAGCACCTCGGCCGTCTGCACCTCACTCAGGTCCTCGTAGTACCGCAGCACGACCATCGCCCGCTGCCGCGCGGGCAGTTTCGTGATCGCCCGCCACATCGCGTCGTGCAGCGCCTGCCGCTCGGCCGGGTCGTCCTCGCCACCCACCGGCTCGGGCTCGGGCATCTCGTCGCAGACGAACTCGTCGACCCGGCGCTTGCGCCACTGCGAGGTCCGCGTGTTCAGCAGGGCCCGGCGCACATAGCCGTCGAGCGCCCGGTGGTCCTCGATCCGCTCCCAGGCCACGTACGTCTTGGCGAGCGCGGTCTGGAGAAGGTCCTCGGCGTCGCTCGGGTTCGCGGTCAGCGACCGGGCGGTGCGCAGCAGGACCGGCTGGCGGGCCCTGACGTACGACGCGAACGACGGATACGGGCGGGTGTGTGCGCGGGTCTGCCTCGCCGAAACAGCGGCGTCCGAAGCGCTGGTGCAGACGGGTGTGGTCATGGCTCCACGCTATGAGCGAGCGAGGTCACGGCGGATCGGCCGCAGGTCCCGAAGCCGACTCCCCCTCAGGTTGTAGGGGTGGGGCTGCCTACACCTCCTGAAGGTGGAGTACGGATGCAGAACTCCTGCGGGTTTACCCCTGAGGGGGGAGTACGACGGGGGTCGCGACCTCACCCCTCCGAGGCCAGGAGACCTCAGTTGTCCGAGGTCAGGACCAGTCCGGACGTCGGTACGCCCGTCCCCGCCGTCACCAGGACCCGGTGCGCCCCGGGTATCCGGTTCACGGCCGTGCCGCGCAACTGACGCACCCCCTCCGCCACCCCGTTCATCCCGTGCAGGTACGCCTCACCGAGCTGTCCCCCGTGCGTGTTCAGCGGCAGCCGCGCCTCGGCCACGAAGTCCGCCGCCTCGCCGGGACCGCAGAACCCGAACTCCTCCAGCTGCATCAGCACGAACGGGGTGAAGTGGTCGTACAGGATCCCCACGTCGATGTCGGCCGGGGCGAGTCCGCTGGTGCGCCAGAGCTGGCGGGCCACCACGCCCATCTCCGGCAGTCCGGTCAGGTCGTCCCGGTAGAAGCTGGTCATCTGCTCCTGGGCCCGGCCGGCGCCCTGCGCGGCCGCCGCGATCACGGCCGGCGGACGCGGCAGATCGCGCGCGCGCTCCACCGACGTGACGACGACGGCCTGTCCGCCGTCCGTCTCCTGGCAGCAGTCCAGCAGACGGAGCGGCTCGACGATCCAGCGGGACGCCGCGTGGTCCGCGAGGGTGATGGGGCGGCCGTGGAAGTAGGCGGCCGGGTTCGTCGCCGCGTACCCGCGGTCCACCACCGCCACGTGCCCGAACGCCTCCGGGGTCAGCCCGTACGTGTGCAGGTAGCGCTGCGCCGCCATCGCCACCCAGGACGCCGGGGTGAGCAGCCCGAACGGCAGCACCCAGCCGAGCGCCACGCCCTCCGCCGACGGCTCCCGGTGCTGCACGCCCGAGCCGAAGCGGCGGCCCGATCTCTCGTTGAAGGCCCGGTAGCAGACCACCACCTCGGCGATCCCGGCCGCCACGGCGAGGGCCGCCTGCTGGACGGTCGCGCAGGCCGCGCCGCCGCCGTAGTGGACGCGGGAGAAGAAGGACAGCTCGCCGATCCCGCAGGCCTGGGCCACGGTGATCTCCGGGCTGGTGTCCATCGTGAACGTCACCATCCCGTCCACGTCCGCCGGAGTGAGCCCCGCGTCGTCCAGCGCGGCCCGCACCGCCTCCGCCGCCAGCCGCAGTTCGCTGCGCCCCGAGTCCTTGGAGAACTCGGTCGCCCCGATCCCCACGATCGCCGCCCGCCCGCCGAGCGAGTCCCGGCCCCGCACGCTCATGAGTCCACCTCGTCGGTGACCGTGACCCCGTCCTCGGCGCTTTCGGTGAGGGCGACGGTCACCGTGCCGGTCACGTGGTTCCCGATGCTGTTGGCGCCGACCACGCGGATGGTCACCATGCCGGTCTCGTCGTCCAGCTCCTCGATCCGGCCGGTCAGCACCATCGTGTCTCCGGGGTAGTTGGGCGCGCCCAGCCGGATGGCGACCTTGCGGAGCTCTGCCGTGGGGCCGAAGAAGTCGGTGATGTACCGGCCGACCAGGCCGTTCGTCGTCAGGATGTTCATGAAGATGTCCGGCGAGCCCTTGCGGCGGGCCAGTTCGGCGTCGTGGTGCACGTCCTGGTAGTCCCGGGACGCGATCGCCCCCGCCACGATCAGCGTCCGGGTGATCGGGATCTCCAGCGCCGGCAGCTCGGTGCCCACGCCCGGCCGCGTCGTCTCAACTCCCACTCGCGATCAACTCCCCCAGCTCCTGTAGTACTTCGCCGCCACTGCCCAGATACGCGTCCAGTTGCCGGCCCCACAGGAAGTGCCGGTGCACCGGGTGGTCGACGTCGGCGCCCGCGCCACCGTGCAGATGCTGGCCCGTGTGCACGACCCGCTGCCCGGCCTCGGACGCCCACCAGGCCGCGGTCAGCGCGTGCGTGGCGTACGGCAGCCCGGTGTCCCGCCGCCAGGCCGCCTCGTACGCCGTCACCCGTATCGCCTCGGTGTCCATGTGGGCGTCGGCGGCACGGAGCTGGACGCCCTGCCGGGTGGCGAGGGGGCGCCCGAACTGCTCGCGGGCGTTGGTGTGGGCCACGGCCCGGGCGAGGGAGCCGGCGCAGACACCCGCCTGGAGTCCGGCGAAGGCGGTGCGGGCGGTGGCCAGGACGTCGGCGTAGGCGTCGGTGCCTGGGGTGGAGCCGGTGTCGGTGCCGGGGCCGGTACCGGGGGCGGGGCCGAGGGGCTCGGCCGGGGCCTCGTCGAGGGTGAGCCGCCCCGCCGACCAGGGCGCGGTCAGCTCGACCTCCTCGACGTCGGTGCCCGCGCCGACCGGGACCAGCCACAGCCGCCGTCCGGCATCGGCGACCAGGACGTGCGTGGCGTCGCGCAGCCAGGGGACGACGGGGACGGTGCCGCTCAACCCGCCGTGCGCCGCGGGCCGTACCGCGGGCTGTGCCGGAAACGCGCCGGTCACCACCACCGAGCCGTCCCCGATCCCCGGCAGCAGCCGCTCCCGCTGTTCGACCGTGCCGTGCGCGGCGATCGCCAGCTGCCCGTACACACAGCTCGCCGCGTAGGGCACCTGGGCCGTGGTGCGCCCCTGTTCTTCGAGAAGCAGCACCAGCCCCAGCAACCCCAGCTCCTCCACCGCGGCCACCAGGCCGGCCGCGGTGAGGGCCTTCCACAGCTCCGGGTCGCTGCCGGTGCCGGCGGCCCGCAGCCGCTCATGGCCGGCGAGGTCGGCGAAGATCCTGGCGGCCAGGTCACGGGCCTCGGCCTGGGCCTCGGTGGGCGTGAAGTCCATGTCAGGCCTCCTCGCCGAGAAGGTCCACGACCCGGAAGACCGGCAGGGTCAGAACGCCGCCCTCGTCCTCGTACCGGCAGAACTCCACCCGTACCGGCAGCCCGATCCGCACCTTGTCGTACGGCACCCCCACCACGTTGCTCACCATCCGCACGCCCTCGGCCAGTTCGATCAGGCCGACCGCGTACGGCGGGGCGAAGGCCGGGAAGGGCGGGTGGTGCATCACGACGTACGAGCAGACCGTGCCCTCGCCGGACGACTCGACCGTGTCCCAGTCGAGGGAACCGCAGGCGTTGCAGCCCGGCAGCCAGGGGTGGCGCAGGGTGCCGCAGTCCGCGCACCGCTGGATGAGGAGGCGCTCCTCGGCCACGCCCTCCCAGAAGCCGGCGTTGTCCCGGTTGACCACCGGGCGGGGGCGCGGCGGCTTGCGCTTCCGGCCGCCCGGCGCGTACTTGAGGACGCGGAAACGGTGGGTGCCGACGAGTTCGCGGCCGACGCGGACGTCCGTGCGGGTGGTGACGAAGTACCCGGTGCCCAGCTTGGTGGTCTTCCGCCCGGACACCGACTCGATCACCGTGTCGAAGGCGACCTCGTCGCCCGGCCGCAGGGCCCTGAGGTACTCCTGCTCGCAGTCGGTGGCGACGATCGAGGTGCAGCCCGCCTCGTCGAGGAGGGCGAGCATCTCGTCGTACGCGCCCGTGCGGGCGGTGTGCCCGGAGAGGCCGCCCATCGTCCAGGCCTGGAGCATGGTGGGCGGGGCGACGGCGCCCGGTCCCTCGTACGCCGGGTTGGTGTCGCCCATCGCCTCGCACCAGTGCCGGATCATGGGCAGGTTGACCGGGTCCCTGCCGGTGCCGGCACGGGCCGCCGACTGCCCCTCGTACACCTTGAGCCGCGCTCCGAGATCATCCGCCGGAGGCCGCGCCCCCGGCTCGTCACTCCCCCCGGCCACTGCCACGGTCGCCACCCCTCCCCGTCCTCCGCATCCCGAGCCGCATCGTCGCGACGATCTCCCGCTGCACCTCGCTCACCCCGCCCCCGAACGTGTTGATCTGCGCCGCCCTGTTGAGCCGCTCCAGCTCGCCGTCCCCGAACGCCCCCGGCGAGCCGGACCGGACCAATGCCGTCTCGCCGACGATCTCCTGACACATGCGATACGTCGCGACTGCCGATTCCGTTCCCGCGAACTTCACCCCGCTGGCCTCCGCGGGGGCCACCCGGCCCGCCCCCGCATCCCCCACCAGACGCCAGCTGAGCAGGCGGTTCGCCGCCAGTCGGGCATGCGCTTCGGCCAGCCGAGAACGCACCCAGGGCTCGTCAACACGGCGCCGCCCGGTCACCGGATCGGGGGTGCGGGCGGCGGTGAGCGCGGCCGCGTAGAAGTCCTCGGCCTGCATGCCGGTCGCGGCGAGGGCCACCCGCTCGTGGTTGAGCTGGTTTGTGATGAGCGACCAGCCGTCGTGCTCGGTGCCGACCAGGTTCCCGGCGGGGACGCGCACGCCGTCGTAGTACGTCGCCGTGGTGACCTGGCCGCCCACCGTCTCGATCGGCGTCCAGGAGAACCCGGCCGTGTCCGTGGGGACCAGGAGGATCGAGATGCCGCGGTGCCTGGGCGCCTCGGGGTCGGTGCGGCAGGCCAGCCAGATCCAGTCGGCGTGCTGGGCGCCGGAGGTGAAGATCTTCTGCCCGTCGATCCGCCAGCCGTCGCCGTCCCGTACCGCCCGGGTGCGCAGCGAGGCCAGGTCGGTGCCGGCGGAGGGTTCGCTGTAGCCGATGGCGAAGACGAGGTCGCCGCGGAGGATGCCGGGCAGGAAGCGGGCCTTCTGCTCCGCGCTGCCGTACTTCATCAGCGTCGGCCCGACGGTGTTCAGGGTGACCATCGAGACGGGGGCACCGGCCCGGTACGCCTCGTCGAAGAACACGAACTGCTCGTCGGCGCCCCGGCCCTGGCCGCCGTACTCGACGGGCCAGCCGAGGCCGAGCAGGCCGTCCGCGCCGATGCGGCGCAGCAGGGCACGGCGTTCGGCGGGGTCCTCGGGGGCGGGCGTCGGGATCAAGCTCCGGAAGTAGGCACGGAGTTCGGCACGCAGCCGTTGCTGGCGTTCGGTGGGAGCCAGATGCATGGTTTCTGACTGTCCGTCAGATACGGCTCACTGTCAAGGTCGAACAGGCCGACGGAGGGGGGTCGGCGGCGGGGCCCGACCGGGGGGCGCCGGGCCCGGCGGGGAGGGACGGCAGGGCCCGGCGGGGTTGGAAAACGCCTGCGCGGCGGTGCCGAAGCACCGCCGCGCGGACGCACTGCCCATCCCCACAGACCACACCCCACGGGCTCAGACGGGGCTTACCACAGCTGGGCGAAGTGGACGGCGACGTTGTCGTTGCCCTGCTGGATCGCGGTCCATGCGGAGCCCTTGACCTGAGCGGTGTTGCTCTGGTTCGAGGCGCCGTTGCCCACCGCGTTCTGCTGGGTGGTGGAGGAGTTGCCGTTGTTGTCGTGGCCGACACCGCTGCCGATGATGCCCGCCGTGCCGACGTTGGCGCTCGATCCGTTGTCCGCGATCGCACCGTTGTCCGCCGCCGCGACACCGGCGAAGAGGGCGGCGGCGAGCGGGAGGGCGGAGACGGCGGCCAGAACGCGGGCGGTACGGATGCTTGCCATGTTGTTTCCTCTCAGACCCGGCTGTGCCGGAAGTACGTCAAGTAATGCTTTTTTCGGGGTAGTTGGCCGACCGCCCCGGTGGTTGTCATCGACGTCGCGAGATCAGAGTTGCCCACCGAATCCCCGGCGAACCAGCCCGGAAGCCGCTATTCCCCCTCAAGCGTGATGACAAGTCGATAAACCCCTTTCACCATCTTTGGTCGACTTCTGCCCCAGCCGTCACCACTCAGGACATCGACTCCCATCAAGCGCCCCAAGGGAAAAACCGTTCCGGCCGCGATCCGCGACCACGCCACCGCCTTCGGCGTGTCCCCCGGCGTGTCACACCGGCCCCCTCTTCCCTTTTTCGAACGCACGTACGAACATGGAGTCATGGCCACCACCGATCGGCAGGCCACGACGCTGGCCCTCGCACACGCCCTGTCAGCCGCCGAGCGCGGCCTGGCAGTCATCCCGCTGTCCCGGACCAAACTCCCGGCCCTGCGCTCCCCGCACCGCCACGAACCGGAACCCGCGCTGCCGCCCTGCCATGGCGAGTGCGGCCGTCCCGGCCACGGGGTGTACGACGCCACCACCGACCCGGCCCGCATCCGCGAGCTGTTCGCCGCGGCGCCCTGGGCGACCGGCTACGGCATCGCCTGCGGGCTGCCCCCGCACGGCCTCATCGGCATCGACCTGGACGTGAAGTCCGGCACGGACGCCACGGCCGCCCTGCGCGAACTGGCCCTGCGGCACCTGTTCACCATCCCGCCGACGGTCGTCGTCCTCACCCCGAGCGGCGGCCGCCACCTCTGGCTCACCGGGCCGCCGGAGGCCGTCGTCCCCAACTCGGCCGGCCGGCTCGCCCCCGGCATCGACATCCGGGGCGCCGGCGGCTACCTCGTCGGCCCCGGCTCCCGCACCGAACACGGCGTCTACGCCACCGCCCCCGGCACCGAACACCTGGTCCCCGCCCCCTGCCCCCCGTCCCTCCTCCGTCTCCTGCTGCCACCCCCGCGCCCGCCCCACCCCGCGACCCACCCCTCGGTCGGCAACCGCGGCCAGGGCCTGGTCCAGTTCGTGCTCTCCGCCCACGAGGGCCAGCGCAACACCCGCCTCTTCTGGGCGGCCTGCCGCGCCTACGAGAACGGCATCGGCCGAGCCCTGCGGGCCCCCCTGATCGACGCGGCGGTCCACACCGGCCTGACGGAACACGAGGCCCGCGCGACGATCGCATCGGCGGCCCGTATGACGGGCCACCGCCCCTGAAAATCGAACGCCCTCAGCCGCCAGACCCCCTAACCTGCCGCGCATGCCCCTGACCCACGTCGTCCTCGCCTCCGGCCGCCCGATCGGCCTCTCGCACCTCCGGCTCTCCTCGACGTACGGCGGGCTACTGGAGGGCTATCCGCACCAGGCCCTCAACGACCGCCGCGTCAAGGGCCTCCTTTCCTCGGCCGCAGCCGCCTTTCCGCACACCCCGACCCATCTGGTCCCACCTCCGCGCGAACACCCCGACGACGGCCACGCGGGCCCCTTCGGCCCGGTCGAGATGCTCCCGCCGGTCGCCTGCATCGGCTCGTTCGAATCCACACCCGTCACCCCGGACACCGATCCGGTCCTGCACCGCTCGTCCCTCACGATCGTCTGGTTCCAGCCCACCCCGCAGCCACCGTCGGGACACGACGCGAACCAAGGGCTGCGGGAGGTCGCCTGGGAGGAGCTGGCGCAGGACCACGAACTCTGAGCTCTGGCGGAGGCCTGCTGAAAGGAGGGCCCCGCCCTCCCATGGATGGCCGGCTACCCCGCAGCCGCCGCACCTGAGAAGTCGTACACACCCCAGTCGGTGAGCCCGGTGTACCCGAGGCGCTGGTAGAGGGCGTTGCTGGTCGGGTTGGACAGGTCCGCGAACAGGACGACGTCCCGTGCGCCCGCGGCCAGCGCGGCCCGGCTCACCTCCGCCGTGACGGCACCCGCGTAGCCGCGGCCGCGGAGGTGGGACGGGGTGTAGACGACGTCCACCTGGATCTGGCCGCCGATCATCGGGTTCAGCCCCGCGACGGAGACGGGCGTGCCGTCCGGGGTCTCCCAGAGCGTGTAGCCCTTGTCGGCGAAGCGGGTGCCGACCCACGTGTCGGCGTCGATGGTGACGTCCTCCCCGACGGCCTTGGCGAACTCACCGCACCAGAACATGGCCTGTTCGAGGTCCCGCTCGCCCAGAACACGGCCCCGGCCGGCCGGCCACGGGTCGGGTGGGGTGAGCGTGCCGAGGCGGTACAGGCGCAACCGCGTGTCACGGAGTCTCGGCGTCGCGCCGGTGCGCCGTTGCCACGCTTCGGCGAACGCGGTGGCCGTGCCGTGGTCCGCGCTGACCGAGGGGACGGAGTGGCCGAGGGCGGCCAGCCGGGCGGCGAGGGAGTCGGCCTGCTCGGGAGTGAGGGGGGAGAGGCCGAAACCGCGGGGCCGGAGGCGGTAGAAGGTGGCGCGGACCTCGTCGGCCCCCTCAAGGACGCCGAAGACGGGGACCTCGGCGCCGAACGCCTCCGCGCCCCGCGCCCGCACCCTCTCGGCCCACGTCAACTGCATGACGTGGAGGCCCGGACGCGAGCGCAGGAAGTCCCCGGCCCTGGAGAGGAAGTCGTCGACGTCGTCGGTCAGGTACCAGTCGGCTGAAGGCATGCCCGATGCTTTCCCCGTCCGACGGCGTACATCCTGACCGCGTGCGTGATGCCGACAAGCCGTGCGGGGCGGCCCGCCGAGACCGTGGACGTCGTCGTCCCCGCCGCCCATTGCGAGATCGTCTACGAGCTCCCCGGCGACCGGTGGGCGACAGCCGTCGAAAACCGCGCCTGCGGCGTGCCCCTTCCGGCCCGACCGGGCGGGAGACCACAACAGCCGAGGAGGAGCCGATACGCCGACGGCCCCCGACCGTCTTGCCTGGTCAGGGGCCGTCCATCACCTGCGGTGGGTGTGGGATTTGAACCCACGGTGACTCTCGCCACGACGGTTTTCAAGATCTTTCGATGATCAAGGGCGGCCGCCTTTCCCCAGCAGGTCAGACGGGTGCGAGCACCCCCGCGGAGCCGTCGTCATCCTCGTCGTGCCCGCTACGTGCCCCAGGGGCGGGGTCGTGCCCGCTGAGCCAGGAGTCGGCCGCCTCGGCGACCTGGTCGTCACGACCAGCGACGGGACGGGCGTAGTGCCGCGTCGTGACGCTCGCGTTCGAATGGCCGAGTCGGTGCGCAGCGGTCATGACGCCGTACCGGTCGGCGACCCACGTGCCGTGCGAGGCCCGGAGATCATGCGGGGTGACGTCGGCCAGCCCGGCCGCCGCGACGGCGGGATCGAAGTACGCCTTACGCCACTGGTTGTAGCGCAGGGGCTTGCCGGCGGGTGTCGTGAAGAGGAGCGCGTCATCACCGCCCGGAAGCGTCTCCAGGTACCGGTCCCGCCGCTTGGCGAGGGACGGCCCGATGCGGAGAAGTCGCTTCTGATGAGACTTCGGGGTGTCGAAGACCAGAGTGCCGTTGGCTTCGGCCAGGTTCTCGTCGACCAGGACGAGGCCGCCGGAGACGTCGATGTCGGCGCGCCGGAGGGCGAAGGCCTCACCGACCCGCAGCCCCGCGTAGGCGAGGAGCGCGATCAGCAGGTCGTGCGGCTTGGCCGCGCTCCGGACGATCCGGGAGGCTTCGAGCGGGGTCAGTATGTGCGGTTCGGTCTGCGGCATCCTGGGCAACTTCACGCCCCGGCAAGGCGTCTGCGGGATCATGTCGTTGTCGACGGCGGACCGCAGCGAGGCACACGCGCGCCGGCGCGGTCGACTGACCCACCATCGTGGCTGACTTTCGTTGGCTGAGGCCCAAACACTCCGGGACTCAGCTCCGCCGTGGGACGTACACGGCGAAGAGACCATGCCATTCGCGTACCAGATCCTGCGGGCAACCATAGGGAACAGCCGGGACTCGCCACAGGTCCGACTGGAGTTCTAACACCACTCCGCAGCAGGTCAACGCAGCACCCCGTAGCCGAAAACCCGAGCTTCCCAAGCTCAGTGCTCGTCTACGTGACCATTCACATGGAAGAGAAGCCACTCAAGCTAGTCCGCGGTGACTCCCAACGACGAGGCCCAGCGGTGCATGGAGCTGACATAGGTGGCGTATCGGGTGGGCCAATGGCGAGTGCCGGCCGCCTTCCAACTGGACCACCCAAGGGCGTTCAGCGAGCGAAAAACCCGGTCATCGAGGATCAAGGCCCGGTCACACGTGGCGTCGCGGTCGTCGACCGCCGCGAACCACTTGGTGAAGAAGGACCGCCCCACCCCGTTGAGGACGAACTGCCGGTAGGCCCCGCTCAGGTCGCCATCTCGGACCGCTTCGCGCGTGGCCCGGAGGACCGTGGGCATGCGGACGTCGGACAGGGCCACTTCGGTGTACCGAGGCCCGCGTCCATTTGTAGTGCCCGAACCCCAGATCATGACGGCTACGAACAGGTCACGCAGGGTGTCGGGATCGTCGCCGACACGGTCACGAAGATGTGTCAGGTCTACTCTGCCGATGAGGCGGTCAGCGCTCGGTCCGTTTGCGCATTCAACGCCGATGTCGAGTACGTGCGCCGCGTCGTGCGGCTCCAGCCGTGAGCGCCACGTTCCTGGGCGGAAGCGCACGGGCTTCTGTTCGCAATCGCCGTAGCGGTCGACGAGCTTGTGAAGCTGCTCCATCATGCTCCCCTCTGGTCATGACAGCGGCGCCGTGTGGTGGCTATCTGCGGCGAAATGTCACACCGTGCCTGCTCTTCTGGCAGTGCTCGGCACTTTCATCAGCGAAAGAGCAGAGCTGGCCGATGAACTCTCGGTAGCTGTCGTGGGCATCGCGGTCTTTCGGGGGCGGCCCTTCGATCCACTGTTGCCAGAGTCCGTTCGGGGTGAGGAACCGGGCCGCGTGGTCGGCACCGAGCTTGGCATCGAGCAACAAGAGCGCGCCGAGGGCGGCCGTCTGGTCGTAGTAGAGGTCATGGCGCGGCAGGTAGCGGTCGAGGTAGGCGACCAGGGGGTCTGCGTCGGCCGAGGTGCCGAAGGTAGCCAGGGCGACACAGTACGCCTGCCCCGCGTACGGCCCTTCACTGGCGAGAAGGAGTTCGCCCAGACGGTCCCGGAACTCGGATCGGCCGGCGACCGCGATCAGCCAAGCTGCCGTCTTGCGCTCGCGCCATCCTCCGTCGAGCAGCAAGCCCAGTTCACGAGGACTGATCTCACCGGCGGCCTGGCCCAGCTTCCGCATGAACTTGGCACGGTCACGCCCACCCATACCGAGAAGAACGCCCCCTAGTTTGAGGTACCGCCGGTCGGGCGTGACGTAGCGGCGGATCAACTTGAGCCGCTCGTCCTCTTCGTCGGTGCCACGCATGGCAGCATCCTCGTGGAAACGAAGCTGTCAGAACAGCAATCTGGCCGGTCGGGCGCCCCAGCCCTGCGTGTTCATCCGTCTCAGTTTCCGTCTCATTCAGCCCCGTTCACGGCTGTTCAGGTGAGACCAAGAGCCGGACGTAGCCCACGAGTGGGCCGCTCATGAACCCAGGTGAACGCCCCTGGACGCGGCCTCACGAGGCACCACCACAGTTGGAAAGCGTGTTAAAGCTGCAAAGCTTCAGCAGGCGTCTGGTCGTGGTGGGCCCGGTTGGGTCTGCCGGACGCCGGTACACGCCACCAGCGTGCTGCTGTCCTCGTCGAGGAACAGCATGAAGATCCAAGATCCGTCGGCAGTCCGGATCTGCCCCAGGCGAACCGGTCGACCGTATAGGTCGAGGCGTTGTACGGCCTGGGCCAAGCCGGAGGTCTCGACGCCCCTCCGAAGGGTGTGACGGAGTCGGCGTCTGTAGACCGTCGCGAGCGACTTGGGTGACGTCGTTCCGTCCCAGACGACGTAAGAAGCGCCGGCGCGGAGTGCAGCCAGAGCGGCCGATGACGTGTCGTCGCCACCGCCCAGCAGCCGTTCGAGCTGTTCCCGTTCCATGACCACACCCCCGGTCGGGATCCTGCTGTACAGCAACGAGGTACAGCAACCCCAGCAACCGGCAGGGACCACCACCGGCCGCCAAGCCCTTCCCCGCAGCCTGTATGACCTCCAATGACCGATCTCTGTAGAGCTACGGATCAGAAGATTTGCTCAGTAAGACGACCGGCTTGGTCTCCAGCGGGTCGTCTCACCTAGCTTTCGGTTCCATGTGCTCGGTCAGCAACAGGACTTCGACGCCGCGGTGTTATAGGTCGAAGTCGGCATTCGTATTTTGTCCGACTGCGCGACAGCGTCCACGACTTGTGGCCACGCGCAACACGTCCCGCAAAGCGCCAGCCAACTGTGCGGCGAGGAGGCTCAGCTGCTCCTCTTTCGCAGTCCCGTCATCCAGTACCGAAGCCGCTTGCTCCAGCAGCTCGGATGCCATACCGAGTTGAATCGACTCGATGTGGTCCGCGAGGCGAGACATGAAGCCTTCCGAGTCATCGGTGTTCAGGTAGCAAGGCTTACCCTCCGGCCCCACCCACGGAAGAAGCCTTAGCCCGCTGCGTGCCGTCATCCCTGCGCCTGCCTCTCGATCACTGATGTTGGATGCCGACTGACCACCAGAGTCCCCGGCGCTCACCACTGGGACGCCCCGGGAACGGATGGTGCGGACGTCGAGTGGCACGAGCAGTCACACGCTTCGTAGATCAGTGGGACGTCGACTGGTGCCGAAGCCGGAGAGGACTCCGCGCACTCGTGGTGCGTTCCGACGCGGCAGGCAGCTGAGCGGTATGGGGCGGCCGAAGCGTCCAGGTCGCCCGGCTGCTGTTGCGGGGGCATCAGCCAACCCCCAGAAGGACGGACCTCACGTCGCCCGACGCATCACCGGTCACGACATCCACCGAGTGCTGTCCTACGCGCTTCTCCCACGCCAGCAAGTAAGGGCGCACAAGCGGGGTGTCCTCGCCTCTGAGCAAGCCGTGGTGGCCCGTCCGGTCGGAGACCATTCCCAGAGCGACCGTTGGCCCGTCAACAGGCGCGGAGGTAACACAGGCAGCTGGCAGTCGAGGCGGCGCTAAGCAGCGGCGGTGCCTGCCCCTGGGGACGTACCGCGCCCTGGTGCGGTCGACGGCGCGGCGGATACGGTTGAGCACGCTGAATCAGCTCCTATCGCTGATGGCTCGGTCCCCCGGCATCGCCCGCCGTGGGGACCGCTTTGCGTACGACCGCCCAGAGGGTGCGGCCGCTCAGGCTGGTGGCGTGGAGCCCGAACCGATCGGCTTCGGCCACCACCTCCAGGACCTCCCTCCACGACTCGGTGGAGAGCGATTCCGGTAACTCCGCTTCGACCGACGTGAAGCCGGCGCGTTCCTCCACGCGCGTGGGGAGCCCGACGGCGGACAGCCGGGCGGCGATGGCCGCCGCGCTAACTCCCGAAGCGGGCACAGGGCAGCCTCCGTCACCAGCGATCACTTTCAGTGAAGCTAGTTAACTAGATTAGAGCTAGTGGACTAGATTTTCCACATGTCTGAGCAGCCGCCTTACCTCCGCATCGCCGACGAACTCCGGCGGCGGATCGCGGAGCATGTGTGGGAGCCAGGGGATCGCCTTCCCTCCCGCGCGCAGATCGGCCAGGAGTGCGGCGTGGGCGAGAACGTCGTCCGCCGGGCGCAGGAACTGCTGATCTCACAGGGCGTGCTGGAAGGGCGAGCCGGATCGGGTACGTACGTCGCCGAGCCCCGGCAACGCGTGCGGGTCGTCCGGTCCTCGGCGCGCGAGCAACCCCACGGGTCGCCGTTCCGCGCGGACATGAAGGCCCTCGGCAAGCAGGGGGACTGGGAGAGCCGGACCGACGCCAAGGTCCCCGCTCCCGCCGACATCGCCGCACGGCTGGGCATCGCCGAAGGCGACCTGTGCGTGCGGACCGCGTACGAATTCCTGGCCGACGGCAGGCCCGTGCAGCTGTCCACCAGTTGGGAGCCCTACGACCTCACGGCCGGCACCCTCGTCGTCCTCCCTGAGGGAGGCCCGCACGCCGGGACCGGAGTCGTGAACCGCATGGCCGCCATCGGGATCAGCGTCAGCCACGCCGTGGAGCAGCCCGAGCCCAGGCAGGCGACCGCCGAGGAGGCATCGCTCCTCGGCATCCAGAAGGCCGCTCTCGTCACCCACATCCGGCGGACCTACTACAGCGACCAGGGACGGCCCGTGGAGACCGCGGACATCATCGTGCCCGCCGCTCACTGCGAGATCGTCTACGAGATTCCGATCACCCGATAGCGAGGGCCCCTACGACGAGGCCCGTGAGGCACGATGCTGAGATGACCGGAGATCAGCAGCCACCCAAAGACGTGGCGATCCTCAAGGTGCTCCAAGACCGGGACGGACTTGCCTCGGAGGTGGTGCTGGGTGATGGCACGAGGCTAACCGTCTTCAACATCGCCTGGGGATATGACTTTGGAGACGAGTACGCCCACGTCACTACCAATATCAGCCCGGGTGTCGCGGGCAGTCCTGTCGACCTCTTCAGCACCAACTCCGTCGCGGCCATCTACGACCCCGTAGACGACGCGGAACTGTTTCGATCTCCTCTCGCATGATCGTCTGTGCAGTCCCGCCCGTGCCCCTTCCGTGCCCGATAGAGCGGGAAACCAGGGGGAACAGCGGTGTCCGGCGGGGAGCGGACACGCCAACGGCCCCCGACCGTCATACCTGGTCAGGGGCCGTTCGCGTCATGCGGTGGGTGTGGGATTTGAACCCACGGTGACTCTCGCCACGACGGTTTTCAAGACCGTTCCCTTAGGCCGCTCGGGCAACCCACCCCGCGCCGACCGAGATCGGCGCGGGGAACAGAGTAACCGGTTCCTGCGGGCGTGTGCGGGTCAGTTGTCGCCGACGCGGGAGCCGAGGGTGACGGTGACCGTGTGTTCCGAGCCGCCGCGCTTGTAGGTGATCTCGACCTTGTCGCCGGGCTTGTGGGTCCAGATCTCGCCGATCAGGGTCGGGCCGCTGTCGATGACCGAGTCGTCCAGCTTGGTGATGACGTCGCCGGGCTTGAGGCCGGCCTTGTCCGCGGGGCCGCCGGACTCCACCGCGGCGGCACCGCCCGAACCGGAGTCGGTGATCTGGGCGCCGGAAGAGCCGTCCTCCAGCGACACCGACGCGCCGATCTTCGCGTAGACCGGCTTGCCGGTCTTGATCAGCTGCTGGGCCACGTACTTGGCCTGGTTGATCGGGATGGCGAAGCCGAGGCCGATCGAGCCGGACTGCCCGCTGCTGCCCAGGCCGCCGCTGGAGGCGGACTGGATCGCGGAGTTGATGCCGATCACCGCGCCGGCGGAGTCGAGCAGCGGTCCGCCGGAGTTGCCCGGGTTGATGGAGGCGTCGGTCTGCAGGGCGCTCATGTAGGACGCCTTGCTGGTGGAGCTGCCGTCGCTGGAGGCGACCGGGCGGTTCTTGGCGCTGATGATGCCCGTGGTGACCGTGTTGGACAGGCCGAAGGGGGCACCGATCGCGATCGTCTCGTCGCCGACGGCCACGTTGTCGGAGTTGCCCAGGGCGAGCGGCTGCAGGTCCGACGGCGGGTTCTTGAGCTTGATGACCGCGACGTCGTAGCCCTGCGCGTGGCCGACGACCTCGGCGTCGTACTTCTTGCCGTTCGGGAACGTCGCGGTCAGCTTGCCGCCGTCGAGGGAGTCCGCGACCACGTGGTTGTTGGTGATGATGTGGCCCTGCTTGTCGAAGACGAAGCCGGTGCCGGTGCCGCCCTCGCCGCTGGTCGACTCGGACTCGATGGTGACCGTGCTGGGCAGCGACTTGGCGGCGACCGCCGCGACGGTGCCGGCGGCGCGCTTGACCTGGGTGGCGCCGGTGTCGGAGGACGCGGAGATGGTCGTCGAGCCGCCGCTGTCGTCGTTCTTCGCCAGCGTGTAGCCGAGGCCGCCGCCGAGACCGCCCGCGAACAGCGCGGCCACCAGGACGGCGGCGATCAGACCGCCGCGCCCGCTGCCCTTCTTCGGCGCGTGCTGCGGCTGCTGGAACGGCTGGTGCTGCTGGTAATGCTGGTGCTGCTGATCGTAAGAAGACCCCCAGGCGGGGGCGGCACCCGCGCCGGGGTCCGCGTAGGAGGGGGTCGCGGGGGGCGGCGGCGGCCAGGAGCTGTCGGGAGCCTGCGGAGCGGTGCCGTAAGGGTCACCGGCAGGTGCGCCGGGGGCACCCTGGGGCGTCGGCGGGATCGGGGCGGTCGGTGCTTCCCCGCCGTCGGACGCGGCCGCCTGCGGCGAGGCAGCGGGAGACGATGGCGGCACAGGAGGTGCCGACGGGGCCGGAGGTACCGGGTTGCCCTCGTTCTCGGTGCTCACAGCTTCTCTCCTCGGTCCACGGCTTTTCTTCTCGGTCGCACTCGGTCACGCTCTTTCACGCTTGCTGTCGGTCCGGCGCGATTCGGCTGTGCATGTGCTTTTGTATGCCGTCAGCTTTTCCCACAGGACGTCAGAGCACCATAAGCCGTTGCTGTGGGTACACTGACAACCTTTATATAGGGCCTGTCTGACAAAAGTTCTCTTTAGCGGCATCCGGGGTGACCCCAGGTACCCCCGCTCGGTGGCACCATGTCGCGGTGACCCACGCACCACAGCATCGCATCCAGGTCGTCGCGCACCGCGGGGCCTCCGAAGACGCCCCCGAGCACACCCTGGCCGCGTACAAGAAGGCCATCGAGGACGGCGCCGACGCCCTGGAGTGCGACGTGCGCCTGACCGCCGACGGCCACCTGGTGTGTGTCCACGACCGACGCGTCAACCGTACGTCCAACGGGCGGGGCGCGGTCTCGGCCCTGGAGCTCGCGGACCTGGCCGCCCTGGACTTCGGGGCATGGAAGAAGGGCGCGGCCTGGCGCGGACGGGACGAGGAGCCCGACTGGGAGTTCCGGCCGGAGGACCGCGGGGACACCTCCGTACTGACGCTGGAGCGGCTGCTGGAGCTGGTCGCGGACGCCGGGCGGCGGGTGGAGCTGGCGATCGAGACCAAGCACCCCACGCGGTGGGCGGGGCAGGTCGAGGAGCGGCTGCTGGCCCTGCTCAAGCGGTTCGGGCTGGACGCCCCGGCCACCCCCGCCGAGTCGCCGGTGCGGGTCATGAGCTTCTCCGCGCGGTCGCTGGCCCGGGTCCGGGCGGCCTCGCCGACGCTGCCGACCGTCTACCTGCTGCAGTTCCTCTCGCCCCGGCTGCGCGACGGGCGACTGCCGGCCGGCGTGCGGATCGCGGGACCCTCCATGCGGATCGTGCGCAATCACCCGGCCTATGTCGAGCGGTTGAAGCGGAACGGCCACCAGGTGCACGTGTGGACGGTGAACGAGCCGGAGGACGTGGACCTCTGTGTGGAGCTCGGCATCGACGCGATCATCACCAACCGGCCGGCGGCGGTACTGGGCCGCCTCGGGCGGTGAGGGGCGGGAAATCGGAACTGTCCTGACCAGGGCTCAGATAAAGAGTCAAGTAAGGACACCTCGTACCTCTTGACCCGAAAGCCCACTCACAGCATCCTCACTTCTCGGCCATACCATCGAAATCAAGCCACACGAAGCCATATCCGAAGCCCTGTCCGGGGGGACAGGACGACGGCCCGTCACAGGGAGTGCTCCGGCGCGTTCGGCACGTATTCGTTGGTTGCGAGTGCGTCACCGGACATTCATCGGCCGGTTTCCGGTTCAGGCCAATGGGGCATCCACACCGTGGCGTGGGGCAAAGGAGGTCTCGGGGGTGGCGTTGGTGGTGGCACAGGAGGTGCCCACGTCGTCGAGCATGGCCGTACCCCATGGCCCTGCGGGCGTGGGTAAGGCGAGACACCGCATGCGCGATCAGTTGCGCACGGGTGGTCTATCGGAATCGGTCATCGACGATGCCGTACTGATCCTTTCCGAACTTTTGAGCAATGCCTGCAAACACGGGCGCCCGTTGGGCGACGCACTGGCCGGAGACGGCGACGTCCGGGCCGCCTGGCGGGTGGACACCCGCGGCCGGCTGGTCGTCGAGGTGACGGACGGCGGCGGCCCGACCCGCCCGGCCCCCATGACCCCGTCGGTCACGGCACACGGCGGCCGCGGGCTGAACATCATCACGGCCCTGGCCGACGACTGGGGTGTCCGCGACGACGCCCGGGGCGAGGTGACGGTCTGGGTCGTGATCCACAGGGACGTGCACGACCCCGAAACCCGGGACCGCCGCGACACCTTCGCCACGCGCGTCATGACGCCCCCGGTCCCGGAGCTGCCCGGCCTGGACTTCGCGGACGCGTTCGACGAGATGGACTGAGGCTTCGACCGACCTGGAGGAATTCCCACGGCTGCCGGCGACTTCCGCCGACATTTCGTCCACAGGAAGCGCCACTGGAAGCGCCCACCGGGAGTGCGGCCGGGAGTGCGGCCGTACCCCCTTGTCGGCGCCGTCGTCCACAGGTTCCCGTGCCCCGGGGTGTGAACGGCTAGGCTCCCGTCGTACGAGACGAGCCGTAACCGGGAGACACCCAGATGGCCAAGAAGCGACCCCAGACGAAGGCCACGCGGCCGCAGCTCGGCGATGGAGCCCGCGCCGAAGGCGCTGATGGGAACTTTCCGGTCGTCGGTGCCCGTGAGCCCTGCCCCTGCGGCAGCGGCCGCCGCTACAAGGCGTGCCACGGCCGGGCCGCGGCGCACGCGGTGACCGAGCTGGTGCACCGCCCGTTCGAAGGGCTGGCCGGTGAGGGCGACTGGGTGGCGCTGCGCGAGCTGGTCCCCGCCGCCACGGTCGAGCTGACCCTGAAGGACGGTCTGCCCGAGGGCGTCCCCTCGGTCACGCTTGCCACGGTGCTGCCGATGGCCTGGCCGGCGCTGCGCCGCGACGACGGCTCGGTCCTGCTCGGCCTGCAGAACGACACGGCGTCCGGCGACATCAGCCGCGACCTCGCCGACACCCTGCAGCGCGCCCTCGCCGCCGAGCCGGGCACCCCGGTGCAGGGCCGCCGCGCCCCCGCCGACAGCCCGCGGCTGCAGGACCTGCTCGACCCGAAGGGCCCGTTCGAGCCAGTTGTGCACGACGGCTTCGAGTTCTGGGTGCAGGACGCGGAGAACGCCACCCCGGACGTGACCGCCTCCCTGGAGCGGGCCAACGCGGCGGCCATCCCGACGGTGAGGCTGACCGGCGTCGACTCCGCCTACTGGTGCGAGACGCCCGAGAAGAACCATCTGCGGTGGGTCATGCCCTATCCCGAGGAGCAGCTTCTGGACGCTCTCGCGCGGCTGCACGCAGCGGGCCGGTCCAGCCTCGGCGAGGGGACCCGGCTGGTCGGTTCCTTCCGTGCCCACGGTCTCACCGTGCCGGTCTGGGACCTGCCGAGCGGGGTCGGCGCTGAGGACATCGAGAAGCCGGCGGCCGAGTTCGCCGAGCGGCTCGCGACCGCCCTGGCCTCGGAGGCACCGCTGACGGCGGACGAGCGGCGGGCCCGCGGCGGACTGACCAACCGGCAGGTCACACTCAGCTGACGATCAGTGCGGGCACAGGGTCGCGGCTGACCGGTCGGTCAGCCGCTCCAGGCCCGTCGAACCAGGTGACTCCTGTCACAACTTCCCTACACGGCAAGCAAATACGTGTCCGAATAGCCGAGATCGAATTTGCGAACCGCCGATCTCTTGTTACCGTCTCAGTAGCCCGGTTGCTGGTGCATCCCCCGTCGCCAGCAACCGGGCCTTTTCATGCCCGCGCCCGGTGTACGGGCCGCCAGGATTCGTCAACTCCCGTTTGACTGCTGGGAGTTGCCCGCGCTCTTGTCCGCGGCCTTGTCCGCCGAGGCGTCCCCGGAGTTGCTCGCGGAGCGCAGCAGCAGAGGTCCGTCGCCGCCGCGTGCCGCGAACTCCGTGACGGCCGTGTAGGCGTCCAGCGCGCCCCGGGTGCGCTCCCGGGGCGTCTCACAGGTGGCGGGCTCGTCGTCGGCGTCCGCGGCGCAGTGCGTCTGGACGGTGCGGCCGCGAGGACCCAGGAGGCTGAGCACGCCCTCCAGGGCCGCCCCGGTGGCGTTGCGGTAGTAGGTGCGCGCCCAGGTGTCCGCGCCCTGGGCCATCACGCAGGTCTGCGCCTCGACGCCGTCGGGTGAGGTGAGTTCGGGACCGCAGCGGGCGGCCGTGGCCAGGCCCAGGCCGAGCACCAGCGGGGACCGGACCGGCGCCGGCAGCTTCTCGTCGTCGTGCCGGGCACGGTGTACGGCGGCCTCACCCACCTGTCCTGCGGACGCCACGGCCAGCGGCAGCGCGACCGCGCACACCATGACGCCCGCGAGGGCGAGTAGACGCACGTTCATGTGCGGAGGGTAACCAGGCGGACGCGGCAAGTCGGGTTCTCGCGCCCGACACCCTTACAACTCGGGCGCGCTCACACCCGTACGGGTGAGGGCGTCGACCACGGCGTCCACCACGGCCTCCACGTCGGGCACCCAGGGCTTGGCCGAGCCGGGCAGCGGGGCCCGCTCCCAGCGGACGGCGCCCTGGCCGGTCTCGGAGGGCGGCAGGGCGAGATAGCCGCCCTCGCCGTGGAAGCGGAGCGAACCGGGGACGAAGTCCTTGGCGTAGAGCAGCTCGCCCAACTGCTCCATGGAGTACGGCTTGACGAGCAGCGCCCAGCGGGTGGGCGCGGCGACCACCGGACCGAGGCGCATGCCGCGGCGGTCGAGGAGAGCGAGGGCGCGGGAGGCGGCGAGGGCCGGCAGGCTCACCGCGCAGGGCGCCTTTCCACCGGAGGCCCCGGTGGCGAGGACGATCGGGGCCGTCGGCCGGTTGCCCCACCACCAGCGGACCATGCGCTCGTCGGTGGTGGCGGCGAGCAGGCCGGGGTCGAAGGGGTGGGCACCGGGCACCGTGCACTCCGGGTCGGGACACGCGCACCTGGCCCGCCCCTGGGGATCGGGAGCCACACCCGGGAGTACGGGCCACTGCCATTCCGTCGCGAAGGTCAGGGCCGCGCCGAGAAAATCAGGCCCCTTGTCGTTCCGCTGGGACAGGAGCCTGCGTCGCCTTCCGAGGATCTCGCGCATGAGCGCTCGTTCCTTTCCGTTGCACCGCTGGCAACACCGTGGACCACATCACACCATGTGTCGATCACTTCACTGTGCGTACCTGTTGGCGCATCACACCCCTGCCCTGGGCAAGGGGAACCCCCTGGGGGTCGAGCGGAGGCCGCGCCCGCGTTCACAAGAACTGCGTCGTACTGCTCGTACTGCGTCTATCAAAAGCACGGCCACGGCGTGGGGTGGCGAAGTCTGGCGTTTTGCCGTTCCGAGTGTTTCTCTCCGCCGCCGCCACGGGAGGATGGGGCACGGTCGTCGGTGGTTAAGACGCCCGGGTCCGTCGCCAGGTTCCGGGTGGCCCCCAACCACCCCTGGCCTTCTCCGAGTACGTACCCATCACGACCGCTGTGACGCTCCGTGGAGCAAGGCCAGTCGACCGCAATGCTCCGTTGCCCGAGTCAGTTTTAAGCCAACTTTGCCTTTGTGCAAGCCGTCCGGGAGAACACCTCACGGAGACCCCAAGAGGCCCACGGACACCAGGAATCCCGGCAGGACAATGCTGGACATCTCCTCACGAGTGCGTGTACATGTGGAGACACTGCTAGCGGCGCAGAAAGACATGGGGGTTTGCGATGCTTTTGAGCAATACGCACAGGTCTGAAAGCCGGACACGATGAGCGCCCCGCACCCTCCGAAAGTGGCTGGAATCGATTCAACGGTCCCCACTCCCGCCCACACTGTCGCGCCGGTTCCCCCCGCCCCGGCAGCCCCTGTCGCCCCTGCCGTGCCCAAGGCCCCGGCCGCACCGGCACCCGGCACCGTCCTCCAGGACCGGCTCGCCGGCTGGGTCTCCGACCTCACCACCCTCCATGAACTGACCGAACGGCTCGCCAGGACCGGCACGCTGGAGCCGGCCCTCCAGGAACTGCTGCGCGCCGGTGCCGCCCTCGTGGGCGCCCGGCGCGGTCTCGTGGCGCTGGAGCCCGCCGACGGGCTCGGTCCGCACACCACGCTCGGCCTCGGGCTCGGCCGTGCGGACCTCGGCCACCTGGAGACCGTCCCGCGCGGCCCGCTGCCGTACGACAGCGGGGGCGCCGCCGAGATCGTGCATTCCGACCTGTTCGCCGAGGAGGGCCTCGACCCGCGCCACCGCGAGGTCGCCACCCGTCTCGGCTACGCCGCCAGCTACGCCCTCCCCCTCGTCACCGACGCGGCCGACCGCCTGGGCGCGGTCACCTGGCTGTACGACGAGCCGGCCGAACCGCACGAGCGCCGCCGCCATCTCATCGGCCTGTACGTCCGGTACGCGGCCGAGCACCTGGTCCGGCTGCTGGAAGTCGAGCGCACGCGCGCGTGCATGGCGACCATCGCCGAGGAGCTGCTCCCCTCCCGGCTGCCCCGGGTGGCCGGCGTCCAGCTCGCCGCCCGGCACCGCACCGGGCCGCGCGGCGGCGGCGACTGGTACGACGCGCTGCCGCTGCCGGACGCCGCCCTCGGCCTCGCCGTCGGCTCGGTCACCGGTTCCGGGCCGAGCGCGGTCGCCGCGATGGGACGGCTGCGCGCCTCCCTGCGGGCGTACGCCGTGATGGAGGGCGAGGACCCGGTCGCGGTCCTCTCCGACCTGGAACTGCTGCTGCGGCTGACCGAACCGGCCCGCTCCGCCACCGCCCTGTTCGCCTACTGCGAGCCCGCGCTGCGCAAGGTCACCCTCGCCGGTGCCGGCCACAGTCCGCCGCTGCTGATCGGGGAGCACCGTACGGAGTTCGCGGAGACCTCGGTGTCCGCGCCGCTGGGCATGCTCGCCTGCTGGGAGGCGCCCAGCGTGGAGATCGAGGCGGAATCCGGGGAAACCGTTCTGCTGTACACCGACGGGCTGCTGCACCGCACCGGCGACCCCATGGACCGCGCCTTCGCCCGGCTGCACACGGCCGCCGCGAGCGTCCCGCGCGCGCTGCGCCACGACCCCGGGGCGATCGCCGACCACGTCCTGCGCACGGTGCTGCCGGACGGCCTGGACGAGGCCGACAGCGAGGAGGACGTGGTCCTGCTGGCGGCCCGCTTCGACTGACCGGTCAGTCAGAAGGAAGCCGGGAGGAAAGCCAGGAGGAGAGGCGGAAGGCGCAGGCGGAGACACCTCACACGGCTGCGGGTCCCCCAGTCCCTGGGACGCCGTTCGGTACGACCGTACGATGGGCGGGATCCACTGCAGTGTCGAGGAGGATGACCGTGTCCGACCAGCTCACCCCGGAAACTCCGGAGACCCCGGAGACCGAGTCGGAAGAGCCGATCAAGCAGCGCAAGAACAGCCTGTACCCGGGCGTGTCCGACGAGCTCGCCGAGAACATGAAGTCCGGCTGGGCCGACACGGAGCTGCGCGATCTCAAGCCCATCGAGCAGGCCGGGCAGACCGCCCGCCGCCGTGCCGAGCTGTCCGCCCGCTTCCCGGGCGAACGCCTGGTGATCCCGGCCGGCAATCTGAAGACCCGCTCCAACGACACGGACTACCCGTTCCGGGCGTCGGTCGAGTACGTCTACCTGACCGGCAACCAGACCGAGGACGGCGTCCTGGTCCTGGAGCCGAAGGACGACGGCCATGTGGCCACCGTCTACCTGCTGCCCCGCTCCGACCGCGAGAACGGCGAGTTCTGGCTCTCCGGGCAGGGCGAGCTGTGGGTGGGCCGCCGCCACTCGCTGACCGAGTCCGAGGCTCTGTACGGCATTCCCGCCGCCGACGTCCGCGAGCTGGCCGACAAGCTGCGCGAGGCCACCGGCCCGGTGCGGGTCGTCCGCGGCTACGACGCCGGCATCCAGGAGGCGCTGACCGACAAGGTCACCGCCGAGCGCGACGAGGAACTGCGGGTCTTCCTCTCCGAGGCGCGGCTGGTCAAGGACGAGTGGGAGATCGGCGAGCTGCAGAAGGCCGTCGACTCCACCGTGCGCGGCTTCGAGGACGTCGTGAAGGTCCTCGACAAGGCCGAGGCCACCAGCGAGCGCTACATCGAGGGCACGTTCTTCCTCCGCGCGCGCGTGGAGGGCAACGACATCGGCTACGGCTCCATCTGCGCGGCCGGCCCGCACGCCTGCACGCTGCACTGGGTCCGCAACGACGGCCCGGTCCGCTCCGGCGACCTGCTCCTGCTCGACGCCGGCGTCGAGACGCACAGCCTCTACACCGCCGACGTCACCCGCACGCTGCCCGTCAACGGCACCTACAGCGAGATCCAGAAGAAGATCTACGACGCCGTCTACGACGCCCAGGAAGCCGGGATCGCGGCGGTGCAGCCGGGCGCGAAGCACCGCGACTTCCACGATGCCGCGCAGCGGGTGCTGGCCGAGCGGCTCGTGGAGTGGGGGCTCGTCCAGGGGCCGGTGGAGCGGGTGCTGGAGCTGGGTCTGCAGCGCCGGTGGACACTGCACGGCACCGGGCACATGCTCGGCCTCGACGTCCACGACTGCGCCGCCGCGCGGACCGAGACGTATGTGGAAGGCGTCCTGGAGCCGGGGATGGTCCTCACCGTCGAGCCGGGACTGTACTTCCAGGCCGACGACCTGACCGTGCCCGAGGAGTACCGGGGCATCGGCGTCCGGATCGAGGACGACATCCTGGTGACGGCCGACGGCAACCGGAACCTGAGCGCCGGGCTGCCTCGGCGGTCGGACGAGGTCGAGAGCTGGATGGCTTCGCTCAAGGGCTGACGTGTGATGCGACTGGCCGGGTACCAAGGGGGTGCCCGGCCAGTCGTCGGTCTGCGGGTCGTGTGTGGTCGCTCGCGCCCACGCGGCGGTAGCCGCACATCGAATACAGCCCCGCGCCCCTAACGGGTCGCTGTAGGCAGCGCATCCAAGAACAGTGCGCCGGCCAGCAGGCCCGCACTGCCTCGCGGGCTCCAGCCCTTTTCGTACAGGTCCGCGTCCAGGGTGCGGAGTGCGGTCGCACCCGCCTCCGTCGCCGTACCGCCCGCCTCCAGTACTGCCCGCGCCCCTGCCTGCACCTGACGCAGGCCCAACGGGCCCGCCGTGTAGAGGAGTTCGGTGTCCTGGAGGGTGGACATCACCGTCAGTAAGGCGTCCAGGCGGGCCTGGTTCTCGGTGGCCCCGGCCTTGCGGGCCGTTGCCAGCGCGTCCAACGCCCTGCGTACGTGCGGGAATCCGGCCCTCGCCTCGCCCCGGGCGCCGGCCGCGCCGTACTTGACGGAGATCGACGAGCCCCGCGACGGGCGCTTGGGGGCGCCCTTGTCGTTGAACGCGGCGATCTTCCGTGCGTTCGCGGCGATCTCGCGGGCCTTGGCGCGGGGCTCCAGGGCGACCGCGGCGACCAGGAAGCCGAGGGCCCACAGGGCTCCCCGGTGACCGCCGCCGGCCAGGCCGACCGAGTGCTCGGTGCACCGGCCGATCGCGCCCAGTTCCGCCCGCAGCGCCGGCGTGGCCTCGCCGGTACGGCGGGCGGAGGCGGCCATCGCCGCGAGGCCGGGCGCCAGCGCCTTGGCCGACCAGCGCAGACTGTCGTGCTCCCGGCGCGTACTGCGGGCGTCCAGGTCACGCGGGTCGGGCAGGCCCGGCTTGGGGGCCAGTGCCAGCTGACCGGTGAGCGCGGCCACCGCGGCCCGCGCCAGCGCGTCGTCCTCGCGACTTGTCATGTCCCTTACCTTATGAGGAGGCGGAGGCCGAAGGGGAGGCGCTGTCGCTGGGGTCGTCGCTCGGCGGAGCGCCCGTGGGAGCGCCGCTCGGCGGGGTACCGCCGCCACCGCTGCCGGCACCCGTGCTCTCGGCGTCCGGGTCGACGGCCAGGGTCAGGGATCCCTTGTAGCCCTTCGAAGGGTCCTTCTTGTGCACGGCCTTCAGGGTGAGCAGACCGCTGGCGGCGCCTCCGCCGTCGTACACCATGTCCTTGGCGAGGACGGTGTAGTCGCCGGTGTGCTTCGAGTAGGGCTCAAGGGTGAAGATCTCCTCGGCGATGTCGTCGGCGAAGAACAGCTGGCCGGTGTAGTTGACCTTGCCGCCCTCGTAGGTGCCGTCCTCCTTCTCGCCGCCCGTGTGCACCTTCACGTGGATGTGGCAGGTGCGGGGGGTGTACCAGCCGGGGAAGATCGTCTCGAACTTGACGACCCCGTTGGCATTGGCGATCTGGTAGCCGCGCAGGTAGGTGTTGTCGTCGGCGGAGTCGCCCTCCTCGCTCTCCGCGGGGGCGGAACCGCCGGGGTTGGCGGTGGTGTAGCCGGAGTAGTAGCCCCAGGCGTCGCAGTGCCAGATCTCGACCGCCGCGCCCTTGACCGGGGTGCAGCCGTCGGTGGCGTCCACGACGGTCAGGCGCAGGGTCAGCGGAACACCGGCCTTGCCCTCGGTGATGTCCTTGCGCACCAAGGCACCATCGAGGTAGTACGGCCCTTCCGTGACGCTGCTCATCAGCGTCATGCACTCGCCACTGGTCGAACTCGCGGAGGCTGCGGCTTCCGCGTCGGTGCTGGTGTCGGTCGTGTCGGCGAAGGCCGACTGGAAGCCGGCGACCGCGAGGCCGCCGGCCGCCACCGTGCCGCCGGAGACCGCGAGGGCACGGCGGCGGGTGATCGACGTGTTTTTGTGGTTTCCCGTCATGGTCGACGAAGCTAGGAACGCCGTTTGTCAGGGGCATGGGCAGGGGCTGGGAACGGCCTGTGAACGCCCAGGAAACTGAACCAGCCGGGAAGCCGCTGGTCACAGGGCCGGGGCACGGTCGTGCAGGATCCGCTGGAACAACCGGCTGTCCCGCCATTCTCCATTGATGTGGAGATACTGCGGCGCATCACCGATCGTCTCGAACCCGCATTTCTTCAGCACGCGTTGGGACGTCGTGTTCTCGATCAGGGTGGACGCCTCGATCCGGTGAAGTCCCACGACATCCCTTGCGATCTCGCAGACCCGATCCAGAGCGGCGGTGGCCAGACCACGGCCCTGCTGATCGGCGGCCACCCAATAGCCGACGTAGGAACTACAGAAAGGCCCCAGCGAAATTCCGGAAAGGGTGATCGCCCCGACGATACGGCCGTCTTCGGCCGACTCCATGACCCAGGGCGCCATGAGGCCGTCGGCGACCTGTCCCAGCAGGCATTCGATGCGCTCGGTCTGGCCCTCGACGGTGAAGAAGGAATCGGGTCTGACCGGTTCCCAGGGTTCGAGATGGCTTCGGTTGCCGACGTATGCGGTGCACAGCGCTTTGGCATCGCCGACGGCAATCGGACGCAATATCACACCTGGGGTGAGCAGGCTTTCTTTAATCTTTCTGGGAATCATGCGCGCACCCTAGCGCGGGTGTTATGCGGGGGCGAGAGTCATGCCGAAAGCAGGGAAGGATCTTTCTTCCACTTGAGGATCTTGTCGAAGCTGACCACGGTGCCACCGCGGCCCGGCTTGTTGCCGATGTGGACGTGATCCGCGAGTTCTCTGATGAGACAGAGGCCTCTCCCGTGCTCGGCGTCGGGACGGGCTGGCCTGAGGTCCTGGGTGCGGGCGAACCCCGGACCGAGTCCCGGCCCCGAATCGGCCACCTCGATACGGCACTTCTCACCGTCCAGGTAGGCGGTGACCCGGTACGCCTCCGAGGTACGGCCCGCCCCGCCGTGCTCGACGGCGTTCGCGCAGGCCTCGCTGAGGGCGACGGAGAGGTCGTAGGAGATGTCGGGGTCGACGCCCGCCGTCTCCATCGTGCCGATCAGCAACCGACGGGCGAGCGGCACGCTCGCGGCCTCACGCCGCAGATGGAGTGACCACCAGATGCTCATGCTCCAGCCTCCTGGCCGCGGCTCGACATACCGATACCTATTGCCACCCGTGCGCGGGTGTAAGCACTCCGTTCATGTGAGAACGCCCATCCGGGGGATGCGCGGGGGGAGGTTTCGGTGTATGAGCGGGTGGTTCGGCACAAGGTGATCATTCGGTTCTCTCTCTCGATCACCTTCTGCCGCCCAGCGTTTCCGCACGTAACGGCATCTTCCGGACCTGGCGTCAAGCGGGTGGGGGTCCAGTGCGATGATGAGCGCGCCATGACTGCCCCCCACCCGCGCGCGGCGCGCACCGGAAGCGGACTGCGGCTCCTGCGGGCCGCTGTGTTCGCCGCGCTCTGCGTCGTGCTGGCAGCTGCGGGGCACACCCTGGCCTCCTGCGCGACCGTTCCGCTGTGGACACTCGGCGCGGGCTTCCTGGGCACCCTGGCGCTCGTCGCCCCGCTGACCGGCCGGGCCCGCTCGCTGCCGGGGATCGTGGCTCTGCTCGCGGTGGCGCAGACCGTGCTCCACACACTGTTCGGGCTGGGCCAGCACGGCGGTTCCGTGCTGGCCGGCGGCTCGATGTCCATGTCATCGATGTCGTCCATGTCGTCCATGTCGTCGACATCCATGAGCGATGCCTCGCTGGTGGAGCGGGCCGCGAGGCTGGTGTGCGGGGCCGGGGCCGCTCAGATCAGCCCCGCCCACGCGTACAAGATCCTCGTGGACGCCCATCTCAGCACCTCCGCGCCCGCCACCGGCACGAGCGGGGCTGCCCACGCCGCGGACGCCACCGGGGCCTCCGGCTCGCTGCTGCCCTCCGTGCCCATGCTGCTCGGACACGTCCTCGCGGCCGTGGTGGCCGGGTGGCTGCTGCGCCGGGGCGACCTGGCGCTGCTGCGGCTGATGCGGCTGTCGGCCGATTCGGCGCACGGGGTCGCCGAGGGGGCGCTCGTCCGTTCCCTGCACCGGGCGCTCGCGCTGGCGTGCGCCCTGTGCGCCGGGCTCGTGTCCGTACCCGAGGCGCCCGCGCGCGGCCGTCGTAGCACCTGGGACATCCCGGCCGCCCCGCGCACCGTCGCGCTCCAGCACTCCGTGATCCGGCGCGGGCCGCCCGTGGCCACCGCCGTACTCGTTCTCGCCGCCTGACACGACGCGACCAGCGCACTCCCCGGGATCTGCCCGGATCCGGAGGAGCCGGCCATCGTCGTGCGGCACGCGCGCGTGCTTTCGATGGCCGCTTCCGGTTCCCCTGTCGGCTTCCGGCCTCCGGTCTGCCACGCGCCCCTCGACGACAGAACTCACTCGGAGTGGAGTGCTCCCTGCAATGAAGGCTTCCGCCATGTCCGCCGTGTCCGCCGTGAAGGCCGTGTCCGCCGTGAAGGCCTCTCGGATCGCCGCCGTCGCCGCCGTCACGGGTACGGCCGTACTGGCCGTCTGCTCGCCCGCGTTCGCGCATGTCAGCGTGCAGCCCGAGGGCACCGCCGCCAAGGGCGGTTACGCGGTCATCGACTTCAAGGTCCCCAACGAGCGGGACGACGCCTCGACCACCAAGGTCGAGGTCAACTTCCCCGCCGACCATCCGATCGCGTCCGTGATGCCGCAGCCGATGGCCGGCTGGAAGATCGAGGTCACCAAGTCCAAGCTGGCCAAGCCGCTGGAGATGCACGGCGAGAAGATCGACCAGGCGGTCACCAAGGTCACCTGGACCGCCGAGGACAAGGGCATCGAGCCGGGCTACTTCCAGAAGTTCCCGCTCTCCGTGGGCGCCCTGCCCGAGAACACCGACGAACTGGTCTTCAAGGCGGTCCAGACGTACTCCAACAAGGAGGTCGTCCGCTGGATCGAGGTACAGCAGGAGGGCCAGGACGAGCCGGAGAACCCGGCCCCGGTCCTCGCGCTGTCCGCCGCCACCGACGACCACCACGGGTCCGCCACGGCCGAGGACACGGCCGAGGAGACCTCGGCCAGGACCGAGACCACCGCCTCCGACGACTCCGGCTCCGCCGGCGGCAGTGACACCACCGCCCGCGTCCTCGGCGTCGTCGGCATCGTCGTCGGCGCCGCCGGGGTCGCCTACGGCGTCCTCGCCGGCCGCCGCCGGCCCACCACCGGCACCGAGGCCTGAGTTCCGCGTCCGTAGCGCACAGGGGGCCGTGCGAGGCTGTCGTACTCCCACGACCGTCGTACGACCCCGGTGCGCGCCGGATCTCTCACATCTGGGACATTTTCGTATGCGCAAGAAGACGTTCGCCGCGGCCGCGCTGCTCGCCGCCGCCTCCCTGACCCTCTCCGCCTGCGGCAGCGGCGACGACGCGAAGTCACCCGTCACCGTGGTCGCCGGGGACACCTCGAACAAGGCCGCGACCATCCTCGACACCCCGTTCGAGAAGCCGGACCTGGTGCTCACCGACACCCACGGCGACAAGTACGACCTGCGTGCGGAGACCAAGGGCAGGCCGACGCTGATCTACTTCGGCTACACGCACTGCCCCGACGTCTGCCCGCTGACCATGAACAACCTCGCGGTCGCCAAGAAGGCGCTGTCCAAGGCCGACCAGGCGAAGCTGCGGGTGGTGTTCGTGACCACCGACCCGGCCCGCGACACCCCGTCCGAACTCGGCAAGTGGCTCAAGGGCATCGACCCGAGCTTCGTCGGACTGACCGGCGACTTCGCCACCATCCAGGCCGGCGCCCGCACCCTCGGCATCTCCATCGAGCCGACCCACAAGGACAAGAAGACCGGCAAGGTCGTCTCGGTGCACGGCACCCAGGTCATCGCGTTCTCGCCGAAGACCAACGGTGGATACGTCCTGTACGGCGAGGACGCCACCGTCGACGACTACACCAAGGACCTCCCCAAGCTGATCAAGGGGGAGAACCCGTGAAACCCGTGAAGCACCTTGCCGTGACCGGGATAGCGATCACGGGGGCTCTTGCCCTGGCGGGCTGCGGCGGTTCGGATCCTTCGGGTTCCTCACGCGCCGAACTGTCCGTCGGCGCCTCCTACATGCCCCAGCCGGTCTCCGCCGACATGGCCGCCGGATTCCTGACGATCACCAACAGGGGCGGCACGAAGGACGAGCTGACCTCCGTCACCAGTGAATCCGCCGGTGAGATCACCATGCACGAGACCAACGGCGGGGCGATGGAGCAGGTCAGCGCCTTCGAGGTGCCCGCCCATGGTCAACTCGTGTTCAAAAGCGGCGGCAACCATCTGATGTTCGAGAAGCTGAAGCGCCGCCCGGCCCAGGGCGACACGATCACCTTGAGACTCAAGTTCGCCGAATCCGGTCCGCTCACCGTCGAGATGCCGGTGAAGTCCGCCACGTACAACCCGTCGACCGGACACTGAGGGAGGGACCGACCTTGACGCGGACCATCACCCCCCGCCTGCGCACCCTGGTGCTGCTGTTCCTCGCCGTCACCGGCGCGCTGTTGGCCGGCGCCGGGCCGGCCTCCGCGCACGCCGCGCTGACCGGCAGCGACCCCTCCCAGGGGGTGGTGGTCACCAAGGCGCCCGACCAGGTATCGCTCACGTTCTCCGAGAACGTGTCGATGAACGACAACTCGATCCGGGTCCTCGACCCCAAGGGCAAACGGGTCGACCTGGCCAAGCCGGACGACCTGAGCGGGACGACGTACGGCGTGCGGCTCAAGAGCGGGCTGAGCAAGGGCACGTACACCGTCGCCTGGCAGGTCGTCTCGGCGGACAGCCACCCCGTCGCCGGCGCCTTCACCTTCTCCGTGGGAACGCCTTCGAAGACCGTCGCCTCGGTCGGTGACCAGGACGTCGGCGGCGGGGTCGTCGGCTGGCTGTACGGCTTCGGGCGGTACATGTCCTACGCCGGGTACATCGTGCTCGTCGGTGGCGCCACCTTCGTCCTCGCCTGCTGGCAGCGCGGCTCCGGAGTGCGGGCCATGCAACGCCTTGTCGTCGGTGGCTGGCTGACGCTCACCGCCGCCACCCTCTGGCTGCTGCTCCTGCGCGGCTCCTACACGACCTCCGGCAGCGTCGGCGACATCTTCGACCTGAACCTCCTCGGGCAGGTCCTGCAGACCAAGGCCGGCGCGGCCCTGGTCTCCCGGCTGCTGCTGCTCGCGGCGGCCGCACTGTTCATCGCCGTCCTCTTCGGCGCCTACGACAAGCGCGAGGAGGGCGAGGAGAAGCGCGACCTGACCTTCGGGCTCGCCATCGGCGGGACCGTCGTGGCCGCCGGGCTCGCGGCGAGCTGGGCCATGGCCGAGCACGCCTCCACCGGGCTCCAGCCGGGCATCGCGATGCCGGTCGACGTCATCCACCTGCTCGCCGTCGCCGCCTGGCTGGGCGGCCTCACCGCCCTGTTGGTCGCCCTCTACCGGGCACCCGCCGGCGCCCCGGTCGAGTCCGCCGCGGTACGCCGCTTCTCCCGCGTCGCCTTCGGATCGGTGCTCGCGCTGGTCGCCACCGGCATCTACCAGTCCTGGCGCCAGCTCGGCTCCTGGTCGGCGTTCACCGACACGACGTACGGCGAACTGCTGCTGGTCAAGATCGGGCTCGTGGCGCTGCTCGTCGGCATCGCGTCCATCTCGCGACGGTGGACGGGACGGCTCGCGGATGCCTCGGTGACGGAGACCGGGACGGAGGCAGAGGCAGAGGCAGAGGCCGATGCAGAGGCAGAGGCCTCGGAAGAGGTGATGGAGGAGGAGAAGGAGACGGTCAAGGCGTCCGCCGCCACGAAGGAGGCGTCCACCACGTCCGGCAAGGCCGTCTCCAGCGCCGCCGGCACGGCCGTCTCCGGCGTCTCCGGCAGGCTCGCGTCCGCCGATGACGACCCCGAGCGCGCCGCCCAACTGGCCCGGCAGCGGACCGCCATGGACACCGCCCGGCAGAAGCGCGTCCGGGACGCCGACCCCCACCGCTTCGGCCTGCGCCGCTCCGTGCTGGCCGAGGCCGGCGTCGCCGTCGTCCTGCTCGCCGTCACGACCGTACTGACCCAGACCGAGCCCGGCCGTACCGAACAGGACGCGAAGACCGCCACCTCGGCCTCCTCGTCCTCCTCGGCGTCGAACTCGTCCTCGGGCGCGCTGACCCTCGACATGTCCTTCGACACCGGCGGCAAGGACGGCAAGGGCGTCGTCCGCGTCGACCTCGACCCCGCGACCGTGGGCAGCAACGAGATGCACGTCTACGTCCAGCGGCCCAACGGCCGTGCCTTCGACATCCCCGAGGTCAAGGTCGCCTTCACCCTCGCAGCCAAGAAGATCGGGCCGCTCCCCGTGGCCCCCGACCACATCACCACCGGGCACTGGGCCGCGAACGGGGTGCAGATCCCCATGGCCGGCGACTGGCAGATCTCCGTCACCGTGCGGACCTCCGACATCGACCAGGTGACCGTCTCCAAGAGCGCGCAGATCGGCTGAACCGCCCCATGCCCGAACAGTCCCAGTCCCTCACCGAACCCCGCACCGCAGCCGCCGAGGCTCCCCCGGCCGGGGGCGTCAGCCGGCGCGCGCTGCTCGGCACCGCCGGGGCCACCGGACTCGTGCTCGGCGCCGCGGGCGCGGGCGTCGGCTACGCGGCCGCCCCCGCCCAGGCCACCCCGCTCAGCTCGGTGGGCTCCGACCACGCGATGTTTCACGGGAAACATCAGCCAGGCATCACCGAGGGCCTCCAGGCGCGCGGCCACCTCGTCGCCTTCGACCTGGCGGCGGGCGCGGGCCGCACCGAGGCCGCCGCGCTGCTGCGCCGCTGGTCGGCGACGGCCGAGCGGCTGATGGCCGGCGAGCCGATGACGCAGGACGACACCGACGTGGCCCGGGACGCGGGGCCCTCGTCGCTGACGGTCACCTTCGGCTTCGGCAACAGCTTCTTCAGCCGTACCGGTCTGGAGAAGCAACGGCCGTCCGCCCTGGACCCGCTGCCCGACTTCTCCTCCGACCACCTCGACAAGTCGCGCAGCAACGGCGACCTGTGGGTGCAGATCGGCGCCGACGACGCCCTCGTCGCCTTCCACGCCCTGCGCGCGATCCAGAAGGACGCGGGCAGTGCGGCGAAGGTCCGCTGGCAGATGAACGGCTTCAACCGCACCCCGGGCGCCACCGCCCATCCCATGACGGCCCGCAACCTCATGGGCCAGCTGGACGGCACGCGCAATCCCAAGCCGACGGACTCGGACTTCGACCAGCGGATCTTCGTGCCGGCGAGCGGTTCGAACGGCCCGGCATGGATGGCCAACGGCTCCTATGCCGTCGTACGCCGGATCCGCATGCTCCTCGACGACTGGGAGAAGCTGTCGCTCACGGCTCAGGAGAACGTGATCGGGCGGAAGAAGTCGAACGGGGCGCCGCTGTCCGGGGGCACCGAGACGACGGCGATGGACCTGGACAAGGCCAAGGCCGACGGGGAGTACATCGTCCCGATCAACGCCCATGCCCGGATCACCCGGCCCGACCAGAACGGGGGCGCGGCCATCCTGCGGCGCCCGTTCTCGTACCACGACGGCATCGACACGGACGGGACGCCGGACGCGGGGCTGCTCTTCGTCTGCTGGCAGGCGGATCCGCTGCGCGGGTTCGTGCCGCTGCAGCGGAAGCTGGACCGCGGGGACGCGCTGTCGCAGTACATCCGGCACGAGGCGAGCGGCCTGTTCGCGGTGCCGGGCGGCGCGGCCGCCGGGGAGTATGTGGGGCAGCGGCTGCTGGAGGGGTGATACCCGGATACCGGAGTGGTTTCTGATCACTATTGGTGCGTTTCCGGGTTTCAAACCACCCGGTCGAGTGGATCCCATGAGACAAGGGAGCCGCCTCTCCCTGCGCCCGTTAGGGTGAGGGACATGCCAGCGAGCTATGCGTATCTCGGTCCCGAAGGCACCTTCACCGAAGTCGCCCTGCGCACCCTCCCGGAGACCGCGACCCGGGAGCTGATCCCGTACGTCTCCGTGCAGTCCGCGCTGGACGCCGTGCGGGGCGGCGAGGCCGAGGCCGCGTTCGTGCCGATCGAGAACTCCGTCGAGGGCGGCATCACCACGACCCTGGACGAGCTGGTCGCGGGCGAGCCGCTGATGATCTACCGCGAGGTGCTGCTGTCGATCACCTTCGCGCTGCTGGTCCGGCCGGGCACCAAGCTCTCCGACATCAAGACGGTCACCGCCCACCCGGCTGCCCAGCCGCAGGTCCGCAACTGGCTGCGGGCCCACCTCCCGGAGGCCGTCTGGGAGTCCGCGGCCTCCAACGCGGACGGCGCGCGGCTGGTCCAGGAGGGCCGTTACGACGCCGCCTTCGCCGGCGAGTTCGCGGCCGCGCGCTACGGCCTGGAGGCCCTGGAGACGGAGATCCACGACGCGGAGAACGCGCAGACCAGGTTTGTGCTGGTGGGCCGCCCGGCCCGGCCGGCCGCCCCGACCGGCGCGGACAAGACCTCGGTCGTGCTCTGGCAGAACGACGACCATCCCGGTGGGCTGCGCGACCTGCTCGGCGAGTTCGCCACCCGGGGCATCAACCTCATGCTGCTGCAGTCCCGGCCGACCGGTGCCGGCATCGGCAACTACTGCTTCTGCATCGACGCCGAGGGCCACATCTCCGACCGTCGGGTGGCGGAGGCCCTGATGGGGCTGAAGCGGATCTGCCGCCAGGTGCGTTTCCTCGGCTCCTACCCGCGGGCGGACGTCAGGCCGGGCGAGGCCACGGGCCCCACCCTGTTGGGGACGTCGGACGAGGAGTTCGTGGCGGCCTCGGACTGGGTGGCGCGCTGCCAGGACGGCCGCTTCTAGCCGGTCACACCCTCCTATCTTCGTTATCCACAGGAGTTATCCACAGGCATCGATCTCGACCTGGGGATAAGTCGACAGCTACGCATGAGTCTGTCGACAAATCGCTCTACAGGCCACGGGTGCGGCCCCGCCCGCTCACGTCACCCTTCGTCCACTCGTTTCCCTTGGTTCATCTTTTGGAGCGACGCCTTTCCACTCGAAAGAGGGTGTTGCCCCGGTTTGGGGTGGGAATTCCTCTCTTCACACGCCGCTTGCGGAGTGATCAATTCCGAAGTCCACACCCCATCCACACACCCTGTGGATAACTCTCGGAAGGGTGCGAGTCCCTGTGGACAACGGCACCCCCAAGTCCCGCTCCCCCCAAGGAAATCCAGTCAACCGCGGGCCGCACACTTGCCCCGTCTCGGGGAGTGAGACGCTTTTTATTGACACGCTCGGCAATTGCCCCGTAACGGAACGTAAGCCACTATTCGGGACACATGCGAATAGTGATTCGTGGGGGGCAACCCCGCACCGGTAGCCTTGGCTCCGTGATTGACCTTCGCCTGCTCCGTGAGGACCCCGACCGTGTGCGCGCGTCCCAGCGCGCCCGTGGAGAGGACGTCGCGCTCGTCGACGCCCTCCTCTCCGCCGACGAGCGGCGCAGGTCGTCCGGCGTCCGCTTCGACGAGCTGCGCAACGAACAGAAGCAGCTCGGCAAGCTCATCCCCAAGGCCGCCGGTGACGAGAAGGCCGAGCTGCTGAAGAAGGCCGGCCAGCTCGCCGCCGACGTCAAGACCGCCGACGCCGAGCGCGACGCGGCCGACGCCGAGACCCAGGAGCTGCTGCTCAGGCTCGGCAACCTCGTCCACCCCGACGTCCCCGTCGGCGGCGAGGAGGACTTCGTCACCCTGGAGACGCACGGCACGATCCGCGACTTCGGCGCCGAGGGCTTCGAACCCAAGGACCACCTGGAGCTGGGCCAGCTCCTCGGCGCGATCGACGTCGAGCGCGGCGCCAAGGTCTCCGGCTCCCGCTTCTACTTCCTGACCGGTGTCGGCGCCCTGCTGGAGCTGGCGCTCGTCAACGCGGCGATCGCGCAGGCCACCGAGGCCGGCTTCACGCCGATGCTGACCCCGGCCCTGGTCCGCCCGCAGTCCATGGCGGGCACCGGCTTCCTCGGCCAGGCGGCCCAGGACGTCTACCACCTCGACAAGGACGACCTCTACCTGGTCGGCACCTCCGAGGTCCCGCTCGCCGCGTACCACATGGACGAGATCATCGACGTGGAGCGCCTGCCCCTGCGGTACGCCGGCTTCTCGCCCTGCTTCCGCCGCGAGGCCGGTTCGCACGGCAAGGACACCAAGGGCATCTTCCGCGTCCACCAGTTCGACAAGGTGGAGATGTTCTCCTATGTCGCCCCCGAGGACTCGGAGGCGGAGCACCAGCGTCTGCTGGCCTGGGAGAAGCAGTGGCTGACCTCGCTGGAACTGCCGTTCCGCGTGATCGACGTCGCCACCGGTGACCTCGGCGCCTCGGCCGCCCGCAAGTTCGACTGCGAGGCGTGGATCCCGACGCAGGGCAAGTACCGCGAGCTGACGTCGACGTCGGACTGCACCGAGTTCCAGTCCCGCCGGCTGTCGATCCGGGTCCGCGACGGCAAGCAGGTCAAGCCGCTGGCCACGCTCAACGGCACGCTGTGCGCCGTACCGCGCACCATCGTGGCGATCCTGGAGAACCACCAGCAGGCCGACGGTTCGGTGTACGTGCCCGAGGTGCTGCGCCCGTACCTGGGCGGCCGGGAGGTCCTGGAGCCGGTGTCCCGGTGAGCTTCCCCTACGGGCTCATCGCCACCGACCTCGACGGGACGCTGCTGCGCTCCGACGAGTCGGTCTCCCAGCGCACCCGTGACGCGCTCGCCGCGACCACCGCGGCGGGCGCCGCGCACATCGTCGTCACCGGCCGCGCGGTCCCCTGGACCCGGCACATCCTCGACGACCTCGGCTACGACGGCCTCGCCGTCTGCGGCCAGGGGGCGCAGGTGTACGACGCCGGGTCGCACCGCCTGCTCACGTCCGTGACGCTGGACCGGCAGCTGGCCGGGGTCGCACTCGCGAAGATCGAGGCGGAGGTCGGCCCGCTGTACCTCGCGGCGAGCCGCGACGGCCTGGACGGCGACGTGCTGGTGGGGCCGGGGTACGCGGTGACGGGTCACCTCCCGTCGACCCCCTTCACGGACGCGGCCGACCTCTGGGCGGCGCCGCTGAACAAGATCTACATACAGCACCCGGAGCTGTCCGACGACGAGCTGGCGGAAGCGGCCCGGCAGGCGGCCGGGGGCTTCGTGGGCGTCGCCATGGCGGGCGAGGGCATCGTGGAGCTTCTCCCGCTCGGTCTCTCGAAGGCGACGGGCCTGTCCCTGGCCGCGCGCCGGCTGGGCCTCAAGTCCGCCGACACGATCGCCTTCGGCGACATGCCGAACGACATCCCGATGTTCGCCTGGGCGGCTCGGGGGGTGGCCATGGCCAACGCCCATGAGGAGCTGCGCGCGGTGGCCGACGAGGTGACGTCTTCCAACGAGGGGGACGGGATCGCGGTGGTGTTGGAGCGTCTGCTGGGATAACCGCCGTGGGCGGTCTTTCCGCAGGGCGGTGGGGGAGGGTGGGCACAGGCTGCAGCGCCGGGACCTTGTTGACCAGCCCCAGCCCTGCCTGTCGGCCGAATCTCAGTGCCAACGTCTCGCGGAGGATGCACGGATCGAACGTGCGCGGGTTTTCCAGGCCCGACCGTGACTCGCTTTGATCAAACACAGCGCAAGCCAGTGCCTTACCACTCGGCCAATCCTCCGGGTGGGCGGCCCACGCGAGAGCGACCATCGCGTGCTCGAAGCGGCCGCCCCGGGCAGCTACACGGCGATCCGCCGTGGGCTGCCCTGACGGGAGCGGGACGTACTGTCGTGCATGGACATCGTCCGGCTCCTCTCCCAGATGGTGGGGTGACACGACAACTGTGCCTTTGAGCCGAGTTGGACGCCAGCGATTATTTGGGAGGCGCCCACTGCCCGCGCCCTTTCAGGGGCGCGGGGCTGTGTCGATATGCGGCTCCGCCGCGTGGGCGCGACCGGCCCCCACCGGCCCGCGGCCGAAAGACGACCTACCGGCGCCACCATCGCCGGCGCGCCTTGCTGAAGAACCACCCCGCGGGCGCCTCGTCCGACCGCCACGGCTGAGGCTCCGGTCCCGCGGCCTTCCACCGCGCCGCCAGCATTCGCGCCCGCGCAGAAGGCTCCGTGGTCTCGGCCGACCGTATGAAGTCCTCGTTCAGCACGACGCCGTCCCAGTCCTCAGCCATCCCCGTTCCTCTCCACGGAACATCCCCTTTGCCCAGTGTGCCCGGACCCGGATGAAGCCCCCGTCAACAAGGCGGACGTCTACTCCTCGCCCGCCAGCGTCAGCGAGCGCAGCTTCTGGCCGGCGTACCAGGTGGCCAGGACGGTCACCACGACCAGCAGCACCGTGCCCGTCGTCAGCGACACGTCGGACGTGACCAGCTCGCCGCCGGTCACCTTGTGGGCGACCGCCAGGGCCCACTGCTGGACGCTCAGCGTCCGCGCCCCCGGAACCAGGGAGCCGAACAGGGCCTCCCAGACCAGGGCGTAGACGAGCCCGAAGACCACGGCGTGCCGGGACACCGTGCCGAGGAGCAGGAAGAGCGCGGCGTAGGCGATGGAGGCGACCAGCGCGGCGACCGTGTAGGCGACGGCGATCTGCTGACCGTTGCCGTTGAGGATGAAGCCCGCGATCAGGGTCGGCAGGGCCGAGAAGACCATCGTCACGGCGATCGCCACGATCAGCTTGGTGAAGATGATCGTCGGCCGTTTGATCGGCTTGGACAGCAGGTACACCACCGAGCCGTCGTCGATCTCCGGGCCGATCGCACCCGTGCCGGCGATGACGCCGATGATCGGCACCATGGTCGCGAGAGCGAGGCCGCCGAGCAGGTCGGAGGCCGTCTGGTCGTCGGCGCCGGCCAGGCCGCGGACGACGACGGAGATCGCGATCAGCAGCATGGGCAGCGCGCCCAGGATGAGGGCCCGGCGACGGCCGAGCAGGGCCCGGTAGGTGAGCCGGGCGACTGTGGGGTCGTACATCTTCGGCCTCCTACGCCGCGACCAGATACGAGAACACGGATTCGAGGGACTCGTCGGACGGCGAGACCGTGAGCAGCCGGATGCCGTGGTCGCGGGCGACCTTGGGCAGCAGGGCGGTGAAGCGTCCGAAGTCGACGGCCTGGATGCGCAACGCGCCCTCCGTGAGGTCCACTTCGATGCCCGACGTGGACGGGTCGGCGATCAGCGCGGCCGCGAGGGCGCGGTCGTCGCTGGAGCGGACCAGGTAGCGGTGCGGGCGGTCGGTCATCAGACGGCGGATCTTGCGGAAGTCGCCGCTGGCCGCGTGGCGGCCGGCGACCACGACCTCGATGTGCCAGGCGAGTTGCTCGACCTCTTCGAGGATGTGGGAGGAGAACAGGACCGTGCGGCCCTCGTCGCCCATGCGCCGCAGCAGTTCCATGAGCTGCATGCGCTGGCGCGGGTCCATGCCGTTGAAGGGCTCGTCGAGGAGGAGCAGCGACGGCTCGTGGACCAGTGCGGACGCCATCTTCACGCGCTGGCGCATGCCCTTGGAGTACGTCGCGATCTTGCGGTCCTGCGCGTACTCCATCTCGACCGTGGCGAGGGCCTTCTGGGCGGCCTTGGCGCCGAGGCCGTGCAACTCCGCGTTGGCGACGACGAATTCGCGGCCGGTCAGGAAGTCGTACATGGCCTCGCGCTCGGGGACGATGCCGATGTGCTTGTAGATGGCCTCGTTGCGCCAGGTCGGCTGGCCGTCGAGGGTGACCGTGCCGGTGGAGGGGGCCAGGAAGCCGCCCATCATGTTGATGAGGGTGGACTTCCCGGCGCCGTTGGGGCCGAGGAGGCCGGTGACTCCGGGGCCGATGGTCATCGTGATGTCGTTGACGGCGACCACGTTGCCGAACCAGCGGGAGACGTGGTCGATGGAGAGCGTGGTCACAGTCCCACCTTCTTGTAGCGGCGCAGCAGAAGGCCGTAGCAGGCGGCGATGAGGCCGACGATGACAAGCAGGTACACCGCGCCCTGGGCATGGGAGGGCCCGTCGCCGCCCGGGAAGGTGTTGGTGCCGCCGAGGAGAGCGGTGCTCACGCCGCCGATCAGGGTGACGGGCGAGAACAGGCCGATCCACGGGATGGCACCGGTGCTGCCCTGGGAGTCGGCGATGGCCTGGAGGGTGGAGACCGCGCCGTAGGAGATGGTCAGGACGGCGATCACGGCGGCGATGCCGAAGCCGCGGCGCGGGGTGACCGCCGCGATGACCAGGCCGATGCCGGCGAAGAGGAGGGACAGCAGGGCGGCCGAGAGCAGTCCCTGGCCGAACCCCTTGGTCTGGTGGGCGAAGTCCATCTTGGAGAGCAGGGCGCCCACGTACAGCACGACCAGCGGGGCGCCGGTGAGGATGAACATCGCGGAGGCCAGGGCCGCGAACTTGGCCTGGACGTAGTCGGCGGTCTCGATGGGCCGCGAGAAGTACAGCGGGATGGTCTTGAAGCGCAGGTCGCGGGAGACGGCCTGGGGTGCCTGGGAGGCGACGTACAGGCTGATGACCGCCTGCATGATGATCGCGTACCGCGTGTAGGGCACCGGCAGGTCGTGCGCCTTGGTGGCGACGGCGACGGCGACCATGATGGCCGCCGGCACGCACATCACCGCGAAGAGCAGCATCGGCAGCACCTTGGACTTCACCGAGCGGCCGAGGCCGTAGGAGCCGCGCAGGGTCTGCGAGTAGAGGGAGAGACGGGCGTACCCGCGGCCGAGGCGTGGGCCGTCGTAGCCGCGGTAGCCGATGTCGTGGATTCGGGACTGGTCACCCGCGGGGGTGGTCAGGGGATGCTCAACCGCCATGGACGGTAGCCTCCTTCCGCTGCTCGTCGCTGCTGCTGAAGACCTCGGAGATGTGGTGCCGGCGCTGCTCCATGCGCACCAGGCCGAGGCCGAGGTCGGCGACGACGTCGCGGACGAGGTCGTACGTCTCCTCGCCCTGCGCGGTGAGCAGCAGGATGTGGCCGGCGCCGGGGAGGCCGCCGCCCTCGTTGTCCGTGTCCACCCCGCGCGCGTGGAGCGCGTCGCGCACCGCGCGGGTGCCGTCCGGGTGCTCGTCGCTGTCGGTGACCTCGATGGCGAGGGTGGTCGTGGACTGGGTGAAGTCGGTGGTGGAGCTGGAGCGCAGCAGCTTCCCGCCGTCGACGACGACCACGTGGTCGCAGGTGCGTTCCAGTTCACCGAGCAGGTGGGAGGTGACCAGGACCGAGATGCCGAAGTCGGTGTGGATGCGGCGGATCAGGCCGAGCATCTCGTCGCGGCCGACCGGGTCGAGGCCGTTGGTCGGCTCGTCGAGGAAGACCAGCTGCGGGTCGTGCACCAGAGCCTGGGCGAGCTTCACGCGCTGCTTCATGCCGGTCGAGTAGCCGCCGATGGGGCGGTACCGCTCCTCGTAGAGGCCGACGTGGCGCAGGGTGTCGGCGGTGCGCTCGCGGGCGGCGGCGGGCGGCAGGCCGGACATCCGGGCCATGTGCACGACGAACTCGGTGGCCGAGACGTCGGGCGGCAGGCAGTCGTGCTCCGGCATGTAGCCCACCCGCTCGCGGATGGCGGCGCCCTTGGTCGCGACGTCGAGGCCGAGCACTTCGGCGCTGCCCTCGGTCGCGGGGGACAGACCCAGCAGGATCTTGATCAGGGTGGACTTGCCGGCGCCGTTGGCACCGACGAGCCCGGTCACACCGGGTCCGATGTCCACGGACAGCCGGTCGAGCGCGGTCACCCGGGGGAACCGCTTGCTCAGGCTTTCGGTCGCGATCACAGTCACGTCATAGAAGGTAGTGACCCGCGCCACTGCGGTCGTCAGACCTCGGAGCCGTCTTCTCCTCAGACTCCAGTATTACGGGACCCTAGGGGAACCCCCTCCTTGAGAGCTACGCAGAGTTATCCACAGGCCCGCACCACCCCTTGTTGACGTGGCCTCTAACAACTGTCACATTCAGCAGTGTCAAGTTACGGGCACGTACCGCAGTCGACGGAGACGGGGCGGATGACGACGGCAGTGGCATCGAAGAAGGAACGCGCCACGGAGCTCCAGGGTTTCCGGCGGGTCCAGCGGCTCGCCTACGAGTGCGCCCAGGCGGTCGCGGCCCGGCTGGAGCCCGGGGTCACCGAACGCGAGGCGGCCCGGATGCAGCGCGAGTGGCTGCGCGCGCGGGGCGTGCGGGACTGGTTCCACCTGCCCTTCGCCTGGTTCGGTGACCGCACGGCGTTCACGGGCTTCCGCACACCGCTGCAGTTCTTCCCCACCGACCGCAGGCTGGCACCGGGCATGCCGTTCATCCTGGACCTGGCCCCGGTGTACGAGGGCCGCACCGCCGACGTCGGCTACTCGGGCTCCCTCGGGCCGAACCCCGTGCAGGCCCGGCTGATGGCCGACCTGGAGGCACACCGGGAGCTGATCCTGCGCGAGGTGCGCGAGCGGCGCCCGCTGCGCGAGATCTACGAGGACGTGGACCGCCTCATGGTCCGCCAGGGCTACGCCAACCGGCACCGCGCGTACCCCTTCGGTGTGATCGCCCACAAGGTGGACCGGGTGAAACAGCGCCGCTGGTCACCGCACCTCTTCGGATTCGGCACCCAGTCCCTGAAGGGCCTCGCGGCCGACGCGCTGCACGGTCACCGCGAGGGCTGGTCGCCCCTGTGGTCGCCGTACCGCTTCTCCGACCACCCGCCCAGGCCGGGCCTGTGGGCGGTCGAACCGCATCTCGGCTTCCGGGGCACGGGCGCCAAGTTCGAGGAGATCCTCGTGGTCACCGACTCCCGGGATCCCGAGCAGAGCGCCTTCTGGCTGGACGACGATCTGCCGCACACGCGGCGCTGGGCGGAGGACAGGTGACGGACATCGAAGGCGCGCGCGAGCGGCGGGTGCGTACCGGCGGCGTCGAGCTGTGCGTGGCGGAGCTGGGCGACCCGGCGGCCCCGACGGTCGTCCTCGTCCACGGCTACCCGGACAGCAAGGAAGTGTGGTCCCAGGTCGCGACCCGCCTCGCCGACCGCTTCCACGTCGTCCTGTACGACGTGCGCGGCCACGGCCGCTCCACCGCCCCGAAGCCCCTGCGCGGCGGCTTCACCCTCGCCAAGCTCACGGACGACTTCCTGGCGGTGATCGACGAGGTCAGCCCGGACCGGCCGGTGCACCTCGTCGGCCACGACTGGGGTTCGGTGCAGTCCTGGGAGTTCGTCACGGTGGGGCGGACTCAGGGCCGTATCGCCTCCTTCACGTCGATGTCCGGGCCGTCCCTGGACCACTTCGGGCACTGGATCAACGCGCGCGTGCGGCGCCCCACGCCCCGGCGGGTGGGCCAGCTCCTCGGCCAGGGCGCCAAGTCCTGGTACGTGTACCTGCTGCACACCCCCGCTCTGCCCGAACTGGCCTGGCGCGGCCCCCTCGGCAAAGCCTGGCCGGGGATCCTGCGACGGGCCGAGAAGCTCCCCGCGGGGGACTACCCGACGGCCTCCCTGCCCTCCGACGCGGCACACGGCGCCTGGCTGTACCGCGACAACGTACGGGCCCGGCTGCGCCGCCCGCGCGAGGACGCGTACGCGCACGCGCCCGTGCAGCTCATCACCCCCCTCGGCGACGCGTTCCTCTCCGAGCGGCTCTACGACGACCTGGAGCGCTGGGTGCCGCGGCTCACCCGCCGCACCCTGCCCGACAGGCACTGGGTCCCGCGCACCCGACCGGACCAGGTGGCCTCCTGGGTCGAGGAGTTCGTGATGTCGGTGGAGGACGGCCGGGAGACGGAGCCGAAGCGCGCCGACCGCCATGCCCAGCGGTTCGGGGGCCAGTTGGTCCTGGTCACCGGCGCGGGTAGCGGGATCGGGCGGGCGACGGCGTTCGCGTTCGCGGAGGCGGGCGCACGGGTGGTGGCGGTGGACCGGGACGCGGAGGCGGCGGCCCGCACCGCCGAGCTGTCCCGGCTGGTCGGCGCGGCGGACGCGTGGGCCGAGACCGCCGACGTCTCCGACGAGCAGGGCATGGAGAAGCTCGCGGAGAAGGTCCACCGTGCGTACGGCGTCGTGGACGTGTTGGTCAACAACGCGGGCATCGGCCTGTCGGGGTCCTTCTTCACGACGACGACGGAGGACTGGCGGCGGGTCCTGGACGTCAACCTCTGGGGCGTGATCCACGGTTGCCGCCTCTTCGGGGCCCGGATGGCGGAGCGCGCTCAGGGCGGCCACATCGTGAACGTCGCCTCGGCCGCCGCGTACCAGCCCTCCCGCGCGCTGCCGGCCTACAGCACCTCCAAGGCGGCGGTCCTGATGCTGTCCGAGTGCCTGCGCGCCGAACTCGCCTCCCAGCGCATCGGGGTGACGGCGATCTGCCCCGGCTTCATCAACACCAACATCACGTCGACGGCCCGGTTCACCGGGGTCGACGAGGAGGAACAACGACGCCGGCAGAAGCGATCCGCACGGCTGTACGACATGCGTAACTACCCTCCGGAGAAGGTCGCTTCGGCGATCCTGGAGGCGGTGGAGCACAACCGCGCGGTGGTACCGGTGACTCCGGAGGCGCGGGGGGCGCGGGTGCTGTCGCGGCTGGCGCCGGGGGTGTTGCGGAGAATCGCGCGCGTGGAGCCGAGGTTGTAGGACGTCGTTGTTCGGCCGCGGCTGCGTGGGGCTGAGCGCGCAGTTCCCAACGCCCTGACGGGACACTACAGCCGGCGCTTCTTCCAAGCCGCGGCCGGCATCACCACGCTTCGAGGACCTGGCTCATCTCGCTCCGAGCCCCCTACGGCTCGCCGTGGCAGCGGAGTTGCGCGCGGTCGGCGTCCCGATCCCCGTGATCGCGGAGCACCGGCGGGAGTTGATCACGCAGCGCAGGCACATCGCCGTCCGCTCCCTGGAGTTCGCCTCTGAACACGTCTTCGCCCGCGATCTCGACGCCCCAGACCGCCGCACCGACGTCGGCGCGACCGAAGCGGTCTGCTCATGCGCCGCTCTCGCCCCCTGACTCAGCAGACGGCGGACGCCGAACTCACCCGTGCCATACGCCTGTTCCCGCCCGCGAGGTGCGCCGGCGACTCGGCGCGGGGAGCAGCCGAGTACCCCGGACGAGACGCGTGGGATGTCTCTGCCCGCCGACCCGATTCTCACCGTCAGGCGCCTCGTTGGCCCGTGCCGCCTCGCGGAGTCCCTCGCCGTCGCCGCCGAACGCGAGGTGACAGCACGGCGTTTGGGCGCCCTCACCCCAGATCACAGCCTCGTTAACGATCTTGACGAACCACCGCGAATTGCCCAGCACTTGTCCACAACTCGGCCAATTTCCTTGTGGATAACCGCACTTGGTTGTGGATCAAACCTGCGGCGAAAAATATCTGCGTGATCCGCGTCTCGCCCGGCACGCTGGTGGCATGAACGCGAGACACAAAGAAGGAGCACAGGACGAGCGGCGCACCGTGAAGGTGTCGAAGTACCTCTCGAAACACCTGCGCCACCAGCCCGAACGCATCGGGCTCAGCCTGGACGAAGCGGGCTGGGTGGAGATCGACACGCTGCTCGCGGCGGCAACGGCACACGGCTTCCCGGTCACCCGAGAGGAACTGGACCACGTCGTCGCCGCCAACGACAAGCAGCGGTTCGCGATCGAAGGCACCCGGATCCGCGCCAGCCAGGGCCACAGCATCGACGTCGATCTCGGGCTGCCTCCGGCGACCCCACCGCCGTACCTCTACCACGGCACCGTCGCACGGAACCTGGACGCGATCCGGAGCGAGGGACTCACGCCGATGAACAGGCACGACGTGCATCTGTCGGCGGACCGGGAGACCGCGACCCGGGTCGGTGCCCGGCGCGGGCGGCCGGTCGTGCTGTCGGTCGACGCGGGCGCGATGCACCGGGACGGGCACGTCTTCCACATCAGCGCGAACGGCGTGTGGCTGACGCAGGCCGTACCACCGCGCTACCTGCGCTTCCCCGATCCGCACTGACCCGGCATCATGAGTGGTATGGACCATTCCGAGCCCGGGGAGTTCCGGGAGCACCAGGAACACCTTCCCACCACCGAGGCGGCCGTCGGCGCGCTCCGCGCGGTCGCCGCCGAGCACGGACGTGAGATCGAGGTCACGCACGACATCGGTGCCGACCGGACGTCGCGGCGCAGCGCGGCGGGCTTCGGTGTCACCACGGACCCGGACGGTTCGCTGCCGCACGAGGCGTTCGCCGAGTTCGGCGGCCTGCCGAAGGTCAGCGTGCGGCTCTACCCGGACGACGACGCGCTGATCACGGTCGAGGGCGTCGAGTTCCACGACGTCCCGCGCGAGGACGTGCCCGCCTTCCTGCACTCCGTCTTCGGCGGCCTGACCCATGTCCGGGCCCGCCGCTTCCCGCCGGCCGCCTCGCTGATCGTGCCGCTGCACGGGGACCGTACCTACAAGGAGCACCTTGCCGCGCACCTGCTCACGCCCTGGCTGAGCAGCCGCGTACGGTGACCGTCCCCTCGCCCGTCGGTGACCGTTTCGTCCGCCGGCAGTGGGTCCCCTTAGTCTCGGACCCATGAGTCTGCGTCTGAGCACCGTGATCCTCCCGTACCGCCGCTGGAGCGAGGGCGGCCGTTCCGCCTGGACGCGCGCGGAGGAGCTGGGCTTCCACGCCGCGTACACGTACGACCACCTGTCCTGGCGCAGCTTCCGGGACGACCCGTGGTTCGGTGCGATACCGACGCTGACCGCCGCCGCCTCCGTCACCGACCGGATGCGGCTGGGCACGCTGGTCACCTCGCCGAACTTCCGGCATCCGGTGACCCTCGCCAAGGAGCTGATCTCTCTCGACGACGTCTCCGACGGCCGGGTGACGCTCGGAATCGGCGCCGGAGGCACCGGCTTCGACGCCACCGCGCTGGGCCAGGAGCCGTGGGCCCCGCGGGAGCGGGCCGACCGGTTCGCGGAGTTCGTGGCGCTGCTCGACCGGCTGCTCACCGAGGACGCCGTGACCTACGAGGGCGAGTTCTACTCGGCCGCCGAGGCGCGCAACATCCCGGGCTGTGTGCAGCGGCCCCGGCTGCCGTTCGCGGTGGCCGCCACCGGACCGCGCGGGCTGAAGCTGGCCGCGCGGTACGGCCAGGCGTGGGTGACCACCGGCGACCCGAAGCTGTACGAGACCGGCACGCCCGAGCAGTCGTTCGAGGCGCTGCGCGGACAGCTGGGCAAGCTCGTCGAGACCTGCGCGGCGACCGGCCGGGACGTGTCGGAGCTGGACAAGGTCCTGCTCACCGGGTTCACCCCGGACCGCGGCCGTCCACTGGAGTCCCTGGACGCGTTCGTCGACTTCGCCGGCCGTCACCAGGAGCTGGGCTTCACCGAGCTGGTGATCCACTGGCCCATCCCTGACTCGATGTTCGCGGCCGAGGAGAAGGTCTTCGAGCTGATCGCCATGGAGGCCCTGGCGCAGCTGGCCTGAACGGCGCAGCCGTGCCGCCCGGCTGGACCGCACAGCCGAACAGGGCAGCGGCGGTGGCGCTCTGAAGTCGTCTGTGTCTCATCTGTGTGCCCGCCCGCCCGACCGTGCGGGCATATGCGCGAGAATGGCCCGGTGACCTCAGCGACCCGACAGCCCGAGACCCCTGCCTTCGCGACCCCGCCCCGGCTGATCGCCACCGATCTCGACGGCACCCTGCTGCGCGACGACAAGTCGGTCTCCCCGAGGACGGTCGCCGCGCTGGCCGCCGCCGAGGAGGCGGGTGTCGAGGTCTTCTTCGTCACCGGCCGCCCGGCCCGCTGGATGGACGTGGTCAGCGACCACGTCCACGGCCACGGCCTGGCGATCTGCGGCAACGGCGCGGCCGTGGTCGACCTGCACGGCGGCCCGGGTGCCCACCGTTTCGTGAAGGTGCGCGACCTGGCGAGGGAGAACGCGCTGGACACGGTACGGCTGCTGCGCGAGGCCGCGCCCGGCACGGTGTACGCGATCGAGCAGACGTACGGCTTCCACCAGGAGCGGGCCTATCCCAAGCTGCACCTGGAGATACCGGACCATCTGCTGCCGGCCGAGG